>NZ_FYED01000022.1 GCF_900187565.1 Pseudomonas sp. Irchel 3A7 | reverse complement strand
GGCCCCCAAACAGATCATCTGTGCAGCAATGCGCAAGCTCCTACATTTTGTCTACGCCGTTCTTAAATCGGGCCAGCCATTTGACCCGAATTTTGCGCTTGCCCGATGAGGGACAAGACGGTATCTACAAAAAAATCGCGTAAAGCTGAAGGTTTACAAATCCGCAACACAGTCTTTTCCTGACCGATACGTCAACGCGTAGAATGCGCTGCCTTGCGCATCAAAAACCTTGGACGCTTCGCTAGTGAATTCCGTGACTGAGACTACCGCCACAACCGCCACTCCCCGCACGACCCCGGTTCGCCAAGAACTCAAAGGCCTGCTCGGGCTGGCTCTGCCGATCATGGTCGCGCAATTGGCCACGACGGCCATGGGCTTCGTCGATGCCGTGATGGCCGGCCGTGTCAGCCCACGGGATCTCGCTTCGGTGGCCCTGGGCAACTCGATCTGGATTCCGGTTTACCTGTTGATGTCCGGCGTTCTGCTGGCCACCACACCCAAGGTCGCCCAACGCTTTGGCGCTGCACAACTTGACGAGATCGGTCCTCTGGTCCGCCAGGCCATGTGGCTGGCGTTGTGTGTCGGGCTGATCGGCAGCGCCCTGCTGCTCAGCGCCGAGCCGATCCTGCATTGGATGAAGGTCGATCCACAGTTGATCGAACCGAGCATGGGCTACCTGCACGGCATCGCCTTCGGTTTGCCCGGTATTGCTTTCTATTACGTACTGCGCTGCTACAGCGACGGCATGGGCCGCACCCGGCCGAGCATGGTCATTGGGCTGTGCGGGCTACTGCTGAACATCCCGCTGAACTATGCGCTGATCTACGGCCATTTCGGCATGCCGGCCCTGGGCGGCGTCGGTTGCGGCTGGGCCAGCGGTATCGTGATGTGGTTCATGGCGTTGAGCATGGCCGGTTGGACCTGCTGGGCGCCCTTCTATGCCCGCACACGCGTACTGGTTCGTTTTGACCGCCCGCAATGGACGGTGATCAAGCGCCTGGTGGGCATCGGCCTGCCAATCGGTATCGCGGTGTTCGCCGAATCCAGCATCTTTGCGGTGATCGCACTGCTGATTGGCAGCCTGGGCTCTACCGTGGTGGCCGGGCACCAGATAGCCCTGAACATCAGCTCGCTGCTGTTCATGATTCCTTATTCCCTGGGCATGGCGGTGACGGTAAGGGTCGGTCAGGCGCTGGGCGCCGGCAATCCTTATCAGGCACGCTTCGCGGCGAAGGTCGGGCTGGGCGCCGCACTGGTGTTTGCCGCGTTCTCGGCCAGCCTGATCATGCTGCTGCGCGAACCTATCGCTTCGATCTATACGCCTGACAAGACCGTGATCCAGATTGCGTCGATGTTGATTGTCTATGCCGCGCTGTATCAGTTCTCCGATGCCATCCAGGTGATCTGCGCCGGGGCACTGCGGGGCTACCAGGACACCCGGGTGACGATGATTCTGACGCTGTTCGCCTACTGGGGCATCGGCCTGCCGGTGGGTTATGTGCTGGGCCTGACCGATTGGTTCGGTCCGGCCAGCGGCCCGAGCGGGTTGTGGGAAGGTTTGATCGCAGGCCTGAGTTGCGCGGCACTGATGCTGTCGATCCGCCTGACACGCAGTGCGCGTAAACGGATTCGTATCAGCCGTTCAGTCGGATGAGACTCAATGGCTAGACAAAAACTGTGGGAGCGAGCCTGCTCGCTCCCACATGTTTTGCATTGTTGTTAACCGGACTTTTTGCGAATCCAGTACAGATAGGTACCGGCATCTTCGTGCTGCGCCACCAGTTCGTGGTCGAGAAACACGCAGAACTTGGGGATGTCGCGACGTGTCGACGGGTCGGTGGCGATCACCTTGAGCAGGCCGCCAGGCACCAGGTCGCGGATGTGCTGGTGCAGCATCATCACGGGCTCCGGACAATTGAGACCGGTGGCGTCGAGGGTGCCGTCAACCGGCGTGTCAGTCATTTCGCTCATGATTCACTCCTGAAACTTGCCGGCATTGTCGCGCATTGCCGGGTGTTCGGTCATCTGTGGCATTACGCCGCCCCCCCTTGTGGGAGCGAGCCTGCTCGCGAAGGCGGTGTGTCATCCAACATAGATACTGACTGACCGGACGCTTTCGCGAGCAGGCTCGCTCCCACAGGGTATTCGCTGAGTGTCAGCGGGACTTGGGCTTTTTCACATCGAGCCGGCGAAGGTGGCAGGTCACTTCTTCGCGGTCGTGGTACAGCTGCTTGCAACCAATCTCCACGCGAATGCCCCGCGCCTTGAAGCCGTCGGCGATGCGCTCCAACAGGCGCTTCACTTCGGCATAACGCTGTTTCATCGGCAACTTGAGGTTGACCACGGCTTCGCGGCAATGGCCTTCGCCGATCCACTCTTCCAGCATCGCGGCATTGCGCGCCGGTTTCTCGACGATATCGCAGACCATCCAGTCCACCGGCTGCTTGGGCTTGAAGGTAAAACCGTCGGCCATCAGATGCTGTACCAGGCCGGTGTCCATCAGGCTTTCGGCCATCGGGCCATTGTCGATGGCCGTCACCAGCATGCCGCGATTGACCAGTTGCCAGGTCCAACCACCGGGCGCGGCACCAAGATCGACACCCGTCATGTCGCTGTGCAGACGCTCGTCCCACTGGTCACGCGGGATGAAATGGTGCCAGGCCTCCTCCAGCTTAAGGGTCGAACGGCTGGGCGCCTCGCGCGGAAACTTCAGACGCGGAATGCCCATCGGCCACATCGCCGAGTTGTTTGACTCCGCCAGGCCCATGAACACTTCACGACCACTCTTGAAGGTCAGCAACAGGCGCGGTTTATGGGCGTCTTCCACCAGTTTGCCGGCGGCTATCAGCGCCTTGCGCAGGTGCACTTCGAATTTCTTGCAGAAGTTCGACAGTTCCTTGCCATCGTTGGTGTCGACCATTTCCAGCCACAGGCTGCCGCAGGCCGGGAAGTCCGCCAGGTGCGCGAGGATCACGCTGATGCGGTCGGTTTCCGGCAGGTCGATAAAGATCCCGCGAGCCCATTGGCGCGGGAAGATCAACTGATCGAAACGCTGGCCGCGCATCAGGCGTTCGGCGCCGTCTTCTTCGGTGCAGACAAACTCGGCGCAGGCGCTGGCGGTCTTGGCCTTGGCATAACCGGCCACGTTCAGCCGTGCGGCGAGGTCGGAAATCTCGGAACAGACTTCGCCTTCGAAGCCCGGCCGGCAATGCATAAAGAGGGTGTTCATTCTTACTCCTGGGCAGATGGCGAGACATTCACCACTGCGCGATGCCCAGACTTGCGCTGGAGCAAAGCCTGTCACGAAAACCGGCGCATGATAGCCGACTTCGGAACCTCGAACTTAACGATAGAGTCCAGTTATTAGCCAGCTACCTAAAACAGGGCTAGGTTTAATGCTCTGCCCGTCCCCCTCAGTCCGTAGCCGTGCGGACGTAAAGGAGTGATCGTAATGCCGTCTCTCGATAGCTTGAACACCCTTAAAACCCTGCAAGTCGACGACAAGACCTACCACTATTTCAGTCTGCCGGATGCCGCCAAGAGCCTGGGCGACCTGAGCCTGCTGCCGATGTCGTTGAAAGTGCTGCTGGAAAACCTGTTGCGCTGGGAGGACGAAAAAACCGTCACCGGCGCCGACCTCAGGGCGATTGCCGCCTGGCTCAAGGAGCGTCGCTCCGACCGCGAAATCCAGTACCGCCCGGCGCGGGTGCTGATGCAGGACTTCACCGGCGTGCCCGCCGTGGTTGACCTGGCCGCGATGCGTGCTGCGATGGCCAAGGCTGGCGGCAACCCGCAACGGATCAATCCGCTGTCGCCGGTGGACCTGGTAATCGATCACTCGGTGATGGTCGACAAGTTCGCCACCAGCAGCGCCTTCGAACAGAACGTCGACATCGAAATGCAGCGAAATGGCGAACGCTATGCGTTCCTGCGCTGGGGCCAAAGCGCCTTCGATAATTTCAGCGTGGTGCCGCCGGGCACCGGCATCTGCCATCAGGTGAATCTGGAATACCTGGGCCGCACGGTCTGGACCAAGGATGAGGACGGCCGCACCTATGCCTTCCCGGACACATTGGTGGGCACCGACTCCCACACCACCATGATCAATGGTCTTGGCGTCCTCGGCTGGGGCGTCGGCGGCATCGAGGCGGAAGCGGCGATGCTTGGCCAACCGGTGTCGATGCTGATTCCGGAAGTGATCGGTTTCAAACTCACCGGCAAACTCAGGGAAGGCATCACCGCCACCGACCTGGTGCTGACCGTGACGCAGATGCTGCGCAAAAAAGGTGTGGTCGGCAAATTCGTCGAGTTCTATGGCGACGGCCTCGCCGATCTGCCGCTGGCGGATCGCGCGACCATCGCCAACATGGCCCCGGAATATGGCGCCACCTGCGGCTTCTTCCCGGTAGACGACGTGACGCTGGAATATCTGCGCCTGTCCGGCCGCCCTCTCGAAACCGTGAAACTGGTCGAGGCCTACAGCAAGGCGCAGGGTCTGTGGCGCTTACCGGGCAAGGAACCGATATTCACCGACAGCCTGGCGCTGGACATGGCCAGCGTCGAAGCCAGCCTTGCCGGGCCGAAACGCCCGCAGGACCGGGTTTCGCTGCCGAATGTCGCGCAAGCGTTCAGCGACTTCATCGGCCTGCAAGTCAAGCCCACCAGCAAGGAAGAAGGTCGCCTGGAAAGCGAGGGCGGCGGCGGTGTCGCGGTGGGTAACGCCGATCTGGCCGGTGAAGTGGACTACGACTTTGAAGGGCAAACGGTGCGACTGAAAAACGGCGCGGTGGTGATTGCGGCGATTACGTCCTGCACCAACACGTCCAACCCGAGCGTGATGATGGCCGCCGGCCTGGTGGCGAAGAAAGCTGTGGAAAAAGGCCTGCGCCGTAAACCCTGGGTGAAAAGTTCGCTGGCCCCAGGCTCGAAAGTGGTCACCGACTACTACAAGGCGGCTGGACTGACGCAATACCTCGATGAACTGGGCTTTGCCCTGGTCGGATATGGCTGCACCACCTGTATCGGCAACTCCGGTCCCTTGCCGGAACCGATCGAAAAAGCCATCCAGAAAGCCGATTTGACCGTAGCTTCCGTCTTGTCGGGTAACCGTAATTTCGAAGGCCGGGTCCATCCACTGGTAAAAACCAACTGGCTGGCCTCACCGCCGCTGGTGGTGGCTTATGCGCTGGCCGGCACCGTGCGCATCGACCTCAGTCGCGAGCCTTTGGGCGAGGACCAGAACGGCAATCTGGTTTACCTGCGCGACATCTGGCCAAGCAGCAAGGAAATCGCCGACGCCGTGGAGCAGGTCAACACCGCCATGTTCCACAAGGAGTATGCCGAAGTGTTTGCCGGCGATGAACAGTGGCAGGCCATCGAAGTGCCGCAAGCGGCCACCTACGTCTGGCAGGCGGATTCGACTTACATCCAGCATCCACCGTTCTTCGATGACATCGGCGGACCGCCACCTGTGGTCAAGGACGTGAACGGTGCCCGCATCCTTGCGTTGCTCGGCGATTCGGTAACCACCGACCACATCTCCCCGGCCGGCAACATCAAGGCTGACAGCCCGGCGGGTCACTATCTGCGGGAAAAAGGCGTCGAGCCTCGGGACTTCAACTCCTATGGCTCGCGACGCGGCAACCACGAAGTGATGATGCGCGGCACCTTCGCCAATATCCGTATTCGCAATGAAATGCTCGGCGGCGAAGAAGGTGGCAATACCCTCTACATCCCGACCGGGGAGAAACTGGCGATCTACGACGCGGCCATGCGTTACCAGGCTGCAGGCACACCGCTGGTGGTGATCGCCGGGCAAGAATACGGCACCGGTTCGAGCCGTGACTGGGCGGCCAAGGGCACTAATCTGCTGGGCGTCAAAGCGGTGATTGCCGAGAGCTTCGAGCGCATTCACCGCTCCAACCTGGTGGGCATGGGCGTGTTGCCGCTGCAATTCAAACTCGACCAAAACCGCAAGAGCCTGAATCTCAGAGGCACTGAAACCCTGGCCATTCTCGGGTTGACCGGCGTCGAACTGACGCCACGGATGAACCTGACCCTGGTCATCACCCGTGAAAACGGTACCCAGGAGAAAGTCGAAGTGCTGTGCCGCATCGATACGCTCAATGAAGTGGAGTACTTCAAGTCGGGAGGGATTTTGCATTACGTGTTGAGGCAGTTGATTGCCTCGTAATTTAACGCTGACAACGACACCGCCTTCGGGCGGTGTTTTTGTTTGAGTGCCCCGGCATACAATCACCCGATTACGTACCAACACATGGCCATTGTGGGAGCGAGCCTGCTCGCGAAGGGGTCACCACATTCAACATTAGTGTCGCCTGATACACCGCATTCGCGAGCAGGCTCGCTCCCACAGGGGATCTGTGCCGGACACAGAAACTGCGACTGTCACCTCACTATTGTGGGAGCGAGCCTGCTCGCGAAAGCGGTCTGTCAGCCTCCATCTCTGGTGCATGTGCCGCCGTCTTCGCGAGCAGGCTCGCTCCCACAATGGGCCGAGGCGACTTGCAGAAATACAAACAAGGATATTCAATGCTGACTCTGCCATGGACCCACCTGGCCCTCCTCTCCCTCGGCTACGGAATGGCGCTGGCTTACGGTCACCTTGGCTGGTTCGCCACGATCTCCGTCGCGCTGTTGCTGATCGCCGGTTTCTCCGTTCGCCAGCAAACACTTCCACTGGGCCGCTACCTCGGCCACGCCCTGTTCATCGTGCTGGCCGTGGCCTTGGCGACACACTGGCTACCCGGTTTCTACAACGGCCGCGTCATTGACCCGCAGCGCTTTACCGATAATGCCGTGCCGTTTTCAATGTACCTGAATCTGGACAAACCCCTGATCGGTTTCTGGCTGCTGCTGGTCTGTCCGTGGATCGTCGGCCGGCGCTCGTCGCGGCTGTTTCTGTATGCCATCGCACTGGCCCTGCCCCTGAGCGCCGTGTTGGCCCTGGGCGGCGCGCTGGTGCTGGATGTCATCGATTGGGCGCCGAAATGGCCAGAGCAGGCCTGGCTGTGGCTGCTCAACAATCTGCTGCTGGTGACGCTGGTCGAGGAGGCGTTGTTTCGCGGCTACATCCAGGGTGGTTTGAGCCGACGCCTGGGACACCTGCCTTACGGCGAAAACCTCGCCCTGCTGCTCGCTTCGCTGGTATTCGGCCTGGCGCATGTGGGTGCCGGTTGGCAATGGGTATTGCTGGCGAGTCTGGCCGGTATCGGCTATGGCCTGGCTTACCGCTTCGGTGGGCTGGCGGCGGCCATCGCCACGCATTTCGGTTTGAATCTGCTGCACTTCAGCCTGTTCACTTATCCGATGCTTGCCGGCTGACGCAAGGGGCATTTTGCGGCGCACAACTGATTATCGAAAAATAATCTCAACAAATCGCAACGGATGCCGATAGAGCACTTGAAAGCCTTGCGGATTAAAAAGCCATGCGTAACAACCAGCCAATTACACAACGCGAGCGGACCTTCCCGGCCCAGCAACGGTTGATTTCCACCACCGATGCCAAGGGCATGATCACCTACTGCAACGACGCCTTCGTCGAGATCAGCGGGTTTTCTCGTGAGGAACTGATCCGTGCGCCGCACAACCTGGTGCGTCACCCCGACGTTCCGGCCGCGGTGTTCGCGCACATGTGGGCGACACTGAAACAAGGCTTGCCATGGATGGGTATTGTCAAGAATCGCTGCAAGACCGGTGACCACTATTGGGTCAACGCCTATGTGACACCGATCTTCGAAGGCAATCAGGTGATCGGTTACGAGTCGGTGCGGGTCAAACCCTCCGCCGAACAAATCCGCCGTGCCGAAGCGCTTTACCAACGCATCAACCAGGGCAAGTCGGCCGTTCCGGCCACCGACAAATGGTTGCCGGTCCTGCAGGACTGGCTGCCGTTCATTCTGGTCAGCCAGTTGAGCTTCATGATCGGTGCCTCGCTCAACTCCCAGTGGGGATTTGCTTTGGCCGCCGGCCTTTCGGTACCGCTGGGCCTGATGGGCCTGAGTTGGCAGCAACGCGGCATCAAGCGTTTGTTGCGTCTGGCCGAGCAGACCACGTCCGACCCGTTGATCGCGCAGATGTACACCGACAGCCGCGGCGCCCAGGCGCGCCTGGAGATGTCGATCCTCAGTCAGGAAGCACGCCTGAAAACCTGCCTGACCCGCTTGCAAGATACCGCCGAACACCTCACCGATCAGGCGAAACAATCCGACGCCCTGGCGCACAACAGCTCCACTGGCCTGGAACGCCAGCGTGTCGAAACCGAGCAAGTGGCCACCGCCGTCAACCAGATGGCCGCCACCACGCAGGAAGTCGCCAGCCATGTACAACGCACCGCCGATGCTACGCAGGAAGCCAATCGCCTGACCGGGCGTGGACGTGACATCGCCGGGGAGACCCGCGAAGCCATTCAGCGCCTGTCGGTGGTGGTCGGGGAAACCGGCCTGACCGTGACCCAACTGGCCAAGGACAGCGATGAAATCGGTGGCGTGGTCGATGTGATCAAGGGCATTGCCGACCAGACCAACTTGCTGGCGCTCAACGCCGCCATCGAAGCGGCCCGCGCCGGTGAGATGGGTCGCGGCTTTGCGGTGGTGGCTGATGAAGTACGGCAGCTGGCACAACGCACCAGCGAATCCACCGGACAGATTCACGCGCTGATCGCCAAGCTGCAGCAGACCGCCGGGACGGCGGTGCAAACCATGGAAGCCGGGCATCGCCAGGCTGAAGAAGGTGTGGCCCGGGTACTGGAAGCGGATCAGGCACTGGTGGGGATCAGCGAAGCGGTGGCCAACATCACCGACATGACCACCCAGATCGCTGCCGCGACCGAAGAGCAAAGTGCCGTGGCCGAAGAAATCAGCCGCAACATCAGCAACATTTCCGAACTGGCTGACCAGACTTCGGAACAGGCGCAGAACTCGGCCTTGTTGAGTGAAGAACTGACCAAAACCGCGAATACCCAGTATTCGTTGGTGGAGCGGTTTAACCGCTGATAGATGCGGGAAACAACAAACCCGGACGGTGAAAACCTCCGGGTTTTTTATTGCCAGTCTTAAAGTGATGTCGCCTGTTCGGGCCTCATCGCGGGCGAGCCCGCTCCCACAGGGTTCTGCATAGCTCTCAACATCAAGCCACACCAAAGATCACTGTGGGAGCTGGCTTGCCAGCGAAGAGGCCGTCACAGCCGGCAAAAAGTCTCACTGAAGAATGCAGCCACTTTTTGCGCCGCAGCCGCCAGATGCTGTTCATGCGTAAACCCCGAAGCCTTCAACGGCTTCATATCATGATCCCCCGCCACCAGCCAGAACACCTCGATGCTCGGTGACAGATCATAGCCCTCGACCGACTCACGATTCCCCAACGCATCCCGCTCGCCTTGCACGATCAACGTCCGCGTCTTCAATCCGGCCAAATGCTCGACCCGTGGCTTCTCCGGTTTGCCCACCGCATAAAACGGATAACCCAGGCACACCAACGCATCGGCGCCTAATTCATCTGCCAGCAAACTGGCCATCCGCCCGCCCATGGACTTGCCGCCGATGGCCAACGGCCCAGCGACATGGCGTCGCACCTCGGCATACAGCTCACGCCAGCATTCCAGCAGCTTCGGTGCCGGATTGGGCGGGCGCTTGCCGCCGTCGACACGCCGTTGCGCCATGTACGCAAACTCAAAGCGCAACACGTTGACGCCAAGCGCCGCGAGGCGTGCAGCCATGTCGTTCATCCAGTCGCTGTCCATCGGCGCGCCGGCGCCATGGGCGAGGATCAGCGTCGCCGACGCCGGCGCCACGGCGGCATCCCACAGCCATCCATGATCCTGCACGCACTGCGCCCATTGATCCCCGTCAATACCGGCCTTGTGCTGTTTGTCCATGCTTGCCTCGCTTTTAGTCTGCCTATAACTCCAGGCGAAGGGTGCGCTGCCGGCGCTTCCTTCGGCTGAACCGTGGATGGGGAACCATGAACACTTCTATCAGTACCGCCTACAACTACAAGGTGGTCCGCCAATTCGCCATTATGACGGTGGTGTGGGGCATCGTCGGCATGGGGCTCGGGGTATTTCTCGCCGCCCAGTTGGTCTGGCCCGAACTCAACTTCAATTTGCCCTGGACCAGTTTCGGGCGGTTGCGCCCGCTGCACACCAACGCGGTGATCTTCGCCTTCGGCGGCTGCGCCTTGTTCGCCAGTTCGTTCTACTCGGTGCAACGCACCTGCCAGACCCAGTTGTTTGCTCCGAAAATCGCCGCGTTCTGCTTCTGGGGCTGGCAACTTGTGATCCTGCTGGCGGCCATCAGCCTACCGCTGGGCTACACCAGTTCCAAGGAATACGCCGAACTGGAGTGGCCGATCGACATCCTGATCACCATCGTCTGGGTCGCGTACGCCATCGTGTTCTTCGGCACGGTGATGCAGCGCAAGACCAAGCATATCTACGTCGGTAACTGGTTCTTCGGCGGGTTCATCATCACCGTCGCCATCCTGCACATCGTCAACAACCTTGAGTTGCCGGTGAGTTTTACCAAGTCCTACTCGCTGTATGCCGGTGCGACCGATGCCATGGTGCAGTGGTGGTACGGCCACAACGCCGTGGGCTTTTTCCTGACTGCCGGTTTCCTCGGCATGATGTATTACTTCGTGCCCAAGCAGGCCGAACGCCCGGTGTACTCCTATCGCCTGTCGATCGTGCACTTTTGGGCGCTGATCACCCTGTACATCTGGGCAGGTCCCCACCACCTGCACTACACCGCGCTACCTGACTGGGCGCAATCGCTGGGCATGGTGATGTCGCTGATCCTGCTGGCGCCGAGCTGGGGCGGCATGATCAACGGCATGATGACCCTGTCGGGCGCCTGGCATAAATTGCGCAGTGACCCGATCCTGCGCTTCCTCGTGGTCTCCCTGGCGTTCTACGGCATGTCGACGTTCGAGGGACCGATGATGGCGATCAAGACCGTCAACGCCCTCTCCCACTACACCGACTGGACCATCGGCCACGTTCACGCCGGCGCGCTCGGCTGGGTGGCGATGATTTCCATCGGCGCGCTGTACCACATGATCCCGAAAGTCTTCGGCCGTGAGCAGATGCACAGCATCGGCCTGATCAACGCGCACTTCTGGCTCGCGACCATCGGCACCGTTCTCTACATCGCTTCGATGTGGGTCAACGGCATTGCCCAGGGCTTGATGTGGCGCGCGGTGAACGAAGACGGCACGCTGACTTACTCCTTCGTCGAAACCCTGGTGGCCAGCCACCCGGGCTTCATCGTGCGACTGGTGGGCGGGGCGATCTTCCTCAGCGGCATGTTGCTGATGGCTTACAACACATGGCGCACCGTGCGGGCTTCGCAACCTGCCGAAGTCGCCGCTGCCGCGCAGATGGCCTGAGGAGTCCGCCATGAAACACGAAACAATCGAGAAAAACGTCGGCCTGCTGATGCTGCTGATGGTGTTCGCCGTGAGCATCGGCGGCCTGACCCAGATCGTCCCGCTGTTCTTCCAGGACGTGACCAATAAACCGGTGGAAGGCATGAAGCCCTACACCGCGCTGCAGCTCGAAGGTCGCGACATCTATATCCGCGAAGGCTGTGTCGGTTGTCACTCGCAGATGATCCGCCCGTTTCGCGCCGAGACCGAACGCTACGGCCACTACTCGGTGGCGGGCGAAAGCGTCTGGGATCACCCGTTCCTCTGGGGCTCCAAACGCACCGGGCCGGACCTGGCGCGGGTCGGGGCGCGCTACTCGGATGACTGGCACCGCGCGCATTTGTACAACCCGCGCAACGTGGTGCCGGAATCGAAGATGCCCGCCTACCCGTGGCTGGTGGCCAATCAGGTTGACAGCAGCCACACCGAAACCAAGCTCAAGGCCATGCGTACGCTGGGCGTGCCCTACACCGACGACGACATTGCGGGCAGCGTCGAGTCACTCAAGGGCAAGACCGAGATGGACGCACTGGTCGCCTACCTGCAAGTGCTCGGCACTGCGATCAAGAGCAAGAGGTAACACATGGTCTTTGAAGTCAGTACTGGCATGATCCGCGGCCTGGGCACGGTCGTGGTGTTCGTGGCCTTCGTCGGCCTGACCCTATGGGTGTTCAACGGCAAGCGCAGCCCCGAATTCGCCGAAGCACGCCTGCTGCCGTTCGCCGACGAGCCGCCATCGGAAAACAGCCCTCAACAAGAAACCGCCGCAAGGAGTACCCGGCCATGACCACCTTCTGGAGTACGTGGATCTGCGTACTGACCATCGGCAGCCTTATCGGCCTGACCTGGTTGCTGATCGGCACCCGCCGGGGCGAAACCAAGGGCAGCGTCGACCAGACCATGGGCCACAGCTTTGATGGCATCGAGGAATACGACAACCCATTGCCGCAATGGTGGTTCATGCTGTTCGCCGGCACCCTGGTGTTCTCCGTCGGCTATTTGATTCTCTATCCGGGCCTGGGCAACTGGAAAGGCATCCTGCCCGGTTACGACAACGGCTGGACCGGCGTGCACGAATGGGAAAAGGAGATGGACAAGGCAGACGCGAAGTTCGGTCCGATCTTCGCCAAATTTGCCGCGATGCCAGTGGAGGAAGTGGCCAAGGACCCGCAAGCACTGAAAATGGGCGGGCGTCTGTTCGCCTCCAACTGCTCGGTATGCCATGGCTCGGACGCCAAGGGAGCATTCGGCTTCCCCAACCTGGCGGACAGCGACTGGCGCTGGGGCGGCAACGCCGAAACCATCAAGACCACCATCATGGGCGGACGCATGGCGGCGATGCCGGCCTGGGGTGAAGTCCTCGGCGAGGCCGGCGTGAAAAACGTCGCGGCTTATGTGCGCCACCAACTGGCCGGCCTGCCTCTGCCTGCCGGCAGCGGGGCCGACCTGCAAGCCGGGCAGCAAGCGTTCAACACCACCTGCGTCGCCTGTCACGGGGCGAACGGCCAGGGGACTGAAGCCATGGGCGCGCCGAACCTGACGCACCCGGCCGGTTTCATCTACGGCACCAGCCTGACCCAGCTTGAACAGACCATCCGCCATGGCCGCCAGGGCCATATGCCGGCGCAGAGCGAACTGCTCGGCAACGATAAAGTGCAACTGCTCGCGGCTTACGTGTTCAGCCTTTCAAAAGGTGATGAGCAGTTGAGCGGCAAGCTGCAAGCTACAAGCGTCAAGTAAGAGCAAAAGCAAAAACCGCAAGCTACAAGCTCTAACTTGGAGCTTGTAGCTTGCGGCTTGCAGCTGCTTCTTTTTGTCGCACCCTCCACGAGTCTGCCTTTCGGTTCCCCGGATTCGGGTCTAAGCTTCCTCCGATGCGGACTGGCCAGTGCCGGTTCCAGGTCGACCCTGAACGATGTGTTCGACGAATCTGCCCGATGACAGGCCGCAAAGGCTGGTAGATACCGGCTGTCGCGCCAATTGCCTGCGGTCACCCAATCGTTGTGTTTGAACACACCCCGTTACATCCGACCTGACCCCCTCGCCTGATCAGTTTTCCGGGACGTTTTGTCCGCGGCCGATTTTGTCCTTACGCGGCGCATGGAAAGGCCGCAGAATCAGCATTTGAACGCATTGACCCAGGTCATGGCGCGTTGCAATGACCCTACGCTTTCTACATACTTGCGGCCGATTTTTAATCCTAATAAAACACCCAAACCGTGGAACCTTAGAATGAGCACAGCAATCAGTCCGACTGCTTATAACTATAAGGTAGTCCGCCAGTTCGCCATCATGACGGTGGTCTGGGGGATCCTTGGCATGGGGCTCGGTGTCTTCATCGCCTCTCAACTGGTCTGGCCGGAATTGAACTTCGGTCTGCCCTGGACGAGCTTTGGACGCCTGCGCCCGTTGCACACAAACCTGGTGATTTTCGCCTTCGGTGGATGTGCACTGTTTGCCACTTCCTATTACGTCGTGCAGCGAACCTGCCAAACGCGACTGATTTCCGACAGCCTCGCCGCCTTCACCTTCTGGGGTTGGCAAGCGGTGATCGTCGGCGCCATCGTTACCTTGCCGCTGGGTTACACCACCACCAAGGAATACGCTGAGCTGGAATGGCCCCTGGCTATTCTGCTGGCCATCGTCTGGGTCACCTACGGTCTGGTGTTCTTCGGCACCATCGTCAAGCGCAAGACCAAGCACATCTATGTGGGCAACTGGTTCTACGGTGCCTTCATCGTCGTGACGGCGATGCTGCACATCGTCAACCACGCTTCCCTGCCCGTCAGTTTCTTCAAGTCGTACTCGGCCTACTCGGGTGCGACCGACGCGATGATCCAGTGGTGGTACGGCCACAACGCCGTAGGCTTCTTCCTGACCACCGGCTTCCTGGGGATGATGTACTACTTCGTGCCGAAACAGGCCGAGCGTCCGATTTACTCCTATCGCCTGTCGATCGTGCACTTCTGGGCGCTGATCACCCTGTACATCTGGGCCGGTCCGCACCACCTGCACTACACCGCGCTGCCGGACTGGGCGCAATCGCTGGGCATGGCGATGTCGATCATCCTGCTGGCGCCGAGCTGGGGCGGCATGATCAACGGCATGATGACCCTGTCGGGTGCCTGGCATAAGCTGCGCACCGACCCGATCCTGCGCTTCCTGGTCGTCTCCCTGGCTTTCTACGGCATGTCGACCTTCGAAGGCCCGATGATGGCGATCAAGACCGTGAACTCGCTGTCTCACTACACCGACTGGACCATCGGCCACGTACACGCCGGCGCCCTGGGCTGGGTAGCGATGATTTCGATCGGCGCGATCTACCACATGATCCCGAAACTGTTCGGTCGTGCGCAGATGCACAGCGTCGGCCTGATCAACACGCACTTCTGGCTGGCCACCATCGGTACCGTCCTGTACATCGCTTCGATGTGGGTAAACGGCATCACCCAGGGCCTGATGTGGCGTGCAATCAACGATGACGGCACCCTCACCTACTCGTTCGTCGAAGCGCTGCAAGCCAGCCACCCTGGTTTCATCGTCCGCGCCCTGGGCGGTGCGTTCTTCGCCGCCGGCATGCTGTTCATGGCCTACAACGTGTACCGCACCGTACGCGCCTCGAACCCGGCTGAAGCCGAAGCCGCCGAACAGATCGCTGTAGTTGGAGCTCACTGATGAAGCATGAAGCAGTCGAGAAGAACATTGGCCTGCTGGCCTTCTTCATGGTCATCGCCGTCAGCGTCGGCGGCCTGACCCAGATCGTTCCGCTGTTTTTCCAGGACGTCACCAACAAGCCGGTCGAAGGCATGAAGCCTCGCTCCGCCCTTGAACTGGAAGGCCGCGATATCTACATCGCCAACGGTTGCGTCAGCTGCCACTCGCAGATGATCCGCCCGTTCCGTGCTGAAACCGAACGTTACGGCCACTACTCGGTTGCCGGTGAAAGCGTCTGGGACCACCCGTTCCTGTGGGGTTCCAAGCGTACCGGTCCGGACCTGGCCCGTGTCGGCGGTCGTTACTCCGATGACTGGCAGCGTGCGCACTTGTACAACCCGCGCAACGTGGTGCCCGAATCGAAAATGCCGGCCTACCCGTTCCTCGTGGAAAACAAGCTCGACGGCAAAGACACCGCGAAGAAAATGGAAGTCTTGCGCGCGCTCGGCGTCCCTTACACCGACGAAGACATCGCCGGTGCCAAGGATGCCGTGAAGGGCAAAACCGAAATGGACGCGCTGGTGGCCTATCTGCAAGGCCTGGGCACCATCATCAAAAGCAAACGGTGATCTAAATGGATATCGGGATGATTCGTGGCCTGGGCACCGTTGTCGTGATGGTTGCCTTTATCGGTCTGGCCTTGTGGGTGTTCAGCCCCAAGCGCAAGTCGGAGTTTGAAGACGCGACCTTGCTGCCTTTCGCGGATGATCCCGAAGCCATCAAGCACGTCGAGCAAGCTTCTAGGAGTAACAAAGAATGACTACATTCTGGAGTCTGTACGTCACAGTCCTCAGTCTCGGTACGATCTTTTCCCTGACCTGGCTGCTGCTGTCGACCCGCAAGGGCCAGCGCACCGAGTCCACCGAAGAGACGGTTGGGCACTCCTTCGACGGGATCGAGGAGTATGACAACCCGCTGCCGAAATGGTGGTTCATGCTGTTCGTGGGCACCATCATTTTCGCCCTGGGTTACCTGGTGTTGTACCCGGGCCTGGGCAACTGGAAAGGCTTGCTGCCAGGTTACAACTACCTGGACAACGAGAAGCAGACCGCGTTCGCCAACGGCCAGACCGGCTGGACCGGCGTTCACGAGTGGGAAAAGGAAATGGCTCGTTCGGACGCCAAGTTCGGTCCGATCTTCGCCAAGTTCGCTTCCATGCCGATCGAAGAAGTGGCCAAAGACCCGCAAGCCCTGAAGATGGGTGGCCGCCTGTTCGCCTCCAACTGCTCGGTCTGTCACGGTTCCGACGCCAAGGGCGCTTACGGCTTCCCTAACCTGACCGACGCCGACTGGCGCTGGGGCGGCGAGGCGGAAACCATCAAGGCCACCATCATGGGCGGCCGTCACGCGGTCATGCCGGCGTGGGCTGAAGTGATCGGCGAGCAAGGCGTCAGTGACGTTGCTGCTTTTGTCCTGACCAACCTCGATGGCCGCAAGCTGCCGGAAGGCGCCAAGGCTGACCCGGTTGCAGGCCAGAAGCTGTTCGCTGCCAACTGCGTGGCTTGCCACGGTCCGCAGGGCAAAGGCACCCCGGCCATGGGTGCTCCTGACCTGACCCACCCGGGCGCCTTCATCTACGGTTCGAGCTTCGCTCAACTGCAGCAGACCATCCGTTACGGCCGTCAGGGCCAGATGCCTGCGCAAGAGCAAATGCAGGGCAATGACAAGGTTCACCTGCTGGCCGCTTACGTCTACAGCCTGTCTCACGGCGAGAAGGCTGCGGCGGAAAATGCCCAGTAAGGCAAACGCTTGATGCGATGAAAAAGGCCCCGCCAATGTGAATTGGCGGGGCCTTTTTCATTCAAACCTGCAAGGTGATTCCTGGGTCGTACATGGGAAGCCAATGAACGGACTCAAACAATATTGCCACCCCCCAAACTATCCAGAGAACCAAGGCTCTTGGTCTTTCGTTTTTTTTTCGGCCCGTCATTCCGACCGTTTTCCCCACTTGTGAGACTCATGGTCTGGGGGAATTCGCCCCCTGACTCCAGCGCGGCAAGCGCCGCTTCCAGGTAAGCCGTCAGTGCGGGTGTTCCCGTGGTTCCCGAACGGAGAATTGCCCTCAATGTTTCTATTTCAAGACTGACATCCAACTCTTGCTCAATAGCGTCATTCATAAACTCTCATCCTTGAAAAAATCCACCGCAGTAAGAAATTTGCGGCGCTCGTTTAATGCCATAGGCGGCGCAAACAACAATACCGCCGTGCGAACCCGCCTTCTAATCGGCCATTGTCTCAAACCATGTGGGCAGATTTTCAAACGACACCGGCGGTCGACCATTCAGCGTCGGAGGTTGCGAGGCCCACAATCAGGTAGTAACGTTTCTACATCAGAACGTCCAGGAGGGTCACTCATGATGGCCATCACCACCATTTCCAGCCGTGAGTTCAACCAGGATACAAGTGGTGCCAAAAAAGCCACGCGCCAGGGTCCGGTTTTCATCACCGACCGAGGCAAGCCGGCCCATGTGCTGCTAAGCATTGAGGATTACCAGAAATTGACCGGCATCAACGCCGACATCGTCGAACTGCTGGTAATGCCAGAAGCGGCAGACATCGAGTTCGAAACCGAACGCGCCGTGATCACTCATCGCCCCGTGGACTTGTCCTGATGTTTCTACTCGACACAAACGTGATTTCCGAACTTCGCAAACCCCAGGCTGACGCCCAGGTCGTCGCCTGGGCCAAAAGC
Organism: Pseudomonas sp. Irchel 3A7; assembly: GCF_900187565.1. GTDB lineage: Bacteria > Pseudomonadota > Gammaproteobacteria > Pseudomonadales > Pseudomonadaceae > Aquipseudomonas. Next base: position 84,716 of record NZ_FYED01000022.1, on the reverse strand, counting down.
ATCATCGCTCCCCGTATGTTTATTTCGGCCATTACTTTGAAGGAGTTGGAGACAGGCGTTCTACGCATGGAGCGTCGCGATCCCGCCCAGGGAAAAGTATTGCGTACCTGGCTCAAACGTCACGTCATACCGGCTTTCGATGCCCGAATCCTGCCGATCGACGCCGCCGTGGCCCTTCGGTGTGCAAGTTTGCATGTTCCAGATCGCGTCAACGAAGCAGACGCCTTGATTGCCGCGACGGCGCTGGTTCATGGCCTGATTGTCGTCACCCGGAATGTCAGCGACTTTCAATCGAGCGGTGTTCAGTTGATCAACCCATGGGCTGATTGAGCTCTGCCCTGCGCAAAACCGGCCATAATTCACAAGTCAATTGATACAGGTCATTACACGGTCATTTGGATTCCACCAACGTGACCAAAGGTCGCACCCTTGAGCCAGAGCGACAGGCGTATCATTGCGCCACTGCAACACCTCTTTTTGACCGCGGTCGGCACGTACTGACCGAGGCATTTTTCCACTGCCGTGGGATGCAACCGATGAGCAACCAGATTCCGGTACACGACGTTACCCCGCCCGCCAAAAACGGGAACAACACCGTCGACCTCTACGCCTCTCGAGAAAAGATCTACACCCGTGCCTTCACCGGCATTTTCCGCAACCTGCGGATAGCCGGTGGTGCTGTGCTGTTCCTGTTGTATTTCGGTACGGTCTGGCTGAACTGGGGCGGTCACCAGGCTGTCTGGTGGAACCTGCCGGAGCGTAAATTCTTCATCTTCGGCGCGACCTTCTGGCCACAGGACTTCATCCTGCTGTCGGGCATGTTGATCATCGCCGCCTTCGGTCTGTTCTTCATCACGGTGTATGCGGGCCGGGTCTGGTGTGGTTACACCTGTCCGCAGAGCGTCTGGACCTGGATTTACATGTGGTGTGAAAAGGTCACCGAAGGCGACCGCAACCAGCGCATCAAGCTCGACAAGGCGCCGATGAGCGCCAACAAATTCCTGCGCAAGTTCAGCAAGCACACGATGTGGCTGCTGATCGGTTTCGTGACCGGCATGACCTTCGTCGGCTACTTCTCGCCGATCCGTGAGCTGACCATCGACTTCTTCACCGGCGAGGCCGATGGCTGGTCCTATTTCTGGGTCGGCTTCTTCACCCTCGCCACCTATGGCAACGCCGGCTGGCTGCGCGAGCAGGTGTGTATTTACATGTGTCCGTATGCGCGCTTCCAGAGCGTGATGTTCGACAAGGACACCTTGATCGTTTCGTACGACCCGCGTCGTGGCGAAGGTCGTGGCCCACGCAAGAAAGGCATCGACTACAAGGCTCAGGGCCTGGGCGACTGCATCGACTGCACCATGTGCGTCCAGGTCTGCCCGACCGGCATCGACATCCGTGACGGCCTGCAAATCGAATGCATCGGTTGCGCCGCCTGCATCGATGCCTGCGACGCCATCATGGACAAGATGGAGTATCCACGCGGCCTGATCAGCTACACCACCGAACACAACCTGTCCGGCCAGAAAACCCATAAACTGCGTCCGCGCCTGATTGGCTATGCCGTGGTGTTGCTGGCAATGATCAGCCTGCTGGTCACCGCGTTCTTCATGCGCTCGCTGGTGGGTTTCGACGTCAGCAAGGACCGTGTGCTGTACCGCGAGAACGCCGAGGGCCGGATCGAAAACGTCTACAGCCTGAAGATCATGAACAAGGATCAGCGCGACCATACCTATGTGCTCGAAGCCACCGGCCTGCCGGACCTCAAGCTGCAAGGCAGGCGCGAGATCAAGGTCGCGGCCGGCGATATCGTCAGCCAGCCGGCCGAACTGTCCGTGGCCCCGGAACACCTGCCATCGAGCACTAACGAGGTGAAATTCATCCTCAAGGACGCCGATGACGCCAGCATTCACGTTGAAGCCAAGAGCCGATTCATCGGCCCACAAATTCGTTGAGAGAAGTGATCATGCCCGCAGCAACTGCCGCAAGTCCCTGGTACAAGCACCTTTGGCCATGGATCATCATCGGGATCCTGGCTTGTTCGGTGACCCTGACTTTGTCCATGGTGACCATCGCGGTGAACAATCCGGACAACCTGGTCAACGACAACTACTACGAGGCCGGCAAAGGCATCAACCGCTCCCTCGACCGTGAACTGCTGGCGCAGACCCTGTTGATGCGCGCCAGCGTTCACCTGGATGACGTGACCGGCGAAGTCGACCTGCGCCTGAACGGCAACAGCCAACCGAAAACCCTTGAGCTGAACCTGATCTCGCCGACACAGCCGGAAAAGGACCGCAAGATCGTCCTGACCCGCAGCGAAACCGAACAGGGCCGCTACATCGGTCAGTTGAGCGACAAGATCGAAGGCCGTCGCTTTGTCGAATTGCTGGGTACTCAGGACGATCACATATGGCGCATGTTCGAGGAAGAACTGGTCAGCCATGACAAGGATCTGCTGCTCGGTGATGAACCGTTGCAGGGTGCGGAAGACCTGAAGAAGTAAAAAGCTGCGCTTCGCGCATTCGCGAGCAGGCTCGCTCCCACAGTTGATCACTGTCGTGCTTGAAGTTTGAGTACACCAATGATCCATGTGGGAGCGAGCCTGCTCGCGAAGAGGCCCTTTCTGATGACCCGGATTCAGCGGTACCAGTGAATATCCAATGACCACCCCAACCCCCTGCTACCACTGCGCCCTGCCCGTCCCGGCCGGCAGCCGTTTCACCGCGGCGGTCCTGGGGCAAACCCGCGAGTTCTGCTGCCCGGGTTGCCAGGCTGTGGCCGAAGCGATAGTCGCGGGCGGGCTGCAAAGCTATTACCAGCATCGCAGCGAAGCGTCGGCCAACCCCGAAGCGCTGCCGGTGCAATTGGTGGATGAACTGGCGCTGTACGATCGCGCCGATGTCCAGCAACCCTTTGTCCGCCATGAAGGCGAACTGGCCGAAACCACACTGCTGATGGAAGGCATCAGTTGCGCCGCCTGCGGCTGGTTGATCGAGAAACACCTGCGCGCCCTGCCGGCGGTGGCCGAAGCACGCCTGAACCTGTCCAACCATCGCTTGCACGTGCGCTGGGCGGACGCGCAGTTACCGCTGAGCCAAGTCCTCAGTGAACTGCGCCAGATCGGCTACGCTGCCCACCCCTATCAAGCCGACCGCGCCAGCGAACAACTGGCCAGCGAAAACCGCCTGGCATTGCGCCAGCTCGGCGTAGCCGGTCTGTTGTGGTTCCAGGCGATGATGGCAACCATGGCCACCTGGCCGGAATTCAACATCGACCTCAGCCCTGAACTCCATGCGATCCTGCGCTGGGTCGCGCTGTTCCTCACCACACCGATCGTGTTCTACAGCTGCGCGCCGTTCTTCAAGGGCGCCATGCGCGACCTGCGCACCCGTCACCTGACCATGGACGTTTCGGTGTCACTGGCCATTGGCAGTGCCTACATCGCCGGGATCTGGACCTCGATCACCGGCGTCGGCGAACTGTATTTCGATGCGGTCGGCATGTTTGCGCTGTTCCTGCTGGCCGGACGCTATCTGGAGCGCCGCGCCCGGGAACGCACCGCCGCCGCCACCGCCCAGCTGGTCAACCTGCTGCCGGCCTCCTGCTTGCGCCTGAGCGGCGACGGCCAGAGCGAGCGGATCCTGCTCAGCGAACTGCGGGTGGGCGACCAGGTCCTGGTGCACCCGGGTGCAATCCTCCCGGCTGATGGCAAGATCCTCGACGGCCAGTCGAGCATCGACGAGTCGCTGCTGACTGGCGAATACCTGCCGCAACCCCGTACGCCAGGCGACGCCGTCACTGCAGGCACCCTGAACGTCGAAGGCGCGCTGACCGTGCAAGTCCAGGCGCTCGGCCAGGACACGCGCCTCTCCGCCATCGTCCGTTTGCTGGATCGTGCCCAGGCGGAAAAACCACGACTGGCGGAAATCGCCGACCGCGCCGCCCAATGGTTCCTGCTGCTGACGCTGATTGCGTGCGCCTGTATTGGCCTGCTGTGGTGGGAGCTGGACTCGTCGCGAGCCTTCTGGATTGTGCTGGCGATGCTGGTGGCAACTTGCCCCTGTGCCCTCTCCCTGGCGACGCCGACCGCCCTCACCGCCGCCACCGGCACCCTGCACAAACTCGGTTTGCTGCTGACGCGTGGTCATGTGCTCGAAGGCCTGAATCAGATCGACACGGTGATTTTCGACAAGACCGGCACCCTCACCGAAGGACGTCTGGCGCTACGCTCGATCCGCCCCCTCGGCGCCCTCCACAGCGATCAATGCCTGAGCCTGGCCGCCGCTTTGGAAAACCGCTCCGAACACCCGATCGCCCGCGCCTTCGGTCGCGCGCCACTGGCCGCCGAAGACGTGCACAGCACGCCGGGCCTCGGCCTTGAAGGACTGGTCGGCGAACAGCGTCTGCGCATCGGCCAAGCCGGGTTTGTTTGTGAACTCAGCGGTGCCGTCGTGCCATCGATGCCGGATGAGCCTGGCCAATGGTTGCTGCTCGGCGACCAACAGGGGCCCCTGGCCTGGTTCGTGCTCGATGACCGCTTGCGCGCCGACGCCCCGGCCCTGTTGGCCGCCTGCAAGGCACGCGGCTGGCGCACATTGTTGCTGTCGGGCGACAGCTCGCCGATGGTCGCCAGTGTCGCCGCCGAACTCGGCATCGACGAAGCCCGCGGCGGCTTGCGCCCCGATGATAAGTTACAGGTTCTGCAACAGCTGCATCTGCAAGGTCGCAAGGTGTTGATGCTCGGGGACGGGGTCAATGATGTGCCGGTGTTGGCCGCCGCTGACATCAGTGTCGCCATGGGCTCGGCCACCGATCTGGCAAAAACCAGCGCCGACGCCGTGTTGCTGTCCAATCGCCTCGATGCACTGGTGCAAGCCTTCGGCCTGGCCCGGCGCACCCGTCGGGTAATCATCGAGAACCTGCTGTGGGCGGCGCTGTACAATGGCCTCATGTTGCCGTTCGCCGCCCTCGGCTGGATCACGCCGGTGTGGGCTGCGGTCGGCATGTCCATCAGTTCGTTGACCGTGGTGCTCAATGCCCTGCGCCTGACTCGCCTGCCGAGTGGGCCGGCTGCCGGCATCACGCCAGAAACCCGCCCGTTGCCGGCCTGAGCCGAGCGGGCATGGAGTCCAGATGCCAGCTCTTTACGTGATGATCCCGGCCGCGCTGCTGATCGTGGCCATCGCTATCTACATCTTCTTCTGGGCGGTCGACAGCGGTCAGTACGACGACCTCGACGGCCCGGCCCACAGCATCCTGTTCGATGATCAGGACCCGAAGCACACCGCAGCCGTCGACGAGGCCAGCGGCCATCCGGCCCAACCCGACGACAAGGCCCCGCCCCATGCTTGAATTGGCGCCATTGCTGGTGTCTGCGGTGATTCTCGGTCTGCTCGGTGGCGGTCATTGCCTGGGCATGTGCGGCGGCTTGATGGGCGCGCTGACCCTGGCGATTCCCAAGGAGCAACGCAGCCGCCGCTTTCGCCTGCTGCTGGCGTACAACCTCGGGCGAATCCTCAGCTATGCCGCCGCCGGCCTGCTGATCGGCCTGGCCGGCTGGGCGGTGGCCAACAGTCCGGCGGCGCTGTTCATGCGCGTGCTCGCCGGCCTGTTGCTGATCGCCATGGGCCTGTACCTCGCTGGCTGGTGGAGCGGGCTGACGCGCATCGAAAGCGTAGGTCGTGGGCTTTGGCGGCATATCCAGCCGGTGGCCAACAAACTGCTGCCGGTGTCGAACGTCCCCCGCGCACTGCTTCTGGGAACGCTCTGGGGCTGGCTGCCTTGCGGTCTGGTTTACAGCACCCTGCTGTGGTCGGCCAGCCAGGGCAATGCACTGGACAGCGCGTTGCTGATGTTGGCGTTCGGCCTCGGCACCTGGCCGGTGCTGCTCGCCACCGGGCTGGCGGCGGAACGGGTGACGGCATTGTTGCGCAAACGCAGCGTGCGCATGACCGGTGGATTGCTGGTGATGCTGTTCGGTATCTGGACCTTGCCGGGGCCGCATCAGCATTGGCTCATGGGACATTAGTTCCGCGGCGCGCCCTTCGCGAGCAGGCTCGCTCCCACATTTGGAATGCGCTCCCCTGCTCGCGAAGCGGTCCGCACCAACGACACAGATCCCGACCTTGATGCAAATCAAGATCCCCACATGTCACCCCCCCTAGACTGGCCGCCACTGCCAGCCTATTCCGGGGGATGCCCGCATAATGCTCGACGCCATTCGTTGGGATACCGATCTGATCCGCCGTTATGACCTGGCGGGACCGCGCTACACCTCCTATCCGACCGCCATGCAGTTCCATGGCCAGGTCGGCACCTTCGACCTGTTCCACGCCCTGCGCGACAGCCGCAAGGCCCAGCGCCCGTTGTCGCTGTACGTCCACGTGCCGTTCTGCGCGAACATTTGCTATTACTGCGCCTGCAACAAAGTCATCACCAAGGATCGTGGCCGCGCCCTGCCCTACCTGCAGCGCCTGGAACAGGAAATCCAGCTGATTGCCTGTCACCTCGACCCCGCGCAAAAGGTCGAGCAGCTGCACTTTGGTGGCGGCACGCCAACGTTTCTCAGCCACGACGAACTGCGTCAGCTGATGGCGCACCTGCGCAAGCATTTCAATTTGCTGGATGACGATTCCGGCGACTACGGCATTGAAATCGACCCTCGTGAAGCCGACTGGTCGACCATGGGCCTGTTGCGCGAACTGGGCTTCAATCGGGTCAGCATCGGCCTGCAAGACCTCGACCCGGCCGTCCAGCGTGCAGTCAATCGCCTGCAAAGCCTGGAGGAAACCCGCGCGGTGATCGACGCCGCCCGCACCCTGCAATTTCGTTCGATCAACATCGACCTGATCTACGGCTTGCCGAGACAGACCCCGGAGAACTTCGCCCACACCGTCGAAGAAGTCATCCGCCTGCAACCGGACCGGCTCTCGGTCTTCAACTACGCGCATCTGCCGGAACGCTTCATGCCGCAACGGCGGATCAACAGCGATGAGTTGCCGACGCCAGCGCAGAAGCTGGAAATGCTGCAGCGCACCATCGAACAACTGACCGGCGCCGGTTACCGCTACATCGGCATGGATCACTTCGCCCTGCCTGACGATGAACTGGCGGTTGCCCAGGAAGAATCGACCCTGCAACGTAACTTCCAGGGTTACACCACCCACGGGCATTGCGATCTGATCGGCCTGGGCGTGTCGGCTATCAGCCAGATCGGCGACTTGTACTGCCAGAACAGCAGCGACTTGAACCAGTACCAGAACGCTTTGGACTCTGCGCAACTGGCCACCAGCCGCGGCTTGTTGTGCAACGCCGATGACCGCCTTCGGCGTGCCGTGATACAACAGTTGATCTGCGATTTCACTCTGGAATTCGCCCAGATCGAACAGGCCTTCAACATCGATTTTCAAGGCTATTTCGGCGAACTTTGGCCGCAATTGCAGAACATGGCCAAAGACGGCCTGATCGAACTGAGTCGTGAAAGAATCACTGTATTGCCGGCCGGACGCTTGCTCGTGCGCTCGGTGTGCATGGTGTTCGATGCATACTTGGAACACCACAGCCGCCAGCGGTTTTCACGGGTGATCTAGAGGTGCGACAAAAGCGCCATGCACTGGCCCAGTGCCCTCTGCTGAGTTACCCTTACGTCTTATGTGTGTTTTCCCACAAGGATCGAAGAAATGTCCGAGCCAGTAAAACTGCGCGCTCATAACCAGGCCCATTGCAAGGATTGCAGCCTGGCCCCGCTGTGTTTGCCGCTTTCGCTGAATCTGGAAGACATGGATGCGCTGGACGAAATCGTCAAACGTGGCCGCCCGTTGAAAAAGGGTGAGTTTCTGTTCCGCCAGGGCGACACTTTCGACTCCGTTTACGCGGTACGCTCCGGCGCCCTCAAGACCTTCAACTTGAGCGATGCCGGTGAAGAACAGCTCACCGGCTTCCACCTGCCGAGCGAACTGGTCGGCCTGTCGGGCATGGACACCGAAAAGCACCCGGTCTCGGCGCAGGCACTGGAAACCACTTCGGTCTGTGAAATTCCCTTCGAACGCCTCGACGAACTGGCCCTGCAATTGCCGCAGTTGCGCCGTCAGTTGATGCGGGTGATGAGTCGCGAGATTCGTGATGACCAACAGATGATGCTGCTGCTGTCGAAAAAGACCGCCGACGAACGCATCGCCACCTTCCTGGTCAACCTGTCGGCACGTTTCCGCGCGCGTGGCTTCTCGGCCAATCAGTTCCGCCTGAGCATGTCGCGCAACGAAATCGGCAACTATCTGGGCCTGGCGGTGGAAACCGTGTCGCGGGTGTTCACGCGCTTCCAGCAGAACGAGCTGATCGCCGCCGAAGGCAAGGAAATCCGCATCCTCGACCCGATCCAGCTATGCGCTTTGGCCGGTGGTTCGATCGAGGGCTGATTCAAGATGTTGCGGCTGAGCATAAGGGGTCAGCCGCCGTTATAATGCGTCGTTTGCAGCCCTGCCAGGACACCCCAACGATGGCCTTCGACTCCTTCGACATCAAATCCCTTATCCGCCCCGTGATCGACTTCCCCAAGCCGGGGGTGATTTTTCGCGACATCACTCCGCTGTTCCAGTCGCCCACGGCCTTGCGCCTGGTGATGGACAGCTTCGCCCATCGTTATGTCGAAGCCGATTTCACCCACATCGGCGCCATGGACGCCCGTGGCTTTCTGATCGGTTCGGTATTGGCCTATCAGCTGAACAAACCGCTGGTGCTGTTCCGTAAGCAAGGCAAACTACCGGCCGATGTCCTGGCCGAAGGCTATGCGACCGAGTACGGTGAAGCCTTCCTCGAAGTGCACGCCGACAGCCTCTGCGAGGGCGACTCGGTGGTGATGTTCGATGATTTGATCGCCACCGGTGGCACTCTGATCGCGGCAGCGAACCTGATTCGCCGCATGGGCGCCCGGGTGCATGAAGCGGCGGCGATCATTGACTTGCCGGAGCTGGGTGGATCGCAGCGTCTCGAAGATATGGGTATTGCGACGTTCTGCCTGACTCAGTTTGCCCTTACCGACAAGTAAGTAGCGTCTGTACCGGCCTCTTCGCGAGCAGGCTCGCTCCCACAGTCGACTTTCGTCATACGCAAAATATGTGTACGCCGAAGCCCCCCTGTGGGAGCGAGCCTGCTCGCGAAAGCGTCAGTAGTCACACCGCAAATCTCAAAGCCCCATCTGCTTGCTGATGATTTCGTTCATCACTTCCCGCGTCCCGCCCCCGATCGAAAGTATCCGGTTATCCCGGTACAGCCGCTCCACCAGACTCTCGCGCATGTAGCCCATTCCCCCCAGGATCTGCACCGCGTCGTGAGTAATCCTGTCCGCCGTGTCGGTGGCGAAATTCTTGGCCATGGAGATCTCCTTGATCACACTCTGCCCCGCGGCCATTTTCGCCGCCTGGCGGTAGGTGAACTCCCTTGAGACTTCCAGTTCTGTGGCCATTTCGGCGAGGCGGTGCTTGATCACCTGGAACTTGCCGATAGGTTTGCCGAAGGCCTCACGCTCCCGTGCCCATTTCAGGCTTTCCTCCAGGGCGAGCTGCGCCGTCATGTTGGCCATCAAGGCCAGCGCCAGGCGTTCGCTCTGGAAATTGCCCATGATGCAGGCAAAGCCCATGTTCTCGCTGCCGATCAGATTGCCCACCGGCACGCGGCAATCATCGAAGAACAGCTCGGCGGTGTCCGATGCCCACCAGCCCATTTTCTTCAACTGCCGCCCCACGGTGAAACCGGGGGCGCCCCTCTCGATCAACAACAGGCTGATGCCGGCGAAACCCGGCTCACCGGTGCGCACCGCAACCGTGTAGTAATCCGCACGTACGCCACTGGTGATAAAGGTTTTGCTGCCGCTGACCCGGTAAAAATCGCCGTCACGCACGGCGCGGGTTTGCAGGTTGGCGACGTCTGAACCGCCGCCGGGTTCGGTGACGGCCAGGGCGCTGATCTTCTTGCCGGACACCACCTGCGGCACGACGTGGTCACGGACTTGTGGCCTGGCCCATTTAAGAATCGGCGGCAGACCGATGTCCAACGACCCCAACCCCGCTACCAGGCCACCTGAACCACAGCGCATCAGCTCTTCGCTGGCGGCGACCTTGGCGAACAAATCTCCTTCATGGCTCCCGCCGAGCGCTTCCGGGTAACCGATCCCGAGAATCCCCGCCGCACCAGCCTTGAGGTAAAGCTCACGGGGAAAGCTTTCGGCTTCTTCCCACTGATCGATGTCAGGAAGAATCTCGCGTTCGACGAATCGTCTGACGCTGTCGCGGACCAATTGGTGGCTGGGATCGAAGTATTCCTGAAAGGCAGGCATCGGCGAACTCCACTGAAGGGTTCAGCGAAGTTAACCGAGCGCTTGCTTGGTTTACAACAGGATTGTGTGAATCAGGGAGTCCGAGGTGCACCCTTCGCGAGCAGGCTCGCTCCCACAAGGGATTCGTATACACCGAAAATCCAATGTGGGAGCGAGCCTGCTCGCGAAGGCGTCATAACAGACGACACACAAACTAAAGCGAAATCGGTTTACGCCCCGCAAACGAATGCGCCAGTGTCCCACCATCCACCAGTTCCAACTCGCCCCCAAGCGGCACGCCATGGGCAATACGCGAAGCGATCAGGCCTTTGCTGCTGAGCAACTGGGCGATGTAGTGCGCCGTGGCCTCCCCTTCCACCGTCGGGTTGGTGGCGAGGATCACTTCGGTGAACGTACCCGCTTCCTCGATCCGCGCCATCAACTGGGGAATGCCAATGGCTTCCGGCCCCAGGCCATCGAGGGGCGACAGGTGTCCCTTGAGCACGAAATAGCGGCCGCGAAAACCGGTCTGCTCCACGGCGTAGACATCCATTGGCCCCTCCACCACGCAGAGCAGCGTATCGTCGCGCCGGGTATCGGCGCACTGCGGGCAAAGATCATCTTCGGTCAGCGTGCGGCACAAACGGCAGTGACCGACCCCTTCCATGGCCTGGCTCAGGGCCTGTGCCAATCGCGAGCCGCCGCTGCGATCACGCTCAAGCAACTGCAACGCCATGCGCTGGGCGGTTTTCTGACCCACGCCTGGCAAAACGCGCAGGGCATCGATCAGTTGGCGAATCAAAGGGCTGAAGCTCATGGGGGAAAAATCCGACAAAACAACGAGACGCGGTTTATACCCGCGCCTCTGTTTAGCGTCAAATTGCAGCATCAATTAGTTCTGGGCGACCCGTACCACCAGTTTGCCGAAGTTGCGTCCTTCCAGCAGACCGATGAACGCCTGGGGCGCATTTTCCAGGCCATCGACCACATCTTCACGGAATTTCACCTTGCCGTCACGCACCCACGGCGCCATGGCGCTGGCGAACTCAGGCTGACGGTCGCCGTAATCGTCGAACACGATGAAGCCCTGGATCCGCACGCGCTTGGTCAGCAGCGTACGCTGCAATTGCGGCAGGCGATCCTGCCCGCTCGGCGCTTCGCTAGCATTATAGGAAGCAATCAGGCCGCACAGCGGAATCCGCGCCTTGGGATTGAGTAACGGCACGACCGCGTCGAAGACTTTGCCACCGACGTTTTCGTAATAGATGTCGATACCCTTGGGGCACGCCTGAGCCAGTTCATCGACGAAGTCCGGGCTCCTGTGGTCGATGCAGGCATCAAAACCCAGATCTTGAATCACGTAGCGGCACTTGTCTGCGCCTCCCGCCACACCGACCACCCGCAAGCCCTTGATCTTCGCCACTTGGCCAACCACCGAGCCCACCGCGCCGGATGCAGCCGCCACTACCAGGGTTTCACCGGCCTTGGGTTGACCGATGTCCATCAATCCCATGTAGGCAGTCATGCCCGGCATGCCCAGGACGCCCAGGGCCATGGACGGGCTGGGCAGCGTTGAGGGAATCGGCATGATGCTGCGACCGTCATTGATGCTGTGGCTTTGCCAGCCCGTGGCACCCACCACCAGATCGCCTTCCTGAAACTTGGGATTGAGCGAGCGCTCGACCCGACTGACCGCGCCACCGGTCATCACCTCGCCGATTTCCACCGGGGCTGCGTAGGACGGAGCATCACTCATGCGTCCGCGCATGTACGGGTCCAGCGACAGATAAAGGGTTTTGAGCAACACCTGACCGTCCGCCAGATCGGGTAGCGCGACCCGTTCCAGGCGAAAGTTCTCCGGCGTCGGCGCGCCGACCGGGCGCGAGGCCAGGACGATGCGTTGGTTGAGGGTCAATGGATCGGACATGTCAGCGTCTCCTTTGGTCGATGAGTTCGGGGGTATAGGGAGCAGACCTTTGGGGCAATAGTGCGTTCGATGTTTCTACTTTAAGGCCGGGTTGTCTTCTTCGCGAGCAGGCTCGCTCCCACATTGGAATTCGACCACCTGTGGGAGCGAGCCTGCTCGCGAAGGCGATTTCACAGACTTCGCATTTCCAACAGCCGGAAACAAAAATGCCAGGCGCAATGCCTGGCATTTTCATTTAGCCCATCCGAAGCGCTGTGGCGAATCAGAACGGCAGCTTCATGCCCGGTGGCAGTTGCATGCCGGCAGTCATGCTGCCCATTTTTTCCTGGCTGTTGGCTTCGATCTTGCGCACCGCGTCGTTGACGGCGGCAGCGACAACGGCTTCCAGCATTTCCTTGTCGTCTTCGCTCATGCCTTCGACCAGGCTTGGGTCGATGCTCACGCTCTTGACGTCATGACGACCGGTCATCACCACGGTGACCATATCGCCACCGGCTTTACCGGTGACTTCGGCGTTGGCCAGCTCTTCCTGCATCTTGGCCATTTTTTCCTGCATCTGCTGCGCCTGCTTCATCAGGCCGGCCATGCCACCTTTCATCATGGTAATCACCTCAAAAGTACTTGGATTAAAGCGGCGCCCGGTGCTTGTAGCCGAACGCCTTCAGTTATTAGCCCTGACTGACCAGGGCTTCGACAGGTTCAATAGTATCGTTACGGATCACCGCACCGAACTGCTGCATCATTTGCTGGATGAACGGATCGCCGTGGATCGACTCCTCGGCCTCGCGCTGGCGGTCGGCGCGACGACGTGACGCCGCCTGGGCCGGGGTCTCCTGCTCGGGCTTGATCAGCTCCATGGTCAGGGTCAGGGTACGCCCGTGATACTGGTTCAACGCATCGTTGAGGCGACGCTGTTGCGTGGCATTGAACAAGGCGCTGTGGGCCGGGTCCAGGTGCAACAGCCAATGGTCGCCATCCACGGCGATCAAGGTACAGTTGGCGGCGATGCTGCCGGTCATGCCGGAGATCGACAGTTTCGGGAACAGTTCCAGCCATTGCAGGGCCAACCCCGTGGCCGGCGCGGCGGCAGGCTCAGGCTCGGGTTCCGGTGTCGGCTCGGCGGCATGTTCGCTGGCCAAATCATCCAGGTAGCTGTAAGCCGAGTCCATGTCCGGCTCGATGTAGTCCTCGTCCAGCGGCGGCTCGTCGTCCAGGTCCATGCCCGGTGTGGCGGCATCGACTTCGGCCACGGTCGGTTCCGGGATCGGCGCCGCGGCCCACTCTGGAGCGTCCGGCACCGCGGTGTCCGGCGTCGGCAACGGCATCGGTGGCAATTCGGGTTGTTCAGCGGCGGTTTCCAGCACGGGCTCGACCGCTGGCTGCTGGACCGGGGCCGGCTCGACCGGGTCGTTCCACGGCAGGTCGACGACCTCTTCGACCACCACTGGCTCGACCACCGCCTGCGCGATCACCTGCGGCACGACCGGTTCAGGCACAGGCGCGGGCTCCGGTGTGACAACTGGCGCAGGTACGACGGGTGCAACTGCCGCAGCGACTACCGGCGCAACAACGGGCGCGGCAGCCACGGATTTGGCGGAATCAACTGTGGCCTGGCTGATCCCCACTGGCTTTAGCGGTTGCCTCGGGGCGTCCGCGGTGTCGGCGGGCCGGAACGCGAGCATGCGCAACAGCACCATTTCGAAGCCGCCCCTTGGGTCCGGCGCCAATGGCAGGTCGCGACGGCCAATCAGGCCCATCTGGTAGTAGAACTGCACGTCTTCGGCTGGCAGGGCCTGGGCCAGCGCCAATACCCGGTCACGGTCGCCGTGCCCGTTGTCGACGCCCTCAGGCAAGGCCTGGGCGATGGCGACACGGTGCAGCACGTTGAGAATTTCCGAGAGCACGCCATTCCAGTCCGGGCCTTGTTCCGCCAGATGACGGACAGCTTCGAGCAAAGCCTTGGCGTCGCCTTCGATCAACGCATGAAGAACGTCATAGACCTGACCGTGATCGAGGGTCCCGAGCATCGCCCGCACATCGGCGGCCATGACCTTGCCTTCACCAAAGGCAATCGCCTGGTCGGTGAGACTCATGGCATCGCGCATCGAACCGTCGGCGGCGCGGCCCAGCAACCACAGGGCATCGTCTTCAAACGGCACGTTCTCGACACCCAGCACGTGGGTCAAATGCTCGACCACCCGCTCCGGCGTCATGTTCTTCAGGGAGAACTGCAGGCACCGCGAGAGAATCGTTGCAGGAAGTTTCTGCGGGTCGGTGGTGGCCAGGATGAACTTGACGTAGGGTGGCGGCTCTTCAAGGGTTTTGAGCAGCGCATTGAAGGAATGGCTGGAGAGCATGTGCACTTCGTCGATCAGGTAGACCTTGAAGCGCCCGCGGCTCGGCGCGTACTGCACGTTGTCGAGCAGCTCGCGGGTATCCTCGACCTTGGTGCGGCTGGCGGCGTCGATCTCGATCAGGTCGACGAAGCGGCCTTCATCGATCTCGCGGCATACCGAACACTCGCCACAGGGCGTGGAAGTGATACCTGTTTCACAGTTCAGGCATTTGGCGATGATCCGCGCGATGGTGGTCTTGCCGACCCCGCGGGTACCGGTGAACAGGTAGGCGTGGTGCAGCCGCTGGCTGTCCAAGGCATTGATCAGAGCCTTGAGCACATGGGTCTGGCCGACCATTTCGCGGAACGAGCGCGGACGCCATTTACGTGCAAGAACCTGATAACTCATCGAAAACCATCGCAACGAAAGAAGCAGAAGCGGCTAATGCTAGCGGAGCAAGGCCAAAATTGCATCCGGTGCGCTCGTCTAATCTGGGTAAGCTACGTTTTGCGGGCTTTTTGTTTCGAAGATAGCGGAGCGTTTATGCGGCTGGCCTTGGTGGCACTGCTGTCGATCAGCTTGAACGGCGTCGCCGCGCAAGCGCCGTTGCGCTTTGTGGTGCCTGACAGTTGGGCAATGCCGATGGTGCAGCTTGAACATGGCCGGCCGACCCAGGGCATTTTGTATGACGTGATGCTCAGCCTCGCGACCCAGGTTGGCGTCCCGGCGCAGTTCCACGTTTTGCCCAGAGGGCGCGTGCAAAGCGCCATGGAGCATGGCGAGGTCGATGTCCGCTGTTATGCCGCGCAATCCTGGTTGCCGAACCAGTCCGGCGACTACCTCTGGAGCATCCCGCTCTTTACTCAACCCGATTTACTGATCAGCCGCCCTGACCCGCAAACCTCGGTGATACCGGCGAACCTGTCGCGACAACCCATCGGCACCGTGCTCGGCTATAGCTACCCGACCCTGCAACCGCTGTTCGATGCCAATCAGCTGCTACGCGACGACGCTCGCAATCAGGAGCAAGTGCTGGAAAAACTTCACGCCGGGCGCAATCGCTATGCCGTCAGCAATCAATGGACGCTGGACTGGTTCAATCAGCGGCTGCTGCCGGGCCGACAACTGCAAGGTGTAGCGGTGCTGCAGGAGCAAAGCGTCGGTTGCTACGTACGCAATGATCCGAAGGTGCCGGTACAACGGATTCTGCGTACGTTGGTGCGCATGAAAATGTCCGGGGAGATTGATGACATCATTCGACTTTATATTGGTGGCAAATCATAACCTTCCCCACAGAGCACCACTGTGGGAGCGAGCCGGCTCCGGGCGGCGTTCCGACGAAGAATCCCTCACATCCAATATCGATGCTGACTGATCCACCGCTTTCGCGAGCAGGCTCGCTCCCACATTTGCTCTTCATCCTGCCAAAAGGAATTCAGGCAGTTTGATCCAGTGACCGCCACTGCGGCGGCGCAACAAACCCTGCCACCCAGCCCGGCACTTCCACGGGTGGCATCGGCCGGGCAATGAAATAGCCCTGCGCCACTTCGCAACCCAACTGCAGCAGCAACTCCCCGTGCTCGACGCTCTCCAATCCTTCGGCAATCACCTGCCGGCCAAATGCCCGCGCCAGGCCGATGATCGCGGTGGTCAGGGCAAGGTCGTCACGGTCATGCAGAATATCGCGCACAAAAGATTTATCGATCTTGATGGTTTGGGTGCGCAGACGCTTGAGGTAGCTCAGGGACGAATAACCCGTGCCGAAATCCCCCAATGAGAATTGCACCCCCAGCGCCTGACAGGCTTGCAAGCAGTCGCTCACATGCTGGATGTTCTCGATGGCGACCGACTCGACAATTTCCAGGTCCAGCCGTTGCGGCGCAACCCCGACATGCCTTGCCAGCACACCCTTTAGCCGTTCGACAAAGTCCGCCCGCTGAAAATGCCGCGCCGCGATGTTGACGCTCACCGGCCAGTCATGCCCGGCGTGCCGCCACTGCTCCATCTGCGCCAGCACCTGATCCATCACCCACTCACCGATATCGATGATCAGGTCGGTCTCTTCGACCACCGGCAAAAACTCACGGGCAGGCACGATGCCATTTTGCGGATGTTGCCAGCGCAGCAACGCCTCGAAACCGACGACTTTGCCACGACGCATGTCGACCTTGGGCTGGAAATGCAGGCGCAACTCGTCGCAAGCAAGCGCCTGACGCACCTGCTCGACCGTCTGGTGGGTGGCCTTGACCTCTCGATCCCGGGACACATCAAATAAATGAAAGCGCTTGCGGCCACTCTGCTTGGCCACGTACATCGCCTGATCGGCATGGCGCAACAGCGTTTCGGCATCTTCATTATCATGGGGGAACAGCGTGACGCCGATGCTGGCAAACACATTGATGTCCTTGCCACTGAGCGAGTAAGGCGCGCAGATCGCTTCCAGCACCCGGTTCAGCGCCGCGTGCAATTCCGGCAAGTCGCGCACATAACGCAACACCAGCACAAACTCGTCACCGGCCAGTCGCGCCACCACATCTTCGCCACGCAGGATGCCGCGCAATCGTTTGGCAACTTCCACCAATAAAAGATCGCCGCTGGCATGCCCGTAGCCATCGTTGACGGCCTTGAAACCATCGAGATCGAGCATGCACACCGCCAGCGGGATGCTTTCCTGCCGCGAGAATTCCAGCGCCTGGTCCAGCAAATCCGAGAGAAACGCACGATTGGGCAGCCCGGTCAGCACGTCATGTCCGACCCGCCATTGCAGGGAATGCAGCAGTTGACGCTTTTCGCTGATATCGAAGCGAATCGATAAATAACGCTCGATGCGTCCGGTGGTTTTATCGAGCACCGGCACCATGGTGCTTTCGACCCAGTACAGGCTGCCATCTTTCGCGCGGTTGCAGATTTCGCCCTTCCAGACATTGCCCGAGGCGATGGTGCGCCACATTCCAGCGAAGAACTCGGCCGAGTGCATGCCGGAATTGAGCAGGCGATGGTTTTGCCCGAGCAACTCCTCGCGGCTATAGCCGGAGATCGCGCAGAATTGATCGTTGACGTGGGTAATCCGGCCGGTCGGATCGGTTTCGGAAAAAATCGCGGCGGCATCCACGGCCCTGCGGTACTTCTCATCCATGAGTCAGACTCGCTGTCGCTGGCGGTGGGACCCGTTTAAGGCAGCAGCACCAATACTGGTAATATTTTGCAAGGTTTCAGTAGCGAGCCCAGGTTCTCGCAACCCTGCGAGTGGGCGCGATAATAGCTCACTCGCATTGTTCGAACTTGCTGGAACAAGTCACTAAACCACCCTTTTGGGCGGCGATTCTACGAAACACATCACATTTTGCAAAGCAAGGTGATGGATCATGCAGTTGTCTAATGCAAAAATCTATCGTTAAGTTCTTGATTCTGAATGGGAATTGAGCGATGCAAATTTCAAGTTTGGGTCCGGCCATTCGGCGCTACCGCAAGGTCGCGGGGCTTACTCAGGCTGAACTTGGCGAAAGAACCGGTTTTGACCCCAAAACCATCAGCCGCTTCGAAACCGGCACCTATACCCCCAGCGTCGATGTACTGTTCTTGCTTGCCAATGTGCTGGGCGTGAAGCTGAAAGCTTTTTTCGTCGATCCGGGCGATGAAGATGAACAGCGGGCGTATCTGTTCGGTGTCATACATAAAGCCACCCCGAAGGATCTGGGAAAGCTGATCGCAGCGGTTGACCAGGCCTTGTCCAAGCCTTAGCGCCAGAAAAGAAAAAGGAGGCCGACTTGTCGCACTGACAGGTCGGCCTCCTTTTTATGCCGCTTCCCAAACTGGAAACGACAAAAAACCGCGATAGACAAATTCCATGGCAGCGCAATTGAAAGTATTCATTCGGATAACGCGAGAGAGGACTCGCTTGGCGTTAAGGTGGCGACCCCACCAGCCACACCCCGGCACACAATGTCACCGCTGCGGCTGCTCCCTTCCAGGCCTGACCGGGTTCACGGCTGATCGTTGCGGGGGGACCGATGGGGTCACCATAACGACGCTCACCTGTCGGCGAGCCGCGCCATTGTACCTATCTGAGACGAAGTTACAACCGTTCGGGCGGATTAAAAAATATAGCTGCTTCAAGGACATGCAGAACGCCTGAAAGATCACGGCGTCCGCCCGCCTTCACAGGTCCTGTACGACCTCATCCGCCCTGCCGCCCTCGCGCTGGATGACCAGATGAATGAAGTGCAGCTTGGCGATCACCGCCGGTGGCAGCACAAAGGGATAAAAATCCGGCTGCCCCATGCTGCGCGACAGTTCATTGAGCATGCCGGCCAGCTCGATCCAGGCGTTGACGAAGGAGAGAAACGCCGCGCCGCCGGGATGCTGCGGATCATAGAGGGTATCCAGCGGAAATGGCTGATAGTCGAAGTCCATTTCCCGGGCACTCATGCCAAACCCCAATGCCGTATCTACCGCGTCCATCATGTGCAGGTAGTGCGCCCAGGTTTCCGCCCAGTCTTCCCAAGGGTGCATGGTGGCGTAGGCGCTGACGGAGTGCTGCTGCCAATCAAGCGGAGCGCCTTGCTGATAATGCCGCTCCAGGGCGTCGGCATAGCTGGCGCGCTCATCGCCGAACAGCCCGCGAAACGGTTCCAGCCAATCGGTGTTGGCAATCAACCGATCCCAGTAGTAGTGCCCGACTTCGTGCCGAAAGTGCCCGAGCAACGTGCGATAGGGTTCGTGCATCTGCACCCGGACCTGTTCGCGATGGGCGTCATCGGCTTCTTTGATATCGAGGGTGATCAGACCGTTCGCGTGGCCGGTGGTGGGTGGCTTGCCTTCAAGATCCACACCGATGAAATCGAAAGCCAGGCCGGTATCTTCGTCCATGGCTTTAGGAATGACCTGCAACCCCAGGCTGACCAACTGCGCCACCAGACGCCGCTTGGCGGTCTCCACCTTGCGCCAGCGTTCGTGGTTCTCGTTGATAGATAGATCGGGAATGGTGCGATTCAGGCTACAGGCGATGCACAAGGCATCCTTATCGTTGGCGCGCAGCAGCCAATTGCAGGCGGCTGGGGAGTCGAGGTTGGCGCAACGGCGAAACAGGCCGGCGTCGGGATCGACATCAAGCGTCCAGGTATTTGATTGCACGCCCGGCTGCAGCGAGGACAAGCGACTCTGCTCCGGCTGATAACCCAAGGCTGCCGAACAGGCCAGGCATTGACTGTTGCGAAAGAACAGCGACTGCCCGCAACGACAGGGCCAAACCTTGCTGTTGCGCGAGCTTTCACCCATGAAAGGCGCGGCGATGCGCGAGCTGAGTTGTTCGAAGAACCGGTACATGGCGATCTCTCCCTGGGGCTTGCCAAGACTAGATCATTCTCCGAACAAGATCGTTCCATGTTCCAAAACAGCCTTGTGGCGAGGGGATTTATCCCCGCTGGGCTGCGAAGCGGCCCCCAAACCATCCAAACCCGTTGTGCCAGATAACACACGATTGCAGGATTTGCGGCGGCTTCGCCACCGAACGGGGATAAATCCCCTCGCCACAGGTCAGACTGCTATACCGTGATCCTTCAAGAAAACGACAAACGCCTCTTCATCCAGCACCTTGAGCCCCAGCTCATTGGCCTTGGTCAACTTCGACCCCGCCCCCGGCCCTGCCACCACACAATGGGTCTTGGCCGATACCGAGCCGGCGACCTTGGCGCCGAGGCTTTCGAGCTTGTCCTTGGCCACATCGCGGCTCATCAATTCCAGCGAACCGGTCAGCACCCAGGTCTGACCGGCCAGCGGCAAACCTTCCACGACTTTCTTTTCGCTGTGCCAGTGCATACCGAAATCGGCCAATTGCTTTTCGGCCGAGACCGCAAGCAGGCGATTGTCCTCGACGGCAAAAAACTCCCGAACCGAATTAGCCTGCTTCTCCGGCAGCGCCTGGCGCATGTCCAGCCAGTCAGCGTCGATCACCCCTTGCAACGAACCGAACCTGTCGGCCAGCTTCTGCGCCCCGCCCGGTCCGACCGAAGGAATGTGCAGCTTGTCGAGGAAACCACCGAGGGTAGTGCTGGCGGCAAATTCGGCGCCCAGTTCGCCCTGATCCTGAATCTGCAAGCCGTGCCTGAGCAGATCGGCGATGACCTGCTGGTTATGCGCATCCTCAAAGAAACTGTGAATCTCATGGGCCACTTCCAGGCCGACATCCGGCAAGTAAGTCAGCACCTGCGGCAGCGCTTGCTGCACTCGCGCAAGCGAGCCCAGCGAGCGCGCCAGCACCTTGGCCGTCTCTTCGCCGACATCGGGAATCCCGAGGGCGTAGATGAAGCGCGCCAGGCCCGGTTTCTTGCTGTCTTCGATGGCACCGAGCAACTTCCGGCTCGACAGTTCGGCAAAGCCTTCCAGATCGACAATATCCTCGAACTTCAAGGCATAGAGATCAGCAGGCGAACTCACCAGCCCCTCATCCACCAGTTGCTCGACGCTCTTGTCGCCAAGGCCTTCGATGTCCATCGCCCGACGGGAAACGAAGTGAATGATCGCCTGCTTGAGTTGTGCGCCGCAGGCCAGTCGACCGACACAGCGATACACCGCGCCTTCGCTGACCGTCTCGCGACCCTTGCTGCGCTTGACCAGTTGCGTGCGTTCGACATGAGAACCGCAGACCGGGCATTGCTCCGGAATCTGCACCGGCCGCGCGTTTTCCGGACGCCGCTCGGTGACCACTTGCACCACTTGCGGAATCACGTCACCGGCGCGGCGAATGATCACCGTGTCGCCGATCATCAGCCCCAGACGCGCCACCTCATCCATATTGTGCAGCGTCGCGTTGGCCACGGTGACACCCGCGACCTTGACCGGCTTCAGGCGCGCCACTGGCGTGACCGCACCGGTACGGCCGACCTGGAATTCCACGTCGAGCAGTTCGGTGAGCTCTTCCATGGCCGGGAATTTATGAGCGATGGCCCAGCGCGGTTCGCGGGCGCGGAAACCCAGCTCACGCTGGGAGGCGATGCTGTTGACCTTGAACACTACGCCGTCGATTTCATAGGGCAACGCGTTGCGGCGTTCGCCGATGTCGCGGTAGTAATCCAGGCACGCATCAATGCCGTTCGCCAGTTTCAGCTCATGGCTGATCGGCATGCCCCAGGCTTTGAGCTGCTGCAAATTGCCGATGTGCGTGTCGGCGATATCCGCAGACACCTGGCCGATCCCGTAACAGCAGAATTCCAGTGGCCGATTGGCGGTGATCTTCGAGTCCAGTTGCCGCAAACTGCCCGCCGCCGCATTGCGCGGGTTGGCGAACGTCTTGCCGCCGACTTCCAGCTGTGTGGCGTTGAGCCGCTCGAATCCAGCCTTGGACATGAACACTTCGCCGCGTACTTCCAGGGTTGCCGGCCAGCCCGAGCCGTGCAGCTTGAGCGGGATGTTACGCACGGTACGCACGTTGACACTGATGTCTTCACCGGTGGTGCCGTCGCCGCGCGTGGCACCACGCACCAGCACACCCTCCTGATACAACAGGCTGACCGCCAGGCCATCGAGTTTGGGTTCGCAGCTGTATTCAACCGCCGCACCACCACCGAACAGGTCGCCGGCCGGCAGGTCCAGCCCCTCCGTTACCCGGCGATCGAATTCGCGCATATCGGTTTCTTCGAAGGCGTTGCCGAGGCTGAGCATCGGCACTTCGTGGCGCACCTGGGTGAATGCCGACAACGCCGCGCTGCCCACCCGCTGGGTCGGCGAGTCGCTGGTGATCAATTCGGGATTGGCGGCTTCGAGTGCCTTGAGCTCGTTGAACAACCGATCGTACTCGACGTCCGGAATGCTCGGCTCATCCAGCACGTGGTAGCGATAGTTGTGCAGATCCAGCTCGGCACGCAGTTCTAGAATGCGGTCTTTGGCGGCAGTCATGGATGTTCTCTCATAAAGCAAAAGAGCAGCCGAGGCTGCTCAATCTTCTAAATCACAGTAGCTTAAGGCTATGGACATTGTGGCGAGGGAGCTAGCTCCCGCTCGGCGGCGTAGCCGTCGTAAATCCTGCAATCTCATCGTACCTGGCACAACGAGGTGGATGGCCTTGGGGCCGCTTCGCAGCCCAGCGGGAGCAAGCTCCCTCGCCACAGAAGCGCCCTTATCGTTTCTGGGTCAGTGCGCGACGCTCGAATTCAACGATGCGCTGACGATAGTGCTCGATCGTCTGGGCGGTCAGCACGCTGCGCTGATCGTCTTTCAGTTCGCCGTTCAGCTCTTGCGACAGCTTGCGAGCCGCCGCCACCATCACGTCGAAGGCCTGCTTCGGATGACGCGGGCCTGGCAGCCCCAGGAAGAAGCTCACCGCCGGTGTGCTGAAGTGGTCGATGTCATCCAGATCGAAAACCCCTGGCTTGACTGCGTTGGCCATGGAGAACAGCACTTCGCCATTCCCCGCCATGCTTTCGTGACGATGGAAAATATCCATTTCGCCAAAGCGCAGACCGCTTTCCAGAATGTTCTGCAACAGCGCCGGACCTTTGAAACCGGCCGCATCGCGGCAAATCACGCTGATGACCAACACTTCTTCAGCTTGTGGCTGTTCTTTGTCGCTGACCGAAGGCGAAGCCTTGGTGTCTTCGACGAAATCGTCGTCGCGGCTGCTGAAGCTTGGACCGCCATCCAGATCGAGACTCAGATTCATATCGCCCTGGGACGGCTCACCACCACGCTTGCCGCGCTTGGAACCCGATTCACGAGGCTCGCGTGCCGGCATGCTCACCGACGGCAGATCCTGTTCGTCCAGTTGCGGTTCCTTGTGGTTGTCCAGCACGCGGGACGGGCCCAACAGCTCGGCGCTGGTGTCCTCGTCCGGCAGGTTGGACAGACTTCGGTCAAGACGGAATTTCAGTTTTCCCTTGCCGCCGCGCATGCGGCGCCAGCCATCAAAAAGAATACCGGCAATGACAATAATGCCGATGACGATCAGCCACTCGCGCAGACCGATTTCCATGTAATCCCGTGCCTCTATAAAAAATGCTGAAAAATAAGGGGTTTACAACCTGTAAACCGCTTTAAAACGTGGCGCCAACTCTATGTTCTGACAGGCGTTTTGCCCACGTATACGAAAAATTGACATTAAACTAGCACGACCAAAGGCAACTTTACACCGTCTGTCACTATGGCTTCAGCGAATATGTCGATTGGCCAGCAAGTCAGGACAAGTAAAAAAGTCCTATAAGCCCGTAGTATCCATCCTACAGATACAAATCAGGCATCCACCATCGCCATCGCCTCCTCGACATCCACTGCCACCAGTCGCGAACAACCGGGTTCATGCATCGTCACCCCCATCAATTGTTCGGCCATTTCCATGGCGATCTTGTTGTGGGTGATATAGATGAACTGCACCGTCTGCGACATCTCTTTGACCAGCCGTGCGTAGCGTCCCACGTTAGCGTCATCCAATGGCGCGTCAACCTCGTCGAGCATGCAGAACGGCGCCGGGTTCAACTTGAAGATCGCAAAAACCAGGGCCAATGCCGTCAGGGCTTTTTCGCCACCGGAGAGCAAATGGATGGTGCTGTTCTTCTTTCCGGGCGGCTGCGCCATGATCGTCACCCCTGTATCGAGTAGATCTTCGCCCGTCAGTTCCAAATACGCGCGACCTCCACCGAAAACTTTTGGGAAAAGCGCCTGTAAACCGCCATTGATCTGATCAAAGGTATCCTTGAAGCGGTTGCGGGTTTCCTTGTCGATCTTGCGAATCACGTTTTCCAGTGTCTCAAGCGCTTCCACCAGATCGTCGTTTTGCGCATCCAGATAACGTTTACGCTCGGATTGTTGCTGGTATTCGTCAATGGCCGCGAGGTTGATCGCACCGAGGCGCGCAATCCGCGCGGCAATGCGCTCAAGTTCTTCCTCGGCGGCCTTTTCGCTGGCCTCGGCGGTCAGTGTGGCGAGCACGCCGTGCAGGTCGTAACCGTCTTCGAGCAATTGGTCCTGCAAGGCTTTGCGTCGCACGGTCAGGGCTTGCCATTCCATGCGCTGATGTTCGAGCTGACTGCGGATCAACTGCGATTGCTGCTCGGCCTGGCTGCGGCGCTTCTCGGCGTCGCGCAGTTCGCGGTCGGCGTCTTCGAGGGCGATCTGCGCGGTCTTGAGTTCTTCGTCGACGGTCATGCGCTTGTCGAGCAACTCTTCAAGTTTCAGGCGCAACTCTTCCAGCGGTGCCTCGCCCTCCTCCAGATTGAGGCTCAACTGCTCACGCTTTTCGGTCAGGCGTTCGGACTGCATTTCCAGTCGCTCCAGCGCCTGGCGCGTCGAATCGTGCTGCGCCCGCAGGGAACCGAGGCGCACCGCCAGTTGATGGGCGTGATCCTTGTGTTGCCGCGCTTCCTGACGCACCCGGTCCAGCCGCTCGCGCAAGCTGTCGCGTTGGGCCAACAGTAACTCGCGCTGCTCGGTGTCCAGCGCCATGCTGTCGAGGGCTTCCTGCAATTGCAGGCGCGCTTCGCCGATGTGCTCGTGCTCCAACGCGCGCTGTTCATTCAACTCGGCGAGTTCTTCATCGAGTCGGGTGCGGCGCAGGGTCAGCTGTTCGGCCTTGGCTTTGCCGGCCGACAACTGGGCTTTCAATTCACCTTGCTGACGGGCTTCGTCTTGCAGCAATCGACGCAAGTGTTCGCGACCGTTTTCCTGCTGGCGCTGTTGCGCGCGCAGGTTTTGAAGCTGGGTTTCCAGGGCTTCGACGGCGGCTTCACGCTCTTCACGCTCAAGGCTCAACTGCTGGATTTCCTGCCCCCGGGCCAGAACCCCGCTTTCCGCTTCGCTGGCACGCCGCACCCGCAGGAAATGCCGGCCGACCCAATAACCGTCGCGGCTGATCAGGCTCTGCCCGACGGCCAATTGCCCGCGTAAAGCCAGGGCCTGTTCAAGACTCTCGACCGGTTTGACCTGACCCAACCACGGCGACAGATCAATCTGCGCCTCGACCTTGTCGAGCAAGCTGCCCGGCACACGCACGCCATCGCTGGCCGGGCTGAGCAAACGCAGGTCGCCCTGGGCAAACCCGGACAGATTGAAAGCGTTGAAATCGTCCACCAGCACCGCTTGCAGATCGGCACCCAACACGGTTTCCACCGCCAGCTCCCAACCGGCTTCAACGTTCAGGCCTTCGGCCAGCCGCGGGCGATCCGCCAGATGTTGATCGCGCAGCCACTCGGCAGTACCGGTGCCTGGATCGAGGGCCGCTTGCTGCAAGGCTTCCAGCGACGCCAGACGCCCGTTGAGCCGTTGCAAATCACACTGGGCCTGCTGCTGCGCCGACAGGGTTTGCTGCAATTGCTGGCGCAGTTGCTCGAGCTTTTCGACCTGAGCTTCTTCACTGGTCTGCAAATCTTCCAGGGTCGCCTCGGATTCAGCGAGTTGCTCGCTGAGTTCCATGATCGCCGCGTCCTCCGGGTCCGCGGCAAGCAAGGCACGCTCTTCGCCCAGACGCTTCTGGCGATCGGCCAGACGCTCAAGGCTGGTTTCCAGCTGCTGGATTCGCGATTGCTGAACTTCGGCCTGACGCCGCGGCTCGGCGGCGGTCAGGTTGAACGTGTCCCACTGCTCCTGCCAGCCATGCATGGTGGTTTCGGATTCTTCCAGTGCGGCGGCGGCTTCTTCGGCAGCGGCACTGGTGACTTCCTGCTCGGGGGTGAGCATGTCCAGCTCTTCACCGAGGGTCAGCAGCAAGGTACGGTCATGGCCCAGGTGCGACTCGGTTTCCAGGCGCGCGCGCTCGGCTTCTTTCAAATCGTCCTGCAGCTGGCGCAAACGCTGCTGGCCGTGCTGAATGCTCTGCTCGACCCGGGCGATATCACCACCGACCGAATAGAAGCGTCCCTGCACCAGATTGAAGCGTTCTGACAGGTCATGGTGCCCGTCCCGCAAGCGTTCGATGCTGGCATCGGCATTGCGTTGCTCGGCCACCAAGGCTTCGAAACTGATTTCCTGGGTGCCAATGATCCCCTCACGCTGGCCGACCTGATCGTTCAGATCCTGCCAGCGCAGGGCTGACAGTTGTGCCTTGAGCTGACGCTCCTCGCCCTTGTACTCCTGGTACTTCTTGGCGGCCTCGGCCTGGCGGTGCAAGCGTTCAAGTTGACGCTCCAGCTCTTCGCGCAGGTCGGTCAGTCGCTCCAGGTTTTCATGGGTTCGACGAATGCGGTTTTCAGTCTCGCGCCGGCGCTCCTTGTACTTGGAGATGCCCGCCGCTTCTTCGATGAAGTTGCGCAGGTCTTCGGGCTTGGACTCGATCAGCTTGGAGATCATCCCCTGCTCGATGATCGAGTAACTGCGCGGACCCAGGCCGGTGCCGAGGAAGATGTCGGTGATGTCACGGCGCCGGCATTTGGTGCCGTTGAGGTAGTAGGTGGTCTGGCTATCACGGGTTACTTTGCGGCGGATGGAAATCTCCGCATAGGCCGCGTATTCACCGAGCAGTGTGCCGTCGGAGTTATCGAACACCAGTTCGATGCTCGCCTGACTCACCGGCTTGCGGCTGGTGGAGCCATTGAAGATGACGTCGGTCATCGACTCGCCACGCAAGTTCTTGGCCGAGCTTTCGCCCATCACCCAGCGCACGGCGTCGATGATGTTCGACTTGCCGCAACCATTGGGTCCGACCACCGCCGCCATGTTACTGGGGAAGTTCACCGTGGTCGGATCGACGAAGGATTTGAACCCCGCCAGCTTGATGCACTTTAGCCGCACGCTCAGGCGTCCGTCAGGGCAGAGATCACCAGATCGCAACTGCGCTGACCGTAAGCCGTCAGCACTTGGCGAATCTGTGGAAAGTCACGGGCGATCACCGCGGCGAGCAGGCGCTCGAACAGCTCCAGGTACTCGCTCATCGAGGCCTTGCGCTGATCCAGCGCCAGGAAGTAGGCACGGCTCATGGCCGGCTGCAGATTCTCGACGGTTTCCTGCAGATAGGGATTGTCGGCGAACGGATACGTGGCACGCATCACGTTGAAACTGTCGTCGACGAAGGCATGGATGTCCTGACGTTCGTAACTGGCGGTCAGGCGCTGCTGAATCTGCACGAACGGCGCCAGGTCGGCCTGGACTTTCCAGCCGGTGGCCACGGCGTTGGCCAGCAGGATGTACATCTCGCTCATCAGCGTGCACAGGCTCCGCACCTTGTGCGCGGTGAGTTCGGTTACATGGGCACCACGTCGCGGCAGGATCGCGATCAGATGGCGACGCTCGAGAATCAGCAAGGCCTCGCGGACAGAACCACGGCTGACGTCGAGCGCCTGCGTGACCTTCTGTTCCTGGATGCGCTCCCCGGGCTTCATTTCACCGCGAATGATGCGTTCGGCGAGGTGGTGAGCGATTTGCTCGGCGAGGCTGTCCGGCGCCTTGAACGTCATGGTTGTCCTTCAAACTCTTCGATTTGCACAAGCGGCGCAGTGTAGCGCAATTGATACGTCATGGCGGAGTGCCCGGGCGGCGGTTTTTGGCACGATTCAAGCAAAAAGCAGGCTATCCCGCGAGGGTCAATACTGTAGGAACGAGTCGTTGATCGACGAAATGCATTTTCCTGACCTTTAAGTCAGAAAATCATTGACCGGAAAGTCAGACCTGCTAAATTCGGTTCAAGTCGGTTAACAACAATAATGAGTCTGCGAGGCCTTCCGTGATCCAGTTTTTACTAAACCAGGAACTCCGTAGCGAGCACGCCCTGGACCCGAACCTGACCGTGCTCAATTATCTGCGCGACCATGTGGGCAAACCCGGCACCAAAGAAGGCTGCGCCAGCGGTGACTGTGGCGCGTGCACCGTGGTGGTGGGCGAGTTGCAGACGGATGAAGCGGGCCGCGAACACATTCGCTATCGCAGCCTCAACTCGTGCCTGACGTTCGTTTCGTCCCTGCACGGCAAACAACTGATCAGTGTCGAAGACCTCAAACACCAAGGCGAGCTGCACAGCGTGCAGAAAGCCATGGTCGAGTGCCACGGCTCGCAATGCGGCTTCTGCACCCCCGGTTTCGTGATGTCGCTGTTCGCCCTGCAAAAGAACAGCGATGAACCGGACTCGCACAAGGCCCACGAAGCCCTTGCAGGCAACCTGTGCCGCTGCACCGGTTATCGGCCGATCCTGGAAGCGGCCCAGCAATCCTGCTGCGGCAAAAAACCGGACCAGTTCGATGCCCGTGAAGCCGAGACCATTTCCCGCCTGAAAGCCATCGCGCCCACCGATATCGGCGAACTCAACAGTGGCGACAAACGCTGCCTGGTGCCGCTGACCGTGGCCGATCTGGCCGACCTCTACGACGCTTATCCACAGGCACGCCTGCTGGCGGGCGGCACGGACCTGGCACTGGAAGTGACGCAGTTCCACCGCACCCTGCCGGTGATGATCTACGTCGGCAACGTCGCCGAAATGAAGCGCATCGAACGCTTCGACGACCGCCTGGAAATCGGCGCCGCCACCGCCCTTTCCGACTGCTACGACGCCCTTAAGGCCGAGTACCCGGATTTCGGCGAATTGCTGCAGCGTTTCGCTTCCCTGCAGATCCGCAACCAGGGCACCCTGGGCGGCAACATCGGCAACGCTTCACCCATCGGTGATTCGCCTCCCCTGCTGATTGCCCTCGGTGCACAGATCGTGCTGTGCAAGGGCGAAACCCGCCGCACCATGGCTCTGGAAGATTACTTCATCGACTACCGCGTCACGGCGCGTCAGGAAAGCGAATTCATCGAGAAGATCATCGTGCCGCGCGCCAGCGCTGAACAATTGTTCCGCGCCTACAAGGTGTCCAAGCGTCTGGACGATGATATCTCGGCAGTTTGCGCGGCTTTCAATATCCGCCTCGAAAACGGCGTGATTGCCGATGCCCGCGTGGCTTTCGGCGGCATGGCGGCGATTCCGAAACGCGCCTGCGCCTGCGAAAACGTCCTGCGCAATGCGCCGTTCAACAGTGCCACCGTCGAACGCGCCTGCGCGGCCCTGGCCGAAGATTTCACCCCGCTCTCGGACTTCCGCGCCAGCAAGGAATATCGCCTGCTCAGCGCGCAGAACCTGCTGCGCAAATACTTCATCGAACTGCAAACACCGCACATCGAGACTCGGGTGACCGCTTATGTCTAACCATCACGCCGTAGAGAAGACCCAGGCCGAACTGGCTGAACTGTTCGCCAAGGACCTGACCACCGGTGTCGGCCGTAGCGTCAAGCACGACAGCGCCGCCAAGCATGTGTCCGGTGAAGCGCAGTACATCGACGACCGCCTGGAATTCCCCAATCAGCTGCACGTTTATGCACGCCTGTCGGACCGCGCCCACGCGAAGATCATCAGCATCGACACCTCGCCCTGCTATGCCTTCGAAGGTGTGCGCATCGCCATCACCCACGAAGACGTTCCGGGGCTGAAAGACATCGGTCCGCTGATGCCGGGTGACCCATTGCTGGCCATCGACACGGTGCAGTTCGTCGGCCAGGTGGTGCTGGCCGTGGCCGCCCGTGACCTGGAGACCGCACGCAAAGCCGCCATGGCCGCAGTGATCGAATACGAAGATCTGGAACCGGTGCTGGACGTGGTCGAGGCCTTTCGCAAAAAGCATTTCGTGCTGGACAGCCATACCCATGAACGCGGTGATTCGGCAGGCGCGCTGGCGACGGCAAAAAATCGCATCCAGGGCACATTGCACATCGGCGGCCAGGAGCACTTTTACCTGGAAACCCAGATCTCTTCGGTAATGCCTACCGAAGACGGCGGCATGATCGTTTACTGCTCCACGCAAAACCCCACCGAAGTGCAGAAGCTGGTGGCTGAAGTACTGGACGTGTCGATGAACAAGATCGTCGTCGACATGCGCCGCATGGGCGGTGGTTTCGGCGGCAAGGAAACCCAGGCGGCGAGCCCGGCCTGCCTGTGTGCGGTGATCGCGCACCTGACCGGCCAACCGACCAAGATGCGTCTGCCACGGGTCGAAGACATGCTGATGACCGGCAAACGCCATCCCTTCTATGTCGAATATGACGTAGGTTTTGACGACAGCGGGCGCCTGCACGGCATCCAGCTGGAACTGGCGGGCAACTGCGGCTGCTCGCCGGACCTGTCGAACTCGATCGTCGACCGGGCGATGTTCCACTCGGACAACTCGTATTACCTGGGCGATGCGACCATCAACGGTCATCGCTGCAAGACCAACACCGCCTCGAACACTGCTTACCGTGGTTTCGGCGGCCCGCAGGGCATGGTCGCCATCGAAGAAGTGATGGACGCCATCGCCCGTCATCTGGCCCTCGATCCGCTGGCGGTGCGCAAGGCCAACTATTACGGCAAGACCGAGCGCAACGTCACTCATTACTACCAGACCGTCGAGCACAACATGCTCGAGGAAATGACCGCCGAACTGGAAGCAAGCAGCCAGTACGCCGAGCGCCGCGAAGCGATCCGTCGCTACAACGCCAACAGCCCGATCCTGAAAAAAGGTTTGGCGCTGACCCCGGTGAAATTCGGCATCTCCTTCACTGCCAGCTTCCTCAACCAGGCTGGCGCCTTGGTGCATGTCTACACCGACGGCAGCATCCACCTGAACCATGGCGGCACGGAAATGGGCCAGGGCCTGAACACCAAGGTTGCGCAGGTGGTGGCCGAAGTGTTCCAGGTGGAAATGGACCGCGTGCAGATCACCGCGACCAACACCGACAAAGTGCCGAACACCTCGCCGACCGCAGCGTCCAGCGGTGCGGACTTGAACGGTAAAGCTGCACAAAACGCTGCAGAGACCATCAAGAAACGCCTGGTGGAGTTTGCCGCGCGGCAATACAAAGTCAGCGAAGAAGACGTGGAATTCCACAACGGCCATGTGCGGGTTCGCGATCACATCCTGACCTTCGAAGCGTTGATCCAGCAGGCGTATTTCGCTCAGGTGTCGCTGTCGAGTACCGGGTTCTACAAGACCCCGAAAATCTACTACGACCGCAGCCAGGCCCGTGGTCGTCCGTTCTATTACTTCGCGTTCGGCGCGGCGTGCTGTGAAGTGCTGGTCGACACCCTGACCGGCGAATACAAGATGCTGCGTACCGACATCCTCCACGACGTCGGCGCCTCGCTGAACCCGGCCATCGACATCGGCCAGGTCGAGGGCGGTTTCATCCAGGGCATGGGTTGGCTGACCATGGAAGAACTGGTGTGGAACAACAAGGGCAAGCTGATGACCAACGGCCCGGCCAGCTACAAGATCCCGGCCGTGGCGGACATGCCGCTGGACCTGCGGGTGAAGCTGGTGGAAAACCGCAAGAACCCGGAAGACACGGTGTTCCACTCCAAGGCCGTGGGCGAGCCACCATTCATGCTCGGCATCGCCGCGTGGTGCGCGATCAAGGACGCGGTAGCGAGCCTGGGCGACTACCGGCATCAACCGAAAATCGACGCACCGGCGACGCCGGAGCGGGTGTTGTGGGGCTGTGAGCAGATGCGCCGGTTGAAGATGGCGAAAGCCGTTGAAGCCGAAACCGAGTTGGCTTCGCTCTAAACCGAGGCGCGCCAATCGCTGGCAAGCCAGCTCCCACAGGATTTGCGTGGAATCCAAATTGTGTGGGCACCACAAAACACTGTGGGAGCTGGCTTGCCAGCGATGAGACCCGAACAGACAACGATGTTGTAGGGGTGAAAACATGTACAACTGGATCGACGCCCTCGCCGACCTGCAAAACCAGGGTGAGCCCTGCGTCTTGGTGACCATTATCGAAGAACTCGGCTCGACGCCGCGCAATGCCGGCTCGAAGATGGTCATCAGCGCCAGCCAGTCGTTCGACACCATCGGTGGCGGGCACCTGGAATACAAAGCCATGCAGATCGCCCGCGAGATGCTTGCCAGCGGCAAACAGGATACTCACCTGGAGCGCTTCAGCCTCGGTGCCAGCCTGGGCCAGTGCTGCGGTGGCGTGACGGTGTTGCTGTTCGAACCAATGGGCCAAGTCCAGGCGCAGATCGCCGTGTTCGGTGCCGGCCATGTCGGCCGGGCGCTGGTGCCGTTGCTCGCCAGCCTGCCCTGCCGCGTGCGCTGGATCGACTCGCGGGACGCCGAGTTCCCCGAGCAGATCCCCCACGGTGTACGCAAGGTCGTCAGCGAAGAACCCGTCGATGAAATCGACGACCTGCCCGCCGGCAGCTACTGCATCGTCATGACCCACAACCACCAGCTCGACCTCGAACTCACCGCCGCGATCCTCAAGCGCAACGACTTCGCCTACTTCGGCCTGATCGGTTCGAAGACCAAACGGGTGAAGTTCGAACATCGTCTGCGCGACCGTGGTTTTGACAGCGCGGTGCTGCAACGCATGCGCTGCCCGATGGGCATCGGCGAAGTCAAAGGCAAGTTGCCCGTGGAAATCGCCATCTCCATCGCCGGCGAAATCATCGCCACCTATAACGCGAATTTCGGCCAGCACAGCGCCAACGCCGGATCGTCGATTGCCAAACTGCTGCCCGCTTCTCGCCGCAGCCAAGCCTCCAATTGATAAGCCTGA
Source organism: Pseudomonas sp. Irchel 3A7 (assembly GCF_900187565.1). Classification (GTDB taxonomy): domain Bacteria; phylum Pseudomonadota; class Gammaproteobacteria; order Pseudomonadales; family Pseudomonadaceae; genus Aquipseudomonas. The sequence goes on along the minus strand of NZ_FYED01000022.1, from coordinate 51,661 downwards.
AAACCGGGAATCCCATGCCTCTGACACGCAAAGCCTACCGCGCCGCCATCCTGCACAGCATTGCCGACCCCGCTGAAGTGGGTATTGAAGCCTCCTACGAGTATTTCGAAGACGGCTTGCTGGTGGTCGACAACGGTAAAATCAGCGCCCTTGGTCACGCCAGCGAGCTGCTGCCGACCCTGCCCGCCGAAATCGAAATTACCCATTATCAGGACGCGCTGATCACCCCCGGCTTCATCGACACCCACATCCATCTGCCGCAAACCGGCATGGTCGGTGCCTACGGCGAGCAACTGCTGGACTGGCTCAACACTTATACCTTCCCGTGCGAAAGCCAGTTCGCCGACAAGGCCCATGCCGATGAAGTCGCGGACATTTTCATCAAGGAATTGCTGCGCAACGGCACCACCACCGCACTGGTGTTTGGCAGCGTGCATCCGCAGTCGGTGAACTCGTTCTTCGAAGCCGCCGAGCAGTTGGACCTGCGAATGATCGCCGGCAAGGTGATGATGGATCGCAACGCCCCGGACTACCTGACCGACACCGCCGAATCCAGCTATGTCGAAAGCAAGGCGCTGATCGAGCGCTGGCACGGCAAGGGTCGCCTGCACTACGCGGTCACCCCACGCTTTGCACCGACCAGCACCCCGGAACAGCTTACCCTGGCGGGGCAGTTGCTCAGTGAATACCCGGATCTGTACATGCAGACCCACATCAGCGAAAACCTCAAGGAAGTCGAGTGGGTCAAGGCGCTGTTCCCGGAGCGCAAAGGCTACCTGGACGTCTACGATCACTATCAGTTGCTTGGCGAGCGCTCGGTGTTCGCCCACGGCGTGCATCTGTGCGACGACGAGTGCGCGCGATTGGCCGAGACGGGCTCTGCCATTGCCTTCTGCCCGACGTCGAACTTCTTCCTGGGCAGCGGTCTGTTCAACCTGCCGATGGCCGAGAAGCACAAACTCAATGTCGGCCTGGGCACCGACGTCGGTGGCGGCACCAGTTTCTCGCTGCTGCAAACCCTGAACGAAGCGTACAAGGTCATGCAACTGCAAGGTGCGCGCCTGAGCCCATTCAAGTCGCTGTACCTGGCGACCCTCGGCGGCGCTCGTGCTTTGCGTCTGGAAGACAAGATCGGCAACCTGCAACCGGGCACCGACGCCGACTTCCTGGTACTGGATTACAACGCTACACCGCTGCTCGGGTATCGCTTGAAGCAGGCCAATAACATTGCCGAGTCGTTGTTTGTGCTGATGACCCTTGGGGATGACCGGACGGTGCTGCAGACCTATGCGGCGGGGAATCTGGTGCATCAGCGGTAAGGTTTCAGGCAAAAAAATCCCCCGTCGCTGTGAAGCCCGGGGGATTTTTTATTGCCTGTCCTGCCGCCATCGCTGGCAAGCCAGCTCCCACAGGGTCCGAGGTGAGTTGCAAGTTCTGTAAACACCGAAGATCACTGTGGGAGCTGGCTTGCCAGCGATGGCGGCGCCGCGGTCTATCAGATTTTCGCCGGCGAACGCCCCGGCTTCTTGGTCTGCAACAGATGCGAAAACACCGCATGCAAATCATCCGACGCACTTTCTTCGTCGAGGTTGAGTTTGCTGTCGATGTGATCCATGTGGTGCATCATCAAGTCCACCGCCAGCTCGCCGTTGCGCGCTTCGATCGCATCGATCAACTGGGTGTGCTCGTCGTAGGAGCAGTGGGAACGGTTGCCGGTTTCGTACTGGGCAATGATCAGCGACGTCTGGGACACCAGGCTGCGCTGGAAACTGATCAACGGCGCGTTTTTCGCCGCCTCGGCCAGTTTCAGGTGGAACTCGCCCGACAGACGGATGCCGGCACCCCGATCGCCGCGGGAGAAGCTGTCGCGCTCGTCGTTGACCATCTGGCGCAACTCGGCAATTTGCTCGGCGGTGGCGTGTTGCACCGCCAGCTCAGTGATTGCACGCTCTACCAGACGTCGGGCCATGAACACCTGACGCGCCTCTTCGACGCTCGGGCTGGCTACCACGGCGCCGCGATTCGGACGCAACAGCACCACGCCTTCATGGGCCAGGCGCGACAGCGCGCGGCGAATGATGGTGCGGCTGACCCCGAAAATTTCCCCCAGCGCTTCTTCGCTCAACTTGGTGCCGGGCGCCAGACGCTGTTCGAGGATGGCCTCGAAGATATGCGCGTAGACAATATCGTCCTGGGTACCGCTGCGGCCGGCTTTGCCTGCTCGCGGTTGTTTCTTGAGGGGTTGCAACTGTTCGTTCATGGGCACTCGAGTCGGGAGAACTGCGGCGAATTGACCGTGACTGTAATACGGCACAGTGGGTCGCTGGCAAGTATCGCGTAAAAAACACTGCAATTGTACACAATGGATGGTGGCAACACGACTGTACGGCTGTTTGTCGCTTCTGCTGTATAGCAACGCCTGCTTACATTTGAGTTTAGGCTAATCCCGAAATCCACCGCTCAACGCAATACCCCTGTGGGAGCGAGCCTGCTCGCGAAGGCGGCGTGTCAGTCAACGCAGATGTCGACTGATCCACCCCTTTCGCGAGCAGGCTCGCTCCCACAGGGTTCAGCGTCGATTCGTACATCTTTTTCAGAACCAGGAACGCGCTGTCATGAACGACGCCACGCACACCCATCTCCGCCCATTGGCCGATACCTCCCCTTCGGCCATCGTCGCCGGCTTCATCGCCATGATGACCGGCTACACCAGTTCCCTGGTCCTGATGTTCCAGGCCGGGCAAGCGGCGGGCCTGACCAGCGGGCAGATCTCCTCGTGGATCTGGGCGATTTCCATCGGCATGGCGGTGTGCTCGATCGGCCTGTCGTTGCGCTATCGCACGCCGATCACCATCGCCTGGTCGACCCCGGGCGCGGCATTGCTGATTACCAGCCTGGGCGGTGTGAGCTATGGCGAAGCCATCGGGGCCTATATCACCTGCGCCGTGCTGGTGACGATCTGCGGTTTGACCGGCAGCTTCGAGCGTCTGATGAAAAAAATTCCCGCGTCACTGGCGGCGGCGCTGCTGGCGGGGATCCTGTTCAAGATCGGCAGCGAAATTTTCGTCGCCGCCCAGCATCGGACCGCGTTGGTGCTCGGCATGTTTTTCACCTACCTGGTGGTCAAGCGAGTGTCACCGCGCTACGCGGTATTGGCCGCGTTGCTGATCGGCACCGCGTTGTCGGGGTTCATGGGACTGCTGGACTTCAGCGGTTTTCGGCTGGAAATGGCCACGCCCGTCTGGACCACGCCGAACTTTTCCTTCGCCGCAACGATCAGCATCGGCATCCCGTTGTTCGTGGTGGCAATGACCTCGCAAAACATGCCGGGCATCGCCGTGTTGCGTGCCGACGGCTACAGCGTTCCGGCTTCACCGCTGATCACCACCACCGGTATCGCTTCGTTGCTGCTGGCGCCCTTCGGCTCCCACGGGATCAACCTCGCTGCCATCAGCGCGGCGATCTGCACCGGACCGCATGCCCATGAAGATCGCAACAAACGCTATACCGCAGCGGTGTGGTGCGGGATTTTCTATGGCTTCGCAGGGGTGTTCGGCGCGACGCTGGCGGCCTTGTTTGCCGCACTGCCCAAGGAACTGGTGCTGTCGATTGCCGCTCTGGCGCTGTTCGGCTCGATCATCAATGGCTTGAGCATCGCCATGAGCGATGTAAAGGAACGTGAGGCGGCGCTGATCACCTTTATGGTCACGGCATCGGGGCTGACGCTGTTTTCCATCGGTTCGGCATTCTGGGGGATTGTGGCGGGGGTGGTGACGTTGGTGATCCTGAATTGGAGAAAGCAGCTATAAGCTTCAAGCTTCAAGCTTCAAGCTTCAAGCTTCAAGCTTCAAGCGCAATTAACTTGCCGCTTGCAGCTTGAAGCTTGCAACTGCCCTTAAGCCTGATTGATCGGCTTTTCCGGGTACCAAACGTCCAGCAGCGGGCTGACTTCAACGCTGGTCAACTCGGTGCGCCCCTTGAGCCAGGCTTCAACGGCAGCGCGCTGTTCAGCGCTGACCGAGCCACGCTTCTGCAGGCAAACCAGACCGTAGTCGTCGCCGCCAACATAACCCAGGCCGTTGGCTTCCATGGCTTCTTTGAGGAACGCATCGAGGAAAGCATCAATGGCTTCATCAGCCAAATCTTCTTTGAAATCCAGGTTCAGTTCGAAACCCAGCTCTTGAAATTCATCGACGCACAGTTTTTTGCGCAGACGCTGGGAACGGTTAGTCGCCATTGGAACAATCCTCTTAAGTAATAACGGCCGGCACTTTAGCAGTTTAAGTCGCCGATTGCCCGCCTCTGAACGGCGCGCACCCTACCGCCGGTAAAAAAATAGCCGATAACAAGACCAAGGCACGGCACAAGCCATGACACCTTGGGGCATAATGCCGACACTTTCATGACCGCTGAGGGCTTTTCATTTTCATGCCCTCGTCTTTTCCCCTCGGCTGTAGGGTTTTATTTCACATGATCAAATCGTTGCGTCCACTGCTGCTGGCTGGCCTCCTTTTCCCGCTGGCCCTCCCCGTTTCCGCTGAACCGATCAACACCGCGCTGTCGCCCAACGTTGAAAAAGCCCTCAAAGCCAGCAAGTTGCAGGACAACGCCCTGTCGTTGGTGATGATTCCACTCAACGGCCCGGGCACCCCGACCATTTTCAACGCCGACGTATCGGTCAACCCGGCCTCGACCATGAAACTGGTCACCACCTACGCGGCCCTGGAAATGCTCGGCCCGAACCACCAGTGGAAAACCGAGTTCTACACCGACGGCACCCTCAGCGGCGGCATCCTCAACGGCAACCTCTACCTCAAGGGTGGCGGTGATCCGAAACTGAACATGGAAAAACTCTGGCTGTTGATGCGCGATCTGCGCGCCAATGGCGTGACCCAGGTCACCGGCGACCTGGTGCTGGATAAGAACTTCTTCGCGCAACCGCAATTGCCGGAGTTCAACGACGACGGCAACGATGAGAACAAGCCGTTCCTGGTCAAGCCCGATGCGTTGCTGGTCAACCTCAAGGCCCTGCGCTTCGTTGCCCGCAACGATGGCGGCCGGGTGCTGATTTCCGTGGAACCGCCGATTGCCAGCATCCGCATCGAAAATCAGGTCAAAGCACTCAATTCCAAACAGTGCACCGGCGGTGTGCGTTACAACCCGGTCACCCAGGCCGATGGCAGCGTGACCGTCACGGTCGGCGGTCAATTGGGCGAAGGCTGCAGCTCGCAGACTTACCTGTCACTGCTCGACCATGCGACCTACACCGCCGGTGCCGTGCGCGCGATCTGGAAAGAACTGGGTGGCAGCATTCAAGGCCGGGACGTTCTGGCGCCAACGCCGAAAGACGCCAAGGTACTGGCCCGGGCATTCTCGCCGGACCTGGCGGAAATCATCCGCGACATCAACAAATACAGTAACAACACCATGGCCCAGCAGCTGTTCCTGAGCCTCGGCCAGAAATTCCGCACCGACGCCGACGGCGACGACGCCAAGGCTGCCCAGCGCGTGGTGCGTCAGTGGCTGGCCAAGAAAGGCATCACTGCGCCGCATCTGGTAATGGAGAATGGCTCCGGCCTGTCCCGCTCCGAGCGCGTCAGTGCCCGGGAAATGGCTTCAATGCTGCAAGCCGCGTGGCGCAGCCCATACGCCGCCGAATACATCAGCTCGATGCCGATAGCCGGTACCGACGGCACCATGCGTAAACGCCTGAAGACCACCGCGATGCGCGGTGAAGCCCACGTCAAGACCGGGACCCTGAACACCGTGCGGGCGATTGCCGGATACAGTCGCGACGTCAATGGCAATACCTGGGCCGTGGTGGCAATCCTCAACGACAAGGCCCCGTTCGGCGCCTCGTCGGTGCTCGATCAGGTGCTGCTGGACCTGTATCGCCAGCCGAAAACGCCGCAGACGGCTTCGGTTCTATAAGACACCACAGAACCACTGTGGGAGCGAGCCTGCTCGCGAAGACGGCAGCACATTCAACATTGATGTGACTGATAGACCGCTTTCGCGAGCAAGCCCGCTCCCACAGGTAAAGGTGTACGACTGACTAATTCATCTCCCCCTGCACCCGATCCCTTCCCGCCTGCTTCGCCGCATAAACCCCGGAATCCGCGCGCAGCAATAGCGCATCCGCGCCCTCGCCGACCCGCCAGCTGGCAATCCCGAAACTGGCCGTGACGACCCCCACTTCGTCGATCGGTGCATTGCGCAAGCTTTGCCACAATTCCACCGCCAGCAGATGGGCCTGTTCGCCGCCGATGTCCGGGCACAGCACCATAAACTCTTCGCCGCCCAGACGGCAGAACACATCCGTGCGTCGCAGCCGTTGACCAATGCGCTCACACACCGCCTGCAACACCCGATCGCCCACGGCATGACCGTGCTGATCATTGATGCGTTTGAAGTGGTCGATGTCGAGCATGATCACCGACAGCTCGCCGCCGCCACGCTCCACCCGGGCCATCTCGCCGGTCAGGCGCTCCTGGAAATAGCGGCGGTTGTGGATACCGGTCAGGGCGTCGGTGACCGACAGCGCGCGCAGCTCTTCTTCCACCCGCTTCATGTCGGAAATGTCCGAGATATAGCCATGCCACAGTACGCCGCCACCGGGGAGTTCCTCCGGCGTCGCCTCACCGCGGACCCAGCGCAGGCCGCGCCGGGGCAGTTGCACGCGGTATTCCTCGCGCCAGGGACTGAGGGTGTCCGCCGAAGCGCGGATCGATGCGCGAACACGAGTCGTGTCTTGAGGATGAATGCGCGTGAAGATCGCTTCGGCATTGAGCAGCAACACATCCGGTTCGAGCTCGTAGATCTCGCGAATACCGTCGCTGGCATAAATGACGCTGAAGCGACCGTCGAACTCCATCTTGAACTGGTAAATCCCGCCGGGCACATGGGCGCTGAGTTTCTTCAACAGCAGGTCCCGCGCCGCCAACGCCTCATGCACGCGTTTGCGTTCGGTAATGTCGATGCATACCGCCAGATGCCCGACCCACAAGCCTTGTTCGTCGAGCACCGGAGTGGCCAGCATGTTCACCATCAAATGGCTGCCATCGCCACGCACCAGCGTCCACTCCCGCGCTTCGTGCCCGCCCTCGATGCTGTTCTCGACCAACATCGCGTGGCAGGTCGGCACCGGCTTGCCGAATCGCGCGCTCAACTCGGCCGAACGTGCGGCGAGCTCCCGGGGCAAGTGCAGGTTTTCCAGGGTCATGTGCCCCACCACTTCGGCGGCGGTGTAGCCGAGCATTTGCTCGGCGCCGGCATTGAAGGTGCTGATCACCCCGCGCAGGTCCGTGGCGATGATTGCCACCTGGGTGGCGGCATTCAGCACCCCGCGCAACTGACCGTGGGTGCCGCGCAGTTCCTGTTCGCGGGCACGCAGTTCCTCGGTCCGCTGCTCGACCATTTTCAATGCCCGTTGCCGCTGGCTGACCAAGACGTAGAGCAAGGCACTGAGCAACATACTGAGCAAGCTTCCCAGCACCACCAGGGTGGTCACCGACGAATGATTGGCCTGCAGGAACGCCTCGCTGGGCTGGATATCGACTTGATAATCGTGATCAGCCAGGCGTAACAACCGGGTCGCGGACAACTCGCTGACGGCAGGAGCGTTCGGCGATTCGAACAGTACTTCGTGCTGTGCATCGGTGGATAAGTCGAGGATGCGCACCGAAAGATAATCACGGCCAGATTCCGGCAAGCCGTCGGCCAGCAGCTGACGCATGCTGATCACCGCCATCACATAACCGAACGGTTTGCCGGTTGCGCCATCCGGGTGGTTGCGCAACATGACCGGCGCGACCAGCAGCACACCCCGTGCATAGGCCGGTTCGATACTGACCAGGTGCATCGGTTGCGACACCGCCATGCGCCCGTGCCGGTCGGCCCGTTCGAGGGTGGTGCGCCGCATCGGCTGCGCCAGCAAATCGTAGCCGAGCGGCGCGCCGAGTTTGCTTTGCGTCTGGCTGTACACCACCACCACATACTCATCCCGTTCGGCAGCCAATTGCAGTTGGCCGTCGGCATTGAGTTCGCGCAGGGTAAAACCGCTCAGGCCCTCATCCCGCAAACGGCGCTCGAACGCCGCCCGCTGATCGCCACTGACCCGTTCGGCGAATGAATACGCCTGGGTGCGGTGCAACAGAGGTAGGGTGTAGCCGTTGAATTCTTCTCGGGAAACCGAATCGGAATTGGCGAAGAAGCGGCGCAGACCATCGAGGCGCTGCTCCTGATCTTCGAAACGTTCTTCGATACGGCTGTAACGTTCACTGGCCAGCAGTTGAAAACGTTGCCGCAATTGATGTTGAAACAGATTGAGCGTTGACCAGGCCAGTAACCCCGTGAGAATCCCGCCGACGAGCAATACCAGGAGCGCGACCAGCCAGGCCGAGACATCTTCGCTGATAAAACCCAGGATTTTTGGGCGCACGGCGTGCAACGACATAAATACAACTCAGAACGCCAGGTGCGGGAAAGCCCTTTGGCCTTGAGTTGAGTTATAGCTATTAGCCACTAATTTGACCAGCGCTGTAGGAGCGAGCTCTGCTCGCGATGGTCGATAACGATAACGCGTACTTTCTGGATGTACGCGGTGCTCTCGAATCCATCACGAGCAGAGCTCGCTCCTACAGGGGTTTAACATCAACGGGCCGTGATTTTCCACGCGCGGTGGATCTTGGCATTGCGCGCAAAATCCGGATCGATGGTCTGGGCGGTGATCTCTTCGATCGCATAACGCTCGGAAAGATTGGGCTCCAGCTCGAACTTGCGGAAGTTGTTGGAGAAGTACAAAACCCCACCGGTGGCCAACCGCGCCATGGCCAAGTCGATCAATTGCACCTGGTCACGCTGCACGTCGAAGATACCTTCCATGCGCTTGGAGTTGGAGAAGGTCGGCGGGTCGATGAAGATCAGGTCGTACTCGTCACGGCTCGCCTCCAGCCAGGCCATCACATCGCCCTGCTCCAGACGGTTCTTGTCCGAGAAACCGTTCAGCGACAGATTGCGCCGTGCCCAGTCCAGATAGGTCTTCGACAGGTCGACACTGGTGGTGCTGCGCGCGCCGCCCTTGGCCGCATGAACACTGGCGGTGGCGGTGTAGCAGAACAGATTGAGGAAGCGCTTGCCGGCCGCCTCTTTCTGAATGCGCAGGCGCATCGGCCGGTGGTCCAGGAACAGGCCGGTATCGAGGTAATCGGTGAGGTTCACCAGCAGCTTCACGCCGCCTTCGTTCACTTCGACAAACTTGCCCTGCGCCGCCTGGCGCTCGTACTGCCTGGTACCGCTCTGGCGCTCGCGGCGCTTGACCACCACGCGGCTCTTGTCGATGTTCAACGCCTGCGGAATCGCGGCCAGGGCATCGAACATGCGCGCCGAGGCTTTTTCCGGGTCGATGGATTTGGGGGCGGCGTATTCCTGGACGTGGACCCAATCCTGGTACAGGTCGATGGCCATGGAATATTCCGGCATGTCGGCATCGTAGACGCGGTAGCAGTCGATACCTTCACGCTTGACCCACTTGCCCAGGCCCTTGAGATTCTTTTGCAGGCGGTTGGCAAACATCTGCCCGCCTTCGCTCAGGCGAGGCTGCTCGACCACCGGCGCGGGGGCTGGAGTTGGCTTGATCGGATTGCCGTTCTTGTTGTATTTGCGCTCTTGCGGCTCGCTCGGCGCCTGATCATATTCAGCCTGCTCACGCTCGGCCTGACGCTGTTCCGGGGTGCGACGCTCGCCGGTGACGAATTGATCCGGCAGCACTTTGATCAACAGCAGTTTGCACGGCAAGGCGCCGTTCCAGAACGAATACTGCTTGTGGCTGCGGATACCCATGCGCTTGCCCAGGTCCGGCGCGCCGGTGAACACCGCGGCTTCCCAGTTCAGGCAGGCCTGACGCAGACGCTCGCCGAGGTTCTGGTAGAGGTAGAGCAGGCTCGCCTCGTCACCCAGACGTTCGCCATAGGGAGGGTTGCAGATCACCAGGCCTTTCTGGTTCTGGTCCGGACGCGGCTCGAACGTCGCGACTTCGCCCTGGTAGATTTTGATCCACTCGCTCAGGCCGGCACGCTCGACGTTATTGCGACCCGGCTGAATCAGGCGCGGGTCGGCTTCGTAACCGCGAATCCACAGCGGTGGCTTGGCCAGGCCGGCGGCGGCGCGCTCGGCGGCTTCTTCATGGAGTTTTTTCCACAGCGCCGGCACGTGGCCGAGCCAAGCGGTGAAACCCCATTGCTCGCGGCGCAGGTTCGGCGCGATATCGGCGGCGATCATCGCCGCTTCAACCAGGAAGGTACCCACACCACACATCGGGTCCGCCAGCGCGCCGCCTTCGGCCGCGATACGTGGCCAGCCGGAACGGATCAGGATCGCTGCCGCGAGGTTTTCCTTCAGCGGCGCCGCGCCTTGCTGCAAGCGATAACCGCGCTGGTGCAGGCTGTGGCCGGACAGGTCGAGGGACAGAATGGCTTCGCCACGGTCCAGACGCAGATGGATGCGCAGGTCGGGGTTGAGTTTGTCGATGGACGGACGGTCGCCCTGCGGCGTGCGCAGCTTGTCGACGATGGCGTCCTTGACCTTCAGCGCACCGAAGTGGGTGTTGTCGATACCCGAGCCATGACCGCTGAACTCGACCGCCAGGGTACCGTCATTGAGCATATGGTCTTGCCAGTCGATGTCGAGTACGCCGTGATAGAGATCTTCGGCGTCTTTCATCGGGAAACGCTTGAGTACCAGCAGCACCCGGTTGGCCAGGCGCGACCACAGGCACAGGCGATAAGCGGTTTCCATGGTGGCCATGCCGCGCACGGCAGAGGTGTGCTCACGTGCTTCCTCAAGGCCAAGCCCGACGGCTTCCTCGATGAGCAGGCCTTCAAGGCCTTTTGGGCAAGTGAGGAAGAGTTCGAAACGATCGGACATGAGGATTTCTGTGCCTTTGGCTGAGTGAACCGGCAACGCATTGCCGGCCCGGTTTTCAATCAGGCGCTTTTCTCGAAGAGCGCCCGCGTGGCACGAAGGTGTGCCGTCCCACCCTTGCTGCTCGGGTTAAAAGAGCTTAGATGCAAGGACAGATAAAAAAGTTGATGCAACAAAATGTCATAAGTCGACCCTTCGTCGAATAATCCCCACTGCAACGCGAGGCATTCTCACCAAAGGATTAAACCCTTCATCCTGCGGGGGGCCGATCATACAGGGCTTTGATCAATAAATACGCGGAGAACATCGTGTTACTTATGGCCATACCACATTAACGGTTACGTGCTTATGACAAAACGATCATTCCCTCGATGTGACGCATTGGTTAGAACTCAATACAGGTTGGCGCCGCAATGACGTCAACACCTTGGCTCGCCACGCCGGCAGCGAGCCCCCAACGGCAGAGTTTTTCTGCCTGACCTCGATTGAGGTCGACGCGATAAAAACAGTCAACAAGTGAGGGCTACACCCTATGAGAAGACTTAAGCGTGATCCGTTGGAAAGAGCATTTTTGCGCGGATATCAATATGGCGTTGGTGGCAAATCCCGTGAGCTTTGCCCATTTACTCTACCGTCGGTACGTCAAGCCTGGATTAACGGCTGGCGAGAAGGACGCGGCGACAACTGGGACGGTATGACCGGCACTGCGGGAATCCACAGACTCAACGAACTTCACGCCGTCGGCTAACACAGGGCACACACTCCGACACACAATCTGATTACGCAACGAATTAACCACGCACGTCCCATCCGGACGGCGGGCTACGGCCCAGGGGCTCCTTCGAGGAGCCCTTTTTTATGTCTGTTGGAAATCCAATAAAAACGCAACCACCTTTGTGGCGAGGGAGCTTGCTCCCGTTCGGCTGCGAAGCAGTCGTAAATCCTGCAACCACGCTTTACCTGACACGCTCAATTGGATGGTTTTGGGGCCGCTTCGCAGCCCAGCGGGAGCAAGCTCCCTCGCCACAACAGCACCTTGCGTCAGCGCAGGGCGGCGATAGCGTCGACCGACTCGCGAATCAATGCCGGGCCTTTGTAGATAAAGCCCGAATAGATCTGCACCAGGCTTGCGCCCGCGGTGATTTTCTCGGCTGCGTGTTTGCCTTCGGTGATGCCGCCCGCCGCGATGATCGGCAAGCGACCGCCCAGCTCGGCCGCCAGCACCTTCACAGTGTGGGTACTCTTGTCGCGAACCGGTGCGCCCGACAGACCGCCCGCCTCGTCGCCATGCTCCATGCCTTCGACGCCCACGCGGCTCAGGGTGGTATTGGTCGCGATGACCGCGTCCATACCGGTTTCAATCAGTGCCTGGGCGACCTGGGCGGTTTCCTCGTCGGTCATGTCCGGGGCGATCTTGATGGCCAGCGGTACGTGCCTGCCGTGACGCAGCGCCAGTTCCGCGCGACGTGCAGCCAGGTCGGCCAGCAATTGCTTGAGCGAGTCACCGAATTGCAGGCTGCGCAGGCCCGGGGTGTTCGGCGAACTGACGTTGACCGTCACGTAGCTGGCGTGGGCGTAGACCTTGTCCAGGCAGATCAGGTAATCGTCGACGGCACGCTCGACCGGCGTATCGAAGTTCTTGCCGATGTTGATGCCCAACACGCCCTTGTACTTGGCCGCCGCCACGCGGGCCAGCAGGTGATCGACGCCGAGGTTGTTGAACCCCATGCGGTTGATGATCGCCTCGGCTTCCGGCAGACGGAACAGGCGTGGCTTCGGGTTGCCCGGCTGCGGACGCGGGGTGATGGTACCGATCTCGACAAAACCGAAACCCAACTGCGCAAAGCCGTCGATGGCCGCGCCGTTCTTGTCCAGACCGGCCGCCAGCCCTACCGGGTTCGGGAAGTCCAGCCCCATGACACTTACCGGCATCTTCGCCGGTGCCTTGCACAGCAAGCCGTTGAGCCCCAGACGCCCGCCCGCGCCGATCAGGTCCAGGGACAGATCGTGGGAAGTTTCCGGGGAAAGTTTGAACAACAGCTGACGGGCCAGGGTGTACATGGGCGGGTTGGACTCAGGGCGGCGAAAAGTGGCGGCGATTATAGCCGGGCACAGGTCCACAGGCGAGGCGCAAGAGAAAAACAGCCGGCGATGGCATATGCCTTGCACCCGCTCAGTCATCAGCACCCATGCCAACGACGGGATGAGTGCCAGGACAATGGCGTCGTCACCCGGACTTGCGTGTGCAAGGACCCGGGACGACGCTTTTTTTTGCAAGGTGAACACGCGATGAACGAACCGTCAGCCGGCCCTCTGGCCTGGGTCAATGGCAGCGATGCCCCGGAAAAGACCGAAATCAATCTGGGCTTCATGGCCCTGAGCGACTGCGCCTCGGTGGTGGTTGCCGCCACCCAGGGGTTCGCCCAGCCCTACGGCCTGACCCTGAACCTCAAGCGCCAACCGTCCTGGGCCAATCTGCGGGACAAACTGGTCAGCGGAGAACTCGACGCCGCCCACAGTCTCTACGGCTTGATCTATGCCGTGCACCTGGGCATCGGTGGCGTGGCCGCGACCGACATGGCCGTGCTCATGGGGCTGAACCAGAACGGCCAGAGCATCAACCTCTCCCACGGTTTACAGAGCCTGGGCGTGACCGGTCCTGAGGCACTGCACCGACACGTGCACCAAACTCGCCCAAAACTGACCTTTGCTCAGACCTTTCCCACCGGCACCCACGCCATGTGGCTGTATTACTGGCTCGCCAGTCAGGGCATTCATCCGTTGCAGGACGTCGACAGCGTGGTGGTGCCGCCGCCGCAAATGGTCGCGCACCTGCAAGCGGGCCGCATCGACGGTTTTTGTGTCGGCGAGCCCTGGTCCGCCAGCGCGGTGCAACAGGATCTCGGTTTTACCCTGGCGACGACCCAGACCATCTGGCCCGATCACCCGGAAAAGGTCCTGGGCTGCACCCGCGCCTTCGTCGAGCAATACCCCAATACCGCCCGGGCGCTGGTGATGGCAATCCTGCAAGCCAGCCGTTTCATCGAAGACAGCACCGAAAATCGCCGCAGCACCGCGCAATTGCTCAGCGCACCGCAGTACCTCGACGCCCCGCTCGACTGCATCGAACCGCGTCTGCTGGGTGACTACGCCGACGGTCTCGGCAATCGCTGGCAAGACCCGCGCGCCTTGCGTTTCCATGCTGATGGCGAGGTCAATTTGCCGTACCTGTCCGATGGCATGTGGTTCATGACCCAATTCCGTCGCTGGGGGTTGTTGCGCGACGATCCGGATTACCTCGCGGTGGCCCGTCAGGTCCAGCAACTAGACTTGTACCGAGAGGCCGCCAGTGCCGTCGGAGTCGCTTCTGCGAGCGAAGCAATGCGCAGCAGCCAGCTGATCGACGGCAGGGTCTGGGATGGGTCTGATCCGGCCGGCTACGCCCGCAGCTTCAAGCTGCACGCCATGAGCGACAGCTCGCCCCTTATTGCCAGCCGCTGACAGGAGACTGCGAATATGTTGCGTATCCTGCTGATCAACGACACCGCGAAAAAAGTCGGGCGCCTGAAAGCGGCCCTGATCGAAGCCGGCTTCGAGGTGATCGACGAGTCCGGGCTGACCATCGACCTGCCCGAACGCGTCGAAACGGTGCGTCCGGACGTGATTCTGATCGATACCGAGTCACCCGGCCGCGATGTGATGGAGCAAGTGGTGCTGGTGAGCCGCGACCAGCCACGGCCGATCGTGATGTTTACCGACGAACACGACCCCGACGTGATGCGCCAGGCGATCAAGTCCGGGGTCAGTGCCTACATCGTCGAAGGCATTCACGCACAACGCTTGCAGCCGATTCTCGACGTGGCCATGGCCCGTTTCGAAAGCGACCAGGCCTTGCGCGCGCAACTGCATGCCCGCGACCAGCAACTGGCCGAGCGCAAGCGTATCGAGCTGGCCAAGGGGCTGCTGATGAAAATGAAGGACTGCAACGAAGAAGAGGCCTACACCCTGATGCGCCGCCAGGCCATGAGCCGCCAGCAGAAGCTGATCCAGGTGGCGGAGCAGATCATTGCCATGAGTGAGTTGCTTAATTGAAGCCCCGCTCCTCTGTGGCGAGGGAGCTTGCTCCCGCTGGGTTGCGCAGCGGCCCTAAAATCAGGCAATCCGATGAATCAGGTATTACTGGATTTACGACTGCTGCGCAGCCGAGCGGGAGCAAGCTCCCTCGCCACAAAAGCTCTTTCCCTGCATAGCTGGCTGTTGGCACAAATCTCGCTAGGTAATCGCCACAGGTAACCAACGGCGGTTGCCCCACCTACGACAAAGACGTCGCTCACCCCATTTGCCCCTGGCGAATCGGGTAGCGGCGTTTTTTTTGTTTTGGCCCCATAGCTCGGGGCCGGTGGTGCGGCCCTGAGGCGCCCCACCTGCATGAATCCCGTTCGAGACTCCTATCAGCTGAGGTGCGCGATGAATTCAAGCTTCTGGAAATCCGGCCATACCCCGACCCTGTTCGCGGCCTTCCTCTATTTCGATTTGAGCTTCATGGTCTGGTACCTGCTCGGCCCCCTGGCGGTGCAAATCGCCGGTGACTTGCACCTGACCACCCAACAGCGCGGGCTGGTGGTGGCCACGCCGATTCTGGCCGGCGCGGTGTTGCGCTTTGTGATGGGCATGCTGGCTGATCGCCTGTCACCGAAAACCGCCGGCATCATCGGTCAAGTGATCGTCATTTGTGCGTTGTTCGGTGCCTGGAAACTCGGGATCCACAGCTACGAGCAAGCGCTGCTGCTGGGGCTGTTCCTGGGCATGGCTGGCGCCTCTTTCGCCGTCGCCCTGCCCCTGGCATCACAATGGTATCCGCCGCAGCATCAAGGCAAAGCCATGGGCATCGCCGGGGCCGGTAACTCGGGCACCGTGCTGGCCGCGCTGATTGCGCCAGTGCTGGCAGCGGCGTTTGGCTGGAGCAATGTATTCGGCTTCGCCTTGATCCCGCTGATCCTGACCCTGATCGTCTTCGCCTGGCTGGCCAAAAACGCCCCCGAACGGCCGAAAGCCAAGTCGATGGCCGACTACTTCAAGGCGCTGGGCGACCGCGACAGCTGGTGGTTCATGTTCTTCTACTGTGTGACCTTCGGCGGCTTCATTGGCCTGGCCAGTGCCCTGCCCGGTTATTTCAACGACCAGTATGGCCTGAGCCCGGTGACCGCCGGTTACTACACCGCGGCCTGCGTGTTCGGCGGCAGCCTGATGCGTCCTTTGGGTGGCGCCCTGGCTGATCGCTTCGGCGGCATCCGCACCTTGCTGGCGATGTACACCGTAGCGGCGATCTGCATCGCGGCCGTGGGTTTCAACCTGCCAAGCTCCTACGCGGCCCTGGCACTTTTCGTCTGCACCATGCTGGGTCTTGGGGCAGGCAACGGTGCGGTGTTCCAGCTGGTTCCACAGCGCTTCCGTCGGGAGATCGGCGTAATGACCGGCCTGATCGGCATGGCTGGCGGCATTGGCGGTTTTGCCCTCGCCGCCGGCATGGGTGCGATCAAACAAAGCACCGGCAGCTACCAGATGGCGCTGTGGCTGTTCGCCAGTCTCGCTGTCCTCGCCTGGTTCGGCCTGCATGGCGTGAAGCGTCGCTGGAGAACCACCTGGGGCTCGGCCGCTGTAACCGCTGCACGGGTCTGATGCTTCCATGAGCCTGCAACTGAGTTTTGCCGAAGCCAGCGCCATCGGTCCGCGCGACGAAAACCAGGACGCCTTGCGCCTGGTGACGCCGGCCCCGGCGCTGGCAGCCAGCAAGGGTTACCTGTTTGCCATCGCCGATGGCGTCAGCCAGTGTGCCGATGGCGGCCTGGCCGCCCGATCGACGCTGCAGGCCCTGGCGCTGGATTACTACGCTACCCCGGAAACCTGGGGTGTCGCCCAGGCACTGGATCGCCTGCTGATCGCGCAGAATCGCTGGTTGCAGGCCAACGGCAGTGGGCAACCACTGCTGACTACGGTCAGTGCCCTGGTCTTGCGTGGCCGGCGTTTTACCCTGGCCCACGTCGGTGATTGCCGGGTGTATCGCTGGCATGCCGATCAATTGCAGCGGGTCAGCGAAGATCACGTGTGGGATCAACCGGGCATGCAGCATGTGCTCAAGCGGGCGCTGGGGCTCGATCAGCACCTGGTGCTGGATTTTCTCGACGGTGAATTGCGTCAGGATGAGAGCTTCGTGCTGCTCAGCGATGGTATCTGGGCGGTTCTGGGCGATACCGCGATTGCCGCCATACTGCGTGATCAACCGGATCTGGACCACGCCGCGCAGACGCTGGTGAGGGCCGCGCACCTGGCCGGCAGCCAGGACAATGCCAGCGCCTTGCTGGTGCGGGTCGATGCCCTCGGTGAAACCAGCATTGGCGACGCGCTGATTCAGTTGCAGCAATGGCCGCTGCCGCCGACGCTGAAACCGGGCCAGGACTTCGAGGGTTGGCAGGTCGAAGCCATTCTCGGCCAGAGCCAGCAATCGCTGCTTTATCGAGTGCGTGACAGCCAGCAACAACCCTGGCTGCTGAAAACCCTGCCCGGTGCTCTGCGTGATGATCACTTGGCCGGGCAAGCATTGTTGTCGGAAGAATGGTTTCTCAAGCGTGTGGCCGGGCGACATTTTCCTGAAGTCCATGCTGCCAGTCAGCGTCAGCATTTGTACTACGTGATGCGTGAATATTCCGGCTCCACCCTGGCGCAACTGCAGGCGCGGATCGGAACGTTGCCACTGCCCCAGTGGCAGGACCTGGCCGAGCGACTGCTCAAAGCGGTCGGCCTGCTGCATCGACGCCAGATCCTGCATCGAGACATCAAACCGGAAAACCTGCTGCTGGGGGACGATGGTGAGTTGCGCCTGCTGGATTTCGGGCTCGCTTACTGCCCCGGCCTGTCCGAAGACCAACCCTCTGCCCTGCCCGGAACACCCAGCTACATCGCGCCGGAAGCGTTTCGCGGTGAAGCGCCGACAGCGCAACAGGATCTGTATGCGGTCGGTGTGACCCTTTACTACCTGCTCACCGGGCATTTTCCCTACGGCGAAATCGAAGCTTTCCAGCGTCCACGATTCGGCGTGCCCGTCAGCGCCAGCCGCTACCGCCCGGACCTACCGGAATGGCTGGCGCTCAGCCTGGAACGCGCGGTAGCGGCGGATCCGGCTCAGCGCTTTGAAACAGCGGAAGAATGGTTGCTGCAGATAGAACAGGGTGAGCGCCGCAGCTTGAGCGTGCGCCCCCGGCCGCTGCTGGAGCGCGAGCCGCTGAAAGTGTGGAGAACGTTGGCGCTGGTGTCGCTACTGATAAATCTGGCGCTGCTGTTTGCGGTATTTCATGGCTGAGACCGAGTTGCGCCCTTCGCGAGCGGGCTCGCTCCCACAAGGGATCGTGTGAACACCTCCGAATCCCCTGTGGGAGCGAGCCGGCTCCGGGCGGCGTTCCGACGAAGGCGAACTGAACGTCGCTGCAATTCTTTCGACTTGCTCCATTACCGTTTCACAATGAGGAAAACACGATGAACGCAAAAGTCTGGCTGGTCGGTGCAGGCCCTGGTGATCCGGAATTGTTGACGCTCAAGGCCGTGCGGGCGATGAGAGAAGCGGATGTCGTGCTGATCGATGATCTGGTGAATGACGCAGTCCTTGAACACTGCAGCAATGCGCGAATCATTCCCGTGGGTAAACGCGGCGGCTGCCGCTCCACGCCACAAGCGTTCATTCACCGCCTGATGCTGCGCTACGCGCGCCAAGGCAAATGCGTGGTGCGGCTCAAGGGTGGCGATCCGTGCATTTTCGGGCGCGGCGGTGAAGAGGCACAGTGGTTGCGCGAACGCGGGGTTGAGGTCGAACTGGTCAATGGCATCACCGCCGGGCTCGCTGGCGCCACGCAATGCGATATTTCGCTGACCCTGCGCGGTGTAGCGCGCGGCGTGACACTGGTGACGGCCCATACCCAGGACGGCAGCAGCCTGAACTGGCAGGCGCTGGCCCAAAGCGGTACGACCCTGGTGATCTACATGGGCGTGGCCAAGCTCAGTGAAATACGTGAACAACTGTTGGCGGGCGGAATGAGGGCCGACACGCCAGTGGCGATGATCGAAAACGCTTCACTGCCGCAACAACGGGAATGTCGGAGCGATCTGACGGGCATGGAAGAAGCTGCCCACGCCTTCGAGCTGAAAAGCCCGGCGATTCTGGTGATTGGCGCAGTAGCCGCCAACGCAACATCTCCCGTGTGGGAGCGTGGCTTGCCCGCGAATACGGTCTGTCAATCAGCCTGACATTGCTGACTCACCGGCACTCCCACCAAATCGCAGACAAAGAAAAGCCCGGCCTAAGCCGGGCTTTTCTCAAAGCTGCGGGCTAATTACTTAGCTTGAGCTTCAACCTGCGCTTCTACGCGACGGTTTACAGCGCGGCCAGCGTCAGTGGCGTTGTCAGCAACCGGGCGGGATTCGCCGTAGCCAACAGACTGAACGCGGGACGATTCAACACCGTACTGGTTGGTCAGAACTTGCTTAACGGCGTTTGCACGACGCTCGGACAGTTTCTGGTTGTAAGCGTCAGGACCGACGGAGTCAGTGTGACCTTCAACAGTGGTGCTGGTGGATGGGTACTGCTTCATGAAGTCAGCCAGGTTTTTGATGTCGCCGTAGCTGTTAGGCTTGACTACCGACTTGTCGAAGTCGAATTTCACGTCCAGCTCTACACGTACGACTTCAGCAACTGCTGGGCAGCCATCAGCGTCAACGGTAACGTTGGCTGGGGTGTCCGGGCACTTGTCGACGTTGTCGCACACGCCATCGTTGTCGCTGTCGGAGCAGACTTCAGCTGGTGCTGGAACTGGAGCAGCGGCTGGCTTGGAGCCGCCACCGAAGTTCACACCGATACCGACGCTAGGAGCCCACTCAGTGTTGCCCTGGTCGATGTTGTATTGAGCTTCAACGCCGGCACGGGCGTAGAAGTTGTCGGTGAAGTACAGCTTGGCGCCGCCACCAACGTTGGCGAAAGTGGAACGGTCACGGCCGTTCGAACCGTTCTGGTCGATGCTCTGGTCGGAGAAACCGGCCGAGACGTAAGGACGCAGCATGTCGCCTGGGTTGTTGAAGTGGTACAGAGCGTCCAGAGCGGTGTTAGCGCCTTTTACGTTCTTACCGTCGTCAGCACGGACGTTGTGTACTTCGTCGTAGGCCAGACGCAGCTCAACGTCGTCAGTCAGGAAGTAACCAACCGAGCCACCGAACAGGTTGCCGTCGTTTTTGAAGTTACGGGTGCTGTCATAGTACTCTTTCTTGGCGAAGCCTTCGATTTCAACTGCGCCTTGGCCCTGTGCCAGAGCGCCGATCGAAGTGGCGGCAATAAGAGAACCAATGGCCAAGCCCAAGGTGTTTTTCAGTTTCATCCGTTAAATCCCCATCTGGTGATTGTGAAGCAGTCCCGCAAACCGGGGGACAACTCGGCGGCAAGTCTATCAGAACTTGCCTACACGTAAGAGATATTTGCGCCGAACTAAGTTTCGGCAACGCCTGCAAATTTCTCACGCAATTTATCTAGAGCGCGTTTGTACCGCATTTTTGTTGCACTCAAACCCATGTGCATGATGTCTGCGATCTCCTGAAATTCCAGCTCTGCGACAAATCGTAGCACCAGAATTTCGCGGTCAATCGGGTTCACATACACTAGCCAGCGATCAAGTCCGCCCTTCTCCTCGGGTTTCGGCGCCTTTTCTTCGGACGCTTCTTCGAGGGGGTCCAGACTCAATGCGTCCATCAAGCGACGCTTTCGCCGTTCCTTCCGATACTGTGTGATGCACTCGTTGTACGTGATGCTATATAGCCATGTCTTGAACTTCGATTTGCCCTCGAAGTTCTTCAAGCCATACAACACCTTCAACATCACTTCCTGACAGACATCATCTGCATCGCGATCGTTCCCGAGATATCGTGCACAGACGTTAAATAATGTTCGCTGGTAACGCCGCATCAGTTCTTCATAGGCGCGCGTAACATGAAACAGCTCGGTATGCGAGCGCGCGACCAACTCCTCATCAGAGAGCTCGCGGGGGTCGTAGCGCGTGGATAGCGATTGGGCTTTATTCAAAACAAGTCGGGCCGACAGTCAGGTCAATGTCCACCGCTGCCTGCGTCTGCAGGCTTTTTAGCGGCGGCATACATTAGCAGGGTTTGCCGGGTTAGCGGCTACTCACATGCTGCTCAAGGAGGATCCGATTGGAAAGAGAGACTAGCTCACCCTCATCGGTCAGCAATGTGGTTTTAACCGTGCCGATCTCTTCGATCTGCCCTTCGACCTCGCCAACACGCACTTGTTGCCCAACCTGGTACAACTCACGCACATAGATTCCCGCAAGAATCTGACCGGCAATTTCCCGGCTTCCCAATCCCATGGCCAGCGCAACCGCCAGACCAACGGTAATCAAAACGATGACGATCACATGGTTGAGCAGGTCAGTTTTGACCTCCAACTGGCTGATCGCTACCGAGATGCTGATGATGATCACCAGGCCCTGGGCAATTCGCCCCAACCCGGAAGCGTAGTCCAGGCCTACGCCTTCCGCGGCGCCGCGCACCAGGCCATTGGCCAGTTGCGCCAGCAGGACACCCACCAGCAGCACCAGCGCTGCGCCGAATACCTTCGGCAAATACAACGCAAGCATATCCAGCGTAGCTGAAACTCGCTCAAGTCCAAGGGATTCTGCGGCAGAAACCAGAAAAATCAGCAGAACGAACCAATAAACGATTTTACCAATCAGCGTGGAGATCGGAACCTGGAGACCGGCGCGTGACAGCAGCTTGGTCAGGCCGGTACCGCCCATCAGGCGATCGAGGCCCAGTTTGGCGAGCAATTTGGACAGCAACGTGTCCAGCAGCTTGGCCACGACAAAACCCAAAAGCAGCACAACCAGTGCGCCAAACAGGTTCGGAATGAAGTTCGCAACCTTGGTCCATAACGCAGTCATTGCAGTGACGAGGCTCTGTGTCCAGAGATCAAGTTCCATATTCAATCAGCCTTATCAGCAGTGCGAGCGGTAGGTTTACGAAGACGGGACACCGGCGCCACGTGGGCCGAGCCGTTATTCAGAGCGATCATCAGCGCGGGCAGCCAGCGGCCCAGCAGGCTGAACAGATCGCCGGCGCCGACCTGGCGGTTGGCGGTTTTCAGGACGCGACCAAGGCATGCATCGTCGTCCCGGGTGGACGGTGATGCCTTGAGCATGTCACGCAAAGACTCTTCAAACGGATCGTGCATACGCACCTCTCGTGATGTCTGTGAAAGACGCGGTCAAATTTGGTCGGGTCACATGGGTCACTTTCAAACCCAGCGCAAACGTCGGAATAACCACCACTGCCCGAGCGCCACCGAAATCATCAGCAGGCAGGCGACGAGGAAGCCATAGGGGCTTTCGGAAAACGGAATACCCCCGACGTTGATCCCCAAAAGACCGGTCAGAAAACTCATCGGCAGAAAGATCCCGGTGATGATCCCGAAGCGATACATCGTGCGGTTCATGCGCACGCTCAAGCGGCGGTCTTCAGCCTCCAGGACCAGCCCCACCCGCTCCCGCGTTAACTCAAGTTCCTCTAAATAACGGGTCAGGCTGTTGTTCAATTCATTCCAGTAATCCCCGTCGTCCTCAACGAACCACGGCAACTTGATCCGCGTCAGCTGACCAAAAATATCCCGCTGCGGAGCGAGAAACCGCTTCAACGCAGCCGCCCGGCGACGGATCTGTAAAACCTCTCCATGCTCGGGTGTATACCGTTCGTCGGCATCCAGCTTTTCTTCTTCCTCATCGACCACTTCCGAGAGGCAACTGACCAGATCCTGCACCTTGTTGGTGAGGTACTGCGCCATATAAAGAATGAGTTCGGAGGCGGTTTTCGGTCCCTTGCCGTCCGCCAGTTGCACCAGCAGCTCTTCGGTGGCGCGCAATGGACGCAAACGCAGGGAAATGACCCGTTGGGCCGAGCCGAAGATCCGTACCGACACCATGTCTTCAGGCTCGGCGCCCGGATTGAGGTTTACCCCACGCAAAAATAGCAGCAGTTCGCTGTCCGAAAGCTGTAGAAGGCGCGGACGGGTATTTTCTTCCAGCAGGAGGTCGCAGCTGAACTCGCTCAGACCGCTGGTTTTGCGCAGCCAGGTCTGGGTTTGCGGGTGACTGCGATCCCAGTGCAGCCACAGGCTTTCATGGGCCTGCAGCTGCAAGTCATCGAGTTCTGTCCGGGCTATCGAACGCGCACCGCCTTTACCGTCCAGCACAAGGGCATGTACCAGCCCCCACTGCGCGTTTTCTTCCTCGAACATCCGCATTCCATTCTTCAAAAAAAGTCGGCTGAATCTTACTCAGGCATTTTCAGCGGGCTTGGCGAAATGATCACGCCATTGTTGTCCGCATAGATGTACTGGCCTGGATGGAAGGTCACGCCGGCGAAGGTCACGGCAACGTTGAGGTCGCCGATGCCGCGCTTGTCGGTCTTCATCGGGTGACTGGCCAGCGCCTGCACCCCCAGGTCGGTTTGCGCGATAACGTCGACATCACGGATGCAACCGTAGATCACCAGCCCTTCCCAGCCGTTATTCGCCGCCTTCTCGGCCAGCATGTCGCCCAGCAGCGCGCGACGCAGGGAGCCGCCGCCATCGACCACCAGTACCTTGCCCTTGCCGTTGAGTTCGACCTGATCCTTGACCAGCGAGTTGTCTTCGAAGCACTTGATGGTCACGATTTCGCCGCCGAAGGAATCACGGCCGCCGAAATTGCTGAACATCGGTTCCAGCACCTGCACCAGCTCCGGGTAGGCGTCGCACAGGTCAGGCGTGAGGTAATGGATCATCGAGAAACTCCTGTAAAGAGGAAGACGGGACGAACATCACTGATGACTCAATCATCAAAAATGACTGGAATAGCTCAATCCGTCATATCTTAGCCGCAAGCCGATCAGAGCGAAATGCCCCTGATAGAGCGTCCAGCTTAGATCGTCGTGGTCAAATCCGCTTGATTGCCCAGCAGCGGTGTTTGTTGATCCGCCAACCAGCGGGCCACCAACGGCCAGACTTCAGCCTGGGCGGCTTTGCTGACCAGCATTTCCACGTGACCAAAATTGTCACTAAAGCCCTGATCGCGACCCAGGTTGATAAATTGCTTGTGCTCGGAACCCACCTGATCGAACAACTTGTGACAAGCCCAGGTCGGATCCTGATGATCGCCTGCGGCGCTCACTGCCAGCACCGGCAACTTGACCTCGGCCAACCCTGCCCACCAGTCCTTGTCGGCATCGCCAAAGCGCCCGAACAAGCCGTACCAGCGCATGCTTTCCAGAGCCAACCCGATCGGCTCGTCTTCCGGACCGCGCTTGAGTCGTGAACCGGACAACTGGGCAAAACGCTTGAGAATGAAACGCCCGCTCCACTCGACTGGCGGAATTTTCAACGGCCAATAGGTGCGGCTGACTTGCGTGCCGAAAAATGCCGCGGACGCCACCACCGGCTCGCCAATGTAATCACCACCCAGCGCTGCCGCCAGGGTAATGCCGCCCAGCGAATGGCCGATCCAGTGCGGGACCTGGCCGCTTTGCTCGCGCACGAATGCGCCAATGGCCGGCAGATCGTAACGCGCATAGTCGGCAACGCGGTTTTTGCGATAGTTCTGGTTGCGCTGGGACAAGCCGTGACCGCGCATTTCCGGAATCCAGACATCGAATCCCAGGCGCGTCAGATAAGCCCCCAGGCCCAGGCCCTTGGGGGAAAACCAGAAGCGTCGATTGGAAAAGCTGCCATGCAACAGAATCACCGGCACGCCGCGCACGGAGTGCTCATCGGCCATGCCCAGGCGCGTCACAGCCAGCTCGACGGTACCGTCAGGGCTGTTGGCGGGCTTCAATCGATAGACATCTTCGCTCAGATCACCGCGCCGCTCGGCGCTGATCAGGGCGACAGGAAATAGGTTGCTGCTGCTTTGCATAGTCTCTTGCACAAAAAAGGGCGGCATCCAGAGGAGCCCGCCCTACTTCAATCTTGAAACGAACCGCCCCACCCTGTAGGAGCGAGCTTGCTCGCGAAGAACTTCAGAACACCACGTTCATCCAGGATAAACGCGTCATCGTTGACGTCCATCGCGAGCGAGCTCGCTCCTACAGCAAGACGGGCCGTTCACACACGATCAAGCCGAAGCCTGACCCTCAGCCAGGAAGAACCAGGTTTCCAGTACGGAATCGGGGTTCAACGAAACGCTTTCGATGCCTTGTTCCATCAGCCACTTGGCCAGGTCCGGGTGGTCCGAAGGACCCTGACCGCAAATGCCGATGTACTTGCCGGCCTTGTTGCACGCGGCAATGGCGTTGGCCAACAGCTTCTTGACCGCCGGGTTACGCTCATCGAACAGGTGCGCGATGATCCCGGAGTCACGGTCCAGGCCCAGGGTCAGCTGGGTCAGGTCGTTGGAGCCGATGGAGAAACCATCGAAGAATTCGAGGAACTCTTCAGCCAGGATCGCGTTGGACGGCAGTTCACACATCATGATGACGCGCAGACCGTTGTCGCCACGGGCCAGGCCGTTTTCGGCCAGCAGATCCACCACTTGGCTCGCTTCACCCAGGGTGCGAACGAACGGCACCATGATTTCAACGTTGGTCAGGCCCATCTCGTTGCGCACGCGCTTGAGGGCACGGCATTCGAGTTCGAAGCAGTCGCGGAACGATTCGCTGATGTAACGCGAAGCGCCACGGAAGCCCAGCATCGGGTTCTCTTCTTCCGGCTCGTAGAGCTTGCCGCCGATCAGGTTGGCGTATTCGTTGGACTTGAAGTCCGACAGGCGCACGATGACCTTTTTCGGCCAGAACGCGGCGGCCAGGGTGCTGATGCCTTCGACCAGTTTATCGACATAGAAGCCGACCGGATCGTTGTAGCCGGCGATGCGCTTGTCGACGCTTTCCTTGATGTCCTGCGGCAGGCCGTCGTAGTTCAGCAGCGCCTTGGGGTGCACGCCGATCATGCGGTTGATGATGAACTCCAGGCGGGCCAGGCCCACACCAGCGTTCGGCAACTGCGCGAAATCAAAGGCGCGGTCCGGGTTGCCGACGTTCATCATGATCTTGAACGGCAGCTCCGGCATGGCGTCCACGGAGTTCTTCTTGATGTCGAAGCCCAGTTCGCCTTCGAAGATGAAACCGGTGTCGCCTTCAGCGCAGGAAACGGTCACGCCCTGGCCGTCTTTCAACAGCTGGGTGGCGTTGCCGCAACCGACCACGGCCGGGATACCCAGCTCACGGGCGATGATCGCTGCGTGGCAGGTACGGCCGCCACGGTTGGTGACGATGGCGCTGGCGCGTTTCATGACCGGTTCCCAGTCCGGGTCGGTCATGTCGGAGACCAGAACGTCGCCTGGCTGGACCTTGTCCATCTCGGACACGTCCTTGATGATGCGCACCTTGCCGGCGCCGATGCGCTGGCCGATGGCACGGCCTTCCACCAGCACGGTGCCGGTTTCCTTCAACAGGTAGCGTTCCATGACGTTGGCCTGGGTGCGGCTCTTCACGGTTTCCGGACGGGCCTGCACGATGTACAGCTTGCCGTCGTCACCGTCCTTGGCCCATTCGATGTCCATCGGGCACTGGTAGTGCTTCTCGATGATCATCGCCTGCTTGGCCAGCTCGCTGACTTCGGCGTCGGTCAGGCAGAAACGCGCGCGATCGGTCTTGTCGACATCGACGGTCTTGACCGAACGTCCGGCCTTGGCCTCGTCGCCGTAGATCATCTTGATGGCCTTGCTGCCCAGGTTGCGGCGCAGGATCGCCGGGCGACCGGCGGCCAGCGTGCCTTTGTGGACGTAGAACTCATCCGGGTTGACCGCGCCTTGTACGACGGTTTCACCCAGGCCGTAGGCGCCGGTGATGAACACCACGTCACGGAAGCCCGATTCGGTATCGAGGGTGAACATCACGCCGGCGGTGCCGGTTTCGGAACGGACCAT
The DNA here is from genome assembly GCF_900187565.1 of Pseudomonas sp. Irchel 3A7. Lineage (GTDB taxonomy): Bacteria > Pseudomonadota > Gammaproteobacteria > Pseudomonadales > Pseudomonadaceae > Aquipseudomonas. Next base: position 24,740 of record NZ_FYED01000022.1, on the reverse strand, counting down.
GCGCTGTACGCCGGCCGACAGGGCTACCAACTTGTGGTCGAAGCCCTGGTGCACGCGGTAGGAAATCGCGCGATCGTTGAAAAGGGAGGCGAACACCTCTTTGGCGGCGCGAATGACGTTTTCGACACCACGGATGTTCAGGAAGGTTTCCTGCTGACCGGCGAAAGAGGCGTCTGGCAAGTCTTCGGCAGTCGCGGAAGAACGCACGGCCACGGCCACGTCAGGGTTGCCGGCGGACAGCGCGGCGAATGCGGTGCGGATTTCGGTGTTCAGTTTTTCAGGGAACTCGGCTTCCATGATCCATTGACGGATCTGGGCACCGGTCTTGGCCAGTGCATTCACGTCGTCGACGTCCAGGGCATCGAGGGCATCGTGAATCTGCTGATTCAAGCCGCTCAGTTCCAGGAAATCACGATAAGCCTGAGCGGTCGTGGCGAAGCCACCGGGCACCGATACACCGGCACCTGCCAGGTTGCTGATCATCTCGCCCAGGGATGCGTTCTTGCCCCCCACATGCTCAACATCGTGTTTGCCGAGCTTATCGAGGGAAACTACGTACTCTACCAAGGTGATCTCTCCACTAACTGTGTTGGAAAAGCTCAGAAGCCGGTTGCTCGGGGGAGCGTTTGCCGGCTGTATGGCCTGGACCTGGAAAATAAGTGAGAATGCGGGCCAATGGCGGCCGACAAATCGCGCCTATCATATCCAAGAATGATCATTAGCTTAAGGCCCAAGGTGCAAATGAAACGATCTGCTTTCTTTATCTCCGATGGCACCGGCATTACTGCCGAAACCCTGGGTCAAAGCCTCCTGGCGCAGTTCGAAAACATTACCTTCAGCAAAGTCACGCGGCCGTACATCGACAACGTGGACAAAGCGCGGGCCATGGTACAACAAATCAACAAAGCCGCCGAAAACGACGGCTTTCGCCCGATCATCTTCGATACCATCGTCAATCAGGATATTCGTGAGATCCTCGCGACTTCCAATGGTTTCATGATCGACATTTTCTCGACCTTCCTGGCGCCCCTTGAACAGGAACTGACCGAGCATTCTTCCTACACCGTCGGCAAGTCCCACTCCATCGGTGCCAACACCAATTACATGGAGCGCATCGAGGCGGTGAATTTCGCCCTCGACAACGACGACGGCGCCCGCACGCACTATTACGACAAGGCCGACCTGATCCTGGTGGGCGTGTCGCGCTGCGGCAAAACCCCGACCTGTCTGTACATGGCCATGCAATTCGGCATCCGCGCGGCCAACTACCCGCTGACCGAAGACGACATGGAACGCCTGCAACTGCCAAGCGCCCTGCGTGCCCACCAGCACAAGCTGTTCGGCCTGACCATCGACCCGGACCGACTCACCGCGATCCGCAACGAGCGCAAGCCCAACAGCCGCTATTCGAGCTACGCCCAGTGCGAGTTCGAAGTGCGCGAGGTGGAAAACCTGTTCCGCCGCGAGAACATTCCGAACATCAACTCCACGCATTTTTCCGTTGAAGAAATCTCCGCGAAGATTTTGGTGGAGAAAGGTGTGGAGCGGCGGTTCAAATAGATTTGTAGCGCCTGACACACCGCCTTCGCGAGCAGGCTCGCTCCCACATTGGAAGGCGGTCAAATGTGGGAGCGAGCCTGCTCGCGAAGAACGATAACGCGGTCTTTCAGATAACAAACAAATCCACAAACCGATTCACCGGCGTTGCCTCAAGCCGCGCCTGATCCTTGCACAGGGTAAATATCTCCTCGCATCGCTGTGCCGTGAAGCGCGTCGCCAGGTTTGCCTTGAACTTGTCCTCCAGCAACGGAATACCATCCGTACGGCGCCGACGGTGACCAATCGGGTACTCAACCACCACGTTCTCGGTGCTGGAACCGTCCTTGAAAAACACCTGCACCGCATTGGCAATGGAGCGTTTGTCCGCTTCCAGGTACTCGCGGGTGTAACGCGGGTCCTCGACGATGACCATTTTGTCGCGCAGCACATCGATGATCGGATGCGCCCTGTGGAAGTCATCTTCGTAGTATTCGGCCACCAGATTGCCGAAGGCCAGCGGCACCGCGGTCATGTACTGGATGCAGTGATCGCGGTCGGCGGCATTGGCCAGCGGGCCGACCTTGGAAATGATGCGGATCGCCGATTCGTGGGTGGTGATGACGATTTTGTCGATTTCGTGCAGCCGGTTGCGGACTTGCGGGTGCAGGGTCACCGCCGCTTCGCAGGCGGTTTGCGCGTGGAACTCGGCGGGAAAACTGATCTTGAACAGCACGTTTTCCATCACATAGCTGCCGTACGGGCGGGAGAAACTGAAGGCGCGCTTGTCGTCGGCCTTGAGCGCCAGATCGTTATTGGTGTGGCTGAACAATACGTCGTAGAAGCCCCACTGCCTGGCGCTCAAGACACCGGGAATACCCATCTCGCCCCGCATCGCGATGTCTGCCAGACGCACCCCACGGCTTGAGGCATCACCGGCCGCCCAGGATTTGCGCGACCCGGCATTCGGCGCATGACGATAGGTGCGCAACGCCTGGCCATCGGCAAAGGCGTGGGACAACGCCGACAACAGTTGCTCGCGGTTGGCCCCCATCAGTTTGGCAGTGACCGCGGTGGAGGCGACTTTCACCAGAATGACGTGATCGAGGCCGACACGATTGAACGAGTTTTCCAGAGCGATCACGCCTTGAATTTCATGGGCCATGATCATGGCTTCGAGCACAACGCGCAGGGTCAGCGGTGCATCGCCATTGGCCAGGCGTTTTTGTGACAGGTGGTCGGCCACCGCGAGAATGCCGCCCAGGTTATCCGAGGGGTGCCCCCACTCGGCGGCGAGCCAGGTGTCGTTGTAGTCGAGCCAGCGCACAATACAGCCGATGTCCCACGCGGCTTTAACCGGGTCCAGACGATAACTGGTGCCGGGAACCCGCGCGCCGAACGGCACGACAGTGCCTTCGACCACTGGTCCCAGGTGCTTGGTGCATTCGGGAAAGCGCAGCGCCAGCAGACCACACCCCAGGGTATCCATCAGGCAGTTGCGGGCGGTGTCCAGGGCTTCTGTGGATTCGATCTTGAAGTTGAGGACGTAATCGGCAATGTCCTGCAGGACCTGGTCATAGTCCGGACGATTGTTCAGGTCAACGTTGGCGCTCATGTTCGATTCACTCTGTAAGTGGTTCGTTGATGGGACCTCGGTTCAAGGCAATCTCAGCGGATGATTACTTTCTTATTTTGAAATGCGATCAGTTGTGGGAGCGAGCCTGCTCGCGAAAGCGGCGTATCAGTCGACATCCATGTTGAATGTCACCCCGTCTTCGCGAGCAGGCTCGCTCCCACAAGGGTTCAGTACTCGATCAGAAAGAATCACCCGGCACGCGGACGTAGCCTTCCATCAACACCCGCGCACTGCGGCTCATGATGGCTTTGTTCACGGTCCATTCGCCGTCGACCTGGCTGGCTTCGGCGCCGACGCGCAAGGTGCCCGACGGGTGACCGAAACGCACGGCATTGCGTTCGACACCGCCCGCCGCGAGGTTGACCAAAGTACCGGAAATCGCCCCCGCCGTACCGATCGCCACCGCTGCGGTGCCCATCATCGCGTGGTGCAGCTTGCCCATGGACAACGCGCGTACCAGCAGGTCGACATCACCGGCGGCAATCGCCTTGCCGCTGGACGCCACGTAGTCCGCAGGCTTGGCGACAAACGCCACCTTCGGCGTGTGCTGCCGCTTGGCCGCTTCGTCAATGTTCGAAATCAGGCCCATGCGCAGTGCGCCGTAAGCGCGGATGGTTTCGAACATCAACAACGCTTTCGGGTCGCCGTTGATCGCGCCCTGCAATTCGGTGCCGGTGTAACCGATGTCTTGGGCATTGACGAAAATGGTTGGGATGCCGGCGTTGATCATGGTGACTTTGAGCGTGCCGACGCCCGGCACTTCCAGCTCATCGATCAGGTTGCCGGTGGGGAACATCGAACCACCGCCACCCTCTTCTTCCGCTGCCGGGTCGAGGAATTCGAGTTGTACTTCGGCAGCCGGGAAGGTCACACCGTCGAGCTCGAAGTCGCCGGTTTCCTGCACTTCACCGTTGGTGATCGGCACGTGGGCGATGATGGTCTTGCCGATATTGGCCTGCCATACACGGACCACGGCAACGCCGTTTTGCGGAATGCGACTGGCATCCACCAGGCCATTGCTGACGGCGAACGAACCGACCGCCGCCGAGAGGTTGCCGCAGTTACCGCTCCAGTCGACGAAAGGCTTGTCGATGGACACCTGACCGAACAGGTAATCGACGTCGTGATCGGCCTTGGTGCTTTTCGACAGGATCACGGTTTTGCTGGTGCTGGAGGTCGCGCCGCCCATGCCGTCGATTTGCTTGTCGTAGGGGTCTGGGCTGCCAATGACGCGCAACAACAACGCATCGCGGGCCGGGCCTGGAACCTGTGCCGCCTCGGGCAGGTCCTTGAGGCTGAAGAACACGCCTTTACTGGTGCCGCCGCGCATATAGGTGGCGGGAATCTTGATCTGCTTGGCAAAATGAGCTGCGTGAGACATGAGTGCTCCTTCAAAAACAGACACGGGACCCAAAGTCCCGTGCCCGTACAGCCAGTGTTAGACGGCAACCGCCGACTCTTCGAGGAAGTCCTGGGCGAAGCGTTGCAACACGCCGCCCGCCTCGTAGATCGACACTTCTTCGGCGGTGTCGAGGCGGCAAGTCACCGGCACCTCGATACGCTCGCCGTTCTTGCGATGGATCACCAGCGTCAGCTCGGCGCGCGGCGTGCGATCGCCGATCACGTCGTAGGTTTCGCTGCCGTCGATGGCCAGGGTGTGGCGGTTGGTACCCGGCTTGAACTCCAGCGGCAACACGCCCATGCCCACCAGGTTGGTGCGGTGAATGCGCTCGAAACCTTCAGCGGCAATCGCTTCCACACCCGCCAGTCGCACGCCCTTGGCCGCCCAGTCGCGGGACGAACCCTGACCGTAGTCGGCGCCGGCGATGATGATCAGCGGCTGCTTGCGGTCCATGTAGGTTTCGATGGCTTCCCACATGCGCATGACCTGGCCTTCCGGCTCCACGCGCGCCAGCGAACCCTGCTTGACCTTGCCGTTTTCCTGGACCATTTCGTTGAACAGTTTCGGGTTGGCAAAGGTCGCGCGTTGTGCGGTGAGGTGGTCACCCCGGTGAGTCGCGTAGGAGTTGAAGTCCTCTTCCGGCAAGCCCATTTTCGCCAGGTACTCGCCGGCGGCGCTGTCCAGCATGATGGCGTTGGACGGCGAGAGGTGATCGGTGGTGATGTTGTCCGGCAACACCGCCAGCGGGCGCATGCCCTTGAGCGGACGTGCCCCGGCCAGCGCACCTTCCCAGTACGGCGGACGGCGAATGTAAGTGCTCATCTCGCGCCAGTCGTACAGCGGCGCGACTTTCGGGCCGGTGTCTTCGTGAATGGCGAACATCGGGATATAGACCTGACGGAACTGCTCCGGTTTGACCGACGCTTTCACCACGGCGTCGATTTCTTCGTCGCTTGGCCAGATGTCTTTCAGGCGGATTTCCTTGCCATCGACCACGCCCAGCACGTCTTTTTCGATGTCGAAACGGATGGTGCCGGCGATGGCATAAGCGACCACCAGCGGTGGCGAGGCGAGGAACGCTTGCTTGGCGTACGGGTGAATCCGGCCGTCGAAGTTGCGGTTGCCGGACAGTACGGCAGTGGCGTACAGGTCGCGGTCGATGATCTCTTGCTGGATCACCGGATCCAGCGCGCCGGACATGCCGTTGCAGGTGGTGCAGGCAAAGGCCACGACGCCGAAGCCGAGCTGCTCCAGTTCATCGGTCAGGCCGGCTTCGTCCAGGTACAGGGCCACGGTTTTCGAACCCGGCGCCAGAGACGATTTGACCCATGGCTTGCGGGTCAGGCCGAGCTTGTTGGCGTTGCGCGCCAGCAGGCCGGCAGCGATCACGTTGCGCGGGTTGCTGGTGTTGGTGCAGCTGGTGATGGCCGCGATGATCACCGCGCCATCCGGCATTTGACCGGGTACGTCTTCCCACTGGCCGGAGATGCCTTTGGCCGCCAGATCCGAAACCGCCACACGGGCGTGCGGGTTGCTCGGGCCGGCCATGTTGCGCACCACCGAAGACAGGTCGAAGGTCAGGCCGCGCTCGTACTGCGCGCCCTTCAAGCTGTCGGCCCAGAGGCCGACCTGCTTGGCGTAGTTCTCGACCAACTGCACCTGCTCGTCTTCACGACCGGTCAGCTTGAGGTAGTCGATGGTCTGCTGGTCGATGTAGAACATCGCCGCCGTGGCGCCGTACTCCGGGGCCATGTTGGAAATGGTGGCGCGGTCGCCCAGGGTCAGGGCCGATGCGCCTTCACCGAAGAATTCCAGCCATGCACCGACCACTTTTTGCTTGCGCAGGAATTCGGTCAGCGCCAGCACCATGTCAGTGGCGGTGATGCCCGGCTGCAGCTTGCCCGTCAGTTCGACACCAACGCTTTCCGGCAGACGCATCCACGACGCGCGGCCCAGCATCACGCTCTCGGCTTCCAGGCCACCGACGCCAATGGCGATTACGCCCAGCGCATCGACGTGCGGGGTGTGGCTGTCTGTGCCGACGCAGGTGTCGGGGAATGCAACGCCGTCGCGCACTTGAATCACCGGAGACATTTTCTCCAGGTTGATCTGGTGCATGATGCCATTGCCCGGCGGGATCACGTCGACGTTCTTGAACGCCTTCTTGGTCCAGTTGATGAAGTGGAAACGGTCTTCGTTGCGACGGTCTTCGATGGCGCGGTTCTTCTCGAACGCCTCGGGATCGAAGCCGCCACGCTCGACGGCCAGGGAGTGGTCGACGATCAGTTGCGTCGGCACCACCGGGTTCACTTGCGCCGGGTCACCGCCTTGCAAGGCGATGGCGTCACGCAGGCCGGCGAGGTCCACCAGTGCGGTCTGGCCGAGGATGTCGTGGCACACCACGCGGGCCGGGAACCATGGGAAATCGAGGTCGCGCTTGCGTTCGATGAATTGCTTCAGGGATTCGGTGAGCGTGGCCGGGTCGCAGCGACGCACAAGGTTTTCCGCCAGCACGCGGGAGGTGTACGGCAGGGTGTCGTAGGCGCCGGGCTGGATGGCCTCGACCGCCGCGCGGACGTCGTAGTAATCCAGATGGCTGCCGGGCAGCGGTTTACGGAATTCTGTGTTCATCGGTCAGGACTCGGTCACGGTAGTTACAAAGGGTGGGGCCTGGTACCGACCTTGAAATTCACACTGAACCCTGTGGGAGCTGGCTTGCCAGCGATAGCGGTGGGTCTGTCACCATCAGTGTTGGATGTGACTCAGTCATCGCTGGCAAGCCAGCTCCCACAGGGTTTTCGGTGAACCTCTGGATCAGTGCTCGGCCCCCACCATTCAGCGTTGTTCGATTGGCACGAACTTGCGCTGTTCGACGCCGACGTACTCGGCGCTCGGGCGGATGATGCGGTTGTTGGCGCGTTGTTCGTACACATGGGCAGCCCAGCCGGTCAGGCGCGAGCAGACGAAAATCGGTGTGAACAACTTGGTCGGGATGCCCATGAAGTGGTACGCCGAGGCATGGTAGAAGTCGGCATTCGGGAACAGTTTCTTCTGCTCCCACATGGTCTTGTCGATGGCTTCGGAGACCGGGAACAACACCTTGTCGCCCACTTCGTCAGCGAGTTTTTTCGACCAGCCCTTGATCACTTCGTTACGCGGATCATTGTCCTTATAGATCGCGTGGCCGAAGCCCATGATCTTGTCCTTGCGCTCGAGCATGCCGAGGGTGCCCTTGATCGCCTCTTCCGGCGACGCGAAACGCTCGATCATTTCCATCGCCGCTTCGTTGGCGCCGCCGTGCAGCGGACCGCGCAACGAACCGATGGCCGCGGTGACGCAGGAGAACAGGTCGGACAACGTCGAAGCGCAGACCCGCGCGGTGAAGGTCGAGGCGTTGAACTCGTGCTCCGCGTAGAGGATCAGCGAAACGTTCATCACCTTGACGTGCAATTCGCTCGGTTTCTTGCCGTGCAGCAGGTGCAGGAAGTGACCGCCGATGGATGCCTCGTCGCTCACGCAATCGATGCGCTGGCCTTCATGGCTAAAGCGATACCAGTAGGTCATGATCGCCGGGAACGCGGCCAACAGGCGGTCGGTCTTGTCGTGTTGCTCGGAGAAGTCTTTCTCCGGCTCGAGGTTGCCCAGGAACGAGCAACCGGTGCGCATCACGTCCATCGGATGGGCGTCGGCAGGGATGCGTTCCAGCACTTCCTTCAAGGCTTGCGGCAGGTCGCGCAGCTTGCTCAGCTTGCTGATGTAGGCCGCCAGTTGGGTTTTGCTCGGCAGTTCGCCGTACAGCAGCAGGTAAGCGACTTCTTCGAATTGAGCGTCAGCCGCCAGTTCGCGAACGTCGTAGCCGCGATAGGTCAGCCCTGCGCCCGACTGGCCCACGGTGGACAGTGCGGTTTGCCCGGCAACCTGGCCACGGAGCCCGGCGCCACTGAGTACTTTTGCTTCGGCCATTGCTGTCTCCAATTTTTGAATTTGTTAGGGAAACCAATCTCTTCTGTAGGAGCGAGCTTGCTCGCGAAGGTGGACGGCACACCGCTGTGCATCAGGGACACAGCGTTATCGTTGAGGTCCATCGCGAGCGAGCTCGCTCCTACAGGTACAGGGTGTTCATTACTTCTTCGCGGCAAACAACGCATCGAGCTTCTGCTCGAAGGTGTGGTAGTCGATGCGATCGTAAAGCTCCATGCGCGTCTGCATGGTGTCGATGACGTTCTGCTGCGTGCCGTCGCGGCGGATCGCGGTGTAGACGTTTTCCGCCGCCTTGTTCATGGCGCGGAAGGCCGACAGCGGGTACAGCACCAGCGACACGTCGGCAGCGGCGAGTTGCTCGGTGGTGTACAGCGGCGTCGCGCCGAATTCGGTGATGTTGGCCAGGATCGGTGCTTTCACGCGGCTGGCGAACAGTTTGTACATTTCCAGTTCGGTGATGGCTTCCGGGAATACCATGTCGGCACCAGCCTCGATGCACGCCGCCGCGCGATCCAGAGCGGACTCCAGGCCTTCCACGGCCAAGGCGTCGGTGCGAGCCATGATCACGAAGCTGTCATCGGTACGGGCATCGACGGCCGCTTTGATGCGATCGACCATTTCCTGCTGCGAAACGATTTCTTTATTAGGACGGTGACCGCAGCGCTTGGCGCCGACCTGGTCTTCGATGTGAATCGCTGCCGCGCCGAACTTGATCATCGACTTGACGGTACGGGCGACGTTGAACGCCGAGGAACCGAAACCGGTGTCCACGTCCACCAGCAGTGGCAGATCGCAGACGTCGGTGATGCGGCGCACATCGGTCAACACGTCATCCAGACCGGTAATGCCCAGGTCCGGCACACCGAGGGAGCCGGCAGCGACGCCGCCGCCGGACAGGTAAATCGCCTTGAAACCGGCACGCTTGGCCAGCAGCGCATGGTTGGCGTTGATCGCGCCGACCACTTGCAATGGATGCTCGCTGGCGACCGCATCGCGGAAACGCTGGCCTGGAGTGCTCTTGTTGGAACTCATGACTCACCTCGTTTGGCTGTCGGATTGGCGCCGTCCTGGTAGTGACGGGCGATGTTGCGTTTGGAAGCGCCGATGTGACGGCGCATCAACAACTCGGCCAGTTCACCGTCACGGTCGGCGATGGCATCGAGAATTCGGTGGTGCTCGGCAAAGGCCTGGTGCGGGCGATTGGGCGTGGTGGAAAACTGGATGCGATACATGCGCACCAATTGATAGAGCTCGCCGCAGAGCATTTGCGTCAGGGTGCGGTTACCGCTGCCCTGGATGATTCGGTAGTGGAAGTCGAAATCGCCTTCCTGCTGGTAATAGCCTCGGCCAGCCTGGAACGCTTCATCGCGCTCGTGGGTTTCGAGGACGCGCCGCAGTTCGTCAATTTCTTCGACACTCATGCGTTCGGCCGCCAGACGACAGGCCATGCCTTCAAGGGATTCGCGGATTTCGTAGAGCTCCAGCAGCTCCGCGTGATTGAGCGACACCACCCGTGCCCCGACGTGCGGTACGCGCACTAGCAGGCGCTGCCCCTCCAGGCGGTGGATGGCCTCGCGCAGCGGACCGCGGCTGATGCCATAGGTACGGGCCAGCTCCGGCTCGGAAATTTTGCTGCCAGGAGCGATCTCGCCCTTGACGATAGCCGCCTGAATGCGCCGGAAGACGTTCTCGGAGAGTGTTTCCGAATCGTCCTGGACGCTAAGCGGCGGATCGAGTTGCTCCAGCATATTGTCGACACCTTCAAAACCAATGCCACAAAAACTAGCGAAATCAGCGTCAACAGTCAAAGGATAAATCGATATTGTCGACAATCGTCTAATAACCGCTTGCACCAACAAGATGCAGCAGCTCTGGTTATAGCCGCCCGCCAGCGCTGGCGCCATCAAGCCACCGTGCTAGAATGCCGCCCGCATTTGTTTGTCACATCTGCACTGTCTGTCATAAATAGCTGATAGGCATACGAGGAGCTTGCGCAGCAATGCCAGGGTCTTGAATCGAAATACGGACCGCTGCGCACCAGGATTTATGAGACTCAAGCCCTTCTCCACATTCCTTTATTTTCTTTGCCTGCCCGGTTTTGCAGTGGCGGGGGAAAAGACTGTGTATGGCCTCAATGAGTACGCGTCGCTGGGCGGCATCGACCTTGAAGTCGCCGCCAAACTCGATACCGGGGCGAAAACCGCTTCCCTGAGTGCCCGCGACATCAAGCGTTTCAAACGCAATGGCGAATCCTGGGTACGCTTCTATCTGGCCATCGACGCCGCCCATTCGCACCCGATCGAACGACCGCTGGCCCGCGTCAGCAAGATCAAGCGCCGCGCCGGTGACTACGATCCGGAAGAAGGCAAGAAGTACACCGCCCGTCCGGTGATCGAACTGGATATCTGCATGGGCTCGGCCTTACGCAGCATCGAAGTGAACCTGACCGACCGCAGCGCGTTCCAATACCCGCTTTTGATCGGCTCCGAAGCGCTCAAACGCTTCGATGCACTGGTCGACCCCAGTCTTAAATACGCTGCCGGCAAACCCGCCTGCGCCACCGACGCTCATACCGCAGAGTAATTCCAATGCGCTCTCTTACCCTTCATCTGAAAATGCTGATCGCCATCCTGGTGGTGCTGGGCATTTCAGTCACGGCCTATCAGATCTTCGTGCTGGGCATTCCCGTGACCGAAGACGCCACCGACGACTTGTGGAACATCGACGCCAAGGTCGAGTTCGTCGCCAGTGCCAAGGACCCGGTCAAGATCCAGATGTTCGTGCCGCCGTTGAGCCGCGACTACGTCAGCCTCAACGAAAGCTTCATCTCCAATAACTATGGGGTGGCGGTCAACCGCGTCGACGGCAACCGCAAGGTCACCTGGTCGGCACGTCGTGCCAAAGGCAACCAGACCCTGTATTACCGCCTGGTGCTGACCAAGCGCTACAGCGCCGAAAAAACCAAGATCAAAGGGCCGACTTTCCGCGACAGCATCGCCATCGAGGGCCCGGAAAAAATCGCCGCCGAAGCCCTGCTCGCGCCGATCCGCCAACACTCGGCCGACGTCGAAACCTTCGTCGGCGAAGCGATCAAGCGTGTCAACAATGTCAACGACGACAACGTGAAGCTGCTGCTGGCAGGCGATCCGTCCACCGCGCAAAAGGCCAGGATCGTTGAACTGGTGCTGTCCATCGCCCATGTGCCGGTGGAAAAGGTCCACACCATTCGCCTGGTGGCCGATCAACCGCAAACCCCGGAACTCTGGCTGCGCAGCTTCAACGGCACCGACTGGCTGTACTTCAACCCGGAAACCGGCGAACAGGGCCTGCCGACTGACCGCCTGCTGTGGTGGACCGGCGATGAAAACCTGATCACCGTCGATGGCGGCAAGAAAGCCACCGTCACCTTCAGCATGAACAACAGCGAAATGAACGCCATTCGCCTGGCCAAGCTGACCGACGAAAACACCGACGCCAACTTCCTCGAATACTCGCTGTACGGCTTGCCGCTGCAAACCCAGCAAACGTTCATGATCATGGTGATGATCCCGATCGGCGTGCTCGTGATCCTGATCCTGCGCAACCTGATCGGCCTGCAGACCCTCGGCACCTTCACCCCGGTACTGATCGCCCTGGCCTTTCGCGAAACCCAGCTCGGCTTCGGCATCGTGCTGTTCACGATCATCACGGCCCTGGGACTGTCGCTGCGCTCCTACCTGGAACACCTGAAACTGCAAATGCTGCCGAGGCTGTCGGTGGTGCTGACCTTCGTGGTGGTGTTGATCGCGGCCATCAGCCTTTTCAGCCACAAACTCGGCCTGGAGCGCGGGCTGTCGGTGGCGCTGTTCCCGATGGTGATTCTGACCATGACCATCGAACGCTTGTCGATCACCTGGGAAGAACGTGGCGCCAGCCATGCCATGAAAGTGGCGATCGGCACCCTGTTCGCCGCCACCCTGTCACACCTGATCATGAGCGTGCCGGAACTGGTGTATTTCGTGTTCACCTTCCCGGCGATCCTGCTGATCCTGGTGGCCTTCATGCTGGCGATGGGTCGCTATCGCGGCTACCGCCTGACCGAACTGGTGCGTTTCAAGGCCTTCCTGAAAAAGGCTGATGCCTGATGTTCGGTTTCTGGAAGACCTGGAAGGCCCTGGAAGCGCGGGGCATCATGGGGATCAATCGGCGCAACGCAGACTATGTGCTCAAGTACAACAAGCGCAGCCTGTACCCGATTGTCGATGACAAGATCATCACCAAGGAACGCGCCATCGCCGCCGGCATCCATGTGCCGGAACTCTACGGGGTGATCTCCACCGAGAAGGAAATCGACAAGCTCGACGAGATCATCGGCGAGCGCAGCGACTTCGTGATCAAACCGGCCCAGGGCGCGGGCGGCGACGGTATCCTGGTGATCGCCGACCGCTTCGAGGGGCGCTATCGCACGGTGTCCGGCAAGATCATCAGTCACGAGGAAATCGAACATCAGATTTCCAGCATCCTCACCGGACTGTATTCCCTCGGCGGGCACCGCGACCGGGCGCTGATCGAGTACCGGGTGATTCCAGACCAGATCTTCAAAAGCATCAGCTACGAAGGCGTGCCCGATATCCGCATCATCGTGCTGATGGGCTACCCGGTCATGGCCATGCTGCGCCTGCCGACCCGCCAGTCCGGCGGCAAGGCCAACCTGCACCAGGGCGCCATCGGCGTCGGTGTCGACCTTGCCACCGGCCTGACCCTGCGCGGCACCTGGCTGAACAACATCATCACCAAACACCCGGACACCACCAACGCGGTGGACGGCGTGCAACTGCCCTACTGGGACGGTTTCATGAAACTCGCCGCCGGTTGCTATGAGTTGTGCGGCCTGGGCTACATCGGTGTCGACATGGTGCTCGACCAGGAAAAAGGCCCGCTGATCCTCGAGCTCAACGCCCGACCGGGCTTGAACATCCAGATTGCCAATGATTGCGGCCTGACCTTGCGCACCCATGCGGTCGAGGCGCGGCTGGAAGAGCTGAAAGCTCGCGGCGTGACCGAAACCGTCGAAGAGCGTATGGCGTTTGTGCAGGAGATGTTCGGGCATATTCCGCCGGTTGAGGGTTGACTTCTGCTTTTTGAGGGGTGCCACTGCTTTTTGTGGCGAGGGAGCTTGCTCCCGCTCGGCTGCGAAGCAGTCGCAAACCCAGACTACTCGGCGGGACTGAAGAACCCTGGGGGCTGCTGCGCAGCCCAACGGGAGCAAGCTCCCTCGCCAGAGGTTTCACGCAGAATCGCAAAATGCCAATCCCCGACATCCCCTCTAGGAGCAATTCCCCGAGGGGACTACAATCGCCACCCCGCCTCGATGGCCGATCCAACCCGCCCATGCTGACCTGTTCCGTACACCCCCTGCCCTATCGCGCCAACCCCGCCGACTACTTCGCGGCCATCCGTCATGCCCCCGGTGCCGTACTGCTCGACAGTGGCCGCCCCAGCGCCGAGCGTGGCCGGTTTGACCTGCTCAGCGCCTGGCCGCTGGAACAACTGACGGTAGCGCCTGACGAACGTGGCGGCAGTTTTCTGCAACGCCTGCGCGATAACCTGACGCGATTGGGTGAAGCATCGTTGCCGGCACCCTATGAGTTGCCGTTCGCGGGCGGCTTGATCGGCTACCTGAGCTACGACTTCGGCCGCCACCTGGAAAATCTGCCACACCAGGCGCAGGACGACCTGCAATTGCCGGACGCGCGTTTCGGTCTGTACGACTGGGCGCTGATCAGCGATCACCACCAGGCCACCAGTCAACTGGTGTTTCACCCGACGCTGGCCGACAGCGAGCGTCAACGCCTGATCCAGCTGTTCAGCCAGCCCGCCGCTGAAGCGGTCGAGTCGTTCACACTGCAAGCGCCCATGAAGCCCGACCTGAGCGTTGATCAGTATCGGCAAGCCATCGAGCGCATTCAGCAATATATCCAGGCCGGTGACTGCTATCAGGTCAACTTCGCCCAGCGTTTCCGCGCGCCCTGCCAGGGTGACCCATGGGCGGCGTATTGCGCGCTGCGGCTGGCGTGCCCGACGCCGTTTTCCGGCTTCCAGCGCTTGCCCGACGGTGGCGCGGTGCTGAGCCTGTCACCTGAGCGATTTGTCAAAGTCAGCGAACGTCATGTGGAAACCCGGCCGATCAAAGGCACGCGCCCTCGCGGCCTGACTCCGGCCGAAGATGCGGCCAATGCCGCCGAACTGCTGGCCAGCCCCAAGGATCGCGCGGAAAACCTGATGATCGTCGACCTGCTGCGCAACGACCTCGGTCGCACCTGCCGCACCGGTTCGGTCCGGGTGCCGGAACTGTTCAGCCTGGAAAGCTACCCCAATGTGCATCACCTGGTGAGCAGCGTGACCGGCGAACTGGCAGATGGCCGGGATGCGCTGGACCTGATCGCCGGAAGCTTCCCCGGTGGCTCGATTACCGGTGCACCGAAGATTCGCGCGATGCAGATCATCGACGAACTGGAGCCGACCCGCCGCGGGTTGTATTGCGGCTCACTGCTGTACCTGGACGTACGCGGCGAGATGGACAGTTCCATCGCCATACGCAGCTTGCTGGTCAAGGATGGGCAGGTGTGTTGCTGGGGCGGCGGCGGGATCGTCGCCGATTCCGAGTGGCAGGCGGAGTATCAGGAGTCGATTACCAAGGTGAAGGTACTGCTCGATACCCTGCAAAACCTTTGATTTTTGTGGCGAGGGAGCTTGCTCCCGCTGGGGTGCGAAGCGCCCCCAAACCGATTGCGACTGCTGCGCAGCCGAGCGGGAGCAAGCTCCCTCGCCACAGGGGTGTGTTTACAGGCTAAGGGTACGGTTCGACGCCTGGATGAACGCCTGCTTCAGCTCTTCAAACGTATGCACCGCCGGGAACTGCGGGAACTCGCGAATCACGTTGTCCGGCGCGTGAAACAGAATCCCCGCATCCGCCTCACCCAGCATCGTGGTGTCGTTATAGGAATCCCCCGCCGCAATCACTCGGTAGTACAGGCTCTTGAATGCCAATACCGACTGCCGCTTGGGATCTTTCTGACGCAATTGATAGCCAGTGACTCGCCCGGTATCGTCGGTAATCAGACGATGGCAGAGCAAGGTCGGGAAGCCCAGTTGACGCATCAGCGGCTGGGAAAACTCGTAGAAGGTGTCCGACAGAATCACCACCTGGAACCGCTCGCGCAGCCAATCGACGAACTCGATGGCGCCGTCCAGCGGTTTGAGCGTGGCGATCACTTCCTGGATATCGGCGAGTTTCAGCCCGTGTTCGTCGAGTATCCGCAGGCGCTGTTTCATCAACACGTCGTAGTCGGGAATGTCCCGGGTAGTGGCCCTGAGGGATTCGATCCCGGTTTTTTCGGCAAACGCGATCCAGATTTCCGGGACCAGCACACCTTCAAGATCCAGACAGGCAATTTCCACAAGACACTCCCATTGGTATTGTTTATTGAGTCGAGCGAGCCCGAACTCTAGCGGCTCCACCCCCACCGCGCAACGCAGAGGACACCCCGGCCGGCGCTGCTTTTTGTTACCATCGGCCCCATATAGAGCGCCCAGCGCCACCGACCTGTAGGAAGCCGCCCTGATGAGCCCAACGTTCGACGTCGTGGAACTCGCCACGACCTATGCCAACAAATCCGCCCAGGACATCCTTAAACTCGCGTTCGCCGAGTTCGGCGATGACCTGTGGATATCTTTCAGCGGCGCCGAAGACGTGGTGCTGGTGGACATGGCCTGGAAGCTGAACAAGAACGTCAAAGTGTTCAGCCTCGACACCGGTCGCCTGCACCCTGAGACCTACCGCTTCATCGATCAGGTGCGCGAGCACTACAAGATCGACATCGAACTGGTATCGCCGGACTACACCAAGCTCGAACCGTTCGTGAAGGAAAAGGGCCTGTTCAGTTTCTATAAGGACGGCCATGGCGAATGCTGCGGCATCCGCAAGATCGAGCCGCTGCGCCGCAAGCTGTCCGGCGTGAAAGCCTGGGCCACCGGCCAACGCCGTGACCAGAGCCCCGGCACCCGCAGCGCTGTCGCGGTGATGGAAATCGACACCGCGTTCTCCACCCCGGAGCGCACCCTGTACAAATTCAACCCCCTGGCGCAAATGACCAGCGAAGAGATCTGGGGTTACATCCGCATGCTGGAGCTGCCGTACAACAGCCTGCATGAGCGCGGTTTCATCAGTATCGGTTGCGAACCCTGCACCCGCCCGGTATTGCCGAACCAGCACGAGCGTGAAGGGCGTTGGTGGTGGGAAGAAGCGACGCAGAAAGAATGCGGACTGCATGCAGGGAATATCATCAGCAAGTCCAAGGACTGATCCGGAACCTAGTGATATCCAATGTGGGAGCGAGCCTGCTCGCGAAGGGGGCGGTACATCCAACATTGGTGTCGCCTGACATAACGCCTTCGCGAGCAGGCTCGCTCCCACCGTTTGATTTTTCTGCCCAATAAATGTGTACACATGAATGTCACCATCAGTGCCATTTATGTGTGCACTTTTTGTTTCTGCGCACCCAAAAGTTACATTTCCTCGCCTGACTTGCGTTGCTTCGCGCGCCTGAAAATCCACCCGCAAAAATAAATACCTGCGCAATCGGTCAGCTTATATCGCCCGTTTTTCAGCGCTTTAGCGCCCGTTGATAACAAAACGAAATGAGCAACGACATTCATAGATTCAGGACTGGCACAGATCTGGCTTAAGTGCATACATGTTTTGTATACAATCACCTCAAAACATAAAAACACTTTAGATCCGCAAGCCTGAAGCGCCCTATCCCGTACAGGCTGCAGATGCCCCGTAACCAATGATATTCGCCACCCGCGACGAAGATTTGTCGAGCCAACGCTCATGCACAGTCATCGCGGGTCGAGCATCAGGAGCCTGCCGGAATGCGTACAAGCCTCTCCAACAACAATATTGCGCTGGATCTGCCCTCCTCCCCTTCCACTCAAACCACCGGTGATCACACCCTGCAATGCCCCGTGGCACTCAGCCCCCGTCTGCATAACAACGACCTGGCACCGACCAAGGCTGAAGGTCGACGCTGGGGCAAATACAGCATCTTCGCCCTGTGGACCAACGACGTTCACAACATTGCCAATTACTCGTTCGCCATCGGCCTGTATGCCCTGGGCCTGGGCGGCTGGCAGATTCTGCTGTCGCTGGGGATCGGCGCGGCGCTGGTGTATTGCTTCATGAATCTGTCCGGGTACATGGGACAAAAGACCGGTGTGCCGTTTCCGGTCATCAGCCGGATCAGTTTCGGCATCCACGGTGCACAAATTCCTGCATTGATCCGCGCCGTTATCGCCATCGCCTGGTTCGGCATTCAGACGTACCTGGCCTCGGTGGTGTTTCGTGTCTTGCTGACCGCCATTCATCCCGGATTCGCCGACTATGACCATGACTCGATCCTCGGTTTGTCGACCCTGGGCTGGGTGTGTTTCGTCGCGATCTGGTTCGTGCAACTGGCGATCCTCGCCTATGGCATGGAAATGGTGCGGCGTTACGAGGCGTTTGCCGGACCGGTGATTCTGCTGACCGTCGCCGCCCTCGCCGGGTGGATGTACTTCCAGGCCAACGCGACCATCGCCTGGTCGATCCGCGAACCGCTGACCGGCGCTGAGATGTGGCGCAATATCTTTGCCGGCGGCGCACTGTGGCTGGCGATCTACGGCACCCTGATCCTCAATTTCTGCGACTTCGCCCGCTCTTCGCCGTGCCGCAAGACCATCAAGATCGGAAATTTCTGGGGCCTGCCGGTGAACATTCTGGTGTTTGCAGCCATTACCGTCCTGCTCTGCGGTGCGCAATTTCAGATCAATGGCCACATTATTGAAAGTCCTACCGAAATCATCGCCTCGATCCCCAACACCTTCTTCCTGGTCCTCGGTTGCC
This sequence comes from Pseudomonas sp. Irchel 3A7, assembly GCF_900187565.1. Classification (GTDB taxonomy): domain Bacteria; phylum Pseudomonadota; class Gammaproteobacteria; order Pseudomonadales; family Pseudomonadaceae; genus Aquipseudomonas. Next base: position 6,260 of record NZ_FYED01000022.1, on the reverse strand, counting down.
TGGCATTCCTGATCGTCACCGTGGCGGTCAACATCATGGCCAACTTCGTCGCCCCGGCCTTCGTGCTGAGCAACCTGGCGCCCAAGTACCTGACGTTCCGCCGCGCCGGCCTGATCAGCGCAGCCATTGCCGTACTGATCCTGCCGTGGAACCTCTACAACAGCCCGCTGGTGATCGTGTACTTCCTCTCCGGTCTCGGCGCCCTGCTCGGCCCGTTGTATGGCGTGATCATGGTCGACTACTGGCTTGTAAGAAAAGGTCGGATCAACGTGCCGCAGTTGTACAGCGAAGACCCGAACGGGGCTTATTACTACAGCCGCGGCGTCAATTTGCGCGCCGTGGCGGCGTTCATTCCCGCCGCCTTGATCGCCATCATCCTGGCGCTGGTACCTGGTTTCCACAGCGTGTCGCCGTTTTCCTGGCTGATCGGTGCCGGGATTGCCGGAATGCTCTATCTGATCATCGCCAAACGCCAACCTGACTACGCCGACGTCAGTGGTGAATCCATCGCCGTCGACAACGTCAGCCACTAATCCCGACGCGGCCCGGCAGCGTCGGGCCGCAGAACCACCCCGCTATAAGGACTTCCCATGCGAATTCTCGTGGTTAACGTCAACACCACCGAATCCATCACCCAGGCCATCGCCCGCTCGGCGCAGGCCGTTGCTTCCCCCGGCACGGAAATCGTCGGCCTGACGCCGCACTTCGGTGCCGACTCCGTCGAAGGCAACTTCGAAAGCTACCTGGCCGCCATTGCCGTCATGGACCGAGTGATGTCCTACGACCAGCCCTTCGATGCGGTGATCCAGGCCGGTTACGGCGAACACGGCCGCGAAGGTCTGCAGGAACTGCTCAACGTGCCGGTGGTGGACATCACCGACGCGGCGGCGAGTACCGCGATGTTTCTCGGCCACGCCTATTCGGTGGTCACCACCCTGGATCGCACCGTGCCGCTGATCGAAGATCGCCTGAAACTCTCCGGGCTTTGGGATCGTTGCGCGTCAGTGCGGGCCAGCGGGTTGGCAGTACTGGAACTGGAGCACGAACCGCAACGCGCGCTGGAGGCCATCGTGCATCAGGCCGAACTGGCGGTGACCCAGGACAAGGCCGAAGTGATTTGCCTGGGTTGCGGCGGCATGGCCGGGCTGGATGAGCAGATCCGCCGGCGCACCGGCGTGCCGGTGGTGGATGGCGTGACGGCGGCGGTGACCATTGCCGAATCGCTGGTGCGGTTGGGGTTATCCACTTCCAAGGTGCGGACGTATGCGACGCCGCGGCCGAAGAACATCATTGGCTGGCCGGGGCGGTTTGCCCGATAAACCGAGTCGTCCCCTTCGCGAGCAGGCTCGCTCCCACAGGATTTGCGTCGTACCACGATGCGGTGAACGACGCTGACCCTGTGGGAGCGTGGCTTGCCCGCGATGGGAGCACCTCGATTCAAAGACGTGTTCAGATGGCACTAAACCTCTGAGCCAACCCCTGCTCTGCAAACTGCTCAATAATGAAGTCGACAAACGCCCGGGTCTTGCCCGGCAGCAGTTTGTGCTCGGCGTAATAGATCGAGATATTGCCGTCATCGACATACCAGTCCGGCAGCACCCGCTGCAATGTCCCCGCCTGCAGATAACCCACGGCGAACGGCATGCTGACCAGCGCAATGCCCAGGCCCTGGGTCGCCGTGGCGCAGGCTGCTTCCGAATCGCTCATGGTCATCCGCGCTTTCAGGATCAAGGGGCTGTGCTGCTGACTGCGGCTGGTCAACTGCCAGGAACGCACGCGGCCCGTCTGCGGTGAGCGAATCAGGATGCCTTCGTGCTGCTTGAGATCGTCCGGTTCATTGATCGCCTCACGCGCCGCAAGATAGTCGGCCGAAGCCACCAACACACGATGGGCCGGCGTCAGTTTGCGCGCTACCACGCCTTGGGGCAGTTCGAACCCGCCACCAATGGCGGCGTCGAAGCCCTGGCCGATCAGGTCAACCTGGCGATTATCGAAATGCCAGTCCGGGTTGATTGCCGGAAAGCGCTGCAAAAACTCCCCGAGCAGCGGCACGATGTACAAGCGACCGAACACCGTGCCCATGCTGACTTTCAACGTCCCCGCCGGACGCCCCTCGGCGCTGGCAAGGTTGGCCACGGCATTCTGGATCGTGTGCAAACTGGCACTGACTTCGCCGAGAAACACCTGGCCGGCCTCCGTCAACGTCAGGCTGCGGGTGCTGCGCTGGAATAGCCGCACCCCCAGTCGCGCCTCAAGCTTGGCTACGCTTTTGCCCACCGCCGCCGGGGTCAGGCTCAAGCGCCGGGCGGCTTCGGCGAAGCTGCCGACCTCGGCGCTGCGAACAAAGCATTCGATACTGCTGAAGGTTTCCATAGGCGCCACTATAAACTTCTGGTTTACACAGACTATCGCAATTACCGTCTACACAGCGTGCAATCGGATATCGATACTAGGCTCCATCAACCGGGACATCCTGCCTCGGGACTTTGGAGATCGATATGACTACTCAGAACCTCAGCGGCAAAGTGGCATTGATTCAAGGCGGCTCCCGCGGCATCGGTGCTGCCATCGTCAAACGTCTGGCCGCTGAAGGCGCGACTGTTGCCTTTACCTACGTCAGCTCCACGGCCAAGGCCGAAGCACTGCAGAACAGCATCATCGCCGACGGCGGCAAAGCCTTGGCCATCAAGGCGGACAGCGCCGACGCCGAAGCCATCCGCAACGCCGTGAACGCGACGGTGGAAACCTTCGGTCGACTGGACATCCTGGTCAACAACGCCGGCGTGCTGGCCGTCGCCCCACTGGAAGATTTCAAACTCGAAGATTTCGACCAGACCCTGGCCATCAACGTCCGCAGCGTATTCATCGCCACCCAGGCCGCCGCCCGCCATATGACCGAGGGTGGTCGAATCATCAACATCGGCAGCACCAACGCCGACCGCATGCCCTTCGCCGGTGGCGGCCCCTACGCCATGAGCAAGTCGGCGCTGGTCGGCCTGACCAAGGGCCTGGCCCGCGACCTCGGCCCGAAAGGCATCACCATCAACAACGTGCAACCCGGTCCGGTCGATACCGACATGAACCCGGCCGAAGGTGATTTCGCTGACAGTCTGATCCCCCTGATGGCCGTCGGGCGTTACGGCAAAGTTGAAGAAATCGCCAGTTTCGTTGCCTACCTCGTCAGTCCCGAGGCTGGTTACATCACCGGTGCGAGCCTGACTATCGATGGTGGTTTTGGCGCCTGATAAAGGTCAGCCAACCACACCCCCTGTGGGAGCGAGCCTGCTCGCGAAAGCGGTGTGTCAGCCAACATCAATGTCGACTGATACTCCCTATTCGCGAGCAGGCTCGCTCCCACAATTGGATTTGCGTCAGGTCCAATCGAGCGCCGGAAGACCACAGGCACTCGGCCTGAACGCCTTGAGCGTACGAAGAATCCCATCGGCGTGCGCGTACTTTTCATCAGCCATTGCTGCATCCGGAATGGCAATCGCCGTCATCCCCGCCGCCTTCGCCGCCGTGACACCAAACGGCGAATCTTCGAACACCAGGCAATCCTGTGGCGCGACACCCAGGCGTCGCGCCGCCGTCAGGAAGATATCCGGTGCCGGTTTGGCCGCGCCGACTTCCGGGTCATCCGCGGTGACGATGGTGTCGAACAGCGCGAACCAGTCCCGATGCAAGGTGGTTTTCTGACCAAACGACTGGCTCGAAGAACTGGTACCCACCGCGATGGGAATGTTGTTGGCCTTCAGATGCCGCACCAGCTCCTGTGCGCCAGGCATCGCCTGTGCGGTAGCAAAACGCTCGCGCATCAACGGTTCGCGGATCACCAGAAACTCTTCGGCGCTGATCGGCAGATCAAGCGCCTCGACCACGTAACGCGCCAGGTCCCCGGCGCCACGACCGATGATGTTCTGCTTGATGCTCCAGTCGAATGTCCGCCCGTAACGACCCGCAATGATGGACGTGACCTCGGTGTAAATGCCCTCGGTGTCCAGCAGCAAGCCGTCCATATCGAAAATCACGGCCTTAATCGGGCCAAACTCATTGAGCGCTGCATTCATCGCATCTGATCCGTTTTCAATGACATCCCAGGCGGCTCGGGTGCGGCCGGCTCAGTGACTGATTAAAGGGTTCAGCAGCATAGCGAGCGCGGTTGGCATAGAGCAACGGGCAAAATCCGAGCGCTCTCGATGCGGTACCGATGATTTAACGAATCGCCCTACACGAAACACCTCCTTTCCCGACTTCTTTCCTGATTGATCCGCCGCAGAGTTTCGCGCTCCTTCATTCGAGCGAAACACTGCGCATGTTCGATCCTGACAAGCTGCTGGCCCTGAACAACACCATCGGCTTGCTGGTGGTCGCCGCGATGAACCCGGAGCAGCCGGACGTCGAAGCGCTGCTCGGTGATTTTCGCCTCTGTCTCAACAACTACGAAGCCTGGGCGGAGAGCTTCTGGACCGGCGGCGCACTGGATGTCGAGCAGGTGTTCAAGGTCGGCAACGACGTTCGCCTCAGCGCACCAAAGCATTCCAGCGCGCCCGTCAGTTCCACCGTCGCCCAGTGCCCCGCCAGTGGACCGCTGACCCTGGTGCATCTGTTTGAAGCCGCACGCTTCATACCCATCGGCAATACACCCGTCGTGCTCGAACCGCTGATTTCCGAAGGGCCGGACGGGCCAGTGTTTGGCGCACCGATACACGAAACCATCGGCCCCAGCGGCATCCTCGAAATCTCCGATTGCTGGCGTGGCAATCGTTATCGCATCACCTTTTTTCCCAACGTCACCACCGATCACGTCAAGGCCCTGTATGCCTCTTACGCAGGCGTCGTCAGTGAGCTGGAAGGCTGGCTGCGCGAGGAGTGGGCGAGCGAGTTTCAACCGCTGTGGGACGGGTTTTCCGAGGCTGACTTCATTGAACGCTACGGCCTGCTGCGACACGCCGATTGGCGGGGTGTCGAGCACGCGTTGCACGGTTTGTGGGACGACGTGAAGCAGCTTTACGCCCTGATCGCCGACCTGCAGGCAAACAGCGCAAAACTCCTTGAATACCTGACCGAGGCGGAACTTGAGGCGCTGCTGGCGGCTTCGTCCGAGTCCATCGCCAATCTGTTGCTGGTGCTGAGCGACGAGCCCTTGATGTTCATCCATCTGGCCGCCTTCACCAGTTGGTTGAAGATGTTGCCGCCGCAGTACATCGCCGAAGTCGTGGCGGAAGTTCGTACGGAGTTGCTGATCAGTTTCCTGCTGGTGTGCTTGACCGGTCCAGCCGGCTTGAAGCTCGGCATCAGCGCCAAAGTACTCAGCAAAATGAAGTCCGAGCGCGCCCGACGCTGGCTGGCCGCGGCGGGTTTGCGGCTGGCGGAGCTGACGAGTCGCTCCGATCTGAGCGCTCACGCGGGCGTGCTCAAGCCATTGTCGGTGAATGCCCGGAAGGCACCGTTAAAGCCTGCACCCGCCATTCCATTGCAGATCAGCACGGCGGGATCGACCGATCTTTTGATCAATAATCCAGTCGCCATTGCCCGTAACAAGTCTGCTGCCACGACTCGTTTGAGCCGGCAGGAACCTCACGACGACGCGCCGATTCAGGCGAAAAACCCAAACGGCGACAGCGCCGATACCGCCGCCCACACCGCCACCCACGGTTGCCCGCTGTCGCTGGTCAGCGGCGAGGAACTGCTGACCCTCAGCGACGGCACCCTCGACGGTATCTTGCCCTTTGAGTTCACCCGCCTCTATCGCACCAGCGCCGTGGAGCTCGACAGCGGCCTCGGTTTCGGCTGGAGCCATTCGCTGAGCCAGCGCCTGGAGATCGACGGCGACACGGTGCTGTGGATCGACGCGGAAAACCGCCGCACGCCGTTCCCGCTGCCGAGCCTGGCGCGCCCGGCGATCCACAACAGCCTGTCGCGGGCGGCGATCTACCGGGGGGACGATCCTGAAGAGCTGATCCTGGCGCTGGCCGGCGAGTCGCCGCGTTTTTATCACTTTCACGACGGCCGCTTGAGCGCCATCAGCGACGCCTACGGCAACCGCTTGAGCGTGCAGCGCGATCTGGCCGAGCGCATCCAGCGCCTGGACAACGGCGCCGGGCGCTGCTTGCTGTTGCGCTACGACCGCCGCCATTTGATCGCCATCGACTACCAGCGCTTTGACCTCGGCGACGACCAGCCAGCGGCCTGGGTGACGCAACAGACGCTGGTCAGCTACCGCTACGACGCCCGTGGCCGGCTGATCGAAGCGACCAATG
>NZ_FYED01000020.1 GCF_900187565.1 Pseudomonas sp. Irchel 3A7 | reverse complement strand
GGCTTATGGGCCAGAGTGGAAAGGTGGATGACAGCTCTGCTCCCACTCGTGCTTTGAGCACCGCGGACTTACAGCTTGTCATCCACCCCTCTCACCCCAGAGTTTATCCCTAGGCCTAGACACAAGCTGGCTTGCCAGCGATGAGGCCCTGACAGGCAATACACCTGTTTGATCTATCCAAGAACAACAAAGCAACACCCGAAAACCCTGCGCCGAACTCGGCTCTGCCATAAATCCAATAACATCCGGAGTAGTCGCTCATGGCTCGTTTGCAACGCACCCTGTCATTAGGGTCGGTGGTGCTGTTCGGCATCGCCTACATGACGCCGATCATTGTGCTCGGCACTTTTGGCATTCTCGCTCAATCCACCGCCGGCATGGTGCCCGCCGCTTATCTCGCGGCGCTGGTGGCGATGTTCTTCACCGCCATGAGCTACGGACGCATGGCCTCGGCCTTCCCGGTCGCCGGTTCCGCCTACAGCTATGTGCGCAAGGCCATCAGCCCGAAACTGGGCTTCATCGCCGGTTGGGCAGTGCTGCTCGATTACCTGTTTTTGCCCATGGCGATCTGGCTGATCGGTGCCGCTTACCTGAACTCCGCTTTCCCGGCGGTGCCGCAGTGGGTCTGGGTGCTGGCGTTCATCGGCATCACCAGCGCCATCAACATCGTCGGCCTGAAACTGGCCAACGGCATCAACGCCTTGCTGATGCTGGTGCAGTTCCTGGTGCTGGTGGCCTTCGTTGCGCTATGCGTGCATTACGTCGGTGGCGATGCGAGCACGCCGCTGTGGTCGATCAAACCGTTCTTCAACGGCGACATGCAAATGCCGTTGATCATGAGCGGCGCGGCCATCGCCTGTTATTCGTTCCTCGGCTTCGACGCGGTCAGCACCTTGACCGAAGAAACCCGCGACCCACGTCGCACCATTCCCCGGGCGATCATGCTGATCACCTTGATCGGCGGGCTGATTTTCGTCTGCGTCTCGTACTTCGTGCAGGTCGCCCATCCGTCGTTCCAGTTCGACAGCGTTGATTCGGCGGCCTATGAAATTGCCCGCAACATCGGCGGCGACCTGTTCGTCTCGATCTTCCTGATCGGCCTGATCGTCGGCCAGTTCGCCTCGGGTTTGTCGGCCCAGGCCAGCGGTTCGCGTTTGCTGTACGCCATGGGCCGTGACGGCGTGCTGCCGAAATCGTTTTTCGGCACTCTGCACGAACGTTTCGGCACGCCGATCAACAGCATCCTGCTCTGCGCCGTGGTGGCCTTGCTTGCACTGAAACTCGACGTCACCACCTCGACCTCGTTCATCAACTTCGGCGCCTTCCTGGCCTTCAGCCTGGTGAACCTGTCGGTGATCTTCCATTACTGGATCGGTGGCGAGAAAAAAGGCCTGCGCGAGCTGGTGCTGTTCCTGATTTTCCCCTTCATCGGCCTGGTGGCGGACCTGTGGTTGATGGTCAGCCTTGACCACCTGGCGATCTACCTCGGCTTGAGCTGGCTGGCGATCGGCGTGGTGTATCTGGCGGTGTTGACCGGCGGTTTCCGTCGGCAGCCACCGGAGATGGATTTCCAGGAGGCTGCGTAAGTACTGGTGCAGGAGGCCTTTGCTCACCAGCGGAGGACATGTGATCCTTGCCGCTTTTGAGTCAAAGGCCTTTGTTCATGTCGACGTTTGCTGCCCAACCCGCCGGAATTATCCACATTGCCGCCGCCCTGTTGATCGGCCCGGACGGTCGAACGTTGCTGGTGCGCAAGCGCGGCACCGAGGCCTTCATGCAACCGGGCGGCAAGATCGAAGCCCATGAACAACCGGCCAACGCTTTGGCCCGTGAACTGGAAGAAGAGCTGGGGCTGGTCATCGATCCGGCGCACGCCACCTTCCTCGGCCAGTTCTCGGCACCCGCCGCCAATGAGCCGGGTTATGTGGTGAAAGCCGAGATTTTTCTGCTGGGCATTGATTCCGACGTCACCCCGGCTGCCGAGATCGAAGAGGTGATCTGGATCGATCCGGCCACCGACGGCGACGTCACGCTGGCACCCTTGACAAGGGACCTGATCCTGCCGTTTTATCGGGCTTCGCTGATCGCGACTGCCTGATCATTCAAGCAAAGGACCCGCCATGATCCCGCTTCAAGACTTGCTGATTTTCGCCGCCGCCGCGTTGCTGATGGTACTGACGCCGGGGCCGAACATGATCTACCTGATCTCTCGTTCGATCTGCCAGGGCCGCAAGGCCGGCGTGACTTCGTTGCTGGGGGTGGTCGCCGGGTTTTTCGTGCATCTGTTCGCCGCCGCTGCCGGTTTGACTGCTGTGTTCCTGGCGGTGCCGATGGCTTATGAAGTGCTGAAGTGGGCGGGTGCGTTGTACCTGCTATGGCTGGCCTGGCAGGCGGTCAAACCCGGTGCGCGTTCGCCGTTCGAAGCGCAACAGTTGCCGCCGGATTCGTCGCGCAAATTGATCACCATGGGCTTCCTCACCAGCGCCCTGAACCCCAAGATCGCGGTGTTTTACCTGTCGGTGTTTCCTCAGTTCATCACCCCTGAACACGGTTCGGTGTTCACCCAAAGCATCCTGCTGGGCCTGACCCAGATCAGCGTCAGTTTCAGCGTCAATCTGCTGATCGCCCTGTTTGCCGCGGGCATTGCTTCGTGGTTTGTCAACAACCCGACCTGGCTGGCGATGCAGCGTTATTTCATGGGTTTTGTGCTGTCGGCGCTGGCGCTGCGGCTGATGCTTGAACAACGCCGGATGGCCTGACCGTGTGGATTCAGCGACTGGACGCCAGCCATGCCCTGGACTACCGGGCGCTGATGCTTGAGGCCTATGACCGGCATCCGCAGGCATTCACCTCCAGCGTGCGCGAGCGTGCCTCAATGCCGCTCGGTTGGTGGGAATCGCGCCTGACCGGCAAGCTCGATGTAGTGCTCGGCGCCTTCGAGGAAGGGCGGCTGGCGGGCATCGCCGGGCTGGCCTTCGAGCCTCGGGAGAAGGCCCGGCACAAGGCGACGCTGTTTGGCATGTACGTGTCCGCCAACGTGCGCCAGCGGGGGCTAGGCCACCAACTGGTGCAGGCGGTTTTGGCCGAAGCGCGAACCCATCAGGGATTGCGACTGATCAAGCTGACCGTCACCGCCGGCAACGATGCCGCCTTCAACCTGTACCGACGCAATGGATTTATCCAGTTCGGCCTGGAACCGATGGCGGTGCGGGTGGGCGAGGAATACTTCGACAAAATCCACATGTGGCGCGAGCTCTAACCATCACCGAAATCCCAATGTGGGAGCGAGCCTGCTCGCGAAGGCGGTGTGTCAGTCAATATTGATGTGTCTGACACGCCCTCTTCGCGAGCAGGCTCGCTCCCACAGGGATATGTGTGTTTTCAACGGACGGCGCTCACCCCATCCAACGTAGAAAACGACGTGTCCTTGGCCGTCAGCAAAAAGTCGCGCATGTACGGGGCGTCCAGCATGTCAGCCCGGATCGCTGCGTACAGCGTGGCAAACAATCCTTTCTCGCCCAGGCGCTTGGCCTTCACGTAGCCCCGTGAGCTGTATTCATGCAGCGCCCAATGGGGCATGCCGCATACGCCGCGTCCGCTGGCCACCAGTTGCATCATCATTACCGTCAGTTCCGAGGTGCGGACCTGGGCCGGTTCGACGTCGGCGGGTTCCAGGAAGCGGGTGAAGATGTCCAGTCGATCACGCTCAACCGGGTAGGTGATCAAGGTCTCGGTGAGCAAGTCTTCCGGAACGATGTACGCCTTGCTCGCCAATCGGTGCTGATTGGCCACGGCGAGCATCGCTTCATAGGTGAACAGCGGTACATAGGTAATGCCGACCAGATCCACCGGATCGGACGTCACCACCAGGTCCAGATCGCCCCGGGCCAAGGCCGGCAGAGGCGCGAAGGAGAACCCCGAGGCCAGGTCCAGTTCGACCTCCGGCCAGGCGTCGCGGAACTGGTCGATGGTCGGCATCAGCCACTGGAAGCAACTGTGGCATTCGATGGCCATATGCAAGCGCCCGGCCGTACCGCCGGCCAGACGACTGATGTCGCGTTCGGCGGCACGCAGCAGCGGCAGGGTGGCGTCGGCCAGTTGCAGCAGGCGCAAACCGGCACTGGTGAAACGCACCGGTTTGGTCTTGCGCACGAACAACGGCATCCCCATGCGCTCCTCCAGTTCCTTGAACTGGTGGGACAGCGCCGACTGGGTCAGGTGCAGGCGGTCGGCCGCATCCACCAGGCTATCGGCTTCGCGCAAGGCATGCAGGGTCTTCAGGTGACGGATTTCAAGCACCGCGGGGCTCCATGAGGAAAACTTGTGATCAACACGAAAAGGTTGAGTTTGTCTCATGTTGCCCTGGCTGTCGACAATAGCGCCATCTTTTACACAGGAGCACATTCGACATGGCCGTGGCACACACCCTGGGTTTTCCGCGCATTGGCGCCGACCGCGAACTGAAAAAAGCCCTTGAATCCTATTGGAAGGGCGACCTCGACCAGAGCGCACTGAAGAGCGTCGGCCGCCAATTGCGCGCCACCCACTGGCAATTGCAGAAAGACGCCGGCATCGACTTGCTGCCGGTCGGCGACTTCGCCTGGTACGACCAGGTGCTGACTCACTCCCTGGCCTTCGGCGTGATCCCCGAGCGTTTCGACAGCACCCGTGACGAGCGCGGCCTGCCGACCCTCGACACCCTGTTCGCCATGGCCCGTGGCGCCACGGCGAGCTGCTGCGGCGGCGAACATGGCCAGGCGCAATACGCCCAGGAACTGACCAAGTGGTTCGACACCAACTACCATTATCTGGTCCCGGAATTCACCGCTGACCAGCAGTTCAAGCTGAGCTGGGAACAGCTGTTCGATGAAGTTGAAGAAGCCAAGGCCCTCGGCCACAGCATCAAACCCGTCATCATCGGTCCACTGACTTACCTGTGGTTGGGCAAGGCGAAAGGCAACGATTTCGACAAGCTCGACCTGCTGGAGCGCCTGCTGCCGATCTACGGCGAAATCCTCGGTCGCCTCGCCGCCCAAGGCGTGGAATGGGTGCAGATCGATGAGCCGATCCTGACCCTCGACCTGCCGCAGGAATGGAAAAACGCCTTCGAACGCGCGTACCACATCCTGCAGTACTCGCCGCTGAAAAAACTGGTGGCCACTTACTTCAGCGGCCTGCAAGACAACCTCGGCCTGGCTGTCGGCCTGCCGGTGCAAGGTTTGCACATCGACGCCGTGCGGGCGCCGGATCAACTGTTGCACGTGTTGGACCGCTTGCCGATCTACAAGATTCTCTCGGTCGGCCTGGTCAATGGTCGCAACGTCTGGCGCTGCGAGCTGGAGCCCGTGCTTGAACAACTGCGATTTGCCCAGGAGCGTTTTGGCGACAACCTGTGGGTCAGCAGTTCCTGCTCACTGCTGCACAGCCCGGTGGACCTGGAACGCGAAGACAAACTCGATCCGGAGCTGAAAAGCTGGCTGGCGTTCGCCGTACAAAAGTGTGGCGAAATCGCTGTACTGCGCGATGCCCTCAACGATCCGCAAGCACCGAAAGTACAAGCTGCGCTCGCCGAAAGCCGCGTCATCGCTGCCAGTCGTACGCAATCGCCGCGCATTCATAAAGCTGAGGTGCAGGCACGCATCAACGCCATCGACGCAACCGACAGCCAACGCCAATCACCGTTCGCCAAACGCATCGAGCAACAGCGTGCACGGCTGAAACTGCCGGCGTTCCCGACCACCACCATCGGTTCGTTTCCGCAGACCGGTTCGATTCGTCTGGCGCGCCAGGCCTTCAAGCAGGGCAAGCTGTCGGCCAACGATTACACCGACGCCATGCACCACGAAATCCGCCATGCCGTACAAGTCCAGGAACGCCTGGGTCTGGACGTGCTGGTGCACGGTGAAGCCGAGCGCAATGACATGGTCGAGTACTTTGCCGAGCAGCTTGAGGGTTATGCCTTCACCCGTTTCGGCTGGGTGCAAAGCTACGGGTCGCGCTGTGTGAAACCGGCGATCATCTACGGCGACCTGAGCCGCCCGAAAGCCATGACGGTGGACTGGATCACCTATGCCCAGAGCCAGACCGACAAGGTCATGAAAGGTATGCTCACCGGTCCGGTGACCATGTTGATGTGGTCGTTCCCCCGCGAAGACGTATCGCGCAAGGTCCAGGCGCAGCAGTTGGCGCTGGCGTTGCGTGACGAAGTGGTGGACCTGGAAGCCGCCGGCATCAAGATCGTGCAGATCGACGAAGCCGCGTTTCGCGAAGGCCTGCCGCTGCGCCGGGCGCAATGGCAGGAATACCTGGACTGGGCGGTGGAAGCGTTCCGCTTGAGCGCCAGCGGTGTGCGCGATGAAACCCAGATTCACACCCATATGTGCTACAGCGAATTCAATGACGTGATCGAAGCCATTGCGGCGATGGACGCCGATGTGATCACCATTGAGACCTCGCGTTCGGACATGGAATTGCTGGAGGCTTTCAAGGCGTTCGATTACCCGAACGACATTGGTCCGGGCGTTTATGACATTCATTCGCCACGGGTGCCGGACACGGCCGAGATGGTCAAGTTGATGAGCAAAGCGGTGAAGCGCATCCCGGCCGAACGTCTATGGGTCAACCCCGATTGCGGCTTGAAAACCCGGGCGTGGCCGGAGACCGAGGCAGCGCTGGTGAACATGGTGGCGGCGGCTCGGCAGTTGCGCAGTCAGTTGGCCTGAGGACGCCTTCGCGAGCAGGCTCGCTCCCACAATGGATCGGTGTCGCACACAAATCCTGTGGGAGCGAGCCTGCTCGCGAAGAACGATAACGCGGTCTGGAAAATGACCGTTCAGCAACCTTCATCAAACTGTCACGCAACTGTGGCAGCGCGCTTGAACAAACTTCATCAGACTCGCGCTCTACTGGGGTTCTGCGTTTTGGTGTTTTGTCATGCGTGCTTTGTTTTTTTCAGCGGCGATTTTTCTGTCCGCATTGTTCAGCCTGTCGTCCCTGGCAGCTTCTCGTTGTGATGTGAATGTTCCGACCGAACATGTCGATCTGGCACAGGTGAGCCTGGCGTACCAGAGCATCGGCCGTGCCTCGGACCCGGCGTTGCTGCTGGTGATGGGGCTGGGCGGGCAGTTGATCCACTGGCCGGACGAGGTGGTGGTCGCCCTGTGTCAGCAAGGCTTTCGAGTGATTCGCTACGACAATCGCGATGTCGGCCTGTCGACCTGGAGGCAAGCGCCGATGGAGGCCAACCTGACTTTCGAGGTGTTGCGCTACAAGTTGGGGCTGCCGGTGTCGGCGCCGTACTCACTGACGGACATGGCCGATGATGGCCTGGGCCTGATGGATGCGTTGCACATCGAGCAATTCCACGTGCTGGGCGCGAGCATGGGCGGGATGATCGCCCAGCACATGGCAGCCATGGCGCCACAACGGGTCGAGAGTCTGACGTTGATCATGACCACTTCCGGGGCCGAGGGCTTGCCCGCGCCGAGCGCGGCGCTGGTGCAGTTGCTCGCCCGCCGTGGCGCGCCGAATCGTGAGGTGGCGCTGGAGCAACAGGCCGATCTGCTTGCCGCGTTGGGCAGCCCGACCGTGAGCGATGATCGGCAGGCGCTGCTGCATCAGGCGGCGCAGTCCTATGACCGGGCGTTCAATCCAGAAGGCGTGAAACGGCAGATCATGGCGATCCTGGCCGAGCCCAGCCGGGTGGCGTTGCTCAATCAATTGCGGGTGCCGGCGCTGGTGGTGCATGGCACGGCCGATCCGCTGTTGCCGGTGATGCATGGCGTGCATCTGGCGGCGCATCTGCGTGGCAGTCAGTTGAAGTTGATTCCGGGATTGGCCCATCGTTTTCAGGAAGCGTTCAAGGCACCGTTGCTGGCGGCGGTATTGCCGTATTTGCGTGAGCACCGGGAGGACACTTCGCATTGGGCGCAGATCGAGCCGGTGGCTGAACATAACCTCCTCTGACACTTGAGTTCCCTGTGGGAGCGAGCCTGCTCGCGAAGGCGTCGTGTCAGTCGACATCAATATTGAATGATCACCTGCTTTCGCGAGCAGGCTCGCTCCCACAAGGGATCTGCTGCGCATTCAAGTCTGCCGGGTGTATCGTTCGAACTTTCCGGTGCATGCCAGCCAGCGAGGTGAATGATGAGTTCCCCCTTGAAAATCGATTTCGTCAGCGACGTGTCTTGCCCCTGGTGCGTCGTCGGCCTGTACGGCCTGACCCGGGCCTTGGAGTTATTGCGCGATGAAGTCCGCGCCGAGATCCGTTTCCAGCCATTCGAACTGAACCCGAAGATGGGCCCCGAAGGGCAGAACATCACCGAGCACATCACCGAGAAGTACGGCTCGACACCGGAGCAGTCGCAAAAGAATCGCGAGATGATCCGCGCGCGAGGCGCCGAGGTCGGGTTTGCGTTTCGTACCGATGGTAGTAGTCGCATCTACAACACCTTCGATGCCCACCGCTTGTTGCACTGGGCGGGTCTGGAAGGGCGGCAACTGCAATTGAAGGAAGCGTTGTTCAAGGCGTATTTCACCGATGGCGGCAACCCGTCAGACCCCGCTCAACTGGCGCAGATCGCTGAAGATGTCGGACTGGATCGGCAGCGGGCCGAGTCGATTCTGGGGTCGGATGAATTTGCCGAGCAGGTCCGCCAGGAGGAACAACTGTGGCTATCGCGCGGGGTCAGTTCGGTACCGACCGTGGTTTTCAACGGCCAGTACGCGGTCACGGGCGGACAACCGGTGGAAGCTTTTGTCGGGGCGATTCGCCAGATCATGAGTGAGTCGAAGGGCGGAACTGTTAGCTGAAATGCTTGATGTCAAAAAGGCATCAATATGCCACTATTGTTTTGACCGTTGCTGCCGATACGGGCAGTGATGATTTCAAACCATAGGGACATGATCCATGACTTTCCGCGCTCTACGCACCTGGGCGGTGCTGACTCTGTTGGCCTGCCTGACCCTCACCGGCTGTGCCCACGTTCAACCTCCCGTACCACTGGACAAGCAGTTCTGGGATGCCAAGGAGCCGACCATCGGCGTGGCGATCACGGTGGTGCCACCACCGGTGCTGGCTTTGACCGGCAACCAGGGGCTGCTCGATTACGCCATCAACAAGGGCGTCAACAGCAAACTCAGCAGTAACGTCGAACAATGGCAAGTGCGCGACCTCACCACCTTGCCGGACGTGATCGTCGCCAAGTTGCAGGCCAAGGGTTACAAGGTCAAGCGCATCGACGAACCGGTCGACCTGAAGGTTTACAAGGAAGTCTCGTTCCGCGAAGGCTACATGACCCGCGACCTGACGCCGGTCAAGGCGGCCCATGGCGTCGACCGTCTGCTGTTGGTGAATGTGTACGCCACCGGGGCCACGCGCAGCTACTACGGGTTCGTACCGACCAGCGTGCCGATGGCGCAAGTGGGCGGGCAGGGCATGGTGGTCGACCTGGCCGATAACAAATTGTTGTGGTTCAAGCCTTTTGTCGTGACGCAAGCCGCTCAGGGCGAGTGGGACGAGCCGACCTACACCAACCTGTCCAATGCGTTCTATCAGGCTGTGGATAACAGCCGTCAGCAAATGATCACCCCGTTCGCCCAATGAAGCGTCCATTCGCAGTGGCCGGCGCGCTGGCCCTGCTGATGTTGGCGGGCTGCGCGCAGAAACCGGCTCCCGAGGCCGGCTTCAAAGACCAGAGCGCCTTGCCCTACGTTCAGGCCCACGGGCTCAAGGTCGACGTGCAGTTGCCGCAGGCGTTTGTCGGTGCCAGCACGGTGATTGATTCCGAGCAGGCCCTGAAGGCCGCATCGTCCAGCCACAACCTGATAGCGAGCTCGGGCAATACCGCCGGGCTTGCCGGGATCTTGCTGGCCAGTTTGATCAACACCCAGATGGGCAGCGCCACTTTGCAGCGCGATGCGGAAAAAGCCGCGCTCAAAGAGTCGCGACCGATGGCTGATCTGCTCGCCGGGGTGCCGCTGCAGGAAAGTTTGCAACAACGCTTTCAGCAGGCTTCGAAAACGGCCGGGCTCAAGCAGGGCGAGGGCCAGGTTACCGCGCGTTTGCTAATAGAGCCCAAACTGATGCTGACCCCGGATCGCGGCAGTTTTATCCTGGTCAATCAGGTGCAGGTTCAGGACATCGCCGGTTCAGCGCTGTACCGCATGCGGATCGAGGTGGCCAGCCAGCCGGTTCGTCGCTGCGGCAAGCAATGTATCGACGACGGCAGGCTTGAACTGGCGACAGTCACCGCCGTGCTCGATGAGTGCATCGATGAGTCCATGCGGGTGTTGGCCACCGATCTGATGCAACCGCCACCCCCGGCGGCGGCTCAGGAAACCTTGCGTTATGTGCTAGATGGCCAGCGGGTGGTCGAGCGCGGATATCAATTGGCCAACAACGGCACTTACTGGCGCTATCGCAACCTTTACGGAGCGGTGAAGTCGGTGCCGGTGCCGTTTGAAGATGCATTGACCCAGACGCAGTTGCAGCAGGTTTACGCGCACTAAAACGATGGAACCTGTGGGAGCGAGCCTGCTCGCGAAGAGGGCGTGTCAGTTGGCATTAATGTTGGTTGACACTCCGCTTTCGTCGGAACGCCGCCCGGAGCAGGCTCGCTCCCACAGGGGATTGGTGGTGTTCAGGCTTGCAAACGCACCCATACGCTGACCAACACCGTCGCCGCCATCAACCACGCCACCGCCGCCACCGCCAGGGACGCCTCCAGGCGCATCCGGTCGACCATCAGGTACAAGGTCGCCAGGTAGATGAAGTAGGGAATGATCGACCACATGCCAAACACGATGGTGGTTTTCAGGTCGTCAATCGAGCGCCCCTTGCCGACGATGTAATGAGCAATCAGCGCAAAGGTCGGAAACAGCGGCACCAGCCCGGCGATGTAATAGTTTCTGGTCTTGGCCAGGGCGGCGAGGATCACCACCACCGCTGCACCCAGGGTTGCCTTGAGAATCAGATCCATCAGTGGCTCAGTCCGTACTTCTTCACTTTGTCGAACAGCGTGGTCTTGGCCATGCCCAGTTCCTGGCTGGCCTGGGTCAGGTTGCCGCCACTGCGCTGCAAGGCATCGCTCAGCAGGTTGCGTTCGAAGGCTTCCACCGCTTCGGCGAAAGCCAGGCCTTGGGCGCTGCCGCCCGCACCGGTTTTTTTGAAGGCAGGCAGACCGAGGGCAAAGCGTTCGGCGACGTTGCGCAGCTCGCGCACGTTGCCCGGCCAGTCGTGGCTCATCAGGTTCGACAGGGTCTGGTTATCCAGTTCCGGCGCGATGCGGTCGAAGCGCAGGGACGACTGCTGCAAGAAGTATTCAAACAGTTGCAGGATGTCTTCGCGGCGTTCGCGCAGCGGCGGCAGTTCCAGGGTCACCACGTTGAGGCGGTAATACAGGTCGCTGCGAAACTCGCCGGCCTTGCTCGATTCGTCCAGATCGGACTTGGTCGCGGCAATCACCCGGCAATCCACCGCCACGCTCTGGTTCGAGCCGAGGCGTTCGAGGGTGCGTTCCTGCAACACCCGCAGCAGTTTGATCTGCAGAGGCAGGGGCATGCTTTCCACTTCATCGAGGAACAGCGTGCCGCCGTCGGCATGCTCGATCTTGCCGATCCGTCGTTTGCCGGCACCGGTGAACGCGTTGGCCTCATGACCGAAGATTTCGCTCTCGAACAGGTTCTCCGGCAGGCCGCCGCAGTTCAACGCCACGAATTGCCGGGTGTGGCGGCGACTGAAGTCGTGCAGGCAGCGCGCGACCAGCTCCTTGCCGGTGCCGGTTTCGCCTTCGATCAGCACGTTGGCCGAGGTGTCGGCGACGTTGGCAATCAGTTCGCGCAGGTTCTGCATGGCCGGCGAACGGCCGATGATCCGGCCTTCGAGGGAGTCCCGCTCCGCCAGTTGCCGGCGCAACGACGAGACTTCACGCGCCAGGCTGCGTTGCTCCAGCGCGCGGCGGGCCACATCCACCAGACGCTCCGGGGAGAAGGGTTTTTCCATGAAGTCGTAGGCGCCTTTCTGCATCGCGCCCACGGCCATGGATATGTCCCCGTGCCCGGTAATCAGCACCACCGGCAGGCTGCGGTCTCGGGCCTTGAGGCGGGTCAGCAGTTCCAGGCCATCGATGCCTGGCAGGCGGATGTCGCTGATGACGATGCCGGCAAAGTTATCGCCAACGCGCTCCAGGGCTTCTTCGGCACTGCCAACGCCGATGCAGGGAATGTCTTCCAGGGTCAGGGCCTGCTGGCAGCCGAGCAGCACATGGGGGTCGTCTTCGACGATCAATACACTAAGGTCGTTGTTCATATTGGCTCGGCGGGAATGGGGCTTACCAACGGTAAACTGAGGACGAATGCGGTGCCACCGCTGGCCGGGTGCTCGACACCCAGGTGACCGCCGGTAGCGGCGGCCAGGCTCGCGGAAAGGGTCAGGCCCAGGCCCAGGCCCTGTTCGCCGGGTTTGGTGGTGAAAAAAGGCTCGAACAGATGCTTGCGCGCTTCGGCATCGATGCCGTGGCCATTGTCCCGAACCCGCAATCGATACTTGCCATCGCCGGTGTCGCCTTCGAGCCACAACTCAGGCTGCGGTTGCGCCTGCATGGCATCGAGGGCGTTACCGATGAGGTTGACCAGAATCTGTTCCAGTCGGGTCTGGTCGATCTGCACCTGCACCTCTTCGAACTGACGGTGCAGTTGCAGATGGGCGTTTTCGACGCGGCTGCCCAGCAGTTGCAGTGCCGCGTCCACGGCTTTGCCGAGGCAGGCCTGACCCTTGTCATCACCGCGCCGGGCGAAGGATCGCAGGCTGGCGGTGATCCGGCCCATGCGGTCGATCAATTCGTTGATGGTCTTGAGGTTGGTGCTGGCCACGTCCAGTTGACCGCGCTCGAGAAAGCGCACGGTATTGCCGGACAGGGTGCGCAACGCTGCCAGCGGCTGGTTCAATTCGTGGGCAATGCTGGTGGACATCTGGCCGATCGCCGCGAGTTTTCCGGCCTGCACCAGTTCATCCTGGGCACGACGCAAGGTCTCTTCGGCGTGACGCCGTTCGCGGATCTGGCCCTTGAGTCGTTCGTTGCTCGCGCGCAGGTCGACGGTGCGTTCGGTAATCCGACGCTCCAATTGATTGTTGGCTTCCTGCAAGGCTTCCCGGGCGGCGAGGCGGGTCGCGATCACCTTGCGTCGTTCGTTCCAGGCAATCAGCAGGAACGCCACGAGAGCGAAAGCCACCGCCACCAGAATCCCCTGATTGATCGCCTCTCGGCGCAAATCCTGCAACGGCGTGAGCAGGGTGAAATTCCACGGTGTATCGCTCAAATTGCGGGTTTGCGACAGATAGCTGATGTTTTCTTCGTCGGACACCAGTTCGCTGTTGGCCGGAAAGGTCAGTTTTTCCACGCCTTCGGACAGGGTTTCCCGGGCCAGCGGTTGCAGTTCGTTGAGCGGGAACCAGTAATACTGAAGGCTGCGGGCGAGTTTTTCCTTGGTCTCGTCGCTCAGGGGAATCACGGATTTCAAGCGCCGCGCCGGATCGCTGGACAGAATGATGATGCCGTTCTCGTCACTGACGAAGGCTTCCAGGCGCGCCCGCTGCCAGCGTTCTTCCATGGCTTCCAGGCGCACCTTGACCACCGCGACGCCGATGATCTTGCCGTGTTCCTCCAGGCCATGGGCCAGGTAGTAGCCGGGTTCGCCGTTGGTGCTGCCGATGCCGTAGAAGCGCCCCGGCTGACCGCGCACGGCGTTCTGGAAGTAGGCGCGGAAGGACAGGTCTTCACCCAGGTAACTGTCGACATCGCGCCAGTTACTGGTGGCCATGACGCGACCGGTGGTGTCCATCACATAAATAGCCCGACTGCGGCTGCGCCGGTTCAGGCCTTCGAGGTAATCATTGACCGTTTGCCGGTGTTCCGGGGTCGGGTCGGCCAGCAGCTTCGACACACTGGTTTCGAGTTCCAGCAGGCTGGGCAGGTAGGTGTATTTGCTTATTTCGCTTTCGACGGCGCGGGCGTGCAGTTCCAGCTGGCGCTGGCCGCTTTCGCTCAGGCTGCGCACGCCATAGTGCTCACTGACCCAGAAGCCGGCATAACCCAGTCCGATCATCAGCGCGATGATCAGCGGCGGCAGGAACAGATGGCGAATCAGGCGGGGTTTCACGGCGAGTGATGGCGACGTGGCGCGATAGAGAGTGGGGTCGCATTTCATCACAGATGCCTTGGGTCAACCAGCGTGGCAACAGGCTAGCTCTGGTTTCCAGTTGAACGCGGAACCTGTGGCGAGGGAGCTTGCTCCCGCTCGGCTGCGAAGCAGTCGTAAAACCGGTAAATGCGGTGGTCAATCAAAATGCATTTGCTGGTTTTGGGGCCGCTGCGCGACCCAGCGGGAGCAAGCTCCCTCGCCACAAGGGCAAGTCAGTACCGTATTAGTGCTGCAGAATCTTGTTGAGGAAGTGCTGCGTACGCTCGGCGCGGTGGCTGATGTCGCCGAAGAACTCCTCTTTCTTGCAGTCTTCGATGATTTTGCCCTGGTCCATGAAGATCACGCGGTCGGCCACTTTACGGGCGAAGCCCATTTCGTGGGTCACGCACATCATGGTCATGCCTTCGTGGGCCAGTTGCACCATCACGTCCAGCACTTCGTTGACCATTTCCGGGTCCAGTGCCGAGGTCGGTTCGTCGAACAGCATGACAATCGGGTCCATCGCCAGCGCACGGGCAATCGCCACACGCTGCTGCTGGCCACCGGACAGTTGGCCCGGGTGCTTGTGGGCGTGAGCCGAGAGGCCGACACGTTCCAGCAGTTGCAGGCCTTTCTTGGTGGCTTCTTCCTTGCTGCGGCCCAGCACCTTGATCTGCGCGATGGTCAGGTTTTCGGTGATGGTCAGGTGCGGGAACAGTTCGAAATGCTGGAACACCATGCCCACGCGCGAGCGCAGCTTCGGCAGGTTGGTCTTCGGGTCGGCAATGGAGGTGCCATCGACCACGATGTCGCCTTTCTGGAACGGTTCCAGAGCGTTGACGCATTTGATCAGGGTCGATTTGCCGGAACCGGACGGCCCGCACACCACGATCACTTCGCCTTTTTTGACCTCGGTGCTGCAATCAGTCAGCACCTGGAAGTCCCCATACCACTTGTTGATGTTTTTGATAGAGATCATACGGCGAACCTTTTTTGCAGACGCTTGACCAGCTGCGAGGCGGCAAAGCTGATGATGAAGTACACGAGACCTGCGAAGATCAGGAACTCATTGGAGCGGCCAATGATGTCGCCACTGGCGCGCGAAGCATTGAGGAAGTCCACCAGGCCGACGGCGTAGACCAGCGAGGTGTCCTGAAACAGGATGATGCTCTGTTGCAGCAACAGCGGGGTCATCTTGCGGAACGCTTGCGGCAGGATGATCAGGCGCATCATCTGGCCATAGTTCATGCCCAGCGCCTGGGCGGCACCCATCTGCCCCTTGGGAATCGACTGCACGCCAGCGCGGACGATTTCGCAGAAGTACGCCGCTTCGAACATCATGAAGGCCACGATGCAGGAGGCAAATGCGCCGATCGGGGTGTCTTCGCCGGTGATCCAGCGCAGCACGAACGGCACCGCCAGGTAAAACCAGGTGATGACCAGCAGCAACGGAATCGAACGGAAATAGTTGACGTAGGCGCCGGCGATGTTCGACAGCAGTTTGTTGTGGGACAGGCGCATCAGGGCCAGGAGGGTGCCGAGAATGATCCCGCCGACCACGCCCAGGGCCATCAGCTTGAGGGTCATGATCATGCCGTTCCACAAGCCCGGCAGGGACGGGATGATGCCCGAGAAATCGAATTCCATCATTTACCCCCTACGGAAATCAGGCCCGGTACGGCGACTTTCTTCTCGACCATGCGCATCAGCAGCATCAGGCTCATGTTCAGGGTGAAGTAGATCAGCGTGGCCAGGGTGAACGCTTCGAACAGGTTGGCCGAGAACTCCGCGGTCTGTTTGGTCTGCGCTAGCAGCTCCATCAGGCCGATCAGCGAAGCCACGGACGAGTTCTTGAAGACGTTGAGAAACTCCGAGGTAAGCGGCGGAATGATGATCCGGTAAGCCTGGGGCAGCAGCACGTTCCAGTAGATCTGCGGCAGTTTGAAGCCCATGGCGCGGGCGGCGGATTCCTGGCCTTTTGGCAGCGCCTGGATGCCGGTGCGCACTTGCTCACAAACGCGGGCTGCGGTGAACAGGCCCAGGCACACGACGACGCTGAGGAAGGCCGAGGTGGTCGGGTTCAGGTCCTGCTTGTACCACTCTTGCAAATCCGGCGGCAGCAGGTCGGGCACCAGGAAGTACCAGATGAACAGCTGAACCAGCAGCGGCACGTTACGGAAGAGTTCGACGTAGCAGGTGGCGATGCCCGATACGATGCGGTTCGGCACGGTGCGCATGACACCCAGGACCGAACCCAGTATCAGGGCGATGATCCAGGCCGCGATGGCGATGCCGATGGTCCAGCCCAGCCCGGAGATGAACCAGTCGAGATAAGTCTCGCTGCCCACGCCGGTGGACTTGAAGAACACGCCCCAGTCCCAGTTGTAATTCATTAGGGTCTCCCCTTGAGATCAATCGATGTACCCGCTTGGGGGAAGCTCCGTTCCCGCCTGCTCTTGAAGGGCAGGCACACACGATCGGCTCGACAGCCACCGGTCCGAGTGTTTCCAAAAATGCCAGCAGGGAGTGACAACCTCCCAAGAGGGCACAGGCCCTCTTGGGAGATAAGGTTAGTCAGAAATCAGGATTTCTTGTCGTCAGCCGCTTTATCGGTCGGATTGGCGATCAGGGCCTTGAGCTCGTCGCTCATCGGGAAGTTCAGGTTCAGGTTCTTCGGCGGAATTGGCTGCATGAACCATTTTTCGTAGATCTTGTTGATCTCGCCCGATGCGTAGGTCGCCTTGATGGCGTCGTCTACAGCCTTTTTGAACGGCTCGTCGCCTTTACGCACCATGCAGCCGTAGATTTCGTAGGACTGTGGAGTACCGGTCACGGCCCAGTCACTTGCCTTCTTGGCCTTGGCGGCTTCACCGGCCAACAGGGCGTCGTCCATCATGAACGCAACGGCACGGCCGGTTTCCAGCATCTGGAAGGACTCGCCGTGGTCTTTGGCGGAGATGACGTTCATGCCCATCTGCTTGTCGGCGTTCATCGCCTTGAGGATGCGCTCGGAGGTGGTGCCGGCGGTGGTCACGACGTTCTTGCCGGCCAGATCCGGGAAATCCTTGTACTTGGAATCTGCTTTGGACAGCAGGCGGGTACCGATTTCGAAGATGCCGACGGAGAAGTCAACTTGCTGCTGACGCTCGACGTTGTTGGTGGTGGAGCCGCACTCCAGGTCCACGGTGCCGTTCTGCACCAGCGGGATACGGGTTTGCGAGGTGACCAGGTTGTACTTGACCTGCAGGTTCGGCATGTCCAGGTCTTTTTTCAGGGCTTCGACGACTTTCAGCTGGATGTCGTGGGAGTAGCCGACCGGCTTGCCGGAAGCGTCCGCGATGTAGGAGAAAGGAATGGAAGCGTCACGATGCCCGAGGGTGATAACACCGGACTCTTTGATTTTCTTCAGGGTGCCGGTGAGTTCGGCGGCGAAAACTGGCGTGCTGATCAGAGCGGCAGCAATGGCTGCGCCCAGGATATGGGGAACGATGCGCATCAAATTTTCCTCGACATTGTTTTTTTTATGGAGCCAGTTCATCGGCCCTTTTGTGCTGCGAATGCCTGATGGCTCCTGAAGTGTTGGCACAACAGGCATTCATCGAAGAAGTGTAGAGCATGACCCGTGCCAGGCCAGGATGAATGAATCAACTAATTGATTTATAAGGAAATTAATTATTTGTGGCGGGGTTTTTAACGCTGAATGATCCGGTTAACCGAACCGACCGACAGGTCGCGTTCGGAAAACCGAATGCTGAATGGGCGCAACCCTGGATCAGGGGTATTTGCGCTTGTCCGGAGCCGGCGGGAAATACTGGTACAACCAGGTTTCACTGAGCGTGCGGTCGTTGGTGCGGATGAACAGGCGCAGTTCGACGGGTTCTACGCTGTCATTGGTCGGGTACCAGTCGAACAGGATGCGATAGCCCTTGATGTCATCGAGCACCAGCACGCTGAAATCCTTGACCTCTCCGTTCGAACAGGTGACCACCGGTTCAATGCCGGCACCCTCGGGCAAGCGATCCAGGCCTCCGCCTGAAAAGTCCACGGCAAACCGGCGAGCCCAGACTGGCGGGTAATGTTCGCCCGGCGCCCAGCCTTCGGTGAAGCCGCCCATCCCGGAGCGGGTCGCGTGGACTCGCGCCAGCGGCGTGCCGACCGGTGGCAGTGCGCTCCAGTACAGCTTGTAGCCGTAGTTCAGCGAATCGCCGGCCGCCACCGGTTTCTTCGGCGTCCAGAAGGCGACGATGTTGTCCATGGTTTCGCCGGTGGTAGGGATCTCCAGCAGATCGACCGAGCCTTCGCCCCACGCCGTCGTAGGTTCGACCCACAGGCTTGGGCGCCGGCTGTACCAGTCGACGGTGTCCTGATAACTGGCGAACTCGTGGTCGGTCTGCACCAGGCCGAAACCTTTCGGGTCCTTGTCGGCGAAGGCGTTGAACTGCAGTTTGGCCGGGTTGTTCAGCGGACGGCAGATCCACTCGCCATTGCCGCGCCACATCGCCAGGCGATCGGAGTCGTGGATCTGCGGGTGAATGGTGTCGCACATCCGCCGTTCGTGGGTGCCGCAGCTGAACATGCTGGTCATCGGTGCAATGCCCAGTTGATCGATGGCGGTGCGGGCGTTGACGTGTGCGTCCACCTCCATCACCACGCGCTCGGCCTGGCAATCGATGTCAAAACGGTAGGCACCGGTGGCACTTGGCGAGTCGAGCAGGGCGTAGACCACGAAGCGGGTGCTGTCCTTGTCCGGGGTTTCGAACCAGAACTTGGTGAAGTCGGGGAATTCTTCGCGCTTCTTGGCGTAGGTGTCGATCGCCAGACCGCGGGCCGACAAGCCGTACTGGCCGGTGGCATCCACTGCGCGGAAGTAGCTGGCGCCGAGGAAAGACACCACGTCGTGCTTGTCCAGTTCCGGGGCCTTGAACAGTTTGAAACCGGAAAACCCCAGGTCGCCGGTGAGCTGCTTGGTGTCGACCGTGGTGTTTTCATAGTTGAACAGCGACGGGCGGAAATGCACCTCGCGGGCCATGCGGGTCTTGGGATCGACGCTGTACATGCGCACCGGCTGCTTGAAGCCCATGCCGACGTGGAAAAACTGCACATCCAGCTGCCCCTTGTTTTCTTTCCACAGCGAATGGGCGCCGTCGTAGCGGATCGCGTTGAAGTTCTGCGGGGTCATGGTCGCCAGGGTCGGTGGCAATACCTGCTTGGTGTCCTGGTAGCGATTGCTGGCGAGCTGCTTGGCCTGGATCTTCAAGGCTTCGAAGTCGAACGACCGGGCTTCGCCATCGGCGGCCCCGGTGGCGGCCCAGGCGCGGGCGGCGAGCAGGCCGGTGGCGGACAAACCGGTGTAAGCCGCAATGGCCATGGAGGCTTTGAGCAAATTCCTGCGGTGCATAAATTCAACCTGTCGTGAACAATCCCGCGCCGTTCCTGGCACGTGCTGGATCAGAAATAACGGTTCGGACATGCCTTCGGCCAAACGCATCGGACTTTAAACAGATGTCGGATAGCTTAAACCGTTCGATGGCAGATCAAAATTGATTGATGGCACGGCGCTAGCGCATGAGTGAAACAAGACATGTCGGGAAACAATTCCGACAGCGACTTCTGATTTGCAGGGCATTTCTGCTTTTTTCGATTAATTACTCTAAAAACCGCTTTTCAGCGCCCGGAATATTTCTATTCTGTGCTCATGACCGGTTTATGCCCTTCGGGCCGGTGCAGTTCAGTTGGCACAAGGAGCTGCTGAAAAAAGAATAGGGCGATGCGGTTTCTGAAGTTTTCTTTGACGTAGAGAAGGACATCGTCCATGTCGAAAGTACAAGGCATCACCGAAATATTGGGAATCTTTCCGTGCCTATCCACTGGCCGGCGAAGACGTCGACTGAACTCCGAGGAAATGAAACTGGTGGAACGTTATCGCGAACTGTCGGAGAGCGACCGGATTGCGATGCGGTATCTGGTGGATGCGATGAGGAGTGTTTCAAGGTTTTGAGTGGGCCTCTGTAGGAGCGAGCTTGCTCGCGATGGTCGTGAACGATTACGCGTGCTTACTGGTTGTACGCGGCGCTCTTGAATCCATCGCGAGCAAGCTCGCTCCTACAGGTTCCCTTTTTTATCCGCTCGATTTGTCCGGTCAGCTACAAGCACCAACGATTGGGAAAGGCGAGGCACAGGCCGAAGAGGGTAAAAACCCCTACGACCGGCGAGAGATACGTGAAGCCCAGGGCGAAGTTTTCCCACAGGCTCATGCTGCGATTGAAGTTGGAGGTGTAGCCCAGTTTGCGTAGTTGCTCGGCATCGCTGTCGGCAACGACTGCAGTGAGATCGGATGATGAACTCATGTGTTTGCGCCGGAAAATCGGCAGATTTCGGATGGCCGATGCCGTGGCGGGGCCTTGGGGCGCGGCCCGGATCGGTGGTTATTGTTGTGTTTGAAACCTGGTGGTGCGTAATCCCGGTCGACCTTGAAACCGAGGTGACGCAATCGCTGGCAAGCCAGCTCCCACAGGTTCAGTGGTGACCCTTGTGGGAGCTGGCTTGCCAGCGATGCTTTTTTTAGTGCTTGAACATCACATGCCGCACAACGGTGTAATCCTCCAAGCCATACATCGACATGTCCTTCCCGTAGCCGGACAGTTTCTGACCGCCATGGGGCATTTCGCTGACGAGCATGAAGTGGGTGTTGACCCAGGTGCAGCCGTACTGCAGCCGCGCCGACAGGCGATGGGCGCGGCCGACGTCGGCGGTCCACACCGAGGACGCCAGGCCGTAGTCGGAGTCGTTGGCCCAACCCAGCACCTGGGCTTCATCGGTGAACCTGGTCACCGACACCACCGGCCCGAACACTTCGCGGCGGACGATTTCGTCATCCTGCTGAGCGTCGGCCAGCACCGTCGGCTCGAAGAAGAAGCCGTTGCCATCCACCGTTTTGCCGCCAGTGATCAGGCGGATGTGCGGCTGGGCTATGGCACGCTCGACGAAACCGGCCACGCGGTCGCGGTGTTGCGCGGTGATCAGCGGGCCCAGTTCGGTGGCCGGGTCATCCTGCAAGCCGTACTTGATGCGGCTGACCGCGGCGCCGAGCTTCTCGACGAATTTCTCGTAGATGCCTTCCTGCGCATAAATCCGGCAGGCAGCGGTGCAGTCCTGGCCGGCATTGTAGAAACCGAAGGTACGGATGCCTTCCACGGCGGCGTCGATGTCAGCGTCGTCGAAGATGATCACCGGAGCCTTGCCACCCAGTTCCATGTGCATGCGTTTGACGCTGTCGGCGGTGCTGGAAATGATGTTCGAACCGGTGGCGATCGAGCCGGTCAACGACACCATGCGCACTTTCGGGTGAGTGACCAGTGGGCTACCCACGGTAGGACCACGGCCGAACACCAGGTTGAGCACTCCGGCCGGGAAAATCTCCGACGCCAGTTCGGCCAGACGCAACGCCGTCAGCGGGGTCTGTTCCGACGGCTTGAGTACCACGGTATTACCGGCGGCGAGGGCAGGGGCGATTTTCCAGGCGACCATCATCAGCGGGTAGTTCCATGGCGCGATGGAGGCGATCACGCCCACCGGGTCGCGACGGATCATCGAGGTGTGGCCGGGCAGGTATTCACCACCGGCCGAACCGCTCATGCAGCGGCTGGCGCCGGCGAAGAAGCGGAACACGTCGGCAATCGCCGGGATCTCGTCGTTCAGCGCGGCACTGTAGGGCTTGCCGCAGTTGTCAGATTCCAGTTTGGCCAGCTCTTCGCCGTGGGCTTCGATGACGTCGGCGAGTTTGAGCAGCAGCAGCGAACGTTCTTTCGGCGGCGTGTGCGACCAGTTGGCGAACGCGGCATCGGCGGCGCGCACGGCGGCGTCGACCTGGGATTCGCTGGCTTCGTTGATTTCTACCAGCACGCGGCCCAGTGCCGGGTTGAACACCGGTTGGGCGGGGCCTTCGCCGTTGACCAGTTGGCCGTTGATCAAGAGTTGGGTTTGCATGGCATTGTCCTCTTCGAAGCAGTTCTTGTTTTTGTGGGAGCGAGCCTGCTCGCGAAGGCGGCCTGGCAGTCGACATCTGTGTTGAATGTCATACCGCTTTCGCGAGCAGGCTCGCTCCCACAGGGGATATTCGCTGTCTGTTTCTGATTTATTTCCCGCCACTCCCCGCCACGCTCTCCCCGCCACGGGTCAGGTAATAGGCACCGAGAATCGGCAGCATGGTCACGATCATCACCAGCATCGCGACGACGTTGGTCACCGGCACGTCCCGAGGGCGGCTGAGCTGGTTGAGCAGCCACAGCGGCAACGTACGTTCATGGCCGGCGGTGAAGGTGGTGACGATGATTTCGTCGAACGACAGCGCGAACGCGAGCATGCCGCCGGCCAGCAACGCCGAGCCGAGGTTGGGCAGGATGATGTAGCGGAAGGTCTGCCAACCGTCGGCGCCGAGGTCCATCGAGGCCTCGATCAGGCTGTGGGAGGTGC
This sequence comes from Pseudomonas sp. Irchel 3A7, assembly GCF_900187565.1. Taxonomy (GTDB): domain Bacteria; phylum Pseudomonadota; class Gammaproteobacteria; order Pseudomonadales; family Pseudomonadaceae; genus Aquipseudomonas. Next base: position 144,606 of record NZ_FYED01000020.1, on the reverse strand, counting down.
GACGCAAGCGGGCGATGACGTTGTTGTAGACGATCACCACGCAGAAGGTCGCGTGGCCGACGATGATGGTGAACATCCCAGGCTCGATGCCCAGCGTCTTGAAGGTTGCCAGCAGCGCGATCCCGGTGATGATCCCCGGCAGGGCGATCGGCAGGATCAGCATCAGCGAGATCCCTTGCTTGCCGAAGAAGTCCCGGCGATACAGCGCCGCTGAAGCCAGGGTGCCCAGGACCAATGCAATCAAGGTCGCGACGGCGGCAATCTGCAGCGACAGCTTGATGGCTTCCAGCACGTCCGGTCGCGAGAACGCCACGCCGATCCACTTCAGGGTGAAGCCCTTGGGCGGAAAGCTGAACGCCGCGTCTTCGGTGTTGAAGGCGTACAGGAAGATGATCAGGATCGGGAAGTGCAGGAACACCAGCCCGCCCCAGGCTGCGATTTTCAGGCCGAGTGAAGCTTTCTCAGAGTGCATCGAAGGCCCCCAGTCGTTTGACGATGGACAGGTAGATGGCGATCAGCACGATCGGCACCAGGGTGAAGGCGGCGGCCATCGGCATGTTGCCAATCGCACCTTGCTGGGCATACACCATGCTGCCCACGAAGTACCCCGGTGGGCCCACCAGTTGCGGCACGATGAAATCGCCGAGGGTCAGCGAAAACGTGAAGATGGAACCGGCGGCAATGCCGGGAATCGACAGCGGCAGAATCACCTGCATGAAGGTCTGGCGCGGCTTGGCGCCCAGGTCTGCCGAGGCTTGCAGCAGCGAAGGCGGCAGGCGTTCCAGCGAAGCCTGGATCGGCAGGATCATGAACGGCAGCCAGATGTAGACGAACACCATGAAGCGCCCCAGGTGCGAGGTCGACAAGGTGCTGCCGCCGACACCGGGAATGCCCAGCACGAACTGCAACAACGGTTCCAGCCCCAGGTTCTGCACGAACCACTGTGCCACACCACCCTTGGCCAGCAGCAGGGTCCAGGCATAGGCCTTGACGATGTAACTGGCCCACATCGGCATCATCACCGCGATGTAGAAAAACGCTTTGGTCTTGCCGGTGGTGTAGCGCGCCATGTAATAGGCAATCGGGAACGCGACAATGGCGCTGGCGATGGACACTACGATAGCCATGCTCAGGGTGCGCAGGATGATGTCGAAGTTCGATGGCTGGAACAGCGCGGCGAAGTTCGCCAGGGTCAGGTCAGGTGTAACCGCCATGGTGAAGTCGTCGAAGGTGTAGAAACCTTGCCACAGCAACGTCAGTAACGAGCCCAGGTAGATGGCGCCGAACCACAACAGCGGTGGCACCAACAGCATCGACAGGTAAAGGTTCGGCCGGCGGTAGAGCAGGTTGGAAAACCTGCGTAGCGGCGAGCCGCCGGACGGGGTTTGCGAGATGGCCAGGGTGCTCATGTCACACCCCGCCTGCAACGGTGTCGAACAGCGGGACCATGGCTTCACGGGCCCACCGTGCGCTGAGGCGTTGCCCGGTCTGGTGCTGGGCGCTGACATCCAGCCACTGATTGTTGGCCTGGCTGATGTTCAGGGTCTGGCCGTTTTCCAGCTTCAGTTCATAGCGGGTGGCGCTGCCCTGGTACTGAATGTCGTGCAGCAGACCGCTGACTTCAATTTCATGGCTGGCCAGTGGGCCTTCGGCGAAACGCACGTGTTCGGGGCGAATCGAAAACGGTTGTGGATTACCGCTCAACTGCTTCGCCAGGTCGCCGCGAATCACGTTGGAGGTGCCGACGAACTCGGCGACGAAGGTAGTCGAAGGTTTCATGTACAGGTTGCGTGGCGAATCGACCTGTTCGATGCGGCCCTTGTTGAACACGGCGACGCGGTCGGACATCGACAGTGCTTCGGTCTGGTCGTGAGTGACGAAAATGAAGGTGATGCCGAGTTGGCGTTGCAGCTTCTTGAGTTCGCCTTGCATCTGCTCGCGCAGCTTCAGGTCCAGCGCACCGAGGGGTTCGTCGAGCAGCAGCACCCGTGGCCGATTGACCAGCGCACGGGCCAGGGCCACGCGCTGGCGCTGGCCACCGGAGAGCTGCACCGGTTTGCGCTCGCCGTAGCCACCGAGGGCGACCATGTCGAGGGCTTCTTCGGCGCGTTTCAAGCGTTCGGCTTTGCCGACGCCTTTGACTTTCAAACCGTAGGCGACGTTGTCGCGAACGTTCATGTGCGGGAACAGCGCGTAATCCTGGAATACGGTGTTCACGTCACGCTGATACGGCGGTAGCCCGGCGGCTTCCTCGCCATGAATCCGGATCGAGCCCGCGCTCGGTTGTTCGAAACCGGCGATCAGGCGCAGACAAGTGGTTTTGCCCGAGCCGGAAGGCCCCAGCATGGAGAAAAACTCGCCGTCCTGAATGTCGATGGAAACCCGGTCAACGGCTTTCACTTCGCCGAACTGACGGGAAACGTTGGTGAACTGGACTGCAAGCGTCATGGTGCGGTGCTCCGAAAAGGCGAGAGCCGTCGCAGCGGCCCTGCCTGGACTTCTGAAAAAACGACATCTTTTATCTGTTGGCCGCGCGCAGTAGCGGCACGGCGGTGATCCAATGTGGGAGCGAGCCTGCTCGCGAAGGCGGTGAATCAGTCAGCAGTTGATTTGACTGTGATGCCCTCTTCGCGAGCAGGCTCGCTCCCACAAGGGGCGGTCGGATTAGCGACCGCCCATGATCGCGATGTAGTCCTGGGTCCAGCGGCTGTAGGGCACGAATTTGCCGCCTTCAGCTTGTGGGGTTTTCCAGAAGGCGATCTTGTCGAAGTTGTCGAAACCGTTGTTCTTGCAGCCCTCGGCGCCCAGCAACTCGCTTTCCTTGCACGCCGCCGGTACTGCTGGCAACGAGCCGAACCACGCAGCCAGATCACCCTGGACTTTCGGTTGCAGCGACCAGTCCATCCACTTGTAGGCGCAGTTGGGGTGCTTGGCGTCGACGTGCAGCATCGTGGTGTCGGCCCAGCCTGTTGCACCTTCTTTTGGAATGACCGAGGCCACCGGCTGTTTGTCAGCCACCAGGCCGTTGACCATGTAGCCCCACGTACTGGACGCTGCCACGCCTTCGTTCTTGACGTCACTCATCTGTACGGTCGCGTCATGCCAGTAGCGGTGGATCAAAGGCTGTTGCTTGCGAAGCAGGTCCAGCGCCGCTTTGTACTGCGCTTCATTGAGTTCGTACGGGTCCTTGATGCCCAGTTCCGGCTGTTTTGCCTTGAGGTACAGCGCCGCATCGGCGATGTAGATCGGGCCGTCGTAAGCCTGAACCCGACCCTTGTTGGACTTGCCGTCCGGAAAGGTTTGCTCTTCGAACACCACACTCCAGCTGTCCGGCGCTGTCTTGAATACGTTGGTGTTGTACATCAGCACGTTCGGCCCCCACTGATACGGAGTGCCGTAGGTTTGTTTATTGACGACGTACCAAGGGCCGTCCTTGAGACGCGGGTCGAGGTTCTTCCAGTTCGGGATCAACGCGGTGTTGATCGGCTGCACACGCTTGCCGACGATCAGGCGCAGGGACGCGTCGCCGGACGCCGTCACCAGGTCGTAGCCCCCCTTGGCCATCAGGCTGACCATCTCATCGGATGTGGCAGCGGTTTTCACATTGACCTTGCAGCCGGTTTCCTTCTCGAAACCGGTCACCCAGTCGTAGGCCTTGTCGCTTTCGCCACGTTCGATGTAACCGGGCCATGCCACGATATCCAGCTGACCTTCGCCGGCGCCGACAGCCTTGAGCGGCTCGGCGGCCTGGAGGGTGGCGCTCGCCAGCAGCGCGGTGGTGATTGCACTGAGCAGTGCGGTCTTGTGCACGAACATGGAATTTCCCTCTTCTTTAATTATGGTCGGGGCAGTTGTGAACGTGGTGAAGCATGCCGTTGGCGGCTTGTTATTAGCGTAGTCAGAGATGTTGTCCGTGGCGCGCCATGATGTGCCGCACCACGCTGTAGTCCTGGAGTGAGTCGCTGGACAGGTCTTTGCCGTAGCCCGAACGCTTGAGCCCACCGTGGGGCATTTCACTGACCAGCATGAAATGGCTGTTGATCCAGGTGCAGCCGTACTGCAAGCGCGCGGCGACTTGCATCGCCTTGTCGAGGTTCTGGGTCCAGACCGAGGACGCCAGGCCGTATTCCGAATCGTTGGCCCAGTCCACTGCTTGTTCCAGTTCATCGAAACGGGTCACGGTCACCACCGGCCCGAACACTTCGCGCTGGACGATTTCGTCGCCCTGCTTGCAGCCGGCCAGCAAGGTCGGCTGGTAATAGAAACCGGCGCCGGAATGCACCGCTGCGCCGGTTACCCGTTCGATGTGCGGCTGGCCGAGGGCACGTTCGACGAAGCTGGCCACGCGGTCGCGTTGGCGGGTGCTGATCAGCGGGCCGATTTCATTGTCGGCATCGCGCTTGCCGGCGAAACGCAGGCTGCTGACCGCCGCGCCGAGTTCGGCCACCAGGCGGTCGTGAATCCCGGCCTGTGCATAAATCCGGCACGCCGCCGTGCAGTCCTGGCCAGCGTTGTAGTAGCCATAGGTACGCACGCCGTCGACCACGGCCTGAATGTCGGCGTCGTTGCAGACGATCACCGGGGCTTTGCCGCCCAGTTCAAGGTGAGTGCGCTTGAGGGTTTTGGCTGCGGCCTGAAGGATTTTCTGGCCGGTGACGATATCGCCGGTCAGCGACACCATGCGCACCTTGGGATGGCTGACCAAGTGGCTGCCAACCCCTTCGCCGCCACCGCAGATAATGTTGATCACACCGCGTGGCAGGATCTCGGCCAGCACCGGGGCGAGGGCCAGGATCGACAGGGGGGTGTGCTCCGATGGCTTGAACACTAAAGTGTTGCCGGCGGCCAGGGCCGGGGCGATTTTCCACGCGGCCATCATGATCGGGTAGTTCCATGGCGCAATCGACGCCACCACGCCAATCGGATCGCGGCGCACCATGCTGGTGTACCCCGGCAGGTATTCACCGCTGAGCTGGCCGGTCTGGCAACGCACGGCACCGGCGAAGAAGCGGAATACGTCGACGGTGGCGCTCAAATCGTCCTGACGGGCCAGGTGTAACGGCTTGCCGCAGTTCAGGGCTTCGAGGCGGGCGAGCAAATCGGCGTTTTTTTCGATGGCATCGGCGATGCCCAGCAGCAGGTTCGAGCGCTGCTGCGGTGTGGTGCGCGACCAACTGGCGAAGGCGCGGTGAGCGGCCAGGATGGCGGCCTCGACCTGTTCGGTGCTGGCTTCAGCGATCTGCGTCAGGATTTCGCCGGTAGCCGGATTGAGGATCGGTTCGACAAAACCCTGGCCCGCGACCAATTCGCCATCGATCAACAACGCGGTGAACAACGGGGTCTGCGCGCCAGCCATTTTTCGGGTTCTCTTTTCTTGTGTGGCCATGCTGCTCCCTGTGACTGGGGCCCGACCGTCTTATATAGATGGATCAAGACTAGTGCGCGGACCCGAGGTCGACAAATACTAAATACTGAAGGTGCCGTTCGATTAAATAGATGGCTTGCGTCCGCCGTGGGGCTGCTCGCGGGCAACCGTCAGGAAGGGGTCCACCAACGCTGGGCGGGCGGTGCCGCGACGCCAGGCCAGGCCGACGTCGAGGGTCTGGCTCAGGTCGGCAATGGGCCGCGCTTCAATGATGTCGCCCTCCAGTGACCAAGGGCGGTAGGTCATGTCCGGCTGGATCGACACCCCCAGCCCGGCGGCCACCAGGCTTCGCACTGCCTCGGTCGAGGCGGTACGCAAGGTGATGCGAGGCTGCAGCGAGGCGGCCGTCCACATGCGCTGGGCGTTGCGATCCATTTCATCGACGTTCAGCTGGATCAACGGCTCGCGGGCCACGTCGGCGAGGTTGATGCTGTCGTGTTCCAGCAATGGATGCTGGGCCGGCAACCAGAGTCGGTGGGGTGAATGGGTCAACACCTCGGTCTGCAAGGCGTGGCGGTCTTCGAGATTGGAAAGAATCAGTACGCCGACATCGATCTCGCCGCTGACCAGCAAATGCTCGATGTAAGGGCGTTCGTCCTCCATCACGCGGATTTCGACGTTGGGGTAGGCGCGCTGGAAACGGGTGAGCAAATCCGCCAGGTAATAACCGGCCACCAGGCTGGTCACCCCGACGATCAACTGCCCGGCGACCTGGTCAGTGCTCTGTTGCAGGCTGCGTTTGGCGTTGTCGACCGTGGCGAGTATCAGGTGTGCCTGGCGCAGGAACTGATGACCCTGGTGGGTCAGGGTCATGCCCTTGGCGTGTCGGTTGAACAGGCCGACGCCGATTTCCTGCTCCAGCTGCTGGATCGCCAGGGTCAGGGTGGACTGGGAAATAAAAGCGGTTTGCGCAGCGGCGGAGATCGAGCCGGTCTCGGCCACGGCAATGAAATGACGGATCTGACGCAAGGTCATCATGGAGAGCGTACCCGGTGGGCGGTTTTTTCGATTTATTCGAGTGTATATCTAAATTTCTGAAAGCAGCTGCAAGCCGCACGTCTCACGCGGCAAGTTGAAAAACGGGCGGAGCAACATCTGGAAGCACTCTCGTGGGCAGACTTTGGGCACTTTCGAACTAGGCTGGTGGCCTCAAGGTTCGGTAAAACCTTTTAGTGGAGGCAGAAAATGAACACCCGTGGATTGCTCGATCAGCTGCTCAAGTCGGGCCAGGACATGTTGCAGAACAAGGCCGGTGGGGCGCAGAACAAGGCGTCTGGTGGGTTGGGCGGGTTGCTTGGTGGTAACGGCGGTTCGGGCGGGCTTGGCAGTTTGCTGTCGGGCGCCGGCGGCGGTGCACTGGCGGCCGGTGCCATGGGGTTGCTGCTGGGCAGCAAGAAAGCGCGAAAAGTGGGCGGCAAAGTCGCGGTCTATGGCGGCCTCGCCGCATTGGGCGTGCTGGCCTACAAAGCCTATGGAAACTGGCAGGCCCAGCAGGGCGGCGCATCGAAGGCAGAGCCGCAGACGCTCGACCGCTTGCCCGCTGCGCAAGTCGAGCAGCACAGCCAGGCGATTCTCAAAGCCCTGGTGGCCGCGGCCAAGGCTGACGGTCACATCGACGAACGTGAGCGCGAGCTGATCGAGGGTGAGTTCACCAAACTCGACAACGATCAGGAGCTGCACAACTGGCTGCACGCCGAACTCAACAAACCACTGGACCCCAGCGATGTCGCCCGCGCCGCCCGCACCCCGGAAATGGCCGCCGAGATGTACATCGCCAGCGTGATGCTGGTGGACGAGGAGAGCTTCATGGAGAAATCCTACCTCGACGAACTGGCGCGTCAGCTCAAGCTGGAGCCGGGGTTGAAGGCTGAGCTGGAGAAACAGGTACGGCTGGCTGCGGTGTAAACCTTCAGGCCGACTTCGCGGGCAAGCCTCGCTCCTGCAATGGATTGATGTGCACAAGACCACTGTGGGAGCGAGCCTGCTCGCGAAAGCGTATTGCGCCACGCCATCTCCTCCATGACCGAACCACGGCCCCATTCTGCCAAATCACCACTGGCACACCTCCCGCGGACAGTCCCCTCCAGAGCCAATCCTGCCTTTTTCCGGCAGGATGAGAGGTGGTGCGCACCCGTCTTATAAATGAAACACCGCCCTCGGCTATACTCCCCCGCATTTCGAATTACCCCCGAGGACAGCCTGTGAAGAACTGGACGTTGCGCCAACGCATTTTGGCGAGTTTTGCAGTCATCATCGCCATCATGTTGCTGATGGTGGTCGTTTCCTACTCGCGGCTGTTGAAGATCGAAACCAGCGAAGCGAGCGTGCGCGAGGATGCGCTGCCGGGGTTGTTTTACAGTTCGATGATTCGCGGCGCCTGGTCCGACAGTTATCTGCGGATACAAGCCAAGCTCGGCCTTGAAGAAGGGCAGGGCTTCAACAATGAGGATGCCGCGGACTTCAAGGGGTATTCCGCGCGCCTGCAAGAGCAGATGGAGCTTTATCGCCAGACCATCACCGACGATGAAGACCGGACCGAGTACGCCGCGTTCCAGAAACTCCACGAGGAATACCACCGGATTCTGGCCGCCGTGATTGAGTTGCATAAACGCAATCAGGATGCCGATGCCATCAAGCTGTTCAGAGAACAGCTGACGCCGGCCTGGACGGCGGGTCGAATGAAGGTCAATGACATCCTGCTGCATAACAAGTCCGTGGCCGACATGGATATTGCGGCCATCGACGATGCAGTACTTACCGCCAAAGTCATCATGGGCATTTCCCTGTTGATCGCGGTACTGGCCGCCGGCCTCTGCGGTCTGCTGCTGATGCGCGCGATCATGGCGCCGATGAACCGTATCGTGCAGATCCTCGAGGTGATGCGTACCGGCGATCTGAGCCGTCGCCTGAATCTGGAGCGCAAGGACGAATTCGGCGCCGTGGAAACCGGCTTCAACGACATGATGACCGAGCTGACCTCGCTGGTGTCCCAGGCCCAGCGCTCGTCGGTGCAGGTCACCACGTCGGTTACCGAGATTGCCGCGACCTCCAAGCAACAGCAGGCCACCGCCACCGAAACCGCCGCCACCACCACCGAGATCGGTGCGACATCCCGGGAAATCGCCGCCACCTCGCGGGACCTGGTGCGGACCATGACCGAAGTCTCCACCGCTGCCGATCAGGCGTCGGTCGCCGCTGGTTCCGGGCAACAGGGCTTGGCGCGCATGGAAGAAACCATGCACTCGGTGATGGGCGCAGCCGACCTGGTCAACGCCAAACTGGCGATCCTCAACGAGAAGGCCGGCAACATCAACCAAGTGGTAGTGACCATCGTCAAGGTCGCCGACCAGACCAACCTGCTGTCGCTTAACGCCGCCATCGAGGCCGAGAAGGCCGGTGAGTACGGCCGCGGTTTTGCCGTGGTCGCCACCGAAGTGCGGCGCCTGGCGGACCAGACCGCCGTCGCCACCTATGACATCGAACAGATGGTGCGCGAGATCCAGTCGGCGGTGTCGGCCGGGGTAATGGGCATGGACAAGTTCTCCGAAGAAGTGCGCCGCGGCATGTCCGAAGTGCAGCAGGTCGGTGAGCAGTTGTCGCAGATCATCCATCAGGTCCAGGCGTTGGCACCACGGGTGTTGATGGTCAACGAGGGCATGCAGGCCCAGGCCACCGGTGCCGAGCAGATTAACCACGCGCTGGTGCAGTTGGGCGACGCCAGCAGCCAGACCGTCGAATCCCTGCGCCAGGCCAGTTTCGCCATCGACGAACTGAGCCAGGTGGCCGTCGGGCTGCGCAGCGGCGTTTCGCGATTCAAAGTCTGATGAGCGAACTCACCGCCAAACGCCCTGCCGTGAAGCAAGCGTTGCATGCGTTGTTCCTGGTGTTCCGCATCGGCAGCGAGCGCTATGCCTTGCAAGCCATCGAAGTGGCGGAAGTGCTGCCGCGCCTGCCCTTGAAGCCGATTGCCCATGCGCCGCACTGGGTGGCGGGGGTGTTCGCCTGGCGTGGCGCGGTGGTGCCGGTGATCGATCTCAGCGCGCTGACCTTTGGCACGCCGGCCCGGGCGCGCACCAGCACTCGGCTGGTGCTGGTGCATTACCGTGCGGATGAACGTACGCAGGCGCAATTGCTCGGGCTGATCCTGGAACAGGCCACCGACACGTTGCGCTGCAACCCTGCGGACTTTCAGCCCTACGGGCTGGACAATCCCCGGGCACCCTACCTCGGGCCTGTTCGTGAAGATGCGCAAGGACTGCTGCAATGGGTGCGGGTCGCCGATCTTCTGGACGATCAGGTGCGTGCATTGCTGTTTCCGTCACCACCGTTTGATCCGGCGCTGATAGAGGAATTGTCATGAGCAGCGATCAGCGGTTTTTCGACTTTCTCAAGGAACGTATCGGCCTCGACGTGACGTCGGTCGGCCCGGCAATCATCGAGCGCGCGGTGCGCCAGCGCAGCACCGCGTCCCAGGTGCAAACGGCCGACGAATACTGGCGCACCTTGCAGGGCTCCCGCGACGAGCAACAAGCGCTGATCGAGGCGGTGATTGTCCCGGAGACCTGGTTTTTCCGTTACCCGGAATCCTTCGCGACCTTGGCGAAGCTGGCGACCAGGCGCCTGGCCGACATCAACAACATGCGTGCCCTGCGAATTCTCAGCTTGCCGTGTTCCACCGGCGAAGAGCCGTACTCGATTGCCATGGCGCTGCTGGATGCCGGGTTCAAGCCGCACCAGTTCAAGGTCGAAGGCATGGATGTCAGCCCGATGTCGGTGGAAAAGGCCCGGTGTGCGCTCTACGGCAAGAACTCGTTTCGCGGCCAGGACATCGCTTATCGCGACCGCTATTTCACTGCCGAAAACGACGGCTATCGCCTTAGTGCTCGGGTGGTGGAGCAAGTACGTTTGCAGGTCGGCAATCTGCTTGACCCAGGCCTGCTCGCCAATGAATCGCCCTATGACTTTGTGTTCTGTCGCAATCTGCTGATCTACTTCGACCTGCCGACGCAAAAACAGGTGTTCGAAGTCCTCAAGCGTCTGACCCATCTCGATGGCGTGCTATTTATCGGCCCGGCCGAAGGCAGTCTGCTGGGTCGTCTGGGCATGCGCTCGATCGGCATCCCGCAATCTTTTGCCTTCAGTCGCCAGAGTGCCGTGGACCCAGAGCCTGGGCCGGCATTCGCTGCTACGCACATGTCTACACCGAGACCGGTGCCCTTGCCGGTGCCGCAACCAGTGCGCAACGGTGTGCCGCCACCGGTCGCCAGGCGCCCGTTTGCGAACATTGCGCGGCCCGCGCCTGCGGCGCAACCGGGTGGTTCCGATGCCGCCGCACTGCTGGCGAATATCGCCGCGCTGGCCAACGAAGGCAAAAGTGCCGAGGCCCGTGCCGCTTGCGAGATATACCTGCGCAGCCATGAGCCCGTGGCCCAGGTGTTTTACTGGCTGGGGTTGCTCAGCGATGTCGCCGGCAGTGCCCTGGAGGCCCAAGGCTTTTATCGCAAGGCGTTGTACCTCGAACCACAACACCCCGACGCGTTGATGCATCTGGCCGCCTTGCTGCAATCCCAGGGCGACACCGTGGGTGCCAGACGATTGCAGGACCGCGCCGCCCGCAGCGAGCGTGCCGCCGACAGTGAGCGTAAACGATGATCGCCTCCGACACCTTTAGCGTCACCCATGAAGATGCCCAGGCCATCGACGATTGCTGGAACCGCATTGGTATCCGTGGCGACAAGTCCTGCCCGCTGTTGATCGAACACATTCATTGCCGCAATTGCGCGGTGTACTCGGCCGCCGCGACGCGCTTGCTGGATCGTTACGCGTTGCAGCAGGAAGATCGCGCGCACCTGTCCGCGTCGGTGGAAAGCGAGGTGAAAACCCGCTCGTTGCTGATGTTCCGCCTCGGCGAAGAATGGCTGGGGCTGGCCACACGCACGCTGGTGGAAGTGGCGCCGCAGCAGGCTATTCACTCGCTGCCGCACCAGCGATCCCGGGCCTTGCTCGGGGTTGCGAACGTACGGGGGGCGCTGGTGGCGTGCCTGTCGCTGGTGGAGTTGCTGGGGCTCGACGGCGCCAGCAAAGTGCCCTCCGGCACGCGGATTATGCCGCGCATGTTGATCATCGCCGCCAATGGAGGGCCGGTGGTGGTGCCGGTGGACGAAGTGGACGGGATTCACGCTATCGATGAGCGCACCCTCGAGGCGGCGTCGCGCTCCGGCACCCAGGCCAGTGCCAGATACACCCGTGGCGTGCTGCCCTTCAAAGGTCGCAGCCTGCGTTGGCTGGATGAAGAACAGTTGTTGTCCGCCGTGACCCGGAGCCTGTCATGACCCCCGAACAAATGCGCGATGCCTCTTTGCTGGAACTGTTCAGCCTGGAAGCCGAAGCCCAGACCCAGGTGCTGAGCGCGGGCCTGCTGGCGCTGGAGCGCGACCCGACCCAGGCCGATCAGCTCGAATCGTGCATGCGGGCGGCGCACTCACTCAAGGGCGCGGCGCGGATCGTCGGTGTCGATGCCGGGGTCAGTGTTGCCCATGTCATGGAGGATTGCCTGGTCAGCGCTCAGGAAGGGCGGCTGTACCTGCGTCCCGAACACATCGATGCGTTGCTGCAAGGCACCGATCTGCTGATGCGCATCGCGACACCGAACAACGCGCCGGAGCCTGCGGTCATCGAAGCGTATGTTGCCCTGATGGCGCGCTTGCTCGATCCGGCTGCCGCTGCCATGCCCACCATCGCAGCGGCCACGCCGCTGATGGCTGAGCGGCAACTGGAAGCGCCCGCGCCAAACGTTGAAGAGCCCGTCGCGGTCGTCGAGCCGCTGCCTGGCGAGTCGGTGGCCGCGCCGAAAAAGACTCGACGCACCGCCGAAAACGGCGAACGCGTGCTGCGGGTGACGGCCGAGCGGTTGAACAGCCTGCTCGATCTGTCGAGCAAATCCCTGGTGGAAACCCTGCGGCTCAAACCGCACCTGGCCACCATGCAGCGTCTCAAGCGCATGCAAAACAATGGGCTGCGGGCGCTGGAAAACCTCAACGTCCACCTCAAGGATCATGCCCTGAGCCTCGAAGCCCGGGAAGCCCTCGATGACGCGCGCCGGTTACTGGCCGAATCCCAGCAATTGCTGGTGGAGAAAAACGCCGAACTGGACGAATTCGCCTGGCAGGCCGGCCAGCGCGCACAAGTACTGTATGACACGGCCCTGGCCTGTCGCATGCGGCCGTTCGCCGATGTGTTGACCGGACAGGTGCGGATGGTTCGTGACCTGGGCCGCAGCCTCGGTAAACAGGTGCGGCTGGAGATCGAGGGCGAGAAGACCCAGGTCGACCGCGACGTGTTGGAAAAGCTTGAGGCTCCATTGACGCACCTGCTGCGCAATGCAGTCGATCATGGCATTGAAACCCCGCAGCAGCGGCTGTTGGCCGGCAAACCGGAAGAAGGGCTGATCCGCTTGCGCGCCTCCCATCAGGCCGGGTTGCTGGTGCTGGAACTCAGCGATGACGGCAATGGCGTCGATCTGGAAAAGGTCCGCCGCAGCATCATCGAACGCCAGTTGTCGCCGCCCGAGACTGCCGCGCAGTTGAGCGAAGAAGAGCTGCTGACCTTCCTGTTCCTGCCGGGTTTCAGCCTGCGCGATACCGTCACCGAAGTCTCCGGACGCGGTGTCGGCCTGGACGCGGTGCAGCACATGGTCCGTCAGTTACGCGGTGCGGTGGTGCTGGAGCAGACGGCGGGCGAGGGCAGTCGTTTTCACCTCGAAGTGCCGCTGACCCTGTCGGTAGTGCGCAGCCTGGTGGTGGAAGTCGGCGACGAGGCCTATGCCTTCCCGTTGGCCCACATCGAACGCATGTGCGATCTGGAACCGGCGGATATCGTGCAGGTCGAGGGGCGCCAGCATTTCTGGCATGAAGGCCGCCACGTCGGGCTGGTCGCCGCCAGCCAGTTGTTGCAACGCCCGGCGAGCCAGGGCAGCCAGCAGACCCTGAAAGTCGTGGTGATTCGCGAGCGTGATGCGATCTATGGCGTGGCGGTCGAGCGCTTTATCGGTGAGAGGACCCTGGTGGTGCTGCCGCTGGACGAGCGACTGGGCAAGGTCCAGGATATTTCCGCCGGGGCCCTGCTCGACGACGGTTCGGTGGTGTTGATCGTCGATGTCGAGGACATGCTGCACTCGGTGGACAAACTGCTCAACACCGGGCGTCTGGAGCGCATTGCCCGGCACGGTAACCAAGCCGCTGAAGCAGCCCGCAAGCGGGTTCTGGTGGTGGACGATTCCCTGACCGTGCGCGAATTGCAGCGCAAGTTGTTGCTCAACCGCGGCTACGACGTGGCCGTGGCGGTCGATGGCATGGATGGCTGGAATGCCCTGCGTTCGGAGGATTTCGATCTGCTGATCACCGACATTGACATGCCGCGCATGGACGGTATCGAACTGGTGTCATTGCTGCGTCGGGACAACCGCCTGCAATCGCTGCCGGTGATGGTGGTGTCCTACAAGGATCGTGAAGAGGACCGCCGTCGTGGACTGGACGCCGGAGCCGACTATTATCTAGCCAAAGCCAGTTTTCATGACGACGCCCTGCTCGATGCAGTGGTTGAGCTCATAGGAGGAGCGCGGGCATGAAAATCGCAATCGTCAACGACATGCCCATGGCCGTGGAGGCCTTGCGTCGCGCACTGGCGTTCGAGCCGGCGCATGAAGTGATCTGGGTCGCCGGCAACGGCAAGGAGGCGGTGCAGAAATGCGCCGAGCAGACACCGGACCTGATCCTGATGGACCTGATCATGCCGGTGATGGACGGAGTGGAGGCAACTCGGCGGATCATGGCCGAAACGCCCTGCGCCATCGTCATCGTCACGGTTGATCGCCAGCAGAACGTGCACCGGGTCTTCGAAGCCATGGGCCACGGCGCCCTGGATGTGGTCGACACCCCGGCCCTCGGTGCGGGCAATGCCCAGGAAGCGGCGGCACCGTTGTTGCGCAAGATCATGAACATCGGCTGGCTGATCGGCGATAAGGGCAAGCAGGCCCCCAGCGCACCGAGCCCGCTGCGCAGTTCGGCTTCGCGCCAGCGGCTGATCGCCATCGGCTCCTCCGCGGGCGGGCCGGCGGCGCTGGAGGTCTTGCTCAAGGGCCTGCCACGGGATTTTTCCGCCGCCATTGTGCTGGTGCAGCATGTCGACCAGGTGTTTGCCGCCGGCATGGCCGAATGGCTCGGCAGCGCCAGTGGCCTGAACGTACGCCTGGCCAAAGAAGGTGAAATGCCGCAAAGCGGCACCGTGTTGCTGGCCGGCACCAATCACCACATTCGATTATTGAAAAACGGCACGCTGGCTTACACCGCCGAGCCGGTCAACGAAATCTACCGGCCCTCGATCGATGTGTTTTTCGAGAGCGTGGCCAGTCACTGGAACGGCGATGCGGTCGGCGTTTTGCTCACCGGCATGGGGCGCGATGGCGCGCAGGGGCTTAAACTCATGCGCCAGCAGGGCTACCTGACCATTGCACAAGACCAAAACAGCAGTGCGGTGTATGGCATGCCAAAGGCGGCTGCGGCCATCGACGCCGCCGTGGAAATACGCCCGCTGGAAAAGATAGCGCCACGATTGCTGGAGATCTTTCCAAAATGACCACTCTTGGCAGCAATCCTGGCACAGGCAGTTCTCAGGTGAACGCACATGAATGAATTACAGCTCGACGACTTCAAGACTGACGAAAATGCCGCCATGGTGTTGTTGGTGGACGATCAGGCGATGATCGGCGAGGCAGTACGGCGTGGGTTATCGAACGAAGAAAACATCGACTTCCACTTTTGCGCCGATCCGCACCAGGCCATTGCCCACGCGGTCCGCATCAAGCCGACGGTGATCCTGCAGGACCTGGTCATGCCCGGTCTTGACGGTCTGAGCCTGGTGCGCGAATACCGCAATCATCCGGCGACCAAGGACATTCCGATCATTGTCCTGTCGACCAAGGAAGACCCGCTGGTCAAGAGCGCGGCGTTCGCGGCCGGGGCCAATGATTACCTGGTAAAACTGCCGGACAACATCGAACTGGTGGCGCGCATTCGCTATCACTCACGCTCCTACATGACGTTGTTGCAGCGTGATGCGGCATACCGCGCGTTGCGGGTCAGCCAGCAGCAGTTGCTCGATACCAATCTGGTGTTGCAACGGCTGATGAACTCCGATGGCCTGACCGGGCTGTCCAATCGCCGGCATTTCGACGAGTACCTGGAGCTGGAGTGGCGCCGCTCGCTGCGTGAGCAGAGCCAGTTGTCGCTGCTGATGATCGATGTAGATTACTTCAAGACCTACAACGACAGCTTCGGCCACCTGGAAGGTGACGAAGCCCTGCGCAAGGTCGCTGCAACGATCCGTGACGCCTGTGCCCGACCATCGGACCTGCCGGCCCGTTACGGCGGCGAAGAGTTCGCCCTGGTCTTGCCCAATACCTCCCAGGGGGGAGCGCGGCTGGTGGCGGAAAAACTGCGAATGACCGTGGAGGCATTGCAGGTTCCGCACATTTCCCCGACCGAAGGTTCAAACCTGACCATCAGCATCGGCCTGGCGACTATCACGCCGAAAGCGGGCAGCCATTGCCGGGAATTGATTTCGGCGGCGGACAAGGGGCTGTACCTGGCCAAGAACAATGGGCGCAATCAGGTGGGGATCGGTTGATCCCCATAGCCTGAACGGCGACGCAGAACCTAATGTGGGAGCGAGCCTGCTCGCGAATGCGGTACATCAATCAACAGAGAGGTTGAATGTGCTGCCCTCTTCGCGAGCAGGCTCGCTCCCACGGTTGATCTGCGTTGTTGCTGAAGCCCGGCTTTTCAGCCAAGCGGACTGCCGTTCGCGGCTGTTTACCGTTATACTCGCCGGCTTTCAAAAGTTCGCCTACGAGTGCTGCCCGCCATGGAAATCAACCCGATCCTGAACACCATCAAGGACCTGTCCGAGCGCTCCGAAACTATTCGGGGGTATCTTTGACTACGATCAAAAGCATGAGCGTCTGATCGAAGTCAATCGCGAGCTTGAAGATCCGGGTGTCTGGAACAAGCCTGAATACGCCCAGGAGCTGGGCCGCGAGCGTGCTGCGCTGGCGCAGATCGTCGAGACCCTGGACGAGTTGTCCGGTGGCCTGGCAGATTGCCGCGACCTGCTGGACATGGCTGTCGAAGAGAACGACGAAGGCGCAGTGGGCGATGTGGTCGCCGAACTGACCCGCCTCGAAGAGAACCTTGCCAAGCTGGAATTCCGTCGCATGTTCAGCGGCGAAATGGATCCGAACAACGCCTACCTGGACATCCAGGCCGGCTCCGGCGGTACCGAGGCCCAGGACTGGGCCAACATCCTGCTGCGCATGTACCTGCGCTGGGCCGACAAACGCGGTTTCGACGCGACCATCATGGAGCTGTCGGCCGGTGAAGTCGCCGGGATCAAGGGTGCCACCGTACACATCAAGGGCGAGTACGCCTTTGGCTGGCTGCGTACCGAGATCGGCGTGCACCGTCTGGTGCGCAAGAGCCCGTTCGACTCCGGCAACCGTCGCCACACCTCGTTCTCCGCTGTTTTCGTCTCGCCGGAAATCGACGACAAGGTGGAAATCGAGATCAACCCGGCGGACCTGCGGATCGATACCTATCGTTCCTCCGGTGCCGGTGGTCAGCACGTAAACACCACCGACTCGGCCGTACGTATCACCCACGTACCGACCAACACCGTGGTCAGCTGCCAGAACGAACGTTCCCAGCACGCCAACAAGGACACCGCCATGAAAATGCTGCGGGCCAAGTTGTACGAGCAGGAAATGCAGAAGCGCAACGCCGCTTCCCAGGCGCTGGAAGACACCAAGTCGGATATCGGCTGGGGTCACCAAATCCGTTCGTACGTGCTCGATGCGTCGCGAATCAAGGATCTGCGCACCAACATCGAACGCAGCGACTGCGACAAGGTGCTCGACGGCGACATCGACGAATACCTGGTGGCCAGCCTGAAATCAGGGCTCTAAGCCGTCAGTCCGACCTCAAGTCCCCTGCCATCGGTGGGGGCAACGAACCTGTGATGGAATATTTAAAGACATGAGCGACCTACAACTCGACCCGCAAGCCCTGCAACAGGAAGAAAACTCCCTGATCGCCCTGCGCAAGGAAAAGCTTGCTGCCGAGCGCGCCAAGGGCAATGCCTTCCCCAACGACTTCCGTCGCGAAAACTACTGCGATGCACTGCAGAAACAGTACGCGGACAAGACCAAGGAAGAGCTGGCAGAGGCGGCGATCCCGGTCAAGGTTGCAGGTCGCATCATGCTCAACCGTGGCTCGTTCATGGTGATCCAGGACATGACCGGGCGCATCCAGGTCTACGTCAACCGCAAGACCCTGTCCGAAGAAACCCTGGCCGCGGTGAAAACCTGGGACATGGGCGACATCATTGCCGCCGAAGGCACCCTGGCCCGTTCCGGCAAGGGCGACCTGTATGTGGAAATGACCAGCGTGCGCCTGCTGACCAAGTCCCTGCGCCCACTGCCGGATAAGCACCACGGCCTGACCGATACCGAGCAGCGCTACCGTCAGCGTTACGTTGACCTGATCGTCAACGAAGACGTGCGCCAGACGTTCCGCGTGCGTTCGCAAGTCATCGCCCATATCCGCAGCTTCCTGATGAAGCGTGACTTCCTGGAAGTGGAAACGCCGATGCTGCAAACCATTCCGGGCGGCGCGGCAGCCAAGCCATTCGAAACCCACCACAATGCGCTGGACATGGAAATGTTCCTGCGTATCGCCCCTGAGCTGTACCTCAAGCGTCTGGTGGTTGGCGGTTTCGAGAAAGTGTTCGAGATCAACCGCAACTTCCGTAACGAAGGCGTTTCGACCCGTCACAACCCTGAATTCACCATGTTGGAGTTCTACCAGGCTTACGCCGATTACGAAGACAACATGGACCTGACCGAAGAGCTGTTCCGTGAACTGGCGCAGCTGGTTCTGGGCAGCACCGACGTGCCGTACGGCGACAAGGTGTTCCACTTCGGCGAGCCGTTCGTGCGCCTGTCGGTGTTCGACTCGATCCTCAAGTACAACCCGGAGTTGACCGCTGACGACCTGAACGACATCGACAAGGCTCGTGACATCGCCAAGAAGGCCGGTGCCAAGGTGCTGGGCTTCGAAGGCCTGGGCAAGCTGCAAGTGATGATTTTCGAAGAACTGGTCGAGCACAAGCTGGAGCAGCCGCACTTCATCACCCAGTACCCGTTCGAAGTCTCGCCGCTGGCCCGCCGCAACGACGAGAACCCGAACGTCACCGACCGTTTCGAACTGTTCATCGGTGGTCGTGAAATCGCCAACGCCTACTCCGAGTTGAACGACGCGGAAGACCAGGCCGAGCGTTTCATGGCGCAGGTGGCCGACAAGGACGCCGGCGACGATGAAGCCATGCACTACGACGCCGACTTCGTTCGTGCGCTGGAATACGGCATGCCGCCGACAGCCGGTGAAGGGATCGGCATCGACCGCCTGGTGATGTTGCTGACCAACTCACCGTCGATCCGCGACGTGATCCTGTTCCCGCACATGCGGCCGCAAGCGTAAGTGTTTCAAATTAAAAAAACCGCCTGAAATGGGCGGTTTTTTATTGCCTGTCTGGTACAAACGTATCAAATGGTTACTTTTGAAGTAGAGAGAGGAATTCCCGTCGTGAAGCATGCATTGGCTCAAGAAGGTGCAGCGGGTATCGCCACTGCGGTCGCTGAAAGTGTTCAGTACCAGGGTCGCAAGGCCAGCCGGCAGGGCAGCGAGCAGCGTCGACAGGAGATTCTCGATGCCGCGATGCGCATTGTCGTGCGCGACGGCGTGCGTGCCGTGCGTCACCGGGCGGTGGCCGCCGAGGCTGGCGTCCCGCTGTCGGCCACCACCTACTACTTCAAGGACATCGATGACCTGCTCACCGATACCTTCGCCCAGTATGTGGAACGCAGCGCGGCCTATATGGCCAAGTTGTGGGTGAACAACGAAGGCCTGCTGCGGGACATGATCGCCAGCGGCGATGGCAGTGCGCAGGCGCGTTCGAAGCTGGCCGACGACATTGCGCGTCTGATGACCGACTATGTTCACCGACAACTGGTCACCCGTCGCGAACACTTGATGGCCGAGCAGGCGTTCCGCCAGGAGGCGCTGCTGAACCCGCGCCTGGCCGAGTTGGTGCGTTCGCATCAGCAAATCCTCCTGCAGGGCTCCTGCCAGCTTTTTCAGGTATTGGGCTCGCGCGAGCCACAACAGGATGCCAAAGTGTTGACGGCTATAATCGGACGGATGGAATATCAGGGCCTGCTCAACGACGCCGAGCCGGCCGCCGAAGAGGAAATGCTCGGCATACTTACGCGTTATATGCATTTGGTGCTGGCTTCGGTTTAATCCCGATGTGGAGGCTACCCTCTGTGGGAGCGAGCCTGCTCGCGAATACGGTCTGACATTCAACATCTCGTTGCCTGACACTCCGCTTTCGCGAGCAGGCTCGCTCCCACAGGATAAGTGGCCACTTCAGGTGGGTGTCTGTTCAAAGGGAGTGTTGAATGAAAGCCTGGCGTGTCGTAGTGATCGCCTTGTCGTGCCTGCTGCTCAGTGGCTGCCTGGTGACTTTCAAGGAGCCGCTGCCCACGAGCGAGCCGGCGCCCAAAGGGTTGCTCGGCAAATGGACCAGCACCAATGCCTGGGGCGAACCGCTCAACCTGGAACTGACCCGCGTCGGCGTCAATCGCTATCAGGCGGTCAGCTACTTCCGGGCCAAACCCAGGGAACGCGAAGCCTATCCCTTCACGGTGTCACGCCATGGCAGCCGCTGGTATCTGTCGGCGAAGGTGCCGGCGCAGTTTGGCGGGCATTACACCATTGCCGGGTTTGAACTCACCGACAAGCATGAACTGGTGGTGTACAACCTCGACCTCGACCAGATCAGGCAGGCCCTCGGGCAAGAAGCGCTCAGTGGCGAAGGTTTTCAGACCGACGATGGCGATGGCGTGCTGATCGACAGCCATATGGATCATGTCTCCGCTTACCTCGACGACCCGGCCAATTCCGATGTGTTCGTCGAAGCGGTACGCTATCAGCGTCAGGCCAAGGCCAAATAATCCAGCACATTAGGGTTTCAACAGGAGTTTCGGGTGGACGATTACCAGCAGTCGATACGCATTTTGTCCGATCGCATTGTGCTGGCGCAGACGCCGATCCGCGTCCTCGATGCGGTCAAGTGGGACGACAATATCCGCAAGGGTTTCCTCAAGGCCAAGGGCAAGGAAATGCCGGCGGTGGACCGTGATTATTACCTCAACCGGCCACTGTCGTTCGACTCCAGCAAAGTGAAGCTGGAGTTCCAGAACATCGAGCGCGACATCACCCGCCAGCTCGGCCAGTTCAACCCGGTCGGCCAGATCATGCGTCGCATGTGCAAGGAATACCGGATGGTGGTGCGCATGCTCGAAGCGCGCGGCACCGAGGATTTCGGCCTGATTTCCCAGGAATTGTATGGCGCCGCCTCCGACGCGTTCCACGCCGGTGACCCGACGCTGTCCGACCTGGGCCTGATGCTGTCCGATTACCTGAACAACATCGACGGTCGTGGCGACCTCAAGGATGAACCGAAAATCCTCACCGCCAAGGATGCCGTCAGCATGCTGCAACACCGGTTGAGCAAGGTGTTTGGCGAGGCCGAGGAAACCATTCGGGTGTTCGAGTCCGACGGGATCGTTGCCGATGCGGCGGCCGGTGCCGACTACATCAAGATCCGCACCGATGCGATGTTCAACGAGCGTGACGTGCGCGCCCTGGAAGTCCATGAAGGGCTGGTGCATGTCGGCACAACACTCAACGGCCTGAACCAGCCGATCTGCACTTTCCTGTCCAAGGGGCCGCCCTCGTCGACGGTGACTCAGGAAGGCCTGGCGATCCTGATGGAAATCATCACCTTCGCCTCTTACCCCAGTCGCCTGCGCAAGCTGACCAACCGCACCCGCGCCATCCACATGGTGGAGGAGGGGGCCGACTTCCTGCAGGTGTTCGAGTTCTTCCGCGAACAGGGTTTCGAAATGCCCGAGAGCTACAGCAACACCAGTCGCGTCTTCCGCGGTTCGGTGCCGACAGGTCTGCCATTTACCAAAGACTTGTCCTACCTCAAGGGCTTTATCATGATTTACAACTACATTCAGTTGGCCGTGCGCAAAGGCAAGCTGGAGCAGATACCGCTGCTGTTTTGCGGCAAGACCACCCTGGAAGACATGCGTACCTTGCGCCAGTTGGTGGATGAAGGCCTGGTAGTGCCACCCAAGTACCTGCCGGAACAGTTCCGCGACATGAACGCGCTGTCGGCGTGGATGTGCTTCTCCAACTTCCTCAACCACCTGAGCCTGGACCGGATCGAGGCGGACTACTCCAACATCCTTTAATAGCGACGAGATCCCCTGTGGGAGCGAGCCTGCTCGCGAATGCGGTGTACCAGTCAACATCAATGCTGAATGACACACCGCTTTCGCGAGCAGGCTCGCTCCCACAGGGTTTTGTGTTTACCCCTTTGTTTCGCGAGGTTTCAACGGATGAGAATCCTCGGCATCCTCTGCATTCTCCTGGCCTTGAACGGTTGCAGCTCGCTGCTGTTCTACCCCGAACCCGGCCAACTGTTCACCCCGGAAAAAGCCAAGCTCGAATACCGCGACGTCACCCTGACCACCGCCGACGGCCTCAAGCTGCATGGCTGGTGGTTGCCGGCGAAAAAAGGCGTCGAGGTCAAAGGCACGGTATTGCACCTGCACGGCAACGGCGGCAATTTGCCGATGCATCTGGGCGGGAGTTGGTGGCTGCCCAAGCAGGGCTATCAAGTGCTGCTGGTGGATTATCGCGGTTACGGCTTGTCCGAAGGCGAACCGAGCCTGCCGGCGATTTATCAGGACATCGACGCCGCGTTCAAATGGCTCGACCAGGCGCCCGAGGTCAAAGGCAAGCCGCTGATCCTGCTCGGCCAAAGCCTCGGCGGCTCGATGGCCGTTCACTACCTGGTTCAACACCCCGAGCGGCAGAAACAACTCAAGGCGGTTGTGCTCGATGGCGTGCCCGCCAGTTACCGCAGCGTCGGCCGCTATGCGCTGAGTAACTCCTGGGTGTTCTGGGCATTTCAGGTGCCCCTGTCATGGCTGGTGCCGGACGGCGACAGCGCCATCAACTCCATGGCTCGGCTCAACGGTGTGCCGAAACTGATCTACCACAGCATCGACGATCCGATCGTGCCCCTTTCCAACGGCATCCGTCTGTATCAAGCTGCGCCGCCGCCGCGCGTGCTGCAACTGACCCGAGGCGGTCATGTGCAGACGTTTGCCGACCCGGTCTGGCGCAAAGTCATGCTGCGCTATCTTGAAGACCCGCAGCATTTCGACGGTCTGCGCCGCCTGGGTGAAATCCCCAACTATCCGGCAACCAAAAATTCTGAAGATGAACCACCAGAGAGTCCGCAATGAGTGAAGAACGTAACGCCATCCCGCTGATCATCACCGGTATCTGCAGCATCCTCGGCACCGTCGGTGCCCTGTGGTGGTACGGCTACCTGCACTTCGCCAAGCCTGAGGATGCGTTGCTGCTCAACGAATTCACCATGCTCAAGACCGTACCGGGCGAAGACTACAAAGTCTCCCTGGAACCGGCGGCGCAAGTGGCGCAGTGCATTGACGGGGTGCTGGTGCTGTTTGATACCGAGCAGAAAGGCCTGACTGGCGTGCTGATCAACGACCGCAAGAAAGCTGTGCGTTGCATGGGGCAGGAGACGCCGCAGAAGCTTGAGCAATAAACCGATTTGCACAGGCAACACAGAGCCAATGTGGGAGCCAGCCTGCTGGCGATAGCGATTAAGCATTCAACATTGATGTTGACTGATGCCCCGCTATCGCCAGCAGGCTGGCTCCCACAGGTTTTTGTGTGATAACGACTTATTGGGTGTAAGAACTCACCGCCGACCGCGGCATAACCGGCTGATTATCATTGGAAATGGTCACTTCCACCCGGCGGTTCTGCGCTCGGCCCGACACGCTGGTGTTATCCGCTACCGGGTATTCCTTGCCGTACCCCTGGGCAACGATGCGCGCCGGATCGACGCCCATCTTCACCAGTGCCGTGCGTACGGAGCTGGCGCGGCGTTCCGAGAGTGACTGGTTGTGCGACGCCGTACCGGTGCTGTCGGTATAGCCTTCGACGATCGCTTTGCGGTCGGGGTTTTCCTGGAGGTACTGCGCCAGTTTGTTGATGTTCATCAGACCGTTGGATTTCAGCTCGGCCTTGTCGGTGGCGAACAGCACGTCACCGAAGGTTACCAGCGTGCCGCGATCGGTCTGCTTGGCATTCAGGCTGTCTTGCAGTTGTTTGATCTGCTGGTCACGAGCATCCAGCCGCGCCTGTGCCCGTTGCGCCGAAGCGTTTTTCAGGTTGGCTTCCGCAGTGCGCAGGGCGATGGTCTGTTTTGCCACTTCCACACGCTGGTTAGTCAAATACGCAAGCTGGTCGACCTTGGCCTGATCTTCTTTATCCAGATAAGCCTTGTCGGCCTTGTCCAGGTAATCGCTGGCTTCCTTGGTTTCCAGTGCCGCGACTTTGCTCGCCTGGGGGTTGGCTTGCAGGCCGCTGTAGTTGCTGCGGGCCTGTTCCAGGTTGGCGTTGGGTGGCGTGGAACAGGCCGCCAAAGCAACACTGGCGGCCAGCAGGGCAGGGATCATCAAATGCTTAGTGTTCATCATGGTTTCGTCCTTTTAAGTCGAGTAAGAAATACGTCGTGCCGCGCCGTTATTGAACGGTGCGCTGGCTTTCCTGACGCAGTTCCTGCACCCCCTTCTGGGAGTCCTTGACAGCCTGTTCGGCTTTCATCGCCTGGGCCTTGCGCTCGGCGACCCGTGCGTCCCACTCAGCCTGTTCGGCGAGAGTTTTCGCTTGCGCGTACTGTTTGTCGTGCATGGCGATTTCGGCTTGCTTCAACTTGTCCTGGGCCGCCTTCATTTCCACCGCGGCGAATTCTGTGCCACCAGCGCTCACGGCGTTGTTGACCGCTGACTCGGTCACGGCGAATTGTTCGGTGGGAGGGTTGCCGGCACAACCGGCCAGCACAAGACTGCCGCCGAGCGCCAGGGCAGCCATTTTCAGGCCATGCAGCGGGGTGAACGAGGATTTGCCAGTGCGGGTTTTCATGGTTTTCAACTCCATTGGGCTAACTCCTGAACAACTAAAAAATCCATCCTGGGCAAGGAGCCGCAACCTTCATTTTCGGGGCATTTTGAAACGGCCGTCCCAGGCGTGGTTACTGGGTTGACCCGGGGCGTTTTTTAAAAGTTCAGAGAAATTGGCCGGGCGTCGAAAAACTACTGACTGAATCGGCAGGGCTCTAGAGCGAGGATTCGACCATTGTGGGAGCGAGCCTGCTCGCGAAGGCGTACTGTCAGTCAACATTGATATTGACTGATACAACGCCTTCGCGAGCAGGCTCGCTCCCACAGAGGATCACAGGGGATCGCTGGAGGGGGACTTAGTGTTTCTGCTTGTCGTGACCGGCCGACAAATCATGCAGATGACGACGGGACAAGGCGAGAAAGCGCGGGGTCGGACCGATGTCTTCGTACAGTGGATCGCCTTCTTCGTCAGTGGCCACCACCGTCGTTCCCTTTACATACGGAAAGCTCTTTTCCAGTTCTTCGAGGGCGGCGCCAATCAGTTCGCCGAGCAGTTCTTCGGGTTGCCGTTTAGGGTACATCTCAATGATCGCCGCCAGCCTGGCAGCTGCTTCGACATCCAGGTGAATCGAGTAGCCGGTGTCGGTCAGGCGACCCTTGGCGTTTTCTTCCCAATGATGGGCAAGCTCGCGAATTTTCATAATGACCTCATGACGCGCCTGCTCATGGCAGGCCGGAAATATCCGGCATTGGCCGGCGAAAGCCGTTGTACGGCCTACTGTTCAGACTAGCTTCTGCCTTGGCGCTTTAAAGACCCTTCGTCGTCTGGGTTGTAAGAAGCGGCCTGGAGCGGCACTCTCTAGCTCAAGAGCATGAATTTCTTGGCCGCCCGGATTTTTGCTGGAGAATTGCTGATGACCGATATTGATGCACGCTTGCGCGAGGACGTTCACCTGTTGGGTGAGCTGTTGGGCAACACCATTCGTGAACAGTACGGGGACGATTTCCTCGACAAGATCGAGCAGATCCGCAAGGGCGCCAAGGCTGACCGGCGCGGCTCCATGGACGCCGAGCTGAGCGCCAGCCTCAACCAGTTGACTGAAGACGAATTGCTGCCGGTGGCCCGGGCGTTCAACCAGTTCCTCAACCTGGCCAACATCGCCGAGCAGTACCAGTTGATTCACCGCCGGGAAGAATCCCAAGGCGCGCCGTTCGAAGCGCGGGTGCTGCCGGAGCTGCTCGCCCGACTACGCGCCGAAGGTCATGGCGCCGAGTCCCTGGCGCGGCAACTGGGGCGGCTGGAGATCGAGCTTGTTCTCACGGCTCACCCGACCGAAGTTGCGCGCCGCACGCTGATCCAGAAGTACGACGCTATCGCCGCGCAACTGGCGGCCCAGGACCACCGCGACCTGACCACTGCCGAGCGCGAGCAGATCAAGTCGACGCTCCAGCGCCTGATCGCCGAAGCCTGGCACACCGAAGAAATCCGCCGCACCCGCCCGACCCCCGTCGACGAAGCCAAATGGGGCTTTGCGGTGATCGAACACTCGCTGTGGCAAGCCATCCCCAATTACCTGCGCAAGGCCGACCAGGCCTTGCACGCCGCCACCGGCCTGCGCTTGCCGCTCGAAGCCGCGCCGATTCGCTTTGCCTCGTGGATGGGCGGTGACCGCGACGGCAACCCCAACGTGACGGCGTCCGTGACCCGCGAGGTGTTGCTGTTGGCGCGCTGGATGGCCGCCGATTTGTACCTGCGCGATGTCGATCACCTTGCGGCTGATTTGTCGATGCAGCAGGCCAGTGAAGAACTCAGGGCCAAGGCCGGCGACAGTGCCGAACCCTATCGTGCGGTACTCAAGCAACTGCGCGAGCGCCTGCGCGCCACGCGCAACTGGGCGCACACCGCGTTGACGACACCGACGCCTGCCACCGTCGACGTACTGCAAGACGACCGCGACCTGCTCAATCCGCTGGAGCTGTGCTACCACTCGCTGCATGAATGCGGCATGGGCGTGATTGCCGATGGTCCGTTGCTCGATTGTCTGCGTCGGGCAGTGACGTTTGGCCTGTTCCTGGTGCGTCTGGATGTGCGTCAGGACTCGTCGCGACACAGCGCGGCCATGACTGAAATCACCGATTACCTTGGCCTTGGTCGTTATGAGGACTGGAGCGAAGATGAACGCATTGATTTCCTGACGCGCGAACTGAACAACCGTCGGCCGCTGCTGCCGACCCACTACAAGCCGTCGGCCGACACTGCCGAAGTCTTGGCCACCTGCCGGGAAATCGCTGCTGCACCGGGGGCGTCCCTCGGTTCGTATGTGATCTCCATGGCCGGTGCTGCTTCCGATGTGCTGGCGGTGCAACTGCTGCTCAAAGAGTCGGGTGTGTTGCGGCCGATGCGTGTGGTTCCGCTGTTCGAAACCCTCGCCGACCTCGACAACGCGGGACCTGTGATCGAAAAACTGTTGCTGTTGCCGGGCTATCGCTCGCGCCTGCAAGGGCCGCAGGAAGTGATGATCGGCTACTCCGACTCGGCCAAGGACGCCGGCACCACGGCGGCGGCCTGGGCGCAGTATCGGGCGCAGGAGCGTCTGGTGGACATCTGCCGTGAGCAACAGGTGGAGCTGCTGTTGTTCCACGGTCGCGGCGGCACCGTGGGCCGTGGTGGCGGCCCGGCGCACGCGGCGATTCTGTCGCAGCCGCCCGGTTCGGTGGCGGGGCGTTTCCGCACCACCGAGCAGGGGGAAATGATTCGATTCAAATTTGGCTTGCCGGACATCGCCGAGCAAAACCTCAATCTGTATCTGGCGGCGGTACTCGAAGCGACCCTGTTGCCACCGCCGCCGCCCACGCCCGAGTGGCGGCATCTGATGGACGAATTGGCCGCCGATGGTGTCAGCGCTTACCGCGCCGTGGTGCGGGAAAATCCCCAGTTCGTCGAGTACTTCCGCCAGTCGACCCCGGAACAGGAACTCGGGCGCCTGCCGCTGGGCAGCCGTCCGGCCAAGCGTCGCGCCGGCGGCATCGAAAGCCTGCGGGCGATCCCGTGGATCTTCGGCTGGACCCAAACCCGCTTGATGCTGCCGGCCTGGCTCGGCTGGGAAG
This sequence comes from Pseudomonas sp. Irchel 3A7, assembly GCF_900187565.1. Taxonomy (GTDB): domain Bacteria; phylum Pseudomonadota; class Gammaproteobacteria; order Pseudomonadales; family Pseudomonadaceae; genus Aquipseudomonas. Next base: position 116,887 of record NZ_FYED01000020.1, on the reverse strand, counting down.
CCGCCTTGAGCAAGGCGCTGGAGCGGGGCGAGGGTGAGTTGCTGGGGCAGATGCGAGAGCAATGGCCATTCTTCCGCACGCGCATCGATATGCTGGAAATGGTGCTGGCCAAGGCCGATGCGGACATCGCCCGGTCCTACGACGAGCGTCTGGTCGAGCCGGACTTGCTTCCTTTGGGTGCGCACTTACGCGACCTATTGTCGCAGGCGTGCTCGATCGTCCTGGGGATGACCGGTCAGTCGCAGCTACTGGCACATAGCCCAGATACCCTGGAATTCATCCGCTTGCGCAACACCTACCTCGACCCTCTACATCTATTACAGGCGGAGTTGCTGGCCCGTTCGCGGCAACAGGATCAAGCGCAGGGCAGCCCGGTGGAACAGGCGCTGCTGGTGTCTGTGGCGGGGATTGCCGCCGGATTGCGAAATACCGGCTAAGGTTTTTGCCGTGGGGGCAGGCGTGCGATGCGTACGTCGGACGCCGATGACTGGCCGCTATAAAAGTGCGGCCAGGCGACAGTTAATGATGGGGTTGCGACTTGGGAAACCGCGCCGGATGGTCACCGGAAGGGGCGGTTTCTCCGACTTTTGGCGGCTTGTGTGGGCGCAGCCTGCTGTGTATCTTGATCAGCCTTTGGCCGTTTGGGCGGCCACGACCCTATTTTTTGAGATTGGCCCCACGAGGCGAATCCGACGTTATCCATATAAAAATTGAGGAGCACATCGATGCGCGTCATTCTGCTGGGAGCTCCCGGGGCCGGTAAAGGTACTCAGGCTAAGTTCATCACTGAAAAATTCGGCATTCCGCAAATCTCCACCGGCGACATGCTGCGTGCGGCGGTCAAGGCCGGCACCGAGCTGGGCATCAAGGCCAAGAGCATCATGGATGCCGGCGGCCTGGTCTCCGATGACCTGATCATCGCCCTGGTCAAGGACCGCATCGCACAGTCCGACTGCGCCAACGGTTTTCTGTTCGACGGTTTTCCGCGCACCATTCCTCAGGCTGAAGCCCTGGTGACGGCCGGCGTGGAGCTGGATGCAGTGGTCGAGATCGCTGTGGAAGACGAAGAGATCGTGCAACGCATCGCCGGTCGCCGTGTTCACGAGGCCAGCGGCCGCGTGTACCACATCGTCTACAACCCGCCGAAAATCGCTGGCAAAGACGACATCACCGGTGAAGAACTGGTGCAGCGCAAGGACGACACTGAAGAAACCGTGCGTCATCGCCTGTCGGTCTACCACTCGCAGACCAAGCCGCTGGTGGATTTCTACCAGAAGTTGTCGGCTGCCAACGGCAAGCCGAAGTACAGCCACATCGAAGGTGTCGGTTCGGTTGAAGCGATCACCGCCAAGGTGCTTGCAGCCCTGAGCTGAAAAACCTGATTCGCTGCATCATCCACGGCCCGCTTGCGGGCCGTAGTTGTTTATACTGACGCACTTTTTTCTGATCCCTCTTTTTACCACCCATCTTACGGAAACATCGATGAGCACCTTGCTGGCCCTGGACACCGCGACTGAAGCTTGCTCCGTTGCCTTGCTGCATGACGGCAAAGTGACGAGCCATTACGAGGTGATCCCGCGCCTGCATGCGCAGAAGCTGCTGCCGATGATCCAGCAATTGCTGGCCGACGCCGGGACCACGTTGCAGGCGGTCGATGCCATTGCGTTCGGTCGCGGGCCGGGTGCATTCACGGGCGTGCGCATCGCCATCGGCGTGGTGCAGGGCCTGGCGTTTGCCCTGGATCGTCCGGTGCTGCCGGTGTCGAACCTCGCCGTATTGGCCCAGCGCGCTTATCGCGAACACGGTGCAAGCCAGGTGGCTGCCGCCATTGATGCGCGCATGGACGAGGTGTATTGGGGCTGCTACCGCGAGACAGCGGGGGAGATGCGGCTCGTCGGCCACGAAGCGGTGCTGCCACCCGAGTCGGCTGCATTGCCGGCCGATGCCAGCGGCGAATGGTTCGGCGCGGGCACCGGTTGGGGCTACGGCGAACGCATCGCCGTCAGCTTGAGCGGCCAGGACGCGGGCATGTTGCCTCACGCCGAAGACTTGCTGACGCTGGCACGGTTTGCCTGGGAGCGCGGTGAGGCGATCGTCGCCGATGAGGCGCAGCCGGTTTATCTACGCGATAAAGTGGCGACGCCCAAAGCGCGTTAGTTTTGCAGAATTGAGTTGGTTCAATCGCGGGCAAGCCCGCTCCCACAGGGTTATCGGTGATCCTGTGGGAGCGGGCTTGCCCGCGATAGCTATTTAAAGGCAAACACCAATCGTCGTTTTCTAACCCCCGCTTTTAAACCTTTTGTCTTTTATGTGTTCTAGTTATCACTCGGCGGTTTGCGAAGTGGGTTGTGCGCCACTAAACTGCCATCACTGATACCGAGCATGCAATTATGCGTATAGACGGCGTTTCCTCTCAGTCCTACCCCATCAAACGCAAGCCGCGCAAAGGCCACGTGGTGGAAGACGAGTCCGTCGATATCGAGGGCGAGGTGGAGTTTCCCTCCGAAGAACAACTGGCCGCCCGCGCCAAAGCGTCCGCGCAACGCCTGAGCAATCTGCCTGCCCGTCAGCAAGACATGCTTTACCACCGCGCCATGAGCAAAAGTGTGGCGATGGCCTTGGCCAGCTATCTCAGCACCGCCGGTTTCGTTGACTGGGATGCGGAAGTCATGGGTCTCGACCTGTACATCTGATGCTGCCTTACTACCTCGGCTGTCCGTCCTGGAGTGAAAACGCCTGGCGCGATTACCTGTATCCGCCAGACGCCAAACCCGCCGAGTTTCTCGATCTCTATTCACAAGTATTCAACGCCGTGGAAGGCAACACGACCTTCTACGCGAGCCCGGCTGCCGGCACCGTGCAGCGCTGGGCCGACACCATGCCCGAGCACTTTCGCTTCACCGCCAAATTCCCCGGCGACATCAGCCACGGCGGTGACTTGCGTGAACAGCTGACGGCAGCCGAAACCTTCACCCAATTGCTCAGCCCACTCGGTGAGCGGGTTTCGCCGCTGTGGTTGCAGCTGTCGAAAAGTTTCACGCCGCAGCGCTTGCACGAGCTGGCTGGATTTATCGATGCCTTGCAGCGACCCTTGGCGGTAGAAGTGCGGCATGACGATTTCTTCGCCAAGGGCGACAGCGAGCGGATGCTCAATCGCCTGTTGCTGGATCGCGGCGTCGAGCGCATTTGCCTCGATCCGCGCGCGCTGTTCAGTTGTACGTCCACCGATCCTTCGGTACTGCACGCCCAATCGAAAAAGCCCAGGGTCCCACCGCGTCCAGCGGCGTTTACCCAGTTCCCGCAAGTGCGCTTCATCGGCCACCCACAGCTGGAAGCCAACGATCCGTTTCTGCTGCCGTGGGTGGAGAAAATCGCCCTGTGGATTGAAGAGGGGCGCACGCCCTATATCTTCCTGCACACCGCCGACAACGTGCTGGCGGCGAAACTGGCGCAACGTTTCCACGCCCGGTTGATGCTGCGGTTACCTGGCTTGCCGGCGCTGCCTGAGCTATACAGAGAGCCCGCCGCCGAGCAACTTGGCCTGCTCTGAAGGCGGATTCGTTCGTCTTTTTCAGGAGCCTGCCAATGGATGCGCAAACCCTTCGAGCCCATGCGTTCAAAGCCTTGCACGAACGTGATGGGGTTTTTGTGATCCCCAATCCCTGGGATGCCGGCTCGGCAAAAATGCTCGCCAGCCTGGGTTTCGAGGCGCTGGCGACCACCAGCGCCGGTTACGCTTTTTCCCGGGGCCGCCCCGATGGCGGGTTGACCCTGGACGACACCCTGGCCAACGTCCGGGCGATTGTCGCCGCCAGCGACCTGCCGGTCGCGGTTGATCTGGAAAACGGGTTTGCCGATGATCCTGCCGAGTGCGCCAAAAGCATTGTGCGGGCCGCCGAAGCGGGTGCCGTCGGCGGCTCCATCGAGGACTTCACTGGCCGTGAAGACAGCCCGATCTATTGCTTCGAGCATGCCGTGGCGCGCATCGAGGCTGCCGTCGCTGCCGCTCGCAGCTTGCCTTTCCCTTTCACACTGACGGCCCGGGCCGAGAGTTTTCTGCATGGTAATCCTGATCTTGATGACACGATCCGCCGCTTGCAGGCCTTTGCTGAAGCCGGCGCGGACGTGTTGTACGCGCCGGGTCTGCGCAGCGCCGAAGACGTACTGGCGGTGGTCCGCGCCGTGGCGCCGAAACCGGTCAATGTGCTGATGTCCGGCGGCTTGAAGCTGACGGTGCAGGAGCTTGGCGAAATGGGCGTCAAGCGCATCAGCGTCGGCTCGGCGCTGGCATTGGCGGCGCTGGGCGAGTTCTACCGCGCCGCCGAAGAGATCCAGAAATCGGGCTCGTTCGGGTTCACGTCGCGGTCCATGCCGTACGCCCAAGCCAATCAATTGTTCAAAGGCTGACGATGCGGTTGCGGTGGTGGCTGTTGCTGATGCTGTCGGTCATCGGCGCGGCGGGGGTGAGTGTCTGGCGGGGATGGGTGTCGCTGCCGCCGCAGTGGAATCCCTGGGCGCCGCTGGATGTGAAGGCGCCCCCGAATCTGCTGACCCGCTACAAACTGATGCGCCTGCGCGATGACCCGCAGCTGTGTGACCAGGCTTTGAGCAGTTCAGGATTGCGCGTGACCCGTCAGGCAGACAGCCCCGACGCCAAGTGTCCGCTGACCGATGCCTTGCGTGTACAGGGCGGCGATGTGGCGCTGAGCAGCAGTTTCCTCGCCAGTTGTCGCCTGGCCGTGTCGTTTGCACTGTTCGAGCATCACGCCCTGCAACCGGCGGCGCAAGCGGTCTATGGGCAGGCGGTCGCGCGGGTGGATCATCTGGGCAGCTTTGCCTGCCGCAACGTCTATGGCCGTGAGAATGGCAGGCTCAGCCAGCATGCATCGGCCAATGCGCTGGACATTGCCGGTTTCCGCCTGGCCGATGGTCGAGCCATCAGCGTACTCAAGGATTGGCCCAAGGATAATCAGGATGCGCAGTTTCTAAGGCAGGTCCGCGATGGCGCCTGCGGTTTGTTCAGCGTGGTGTTGAGCCCGGATTACAACGCCGCCCATCGCAACCACTTTCATCTGGACGTCGGCCCGTGGTGGCGTTGTCGATGATCAGGCCGCCAGGCGCAGGTTCTGCAGGATGATCGGGCGCGCCCAGCCGTTATCGAAGTCGAGTTGTTTCTGTTGCTCGACCAGTTCTTCAGGCGAGAACGGCGGGAAGGGCTTGTCCAGCAGGTCGAGTTCGAACTCGGCGATCGGCAAGTGCAGCGGACGCGGTTGCGGTGCCGGGCCAGCTTCCGGCAAAGGCTGGCCGGCGGTCAGTACAATCGGACGCACCCAGCCGCTTTCGAAGTCCTGCTGTTTCTGCTGGGCGACGATTTCTTCCGGCGGGAACGGTGGGAACGGCTTGTCGGCCAGGTCCATTTCAAATTCGGCAATCGGCAGGAACAGCGGCTCGGGCGGACGAATTTCAGTGTCTTTCACGTCGCATTCGCGCTGGGAAATGATGTGTGCCAGCAGATCGCTGCCGACAGTGGGTTCGACCGGGCTTTGGAGATCCACCGGTGGAAAATTCAGCGATTGCGGCAGCACTTCACCCGACTGTTCGGCCAGCGCCCGGGCAAAGAAATCCTGCCAGATGTGGCTGACGCCGCTCAGTGCCTGGGTGTTTCGCAGGTTGTAGTCGCCGTAGGGCGAGATAAAACCTGTGAATGTGGGTTGAATGTCTGACATTTCTCTCGGTCGACGCTCAGCTCTGGCAAAATGCTCGATAGTTTTGTTATCGGCAGTTTTTGCCGATCATTAATTTTTTGAGCGTGTTTTCCCATGATTGAGCAACCGGCGGCGTGCCGCATCCATGTCGAAGCCTTGGGCGCGACCTTTCAGCCACAGGCCGAGCACTGGGCCGAGCGCCTGGGCCTGCCGCTGCAGGTGGATGACGGTGAGTTCGCGTTGCAGGTGGGCGATCAGGGCTTGCAGTTGCAACAGCTCGGCCCGGATGCACCGGGGCCGGTGCGGGTGGACTTCGTCGAGGGTGGCGCGGCCCATCGCCGGTTGTACGGCGGTGGCAGCGGGCAGATGATCGCCAAGGCTGTGGGCGTTGCTCAGGGCGTGCGTCCGCGGGTGCTGGATGCCACGGCCGGGCTGGGCAAGGACGCGTTCGTGCTGGCCAGCCTGGGCTGCGAGATGAGTCTGATCGAGCGTCAGCCGTTGATCGGGGCGTTACTCGAAGATGGTTTGGCCCGTGGCGCGGAAGATTTCGAGGTGGCCCCGATCGTGGCGCGCATGCGCTTGCTCAAGGGTAATTCGATCGAGGTGATGCGCAATTGGGAGGGTGAGCCGCCGCAGGTGATCTACCTCGACCCGATGTTCCCGCACCGTGAGAAAACCGCGCTGGTGAAAAAGGAAATGCGCCTGTTCCGGCCGCTGGTGGGCGATGACCCGGATGCGCCGGCATTGCTTGAAGCTGCACTGGCCCTGGCCACGCACCGGGTCGTGGTCAAACGCCCGCGCAAGGCGCCGTGCATTGAAGGACCCAAGCCGAGTCATGCGCTGGATGGCAAATCCAGTCGGTATGACATCTACCCGAAAAAGGCACTCAAGCCCTGAGATCGCGGCGCCTTCTTCGCGAGCAGGCTCGCTCCCACAGGGGATCTACGACATAGAACCAGTGTGGGAGCGAGCCTGCTCGCGAAGGCGTCAGACCAGTCGATCGAAATTTGTCAGGCTAATCCGGCCTGTAAGCCCGCATAAACAACTCCACAACCTCCCGCACATGGCTCTCCGCCGCTTCCCCGGTCAATGGCTCGCCACAGCCATACAACAACCGGAAATTCGCCGCCCCCTTGAGCAGGCAGAAGAAGTGTTCCGCCGCATTGCGCGGTTTATCGATACGTAGTACGCCACTCTGATCGACCTTGCTCAGCAACCGCTCCATACCGTGCAGCATGCGCTCCGGGCCGGCCTCGAAGAAGATCAGCGAGAGTTTCGGGTCCTGGCTGCCCAGGGTCATGATCAAGCGGTGCAGGTTCACCGACTCGTCACTGTTGATCAGCAGGTGAAAACCGCGGGCGATGTTCAGCAGCACGGTTTCCACCGCCACGCCGTCCGGCAATTCGAAAAACAGCGTCGGCAGTTGCTCTTCGCACTTGGCCACCACGGCGGCGGAGAACAGCGTCTCCTTGTCGTTGAAATGGCTGTAGACCGTGAGCTTCGACACATTGGCCTGCGTGGCGACAGCATCCATGCTGGTGTTGGCATATCCCTTGGTCAAAAACAGCGTCTTCGCCGCGTCGAGGATCGCCTGGCGCTTGGCCAGATCCTTGGGGCGGCCGGGTCCGCTGGGTGCTGAAAGATTGTTCGGCATATGCGCTTTTATTACTGGACTGGTGAGTTTGCTATTAATAACATACTGGTCAGTATAATTATTCCAAGCACCATTAGCGAAAGGTCCTTCACCATGTTCCGCTATGCCTTGCCCCTCGCGTTGCCAGTCACCCTGGCGTTTTTATTGACGGCGTGTGGTCACGAAGAGGCTCCCCAAACCAGCGTTCGCCCGGCCATGGTGGTGCAGCCAGAGCCTTCGGCCCAGGCGACGGAAAGCTATCCCGGCGAAGTCCGCGCCCGCTATGAGCCAGACCTGGCATTCCGCATCGGCGGCAAAGTCAGCCGACGACTGGTCGAGGAAGGGCAGCGGGTCAAGGCCGATCAGCCCTTGGCTGAGCTCGATCCGCAAGATGTGCGTCTGCAACTGGAGGCCACCCGCGCCCAGGTCGCGGCCGCCGAAGCCAATCTGAATATGGTGCGCGCCGAGCGCGACCGTTACAAAACGCTGATGGAGCGTCAGTTGGTCAGCCGCTCGCAGTACGACAATCATGAAAATCTTTACCGTTCCGGCGAAGCCCGTCTCAAGCAGATCAAAGCCGAATTCAACGTGTCCAGTAACCAGGCCAGCTACGCGGTATTGCGTGCACCGCAGGACGGCGTCGTAGCCAAGCGTGCGGTGGAAGTCGGGCAGGTGGTGGCTGCCGGGCAAACGGTGTTCACCCTGGCTACTGATGGTGAGCGTGAAGTGTCGATCAGCCTGCCGGAGCAGAACTTCGGTCGCTTCAAGGTCGGCCAGCCAGTGTCGGTGGAGTTGTGGACGCAGCCGGATCAGCGCTTCGCCGGGAAAATTCGCGAACTGTCTCCTTCTGCCGATCCGAAGTCCCGCACTTTCGCTGCCCGCATCGCGTTTACCGGTGGCAAAGTCCCCGCCGAACTGGGCCAGAGCGCCCGGGTGTTCGTACAGTCCGCCGAAGTGGTTCCGCTGTCGGTGCCGCTGTCTGCGCTGACCGCGGAAAACGGCGTGACCTACGTCTGGGTCGTCAGCGCCAATAACACTCTGAAGAAGACCCCGGTGCGGGTCGGCGCTTTTGGTGAGAAAACCGTTCCGGTGCTTGAAGGCCTCAACGCCAGCGACTGGGTGGTGGCCGCTGGCGTCCATGTGCTTCTCGACGGGCAGCAGGTGCGCCCGGTGGATCGCTCCAACCGCGTGGTCAATCTGGCGGACAAGGAGTAATCCCCGATGGGCTTCAATCTTTCCGAATGGGCGTTGCGTAATCGCCAGATCGTACTGTTCCTGATGCTGTTGCTGGCCATCGTTGGCGCACTGTCCTACACCAAGCTCGGCCAAAGCGAAGACCCGCCGTTTACCTTCAAGGCCATGGTGATCCGTACCAACTGGCCGGGCGCCACGGCGCAGGAAGTTTCGCGCCAGGTCACCGAACGCATTGAAAAGAAGCTGATGGAAACCGGCGAGTACGAACGCATCGTGTCGTTCTCGCGCCCGGGTGAATCCCAGGTGACGTTCATTGCCCGCGATTCCATGCACTCGGTGGACATCCCGGAACTCTGGTATCAGGTGCGCAAGAAGGTCAGCGACATCCGTCACACCCTGCCGCCGGGTATTCAGGGGCCGTTCTTCAACGATGAATTCGGCACCACCTTCGGCAATATCTACGCCTTGACCGGCGACGGGTTCGACTACGCCGTGCTCAAGGATTACGCCGACCGCATCCAGATCCAGCTGCAACGGGTCAAGGATGTGGGTAAGGTCGACCTGCTCGGCTTGCAGGATGAAAAAATCTGGATCGAGCTGTCCAACGTCAAGCTGGCGACCCTGGGTTTGCCGCTGGCCGCGGTGCAGCAGGCGCTTGAAGAACAGAACGCGGTGTCCACCGCCGGCTTCTTCGAAACCAGCAGCGAGCGATTGCAGCTGCGGGTCTCAGGGAATTTTCAGACTGTCGACGAGATAAAAAACTTTCCGATCCGGGTCGGGGATCGCACCTTCCGCATCTCCGATGTCGCCGATGTGCGCCGTGGTTTCAACGATCCACCGGCGCCGCGCATGCGCTTCATGGCTGAGGACGCTATCGGACTGGCCGTGGCCATGAAGGACGGCGGCGATATTCTTGTCTTGGGCAAAGCCCTGGAAATCGAATTCGCCCGCATCCAGAAAAACCTTCCGGCCGGCATGCAGCTGCGCAAGGTTTCCGACCAACCGGCGGCGGTGAAGACCGGTGTCGGCGAATTCGTCCGGGTATTGGTGGAGGCCCTGGCGATTGTGTTGCTGGTGAGCTTTTTCTCCCTGGGCGTGCGCACCGGCATGGTGGTCGCCCTGGCGATTCCGCTGGTGTTGGCGATGACCTTCGCCACCATGTATTACCTCGGCATCGGCCTGCACAAGATTTCCCTCGGCGCGCTGGTGCTGGCGCTGGGCTTGCTGGTCGACGACGCGATCATCGCCGTGGAAATGATGGCGATCAAAATGGAGCAGGGCTTCGACCGTGTCAAAGCGGCGAGCTATGCCTGGACCAGCACCGCGTTCCCGATGCTCACTGGTACGCTGATCACCGCGGCCGGGTTCCTGCCGATCGCCACCGCGCAATCCGGTACTGGCGAATACACTCGCTCGATCTTTCAGGTGGTGACCATCGCACTGCTGGCGTCGTGGGTGGCGGCGGTGGTGTTCGTGCCGTATCTCGGGGAAAAACTCCTGCCGGATCTGGCGAAAATTCACGCGGCCAAACACGGGCCTGATCAGCCGGATCCTTACGGTACACCGTTTTATGAACGGGTCCGGCGGCTGGTGGAGTGGTGCGTGCGTCGGCGCAAAACCGTGATCGCGGCGACGGTGATTTTATTCGTCGCCTCCGTGGTCCTGTTCCGTTTTGTGCCGCAGCAATTTTTCCCGGCGTCGGGCCGACTGGAGTTGATGGTCGATCTGAAGCTGGCCGAAGGCGCTTCCCTGAGCAACACCGCCGAGGAGGTCAAACGCCTCGAAACGCTGCTCAAGGACAAGGCCGGGATCGACAACTATGTGGCTTACGTCGGCACCGGTTCGCCGCGTTTTTACCTGCCGCTGGATCAGCAACTGCCGGCAGCGAGCTTCGCCCAATTCGTGGTGCTGGCGAAGACCATCGAGGAGCGCGAAACCTTGCGCACCTGGTTGATCGCCACGCTCAACGAACAGTTCCCGGCTCTGCGCTCGCGGGTCACGCGCCTGGAAAACGGCCCGCCGGTTGGTTATCCCGTGCAGTTCCGGGTGACCGGTGAACACATCGAAGAAGTCCGCGCACTGGCCCGCAAAGTCGCGGCCAAGGTTCGAGAGAACCCGCACGTGGCCAACGTCCACCTGGACTGGGAAGAGCCGAGCAAGGTCGTTTACCTGAACGTCGATCAGGACCGCGCCCGGGCACTGGGCGTGAGCACGGCGAACCTGTCGAGGTTCCTTCAGAGCTCGCTCACCGGTTCCAGCGTCAGTCAGTATCGCGAAGACAACGAATTGATCGAGATCCTGTTGCGCGGCACCTTGCATGAACGCACCGAACTGTCGTTGCTGCCGAGCCTGGCGGTACCGACCGACAACGGTCGCAGCGTCGCCCTGTCGCAGATCGCGACCCTGGAGTACGGCTTTGAAGAAGGTGTGATCTGGCATCGTAATCGCCTGCCCAACGTGACCGTGCGCGCCGACATCTATGGCAAGGAACAACCGGCGACGCTGGTGCAGCAAATCATGCCGACCCTCGACCCGATCCGCGCCGAATTGCCGGACGGCTATTTGCTGGATGTCGGTGGCACCGTGGAAGATTCCGCGCGCGGGCAGAACTCGGTGAAGGCCGGTGTGCCGCTGTTCATCGTGGTGGTGCTGACATTGCTGATGCTGCAACTGCGCAGTTTCTCACGCACGGTGATGGTGTTTCTGACGGCGCCATTGGGGTTGATCGGGGTGACGCTGTTCCTGATGGTGTTCCGTCAGCCGTTCGGTTTTGTCGCCATGCTCGGGACCATCGCCTTGTCGGGGATGATCATGCGCAACTCGGTGATTCTGGTGGATCAGATCGAGCAGGACATCGCTGCCGGGCTCAAGCCTTGGCAGGCGATCATCGAGGCCACGGTGCGGCGGTTCAGGCCGATTGTGCTGACGGCACTGGCCGCGGTTCTGGCGATGATTCCGTTGTCGCGCAGTGTGTTTTTCGGGCCGATGGCGGTGGCGATCATGGGTGGGTTGATTGTGGCTACGGCTTTGACGCTGTTGTTCCTGCCTGCTTTGTATGCGGCGTGGTTCAGGGTCAAAAAAGAGCCGGCGTGAGTGGCTGGACTTGGCGGCCTTCGGGCCGACCAAGCTCCTGATTGATCGAGTACATATCCGTTTCTGCGGTAACGGCCACTTATGGTTTCGCCCTTACGGCGAGTCACTTTTTTTACAAGCGCCTAAAAAAAGTAACCAAAAAAACGCTCGCCCCGAGCGTCCGGCCCCTCGCCAGGGCTCGGGGTTCCTTCGCTCCGGCATTCATCCGGGGGCATTGCCCTCCGGTTGGCTTCGCTGCACCTACATGCAATGGGTTCGACTGCGTCGAACGGCGCTGCGCGCCAATCCCCGGATGAACGCCTCCACTCAGCCTTCCGATGGGGCGGGTGGATCAAGATCAAGAGCTTAAGGCGAGCTAACGCTCGGCCTGATGAGTGGTGAAGAGCGGGGGTGGTGTTTGTGGTTTGCTCTTGCTCTTGCTTTTGCTTTTGCTCTTGCTCTTGCTCTTGCTCTTGCTCTTGCTCTTGCTTTGCTTGCCCGGGATGGCTGCCTTGCAGCCGACCACTTTCTTGCAGATATACCCGGATCCCCTGTGGGAGCGAGCCTGCTCGCGAAGACGGCTTGGCGGCTGAGGATGTTTACCGCTCAATCAAACGAGTCATGGCCATCTAGAGCAAGCTTTACTCCTACAATTATCTCAGAACCGTCCGATATTGAGACTCGGATGTCCGGATGTTGTACTCAAAACTCGGTTTCACGAGTTTTTGAGACAGTGCCAATGAAAAAACCACCCATATTCAGGGGCAGGTCAGACCCGGTTTTTGATCTACTGATAACATCGCCGCACAAGGAACGCCTCTCGGACTACCTCGCTCTACTCAAGCCTCTGGACGACCAGGGGCGATATCTGTCGTTCGATGATTTGCGCTATCGCTGGGCGCCGGGGCTGGATTCGAATCTGTGCTGGGCCTTGGTCAAGAAGGCCCGAACAGCGCAGTACTCCAGCCTGTTGCCATTGGGTGAGCCGATGCGGTGGGGAAACTTCATACTGACGCCCGTGGCACAAAAAGCGATTTCTGCCGTGGACCGACAGGCCACCACTGCCGCGCTGGAGTACATGACCAGCCAGATCGGCGAGCGCGCGCATTTCAGTTATCTGCTTAATGATTTGATCGAAGACGAAGCCATCAGCAGCAGTCAGCTCGAGGGCGCGGCGACTACCACCCGGGTGGCCAAGGACATGCTTAAGCGCCATCGCCTGCCGCGTACGCCGGATGAGCGAATGGTGATCGACAATTACAAGATGATGAACTTCGCTTGGGAAAAACGTTATGAACCGCTGAGTATCGAGCTGGTCAAGGCACTGCATCGTGTTGGCGTATCAGGTATCGATGACGGGCAATATTCGCCGGGGGATTTGCGGGTCAACGATGACGTGGTGGTGCAGGACGGACAGGGCAATACGGTTCATGTGCCGCCTCCTGCTGCCGGGCTCGCCGGGCGTTTGCAGGTGCTGTCGGCATGGATCAATCAATCCCACAACGATCCTCATCGGACGGACTATCTGCATCCGCTGATCAAGGGCATTGCGCTGCATTTTGCGTTGGGTTATGAGCACCCGTTTCGCGATGGCAACGGCCGCGTCGCTAGGGCGTTGTTCTACTGGTTCATGTTCAAGAATGATTTCTCGGCGTTTCGTTACATTGCCATCAGCGTCTTGCTGCGCAGTGCGCCGGTGAAGTACGGGCGCTCGTATCTGAAAACCGAAGCGGACGATCTGGACCTGACGTATTTCATCGATTTCCAGTGTTCGGTGGTGTTGCGTGCTGTCAGCAGTTTTACCGAGGCTTATAGGAAGAGTCTGATAAATGCCGAGTGCTTTGATCGTTGGTTGTCGGAGTCTGGATTTTTCGATCGGCTGACCGAAAAGCAGCGGACGATATATCAGGTGGCCAAGAGTGGCATGGCCAAGGAGTTTACGGCGGTCAATGTGAAGGCGAATCTGGGGTGTTCCTACAACACGGCGTCGACCACGTTGAATGGATTGGTGGGTCTGGAGTTGTTTGAAAAGCGCAAGCTGGGGCGGGAGTGGGTGTTTTTTCTACGACCCGGATCGGCGGCCTGAACCATTGTGGGAGCGGGCTCGCTCGCGAAGGCGGTGTCTCAGTCAACATAGACTTTGACTGAGACACCGCCTTCGCGAGCAAGCCCGCTCCCACAGGTTTTTTGTTGATGCTTAGAGCGTGCCGAAGACCTTCTTCGCCAAACTGGTCGCCGCAGCCGCCGGGTTGTTGCGGATGGTTTCTTCCTGCTTGCCGATCATTTCGAACAAGCCGTTCAGCGCCTGTTCGGTGACGTAGCTTTCGATGTTGGCATTCTTCGTATCGATCACGCCCATGGTCGCAGCTTGCCCGGCGAACGAGTTGTACTGCTGGGCCAGGCCGACCTGGTCGGTGGCTTGTTTGACGATCGGCAGGAACTTGGCGCGGATCTGTTCGCGGCTGGTTTTGTTCAGGTACTGGGTGGCCGAGTCGTTGCCGCCGCTGAGGATGCCCTTGGCATCATCTACCGTCATCTTTTTCACGGCATCGACGAGGATTGGCTGGGCTTGGACGACAGCGTTTTCCGCCGCTTTGTTCATGCTGGTTTCCAGTTGATCGACCTGATCACCCATGCCGAACTGTTTCATCTTGCTGGCGACTTTTCCCAGCTTGCCTGGCAGCTCGATTTTCACGTCCGGGTTGTTGCTGAATCCCCCCGGTGTGCCGAGTTGTTTCACGGCCAGTTGCGCACCTTGGGTCAGGGCGTCCTTGAGACCGCCGGTGGCGTCTTTTTGTGAAAGGTCGCTGAGCGACAGCGCCATTGCGCTGGCGCAGATCATCAAACCTGCGCACAGGCCGGCAAAGCGAAGGGTAGGGCGGAGCATGGCAACTTCCTTTCTCAAAAAGACTTATCGGGCCGCGTCGACGCGGACCTTCACAGGCTGTGGATCGGTGCCGTCCAGTCGCACGGCGTGATTCTCGGTGGTGATGAACAGCAATTTGCCATCGACTTCAATGCGCGCGTTGATCGAATAACGGTGATTGGGCTCGATCTGCGACGGGTCGTAGGTCAGGTGAAAGGGCAGCGGCACCTGGCCTTTGACCGGGCCTTTCTGCTCGTCGAGGACGACCGCAGGTGCGTCGGCCAAGGACACATCCTGCAAGCTGACGCTCAATGTCGCTGAGGGTGGCAGGGCGATACGTTGCAGATAAAAGACTTCGCCATCGAGGCTGGCCTTGGGGGCGGGGTGAGGTGTCTGGCAGGCACCCAGTAAAAGGGTAAGCCCAAGGATAGAGAGTTTTTTCATGTGGCGGATCCTTGTCATTGGCGCCCGAAGAAGACCGGCGTCAATGACAATTTAACGGATTCCACCGGCAATATCGCCCGCAAGTTTGCAGCGAGCGTGCAGCCTGTATTGCATGCTGGACGGTTCAGCCGATGTTTGAGCGGTGGTAGGGCTTAGTTGCTGACAGGGCTGACCAGTACTTCCTGCCCTTGCACGTAGTCGACGCCCAATTCCACCGAGTGATGGTGAGTAGTGGTGAAAATCAGTTCGTCGTCGGTTCTGATGTTTGCCCAGATTGCATAGGTGTGACCGGGCAGGACATCCGCCAGGCTATACGTGAGGTTGAAACTCAAACCCGCGGTTTCCGCGTGAGGCGTCACTTGACTGGCAAGCTCTTTGGCCGGGGCATCTGCCAGAGAGACATCTCGCAGGCTGACATAAAGGGTCGAGTTTGGCGGCAATGCAATCTTTTGCAGATAGCGCACGGAGCCGCCGATGGTTTTTACGGATTCGTTGATCATATTGATTTCCTTATCAGTTAGATCGTCGGAAATGACGAACGCTGATCCTACCGTCATTGCAATCGAACCTAGTGTAGGAATGCTCGTCGGGGCCGATGCGAAATCTTGACGCTCTACATCGGAAGCCTCCTTGCTCCTGAGGATGTTGGCAGCTCAGACGCGCCCGACAAGATCCGCAGCATCTTCACTGCGATGCAACGCCACCTGCTGGATCGACAAGCGAATCTCCGCCGGCAACACCCGTTTCGCCGCGCCCTCGGCCAGTTCGCCGAGCAGTTCGTGATAGCCCAGCTTGCCGGCCTCGTCGCGCTTGAACACTTCCAGATCGAGCATAGTCTGGATGAAGTGGCGGAACAGGCTCTTGTCGAAGAACTCCGGGGCGTTGAGGCCATGCAGGATCGACAGGCGTTGGGCCATGACCGTGCACAGGTCCTCCAGTTCTTCGGCGCTGATGCTGTTCTGGCCGCTGTTGAGCAGCAGGGAAACGGTCATGTAGAAGCGCTGCAAGGTCTGGGCGATGCTTTTCGACAGCAGCGTCAGCAGCACGAAATGCCGCGAGCTCGGCGCCGGACGCAGGTAAACGTCGTTCTCGAAGCGCAGCAGGCCTTGTTCGACGAACGCCTCCAGCCATTGATCGATCACCCCGTCCAGTTCGTCCAGCGACCAGCGAATGAACAACTCGGCTTGCAGGTACGGGTACAGCGCGCGGGTGTAGCGCAGGATCTGTTCGCGGCTCATGCGCGATGCGCTCTGGAAGAAACTTGCCAGTAGTGCCGGCAGTGCGAAGATGTGCAGCACGTTGTTACGGTAGTAGGTCATCAGGACGGCGTTCTGCTCGTCCAGATAGAGAATCTTGCCCAGGGCATCGCTCTGCTCGGACAGCAGATCCATATCCTTCACGTGCTCGATCAGCGCCCGGCCGTCGCCCTCAGGCAGCGTGGTGTGCGGCGAGTAAGGCACCTTGCGCAACAGCGCCAGATAGAGGTCGAGCACCCGCGCCATGGCGCGATCGTCCAGCGCCAGGCGGCTGGTCGACAACAGCGCCAGCGCTACGAGGTTGACCGGGTTGATCGCTGCTGCTTCGTTCAGATGTTGCGCGACTTTCTGGCCGAGGCGGTTGGTGGTTTCGTTGAGCCAGGCCGGTTTGAACTGCGGACCGAGTTCCTGTTTACGCCAGTCCGGCTGTTCGCTGTCGAGGAACTCCGCCAGTTTGATCGGTTCGCCGAAGTTCACCGCCACCTGGCCGAAACGCTGCTTGAGCGCGGCGATGACTTTGAAGATGTCGAAGATCGATTCCTTCTTCTTGCTTGCCCCACGCAATTCACCCAGATAAGTGCGACCTTCCAGCACGCGCTCATAGCCGATGTACACCGGCACAAACACGATCGGCATGCGCGAGGAGCGCAGGAAACTGCGCAGGGTGATCGCCAGCATCCCGGTTTTCGGTTGCAACATGCGCCCGGTGCGCGAGCGGCCGCCTTCGACAAAGTACTCCACCGGGAAGCCCTTGGTGAACAGGGTGTGCAGGTATTCGTTGAACACCGAGGTGTACAGCGGGTTGCCCTTGAAAGTGCGGCGCATGAAGAACGCACCGCCACGGCGCAGCAGGCCGCCGATCCCGGGCATGTTCAGGTTGATCCCTGCGGCGATGTGCGGCGGGGTCAGGCCGTTGCGGAACAACAGGTAGGACAGCAGCAGGTAGTCGATGTGGCTGCGGTGGCAGGGCACATAGATCACTTCATAACCCGGAGCGACCTTCTGCACGCCTTCGATGTTGTTGACCTTGATACCGTCGTAGATCTTGTTCCAGAACCAGCTCAGCACCACTTCCATGAAGCGGATCGCGGTGTAGGTGTAGTCCGAGGCGATTTCGTTGCCGTAGCGCAGGGCCTGGGCCTTGGCTTTCTCCGGGGAGATGTTTTCGCGCTCGGCTTCGTCGAGTATCGCCTGCTTGACCAGAGGCTGGTTGACCAGGCCCTTGACCAGGTTGCGCCGGTGGGAAATGTCCGGGCCGATCACGGCCGCTTTGAGGTTGCGGAAATGCACCCGCAGGATGCGTTGGGCCATGCGTACGGTGCGCTCGTGGCCCTTGTTGTGCTCGATCAGCTCGCGCAGATGGATCGGCGCGGAGAACTGCACGCGGGTCTTGCGACCCAGCACGATGATGCTGAGCAAGCGACGCAGACGCCCGGTGACCGCCCAACTGTCGGCGAACAGCAGCTTCCACGGGCTCGACTCGCTGTCCGGCGACTGGCCCCAGAACACGCTGACCGGAATGATCTGTGCGTCTTCGGCGGCGTTTTGGCTCAGGGCGCTGACCAGGCGGGTCAGGGTCGGCGGCGCACCTCGCTTGTCCTGGCGACCGAGCCAGTCCGGATCCGGCGTCAAGTAGAAGAACGCCGCCGGTTCCAGCAGGTTGCCCACCGACACCGGCAGCACCGGACGTGGCAGGCCGGCCTTGCTGCATTCGGTGTCGACCACGGCGAGGTCGGTCAGCGAAGGATTTTGCAGGACGTAGAACACCGGGCGACTGCGGTCGAGGTTGAGGGTGAACGACGACTGGTTGATCGTCTCCGAGCGAACCCAGAGGTACAACAGTCGGCGCAGGGTGCCAAACACTAGACGGCGGAGCGGGGAACGGGTCATACGGCATCTGCATGAGTGAATGAAAAAAACCGAGCGTTTGCTCGGGCGGTCGATAGTGTGCCGGATTCGCCGAAAATCGGCAAAAAAGCGGCAATCAAAGTGCTATTGAGAGATTAAACGTCTGACATATACTCGGCGCTCTGTCGCCGCTGCCCTTCAGGGGACGGCATGTGCAGGCTGACGTTCCGAGGCTTTCCTGCGAAAAGCCCGATCAATAATAAAAAGGGAGTATGAACAGATGGCAACACGTGAAACCGGCAACGTGAAGTGGTTCAACGACGCCAAGGGCTACGGCTTCATTCAGCGCGCGGACGGGGTGGATGTGTTCGTGCACTACCGCGCGATTCGCGGTGAAGGCCACCGTTCACTGACCGAAGGCCAGCAGGTCGAGTATGCGGTGGTGGAAGGGCAGAAGGGGCTGCAGGCTGAGGATGTGGTGGGGCTTTAAAGCCGATCTTCAGAACACAAAAAACAATGTGGGAGCGAGCCTGCTCGCGAAAGCGGTGGATCAGTCGACATCAATGTTGAATGACTCACCGCCTTCGCGAGCAGGCTCGCTCCCACAGTTGGTTTGTGTACGGGGTTAAGCCGTTTTCCAGGTGATTTCTTCTTCACCGTCGGCGCTGATGCGAATCCAGCGATCAGCCGTCTCCTCACCTTCTTCCTCGACCCAGCTGCCCGGCGCGCAGCGCACTTCGACGTTCAGCGCGGCAAACGCGGCGCGGGCGCAGGCGATGTCGTCTTCCCACGGGGTCTGGTCACTTTCCAGGTACAGGCTGTTCCATTTTCCAACGGCCTTGGGCAACCAGGTCACCGGCACGTTACCGGCCTTGCACTTGTAGGTCTGGCCTTTCCGCACCCAGTCGGTGCACGGGCCCAATGCCTCGCCGAGCCAGGCGGAGACGGCCTTGTGGTCGACGTCGGCGTCTTTCAGGTAAATCTCGATATCGGGCTGGCGCATGGATGTCCTCACTGCGTGTCTGAAAAATCCATTCGCGGATTTAGCCGGCCTTGAGCCGTTGCTCAAGACCAAAATTAGTAATTATTGAAGAACGAAATAATCGTAGCGCATCGAGACGGTGACCTCGAATGGCTCCGCCTGTTCGATGACCGCTGCCCGGCGTTCGGCACTGGCACGCCAGCCGTGGGGCGTCATGGCCAGCAGGTTCGCCCGGTCCTGACCGCTGGCGAGCGTCAATTTGAATGCCAGGGTTTCGCTGTGTTGCAACGCCATACCTTCAGGCACCAGAGCCAGGTGCTTGTCGTCGGTGTATTCGCGGACCTCGTCGTACAGCCGCTCGCGCAGTTCCATCAGGTGGCCGCTGGTGGGTCCGACTTTCATCAGGCCGCCGCCGGGGCTGAGCAGGCGTTTGGCTTCGTTCCAGTCCAGTGGACTGAAAACGCTGGCCAGGAACTGGCAACTGCCCGACGCCAACGGCACGCGGGCCATGCTGGCAATCAACCAGGTCAGCCGCGGGTTGCGCTTGCAGGCGCGCTTGACCGCCTCCCGGGAAATGTCCAGGGCGTAGCCATCGGCGTCTGGCAAGGCCTCGGCGATTTGCGCGGTGTAGTAACCCTCGCCGCAACCGATGTCGACCCAACGCTGCGGCGCTACACCTGCCGCCAGCTCCGCCAGCCGCCTGGCCACCGGTGCGTAATGCCCGGCGTTGAGGAAGTCGCGGCGGGCTTCGACCATTGCCAGGTTATCCCCAGGGTCACGGCTGTTCTTGTGCTGTACCGGCAACAGGTTCAGGTAACCCTGGCGCGCACGGTCGAAACGATGCCCGGCGGGGCAGGCCACACCGTTGTCCACCGCATTGAGCGGTTCGCTGCAGATCGGGCAAGCGAGCATCAGGCGAGCAACTTGATCAGGGTCTGGTAGTAGATTTCGGTCAGCACATCGAGATCGGCTGCCAGCACGCGTTCGTTGACCTGGTGAATGGTCGCGTTGACCGGCCCCAGCTCAACCACTTGCGTACCCATGGTCGCGATGAAGCGCCCGTCGGAGGTGCCGCCACTGGTGGACGCCTTGGTTTCGCGGCCGGTGATGTCCTTGATGCTCGACGACACCGCGTCGAGCAGCGCGCCCGGTTCGGTGAGGAACGGCAGGCCGGACAGCGCCCAGTCGATGTGCCAGTCCAGGCCATGCTTGTCGAGGATGTCGGCGACGCGCTTTTGCAGGCCTTCGACAGTGGACTCGGTGGAGAAGCGGAAGTTGAACACCGCCACCAGGTCACCCGGAATCACGTTGGTCGCGCCGGTGCCGGAGTTGACGTTGGAGATCTGGAAACTGGTCGGCGGGAAGAAATCGTTGCCATGGTCCCAATGCTCGGCGGCAAGTTCGGCCAAAGCCGGGGCGGCGAGGTGGATCGGGTTTTTCGCCAGGTGCGGGTAGGCGACGTGGCCCTGCACGCCGCGCACGGTCAGTTTGGCACCCAGGGAACCGCGACGGCCGTTCTTGACCACATCACCCACCAGGGTGGTGCTCGACGGTTCGCCGACGATGCACCAGTCCAGACGCTCCTTGCGCGCGGCCAGGCGTTCAACCACCGCCTTGGTGCCGTGGTGTGCCGGACCTTCTTCGTCGCTGGTGATCAGGAAAGCGACCTTGCCCTTGTGATCCGGGTAGTCGGCGACGAAACGCTCGGCCGCCACGGTCATGGACGCGAGGCTGCCTTTCATGTCGGCCGCGCCACGGCCGCAGAGCATACCGTGCTCGTCGATGACGGCGTTGAACGGATCGATCTGCCAGGCGGTCACCGGACCGGTCGGCACCACGTCGGTGTGACCGGCGAAGCACAGCACCGGACCGTCGTGTTTGCCGTGGGTGGCCCAGAAGTTATCCACATCTTCGATGCGCATGGGCTCAAGCATAAAACCGGCATCGCCCAGGCGCTGCATCATCTGCTTCTGGCAATCGGCGTCGACGGGCGTCACGGACGGACGGCGGATCAGATCGATGGCGAGTTGAAGGGTCGGCGAAAGGTCGGCGTGGGCCGTCATGGAAAACTCCGAAAATCATGAATGTGGGCATGAACTCACTGTGGGAGCGAGCCTGCTCGCGAATGCTGTGTGTCAGTCAACATAAACGTTGATTGTTACAACGCCTTCGCGAGCAGGCTCGCTCCCACAGGGATTAAGTCCGGCCATTGGGCCGCAGGCCCCGCAAAATGGCGGTTATCTTAAAGCAAAACGGCGACCATTGGCCGCCGTTTAGTGCATCGGTGAAGATTTAGACCGCTGGTGCCGTTTCGGTTTCGGCTGTCGGTTTCGGCAGCGACGACAGGAACGCCATGATCAGCGCCGCCAGGTACGGCAGCGACTGCACCAGCAACATGGCCACCCAGAAGCGCATGTCGTTGCTCGGCATACCGTTGACCAGGAAGATCCCCAGCGCCGCGCCCCACAGCAACAGCATGATGAACAGCTCTTCCCGGGCTTCGGAAATCGCCACCCAGAAGCCGTGGTTATCGGCGTTCTTCGGCGTGCGGAAAAACGGAATGCTGCTGGTGAAGAAGCCGTACAGCACCGCTTTGGCGATGGTGTGCGACAACGCCAGCCCCGCCAGTGCCGCGCAGAATGCATCCTTGAGGTTTACGCCCACCGCGCGACGGTAGAGGAAGATGATCTTGCCGACCTTGAACACGAACAGCGCCAGCGGCGGGATCGCGAAAATCAACAGCGGCGGATCGACCCGCTGCGGCACGATGATCATCGCCGCCGACCACAGCAGCGCGCCGACGGTGAAGAAGATGTTCATGCCGTCCGCCACCCACGGCAACCAGCCCGCGAGGAAGTGATAGCGCTGGCCGCGGGTCAGCTCGGTGTCCTTGCCGCGCAGCAGGCTGCGGGTGTGACGCTTGATGATCTGGATCGCGCCATAGGCCCAGCGGAAGCGCTGTTTCTTGAAGTCGATGAAGGTATCGGGCATCAAACCTTTGCCGTAGCTGTCGTGGTAATACGCCGCCGACAGGCCTTTTTCGAAGACCCGCAGGCCCAGCTCGGCGTCTTCGCAGATGCACCAGTCGGCCCAGCCCAGTTCTTCGAGCACCGAGCGACGGGTCATGGTCATGGTGCCGTGCTGGATGATCGCGTCACGGTCGTTGCGCGTCACCATGCCGATATGGAAGAAACCTTTGTATTCCGCGTAGCAGAGCTTTTTGAAGGTGCTTTCGTTCTGGTCGCGGTAGTCCTGCGGCGATTGCACCACGGCGATTTTCGGATCGGCGAAGTGCGGCACCATGTGCTTGAGCCAGTTCGGGTGCACGCAGTAATCGGAGTCGATCACCGCGATTACCTCGGCATCCTTGGCGGTGTGCGGGATCAGGTAGTTCAGTGCACCGCCCTTGAAACCGGCCAATGGCGCGACGTGGAAGAACTTGAAGCGCGGGCCCAGGGTTTCGCAATAATCACGCACCGGTTCCCAGACCGCCGGGTCCTTGGTGTTGTTGTCGATGATCAGGACTTCGAAATCCGGATAGTCGAGGTTCGCCAGGGCGTTGAGGGTCTGTTTGACCATCTCCGGCGGCTCGTTGTAGCAGGGCACGTGAATCGAGACTTTCGGTCGATAGTTCGAATCGCCGACCACCGGCAGGAATTCCCGGCGCCGCTTGTGGATCCAGACTGCTTCGGCCAGTTCGTGGGCCTCGGTCAGCAACACGATGAACACACCGAGCGCGCCGAGGGCGAGCAGGAATCCTACCGTCAGGCTGAACCAGGTGCTGTATTGCTGGCTGTAGTCGTAGCCGATCCACACCAGCACCGAACCGCAGAGGAACGCGATAAAGGTCAGGAAGGTACGGCCACGCTGGCGCAGGGCCGAGCCGTCGATCATCAGCAGGGTCAGCGACAGCAGAGCCAGCACTACCGAGCCGATGGCCAGCACGCGCCATTGCGGAATGGCGACCACCGGGCCTTCGAAGTTGAATTTCTGCTGGCGCGCGGCGTTGAACACACCCCAGTAAGCGCCCACCGAACCTTCGTCACTGACTTTCCACGGCTGGTCGAAGGCTTCGATCACGAAGTAGTTGAAACCCTGGCGGTTGAGCTTGTTGACCAGGGTCCGCAGGTAAATCGCCTGGTCCGCCGGCGACGCGTCGGCGCCGCCGCGCATGCGGCCATTGCTCGGCCAGCCGACCTCGGACAGCAGCAGCGGTTTTTTCGGGAACATCTTTTTCAGGTCGCGGGCACGGTCGAGGACGAACTGCCCGGCCTTGTCCATCGGGATGAATTCCCAGTAAGGCAGAACGTGCGCGGCGATCAGGTCGACGTGCTTGGCCAGTTCCGGATGCTCTTCCCAGACGTGCCACTGCTCGGAGGTGGTCACCGGCACTTTCACCGCAGCGCGGACGCGATCAAGGATCACGCTCAGTTCGGCAGCGGTGATTTCCTTACGGAAAATGGCTTCGTTACCGACAACGACGCGGACGACGCTGCGCGAAGAATTGGCGATTTCGATGGCGCGGGTGATCTCCCGCTCGTTGCGTTCCTGATCCGGACTGATCCAGATCCCCAGCGTCACCCGCAGGCCGAATTCTTCCGCCAGTTTGGGGATGTTCTCCAGCGTTCCGTCGACCGAGTAAGTACGGATGTTGTCCGTCAGCTTGCTCATGATCTCCAGGTCGCGACGCATCTGATCGTCGGTCGGATACTGTTCTTTCTGTGGGAATTGACCTTGCTGGAACGGCGAATACGAGAAGCCGGAGATTTGCTCGGGCCAGTTGGGCGTGGTGACCGGGCGATTGATCAGCGCCCAGAAGCCGGTAAACAAGGCAGCGATGGCGAGCACCACCACCAGGTTGAGTCCAAATTTACGCGATGACATGGTTATTTCGGGTTCCAAAGGCTGTGGAACGAGGGAACGATCGGCTGCCGCCAAGAGGGCGCGCATCCTACACCGGTAATTCACTGAACGTACATCGGACAGGGAAATGCCGGACGTTGGGCAATCCAAGTCGATTTAAGTTCTTTCGTTAGAGCGTGTAGGGCAAATCTTCGTTCGATGCAGTTTTATGGACGATGTCCGGTCATAGCGTAATGATGTGCTTGACGCCCGACGGCCCTATAATGCGCGCCGGTTTTTTAGGTAATGGTCATGAGTACAGAAGATCCGCGGTTTGCTGGCATCGCCCGTTTGTATGGCATCGAAGGGCTCGAGCGCCTGCGCGCGGCCCATGTGGCGATCGTTGGCGTGGGTGGCGTCGGCTCCTGGGCGACGGAAGCCATGGCCCGTTGCGGTGTGGGCGAGATTTCGCTGTTCGACCTCGACGACGTTTGCGTCAGCAACGCCAACCGTCAGTTGCATGCGCTGGACAGCACGGTCGGCAAGCCCAAGGTCGAGGTGATGGCTGAGCGCCTGCGCGGGATCAATCCCGACTGCACGGTGCACGCAGTGCCGGATTTCGTCACCCGCGAGACCATGGCCGAGTACATCACCCCGAATATCGACTGCGTGATCGACTGCATCGACAGCGTCAACGCCAAAGCGGCGCTGATCGCCTGGTGCAAGCGCCGCAAGATCCAGATCATCACCACCGGCGGTGCGGGCGGGCAGATCGACCCGACGCTGATCCAGGTCTGCGACCTGAACCGTACCTTCAACGACCCGTTGGCCTCGAAAGTACGCTCCACCTTGCGCCGCGACTATGGTTTCTCTCGCACCGTAACCCGCCATTACAGCGTGCCGTGCGTGTTCTCCACCGAGCAACTGCGCTACCCGAAACCGGACGGCAGCATTTGCCTGCAGAAGAGTTTTGTCGGCGACGGCGTGAAGCTCGACTGCGCCGGAGGCTTTGGCGCGGTGATGATGGTGACGGCGACGTTCGGCATGGTCGCGGCGACCAAGGCCGTGGACAAGATCGTGGCGGGTGTGCGTCGGCCGGCGGATCGGATCAAACCTCAGGCTTAAGTATTGCTGCTGATGACCTCTTCGCGAGCAGGCTCGCTCCCACATTGGAATGCTTTCCCTTGTGGGAGCGAGCCTGCTCGCGAAGGCGATTATCCAGCCAACTCATTCATCCGCTGAAGCACTGCATTCAAGCCATTGCTGCGCGACTGGGACAACTGCCGGCCCAGCCCCAACTGATTGAACCAGTCCGCCAAGTCCACCTGCTGCAACCCGGCCGCCGACAACCCGTTGACCCGCGCCAGCAGCAGCGCCACCAAGCCGCGAATCAAACGTGCATCGCTGTTGGCCCTGAACAGCCAGCGGCCATCCTGCAACTCGCCCACCAGCCACACCTGGCTTTCACAGCCGTGCACTCGATTGGCCTCGCACATGTCGACATCGCTCAACGCGGGCAGACGTTCGCCCCATTGCATCAACAGGCGCGCCCGTTGTTCCCAGCCAGGTGCGTTCTGAAACGCTTCCAGAGCGGTCACGGCCTCGGCAGGCAAGCTCATCGCAGCAACTCCAGCGCTTGATCCAGCGCTTCAAAGAACCGTTCCAGATCTTCGGAATCGTTGTACAACGCCAACGACACCCGAATCGCCCCGGCCAGGTGCAGGCTTTTAAGCAGGGGCATGGCGCAATGATGGCCGGCGCGCACTGCGATCCCTTGTTCGGTCAGCAAATGCGCCAGATCCGAGTTATGCACACCGTCAATGGTAAAACTGGCCAGCGCCACTTGCGGCTTGCCCAGCAGGCGGATGCCATTGCGCGCTTCCAGGCCCTTGAGCAGGTAGTCATGCAGTGCCGCTTCATGGGCAGACACGGCGTCCTGATCGAGCCCGGCGAGATAATCCAGGGTCGCGCCCAAGCCGATTACGCTGGCGATCGGCGGCGTGCCTGCCTCGAAACCCAGCGGCGCGGGACGAAAGCGGGCGTCCTGGTAGTTGGCGTCCAGCACCATCTCGCCACCGAACTGCCAGGGGCGCAGCTGTTGCAGCGCTTCGTTGCGTCCGAACAACATGCCCAGGCCATCGGGGCCATAGAGTTTGTGACTGGAAAACACATAGAAGTCACACCCCAGTGCCTGCACGTCATGCCGGCCATGGACCACGCCCTGGGCGCCGTCGATCACGGTCAAGGCGTTATGCGCCTTGGCTATCGCCAGCAGTGCGGGCAGGGGTTGCCAGGCGCCGATCACGTTGGACAACTGGCTGATCGCCAGCAGGCGCGTGCGTGGGCCGATCAACCCTGTAGCGGCTTGAAGGTCGATCACGCCGTCGGCATCCAGCGGCAGGATTACCAGCTTCAGCTCGCGACGGTGTGCCAGTTGCTGCCACGGCAGCAGGTTGGCGTGATGTTCCAGGGCGCTGATGACAATTTCATCGCCCGGATGGAATAGAGGTTCCAGGCCATAAGCCAGGAGGTTCAGCGCAGATGTCGCGCCGTGGGTGAAGATAATCTGCCCGCTGTCACCGGCATTGAGCCATTGCGCGGCTTTGCGACGGCTGTCCTCGAACGCCTGGGTGGCGTGGGCGCCTGGCAGGTGTTGCGCCCGATGCACATTGGCCGCGCCGTTGGCGTAGTAATGCGCCAGGGCATCCAGCAGGGCTTGAGGTTTTTGCGTGGTGGCGGCGTTGTCCAGATAGGTCTGGTCTTGCCGTTGCAGAGCGGCGATGGCCGGAAAATCGGCGCGCCAGGGGGAGGCAATCATCATGGTGTTCGGCCTTTACGCCTGACCCCTGTAGGAGCGAGCTTGCTCGCGAAGAACGCTTGGACGACACGGGGTGTCTGGTGCCGCGTGTTATCGCTTACGTTCATCGCGAGCAAGCTCGCTCCTACATAGGTGGTCGTGTAACGCTTAGTTGTGAGCGTGCAGCGCTTCGTTCAGTTCGATGGCCGATTTGTGGGTTTTGCATTCCACGGCACCGGTTTCCGAATTGCGGCGGAACAGCAGATCGGTCTGACCGGCCAGTTCACGGGCCTTCACGACTTTGACCAACTGGTTTTTCTCGTCCAGCAGCGCCACTTTGGTGCCGGCGGTGACGTACAGGCCCGACTCGACGGTGTTGCGGTCGCCCAGCGGGATACCGATACCGGCGTTGGCGCCGATCAGGCAACCTTCGCCAACCTTGATCACGATGTTGCCACCGCCCGACAGGGTACCCATGGTCGAGCAACCGCCACCCAGGTCCGAACCCTTGCCGACGAATACGCCAGCGGATACGCGGCCTTCGATCATGCCCGGGCCTTCGGTGCCGGCGTTGAAGTTGATGAAACCTTCGTGCATCACAGTGGTGCCTTCGCCCACGTAGGCGCCCAGGCGCAGACGTGCCGCATCGGCGATACGCACGCCGGCCGGAACCACGTAGTCGGTCATTTTCGGGAACTTGTCCACCGAGAACACTTCCAGCAGCTCGCCGCGCAGGCGTGCTTCGAGCTGATGCTCGGCCAGCTCGGCCAGATCGATGGCGCCCTGGCTGGTCCAGGCCACGTTCGGCAGCAACGGGAAGATGCCAGCCAGGTTCAGGCCGTGTGGCTTGACCAGGCGATGGGACAGCAGGTGCAGCTTGAGGTAAGCCTCAGGGGTGGACGACAGCTGGGCGTCTTCGGCCAGCAGGGTGGCGACCAGTGGCTTGTGGCTCTCGGCCAGACGGGTCAGCAGGGCAGCCTGGGTTGCATCGACGCCTTTGACGGCTTCAGCCAGTTGCGACGCCTGGGCGGTGGTGAAGGCGATGGCCTGATTGCCTTCGCTGTAGCCCAGAATCGGCGCGATGGCAGCGACCAGTTCGGCCGACGGGTTGAGCAATGGCTGAGCGTAAAACACTTCCAGCCATGCGCCTTGACGGTTTTGAGTGCCGACACCAAAGGCCAGGCTGAACAGGGTAGTGGACATGTTGATACCTCTAACAAATTGAAACGGGCCGCTTACTTCAGAGCTGCCGCGTAGATATCTGGCTTGAAGCCAATCAGGGTTCGTTCACCGAGATCGAGCACCGGGCGCTTGATCATCGAAGGTTGTGCGAGCATCAGTTCGATGGCTTTCGACTGGTCGAGATCGGCTTTGCGTTCGTCGTCGAGCTTGCGAAAGGTCGTGCCTGCACGGTTCAACACCACTTCCCAGCCGTGCTCGTTGCACCATTGGGTCAGGTGTTCACGGTCGATACCGACCGCCTTGTAATCATGAAAGTCATAGCGGACAGCGTGTTCATCGAGCCAGGTGCGCGCCTTTTTCATGGTGTCGCAGGCTTTGATGCCGAAAAGGTGCAACGTTTTGCTTGAAACGGTCAAGGAATCGCCCCCTTTACAGGTGCTGGAGAAAAAAGGTGTCGGATTATGCCATGACCGGACGGTTTCGCGGCGGCTGTGGTCGGGTTTGTATGTGTGCCATGGCATAAAACCTGACCCTGTACCTGTGGGAGCGAGCCTGCTCGCGAAAGCGGTGTGGAAAACAACAGAGAGGATGTTGAATGTCAGTCCGCCTTCGCGAGCAGGCTCGCTCCCACCGGGACTACGGTGATCGCTTGCGACATAGGTGCAAGGGTCGTACGCAGTCTAAGCGGCTAATATGACGCCTCAATGCTGTCGATTCTCCGGGAACCCCGCTTTATGCAAACCGCTTATACCGTCCTGATCATGCTCATGTTGGTTGGCGTTTCGCGCCTGATCGGACGGGTGATTCCGCTGCCGTTGCCCTTGGTGCAGATTGCCGCTGGCGCCTTGCTCGCCTGGCCGACGCTCGGTCTGCATGTGGCACTGGATCCCGAGTTGTTTCTCTTTCTGTTCCTGCCGCCGCTGTTGTTTTCCGACGGCTGGCGCATGCCCAAGCGCGAATTCTGGCGTTTGCGCGGGCCGATCCTGACGCTGGCGGTGGGCTTGGTGCTGTTTACCGTGGTCGGTGCCGGGTATTTCATTCACTGGTTGCTGCCGAACATCCCGTTGCCGGTGGCGTTTGCCCTGGCGGCGGTGTTGTCGCCCACGGATGCCGTGGCGGTTTCGGCGATCTCCCAGAACCGCCTGCCGACACCCTTGATGCATATGCTGCAAGGCGAGGCGTTGATGAACGATGCCTCGGGCCTTGTGACCTTCAAGTTCGCCCTGGCAGCGGCGGTGACCGGCGTGTTCTCGCTGGCCAACGCCAGCGTGACCTTCGTGCTGGTGGCGGTCGGTGGCCTGGCCATCGGTGTGGCGTTGAGCTGGCTGGTCGGGCGTTTGCGCTCGTGGATGATTGCCCGCGGCTGGGATGACCCGGCCACCCACGTCGTGTTCATGTTGTTGCTACCGTTTGCCGCTTACGTTCTGGCCGAGCGCGTGGGCGCGTCGGGCATTCTGTCGGCGGTGGCGGCGGGCATGATGCAAAGCTGGCTCGATCTGCTGCCGCGCCAGACCAACACCCGTCTGCTCAATCGCAGCGTTTGGTCATTGCTGGAGTTCGCCTTCAACGGCTTGATCTTCCTGCTGCTGGGCCTGCAGTTGCCGGACATCATCAAGGCTGTGGCCAGTCACGAACCTTCCTTGTGGCCGACACTGCTTTATCGCTGCCTGGATGTGCTGGCGATTTTCCTGGTGTTGCTGGTGTTGCGGTTTGTCTGGGTGCAAAGCATCTGGCGCCTGTCCATTTTTGTTCGGCGCTTGCGCGGCAAGGACGAGATCACCCGGGTGCCGAGCGCGCGCTCCTGCTGGTTGCTGACCGTCGGTGGCGTGCGAGGTGCGGTGACGCTGGCGGGTGTGATGTCGGTGCCGATGCTCATGGGCGGCGGCGCATTTCCCGAGCGCGACCTGCTGATCTTCATCGCCGCCGGGGTGATTTTGTTGTCATTGATTGCCGCGTGCATTGCCTTGCCGTTGCTGCTGCGCGGTATCGAGAAAAGCCCCGACGACAAACGCCGCAACGAAGTGCGCGACGCCTGGCGCAAGACCGCCGAGGCCGCCATTCATGCGCTGGAAACTGAAGAGGTCAATCCGCAGGACGCCACTCAGGCGGCGCTGGCGGCCGAACTCAAGGCGCGGATCATGTCCGAGTATCGCCATCAACTGGAAGTGTTCAACGATTCTGCCGAAGCCCAGGCCCTGGCGTTTCAGATGGATCTGCTGGAGCGGCGGTTACGCTTGAAGGCGCTGCGGGCGCAGCGCCTGGAGTTGTACAGCCTCAGCCGCCAGCACCAGGTTGGCGATGACGTGTTGCGTGAGGTGTTGGGGGAGCTGGATTTGAGCGAGGCCAAGCTTGGCCAGGTGAAATAAAGCAGCCGGGAGACGCTCGATTGCTCGCGAAGAACGTGTGGACGACACGGGGTGTCTGGTGCCGCCCGTTATCGTTCACGTCCATCGCGAGCAAGCTCGCTCCTACAGGTCCGAATTTATCGGCGGCGCTGGATGAAATCGCGAATCCGCTCGGCGGCTTCAACGCACTCGGCCAACGGCGCGACCAACGCCATGCGCACACGCCCGGCACCCGGATTGACGCCATCCACATCCCGGGACAGGTAAGAACCCGGCACCACCGTCACATGCTCTTGCTCGAACAGGTCGCGGCAGAAGGCTGCATCGTCACCGGCCACATTCGGCCACAGGTAGAAACTGCCATCGGGGCGTTGTACGTCCAGGACCGGGCTGAGGATTTCCAGTACG
The DNA here is from genome assembly GCF_900187565.1 of Pseudomonas sp. Irchel 3A7. Classification (GTDB taxonomy): domain Bacteria; phylum Pseudomonadota; class Gammaproteobacteria; order Pseudomonadales; family Pseudomonadaceae; genus Aquipseudomonas. The sequence continues at coordinate 86,313 of NZ_FYED01000020.1, read as the reverse complement.
GCGTCGAATTTCTCGCGATACAGTGCCCGGTTGGCGCGCACGTGCACTTCGTCGTTCCATGCCGCCACGCTGGCCAGTTGCGTCTGAACCGGCATCGCGCAGCCGTGGTAGGTGCGATAGAGCAGGAAGCCTTTGAGGATGTCCGCATCGCCAGCAACAAAACCGGAACGCAGGCCCGGCAGGTTGGAGCGCTTGGACAGGCTGTGGAACACCACGCAGCGCTTGAAGTCCTTGCGGCCCAGTTCCGCGCAGGCGCTGAGCAGGCCCGGCGGCGGGGTTTGTTCGTCGAAGTACAGTTCGCTGTAGCACTCGTCCGCGGCAATCACGAAGTCATGTTCGTCGGCCAGGGCGATCAGTTTTTTCAGGGTTTCGACCGGGATCAACGCGCCGGTCGGGTTGCCTGGCGAGCACAGGAACAGGATTTGGCAGCGCTTCCAGATGTCCGGCGACACCGCATCGAAATCCGGGTTGAAGCCGTTTTCATCCAGGCACGGCAGGTAATGCGGCTTGGCCCCGGCGAGGAAGGCTGCCCCTTCGTAGATTTGATAGAACGGATTCGGGCTGACCACCAGCGCGTCATCGCCACGATTGACCACGGTCTGGGTGAAGGCGAACAGGGCTTCACGGGTGCCATTGACCGGCAGCACGTTGCGCGCCGGGTCGATCCAGCCGTTCGGGACGTTGAAACGACGTTCACACCAGGCAGCAATGGCTTCGCGCAGCTCCGGAATGCCGAGGGTGGTCGGGTACACCGCCATCTTTTCCAGATTACTGGCCAGGGCTTCGGCGACGAAGCTCGGCGAACGGTGCTTCGGCTCGCCAATGGACAACGCGATAGGGCGTTTGTCCGGGTTGGGGGTGACGCTACCGAGCAGGGCGCGGAGTTTCTCGAACGGGTAGGGCTGGAGCTGGGACAAAGCGTTGTTCATGGGGGCCTCTTGTAGGGGAGCGGGCTTGCTCGAGTGTCAGTCCGGGCGCAAAACTGTGGGAGCGAGCCTGCTCGCGAGGAGGGTGGCAGTTCAACATCCTAGTGTGCTGATCCACCGCTTTCGCGAGCAGGCTCGCTCCCACATTGGGTAAATAGGCCCATTCCCACAATGGAGAAGTGGGGGTGATTCAGATACTGATGCGCGACAGTTTGATATCGGGTTCCTGGTTGACGCTCAGTTGTTCAACGATCGCATCCTGCAGGCGGCTGCACAGCAGCGGATCGGACAGCGGTTGATTGTTGGCATCGGTGATGAAGAACACGTCTTCCACGCGTTCGCCGAGGGTGGCGATCTTGGCGTTCTGCAACGACAGGTCGAACTCCAGGAAGATCGTGCCGATCCGCGCCAGCAGGCCAGGGCGGTCGGGGGCTGTCAGCTCCAGCACCGTCACCGGGCGCTGCGCATCGTTGTGGATGGTCACCTGCGGTGCGAAAGCGAAATGCTTGAGCTGGCGCGGTACCCGTCGCTGGATGATCGTCGGGTAGTCGTCCGGGTTGCGCAAGGCTTCGGTCAGGCCATCGCGGATCTGCTTGACCCGCGCCGGATTATCGCCGATCGAGTCGCCGTCGGTGTCGAGCACGATGTAAGTGTCGAGGGTGAACTGGCTGCTGGAGGTGATCACCCGGGCATCGTGGATGTTCAGGTTGAGCTGGTCCATCGCGGCCACGGTCACGGCGAAGAAGTCGTGCTGGTCCGGCGCGTAGATGAAAATCTGCGTGCCACCCTCGAATTCTCGTTGCGTGGTTTCCTTGATCAGTACCAGCGGCCCGCCGTCGGCGGGTTGCTGGAGGATCGCTTCGGTGTGCCAGGCGACGTCGCCGGCGGTGTGACGCAGGAAGTAGTCGTCACCCAACTGCGCCCACAATTGCTCGACATCGTCCGGATCGGTGCCGCCTCGCACCAGGATGTCCAGAGCGGCGCTTTGGGTCTGGCGGATCTGCTCTTCGCGGTCCACCGGGTTTTCCAGGCCGCGTCGCAATGCGCGTTTGGTCTCGGTGTAGAGCTGACGCAACAGGCTGGCGCGCCAGGAGTTCCAGAGCGTCGGGTTGGTGGCGTTGATGTCGGCGACGGTCAGCACGTACAGATAGTCGAGGTGGGTTTCGTCACCGATGATCTGCGCGAAATCGTGGATCACCTGCGGGTCGGACAAGTCCTTGCGCTGGGCGGTGGTCGACATCAGCAAATGGTTTTGCACCAGCCAGACGATCAGGCGGCTGTCCCACACGGGAAGTTGGTGACGCTGGCAAAACGCCTCGGCGTCCACGGCGCCGATTTCCGAGTGGTCGCCATGCCGGCCCTTGCCGATGTCGTGATACAGGCCGGCCAGGTAGATCAATTCGGGCTTGGGTAGCTTGCCCATGAGTTTGCTGGCCAGCGGGAATTTTTCCGACACCTGGGTGTACTGCAACTTACGCAGGTGTTTGATCAGGTTCAGGGTGTGCGCATCGACCGTATAAATGTGAAACAGGTCGTGCTGCATCTGTCCGACGATGAACCCGAACTCCGGCAGATAGCGCCCGAGGATGCCGTAACGGTTCATCCGGCGCAGGTTGCGGTGGATGCCGATCTTGCACTTGAACAGTTCGATGAACAGGCTGGTGTTGCGGATGTCGTTGCGGAAATCGTCGTCGATCAGGTGGCGGTTTTCCCGCAGCAGACGAATGGTGTCGGCGCGCACGCCTTTGATTTCCGGCTGCTGGGCCATCAGCACAAAGATTTCCAGCATGGCGAACGGGGTGCGGCGGAACACGTTGTCGTTGCGTGCCTCGATGTAACCATCGTGCAACTGGAATCGCGAGTTGATCGGCTGTGGCGGCGCCTCATCTTCCGGCGCGAGGATGACTTCCTCGAAGTGCTGGATGATCAGGTCACTGAGCTGGGCAATGCTCATCACCACCCGATAATACTGCTGCATGAAGTTTTCGACGGCCTGTTTGGCGTCGTCACCTTCGAATCCCAGCAGCTTGGCAATGGTGCGCTGGTGATCGAACAGCAGGCGGTCTTCGGCGCGTCCGGCGAGCATGTGCAAGGCGTAACGCACTTTCCACAGAAACTCCTGGGAGGAGGCCAGCAGGGCGTTTTCGCTCTCCACGAGGAAGCCTTCGCCCGCCAGTGCCCGCAGGTTCAGGGTGCCGTACTCGCGACGGGCCACCCAGAGAATCGTCTGGATATCCCGCAGACCGCCAGGCGAACCTTTGACGTTGGGTTCCAGGTTGTATTCGGTGTCGTTGTACTTGTGGTGGCGGGCCTTCTGCTCCGCGCGTTTGGCCAGGAAGAAGTCCTTGCTCGGCCACATGTGCGCTGTGCTGGTGACATCCAGCATGCGCTGGCGCAGGTGCTCCGGCCCGGTGATGGTGCGGCTCTCCATCAGGTTGGTCACCACCGTCAGGTCGGCGCGGGCCTCGACGGCGCACTCTTCGACCGAGCGCACGCTCTGACCGACTTCCAGGCCGATGTCCCACAGCAGCGTCAGAAAACGCTCGATGGAATCGCGGAAGACTTCATGGTCGGCGCTGTCCAGCAGGATCAGCAAATCGATGTCGGAGTAGGGATGCAGCTCGCCGCGACCGTAGCCGCCGACGGCGACCAGTGCGATATCGGCGTCTTCACTCCAGTTGAACTGCTCCCAGGCCTTTTGCAGGATGTTGTCGACGAACCAGGCGCGATCCTCGATCAACCGGCGAATGTCCCGACCGCTGCGAAAGCGTCCGTCGAGCACCTCGCGGGCCTGGCGGATCGCCTTCTTGAAGGCCGCGATCGGGCTTGCCTTCAGGGCCAGTTCAGCCTGGAACTGGCCGCGGTCGAAGAGTTCGGGATCCACCTGCGGCATCGATTGGCTTTCCTCTATAGGGCTGGGAGCTGTGCGGTTGGATCAGGCCGATGCGCGCGGGATGGTGTCATCGCTGCGCAAGGTGAAGATTTCGTAACCGGTCTCGGTCACCAGCAGGGTGTGTTCCCATTGTGCCGACAGCTTGCGGTCCTTGGTGATCGCAGTCCAGCCGTCACCCAGCACCTTGGTGTCGGCGCGGCCCTGGTTGATCATCGGTTCGATGGTGAAAGTCATGCCGGCCTTCAGTTCCATGCCGGTGCCGGCGCGGCCGTAGTGCAGGATCTGCGGTTCTTCGTGGAAGACTTTACCAATGCCGTGGCCACAGAACTCGCGAACCACCGAGAAACCGTTCTTCTCGGCGTGTTTCTGGATCACTTCGCCGATATCGCCCAGGCGGCAACCCGGCTTGACCAGTTGAATGGCCTTGTACATGCATTCCTGGGTCACTTGCGACAGGCGTTCGGCCCAGACCGGTACGGTACCGACGTGGAACATGCGGCTGGTGTCGCCGTGGTAACCGTCCTTGATGACGGTGACGTCGATGTTCAGGGTGTCGCCATCCTTCAGCGGTTTCTCGTTCGGGATGCCATGGCAGACCACATGGTTGATCGAGGTGCAGATGGACTTCGGGAAGCCCTTGTAGTTGAGAGGGGCAGGGATGGCCTTCTGCTCGTTGACAATATAATCGTGGCAGATGCGGTCGAGTTCTTCGGTGGTCACGCCCGGTTTGACATGTTCGGCGATCATTTCCAGCACATCGGCGGCCAGTTTGCCGGCGATGCGCATTTTTGCGATGTCCTCGGGGGTTTTGAGGGTGACGGTCATACAGGCTCTCTCTGCGCCAGGCGGCGCTTTACAAACGGAATGGGCGTTGCGCGATCGAATTTCGCGGCCCTGAAAAACGCGATTCTAACAGACGCTCGGCGCAATTCGGCGCCTCTGTGCATCGCTTCTCTCTATAGAATGGTGCATTCTGGGCCGATTCCAAGGGGCGGAATGCCACGCCCGCCCGGATTTCAGAATCCGGGTTCCGTTTTTCCCTGCCCTGTGATATAAAATGCGCCGCTTTCCGGGGATGCCCCGAAAAGCCTAAATCCACACACGTGTCGACACGATGACCTGGGTGCCTTCAGCTGATGCTGCTGGTTGGTCATTGGGATACGTGGAGGCCAAACCCGACTTATTAAGGAACTATCATGTCCCAAGTCAACATGCGCGATATGCTGAAGGCCGGTGTGCACTTCGGTCACCAGACCCGTTACTGGAACCCGAAAATGGGTAAATACATTTTCGGCGCGCGTAACAAGATCCACATCATCAACCTTGAAAAAACCCTGCCAATGTTCAACGAAGCTCTGACTTTCGTAGAACGCCTGGCCCAGGGCAAAAACAAGATTCTGTTCGTCGGCACCAAGCGTTCCGCTGGCAAGATCGTTGCTGAAGAAGCAGCACGTTGCGGTTCGCCGTACGTCGATCACCGCTGGTTGGGCGGCATGCTGACCAACTTCAAAACCATCCGTGCTTCCATCAAGCGTCTGCGTGACCTTGAAGTACAAGCCGAAGACGGTACTTTCGCCAAGCTGACCAAGAAAGAAGCGCTGATGCGCTCCCGTGACCTGGAAAAGCTGGATCGTTCCCTGGGTGGTATCAAGGACATGGGCGGTCTGCCAGACGCTCTGTTCGTTATCGACGTTGATCACGAGCGCATCGCGATCACCGAAGCCAACAAGCTGGGCATCCCGGTTATCGGCGTAGTCGATACCAACAGCAGCCCGGAAGGCGTTGACTACATCATCCCAGGCAACGATGACGCAATCCGCGCTATCCAGCTGTACATGGGTTCGATGGCTGACGCTGTTATCCGTGGTCGCAACAACGTTGCTGGCGGCACCGAAGTGTTCGTTGAAGAAGCTCCGGCAGCTGCAGCTGAGTAATTGACGCCCTGGCGTTGACTCAGTAAGCAAAAAGGGGGCTTGGCCCCCTTTTTGCCACCTCGAAAACCATTTGTCGGCGCCCACTGCCTTATTTGTAATGTGCGGCAGCTAACAAGGGTGGTTCGGGAAGAATTGAACGCCCGTTCGATCGGGTGGAATGGTTGATAACCTATCCAAGAGGAATTTTGAAATGGCAGAGATTACTGCAGCGTTGGTCAAAGAACTGCGCGAGCGTACCGGCGAAGGCATGATGGATTGCAAAAAGGCCTTGACCAAGGCTGGCGGCGACATCGAGAAAGCCATTGATGACATGCGTGCTTCGGGCGCCATCAAGGCAGCCAAGAAAGCAGGCAACGTTGCCGCTGAAGGCGCCATCGCCATCAAGGCTGACGACAAGTCCGCCGTACTGCTGGAAGTGAACTCGCAGACCGACTTCCTGGCCCTGCAAGACGACTTCAAGAACTTCGTTGCTGCCAGCGTAGAAAAAGCCTTCGCCGAAAAACTGACCGACGCAGCTCCGCTGATCGCCGCTCAGGAATCGGCTCGTGAAGCCCTGGTGGCCAAAGTTGGCGAAAACGTCAACATCCGTCGCCTGGTGCGCGTAGAGGGCGACGTTGTCGGCACCTACCTGCACGGTAACAAGATCGGTGTTGCTGTTGTCCTGAAGGGCGGCGACGTCCAGCTGGCCAAGGAAATCGCCATGCACGTGGCGGCAAGCAACCCTGAGTTCCTGCTGCCATCGCAGGTTTCGCCAGAAGCCATCGAGCGCGAAAAGGGCGTCTTCATGTCTTTGAACGAAGACAAGATGAAAGGCAAGCCAGCTGAAATCGTCGAGAAGATGATCGCCGGCCGTATCACCAAGTTCCTGGCTGAAGCCAGCCTGGTCGAGCAAGCTTTCGTCATGAACCCGGAAGTCACCGTTGGTGCTCTGGCCAAGAAAGCCGGCGCTGAAATCGTTTCCTTCACCTACTTCAAAGTTGGCGAAGGCATCGAGAAGCCAGTAGACAACTTCGCTGAAGAAGTTGCCGCACAGCTGGCTGCCGCCAAGCAATAAGACGGTTTTATAACTGTCGCCCTGAAGAGGCTGCCCGCTCACGCGCGCAGCCTCTTTTCAGATGGGCCACCAATTTTTATTGGTTTCCTATTGGAACTGGCTTACAAAGCCATGTTCCGATGGCGCTGAAGCAGCGCCACGCTAGAGTGAACGCCAGCTGAAAACAGCTCGCAAAGAATTTTTAAAATACGCCGCAGGAGAGATTCGCAATGGCTCAGCAGGGCAGTGGTTATCAGGCTCGCTATAAACGCATTCTACTCAAACTTAGCGGCGAGGCCCTGATGGGCTCGGAAGAGTTCGGGATCGATCCGAAGGTTCTGGATCGCATGGCGCTGGAAGTTGGCCAGCTGGTCGGCATCGGTGTCCAGGTCGGTCTGGTGATCGGCGGCGGCAACCTGTTCCGCGGGGAAGCCCTGAGCAAGGCCGGCATGGATCGGGTCACCGGTGACCACATGGGCATGCTGGCCACTGTGATGAACGCCCTGGCCATGCGCGATGCGCTGGAACGTGCCAATATCTCGGCCATCGTGATGTCGGCCATTTCCATGGTAGGCGTGACCGATCATTACGATCGTCGCAAGGCCATGCGTCACCTGAACTCCAAGGACGTGGTAATTTTCGCTGCCGGTACCGGCAACCCGTTCTTCACCACGGACTCGGCCGCCTGCCTGCGTGCGATCGAAATCGATGCCGATGTCGTGCTCAAGGCAACCAAGGTCGATGGCGTCTACACCGCTGACCCGTTCAAAGACCCGCATGCCGAGAAGTTCGATCATCTGACCTACGATGAAGTGCTGGATCGCAAGCTGGGTGTTATGGATCTGACGGCCATTTGCCTGTGCCGCGACCATAAGATGCCGTTGCGCGTATTTAACATGAACAAGCCCGGCGCCCTGCTGAACATCGTGCATGGCGGCGCTGAAGGGACCCTGATCGAGGAAGGCCAACAATGATCAATGAAATCAAGAAAGACGCTCAAGAGCGCATGCAGAAATCCGTGGAATCGCTGGCGCACAACTTCGGCCGTATTCGTACCGGCCAGGCGCACCCAAGCATTCTGGAAGGTGTGATGGTGCCTTACTACGGTGCCGATACCCCCATCAAGCAAGTGGCGAACATCACTGTTAAAGACGCCCGTACCCTGCAAGTCGTTGCCTTTGAACGCAACATGCTGGGTGCCGTCGACAAGGCCATCGGTAGCGCCGGTCTGAACCTCAACCCGACCAACCTGGGTGAGTTGTTGCTGATCTCCATGCCTGCCCTGACCGAAGAAACCCGCAAGGGCTTCACCAAGCAGGCTCGCGATGTTGCCGAAGACGCCCGTGTTGCAGTGCGCAACATCCGTCGTGATGCAAACAGCCAGCTCAAGGATCTGGTCAAGGAAAAAGAAATCAGCGAAGACGAAGAGCGTCGCGCCACAGGCGAAATCGATGATTTGACCAAAAAGTTCGTGGCCAAGATCGACGCTGATCTGGCGCAGAAAGAAAAAGACCTGATGGCCGTATAAGGGTCACGTTTTTAATGGATAAGACTAAGCAGACTGCACCGTCCGCGGTGCCGCGCCATGTCGCGATCATCATGGATGGTAATAATCGCTGGGCGAAAAAACGCTTTATGCCGGGTGTCGCTGGGCATAAAGCGGGTGTGGATGCAGTTCGCGCGGTTATCGAGGTGTGTGCCGAAGAAGGGGTCGAAGTATTGACCCTGTTCGCGTTCTCCAGTGAAAACTGGCAGCGGCCGGCCGATGAGGTCAGTGCCCTGATGGATCTGTTCTTCAAGGCATTGCGTCGCGAGGCCAAGCGCCTGAACGATAACAACATCAGTTTGCGCATCATTGGCGATCGATCGCGTTTTCATCCGGAGCTTCAGGCAGCCATGCGTGAAGCCGAGGCGATGACTGTCGGCGCCAATCGCTTCGTCCTGCAGATCGCTGCCAATTACGGCGGTCAGTGGGATATCGCACAGGCCGCACAGCGGCTGGCGCGGGAAGTACAGGCCGGACATTTGCGTCCGGAGGACATCACCCCGGATCTGCTGCAAACCTGTCTGGCTACAGGTGATCTGCCGTTGCCGGATTTGTGTATCCGAACCGGGGGCGAGCACCGCATCAGCAACTTCCTGTTGTGGCAGCTGGCTTATGCCGAGTTGTACTTCTCCGACCTTTTCTGGCCGGACTTCAAACACGACGCCATGCGTAACGCGCTGGCCGATTTCGCATCTCGCCAGCGCCGCTTCGGTAAAACGAGCGAGCAGGTCGAGGCTGGAGCCCGGATTTAATGCTTAAACAACGAATCATCACTGCGCTGATCCTGCTGCCGATTGCCCTGGGCGGGTTTTTCCTGCTCGAGGGGTCCGGCTTTGCACTGTTCATCGGGTTGGTCGTGACCCTCGGTGCATGGGAGTGGGCGCGTCTGGCGGGCTTCAATGCCCAGCCGATGCGCGTGGCCTACGCCGCGGTTGTCGCATTGATGCTGTTTGTCATGCATCTTCTGCCCGGCCTCGCGCCTTGGGTGTTGGGCGCCTCGGTGCTCTGGTGGGGGGTCGCCACCTATCTGGTGCTGACGTATCCACGCTCCAGCGAGCTATGGGCAAGCGCAGCTTGCAAGCTGGTAATCGGCCTGTTGATTCTGTTGCCGGCCTGGCAGGGCCTGGTAGAGATCAAGAAGTACCCCTTGGGCAACTGGCTGATCATGGCAGTGATGGTGCTGGTCTGGGGTGCCGATATCGGCGCGTATTTTTCCGGCCGGGCCTTCGGCAAGCGCAAGCTGGCGCCGCAGGTCAGTCCAGGCAAGAGCTGGGAAGGCGTCTACGGCGGCTTGGTCCTGAGTCTGGTCATTACCGTCATTGTCGGATTCGTTCGTGACTGGACCGTTGCCGAGCTGTTCAAGGGCTTGATCGGCGCGGCCGTGATCGTGTTTATTTCGGTCGTGGGCGACCTCACCGAAAGCATGTTCAAGCGCCAGTCCGGGATCAAGGACAGCAGCAATCTGCTGCCTGGTCACGGCGGGGTACTGGACCGGATCGACAGCCTGACCGCGGCCATTCCCGTGTTTGCCGTACTGTTGTGGATGGCTGCACCATGAGCCGCCCTCAGCAGATTACCGTTCTGGGGGCGACCGGCTCGATCGGTCTGAGCACCCTCGATGTCATCGCTCGTCATCCCGAGCGTTATCAAGTGTTTGCCTTGAGCGGTTTTACCCGTTTAAACGAATTGCTGGCACTGTGTGTGCGTCATACCCCGCGATTCGCCGTCGTGCCTGAGGCCGGTGCCGCTCGCGCGCTGCAGGATGACTTGAGTGCGGCAGGCCTTTCGACCCGTGTGCTGGTGGGCGAGGAAGGTTTGTGTCAGGTCGCTGCCGATCCTGAAGTGGATGCGGTCATGGCGGCCATTGTCGGAGCGGCGGGGCTGCGTCCGACACTGGCAGCGGTCGAAGCCGGCAAGAAGATTCTTCTGGCCAACAAAGAAGCACTGGTCATGTCCGGTGCACTGTTCATGCAGGCCGTTCGCAAGAGCGGTTCGGTGTTGCTGCCGATCGACAGTGAGCACAACGCGATCTTCCAGTGCATGCCGCAGGATTTTGCCCGTGGTCTTGGCGCGGTCGGTGTGCGTCGGATTTTGCTGACAGCTTCCGGCGGACCGTTCCGTCAGACACCCCTCGCGGAGCTGGCGCATGTTTCACCCGAACAGGCCTGTGCTCACCCCAACTGGTCCATGGGACGCAAGATTTCGGTTGATTCCGCCAGCATGATGAATAAAGGGCTTGAGTTGATCGAAGCCTGCTGGCTGTTCGATGCCAAGCCGTCCCAGGTTGAAGTGGTGATTCATCCGCAGAGCGTGATTCATTCGCTGGTCGATTACATCGATGGCTCGGTATTGGCCCAGTTGGGCAATCCGGACATGCGCACGCCAATCGCCAATGCGCTGGCGTGGCCTGAACGAATCGATTCGGGTGTGCCACCGCTTGACCTGTTTGCCGTCGCCCGTCTGGACTTCCAGGCGCCGGATGAAGAGCGTTTCCCTTGTCTGCGCCTGGCCCGTCAGGCCGCCGAGGCGGGCAACAGCGCCCCGGCAATGCTGAATGCGGCAAATGAGGTTGCCGTTGCGGCGTTTCTCGACGGACGGGTTCGTTACCCGGAAATCGCGAGTATCATCGAAGAAACACTCAATCTCGAGCCTGTGGTAGCAGTGAAGGATCTGGAAGCAGTGTTTGCGGCAGATGCGAAGGCGCGTGTGCTGGCCGAACAGTGGCTGAGTCGTCACGGGCGGTAAGTGTTGCAATGCGTTGGCCCTTGCAGCACCAGATAGGAATGCGGAGAAAGTAGATGAGCGCGCTCTATATGATTGTCGGCACCCTGGTGGCTTTGGGCGTGCTGGTCACCTTCCACGAGTTCGGCCATTTCTGGGTCGCGCGTCGCTGTGGGGTCAAGGTGCTGCGTTTCTCCGTAGGCTTCGGCATGCCGTTGCTGCGCTGGTACGACAAGCAGGGCACCGAGTTCGTGGTGGCTGCGATCCCGCTGGGCGGCTACGTGAAGATGCTCGATGAGCGTGAGGGCGAGGTCCCGGCCGATCAGGTCGATCAATCCTTCAATCGCAAATCGGTCCGTCAGCGCATTGCGATCGTGGCGGCCGGGCCGATCGCCAACTTTTTGTTGGCGTTCGCGTTCTTCTGGGTGCTGGCCATGCTCGGTAGCGAGCAGGTACGCCCGGTCATCGGTGCAGTTGAGTCCGGCAGTATTGCCGCCAAGGCCGGTTTGAGCGCGGGCCAGGAAATTATCTCGATCGACGGCGAGCCGACTTCCGGCTGGGCGGCGGTGAATTTGCAACTGGTTCGTCGTCTGGGGGAAAGTGGTTCCCTGCAGGTGCTGGTCCGTGAACAAGGCTCCTCAATTGATTCGCCCCGTGAACTGACACTGGATAAGTGGCTCAAGGGCGCAGACGAGCCTGATCCGATTCGATCGCTGGGGATTCGTCCTTGGCGTCCGGCGCTGCCACCGGTTTTGGCGGAACTTGATCCGAAAGGCCCGGCGCAGGCCGCCGGCCTGAAAATGGGTGACCGGTTGCTGGCCCTCGATGGCAAGTCGCTGGATGACTGGCAGCAGGTGGTCGATACCGTCCGTATGCGTCCTGATACCAAAATCATGCTGCGGGTCGAGCGCGATGGTGCTCAAATCGACGTCCCTGTCACGCTGGCTGCACGCGGCGAGAAAAAGGCACCGAGTGGCTATCTGGGGGCTGGTGTGAAAGCGGTCGATTGGCCGCCGGAGATGATTCGCGAGGTCAGTTACGGTCCTTTGGCCGCGATTGGAGAGGGGGCTCAACGCACCTGGACCATGAGCCTGCTGACCCTCGATTCACTGAAGAAAATGTTGTTCGGCGAGCTCTCGGTAAAAAACTTGAGTGGACCGATAACCATTGCTAAAGTGGCGGGCGCTTCGGCCCAGTCGGGCGTCGCTGATTTCCTGAATTTCCTTGCTTATCTGAGTATTAGCCTGGGGGTTCTGAATTTGCTGCCCATTCCTGTGCTGGATGGGGGGCATTTGTTGTTTTATCTGATTGAGTGGGCGCGTGGTCGTCCCTTGTCGGATCGGGTGCAAGGTTGGGGGATACAGATCGGTATCAGTTTGGTGGTCGGAGTGATGTTGCTCGCTCTGGTCAATGATCTAGGCCGTCTGTAACGTCGCTGAATTGCGAATCTGCCGCATTTTGCGGCAGTTTGTTTATTGCCAGTTGGAATAAGAAAGGACTTCATGAAACGTCTGCTGCTAACTGCGGTTCTCACCGTATTGATGATCGCCGAAGTTCACGCCGAGTCCTTCACTATCTCTGATATTCGCGTCAATGGCCTCCAGCGGGTCTCCGCGGGTAGCGTCTTTGGTGCTTTGCCGTTGAACGTCGGTGAACAGGCGGATGATCGACGCCTGGTGGAATCCACTCGTGCGCTGTTCAAAACCGGGTTCTTTCAAGATATCCAGCTGGGCCGCGATGGCAACGTCCTTGTCATCACGGTAGTCGAGCGTCCGTCGGTTGCAAGTATCGAGATCGAAGGTAACAAGGCGATCTCCACTGAAGACCTGATGAAAGGCCTTAAACAATCCGGTCTGGCCGAAGGCGAGATCTTCCAGCGCGCCACTCTCGAAGGTGTACGTAACGAGCTGCAACGCCAGTACGTCGCGCAGGGCCGCTACTCGGCGACCGTCGACACCGAAGTCGTGCCGCAGCCGCGCAACCGCGTAGGCTTGAAAGTCAACATCAACGAAGGCACCGTTGCGGCTATCCAGCATATCAACGTGGTAGGTAACACGGTCTTCCCTGATGAGGACCTGATCGATCTGTTCGAGCTCAAGACAACCAACTGGTTGTCGTTCTTCAAGAACGACGACAAGTATGCTCGTGAGAAACTCTCCGGTGACCTGGAGCGCCTGCGTTCCTACTACCTGGACCGTGGCTATATCAACATGGATATCGCTTCGACCCAGGTGTCCATCACCCCGGACAAGAAGCACGTCTACATCACTGTCAACATCAACGAAGGCGACAAGTACACCGTTCGTGATGTCAAGCTCAGCGGTGACCTGAAAGTCCCTGAAGACCAGGTCAAGTCGCTGCTGCTGGTACAGAAAGGCCAGGTGTTCTCGCGCAAGCTGATGACCACCACTTCCGAGCTGATCACCCGTCGCCTGGGTAACGAAGGCTATACCTTCGCCAACGTCAACGGCGTGCCACAGCCCCATGATGAAGATCACACCGTAGACATCACCTTCGCGGTCGATCCGGGCAAGCGTGCGTACGTCAACCGCATCAACTTCCGTGGCAACACCAAGTCCGAAGACGAAGTGCTGCGACGCGAAATGCGTCAGATGGAAGGCGGCTGGGCTTCGACCTACCTGATCGACCAGTCCAAGACCCGTCTTGAGCGCCTGGGCTTCTTCAAGGAAGTCAACGTTGAAACCCCGGCTGTACCGGGTGTCGACGACCAGGTTGATGTCAACTACAGCGTGGAAGAACAAGCGTCCGGTTCGATTACCGCCAGTGTCGGTTTCGCCCAGAGCGCGGGCCTGATCCTCGGTGGTTCGATCACCCAGAACAACTTCCTCGGTACCGGTAACAAGGTCAGCATCGGCTTGACCCGCAGCGAATACCAGAGCCGCTATAACTTCGGTTATGTCGACCCCTACTGGACGGCTGATGGCGTGAGCCTGGGTTACAACGCGTTCTACCGTACCACTGACTATGATGATCTTGATGTCGACGTAGCCAGCTATTCCGTAGACAGCCTGGGTGCGGGTGCAAGCGTCGGTTATCCGATCAGTGAGACGTCGCGTCTGACCTTCGGCTTGACTGTCCAGCAGGACGAGATCAAGACGGGTGTGTATACCGTCGATGAGATTTTCGACTTCGTTAACAAGGAAGGCGATAAGTACCTGAACTTCAAGGCGTCGGCCGGCTGGTCCGAGTCCACCCTGAACAAGGGCGTACTGGCGACCCGCGGTCATTCCCAGAGCCTGGTGCTGGAAACCACGACGCCAGGCAGCGACCTGTCGTTCTTCAAGCTTGATTACCGTGGCCAGCTGTTCCAGCCATTGTCCGAAAACTACACCATGCGCCTGCATACCGAATTGGGTTATGGCGATGGTTACGGTTCGACCGATGGCTTGCCATTCTATGAAAACTACTATGCTGGTGGTTTCAACTCGGTTCGTGGCTTCAAGGACAGCACTTTGGGTCCTCGCAGTACACCAAGTACCGGCAAGAACCCTGGCACTGCTGTCGACCCGGACCAGGACCCGCTGCCGTTCGGTGGTAACGTCCTGATCCAGGGCGGTGTGGAAGTGTTGTTCCCTCTGCCGTTCGTCAAGGACCAACGCTCCCTGCGTACTTCGGTATTCTGGGATGTGGGTAACGTATTCGATTCCAAATGCTCGGATGTCGTTAATGCCGATGGCACTAAGTCCAATACCCAGTGCAACGACATCAGTCTGAGCAACATGGCAAGTTCCGTCGGTGTGGGTGTGACCTGGGTCACCGCGCTGGGTCCTCTGAGTTTCGCGTTGGCCATGCCAGTCAAGAAACCGGATGACGCTGAAACTCAAGTGTTCCAATTCTCCCTCGGCCAGACGTTCTAAGCGTCTGACCCAAGATAACGACAATGGATTTTGTAGGAGTGCATCGTGCGTAAGTTGACTCAATTGGTTCTCCTGGCTTCCGTACTGGTAGCAGGTCCGGCATTTGCCGACATGAAAATCGCCGTTCTGAACTATCAGATGGCCCTGCTGGAATCCGATGCAGCCAAGAAATACGCTGTGGATGCCGAGAAAAAGTTCGGTCCTCAACTGACCAAGCTCAAGTCGCTGGAAAGCAGCGCCAAGGGTATTCAGGATCGTCTGATGGCCGGTGGCGACAAAATGCAGCAAGGCGAGCGTGAGCGTCTGGAGCTTGAATTCAAGCAAAAGGCTCGTGACTTCCAGTTCCAGTCCAAGGAGCTGAACGAAGCCAAAGCCGTTGCCGACCGCGAAATGCTGAAGCAGCTCAAGCCGAAACTGGACAGCGCTGTGGAAGAAGTCATCAAGAAAGGTGCTTTTGACCTGGTCTTCGAGCGTGGTGCAGTGATTGATGTCAAGCCTCAGTACGACATCACGCGCCAGGTTATCGAGCGCATGAATCAGCTGAAGTAATCCATGACCGCGACCATTAAGCTCGGCCAATTGGCCGAGTTCCTCGGCGCCACCCTGCGTGGCGACCCGGAGACAGCAATTACTGGGCTGGCCACCTTGCAGGAGGCTGGCCCAGCTCAGTTGAGCTTTCTCGCAAATCCCCAGTACCGCAAGTATCTGGCGGGCAGCCAGGCTGCAGCTTTGTTGCTCAAAGCCGCTGACGCTGAAGGTTTTGCCGGGAATGCGTTGGTAGTACCTGATCCGTACGCCGCTTACGCTCGTGTTTCCCACCTGTTCGATCCCAAGCCCAAGGCGGCTGCCGGCATTCATCCGACAGCGGTGATTGCGGCGGACGCGGTGGTTGATCCAGCGGCGAGCATCGGTGCCTTTGTGGTCATCGAAAGCGGAGCGCGAGTGGATGCGGGTACGACCATCGGCGCGCATTGCTTCATCGGTGCGCGCAGTGTGATCGGCGAAGGTGGCTGGCTCGCACCGCGGGTCACCCTGTATCACGACGTGCGCGTCGGCAAGCGGGTAGTGATTCAATCCGGTGCCGTGCTCGGTGGCGAAGGCTTCGGATTTGCCAACGAGAAAGGTATCTGGCAGAAAATTGCCCAGATCGGTGGTGTACTGGTCGGCGACGACGTGGAAATCGGCGTGAATACCGCCATCGACCGTGGCGCGTTGGCCGATACCATCATCGGTAATGGCGTGAAACTCGACAACCAGATCCAGATCGCCCACAACGTTCAAGTCGGTGATCACACCGCCATGGCCGCGTGCGTGGGGATCTCCGGCAGCACCAGGATCGGCAAGCACTGCATGCTCGCCGGTGGCGTAGGGCTGGTGGGTCATATCGACATTTGCGACAACGTTTTCATCACCGGCATGACCATGGTGACCCACTCGATCACCGAGCCGGGTGCCTATTCTTCCGGTACGGCAATGCAGCCGGCAGCCGAGTGGCGCAAAAGCGCGGCACGAATCCGTCAGCTCGATGACATCGCGCGACGTTTGCGACAGCTGGAAAAGCAGGCAGGGGAAGTGACCCCTGGCGGTAATGCTTCATCAGATGGCTGATACCATTTCCATATCAAGTGTGCACAGCCGCTAGACTGCGTCCTTGATTTGCTAGAGGAGTGCGCGTCAGTCGCGCGTTCCCAATCTTTACATAGGCTTCCCCCCGAAATGATGGACATCAACGAGATTCGCGAATACCTGCCTCACCGTTACCCGTTCCTGCTGGTGGACCGGGTAGTGGATCTGGATGTGGAAGGCAAGCGCATTCGCGCCTACAAGAATGTCAGCATCAACGAACCGTTCTTCAATGGTCACTTTCCCGCGCATCCAATCATGCCGGGCGTGCTGATCATCGAAGCGATGGCTCAGGCTGCCGGGATCCTTGGTTTCAAAATGCTCGACGTGAAACCGGCCGATGGCACCCTTTACTACTTCGTCGGCTCCGACAAGCTGCGCTTCCGCCAGCCGGTGTTGCCGGGTGATCAGTTGATCCTTGAAGCCAAGTTCATCAGCTGCAAGCGCCAGATCTGGAAGTTCGAGTGCCAGGCTTCGGTCGATGGCAAGCCGGTCTGCTCTGCTGAAATCATCTGTGCGGAACGCAAGCTATGAGTTTGATTGACCCTCGCGCAATCATCGATCCGACGGCCGTCCTGGCTGACGGTGTCGAGGTCGGCCCGTGGTCGATCATCGGCGCAGGTGTGGAAATCGGCGAGGGAACAGTCATCGGGCCGCACGTGATTCTCAAAGGCCCGACCCGAATCGGTAAGCACAACCGCATCTACCAGTTCTCTTCGGTAGGCGAGGACACGCCGGACCTGAAGTACAAGGGCGAAGAAACGCGCCTGGTGATTGGTGACCACAACGTCATCCGCGAAGGCGTGACGATTCACCGTGGAACCGTTCAGGACCGCTCGGAAACGACCCTGGGCGATCACAACCTGATTATGGCCTACGCCCACATCGGTCACGACAGCGTTATCGGCAACCACTGCATTCTGGTCAACAACACCGCACTGGCTGGCCATGTGCACGTTGAGGACTGGGCCATCCTGTCCGGTTTTACCCTGGTTCACCAGTATTGCCACATCGGTGCCCACAGCTTTTCCGGCATGGGAACCGCCATCGGCAAGGATGTTCCTGCGTACGTCACGGTGTTCGGCAACCCGGCCGAGGCCCGCAGCATGAACTTTGAAGGCATGCGTCGTCGGGGTTTCAGCGAAGACGCCATCCACGCCCTGCGGCGTGCCTATAAGGTCGTTTATCGTCAGGGCCTGACGGTCGAGCAGGCGCTCGCCGAACTGGCTGAGTCGTCAGCCCAGTTCCCGGAAGTCGCAGTGTTCCGTGACTCCATCCAGTCTTCGACTCGCGGCATTACCCGCTAACCATGGCCAATCTGCGTATTGCGCTGGTGGCGGGGGAGGCTTCCGGCGACATTCTCGGCGCGGGCCTCATGCGCGCACTCAAGACCCGTCATCCGGCAGTCGAGTTCATCGGTGTCGGTGGTCCGTTGATGCAGGCAGAAGGCCTGCAGTCCTACTTCCCGATGGAGCGCCTGTCGGTCATGGGCCTGGTGGAAGTGCTGGGTCGGTTGCGCGAGTTGCTGGCGCGCCGCAAGAAGCTGGTGGCAGACCTGATCGCCGCGAAGCCGGACGTGTTCATCGGGATCGATGCCCCGGACTTCAACCTCAATATCGAACTCAAGCTGCGTCAGGCCGGGATCAAGACCGTGCATTACGTCAGCCCGTCGGTCTGGGCCTGGCGGCAGAAGCGGGTGCTGAAGATTCGCGAAGGTTGCGACCTGATGCTGACGCTGTTCCCGTTCGAAGCGAAATTTTATGAAGAGAAGGGTGTCCCGGTGCGGTTTGTTGGACACTCCCTGGCCGATGCGATTCCCCTTGAGGCCGATCGCGCCGCCGCGCGGGCCGAACTGGGCTTGCCCGACGGGCCGCTTGTGGCATTGATGCCGGGCAGTCGTGGTGGTGAAGTCGGCCGCCTCGGTGCGCTGTTTCTCGACACCGCGCAGCGCCTGCGGGCCATGCGCCCTGGTGTGCGCTTCGTCATGCCTTGCGCCAATCCCGAGCGCCGTGCGCAGCTGGAAGAAATGCTGGCCGGTCGCGATCTGCCGCTGACCTTGCTCGATGGCAAATCCCATCTGGCCCTGGCTGCATGCGACGCGGTGCTGATCGCATCCGGAACCGCAACGCTGGAAGCCTTGCTGTACAAGCGGCCCATGGTGGTCGCCTATCGCCTGGCGCCGCTGACGTTCTGGATTCTCAAGCGCATGGTGAAAAGTCCCTATGTCTCCTTGCCGAACTTGCTGGCCCAGCGCTTGCTGGTGCCCGAGCTGCTGCAGGACGACGCGACGGTCGAAGCGTTGGCCCAGACCTTGTCGCCGCTGATCGAAAATGGCCAGGAGCAGACCCGCGGTTTTGACGAAATCCACCGTACCTTGCGTCTGGATGCCTCCAACCAGGCGGCGGATGCAGTCCTGAATCTGATCGGCCAGGTAAAATGAGTAAAACAAGCATGCAGATGGGGCTGGATTTCACCTTGGTCGCTGAAGTCGAAGAATTGGTTGCCGGTGTCGACGAAGTCGGTCGTGGTCCGCTTTGTGGCGCAGTCGTGACCGCCGCAGTGATTCTCGATCCGAGTCGGCCGATTCTCGGCCTTAATGATTCGAAGAAGCTCACCGAAGCCCGCCGCGAAAAGCTCTACGACGAAATCTGCGAAAAAGCCCTGAGCTGGTGCATTGCCCGCGCGGAAGTCGAAGAGATCGACGAGTTGAACATCCTGCACGCCACCATGCTGGCCATGCAGCGCGCCGTCGCCGGGCTGCACGTTCAGCCGAAACTGGCGATGATCGACGGCAACCGTTGCCCGAAACTGCCGATGCGCGCTGAAGCCGTGGTTAAAGGCGACAGCAAGGTCCCGGCGATCGCGGCAGCGTCGATTCTGGCGAAGGTCAGCCGTGATCGTGAAATGTCTGCTTTCGAATTGATCTACCCGGGCTACGGCATCGGCGGCCACAAAGGCTACCCGACACCCGTTCATCTGGAAGCGCTCGCCCGCCTTGGGCCAACGCCGATTCACCGGCGTTCGTTTGCCCCAGTACGCCTCGCTTATGAAGCACGGGAAAGCCTGATCGAGAGTTAGTCGCAAGGCTGATTTTTTATAGCAAGGCCCGGTACAATCCGGCGTCTTAAAGCGCAGTAGCTTTAAACGCCGGATTTCCGGGCATTGTTGTTTTCACGTTTTAGACAGGATCACTATGCCGGCTTCATTCGTTCACCTACGCCTGCACACTGAATACTCCCTGGTCGACGGTCTGGTGCGAATCAAACCGCTGGTCAAGACCCTGGTCGGCATGAACATGCCTGCCGTGGCGGTCACCGATCAGAACAACATGTGTTCCCTGGTCAAATTCTATAAAAACGCCATGGGTGCCGGGATCAAGCCGATCTGCGGCGCCGACCTGTGGCTGTCGAACAAGGACCCGGATAACCCGCTTAGCCGGATCAGCCTGCTGGTGATGAATGCCGAGGGTTACCGCAATCTCACCGAATTGATTTCCCGCGGTTTCATCGACGGCCAGCGCAATGGCGCGATCATCATTGAGCGCGAATGGGTGGCCGAAGCCAACGAAGGCTTGATCATGCTGTCGGCGGCGAAAGAAGGCGAAATCGGCCAGGCCATGATCAGTGGCAATCCCGACGAAGCCGAAACCCTGGCGCGTGAGTGGATGGCGGTGTTTCCGGACCGCTTCTACCTGGAAATCCAGCGTACCAACCGCCCTAATGATGAAGAGCAACTGCACGGCGCGGTGGCCCTGGCCGAGAAGATCGGTGCGCCGCTGGTCGCGACCAACGATGTGCGCTTCATCAAGCAGGAAGACTTCGCCGCCCACGAAACCCGCGTGTGCATCGGTGAGGGGCGCGCCCTCGACGATCCGCGGCGTTCGAAGAATTACAGCGATCAGCAGTACCTCAAAAGCGCCGAGGAAATGGCGGAACTGTTCAGCGACATTCCTGAAGCGCTGGAAAACACCGTCGAGATCGCCAAGCGCTGCAACATCGAAGTGAAGCTGGGCACGCACTTCCTGCCCAACTTCCCGATCCCCGATGGCATGACCATCGATGAGTATTTCCGCAAGGTTTCGTTCGAGGGCCTGGAAGAACGTCTTTCCGTTCTGCTGCCCAAAGACACCACTGAAGACTACGAAGCCAAGCGTCAGGTCTATGTCGACCGGTTGAATTTCGAACTGGATATCATCATCCAGATGGGCTTCCCCGGTTACTTCCTGATCGTGATGGACTTCATCCAGTGGGCCAAGAACAACGGCGTGCCGGTGGGGCCAGGGCGGGGGTCGGGTGCCGGGTCGCTGGTGGCCTATGTGCAGAAGATCACCGACCTTGATCCGTTGGAATACGACCTGCTGTTCGAACGTTTCCTTAACCCGGAACGGGTTTCCATGCCCGACTTCGACGTTGACTTCTGCATGGACGGTCGCGACCGGGTCATCGACTACGTGGCCGAGAAATACGGCCGCAACGCGGTCAGCCAGATCATCACCTTCGGTTCCATGGCGGCCAAGGCTGTGGTGCGGGACGTGGCGCGGGTACAAGGCAAGTCCTATGGCCTGGCGGATCGACTGTCGAAGATGATTCCGTTCGAAGTCGGCATGACCCTGGAAAAGGCCTACGAACAGGAAGAAATCCTGCGTGACTTCATCAAGGTGGATGAAGAAGCCGCGGAAATCTGGGAAATGGCCCGCAAACTTGAAGGCGTTGTGCGTAACGTCGGCAAGCACGCCGGTGGTGTGGTGATCGCGCCGACCAAACTGACCGACTTCTCGCCGATCTATTGCGACGAAGCCGGTGACGGCCTGGTAACCCAGTTCGACAAGGACGACGTCGAAGCGGCCGGCCTGGTGAAGTTCGACTTCCTCGGTCTGCGGACCCTGACGATCATCGACTGGGCGCTGAAAACGATCAACCGCGACCGCGCCAAGGTCAACGAACCGCCGCTCGACATCGCGTTCATCCCGCTGGATGACAAACCGACTTATACCCTGCTGCAGAAAGCCGAAACCACGGCGGTGTTCCAGCTCGAATCCCGCGGCATGAAAGAGCTGATCAAAAAGCTCAAGCCCGACTGCCTGGAAGACTTGATCGCACTGGTGGCACTGTTCCGTCCCGGCCCGCTGCAATCGGGCATGGTGGACGACTTCATCAACCGTAAGCACGGTCGCGCCGAACTGGCGTACCCGCACTCGGACTACCAGTACGAAGGCCTCAAGCCCGTATTGGCGCCGACCTACGGCATCATCCTGTATCAGGAACAGGTGATGCAGATTGCCCAGGTCATGGCTGGCTATACCCTCGGCGGTGCGGACATGCTGCGTCGGGCCATGGGTAAGAAAAAACCCGAGGAAATGGCCAAGCAGCGCGGCGGTTTCATTGAGGGTTGCGCCACCAACAACATCGATGCCGACCTGGCCGGTAACATTTTCGACCTGGTGGAGAAATTCGCCGGTTACGGCTTCAACAAATCCCACTCCGCTGCCTACGGCCTGGTGTCGTACCAGACCGCGTGGCTGAAAGCGCACTACCCGGCGCCGTTCATGGCGGCAGTACTCTCGGCGGATATGCACAACACCGACAAGGTCGTGACCTTGATCGAAGAAGTGCGCACCATGAAGCTGCGCCTCGACGCGCCGGACGTGAACACCTCGGAGTTCAAGTTCACGGTAAACGACGAAGGCCGGATCATTTATGGTCTGGGTGCGATCAAGGGGGTGGGCGAGGGGCCGGTCGAGGCAATCACCGAGGCGCGTCTGGACGGTCCGTTCAAGGATTTGTTCGATTTCTGCGCCCGGGTCGACCTCAAGCGTATCAACAAGCGGACCCTCGACGGCTTGATCCGTAGTGGTGCGCTGGATCGTCTGGGGCCGTATTTCCACGACGAGCCGAAGGCGTATCAAGCCAACATCGACCGCAACCGCGCGGTGTTGCTGACCGCGATGGAAGAGGCGATCAAGGCGGCCGAGCAAACTGCCCGGACCCACGACAGTGGCCATGCGGACCTGTTTGGCGGTCTGTTCGTTGAAGAAGACGCCGACGTCTACGCCAATCACCGCAAGGCCAAGGAGCTGACCCTCAAGGAACGGCTCAAAGGCGAGAAAGACACCCTGGGCCTGTACCTGACCGGGCACCCGATTGACGAATACGAAGGTGAAATCCGTCGTTTCGCCCGTCAACGCATCATCGACCTGAAGCCGGCGCGTGATACCCAGACCGTTGCCGGCATGATCATCGCCCTGCGGGTGATGAAGAACAAAAAGGGCGACAAGATGGGGTTCATCACCCTCGACGACCGCTCCGGACGGATCGAAGCGTCGCTGTTTGCCGATGCGTTCCATTCCGCGCAATCGCTGTTGCAGACCGATGCGATGGTGGTGGTCGAAGGTGAAGTCAGCAACGACGACTTCTCCGGTGGCCTGCGGTTGCGGGTCAAGCGGGTGATGAGCATGGAAGACGCGCGCACCAACCTGGCCGAGAGCCTGCGCCTGAAGTTGCATGCCAAGGACCTCAAAGGCGATCAGCTACGCTGGCTGGGTGAACTGTTGAAGCGCCACCGCGGTGCGTGCCCGATCACCATGGACTACACCAGTCCCGATGCGAAGGCCCTGCTGCAGTTCGGCGAAGGCTGGCGAATCGATCCGGCGGATGCGTTGATTCAAGCCCTGCGTGACCAGTTCGGGCGAGACAACGTCTTCCTCCAATACCGTTGACGGTGAGGTGGCATTACGCTTCCTTTATCGTGACCAAATTTTTTTAATCTCGACCTGAACGCGCCTCTCCCTTAAGGTAGGGCGCGAATAGACAACCGGCCGGCCCAAGCTCTCTTGGACGTCGACCCAAGACGGACGCCTATGAACCCGAATTTTCTAGATTTCGAACAGCCGATCGCCGACCTGCAAGCCAAGATCGAAGAGTTGCGCTTGGTCGGTAATGACAATTCGCTGAATATCGGCGATGAGATCTCCCGCCTGCAGGACAAAAGCAGCACGCTGACCGAAGACATCTTCGGCAAGCTGACCAGCTGGCAGATCGCGCGCCTGGCGCGTCATCCGAAACGTCCGTACACCCTGGACTACATCGAACACATCTTCACCGAGTTCGATGAGTTGCACGGCGACCGCCACTTCTCCGACGACGCTGCCATCGTGGGCGGTATCGCTCGTCTGGATGACCAGCCTGTGATGGTGATCGGTCACCAGAAAGGCCGTGAAGTTCGCGAGAAGGTTCGCCGCAACTTCGGTATGCCGCGTCCGGAAGGCTACCGCAAGGCCTGCCGTCTGATGGAAATGGCCGAACGCTTCAAAATGCCGATCCTGACCTTCATCGACACCCCGGGTGCCTACCCTGGCATCGACGCTGAAGAGCGTAACCAGAGCGAAGCGATTGCCTGGAACCTGCGCGTCATGGCTCGCCTGAAAACCCCGATCATCGCCACTGTGATCGGTGAAGGTGGTTCCGGCGGTGCGCTGGCGATCGGCGTTTGCGATCAGCTGAACATGCTGCAGTACTCGACCTACGCGGTGATCTCGCCGGAAGGTTGCGCTTCGATTCTGTGGAAAACCGCGGAGAAAGCACCGGACGCCGCTGAAGCCATGGGCATCACCGCCGAGCGCCTCAAAGGCCTGGGCATCGTGGACAAGGTGATCAGCGAGCCGCTGGGCGGCGCGCACCGTGATCCGGCCGCTGCGGCTGCCTCGATTCGTGCCGAGTTGAGCTCGCAACTGGCGATGCTCAAGAAGCTCGACCACAAGGCACTGCTGGACCGTCGTTACGAGCGTCTGATGAGCTACGGTCTCTGATCTGACCGGGCTACGATGCAAAACCCTGTGGGAGCGAGCCTGCTCGCGAAAGCTGTATAACAGCCAACAAATTTGTTGAATGTTAAATGGAATTCGCGAGCAGGCTCGCTCCCACATTGGTTCTATGTGAAGCGACCGATCTATGAATGCTTCGAAATTTGATCTGCCAGCCAGGCTTCTCCCGAATCTCGCTCCGTGGCGCAATGCCAAAACCTGGCGCATCGCCTTCTCCGGTGGCCTCGATTCCACTGTCCTGCTGCACCTTCTCGCACACCTCGCGAAAACCGAATCCCTGCCTGCGCTAAGCGCTATCCATGTGCATCACGGCCTTCAGGCTGCGGCAGACGCATGGCCGGAGCATTGCCGATCGGTGTGTGAGGGGCTGGGTGTGCCGCTGCAGGTCGTTCGGGTTCAGGTTCAATCCGGTGCCAGCCTTGAACGCGCGGCCCGGGACGCGCGTTATGCCGCGTTCACCGAAGTGACCCAGGCCAAAGAAGTACTGCTGACTGCCCAGCATCGTGACGATCAGGCAGAAACCCTGCTGTTTCGCCTGTTGCGTGGGGCGGGGGTGAGGGGGTTGTCGGGAATGCCGAGCCTGCGTCCGCTGGGTCGGGGGCATTTGCTGCGGCCACTGCTCGATATCACCCGTGCGGAGCTTGAGGCCTACGCGGCGGAGCATCAACTGAGCTGGATCGAGGATCCTTCCAACCAGGATCGACAGTTCTCGCGCAACTACCTGCGGCATCAGGTTTTCCCTGTGATGAGTGCACGTTGGCCCCAAGCGGTGGCGACCATGGCCCGCAGTGCTGCGCACATGAGCGAAGCGCAGGGATTGCTCGATGAGCTGGCACAAATTGATTTGAGCCAGGCGAGAACGACCAGCGAGTTCGATTGGCTGGGGTTGCCCTCGCTTGAATTGTCGTCCCTGGAAAAGCTTTCGCTCGCACGTCAACGCAATGCACTCAGCCACTGGCTCGAACCACTGACACGACTGCCGGACAGCGACCATTGGTCGGGTTGGGAAGATTTGCGTGATGCCACCGGCGATGCGCGGCCGATCTGGCGGCTGGCGGAGGGCGAATTGCATCGGGCGGGCGGACGGATCTGGTGGTTGTCCGGTAGCTGGTTGCGCGGTTCGCCCCCGGTTGCCGCATGGCCCGAGCCCTCGCTGCCGTTGGCGTTGCCCGGCAATGGCGTGCTCACGCTCAGCGGGCAAATCCCCGATGGCCCTTTGCAGATCCGCTATCGTGAAGGGGGAGAGGTGATGGAGTTGCCGGGTCGAGGGCATCGCGACTTGAAACGTTTGCTCAACGAACGTGGGGTGCCGCCGTTCGTGCGCGGCAGATTGCCGCTGTTGTTCAAGGGCGGGCAATTGCTGGCGGTGGCGAGCCTGCCCGGGCTGGATGGCAGTGCGGCGGGTGGCTGGAATTTGCATTGGCGGCCAATGGGCGAAGATCAAGGTTTGAGCTGAAAGGGGCTTTCCGGTAGACTACGCTCCCTTCTTGATACAACTTCTGTGGATTCGCCTGAATTGCAGGAGTTGCCGATTACCAAGCAGTCTTTGCTGGGCGATTCCAAAAAATGTGTAGCGAGCAACGTACCGGTGTTTCATCTTCCGGTCTGTCCCAACGCGGCGGTTTTTTTGAAAGGTGCACTGTGATTAATGCAGGTGATCGGGGGCTTCGGCCTTCCTTCGCTTTCCCCGGCGGCTCGGACCGCTTTAACGCAGACTTCTAGGGTTTTTCATGACGCGCTACATATTCGTCACGGGCGGTGTTGTTTCTTCATTGGGGAAAGGCATTGCATCGGCATCATTGGCGGCCATCCTGGAGGCGCGGGGACTTAAGGTCACCATGCTGAAGCTGGATCCGTACATCAACGTCGACCCGGGCACCATGAGCCCGTTCCAGCACGGTGAAGTGTTCGTCACCCACGACGGCGCCGAGACCGACCTGGACCTGGGCCACTACGAGCGGTTCATCCGCACGACCATGACCCAGAACAACAACTTCACCACCGGCCGTGTCTACGAGCACGTGCTGCGCAAAGAGCGCCGTGGCGATTACCTGGGCGCCACCATTCAGGTGATCCCGCACATCACCGACGAAATCAAGCGCCGCATCATCAAGGGCGCCGGCGATGCCGACGTGGCCATGGTCGAGATCGGTGGCACCGTGGGTGACATCGAGTCGCAGCCGTTCCTCGAAGCCATCCGTCAACTGCGTTTCGAAGTCGGTGCCAAGCGCGCGATGCTGATGCACCTGACGCTGGTGCCGTACATCGCCACCGCCGGCGAAACCAAAACCAAGCCAACCCAGCACTCGGTCAAGGAGCTGCGCTCCATCGGCCTGCAACCTGACGTGCTGGTGTGCCGCTCCGATCACCCGATCGACATTTCTTCGCGTCGCAAGATCGCGCAATTCACCAACGTTGAAGAGCGTGCGGTCATCGGCCTGGAAGACGCCGACACCATCTACAAGATCCCGGGCATCCTGCACGCCCAGGGTCTGGACGATTTCGTCGTCGAGCGTTTCGGCCTGCAATGTGGCGGTGCCGATCTGTCCGAATGGGAAAAGGTCGTCGATGCCAAGCTCAACCCTGAGCACGAAGTCACCATCGCCATGGTCGGCAAGTACATGGAGCTGCTGGACGCCTACAAGTCGCTGATCGAAGCGATGAGTCACGCCGGCATCAGCAACCGTACCAAGGTCAACCTGCGCTACATCGATTCCGAAGACATCGAGAACCAGGGCACCGCGCTGCTGGAAGGCGTCGATGCGATCCTGGTCCCTGGCGGCTTCGGTCTGCGTGGCGTGGAAGGCAAGATCACCGCCGTTCAATACGCTCGCGAAAACAAGGTTCCATACCTGGGTATCTGCCTGGGCATGCAAGTGGCCGTGATCGAGTTCGCTCGTAACGTCATGGGCTGGAAAGACGCCAACTCCACCGAGTTCGATCGTGCAAGCGGTCACCCGGTCGTGGGTCTGATCACCGAGTGGGAAGATGCCACCGGTGCCGTCGAAATCCGTACCGAAGCGTCCGACCTGGGCGGCACCATGCGCCTTGGCGCTCAGGAATGCCTGCTCGAAGCCGGCTCCAAGGTGCACGATTGCTACGGCAAGGACGTCATTGTCGAGCGTCACCGCCATCGCTACGAAGTGAACAACAACCTGCTGCCGCAAATCATGGAGGCCGGCCTGAAAATCTCCGGCCGTTCCGGTGATGGCGCGCTGGTCGAAGTGGTAGAAGCGCAGGATCACCCTTGGTTCGTGGCTTGCCAGTTCCACCCGGAGTTCACCTCGACGCCACGCGACGGTCACCCGTTGTTCAGCGGTTTCGTTAAAGCAGCTTTGGCTCAACACCAGAAGAAGGCTTGAACCTTATGGCGCAGAAGATCATCCGTGTAGGCGATATCGAGATTGCCAACGACAAGCCTATGGTGCTGTTCGGTGGCATGAACGTGCTGGAAAGCCGCGACATGGCGATGCAGGTCTGCGAAGAGTACGTGAAGGTTACCCAGAAACTGGGTATCCCTTACGTGTTCAAGGCCAGTTTCGACAAGGCCAACCGCTCCTCCGTGACCTCTTACCGTGGCCCTGGCCTGGAAGAGGGCATGCGGATTTTCCAGGACATCAAGCAAGCTTTCGGCGTGCCGATCATCACCGACGTTCACGAGCCTGACCAGGCTGCGGTCGTCGCTGAAGTCTGCGACATCATTCAGCTGCCGGCCTTCCTGTCGCGCCAGACCGACCTGGTGGTCGCGATGGCAAAGACCGGTGCGGTGATCAACATCAAGAAAGCCCAGTTCCTCGCGCCTCAGGAAATGAAACACATCCTGAACAAGTGTGTGGAAGCGGGTAACGATCAGTTGATCCTCTGCGAGCGTGGTTCGAGCTTCGGCTATAACAACCTGGTCGTCGACATGCTCGGTTTCGGGATCATGAAGCAGTTCGAATACCCGGTGTTCTTCGACGTGACCCACGCCCTGCAAATGCCGGGCGGTCGCGCTGATTCCGCTGGCGGTCGTCGCGCCCAGGTCCTCGATCTGGCGAAAGCCGGCATGAGCCAGTCCCTGGCCGGCCTGTTCCTCGAGGCCCATCCGGACCCGGACAACGCCAAATGCGACGGCCCTTGCGCCTTGCGTCTGGACAAACTGGAGCCATTCCTGGCCCAGCTCAAAGCTCTGGACGAACTGGTGAAGAGTTTTCCGACGGTAGAAACCGCGTAATCCTCATTTCTCCGGTAAAGTACCGCACGATTAAACGCTCAGGCCCTCGGGCTTGAGCCTTATCGTCCGCAAGTCTGCCCGCTGCAACTCACTTGCCGGCGATACAAGATTTCCTCTAGCTGCGTCGTTTTCGTCAACTTTGGAGTGTTTACAACAATGGCTAAAATCGTCGACATCAAAGGTCGTGAAGTTCTCGACTCCCGTGGCAATCCCACCGTGGAAGCGGACGTGCTTCTCGATAACGGCATCATCGGCAGTGCCTGCGCGCCGTCCGGTGCTTCCACTGGCTCGCGTGAAGCGCTCGAGCTGCGTGATGGCGACAAGAGCCGTTACCTGGGCAAGGGTGTACTCAAAGCCGTTGCCAACATCAACGGTCCGATCCGCGACCTGTTGAAAGGTACAGATCCAAGCGACCAGAAAGCGCTCGATCTGGCGATGATCAAGCTGGACGGTACTGAAAACAAAGGTTCCCTGGGCGCCAACGCCATCCTCGCCGTTTCCCTGGCCGCGGCCAAGGCAGCAGCACAGGACCAGGACCTGCCGCTGTACGCGCACATCGCCAACTTGAACGGTACCCCGGGTGTTTACTCGATGCCGGTTCCGATGATGAACATCATCAACGGTGGCGAGCACGCCGATAACAACGTCGACATCCAGGAGTTCATGGTTCAGCCGGTTGGCGCCAAGTCTTTCTCGGAAGGCCTGCGCATGGGCACCGAGATTTTCCATCACCTCAAAGCCGTACTGAAGGCCCGTGGCCTGAGCACTGCCGTGGGGGACGAAGGCGGTTTCGCGCCAAACCTGGCGTCCAACGAAGATGCACTGAAAGTGATCTCCGAAGCCGTGGCCAACGCCGGTTACAAGCTGGGCACCGACGTGACCCTGGCCCTGGACTGCGCAGCCAGCGAATTCTACGAAGACGGCAAGTACAACCTGTCCGGCGAAGGTCAGGTGTTCACCGCTGAAGGTTTCGCCGATTACCTCAAAGGCCTGACCGAGCGTTACCCGATCATCTCCATCGAAGATGGCCTGGACGAATCCGACTGGGCTGGCTGGAAAATCCTCACCGACAAGATCGGCGAGAAGACCCAACTGGTAGGCGACGACCTGTTCGTAACCAACACCAAGATCCTGAAAGAAGGCATCGACAAAAAGATCGCCAACTCGATCCTGATCAAGTTCAACCAGATCGGCACCCTGACCGAAACCCTGGAAGCCATCCAGATGGCCAAGGCCGCCGGTTACACCGCCGTGATCTCGCACCGCTCCGGCGAAACCGAAGATTCGACCATTGCCGACCTGGCTGTGGGCACCTCGGCTGGCCAGATCAAGACCGGTTCGCTGTGCCGCTCCGACCGCGTTTCCAAGTACAACCAACTGCTGCGTATCGAAGAGCAGTTGAACGGCAAAGCCAAGTACAACGGCCGTGGTGAATTCCGCGGCTAATGGAAAAAGACACCGGATTGTGTCGGAAAAATCGCAGCAGCGACGTTTTTGCCACTAATCTGATGCCTTATCAGCACAAGCCTGGTTCTTCCAGGCTTCGTGCTATCAGTAGCTTCATGTTTTGGTATGGCTGTCTTTTTTCACTGGATACCTGATATTCGATGCGCAGTCCCAATTGGTTGTTCCTCGTCTTGCTATTGCTGCTGGCTGGCCTGCAGTACCGCCTGTGGGTGGGCAATGGCAGTCTGGCGCAAGTGGCCGAGCTGACTCAGCAGATCGCGGATCAGCAGGCTGAGAACCAGACATTGCTGGAGCGCAATCGGGTGATGGACGCTGAAGTCAGTGAGTTGAAAAAGGGCATGGAGACCGTTGAAGAGCGGGCTCGCCATGAGTTGGGCATGGTCAAGGACGGTGAAACCCTTTACCAGTTGGCCCAATGAACCTCGATCTGCCGGCCTTCTGGGCCGTGATTCCTGCCGCGGGCGTCGGAGCCCGAATGGCCGCGGACCGTCCCAAGCAGTACTTGCAACTGGGCGGGCGCACTATTCTCGAACACAGCCTTGGCTGTTTCCTTGATCATCCTTGCCTCAAGGGCGTGGTGGTCAGTCTTGCTGTTGATGATCCTTACTGGCCGAACCTGGCCTGTGCCAGCGATCCACGGATTACCCGGGTCGACGGCGGTGCCGAGCGTTCCGGGTCGGTACTCAACGCATTGCTGCATCTGCATGCACAAGGTGCCGGCGATGAAGATTGGGTATTGGTACACGATGCCGCGCGACCGAACCTCGGTCGCGACGATCTGGATAATTTGCTGGCTGAACTGGCGGACGATCCGGTGGGCGGGCTGCTGGCGGTCCCTGCACGGGATACGCTCAAACGGGTCGACAAACGCGGTCGTGTCGTCGAAACCGTCGACCGCAGTGTGATCTGGCAAGCCTATACGCCACAGATGTTTCGCCTCGGTGCCTTGCATCGGGCACTGGCGGACAGTCTGGTGGCGGATGCAGTCATTACTGATGAAGCATCGGCCATGGAATGGGCGGGTATGGCTCCACGCTTGATTGAAGGTCGAGCGGATAACCTCAAGGTCACTCGCCCAGAAGATCTTGAATGGTTGCGTCAGCGTTGGACTAACCGCCGCTAACTGCAGTGGTGTCTGTCAGATTGCTTTTGCGAGCAGGCTCGCTCCCACATTCGACCGCAGTCCAATGTGGGAGCGAGCCCGCTCGCGAAGGCGCTGGACCAGACAGCCGACATTTTGCGAATACACCGGCAAACTTCTAACACCGGTACTCCGGCCGCTCAGCCAACCCCTCCTTCAGATAATCCACCAGTTTGCGCACCTTCGGCGACAAATGCCGTTGCTGTGGATACAGCGCCCAAACGGCTGTATTCGGCGGTTGATGCGCTTCGAGCAGCGAAATCAGCGCGCCGCTTTTCAGATGTTCGAGCACGTAATAGTCCGGCAATTGGCATAGCCCGACACCCTGCAGCGCTGCGTCCAGCACCGCTTGCCCGCTGTTGCAGCGCCAGTTTCCCTGGACCCGTTGCGAAAATTCCCGCCCGTTCTGTTCCAGTTGCCACAGATCCGAACTGCCGATAAGGCAGTTATGACGGCTCAATTCCGACAAACTGTGTGGGCGCCCATAACGTTCCAAGTAGGACGGTGATGCGCACAGGAACATGCGTCGGGGTGCCAGGCGGGTAGCAACCAGTCGCGAATCCTGCAAACGCCCCAGACGGATCGCCAGGTCAAGGCCTTCATGCACCAGGTCGAGTTGGCGATTGCTCAGTTCAATGTCGATCCGCAGTTGTGGATAAAGCCCCATGAAACGCGTCACCAGCGGCACGATGAAGCGTTCGCCATAGGCAACGGCACAGGTCATGCGCAGCATGCCCTTGGGTTCGCTGGTCAGGTCGCCCACTGCTCGTAGCGCTTCTTCGCGGCCATCCTGCAAGCGTTGGCAATGTTGCAGGAAAGTTTGCCCGGCCTCGGTCAGGGTGACCCGGCGGGTACTGCGATAAAGCAGGCGGGTTTGCAGGCGCTCTTCGAGGCGTACAATTTGTCGACTGATGTGCGAGGAAGAAACCCCCAGGCGCTCGGCTGCCGCCGTGAACTGACTGCATTCGGCGACGGCCACGAATTCGTCGATACCTTCCCAGCGGTTTTCCGACATCTAGGATTATCCCTGTGTAGCAATAATGTTTTGCTTTTGTCCGGATTATTCACCGTAATGGGCTGTATTACACTCCTTGTCTCGATTTTATTCACTGGAGAATTACCATGATCAAGTCACGCGCCGCCGTTGCCTTCGAGGCCAAGAAACCTCTGGAGATCGTTGAAGTCGATGTCGCCATGCCCAAGGCCGGTGAAGTGTTGCTGCGCGTGGTGGCCTCCGGTGTCTGCCATACCGATGCCTACACCCTGTCCGGCGCTGACCCGGAAGGCATCTTCCCGTCGATCCTCGGTCACGAAGGTGGTGCGATTGTCGAGGCGATCGGCGAGGGTGTGACGTCCGTCGCGGTGGGCGACCACGTGATTCCGCTGTATACCCCGGAATGCCGTCAGTGCAAATTCTGCCTGTCGGGCAAAACCAACCTGTGCCAGGCCATTCGCGCGACCCAAGGCAAGGGTTTGATGCCGGATGGCACTTCGCGTTTTTCCTACAAGGGCGAAACGATTTTCCACTACATGGGTACTTCGACATTCTCCGAGTACACCGTGCTGCCAGAAATTTCCGTGGCCAAAATTGCCAAGGAAGCACCACTGGAAAAAGTCTGTCTGCTGGGCTGCGGTGTCACCACCGGCATCGGTGCCGTACTCAACACTGCCAAGGTGAAACCCGGTGATACCGTGGCCATTTTCGGCCTCGGCGGTATCGGTCTGTCGGCAGTCATTGGCGCCATCAAAGCCAAGGCTGCACGTATCATTGCGATCGACATTAACCCGGCCAAATTCGAGATTGCCAGGCAGCTGGGTGCAACCGATTGCGTAAACCCGAAAGACTTCGACCGTCCGATCCAGGAAGTCATCGTCGACATGACCGATGGCGGCGTCGACTTTTCCTTCGAGTGCATCGGCAACGTTCAGTTGATGCGTGCCGCGCTTGAGTGCTGCCACAAGGGTTGGGGCGAGTCGGTGATCATCGGAGTGGCCGGCGCCGGCCAGGAAATTTCTACCCGTCCGTTCCAGTTGGTCACCGGTCGCGTCTGGCGCGGTTCGGCGTTCGGTGGCGTGCGCGGCCGTACCGAGTTGCCAAGCTACGTGGAAATGGCTGAAACCGGCGAAATCCCGCTGGATACGTTCATCACCCACACCATGGGCCTGGAAGATATCAACAAGGCGTTCGACCTGATGCATGAAGGGAAAAGCATCCGTTCCGTCATTCATTTCTAAGAGCAGCGACAAGCTGCAAGCTACAAGCCGCAAGAGCGTGCGCTTCTGCCTCCTCTTGCAGCTTGAAGCTTAAGGCTTGAAGCTGGGAGCATTCCCATGAGTTTGGAAAATATCTCCTGCCAGAAAAGCTTTGGCGGTTGGCACAAGCGTTATCGCCATCGCTCGGAAGTACTCGGCTGTGACATGGTGTTTGCGGTGTACCTGCCGCCGCAAGCGGAGCAGGGTGGCAAGCTGCCGGTGCTGTACTGGTTGTCCGGCCTGACCTGCACTGATGAAAACTTCATGCAGAAGGCCGGCGCGATGCGCATGGCCGCCGAACTGGGGCTGATCATCGTCGCGCCGGACACCAGTCCGCGCGGTGCCGATGTGCCGGGTGATCCGGACGGTGCCTGGGACTTCGGCCTCGGTGCCGGGTTTTACCTGAATGCTACCCAGGAACCCTGGTCGCGCCATTATCGGATGCATGACTATGTCGTGCAGGAATTGCCGGCATTGGTCGAAGCCCATTTTCCGGCATCGGACAAGCGCGGCATCAGCGGCCATTCCATGGGAGGCCATGGTGCGTTGGTCTGTGCCTTGCGCAATCCGGGGCGTTATCTGTCGGTGTCGGCGTTCTCGCCGATCAACAATCCGATGGACTGCCCCTGGGGACAAAAAGCCTTTTCCCGGTATTTGGGCGAGGACCGCTCAAAATGGCGTGAATGGGATGCCTGTGCGTTGATCGCCGAGGCGGATGAAAAGCTGCCGCTACTGGTCGATCAGGGAGATCGCGATGATTTCCTTGCCACCCAGCTCAAGCCTGAAGCCTTGCAGCAGGCGACCAAACAGGCGGGGCATCCACTGACGTTGCGCCTGCAGCCTGGCTATGACCACAGCTATTTCTTCATCGCCAGTTTCATCGAAGATCACTTGCGGCATCACGCGCATGCTTTGGTGTGAGACAGGACACTAGCTGACCAATAGCAGGTAGAATCACGCCCTGACAAAAATCGGGGCGTTTTTTTATGCGTATTGGCCACGGCTATGATGTGCACCGTTTCGCTGAAGGCGATTTCATTACTCTGGGCGGCGTGCGTATTGCACACGGCTTCGGGCTGCTCGCTCACTCCGACGGTGACGTCCTGCTGCACGCCTTGAGCGATGCCTTGCTCGGCGCTGCCGCGCTGGGTGATATCGGCAAGCACTTCCCGGACACCGACCCGCAATTCAAGGGCGCCGACAGCCGTGTGCTGTTGCGTCATGTCGTCGCACTGATCCACGCCAAGGGCTGGAAGGTCGGCAACGTCGATAACACCATCGTCGCCCAGGCGCCGAAAATGGCCCCGCATATCGAATCGATGCGTGCGCTGATTGCCGCGGATCTTCAAGTTGAGTTGGATCAAGTGAACGTAAAAGCTACCACCACCGAAAAGCTCGGCTTTGTCGGGCGCGAAGAAGGTATTGCCGTGCACTCCGTTGCCTTGTTGCTGCGCGCATGAACGAAGCGCAATTGCTCGGCCCGCGGGCCTATGGTGACGCCCTCGGCACTGCGGTATTGAAAGCCATTGCGGAAGATTTCCAGGTCGACGAAGTCCTGGATATTCCTTTGAGCGGCGACGGCGAACACCTGTGGATCTGGGTGGAAAAACGTGGTCTGAATACCGAAGAAGCGGCACGGCGGATTGCCAAGGCCGCTGGCGTCCCGCTGCGCACCGTCAGTTATGCCGGGCTCAAGGATCGTCAGGCGCTGACACGTCAGTGGTTCAGCGTGCAGCTGCCGGGTAAGGCTGATCCGGACCTGTCGGCGGCAGAAAACGACACACTGAAAATCCTCAAGACCAGCCGGCACAAGCGCAAGCTGCAACGCGGTGCGCATTCAGCCAATGGCTTCACCTTGCGGCTGACGCAGTTCTGCGGCGACAAGGCGGCCATCGAAGAACGCCTGCAACTGATCGCCAAACAAGGCATCCCCAACTATTTCGGCGCCCAGCGCTTCGGGCATGACGGCGGCAACGTGGTCGACGCCCGTGCCTGGGCTGCGCGCAAGGCCTTGCCGGAGCAGCGCAACGTTCGTTCACGCCTGCTTTCGACCGCTCGCAGTTTTCTGTTCAATCAGGTACTGGCCGCACGTGTCGCCGATGGCAGCTGGCAACGCGCCCAGGTCGGTGATCTGCTGGCGTTCACCGATAGCCGCAGCTTCTTTTCGGCCGGCGAAGCCGAGTGCAGCGACCCGCGCCTGGCGATTCTCGATCTGCACCCGACGGGTCCGCAGTGGGGCGAAGGTGACTCGCCGGCCACGGGCGCTGTCCATGAGTTGGAGCAGGCAATCGCCGCGCGCGAAGCGGACCTTCGCGATTGGTTGATTAACGCCGGTATGAGCCACGAACGTCGCATCCTGCGGCTGCCCATTGCCGGGTTGACGTGGCATTATCCCGAGCCTGACATTCTGCAACTGGAATTCGTCCTGCCGGCCGGATGCTTCGCTACCGTATTGGTGCGCGAGCTTGTTGATCTGGTGCCGGTGGGGCAGACGGACAGCCCATGCGTATTCTGATTTCTAACGACGATGGGGTAACCGCACCCGGTCTCGCCGCGCTTTATGCTGCGCTGGCGGATTACACCGAATGCGTGGTTATCGCCCCGGACCAGGACAAAAGCGGCGCCAGCAGTTCGCTGACGCTCGACCGTCCGTTGCACCCGCAGACGCTGGCCAATGGCTTTATCAGCGTCAACGGCACCCCGACCGATTGTGTGCACCTGGGCCTCAACGGCCTGCTGGAACGCGAGGCGGACATGGTGGTTTCCGGGATCAACCTGGGCGCCAACCTGGGGGACGATGTCCTGTATTCCGGAACCGTGGCGGCGGCGCTTGAAGGACGCTTCCTGACGCGTCCCGCATTTGCCTTTTCGTTGGTCTCGCGGCAGGTCGATAACCTTCCCACGGCTGCTTACTTTGCGCGCAAACTGGTCGAGGCCCATGCGGATCTCGAACTGCCACCGCGTACGGTACTGAACGTGAACATTCCCAATTTGCCGCTGGAACACATCCGTGGGATCCAGTTGACTCGCCTGGGTCATCGCGCCCGCGCAGCCGCACCGATGAAAGTGGTCGATCCGCGTGGCAAGTCCGGATACTGG
Source organism: Pseudomonas sp. Irchel 3A7 (assembly GCF_900187565.1). Classification (GTDB taxonomy): domain Bacteria; phylum Pseudomonadota; class Gammaproteobacteria; order Pseudomonadales; family Pseudomonadaceae; genus Aquipseudomonas. The sequence continues at coordinate 49,767 of NZ_FYED01000020.1, read as the reverse complement.
ATTGCCGCCGCGGGGGACGCTGAAGACGGCGGCCCGGGGACCGATTTCCACGCGGTGATGCAGGGTTATGTTTCCATCACTCCACTGCAACTGGATCGCACCTTCAATGATGCCTTCAGAAGTCTCGATGGCTGGCTGGAGGGGCTGCGCTAATGTCTCGTGAACAAGACGATATGCTGCGTCGCGGCATCGGCATGACTTCGCAACGGACGCGCGAGCGCCTCATTCAGCGCTTATATGAAGAAGGGGTGTCCAACGCCAAGGTGCTGGAAGTCATCCGTCGTACACCACGTCACCTGTTCGTCGATGAAGCGCTGGCGCACCGTGCCTATGAGGACACGGCGCTGCCGATCGGACATAACCAGACCATCTCCCAGCCTTATATGGTGGCTCGCATGAGCGAGTTGCTGCTGGAGGCAGGGCCTCTGGATAAGGTGATGGAGATCGGGACAGGTTCGGGCTACCAGACCGCGGTCCTGTCGCAACTGGTTGAGCGAGTATTTTCCGTCGAGCGCATCAAGGTGTTGCAGGACCGGGCCAAGGAACGCCTGGTGGAGTTGAACCTGCGCAACGTGGTGTTTCGCTGGGGCGATGGTTGGGAGGGATGGCCGGCACTGGCACCGTACAACGGCATTATCGTGACGGCGGTCGCGACCGATGTACCTCAGGCGTTGCTCGATCAATTGGCACCCGGTGGGCGTCTGGTGATCCCGGTCGGGTCCGGTGAAGTACAACAATTGATGTTGATCATTCGCGAGGAACATGGGTTTTCCAGGCGTGTTCTGGGGTCGGTTCGTTTCGTCCCGCTGCTCAATGGGCCACTGGCCTGAGCATTTATTTCAACGCGCTGAATTCTCTTCGATGGCCTTTGTCTTACAGCGGCGTCGATTGGTTAAACGGGTTGTTTTGTCAGGCAGCAAACGTGTGCGCGATGCCATTTCGCTACATTAAGGGTAAAGAGTGCACGGCCCGTTATACTTGCGACATTTCATGCCGGAACGCGGCAAATCACATTTTCAGCCACCACAAAGGGAGCGGCGGGTGAGTCTCACAGTCATTGCGCAGCGTATGGGTAAAACGAGCTTTCAGCGCCTGGTGACTGGCCTTGTCATGAGCACCTTGCTGGTCGGTTGTTCCAGCAACAAATCCAGCGATGTTCGCGTCGTCGATCGCAACAATGCCGTCGCCCAGCGTCCGGCAGTGACGACGGGGCAGTACGTCGTGCGCCCCAAGGACACTTTGTTCTCGATCGCCTTTCGCTACGGTTGGGACTACAAGGCCCTCGCGGCACGCAACAACATTCCTGCGCCCTACACGATCCGTCCGGGCCAGACGATTCGCTTCGATGGCCGCAGTGGTTCAACGCCGACAGCGGTGGTCAGTTCGTCCAATTCCACGCCGTCGTCCTCAAGTAAAACCACGGTGTTCCGTCGCCCGGTCGACGGTGCCACTTCGACCACGCCGGTGGTTGTACCGTCCGTCGCCAACAAGCCGGCACCCGCTCCACTGCCTTCCCCGGGTCCGGCCCCGACCGGCTGGGGATGGCCATCTAATGGCATTTTGATTGGCAAATTCTCTTCAAACGGTAGTTTGAATAAAGGAATTGATATCGCCGGAGATTTGGGACAGCCTGTTTTAGCTGCGTCTGATGGGACGGTGGTATACGCCGGGAGTGGCTTAAGGGGCTACGGCGAATTAGTCATCATCAAACACAGTGAAACCTACGTCAGTGCCTACGGACATAACCGCAGGCTGTTGGTTCGGGAGGGGCAGCAGGTCAAGGTCGGACAGACAATTGCCGAAATGGGGTCAACGGGTACGGACCGGGTGAAACTGCATTTTGAGATTCGCCGCCAAGGTAAACCTGTAGATCCGCTGCAATTCCTGCCACGTCGTTGATTGCTACCAGCCTGTTCCGTCACGTAGAGGGGACAGGCTCCAGCGTTGCCAAGGATAAAGGCGCCGCTCGAGCTTGAGGTCGAACTCACCAAAGGACTATAACAATGGCTCTCAGTAAAGAAGTGCCGGAGTTTGACATCGACGATGAGGTTCTCCTGATGGAGACCGGCATCGATTCGGATTCGATGTCGAATGATGAAGGGGCGGCTCCACCTTCCGTTCGTGCCAAATCCAGACACTCCGCTTCGTTAAAGCAACACAAGTACATTGACTACACGCGGGCACTCGATGCCACGCAGCTGTACCTCAATGAAATCGGCTTTTCCCCTCTATTGTCCCCCGAAGAAGAAGTTCATTTTGCGCGCCTGTCGCAAAGTGGTGATCCGGCCGGGCGCAAACGCATGATTGAAAGTAACCTGCGACTGGTGGTGAAAATCGCCCGGCGTTACGTCAATCGTGGCTTGTCGCTGCTCGATCTGATCGAAGAGGGCAACCTCGGCTTGATCCGGGCGGTGGAGAAGTTCGACCCCGAGCGCGGATTCCGCTTTTCGACCTACGCAACCTGGTGGATTCGTCAGACCATCGAGCGCGCGATCATGAATCAGACCCGGACCATCCGGTTGCCGATCCATGTGGTCAAGGAGCTCAACGTGTACCTGCGGGCCGCACGGGAGTTGACGCAAAAACTCGACCATGAACCCTCACCCGAAGAAATTGCCAACCTGCTGGAAAAACCGGTGGGAGAGGTCAAGCGCATGCTGGGCCTGAACGAGCGGGTTTCTTCGGTCGATGTCTCGCTAGGTCCGGATTCGGATAAAACCCTGCTGGACACCCTTACCGACGATCGCCCTACCGATCCATGCGAACTGTTGCAGGATGACGACCTGTCCCAGAGCATCGATCAGTGGCTCTCGGAGTTGACCGACAAGCAACGTGAGGTGGTTGTACGGCGCTTCGGTCTGCGCGGCCATGAGAGCAGTACCCTCGAAGACGTAGGCCTGGAAATCGGCCTGACCCGGGAACGGGTCAGACAGATTCAGGTTGAAGGCCTGAAGCGTCTTCGGGAGATCCTGGAGAAAAACGGTCTGTCGAGCGAGTCGTTGTTTCAGTAACAGGCTCGTGTAACACGCAACAAAAAGCCCCGACTTGTTCGGGGCTTTTTGTTGTCTGGAGGCCGGCTCACGCTCGCCTGTTTCATTACCTCGGGTTTGTTGTCTTGCGTTGTAAGTCTTCGCTTACTCTTTCGTAAGTGTTCGTTATTTTTACACAGTGGCAGTCCGCCATATTTCGCCTGCAGCGGTTTTATCTGACTGATTCATAGGCTTATTTTAGTTGGTTAACAGCATATGACAGCCAATTACAGCGTCCGGAGCCGATTGCTCCTGGCTACGAACCCTCTAGTATTCGGGTTGTGTCAACGGACAGACACGCCCTTCAAGGACGAGGGGAAAGGACATCGCAGGAAGCGATTCATCAGGACGATGAAAAGGAATACAGGGAATAGGGAAAAAATGTGGGCGGGTCAAACCGCCCCTTTTTTTTGCCCGTAGAAAAACAAAAAGGCCCTTGTGGGGCCTTTTTCGGGAACGCGTGGGTAATCAGCGTTCGAGGTGTTCGATCTTGCCAGGCTTGCCATCCCATTCTGCGGAATCAGGCAATGGATCCTTGCGCTCGGTGATGTTCGGCCAGACCTCGGCCAACTCCAGGTTCAGCGCAATGAAGTTTTCCATGCCGGCAGGGACTTCATCTTCGGAGAAGATAGCCACGGCAGGGCATTCAGGTTCGCACAATGCGCAGTCGATGCACTCATCCGGGTGAATCACCAGGAAGTTCGGGCCTTCGTAAAAGCAGTCCACCGGACAGACTTCTACGCAGTCGGTGTACTTGCACTTGATGCAGTTGTCGGTGACGACGAAGGTCATTTCTAATTTTCTCCTCAGGCGCGGCTTGCTGCGCCCCTTCACGTAGGGGTCGCAAGGTTCGGGAGCGATAGTCTGCAGGCCAGGCTAAAAGCCTGCAGCATCCCAAACCGCGCGAGATTCTAACAGCTTGCAAGCCTATGCGTTAGATCCGTGTCTTTAGTGTATAGAGCATTTCGAGCGCACGACGCGGCGTCATGTCGTCCAGATCCAGCTTGGCCAGTTCATCCAGTACCGGATGTGGCAGGCTGGCAAACATATCGCTTTGCTGCGGCACGACCGGTTTGCCTTTGACAGGTTTGGGCGCTTCATGGGGCAGGGCGGTGTCTTCCAGTCGGCTCAAATGCTCACGGGCGCGCACGATCACTTCACTTGGCACGCCGGCCAGTTGCGCCACCGCCAGGCCGTAGCTCTGGCTGGCAGGCCCCGGCAGTACATGGTGCAGGAACACGATACGCTCGTTGTGCTCGGTGGCATTGAGGTGCACGTTGGCCACCAGCGGTTGGGCTTCCGGCAGGACCGTCAGCTCGAAGTAGTGGGTGGCGAACAGGGTGTAGGCTCGCAAGTGCGCCAGTCGCTCCGCCGCCGCCCAAGCCAGGGACAAACCGTCGAAAGTGCTGGTGCCGCGTCCGACCTCGTCCATCAGCACCAGGCTGCGCTCGGTGGCGTTGTGCAAGATGTTGGCTGTTTCGCTCATTTCGACCATGAAGGTCGAGCGCCCGCCTGCCAGGTCATCGCTGGAGCCGATCCGGGTGAAGATCCGGTCGACCAGGGACAATTCACAGCTGGCCGCCGGGACGAAGCTGCCGATATGCGCCAGTAGCACGATCAACGCGGTCTGACGCATGTAGGTGGATTTACCGCCCATGTTCGGACCGGTGATGACCAGCATGCGTGTGTTGTCATCGAGGCTCAGGTCGTTGGCCACGAACGGCGTGGTCAGTACTTGCTCAACCACGGGGTGGCGGCCCTGGCTGATACGCATGCACGGCTCGCTGACGAAGCGCGGGCAGTTCAAGTCGAGGTTCAGCGCGCGCTCGGCCAGGTTGCTGAGCACGTCCAGCTCGGCCAATGCCCCCGCGGTGTCCTGCAGCGGCGGCAGTTGTGCGATCAGGTCTTCGAGCAGCGCTTCGTAAAGCATCTTCTCCCGGGCCAGGGCGCGGCTCTTGGCCGACAGCGCCTTGTCTTCGAAGGCCTTGAGTTCCGGCGTGATAAAACGCTCGGCGCCCTTGAGGGTCTGACGGCGGATGTAATCGGCGGGCGCTGATTCGGCTTGCTTGCTCGGCAACTCGATGAAGTAGCCGTGGATGCGGTTGTAGCCGACCTTCAGGTGTGACAGACCGGTGCGGGCCTTTTCCCGGGCTTCGAGGTCGATCAGGAACTGCCCGGCGTTTTCGCTGAGCGACTGCAACTCGTCGAGTTCGCTGTCGTAACCGGTCTTCAACACGCCGCCGTCGCGGATGACCGCCGGCGGGTTGTCGATGATGGCTTTTTCCAGTAGCGCGGCCAGTTCCGGGTAGGTGCTGGTGATGGTTGCCAGTTGTTGCAGGTGCGGGGCTTCGAGCTCGGTCATCGCCACTTGCAGCTCAGGCAGGGCACCGAGAGCATCGCGCAGGCGGGCGAGATCCCGAGGACGGGCGTTGCGCAGGCCGATCCGCGCGAGAATCCGCTCGATGTCGCCGATTTCCTTGAGTTGCGGTTGCAGCTTTTCGAAACGGTAGGCGTCGAGCAGGCAAGTGATCGACGTCTGGCGGGCCAGCAAAACCGTCAGGTCACGCAGAGGGCGGTTCAGCCAGCGGGTCAGCAATCGGCTGCCCATGGCGGTCTGGCAACGGTCGACCACCGATTGCAGGGTGTTGTCACGACCCCCGGCCAGGTTGGTATCCAGCTCCAGGTTGCGACGGCTCGCGCCGTCCAGCACCACGGTGTCGTCCAGGCGTTCATGGCGCAGGCTGCGCAAGTGCGGCAGGGCGGTGCGCTGGGTTTCTTTCGCGTAGGCCAGCAGGCAACCGGCGGCGCCGATGGCCAGGGTCAGGTTCTCGCAACCGAAACCTTTCAGGTCCTGGGTAGAGAATTGCTGGCACAGACTTTTCAGCGCCGAATCGCGCTCGAAATCCCACGGCGCACGGCGACGGACCCCACGACGCTTCTCCGCCGGCAGATCCTTCGGCCAGTCATCCGGGATCAGCAATTCCACCGGATTGACCCGCTCCAGTTCCGCCAGCAGGTTTTCCCAGCCCTTGATTTCCAGCACGCTGAAGTTGCCACTGGTGATGTCCAGCACCGCCAGGCCGAACAGGCGCTCATCACCCAGCACGGCTGCGATCAGGTTGTCGCGACGCTCATCCAGCAGCGCCTCGTCACTCACCGTTCCCGGCGTGATGATCCGCACCACCTGACGCTCCACCGGCCCTTTACTGGTCGCCGGATCGCCAACCTGCTCACAGATCACCACCGATTCGCCGAGCTTCACCAGTTTCGCCAGATAACCTTCGGCGGCGTGGTAAGGAATCCCGCACATCGGAATCGCCTGGCCGGCTGACTGCCCACGGGCAGTCAGGGTGATGTCCAGCAACTTGGCGGCCTTCTTCGCGTCCTCATAGAAGATCTCGTAGAAGTCGCCCATGCGATAGAACATCAACTGATCTGGGTGCTGGTTCTTCAGGCGCCAGTACTGCTGCATCATTGGCGTGTGGGAGGACAGGTCGGAAACGGCTTTATTCATTTGGGGTCGGAAAACTCGTTGAAAGGTGTGGGGCAAAGGTGGGCATCGGCCCGGCTTTTCCGCGATGGGCGCAAGATTAACATGGGCGGTCTGCCGGACGCAGGCATGAACGCCGCGTGGTTCATTCCTGCCTGTTTATGCATTGGTAATGCAAATCTGCATTTGTCTTCTGCGAAAAGAACAAGCACTATGCGCGTTATGCAAAAACGCAATGTTTCTTCCGTCTTAAGAGCGCTGCTCGATCAGCACGGGATCTCCCCCACGGAGCTTCACCGTCGCACCGGCGTGCCTCAATCCACTCTCTCGCGGATCCTCAGCGGGAAGATCGTCGATCCTTCGGATAAACACATTTCGAAGATCGCCGAGTACTTCGCCGTGAGCACCGACCAGTTGCGCGGCCGCGCGGAAGTCACGCCGGCGGTCAGTGGCGGGCGCGATCAATTGCATTCGGAACTCAAGGACATAAGTCTGTGGGACGACGATACGCCCGTCGATGACGACGAGGTGTCGGTCCCCTTTCTTCGCGAGGTTGAATTGGCTGCGGGATCGGGAAGGTTCGTCATCGAAGAGAGCGAGCGCTCTAGCCTGCGCTTCGGTAAGCGCAGTTTGCGCCATAACGGCGTGCAGTTCGACCAGGCCAAATGCGTGACCGTGCGTGGCAACAGCATGTTGCCGGTGTTGCGCGACGGCGCCACGGTCGGGGTCAATGCCGGCAAATGCGGGATTGGCGACATCATCGATGGCGACCTCTATGCAATCAACCACAATGGCCAGTTACGGGTGAAACAGCTTTATCGTCTGCCTACCGGTATTCGTCTACGCAGCTTCAACCGTGATGAGCATCCGGACGAGGACTACAGCTTCCAGGAAATGCAGGAAGAGCAAATCGTCATCCTCGGTCACGTCTTCTGGTGGGGCATGTACGCCCGCTAACCTCACAACTGTCAGATAAAACCCGCCATCACGCGGGTTTTTTTTCGCCTGTCAAAAGCCGCCAGCGTCTGTGATTACGGATGGTCCATGCGCTTGTGCATTTCTATCGCATAAATAAATGCATTTATGCATTGACTGTATATGCATCCATGCATACTCTTTGTCTCAAGCCGCTCAACAAAGCGGTTCGAAACGAAGCTCTTTAGTTCCACCAAAAAAGGCAGCGATGAACCGGCCTCAACGGTTCAGAGGGTTGGCAACTGGCCCGGGTGTGCAGCGTAAAGCACCAGAAGCAGTTATCCGGCGGGCAGGGGCCGCGGTCGGAGGAACAATCTGAATGGACCCGTACCGCGCCAGTAGCGCCGAAAGGTCGACTTTACTTCTCGCCTTTGGGCGAAGGCGATGGACCGCATTACTGAAAAGCCTGATGCGAGTCGGGCTTTTTGGAATGCCTGCCTTACATCAATCACTCACTCAACAGACAACGTCTGAACCCCACACATCAATCACCCCCAGGAGGCGTGACATGACAAACGAGCAACAAGCGTTGCTGGACATGCCGATCTGGCTCGTCATCGTCCTCGCCCTGGTGGGCGGGGTGTCCGGCGAAATGTGGCGAGCCGACAAGGACGGCGCCCGAGGCTGGTCATTACTGCGCCGGTTGGCGTTGCGCTCCGGCGCCTGCATGGTCTGCGGCGTCTCGGCCATCTTGCTGTTGTACGCCGCTGGCGTGTCGATCTGGGCCGCGGGTGCATTTGGTTGCCTCACGGCGATGGCCGGAGCGGACGTGGCCATCGGACTGTATGAGCGGTGGGCCGCGAAGCGGATCGGGGTATGCGAAGTGCCGCCCCGTGATTCTCGCCCCGACCAACAGTGAATCCTTCGACGCATGAACAGGAAGTTTTTATGCCCACCGTCATCGAAAAACCTTCGCAGCTGTTCACGGCCATTGCCGCGACGTTGCGCAACTCACCACTCGGGCTCAGCGTCGGGAGTCGTGAAGACTTCACCGATGTCGGCGACCAGCCCTGGGTATTGATCACCCTTGAACGTGATGCCGCGGATTGTCGTGCCCGTGATGGACGAATCGCGCACGTGCTGACGGTTTCCTTGCAAGCCGTGGTGCGCCCCGAGTCAGAAAACCCAAGCCTTGCAGCCTGCGATCTGGCCGGTGCGCTCAAGGACCTGGTCATGGATAACCGGTGGGGGCTGCCGGGCGATCAATGTGATCTGCCGACCCGCCTTGACGCCATTCCCTCGTTATTGATCGAGGGCACGCAGGAGTTCCCTGCCTGGACCCTGTCCTTCACCCAAACGCTGTACTTCGGTCCACCGCTGCTGGACGACCCGTTGGGCATCCCGAAATTCGCCCGGACCTGGGAGGTCTCGGACATCGACGACCCGGACCAATACACCGAACTCGAGGGCTGAGCCATGTTTGATGCGCTTATGAGTCTGCAGCTTGGCCCGATCATCGAGCGTCTGGCCGAGATGGAGGCCGAGCTGGAGGACCTGTACCGACGCACTGACAGCATCTGTCGAATCGGCGTGTGCCAGGAGGTCGATGCTGCCGGCAATACGTGCCGGGTCAGCCACGGTGAATTGCTGACGCCGGCCATCCGCTTTTTCAATCCCAGTGCCGGGGCGCAAAGCGAGTCGCGGATCCCCTCCGTGGGTGAGCAATGCCTATTGCTCAACCATGGCGGCGGTGAGGGCAGCGCGCAATCTGTTGCGCTGTTCGGGCTTAACGGTCATCAGTTTCCCCCGCCCTCGACCCAGGCTTCGCTGACGCGTCGCGTCTATCGGGACGGCGCTGAAAGTGGTTACGACGATGCCAGTCATGCCCTGCACTGGAACAACGGCCCGGCGGCGTTCAACGGCAATCGCGAAGCGCTCGAACTGAGCATCGGCCCGGCGCGACTGGCGATGAGCCCCGAGGTTATCGAACTGCAACTAGGCGCGGTCGGCTTGCGACTCGACGCGTCCGGTGTGCACCTGAGCGGCCCGTTGGTGGATCACCAGGGTCGCGTGATCAGCAGCGCATAAAAGAGTTTTCCCATGATTGGAATCGATAGAAACACCGGCGCGACGGTCGACGACTGGCCGCAATTTGTGCAGCGCGCGACCCGGGCACTGACCACCCCCCAGGGCACACGCCAAAAACGTCCCTTGTATGGCTGCGCCATCCCGGATCTGTTGGGGCAGAACCTCGGCGACGATTTGCTGATCCTGGCCCAGAGCCACGCCGCACAGGCGTTCTACAACAGCCAGAACGGCATCAGCGATTTCCAGCCGCAAGTCATTGTTGCCAGTCGACAGGGCGCGGGGTTGCTCCTGCGCTTCGCTGGCACCTGGAAAAACCGTAATCAGACGTTCGAGGTGGTGACATGAGCATGTTGATACCGGGTCAGAACCAGTTGGCCGAGCCGACGATCGTCACGGTCGACGCGTTCGAAGATCTGCTGGCTGAGTTCAAGACCTTTGTCGTCGAATATGTCGGCGCCCGCGCTCCGCAGAGCGCGGCCAAACTGAAGGTCAGCCTGGAAAACGAAAGCGAATTGCTGACCCTGGCCCTCGAAGCGTTTTGTGTGCGCCTGCAGCTGCACGAACGCAAGTACAACGCCCGCATCAAGCAGATGTTGGCGTGGTGGGCGACGGGCAGTAACCTCGATGCCCGTCTGGCGGACATGGGGCTTGAGCGTCAGTTGCTCGACCCCGGTGATCCGGCAGCGTTCCCGCCCATTGCGCCGGTGCATGAGAGCGACGACGACGCGCGATTGCGCTACTACCTGGCCCCCCATGCGCCAGCCGCCGGCTCACGCATGCAGTATCGACGCGAGGTGTTCACCCTCGGCGAGCGTCCGGTGGTGAAGGTGGAGTCCGCTGCGCCAGGCGAGGTGACGGTCACTTACACCTTCGATCCCGATGGTCACGCCGCGCAGGTCAAGGATGGCAACGGACGGCGCACAGCCCCCGGTGAAGTGAGAGTCACTGTGTTGTCACGGGAAGGCGATGGCACGGCTAGCGAAGAACTGCTCGACGGGGTGCGCCAGCATTTCGACCGACCGGATGTACGGCCGGAAACGGATCGGATCACGGTGCAGGGTGCCGACATCAAGCGCTACAAGATCCGGGTGCTCGCCAGGATCAACGCAGGCCCCGACTCGGGACTGACGAAAGTCGCCGCAGAGCAGCAATTGCAAGCCTATGCAGACAGCTGTCATCGCCTCGAGGGGCGGGTTGACCCGAGCTGGATCGACTACACGCTGCACAGCGCCGGCGCGGTTCAGCTTGAAATTCTCGAACCGCTCGAGCCGATCGTGACGACGGCCTTCGAGGCACCTTATTGCACCGACATCGAGGTGGAGGTACTCACGCTATGAGTGACCCAAAACCTCACCCGAGCCTGTTGCCGGCCAACAGTTCGGCACTGGAAAAAGCCCTCGATCTGGCGTTCGGCACTTTGCTTGATCGTATTGCACCGCCGTTTCCCGAGCTGATGAACCCCACCGCCACGCCCTCGGCGTTTCTGCCCTATCTCGCGGCGGATCGGGGTGTCAGCGAGTGGAGCAGCGATGCCGCCGAAGCGGAAAAGCGCTTGACCGTCGAATTCGCCTGGCCCACGGCACGCCGGGCCGGTACACGGCAGGCGCTGGAAAATGCGGCCAAGGGTTTGCGCCTGAGGCCAGAAGTGCGGGCCTGGTACGAGCAGACACCACCGGGCCAGCCCTACAGCTTCTCCGTCAGGGCTTTCACCGAACAGCCTTACAGCGAAGAAATCGATGCCCGTCTCGACCGGCGCCTGGCGGATGCCAAAAGCGAACGCGACACCTTGTCGGTGTCTGTCGGCTTGAGTGCGTTTGGCAATCACGTGATTGGCGCGGCGACGGTGTGCGGCGAGCTGACCACGGTTTATCCCGTTGTCATCGAAGGGCTGGAAACGTCAGGCGAGGCCTTCATGGCCGCCGGACTCTACAGCATCGAAACATCCACTATTTATCCTCAGGGGGCCATGAATGGCTGACTATTACACCCTGCTCACCAATGCAGGGATTGCCTACGAAACCGCCTGCAAGGCGGCGGGCGTACCCATCAAACTGTCGCAGATTTCGGTCGGTGACGGCGGTGGCACGGCCTACAACCCGGCGGCGACCGCCACGGCGCTCAAGCGCGAAGTATGGCGCGGGCCGCTCAACGCACTGTTCCAGGACGAGAAGAATCCGAGCTGGTTGCTGGCTGAAGTGACCATCCCTCCAGAGGAGGGCGGTTGGTACGTGCGCGAGGCCGGGCTGTGGACTGACACTGGAATCTTGTATGCCATCGTGAAATATCCGGAGTCGTTCAAACCGGTGCTGGCGACTTCCGGCTCAGGGAAAGAGTTCTACATTCGTTCGATTTTCGAGACGAGTAATGCGTCGTTGGTAACGTTGTTGATTGATGACACGGTGGTGAAGGCCACGCGGGCGTGGGTAACTGACTATGTCGCGGCGGAGTTGAGCAAACTTGACGCGAAACAATCGGTGCGAGTTGCTACCACGGCAAACATCATTCTGAGCGCAGCTCAAACGATCGATGGTGTAGCCGTTGTGGCGGGTGATCGAGTTCTGGTCAAAAACCAGACACAGTCCAAGGACAACGGTTTATATGTCGCCACCAACGGTGCGTGGTCGCGGACAGGGGATGCGGACATCAATGCTGAAGTAACTTCGGCTCTGCAGGTTTGCGTTGAGCAGGGAGCAACTCAGGCGGACACACGATGGCAACTAGTGACCGATGGCTTGATTGCAATAGGCACTACGGCCTTGATTTTTCAAAACGTCACCTATGGTTATGCACCTTTGGCTTCACCTGTATTTACGGGAACTCCAACGGCTCCGACTGTACCGCGCTTTGATACGAGTCTTAAATTGATGAATGGGGCGGCAGTCGCAGGTCGTGGTCACCAATTCTCGACGTTCAGTTCGTTTTCAGGCCCGCTTACCGGTGTTGTGGGACATGTCGGTGGCGTTGTGCACTGCTCCGGAGCAACTGCCAATTCCTATTCCTTGCCTGACTCAACGGCTAATTCTATTCCGCCTGGCGCAACCGTCCGTGTGCAAAATTGGGGAGTAACTTCCCTCGCGCTCGCCATTCAGGGCGCAGACAAAATACAGGAAAATATCGACGGTTCGTGGACCACGGTGACTCGCTCAATTCCACCCGACACCTATGTTGATTGCCTGCATATCGGCAACGGACTTTGGTTGCTGACGGGGCCTGGGGTGGTGGGGAGAACACGTCCATTCGGAGCGTTATTGGCACCGTCAGGTTATCAGCGGTTACCGTCCGGTTTGCTCATGCAATGGTTTACCGCGGGTTTTGCCGGGCCTTACAAGGCAGTGGCTTTCAACCTGCCCATTGCCTTTTCGAGTCAGTTTTTGGGATGCAATGTCAGCATGACCGAAAGCGCCATTTATGACAGCACGGGTCAGCCCTTTGTAGCGGGCATGCCCAACGGGCTTGGCCAGGTGCTTTTGCAGTCCAATTACACTGCCAGTGCATCGTCGGTACGTGTCCTTGCTTTTGGCGTTTAAGGAGAAACATGGTGATTTATTCCAGCAAGACCACGAGGCAGTTTCACGAGTCGGACTATGGCCAAATACCCGCAGATGCGATTGAAATATCCGCTGAGCTACACCATTACCTGCTGGCTGGGCAGACAACGCAACAGATGATCAACTTTGATACGGAACCACCTTCCCTCATGGATCGCCCACCGGTGCCGACCGAACGTTTGGCAGAAGTTGAGCGGGTGTGGCGGAACGCCCGGCTTTCAGTAACTGACGGCGTTGTAACCCGGCACCGTGATGAGTTGGAAGAAGGAGTTGCGACCACGCTCACAACCGAGCAGTACCGTGAATTGCAGGCGTATCGCCAACAATTGCGCGATTGGCCGCAAGTGGGAGGGTTTCCGGAAATGGACCTCCGTCCGACAGCCCCCTCTTGGCTAGCAGAACTAGAACAATAAACGCCCCGCACCACCGGGGCGTTTTCTTTTCCGCCAAACAAACACGCAACACCCAACAGCCCCTTACCCAACGGGCTTTTTCATTCATGGAGAAACAAAAATGGCAGAACGCCAAACGTACACCGTGCTCCGCCCATTCCCTACCGGGGGTGGTCACTGGTCGAGCATCGGCCAGGAACTGCAATTGCTCGATGTGGAGGCCAGTGCGTTGCGCAGCGCCGGTCGCCTGGAACTGAAAGAAACCGAGGCTGCCGAGTCGGCCTCTCCATCCACCACGGCCAAAAAGGCCGCTGCCAAGAAGGCTGAATAACCATGGCTGAGGTTTTGAACTTCGAGCACAACGGCATTACCGTCAATGCCACTGAATCCCCCGAGGCCATGGGTGGCCTGGGTGACAACGTCATCGGTTTGATCGGCACGGCGCCGAAGGCCGATGTGCTGATTCCGCGCAACGCTCCGTTCCGCATCAACAGCTTTACCACCCAGGCACTACTCGATCCGACCGGCACTGAGGAAGGCACGCTGTATCACGCGGTGTTCCAGATCCTGAAAGTGGTCAAGGTGCCGGTATACGTGGTCATCGTCGAAGAGGGCGCGACCCCGGCCGACACGCTGAACAACGTCATCGGCGGCATCGATCCATTGACCGGTCGCAAGCTCGGCCTCGCGGCGTTGAGCGGCGTGCCCGAGGACTTGAGCATTATCGGCGCGCCGGGCTTCACCGGCACTAAAGCGGTGGCCAGTGAGTTTGCCTCCTTCGGCAAACGCATCAAGGCCCGGGTGGTGCTCGACGGCAAGGATGCCGCGGTCGCCGATCAGGTGACGTACAGCCAGGAACTGGGCGGCGCGGAGCTGGGTTTCGACCGCTGCCTGCTGGTGCACAACATGCCGTCGGTGTACTCGAAGGCGGCGAAGAAAAACGTCTTCCTGTCGCCATCGAGCCTGGCCATCGCGGCCCTGGCCAAGGTCAAGCAATGGGAGAGCCCGGGCAACCAGGTGACCTACGCCGAGGACGTTTCGCGGGTGGTGGAATACAACATCCTCGACACCTCCACCGAAGGCGATCTGCTCAACCGCTACGGCATCAGCTACTACGCCCGCACCATCCTCGGTGGCTTCTCGCTGCTGGGTAACCGCTCGATCACCGGCAAGTTCATCAGCTACGTCGGTCTCGAAGACGCGATCAGCCGCAAGCTGGTCAAGGCCGGCCAGAAAGCCATGGCCAAGAACCTGACCAAATCGTTCATGGACCAGGAGGTCAAGCGCATCAACGACTGGCTGCAAACCCTGGTCGCCGACGAAACGATTCCAGGCGGCAGCGTGTACCTGCACCCGGAATTGAACAGTGTCGAGAAGTACAAGAACGGCACCTGGTACGTGGTCATCGACTACGGCCGTTATGCGCCGAACGAACACATGGTTTATCAACTCAATGCCCGCGATGAAATCATCGAGCAGTTCCTGGAGGACGTTCTCTAATGTTTACCAACCGCGTAAGACAGGCCATCGCGGCCACCCTGCAAGGTCTGCCGTTGTCGGCGACGGTGGAGGATTTCACTCCGCCGAAAATCGAATTCGAGATGGAAGAAATGCGCGGCGGACGCTTTATCGCCGAGCAAATGGCCAAGAATGGCAAGGCACTCACCGCTACGTTGACCCTGCAAGGAATGGGGCCGGAAGTCATGTTGGCCCTCGGCGTGAAGCTGGGTGAAGACATCCTGCTGAACGTGCGCGAAGCCGGTCAGGATCAGGACGGCAACACCTGGTTCACGTATCACACCGTGGGCGGTCAGTTGAAATCCCTTGGGGAAACCACGTTGAAGATGAGCGAAAAGCCCAAGACCACCCTGGAACTTGCCTGCCGCACCTACAACCGCCTGGAAAACGGCATCCCGGTGATCGACATCGATGTGCGTACCCAGAAGTTCATGCTCAACGGCGTCGACATTCTCGGCGACGCCCGCCGGGCCGTCCTGTTGCCGTAACCCTCAAGGCCAACCAAGGCGCACACCCTGTGGGAGCGAGCCTGCTCGCGAAAGCGCTGTATCAGTCAGCAGTGATGTCGACTGACAGGTTGCATTCGCGAGCAGGCTCGCTCCCACAAGGCTCCTGGCAATTCGACCCTCACGTGAACCACCAAGGAATTCATTCCATGTCTTGGACACCTCCTGTTCATGACCTGCTGTCGCCGATCACTTCGGACGACAATTTGCAGATCGAGCAAATCCAACTCAACCCCTTGTATTACGCCGCGCAAAAAGAAGCCCTGGCCCGTGCCGGCGATGATGAAGACGACCAGTTCTTCGAACTGGCGCTGCTGGCCACCGGTCTGTCGATCAAGGAACTCGACCAGCTTAAACGCCCGGACTACGTCAGCATCGCCCAATACGTACACGAGATGTCGACGTTGCCGACTTCGCACTTTCTTGGGCAAGTGGGCAAGGGGGAACAACCATCAGCCGCCCCCGATGAAGTGACCTTGCTGCAACCGCTCGCCGTGGCGGGTCGCACCCTGGCCTCGCTGACCCTGGAAATGCCGGTACTGCGCGCCACCAAGGGGATGAAAAAACTCAAGACGCCCAAGGAACGCGCCGAGTTCATCACCGCCCACTGCACCGGCCTGATGCTTCCCGACCTGGCCCTGTTGACCGTTCCCGACTGGACTCAACTGCAGGTGCGCATCGACGATTTTTTAAACCAACCGGCGGCCTTCTTTCGGAGCGCGACATCGAAGTGATCCTCGATGTGGTGCCGCTCATTTACCCGGTAAGTGAAGCGGACATTCTGGAGTGGGACGTCGCAAAGGCGTTGCGCCGCTATGACATAGCGATCACTCGCCTTGGCGTGAAAAAGGAGTAGAGGAGGATGGCTGAGAGCAAGTATTTGCTGGCGGGTGCAGGCATTGAATGGCCGTCATTGAACAACGCATCCCAAGCCTTGGGGTTGTCGGGGTTCAAGGACCCTTTGGTGCAGCTCAGCCAGGCGTTGAATATGAACAGTCTGGATATCCGTCTGTTGACGCAGGGACAGGGCAAGCTTGGCGAGGCGCTGGCGGCCTTGACGGCGGCCTTGTCGTCACTGCGTTCGCCGGGCAGGACGAACGCCGTACCGGCCTCGACCAGTGAGACGAAACCCAGGCTCATGGCTGAGGTTGAACAACGCCCGCCACCGCAGGATTTGAAGTCTGCCATGGCGATTCAGACGGCGATGGTCGATATCGGCCTGAAGCTGCGAATGGACCCTGATGGACTTCAGGAGATGGCCAATGACAATCTGAAGTTGGCGAGCGAGAAACGGATTGCCCCTGCAGGGACGACAGGTGTGCAACTGGCTGGGGTCCAACTGGCGGCAATCGATTCAGGTCTGGTCAAGGATGTTCAGTCGGAGGACCTGCGCAAAACGCTGAAGGATTTTGCTGGCGACGCTGCCCTCATGGCGTCGGCGTACAAGATATCCGTGAAGGAAGCGGGCGAAATAATGGCTGGCTGGCGTACCTCGTCAGGCCTCGATCGTGCTCAACGTCTCGACCTGGCCGATGCGGGCAATCATTTGGCAGGCAGTGTCGATTTGAATGCCAAAGCGGCAGACATCGGATCGATTGTGCAACGTAGCGGCGAGTCGGGCCTGGCCGCCGGCATGAAGCCCGAGCAGGTGGCGGCAATCGCTGCGGCCCTGCTGAGCGTTGGCGTGGGCAAGGATGAAGCCGGCGCGTCGTTGAAAACCCTCAGTTCGACATTGAGCAAGGGTGATAACGCCACGGCGGATCAGCGCATGGCCATGGCCCGGCTTGGCTTTGACCCCGCGCAACTGGCCAGCGAAATGCGCAAGGACGCACCGGCAGCGATCACCAGAGTACAGGAGGCGCTGGAGAAAAAAACGGCCGGGGAGCAGGCCTCGTTACTCAAGACTCTGTTCGAAGGTGATGATGGCATCGGCCAGTTGTTCAAGGCACCCAAGACCCTGCAAGCAGCCTTTGCACGGGTGTCCGACAAGAGTACGTACGCGACGTCCGCGCTCGGTGACGAGGGTTCGATGGCGCAGACTGCCGAAGCCCGGGGGAACACCTCGCAAGCACGCTGGAATTCGCTGGATGCCAGTCTGACGCGACTGGATGCGGCGATTGCCAACGCGGTAGCTCCCTTTACTGACCTTGCGATGCTCAGTGTCGATGGCCTGGTCAGTGGGTTGAGTGACCTGGTCGAATCATTTCCGAAAGTCGCCGCCGGGTTGACCCTGCTCGGCGCGGCCCTCGCGACGCCGTTTCGCGGTGCCATCCTGACCAGACTGGCGTCCGTCACGTCGTCCATCACCTCGGAGCTTTTGAAGCCGGAGGCGGTCACCCTGTCATCCGGACAGGGAAGTCCAGGCAGGCGCGTGGGCGGTGACGGTCAGCCTGGGCGTCCCACGATGCGCAATCGGCTGGTTGCGGCGGCGGCCCGGGCCAAGTCCTTCACCGGCAGGCTGGGCGCCCCCCTGGCGCTGGCCAGTGCCGGTTATGACGGACTCAAGGCATTGCTGGCCGGTGATTACAAAGCCGCCGCGGGCGCGGCTGGATCGGGTGTCGGCGGCTTGGCCGGAGCCTATGCCGGCGCCGCCACCGGCGCATTGATCGGCAGCTTCATTCCAGTTCCCGTCCTGGGGACGGCGGTTGGCGGGGTCATTGGCGGTTTGCTGGGCAGCTACTTTGGCAGCGAGGGTGGGGAGGCGCTGGGTGAGACCCTTTATACCGCGAAGGACCGACTCCAGCCCCCGGAGCAAGTCAGCAAGGATCTGAGCAGCGCACAGACGCAGAACCAGCAGGTCAACTTCAACCCGGTCATCCAGATCAGTGGTGCCAACCCGTCCGACTCCGAACAGTTGGTTGAAAAGGTCATGGCGCAGTTGCGCAGGCAATTGCATGGCGAATTTTTACCGCTGGTAACCAATCCACTCACCGTACGCCGTGACGCGGCCCTGACCGATGGAGGTATGTAATGCGCCAGCAAATGGCACTGGGCAGTTTCATTTTCGGACTGTCCGGAAACTTCGCTTACAGCACCCTGCAGCGTAAGTCGGATGGGGGCTGGACGAACATCGACATCCTGACCAGTAAACCCAAGTCCAGCCAGACCGGGCAAGGCCTGCAGGTTCTTATCATCAGCGGCAAGTCGATGTATGCACAGGCGATGGAACGCCTGGATGAGTTGCGGGCCTTGCAGGCATTGCGCGTGCCGTTGCCGCTGGTCGACGGCATTGGCCGTAACTGGGGCTTGTGGCGCATCAACAACATATCGGAGAACCAGAGCCTGATTATCGATGATGGTACGGCGATGGTGATTGATTGGACGATCGATTTGGTGGAGTACACCCATGCGTAGAGTCAAAAGTATTGCCGGCGATTCGGTGAACCTGCTGCTGTTTCGGCAGCTGGGACGCAGTGACGATGCAGTAGAAGAAGCCTTTTGGCGCCTCAATCCGACGCTGGCCGAGCACGCAGCCATATTGCCCGCGGGCGTCTGGATGGTCTTGCCGGAAATCGATTCCCGACCCATTGCGACCCGACCGGTATCGGCTTGGGACTGAGGAGGCTCTATGGCTCTTGGATTTACCCCGGTAGTGGAAATATATGGGGCCAACGCGGCACTGCTCAACGAGCGATTACTCAGTTGGCAGCACATCGATGCGTCGGGAATCGAGTCCGATCAGTTGACGCTGACGATCGATCTGCACGGACTGGAGGGGTTGCCGGATCTGGGTGGGAAAATCGGCCTGCGGGTCGGCTATCTGGAATCGGGGCTGGTGGATAAAGGCCTGTTCGTGATCAGCCGTCGCACGCCCAAACTGTTTCCCCTGACGTTGACACTGGTGGCCACCGCAGCGCCGTTCAGTGTGGCGGACGAAACGGGTTTCAAGCTACGCCGATCCCTCAGCCACGGCCCGACGACCCTCGGCGCGTTGTTTCGTCTATTGACGTCCCGCCACGGATTTTCTCCCCGTGTCGCGCCCGATCTGGCCATGATCAAGATTGAACACATCGATCAATCCAACGAAACCGACATGGGCTTTCTGACGCGTCTGGCCTGTATACATGACGCGGTAGCGAAACCGATCAACGAGCTGTATGTGTTGGCGCGACGCGGTCAGGTCAAATCACTGTCGGGTAAGGTATTGCCGAATGTTCGACTGTCGGTGACGACGAACAATCGCCCGGACGACCACGCCTTCATCGCCGCTACCCTCGATGAATCCGCCCGGACGAAGTATCAGGGTTGCAAAATCAGTTGGTGGGACGCGGCGGCAGGCAAGGAGCGCAGTGTCGAAAGCGGCATCGCGCCATTCAAGACCCTGCGTCAGCGCGGCCAGAACGCTGAGGAGGCCCTGGCAGCCTGTGAAGGCGAAGTGCGCCGGATGATGCGCGAAGCACTCAAGGTGAACATTGATTGTCCAGGCAATCCCGGCCTTTCAGCCGAAGGGGTCGTGGTGCTGGACGAAACCTGGCCCGATTTCATGCGTGGGCGCTGGTCAATCGACAAGGTCACGGCCAGTGGCAATCGAAAAGACAGCTATCGCTGCAAAATCGCGGCAACTTGCCTGGGCTCGGCGACATAACACGACGCAACAATTGCACAGGCCACGCTCGCGCGCCGTGACGGTAACCTGCTGCTCAGCAGGGTTTGTCAGTCGCAGGAAATATTGCGCAGGTGTTTGCCGAACAATCCCCAACTTGTGAATCTCAACCTTTACTCACCGGACCGAGCGATGCGTCTCACTGAGCAACAGCTACTCAAGATTTTCCCCAACGCCCGCACCCAAGCGGGCGTTTTCATTTCTGTCCTCGACACCGCCATGGCTCACCGCAACATCAATACACCCACGCGCATAGCCGCCTTCCTCGCACAAGTCGGCCATGAGTCAGGGCAGTTGCAGTACGTACGTGAACTGGGCAGCGATCAATACTTGAGCAAATACGACACCGGGGCGCTCGCCGGGCGCCTGGGCAACACGCCGGAGCCCGACGGCGACGGGCAACGCTATCGCGGTCGTGGCCTGATTCAGATCACCGGTCGCAACAACTATCGTCAATGCAGCCTCGGGCTGTTCGGCGACGAACGCCTGCTTGCCCAGCCAGAACTACTGGAACAACCGCAGTGGGCCGCTGAATCCGCCGCCTGGTTCTGGGAGCAGAGCGGCCTCAATGAACTGGCCGATCGTGGCCAGTTCAACAGCATCACCCGTCGTATCAATGGTGGACTGAACGGGCTGCAGGACCGCTTGCAACTCTGGGCGCGGGCGAGGGCGGTGTTATGTCAGCCTTCGGTTTGATTGCGACGCCTTACCGAATTATCGGTGCAGTTGTGTTACTGGTCATGTTGGCCGGTGGCCTGGCCTGGCGCTTTCAGGATTGGCGTTATGGCCGGCAACTGGCAGAGCAGGCGAGGTTGCACGGTGAAACGCTGAATCAACTGACCCTGGCTGCAGCGACGCGGCAACAAGCCGAACAGGGCAGGCGCCTGGCCCTCGAGCAACGGCTTTCGACCAGTGAACAAAACCATTACCGAGTATTGAGCGATGTCCAACGTGATCAGGATCGCCTGCGCGATCGTCTTGCCACTGCAGATGTGCGGCTGTCAGTCCTCCTCGATGCCGGAGCAGGTGCAGTGTCAGCCACCTCCCGCGCCGGCAGCATGGATCATGGCGCCGTACGCGCCCGACTTGACCCGGCGCATGCTCAACGAATTGTCGCCATCACCCATGACGGCGACCGTGGATTGACTGCCTTGCAGGCCTGTCAGGCCTATGTCAGGACGATCATCCGCTAACATCTTGTTCGACCCTGTAACTTGCAAGCGCGATGCGCTCGTGTACGGTAGGTGTCATTCCGCCCCAACAGGAGATGCCCGTGAAAGTAATCACCCAGCTGGCCGCTGACCTTGGCAGGCAATTACAGATGCTCAATGCCCATGTCTCCACGGCCGAGTCTTGTACCGGTGGCGGGATCGCCGAAGCCATTACCCGTATCCCCGGCAGCTCGGCGTGGTTCGAGGCCGGTTATGTGACTTACTCCAATCTGCAGAAGAACCTGCAATTGGGTGTGCCGGTGGAATTGTTTACCACGGTGGGGGCGGTCAGTCGCGAGGTGGTCGAGGCGATGGCCAGGGGCGCCCAGGAAAAAAGTCGTGCATTTTTTTCCGTGGCGGTTAGTGGCGTGGCCGGGCCGGACGGTGGCTCGCCGAGCAAACCCGTAGGCACGGTGTGGCTGGCCTGGGGCGTGGGCGAGCGGGTGTTCAGCGAGTTGCAACACTTCCCGGGTGACCGCGACGAGGTCCGCCGACAAACGGTGAAGGCCGCGCTAGAGGGGCTGCTGCGCCATACCGCGGCAGAAATCTCAAATCAGGGGTAGGCGATCCTCAACCGCTGTGGAATAATACTGGCTACTTATACAGGTGTTGGCCGTCAGGCCTTATTGATTACGTGAGGACTTTAATGGACGACAACAAGAAGAAAGCCTTGGCTGCGGCCCTGGGTCAGATCGAACGTCAATTCGGCAAGGGTGCCGTAATGCGTATGGGCGATCAGGACCGTCAGGCGATCCCGGCCATCTCCACTGGCTCTCTGGGTCTGGACATCGCACTGGGCATTGGCGGTCTGCCAAAAGGCCGTATTGTTGAAATCTATGGTCCTGAATCTTCCGGTAAAACCACACTGACATTGTCCGTGATCGCCCAGGCTCAAAAAGCCGGCGCGACCTGCGCATTCGTCGATGCCGAACACGCCCTCGATCCTGAGTACGCCGGCAAGCTGGGCGTCAACGTCGACGACCTGCTGGTTTCCCAGCCGGACACCGGCGAGCAGGCCCTGGAAATCACCGACATGCTGGTGCGTTCCAACGCGGTTGACGTGATCATCGTCGACTCCGTGGCGGCGCTGGTGCCAAAGGCTGAAATCGAAGGCGAAATGGGTGACATGCACGTGGGCCTGCAAGCCCGACTGATGTCTCAGGCGCTGCGTAAAATCACCGGCAACATCAAGAATGCCAACTGCCTGGTGATCTTCATCAACCAGATCCGTATGAAAATCGGTGTGATGTTCGGCAGCCCGGAAACCACCACCGGTGGTAACGCACTGAAGTTCTACGCATCGGTTCGTCTGGACATCCGCCGTACTGGCGCGGTGAAAGAAGGTGATGAAGTCGTTGGCAGCGAAACCCGCGTCAAGGTTGTGAAGAACAAGGTGGCTTCGCCGTTCCGTCAGGCCGAGTTCCAGATTCTTTACGGCAAGGGCATCTACCTCAATGGCGAGATGATCGACTTGGGCGTTCTACACGGTTTCGTTGAAAAATCCGGTGCCTGGTATGCCTACAACGGCACCAAGATCGGTCAGGGCAAGGCCAACTCAGCCAAGTTCCTGGCGGATAATCCGGAAATCGCAGCAACGCTCGAGAAGCAACTGCGTGACAAGTTGCTGTCTCCGGCAGTGATCGCGGACTCCAAGGCTTCTGCAGTCAAAGAGACCGAAGACGATCTGGCTGACGCTGATATCTGATTGCTCCGATGACGACCGCCGTACTCGATACACTCGTCGCGGTGCGGCGAACCGCCATGGACCTGCTCGCGCGACGCGAGCACGGTCGAGTCGAGCTGACGCGTAAATTGCGTCAGCGCGGCGCGCTCCCCGAAATGATCGAAACAGCACTCGACCGATTGACGGAAGAGGGCTTGCTCTCCGAATCCCGTTATCTTGAAAGCTTCGTTTCCTACCGTGCCCGTTCCGGCTATGGCCCTTTGCGCATTCGTGAAGAGTTGAGCCAGCGCGGCCTGCAACGTAGCGATATCGAACTTGCCTTGCGCGAGTGCGGTATTAACTGGCAGGAGCAACTGGAAGACACCTGGCGCCGCAAGTTCTCCGGGCACTTACCGATAGACGCGCGGGAACGTGCCAAGCAAGGCAGATTCCTGGCGTATCGGGGATATTCCATGGAAATGATCAGCCGCTTGTTCAGTGGCCGAGGAATGGACGATTAACTGAAACGGCTCGCTATTTCGATAGCGGGCCGTTTTTTTGTGCCTCACGTAACCTTGGATGACTCCCGTGTGCGTTGTTGTGCCTGAGGCTGGGAGTGTGCCCAGTTTTCCGGCAGGTTGATGTAGTCCACCAGCTCTCGCAACCGGCCATGGTCACGGGCGTTGAAGGCGAAGGCCAGTCGAGCCAGATGGCTGAACTGTGCTTCATCGTGTTCTTCGCCGCTGTAGGCATGCTGGTGGAAATGATCACTCAGGCACAGGTCCGCAAACGACTCTTGCATGTGTTCGAGTGCCCGGTCACTCAGTTTGTGGTTCATGCGGATCAGGAACTGATGCTTGAGCCAGCGGCTGGAGTGGAAGTTGCTGTAGAACTTGTTGATGTGTTCTACAGCGTCCTCGGCGCTGTAGACCAGTTTCACCAGTTTCATGTCCGTGGGCAAAATGTAGCGATTTTCCTCTAGCTGTTCGCGAATGAAGTCCAGTGCCCCTTGCCAGAACTTGCCGCCCGGTGAGTCCAGCAACACCACCGGTACCAGCGGGCTTTTACCGGTCTGGATCAGTGTCAGCACTTCCAGCGCTTCATCCAGGGTGCCGAAACCGCCAGGGCACAGCACCAGTGCGTCGGCCTCCTTGACGAAGAACAGTTTGCGGGTAAAGAAAAAGTGGAACGGCAGCAGGTTGGTTGTGCCGTTGACGGTGGGATTGGCGTGTTGTTCGAAGGGCAGGGTGATGTTGAAGCCCAGGCTGTGTGCCAGGCCGGCGCCCTCGTGAGCCGCGGCCATGATGCCGCCACCGGCACCGGTGATCACCATCATGTCCGAGCGTGCCAGCGCGGCACCCAGCTCCCGGGCCATTGCGTACAGCGGGTGTTCTATCGGAGTGCGGGCAGAGCCGAACACCGTGACTTTGCGTCGGCCCTTGAACTGTTCCAGCACACGGAATGCATGCTCCAGTTCACGCAGGGCTTGCAAGGTGATCTTGGCATTCCAGCGGTTGTGGTCTTCCTGGGCCATGCGCAGCACGGTCAGGATCATGTCGCGGTAAATCGGGATGTTCGGGCTGTTGGGTGAAACCAGGTTGAGTTGCTCTTCGACCTTGCTGATGAGGTCGTGGCCGCTTTCTTCGAAATGACGGCTAAGGAGGTCATTCGGTTGGTAAGGCATTCAACTTCTCCTTCTGCACAGAACCCTCGGCTTCGACAAAACAAGCGTCGACGCCACGACACTCCTGTGTCGCTGTCTGCCCAAGCCCATGCCTGGGCGATCCACTCGACCCGAATGATCATCGGGTCATCCATACAGGCTCTGTTTTTCCCTTGGATGAAAGAAACGTTCGCACAACGCAATACATAACGGGCGGCCCCTTTCCTGCCCTGAACAAGTGAATGTGGATACCTTGAAATCTAGACCCTGGTGGTGATTTGCGCTGCTTTGATCATTGCGCCGCAAAGTCTTTCCTGGCAACCGCTTATTGACGATTTGCAAAGTGCTTTCACCGCTCGTCTGAAGGCGCGCCGCATGTCCTGCACTCTGATTTACTAAGTTACAGGTGTCACACGACAACTTCGCGTCAACGGCAGGGCGCACGGTACAGGCGGTAGAAGGATTTATCGCTCAACAAGAGCGAGGTGCAAGGAGGCGGGATTGATGGCCAGAGTCATTCTGGAAATAGAGATCGATACGCAACTGTATCGATTACTGAAGTCATCGGCCGAGACTAATCATTTGAGTCTCGAGGAGGAGTGTTGCCGACGACTGGAGGGGGCGGAGCGGCGTTCGCGTTACTTGCAGGCATTGCTGGCAGATCTGCGCGCCGAGGATGAACAGCGGCGCGCCAAGTCCAAATAGTTACTTCTTCTTCACCGGTGCGGCTTTCGGGCAATCCGATTCCTGGAAGCTTGCCGAGCCAACCGCGCGATTGGTCTTCACCTCGGTGAAGTCGTAACGCATGATCGCACCCTTCTTCATCAGCTTGCGGTAACCCTCGTTTCTGCATACGGAGGCGCCAAGCTGGAAGTACACCGCCTTCGGATCAGCCCGCATCTTGTTGGCATGGCTGCTTTGCACGCTCAAGTGGTTGATCAGCGTATTGCCTTCGACGGTGTAGCCCTGGTCAAGAATGTCTTCGTTGATCGCCCGTGGCGTGCCGACGCTGCTTTGTGCGGCGACGTTGCGCAGCTCTCTGTTCAGATTCTGCTCACTCAAGGACGCAGCCTGAGCGTTGAAGGACGACGCCAGCAGAATGGCAGCGGTGGGAACGATAAGGCGCAGCATGAAACTCTCCTGGTTCAGTGACTGGTGGTTCGACCAGCCACGTGACTGTGCGTTCAGTGGCGGCGAATTATAGGGGAGCCCGTCTGGACGGTACAGGCTTGCGCCGGTGGCTCTGGTAAACTGCCGGTCTTTATTGCCCCGAGTGCTATTTGTGTCGAGTTCCTCTGTCTGCCGGTCTTGCCCGCAATGATCCATGCCCCCAACGCCGTCGCCCGCCTGCGCGATCAGCGCGAAGATGAAGGCATCAAGCCGATTCAGGCCCGAGGCTGGCGCGCAACCCGTTGCCGAGCCTGCCGTGTGATCGAGAGCCATTGCCTGTGCGCCTGGCGCCCACGGGTCGATACCCGCTCGGGGGTGTGCCTGATCATGACCAGCAAGGAAGTGTTCAAACCCAGCAACACCGGCTGGCTGATCGCTGACGTGGTGCGCGATAACCACGCGTTCATCTGGTCGCGGACCGACGTCGATCAGCAGTTGCTGGCGCTGTTGTCCGATCCGCAATGGCAGCCTTATCTGGTGTTTCCGGGTGAGTATGTCGAGCCCGAGCGCGTGACCCACAGTGTAGCGTTGGATAGCAACAGGCGACCGCTGTTCATTCTATTAGACGCGACCTGGACCGAAGCCCGGAAGATTTTCCGCAAAAGTCCTTATTTCGATGGGTTGCCGATCCTTAGCCTGTTGCCCGAAAAACTCTCGCGCTATCAATTGCGTCGATCTACCCGCAGCGAACATCTGTGTACCGCTGAGGTCGCGGCGTTGTGCCTTGATCTGGCGGGCGATACGCAGGCGGCGTCGGCCCTGGACGCTTATTTCGATGTATTCAGCCAGCATTACCTCGATGCCAAGCGGCAGCTTGAAATGAACGTGGAAACACCGGCACATGCCGAGTTGCTGCCATTTGTGCAGAACACCGCGCCTGTCATGGGCTGATTGTCGCCCATACTGCAAAAGACTGTACTGGCCATCCAGCTTGACCACCCCGACTTCGCTGGGCATGCTTGGCGCCGATTAGGGCGCGGCCGAAGTTTGATACGCCGCTTTTTTACGTGATTGGCGTTGAACGTGCCCTGTTGGTGCAGCTGCCTGGCTGTGCCTCGAGTTGTTTTGGCGCTACCCGAATGCGTCGGGTACCCCATAAAAAACAGGATCATTTGAAAAATGGCCACATACGAAATCCTGATAGCCGATGACCACCCGCTTTTTCGCTCCGCCCTGCATCAAGCGTTGACCCTCGGGCTAGGCCCGGATGTCCGTTTGGTGGAGGTGGCGAGCATTGCCGAACTGGAAGGCCGCCTGACTGAAAAGGCCGACTGGGATCTGGTGCTTCTGGATCTGAATATGCCGGGGGCGTACGGTTTTTCCGGGCTGGTGCTGTTGCGTGGTCAATACCCGCAGATTCCGGTCGTGATGGTTTCGGCCCAGGAAGAAGCCTCGGTGATGGTCAAGTCCCGTGAGTTCGGGGCCAGTGGCTTTATTCCCAAGTCCAGCGACCTGGGTGTGATCCAGAAAGCCGTGCGTGCCGTACTCGAGGGTGACGTGTACTGGCCACCGCAAGCGTTCGAAGCGGTCAACGTTTCCGATGAGGCCAAAGCGGCCAGCGAAGGCCTTGCCAGCCTGACACCTCAGCAGTTCCGGGTGTTGACCATGGTCTGCGAGGGTTTGCTGAACAAGCAGATTGCTTACGAACTGGGCGTTTCTGAAGCGACCATCAAGGCCCACGTGACGGCGATTTTCCGTAAACTGAACGTGCGAACCCGAACCCAGGCTGCGTTGCTCCTGCAACAACTTGAGTCAATTTCAAGCCAATAAGGGTTGGCATCTTCACGCTTTTTTGACTTTGGTTAATCTAGCTTTCCCACTCCTTTTTTGGTCAGTTGCCTACTCTATGTCCCCTTTCAAAGGCCAGACCGGCCTGAAACGCATCCTCAATGCCTCGGGTTATTCCTTCGATGGCCTGCGCGCAGCTTTCACCGGCGAAGCGGCTTTCCGGCAGCTGGTTTTGCTCAACGTCATCCTGATTCCCCTGTCGTTCTTCCTGAACGTCAGTCGCGTCGAGCAGGCGCTGCTGATTGCAGTCTGCCTGCTGGCCTTGATTGTCGAGTTGCTCAACTCGGCAGTGGAAGCGGCGATCGACCGCATTTCCCTTGAGCGGCATCCGCTGTCGAAGAACGCCAAGGACATGGGCAGCGCCGCGCAACTGGTGGCGTTGACCATGATCGCGCTGGTGTGGGCCGTGATACTTCTTTAAGCGATCGTCGGCAGCACGATCTCGTCGCTGCGCTGGACCCCGGCGGTGAAAGCGCGGCACAGATCGAGGAATTCGCGCATCGCCGACGTCTGGTATTTCTGCTTGTGCCAGATGAAGTAGAACTGGCGGGCCAGGTCCAGATCCGGCGTCTCTACCGGCACCAGGCTGCCGCGGCGGAACGCGTCCCGCAGTGCCAGCCGCGAAATACAGCCAATTCCCAGGCCGGACTCCACCGCGCGCTTGATTGCTTCGGTGTGCTCCAGTTCCAGGCGGATGTTCAGCGCGCGATGGTGATGACGCATGGCCTGATCGAATGTCAGCCGTGTCCCCGAGCCTTGTTCGCGCAGAATCCAGGCTTCATGGCTCAGTTCGTCCATGGTCGCGGTGCCACGTTGCGCCAAGGGATGCTGCGGCGCGCAAAACACCACCAGTTCATCTTCGACCCAGCTCTGCACTTCGATGTCCGGGTGGCTGCAATCGCCTTCGATCAGACCCAGGTCAATTTCGTAGTGGGCAACCTGTTGCACGATATTGGCGGTGTTCTGTACATGCAGCTTCACCTGGCTTTCCGGGTGGCGCTGCATGAAACCGCCGATCAACAGGGTGGCCAGGTAATTGCCGATGGTCAGGGTCGCGCCCACCGCCAAGGAGCCGAAACCGGACTTGCCGTTGAGCAGGTCTTCGATTTCCTTGGCCTGGTCGAGCATCGCCACCGCTTGCGGCAGCAGCTGTTTGCCGAGGGCGTTGAGGCTCAGCCGTTTGCCGGCGCGGTCGAACAGCTGGCAGCTGGACTGGCGCTCCAGTTCGGTGATCGAGGTGCTCGCCGCCGATTGCGACAGGTTGAGCAGGCCCGCAGCACGGGACACGCTTTCCTGCTGGGCGACGGCGACAAATACTTGAAGTTGACGGAGAGTAAATCGCATATCGATATAACCGATAACCCTTATCTTAATAATCCATTTAACAGATATTGTCACTGCTATTAGAATGCGATGCAATTGCGCGCCGCTCACAGAGTGCGGAGCATGCGCCGACAATCTCCAGGAGTCCCCGTACATGAGCAACATGAACCACGAGCGTGTCCTCAGTGTTCATCACTGGAACGACACTCTGTTCAGCTTCAAGTGCACCCGAGATCCGGGCCTGCGCTTCGAGAACGGTCAGTTCGTGATGATCGGCCTGCAACAACCCAATGGCCGCCCGCTTATGCGCGCTTACTCGATTGCCAGCCCGAACTGGGAAGAGCATCTCGAGTTCTTCAGCATCAAGGTGCCTGATGGTCCGCTGACTTCCCAGCTGCAGCATCTGAAGGAAGGCGACGAGATCATCATCAGCAAGAAGCCTACCGGCACGCTGGTGCTGGACGACTTGAAGCCTGGCAAACATTTGTACCTGCTCAGCACCGGTACCGGTCTGGCGCCGTTCATGAGCGTCATCCAGGATCCGGAAACCTATGAGCGTTTCGAAAAAGTGATCCTGTGCCACGGCGTGCGTTACGTCAACGAAGTCGCCTACCGCGAGTTCATCACCGAGCACCTGCCGCAGAATGAGTTCTTCGGCGAATCGTTGCGTGACAAGTTGATCTACTACCCGACCGTGACCCGTGAGCCATTTGAGAACGAAGGTCGCCTGACCGACCTGATGCGCAGCGGCAAGCTGTTCAGCGACATCGGTCTGCCGCCGATCAACCCGCAGGACGACCGCGCCATGCTGTGCGGCAGCCCGAGCATGCTCGACGAGACCAGCGAAGTGCTGAACAGCTTCGGCCTGAAAGTCTCGCCGCGGATGCGCGAGCCGGGTGATTACCTGATCGAGCGTGCGTTCGTCGAGAAGTAACAACACCGCTCAGCTGCTTTGCCTTGCCTGTGGGAGCGAGCCTGCTCGCGAAGAGGATGTACCGGTCAGCATTGATGTTGACTGACACACCCCTTTCGCGAGCAGGCTCGCTCCCACAGTCGTTTATGGCGTTCAAACCTTCGCGGGAATGACTTCGAGCACCCGGATCATCTCCGGTGTCGGATAATGCCAGCGCACATCCAGGTCCCAGAATTGCGCGCCATATTCCCGCTCCGGCGCGGGCGTCTGGTACGCCGGGCGTGGATCCTGCGCCAAACATTGCTCAATCAACTCAACCAGTGGCTCAGCAAGGCGCTGTGAGTGCCCGTGAGCCTGTTTCAGGGCGTTGTCCGTCCACTGCACGGGAATCAGGTGTGGCGCGGCGCTGGCGATGCTGTTGGAGGCGATATCGATGATGTCGGCGTAAGGCACGTAGGGTTTGATGTCGAGAATCGGCGTGCCGTCCAGCAAGTCGATGCCGGATATCCACAAGCGATTGGCTTCGACCTTGTCCAGTTTGACCACCGACTGGCCAATGCCGTTGGGGCGGTGGGTGGCGCGGGTGGCGAATACGCCCATGGATTTATTACCGCCGAGGCGAGGCGGGCGGACTTTCAGCCGTGGCTTTTCTTCCAGCGCCTGATGAAACAGGAACAGCAGCCAGACATGGCTTACCTGTTCCAGGCCTTGCACCGCATCGCCCTGATCGAATGGCGCCACCAGTTCCAGAACACCACGCGCGGCCGGGGCCAGTTGCGGTTGGCGCGGGATGGCGAACTTCTCCTTGAAACAGGAGCGCACAAAGCCGATAGGGGAAACGCTGTAGGTCATGGTTTGCGGTCGAGGCGGGGGAAAGGAGGGCATGATAACCCGATCGACCTGAATTCAGTGGTGCCTGTGCTGGCCCCTTCGCGAGCAGGCTCGCTCCCACAGGGATTTACTGTGCTCACAATACCTGTGGGAGCGTGGTTTGCCCGCGAAGGCCGCACCGCCGATCTAGAGACTGAACCCACCATCCAGCGGAATGATATTGCCGGTCATATAAGCCCCGGCCGTACTCGCCAGGCTGATCGCTAGCGCTGCCATCTCTTCTTCCCGCCCCCAGCGCTTCATCGGGATCAACGCCGTATCTTCTGCCAGTGCCTGTTCATCATTGCCGATGTGTTGCGTCATCTTGCTCGGAAAGCGCCCCGGCGCGATCACGTTGACGTTGATGTGCTGGCTCACCAGTTCTCGCGCCAGAATCCGCGACAGTTGATGCAGGGCCGCTTTGCTCGGTCCGTAGGCATAGGCTTGTTCCCCGAAGGATGAAATCCCGGCCACTGAACCGATGTTGATGACCCGTGCCGGATTCGCCGCTGAGCCGGCCTTGCGCAGTAGCGGCAGGAATTGCTGGATACAGTTGAATACCGACGTCACATTGAGCTGCATGACCTTTTCCCAGCCCTTGATCGGATAGCTCTCCAATGGCGCGCCCCAGGTGGTTCCGGCGTTATTGACCAGAATGTCGAGATGGGTGAGCTGTTCGCCCAGACGCGTGGCCAATTGCAGTACACCTTCTTCGGTGGCCAGATTGGCCGCCACACCGTGGCAACGTCCGAATGCACGGAGTTCGTCAGCCGTTTGCTGGCAGGCTTCGGCATCGCGGGCGCAGACGTACACGGTGGCACCCGCCTCGACATAGGCCTTGGCGATCATTTTGCCGATACCGCGGGTGCCGCCGGTCACCAGAGCGGTGCGGCCTTGCAGGGAAAAGTAGGGATGCATGGCGAGTCCTGAGAGCTGAGGGTCTATACACCCTAGTCGTCAGCCGCTGGAAGCGGAGCCACTATTTTTGCGCGGAATGGGGGGCCATTCGGCCCTGTAGGAGCGAGCAAGCTCGCTCCTGCGGTGAACGGGTTACTGAGGGCGCACGCGTAGTGTCAGGCCCTTGAGGAAGTTGCGCAGCAACTGGTCGCCGCACGGGCGATAGTTGGTGTGGCCGAACTTGCGGAACAGGGCGCTCAGCTCAGGCTTGGACACCGGGAACTCGGCGGCCTTGAGGATCGCGTGCATGTCGTCTTCCTTCAGTTCGAAGGCCACGCGCAGTTTTTTCAGGATGATGTTGTTGGTCACCGGCACTTCGATCGGCTGTGGTGGACGGCTTTCGTCCTTGCCACGCTTGAAGATCACCAGGCCGTCGAGGAAGTGCGCCATGACTTCGTCCGGGCAGCGTACGAAACCTTCCTCGTCTTCTTCTTTCTTGTCGAGGTACGTCACCAGGTCTTGCAGGCTAACGTCCATGCCGCCGAGCTTGATGATCTCGATGACTTTCTTGTCGCTGATGTCGAGCATGTAGCGCACGCTGCGCAATACGTCGTTATGAATCATGTGTGCAGTCCTGATATTCAGCTGTGGGCATCGCGACCAGGCGCGATGCCGGAATGTATGGCGGCGAGAAAAGCCTTAGAACTTCTCTTTGCCGGACAGGTAGCGCCATTGCCCCAGAGGCACTTTGCCGATGGACACGCCGCCGATGCGAATGCGGCGGATGGCCACGACCTTCAGGCCGACTGCCTGGCAGAACAGGGCGATCACGCCCGGTTGCGGGTTTTTCAT
This sequence comes from Pseudomonas sp. Irchel 3A7, assembly GCF_900187565.1. GTDB lineage: Bacteria > Pseudomonadota > Gammaproteobacteria > Pseudomonadales > Pseudomonadaceae > Aquipseudomonas. The sequence goes on along the minus strand of NZ_FYED01000020.1, from coordinate 17,328 downwards.
GGCAAAGCGCAGGCGGTTTTCGTTCTGCCAGCTGGCTTTGACCGGCGGCAGCTCCTTGCCCTTGTAGGTCAGGCCGTGCTGCAAACGGTTCAGGCCGTGCTCGGCCATGTCGCCTTCGACCTCGACCACGTATTCCTGCTCGATCTTGCTCGCATCGGCCGTGAGCTTGCGCAGGATCTTCCAGTCTTGGGTGAACACCAGCAAACCACTGGCATTGGCTTGCAGGTCGGTGCTGGCGGTCAGGCGCTGGAAGTGGCCCTTGAGCGGGCGTTTGCCGTAGCGGTGTTCTTCGCTCAAGGTCTCGGCGCTGAGGGTTGCCATGGCGCTGTCCGCGTCCATGCCGGCGGGCACGTTGAGCAGGATGGTCACCGGTTCCGGTGCGGTCGCCTTGGCGTCCTTGTCGAGTTCGACTTTCTGGGTGCCGACCTTGAACTGCGGCTCGTCGATGACTTCGCCGTCGACGGTGACCCAGCCACCCTCGATGAACAACTCAGCCTCCCGACGGGAGCAACCGACGAGTTCGATGAGGCGTTTGGATAGTCGAATCGGGTCAGTCATGACAGGGCCGTAACAAAAAAGGGGTGGGCATTGTACCTGCCTGGCGCCGGTTAATCCCGGCTCCATTTCAGTGTGGCTGCTTTTTGTGGGAGCGAGCCTGCTCGCGAATGCAATCTGTCAGCCGACATCGGTGCTGACTGACACATCGCATTCGCGAGCAGGCTCGCTCCCACATTTGCTCCGGTTTGTGTCAGCCATTGCGCGACAGCTGATGAGCCTGACGAAAACGCATATGCAGCAACGGATACGGCTGCCCCATGCCATCGACTTCCGAGCGGCCGATCACCTCGAACCCCTGCTTGAAATAGAAGCCCAGGGCTTGCGGATTTTGTTCGTTGACGTCCAGTTCATCGGCATTCAGGTGTTCCATGGCATAGCGCAACAACTGCTTGCCCAGGCCCTGGCCGCGATGCGCCGGGTCGATGAAGAGCATTTCGATCTTGCCCGCCGCGACGCCGGCGAAGCCGGTGATGCGCTGATGCGAGTCTTTGGTGCAGATCAGCATCACCGCGTCGAGGTAGCGGGTCAGCACCAGGTTCTTCAGCAGTTCGATGTAGCTATCCGGCAGAAAGTCATGGGTGGCGCGCACCGACGCTTCCCAGACTCGTGTCAGTTCTTCGTAGTCGCTCAGTTTCGGTGTATGGATGACCGAATGTTGGCGCATGCCCGCCTGCCCCTTGTGTTGTTAGAGAGGAAAATCCGTTCCACACAAAACGATAGCCGTAAAAAAGCCCCGCATCTCGTCAAGAGAGCGGGGCTTTTCATATTTTTTGCGCTTAGATCTGTTCGGCCCAGAGGTCGTATTCGTCGGCGTCGGTCACCTTGCACCAGACTTTGTCGCCCGGCTTGAGGTTGCTGCCGTTATCGATGAACACGTTGCCGTCGATTTCCGGGGCATCGAAGAAGCAGCGCCCGACCGCGCCTTGCTCGTCGACTTCATCGACCAGTACTTCGATTTCACGGCCGATGCGCATTTGCAGGCGCGCCGAGCTGATGGCCTGCTGGTGCGCCATGAAGCGCTCCCAACGGTCTTGCTTGACGTCATCCGGCACCACGTCCAGATCCAGATCGTTGGCAGGAGCGCCTTCGACCGGCGAGTACTGGAAGCAGCCGACGCGGTCGAGCTGGGCTTCGGTCAACCAGTTCAGCAGGTACTGGAAGTCCTCTTCGGTTTCGCCGGGGAAGCCGACGATGAAGGTCGAACGGATGATCAGGTCCGGGCAGATTTCGCGCCAGTTCTTGATGCGCGCCAGGGTCTTGTCTTCGAACGCCGGGCGCTTCATCGACTTCAGCACTTTCGGGCTGGCGTGCTGGAACGGGATGTCCAGGTACGGCAGGATCTTGCCGGCGGCCATCAGCGGGATCAGCTCGTCAACGTGCGGGTACGGGTAGACGTAGTGCAGGCGAACCCACACACCCAGGGTGCTCAAGGCTTCGCAGAGTTCGGTCATGCGGGTTTTCACCGGCGCGCCGTTCCAGAAACCGGTGCGGTATTTCACGTCGACGCCGTAGGCGCTGGTGTCCTGGGAGATCACCAGCAGCTCCTTGACGCCGGACTTGACCAGGCGCTGGGCCTCGTCGAGTACATCACCCACCGGACGGCTGACCAGTTTGCCGCGCATCGACGGGATGATGCAGAAGCTGCAGCTGTGGTTGCAGCCTTCGGAAATCTTCAGGTAGGCGTAGTGGCGCGGGGTCAACTTGATCCCTTGCGGCGGCACCAGGTCGATCAGCGGGTTGTGATCCTGCTTCGGTGGCACCACTTCGTGCACGGCATTAACCACTTGCTCGTACTGCTGCGGGCCGGTGACGGCCAGCACGCTCGGGTGCACGTTACGGATATTGCCTTCTTCGACGCCCATGCAGCCGGTCACGATGACCTTGCCGTTTTCCTTGATGGCCTCGCCGATCACTTCCAGGGATTCCGCCTTGGCCGAATCGATGAAGCCGCAGGTATTGACCACCACGACATCGGCGTCCTGATAGGTGGACACGACGTCATAGCCTTCCATACGCAGCTGGGTGAGGATGCGCTCGGAGTCGACCAGTGCTTTCGGGCAACCCAGGGATACGAAGCCAACCTTTGGATTGGCCGGCGCAGGAGTGGTGGACATGTCTAACCTCGGTATTTGTGACGCCTCCAGCCGACAAAGGGCAAGGCGACAAACGGGCGCTTGGCGCGCCTCTGATCAAAAAGTGCGCAATTCTAGCGATGGCGGGCGCTCTTGACCAGCTTTATGGAGGGAAATGCGACGAGTGCTGCGCTATGCTTCGCGCCGTTGAGCTTTACCGATTTTTTACAGTCAAGAAAACGTCTGTAACAACAAGTAAAACAGCGCATGCTGCACTACAAAGCATAGTGCTTCGTTCGAAGAAGCCGGTCTGGGAATCAGGAGTGTTGGATGGGTCAGGCAAGTAGTCACGCGGCGGGCGCCGGGCATTCGGCGGCGAAGCCGATCGGCATGCTGGTCGCGGCGGTCGGGGTGGTTTACGGCGACATCGGCACGAGCCCGCTGTACACCCTCAAAGAAGTGTTCTCCGGCGACTATGGCGTACCGGTCAACCATGACGGCGTGTTGGGGATTCTGGCGTTGATCTTCTGGTCGCTGATCTGGGTCGTTTCAATCAAGTACATGATGTTTGTGCTGCGCGCCGACAACCAGGGCGAAGGCGGGATCATGGCCTTGACCGCGCTGGCGCGGCGGGCGGCGGCGGGGCACGCCAAGTTGCGTACCCTGCTGGTGGTCTGCGGGCTGATCGGCGCGGCACTGTTCTATGGCGACAGCATGATCACCCCGGCGATTTCCGTGCTGTCGGCCATTGAAGGCCTGGGGCTGGCATTCGAGGGTATCGACCACTGGGTGGTGCCGCTGTCACTGGTGGTGCTGGTTGCGCTGTTTCTGATTCAGCGCCACGGCACCGCGCGCATCGGCATTTTGTTCGGCCCCATCATGGTCACCTGGTTCGTGGTGCTGGGAGCGCTGGGTGTCCATGGCATCCTCCAGCACCCGGAAGTGTTGCAAGCGGTGAATCCGGTATGGGGTGTGCGCTTTTTCATCGTGCACCCGGGCATGGGCGTGGCGATCCTTGGCGCGGTGGTGCTGGCATTGACCGGTGCCGAAGCGCTGTACGCCGACATGGGCCACTTCGGCCGCAAGCCCATCGCCCGTGCCTGGTTCATCCTCGTGCTGCCGGCGCTGGTGCTGAACTACTTCGGCCAGGGCGCGCTGCTGCTTGGCGATCCTGAGGCTGCGCGCAACCCGTTTTATCTGTTGGCGCCCAGCTGGGCGTTGATTCCGCTGGTCGGCTTGTCGACCCTGGCCACGGTGATTGCCTCCCAGGCAGTGATTTCCGGTGCGTTCTCCCTGACTCGTCAGGCCATCCAGCTTGGTTACATTCCGCGCATGCACATCCAGCACACCTCCAGCGCCGAGCAAGGCCAGATTTATATCGGTGCGGTGAACTGGGCACTGATGGTCGGCGTGATTCTGCTGGTGATCGGTTTCGAATCCTCCGATGCCCTGGCTTCGGCCTATGGCGTGGCGGTGACGGGCACGATGCTGATGACCACCATTCTGGTGTCGGCCGTGATCCTGCTGTTGTGGAAGTGGCCGCCTGTTTTCGCGGTACCGTTGTTGCTCGGCTTCCTGTTGGTCGATGGTCTGTACTTTGCCGCCAACGTGCCGAAAATCATCCAGGGCGGGGCATTTCCGGTGATTGCCGGTTTCGCCTTGTTCGTGCTGATGACCACCTGGAAACGTGGCAAGCAGTTGCTGGTGGAGCGGATTGACGAGGGTGGGCTGCCGCTGCCGATTTTCATCAGCAGTATCGCGGTGCAACCGCCACATCGCGTGCAGGGCACGGCGGTGTTCCTTACCGCGCGACCGGATGCCGTGCCCCACGCGCTGCTGCACAACCTGTTGCACAACCAGGTGCTGCATGAGCAAGTGGTGCTGCTGACGGTGGTATACGAAGACATCCCGCGAGTGCCGACGAACCGGCGCTTCGAGGTCGAATCCCACGGCGAGGGTTTCTTCCGGGTGATTCTGCATTTTGGCTTCACCGATGAGCCGGATGTGCCGCAGGCGCTGAAACTGTGTCATCTCGATGAACTGGATTTCAGCCCGATGCGCACCACGTACTTCCTCAGCCGCGAGACGGTCATCGCCTCCAAACTCGAAGGCATGTCACGCTGGCGCGAGGCGCTGTTCGCTTTCATGTTGCAGAACGCCAACGGCAACCTGCGCTTCTTCAATCTGCCGCTGAATCGGGTGATTGAGCTGGGGACGCAGGTGGAGATGTAAGCACTGCCTCATCAAAAAGCCCCCGGTGGCCTTGCGGCTGCGGGGGCTTTTTTGTTGTCTGGTATCTGATCCAACACCAATGAAAATCCCCTGTGGGAGCGAGCCTGCTCGCGAAAGCGGATTTTCAGTCGACTCAAATGCTGAATGTCAGTCCGCCTTCGCGAGCAGGCTCGCTCCCACAAGCGTTCCTTGGTATCTGCCGGAACGAAAAAAGCCCCCGCAACCGAATGGCTGCGAGGGCTTTTTCATGCGCGGGACTCAGATCACTCTTCAGCCACCTTGGTCTGACGCTTCTCGATCACATCCACCAACCGCCGGGCCAGTTTCGGGTAGTTCTCGTCGAAGTGATGACCGCCAGGCAATTTGATGGTTTCGCCCACGGCGGTCTTGTCGGTGCAGCCACTTTCGTCGATTTCTTCTTCGCCGAAGATGCACACCACCTTGGCGGGTGGCAGCTTGGCCATTTCCGGGCCGGTGGCGGCTTCCTTGCCGGCATTGCCGAGCCAGCCTTCGACTTCGATTTCGAAGCTGCCGGTGCGGGCGAAGGCCAGCAGGATGATTGCGTCGACGCGTTGCTGCTCGGACTCGGGCAGGCGGTTGTAGATCGCCGGCAGGACGTCGGCGCCGAACGAGTAACCCGTCAGGATGAAGCGCTTGGTGCCCCATTTCTGCCGGTAGTGCTGCATCAGTTCGGTGAGGTCCAGTGCGCTTTGCTCGGGGCTCTTGTGCTGCCAGTAGTAGCGCAGGGTGTCGATGCCGACCACCGGATAGCCGATCTTGGCCATTTCGCCCGCGACATCGCGGTCCAGGTCACGCCAGCCGCCATCACCGGACAGGAACAGGGTCACGGTGTCTTTTGCCTGGCCCGCCGGCACTTCGACCACTGGAATCTGCAGGCCACCCGCCGCTTTGTCGCCACCGACGAGGATTTTGCGCAGTTCGTTGTTCAGTACTTGCGGCAGGTTGATGTCGTAGTCGCTGATGCTGGTTTCGGCATTGGGTTGGTCGCGCACGAAACCGGCGCTGGTGTCATCCGGGTTGTCGTTCCAAGCCACCAGCCAGTGGCCGTGGGCGGCGCTTTTCGGCAGCAAGTGCGTGCAGCCGGGTTTTTCCAGGGCCAGGTCCACCGAGACAGCCTGAGACTTGTCGTCTTTCTGCTCGGACAACCAGCGCCAGGCCAGAACGGCGCCGGGGCCGATACCGCTGACCAGGGTCGCCGGGCCCTTGAGTTCTCTGAGGCCCGCTTGCAGCGCCCGGCTTTGCAGCAGGCAGTCCTTGGGCAGGATCACCTGAACGATCTGCGCCGAGCCGCTGCGACTGAGGGTCAGCAATTGTTTGTCGCTGAGTTTCTGGTCTTCATTGACTGCCACCAGCACGTGGGCGCGCGGGGTGCTGCCAGGGATGACGCGGGTCATTGCAGCACCGTCGGCAGGCGTCAGTTGTTCCAGGGTCGGTTCCGGAGCCGGGCGTTTCAGATACCAGTAACCACCACCGAGAATCAGGGCCAGCACAACCAGCGTGCCCAATACATAGCGCAAGGAGCGTTGAATCATCAGCGTTTCACCAATCCAGTCAAGCCGCCTGCGATCAGGGCAGCAGTGTCGGCCAGGGCTACCAGCGGATCGAGTCCGGCGGGCACGGCCATATAACGGGGTTCCCAGTCAGGCTGGAATTTGTCTTTGAAGCGGCGCAAGCCTTGGAAGTTGTAGAGCTGCTCACCACGGCGGAATACCATCGAGCCCAGGCGCTGGGTCAATGGCGCGCCGCGACGGGGTTGCAACCCCGACAACGGCACCATGCCCAGGCTGAAGCGCGCGTATCCGTGACTCTTATAGTGTTGGATCAGGCCGACCATCATGAACTCCATGGTCAGCTTGGGAGCGTCCGGGTGCGCGCGCATCAGGTCGAGACTGGCCAGGTCATGGCCGTAGGTCTCGAGCAGGTTGGCGAACGCCACCGGGCGCCCTTCGAAACGGATCACCGCAATGCGGAAATGCTTGAGGTAGTCATCACTGAAGCGGCCGAGGGAGAAGCCTTTCTCGCGCACGTTCTTGCCGGTCAGCCAGGCGTCGGAAATCACCTTGAGCTCATCCATCGGCGCCTGGCCCGGCTCGAAGATCTCCAGCGACAGGCCATCGCGGGTGCCACGATTCCAGGTGTAGCGCAGATCCTTCATCTCTTTGCCCTTGGCTTCGAGATCAAAACGCTTGAGATCGACCCGCGCTTCTTCACCGAGCTTGATCGCGGTCAGGCCGATGTCCATGTAATACGGCAGGTTCTCCGCGCGGACTTGATAAAACACGGGGCGGGCATGGTGGATGTCGCACAGGTCACGGAATTGCCAGATCATTTCTGCTCGTTGCTGGCCCGGACCGATCGGGTCATACAGCGCCACGAGGCTGCGGCCACGACGGGCGTACATCAGGAACGCCTCGTCGTTGGGATGAAACAGCAGCGCCTTGTCACCGGTCAGGGCCAGGCCGCCATCCGGTTGGGCTGAGGCCATGAGGATCTTGCTCGCGCGCTCCAATTCTTCGGCTGTCGGCAGGTGGATCACCGGACGCGCCGTGCGCAGCAACCAGGTCAGGGACACCACCAACAGCAGCACCGCCGCACCCAGCAGCGAACGCAGGCCGCGGGGCGCATCGGCGTCGAGGGTGAACTGCCACCAGAGCTGATGGCTGTAGGGAACGTCCTGGTAGGCGAACAACAGCAGCCACATCGACGCACCCAGTACACACAGGCTGGCCACCAGGTACAGCGGCGAAAACGGCAGCTCGGTCAGGCGGCTGGGGCGATAGAACGAGCGGCGGAAAACCCCGAGCAGGCTTGCGGTCAGGACCATCAGGCTGGCTTCTTCCCAGTCGAAACCCTTGAGTAGGGAGAGCAGGGCACCGACCAGCAACAGAATAGTGGTCAGCATCCACGCCGCCGACAACCTGCGGCGCAAGCCCTGGGCCAACAGCAGGCACAGCACGCCGATCAGGCTGGCACCAAAGTGCGAGGCATCGACCAGGCGATGGGGGATCAGAAAACCGATATGTTCCAGGCGGGTATCGATTTCCGGGGTGGCTCCAGAGAACAGCAGCACCACGCCGGACAGAAACACCAGCACCGCGAGTATGGGCGCGGCCAGGCCTGATGCCGCACGCAAGGTCTGGCGTGTCTGGAACAGGCGCTGACCCTCGTTGACCAGCAACAGCAGGCAAGCTACCAGCATCGGTAGCACGACATAGATCAGGCGATAGAGCAGCAGGGCGGCGGCCAGCGGTGCGGCGCCGAGCTTGTCGGAGAACGCCGCCAGGAGAATCGCTTCAAATACCCCGACACCACCCGGCACATGACTGAGTACGCCGGCGGCCAGCGCCAGCAGATACACCAGCAGGAATGCGCCGAAGGGCGGTGCTTCCGGCAACAATAGGTAAAGCACGGTGGCGGCGGCGGCCACGTCGAGCGCGGTAATTACCAGTTGCAGGAAGGTCAGGCGCCGGCCCGGCAGGCGCAAGGTGCGGCGGCCGACTTTTACCAACAGATTGTCGGCATACGGTTGTTCCGGCAGACGTCGACGGTAAATGCCGATCGCGAGCACGGCAAACAACACCAGTACTACCGCAGCGAGGGTGCCCAGCAAGGACTCGGAAAGCCCCAGAGCGGCAGAGGCACCGGGCAGATTGCTGAGGGTTGCCAGTGCGGCGAGCGGCGGCAGGGCACAGCCGAGGGAGAGGCTGGCGAACAACGTCATGTGGGCGACTTCAGTGGCCCCCAGACCGTGTCGTGCATAAAGACGGTAGCGAACCGAACCGCCCGAGAGCATTGAAAGGCCGATGGCATTACCGATGGCGAACGCGGTGAAGCCGCCCAGGGCCAAGGTTCGCGCAGCCAGGCTCACGCCGGCGTAGCGACTGGCCGACCATTCGTAACCCAGCAAAATGATGAAGCCTGCCACGGTGGCACCCAATGCGCCGAGCAAGGCCGGTTTGGGCACTTCCAGGATCGAATCGTGCAGCGCGTCCAGATCGAGTTCGCTCAGCAAATGTCGACAGGCAACCAGCGCGATCGCAAACAACAGTAGTGTGACCGCCAGGCCGATGGGCTGACGGTATTTGCTGACGCGTTCAAGCAAGCGCAGCCGCTCAGCCTTGATCGGTTGTGTTGCTGTGACGGTGTCTTGTGAGTCAGACGAGTTGGCGCGCATCAATCACCTCTTGGATTGTGCGCGACAGGATGGGGGTATCCAGCCAAGTTACCAATCCCTGTAGAAAAAAATAATCACAAATTGTAACGCCTGCCGCTGGGTGTTCGCGACGGCGCGTCCTCAGTCGGAGAGGGCTGGGTCTGCGATTGAGCATAGTCCGGACTCGGCGCATTGGTGACTCCCAACGGCTCACCACACAGTGACAGATCATTGTTGCGAAAGGACTTTTTCAACAGATACAAAAAAGGCCACTCTTTCGAGTAGCCTTTTTTGATGTTTGGTTGCGGGAGCCGGATTTGAACCGACGACCTTCGGGTTATGAGCCCGACGAGCTACCAGACTGCTCCATCCCGCGTCTGTGTGGCGGCATTCTATAGAGATACGCCTTGGTGTCAACCGTTAATCCTGAACCTGGTCAAATAAACGTAAAAGCGCGGCGAACGGTCGCAGGCTTGGGTTTAAGTTTCGGAATCTGAACGAATTCTCATTCGTGCAACAGGGAAGAGGGCGGACGGGTTGAAAAACAAGCGCGCACAAAAAAGGCCACTCTTTCGAGTAGCCTTTTTTGATGTTTGGTTGCGGGAGCCGGATTTGAACCGACGACCTTCGGGTTATGAGCCCGACGAGCTACCAGACTGCTCCATCCCGCGTCTGTGTGTCGGCATTCTACAGAGGATCGACAGGGTGTCAACCGTAAATTTCGGTAAAACCTCTTCAGGTTCAATCGCTTAGCTTGCTGGCGAATGTGCTTGTCGGCCTGAGAGGCAGGCGTGGCAAGGGTTTCAGCTCTATCAGCAGCTACCCTGTGATTGAGAAAATAAATTTATCCTGGCGCTTTCCTACAGGTTGCAAAGAACCTTCAGACTACTGGTGCTATATACAGGTGCCGGTGAGATACTGCTTATCCGACACGGCATGTCGCCATTTCTTCATCCATGAATACCGCGTTGATATGACCCAGCGAAAAATCATCCACGTCGATTGTGACTGCTTCTACGCTGCCATCGAGATGCGTGACGACCCGCGCCTGGCCGGAAAACCGCTGGCGGTAGGCGGGGCGGCGGATCGGCGTGGCGTGATTGCTACCTGCAATTATGAGGCTCGGGCTTACGGCGTGCGTTCGGCCATGTCCTCCGGGCACGCGTTGAAACTGTGTCCGGACCTGACCATCGTCAAGCCGCGTATGGATGCCTATAGAGAAGCCTCGAAGGAAATTCATACGATCTTCCGCGATTACACTGACATCATTGAGCCGCTTTCCCTCGACGAGGCTTACCTGGACGTGTCGGACAGCGCGCATTTTGGCGGCAGCGCCACACGCATTGCCCAGGACATCCGTCGGCGGGTGTCGAATCAGCTGCATATCACGGTCTCGGCGGGTGTGGCGCCGAACAAGTTTCTGGCCAAGATCGCCAGCGACTGGAAAAAGCCCAATGGTTTGTTCGTCATCACGCCGGATCAGGTCGAGGATTTTGTCAGTGGCTTGCCGGTGAGCAAGCTGCATGGGGTCGGAAAAGTGACTGCCGACAAGTTGGGCAAGCTCGGCATCCTCGATTGCGCGCAACTGCGTGAGTGGGACAAATTGGCGCTGGTGCGAGAATTCGGCAGCTTTGGCGAGCGACTCTGGAGCCTGGCCCGTGGGATCGATGATCGTCAGGTGCATAACGACAGTCGCCGGCAGTCGATCAGTGTCGAAAATACCTATGACGTCGACCTGCCGGATCTGGTGAGTTGCCTGGATAAATTGCCCGAGTTGCTGGACACCCTCGCCGGGCGCATGGCGCGAATCGACAGCAGCTACAGGCCTGGAAAGCCTTTCGTCAAAGTGAAATTCCACGACTTCACCCAGACCACGCTGGAACAGGCCGGGGCAGGGCGGGATCTGGGCAGTTATCAGTTGTTGCTGACCCAGGCTTTCAATCGCGGCGGCAAACCGGTGCGGTTGTTGGGGGTGGGGGTGAGGCTGGAGGATTTGCGGGGCGGGTTTGAGCAGATGGAGTTATTCGAGCGGTAGCGGCAGGTTTTGATGTGGCGGTGAATTTCAGGGCCTCTTCGCGAGCAGGCTCGCTCCCACATTGGATTTGTGAACGCCAAAGAAACTGTGGGAGCGAGCCGGCTCGCGAAGCTTTTAGCTATTAATTCGGCCCCGGATCCGCCACCAGGCGCCCGGCATCCTTGGTCAGGGACTTGAGGAATTCGGTCTGCAGTTCGGGATCATTGCGAGTCAGTTCGATCAGGCTCTGTTCCAGTTCGCTGGCTTCTTCTTCCAGACCCAGTTCCGACAGGCGTTTGACCCGGTGAACCCACTGGCTCACTTCGTCATCTTCCAGGTCGTCGTAAATCAGTCCGTGGGCTTCGAGCAGCTTGCCGCGCAAGGTGCTGCTCAATGCCAGGGTCGAGTCGGTGTGCACGTCATCCTTGCCGTCCGCGACACTGATCTGCAGCTTGCCCAGATGGTTCAGGTCATGTTCGGCGAACGGGCTGTCCAACAGGTTCAGGCGCAGAACGCCGTTTTTGTCAGTGCTCAGCTCGAAAGTTTCCTTGCCGGCCTTGACCTCGACCGGACGCTCGCTCCACGGCAGGCTCGAGTATTCCGTACGCTTGTCGAGCTGGACTTCGTCGATCCCGGCCAGGTTCTGTTGCGCGCGACCGTTGGATTGCACGTTCATGAAGGGATTGAGCCCGGCAAAACCATAACTGAACCAGTCCCGGGTCACGCTATCGGGAAGGTTGCCGAGGGCAAACACGTTGACCACGTTCGCGCCGACACCACCTACCACCGCCACCGCGCCCAGCGGGATCTCGTAGACCTCCCGCCAGGGTTGGTAAGGCGTGTAGCGATCGTAATGGCGCGTGACTTCGAACTCAGTGACTTCGAAAGTCTTCTGCTCGTGGATTTTCACCCGGCGTTGCGGCAGCTCAAGCACCTTGGGCTCGCCAACATCGATCTGCAGGCTGTGATCGAGCAGTTTGCGCTCGACACGTTCCTCGTGCTCGCTGCGTTGTGACATGTGATTGGCACAGCCGCTGACCAGCAGGGTGCCGCACAGGGCGGCACCACCGAGGCCTAAGGTGTTTCGCTTGAACATGACGTCTCTATCTGGTTTCAGCGGCGGATACGGGCCTGAAGGAACGGCAGTACGTCAGCAACCGGCAGCGCTTGCGGCTCGGCCTCGGTACGGCTCTTGTATTCCAGGTTGCCTTCGGCGAGACCGCGGTCACTGACCACGATGCGATGGGGAATGCCGATCAGCTCCATGTCCGCGAACTTGATGCCCGGGCTGGTTTTCTTGTCGCGGTCGTCCAGCAGCACTTCGAAGCCGGCTGCAGTCAGTTCTGCATACAGCTTGTCGGTGGCTTCGCGCACCAGGTCGGTTTCGTAGCGCAGCGGCACCAGGGCGATCTGGAACGGCGCCAGGGTGTCGCTCCAGATAATCCCTTTCTCGTCGTTGTTCTGCTCGATGGCGGCCGCGACCACGCGGGAAACGCCGATGCCATAGCAGCCCATTTCCAGGGTGACCGGCTTGCCGTTCTCGCCCAGCACTTCGCACTTCATCGCCTTGCTGTACTTGTTGCCCAGCTGGAAGATGTGTCCGACTTCGATGCCGCGCTTGATTTCCAGGGTGCCCTTGCCGTCCGGGCTAGGGTCGCCGCTGACCACGTTACGCAGGTCGGCAACGGTCGGAACCGGCAGGTCGCGCTCCCAGTTCACGCCGAAGTAGTGTTTGTCATCGATGTTGGCACCGATGCCGAAGTCGCTCATCAGTTCGACGGAACGGTCGATGATGATCGGCAGTGGCAGGTTCAGCGGGCCGAGGGAACCAGCGCCGGCGCCGATGGCGTCACGCAGTTCGGCTTCGGAAGCCATGACCAGCGGGCTGGCGACACCAGGCTGGTTGGCGGCCTTGATTTCGTTCAGTTCGTGGTCGCCACGGATGATCAGGGCAATCAACTTGCCTTTCTCTTCGGCGTGCACCACCAGGGTCTTGATGGTCTTTTCAATCGGCAGATTGAATTTTTCCACCAGCGCGGCAATGGTCTTGGTATCAGGTGTATCGACCAGGCGCAGCTCTTCAGCCGGTGCTGGACGGGACGTTTCACGCGGCACGGCTTCGGCTTTCTCGATGTTCGCGGCGTAGTCGGAACCGTTGCTGAAGACGATGTCGTCTTCGCCGGATTCGGCCAGTACGTGGAATTCGTGGGAGCCGGCGCCGCCAATGGAGCCGTTGTCGGCTTCAACCGGACGGAATTTCAGGCCCAGGCGGGTAAACACGTTGCAGTACGCCTGGTGCATGCGGTCGTAGGTGACCTGCAGCGATGGCTGGTCAGCGTGGAACGAGTAGGCGTCCTTCATGATGAATTCGCGGCCGCGCATCAAACCGAAGCGTGGGCGGATTTCATCACGGAATTTGGTCTGGATCTGGTACAGATTGATCGGCAGCTGCTTGTAGCTGCTCAGCTCGTTGCGCATCAGATCGGTGATGACTTCTTCGTGGGTCGGGCCGGCGCAGAAATCGCGACCGTGGCGATCCTTGAAGCGCAGCAGTTCAGGGCCGTACTCTTCCCAGCGACCGGATTCCTGCCACAGCTCAGCCGGTTGAGTGCTCGGCATCAACACTTCGAGCGAGCCGGCGGCGTTCATTTCTTCGCGAACGACGGCTTCGACCTTGCGCATCACTCGCAAGCCCATCGGCAGCCAGGTGTACAGGCCCGAGGCAAGTTTGCGGATCATACCGGCGCGCAGCATCAGCTGATGGCTGATCACAACCGCGTCGGAAGGCGTTTCTTTCTGTGTGGCGAGCAAAAATTGACTGGTGCGCATGGTTGGCCGTTATCGATTGCTGATGACGAGAAATGACGGAGCATTGTACGGGCGAGATCCGCTGTCGTACAGGCGTGCGGTCGGCGGTATGGCAGCAGGGCGGCAATCTCGCCGCCCTTTGCAACGTGTCCTGCAGATATTTCCTACGATTCTTCCGCGACCTGGGTGGGCACGGGGTCAGGCGTCGGTGTCGGGCCTTCGCGGCGGTTCTCCTGGAACCAGTGCAAGGCGATCAACAGCAGCGTCGGAACACCCAGCAGGGCGGTGATCAGGAAGAAATTGTGGTAACCGAATTTCTCCACCATGACCCCGGAATAGCCGCCGATCAGGCGGGGCAGCAAGAGCATGATCGAGCTGAGCAGGGCGTATTGGGTGGCGGAGAACTTCAGGTTGGTCAGGCTCGACAGGTAAGCGACGAACGCCGAGGTCGCCAGGCCCGAGCTGAAGTTGTCCAGGGATATGGTGACCACCAGCATCTGCAGGTTCGGCCCCATGTCGGCCAGCATCAGGAACAATATGTTAGTGCCCGCCGACGCAGCGCCACCGATGAACAGGATCGGCAGGATGCCGAAGCGCACGATCAACAGGCCGCCCATGCCGGCGCCGACCAGGGTCATGATCAAGCCGAAGATTTTGCTGACGCTGGCGATCTGGTCCTTGGTGAAGCCCTGGTCGATGTAGAACACGTTGGCCATCACGCCCATGACCGTATCGGACATCCGATAGGTCGCGATCAGTCCAAGCAGCAACAGCGCTTGCCAGCGATAACGCAGAATGAAGTCGTTGACCGGTGTCAGCACCGGTGCCAGGCCGCGACGGCCCATGGCCGACAGGCATAGGGCAGTGAGCGTGGTGTAGAGGATGGCCCGCAGGAACGCTCGGTCTTCGAGCAACAGGTCGAGCGGACTCGCACCTTCGAACAGCACGCTGGCGAAGTCGGTGTTGTAGAGTTGGGTGAACATGGCCGGTACGGAAACCAGCAGTACGATCAGCACGAACACCGAGGCCAGTTGATGCACGAAACTGTAGCGCCCGGCCTGCAATTGAGTGCGCAGTGGAACCGGTGGTTCGCGCATGAATATGCTGGTCAGGAGGGCCGGTACCATCAGGGCACCGAACAAGATGTAGGTGCCGGCCCATGCAGAATGTTTGTAGTTGAAACCGGTGGAGCCGAAACCTTCGGCAAAATACAGGGCGCCAGCCGTCGCCAGCAGCGCGGCGATCCGATAACCGGACATGTAACTGGCCGCCAGGGCCGCTTGACGAGTGTCATCGGCAATTTCCAGGCGATAGGCGTCTACGGCAATATCTTGCGTCGCCGAGGCAAAGGCGACGACCACCGCGATAGCGATCAGCCAGGACAAATGCTTTTGCGGGTCGCAGAAACCCATCCCGATCAAGCCGAGGATGACCAGTGCCTGGGACAGCACCAGCCAGGAGCGGCGTCGACCCAGCTTGCCGAGGAATGGCAGGCGCCATTGGTCGAGCAGCGGTGACCAGACCCATTTAAAGGCATAGGCCAAGCCGATCAGGCTTGCATAGCCGATGGTTTCGCGAGCAACGCCGGCTTCACGCAACCAGACCGAAAGTGTCGAGAACACCAGCATGTAGGGCAGGCCGGCGGCGAAACCCAGCAGCAACAGTACAAGCGTCGAGGGGCTGGCATAGGCAGCGAGCGCGGCGCGCCAGGTTTTACGGGGCATGGGCTGGAGTCTGCCTCAAGAAATACGGAAACAAAGCGCGCACTCTAACCGCTGTGCTCTACCGGGCGCCAGCCATGGCGCCGAATATCAACACGATTATTCAGGATACTGATGCCCTCCATGCGCAATCGTGCGCGTTGTTCGTCCCCGGATGGGCTGCCCGCGGGCAGGCTGATACGTCCGCCTGCACCGAGTACACGGTGCCAGGGTAATTTACTGTCACCGGGCAGTTGGCTCAATGTCCGTCCCACCCAGCGAGCGGCGCGGCCGAGGCCGGCGAGCTCCGCCAATTGGCCATAACTCACCACCTTGCCTTCGGGCACTTGCGCGAGGGTCAGGTACAACGCCGTGCGTCGGATTTGTGCCGCACTCTCGGTTTCAGCGGTGGGTTCGTTCACGTCCAGTGTTCCTGAAAAAGTATTCCTGAAAAATAACCCTGAAAAAATTCACAGTACCGTCTGTAGAGTAATTCGAGGATCGCGTGTTGAGAAATGAACTCATTCGAAATAGTCGTGTCAGTCCTTGCTAGGGCCTTATTCCTGCGGATAATGCCGACTTTTTTTCGCAATCTTGAGTCTGTATTTGCTTATGTTGTCCAGAACTCTGCTGTGCCTCGCTGTCGTCAGCGCTTCCTCTCCCTTGCTCGCGGATACCGTCTGGTTGAAGAACGGTGACAAGCTGAGCGGCAAGATCGTTCTTTTCGACGGTGGCAAGCTGCTGATCAAGACCGAGTACGCCGGTGACGTGCCTATCGACTGGAAACAGGTCAAAACCCTGGAAAGCGATCAGCAGATGCTGGTCAAGCAGGATGCCTACACAGGGGAAAAGGCCAAGGCGCTGCACGCGGCGGATGACGGCAAGGTTACCCTGGCCAACGGCGATGGACCCAAGACCGTCGAACTGGCCAGTATCCAGCAGATCCTCAAGCCCAAGCCGGTGGTCGAGGATCTGGTGTGGAAGGGGAATATCGACGCGGCCCTGGATTACCAGCGCGCCGAGAAAGATACCGATGATTACGACATCGATTTCAAGACCACGGCGCGTCATGGTCGTTGGCGCCACATCGCGGAAGGCGAGTACAACCGCGAATACCAGGATGACGTGACCACCACGGACAACTGGCGTGGCGAATACTCCCTCGATCGCTTCCTGACGGAAAAATGGTTCTGGCAGGGTCGCCTGGTCTACAAGCGCGACAAGGTCGAAGATCTGTCCCGTCAGCGCACCATCGGTACCGGCCCGGGTTATCAGTTCTGGGATGACGAGTTGGGCGCTTTCTCCCTCGGTTCGCTGATCAACCGCACGGATTATCAATTCGCCGATGGCAGCAAGGAGAACTTCTATTCCGTGGCGATGAAGTGGGATTACAACCGCTATCTGATTGGCAAGAAAGTGGAGTTCTTCACCAACGGCGAAGTGGGCAAGCCGCTGTCGGGCGTGGCCGAGTATGCGCTGGATGCAGAGATGGGCTTGCGCTACAAGGTGACTGATTGGGCATCGCTCAATCTCAAGGCAGAGAAGGACATCATCAGCGGCACCAACGATGCCGATCTGGACAAGACCCGATACACCGCCGGGTTTGGCGTGACCTGGTAACACGTAAAAAAGATCGCAGCCTTCGGCAGCTCCTTGTATCTCGACTATCGCTCCATCAGGAGCGATAGTTCTCGACTGATCATCGAGGGAGGGACTTGGAAGCCGTGCAGCTCCTTAGGCTTTTTGCCTGTGATGTAGATCGTGCTCCAG
>NZ_FYED01000002.1:243192-506513 GCF_900187565.1 Pseudomonas sp. Irchel 3A7 | reverse complement strand
GGCCCCCAAACAGATCATCTGTGCAGCAATGCGCAAGCTCCTACATTTTGTCTACGCCGTTCTTAAATCGGGCCAGCCATTTGACCCGAATTTTGCGCTTGCCCGATGAGGGACAAGACGGTATCTACACAGGCGGCGTACACCTGTAGGAGCTGCCGAAGGCTGCGATCTTTTGATCTTGACTGTTGCAGTCATAATGACTCTATAGATGTCTTTATGACAATTTTTTGTATTGGTCATTAAGACTGCATATTGTTATAAGTGGCTGAAAATAAACGACTAAAAAATTGGCACGCTTCGTGAAGTATTTCAGGCAACGCAACCGAAGCAGGAATTCGCCATGTCCCGTTCCATCCCCTTCAGCTTCACGCTCTGCCTGTTGTTTTCCCCCCTGTGCATGGCCGATCAAGTCGTCCGCGAAGTGCCGGATACCACCGCCGGCAAAGGCTACGGTGCCCTGACCGGCATGATGCTCGGCGCCGTCGGCGGGCCGATAGGCGCATTGGTCGGCGCTGGCGCCGGGTTCTTTGCCGGCAGCTCGGTACAGGAAGCCGCCGGCCTCACGGAAACCGCTTACGAGGTGAAGGACGCCCAGGGCGAAATCAGCACCGTGCGTTCGCCCAATGCCCGCTTCGAGCCCGGTCAGCAAGTGACTCGCAAAGGTCCGCGCCTGGCGCCTCAGGACAGCTGAAGCTGTCGCTGCTTTTGAAGTAAACCACGAACTCCTTTTTAGGATCCGCTCATGGGTCGGGTCCTCTTTTTTCTCAGCACCGCCATCAGTTAATTGACTGATTTATAACGATTAAAAAATAAATGCCCGAGCCGTGCGTTGGCCAGATTTGAATTCGCTGAAAAAACTTTCAATCAATCGAGGGGCAACACAATGCAAGCCATCAACGCCAAAGTCTTGAGCGCACTGGAAAACGTCATGGTGATTTCCACCACGGACCTGCAAGGCAACATCACTTACGTCAACGATCTGTTCTGCAAGCTCACCGGTTACAACAAGGAGGAATTGCTGGGCCAACCCCACAGTGTGGTTCGTCATCCTTCCGTGCCTAAGAGCACGTACAAGCAGATGTGGGACACCATCAAAAAAGGCGAGATCTGGACCGGCGTGATTCCCAACGTCGGCAAGGGCGGCGGCCTGTACGTGGTCGACACCACCGTGCAACCGCTGTTCGACGAGCAGGGCAATATCGTCGAATACATCAGCATCCGCCGTGTGATCAATGACCTGATGAGTGACTTCGAAGCACTGGAGTTTTCCAAGGAGCAATTCGACGAACACTACGACAGGTAAACAGCCATGCCAGAGTTAATCGAACGCATCGTGATCGGTTATGGCTCTGAGTCCGGCAATGCTCACGGGCTGACGCAGCGCTTGTTGCGTCTGCCCTGTGTGCAGCCGTATGAATTGGCCGTGCAGGATCTCAATTCCCTGAAGCTCGACACACTGACCCCGCGGGATCTGTTGATCATTGTTTGCAGTTCCTTCGGCGACGGCGAACCGCCGGGCAATGCCGATCGCTTCCTGGATCAACTGATCGCACATGAAAAGCTGACCGACCAGCCCTATGCGATCTTCGGCCTGGGCGACACGGCTTACCCGACGTTCTGCGGCTTTACCAAAAGCCTGGACGCCACACTGCTGCAAAAACAGGCGAAACCCTGGATCAATCGGGTGGACGCGGACACCGACTTCGATGGCTTTTTCGATGCCTGGTGCGCCACCCTGGAAGCGGTACTCAAGGGCGATCGGCGCGCCGGCAGCACATTGAACCTGCAAGTCACCGCCTACGGTGAAAACGCGGCGTGGTCCGCGCGGGTGATCTCGCGCACCCGGCTTAACGCCACGGCGCCTCATGCCTGGCAGATTCGCCTCGACATCGAAGGCAGCGGCATCAAGTACCGTGCTGGCGACAACCTCTATGTCCTGGCGCAAAACGATCCGCAACTGCTGGCGCAGATAGGTGAATGGTTCGATCGCGAGGATGCTCGCACGCTGTTGGCGAGCAAGGAGCTGCGACAACTGGGCAAATCGTTGTTGCGCGACATCGCCCGGGTCAGCGGGCACGACACCTTGAAAACCCTGTTGAAGGTCAGCAACCGCAAGGAACTGGAGACCTATCTGTACGGCAGGGATGTACTCGACGTGCTGGGTGATTTTTGCGAGCCTGCGCACTTGAGCCTGGAAGATTTGATCGAATGGTTGCCCGACTGTCTGCCGCGAGCGTATTCCATTGCCTCCCACGACAACCCCGGTTACGTCGACCTGTGCATTCGCGAAATCGCCTATGAAATGGCCGGCCGCTCGCGCAGCGGCACCGCGACCGGGCATCTTGCCGGGCTGCACCCCGAGGTCCGGGTATTTGCCCGCAGCAACCCGCGCTTTCACCTGCCACGGCAGGTCGAGCATCCGGTCGTACTGATAGGCACCGGAACCGGCATCGCACCGTTGATTGCCCTGCTGGAGCAGATCGAGCAACAAAACAGCCCCGTGCAAACCTGCCTGATCTTCGGCGACCGCCGCCGGGCATCGGACTTCCTCTACCAGTCACGCCTGGAAAACTGGCAAAACAAGGGCGTGCTGGACGAGGTGATCACGGCGTTCTCCCGGGACACCGACACGCGCTACTACGTGCAGGACGCCATGCTCGAACACGGCGCCTACCTGTGGGCATTGCTCGGCCAGGGCGCGCATCTGTACCTGTGTGGCAACAAAAGCAATCTGGAACGAGCCATCGAGCAGGCATTGCTGAACATTGCCATGACCTTTGGCCAGCTCGGTGAGGAGGACGCGCAGGTCTTCGTCGCTGATCTGTCTGCCAGCAATCGCGTGCACAAAGAACTCTATTGAAGCTTTCCCGTTTTGGCGGGCGGACGAGCCGCAACTCGTCTGCCCGTCTTTTTTTAGGGTGCCCGCAACAACGTCGATGGCAGCAGGCAGCTGCGGATGTCCATGACGATTTCCGGCGGCCTTGAGCCATGGGCCGGGGTCAGGACATGCAGGAGCAACACGATGACGACCATCCGGTGCATGAAAAATTCTGACGCGTAAAAGGGCGAGTTATTAAACACGAGGGGGCATTCACAGGCCGATCAGGTCGCGGTGCACTTCCAGGGAATTGCGTTCAACCCAGTTGTGCTGCAGCAGCCCGTCGGGTCGCACTTCCCAGACGGCCGTGCCAAGCATTTCAAAAGGCGTGAGGCAGGCGCGTCCACCGACAAACCCTTTGTTCTTGCCGCAAAGCTTCCAGCGTGAAGCGACGCGGCTACCTTCGGCGTTCTGAAAGGTTTCGATGGCGCCGAACCGGAAGTCTTCGATCTTCGACAGGAAGACGCCGATCCATTCGATGAACTGTTCACGGCCTGTGATTTCGACACCTCCCGAGGTAATAACGAAGTCTTCGGCGACGAACCTGGCAGCGGCTTGCGGATCGCGGGCTTGCCAGACTTCGCGCCAGAAGCGCTCGACGATTTCAACGGCATGGTTGGTTGACATGGTGGTGTTCCTCTCACTGAAAAACGCGGGTGTAGAGGATGTTCGAGTTTTGCTATCTAGAAGTCGAACGCATAATATTTATGGCATTCAGTTGATGAGCGAATACATCATGCAGTCCGGCGATCTTGAAATCGATTTGCTCCGCGCGTTTATCGCGGTGGCGGAGACCGGCAGTTTCACCGCTGCAGCCGAGGTGATTGCCCGTTCACAATCGGCGGTGAGCCAGAAGATCATCCGCCTGGAGGAAATTCTTGGCATGCGGGTGTTCGAACGCACCAGTCGCACCCTGACATTGACGGCGGATGGCGAGCGGGTGCTGGTCGGCGCACGAAAAATGCTGCTGCACTTTGATGAATTCATGCGCGGGATCAAGACACCGGTGACGGTCAACACCCTGCGCCTGGGTATCTCCGAAAACCTGGTGCCGACGCAATTGCCCATGCTCCTGTCGCGCTTCAACAAGCTGTATCCCGACCTGGAACTGGAGCTGACCACCGGTCTGAGCAATGACCTGCTGGCCGATCATGAAGCCGGGCTTCTGGATGTGGTCATCGCCAAGCGCAAGATGAGCGGGAGCGCGCAACGGGGACGGGTGATCTGGCGGGAGCCCTTGGTATGGATGGCGGCCAAGGATTACCAGATCGATGCGGCGCGCCCCTTGCGCCTGGTGTTGATGCGACCACCCTGCGGTTACCGCGCGATCATGGTCGAGGCGCTGGCTTCGGTGCAGAGGGAGTGGTCGTCGGCGTGCCTGGCGAGCAACCTTGGCGGGGTTCAGGCAGCGGTGGCTGCCGGGCTTGGGGTGACGGCCCTTGGCACGTCGTTTTTGCAGGAAGGCATGCGGATTATCGAGCCGTCGCAGAAGCTGCCGACGTTGCCATCCACGGAAGTGGCGGTGATTGGTGATGAGCCGCGGACGCAGCATCTGGTGCAGCCGTTGGTGGCGTTGTTGACTGAGGGACTGATCGAGGGGGCGGGGCTTACTTGAGGGGCTTGGATTGGCTCCAATCCCTCTGTTTGCAAAAATCCAACTGTGGGAGCGAGCCTGCTCGCGAAGGGGTCAGGTCAGTCAACATTTATGCTGAATGACACACCGCATTCGCGAGCAGGCTCGCTCCCACAGGGGATTTTGGGGCATCCGCAAAAGCCAGGTCGGCTGTCAGGCCGCCTCGCTTTTGCCTTGGCTACTGAGCTATCAAGTCCGCTCGAAAATCGCCGCAATCCCCTGGCCACCACCAATGCACATGGTCACCAGCGCATAGCGCCCGCCGGTGCGATGCAGTTCGTGGATAGCCTTGGTGGCAATGATCGCGCCGGTCGCGCCCACCGGGTGACCCAGGGCGATGCCCGAGCCGTTCGGGTTGACCTTGGCCGGATCGAGGTCGAGTTCCTGACTGACCGCACAAGCCTGCGCGGCGAAGGCGATGTTGGCTTCGATCACGTCCATGTCGGCGACGGTCAGGCCGGCACGCTTGAGTGCAATGCGCGTGGCCGGAACCGGCCCCAGGCCCATCAGTTCCGGTTCGAGACCGGCATGGGCATAACTGACCAGGCGGGCCAACGGGCGCAGGTTGTTGACCTGAACCGCCGCACCGGTCGCCATGACCAGGGCCGCCGCTCCGTCGTTGAGACCGGAGGCGTTGCCGGCAGTGACCGAGCCGTCCTTCTTGAACGCCGGCTTCATTTGCGCCAGCTGTTCCAGGGAGGTGGCGCGCGGGTGCTCATCGACATTGAACAGCTTGGTGCCTTTGCGATCCTGGATTTCGACCGTGGCGATCTGCTCGGCGAAGTAGCCATTGGCGATGGCATGGGCCGCGCGTTTCTGGTCTTCGAAGGCCAGGGCGTCCTGCATTTCGCGGGTGATGCCATTGCGCGCGGCAACGTTCTCGGCGGTGATGCCCATGTGAAAGTTCTGGAATGGGTCATGCAGGATGCCGAGCATGTAGTCGACGGCCTGGACATTGCCCATACGCGAGCCCCAGCGGGCGGATGGCAGCAGGTACGGGCCGCGGCTCATGGATTCGGCACCGGCACCGATGGCGATCTCGGCATCGCCCAGCAACAGCGTCTGCGCCGCACTGATGATGGCTTGCAGGCCGGAACCGCACAGGCGGTTGACGTTGTAGGCCGGAGTTTCCTTCGGGATGCCGGCGTTCATCGCGGCAACGCGGGAGATGTAGGCGTCGCGGCATTCAGTGGGGATCACGTTGCCCATCACCAGATGACCGACGAGGGCCGGGTCCACGGCGGCACGTTCCAGGGCAGCCTTGACGGCCGTGGTTGCCAGGTCGGCCAGGGGCACATCCTTGAGCGAACCGCCAAACGTGCCGATGGCGGTACGGGCGGCGCTGACGACGTAGATTTCGGGAGTGTTCATGGCTGGTTTCCTTTCGGTGGATTCTTATCTGTACTGCGATTGAGCAGGGCGTTCAAGGCTGTTTTCGCCTCGTCGGTGTTCAGGCGCTGAATGAACAGCGAGTTTTCTTCGCGCAGGGTGGCTTGCAGTTCGGCCATGCCGGCCTGTTTCATCAGTTGCCGGGATTGGCGCAAGGATTCCCGGGGCAATGCCAGCAAGCGCCGGGCGATCTCGTTCGCCGCTTCCAGGCATTGGGCTGCGTCGTCGAATGCTTGGTTGGCCAGGCCCCAGGCCACTGCGTCGTCGCCATTGAGGCTTTCACCCAGCAACAGCAGACGCGCCGCGCGGGCCTGGCCGAGCAGGCGCGGCAACAGCAGGCTGGCGCCGAACTCCGGGCACAGGCCCAGGTTGACGAACGGCATGCGCAGCTTGGCGTTGCGGGTCACCAGCACCTGATCGCAATGCAGCAGCAAAGTCGTGCCGATACCGATGGCCGCACCACACACCGCTGCGATCAGCGGTTTTTGCAGATGGGTCACGGCGCGCATCAGGCGGAAGGCCGGGCTGTCCAGGTGAGTCGGCGGCTCTTGCAGAAAGTCCACCAGGTCGTTGCCGCTGGTAAAGCAATTCGGGCCACCGGTCAGGATCACCACGCGGACCGCCTCGTCCTCGTCGGCGGCGAACAGCAGGTCGGCCAGCCGTGTGTACATGGCGTTGGTCAGCGCGTTGAGCTTGTCGGGGCGGTCGATGGTCAGCGTCAGCACGCCATCGTGGTGTTCTTGCTTGATCAGGTCGGTCATGGCTGGCGCCTGCTAAGTCGATTCGGCGGCCACTTTAAGCGGCAGGCAAACCCCTCAGCTATGACAAAACGGGTCAACCGGACTGATGTTTTTTGCCATGTGGTGGCTCAAACCGGCGTACACACCCATTCGGGGTATGGTGCCGCCGGTTGAATCGCCCAATAGTAGGTTCATCCGCTCATCCAGAGCCGAACTCGCTTGATAAGGTGCATTTGCTATGGGCAAGACACTGCTTAAGGTGATTTCCAGTCTGTTTGTTGTTCCGCTGACCCTGCACGCTCACGCCGCCGAGGTGAGCGACGGCAAAACGCTCAGGCTGTACAACTGGGCGGATTACATCGGTGAAAAAACCCTTGCGAATTTCGAGAGGGACACCGGGATCAAAGTCATCTACGACACCTTCGATGCCTATGAAACCGTGCAGGCCAAGCTGTTGACCGGCCACTCCGGTTACGACCTGATTGTGTTGAATGCCTCCCTCGCACCACCGCTGATCCAGGCCAAGGTGTTCCAGCCGCTGGATAAAAAGCTGCTGCCGGGCTGGAGCAATCTGGACCCGAAAGTCTTGCAGGACTTGCAGGGCTTTGACCCCGGAGTTGCGTACTCGGCGCCCTACACCTGGGGCAGCAACGGGGTCACCTACAACGTCGACAAGATCAAGGAACGCATGCCGGACGCGCCGATCGGTTCGCTGGCGATGATTTTCGATCCGAAGATCGTTTCGAAGTTTGCCGACTGCGGTGTCACCCTGCTCGATGCGCCTACCGAAGTCATTCCCATGGCCCTGAAGTACCTCGGCCGCGACCCGCGCAGTGCCGCGCCGGCGGACCTCAAGGCTGCCCAGGAATTGCTGTTGTCAGTCCGGCCGTACATTCGCAAATTCGATTCGGTCAATTACCTGACCAGCCTGCCCAACGGTGATGTGTGCCTGGCCATGACCTGGTCCGGCGATTACGCCACCGCCATGGCCCGTGCCGAAGAGGCGAAGAAACAGATCAACCTGGCCTATTTCATTCCCAAGGAAGGCTCGCTGATCTGGTTCGACAACCTGTACATCCCGGCCGACGCGCCCCACGTGGCCAATGCCCACAAATTTCTCGAGTACCTGATGCAGCCCCAGGTGATGGCCGATGTAAGCGATTACATCAACTACGCCAACAGCAACGCAGCCGCAACGCCTCTGCTCAATGCCAGCGTGCGCGATAACCCGGCGATTTATCCCGATGCAGACATTCGTCAACGGCTGTTCCCGCAGAAAACCCAGGACGCGAAAGACATGCGCGCCATCACGCGGGTCTGGAGCACGGTGAAGAGCGGGATTTGATCGTTCAATTGTTCAGTTTGAGGTTTTTGTATGGTTACCCCAATCAAGAAAGTGTTCTCGAAAGCCGAAGAGTCCGCACTGGTCAAGGCCGACAAGGCCCATCACATGCATGGTTATCACGTGTTCGATGAACACAGTGAGCAGGGTTCGCTGAACATTGTGGCCGGTGACGGCGCGTACATTTATGACACTGAGGGCAATCGCTTCCTCGATGCTGTCGGCGGCATGTGGTGCACCAACATTGGTTTGGGTCGTGAGGAAATGGCCCTGGCCATCGCCGATCAGGTACGGCAACTGGCTTATTCGAATCCGTTTTCCGACATGTCGAACAACGTCGCCATCCATTTGTGCGAAAAACTCGCTAGCCTGGCCCCTGGCGACCTTGACCATGTGTTCCTGACCACAGGCGGCTCGACCGCCGTGGACACCGCGTACAGGCTGATCCAGTACTACCAGAACTGCCGTGGCCTGCCTGAAAAGAAGCACGTCATCGCCCGTTTCAACGCCTATCACGGCTCGACCACGCTGACCATGTCGATCGGCAACAAGGCCGCCGACCGTGTGCCGGAGTTCGATTATGCCAACCCGCTGATCCACCACGTGTCCAATCCCAATCCGTATCGCGCGCCGGATGGCATGGACGAGGCGCAGTTCCTCGAATTCCTGGTCAGGGAGTTTGAAGACAAAATCCTGTCGATTGGCGCGGACAATGTGGCCGGGTTCTTCGCCGAGCCAGTGATGGGCTCGGGCGGGGTGATCATTCCACCCAAGGGCTACCTCAAGCGCATGTGGGAAGTCTGCCAGCGCTACGACATCCTGTTCGTCGCCGACGAGGTGGTCACTTCGTTCGGCCGGCTGGGCAAGTTCTTCGCATCAAAAGATGTGTTCGACGTGCAGCCCGACATCATCACCACCGCCAAGGGCCTGACCTCTGCGTACTTGCCGCTGGGTGCGTGCATCTTTTCCGACCGTATCTGGAAGGTCATCGCCGAGCCGGGCCAGGGCCGCTGCTTCACCCACGGCTTCACCTACAGCGGTCATCCGGTGTGCTGCACGGCGGCGTTGAAGAACATCGAGATCATCGAACGGGAACACCTGCTGGCCCATGTCGACGACGTCGGCGGCTACCTGGAACAGCGCCTGGCCACGCTGCGGGAACTGCCACTGGTGGGCGATGTTCGCTGCCTGAAACTGATGGCGTGCGTGGAGTTCGTCGCCGACAAACGCACCAAGGCGTTGTTCGCCGATGAGATCAACATCGGTGAGAAAATCCATGTGCGTGCCCAGGCCAGAGGCTTGCTGGTGCGGCCGATCATGCACCTCAACGTGATGTCGCCGCCGCTGATCCTGACTTATGCACAGGTCGACGAAATCGTCGACATCCTGCGCCAGTGCATTCTGGACGTGGCGGCCGAGCTTGAGGCGAGCGGCCAGTATTTCGGCCAATGACTTCATCGGTCAGGTTGTTACCAAGGGCCTGTTCACCCGCTAGACTGCGGGTCATGAGCAATCCAAACGACGAAACGCTGGTCGCGATGCCCTTCGGGGCATTGCACAAATGGCATGGGGGCATGCGCGAGGCATTCGCCCATATCGATGAGCCCGACGCCCTGCAATACCTGGCGTCGGCGTTGGCACAGCTGGTGTCCATCGAATCGATGATGATCAGCCTGGAACGCAAAGACCGTGCGCCCCAGCTGCTGTATCAGCGCGGGATTGCCCAGGAATATCAGGTCTCGATACTCGAACGCTATTTTGCCGGCGGCTACTTGCTCGACCCGTTCTGCCTGGCGGTGGAGCAGGGGTTGGCGCAAGGCTTCTATCACCTGGAGGAAATTGCGCCGGACAACTTCTTCGACAGTGATTACTACAAGGCTTACTACCTGAACGCGGGTTGTTCGGAAGACAGCTACTACATCGTCGATACGGGCAACGACACCAAGATCTCCGTCAGCCTCTATCAAGGTTTTGGTGGTGAATGCCTGCGGGTCGATCAACTGAACCTGCTGCGCGCCGTCGAACCGCTGGTGCGTGAGTTCGTCAGCGAATTCAGCCGGCGTGGCCTGCTGCGCAATGGCGAGGTCCAGTGCAATCACGAACAAGGCCTGCGTGATGATCTCAAGCTACGCGTGCAATCGGCGTTCGAGCATTTCGGCAGTGACCTGCTCACCGAACGCGAGCGGGAAGTGGCGCACATGGTGCTGCGAGGGCACTCGGTGAAATCCACCGCCAGCCAGATGAACATCTCCCCGGAAACCGTGCGCATGCACCGCAAGAATCTGTACCTGAAGCTGGAAGTGGGTTCGCAGTCGGAGTTGTTTGCGCTGTTTATCGAGTGGTTGCGCGGGCATTGATGGCCTGACACAACCCATCACCCTGTGGGAGCGAGCCTGCTAGCGATGGTGGCGGCACATTCAACATCTTCTTTGAATGTGAAGGCCCCATCGCGGGCAAGCCCGCTCCCACAGGATTTGTGTGTTGAGCACATTATTTGTGAACAACTGAGGTCACTGTGGGAGCGGGCTTGCCCGCGATGAGGCCGTAACATCCGACAGCAATGCCGGATGAGGATCAGTCTTCGCGCTTCACTACCAGAGTCAAAATGTCATAACTGGCCACCAGTTCACCGAGTTGGTTGGTGACTTCCACGTCCCACGCCACCACCCCTTGCGGGATGCCTTGCGGGCTCTTCTTGCCCTGGTCGATTTTGCGTTTGCAGGTCAGGCGGGCCTGGATGGTGTCGCCGATGCCCACCGGGTTGATGAAGCGCAGGGTGTCCAGGCCGTAGTTGGCCAGCACCGGGCCGACGCCAGGGGAGACGAACAGGCCTGCCGCGGCCGACAGCACGAAGTAACCGTGTGCGATACGCTTGCCGAACTGCGATTCCTTGGCCGCGATGTCGTCGAAGTGCATGTAGAAGTGGTCGCCCGACAGGCAGCCGAAGTTCACCAGGTCGGCTTCGGTGACGGTGCGGCGGTGAGTCAGCAGCGACTCGCCGATCTGCAGGTCCTGGAAGTAGCGACGGAACGGGTGCACTTCGGTTTCGATGACCTTGGCGCCACGTACGTATTCGCCGGTAACTGCCGCGAGCATGGTCGGCGAGCCTTGTACCGCCGCGCGTTGCAGGTAGTGCTTTACTGCGCGCAGGCCGCCAAGCTCTTCACCGCCGCCGGCACGACCCGGACCGCCGTGCTTGAGTTGCGGCAGCGGTGAGCCGTGACCGGTGGATTCACCGGCGCAGTTACGGTCCAGCACCAGCAAGCGCCCGTGCAATGCAGCGGCCACTGGAATCGCTTTGGCGGCGATCTGTGGGTCCTTGGTCACCAGACTGGCGACCAGGCTGCCCTTGCCGCGAGCGGCCAGCGCCAGGGCTTCGTCCAGATCGTCGTACGCCATCAAGGTGCTGACCGGACCGAATGCTTCGATGTCGTGAGCACCGCCTTCAGCGTGCGGATCGCGGGCCTGCAACAGGGTCGGGGCGAAGAACGCGCCCTTGTCGACGTTCTCGCCGCGCGGCTCGAAACCATCGCGGGCGCCGAACAGCAGGTCGCTGCTCTGCAACAGCATTTCCAGGCGCTCGGCCACGTCTTTCTGCTGATCGTGGGACGCCAGCGCACCCATGCGTACGCCTTCCACCGACGGGTCGCCGACCACGACCTTGGCCAGACGATCGCGCAGGCGCGTGGCCACTGCATCGATGTGCTTGGCCGGGACGATGGCGCGGCGGATGGCGGTGCATTTCTGCCCGGCCTTGGTGGTCATCTCCCGGGCGACTTCCTTGATGAACAGCTCGAATTCTTCGTCATCCGGGGTGACATCCGGGGCGAGGATCGCGCAGTTCAGTGAGTCGGCTTCGGCGGTGAACGGCACCGAGTTGCGAATCAGGTTCGGGTTGACCCGCAGCTTGGCGGCGGTGTCGGCGGAACCGGTGAAGGTCACCACGTCCTGACCTTGCAGGCGATCGAGCAGGTCGCCGGTGCCGCCGATGATCAGTTGCAGACTGCCCGCCGGCAGCAGGCCGGATTCGTCCATCAGGCGCACCACGGCTTCGGTCAGGTAGCTGGTGGCGCTGGCCGGTTTGACGATGCACGGCATGCCGGCGAGGAAGCTCGGGGCGAATTTTTCCAGCATGCCCCAGATGGGGAAGTTGAAGGCGTTGATGTGCACCGCGACGCCGCCGCGTGGCACCAGGATGTGGGTGCCGGCGAAGGTGCCCATTTTGCTCAGTTGCAGCGCCGGGCCTTCGTGGACCACGTTGCCCGACGGCAGCTCGCGGGAGCCGAGGCTGGCGTAGGTGAACAGCGTGCTGTTGCCGCCTTCGATGTCGATCCAGCTGTCGGCACGGGTCGCGCCACTGTGGTGGGAAATCGCGTAGAGCTGTTCCTTGCGTTCGGCCAGGTACAAGGCCAGGGCTTTGAGGCGCTGGGCGCGTTGTTGGAAGTCCAGCGCCATCAGGCCGCTGACGCCTTGGCGACGACCGTGTTCGATGGCCTCGGCGAAATCCGGGCGCTCCTCATGGGTGCGCGCGATTTCATGGCCGTCGATGGCGCTGCGCAGGATTTGCGCGCCTTGTTGGCCGATCCAGCGGCCGGCGATGAAGCTTTGCAGGGTAGGGGCAGACATCAGGATGACTCCGGGTTTGGTCAGTGTCTGGCGCGGGGTCAGCCGCGCCGGTCAAAAGGATCAGTGCTGGCTGGCGCCCGAGGCGCCGATGCCGGTCATGGAACGGATGAACTGCGCCAGGTAGCGGCCACGTTCAAGGGCAGCACGGGGTGATTGGTCGGTGACGGAAAACAGCCAGGCGCTGAAGAAGGCCAGGCTCATGGAAAACAGCGCCGGGTTGGAATACGGGAACAGCGCCTTGTCGTGGTGCATGACGTTGACCCACACCGCCGGGCTCAACACCAGCAGGACAATCGCCGAGACCAGGCCCATCAGGCTGCCGAGCACCGCACCGCGGGTGGTCAGGCCTTTCCAGTACATCGAAAGGAACAGCACGGGGAAATTCACCGAGGCGGCGATGGCCAGCACCAGGCCAGACAGGAAGGCAATGTTCTGCGATTCGAACAACAGGCCGAGGATGATCGCCAGCACGCCGATGCACAGCGTGGCGATCCGCGACACGCGCATCTCTTGCTGTTCACTGGCCTGCCCCTTGCGCATCACGCAGGCATACAGGTCGTGGGACACCGCCGAGGCGCCGGACAGCGCCAGCCCGGCGACCACCGCCAGGATGGTGGCGAAGGCCACCGCCGAAATGAAACCGAGGAACAGGTTGCCGCCAACGGCCTGGGCCAGGTGCACGGCGACCATGTTGCCGCCGCCGATGATCGCGCCAGTGGCGTCGCGGTACGACGGATCGGTGCCGACCATGACGATCGCGCCGAAGCCGACGATGATCAGCAACAGGTAGAAGTAGCCGATGAAGCCGGTGGCGTAGAACACGCTTTTACGCGCTTCCTTGGCATCGCTGACGGTGAAAAAACGCATCAGGATATGCGGCAGGCCGGCGGTGCCGAACATCATGCCCAGCCCCAGGGAAATCGCGTCGATCGGGTTGGACAACAGGCCACCCGGGGCCATGATCGCGCTGCCCTTGGCGTGCACGGCAGTGGCGCCGGCGAACATCGCTTCGGTGCTGAACCCGAAATGCTTGAGCACCATGAACGCCATGAAGCTGGTGCCGAACAGCAGCATCACCGCCTTGATGATCTGCACCCAGGTGGTGGCGAGCATGCCGCCGAAGGTCACGTAGAACACCATCAATACGCCGACCAGCATCACGGCGTAGAGGTAGTCGATGCCGAACAGTAACTCGATCAGTTTGCCGGCGCCGACCATCTGCGCCACCAGGTACATCAACGCCACCGTCAGGGTGCCGAAGGCCGAGGTCAGGCGCACCGGCGTCTGCTCCAGGCGATAAGAGACCACGTCGGCAAAGGTGTATTTGCCCAGATTGCGCAGGCGTTCGGCGATCAGGAACAGGATGATCGGCCAGCCGGCCAATACGCCCAAGGCGTAGAGCAGACCGTCGTAGCCATTGAGGAACATCATCGCCGAGATGCCCAGGAAGGACGCGGCCGAGATCATGTCGCCGGCAATCGCCAAGCCGTTCTGGAAGCCCGTCATGCCGCCGCCAGCGGTGTAGAAATCGCTGGCCGAGCGGGTACGCAAT
Organism: Pseudomonas sp. Irchel 3A7; assembly: GCF_900187565.1. Classification (GTDB taxonomy): domain Bacteria; phylum Pseudomonadota; class Gammaproteobacteria; order Pseudomonadales; family Pseudomonadaceae; genus Aquipseudomonas. Next base: position 492,353 of record NZ_FYED01000002.1, on the reverse strand, counting down.
GCCGCCCAGCGCGTCACACCAAGAGTGAACAGCACGAACACCAGGAACATGCCGATGGCGTTCCAGTTCAGCGGGCGGGTGGCCCCCTCGGCTGCCACAGCGATATCAGCGACAGCCGCCAGTGGCAGCAGGCACAACGCGAGAAGACGGCTCATCGGGCACACTCCTGCTTGAGTTTTTCATTCAGCGGGTCGATCACGTTGTTGGCGCGATAGACATAGAAACCGGTCAGCGCGAACGCCAGCACCACGATCACCACGCCCACCAGCATGCCCACGGTGGTCACGCCGCCGCTCAGGGACTGGCCGAGGGTGGAGGGGGAGAACGCCACCAGCAGGACAAAGCCGAAATAGATCAACAGCATGATCAGCGACAGCGACCAGTACAGCGCCTGCTTGCGGCGTACCAGCTGGATGAAGTCGGGGTGCTGGCGGATGAGTTCTATGTCTTGGGGGCTCATGGTGGTGTTCTCTTGTTTTTGTTGTGGGATGAACAGTGAGTTGGTGGCAGTTATCGGTTAACCGTGGGAGCGAGCCTGCTCGCGAAGAGGCCATCAAATTCAACATTGATGTTGCTTGATGCTCAGTCTTCGCGAGCAGGCTCGCTCCCACAGGATTTGGCTCTGTGGGGTTCAGAGCTGATCGAAATCCAGCACTACCTTGTCGCTGATCGGGAAGGCCTGGCACGACAGCACGTAACCGGCGGCGACTTCGTAGTCTTCCAGGGCGTGGTTGCTGTCCATTTCCACTTCGCCTTCGATGACCTTGCATTTGCAGGTCGAGCACACGCCGGCCTTGCACGAGTAGGGCAGTTCGGCGCCCTGGGCATTGCCCGCGTCGAGGATGCTCTGGCTGTTGCGCGGCAGGTCGAAGGCCAGGGCGCGGCCGTCGCTGATGACGGTGATCTGGCTGACCGCCGAATCCACCTGCCGGGCGGCCTCGCGGGCTTCGCGTTTTTGCTGGCTGCCGACGGCGGCGAACAGTTCGAAATGGATGCGTTCCGGTGCCATGCCCTTGGCCTTGAGGCTGTCGCGCACGGTTTCGGTCATTTCCTGCGGCCCGCAGATGAAGGCGGCGTCGAGGGCTTTCACATCGAGCCAGCGGCTGAACAATTGCTCGCATTTCTCGGCGTTGATCCGGCCGTTGTACAGGTCCACATCCTGCTGCTCGCGGCTGAACACGAAAATCAGGTTCAGGCGTTGCAGGTAGCGGTTTTTCAGGTCTTCCAGCTGCTCGCGAAACAACGCGCCGGAGCTGGAACGGTTGCCGTACAGCAGGGTGACGCGGCTGTGGGGCTCGGTTTCCAGGGTGGTCTTGATGATCGACAGGATCGGCGTGATGCCGCTACCCGCCGCGACGGCCAGGTATTGGCCATGGCGAGCCGGGTCCAGTTCGACGCTGAAATGCCCGGCGGGCGGCATGACTTCCAGGCTGTGCCCGGCCTTCAGTTGTTCATTGGCAAACGCGGAAAAACGCCCGCCGGCCACGCGCTTGACCGCGACCCGCAGTTCGCCGTCATTGACGCCGGTGCAGATCGAGTACGAGCGGCGCACTTCTTCGCCGTCCAGCTGGGTGCGCATCACCAGGTGCTGACCCTGGGTGAAGTGGAAACTGTCTTGCAGGTCCTGCGGAATTTCGAAGGCGATGGACACCGCGTCACGGGTCTCGGCGCGCACGTCCTTGATGGTCAGGCTGTGAAATTTGCTCATTGTTGTTCTCCAGCTGGACGGCCGACGCCGCTCAGATGCACTTGAAATAGTCGAACGGTTCCCGGCAATCGACGCAGCGGTACAGCGCCTTGCACGCGGTGGAGCCGAACTCGCTGAGCACCTCGGTGTGGGCGCTGCCGCACTGCGGGCAGACGATCACGGGGCTTTCACCGAGCAGGCTGCGCTTGCTGGTGCTGCCTTCCGGCGGCGCGATGCCATAGGCACGCAGGCGTTCACGGCCGCTGTCGCTGATCCAGTCGGTGGTCCAGGCCGGGGTCAAGCGGCGCTCCAGATTCGGCGCGCGAAAACCGGCCTGCTCCAGCGCCTCACGGATATCGCCCTCGATCACTTCGGTGGCGGGGCAGCCGGAGTAGGTCGGGGTGACCACCACGTGCAAGTGCCCGGCCTGCCAGTCCAGATCGCGGACAATCCCCAGGTCCACCACGCTGACCACCGGCACTTCCGGGTCCATGACCTCGGCCAGGATCGCCCACGCGGCAGTCAAGTCGCTCGGTTGTACCGGCCGGGCGCCCTGGTCGCTGGCGATCAGCTCACCAGGTTGCATCGGGGTACGCTCGGGGCAGGAACTGCATTTCGGCCAGCAGAATCCCCAGGTGTTCGGTGTGCAGGCCCTTGCGCGCATTCAGGTAGAAATAGCTGGGCGCAGCCGGCACGGGCAGGGTGGCGCTGGCGAAGATGTCGTTGACCTTGGCTTGCCATTGCGCCGCCACGCTGGCGATGTCCGGGGTGATGCGGGCTTCGCACAGGCGCTGTTCGCTGTCATCGGCAGCGATCAGTTCAACGGTGAAACGCCAGACCTCGGGAATCGCCGCGAGCATGCGTTTGTGGCTTTCCTCGGTGCCATCGCCCAGGCGCTCGACCCACTCGCCGGAGCGGCGCAGGTGATAGGTGACTTCCTTCACCGCTTTGGCGGCGATCCCGGCGATGCGTTCATCGCTGGACTGACTCAGGCCCTGGAGGACCGGCAGGTGCCAGGCGTCATAGAGGAACTGCTTGAGGATGGTCACCGCGTAGTCGCCGTTGGGTTGTTCCACCAGCAGCAGGTTGCGATAGGCACGTTCGTCGCGACGGAACGCCAGGTCATCGGCGTCGCGGCCGTCGTCCAGCAATTCGGCGGCGTAGTCCAGCCAGTTGCGGGCCTGGCCGACGAGGTCGAGGCCGACGTTCATCAGCGCCAGCTCTTCTTCCAGCGCCGGAGCCTTGCCGCACCACTGGCACAGGCGCTGGCCCTGGATCAGGGCGCTGTCGCCCAGGCGCAGCAAGTATTCGATCAGATCGGTCTTGTTATTCATGGTCGACCTCACATGTGCCCGACTTCGGCCGGCAGCTCGTAGAAGCTGGCATGGCGGTAAACCTTGTCGTCCGACGGGTCGAACAGCGGGTCTTTTTCATCCGGCGACGAGGCGGTGATCAGCGCCGATGGCACAACCCACAGGCTCACGCCTTCGCTGCGACGGGTGTACAGCTCGCGCGCGTTCTCGATGGCCATGGTGGTGTCGGCGGCGTGCACGCTGCCGACGTGCTTGTGGTTGAGGCCGTGCTTGCTGCGTACGAAGACTTCAAAAAGGGTCCACTCGGACATTTCAGTTACTCCACATCAGGTGGCCGAATCAGGCGGCGTTCTTGTTTTGTTTTTTGCGGGCGTGGGCGACGGCGGCTTCGCGAACCCAGGCGCCGTCTTCAATCGCCTTGCGGCGGGTGGCGACGCGTTCCTGGTTGCACGGGCCATTGCCTTTTAGTACTTCGTAGAATTCGTCCCACTGGATCTCGCCGAAGTCGTAGTGGCCGCGTTCGGCGTTCCACTTCAGGTCCGGATCGGGGCAGGTGCAGCCCAGCAGCTCCAGCTGCGGGATGGTCTGGTCGATGAAGCGCTGGCGCAGTTCATCGTTGCTCTGGCGCTTGATCTTCCAGGCCATGGACTGGGCGCTGTTCGGCGAGTGTTCGTCACTCGGACCGAACATCATCAGCGACGGCCACCACAGGCGGTTGATTGCGTCCTGGACCATGTCTTTTTGCGCTTGAGTGCCGTGGCGCATCATGGTCAGGAGGATTTCGTAGCCCTGGCGCTGGTGAAAGCTCTCTTCCTTGCAGATGCGGATCATCGCCCGCGAGTACGGGCCGTAGGAGGTGCGTTGCAGCACCACCTGATTGACGATCGCCGCACCGTCCACCAGCCAGCCCACCGCGCCCATGTCGGCCCAGTTCAGCGTCGGGTAATTGAAGATGCTCGAGTACTTGGCCTTGCCGCTGTGCAGCTTGTCGATTTCCGCATCGCGGTCGGCACCCAGGGTTTCCATGGCGCTGTACAGGTACAGACCGTGGCCGGCTTCGTCCTGGATCTTGGCCATCAACTGCAATTTGCGTTTGAGCGATGGTGCGCGGGTGACCCAGTTGCCTTCGGGCAGCATGCCGACGATTTCGGAGTGAGCGTGCTGGGAAATCTGCCGGATCAGGGTTTGCCGGTAGGCATCTGGCATCCAGTTCTTGGCTTCGATCTTGATTTCTGAATCGATTTTTTCCTGGAAAGCGCGCTCCTGTTCGGACATCTCCGACAGGTCTTTTATGCGTTTTACGCCTGTTTCTACTAGCTGTGCGTACATGGGGGTCTCCCGCCGTGAATCTGTTCGAGGGCATGGAGAACTTTATAAGCGATACAGAAATTAATATCAAACATAAAATGACGTGTCGTATTTGTTTTTGTATCACTTTGGGTGGAGTGGTCGTTTTGTGGCTCTGTTGATGTTCGGCACATTCCCTTGTGGGAGCTGGCTTGCCAGCGATGGCGGCCTCACAGCCAACCCGATTTTCTCGGATGTACCGCGACCCACTGTGGGAGCGAGCCTGCTCGCGAAAGCGGCGTGTCATTCAGCACACATGTCGACTGGTACGGCCCCTTCGCGAGCAGGCTCGCTCCCACAACTGGATTTGGTATATCCATGAAAATCAGGTCGGATGTCAGGCCGCCATCGCTGGCGAGCCAGCTCCCACAGGGACGGGGGTGAGCAGGCAAAAAAAAGCCCCGCATCAGCGGGGCTCAAAGGGGTGCAGCAGTCATGCTTTCGGGCGTTTGTCCACCACGTGGCAGGCCTTGCCCTCGGAGCGCTTGATCGAGTGGAAAGGCTGCAGGACGATCCGCGAACTGATGCCGATGTACGTCTTGATGTGCTTGCTCAACTCGCCACAGACGGCCTTCTGCTGTTCGTCGCTCAGGTGCTGATGTTCAGCCTTGAGTTCGACGTGCACGTCAACGCTGTCCAGGTTGCCATTGCGATACAGATGGATCTCATAGCACTCGGCAAGTTGTTTGATTTTCAGCACCTGCTCCTCGATCTGCGTCGGGAACACGTTGACCCCGCGGATGATCAGCATGTCGTCGCTGCGTCCGGTGATTTTGTCGATGCGGCGCATCGGCCGTGCGGTGCCCGGCAGCAGGCGCGTCAGGTCGCGGGTGCGGTAGCGGATCATCGGCAGGGCTTCTTTGCTCAGGGAGGTGAACACCAGTTCGCCCATCTGACCGTCCGGCAGCACTTCACCGGTGACCGGGTCGATGATTTCCGGGTAGAAGTGGTCTTCCCAGATGGTTGGGCCGTCCTTGGTTTCGGCGCATTCCATGGCGACGCCCGGGCCCATGATTTCCGAGAGACCGTAGATGTCCAGGGCGGTGATGCCCAGGCGTTGCTCGATGGCACTGCGCAGTTCGGCGGTCCATGGTTCGGCGCCGAAGATGCCCAGGCGCAGGGCCAGTTTGTGCGGATCGATGCCCTGGCGCTCGATTTCATCGGCGATGTTGAGCATGTAGGACGGCGTGACCATGATGATGTCCGGCTGGAAATCCTTGATCAACTGCACTTGTTTTTCGGTCTGGCCGCCGGACATCGGGATCACCGTGCAACCCAGGCGCTCGGCACCGTAGTGCGCGCCGAGGCCGCCGGTGAACAGGCCGTAGCCATAGGAAATGTGCACTTTGTCGCCGCGACGCCCGCCCGCCGCGCGGATCGAACGGGCCACAACGTTGGCCCAGGTGTCGATGTCGTTCTGGGTGTAGCCGACGACGGTCGGTTTGCCGGTGGTGCCGCTGGAGGCATGCAGGCGCACGATGTCGTGCATCGGCACGGCAAACATGCCATAGGGGTAGTTGTCGCGCAGGTCGGATTTGGTGGTGAACGGGAATTTCGCCAGGTCGTCGAGGGACTTGATGTCGTCCGGGTGCACGCCCAGCGCGTCGAAGCGCTGACGGTACAGCGGCACGTTGTTGTAGGCGTGGTTCAGGCTCCAGCGCAGGCGTTCGAGCTGGTGCTGACGGAGTTCGTCGACGCTGGCGGTTTCCAGCGGGTCCAGCACAGGATCAAGCACGGATTGGGCAATTGGCATGTTCATGACTTCACTCGAATTGTTTTTGTGTTCCAGCCCTTTTGCACAAGGGCTTTGAGTGCATGACCCAAGGATACCTCTCGGCTCCTCGGGAATCGCGGTTCTTTAGTGGGATAGACGCTCGATGATCAGCGCGATCCCCTGGCCGACGCCGATGCACATGGTGCACAGGGCGTAGCGGCCATTGCGTTCCTCAAGCTCGTGCAGGGCGGTGGTCACCAGTCGCGCGCCGCTCATGCCCAACGGATGGCCGAGGGCGATGGCGCCGCCGTTGGGGTTGACCCGTGGATCGGTGTCGCTCAAACCCAGTTCACGCAACACCGCCAGGCCTTGGGCGGCGAAGGCTTCGTTGAGTTCGATCACGTCCATGTCGGCCAGGCTCAGGTTGGCCAGCTCCAGCACCTTGCGGGTCGCCGGCACCGGGCCGATGCCCATGATGCGCGGCTCGACACCGGCAGTGGCCATCGCCACGACGCGGCCACGGGCGGTCAGGCCGTGACGTTTCGCGGCTTCGGGGCTGGCCAGCAGCAGGGCACAGGCGCCGTCGTTGACGCCCGAAGCGTTGCCGGCGGTGATGCTGCCGCCTTCGCGGAACGGCGTGCCGAGTTTGGCCAGCTGCTCCAGGGTGGTGTCGCCACGCGGGTGTTCATCGTGCTCGACGACTTTGGCCGGGCCTTTGCGCTGGGGGATTTCCACCGCAACGATTTCCTTGGCCAGGCGTCCGTTGGCCTGGGCGGCCGCGGCGCGTTGCTGGCTGCGCAGAGCGAAAGCATCCTGGTCAGCCCGGGAGATGTTGAACTGTTCGGCGACGTTCTCCGCGGTTTCCGGCATGGAGTCGATGCCGAAGGCCTTTTTCATCAGCGGATTGACGAAGCGCCAGCCGATGGTGGTGTCGAAAATCTCGGCCTGACGGGAAAACGCCTGCTCGGCCTTGCCCATCACCAGCGGTGCGCGGGACATCGATTCGACCCCGCCCACCAGCATCAACCCGGCCTCGCCACTGCGAATCGCCCGGGCCGCAGTGCCCACCGCGTCCAGCCCGGAACCGCACAGGCGATTGAGGGTGGTGCCCGGCACGCTGACCGGCAACCCGGCCAGCAGCGCCGACATGCGCGCGACGTTGCGGTTGTCTTCACCGGCCTGGTTGGCGCAGCCGTAGATCACATCGTCGACCTGGCTCCAGTCCACGTTCGGGTGGCGGCGCAGCAATTCGCGCAGCGGCACCGCGCCGAGGTCGTCGGCGCGCACACTACTAAGCACTCCGGCGTAGCGGCCGATGGGGGTGCGTACCGCGTCGATGATCAGGGCGTCATTCATTCGGGTTCTCCTGCGTCAGCACCGGGCCGCGCACTTTGTAGGATTTGCCATGGAACAGGGCGATCAACTGGCCCTGCTGGTTTTCAATGCGTACGTCGTAGTTGCCGGTGCGGCCGGAACGGCTTTGCTCGATGCAGTCGGCATTGAGCGTGTCGCCCAGGCGCGCCGGGGCGATGTAGTCGATGCTGCAACCGATGGCGACGGTGGCTTCGTTGTAGCTGTTGCAGGCAAAGGCAAACGCCGAGTCGGCAAGGGCGAACAGGTAACCGCCGTGGCAGGTGCCGTGGCCCTGGACCATGTCGGCGCGCACGGTCATGCCTACTCGAGCGGTGCCGGGGCCGGCGGACAGCAGGCGCATGCCCATGGCCTGGCTGGCGTTGTCGCGCTGGAACAACGCTTGCGCGCAGTCGCTGGCCAGGTTCATCGCTTGGTGATTAGTCATGGAAGTTTCTCCCTTCGGCCACACGGCGGCGCAACAACAGCGATGGCCGGTAGCGTTCTTCGCCGTAAGCGGCTTGCAGGTTGTCCAGCGTGGTGAGGATCTGTGGCAGGCCAACGGCATCGGCCCAGGCCAGCGGACCTTGGGGATAGTTGACCCCGGCGCGCATCGCCAGATCGATGTCGGCGGCGGAGGCCACGCCTTGCAACAGGGCGTCCGCCGCTTCGTTGGCGAGCATCGCCACGGTGCGCAATACCGCGAGCGCCGGGCTGTCGCTGAGCAGGCTGACCTTAAGGCCGGCCCGTTGCAGCAGGGCAACGCCTTGTTCAAGTGCCTGCGGATCAATACCGCCTGCATGGCTGATGGCGATGCGTTTGGCATTGGCGTAGTCGAAAGCCAGATCCAGCAGGATCAGGTTGCGCAGTCCGTCTTCCTTGGCGCGCTGACAGGCCATGCGTCCGTCGCTCAAGGCCAGCACGGCGTCACCGACCCGCAGCAAGCCGCGGCCGTCGCGCTGGATGACGTTCACGCCTTGTTCGCTCAGGCGTGCCAACAAGCCTTGGGCAATACCCAAATCGCCTTCGACGACACAGGCCTCGACGCTCGCACTGCTGCTGATTTCTGCCGCTGGCGGGCGTTCGGCGCCCTGGGTGTAGCTATAGAAGCCTTGTCCGCTTTTGCGTCCGAAACGCCCGCCGTCCACCAGTTCCTTCTGAATCAGCGATGGCTGGAAGCGGGTGTCCTGGTAATAAGCGTCGAACACTGAACAGGTCACGGCATAGTTGACGTCATGGCCGATCAGGTCGGTCAGCTCGAAAGCGCCCATGGCAAAACCGCCGGCCTCGCGCATCAGCGCATCCAGGGTCGGGCAATCGGCGGCGCCTTCTTGCAACTGGCGCAGGCTTTCGGCGTAGAACGGTCGGGCCACGCGGTTGACGATGAAACCGGGCGTGGAGCGGGTGTGCACCGGTTTCTTGCCCCAGGCTTTGGCGGTGTCGTACAGGCAAGCGGCCAAGGCCGGATCGCTGGCCAGGCCGGAGACGATTTCTACCAGCGCCATGACCGGCGCCGGATTGAAAAAGTGCAGGCCGAGCAGGCGTTGCGGGTGTTCCAGTTGCGCGGCGATGCCGGTGATCGACAGCGACGAGGTGTTGCTGGCCAGGATGCACTGCGCGCCGCAGATGCCTTCCAGCTGGCGGAACAGCGCGCGTTTGACTTCGAGATTCTCGACGATGGCTTCGATGATCAAATCGCAATCGGCAAGGGCTTCGATGGCTTCCACCGCTTGCAGGCGTGCAATGGTCGCGCTGCGTGACTCGGCGGACAGCTTGCCGTTCTCGACCCGCTTGCCCAGTTGCCGGTCAATGCCTTCGATGGCCTGGGCCGCAGCGCCGGGACGATTGTCCAGCAGCAGCACCGGATGCCCGGCCTGCGCTGCGACCTGGGCAATGCCCGCGCCCATGGCGCCGGCGCCGATCACGGCAATGCGTGCGTTGGTATTGAGTGCCGTCATGACTCAGCGTCCCTTGAAGCTTGGGGTGCGTTTTTCCATGAAGGCGCTGACGCCTTCGCGGTAATCCTCGCTGCGCCCGGCCAGGCGTTGCAGGTCGCGTTCGAGTTCCAGCTGTTCGTCGAAGCTGTTGCTCATGCTGGCGTTGAGGCTGCGCTTGATCAGGGCCAGGCCGTAGGTCGGCTGGGTGGCCAGGTGTTGCGCCAGCTTGAGCGCTTCGTCGCGCAGTTCGGCGTCTTCCACGCAGCGGTAGATCAGACCCCATTGCTCGGCCTGTTCGGCGGTCAGGCGATTGCCGAGCAAGGCCAGGGCTTTGGCGCGGGCCATGCCGACCAGGCGGGGCAGGGTCCAGGTGCCGCCAGAATCGGGGATCAGGCCGATCTTGCAGAAGGCCTGGATGAAACTGGCCGAACGCGCCGCCAGTACCAGATCGCAAGCCAATGGAATGTTCGCGCCAGCACCCGCCGCCACGCCGTTGACCGCGCAGATCACCGGCATCGGCAAGTCACGCAGTTGGCGGATCAGCGGGTTGTAGAACTTCTCGATGGACTCACCCAGGTCAGGCACGGCACTGCCCGGCGCCACATTGCGGTCGCTGAGGTCTTGCCCGGCGCAGAAACCACGGCCTTCACCGGTCAGCAGCAGCACGCGCACGTCCGGGTTCTGCCGCACTTGCTTGAGCGCTTCCTTCACTTCGCCATGCATCTGGGTGTTGAAGCTGTTGAGCTGGTCCGGGCGATTGAGGCTGAGCAGGGCGACGCCGGCCTCGATGGAAAACAGGATGTGTTCGAAGTTCATGGTCTTGGCGCTCTCTTGGAATTCGTTAGGCGGGTTAACCGGATTACTGGCCGGTGAAAGTCGGCGTGCGTTTTTCCTGGAAGGCGGCAATGCCTTCGTCGCGGTCGCGGGTGCCGGCCAGCACGGTGAAGGCGTGGCGCTCGAAACGCAGGCCGCTGGCCAGGTCGGTGTCCATGGCCTTGAGCAACGCTTCCTTGGCCAGGCGCACTGCCAGTGGTGCCTTGGCGGCGATGGTGCGGGCGACCTGCAGGGCGCGTTCGACGGTGAATTCCGGTTGCGTGACTTCGCTGACCAGGCCGGCGCGTTGCGCCTGGCGGGCGTCGATCGGCTCGCCGGTCAGCACCATTTGCATGGCCATGGATTTGCCGACGGCGCGCAGCAGGCGTTGGGTGCCACCGGCGCCGGGCATGATCCCGAGGTTGATTTCCGGCTGGCCGAAGCGGGCATCTTCGCCGGCAATGATGATGTCGGCGTGCATCGCCAGTTCGCAGCCACCGCCCAGGGCGAAGCCGTTGACGGCGGCGATCAGCGGTTTGCTGAAGCGGGTGATGGCTTGCCACGAAGCCTGGCGCGGGTCGTCGAGGATGCCGACCAGATCGCGCTCGGCCATTTCCTTGATGTCGGCACCGGCGGCAAACGCCTTGCGGCTGCCGGTGATGACCACGGCGCGGGTGTCGGGATCGACCTGGGCGGCGCTCAGTTCGTCGGCCAGTTCGCCCAGCAACTGGGTGTTCAGGGCATTCAACGCCTGCGGGCGCTGCAGGGTAATCAGGCGCACGCCAGACTCGATCATCTCGACGGCAAGGGTTAGAGGCATGGCGGATGCCCTCACGGTGCACGCTCGGCGGTGATGCCGGCTTGTTATTGGATCGGCGGCGGGGGCCGGTTTTGCCGGAGTATACCTATAACGTGATACGTAAAATCAACATAAAAAACGTTTTAATGTGTCCTATTGTCGGATTCTGGATTTTTAGAGGTAGGCTGTTTGAAGTGGGTGTTCATGCTGTGAGTATTGATTTTACTGGTGTTTATGAGAGGCTTGGTGCTTGAAAAACACCCCATTTGAACCGGTCTATCAAGTGATACGCTTTTTAGTCTTTGTGCTGTTAAAAGCGATGTGATACAAAATGAGTCCATATCGGCATCGCTTTGTGAAGGAACCTGCCAATGACCTGCTACAGCCTCGATGGCCTCACCCCGGTGGTCGACCCCAGTGCTTATGTGCACCCGTCAGCGGTATTGATCGGTGACGTGATCATCGGCCCGCATTGCTACGTCGGGCCGCTGGCGAGCCTGCGCGGTGACTTCGGGCGGATCGTGCTGGAAGAGGGCGCCAACCTGCAGGACACCTGCGTGATGCACGGCTTCCCGGACAGCGACACCGTGGTCGAACGCAACGGCCACATCGGTCATGGCGCGGTGCTGCACGGTTGCCGGATCGGCGCCGATGCGCTGGTGGGCATGAATGCGGTAGTGATGGACAACGCACGCATCGGCCCGCAGTCCATTGTGTCGGCGGCGGCGTTCGTCAAGGCCGGTTTCGAATGCCCGGAGCAGTCGCTGGTCATGGGCGCACCGGCCAGCGTCAAGCGCACCCTCAGCGATCAGGAAGTGGCGTGGAAACAGGCGGGTACTCGTGAGTATCAGGAACTGACCAAGCGATGCCTCACGCAGATGCAGGTTTGTGAACCGTTGGCCGAGCCGGAGGTTGATCGGCCGCGGATCAGTGACAGCGGATTCAGGCCCAAGGGCAGCACCTTGTGAACACCGTCCGTTGTGGGAGCGAGCCTGCTCGCGAATGCGGTCTGACATTCAACATTGATGCTGACTGACACACCGCTTTCGCGAGCAGGCTCGCTCCCACAAGGGGACTGCGCTTAATCAGTTGGCTTTCGGTATATTCCTTTTCTTTTTTTTACCCGGTACGCCCATGTCGTCCCTGACACCCCTGAACCATCTGATCACACGTTTCCAGGAGCAGACGCCGATTCGCGCCAGCTCCCTGATCATCACGCTATACGGTGATGCCATCGAGCCCCATGGCGGGACGGTCTGGCTCGGCAGCCTGATTCAACTGCTCGAACCGATCGGCATCAACGAGCGGCTGATCCGCACCTCGATTTTCCGCCTGACCAAGGAAGGCTGGCTGACAGCCGAGAAAGTCGGTCGGCGCAGTTACTACAGCCTCACCGGCACCGGTCGCCGGCGTTTCGACAAGGCATTCAAGCGGGTCTACAGCACCAGCATGCCGGCCTGGGATGGTTCCTGGTGCCTGGTGATGCTCTCGCAGTTGACCCAGGACAAGCGCAAGCAAGTGCGCGAAGAGCTGGAGTGGCAAGGTTTTGGTGCGATTTCGCCGGCGGTGCTGGCTTGCCCGCGCAGCGACCGCACCGATGTCAACGCGACCCTGCTCGACCTCGGCGCCCTTGAAGAAACCATCGTTTTCGAAACCACCGCCCAGGACGTGCTGGCATCCAAGGCCCTGCGCCTGCAAGTGCGCGAGAGCTGGAACATCGAGGAACTGGCGACCCATTACAGCGAGTTCATCCAACTGTTCCGACCACTCTGGCAAGCGCTTCGCGAACAGGAAAACCTGCAGCCGTCCGATTGCTTCCTGGCACGGATCCTGCTGATTCACGAATACCGCAAACTGCTGTTGCGCGACCCGCAATTGCCGGATGAATTGTTGCCCGGCGATTGGGAAGGTCGAGCCGCCCGCCAGTTGTGCCGCAATATTTACCGGTTGATCTACGCCAAGGCCGAGGAATGGCTGAACAGTGCGCTGGAAACCGCCGACGGCCCGTTGCCGGACGTGGGCGAAAGTTTTTATCGACGTTTTGGCGGGTTGAAGTAACTCGTCGTCGTTAAGGGAGAGTCACTGTTCAGGAGAGCATTTGGATTGACGTAGACAATAAAAATAAGCCTGCGTGAGGCCTGCCATGATTTCTACAAACGCACAGCGCCAGGATGGGTTCGATCAGTGGATCCATCAGATCAACCAGATCTGTGGCGCCTTCAACGCCAAACCCTTGGGTGGTGGATTTTCCGGAAAAATCCGCGAATACCGCAGCGATGCGCTCAAGCTCAGCTTCGTCGATGCCTGCCAGGCTCGGTTGTACCGCACGCCGCAGGAAGTCGCAGCGGGCGAGGGTGGTAAATACTTCGCGGTGTTCCAGCTCGAGGGCACGGCCGGCATGGCCCAAGGCGACGACAAGGTGCTGTTGTCGGCCGGTGACATCACCCTGATCGATGCTGCGCGGCCCAGTGATTTCACCTACAGCGAAAACTCCCGGCAATTGTCGCTGATCCTGCCCTATCAACTGGTGGAGCAAACCCTGCGCTTCAACCGGGTCAAGTGCGGGCACCGGATCGCCGCGACATCGCCCATCGCCATGCTCTCGCACCGTCTGATCCTCGACGCCACGCGCCAGCCGGACCTGAGCCGCCAGGAAAGCGAAGCGACCCTGGAGGCGATTGTCAGCCTGCTGCGTCCGGCGATCAGCCAGACAGACGATTGCACGGACCTGCACGAGCGCACCTTCCGCAAGACCCTGAGCTTCATCGACCAGCACATCCGCTCCGAAGAACTGTGCCCGGAATGGCTGGCGCGGGAAGTCGGCATGTCGACCCGTGGCCTGTACCGGATGTTTGCCAAAAAAGGCCTGGTGGTGGCGCGTTACATCAAGAACCGCCGCCTGGACCTGTGCGCCGAATCCTTGCGCCAATCGGGCAAGGAACAGAAGCTGTCGGTGCTGGGGTACTCGTGGGGGTTTTCCGATTCGAGCTACTTCTCGACCGCGTTCAAGTCGCGCTTCGGCATTGCGCCGGGGGAGTACCGCAAACAACACGCTTGAGATCTTTCTGCAGACTCAATATTCCTGTGGGAGCGAGCCTGCTCGCGAAAGCGGAGTGTCAGTCGACATCATTGCCATCTGATACACCGCCTTCGCGAGCAGGCTCGCTCCCACAGTTTTTTGTGTGCAGCCTCTGAGCCTTGAGCAAAGCTTACATGGTTATTTCGGGGAATTGAGGTTCAACGTCGGCGTTTCATCAAAGAAATTCCACGGTTTCAACAGCACATGCACCCACTCGGTCGGCATGATCGGCCACTCTTCGGCCCGGGCGACGTGGGTGGTGCCGGTGGTGAGCCAGACCACATCGTCGGTGTTTTCGATGGAGTGGTTATCCTGGGTAAACTGCCCCAGGCCCGAGTCCTTGTCCGAGCGGTTCGGGTATTTGCCTTCCGGGTACTTCTCTTCCGGGTTGTATTGCGTCACCCACAGCTGCTTGTCCATGAAGCTCAGGCGGTGGTAGAGCCATTCGTCTTTGCCGAAGTTGGCGCCCTTGGCCACCGGGTGCGTGCCGCCGGCATAGGGAATCAACTGATAGGAAACCGGGTTGCCGACCTTGTTTTCCTTGCTGAAGTTGGTCAGCAGGCGCACGGTCGACGGGTCGAATTTCTGCGCGGCCTGTTGTTCGGTGCTGACCACTTTGGTTTCGGTCTGCATGGTGCTGGTGCGCGGGCCGCCACGGTCGTTGGGCAGTACCACCGGGTTCACTTCCACCAGCGAATTGCTTTCGCCGTCCACGTCCATGTCGAGGCGGAAGTTGTAGATGTGCTGGTGGGTGGTGCCGACGATGTTGTGGTCAAGCAGGGTGCCGTAGCGCGTGTCTTCCTTGGCGGTTTCTTCGTGCATGGTCCTGGATTTCACGCCCTTGACCGCTTCGATCCCGGTGGCGCCGGCGTCGATGCCGATGGTGCCGTTCTGCTGGAAGACCCAGTCGAAAATGTAGTCATAGTTGCCGACGGTGCTGATCCAGCGCACCACCAGTTCACGACGCTCGGTGCTGAGGTTGGGCTGGCCCATCTCCTGGTGTTTGTATTCCGGGCCGGCATAGCGCTCGAACACCGCCATGGCGCGGGGGATCGAGGTCGGCGCGCCGGTGTAGTCGGCGATGGTGGCGTCCAGCAGCACGGCGTTTTCCGGGGCGTCTTTGCCACGGGCGATCGGCGAAGTCAGGGTGCCCATGCCGTAGTCGCCGGAATCCAGGTAGGCCTTGAAGTACCAGCCCACGTCCGGATCGCCGTAAGGCACGATCATGCCGCCCAGGGAGCCTTCGTACATGATTTTGCGTTTCTTGCCCTTGTCGTCGTAGGTGACGGTGGACAGGATCGGACCGACCCGCGAATCGAGGCGAACGTGGAAGTCCCAGTTCTGCCAGTGAATGCTGTTGCCGGTGATGGTGTAGTTCTTGCCCTCGGGCTCGATGATTTCCAGGGGCTTGACCGCCACGCCCTTGCGGCCGCGACCGTCATAGGGTGTCGGTTTCATCGGCACCGGAATCAGCGCTTCGTCTTCGATCTTGATCAGCTTTTTCTGTTCCAGATCGACAATCGCCACCAGGCCTTCGATCGGGTGCGCCCAATAGTTGCCGTCATCGACATTGAGGTAGCTGACGATTTTCAGCAGGCGCTTGTCCTGCGCCAGGCCGTCCTTGCCGTCGAAGTAGCCGACGGTCAAGGGCGTGGCCACCACTTTCTTCACATCGTTGATGCCGCGCTTGGCCAGGGCTTGTGCGTATTCCGGGCTGGTCTCGACAGCGGTTTGCACGGTGGCGAAGTCGTCCAGCAGGACCATGCCGTGGGCACCTTCAATCGGTTTCCAGGACTTGAGCTCCTTGCTGTCCAGATCCACCAGCGCTTCGATCACATGCTTGCCGTCCAGCACCACGATATTGGCCTGGCGTGGCTGGGTGACGTTTTGCCCGGTGTAGACGAAGTTCCACACCTGGTCTTTTGGCGGCGCCTTGATCGAGACTTCGGTGAAGCGGAAACCGGGCTTGTAATGCTCGGACTTCTTGACGATGTCCACCGCCGCGGTGATTTCGGCCGCGCTCAACGGGTTGAGCGGGTTGGGGCGGGTTTCCACGACAAAGGTCGTGTCCAGGCCGGACTGGAACACCTGGTTGATGAAGTCCTTGGACATGAATGCCGTCTTGTCCTTGAACACCACCGGCACCGTCAGCTCGATGCGTTTGCCATTGAGCATCGCCACTTTGCTGTTCGGCTTGACCTTGAGGTAGACCCCGTCCTTGGCGATGGTGAACAGGTCGGCGTAGTCGTCCCATTTGACCGTGGCGCCAAACTCCTCGAGGCCCGCTTGCAGCGGTACCATTTCGGCGTGACCGCCGTGGGCCAGGGCATCGCCCGCCCAATAAGGCAGGCCGAGGGTGCCCAGGGTAATGGCCAGCGCAAGCCGGGCCAGCGGTTTTCTGTTGCGCAATGCAAGGGAGGTGAACATATCTGGGTTCCTTCGGAAAAATCCGGTGTCAGGCATGCCAGCACTTTGCTACAGGTGGTGAATGGCTGCATTGGAATTGCTGCCAGATTCCTTTGGATTTGTGCCGCAATCAGCTTTCCCGACTGACGGAGGCTTGGCAAGCGGACAAAGCGCCTTGCTGCCCGGGTCGACCGGTGGCGCCGGCAGTCATTGCTTCTGGTTAATAGGAAGCATTACTATTCACGCCCCGTTTACACAGCATGCCGCAATGACCCCCAAGCTGCCCCGCAGACATGGCTTTTTCGAGCATTACGAAGAGTTGGTTGGCACCTGGACCCGTCGCCTGAGAAATCGTCAGCAGGCCGAGGACCTGGCCCACGATACCTTTGTACGCGTGCTTGAGTCCGATTCGGCGGCGGTGCAGCAACCCAGGGCGTATCTGCATCAGACCGCGCGCAATATTGCGGTGGATGGTTATCGGCGTGAGGATCGGCGGGGCGCCATGGAGTCAGAGGCGATCGATGAAAGTGTGTCGTCATCCGGCGACCCGGAGCATTACATGCATGCGATCCAATTGGCCGATTCCATCGAACGGGCGCTCACCGAGCTTCCGGTCAACTGCCGCAAGGTGTTTGTCTGGCAGAAAATCGAAGGCCTGACCCAGGCCGAAATCGCCGAGCGCCTGGGACTGTCCAAGAACATGGTGGAAAAGTATATGATCCGCACGCTGCGGCATTTGCGCGACCGCCTTGAAGGACTCTACCCATGAGTGGCCGCGCTTTCTCATCCCCAGCCAAACAGGAACTTCCATGATGGATACTCGTGATTGTGCGTGCGGGCAAACAACGGTTCGCGATGAAGCGGCGCAGTGGTTTGTGCGTTTGCAGGAACCTGCCGTCGATGTCGAAGTGTATCGTCGCTTCGAAACATGGCTGGACGAACACCCCCAACACCGAAACGAATTCGAATTGCTCCAGGGCCTGTGGAAGGCCGCCGATCGGGTGCCCGCGGCGCGTCTGCGAGCGTTGTGCGAAGAGGCGCCGGCCCGCAGCAAACGTCGGCCGATGGTGCGCTACGCGGTGGCCGCCAGTGTGCTGGCGGTGGCGCTCGGGTTGGGGCTGTTCAGCGGCTTGAATCAGCCGTCGCCTTACACAGCGGAGTTTTCCACGGCCCTGGGCGAACGCCGCCAGGTGGCGTTGCCGGATGGTTCGGTGGTCGACCTCGACAGCCGCAGCCGGATTCAGGTACGTTTTGAAAAAAAACGGCGCGCCATCGAGCTGACCGAAGGCGAGGCGATGTTCAGCGTCCAGCATGACAGCCGCCGGCCGTTTGTCGTCGAAGCCGGAAACGGCAAGGTCACGGTCACCGGCACCCGCTTCGATGTGCGCCGGGGCGCGATCGATACCCGGGTGGTGGTGGAGCAGGGCACGGTCAAGGTGCAAGGTCGCTCGGCGGCCGAGCACGATTTCATCAGCCTCACTGCGGGCCTGGGCACCCATGTCGATGGCCAGGGCAAGGTCGCGGTCGCCTATGCGGTCAACCCGGCGGAACTGACGGCCTGGCGCAACGGCAAACTGGTGTTCAACAACGCCAGCCTGGCCGATGTCGCCGAACAGGTCTCGCGTTATCGGGAAAAGCCGCTCAAGGTCGGCAACGCGACGGTGGGCAATCTGCGCCTGACCAGCGTGTTCAAGTCCGACAACACCGATGCGCTGCTCAAGGCCTTGCCGAGCATCCTTCCGGTGGCCGTGCGCACCCTCGATGACGGCAGTCAGGAAATAATTTCAAAATAACATTCAGGTTTTTTTCGAGTTCATCGTCTTCCTGTTCAACTGCAACTGGTTTGCATTAACAAACGCACACTCTTGCGATCCACAGGAATACGTTCGACGTGAATAAATCCACCGCTAAAAACAAAACCTTCCCTTGGTTGCCGCTGGCGCTCGCGCTGGCGGTCAACGGTGCGATGCCCCAGGCATTCGCCGCCGACGCCATCCATATCCAGGCGCAACCCTTGGGGCAGGCCTTGACTCAGCTGGGTCAGCAAACCTCGTTGCAGGTTTTCTTCAGCCCTGACCTGGTGGCCGGCAAGCAAGCACCTGCGGTGGACGGCAATCTCTCGCCGGAAGAGGCGCTGCGCCAGTTGCTGCAAGGCAGCGGCCTGCAATATTCGATCGATGAAGGTTCAGTGACCCTGATGCCGGCACCGAGCCCGGCGTCCAATGGCCCGCTGGAACTGGGCGCGACCGACATCAAGGTGGTCGGCGACTGGCTCGGCGACGCCGATGCCGCCGTGGTGCAGAACCACCCTGGTGCGCGTACCGTGATCCGCCGTGAAGCCATGATCGAGCAGGGCGCGATGAACGTCGGCGACGTGTTGAAGCGCGTACCGGGTGTGCAAGTGCAGGAGGCCAACGGCACCGGCGGCAGTGACATTTCCCTCAACGTCGGCGTGCGTGGCCTGACCTCGCGTCTGTCGCCACGCTCCACCGTGCTGATCGACGGCGTGCCTGCGGCGTTCGCGCCCTACGGCCAGCCTCAACTGTCCATGGCGCCGATTTCCTCCGGTAACCTCGACAGCATCGACGTGGTACGCGGTGCCGGTTCCGTGCGCTACGGGCCACAGAACGTGGGCGGCGTGATCAACTTCGTGACCCGTGCGATTCCGGAAAAAGCCTCCGCTGAAATCGGCACCACCCTGGAAACCTCCCAGCACGGTGGCTGGAAACACATCGACACCGCATTCATGGGCGGCACCGCCGACAACGGCATGGGTGTGGCGCTGTTGTACTCCGGCGTGAATGGCGACGGCTACCGTGAACGCAACAACGGCAACGACATCGACGACGTGATCCTCAAGACCCACTGGGCGCCCACTGACGTCGACGATTTCAGCCTCAATTTTCACTACTACGACGCCAGCGCCGACATGCCCGGTGGCCTGACCCAGGCGCAATACGACGCCGATCCGTTCCAGTCCGACCGTAACAACGACAACTTCAGCGGCCGCCGCAAGGATGTGTCGTTCAAGTGGATCCGGCAGATCGACGACCGTACCCAGGCCGAAGTGCTGACCTACTACTCCGACAGCTTCCGTGGCAGCAACATCGCCGCCCGCGACCAGAAGACCCTCGGCTCGTTCCCGCGCACCTACTACACCTACGGTATCGAACCGCGGGTGTCCCATGTGTTCGACGTCGGCCCGACCACCCAGGAAGTCAGCGTCGGTTATCGCTACCTGAAGGAAGGCATGCACGAGGAAGCCAGCCGTCTGGGGCTGAACAGCGCCAACGAACCGGTAGTACGTCCGGGTTCCGATGGGCACGTCTATCAGGACCGTACCGGTGGCACTGAAGCCCACGCGGTGTATGTCGACAACAAAATCGATGTCGGCAACTGGACCATCACCCCGGGTGTACGTTTCGAACATATCCAGACCGAATGGCATGACCGCCCGGTGCTCGACACCGCCGGCAAGCCCGTGCAGGAAAAGCGCCGCAGCATCGAGAGCAACGAACCGCTGCCGGCCCTGAGCGTCATGTACCACATGTCCGATGCCTGGAAGCTGTTCGCCAACTACGAAACCTCGTTCGGCTCCCTGCAATATTTCCAGCTCGGTCAAGGTGGCTCGGGTGACGAAACGGCCAACGGCCTGGAGCCGGAAAAGGCCAAGACCTACGAGATCGGCACGCGCTACAACGATGGTGTGTGGGGCGGTGAAGTAACGCTGTTCTACATCGACTTCGATAAAGAGCTGCAGTACATCAGCAACGACGCGGGCTGGACCAACCTCGGCGCGACCACGCACCGTGGCATCGAGGCATCGGTGCACTATGACTTGGCGGCACTGGACCCACGCCTCGAAGGCCTGACCGCCAACGCCGGTTACACCTACACCCGTGCGGTGTACGAAGGTGAGATTCCGGACTTCAAGGGCCGCGACCTGCCGTTCTATTCGCGTCAGGTGGCCACCGCCGGCCTGCGTTACAACATCGACCGCTGGACCTACAACCTCGATGCCTTTGCCCAGTCCAAGCAGCGCTCACCGGGTGTTGCGGTGAACGCCGATGGCAGTTTCACCAACAACTACATCACCGAAGGCACCGCGGATGGTCAGTACGGCGACATTCCAGGTTATGTCACCTGGAACGTGCGTGGTGGCTATGACTTCGGTCCGTCGGTGTCGAACCTGAAAGTCGGCGCTGGGGTGAAAAACATCTTCGACAAACAGTACTTCACCCGCTCCAGCGACAACAACGCGGGCATGTACGTCGGCACACCGCGCACATTCTTCGTGCAGGCCAGCGTCGGGTTCTGATCGACCGAGGCGCCTTCATCGCTGGCAAGCCAGCTCCCACAGGGTTTTGTGTCGTGCTCACATGCAGTGAATGACATAAATCCTGTGGGAGCTGGCTTGCCAGCGATGCTTTTCAGACCTTCAACACTCTCCCGCCAATCGCCACCGCCAGCAGCAACACCGCCATCAAGCCAAAGGCAAAACTCAAGCTGCTGCCATGGGCGATGAAGCCGATCACCGCAGGTCCGGCAAGGATCCCCGCGTAACCCAGGGTGGTAATGGCCGGCACGGCGATGCTTTCCGGCATGACCGTCTGCTTGCCCACAGCGGTGTACAGCACCGGCACGATGTTCGAGCAGCCGGCGCCCAGCAAGGCGTAGCCCACCAGCGCCGCTTCCCAGCTCGGAGCGAATGTCGCCAGAAACAGACCGAGCGCAGCCGTCACCCCACCGAAGACAATCACCCGGGTCGCACCCAGGCGCCGCACGATCGAATCACCGGTCAAGCGACCCACCGTCATGGTCAGCGCGAACGCTGCGTAACCCAATCCGGCATAGGCCGTGTCGATCCCGCGTTCCTGCGCCAGGAACACCGCGCTCCAGTCGAGGGCCGCGCCTTCGGCGAGGAATACGATGAAGCACATCCCGCCAATGAACAGCACGATGCCGTGGGGGACGGCAAATGCCGGCCCCGAACTTTCGCTGCCATAGGGCAACAGGTGCGGCGCGGCCTTGAGCAGTGCGACCAGCAGCAGGACGATCACCACCAGCGTCGCGCCCAGCGGCGAAAGCCCGAGGCCGAGCAGCGCGCTGACGCCCGCCGCGCCGACGATCCCGCCCAGGCTGAACAAGCCATGGAACCCGGACATCATGGTCTTGCCGCTGGCCCGCTCGACGATGACCGCTTGCAGGTTAACCGTCGAGTCCACCGTGCCCAGGCCCGCACCGAACAGGAACAAGGCCGCGATCAGTGCAGGTACCGACGATACCGTCGCCAGCAACGGCAGTGCCGCACAAATCATCAAGGTGCCGCCGCTCAGTACCCGGCGGCAACCGAAGCGCGTGGCCAGAAGGCCGGCCATGGGCATCGCCAGAATCGATCCTACCCCCAGGCACAGCAGCAACAGACCCAGGGTGCCTTCATCCAGTCCGGCCCGGGCCTTGGCGTACGGCACCAGCGGCGCCCATGCGGCGATGCCGAAACCTGCGATGAAAAAGGCGATGCGCGTGGACATCTGTTCCAGGCGTCCCGGAACGAATGAGGTCTGGGTGTTGAGGTTGGTCATATCAATCCTTGGCAAAAAACGTCGCGTCCCTTAGGGACAGTGATCGAACGGGGTGGGTTCGATCAGCGTCCGCATGGTTTCGCGCTCCGACAGGCTGACATCCTTGCACAGCCGGACCGTGTTTCGCGATATGTTGGGCCTGACCGATCATTCCAGCAGGGAGGGCGCCATGGCGCAGATGTACGATGCACGAGGCAATATCTACATGGTGGTGGCGCCGCAAGACTTGCGCCGCAACGGTATCGCCTTGCCCGATCAAGCCAGCGATGCTGCGCAAGTCCGCGAAACATGGGCGCTCGCAGCCATCGAAGCCTGCTGTGCCTGGGCGCCCGGCACGCAACCGCCCGGCAGCAAGGAGCATCGTAGCGATGGTTTGCTGGTCGGGCCGTTCCAGTCGTCGCCACCCTTTGATCTGTTGATCGTGAACACTGACGGTACGCTGGCCGAGCGCAGCGGCAACGGCTTGACGATTTTTTCCCAGGCGCTCAGCGATCAGGGGCTTTTGCCCAGCGACCAGGCGTGTGTGCTCAGGGTTCATCACGACAAGGCCGATGTGCGTTCACCGGGGGAAACGTCGGTGAAAGCGGCGCAGGTCGAAGGCGTGAACGGGTTCTGGCTGGACCTGGGCCAGCCTTCGTTCGGGCCGCAAGCGGTCAGTGCGCATGATGTTGAGGGCGTGGCGTTCAACGCACGCGAACTCAGTCATGTGCAGCCGTTGGCGTCACTCAACGCGGCATGGTCGCGCAGTCAGTTCGCGCGGGTTGGCAATCCGCATTGCGTGACGCTGGTGGATAACGCGGATGCCTTGCCGAGCAATGAGCAGATGCGTGAGTCGCCATTGTCCGAAGGGCTGACGCGTATCGCTTATGCCATGCCGGTGGGCGCGGGGAAGCCGTGTCCGGCGGGGATCAACCTGCAATGGGCGATGCATGAGTCCGGGCAGCGGGTGATTGCGCGGGTGTTCGAGCGGGGTGAGGGGCCGACGGCGTCTTCGGGCACCAGCGCCACGGCGGTGGCGTGTGCGGCGTGGAGGGTGGGCTGGGTGAGCGACGGGGAAGTGAAGGTGGTGATGCCCGGGGGCACGGCGCCGATTTTGCTGGAGCAAGAGCAGGGGGAATTGAGGCGGGTCAGTCTGTTTGGTACGGCGCGCTTGGTGGGGTGATTGTTAGATCGCCTTCGCGAGCAGGCTCGCTCCCACAGGTTTTGTGAACAACACATAACCCATGTGGGAGCGAGCCTGCTCGCGAAGAGGCCCGCCCGGCCAAAGAATAATCAGGCCCATTCCACCACCGGCATCGTCCGCTTCATCAACACCTTGCCGCCGCGCACCGAATACAGCGGCAACCCCTGACTGCGGATCACCTCGTAATCGCTTTCCGCCGACAGGATCAGCAGGTTCGCTGGCCGCCCCGGTTCCAGTCCGTAGCGATTACCCAGCGCCAGGGCCTTGGCGCTGTTGTCGGTAACCAGGTCCAGCGCGCTTTGCAGATTGCGATAACCCAGCATGTGACAGATATGCAGGCCCGCTTCGAGTACCCGCAAAATGTTGCCATTACCCAGCGGATACCACGGGTCGACGATCGAGTCCTGGCCGAAACACACGTTCATGCCGGCTTCGAGCAACTCGTTGACCCGGGTCACGCCCCGGCGTTTCGGAAAATTGTCGAAGCGCCCTTGCAGGTGAATGCTCTCGGTGGGGCAGGAGACAAAACTGATCCCCGAATGCCCGAGCAGGCGGAACAGCTTGGCACAGTAGGCGTTGTCGTAGGAGCCCATGGCCGTGGTGTGGCTGGCGGTGACCCGCGAGCCCATGTCGCGGCTGCGGGCTTCTTCGGCCAGGACTTCGAGAAAGCGTGAGTGCGGGTCGTCGGTTTCATCGCAATGCACATCGACAAGGCAACCGGTGCGCTCGGCCAGGTCCATCAGGAACTTCACCGAGCTGACGCCTTGATCGCGGGTGTACTCGAAATGCGGAATGCCACCGACCACGTCGGCGCCCATGTGGATCGCTTCCTCCATCAAATCCCGACCGTTGCGGTAAGACTCGATGCCTTCCTGGGGAAAGGCGACGATTTGCATATCGATCAGGTGACGGCTTTCTTCGCGCACTTCAAGCATTGCCTTGAGGGCAGTCAACTGCGGATCGGTGACGTCGACGTGGGTACGCACGTGTTGGATGCCATGGGCGGCGAGGGTCTGGATGGTTTTCTTCGCCCGGGTCTTGGTGTCTTCCAGGGTGATAGTCACCTTGCGCTCGCCCCAGCATTCGATGCCTTCGAACAGCGTGCCGCTCATGTTCCAGCGCGGCTCGCCGGCGGTCAGCGTCGCGTCGAGGTGGATATGCGGTTCGACAAAGGGCGGCACCACCAGGTTGCCACCGGCGTCCAGGTCCTCAGGTCCCAGGGTCGGGGCTTCGGTCTGCCGGGCAATGCTGCTGATCAGACCGTTTTCCAGGTACAACTCATGCAGGCCTTCCTGGTTGCGCAGCCGGGCGTTGATGATGTGCATCGGGAGGGTCCTTTTAGAAATCGGGTAATCAATACCTCTAAGTTAGCTCGGCAGTGGCAATCCTCGCCAGTAGGCAGTTCAAATGTGGGAGCGAGCCTGCTCGCGAAGGCGGTATTGCAGTCACATTGATGTTGAATGTGCCGCCGTCTTCGCGAGCAGGCTCGCTCCCACAGGGATTCGGTTTCGTCAGGATGAGAGGGAGAGAAACCGCATTAGCGCCGCGACGATGGCCTCGGGCGCATCTTCCTGTACCAGATGCCCGGCGTTGGCAATGGCGTGGAACTGCGCCCCGGGGATCATGCCCTGCAAGGCGCGCCCGCGTTCGATGGGGATCCACTGGTCGTCTTCGCCCCAGAGAATCTGCACCGGGCAGCGAATTGTCGGGTACAAGCCCTCGGCCTCGCGGGTGTAACGCTCGTCCATCTGCGCGATCTGCCGGTAGAACGCCGCTTGCCCCGGATCGCCCAGCCAGGGTTGCACGTAGGGTTCGAGTTCTTCGTCCGGGATGTCCCGCTTGATCGCTGTGCGTATATAGGTGGGCACAATCGCCCGCTGGATGTAATCGGGCAGCCCGCTGAACGCGGCCTCATGCTGGCGCACATGCTGCACGAATGGCGAGCCCCAGGGCGTCAGCGCTACCGGGTCGATCAGCGTCAGGCTGCGGTAATTCTTGCCGTTGAGCAGGTGCGCACGCAGCACAGTGGCACCACCGAAATCGTGGGCCACTACGTCCGGGCAATCCAGCCCCCAGTGTTCCAGCAGCTGCGCCAGCAGTTGATTCTGCACGCCGAGCGAGACATCACCGTCGACTTTCTCGGACTGCCCATAGCCCAGCA
The DNA here is from genome assembly GCF_900187565.1 of Pseudomonas sp. Irchel 3A7. Lineage (GTDB taxonomy): Bacteria > Pseudomonadota > Gammaproteobacteria > Pseudomonadales > Pseudomonadaceae > Aquipseudomonas. The sequence goes on along the minus strand of NZ_FYED01000002.1, from coordinate 466,982 downwards.
GATCGAAGTAATGCACCCGGTGGGTGGTGATGAAGTGCGGTGCGATGCGGTGCCAGACATAGGAAGAGAAAGGGGTGCCGTGCACGAACACCAACGGCGGGCCGTCGCCCCGCACAGCGTAACGAACGGAGTGACCGTTGTAGCGATAGGTCTGAGCCAGCGGCCAGTCAGCCATGGGCATGTCCTCTTGGCGGATGAGAGGCAAAAAGCATAGGCATAAAAAAACAGCCGATGAAGGCTGTTTAGTTAATCAACTGACGAAACGCGGTCATTGTGGGAGCGAGCCTGCTCGCGAAGGCGGTGGCAAATTCAACATTGAAGTGCCTGAAATAGCGCTTTCGCGAGCAGGCTCGCTCCCACAGAGAAGCTGGGTTGCCCTGTTATTCCCCGCGATAGATGCAGCCGCTGGTGCACGTCTCGTGAATGCGTATCGCGCTGAGTTCAGGCAGCAAGGGCTTGAGTTCGGACCAGATGAATTTGGCCAATACTTCACTGGTCGGGTTTTCCAGGCCAGGAATGTCGTTCAGGTAGTTGTGGTCCAGTCGCTCATACAGCGGCTTGAAGATCGCCTTGATCTCCGAGAAGTCGCGGATCCAGCCGGTATGCGGATCGAGGTCACCGCTCAGGTGAATCGCCACTTTGAACGAGTGGCCGTGCAGGCGGCCGCACTTGTGGCCGTCCGGGACGTGGGGCAAGCGGTGGGCGGATTCGAAGGTGAACTCTTTGAAAATTTCCACAGTGGTTTCAGCTCTGTTGAAGTGGCGATCGCGGCGGCGACGCTGGGGCAATTTGAACAGGCGCCGAGTTTAACAGCTTGTCCTGACTAAAGGGTCAGCACGCGCTCGCCAAGGCGACCGTTGGCGACCAGTTCCAGAAATTCATCGCCCAACCGGCGGCTTTCATCCATGGTCGCGCGCCAGTATTTCTGCCGGCCCGGAGCGTCGCCCATGAAGCGCTTGAAGTCATTGCGGTCCGGCAGTTTGCCGTAGGGCAGGCGCGCCAGGTATTGCTTCGACGGTGCCAGCAGCAGTACGTCTTGCAGGCGTGTCGGGCAGGCGCGGCGCCATGGCAGGGTCTTGTCGAACCAGCCGGGAATTACCCGGTCGGTGAAGTGCGGGTAGAGCACGATGTCGTTGCCGCTGTAGGGCAGGTCGAGGTGATAGTCCAGCAGGCCACCATCGCGGAACGTACCGGCACCGGCTCCCGGCAGGTCGCGCACGCCTTCCATCACCATCGGGATCGACCCCGAGGCGAGCAGGGCCTGGCGCAGATTACCGGCGTTGAGTTCGACGAACCGCGACGGGAAATCGTTCAGCGCGCCGACCGGTGGTGCCAGGCGCGGGTCGTGGATGATCAGCCGCTCGAAGTGCCGCGACAGCCGCGCGCGACCGCACAGGTTGTCGGCGATCACCGAGGACAGGCCCAGGCCCAGGCGGCCGCGATGATCGTCGGCGAGCAGGCCGTGGCTTTTGACCACCATGATGTTCAGGCGGTAATAGGCGTTGTCGAGGAGCGTGGCGTCGCGGCCGTCGAGCAAGTCATCGAGCATGCGCCGGGAGCTCTGGCTGATCTGCGCCATGGTCACGCCCTTGGCGAAGTTTTGCTCGGTGTAAAGGTGGCCGAGACGGCGGATGCCTTCGGCGGCGTCCGGCAGGCAGGCGCTGGCGAAGCGCCAGGAGCCGACCGATGCCCCGATCAGCGAGCGCTCCCGTGGCGCCGACGGCAGCCATTGGCCGAACAACGCCAGGTCCAGTCCCTGAATCCCCAGCGCCTTGGGGCCACCCGCAGCGCCCGGCAGCGTACCGACATCGGCGGCGTCGAGGCCGTTTTCACGAATGCGCGCGAAGGCACGCGGACCGGCCTTGATTGTCAGGGAGGGGAACTTGATGTGGATGGCGGTCATTACAGTCTCAGTATCTGGCGAGCTTGGAATTATGTGGGAGCGAGCCTGCGCGCGAAAGCGGTGTGTCATTCAACATTGATGGCGGCTGACACACCGTATTCGCGAGCAGGCTCGCTCCCACAGGATTGGCGGTGCGGCCAATGATGGCAATTCAGTTTCAATTAAGTTCATATCGCTAAGGTGCCCCCCTGTAGGCAATACATAAAGAATACGGAGACACCCATGAAAACCCTGACTGCCCTGTTCACCGCGTCCATCATCGGCCTGACCGCCAGCATCGCCCATGCCCGCGATCTGGGGCCGGATGAAGCTTTGAGGCTGCGCGACGCTGGTACCATTGTGTCTTTTGAAAAGCTCAATGCCACCGCACTGGCCAAGCACCCGGGTTCCACCATCACCGAAACCGAGCTGGAAGAAGAGTACGGCAAGTACATCTACCAGATTGAACTGCGCGACCCGCAGGGCGTCGAGTGGGATCTGGAATTAGACGCTGTCAGTGGGCAGGTTCTCAAGGATCATCAGGATTCGTAATGACGCTGCTTTCTTTTACACATTGGCGCACCGCCAGGCGACTGGCGCTGGTGCTCCTGGCATTTTGCTCGGTGGCCATGGCCCGCGACCTGGATCAGGACGAAGCCCTGCGCCTGCGCCAGCGAGGGGTGATCCTGCCGCTCGAACAGTTGCTGCAGCAAGCACTGGACCGCTATCCGGGCGCCAAACTGCTGGAAGCCGAGCTTGAAGAGAAGCACGACGTCTACATTTATGAAGTCGAGTTGCTGACCGTTGAAGGCGTGGTCCGCGAGCTCGACCTCGATGCCGCCACCGGCCGTTTATTGAAAGACAAGGAAGATTGACCGATGCGTTTGCTCCTGGTGGAAGACCATGTGCTCCTGGCCGACGAACTGATGGCCGGCCTCAATCGCCAAGGGTACGCCGTGGACTGGCTGGCCGACGGTCGCGACGCGGTGTACCAGGGCAGCAGCGAGCCATATGACTTGATCATCCTCGACCTCGGCCTGCCGGGGTTGCCGGGGCTTGACGTGTTGGCGCAGTGGCGCGCGGGCGGGTTGGCCACGCCGGTGCTGATCCTTACCGCCCGCGGTTCCTGGGCTGAACGCATCGAGGGGCTCAAGGCCGGTGCCGACGATTACCTGACCAAACCTTTTCATCCGGAAGAATTGCACCTGCGGGTCCAGGCTCTGCTGCGCCGCTCCCACGGTCAGGTCAATCAACCGACGCTCAAGGCCGCCGGGTTGCAACTGGATGAAGGTCGTCAGTGTGTGATCCGCGACGGTGCGGATGTTCAGCTCACCGCCGCCGAATTCCGTTTGCTGCGTTACTTCATGCTGCACCCGGATCAGATTCTTTCCAAAAGCCACCTTGCCGAACACCTCTACGACGGTGAAACCGAGCGTGACTCCAATGTGCTGGAAGTCCACGTCAATCACCTGCGACGCAAACTGGGGCGCAGCGTGATCGAAACCCGTCGCGGCCAGGGTTACCTGTTCGGCGGGCAAGCGCAGTGAGGTCGATCCAGCGTCGCTTGAGCCTGGGCCTGATCAGCGTGATGGTGGTGGTCGGCCTGGTATTGGCGCAAACCAGCCTGTGGCTGTTCGAAATGGGTCTGCAACGCTATCTCGAGGCCGGGCTGCGCAACGACAGCGAGAACCTGCTGGTGGCGCTGGTCCGCGGCCCGCAGGGCCTGCAACTGGATGAGCGAAACCTGTCGCCGGCCTATCAGCGGCCGTTTTCCGGGCATTATTTCCGCATCGACTTTGCCGACAGCCATTGGCGCTCCCGTTCGTTGTGGGACCAGGAACTGCCACGCCTCGACCATCCCGGTCTGCACAGCAACCTGCAATTGGGGCCGGAGGGACAGCAGTTGCTGGTATTGCGCTCGGACTATCGTCGCCTGGGCCAGTCGATCTCCATCAGCGTCGCGCAGGATTACACCCCGGTACGCGAGAGCTTCCGGCGCATGCAGCAGCTCGGTTTCGGACTGGGGCTGGCGGGTTTGCTGCTGATTCTGTTGTTGCAACGGATTACCGTGCGTCGCGCCCTGCGCCCTCTGGAAAAGGCACGGGAACAAATCGCGCAATTGCAGCAGGGCCAGCGCTCGCAACTCGATGACCAGGTACCGGTGGAACTGGAACCTTTGGTGGCACAGATCAACCATCTGCTGGCCCACACCGAAGACAGCCTCAAGCGCTCGCGCAATGCCCTGGGCAATCTCGGACACGCCTTGAAAACCCCGCTGGCGGTCCTGTTGAGCCTGGCGTCAAGTGAGCAACTCGACGCCCACCCGCAACTGCGCAAGATCCTCAAGACTCAACTGGAGCAGGTTCAGCAGCGGCTCAACCGCGAACTCAACCGCGCCCGGTTATCCGGCGACGCGCTGCCCGGTGCGCTGTTTGACTGCGACGCCGAATTGCCGGGGTTGCTGGCGACATTGAACATGATCCACGGCGAACACCTGAACCTGAGTTATCGGTCCCCGGCCGGCCTGCAATTACCGTGGGATCGCGAAGACCTGTTGGAGTTGCTCGGCAACCTGCTGGACAACGCCTGCAAATGGGCGGATGCCGAGGTGCGATTGAGTGTGGTGGAGACGGTAGACGGGTTTGAGCTGTGTGTGGAGGACGACGGACCGGGCATTCCCGAAGACCGCCGTGCTCAGGTGTTCAGCCGTGGCACCCGGCTGGATGAGCAGACTGATGGCCATGGCCTGGGCCTGGGCATTGTGCGTGACATCGTCGATACCTGGGGCGGGGTGTTGCGCTTGCAGGAAAGTGAGTGGGGCGGGTTGAAGGTGCTGATCGAGTTGCCGAAACGCATTTGAATCCACCGGAGAAAAAACTGTGGGAGCGAGCCTGCTCGCGAATGCAGTGTGTCAGACACCCTCTTCATTGACTGGCACACCGCTTTCGCGAGCAGGCTCGCTCCCACAGGGGTTTTGTTTGTCCCTGAGCCCTATGTGTGATGAATCTCCCGATCCTTGGTTTCCGGCATGAAGAAGATCCCCAGGACCGCCGTCATCACCGCGATGACAATCGGGTACCACAGCCCGTAGTAGATATCCCCCGTGGCCGCGACCATGGCGAACGCCACCGTCGGCAGGAACCCGCCGAACCAGCCGTTACCGATGTGGTAGGGCAGTGACATCGAGGTGTAGCGGATGCGCGCCGGGAACAGTTCCACCAGCCAGGCGGCGATCGGGCCATAGACCATGGTCACATAGATCACCAGGATCGTCAGGAGCAGCAGCACCATCGGATAGTTGGTCTTGGCCGGGTCGGCCTTCTCGGGGTAGCCAGCCTCCTTGAGAGTGGTGGCGAGGGTGGCGGTGAACGCGTCGTTCTGCGCCTTGAAGTCGGCGGCCGGCATGCCGGTGCCTTCGAAACTCGTGATCACTTTCTCGCCGACACGGACCTGGGCCACGGTGCCCGGTTCGGCCTTCACGTTCTCATAGGGGATGGCCCGCTTGGCCAGGATGGTCTTGGCCAGGTCGCAGGAACTGGTGAATTTGGCCTTGCCCACCGGGTCGAACTGGAACGAACACTGGTCGGGATCGGCGATCACCGTGACCGGGTTCTTCTCCTGTGCGGCGAACACGTCAGGGTTACCGTATTGGGTCAGTGCGGTGAAGATCGGGAAGTAGGTCAACGCCGCCAGAATGCAACCGGCCATGATGATGCCCTTGCGGCCGATGCGGTCGGACAGGCTGCCGAAGATGACGAAGAACGGCGTGCCGATCAGCAGCGAACCGGCAATCAGCAAGTTGGCGGTCTGCGCGTCGATCTTCAGCGTCTGCAACAGGAAGAACAGCGCATAGAACTGCCCGGTGTACCAGACCACGGCCTGGCCGGCGGTGCCGCCGAGCAGGGCCATGATCACGATCTTGAGGTTATCCCAGCGGGCGAAGGATTCGGTCAGTGGCGCCTTGGAAGCCTTGCCTTCGGCCTTCATTTTCAGGAACACCGGTGACTCGCTCAGTTGCAGGCGGATGTACACCGAAATGACCAGCAGCAGAATCGACAGCAGGAACGGAATCCGCCAGCCCCAGGCTTCGAAGGCTTCATTGCCCAGCGCGGTGCGGCAGGCGAGGATCACCAGCAGCGAAAGAAACAGGCCGAGGGTCGCCGTGGTCTGAATCCACGAAGTGAAATAACCGCGCTTGCCTTTCGGTGCATGCTCGGCCACGTAGGTCGCCGCACCGCCGTACTCACCCCCCAGCGCCAGGCCTTGCAACAGCCGCAGGGTGATCAGGATGATCGGCGCCGCCACACCGATGGTCGCATAGCCGGGCAGGAAGCCCACCACCGCCGTGGAAACACCCATGATCACAATAGTGATGAGGAACGTGTGTTTGCGCCCGATCATATCGCCCAATCGGCCAAACACGATGGCCCCGAAGGGGCGGACCGCGAAGCCCGCGGCAAACGCGAGCAGGGCGAAGATGAAGGAAGTGGTCTCGTTGACGCCGGCGAAGAAGTGCTTGGCGATGATCGCGGCGAGTGAGCCGTACAGATAGAAGTCGTACCATTCGAACACGGTGCCCAGGGACGAGGCGAATATGACCTTGCGCTCCTCCCTGGTGATCCCCCGGTTGGGCGCGCTGCCCGTGGTTGTATTGTCGATTGCCGCCATGATTTTTTTCTCCGTTGTTCTTGTGTAAGGCCGGAGTACCTTCAGTGTTGTTGCCGCACCCTGGCCCTGGGGCTGATGTCATCGGATTACGGATTGCGCGAAGCGTGGACACGAACAGACGGCCTCGCATCGCTGCAAGGTTTCATGAAGCATAATCGGCTTTGCACAGATATCCACTCGCCATCATGTGGATGAACAGACACAAGGCCTTGTGGGAGCGAGCCTGCTCGCGAAAGCGGCGATACATTCAACATAAATGTGTCTGATCCACCGCCTTCGCGAGCAGGCTCGCTCCCACAGGTTTTTTGCGGGCAGGGTTACACGCGGAACTGATCCATCAGGCTCTGTTGTTGATTGGCCAGGCTATTGAGCGACTGACTCACCCGCGCCGATTCATTGGCCTGCCCCGACAGCGACTCGGTCACGTCGCGAATGGTCGCCACGTTGTTGTTGATCTCCTCGGCCACTGCGCTTTGCTCTTCGGCGGCGCTGGCGATCTGCAGGTTCATGTCGCTGATGACGGTCACTGCATCGCCGATCTGCCGCAGCGCCGTCACGGCCTGGCCGACCTGCTCGACGCTGCCCTGGGCCTGGCGATGGCTGTTGCCCATCGAACCCACCACATCCTGGGTGCCGCTTTGCAGTTGTTCGATCACCAGGCGGGTTTCTTCCACCGATTCCTGAGTACGCCGTGCCAGATTGCGCACTTCATCGGCCACCACGGCAAAACCGCGCCCGGCCTCACCGGCACGGGCTGCTTCGATCGCCGCGTTCAGCGCCAGCAGGTTGGTCTGTTCGGCGATGGCGCGGATCACTTCCAGAACCGAACCGATCTTCTCGCTGTTGGCGGCCAGGCCTTCGGCCTGGACCATTGCCGCACTCATGTCGGCGGCGAGGTTGTCGATGCTGGCGGTGGTGCGGTCGATCACGGTCAACCCCTGGCGGGTCGCCTGATCCGCGTCCCGCGCGGCCTGGGCCGCCTGGGCGGCGCTGCGGGCGACGTCCTGGGCGGTGGCACTCATTTCGTGAGAGGCGGTCGCGACTTGATCTACCTGGCGATATTGCTGCTCCATGCCGGCACTGGTCTGGGTGGCGATGGCGGAGGACTGGTCTGCGGTGCTGCGGGCGTCCTGCACCGAGCGTTTGACCTCGGCGATGATCGGTTGCAGCTTGTCGAGGAATCGGTTGAACCAGCCGGCCAACTGGCCCAGTTCATCCTGTTTGTCGTAGGCCAGGCGGCGGGTCAGGTCACCTTCGCCGCTGGCGATGTCTTCGAGCATGTGCGCCACACCGAGGATCGGCCTGGTCACGCTGCGCGCCATCAGCCACACCAGCAGCAGGCCGATCAACGCGGCCAGCACACCCAGGCCGAGCTCGGTCAGGGTGCCGGCGGTGTTGCTTTCATCCAGTTGTTTTTTCAGCGCTTCGGCCGGGCCGACCAGCACCTTCTCCGGCACATCGAGCAACACGCCCCAAGCCTTGCCGTCCGGAATCGGCTGGAACGGCGCCAGCACCTTGAGCTGCTGATCGCTGTGCAGGCTGGCAATCTTGCTGCTGGTGGCGAGCATGCGCATCAGCTCGGCACCGGTGCGCGGGTCCACGGCTTCCAGGCGCTGGCTGAGTTTGCCGGCGTCCGGGCTGTAGCCGGCGAGCAAACCGGCGGGGCTGACAATGCTGACGCTGGTCTGGCCGTCATAGAGCTTCTTGCTCGCGCTCTGGCTGATCGCTTGCAGGCTGTTGAGGTTGATGTCCACCGACAGCGAGGCGATGACCTTGCCGTTGACCATCAGCGGGAAAACGATGCTGGTCATCAGCACGTTCTGGCCATCGATCACATAGAAGTAGGGTTCGATCACGCAGGGCTTGAGGGTGGTGCGCGGGCAGGTGAACCAGGCATTGGCCGGTTCGCCGCTGGGACCGGTGCTGGTGTCGGCCATGTCTTTTTCCGGCAGCGGCATGGAGGTCAGCTGGCCCGGCGTCGGTTGCGACCAGTACAAGGCAAAGCGTCCCTTTTCATTGCTGCCGATGTCGCTCTGGCCGGCGAACAGCTCATCCTTGCCGTCCAGCCCGTTGGGTTCGAACACCAGGGACAGGCCGAGCAGTTCCGGGTTGGCTTGCAGTGCCGACTTGACCTGGCGGGTCAGGTCTTCGCGCAGGTCGAAGGCATCGAGGAAGCGCTTCTCGGCCTGGTCGCGCAGGAACAGCACCTGCCGCGAAAAGCCATGGCCATATTGATAGGCGTCCAGAAACTGCTGGCGAATCCCCAGCGCCTGGTTTTCACCCTGGGATTCGATCCGCGCCTGGGCGGCTTCGGTCAACATCTCCATGCTCGAGGCTTTCACCAGCTCGGAGCTGTGCTCCATGCGATACAGCGAAAGACCCACCAGCAGGGTCACGATGCCCGCCAGGCACAGCCCGGCCAGCAAGGTGATTTTCCATTGAATGGAAAGTTGTCTGAGCGACATGGAGACGTCCTTAATTCGATAAATATCTGCGACTTTGCACTGTAACGGCCTGAATATGGCTTTCTTTATGCCATGCGCCGAGTGCTTTTGTGGCGAGGGGATTTATCCCCGTTGGGTCGCGAAGCGGCCCCCTGCGATTGTTCAGACGAACTGCATTTAACAGCGATTGCGACTGCTGCGCAGCCGAACGGGGATAAATCCCCTCGCCACAGCAAGCTCCCTCGCCACAGGTCATTGCAGGTCAACACACGCAGTTACATATCCGCAGGGCCGAGGTGCTTTGACACCGGCCCGAGTCTGCGGCACAGTGCGCGCCCTCTAATAAAACCATTCCCTGTTCCGCTGGCGGCTCTCGCAGACTGCCGGACGGAGTCTTTCCGTTTGCCTCGAGGTAGTGAAATGAATGCAGTGATTGCCGCGGTCGGCATCATGCTGATACTCAGTTTGTCCCGCGTGCATGTGGTCATCGCGCTGATCGTCGGTGCGCTGGTGGGTGGCCTGACCGGTGGCCTTGGCATCGACGCGACGCTCAAGGCGTTCAACAGCGGCCTCGGTGGAGGGGCGACGGTAGCCTTGTCCTACGCGTTGCTCGGCGCTTTCGCCGTGGCCATTGCCAAATCCGGCCTGGCCCATGCCCTGGCCGACAGGGCACTGGCGATGGTTGATCGCCAGCACGCCACCGGTGGCCGCCAGGTCAAATGGTTGCTGATCGGCCTGCTCTGGGTGGTGGCCATTGCCTCGCAGAACATCTTGCCGATCCATATCGCTTTCATTCCGTTGCTGGTGCCGCCGCTTTTATACGTGCTGACCAAGCTGCAGCTGGACCGCCGGTTGATCGCCTGTGTCATCACCTTCGGCCTGATCACCCCGTACATGTTCCTGCCAGTAGGTTTCGGCAATATCTTCCTCAATGAAATCCTGCTGGCCAACGTCGCCCGCAGCGGCGTGGATATCAGCGGCATCAACGTCACCCACGCCATGGGTATCCCGGCGCTGGGCATGCTGGTCGGGCTCGGGGTGGCCTTTATCAGCTACCGCAAGAAGCGTGTCTACGACCTGGAAAAAATCGAGCAAGTGGAACAGGTGGCGGTGCAATACAACCCGTTGAGCCTGATGGTGGCGGGCCTGGCCATTGCGGCGGCGTTCATCATTCAGTTGCTGCTGGACTCGATGATTATCGGCGCGCTGGCCGGCTTCCTGATTTTCTCGGTGTCAGGCATCGTCAAGTGGCGTGACACCGACGACCTGTTCACCGAAGGCATGAAGATGATGGCGATGATCGGCTTCATCATGATTGCCGCCTCCGGGTTCGGCGAAGTGATCAAGGCCACCGGGCAAGTGCAGACGCTGGTCGAAACCTCCGCTGCGTGGATCGGCCACAGCAAAGCCGTGGGTGCCTTGCTGATGCTGCTGGTCGGTCTGCTGGTGACCATGGGCATCGGCTCGTCATTTTCCACGGTGCCGATCCTGGCGGTGATTTTCGTGCCGTTGTGCGTGCAGCTGGGCTTCAGTCCGATCGCCATCGTGTGCATCGTCGGCACCGCCGGCGCCCTGGGTGACGCCGGTTCGCCGGCCTCGGATTCGACCCTCGGCCCGACCTCCGGCCTGAACATCGACGGCCAGCATCACCACATCTGGGACACCGTGGTCCCGACCTTCCTGCACTACAACCTGCCGTTGCTGGCGTTTGGCTGGTTGGCCGCGATGGTCCTGTAACCCCGATTACCCCTGTGGGAGCGAGCCTGCTCGCGAAGGCGTCGGCACATTCAGCATCAATGTGACAGATAGACCGCATTCGCGAGCAGGCTCGCTCCCACAAGGGGCAGTGTGACCTTGACCTCAACTTTTGACCTGGCGTGCCGTTAAAGCCTTTACCCACGCCAATAAAATCAAGAGTGAACGTCATGCGCATGAGCCTGAAGGCCAAAGTCCTGTCCCTTGCCGTCCTGCCGGTGCTGCTCTTTGCGCTGGTCATCAGCCTGACCACGTTGTTCATCCTGCAGGGCCAGGCCCGGCAGGAAGTCGAGGAAACCCGCGAGCGCCTGCTCAGCGATGCCAAGGCCACATTGCAAAGTTACGTTGCCGTGGCCATGACCACGATCAAGCCGCTGTACGACGCCGCCGCCCAAGGCGATGACGCGGCGCGGGCCCAGGCGATCAAGCTGCTGTCGAACATCAAGTACGGAAAAGACGGCTACTTCTTTGGCTACGACTCCGAGACTGTGCGCCTGTTCAAGGCCAACGACCCGGAAGGCGTGGGCAAAAGCTTCAAGGACAACCGCGATCCCAACGGCGTCTACGTCAACCGTGACCTGGTGAAAGTCGCCAAGGACGGTACGCATTACCTGCAATACAGCTCGCCGCTGCCGGGCAACAATCAGGTGCTGGTGCCCAAGCTCGGCTACACCGAATACCTGCCGAAGTGGGACATGGCGGTCGGTACCTCGGTCAACCTCGACGGCATCGAGGCGCAAGTGGCCGTGGTCCAAGCCAAGGTCCAGGAACGCATGCAAGGCGTGGTGCTGAGCATTGTCGGCGTGGCGGTGGTGGTGCTGTTGCTGATTGCCGCGGCGGGGATGCTGTTGGCCAACACCATCCTGCGTCCGCTGAACCTGATGAAAAACAACCTCGACGACATTGCGGCGGGCGAGGGCGACCTGACTCGCCGTCTGGCCATCACCAGCCAGGATGAGTTGGGCGAACTGGCCGGTTCGTTCAACCGTTTTGTCGACAAGATCCATGGCCTGGTGCGCCAGATCACCGAAATGACCTCGCAACTGACCGGGCTGGTGAATCAGGTCTCCGACCAGGCCCAGCGTTCGGACCAGGCCATGGAGCGCCAGCGTCACGAAACCGATCAGGTCGCCACGGCGATCAATGAAATGTCCGCCGCCGCCCAGGAAGTGGCCAAGAGCGCGCAAAACGCCGCGGTGGCCGCGCAGCAGACCGATGAAGAAGGCCAGGCCGCCAAGCGTGTGGTGGCTGGCAGCATCGTGAAGATTCATGCGCTGGTGGATGACATCCGCAGCAGCGGCGTGTCCCTGGACAGCCTGCAAAAAGACGTGTCATCGATTGTCAGTGTGCTCGGGGTGATCCGCTCGATTGCCGAACAGACCAACCTGCTGGCGCTCAACGCGGCCATCGAAGCGGCCCGCGCCGGTGAGGCCGGGCGTGGTTTTGCGGTGGTGGCCGATGAGGTGCGGGCGCTGGCCAGTCGCACGCAAATCAGCACCCAGGAAATCCAGGGCATGATCGACCGCTTGCAGGCCGGTACCCAGTCGGCGGTGGAGGCCATGCGCCGCTCCAGCGAGGCCGGTGACGGCACTTCGGCCCAGGCCAACGAAGCCGGTGCGTCCCTGGACACCATGGCGCAGCTGATCGCCACCATCAATTCGATGAACGCGCAGATCGCCAGTGCCGCCGAAGAACAGACTGCCGTGGCTGAAGAGATCAACCGCAGCGTGCATCAGATCGCGGTGGCGGTGGATAACGTGGCCGGTGAGACCCAACTGGGTGCGCAGACATCGCGCAGTCTGGCGGATCTGGGACAACGGCTGGGCAATCTGGTCGGACAGTTCCGTATCTGACAGACACCGTAGAACCTGTGGGAGCGAGCCTGCTCGCGAAGACGTCGGCACATTCAGCATCAATGTGACAGATAGACCGCTTTCGCGAGCAGGCTCGCTCCCACAGGTGGCCAGGCAGTGATTAGGGTCTGTCCCAGTACGGCACCTCGCCAAAACACTCGACAAAGAAATCAATCACCGTCCGCACCTTCACTGACAGGCGTCGGCTCCCGGGCCAGAGCACGGCGATCTGCTGCGGCTCAAGGCTGTTCGACACCTGATAGTTCCCCAGCACCGGCACCAGCGTGCCGTTGCGCACCGCTTCCCCGATCAGCCATGACGGAAACATCACCAGCCCCAGGCCCTGTTCAGCGGCCTGGGTCAGGGTGTCGGCGTGGTTGCCGGTGATCGGCCCCTTCACCGAACAGGGTGTCCAAGGCTGCTGGCCCTTGCGGAAGAACCAGCGCTGTTGACCGGTGACGCCCTTGTAGGCCAGGCACTGGTGGGACGCCAGGTCAGCGGGATGTTGCGGCGTGCCGTGCCGCTCAAGATAAGCCGGGCTCGCCGCAACCTGAAAGCGATGGGGGGCCAGGATCCGCGCCTGCATGCTGGAGTCGTGCAGCGGCCCGATGCGGAACAGCAGGTCGGCGCCTTCCTGCAGGGGGTCGATGTAACTGTCGGTCTGCTGGATATCCAATTGCAGTTTCGGGTAACGCGCGCATAACTGCCCCAGCCACGGCGTCAGGTGCCGTTGACCGAACACCACCGGCGCATTGATCCGCACCAGGCCGCTGGGTTCGCTTTGCTGTTCCTGCAGGGCCTGTTCGGCTTCCTCCAGTTGCACCAGCACCAGCCGCGCATGGTGACCGAGCATGCGCCCGGCTTCGGTGGGCGTGACGGCACGGGTGTGACGATAGAGCAATTGCTGGCTCAGGGCCTGTTCCATCAGCTGGATTTGTCGAGAAATGGAAGAGGGCGCCAGGCCTTCGCGGCGGGCGACTTCGGAAAAGCTGCCGTGGTCGAGCACTGCGACAAACAGCCGAAGCGCCTTGAATCCCAGTTCGTTGAAGCCCTGCATGATTCGTCCTGCTATGCGAGATGCGCAAAAGTGTTGTCAGGATGCTCCCATTTATCGCAAAGCATCGCCACCGGATAATTGTGGGAGCGGGCATGCATTGAGAATGCGGAGGGTCATTCACCAGAGATGTTGACTGACCGGACCTCTTCGCGAGCAGGCTCGCTCCCACAGGGTTCGTGTTTTATCTGATGAACGACAGGTGTTTCCTTATGCAATCTTCTTCAATCGACAGCGTTGGCGTTACTGCAACGCCCACGACCAAGCCCGGGCTACGGCTGTTGCTGTTGCCCCTGGTCATCCTGGCCGGCATGGGCCTTTCCGTAGAAGCCGGGCTGCTCGGGCCTCTGGGCGTTCAGGTCGGGCACTTGTGGGCGACCTTGAGCATCTTCGGCGTTGGCTCGGCGATTCTGTTTCTGCTGTTGCTGTTCAGCGGCCCGCAGCGGGGGCCGGCCCTGAGCGAACTGCCGCGCTGGCAATTGATCGGCGGCTTTCTCGGGCCGATCTACGTGGTGGTGCTGACGCTGGCCACGCCGCACATCGGCATTGCCATGACCATGATCGCGATCCTGTCGGGGCAGGTCGGCAAAAGTGTGCTGATCGACCACTTCGGCTGGTTCGGCGCCCCCCGGAAAAAGGTCAATGCGCAGCGCTGGCTGGCCTTGCTGCTGATTGTCGCGGCACTTGTTCTGATTGCTCGGGGTTGATGATGAGTCTGATTATTTTGCTGGTGGTGGTCGTGGCGGCCGGTGCGGTGCTGAGTGTGCAGGCCGCCATCAACGGGCGTCTGGGTGAAACGGTTGGCGTGCTGCGCAGCAGTTTGCTGACGTTCGTGGTCGGGGCGGTGAGCACCGGGTTGCTGATTGTATTTTTCGAACCGGCCCATGCCGTGAGCCTGCTGGACGTGCCGAAGTGGCAGCTCAGTGGCGCACTGTTTGGTGTCGTCTACATGATGGTGATGGTGGGCGCGGTGCCACGGATCGGGACTGCGGTGGCGACAGTGGCGGTGATTGTCGGGCAGTTGGGGATGGGGATGTTGATCGACAATTTTGGCTGGCTGGGCAATCCGGCAATCGAATTGTCCGGCAGTCGGATAGTGGCCATGGCGCTGTTGGGCCTGGCGCTGGTGTTCATGTATCGCAGCAGCAGTCGGGCCTGACTCCTACACTGGGTAGACGGGGTGTTTGTCCAGCCCCCCGACGACCACCACAAAAGGAGTCCGCTCCATGACCGACGACCGCAAGTGTGACTGTCCGAAATGTAACTGCAAGCTTGGCGAGCATCCGATCGTGCGTCACGGCAAACACTATTGCTGTGAAGCCTGCGCCAAGCACCATGAGCACGGTGAGGAATGTGTCCATCAAGGCTGCAAGTGCGCCCATGGCTGATGGCGATCGCGCATTGAAAAAGTGGAGCCTGATCGGGCTCCGCTTTTAGTTTCAAGAGGCCTCAATTCGCCGGCCGCCACTTGACGTTTTCCACGCCGAATTTCTCTGCCATCGGCTTGCTGGTCTTCTGCACCTTCTCCCGGCCAAAGCGCGGAATCCGGCCGACCCCCGCATCGCAACTGGCCCAATGCCAGGCTTCGGCGTTGTCCATTTTGTCCAGACGGATAATGAACGACTTGGGCACGCCATGAAGGGTGTAGTCAATGACGAAAAGTTTTGCGCTGTTCATATGGCCCGTATTCCTCCCTGTTGTACATAAACGGATCGCAGGCCACACGGAAAATTCATTCGGATTGTCAGACGGTTGCGCTCTCTGGCGGGCTGTCTGGCGTCTGGTTAACATAAAGCCTTCCGCCAACCCCAATGATCATTGCCCATGGCCCTTGCCGCCCCGCCGGATCTGAGTGACACCGATGTGCCCGTGCAACCGCTGGCGCGAACGTATCCGCGCGGGTTGTTCATCGAGCCGCATGAGCATGTCTGGGGGCAATTGCTGTATGCGATGAGCGGGGTGATGTGGGTCGAGACGCCCCATGAGGCGCTGGTGGTGCCGCCGCAGCGAGCGGTGTGGTTGCCGCCGGGCGTGCCCCATGCCATCCGGGTGGTGTCAGACCTGCAGATGCGCAACATCTACCTGCGACCCTCCCTGGCGGCAACGCTCGATGACAGCGTGCAAGTGATCGAAATCGGCGGGTTGTTGCGCGAGTTGATCGTCGGCCTGGTGGAGCAGGGCGACGACGGTGCCCCGGAGTATTACGAAGCCTTGGTGGGGCTGGCATTGCTGGAGCTCAAGCGGGCCAGGCGCTCGCTGATGAAAATCCCGCTGCCGGACGATTCGGACCGGCGCCTGATGAACCTGTGCCAGGCGGTCATGGCCCAGCCATCCCTGGACATTCCTTTCGAACAACATGCGCAAAACGCCGGTGCCAGCGTGCGCACCCTGGCTCGGCTGTTCAAGGATGGCCTGGGCATGGGCTTTGCCGAATGGCGGCGGCAGGTGCAACTGGCGACGGCGGCGGCCGAATTGATCCAGGGTGTGCCGGTCAGTGCGATTGCCCGGGAGTTGGGCTATTCCCCCAGCAGTTTCAGCGACATGTTCCGCCGGGAACTGGGTGTCGCGCCTTCGCAGTTTGTAGGAGCGAGCTCGCTCGCGATGGGCGTCAACGATAACGCGTAAAACCAGATGCCCCGCGGGGCCCTCGAGTCCATCGCGAGCAAGCTCGCTCCTACAGGGGCAAGGTTTGGCCGAAATTCAGAAGCACTTGGCCGATGCTCGCCGTCACCGATCCCTAGACTTTGGGCATACCTCAATTGCCCCCGGAGTCTGCCATGAGCTACTTCATTTCACTTGTTATCGGCCTGGGCGTCGGCCTGCTCTACGGTGCCCTGGATTTCCGTTCTCCCGCGCCACCGGCCAGCGCGCTGATAGGCCTGCTCGGCATGCTGGCCGGCGAAAAAATCTGGCCGATGGGCCGGCAGCTGGTGGCTGGCTGGATCTCCTGAATCCCTTTATTTACTGGATGGAAACGTCATGAAAGCGTTGCAGTTCGACAAAACCGGCGATCTCTCGGCCCTGCGCTATGTCGAGGTTCCCACCCCCGTTCCCGGCGCCGATGAAGTGCTGGTCGAGATCAAGGCCGCCGGGCTCAACCCCAGCGATGTGAAGAACGTGCTGGGCCGCTTTCCCTACACCACCCTGCCGCGGATTCCCGGCCGCGACTTTGCCGGCATCGTCGTTGAAGGGCCGCCAGCACTGCTCGGTCAGCCGGTGTGGGGCACTGGCCGTGAACTGGGCTTTTTTGCCGATGGCTCCCATGCGCAGTTCGTCAAACTGCCGGCTGCGGGTGTCGCACTCAAGCCCACTCACCTGAGCTTTGCCCAGGCCGCCAGTCTCGGTGTGCCTTACACCACGGCGTGGGACGCGCTGGAACGTAGCCTGGTGACGGCACAAACCCGCTTGCTGGTGATCGGCGGCGGGGCGGTGGGCAGTGCCGCGTTGGCATTGGCCAAAGTGCGCGGTGCCCAGGTGCTGGCGGCGGCGCGGCGGCCGGAGCAGGTCAAGGACTTGCAGGCCCAGGGTTATCAGACGCTGCAACTGGACAAGCCCGAAGACTTGGACGCACAGGTCAATGCCGTGTTCACCGGCGGCGCTGACGTGATTTTCGACACCACCGGCTTTTGGCTACCGGCCTCCGTCGCAGCGTTGGCCACATTCGGGCGCATTGCCATTATCGCCGCGCCGGTGGACGGCATGGTGCAGTTGCCGGCACTGGCGCTGTATCGCAAGGGCGGATCGGTAGTGGGGATCAACTCGTTGCTGTACGGCGTGCAAGCCTGCGCGGCCATGCTGGATCAGTTCGGTCAATTCTTCGATCAGGACTTGTTGCCGTTGCCGCAAGGGTTGTTCGAGTCGCCGTTGGCCGAAGGCCCGGAGCGTTATGCGCAAGTGAATCAGGGCAGCGGCGACAAAGTGATTCTATTGCCGTAACCCCCGATCACTGTGGGAGCGAGCCTGCTCGCGAAAGCGGTGTGACAGGCAACAGTGATGTTGAATGTCCGATCGCATTCGCGAGCAGGCTCGCTCCCACAAGGTCAAGTGGATGCTCTGCTAGAATCGGTCGCACCAACCCCACGAGGTACCCCGATGAGCGAGCCGATCCGTCTGACCCAATACAGCCATGGCGCTGGATGCGGTTGCAAGATTTCCCCCCAGGTACTGGAAGTGATTCTGGCCGGCAGCGGCGCGCAGAACCTTGATCCGAAACTGTGGGTCGGCAATGCCTCGCGCGACGACGCGGCGGTCTACGCCATCGATGAAGAGCGCGGCGTGGTGTCGACCACCGACTTTTTCATGCCGATCGTCGACGATCCCTTCGATTTCGGTCGCATCGCCGCGACCAATGCCATCAGTGACATTTACGCCATGGGCGGCGATCCGCTCATGGCGATTGCGATCCTTGGCTGGCCGGTCAACGTACTGGCGCCGGAGATTGCCCGGGAAGTGATTCGCGGCGGCCGTTCGGTGTGCGACGAGGCGGGGATCCCCTTGGCGGGCGGGCACTCCATCGATGCGCCGGAACCGATCTTCGGCCTGGCCGTTACCGGCCTGGTGGAAAAGCGTCACATGAAGCGCAATGACACGGCCACCGCCGGCTGCCTGCTTTACCTGACCAAACCCCTGGGCATCGGCATCCTCACCACCGCCGAGAAAAAGGGAAAATTGCGCCCCGCCGACATCGGCCTGGCCCGGGACTGGATGTGCACCCTGAACAAACCCGGAAGCCGCTTTGGCAAACTCGACGGTGTGACGGCGATGACCGACGTCACGGGTTTTGGCCTGCTGGGTCACCTGGTGGAAATGGCGGATGGCAGCCGCCTGACCGCGCGAATCCGATACGACCGGGTGCCGCGCTTGCCGGGTGTCGAGTATTACCTTGAACAGGGCTGCATCCCGGGTGGCACGTTGCGTAACTTCGACAGTTACGCCAGCAAACTGGGCCGTCTTCAGGAACTGCATAAACGTGTGCTGTGCGATCCGCAAACCAGTGGTGGCCTGCTGATCGCGGTAACCCCCGAAGGCAATCGACAGTTTCTCGAAACCGCCGCCGACATGGGTTTGAACCTTGAACCCATCGGTGAACTGGTCGAGCGACAGAACAATGCGGTCGAGGTGTCTTGATGTCTGTCGACTGTACTGAATACCGCGACATCTTCCTCAACGACCGGCCAATGATGGATGCCCGCGCGCCGATCGAGTTTGCCAAGGGCGCGTTCCCCGGTGCAGTCAGCCTGCCGCTGATGAACGATCACGAGCGGCAACGGGTCGGCACCTGCTACAAGCAACACGGGCAGCAAGCCGCTATCGTCATGGGCCATCAATTGGTGTCCGGCGCGATCAAGGCCGAGCGCATCCAGGCCTGGGCGGATTTCGCCCGGGCGCATCCCGACGGGTATTTGTATTGTTTTCGCGGCGGGCTGCGCTCACAGATCGTCCAGCAATGGCTCAAGGACGAGGCGGGCATCGACTATCCGCGCGTCGCTGGCGGCTACAAGGCCATGCGTAACTTCCTGCTGAACACGGTCGATCAGGCCGTTGCCCAGTGCGATTTCGTGTTGCTGGGCGGCATGACCGGCACCGGCAAAACCGAAGTGCTGACGCAATTGCGTAACGGGCTGGACCTTGAAGGTCACGCCAATCACCGCGGTTCCAGTTTCGGCAAGCGCGCCACGGGCCAACCGACCAATATCGACTTTGAAAACCGCCTGGCGGTAGACCTGTTGAAAAAGCGCGCCCAGGGCCTCGAGCAATTCGTGCTGGAAGACGAAAGCCGAGCCATCGGCAGCTGCGCGCTGCCATTGCCGCTGTATCAGGGTATGCAGCAGTACCCGATGGTCTGGCTCGAAGACAGCCTGCAAGGGCGGATCGAGCGGATCCTGCGCGATTACGTGGTGGACCTGTGTGCCGAGTTCATCCGTGTGCATGGCGACGAAGGCTTTGCGTTGTTTTCCGAACGCTTGCTGGAGAGCCTGAACAATGTGCACAAACGCCTGGGCGGCGAGCGTCATCGACGGATGCTGCTGTTGATGGAAGAGGCGCTGGCGGAGCAGGGAAGCAGCGGTGCGGTGGATTTGCACCGGGGCTGGATCGAGGGGTTGCTGGTGGAGTATTACGACCCGATGTATGCGTTTCAGCGGGAGAAAAAGGGCGCGCGGATCGAGTTTGCCGGGGAGCGGGGGGCGGTGTTGGAGTATTTGCGGGAGCGGGGCAGGCAGTAAGTTTGATGCTGAGTTTGCCGGCCTCTTCGCGAGCAGGCTCGCTCCCACATAGGATCTGCGTGCACCGCATCCCCTGTGGGAGCGAGCCTGCTCGCGAAGGGGACCGAACAGACACTGCAAAAAAATCAGGTCGGGCAAGTCTCCTGCCCATTATCCAGCCCTTGCTTGTAGCTTTGGCTTTGCAGGCTGGCCTTGCCGTTGTGCCAGGTCAGGGTCAGCACATACAGCGAATCGTAGTCGCCGGATTCCCAATCGTCGGTGATGTTCTGCTTCTTGCCCACGGCTTTACCGGCGACCTTGTTGATCAGTTCCGGCAGGTAACCATGGGACCAGGCGGTGTAGATGGTTGCGTTGTGGTACTTGTCGTCGATCAGTTCACGGGCCAGATCACTGGTGTCGTTGGCCGAGAAGTTGATGTTCACCGGCAAGCCGAGCTTGATCGCGCTGGGGCTGATGGTCATCAATGGACGGATGTAGCTGTAGGAGTTGTCGAGTTCGCCTTCCTCGACATTGCGTGTCGGGTTGGCGGCAAACACATAGTCGGCCTTGCCGAATTTTTCCGGCAGCAGGGTAGCCAGATCGATCGCTCGGTTCAGGCCCTGGCAGTTGAGCTGGCCCAGGCCTCCGGCGGGTTTTTCCGCGTGGCGCAGGAACACCAGCGTTTGGGTGCCGTCCGCCGGCTGCGCGCGGGACTCCAGGGCAAAAAACACCGCGCTGGCCGCCAGCAGGACGGGCAGGGCCAGATAAGCGCGATGTTTGAAGCGTTTGGCGAATTTCATAAGGTTCGTCATGGAATTAAGGGTTCTTCAGCGCATTGGGTTAAGGCTGACAAACCTTTACACCGCGAATTTCCTGCATCGGGTGTTTTCCATGTCGTGAAGCCGGTCCGTTTCAAAGGGCAGTGCTCAGAGTCCCCTGAAGCCCATTTGGTTCGATTCCGGCCGAGTGCGCCGCAATGTACCGGTAACCTCGAATGGGTTGCAGCGAAGGTTATCGACAGGATGTTGCGGATTTATGGACACCGTACACCAGCCACCACACAGGGTGTTGTCATCTCCTTTGATCTTCACCATCAGTGGTAATGATGGCTCCGGGCGTCGCACGGCGGGTTATCTCCATTATCATCGGCATTCTCAATTTTCCCGTGGATCCTGCCCATGACCGATTTGTCTGCGTTCCCCATCACCGAAAAATGGCCGGCCCAGTACCCGGAGTGGATTCAGCTGTACTCCTTGCCCACCCCCAACGGCGTCAAGGTTTCGATCATGCTTGAAGAGATCGGCCTGCCCTACGAGCCACATCGCGTTGGTTTCGACACCAACGATCAGATGTCCCCCGAATTCCTGTCACTCAACCCGAACAACAAAATCCCGGCGATCCTCGATCCCCACGGTCCGGATGGCCAGCCGTTGCCGTTGTTCGAGTCCGGGGCGATTCTGATTTACCTGGCCGACAAGAGCGGGCAACTGCTGGCCCAGGAGTCGGCGGCGCGCTACGAAACCATCCAGTGGCTGATGTTCCAGATGGGCGGGATCGGCCCGATGTTCGGCCAGCTCGGTTTCTTCAACAAATTCGCCGGCAAGGACTATGAAGACAAGCGTCCCCGTGATCGCTACGTCGAGGAAAGCAGGCGTCTGCTCGCTGTACTCGACAAGCGCCTGGAAGGGCGGGACTGGATCATGGGCGAGCGCTACACCATTGCCGATATCGCCATTTTTCCGTGGGTGCGCAACCTGATCGGCTTCTATGAAGCCGGCGATCTGGTGGGTATCGAGAATTTCCAGAACGTCACGCGGGTGCTGGATCGCTTCCTGTCGCGGCCGGCGGTGAAGCGCGGGCTGGAAATTCCGAAACCCCTCTCCAACTGACACACTGAAAAACCTGTGGGAGCGAGCCTGCTCCGGGCGGCGCTCCGACGAAGGCGGCGTATCAGTCGACACATGTATTGACTGATCCACCGCTTTCGCGAGCTGGCTCGCTCCCACAGGGGATTTTGGTGTATTCAGGATCTGCCAAAAAACGGCCGGATCCCGTGATCCCGGAAATACCGCGCAATCACCTTCGGATCCGAGCAGGTTTCGGCTATCGCCACATAGGTATCCGGCCGCAACAGATAAAACCCGTTGCGCCCAAGGCCCGCCGTTTCGAACGCCGGCCGCCAGTCGAATACATGCAATGGCAAATGATGCTCGTGGCACCAGGCGATCATCTCGTCGCTGGTGTCGCCATACACATGCACCTGCCAGGTCGGGCATTTCAGCGGTTCGAAATTGTCCCCCTCGCCATCGTGCGCCCAGGGCAGGCGGTCGCCGCCATGCACATGCCCGGCAACGCCCCTGCTCAACGGCATCCCACGGTAATTCAGGGTGATCTGCGACACCGTGCGAAAGAGGAATTCGCGAGACGTTTCAAACGAAGCCATTTTCGGCAGCAGGAACGGCGCCAGGCGCGTGCGCAGCAGGTCGGCCATGCGTCCTTCGGCGGTGACGAACGTGAAGACCCGGTCCGTGGTGGCTACCAGTTTGCGGGCAAACGCGATGCGTTCGGTTTCGTAGGTGGCGAGCAATTTGGCCTCGGCACCGCCGCTCAACACCGCGGCGAGTTTCCAGGCCAGGTTGATCGCATCGCCAATCCCCGTGTTCATGCCCTGACCGCCGGCGGGGCTGTGCACATGGGCGGCGTCGCCCAGCAAAAACGCGCGGCCGGTGCGGAAGTGATCCGCCACCCGATGGTGCACACGGTAGGTCGAGAACCAGTTCAACTGCTCGATCTTGACCTTCATGTGCTCGATGGCCCGGCTGCTGACGTCTTCGAATCGCAGGCCTTCGGCGTGTTCGGCGCGTTCGTCGCGGACCGTGCCGATCAGCCGCGCACGGCCTTCACCTGCCAACGGGAACACGGCAAGGAAATCCGCCTCATCGAGATCCAGGTGCAGTTCACCGTTGAACGTCGGCCCGCTGGCCTGTACATCGGCGACATAGAAAACCTGCTGATAAGTGCCGCCGGGGAATCCGGTGTCCAGGGTCTTGCGCACAATCGACCGGGCACCGTCGCAACCGGCCAGGTAACAGGCCTGGCAGATTTCCTGCTGGCCGTCGGGCAGGCGCAGCGTGGCGATGATGTCGTCGCCGGTTTCCTCGAACCCCAGTAACTCAGTGTTGCGCTCCACTGTGATACCGAAGGTCTCCAGGCGGTCGATCAACAGCCGTTCGTGTTCGTCCTGGGGGAATATTTCGAGGAACGCATAAGGCGTGAGGCCTTCGCCAACGCGACTCAACGGCAAGCGTGTCACGGGTGCGCCCTTGACCCAGAAATTGGCCGCCGCCACGCGATGCCCCTTCTTGACTACGGCGTCCGCGAGGTCGAGCTGGCGATACAACTCCAGTGTTCGCGCCTGAACGGCCAGCGCCCGGGACGTGGTGCCGGGCGCTGAAGTTTTATCGATGATTCGTACTCGAATGCCCAGTTTGCTCAGCCACAGTGCCAGTACCAGTCCGGTCGGGCCGGCACCGGTGATCAACACGTCGCTACGTTGCATGACTTGTCCTCCTTAACGAGTGAAGCAAGTATGGTTCAAACAGGCAGGACAGCCAGGCCATGCGCCCAACGGATAGGGCTTGCAATCAGAAATCGATGGTGCCCGACAGCTTCGCCACCCGGGGTTCGCCCTGGGTCAGGAAACCGCCCTGGGCCGATTCCCAGTACTTCTTGTTGGCCACGTTCTCGACGCCGAAGCGCAGGGTCACGTCTTTTTCCTGGACCTTGAAGGCGTAGCGGGCGCCGGCATCGAAACGGTTCCAGGTCGGCAGGCTCAGGTTGTTCGCCGCGTCGGCATACTGTCCTCCGGTGCGCAACATCCGCCCATTGAGCGCCACGCCTTGCAGGCCGGGCACGTCCCAGTCGACGCTGGCGTTGAACTGAAAGGTCGGTACGCCGATGGCGTGGTTGCCGTCGTTGGCGCCGTCCTGGGTTTTCTTCAGCTCGGTGTCCATTACCGTCACGCCACTGAGCAGGCGCAGGCCCTCGATAGGCTCGCCGAAGACATTGAGTTCCACGCCTTTGTTGACCTGCTCACCCTTGTGCACGAAACGGGCGGTGGTGGCATCGATGACTTCGGTGTAGCCATCGGCCGGTTGCTCGATGCGATACACGCCGAACGTGGCGCCGTAGGTGCCCATGTCGACTTTCACCCCGGCTTCGAGCTGTTTGGAGCGGGTAGGGGCGAAGACTTCATTGCCGTTGACCACCACGCGCGAGCCCGAGGTGGTCGGAGCGGTCGGGCCTTCGGCCAGGCCTTCGATACGGTTGGCGTAGAACGATACATGCTCCCAGGGCTTGAACACGATGCCGTACACCGGGGTGGTGATCGATTCGTCGTAGTTGGAAGTCCGGGTGCCCGTGCCGTAGGCATAACCCTGGACCACCAGCTGTTGCCGACGAACACCGACGGTCACCAGCAGGCGATCATCGAAGAAGCCCAGGGTGTCGGACACCGCGCCGCTGCGTACGAAGGTCTTGCCGGTGATGCCCGGATCATGCAGGTCGCCACCGGAGAAACCACCCTGTGGCGCCGGCACATCGACCGGGTGATAGATGTTGTTCGGGTATTGGGTCAGGTCGAAATCGAAGGCGTTGCGCTGCTGGGTCCAGATGCCGGCCAGGCCGACGTTGAGTTGGTGGCTGACCGGGCCGGTGGCGAAGCGGCCATTGAGGCCGGCCATGGCGCTGGTGTTGTCCTCGTCGTGGGGAATGAACGAGCCGGTGGTGACCGAGCTGCCATCGTTGCCGACCAGGGTCGTGCCGTCGTAGTTGCCGACTTCTCGGGTGTGCTTGGCGCCGGCGGCGGCGTAGGCGGTCCAGCTGTCGTTGAGGTCGTACTCGACGCGGAGCATGCCGAAGGTGTCCTCGATCTGGGTGAAACCCCACTTCTGCGCATAGTTGGTATCGGCCGACGGCGCATCCGGGATGTGCGTGGCGTTGCCCAGGTTTACCGAGCTGCGACCACCGTTGACGCGTTCTTTCGAATACACGAAATCGCCGGAAATGTGCAGGGCATCGCCGCGGTAATCAAGGCCGAGGGCGAACAGTTTGGAGCGCTGGTTTTCATCGTCGATGGCGGTGTCGCCTTCGCGCTGGGACAGGTTGAGGCGCGCACCGAAGCGATTGTCCTGACCGAAGCGCTGGCCAATGTCCAGGTGTTCGCCGATGCGGCCTTCATCGCTGATGTCCATGGTGAAGCGCCGCAACGGCGTTTCACCGGCGCGCTTGGGTTGCAGATTGACGCCGCCGCCGATGCCGGAGCCGGTCGGGGTCACACCGTTGATGAAGGCGTTCGGGCCTTTGAAGACTTCCACACGCTCCAGGGCGTCGGTGGAAATGATCTGACGAGGCAAGATGCCATACAGGCCGTTGAAGGAGATGTCGTCACCATTGAGCGGCAGGCCGCGAATCATGAAGGTCTGGGCCTGGTTGGAAAAACCGGAGGCCTGTCGCACCGAGGCGTCGTTGAGCAGCACATCACCCACGGTCTCGGCTTGCTGGTCGCGGATCAGTTCTTCGGTATAGGCGGTCACGCTGAACGGCACGTCCATCATGTCCTGGTTACCCAGCACCCCCAGTTGCCCGCCACGCGCGACCTGGCCACCGGGATACACCGGGGGTAGATCAGGGGGGACCGGGGCATCGGCGTTGACGTTGACGTTGTCCAGCACCAGCGGTTTGACGACGTTTGGCGCAGGGTCTGCGGCATGGGCAGTGACGGTCAGCGAGCAGAGCAGGGCGAGCAAGGTCGGGCGCAAGGGAGCTGGAGTAGTCATGTGTCGTTCCTGGGCGGCGCGCCGCCGATAAGAAAGATGTGACGGCGCGGGTACTCCATGCGCAAATGCGACTCCAGACACAAATGCTAGTCGTTACCAGTTGTATTGCACGAGCCGTTTGTCATTACGATGTGCAGGTAATGATTGGGGGAGAGAAATCGGGCTGAAGGCTGAGATTTACCTGTGGGAGCGAGCCTGCTCGCGAATGACGGGCTTACCGACAACATCATCGTTGAATGTTAAATCGTATTCGCGAGCAGGCTCGCTCCCACAGGGGGCGTGTCAATCCGGGGAACGGTGCATCGTCGTCACAGTCATAGCCAGCACCCTGCCATCGGCCTTATGGTTGATCCGGCGTATCGAATCATCAGGAGCAACATGCAAGCCCATCGATTGATCATGAGCATCGCCGCACTGCTGGTGCTGGCCGGTTGTGGCAGCCAACGGACCCAGGAACCTCCGGCGCGCACGCCTGCCGAGGTCAAGGCGGAAATCCTGCGTCTGCTGCCGGCCAAAACCGTCGACCGCAAGGGCTGGGCCACGGATATCTATGCCGCGTTTGCGGCGCAGAACATCGCGCCGACCACGCAAAACCTCTGTGCGGTACTGGCCGTCACCGAGCAGGAATCGACCTTCCAGTCAGACCCGTCCGTGCCCGGCCTGGGCAAGATCGCCCGTGACGAAATCGACCGCCGGGCAGCCAAGGCGCACATTCCCGGCCTGTTGGTCAGTGGTGCGCTGCAGGTGCGTTCACCCAATGGCAAAAGCTACAGCGACCGGTTGAACGCGGCCCGTAGCGAAAAGGAACTGAGCGCGATCTTCGATGATTTCATCGGCATGGTGCCCATGGGCCAGACATTGTTTGCAGGCTTCAACCCGGTGCATACCGGCGGGCCGATGCAGGTCAGCATCGACTTTGCCGAGCAGCAGGCGAAGGACTATCCCTATCCGGTGGAGGGCTCGATCCGCCGCGAAGTCTTCACCCGCCGAGGCGGCATGTATTTCGGCATCGCGCATTTGCTGGGGTATCCGGTGAGCTACAAGCAACCGCTGTATCGCTTCGCCGATTTCAACGCCGGCTGGTACGCCAGTCGCAATGCCGCGTTCCAGAACGCCGTGAGTAGGGCGTCGGGTATTCCATTGGCCTTGGATGGCGATCTGGTGCGCTACGACTCGATCATGCCCGGTACCACGGAAAAGGCCGTGCGCACCCTCGGCAAGCAATTGGATATGCGTAATCCGACGATCAGGGACCAGTTGGAGGAGGGCAATACGTTGGCGTTCGAAAACAGCAAGCTCTATCAGCGGGTTTTCGAGTTGGCCGACAAGGCCGAAGGCCGGCGATTGCCGCGCGCGGTGTTGCCGGGGATCGTGCTGCAAAGTCCGAAAATCACCCGCAAACTCACCACGGCGTGGTTTGCCAAACGGGTCGACGAGCGTTATCAGCGTTGCATGGCGCGTTGAGGGCGGAACTGAAAAACACGAAAAAGCCCGGCTGATCAGGCCGGGCTTTTCGGGTGAGGCGGTCTGGCGATTTGTTTAGGCGACGGTGTTGCCTTTCAGGCGATCGGAACCATCAGCGGCGATGGTGTTGCCTTTCAGGCGGTCAGAACCATCGGCAGCGATGGTGTTGCCTTTCAGGCGGTCAGAACCATCGGCGGCTACGGTGTTGCCTTTCAAACGATCCGAACCATCGGCAGCCACAGCGCGTTTTTCGAGCAGGCGATCAGCGCCACCTTCAGCCACACGATTCTGGATCAGACGATCCGAACCACCTTCAGCCACACGGCTTTCGATCAGACGATCCGAGCCGCCTTCAGCGACTACAGGTTGAGCAGAGGTCGCGGCGAAAGCGTTCACTGCGAAGATCGAAAAAGCGATGCTGAGAATGGTTTGGCGTTTCATGATCGTGTGCTCCGGGGGTATTTGGTTGGTATGGAGCAGATGTTACGCCGCACAGTTTTTAAGAGAACTTCATTGAGTTAATGGTGACTATTGACGCAGTCAATGGTTGGTTCGCTGATCCCCTGTGGGAGCGAGCCTGCTCGCGAAGAGGTCGTGTCAGTCGACATCACTGTTGAATGTCAGTTCCTCTTCGTCGGAACACCGCCCGGAGCCGGCTCGCTCCCACAGGTGGCGGCTTCTACACTGGATAATTGGCGCTGATCCCGTCAACCAGGAGGTGTGTATGTATCAACTCTACGGCCATCAGAACTCGGGCGCGGCGGCGATAGAGGCGGCACTGGAACTGTGTGAAATCCCCTACCGCTTCATCGATGTCGAGTCATCTGCACAGGCTGCCCAGGCGCTGGAGAAACTCAACCCGCTCAAGCAGATCCCGACGCTGCAATTGCCCGACGGCAGCATCCTCACCGAGAGCGCGGCGATCCTGATCCATCTCGGGCTGACGTTTCCTCAATCGAAGTTGTTGCCGGACGACCCCGCCGACCGCGACCAGGCCATTCGCGGACTGGCGTTCATCGTCAGTAATTGTTACGCGGCCATCGGCATCATCGATTACCCCGAGCGCTGGCTGGCCGAGGCAGACGAGGCGTCGCGGCACAACCTCATGACCGGTGCCCGTCAGCGCCTGCACTGGAGTTGGGAAGTGTTTGCCGACCAGTTTTCCGGTGAGCTGTATCTGGGGGACGAGACGCCGGGAGCGCTGGACGTGCTGGCGGCGGTGATCACGCGGTGGGCGGGGAGCCGGGAATATCTGCGTCGCGCCCGACCGGGATTTTTCGCCTGGCTGGAGCGAATCGACCGGCATCCCACGCTGGCCCCGGTCTTCGCCCGGCACTGGCCCGCCTGATCGCCACAAAACAAATGTGGGAGCGAGCCTGCTCGCGAAGGCGCAATGTCAGTCGCCACATGCATTGACTGATGCTCCGCTTTCGCGAGCAGGCTCGCTCCCACAGGGGGATTTTCGCGTAGCTGAGCTATTCGCCGCGAATGTACTGCTCCAACTGGCGAATCAGTTCAGCCTGTTCGGCGATTGCTTCCTTGACCAGGTCGCCGATCGACAGCAAGCCGATCAACTTGCCGTTTTCCACCACCGGCAGGTGGCGCAGGCGCTTGTCGGACATGATGCCAAGGCAGGTATCGACGGTTTGGTGAGTGTCCACGGTGATCACCGGCGACACCATGATGTCGCGCACCGGGGTACCCACCGAAGAACGCCCATGCAGCACCAGTTTGCGCGCATAGTCCCGTTCACTGATGATGCCCAGCACCTCATCATTGTCCACCACCAGCAAGGCGCCGACGTTCTTTTCAGCCATCTTCATCAGCGCTTCCAGCACCATGTGATCAGGTTTGATCTGGTGCACTTCCTGGTTTTTCTGATCTTTCAACTTGAGCAGTTGCGCGACGGTTTTCATGGCGGTGTCCCGGGGTGTTGTCGTTGTCCTTGAAGAATCGTAGACCCGGGCCTTCAGGGCAAGGGCGAAAGCGGCAGATAACACGCAAAAAACGTCATTCAACGGTTTTTTCTTACGAAGTTCTCCTGATCTGTGGCGAGGGCGCTTGCTCCCGCTGGCCTGCGGAGCAGGCCCAAAACCTGCTGACACGGTGTGTCAGGCACACTGCGAAAAGCCATTTTACGACTGCTGCGCAGCCGAGCGGGAGCAAGCTCCCTCGCCACAGGGACCGCATCTGTCTTCAATGACGCGTAGAATTACCCCCTGAATCAAATCCGAGGTTTGCAGTGGTGGATTTACCCCAGGGCTTCGTCCTGACCCGGCATTGGCGCGATACCCCGGCGGGTACGGAAGTCGAGTTCTGGCTGGCGACCGATAACGGTCCCCGGCGCATCCGCCTGCCTCATCAGCCGTCGGTGGCGTTTATTCCGGCCAGCCAGCGCGAGCAGGCCGAGGTGCTGTTGCGCGACGAAAAGAACGTCGAGCTCAAGCCCCTGGCCCTGCAGGATTTCGAACACCGTCCGGTGCTGGGTCTGTATTGCCGGCAGCACGGTCAGTTGATGCGCCTGGAAACCGCGCTACGCCGGGCCGGCGTCGAAGTGTACGAAGCCGATGTGCGCCCGCCGGAACGCTACCTGATGGAGCGCTTCATCACCGCACCCGTCCGTTTTAGCGGTGCGCCGGGGGCCTATGACCGGCTGCTCGACGCGCAGATGAAACCCGACCCCGACTACCGGCCGAGTCTCAAGCTGGTGTCCCTGGACATCGAAACCACCGCCCAAGGCGATTTGTATTCCATCGCCCTGGAGGGCTGTGGCGAGCGTCAGGTGTACATGCTCGGCCCGGCCAATGGCGACGACAGCGCGGTGGATTTCCAGCTCGAATACTGCGAATCGCGTACCCTGTTGCTCAAGAGGCTGAACGACTGGTTCGCCCGGCATGATCCCGACGCCATCATCGGCTGGAACGTCGTGCAGTTCGACCTGCGGGTGCTGCACAAACACGCCCGGCAACTGGGGGTGCCGCTGAAACTGGGGCGCGGCGGCGAGGAAATGCAGTGGCGCGAACACGGTAACGGCAATCACTACTTCGCCTCCGCCGCCGGCCGGCTGATCATCGACGGCATCGAAGCCCTGCGTTCGGCAACCTGGAGCTTCCCGTCATTCAGCCTGGAAAACGTCGCGCAAACCCTGCTCGGCGAAGGCAAGTCGATTGATAATCCGTACCAGCGCATGGACGAAATCAACCGCATGTTCGCCGCGGACAAGCCAGCGCTGGCCAAGTACAACCTCAAGGACTGCGAACTGGTCACGCGGATCTTCGCCAAGACCGAGCTGCTGACGTTTCTACTGGAACGGGCCAGTGTCACCGGGTTGCCGGCCGATCGCATGGGCGGTTCGGTGGCGGCCTTCACTCACCTGTACATGCCGTTGATGCACCGTCAGGGCTTCGTGGCGCCGAACCTCGGCGGCAAACCTGCGCAAGCCAGCCCCGGCGGGTTCGTCATGGACTCGCAACCGGGGTTGTATGAATCGGTGCTGGTGTTCGACTACAAAAGCCTTTATCCCTCGATCATCCGAACTTTCCTCATCGACCCGGTGGGCCTGATCGAAGGGCTCAGGCATCCCGATGACGCCGACTCGGTACCGGGTTTTCGTGGGGCACGGTTTTCCCGTACCCGGCATTGCCTGCCCGCCATCGTCGCCCGGGTCGCCGAGGGCCGGGAAACCGCCAAGCGCGAGCACAATGCGCCATTGTCCCAGGCGCTGAAGATCATCATGAACGCGTTCTACGGCGTGCTCGGCTCCAGCGGTTGCCGCTTCTTCGATACGCGACTGGCATCGTCCATAACCTTGCGTGGCCACGAGATCATGTTGCGCACCCGCCAGTTGATCGAAGCCCAGGGCCACACGGTGATCTATGGCGACACCGACTCGACCTTCGTCTGGTTGCGTCGCGCCCACGGCCAACAGGAAGCGGCGCAGATCGGGCGCGCATTGGTGGATCACGTCAACCGCTGGTGGCGCGAGCACGTGCGCCAAGCCTATGGCCTGGAGAGCGCCCTGGAGTTGCAGTACGAAACCCACTACAAACGGTTCCTGATGCCGACCATTCGCGGTGCGGAGGAGGGCAGCAAGAAGCGTTACGCGGGGTTGGTCACGCGCGCCGACGGCACTGACGAGATGGTCTACAAAGGCCTGGAAACCGTGCGTACCGACTGGTCGCCGCTGGCCCGGCAATTCCAGCAGGAGCTGTACCTGCGGATCTTCCAGCGAAAGCCTTATCAAGATTATGTGCGCGAATATGTAGCCAAGACCCTCGCCGGCGAGTACGACGACCGCCTGATCTACCGCAAGCGCCTGCGGCGTACGCTCGATGACTACCAGCGCAACGTCCCGCCCCATGTGCGGGCGGCGCGCATCGCCGACGAGTACAACGACCACCAGGGCCGCCCGCGGCAATACCAGAACGGTGGCTGGATCAGCTACGTGATTACCGTCGCCGGCCCCGAGCCGCTGGAGATCCGCAGCGCGCCCATCGATTACGACCACTACATCACCAAACAGCTGCAACCGGTCGCGGACGCGATCCTGCCGTTCGTCGACGACGATTTCTCAACCCTGATTGGGGGGCAACTGGGCCTGTTTTGAGTCCAGCAGCGACAACGTCCAGTCATCCAGGATGCCGTGGAAGTACTGGTTCAAGGCTTGATGAAACGGACTGTCTTTGGGCGCGACCTGAGCGAACAGGGTCATCGATGAGTGAAACTTCAGGTCGTCCGGATGGCCGAAAATCGCCGCGACCGAGCGCTGCTGGATGTTCAGTACGTCATGGGTGCAACTGCGCAGCCTGGTTCCCAGCAAGGGATGGTCCAGATAGGCCTGAGCCTCCTCTCGGGAGCGAATCGCGAAGCGTCGGGACATTTCGCTGTCACCCAGCCCGGCAAGCTGCGGAAAGATGAACCACATCCAGTGGCTGCGTTTGTGGCCGGCGTTCAGTTCGGCCTGGACCCGGTCGAACACCGGGTCTTGCGCCTGGATAAAGCGTTGCAGGTTGAAGGTGTCCTTCTGATCGGTGCTTCTCATGGCGAAGCCCTCTGACACTCTCGGGGTGGCTCAGACCATGGCCAACCGCTGCTTGCGTTTGGGCGCGTGAAACGCTTGGTCCAGCGCCTCCAGATCCCCGGCTTCAAGTTGCAGCCCGGCAGCCTGGGCGTTGAGTCGCACATGCTCGGGGTGGACTGCCTTGGGGATGGCGATTACCCCTTTCTGGCGCAGCAGCCAGGCCAGCGACACTTGCGCAGGCGTGACGCCATGACGAGCAGCCACCTGCCTGAGCGTGGCATTGGCCAGCATCTGCCCACCCTGACCGATCGGACAGTAGGCCATGACGGGCATCGTGCGCTGCTGGCACCAGGGCAGTAAATCAAATTCTATCCCGCGGTCCTCCAGGTTGTAGAGCACCTGATTGGTGGCGCAGGTCGGGGTGTTCAGTTCCAGCAGATCATCGACGTCGAAATTCGACACGCCCCAGCGGCCGATTTTGCCGGATTCGCGCAGGCGTTCGAAGGCTTCGACGGTTTCTTCCAGAGGGTACTGGCCACGCCAGTGCAGCAGGTACAGGTCGATGTGATCGGTGCCTAGCCGCTTCAGGCTGCGTTCGCAGGCCTGGGGAATGCCTTGGCGGCTGGCGTTGTGTGGGTAGACCTTGCTGACCAGGAAGACCTTGTCGCGCTGGCCGGCGATGGCTTGGGCGACGACTTGCTCGGCGCCGCCCTCGGCGTACATTTCGGCGGTGTCGATCAGGGTCATGCCCAGTTCGATGCCTTGGCGCAGGGCGGCGACTTCCTCTTTGTATCGGGATTTGTCTTCGCCCATTTGCCAGGTGCCTTGGCCGATGGCTGGCACTTCGGTGCCGGCCAGTTGTTCTGTGCGCATGTTTGATTCCTTATGATCATTACTCCGGTTGGCATCAGGATAGTCCCTCGGGTTCCATCTTGGCGGCCTCTGGGCCGACCAGGCTGCTGTTGGATTGTGTGTATATCCATTTTTGCGGTAACGGCGGCTGGCGGTTTCGCCCTTACGGCGAGTCCCTTTTTCAGACGCCAAAAAGGAACCAAAAGGCTTTGCCCCAGCCTCCGGCCCCTCGCTGGGGCTCGGGGTTCCTTCGCTCCGGCATTCATCCGGGGGCATTGCCCTCCGGTTGGCTTCGCTGCACCTGCATGCAATGGGTTCGACTGCGTCGAACGGCGCTTCGCGCCAATCCCCGGATGAACACCTCCACTCAGCCTTCCGAAGGGGCGGGTGGATCAAGATCAAGAGCTTAAGGCGAGCTAACGCTCGGCCTGATGAGTGGTGAAGAGCGGAGCGGTGTTTGTGGTTTGCTCTTGCTCTGCTTTGCTTGCCCGGGATGGCTGCCTTGCAGCCGACCAATTTCTTGCAGATATACCCGGATCCCCTGTGGGAGCGAGCCTGCTCGCGAAAGCGACCTCGCGGCCGACCCTTTCCTGGCTGCTGTAACAATCCCTCAAACACGACGCTCAACTGATTTTTCCCTGCCGATGATCGATTGATCCCTCCCGGCACTGCACTTTTTCGAACTGACCGGCTCTATCCATAGCCGTTGCAGCGAATCCCGCCGCACAGGAATGTGTCAGTCCCAATCCCTTATGGTTCGAGTGTTGCCCTTCAACCTTTGTCGATTTCGCCTGTTGGCCGGTCTGTTGCTGCTCTGTGCCGGTGGTTGCAGCCATCAGCCCGGCAACGATGTGTTCACCCAGTTGCGCGAAGGCAAACCCCAGGAGTTTCTGCAGACCAGCGTCGACCGCATGGCCACTCTGACGATGCGTGACAACCTCGACAGCCTCTATCTGCTGATGAGCAAGCTCTACCTGCGCAACCCCGATGAGTTGAAAAAGTCGGGTTTCCTCGACGCCCGCACCGCCGGCAAGCAAGTACGCATGGCCATCGAACAGCAACAGCCGCTACCCACCCTGGGCGGTAAAAAAGATCTGGCGGCGTTGCGCTTTGCCATGAGCCCGGAGTTTCTCGGCGACCGGGTCGGTGCGTTCATCTATGCCATCGGCAGCATGCTGGTCACCGCCCACGGCAATCGCCTGGAGTTCTACATGACGGACGCGATCAACCCGACGTTCGTCAGCAACGCCGCGCGCAACATCGAAATCGCCACCTGGATCCTGAGTCAGCGGCAGAACAAGGATGGCCAGCCCATGTTGTTCTCCAACGAAATCTCGGAGGAGGGCAGCAACCTGAGTTTTGCCGTGGAGTTCGGCAAGATCGTCGCGCGGCTGGACCTGTTGACCCAGATGCTGGATGAACGCTATCGGCGGATCGGCCTCAATTACGCTCAAAGTTTGCTTTTTCTGAATTTCCTTCCAGTCCAGTGAATCCCCCATAAATCCCTGTGGGAGCGAGCCTGCTCGCGAAGGCGTTGTGTCAGGCGCTTCATGTATTGCCTGACACTCCCTCTTCGCGAGCAGGCTCGCTCCCACATAGAGCAAAATGGACGAAATGCATAAAGATAGATCGCATCGATATAAGTGGTTATAAGAAAAATCGCTATGCTGCGGGCCTGAAATTTCCCTGCGGTCTATGTGGGCGTATCAATGGATTTAGTGAACATCGGGTTGGTTGTCGCCGGGCTGGTCGTCGGCTTCATCGTCGGCATGACGGGCGTGGGTGGCGGGTCGTTGATGACGCCTATCCTGCTGGGTTTTGGCATCAATCCGGCAACGGCGGTCGGCACCGATCTGTTGTACGCGGCCATCACCAAGTCCAGCGGCGTGCTGGTCCACAAAAAGAACAACAACATCGACTGGTCGATTACCGGCTGGCTGACCCTCGGCAGCGTGCCGGCCGTGGCGTTGACGTTGTGGTTCCTGAGCAGTCTGAACGAAGCGCCCGATGCGATGAACGCGATCATCAAACAGGCTCTGGGCTTCGTGCTGTTTGCCACGGCGCTGGCGATCCTGTTCAAGAAGCGCCTGCTCGATTTCGCCCACAAACGTGCTGGCGGTAATTACACGCCAAGCGGGAAGCGCCTCAATGTGTTGACGGTGATCACCGGTCTAGTCCTGGGCACCATGGTCGCGCTGACGTCCATCGGCGCCGGCGCATTGGGCACCGTGGCGTTGTTCATTCTTTATCCGCTGTTGCCGACCCGCCGCCTGGTGGGCACGGAAATCGCCCACGCCGTGCCCCTGACCCTGGTCGCCGGTCTTGGCCATGCGAGCATGGGTAATATGGATTGGCAGGTGCTGGGTTACTTGCTGGTCGGTTCGCTGCCGGGGATTTACCTGGGCAGCCACCTGACCGGGCGCATCTCCGATGAGTTGTTGCGTCCTTGCCTGGCCACGATGTTGGTATTGATCGGTTACAAACTGGCGTTCTGATTGCCAGCATCATTCGCGGGTGAAGATTTCCAGCAGATGCCCATCCGGGTCATCGAAATACACCCGCCGCCCACCCGCATAATCATTGACCTCCTTCGGCCGCCGCTTGCCCGGATCGGCCCACCACGACTGCCCGCGTGCCTGCAGTCGCGCGAACGAGCGGTCGAAGTCGTCGTCAGCGAGCAAAAACGCGTAATGCTGCGAGGCGATCGGCGGATCGTTGTCGTAGAAGTCCAGTGACACATGGTTATCAAGCCTGACGATCAGCATCGGCCCGAACGGTTCCGGAGCGGGCAGGCCGAGGAGTTCGACCAGAAAATGTGCCGACCGGTGTTTGTCGCGGCACCAGACGATGGTGTGGTTCAACTGCGCGCTCATATGAGGGTCCTCACGGCGGTTCAGCCAGCGCTCTTTGATGTTTTCAGATTAGCCCAGCCTGTTGCGCAATGACCGCCCTGACCTAAGCTTGGGGCAAGGCCGAACACATTTGCGAAGCGTCACCGGAACGAACGCCGCAATGCGCAATCATTAGAGCGTGGATATCAAAAGGAGATGCGCATGCTCATCAGGTCACTGACCCTGGCTACCCTGCTGGCTGTTGCCAGCCCCTTGTTCGCCGCCGATGGCGATTCACCTCTGGATATAGACAAGGGCAGGGCCCGGCCGTTGATCGTGATCACGCGCAGCACCGTTGATCCTGTCTGGGTGAACCTGAAGAAATCCCTGGAAGATCCGGCCAACAAGCAGGGGGTCGCCCAGCGCAACATCAGGGTGTACAGCGTGTTGAACATGTCCGGTCAACTTGATGGCAAAGACCTTGGCCAACAGGACACCATGGCGCTGATCCGCGCGTTGAAACTCGGTGCCGGGGCGTTGCCGAAAGTGATTCTGGTGGGCAAGGACGGCGAGAAGAAACTCGAAAGCTCGGGGGAGGAATCGAAGTCGGTCGACCTGAAAAAAATCTTCGAAACTGTTGACGCCCTGCCGGTGGCCGAGCAGGAAGCGGCTCCACCGGCCCCGCCACCGGTGGCCGCCGAGGCAGCCCCGGCCAAGGGCGCCAAGAATGCAAAACCCGCAAAACCGGCGAAGCCCGCCAAGCCGCCTGAGCAGCCGGATGATTGAATCGACGCATCAACGTTTTGGCGTATGATTTACCTGTGGGAACGAGCCGCCTCCAAGCGGCGTTTCGACGAAAGCGGTGTGTCAGGCAACATCAATGTCGGCCTCTTCGCGAGCAGGATCGCTCCCACCGGTGAGGGGTTTCAGATTACTTGCCCAGCGCTGTCAATATCGAATGAGCGATTTTGATCCGTTCCGGGTTTGGATAGTTCTTGTTGGCCAATATCACGATGCCGATGTCTTTCGACGGCACATAAGCCACATAAGCACCGAACCCGCCTGTCGAGCCGGTTTTATTGAACAGCACATTGTCCGTTGATGGCTGGGGTGGGTTCAGCCACTGGACGGTGTGGGCTTCCATGGCCATTGGCGTCGAGTTGCCGGCGAGCAGCTTTTCGAGGGTGACCGGATAGTGGTAGGCCTCCCAGCCCAGGCCCTGGGTCATGTCGCCGACGGTGTAGTAACCGCTGTGGGTGATCGCGATTGCTTGCTGCAATGGTTTTTCCAGCGTCGCCGGTTTCATGTTCGCTTCGACATAGCGAAGCATGTCTGCCGCGCTGGTCTTCACCCCGTATGCCTCGGAGTCCAGTGCTCCCGGCCCGACCCGTACAGGTTGGTCATCCTTGTTATAGCCCTGGGCGTAAAGTCCCGTTTGATCTTGGGGCACCTTGAGGAAGGTGTGCTTCAACCCGAGTTTCGGCAGCAGGGTTTTTTCCATCACGTCGTCAAATGGCGCACCCATGCTTTTCGCCGCCAAATAGCCGAACAGCCCCAGGCTCGGGTTTGAATATTGTCGATGGGTGCCGGCGGCATACGCCGGTTTCCACTGTTTGAAATAGTCGAGCATCTTGTCTGGCGCATCGGCCGAATCCGGAAATTGCAGGGGCAGGCCACCGGGTGTGTAGGTGCCCAGTTGCAGCACGCTGATGTCATCGAACGCGCTGCCCCGCAGTTGCGGCAGAACGTTGCTGGCCTTGTCGGATAACGACAGTTTGCCGCTGGCCACGGCGTAGGCGGCGAGGGTGGCGGTGAAGGTTTTGCTCACCGAGCCGATTTCAAACAGGGTGTTTTCGGAGACAGCCTTGTCGTTTTCCTTCGACGCTATACCGTAATTAAAGTAATGCGCCTGGCCGTTGAGGGTGATGGCAATCGCCACGCCGGGGATCTTCTGTTGTTGCATTACCGGTTGGATGGCGGCGTCGACGATGACCTTGATGCGGTCGTCAGCCATGCACTGGCTGGCACCGAGGAGCAGGGCCAGGGCGCCGTAGCGTGTGAATTTGTTCAGGTATTTATCAGGCATGACTGAGTCACTTCCATGAGTATTCAGGGTGTTGGTCGAACGGCTTTGCGATTCGGGTCGCAGATGAGCGAAGCAAATCTATGCAGTCTGCCAAGATTGGACAACCGATGATATTTTGCATGAGCCATTAGAAAAATTTGGGAGTTGGCATGATCCGGCCGCAATTACCGCTTAACGCACTGCGCGCCTTCGAGGCTTCGGCGCGGCACTTGAGTTTTACCCGGGCGGCGGTGGAGTTGTGCGTCACGCAGGCGGCAGTGAGTCATCAGGTCAAAGGTCTTGAATCTCAATTGGGCGTGACCCTGTTCAAACGCTTGCCCCGCGGGCTGATGCTGACCCGCGAAGGGGAAACCCTGTTGCCGGTGTTGCGCGAGTGCTTCGACCGCATCGCCGAAACGCTGGAATGTTTTGAAGGCGGGCATTTTCGCGAGGTGTTGACGGTCGGGGCGGTGGGGACCTTTGCGGTGGGTTGGTTGTTGCCGCGACTGGCGGACTTCCAGGCGAAACATCCGTTTATGGATTTGCGCCTGTCGACCCATAACAATCGGGTGGATGTCGCCGCCGAGGGGCTGGATTACGCCATTCGTTTTGGCGCGGGAGCGTGGCATGGCATTGAAGCGGTGCGGGTGATCGAGGCGCCGCTGTCGGTGTTGTGCGTGCCCGGGATTGCCCGGCAAATGAAATCGCCGAACGATCTTTTGCGGCAGACGCTGTTGCGCTCGTACCGCACGGACGAGTGGCCCGAGTGGTTTCAGGCTGCCGGGCTTTCGACGCTGGGCCCTTCGCCGAGGAGCATTGTCTTCGACTCGTCACTGGCGATGATGGAGGCTGCTTTGCAAGGTGCAGGTGTGGCGCTGGCGCCGCCGTTGATGTTTTCGCGGCAATTGGCGGCAAATATGATCGAGCAGCCTTTCCCGATTCATATCACCACCGGTAGCTACTGGCTGACCCGTTTGCAGTCGCGACCGGAAACGTCGGCGATGACGGTATTTCGCGAATGGCTGCTGCAAACGGTACAGATGAATTAACTGACTCAACACCTGTGGGAGCGAGCAGGTTCGCTCCCACAGGGATGTTCAGTGATCCCGTCCTTAGCGCACCAGGCACGGCCGCTTGTTATCGAACGTCCACCCCGGAATCAGAAACTGCATGGCCACGCTGTCATCCCGTGCACCCAGTCCCATGCCTTTGTACAGCTCATGGGCCTTGGCCAGTTGGTCCATATCCAACTCGACTCCCAATCCCGGCTTTTGTGGCACTTGCACGCAGCCGTCGACGATTTGCAGCGGAGCCTTGGTCAGGCGCTGGCCGTCCTGCCAGATCCAGTGGGTGTCGATGGCGGTGATTTCACCCGGTGCGGCGGCCGCGACGTGGGTGAACATCGCCAGGGAAATGTCGAAGTGGTTATTGGAATGCGATCCCCAGGTCAGGCCCCACTCGTGGCACATCTGCGCGACCCGCACCGAACCCTGCATCGTCCAGAAGTGCGGATCGGCCAATGGGATGTCCACCGATTGCAACTGGATCGCGTGGCCCATTTCCCGCCAGTCAGTGGCGATCATGTTGGTGGCGGTTTTCAGGCCGGTGGCACGGCGGAACTCAGCCATGACTTCGCGGCCCGAATAACCGTGTTCCGCGCCGCAGGGGTCTTCGGCGTAGGCCAGTACGTGATGCTGGTCCCGACACAACCGGATCGCTTCTTTCAGCGACCATGCACCATTCGGATCCAGGGTGATGCGCGCATCGGGAAAACGTTCCACCAGGGCGGTGACTGCTTCGATTTCGGCATCGCCACTGAGCACACCACCCTTGAGCTTGAAGTCCTTGAAGCCATACCGCGCATGGGCGGCTTCGGCGAGGCGCACCACGGCGTCGGTGGTCATGGCTTTTTCGTGACGCACGCGGAACCAGTCGTTGTCGGCGTCCGGTTCGCTGCGGTAGGCCAGATCCGTTTCGTTGCGATCACCGACATAAAACAGATAACCGAGCATCTTCACTTCATTACGTTGCTGACCTTCACCGAGCAGGGCGGCCACTGGCACGTCCAGATGCTGGCCGAGCAAATCGAGCAGCGCGGCTTCTAGGCCGGTGACGGCGTGAATGGTGATGCGCAGGTCGAAGGTCTGCAAACCGCGTCCGCCGGCATCGCGGTCGGCGAAGGTCTGGCGCACCTGGTTGAGTATCTTCTGATAGGTGCCGATCGGGCTGCCGACCACCAGGCTGCGGGCGTCTTCGAGGGTCTGGCGAATGCGTTCGCCGCCCGGTACTTCGCCGACGCCGGTGTGGCCGGCGTTGTCCTTGAGGATCACGATGTTGCGGGTGAAAAACGGGCCGTGGGCGCCGCTCAGGTTGAGCAGCATGCCATCGTGGCCGGCCACTGGAACAACCTGCATGCTGGTGATGATCGGGGCTTTGGCGGCTTCTTGTGCGGTCATTTTCTTATCCTTTGAGAACTTGTGTTCAGGCGTGATGCTTCAGGCGTGATGGCTCGCTGGTTTGCCCGGTGCAATGGCGGAGGCGGCCTTGGGTTTGTTGCGGGCGGCGAAGACGATGATCGCAGCGATGATCGAGGTGGCGGCCAAACCATACAGCCCGCCCTGAATGGAGCCGGTGCGTTCTTCGAGCAGGCCGAAAGTGGTCGGCGCGACGAAGCCGCCAAGGTTGCCCACCGAGTTGATCAGCGCGATGACGCCCGCGGCGATGCGTGCATCCAGATAAGCCTGGGGAATCGGCCAGAACAGCGATGACGCCGATTTGAAACCCAGCGCGGCAAAGCAGATTGCCACGAAGGCGAAAATCGGCCCGCCTGTGGTGGACATGAACATCCCGGCAGCGGCGATCAGCAGGGCGACGGCGACCCAGGCTTGCTGGTGCTTCCACCTGGCCGACAGCGAAGCGAAGGTATACATGCCGACAATCGACAGCAGCCATGGAATCGAGTTGAACATCCCGACCTGGAAGTCGCTCAGGTCGCCCATCTTCTTGATGATGCTCGGCAGCCAGAAGGTCGCGGCGTAGATGGTCAGCTGGATGAAGAAGTAGATCACGCAGAACAGGATGATCTGCCGGTCCTTGAGCAATGTGCCCAGTGACGGCTTGATCGGCGTCGCCGCTTCGCGAGCAAGCTGTTCGTCGTCGATGGCCTTGACCAGTGCGTCCTGCTCGTCGCGGGTCAGCCATTTGGCGTCGTGGGGTTTGGAGTCCAGCCAGAACCAGACGAAGGCGCACAAGCCCACCGAGAACATGCCCTCGATGAAGTACATCCATTGCCAGCCGTGCATGCCCAGGCCGCTGATTTGCAGAAGCAGGCCGGACAAGGGGCCGGAGATCAGCGAGGCAATCGCCGAGCCGCTGAGGAAAATCGCAATCGCCTTGCCGCGCTCCACCCCGGGCAGCCAGCGGGTGAAGTAGTAGATCACCCCGGGAAAGAAGCCGGCTTCGGCTACACCCAGCAGAAATCGCAGGATGTAGAAGTGGGTTTCGTTCTGGATGAACGCCATGCCCGCCGCCACCAGGCCCCAGGTCAGCATGATGCGGGTCAGCCAGATGCGTGCACCGACTTTTTGCAGAAGGATGTTGGAGGGCACTTCGAACAGCGCGTAGCCGATGAAGAACAGGCCGGCACCAAGGCCGTAGGCGGCAGCGCCGATGCCCAGGTCGTGTTCCATGTGGGCGCGGACGAAGCCGATGTTCACGCGGTCGATGTAGTTGACGATGAACATGATGACGAACAGCGGCAAGACGTGGCGTTTGACTTTCGAGATAGCGGACTTCAGCGCCGAATCAGCGCCATTGTCTATCCCTGAGATGGATGTATTCACTGCGTTTTCTCCCACTCGTTATTTTTATGCGGGGTGTGACAAGGTGTTGCGTTGTTGATAGACATCATACAACTAGATTTTTTCGATCTGCAACCGTCTTTGTCCAACACAATCGCCATAATTTGCAGGTTTGTTATGCTGTTTGTGGTTTTTCATCACCTAAGATTTAGGTGTTTTTGCGGAATTTGTTGAGTGTTGTCATACAAGTATGCGCTGTTTTCTTGAGATTCCGGACGAGCGCAGTGCTACGATTCCGATAGCTCTGCCTTTGGATGATCGCCATGCAAGAAAACCTCGACGCACCTGCCCGCAAGCGCAGTCACAATCTGGCCCACGACCTGGTGGACAAGTTGACCCAGAGCATCTTGCTCGGGCAGATGTCGCCTGGCGACAAGCTGCCGTCGGAGAACTCGATCGTTCAGGAACACGGGGTGAGCCGCACCGTGGTGCGCGAGGCGATCTCCAAATTGCAGGCCTCCGGGCTGGTGGAGACCCGTCATGGCATCGGCACCTTTGTGCTGGAGCGGGCACCGGAGCAGGGGCTACGGTTGAATGTCGATACGGCGCTGGGGGTACGCAGCATCCTGGAGCTTCGCATGGGCCTGGAAACCCAGGCGGCAGCGCTGGCCGCGGTCCGTCGGACCGATCAACACGTGGCGCAGATGCGCCAAGCGCTGGACGACTATCAAAGCCTGCTGGCCAACAACGACAGTTGCGTCGAAGCCGACCGGCGCTTTCATCTGCTGATTGCCGAAGCCACCGGCAATCTGTGCTTCACCGAGATCATGCAACACCTGGGCAGCGCCATGATTCCGCGCACCCGGGTCAATGCGGCGGAGCGCGGCGCAGTGGATTTGAGCAAGCTCGGGCAACTGGCCAACCTCGAACACGAGGCGATCCTCAACGCCATCAAGCGCCAGGACCCGGACGCGGCGCGGGCGGCGATGTGGCTGCATCTGACCAACAGCCGGGACCGGTTTTCGCTGTAGGAGC
This sequence comes from Pseudomonas sp. Irchel 3A7, assembly GCF_900187565.1. Taxonomy (GTDB): domain Bacteria; phylum Pseudomonadota; class Gammaproteobacteria; order Pseudomonadales; family Pseudomonadaceae; genus Aquipseudomonas. The sequence goes on along the minus strand of NZ_FYED01000002.1, from coordinate 424,219 downwards.
GAGCTTGCTCGCGATGGCGGTGTGTCAGGCTGCACCAATGTTGAATGTGTCGGCCTCTTCGCGGGCAAGCCCGCTCCCACAGGATTGTGTCGGACACATAATTCTGGTCTGACACAAAACCTGTGGGAGCGTGGCTTGCCCGCGAAGAGGCCAGATGCCTCAACACAAAACAATGATCAGACACGAACCACCTGCACCGCTGGCCTGCGTTCCAGATTCAACGCCAGCACACTGATCAACACCACCACCGCACCCACCGCCACCATCAATGTCGGTCGTTCACCCAGCCCCACGGACGCCATCGCCATCGCCGTCGGCGGCACCAGATACAACGTCATCGTCGCCCGGCTCAGGTCCACATGCGCCAGCACATAAGCCCAGGCCAGGTACGCCAGGGCACTCGGGAAAATCCCCAGGGCAGCGACCGCAAACTGCACGCGCAGGGGGGCGTTGGCCACTTGATCCGCCAGCCCGGGCAAGAAAATCAACAGCAGCGCCGTGCCGGACCAGACCGTGTAGCACACCAGCGTCAACCCGTCGTAACGCCCGGTGTGATGCTTTTGCAGGGCGAAGTAAAGACTCCAGGACAACGCCGCCAACAGGATCAACAAGCCGTGGACATCGATACTGCCCAGGCCACGGTCGCCTGCCACCACAATCACCACACCGATCAATCCCAGGATCACGCAGCCCCAGCGCCACAGGCTCACCCGATCCTTGAACACGAAGCGCGCCAGCAACGTACTGAACAGGGGCGTCGACTGTGCCAGCACACTCGATGCACCGGCGCTGACGCCCTGCTGGCCGAAATTGATCGCCACGTGATGCAGGCTTACCGCAAAGAAACCCAACGCCATCAGCAGGGGCACATCGCGCAGTTTCGGCAGACGAATACCCCTGAACACCGCGACCACGGCCATGAACAGCGATGCCAGCAAAAAGCGCAGCAACGCCAGGTGCACCGGGTCGTAGGTTTGCAAGCCGATGTGGATACCGGTCGGAGAATAACCCCAGCAGGCCACCACGAAGGCCATGGCCAGGATGATTTTCAAGGGAGAACCGGAGGAGGGCGTGAGTAGATTCATGGTCGTGCACCGAGAGGCAGGTGCGTTGAGTATCAGAACTCGAATCGTTCGCCACAACTGACTTATACTGCGTAAACCATTCACTTTGAGTGATGTATATGGAGCTGGCCCAGATTCGAATGTTCAAGACCGTGGCCGAGGTGGGCAGCATCGCCCGTGCCGCCGAGTTGCTGCATTGCGTGCCTTCGAACATCACGGCGCGCATCAAGGCGCTGGAAGCGGAGTTGGGCGTCGCGCTGTTTCTGCGTGAGGGTCGCGGGCTGCGCATCAGCCCGTCGGGGCAGACTTTTCTGGCCTATGCCTCGAAAATTCTGGCCCTGACTGCGGAAGCCAAACGCGCGGTGGACCCGTCAGCCGAACCGTCCGGGCCGTTGCGCATCGGCGCCATCGAGTCTTCGGCCACCGGTCGCTTGCCGCGCTTGCTGGCGAAATTCCATAAGCGTTTCCCGGCGGTGGCGCTGGAGTTGACCACCGGTACCTGGGGCCAGTTGCTGGATGACACCCTGAGCCATCGCCTCGACGGCGCCATCGTTGCGGTGGATGTCGAGCGCTCGCACCTCAAGCGCACGCCGATGTACCGCGAAGACCTGCTGCTGATTGCCTCGACATCACTCGGGCCGGTGCGCGATATGGCGGATTTGCACGACAAGACCGTGTTCATGTGGCCCCAGGGGTGTCCGTATCGGGCGGCGCTGGAGCATTGGCTGTTACGCCAGGGGCAGGCACTGCCGATTGTCAGCCTGGCCAGTTACGGCGCGATTGTCGGCTGCGTCAGCGCCGGGGCGGGGGTGGCGCTGGTGCCCAAGGGCGTGTTCGATCAGTACGCCAGGGGCGCGGGTTGCGTGGGGTACGAATTCCCTGAGCTGACCGCTATCGACAACCTGTTCTACTGGCATGAAAACGCCGGGGTGCACCCGGCGCGGGAAGCGTTTGTGGCGATGTTGCGTGAGGAGTTCGCGTAGCTTTTTTCTGTGGGAGCGAGCCTGCTCGCGAAAGCGATTTAACATTCAACAATGATGTTGGCTGGAAGTCAGGCTTCGCGAGCAGGCTCGCTCCCACAGGGATTGTTAAGTTGCGTTCACATCCCGCATCAACAACCCAAACCGCAGATCCACCGCATCCGGAATCGGCAGATACACCGTATGCCCATCCCCCGGCGCCACGTCGATGGGCTCACCTTTGGCGTTTTGCAGTTGATGCAGATCGAAGTGGAAGTTGCCTTTAGGCGTCATCAGTTCCATGTGATCGCCCAGGGCGAAGCGGTTTTTCACCTTCACCTCGGCCAACCGTTCCCGCCGTTCGCCGGTCAGTTCGCCGACAAACTGTTGCCGTTCCGATACCGAGCTGCCGTTCTGGTAGTTCTGGTACTCGTCATGCACATGCCGCCGCAGGAAGCCTTCGGTGTAGCCGCGCTGGGCGAGGGATTCCAGGTCGGTCATGAGGCTGCGGTCAAACGCGCGGCCGGCCACTGCGTCATCGATCGCACGGCGATAGACCTGCGTGGTTCGTGCGCAATAAAAGTGTGATTTGGTCCGCCCCTCGATTTTCAAGGAGTGCACGCCCATCCGGGTCAGGCGCTCGACATGCTGCACGGCGCGCAGGTCCTTGGCGTTCATGATGTAGGTACCGTGCTCGTCTTCGAAGGCCGGCATCAGTTCGCCCGGACGATTGGCTTCTTGCAACAGGAAAACTTGCTCGGTGGGCGCGCCGAGACCCAGGGTCGGTTCCGGCTGGCAGTGCTGGACGATTTCGCCGAGCTGATTTTCCGTGGCTTCCTGCGCCGAATACTTCCAGCGGCAGGCATTGGTGCAACTGCCCTGATTGGCATCGCGTTTGTTGATGTAGCCCGACAACAGGCAGCGGCCGGAGTAGGCCATGCACAGCGCGCCATGGACGAACACCTCCAGCTCCATCGCCGGGACTTGTTGGCGGATTTCGCCAATTTCTTCCAGGGACAGTTCCCGCGACAGGATGATCCGGCTCAAACCCTGCTGCTGCCAGAACTCGACGCTCGCCCAGTTCACCGTGTTGGCTTGCACCGAGAGGTGAATCGGCATCTGCGGGTAGTGTCGACGCACCAGCATGATCAGGCCGGGGTCGGACATGATCAGGGCATCGGGCGCCATGGCGATGACGGGCGCCAGGTCTTTGAGGAAGGTCTTGAGCTTGGCGTTGTGCGGCGCGATGTTCACCACCACATAAAAGCGCTTGCCCTGAGCCTGTGCCTCGTCAATGCCAAGAGCCAGGGTGGCATGGTCGAATTCGTTGTTGCGCACTCGCAAGCTGTAGCGCGGTTGGCCGGCGTACACGGCATCGGCACCGTAGGCGAAGGCATAGCGCATGTTTTTCAGGGTGCCGGCAGGGGCGAGCAGTTCGGGGGCAATGAGCTTCATGGCGGGTCGATCGCAAAAGTCGTCGAGGGTAAACACCTTGTCCCGAGGGTTTATTGATCTGGATCTATGCTTGATGAACAAACGGATGGCACTCGCGCGAGCCGTGGCGGCCTAAGCATCAGGACGCAATTCTGCGTCCCGGCGCACTGGCATGGATCGGACATGAACGAAGAAAAACTGCAAGACAAATCCCTGACGGTTCTGCTGGGTGTGGTGAGCATCGCTTTTGTCTGGATTCTGCTGCCGTTTTACGGCGCGGTGTTCTGGGCGGTGATCCTCGGCATCCTCTTTGCGCCCCTGCAGCGTCGACTGCAATTGAAATTCGCCTGGGAACGCAACATCACGTCATTGCTCACCCTGAGCATCTGTCTGGTGATTGCGATTCTGCCGGTGATTGTCCTCAGTTTCTTTCTGGTTCAGGAGGGCGCAGCGGTTTACAAAAGCATTGAAAGCGGCGAGCTGGACATCGCCGGTTATGTGGCGCAGTTCAAGCACAGTCTGCCGCCTTACTTCCAGCATTTGATGGATCGCTTCGGCCTGGGTGGGTTGGAGGGGATGCGGGAGAAAATCATCAAGAGCGCGGTGGCAGGGGGGCAAGTGTTGGCGAGCCAGGCTTTCAGTTTCGGCCAGGGAACCTTCGAGTTCATCATCAGTTTTTTCATCATGCTCTACCTGTTGTTCTTTTTTCTGCGCGACGGCGCGGAACTCGCACGCCAGGTGCGCGCGGCGGTGCCGCTGGAAGAACAGCAGAAGCGTCGTTTGCAGCTCAAGTTCAATCGCGTGGTCAGGGCCACGGTAAAAGGCAACCTGCTGGTGGCGATCACGCAGGGCGCATTGGGCGGTTTGATTTTCTGGTTTCTGGACATCCCCAGCGTATTGCTCTGGGCGGTGTTGATGGCATTTTTGTCGCTGTTGCCGGCGGTGGGCGCAGGGATTGTCTGGGCGCCCGTGGCGGCATTTTTCCTGTTTACGGGGGCGATCTGGCAGGGGGTGGTGCTGGGGCTGTTCGGGGTGTTCGTGATCGGGCTGGTGGATAACGTGCTGCGCCCGATACTGGTGGGCAAGGATACGAAGATGCCGGACTACCTGATCCTGATCTCGACCCTCGGCGGCCTGGCGGTTTTCGGGCTCAACGGATTTGTCATCGGACCATTGATTGCCGCGTTGTTCATGTCGAGCTGGGACATTTTCCTTGAAACCAGACCGCGGGTTCAGCTGCCTTAGGCGTTGAGTTTGCCTGTCTGGCCCGCGCTGACGCGCTGCGACATCGCCTGGGCGGCGGGTAGTGAAGTGAGCGGGCCGCTGATCGGTTCGCCGTCCAGTACCAGATACCAGCAGGCAAGCAGGCCCGATTCCCTGAGGGATGCGGGGACGGCGCTGCCGATTACGGACATGATCTGAACCTGAGACATCATAAGTACCTCCATCAATCTATGGAGCTACCTTACGGGGCGGCCGATTTTTCCGACAATCACCGTTTTCGATAGTGGTCATTGATGTCGTTGAGGCCAACTGGCCGTCTGTCGCTCAGTCGACCACCTGATCGAGCATATGGACCACTTCCTGCTCGTTGAGCAGACCTTTGCGCACCAGGTTTTGCGTCAGCAGCGAGAGAAACTTGGCGCTGCGATGACCTTCCAGGTGCTTGAGTTCGGTCAGGGCGTTGTACACCTTGCTGGAGGTGCATAGACCGACAATGCGGTGCGGGTTCTGCGTGGGCATGAGGGCGTCCTTGTTGTTATCAACCTGTTGTTGGCGGACAGGTTCAAGCTTGCGGTGCTGACATGACATAAATATGACTGTTTCCCCAATGGCAGGGGCGAGTCAATCTTGCCCGCTTGAACAGCCGATGCTGTCCCGATAACGACACTGACGAGATTTATCCAGACGCGGGCCGACGAACGGCTGACATCTGTAGGAGCGAGCTCTGCTCGCGATGGATGTGAACGATAACGCGTGCATGGCGGGTGTACGCGGCGCTCTCGGGACCATCGCGAGCAAGCTCGCTCCTACAAAGGCGGGGCCATGATGCGTCTGTCACCAGCGGCCATAGCCGCGGGGAGGGCCGTAGTAGCCGCGTGGCGGGCCGTAATAACCACGGGGTGGTCCATAGTAGACCGGTGCCGGACGGTAGTAGATCGGTTGTTGCACGTACACCGGCGCCGGCTGGTAATAAACCGGAGGAGGCGGTGCGTAGTAAACAGGAGGGGGTGGGGCATAGACCGGTTGTGGCGCGACATACACCGGCCGGTTGGCGTTGATCAGGGCGGAGCCGACGATGGCCGTACCCACAATCGCCCCGAATACCGCCGCGTCATTGCCACCACCATGGGCTTGCGCTTGCCCTGTGATAGCCAGAGCACCAATCAGCAAGGCAACTGTGGGGATTTTACGGATCATGATAGTTCCTCGGTTCATCGCCCCCGGCGCTTGTGTCTGCAATAGGCCCAAGGATTGTCGCGGGGATACTTCTAAGACAGCTTTTTTTTGAGAATCAGCACAGCCGTTGGGTAAATTTTGTGTAAGGTCTGTACCGGCTTGCTGACGGTCGAACGAGGCCGTGTGCAGGCATGGAATCATGATCAAACAGAACAGGTCGGCCGGCTGTTTCCGTCCATCCGAAAGTGTATTGCAAGGAGATCCGCATGCAGATGAACCCGAACAAAGACACCCAGCTGTGCATGTCCCTCTCCGGGCGCCCCGGGAACTTTGGCCTGCGATTTCACAATCATCTGTATGAGCAATTGGGGCTGAATTTTTATTACAAGGCGTTCAGCAGTCAGGACTTGCCGGGGGCGGTGGGCGGCATTCGCGCCTTGGGTATTCGCGGCTGCGGCGTGTCCATGCCATTCAAGGAAGCCTGCATAGCCCTGGTCGATGAGCTGGACGCCTCGGCCGCCGCCATCCAGTCGATCAACACCATCGTCAACACCAACGGCCACCTCAAGGCCTACAACACCGATTACATCGCCATTGCCCGGTTGCTGGACACCCACGCGGTGCCCAAGGACACCACGTTTGCCCTGCGCGGCAGCGGCGGCATGGCCAAGGCCGTTGCCAGTGCCTTGCGCGACGGTGGCTACAAGAACGGCTTGATCGTGGCCCGGAACGAGCGCGCCGGCCGTGCCCTGGCCGAATCCCTGGACTACCCATGGCAAGCCGAGCTGGGCTCGCGGCGTCCGCAAATGCTGGTCAATGTCACTCCGGTCGGCATGGATGGCGGGCCGGAGGCGGGTCAACTGGCGTTCGAGGCAGATGTCATCAAAGCTGCGGGTATTGTCTTCGATGTGGTGGCGATTCCTTCGGAAACCCCGCTCATCGTGCGGGGACGTGCCGAGGGTAAGCAGGTGATTACCGGGCTGGAAGTGATTGCGATCCAGGCGCTGGAGCAGTTTGTGTTGTACACCGGCGTGCGGCCGACGGAGGAGCAGTTTCGGGCGGCGGTGGCGTTTGCGCGGGGGTGATCTTCAGGTTATTTGCCGACCTGACTGACGGCTTCGCGAGCAGGCTCGCTCCCACAGGGATTTGTGGCGCTCACATAACCTGTGGGAACGAGCCTGCTCGCGAAAGCGGCGACTCGGTCTCGCAGGTGCTCCTCGGCTTATACTGCTGGCCAGCAAGCAAAGACTTGCCCTCCAACAACAATCACCGTGACCGAGGTTCCCATGCACCCCGCGATTCTCAATCTGGATCAGGTCGAGTTAGAACCACTGCCCGAAGAATTTGCCCCGACCGGAGAAACCGCCGGTCGCTATCAACAACGCATTGCGCGCATCGGTCAGCAACTGGGCGCACAGAAGCTCGGTTATCGCTTGTATGCGCTGGAGCCCGGCATGCGCGGCAGCCCGTTTCACAGCCACCGGGTCAATGAGGAAATGTTCTACGTCGTGGCCGGGGAAGGGGAGGTGCGTCTTGGCTCCGAGCGCTTTGCGATCCGCGCCGGTGACGTGATTGCCTGCCCGGCGGGTGGTCCGGAAAGGGCGCATCAGATCATCAATACCAGTAACGGCGAACTGCGTTACCTGGCGGTCAGCACCCAGCAATCACCGGACATCTGCGAATACCCGGATTCCGGAAAGTATGTGGTGATGGATGACTTCAAGGTCGACGCCGAGGGCAATGCCTCGGGATTCGTCGCCGTGGCCCGGCAGGGGGATGGGGTGGATTATTGGGAGGGGGAATAGTAACAGCGACTTCCAAGCCACTGTGGGAGCGAGCCTGCTCGCGAAAGCGGTCTGTCAGTCACATTAATGGTGTCTGATACTCCGCGTTCGCGAGCAGGCTCGCTCCCACAGTTGGATCGTGTCGCTATTCCAACCGTGCCAACCGCTCTTCCAACGCCGCAATCCGCGCTTCCAGCTCTTCGATCCGCTCGACCGAAACACCGCCGCCACTGCGCTCAACCGGGTTCTGCCGCGCGGCCAGAATCGCCTCGATATCCGCCGGATCACCCATGGCATGCATATAGCGGTCTTCCCGCTGTCCGGCCTGGCGTGGAATCAGCAGCGCCAGCCCCCGGGCAATCAACCGTTCAAGCTGATGCACGACCTGCTCGCTGTCTTCGAAATCATGCATGCGCCCGCTGCGGGTCAGCAGTTCATTGACGGTTTGCGGGCCGCGCAGGTACAGCAACCCCATCAGAATCACCTGCGCTGGCACCAGCTCCAGGGCCTTGTCGACCTTATGCTCCCAGCGATCGGCGCGGCTGCCCATCACCAGTTTGGTGAAGCCGCGTCCTTCAAGCGCGCGCAGGCTCTGGCCGACCTGACCCTGGGTCAGGTTCATCACCGGTTCGCGACTGGTTTTCTGATTGCAGGCAATTACCAGCGCATTGAGGGTCAGCGGATAGGTTTCCGGGCTGGTGGCCTGTTTCTCGATCAACGAACCCAGAATGCGGATTTCCGTGCTGTTGAGGCGCGGTTCGTCGAAGGTCTGTTGTTGTTCAGTGCTCATCGCGCTTTTCCCTATGCAGTCGAAGCATGCCATCGAAGCCGCCTAGCCTAATCCTTGCAGGATAAAAGACAAGCCGCAGGAGGGGCGGGCATGGCTATAATCGGCCGACGTTTCCCTCCTGTCATCACATGAGACTGCCATGACCATTTCCCTGTACGACGCTTCCGTTCCTGTTTTCCAGCAAATGCTCAACGCCCTGAGCGACGTGCTGAAAAAGGCCGAGGCCCATGCCGCCGCCAAGAACATCGATCCGAACGCCTTCCTGCAAGCTCGCCTGTACCCGGATATGTTCCCGTTGGTGCGCCAGGTGCAGATCGCGGTTGATTTCAGCAAAGGTGTATCCGCGCGTCTGGCCGAGATCGAATTGCCGAAATACGACGACACCGAAACCACCTTCGCCGAACTGCAAGCGCTGATCGCCAAGGTGCTGGCGTTCATCGGCGAGATCAAACCGGAGCAGATCAACGGCAAGGAAGGCATCGAAATCGTGACCCGTCCGGGCACGCCTAAAGAGAAGCGCTTCTCCGGCCAGGCTTACTTGCTGACCTACGGCTTGCCGCAGTTCTTCTTCCACGTCACCACGGCTTACGCACTGCTGCGTCATAACGGCGTGGAAGTGGGCAAGCGCGATTACATGGGCGCGTTCTAAACCTCCCGGAGTTCCTGTAGGAGCGAGCTTGCTCGCGATGGTCGTCAACGATAACGCGAGCTGTCTGATTGCCCGCGGTGTCTGGTCGATCATCGCGAGCAAGCTCGCTCCTACAGGGTTGGCTGTCACGCCAATCGCTGTGTCTTTTGTTCTTCACCCAGGCAAGCCGCCGCCGTGAACAGCACATCGGTCGAAGAATTCAACGCGGTCTCCGCCGAATCCTGCAGCACACCGATGATGAAACCGACCGCCACCACCTGCATGGCGATTTCGCTCGGGATGCCGAACAGGCTGCACGCCAGCGGGATCAGCAGCAGCGAACCACCGGCCACGCCCGAGGCACCACAGGCGCAAATGGCTGCGACGACGCTCAGCAGAATGGCCGTTGGAATGTCCACGGCAATGCCCAGCGTGTGCACCGCCGCCAACGTCAGCACGGTGATGGTGATAGCCGCTCCGGCCATGTTGATGGTGGCGCCGAGCGGGATCGACACCGAGTAAGTGTCTTCGTGCAGGCCCAGACGTTTGCTCAACTCAAGGTTGACCGGAATGTTCGCCGCCGAACTGCGGGTGAAAAACGCGGTGATACCGCTTTCCCGCAAGCACATCAACACCAGTGGATACGGGTTGCGGCGCAGTTTCCAGAACACGATGACCGGGTTCATCACCAGGGCCACGAACAGCATGCAGCCCAGCAACACGGCGAGCAGTTGCGCATAACCGATCAAGGCGCCGAAGCCGGACGTCGCGAGGGTCGAGGCCACGAGGCCGAAAATCCCCAGCGGTGCAAAGCTGATCACCAGACGCACAATCACCGTCACGCCGTTGGACAAGTCACCCAGCACCTCGCGCGTGGTGTCACCGGCATGGCGAATGGCGACGCCCATGCCGATGGCCCAGGCCAGAATGCCGATAAAATTGGCGTTCATCAGTGCGCTGACCGGGTTGTCGACCACGCTGAGCAACAGGCTTTGCAGCACTTCGCTGATGCCACCTGGTGCGGTGACGGCTACGTCTTGGGTCGAGAGGACCAGGCTCGATGGGAACATCATGCTGGCAACCACCGCGACCACGGCGGCAGCGAACGTGCCCAGCAGATACAGAAACAGGATCGGCCGGATGTGGGTTTCCTGGCCGTGCTTGTGGTTGGCGATCGACGCCATGACCAGCACGAACACCAGAATCGGCGCGACCGCCTTCAGGGCGGACACGAAGACTTTGCCAATGAAGGCGGTGGACTTCGCCGCTTCAGGCGCAATCAGGGCCAGGCCAATCCCGGCGATCAAGCCAATGATGATTTGTGTGACCAGGCTGGTGCGTTTCAGGCGTTGCAATAGCGAAGGGGATGAAGCGGTCATGAACGGCATCTCTGATTTTTTATAAATGCATGGTTTCGCAGGTTTGCAGCAAGAAACAGGGCAGGCCGCAGGCGGGAAACCGAAAGAGGGAACACGGGGCTAATGCCGGCGCTGATTCCGGTGGCGAGGGAGCTTGCTCCCGCCGGGCAGCGAAACGGCCCCGACAAATGGGCCTGCTGTGCAGGCCAGCGGGAGCAAGCTCCCTCGCCACAAGGGCGCGGACTTTATCACAGCGGGGGCCCGATCCTTCAGCCCTGTGACGATCTGCCACCCAAATGTGCGGCGCAATGTGCAGGTTCATGCAACCGTGTGCGGAAACACTCTGTTAAGCTTCGCCATCCTCATTTTCATCTTTGCCAGTGGGCCTTCGGGCTATCGCTGGTGTCGTCGTTTTCTGGAGTTCTGCATGTTGTTGCCCATTCTTCTGTTGTCAGCCGCCGGTTTTACGGTGCTGACCACGGAATTCATCATCGTCGGCCTGTTGCCGGCCATTGCCCGAGACCTTGACGTCAGCATCCCGCAAGCGGGTTTGCTGGTGACCCTGTTTGCCTTTACCGTCGCCGCGTTCGGGCCGTTCCTCACGGCATATTTCGCCCGCTTCGAGCGGCGCAAGCTGTTTATCTCGGTGCTGATCATGATTGGCCTGGCCAACATCCTCGCGGCGCTGGCGCCGAACATCTGGGTGATGGCGCTTGCCCGGTTGATTCCGGCATTGGGCTTGCCGGTGTTCTGGTCACTGGCCAGTGAGACGGCGGTGGACATCGTCGGGCCGGATCAGGCCGGGCGCGCCGTGGCCAAGATTGGCTTTGGCATTGTTTGCGCCACGGTGTTCGGCATTCCGGTGGGTACGCTGATTTCCGATGCGTTCGGCTGGCGCAGTGCTTTCACCCTTCTGGCGTTGATCGCTTTTGCCAAGGCGTTGCTGCTGTTTATCTACCTGCCGAAAACCAGCCTGCATCAGCATCAAGTCAGCTTCCTCTCACAGTTCAAGATCCTGCGCAGCCCCTTGATGGTCGGGCACGTGCTGCTGTCGATCGTGGTGTTCAGCGGCATGTTCACCGCCTACACCTACCTGGCGGACATCCTTGAACGCCTGGCCGGATTCAACGGCACGGTGGTCGGCTGGTGCCTGATGGGTTTCGGCGCGGTCGGGCTGATCGGCAACTCGTTGGGTGGTCGCGCGGTGGATCGCCATCCGCTGCTAGCCTCGATGATGTTCTGCGCCTTCATGATTGCCGGCCTGGTGGCGTTGGTGCCGAACATTCATTCGCCCCTCGGACTGGCGGCGGCAATGGGCATCTGGGGTGTGACCCAGGCTGCGTTGTTCCTGGTCAGTCACGTGCGCCTGATGAAGGCTGCGCCTGAAGCGCCGGCATTTGCGGCGTCGCTGAACATCGCCGGGGGCAACCTGGGGATCGGCCTGGGCGCCATGATCGGCGGGCGCGTGATCGACAGTGTCGGCCTGCAAGGCCTTGGTTTCGCCGCGGCCGGCTTTATCCTGGCCTCGATCCTGTTGGCCATCGCGCTGATGACCTTCAAGCCCCGCGAAGTCTGCGTCTGAGGCGTCACAATTCGGTAAACAACTCGCGTCGGGCACCTTCGGTAATGGCGACAATGCCAGGGTGCTTGACCTTGCGTTCCACCGAAATGGCGTAGAACGACTCGCTCACCGCGTCGGTCTGGCCAATCACCTCTACGCCAAGTTGGCGTTTCACTTCATCGGCAATCACGCTCGGGCCAATGAAAATCCCGCTGCCGGATTGACCGAAAGCCTGCATCAATGCGCTGTCATCGAATTCGCCGACAATCTGCGGCTGGATCTGCTGCTCGGCGAACCAGCGTTGCAAGCGGCTGCGCACCACGGTTTCAGGCCCGGGAATCAGCAGGGGAGCGCCGTGCAGGCTGCGGGGAAAGTCCTGACCGTAGCGCGTCGCCAATTCGGCGGTGGCGAAGAAACTGATCCCGCATTCACCGAGTTTCTGGCTGTAGCCCTTGATGTCCAGGTGCGAGGGCATTGGGCTGTCGGAAATCACCAGGTCCAGGCGCTGGATCGCCAGATCGGCCAACAAACGTTCAAGCTTGTCTTCGCGACAAGTGATGCGCAGCGGCTCGCTCAGTTCCATGGTCGGTGCGATCAGCCGATAGACGATGGATTTGGGCACCACGTCGGCCACGCCGACCCGAAACAGAATCTGCTGTTCATTGGGTTGTGCCCGCAGCATCAATTCCAGTTCGCCGCCCAGCTGGAACATCTGCTCGGCGTAGGGCAGGGTCTGGCGGCCGGCTTCGGTGAGTTCAAGTTGCCGGCCGACCCGGCGAAACAGCTCGATGCCGTAGGTTTGTTCGAGCAGCGATATCTGCCCGCTGATCGTCTGGGGCGTCAGGTTCAGCTGCTCGCAGGCGCGGACAATGCTGCCGGTTTTGGCGACTACCCAGAAGTAATGCAGTTGTCGATAGTTGAGCATGATCATCTACAGTTCGTAAAAGTCGAAGTATAACCGCTGAAAATACGAATTTTCCTGAAGTGTTCATCTCCCTAGAATGCGTCGCTATCAACGGGCCATCGTAACGGTCCCGTTTGTTCTATCGAGGAAAACATCATGAAGCTTAAAACCACGGCTCTGCTGATTGCGTCTGTGCTGGTACTGGCCGGTTGTGATCAGGCCGAAAAAAGCGCTCAGCAACTGATGGGAAAGGCTGCCGAAAGTGCCAAGCAAGCCATCGACGACACCCACAAAGCTGCTGAGCAGGCGCTCAGCGAAGCCACGGGCGGGTTGATCAGCAAGAAAGAATCATCGGAAAAAGACGCGGATAAATCCGAATCTTCCTCCCAGGAAATCTAAACCGTCTTACAGCGAGTCAGGACTGACCCATGGAATACCTTTTACAACTAGCCGCCAGCCCCACCGCCTGGGTTGCCCTGGCCACCCTGGTAGTGATGGAGATCGTGCTCGGCATCGATAACCTGATCTTCATCTCGATCCTGACCAACAAACTGCCCGAGCAGCACCGGCAGAAGGCGCGGCGCATCGGTATCGGCATGGCACTGATCCTGCGACTCGGCCTGTTGAGCACCATCGCGTTCATCGTCCAGTTGACCGAGCCTGTGATCGACCTCTTCGGCCACGCGTTCTCCTGGAAAGACATGATCCTGATCGCGGGCGGCCTGTTCCTGTTGTGGAAAGCCACCACCGAAATCCATCACAGCATGGACCCGGCACCGGAAGATCCGAAGTCGGCGACTTCTACCGTGACTCTGGGCTTTGCCGCGGCGATCGGCCAGATCCTGATGCTGGACATGGTCTTCTCCATCGACAGCATCATTACCGCTGTCGGCATGACCGAGCATCTTCCGATCATGATCATTGCGGTGGTGGTGTCGGTACTGGTGATGTTGCTGGCGGCTGACCCGCTGGCCAAGTTCATCAACGACAACCCGACGGTGGTGATGCTGGCCCTGGGCTTCCTGATCATGATCGGCATGACGCTGATCGCTGAAGGCTTCGGCGCCCACGTACCGAAAGGTTACGTCTACGCTGCCATGGCGTTCTCGGCTGCGATCGAGGTGTTGAACATGATGTCCCGTCGGGCGAAGCACAAGCGTGTAACCGCTGACGCATAACTGGCGCTGAACGAAACGGCCGCCTGAACTCGCCAGAGTCCAGGTGGCCGTTTTTTTATGTGCGCTGGAAAATCGATCAGTGGGCGGAGGCGTGACGCGTGGCGGCTTTGTCGGATTTCACCAAGGGTGCCGGCCGGGCAGGGTGGTGATGGTGGCGGCGGGTAATGCGCAGAACCCCCCATAACATGGCGGCGGCGACGGCCAGCCAGCCGGAGATCAACATCACGATTGTCATTGTCAGGCTCATCGATGCCTCCTCTTTGCCCTGCAGCGGGCGCACACGCTTTGCAAGTGACAGTCTAGCCGCTGGTGTGTTGCAGGCTATTGACCGAAGGTCGACTGGGACCAACCAGTTCGCTCTATCGAACCTGGTCAACTACCGGTAAAGGCTATACCGCCGCCGCGTGGCGTCCTATGATCGACGGCCAAGCCGGGAAGCGGATTGCCTGGCGTCTGATCAAGAGAGTGATGATGGTGCGGGTAATTTCTCGAATTCTATCGGCGGCGGTAATCGTCGGATGCGTCGCGGGGCTGGCCGGCTGCGCCGGCAGCGTAGCGCCGCAGATCAAGCGTCTGCCGGAGCGTGTCGAACTCAGCGGCCGGTTCTATCGCGGCGTGGCCAATCAGAGCGGCCCGCAAGTGCTGGCGAGCCTGTTGTCCCAGCAAGGCATCGTGATTACCCCGGGCTTGCTTGATAAACCGTTGCACTTGCCGGGCGCCGAGGCCCAGTTGCAGCAAAACATGCAGAGCCTGGCCCGTGAGTACGGGATGATGGTCTATCCGCTGGACAGCAATCTGCCGGCCTTGTTGACCCAGGTGGCGGCCGGTTATCCGGTGATGGTGCGCTTTACCGAGGGTTCTGCACTCTGGGCCGAGCCGCGTTATGCCATCTTGTCCGGGTATAACCGCCAGAAACAGACCGTGCTGTTGCGTGCTGGGATGGATCAGCGGTTGCTGATGAGCTTCGGCTCGTTCGAATCGGCTTTCAAAGACGCCGGTGGTTGGGCGGTGTTGATTCAGGCGCCGACGCAGATTCCCGCCGAAGTCGATCAGCAGCGCTGGCTCAAGGCGGCGAACGATCTTGCTCAGGCCGGCCAGGAGCAGGCGGCAGCGACGGCCAAAAAGGCCTTGCGCGCGCAATAAGCCCGTTCGTCATCTGTCAGGCACTGCGGCACGCTGGAGGTATCTGATACTTAAGGCCCGGATGTTTCGGGCCGCTTTCAGGAGGCGTCCATGGCACATTCCAATACCCCTTCCGGCCCGCACTCGTCCGAACATTCGTCCGGCGATGAGTTGGGTTTCGACCCGGATTCCCCGGATCTTGCCGACCCTCAGGTCGACCCCGTCGGACCGGCCAAGGCGCCGAGGGATGTGAAACCGGGTGACAATCCCAAGACTCCGGCAAAGCCCTATGATCCGCTCGGTGATCTGAAGCCCTAGATCCCATGGAGGTGCGTATGTCTACCGATTCGAGCTTCAATGACAAGCGTCCGGAAAACGTTCCGACCACGCCCGAAGAAAGTGTCGATCCGGTGTTGGATCCGGACAGTCCGTTGCGAGATCCGCTGGCCCGCCCGACGGTGGTACCGACGGAACATCCGCAGGGCTGGCGAGATCCCAGCAAGGGGGATGGCATTCCGGATGATGACCAGATGCCGTTACCCAACGATTGATCGCTGACGAAAAAAAGCCCCGAATGTTCGGGGCTTTTTTTCATGCGGTTGCAGTGAGGTTACTTCGAAGCTTCAACCACGCCGCTCTGGCGATGCTTGAGGTTCTTGTCCGATTTGTACTGCAAGGCCGCAGACGCGACGTTGGCGCTTTTGCCGGTTTCGACCCAATTGCGGATACGCGCGGCATCGGCAAAGTGTGTGTACTTGCCATAAGCATCAAGGAGTACCAGGACAACCGGGCGGTTACTCATCCGGGTCACCAGCACCAGGCAGTGGCCTGCTTCGTTGGTGAAACCGGTTTTCGTCAGCTGGATGTCCCAGTCTGGCTTGCGGACCAAATGGTCGGTGTTGCGAAAGCCCAGGCTGTATTTGGGCTTGCGGAATGTGACGGTTTTTTCCTTGGTCGTGCTCAACTCTGTCAGCAGCGGGTATTTGTGCGCGGCAATCAACAGTTTGCTCAGGTCGCGAGCGGTGGATACGTTGCGCGGCGAGAGACCGGTGGGTTCGACAAAATGGGTGTTGGTCATGCCCAGGGCCTTGGCCTTGGCATTCATCGCGGCGATGAAGGCGGCGTATCCACCCGGGTAGTGGTGGGCCAGGCTCGCGGCGGCGCGGTTTTCAGACGACATCAGCGCGATCAGCAGCATTTCCCGGCGTGGCAGTTCGCTCTTCAGTTTTACCCGGGAGAACACGCCTTTCATTTCCGGGGTGTCACTGATGTTGATGTTGATGTATTCGTCCATGTTCTGCCTGGCTTCAACCACGACCAGGCCCGTCATCAGTTTGCTGACGGATGCGATGGGAACAACCACGTCGGGATTGTTGGCATAGATGACTTTGTTGGTCTGCATGTCCAGCAACAAGGTGCTGCCGGAAGCGAGCTTGAGTTGCGAGGTGTCTCGAGGCGCTGCGGTGGTTTCGCCAGCGCTGGCAATTGGCGTGATGAAAGTCCCTGTAACTGCAAAAAATAGGCTCAGGATGGATAGACGGATTTTCACGCTGGCAGACTCATAAAGTGTTGATACACCGTTATGTAACGGGCTAATTCTTAAAAAGCGCGACATTCTGGAGTATGGCTGAATAACTGTCGATGGTTGTTCGGGGGAGGGGGGAAAGTGCCTGTAAACATGAAAAAAAAGTCACTTTCCGGCGGATGGTCAATCCTGTTCCCCGGGCAAAAAAGAACCCCGCCATGGGCGGGGTTCCTTGAGTCGCTGGCTACCTCTGCAAAAGATCTCAGCTGTGCAGGGTTTCGGCTGCGTACAGCGTGTTTTCCAGCAGGCAGGCGCGGGTCATCGGACCGACGCCGCCCGGCACCGGAGTGATCCAGCCGGCGCGGGGCAGGGCGGTTTCGTAGATCACGTCACCGACCAGTTTGCCATCGTCCTGACGGTTGATACCGACGTCGATCACGATCGCGCCTTCCTTGATCCATTCACCCTTGACCAGGCCAGGCTTGCCGGCGGCCACTACGACCAAGTCGGCACGGCCGACGTGGCCGGCCAGATCCTTGGTGAAACGGTGAGTGACGGTTACGGTGCAACCGGCCAGCAACAGTTCCATCGCCATCGGGCGGCCAACGATATTGGAAGCACCGACCACCACGGCGTTCATCCCGTACAGATCGGCACCGGTGCTTTCCAGCAGCGTCATGATGCCTTTGGGGGTGCACGGGCGCAGCAGCGGAATGCGTTGGGCCAGACGACCGACGTTGTAAGGATGGAAGCCGTCGACGTCTTTGTCCGGGCGAATGCGCTCCAGCAGTCTGGACGCATCCAGGTGCTCGGGAAGAGGAAGCTGCAGCAGGACGCCGTCAATCGCCGGGTCGTCATTGAGGCGATCGATCAGATCGGTCAGCGCTTCTTGAGTGGTTTCGGAAGGCAGGTCATAAGCTTGGGAAAGGAAGCCGACCTCTTCACAGTCTTTACGCTTGTGCGAGACATAAACCTGAGAGGCAGGATCGCTGCCGACCAGGATCACCGCGAGGCCCGGCGTGCGCAGGCCTTGCTGACGACGCTCGGTGACGCGTTGGGCGATCTGCTGGCGCAGGCTGGCGGCGATCGATTTGCCGTCGATTAGTTGTGCAGTCATTGCGCGTGATTAACCATCGAGAGGGGAAAAAAAGAGAGCGCATTCTCGCATGTCATGCGGTGAGGGCAAAGGCGCTTGGTCTGCAAATTCCCCTAACTCCTTTAATTAAATGAATTTTTTTTAAAAAGGATTTGACGACCTTCGGGGGGCTCTATACTATTCGTCGCACTTGTCGGGCACAGCCTAGCACTGGTTAAGAAGGTCAAGTGGAATTACGGTTCTGCGAGGCTGGAAAGCATTTAGTTTGTAGTCCTCCAAGAGTACAGATTAATAAGGCGCCCGTAGCTCAGCTGGATAGAGCATCCGCCTTCTAAGCGGATGGTCGCAGGTTCGAGTCCTGCCGGGTGCGCCATTAGGCAGCTTTGGCACAAGTAGCGCGATATGGTGGGCGTAGCTCAGTTGGTAGAGCACGGGATTGTGACTCCCGTTGTCGTGGGTTCGATCCCCATCGTCCACCCCATATTTCGAAAGGCGCCAGATTAACAGTCTGGCGCCTTTGCTTTAAAGGCTTCATCCGCGGATGTGGTGGAATTGGTAGACACACTGGATTTAGGTTCCAGCGCCGCGAGGCGTAAGAGTTCGAGTCTCTTCATCCGCACCAAATAAAGCTTCACTCACGCCGGTTGGCCTGGTTGGGGCTCTACAAAGAAGTTGCTTGGCTTCTTTGACACGCAATATGGTGGGCGTAGCTCAGTTGGTAGAGCACGGGATTGTGACTCCCGTTGTCGTGGGTTCGATCCCCATCGTCCACCCCATATTTCGAAAGGCGCCAGATTTAACAGTCTGGCGCCTTTTTTGTTTCAGGGATTTGAGTATCCAGCGGCTGCAGTACCGGGTCGCAGGGGCAGGGCGTTTCGTCGTATTTATGTTTCTCGATGATACCGCGCTCCCCGCCGGCCTTGCTTGCAAGGTCGTCTGTCAGGGAGATGATCGGCAACCTCTTCTATATATAGAAGGGTTGGCGCAGAGCCTTGGCGTTATTGGCTGTATTTGCCACCGGGGCGAGGTGCATCCGTGCATTCGCACCTATAAATTGCCTGCTGCGTTTTTACCCGTTTTCAGTAGGGTGACTTCTTGAGTTTGACCCACTAGAATGCATGCCCTTGATTCTGGGGTCGGAAACGGCCGGCTAACGTCTGTGCAACGAGGAATATCCATGCAAGTTTCTGTTGAAAATACTTCTGCTCTTGAGCGCCGCATGAGCATCACCGTGCCGGCTGAGCGCATCGAGACTCAGGTCAACAAGCGTCTGCAGCAGACTGCCCAAAAGGCCAAGATCGCAGGCTTCCGTCCAGGCAAAGTGCCAATGAGCGAAATCAAGCGCCGCTTCGGTGCTGAAGCGCGTCAGGAAGCCGTGGGCGACGTCATCCAGTCCTCTTTCTACGAAGCAGTCGTTGAGCAGAAGCTGAACCCGGCTGGTTCGCCTTCGATCGAGCCTAAATCGCTGGAAGCAGGCAAGGACCTGGAATACGTTGCTGTATTCGAAGTGTTCCCTGAGTTCACCGTCGCCGGTTTCGAAGGTATCACCGTAGAGCGCCTGAGCGCTGACGTGTCCGATGCTGATCTGGACAAGATGCTGGACATCCTGCGCAAGCAGAACACCCGTTTCGAAGTGGCTGATCGTGCCGCTCAGAACGAAGACCAGCTGAACATCGATTTCGTCGGCAAGGTCGACGGTGAAGTGTTCGCTGGCGGTTCCGCCAAAGGTACCCAGCTGGTACTGGGTTCCGGCCGCATGATCCCTGGTTTCGAAGATGGTCTGGTTGGCGCCAAGGCTGGCGAAGAGCGCGTTCTGAACCTGACTTTCCCAGAGGACTATCAGAACCTCGACCTGGCTGGCAAAACCGCTGAGTTCACTGTGACCGTGAACACTGTTTCCGAGCCAAAACTGCCAGAGCTGACCGAAGAGTTCTTCGCTCAATTCGGCATCAAGGAAACCGGTCTGGAAGGCTTCCGCGCCGAAGTTCGCAAGAACATGGAGCGTGAACTGCGTCAGGCGATCAAATCCAAGGTCAAGAATCAGGTAATGGACGGTCTGCTGGCCACCAACCCGATCGAAGTGCCAAAGGCTCTGCTGTCCAACGAAGTTGATCGTCTGCGCGTGCAGGCTGTTCAGCAGTTCGGCGGCAATATCAAGCCTGACCAACTGCCGGCCGAGCTGTTCGAAGAACAAGCCAAGCGCCGCGTTGTCCTGGGTCTGATCGTCGCTGAAGTGGTCAAGCAATTCGACCTCAAGCCTGACGAAGCCCGCGTTCGTGAAATGATTCAGGAAATGGCTTCGGCCTACCAAGAGCCTGAGCAGGTTGTGTCCTGGTACTACAAGAACGACCAGCAACTGAACGAAGTCCGTTCGGTTGTGCTGGAAGAACAAGTTGTGGATACTGTTCTGCAGAAAGCTAGCGTGACCGACAAATCGGTCTCTTACGAAGAAGCGGTCAAGCCGGTAGAAGCTCCACAAGCCGACTGATTGTTGCTGCGTTAAGAAGTACACACCATAAGCCAGCTTTCGAGCTGGCTTATGCGTATTCAAGACATAACTATTTGGGAGTGACTGCAGAGCATGTTCCGTAATTCGTATATTCAGCAGAACTCTGATATCCAGGCCGCAGGCGGCCTGGTCCCGATGGTTGTCGAGCAGTCCGCTCGTGGCGAACGCGCCTACGACATTTACTCGCGCCTTCTCAAGGAACGAGTGATTTTTCTGGTTGGCCCGGTAGAGGACTACATGGCCAACCTGATCTGTGCGCAATTGCTGTTCCTTGAAGCGGAAAACCCGGACAAGGACATCCATCTCTATATCAACTCCCCGGGCGGTTCGGTGACAGCCGGCATGTCGATTTACGACACCATGCAGTTCATCAAACCCAACGTCTCGACCACCTGTATCGGCCAGGCGTGCAGCATGGGCGCGTTCCTGCTGACAGCCGGTGCCCCTGGCAAGCGTTACTGCCTGCCGAACTCGCGCGTGATGATTCACCAGCCTCTGGGCGGTTTCCAGGGCCAGGCATCGGACATCGAAATCCATGCCAAGGAAATCCTCTTCATCCGCGAGCGTCTCAACACGCTAATGGCCAAGCATAGCGGGCGCACGCTTGAAGAGATCGAGCGCGATACCAACCGCGATAATTTCATGAGTGCAGACGCTGCACGTGAGTACGGCTTGATCGATGAAGTGATCACCCAGCGCCCCGCTTAAAATAAGCAGCTCAAAATAGGCTTGGTCGGCTGGTCTGATCACCAGCGGGCTTGAAAAAGCCCGCAATAGCCTTCATCTTGTGTTGCAAGCCTATCGGATTTGGATCGAACGAATGACTGACACCCGCAACGGCGAGGACAACGGCAAGCTGCTCTATTGCTCCTTCTGTGGCAAAAGCCAGCATGAAGTACGCAAATTGATTGCCGGCCCCTCGGTCTTTATCTGCGACGAGTGCGTCGACCTGTGCAATGACATCATCCGTGAGGAGGTGCAGGAAGCCCAGGCCGAGAGCAGCGCGCATAAATTGCCTTCGCCTAAAGAAATCAGCGGCATCCTTGATCAGTATGTGATTGGTCAGGAGCGCGCGAAAAAGGTTTTGGCCGTAGCGGTGTACAACCACTACAAGCGCCTTAACCAGCGTGACAAAAAGAATGACGACGTCGAACTCGGCAAGAGCAACATCTTGCTGATCGGCCCGACAGGCTCGGGTAAAACCCTGCTTGCCGAAACACTGGCCCGCTTGCTGAACGTTCCGTTCACCATTGCCGACGCAACCACCCTCACCGAGGCGGGTTACGTGGGTGAAGATGTCGAGAACATCATTCAGAAGCTGTTGCAGAAGTGCGATTACGACGTGGAAAAGGCCCAGATGGGCATTGTCTACATCGATGAGATCGACAAGATCTCGCGCAAGTCCGACAACCCGTCGATCACCCGGGACGTTTCCGGTGAAGGCGTGCAGCAGGCCCTGCTCAAGTTGATCGAAGGTACGGTCGCTTCCGTTCCGCCTCAAGGCGGTCGCAAGCACCCGCAACAGGAATTCCTTCAGGTCGACACCCGTAACATCCTGTTCATCTGCGGTGGTGCGTTCTCCGGTCTGGAAAAGGTTATTCAAAACCGTTCCACCAAGGGCGGCATCGGTTTCAACGCAGAAGTTCGCAGCAAGGAAGAAGGCAAGAAAGTCGGTGAATCCCTGCGTGAAGTCGAGCCTGACGATCTGGTCAAGTTCGGTCTGATCCCGGAGTTCGTCGGTCGTCTGCCGGTCCTTGCGACGCTGGACGAGCTTGATGAAGCTGCGTTGATGCAGATTCTCACCGAGCCGAAAAATGCTCTGACCAAGCAGTATGCCAAGTTGTTCGAGATGGAAGGCGTGGACCTGGAATTCCGGGCCGACGCGCTGAAATCGGTCGCCAAGCGCGCGCTGGAACGCAAAACCGGTGCTCGTGGCCTGCGCTCGATTCTCGAAGGTGTGTTGCTCGACACTATGTATGAAATCCCCTCGCAGTCCGAGGTGAGTAAAGTAGTGATCGACGAAAGCGTTATAGAAGGCAAGTCCAAGCCACTGTATATCTACGAAAACAGTGAGCCTGCTGCCAAGGCCGCGCCAGACGCCTAAGCGTCACGCAGCCGGTACAAAGAAGGGGCCTTCGGGCCCCTTTGCTTTTTGCAGGTTTTTACACTCTCTTTGTGCTTGTTTTTTTTCAAGGCTGCCCCCATCTTGGTTTCAAGCTTACTTCCATCTGTTTCCGGCCTTATGGCCGCCGTAGAGGCGAAATCATGAAGACAACCATCGAATTGCCTCTCCTGCCATTGCGTGATGTCGTGGTTTATCCGCACATGGTTATCCCGCTGTTCGTGGGGCGCGAGAAATCCATCGAAGCCCTCGAGGCAGCGATGACAGGCGACAAGCAGATCCTTCTGCTGGCCCAGAGAAACCCTGCTGACGACGACCCTGGTGAAGACGCACTTTATCGCGTGGGTACGATTGCGACCGTTCTGCAGCTGCTGAAGCTGCCTGATGGCACAGTCAAGGTTCTGGTCGAAGGCGAGCAGCGGGGCGCCGTGGAGCGCTTCAGCGAAGTGGACGGTCACTGCCGTGCCGAAGTCTCGCTGATCGACGAAGTCGACGCGCCGGAGCGCGAGTCGGAAGTGTTTGTTCGCAGCCTGCTGTCTCAGTTCGAACAATATGTGCAGCTGGGCAAGAAAGTCCCCGCCGAGGTCCTGTCGTCGCTCAACAGCATCGACGAGCCTGGTCGCCTGGTCGACACCATGGCCGCGCACATGGCCCTCAAAATCGAGCAGAAGCAGGAAATCCTCGAGATCATCGATTTGTCGGCACGGGTCGAGCATGTCCTGGCGTTGCTTGATGCCGAGATCGATCTGCTGCAAGTCGAAAAACGCATTCGCGGTCGCGTCAAAAAGCAAATGGAGCGCAGTCAGCGCGAGTACTACCTGAACGAGCAGATGAAGGCCATTCAGAAAGAGCTCGGCGACAGCGATGAAGGTCACAACGAAGTCGAAGAGCTGAAAAAGCGTATCGATGCCGCCGGCCTGCCAAAAGACGCGCTTGCCAAGGCCCAGGCCGAACTGAACAAGCTCAAGCAAATGTCGCCAATGTCCGCGGAAGCGACCGTGGTGCGTTCGTACATCGACTGGCTGGTCCAGGTGCCGTGGAAGGCTCAGAGCAAGGTGCGCCTGGATCTGGCGCGCGCTGAAGACATTCTTGATGCCGACCATTATGGTCTGGAAGAAGTCAAAGAGCGGATTCTCGAATACCTCGCCGTGCAAAAACGCGTGAAGAAGATTCGTGGTCCGGTGTTGTGCCTGGTAGGTCCTCCGGGGGTGGGTAAAACCTCTCTGGCAGAGTCGATCGCTCACGCCACCAACCGCAAATTCGTGCGCATGGCCCTTGGCGGTGTGCGTGATGAAGCGGAAATTCGCGGTCATCGCCGTACTTACATCGGTTCGATGCCAGGAAGATTGATTCAAAAAATGACCAAGGTGGGCGTCCGCAACCCGCTGTTCCTGCTCGACGAAATCGACAAAATGGGCAGCGACATGCGTGGCGATCCGGCGTCGGCGTTGCTTGAAGTGCTCGATCCCGAGCAGAACCACAACTTCAACGACCACTATCTGGAGGTCGATTACGACCTGTCCGATGTGATGTTCCTGTGCACCTCGAACTCCATGAACATCCCGCCGGCGCTGCTGGACCGGATGGAAGTGATTCGTCTGCCGGGCTACACCGAAGACGAGAAGATCAACATCGCCGTCAAATACCTTTCGCCCAAGCAGATTCAGGCCAATGGCCTGAAAAAAGGCGAACTGGAATTCGACGAGGAAGCGATCCGCGACATCATTCGCTACTACACCCGCGAAGCCGGTGTGCGTGGCCTGGAGCGCCAGATTGCCAAGGTTTGCCGCAAGGCGGTCAAAGAGCATGCACTGGAAAAACGCTTCTCGGTGAAGGTCACCGCTGAGGATCTGGAACACTTCCTGGGCGTGCGTAAGTTCCGCTACGGCCTGGCTGAGCAACAGGACCAGATCGGTCAGGTGACCGGGTTGGCGTGGACTCAGGTGGGCGGCGAATTGCTGACCATCGAAGCCGCCGTCGTGCCGGGCAAGGGCCAGTTGATCAAGACCGGTTCCCTGGGTGACGTCATGGTCGAATCGATTACCGCCGCCTTGACCGTGGTGCGCAGTCGCGCGAAGAGCCTGGGGATTCCCCTGGACTTCCACGAGAAGCGCGACACCCACATCCATATGCCGGAAGGGGCGACGCCGAAAGACGGCCCTAGCGCCGGTGTGGGCATGTGCACGGCGCTGGTATCGGCATTGACCAGCATTCCTGTGCGTGCGGACGTGGCCATGACCGGTGAAATCACCTTGCGTGGTCAAGTGTTGGCGATTGGTGGTTTGAAAGAAAAACTGCTCGCTGCTCACCGTGGCGGAATCAAGACTGTGATCATTCCCGAAGAGAATGTTCGCGATCTGAAGGAAATTCCTGACAATATCAAGCAAGATCTCCAGATTAAACCGGTTAAATGGATTGACGAGGTCCTGCAAATTGCGCTGCAATACGCGCCGGAGCCCTTGCCTGATGTGGCTCCGGAGATTGTCGCGAAGGATGAAAAGCGCGAGTCCGATTCTAAGGAAAGAATTAGCACGCATTAGTACGTATTTGCCTGGGGGGCTTCCTTGACAGCTTTTTAGAGCCCTTGTTATAAAGCGGCTCTTAAGTGTCTGTAGGCCATTCAGCACTCGTTTTTGCTTTCACCAAAAAAACTTAGAATCATACTCAAATAGATATAAGGGGACTTAGAGTGAACAAGTCGGAACTGATTGATGCTATCGCTGCATCCGCTGATATCCCGAAAGCTGCTGCTGGCCGTGCGCTGGACGCTGTAATCGAATCCGTCACTGGCGCTCTCAAGGCTGGCGACTCTGTTGTTCTGGTTGGTTTCGGTACCTTCTCCGTAACTGATCGTCCAGCTCGCATTGGTCGTAACCCACAGACCGGTAAGACGCTGGAAATCGCAGCAGCCAAAAAACCAGGTTTCAAAGCCGGTAAAGCACTGAAAGAAGCTGTCAACTAAGTTCGATTCAGGTTTTTGCCTATCCGGGTCGGGGTCATGCCTGACCTGGCAGCGGAGCGGTAGTCCAGTCGGCAGGTCGCCGGTCCGAGACACCGAGGCTCGCAAGTTCGAGTCATCGGTCCGCTCCGCCAGTTACGAGAAGGCGCATCCTCGGATGCGCCTTTCTTCTATCCGGATTCTACCCACGCTCCACGGTTGCCTAATTTTGAAGTTCAACCGTTTATGGGGGACGCATGCTGCAGAATATCAGGGACAATTCACAAGGCTGGATTGCCAAGACCATTATCGGGGTCATCGTCGTACTGATGGCCTTGACCGGTTTCGACGCCATTTTTCAGGCCACGACGAACAAAAACGAGGCGGCGCAGGTCAATGGCGAAGAAATCAGCCAGAACGAGCTGAGCCAGGCGGTCGATATGCAACGCCGTCAACTCATGCAACAGCTGGGCAAGGATTTCGATGCGTCCTTGCTCGACGAGAAGATGCTGCGCGAATCGGCCCTCAAAGGCCTGATCGATCGCAAGCTGCTGCTGCAAGGCGCAGAAAACTCGAAATTCGCTTTCTCCGAAGCGGCGTTGGACCAGGTCATCCTGCAAACGCCTGAATTCCAGGTGGACGGCAAGTTCAGTCCTGAGCGTTTCGACCAGGTCATTCGTCAACTCGGTTACAGCCGTATGCAGTTCCGCCAGATGCTGGCCCAGGAAATGCTGATCGGCCAGCTACGCGCCGGTCTGGCGGGTAGCGGTTTTGTCACTGATACACAGGTTCTGGCATTCGCCCGTCTGGAAAAACAGACCCGCGATTTCGCCACCCTGAACATCAAGGCTGACCCGGCGGCTGTGAAACTGACCGACGACGAAGTCAAAGCCTATTACGACGAACACGCCAAGGAATTCATGACGCCGGATCAGGTGGTCATCGATTATCTGGAGTTAAAGAAGGCTTCCTTCTTCGATCAGGTCAGCGTCAAGGACGAAGACCTGCAAGCGGCGTATCAGAAAGAAATCGCAAACCTGTCCGAGCAACGTCGGGCTGCGCACATTCTGATCGAAGTGAACGACAAGACCACCGAGGCGCAAGCCAAGGCCAAGATCGACGATATCCAGGCCCGTCTGGCCAAAGGCGAGAAGTTCGAAGCCCTGGCCAAGGAGTTCTCCCAGGATCCGGGTTCGGCCAACAATGGCGGTGACCTCGGCTACGCAGGTCCTGGCGTTTATGATCCAGCGTTCGAAAAATCCCTGTATTCGTTGGCCAAGGATCAGGTCTCCGAGCCGGTTCGCACCGACTTCGGTTTCCACCTGATCAAGCTGTTGGGTGTGGAAGCGCCTGAAGTGCCGACGCTCGCCAGCCTGAAAGACAAGCTGACCCGCGAATTGAAGGCTCAACAGGTCGAGCAGCGTTTCGTCGAAGCGACCAAGCAATTGGAAGACGCCTCGTTCGAAGCTTCCGATCTGGCCCAACCGGCACAGGATCTGAAACTGACCGTTCACACCTCCAAGCCGTTCGGCCGTGAAGGTGGCGAGGGCATTGCGGCCAACCGTGCCGTGATCACCGCGGCGTTCAGCCAGGAAGTGCTGGAAGAGGGTGCCAACAGCACCGCCATCGAGCTCGATCCGGAAACCGTGATCGTGTTGCGTGCCAAGGAACATCTCAAGCCTGCGCAATTGCCGCTGGAAAGCGTGTCTGGCCCGATCCGTGCGCAATTGGCCAAGGAGCACGCCAGTGCTGCCGCCAAGACCAAGGCTGATGAGCTGATTGCCAGCCTGCGCGATGGCAAGACCGCTCTGGACAAACCAGTCGACGGTCAGAGCTGGAAGGTTACCGAAGCCGCGACCCGCGCTCAGGAAGGGATCGACCCAACCGTGCTGCAGGCGCTGTTCCGCATGCCCAAGCCTGCCGCCAAGGACAAGCCGACGTTCACGAGCGTGACCCTGCCTGATGGCAGTCTGATGATCGTGCGTCTGAGCGGCGTCAATGAAGCCGCAGCGCCGACTGAAGAAGAGAAGGCTCAATACCGTCGCTTCCTCGCTTCGCGCGTTGGCCAGCAAGACTTTGCGGCTTATCGCAAGCAGCTGGAAAGCGAGGCCGACATCAAGCGTTTCTGATGTCAGCCTGAGCGATGCGCTACACAGGAACCCCGGCCGAAAGGCCGGGGTTTTTTGTTACAGCTGCACTGACAATCGTGGGGGACTTTTGCTTAATATCGCAGTCAACACCCCTGTAACTGTTTTAAGACACAATCGATGCGACGCTAACCATCGATCTGTTGCACAATACGCCCCGGACCGTTTTCCTCAGGATGTTCAATGTTTAAATCACTTCCCATGCGTGTTGCCGGGCTGGCGCTGGTGCTGGCCGCCGCGGCCGGGTGCTCGTCGAAGAAAGCCGCCATCTATGAGCATGAGAACTTCGACGACTCCGGAACATTCTCCCGTAACTACCCCGTGACTGATGTTCAGAGTTGCGAAGCTGCTCGTCGGGCCTTGCTGAGCCAGGGCTACATCATCACCAGCAGTGATCCGAAGCTGGTGAGCGGGCACAAGAGCTTCCAGCAGACCGGCGAGACCCACATGGAAATCAGTTTCAGTGTGGTCTGTGCCGATGACGGCAGCGCCGGGCATCACGCCACGGTGTTCGCCAACGCCTTGCAGGACCGTTATGCGCTGAAGAAGACCAATAACTCTGCCAGTCTCGGTGTCGGCGTGCTGGGTTCGGTCTCGATGCCGATCGGCTCTTCGGACGATTCGATGGTCAAGGTCGCGAGCGAAACCGTATCGTCGGCCAAGTTTTACGAGCGTTTCTTCGCCCTGGTCGAGCTGTTCCTGCCCAAGGAAGTGAAAGCAGCGGCCCATATCCCGGAGAAGCCGAAAGCCGATCTGGGCGTGCCTGAACCCAAGGCCACACCGGCCCCACTGGCCCCGGAAGCGGCGGCAGAGCCTGCCCCGGCTCCGCAAGCGACAACGACGCCGGCCGAAGCGGCTCCAGCGGCGTCCGAGCCGGTAGCACCGCCGCCTGAAGCCGCGCCGATTGCCGCCACTCCAAGCGCCGAGCCGGCGCCGGCCACGGAAACGATCACACCACCCGCCAACCCCAGCGACATCCCGCCTCCTTCGGAGCCGATTCAGGCCATGCCGATTACCGGGCAATGATTGGCGTTACGGGGCCAGGTGAATCCGCACCGGTCCCGCAGCTGCGGTAAAGATTGATCCGCGTCAAATACACCGCTGTCCTGCGCGCTGTATCGAAAAAATCCTGTGATAAATTCCTGACTGCCTGCTACGTTTTATCCAGTAGCGACGAAGCGTCGTGTCCGCGTCATTTTTCTTTCATGCGGGGACTTTATGCTCGGGGCACTGGTCATTTATTAAGACTTTTTCAATGAGTTGCGGGGGATTCGAAATGGACGATTATCAGGAAGAACTGCTCGAGTATCAGGCTTTTGAACTGGACCCGCTGGAGCCGGCGGAAGATGCTACAGAACTGTGAGCGTCAGGCGGATTGGCGGTGACTGCGACGAAACTCGCCGGGTGTCTGGCCAGTCCAGCGTTTGAAGGCACGTTGAAACGCTTCGGCTGAGGCAAAGCCCAGCAGGTAGGCGATTTCGCCGAACGCCAGTTCTGTATCGCGGATGTAGGTCATGGCCAGGTCGCGACGTGTGTCGTTGAGAATCGCGCGAAACTGCGTACCTTCTTCGGCCAGTTTGCGGCGTAGTGTCCAGACGGGCAGCTTCAGGCGTGCCGCCACTTCTTCCAGGTCGGGTTCCCGGCCACCATTGAGCAACGGCCCCAGCAACTGAATGATGCGTTCACGCAGGCTGCGGGTGCGTGTCAGTTGCTCCAGTTCCCGTTCACATAACATCAACAAGTGCCGCCACGTACTCGGACAGTGTTGCGGATTACGTTGGGCGAGGCTGGCCAGGCTCAGGCGCAATTGGTTGTGCTCGGCGCCAAACTGAATCGGGCAATCGCCCAGCATGTCGTAGGCCGCGTGGTAGTCAGGTGCTTCGAATTCGATATCGATACGTTCGGCGCGCAGCGGGGCAGGGCTCACGCTGGACAATTGCTGCAACCACCCGGCAATGATCGAATCCACTACGAAGCGGTTGTAGCTGTTGTAGGGACTGATGGAATAGAAGCGCAACCAGGCCCCCTGAGGGTCTTCGTGAAAGCTCGATTGACCGCGATAGTTGGAGCCATACAAGGCTTCAAAGCGAATCAGGCAGCGTGCCGCCTCGCGCACCGTCGGCGCCTGGGCAGCGGTGACGCCGGCCAGGCCGGCCTGGCTCAGGCGGCTGAGCTGCCCCATGCGCAAGCCGAGCGCCGGGTTTTCGGTCAACTGAATGGCACTGTGGCCCAGGCGCATGTAGCGCGGAATCGAGAGTCGGGCACCCGCTTCGCTGAGGCGCG
The DNA here is from genome assembly GCF_900187565.1 of Pseudomonas sp. Irchel 3A7. Classification (GTDB taxonomy): domain Bacteria; phylum Pseudomonadota; class Gammaproteobacteria; order Pseudomonadales; family Pseudomonadaceae; genus Aquipseudomonas. The sequence goes on along the minus strand of NZ_FYED01000002.1, from coordinate 394,417 downwards.
CCGCATCAAGTCCATATTGTTCCAGCAGGGGCTGCGGGTCGACGCCATGGCTGCGCACGGCGTCGGCCAGGCTGTGGACGAAGCCGACCGATAGATCGCCCAGACGCATCGGCTGCGGTTTCATGGCTTACAACCACAGGTTCAGCAGGCGAGCGCCACGGGCGTTGCCGTCGGCGAAGTGCTGACCGTTGCTGCTGAGAAAACTCTGGCCGGCGCTGGCCTGATCCCAGAACTGTCCACGCAAGAACACGCTCATGCCGGCGATCGCCTGGCTGGACGGTGGTTGAGCGGTCAGGGTCAGGCGATGCCAGGCCTGGCCTTCGCTGATCTCCCCGGCCTTGAGACTGACGGAACCGGGTGTCGACGAGCCCTTGTAGCCACGCCACGGTTGATCCCAGGTGCCACGGCCGGCCACGAACGCCGGGACCGCGACAATCCGTGCCTGCTGATCGTCGAGCTTGCGATAGTTGTCCGGGTACCAACTGTCGCCGCCGATCAGCACGCCCAGGCGACCGGCCGGGGTATCGACGACGTTGAGGGTGTGCTCGCCATTGGCCTTGATCGCATCCTGATGTTCAAAAACCGGGTGCATCTGCCGCTGTGGCTGGCCGATCGGCACACCGTCACGGCCGAACACAACGCTGCTGTTGAACAGTGCGCCGCGACCGACTTTCAGGGTGCCGTCGATGATGCTGGGCTCGGGCAGCACGATGGAACCTGCCACCAACGTCACCTGAAACTCTTTCGCCAGGCCGCCGAACAGCGCCTGATACTCCTTGGCCATGCCTTTGGCTTTCATGCGCAAGTGGGTGTCATCCAGGCGACTGCCGCCCTCGGCACTGATCAACGCACGGACAAACTTCAACGGATTGCTCACGGCCAGCCAGTTCATGGCTTCCTTCAGCGTGGCGGCCTGGTACAACTCATCCTTTTCACCGCTGACCATCAGCCAGGTGCCGACGTGTTCGGGCAGTACCACGATGGTTTTGTCGTTGAGCAAGCCCTGTTCCCGGGCTTTGTGCAGGTAGGCCGCGAGTTTGCGGTGCAGGCGCTCGGGGCTTTGATAATCGGTGGGAAACAGCTCGGGCTGGATGCCCAACAGGTTGCCGCGGTCGGCGGGAGTGCCCTCATCGATCGCCAGATCGATCCGCAGGTCCGAGAGGTAATGGCCCACCGGGCGATCCGCGGCCCACATGGCGTAGGTCGTTAGAGCGGCGATCAACGCCATGGAGAAGGTCAGGTACAGAAGTTTGCGCATGGGAAAGCAGTCGACGGCCGTGTGCAGGGTTCGATGCCTAGGGTATGACCCATGCCGACGATTGCCAAGGGCTGCTGCGCATTTGGATCAATAAGTTGTCAGTTACGGTCATTGAGCACGCACTGGACTGCTCATAGTCTGTAACCCATGACAGAGGGGCGCCGCAGAGCGCCCACATTATTCCCGTGATCGTTCGATGTGGAGTTACCGATGACCGCCGCTCATTACCCGCACCTGTTGGCCCCGTTAGACTTGGGTTTTACGACGTTGCGCAACCGCACCCTGATGGGCTCGATGCACACCGGTCTTGAAGAAAAGCCCGGTGGCTTCGAGCGCATGGCGGCCTACTTCGCCGAGCGTGCCCGCGGCGGTGTCGGCCTGATGGTCACCGGCGGTATCGGTCCGAACGACGAGGGGGGCGTGTACTCGGGTGCGGCCAAGCTGACCACCGAAGAAGAAGCGCTCAAACATCAGATCGTGACTCGCGCGGTGCACGAGGCAGGCGGCAAGATTTGCATGCAGATCCTCCATGCGGGCCGTTATGCCTATAGCCCGAAGCAGGTCGCGCCAAGCGCGATTCAGGCGCCGATCAACCCGTTCAAGCCTAAAGAGCTGGACGAGGAAGGCATCGAGAAGCAGATTCGCGATTTCGTCACCTGCTCGACCCTGGCGCAACAGGCCGAGTATGACGGCGTCGAAATCATGGGTTCGGAAGGTTACTTCATCAACCAGTTCCTGGCCGCCCACACCAACCACCGCACCGACCGCTGGGGCGGCAGCTACGAAAACCGTATGCGCCTGCCGGTGGAAATCGTGCGCCGGGTCCGTGAAGCGGTCGGCCCGAACTTCATCATTATTTTCCGCCTGTCGATGCTCGACCTGGTGGAAGGCGGCAGCACCTGGGAAGAAATCGTGCAGTTGGCCAAGGCGATCGAGCAGGCCGGCGCGACGATCATCAACACCGGTATCGGCTGGCACGAAGCGCGGATTCCGACCATCGCCACCAAGGTTCCACGGGCGGCGTTCAGCAAGGTCACGGCCAAGCTGCGTGGTTCAGTGAACATTCCGCTGATTACCACCAACCGCATCAACACCCCGGAAGTCGCCGAGCAGATCCTCGCCGAAGGCGATGCCGACATGGTTTCCATGGCGCGGCCGTTCCTCGCCGACCCGGATTTCGTTAACAAGGCGGCTGAAGGTCGCGCTGATGAAATCAACACCTGCATCGGTTGCAACCAGGCGTGCCTGGACCACACCTTTGGCGGCAAGTTGACCAGCTGCCTGGTCAACCCGCGTGCCTGCCACGAAACCGAACTCAACTACCTGCCGGTACAACAGCTCAAGAAAATCGCCGTGGTCGGTGCGGGCCCTGCCGGTTTGTCCGCCGCGACCGTGGCTGCCGAGCGTGGCCATCAGGTGACGCTGTTTGATTCGGCCAGCGAAATCGGCGGTCAGTTCAACGTCGCCAAACGGGTGCCGGGCAAAGAAGAGTTTTATGAAACCCTGCGATATTTCGGCCGCAAACTGCAAACCACCCACGTCGAGGTGTGCCTGAACACCCGCGTGGATGTGGCGAAGCTGGTCGAGGGCGGTTACGACGAAATCATCCTGGCCACCGGCATTGCACCGCGGCTACCGGCGATTCCCGGCGTGGAGAATGCCAAGGTGCTGAGCTACCTGGACGTGCTGCTTGAGCGCAAACCGGTGGGCAAGCGTGTCGCGGTGATCGGCGCCGGTGGTATCGGTTTCGACGTCTCGGAATTCCTGGTTCACCAGGGCCAGGCCACCAGCCTGAACCGCGAAGCGTTCTGGAAAGAGTGGGGGATCGATACGCATCTTGAAGCGCGTGGTGGTGTCGCCGGGATCAAGGCGGCGCCCCATGCACCGGCCCGCGAAGTGTTCCTGCTGCAACGCAAGAAATCCAAGGTCGGTGATGGCCTGGGCAAGACCACCGGCTGGATTCACCGTACCGGTCTGAAGAACAAGCAGGTGCAGATGCTCAACAGCGTCGAATACCTGAAGATCGACGATGACGGCCTGCACATCCGCATCGGCGAAACCGGTGAACCGCAAGTGCTTCCGGTGGATAACATCGTGATCTGTGCCGGCCAGGACCCGTTGCGGGAGTTGCAGGACGGCCTGGTGGCAGCGGGGCAGAACGTGCATCTGATCGGCGGCGCGGACGTCGCGGCGGAGCTGGATGCCAAGCGGGCGATCAATCAGGGGTCGCGACTGGCGGCTGAGTTGTAATTCGCAGGCCAGGCGTGCCAATGGCTTTCGCGAGCAGGCTCGCTCCCACACTGGATCTTGGTAGCACCGAAGATCAAATGTGGGAGCGAGCCTGCTCGCGAAGGCGTCCTATAGGCGACTAGAATGCAGGCTCTTTATGAGCTGAATGACGCTGATGGTTTTTTCTCCTTCCGACTGGCTACCCAAAGCCCCCCTCAACCCCTTCCATCTCGACTGGCTAAAAACCGCCGGCATCGAAGTCGCCATCCTGCGCCTGGACCTGATCGACCCACTGATCAGCGGCAACAAGTGGTTCAAGCTCATCGAACATCTCAAGGCCGCCGACCAGTGCGGTGCCGAAGGCATCATCAGTCTGGGCGGGGCTCACTCCAATCACCTTCATGCGCTGGCGGCTGCCGGCAAGCGGTTTGGTTTTTCCACGGTCGGGCTGTTGCGCGGGCATGCTCAGGAAACACCCACGGTAAGGGATTTGCAGGCGTTCGGCATGCGTCTGCATTGGCTGGGTTATGGCGGCTATCGCGCGCGGCACCAAGCGGGTTTCTGGGAGCCGTGGCAGGCACAGTATCCCGGCCTGTTGGCGGTCCCGGAAGGGGGTGGCGGTTGGCAGGGCGCAAAGGGCTGCATGCAGCTCATGACCATGGTCCGCGAGCAACTGAACAGCCTGGAGTGGAGCGACTATGACGGTTGGTGGCTGGCCTGCGGAACGGGCACGACGCTCGCCGGCCTTGTACTGGCCGAAGCGGGCGAGCACAGGGTTTATGGTGCGCTGGCGGTGCCCGATGATCATGGCGTTGCTGAGCAGGTCGAGAACATCGTGGAAGAGGCGGGCGTAACGGCGCCGGATTATCAACTGTTCGACGCGAGTCGTGGCGGCTTTGCCAAAGTCGATCGGCTGTTACTCGAATTCATCGAGCAGACCGAACAAGTCACTGGCGTTCCCCTGGAACCGCTGTACACCGCAAAAGCGCTGCTGGCGCTCAGAGAGCAAGTCGAGGCGGGGACATTTGCCCGTGGCACGCGGCTGGTCTTTATCCATACCGGCGGCTTGCAGGGGCGACGGGGGTTCAGTCTACCAGCCTGAAAAGCACTGCAATCCCCTGTGGGAGCGAGCCTGCTCGCGAAGGCGGTGTGTCAGACATATCAATGCTGATTGACACGACCTCTTCGCGAGCAGGCTCGCTCCCACATTGGATCTGTGGTGGTTTCAGGTATCGCGGCTCACCCGCTTGGGCATCATCCGCATCAACGTGTTATCACCCACCACATAGTGGTGATATAGCCCGGCCACGGCATGCAGGCCGATCAGCCAGTAACCGATGGTGCCACCGAGCACATGCCAGCCCTGGAGCTCCTTGGCCCATTCCTTGTTCTCGGCCACCGGCATCGGCAGGTCGAGGCCGTAGAACATCACTTGATTGCCTTTGGCGCTGGTGACCAGCCAGCCAAGCATTGGCATGGCAATCATGAAAATGTACAGCGCCCAGTGCATCAGCCTGGCCAACGCCGTCTGCCATTGAGGCGAAGCCGGGAAGATTTGCGGCGCCGGGCCGAGGCTGCGGGCGAACAACCGTACCCAGACCAGGACGAACACGGTCAGGCCGAGCATGAAGTGCGATTCGACGATCAGCGTTCGCCCGCCACTGCCCTTGGGAAAGAGGCCGCGAAGTTCGATGCAGGCGTAAACCAGCGCCAGCAGGACCAGCATCAACCAATGCAGCGCGATCGAAACGGTGCTGTAGCGTGAAGCGGAATTCTTCCACGGCATCCGGCGTTCCTCACAGGTCAGGTCAAGCCACCGTTCTTGGTCGACGATGTGCCTTAACTGTAATCCGGTTTCAACGCATTTGCCTGAGACTATTGGTCGCTGGGTGCTCTGGTTCAGGGAATTGACAGAACAAGCGGACCGTTTTTGTGGGAGCGAGCCTGCTCGCGAAAGCGGTGTGTCAGACGTCTTGATGTTGACTGACACGGCCGCTTCGCGAGCAGGTAGGGTGGTGAATCAGTTGGTCTGTGGCATCTCGCCGTTGGCCAGGCGTTTGTTGATGTCGGCGATCACTTCCGGCAGGTCAGTGATGGTGTCGATCATGTAGTGCGGCCGCGAGCCTTCGAACATCCGGTGGATGCGTTTGCGCTCGCTGTCCAGTTTGTCGCTGCCCAGCGCACGATAGCCCTCGTAGTCCAGGCCCAGCGCGTTGCCCGAGCAGATCAACGCCACGGTCCACATACCCGCGCGGCGACCTTCGAGAATGCCCGGCACGGTGTCGTCGATCTTCACGCAGGCGGCGACGTCGTCGATGCCCAGGGCGATCACGTTGGCCAGGGCCTGGGCCGGCCATGGGCGGCCATTGGGCACTTCGTCGGTGGCGACCACGTGGTCGGCGATGTAACCGTTGGTGGCGGCCAGTTCGACCACCTTGTCCATGACCTGCTTCGGGTAGCCGGAGCAGGAACCGATCTTGATTCCTTGCCGGCGCAGGTTGGCGATAGTGTCCAGGGCACCCGGAATCAGTGCGGAATGCTCGGCGATTTTCTCGATCTGCAGCGGCATGAAGCGCTGGTAGATGGCGGTGACGTCATCGTCGGTCGGCGTGCGGCCGAACACTTTGCGATATCGCTCGGCGACTTCAGGTTGATCGCACAGGGTGCGGATGTGGTCCCACTTGCCCATGCCCATCGGGCCACGGGCTTCGTCGATGGAAACCTGGACGTCGAATTCGGCGAAGGCTTCGACAAAAATCTGCGTTGGTGCGAAAGAACCGAAATCGACCACGGTGCCGGCCCAGTCGAGGATGGCGGCCTGGAGTTTGGTTGGGTTGGTGTAGTTCATGGTGATCAAATTCCTGTTAGTACAAGCTATTCGAGAGTTCGGTTGACCTGTGGGAGCGGGCTTGCCCGCGATGAGGCCTGTTCAGTCGACATCGAGGGTGAATGTCAGACCGCTATCGCGGGCAAGCCCGCTCCCACAGAGATCGAGGTGGTTTAGATTTCGAGCACTTCCATCTCGCGCAACACTTCGCCGATGGCTGCCACGGCCTCACGCATTTCGGCCGGTTGGACATGGCCGATGCAACCGACACGGAAGGTTTCGACCTGGGTCAGTTTGCCGGGGTAGAGGATGTAGCCCTTGGCCTTGACCCGTTCGTAGAATTCCTTGAACTGGTAGCGCGGGTCTTTCGGGGCGTGGAAGGTGGCGATGATCGGTGCCTGGATCGCGGCCGGAAGAAAGCTGCGCAGCCCCAGCCTGGCCATCTCTTCCATCAGTGCCTGGCAGTTGGCGGCATAACGCGCATGCCGGGCCGGCAGGCCGCCTTCTTCGTTGTATTGCAGCAGGGCTTCGTGCAGCGCCGCGACCACGTGGGTCGGCGGGGTGAAGCGCCACTGCCCGGTTTTCATCATGTAGGCGTGTTGGTCGAAAAGGTCCATCGCCAGGGAATGCGAGTTGCCGGCGGCGTTGGCCAGGGCTTGCTTGCGAGCGAAGACAAAACCCATTCCCGGCACGCCTTCCAGGCATTTGCCGGAAGCGGCGATCAGCGCGTCAAACGGCACCTGTTGCGCATCCACCGGCAGGGCGCCGAAGGAACTCATGGCGTCGATGATCAGACTTTTGCCGTGTTGCTCGACGACCTGGGCGATTTCCGGCAGCGGGTTGAGGATGCCGGTGCTGGTTTCGCAGTGGATCAACGCAACATGGGTGATGCCGACATCGGCCAGCAGCAGGCGGTCGACGTCGGCGGCGGTGGTCGGTTCGTCTTCGGCGGTTTCGAAGGTGCTGAACGAGCGGCCGAGCACTTCGCAGATTTTCGCCAGGCGTTTGCCGTAGGCGCCGTTGATCAGTACCAGGACTTTGCCATCGCGAGGCACGAGGGTGCCGATGGCCGCTTCCACCGCGAAGGTGCCGCTGCCTTGCAGGGGCACGCAATGGTGGCTGGCGGCACCGTTGATGATCGCCAGCAGTTGTTCGCAAAGGCTGGCGGTCAGTTGATTGAAGCGGTCATCCCATGAACCCCAGTCAACCATCATCGCCTGACGGGTGCGGAGCGACGTGGTCAACGGGCCGGGGGTGAGCAGGATGGGTGCGGCAGTACTCATTCTCGTGTCCTCGTAATCGATGGGCTGAAGCTACGGGGCTTAAATTGCAATTTGCCGAGTTATCAATCAAATTGTTTGTTGTTATGCCAGCCATCAGTGAGGGTTATTCATGAACCTGTTTCAGCTCCGCGCCTTCGATGCCGTGGCCCGCGAGGGCAGCTTCACCCGGGCGGCCGCCCGGCTGTTCATCAGCCAGCCGGCGGTCACTGGGCATATCAAGGCACTGGAAGAGCACTACCAGATCACCTTGTTACGCCGCACGGCGCGACGGGTGGAGCTGACGGAAGAGGGCACCAAACTGGCGGCGATCACCCGGGCGATGTTCGGCCTGGCCGAAGAAGCGCAGGTGATGCTGGAAGCCAACCGGCAGTTGCTCACCGGGCGCCTGGAAGTGGCGGCGGACGGTCCGCACATGGTCATGCCGATGCTGGCGAGCCTGCGCGCGCGTTACCCGGGGATCACCGTGAACTTGCGTCTGGGCAATGCCCAGGAAACCCTGGCGGCGCTGTTGTCCGAGCATGCCGATGTGGCGGTGCTGACTGAAGTCGAACCGCGCAAGGGCCTGCACCTGCAAGCTTTGAGCGAATCACGCATTTGCGCGCTGGTGCCGGACGGGCATCCGTGGGCGCGCAGGACCAAGGGCGTACCGCTCAAGGAACTGGACCAGGTGATCATGGTGTTGCGTGAGCCGACCTCGATCACCCGGCGTACTTTCGATGAGGCCTGTGCCCGGGCCAACGTGAATCCACGGGTGTTGCTGGAGCTGGACAGTCGCGAAGCGGTGACCGAGGCGGTGGCGGCGGAGTTGGGGGTGGGCGTGGTGTCGTCGGTGGAAGTCAGCCACGATCCGCGAGTGGCGGCGGTGCCGCTCATTGGCGAGGGTCTGGTGAACCGGCACATGATGGGGTGCATGGAGCGGCGGCGGGAGTTGCGGCTGATACAGGCGTTTTTCGGGTTGGCGTCAGACAAGTAGACCGCGGTGCAGCCTTCGCGAGCAGGCTCGCTCCCACAAGGTTATGTGTGCGCCGCAGACCCCGTGTGGGAGCGAGCCTGCTCGCGAAGGGGCCGGACCGGCCTACACAAGACTCTCGCGCACCATCTCCAGAAACGTCGCCACGATCCGCCGCGAACTCTGCTCGCGCAAGCACACCAGCGTCTCGGTCAACCGCCGTTTGCAATCGGTGATCGGCAACGCGCACACCCTGGAATCGGCACCGAATTCGGCAGCCGAGACCACCCCCACGCCAATCCCCACCACCACCGCCTCACGCGCGGCTTCGCGACCTTCAACCTCAATGGCCGGGCGAATACGAAACCCGGCACCGGCCATTTCTTCTTCCAGGGTCTGGCGGGTCACCGAGCCGATTTCCCGCAATACCAGCGGCGTGTCGTCCAGGTCCGCCAGGCAGATGGATTCGCGGTCGGCCCAGGGATGATTGCGTGAGACGAACGCCACCATCGGATCGTTGCGCAGCGGCAGGGAGATCAGGCGTTCGTCGCTGACTTCCCGGCCCAGCAGTGCGAGGTCAGCCTGGTAGTTGAACAGCCGGAACAACGACTCATCGGTGTTGCCGGTTTCGATCTTCACGCTGATGCCGGGGTAGCGTTCACAGAACCGGGCGATCTGCGGTAGCACATGCACCGGCGCATCCACCGCCAGAATCAGGCTGCCGGTCTGCAAGGCCTGGGAGTCCTGCAACAGCTCCTGGGCCTCGGCCTCGATCACGAACAGTTTCTGGGTGACACCCAGCAAGCGCTCACCCAGGTCGGTCAGGCGCACCGAGCGTTTGTTGCGGTGGAACAACAACACGCCGTAGCGCTCTTCGAGTTTGCGCACCTGATCGGAAATCGCCGGTTGCGTGAGAAACAGCCGTTCAGCGGCTTTGGTGAAGCTTCCGTAGATGGCCACGGCGTGGAAGGCTTTGAGCTGGGCGTGGGAAACCGACATCGAACCTCCAGTAACAAGCTGAGCTTATTTTTGAAATACGATAAATCGATTTCACTTATTAATCAGTAATTGTTTTTATCCACCTCAGCCGCGGTGACTGGGCAGTCGAACAGTCGCTCATGGCCATGAGCCTGTGCGTGCAACAGCAGGACTCATCTGACCGGAATCGCCCAGAGGGACAAGGGGATTTCGCAGTGCTCAACAATAAAAACACAGGCGTTTTCTTCCAATTCTGCCGGCACACTCACACCCTGAGGTCAGAACCACAATGAACAAGCACATCGGCACCATCAAGCGTTGGCGCGTGCAGATCTTCGCGATCACCTGGCTCGCCTACGCCGCTTTCTACTTCACCCGCAAAGCGTTTTCCGTGGCCAAGCTCGGGATCGGCGAAGACCCGACATTCACCCTCGACAAAATGGCCATGGCCAACCTCGACGCCATTTACCTCACCGCTTACGCCATTGGCCAGTTCACCTGGGGCATTCTGGCCGACCGTTTCGGCCCGCGGGTGGTCGTGCTCGGCGGGTTGCTGATTTCTGCGGCCGCCGCGCTGGTGATGGGCAGTTTCGCCACGTTGCCGATCTTCGCCACCTGCATGCTGATCCAGGGGCTGGCGCAATCCACGGGATGGTCGGGGCTGTGCAAGAACCTTGGCAGTTTCTTTCCCGCCCAGCAGCGCGGGCAGGTGCTGGGTCTGTGGAGTTCCTGCTACGCCTTTGGCGGTCTGGTGGCCTCGCCGTTTGCCGGATGGTGGGCGTACACGCTGATCGGTTCGTGGCACGCGGCGTTCATTTCCAGTGCGGCGGTGGTCGGGTTTGTCGCGGTGCTGTTCTTCATTTTTCAACGTAACAAACCCGAAGACGTGGGCTTGCCGGCCGTGGAGCCGGAACCCGAGTTGACCGCTGAACAAGCGCACACCCAAAGCAAAATCAGCGTCCTGGAGCCGTTCAAGGAAATCCTGCGCAACCGCACCGTGCTGGTACTGGGCCTGGCGTACTTCATGTTGAAACCGGCGCGCTACGCGATTCTGCTCTGGGGGCCGGTGATCGTTTTCGAACAGATGCCACAGGTGGGCAAGGTGGGCGCGGCGATCATTCCCACCGCGTTCGAACTGGCCGGGTTGCTCGGGCCGATCCTGATCGGCCTGGCCTCGGACAAGCTTTTCGGCGCCCGCCGCATGCCGGCCTGCGTGATCAGCCTGTTGGCGCTGACGGTGTCACTGGCGTTGTTCATGGGGGCGCTGAATACCGGCAGCGTGTTGCTGGTGGTGGCGCTGCTCTTTGTCATGGGCCTGACGCTCTACGGACCGGATTCGATGATCAGCGGCGCGGCCGCCATCGATTTCGGCACCGCCAAGGCCGGCGCCACGGCAGCGGGTTTCGTCAACGGCTGCGGTTCGGTCGGGGCGATTCTCGGCGGGTTGCTGCCGGGCTACTTCGACACCGTGACCGTCTTCATTGTCTTTGCCGGCTGCGCGATGTTCTCCGCGCTGGTGTTGATCCCGCACTGGAACAGCCGCCCCGGCGGCCTGAAAACCAACTATCCGTTCGTGCCTAACCGGCCGATGACCGTAAAACCCCTGCGCACCTGAACCCCGCCCCTGAACCCAGCCCCTCGCGGCCTGCTGCGTGCGGGGCTGTTGTGTGGGCATCTGAACCGGAGATCGATCCCATGAGACCCTTTTGGCTGGACCAGGCCCTGAAGGCTGAAACGTGCGAAACCTGTCCGCCACTGCAAGGCGATGTTCGCGCCGACGTGTGCATTGTCGGCGGCGGCTACACCGGGTTGTGGACCGCGATCATGCTCAAGGAGCAGAACCCGGAACTGGAGGTGCGGCTGATCGAAGCGGACATCTGCGGCGCCGGTGCCAGCGGGCGCAACGGTGGTTGTGCGTTGTCGTGGTCGGCCAAATACTTCACCCTTGAGCGGCTGTTCGGCGTCGAAGAAGCCGTGCGACTGGTCAAGGAATCAGAGCGCAGCATCCACGCTATCGGTGCCTTCTGCGAGCAGTACGCGGTGGATGCCGATTATCGTCTCGACGGTACCCTCTATACCGCGACCAACCGCGCCCAGGTGGGCTCGACCGACGCCGTGATTGCGGCGCTGGAACGCAATGGCATCAATTCGTTCAGCCAACGGCCGTTGGCCGATGTGCAGCGCATGGCCGGTTCCAGCAAGCACCTGGAAGGCTGGTTTTCTCCGGCGGCCGCCAGCGTGCAGCCGGGGAAACTGGTGCGCGGCTTGCGTCGAGTGGCCCTGCAACTGGGGGTGAAAATTCATGAGAACACCGCCATGACCGGGCTCGAGGAAGGCAAACGGGTGGGGATACAAACCGCGAGCGGCATCATTCGCGCGGACCGGGTGGTGCTGGCGATGAACGCCTGGATGGCCCGGGCATTCCCCCAGTTCGAGCGCAGCGTGGCGATCGTTTCCAGCGACATGCTGATCACTGAACCCCGGCCTGACCTGCTCGATGAAATCGGTTTGACCAGTGGTGTGACGGTGCTCGATTCGCGGATCTTCGTGCACTACTACCACAACACGCCTGACGGCCGGATCATGCTCGGCAAGGGTGGTAACACTTTCGCCTATGGCGGGCGCATATTGCCGGTGTTCGATCAGCCGTCGCCTTATGCCGGCCTGTTGCAAAGCAGCCTGGCGGATTTCTTCCCGGCCTTCGCCGACGTCAAGGTCGAGGCGACCTGGAACGGTCCGTCGGATCGTTCGGTCACGGGGCTGCCGTTCTTCGGACAAATGAGTGCCAGTGGCAACGTGTTCTACGGTTTCGGCTACTCCGGCAGCGGGGTTGGTCCGTGCCATATGGGCGGACAGATTCTCGCTTCGATGGTCCAGGGGCTCGACAACCCGTGGACCCGTTCGCCACTGGTGAACGGGCCGCTGGGTTTTTTCCCGCCGGAGCCGATTCGTTACCTCGGTTCGTTGATGGTCCGCAACGCCATCCGCCGCAAGGAGCGCGCCGAGGATCACGGGCGTCGGCCACGGCACCTGGACGTGCGCCTGGCGAAGTTCGCGGCGGCGGCCGGCAAGGCTGACAAGGGCTGAGTCGAGGCTCAGAGCTTCAAGCTTCAAGCTTCAAGCTTCAAGCTTCAAGTTTGCGGGTTTTGCTTTTGCTTTTGCTTGCAGCTTGCAGCTTGCAGCTAATCAATCAACGTCCGTCGGGTCGATCAGCCAGTCGAGCAGCAAGCGGGATTCGCCCTGCAGCACCCGGGAGCGGACAGGTCGAGGTGCAGGGCGTTGCCCCAGGCTTGCGCAAAACACTGGCCGGTCGGCGTTGCCGTCAAGGAAACTGACCAGCCCGTCACTGCCGGCCAATGGCAGGGCGGACGGATCAAAGCTGTTATCTGCCGAGGCCAGCGCTATCGGTACCCACAGATCGCCGGGTTCCTCGGGATCAGCGTCAGTCGTGGGCCACAGACTGACCTGTATTCGGCCTCGGTCATCCAGCATTGCCGGTTGCCCGGCAGGGCCGCATACCCGGGCAGGCTGATAACCGGGGATCCCCGGCCTGGTCTGTTCGAGTGCCGGGCGGAATACCGATGCCCAGGGGATGGCGGTGAACTGATTGCGGTAACGCGGCGGCGGGCCGGGCGTATCCGGCGCCAGAATCGAGTTCTGTTGCCCCTGATGCCGGGCCTGGGTCACCAGCCATTGATCGTTGAAGCCTGAAAGCGGATGTTCCGCTACCTGGACGATACAGGCGCTGCGTAGTTCGGGGTGATTGCTTTGGCCATGGATCTGCATCTGTCGGCAACGCAGGCGTTCCAGATGCCGGCGGGCAAGTTGATCGCGATGGCGCTGTTCGATCGCGGGGCGGGGCAAGGGTGGTATTGCCGGAGCAAAGGGGTGATTGGCCGCGCTGTCGTCGCACACCGCTGCGCCACGGGTCTTGGCGTCCAGTCGCAGGGACGGGGAGTGCGCATCATGACGCTGGAACAGTTCGCTGAGGGTCGGTGGGCCGCCTGCCGCAGGCGTATCGCTGCTGAACGTCATTAGCAACGGCTCCTGCGGGAAGCTCAGGCTGTCTTCAGCGAAAACCAGCACATGACCGTCGCGATGATGCTCAAAGTGATAGTGGATGCCTTCTTCCTCGCACAGCCGTTGCAGCAGGGCCAGGTCGGTTTCCTCGTACTGTATGCAAAACGGCCGCAGCGGGTACTGTCCGGTCGCCAGTTCAAAGCGATAGCTGCTGTCGGGCAGATCATGTTCCTCCAGTAACTGACGCAGGATCATGGGCACGCTGAGGTGTTTAAAGATCCGCCGGGCCCGGTACTGGTCCAGCGCTTGCAACGCGGGCACCAGCACCAGCTTGTAGCGGATCCGGTGCGGCCCTTGATGTTCACGGCTGACGCTGTGCAGCACGCCATGAAAACCCGGACCCTGGCCCGGATTCAGGAGTGCCGGTTGTTGCAGCAAGCGTTCGAGGGGCAGGGCCGGTGCCAGGCCGAGTACTTCGATGTCGAATCGATAGGGCTGGTTAAGGGCCTCAAGACCGCTGAACTGCACCACCTGCAAACTCAAGTTGTCGTCGAGGAGGGTCAGGGTGAAGGGACTTTCCTTGTCGTTGTGCATCGAATGCTTCTGCCATGGAGTACGGGTGCAGAGGGTACGAAACCGCAGCGTTGTATAGTCATCGCAAACCGAAGTTTCAGAATCGCCCTACAACGGTCGGTGAAGATGTCGATCCCGGGAACCGCTGGGTACGTCATGATTTTTTGGTCGATTGCCAACTTTAGGCCGTATAAACTTGGCGCCATGCGTCGGCCAATAGATGTCTCGGCGCCATAGACAAGAGAGTGAGTAATGGGCGCACAGTGGAAGGTTAAACACAAAGAAGCGGCAGCCAATGCCAAGGGCAAGATCTTCGGCAAACTGGTGAAGGAAATCACCATTGCTGCGCGCAATGGCGCTGATGTCGCTACCAACGCACACCTGCGCCTGGTGGTTGAACAGGCCAAGAAAGCTTCGATGCCCAAGGAAACCCTGGATCGCGCCATCAAGAAAGGCGCGGGTTTGCTGGGCGAAACCGTGCAATACCATCGCGTGACCTACGAAGGCTTCGCGCCACATCAGGTGCCGCTGATCGTCGAATGCGTAACCGACAACATCAACCGCACCGTTGCTGAAATCCGCGTGGCGTTCCGCAAGGGCCAGTTGGGCGCTTCCGGTTCGGTGGCCTGGGATTTCAACCATGTCGGCATGATCGAAGCGTCCCCGGACACCCCGGATGCCGATCCGGAAATGGCCGCCATCGAAGCCGGCGCCCAGGATTTCGAACCCGGTGAAGAGGGCGCGACCCTGTTCCTGACCGATCCTGCTGACCTCGATGCGGTACAGAAAGCCCTGCCAGAGCAAGGTTTCACTGTATTGTCGGCCAAACTGGGCTACCAGCCGAAGAACCCGGTCAGCGGCCTGAGCGACGAGCAGATGGCTGAAGTCGAAGCCTTCCTCGAAGGCCTCGATAACCATGACGACGTGCAGGACATGTTTGTCGGTTTGGCGGGTTAATTTGTTGCTTCAGTGACACCGCCTTCGCGAGCAGGCTCGCTCCCACACTGGTTCCGTGTTGGACACAAAATGTGTGACCGGCATGGATCTACTGTGGGAGCGAGCCTGCTCGCGAAGCAGTCACTGACTATCAAGTCGTTGCAAAACTTCGCCAAACCCCGGCCGCGCCAGCACATCCGGCTGACAGCAACGCTCCCGCAGATCCTCAAGCGCCAGTCGCTGTTCTTCGCTCAACCCCGAATCGATCCGCTCCAGTAATTCCCCCAGCAGAACCCCGAACGCCCTCACTTCGATCCGTTGCAGCGCGCGGCTTTCAAGGTTGTCCGCGGTGTCGTGGAAAGACGCCGCGCCAAAGTCGCCCAGCAGACAATCGCCGTGCTCGTTCCACAGAATGTTGTGACCATAGAGGTCGCCGTGGGTGATGCCCTGGTGGTGCAAGTGGCCGGCTACCGAAGCGATGCCACGGGCGATACGCAGGGCGACATCGGCAGTGAAGCGGGTGTCGTCGGCGTAAACGTCGCGACTGCAGGATGCGAGGCTCGGCAGGCCGGCGAGGTTGCGGTAGCTCGGCTCGATCAACTGCATGACCAGCCCGGCTGTTTGCTGCGGGTGGTCGACGATCCGGCCTTCAACGCGGATCAGGTTGGGGTGTGTGCCGGCGGTGATACAGGCGTTCATTTCATGCAAAGGCGAGCCATCGCTGGTCATTTCGCCTTTGTAGAGTTTGACGGCAACCTGCGTGTCCGATTGTCCAGGTCGCGTCCATGTCGCCCGATGAATCACTCCGGAAGCGCCTTCGCCCAGTGTTTGCGCCATGTGCAGCGCCGACCAGGGAATGCTCGCGGTAGCTTCAAGGGCGGCTTCGGTTTCCAGCGGGTTGCCGGCGTAGGCCAGCCAGGTCAGGCTCGGCAGGCACAGCAACCATTCGGGCAACGTGGTCAGGCGGTTGGCAGCGATACGGATCAGCTCGAGCCGATGGCAGTCACGCAAACTGTCGGGCAAGCGCTCCAGGCGGTTGCCCGCCAGCATGAGTTTTTGCAGGTAGGGGCGTTCACCCAGTTCGGTCGGCAGCTCGCTGACACGGTTGTCGGTCAGGATCAACCAGCGCAGCAACGGCGGCAGCGCCTCCCCGGGTACGCGTTCGATGCGGTTGGCCTTGAAGCCGACCATGGTCAGCGCCGCGCATTGACCCACGCAGGCAGGCAGTTCGGTGAATTGGTTGTCGGAGCAAAACAGCACGCGCAGTCGAGTCAGGCGGTGCAAGTCATCCGGCAAGCTGCTCAAGGCGTTGCCGCTGAGGTTGAGCACTTCCAGAGTGTCTGCCAGGTCGAAGATTTCCCGGGGGAACGCTGTCAGGCCGCAACTGAGGTCCAGGCGAGTGATGCCTGCCAGCGTGCCGGCGCGCAGTTGTGCAAGGGTGTGCATGAACGGGGTTCGCTATCGGTCGAATGAATGGGCGGAATGATAGCGGGAAAGCTTCGGTGTCTGTCAGGCCCCCTTCGCGAGCAGGCTCGCTCCCACAGGTGAGTGAGCACGTTCCGATGTGGGAGCGAGCCTGCTCGCGAAGGCGTCCTCATCTACACCCTCAAAACCTAAGTTTCCCGGACCTCAACCAACTGCCCCAACCGACTGCGTGTACGCGCCAGGTCGATGGCATCGCCGTCCAGGCTTTCACGCAACGAGCGTTGGCCGAGCAATACCAGATGCTTGTCCTGATCGTACAAAACGTCCACCAGATTGATGAAGCGCTGCTGGGCGGCAATCGAACAGTCGGCCAGGTTGGGCAGTTGCTCGATGATCCAGTGGTCGAAGCGCCGGCACAGTTCCAGATAATCCATGACCGCCGTGGGGTGGTCGCACAGATCGCTGAACGTGAAGCCGATGGTGCGTCCTTCGCAGTATCGGGCAGGCAGGTGGCGGGAGCCGACCGGCAGGGCAATGGCCGGTGCATCGGCGGGCGGCAGGTTCGAGGCCTGACGTTGTGCCTGCGTGGCGGGCCAGACATACCGCCCCTGGGTAAACAGTTGTTGCGCATGGGTTCTGGCCTGGCTGCGATAGTCGTGCGGCCCACCGACTTCCATCACCTGCATGCGCGCGTTGATCAGATCAATCACCGGCTTGAAGCGCGCGTGGTACAGCGGGTTGGGTAGCAGGCCTTCCGGTGGGTAGTTGGAGGTGACCAGCAGCAGGATGCCGCGACGGAACAACGCCTTGAACAACCGGGTGATCAGCATCGCATCGCCGATGTCGTGGACGTGGAATTCGTCGAAGCACAGCACCCGGCAATCGCGCAGCAACTCATCAAGCGTGGTCGCCAGTGCATCCGGCTGGTCGCGATGACGGAACATCCCTTGATGCAATCGGGCAAAAAATTCGTGGAAGTGCAGCCGTTGTTTTTCCGCAAGGGGGACAGCCTGGAAAAAGCCGTCGAGCAGCCAGCTCTTGCCGCGGCCTACCGCGCCGTGCAGATAAAGCCCCGGCAGGGTTTTCGCCCCGGCACCCAGCAGAGTCGTGGCGTGCTGCGCCATGCACTCGATCACGCGTTGCTGGCTATGGCTGAGGGTGTAGCCCTGGGAGTGGGCCTTGTGGTGAAAGTAGTCGTGGATGACCCGACCGCTTGCAACACCCTTGGCGGGTTCGGTAGAGGCCTTGCCGAAGAGGCGGCGCAGCGATGGCCAGCGCGGTGTAAGTCGCGAACGGTTGGGCGGTCGAACGGCCACTGTGATGTCACCCCGTTTTCTTCAGGCAGGCTGCTTGAGCCGCGGCGGCATAGTGTAACCAGAGGGGGTAATTTGCTTCCAGTTGTGTCGATGGGTTGAAGGCTTTATTAGACAGAATACTGCGGCCTGTACAGCTTATTTCGCGCTGCTATAGGTGTATTTACAGGTAAAGGCCATACGAAGTCCGGGCAGTTGCGCGCCGAGCCAGCGCAGCAGCGCTATAGATCTTCGCGTTGTCATTCAAAACCTGACAGTGCCTGGCGAAAATCAAGAGTAGGAGCGAGCCTGTTCGCGAAGGCGGTCTGACCTGCGGCATCGAAGTCGACTGACACGGCCCATTCGCGAGCAGGCTCGCTCCCACAGGGGGTATCAGTGGTCTACCGCTCGATACTGCGATTCCACCGCGCATTCCAGGCCGGTCGTTGTTCGTTGACCTGATCCCAATCCACCGCAATCGCCGTTTGCAGATACTGCTTCATCGCCTCGACCTGCCCGCGAGTGCGATCGGTGGTCGGCGTATTCGGGTTGGACGGGATCTGGTCGCCATCCTCAAGCGCCGCCGCTTGCGCTTCGGGCGTCAGCAGGAACGCCGCGAGCTTTTGCGCCAGTTCCGGCTGCGTGTTGTTGGCGATGGCGCATTCGGCGACGTTGAGCACCACGGCGCCTTCTTTCGGTTGGGCGTATTCCACCGGCATGCCCTTGAGCTTCAGCGCGGTGACCTGGGTCGGGGTCAGCGGAAACAGCGCCGCTTCGTCGGTCTGAAGCATTTCGGAGATCTTCGCCGAGCTTGGAATGTATTCCAGCACGTTACGCCCGACGCTGTTTGTCCAGGCCTTGAACCCCGGTTCGACATCGGTTTCGCTGCCGCCCTGAATCCGGTTGAACATCAGGAACCCATGCAGGCCGAAGGTGGAAGACGCCATCGACTGGAACACCAGTTTGTCCTTGAAACGCGGGTCTGCCATGTCCATCCATGAGGTCGGCGCGTTCCAACCCTTCTCCTTGAACAGGCGTGTGTTGTAGGCCAGGCCGGTGACACCGAGGCTCACAGCCACCGCCTCATCCTTGATCCGTCCCTTGGCCGGGATCTGCGCCAGGGGCGCGCTGTCCTGAAGTTTGTCGCACAGGCCCATGGCAATGGCGCGGTACATGATGCCGTCGTCAAGGAACATCACGTGCATCTGTGGGTTGCCCTTGCTGGCCTGGACCTTGGCCAAAATGTCGGCGGAGGTGCCGGGCACGATCACCACTTTGACGTTGTTGGCCTTTTCGAATGCCGGCAGCACCTTGTCGGCGTACAGCCGCTCCATGGTCCCGCCGTTCATGCCCAGGTAAAGCGTCGGCTCGGCGTGGGCCTGGGTGATGGTGAGCAGGGCGCTCATGCAGGACAAACCGAGCAGTGCGTTGCGTTTGAGGTTTTTCATTGGCGCGACCTTCCTCTATCAAGCTACGGAGATGGAGTGAAACCGGGTGATGGAAAACGCATCCAGCGGCGTCTTTGACGCGCCGCTACAGATGATCTCGGTGAGCGCCTGGCCCACCGCCGGGCCGATCTGGAAACCGGCGCCGGCAAAGCCGAACGCATGCAACAGACCAGGCTGGGTACGGCTGTGGCCGATCACCGGTTGGCGATCGGGCAGATAACCTTCGGTGCCGCTCCAGGTGCGAATCGCCTGGGCGCCTTCCAGAAACGGGTAGAGCTCGACCGCCTGACGCAGGATTTCCAGCACGGCGCCTTGGCCGGGGCGGGCACGGGCGTCGTCGAGGGCAAAGCCCTGGCCGCCGCCCAGCACGCAATTGCCGCGTGCGACCTGGCGTGCATAGATGCCGCCGCCTTCGACGCCGGTGCTGGCATTCATCACCAGCGGCAACGGCTCGGTGACCAGCATCGCCGGGTGTCCGGAGTGCATCGGCACCGGCTCGCCGAATTGCGCGGCCAGGCTGCCGGCCCAGGCTCCGGCGCAGTTCAACAGCCAGGGCGCGTGCAACTCGAGGCCTGTCTGGGTGCGCACGCGAAAGCGCTGGCCGTCGTGTTCCACGGCCGTGACCGCGCATTGCTCATGCACCTGCACACCATGGCGCCGCGCCGCCCGGGCAAAGGCCGGGGACACCAACCGCGGGTTGGCATGGCCGTCGTCCGGGCAGTACGAAGCGCCCACGGCCACCTCACCGACCCATGGAAAACGCCGCCGCAGTTCGGCACGATCAAGCACCTGCAAATCGAGACCGAAGCCCAGACTGCTGGTGGCATAGTCTTGCAAGGCTCGCAAGTCGTCGGGACTGCGGGCGAGTTTCAGGTGGCCGCTACGTTGGTACTCGCCGTCGATGCCAATCAACTGCGGCAGTTGCGCCCAGATGGCGTGGGAGCGTTGCGACAGTGGCAGTTGCGACAGCGGACGACCCTGGCGACGCACGCCGCCATAGTTCACGCCGCTGGAGTGCGAACCGCAAAAATCCCGCTCCAGTAGCACTACGCGACGCCCGGCCTTGCCAAGGAACAGCGCCGCCGAAGCACCGACGATGCCACCGCCGATGATCACTGCATCGACTTCGATCATGCTTCAATCTCCAGGCCGAAGGGCAGCGGCTTGATTGGTGCCTGGGCCCGCAGCCGGCCGATCTCGGACACGGCGCGCTGGCTCTGGCAGGCAATGATTTCCGCCGCGGCCGCGCCACACATCCGCCCTTGGCAACGACCCATGCCGATCCGGCAATGCGCCTTGACCCGATTGATTTCCCAATGGCCCTCGCGCACGACCTCACGAATGTCGCCGGCACGGACTTCTTCGCAACGGCAGACCATGACGTCATCGGCGATGCCGGCCGCCCAGTCTTCGGGGAAGACAAAAGCGCGTTCCAGACCCTGACGAAAATCGCCGATGCGTTCGAGGGCTTGTTCCAGGTGAGCGGCGCGTTGCGGCGCGATCAGGTAACCGATGTCTTCGAGCACCGCCAACGCGGCGCGCTCGCCGGCCATTTCCGCGGCGTCGGCGCCCATGATTCCGGCGCCGTCACCGGCCAGGTACACCTGGGCAACACTGCTGCGCCCGGCGGCGTCGCGTTGTGGCAGCCAGGCACGGTTGAGGGGGTTCCAGGCGAATTCACAACCGAGCAGGTCGGCGAGTTGGGTTTCACTGCGCAGGCCATGGGCAAAGGCGACGGCATCGCAGTCCAGTTGATATTCGCCTTTGGAATCGGACCAGATCAGCGCTTGCGCACGTTGTTCGCCCTCGACCCGTTTCAAGGTTGCGCCCTGATGCACCGGTATGCCGTGGGCGGTCAGCCAGCCTCGGTAATAGATGCCTTTGGCCAATGTGGCCGGTTGCGCCAACAGGTGGGGCAGGGCGCGGGCCTGGGCGCTGAAGGGCGAGCTGTCGAGCACCGCAATCACCTTGGCACCAGCCTTGGCGTATTGATAAGCGACCAGGTACAGCAACGGCCCGCTGCCGGCGAACACCACGCGCTCACCGATAGCGCAACCCTGGAACTTCAAGGCGATCTGCGCCGCGCCGAGGCTATAGACCCCGGGCAATGTCCAGCCCGGAACCGGCAGAATCCGGTCGGTGGCGCCAGTGGCGACAATCACCCGGGAAAATTCCAACCGCCCGGCACAGCCATCCTGCAAGGTATCGAGGGTGCCGTTCTCGGCGTTCCACACCAGGGTTTCGGGGCGGTAATCGAGCTGGTCGCGCAGCGTGTCGAGGGTCTGGTGCAGGGCGTTGGCCTTGCGCGCTTCGAAGCCATATAGCTTGACCGGCGAACGCTTGAAGTTGGCCGGCTGGCGTCGATAAATCTGCCCGCCACCGCGCGCGGCTTCGTCCAGCAGCACCGGGCGTACACCCTGTGCCACCAACGTCTGCGCGGCACGAATACCAGCAGGGCCGGCGCCGATGATAACCACAGGCTTCATACCCAACCCCTTGTGGGAGCTGGCTTGCCAGCGATGAGGGCGGCACATTCAACATTGATGCCGGCAGACAGGCCGCTATCGCTGGCAAGCCAGCTCCCACAGGGGATTGGGTTTCTGCAGATGGAATGGGTGTTCATATCACTCGTCCTGGTTCGCGGTTGATGTGCTGCCCGGCTTCAAGCAAGGTCGAACACGCACGCACCCGGCGACCATCGCCCAGCCGCACCCAACAGTCCTGGCAGGCGCCCATCAGGCAGAAACCGGCGCGGGGTTCGGCGCTGAAGTCGCTGCCGCGCAGGTGTTCGCTTAAGGTCAGTACCGCCGTCAGCACGGTGTCGCCGAGCAGGCCGCTGGCCGGTTGGCCGTCGAGGGTAAAGTCCAGGGCCGGGCGATCGCCTTCGGCCAGTCGTTTCAGCAGAGCCATGGCGCCCTCATTGTTTGCCCACCAGAACCCGATCCAGGCCATAGACCCGGTCGAGCAGAATCATGGTCAGCGCGGTCAGCGCAATGACCAGCGCCGACACCGCCGCCATCATCGGATCGATGGATTCGGTGGCGTAGACGTACATGCGCACCGGCAAGGTTTGGGTGGCCGGCGAGGTGACGAAGATCGACAGGGTGACCTCGTCGAAACTGTTGATGAACGCCAGCAACCACCCGCCGGCGACCCCCGGCAGAATCATCGGCAAGGTGATCTGGCGGAACAGCGTGAAGCGCCCGGCACCCAGGGATTGCGCGGCGTGTTCGGCGCTGCGGTCCAGACCAATGGCCGAGGCCAGCACCAACCGCAGTACATACGGAGTGATCACCAGCACATGGGCGAAGATCAGCCAGGCGAAGCTGCCGTTGACCCCCATCAGCGCAAACAAACGCAGCAACGCCACCCCCAGTACCAGGTGCGGAATGATGATCGGTGACAGAAACAGCCCGTTGAGAAAGTCCCGGCCGGGAAACTCGAAGCGGGTGATCGCCAGCGCCGCTGGCACCGCAATCAGCGTCGCCAGCGAGGCCGCACTGAACGCCAGGATCAGGCTGTTGTAAAACGCATCGACAAAGTCGGCGCGTTCGAACACAGCCCGGAACCAGCGCAGGGAAAACTCCGTGGTCGGCAGGCTCAGGGTGTTCTCCGGGGTGAAGGCCACCAGGCACACCACCACCAGCGGTGCGAGCATGAACAATACCACCAGGGTGTGAAACAGCAGGGCGAGAGGACCGTTCCTGGACATGACGAATTATCCCAATGACTTCTTGTAGCGGCCTTCGATCATGCGATTCCACGACAGCATGATCAGCAGGTTGATGAGCAGCAGGGCCACGGCGATCGCCGCGCCCATTGGCCAGTTGAGTTCCGACAGGTACTGGTCGTAGATCAGCGTGGCGACCATCTTCAGGCGGCGTCCGCCGAGCAGGCCGGGAATGGCGAAGGAGCTGGCGGCAAGGCCGAACACGATCAAGGTGCCGGACAAGATGCCGGGCATGACTTGAGGCAACACCACTTTGCGAATCACCGTGAAATGGCTGGCGCCCAGTGACAGCGCGGCTTGTTCGGCGGCCGGGTCAAGTTTTTGCAGCGAGGTCCAGACCGGGATGATCATGAACGGCAGCATCACGTGAACCAGCGCAATCACCACCGCGAACGGCGTGTAGAGCAGCTTCATCGGCGAGCCGCCGAAGGCTTGCAGGGTCTGGTTGACCAGGCCGTCGGCGCCGAGCAGCAGGCTC
This sequence comes from Pseudomonas sp. Irchel 3A7, assembly GCF_900187565.1. Lineage (GTDB taxonomy): Bacteria > Pseudomonadota > Gammaproteobacteria > Pseudomonadales > Pseudomonadaceae > Aquipseudomonas. The sequence goes on along the minus strand of NZ_FYED01000002.1, from coordinate 370,991 downwards.
CAGCCGAAGGCGCGCACCACCACCGAAATCAGCAGCGGGGTGAGGATCAGGATCAGGAAAATCGAGCGCCACGGGGTACCCATACGGCTGAGGATGTAGGCCTCGGGCACGCCGATCAGCACGCAAAGCAGAGTGGTCAGTGCGCTGATCCACAGGGTTCGCAGAAAGATCTCGTAGAAATACGGATCGCCCAACAGACTGCCGTAGTGGTCAACGGTGTAGGCGTTCCCGTTGATCCCCGAGCTGTAGTCGAAAACGTTGAACGACAACACCAGGGTCAGCGCCAACGGGATCACCAACAGCCCGAGGTACAAGGCCAGGGCCGGTGCCGACAGCCAGTAACCCTGGCGCCCCTGGCGGATGGCGGCGAGCGTACTCATGCCGTCACCTCGTCGGCAGTCAGCACCCGCAAAAGCGCGGTGTCCCAATCCAGACCCACCGCCGTGCCTTCATTCAGCGGCGCCGAGCCGTCGTTGCGGCGCACCACGCACAGCTCGCCCAGGATCGTCGACACGCCGTACAGCCATTGACTGCCAAGAAAGAAGCGGCTGCTGACCTTGCCTTGCAGACGCCCGTGGCCTGCGTCGCGCAGATCAATTTTTTCCGGACGCAGGCTCAGAGTCAGCTCGCCATCGCCACGGCTGCACACCTGAACCACGCCAGCCCTGTCGCGTTCACCGGGCAGCAGATTGGCCTTGCCGACGAATCCGGAAATAAATTCGGTGCGCGGGTGTTCGTAGAGGGTGTAAGGCGCGTCGATCTGGGTGATACGCCCGGCCTGCATCACCACCACGCGGTCGCTGATGGACAGTGCTTCGGACTGGTCGTGGGTGACCATCAGCGTGGTGATGCCGACTTCACGCTGGATGCGGCGGATTTCGAACTGCATCTCTTCGCGCAGGTTGGCGTCGAGGTTGGACAGCGGCTCATCGAGCAACAACACCGGCGGCTGGATCACCAGCGCCCGGGCCAGGGCAACACGCTGACGCTGGCCGCCGGAAAGCTCCCGTGGGTAACGCTCGGCGTGCTGGTGCAGGCGTACCAGTTTCAGCACTCGCTCGACTCGCTGCTGGAGCTCGGCATTTGGCACCTTGCGCATGCGCAGGCCGAAGGCGACGTTGTCCTTGACGGTCATGTGCGGGAACAGCGCGTAGCTCTGGAACACCACGCCCAGGCCACGGCTGGCGGGTTTGGCGTGGGTGATGTCGCGACCGTCGAGCACGATGCGCCCGCTGGTGACTTCGACGAAGCCGGCGATCATTTGCAGGGTGGTGGTTTTACCGCATCCGGAGGGGCCGAGCAGGGAAACGAATTCGCCTTTCTCCACCGAGAGGTCGGTGGCGACCACGGCGTCTATCTCACCGTAGCGTTTGCCGAGTTTTTCAAGTTGCACAAAAGCCATGACTGCGCCTCCACCTGAGATTGTTATGCGTCGCCCGAAGGCGCGCTTTTTTGTATGGGCAGATACGAAAGCGTGTTGCCGGGGGGGCGTTGGCGCTCGACTTGAGTCGGCTGCCGTTGTTGTTCGAATCGCCCCTGTATGGACGCAGATTAGGACGAAGACTAGGATAGGCTCAATGGCCTATTTCACTGAATCGACCACTATTTTCAGTTTCATTCGGTGAGTAAATTAAATAGCGAGAAAACTCATGTCGGATTCCATTGAGCGGAATGAAAACAAAAATGAAGTCGGTGTGGGCGCTGTCTCAAGGCTGTTTGCGGTGTTGCGGGCGCTGGGCGATACCGTCGAAGGCGGCGAGCGCGTGACGCAACTGGCGCAGCACATCGGCTTGTCGCAACCGACCACTCACCGCTTGCTGCGCAGCCTGATGGACGAGGGCATGGTCGAACAGGATGCGCGCAGCAAACGCTATCGGCTGAGCCTGGATTTTTTCGCCCTGGCTGCCCGCGCAGGCAACAGCGGCAACCTGCGCGAACTGGTGCGCCCGGCATTGCTGCGGCTGTCAGCGTCGTTGGGCGATTCGCTGTTCCTGCTGGCGCGTAGCGGCTTCGATGCGATTTGCTTGGACCGCAGTGAAGGACCGTTTCCGATCCGCACCTTCACCGGTGATATCGGTGGCCGAGTGGCACTGGGTGTGGGGCAGGGTAGCCTGGCGATTCTGGCGTTTCTGCCGGAGGAGGAACGCGACACGGTGATTCACTACAACTTGCCGCGGCTCAAGGATTTCCATCTGTACGACGAGGTGTTCCTGCGTTCGGAAGTCGAGAACGTGCGCAAGCTCGGCTACGCCGGGCGCAACACCGGTGTGCTGCAGGGCATGGCCGGGGTGGCGGTGCCGATTCTCGATCGTGAGGGGCGGGCGGTGGCGGCGTTGAGCGTGGCGACGGTAAGCGATCGCCTGGGACCGGATCGCCTGCCGACGGTGGTGGACATGCTCAAGCGCGAAGCGGCGTTGATCGGGCCGAGGATCAATCCGTTTGATCCATTGCTGCGGCGACCTTCGCAAGTGTTCGGACAGACCTGAAGTTTGCGCAGACCCCTGTGGGAGCGAGCCTGCTCGCGAAGACGGCGGCACATGCAGCAGAGATGGAGGCTGACAGACAGCCTTCGCGAGCAGGCTCGCTCCCACAACAGTTGGGTGACAGCCGCGGTTTTTGTGTCCGGCACAGAACCCCTGTGGGAGCGAGCCTGCTCGCGAAGGCGGTGTGTCAGGCTACTTTAATGGCGACTGGCACACCCTGTTCGCGAGCAGGCTCGCTCCCACAGAAAAGCGCTTCCCACAGGGATGGGGTTGGTCAGAACCGAGTGGTCTGCCTGAGCATCCGCGCCGCCGGCGCATCCGCCGGGCTGACCATCGCATAGTTGTAGCCACCCCCGGACCAATACTCGGCCTGCAACCCGCCATCACTGCGACTGCCCCTGGGCAACAGGAAATTCTTCGGTCCCGGCGGTCGCACGTAGAAGCTGATTTTGTGCCCGCCCTGATCTTCGTACACCACCATCGCCGCGGGCCCTTGCTCGGTGCTGAGCAAGCGCCCGCTCACCGGTTTGAACCCGGCACCGGTGAGGTCGGGCAAGCGATTGGCCTGGGTGAAGTAACGATCGAGCCAACCCTGCATGTCGCCGTCATTCCCAGCCTTGTAGTCCGCCGGCAACAGCCCCTGCTCGGCTATCAGACGGTAAGCCTGCATGGCGTCGGCCATCGGTTGCGCGGCGCTGAGAAGGGTCATTTCCCGGGCCTTCCAACCGCTGAACCCGCCGACGCTGACGGCGATCAGCAACACCGCGGCGCTGGCCAGGTGGCGTCGGGACTGGCGCTTCATGCGCTGGCGGATCTGCGCCGGATCGAGGTCCGGGTTGGCCGGTTGCTGCAAGGCGCCGCTCAGGGCCGCGCGCAGTTGCTGGGCGTCCTGCTGCCAGGCGCGTACTTGTGCGCAAATCTGCGGGTTGCTGGCGAGAAACGTCTCCACCCGATGTCGGTCGTCGTCGCTGAGCTGGTGGTCGACGTAAGCGTGCAGGTCGCGTTCGCTGGGGGGCATGCTGATCATTTGAGTCTCCGCAGGGCAGGGCGGGTGATTTCGCCATCGCTGAGTTGGCGCAGGGCCTGGCGGGCCCGGGACAGGCGGGACATCACGGTGCCGGTGGGTACGTCGAGAATCTCGGCGACCTCTTTGTAACTCAAGCCTTCCACCGACACCCACAACAGCAGCGCGCGCTGTTCGGTGGGCAATTGATCGAAGGCGTTGAGGGTCGATTGGGCGATCACGCTGCGCTCTACCGAAGGCTGCGCATCGTCGCGCCCGGTAAAGAATTCGAGCATTCGCGCATAGCGTCGGGAGCTTCGGTGAGCATCAAGAAACTGACGATAGAGAATCGCAAACAGCCAGGCGCGCAAATCGCCCTCGACGCGTTTATCTCCCCAACTCGACAGCGCGCGCTCCAGACACGACTGCACCAGATCGTCGGCGCTGCTGGAGTTGCGCGTCAGCGAAACGGCAAAGCGACGCAATCTGGGAATGATTTCTCGCAGTTGTTCGTCGATATCGTTCATGAATTTCTGGTTACTCACTACGCTTTGAACCAGGAAGACGCTTGGCGTGGGAGGTTATTCCACGCCCGAAAAAATAAATACCGCGCCAGGGAATAAACCGTCGCGCGGTTCGTCTGCCTGGTTCTTCTCACTTGTGGCCGATGGCCCTGGAGTCTTTCATGGTAGATCGATCATCACCGCCACCCTTGAGTGCCGCGAGCCTGACGTTACGTCTGGCCGGCATTGCCGTGGTCATCGCGGTCGTGGCCGGAGCGTTTGCCTACGTCAACGGCACCCTGGACCCACAGCGCCTGACGCCGAAAAAACTGATCAATGTGCTGGAAACCAACAACGGCGTGCACCCCGGATTCCGGCGCAATCACTCCAAGGGTGTGTGCGTGATCGGCCATTTCGAGAGCAGCGGCGAGGCACGCAGTTATTCCACCGCACAGGTATTCAACGCGGCGCGCACGCCGGTGGTTGGCCGTTTCGCCTTGCCGGCGGGTAATCCCTATGCGCCGGATAGCGCTGTGCCGATCCGCAGCCTGGCGCTGCGCTTCAATCAGGCCAACGGCCAGCAGTGGCGTACCGGGATGAACAGCATGCCAGTGTTTCCCGTTGGCACGCCTGAGGCGTTTTATCAATTGCAGCAGGCGCAGTCGCCGCTGCCTTCGACCGGCAAACCGGACCCGGCGGCGGTGCCGGCGTTCTTCGGTTCGCACCCGGAAGCCGGGCCGTTTTTGGCCTGGATCAAGACCGCCAAACCCTCAGCCAGTTACGTGACGGAAACTTACAACAGCGTCAACGCGTTTTATCTGGTCAACGCCGCCGGGCAGCGGCAAGCGGTGCGCTGGAGCATGGTGCCGCAGGCGGTGGACGCGCCGGGTGCCACGGCTCCGGAGGGCAGCGATTTCCTCGAGAAGGACCTGGATCAGCGGATCGCCGCCGGCCCGCTGCGCTTTCAGTTGAACATCACCCTGGCCAACCCTGGCGATCCAGTCAACGACGCCAGCAAGGCCTGGCCCGAGGGGCGCAAGGTATTGAACGCCGGCACCCTGGTACTGGAAAAATCCCAGCCGCAACTCAACGGCGAGTGCCGCGATATCAACTACGACCCGCTGGTGCTGCCGGCCGGCATCGAAGGTTCCGACGACCCGTTGCTCGCCGCTCGTTCAGCCGGCTACGCCACGTCCTACCTGCGTCGCACCAGCGAAGTCAGCCAGTTGCCCGCTGCCAAACAGGAGGCCCAGCAATGAGCACTCAACCTAACCATTTCGCTCCCCTGGCGCGCCTGCTGCACTGGCTGATGGCACTGATGATCATCGCCATGCTGTTTATCGGCGCGGGGATGGTCGCCTCGGTGTCCGAACGCCATGAATGGCTGATCAACCTGCACAAGCCTTTGGGTGTGGCGATTCTGTTGCTGGTGATCGTGCGGCTTTTGGTGCGTTTCTCCACGCAACAGCCGCCGTTGCCCGCCGATCTGCCGGGTTGGCAGGCGCTGGCGGCCAAGGCGTCCCATGTGCTGCTGTACGCCTTGATGCTGATTCTGCCATTGCTTGGTTGGGCGATGATTTCCGCGTCCGGTGAACCGGTGATGCTCAGCAGTTCGTTGCAATTGCCCTCGATCGTGCCGGCCGATGCGCAGGTGTTTGCGTTCCTGCGCAAGGCTCATGGGTATCTGGCGTATTTGTTGTTTTTGACGGTGTTGCTGCATTTGGCGGCGGCTTTGTTTCACGGGTGGGTGCGCCGAGATGGCGTGCTCGACAGCATGCTGCGGGGTAAGGATCGCGGTTGATCGATAGAAAGTAAAAAACTGTGGGAGCGAGCTTGCTCGCGATCACGGTGTCACATTCAGCATCTCTGCTGACTGATGCGCCGCTATCGCGAGCAGGCTCGCTCCCACAGGTTCGTGGTTTGCACTGAAACAGGTGGGGCTGCACACCAGGCATGCAGCCTTCGGGGCTGGATCAGCGCAACGCGTCGACCATCTCGGCAACAGTGGTCAACACATCCTTCCCCAACTGCTTCGAACGCTTGCCCGACCAGCCGGTCTCCGCGTTCGGGTGGTCGTCATGATCCTTGAACGGCATTTCCAGGGTCAGCGACAGGCAGTCGTACTTCTGGCCAACGGCGTTGCAGGCCAGGGTCATGTTGGCCTGGCCCGGTTCGTCTCGGGTATAGCCGTGCTTGGTCTGGAAGTCCTTGGTGGTTTTCTTCAGGTGGCTGCGGAAGTGCTCTTCGAGTTTTTCGATCCGTGGCGTGTAACCCGGATTACCTTCGCAAGCGGCGGTGAAGACGTGGGGGATTTCCTCGTCGCCGTGGATGTCGAGGAACAGGTCGACGCCGTACTTTTCCATCTGCTGCTGGACGAAAAAGACTTCCGGGCTGATCTCCGGGCTGGCGCTCTGCCAGGCACGATTCAGGTCCTGGCCCATGGCGTTGGTGCGCAGGTGGCCGTGGAAAGCACCGTCCGGGTTCATGTTCGGCACCAGGTACAGGTCGGCGCTGGCCAGCAGTTTGTTCAGTACCGGGTCGTCGTGTTTTTCCAGGCGTTCGATGACGCCTTCCATGAACCACTCGGCCATGTGTTCGCCCGGATGTTGCTGGGCAATCATCCAAACCTTGCGCCGGCCTTCGGCACCGGTGCCTTTGCGCAGCAACTGAATGTCGCGACCCTCAACGCTCTTGCCAGTGGCCAGCAGTTCAGTGCCGGCCTTGGTCAGTGCTTGCTCGATCAGCCAGTCGTGGCGGCCACGGCTGTAGGGTTCGAAGTAGGCGAACCAGGCGTGGGTTTGCGTGGCTTCAAGGCAGAAACGCAGGCAGTCGCCTTCGAAGATGGTCGGCACCTGGAACCAGTTGACGTGATCGTAGGAGGCTCTGGCCTGATAACCGTCCCAGGCCTTGTTGTACGAAGACTGGCTGGCATTGTTCAGACGAAACCAGTGCTCCTGGCCGACATGCAGGCCGCTGGCCTTGAAGTGGAACCATTGAAAATGGCTGCTTTTGGTATCGGGACGGATGGCCAGCAGGGGTTTGAGCGGGTCGCTGACATCGATCACCTGGATGTTGCCGCTGTCGAAGTTGGCACTGATGTCGAGAGTTTTAGCCACGGTCAGGGTTCCTGATTAAGATTTTTATGGCGGCTACTTTACACGCAAGAGAAGGGGGCTGGCAGCGGAGAAAAATCGTTTCACCGGCCATGCCGAAGTTTGGCTTCGCGGCTCGAAATTCACCTTCACTGCATTGCCACTGGCCGTGTTACTGCCCGCACCGTTTTGTGGCGCTTTGGTTACACCCTGGTTCATTTCAACTCGTTTCCGTCCGGCCCCCATGGCGACTATCGGCCTTCCTGATTTCAGCTAAATCAATTCAATCAAAGACCTGCACGCTCTGCGCCGAACCTGGCACGCAATGTGCCTTTTTGGCTTTATGGATAATTGGATACAAAAATACAAAAGGTGCACCCGATGAAATTCGCCCCTGTCTACGCCGAGCGCCAGCCCGTTACCGCCGAGGAGGAGGCTTACAACTTTCTCCTGGAAGCCATCTGCAAAGGACGTTACCGCACCGGTGAGCGGCTGATTGCCGAGGACATCGCCGGGGAAATCGGCATGAGCCGCATGCCGGTGCGTGAAGCGTTCCGGCGTCTGGATGCCGACGGCCTGGTGACGCTACGGCCAAACCGCGGCGCCATCGTGCGCGGCCTGAACATCGAGGAAATGCGCGAGGTGTTCGAGATGCGCAGCGCCCTTGAAGGCCTGGCCATTCGAGTTGCGGTGACGAAAATCACCGAGCGTCAATTCAGTCATCTGGAGCGCTTGCTCGATGAGATGGACGACTATCGCGAAGACGGCGCCGAGTGGGTCAGCCGCCATCGCGCCTTTCATGAATATCTGTGCAGCCTGAGTGAACGTCCGCGCCTGATGCGGCAGATTTCGGCGCTGTATTCGGTGATCGAGCCGCACATGCGCCTGTGGCTGCAACACGCCGACAAACCCCGCAGCGCCCGGGACGAACACGCCTCGATCATCGACGCACTGCGTTCGGGCGACCCGGACAAAGCCGCCGCCGTAGTGTGCGAGCACATCGAGGGCACCATTCCGCGACTTATTCAGTTTCTCGAAGCCCACCAATAGAAGAACAACCAGCCAACTGGAGTCATGCACCATGCACAAGCCTTGCGCGTTAGTTGCCGTGTTCACCTTGAGTCTGTGTTCGCAATGGGCGCTCGCCGCCCCCGAGTTACCCGAGCGACTGAGCAAGAGCGAGAAGATCGTCTATTGCTCCGGCATGGACTCGCCACCGCTGGTGTCGTTTGACATGAAGCAGAAACCGGTCGGGCTGCAGGTCGACATGGGGGAAGCGATCGCCAAGCGTCTGGGGGACAAGAAGGTCGAATGGCGCATCTCGCCCTTCGCCGGATTGATCCCGGCTCTGCTGGCGCAGCAGTGCGACATGATCGTCGATCAGTTGTTCGATAAACCCGAACGCCGCGAGGTGATCGACATCGTCAACTTTATGTATTCCAGCCAATCGATCGTGGTGCCCAAGGGCAATCCAAAAGCGGTGAGTACCCTGGAGGACCTGTCCGGGCTCAAGGTCGCGGTCAGTAACGGTTCGACCATCCGTGTGCTGCTGGGCAAGGAAAACGAGAAGCTCGAAGCGGCTGGCAAGGCGCCGATGAAACTGGTGGTGTACAACGTCGATGCCGACGCCTTTCAGGCCTTGCGCATCAATCAGGTGGATGCCTTCGGTACCACGGTCGAGTCCGCCGGACATTATCAGCAACTGGCCCCGGACCTGTTCCAGTCGGCAGTACCGGCGTTCAATCGCATCCTCACCGGTTTTGGCGTGCGCAAGAGCGATCCACAGCTGACAGTGGCCTTGACCGAAGTCCTGCAAGGCATGCGCGCCGACGGCAGTTACGCCGCGCTCCTCAGTAAATGGCATGTCGACAGCGACAAACTGGACTGAGGGCAAACCTGATGAACTTCAATTGGGATGTGTTCTGGCAGTACCTGTTGCAGCCCAGCGATGTCTACCTGACGGGGCTGTGGCTGACCTGCCTGATCAGCGTTTCGGCGATGTTGCTCGGTTGCGTCCTGGGGCTGATCGCCGCGCTGATGAAGCTGTCGAGCAACCCGCTCTTGCAGTATCCGGTGCGCTTTTATGTCTGGCTGATGCGCGGTACGCCACTGCTGGTACAGATCGTTTTTCTGTACACGGCATTGGCGGCGGGGGGCATTTTCCGCTTTGAGGACCTGGACCTTGGCTGGATCGTCGTGCCCGGCAACATTCAGGCCGCGATCATCGCGTTGGGACTGAATGAAGGCGCGTACATGGCCGAGATCATCCGTGCCGGTATCGGCGCGGTGGACAAGGGGCAGTACGAAGCCGGGCGTTCATTGGGCATGACCTTTCCCAAGCTGATGCGGCGTGTCGTGTTGCCACAGGCGTTCCGGGTGATCGTGCCACCGCTGGGCAACGAGTTCAACGTGATGCTGAAAAACACCACGCTGGTCAGCGTCATCGGGGTTCAGGAGCTGCTGCTCAGTACGCAAATGGTGACGTCGGCGACCTTCAGGGTGTTCGAGTTGTATCTGGTCGTGGCTATTTACTTCCTGGCCTTGACCACACTCTGGGGCTTTTTCCAGCGCTGGCTCGAAACCCGCTTCGGTCAGTCGGACCGTCCGGCGCCGGCGGCCAGCCGGATGTTCGGGCGCAACACCATGAAACTGTTGAGGGGGCGTTGAGATGGCACACATGAGTGAAGAACTGGTCATCGAAGCGCTGGATATTCACAAGTCCTTCGGTGACCTGGAAATACTCAAGGGCATTTCCCTGCAAGTGCGGCGCGGTGAAGTGGTGGTGTTGATCGGTGCCTCCGGGTCCGGCAAAACCACCTTCATCCGCTGCATCAACCTGCTGGAAGACATTCAGTCCGGGCAGATTCGCGTCGCCGGTCAGCCGATGGGTTATCGCACCCGCGCCGATGGCAGCCTGGCCCGCGACTCGGAGCGCAACATCGCTCGCCAGCGGCGGGACATCGGCATGGTGTTTCAGCGCTTCAATCTGTTCCCGCATATGACCGCCCTGGAAAACATTATCGAAGCACCGATCCATGTGCTGGGCGTGCCGCGCGCGGCGGCGGTGGAGCAGGCGCGGGCACTGCTCAAGCGGGTAGGGTTGGCGGAGAAGGCCGATCACTATCCATCGATGTTGTCCGGTGGCCAGCAACAGCGGGTGGCCATTGCCCGGGCGCTGGCCATGAAGCCCCAGGCGATGCTGTTCGACGAACCCACCAGCGCACTTGATCCGGAGACGGTGGGTGAAGTGCTGCAAGTGATGAAGGAACTGGCCGAAGAGGGCATGACCATGGTCGTGGTGACCCACGAAATGGGTTTCGCCCGCGAGGTGGCCGACCGGGTGGTGGTGCTCGATCAGGGCGAGCTGATCGAGCAAGGCCCGCCCGAACAGATCTTCAGCCAGCCCAGTCATGCCCGTACGCGGGCGTTTCTCAGTCGCGTGTTGTGAACCCGTCAAAAATCTTTGTGTGAGTCTGCCATGTTCAAATTTTCCGCCCATGAATACCCCTACGCCTCACAACGTCAAAGTGTCTTCGCCAAACGCGGTATGGTCGCCGCCTCTCAGCCATTGGCCGCCGAAGCAGGCATCGAAATCATGCGGCGCGGCGGTAACGCTATCGATGCGGCCATCGCCACGGCCGCGGCGCTGACCGTGGTTGAACCCACCGGTTGCGGCATCGGCGGCGATGCCTTTGCGCTGGTCTGGACGCAAAACAAGTTGCACGGCTTGAACGCCAACGGCGCGGCCCCCCAGGCCTTGAGCATCGAGGCGGTGAAAGCCGCCGGTCATGACAAGATGCCTTTGCATGGCTGGACGCCGGTGACGGTTCCGGGCTGTCCGTCTGCCTGGGCGGAGCTGTCCACGCGTTTCGGTCGACTGCCCTTTGCCGATTTGCTGCAACCGGCCATCAGTCTGGCGCGGGAGGGTTTTCCGGTGTCGCCGGTGGTTGCCCTGCAATGGCAGACCGCGCTGGAGGATTTCAGCCAAGATAACAGCAGGGATCGCAGCGACGTGCTTGAGAGCTGGTTCGACACCTTTCTGATTGACGGCCGCGCGCCCCGTGCCGGTGAACTGTTCCGCAACCCGGCCCAGGCACGCACCTTGAGTGAACTGGCAGCCACCGGTTGCGAGAGTTTCTATCGTGGCGCCCTGGCGCAACGGCTGGATGCGCATTCGCGGGCCACGGGCGGCTATTTGCGCGCCAGCGACCTGCAGGATTACCGCGCGCAATGGGTGGACCCGATCAAGGTCAACTACCGCGGTGTCGATGTCTGGGAGATTCCACCGAGCGGCCAGGGACTCGTGGCATTGATGACCCTGAAGATTCTCGAGGGCTTCGATTTCGATCACCGTGACAGCCAGCAAACCTGGCACCGTCAGCTCGAAGCCATGAAACTCGCTTACTGCGATGGCTTGCACTACATCACGGACCCGGAACATATGCGGGTCGCCGTGGACGACTTGCTGAGCGACCACTATGCGGTCCATCGCCGGGCGCAGATCGGCGAACGGGCCGTGGCGCCGCAGCCGGGCGATCCCCACGCCAGCGGCACCGTGTACCTGGCCACCGCCGACGCCGAAGGCAACATGGTGTCCTTCATCCAGAGCAACTATCACGGCTTCGGTTCCGGCGTGGTGTTGCCCGACAGCGGTATCGCCCTGCAAAACCGGGGTGAAGAGTTCAGTCTTGATCCCGCGCATTCCAATTGCCTGGCGCCGGGCAAAAAGACCTTCCACACCATCATTCCCGGGTTCCTCAGCAAGGACGGAGAGGCGATGGGACCCTTCGGTGTGATGGGCGGTTACATGCAACCGCAAGGGCACGTGCAGATGGTGATGAACCTGGTGGATTTCGGGCTCAACCCGCAAGCGGCCCTCGATGCGCCGCGCTGGCAATGGCTGGGCGGACTGAAGGTCGGTATTGAGCAGGACGCTTCGCGAGACATGGCGGCGGCATTGGCTCGGCGTGGGCATGAGGTCGAGGTGGCTTGCGATCTCACCAGTTACGGTCGCGGGCAAATCATCCTGCGCGACCCTGAAACCGGGGTGCTTTGTGGCGGGACCGAGCCGCGAACGGATTCGCATATTGCTGTGTATTGAGGGGAGAGAGGGGCGGCAAGGGCATTCGGTCTTTGCCTGCCTTGCAGCGATGGATCATCGCCGGGGACAAGTCGCGGACGAAGGAAAAACGGGGGGCGTCCTCCCTGACGCTGACGCAGCTTAGAGATTATGCGATTGATTCTCAAGTGCTATTTGCCATTAGTTTGCCTTAATGATTAAAGGCTTCTCTTGCCAACAAATATTCTTTTGATATCATCCGCGCCATCGAATTTGCGGCACCTACAGACTTCATTAGCCTGAAGCCATAAGCCAGAAAACTGGCAAAAAAAGACCCGGCAAAAAGCCGGGTCAAAAACCGTGATTAGCCTGATGAGGAGATAGTCCAGGAGACCGACCTAAGGTCCCTGGTCCATCGACTGATCTCGCGACCAGCTGATGCAATAATAATCATTCTCGTTTGCAAGTCAAATGATTTTATCTGCGCGATTGGAAAATTCTTTCCCGTCCTCTCTTTTTTTGCAGCTTCGCTTCAACCGTTCTGATATCTCTCCAGTGACCGATCCACCATGGCCTTGGCCATGTCGATCATATGCACCGTCGAAAATGCCAGGTCCCGGTTCGTCCCCTGCAGATGACTGGCTGACTCGCAGGCCGTGGCGGCGGCGCATCGCAGCAGGTCCGTGGCATGGACCAGTGCCTCCTCGCAGCTGATGTTGCGGTTCACATCAAAGAAACGTGCCTCGACCACTTCCTCTGAAACAGCCGGTTTCAGGTAGTAGTCCAATGCGCGCTGGGCAGCGGCCGAACCTTGGGGCGAGGTGAGGGAGGTGTCGATTTGCATATCAGGCAATTCGTTGGCGGGTTGGGTCATGGTGATGGCAAGCTCCGTGATAGATTCAGATCCGTGAAGTCATCCTAGTACGATCTGTATTTGTGACCATAATTTAAATACTACAATTTGTGTTTTGATGGCCGGAGTCCACCACGTATCGTGCCGCCCATGGATAAATGGATTGAATTGGTCAAGGCCAAGATGAGTGAGCTCAAAGTCACTCAAGAAATACTCGCCGACCGCCTCGGGATGTCCCAGGGCGGCGTGGGTCACTGGCTGAATAAACGTCGCGAGCCTGGCGTGGAAAACATGAACCGGGTGTTGAAGGCGCTCGGCATGGACTTTCTCGAAGTGGCTTTGGTCATTCGCGAGCCTTTGGACTCACAGGAAGACGGGATTTCCCTGACGCAGAAGTACAATCCGTACTTCCGCTACCCGGTCAGTGACTGGCGGGAAACCGGAGAAGTCCGCGATGGGGAGCTGGCACAGTATCGTTTCGAACTGTCCGACTATCACGCTCAGGGCGCGGCCTTCTGGTTGACGGTCACGGGTGATGCGATGACCGCACCCAGTGGCCTGAGCATCGCCGAGGGCATGTTGATCCTGGTGGACCCGGATGTGGAAGCCGTACCTGGCAAGCTGGTGATCGCGCAATGGCCCAGCAGCAGCGAGGCGATTTTTCGCAAATTGATCGAAGAGGGCGGGCAGCGTTACCTGGTCCCGCTCAATCCGACGTATCCGAAAGCCCTTTACACCCAAGAGTGCCGTATCATCGGCGTGGTGGTTCAGGCGACAGCCAAATTCTGATCAGAACGCCCCTGGGGGCGTTCTTCATTTCACGCCTCTTCCAACTCGACCAGCGCACTGCCTTCGCTGACCATCTCGCCTTCCTGGCAATACAGTGCCTTGATCACACCGGCATGGGGCGCGCGAATGCTGTGCTCCATCTTCATCGCTTCGAGTACCACCAGTTGTGCCCCGGCCTCGACCGTTTGCCCGGCTTCCACCAGCACGCGCACGATGCTGCCGTTCATGGGGGCGGTCAGCCCGCCGTGATGGCTGTGACTGGCCTCGACGGCGCTGATCGGGTCGTAGGACTCGATGCGGTGCAGTTCACCTTCCCATTGCAGATAAACGAAGTCACCACGGCGGATAGCCCGATGCTGGCGGCGCACGCCGTCGTGCTCCGTCAGCAAATGCTCGCCTTTGAGCTGTGCGCTGCGGGCATTGGCGGCGCCCAACGTCAATGCGCGGTCCTGGCCTTCACAACTCAGGTGCAGGGTGATTTCCGTCGGCAGGCCAGCCCGAAAACCATTGCTGTTGGCCCAAGGCGAACTTGGATCATCGGCGCGCGGTGAACGCGGCTGGCTCTGGGCAAACGACTGGGCGGCGGCTTGCCAGAACTCATCGCTGAGCTCGGCCGGTGCAGGCAGCAGTTGTTCCTGATAGCGCGGAATGAACCCGGTATCCAGTTCCGCCGAAGCAAACGCCGGATGCGCAATGATGCGGCGCAGGAAGTTGATGTTGGTCTTGAGCCCGCCGATGGCGAACTCGTCCAGCATGCTCAGCAGTCGCAAGCGCGCCTGTTCACGGTCCTCGCCCCAGGCAATCAGTTTGCCGAGCATCGGGTCGTAGAACGGCGAAATCTCGTCGCCTTCCTCGACACCACTGTCCACGCGACGACCCGCACCCGGCGCGGATTCGCGGTACAACTCCAGACGCCCGGTCGCCGGCAGGAAGTCGTTGCCCGGGTCCTCGGCATAGAGCCGCACTTCAATCGCATGGCCGTTCAGCGGCACCTGATCCTGGGTCATCGGCAATGCTTCGCCACGGGCCACGCGAATCTGCCAGGCCACCAGGTCGAGACCGGTGATGGCTTCAGTGACCGGGTGTTCGACCTGCAGGCGGGTGTTCATCTCCATGAAGAAGAATTCGCCACGGGCATCGAGCAAAAATTCCACGGTGCCGGCACCGACGTAACCGATGGCTTGCGCCGAACGCACGGCGGCTTCGCCCATGGCGCGGCGCAGTTCCGGGCTCAGGCCGGGGGCTGGCGCCTCTTCGACGACTTTCTGGTGTCGTCGTTGAATCGAGCAGTCACGTTCGTTGAGGTACAGGCAATTGCCGTGTTGATCGGCGAACACCTGGATTTCCACATGACGGGGTTTGAGCAGGTACTTCTCCACCAGCATCCGCGAATCGCCGAACGACGACAGGGCTTCACGCTGGGCCGAGGCCAGGGCTTCGGCCAATTGGCTGACATCCTCGACGACTTTCATGCCTTTACCGCCGCCACCGGCCGTGGCCTTGAGCAGCACCGGGTAGCCGATGCGTTCGCAGGCGTCGCGGAAGGTGTCGAGGTCTTGAGCCTCGCCGTGATAACCCGGTACCAGCGGCACGCCGGCGGTTTCCATCAGCGCTTTGGCCGCCGACTTGCTGCCCATGGCGTCGATGGCCGAGGCGGGCGGGCCGAGGAAAATCAGGCCGGCCGCTTCGATCGCGCGGGCGAACCCGGCGTTCTCCGATAAAAAGCCATAACCGGGGTGGATCGCCTGGGCGCCGCTGGCCTTGGCGGCAGCGATCAATTTGTCGATTTGCAGGTAGCTGTCAGCGGCCTTGCTGCCACCGAGATCGACGCGAATGTCGGCCTCGCGGCTGTGCCGGGCGTCACGGTCGGTGGCGCTGTGCACGGCCACGGTGGTCAGGCCCAGGGCCTTGGCGGTGCGCATCACCCGGCAAGCGATTTCGCCACGGTTGGCCACCAGCAGGGTAGTGAGGACAGGTGCGCTCATCAATGCGGCTCCTTGGGGGTGATTTCGGCTTGCCAGCTCGGCGGACGTTTTTGCAGAAAGGCGCGCAGGCCTTCCTGACCTTCAGGGCTGACGCGGATGCGGGCGATGGCGTTTTCGGTGTAGCGACGTAGCGCCGGATTCAGCGAACCGTCGCCGACTTCACGCAGCAAGTCTTTGCTGGCGCGCATGGCTGCCGGGCTGTTGAGCAGCAGATTGTCGATCCACTGCTCGATTTTCTGTTCCAGCTCGTGGGCCGGATAGCTCTCCGATAACAAGCCCAGTTCCCGTGCCCGTTGCCCGCCGAAGCGCTCGGCGGTCAAGGCATAGCGCCGGGTGGCGCGCTCGCCGATGGCTTGCACCACGAACGGGCTGATCACCGCCGGTGCCAGGCCGATGCGCACTTCCGACAGGCAGAACTGCGCATCATCGGCGCCGATGGCCATGTCGCAGCAGCTGATCAGGCCCAGCGCCCCGCCAAAGGCCGCACCCTGCACCACCGCCAGGGTCGGGACTTTCAGTTTGGCCAGGTTGTACATCAACTCCGCCAGTTCCCGGGCGTCGTCGAGGTTGGTGTGGTAATCGAGTTCGGCCGATTGCTGCATCCACGCCAGGTCGGCGCCGGCGCTGAAATGCTTGCCGCGGCCACGCACCAGCAGAAAGCGCAGGCCGGCATCGCTCGACACCTGGTCCAGGGCAAGGATCAGTTCGCGGATCATTTCGGCGTTGAACGCGTTGTTCTTTTCTTCGCGGCTGAGCCACAGGGTCGCAAAACCCCGTGGGTCGGTCAGCAGTTCGAGGGTGTTGAAGTCGCTCATTTCTTCCGTTCTCCACGGTCCTTGTGGGAGCGAGCCTGCTCGCGAAGAACGATCACGCGGTACTGTAGATGAACCGCGGTGAAGCCTTCGCGAGCAGGCTCGCTCCCACAAAAAATCACATCCGGAACACGCCGAAGCGGCTCGGTTCGATTGGCGCATTCAGCGATGCCGACAAGGCCAGGCCCAGGACATCACGGGTTTGTGCCGGGTCAATGACGCCGTCGTCCCACAAGCGAGCGCTGGAATAGTAGGGGTGGCCCTGTTCTTCGTACTGGTCGAGGATCGGTTGCTTGATCTCGGCTTCCTGTTCGGCGCTGAAACCATGACCACCGCGCTCGGCCTGTTCGCGCTTGACCTGCACCAGTACGCCGGCGGCCTGTTCGGCACCCATCACGCCGATGCGCGCATTCGGCCACATCCAGAGGAAGCGCGGGTCGTAGGCCCGACCGCACATGCCGTAGTTGCCGGCACCGAAACTGCCGCCGATGATCACGGTGAATTTCGGCACCTTGGCGCACGCCACGGCGGTCACCAGTTTTGCACCGTGCTTGGCAATGCCGCCGGCTTCGTATTTCTGCCCGACCATGAAGCCGGTGATGTTTTGCAGGAACAGCAACGGGATGCCGCGCTGGCAGGCCAGCTCGATGAAGTGCGCGCCTTTTTGCGCCGCTTCGGCGAAGAGGATGCCGTTGTTGGCCAGGATCGCGATCGGGTAACCGTGCAGGTAGGCAAAACCGCACACCAGCGTCGTCCCGAACAAGGCCTTGAACTCATCGAACACCGAGCCATCGACCAGCCGCGCAATCACTTCGCGTACGTCGAACGGCTGCTTGGCATCGGCCGACACCACGCCGTACAACTCGTCGCTGCTGTAGAGCGGGGCGATGGGCGTGCGTTGCTGCACTTCGCCGAGTTTGCGCCAGTTGAGGTTGGCGACACTGCGGCGGGCGATGGCCAGCGCATGCTCATCGCTTTCGGCGTAATGGTCGGCCACCCCGGAAATCTTGCAATGCACATCGGCCCCGCCCAGGTCTTCGGCGCTGACCACTTCACCGGTCGCGGCTTTTACCAGCGGCGGACCGGCGAGGAAAATCGTCGCTTGCTCGCGAACCATGATCGCTTCGTCGGCCATCGCCGGCACATAGGCGCCGCCAGCGGTACAGGAGCCCATCACCACGGCAATCTGCGGAATGCCCATGGCGCTCATGTTGGCCTGGTTGAAGAAGATCCGGCCGAAGTGCTCGCGGTCCGGGAACACTTCATCCTGACGCGGCAGGTTGGCGCCACCGGAGTCCACCAGATAGATGCACGGCAAACGGTTCTGCTGGGCGATGGTCTGGGCGCGCAGGTGTTTTTTCACGGTCAGCGGGTAGTACGAGCCACCTTTAACCGTGGCGTCGTTGGCGACGATCATGCATTCGACGCCTTCCACGCGGCCAATCCCGGCAATCACGCCAGCGGCTGGAACGTCTTCGCCGTACACCTCATAGGCCGCCAGTTGGCTGATCTCCAGAAACGGCGAGCCCGGATCCAGCAGGCGATTGATGCGTTCACGGGGCAGCAGTTTGCCCCGCGAAGTATGGCGTTCCTGGGCCTTCGGGCCGCCACCTTGCGCCACTTGGGCAAGCAGGGTGTGCAGCGCGTCGACCTGTTTGAGCATCGCCGCGCTGTTGGCGGCGAACTCCGCTGAACGGGGGTTGAGCTGGGTATGCAAAATCATGGCTTACTCCGTAAGCAGCTGTAAGCGGCAAGCTTCAAGCTGCAAGAGGAAAGCTTCTGCTTGTCGCTTGAAGCTTGTGGCTTGCAGCTGACGAAATTCATTTCGTCTCGTTAAACAGTTCACGACCGATCAGCATGCGACGGATCTCACTGGTGCCAGCGCCGATTTCGTACAGCTTGGCGTCACGCAGCAGACGACCGGCCGGGAATTCGTTGATGTAGCCGTTGCCACCGAGAATCTGGATCGCGTCGAGGGCCATTTGCGTGGCGCGTTCGGCGCTGTAGAGGATCACGCCGGCGGCGTCCTTGCGTGCGGTTTCGTTGCGCTCGCAGGCCTGGGCCACCGCGTACAGGTAGGCGCGGCTGGCGTTGAGCTGGGTGTACATGTCGGCAACCTTGCCCTGGATCAGCTGGAACTCGCCGATGCTTTGGCCGAACTGCTTGCGGTCGTGGATGTAGGGCACGATCAGGTCCATGCAGGCTTGCATGATCCCGGTCGGGCCGCCCGAGAGTACGACGCGCTCGTAGTCGAGGCCGCTCATCAGCACCTTCACGCCACCGTTGAGCACGCCGAGGATGTTTTCTTCCGGCACTTCGACGTCATCGAAGAACAGTTCGCAAGTGTTCGAACCGCGCATGCCGAGCTTGTCGAACTTGTTGCTGCGGCTGAAGCCTTTCCAGTCGCGCTCGACAATGAAGGCGGTGATGCCGTGAGGACCCTTTTCCAGGTCGGTCTTGGCATAGATCACATAGGTGTTGGCGTCCGGACCGTTGGTGATCCAGGTCTTGCTGCCGTTGAGAACATATTTGTCGCCGCGCTTGTCCGCGCGCAGTTTCATCGATACCACGTCGGAACCGGCGTTCGGTTCGCTCATGGCCAGGGCACCGATGTGCTCGCCGCTGATCAGCTTCGGCAGGTATTTGGATTTCTGTTCGTGGGTGCCGTTGCGGTTGATCTGGTTGACGCAGAGGTTGGAGTGCGCGCCATAGGACAGGGCAACCGAGGCCGAGCCACGGCTGATTTCTTCCATCACCACCACGTGGGCCAGATAACCCAGGCCGGCGCCGCCGTATTCTTCCGGAACAGTGATGCCCAGCAGGCCCATGTCGCCGAATTTGCGCCACAGGTCGGCGGGGAACAGGTTGTCGGTGTCGATCTGAGCGGCGCGAGGGGCGATCTCTTTGGCGACGAAGGACTGAACCTGATCGCGCAGCATGTCGATGGTTTCACCGAGGGCAAAATTCAGGGATGGGTAGCTCATGGGGCACCTTTTGGCTTTTTTGTAGGGTGGGGAGGGCAATGATTCGGCTCTCACCTTTACGTTAACGTAAGCCTGTGACGAAAGGCTGTCAATCACCCTTTACGTTAACGTCAACTTGAGCGAGAGTAGAGGCAGTTCAAGATAGAACGCGAACCAACCCTGTGGGAGCGAGCTGTGGCGAGGGGATTTATCCCCGTTCGACTGCGAAGCAGTCGTAAAACCAGTGAATGCGGTGTATCTGAAAAAACGCAATCATTGATTTAGGGTCGCTTCGCGCCCCAACGGGGATAAATCCCCTCGCCACAGTCACTCCCACAATGGTCGTCCGCGAATAGCCCGTTAATAAAGACAATAGGGGTCGTCATGGATCAACCCAGTGCAAATCCGCAGCGTAGTTACACCCGTGGTTCCCAGGACAAAGCCTTGCTGGCGATGACCATCGGCCAGGCGTTCGACAACACGGTGGCAAAGTACCCGAACGGGGAAGCGCTGGTCGTGCGCCATCAGCAGCTGCGATACACCTGGCGGCAATTGGCGGAGGCTGCCGACCTGCACGCCAAGGCACTGCTGGCGCTGGGCCTGCAGACCGGTGATCGTCTGGGTATTTGGGCGCCGAACTGCGCTCAATGGTGCATCACCCAGATCGCCACCGCGAAGATCGGCGTGATCCTGGTCAACATCAACCCGGCCTACCGCAGTTCCGAACTCGAATACGTGTTGAAGCAATCCGGTTGCCAATGGCTGGTGTGTGCCGGGGCCTTCAAGACCTCCAACTATCACGCCATGTTGCAAGGCCTGGTGCCGGAACTGGCGGAGCAGTCCATCGGCAAGCTACAGAGCGAACGCTTGCCCGAGTTGCGGGGCGTCATCAGCCTGGATGCGCAACCGCCAAGCGGGTTCTTGCCGTGGTCGCAACTGGACGATCTGGCCGGCGGCGTGTCGGACGAACAATTGCACGAGCGCCAGGGCAGCCTGCATTTCGACCAGGCGGTGAACATCCAGTACACCTCCGGTACCACCGGCTTCCCCAAGGGCGCGACCCTCAGTCACTACAACATTCTCAACAACGGTTACATGGTCGGTGAAAGCCTCGGCCTGACGGTCGCCGATCGCCTGGTGATTCCGGTGCCGTTGTATCACTGCTTCGGCATGGTCATGGGCAATCTGGGTTGCATCACCCACGGCAGCACGATGATTTACCCCAACGATGCTTTCGATCCACTGTTGACCCTGAGCACTGTCGCCCAGGAAAAAGCCACCGCGCTTTACGGTGTGCCGACCATGTTCATCGCCATGCTCGATCAACCGCAACGCGCCGAGTTCGACCTGTCGAGCCTGCGCACCGGGATCATGGCCGGGGCGACGTGCCCGATCGAAGTGATGCGCCGGGTCATCAACGAAATGCACATGATCGAAGTGCAGATTGCCTATGGCATGACGGAAACCAGTCCGGTGTCGTTACAGACCGGCCCAATGGACGATCTTGAACTGCGTGTTACCACCGTCGGCCGTACTCAGCCGCAGCTCGAAAGCAAGATCATCGACGAGGCGGGCAATCCGGTACCACGCGGCACCATCGGCGAACTGTGCACCCGGGGCTATAGCGTGATGCTCGGCTACTGGAACAACCCGCAAGGCACCGCCGAAGCGATCGATCAGGCCGGGTGGATGCACACCGGCGACCTGGCGAGCATGAACGACGAGGGCTACGTGTGCATTGCCGGTCGCAACAAGGACATGATCATTCGCGGTGGTGAGAATATCTATCCGCGGGAGCTGGAGGAATTCTTCTTTACCCACCCGGCCGTGGCTGACGTGCAGGTGATCGGCATTCCTTGCTCGCGCTACGGCGAAGAGATCGTTGCCTGGATCAAGTTCCACCCCGGCCACAGCGCCACCGAGCAAGAGCTGCAAGCCTGGTGCAAGGAGCGTATCGCACACTTCAAGACGCCGCGTTACTTCAAGTTCGTGGAAGAATTCCCGATGACCGTGACCGGCAAGATCCAGAAATTCAGGATGCGCGAGATCAGTATCGAGGAGTTGCGCATCAACAATGCCTGACTCATTCCTCTTGTGGGAGCGAGCCTGCTCGCCAAGGCGATAGCACATTCAATATGGATGTCGACTGAACCACCGCTTTCGCGAGCAGGCTCGCTCCCACGGGGCGGTGGTAAAAAACCAAATCGCAGACAGCACAAAGGGGAGCCGAAGCTCCCCTTTAATTTTCGTTGCGTGTGCTCTTTTTTTATTATTGAGGGGCGGTCTGTTTTTGTTTTTGGCAACCGTTGCCCTTTACCGCTGTTTTTGGCGATCCCCATCCGGGATCAAGAGCAAACGTATTTTTTTGAGCGCTGATCTACTTTTTCGCTGAGCGATCCAACCAGTTCGGGAGCTACCTGAAGGTAGTTTTATTGTTCTCTGCCCGGTTGCGGGTTACTCCGAAAAGCACCCTGAAAAGCACACCTTCTCCAAAAAAATCTGTTAGCTGCGTCTCTGCCGTGTTGTTTTTGTTATGTCAGAGTCGTTACGTCTTATTTTTATTAGCTTTGCTGCTTTTTTTGTTCTTGTTATGCCATAGAGATAGCAGAAGCCGTGCCAACTTTTAAAAATCCTTTTAAATCAACGACTTAATATTTTGTAGGATTTTTCTCTCAGGGAATCCCTGACAATTTGTTTCCGTGTTACTCGTTCCCGCCCACGTTTTCAGTGTGGGCGGTAACACCCGGACACAACCCGCACACTCACTGCGCACTACGAGCCTTGGCCACACGCGAACCCGTCGGTCGCCCCAGCACGGAGCAAATTTGCTGGCCGGCCAGGATCAGCGCGTCCAGGTCGATCCCCGTTTCGATGCCGAGGCCGTTGAGCAGGTAAACCACGTCTTCGGTGGCGACGTTACCGCTGGCGCCCTTGGCGTAAGGGCAGCCTCCGAGCCCGGCGATGGAGCTGTCGAACACCGAGATCCCTTCCAGCAGGCTGGCGTAAATGTTGGCCATGGCCTGGCCATAAGTGTCGTGGAAATGCCCGGCCAGCTTTTCCCGCGGCACATCGGCCGATACCACCTCGAACATCCTGCGGGTCGCGCCAGCGGTGCCGGTGCCGATGGTGTCGCCCAGCGAGACTTCGTAGCAGCCCATGGCGTAGAGCTCGCGGGCGACCCGGGCGACTTGCTCGGGGGCGACGTTACCTTCATAGGGGCAGCCCAGCACACAGGACACGTAACCGCGCACCGTCACGCCATGCTGTTTCGCGGCGTCCATGATCGGCACGAAACGCTCCAGGCTTTCGCTGATCGAGCAATTGATGTTGCGCTGGGAAAAGGCTTCGGAAGCCGCTGCGAACACAGCCACTTCCTTGACCCCGCAGGCGAGGGCATCCTCAAAACCGCGCAAGTTGGGCGCGAGGGCGCCATAGGTGACGCCCGGCTTGCGTTGGATCTGCGCGAAGACATCGGCGGAGCCCGCCATCTGCGGCACCCATTTGGGCGAGACGAAACTGCCGACTTCTATATAGCCCAGGCCCGCAGCCGTGAGCGCGTCGACCAGTTGCACCTTGTCGGCGACGCTGATGGGTTGGGCTTCGTTTTGCAGACCGTCGCGGGGACCGACTTCGACAAGGCGTACATGGGTTGGGAGGGACATGGGGTTCGACCTGTGCTGAATTTTCTGAATGCTCGAAGAACCCTGTGGGAGTGGGCTTGCCCGCGATGGCGGTGGGTCAGTCGGCATCAATGTTGAATGTCATGCCCTCATCGCGGGCAAGCCCGCTCCCACAAGGGAAGGTGTTGATCTATTGAATCGCCTCCTGGCTCTTGAGGGTTTGCTCCAGCGCCTGCACACAGCGCTCTTCAGCGGTATCAAGCTCCAGTTTCATCTGTTCGATGTCCAGCAGTTGCTGTTCCAGCTGTTCCCGACGCTCGCTGATCTTGGCCAGCATGCTGTGCAATTGCTTGGTGTTACCGCTGGACGGGTCATAGAGTTCGATCAATTCGCGGCATTCGGCCAGGGAAAAACCGATGCGCTTGCCCCTCAGGATCAGCTTCAGGCTGACTTTGTCACGGGGCGAATAGATGCGTTCCTGACCACGGCGTTCGGGGCTGAGCAGGCCTTGCTCTTCATAGAAGCGAATGGCCCGGGTGGTGATGTCGAGCTCGCGGGCGAGGTCGGAAATGCTGTAGGTCTGGCTGCTCATGGAAGCGCTCGCAAAAGGTCATGGCGCTAAGCTAATGGCAGGTTGACGTTTACGTCAAGGGGCAGGGTTTTTCAGTGTTCTCAGCGGACTCTTCGCGAGCCGGCTCGCTCCCACATCGGATCTTCAGTGAACACAATATTTGTGTAAAACAGAGATCCCTGTGGGAGCGAGCCGGCTCGCGAAGAGTCCGCTGCGGTGTAAAGCCTTATACCTTCTCCAGCTTCTTCTCATGCGCCGTCACCTGCTGGCACAGCTCGATCATCTGTTCGCGCATCCAGCGGTTGGCCGGGTCCTGGTCGGTGCTTTCGTGCCAGTAGAGGTGGGTTTCCACCGGCGGCACATCGTTGACCGGCAGGCTGAAGGCGTGCAGGTCGTTACGGCGGGCGAAGCGTTCCGGGACGGTCATCACCATATCGGTCTGCTGCAACACTTGTGAAGCCATCAGGTAATGCTGGGAGCGCAGGGCGATCTTGCGCTGGATGCCCATCTTGCCCAGGGCCAGGTCGACATGACCCAGGCCGCTGCGACGGCTGGAAATATGGATGTGGGTCAGGCCCAGGTAATCGTCCAGGGTGAATTTATCCTTGGCCGCCAGCGGGTGCCCTTTGCGCATCGCACAGACGTAGCGGTCTTCCATCAACTTGACGTGGCGCACCTGCGGGTCGGTGTTGAGCGGTGCGTCCACGGCGAAATCGAGGCGACCGGCCGCCAGCTCCTTGGTGGTCTCACGGCGCTTGGACAGGAAGCTTTCGATGATCACCGTCGGTGCGAGGCGGCGCAGGCGCTGGAACAGCGGCGGCAGGATCACCGCTTCGGTCAGGTCGGTCATGCTGATGCGGTACGTCTTCACCGCCTGCAGCGGGTTGAAAATGCGGCTTTCCTGGACCGATACCCGCAACAGCGAAAGGGCGTTACGCACGGGGCCGATGATGTTCTGCGCCATCGGCGTGGGCACCATGCCCTGGGCGGTGCGGACGAACAGCGGATCGTTGAAGGTCTCGCGCAGGCGGGCCAGTGCGTTCGACACCGCGGGTTGGGTAATGCCGACAATCTGCCCGGCGCGGGTCAGGTTGGCTTCGGTGTAGATCGCGTCGAAGACGATGAAAAGGTTGAGGTCGACCTTGCTCAGATTCATTTACGCGGCTCTCTTATTGTGTGGACGGGTAGCCTTGGCTATCAGTCGATCATATATCGGTGATGAATGTTAATACACGCCGAGAATAGGCTAGGTAAATTTTCGTAGCTGTTCTAGCATCGATCGCATGTCTTGAACAACTCCTCTGAAACCCTCGAAAAGGTAGAGCTGCCCATGGATTTCGCTTATTCGCCCAAGGTGCAAGAACTGCGTGAGCGCGTGACCGCGTTCATGGACACCTACGTCTATCCCGCCGAAGCCGTGTTCGAGCGCCAGGTTGCCGAAGGCGATCGCTGGCAGCCGACCGCGATCATGGAAGAACTCAAACTCAAGGCCAAGGCCGAAGGCTTGTGGAATTTGTTTCTGCCTGAGTCCGAGCTCGGCGCCGGCCTGACCAACCTTGAATACGCGCCGCTGGCGGAAATCATGGGCCGCTCGTTGCTGGGGCCGGAGCCGTTCAACTGCTCGGCGCCGGACACCGGCAACATGGAAGTGCTGGTGCGTTACGCCAACGAAGAACAGAAACAACGCTGGCTGGAACCACTGCTGCGCGGCGAGATCCGCTCGGCGTTCGCCATGACCGAACCGGACGTTGCGTCCTCCGATGCCACCAACATGGCGGCCCGCGCAGTGCGTGATGGCGACGAATGGGTGATCAACGGCAAGAAATGGTGGACTTCCGGCGCCTGTGACCCACGTTGCAAGATCCTGATCTTCATGGGGCTGAGCAATCCCGACGCGCCACGCCACGCGCAACATTCGATGATTCTGGTTCCGGTCGATACCCCCGGCGTGAAAATCGTGCGTCCGCTGCCGGTGTTCGGTTATGACGATGCACCCCACGGTCACGCCGAAGTGCTGTTTGAAAACGTACGGGTGCCGTACGAAAACGTCCTGCTGGGCGAAGGACGCGGCTTCGAGATTGCTCAAGGTCGCCTTGGCCCAGGCCGGATTCACCACTGCATGCGCTCGATCGGCATGGCTGAGCGCGCGCTGGAACTGATGTGCAAACGCTCGGTGAACCGCACCGCGTTCGGTAAGCCGCTGGCGCGCCTGGGCGGCAACATCGACAAGATCGCCGACTCGCGGATGGAAATCGACATGGCCCGCCTGTTGACGTTGAAAGCGGCGTACATGATGGACACCGTCGGCAACAAAGTGGCGAAGAGCGAAATCGCGCAGATCAAGGTGGTGGCGCCGAACGTGGCCTTGCGGGTGATCGACCGGGCGATCCAGATCCATGGCGGGGCAGGGGTGTCGAACGATTTCCCGCTGGCCTACATGTATGCGATGCAACGCACCCTGCGCCTGGCCGATGGCCCGGACGAAGTGCACCGCGCGGCGATCGGCAAGTTCGAAATCGGCAAGTACGTGCCTAAAGAGATGCTGCGTAGCGGGCAGTAAGTCCTCTGTGGCGAGGGAGCTTGCTCCCGCTCGGTTGCGCAGCAACCGCAAATCAGACAACCCGGCGCATCTGATACGACCGGGTTACCTGATTGGGGGCCGCTTCGCGACCCAGCGGGAGCAAGCTCCCTCGCCACATTGGTCAGCATTTCAATTCAATACACCCAAACCTCCACCCGCCGATTTTTGATCCGCCCTTCATCCGCGTTGTTGGCCGCCACCGGCATTTCGGCGCCGAAGCCGCGAATCTCGCGCAACACCACGCCGCTTTTCACCAGTTCCCGCCGTACCGCCATGGCCCGCAGTTTCGACAACAGGTCGGCACGCGCCGGGTCGCTCTTGGCATCGCCAAAACCCACCAGCGTGACCTGTCGATCGGTTTTGTCATGTTGCTTTATATAGTCGAGTACCCGTGACAGGTCTTGCCGGGCCTTGTTGTCGAGGCTGGCGCTGCCTTCTTCGAAGCGAAAGTTGACGCTCAGTCGTTGGGCGTGGCGACTGAGTCCCTGATAACCCTCGGGCATCAGCGCATTGGGGGTGACGGCCATGGCCTGCACGGTCTGGGCGATGAAACCGTTGGCGGCAACGATCGCCTGGCCCTGGCTGCTTTGGGCGAAGGCCACCAGTGCCTCGGCCCAGGGATTTTTTCCGTTTGGCGGCAGGTAAAAGAACAAGCGGCGGGACAGCGGATAGTCTTCGGTGGCAATCAGGCTGCCCTGCGGCAGCATGGCCTGGGATTGACCATCGACAATCGCCACGGCTTTGGCCTGGCGCACGTAAGGCAAACCAATGAAACCGATGCCTTGCGGGTCGAGGCTGACCGCGTCGGACAACTGTTCGCTGGACTCGAAGCGTTTCGCGCTGCCGCTGAGGGTTTTCCCGTGGCCACTGAGGACCAGTTCCTTGAAGGTGTCGTAGGTGCCTGACTGATCATCCCGCGCATACAGATGAATCGTCCCGCCGCTGCCGCCGAGTTCTTCCCAGGTGTTGACTTCGCCACTGAAAATACGCGCCAGTTGCACGGTGTCGAGTTGGTTCAGCGGGTTCTGCGGGTGAAGGATGATCGCCAGGCCGTCGATGGCGATGACCTGTTCGGCACCAGGGCTTTTCAGATCACCCAGTGACTTCAGGTCAGCCACCTCCCGATCCTTGATCGGACGTGATGAGGCCGCCAGATCGGCGCTGCCGGTTTTCAGCGCGCTGAAGCCGGTGCTGGAACCATGAGCCGCCAGCTCTACCTCGACCCGGCGTCCCTGTGCGGTTTCACCGACGATCCGCAGTTCATTGGCGTTGTCCGCAGCCTCGGCGTGTACTTTGACAAGGCCCTGTTGGCGCATCAAGCCTTCGACCAACGCCGGGCCCAATGCCGCGCCGATGGTGTTGGAACCCTGGATGCGCAGCACCGGGCCTTGTTCGGGCGTCGGCAAACCGCTGGCCGAGGCCGTCAACGGCAGCCAGTTGCACAGCATCAACAGGAACAACACGCGCAGTGTCATGCCGGCACCTTACATAGCGAAAGAGGTGCCGGGAGATTAAGTCAGTAAGGTTTCCGAAATATGACGCTTTCCCTTGTGGGAGCGAGCCTGCTCGCGAATGCGGTTTGTCATCCAAAAGAGATGTCGATAGATCCGCCGCCTTCGCGAGCAGGCTCGCTCCCACAAGGGGGGAATTGCGCTGTGCTTGAGATCAGCTCAATTCAAGCCAGATCGGTGCATGATCCGACGGTTTCTCCATGCCGCGCAGCTCGTAGTCCACGCCCGCATCCTTGACCCGAGACAGCAAGCCGTGGGACGCCAGGATCAAGTCGATGCGCAGGCCGCGCTTGGGCTCGTCTTCAAAACCGCGACTGCGGTAGTCGAACCAGCTGAAACGATCGGCCACATCAGGGTTGAGGTGACGGAAGCTGTCCACCAGGCCCCAGTTTTTCAAGCGGGCCATCCACTCGCGCTCTTCCGGCAGGAAGCTGCATTTGCCGGTTTTCAGCCAGCGCTTCATGTTGTCCGGGCCAATCCCGATGTCGCAGTCTTCCGGGGAAATGTTCACATCGCCCATGACCACCAGCGGCTGTTCGTTCTTGAACTGGCTTTCCAGCAGTTGCTGCAAATCGCTGTAGAAACGTTGCTTGGCCGGGAATTTGGTCGGGTGGTCGCGGCTTTCACCTTGTGGGAAATAGCCGTTCATGATGGTCACCGGAACGCCATTGGCGTCGGCGAATGTGCCCCAGATGAAGCGCCGCTGCGCGTCTTCTTCATCGGTGGCGAAACCTTTGTGCAACGCAATCGGCTCCTGACGCGAGAGCAGGGCCACGCCGTAATGCCCCTTTTGCCCGTGGAAATACACGTGATAGCCCAGGGCCTTGATTTCTTCGAGCGGAAACTGATCATCGTGGACCTTGGTTTCCTGCAGGCCGATCACATCGGGCTGGTGCTTTTCAATCAGCGCCGCCAGCTGATGGGGACGGGCGCGCAGCCCGTTGATGTTGAAGGAGACAATCTTCATGGTCGGCAGTCCTGGCAAAAGGGCGATGCTAGCTGACATGGTGCAATGGGGCCAGTGTTGGGGGAGGGGATTTGCCTTCTTCAGTCAGATCTTCATTGGCAGTGCCGGCCTCTTCGCGAGCAGGCCCGCTCCCACAGGTTTCGAGTCTGGTCTATACCTTTGTGGGAGATTCTATGTTGCAGGTAAATCCTGCCGCCAGGCTCGTACCCATAAGAAAGAGCGCAGCCACCCGAGCCGCGCCGGGGAGATCATCCGTCATGCCCGAAACTTCCACCGCCATCGCCGATATCCACATGCTCGACAGCGGCTATTCCCGCGAAGCGCGTTCGTTGTTGTACCAGGCTTACCGGCACGAGCCGACGTTCAGTTACCTGTTCGAGTCGGAACGCCCCGGCTATGAACAACGGGTGCGCGCCACCGTACGGGAACTGGTCAAGCAGCACTTCCTGCAGGACTTGCCGGCCATCGGCCTGTTGGTCAACGACCGTTTGATCGGCATCGCCCTGATCGCGCCGCCGCAACGTCGGCTGGGCATCACCGAAAGTTGGGCCTGGCGCCTGCGGATGGTGCTCAGCACTGGCTTTCGCTGCACCCGGCGCTACCTGGAGTATCACGATGCCGTCGCGGCGTGCAGCCCGTCCGACGCGGTGCATGTCCTGCCGTTGCTGGGGATTCATCCGCAATTCCAGGGCAAACACTTCGGCGAGCAATTGCTGCAAGCGGTGCATAACTGGTGCGCGGTGGATGAAAGCTCTCAGGGGGTGATGCTCGATACCGGCAATCCGCGCTATCTGGAGTTCTACAAGCGACAGGGTTATGAGGAAATCGGCGAGGTGGCCGTAGGACCGATTCGCGAGCATGTGTTTTTCCACGCCAATCCTCAGGTCGTACAAACCGCCTCGGCATAAGAGCGAGAACTTTCCAGCAACGCCAGGCTCTATCACGCTCCCATGTTCGTGATCCATGCCCGTGATAGCATCCGCGCCTATGAAGTTTCCAGGAAGAATTACCAGTGGCGTGCTCATGCTGATCAGCAGCTGCGCGGCACTGGCCCAAAGTGAATTGGATGTGCGGATCAAACCGTCCAACGATGCACTGAAAGCCAATATAGAGGGCTATATCGGCAGTCTCGGCGATCGTGACGAAGAAGCCTTGTTGCGCTTCAGTCGTGGCGCCGAAG
Organism: Pseudomonas sp. Irchel 3A7; assembly: GCF_900187565.1. Lineage (GTDB taxonomy): Bacteria > Pseudomonadota > Gammaproteobacteria > Pseudomonadales > Pseudomonadaceae > Aquipseudomonas. The sequence continues at coordinate 341,019 of NZ_FYED01000002.1, read as the reverse complement.
AGCAGGCGCGCAAGGCTGCCCAGGCCCTGGGTTATTACCAGCCGCAGATTGACAGCGATGTGAAGGGCGGCAAGACGCCGCGCCTGATACTCAACATCGAGCCCGGCGAGCCGGTGCATTTGCGCAACGTCACCATCCGTGTCGACGGCCCGGCGGCGTCCCTCAAAGCCTTTCGTGTGCCCAAGAGCCATGCGCTGCAAACCGGTGCCGTGCTTAACCATGGCCAGTACGACGACGCCAAGCGCCTGATCCAGAACCAGGCCTCGCGCTACGGTTTTTTCAGCGGCCGTTTTACCCGTTCGAAGCTGTCTGTCGACCCGCGGGCCGGTGTGGCCGATATCGAACTGATCTACGACAGCGGCCCGCGTTATGCCCTGGGCAAGGTCAGCTTCGAGGGCGACACGCCGTTCGACGAGGATCTGCTGCAACGCATGGTGCCGTTCAAGGCCGGCACGCCCTATGACTCCGAACTGATCGCCGAACTCAGTCAAGCGATGCAATCGAGCGGTTATTTCGAGAGCGTGCGGGTGGATGCCACACCCACGACAGCCAAAAGTGACGTTATCCCGGTGGACGTCAAACTGGAAACCCGCAAGCCGCGAACCATGGGCCTGGGCCTGGGCTATTCCACCGACGTCGGCCCACGGGTCAAGGCCAACTGGACCCGCCACTGGGTCAATCCACAGGGCCACAGCTATGGCTGGGAAACCGAAATCTCAGCACCGCGGCAAAACGTCGGCGTCTTCTATGACATCCCGCTGGACCCACCGCTGACCGACAAACTGCGTTTCGCCGGTGGTTATCAGAACGAAGAAATCGCCGACAAGGATAGCCTCAGCAAATTGCTGACGCTGGGCCCGGAATGGCACAGCAAGTTACCCAGCGGCTGGCAGCGGGTGGTGTCGCTCAAGTGGCAACGCGAGGAATACCGGCTCGGCGATGACTCCGGGCTCAGCACCTTGCTGATGCCCGGCGTGAGCTATTCGTACCTCAAAAGCGACAATCGCATCGATCCGCACAACGGCTATCGTCTGGAGTTCGAAACCAAAGTGGCCAAGGAAGGCTTAGGCTCGGACAATAACTTGCTGTACGGCACGGCGCTGGTCAAAGGCCTGACCACGGTGTTCGACAAGCACCGTTTGCTCGGTCGGGTACAGGTTGGCGGCAGTGCCACCAACGGCTATAAATCGATACCGCCTTCGCTGCGGTTCTTTGCCGGTGGCGACCAGAGCGTGCGCGGTTACGACTACCAGAGCCTGTCTCCGGAAAACAACCAGGGCGATCGCATCGGCGGCCGTTACATGGTCACCGCCAGTGCCGAGTATCAGTACTCCGTCGCTGAAAAATGGCGGGTTGCGACCTTTATCGACCAAGGCAACGCCTTCAATACCCTCGAACTGCCGAACCTCAAGACCGGGGTCGGTATCGGCGTACGCTGGGTCTCGCCGGTGGGGCCGATCCGCCTCGACCTGGCCCATGCGATGGACGACGATGGTGGCATTCGACTGCACTTTTCCATGGGGCCTGAGTTGTGAAGCCTGTTTTTGTGAAGCGTGGCTTGAAAGTAACGCTGCTGGCGATCACGGCGCTGCTGCTGTTGGTGGTTTTGACGCTGACCACGGTGCTGGGGACGGCGACGGGCAGTCGCTGGGCGCTCGGCTTTGTACCGGGGTTGAGCCTGGATAATTTCCAGGGGCGCTTGGGCGGGCAATGGAGCGCCGATCGTGTTCTGTGGCAGCAAGACACCAGCCGTGTCGAGCTGGACAAGGTGATTTTCGCCTGGTCGCCGTTGTGCCTGACGCGCATGACCTTGTGTATCGAGCAGTTGAAGGCTGATCAGGTCAGCCTGCAATTCCCGCCCGGTGCGCAGGAAGAGAGCGGCGGGCCGATCAGTCTTCCGGATTTGCAGCTGCCCGTGGCGCTCGAATTGGGGGACATTCAGGTTGGCAGCCTGCTGTTCAATGGCAGCGAACAGCTTAAAGGCCTGCAATTGGCGGCGCACTGGACGGTCAACGGCTTGCAGATCGATTCGGTACGACTGCAACGCGACGAGCTGAGCCTGAATCTGTCTGGCCTGCTGCAACCGACCGGCAACTGGCCGCTCAAGGCTGAAGGCAAATTGACCCTGCCGGCGCCGGGTACTGAACCGTGGGCGCTGGCCCTGAAGGTCGATGGCGACCTGCTCAAAACCCTGAACCTGAAAGCCGACAGCAGCGGCTATCTGAACGGACAGCTGAGCGGCGAACTGCAACCGCTGGTGGAGAACTTGCCAGCCAAGGTGCGCATCACCGCGGACGGCTTCAAGGCCAGTGCCGACTTGCCGGACACGCTGTTACTCAATCAGCTTGAGGTCAGCGGCGCTGGCGATCTGAAAAACGGTTATCAGTTGCTCGGTAAAGCCACGTTGCCTGCCGAGCAAGGCCCGGTGGCGCTGCTGCTGCAAGGCAAGGTCGACGCCAACGGCGCGCAGATCGCCGCGCTGGATTTGACAGCCAGCGACAAGCAAAGCCTCAAGCTCACCGGGCAACTGGACTGGAGCAAAGGCTTGAGTGCCGAAGCAAAAGTCGATTGGCTGGATTTTCCGTGGCACCGCCTGTATCCGCTGATTGACGAGCCCGAAGTCGCCTTGCGCACCTTCAAAGGCGAAGTCTCCTACACCGACGGCAAGTACCTCGGCCACTTCGATGCCGCGCTGGACGGCCCGGCCGGTGCATTCAGCCTGACCAGCCCGTTCGCCGGCGACCTGACGAAAATCTATCTGCAACAGATTCAATTGACCGCCGGGCAGGGCAAGGCAGAGGGGCACCTGAACCTGCAATTCGCCGATGGCATTGCCTGGGACACCGCGCTGGATCTTTCGGCGATCAACCCGGCGTACTGGGTCGCGGAACTGCCGGGCACTCTTGCCGGACCGTTGCGCAGCAAAGGCGAAATGAAGAATGAAACGCTCAGCCTCAACGCCGACCTTGATCTGAAGGGCAAACTGCGTGGCCAACCGGCCGTGCTGCAAGCCAAGGCCGATGGCGGTGGCGAGCAATGGAATCTGAACGCGCTGCAAATTCGCCTCGGTGACAACAGCATCAACGGCAAGGGCAGCCTGCAACAGAAACTCGTCGGGCAGATCGACATCAAGTTGCCGCGCCTGGCACAGCTGTGGCCGCAATTGCGCGGCCAGATCAATGGCCGGGTCGATGTCGCCGGCACACTCAAGGCCCCCCAAGGCAAACTCGGGCTGCAAGGTTCGCAACTGGCATTCGCCGATCATCGCCTGCAAAGCCTGAACCTGGACGCCACCCTCGACAGTGCACAACGGGCGAAAATCGACCTCAAGGGCAGCGGCATCCAGACCGGCGATACCTCGCTCGGCACCTTGACCGCCAGCGGCCAGGGCGACATCAAGAACCAGAAGCTGAATCTCGACCTGCAAGGGCCGAAGCTGAAACTGGCCCTCGGGCTGGACGGCGCGCTGGACAAGGGCAATTGGCGTGGACGTCTGGCCAGCGGCGATATTCAGGCCGGTGGCCAGGACTGGAAACTGCAAGGCCCGGCGAAGCTGGAACGCCTGGCCGACGGCAAGATCAACTTCGGCGCCCATTGCTGGATGTCCGGGCCGGCCAGTCTGTGCGGTGAGGATCAGCGCTTGATGCCTGAACCGAAGCTGCGTTATCACCTCAAGCAATTTCCCATCGATAGCCTCGCCCAGTGGTTGCCGAAGGATTTTGCCTGGCAGGGCCGACTCAACGCTGACGTGCAATTGGATGTTCCGGCCAGCGGCCCGAACGGCCAGATCGGCATCGACGCCAGTGGCGGCACGTTGCGGGTCAAGGAAAAGGACCAGTGGCTGGACTTCCCGTACCAGACCCTGAAACTCACCAGCACACTCACGCCCAAGCGCATCGATACCGAACTGAACTTCGTCGGCGGCAAGCTCGGCGAACTGATGGTGCAGGCGCAGATCAACCCGCTGGCGAACAGCAAACCCGTGACCGGTTCCTTCCGCTTGAGCGGCCTGGACCTGTCGGTGGCGCGTCCGTTCGTGCCCATGGTCGAGAAACTGACCGGGCGCTTGAACGGCAGTGGCACCCTTGCAGGCACGCTGCTGGCACCGCAGGTCAACGGCAATCTGCTGCTCAGCGATGGCGAGATGTCCGGGCCGGAGTTGCCGATGGAGATCGAGGCTTTGCAGCTGCGGGCGGTGATCGCCGGTGAAACCGTGCAGCTCGACGGCGGCTGGAAAAGTGGCAAGTCCGGGCAGGGCAGCCTTAACGGCAGCATCGCCTGGGGCCAGGCACTGGTGGTGGACCTGGCGCTCAAGGGCTCGCAATTGCCGGTCACCGTCGAACCCTACGCCAAGCTTGAAATGGCGCCGGACCTGAAAATCTCGATCAAGGACGACAAGCTCGCGGTCGCCGGTAAAGTGCGGGTGCCCAAAGGTGATATCACCATTCGCGAGTTGCCGCCGTCGACGGTCAAGGTCTCCGATGACACGGTGATCATCGGCCAGCAGACCGAAGAGGGCAAACCACCGATGGCCACGGTCATGGACATCGATGTGGTGGTCGGAGAGGAAAAACTGAGCTTTGCCGGTTTCGGTCTTACGGCGAACCTGCAAGGTCAGGTGCACATCGGTGACAACCTGGATACCCGTGGCGAGCTTTGGCTCAACGATGGACGTTATCGTGCCTACGGCCAGCGCCTCACGGTGCGCCGCGCGCGCCTGCTGTTTGCCGGTCCCATCGACCAGCCGTACCTCGATATCGAGGCGATCCGCCAGACCGATGACGTCATCGCCGGTATTCGCTTGAGCGGCAGTGCCGAGCAGCCGACCACGCAAATCTTCTCCGAGCCGGCCATGAGCCAGGAGCAGGCGCTGTCTTACCTGGTGCTGGGGCGTCCACTGAGCACCAGCGGCGAGGACAACAACATGCTCGCCCAGGCGGCGCTCGGGTTGGGGCTGATGGGCAGTTCCGGGGTGACCGGCGGCCTCGCGAAGAACCTGGGCATCGAGGATTTCCAGCTCGATACCCAGGGCAGCGGCAACACCACCAGCGTGGTCGCCAGCGGCAACCTCTCCGAAAAGCTCAGCCTGCGCTATGGCGTCGGCGTGTTCGAACCGGCCAATACCATCGCCTTGCGCTACAAACTGAGCAAAAAGGTCTACCTCGAAGCGGCGGGCGGCGTGGCCAGTTCGCTGGACATCTTCTACAAGCGGGATTTCTAGACCCTGTTTTCTTGCATAAACCGAGTTGCTCCCTTCGCGAGCAGGCTCGCTCCCACAAGGATCACACCGTACCTGTGGGAGCGAGCCTGCTCGCGAAGGCGTCAGCGTGTGCGCCACAAAAACTGACACCTTTGGTCAGCTATTTAGTAAGCAACCTAACTATTGCGTTGACATTGGCTGCCTAGGCAGTAACATCTTGACATACATTCACTGCCTAGGCAGCTAATTGGTGGTCAGATGAAGCATTTCACCCCGGACAACTTCCACAATTGCCATCTTGGTCTCCTGCTCGGGCGCGCTGCGCTGCTCAAGGACCGGATCATCGACACGCACATGGAGCCCCACGGCATCACCGCCGCGCAGTTCAAGGTGTTGATCATCATGGCCCAGTTCGGCGTCGATTCGCCGGGCGAGCTGTGCCGGCACTTGTCACTGGACAGCGGTTCGATGACCCGCATGCTCGATCGTCTGGAACAGAAAGGTTTCCTCGCCCGCCAACGCTCCGAAGCGGACCGCCGCCAGGTGCGGCTGGTGCTGACCGAAGATGGGCAGCATCTGGCTGACCGCCTGCCGCATATCGGTGCCGATGCCATGAACGAACTGGCCGGCGCTGTCACCCCGGAAGAACTGCAAACCCTGGAACAGATCCTGAAGAAAATCTTGCTGGCCGCCGGTGACTCGATCACGGTGCTGCGCCTAGGTGGCAACCATGAACAGTAAAACCCTGCGCACCGGCCTGAGCCTGGTGCTGTTGGCCATGAGCCTGGCCGGTTGCGCCAATTACAGCGGCCTGACCACCGAAGGCGTCAGCCTCGATGCGAAAAGCCTCAAGGCCGGGCAAACCCTGAGCGGCGTTACTTTGTCGCCGGCGGCCTGGCCGAAAAGTGACTGGTGGAAAAGCCTCGGCGATCCGCAACTTGACGGCCTGATCCGCGAGGCCCTGCACGACAGCCCCGACATGCAGATCGCCGACGCCCGCGCCCATCAGGCCAGCGCCGCTGCCTACGCCGCCGATGCAGAACGGATGCCGACCCTCGATGCCAGCGCCGGCGTCAGCCGATCACGGCTGTCCCGGGATCAGGATCCACGAGGCGAGGGCGATGCCTACTCGACCGTGCGCAATATTGGCGCCAGCTTCAATTACAACTTCGACCTCTGGGGCGGTCAGCGTGATGCCTGGGAAGCCGCACTGGGCCAGGCCCGTGCTGCCGAAGTCGACCAGCAGGCCGCACAGCTGACCCTGTCTGCCGACGTGGCCCGCGCCTACAGCGATCTGGGACAGGCGCACATCGTTTATGACCTGTCCGCCGAGGACCTCAAGCGCACCCAACAGATGCTCGACCTGAGTAAGCGTCGTCTGAGTGCCGGGATCGACAGCCAGTACCAGTTCCAGCAGACCGAAAGCCTGGAAGCCACTTCACAAGCCAATCTGATCGACGCCGATAAACGCCTGCAAAGCGCGAAGATCGCCCTGGCCGTGCTGCTCGGCAAAGGCCCGGATCGCGGCAATGAAATCGCCCGGCCGCAAATCCTCAAGGCCAGCGCCGTTGCCTTGCCGTCGGTGCTGCCGGCCGAATTGCTCGGCCGACGTCCGGACTTGGTGGCGGCGCGCTGGCGGGTCGAGGCGGCGAGCAAGAACATCGACGCCGGCAAAACCCGCTTCTATCCCAACCTCAACCTGAGTGCCGCCGCCGGTGCCGAGTCGTTGCTGGGTGATGCGATGTTCGGTTCGGCCAGCCGTTTCTTCAACATTGCGCCGACGATTTCCGTGCCGATTTTCGACGGTGGCCGCCTGCGTGCCGACCTCGATGCCCGCGATGCCGATTACGACCTCGCGGTGGCGCAGTACAACAAAAGCCTGGTCAAAGCGCTGGGGGATGTCAGTGACAACATCAACCAGTTGCGCGATATCGGTCGACAAATCGCTGCCCAGCAGCACGCCACCGAGATCGCCCAGGACTCTTACAACACCGTGGTCCAGCGGTACGGTTCCGGCATCGGTAACTACCTGGACGTGCTCAGCATCGAGCAGCAATTGCTCCAGGCCCAGCGTCAGCTGGCCAACCTGAATGCCGAGCAGATCGACCTGTCGATCCAACTGATGCAGGCGCTGGGCGGCGGATTCCAGACTGAGGCCATTGCCTCGGCCAGCACCGCTCCAGTCACGCTGACTCACTAATTCAAGGTACTTGTCATGGCCACTGCCGATACAACTCAAACGTCTGAAAACGCTCCCGCCAACCCTAATGCGGGCAAGCGTAAATTCATGTTGCTGGCCCTTGCCGTGGTGGTCGCACTGAGCGGCGCCGGTGTCTGGGCTTACCACGAATTCTACGGGCGCTGGAGCGAAAGCACCGACGACGCCTACGTCAACGGCAACGTGGTGGAAATCACCCCGCTGGTCACAGGTACCGTGGTGAGCATCGGCGCCGACGATGGCGATCTGGTCCAGGAAGGCCAGGTGCTGGTGAATTTCGATCCGAACGACGCCCAAATCGGCCTGCAAAATGCCCAGGCCCAACTGGCGCGTACCGTGCGCCAGGTGCGCGGCTTGTACAGCAACGTCGACGGCATGAAAGCCCAGGTCAATGCGCAGCAAGCCGAAGTGCAGAAGGCTCAGGACAACTTCAATCGCCGGAAAAACCTGGCGGCGGGTGGGGCGATTTCCCAGGAAGAACTGTCCCACGCCCGCGACGACCTGACCTCGGCGCAAAACGCCCTGGCCAACGCCAAACAGCAACTCAAGACCACCAGCGCATTGGTGGATGACACCGTGGTCTCGTCCCATCCGGACGTGATGGCCGCCGCCGCGCAATTGCGCCAGGCGTATCTGAACAATGCCCGCAGCACCTTGATCGCCCCAGTGACCGGCTATGTGGCCAAGCGCACCGTACAGCTCGGTCAGCGCGTGCAACCGGGCACGGCGCTGATGGCGGTGATCCCGCTGGATCAACTGTGGATCGACGCCAACTTCAAGGAAACCCAACTGCGCGACATGCGCATCGGCCAGCCCGTGGAGATCGAAACCGACCTCTATGGCAGCGACGTGAAATACAGCGGCACCATCGACAGCCTCGGCGCCGGCACCGGTAGCGCGTTTGCCTTGCTGCCGGCGCAGAACGCCACCGGTAACTGGATCAAGATCGTGCAGCGGGTGCCGGTGCGCATTCACGTCAATGCCCAGGAGCTTGCCAAACATCCATTGCGGGTCGGCCTGTCGACTGTGGTCGATGTGGACCTGCGCGACCAGAGCGGCCCGGTGCTGGCGCAACAGCCGCCGCAGAAGGCTTCGTTCAGCACCAACATCTATGACCGTCAGTTGGCCGAGGCCGACGCGATGATCACTCAGCTGATTCACGACAACAGCGCCGCGGTCAGCAAGACCGCGCAGCGCTGATTCCGACTTTTGTGGGAGCGAGCCTGCTCGCGAAGGCAGTGTGTCAGGCGACATTGATGTAACTGACACTCCCTCTTCGCGAGCAGGCTCGCTCCCACAGGGTTAGCTGCGACCCAAAGGATTCGCGATGAGCAATAACGCCTCTTTCACGCCCCCCAGCCTGCTGCTCAGCACCATCGGCCTGTCGCTGGCGACCTTCATGCAAGTGCTCGACACCACCATCGCCAACGTGGCGTTACCGACGATTTCCGGCAACCTCGGCGTGAGCTCGGAGCAGGGCACCTGGGTGATCACCTCGTTTGCCGTGAGCAACGCCATCGCCCTGCCGCTGACCGGTTGGCTCAGCCGGCGTTTCGGCGAGGTGAAGTTGTTTGTCTGGGCAACCCTGTTGTTTGTGCTCGCCTCGTTCCTGTGCGGGGTTTCCACCTCGATGCCGGAGCTGGTGGGCTTTCGGGTCCTGCAAGGGGTAGTGGCGGGACCGCTGTACCCGATGACCCAGACGCTGCTGATTGCGGTCTATCCCCCGGCAAAAAGGGGGATGGCCCTGGCGCTGTTGGCGATGGTGACGGTGGTGGCGCCGATTGCCGGACCGATCCTCGGTGGCTGGATCACCGACAGCTACAGCTGGCCATGGATCTTCTTCATCAACGTGCCCATCGGTTTGTTCGCTGCGTGGGTGGTCACGCAACAGATGAAGAAACGTCCGGTGGTCACCCGTCGGCAACCCATGGACTATGTGGGCCTGATCGCCTTGATCATCGGTGTCGGTGCGTTGCAGATCGTCCTCGACAAAGGCAACGATGCCGACTGGTTCGAATCGAGCTTCATCATTATCGGCTCGGTGATTTCCGTGGTCGCCCTGGCGTTCTTCGTGATCTGGGAAATGACCGATGAGCATCCGGTGGTGAACCTGCGGCTGTTCGCCCACCGCAACTTCCGCTACGGCACCATCGTGCTGATCCTGGGTTATGCCGGGTTCTTCGGCATCAACCTGATCCTGCCGCAATGGCTGCAGACCCGCCTGGGCTACACCGCGACCTGGGCCGGTTTCGCCGTGGCGCCCTTGGGCATCCTGCCGGTGCTGCTGTCACCCTTCGTCGGCAAATACGCACCGCGCTTCGACATGCGCTTGCTGGCGGGGCTGGCGTTCCTGGCCATCGGCCTGAGCTGTTTCATGCGCGCCGGTTTTACCAACGAGGTGGATTTCCAGCACATCGCCATGGTGCAGCTGTTCATGGGGATCGGCGTGGCGCTGTTCTTCATGCCGACCCTGACCATCCTGTTGTCGGACCTGCCGCCGAGCCAGATAGCCGACGGTTCCGGGCTGGCGACCTTCCTGCGCACATTGGGCGGCAGCTTCGCGGCTTCCTTGACCACCTGGATCTGGATCCGTCGCGCCGACCAGCACCACGCCTACCTGACCGAAAGCATTACCCCGTTCGATCCGGCGACCCGCGAGGCCATGACCCATCTGGGCGGGGCGGGGGCCAAGGCGTATACGCAGCTGGATCAGATGGTGATCAGCCAGGCGTACATCATGTCCACGGTGGATTACTTCACCTTGCTGGGCTGGATGTTCATGGGCTTGATCTTGATCGTGTGGCTGGCCAAACCACCGTTTACGGCCAAGGCAGGGCCAGCTGCCTCTGCTGGCCACTAAACACCGCATAACCCTTGTGGGAGCGAGCCTGCTCGCGAAAGCGGTCTGTCAGCCAACATCTCTGTTGACTGTCAGGTCCCCTTCGCGAGCAGGCTCGCTCCCACAGGTATTTTTTGTGTTTGGTCGTCAGCTGGCGGGGGCTGCCAATTGCGGCGGCGGGATGAAATCAAACGGCGCCAACGCAAACCCCTGCTCATCGACCTGCAATGCCCAACCCTGACGGTCCCAATCACCCAGCACAATGCGCCGGGCCGCCTGGTCGCCGAGCTGCAACTTGTGGATGGCCGGGCGGTGAGTGTGGCCATGAATCAGGGTTTTCACCCCGTATTGCTGCATGATCCGCGGAATTTCTTCGGGCGTGACATCGACGATGTCATTGGCCTTCATCCGTGTCTGCGCCCGGCTTTCGCTGCGCAGCTTGCGCGCCAGTTTATGCCGGGTGCCCAAAGGCAGGTGCCGCAGGATGAACAGGGTGATGGGGTTACGCAGGTAGCGACGCAGCTTCATATAGGCTTCGTCGCGGGTGCAAAGGCTGTCGCCGTGCATCAGCAGCACCGGCTCACCGTTGAACTGCACGACACTCGGGTCTTTCAGCAAGGTGCAGCCGGCCTGTTTGCAGAAGGCCTGGCCGAGCATGAAATCGCGATTGCCGTGCATCAGGAAAATGGCCGTGCCGCTGTCGCTCAAATCGCGCAGGGCCTGGCAGATGGAGCGCTGAAAGGGGGTCATGGCGTCGTCGCCAATCCACGCCTCGAAAAAGTCGCCCAGAATGTACAACGCACTCGCCGAGCGGGCGCGTCCGGCGAGCAAATCCAGAAACGCCCGGGTAATGTCCGGGCGCTCCTCTTCCAGATGCAAGTCTGAAATCAGCAGTATCACTCAATGATCTCGGCTTTCTCGATGATCACGTCGTCTGCTGGTACGTCCTGGTGGCCGGACTTGGAAGTGGTGGCCACGCCTTTGATCTTGTCGACAACGTCGGTGCCGGCGGTCACTTTGCCGAATACCGCGTAGCCCCAGCCCTGAACGTTCTTGCCGCTGTGGTTCAGGAAGCTGTTGTCAGCCACGTTGATGAAGAACTGCGCGGAAGCCGAATGCGGCTCCATGGTGCGGGCCATGGCGACGGTGTACTTGTCGTTGGAAAGACCATTGTCGGCTTCGTTCTGGATGCTTGGACGCTTGTCTTTCTTTTCTTTCATGCCTGGCTCGAAACCGCCGCCCTGGATCATGAAGTTACCGATGACACGGTGGAAAACGGTGTTTTCGTAGTGACCGGCTTTGACGTATTCGACGAAGTTGGCAACGGTGATCGGTGCCTTTTCAGCGTTCAGTTCGAGGACGATGTCGCCGAAGTTGGTGGTCAATTTGACTTGGGTCATGTTGGCTACTCTTTAAGGAATTCGTGGGTTTCGGGGCAGCAAGGCCCGCAACCGTGTTGGCCGGCTTCGACCAAGGAGCGCAGTTTAGCGCGACACACGCGAATTTCGAGGCTGTTTTTCGTTTACATCCGATTAAATGCAGCGGTTTTCCGGCCTGCTCTGTCAGCTGCTTGACGGCATCGGCTATGATAGCGGCTTTGTTTTGTCAGGCCCTTACTCCCGGCCACGCACTTGTACGTCCAAGGATCCTATGAGCAAGCCCACTGTCGACCCTACCTCGAACTCCAAGACCGGCCCTGCCGTGCCGGTCAACTTCCTGCGGCCGATCATCCAGGCAGACCTGGACTCGGGCAAGCACACGCAGATCGTCACCCGTTTCCCGCCTGAGCCCAACGGCTACCTGCACATCGGTCACGCCAAGTCGATCTGCGTGAACTTCGGCCTGGCCCAGGAGTTCGGCGGCGTCACCCATCTGCGTTTCGACGACACCAACCCGGCCAAGGAAGACCAGGAATACATCGACGCGATCGAAAGTGATGTCAAATGGCTGGGCTTCGAGTGGGCCGGCGAAGTGCGCTATGCCTCGCAGTACTTCGACCAGTTGCACGACTGGGCCGTCGAGCTGATCAAGGCCGGCAAGGCCTATGTCGACGACCTGACCCCTGAGCAAGCCAAGGAATACCGTGGCAGCCTGACCGAACCGGGCAAGAACAGCCCGTTCCGTGATCGTTCCGTGGAAGAAAACCTCGACTGGTTCGCCCGCATGCGCGCCGGTGAATTCCCGGACGGCGCACGTGTGCTGCGGGCCAAGATCGACATGGCGTCGCCGAACATGAACCTGCGCGATCCGATCATGTATCGCATCCGCCACGCTCACCACCACCAGACCGGTGACAAGTGGTGCATCTACCCCAACTACGACTTCACCCACGGTCAGTCGGACGCCATCGAAGGCATCACCCACTCGATCTGCACCCTGGAGTTCGAAAGCCACCGTCCGCTGTACGACTGGTTCCTCGACAGCCTGCCCGTGCCGGCGCATCCGCGTCAGTACGAGTTCAGCCGTCTGAACCTGAATTACACCATCACCAGCAAGCGCAAGCTCAAGCAGCTGGTGGACGAGGGCCACGTCAACGGTTGGGATGACCCGCGCATGTCCACGCTGTCGGGCTTCCGCCGCCGTGGCTACACGCCGAAATCGATCCGCAACTTCTGCGAAATGATCGGTACCAACCGTTCCGACGGCGTGGTCGACTTCGGCATGCTTGAATTCAGCATCCGCGACGACCTCGACCACAGCGCCCCGCGCGCCATGTGCGTGTTGCGCCCGCTGAAAGTCGTGATCACCAACTACCCGGAAGGCCAGGTCGAGAACCTCGAACTGCCATGCCACCCGAAAGAAGACATGGGCGTGCGTGCGCTGCCGTTCGCCCGTGAGATCTACATCGACCGTGAAGATTTCATGGAAGAACCGCCAAAGGGCTACAAGCGCCTGGAACCGGCCGGCGAAGTGCGCCTGCGCGGCAGCTACGTGATCCGCGCCGACGAAGCGATCAAGGACGCCGACGGCAACATCGTCGAGCTGCGTTGCTCCTACGACCCGGACACCCTGGGCAAGAACCCTGAAGGCCGCAAGGTCAAGGGCGTGATCCACTGGGTGCCGGCCGCTGCCAGCGTCGAGTGCGAAGTGCGTCTGTACGACCGGCTGTTCCGTTCTCCGAACCCGGAGAAGGCCGAAGACAGCGCCAGCTTCCTGGACAACATCAACCCTGATTCACTGCAGGTACTCACCGGTTGTCGTGCCGAACCCTCGCTGGGCAACGCACAGCCGGAAGACCGTTTCCAGTTCGAGCGCGAAGGCTACTTCGTCGCGGATATCAAGGACTCGAAACCCGGTCAGCCGGTATTCAACCGTACCGTGACCCTGCGTGATTCGTGGGGCCAGTGATTCAAAGGATTTAACGTGCTAACGATCTACAACACGCTCACCAAGAGCAAAGAAGTCTTCAAGCCGCTCGATGGCAACAAGGTGCGCATGTACGTGTGCGGCATGACCGTGTACGACTACTGCCACCTGGGCCACGGCCGCAGCATGGTCGCGTTCGACCTGGTGACCCGCTGGTTGCGGTTCAGCGGTTACGACCTGACCTACGTGCGCAATATCACCGACATCGACGACAAGATCATCAACCGGGCCAACGAGAACGGCGAATCGTTCGAAGCCTTGACCGAGCGCATGATCGCGGCGATGCACGAAGACGAAGCGCGCCTGAACATCAAGAAGCCGGACATGGAGCCGCGTGCCACGGATCACATCCCCGGCATGCACGCGATGATCCAGACCCTGATCGACAAGGGTTACGCCTACGCCCCGGGCAACGGCGACGTGTACTACCGCGTCGGCAAGTTCATGGGCTACGGCAAGCTGTCGCGCAAGAAGATCGAAGACCTGCGCATCGGCGCGCGCATCGAAGTCGACGAGTCGAAACAGGACCCGCTGGACTTCGTGCTGTGGAAAGCCGCCAAACCGGGCGAGCCGAGCTGGGAATCGCCGTGGGGCGCCGGACGTCCGGGCTGGCACATCGAGTGCTCGGTGATGTCGACCTGCTGCCTTGGCGAGACGTTCGACATTCATGGCGGCGGCAGCGACCTGGAGTTCCCGCACCACGAAAACGAAATCGCCCAGAGCGAAGCGGCCACCGGCAAGACCTACGCCAATGCGTGGATGCATTGCGGCATGATCCGGATCAATGGCGAGAAGATGTCCAAGTCCTTGAACAACTTCTTCACCATCCGCGACGTGCTCGACAAGTACCACCCGGAAGTTGTGCGTTACCTGCTGGTGTCGAGTCACTACCGCAGCGCCATCAACTACTCGGAAGACAACCTCAAGGATGCCAAAGGCGCCCTGGAGCGTTTCTACCACGCGTTGAAAGGCCTGCCGAGCGTGGCGCCGGCGGGCGGCGAAGCGTTCGTCGAGCGTTTCACCCAGGTGATGAACGACGACTTCGGCACGCCGGAAGCCTGCGCGGTGCTGTTCGAGATGGTGCGTGAGATCAACCGCCTGCGTGAGAGCGATCTCAATGCGGCAGCCGGTCTGGCGGCGCGCTTGAAGGAATTGGCCAGCGTGCTGGGCGTGTTGCAGCTCGAAGCCGATGACTTCCTGCAGGCCGGCGCCGAAGGGCGGGTGGATGCAGCCGAAGTCGAGGCGTTGATCGCTGCGCGCCTGGCGGCCCGTGCCGCTAAAGACTGGGCCGAATCCGACCGCATCCGCGACCAGCTCACCGCCATGGGCGTGGTGCTGGAAGACGGCAAGGGCGGCACGACCTGGCGTCTGGCTGACTGATTGCTGCACCGGCTGTAAAACAAAACCCGCCTTGTGCGGGTTTTTGTTTATCGGTAGGGCGCTCGGACTGTAGTGCCAAGGCTGACGTCTTCGCGAGCAGGCTCGCTCCCACATTGGATCTTTGTGATGTTTGAGTTTTGTGCGCGAGGCAGATCCCCTGTGGGAGCGAGCCTGCTCGCGAAGGTTTAAAACCAAACACTGCCAGTGCGGCTCGCTCGTTATTCCGCCTGGCGCAACCGTTTGTAAAGGGTATTGCGGCTAACCCCGAGCCGCCGCGCCAGATGGGATATGTTCCCTCCAACTGCCTGCAACTGCCGATTCAACGCCTCGGCATCATCAAGATCCACCACCAGCGACTCCGGCGTCTCCACCGGTTCCATCTCCAGATCGACAAAGAAATCATCCGGCAAATGCTCCAGCCGCACCGGTTGTTCCTCGGCCATGGCCAGGGCGACCTGCATCACGCTGCTGACCTGGCGCAAATTCCCCGGCCAAGGATGACGATCGAACAACTCCAATACCTCACGGCTCAAACCGGCCCACTGGCTTGGGTCGCGGTGTTGCTCCCACAAACGCTTGAACAGTGCCTGTTTGTCGCTGCGCTCGCGTAGCGGCGGTAATTCCAGGGTCAGGCCGCCAATGCGGTAATACAGATCCTCGCGGAAGCGCCCTAACTGTACCTGTTCGCGCAACGAACGGTTGGTGGCCGAAATGATGCGAATGTCCACCGGGAACAATTCACTGCTGCCCACCGGTTGCACGCAACGTTCCTGCAATACGCGCAATAACCGGGCTTGGGTCGGCAGTGGCATGTCGCCGATTTCGTCGAGGAACAGGGTGCCTTTGTCCGCCTTGCGGATCAGGCCGATGCTGCCTTTCTGGTTGGCGCCGGTGAACGCGCCTTTTTCGTAGCCGAACAGCTCGGATTCCACCAGTTCGGCGGGGATCGCCGCACAGTTCACGGCAATGAACGGCTGTTTGCTGCGGGAACTGGCCTGATGCAACGCCTTGACGAAGACTTCCTTGCCGACGCCGGTTTCACCGTGGATCAACAGCGGAATGTCTTTTTCCAGCAGGCGCTCGGCTTGGCGCACGGCTTTCTCCACGCGGCTGTCGCCGAAGTGCAGGGTGTTGAGGCTGATGGCGGCCGGTGCGGTGACGGTGGGCTCACTGAATACCCGAGCCTGGATCGGTGCCTGCTTCGGCCGCTTCAGCAGGCACTGGAAGCGATTGCGCCCGGAGGCCTGGAGCGAGAAGGGCAGGCCTTCGGGTTGATTCAGCAGTTCCAGCAACGAAACCTTGAACAGGCTCTCGACACTGACCCGCGACAAACGCACACCCAGCAGATTGTCGGCGCGACGGTTGGCGGACAGCACCTGGCCACTCTCGTCGAAGATCAGCAACCCGGCCCATTGACTGTCGAGATTGTTCAGGCCGGTGTTGAAGGTCAGCTGGAAATGCTGGCCGTGGAACAGGTTGAGGATCAGCCGGTTTTCCACGGTCTGACTCATCATCTTGACCATGCCCAGGGTGTGGGACGGCGGCAGGTAGCTGTCGCTGGATACGTCCAGCACCGCGATGACTTTGCGCTCGGCGTCGAAAATCGGCGCGGCCGAGCCGGTCATGAAGCGATTGGCTTTGAGAAAGTGTTCATCGTGTTCGATGTGCACCGCCTGCTCGCAGGCCAGTGCGGTGCCGATGGCGTTGGTCCCGCTGCAACGCTCCATCCAGCTGGCGCCGGCGCTGAAGCCACGGGTCAGGCTCGGCTCGATAAAGCGCTGGGTGCCCCAGGACGTCAGCACCTGCCCCTGATTGTCGGCGAGCATGATCAGGCAGTTGGAGTTGCTCAGGATGTTCTCGTAATACGGCAGCACTTCCTGATGGGTGGTCTGCACCAATGAATGCTGGCTTTCCAGCAACTGCGCGATGCCTTCGGCGGGCAACTGATCGAATGCCGGGGTGCTTTGATGGTTGAGGCCGAACGCGCGGCAACGTTTCCAGGAGTCCTGGATGATGGCGTCGTGGGATAACGCGGGGGCAGGTGCGGCCATTTGAGTCAGCCTCTGAATGACGCTTTTATTGTTGTTATGGGTAGTTCCCTGTGGGAGCGAGCCTGCTCGCGAAGGCACAGTGTCAGACACCCTTAATGTGCCTGTCCCGCCGCCTTCGCGAGCAGGCTCGCTCCCACAAAATGCACAACACTGGGTTTGCTCCAGGGAAGGCAAAAAGCATCCATAGAGTGTTGTTCACTAATGTTCATTGTCAATCGTTGAAGTGTTCAGTTGTTCAGCCACAGTTGTTCATTTCTGTTCAGCATCGAACGGCATTTCTATCTGAATTTCCTGTTTTTCTAATCAGATCAATCGCTTGCGATTTCTGGCACAAATGTCGCTATGTAGCTCCGGTCGCTTGACTCCAAAAACAAAAAAGGCCGAGCCATGTCATTAACCCTGGAGCATGTCAGCCGCACCGTCGAGGGCCAGACCTGGATTGACGATGCGTGCCTGCGTTTCGAACCCGGATCTTTCAACGTTTTGCTCGGGCGCACGCTGTCCGGTAAAACCAGTCTCATGCGCCTGATGGCCGGGCTGGACAAGCCTGACAGCGGTCGCATCCTGATGAATGGCGTCGATGTCACCCAGCGTCCGGTGCGCCTGCGCAACGTGTCGATGGTCTATCAGCAGTTCATCAATTACCCGACCATGACCGTCTTCGAGAACATCGCCTCGCCCTTGCGCCAGGCCGGTGTATCCAATGAGCTGATCCAGAGCAAAGTGCTGGAAACCGCGAAGATGCTGCGCATCGAGAAATTCCTCAAGCGCTATCCGCTCGAACTTTCCGGTGGTCAGCAGCAGCGCACGGCCATGGCCCGGGCACTGGTCAAGGACGCCGAACTGATCCTGTTCGACGAGCCGCTGGTCAACCTCGACTACAAGTTGCGCGAAGAGCTGCGCCAGGAAATGCGCGAGCTGTTCAAGGCGCACCACACCATCGCCATCTATGCCACCACCGAGCCCAACGAAGCCCTGGCGCTGGGTGGCACCACGACCATTCTTCACGAAGGCCGGGTGGTTCAGAGCGGCAAGTCTTCCGAGGTCTATCACCAGCCGCAGACTGTGCTGGCGGCCGAGCTGTTTTCCGAGCCGCCGATCAACCTGATGCCGGGTCGCATTGCCGGTAACGAAGTGAGCTTCGCCAATTTCGTGCACTTTCCGTTGAACGTCGATTTGCGCCCGGTGGGCGAGGGCGAGTTCCGCTTCGGTGTGCGCCCCAGTCATATCTCGCTGGTGCCGAGCAACGACGATGACCTCGAACTGGCGGTGACCGTCGAAGTCGCGGAAATCAGCGGTTCGGAAACCTTCCTGCACGTGCGCAACGAGCATTTCCTGCTGGTGCTGCACCTGCCTGGCGTTCACGAATACGACGTCGATGCGCCGATCCGCATCTACATCCCGACCCATAAACTGTTTGTGTTCGATACGCAGGGGCGGCTGGTTCAGGCGCCGGGCCGGCGTGTCGCGAGGGTTGCCTGATGGCCGAAATCCGTTTGCAGAACCTCGCCCACAGCTACACCAGCACGCCGAGCGGTCCCGAGGATTACGCCATCCGCGAGATGGACCATATCTGGGAGCAGGGTGGCGCCTATGCCTTGCTCGGCCCGTCGGGCTGCGGCAAGTCGACCTTGCTCAATATCATTTCCGGATTGCTCAGCCCGTCCCAGGGCCATGTGCTGTTCGACGGTAAAGCGGTCAACAACCTGACCCCGGAAAAACGCAACATCGCCCAGGTTTTCCAGTTTCCGGTGGTCTACGACACCATGACGGTGTTCGACAACCTGGCCTTCCCCCTGCGTAACCAGGGCATGGCCGAGGCGAAAATTCACACCAAGGTGCAGGAAATTGCCGAAGTCCTCGACCTTCAGAGCTTGCTGAGCAAAAAGGCCCGCAACCTCACCGCCGACGAAAAACAGAAAGTCTCCATGGGCCGTGGGCTGGTGCGCGATGACGTGTCGGCGATCCTGTTCGATGAACCGCTGACGGTGATCGACCCGCACTTGAAGTGGAAGCTGCGGCGCAAGCTCAAGCAGATCCACGAGCAGTTCAACATCACCATGGTCTATGTCACCCATGATCAGCTGGAGGCTTCGACCTTCGCCGACAAGATCGCCGTGATGTACGGCGGCCAGATCGTGCAGTTCGGCACGCCACGGGAACTGTTCGAGCGGCCGAGTCATACCTTTGTCGGTTATTTCATCGGCAGCCCCGGCATGAACCTGATCGAGGTACAACCGCAAGCGGGTGGTGTCGGTTTCGCGTCGACCCATTTGCCGCTGTCCGAAGCCATGCAGAAGCGTATCGCCGAGTCCACCTGGCAAACCCTGAAGGTCGGCATTCGGCCAGAGTTTGTCCACGTGTGGGATGAGCCGTTTGATGACGCGCTGCGGGCACAAGTCGTACACGTCGAAGACCTCGGCACCTACAAGATCATGACCCTGAACCTCGACGGCGTGCCGCTGAAAGTGCGTCTGGCCGAAGACAAGCCGGTACCCGAAGGCACGGCCTACATCAGTTTTCCGGCGCAATGGCTGATGGTCTACGCCGACGAATTCCTCCTCGAAGCACAATCCACCAGTGAGGCGCAGCCATGAACAAGGTGCAGAACAACAAGGCCTGGTGGCTGGTGCTGCCGGTGTTTTTGCTGGTGGCGTTCAGTGCGGTGATCCCGATGATGACCGTGGTCAACTACTCGGTGCAGGACATCTTCGACCAGTCCAGCCGCTATTTCGTGGGGGCCGACTGGTACAAGCAGGTGCTGCTCGATCCGCGTCTGCACGACTCGTTGCTGCGCCAGTTCATCTATTCGGCCTGCGTGCTGCTGATCGAAATCCCCCTGGGCATCGCGATTGCCCTGACCATGCCGACCAAGGGCCGCTGGTCGTCGGTGGTGCTGATCATCCTGGCGATTCCGCTGCTGATCCCGTGGAACGTGGTCGGCACCATCTGGCAGATCTTTGGCCGGGCCGACATCGGCTTGCTAGGCTCCAGTCTCAATGCCATGGGCATCAGCTACAACTACGCGGCGAATACCATGGACGCCTGGGTCACCGTGCTGGTGATGGACGTCTGGCACTGGACGTCACTGGTGGCGCTGTTGTGCTTCTCCGGCCTGCGGGCGATCCCGGACGTGTACTACCAGGCAGCACGGATTGACCGGGCCTCGGCCTGGGCGGTGTTCCGGCACATCCAGTTGCCCAAGCTCAAGAGCGTGTTGCTGATCGCGGTGATGCTGCGATTCATGGACAGCTTCATGATCTACACCGAGCCGTTCGTGCTGACCGGCGGCGGACCGGGCAATGCCACGACCTTCCTCAGCCAGACCCTGACGCAAATGGCGATCGGTCAGTTCGACCTCGGCCCGGCCGCGGCGTTTTCGCTGGTGTACTTCCTGATCATCCTGTTGGTGTCCTGGCTGTTCTACACCGCCATGACTCACTCTGACGCCAACCGTTGAGGCCCGCGCCATGAGCAAAAGAAAACTGATTCCGCTGCTGATCTACATCCTGTTCCTGCTGGTGCCGATCTACTGGCTGCTGAACATGTCCTTCAAGAGCAACACCGAAATCCTCGGCGGTCTGACGCTGTTTCCCCAGGATTTCACCTTCCACAACTACAAGGTGATTTTCACCGATCCGGCCTGGTACACCGGTTACCTCAACTCGTTGTACTACGTGAGTCTGAACACGGTGATCTCACTGAGCGTGGCGCTGCCGGCGGCTTATGCGTTCTCGCGTTACCGCTTCCTCGGCGACAAGCACCTGTTCTTCTGGCTGCTGACCAACCGCATGGCGCCACCGGCGGTGTTTTTACTGCCGTTCTTTCAGCTGTATTCGTCGATCGGGTTGTTCGATACCCACATCGCCGTGGCACTGGCCCACTGTTTGTTCAACGTGCCGCTGGCGGTGTGGATTCTCGAAGGCTTCATGTCCAGTGTGCCCAAGGAAATCGACGAAACCGCCTACATCGACGGCTACAGTTTCCCCAAGTTCTTCGTGAAGATCTTCATCCCGCTGATCGGCTCCGGCATCGGTGTGACGGCGTTTTTCTGCTTCATGTTTTCCTGGGTCGAACTGCTGCTGGCGCGCACCCTCACCTCGGTGAACGCCAAACCCATCGCGGCAGTCATGACCCGTACGGTTTCGGCGTCCGGTATTGACTGGGGCGTGCTGGCGGCGGCGGGGGTGTTGACCATCCTGCCGGGCATGCTGGTGATCTGGTTTGTTCGCAACCACGTGGCCAAAGGCTTTGCCCTGGGCCGGGTATGAGGAATCGATGATGGAATGGATGAGCTGGACCGTCCCGACGGCGGCATTTTTCAGCGTTATTGGCTTGATCCTGGTGGGCATGACGACCTGGGAGTTGCGTTCGCCAAGCATTCTTCGGCGAGGCTTTTTACCGATTGCCACCACCCGTGGCGATCGCTTGTTTATCGGTCTTCTCGGCAGCGCCTACCTGCATCTGCTGGTAATCGGCGTGACCGACTGGAGCATCTGGATAGCGTTCGCGTTGTCCCTGGTGTGGCTGTTGGCTGTGATGCGTTGGGGCTAGTCGAATCGCTCGGCAATGTTGCTCCCAAATTCAATAAGGAGGTCTCTATGTTCGACAAAAACAATAAGCTGCGACATAGCATTTCATTGGCAGCCATGCTGGCACTCAGCGGTTTGAGCGCTTCGGCCTGGGCCGATGCCTACGAAGACGCTGCGAAGAAATGGATCGGCAGTGAATTCAAGCCGTCCACCCTGACGGCCGAACAACAGCTCGAAGAGCTGAAGTGGTTCATCAAGGCGGCGGAGCCGTTTCGCGGGATGAACATCAAGGTAGTGTCGGAAACCATCGCCACCCACGAGTACGAGTCCAAGGTGCTGGCCAAGGCGTTCAGTGAAATCACCGGGATCAAGCTGACCCACGACCTGCTGCAGGAAGGCGACGTGGTGGAGAAGTTGCAGACCCAGATGCAGTCGGACAAAAACATCTATGACGGTTGGGTCAACGACTCGGACCTGATCGGCACGCACTTCCGTTACGGCAAGACCGAATCGATCACCGACCTGATGGCCAACGAGGGCAAGAACTTCACCTCGCCGACCCTGGACATCAAGGACTTCATCGGCATTTCGTTCACTACCGCGCCGGACGGCAAGATCTATCAACTGCCCGACCAACAGTTCGCCAACCTGTACTGGTTCCGCGCCGACTGGTTCGAGCGCGCGGACCTGAAAGCCAAGTTCAAGGAAAAATACGGCTACGAGTTGGGTGTCCCGGTGAACTGGTCGGCCTATGAAGACATCGCCAAGTTCTTCAGTGAAGACGTCAAGGAAATCGACGGCAAGCGCGTCTATGGGCACATGGACTACGGCAAGAAAGACCCGTCCCTGGGTTGGCGCTTCACCGATGCCTGGTTCTCCATGGCCGGTGCCGGTGACAAAGGCATCCCCAACGGTCTGCCGGTGGACGAGTGGGGCATTCGCGTCGAGGATTGCCACCCGGTCGGTTCCAGCGTAACCCGTGGCGGTGATACCAACGGCCCGGCAGCGGTGTTCGCCACCACCAAGTACGTCGACTGGATGAAGAAGTACGCGCCACCGGAAGCTGCGGGCATGACCTTCTCCGAATCCGGCCCCGTGCCGTCCCAGGGCAACATCGCCCAACAGATCTTCTGGTACACCGCGTTTACCGCCGACATGACCAAACCTGGCCTGCCGGTGATGAATGCCGACGGCACGCCGAAATGGCGCATGGCGCCGTCGCCGAAAGGACCGTACTGGGAAGAGGGCATGAAGCTCGGTTATCAGGACGCCGGTTCCTGGACGTTCATGAAGTCCACGCCTGAGAAACAGAAACTGGCAGCCTGGCTGTACGCGCAGTTCGTGACTTCGAAAACCGTCTCGCTGAAGAAAACCATCGTCGGCCTGACCCCGATCCGCGAATCGGACATCAACTCGCAGGCCATGACCGACCTGGCACCGAAACTCGGTGGCCTGGTGGAGTTCTACCGCAGCCCGGCCCGCGTGCAATGGACTCCGACCGGGACCAACGTGCCTGATTATCCTCGTCTCGCGCAGTTGTGGTGGAGCCACATCGCCGAAGCCGCCAGCGGCGAGAAAACCCCACAGCAGGCACTCGATGGCCTGGCCAAGGATCAGGACGCGATCATGACCCGTCTTGAGCGTTCAAAAGCCCAAGCCACCTGCGCCCCGAAAATGAACCCTGAGCGCGACGCGCAATACTGGTTCGACCAACCGGGCGCCCCGAAACCGAAACTGGCGAACGAGAAACCTAAAGGCGAGACCGTGAGCTACGCCGAACTGCTGAAATCGTGGGAGGCGGCGCGCAAATAACAGCTTGGAATGTGAAAGACGAACGGCACCGGGAGGTGCCGTTTTTGTGGGTGCCTGATGAGGCCCCTTCGCGAGCAGGCTCGCTCCCACAGGTGATCGCGGGTGTTCACAGATCTTGTGTACACAGGAGAACCACTGTGGGAGCGAGCCTGCTCGCGAAGGGGCCATCCCGGTTACCTACTTTCATCAGCAGAACAAGCATCTGACAGAAGTACCCGGTGCAATGCGCTGCTGGCGCGTGCTTCGGGCACAAGAGCTTCTGAATTCAGGTCAGGGCTGCAAGATGTTCAATCGTCTGCGGGAAGCGCTCGACCAAGCGGATAAGGGTCGTGGCCTGGGCATTGGGCGTTGCCCGTCCCTGTTCCCAGTTTTCCAGGGTTCGGGTATTGGTGCGCAGATACATCGCAAACACCGACCGGGAGAGGTTGAGCTGTTGGCGGATGGCGACCACTTCCTCGGCAGTGATGGGCGTCAGTTCTGGCAGTTGAACCTTGTGGGTTCGCAGCGTGATCTTGCCTTGGCGCTCATCGGCCAGGGCTTCGAGGCCATCCATCAGTTCGGCAAAAATGTCACGTTTCATAGTGGAATCTCGTTTTGATTTCTCTATCCAGCGTTTGTCTGAAAAGCTTTTTCTGGGAGGGCGACAGCTCGTCTTGCTCGTCTTTGCCATACACGGTGAACAACCAGAACTGATTGAAGCCCGACCACCAGTAATAAATCACCCGTAAGCCACCGCGCTTGCCTTTACTTCGTCGTTGATCGCAGAAGCGAATTTTGCGCAGCCCACCGGTGCCCTCAATGAGATCGCCCGCTTCGGGGTTCTTCAGCAATTCCAACTGGAAGCTGCGAAACAGATCATCATCGAGGTAATCGTCTCGATGTTTCTGAAACATACGTAACTCGACAAATAGAGCATCCATGTTCTGTACGCTACCTACGTATAGTCTTATCCCTGTAGTCGAATTGGTCAAGCCGTCGACGCCAACCTTTTCGTTCCCGTTTTTAACGGTAGACCCCGGTCGTAAAAACACCTGTAGGACGAGTCGACCAGCCCAGCGAGAGCATTCGGGGATTGCAGAAGGGGGGCGGGGCAGCGGTAACAAATCCCACAAAAACAAAAACGGCACCCGAAGGTGCCGTTTCTGTTTTTACTGAGAACGCTTAAGCGATCAACCCGCCAGACCCGATTGCTGAACCAGGTTCAGCAGCGGTTGTGGGTACAGGCCAAGGAAGAAGGCCAGTACTGCGATGGCCAGCAGCATCACGCCGCCTGCACGTTGTTCCCAGTGCAGTTGCGCATCGTGGCGACGCAGGTTTGGTTCGATCAGGTACAGGGTGACCATGACGCGCAGGTAGTAGAACACGCCGATGGCGCTGCCCAGTACCAGGGAACCGACCAGCCACCATTGGTGCGATTCGACACCGGTGGCGATGATGTAGAACTTGCCGATGAAGCCTGCGGTCAGCGGGATACCGGCCAGGGACAGCATCATCACGGTCAGTACGGCGGTCAGGTACGGACGGCGCCAGAACAGGCCGCGGTATTCGTACAGGGCATCCGCGTCACGGCCGTTGTACGGCGAGGACATCAGGGTGATCACGCCGAAGGCGCCGAGGCTGGTGATCACGTAGGTGACCAGGTACACGCCGATGGCTTCCACGGCCAGACCCTTGCTCGCCACCAGGGCGATCAGCAGGTAGCCGAAGTGGGCGATGGACGAGTAACCCAGCAGACGCTTGAGGTTGCTCTGGGTCAGGGCCAGCAAGTTGCCGAACAGGATCGACGCGATGGCGATGATGGTCAGCACGTCGCTCAGGACACCGCTGCTCGCCGCTGGCGAGATCTGGAACAGACGCACCATCACCGCGAACACGGCGACTTTGGAAGCGGTGGCCAGGAACGCCGCGACCGGCGCCGGAGCACCTTCGTAAACGTCCGGGGTCCAGAGGTGGAACGGTACCAGCGACAGCTTGAACGCCAGGCCGATCAGCATCATGCCCAGGCCCAGTTGCGCCAGCGAGCTTGGCAGGCCGGTGGCCGCCAGAGCCTGGCCGATGCCGACGAAGCTCAGGGAGCCGGAGTCGGCATACAGCAGCGCCATACCGAACAACAGGAACGCGGAGCCGGCAGCCGACAGCACCATGTACTTGATACCGGCTTCCAGCGAGCGCTTGTTGAAGAAGGCGTAGGCCACCAGACCGTAGACCGGTACCGACAGCAGTTCCAGACCGATGAACAACCCGGCCAGGTGCTGCGCGCTGACCAGCACCAGGCCGCCGGCGGCGGCCATCAGGATCAGCAGGTACAGTTCTTCGCGGTTGCCCGGGTAACCCGAACCGCCATCGCCGAGGTAGGCGTGGGCGAGGGTCACACAGGCGAGGGTGGCGACCAGGATCAGCGCCATGTACAGGCAGGCGAAGGTGTCGATCTGCAGCAACGGGGTCACGGCCAGGGGCGCGACTTTCAGGGCCGGCAGGATCGACAGCAATGCCAGGTTCAGACCCGCCACCGACAGCAGGAAGGTCTGGGAGTGGTTGCGGCGCCAGGCGATCGCCAGCATCACCACGATGATCGTGGCGCTGGTGATCAACAACGGCGCAAGCGCGATAAAGTGTTGAGTCGTGAATTCCATAGCGCTCTTACCGGGCCGAAGCGAGTTGAGTGAAGGCGGTGCCGAGCCACTGCTGCACGCCATGCATCGTAGCGGCAGAGGTATCGAGGAACGGTTGCGGGTAGACGCCGATGTAGATCAGCAGCGCTGCCAGACCGACCACCATGATCATTTCGCGACCGTCCATGCCATGCAGCACCGCGTCCGACTTGGCCGGGCCGAAGTAGGCACGATGGATCATGATCAGCGAGTAGACCGAACCGAACACCAGGCCGGACGTCGCGATGATGGTGACCCATGGGGCGATCGGGAAGGTGCCGATCAGGATCAGGAACTCGCCGACGAAGTTACCGGTACCCGGCAGGCCCAGGGACGCGGCCGCGAAGAACAGGCTGAGGGCCGGCAGGTAAGCGATCTTCGACCACAGGCCACCCATTTCACGCATGTCGCGGGTGTGGGTGCGTTCGTACAGCTGGCCACTCAGGATAAAGAGTGCCGCGGCCGACAGACCGTGCGCCAGCATCTGCATCACCGCGCCCTGCAGCGCCAGTTGGCTGCCGGAATAGATGCCGATCAGGACGAAGCCCATGTGGGAAACGGACGAGAAGGCAATCAGACGCTTGATGTCGGTTTGCGCGAACGCCAGGAACGCACCGTAGAAAATCCCGATCAGACCCAGGGTCATGGCGAACGGCGCGAACTCGGCCGATGCGTTCGGGAACAGCGGCAGGGCGAAACGCAGCAGGCCGTAGGCAGCCGTCTTCAGCAAGATACCGGCGAGGTCGACGGAACCAGCGGTCGGCGCCTGGGCGTGAGCGTCAGGCAACCAGGAGTGGAACGGCACGACCGGCAGTTTCACCGCGAAAGCGATGAAGAAACCGAGCATCAGGATGTACTCGGTGGTCGTCGACATCTTGGTTTTCAACAGGTCGGCGTAGTTGAAAGTAATCACGCCGGTGTCGTTGAAGTTGACCAGTACCAGACCCAGGATCGCCACCAGCATGATCAGGCCGGAAGCCTGAGTGAAGATGAAGAACTTGGTCGCCGCGTAGATCCGGGTTTTCTTGCCATCCGAAGAACTGTGACCCCAGAGCGCGATGAGGAAGTACATCGGCACCAGCATCATTTCCCAGAAGAAGAAGAACATGAACAGGTCGAGGGCCAGGAACACGCCGACGACACCGCCCAGGATCCACATCAGGTTCAGGTGGAAGAAGCCAACGTGACGCTGGATTTCTTTCCACGAGCAGAGGACCGAGAGAACACCCAGCAGACCGGTCAGCAGGATCATCAACAGCGACAGGCCGTCGAGGGCCAGGTGCACGCTGATGCCGAAACGCTGGATCCAGATGTGCTTGAACTCAAGCACCCAGGTCGGATCGGCGCCTGGCGCCGGGGCAAGTGAATAGTCGCCGTTGGCCCACAGCCAGAGGCCGAGGGCGAGCAACAGGGACATGGTGATCAGCGCAATCCAGCGGGGGAGGGTGGCGCCGAAGCGCTCACCCATCCAGCACAGCAGGCCGCCGATGAAGGGGATCAGGATTAGCCAAGGCAGAATCATGACGGGCTCAATTCCTTTCGCAAGTTCGCAAGGTTCATATCAGACCGCTACCAGCACGACGGCGCCGATTACCAGCACGGCACCAGCAGCCATCGAGGCGGCATACCAACGCAGTTGACCGGTCTCGGTACGGCTCAGGGCGGTGTGACCGCCTTTGGCCATGCGCGGGATCAGACCGATGGTCTGGTCGAGCGGGTCTTTGCGCAGGATGTGGCTGATCGCCAGGTATGGCTTGACGAACAGTTTGTCGTAGATCCAGTCGAAGCCCCAGGCAGCGAACCACCAGGCCGACAGGAAACGGCCGATGCCGCTGTTGGCGATGGCGGTCACGAAGCGA
Organism: Pseudomonas sp. Irchel 3A7; assembly: GCF_900187565.1. Classification (GTDB taxonomy): domain Bacteria; phylum Pseudomonadota; class Gammaproteobacteria; order Pseudomonadales; family Pseudomonadaceae; genus Aquipseudomonas. The sequence goes on along the minus strand of NZ_FYED01000002.1, from coordinate 313,111 downwards.
CGCTTGCCGAGGAACAGCAGCGCGGACAGCAGGATACCGGCCAGGGCGATGGCGCCCGAGGCGATTTCCAGGCTGTGCTTGGCTTCGCCACCGGCATGGCCGACGCTTTGCGGCAGTACACCGTGCAGCGGCGGAACGATCATCGCGCCGACGAAGGTCGACAGCACGATCAGCACCGACAGTGGCAGCCAGTGAGCGATGCCGTGACCGGCGTGGGCTTCGGTCTTCGCTTCACCGTGGAACGCGATGAAGATCAGGCGGAAGGTGTACAGCGAGGTCATGAACGCACCGACCAGGCCTGCGTAGAGCAGACCCTGGTTGCCGCTGGCGAACGCTTCCCAGAGGATTTCGTCCTTGGAGTAGAAGCCCGCGGTGACCAGTGGCAGGGCTGCCAGGGCCGCGCCGCCAACGATGAAGCTGGCGTAGGCCAGAGGCAGTTTCTTCCACAGGCCGCCCATCTTGAAGATGTCCTGCTCGTGGTGGCAGGCAACGATCACCGCACCGGATGCAAGGAACAGCAGGGCCTTGAAGAACGCGTGGGTCATCAGGTGGAAGATCGCGCCATCCCAGGCACCCACGCCCAGGGCCAGGAACATGTAGCCGATCTGGCTCATGGTCGAGTAGGCGAGGATTCGCTTGATGTCCGTCTGCACCAGCGCGGCAAAACCGGCCAGCACCAGGGTCACGCCACCGACGATGCCCACAAGGTGCAGGATTTCCGGCGCCAGGGTGAACAGGCCGTGGGTACGGGCGATCAGGTAGACACCTGCAGTTACCATCGTTGCCGCGTGGATCAGTGCCGAAACCGGAGTCGGGCCAGCCATCGCATCCGCCAGCCAGGTTTGCAGCGGCAGTTGCGCGGATTTACCGACAGCGCCGCCCAGCAGCATCAGGGTGGCCATGACCATCCAGAAGTCGCCGGCCTGGAATTTCTGCGGTGCCAGCACCAGCAGTTCCTGGACGTTCAGCGTGCCCAGTTGAGCGAACAGGATGAACAGGCCGATGGCCATGAACACGTCGCCGATACGGGTCACGATGAAGGCTTTGAGTGCGGCGTTACCGTTGTTGCGGTTGCTGTAGTAGAAACCGATCAACAGGTATGAGCACAAGCCCACGCCTTCCCAGCCGAAGTACAGGAACAACAGGTTATCGCCCAGCACCAGGAACAGCATGCTGGCGATAAACAGGTTGGTGTAGGCGAAGAAGCGCGAGTAACCGGCTTCACCGCGCATGTACCAGGACGCGAACAGGTGGATCAGGAAGCCTACGCCGACCACGACACCGAGCATGGTCAGGGACAGACCATCCAGGTACAGCGCGAAGTTCGGCGTGAAGCCTTCCACCGCCATCCACTGCCACAACACCTGGGTGTAGTGGCCGCCTTCCGGTGGTGCGACGTTGAATTGCCAGATCACGTAAGCCGTGACGATGGCCGACAAGCCGACGGAACCGACGCCGATCAGCGCCGAGAGGTTTTCCGAGAGGCGTCCACGGGAGAACGACAGCAGCAGGAAACCAATGAGAGGGAATACGAAAGTCAGATAGAGAAGATTCATCCGCGCATCTCGCTGGCAGCGTCGATATCGAGAGTGTGGAAGCGGCGGTACAGCTGCAACAGAATCGCCAGGCCGATACTGGCCTCGGCGGCTGCCAGGCTGATCACCAGGATGAACATGATCTGTCCATCCGGCTGCGCCCAGCGGCTACCGGCAACGATGAACGCCAACGCGGAGGCATTCATCATGACCTCCAGGCTCATCAGCACGAAAAGAATGTTGCGGCGGACCATCAGGCCGACCAGACCGAGGCAGAACAGGATGCCGGCGACCGCCAGACCATGCTCCATAGGGATAGCAGGCATCGTCATTGCTCCTTGGCTTCGTTGCGGCCCAAGTGGAACGCCGTCACGGCTGCGGCGAGCAGCAGCATCGAGGCGAGTTCGACCACCAGCAGGTAAGGACCGAACAGGCTGATGCCCACGGCCTTGGCGTCTACGGTGGTGTGGCCGATGGCCTGGCCGGTCTGGTCGGAGAACAGCACATACAGCAGTTCAACCAGCAGCAGCGCAGCGAGGGCGACCGGGCCGCCCCAGATACCGGGCTTGAGCCAGACGCGCTCTTGCTGAACCGAGGCCGGGCCCAGGTTCAGCATCATCACCACGAACACGAACAGCACCATGATGGCGCCAGCGTAGGCGATCACTTCCAGCACACCGGCGAACGGCGCGCCGAGGGCGAAAAACGTCATCGCCACGGCGATCAGCGAAATGATCAGGTAGAGCAGGGCGTGCACAGGGTTGGTGTTGGTGATCACGCGAAGCGTGGACACCACAGCGATACCCGATGCGAAATAGAAAGCGAATTCCATCTTTCTTCCTTAAGGCAGCAAGCTCTTCACGTTGATCGGTTCGGCTTCATTCTGCGCGGAGCCCTTCGGCTTACCGGCAATCGCCATACCTGCAACACGATAGAAGTTGTAATCAGGGTTTTTGCCGGGGCCGGAGATCAGCAGATCTTCTTTCTCGTAAACCAGGTCCTGACGTTTGAACTCGGCCATCTCGAAATCCGGTGTCAGCTGGATCGCGGTGGTCGGGCAGGCTTCCTCGCAGAGGCCGCAGAAAATGCAGCGCGAGAAGTTGATGCGGAAGAAGTCCGGATACCAGCGACCGTCTTCGGTTTCAGCTTTCTGCAGCGAGATGCAACCGACCGGGCAAGCCACGGCGCACAGGTTGCAGGCTACGCAACGCTCTTCGCCGTCGGGGTCGCGGGTCAGGACGATACGGCCACGGTAGCGCGGCGGCAGGTAGACCGGTTCTTCCGGGTACTGCAGCGTGTCGCGCTTGCGGAAGGCGTGGCCGAAAATCATCACCAGGCTGCGAAGCTGGGTGTAGAAGCCATGCACGATGTCAAATATGTACTTCATGATTCTCTATCCTCACTGAGCCGCGACGGCGGGCGTGTTGAGCAACACGATCGCAGCGGTCACCAGCATGTTGACGAGGGTCAGCGGCAGGCAGAACTTCCAGCTGAAATCCATCACCTGGTCATACCGAGGGCGCGGAATCGAAGCGCGCAACAGGATGAACATCATGATGAAGAACCCGGTTTTCAGTGCGAACCAGATGAACGGGATCTGCGGCAGAATGCCGAACGGACCGTGCCAGCCACCGAAGAACAAGGTCACCAGCAGCGCCGAAATCAGCACGATACCGATGTACTCGCCGACGAAGAACATGCCCCATTTCATACCGGCGTATTCAATGTGGTAACCGTCGGCCAGTTCCTGTTCCGCTTCCGGCTGGTCGAACGGGTGACGGTGAGTCACGGCCACGCCAGCGATGAAGAAGGTCAGGAAACCGAAGATCTGCGGAATGATGAACCACAGGTTCTGGGCCTGGTATTCAACGATGTCGCGCATGTTGAACGAGCCGACCTGGATCACGATGCCCATCAGCGACAGGCCCATGAACACTTCGTACGACACGGTTTGTGCCGAGGCCCGCAAGCTGCCCAGCAGGGCGAACTTGTTGTTGCTCGACCAGCCGGCGAACAGCACCGCGTAGACCGACAGACCGGCCATGGCAAAGAAGAACAGGATGCCGATGTTGATATCCGCCACGCCCCAGGTCGGGGTGATCGGGATGATCACGAAGGCAATCAGCAGGGCGCTCATGGCCACTACCGGTGCCAGGGTGAAGATCATCTTGTCGGCGAACGGCGGGGTCCAGTCTTCCTTGAAGAACATCTTGATCATGTCGGCGGCGATCTGGAACGCGCCGAACGGACCGACGCGGTTTGGACCGTAACGGTCCTGCCAGAGGGCGAGCAGGCGACGCTCGACCCAGCTGAGCAGGGCACCGCAGACCACCACGGCGAGCAGAATCACCACGGCCTTGAGGACCGCGATGATGATGTCGATCACTTCAGGAGTGAACAAGGTCATTGCGCTGCCTCCTGCAGACCGTCAACGGATTGGCCAAAGATCGCTGGTGGAATGCCGGCGATGCCCGCAGGCAATGCCACCAGGCCGGCGCCCAGCTCTTCATTGATACGCAGTGGCAGACGCAGGGTCTGGCCGGCCACGTTCAAGCTCAGCATGGCGCCGTCGTTGACACCCAGGCGGTCGGCTTCGGACTTGGCCAGGGCCACGTAGGCGGCCGGAATGCGTTCCTGGACCGGAGCGGCTTTCGAGGAGTTTTCTTCGCTGCCGAACAGGTGGAAGAACGGCACGGCTTGCCAGGTACCCGGAGCCGGGTTGAACGCACGCGGAACACTGGCGAACCAGTTCAGCGAGTCGCCGGTGCTTTCGATCAGGCGGGTGCCCGGGTCGCCGGCACGGATGTGACCACCGACTTCGTCCTGGAACTTGTTCCAGGCTTGCGGCGAGTTCCAGCCCGGAGACCAGGCGAAAGGCACTTGCTGACGCGGTTCGGCCGAACCCGAGTAACCTTCCATCGAGAAGGCGAACGCGGTGTCCTTGTCCTGCGGGGTACGCGGTTCATGCACGTTGATGTCGGCGCGCATGGCGGTACGACCGGAGTAACGCAGCGGTTCACGGGCCAGTTTCATGCCCTTGATGCGGAACGCGGCGGACGGTGCAGCATCGACGATACGGTTCAGTTGCGGCGTGCTTGCCGCCACGGCAGCGGTGGCGTGATCCAGCTGGGTCCAGTCGATCGGCTGGTTCAGCAGGGTCGCGCGCAGGGCATGCAGCCAGCGCCAGCCTTCGTGAACCAGGATGCTGGCATCCATGTACTTCGGATCGAACACCTGGAAGAAGCGCTGGGCGCGGCCTTCCTGGCTGACCAGGGTACCGTCGCCTTCGGCGAAGCTGGCGGCTGGCAGAACCAGATGCGCGCGATCGCTGGTGGCGGTCTTCTGGTGGTCAGCCACGATCACCACTTTCGCGGCGGTCAGGGCAGCATCCACACGGGCTTTGTCGGTACGGGTGTACAGATCGTTTTCCAGCACGACGATGGCGTCGGCCTTGCCGTCGATCACCGCTTGCAGCGCAGCGTCGACCGATTCGCCACCGAGCATGGCCAGGCCGAGGCTGTTGGCTTCCGGCACGATCAGGCTGATGGAACCGTTCTTCTCGCGCAGCTTCAGGGCCTTGGCGATGTTCGCGGCGGCCTCGATCAGGGCTTTGGAGCCCAGGGACGTACCGGCGATGATCAGCGGTCGCTTGGCGGCGAGCAGGGCATCTGCAATGCGCTTGGCCAGCTCGAGGGCTTCGGCATCCAGGCCTTCAACGGCTGGAGCGCTGGCGTCGAGGGCGTGAGCCACGGCGAAACCGATACGGGCCAGATCGTCTGGCGCGGCGTGAACGCATTCTTCGGCGATGTCGTCGAGCTTGGTTTCAGCCAGGCTGGCGATAAACAGCGGGTTCAGTGCGTGCTGACCGATGTTCTTCACCGCGGCGTCGAGCCAAGGCTGGACGCGCATGGCGTCGGCCATGTCTTCGGCCTTGCCCTTGACCGATTGACGCAGGGACAGGGCCATGCGCGCAGCAGTCTGGGTCAGGTCTTCTCCGAGGACGAACACGGCGTCGTGGTCTTCGATGTCGCGCATGTTCGGTACTGGCAGCGGGCTGTCTTTGAGCACTTGCAGCACCAGACGGATGCGCTCCAGCTCGGCAGCTTCGATACCGGAGTAGAAGTGCTCGGCACCGACCAGTTCGCGCAACGCGTAGTTGCTTTCGAGGCTGGCGCGGGGCGAACCGATACCGACGATGTTGCGACCGCGCAAGAGGTCGGCGGCTTTATCCAGCGCTTCGTCGAGGGTCAGCTTGGCGCCGTTGGCGAGCAGCGGCTGACGTGGACGGTCGGTGCGGTTGACGTAGCCATAGCCGAAGCGGCCACGGTCGCACAGGAAGTACTGGTTTACCGAACCGTTGAAACGGTTTTCGATACGACGCAGCTCACCGTAGCGCTCGCCCGGGGAAATGTTACAGCCGCTGGAGCAGCCATGGCAGATGCTCGGCGAGAACTGCATGTCCCATTTACGGTTGTAGCGCTCGGAGTGGGTCTTGTCGGTGAACACACCGGTCGGGCAGACCTCGGTGAGGTTGCCGGAGAACTCGCTTTCCAGCACGCCGTCTTCAACGCGACCGAAGTACACGTTGTCGTGGGCGCCGAATACGCCGAGGTCGGTGCCGCCGGCGTAGTCCTTATAGAAGCGCACGCAGCGGTAGCAAGCGATGCAGCGGTTCATTTCGTGGGAAATGAACGGGCCCAGTTGCTGGTTCTGGTGGGTACGCTTGGTGAAGCGGTAACGGCGCTCGTTGTGGCCGGTCATTACCGTCATGTCTTGCAGGTGGCAGTGACCGCCTTCTTCACAGACCGGGCAGTCGTGAGGGTGGTTGGTCATCAGCCATTCGACGACGCTGGCGCGAAATACTTTTGCTTCTTCGTCGTCGATGGAGATCCAGCTGCCGTCGGTGGCGGGGGTCATGCAGGACATGACGATCCGACCACGCTTGTCGTTCTCATCGGTGTACTGCTTGACCGCGCACTGGCGACAAGCGCCAACGCTGCCAAGGGCGGGGTGCCAGCAGAAATAAGGGATATCGAGGCCTAGCGACAGACATGCCTGTAACAGGTTGTCTGCCCCATCGACTTCGAGCTCTTTGCCGTCTACGTGGATAGTGGCCATGGTTCAAAGTTCTTCGTTGGCCCGGTGTCAGCGGGCGTGGCTAATGGAATCTTGTTATCCGCGCGAATCAACACAGCCGTTAAAGGCGTCATCGCACGAAAAGCGAAGGGCACGGACCCTTCGCCTTTTTTTAAGCGTTTACGCGCCGACTACGATCGGCCTTGCCAGAGGCGGGACGACGGCGCTGGTGGGCGCGATGCCGGCTTCGAACTCATGGCGGAAGTATTTGATGGCGCTGCCCAATGGCTCCACGGCACCCGGTGCGTGAGCACAGAAGGTCTTGCCTGGGCCGAGGAAGCCGACCAGACCCAGCAGGGTCTCGATATCGCCGGCTTGCCCTTCACCGTTCTCGATCGCACGCAAGAGCTTCACGCTCCACGGCAGACCATCACGGCACGGGGTGCAGAAACCGCACGACTCACGGGCGAAGAACTCTTCCATGTTGCGCAGCAGGGACACCATGTTGATGCTGTCGTCCACCGCCATGGCCAGGCCGGTACCCATACGGGTGCCCACTTTGGCAATGCCGCCGGCGTACATTTGTGCGTCCAGGTGTTCCGGCAACAGGAAACCGGTACCGGCGCCGCCGGGTTGCCAGGCCTTGAGCTGGTAACCGTCGCGCATGCCGCCGGCGTAGTCTTCGAACAGCTCGCGACCGGTGACGCCGAATGGCAGCTCCCACAGGCCCGGGTTCTTGACCTTGCCGGAGAAGCCCATGAGCTTGGTGCCCATGTCTTCACTGCCTTCGCGAGCCAGCGATTTGTACCAGTCCACGCCGTCGGCGATGATCGCCGGGACGTTGCACAGGGTTTCAACGTTGTTCACGCAGGTCGGCTTGCCCCATACGCCAACGGCGGCAGGGAAGGGCGGCTTGGAGCGCGGGTTGGCGCGGCGGCCTTCGAGGGAGTTGATCAGTGCGGTTTCTTCACCGCAGATGTAACGCCCGGCGCCGGTGTGGACAAACAGCTCGAAATCGAAGCCGCTGCCCAGGATGTTCTTGCCCAGCAGGCCTGCTGCCTTGGCTTCTTCCACGGCACGGTTCAAGTGCTTGGCGGCGGTGGTGTACTCGCCACGCAGGAAGATGTAGCCACGGTAGGTTTTTAGTGCACGGGCACTGATCAGCATGCCTTCGATCAGCAGATGGGGCAGTTGCTCCATCAGCATGCGGTCTTTCCAGGTGTTGGGCTCCATTTCATCCGCGTTGCACAGCAGGTAGCGGATGTTGATGGATTCGTCCTTGGGCATCAGGCCCCACTTCACGCCAGTGGGGAAGCCTGCACCGCCGCGGCCCTTGAGGCCGGAGTCTTTCACGGTCTGGACGATGTCGTCCTGAGCCATGTCGGCGAAGGCCTTGCGCGCAGCGGCGTAACCGTTCTTGGCCTGGTATTCGTCAAGCCATACGGCTTCGCCGTCGTCACGCAGACGCCAGGTGAGCGGGTGAGTCTCGGCCGAACGCTTGATGCGGTTGGCAGGACCGAAGGAAGTCAGGGTCATACGTAGCCCTCGAGCAATTTGGCAACGCCTGCTGGCTGCACATCACCGAACGTGTCGTCGTCGATCATCAACGCCGGCGCCTTGTCGCAGTTGCCGAGGCAGCAGACCGGCAGCAGGGTGAAACGACCGTCGGCGGTGGTCTGACCCAGGCCGATGCCCAGCTTGCTCTGGATTTCGCTGACCACCGACTCGTGGCCGCCGATGTAGCAGACCATGCTGTCGCAGACGCGAATGATGTGGCGGCCGACCGGTTGACGGAAGATCTGACTATAGAACGTCGCCACGCCTTCAACGTCGCTGGCCGGAATACCGAGGATTTCGCCGATGGCGTACAGGGCGCCGTCCGGCACCCAGCCACGTTCCTTCTGGACGATCTTCAGGGCTTCGATCGACGCCGCGCGCGGGTCTTCGTAGTGATGCAACTCGTGCTCGATGGCCGAGCGCTCGGTTTCACTCAGGGTGAAACGGTCTGTCTGGATAAGCGTGCTGTTCATGCTTAGCGGTCCACGTCGGCCATAACGAAATCGATACTACCCAGGTACGCGATCAAGTCCGCGACCATGCTGCCTTTGATCACCGAAGGGATCTGCTGCAGGTGCGGGAAGCTTGGGGTACGAATCCGGGTGCGGTAGCTCATGGTGCCGCCATCGCTCGTCAGGTAATAACTGTTGATGCCCTTGGTCGCTTCGATCATCTGGAAGGATTCGTTGGCCGGCATGACCGGGCCCCACGAAACTTGCAGGAAGTGCGTGATCAAGGTTTCGATGTGCTGCAGCGTGCGCTCTTTCGGCGGCGGCGTGGTCAGCGGATGATCCGCCTTGTACGGGCCTTCCGGCATGTTGCGCAGGCACTGGTCGATGATCTTGATGCTCTGGCGCATCTCCTCGACACGCACGATGCAACGGTCGTAGGCATCGCCATTGGCCGCCAGCGGTACTTCGAACTCGAAGTTTTCGTAGCCCGAGTACGGACGCGCTTTACGCAGGTCGAAGTCGCAACCGGTGGAACGCAGGCCGGCACCGGTGACACCCCATTCCAGGGCTTGCTTGGTGTTGTAGTCGGCGACACCGATGGTACGGCCACGCAGGATGCTGTTGTCCAGGGCGGCTTTCTGGTATTCGTCCAGACGCTTGGGCATCCACTCGACGAAGTCCTTGACCAGTTTTTCCCAGCCGCGCGGCAGGTCGTGGGCGACGCCACCGATGCGGTACCAGGCCGGGTGCAGACGGAAACCGGTGATGGCTTCGATCACCGTGTACGCACGCTGACGGTCGGTAAAGGTGAAGAACACCGGGGTCATGGCGCCGACGTCCTGGATGTAGGTACCCAGGAACAGCAGGTGACTGGTGATCCGGAAGAACTCGGCCATCATGATGCGGATGACGTCGACCTTCTCCGGCACCTTGATGCCGGCCAGCTTCTCGACCGAGAGCACGTACGGCAGGTTGTTCATCACGCCGCCGAGGTAGTCGATACGGTCGGTGTACGGAATGAAGCTGTGCCAGGACTGGCGCTCGGCCATCTTCTCGGCGCCACGGTGGTGGTAGCCGATGTCCGGTACGCAGTCGACGATCTCTTCACCGTCCAGTTGCAGGATGATGCGGAACGCACCGTGCGCCGAAGGGTGGTTGGGACCCAGGTTGAGGAACATGTAGTCCTCGTTCGGGCCGGAACGTTTCATGCCCCAGTCTTCAGGCTTGAAGCGCGCGGCTTCTTCCTCAAGCTGTTGCTTGGCCAGGGTCAGGCTGAACGGATCGAACTCGGTAGCACGGGCCGGGAAGTCCTTGCGCAGCGGGTGACCTTCCCAGGTCGGCGGCATCATGATGCGCGACAGGTGCGGGTGGCCTTTGAAGTCGATGCCGTACATGTCCCAGACTTCACGCTCGTACCAGTTGGCGTTCGGCCAGATGCTGGTGACGCTCGGCAAGCTGAGGTCGCTCTCGGACAAGGCGACCTTGATCATTACGTCACTATTACGTTCGATCGACATCAAGTGATAGAACACGGAGAAGTCGACGCCGTTCGGCAGCCCTTGACGCTTGGTGCGCAGGCGCTCGTCCACGCCGTGCAGGTCATAGAGCATGACGTACGGCTTGGGCAGGTTGCGCAGGAAAGTCAGGACTTCGACGAGTTTGGCGCGGGCAACCCAAAGCACCGGCATGCCGGTGCGGGTAGGCTGGGCGGTGAACGCCTCCGGGCCAAAACGGTTGTTCAGTTCGACGACCACATCCTGGTCGTCTGCCTTATAAGGCGGGATGTACAGAGCACTGCCTGTAGTCATGGTTATTTATCGCTTTCGGTCAACGTAAAGAATGAAGCCAGTTTTTCGTTTCTTTGAAACAGCAGAACTGGATCAGACTTCGTCGGGGCTGCGCAGGTTGGTTACCTGAATACGCTGTTCGCGGCGCTTTTCCTTTTCGGAAGGCATCTCGGCGCGATAAACGCCTTGATCGCCAACGACCCAGGAAAGTGGGCGACGCTCCTGGCCAATCGACTCCTGCAACAGCATCAGGCCTTGCAGGAAAGCTTCAGGGCGGGGCGGGCAGCCAGGCACGTAGACGTCCACGGGCAGGAACTTGTCCACCCCTTGAACGACAGAGTAGATGTCGTACATGCCACCGGAGTTGGCGCACGAACCCATGGAGATAACCCATTTCGGTTCGAGCATTTGCTCGTAGAGACGCTGAATGATCGGCGCCATCTTGATGAAGCAGGTACCGGCGATAACCATGAAATCCGCCTGACGCGGCGATGCCCGGATAACCTCGGCGCCAAAGCGCGCGATGTCGTGGGGCGCCGTGAAGGCGGTGGTCATTTCCACATAGCAGCACGAAAGACCGAAGTTATACGGCCACAGGGAGTTCTTGCGCCCCCAGTTGATCGTGCCGTTAAGCACGTCTTCGAGCTTGCCCATGAAAATGTTTTTGTGGACTTGATCTTCTAACGGATCGGAAACGGTTTCCCGTTCGCCAATCGGATACTGCTCGTTAGGAGCATCGGGGTCGATCCTGGTGAGATTGTATTGCATTGCCAAAGCCTCATTGTTTCAGCTTCGCTTGCCGCTTGCGCCGAGCTTCCGGAGCCCAGTCAAGGGCGCCCACTCGGAATAGGTAGACAAGACCTGCCAACAGAATTGCTATGAAAACGAGAGCTTCGACGAATCCGGTCCAGCCGCTTTCGCGGACGGACACAGACCATGCAAAGAGAAAAAGGGCTTCGATATCGAAGATCACGAAGAGCATCGCGACCAGATAGAATTTGGCTGAGAGCCGCAAGCGGGCGCCACCTGTAGGTAGCATGCCGGACTCGAACGGTTCGTTTTTGCTGCGACCCCAGGCTTTTGACCCAAGGAGGCTGGAGACACCGAGCATGAAGGCACAGAGGCCGACAACGCCCAGAAGGAAAATGGCAAAGCCCCAGTTGTGGGCCATGAGTCCTGTCGCTTCGGGCATGCTGGTAATCCTTAACAGAGAGCAAGGGTCTCTGAGCTTGAAAAGAAACAAAGCAGTGACGATATGTCGCAGCAATCAATCCCGCTGATTTTATGGCTAAACACCCTGCAAGTAAAATTCCTATAGCGAAATTATTTATAGGAATAAGGACATAACGAGCCCTCAAAGCCCTGTAGCCCTTGCGTTGCGGGCATTAGCCGGCATTTCGTCAAATATGTTTTGTTGGGAATGTAACGAACATAGTTGTGTCTAAATGATAATCAATATTGTTTGGGTTGGTTTTTAAACTGTTTACCCTGCAGGGGGTTGGGAAGTTGTCTTATATGCGCGTTACTGCAAGTAGCGTGCGGGGCTGTTTTACCTGATTTTCCTGATCTCGATAGCGCTCTGGATCAATGTGTGGGTTCAACACCGCAACCCCTTGTGGGAGCGAGCCTGCTCGCCAAAGCGGTGGGTCAGCCATCATCGATGTTGAATGATAAATCGCATTCGCGAGCAGGCTCGCTTCCACAGGGTTTTGGGTTGGTCTCGGAATCGTGCGCAAAAAAAACGCCCCGAACCAGTCGGGGCGTCAGATGTGCAGCGCTGCGGTTAGCTTTCTATACGGTCCGCAACGGCCGTTTACTCAGTTGAAGCAGATCAGTGGAACTGTTCTTCTTCGGTCGAGCCGGTCAGCGCGGTCACCGACGACGAGCCACCCTGGATCACGGTGGTCATGTCGTCGAAGTAGCCGGTGCCCACTTCCTGCTGGTGAGCCACGAAGGTGTAACCCTTGGCAGCATCAGCGAATTCCTGCTCTTGCAGCTTCACGTAGGCAGTCATGTCGTTGCGGGCGTAGTCGTGCGCCAGGTTGAACATGCTGTGCCACATGTTGTGAATGCCGGCCAGGGTGATGAACTGGTGCTTGTAGCCCATGGCGGACAGTTCGCGCTGGAACTTGGCGATGGTCGCGTCGTCCAGGTTTTTCTTCCAGTTGAAGGAAGGCGAGCAGTTGTACGACAGCAGTTGGTCCGGGTATTCCTTCTTGATCGCTTCAGCGAAGCGACGGGCTTCTTCCAGATCCGGCTTGGCGGTTTCGCACCAGATCAGGTCGGCGTATGGCGCGTAGGCCAGGCCGCGAGCGATCGCCTGGTCCAGGCCGGCGCGCACTTTGTAGAAGCCTTCCTGGGTACGTTCGCCAGTCACGAATGGCTGGTCGTACGGGTCGCAGTCGGACGTCAGCAGGTCAGCGGCGTTGGCGTCGGTACGGGCCAGGATGATGGTCGGCGTACCGGCAACGTCAGCCGCCAGACGGGCAGCGGTCAGCTTCTGTACGGCTTCCTGGGTCGGAACCAGTACCTTGCCGCCCATGTGGCCGCATTTCTTCACAGAAGCCAGTTGGTCTTCGAAGTGAACGCCGGCGGCGCCTGCTTCGATCATGCTCTTCATCAGCTCGTAGGCGTTCAGTACGCCGCCGAAACCGGCTTCAGCGTCGGCCACGATTGGCGCGAAGTAGTCGATGTAGCCGTCGTCGCCCGGGTTCTTGCCGGCTTTCCACTGGATCTGGTCGGCACGACGGAACGAGTTGTTGATGCGCTTGACCACGGTTGGAACCGAGTCAACCGGGTACAGCGACTGGTCCGGGTACATCGATTCGGCGGAGTTGTTGTCCGCAGCCACTTGCCAGCCCGACAGGTAGATCGCCTGGATACCGGCCTTGACTTGTTGCACAGCCTGGCCGCCGGTCAGGGCGCCCATGCAGTTGACGAAATCTTTCTCAGGACGGAAGGCTGGCTTGGCACCCTGGGTAACCAGGTTCCACAGCTTCTCGGCGCCCATTTTTGCAAAGGTGTGCTCAGGTTGAACCGAGCCACGCAGACGGACGACGTCAGCAGCGGAGTAAGTGCGTGTCACGCCTTTCCAGCGCGGGTTTTCAGCCCAGTCTTTTTCGAGGGCTGCAATTTGCTGTTCGCGTGTCAGTGCCATGGAGATAAACCTCGTCGCGTCTTGTATGAAAAGTTGTTCTGCGGTGGAAAATTCCTGTTCGCCAGTTACGCATCCTGAAAATGGCGTAGATGGCTGCTCGCTGACCAGAAGCTTAGGCGGTCAAGTCGGATTCGGCGGGGGAGGCGACGGGATGAACGATGGGCTCGAGGGGGAAGTGAGCAGGTAAAGGCGAACTGCGGGCGCATTCGGGCGTCGTGGGCCTTGGTACGAACATCAGTGTGGTGCCGGGTTACCTAATAACGCTTCCGTCCCTCGGGACAACTTCGTTCCAGTCGACAACCTCGTCAAACACACCTTGTGGGCGGTACAGACACGAAGCGGTTCGCGGGGTAGGTGCGAACATCGCCTCGAAGGCCCTTGCCAGGGCCTCTGATTAGCGGGAGCGAGGCCATCATGCCTTCGCTTTTTTGGCTCGTCAAACGTTTTGTAGTGCTTTTTTTCAAGCACTACATCTTTGGTCTAATACGACTTGCCGGTCAGTTTTCGGTGGTTCAGTCCAAGGTGTCGACTTTCACCCGCAGGGTCATGTCATTGCGGCTTTGGGTCGAGTAGCTGCGGGTCAGGCCCTGTTTGTCGGCCTGTGTCTGGCCGTTTACCCCGGCCAGCAGGATCCATTCGCCCAGGCGGCCGGTGACGGTTGTGTCGGTACTTTGTACGTTCACTACATCGGGACGTTCCTGGCTCATGCGGTCACGGTTGGTACTGATCGACAGGTGAACGATCTCGCCGGTGACATTGGCGGTGACGTAAAAACCCTGGGTGACGTTGCGGTATTCGGTCTGGCTGCGCAAGTCGCCGTAGGAGTCGGTCTGGGTGCTGGTCAGCGGTACGCTCTGGCCGACCTGGATCAGTGCCGGCATGCCATCGGTGGCCTGGATTTGCTGGATGCCGCCGTCACGGCTGTCGGTGCTGCGGTTGATGATGCGGGTCTGGCTCGGCTTGGCGCCGTTCACCGAATAACCCTGATCGCCCTGGACGTTGTTTTCGTTGGTGTCGACGGTAATCAGCAGGCGTTTGGGTGCGGTATCGAGCTGGCTTAAAAGCGCCTTAAGTTCGTCGATCTTGCGCTGATCGGCGTTGACGATGAGCTGATTGCCGTAGGCGCTGACCTGGCCGTCCTTGCCGATGAAATCCTGCGCCACCGGCAGCAGATCGGCGCTGGTGTGGTAGTTCAGTGGCACGATCTCGGTGGCTGCCATGACCGAAAAACTGCAAGTTACCAACAGTGTGGTGAGCAGGGTGCGTAGGGACATATCCGTTATCTCCGCCTTCGAATTTTTGATCTGTAGGAGCGAGCTCGCTCGCGATAGTCGTTAACGATAACGTTGGAAGCCTGACACCCCGCGGCGTTTTCAAGGTCATCGCGAGCGAGCTCGCTCCTACAGGTGTGTTGATATTGCCAGTTTGTCGGCCCGGGGTGGGGCAAGTTGAATCCTGGACAGCAAAACGCCCCGGCATCCGAAAATGACGGGGCGTTTTGGGGTGTGCTTCGGGGCCCTTGTGGCGAGGGGATTTATCCCCGTTGGGCTGCGGAGCGGCCCTAAAACCTGCTACCACTGCTATTCAGGTACACTGCATGCGCAGGGTTTGCGACTGCTGCGCAGCCGAACGGGGATAAATCCCCTCACCACAGCGTCTCAAGCGGATTGGCGCACCATGTCCACATGTGGAATGCCTGCTTCCAGGAATTCCTCGCTGACCATGTGAAAGCCCAGGCGCTCATAGAATGCCGTGGCCTGTACCTGGGCGCTGAGCATCTGTTGCTTCAGCCCGCGCTTCTCGGCTTCACCGATCACCGCCTGCATCAGTGCGTCGCCGACTTTCAGTCCGCGCCAGTCCTTGAGTACCGATACCCGGCCGACATGACCGTCGGGCAGCAAGCGCGCGGTGCCAATCGGAAAGTCGCCTTCCAGAGCCAGGAAATGCACGGCAGTCAGGTCGTCGGCATCCCATTCCAGTTCAGGTGGAACGGACTGCTCGGCGACGAACACCGCTTCACGAATGCGCCGGATCTCGGCGTTGTCCTTCTGCCAGTCTGCGACACGTACGTGAATCTTATTCATCGGCAAACCCCAGGCTTCCTTGCTTGACCAGTTCGCACAGCAGGCCGCGACCGTCTTCATCGCTCAGCCATTGGCCGAGGTTGTCGAGGTGCAGGGCATCGGCGGCGCAGATCATTTTCAGCAGCTCGCGCAGTTTGCCGGGCAGGTAACGGCTCTGGCCGCTGGCGAACAGCAGCAGGTCGTCATCGACCTCCGACCAGGCCAGGCGGGCGCTCGGGTTGCGAATCAGCACCGCGCCTTGCTCCAGTGCGCCGAGTACGTCGTCTTCGGCGAGGTCTTCAGGGCCCACCACCAATTCCGGATAGCGCGGCTCGGTCATGAACTGGCCGAACCAGGTCAGCAGCAGGCGTTCGTCGCTCATGTGCTCGGCCAGCAGGCTTTTCAGGCGGTCGAGGGCGTCGTGCTGGATCTGATGCGGGTCGGCCGCAGGCAGTGCATCGGCGTCGGTGTAGCGCTCTTCGTCCGGCAGGAACTGGCTGAGGAAGTCGGTGAAGTGGGTCAGCACTTCAGCGGCGCTCGGGGCGCGGAAACCGACGGAGTAAGTCAGGCAGTCGTCGACGGCCACGCCGCAGTGGGCCAGGCGCGGCGGCAGGTACAGCATGTCGCCCGGTTCCAGGACCCATTCGTCGGTGGCTTCGAAGTCGGCAAGGATGCGCAGGTCCGCATGTTGCAGCAGCGGACTTTCGGAGTCGCACATCTGGCCGATTTTCCAGTTGCGCTTGCCGTGGCCTTGCAGCAGGAACACGTCGTAGTTGTCGAAGTGCGGACCGACACTGCCACCGGGGGCGGCGAAGCTGATCATCACGTCGTCGATCCGCCAGCTCGGCAGGAAGCGGAAGTGCTCCAGCAATTCGCTGACTTCCGGTACGAACTGGTCAACGGCTTGAACCAGCAGGGTCCATTCGCGTTCCGGCAGTTTGCTGAATTCGTCTTCGGCAAACGGGCCGCGACGCAATTCCCACGGACGCTCGCCGTTCTCGATGATCAGGCGCGATTCGACTTCTTCTTCCAGCGCCAGGCCGGCCAGTTCGTCGGCGTCGATCGGGCTTTCGAAGTCAGGAATCGCCTGACGGATCAGCAGCGGTTTTTTCTGCCAGTAGTCGCGCAGGAATTCCCGTGCCGTGATGCCGCCCAGAAGTTGAAGAGGAATGTCAGGATTCATGTGTAACCTATTGAAAAAAAGCACTTTTCAGACGGGAATAAAAACGCCCGGCGCTGCCGGGCGTCTCAAAAGGGTCCAGCGGTCGATCAGATGCGTTTGGCTTGTGCCACGGCGTTGCCGATGTAGTTCGCCGGGGTGAGCAATTTCAGCTCGGCCTTGGCGGCGGCTGGCATGTCCAGGCCGTCGATGAAAGTCTGCAGCGCTTCAGGGCTGATGCCCTTGCCGCGAGTCAATTCTTTCAGCTTCTCGTACGGGTTTTCGATGTTGTAGCGACGCATCACGGTCTGGATCGGCTCGGCCAGGACTTCCCAGCAGGCATCCAGATCGGCAGCGATTTTGTCTGCGTTCAGCTCGAGTTTGCTGATGCCTTTAAGACTCGCTTCGTACGCGATCACGCTGTGGGCGAAGCCGACACCGAGGTTGCGCAGTACGGTGGAGTCGGTCAGGTCGCGCTGCCAGCGGGAGATCGGCAGTTTGCTCGCCAGGTGCTGGAACAGTGCGTTGGCGATGCCCAGGTTGCCTTCGGAGTTTTCGAAGTCGATCGGGTTGACCTTGTGCGGCATGGTCGACGAACCGATTTCGCCAGCGATGGTGCGCTGTTTGAAATAGCCCAGGGAGATGTAGCCCCAGATGTCGCGGTCGAAGTCGATCAGGATGGTGTTGAAGCGGGCGATCGCGTCGAACAGCTCGGCAATGTAGTCGTGTGGTTCGATCTGCGTGGTGTACGGGTTGAAGCCCAGGCCCAGCTCGTCTTCGATGAAGGCGCGGGCATTGGCTTCCCAGTCGATCTCAGGGTAGGCCGACAGGTGTGCGTTGTAGTTGCCGACAGCGCCGTTGATCTTGCCCAGCAGAGGAACGGCAGCGACTTGAGCAATCTGGCGCTCCAGGCGGTAAACCACGTTCGCCAGCTCTTTGCCCAGGGTGGTCGGCGAAGCCGGTTGGCCGTGGGTGCGCGACAGCATCGGCACGTCAGCGAAGCGGATGGCCAGTTCGCGAATGGCTTCGGCTGTCTGGCGCATCAGTGGCAGCATCACGTCATCACGGCCTTCGCGCAGCATCAGGGCGTGGGACAGGTTGTTGATGTCCTCACTCGTGCAGGCAAAGTGGATGAATTCGCTGACCTTGGCCAGTTCCGGCAGCTTGGCCGCTTGCTCTTTGAGCAGGTATTCGATGGCCTTGACGTCGTGGTTGGTGGTGCGCTCGATCTCTTTGACGCGCTCGGCGTGCTCCAGGGAGAAGTTTTCCGCCAGGGCATTCAACACCGCGTTGGCTTCGGCGGAGAACGCCGGCACTTCGCTGATGGCAGGGTGAGCGGCCAGGCGCTGGAGCCAGCGCACTTCAACCAGAACGCGGGCACGGATCAGGCCGTACTCGCTGAAAATTGGGCGCAGGGCCTGGGTTTTGCCGGCGTAGCGGCCGTCAACAGGGGAAACCGCAGTGAGCGAAGAGAGCTGCATGGGGTGTTCTCGGACAGTCGGGCAACGAAATGGGGCGCGTATCATACATGAAAAAATCCGCGGGTCCGTTGCCAACTGACCAGCGTATTACGCGTTACTGACTACAAAACGGTGTTGTTGATGCGCTTCAGCTGCTGCGCATCAGTGGGTAAAGCTCTTTGAGCAATTTGCGGCGACTGACCACCAGTTGCCAGCGATGACCGCCCAATTGCCGCCACAGGCGTGCCGAACGAATACCGGCCAGCAACAGGGCGCGGATTTTCGAGGCGTTGCTCGGTTGCTGCAGGTTGCGCATGTCACCATGGACCTGGATGCGCTGGCGCAGGGTACTCAGGGTGTCCTGGTACAGCGCGCCGCACGCGGCGATCACGTTCTCGTGAGCCGGGCCGAAGTGTTCGACCTGGGACTGGATCTGCGGCAGGCGTTTGCCGATCACGTCCAGCATGTCATTGCGCTTGGCCAGCTGACGCTCAAGGCCGAGCATGGCCAGTGCATAGCGCAACGGTTCGCGCTGCAGGGCGCTCGGGTCGCGTTCCAGGGCGCCGATCAAGGCGCGATAGCCTTCGCGCAGATTGATGTCGTCGCCGCCGTAGACTTCCAGGGTGTCCTTGGGGTCGCGGATCAACAGGCTGCCGAGCATGCAGGTCAGGCCGGCTTCGCTGGTCTGTCCGGTCTTGGCGATCTTGTCCACCAGCACCGCGGCGAGAAACACGCCGCCCAGCGCCGTCAGTTGCTCCTGAGTCGGGCTCATTGTTGCTGGCCTTTGCTTGTCCAGGGTTCGGCGACTTCGATCACGCCGCCGCCGAGGCAGATTTCACCGTCGTAGAACACCACGGACTGACCCGGAGTGACCGCACGTTGTGGGTCATCGAAGGTCGCGCGATAACCGCTGGCGGTCTTTTCCAGGGTGCAAGGCTGGTCGCTCTGGCGATAGCGGACCTTGGCGGTCAGTTTGCGCGGCTGGCTCAGGTCGATCGGGTTGACCCAATAGATGTCGGAAGCGAGCAGGGCGCGGGAGAACAGCCACGGGTGGTCATTGCCCTGGCCAACGATCAGCTCGTTGTGTTCCAGGTCCTTGATCAGCACGTACCACGGCTCTTCGCCGGCGTCCTTCAGGCCGCCGATACCGAGGCCCTGGCGCTGGCCGATGGTGTGGTACATCAAGCCGTGGTGACGGCCGATGACTTCGCCTTCGGGGGTTTTGATTTCGCCCGGTTGCGCCGGCAGGTATTGCTTGAGGAAATCGCTGAAGCGGCGCTCGCCGATGAAGCAGATCCCGGTGGAATCCTTTTTCTTCGCGGTCGCCAGTTCGTATTTCTCGGCAATTGCACGGACCTGGGGTTTTTCCAGTTCGCCGACCGGGAACAGGGTCTTGGCGATCTGTTCGCCGCCGACCGCATGCAGGAAGTAACTCTGGTCCTTGTTCGGATCCAGGCCTTTGAGCAATTCGGTGCGGCCGTCGATGTCGCGGCGACGCACGTAGTGACCGGTGGCGATCAGGTCGGCGCCGAGCATCATGGCGTAGTCGAGGAACGCCTTGAACTTGATTTCGCGGTTGCACAGGATGTCCGGGTTCGGCGTGCGACCGGCCTTGTATTCGGCCAGGAAGTGCTCGAACACGTTGTCCCAGTACTCGGCGGCGAAGTTGGCGGTGTGCAGCTTGATGCCAATCTTGTCGCACACGGCCTGGGCGTCCGCCAGGTCATCCATGGCGGTGCAGTATTCCGTTCCATCGTCTTCTTCCCAGTTCTTCATGAACAGGCCTTCCACCTCATAGCCCTGCTCGATCAGCAGGAGAGCGGAAACGGAAGAGTCCACGCCGCCGGACATACCGACAATGACGCGCTTCTTTTGTGTGTCAGAAGGGGCTGGATCACGCATAGGTATTCAATGAGTGTCTTGAAAAAGGACGCGATTCTAACAGGCTCGGGCCTGCAAGGCTAAAGAGAAGGACGGATCAGTTCGAGACCGAAGTGTTTACCGTCCAGATAGTCGTCGATGCAGCGGATGATCAGCTCGCTGCGCCAGTGCTCGCGCTGCTCGATCAACTCCTCGCGGGTCAGCCACTTGGCGCCGACGATGCCGTCGTCCAGTTGATAGTCGGGGTGGTGTTTCAGCGGTTTGGCAATGAAGCACACCCGTTGGTAGGTGACGCCGTTGCTCGGCGCGGTATAGAGATAAATGCCCAGCACCCCGGTCGGTTCGACGTCCCAGCCGGTTTCCTCGAGGGTTTCGCGTACGGCGGCTTCGGTGAGGGTTTCGTCCGGATCCAGGTGGCCGGCGGGCTGGTTGAGTACCGTTCGTCCGTGCTTGAGCTCTTCGACCATCAGGAAGCGGCCGTTGTCTTCGATGATGGTGGCGACGGTGATGTGGGGTTGCCAGTCCATGGGATTACCTCCAGTTCAGGGGTGCAAAGATTTCAATATGGAAACCGGCCCCTGTGGGAGCGAGCCTGCTCGCGAAAGCGGTGGGTCAGCCAGCATCGATGTCGAATGATAAACCGCATTCGCGAGCAGGCTCGCTCCCACAAGGGCCGGTTTCGGCAGATACGCTTAAACAGAAACCCCGGCACGGGGCCGGGGTTTCTTTGCATCACTACAACCTTACACCAGCGCAGCAATCGCCGCGTTGAGCGTGGCGCTCGGACGCATGGCCTTGCTGATCAGCTCGGCATCGGCGTGGTAGTAACCACCGATGTCCACTGGCTTGCCCTGAACGGCGTTGAGTTCGGCAACGATGGTTGCTTCGTTCTCGGTCAGGGTCTTGGCCAGGGTCGCGAACTGCGCTTGCAGTGCAGTGTCTTCGGACTGGGCGGCCAGGGCCTGGGCCCAGTACAGCGCCAGGTAGAAGTGGCTGCCGCGGTTGTCGATGTTGCCGACTTTGCGCGATGGCGACTTGTTGTTGTCCAGGAACTGGCCGGTGGCCTGGTCCAGGGTCTTGGCCAGAACCAGCGCCTTAGGGTTGTTGTAAGTCACACCCAGGTGCTCGAGGGAGGCGGCCAGGGCCAGGAACTCGCCCAGGGAATCCCAGCGCAGGAAGTTCTCTTCCAGCAGTTGCTGCACGTGCTTGGGTGCCGAACCGCCGGCGCCGGTTTCGAACAGGCCGCCACCGTTCATCAGCGGCACGATCGACAGCATCTTGGCGCTGGTGCCCAGTTCCATGATCGGGAACAGGTCGGTCAGGTAGTCGCGCAGTACGTTGCCGGTCACCGAGATGGTGTCCTTGCCTTCGCGGGTGCGCTGCAGGGTGAACTTCATCGCGTCGACTGGCGACATGATGCGGATGTCCAGGCCGCAGGTGTCGTGATCCTTCAGGTAGGCCTGAACTTTCTCGATCACCACGCCATCGTGGGCGCGCATCGGGTCCAGCCAGAAAATGGCTGGGGTGGCGCTTGCACGGGCACGGTTGACGGCCAGTTTGACCCAGTCCTGGATCGGCGCGTCTTTGGTCTGGCACATGCGGAAGATGTCGCCGGCTTCAACCGACTGTTCCAGCAGCAGGGTGCCGTTGGTGTCGGTTACGCGAACCACACCGTTGGTCTTGATCTGGAAGGTCTTGTCGTGGGAGCCGTACTCTTCGGCTTTCTTCGCCATCAGGCCAACGTTCGGCACGCTGCCCATGGTGGTTGGGTCGAAGGCGCCATTTGCCTTGCAGTCTTCGATCACTGCCTGGTAGATGGTGGCGTAGCAGCGATCCGGGATCACCGCCTTGGTGTCGTGCAGCTGGCCGTCGGTGCCCCACATCTTGCCGGAGTCACGGATCATTGCCGGCATCGAGGCGTCGACGATGACGTCGCTCGGCACGTGCAGGTTGGTGATGCCCTTGTCGGAGTTGACCATCGCCAGCGACGGACGAACGGCGTAGACCGCCTGGATGTCGGCTTCGATCTGCGCTTGCTGCTCGGCCGGGAGGGCCTTGATGCGGGCGTACAGGTCGCCGATGCCGTTGTTCAGGTTGAAGCCGATCTGCGCCAGCACGTCAGCGTGCTTGGCCAGTGCGTCTTTATAGAACTCGGCAACGATCTGACCGAACATGATCGGGTCGGAGACCTTCATCATGGTGGCTTTGAGGTGAACCGACAGCAGTACGCCTTGTTGCTTGGCGCTTTCGATTTCAGCGGCGATGAAGCGGCGCAGGGCATTTTTGCTCATCACGGCGCAGTCGAGGATCTCGCCTGCCTGAACGCTGGTCTTTTCTTTCAGGACGGTGGTGGTGCCGTCTTGAGCGATCAGTTCGATTTTGACCGCGCCGGCGGCGTCGATCAGGGCGGCTTTTTCGCTGCCGTAGAAATCACCGCTGCTCATGTGCGCGACGTGGGACTTGGAGTCTGCGGCCCAGGCGCCCATTTTGTGCGGGTGCTTGCGTGCGTAATTCTTGACCGACAGCGGGGCGCGACGGTCGGAGTTGCCTTCGCGCAGAACCGGGTTCACGGCGCTGCCCTTGACCTTGTCGTAACGGGCCTTGGCTTCTTTGTCGGCGTCGCTGGTCACGGTTTCCGGGTAGTCCGGCAGTGCGTAGCCCTGGGCTTGCAGTTCTTTGATCGCGGCTTGCAGCTGCGGAACCGAGGCACTGATGTTCGGCAGCTTGATGATGTTGGCTTCAGGCGTAACGGCCAGGTCGCCCAGTTCGGCGAGGTGGTCAGCTACGGCTTTGTCGCCCAGTTGCTCGGGGAAGCTGGCCAGGATGCGCCCTGCAAGAGAGATATCGCGGGTTTCCACGGCGATATCAGCCGAGGCGGTGAAGGCCTCTACGATAGGCAACAGTGAATAGGTGGCGAGGGCGGGAGCTTCGTCGGTGAAGGTATAGATGATCTTCGAGCGGGTGGGCATATTCGGATTAACTCTCTCTTCTTTGCTAAAGCGTGCGCAGAAACTCGAGGGGCGCCGGGTAAGCGCGTTCGTTCAAAGTCATCCATGAGCCGAATGTCGAGGTTTCTTCGCGGTGATGTTGGGTGCATCAGTAGAGCGTCAAGCAGTCGGGTTGCGGTAACAGCCCGGCTTTGGGCGGAAAGTCTCGGCTACGTTTTGGGTAGCAAGGAGAGGTCGGCCGTTGTGACCCTATGGTCAGCGGGCGGCATTATACATAGGTAGCTGGCAATCTGCCGATGGTTCATGTGAATCGATTCTCGTCCATTGGTCTAAAGGTCGCAGGGGCAATGGAAAGACGTCAGCGGCGTAGGGTCATTCGTCGTGCTGGAGTTTGGCGCTTTTCCCTTTGCTTTCAGGCTTGTAGGTCAGCTGTTGTGCGGCTTTGCGGCAGATGAATGGAACATAGGGTTTGCGCGTTGATTTAACTGGGTTACGCTCGAACCAAGCCAGATGTTCAATCCAATCAATGGAGTTCAGCATGGGTTACAAGAAGATTCAGGTTCCAGCCGTCGGCGACAAAATCACCGTCAACGCAGACCATTCTCTCAATGTTCCTGATAATCCGATCATCCCGTTCATTGAAGGCGACGGCATTGGCGTCGACGTCAGTCCCGTCATGATCAAAGTGGTTGATGCTGCTGTGGAAAAGGCCTACGGGGGCAAGCGCAAGATTTCCTGGATGGAAGTCTACGCCGGTGAAAAGGCCACCCAGGTCTACGACCAGGACACCTGGCTGCCCCAGGAAACCCTGGACGCCGTAAAAGATTACGTCGTTTCCATCAAGGGGCCGCTGACCACTCCGGTCGGTGGTGGCATCCGTTCGCTCAACGTGGCGCTGCGCCAGCAGCTTGACCTGTATGTGTGCCTGCGACCTGTGGTGTGGTTCGAGGGCGTGCCAAGCCCGGTGAAAAAGCCTGGCGACGTCGACATGGTGATCTTCCGCGAGAACTCCGAAGACATCTATGCCGGTATCGAGTGGAAGGCCGGCTCGCCGGAAGCCACTAAAGTCATCAAGTTCCTGAAAGAAGAAATGGGCGTCACCAAGATCCGTTTCGACCAGGACTGCGGTATCGGCATCAAGCCGGTATCCAAGGAAGGCACCAAGCGTCTGGTGCGCAAGGCCCTGCAATATGTAGTGGACAACGACCGCAAGTCGCTGACCATCGTGCACAAGGGCAACATCATGAAATTCACCGAAGGTGCCTTCAAGGACTGGGGCTATGAGGTGGCGAAGGAAGAGTTCGGCGCCGAGCTGCTCGATGGCGGCCCGTGGATGAAGTTCAAGAACCCCAAAACCGGCCGCGAAGTCATCGTCAAGGACGCCATTGCCGACGCCATGCTCCAGCAGATCCTGCTGCGTCCGGCCGAATACGACGTGATCGCCACGCTCAACCTCAACGGTGACTACCTCTCCGATGCCCTGGCGGCGGAAGTGGGCGGTATCGGTATCGCGCCGGGCGCCAACCTGTCCGACACCGTGGCCATGTTCGAGGCGACCCACGGTACTGCGCCGAAGTATGCCGGCAAGGACCAGGTCAACCCGGGTTCGGTGATTCTTTCGGCGGAAATGATGCTGCGCCATCTGGGCTGGACCGAGGCGGCGGACCTGATCATCAAGGGCACCAATGGCGCGATCAAGGCCAAGACCGTGACCTATGACTTCGAGCGTCTGATGGAAGGCGCCACGCTGGTTTCGTCTTCCGGATTCGGTGAGGCGTTGATCAAGCACATGTAAGCAAGCGACAGACGTACGAAAACCGCCCGATTCAAATGATTGAGTCGGGCGGTTTTTTTATGACTGGATGACGGTGCGGTGTCAGACCGTCACGGACTGTTGCGTGGCAGGTGTCGTGGTTTTCGAAGCCTCTACAGGGGCGCTGATATTGACGGCATGCAAGCCCTTTGGCCCCTGGATGATTTCGAAGACGACCGCCTGGCCGGCCTTCAAGGTTTTATAGCCGTCCATCTGGATGGCTGAGTAATGGGCAAACAGATCTTCGCTTTTGCCATCCTCGTTAATGAAACCGTAACCCTTGGCGTTGTTGAACCATTTCACCTTGCCACTGACCTTGACGCCTGACATACCCAACTCCCTCTGCAACAGACTCCATCACTGGAGTATCATCCAGTTCATCCGCAGTCATTTCTTCGAAAAAATTTGACTCCGCGGACCTTTTTTACCCACTGTGGGCTCTATTGGTTGTAACACCGTTTTGCCGATAGTCAAGGTGACCCGGCAGTCGGAGTTGAAAACGTTAATGGGTGCCCCCACCACTGTATTTGCACAACTGACGAACCTTTCTTTCCATGCATGCAATCAGCCAGATTCGACTAACATTCAATCAGGATCGCCCTGATTTACACGACGACGATTCCGCAGGCATTGCTGTTCAGGAGGCTAAGCCTGCTTTACAGGCGCCGCCGATGTACAAGGTGGTTTTGTTTAATGATGACTACACACCGATGGATTTCGTCGTCGAAGTGCTCGAGGTGTTTTTTAACCTGAATCGCGAGCTGGCGACCAAGGTCATGCTGGCCGTCCATACAGAAGGACGGGCAGTATGTGGAGTGTTTACCCGCGACATCGCCGAGACCAAGGCCATGCAGGTCAACCAGTACGCCAGGGAAAGCCAGCATCCGCTACTCTGTGAAATCGAGAAGGACGGTTAATCGCCGGACACTTGGGTATGAGGTGAAGCTATGTTAAACCGCGAGCTCGAAGTCACCCTCAATCTTGCCTTCAAGGAGGCCCGTTCGAAGCGTCATGAATTCATGACCGTCGAGCATCTCCTGCTGGCCCTATTGGATAATGAGGCTGCCGCCACCGTTTTGCGTGCGTGCGGCGCAAACCTCGACAAACTCAAGCATGACCTGCAGGAGTTCATCGACTCCACCACGCCATTGATCCCCGTGCATGACGAGGATCGTGAAACCCAGCCAACCCTGGGCTTCCAGCGTGTCCTGCAACGTGCTGTGTTTCACGTACAGAGCTCGGGCAAACGCGAAGTGACTGGCGCCAATGTGCTGGTCGCGATCTTCAGTGAGCAAGAGAGTCAGGCAGTGTTCCTGCTGAAACAGCAGAGCGTTGCCCGAATCGATGTCGTCAATTACATCGCCCACGGCATTTCCAAAGTGCCAGGGCACGGCGATCACTCTGAGGGCGAGCAAGATATGCAGGACGATGAGGGCGGTGAGTCTTCTTCTTCAGGCAATCCTCTGGATGCTTATGCCAGCAATCTGAACGAACTCGCGCGCCAGGGTCGCATCGATCCGCTGGTAGGCCGTGAGCTGGAAGTCGAACGCGTTGCGCAGATCCTGGCGCGTCGTCGCAAAAACAATCCGCTGCTGGTGGGCGAGGCGGGCGTGGGTAAAACCGCGATTGCCGAAGGCCTGGCCAAACGCATTGTCGACAACCAGGTACCGGACCTGCTGGCCAACAGCGTGGTGTATTCCCTTGACCTGGGCGCCTTGCTGGCCGGGACCAAATACCGCGGCGATTTCGAGAAGCGCTTCAAGGCGTTGCTCAATGAGCTGAAAAAACGTCCGCAGGCGATCCTGTTCATCGACGAAATCCATACCATCATCGGTGCGGGTGCCGCGTCCGGTGGCGTCATGGATGCTTCCAACCTGCTCAAGCCGCTGCTGTCGTCCGGTGATATCCGGTGCATCGGTTCGACTACGTTCCAGGAATTTCGCGGCATCTTCGAGAAAGACCGTGCCCTGGCACGACGCTTCCAGAAGGTCGATGTGTCGGAACCGTCGGTGGAAGACACCATCGGTATCCTGCGTGGCTTGAAGGGGCGTTTCGAGACTCACCACAACATCGAGTACAGCGATGAAGCCCTGCGTGCCGCTGCCGAACTGGCGTCGCGCTACATCAATGACCGGCACATGCCGGACAAGGCCATCGATGTCATCGACGAGGCGGGTGCCTATCAGCGCCTGCAACCGATCGAGAAGCGCGTAAAACGCATCGAAGTGCCTCAGGTTGAGGATATCGTCGCGAAAATCGCGCGGATTCCGCCAAAACACGTCACCAGCTCCGACAAAGAGTTGCTGCGTAACCTTGAGCGTGACCTGAAGTTGACCGTGTTCGGTCAGGATGCCGCGATCGACTCCCTGGCGACCGCGATCAAGTTGTCCCGCGCCGGTCTCAAGTCGCCTGACAAGCCTGTCGGTTCGTTCCTGTTCGCCGGTCCTACCGGTGTCGGTAAAACCGAAGCGGCGCGTCAGCTGGCCAAGGCATTGGGTGTCGAGCTGGTTCGATTCGACATGTCCGAGTACATGGAACGTCACACCGTATCGCGTCTGATCGGTGCGCCTCCTGGTTATGTCGGGTTCGATCAGGGCGGTTTGCTGACTGAAGCCATTACCAAGCAGCCACATTGTGTGCTGCTGCTCGATGAGATCGAGAAAGCGCATCCGGAAGTCTTCAACCTGCTGCTGCAGGTCATGGACCACGGTACGCTGACCGATAACAACGGGCGCAAGGCGGACTTCCGTAACGTGATCGTCATCATGACGACCAACGCCGGTGCTGAAACCGCGGCGCGTGCCTCGATCGGCTTCACCCTTCAGGATCACTCCTCCGATGCGATGGAAGTGATCAAGAAGAGCTTCACGCCTGAATTCCGTAACCGTCTGGACACCATCATCCAGTTTGGTCGCCTCAGTCATGAGGTCATCAAGAGCGTGGTGGACAAGTTCCTTATCGAACTTCAGGCTCAGCTGGAAGACAAGCGTGTACTGCTGGAAGTCACCGATGCTGCCCGCAGCTGGCTGGCGGCCGGTGGTTACGACGCGATGATGGGCGCTCGACCCATGGCGCGCCTGATCCAGGACAAGATCAAGCGTCCATTGGCGGAGGAGATACTCTTTGGCGAACTGGCCGAACATGGCGGTGTAGTACACATCGACATCAAGGACGGCGAGCTGACCTTCGAGTTCGAGACCACGGCGGAAATGGCCTGACGTTGATCGCAACAAAGCAAAAAGGCGCCGTTTGGCGCCTTTTTGCTGTCTGTCTGTTATTGAGTTGGCACCTGTGGGAGCGAGCCTGCTCGCGAAAGCGCCAGGTCATTCGACATCAATGCTGAATCACAAATCGCCTTCGCGAGCAGGCTCGCTCCCACAGGGGATCTGCGCCGACTTGAGGTTGTTTCAGGCAAACAAAAACGCCCGGCAATGCCGGGCGTTTTGTATTGACTTGATTAGCGAGCGCGGTAAGTGATGCGCCCTTTGCTCAAGTCATAGGGCGTCAGCTCGACGCGCACTTTGTCACCGGTAAGAATACGAATGTAGTTCTTGCGCATCTTGCCGGAAATATGCGCGGTTACGACGTGCCCATTTTCCAACTCCACGCGAAACATGGTGTTGGGCAGGGTGTCGACGACAGTGCCTTCCATTTCGAAGCTGTCTTCTTTCGACATGCAGTAAAGCCCTCGGTGTCCAGTGAATGGCCCGGTGCAACTGCGCCAGGCAAAAGCGGCGTGCATTGTGCCCGAAAAGTGGGGGTCAAGCCAAGGGGTTTAAGGGTGTGCTCTAGTTCAGAACGACCCAACGCTGGTTAACCAGCAATTCAATGGGGCGATACTGGGTCTTGTAGCTCATTTTTTTGCAGTTCTTGATCCAGTAACCCAGATAGACCGCATCCAGCCCCAGGCGCCGGGCCTCGGCGATTTGCCAGAGGATGGCATAACGCCCCAGGCTGCGACGCTCTTCGTCGGGTTCGTAGAAGGTGTAGACCGCCGACAGACCGTTCGGCAGAAGGTCAGTGACGGCAATCGCCAGCAACCGGCCGTCGAGGCGGAATTCGTAGAACCGGGAAAACGGCAGGTCGCGCACCAGGAACGTCGAAAACTGATCGCGACTGGGTGGGTACATGTCGCCGTCGGCATGCCGCTCTTCTATGTAACGCTGATAAAGGTCGAAATACTCTTCGCTGAATCCTGGCTTGGCCGGGCGTACCTGCAAGTCGGCGTTGCGCTTGAAAATGCGTTTCTGCTGACGGTTGGGTGTGAATTGCGCAACAGGAATGCGCGCCGGCACGCACGCATTGCAGTTCTGGCAATGGGGGCGATACAAGTGGTCGCCACTGCGACGAAAACCCATTTCCGACAGGTCTGCATAGACATGCACATCCATGGGCTGACTGGGGTCGAGAAACAGGGTCGTGGCCTGCTCCTCGGGCAGATAGCTGCAAGAATGGGGCTGAGTGGCATAAAACTTCAAGCGCGCCAACTCGGTCATGATCAACCCTCGGATAAGCTTTTAATTAGGGGCGTCTCTAAGTGTAAGCCACGCGCGCAAAAGTCGCTCAGCAAACCCAGGTGGCACGGCTGGGTTGATCCAGATACTGCGCCAGGTAGCCGGCAAATGCGCTGCGGGGAATCGCCCGTGCGCCCAGGCTGTGCAGATGGTCGGTGGGCATCTGACAGTCGATGAGCACAAAACCCGAGTCTTTCAGATGTCTGACCAGTGTGGCAAAGCCATATTTGGAGGCGTTGTCGGCGCGGCTGAACATGGATTCGCCGAAAAACAGCCGGCCCATCGCCAGGCCGTACAGCCCGCCGACGAGCGTGCCCTGGTCCCAGACCTCCACCGAGTGCGCGAAACCGCGATGATGCAACTCCAGGTAGGCGTCCTGCATGGCCTCGGTGATCCAGGTGCCGTCGGCGTACTCCCGTGGGGCGGCGCAGGCGCGAATGACGGCGGAAAAGTCCTGGTCGAAGGTCACTTGATAACGTTGTTGGCGCAGCAGTTTGTTCAAGCTGCGGGAAACGTGCAGTTCGTCGGGAAACAGGACGGTGCGCGGATCCGGCGACCACCAGAGAATCGGCTGGCCTTCCGAGAACCATGGAAAACAGCCGTGACGGTAGGCCTGGATCAGCCGATCGGCAGACAGGTCGCCGCCGGCGGCCAACAGACCGTTGGGGTCGCGCATGGCTTTTTCCAGCGGCGGGAAAGTCAGGGAGTTGCGTTGTAACCAAGTCAGCATGGCGTCCGGGCTTGCAGAAGGGGAGGGCGGTGACGGGCGCAATTTGGCCCGTCACTCAGTGTGCCGTCAAACGGCAGGAATGTCGTCGAGGTATTTTTCCGCATCGAGGGCCGCCATGCAGCCGGCCCCGGCGGAGGTGACCGCTTGGCGATAAACGTGATCGGCCACGTCGCCGGCAGCGAACACGCCTGCAATGGCAGTTGCAGTGGCATCGCCCTCGCTGCCGCCCTTGACCAGCAAATAGCCATCGCGCATTTCCAGCTGGCCGACGAACAGGTCGGTATTGGGTTTGTGGCCGATGGCGATGAACACGCCGGACAGTGCCAGTTCAGCGGTTTCGCCGGTATGACTGTCGCGCAGGCGGGCGCCGGTCACGCCGCTGGCATCGCCCAGCACTTCGTCCAGATTCTGGTTCCAGTGCAGGCGGATATTGCCGTTGGCGGCCTTCTCGAAGAGTTTGTCCTGGAGGATTTTCTCCGACCGCAGCTTGTCGCGACGGTGAATCAGATGGACCTCTTTGGCGATGTTCGACAGGTACAGCGCTTCTTCAACCGCCGTGTTGCCGCCGCCGACCACCGCAACCACTTGATTGCGGTAAAAGAAGCCGTCACAGGTCGCACAGGCCGAAACTCCCTTTCCGGCAAATGTTTCTTCCGATGGCAGCCCCAGGTATTGCGCCGAGGCGCCGGTGGCAATGATCAGTGCGTCGCACGTATAAGTACCGCTGTCGCCGGTCAATTCGAACGGGCGCTGTTGCAACTTGGCCGTATGGATGTGGTCGTAAACGATCTGTGTATCGAAGCGCTCGGCGTGTTTTTGCATGCGCTCCATCAGGACCGGGCCGGTGAGTCCTTCGACATCACCTGGCCAGTTATCGACTTCGACGGTGGTGGTGAGCTGGCCACCTGCCTGTATGCCGGTAATGACAACGGGTTTGAGGTTGGCGCGGGCGGCATACACGGCTGCGCTGTAACCGGCGGGGCCGGAACCCAGGATGATCAGGCGGTGATGTTGCGCTTCGCTCATAAAAACACCTCATAAGCCTTTGTCACAAAAGAGAATGCATGCTCCAATTGAGTCGCATGTGATGTGTTTTTGACTATGCTGCATACAAGTGTTTCAAGCATGGCATCGGACGAACAAACCCGTACAATGCTTGGTTGTAACAGCGTTTGTAACTGTGGTTGTAACAGAATAAGCGTGCACCTCGTGTTTATAAAAACCGGGGCACAGTGTTAAAAGTAGACCCGGTTGCGCCTGTTAACTTTTTTACCTGCCTGGATTGGGCAGTTTTTTGGGCTGTTTTTTAGACATTCACCAGATGGACGCGCCGATGGCGCAGGAAAAGAAGCGTTTTGAAGAAATCCACCGAAGCACCCAAAACAGTCGTTCCGCTCTGGCGCCAGCAATTGCACTACCGGCTCAAGGAAGGTGCATTGATCGCCATCGGTGCGTTGTGCCTGTTCCTGATGATGGCCTTGCTGACCTATGGCAAGGACGATCCGGGCTGGAGCCATAACAGCAAGATCGATGACGTGCAGAACTTCGGCGGACCCGCCGGCTCCTACAGCGCCGATATCCTGTTCATGGTGCTCGGTTACTTCGCCTATATCTTCCCGTTGCTGCTGGCGATCAAGGCTTATCAGATCTTCCGTCAGCGCCATGAGCCGTGGCAGTGGAGCGGCTGGCTGTTTTCCTGGCGCCTGATCGGCCTGGTGTTCCTGGTGCTGTCCGGCGCGGCGCTGGCGCATATCCATTTCCATGCCGCGACCGGTCTGCCGGCCGGCGCTGGCGGCGCGCTGGGCGAAAGCCTGGGCGATCTGGCGAAAAACGCGCTGAACATCCAGGGCAGCACGCTGCTGTTCATCGCCCTGTTCCTGTTCGGCCTGACCGTGTTCACCGACCTGTCGTGGTTCAAGGTGATGGACGTCACCGGCAAGATCACCCTCGACCTGTTCGAGTTGTTCCAGGGCGCGGCCAATCGCTGGTGGGCGGCCCGGACCGAGCGCAAACAGCTGGTCGCGCAATTGCGTGAAGTCGATGATCGCGTGCACGACGTGGTCGCGCCGACCGTGACGGACAAGCGCGAGCAGGCCAAGGTCA
Source organism: Pseudomonas sp. Irchel 3A7 (assembly GCF_900187565.1). Taxonomy (GTDB): domain Bacteria; phylum Pseudomonadota; class Gammaproteobacteria; order Pseudomonadales; family Pseudomonadaceae; genus Aquipseudomonas. Next base: position 280,876 of record NZ_FYED01000002.1, on the reverse strand, counting down.
AGGAACGCCTGATCGAGCGCGAGCAGGCCCTGAGCAAGCACATGTCCGAGCGCGAGAAGCAGGTGCCGCCGGTGATTGCCCCGGCCCCGGTCAAACCCCCAGCGCCGAGCAAACGCGTGGAAAAGGAGAAACAGGCGCCGCTGTTCGTCGACAGCGCCGTGGAAGGCACCTTGCCGCCGATCTCGATTCTCGATCCCGCGGAAAAGAAACAACTCAATTACTCACCGGAATCCCTGGCGGCGGTCGGCCACCTGCTGGAAATCAAGCTCAAGGAATTCGGCGTCGAAGTCACCGTCGATTCGATCCATCCGGGCCCGGTGATTACCCGTTACGAAATCCAGCCGGCGGCCGGGGTCAAGGTCAGCCGCATCGCCAACCTCGCCAAGGACCTGGCGCGTTCCCTGGCCGTGACCAGCGTGCGGGTTGTGGAAGTGATTCCGGGCAAGACCACCGTCGGTATCGAGATTCCCAACGAAGACCGGCAGATCGTGCGCTTTTCCGAAGTCTTGTCGACCCCTGAGTACGACAACTTCAAGTCGCCGGTCACCCTGGCCCTGGGCCATGACATCGGCGGCAAGCCGGTCATCACCGACCTGGCGAAAATGCCTCACTTGCTGGTGGCCGGTACTACAGGTTCCGGTAAGTCGGTGGGTGTGAACGCGATGATCCTGTCGATCTTGTTCAAGTCCGGCCCGGAAGACGCCAAGCTGATCATGATCGACCCGAAAATGCTGGAACTGTCGATCTACGAAGGCATTCCGCACCTGCTGTGTCCGGTGGTCACCGACATGAAGGACGCGGCCAACGCCCTGCGCTGGAGCGTCGCCGAGATGGAACGGCGCTACAAGTTGATGGCGAAGATGGGCGTGCGAAACCTGTCGGGCTTCAATGCCAAGGTCAAGGAAGCCCAGGACGCCGGCGAGCCGTTGAGCGATCCGCTGTACAAGCGTGAAAGCATCCACGACGAAGCGCCGTTGCTGCAGAAGCTGCCGACCATTGTAGTGGTCGTGGACGAATTCGCCGACATGATGATGATCGTCGGCAAGAAGGTTGAAGAGTTGATCGCCCGTATCGCCCAGAAGGCGCGTGCGGCCGGTATCCACTTGATCCTCGCGACCCAGCGGCCGTCGGTGGATGTGATCACCGGTCTGATCAAGGCCAACATCCCGACCCGCATGGCGTTCCAGGTATCGAGCAAGATCGACTCCCGGACCATCATCGACCAGGGTGGCGCTGAACAATTGCTGGGTCACGGTGACATGCTGTACATGCCGCCGGGCACCAGTCTGCCGATCCGTGTCCACGGTGCCTTTGTCTCCGATGACGAGGTTCACCGGGTGGTGGAAGCCTGGAAACTGCGCGGCGCGCCGGAGTATAACGACGACATCCTCAACGGTGTCGAAGAGGCCGGCAGTGGCTTTGAAGGCAGCAGCGGGGGTGGCGATGGCGATGACCCTGAAGCCGACGCGCTGTACGACGAAGCGGTGCAGTTCGTCCTGGAAAGCCGTCGCGCGTCCATTTCCGCGGTTCAGCGCAAGCTGAAAATCGGCTACAACCGTGCTGCGCGCATGATCGAAGCCATGGAAATGGCCGGTGTCGTGACGTCGATGAACACCAACGGTTCGCGTGAAGTCCTGGCCCCTGGCCCGGTACGCGACTGACCTGATATTGAAAGGGCGGCGCTCTCGGGCGCCACCCGCACTCCCACGAATGTTATGAGGACTCCCATGCGTCTTATCCGCATGCTGTTGCTGCCGGTACTGGCTTTGACCACGCTCTCGGCCCACGCCGACGACAAGGACGTGGCGCGTCTGACTCAGTTGCTGGAAAAATCCCAGACCTTGACCGCGCGTTTCTCCCAGTTGACCCTCGACGGCACCGGCACCCAATTGCAGGAAACCGCTGGTCAGATGTCCCTGCAGCGTCCGGGTCTGTTTTACTGGCACACCGACGCACCGCAAGAGCAGTTGATGGTGTCCGATGGCAAGAAGGTGTCCCTGTGGGACCCGGACCTGGAGCAGGTCACCATCAAGAACCTCGATCAGCGCCTGACCCAGACGCCAGCGCTGCTGTTGTCCGGTGATGTGTCCAAGATCAGCCAGAGCTTCGACATCAGCGCCAAGGAAGCCGGCGGCGTGATCGACTTCATCCTGAAGCCGAAAACCAAGGACACCCTGTTCGACAGCCTGCGCCTGTCGTTCCGCAACGGCCTGGTCAATGATATGCAACTGATCGACAGCGTCGGCCAGCGCACCAATATCCTGTTCACCGGCGTGAAGGCCAACGAGCCGATCCCGGCGTCCAAATTCAAGTTCGACATCCCCAAGGGTGCCGATGTCATTCAAGAGTAAACGCAGAACCTGTGGGAGCGGGCTTGCCCGCGATGGCGGCCTGTCAGTCACATAGATGCTGGATGTGCTGACGCTATCGCGGGCAAGCCCGCTCCCACAGGGGGTGTGGTGTTAATCAAGTCGGCATCAGGACCCAGTGAGGTTTCCTAAACAGTGATGGACCTGTTTCGCAGCACCCCGATCGCTCAGCCCTTGGCCGCCCGTCTGCGTGCGACCAATCTGGATGAGTACGTCGGTCAGGAACACGTGCTCGCTCGCGGCAAGCCCTTGCGCGAAGCCCTGGAGCAGGGTGCCCTGCATTCGATGATTTTCTGGGGGCCGCCGGGGGTGGGCAAGACCACGCTGGCGCGATTGCTGGCGGACGTCTCGCAAGCGCACTTCGAAACGGTGTCGGCGGTCCTGGCGGGGGTCAAGGAAATCCGTCAGGCGGTGGAGATCGCCAAGCAGCAGGCGGCGCAGTACGGCCGGCGCACGATTCTGTTCGTTGACGAAGTGCACCGTTTCAACAAGTCCCAACAGGATGCTTTCCTGCCCTACGTCGAGGACGGCACGCTGATTTTCATCGGCGCGACCACGGAAAATCCGTCTTTCGAACTCAACAACGCTTTGTTATCCCGTGCCCGGGTTTATGTACTCAAAAGCCTCGATGAAACGGCGCTGCGCAAACTGGTGCATCGTGCGCTCACCGAAGAGCGCGGCCTGGGCAAACGCAACCTGACCCTCAGCGATGAAGGCTTTCAGATGTTGTTGTCGGCTGCCGATGGCGATGGTCGGCGCCTGCTCAATCTGCTGGAAAACGCCTCCGACCTGGCCGAAGACAACAGCGAAATCGGCGTCGAACTGCTGCAAAGTCTGTTGGGCGATACCCGTCGGCGTTTCGACAAGGGCGGCGAAGCCTTTTACGACCAGATTTCCGCGCTGCACAAGTCGGTGCGCGGCTCCAACCCCGACGGCGCGCTGTACTGGTTCGCGCGGATGATCGACGGTGGCTGCGATCCGCTGTACCTGGCCCGGCGCGTGGTGCGCATGGCCAGCGAAGACATCGGCAACGCCGATCCACGCGCCCTGAGCCTGTGCCTGGCGGCGTGGGAAGTGCAGGAACGCCTCGGCAGTCCCGAGGGCGAATTGGCGGTGGCCCAGGCCATCACCTATCTGGCCTGCGCGCCGAAAAGCAACGCCGTGTACATGGGCTTCAAGACGGCCCTGCGCGCCGCCGCCGAACATGGTTCGCTGGAAGTGCCGCTGCACCTGCGCAATGCGCCGACCAAGCTGATGAAACAGCTGGGCTACGGCGACGAATACCGTTACGCCCACGACGAACCGGACGCCTATGCCGCCGGCGAGGATTACTTCCCCGAAGAACTTGACCCGATCCCGTTTTATCAACCGGTGCCCCGTGGCCTGGAGCTGAAGATCGGCGAAAAGCTCAATCATCTGGCGCAACTCGATCGTTTAAGCCCCCGGCAGCGGAGAAAATAGTGATTCAAACGATTCTTGCGGTGTCCGTGGCCGGCATCGCTGGTACATTACTGCGTTTCGCCACCGGCAACTGGGTCAGCGCCAACTGGCCCCGGCATTTTTATACGGCAACCCTGGCGGTCAATCTGGTCGGCTGTCTGATCATCGGCGTGCTGTACGGGCTGTTTCTGACGCGCCCGGAAGTACCGATCGAAATTCGCGCCGGCCTGATCGTGGGCTTTGTAGGGGGGCTGACGACTTTTTCATCCTTTTCACTGGATACGCTGCGCCTGCTGGAAAGCGGGCAGGCGCCGATAGCCTTCGGTTATCTGGCCATCAGCGTGTTCGGCGGGTTGCTAGCCACCTGGGCTGGCCTATCCTTGACCAAACTTTGATAAACGAGAGACCGACATGCTCGATTCCAAACTGTTACGTAGCAACCTTCAGGACGTAGCGGACCGCCTGGCATCCCGTGGCTTTGCCCTGGATGTCGCGCGCATCGAAGCGCTGGAAGAACAGCGCAAGACCGTCCAGACCCGCACCGAAGCACTGCAGGCTGAACGAAATGCGCGTTCCAAATCCATTGGCCAGGCCAAGCAGCGCGGCGAAGACATCGCGCCGCTGATGGCGGACGTCGAGCGCATGGCGGGCGAGTTGGCTGCCGGTAAAACCGAACTGGACGCGATCCAGACCGAACTGGACTCGATCCTGCTGGGCATCCCGAACCTGCCGCACGAATCGGTGCCGATCGGCGACGACGAAGACGGCAACGTCGAAGTGCGCCGTTGGGGTACCCCGACCGCGTTCGATTTCCCGGTGCAGGACCACGTCGCGCTGGGCGAGAAGTTCGGCTGGCTGGACTTCGAAACCGCGGCCAAGCTGTCCGGCGCGCGTTTCGCCCTGCTGCGCGGCCCGATTGCCCGCATGCACCGCGCCCTGGCGCAGTTCATGATCAACCTGCACGTCACCGAGCACGGCTACGAAGAGGCCTACACGCCTTATCTGGTCCAGGCCCCGGCGCTGCAAGGCACCGGCCAGCTGCCGAAGTTCGAAGAAGACCTGTTCAAGATCGGTCGTGACGGCGAAGCCGATCTGTATCTGATCCCGACCGCCGAAGTGTCGCTGACCAACATCGTTGCCGGCGAGATCGTCGATTCCAAACTGCTGCCGATCAAGTTCGTCGCCCATACGCCGTGCTTTCGCAGCGAAGCCGGTGCGTCGGGTCGCGATACCCGCGGCATGATTCGCCAGCACCAGTTCGACAAGGTCGAGATGGTGCAGATCGTCGAGCCGTCGACTTCCATGCAAGCGCTGGAAGGCCTGACCGCCAACGCCGAAAAAGTCCTGCAACTGCTGGAACTGCCATACCGCACCATTGCGCTGTGCACCGGCGACATGGGCTTCAGCGCGGTCAAGACCTACGACCTGGAAGTGTGGATTCCGAGCCAGGACAAGTACCGTGAAATTTCGTCGTGCTCCAACTGCGGCGACTTCCAGGCCCGCCGCATGCAGGCGCGTTTCCGCAACCCGGAAACCGGCAAGCCGGAACTGGTGCACACCCTGAACGGTTCCGGCCTGGCGGTCGGTCGTACTCTGGTGGCGGTACTGGAAAACTACCAGCAGGCCGACGGTTCGATCCGCGTGCCAGAGGTACTGAAACCGTACATGGGTGGCCTCGAGGTCATTGGCTAAATGAAATATCTGCCGCTGTTCCATAACCTGCGCGGCAGTCGTGTGTTGGTTGTCGGTGGGGGGGAAATTGCCTTGCGCAAATCCCGCCTGCTGGCCGATGCCGGTGCGCTGCTGCGGGTGGTCGCACCTGAAATCGAACAGCAACTGCGCGAATTGGTGGCCGCCAGTGGTGGCGAGTGCCTGTTGCGTGGCTATGTCGAAACCGATCTGGACGGTTGCGGGCTGATCATTGCCGCCACCGATGACGAATCGTTGAACGCACAGGTCTCCGCCGATGCTCATCGGCGATGCGTGCCGGTCAACGTGGTGGACGCGCCGGCCCTGTGCAGCGTGATCTTCCCGGCGATCGTCGATCGTTCGCCGCTGATCATTGCCGTGTCCAGCGGCGGCGATGCGCCGGTGCTGGCGCGCTTGATCCGCGCCAAGATCGAGACCTGGATTCCCTCCACCTACGGTCAACTGGCCGGACTGGCGGCGCGTTTTCGCAACCAGGTAAAAAACCTGTTTCCGGATGTGCAGCAGCGTCGGGCGTTCTGGGAAGACGTGTTCCAGGGGCCGATTGCCGACCGGCAACTGGCCGGGCAGGGCGCCGAAGCCGAGCGTTTGCTGCAGGCGAAGGTGGATGGCGAGGCACCGGCGGCCACTGGCGAGGTGTATCTGGTCGGCGCCGGACCGGGTGATCCGGACCTGTTGACGTTCCGCGCCTTGCGCCTGATGCAGCAAGCCGACGTGGTGCTGTATGACCGCTTGGTGGCACCGGCCATTCTCGAGTTGTGCCGTCGTGATGCCGAGCGGGTTTACGTCGGCAAGCGTCGCGCCGATCACGCGGTTCCGCAGGATCAGATCAACCAGCAATTGGTGGACCTGGCGAAGCAGGGCAAGCGTGTGGTGCGGTTGAAGGGCGGTGATCCGTTCATCTTCGGGCGTGGCGGTGAAGAGATCGAAGAACTGGCAGCCCATGGCATCCCGTTCCAGGTGGTGCCGGGCATTACGGCGGCCAGTGGTTGCGCGGCTTATGCCGGGATCCCGCTGACCCATCGCGATTACGCGCAGTCGGTTCGATTTGTCACGGGACATCTCAAGGACGGTTCCACCGATCTGCCATGGGCCGATCTGGTCGCGCCGGCGCAAACCCTGGTGTTCTACATGGGGCTGGTGGGCCTGCCGATCATCTGCGAACAGTTGATCAAGCACGGTCGCAGCAAAGATACCCCGGCGGCGTTGATCCAGCAGGGCACCACGGTCAATCAGCGGGTGTTTACCGGCACCTTGGCTGACCTGCCGCAACTGGTGGCGGAGCATGAAGTGCATGCGCCGACACTGGTAATCGTGGGGGAAGTGGTGCAACTGCGCGAGAAACTGGCGTGGTTTGAAGGGGCTCAGGGGCAGGTCTAGAGACCGAGTCACCCTCATCGCGGGCAAGCCCGCTCCCACAGGATCTGTGCCAACCACGGGACTGTGGGAGCGGGCTTGCCCGCGATGGGGGCCTCAAAATTTCCACAAATTTTAAACCCTGCGCCAAACCCCTTTGCCGCTCAACCGCGCCCGATCATGGGCCGCGGTGAAATCCTGCGCCGGACCTTTAGGCACAACACCCGTCGGATTGATGGTCTTGTGACTGCCGTAGTAGTGATGCTTGATGTGGGTGAAGTCCACCGTCTCGGCAATCCCTGGCCACTGATAGATCTCCCGCAGCCAGTTCGACAGGTTCGGATAATCGGCAATCCGCTTCAGGTTGCACTTGAAGTGGCCGTGATACACCGCATCGAAGCGGATTAGCGTGGTGAACAGGCGGATGTCCGCTTCGGTCAGGTATTCACCGGTCAAGTAACGGTTGGCACCTAGCAGTTGTTCAAGTCGATCCAATTCGACAAACAACGCGTCGAACGCCTCTTCATAGGCTTGCTGCGAGGTGGCAAAACCGGCGCGGTACACGCCATTGTTCACCGCCGGATAGATGCGCTCGTTCAGCGCGTCGATCTCGCTACGCAGCGGCGCCGGATAGAAGTCCAGATCGTTGCCGGTCAACTCATCGAAGGCGCTGTTGAACATGCGGATGATTTCCGCCGATTCATTGTTGACGATATGTTTTTGCTGCGTGTCCCAGAACACCGGCACGGTGACACGGCCGGTGTAGTCGGCGGCATCGGCGGTGTAGCGCTGGTGCATGAATTCGAGGTGGTCGAGTTTGTCGCCGGTGGAGCCGTGGGACTTGTCGAAAGTCCAACCGTTTTCCAGCATCAGATAGCTGACCACCGACACGTCGATCAGGCTTTCCAGCCCCTTGAGTTTGCGCAAGATCAGCGTGCGATGAGCCCACGGACAGGCCAGGGACACGTAGAGGTGATAGCGACCCGCCTCGGCAGCAAAGCCACCGATACCGCTCGGGCCGGGTTGGCCGTCAGCGGTAACCCAGTGGCGACGCTGCGCCTGTTCGCGCTGGAATGCACCGTCCTTGCTTTCGTACCACTTGTCCTGCCAGCGACCTTCAACGAGCAAACCCATGTCCAAGACTCCTCAACCAGTAAGCGTTGGAGAGGAGTCTATTCCGATAGGTTCGATATAAAAGCGCAAAGATTAAAGGGTCACTATCGATTAAATCGATTTGTCTCGCGCATCCCAATATTTTTGGGCGGTTTCGAAGGCCTGCTCGCGGGTCTGGCCGAGGCCGCGCAAGGCCAGGGCCATGGTCGAAACCAGGGCCATTTGCGGATAACTGTCGACCACATCGCCACGCCATACGGCTTTGAGGTGCTCGGGGTCGAGGCTGGCCGGTTTGACGTGGCGCTGGCTCGACAGCTGCGGCCATTCCTCGTCCCAACTCTCACCGCCCGTGGTGCCGTACAGATGGCTGTCGGCATCCGGGTTGATTTCGATTTCGCCGCCATCGCCCTTGATCACGATTGCCGTGTCGCCGAGCAGGCCGCTGGCATCGCGATGCACCGCCTGATAGCCAGGGTGGAAAATGCTTTGCAGGCCGCAACGGGCAACCAGCGGATTGAGAATCCGCGCCAGGGAGTGGATCGGCGAGCGCAGGCCCAGGGTGTTGCGCAGGTCGATCATGCGTTGCAACTGGGGAGCCCAGTCCACCAGCGGCATGAAGGCCAGGCCGCCGTTGTCCAGTGCCGCGCCGACTTGCTGCCAGTTACGGCACAGCGGGATTTTCAACGCGTGTAGCAATTGTTCGCTGTACAGCCGCCCCGCGGTATGTGCGCCGCCGCCGTGCATGAAAATCCGCACGCCGTTCTGCGCCAGGCACTTGGCCGCCAGCAGATACCACGGCAGATGACGCTTCTTGCCGGCGTAGGTCGGCCAGTCCAGATCGACGTTCAATGCCGGTGGCTGCAAGCGCTCACGCAAAGCTTCGGTGAACCCGGCCATTTCCTCGGCGCTTTCTTCCTTGTGCCGCAGCAGCATCAGGAATGCGCCGAGTTGGGTCTCTTCGACCTGCTCATCGAGCACCATGCCCATGGCCTGGCGGGCTTCTTCGCGGGTCAGGTCGCGAGCGCCGCGCTTGCCTTTGCCAAGGATGCGTACGAATTGGGCGAACGGATGTTCGGCGGGCGTTTCGAGGGTCAGCGCTGTGTAATCGGTCATAAGCAATTCGTCGGTTTGGGCAGGCCCGCCAGTTTCGCGGCGAGTTTGGCGGGTGTGCCTTTGAACAATCGGTTCAGGTGCAGGCTGTTGCCCTTGTCCGGGCCGAGTTTCAATGCGGTGTACTTGATCAGCGGGCGGGTGGCCGGTGACAGCTGGAATTCGGCGTAGAAGCTGCGCAGCAGTTCGAGGATTTCCCAGTGTGCAGGAGTCAACTCGATGTCTTCGGCGGCCGCCAGGGCGCTGGCGACGTCGGTGGACCAGTCATTGAGCTCGACCAGAAAACCGTCCTTGTCCAACTCGATGGCGCGGGCGCCGACCGTCAGGGAATTCATAACCAACTGTTGACCTTGTCGTGGTGGATCGACAACTCGACGAAGGCCGGATAGTCGATGGACTCGGCCCAGTCCGGCACCTCAATCGCCCGGGCCTGGACGTCTTCGGCCAGGACATAGAGTTTCAAGCCACGAGCCTCGAGAGCCGTGAAGGGTACGGTGCCCGGCTGCAAGGCATAGGCCGCGTCACCGGACAGCAGCAGCGCATCGTCGGCGCCGATCAGTCGCAGGCAACTGCTCAGGCGGTCGTCGCCGAACGGGGAATGAGACAACACATGCAAAGTCGACATCAGAGGGTGATCACCTGGTCGTAACGGTCAATGAGTGCAGTGATTTCATGGGCGGCCAGCACCCGGGCTTCTTCCAGCGACAGAGCGCTGGAGTCCAGGCCACGCTGGGCCACGCTTTCAGCGCAGACAAACAGTTCTTCGACGCCAAACATCGGCAAGGCCTGCAAATTGGCGCTCAAGTCTTTCTGTTGCAGGGTCTTGGCGTCCTGTTTCGTCGCAAGCTGGAACACGCCGTCATCGAGAAACAGCAGGCCGATCGGCAGATCGAACGCGCCCCCGGCCAGCACGATGTCCAGCGCTTCCCGCGCACCCGGCCCGGACCACGGCGCCTGACGGCTGATAATCAACATGGATTTGGCCATTTCAGTCGCCTCCGAAACAGATCAGGCGGTCGGCGTCCTGCACCGCGTCATGCAACTGACCCAGGCCCGACAACTCCCATGGTGTGCTGACGGCGACAGCCCCACGCTGATAGCGCCTGGCTTCTTCCTCGTTCAACACGCCACGGCGCAGCGCAGCCGCGATGCAGACTACGCCGTCCAGTTGCTGTTCGCTGACGAAGGCGCGCCATTGTTTGGGCAAATCCAGTTCGTCCTGGGGCGTGACCACGCTGCTGGACGCGTTGTAGACGCCATCCTGGTAGAAAAACAGCCGGACAATCTCATGCCCGCCGGCCAGCGCGGCCTGGGCGAACAACAAGGCACGGCGCGAGGAGGGCGCATGGGCGGCGCAAAACACGGCGATGGCGAACTTCATGACGGACTCGATCAGCGAAACTGCGGCCATGATAAAGCTTTATCGGCGGGGCGGCTAAATCGATGTTGTCTTTGCTGGCCCCTTCGCGAGCAGGCTCGCTCCCACAAGGGTTTTGCAGTGGAATTCAATTGTGTATACGACACAAATCCCTGTGGGAGCGAGCCTGCTCGCGAAGGCGGACTCACAGGCGCAGCTGCCATCAAGGTTGATCACCCAACCCATACAGCTCGCAATACTCCAGCCAATCCATCCCGGCCATCTCGGCCACTTCCCTGTGTACTTCCAGGCGCTGGGCCTCGTAGTCCTCAGGTGTGGCGGCGGTCAGTTGCAGTGTCAATTCCCAGGCAAACAGGCCAAGGCGCTCGGCTTCGGCCTCGAAGGCTTCGTGCAAACGCTCGTCGCGAAACTGCGCGAGGGTTTCGCCCTTGGCCTGAGCGAGCAGCGGATTGAGGTTGTCCAGCTCGGCGCGAAGTTCGGGACGCTCATCGAGAAAGCGCTTCAGTGCTTGTTCATGGTGTTGTTCGGGTGCAGCCATGGTCGCTCCTTCGATAGATGTAAATGCAGTAAAGCAGATCGGTAAGCCCTGCCACAGTGATAAAGTCCGCTTTTTCCTGATGAGCGACTGCAATGCGAATTCTGATGGTGGCGCTGGCCGTGACAATGCTGGCCGGGTGCGCGGGCTCGGTGATGAGCGACGCCCGCAGCAAACCCCCGTACAAGACCCTGAACTCGGACAAGCCGGAAAAAGTCGTGGCCCAGTGCGTGCAGTTTTCCTGGCAGGACGAAGCGGTGTTCGGTGTCGATGCCAGCGGCTATCTGCAGCCAGGCGAGAAGGGTGGCACGACCGTGTACACGCGTTCGGCGGAGTCCTTCGTGGACGTGACCACCGATGCGTCAGGCACGGTGCTGAGTTATTACGCGCAGCAGGATGACTTCGTCGCCAAACGCCGGTTGGCGGCGTTGGCAACGTGCCTGTGATCTAAACGCTAGAGTAATACCTCCCACAGTTTTATTTGTTGTGATCAGACAGGCGCTTCTGGAAGAAGACGCGCTTGTGCCCCGGCGGGTAGTCGACGATCTGGCCCAGCTCGCTATAGCCGTGCTTCTTGTAGAACTCCGGTGCCTGGAAGTCGAAGGTGTCGAGCCAGACCCCAACGCAGCCCTTTTCCCGCGCCAGGTCTTCGGCCATCTGCATCAGCTTCGAACCCATACCTTGTCCACGCGCCTGTTCCGGTACCGACAGCAGTTCGATGAACAGCCACTGATAAAGCATGCGCGCGTAGAGTCCGCCGAGAATTTCGTCGTTTTCACCACGGACCAGCAGCGCGATCAATTCGGAGTTCCCCGGTCCCGCCTGCAAGGTGTTGTAGTCACGCAACGGGGCCAGGATCGCCTCGCGTTCTTCATTCGTGGGGCTTTGTGTCAGCTCGATACGCAAGGTCATGACTATATCCTTATGCAGTGAGGTCGCAGCCTATCTTGGTCATGGCGATTGATCCATCCCCCCGGTAGAAGTGGAACCGTCGCCTGCGCGCGGATGTCTAGCCTCAAGAAGCGTCATTCCAGAACGCGGCCGATGAGGACACTCCGTGAATATTTTCGAAGCCTTGCGCGAAAGCCACGAGCGCCAACGTACCTATGCCAAAGCACTGATCAAGACCAGCGGCGACACCCCGGAGCGGGTCGAGGCTTACAAACAGCTGAAGTCCGAACTGCAGGCTCACGAAACCGCTGAGGAACGGCATTTCTACATCCCGCTGATGGAGTTCGACAACGGCGTCGACCTCAGCCGCCATGCGATCGCCGAGCATCACGAAATGGATGAAATGATGGAAGAGCTGGACGAGACCGAGATGTCCAGCCCGGCGTGGTTGGCGACGGCGAAAAAACTATCCGAAAAGGTCCACCATCACCTCGAGGAGGAAGAGCAGAAGTTCTTCCAGATGGCCGGCAAGTTGCTCGACGACAAGCAGAAGGAGACGCTGGCGAACCAGTATGTGAAGGAATACAAGGCGCAGCTTACTTGAGGAGGCCAGCGCCGGGCGTTTTCACCTAAGATGTCGATTCACTGAAAAAACAGGATGCGTTTTCATGTCCAACACAGCCGAGCGGGTCAACATCCTCGAGTCCCAGGTGTTGTCCCACGACTGGTACCTGCTGAAAAAAATCACTTTCGATTACCAACGCAATAATGGTGAATGGCAACGCCAGACCCGGGAAGTCTACGACCGTGGCAACGGCGCGGCGATTCTCTTGTACAACCGCGCAAGGAAAACCGTGGTACTGACCCGGCAATTCCGCCTGCCGGTGTTCGTCAACGGGCATGACGGCTTGCTGATCGAAGTGGCGGCTGGATTGCTCGACGGTGCTGCGCCCGAAGAGCGCATCCGCGCCGAAGCCGAAGAGGAAACCGGCTATCGCGTACACCATGTGCAGAAAGTGTTCGAGTCTTACATGAGCCCAGGCTCGGTGACGGAGAAACTGCACTTCTTCATCGCTGAATATGATGCGACTTCAAAGGTCAGTGATGGTGGCGGACTGGAGGAGGAAACCGAAGAACTGGAAGTGCTGGAGTGGTCGTTCGATAAAGCGCTGGAAGCTTTCTATCGCGGGGAGATCTGCGACGCGAAGACCATCATGCTGCTGCAATACGCCTCGATGAAAAACATCTTTGCGAGCTAAGTCATACTCCGTCCTGTGGTGAGGGGATTTATCCCCGTTGGGCTGCGAAGCGGCCCCCCAGCGTCCGTTCAAACAAATTGAGTTGTCTGGATTTGCGACTGCTTCGCAGCCGAACGGGGATAAATCCCCTCGCCACAAATTGAATAGCATTACTCACCTCAAGGGGCCGGTCAGGTCGAAAACAAGTCATTCATCCTGCCGGCGTCTGTCCACTCGCATCCTTCCAGCGTCAGCAACATCTCCTTCGCCTCCAGCCCACCGGCAAACCCCGTCAGTTTCCCCGACGCACCAATCACCCGATGACACGGCGCAATGATCGAGATCGGATTTTTACCATTCGCCGCACCCACCGCCCGCACCGCGCTCGGGTTGCCGATCTGTTCGGCGATCTGGCTGTAGCTGCGGGTCTCGCCGAATGGAATGGTCAGCAACGCTGCCCAGACCTTCTTCTGAAATTCCGTTCCGGCAAAATCCAGCTCCAGTTCGAAACGCTGGCGCGTGCCGGCGAAGTATTCGCGCAGTTGCCGGGCGGTGCGCATCAGGATCGGGTTGTCCGGCGCTTCGCTCATCGGACCGAGGCGCACCCGGCCGGGTTTGTCGTTTTCCCAGAGGATGGCCGCCAGTCGTGAACCGTTCGCCACCAGCTTCAATTCGCCGACCGGTGACGCGAGGGTGAGGTACGTATAGGTCATGCCGCAGACTTCGCCGATGTGCTGAACAGGCGTTAAGCATACTGCCTCGCCGGGGAGGCGCAATACGCAATCCCGACCATACTGCGTACTGCTCTTGATGCGTTTTCCTACTTAAAAACAAAAAGAGACTGACTCATGAAGTACGAACCTTTTGCCAAATCGCTGATCGCGACCTCATTGGCGCTCAGCTGCCTCATGGCCCACGCAGCCTCCGTGGCGCCGGTCGCGGCCGAAAACGGCATGGTGGTCACCGCGCAGCATCTGGCCAGTCACGTGGGTGTGGATGTGCTGAAGAACGGCGGCAACGCCGTCGATGCCGCGGTCGCGGTGGGGTATGCGCTGGCGGTGGTGTATCCCGCGGCGGGCAACCTGGGCGGCGGCGGTTTCATGACCATTCAGCTGGCCGATGGCCGCAAGACCTTCCTCGATTTCCGCGAAAAAGCTCCGCTGGCGGCCACTGCCGACATGTACCTCGACAAGGCGGGCAATGTCATTCCGGACTTGAGCACCCGCGGTCACCTGGCCGTCGGCGTGCCGGGCACCGTCTCCGGCATGGAACTGGCCCTGAGCAAATACGGCACCAAGCCCCGCAAGGAAGTCATCGCCCCGGCCATCAAGCTCGCCGAGGACGGTTTCGTGCTGGAGCAGGGCGATGTCGAGTTGCTGGAGTACGCCACCGACGTGTTCAAGAAGGACATGAAGGATTCCGGCTCGATCTTCCTGAGCAACGGCGAACCGATGCAGGTCGGGCAGAAACTGGTGCAGAAAGACCTCGGCAAAACCCTGCGGGAAATTTCCGAGAAAGGCAGCGACGGTTTCTACAAAGGCTGGGTGGCTGACGCCATCGTCACCTCCAGCCAGGCCAACAAGGGCATCATCAGCCAGGCCGACCTCGACAAGTACAAGACCCGTGAACTGGCGCCGATCGAATGCGACTACCGCGGCTACCACGTGGTTTCGGCACCCCCACCGAGTTCCGGCGGCGTGGTGATCTGCCAGATCCTGAACATCCTCGAAGGCTATCCGATGAAGGATCTGGGCTATCACTCGGCCCAGGGTATGCACTACCAGATCGAAGCGATGCGTCACGCCTATGTCGATCGCAACAGCTACCTGGGCGATCCGGACTTCGTGAAAAACCCGATTGCCCACCTGCTCGACAAAAACTACGCCACCCAACTGCGCCAAGCCATCCAGCCGCAAAAGGCCGGCGTCTCCAAGGATCTCAAGCCTGGCGTGGCGCCCCATGAAGGCAGCAACACCACCCATTACTCCATCGTCGACAAATGGGGCAATGCGGTGTCGGTGACCTACACCCTCAACGACTGGTTCGGTGCCGGGGTCATGGCCAGCAAGACCGGGGTCATCCTCAACGATGAGATGGACGACTTCACCTCGAAAGTCGGCGTGCCGAACATGTATGGCCTGGTGCAGGGCGAAGCCAACGCCATCGCCCCCGGCAAGGCGCCGCTGTCGTCCATGAGCCCGACCATCGTCACCAAGGACGGCAAAGTGGTGATGGTCGTCGGCACGCCCGGCGGCAGCCGCATCATCACCGCGACCTTGCTGACCATGCTCAACGTGATCGACTACGGCATGAACATTCAGGAAGCGGTCGATGCGCCGCGTTTCCACCAGCAATGGCTGCCCGAGGAAACCAACCTGGAGAACTTTACTACCAGCCCGGACACGGTGAAGCTTCTCGAAAGCTGGGGCCACAAGTTTGCCGGTCCCCAGGACGCCAACCACCTGGCGGCGATCCTCGTCGGGGCTCCGTCGCTGGAGGGCAAACCCGTGGGCAAGAACCGCTTCTACGGCGCCAACGATCCACGGCGCAACACCGGGTTGTCGCTGGGTTACTGACGGTTGTGTTTGAAAGGGGGGCAGACTTATGTTTGTCCCCTGGTTTTTCAACTCATCAAGGAAGGCATCATGACCACCGCACTGTTAATCATCGACGTTCAGCAGGCCCTGTGTTCCGGCGAATACGAGTGCTTCGAGATCAGGCGCGTCATCGACACCATCAACGGCCTCAGTGCCCGGGCGAGAAAAGCCGGGGTTCCGGTGGTGCTGATCCAGCACGAAGAAGAGGGCGATCTGTTGAAACACGGTGCCCCCGGCTGGCAACTGGCCGAAGGGCTGCAAACCTCACCGGACGATCATCGCGTACGTAAAACCACCGGTGATTCGTTCTATCAGACCAACCTGCAGAACCTGGTACCCGTGCAAGACTTCGAACGCCTGGTCATCTGTGGTCTGCAAACCGATTACTGCGTGAACGCCACCGTGCGTCAGGCGCATCAACTGGGTTACGACGTGGTGCTGGCCGCCGACGCGCATTCCACCGTCGACAATGGCAATGTGACTGCCGAAGACATCATTGCCGAGCACAACAAGGATTGGGCGGACCTGAGTGGTTCGGTGGCCAGAATTGACGTGATCCCGGCCAAAGACGTCCAATTCTGAAACCACCGCAATCCCTGTGGGAGCGAGCCTGCTCGCGAAGACGGCGTGTCAGCCAACATCAATGTGATTGAAAGACCGCTTTCGCGAGCAGGCTCGCTCCCACATGAGTTGTGTGTTCAAGGCGAGCCGAAGATGTCGATCAACTCATTCAAAAAAGCACTGACCAGATCCCGCTGCCGCGCCGAGTGCCGCACCGCTGCGTGAAAGCCCACCTCATAGCGCAGCAACTCGGGATTGAGCGGATGCAACTGCCCCAGCTGTTCATGCCGGGCTGCATAGTGCTGCGGCAGGAAACCCAGGTGTTGACCCGACAGGATGAGCAGGGCAGCGCCGTCCATGCTGTCGGTGAGTACGGTCAGGCGTTCGATTGACGTCGGCGCCGGCATTTCCGGCAACGGGTGGCTCGGCCAGACCCAGTCGTAGTGGCTGACATCCTCGCGGGTCAGTGCCCCCACTTGCTCGAACAACGGGTGTGACGGCGCGCAATAGGCGATCTGGGTTTCCTGGAACAACGGGAAGTAATCGATATTTGGCAAGCGGTGCCAGAAATACCCGATCGCCAGATCGATATGGCTGTTGATGATTTTCTCTTCCAGCAGCGACGACGACAATTCGGTGAAATGGAAGTACAGGCCTTCATGCCGAGCCCGCAAACGTGCGATGGCCAAGCCGATTTTCTTGTTCGCCACCGGATCGATCTGCCCCAGCAGGCCGATGTTGATGTTGCCCGAGACCTTGCGGTTGATGTGCTGGACTTCGACCCGAAAGCCCTCGGCTGCCGCCAGCAGGCGCCGTGCGGCCTCGACGAACTGGCCACCCTTGGGCGTCACCGAAAAACCGCCGCGACCGCGTTCGCACAAACGAAACCCTACCCGTGCCTCCAGCGTCGCCAGCTGCGCGCTGATGGTCGGCTGCGTGGTATTGAGGGCGGTTTGCGCCGCCGAAATCCCGCCGGCCTCGACGACCGTGAGAAATACCCGGATCAAGCGCAAATCCAGCTCCGTTACAGTTCCCAGCATGGGGGCTCCCGACAGTCGATTACATAGATACAGATCTATGTGAACAGTGTGTTTGCAATATTTTACCGAACAGGCCTTCGCCATACATTGCAGGGAAACCAGGGGCATCGTCAGCTTTTTCTGGCGTTTCACCGGATCTGGATGTTGTACCGGCCTCTGCACCCACAACAAAAACAATCATCTGCATAGGAACCATCGTATGTCAGGGTCCCCACTTTCCGCGCACGCCGCCGAGGCTGGCAGCGGGTTGGCCATCGAAGGCCACTCGATCGACTACATCCCGGAAAACGAACGTCACGCCAAACTCAGTAGCCAGGGGCCGTTCTGGTTTCTCGGCAATTTCCACTTCTTCACCATCTCCATCGGTTTCGTCGGGCCAAGCCTTGGCTTGTCGGCGCTGTGGACCCTGCTGGCCGGTGCGCTGGGCATCATGTTCGGCACTGTCTTCATGGCGTTCCACGGCTCACAAGGTCCGGAAATGGGCCTGCCGCAAATGATCCAGTCCCGCGCCCAGTTCGGCTATCGCGGGGTGATCCTGGCGTTGATGGCGACGATGTTTGTGTTCGTCGGGTTCAACGTGGTGAACATCTCGTTGATCATGAACGGGCTTGAGCATGTGTTTGGCGTTGATCCGACCATTGTCGCCGTGGTCGTGGTGCTGATCGGTGCGTTGCTGTCGATCTACGGGCACGACCTGATGCACAAGGCTTTCAAGTGGGCGTTGCTGGCGACCTTGCCGCTCTATGCACTGGTCACCATCGCCCTGATGTTCGGCGCAGGTTCCGAAGGCGTCACCCCGGCGACTGATCTGGGCTTCAGCTGGATTGCCTTCGCCACGTTGTTTGCCATCGGCGCCAGCTACAACATTTCCTATGCGCCTTACGTATCCGACTATTCCCGGTACCTGCCGAAAAACACCAGCCGGCCGAAACTGATCGCGGCGGTGTTCATCGGCGCCTCGTTGTCGGGTAGCTGGATGATCGGCCTCGGTGCCTGGCTGGCCCAGGAACTGAAAGCGGCAGATGCGCTGGTGGCGTTGAATCAGGTCGGCTCTTCGATGATTCCGGGGCTGGGCAATTTGCTGGTGGTGGTATCGGTGGCCGGCTTCCTGCCGATCATCGCGCTCAACACCTACAGCGCCATGCTGACCTTGCTCACCGGTGTCGACTCGATCAAAAAAATCACCCCGACACCCCGTGCCCGGGTGCTGTCGATCAGCGTGATCAGCCTCATCCTGTTGACCTGCGTGCTGTCGATCAAGGGTGACGGCATCGCGCTGTTGAACACCTTCCTGGTGTTGCTGCTGTACTTCCTCGTGCCGTGGACCGCGGTCAATCTGGTGGACTATTTCTTCGTGCGCAAAGGTCGCTACGCGATCCCGCATTTCTTCACGCCGAAGGGCATTTATGGTGCCTGGCAATTTCGCGGCATCGTCGCCTACCTGATCGGCTTTGCCGCCATGGTGCCGTTCTTCTACATCTACGATGCCGCGGCCGGCAAGGAAGTGTTCGTCGGCCCGCTGGCGCGGATGCTCGAAGGCGTGGACATCGCCTGGCTGGTGGGGCTGGTGGTGTCGGGCCTGACTTACTACATCCTCAGCCGTTCGCTGGACTTGAAAGCCGAACGCCGGGTCATCGACGCGATCACCGAGGACGACATCGTCGCCATGACCCATCAATCCGCGGAGACCGTGCGTTGAGTATTGCCAAGAGTACCCTGGTCGCCTGCTGCCAACTGGCACCGAAAATCGGCGACCTCGCTTACAACCGTACCCTCACCGAACGGGCGATCCGCTCGGCGGCGCTGCAGGGCGCCCAGGTCGTGGTACTGCCGGAACTGGTGCAGAGCGGCTACCTGTTTGCCGACCGCGAAGAAGCCCTGGCCCTGAGTGAAACCCGTGACGGCCCGACCCTGAGCCTGTGGCAGGCATTGGCTCGGGAATTGAACGTGGTCGTGGTGGGCGGTTTCTGTGAGCGGCTGGACGACGATGAACTGGCCAACAGCGCGGCACTGATCGATGCCCGGGGCTTGCGTGCGGTGTACCGCAAGGCGCATCTGTGGGATGGCGAAAAGGGCATCTTCAGCGCCGGGGATGCTGCGCCGCCGGTGGTCGAAACGATCCACGGGCGGATCGGCGTGCTGATCTGCTACGACCTGGAGTTCCCCGAGTGGGTGCGTCTCCCGGCCCTTGCCGGCGCCGACCTGATCTGTGCGCCGGTCAACTGGCCCGATGGCCCGCGACCGCAAACCGAGCGTCCGGCGGAGGTCTTGCGGGTGCAGGCCAACGCTTCGGTCAACCGCTTGTTCATCGCCGCCTGTGACCGTTATGGACATGAGCGCGGCGTGGGCTGGGTGCAGGGCTCGGTGATCGTCGATGCCGATGGTTATCCGTTGGCGGGGCCGGCGGAGCAGGGCGGCGAGCAGATTCTGCTGGCCACGCTGAACCTCGCCGAGGCGCGTAACAAGCGCATCAGTGAGCGCAATGACCTGCACCGGGATCGGCGGCCGCAGTTGTATGGCTTGAGCAGTGCGGTGCAGTGACGCTCGGCTCGGGAAAATTTGCTGCGCGCTGCTAGTCTTTTAGTTTGATCAATGATGAGTTGGATCCATATTGAGAGGCGGATATGGACGCAGGCAAAACCCGGCAAACGACCAGACGAAACCTGACGGCGGAACTGGTCGCCCATGTCGAACGGTTCGAGCCCGACCCCGGGCCTGACCCCGGCACCACCGAGCATACGCCGCAAGAAGTCGACGCGATGGTGGAGGTCCTTCTGCGGGAATACACGCCGAAGGATCTCTGGGTGTTCGCCTACGGCTCGTTGATCTGGAACCCGGAATTTCAATTCGACGAGTGCCGCAGCGCCACCGCTTATGGCTGGCATCGCTCGTTCTGCCTGACCCTGACCCGCTGGCGCGGCACTCGCGAATTGCCGGCGCTGATGCTGGCCCTCGATCGCGGTGGCAGCTGTCAGGGCCTGGCCTACCGGTTGCCCTCGCAGGATCACTTCAAACAGATCGGTCTGTTGCTGGCCCGGGAAATCGACGCCAACCCGCCCACCAACGTGGCGCGCTGGATATCGGTGAAAACGGCGTCCGGGCCACTGCGGGCACTGGCTTTTGTCGCGGCGCGGAACGGCAAGGCCTACGCCGGCAAGTTGCCGATGGACAAGGTCGCGCAAGTCCTGGCCCGCGCGGCAGGGCATTGGGGGTCGGCGGCGCAATACCTGTTCCGCACGGTGACCATGCTCAAGGAGCAAGGCATCCGTGACCGCAACATGAGTCGCCTCGAAGGTCTGGTCGCCGAGGAAATTGAAGCGTCGTTGCTGACGGCGAAAAATCCTTGAATGCCTGTAACGACTTATTTGCAGATGTACCCAATCCCCTGTGGGAGCTGGCTTGCCAGCGAAGGCGTCGCTTCAGCAAACATCAATGTTGTATGTGCCGGCCTCTTCGCGGGCAAGCCACGCTCCCACACGATTTGTGTTGTCCACCCATGCAGTGAACACAACAAATCCAGCTGATACAGAGGCATGGACGTCATTACAGCCCCTGTGGCATGGTCCAGGCCACAGATCAAGCAACGAACAGGACCGGCACAATGGAGGAGGGTAACCAGGGCGATGTCGACACCTCGATGACCACGCTCCAGGCGTTCAACCGTTGTGTGTTGCACCTGGGGCGTCTGGCACGGGAGCGGGGTGCCGCCGAGTTCATTGCCGACGGCCTGCAGGCGTTCCGCCCATTGGTGCCGTTCGCCTCGGCGTGGTGGGGCGAGATGTCTGCTTCGGCCGCCAGCACACCCCCGCAGAGCTGGATGCACGGGCGCATCGACCTGGCCGACTCCTTTGCCGCCCAATGGCAACAAAGTGCCGGCAGCGACAAATTCTCCCATGACACCTTGAGCCGCCCCGGCGAGGTCATCCGCGACAGCGGTTTCACCGACCCCGATGCCGAGGTGGACGCGTTCGCCCGGCGCCATGATCTCTACCACCCGATGTGCATCACCTTCGAGCTGCCGGAAAGTGGCCTGATGTTTTTCGTCTGTCTTTACCGTGGCGTTGCAGCGCCGGCTTTCAACGACCGCGAGGCCGATCTGTTTTCCGCGTTCTGCGATCACCTGTTGCAGCTGTGGCGCTTTCAGGTGCAGGACATGATCCGCGTCGACACCGGCAACGGCGCCACCGATTTCGCGGTCGCGCGGCTGGACGGAGGATTGCTCTACGTCGGCGCCGGGTTGTGTGCGGCCATTCAGCGGGAATTGCCCGGCTGGAACGGCTCGACGCTGCCCGCCGAAGTGATCGCACAATTGCCCAAGGCGCCTTGTGTCATGCGCCTGGGCCGCTCGGCGCTGACCCTGAGTCCGAATGCCGAACACGTCATCCTGTCCCTGGAAACACCGCCGCGCGGGGCGGTGCTGGCACCACGGGAGCGGACCGTCGCCATGCTGTTCGCCGCCGGGCACTCCTATAAGGAAATCGCCCGAATTCTCACCCTCAGCCCGGCGACGGTGCGCACCTACCTGCGTAACTGCTACCTGCAACTGGGGGTGAAGAGCAAGGTGGAGCTGGGCTCGGTCTTGCGCTCGACGGGTTCGCAGGGGGAGTCAGGTCGCCGGGAGGGTGTGTGAGGGTTCCATATTGTCCAGCACCCGATTCACCGCCAGCTCACCCAGCATGATCACCTGTTGAAGGGCCAACATCGTGTTGCGGTGCGTACCTTCCAACATGCCGGAAAATTCATTGGCCAACACGCTCGCCGAGGCGAGCGACTCACAGGCGTAGGCCAGTAGCGTTTGGTTGTTGATGTCAGGCGCAACGACAAAAAGGGCGCTGGGCGGGAGTTTGGTGGTCATGTCAGGAGGCGGTGGATTCAGGTAATGGTCAAGTGCGTTGTTGACAGCCTGGTGCAGCTTTTTCGAAGGCGTGGAGACATAGGGGGCCGTGCTTTCTACTTCTGATCGGGTGAGGACGTCGGGGATCTTGCGCATGGTGAATCTCCGTGAAGTGTTGGTGGAGCTATCACGCTAACGGTCACGCTTCCGACGGCCAACCCTAAAAACATGTCGGATGCTTCCGGGTTTTTCTGGCAGTTTTCATCAAGGACGGGGGTAGAATTTCAACCCGTTAAACACTGTTCGAAAGGGTGTGTTTAATCGCGGTCGGATTCACTTCCTGAAAGCTACAAAGCCTTGCGGCGTTGCCTACGGGTACGCCAGAATCCGCCGGCTTGTGCGCTTTGGACCCCCTCGGTAACTTGATTCGCGTCACTGCCCATCAGTGATCGGGTTTAGCAGCCCGTGGTATTACGAACGCACTTGCATCCAGAGTCAGGTCATTCCATGCCTGCACTTTATGGTAGCTGTGCACAGGGCGCCCTCGGGCGCGCCGGTTTCGTTCTCCCGGTCTGCTAACCTGCGCACAGCTGCCACCCATCGTTTAGCAGCGACTCGGTGACGGCCCCATACGAGAGAGCGAAATATGAAAAAGCCTTCACCAAACCCGCCGGATATCGATCCAGCATCCCCCTACGAACCCGATTCAAAAAAACTCAACGAGGCCGCCGAACGCGCCCTCGATTATCACTTCCCGTCGATTGCCGACATCAAGGCCACACCGCGCACGCCGAGTACCCTGTTTACCGTCGATCCAAAGGTCACGACTGAAACCCTGATGGTTTACCTGGTCGAGACACTGGCCTCTGTGGATGTGATGGTCCATCAACTGGTGGATCATCTGGACGGGGGAGACCGCAATGCCCTGCTGGGCATTTCCAACAGCGTCATGCTGGCGGAGATCACGGCAAACCGTGTACTGGACCAGATCGATCCGCCTGAATAGTTCTTCGATAAATCAAAAAAATCACCTCACCCCTCCTCATTTGCAGAGGTCCGTCCGCTCACCGCGCCCTATAGGGTATGCCCTGCATATCAAGGACATACGCGCCGTCCGGTCGAGTCCTTGCAAAACAATAAAAAGGGGTGAGGCAATTGAAATTGTCCAGGCTATTTATCGCGGTGGCCGGCGCAACGGCCGTTTCCTGTGTGGCGCTGGTGGGGTGCCAGAGTCAGGGTTCGACCAGCGCCGACATGGTCATGCGCAACGGTTATGTGTACACCGTCGACGGTAAAAATCCGGTGCAGCAGGCGGTGGCGGTTAGGGTGAAGCCAAGGTCGCGCCGGGGGTGAGCATGCGTCACGTCAAACTGTTCATGGACGGCATCATCAACGCGCCGGCCGATACCGGGGCGATGTTAACGCCGTATCTGCACAACGCCGGCACCGAAAAAACGCCGAAATGGACGCCGGGGAAAAACCGGGGCGAGCTGTACTTCCCGTCGCAAGTGCTCAATCCATTGTTGCTCAAAGCGGTGCAGGCCGGTCTCGATCCGCACCTGCACGCCACCGGCGACCGGGCGGTGCGCGATTCGCTCGATGGCATCGAATACGTGCGCCGGCAATTACCCGGCAATCCCTTCCGCCCGGCCATCACCCATGCCGAATCGGTGGACCCTGCCGACTACGGGCGGTTCAATGCGCTCGACGTCACCGCCAACATGTCCTTCCAGTGGGCACAGCAGGCGCCGTCCACAGTGGACGGCACCAGCGATCACCTCGGTGCCGAACGGTTCGCGCGCATGGAACCGTCAGGCAGCATCGCCCGTGCCGGAGGCCGGGTGGCTTATGGCAGCGACTGGCCGGTGGATCCGCTTGACGAGTTCCTCGCGCTGAAAATCGGCGTCACCCGTTCCGGCGATCCGCAGAACCCGCACAGCTATGGCCCCAAGTACGCAGGCCGGCTCAATGCCGACCCGGCGCTGTCCCGTGCCGAGGTGTTGCGCACCATCACCCTCAACGCCGCCGAGCAGCTCAGGTTGGAACAAGTGGTCGGTTCGGTCGAAGTGGGCAAGTTCGCCGACCTGATTGTGCTGGATAAAAACTTCATGCAAGTGCCCGAGGAGGAACTGGGGCGCAATCAGGTGCTGATGACGATGGTAGGCGGCAAGGTGGTGTGGGCCAAGGCACCGTTTGTGGGGCAGGTGGCTGTTATCGAACAACAAAAATGACCTCGGTTACACACAATCCCACAGGGGAATGTGTGATGCCCTTCAATTTGGAAGAGAACAAGAATAATGACCCAGCAACAAAGTCCCCTGATCGAAACCCGTTCGATCGACTACATCCCCGAGGCCGAGCGCCATGGCAGCCTGTATAGCCAGTTCACCCTGTGGCTCGGGGCCAATCTGCAGATCACCGCGATTGTCACCGGAGCGCTGGCCGTGGTGTTGGGCGGTGATGTGTTCTGGTCGCTCGTCGGCTTGCTGATCGGCCAGGTGCTCGGCGGTGCCGTGGTGGCGCTGCATGCGGCGCAAGGGCCGAAACTCGGGTTGCCACAGATGATCTCCAGTCGCGTGCAATTCGGGGTGTACGGCGCGGCGATCCCGATTGTGCTGGTATGCCTGATGTACCTCGGCTTCAGCGCCACCGGCGCGGTGTTGTCGGGGCAGGCGATTGCCCAGTTGATCAGCGTCAGCGACAGTGCCGGCATCCTGATTTTCGCCGCCGGCATCGCCTTGCTGACGATGTTCGGTTACCGGGTGATCCACCTGGTCGGGCGGGTTGCCAGCGTGCTCGGCGTCATCGCGTTCGTCTATCTGTTTACCCGGTTGATGACGCTCAACGATATCGGCCTGTTGCTGCAAAACCGTCATTTCGCCTGGAGTACTTTCCTGCTGGCGGTGTCGCTGTCGGCATCCTGGCAAATCGCCTTTGGCCCGTATGTGGCCGACTATTCACGCTACCTTCCGAGCAAGACGTCATCGTGGAAAACCTTCGCCGCCGTCGGCCTGGGCACCGTGTTGGGCGCCCAGGCTTCCATGGTGCTGGGGGTGTTCGCCGCGGCATTGGCGGGGGCGAACTTCCGTGGTCACGAAGTGGCGACCATCGTCGGTTTGGGCAGCAGCGGGGTGATGGCTTCCTTGCTGTACCTGAGCGTGGTCTTTGGCAAGGTCACGGTGTCGACCCTCAATGCTTATGGCAGCTTCATGTGCGTGGCCACCATCATCACCGGTTTTCGCAGTCACCTGGCATTCAGCGCCCGCCAGCGCATGGTGTTCGTGTTGCTGATTGTCGCGGCGTCCACCACCCTGGCGCTGCTGGGGCAGTACTCGTTCCTCAACTCGTTCAAGTATTTCATCCTGTTCTTGCTGACGTTCTTCACCCCCTGGAGTGCGATCAACCTGGTGGATTACTACTTCATCAACAAGGAGCGTTATGACATCCCGGCCTTGTCCGATCCGGCCGGCCGATATGGCCGCTGGAACCTGCTGGGGATCAGCGTGTACGTGATCGGCGTGCTGATTCAGTTGCCTTTCGTCGACACCCATTTCTACTCCGGACCGATGGTCGCGCAGCTTGGTGGCGTAGACATCTCCTGGATCGTGGGACTGGTGGTGCCGGGCGTTCTGTATTACTGGCTGGCCCGGCCATCGGCGGTTGTCGTGCCCGTTGAAGGACGAACCAAAGCGTAAACAAGAAACATACGCAATAACGGCTACACTCGGTGATACGGCAACCACCGGGAAGGCGGGCGCACAGGCTATCTGGCGGGTGTGCCCCCCTGTAGGGGAAGGGTGTTGGCTAGAAAGGGACGGGTCATTATTATCCGCGTCGTTCTTAACCTACCCACAACGCTCTACCTTTCGGGCCTGCCGTTCATGGATGTTCTAGCACTTCTCTACCAATACCTGTTCAGGTGGGTGATCGCGCCTGTCAGCGACCAATTCCTTGGTCTTTTCGACCTTAACGGCCGGCTCTGCGTAGTCTTTCTATTCACGTCCTACGCCGTTGCCTACGGCCTGTTCCGCTGGCGCAAGTCCCGCGGGCTGACCGATGCGCCCACGTTCTGGCGGTTCATCGGCGGTAACCGCGTGCATTTTCATCCCTCGGCGCTGCTCGATTACCGCTACTACTTTGTGCGTGCGATCCTGAAAGTCATGCTGGTGGTGCCCATCGTCGGCCTCGTGGACCCGTACGTGTTGCGCTCAGGGGATTACGTGCGTTTCTTCACCCACCTGTGGGGCGCACGGGTGCAGGTGGAGCAGCAGCTTGGGTTGTCCTTGCTCTACGGTCTGGGGGTGTTCCTGTTGCAGGACTTCCTGCATTACTGGGCCCACCGCGCCTACCATTCGCGCTACCTGTGGGCGTTCCACAAGGTCCATCACTCGGCGCCGGTGCTGGTGCCGGTCACGGCCAGCCGGGTGCACTTCATCGAGAAAATGATCGAGCGGCTGATCGATATCGTGTTTATCAGCGCCTTCGCCGGCCTCTTCTGGTACGCCTGCGGCGGGGAGATCGACCGCTACACGCTGCTCGGTGTGACCTACATGGTGTTCATCTTCAACGCCCTGGCGTCCAACCTGCGGCACAGCCATGTCTGGCTGTCGTTCGGGCCGGTGGTCGAGCATGTGCTCAACAGCCCGGCGCAGCATCAGGTCCACCACAGCGACGCACCTCGGCACATCAACAAGAATTTCGGGGTCAACCTGTCACTCTGGGACTGGATGTTTGGCACGCTCTACGTCACGCGGTCCGAGCCCGAGGCCATCCGCTTCGGCACTGGCGAGGCGGATCAGCAGCGTTACCTGACACTCTACAGCCTGATCGTGACGCCGTTTGTCGAAACCGCGCGCACGTTGCGCAAATCCAGGCGCTCACCATCCCTGTGGGAGCGAGCCTGCTCGCGAATACGTCGGCACATTCAGTATTGATGTGACTGAAACACCGCCTTCGCGAGCAGGCTCGCTCCCACAGGTTTTTCACCGCTGACTGGGGCACGATCAGCGCTCGGGAAGGTTCCAGTGTTCGCGCAACTGCTCGTATTGCGCCTCGGGCAATTGCACCAGCAGCGGAGACTGGCGTGGGTCCAGCCAGTTGAACAGGCGCTCGATATCTGTCGGTGCCATGGCGGTACAACCCCGGGTCGGCGTCGTTGGGCCGCGCCAGATGTGGAAGAAAATGCATGAGCCGGCGGCGGGGGATGCCGGGGTGTTGTGTTCGATGAAAATGCCTTGGCGATACAAGTCATCGCTGCGCCGCATGCGTTCGGAACTGCTCCAGTCCTTGGCGACCGTCGAGCCGTCGACCAGTTGGTTGTAGCGTTTCGACTGGCTGTCATCCACGCATTCGATGGCCGGCGTCAGCGCGAGGTAGGGCAGTTTCGTTTCAGCTTTTGGGCCGTAACCGAACGCCGTACCCAGTTTGAAGATCCCGGCCGGGGCTTTACCGTCGCCTTCCTGTTTGATAGGTCCCTGACGTTTTTCAAGGCTGTCGGGTTCCTGGGCCCAACCCATTCCGTTTTTGCCCAGAACCACAGGAAAAGCGGCCTCGAGCTTTTCAAACCTGTTGTCGCGCCGTTCATAGCGCTGGGCAGTGCCCTGAATGTCATCCCAATGTTTGCTGGTGACGACGATCAACTGCCGACTGTCGCCGAGCCCCTGGGCCAGGGGTTCAAGCGGGGTAATGGGGAAGTCCATGACGGTCTTCAAGCCAGGATCGCGCGAGTATGTGAAATGCCACCACTCGGCGGAATAGCCAGTGAAGCCCTCTGCCTCCATGGCACGGGTGAGCCGCTGGCGATTTTCCATGGCTGTGGCGTTGATCAATGTCGTGTTGGTGTGGGCGCGCTCATCGAAGCAGTCAAAACCGGTACCCATGTCGACGGCGCCATCGTGCCAGCGCTGGCCATAAGGTGCCGTGCAATCGACGGGTGTGGCTGAAGGCGTCCAGGTGTCGGCGGGCAGGGCACCCGGACCGGTGAGGGTCAGGTCGACCGTGCCGCCCCTGGAGTGATTGGACACCCGTGCCACGTAGCCCAGGCGCCAGAAGTCCTGTTTGTCCACCCGTGGATAAAACTCGGCCTTGCGCGGGTCGCCCGGTTCCGTCGCAAAACGCCCCATGTCCGCCACCGCCCGACTGGGGCGATAGCAGTCGAATACCTTCAAACCATAGCCTTGCGCCCGCAATGCCGATTGCACCCGGGCGAGGGCCTTGGCGGCGTCCAGCGACAGCAGGCACTCCGCTGCTTCGTAGCCGTCGAGCGGGTGCCCGGTGAAGTTGTGGGCAGCGGCATAACGGATGTCCTGCTCGATGCCGGGATCGATCGTGCGCAGATAAACCATGTGCCCGGGCCTGTCTTCGGCACCGGCGAAGCCGGGCAGGGCGAGGCTCAGGAACAGGAGCAATGATCGAGCTGCATATGGCATCACGCCGGGCCTCCATGGTGGTGTTGGTGCAAAAAAAAACTGTGGGAGCGAGCCGGCTCCGGGCGGCGTTCCGACGAATGCGGTCTGTCAGTCGACATCAATGTAGCTGACATATCGCATTCGCGAGCAGGCTCGCTCCCACAAGGGACTGCCCTTACAAATCAGTCGCGGTAGACCGGGAAATCACTGCACAGGGCTGCCGCTTGCCGGGCGACCCGGGCCTCGATCCCGGTATCGCCGAGGTGGTCGAGAATGTCGCAGATCCAGCCCGCCAGTTCGATGCTCTGGGCTTCCTTGAAACCGCGACTGGTGATCGCCGGCGTACCGATGCGCAGGCCGGAGGTTACGAACGGCGACTGCGGATCATTGGGCACCGCGTTCTTGTTCACGGTGATGCCGGCACGGCCGAGCGCGGCGTCGGCGTCCTTGCCGGTCAGGCCCTGGCGAATCAGGCTGACCAGAAACAGGTGGTTGTCGGTACCGCCGGACACCACATCGTAGCCGCGCTCGATGAAGACCTGCGCCATCGCCTGGGCGTTGCGGATCACTTGCGCCTGGTAAGTCTTGAAGGCCGGCTCCAGCGCTTCCTTGAAGCACACCGCTTTGGCCGCGATCACGTGCATCAGTGGGCCGCCCTGGCCGCCGGGGAACACGGCTGCGTTGAGTTTTTTCTCCAGTTCCGCATTGGCCCTGGCCAGGATCAATCCGCCACGCGGACCGCGCAGGGTCTTGTGGGTCGTGGTGGTGACCACGTCGGCGAATGGAATCGGGTTCGGATACAGACCGGTCGCCACCAACCCGGCAACGTGGGCCATGTCGACGAACAGGTACGCGCCCACCTTGTCGGCGATCTGCCGCAAACGCGGGAAGTCCAGGGTCTTCGAGTAAGCCGAGAAACCGGCAATGATCATCTTCGGTTGATGCTCAACCGCCAGACGTTCGACTTCGTCGTAGTCGATCAACCCGGTCGCGGTGTCGATGCCGTATTGCACGGCGTTGTACAACTTGCCGGAAAAACTCACCTTGGCACCATGAGTCAGATGCCCGCCGTGGGCCAGGCTCATGCCCAGCACGGTATCGCCCGCTTGCAGCAACGCCAGGTAAACCGCGGCGTTGGCCTGGCTGCCGGAATGCGGTTGGACGTTGGCGTAATCGGCGCCGAACAGTTGCTTGGCGCGGTCGATGGCCAATTGCTCGACCACATCGACGTGTTCGCAACCGCCGTAATAACGCTTGCCCGGATAGCCCTCGGCGTACTTGTTGGTCAGGCCGCTGCCTTGCGCTTGCATCACCCGTTGGCTGGTGTAGTTCTCCGAAGCGATCAATTCGATGTGGTGTTCCTGCCGTGCGTCTTCGGCGTCCATCGCTGCCAGCAGTTCGTCGTCGTAGCCTTTGATCTGGTCGTGCTTGCTGAACATGGTGAGCCCTCTGCTTTCGTTGTTGTTGGACGTTGCTGTTCGCAAGGCTGATGCCAGTGTTGGTTATTTGTTTTAAAACAAAGGCTTATGATTGTTCTTGTATGGAATGGCGCGAGTGGGTCGTATTGAAATCAATACAGGCATGCAGGCATGAGTGAACGACGTCCAGGCTGTGCGGGTGATCAGGGGCTTGTCTTGAATTCACTACGGTGTATCGATTTGCATACACAGCCCTTGTGGGAGGAGGTTTGTCAGGGCTTCCCGGGTGAAGCCACTTTGCGCGAACAGGCCGCCAGATCCTCAAGAAATGCCTGGAGAATCGGCGGCGGTGCCGTGCCGCGCCGGGTGATCACGTCGAACGGTGACATCAGTTGCAGGCTCTGCGGGGCGAGCTGGTGCATCTCGCCGGTCTTGATCCACTGGGCGGCGAAATGGGCCGGCAGAAAGCCCAGGTAAGCCCCGGAGATGATCAGGATCGCCAGGGCCTCGATGTTGTCCACGGTCGCCGCCGCCTTGCTCACCCCCAGGTGTTCCAGGTCGTATTGCTGCATGTAGCCGCGCACGACAATGCGGCTGGTGCTGATTTCTTCAAGCAGCTCGTCACCTTCGGCCTGGCTGCCGAACAGCGGATGCCGCCGCCCGCAATACAGACCCAGCGCTTCCTGATACAGCGGTGAATGCTGCAACCCCGGCACATGGATCGGGAAGTGCCCGATGGCCAGGTGCAGGCGGCCGTCGAGCACCCGTTCCTCCAGTTCGGCAGGTTCGCCGACGTACACGCTCAGGTGCACATCGTGCCCGCGCGATACGAAGCGTTGGGTGGTGCGCGGGATCGGCGAATCGGGGTCGGTGATGGTGGTGTCGATGATCCCCAGGTTGAGCTTGCCGCTGATGTGCTGCTTGAGCACATCGGCGTCCATGCAGAAATTTTCCACCGCCGAGAGCAGGCGCTGGGTGGCCTCATGAATCGCCACGCCTTGCTCGGTCAGGCGAAAGCCACTGCGTCCACGCTGGCAGAGCTTGACCCCAAGCCGGGTCTCCAGATGGGTCATCTGTTCGCTGATGGTCGACTGGCCGGCGTTCAACGCCGCCTGCGCCGCGGAAAAGCCACCACAGCGGACAATCGTGGCAAACACCCTGAGCAATTTCAGGTCGACATCGTGCAGTTGAATCACCTTGGGCCTCCCGCCTGCGAATACATCGGCAATGCCGATATGAGTATCTGATGTTTAGCATTTTTTCCACGAAAAGCTGCGCCCATAGTCTTTCCAACGGCGGTCGCCTTGCAGTCCGCCCAGCCGATAACAAGAAGTGGAGAGGCTTGAAATGTCGAACAACGGTTATGAATCCGGCCGCCTGAACCTGCCATTCGTGGGGCATTGCACCTTCGGCAAATCCCCGGTGTGCACCGATTGGGATGCCCTGGACGCAGACGTGGCGGTGCTCGGCGTGCCCAACGACATGGGCACCCAGTGGCGCTCCGGCGCACGCTTCGGACCACGGGGCATTCGCGAGGCATCGACGCTGTTTTCCTTCGGCCATGCCGGCGCGTACGACCACGAAGATGACGTCATGTACCTGACCGCCGCCGACGTGCGCATGGTCGACGTCGGGGATGCCGACATCGTCCACACCGACATGGTCACCAGTAACCACAACACCGAATACGCGGTGCGCAAGATCCTCGATGCCGGCGTGATGCCGGTGGTACTGGGCGGTGATCACTCGGTGCATGCCCCGGTGATCAAGGCGTTCGAAGGGCGCGGTCCGATCCACATCATCCATTTCGATGCGCATCTGGACTTCGTCGACGAGCGCCATGGCGTGCGCTACGGCCACGGCAACCCGCTGCGCCGCGCCTCGGAAATGAACCACATCGTCGGCATGACCCAGATGGGCATTCGTAACGTGTCGTCGTCCAACCGCGATGACTACGAAGCGGCCCACGCGGCGGGTTCGAAGATTCTTTCGGTGCGCGACGTGCGTCGGCTCGGCGTCGACGGGGTGCTGGCGCTGATCCCGCAGAACATCAATTACTACATCACCATCGACATCGACGGTTTCGACCCGTCCATCGCCCCCGGCACCGGCACCCCCAGCCATGGCGGCTTCCTCTACTACGAAGTGCTGGAGATCATCCAGGCGCTGGCCAAACGCAGCCAGGGCAACATCGTCGGCATGGACCTGGTGGAAGTCGCGCCGGTGTACGACCCGACCGGCATGACCTCGATTCTCGCCGCGCAACTGCTGCTCAACAGCATCGGTTTCATCTTCCACGAGCGCGCCCAGGCGCGGCAGTCCATCAACGAAGCCACTCCGGCCTGAGAGCATAAAAATGGACACGATCGTCAAAAACTACCTGCAAAAATTCGGCGTCAGCGAAGCCACCCAAACCTTCCTCAGCAAGGTGCAGAAAATGTTCATCGGCGGTGCCTGGGTCGAAGCCAGCGACGGCCAGACCTCCGAGGTGATCGAACCCTCGACCGAAGGCCTGATCACCCGCATTCCCATGGGCACCACGCAAGATCTGGACCGCGCCGTACAAGCCGCCCGTGCCCAGTTCGACGGCGGCGCCTGGCGCCAGGCCAAACCGGCGGAACGCGAACGGCTGATACAGCGCCTGGCGGACCTGATCGAGCAAAACGCCTTTGAGCTGGCGCAGATCGAATCGATCGACATGGGCAAATCCGTGGCGTTCGCCAAGGATGTCGATATCCAGGGCACGGTCGACACCCTGCGTTACTTCGCCGGTTGGGCCACCAAGCTCCACGGGCGTACCGTCGAACCTTCGCTGCCGGGCAATTACCTGGCCTATACCCGCAAGGAAGCAGTGGGGGTGGTCGGCGCTATCGTGCCGTGGAATTTCCCGCTGCAAACCATGGCCTGGAAGCTTGGCGCGGCGCTGGCCACCGGTTGCACCGTGGTGGTCAAGCCCGCCGAACTGACCTCGCTCTCGGCCCTGCGATTTGCTGAGCTGGTGCAGGAAGCGGGCATCCCGGACGGCGTGATCAACATCGTCACCGGGCGCGGCAGCGTGGTCGGCGCGGCCATGGCCACCCACCCCGGCATCGACAAACTGACCTTCACCGGATCGACCCCGGTGGGCCGCACCGTCGGCCGCGCCGCGCTCGACGAAATGAAGCGACTAACCCTGGAACTCGGAGGAAAATCACCGGTAATCGTCTTGGCCGACGCAGACATTCCCGCCGCCGCGCAAGCGGTCGCCAATGGCGTGTTCTTCAACTCGGGGCAGGTATGCGACGCCGGTACGCGGGCCTATGTTCATCGCAGCGTCTACGACGAATTCCTGGGTGAACTGATCGCCTACACCCGGACGTTGAAGATGGCCCCGGGGCTGGACCCGGACTGTTTCATCGGCCCGCTGGTCTCGGCGTTGCAGAAGCAGCGCGTGACCGAGTACATCGAGACCGGCAAGCGCGAAGGTGCCGAACTGGTCTACGGCGGCCAGCCGGTCGAGGGTCCGGGTTTCTTCGTCGAGCCGACCATTTTTGCCCATTGCCGCAACGACATGCGCATCGTCCAGGAAGAGATCTTCGGCCCGGTGCTGGTGACCGCCGCGTTCGACGATGAAGAAGAGGCACTGGCCCTGGCCAATGACTCGCCTTACGGCCTGGCGGCGGCCCTGTATTCCAACGACCTTGGAAAAGTGCACAGCCTGATTCCGCGGTTGAAAGCGGGTTCGGTCTACGTCAACGTCCACGGCACCCTCGACCCGTCGATGCCGTTCGGTGGCTACAAGCAGTCGGGTTTCGGCAAGGACCTGGGCGCGGAGCAGCTCGACTACCTGCTCGAAACCAAGGCGGTGTGGATCACGCTGCCCGGCTGACCTTGACCCTGTAGGAGCGAGCTTGCTCGCGATGGTCGCCAACGATAACGCTGGCAGCCTGACACCCCGTGGTGTTCCTGGGTTCATCGCGAGCAAGCTCGCTCCTACAGGTTTGTCGGCACGGACGCGCCAAAAGAATGCGGTTATTTCGTCATGATCTTCCAACAATAAGAGACCATCATGAACATTGACGCCAAGCCTGCTCCGAGTCTGTCCATCCTCGACAACAAATCCGTGGTCGAGGGGCATTCCATCGATTTCATCCCTGAGAACGAGCGCACTGACAAACTGTCGAGCCAAGGCCCGTTCTGGTTCCTCGGCAATTTCACCTTCTTCACCATGACCATCGGCTTCGTCGGGCCGAGCGTTGGCCTGACGGCGCTCTGGACCACCCTGGCCGGCACGCTGGGCATCATGTTCGGCACGCTGTTCATGGCCTTTCATGGTTCGCAAGGTCCGCACCTGGGCCTGCCACAGATGATCCAGTCCCGGGCGCAGTTCGGTTATCGCGGGGTGATCCTGGTGCTGTTGGCGACGCTGTTCGTGTTCGCCGGTTTCAACATCGTCAATCTGGTGTTGATGATGCAGGGGCTGCACACGCTGTTCGGGTTCAGCCCCACGGTGATTGCGGTGGCGGTGACCATCCCGGCGGCGGTGCTGGCGATTCTGGGTCATGACTGGATGCACCGCAGTTTCAAATGGGCCCTGTACCTGTCGCTGCCGCTGTACGGCCTGGTGACGCTGGCAGTGTTGATGGGCTGGGTGCCGGATGCGGTGCTGCCACCACTCGCCGAAGGTGAAGTGGCCCCGGCGCCGCTGGGTTTCAACTGGACCGGCTTCATCGCGCAGTTCGCGGCGGCGGCGAGCTACAACATCGCTTACGCCCCGTATGTGTCCGACTATTCGCGTTACCTGCCGAAGAACACCTCCAGCGGCAAGTTGATCGCGGTGGTGTTCCTCGGTGCGTCGTTGTCCGGTGCATGGATGATTTCCGTGGGCGGCTGGCTGGCCGATCACCTGCACTCCACCGACGTATTGGTGGCCCTGGGGCAAGTCGGCAATACCGTGTCGCCGCTGATGGGCACCGCGGTTGTGGTCATCACCATCCTGGCGTTCCTGCCGGTGATTGCGATGAACATCTACAGCGCCAAGCTGACCACGCTGACCTGCATCGATTCCATCAAACACATCGAACCGACCCGCAAGGCGCGAATCCTGGCCATCGGTTTCGTGATCCTGCTGCAACTGGGCGTGGCCCTGAGCATCCAGAGTTCGGGCAAGGGCCTGTCGGTGCTCGGCATCTACCTGGTGGTGATGCTGTACTTCCTGGTGCCCTGGACCTCGGTCAACCTCACCGACTACTTCTTCGTGCGCAAGGGCCGCTACGCCATTCCGCACTTCTTCATGCCCCACGGCAACATCTACGGCAGCTGGGGCCTGCGGGGCATTGCCGCGTATGCCATCGGCTTCATCTCGATGATCCCGTTCTTCTACATCTACGACGGTGTCGAGCAGCGCGAGGTGTATGTCGGCCCGCTGGCCAAGGCGCTGGGCAGCATCGACATCGCCTGGCTGGTCGGGCTGATCGTGTCGGGGCTGGCGTACTACTGGCTGAGCCGCTCCATCGATCTCAAGCGCGAAGAAATCATCATCCAGCACATCGAAAAAACCTGCCCGCACTACACCACCGGCGACCCGCTGAGCAAACCCTCGTTGCCGGTGTTCAACGAATCGGCGGCTCGGAGATAAATCATGGCTACGCAAAAATACGACTACATCATCATCGGTGCCGGTTCGGCCGGTTGTGTGTTGGCCAACCGTCTCAGCGAAGACCCGGCCACGTCTGTGCTGGTGCTGGAATTCGGCGGCAGCGACCGCAGTGTGGTGATCCAGATGCCGAGCGCGTTTTCGATCCCGATGAACACCAAAAAGTACAACTGGCGCTACGAAACCGAGCCTGAGACGTACCTCAATGGCCGGCGCATTCACTGCCCGCGCGGTAAGGTGTTGGGTGGTTCGTCGTCGATCAACGGTTTGGTCTATATCCGTGGCCATGCCTATGACTTCGATGAGTGGGAAACCCTCGGCGCCCAGGGCTGGGGTTATAAAAATTGCCTGCCGTACTTCAAGCGTGCCGAGAGTTACGAGTCCGGTGGGGACAGCTATCGCGGGCAAACCGGCCCGCTGCACACCACCAACGGCAACCACATGAAAAACCCGCTGTACGGGGCCTGGGTCGAAGCCGGTGCCGAGGCGGGCTACATCAAGACCGACGACTGCAACGGCTTCATGCAGGAGGGCTTCGGGGCGATGCACATGACCGTGAAGAATGGTGTGCGTTGTTCCACCGCCAACGCTTATCTGCGCCCGGCCATGGGCCGCCCGAACCTGACCGTGATCACCCACGCGATGACCCGGCAGATCATCCTCGAAGGCAAGCGCGCGGTGGGCATCCGCTATGACCACAATGGCCAGACCCATGAGGTGTATTGCAACCGCGAAGTGCTGATTTCGTCCGGCCCCATCGGTTCGCCGCATTTGCTGCAACGCTCCGGCATCGGCCCGGCCGAGGTTCTGCGCAAAGCCGGGATCGAGGTGCGCCATGACCTGCCCGGGGTAGGGGAGAACCTGCAGGATCACGCCGAGGTGTACATCCAGTTCGGCTGCAAGGAGCCGGTGACGCTCAACAGCAAAATGGACCCCCTGAGCAAGTTGTTGATCGGCCTGCGCTGGCTGTTGTTCAAGGATGGCCTGGGCGCCACCAATCACTTCGAGGCCGGCGGTTTCATCCGCTCCGACAAGGGCCTGCGCTGGCCGGACATCCAGTTTCACTTTCTGCCGGCCGCCATGCGTTACGACGGCAACAAGCCGATCAAGGGCCACGGGTTCATGGTGCTCACCGGGCCGAATAAACCGAAAAGTCGTGGTTACGTGCGGGTGCGTTCCGCCGACCCGTATGAACACCCGGAAATCCGCTTCAACTACCTGCAACGCGAGGAGGATCGCGAAGGCTTCCGCCGCTGCATCCGCCTGACCCGTGAGATCATCGGCCAGAAGGCCATGGACCGTTTCCGCGACGGCGAAATCGCCCCTGGTCCGCTGGTGCAAACCGATGAACAGATCGACGCCTTCGTCCGTGACAACCTCGAAAGCACCTATCACCCTTGTGGCTCGTGCCGCATGGGCGAGGACGACATGGCGGTGGTGGATTCCGAGCTGCGGGTGCATGGCATTGCCGGGCTGCGGGTGATCGACTCCTCGGTGTTTCCGACCGAACCGAACGGCAACCTCAACGCCCCGACCATCATGCTGGCCGAGCGGGCGTCGGATCTGGTGCGCGGGGTGACGATGCTGCCGGCATCGCAGGTGCCGGTCGGGCTTGTGGAGAACTGGGAAAACAGCCAACGCTCGGCGTTACCGGGGCGTAACGTGCGGGTGTAGTGCAAGTCAATGTGGGAGCGAGCCGGCTCGCTCCCACATCTGATCGTCAGTGAACACAAAACTGCGGTACGACGCAGATCCATTGTGGGAGCGAGCCTGCTCGCGAAGGCGGAGTGTCAGTCGACATTGCGGGTGCCTGACCCACCGCTTTCGCGAGCAGGCTCGCTCCCACATCTGATCGTCAGTGAACACAAAACTGCGGTACGACGCAGATCCATTGTGGGAGCGAGCCTGCTCGCGAAGACGGAGTGTCAGTCGACATTGCGGGTGCCTGACCCACCGCTTTCGCGAGCCGGCTCGCTCCCACATCTGATCGTCAGTGAACACAAAACTGCGGTACGACGCAGATCCACTGTGGGAGCGAGCCTGCTCGCGAAGACG
>NZ_FYED01000002.1:178868-243091 GCF_900187565.1 Pseudomonas sp. Irchel 3A7 | reverse complement strand
ATCCACTGTGGGAGCGAGCCTGCTCGCGAAGGCGGAGTGTCAGTCGACATTGCGGGTGCCTGACCCACCGCTTTCGCGAGCCGGCTCGCTCCCACATCTGATCGTCAGTGAACACAAAACTGCGGTACGACGCAGATCCACTGTGGGAGCGAGCCTGCTCGCGAAGACGGAGTGTCAGTCGACATTGCGGGTGCCTGACCCACCGCTTTCGCGAGCCGGCTCGCTCCCACATCTGATCGTCAGTGAACACAAAACTGCGGTACGACGCAGATCCACTGTGGGAGCGAGCCTGCTCGCGAAGGCGGAGTGTCAGTCGACATTGCGGGTGCCTGACCCACCGCTTTCGCGAGCCGGCTCGCTCCCACATCTGATCGTCAGTGAACACAAAACTGCGGTACGACGCAGATCCATTGTGGGAGCGAGCCTGCTCGCGAAGGCGGAGTGTCAGTCGACATTGCGGGTGCCTGACCCACCGCTTTCGCGAGCCGGCTCGCTCCCACATCTGATCGTCAGTGAACACAAAACTGCGGTACGACGCAGATCCACTGTGGGAGTGAGCCTGCTCGCGAAGGCGGAGGGCCAGTCGACATCTTGGGCGCCAGATACACCGCTTTCGCGAGCCGGCTCGCTCCCACATCTGATCGTCAGTGAACACAAAACTGCGGTACGACGCAGATCCACTGTGGGAGCGAGCCTGCTCGCGAAGGCGGAGTGCCAGTCGACATCTTGGGCGCCTGACCCACCCCTTTCGCGAGCAGGCTCGCTCCCACAGGAAAAAGTTGATTCCCATTGCTAGGCTGTAATTCCCCGAACCCGCAACGGAACACCCCCATGGCTATCCAGGCCCTGCGCGCCGACGCTTCCCACATCGAAAAAATTGCCCCGTTATTCGACGCCTATCGCGGCTTCTACGGCCAGCCTTCGAACCTGCCGCAATCCCGTGAATTCATCGCCGAACGCATCGCCCGGGACGAATCGGTGATCTTCTACGCCGAGGACGCCAGTGGCGAAACCCTGGGTTTCGTGCAGATGTTCCCGACGTTTTCCTCCATCGACGCGCACCGCACCTGGTTGCTCGGCGACCTGTTCACCGCGCCTGCCGCCCGTGGCAAAGGCGTCGGCAGGCTACTGATGAACACCGCCCGCGATTTTGCGCGGTTGATGGGCGCCAGGGGCATGACCCTGGAAACCGCGACGGATAACATCAGCGCACAACGTTTGTACGAGTCATTGGGCTATGTGCGTGATCCGGGTTACTACACCTATTGTCTCGATTTGACCCAGGGCTGATCCGCTGATGACCCAAGCTCGCGCAGAAACTCGCCCTGGGATCTGGCGCAGGTAAGAATGCGATAACGCGTGGTGCGAGAAACGCCGCTGTCGCGAAACCGTGCATACACCGGTTGGAAAATCTCTCGGTTCACGGTCGGGTGCGCCATGCTCAGGTAGCGCTCGCAGCAAGCGTCGTAGTCTTCCAGCGCCATGAACTTCTGGAACCAGTAGCGATAGAAATAACCCAGCAGAAAGCCCAGGCTGAAGTCGTGATCCAGCACCGAATGTGCGCAGCATTCGAAATCGATCAGCCTCAGCGCGCCATCGGGACCGATCAGGATGTTCTTGGGGTGCGGGTCCATGTGCACAAAGCCTTCGACCAGGGTCTGGCCAAACAGGTGGAAAATGTCCAGCAGCAGGGTGGCGGCCTGTTCCGGTTTTGCGATGAGTCGCTCATCGACGCTGCAATGGTTATCGAAAAAACTGACCAGCAAATACTCTTCCTTGAGAAACGGAAAACGTCCGCTGTGGCCGAAGGCTGCGACTCGGGGCGAGGTTTGCGATTTGGCGGACACCGCTGACAAATTGATGAACTCATTGGTCAGGTCATGCAGGCCGAACACTCGCTTGAGCCCCAGGAAATTCTGCAGCTGCTTTTTCCAGTGGGTCAGCCGGTTGTGTTTCAACACCCATTTACGCTCACCTTCAAGCAGGAACACGCTGCGGGTTTCCTCAGGGATATCCAGCAAGGCGTACTGCCCGGGTTGGGCAAAAAAGCGCTGCAGCAAGGTCGCCAGTTCGGTCTGGTGAGACGGGTCGAAGTGGAAGGTGACGCCGGCGATTGTTTGCGGGTTGAGGCCAGAAGTGAGGTGTCGCAAGTGACGCATGTGAAGTCCCTGTCAAAGCATTCGGATGCATGAAGCGGCGGCAAACGGGCACGACGCTGCGACGTTATCGGCAGGTAACGGCTCAGCGTAAACGGTCGACGATGTTTTTTTGAGAATGAGGGCTCAAGAATGTCTTTTGTTCAACGGCAGTGGCAGCCTCGACGA
The DNA here is from genome assembly GCF_900187565.1 of Pseudomonas sp. Irchel 3A7. GTDB lineage: Bacteria > Pseudomonadota > Gammaproteobacteria > Pseudomonadales > Pseudomonadaceae > Aquipseudomonas. Next base: position 240,767 of record NZ_FYED01000002.1, on the reverse strand, counting down.
GGCTGCCACCCCAGGGCTAGTTAGGGATTGGAATGGTCACACCTTCCTTCTGCAGGTCTTCGCGCACCGACTGGAACTTCTGGTACTTGGAAATTTCAACCGGGCCATCATAGGTCATGCTCTGCATCTTGCGAGGCGGATATTTGATGTAGGTCTGCATGAGCCTGGCGATGGACTGACTGATCGGCACCATGGTCCAGGTGCGCTCGGTGACGTTGCTCATGAAAATGTCATAGCGCTCCTGCGGGTCCTGATACAGGTCGAAGACCTGCGGTACCGTTGCCACGTATTTTGCAGCACCTTTCCAGCCCAGGTTGGTGTCCACGGCCAGGCCTCCGGTCGGGGCGCCATCGTCGCCACGCAGGTTGAACACGGCTTTGTAGTTGCCCACACGGGCAGCCCCCGGGGATAACTCGTTTTCGGTGAAGTAGAACCACTCCTTGCGTGGATCGGGACCGGTGCCCTTCAACACCGGGGTCATGTCATAGCTGTCGAAGATGATCGGCTGACCTTCGCGATCTTTCTCCGGCAGTTTGATCCCGGCCACCGAGGCGAATGTCGCCATCAGATCCAGGCCACCGATGATGTCGTGGTTTTTGGCGTTCGCCTTGATCTGGCCGGGCCAGACCATGATCGCCGGCACCCGGTTGCCCCCTTCGCGCACCGTGCCTTTGGTGCCCCGGAATGGCGTGTAACCGGCGTCCGGATAAACGTCCTGCCAGGCGCCGTTATCGGTGGTGTAGACCACCAGGGTGTTCTTATCCAGCCCTAGCGCTTTCAACTTGTCCATGATGCGTCCGATACGGGTGTCGAGCTCGACTATCGAGTCGGCGTACTTGCTCTTGGAGATCGACTTGTGGACGAACTCGGGTGCGGGCAGGTTGGGTTGATGCACTTTCATGAAGTTGACGTTGATAAAGAACGGCTTGTCGGATTTGGCCGCGGTGTCGAGGAACTCCAGTGCTGCTTTCTCGACATAGCTGTCGAAGAACGGAATCCCGACCACGCCAGGCTTGCCATCCACCACTGGCGTATCCACGTATTGCCCATTGATCTTGAATTCCTCGACCGCTTTTTCCCCCGCCTTGCCGGACAACGCGCCTCTGGTCACTTGGGTGAACATGGCGCGGGTCTCCGGATCCATGTCCGGGAACCAGGTGGCATCGGCGTAGGTGTAGGCATTGAGGTGATAAAGGCCGGCGTATTTCATGACGTCGTAGCCTTGCGCATTGGGCAGGGCGTAGTCGGCCTCGCCCAAGTGCCATTTGCCGGTGAAATAGGTTTCGTAACCACCGGTCTTGAGCACGGAGGCCAGCGTCCATTCCGCCGCCGGCAAGCCACCGCCCTGACCCTGAAAGGCTACCGTGGTCATGCCGCTGCGGTTGGGGATGCGCCCGGTCTGCATCGCGGCCCGGCCCGGGGTACAACTGGGTTGGGCATAGAAGGAATAGAAAGTGGTGCCTTCTGCCGCCAACTGGTCGATGCTGGGCGTCGGCATGCCTCGTCCGACACCGCCGCCGTAAGGGCCGAGGTCACCGTAGCCCGTGTCGTCGGAGACGATGAACAGGATATTGGTTTTTTCGGTTTGTGCCGCCTGGGCAACGTTGATTGCCAGCAACAATGAACATACGAGGTAAAGCCTGGAGCGGTGCGCGAACCTGTTCATAAGGGTGTCCTTTCTCAAGTTCAGATCCTCGTTGTAGGCCGCTCAGGCATCGAGGGCAAAACAACAAGCATCTTCGTGAGTAACCCCCCCAACATTTAGCCTGGACAGTTCAAGGAAATCGCCTGACGACACAATGGCATTCCCGTTCACTGCTCAAGACAGTCGTGGAAGATTAGTTCGACAATTCAAGCCCCGCGTGGTCGCAGGTCGCGGAATAGGCGTCGTTCGTCGATTTGTTGCCGAACCTTGATCCAGACGGCACTCATCCTTCAGCGGTACGCCACCGGGGTGGTAACGGCGTCAAAACCCGCTTTCGCGCATCAGTACGGCGGGAAAATGGAATCCTCGCTGGGGTGTGACAGGCCGCAAACACCAGCGGCTGATGAAACGGCAGCAGCGGATACAGATCGTTGGCCATGCTGAAGGCCAAGGCGTTCAGCGTAGATCGATATTTGGAGTTATCCAGGCTGAAAGCCGCTGTTTATGGGGGTTGAGACCTTCGGCGCAGAAGCCACTTGCCATCACTGGGTGGGTTTTGCAGCACCCGAGGCGGATTTTTCCTCTACAAGCTTGTACGCCACGTAGTACTTGTAGATGTTGCCGACGTAATCCACGGTCTCACGGCCAACCACTTGTGCCGCCGCCTGCTCGACATTACCAAACCAGACGTTTTTGTTCAGATTGGACTTTTCTGCCAGCGCCCGGAATTTGCGCAGGTTGCCCGGCCCGGCGTTGTAGGCGGCGAAGGTCATCAGGGTCCTATTCATTTGCGTCAATTGAGGGTCGTTCAGGTACTTGTCCGCGAGCAGGCGCATGTACTTGCTGCCGGCTTCGATGTTTCTGTCGGCACTCTTGTCGATGTCGTCGATGGCCACCTTTGGGTCCTTGGCGGTTGTCGGCAGCAACTGCATGACACCGACCGCACCTCTTGGGCTACGGGCCTTCTGATCGAGTTGCGACTCCTGAAAACCCTGCGCCATGAGCATCAAATGATCGAAACCGTAGGTGCTGGCGTGGCGGTTGAAGATCTCCACCATTTCCTGAAACTTCTTCATCTCGGCTTCGGACGTTGCGTTGACCACCCGTTTGCTGCTGTTGGTGACGTACTTGGTGCGCAGGCTGTTACCAAAGGTGGTTCCGATCTTGTGGGTTTTGACGAAACCGGCGAGCTGGCTTTTCAACTGTGGGCTGTCCTTGCGAATCGCCCAGGCAAACTCGGAGTTGTCATGCACAACAATGCCCTCGTGAATCTGCATATCGGTGTACAGCGGCGCCCAGATTTTTGCGATATATCGATCCACCACCGTGGACTTGAGCAACCCGGCATTGACCATTTGCAGCAGGTCTTCGGATTCCAGGTTTTCATCGGCGGTCTTCAGGTCGATGGGCGCCAGGCCTTGCTCCTTGAATGAGGCGCTCAACGCCTGGAGGTGCTCGTAGTAGCTGCTGGACGCCCGCACGGTAATTTCCTGGCCGGACAGGTCTTCAAGTTTTTCCACGGGTTTGCTGCCTGGGGCGGACACCAGGATTTCCGGGATGTTGACTGCGAACGGATCGCTGAAATCCACGTCCTTGAGTCGTGCCTCGGTCACGGTGAGCCCGCCGGCGGCGATGTCGCCAACGCCTTTGATCAGTTTGGGCATCAACTCGTCGCGGGCGGTCGGGATGAACATGACCCGCCATTGCATGGATTTTTTCGAATAGGGTTGGGTCTTGTTCAGCCAGGCTTCGAGCCCCTTGCCCAGCTCATAACTCAGCCCTCGTTGCCGACCGCGATCAAGCTCGAAAAAGGTCTTGCTGTAAGGCACCAGCACTCGGATCAACCGGCGTTCGCGCATGCCTTCGAAATCCCCGACCCAGTCCGGCAGAACGGGCAACACCATTTTTTGCACCTCGGCTTCTTCAGCCGGAGTCAGTTCGACGGCAGGCAGTTCGGGTTGGGTCTGTGCCAGTGCCGTGTTGAGGCAGCACAGCGTCAGCAGCAGGATTAATGCGCGAAAACGGCTCCACGGGATGTTCATGTTCGCTCACCAGGCTGGGCAGGGAGATCGGGAGGGGGGGCACATTGCAGTATGGCCAATGGCTGGCCATTCACATGGCCGAAAGGTGCTGAAGGGAAATTTTTTGCCGCAGCGAAGTCTCTCGAGGATCCAGTGCTCTGTGGCAGCGAGCCTGCTCGCGATAGCGGTGGGCCGGTCGACATGAATGTTGATTGATAAGCCGCTTTCGCGAGCAGGCTCGCTCCCACAGGGGATTGTTGTCAGGTGCAGGCTGCGTTTTTGATCAGCCGAAGACTGGCCGGAAAAAGCTGCGCTCGTAACTGAGGATGCAACGGGTTTCTTCGGCGTACTTGAACGCGGCGATGCACTGCGGGTCGTTCATCGACTGTTGCCGGTACGTTTCGTAGGCGGCAAGGCTGGGGAAGGTGAACATGGCCAGGGCGATGTTGTTGGCACCTTCGGACGGCAGAAAGTAACCGTGATGCTGGCCGCCAAATTTTTCCACCAGGGGAATCCACAGTTTGCCGTAGTGTTCGAACGCGTCGAGCTTGTAGGGGTCGAGCACATATTTCAGGTAGCAGGTGATCATCTGTTGTCCCTCTGACTGGGTTATTGATGGGTTGAATCGTCCGGCAGGTCGCGCTGTACGTGGGCCGTTACTTGCGGCAGGTCTTCACCGCTTGCATCGCGCTTGAGCCATTCGGCCGGCGGCAGGCCCACCACGTTGAGGAAGGTTCTGGAGAACGAGGCTTGCGAGCTGTAGCCCACCGAGTCGGCGATCACCTTGATCTGCACCCCGTCGCGCAGCAGGTCCTGGGCCAGTTTCATTCTCCAGGCGGTGACGTAGCCCATCGGTGAGATCTGCATGATCCGGGTGAAGCACGCCGAGAATTTGGAGCGCGACATGTTCGCAAGCTGAGCCAGTTTCTCCACGGTCCAGAGTGCCTCCGGTTCCTGGTGAATCCGGCTGAACACGGTCGCAAGGCGCCCATCCTGCAGGGCATAGAGCAGGCCGCTGGAAATCTTGCCTTCGATCACCGAGCGCCGCACCAGCCGCACGAACAGGTATTCGAGCAGCAGGTTCAGGGCCTTGGTCCGACCGGGGGCCTGGTCCTGGAATTCGTTGATCAGGGTGCCGAGCAGGGGGACGAGGTTGTCCAGTAGTCGGAACGGAAACACCAGGGTTTCCTTGAGCCCGAGGGGGAAGGGCTGCAGGGCATTGCGCCCGAACTGGAACGAAGCGCAGATCAATTCAGCGCCTTGCGCGGAATTGGAACGCAGCTGATAACGGCAGCTGCTGGGGCAGAACAGCACGCTGGGTTCGTTGATGGAAATCTTCGGCAGCCCCGGTTGCACCATGTCGATACCGCCGCGGCCGATCACATGGATAAACGCCATGCCCGGCGGCTTGTCGAGCACCAGCGTACCGTCCACGGGGCCGGCGAAGAACAGCCGGCCCTGCAGGTGTGTGCGTTCGAAGAATTCGGAAAGGATATCCATGTTGGAGACGCCCGGGTAAAGACTCTGCACGTCCTGGCAAAAGTGGAGCAGGGCGCGACCGTAGGATGCAGTTCTCGCCGATGGTAATCAACGCCCATCAAGGGTGTCACGGCGCAGAGCGATATTTTCGTCCACGACCGGAGTCCACCGCTATGAGCAACGATACGATTCGCACCCCGTACGCCGACCCGGCAGAACCCGCGCTGCCGGACCCGGGCATGAAACTCGACCTGTCCCGTACCGCGCTGGTGGTCATCGACCCGCAGATCGACTTCCTCAGCCCCGAGGGCGTGAGCTGGGGCGTGTTCGGCAAGAGCGTCGTCGAACACGATGTGGTCAATCACCTGGGCCAGTTGTTTGCCGCGGCCAAAGACGCGGGCATTACCGTCGCCGTTTCCCCGCATTACTACTATCCGTGCGACCACGAATGGCAGTTCGGCGGGCCACTGGAGAAAGTCATGCACAGCATCTGCATGTTCGATCGCAAGGGGCCGCTGACTCTCGACGGCTTTGAAAACTCCGGTGCCGATTTCATGCCCGAATTCAAGCCCTACATCCTCGATGGCAAAACCATCATTGCCTCGCCGCACAAGGTGTACGGTCCGGAAACCAATGACCTGGCGCTGCAACTGCGCAAGCACGGCGTGTCGCAGGTCATTCTGGCGGGTATGGCAGCCAACCTTTGTGTCGAGTCGCACTTGCGTGAGCTGCTGGAACAGGGGTTTGAAGTGGCCGTGGTCCGTGACGCCACCGCCGGCCCGAGCACTCCGGAAGGCGATGGTTACCTGGCGGCGCTGATCAACTACCGCTACATCGCCAATGCCCTGTGGACCACGGCGCAAACCCTGGACTACCTCAAGGCCTGATCCACACCCTGGCGGTGCACCGTTGCACGGGGCACCGCCATACCAGCAGGAGGTTCGCAGCATGCGCAGACTTTCCCCACGCTACCGTCAGCACGCCACTGGCGTGATCCAGTCGGCCATTACCTGCGCCATTGCCGCCGCGATCGCCAGTCCCTCCGGCCTTTCCCCCGATGCATTGCTGGTTTACTGGTTCAAGGCCTGGTTGTTGGCCTGGGCCACCCTTATTCCTTTCGTGCTGCTGGCGACGCCGTTGATCAAGCGCCTGGCCGCGTTGCTGGTGGAGGATGAGCCGAGCCGGGGGTGAGCGAAGCGCAACCGCCCGTTGCACGGCATCATTGTTAAGTTTCCCTTCAAGGCTCTTGCAGGAATTGGCGGTACTTCAAAAGAGCAGACTCTCTACTCTAGTGAGCTGACGCGCGTCCCCTGCCGGGTGGCATCCGGGGACGAGCGCTAAAACCATAACAATTGTTTCAGCACCGGATGGATGAGGAGGCTTCATGGCTCAGAGTCTCAAGATCAATGGGGTTGTCCATCAGGTTGATGTGGATGACGACACACCCTTGTTATGGGTGCTACGCGATGTGCTGGGCATGACCGGCACCAAGTTCGGCTGCGGGATGGCGTTGTGCGGCGCGTGCACGGTGCACATGAACGGCACGCCGATACGTTCCTGCATGATGCCGGTCAGCGCTCTGCTGGCGGCGGAAATCACCACCATAGAAGCGATTGGCGAAACACCGACGGGCAAGCGCGTTCAGGACGCCTGGCTGGCGCACGAAGTGGTGCAGTGCGGTTATTGCCAGTCCGGGCAGATCATGTCCGCCACGGCATTGCTGGCCACCAATCCACACCCGGACGATCAAGCCATCGACAGCGCGATGGCGGGCAATATCTGTCGCTGCGGCACTTATGTGCGGATACGCGAAGCGATCAAGACCGCTGCCGGCCCGGTCGTTGTTGCCACTACGGAGGCCGCATCATGAACCCGATCGATACCAGCGAAGGCCTCACTCGACGCGGTTTCATCAAGGCCGGCGCGGCGATAGGCGGCGGGTTGCTGATCAGCTTTTCCCTGCCGGGGCTGATGCGCGGTGCCGAGGCCGGGGAGGCTGATTTTTCCCCCAACGCCTATGTGCGCATCGACCGCGAGGGGCGGATTTTCCTGACGATACAACCGGTCGAAATGGGTCAGGGCACTTACACCTCGATGCCGGCGCTGATCGCCGAAGAGCTGGAAGTGGGCCTCGATCAAGTGGTCATCGAACACGCCCCCGCCGACGACAAGCGGTACGCCAACCCGATGCTGGGCTTCCAGGTCACCGGCGGTTCGACCTCGGTTCCCGGCAACTGGAAGCCGCTGCGCGAGGCCGGGGCGGCGGCGCGGATTCTGCTGGTCAGCGCGGCGGCCAGGCAATGGGGCGTCCCGGTCGACAGTTGCAAGGCTGACAAGGGCATGGTCCTGCACCCTGACAGCGGCTGGAAACTGGGCTATGGCGAACTGGTGGACGCGGCGTCGACATTACCCTTGCCATCGCCCATTCCTTTAAAAGATCCCAGTGAATTCAAGCTGATCGGCACGCCCGCCAAACGCACTGACTCGCCGGACAAGGTCAACGGCAAGGCGGTGTTCGGCATCGACGTTCATCCGCCAGGCATGAAGGTCGCGGCGCTGATGTTGTGCCCGGTGGTTGGCGGCACCTTCGAGTCTGTCGACCCGGCACCGGCGATGGCCGTCAAAGGCGTGCGGCAGGTGTTGCACACCGACAATTCGGTTGCTGTCGTGGCCGATCATATGGGCGCGGCGCGCAAGGGCCTGTCACTGTTGCAGATCAAATGGAACGCCGGGGCCAATGCCGGGGTGTCCAGCGAGTCGATGCTCAAGAACATCACGGCGGCCTCGCTCGAACCTGGCGTTCAAGTGCGTAACGAAGGTGATGTGAAGTCGGCACTGGCCAAGGCCGACCGGAAAGTCGAAGTCACTTACCAGGTGCCGTTTCTGGCCCATGCCTGCCTGGAACCGGTGAACTGTACGGTGCATGTGCGCAAGGACGGCTGTGACCTGTGGCTGGGTATCCAGGTGCCGGCGCGGGCCAAAGCGGTGGCCGCGCAATTGACGGGCTTGCCGGAAGCGTCCGTGCAGGTGCACAACCATTTGATCGGCGGTGGTTTCGGCCGGCGCCTTGAAGTCGACTTCGTCGCCGACGCGGTGAAACTCGCCCGGCAGGTGGACTACCCGTTGAAGGTCATCTGGTCCCGGGAAGAAGACACCCGGCACAGTACGTTGCGGCCGTTCCACTACAACCACCTCAGTGCCGGACTGGATACCCAGGGCCGCCCGGTGGCCTGGACACACAAGGTCACCGGCGGTTCGATCCTGGCCCGCTGGGCGCCGGCGGCGTTCGTCAATGGCATCGACCGTGATGCCATCCGCGATGCCTGCGGCCCTTACGCGTTCCCGAACCTGAGCGTGCATTATGTGCGCCACGATCCGCCGGCGGGCATCTTGCCGGCGTTCTGGCGCGGGGTCGGGCATACCCAGAACGCCTTCATGGTCGAAGGTCTGGTCGACGAACTGGCTCATCTGTCGAAGACCGATCCGTTTGAATTCCGCTACCCGCTGTTGGAGAAACACCCGCGGGCAGTGAAGGTGCTGCAAATGCTCCGGGAGAAATCCGCCTGGGACACGCCGCCTGCCGCGGGGCGTGGCCGTGGCCTGGCGCTGACCTCCTGCTTCAGCACCTACGCGGCGCAAGTGGCGGAAGTCAGCGTCAAGCCCAATGGCGAAGTGCAGGTGCACAAGATCATCACGGTGGTCGATTGCGGCATAGCGATCAATCCCGACAGCGTGGTCGCCCAGGTACAGGGCGGCACCATTTTCGGCTTGAGCGCCGTGCTGTTCGGCAATATCACGTTCAAGGACGGTCAAGTCGAGCAGGGCAACTTCGACACCTATCGGGTCTTGCGGATCAACGAGACGCCGCAGATCGAGACGTTCCGGGTCGAGAGCGGCGAGTCGCCGGGGGGGTTGGGTGAAGTGTCGACCGTGACGATCGCGCCAGCGGTGGTGAATGCCATTTTCGCCGCCACCGGCAAGCGTCTGCGCAGTTTGCCGGTGGACCCGCAGGCGCTTCGTCAGGCCTGACAAACGTTAGATGATGAGTTCTTCGATTGGCCCCAGGCTGTGGCGTTCGTTGCGCAGGAAGTCGATGAGCGCCCGCAGCTTGGCCGGCACCCGGCGTCGATCCGGGTAGTACAAATGCAGGGAAGGGAAGGTCGGGCTCCAGTCCGGCAGCAGCCGGATCAGCCGACCCTGCTCGATAAAGGGCTCGATGTAGCCGTTGATCATGTAGGCGATGCCCAGGCCGTCCAGTGCCGAGCGCACCAGTATTTCCGAGTCGTTGACGATCAGCCGGCCCTTGACCGGCAGCTCGAATTTCTCGTCGGCCTTTTCGAATGCCCAGCGTTCGATTTGCCCGCTGGTGCTGTGACGAAAGCCGATGCAGTCGTGCCTCAGCAAGTCCCTGGGGTGTTCCGGTAAACCGTGGCGGTCCAGATAATCGGGCGCGGCGATCACCTGCGCCTGCATGTCCGGGCCGATGGGCAGCGCGACCATGTCCTTGTCCACCGCGTCACCAAAGCGGATGCCGGCGTCGAAACCCTGGCTGACAATGTCCTCCAGCAGGTTTTCCACGCGGATCTCCAGATTGATTTCCGGGTAGGTCGCCATGAAGTGGCGCAACATCGGTTGCAGCACGATCAGGTAGGCGGCGCGCGGCACATTGATGCGCAGCAGGCCGGTGGGATGGCTGGCTTCGCGCCCGAGTTCGCGGGAGGCCGAGGTCAGTTGTTCCAGGGCCGGTTGCACGCGCTCCAGGTAACGTTCGCCGATCTCGGTCAGGCATACGCTGCGGGTGGTGCGGTTGAACAGCACCAGGCCCAGGCGTTCCTCGAGTCCGCGGATGCTCTGGCTGACCGCGGACGGCGAAATGCCGAGTCTGACGGCCGCGTTCGAGAAGCCTTTTTCCTCGGCGACAGCGATGAAGGTCACCAACCCGTCCAGATGGTCCTGACGCATGGTTTATCTCCGTCGGCGGCTGAAGAAATCATCTGTAACACTGCGTCCGATGCGTTGTACAGATCGCCGCCAATGACATGATTACTGAATGTTGCCTGATGTGATCTGTAGCGGGCGGGCAGTGAGCTAGCGCGGAATGCCGTTCACTTAAGACAATTTTCAGGCGACTAAGAAATCTGTGGCGAGGGGATTTATCCCCGTTCGGCTGCGAAGCAGTCGTAAATCCGACCAACTCAGTCTGTTTGAACGGACGCTGAGGGCCGCTTCGCGGCCCAACGGGGATAAATCCCCTCGCCACAAATGTGGGGCTCCACGCTTAAGTGAGCGGGTCAGCGCGAATTTTGCTCCCGGGCCGCACGGGCAAACTCGATGAAGGCCTTGAGTGTCGCGGGCACATGGCGCCGGCTCGGGTAATAGAGGTGCAGTCCCGGGTAGTAGGGGCACCAGTCGCCCAGCACCTGGATCAGGCTGCCGTCGGCCACCTGTGCCTTGACCATGTCTTCGAAGATGTAGGCGATGCCGACGCCTTGCAGGGCCGGGCCGACCATCAGGCTCACATCGCCCAGGGTCAGGGGGCCGTCGACTTCGATTTCCTGGGCGATACCGCCACGTTCGAACTCCCAGCGATACAGCGAACCGCTCGGAAAACGATGGCGGATGCACGGCAGGCCGTGAATGTCTTCGGGTTTCTGCGGAACCGGGTGCCGGGCAAAGAACGCCGGCGAGCCCACCACCACCGAGCGCATGTAGGCGCCGATCGGCAAGGACACCATGTCGGCCTCCAGGCGCGCGCCGAAACGCACGCCGGCATCGAAACCGGCGGAGACCACATCGACCAGGCCATCATCGGCCACGATCTCCAGCTTCACATCCGGATAGACCTCCAGGAACCGGCCGGCCAGCGGCAGCAGCACCAATTCCGCGGCCTGGCGACCGGCCGTGATGCGCAGGCTGCCGGAGGGTTTGTCGCGGAAGTGGTTGAGGTCTTCCAGGGCATCGTCGATATCCCGGAAGGCCGGTTTCAATCGTGCGCAGAGTCGCTCGCCAGCCTCGGTCAGCCCGACGCTGCGGGTGGTGCGGTTGAACAGCCTGACGCCGAGCCGGTTCTCCAGGGTGCGCACCGCATGGCTGAGTGCTGAAGGCGTCACGCCCAGCTCGACCGCTGCCCGGCTGAAGTTCAGGTGACTGGCCACGCACAGGAAGATCGAGAGATCCGCCGCTGAAGGTGCTTTCATATGTGAATGCCTTTCACAAAGTCATGCAAAATTATTGGGATTATCACATCAGTAGTGGAGTTTTAAAGTTGCGTCAACTCATCAAGAAGGCCCGGCAATCACGCTCGGGTCGCTGACAGGAGGAGTTGATATGCGTACTTGGCTCATTACTGGTGCTTCTCGTGGTTTTGGCACTCTGATCGCAGAACATGCTCTGCGTGCTGGCGACGCGGTGATTGCCACGGCCCGTAAACCCGAAGAAATCACGGCCAAACTGGGGGATCATCCAAACCTGCTGGCCGTGCGTCTGGACGTGACCCGCGAAGAAGAAGCGCATCAGGCCGTGGCAGAAGGCATCAAGCGTTTCGGTCGGATCGACGTGCTGATCAACAATGCCGGTTTCGGTGTGTTGGGTGCAGTAGAGGAAACCAGCGCCAGCGAGACCGAGCGCCTGTTCGCCACCAACGTCTTCGGCGTGCTCAACGTGACCCGCGCGGTACTGCCGCACATGCGTCGCCAGCGCTCCGGACATGTGATCAACATTTCCTCCATCGGCGGCTACCAGGCCTACATGGGCTGGGGGGTCTACGGTTCGACCAAGTTTGCGGTCGAAGGCATCACCGAGGCGCTGCATCAGGAACTGGCGCCGCTGGGCATCCACGCCACGGTGGTGGAACCGGGCTTCTTCCGCACCGACTTCCTTGACGAGCAGTCACTGGTGAAGACCGCGCTGGAGTTGCCGGATTACGACGAAACGGTCGGTGCCATGCGCAAGCATGCCGAGGCCGCCAACCATGCCCAACCCGGTGATCCGGTGAAATTTGCCGAGGCCATGCTGGCGCTGGTCAATGCGTCGAACCCGCCGCAACGTCTGGCACTGGGCAGCGACACCATTGCGCGGATCGAAGCGAAAAACCGCTTCGTCGCCCAGGAACTGGCCGAGTGGAATGAGCTGGCGCTGTCGACGGATTTCAAGGACTAAATCCTGGTACGCCAAACCTGTGGGAGCGAGCCTGCTCGCGAAAGCGGTACATCAGACGACAACAATGTTGCCTGACACACCGCCTTCGCGAGCAGGCTCGCTCCCACAAGGGCCGGAGTGTTTCCGGAATTTCTCTCCGGATCAGCGGCATTCCAGGCAGAAGTAGGGCATGACGTCGGAGCTGGCATCGTAGCCGTTGCTGCCGTCGGCGTAATGATTCTGCAGCAGTCGGTCGGAGCCGCCTTCCGCCACCCGAGTCCCGCGCATCGAGTTGTACCCGCCCGCTGCAACGCTGTTTTGTTTCAGGCGTTCGGAACCGTCCGCCGCCAGTTGACGCTCCCTCAAGCGATCGGCGCCGCCCTCGGCAAGCTGGCGTTCCTTCAGGCGATCAGCGCCGCCTTCGGCGAGTTGGCGTTCCCTCAGGCGATCGGCACCGCCCTCGGCGAGTTGGCGTTCCCTCAGGCGATCAGCGCCGCCTTCGGCGAGTTGGCGTTCCTTCAGGCGATCAGCGCCGCCCTCGGCAAGCTGGCGTTCCTTCAGGCGATCGGCACCGCCTTCGGCGACCTGGTTCTGTTTGAGTTGCCGTTCTCTCAGACGGTCAGCACCCCCTTCTGCAACCTGATTGCCCTTGAGACGATCCGCACCGTCCGCGGCCAGTTGCCTTTCCTTGATGCGGTCAGCGCCGCCTTCGGCAGCGTTGTGCGCGGCGGTGCTGGCACCGGCTGTTCCGGTACCGGACTCGGCGGCGTGAAGGTTTGTCGCGATCAATCCAAGGGTCGAAAACAGGGCAATCCCTAATGCATAACGAGGGGTGTTCATCATGTTCACCTTTTGGGTCAGGGGGGTTATTCAAGCAATAACCTGGCAGGCATGAATGCAGGCCGTTTCAGCCCGGACATTCGATGCGTGCATCTTAATTGGCCCAGAAATCACGTCACTTATGCATAGGTTGTGCGGCTGGATATCTTGGTATGAACGCTTCATACGCAGGTATGGGTCGAGTGGAGGGCAGGAGGCTGCCGACCCGTTTTTTTTGCGCAGGGCAATGAGTCGGCAGCAGTAGCAAAGCGACCCGTTCAAGGCACCGGGATGACCGGTGGCTTGCCTTGGTCTTTCAACAGAAATACGACGAATTTGGCGGGTTTGTCCTGACTCGCGTTGCGGCCCACGGTGTGGATGTCGTTGGGGCCTTCGTGAAAACTTTGTCCGGGCATCAGCGTGACTTCCTTGCCACCCTTGACCCCCATGACGATGGAGCCTTCAAGCACATAGATGAAACCATGGGCGTCGTGCCGGTGAACCGGGTCGGCACCGCCTGGCGGGTACTCGACGGTGAGAATCAACATTTCCTTGCCGGGGTAATCGGGAAGTGCCGTAACCGACACCTCCTTGACGTCCGGGTGTGGCGCGTCGGCCGCCAGGGCCGGCGTGGAGGCGCTGAACGACAGGGCTAGCAGGGTGAAGATAAAGGGAGTTCGCATGGGACGCTCCTGATGAAGTGAGAGAGCGGGGCGAGTCGCACGCCCCTGTTCGTCAGCGCTAGGCGCTGGTGCTCTTGAGCCATTGATCGAAGTGAATCTTGCCGAGGATGGGGTTGGCGCCAGGCGTCAGCGACTGGTCGTTGATGATCGCGCCGTAGTACCCGGCCTTATCGTCGGTAATCACGTCGCGCTGATCCTGGGTGTGCTGCAGGTAGGTTTTGGCGAACGAGACCAGGGGCTGCTTGTCGGGGCCGGCCACTTCCTCGGTCTTGCCGGTGGGGGCGGCCACGGCAATCGTGGCCAGTGCCGCCGCGACATCGGCCGAGGCAATCGGCTGCAGGGCGGCCGAAGTCAGGCGAATGGTGCCGTCTGCTTGAGCACCGGATTGCGCAATGGCGCCGAGGAATTCGAAAAACTGCGTGGCGCGCAGGATCGTAAAGGGCACCCCGGATTCTTTGATCAATTCCTCCTGGGCCATTTTGGCGCGGAAGTAACCGCTTTCGAGCATCCGCTCCGTACCGACCACCGAGAGCGCAACGTGGTGCTTGACCCCCGCGGTCTTCTCGGCAGCGGCGAGGTTGCGCCCGGACTTTTCAAAGAACTCGAGTACGGCGGCGTCTTCGAACGAGGGTGAGTTGGCGACATCGACCACCACCTCGGCGCCTTGCAACGCTGCCTGCAATCCTTCCCCGGACACCGCGTTGACACCGGTACTCGGTGTGGCGGGCACGACATCATGTCCACTTTCGCGCAGGATTTTGCAGAGTTGTGTTCCGATCAGGCCTGTACCGCCGATGACGACAATTTTCATGATTGTGCCTCCGTCTGTTGGTGGGCGGTGGCAGGTGTTCATGCCACACACTGGGTGAGTCGATGCGCCTTGCCGTTGAGACGCATTGATAGGCTAGTCTAGGCGGGCAACGGCTGCGCGCTCGTTGGCGGGATGGACGGCAGACTTGGTTGGCATGCGCCTGAAGTGCTTCGGGAAAGCGGCCAAGTCATGATCAAATGGCGGCCATTTTTTGCGATGGGCAATGCCTGATCTGGAGCGGTAAATGAACCAAGCGGCCGTGATGACCTTCATCCTGAGTCTCTGTACAGGCCTGTTCGCCGCGCAAGCGACCGCGCAGGGGGATGCCGAGGCGGGTGGGAAACTGTTCAAGCGGGTGTGTGGCGGCTGCCATCAGGTCGGGGAGGGCGCGCGCGCATTCTTCGGTCCGCAACTCAATGATGTGTTCGGACGCGTGGCGGGCAGCACCGCGGACTATCAGTATTCTGATGCCATGAAGTCATCAGGCATTGTCTGGACGCGGGACAAACTCGCGGCGTACATCGAGGATCCGAAGGCCGTGGTATCGGGCACGCGGATGATTTTCTGGGGGATCAGCGATCAGGAGAAGATCGATGATTTGCTGGCTTATCTGGAAACATTTCAGGCTCTGTGATCAGGGTGAGTCAGGGCCAGGATCGTTCACAGTGATGCCGCCTTCGCGAGCAGGCTCGCTCCCACAAGGGATATGCGATCTTCTGTGGGAGCGAGCCTGCTCGCGAAAGCGATAGTGGCTCTGCCAAAAATCCTGGATCAGATAAAAAACTAACGGCGCAATTTCGCGCAGTGATCCTGCTCCGGTTGCGCCGCGGTATACCACACATAGTCCGCGCTTTCGGCCGTCACCGTCTTGCCCACCTCAGCCAATACAAGCACCGCATTACCCTGGTCTGCACCAAGGTCTTTCAGGTGCAACGGCACCCCCAGATCCTTGCGCACATGGAACGCCCCGGCCAACAACACCGCAGGGGTCGGTGCCGCCATCAGTCGCTCGGCCATGCGTCGGTCACGCTGCTGCTGCACGGCCAGCATCGCCGGCATTTGCGCCTCAGGCAGCAAGCCGCAGTGGGACTCGCGAATGTCCTCGAGCAGGGTCGCCTGCACTTGCCGGGTGGTGGACGCCTCGCCACTGAGGGTCGGGCGCTGTTTGTAGATCTGCTTGATCTGCGCCCGGTCCAGGTTGGCCGACAGCAGCGGGTAGGGTTGGCGCAGCGCATAGGTGACCAGTGCGCCGTACACGCTCCAATCCCAATTGGCTTGCCAGGACAGTGCCTGGTAAGGATCGGCCGGCGGTTGACCGGCTCGGGTGGCGGCCTGCGCCGCATCGACTTTGGCCTGCTGGTCGGGGTTGAGCATTTCCATCAGCAGGCTGCCTTGCGCACGTTGCTGCGCCAGTTCGCGCAGCAGCCACAGTTGCAGGGCATGGTGATCGGGGTTGTCGTGTTGTTCACCGACCAGTACCCGTGGCGCGACGGCCAGACGCTCGACCAATTCTTGCGGCGTCAGGGTGCGTCCGGTGGCGAGTTCGCGGATAACGCCGAGATCGGCATGATCCCGACCTTGCGGGGCGATTGGTGCCGGAGGTGGCGTGACGTGATGGGTTTGGCAGGCCACCAGCAGGCTGAACAGGCATAACAGCAGAATGCGCATCGGTTTTCCTTGTTAGACGTTGGCCCCCTCGCTCGCCACGGCGGGAGGGGGCGGGTATCAGCGCGCGATAATCAACGGGTGGCCACGTTCCGGATGCTGGTGAATCAGCACCTGCAACCCGTACACCGCTTCCAGCGCTTCGGCGGTCAGGACCTCGTCCGGCGTGCCGTAGGCGTGGGGGCGACCGTCCTGTAACAGCAGCAGGTGATCGCAATAACGCGCGGCAAGGTTGAGGTCGTGCAGGATCACCAGCACTGCCGCACCGCGCCCGGCGAAATCGCGCACCGCTTGCAGAATGGTGTGCTGGTGCAATGGATCGAGCATCGAGGTCGGTTCGTCGAGCAGCAGGGTCTGGCCCTCGGCGCCCGGCCACAGCTGAGCGAGTACCCGCGCCAGGTGTACGCGTTGGCGTTCGCCACCGGACAAGGCCAGATAACTGCGCCCGGCCAGGTGCAAGGCGTCGGCGGCACCCAGCGCCTGGGCAACGATTTCGGCATCGCGCACACGACCGCTGGCATGGGGCAAGCGGCCCATGCCCACCACTTCATTGACCGAAAAGGCGAAGTTCAGGCTCGAACTCTGGGGCAATACCGCCAGGCGTTTGGCCCGCTCCTGGCCGGGCCAATCGGCTAGCTTGCGCTCGTCGAGGCGGACCGTGCCTTCGCTGGCCGGCAGCTCATCGCACAAGGCGGCGAGCAGGGTACTTTTACCCGCGCCATTGGGGCCCAGCACGCCGAGGACTTCCCCCGGTCGCAATTCGATATCGATGTCCGCCAGCACGGTGCGACTGCCGCGCCGGACCAGCAAGTTGTCAGCGCGCAGCATCAGGAGCGCCCCCGTACCAGCAGATAAAGGAAGAAGGGTGCACCGATGAGCGCGGTGACGATACCGATCGGCAATTCGGCCGGCGCCAACAGCAGGCGGGCGACCAGGTCAGCCAGCAGTAACAGGCTGGCACCGGCGAGCAAGGAGGCCGGCAACAACACCCGATGATCCGGACCGACCAGCAGCCGCATCAGGTGTGGCACCACCAGACCGATAAACCCGATCAGGCCCGCTGCCGCCACGGCGGCACCCACACCCAGCGCCGTGCACAACACCAGTTCCAGCTTGATCCGCTCGACATTGAACCCCAGGTGCCGCGCTTCGGATTCACCCAGCAGCATCGCATTGAGCGCCGCCGCGCGACGCGGCAACCACAGTGCCACGCCGATTGCCACAATCAACAACGGCCACAGGCGCGGGTAGCTGGCGCCGTTGAGGCTGCCCAGGTTCCAGAAGGTCAGGGTGCGCAAGGTGGCGTCATCGGCCAGGTAGGTGAACAGACCGACGCCGGCACCGGCCATGGCCGTCATCGCCACGCCTGCCAAAAGCATAGTGGCGACGTTGGTCTGGCCATTGCTGCGGCCGAAGCGATACACCACCGCCGTGACGATCAGGCCACCGGCAAAAGCGCAAACCGACAGCAGATAGGGTTCGATGGCCGGCGACAAGCCGCCGACCAGGCTGCCGCCGACAATGGCGATGGCAGCCCCCAGCGCCGCGCCACCGGACACCCCGACCAGCCCCGGATCCGCCAGAGGGTTGCGAAACAATCCCTGCATGGCTACGCCGGACAGGGCGAGCACCGAACCGACCGCAATGCCGAGCAGACTGCGCGGCATGCGGATCTGGCCGAGGATCAACTCCGCCTGCTGTGTGTCGCCACCGTCAACCGGCAGCCCGAGCAGACGCAGCCCGGCGAGCAAGGTATCGCCCAGCGGCAGGCTGACCGGCCCGAGGGCCAGGGACAGCCAGAACACCAGCACCAACAACAGACCCAACGTGACCAGCATCGGCCGTGGCCGAACGATAGCCGTCATTGGCGGATCTCGGCAGATTGCCCAGCGATCGGCGCCGATGGGTAAAACGCTTTCGACAGTGTGGCCAACGCATCCGGCACCCGTGGACCAAGACCGCCGACCAGCAGCGTCGGGTCGATCACCTGCACTCGTCCTTCGCGACCGGCACGAGTCTGCGCGAGGATCGGATTCTGTTCGAGCAGAGCAGCGCGCGCGGCGTCCCCTTCAAGACGGCCACCGGCGAAAATGATCACCTGTGGGTCCAGGGCCAGCATCGCCTCGTTGGACACCGGTTTGTAGCCGTTGTGCTCGGTGAGGTTTTGCCCGCCAGCCTGAGTGATCATCCAGGCCGCCAGCGTGTCCTTGCCGGCTGCCTGCAGGTTGCCACCGGAATGACTGAGCAGCATCAATACCCGAGGGGCGGGGTTTTGCTGCTGCACGTGTTTGACCCAGGCGGCCTGACGCTCCAGGCGCTGCTGATAACCGGCCATCAGCGACTGTGCTTCGGTCGGCTTGCCGAGCAGTTGCCCGAGTTCGGTCAGGTTGTGTTGCAACGAAAGGACATCGGCCTTGGCCGACAGCAACTCGATGCGCACGCCGGCGGCCTTGAGTTGCGCCAATACCGGCGGCGGACCCATTTCGGCGCTGCCCACCAGAATGTCCGGCTTCAGTGCCAGAATGCCTTCGGCCGCCAGCGCTCGCTGGTAGCCGATGCCCGGCAGGCTGTGCAGTGAGCGCGGGTACTGGCTGGTGCTGTCGACACCCACCAGTTTGCTCTCGCCTCCGAGGGCGACCACCCATTCGCTGAACGCGCCACCGGCACTGACCCAGCGCTGGGGCAGCGCATCGGCCACCGCCATCTGGCTCAGGAGCACGCCGGCACAGGCCAGCAGTGATTTGATTCGCATCGCAAGACTTCCTTAGTCGATCAGGACGGTGGCGGTTTCAGCCAGGGCACGCCAGTCGTCACGCTCCGGGATGCCTGGCTTGCGCACGCCGAACAGCTGGATGACCAGTTCACCGTCGGCATCGAAACCTTCGAAGCTGGTGATGATGCCATCGACGCTCGGCTTACGCACACGCCATAGTTCGGTGACGCCGGTGGTCTTGAGGTGCAGGTTGAATGCCGGGTCGAGCACGTTGAACCAGCTGTCCATCCAGCGCAGGTTGCTCACCGGGCCGGAATGAATCTGGATGCAGTGCTTGTTGCCGACGAACACCATGATCGGCACTTCGCCTTTGCCTGCGGCTTCGATGACGTTGGTCAGCTCGACAGTGGCCAAAGGTTCGGCCCACTCGTGACCGGCCAGGCGAGGGGCCTGGGTGCGGGCCACGTCGTTGCGCTTGAGCAGGGCGAAAAAGTCGTGGGTGTCCTTGAGCTGCGACCACTCGCTGCGCAGGGCTTCGACGTCCACTTCGGCATCGGCGCGCGGGGCCTTGGCTGCTGGCAGCGGTTGCAGGTTCAGTTCGGCGTTTTGTTCCTCGGCACGGAAACGCTCGACCAGTGGCGCCCAGGCGGCTTCTTCACTGGTGGCGGTGAGGAACACCTTGTGCACGGCCACGCCCTGGCGGTCGAACACCTGGATGCTGCGCTGCGGTCCACGGGCGGTGGCTTCGTCGATGGCGAACACACTGGCCCAGCCGCTGAGGAACAGGCGCAGATCGATGTCCGGCGACAACACCATGCCCATCTGACCGCTGCCCATCACTGTCACTTCGGCGTACACACCCTTGCGCTCGTGCACGCAGTGCTCGTTGCGGGTCAGCGCCATGATGTAGCCCAGCTCGCCGAGTGCCGGCAGCAGTGCCGCCCACTCCGGACGCAGGCGCACGGCGTCGGTGCCCAGGCGGCTGGCGGTCAGCTCGGCCTCGCTGACACCCAGTTTGGCGGCGGCATCGCGGGCGCGCAGACCCGATTGCTCGGCACGCAGCTGTTGCCAGTTCTGGTACAGCGCCGGGGTCGCGGACAGGGCATTGGATTGAGCGGTCATGTGAACTCCTTCAGGGTCATCGGTTCGCCGTGAGGGCGAATTCTATTGGTATTTCCACGCGGCTGGGCACGGCCCGGCCATCGACAATTTCAGGGCGAAAACGCCAGTTGCTCACCGCTTCCAGCGCGGCCTGGTCGAGGCTGTCCACACCCGAGGAGCGGCTCAGCACTCGCTTGAGCTGCTGACCGCGTTCATCGAGGTGCACCTCGACCCGCACGATGCCTTGCTGGTTGCGCCGTCGGGCCACGTTCGGATAGCGCGGTGCCGGCGGCGGGGTGACGAAACTGGGCCGCAGGCTGACCACGGGCGTGAGCGGGGGGGCCGGGGTGATCCTGGCTGGCGGCAGGGTGACGGCGGTTTTGGCAGGTGTGGCTGCAGGCGCTGGTTGCGTAGCGGCTTGCGCGGTCGGAAACGGCGCGCCGGCAGGTTGAACCGGGCGTGGTTCGACGCGTTGGGGGGACGGCGGCTTTGGCGTCGACGGGGGCTGTGGCTTCGCTGGCGGTGACGCTTTGGCGATTGCCGACCAGGTATTGAGCGGCAAGGGTTTGACGGGCGCGGGGTCTACTTTCGCGGGCAAATAAGCTTTGGGCAGCGTCACCGGCTGGCGCACCGGTTCAGGCGGGGTAGCGGGGGCCGCAATGGGCTTGGCCACCGGTTCAAGACTGACCAATTGAATGGCCATCGGCGGCTGCCAGGCCAGCGGTTCGGGTTCGGCCCGAAGCTCGCACAATAGCCAGCCCACGCTCACATGCAGCGCGATCGACAGCAGCAGATATCCCCAAAAGTGCTTCATGCACGGTCGTTCTATTTTTATAAGGAATGCATATGATAATAATTTGCATTTACGTGTCAAGCTCGTTTATCTTCGCTCCCCGCTGCCAAGCAAGCGTTTGGTTCAAGACCTTCCCAGAAAGGTCTCAAACGCTACGTACCTAACAAAATCAAACACATGCCGGACAGCCTCAGCCACTGGCAAAGGCCCGCGCCAAAGCCTTGCAACGCATCACGGCTGTCTGATCATCAGGAGTAAGTGAGATGTCGATCCGCCCGCCGTTCGCCAAGCGTCCCTGGCTGTCCTTGCTGCTGCTTTCGCCATCGTTGGCCCTGGCTGCAGAGTCCGTTACCCAGTTCGATACCGTCAGCGTGACCGCCACCCGTACCGAGCAAACCTTGCTGCAGGTACCGAGCACTGTGTCGGTTCACAACGAACGGGAAATCGACCAGCACAACGACAAGGATCTCAAGGACCTGGTGCGCTATGAGCCGGGCGTTTCGGTGGAAGGCACCGGTAGCCGGTTCGGCACGACGGGGGCGACCATCCGCGGCATCAACGGCAACCGTGTACTGACTCAGGTCGATGGCGTGCGTATGCCGCAAAGCAATTTTTTCAGTCCGTTCCAGGACGTGCGCAGCAACTACGTCGACCTCGACACCATCAAGCAGGTGGAAATCATCCGCGGCCCGGCGTCTTCGCTGTACGGCAGCGACGCCATCGGCGGTGCGGTCAGCTATCTGACCAAGGATGCCGGCGATTACCTGGAGGAGGGCGACGACACTTATGCCCGCTTCAAGACTGGCTATGACGGCAGCGATGACAGCTGGCAGCGCAGCGCCACCTTCGCCGCTCGCGAAGGCTCGGTCGATGGCCTGTTGCACCTGGGGCGTCGCGATGGCCAGTCCACCGACACGTACGGCGGTACAGGCGGCGTCGGTCCTTCCCGAGAGGAAGCCAATCCGCTCGACTACACCACCAAGAACCTGCTGGCCAAACTGGGTTGGGACTATGCCGATGGCGACCGCCTGCAGTTCACCTTCGAGCGCTACCAGGACGATGCCAACAGCAACCTGCTGAGCGATGTGGTCACCCGCGCCACCCTGACCAGCCCGGCGACTCTCGGCTCCTCGTCCGAAGACAGCATCGACCGCACCCGCTACAGCCTGGCGCACACCCTGAGCCTGGACAGCCTGATGGCCGACACGCTGCAATGGCAGCTGAACTATCAGGAAAGCGACAACAACCAGAAGACTTTCCAGCAGCGCCAGACCACTTCGCGTGTCAACCGTGTGCGTACCCGGGATTCGCAATACGATGAGCGCCTGTGGAGCCTGAACACGCAGCTCGATAAAGAATTCGCCATCGCCGATACCCAACACCACCTGATCTACGGTGCCGAGGTCAAACGCATTGAGGCCAGCAACCTGCGCAAGGGCAGTGAAGTGCGCCTGGACACCGGCGCGACCGTGCCGGCCACCGAGAACTTCCCGGTCAGCGACTTCCCGGACCCGACCAGCGATTCCCTGGGCCTGTTCGTGCAGGACAGCATCGAAATCGGCCGCTGGACCCTGCTGCCCGGCGTACGCTACGACTACTACCGCCAGACACCGCATGTCACCGATGAGTACCTCAACGGCCTGCCAGCGGAAACCGATCCGTCGCGCATCACCGACGACCACATCTCGCCGAAATTCGGTGTGACCTATCAGCTGACCGAGCACGAAAGCCTGTACGGCCAATACGCCGCCGGTTTCCGCGCGCCAAGCGCGATCAACATGTTCGGCGAATTCAGCAACCCGCAATTCGGCTACCAGCAGATCGGCAACCCTGACCTCAAGCCTGAAACCAGCAACAGCTTCGAAGTCGGCCTGCGCGGTCGCTATGACCTGGGCAGCTTCGGCATCGCGCTGTTCTACAACAAGTACAAGGACTTCATCGACACCGATACCGTGCCCGACCCGAACGGCACCGGTCTGCTGACCTTCCAGCCACGCAACATCGGCAAGGTCACCATCCGTGGCGCCGAAGCCAAGGGCGACATCAAGCTCGACGCTTTCATGCCAGCCGGCACCCGTGCCCTGGGTTCGATCGCCTATGCCCGTGGCAAGGATGAAGAAACCGGCCAGGCGCTGAACACGGTCGACCCGCTCAAGGCAGTGCTGGGCCTGGGCTACGATGCACCGAGCGGCGTGTATGGCGGCCAGTTGACCTGGACTGTGGTGCAGGCCAAGGACCGCGTCGACCACACCGGCGATGCCGACCTGCTGATCAACCGTCAGTTCGAAACCCCGGGCTATGGCGTGGTCGACCTCAATGCCTGGTGGCAGGTGACCGAGCAAGTCTCGATCAATGCCGGGCTGTTCAACCTGACCGATAAAAAATACTGGAACTGGGGCGACGTCCAGGGCCGCGATCAAGATGCCGCCGGCCTCGGCCGCCTGACCCAGCCAGGGCGCTATACCGCGGTGAACCTGATCTGGGAAATCTGATCGGTCAGTGCAGCTCTCACCTGCATCAGGGGAGAGCTGCACCGACCTCTGTGGGAGCGGGCTTGCTCGCGAAAGCGCAATGTCAGTCACTATTGTGCTGTCTGACACTCTGCCTTCGCGAGCAAGCCCGCTCCCACATTGGCGCTGTGTTCACCCGTTGATTTGCGTCAACGCCCTCGAAACCCCCGCACCATAGAACGGATCGGCCATCGTGCAATGCGCGATGTGTCGTTGCTGCACTTCCTGGGTCACGCCACTGAGCGAGCGCGCCGTGTTTTCGAACAGCGCCTGCTTCTGCGATTGCGTCATCAGGCGGAAGAGGTTGCCCGGCTGTTCAAAGTGGTCTTCATCCACGCGATGATCCCAATGCCCGGCAGCGCCCGAGATTTTCAGGGGCGGCTCACGGAAATCCGGCTGGTCGGCCCAGGCGCCGTCGCTGTTGGGCACATACGCCAATTGCCCGCCATGGTTACCGTCCACACGCATGGCGCCGTCACGGTGGAAGCTGTGCACCGGGCAGCGCGCGGCGTTGACCGGAATCTGGTGATGATTGACCCCCAGGCGATAACGCGCGGCATCGCCGTAGGCAAACAGGCGCGCCTGCAACATGCGGTCCGGTGAAAAACCGATACCAGGCACCACGTTCGACGGGGAAAACGCCGCTTGCTCGACTTCGGCGAATACGTTTTGCGGGTTGCGGTTGAGTTCGAAGTAACCCACTTCGATCAGCGGGTAATCTTTATGCGGCCAGACCTTGGTCAGGTCGAACGGGTTGACGTCATGGTCGTGGGCCTGCTCTTCGGTCATGACCTGGATGTAGAAGGTCCAGCGCGGGAAGTTGCCCGCTTCAATGCTGTCGAACAGGTCCCGCTGATGGCTTTCCCGGTCGCGGCCAATCAGGCTCTGCGACTGCTCGTCGCTGAGGTTCTCGATGCCCTGTTGCGACTTGAAGGTGAACTTGACCCAGTGCCGCTCGTTGTTGGCATTGATCAGGCTGAAGGTATGGCTGCCAAAGCCGTGCATGTGCCGGTAACTGCGCGGAATGCCGCGCTGGCTCATGACGATGGTCACCTGATGCAGGGCTTCGGGCAGTGACGTCCAGAAATCCCAGTTGCTTTGCGCGTTGCGCATGCCGGTGCGCGGATCGCGCTTGACCGCGTGGTTGAGGTCAGGGAAACGCAGCGGATCGCGGAAAAAAAACACCGGGGTGTTGTTGCCCACCAGGTCCCAGTTGCCTTGTTCGGTATAGAACTTCAGGGCAAAACCACGAATGTCGCGCTCGGCATCGGCCGCGCCGCGTTCGCCGGCCACGGTCGAAAAACGGGTGAAGATCGGCGTTTGCTTGCCCACTTCCGAGAACAGGCGGGCCTTGGTGTAGCGCGTCACATCGTGAGTCACGGTGAAAGTGCCGTAGGCGCCGGAACCTTTGGCGTGCATGCGCCGCTCGGGAATGACTTCGCGGTCGAAGTGGGCGAGTTTTTCCAGGAGCCAGACATCCTGCAGCAGGGCGGGGCCGCGCGGGCCTGCCGTCTGGATGTTGAAGTTGTCGACGACCGGTGCACCATTGATCGAAGTCAGTTTGTTTTTTGGCATGGCACGGTTTCTCTAGTTGAGGTTTTTAGTTGCGCAGAAAGAGTGAAAGTCCTGAACTAATCAGTGCTTGATAAACAATATTATTAATTCAATGGCCGTGGCGCATCTCTGCGAAAGGTAAATGTGTGCATGCCTCAGTTTGAAGCGGCCAAACCAAAGTATTAAAGAATAATTGATTGAATGGTCAGCATTAAATCCGGCGTTTCAGTATCGCTTCAATACAGGCCAGCAGTGCATGGGAGTTGAACGGCTTGGCGAAATAGCCTTCTGGTTTTCGCACCTTGTCGCTGAATTTCGGCGGCAGCCCGGACTTTCCAGTGATGAACAGCGTGGGGATATGGGTGTTTCTTGCTGCCAGCGCTTCGTACATTGTGACCCCGCACATGCCGGGCATCTGGATATCCGAAATCAGGCAATCGGTCTGTTCCGGACCGCTGGATTGAAGAAACGCATAGGCACTGTTGTAGGTTTTTACTGTGTAACCGTAAGAACGCAATAAGCTGTCCAGTGAGATAAGAATGAATTCGTCATCATCAACAACTGAAATAATAGGTGCGTTAAGCATGTAAAAACCTTGCGTCATTGCGAGTGGCGCTAAGTGGCGCCCGCCATACTTGCAAGATACGCGCTCCAAAAAAGCGGAATAGTATACTTGGGTATGTGTAGTCGTTTTTCGCGTTAATTACCACGGCTGCTCATCGGCCAGGTTGTCCTCGAGCAGCGTGAGGAAATGTGCGTTGTGTCGCATGCATTCTTCAAAGAAACGTTTGCTGGCGTTGTCCTTGTTGGCGAGGGCACTTTCGCGGTAATCACGCAGCAAGGCGTCGGCGGCCCGCAGTCGACGTGTCCCGTGATGAATGCCCGACAGGCAATCGGCAAAACACTGTGGCTCGCGAGTGTCTTTGAGGTGATAAAACGCCGCGGTGTCGGCGTAGCCACCCAGGTCGGTGATGCTCATGACGAGGAAATCGGCATAGTCGGCATTGGCGCGCACCAGGCGTTGAAACAGCTGTTGCACTGGCAGGAAACTGACGTTCTGCAGCTTCTGTTGGCCGCGCTTGAGCTGCGAATGGAGGGACAAGGCGGTGCCCAGTGTATCGGTCAATGCATCGATGATCTCCACGCGCTCGGCGGTGGACAAGGACGTGTGCGCGCCATAACGACTGATGCGCAGTGGATGACTGACGATGTACAGCGTTTGTAATGCGTTCATGACAAGCGTCCCCCAGGCCAGCGCATCGGCGCGATGCATTGATTCATTCAATGTGACCAGCGTAAAGGGAGGCGTGCCCGATAACACTCCTACCTCGAGACGCCGGCCTAGCACATGGGGACAGGCCCGTCATACCCGGGTATGAGTGGTTAGCACTGAGGTAGGAGTGCCCGGCGTGAATGGGCGACTTACAGTGCGGGGTCGATTCGATACGCTGGATCGCCAGCCGTTGCATCGGTCCTGGCGCGGCTTTTCTCCCATCAACGCTACTCTGTTTACTGACGGCGATCGCACGCGGATTTCTGTTTGTACAAAGGGCATCTGCATCAAAGGTTGTGGAGAAATCATTCATGTTCACGTTCCTGCAGGCTCATCCGTTGATCTGCGGTGTCATTCTGATCCTCATCGACCTGGCGGCCTGGCAGTTGATCGGTGCCTCGCGGCACAACCTGCGCCTGAGTGTGCGCATTGGCATCTTCGTGGCATTCAGCTGGGTCATGACCGCCGCCGGCATCAGCCCGCTGCAACCGCCCCTGTGGCCGGATGACCCGGTCCTTAACCTGATGGGCACGGTGCTGGGCATCGGCTGGTGGATGTTCGCGGCCAGAACCGTGGCCATCATCCTCGGCTACGGCCTGACGTCCCGTGCCGGACACAGCGCGCGCCTGCTCTACGACCTGATGGGGGCGGTGATTTTCCTGATCGCCATTGTCGGCGCCGCGGCGTATGTCCTGCAGTTGCCGGTCAAGGGCTTGCTGGCGACGTCCGGGGCGATGGCGATTGTTGTCGGCCTGGCCCTGCAAAGCACCTTGAGCGATGTGTTTTCCGGGATCGTGCTCAACACCACCAAGCCTTACCAACTCGATGACCGGATATCCATCGATGGCACCTCGGGCAAGGTGGTCGAGATCGATTGGCGCACGACCCACCTGCTGACCGACATGGGCGGCATCGCGGTGGTACCCAATTCGGTGGCGGCGAAAGCGCGGATCATCAATTTCAGTCGTCCCGGCGATGTCAACGGCATCAGTGTGACCATTGCCGTGCCCAGCAGCGTGCGTCCGCGCCGGGCCATCGATGCCTTGGAAAAAACCTTGCGTGGGACCCGGGCGCTGTTGCCGTCGCGCTCGGCCAAGGTCTCGGTCAAAAGCTCCCACCTGGAATACACCGAGTACGAACTCAAGGGCTTTATCGCGTCGGCCAGGAACAAGAACGAAGTGTGCAACCTGATGTTCGACCTCGCCCATCGACACCTCGAAGCCGCGGGTGTCATTTGGGGTTATGGCCAGGAGGAACAGCACTGGAATCGTCCACGCCGGCTGCTGGAAGACGTCCGGATCTTCCGCTCGCTGAGCAACGATGAACGCGACAGCCTGGCTGACGAAATGACCCCGGTGGACTATCAGGCCGACCAGGTGATCCTGGCATTCGGCGAGGTTGCCGATTGCCTGATGATCATCAGCACCGGGGTGGTATCCGTATCGATTCACGACGGCGAAAAACTCCTCGAAGCCGGACGCATGGGGCCGGGAGAAGTCATGGGCGAGGAGGGGATACTGGCCGATAAACCGTCCCGGGGTGAGTTCCGCAGCATCACCAGCGGCCGGCTGTTCCGCATCGAAAAAGCCATGTTCGACAACCAGCTGGAACACCTCGGCGAACTGAAAGCCGCCTTGAGCAACCTGCAGGACCAGCGCCAGGAAATCCGCGAGACCGTGGTCATGCAAAAGCCTGTCGAAATCAAGAAAAGCGGTTTGTTGCAGTGGTTGTTGCAGCGTAGGTAATGCCTTTCACCGGACCCCTGTGGGAAGTGAGCCTGTCTGTGGGAGCGAGCCTGCTCGCGAAGAAGTCACCTCGGTTTTGTGTGGTGTGGCGGATGACGCTTTCGCGAGCAGGCTCGCTCCCACAGGTAAGCTCCATCGCCACAGGTCATCATCTTTTTCGGTCAGGCACCCGCCGGGTACTGCGATTGCAACAGCGGGCTCCATTGATCCTGATTGTCCGGGCGCCGGTAATACACCACCATTCGCCGGGCGACCTGCATCGCCATGTCACGACCGCAATCGGCCTCGACCAGCGCCAGCGCCAGATCGATCCCGGCACTGATACCCGCCGAGGTCCACACCGACTGCTGCTGCACGAAAATCGCCTCGCGATCGAGTTCAACCTGAGGGAACAATTGCTCGAACACATCGGCCATCACCCAGTGGGTCGCCACGCGCAAGCCATCGAGCAAACCGGCCTGGGCCAGCAAGAAGGTGCCGCTGCACACCGACGCCATACGTCTGGCCGTGGCGGGGGCAACGCTAAGCCAGTCCACCAGTGCCAGGTTGTCGGCCATGGCCTGAAGAATCTGCGGGGAGCCGGGGACAATCACTGAATCGATCGGACTATCGGCAAATTCGCTCAGGCACCGGGTCTGCACCACCAGGCCCTCGGCAGTCGGGACCGGTCCGCCTTCGATGCTGGCCGTGTGCAGGGCATAACCTGGCAAACCGTGTTCGACCAGGCCCCGGTTTGCGGCATAGAAGACAGTCTGGGCCCCGCTCAAGTCCAGCAGGCCCATTTGCGGGTAGGCCACGAACACGACGGTGCGCGGGGCCGCCTGCTCAATGCTGATGGGTTCAAGGCTGTTGCTCATTTCATTGATGGACACTGCTGGGTCTCCAAGTCGCCGCATGGCGTCGTCAGGGGGGGAGTGAGGGTTATTCATCGTGTGCCAGGGTGGTCAGCGGAATCGCGAACAGGAACTGCGTGCCGACCCCCACCGTGCTGCTGACCCAGATGCGACCGCCATGGAATTCAATGATCGAACGGCAGATCGAGAGTCCCATGCCCAGGCCATTGTGCTTGGTGGTGAAGAACGGATCGAACAGCGACGCCAGGATGTCTTCGGCAATACCGGTGCCGGCATCGGCGACTTCGAGCACGGCCTCGTTGTCTTGCACCGAGGTGAGGATCCGCAGCGTTCGCGGCCGGTCATGCACATTGGCCATGGCCTGGCAGGCATTGATGATCAGGTTGATGATCACTTGCTGCAGCTGAACCCGGTCGCCTCTGACCAGAGCCCCCGAAGCGCCCAAGTGCAAGTGCGGGCGCACCTGGTGGTTGGAGGTGTCATGCTGCATGAGGGTCAATGAGTCACTGACGATGTCATCGAACACTTCGGTCTTGCGCTGCACATCGCTCTGGCGCGATAGCGCCCTGATGCAGGCGATGACTTCGGAGGCCCGGCAAGAGTTCTGGATGATCCGGTCCAGTGAGCGACGTGCTTCTTCGAGGTTCGGTTCCGCACGATTGATCCAGCGCTTGCAGGATTCACCGCTGGTGATCACCGCCGCCAGCGGTTGATTGATTTCATGGGCAATGGACGCGGCCAGTTCGCCCATGGAGGTCACCCGCGTGACGTGCGCCAGTTTTGCCTGAGAGTGAAACAACGCTTCTTCCGACTGCCTGGAGGCGGTCACGTCCATCAAGGCGCCGACATACTCAATGCGCCCGTGCGGGTTGAACAACGGATTGGCAATCATCTGTACATGCTTGATTCGTCCGTCCGGCATCACCAGCCGATGTTCCACTTCGATGAGGTTTTCCCGAAGTGCGGCCTTTTCGAAAACACTTTCGACAATCGGCCAGTCATCGGGATGGGTGCGTGCCCTGATCAGGGCCAGGGTCGGTGTGACGTCCAGCGGATATTCGAAGATGCGCGCGGACTCTTCCGACCACGACACGCTGTGATCATCGACGATGAGACCGATGCTGCCGGTATGGCTGAGTTTTTGTGCCCCCAGAAAAAACGCCTCTTTGCGCCGCAGGTTGTCGCTCGCCCGTTTGCTCCTCAGCGCCAGCAGGGTGATGGTGGTCAGCGCGATCAGGCAGCGCACGAATCCGGCGATCAGCTTCTGGTCACGATAGCCTTCCTCGACAATAAAACTGACGGTCAGGAAGCCTATGCAACTGACCGCGACGGTGATGAACATGGGAACGGAAAAGATGTTCGCCGACATGAACACCAGGGTGATGTAGAGCAGCGTCGGTGCGACGTCCATGTTGAGCAACGAGTTGGTGATAAAGATCATGCTGCCGACGGCAATGGCGGCCAGCCAGGCCATTGCGTCTGAAATAAAAAGTTTCTTGCAACGTTTGATGATAGACATTTGTTTTTCCGGATTCGCTATCGAACGGCAACTCGCTCGGCACGGGTGATGCCGGGCAAACTCTTTGTGAGGGCGTTTGTTTTTGTTGTGCTACAGAACGACTGAAATTGGCTGTTCATTCCTTTTGCAGAGCCAATGGATGACCGGGATTTGTGCTTGATCGGACGTGAGAAAAAACGCCCGCCAAAAAAACGAGTGGCGGGCGTTTGGGAAATGTCCCGGTCCAGCAAGGAGTGGGCTGGTCGGGATACGGGTGTTGACGTCACATCACCTGGCAAGGCCAGGCAGGGCAATGGCCGGGTGGCGCCGCAGACGATTGAGCGTCAGCAAGCGCATCACATAGCCGAGTTTGATGGCGGTCGGGCCGAGAATCGTCATGGCGTGCGCCACCACCACGCTGGGCAACGACAGGTACTGATCCAGGCCATAGGCCAGGACGGCGCCGACAACCAAGGCGACCAGCCCGCCGATCAGCAGGGCGTGGGACAACTTCAATACCCGAGATGGATGCTCGAAAAAATCATACATATCGATTACCTGCGTTAGCGTCTTGAAGCGTCCTGACGGGTCGCTGCGATAGGGGGTCGCCGGACCAATGGCCCGACAACCCCTGCCGATCAATGACCGTCAGGCCACCGGAATCAGCGGGTCGGCCGCGGCCAGCGCTGCAGCACGATCAGCCGCCGGTGGATAGATCCACACGCTGTTGATCTGGGTCTTGAGTTCCTTGGCTTCGTGCTTGACCAGTTTGACCTGGCGATCCCAACCCTCGGTGAACACCGCGCCCCAGGCGCCCAGGTCCAGGCAAGTGACATACTTGGGCTGGCTATAGGCGATCGGTTCCACGCCCAGCAGCTCGGCGGCGACGTTGTTGCCGGCATGGCGGCCCAGGCAAATCGCATGCTGGCAGGACATGGCGGCGAAGTTGCCCAGCTCATCGGTCGCGGCATACGCCACGTCGCCGGTGGCGTACACATCGGCGTGACCGCGCACTTTCAGGTTCTGGTCGACATGCAAGCGGCCCTGGCGATCACGGGTGCCTTGCACTTGCTCAGTCAAGGGGCTTGCGCGGAAACCGACGGTCCAGATCACGGTGCTGGACTCGATGCGCTGGCCACTGGCGAGGGTGACACCACCGGCATCGATCGAGGCGACGCTGGTGCCGACAATCCACTCGATGCCCAGATGCTCCGAGGCTTCGATGATCGATGGACGAATGCCATCGCCCAGGGTCGCGGCGATTTGTGGGGCGAGGTCGACCACAATCACGCGGATGTCGGCGTTGTCACCCAGCACGGCACGCAGGCGCGCCGGCATTTCGGTGGCGGTTTCAATACCTGTGAAACCACCGCCGGCCACCACCACGGTGTTGCGGGCCGCACTGGTCGGTACGTCCTTGAGCGCATGGATGTGGGCTTCCAGGCGCGTGGCGGATTCGATGGTATCGACATCGAAGGCGTGGTCGAGCCCCTCGACCGGTGGGCGCATCAGGTGACTGCCGGCGGCCAGCACCAGGCGGTCGTAGCTCAGCTGGCCTTGTTCGCCAGTCACCTTGGTGTAGCCGACCTGCTTGTTTTTCTCGTCGATCACTTCAGCCGAACCCTGGACGAATTTCACGCCCACGGCGTCGAACAGGTCGTTCAGCGGCGCCTTCATGTTGTGCACATTGGGCTCGTAGAAACGCGGACGGATGCGCAGCTCGGCTTGAGGAGCCAAAACGGTGATCTCGACGTCATTGCGATCATGCTTGTCCAGCAGGCGGGCGGCGCTCAATGCGCTCCAGACCCCACCGAACCCTGCACCGATAATCAAAATCTGCTGTTTCATTGTTTAGCTCCTGAAGAACAATCGAGGGCGTGAAAAAAGTATTGCGAAGTCAGCGCGAACACCATGACCAGTTGTGGCGATGTGACTAAACAACGCCAATAGAGAGGGGTCGGCTTGATCTGAAACAAATGTTATTCGAGGGTCTTGTTTCTGACACTGCTACATAGGGTCAGACGAAGTATGACTAAGTATTATCGGGGTATACCAAGGTATTAGTGGCGTCCGATTGGCCGGCGTTAGTTGTGTCGCTCGAGTGCGGTTTCGATACTGGCGAGCAACTTGTCGGTCGCAAAGGGCTTGGGGAGAAAGGCGATCGGTTCTCGGGTGCCGATGCCCGGCGGGCGCTGTGCGTCAGGGTTTCCGGTGATGAAAATCACCGGGATGTGAATGCCCATCGCCGCCAGTTCTTCATACATTCTGATGCCGTCCATTTCCGGCATTTGTATATCGGAGATCAAACAGGATGTCACATCAGGTCCATCGGAAAACAGGAACTCGTGGGCTCCTGCATAGGTTCTTACTGTATATCCGCTGGATCGCAATAAACTGTCCAGCGCCATTCGAACGGATTCGTCGTTATCGACGACGGCAATCATTGCCTTATTGCACATAGTTGTGTCCTGCCTGGTAGCGGAGAGCACTTAGAGGCTGTCCGCCATCATTGCAAGATACGCCGTCCTGAAAGGACGCACAGTATACGTGGGTATAGTCACCGCATTGCCGGTTGCGCCGAGATCACCTCGGCCATGCGCACCAGATCGGCAAATGAACGCGCGCCCATTTTGCGCATGGCCTGGCCGCGATGGATCTTCACGGTGATCTCGCTCAGGCCGATTTCCCCGGCAATCTGTTTGTTCATCAGGCCGGAGGCCGCCAACGCCATCACCGTTTGCTCCCGTGCGGTCAGGGTCTGGTGTCGCGCACGCAACTCATCGGCATGCCGCTCGGATTCGCGGCGCTGTTTGTCCCGGGCATGGGCGGCGCACACCGCGTCGATCAGGTCCTGTTCGCGAAAGGGCTTGGTCAGGAAATCCACCGCGCCGGCTTTCATCGCCCGCACCGTCATGGCGATGTCGCCGTGCCCGGTGATGAACACGATGGGCACGTTGATGCCGGCGGCGGCCAGTTCGTTTTGAAAGTCCAGGCCGCTGCTGCCTTGCAGCCGCACATCCAATACCAGGCAACTGGCTGTATCCGGGCGTTTGTACTTCATGAACTCGGCGACCGAGCCGAATAGCTCGACCCGCAGGCCGATGGAGCGCAACAGACTGCCGAGGGATTCTCGCAGCGGCGCATCGTCGTCAACGACGAAAACCATGGATTCGCTCAGGTTGTTTTTATTCATGGGATGTTGTTCGTTCATTGCTTGTACCCAAGGGGTTGGACGTGCAACCGCCCTGCGCTGTGTTCCTTGCGAAGGGCGCTACATTAAGTGCATGCGCGGCTTACGGCATTCATACCTGCGGGTAGTGGTTCAATACCTTGGCTTGCCGGCGCCATACCTTTGTATTAAATGGCCGCTGCGTAACCCGGGTCATTGACGACCCGTATCGGCAGGGCAAACAAAAATGCGCTGCCCTGACCGTTGGCATTGGTGGCCCAGATCCGTCCTTCATGGAATTCGATGATCGAGCGGCAAATGGAAAGCCCCATGCCCAGGCCGTTTTCCTTGGTGGTGAAAAACGGCATAAACAATTGCGGCAAGACGTCGGGGGGGATGCCTGGTCCGTGATCGGCCACTTCCAGCACCGCCTCGTTGTCCTTCACCCAGGTGCGCACGCTCAGGGATCGCTCGCCAGGGTCGACCGCGTCCATGGCCTGGCACGCATTGATGATCAGATTGATGATCACCTGTTGCAGTTGCACACGGTCGGCATTGACCTGGCCACCGAAAGCGGTCAGTTCGATGATCGGATTGATCTTGTGATGAGCCAGTTCATAGCGGACCAGGCTCAGGGTCTCGCCGACAATGTCGTTGAGCGATTCGTTCTGGCGCAGCGGGTCGCACTTGCGCGACAACGCCCTGACGCGGCGTGTGATCTCGCTGGCCCGATTGGAACTGGCGATGATCCGGTCCAGTGACTGGCGTGCTTCAACCAGATCGGGCTCCGGGCGGCTCAGCCAGTTGCGACAGGCTTCGCCGCTGCTGGTGATCGCCGCCAGCGGTTGATTGACTTCATGGGCGATGGACGCCGCCAGTTCGCCCAGGGAGGTCACGCGGGAAACATGGGCCAATTGGGTCTGCGCCCGGCACAACGCTTCCTCGGCCTGTTTGCTGGCGGTCACGTCTCGCAAGGCACCAAGATAATCAATGTAGCCGGGGGGGGTGTGGAGCGGGGTGGCGGTCATGTGCACATGCTTGATGCGTCCATCAGGCATCAACAAGCGGTGTTTGATCTCGATCAGGCCCTCACGGCGCGCAGCCTTATCGAATCCCGCTTTCACCAGGTTGACATCGGCAGGATGGGTGCGCGCCAGAATCATCGACACCGTCGGCATGACGCCCACCGGATACTCGTAGATCCGCGCCGACTGGTCCGACCAGGAGAATTGCTCGCGTCCACTGCGAAAGCCCAGGCAGCCGGTCTGGCTCAGTTGTTGCGAGCCGGAGAAGTAGACGACCTTATGATTCAGGCCATCGCAGACTTTTTTGCAGCGTAGCGCCAGCAACGTGACCGCCGCCAGAGCGCTCAGGTCGCGGAAAAAATCCGCCGTCGATTCCCAGCGCTCAAATCCGCCGTGGTAGAGGAAGACCGTCGTCAGCACCAGCATGCCGAACAGGGCGACCACGATCACCGCGCTGATCGAAAACAGATTGATCGCCATCAACAGCACCGCAATGCACAGCGCCGCGGTGGGGAGATCGGTGCGGGTTTCGGTGTTGATGATGATCCCGCAGACCACGATCAGACCCATCAGACAGGCCAGAATGTTTTCAAAGGGTTTGAGGCTGATAGGGATCAAGGGGCGAGTCGTCCTTTGGCCTGGGTTTGGCAGCATCTTGCTGAAAGCTCCCTTCAATGCGCACGGCAATATTGAGTGCGCACGGCGTGCGTCAGCAGGCTTGTCTGATTTCGAATCGATCATGCACGCCTCGTCTTTTCATTCGGGCCTGGCAGAGAATCGCATCGCTATCCTAGGAGTAGCGGTTCTCATTTGGTTAGGACAAAAAACCCGGAATTCCTGCCAGTGCCGCGAGTCGGGCAATGGCCTTTCGGTTTATGTAAGTGATTTATTGCATTGAGTTTTTTCGACTGTCGTCATACCCAGGTATCAATGTGCGCACCTAACGCATGATCTGTATGACCCCATGTACAACAGACGTTTTCCAGCGCCGGCCATAACCTGTTCACACACTGTCGAACTCAATGGCTTCGTGCCGGGTGGCGAACCTCATGAACAGAAATGACCTGCGTCGTGCCGACATCAACCTGCTGGTGGTTTTCGAGACGATGATGCATGAGCGAAATGTCAGCCGGGTCGGCGAAAAGCTGTTCCTGGGGCAACCCACCATCAGCGGTGCCCTGGGCCGTTTGCGCGTGCTCTTCGATGACCCGCTGTTCATTCGTTCCGGACGGGTGATGGAGCCCACCGCGCGGGCCGAGGAAATTTTCGCCAACCTGGCGCCGGCACTGGACGGTATCGCCGCCGCATTGAGCCGTTGCCAATCGTTCGACCCGCGCACCAGCGAGGCGACGTTTCATGTCGGGCTGTCCGACGATGTCGAATATGCGCTGCTGCCACGGTTGTTGCGGCAGCTACGGGTCGAGGCGCCGAACATCACCTTGATCGTGCGTCGGGTCGATCAGCAGCAGATGTCGCAGCGCTTGATGAATGGCGACATTTCCGTGGGCATCAGTCACACCCTCGACCTGCCGGCCAATGCGCGCCGTAAAGGCTTGCGGCCGATCCGGCCGATGCTGTTGCGGGCCGATGCCCGACCCGGCCCGCTGGGGTTGGAGGAATTTTGCCGACGCCCCCATGCCGTGGTGTCGTCCATGGGTAATGCCACGGATGACACGGATCACGCCCTGAGCGTGTTGGGCCGCCAGCGCAAAGTCGTACTGACCGTACCGCAATTCAGTGCGTTGCCGGTGTTGCTGACGCAAAGCGATATGCTGGCCATCGTTCCGGATTACGTGGCCAAGGCGATGACGTCGGTGGCGGGAATGAGGGCCGAGCCGGCGCCTCTGCAACTGCCGATACAGGAGCTTTCCATGGTCTGGCGTGCAGCGGCGCACAACGACCCCGGCCAGCGCTGGTTGCGCTCGCGCTGCTGCGCGTTTCTCTGTGAGCCGGTCGAATTGCAGGTGGTGCCCAAGTCCCGACCGGCCTTGCACCACGATCAGGCCTTGCTGGCGGCCAGGTAAGGGCCGAGGCGCTTGCCCATTTCCTCGCCCAGGGCCTGCAAGCCACTCATGGGCCGGATCATGACTTCGAAATCGACGATTTTCCCCTGCTCGTTGAAGCGGATCATGTCGATGCCCTTGAGCTGTTTTTCGCCGAGCCTGGCGCTGAATTCAAGGATCACATTCAAGCCGTCGGCGGTCGCCAGTTCACGGTGGTAGGCAAAGTCTTCGAACACCTTGGAGACCGTGTTGAGGATCATCGACACCACCGGCGCCCCCGGATACGGTGTATGCGCCATCGGCGAGCGGAACACCGCTTGCGGGTCGAGCAAATCCGGCAGGGCCTTCAGGTCACCGTTGCGGATCATCGCGTGCCACAGGCTCAAGGACTCTGCGGCTTTGGGATGCAGTTGCAGTTCAGACATATTCAACTCCTGTTTTTTGTTGTTGTTCAAAGCGTGTCTGATGGGCTTTCAGCCCTGTGACGGGCAATGGCCCGCGCGGCGTCATCTGCCCAGAGACTGTAGATCGGCGGCCCCGGATGAAAACCGTCCCGCGCCATGGAACCGGTCACGGGGGCCAGTCGGGTCGTCAGTAGCGTACAGCGATCCGTGCGCTGCGCCAGTTCGGCAAGGCGCTGGTTGAATCGCGCCGCCCGATTGCCCAGATACCAGCGTAGCGGTTGCGGCAATGCGGGAAACAAGTGCATCGGCGGAAGAGGGGAGATGATGATCAACCTGACTGAGAACTTGTCGACCAGCACTTTCATCAACTGCTGTTGCCGGGCGATCCACTGATCCGCCGTCAGCATGCCGGTGACATCATTGACGCCGATGGACAGCAGCGCCACATCGAAGGGTTCTGGCGCGTGCTGTTCGAGTCGATCCAGCAGCGCTTGCGAGTCAAGGCCGGACTGGGCCCAGAGCTTCCAGCAAACCTGGTAAGCCTTGGCCAATCGGCTGACCAACTGGCCACTCAGCGCATCGGCCTGGCTCGACGCCCCGACACCCGCCGCCGCGCTGTCGCCAAGGATCAACAGACGCAGGGCTTGACCCTGGCCGGCCAGACCTTCGCGCTCGCCCTCGGCCTCCGGCAGTTTCGGCGTGATGCGGCGCGTGTAGACGCCCTGCATCAGCAGCAGGGGGCCGAGCATGATTTTGGCCAGGGTTTCGGTCTTGCTCATGTCAGGGGGCCTGATCGGGGAGGGTCGCGACTCATACGGCAAGGCTGCCAGATTCACTTCTACCGCGTCACGGGTCATATCAGCCGAAAATGGCGC
Source organism: Pseudomonas sp. Irchel 3A7 (assembly GCF_900187565.1). Lineage (GTDB taxonomy): Bacteria > Pseudomonadota > Gammaproteobacteria > Pseudomonadales > Pseudomonadaceae > Aquipseudomonas. The sequence continues at coordinate 202,990 of NZ_FYED01000002.1, read as the reverse complement.
AAAAAAAGCCCGGCTGATCAGGCCGGGCTTTTTGGGTAGTGCGGTTTAGCGATTTGTTTAGGCGACGGTGTTGCCTTTCAGGCGATCAGAACCATCAGCGGCGATGGTGTTGCCTTTCAGGCGATCGGAACCATCAGCGGCGATGGTGTTGCCTTTCAGGCGATCGGAGCCATCAGCGGCGATGGTGTTGCCTTTCAGGCGATCGGAACCATCAGCGGCGATGGTGTTGCCTTTCAGGCGGTCAGAACCATCAGCGGCGATGGTGTTGCCTTTCAGGCGGTCAGAACCATCGGCGGCGATGGTGTTGCCTTTCAAACGATCCGAACCATCGGCAGCCACAGCGCGTTTTTCGAGCAGGCGATCAGCGCCACCTTCAGCCACACGATTCTGGATCAGACGATCCGAACCACCTTCAGCCACACGGCTTTCGATCAGACGATCCGAGCCGCCTTCAGCGACTACAGGTTGAGCAGAGGTCGCGGCGAAAGCGTTCACTGCGAAGATCGAAAAAGCGATGCTGAGAATGGTTTGGCGTTTCATGATCGTGTGCTCCGGGGGGTATTTGGTTGGTATGGAGCAGATGTTACGCCGCACAGTTTTTAAGAGAACTTCATTGAGTTAATGGTGACTATTGACGCAGTCAATGGTTGGTTCGCTGATCCCCTGTGGGAGCGAGCCTGCTCGCGAATGCGGTGTGTCATTCAACATTGATGTGACTGATCTACCGCATTCGCGAGCCGGCTCGCTCCCACAGTGTATCTCTGGCGCTCAGATGATCTGTGTACACCGAGCCCGGTTTCAGCCCCTATCACTGATCCGTGACACACAACTCCCCCGTGGCCCGAATCAGGGCCTGGCCATGCAGGGCATCCTTGATCAGGCTGGAGCGCTGTTCGGCCAGCCAGTTTGGGCATTCAGGGTCGACGCGATAGGGCACGAAGTCGGCGTATTGCTGCAACAGCCGGGTCTGCAGCTCATCCAGTTTTAGCCGCAGTTGGTTGAGGTCCGGACGCGGCAGGTCCGGTGCCTTGTGCGCCGCTTGCCATTGCGCGATCAAGCCGTACTGCACCAGTTTGTTGGCTTCGATCTGCGCAGCGATCAGTTCAGCGGCATCATCCGGGTCCAGCCTGCGTTCGGCGGCCTGCTTCCTGGCGTTGGCGATCACCGCCGTTTCCCGGGCAGTATCCTGGATCGGTTTGCCACTGTCCCACTTGGTCAGCGCCACCTGATCGGCAATGTTCAGACGCTCGTTGATGGTTGCCAGCAACGGTTGCAAGGCCTCGGGCGCCGTGGAGGGCGTGGCGGCGTGGGCGCCGCTGGCGAGTAATCCGAAAAGCGCGCAGGTCAGCAGTTGCGGCAAGCGGGGGCAGTGGAACATAGGCAAACCTCTTGGGCTCGGGATGCACAGCAGGCCCCTATGTAACACAGCTGAGCCAGATGAACGATAGTTCAACGGGCTCTTTCGCACAGGACCGACTCTGGTGCAGGCTACAACCTTGTCGTTTTCGCCATGGGAGGCGCAGGTAGATGCAAGACCGGTATGACGTAGCGGTGCTGGGGATGGGCGCGATGGGCGCCGCCACCCTTTACCAACTGGCGAAGGCGGGGAGCAAGGTGGTCGGCGTCGACCGCCACCATCCTCCGCACGACCAAGGCTCAAGCCATGGCGATACGCGGATCACCCGGCTCTCGGTGGGCGAGGGCGCGCAATACCTGCCCATCGTCCGCAACTCGCACCGGATCTGGCGCGAGCTCGAAGCCTTGTCCGGTGAGTCGCTGTTCGAGCAGTGTGGCGTGTTGGTCATGACCTCGCGCCCTGACGATGACGCGAACGATCCACCCGACTTCACCCAGCGCACCTTGCAACTGGCAAAAGCCAATGGCATCGCACATGAAGCGCTGTCGGCGGAACAGATCCGCCAGCGTTTTGCGCAGTTCTCCCCGGTGTTGGATACCGCCGTCGGCTATTTCGAACCCAGTGGCGGCTATGTCCGCCCGGAACGCTGCATCGCGGTGCAACTGCAACTCGCCGAGGAACGTGGTGCCACACTGCTCAAGGGCGAAACTGTCACGCAGATCACCTCCGACGAGCAGGGTGTCACCGTCATCACCGACCAGCGCACGATTTACGCCGATAAAGTGGTGATCAGCGCCGGCATGTGGTCCAGGGAATTGCTCGGCCAACCCTTCGACCGTTTGCTCCGGGTTTGCCGGCAAAAGCTGTTCTGGTTTGAACTGGAAGAAGGTGCCTGTTTTGCCCCGGTGTCGCCTACCTTCATCTACTACCACGGCTCAGGTGATGATGACTCGAACTATGGTTTTCCACCGCTGCCAGGTGAGGGCAGCCTGAAAGTCGCCACCGAGCAATACAGCGAAGAATCTTCGCCAGACACACTGGACAGAACCATCAGCGCAGCCGAAGCCCGGGACATGTTCGACACCCACGTACGCGGCAAAATTGCTGGCGTCAGCTCACGTTTGGTCAAGTCGGCGGTGTGTGCCTACACCGTCACCCCGGACAGCCATTTCATCATCGACGAACACCCGACCCTGAAAAATACCCTCGTGGTGTCCGCCTGCTCGGGCCATGGTTTCAAGCACTCCGCGGCATTGGGCGAGGCGCTGGCGCAGTGGTGCATGCGGGGGCGCAGCGAGCTGGATCTTTCAGCGTTTTCACTGAAACGCTTTGACGGGTTGCAGGATTGAACAGCCGGTTCAGCCAGCGGCGAGCAAACGTTCGACCTGCGCCAGTTCCCAGGTGCTGAGCAAACTCACCGGGTCTGTACCGTAGCGCTGCCCGCCGTCGAAGACCCGACCGTCCGGGCTTTGGCAATGCAGGCAGTGGCGCAGGTGCCCACCGTCGACATCGAGGGTCAGACGCCAGCCTTCGATGTCGACCCGCACCAGGCCCGTTTCGGGTTGTTCACCGACGCGCTTGAGTGGGCGAAGGTCGAGAGCGGCGTCGCGCAATGGCTGGTAAACCTCACGGGCGGTCAAGGGCGGCACGAGTGTCTCCGGTAACTTTGCGGGGGCACAGGATAGACGATGGGCTGATTGAAAGAGAGCACGAAAAAGCCCGGCTGATCAGGCCGGGCTTTTCGGAGGGTGCGGTGTAGCCATTTACTTAGGCAATGGTGTTGCCTTTCAGGCGATCCGAGCCATCAGCGGCAATGGTGTTGCCTTTCAGGCGATCCGAGCCATCAGCGGCAATGGTGTTGCCTTTCAGGCGATCCGAGCCATCAGCGGCAATGGTGTTGCCTTTCAGGCGGTCAGAGCCATCAGCGGCGATGGTGTTGCCTTTCAAACGATCCGAACCATCGGCAGCCACAGCGCGTTTTTCGAGCAGGCGATCAGCGCCACCTTCCGCCACACGGCTTTCGATCAGACGATCCGAGCCGCCTTCAGCGACTACAGGTTGAGCAGAGGTAGCGGCGAAAGCGTTCACTGCGAAGATCGAGAAAGCGATGCTGAGGATGGTTTGGCGTTTCATGATCGTGTGCTCCGGGGTGTTGTTGGTTGGTATGGAGCAGATGTTACGCCGCAGGATTTTTAAGAGAACTTCATTGAGTTAATGGTGACTATTGACGCAGTCAATGGTTGTTCGGTGATCCCCTGTGGGAGCGAGCCTGCTCGCGAAGAGGGCGGTACATTCAACTTCAATGTCGCCTGACACGACGCCTTCGCGGGCAAGCCTCGCTCCTACAGAGACCGGCTGCCATGTTATTGGCTCCCCCGGTGGCGGATGCAGCCTGTCGTCGGCTGCGCCACCCCATCGAGACCTTGGGGGTATGCTGGTTCGACCCAGTTCCACGCTCTGATCGAGAGGGTAAACCGATGCACGACTATTACGATTTGGGCACCTACAGCCGCCCGGTGACGACGAACTCGTCGCAGGCCCAGCTCTGGTTCGACCGTGGCCTGGTGTGGTGCTACGGCTACAACCACGACGAATCCATCCGTTGTTTCCACAAGGCCCTCGAACACGACCGCGATTGCGCCATGGCCTGGTGGGGCATCGCCTATGCCTCGGGTCCCAACTACAACAAACGCTGGGACGCCTTCATCGAGCAGGAGTTGAAAGAGGCCGTGGCCGAGGCTCGCCGGGCGACGCAAGCCGCATTGACGCACCTCGACCGTGCATCACCGGTGGAGCAAGGGCTGATCCGCGCGCTGGAGCAACGCTACCAGGCCGATGAGGCGGCCAGCGTCGAACAACTCTTCAGTTGGAACGATGCCTACGCGGCGTCCATGCGCGATGTCTACAGATCCTTTCCCGACGACCCCGACGTGGTAGCGCTGTTTGCCGAAGCGCTGATCGACCGCACGCCCTGGCAGTTGTGGGATCTGAAAACCGGTCAACCGGCAGCGGGCGCCGATACCCTGGAAACCGTCGCCGTGCTGGAAAAAGCCCTGCAACGCATGGAGCGACACGGCGATACACCGCACCCTGGTGTGCTGCACATGTACGTCCACACCATGGAAATGTCACCGTATCCCGAACGGGCGCTGCGTGCCGGCGATGTCCTGCGCGACCTGGTGCCGGACGCCGGGCACTTGCGCCATATGCCGTCGCACATCGACGTGCTCTGCGGCGATTATCGCGGGGCCATGATCACCAATCACCGGGCGATCCAGGCCGACCGCAAATACCTGGAACAGCAAGGACCGATCAACTTCTACACCCTGTATCGCAGCCACAATTACCACTTCAAACTTTACTCGGCGATGTTCCTCGGCCAGTACCATCCGGCCCTGGAAGCCGCAGACCAACTGGCTTCGACCATCAAGGAGGAACTGCTGCGGGTGGAACAACCCCCCATGGCCGACTGGCTGGAAAGCTTCGTGTCGATGAAGGTCCACGTGCAGATCCGCTTCGGCAAATGGCAAGACATCCTCGCAACAGAACTGCCTGTCGATCAGGCGCTGTACTGCGTGACCACCGCAATGCTGCACTACGCCAAAGGCGTGGCCTACGCCGCTACCGGCCAGGTCGCCGCCGCCGAATCCGAACAGCACCTGTTCCTCGAAGCCTGGGCTCGCGTGCCGCAAACCCGCTACCTGTTCAACAACCAATGCGTCGACATCCTGGCCGTGGCCGGCGCCATGCTCAACGGGGAAATCGAATACCGCAAAGGTCACTTCGATTGCGCTTTCCATCACTTGCGTCAGGCACAAGAACTGGACGACAACCTGCCGTACGACGAACCCTGGGGCTGGATGCAACCGGTGCGCCACGCCCTGGGCGCGCTGCTGCTGGAACAGGGGCGGGTGGAAGAAGCCCTGCAGGCGTACCGCGCCGACCTCGGCCTGGACAGCACCCTCAGCCGCGCCTCCTGGCACCTGGACAATGTGTGGAGTTTGCACGGCTACGTCGAATGCCTGAAGCGATTGGGCCGGGATACTGAAGCCGCTGCTGCGAAAATCCGCCTGGACCTGGCCAAGGCGCGGGCGGATGTGGAAATTAGCGCGTCATGTTTTTGCCGGGTTGGGAAGGTGTGTTGCCAGTGAAATAGTGAACACATCAGTCCCCTGTGGGAGCGAGCTTGCTTGCGAAAGCGGCGAATCAGACGACTCTGTACTGCCTGACACGCCGCTTTCTCGAGCAGGCTCGCTCCCACAGGGGGTGTGGTTTTTTACTTCACCGTGCTGTTTTGCTTGATATCCCCGCAAAATATATCGGCGTTGCCATCGGTCGCTGCCGATCGCACGACGATGGAGTACCCACCCGACAGCAAAATCGGCAGTGCGACCGGTGCGCTTCTTGAGAAGGTCCAGCCGCGCACGGGTTGGCGTTCGGTGTTGACCTTGTCATTCATGGCGTAGGCCACGGGGCCGGGTTGTTGGCAGCTGCCTTTATTGATAAAGGAATAAAGGCGCAAGGGTAGAACCGCGCCGCTTGGGACACCGCTGATGAAGAAACTGAGTCCGGTTTGCTTGTCCCAGTCGGTCAAGGTCACATTGCCGATCTGCCCCGGGTTTTGCCGAGTGGCGGTCAGTGGAACGTTCACGCCATGGTTTGACGAAGTGGCGCAGCCGAAGAGGCTTGCGGTGATGATCAGAGCTGCTAATGATTGTCCGGGATTCATTGCCAAACTCCTGTGCTTAAGACGTGCCATTGGAGATTAGCGGGTATCGCGCATTCATCACGTCTCGGGCTGTGCCGATGTGAGTTCATCGTGAGGACGCGGGCTCACGCCTTGGCCCGGTGACGCAGGCGCGAGTAGGAAATCAGCATGCTGGTCAGTTCTTGTGTGACTGGGGTGAAGGGTGAGACGCGACGGCTGATCAAGCACACCGCCCGCGATTCCAATGGCTCGCGTATCGCAATGCTGGTCAGCGATGAGGAAAACAGCTTCATGCCGGGCAGCAGGCTGGGCTCGATGGTCAGGTAATCCGTCTCGGAGACGATATGCAGGATCTCCAGCAACGATTCGGTCGTGATCGCGATCTTTGGGGCTGGCAAGCCTTCGGCTCTGAACAGCTCGACCAGATGATTCTCGGCACTCCCGACAACCCCGGCGGGCCGGACGCTGATCCATTGGCAATCGGCCAGGTCGCGCACTGAGCGAGCATCCGCCAAGGGGTGGCCCCTGCGCGCAATGACGCCTGCTTTCGAGCTGTAAAGCCGTTCAATGTGCAGGTCGGTATCGCTGACGTCGGCGCTCAGTGGGCACATCACAAAGTCGAGCCGGCCAGCGCGAATCATCTCGATCAGCATCTTCGTCTTGCCACTGGCGACGTGTAACCGCACGTTGGGAAAACGATGGGTGAAACTGCTGAAGACCGGCATCAAGCACGCCGCCAGGGGTTCCGCCGTGACACCCAATGCGATCTGACCTTCGGGCAGGCCATTGCACTGTCGCACGTCTTGTACCGCGCGATCGCAATCCAGAATGATCGAGCGCGCCCGGGTCAGGAACACCTTGCCGGCCACGGTCAGGCTGATGCCCTGATTGGAGCGCACCAACAAGGTGACCCCCAGTTCTCTTTCCAGGCTTCGAATCGACTCGGTCAACGTACTCTGGGCAGCGTCCAGTTCTCGTGCCGCCGAACGAAAGCTGCCCATGTCGACAACCGAGCAGAAGGCGCGAAGCTGGATCAGCTTCATGAAGCAGTGATCCAGTTATTGCCGTTGTGGCCACAGCAAGCGTGCGCGATAGAGGTGAAGAGTGTTTGGCTGCTTCCAGTGTTCATGGCTGAGTCTCCAAGGGTAGGGGGATGCGTTTATCGTTATCGATTAGATCGTATGCGATGTATTGATGTTCAACCAAAGACCGGGTGATGTCAAAACTAATCTTGCGTCCTGGCGACGGGCGGTGGAGCAGGGGGATGGGCGGAAAAGCCGAAGATGATCGGTTTTTCCGTTCTGTTCGGTCCCTCGGGCGTGTCTATAAAATCAATGCTGTCAGATAGTTACGTGTCTTCTTGGCTATTTGATTCTCATAAAAAACTTAAAGGAATCACCGATGAGCAACATCGAAAAAGTCCTGGTCACCGGCAAAACCCACACCACTCTGAGCAGCTCCGGCAGCACCTCGCGCGGGCATAATGGCAACCTCGATATCCAACTCTCGATCCCCGGGAGTGCCGAACCGGCCCACGTATTCGCCGCCACCCAACCGCACCCGACGGCCGAGCAGTTGTTTGCCGGCGCATGGTCGGCCTGCTACATCGCGGCGGTCGGCCTTGCGGCCAAAGCCTTGAAGGTGACTGTTCCAGCCGACGTCTGCGTCGATATCGAGATCGACCTGGGTCAAGCCGGCAACGCTTACCTCCTTCAGGCCCGGCTGAATCTACGGCTGCCAGGTCTGACGCATGAGGTCGCGTCCGCTGTCGCACATGCCGCGGATCAAATGTGCCCCTACTCGAAAGCAACCCGCGGCAACATCGACGTTGCCTTGAATGTCCAGACGTCGTGATTGATATAAATAACTGACTTTCCAGGCGTGTTGAAACACCAACCTGAATACCTGCTTATCGATACTTCCCAGTAAAAAATATAACTGACGGCAAGTTGGTCGAGAACATTTTCAATCGAAGGCGGGCTCGGCGTGACGTTGCGTCGTGGGAATCTGCATGCCAAAAAACATCAAACAAACCTCCCTGAGCAGACGCAAGTTTTGCGGCGTTGCCGCGGTGACATGTGCGGCTGCACCCTTGGGTTTACTCGGTTTTTCAATCAGGACTGACGCTATGACGAATACTTCAAACAAGACAGAGAGTGTTTCCACTGCAATACGTCCCTTTCATTTCAGCGCTAAAGAGTCGGAGCTTTCAGAGTTGCGCAGACGTATAACAGCGACGAGGTGGCCGGATAAGGAATTAGTCAATGACTCCTCTCAAGGGGTACAACTGGCGGCCATCCAGAAATTGGCCAAACATTGGGCTACCCAATACGACTGGCGAGTTATTGAGTCGAAAATAAACGCCGTTCCGAACTTCATCACCCACATTGATGGCCTGGATATCCATTTCATCCATGTCCGCTCTAAACACGAGAATGCGCTTCCACTATTGATGGCGCACGGATGGCCCGGGTCGGTGATCGAGTTGATGAAAGTCATCGGTCCACTCACTGATCCAACGGCGTACGGCGGCAATGCTTGCGATGCGTTCAGCCTGGTGATTCCATCGATGCCGGGTTACGGCTTCTCGGAGAAACCGAAAGTGACCGGCTGGAATCCTGTGCGTATCGCCGATGCCTACATCGAGTTGATGCGGCGTCTTGGGTACACCCGGTATGGGGCGCAAGGAGGTGACTGGGGCTCTATCGTCGTCGACCTGATGGCTGTGAAGGCGCCGCCTGGCTTGATCGGCATTCATTCGAACATGCCCGGCGTCATCCCGCCTGACATTGATGCGGCCTTGTTTCGCGGCGAGCCGGTTCCCGCTGGTCTGTCCGAGGAAGAACAGTTCGCGGCGAATCAACTCGCCAACACCTACAAACACATCGGCTACGCCATCATGATGGGTGACAGGCCGCAATCGCTGACAGGCCTGGCAGATTCACCGGTCGGCCTGGCGGCCTTCATGCTCGATCACGATCCCAAAAGCTACGAAATGATTGCGCGCTCCATCGACGGTCAACCGGAAGGCCTCACACCCGATGACGTCCTCGACAACATCACGCTGTTCTGGCTCACCAACACCGCCGTTTCCTCGGGGCGGCTCTATTGGGAAAACAAATCGACATTCTTCGCGGTCAAGGGCGTCAACATCCCGGTGGCGGTCAGCGTGTTTCCCGATGAACTGTATGCAGCGCCGAAAAGCTGGTCGCAGAAGGCTTATCCCAAGCTGGTGCACTACAACAAACTTGCCAAGGGCGGGCACTTTGCCGCGTGGGAGCAACCGGCGCTTTTCTCACAGGAAGTCCGCGCTGGATTCAAGTCGCTGAGGTGAGCGACACGTACATAGGCCTCTAAGACCTGATTTGGCGTGTATTGATCAGGAGGCTCGGTTCGGATTGTTGAGCGTCAGGCGTGAAAGCGGTCCGAACCGTGCGGGGGCTTTTCATCGAGTCTCGCGTACGGGTCGGCATTGACCCGGTTACCGAAGCTAAAGCGCGACACTTCGAGCATCCCGGCGCACCGCCTGGGGGGGCACACCATAACCTCGCATAAAAGCTTCGCGCATGTGTCGACGATCGCGAAACCCGGTTTCCCTCGCGATCATTTCCAGAGAGTGGCGGCCTTGCTCGATCATTAACCGCGCAGCCTCCAGCCGCAGACCTTCAATGGCCTTCGCTGGCGATTGCCCGGTTTCCGAGGTGAACACTCGGGTGAATTGGCGCGGGCTCAAGTATGCGGTCTCTGCCAACTCCTCTACGCTGAGCGGCCGCGTCAGGTTTTGACGCACATAGTTCAGCACGTTCTGGATGCGATCCGACTTGGGGGCCAAGTCAAGCATCTCTGAATGTTGCGATTGCCCACCCGAACGGCGCTGGTGCATCACTAAATTGTGCGCAACCGAACGCGCTACGTCTGCCCCAAGGTCCTTTTCTACCATTCCCAAGGCGAGGTCGAGTCCTGCGGTCATGCCGGCAGAGGTCCAGATGGGGCCGTCGATAATGTAGATGCGGTCATCGTCGACATCGATGTTCGGATAGCGCTTTTGCATTTCCTGGGCGAAAAACCAGTGGGTCGTGGCGCGGCGCCCGTCGAGCAGACCGGCTTCGGCCAAAACGAAGCTACCTGTGCAGACGCCAGCGGTGCGCCGTGCCTGATTACCGGCCTGTCGCACGAAGTCCAACACGGCCTCCACTGGCTCCGCGGTCAGTGGATCGCTGACCCCGATGATGATCCACGTGTCAGCCAGTCTGGGCGCCTCCATAGGACGCGTATCAACTGCGAGCCCCAGCGACGAGCGCACCAGGCCACCAGCCGGCGAGAAAATCTCGATCGTGTAGAAAGGGCTCTTCACAACGAAATTGGCGTATTCGAACACCGTCTGCGTCGCCAATGAAAGCATCTGGAACCCATCCGTCAGCAGATAGCCGATGCGGTGCATACACGTTTCCTCCGATGTCCTAAAAGACGACCATAAACGTCATTTAGGACGTCGTCAAATCGGTGCAATATCAGCTTCAGGTTCACTCTCCCTCGGAGATCCAACATGACTAGCTTCCACTGATTCAAATGTAGGGGCACGCCTGCCTCTGCAAGTTAACTATTTAGCTATATCGGGCTTACGCCATTGCCCGATTGCACTCGCAAATAAATGGCGTATATACAATTGATAAGGTATTTCCATGATCAACCACATCGAAAATCTACTTTACACCGGCAAAACTCACACTACCGGCGGGCGTGCTGGCGAGGCGCACAGCGACGATGGTCGTCTGAACATTCAATTGTCGACGCCAGGATCCTCCGGCGCTGGCACCAACCCCGAGCAGTTACTAGCTGCTGGTTGGTCATCGTGCTTCATCGAGGCCATTGGAAAAGCGGCTGTCAAACTGAAAATACCGCGTCCCACGAATGTCACCGTTGATGCCGAAGTGGATCTCGGCATGACCGGCGACGCCTATCTCCTGCAAGCACGCCTTAATGTCAGCATCCCCGGCGTAGATCCTGAAGTTGCTCGTTCGCTGGTCGATACCGCGCACTCTACCTGCCCCTATTCGAAGGCAACTCGCGGCAATATTGATGTTGAAATCAACGTGGTCTAATTCCGGCTTTTAACTCAGATTACCGTCTGATTTGTTGCGCTGGAACCGTGGCATCAATGAATACTCTGTCGATAGAAACGGTGCGCTAAACCCAGCATGTGACGATCCCAATGTGCGGGGAACTTCGAGTTCTCTAATGAAGTTCCCTTGCCTACAAATAGAGGTGCTTACTGATGAAAACTTTTCTGGTTACAGGCGCTACCGGCGCAACAGGTTCTCCGACTGTCAAATTCCTGCTGGAGAAAGGTCATCGAGTAAATGCGCTTGTTCGCAGCGAAGATGCGCGCGCCCAAAAGCTTCGAGATCAGGGTGCTAATGTCTTTGTAGGAGATCTGCTAAACCTCAAGCACGTTCGCACGGCGATGGAAGGCGTTGATGGGGCATACTTCTGCTATCCGCTAACCGCGGGCTTAGTTGAGGCGGCAGTGATATTTTCCCAGGCGGCAAGGGAACAAGGGGTAAAGCACATTGTAAATTTGTCGCAAAAGCAATCACGTCCCGATGCGCGCAGTCCGGCCACCCTGAATCACTGGATGTCCGAGCAAGTGTTTATTTGGACCGGGATCCCCACTACTCATCTGCGTATTACCTTCTTTGCCGAGTGGATGCTCTATATTGCGCCCCTGATTCAGTTTGGCCGGTATGTCACGCCATTCGACCCTGACAGCCGATTTGCTCCTTTGGCTGCAAGTGATATCGGACGCATCGTTACAGGTATCCTGACCAATCCTGAAGGGCATGGCCATCAGACTTATGAACTGCATGGGCCAGAAGAATACAGCCACCAGGAACTGGCCGGCCTCCTGAGTACTGTTCTAGGCAAAGAGGTCCGCTTTGAACAGATCCCGGTTGAGGACTTCGTCTGCCTGCTGGGTCTGGACCACGATCGCTCTTATCTTTCGCATTTCAGTGCAGTAAAGATTGACCAACGTGAAAGGCGCTTGGAAGGTTTAGACAGCATCGGCACCGCTATCATCGGCCAGCCCCTGCTGACCCCTGCGCAGTTTATCGAACTGCACCGTAATCTGCTGACTTAAACCCATCTCGGCATGGAGTATGTTAACTGACTGCTCCATGCCGACTATTTCAACTATGAAAAGGTAGGGGTGAGTTGGCATTCAGATACTCAGAATGTTCTGGTTTTTCGCAGTTTAAAATTGCCTCCCCCTTACTCTCATCTAAAAACGCAAGCATTTCGTCCTTTTTAACATCGGCGAACGATTTTATATGAGGGTTACCCAAATGCTCGATCGTAAACACATCAGTCTCGATACCGATCCGGATCTCGGTTAGAACCTCGTCCTTGCCTAAGCCAAGACGGCTAAGTAGTTCATGGAGCTTCAGTCCATTAAAGTCTCCCGAAGTGAAATACTTTTCTTCGATGAATTTGTAAACACGTTTGACTCGCGGGACTCGAATGGCTGCTTCTGGCCGGAAACCGTTCTATGAATCTTACTTGGCAAGGGGCCTGGCCAGAACTCAGGCTCTGGTCATTCTCGCCCGTAAGCTCTGCCGGGTGGCATTTGCTCTCATGAAAAATCAGAGCGAATACCAGCCAAATTTAAAGTTGCAGGGTTCCCCTGCAACATAGAATCTCCCACAGGTTTCGCGCAGGTCCCTGTGGGAGCGGAGTGCTGTTCACTTAAGAGAATCTTGAGTCTTGCCAATCCTTGTGGCGAGCGAGCTTGCTCGCGCAGGGCTGCGCAGCGGCCCCAAAAACCTGACAACCATCGCGATTTTTGTGAGTGCTACGCACTCAAGCGGGAGTGAACTCCCTCGCCACAGATTTCTTGTTTGCCTGAAAATTATCTGAAGTGAACAGCATTCCTGTGGGAGCGAGCCTGCTCGCGAAAGACGCCCAGACAACGCGGTCATTCAGACCGCCCACGTCACCCCAGCGCACTGGCATCGCTTTCATGCTGGTCTGCAAAGGCCATGAACACGTCCAGATCGAGCACATCCAGATTGATGCGGGCGATAAAGGCGGAGAAGGCCAGATTGGCGGCGAGCAACCGCAGGTCAGAGGCCCAGGCGGGTACGTAAGTAGGACCCTTGAGCCAGCCGCATTCGAACAATGGGGCAAGGCGCACCGTGTCCCCCAGGCTGAGGCGCCCGGCAAACAAATGCCCCACCAGATCCGGCCGGTTATCACGGATCGCAATGCGCAACAGCGTATGCACGCCAAGCATCCCCGTCAGATAAGCAGCATCCTTGGTAAACGCCGAGCCACCCCGCAGGTCGGCGCCACGGAAAACCCGTTGCGTCGAGCGGAACGACTCCTCCTGGGACTGCCCACCCGCCAAAAAGCCTTCAAACACCTGGATGAAGTCGGCGCCATCCAGCGCCTGCTGCCATCGGAAAAGCAAGAGCAAACGCCGGTTTGATCAATGTCGTTAGTGCGATAAAAGAAATCTAACGCATCGGCGTTTCTGATGCGCAATATTAATGATTTATCCAATTTTCCATTTTTCCAGTAGTCCAATCAATGATGTTTTAATAAAAGGCGCAAGAACGAAAATTTCTTTCATTGGCGTGATATCACCCCTGTCTTCGGTCTGTGATCTGCGTCTGAAAGTGATCAAAATTACAAGGGTGTAATGGTTATTCTGAAAAAGTCATGTTATACGTTTGTCGTTAGTGTGACGCTTAAAGGTGCGATACCGTGACGGACCACAATTTGGCTTTGGCCCAAGTGTGAAAGATCCTGTCTGTGCGTTCAAAAAAGCATGGAAAATCGCCCCTCTAATGTGTTGGGTCCGCAAGCAGTGTTTCTAATAATAAATTCATAAACTGAAACAAGACTTCAATAGGCCGATTGTGTGCAGAACACTGATCATCGATAATTTCGACTCGTTTACGTACAACATCTATCAAGCCATGGGCCAAGCGTGCGGTGAAGAACCTGTCGTGCTGCAGAATACTGCTGCCATCGAACAGATTGATTTCAGCCGTTATGACTGCATTATCGTTTCTCCCGGGCCGGGTAATCCCGCACGGGCGGAAGATGTCGGCCTAAGTGCGCAGGTCATTCTGACCAGCCCAGTACCTGTGCTGGGCGTCTGTCTTGGTCATCAATGTATTGCCCATGAGCACGGAATGACCGTTTCTCTTGCTCCGCAACCTATGCATGGCCGTATCAGTGTCATTCGACACAGCGCAACGGGGGTGTTCAAGGGACTGCCCGAGGAGCTTTCTGTTGTCCGGTATCACTCATTGGCCATCGAACGGATCAAGGGCCCGTTTGAACTAACGGCCTGGGGAAGTGACGGGATGATACACGGCATACAACATAAGACCCGCCCCCTGCACGGTATTCAGTTTCATCCAGAGTCCATCAGTACGCAGGCAGGGAGCCAGTTGTTCCGCAACTTTCGTGATATTGCGATGGCGCATTGATCACGGCTAAGACTGCACACCAATAAAAATCGGACATTCACCGATGGGGGCATAATGATCTCAGCGAGCGTTCTGTTCAGAGTGTTGCCGGCTTGTTCAGATGCACTGACAGTGTTTCAGCAACTTTTTGGCGACTCAGCCAATAAGTTTCTGTTGGAAAGTGCCGTGGTTATACCCGGTTTTTCGCGGTTTTCGTTCATGGGTGATGACCAGGGGCCGCAGGCGGAAAGTATTACTTATGATGCGATCGAACGTCAGGCGCAAGTGGTGCGTGGCGACTCTGTGCAACATTTCGAAATAACTAGCCTGTTTGATTTTCTGCAAACCCGATTGCAGGAAAGAGTGGTCGAATGTCCGGTCGAATTGCCCTTTGATTTCAATCTGGGTTATGTCGGTGTGTTCGGTTACGAACTCAAGGGCGAAACCATTGGGGTTGATGCCTGGCGTTCACCGTCTCACGATGCGGCATTGATATTTGCCACCCGATTGATCGTGATAGACCACCTTGCAGGTAAAACCTGGCTGCTGCACCTGGCATCCAGCGAAGACGAGTCTGCGCTCGCCAATACCTGGTTCGATGACGTGGAGGCTACGCTGCAAGGGCTTGCATCTGCGGCAACGGTGAGCCAGCCCACCACCGGTAAACGCTTCTCCATTGATGATGTTCAGCACTGGATCGCCCGTCATGCGTACATGCGTCATGACAAACCGGCCTACCTGAGAAAAATCGACGAATCGCTGACCGAGATTGCCCATGGTGAAAGCTATGAGATTTGTCTGACCAATCTCATTGAATTTCCTTTCGAGCATCCGCCGATCGAGCTCTACCGCCAACTACGGGTGCAGTCTCCGGCGCCGCATTCCGCCTATTTCAACGTCGGCGACTTGCATGTGGTGAGCGCGTCTCCGGAACGTTTTCTCAGCATCGATCGGCACGGCCTGGCCGAGGCGAAACCGATCAAAGGCACCCGGCCTCGTGGCGCCGACGCCGCTGAAGATGGCCGGCAGATCGATGACCTGCTTGGCAGTGAGAAAGACCGCGCAGAGAACCTGATGATCGTCGATTTGTTGCGCAACGATCTGGGGCAGGTCTGCGCCTTGGGTTCGGTTGAGGTGCCGAAGCTGTTCGACGTGGAAACCTATTCCCATGTCCATCAATTGGTGTCTACCGTTCGCGGCACCTTGAAACCCGGCGTGTCGTCCGTGCAGTGCATCAAAGCCGCTTTCCCCGGAGGCTCGATGACGGGTGCGCCGAAGAAACGCACCATGGAAATCATCGATCGGCTTGAACAGGGCTCTCGTGGCCTCTATTCCGGGGCGCTGGGCTGGTTCGGCCTGTGTGGCGCCTGCGACCTGAGCATTGTCATCCGCTCGGTGCTGATTGACCGCGGCCAGGCTCGGCTGGGTGTCGGAGGGGCGATTACGGCGCTTTCCGATCCGGAAGAAGAGTTCATCGAAACGCTGATCAAGGCGCGCAACGTAGTGGAGGCGGTGGAACGCATGCGAATCCGCCTTGCCGTCTGAAAGCTTCTCGTCGCGCGATCCATTTATCTTCTTTATTCGAACACTGATGCGCCTGGCTTCGATCCATGCGCGGCATCAGTCATTTTTGGCCGATGAAGCCAGGGAGCTATCGTTTGAATCGCCCATTTTCGCCCTCTGATGTGTACCCCCTGACCACCGCTCAGCGGCAGATCTGGTTCGATGAAGTGCTGCACGAAGGTACGCCGCTCTACAAGATCGGTGGTCATGTGCGGATCGCTGGCAACGTCGACGTGCAACGTTTTGAGCAAGCGGTGAACAGGTTGGTGCACAAGCACGATGCGTTACGCATCGTGCTGACATCGTCTGTCGACGAACACGGTGTACCGCTGCAACGCATCGTCGATACGCTGTCGGTGGAAGTGCCATTTCACGACTTCAGCGACCGGGAGGACGCCGAGGGCGCCGCATTAGCGCTGCTTGAGGAGCGCCTGGAAACCCCCTTCACGTTGATCGGTCGGCCATTGTTTCGCTTTGAGTTGGTAAAGGTCAGTGACACGCGTTTTTACTTCACGCTCAACTTTCACCACCTGATCGTCGACGGTTGGGCGATCGGTTTGCTGGTCGAATCATTGTCAAAACTGTACAGCGAGGTCGAGGCGCAAGATCAATCTGAACCGGCGCCGACCTACCGGGAATTCATCGAGCAGGATCGGGCGTTCGAGCAATCGCCGCAACAGTTGCGCAACTTGAAGTATTGGCTGGATAAATACCATACAGTGCCCGACCCGTTGTTCACCCCCCGTCATCGCGTCATCCAACACAAAGGTATGGCGCCGGGTGGCCATGAGTGTTTGCGGCTGTCCCGTGATTTCTTCGAGCGTATCGTCGAGCTGGCACGCGCCTGCGACGCGACGCCTTTCCATGTGATGCTCGGCATTTTCCACGTCTACTTCAGCCGCACCGAGCGCCGTGACGAGTTGTCCATCGCCATACCGACGCTTAATCGCGGTAATGCCCGTCTCAAGTCGACCGCCGGCATGTTTGTCGGCGTCAGCCCGCTGCGGTTGTCGTTTGATCCGCACCTGAGTTTCTCGGCGCTGGTCACTTCTCTGGGGCGGATGCTCAAGCAGGATTATCGGTATCAGCGCTTCCCGTTGAGTGAGTTGAATCGCACGCTCGGCCTGTGGCGCTCGCAGCGCGCGCAGTTGTTCGACCTGACGGTGTCCTACGAGCGCGATGATCATGACTTGCGCTTCGATGAGGCGCAGGCGCAGGTGATCATGGGATCGAACAGGCATGAGCAGGACCCGCTGACGGTCCATATCCGTGAAAACAAATTCGACGAAAACGTCTGGATTCATTTCTTTTACAACCAGGCCTATTTCAGCCGCGGGGAAATCCGGCAGATCAGCCTTCGGCTGCAGCATATGCTTGAGCAGGTGCTGGAAAATGCCGAGTTGCCGGTGTCGCGACTGTCGCTCGTGACGGAACCTGAAATCCGCCAACTCGAGTCCTGGAACGCCACCGACGTAGCGTTTGCGCCGGCGCCGATGATCCATCGACAGGTCGAAGCGCAGGCAGCGCGCTCGCCGGATGCCATTGCCATCGAGCAAGACGGACACAGCCTGACCTATGCGCAGTTGAACACCCGCGCCAACGTCGTGGCGCATCGATTGATGGCCATGGGCGTCCAGCCTGACCAGTGCGTAACGATCTGTACCCAACGCAGCCTCGACAGCATTGTCGGGATGCTGGGGATTCTCAAGTCTGGTGCGGGTTATGTGCCTATGGACCCCGCCTATCCGGTGGAGCGTTTGCGCTACATCCTCGACGAGTCCGCGCCGAAGGTCATGCTGATCCACGATCGAACGGCGCACCTGTTGCCTGAGACCGCGATGCCGCAGCTTGATCTCGGTGACTTGCACGCCATGACCGAGGCGGAGTTTACCAATCCCGATCCCACAGGGTGTCACGGCACGTCATTGGCCTACGTGATCTACACCTCGGGTTCCACCGGCCGACCGAAAGGCGTGATGGTCGAGCACCGCCAGTTGAATAACCTGATCGCCTGGCACAACGAGCGGTTCAAGCTTGGCGAAGGCAGCCGCAGTACCTGGTTCGCCGGCGTCGGTTTCGACGCCAGTGTCTGGGAAATCTGGACGGCGCTGAGTGTCGGCGGCACGTTGTTGCTGCCGCCGTCGCACACGGTCAACGACCCGCAGGCCTTGCTGCAATGGTGGAAAGTGCAGACTGTGGATCTCTCCATTCTGATCACCCCGCTGGCGGAACTGGCGTACGCCAGCGGCCTTGCCAACCCACTGGCCAGTAACGTGCTGATCGGCGGTGATCGGTTGCGCCAATGGCCGGCCGGTCTGCCTGCCGGACAAGCATTGATCAATACCTACGGCCCGACCGAAGCCACGGTATTGGTCACTGCCGGGCAAGTGCATCAGCACGACGCGGCGCTGCACATCGGGCGCCCGGTGGCCAACACCCGGATTCACATTCTTGATGAGTTCGGCCAACGTGTTCCGCCGGGCGCGGTCGGTGAACTCTATCTCGCCGGCGCACACGTCGCACGAGGTTACCTGAACCAGCCGGGCTTGACCGCCGAGCGTTTTGTCGACGATCCGTTCAGTGCTGCACCCGGTGCGCGGATGTACAAGAGTGGCGACCTGGGACGCTGGATGGCCGATGGCAACATCGAATTCCTGGGGCGCAATGACGACCAGGTGAAGATCCGCGGTTTTCGCATTGAGTTGGGCGAGATCGAGGCCACGCTGGTCTCCTTGCCCGGCGTGCTTGAGGTGGCGGTACTCGCACGGGAGGACAGCCCTGGTGAAGTGCGCCTTGTCGCTTATTACACCGGTGCCGACGGGCTGGCCGAGGGTCTGCGCAGTCGCGCGAGTGACGCGTTGCCGGCTTACATGGTGCCATCGGCGTTCATGCACCTGACGGCGTTTGCGCTGACCGTCAATGGCAAGCTGGACCGCAGAGCCTTGCCAGCGCCCGAAGTCTGCATCAGCCATGCCTATGAGGCACCCAAAGGTGAGCGGGAGCAATCCTTGGCTTTGTTGTGGCAACAGGTGCTGGGCGTCGAGCGAGTAGGGCGTCACGACAACTTTTTCGAGTTGGGCGGGCATTCGCTGTCCGCCGTAAGGCTGATCCAGAGCATGCGTCGGCAGGGGATGAATGCCGAACCCCGCGCCCTGTTCGGCGCGCCGACGCTGGAAGCGTTTGCCCGGGAAACAGGCACCGGCCAGGAGATCGAGATCCCGCCCAATCGTATCGGCGTCGGCTGTTCGCGAATCACCCCAGACCTCTTGCCACTGGTCGAAATGAGCCAGGCGCAGATCGACGGGTTGATTGAAAACATGCCCGGTGGTGTTGCCAATGTGCAGGATATCTATCCATTGGCACCGCTGCAGGAAGGTATCCTCTACCATCATTTGTCGTCCAGCGGCGGCGATCCTTACGTGCTGCATGGGTTGTTTGCGCTGGACAATCGCGCCCGGCTCGGCGACTTCATCCAGGCCTTGCAAACGGTCATCGACCGCCACGACATCCTGCGCACGGCAGTGGTCTGGGAAGGGCTGGACGCGCCTGTGCAGGTGGTCCTGCGTGACGTGCCGCTGCCGTTGCAATGGCTGGATTTCGAGGTCCGGGACGGCGATATCATCGGCCAACTGCTCAAGCGTTTCGATGTCGGTCACTCGCGTCTGGATCTGCGCCAGGCACCGCTGCTGCGACTGGCCTGCGCCTTCGATCAAGCCAACGACCGCTGGCTGGCTTTGCTGGTGGTTCATCACCTGGCGATGGATCATGCCGGGTTAAGTGTTCTGCAGCAGGAGATGCAAACCTATCTGCTCGATCAGCGGGCACTGTTGCCTGACGCGACGCCTTACCGCAACTACGTGGTGCAGAGTCGGAACAGCATGGCCGCCGCAAACCATGAGGCCTTTTTTCGCGACATGCTGCAGGACATCGAGTCACCGACGTTACCGTTCGGTGTGGCACAGGCTCGCGATGACGCTGCGCCCATTGAAATAATCCAGCCCGTACCATCTTTGGTGGCTGACCGTTTGCGCACGCAGGCACGGGGGCTCGGTGTCAGTATCGCCAGCTTGTTTCACCTGGCGTGGGGACGGGTGTTGTCGATGCTCACGGGACGGACAGACGTGGTGTTCGGCAGTGTGCTGCTGGGGCGCATGCACGGTGCGGGTGGCGAACATGCGCTGGGATTGTTCATCAATACCTTGCCGCTGCGCTTGACGCTGGGTTCCCAGGGCGTTGCCGCCAGTGTGCGCGATACTGCGACGCGGGTGGCCAACCTGCTCGCTCATGAGCATGCACCGCTGGCGCTGGCACAGCGTTGCAGCGGGGTTGCCCCTGGCACACCGCTGTTCAGCGCCTTGCTGAATTACCGACGCAGTGAAAACCATGGTAATGGCACCGGGCCGCTGAACTGGCAAGGTATCGAACTGCTCCAGGAATATGAGCGCACCCACTATCCGCTGACGTTGTCGGTCGATGACGGGGGGCAAGGGTTCGAACTGAATGTCCAGGCGGTGACCGGGATCGATGCGCAATTGGTGTGCGACAGCGTACAGGCCGTCTTGGCCAGTTTGGCGCAGGCACTTGAATTGACCCCCGCAAAAGCCGTGCATGATCTGGTTGCGTTGCCGGCCAAGGAACGCCGGCGGGTGCTGTTCGATTTCAATGCCACCGACAGTGCCTTTGCGCAGGCGCTCACGCTGCATCAGTTATTCGAAAATCAGGTCAGGTCGACTCCCGAGGCCATCGCGCTGACTTTCGAAGACCAGCAACTGACCTACGATGCGTTGAACAGGCAGGCCAACCGCGTGGCCCATCAGTTGATCGAACTGGGTGTGCGGGCCGATGACCGAGTAGCGATCTGTGTCGAGCGCAGCCTGGATATGGTGGTCGGCCTGTTCGGCGTTCTCAAGTCCGGGGGCGCTTATGTGCCGCTTGACCCCGGATACCCGCTCGAGCGTCTGGCCCACATGATGGAGGACAGTGCCCCGGTCGCGCTGCTGATGCATGGCCAGACCCGGGGTCTGTTGCGTGTGGGTGGAGCGATCGTCCTCGATCTTGATGAAGCCCGGAATAACGCCCGGTTCCCCTCGCACAACCCGGCGCTGGCGCAGGATTGGCGGACGCTGGCGTATGTCATCTACACGTCCGGTTCATCTGGGCGACCCAAGGGGGTGATGAATGAGCATCGCGGTGTGGTCAACCGTTTGCAGTGGATGCAGCAAGCGCTGAGGTTGACGGCGCAAGATGTGGTCTTGCAAAAGACCCCGTTCAGTTTCGACGTCTCGGTCTGGGAGTTTTTCTGGCCGTTGATGATCGGCGCCAGGCTGGTGATCGCACGTCCCGAGGGCCACCGGGATGCGGTTTATCTGGCGCAACTGATCGCTCGGGAACGGATCAGCACCGTGCATTTCGTGCCGTCGATGTTGCAGGTTTTTCTGGAGCCTGCACAGGCCGCCGAATGCTGCAGCCTGACGCGTGTGGTGTGCAGCGGCGAAGCGCTGCCGCTTAGCCTTGTTCGCCGCTTCGCCACAGTGCTGCCGGACACCGGATTGCACAATCTTTACGGGCCGACCGAAGCCGCGGTCGATGTCACGGCCTGGACATGCAGCGCCGACGACAGCGTGTCACTGATTGGTCGGCCGATCGCCAATACCCGTATCTACATCCTGGATGCTCAGGGGCAACCGGTTCCGGTGGGCATTGCGGGTGAATTACATATCGCCGGTGTTCAGGTCGCTCGCGGTTACCTGAATCTGCCCCGCCTGACCGCTGAACGGTTCGTCAACGATGGGTTCAGCGAGGCGCCCGGCGCCAGGATGTACAAGACCGGCGATCTTGGACGCTGGTTGCCCAATGGTGCAATCGAGTACTTGGGGCGTAACGACGATCAGGTCAAGATCCGTGGCTTTCGCATCGAACCGGGCGAAATCGAAATGGTGCTGTCGCAGGTGCCCGGTTTGCGCGAGGTTGTGGTGCTGGCCCGGGACGACGAGCGTTCCGGTCAGCGGCTGGTGGCGTACTACACCGGTAGCGCCGTCGCTGCGCAAGCGCTACGCGAGCTAGCCGGCAATCGCTTGGCGTCGTACATGGTCCCTTCGGCATTCGTGCACCTCGATGCCTGGCCGTTGACCCCCAACGGCAAGCTCGACCGCAAAGCGCTGCCCGCACCGGACGGGGCTTACGCGCGGGCCGTCTACGAAGCGCCGCAGGGTGACGTCGAGAGCACGCTGGCCGGTATCTGGTCGCGGTTGTTGAACGTGGAGCAGGTCAGCCGTCACGACAATTTTTTCGAGCTGGGCGGACATTCGTTGATGGCGGTCAGCCTGATCGAACACATGCGCCGTGCCGGCCTGTTTGCCCAGGTGCCGGAGCTGCTCGGTGCGCCGACCCTGGCTGAATTGGCGCAGAAGGTCAGCACCGAACATCAGTTATTCAGCGTACCCGCCAACGCGATACCACTGCACGCCGAACACATCACTGCGGCCATGCTGCCGCTGGTGCAACTGACCCAGCCGGCCATCGACAGTATCGTCGCCCGGGTAGCGGGTGGCGCCGCCAACGTGCAGGACATCTACCCGCTGGCGCCACTGCAGGAAGGCATTCTTTATCACCACTTGACCGCGACCGGGGGTGATCCTTATGTGCTGCATGCGTTGTTCGCGTTTGCCGGGCAAGCGGCGTTCGAGCAGGTGGTCAGCGCGATGCAGCAGGTCATCAATCGCCATGATGTGTTGCGCACGGCTGTGCTGTGGGAAGGGCTCGATGCCCCGGTGCAAGTAGTTTGGCGTCAGTCGCCAGTGTCAATCGAACACTTTTCGGCGGACCCTCGCGAGGGTGACGTGGCGGAGCAATTGCTGCAGCGATTCGACGCTCGCCAGCGTGGCATCGACTTGGGCCAGGCACCGTTGATCCGTTGGGTTTATGCCGATGATGAGGCCAATCAGCGCGGGGTCGGGTTGCTCAGGTTCCATCACATCGTGATGGACCATGTCGCGCTGGCGTTCGTGCAGCGCGAAGTCCAGGCTATTCTGGCCGGGCAGGGCGCAACACTGGCCGTTAGCGCGCCATACCGTGATTACGTGGCGCAGGCGCGATCGAGCGGTAATGCCCAGGCACACGAGGCTTTCTTCCGTGAGCGGTTGCACGACGTCGATGAGCCGACGTTGCCTTATGGCATTGCCGGTATACAGGCCGACGCCGATCCGGTGACAGAAGCCTTGGCAAGTGTCTCGGGCGAACTGGCCCTGCGCTTGCGCACCCAGGCCCGGAAACTGGGTGTAAGCCCGGCCAGTCTCTATCACTTGGCTTGGGCCCGGGTGTTGGCGGTACTGGCGGGCCGCGACGACGTGGTCTTCGGTAGCGTGTTGTTGGGTCGACTGCAGGGCGGTGCCGGGGCGGACCGCGCCTTGGGCCTGTTCATCAACACCCTGCCGGTGCGCATCAATGCCGGTGCTGAGGGCGTGCAAAAGGGTGTGCGTCAGACCAGCCAGGCATTGGCTGCGTTACTTGCCCACGAGCATGCATCGTTGGCCCAAGCGCAGCGCTGCAGCGGTGTGATCGCGCCAACTCCGCTGTTCAGCGCCTTACTCAACTATCGGCACGGTGAGGAACAGGATGGCTTGGCGGTCGGGCGATACGTCTGGCCAGGGGTACAACTGCTGTCAGCGCACGAACGTACCAACTATCCGTTGGTACTGTGTGTCGACGATATCGGTAACGACTTCGGTTTGATCGTTCAAGCGACGCAAGGTATCGATTCGCGGCAGGTCTGCGACTTTATGCACACCACGCTGGTGTCGCTGGCCGATGCGCTGGAGTGTGCGCCGGATACGCCGATCAATGCCTTGCGGGTGTTACCTCATCAGGAACGGACCCGACTGCTCGAGGAATTCAATCCGCCGCGCTTTGACCACCTGCAACCGCAGACCCTCCAACAACTGTTCGAGGCGCAAGTCGACCGTACGCCGGATGCGTTCGCTGTCACGTTCGAGGGGCAATCACTGACGTACGCCCATTT
>NZ_FYED01000002.1:0-178770 GCF_900187565.1 Pseudomonas sp. Irchel 3A7 | reverse complement strand
ATTCAATCCGCCGCGCTTTGACCACCTGCAACCGCAGACCCTCCAACAACTGTTCGAGGCGCAAGTCGACCGTACGCCGGATGCGTTCGCTGTCACGTTCGAGGGGCAATCACTGACGTACGCCCATTTGAATGCGCGAGCCAACCGTGTAGCCCATCGCCTGATCGCCCAGGGAGTGAAACCGGACGATCGGGTGGCGATCTGCGTGGAGCCGGGTCTTGAAATGATCGTTGGCCTGCTCGGCATCCTCAAATCCGGTGGCGGTTATGTGCCGCTCGATCCGGGTTACCCCGCCACGCGGCTGGCCTTCGTGCTGGGTGACAGTCAGCCGACGGTGGTACTGGTGACGACGGCCACCCGCGAGGTGCTCGGTCGTGTGGCAACCACGCTACTGGACATCAATCAAGTCGAGAGCGGCCCGCAGTTCAACCCTTGCGTGGCGGACCACGGCGCAGGGCGGTTGGCGTATGTGATCTACACCTCGGGTTCGACCGGCCAGCCAAAAGGTGTAATGGTCGAGCACCGCAACGTGACCCGGCTGTTCGATGCCACGGCAAGCCGGTTCGGCTTCAACAGCGACGATGTCTGGGCGCTGTTTCATTCGTTTGCCTTTGACTTCTCCGTCTGGGAGATCTGGGGCGCGCTCTTGCACGGCGGCCGCCTGCTGGTGGTCCCGCCGTTGACCCGTCGCTCGCCGCAAGCGTGCTACGAGCTGTTGTGTGAAGAGCGAGTCACCGTGCTCAACCAGACCCCCAGCGCCTTCCGCCAATTGATCGCGGCCCAGGGCGAAAACCCGCGCACCCATTGCCTGCGCCAAGTGATTTTTGGTGGCGAAGCGCTGGACGTCGCCAGCCTGAAACCCTGGTACGCCCGGCCACAGAATGGCGCGACACAATTGGTCAATATGTACGGCATTACCGAGACCACGGTGCATGTGACCTACCGGGCGTTGGCCGAAACCGACACCCGGCGCATGGGTGCCAGCCCCATTGGTGGCCCGATTGCTGACTTGCGTCTGTACCTGCTCGACGCCCGGTGTGAGCCAGTACCGGTTGGCGTGGTCGGCGAGTTGTACGTTAGCGGTGCGGGCGTGGCGCGCGGATATCTCAACCGCCCGGAGCTGACAGCCGAGCGTTTTCTCGACGACCCGTTCAGCGCTGTCCCGTGCCGGATGTACAAGACCGGCGACCTCGGGCGCTGGCTGAGCAATGGCGAAATCGAGTATCTGGGCCGCAATGACGATCAGGTGAAGATCCGCGGCTTCCGTATCGAATTGGGGGAAATAGAAAGCACGCTTTCTGCTGTCGACGGTGTCGGTGAAGTGGTGGTGATTGCCCGAGAGGATGTGCCGGGCAGCAAGCGGCTGGTGGCTTACTACACCGGCAATCAGGGGCTCAACGAAAGTCTGCGCACGCAGGCGGCATCGAGCTTGCCGGTGCATATGGTGCCTTCGGCCTTCGTGCACCTGCCTGAATTACCGCTGACGGCCAACGGCAAGCTCGATCGTGCCGCCTTGCCGGCACCGGACGGCGACGCCGTTGTGCGTGCGCAATATGAACCGCCCCAGGACGAAATCGAATCTGCCCTGGCGCGGATCTGGTCGCAGTTGCTGAACGTGAAGCAGGTCAGCCGTTACGACAACTTCTTCGAGCTGGGCGGTCATTCCCTGTTGGCCGTCAGCCTGATCGAGCGCATGCGCCAGGCCAATCTGTTTATCGACATTCGCCGGCTGTTCGGCGCGCCAACCCTGGCCGAACTGGCACGGCATATCGAAACCCGCAGCCCCGAGTTACCGATCCCGCGCAATCTGATCCCGGCGGATGCCGAACGCATCGTCCCGCAGATGTTGCCATTGGTGACCGTCGATCAAGCGACGCTCGACGACATCGTCGCCCAGGTGCCCGGTGGTGCAGCCAACGTGCAGGATATATATCCGTTGGCACCCTTGCAGGAAGGCATCCTTTTCCATCACCTGATCGAGCAGGAGCGTGACCCCTACGTGCTCAGCGGCGCGCTGGGATTCAAGACACGATCGGCTGTGCAAGGCTTCATCGAGGCCTTGCAGCAGGTCATTGATCGTCACGAAATACTGCGCACCGGTTTTGCCTGGAACGACCTGGAACAGGCGCTGCAAGTGGTTCACCGCAGAGCGGAACTGGTGGTGAAAACGCTCGACGTGGGGACGCCGGACCAAAAGCCGCCCCAGTGGATCGACATCACCCGGCCGCCGTTGCTGAACTGTTCGGTCGGTCACGATCAGGCCAATAACCGCTGGCTGTTGCATATCGTGTTCCACCATTTAGTGCTGGATCACACCAGTCTTGATCTGGTGCTTGAGGAAGCACTTGCAATCGTACAAGGTCGCGCCGATTGCTTGCCCGCACCTGCGTCGTTTCGAAATTTCATCGCCCAGACCTGCTTGACCGAAAGCCGGGCGGCGCATGAGGTTTTCTTTCGGGAAATGCTGGGCGATATCGACGAGTCGACCGCACCTTTCGATGTGCGGGACATCAACGGCGACGGTCATGATGCGCTGGAGGCCCAGCGCATGTTACCGGACGCATTGTCACGCCGCTTGCGCAGCCAGGCACGGCGTCACGGTGTAAGCGCGGCCAGCGTGATGCACCTGGCGTGGGCGCTGGTGCTGGCGAAGATCACGGGGCGCGAACGTGTGGTGTTCGGCACCGTGCTGTTCGGGCGTCTGCAAGGTGGCGAGGCTGCCGACAGGGTGCTTGGCCTGTTTATCAACACCTTGCCGATACGCGTCGATATCGGTCGTCTGGACACCGCCGGCAGCCTGCGCCAGACCCACGATCGGTTGGTGGAGTTGCTGGCCCACGAACACGCGCCGCTCTCGCTGGCCCAGCGTTGCAGTGCAGTGGCCGCCCCGGCGCCGCTGTTCACCACGCTGTTCAACTACCGCTACAGCGCGGATGCGCCTCAGGCAAAAAAGAGTCAGCGTCTGGGGGATGATATCGAGCACCTGGGGGGCCGTGAGCGCACCAACTACCCGTTGACCATGGCGGTGGACGACCTCGGCGAGGCCTTCAGCTTGACCGTTCAGGCTGTATCGGGCATCGATGGCGAGCGCGTCTGCGGTTACATGTTGTCCGCGCTGGAGCACATCGATGAGGCACTGGAGTTCGCCCCGGCGACACCCGTCCATGCCTTGCAGGTGTTGCCGCCGCAGGAGCGGACCCGACTGCTTGAGGATTTCAATCCGCCGCGCTTTGACCACCTGCAACCGCAGACCCTCCAACAACTGTTCGAGGCGCAAGTCGACCGTACGCCGGATGCGTTCGCTGTCACGTTCGAGGGGCAATCACTGACGTACGCCCATTTGAATGAGCGAGCCAACCGTGTAGCCCATCGCCTGATCGCCCAGGGAGTGAAACCGGACGATCGGGTGGCGATCTGCGTGGAGCCGGGTCTTGAAATGATCGTTGGCCTGCTCGGCATCCTCAAATCCGGTGGCGGTTATGTGCCGCTCGATCCGGGTTACCCCGCCACGCGGCTGGCCTTCGTGCTGGGTGACAGTCAGCCGACGGTGGTACTGGTGACGACGGCCACCCGCGAGGTGCTCGGTCGTGTGGCAACCACGCTACTGGACATCAATCAAGTCGAGAGCGGCCCGCAGTTCAACCCTTGCGTGGCGGACCACGGCGCAGGGCGGTTGGCGTATGTGATCTACACCTCGGGTTCGACCGGCCAGCCAAAAGGTGTAATGGTCGAGCACCGCAACGTGACCCGGCTGTTCGATGCCACGGCAAGCCGGTTCGGCTTCAACAGCGACGATGTCTGGGCGCTGTTTCATTCGTTTGCCTTTGACTTCTCCGTCTGGGAGATCTGGGGCGCGCTCTTGCACGGCGGCCGCCTGCTGGTCGTCCCGCCGTTGACCCGTCGCTCGCCGCAAGCGTGCTACGAGCTGTTGTGTGAAGAGCGAGTCACCGTGCTCAACCAGACCCCCAGCGCCTTCCGCCAATTGATCGCGGCCCAGGGCGAAAACCCGCGCACCCATTGCCTGCGCCAAGTGATTTTTGGTGGCGAAGCGCTGGACGTCGCCAGCCTGAAACCCTGGTACGCCCGGCCACAGAATGACGCCACACAATTGGTCAATATGTACGGCATTACCGAGACCACGGTGCATGTGACCTACCGGGCGTTGGCCGAAACCGACACCCGGCGCATGGGTGCCAGCCCCATTGGTGGCCCGATTGCTGACTTGCGTCTGTACCTGCTCGACGCCCGGTGTGAGCCAGTACCGGTTGGCGTGGTCGGTGAGTTGTACGTTAGCGGTGCGGGCGTGACGCGCGGATACCTCAACCGCCCGGAGCTGACAGCCGAGCGTTTTCTCGACGACCCGTTCAGCGCTGTCCCGTGCCGGATGTACAAGACCGGCGACCTCGGGCGCTGGCTGAGCAATGGCGAAATCGAGTATCTGGGCCGCAATGACGATCAGGTGAAGATCCGCGGTTTCCGTATCGAATTGGGGGAAATAGAAAGCACGCTTTCTGCTGTCGACGGTGTCGGTGAAGTGGTGGTGATTGCCCGAGAGGAGGTGCCAGGCAGCAAGCGGCTGGTGGCTTACTACACCGGCAATCAGGGGCTCAACGAAAGTCTGCGCACGCAGGCGGCATCGAGCTTGCCGGTGCATATGGTGCCTTCGGCGTTCGTACATTTGCCCGGTTTGCCGCTGACGGCCAATGGCAAGCTCGATCGTGCCGCCTTGCCGGCACCGGACGGCGACGCCGTTGTGCGTGCGCAATATGAACCGCCCCAGGGCGAAATCGAAATTGCACTGGCGCGGATCTGGTCGCAGTTGCTGGCTGTCGAAGCGGTTAGTCGTCACGACAACTTCTTCGAGCTGGGGGGGGACTCCCTGCTGGCCATGCGTGTCGCAGGATCGGTGCGTCAGCAGTTTGGCGATCAGCCGGCGCTGCGTGCGCTGTTCGAGTCGCGCAGCCTGAAAGACTTCGCCGCGCAGGTGGAAAGCGCGTGCGGGCCTGCTCGTTCGCCTGTGGTTACACAGCCCCGTGACGTCCCCTTGCCGTTGTCCTTCGTCCAGGAGCGTTTGTGGCTGATTCAGGCCCGGGATGGCGGGCGCGCATACAATTGGCACGGCGCATTGCTGCTAGAAGGAACGTTGTCCCTCGATGCGTTGCAACATGCGTTCGACGGACTGGTGGCGCGCCATGAACCGTTGCGCACTCGATTCCTGCTGGCCGACGGTGACGATGTGCCTTCGCAGTGCATCGACGCTTCCTGCGAGCTCCTGCTACACGTGTTGCCCACCACGCCGCAGCATCTGACGCAAGCCTTGCAGGCGCATGCTGCTGTCGAGTTCAATCTGCGACAGGGGCGCTTGATACGGGCCCAGGTGTTGCGTCTCGCATCGAAGCGCCATGTGCTGTCGATCGTGATTCACCATATTGTCTCTGATGGCTGGTCCACCTCGGTGTTGATGCGCGACCTGCGGGCGCTGTACACCGCGCACCTGGCCGGAGTGGATGCGCAACTCGCGCCGCTGGTCATCCAGCACGCCGATTATGCGCACTGGCAGCGCCGACAGGATCTGACCCGGCATCTGGATTACTGGCGCACGAACCTGGCCGGCCAGGCCGATCCGATTGATCTGGCGGTGCCGGGGACCCCGGCCAGTATTGCCCCGGGGCCGGTCAGCATCGTGCGGCGGCCAGTGAGCGAGGACTTGTCGTTGCGCCTCGCGCAGTTCAGCCAGCAGCGCGGTACCAGTCTGTTCACTGTACTGCTCGCCGGTTGGACGCTATTGGTTCATCGTCAAACCGGACACTCGGATGTGTGCACCGGCACCACGGTAGCGGGGCGGGACGATCCGTTGCTGGATCCGCTGATTGGCTTCTTCGTCAACATCCTTCCGTTGCGGGTGCGGCTGGACGGCGATTCGCTGATCGCCGATGTGCTCGACCAGACCCACAACGTCGTGCTTCAGGCACTGGAACATCAGGCATTGCCGTTCGAGCAGATGCTTGCGGCGGCGCCCCGGTTGCGTCAGGCGGACGGTCGTTCGCCATTGCCAGTCATGTTGCGGCATCAAAATTTCCCGGGCATCGACACTCAGGCTTGGGGCGACGAGATGACCGTCAGCGAATGGCCAGTCGAAGCCGATCGTCCCGCCCAGGCGGATCTGGACCTGGAGGTGTTCGGGGATGCCCGCAAGCTGGAAATCGTCGCGAGCTTCGACACCCTTCGGTTTAGCGCAGCTCAAGTGGAATTGATGCTGTCGGTCTGGCTCGAGATTCTGGAACGGGTGATCCAGTCGCCACGACTTGGCGTGTCCAGCCTGTTGGCCCTTACCCCGAGCGAGCAAGTGCTGATTGCGCGCAGTAACGACACGCTCCAGGCGTTTGAGCAAACGTCGGTGACGGCACTGTTCGCTCGCCAGGTGTCGCAGCGACCCGATGCCACGGCCTGTCTTGATAACGGGCAAGCAGTCACTTTTGCCGGGCTGGACAAACGCAGCAACGCGATCGTTGCGGCGTTGCAGCACCAGGGCATTACGCCGGGTGCGCGCATTGCCCTTTATCAGCCGCGGTCGGCCGATTTTCTCGCCAGCGTGCTGGCGGTGTTCAAGCTGGGTTGCATCTATGTTCCGATTGATCCGGGTTACCCGGCTGCCTATGTACAGCGCATCCTCGACGCTGCGATGCCAGCCCGTGTGCTGACCACTTCCGGTCTTGCGAATGAACTGGTGGGAACCCATCTGCCGCTGTTGCGGCTGGACTGCGATATCGATCAGCACGCCAGCTTGAATTCTGTCGTCTGCGACAACCATCCTGATGATCCGGCCTACATCGCCTACACCTCGGGGTCTACGGGACAGCCCAAGGGCGTGTCGGTCGAACACCGGCAACTGCTCAACGGTTTGCAGGCCTTGTGGGCGCGCACGCCATTTGCGGCAGACGAGGTGGTCGCACAGAAGACATCCATGTCGTTTGTACCGTCGATCAAGGAAATGCTCAGCGGGCTGTTGGCGGGTGTGCCTCAGGTCATTTTTGCCGATCCAACCGTCAAAGATGCCGAAGCTTTCGCAACAGCGCTGCGCGAGCATCGGGTAACGAGGCTGAATCTGGTGCCTTCGCACCTCAATGCGTTGCTCGATCACGCTTCGCAGTTGGGCAGGCTGCGCCATGTCGTGACCGCCGGTGAGCCGTTGAGCCGTGAGGTCAGGGCCCGTTTTGGCCGTTTGCTGCCCCGGTCACGGCTGCACAACAACTACGGTTGCACCGAACTCAACGACATCACTTACAGCGAGGGCGAAGATTTGGCGGGCCTCGGTCCCGTGATGCCGGCGGGCCGGCCGATTGCCAACGTGCGGGTGCGTGTGCTGGACGAGCGGCTCAATCCGGTGCCGGTGGGTGCTGTGGGCGGAATTTTCGTCGAAGGTTTCAATGTTGGCCCCGGGTATTGGAACCAGCCGGAATTGAGTTCCGAACGTTTCATCGTATTGCCATCCGGCGCACGTGCATTGATGACCGGCGATATCGGCATGTGGTTGGCTGATGGTCAACTCATGCACTTGGGTCGCAAGGATTTCCAGATCAAGGTACGTGGCCAGCGTGTTGAACTGAACGCGGTCGAACTGGCGCTGGGCAGCTGTCCGGGGCTGACGAAAGTGGCTGCAGTGGCGCGCCGCGCAGGTGGCGAGCACGATCAATTGATCGGGTTCTATGTCCCGGGCGACGGCGCACAGGTCGATCACAATGAGTTGCACGACTGGCTGGCGCAACGGTTGCCCGGGGCCATGGTCCCCAGCCGCTTTGTACCGCTTCCGGCGTTTCCGGTTTTGCCTAACGGCAAGCTGGATCGCCTGACTTTGCGCACGATGCCATTAAGTGCGTTGAGCGCCGTAGAGCGTTCGTACGATGCTCCGCAAGGGGAGCTCGAACGTGTGCTGGCGGCGATCTGGGCGCAGGTGCTGGAGGTCAAGCGGGTCGGGCGCCACGATAATTTCTTCGCGTTGGGCGGGCACTCGCTGATGGCCTCGCAATTGGTCGTGCGCATCCGGGAGGCGTTGGCGGTGGATCTGTCGGTGCGTAGCATCTTCGACACCCGCAGCGTCGCCAAGCTGGCGGCATTGCTGCAATTGCAAGCGTGTGTACCGACCGATCAGGCTCCAGTGCAGGCGTTCAACCGCGAGGGCCGGCAGCGACCACTGTTCCTTACACACACCTTGCAAGGCTACTCCTGGTACTTCGAGCATCTTGCCGGATACATCGATGCCGATGTTCCGGTGTACGGCTTGCCTCCGCTTCCATTGTCAGCTGAGCCTCTGGAGGATTTAGTCGAGATTGCCGCGCGTTTCGTCGACGTCGTTCGCCAAATCCAGCACGAAGGACCTTACCGGATTGCCGGTTGGTCATTTGGCGGTTTGATCGCCTATGAAATGGCCACGCAGTTGCGAGAAGCGGGCGAGTCGGTTGAATTCCTCGGGCTGTTCGACACCACCTTGCCGTCCCTTGACAGGCAAGACAGTACGCATCACGCCAGCCTGGTGACGCTGCATGCGTTCGTGACAAATAACTTTGTCGAGCACGAACCGGACTTGATCGAGATATCTTTGCGGCGAACGGTGGAGGAGGTGGTCGAGGACATCGTACAAGCCCTTGAAAAGTACAAGCGTGCCGGAAAAAACCTGTGGCATCTCGCCCATGACACGCCGCAGGAAAACCGGCAGTTCCTGTACCGCATGCTAGGCCACGGCAAAGCCATGCACACCTGGCGACCGCGTGCGCTCGATGCCAGATTGCACTTGTTCATTGCACAGGACACAGCGCTGACACCGCTGGAGGGACACGCAGAGCCGTCCCGATACCTGGGCTGGGAGCAACTGCTGGCGCCGTCTGCCATAGTCTTGATGTCAGTACCGGGTGACCACGAGACGGTTATCAAGCGGCATGCGGACCAAATGGGGGCGCTGATCAGCCAAGTGTTAAAGGGATAGTTCAGGCGCGTGAAGTGAAGGCGCTTGCATCGCTGACAGTGCGGGATCGACAACGCAATTACTCAGCGAAGCCCGCACAGCAGGCGCCTTCCAGTGGCTTACCAAGCGATGTTTGGGTGGAGATGATAGTTGGCAGGGCGAGCGCATGAGTCGCCCGGGCCTATGGCCTGGGGGGCGATAGCGCTGGTGGTGTATCTGGTTGAAACCCTGGCTTCGGTCGATGTGATGGTTCATCAGTGGGTGGATCATCTGGAGGGTGGGGATTGCAATGCGCTGCTGGGTATTTCCAACAGCATCATGTTGGCGCAGATCACCGCGAATCGGGTGCTGGATCAGATTGATCCGCCTTGAAAGAGCCCATGAACGCGGACCTGTGGGAGCGAGCCCGCTCGCGAATAGCGCCGGTACAACGCGGACATCCAGACGGACCGCGTAATTGTTGACCTCCATCGCGAGCAGGCTCGCTCCCACATGAGGTATGCGTTCATTGAGGCGGGTGAGTAGTCGTTGATGCCCATCGCAGATTGGCGGTATCGCTCATCCAACAATGGGGGACACAACAATGGAGCGATCCATTTTTCGAAGCTGCCGGGGCAATTCGAAAAAAATAATCCGTTCCCAACCCCTGCGACAAGTGGATTAAGAACCTACAGAAACTTTCAGAGTAAACCCTCCAGGCGATTCCGATTCGCCGTCGACAGGGCAAGTGATTGAAGGTTCTTGTGCGGCAGGATCTACGACCCACCCCCAAGGAAACTGCAACGTCTGCTTAAAACCCTTGACGTCGCAGGCGACCATCGGAGTGACCGTTGTGATTGGAAATACGCTAAGTTCCCCGACACAAGGTGCTCCAGGTGAGGCATTCTCTTTCAACTCGACCGGTACACCATTTGCCACTGCCCAATACCCGCAGGCATCGAAGGAGGCACTTGCGATCTCCTTGAGGTTGTCTGTGGAGTACGTCTTTACATCGTTGAGCGCGTCTTCATCGGGCGTGGTGGAAAACACCTCCAGAACCAAAGCGGAGTTATTGCGCTCAACAATTTGTTTGGGCGTAAGCTTTGTAGTCTTGAACTGACCGTCGGAGGTTATCTCAAAGCTCTGAATTCCCGCTTCGGTCGGGATCAAAAGTTTGTCACCGATCTGGGATACTGGCTCGCTACCTTCGATCTCCGACAGGCTCCCCACCGGACGATAGTAACCAAATTGATGCATGTGGCCGTTCGAGTAACCGTATACGTACCATCCTGGAAAATCGGTGGCGTAGACGCTACCTAACAAGAACTTTCCCTTTTGTTCAAATGTCAGGGGAAGCCCTGTGCCTTGTGAAAATGTGCCAATGTCACCGCGGGCAATCAATCGAAGCAATGTGTATCTAGGCCAAAGATCGCTTGATGGAGAATCTTTCATCAAAGCATACGCGGTGTCCGGATTATTTTCCGTACATTGACCTTCTTCGTCGTAGGTTAACAATTCGATCACTAAATCGGTGGCTTGCCCATCACTATCGAAGTCGCTCACCAGTACTCTGCCAGGGCATATGCCAGTCAGTGCGAGGTCTTCTTCAATAAGTTGCCTCAGCAGAAAGGGACGGCCTGTTTTTCCCAAGAGGACGTATTTGCTTATGTGGGCAATGGCGGAAGGAATTTTTTTGGTGAATAGTTCCGTCCCGTTAATAGCATACGAGACCAACCCGGACAGGAGCGTAAAAAAAGCGATGGCTTTCCACAACGCACGACCAATCGAATGAACTTTTCGACGTTGCCCGGGTTTGAAATGCTTTGCAATTCCTTCAATGGTTTCTTGAAACTTTGAGCGATCCATAGGTGTGTTGTCTCCTCAATAGGCTCAACAACCCATCAAATTGGTATCAAAAAAATCACTTTGCGTACTCTTCAGCGCATGCCTGAGCTCGTGTTATTCCACCCCAATCTTCGAACAGTTTTTTAGACGCGGCATTGATGCGCTCTGGAGTCATGTAGGGCGTGTTTTCGTCACGCGTGCCCGGAAAAATCAACACGATGGTTTCAGGCACCGACCATCCCTTGCCGACAAACTCTTTCCTGCCTCTGACCTCCGTGTAATTAACGGGCGGTGCTGCCTTATCAAGCAATCGACCATTAAGCGCGATACTTCCCTCGCCCAAGGAGTTCACGGGGCCGGTGTCGCCGACTACAGCGAACACGGGCGAAGTTTTTCCAGGGCGGAGCGTGACAACCAGATCTCCAACACGGACATTGCGCTGAGAGAAGCCATTGGTGCCCTTGGGTATCACAATCGCTGGCGTTACCAAGGCATCCACATAATTTGTGATATCACATGCATCCTGGATCGGTTTTTTATGCAGTGCGGTAGCAGACACCAGGAAGCCATCTACTTCCGGGCATGGTTTTCCGTTTTTTAGCGGGATGATGCCAGGGGAAATGCGCGTCGCCTGGAAAAGATCGGCTGGCCAACCCTGAGCCTTTGCTCTCTGCGTCAGAATTCGTCGCTGGCGCATCCCTTCGCTATCCAGGTTTGAACAGGCATCCGACA
This sequence comes from Pseudomonas sp. Irchel 3A7, assembly GCF_900187565.1. Lineage (GTDB taxonomy): Bacteria > Pseudomonadota > Gammaproteobacteria > Pseudomonadales > Pseudomonadaceae > Aquipseudomonas. The sequence continues at coordinate 167,255 of NZ_FYED01000002.1, read as the reverse complement.
TGGCATTGCAGAGGTTATTCAGGGCTACAGTTTCCCCCCAAAAATCTGCAACGTTGTACGACCGCCTGGTTCCGTCAGTGTTGACGTTGATCTTTTCCACAAACATCAGCGCCGAAGGTTGATTGCCAACTGCTCCGTTGGCCCAGACAGATGTCTTCTGGTTCTTGGCATCGCTATCTTTCTGGTCGAATGCCGGGTTCATACTGCACATCTCGGAGGCTACTGGCGCTGTACTACTTAGAGCGAGCGATATGCCGGTGATGACGACTGCTATCGCGCAGGTTTTTGTGAACATGATTCCCTCCAGGACAGGATCATCCTCTTTTAAACGAGGTGGTTTGATTCTCGCCAGAGTCAGCTTTGTCAAACGACTGCTTCTGGCCGATTGCTGCTGTCGTGAAGGGCTGCAACCGACCCATAGCGGACTGTGGTGACAGGCAGCAATCGGCCAAAAGAGGATGCGCCCCCTGTTGTATGCTGGTTCGGCTATCTTTCAGAATTATCCTCTCACCGAACTACGGCCCTAGCGCGAAGGATAGTCGGCAATGTAGCAGGCGGTGGCAGAAGTGATACCTTAATGGCGTTTCGCACCCTGCGTTCAACACCTAAGGAAAGCCCGGATGCAAGAGCTGGAAGCACATTACATGGACGGTTCGCTGGCAACGGATACCAGGCTATCGCTTAGCGAAAACGACCTTCCACCTGGTACCGAACCCATGCTGCAGCAGGTCCGCCAAGGCACCCTGAGTGAAATCGTGCAAGGCGAGCATCGTACGCCCGATGTCGATGAGATCGTCAGTTGGGTGCGTAACTGTTATCGCAAGAATCCCCTAATCGGCGATATAGCCCGTGCGATGTTCGTGATCAACGAAGATTTGGTGGTGGCCGATTCGGAGTTGCCTACCCCCGACGAAGTACTGCGCGATCTTCATCGCCTAGAAAAGTTAAAGCTGGATCGCGAGTTCTTTGTCTCCTCCACCTTCGAGGGCCGGCCCTGTGGCGTCCTATTCAGGCGCTCGGAAATGGTGGATGGTGGAGTTCTGTTCGAAATTACGGTTTTTGGGCGCGAAGGGTTGTCTGGCAAGGTGGGGCAATTGAACCTGCAGCTATCGAGCACTCGACCGGAGCCATTCATTTCCATGTGCACGGAAGAAGGCTGGGTCCGGTTCGAGCGCGAGTACGCCGTGCAGGTGGCGCACATCATGTTCCTTCTGCAATGCCTGTATCAATACAAGAAATACCTTTATCCGGTACTGCCGCTGAATTCGATCGTCGATAACCGCAAGGACCGCCCTCGCGACAACCCGTACCTGGTGCAGCTCATCACCCGTGCTTACCATGGTCAGGTGGCGTGTACGCGGGTCAGGGTAGACATTGCCATTGTGCAGCCTCGGGACATTGACTATGCACTGCGTATCCCGGATGAGGACATTAGCCGGTTCATCACCCATGCTAGAACCACCGATATCCTTTTGTACGAAGAGAACGGCGCGCTGGTCATGGACGATGACTATATCGTCTATATGGCATGCAGGGCGCTTGGCCTGACGCGGGTGAAAGCAGTGATTGTAGGTGCCTTCGACCAGCCGCTTGCCGAGGTAATGGAGGTAGGGGGGCGCGAGCTGATACCGCCCATAGGCGTCACTCGCCGGGACAATCGCTCGCGCCGGGGCAGCGTCGACAAGCAACATTTGCTGCAACGCAAGGTAACAGCGCTTGGGCCAAAGGTCTCTCAGTCGGCAAGGTTTGAGCGCAACTTCATTGAGTTGTGCCAGCTATTGGGCCGGGTCGGCACGCGTGAAAAAGACCTTCACCGTTTCCTCAAGCAGCACACCCAAGTACTGGATTCCCATGTGGCAGCGGTCTACAGCGAAGTTCGCATCGGCAAATACCGTGCAGACCTGGTGCTGCAATACCGCCAATCGGACAAGCGTGTTGTGCTGGTGGAGCTCGAACCCCACAGCGCGCAGATATTCACCAAGCGCAATAGCCAGCGGCACAAGGTGACCCACGCAGTGCAGCAGGTGCAGGACTGGATCAGGGAGATCCATAACAACGCGAGTAACCTGCCACAGTGGCTGGCGGGCAACTATGCCGCAGAAGGTATGGTGGTGATCGGGCGCTCTAAGGATTTGACGCAGGAGCAGAAAGACACCTTGATGATCCATAACGCAAAGTCAGATATCAAGATTCTCACTTACGATGACCTTCTGGAGCGCTTCCAGCGCTTGATTGAGGTGCTCGACAAGCGATGATCAAAGCCTAGGTGTGGTACAGACTGATCTTCAAAGCGCCATCCCACTGCTTGAGCGCGAACTTGCGATTTGGGTGGTGTGGCGCTCTGTTAACTTGATGAATTGCGGCAACTTTATGCCAGTTTTTATCTTGAACAGTCGCCCAGTGGTTCGTTGCGTAGTGCAGTTCAACGCGACGGTCTGCTGTCGGCCAGAAGCGTACTGCTACCGGCCAAAAGCAGCCATTTACTCAGGGGTACTTTCTAGCATCGAAGCGGGCGCCATCACCAATCTGGCATTAGAATCTACGCACAGTACTGAGATACTGAATTCATGAAATTTCATCCTGATGGTCCCTCCATACCTGACATCCTGCTGGAACGTTGTGATACTGGTCGCGTAGTGTTTCTGTGCGGTGCCGGCGTTTCACTTCCATCAGGGATGCCAACGTTTGTTGGCCTTACTCGGTATGTCATAGAGTTCTATGATCCGCCCGGCGATTCAGAAATCATGGCCGCATTTCAACCGTGGCTGGACGATCAATCACCTGCGGCAGCGAACGTCCCACTCGATCAGATCTTTAACCTCCTTCAACTTGAGTACGGCAAGAATGAAGTTAACGCTTTGGTTACAGAGCGGTTGAGTGCTTCCCTGGCAAACACAGGTTTTGGGCATGAGCACGGCTTGATCAAGCGAATATCTTCAAGCCAGGGCGGAGTGCCACAGATTGTCACGACGAATTTCGATCGTTTGTTCGAAGTAGGAGAGAAGGGAGAGAAACTGGCCCTGCATATGCCACCCGCTTTCCCCGACTTGAACTTCGGATCGAAGATAGAGGGAATCACGTATCTACACGGACGGCTTGCAGAGGTCGCCGCAGAAACCCATCCCTACGTCCTGAGCAGTGCAGACTTTGGGCGTGCCTATCTCTCAGAGGGATGGGCGACCAACTTCATCCGGAACCTGCTCGAACGTTATACCGTCGTATTGGTCGGCTATCAGGCAGAAGACCCACCAATCAAATATCTTCTTCAGGGTCTCAACCATGATGGCCAGTATGATCGTTCTAGGCTCTATGCATTTGACCGTGGGCTTCCAGAGGAGATCGAAGCCAAATGGCGTGACCGCGGTGTCACAGCCATAGCCTATTCCGAACACTCGGATCTGTGGAAGAGCATGGACGCCTGGGCAAATCGGGCTGACGATCCGCGTAGATGGCGTGAATCCGTCATCGCCAACAGCCAGCAGGATCCAAAGGGTCTAGCCCCGCACGAGCGTGGTCAGGTTGCACATGTCCTTCGCACAGTGCATGGGGCGAAGTTGTTTGCGGAGGCTGAGCCCGCGCCTCATCCGGAGTGGGTTTGCGTAATGGATTCGAATGTTCGATCAGCCAACCAGAGCAGCAGCTATGGTGACGATGAAGTCTTCGACCCTTGGACCGCCTATGCACTCGATGACGATCTGAAGGATCTTTCCGAAGATGATTTTAAGCAGGGTGTCAGCAACGACAATCTTCTAGTCTGGCGAGACGAGGACGATAATCCACACGAGCGCCATCGATTATGTGGGCGTCAGGCTGATGGTTACGAAGCGACGCCGAAACGGCTTAGTCATCTCATTACCTGGATGAGCAAGTGCATTGATAGCCCTGTTCTGGCTTGGTGGGTCATCCGACAGAGTGGACTGCATCCACGACTACTGCAACAGCTTGAGTGGCGAGTGGAGCATTCGGAGGCTCTCCACGAGCATGCGCGCCATATCTGGCAGTTGATCCTCGAATACCATCGAGGTCCCCTTAATCGTCAGTGGAATGGCGACTGGTTCAAATTCAAAAAGCGAATCTCGACGGAGGGCTGGACGGCCAGCGTTCTACGAGAATTCCGGAGGATTTCAACTCCTCGATTGGAGATCGAGCGGCCGTTCGGCTTGGGGAAGGCAAAGCCCCCATCAGCACGGTGGGAGGAAATCCATTTTAGGGACCTTGGTGAGTGGGAGGTTGTGCTCATCGAGCGGCACAACGAAGAGTTGGACGTGCCTGATGATCTATTGCCAGAGGTAGTAGGCATCCTAGAGGAGCAGCTAACTATTGCCTCAGGACTGCTAGGAGATATCGAGACTGTCTACTTCCAGACACCAACCTGCTATCCAGGCCGTGATGTTGAAGGAGAAGAACACATAACAAATTCGGCGGATATCGTGACGTGGTTCGTTCGACTTTTTGACCGAATGGCTGCCAAGTGGCCAGAACTGGCCAAGGCACATGCTACGACCTGGCCTGTTTCAGATTTGTTCTATTTCCGAAAGCTTAAACTGTATGCATTCAGTAAGGTCGACGCGTTCGAGGCTGACTATGTTGCCAATGAACTATTGTCCTTAGATCAGGAGGTATTCTGGGACGCTGATGTAGATCGAGAGCTTCTTTTCTTACTGGTGGATCGATGGGGAGAGTTCTCGCAAGATAGTAGAATCCAGCTCACTGATCGCATCTTTGCCGGTCCCGATCAGCGCGCTCATTGGTCTGACGAAGAGTTTTCTGCAATGCGGGACTTGGGGGCTGCCAAATACGCTCGATATCTTGAACTACAGGGCTGCGATCTGAGCGAAGATCGAAGTGAACGGCTTGCTGAAATGATAAAAGGCATTTCAGGTTGGAACGACGGTTGGGCAGTCTCGACGGTGACCGAACTGGGGGCTCGAGGAGGTTGGATCGGTACAGACGAAAAGCCAGATGTACTTATAAACCTTCCCGTAAACGAAGTTGCCTCCAGAGCGAAAGAAGACCTGAAGCTCGACTTCGATAGCTTCACCGAGAGGCGACCCTTCACTGGTTTGGTTAAAATCAGTCCGCAAAAGGCGCTCTCTGCACTCACTATTGCAGGAAAAACTGGGGACTACCCTGAGGCACTCTGGTCTTCCATGATCAATGAGCTCCCTACGGACATATCGCCCAGGCTGAAGCGGGTATTCCTGAATAGGTTAATACGACTCCCACATGCAGTGATCGGTGGGCTGCGTCATACCTTGGGCCGATGGCTCGAAAAGAATTTGGTCGCGGTCCTTGAGATTGATGATGGTCTCGGCTGGGCAGTATACGACCACATTATCGATGGCATCTTTAGCTGCGGGGCGGATGCAGCGAAGAGCGGTTTGGGGGAAGTCCGCCGAGGTGGAAAAACTACTCAACAAACTAGGCGCACTCTCAGCCATGCGATGAATGGCCCTGTTGGCATGTGCACTGAGGCACTTTTCCATGCAGTCCCAGGAGATAAACAGGAAGCTGATTCCTTAATCCCAGATCACATCAAGTCTCGCTTCGATCGCCTCCTCACGGCACCTGGGGAGGGGGGAGATCATGCCGTGTCAGTAGCGAGCCGCAAACTGAATTGGCTCATGTACGTTGATCCCAACTGGACAGAAGAATGCCTCATTCCAATGTTGGCATTTGATCACCCTTCTTCGGAACCTGCGTGGAGCGGTTTTCTTCACGGCGGGCGAGTTCCTGGAACGCCATTGGCAAAGATTATCAAACCGCTCTTGATCAACATATTTCCTTGGATCGGAGGACTCTCTTGGGATCGCGACCTCTCAAATGTAGCCGCCCAGTGGCTTGGTTACATGCGGATTTTTCAACCGAATGAGTCGAGCGGCCTTTCAAGAGGCGAAATGCGATCGGTTTTACGAGCGATGCCTGACGATACTCGGAACCGGTTTATTTTCTGGCTGGGCCAGGTTGGAAGGAAAAACGATAACGGCTGGACGGAGCTCGTCATCCCTTTAATCAACGAGGACTGGCCAAGAGAGCGCCGGTACAGAACCTCAGCATCAATGAGGGCATGGATCGGCCTGCTTGATGATACCGGCGATTGTTTTCCGGTCGTCTATGAAGCGGTGAAAAAGTTTTTGGTGCCCGTGGAGACAAATGATCAACCGTTCTACCGGTTCACTCGAGAACTCAGAGATGAAAGCCCGATTACCTCTCTATTTCCTGAAACGACGCTGGATTTGATATACAGAGCGACACCTCAAGTCCTCACCCGACCGCCTTATCAATTGCCCATGATCCTAGCGCTCATTGCGGAAACTGAACCTAGTCTCGCATCAGATAAACGCTATTTGCGTCTTATCGAACTTGTTGAGCGAAGTTAGATCCCGGTCTTCTTGGCTAGCGCTCACCTGTGCATTTCTCGTAGTTTCCTAATCACGTGATGACTGCTTCTGGCCGATAGCAGCCAATCAAAACAATCACCTTGAACCCAAACTGACGCCGTCCGCACCATCCAGCCGAGCAACGCATTGATCAGCGTGATGCCACGGCACACCACCTGCAAAGTCGCCGTAACCCTGGCAAGACCGCACTCGCTGCGAGAGAGGAGGAGAGCGTTCCGCTATGGGATGTGTTTACTCAGGCAACCCAGCCAGTCGCAACCCTTCGGTAAACCGCGCAACATCCTCCGGCCGCTGGATCGGCAGCCATTCTTTCAGTCTGGACAAGCGCAACGTCGGGTCCAGCTCGTGCAGGCGCTGCATGACTTGCGTGGCTTTATCCATGCGTCCGCTGAGGGCGTGGCTGGCTGCCAGCAAGGCTACCGCCGGTAGCAGGGTGGGCAGGTTGCGCAAGGCTTTTTCCGCCCAGTCCGCTGCGCAGTCGAAGCGCCCGGCGAAGAAGTGCGAGAGGGCCATGCCCACCTGCATCCTGAACATCTCCGGATCCAGCGGGCTCAGGCGAACGGCATGGGTCAGGTTTTCGATGGCGGATTCCGTTTCACCGTGCAGTGCGCGCAAGATACCGCCCAGGTACCAGGCGGGGGCGAGGTTGGGGTTGAGCAGGCGTGCCCGGTCGAGCAAGGCAATGCCGCCATCGACATCGCCGGCAAGATGGCTGAGCGCGTGTCCACCGCGGGTCAACGCCACGGCGTCATCGCGGCCCAGTTCTACCGCCAGCCGTGCGAGCCGTATGCCCTCGGCGATCTCAAGCGGACGGTCGGCCATCCAGCCATTCAACTTGCGCCAGAAGTGGCACCAGGCGGCCATGCCATAGGCCGAGGCAAATTCCGGATCGAGCTCGATCGCCTTGTAGAACAGCGGCAGCGCCTGTTCGATGGCTTCGCGGGTGCCGTTGTGCAGTTTTGCCATGCCGCGCAGGTAGTAATCGTAAGCGTCCAGGCTGTCGGTGGGTTTGCGCTTGGCGCGTTCGATTTCCGCCCGTTCAAGCTGCGGCGCGATGGCACCGACCACGCTTTCGGCGATCCGGTCCTGCAACTCGAAGATGTCATCGAGCAGGCCTTCGAAGCGTTCCGCCCAGATGTGCGTTCCGCTCTGCGCGTCGATGAGTTGCCCGGTGATGCGCACCTTGTTTCCGGCCTTGCGCACGCTGCCTTCCAGCACGTAGCGCACGCCGAGTTCCTGGCCGACGCCTTTGACGTCCACGGCGCGGCCCTTGTAGGTGAAGCTCGAGTTGCGCGCGATGACGAACAGCCAGCGGATGCGCGACAGGGCGGCGATGATGTCCTCGACCATGCCGTCGGCGAAATACTCCTGCTCGGGATCGCCGCTCAGGTTGTGGAAAGGCAGGACGGTGATGGAGGGCTTGTCCGGCAGGCTGAGCGTGGAGGGCGGGGCCACCGGTGCGGGGGTGACGATGTCCGGTGCGTCGGGCTGTCGCGTGGCGTCAGTCTCGTCGACCTTCAGCAGGCCGACGAAGCGGTAACCCTTGCGTGCGATGGTTCGAACCAGACGCTGCTCCTCGCCGGTATCGCCGATGGCCTTGCGCACTGCATTGATGTGGCTGGTGATAGTCGATTCCGAGACGATACGCCCGGCCCACACGGCCTTGAGCAAGTCGTCCTTGCTGACGACACGTTCGTGGTTGCTGACAAGCTGAAGCAATAGATCGAAGACCTGCGGCCCGACGGTCACGACTTCGCCGCGCAAGGTCAGCTCCCGGCGCTCCTGGTCGAGTACGTAGTCTTCAAACACGAATGGCAAGGTCAGTATCCCCCGGTCGGATGCCCTCGACTCCGTGTCCGAGCTGGCGATGGGACGATGATACGGCAGCGCGTAGCGGGCTGCACCGTTCACGGCAAGGCAGCTTCGTCACACACCGGCAGCGTTGGACGGAAAACCAAGCTTCTTCAAAGGCAAACTCAAGGCCGGTACAAGGACTTGCCCGGCTTGCGCAGGCACTCTGCAGCTACCCCCGACGGCAATGTTGCCGCCGACCAGCGGAGAGAGCCCATGAAGATCGTCGTCATCGGAGGCACCGGCCTCATTGGATCGAAACTTGTGAAGAACCTGCGCGAGCGCGGCCATGAAGCGCTTGCCGCGTCCCCCAACACGGGCGTCAACAGCATCACCCGCGAGGGCCTGGCCCAGGCGATGGATGGCGCCGATATCGTGGTCGACGTGGCCAACGCCCCGGTGTGGGAGGATCAAGCCGTTCTTGAGTTCTTCGAAACCTCTACCCGCAACCTGCTGGCTGCCGAAGCGGCCGCCGGCGTGCGCCATCACGTTGCCTTGTCGATTGTCGGTACCGAGCGGTTGCCCGAAAGCGGCTACTTCCGCGCCAAGGTCGCCCAGGAAAACCTGATCAAGGCGTCGCCCGTTCCCTACACCATCCTGCGGGCCACGCAGTTCTTCGAATTTGTCGGCGGCATCGCACAGGCGGCCACCGTTGGCGAGGAGATTTTCCTTTCGCCGGCGCTGATCCAGCCGATGGCGTCCGACGACGTGGCCGCGGTGCTGACCGATGTCACCCTCGAAGCCCCGGTCAATGGCACGGTGGAAGTCGCCGGTCCCGAGGCCATGCCGCTGGATGAACTGGTCAGACGCTTCCTGCGTATCACCCAGGATGCGCGCAAGGTGATTCCCGATGTTCATGCGCGCTATTTCGGCGCCGTTCTCGACGACCAATCGCTGACCCCCGGCCAGCATCCGCGCCTGGGCTCGATTCGCTTCGAAGACTGGCTCGTTCAGTCGATGGCCCGGGCGGGCCGCTGAAACTCTCCATGTCGCCACCTGCAGGCGGCTGCCCGCAGGTGGCGACTGGCCCTTGGCATTGAACAGGAAAAACACCATGAACTCGCCCCAGGACAAGGCCGCCATTGCTACCGGCGCCAGCGCCGAGATCCCTGTCGTAGTAGTGCGGCGAAGCAAGAAGAAAATGGTCGGCATACTGCTGTGCGTCGGCGCCGTGGTGGTCGTGGCCGCCGGATGGGCGATGTCGCTGACCGGTGGTGCGACCTCGACCGACAACGCTTATGTGCGCGGCGATGTCACCTCGCTCGCCGCCAAGGTCGCCGGTTATGTCACGGCGGCAGAAGTTGAGGACAACCAGAGCGTGCGCGCCGGCGATGTGCTGTTTCGCATCGATGACCGCGACTACCGCGCAAAACTGGCGCAAGCCGAGGCCAATGTCAGCGCCGCCCGGGCGCGCCTGGCTGACGTCGATGCGCAAACCCAGTTGCAGCGCGCCCTGATTCGCGAAGCCGAAGCCCAGCGACGCTCAGCCGTGGCCAGGATGAATCTGGCGACCAAGACCCATGATCGCAGCCGCAAACTGATTGTCAGCAACGCGGTCAGCCAGGCTTTGGTCGATGAAAGCGACGAGGCTCGCTCGAGAGCTGAGTCGTCGGTGTCCGCGGCCTCGGCCACGGTTGACGCGCAACAACAACGCATCGCCGTGCTGGTGGCCCAGCGCGAAGCGGCCGTTGCTACCGTTGCCCAAGCCCAGGCCGCGCGGGATCTGGCGCAGATCGACCTCGACAGCACCGTGGTCCGCGCGCCGGTGGATGGCGTGATCGGCAACCGTCAGGTGCGCATCGGCCGCTATGTGACACCGGGTGTGGCCTTGCTCGATATCGTGCCGGTCCATGACGTGTGGGTCGTGGCCAACTTCAAGGAAACCCAGCTCGAACACATCCGCCCCGGCCAGCGCGTGCGCATTACCGTCGACGGCTACCCCGACACCGCCCTTGAAGGGAGGGTCGACAGCTTCGCACCGGGCAGCGGCTCGGCGTTCAGCCTGCTCCCGGCCGACAACGCCACCGGCAACTTTGTGCGGGTCGTGCAGCGCGTGCCGGTGAAGATCCGCCTGGTGCAAAACCCATTGCCGGGGCGCATCGTGCCCGGTCTGTCGGCACGGGTTGATGTGGCGCAAGGCGACGTTGAGCAAAGGGTCGTTGCGCAAGGGGAAGGGTCATGAACACGCCGGCCGCGATCGTGCGCAGCCACGCCGGTGCCGCGACTGGCCTGCTGCTCATGGTGGGCATCGTGCTGGCTGCGTTGACGGAAGCGATCGCCAGCACTGTGCTGGCCCTCGGGCGTAGCGACATCCTCGGCGACACCTATGCCACGCCCGATGAGTTCGCCTGGCTGGATGTCGGGTACACCGCGTTCAAGCTGATCGGCTTCATGACCGCCGCCTGGCTGCTGAGCCGCTTCGATCCGCGTCGCGTGATCATCGGCGCGGTCCTGCTCATGGGCCTGGCCTGCGCCTTGGCCGCCATCACCGCGCGGCTGGACGTGCTGATCGCGCTGCGCATCCTTCAGGGCTTCGCCGGCGGCACCTTGCTGGTCGGCGGCCAGGCACTGATCTTTTTCGCCTTTGCGCCATCCCGTCAGCCGATCCTCCAGGCCCTGTTCGCCATGGGCTCGGTGGTTGCGCCCGCGACACTCGCCCCGGCGCTGCAAGGCTGGTTGATCGACAGCCAGGACTGGACCTGGATCTTCCTCAGCGTTGTGCCAGTGGCGCTGGCGTCTGGCGGACTTCTGCTGATGGTAGACAGCCCGATGCCCGCGCAGGTCCGGCGTCCATTCGACTGGATCGGCGTCTCACTGATCTCCACCAGCCTGTTCAGCCTCACTTACGTCTTCAGCCAGGGCGAACGCTGGGACTGGTTCGAGGAGCCGCGCATCCTCTGGCTGAGCGTGATCGGGGTCGCCACGCTGCTGGCGTTTTTCGGTCAGCAAGTGTTGGCCAGGGGGCAGGGCCTGCTCGACTTCACCCTGTTCCAGTCCAGCGATTTTTCCTTTGCGTTGATCGTCAGTTTTGTCGCCGGTGCCGCGTTGTTCGGCAGTGCGTTCCTGATCCCGGCCTTCGCGTTGTCGGTCCTTGGCTTCACACCCACCGAGGCCGGCCTGCTGTTGTTGCCCAGTGGCGCGCTGTTCATCGGCGCATTGCTGGTTGCCGCCTTTCTGTTTCAAGTCTGTCGGGTGGCGCCGTTCGCCACCGTGCCCTTCGGCATCCTGATGATCATGATTGCGATGTGGATGCTTTCCGGCTCCACCAGTGAAAGCGGTGCGGACGACATGATGGCCGCCATCCTGTTGCGCGGCCTGGGCCTGGGCTTCCTGTTTCTGTCGATCACCCTGATCGCCTTCAGCGATCTCAGTCGCCGCAACCTCGCCGGCGGCATAGGCCTGTTCAATACCGGTCGCCAGTTGGGTGGCCTGATGGGCGTCGCCGGGCTGCAGACACTGATCGAACACAACGTTGCCGCCAACGTCTCGATCCTCGGCACACACATCACCCCGGGGGCGGCCGCGGTGATCGAACGACTGACCACCACCACCGCCATGCTGTCGGCAAAAGGCATGGATGCGCTGGCGGCCGGCCGTGGGGCGGCGAGTCTTCTCGGTCGGGCTGTTTCGGGGCAGGCCACAGTGATTGCCTTCGACTCGGCGTTCTTCGCCGTGACCCTGCTGTTCGCCGTCGCCGCGCCCATGCTGGTTGCCATCAAGATCGCATTTGCGCGACGGGCGAAAGCGCGTGCCATGGGAGCGGCGCTGTAAAACCGGTACCCACTTCCCACAGGCGTTTTCGCTCAACCGAGAATTACGCGGGCTTTTTGGGTGGTGCGGTTCGGATGTGGCGGAACATTGATTACATTGCGTATCAACTGTAATGCGCGGTAACGGCATTATCAGTAATGCCCATCACAAATACAGTAAGGCGGACGATTCTTGCGTAACTAAGGTGTCTTTCATGATTCAGAGCATGATGAAAACGGCTTGCCTGACAGCGCTTCTTGTCGCAGGCGCAGCCGTGCCGTTCGCCCAGGCTGAACCATTACCGCTGGGCAAAACCGGTGCTATGCATAATGAGGATGTGGAATGGCGCAGCTTTGCGGCTTTCCCCAAGGAAGTGAAACTGGCTGTGCTGGTCGGCGACCCCAGCAAACCATCACCCTACGTCGTGCGGGTCAAAGTGCCCAATGGCACCAAACTGATGCCCCATACGCATCCTGAAGATCGTATCTACACCGTCATGTCCGGGGTTTTCTACATTGGCTTCGGTACGGTTTTCGATCCGGACAAACTGGTTGCCTATGGTCCCGGCAGCGTAGTGATACTCCCGGCCAATACCCCACACTTCCACTGGGCCAGATCAGGCGAGTACATCTCGCAAGTCTACGGGACAGGCCCGCTGGGCCTTGAGTACATCGATAGCCACGATGATCCGCGCAATGCATCGAAATAAGGCCATCACCGCCTGAAAGCCGACCTGATTTCGTGGGTGTACTCGTCAAACTGTAGGAGCGAGCGTGCTCGCGAAAAACGACCACACAACGCATTCATTCAGGCATGTCGCGTTATCGTTGACCTCCATCGCGAGCAAGCTCGCTCCCACAGGTTTTGCGACTATCACTGATGAAACGTACGCCCCAACGCATCCAGCCGCGTCGCAATCGGCGGCAACCGCTGACTGCTCAACGCCAGGGTCTCCACATCATCCGCCGTACTCTGCGCAATCGACTGCACTGACTGTAGCCGCCCGACAATTTCCAGGCTCGCCGAGGACTGTTCCCGAGTGGTCGTCACAATCCGTCCATTGAGCTCATCAATCTGCGAAATATCACTGCCCACCGCCTGCAACATCGCCGCTGCCAACTGACTGTCCTCGACACAGCGCTCCACACCCTCACGACTGTCATGCATTGCCTCGACCGCCTTGCGGCTGCCTTGCTGCAACGCCTCGATAATCGTCCGGATTTCCTTGGTGGAAACCGCCGTACGCTGCGCCAGACTGCGCACTTCATCCGCCACCACCGCAAACCCTCGGCCCTGCTCACCCGCCCGAGCCGCCTCGATGGCAGCATTGAGCGCCAGCAAATTGGTTTGCTCGGCAATGCTGCTGATCACTTCCAGCACCGTACCGATCTGCTGCGCCTGACCCGCCAACACCTGCACGGTTTCGTGGGTGCCGTTCAGGCGCGACGCCAACTGCGTGATCTCCTGTCGAGCCCGATTCACACTCTCCTGGCCCCGAGTGACTTGCACACTGGCCTGTCCGGCGTGTTCAACCGCATGCTCGACATGCACCGCGATATGCCCCATCGCATCCCCCATGCGCTGCATTGAACCGGTCATCTGGGCAATTTCCGTCAACTGATGCTGCGCGCCTTTCTCCAGCGTCGTACTCGCCTTGGCAATCTCGTGGCCCAACTCACCCAACCCTTGAGAATCACGCACCACGCCGTCAACCAGCGCCGTAATCTGCGTCAAAAACTGATCGAAACGCTGCGCCAGCGACACATGCACCGCGGCCTTGTCACCCTTGCCGGCATCCACCGTCAACTGCGACGTGGCCGCGAGCATCTTGTCCAGCATGTCCTGACTCTCCACCGCATCCGCCTCACTGTGCACCGCCAGGTAGAGCAGGGCGACCGTCTCCATCACCACATAGAACGCGTGCACGAACACCATCGTCCAGCCACCGTGATGCGCCATCACAAACACCGGAAATCCCTGATGCTGCAGCACATGAAACACCACGTGATGAACCGCGATGGCCGCAGCAGCCACCAGGATCGGCAGCCAGTCGCGATAAAACGTCAGCACCGCCAACAACGCAAAAATCCCGAAGTGTGACTCAATGACCCCCCGGGCCTGATTGATATGCAACGCCGCCATCACCATCAGACCCACACCCAGGCAACAGCGCATGAACCGCGTGCCGCCGATGGCGCGATACAACACCGTCAACACCACACTCGTCCCGCCGCCCACCAACAACGCCTGCACGAACGTGTCGTGCCAGAACGCCAGGCCCAACGCGAAGACGAACATCAGCCAGATCAAACCCAGCATGATCCGGTCGGCTTTGCGGTAGTGCTCAAGGAAACGAGGGGGGAAGGGCATGCACGCTTACTCCATGTCATTGAGCGAGGGTGAAGCAGGGAGGTAGGGCAGATGCTGGCTGGACAAGCCTGCCCATGACCCTGTGGAGAGGGAGCTTGCTCCTGTTGCCCCGAGCACGGAACGGTGCAACGGGAGCAAACTCCCTCACCACAGGGTCATGGGTTGGTTTCAGTTTTATTGGGGGTGTGCATGAGGCGTCGGGGAGAGCGTAGCCGTTTGCCATCATTCTTGCTTGATCGAAGGTGTGCAGGGAGGAAAATGTCAGATTTAGAGGCAATTAAAGCTGAATTAGCGGGCAACGATCGGCATTTTAGGGGCGGTCGAAACCCAAACCTCGCCGAGCTAATCAAAAAATGAGCCGTGTTTTAGAAGGAACACCTGTCTTGATTACTCGACGGCTTGGTTCGCTAGCAGAGTTAGGCTGTCCATGAACAGGGGAATAGTCGATATAGCCAAATTGGTTGTTCTTTTTTTGAAGTCTTACCTATCCGTAGTTTGCGAATTTACGGCCCGCAACTACGCTATCTCGATAGATTGCCAGTTTTTTGATCAGTCCTTCTCCATAAGGACTTTTAGGTGGGTTCGATTAATCCAGCGAGGGAGGCATGCATGATGCGCGCGTCTTGGAGGGGTTGGCGAGAGCGCTTTCAGGTGGTGATAATCTTTATTCTACTAGCAGGTACATGCCCGCACGTATTTGGTGATGCGGAAACCGAGTACAACGCCATAAAAAAGGCTTTCCCGGAGAGTAGTGGTTCCGTCAGTATGGCAACACTGCGTAGATATACCAATGAGCCGCCACGACTGATGTTTCTCACCGAACAGTTACCCACTACTTTTCCATGGCATGATCTTGAGGTTGCGACACTTCGCCTGGAGCTTTTAAATGAGTTCGAAGGACAGAAAGAATATCAAAGCTGTACTGCAACGCTAATAGCGCCTAGTCAAGTTGTTACAGCGGCGCACTGCATCCCAGGTAACGGGCCGGGAAAAGTTATAAGGGCGAAAGTGGTCAGCTACGACTCGGTGCGAGGTGTTTTGGCTCAGGAAGACATCGATCTTGTTTCATCTCCCATATTGTCGTCGGCGACCGCGGATATTTCAGTGTTGGTACTCAGTAAACCGTTCAAAGACTCATTCAAACCATACCCTATGAAAATCAGGTTGCCGATCAAAGGCGAAACATTGGTGGTTGTCAGCTATCCACTGGGGCAGGCGAAGCGGCTTTCAAGCGGGAACTGCCGTGTAGGCAATGAAGACACACCAATACAGAGTCAGTTCTACCATCACTGCATGACATTCCCAGCCAGCTCTGGTGCACTGATCGTGGCTCGAACAGACGGCGCGATAGTAGGTGTTCATTCCCAAGCGCTGGATGTTGGAAGTGTGGCCAATACACTTTCAGGGATGACGGGCCTCGAAGGCCTTGGGGCAACAATGGTACCTGCTCCGGTGACAGTAGATAACAGTGGTTGGGTGTTAGAGCCACAAATGTTGACTAAGGGTTTTGCCGCCGCAATACGTAGCGGCAAAGTGCAAGATTGGCTCAAGGTCATGCTCAATGAACAATCCAATTTGAACTCGCTCAATAAAGAGCTTTTGTTGACTCGTACCGCTATTGAGTTGGACTCAGTGGAAGCCATAAAACACTTACTGGCATTGGGCGTCGAGTGGTCTACCACAGATGCCAGTGCTTACCTGCAAAGCAAGACGTATGGGCCATGGACCCCTGAAAAGCGGGAAATGCTGAATTATTTGCTGGCGCATGGTGCAGAAGTCAGACCCGATGCAACGACAGGCTGGCCGATCTATTGTGGGCCGGGAGTGTTGACAGTAGTGAAGCAAGTTTTTGCGGAGAACGGCTATGCGCAAGATAACTGTCATTAGCGTTTGTGCTATGTGGATGGCGCTGTTCTCGATGAATAGCTCCGCCTGTGATCTTACTACTGGGCAATGCGCGGCTGCTAAGGTGGTTGCCGAAAGTATAATGTCGGCTTTGCCTGCCGAAATGACTGCACCTAAGGCTGGTTGCAATAACGCCAACCCTTTTTTGATTACAGGTGGCGACGATAGGATTATTTCGTCTGCTATAAATTCCGCTGTAAGGCAGCGCCGTGGTTCGATCACGATCAAACTCTCACCAGCTGTGCCGCTTAGTCAGTTTCCAGTATCGGTAGCGGATGCATTGAACCGAGTTCAATTGAGTGGTGGCAGCGTTAAAGAACAGAAGGATACTGGGCAGCAGAGTGCTGGGGCGCTACTTGCATGGGGTGGGGCGCAATTGGGGGCGCTGGTCACTTATGCGGTGAATGCTTTATTGAATGCTTTGGCTGATCAGTGGGTAACTGATAACTACAAAGGATATGATGCGGTATTGTTATTCCGGCCGAGCGAACATCAAGGAAATATTTATAATGAGGTGAAGTTTTCATGCAAACAATGAAGCGCCACTGCTTATCCGGAGGGGCAATTTTATTAATGCTTGCAGGTTGCGCCCTCCAACCCCAGCAATCTAATGAAAATCCACACTTGGCTGCCGGTACGGAAACGGGAAATTTTTGTCAACGCTTGGCACATGTGTTGGTCAGGGGGACGGAGAGCTGGTTGAATAAAGGATACTTTTCTGCACTTGAAGGCAAACGTATCGACGACGATCGTTTCTATGGAACGGTTAACTTAGGCGGCGCGTCCGAATGCGTGATCGATAAAAGTCTTGGTAAGCACCACGTTGATTACGTCTGCTATTACGGTCAAACGGATGAGGCACAACGCGGAATTCTCGTAAGAAAAATGAACGAGCTTGAGGCGGCCGTAGATCGGTGTCTCATTCAGCAAAACATTTTTAACTATTCGGAACAGGGCGTCGAAAAGCCTCGGTATTTTAATCCACGCCGTGACTACGATACTGTGAGGTTTACTGATCGTTGGCGCCATCAAACTGTGACCATCAAAATTGAGTCTGTGGAGCAAGATGAAAATCTAAGCGAATTGACCATGACGATAGATTCGCTTTAGGTAGAGTGAGCGCCTCAAGTCCCTTGAAACCAAGAGGACACCCATTTGCCAATCTCAAGGCAAGGCTATTGGGCGTCCCCTTTTCCAGAGCGAAAAGGGGACGGATTTATTTGTATCTGATGGGTTTACCTTCGAAAGCGCATCATTGCTAAAAAAATCCGGTTTTTGATCAGGTGTCTATACCGATCTCTATGCATAAACACCAAAAAGCCCGGCTGATCAGGCCGGGCTTTTTGAGTGGTGCGGTGGAGCGGTTTAGTTAGACGACGGTGTTGCCTTTCAGGCGGTCAGAGCCATCAGCGGCTACGGTGTTGCCTTTCAAACGATCCGAACCATCGGCAGCAACAGCGCGTTTTTCGAGCAGGCGATCCGAGCCGCCTTCAGCGACTACAGGTTGAGCAGAGGTAGCGGCGAAAGCGTTCACTGCGAAGATCGAAAAAGCGATGCTGAGAATGGTTTGGCGTTTCATGATCGTGTGCTCCGGGGGTATTTGGTTGGTATGGAGCAGATGTTACGCCGCACAGTTTTTAAGAGAACTTCATTGAGTTAATGGTGACTATTGACGCAGTCAATGGTTGGTTCGCTGATCCCCTGTGGGAGCGAGCCTGCTCGCGAAAGCGGTCTGCCAGTCACCATCAATGTTGATTGATAAATCGCCTTCGCGAGCAGGCTCGCTCCCACAGGTTAAATGCTCAGCGGGAGAGCGCCGCGGGGCCGCTACTCATCCATGCTGGCGCCCGATCCGCCTAACTCGCTGGGCACATCCTTCAGCTTCGGCAATCCATCCTTGATGCGCAGCACAGCCTCCTGATAGTGGACGTGAACCCCCGGCTCGTACGCGAGATCCGGGATGACTGCGGCATACACGTCAATGAGCCCCATCCCCGGGTGCTCGGTGAAGAGGTGCCCGCCGCAAGTCTTGCACCACTTGCGGTAACTCTGCGGGGTCTTGTTGTAGGTGCCGATGTTCTCGGCACCCCGGGTCACCTGCACCGCCTCGGGTTTCCACAGCGTGAAGGCATTGACCGGCCCTGCTGACCAATGCCGACACGACTCGCAGTGGCAATAGCCCATCGCGGCCGGCTCGCCGCTGACGGTGAACTCGACCGCGCCGCAAAAACAACTGCCTTTGTAAGACCGTTCAGTGTTCATGGAATGACTCCTCGATCAAGGGTGACTTCACGCGTCGATGTAGCGCACCGAGGTCGCCGCTGTGCGCCGCACCTGCAATTCGAATATGTCGGGGCGTGCGTAGTGACCGGTCACGTCAAGCGCGCGCCGAGCGGGCGCCACCAGGGCGACGTCGATGTCCGCATACAAAATGCCGGCCTCCCGGTGCAATGGACCGGCGACGATCCGGCCTTGGGGATTGACCACCACCGAGTCGCCGTCGTTGATCCATTCGTCCGGATCGGCAAACAGTTGGGCACGCGCCGGGAAGTCGTCGGGGATGTCGCCGCCACGCAGTGCGGTTCCGCTGCCGAGCACCCAGCAGCGGCCTTCGAGTGCGATATGCCGCATCGTGCTGATCCAGCCTTCGCCCGTGTCGTACGTGGGGGCGACGTAGATTTCCACCCCTTGGGCATACAGTGCATAGCGGGCCAACGGCATGTAGTTTTCCCAGCAGATCAGCGCACCCAGGCGACCGACCGGTGTGTCGACCGCACGCAACCCGCTTGCATCGCCGAAGCCATGCACCATGCGCTCGGGATTGGTGGGCATGAGCTTGCGGTGCCGGTTGAGCATTGCGCCGTTCGCGCCGATCACGACTACGCTGTTATAGAGCGTGCCGCCGCCATTGTGCCGATCGCATTCATTGATGCCGCACACGATCGTCACGGCGTGAACGCGGGCCGCCTCGCACAATGGGCTCAGGTCACCGTTGGTAATATCCACAGCGTTGACCAGCAGCCGCGTGTGCAACTGGCCCATGACAGCCCCGTCCTTTCCTGCCGCCAGCCGCCAGATCCACGACGGGTAACCGGGAATGTAGGATTCGGGCAAAACGATCAGCGAGGCTCCCGCCGCCGCGGCCTCAGCGACCGATTGCACGGCCCGGGCGATGGTCGCGCTGCGATCGAGCAGCACGGGCGGGCGTTGAATGATGGCTACCTTGGTCATGGCGTTCTCCTTTGGCACTTGGCTTCGAAGTCTTGAGCCTGCGCGCAAGGAAGGGGCGGGACTAGTTCAGAATCTGAAGTGTTGCAGTCGCGGAGTCCAGGCAATGGAAGAGAGCTACGGTCAGTTCTGCACAGTCGCACGGGGTGCCGAAGCACTGTGCGAGCGCTGGACACCCTTGGTCGTGCGCGAGCTGCTGTGCGGCAGCAAGCGCTTCAACGAACTGCACCGCGGGGTGCCCCGGATGTCCACCGGCCTGTTGGCGCAACGGCTGCGCCACCTGGAAGACGTTGGCGTCGTTCGTCGCACGGCCGTGGGCAAAGTCTGGGAATACAGCCTGACCGAGGCGGGCGAGGAACTGCGCCCCATCATCATGGCGCTGGGGCATTGGGGCGCCCGCTGGATCGGCAGCCGCCTGCGCGATGACGAGCTCGACGCCGGCCTGCTCATGTGGGACGTACGTCGTTTCGTCCACATCGAGACATTCCCCCCGCGACCGGTGGTCATTCAATTCAAATTCCGCGACGCCCGGCCCGGCGAGCAAGCCTGGTGGCTGGTGGTTGAAGAGGGCGTGGCAGACCTGTGCCGCGACGACCCCGGCCGCGAACTGACCCTGGTCGTCGACTCCAGCGTGCGCGCATTGACCGAAGTGTGGGCAGGCGACCGCACACCGCGGGAGGTACTTGAATCGCGGGAGCTGCGTGTGGATGGCGCGGTGAAGGATGCTCAGAGCTTGTGGCGTTGGCTGGGGACGAGTGCGTTTGCGGGGACGCGGAGGGCGGTGGCAAGTCGGTAATCACGCTGGCCCGTGCTTTCCTTTGCTGTCTTGTCTCGGTTTTCAGGGGCCAGTCATTACCGCCAGGAACACTTAATGGTTTATCGACTACAGTCGATAGCCTGACGTGCAACTTACTCGTTTCGACGCCTTGCGGGAATCTATGCCCAACACCACCCGAACTACCTCCAGTCCGTCGTCCAGTCGCTCCAGCGTGGCATTGACTCGTGCTTCTCTTTTCAAGTTTCTGTGGCTTCTGGTTGGCGTCTTTTTTCTCGCCAGCTATTTGCTTGTTTATCTGGCGAATGATCTGGACCGGACCGAGGAAGCCGAGAGCGCTTTCTATACAAGAAAAGCGGTGCAATCGCTGGAGAAGTCTCTGCTATCGACTGTCAAGGATTACGCCTTCTGGGGGGACACCTATCGGCAGCTGCACACGCAAGTGGACATCGACTGGGCCTACGTGCGTCAGAATGTCGGCCCGACGCTTTTCACGGATTTTGGATTCGAGGGGATGTTTGTCGTCAACGACAGCAATCGCACTGTGTACGCGGTGGTCAAAGGCGAGCTGAAACCGGTTGACGCCTCACAATGGCTTAAACAGTCGACGGGGGCCATCCTCGAAAGGGCACGCGCGGGGGCGGAAGCGGAAATCCCGACATCGGCCTTCATCAATATTGGCGGCGTGCCAGCGCTGGTGGTGGCGGCGGCGATAACGCCGGGAACCGATCCTACTGTCTTGCGCGATGGCAGGGTACCTTCCGTGTTGATATTCGTAGACATCCTGGAGCCTGCCAAGCTCGAAGCTCTGGGCCAGGATTACGGGGTTGATGACTTGCGGGTGGCCACGCCTGACGAACTTTACGACCCGTCAGTCTTTTCATTGGGCGAGAACGGTAGTGCGGGCACCTTGCACTGGAGTCCGCCCGAGCCAGGCCAGCGCTTGCTTGGGCTGGGCTTGCCATTGGTGGGTTTTGCAGCACTGTTGGTCTGCCTGATGACCTGGGTCATCTTGCGTCGCACGACGGCGAGTGCTCAGGCACTTGATGCCAGTTACGCATCGTTGCAACACAGCCAAATGGCCTTGGCGATCAGCGAGGCTCGTTTTCGTGATGTCGTTGAAGCCAGTTCAGACTGGGTATGGGAAATAGACGCCGATTGGCGCTTCATCTACCTGTCCGAACGATTCGAGGATGTGACGGGACTGTCCAGGGACCTCTGGATCGGTGCAGCCATGGACGATCTGCTGCGCACCGAGTTGGGTACGGTCTCTCAGTGGCTCAGCATCCCGAGCCGGCGCCCGAACATCAGTGTCCAGTGTCGCTATGTCGATACCAAGGGGCAGGAGCGCATCACGCGTGTTTCGGCGCGAAAGATGGCCGGTGGAGGATTTCGCGGCACGGCAACCGACGTCACCGAAGAAGTCGAAGCCCGCCGTCGCATCGAATTCCTTTCACAACACGATGCCCTGACGGGGCTGCCCAACCGGACGCGGCTGCAGGAGTTTCTTGACGGTAAGCTCAAAGCTTCGCCTACAGTGGAACATCCGCTGGTCATGCTCAGCCTGGACCTCGATCGATTCAAGCCGGTGAACGATCTGCTGGGTCATGCGGCGGGTGACTTCGTGCTCAACGAAGTGTCGAATCGGCTGGCTGAGTGTATCCGTCATGGAGACCTCGTCGCACGAATAGGCGGGGACGAGTTTGTACTGATTCTTACCGATCTGCGTTCACAAGAAGAGGTCGAAACGCTCTGTCGGAGGTTGATCGAGTCCGTCGAGCGACCGATACAGATCGATGAACAGCAAGTGTTCGTCAGCACCAGTATCGGAATCGCCATGGCGCCCAACGATGCAAGCGAAGCCAGTGAACTGCTGCGCTATGCCGATATCGCCTTGTACGAGTCCAAGTCCTCGGGCCGTAACACCTGGCGCTTTTACGCAGGCGATATGAACGCGAAAATCATTGAGCGCCGCCGTCTGGAGCGCGACTTGCGCTTCGCGATCAAACACAATGAGTTGCGGCTGCATTTTCAGCCGCGTTTTCGCATTGCCGACGGACAGATGGTGGGCGCCGAAGCGCTGGTTCGCTGGCAGCATCCAGAACGTGGCTTGATTGCGCCAGACACGTTTATCTCCATTGCCGAAGAAACGGGGCTGATTATTTCCCTGAGCAACTGGGTGATCGAGACCGCCTGCCACCATGCTGTCCTCTGGCCGGAACATCTGTTCGTCTCCGTCAATCTTTCGCCCTCCGAATTCAAGCGAGGCAATCTGATTCAACGCGTGCAGACAGCCCTTCACGATTCGGGAATCGACCCGGCCCGCGTAGAGTTGGAAATCACCGAAAGCGTCATGCTCGAAGACGCCACAGGCGCTCTGGAAGTGATGCATAGGCTCAAGCGCCTTGGCGTGCGGATCGCCATGGATGATTTCGGTACTGGCTATTCGTCGCTGAGCTACCTGCGCACATTCCCGTTCGACGGGCTGAAAATCGACCGTAGCTTTCTGAACCGACTGGCCGAAAGCGATGACGACAAGTCCATCATCCAGGCGATCGTCGGTCTGGGGCAGGCCTTGTCACTCACAGTGACCGCAGAGGGCATCGAAACCGCTGAACACCTGAACTTGCTCAAGGCGGTGGCATGCGACGAAGGGCAGGGCTATTTCCTGAGCCGACCGCTTGATAACGAAGCATTCAGCACCCTGGTCGGCGCAAGAACAGTGGCAGGCACTGACAGCAAGGTTTAGAGGTTCAGGCAGGTTCAGCGGACAAGTTTATTGGGTCGTCGAACAAAAAACGGGCGCCATCGAGGCACCCGTTTTCGTTCATTCCAGTTACTGAAGCCGTCTATGCAAATCAGGAAAAATTTCCTGCGCAAACCAAGCGGGCAGGCCGGGTGTAACGATTCGGGATTTGGGCGTTCGACTTTCCACCAAGCCGACTTTGATCAACCGCGAAAGCTCATCGATTGCCAGGCGTGAGGCGAGGCCGGTGAAGGTCCTTATTTCGTTGCGCGGCAGGCTTCCTTGGGTGATCAGCGCAATGATTGCGGGTGCACTTTCCGGGCGAATTGCGTCTTCTTGGGCAGCGCATCCGCAAGCTCAATGATTGACGGAGGTAATGTTTCAGGGAGAACCGGGTCGAGCCAGGATTTTGATGTGATCAGGGACATACCGGTTTGTACCATAAGAAAAGTCTGCACATTTTATTTCACATACTGACGGGATTAACAATCGCTAATTTACTGGCTTACAGAGGTTTTCAAAGCTCTTATAGAAAAAATATCTGCACATTTTTTTGTGAGCCGTCAGCGGTGTTTACGCACAGATTGCCATTACAGAAAACGGGCGGCTTAGGCGCCCGTTTTTACTTACTCCTTCGCCTGCGCTCGCAAACGTCGTCCAATCACATCCATCAAATCACAACCATCCCGCAACGGTATCGCCAACAGCTTGGAAAAGTCCGACAACACCACCGTGTCGCAACCAATTTCGGCGCGGAAGGCGATGTTCTCCAGCACCTGCGTAACGGTACGAATACGGTAATCCGCCATGGCTTGCAGAACGTCGAGTGGGGCTTCGGTATCAATGAGCAAAGAGGCCGGAGTCAGGTCGATTCCGGTGAGGGGCATGTATCTTTCCATAGTTGAAACTCCGATCAAGGCAAAGGTTGACTGTCCCTCAATCGTCGCCAAACGATTGGGTGACAGCTGTACGCAGGTTGGCGAACCGGGATCGGGATACCGGCAGACCCGAAGGTCTCCCGCGCACAGCTGCCATAAAGACAACTTTGCGGGCATGCAAAAGCGCCTGCATTAAAGCACAGCGCATTGCATTCCGATCGATCAGGTCGCCAAACCCGAATCGCCATATGGGCGACGGTGTTGACTATAAGCCGCATGGCAACAGCGGGGGTAGGTGAGGGATTCCGAGCTTTTTGTAGGACTCGTGATGATGAAATCTCGGACCTTTCACTTCACCTTGCCGGGAAATTAAACACAGTTCTGAAATGTCCATTGCCCCTTGCTCATAACTCACCGAAGCTATCCTCAACCCACACGCCAGCAGTCGAGACGGACCTCCACCCCATGCAAACCCCAACCACCCCCCAACCCCACCTCTGGAAAACTTACCTCCTGTTCCTGGCCCCCATGGTCCTGTCCAACTTCCTGCAATCCATGTCCGGCACCGTCAACAGCATCTACATCGGCCAGATGCTCGGCACTCAAGCGCTGGCGGCGGTTTCGGGGATGTTTCCCATCGTGTTTTTCTTCATCGCCCTGGTCATCGGCCTCGGCGCGGGCGCGGGTGTGTTGATCGGGCAGGCCTGGGGTGCGCGGGAGCCGCATCTGGTGAAGGCCATCGCCGGGGCGACGTTGATGCTGGGGTTGTTGATCGGGGTGGTGGCGGCGGTGTTGGGGAGTGTGTTTGCGCGGTCTTCGCTGGTGGGGTTGGGGACGCCGGGGGATGTGCTGGACGATGCGGTGGCGTATGCCCATGTGATGTTGTGGTTCATGCCGTCGCTGCTGGTGTTTGTGTTGTTCACGCAGTTGCTGCGCGGGGTAAGTGACACGATGTCGCCGTTGTTGGCGTTGGTGGTGTCGACCGTCGTCGGGCTGGCGCTGACGCCGGCGTTTATTCGTGGCTGGTTCGGCTTGCCGATGCTGGGGATCCAGAGTGCGGCGTTTGCCGGGTTGGCGGGGAACCTGGCGGCGATGGGGTGGCTGGCGTGGCGCTTGATTCGCAAGGGCCATCCGTTGGCGCCGGACCGCGAGTTTTTTGCGGCGATGAAGCTGGACATGGCGATCCTCGGCAAGGTGCTGCGCATCGGCTTGCCCACCGGGTTGCAGATGGTGGTGTTGTCGCTGTCGGAGCTGGTGATTCTGGCGCTGGTGAACCAGCACGGTTCCCAGGCGACGGCGGCGTATGGGGCGGTGACGCAGATCGTCAATTACGTGCAGTTTCCGGCGTTGTCGATTGCCATTACCGCGTCGATTCTTGGGGCGCAGGCGATTGGAGCGGGGCGTATCGAACGGATCGGGCCGATTTTGCGCACGGGGTTGATGATCAATGTGTGCCTGACCGGTGGCCTGGTGGTGTTGGGGTATTTGTTGTCGCACTGGTTGCTGGGTTTGTTCCTCACCGAGGAGGCGACGCGGAGCATGGCCGAGCATCTGTTGCACATCATGCTCTGGAGCCTGTTGGTGTTTGGTTTCCAGGCGATCATCGGCGGGATCATGCGTGCCAGCGGTACGGTGATGGTGCCGGTGGCAATTTCGATTGTATGTGTGGTGGGTGTGCAGTTGCCGGTGGCGTATCTGCTGGATGCGCGGTTCGGCCTGCAAGGGGTGTGGATGGCGTTTCCGGTGGCGTATCTGGGGATGCTGGCGTTGCAGGTGCTGTACTACAAGAGGGTTTGGCAACATCAGAAGATTGAGCGGTTGGTGTAGGGGGGAAGGATCGAGATTGCGGTTTGTCAGGCAAAACTTCTGCTGAACTCACTGCCGTCTTCGCGAGCAGGCTCGCTCCCACAGGGGGCGGTGTTGGGCATGGTTTTGGTGTGTGCCGCCACAAAAAATGTGGGAGCGAGCCTGCTCGCGAAAGCGGTGGGTCAGCTAGCGGTGATGGTGGATGTGTAGCCGCCTTCGCGAGCAGGCTCGCTCCCACAAGAGTGGACGTACAATGAACCATGGCCGACTAGTTGCCGGCCACCGTCCATGCTGGGGGAAAGCGTTAACCGACAGGCGAGATCGCCTGAGGAGGCTTTCAAATGGGTCCCTCATCACAAACCATCCTGCAGAACCGCGCCGCCGCCGGGCGACGCCTGGTGGAGCCGCTGCTCCCGTACGCCCATCGCGCCGATGTCATTGTCCTGGCCTTGCCCCGTGGCGGGGTGCCGGTGGCTTATGAAGTGGCCCAAGCGCTGGAGGTGCGCCTGGATCTGATGCTGGTGCGCAAGCTCGGGGTGCCGTCGCATCAGGAGTTCGCCATGGGCGCGATTGCCAGTGGCGGCATTCAGATTCTCAATGAACAGGCGCTGCGGGTGCACCCGATCGATAAGGCCGCGTTCGATGCCGTGGTCGACCGGGAGACGAAAGAGCTCAAGCGCCGTGAGCAGGTGTATCGCGGGTCGCGTTCGCCGCTGCAACTCAAGGATCAGGTGGTGATCCTGATCGACGACGGCCTGGCCACCGGCGCCTCGATGCTGGCGGCGATTCAGGCGGTGCGGGTGCATGCGCCGTCGAGGATCGTGGTCGCCGTACCGGTGGCGCCGATTGAAACGGCCGAGGCGTTGCGCAGTGAGGTGGATGAACTGATCTGCCCGCTGATCCCCGAATGGCTGATGTCGATCGGATATTTCTACATGGATTTTTCCCAGACGTCGGATAAGGAAGTCATGGATCTGTTGCAGCGGGCGTGGCAGCGTGAGCTTGAACAGTAGCGGATAAAGATCGGCGCCCTCGCTGGCTATCCCGTGGCCCGGCGTGCTTCACTCAAGGCTTGCGAGCCAAGGATTTTTTCCATTGCGATACGACCTCACGAGTCTCGATCTTTTCATCACGGTGGCGCAGGAGCGCAACCTGACCCGCGCAGCGCGGATCAAGCACCTGGCGGTGTCGGCGATCAGCAAGCGCATCACCGAACTGGAGGCCCAGGTCGGTTCACCGCTGTTGATCCGCAATGCCCGCGGCGTGGAATTAACGCCAGCCGGGCAGTCGATGCTGTTTTACGCGCGGCAATTGAAGCAGACCCTGGAACAGCTGGACAACGAACTGGGCGACTACGCCACCGGGGTCAAGGGCCATGTGCGAATTCATGCGATCACCTCGGCGCTGTCGCAGTTTCTGCCGGATGACGTGGCCGGGTTTGTCGCGCGGTACCCGCAAATCAAATTCGATATCGAGGAGCGGGTCGGCTCGGCGGTGATCCGCGCAGTGGCGGACGGTCGTGCCGATCTGGGGATTATTGCCGTGCAGACCGCGGCGCAAGGGCTGGAGACCTTGCCCTATCGCCATGACGAACTGACCCTGGTGGTGCCCGCCGAACATGCATTGGCAACGCGAAAATCGATACGCTTCGAGCAAGTGCTGGAGCATGAGTTTGTCGGGCCGCATCTGGAAAGTTCGATGCACACACTGCTGACCCGCGAAGCGGAAAAGCTGGGTCTGGCCCTCAAGTCGAGAGTCCGCATCAGCAGTTTCGATTGCATGTGCCGCATGGTCTCGGCCGGGCTGGGGGTGGCGGTGCTGCCGCGCAGTGTGATCAATCAGTACCTGCGCAGCCATAAGCTCAAGCCGGTGACCCTGGCCGAGCCTTGGGCGCAGCGCTCGCTGTTGCTGGTGTTCAAGAAGTACGAGGCGGCGTCGCCGACCATCAAGACCCTGATTGATCATCTGAAATTGCCCACGCAGTAGTACACACTTCCCCTTGTGGGAGCGAGCCTGCTCGCGAAGACGGTGTGTCAGTCGACATCATTGTTGGCTGATAGACCGCTTTCGCGAGCAGGCTCGCTCCCACAGGAAGGATGTGTGATACATCAGAGCGTTCTCCGATGGAGAACGCTGCCATGGTAAAGCATCAATTTTCATCGGCTTCGACTGCTCCTAGTATCGGCTTCCAAGAACACAAAAAAGCCGAGCGATACCCGCATGACCGAGCCTGCCACCGACCTTTTCTCCGATCTGTTGATCGACCGCGAATCCTTCGTTTACGTCGATCTGCACAAACTGCTTTCAGCCGATCAGGTGGTAAAGCTGCCGTATTCGATCCGCATCCTGCTGGAGAACGTCGCCCGTTGTTCACCCGAGGCGCTGCCCTCGGTGCTGGCCCGCGCCGTGGGGCAGGGGCCGGATTGCGAGGTGCCGTTTCAGCCCAATCGCCTGATGTTCCATGACACCACTTGCCTGCCGGCGCTGGCGGATTTTGCCGGGATGCGCGATGTGGTGGCCGAGCTGGGCGGTGACCCGAGCGCGATGAACCCGCTGATTCCCGCAGTGCTGACCATCGACCACTCGGTGATTGTCGAGCGCTATGCCCAAGCCGATGCCGTGGAACAGAACCTGGACATCGACTTTCGCCGCAACAGCGAGCGCTATCGCTTCATCAAATGGGCGCAAAAGAGCCTGGACAACTTCAGCGTGATTCCACCGGGCACCGGCATCATCCATCAAATGAACATGGAAGCGCTGGCGCGGGTGGTCTGGGAAAGCCAAACCGCCAATGGCCAGCGTTTACTGCACCCGGACGACATGGTCGCCACCGACAGCCACACGCCGATGATCAACGCCATCGGGGTGCTGGGCTGGGGTGTCGGCGGGCTGGAAGGGCAGGCGGCGATGGTCGGCGAGCCGGTGCCGATCAGCTTTCCGCCAGTGATCGGTATTCGTGTCAGCAACAGGCTGAGGCCCGGCGTTACCGCCACCGATCTGTCGCTGCACGTGGCCGAAATCCTGCGTCAGCGTTCGGTGGTGGGCAAGTTTGTCGAGTTTACCGGCCCCGGTCTTTCGTCCCTGAGTTGGGCGGCGCGCGGCACCGTATCGAACATGGCGCCGGAGTATGGCGCGACGGTGGTGTTTTTCCCGTTCGATGATGAAACCCTGGCATATCTGGAGCTGTCGGGGCGCTCAGCGGCGCTGCGTGAAAAAGTCGTCGGCTACATGAACGCCCAGCCGTTGTGGCGCCGGGATGACGTGCCCGAGCCGCACTTCGACGAGTTGATCGAACTGGATCTGGCGAGCATCGAGCCGAGCGTCGCCGGCCCCCATCAACCGCACCAGCGACGCAAACTGTCGGACGCGGCGGCGTCGTTTCGCGATGAAGTGTTGGGTGGTGCCAACCTGATCGCCGGGCCTGCCGGGCAGAGGTTTTTCGAGCCGTCGTTCCATGAGCCGATCAGCCACGGTGCAGTGGTCATGTCAGCCATCACCAGTTGCACCAATACGGCTAATCCGTCGCAGATGATTCAGGCCGGTTTGCTGGCGCGCAAGGCCCGTCAACTGGGTCTGACGCGCAAGCCTTGGGTCAAGACGTCGCTGTCGCCGGGCTCGCAAGTGGTGGCGGATTACCTGAAACACGCCGATTTGCTCGCTGATTTTTCGGCCCTGGGTTTCGACCTCGCCGGCTTTGGTTGCATGACCTGCATCGGCAACTCGGGCACGCTTGAAGAACACGTCGAAGCCTTCGCCGATCAAGGCCTCAAAGGCGTGGTGGTGCTGTCCGGCAATCGCAATTTCGAAGGCCGGGTCAACCCGAAAGTTCCGGCCGGTTACCTGGCATCGCCGGCCTTGTGCGTGGCCTACGCGATTGCCGGGACCATCGACATCGACCTCGACACACAGCCGCTGGCCCACCGTCACGACGGTCAACCGGTGTACCTGCGCGATCTGATGCCCAGTGATGCCGATGTTGCAGTGCAGGTGCGTGAAGTGGTCAAACCCGAATTTTTCCGCCAGCGCCTGGCGACGGTGTGGGACGGTACTCATCACTGGCAGGCGTTGTCCGCCGAGGGCAGTGTGCAGTTTGCGTGGAGCCCGCAGTCGACGTATTTGCGTCGGCCGCAGTACCTGGCGGACATCCAGGCCGAGCCGAAAACCAGCCTGGCCATCAGCGGTGCGCGGGTGTTGATGGTGCTGGGCGACAACGTCACCACCGACCACATTTCCCCGGCCGGGGCGATTCCGGCCGACAGCCTGGCGGGCCAGTGGCTGCTGGAACGGGGTGAAGATCCGCAGGACCTCAACCAGTACTCGACGCGGCGCAGTAATCACGAAGTGATGTTGCGCGGCGCCTTCACCAACCGCTCGGTGAAAAACCGCTTGCTCGGCGACCGGCAGCCGGGAGCCGGCGGCTGGGCGTGGAATGCCGATCACAGCGAATGCCTGCCGCTGTTCATGGCGGCCAGCAGTTACGCCGAACAGCAGCTGCCGATGGTGATGTTCGCCGGCATCAACTACGGCGCCGGTTCCAGCCGCGACTGGGCCGCCAAGGCGCAGGCACTGCTGGGCGTGAAAGCCGTGGTGGCGCGCAGCATCGAGCGGATTCATCGCAGCAACCTGATCGGCATGGGCGTCATCCCGTTGCAATTCAAGGATGGGCAAAGCGTCGATGACCTGGACTTGCAGGGCAACGAGCAGTTCGACTTCCTCGGCCTGGATGATCTCAAGGTCGGCGACAACCCCGTGACGATGCTGATCCGCGGCGCCCGTGGCCAATCGCAACCGGTGGAACTGGCTGTGCGCATCGATTCGCTGCAAGAGATTCGCTACCTGATCAATGGCGGTGTGTTGCCCTACGTGATCCGCAAAGTGGTGCAGCGAACGCGGCACTGATTCGGAATAAGGACCGAGAAGGCCCCGAACCCAGGCTTTTGCTGTCAACATTGCCGATAAACCCTCGACTGATTCACGGAGAACCCCCCTATGTACGCCTATGTCGGGTCGCGCACGACCAAGGAGCGCAACGCTCGCGGTGAGGGCATCAGCGTTTACAAAGTGGATCAGGACGCGGGCACGCTGGCGCTGGTCCAAGTGGTCAAGGACCAGGTGAACCCATCGTTCCTCGCACTGAACAAAGCCTGCGATCGCCTGTACACCGTGCACGGCGACAAGAGCGATGTCAGTGCCTTCCGCATCGACAAGGCCAGCGGCAAGCTGACGTTCATCAATCGGCAAGGCTGCGAAGGCAAGAACCCGGTGCATCTGGCGCTGGACCCGACCGAGCGCTTCCTGGTGGTGTCCAACCACATCACCGGCTCCCTGGCGGTGATGAATGTCGAGAAGGATGGTTCGCTCGGTACGCTCAATCAGTTGCTGAAACTGGAAGGCCCATTGGGCCCGCACCGGGTCGAGCAGCCGTTCTCCAAACCGCATTTCAACCCGTTCGATCACACCGGCAATTTCGTCCTGGTGCCCGACAAAGGCCTGGACCGGATTTTCAGCTTCCGCTTCGACAACGGCACGCTGATCCCTGCCGCGCAACCCTTCGTGACCACCCGTGAAGGCGCCGGCCCTCGGCACCTGGCGTTGCACCCGACGGCACCGTTCGCCTACGTGATCAACGAGCTGGATTCGACCGTGACGACCTATCGCTTCAACCCGCAGGACGGTTCCTTGAAGCCGCTGCAAGTGGTGACCTCGCTGCCGTCGACCTTCACCGGCAACAGCCGTGCCTCGGAGATCGAAGTCGATCGCAGCGGCCGTTTCGTCTACGCCTCCAACCGCGGTTACGACAGCGTCGCGGCGTTTGCCATTGATCAGGGCACAGGGCTGTTGAGTCCGGTGGAGTTCATGCCCACCGACGGCAAGACGCCGCGCTTCTTCACGCTGACACCCAATGAGCGTTTCCTGTTTGCGCTCAACGAAGACAGCGACACCATCCTCTCGATGGCGGTCGATCCGCAAAAGGGCGGGCTGAGCAAGACCGGTTTCTCGGTGTCCACGGGAAGCCCGGTCTGCATGGTTTTTTCTACCTGAACACAAGCAGGCCTGAGCCTGTCCCGGCCCCTGACTGGAGCAAATGATGAGTGCTGTCACCCCCGCTGTTCTGCAAGACCTGGCCCCCGGCGGCGTGCTGCGCGCGGCGATCAATTTCGGCAATCCGGTGTTGGCGCAGCAGGGCGAAGATGGCGCGCCGCGGGGTGTCTCGGTGGCCTTGGCCAGAGCCTTGGCCGAGGAGCTGGGCGTGCGCCTGCACATGCTGACTTTCGACGCGGCGGGCAAGGTGTTCGCCGCGTTGGAGGAGGGCGCGTGGAACGTCGCTTTCCTGGCCATCGAGCCAGTGCGCGAGCAGCAAATTGGCTTCAGCGAACCCTACGTGATCATCGAAGGCACTTATCTGGTGGCGGCCGATTCGCCCTATGTGACGGTCGACGATCTCGACCAACCCGGGCTGCGTCTGGCGGTCGGTAAGGGCGCGGCCTATGACCTGTTCCTGACCCGCACCCTGAAGCACGCGCAACTGGAACGGGCAGAAACCTCCGCCGCTGCGGTCGATCTGTTCTTTGACAAGGGCCTGGAGGCCGCCGCCGGCGTGCGCCAACCGTTGCAGAAAGTGGCCGAAGCGGACCGGCGTTATCGGGTGCTCGAAGGGGCGTTCACCGCCATTCGCCAGGCGATGGCGGTGCCTCGGCAGCGAGAGGCGGGGGCGGCTTACGTGAGAGCGTTCGTAGAGCGCAAGAAGGCGGACGGTTTCGTGCTCGCTGCACTCCAGGCCAGCGGCCAGGCGGATGTATCGGTTGCACCCCGGGTTTGAGCCTGGACAGGATTGACAGTCACCGAGTGAAATCGGCTACAGATAATCGCAAGTCCGTTCGGGGGTGGAATAAACGGCGGTTCTTTGCTTTAGTCCATCGTGCGTTCGACACCTCAAACCATGAGGGGCCATGGCCCCGGAGAGTCCCATGAACTCTCGATTTTCACGTTTCATCGCGATGGCTGTCATCCTTGTGCCGGGCGTTTTGCCCGGTGCCCATGCCGTCGAATACACCGACGTGAACGCCACCGCCAGCACCATCAGTTTCACCTACAACCAAATGGGGTCGAGGGTGTATGGCACCTTCGGCAAGTTCGAGGGCGAACTCGATTTTGATACCCGTCACCCCGAAGCGGCCCGCGCCAAACTCACCATCGAACTCGACAGCATCGATGCCGGCAGCGAAGACGCCAGTACTGAATTGCAAAAACCTGCCTGGTTCGACACCGCCAGTTATCCGGTGGCGACTTTCGAGTCGACCCGGTTCAAGGACCTGGGCAACAACCGCTACCGGATCACTGGCAATCTCACCCTCAGGGGACTGACCCGCGAGGTGACGGTACCGGTATTGCTGAAGGCGGAAAACGCCATCGGCATTTTCGACGGCGAACTGGTGCTCAAACGCAGCGACTTCAAGATCGGCGACGGTGAGTGGGCCGACACGATGGTCTCCGATGGCATCAACATCCGGTTCCGGATGGTGGCGCCGCAGCGCTGATGTTGCCGGCCGTTGCAATGCAGACAAATCAACTTGGCATCATACAAAGACTTTTTGATCTTCCGATTTGCGTTTTCTGAGTTCGGTCAGCATCTCTCTTTCGTTCATTCCATTAGCCCAGGAAGGGCGTAGTTGAAAATGAGGTTGGTCCTTGAAACTTTTCCAGTTGCCACCCCAGTCCAGGCCCAGATCCATACCGAGTAACCCGAGGGCTTTGTACTTGGGTGAGCTGCCCAAGTAAGCGGTGCCTTCAAAAATGCCGATGTCAAACGCAATACCGAAATTATGGTTGGATTGCCCACCTTTGGCATTGGTGACTTTTGGGCCATTGTCAGGACGACCCTTGGCGTAGAGTGCATCCTGTTCGGCGTAAGTTCGATGTCCGCTGATGACTTTGGCTTGAATGCCGTTGAGTGCAGCTTTCTGAATGAGTGCGACGGCATAGGGTTGGACTTCCGGCAGCAAGGTTTCGATGTTTTTCTTGCTTCGGGCATCTAGCCCTGTCACCGCCGTACTCACCAGTGACGGTGCTTGATCGGGTATCAACCGCTTGGCGATGGCCGCCCAGGTCTGCGGGCCGGCTTTGCCGTCAACCTCGACGCCAAGCTCCTTCTGGACAGAGCGGATCAGTTTTTCAATGTCCATGTTTGTGCTCCAGTAACAATCAAAGATCAATAATAGCGTTTGATGTCGCTCTGTTGATCAGTAACCAATCGATAGGTGTTGTGTTAAGTGTAAGTGTTTTATGGATGTTACGGATTTTGTAATTCTGGCTTTACAGTGGATTCTACTATGGTGTTGTTAAGGGTTTGTTATTTATAAGTTAGATGGGTGAAAAGCTTCTGTTCTATTTATTTGAAATAATGTGGGCCTTGCTAATTTCGATTGTCTGTCTGTTTGGTGTTGTAATTGTGCGCGTAATTTTTATCGTTTTTACTTATGTGTTTGGAGGTTTCTTACTAACTTACTCATGCTTATTGTTGCTCGCTCCGAATGTGTTGAAATTTCTCAAGCGTTGGCTGAAAAGTTGGCGAGAGGACAATCGGAACTCCTCTGGACAGCTTCCTCCAGGAGGGCGCCCGATCCCCATTGCAGGAACCGGGCGCCAGTCGGGGTGACCTCATTTCACCGCTATCGGTACCGTCACGGACTTGCCGAATGTCGAACTGATGGTGACGGTCGGGCTCGGTGCCGGGCCGGCGCCGGTGGTGGTGACCGATACCCGCCAGCGTGCTCCGGTGCCGGTTGGTGTGAGGATCGCGTTACCCAGGTTGAGTGGCCCGGCAGTGGTCGACGCGGTCACCGTCAGCGTGTTGCCGGTGCCGCGCGATGTGGTGCCGGCCAGGTCCCAGGTGTAGCGGCTGTTGCTGCGGACCGAAACCGAAGCGCTGGTGACCACCAGGTCTTCGTTGACCGCCGCCGGCGTTACCGACACAGACACCGCTGCCGGTTCCGAGACGGCATCCTTGGCGTCGCTCGCCTGGTAGGTGAAGGTTGCGGTGAACGGTGCGGTGACGGTGGACGGTGGGATGTAGATCACCCGCACACCGTCGGTGCTGACCGTGCCCATGCCCGAGTCCGGTTGGGCCAGGCCGACCACTTTGAGCGGCAGGTTGCCGTCCGGGTCGGTGTCGTTGGCCAGAACGTTGATGGTCACCGGTTGCCCGTTGCTGCTGGCAGCACTGTCAGCGTTGGCCACGGGTTTTTTGTTCTGGTCTTCGTTGTCATCATCATCGTCGTCATCACCATTGCCGCCATCGCCATTGCGGAAGGTCGGCAGCGCGGCGGAGGCGACGTAGGTGACACCGTCCCAGCCGGGCAGGGGCGTTGGCATCAACTGGAACTGGCCCGGATGCTCGATATCCCAACGCAGCAGCATCGAAGTGTCCTCGTGCTGGGTGTTGTGACAGTGCTCCATGTAGGTCCCGGCGAACTCGCGGAAGTGGATCGCCATTTCCACATCCACTGAACTGTCGATGCCTTCGCCGATGCGATAGACGTCCTTGCGCGCGCCTTTTTCCCACTCCGGTGGCGCCTTGCCGTCGCGACTGAGGATGATGCCCTCTTCGAAATGCACGTGCACCGGGTGGTTCCAGCCGTTGCCGCCGTTCTTGATTTTCCACACTTCCAGCGTGCCGTCGCCGGTGTAGCCGCCATCGGTCGGGCCGTTGGCCAATTGCGGGGCGGCGCTGAGCCGGCGCGTGTCCATGGCGTAGCCAAAACCACCGTCGGTCTTGATGGTCCAGGGGGCTTCGTCGGTACCGTCTGAGCGGCCGAAAATGAACTCGCGATGCCGCGCCACCTTGAGCTTGGCCTGGTCGGTGGGGCTGTTACGGTCGAGGGTCAGCGGAATCATGATCTTGCCGGCCGCTTTGCCCGGTTTTGCCGGTTCGTAATCCGCCGGGTTCATGCTCACATCCTGGCCGCTGTAAGGCTGAACCACCAGTTGCATGAACTTGCCCACCACCGGGTCGCCCTTGTCCCATTCCGGCCCTTTGCTGCCCTGCTTGATCACCGCCTTGTACTTCTCGGACAGCACGTCGGCCAGGCTCAGGCCATTCTTCTCCGGGCCCTTGCCGGTCTTGTGTTCCATCAGGTTGACGAAGTACAGCTTGTCGCCGGTCTTGATCCCGTTTTTCGCGAAGTTGACGATGATGTCGAAACGTTCGGCGATGCCCTGGGTCGGCAGGATGGCGTTGTGGTTCTGCTTATCGCCGTCGCCGTCCAGGTCCATGCTGCCGTCGAACGGCACGGCGTGTTCCATCAGGTTGCCGTCGTTGCCGATCATGTGGAACGGCACGCGGGTGTAGGACACCCCGGAACCCGACGGCCCCGGGAACTCGCCACCGTTGCCGGCAATTTCACGCACCAGGGCAATCCTGAAGTAGCGCGACACTGAGCCGTTGAGAATGCGGAAGCGATAACTGCGCGCCCGCACTTTCAGGCGGGGTTCGTATTGCCAGTTGACCAGGATCTGGTCGCCGAGAAAGCCATCGGTATTGAACGGGTTGAACCACAACTGGCCGTTGGCGTCCCAGGCCTTGTCGGCGACCACCAGGTTGACGTCGTAGTCGCGATTGCCCCAAGGCATTGCAGAACCGCTGGGCAAGCGCAGGTTGACGCCGTCCTCGATCGCTTCGTTACCGCGATCCAGGGCGCTGTAGTAGTTCATCATCACCGCGTTGCCCTTGTAGACGTTCTGCGCGGTGAAATCGAGCATGTGGTCGTGGAACCAGTGGGTGCTCATGGTTTCGCGCCAGTCGCCCCGGATCTTGATGGTGCCGTTATCGCAGGTCTTGATGCCGGGGTTGGCGTCGTTGACGAACAGTTTCTCGCCCGGTGCGCAGGGGAACGCCGCGCGCGGGTCTTGCGCCTTGGTGTTGATGGTGTCGTAACCGGCCAGTTGCAGCGGCCAGCGATAGTCGTAGTACTGCCCCGGAAAGAAAAACGCGTTGGTGTAGCCGTCGCTTTCGGCCGGGGAGTGGCCGTTGTGTTCGTGGGTGCTGATGGTGTGCAGGCCGAAACCCATGTTGGCTGCCGGATCGATGGGCAACGCATTGTAGTGACGCATCAGCAGCGGTTGGCCATAGCGGACCATGAGCAGTTTGGGCGGCACGGTGCCGTCGAAGGTCCACAGCGCGTTGTGATTCTGCACCGGCATTTTTGAGTGGAAACGCACGTCGATGCCCTTGGTGGTGCCCGCCGATTCCGGAATGTCGGAGGTCTGGTAGTAGAGCCCGCCGGGAGCGAATTCACCGACGGCGTAGTTGTGCAATTGCTTGCGGTCGCGCAGGCCGAGGTTGGTCCGTGCGCCAGCTTGCACGGTCTTGAAATCCACCTGCGGGTAGAACTCGTTCCAGCGCTGGTGCGACCAGCCTTTTCCCGGTGGCCGTCCTTCGGCGGGCGAACCTACCGGGTGACGGTTGAGGAAGGTTTCGATCTGCGCTTTCCAGGGGTTGCGGTCCAGCACATTGGAGTACTGCGACGGGAATGGGAACAACCCGGGCTGGCGCATGAAGGCATCCAGCGCGGCACTGGATGGGCCGCTGCGGGCGACGCTGTTCGGGTCCTGCTGCGGTGCCGGGCCTGTGGTGGGAACGGGGAAAGCCAGGGGGGGCGCCGGGATCGTCGGATCGAGTTTTTCCGTGCCGAATTCTTCGAACAGCAGCAGTTGCTGGGTGAACGGTTCGGCGCCGAACAGCGGGCTGGGTTTGCCGTTGGTGGGGTAGTTGAACGAGGTCTGCAAGCTCGGTGGCAGCACGTTGTCGGCCCGTGGCGTGTTGCGGTCACCGTACGCGCCGTTG
The DNA here is from genome assembly GCF_900187565.1 of Pseudomonas sp. Irchel 3A7. GTDB lineage: Bacteria > Pseudomonadota > Gammaproteobacteria > Pseudomonadales > Pseudomonadaceae > Aquipseudomonas. The sequence continues at coordinate 129,703 of NZ_FYED01000002.1, read as the reverse complement.
GGCAAGGCCAGTGCGCCCTGGTTGGTCTCGGGCATGGTTTTCAGGGCTTCCAACGCGGCTGCCGGGTCGGCCGGCGGGTTGTAATAGGCCGAGGGGTCGGTCGGTGGCGGCTGGCTTTCGTCGTCCATCGGCGCCGCGCTGACCGAGGCCAGGCTGGCGGTGATCAGCATGACCGAGGCCACGCTTGACCTGCACATGAAGCTGAGCGAACTGAACGCGGGTGCTACGGTTTTCATTTGGTTTCCCCTGCAGACGTGCCAAATTGGCGAAACCCGCCATCCCCGATGCAGAGGGGACGACTGCGTTGCGGTACCAGCGGCGGTGCAACTGTTGCGCCATCATCGGGCAGGGGTAGATAACGTTCTGATTAATCAGCAAGTTGTTTCGAATTGTTTCGTGGTTGATTCAGTAAGCAGTGGGTGATATTCCTCATTTGCGGGGGAAATGCTCTTATTTCATTGGGTTACTATCACCATTCATGGGTGGTTGTTTGCTGATTCAGGACCGCTTTAAAGCCATTGAGAGTCGTTATCGAATTAATTTGTATCAGTTCTTTGCAGTTAATCAGGACGCACGAGCAAACCTCCCGGCGCGATATGATAGGCAGCCATCGCCCCCTCGGAGTCATCCCCCCGCAATGCCCCAGATCACCCATTTCAAAACACCGTGCCCCGAGCACATCAACAGCCAGATCCTGCAGATGGTGGTCGACAACCTGACCGACATCAGCATGGTTGCGATACCGCCGAGCAACCTGCTGTACAACGTTTACCAATACGCGATCGGTTATGAGGTACACCTGTATCTGGAGGCGTTGAACGGGGCGAAAGGGATCGATGTGGAGTTGATCGTTGCCACGGATCTGGATGACCCGGAACAGGTGATCGGTTTCCTGTTGTACCTGCCGGTCAAGGACGATCCCGAGGCTTGCGGCGTGGCCTACATGGCGGTGCACGCCGGTCATCGGCGCCAGGGCGTTGCGCGCCGGATGTTGCGGGAAATGGTCGGTCGTTATCCCCATGCCGAGTTGACCTGCGCAGTGGCCAAGGTGCCGTATTTCGAGGCGATGGGTTTTCAAGTGGTGGGCGCGCGCGCCACCCAGGTGCTGATGAACACCCGCGACCACGGCAGCGATGGCTTGATGGCGCTGCTGGACGTGGCGTCGATCTACAGCTCGCTGGAAGTGCGGCAGATCCATACGTATCTGCTGCAAAAACACGGCAAGCGGGCCATGCTCGATGCGGAGAAACAGCGGGATCGGCACCTGGACCAGCTGACGCGCAAGGCCAATGAATTTGTGCGCGAGCGGTTGGGGGAAGGGGCGGTGCCAGTCAGTGGGCCGCGGTTGCGGTTGGTCTGATTCCCTTCTGCAATCACGGTCAACTGTGGGAGCGAGCCTGCTCGCGAAAGCGGTGTGTCATACGAGCGATTTATTGCCTGACACACAGCCTTCGCAAGCAGGCTCGCTCCTACATTGGTCCGCGTTTGTAATCAGGACAGCTTCACATTCATCGTAATCCGCGCTGTAAATACCTTCTTGCCTTCAACATCGTGAATGTCCACCGGCACGATTTTGTCGCCTTCCGTCGTCCAGTCCACCGCCTCGCCGTCAGCCACCGCCGTCACATCACTCTTGGCCTTGGCCAGGTATTCGACTGTCATGCCCTTGGGAATCCAGCGTGCGCCGGCGGGGATGGACACGTCGGTCATCATCCCGGCTGCCAGTTCGGCGGCGTTGCACATCGCAATCGCGTGAACGGTGCCCAAGTGGTTGGTGATCTCCTGGGCGAACGGCACCTGCACGCTGGCCGAGCCTTTGCGCAAGTCCGTGACCAGCGGGTTGATGGTGGAGAAGTACGGCGCCACCTTGCAGGCCATCTGGCTGAACGCTTGCGGGCCTGCGCTGTTGAACATGGTTAGGAACTGACTCATGTAAAAGCCTCTCTGGATGATGGATTTACGGAATATTGTTCCGTAACAGAATAATGTTCTGTGACAGAACAGTATTCTGTCGGTAGGAAATCTGTCAACCTAGCGCCACTTGTCCGTTGGCAACCGCCAGCCATTACCCACGTTTTTTTGGTCTGTGTTGAGTATGGAAACTTCAGATTTACTCGAGCGCTGCTACCCCGGTCGCCGCGCCGAACTTAAGCGCGACATTTTTCGCAACGCCCTCAAGCTGTTCAACGAACAGGGGATCGAGGCGACCACCATCGAGATGATCCGCGCGCAATGCGATACCAGCGTCGGCGCGATCTACCATCATTTCGGCAACAAGGAAGGCCTGGTGGCCGCGTTGTTTTTCACCGCGCTGGATGACCAGGCCAGGCTGCGCGATAGCTACATGGCCGATGCCGCCAGCACTCAGGAGGGTGTATACGCCCTGGTGCACAGCTACGTGGATTGGGTCGACAGCCAGCCCGAATGGGCACGTTTCCAGTACCACTCGCGATTTGCCGTGACCAAGGGGCCGCACAAGGACGAACTGGCCACCCGCAACAAAGCGCGCAACAAAATGCTGTTGGAGTGGCTGTCCGATCCGGCGCATCGGGATCAGTTGGGGGGCTTTGCGGCCGAGTTGATGCCGTCGCTGATCATCGGCCAGGCCGACAGCTACTGCCGCGCCTGGTTGTCGGGCCGGGTCAAGGGGAGCCCGAAGGCCTACCGGGAGATGCTGGCCGAGGCGGCATGGCGGTCGGTTGCTGCTCCTGAATCCTTATGACCCCCCTGTGGGAGCGAGCCTGCTCGCGAAAGCGGTGTGTCAGTCGACATTGATATTGAAGCTGAAGGCCTCTTCGCGAGCAGGCTCGCTCCCACAAGGGATTTGGATGGCTGTCGGGAAAGTGCGAAGCCCGGGAAAGTGCCGGGCTTTTAAGTGTCTGGATTTCGCGCAGGTTAAAAAAGAGCCTCAAAGCTCTTTGATGGGGAGGAAGTGGAGCCATTGAGGCTCAAGATGCGCATGAAGCAGGCGGTGAGCTTGATAGGGGTTCAATGCACTCACCACCTACGCAACGGCTTGAGCAAGCAAGCGGCTGCGCATAATCATCGTAGAAAGATGGGGGTTCGCCCTCAAGTACCGCTAGTCGAATCCCCCCAGAACGGTCAGCTTCTGCGAGGCTGTTCACCCGGCCAACCCGCCTGATTCAAGGCCTTGAGCAGTGTCTCGGCGTCTAGCCCCGGTACCCCATGCCCGTTACCTTCGGTCGTTTCGGCGGCGAGCAAGGCGTTGATGATCGCTTCCTCCACGGCTTCGGTGGCCGCCAGGAACAATTCGCTGATGTGATCGTTATTGACCATGCTCAGGTGGTCGGTGGTCGGCGCGCGTTTGCTCTCATAGGCAGCGGGTGGCACGTGAGCGTTGCCGGTGGCGAAGGCGATGAAAATGTCGCCGCTGTGGTCTTCATTACCGCCGCCGGTGCGGGCCAGGCCGAGGCTGGCGCGTTGTGCCAGGCGCGTGCATTGATGCGGCAGCAACGGTGCATCGGTGGCCAGGCAGACCACGATCGAACCCATGCCCGGGTGTGGCAATGAAGCCTTGAGAAACGGAGAGTCGACCTGTTCCATGTAACGCCCGACCGGGTAACCGTCGACACGCAGTTCATGGCGGATACCATGGTTGGCCTGGACGATGGCGCCGACGGTCCAGCCGCCCTGGGCACTGTTCAAACGCCGCGACGCAGTGCCAATGCCACCCTTGAATTCGTGGCAGATCATGCCGCTGCCACCCCCCACATTGCCTTCGACCACCGGGCCGCCTACCGCCGTGCGCACTGCTTCGGCCACGTGTTCGGGCTTTACGTGGAAACCGTTGATGTCGTTGAGCAATCCGTCGAAGGTCTCCAGCACCACCGGCATGTTCCAGTAGAGCCGCCCGTCATCCGGTTGCTGCTCACGGTCCACAACGATCAGCGCATCACGCACCACACCGAGGCTGTGGGTGTTGGTGAAAGCGATCGGGCTGGTCAACAGGCCAGCCTCGCGAATCCACTCAAGCCCCGTGGCATCACCGTTGCCGTTGAGTACATGGACACCGGCAAAACATGGCTGCTGGCTGGTGGAACCGGCACGCGGTTCGATTACGGTGACACCCGTCAGGATGTCACGACCCTGGGCGGTACGACCTCGCACATTGCTGTGGCCGACCCGCACGCCGGGTACATCGGTGATGGCGTTGAGAGGGCCGGGTTGCAGTTGGCCAAACTGAATGTTCAGGTCGCGGGCACGTGGTTTCATGGGGATTCTCATCTTCGATTCGTGGCAGGAAAAAGTTATCTGGTTGGGCGCAAAAACTGTGGGCGCGAGCCTGCTCGCGAAGACGGTGTGCCAGTCGACATAGGTATTACCTGACACATCGCTTTCGCGAGCAGGCTAGCTCCCACAAGTGATTTGCAGTGAGTGGATTACTGTCCGTTCTTGACCTTGCTCCAGATCCGCGTGCGCACGCGCTCGGTCGCCGGCGGCAAAGGTTGCAAGGTGAACAACGTGGCCAGCGCTTCGGCCGATGGATAAACGGCAGGATTGGTCCGGGTCGCTTCGGCCACCAACGCAGTCGCATTGCGGTTGCCGTTGGGGTAGTTGAGGTGGTTACTGACCGGGGCGATGACTTCGGCGCGCATCAGGTAATCGATGAAGGCCAGGCCCTGCTGCGGATGCGGTGCGTCCTTGAGCAACACCAGCGTGTCGAACCATACCGGCGCGCCTTCCTTGGGCAGGCTGTAGGCGATCTTCACGCCGTTGCCCGCCTGTTCGGCGGTGGTCTTGGCTTCCAGCATCGCCCCGGACCAACCCACTGCCACGCAGATGTTGCCGTTGGACAGGTCGCTGATGAATTTCGACGAGTTGAAGTAGGCAATATGCGGGCGCAACTTGAGCAGCAACGCTTCGGCCTTCTTGTAATCCTCGGGGTGGGTGCTGTTGGGTGGCAGGCCCAGGTAGTGCAGGGCGACGGGCAGCATTTCCGCAGGGGAGTCGAGCATCGCCACGCCGCATTCGCCGAGTTTGGCCAGGTTCTCTTCCTTGAGCACCAGGTCCCAGGAATCCACCGGCGCCTTGTCGCCGAGCACGGCACGCACCTTGTCGATGTTGTAGCCGATGCCGTTGGTCCCCCACAGGTACGGCACGGCGTATTGGTTGCCCGGATCGTTGTTGGCCAGTTTCGCCAACAGGTCGGTGTCCATGTTCTTGAAGTCGGGCATTTGGGCCCGGGGTAATGGCGCCAGCGCGCCGGCCTTGATCAGCGTCGGCAGGCTGAAGTTGCTGGCCACCACCACGTCGTAGCCGCTGCGGCTGGTCAGCAGTTTGCCTTCCAGCACTTCGGCGCTGTCGAAGGTGTCGTAGACCGGCTGGATCCCGGTGTCACGCTTGAAGTCTTGCAGGGTATCGGGACCGATGTAGTCGTACCAGTTGTACACGTGGACGGTCGGGACTTCGGCAGCAACCGCCGACAGCGAGGCCGCCAGGCAGGCGCCCAGGCCCAGATTGAAATACGAGCGGTGACCACTCATGATGCGGCACTCCTGGCCTGCTGCGGCCGGTGATATTCAGGAGCTTGCAGCGTATCGACCGGGGTGGCCGTTACCCATTCCCATCATGGGTTACTCGAAAGGGGTAGTGCGTGGACGCGTTGTTGAAAGAGTTGCCGCTGCACCAGGGCCTGGCGCGGGTGTTCGGTGCGTTGGGCGAGGACGGATTCTGGCGGGCGCTGGTCGACACCCTGCGCCTGCTGGTGCCGCTCGACAATGCGCTGGTCGCGGTGATGCAGCCCGGTCGGGTGCCGCGCCTGCTGATCGATTTTGACGCAAAAGGCAGCGGCGACGAGCACGAGGAACTGGCCGATTACAGCGCCGGCATGTACCTGCTCGATCCGTTCTACCTGGCCGTGTGCGCCGGCATCGCCGACGGCTTGCACAGCCTCGACTCGGTGGCGCCCGACCAGTTCCAGCAAAGCGAGTACTACCTCAGCTACTTCCGCTCGGTGGTCGGCGGTGACGAGTTGCAGTTCATGGTTAACCTCGATGGCGCCGTGCTCGGCCTGTCCCTGGGACGCTCGACCCGCTTCAGCCTTGAAGAGCAGGGCCGTCTGCTGTGCGTGCGCGACTGGGTGCTGGCCGCCATGCGTCGACACCTGCAACTGCTGCCGCCGGAAGGTCCGGTTGCCGAACCTGCGGCCGGCGACCTGGCAACCCTGCTCGACCGCTTCGACGCACGCCTGTCAGCCCGCGAAATCGAAACCGCACGGCTGATTCTCCAGGGCTTCTCCAGCAAGGCCATCGCCCAGCAGATGGGTATTTCCCCGGAGACGGTGAAGGTCCATCGGCGCAACCTCTATCACAAGCTCAATGTGAACGGGCATGGGGAGTTGTTTGCGTTGGTGTTGCAGCCGCGTCAGGCAGGATTGTCCTGGTGATCATGCCGCCGCCTTCGCGAGCAGGCTCGCTCCCACAATGGAATGCATTTCAACTGTGGGAGCGAGCCTGCTCGCGAAGGGGGTGATTCGGTCTTACTGCCGAAACACCAGAGCCTTCAACCCGCACTCGATGTCCGCATCCGGAAACTCCGGCGGATTGTCCAGCCGCTGCTCGAAGCGCAGGCTCGGCGCTTCACGGGTCACACCTTCGATGAGGAAGTCCGCACCGAATGCCGGGTCGTTCATGCACGCCAGTACCGTGCCTTGGGGGCTGAGCAGCTCCGGGAGGCGGCGCAGCACGCGCTGGTAATCCTTGGTCAGCAGGAAGCTGCCTTTCTGAAACGAGGGCGGGTCGATGATCACCAGATCGTACGGGCCCTTGCCGATCACCTTGCCCCAGGACTTGAACAGGTCGTGACCGAGAAATGTGACCTTGCCCAGGTCATGTCCGTTGAGCCGGTGGTTGTCGCGGCCACGGCTCAGGGCCGGGCTGGACATGTCCAGATTGACCACGTGGGTCGCGCCACCTTCGATGGCTGCCACCGAAAAACCGCAGGTGTAGGCGAACAGGTTCAGCACCCGTTTGCCCTCGGCATTAGCCCGCACCCAGTCGCGACCGTAGCGCATGTCGAGGAACAGACCGGTGTTCTGCTTGCGACCCAGATCCACCCGGTATTTCAGCCCGCCCTCGGTAATGGTCAATTCGTCGATTTCTTCCCCGAGCAGCCATTCGGTGGTGCTTTGCAGCAGGTAGCGATGTTGCAGCAACAGGGTATGCGCGCCCGATTGTGCCCACTGCGCTGACTGGGTGATCGTCATCAGCAACTGCTTCAAATCGTCGAGTTGCGAAGGCTCCGGCTCCTTGAACAGCGCCACCAATAACACGCCCTGCAACCAGTCGACCGTCACTTGCTCCAGCCCTGGCCAGCAGCGACCACGACCGTGGAACAGGCGGCGGGTTTCGGCAGGGGCGGCTGCCAGGGCGGTCAGCAGGTGTTCGTGGAGGGTGGTGAGGGCGTCAGGGTTCATCGGTCTGGGTCGGCAGTTTCAGGGGGCGGCATTTAACCATACTCGCGCCATCAGCGGACGACACAACCCCCTGTAGGAGCGAGCTCGCTCGCGATGGTCTCCCGGGCACCGCGCTCATTCAGAAAACCCGCGTCATCGTTAACGACCATCGCGAGCGAGCTCGCTCCTACAGGGGGCGCAGGGTAGTTATCACGATTAATTTAACTTTACGTGAGGATTTGGCGATCTCCGGCTGCCCATACTCGGCCCTAACGAACAACCACCGGGAGCCGGACATGTCGCAGTCAACTGCTTCACCCAAGGCCAGCCACCCTCGCTGGCTGAGGCTCACCCATTGGCTGAACGCCCTGGCGGTGCTGGTGATGGTCACCAGCGGCTGGCGCATCTACAACGCCTCGCCGCTTTACGATTTCAGCTTCCCGAAATCGATCACCCTCGGCGGCTGGCTCGGCGGTGCCTTGCAATGGCACTTCGCGGCGATGTGGTTGCTGGCGATCAACGGCCTCGTCTATCTGCTCATCAACCTGCTCAGTGGGCGTCTCAAACGACGGTTTTTCCCGGTCTCGCCCAAAGGCGTGCTGCATGACCTGTGGGCTGCAATGCGCGGAAAGCTCGGCCATGCCGACATGAGCCATTACAACCAGGTGCAACGAGTCGCGTACCTGTTCGTGATGGTCGACATCACATTGCTGGTGATCTCCGGCCTGGTGTTGTGGAAGTCGGTGCAGTTCCCGTTGTTGCGTGAACTGATGGGCGGTTACGAAGCCGCGCGGCATGTGCACTTCATTGCGATGGCGCTTTTGGTGGCGTTCGTGGCGGTGCATCTGCTGATGGTCGCGCTGGTTCCCAAAACACTGCTGGCCATGATCGCCGGTCGTAAGGAGCACGTATGAAAAAGCCCATTCGAGACTCCGGACTGGACGAGTCGTCCATCCTGACCGACGCCCGGAAAATCCTCGCGCCGCAGATCGAGGACCGCTCCCGTCGCTCGTTTCTGCTGCGTGGCTTGACCCTGGGTGGCGTAGCCATGTTGTCCGGTTGCAACCTGACCGACAGCGACAGCGTCGAGACCGCGTTGTCATCCATGTCGCGCTTCAACGATCGGGTGCAGGGCTGGCTGTTCAACCCCAATGCCATGGCGCCGACCTATCCGGCGTCGATGATCACCCGGCCGTTTCCCTTCAATGCGTTCTACGGCATCGAGGATGCGCCGACGGTGGAGGAGGAGAGTTTTCGCCTGGAAGTCACAGGCCTGGTCGCGGACAAGCGCAGCTGGCGCCTCGACGAGTTGCGGGCCATGGCACAGACCGAACAGATCACCCGGCACATTTGCGTCGAAGGCTGGAGCGCAATCGGACGCTGGGGCGGCGTGCGCTTCAGTGACTTCCTCAAGCGTATCGGCGTCGACACCGATGCCAAATACGTCGGCTTCAAGTGCGCCGACGATTACTACACCAGCATTGACATGGCCACCGCGTTGCATGCGCAAACCCTGTTGGCACTGACCTGGGACGGCGCGGTACTGCCGCGCGAGTATGGCTTCCCGATGAAGCTGCGCATGCCCACCAAGCTCGGCTACAAGAACCCCAAACACATCCAGGCGATTTTCGTCAGCAACACCTACAGCGGTGGCTACTGGGAAGACCAGGGCTACAACTGGTTCGGTGGCAGCTGACGGCGCCTGGTTCGTTCATACACCCGCAAACTGAGCTTCAAGGAGTTACATCATGAAAAAGATAGCCACCGCCGTTCTGTCGATGTGCCTGGCAATGGGCGCCGCCAGTGTCTTTGCTGCCGATGCCATGAGCAACGACAGCATGAGCAAAGACGCAATGTCCAAGGACTCAATGTCCAAGGACGCCATGCACAAAGACTCGATGAAAAAAGATGCCATGTCCAAGGACGCGATGAAGAAAGACAGCATGTCCAAGGATTCGATGAGCAAGGACGGGATGAAAAAAGACGCCATGTCCAAGGATGCGATGAAAAAGGACGCGATGTCTCAATAGTCCAGATCGCTTCGAACCATTGTGGGAGCGAGCCTGCTCGCGAAGGCGGTGTGTCAGACAATACAAGTGTCGATTGACCCACCACATTCGCGAGCAGGCTCGCTCCCACAGGTTTTTGCATCGGTTACCGGAGGGTATGACCTGAAGTCATACCCTCATGATTTTTTATGGTTACAGCTCCGCCAACCCCCAGTGATAAAAATCGCAAACCTGCTCATCAACAACAAAAAAGAGCGTTTGCACCCATGATCATTCATCACTGCCGCGTCTGCGCCAGCGACCTGCTGCGCTCTTCGAACCCCGACATTTGCCACGCGAATCCCACGGCTTGCGTGCACCTCTGATCAACCCAAATCCCAGAAGAGTAACGACCCATGAAAGAACTCGACCTGTACATCGGTGAAGGTTTCGAAGGCCCTGGCGTGAACGCCGCGCACATCAACATCCTGATCGGCCCGCGCAATGGCCCGGCCGGTCAGGCCTTCGCCAATAGCCTGGCGTCGCCAAGCCAGGGCCATTGTCCATTCATGGTGATCGCCCAGCCGAACATCCCGGTCAAGCCGATGACCCTGTATGTGAACAAGGCGACGATCAGCAGCGATCTGCACGGCAACGCCACCTGGGGCGCGTCCCAGGCCGGTATCGCCAAAGCGGTTCTTGAAGCGTTACTGGACGGCACCCTGCCGCCGGAAGCGGAAGACGAGTGGGCCATCGTCACCGCCAACTGGGTCAACCCGGCCTGCGACGATCTGGATGCGGTGTACCTGAACAACTACAACGCCTGCCGCACCGCGATCCGCGCCGCCCTGACCGGCAAGCCGGAAACCGCGCAGCTCAAAGATGTGGTCAATCACATCAGTAACCCTTTCTACACACCTAAAGCCTGAGGTTCGCGCCATGCAATACATCCGTTTGGGCAACTCCGGCCTGCAAGTCTCCCGCCTGTGCCTGGGCACCATGAACATGGGCACCCCGGATTGGAAACCGTGGATCTTCGATGAGAAAAAAAGCGAGCCGATCGTCAAGCACGCGCTGGACAATGGCGTGAACTTCATCGACCTGGCGGACTTCTATTCCGCCGGTGTGGGCGAGGAAGTAGTGGGGCGCATCGTCAAGCGCCTGGCCCGTCGCGAAGACCTGGTGATCACTACCAAGGTCGGTTACGGCACCCGCCCGGGTATCAACGCCAGCGGTCATTCGCGCAAGCACATCATGGACAGCATCGATGCTTCGCTCAAACGCCTGGACATGGATTACGTCGACGTGTTCATGCTGCACTACTTTGACGTGAACACCCCGGTCGAAGAAACCATGAGCGCCATGAACGACATCGTGCGTTCCGGCAAGGCGCGCTACATAGGTGTCTCGACCATGCTCACCGGGCAACTGGCGAAAATCCTCATGGCCTGCGAGCGCAATGGCTGGGTCAAGCCGATCAACATGCAGCTGCAACTGAATTGCGCCTACCGCGAAGAAGAGCGCGAGATGATCCCGTTCTGTCGCGATCAGGGCCTGGGGATTTCGGTGTTCAGCCCGCTGGCCCGTGGCTTGTTGACCGGCGACGTGCAGTCGACCCGCAACCAGACCGACTTCTTCACCCAGCAGATGTACAGCGACGAAGCCTCGTTCGAAATCGCCCGTTCGGTGCAACGCGTGGCCCGTGCTCGCGGCGTGTCCAACGCGCAGATTGCCCAGGCCTGGGTCGCCAATCATCCGGGTGTGGATTGCATGTTGGTCGGTGCCGACACCACCGAACAGTTCGACAGCGCCCTGGCGGCCCTGGAGACCAGGCTCGATGCCGAGGAACTGCACGAGCTGGAACGCAATTACACCCCGTGCGACGTGATCAACGATTACACCGCCGGTAAACGTATCCTGCGTTCGTCCCGTCCGGGCTCGGAACGCTTCAACCTGACCGAGGCCGTGGCATGAGCGCGTTGATCCGTCACGGCAATTTCATCGACGGTCAATGGTGCAGCGGTGTGGGGGGCGGCGGTGGTGCGACCTACCCGGTGCTGAATCCGGCCACCGGCGAGTTGATCGCCGACGTGCAGAAGGCCGGCGCCGAAGAAACCAACCAGGCCATCGCCGCCGCCAATCGCGCCTTGCCGGCGTGGCGCAAGCTCACCGCCAAGGAACGCAGCCAGCGCATCAAGCGCTGGGGTGAGTTGATGCTGAGCAACCAGAAGGATCTGGCCACCTTGCTTAGTCGCGAACAAGGCAAGCCACTGGCCGAAGCCATGGGCGAAGTGGTGTATGCCGCGAGTTTTCTGGAGTGGTTCGCCGAAGAAGCCAAGCGCGCCTACGGCGATGTGATCCCGAGTCACAAGGCCGATGCGCGGATCATTGTGGTCAAGGAAGCCATCGGTGTAGTCGCGGCGATCACCCCGTGGAATTTTCCACTGGCCATGGTCACCCGCAAGGTGGGCCCGGCGCTGGCGGCCGGTTGCACGATGATTCTCAAGCCATCGGAAGAAACCCCGCTGTCGGCCTTCGCCCTGGCGGTACTGGCCGAGCAGGCGGGCATCCCCGCCGGTGTGTTCAACGTGGTGTCCGGCGATGCGGTGGCGATTGGCGGTGCGCTGCAGGCTAGCGGCATCGTGCGCAAACTGTCGTTCACCGGCTCGACCCGCATCGGCAAGCTGCTGATGCGCCAGGCCGCCGACACACTGAAAAAGGTCTCGCTGGAACTGGGTGGCAACGCACCGTTCATTGTCTTCGACGACGCGGATATCGACGCGGCGGTGAAAGGCGCGATGGCCTCGAAATTCCGCAACACCGGGCAAACCTGCGTCTGCGTCAACCGCTTCTTCATCCAGGACGGCGTGTACGAAGCCTTCACCGGCAAGCTCGCCGAAGCCGTGGCGGCGATGCGCGTCGGCAATGCACTGGAAGGCGACACCGAACAGGGGCCGCTGATCAACGCGGCGGCGCTGGCCAAAGTTGAATTGCATGTCAGCGATGCCGTGGAGAAGGGCGCCAAGGTGCTGTGCGGTGGCCGTCGTCATGCGTTGGGTGGCACGTTCTATGAGCCGACCATCCTCGCCGAGGCCAGCAGCGAGATGTTGATCGCCCAGGACGAAACCTTCGGCCCGGTGGCCGCGTGTTTCCGCTTCAAGGACGAGGCCGAAGTGCTGCAACGGGCCAACGATACGCCGTACGGCTTGTCGGCCTACTTCTACAGCCGCGACATCGGCCGCGTGTGGCGCATGGCCGAAGGCCTGGAAGCAGGCATGGTCGGGATCAACGAAGGGATCATTTCCACGGAAGTGGCGCCGTTCGGTGGCATCAAGGAATCGGGTCTGGGGCGCGAGGGTTCGAAGTACGGTCTGGATGACTACCTGGAAATCAAATACCTGTTGATGGGGGGCCTGTAACCCCACCCCATCCCCTTGTGGGAGCGAGCCTGCTCGCGAAGGCGTCCTGTCAGGCAACATGGTGCTGACTGACACCCCGCATTCGCGAGCAGGCTCGCTCCCACAGTTTCACCACCCGAAATATCGGTTTCATTTCTCCGTCAATAACAACAATTGGAGACTTACATGTCCGTACAACCGGTAAAAATCGACGACCTGCCCATCGGGCGCTTTCACATCAAGATCGCCGGCCTGACCTTCGGTGCGCATTTCACCGACGGCTACATCCTCGGCCTGATCGGTATCGCATTCACCCTGCTGAGCCCGCAGATGCAACTGGATGCTTTCTGGCAGGGCCTGATCGGGGCTTCGGCGCTGATCGGTCTGTTTCTTGGCAGTCTGTTTTTCGGCTGGATTTCCGACAAGGTCGGCCGGCAGAAAATTTTCCTGGTCAGCTTCGTGCTGATCACCATCGCTTCGGTCATGCAGTTCTACGTCGAGACGGCGATGAGCCTGTTCCTGTGCCGGGTGCTGATCGGTATTGGCCTGGGCGGTGACTTCAGTGTCGGTCACGCCATGCTCGCCGAGTTCGCACCGAAAAAGCACCGCGGCGTATTGCTCGGTTCGTTCAGCGTGATCTGGACCTTCGGTTACGTGGCCGCGACCTTCGTCGGCACCGCGATGCTCAGCCTCGGCGACGACGCCTGGCGCTGGATGCTGGCCTCGTCGGCGATTCCGGCGGCGCTGATCCTGATTGCGCGCATCGGTACCCCGGAGTCGCCGCGCTGGCTGGTCAACCAAGGGCGTATTGCCGAGGCACGCGCGATCGTCAAAAAGTTCCTGGGCGACAACGTCGAACTCGACGAAACCCGTTCCACCGAAACCCGTTCCGGTTATGCGGTGCTGTTCAGCCGTGAATACCGCAAACGCACCGCGTTCAACTGCCTGTTCTTCGTCTGCATCGTCATGCCGTACTTCGCTATCTACACCTTCCTGCCGTCGATCCTGCAGAAGATGGGCCTGGCCGAAGGCTTCGGCACCGAGTTGATGCTGAACATGCTGCTGATTCTCGGCGCCTTGATCGGCATCTGGTGCACCATCAAGTTCACCCGCCGCGGGTTCCTGATCAACTCGTTCATTATCCTCGCCATCGCCTTGTTCCTGTTGGCGGTACTGCCGGGCAGCGCGGCGTTCCTGATGGTGCTGGTGTTCGGGCTGTTCACCCTGGTGTTGTCGGCGGTGAGTAACCTGGTGGGCGTGTTCCCCGCCGAGAGCTTCCCGACCGAAGTGCGCGCCAGTGGCATTGGTCTGGCGACGGCGGTGAGCCGATTGGGCTCGGCGGTCAGCACCTTCCTGTTGCCGGTGAGTGTGGCGGGAATCGGCTTGAGCCCGACCATGGGCATTCTCGCGGCAATCCTGGCGATTGGCGCGCTGCTGTCCTGGGCCTGGGCGCCGGAGACCAAATCACTGACCTTGAGCCAGGCGTGCAAGGCGCAGAGTCCGGTGGAGGGGCATGTGGGTGTGGCCGTCAAAGCTGCGACCCCAATCTAAAGCGTGTACACGCAACCCTTGTGGGAGCTAGCCTGCTCGCGAAGGCAGTGTGTCAGAGCGTTATCTGCCCCTGACACTCCGCTTTCGCGAGCAGGCTCGCTCCCACAGGGAGACCCTTCCACGGGAGGGGAAGGGGTGTGTCAGGGATTACTGACCCTTTCCAGCCACTCGGTAAACAACCGCACCTTCGACAACCCCCATTTGTCATTCGCCACATCCAGCCAATAGCCATAGGGTCCGATCACCTCCACGGGGGTGATCGGCAGCAGGCTGCCGTTGGCCAGTTCCTTTTCGATCATCTGCCGGTCGATCACCGCCAGGCCGCCACCGGCCAGTGCGGTATGGATCACCTGGTCCAGGGTGCTGAATTCCAGGCCTTGCCCGGCATCGACATCGTCGCGGCTCATCGCCGCCAGCCAGTTTTCCCAGACCTTCAAACGCTTGCCGTTGTGCAAGATGTGCAGCAACGGCAACTGCTGCAGGTCGGGTGCCTGACCGTCGATGAACAGCTCCGGGCTGGCCACGGCGATGTGCCGTTCCATCACCAGCAACTGACTGTGGCAATGACTGTCCGCTTCGAGGCCGAAGCGGATGTGGCAGTCGATCTCGGCGAGGTTGTCGTGACTGGCCTGGTGGGTCACGCTCAAACTGATGTCCGGGTAGCGCTGACAGAACGCGCGCAGGTGCGCCGACAGCCAGCGCGTGGCCCAGGTCGGTGGCGCGACGATCCGCAGGCGCTGGCGCAAGTTGGGCACGCGCACGGCTTGCAGGGCACGTTCGATGTGGTCGAAGGCGTCGCTCAGGTGCGGGGAAAGGGCGGTGCCGGCCTCGGTCAGCGACAGGCCTTGCGGCGTGCGTATGAACAGCGCCACGCCGAGGTAGTCTTCGAGCTGCTTGATTTGCCGGCTGACCGCGCCCTGGGTGACGTTCAGGCCAAGGGCGGCCTGGCTGAAACTGCGATGCCGCGCGACCTCCTCGAAGATGCGCAGCATGTTGAGCGAGGGCAGTTGACGCATGGGAGGGGCTCATTTCTTGATGTTGTTTTGTAGCGTCTATCTGACTATTGGCAATGAGCCGATGCAAGTGTTGTTTGGGCTGGCCCATTCGCGAGCAGGCTCGCTCCCACAAGCGGGCTGTGGCATTCACAAATCCCCTGTGGGAGCGAGCCTGCTCGCGAAGGCGTCCTCAATAACGCCAAATTATCCGGATCAGAAGTAGTATCCGACGTTCACATACACCTGATTCTCCCAATGATCCGTCCCACCCGCCCCCAGGCTCTGGGTATAGCTGCTGCCGCCAATGTACGGATCGTTCTTGCCGAACATCCACTCTGTTGCAATCCACAACTTGCTCAGCGCAAACGAGCTACCCAGAATTACCCGCTCCGACGTCTTGAACCCGCTGGCGGATTTGTCGAAGGCGCTGTAGTTGGCGTAGACCTTGACCCCGCTGACCTGATTGAACAGGTACTTGCCGGCCACGTCATAGCTAAGGTCAGCCACATAGAGATTGCCGCGACTGGCGACGTTGTAGGTGCCGTCGTAGCCGCCAAGGGTCACCAGCTCGTCAGTTCCGGGGTTGCGCGGTGACATCTGCTGTCGCGCCGCCTGCAATTGCACGCCCCACGGACCGTTCTTGCCCAGGTAGTGTACGGCCACGGCGTTGCGGCGGCCGTTGTCGTTTGTGTCCTTGTTCTCGAGGGACGAGGTCAGCCCCGACACACCGATTTCGGACTTCCATGGCCCCAGCTCCAGGGCCTTGGCGACCCGCAGCACCAGAGTGTTGCGTTCCTGGTTGTTGCTGCCGTCGGTGACATAGCTGTCAGCCTCGGACACCACGCTGGAGAACGTCACGCCGTTGCTGGTGCCTTTACCCTGCCACGCCGGGCGCAGGTAGTAGCCGCCCTGGATGTTCCAGTCGCCACTTTGCTGAATGTACTTGGCGCCGACCTCTTGCAGGTCTTCCAGACCGATGACGTTGCCCAGGGTTTCGTAGAAGGTGCTGCCGAAATACGGCTGCAAGCCGAACGGCACCGTGTTCAGGCCCACTTGCACCTGCTGGTCGGGGTTGAACTTGTAGCCGGCCCACGCCAGCTTGGCGAACTGGATGTCGCCGTAGTTCTTCGTGTACCGGTAGGGATAGGAGCGTCCGTAGAAACGGTACTGGGCCTCACCGATCCAGGTGTCGGAGTTGTACTTGGCGCTGAGGAATACCGTGTCCAGGCCGAACGTCTGGATGTCGCGGTCCGGGTCGTAGTCCCAACGGGCACGCACGGCGCCGCCGAGGTCGAGATTGTCGGTGACTTGCACGGCCATGGCGGGGGCCGCAAAGGTACAGAGTAGAGCGAGATAAAGCGCACTGACGCGCAGGGAAGCAGGGAAGGGCATGTGGCAGTTCTCGGTTATTTTTATGTGAGATGCCGGCCAGTCTTGCGATCCGTGGTGCGATGAACAAACGATTAAAAATCGAGAGAAACCTTCATCGAATGCATGTTACTGAAAAAATCCTGTAGGACAATGTACCGCTGCCGTGGGATCCTTGGCGCCCTGTCACCGAACCCCGAGAGCCTTTCATGAAACGCAAAATGCCCGGCCTCAATGCGCTGAAAGCCTTTGAAGTGGCCGGCAGCACGGGCAGCTTTACCCGCGCCGCGGAGTTGTTGAACGTGACCCAGAGCGCGGTCAGCCGCCAGGTGCGTCAGCTGGAGGAGCAACTTGACGAGAGCCTGCTGGAACGCCGTCACCATCACCTGGAACTGACCAGCGCCGGCCGGGTGCTGCTGCGGGCGTTGCACCAGTCGTTCGACAAGATCGAGTTGACGGTGCGCAGCATCCAGCAGAAATCCCACGCCAACCGCCTGCACATCAACGCGCCGCCGACCTTCACCAACCGTTGGCTGATGCCGCGCCTGGGGCGCCTGCGCGAAAAGCATCCGGAGCTGGAGCTGAGTATTACCACGCGCCTGCCGGACAGCCTGGCGGAAACCAGCACCCTGGACTGCGCGATCCGTTTCGGCAACGGCGAATGGGACGGCCTGGACAGTTCGCTGCTGTTCCAGGAACGGCATATCGCGGTGTGCGCGCCGACCTTGTATGCGCGGGAATGGACCGAGCAGGGCATCGATCTCAATCGCCTGACGCTGCTGCATGTGCTGGCCCGGGAAGACCAGCGCTACCTGACCTGGAAACACTGGCTGGACGCGGCGCGCATCAGTGGTGTCGATACCCAGGGTGGCTATGAATTCGACTTGCTCGACCTGGCGATCCGCGCGGCGGTTGATGGGCTGGGTATCACCATCGCCGACTGGCACATGGTCGCCCCGGAGCTGGCCAGCGGGCAGCTGACCCAGGTACTCAACGTGCATGTCGAAGGCCATCAGTCGTACTGGCTGGTGACCCGCCCCGAGCAATCGCTGCCGCAACTGCAGGTGTTCAGCCAGTGGTTGCAGGAAGAGATCTGGCTGGCGCAGCGACAGCTGGAGCCCTCGACCGCAGCTTCCTGACCACCACAAAACCCCTGTGGACCCCTGTGGGAGCGAGCCTGCTCGCGAAGGCGGTGTGTCTGTCAAAAAAACATAGACTGACACTACACCTTCGCGAGCAGGCTCGCTCCCACAAGGGATTCCATCGTTTGAGGGGTAACATGCGTTTTTCGAATGTTACATCGCTCAATAAATCGTTTGTCCAACGAGCCTCGGATGCCAAGACTGCTCGCACTGGATAAAAACAACGATGGGCGATGCACATGCGACTCGAGCGAAACTTTGTTAACGGGCAATTCATTGAGCCGGCCAGCGCTGCGCTGATCGCGGTCTACGACCCGGCGACCGAAGAACGGGTCGGCGAGGTCTCTGCCGCCACCGCCGATGAAGCCACTTTCGCCGTGGAGGCCGCCGCCGCCGCGCAGAAAGCCTGGGGCAAACTCACCAGCATCGAGCGCGCCGAACACCTGCGTGCCTTCGCCGATGCCCTTGATACCCGCGCCGAAAGCATTGGTGAAGCCCTGGCCGCCGAGTCCGGCAAGAGCCTGGCCGACGCCAGTAACGAAGCCCGTTACGCGGCGCAGATCACCCGCTACCACGCCGAATGGGCGCGGCGCATCGAAGGCGAGATCATTCCCAGCGACACGCCGGATGAAAACCTGTTCCTTCACCGCGAGCCGATTGGCGTGGTCGCCTGCCTGATCCCGTTCAATTACCCGGTCTACACCCTGTTGCGCAAAATCGCCCCGGCGCTGATTGCCGGCAACACCGTGGTCGTGCGTCCAAGCAACAACACGCCAATCTCGGCCTTTGAGATCGCCAAGGCGGTGCAGCAATCCGCAATGCCAGCGGGCGTGATCAACATCCTGACCATGGACCACGCCACCGCTGCCGCTGTTTGCACCCACAAGGCCGTGGGCTTGATCACCCTGACCGGCAGCGTCAACGCCGGGCGTATCGTCCTCGACTACTGCAAGGCCAACATCGCCAAGCCATCGCTGGAATTGGGCGGCAAGACGCCGGCGATCATCGAAGCTGATGCCGATCTTGAAGCTGCGGCCACTGCAATCGTGGCCTCCAAGACCACCCACTGCGGCCAGTTGTGCACGGCGGTGGAGCGGGTCTACGTGCAGGAAAGCGTTTATGAAAAATTCCTCGGCCTGCTGAAAGAAAAAATCAGCGCCGTGGAATTCGGCGATCGCGCCGTGGATCCGGCCTTCATGGGGCCATTGGTCAACGCCAGTTCGCAGCAGAACATCCACGCTATGGTCGAGCGGGCCATTGCCGACGGTGCGGTGCTGGAAACCGGCGGTTTCATTCCGCAGGGCAAAGGCCATTTCTATCCGCCGACCTTGCTCAGCGGTTGCCGCCAGGACATGGAAATTATCCAGGAAGAAATCTTCGGCCCGGTGCTGCCGGTGCTCAAGTACCGCGACATCGACGAAGCCCTGGCCATGGCCAACGATCACCAGTTCGGCCTGTCTTCGGTGCTCTACACCGAGAACTACCGCACCACGATGAAAGTCGCCGGCACCATCGAGGCCGGTGAACTGTACGTCAATCGCACCCCGGCCGATCCGTATCAGGGCTTCCACGCCGGCTGGAAACGCTCGGGCCTGGGCGGCGACGACGGCAAGCACGGCATGCTCGAATTCACCCAGACGCGACTGGTCGTCATGAAGTACTAAGACGGCAGCTACAAGCTTCAAGCTTCAAGCTGCAAGTTAAAGCGATCGGTGAGCAGCTCTGGCTTGCCGCTTGAAGCTTGCAGCTGCTCCTCTAATAACAACAATTATCCGAGCGCCCGGACACCGGGCGCCAGAGGTCTACTCAATGTCCAAGCACGCATCCACTGCTGCCGCTGTTCAGGGTTCCAACGCGGCTTCGAAAAGCCACAGCGACAAGGGAAGTCGCTATTTTCAACTGATGCTGCTGGTGCTGGCCGCCGGTGCGATCTACCCGATCCTGTACCTGCGTCAGGTCTACCAGACCACCATGCTCGAAGTGTTCCAGATCAACCACAGCGAGCTGGGTTATCTGTACTCGATGCTCGGTACGATTTTCCTCCTGAGTTATTTGCCGAGCGGCTGGCTGGCCGACCGTATCGCCCCGCGTTTCCTGATTTTCTTTTCGCTGGTGGCGACCGGTGTCCTGGGCCTGTGGTACTCCACCGCGCCATCGATGACCGGGCTGATGATCATCTTCGGCTGCTGGGGTCTGACCACCGGTTTGACCTTCTGGGCCTCGGTACTCAAGCGGGTGAAGATGATCGCCCACCATACTGAACAGGGCCGTTTTTTCGGCATCCTCGATGGCGGTCGCGGTCTGGTGGAAGCCTTGCTGGCGACGGTCGCCCTGGGGCTGTTTGCCTTCGCCACCGAAACCCGTGGCGAGTCGGCGGCCGAAGGCTTCAAGCATGTCGTCTACCTGTATGCCTTTACCTGTATCGCCATCGGCTGCGTGCTGGTGCTGATCAGAGATCCTAAGTCGATGGAAGAAACGGCGCCGGTGGAGAAGGGCAAGTTCAACCTGCTCAGCGACCTGGCGACACTGGTGAAAATTCCTGAACTGTGGCTGGTCACCGCCATTGTGTTCTGCGGCTATCACATCTTCTGGGCCACCTACAGCTTCTCCGACTACCTGCAGGGCGGCGGCATGACCGCGGTCATGGCCGGCACCATCACCACCATCAAATTGTGGATGCGCCCCATCGGCGGCATCGGCGGTGGCTGGCTGGGGGACAAGTTCTCCAACATTTCGGTGCTGATCGTCGCGCTGTTCCTGGCGACCCTGGCGATGGTCGGCCTGATCGTGTTCCCGGCACTGGGCAGCATGGGCCTGCTGATCGCTACAGTGATTTTCATTGGCCTGATGACCTACGCCATTCGCGGCTTGTACTGGGCGATTCTCGACACTTGCAACATTCCGCTGCGCATCACCGGGCTCGCTATTGGCATCGTCTCGGTCGTTGGTTACCTGCCGGACGCATTCATTCCGTTGATCAACGGCTACCTCACCGAGCATTTCCCCGGTGCCTTTGGTTACAAGCTGTATTTCGGCTACATCGCGTTCGTCGGCCTGCTCGGGACCCTCGCGGCCCTGACCCTGCGCGCCCGTATCAATCGTCAATCTTTCAACAAGTCAGCTTTGAAGACAGGTGCCTGAGATGAAAATCGTCGCCCTTGAAACCCATATCGTTGCCGTTCCGCCACCGCACATCGGCGGCATGTACTGGCTGTTCGTCAAGCTCAAGACCGATTGCGGCATCGAAGGCGTCGGCGAAATCTACGCCGCGACCTTCGGCCCGAAAGCCATGCTGCCGATCATCGAAGACGTGTTCGAACGCTACCTGCTCAACCAGGACCCGCACCACATCGAGCGCTTCTTCCGCCAGGCCTATTCCAGCGGTTTCACCCAGCGTCCGGACCTGACGATGATGGGCGTGGTCAGTGGCCTGGAAATGGCCTGCTGGGACATCATCGGCAAGGCCGCGAACAAACCTGTGTACGAATTGTTGGGGGGTAAAGTCCATGAACGGCTGCGTTCCTATACCTACCTCTATCCGCTCAACAGCCGTGGCGAGTACGACTACGATGACCCGGACCTGGCCGCCGAATGCGCCATCGAGAACATGAACAAAGGCTTCACCGCCGTGAAGTTCGACCCGGCGGGGCCGTACACCGCGTACTCCGGGCATCAGATTTCGCTGGAAGTGCTGGAGCGCTGCGAAACTTTCTGCCGCAAGATCCGCGAAGCGGTGGGCGACAAGTGCGACCTGCTGTTCGGTACTCACGGGCAAATGGTGCCGTCCTCGGCAATCCGTCTGGCCAAGCGCCTTGAGAAGTACGATCCGCTGTGGTTCGAAGAGCCCGTACCGCCGGGCCAGGAAGACGCCATGGCGCAAGTCGCGGCCAAGACCAGCATCCCGATTGCCACGGGTGAGCGCCTGACCACCAAGTACGAATTCTTCAAGCTGTTGCAGGCCGGCGGTGCGTCGATCCTGCAAATGAACGTCGCCCGCTGTGGTGGTCTGCTGGAAGCGAAGAAGATTGCGAGCATGGCCGAGGCTTATTACGCGCAGATCGCCCCGCACCTCTACAACGGGCCGATCGGTGCCGCCGCGAGCTTCCAGCTGGCCACCTGCACGCCGAACTTCCTGATCCAGGAAAGCATCATGACCTGGGGCGGTTTCCATGCCGAAGTGCTCACCAAGCCGTTGCAGTGGGAGGACGGCTACATCATTCCGTCCACCGAACCGGGCCTTGGCGTCGAGCTGAACATGGACGTGGTGCGCAGGCATTCGCCGTACACGGGTTCACGCCTGCACCTGCAAATGGCGCCGACCCCGGCCGACGTCAAAGACACATCGCCGGCCAGGGGCTGATGGAAATGGCGCCAATCCCTGTGGGAGCGAGCCTGCTCGCGAAGACGGACTGACATTCAGCATTGATGTCGACTGACACACCGCTTTCGCGAGCAGGCTCGCTCCCACAAGGGACTTGCCCTTTGACCGGGCGTTTTTTTGAATAACGACTTACGCGGTAACCGTGCATGACATACGACTACATCATCGCTGGCGCTGGCGCCGCAGGCTGCGTTCTGGCCAATCGCCTCTCGGCCTCCGGAAAACACACGGTGTTGCTGCTGGAGGCGGGCGGAAAGGATAGTTCCCTGTGGTTCAGGATCCCGGTCGGCTTCGCCAAAATGTATTACAACCCCACCTTCAACTGGATGTACTACAGCCAGCCGCAAAAGCAACTGGGCAACCGTGAAATCTACGCCCCGCGCGGCAAAGTGCAGGGTGGCTCGGGTTCGATCAACGCGATGATCTACGTGCGTGGGCAGGCCCACGATTTCGATGACTGGGCGGCCAACGGCAACGACGGCTGGGGTTTTTCGGACGTGCTGCCGTATTTTCGCAAACTGGAAAACCATCCGCTGGGCGACAGCGAATACCACGGTGGCAGCGGCCCGATCAGCATCACCCCGATGAAGGGCCAGACCCATCCGATCTGCGACGTGTTCCTCAAGGGCTGCGATGAACTGGGCTACCCGCTGAGCGAGGATTTCAACGGCCCGACGTTCGAGGGCGCGGGGATCTACGACGTCAACACTCGCGACGGCCAGCGCTGTTCCAGCAGCTTTGCCCATCTGCATCCGGCATTGAGCCGGCCGAACCTGACTGTCGAGCATTACGCCCTGGTGGATCGCGTGCTGTTCGATAACGGCCGGGCGACCGGAATTTCCGTGACCCAGCACGGCGTGGCACGCACCTTCACCGCAAACAAGGAAGTGATCCTTTGCGCAGGTGCCGTCGACACGCCGAAGATTCTGCAACTGTCCGGCGTCGCCGATCAGGCGCTGCTGAACAAGCACAACATCCCCCTGGTCAAGCACCTGCCGGCGGTGGGGCAGAACCTGCAGGATCACCTGTGCGCGAGCTATTACTACAAAGCCAATATCCCGACGCTCAACGACCAGCTCAGTTCGCTGTTCGGCCAGTTCAAGCTCGGCCTGAAGTATCTGTTCACCCGCAAAGGCGCGCTGGCCATGAGCGTCAATCAGGCGGGCGGTTTCTTCCGTGGCAATGCGCAACAGGTCAATCCGAACCTGCAGCTGTACTTCAATCCGCTGTCATACCAGATCCCGAAAAACAATAAGGCCAGCCTCAAGCCCGAGCCGTATTCAGGCTTCCTGCTGTGCTTCAACCCCTGCCGTCCGACCAGTCGCGGGCACATCGAGATCGCTTCGAAGAACCCGCGGGACGCGGCGCTGATCGACCCCAACTACCTGAGTACCCAGAAGGACATCGACGAGGTGATCCAGGGCAGCCGCCTGATGCGCAAGATCATGGGCGCGCCGGCGCTCAAGGGCATCACCGTCGAAGAAGTGCTGCCAGGACCTGTGGTCGAAACCGACGAGCAGATGCTGCAGTACTTCCGCGAAAACAGCGGTTCGATCTATCACCTGTGCGGCTCCTGCGCCATGGGGGCCGATGAGCAGAACTCGGTGGTGGACAAGCGCCTCAAGGTCCATGGCCTGGACGGTTTGCGCATCGTCGATGCGTCGATTTTCCCTAACGTGACCTCCGGCAATACCCACGCCGCAGTGCTGATGGTGGCGGAGAAGGGCGCCGACCTGATCTTGCAGGACGCCTGATTTCGTCGCCTCCCTGTATCAAAAATGAATTTCCGTCGATGCCGCTGCTCATACCTGTAGGTAGCGGATTAGAGCCCGCGAAATCGTTGAGGCATACAGGGAGCGGCAAGGTCATGAGTCGAGTACCGACTGCAGGTGGAGACCTTCATGGCGGGTTGATTCTGGTGGTTGAGGACGACCCGCTGATTCTGGAATTTCTCTGTGAAATTCTTCAGGAAGAAGGCTATGTGGTGGAACCGCAGACCAGTGCGGACGCCGCATCGGTGTACTTGCAGCGTCATGCGCAGGGCGTCGGATTATTGCTGACGGACATCACCATGCCCGGCACCCTCAACGGCGCAGACCTGGCCAACCTGTTCGGCGATCGCTGGCCGGACAAACCGATCATGATCATGTCCGGCTACGAAACCCCGCAAAGCTCCGGCGTGCGGCACAACGTCTCGTTCATCAAGAAACCCTGGGCCCTGGGGCAGTTGCTCGATTGCGTGGATGGTGCGTTCAACTCACGCCGTACATGAATGATCGTGTACATTCCTCAAGACATCTGCCATCTCCTTGAGACAGGAAGGACCCTTTTGTCTACTCCAGACGCCATCTACAACCTCCCGTACCGTGCCTTCCTGTTCGACATGGACGGCACCATCCTCACCTCGATTGCCGCCGCCGAGCGCGTCTGGACTCGCTGGGCCATGCGCCACGGTGTCGATGTCGAGACCTTCCTGCCCACCATCCACGGTGCCCGCGCCATCGATACCATCCAGCGCCTGGCCTTGCCCGGTGTCGATGCCGAGGCCGAAGCCGCGTGGATCACCGCAGCGGAAATCGAGGATGTCGAAGGGGTTGCAGAGGTGGTCGGGGCGGCGCGGTTTCTCCGGTCACTGCCGGCCCATCAATGGGCCATCGTCACCTCGGCACCCAGGACGCTGGCATTGCGCCGCATGGCCGCCGCCGGAATTCCCGAGCCGGACGTGATGGTCACCGCCGAGGACGTCAGCGTCGGCAAGCCTGATCCGGCCGGTTATCGGCTGGCTGCCCGATGGCTGGATGTCGAGATAACGGATTGCCTGGTGTTCGAAGACGCCACGGTGGGGATACTCGCGGCGCAAGCGGCGGGGGCGGATCTGGTGATTGTCACGGCGACCCATGGTCAGCCGATGGAGACGGGGCATGCCGTGTTGGGCAGTTATGACTCGGTTGTTGCCCGTGTAGACGCCGACGGTTTCATCAGCCTGCGCACCCTTTAATACTGTGGGAGCGAGCCTGCTCGCGAAGAGGGCATCACATTCAACATCACTGTTGGCTGTCACGCCGCCTTCGCGAGCAGGCTCGCTCCCACAGTGGTTATGCATGTTTCAGTCAATCCCCGGGATCGAGCGGGCATTACGCCGAATCACCTGCGGCGGTTGCCCGAATGCCCGCAGGAAGGCTTCGCGCATGCGGCGGCGGTCGCTGAAGCCGGTTTCCAGGGCGATCTGGTCGAGGGTCAGGCGCCCGCGTTCCAGCATCTGTCGCGCAGACTCCAGACGCAGGTTTTCGATGGCCTTGGCCGGCGATTGCCCGGTTTCGGCGCGGAAGGCACGGCTGAACTGGCGCGGGCTGAGGCGCGCCACGTCAGCCAGTTGCTCCACCGACAGTGTCTGGGCCAGGTGTTCCCGGGCATAGCCGAGCACAGTCTGAATGCGGTCGGATTTCGGCGCCAGTTCCAGCAGCGCCGAGTGTTGCGACTGGCCACCGGCACGGCGGTGGTACATCACCAGTTTCTGCGCCACCGAGCGGGCCAGTTCGGCGCCGTGGTCTTTTTCCACCATGGCCAGCGCCAGGTCGATGCCGGCGGTCATCCCGGCGGACGTCCAGATCGAACCGTCGATCACGTAGATACGATCGGCTTCCACCTTGATCGACGGAAAACGTTCCTGCAGTTGCCGCGCATAGGCCCAGTGCGTGGTGGCGCGCCGACCGTCGAGCAAACCGGCCTGGGCCATGACGAAGGCGCCGGAACAGATCGATGCCGTGCGCCGTGCGGTCTGGGTGCTGGCGCGCAGGTAATCGAGTACCGCTTCGGGCGCCTGTTCGAGGATCGCATCGCCGCCGACCACGATCACCGTATCGATCAGCCGCTCATCGAATGCTTCGGTGCCGACCGTCAACCCGCCGGAGGCGCGCAGGGTGCGACCCTCCTCGGACAGCACGCGCACGTCATACAGAGCTTCGCCAGCGCTGAAATTGGCGTATTCGAACACCGGCATGGCCGCCAGCGCCATGGACTGGAAGCCCTCGAAAACCACAAACGCCACGCTGATCATCGCGATGCCCTCAAACGGTCATGTCCGAAAAGCGTACTTTAAACGTCATTTGCGACACGCACGAGCTTATTTATAACAGTTCACACCCGGCGAACATTTCGCCTCACCGTGAAGGACATTGAACATGGCTCTCTCAACCCAAGGTACTGCACTGATCACTGGCGCCTCGTCAGGCATCGGCGCGGTGTATGCCGATCGACTCGCCCGCCAGGGCTACGACCTGATTCTGGTGGCGCGCAGCCAGGCGAAACTCAATGCCCTGGCCAACCGCTTGAGCGACGAAACCGGACGCAACGTGGAAGTGGTTGTCGCCGACTTGAAAGACAAAACTGATTTGCTGCGGGTCGAACAGATCCTGCGCAGCGATGCCAGCATCACCCTGCTGGTCAACAACGCCGGGGTTGGCGCGGTCATGCCGCTGCTGGGCAGCCCTGTCGATGACATGGAAGACATGATCACCCTCAACATCACCGCGCTGACGCGCCTGGCCTACGCCGTGGCACCGGGTTTCGTCGCCCGTGGCAGCGGGACTGTGATCAACATTGCCTCGATTGTCGCCATCGCCCCGGAAATCCTCAACGGCGTGTACGGCGGGACCAAGGCATTCGTTCTGGCCTTGAGCCAGTCGATGCACCACGAACTGGCCGATAAAGGCGTGCGCATCCAGGCCGTGCTGCCGGGCGCCACCGCCACTGATTTCTGGAGCGAGGCCGGTAATCCGGTGGAAAACCTGCCGCAGGAAATCGTGATGTCTGCCGACGATATGGTCGACGCCGCGCTGGTGGGCTTGGCCAGTGGCGAGGTGGTGACCATTCCGGGCCTGCATGATGGTACGCAGTGGGATCAATACGAGGCACAACGCCAGGTGCTGTCCGGGTTGTTCGGCAACTCCACGGCGGCTGCGCGTTATCGTTGAATCCATTGTGTCTATGAGGACGCCTTCGCGAGCAGGCTCGCTCCCACAAGGATCAGCGCCCATCCTGTGGGAGCGAGCCTGCTCGCGAAAGGGGCCATAGAAGTGTCAGTGCCGGGACTGGGTGAACTAAGCTTGAACAAGGACCGTTCACCGCTGCCCCTCGGAAAACCCGACGGGGCTGTGGCGTGCAACAGGAGCCGAAAATGCTTCACATCAGAACGCCCTTGATCCTGCATCCAGACCTGTCGACGCCGTCCCGCCGAATCTGGCTCAAACTGGAAAACCTGCAACCCAGCGGCTCCTTCAAACTGCGCGGCATTGGCCTTTTGTGCAGCCAGGCGGCTGCGCAGGGCAAGCGCAAGGTGATCTGCCCTTCTGGCGGTAATGCCGGGTTTGCCACCGCCGTGGCGGCTGCCCGCCTGGGCATGAAAGCCTGCATCGTGGTGCCGCACACGACCCCTGAATCCACCCGCGCCAGGATCAAGAAAACCGGTGCCGAGGTGCTTGTCCATGGCAAGGTCTGGGACGAGGCCAATCTGCGGGCCAAGGAGCTGGCAAAAGGCGCGGACACCGAATTCGTGCCGGCCTTCGATCACCCGGTGCTGTGGGAAGGACACAGCACGATGATCGATGAAATTCTCGAGGATTGTCCGCAGGTCGATGCGCTGGTGACCTCGGTGGGGGGCGGTGGATTGCTGGCGGGAATACTCACCGGCCTGATCCGCCACCAGCGCATGGATTGCCGGATCATCGCTTGTGAAACCGAGGGGGCAGCGTCTTTCGCCGCCGCTGTCAGTGCCGGACACCCGGTCAAATTTCCCCGGATCGATACGGTCGCCAGGTCGCTCGGCGCAACGTTGGTGGCCGCATGGCCTGTGCAGCACATCGTCGATTTTGCCCACGAATGCGTGGTACTCAGCGATGAAGAGGCGATCATGGGGGTGGTGCGTTACGCCAGTGATTTGCGCCAGCTGGTCGAGCCCGCCTGCGGAGTTTCGCTGGCCATCGCCTACCTGGACCACCCGGCGATCGCCGAAGCTCACGACGTGGTGATTGTGGTATGTGGCGGCGTCAGCATCAGCGCGCAACTGGTGGCCGGCTGGGCTCGGTAAATCGTAAGCGAGCAAAAATCTGTGGCGAGGGGATTTATCCCCGCAAGTCCGGACACTTGAGTCTGTCTGAAAGGACACAGGGGTCGCTTCGCGACCCAACGGGGATAAATCCCCTCACCACAAATGTGTTTGCCCGTGCTTTAGTGAATAGCACTATTGACCTGCGCGAACACCATCCTGGACGAGGATGGCGCGGGCCAGGTCTTCGTCGCTTGCGTTATTGAGGTCTGGATGATTCTGCCGGAGCTGATTGAGTACCGATTCCAGATACACGCCGCGAATCGTACCGCCACTGGCCACGAAGCTGGAGGCGTCGTCCCGGGCGGGAATCATCAGTTTGTCATCCTTGAAGGTCGAGTACAGCGAAGCGGATACGCCGGCCGAGGTGGCGACGTCGCCCGCATCCACATCGGCCATCGCGGAACCGACAGGTAAACACAACAGCAGGGAAGAAACGATAATCAGACGGCGCATGATGGTGTCCTCTGAAAGCGTGCTGCAAAAAGGAAGTGCCTCATATTTTAGGATGCGTGGCGGCCCTCGAGAGTTCCGTGCGGATTCGTCGTGCCTTGTGGGAGCGAGCCTGCTCGCGAAAGCGGACTGACATTCGCTATCGATGTCGACTGACACGACCCCTTCGCGAGCAGGCTCGCTCCCACAATTGAATCGGGTTGTTCTTCAGCCGATTCACCGCGAAAACCGGTTGCGATATTCCCGTGGCGAAACCCCCAGATTGCGCTGGAACGTCAGGCGCATGCGCTCTTCATCGCCAAAGCCGCACTGCCGGGAGATTTGATCGATGTTGCGCTCCGAATCTTCCAGCAAGCGCCGGGCGGCTTCGACCCGCAGTACTTCCACGGCCTTGGCCGGGGTGCGGCCGGTCTTGAGCTTGTAGACCCGGGCGAAGTTACGCGGGCTCATTTGAACTTGTTGGGCCAGGGCCTCGACCGTGAGGTTTTCCCCGGCCAGGTTTTGCGTGATCCACAGGTGCAGGTCGTCGAAAGTGGCGCCCTCGCTGGTTTGCGATTGCAGCAGTTGACTGTACTGGGCCTGGCCGCCGGGGCGCTTGAGGAAAACCACCATTTCCCGGGCCACTTGCAACGCCACTTCACGCCCGCAATCTTCTTCGACCAGCGCCAGCGCCAGGTCGATACCGGCGCTGACGCCGGCGGATGTCCAGACCGGCCCCTGTTTGACGAAGATCGCATCGTTGTCGACTTCGATCGAGGGGTAGCGCTCCTTCAGCATCTCGCACATCGCCCAGTGAGTGGCGGCGCGTCGCCCCTCGAGCAATCCGGCCTCGGCCAGCAGGAACGTGCCGCTGCACACCGACGCGGTGCGCTTGGCTTTGCCTGATGCCCCGGCCAGCCATGCGACAAGGTCCAGCGATTTATGCATGGCGTGGAGAATATTCGGTGCGCCGGGAGCGATCAGCGTGTCGATGGAATCTTCGGCGAAGTCGCTCAGCGGCACCGTGTTCACCGCCAGGCCTTCCGCGGTTGCCATCAAGCCGCCGGCAAGGCTGGCCGTGTGCAGCGTGTAGCCGGGCAAGCCGCGACTGTTCATGTACCGGGAAGCTGCCCAGAACACAGTCTGCGCCCCGGTCAGGTCCAGCAGGCCCATATCCGGGTAGGCGAGGAATACGATCAGGCGCGGCTGTCCAACGGGAATGGCGGGTGATTCGAAGGGGCTGGGGATTGCGTTCATAAGCTTCTGTTTGAGCGAGTTGGAATAATGATAATTCGCAAACGGTATAAACGTGATGGCTGTTGATCGGCTGTCAGGATTTCAGGGTTTTATGTCAGTTGGTCCGACGAAGTCTAGCCCTGTCAGCGGTGCCTGGTTGTAGGATATTTGTTCGCTGTCTGCCTCGAAAACTTGAACGAAGGTAGAGATCATGGCCAAGAACATAGTGATAGTGGGCGCCGGTTTTGCCGGCGTCTGGAGCGCCCTCGGCGCGGCGCGCGTACTCGACATCCATGGCAAGGACGCCGATGTCGACGTGATCCTGGTGTCCCCGCGACCGGAACTGGTCATTCGCCCGCGCCTGTATGAACCCTCACCCCATGAAATGACCGCGCCCTTGTCGCCTGTGCTGGAAGCGGTGGGCGTCAAGTTCGTCGGTGCCGAAGTTGAACGCATCGACACATCCGCCCGTCAGGTACGTGCCCGGAGCGCTGACGGTCGCGACATCAAGCTGGACTATGACCGCCTGTTGCTGACCAGTGGCAGCATACTTAACCGCCCGCCGGTGCCAGGGTTGGCCGAATACGCTTTCGCCACGGATCAACTGGCCGATGCAGTGGAACTGGAGGAACACCTGGTCGGGTTGCGCCAGCTGCCGGATTCGCCGGAGCGCAATACGGTCGTGGTGGTGGGTGGCGGTTTCACCGGGCTGGAAGTGGCCACCGAACTGCCGGAAAAACTGCGCAAGATCCTCGGGCCAAATGTCCCGTTCAGGGTCGTCGTGGTCGAGCGCGCCGATGACATCGGACCGGATCTGGGGGCGAATCCACGACCGTTGATCATCGAAGCGCTGGAACAGATGGGCATCGAGTTTCAGGTCGGTTCCGGGGTGGTTGCCATTGATGCCGATGGCGTGCAGACCGCCAACGGTCAGCGCATCGATGCACTGACCGTGATCTGGACCGGTGGGCTGGTGGCCAGTGGCCTGACCTCGCAAGTGTCATCGCAACTGGACCGCCTGGGACGCGCCGAAGTGACCGACGACTTGCGCGTGATCGGCACCGACCATGTGTTTGCCGCCGGCGACGTGGCCAGGGCGTTGACCGATGATCAAGGGCATTACGCGCTGATGTCCTGCCAGCACGCGATCATCATGGGGCGCTTTGGCGGGTACAACGTGGCCGCCGACCTGCTGGGCGTGCCGACCCTGCCATACCGTCAACCCTTCTACGCCACCTGCCTGGACCTGGGCGAGTGGGGGGCGGTGTACACCGAGGGCTGGGACCGTCAGGTGGTGTTGACCCATGACGAAGGCAAGGAACGCAAGCGCATGATCAATACCCAGTGGATCTATCCGCCAGCGGCGAACCGCGCCGACGCCCTGGCGGCCGGTGACCCTCTGGCATCTTTCTAAACGGATGGGTGGGTCATCCTGTGGGAGCGAGCCTGCTCGCGATGGCGGTGTGTCAGGCAACAGTGATGTTGGATGTGCCTGCCTCTTCGCGAGCAGGCTCGCTCCCACAGGTCGGGAACTCGTGAATATTGAGAACAATTGTATTGTCGATCCCTGTCTGTTTCCGCACAAAAGGGCTGGGTACCTTGGGTTCACTCAAACCAGACAAGGACCCCCACATGCTCAATCGCTTGGTACTGCCTTTTGCCCTGTTGTTCTCCCTCAACGCCGCCCACGCCGCCGATGGCGAAAAATGGTACCCGTCGAAATACGGTGCCCAGGATGAAATCGGTGCGTTGAACCTGCTCAATGCCGATTCGGTGCTCAACGCCGCCAAACTGATCAAGACCGGCAAGACCTACCCGCTGGCGGTGCCCATCGACAAGAATCTGCCGGCCTTCCGTCATCGCAGCTTCCACCTGACCAACGTCCAGCCCGGCGAAGCGGGCGGCACCACCATGGGGCCGAACAAATTCACCTTCAACGATGAGCTGGTGGTGGGCTGGACCGGTGTCGGCACCCAGCTCAACGGTATCGGCCACATCGGCATCGATAATGTCTATTACAACGGCAACCGCGCGGCGGACTTCGTCACCGTGGAAGGGGTGCAGAAACTCGGCATCGAAAAAGTCCCGCCGATTGTCACCCGTGGTGTGGTGCTGGACATGACCGCGGTGTATGGCAGCGCCATCGTGCCGGAGAAAACCGAGTTCACGGTCGCCGACATCCAGAAGGCGCTGGACCTGCAAGGCATTACCATCGAGAAAGGTGACGTGGTGCTGTTCAACACCGGTTGGCTGGAACTGCTGGGCAAGGACAACGAGAAGTTCCTCGCGGTGGAACCGGGCATTGGCATGGCGGCGGCCAAATGGTTGGCGGACAAGCAGATCGTCGCGTTCGGTGGCGACACCTGGGCCTCTGAAATCTACCCCGGCACCGACGGCCAGGAGTTCCCGGTCAACCAGTTCATGCTGGCCAAGAACGGCATCTACAATCTTGAGCTGATCGATAGCCGCGCGCTGGTGCGGGACAAGGCCTGGACTTTCATGTTCGTGCTCGGGCAGCCGCTGTACAAAGGCTCGACCCAGGTCAACATCAACCCGGTGGCGATTCGCTGATACCGTTGACTGTAGGAGCGAGCTGGCTCCGGGCGGCGTTCCGACGATGGTCGCTAACGATAATGCTGGCGGCCTGACACCCCTGGGCGTTATTGGGTTTTTCGCAAGCAAGCTCGCTCCTACAAGTACAGGTACAGGTTCATTGACGTCTTAGAAGCGAGCACACCTGCCTATGATTCCCTCCCTCGCCAGCATCGCCGCACGCCTGCGCCTCAAACAACTGCGCCTGCTGATTGCGCTGGATGAACGCGGCTCGCTGCACAAGGCGGCCGAACAGATTTCCATTTCCCAGTCCGGCGCCACCAAGGCGCTGCATGAAGTCGAGTCGCTGCTCGGCATGCCGTTGTTCGAGCGTCAGCCCCAGGGCTTGGTGGCCAACGAAATGGGGCGTTGCATGATCCGTTACGCGCGGCTGATCTACAGCGACGTCGAACACCTGCGCGAGGACATGCTGAGCATCCTGCGCGGGCAGGGCGGTCGACTGTCGGTGGGGGTGATCATGGGCGCGGTGCCGTTGCTCACCCGGGCCTTGACCGAACTGCGCCTCAAGCAACCGCAACTGGCCATCGAAGTGGTGGAAAACACCAGCGCCAACCTGCTTGGGCTGCTGGATCAGGGACGGCTGGACCTGGCCATTTGTCGCACCAGTGTCGGCCAGCGTTCGGACGCTTATGCCTGCATCGAGTTGAGCGAGGAACCTTTGGCGGTGGTGGCCAGCAAGGACCATCCACTGGCCGGTGCCACCTCGTTGCAGTTGGCGCAATTGAGCGATTACCGCTGGGTGGTCTACCCCAAGGACATGCCGATGCGCCAGGCCCTGGAGCGCGAACTGGAGGAGGCGGGGCTGGATATTCCGCGTTATCCGCTGGAGACCTCGTCGATTTTCGCCACCATTTTGCTGGTGCAGCAGGACCCGACTTTGCTGGCGGTGATCCCGGCGGAAGTCGCGGGCTTCTGTGCGCAGTTCGATTTGCTGGTGACACTGCCCTTATCGATGCGCGCGCTGGTCGAGCCCTACGGCGCGATCAGCCGGGCCGGTACCGACTTGCCTCCGGCGGCGACCCTGCTGATCGACGAACTGCAACGGTTGATGGTTACTTGATCACGATCGGGTTCACCGGTGCGCCCGTGCCGCCGAC
Organism: Pseudomonas sp. Irchel 3A7; assembly: GCF_900187565.1. Taxonomy (GTDB): domain Bacteria; phylum Pseudomonadota; class Gammaproteobacteria; order Pseudomonadales; family Pseudomonadaceae; genus Aquipseudomonas. The sequence goes on along the minus strand of NZ_FYED01000002.1, from coordinate 95,985 downwards.
GATCTTCAGCGGCGCGGCGGTGTAAAGGAACTGCCACTGACCGTCTTCGGCGCAGTCGTTGGCCAGGTCATCGAGCATCGCCACTTCGGTGAAGGTCACGCCGAGGTTGCGCATCAAGGCGTTGTGCAGCGGGATCAACACGCCCGAAGCGGGGTCGACCGCCACTTCGTTGGCCATGGTGTCGGTGACCAGGTTGGGGATCTCCATCTGGTGAAACCACTCCACCAGTTCGCGGCTGAAGGTCAGGCCCGGCTCGGCGAAATCCTTGTAGAACTCATCCGGCCCGCGCTCATAGAACGAGCCGATCCAGCCGGTGCGGATGATCAGGATGTCGCGCTTGTGGATCTCGATGCCCTGGGCTTTGGCGGCGGCCAGCAGGTCGTGGTGATTGAAGGTCTCGCCCTTGTCGAGAACGGCTTTGCCGCGATGGCGGGCCATGTCGATCAACACCGCACGGCCGACGATGCCGCGCTCGGCAATCGGCAGGATGCTGGCCTTGTCCATGCCGCCGATGGTGCTCATGGCGTCGTAGCCGTTCCACAGTTTGTTGTCGTGCCAGACATGGCCCAGCGCGTCGTATTGGGTCGAGCCTTGCAGGTGCATGAAGATCACGTCGTCGGCATATTCCACATGACCGTCAAAGTGCGTCTTGCCGGCCAGGAAGTGGCCCTTGTCCAGCACGTTGACCCGCATCGACGGCCGTCGGCCTGGCCACAAGGGTTCGCCCTTGGGGTGGCCGATCTGCACTTGCAGGGTGAAGGTCTTGCCCTGGCGCACCGCGGCGATACCCCGCAGGATTTCCGCGCTTTGCAGGTAGTTCAGGGCGCCGACTTCATCCTCAGGCCTCCATTTGCCCCAGTTGGTGGGCAGGCCTTCGAGCAAGGCCTTGATGTCGGGAGAGCGGTCGGCGGTGTTGTTATTGTGGTCGCACATGGGATCTGTCCTTGGTTTGAGCGTCTGACTCGGTCCCTGTGGGAGCGAGCCTGCTCGCGAAGAGGGCGTGTCAGTCACCATTGATGAACCTGGCACACCGCTTTCGCGAGCAGGCTCGCTCCCACAGGGATTTGTGCTGATTGCGGAATTATTTGATCGGCGAAAACGCCGCCGGCATCAACAGCTTCGATTCCATCTTTTCCAGCATCGGGAACGCGATCGGCACGAAGCCTTCGAGCCAGTCCGGGTCCTGGTACAGGGCGGCGCGTTTCTTGATGCGCTCGTCCAGGCTCTCGTAGGCCCAGATGTGGATCACCTGGTTCAACTCGCCGATTTCGGTGTACCACCAGCCCACCAGCGTGGTGTAGCGAGAGATCACCGGCAGGCCGTTTTCCTCGAAGTGCTTGAGGTAGGTCTGCATTTTTCCGATCTGGATCGTGTAGGTGCGCATTTCGTAGAACATGGGAGGCTTCTCTTCAGGAATGAGTGCCGTGGAAGGCGTTGCCGATGATTCGCTCGACGTCGGCGGCGGTGGTCAGGCGTGGGTTGACCAGCACGTTGCCGCTGCGCATCGAGTCGCTGACCATTTGCGGCATGTAGTCCAGGTCCACGCCCAGGTCCTTGATGTTGTCGGGGATGCCGATGGCCTTGTTCAGCGCCATCACGTGTTCCACGGCTTTGTACCCGGCGTGGGCAGGGCTCAGGCCGTCGACGTTCTCGCCCATGGCCAGGGCGATCTCGCGGAACAGTTCAGGGCAGGCCGGCAGGTTGTATTCGATGACATAGGGCAGCAGCGTCGCGTTGGCGATGCCATGGGGGATGTTGAACACGCCGCCGAAAGTGTGGGAAATCGCATGCACGTTGCCCAGTTTCGATTGCGCGAAGGCGACCCCGGCAAGGAACGAGGCGAGCAGCATCTGCTCCCGGGCATGCAGGTCGGAGCCGGTGAAGAACGCTTTGGGCAGGTAGGTGCAGATCATCTTGATCGCTTGCAGGGCCAGGGCCTGGCTGATCGGGTTGGCCTGCTTGGAGACGTAGGATTCGATGGCGTGGGTCAGGGCGTCCATGCCGGTGGCCGCGGTGATGGATGGCGGCAGCTTGAGGGTGAGTTCGGCGTCGAGAATCGCCAGTTTCGGAAACAGCGCCGGGCTGATGATCACGGTCTTGAACAGGGTCTTGGTGTTGGTGAACACAGTGGACGCGGTGCATTCGCTGCCGGTGCCCGAGGTGGTCGGGATGGCGAAGATCGGCAGCGGCGGGTTCAGCAGTTTGTCGTAGCCCTCGTAGTCGAGGATGTTGCCGGGGTTGGTAGCCATGGCCGCGACGCCCTTGGCGGTGTCGATGCTGCTGCCGCCACCGACACCGATCACCGAATCGCACTCGTGGTTTTTCAGGAACGCCACGGCGCGTTCCAGCACGTCGGTGGTAGGGTTGGGTTCGACGCCGTCAAACACTTCGTAGGCAATCTCGCTGTCAGCCAGCGAAGCAAAAAAAGGCGCCATCACGCCAGACGCCATCAGCCCTTGGTCGGTGACCACCAGCAGTTTTTTTCGAACATGCGGTTTGAGCAGCGTACCGGCCTGGCGCACCAGGCCGTTGCCGCTTTTCAAGGTCGTGGGAAAGTAAAACTGGAAGGGGTTCATCGGTTACTCCGGTTCTTGGTCTTGTTCGTCCCGGAACAGTAATTAGCGTCGCGCGCGGCCGATAATGAAAAGGCCTGATCAAGCGATCACCCTTTGTCATCCCCCGGACAGCGGGCAGGCAGTGGTAACGTGAGCGCTTCCAACAGTCAGGAGCGTGGTCATGGATTTGGGTATTTCGGGGCGGTGGGCGATTGTCTGTGCCGCCAGCAAGGGCTTGGGCCTGGCCTCTGCACGGGCGTTGGCGAAGGAGGGCGTGAGCCTGGTGATCAATGCCCGTGGCGACGAAACGCTGCAGGCGGCCGCCGTGGAGTTGCGCCAATTGGCGCCGACCATCGAGGTGCGCACCGTGGCCGGGGACATCAGTGAACCTGCGGTGCGCGCCCAGGTGCTGGCGGCGTGTCCGCAGGTGGACATCCTGGTCAACAACGCCGGCGGTCCGCCACCCGGGGACTTCCGCGACTGGCAGCGCGAAGACTGGCTCAAGGCGCTGGACGCCAACATGCTCACGCCCATCGAGCTGATCAAGGCCTGCGTCGATGGCATGGCCGAGCGCGGTTTCGGGCGCATCGTCAACATCACTTCCGGCGCGGTGAAGGCGCCGATCGATGTGCTTGGCCTGTCCAACGGCGCCCGCAGCGGCCTCACCGGGTTCATTGCCGGGCTGGCGCGTCAGGCGCGGTTGGCGGGGAACAACGTCACGGTCAACAACCTGCTGCCGGGGCCGTTCGAGACCGAGCGCCTGCACAAGACCCTCGACGCCGCCGCCCAGGCCAATGGCACCAGCGTTGAAAGCATCGCCGAGCAGCGGCGCAAACACGTCCCGGCCCAGCGCTTCGGCCAGCCTGATGAATTTGGTGCGTATTGCGCGTTCATTTGCGGTGCGCAGTCCGGGTTCCTCACCGGGCAGAACCTGTTGCTCGATGGTGGCAGCTATCCGGGGACCTTCTGACCAGTCTTCGGGCTGGGTGTTGATTGATCTGACCCCATCGCGGGCAAGCCCGCTCCCACAGGTTCAGTGGTGTTCACAGGTTTTGACTCGACGCGGACACTGTGGGAGCGGGCTTGCCCGCGATGGGGCCATTGAATTCAACACAAATCCTTCAGGCATTTACCGGGGGATGACTGTCGGTCATCCCCCGAGCAGATCCCATCATTATTCAGCACCCGGGGCCGTGATTAGAGTGGGGCCGCTTGTTTCCACAACAATAAGAGCCCCCACATGAACAATCCGAGTGCCGAAAGCCTGGTATTGCCCGCCGCGACCGCAACCGAGCGTCCCACCAACGTCCGCTGGCGAATCTTCCTCATCATGTTGCTGCTGACCGCGATCAACTACATCGACCGCGCCTCGTTGTCGGTGGCGTTGCCATTGATCTCCAGCGAATTCCAGATCCCCCCGGCCCTTGAAGGCCTGATGCTCAGCGCGTTTTTCTGGTCCTACGCCTTGATGCAGATCCCCGGCGGCATGCTGCTGGATCGCTTCCACACCCGCCGGGTAATCGTCGTCGCGACCGTGGCCTGGGGTGCGTTCCAGGCCTTGGCCGCCGGTGCGCACAATTGGGTCACCCTGATGATCACCCGCATGGGCCTGGGCGTTGCCGAGTCGCCGATCATGCCCGCCGGCGCCAAGCTCAACGGCGCCTGGCTGACCCCCAACGAACGCGGACGCGGCGCGGTGCTGGTGGACGGCGGTGCGCCACTGGGCAGTGCCTTCGGCGCGATCATCATTGCCGGGCTGATCGGCTGGTTCGACTCGTGGCGCATCGCCTTCGTGATTGCCGGCGTCGGCACCATGCTCGCCGGGGTGCTGGCGTGGAAATACATCCGCAACCATCCCAGCGAGCATCCAGGGGTGAACGCCGCCGAACTGGCGCACATCACCGCGGGCAACGCCACGGCCAGCCAGCCCGGCGCGGTGACCAGCATCCCCTTCAAGGAACTGCTCAAGGACCGTTCGGTGCTGGCGATGTTCGCCGGTTATTGCTGCATCCTCAGCGTGTTCTACGGCCTGCTGACCTGGATGCCCAGCTACTTGCACCAGACCCACGGCCTGAACATTTCAGGCATGGGTGGCGCGACCTTCCTGATCTTCATGTGCGGCTTCGTCGGCGAACTGGTCGGTGGTTACCTGGGAGATAAATGGAAATCCAGCGGTGCCTCGCCCAACCTGGTGATGCGCAGCATGTTCAGCGGTTCGGCGCTGGTGGCGGCGCTGTGCATGCTCGGGACGGCTTATGCTTCCGAGGCGAGCCAGGCCATCGGCCTGCTGTGCGTGGCGATGTTTTTCATTCGCTGGTGCGGCATGTACTGGTGCATTCCATCGATCCTCGGCGGCACTTCGAAAACCGGCGTGCTGGCCGGCACCATGAACTTCTGCGGCAACATGGCCGGGGTGATCGTGCCAATCCTGATCGGTTTGATCGTGCAATTCACCGGTTCGTATTTTCTGGTGCTGATCTTCTTCGTGGTCATGGCCATGCTGCTGGCGATATTCTCCAGCCTGATCGATTACCGGGAGCGGGGACTGGTTTGATGGGGACATTGCTTTGATAGGGGTCAGTCGCAGATGAGCGTCGATATCGACACCGTGGTGGTCGGCGCCGGGGTGGTCGGGCTGGCGGTGGCCAGGGCGTTGGCCATGAGCGGGCGCGAAGTGATCCTGGTCGAGGCCGGTGAAGGCATCGGCATCGGCATCAGTTCGCGCAATTCCGAAGTGATCCACGCCGGCATCTACTACCCCGAAGGCAGCCTCAAGGCGCGGTTGTGCGTGGAGGGCAGGCAGCGCCTGTACGCCTACTGCGATGAGCGTGGCGTTAGCCATCAGCGCCTCGGCAAGTTGATCGTCGCCACCGATGAAACGCAGCACGCTGCCCTGCAACGATTGCTGGAACAGGGGCGGCGCAATGGCGTCGATGACCTGCAATGGCTGGACGCCGGACAGGCGCGGGCGCTTGAACCGGCGTTGTCCTGCGTCGCTGCGCTGTGGTCGCCGTCCACCGGGATCGTCGATTCCCATGGGCTGATGCTGGCGTTGCAGGGCGATGCCGAGGCCCATGGTGCGTCGCTGGTCTTCCATACGCCGTTGCTGTCGGCCCGTTGTACTGAGCAAGGTTTCGAGTTGCAAATGGGTGGCGCCGAGCCCATGACCTTGAGCTGTCGCGAGTTGATCAATTGCGCGGGGCTGTCCGCGCCCGAGGTGGCGAGCCGCATCGCCGGTCTGCCTGCGCACCATGTGCCGAAGGCGCGATTGTGCAAAGGCAGCTATTTCAGTTTCAGCGGCCGGGCACCGTTCCGTCGTCTGGTGTACCCGGCGCCGGAAAGCGCCGGGCTGGGCGTGCACATGACCCTCGATCTGGGCGGCCAGGCGCGTTTCGGGCCGGACGTGGAATGGGTCGACACGGTCGATTACCGCGTGGATCCAGCCCGGGCCGACGGCTTCTACCAAGCGATCCGCCGTTACTGGCCAGGCCTGCCGGATCACAGCCTGCAACCGGCCTATAGCGGCATCCGCCCGAAAATCAGCGAGCCAAACGAACCCGCCGCCGACTTTCGAATCAGCGGCCCGAGCGAACATGGGCTGCCGGGTTTGGTCAATCTGTTCGGCATCGAGTCCCCGGGCCTGACCAGTTGCCTGGCCCTGGCCGAGCGCGTAATGGAACAACTCGCATAACCCCCCCTGTGGGAGCGAGCCTGCTCGCGAAAGCGGTGTATCAGATTCAGCAATGGTGACTGACACTCCCTCTTCGCGAGCAGGCTCGCTCCCACAGGTATAGGTACAGTTTGGAGGGATGACCGATAATCAGCACCCGCGCAACGGCGCGTGGATAGCGCTATCCTTGGAAGATGCGCTTATCGCCATCGGAGATATCTGATGATCAATGTACGCACTGCCCGCCTGCTCGCCGATTACAAACAATGGGCCAACCAGCGCCTCTTCGACAACATGGCGCAATTGCCACCGGGCGAAGTCGAAAAGGAACGCGCCGGGATCTTCAAGAACATGATCGGCACGCTCAACCACATCTATGTGGTGGACTGTCTCTGGCAAGCCCACCTCGAAGGCCGAGGGCACGGCTTCACCACTTCCCACGATCTTGTGTACCCCGAGCTAGCGACCTTGCGCCAGGCACAACAGAACGTTGACCACTGGTACTGCGACTGGAGCGCGCGGCAAACCGATGCTTCGCTGGACAGGCCCGTGCGGTTCACCTTCATTTCCGGCGAGAGCGGCACCATGAGCGCCGGCGCGATGCTGATGCACGTGGTCAATCACGCCAGCTATCACCGTGGCTGGATCATCCAGATGTACTTCGAAATCCCGGCCATGCCACCCATGACCGACCTGCCGATCTACATGCGCGAAACCGATCCGAATTTCAATTCGCTCAATGCCCCGGCAGTGGAACCGACATGTGCTCCGCAATTCGCGAGCGCAACCAACGTTCTGCCGGATCGTTATCGTTGACGCCGTTCCAGACCATGGACAGTTCGGACAGGTTGATCTCGAACGGCGCGTCATCGGCGCGCAACTGACTGCTGCCCCTGACCAGCGCGCAGGCCGCGTAATCCGGTACGGTGGCGAGCATATCGGTGCCGGCGAGCAAGTCGCGCAGGCCGGCAAACTGCGGCACCGCCAGCACCACCCGGCGCGACCGGCCGATGCGGGCCAGATCGGTGTCGATGGCCCCGGTCAAATCCCCGGAAAACGACACCAGCGCGTGGGGGCGTTCGCAATATTCGTCCAGGGTCAGGGGGCCGGGCCGGTTATCGCCGCGCAGGATCTTCACGCTCAAATCCCGCAACTTCTTGCGCTTGGCATTGGCCGGCAGTTCAGTGGTGTAGCTGATCCCCACGGAAATTTCCCCGGAGGCGAGCATCGGCGACATCAACAGGAAATTCACTCGCCGTACCACGATTACCACGTTCTGCGCTTCTTCGCGCAGTTGCTTGAGCAAGGGCGGAAACAGGCCAAACTCGGCGTCATCGGACAAACCGATGCGAAACACATCGCGGCTGGTGGACGGGTCGAAATCCTTGGCCCGGCTGACCGCGCCGGAAATGGTGTCCATCGCCGGCTGCAACTCTTTGAGAATCATCAGCGCCCGCTGGGTCGGCTCCAGCACCCGGCCGTTGCGCACCAGCAGCGGGTCATCGAACAAGTCCCGCAACCGCGCCAGCGCCGCACTCACGGCCGGTTGGCCAAGGAACAGCTTCTCCCCGGCCCGGGTCAGGTTTTTTTCGAACATCAGGGTTTCGAAAATCACCAACAGGTTCATGTCCACGCGGCGCAGGTCGTTGCGGTTCATGTGGGTGATGCTCGCTTGGGCTTAGGTTCTTTTTAGTAAAGCACCAAATTTTTAAGGCGAGAACCCCGTTCAGCACGTATTAAACTTGTTCCGATGCACGTTATTTATCCGTCGAAAAAGTTCATGTGCCTGAACGTGAGTTCGCGGGGATCTCTATTTCTACCAAGATATGCAAAATATGGGGCAGCGAGGGCGCGCGATTCCATTTTGTTGATAGAGTGATATGGGTTTCTGATTGATTTTAGTCTGTTGTGGTAATTTTTGATGTCGTAGGTGTCTAGGCCTTTTGGAATTAAAAAGTTGTTACTCTGCATGGCTTTTAGGTGGCGGGTTTTATCGTCAACGTTAAATGATATGAGATGTTCAAATAGGGGGAGTAGTCGTCGGGCTTCTTCTGATTTCAGTGGTTTCGGGCCTGGTGAAATGGCTTCGCCACCGGTTACTCTCGCAACAACAATATCGAATACGCGATTGGTTTCTTGTGATTCAGATGTGCTTTTCGCATAGCGGTAGTCTTCAAGGAAAGTTTCATGTCTCAAAGTATTATTAAGTTCTCGGTTTTCGGTAAGTCGGGCGGCTGATTTATGTTGACCGGCTGTGATGTCAGTCTTAATTGCAGTGCGCTGTGCGGGAATGGATTTGGATCTCGGGATTTTATACAGTGGTTTAGCTAAAAATTCAGTCCATTGTCCTGTTTTATCAGACCCATTAATTGGATCCCCAAGACAGTACGCATAGGGATTCAAACCGCCATCGTCAAACGGACTCAAACTGTCCGGACTATTAAATCGCATCAACACCGGGTTAAACGCCCGATGCCCATTGCCCAATAAATAATCCCCGGTCACCAGATCGCGCCGTTCGCCATTGAAACCGAGCAAACTGGTCAATCCGTTGTCCGCGCGGCTATGGCCATAGGGCGCATAGGCGTTTGGTTCTGGTAGATGATTCGCCTTGACGGTGTTTAGCACCGAACGTTGTAGATCAGTGGCAAGCAGCGTCGTGTCGAGTGCACCCGCCTCGCTCTGCTGTTGCGCCAATAGCTGATCGCCATGTTGGAAGATGGAGTAGCGGATAGCTCCCTTGATCTCGGTAGCCAGGCGACTTTTGCAGTAAAAGCGCTGCTGCTCGGGTTCACCCGGCAACGTGTGGGTGATCAACCGATCGAGGGCGTCGTAGTGGTAGCGGCACCGCAAGTTTACGCTTGGCGTTTGCATAAGTGAGTGCTCTGAAGAACCGATGTTGCTTGGCACTCAGTATTGGTGAGTCCGCAAGCGATGGGAACTATCAGAACTGCTAGGTTTGCGGTATGGCGGTACTCATCACATTCCATCGAGTCGCGGGTCATTGTGGCGAGGGAGGCCACGCAGCCTGCGATGAGGCTGCGCTGTCGCGCAGAGAACATGCCGATAAATCGGCAAATAAATTTATCTTTAAAATTAATAAGATAGATTTTGTTCTATAAGAGCTTGCTCCCGTTCGGCTGCGCAGCAGGCGCAAAGCCTGTGCATGAGGAGTACCTGGCGGATCGCGGTGGCCGGTTCTGGGGCCGCTGCGCGACCCAGCGGGAGCAAGCTCCCTCGCCACAGGGTTATTGATCAGCTCAAAGCAACCTCAGGGCATCGCATGGCATCAGAAGCCAGCAAGGCTTCGATTTCTTCTTCGGAAAACGCAAACCCGCGCAATACCTCGCACGAATGCTCACCCTTGTCCGGCGCCGGTGCATAAGGGGTTTGCGCCGCCTCCAGGCTATTGATCGGAAACCCCGGCACCCGCACCACGCCATGTTGCGGGTGGTGCAGGTCGATCAGCATACCGTTGCTGGCGATCTGCGGATGGACCAGTACGTCGTTGTAGTCGCTGACCCTGGAGCAGAGGATATCGGCCTCGCGCAGCACCTGCAGCCAATGGGCGACGGGTTGGGTGCGGAAGACGTCGGTCAGCGCCTCGACCATGTCTTGGCGATGCACCACGCGCTGCGCGGAGCTGGCGAAGCGTGGGTCGTCGATCCACTCCGGGTGCCCGAGCACGCCGCACAGCGTTGGCCAGCGATTGCCGTTGTACGCGGCGACCATCAGCCAGCCGTCCGCCGCTTCGAAGGCTTCGTTGGGCGCGGAGTAAGGCGCGGCGCTGCCGATGCGGGTCGGCAGTTTGCCGTCGCAGAGGAAGCTGGCCAGCGACGCCTGTTGCAGCGCCAGGGCCGAGTTCATCAGGCTGACATCGAGGTGGCCGCCGAGGCCGTCGTTGTTTCGGGCGTGCAGTTTGGCCAACACCGCCATGCAGGCCATGTAGCCGGTGACCACGTCGACCACTGGCGCCTGCACCTTGGACGGTGCCGAGCCCGGTGTGCCGATCAGGCTCATCAGCCCGGAGTCGGCCTGCAAGATGCCGTCGACCCCGGCCCTATCTGCATAGGGTCCTTGCTGGCCGTAGGCGGAGATCGAGCAGTAGATCAGGTCCGGTTTCAGCGCGGCCAAGGCCTCGTAGCCCAGGCCGAGGCGGGCCATGACGCCGGGGCGCATGCTCTCGATGACCACGTCGGCCTGCAACACCAGGCGCTTGATCACCGCCACGCTGTCCGGGTGTTTCAGGTCCAGGCACAGGCCCTGTTTACCGCGGTTGAAACCGTGGAACAGCGCGCTGTCTTCGCCGACCCAGGCAGGTCCCAGGGTGCGGCCCAACTCGCCTTCGGGGGGTTCGACCTTGATCACTTTGGCACCCATGTCGGCCATCAGCATGGTGGCCGTGGGGCCGGCGGCGATCTGGGTGAAGTCGAGGACGGTCAGGCCGTCCAGTGCATTGCGTAACATGTTCGCCTCCTCGGGCTTTTAGCGGCCCGTGTAATGCGGCGTGCGTTTCTCGGCAAATGCCTGGCGGCCTTCGATGCGGTCTTCGGTGTCGCGCAGCACGCCCCAGTAGAGCTCGGTCAGGCGCTGGGCTTCGCGGTCGCTCAGGTGCGCGGTGCTGCGTGCCAGGGTTTGCAGGGCCTGGATCGCCAGCGGTGCTTGCCGGGCAATCAGTTGCGCCAGTTCCAGCGCCCGTTGCACCAGGGTTTCGCGGTCAGCCAGACGCTCGGAGATCAAGCCGATGGACTCGGCACCCGCGGCGTCGATACGCGCCCCGGTCAGGGCCAATTGCAGGGCGTGGGCCGGCGGCACGGCGCGCATCAAGCGATGCAGGCCGCTGACCGCCGGAATCGAGCCGACCACCGCTTCCGGCAAGCCGAAAGTGGCGCTGTCACTGGCGATGCGCAGGTCACATTGCAACGCCAGTTCCAGGCCACCACCGAGGCAGTGGCCGTTGATCGCCGCGATCAGGGGCTTGTGCAGGTCCAGATCGGTGAGGTCCATCAGCCGGATGTAGAGCCCGGCATCCGCCGCCGATTCGTTGGCCAAAAACAACGCCTCGGCGTAGGAGGCTTTTGAGTCCCGCGTACTCTTCAGGTCGGCGCCGACGCAGAACGCCCGTTCGCCGCTGCCGGTGATCACGGCGGCGCGCAAATCACGACGGTCGCGCACCTCCAGCAAATGGCCGCGCAGGGCGTGCAGCGAATCCAGATCCAGGGCGTTGAGCGCCTGCGGCCGGTCGAGGGTGATCAGGGCGACGGCACCCAAGGTTTCGAAAGTGACGGTCATGGCCTTGCCCTCACACACTGGCCGAGGACAGGCTGCGCCCGCCGCACACGTACAGGGTTTGCCCGGTGACGTAGCTGCTGGCCGGGGCGAGGAAAAATTCCACGGCGTTGGCGATGTCGTCCGGCGTGCCGATGCGTTTTACCGGCACGGTGTCCTTGAGCCTGGCCTGTACCTCGGGAACGAAACTCTGGAACAGCGGCGTGTCGACAATGCCTGGTGCGATGGCATTGACGGTGATGCCCTTGGCGGCGAATTCAATGGCAAGACTGCGGGTCAGGCTGACCACGCCACCCTTGGCCGCCGAATAGTTGGCCTGGCCGAAACCGCCGAGCCAGGCCCGGGACGACATGTTGACGATGCGCCCGAAGCTGTTCTCCAGCATCAGTGGCAGGGCAGCCTTGCAGCACAGAAATTGCGCCCGCAGGTTGGTGTCCACCACCAGGTCCCAGTCCTGTTCGGTCATGGTCAGGAAGCGTTTGTCGCGGACCACGCCGGCGTTGTTCACCAGAAAATCCAGTCGACCCTGCGCCTCGCGAATCTGGGTGAATGCGGCGTTCACGGCTTCACCCTCGGTCAGGTCGAGGGCGATGCCCGCGACTTTCAGGTCTTCGGATTGCAGCGCCTCGACGCTGTTGTTCAGCGCCAGTTCGTCGCGGTCCAGCAGATAAACGAACACACCTTGTTGTGCCAGACGTTGGGCGATGGCGAGACCGATGCCACGGGCAGCCCCTGTCACTACGGCGATCTGACCGGCAGAAAAGTTGTTCATGGCTTCAAACTCCAAGGATGTGCACGGCGGACGCCGCGTGGTCGACCCCGGCGATGCCGCCGCCGGTGCATTGCGCCAGGCCCAGGCGCGGGGTGCCCGCTTGGCGGTCGCCGGCGCGGCCTTGCAACTGCCAGAACAACTCGACCATCTGCGCAACGCCAGTGGCGCCCAGTGGATGACCTTTGGCCAGCAAGCCGCCGCTCGGGTTGACCGGCACTCGACCACCCAGAGAAGTGGCGCCGGAATGCAGTAGGGCCACGGCTTCGCCCGGTGCCGCCAGACCCAGGGCTTCGTAATACAACAGCTCGGCGATGGTGAAAGCGTCGTGCAACTCGACCACGCCGATATCGCTCGGCGCGACACCGGCCTGCTCGTAAGCCAGGCGTGCGGCGCGGGCGGTGATTTCGGCGTCGAGGATGTCCTCGTCACCGCTTTCGCGCAGGCCGGAGACGATGATCGAACCCAGCACTTTCACGTCTTTGCCGTGCGGCCCGGGTTTGTTGCCGAGTACCAGTGCGGCGGCGCCATCGACCTGTGACGGGCAGCACTGCAACAGGGTCAGCGGGTCGGCGATCATGCGCGAGGCGAGCACTTCTTCGAGCGTCACTTCGCTGCGCTGCTGGGCGTAGGGGTTGAGCGAGCCGTGACGGCGGTTCTTCACTGCCACGGCGGCGAGGTCGGCGGGTTTGGCGTCGCGCTCGTGGAGGAAACGCGTGCCACGCATGGCGTAGACCGCTGGCAGCACCATGCCGGCGGTGGCGTACAGATCGGTCATGCGGTCGTTGCGCTGCATCGGGATCATGCCGCCACCGAGGGCAGTCAGTTGCTCGATGCCGAACACCAACACCCGCTCGTATTGCCCGGCCAGCAAGGCATGACGGGCCAGATGCACCGCCGTGGCGCCGCTGGCGCAGGCGTTTTCGATGTTGTAGACCGGGATGCCTTTCAGACCCAGATCGCGCAGGATCACCTGGCCGAGGATCATGCCGCCCAGCACGTTGGCGCAGTACACCGCTTGAATGTCCGCCAGTTGCAGGCCTGCATCGGCCACCGCATCGAGAATCGCCCGTTGCGCCAGTTCAGGCGCCATGACGCCAGGGTGACGACCGAAGACGGTCATCGCGCCGCCCATTACATGCATCTGGCTCATGGACGTGCCTCCAGGGATTGGAAAATGTAGCCGTAGGTGTCGTGGGCGATCACCCGGCATGGTTCGCCGATGGCGGCGCGGCCGGTCAGGCGACCGAACAGACGCACCGGGCCGGGCAGGTCGACATACGCCAGCACGAACGGTGGCAGGCCGCTTTTCGGGCTCGGGTGCATGACGGTGAAGCTGTAGACCTGGCCTTGGGTGTCGAGCACGGTGTCGTCGAAGTCGGCGCTCAGGGGCGACTCGCCGGTGACGGCAGGAAAGAAGATTTCGCCGCTGTGGCGATGACGCGAAGCGCGCAGGCTCGGCGGCGTGGTGGCGGCCCAGACGGGCGTGGAAGAACTCATGATGACCTCCTGTTGTTATTGGCTCGCAGGCGAGCTGGAGGTCATGGTCGGGCAGGGAAGGGAGGGCCGACAAACGAGATAAAAACGGGGGTGGGTTGAGAAAAAATCAAATGATGGGCAGTTTGATCATCAAAGAACTGCCCACTGAAATGCATCCACTGTGGGAGCGAGCCCGCTCGCGAAAGCGGTGTGTCAGGCACCAGCAATGTCAGCTGACACGCCCTGTTCGCGAGCAGGCTCGCTCCCACACTTGATCTTCAGCGAACACAAACCTTATGCATAACACACAGCCACTGTGGGAGCGAGCCCGCTCGCGAAGGCGGTGTGTCAGGCACCAGCAATGCCAGCTGACACGCCCTGTTCGCGAGCAGGCTCGCTCCCACACTTGATCTTCAGCGAACACAAACCGTATGCACGACACACAGCCACTGTGGGAGCGAGCCCGCTCGCGAAAGCGGTGTGTCAGGCACCAGCAATGCCAGCTGACACGCCCTCTTCGCGAGCAGGCTCGCTCCCACACTTGATCTTCAGCGAACACAAACCGTATGCACGACACACAGCCACTGTGGGAGCGAGCAAGCCCGTTCCCACAGGTAGAGCATCTGGCTTTAGCCTTGTAGTGTGACCCCGGCCAATCGCTCCAGTACCTCCACCACATGGGTCATATCCCTTGCCGGGTCGCCCTCGCTCAACGCCTGATCAAAAAACTGCTTCACCACCGATCCGGTAAACGCCGGCGCCCCGGCATTTTCCGCTTCGGCCAGGAACAGCCTTACATCCTTGCGCATCAGATCCAGGCGAAAACCGAAATCGAATTCCCGTCGCATCACCGTCCCGGCCAGGATCTGTTCGCTGGTGAAACTGCGCGCCGTGCTGGCATTGAGCATCTCGACCATCTGCCGCGCATCCAGCCCGGCCTTGACCCCGAACAGCATCGCTTCACTGGTGGCCACCAGCGTGGCGGCGACGATCATGTTGTTGACCAGCTTCAAGGTCTGCCCCAGTCCCGGTTCAGTGCCGATGTGCTCGACCTTTTTCCCAAATGCTGCGAACACCGGCACACAGCGCTCATAGGCGCCGCGATCACCCCCGACCATCACCGACAAGGTGCCGTTCTGCGCACCGGCCACACCGCCAGCCAGCGGTGCATCGAGGGCGTCGATGCCGCGTTCGGCAAGCTCCGCGTGCAGGCGTCGGGCCAGGCTCGGGCCGGTGGTGGAGTGGTCAACGAGGATGTTGATCTGCTGGCCGTGGATCACGCCGTCAGCACCGAGCACCACGCGTTCAACGATGTCCGGGGTCGGCACGCAAACCAGCACGATTTGCGCATGGTCGGCCACTTCGCGAGGCGTGGCGAAGCTGCGAGCACCGCGGGCCAGCAACGGCGCAAGGGCCTGCGGATTGGGATCGAACAGGTTCAGGTCGAAGTCGTTTTCCAGCAGGTGCAAGGCCATTTTCTGGCCCATGGCGCCGAGGCCGATAAAGCCGATGGAAGGGGAGTCGAGCGTGGTCATGGCGGGTCTCTTTTTTGTCATTGGAGACCCATGCTAGTCACGCCGGCAAATCACCGACAAAGCAGTTTTACGCCGCCATGCGTTGAGTAAATCTCAAGCCTGATCACCGGTCATGCGTGCCTGTTCCAGAATCCATTCACGGAAAATCCGCAGATCATTGCTTTCCTCGCGGTGCCTGGGCGTGAGCAGGTAGTAGGTGTAGACGCCCATGTCCACCACCTGTTCGAACGGGCGGATCAGGCTGCCGTCCTGCAGCTCCTTGCTGACCAGAAACAGTTGCGCCATGGCGATGCCCTGGCCGCCGACCGCAGCGGCGTAGACCATCGAAGAACTCTGGTACGACATGCCGGCCTGGGCATCCACTTCGCGACTGACCCCGGCGGCTTCCAGCCAATAGCGCCAGTCTTCCGGGCGGGCGATGGAGTGCAGCATGGTGTAGCCGGCGATGTCGGCGGGGGTCTGCAACCCCGGCCCGTGTTGCAGCAGCGATGGGCTGCAAACGGGCGCCAACTGGTTGTCGCTGAGCACATAGCAATTGCAGTTGGGCCACTCGCCGGAACCCAGGCGGATCGCGGCGTCGATGTCTTCCTTGTAGAAATCCACGGGTTCGAGCGAGGCGGTCAGCAGCACTTCGATCTTCGGGTTCTGCGCGTGGAAACTCGCCAGCCGCGGGATCAGCCACTGCATGGCGAAGGTGGTGTAGGCGCGCACCTTGAGCTGACGGCGGCGGGGTGGCGACATGAGTTTTTTCGTCGCCCCGCGCAAGTCTTCGACAATTTTCGCCACGGCGCGAAAGTACTGTTCGCCAGCGGCGGTCAGGGTGATCTGCCGATGCCCGCGCACGAACAGATCGAGCTTGAGGAACTCTTCCAGGGTGCGGATCTGCCGACTGACCGCGCCCGGCGTGACGTTCAATTCATCGGCGGCGAGGGTGATGCTCAGGTGCCGGGCAACGGACTCGAAGGCGCGGATGGCATTCAGCGGTGGCAGTCGATCCATAGCGGGCAAACTCATGTTCCTGTGGGAGGCGCGGCGCGCAGTGTATGTAATCCAGAGCCTAAACCCACTTGATTAAAACTCAAGGCAGCGGGGTGTTTTTCTCGATTGTCGGGCGTGGACCCGGCTTTCAGGATCGACGTTCGCGCGCCTGTCCGGGGCGTGTTCGAACCTGACAACAATAAGAGAAACGCGCCCATGAACAACGTCTTCCCAGTGGTTTCACGTCTTGCTGTTTGCATGGCGGCGAGCACCGTCATCAACCCGGTGTGCGCCGATATTTTCCAGGACAGCAAAGCCAGTCTGGAGCTGCGCAACTACTACTTCAATCGTGATTTCCGGCAGTCTGGCGTGGCCCAGAGCAAGGCCGAAGAATGGGCTCAGGGCATGATCCTGCGGGTTGAGTCGGGTTACACCGAGGGGCTGATAGGCGTCGGTTTCGACGCCATCGGCCTGGTCGGAATCAAGCTCGATTCAGCACCGGACCGCACCGGCACCGGCCTGCTCAACACCGCTCGCGGACCGGGTGGACGCGCCGAAGACCAGTACGGCGCATTAGGCGCCACTGGCAAGTTGCGCATGGCCAAGAGCACCCTGAAGGCCGGAACCCTGCTGCCGAAAATGCCGGTGGTGATGTACAACGATTCGCGCCTGCTGCCGCAAACCTTTCGCGGTGCCTGGCTCAACAGCGCTGATGTCGACAACCTGTCCCTGGACCTCGGCCGCCTCGACCAGACCAAACTGCGCAATTCTTCCGACAACGAGGACATGACGGTCTACAACGGCGTGGCCCGCAACATCCGCCTCGGCCGCCACACCACCAGCGATCGCTTCGACTTTGCCGGCGCGTCATACCGTTGGACGCCGGCGCTGAGCACCGCCTATCACTACGGTGAACTGGACGGCATCTACCGCCAGCACTACCTGACCCTCAACCACAAATGGACGATCAGCGAAGGCCAGACCTTAAGCTCCGACCTGCGTTGGGCGCGCAGCCTCGACGACGGCGGCAGCAACGTCGACAACTCGGCGTTGGGCGCGATGTTCACCTACAGCGCCAGTGGCCACTCGCTGGGGCTGGGTTACCAACGCATGAGTGGCGATACCGGGTTTGCCAACATCAATGGCACCGATGGTTACCTGGTGAACCTGGTGCAGATCAATGATTTCGGTAATCAAGATGAGCGCTCGTGGCAGGCGCGCTATGACTACAACTTTGCCGCGCTGGGCATTCCGGGGCTGACCTTCATGACCCGTTATCTGTCGGGGGACGACGTGACCGTGCGCACCCGCACCACGGCGGGCAAGGAGTGGGAACGGGATTCCGAATTGGGCTACGTGATCCAGAGCGGACCGTTGAAGAACCTTGGCGTGAAGTGGAAAAACGCCAGCGCGCGGAGCAATTTTTCCAGTGATATTGATGAGAATCGGTTGATCGTGACCTATTCGTTGGCGCTGTGGTGATCCCGACATTTCACGGCCGATGATCACTCTGTGGCGAGGGAGCTTGCTCCCGCTGGGTCGCGTAGCGACCCTAAATTCTGCCACAGCGTGGTATCAGCTTGACCGCATTGACTGGTTTCGCGGCTGCTGCGCAGCCGAACGGGAGCAAGCTCCCTCGCCACAGGGGGATGTGCAGATATGCTCCAGATGTGTTCACCGGGACGAAAAAAGGGCGCAGCCATAGCTGTGCCCTTGAGTGATCGGGTACAGCCTCAAAGCCGAATAATCACCGACTTCAACTGCGTGTAATGTGACAGCGCATCCACCCCTTGCTCACGCCCGTACCCACTCTGCTTGAACCCGCCACACGGCGTTTGCACAAAACCGCCGCTGTATTCGTTGACCACAATCCGGCCCGCTTCCAGCTGCGCGGCGACGCGGTGGACGCGGCCGATGTCGCGGCTCCAGATCCCGGCACCGAGGCCGAA
This sequence comes from Pseudomonas sp. Irchel 3A7, assembly GCF_900187565.1. Lineage (GTDB taxonomy): Bacteria > Pseudomonadota > Gammaproteobacteria > Pseudomonadales > Pseudomonadaceae > Aquipseudomonas. Next base: position 77,761 of record NZ_FYED01000002.1, on the reverse strand, counting down.
TTCGCTGTCGTTGGCGATGCGCAGCGCATCGGCTTCGTCCTTGAACGGGATCACGCAGACGATGGGGCCGAAGATTTCTTCCTTGGCCAGGGTCATGTCATTGGTCACGCCGGTGTACACGGTAGGTTCGACGTACCAGCCGTTTTCGTACCCCGGCTGAGTGGCGACTTTGCCACCGATGGCCGGCTTAAGGCCTTCGCGCTCGGCGATGGCGAAGTAGCTCTGGATTTTCTCGAATTGCGCGTGGGTGGTGATGGGGCCGGAGGTCGCGTCATCCTGGGGACCGACCCGCAACTGGCCGACCTCAGCCAGCAGTTTGTCGACGAAACGCTCGTAGATCGATTCTTGCACCAGTAAACGTGTGCCGGCGGCGCACCATTGGCCGCTGTTCCAGGTGAAGGCCAGGGTCGCGCCCTTGGCGGCGGCGTCGAGGTCGGCGTCGTCGAAGACGATGTTGGCCGACTTGCCGCCCAGTTCCAGGGTCAGCGGCAGGATGCGATCCGCCGCGATGTGCCCCAGTTCCTGGCCGGCGCGGATGCCGCCGGTGAAGGAGATTTTGCGGATGTGCGGGTTATACGCCATGGCCGGGCCGATCACGCTGCCCTTGCCGACGATGACGTTGAATACGCCGGGCGGAATGCCGGCTTCGACCGCCAGGCGCGCCAGTTCCACCAGCGAGGCCGAGGTGTGTTCGGAGGGTTTGGCGACCACGGTGTTGCCGGTGGCCAGGGCCGGGGCGATGGCGCGGGCGGCCTGGTGCAGCGGGGCGTTCCACGGCAGGATCACGCCGATGACACCGAACGGATCGCGGCGGGTGTAGACGTGGTAGTTCGGGCCCTGGTTGATCACTTCGCCGTCCATGACATTGACGATGCCGCCGTAGAACTCGAAGTACTGCGCGGTCAGGTCCATCAGGGTCGCCATCTCGCGGCCGGGCTTGCCGGTTTCGGCGCGCTCCAGGGCACCGAGGGTGCTTTCGCTGGCGCGGATCAGGCGGCCGAAATCGTTGAGGATGCGCCCGCGCAACGCCGGACGCATGTCGCGCCAGGCCTGCAAGGCGCTGGCGGCGCTGTCGATGGCAATGGCCACGTCGGCCGGACTGCTGCTGGCCACTTCGTTGAGTTTTTCGCCGGTGCGCGGGTCGATCTTGTCGACGTATTGGCCGTCCAGCGGCGGCGTGATGCGGCCGTCGATGAAGCTGTTGGTTCTGTCAAACATTGCCGGTTCTCCTCGTGAAGCTCTTCTTGTTAATGCGCGGCATGGGGGAGGGTCGTGGGCAGCCCCATGATTGCCTGCCATTACCGCTGCTCACCGACGACCCTTCAACCGAGTTTTAAAGCACCGTGCGTTGAGAAAATCTCAAGGCAATGGCTTGAGGTTTAGTCAACCGAACCGTCCTGAAAACTCGCTTCACGCGCAGCAGGCAACGCCGGATATTGCTCCCGTAGCAACGCTGAGGCCGCGTCCAAAGGTCAACAATAATAGCGCCCACGGGAGTCTTGAATATGAGCAACTACCACACGGTGGACGGTCAATTGCCACCGTCATCCACTGCCACTGCAATCCCTCACGCCGAGGGTCGCAAACTCAACAGTGCCGAGAGAAAAGCGATTGTCGCCGCCACCCTAGGCACCATCGTCGAATACACCGACTGGGTGATCTACGCGACGTTTTCCTCGATCCTCGCCAAGCAGTTTTTCCCCGCCGGTGACGGCGTTACCGCCTTGCTGTCGGTGCTGGCGGTGTTCGCCGTCGGCTTCATCATGCGCCCCATCGGTGGCGCGGTGCTGGGGCAACTGGCGGACCGTTATGGCCGCAAGAAAGGCCTGACGCTGTCGATCCTGCTGATGTCGGTGGCTTCGCTGGTGATTGGTATCTGCCCCAACTACGAAAGCATCGGCATTGCCGCACCGATCATTCTGGTGATTGCCCGTCTGGTCCAGGGCTTCTCGGCAGGCGGCGAATTTGGCTCGGCGTCGGCGTTCCTGATCGAGTCGGCACCGGCGCATCGCCGGGCGTTTGCCGGGTCCTGGCAATGGTTCGCCATCAATGCCGGCACACTGGTGTCGTTTCTGCTGGGTTTTGCGCTTGCGTCGATGGGCAGCGATACCGCGCTGTACGACTGGGGCTGGCGCGTGGCGTTCGTGATCGCGGCGCTGATGGGCCTGATTACCTTGTGGATTCGTCTGTCGGTGCGCGAGACCGAAATTTTCAAATCGAAGATCGCCAGCCACGGTAAAAAGCGCCCGATCCGTGAGCTGCTGTTCAGCCACCGTCGCGATGCCCTGCGCGTGATCGGCATCGCCATGGCCGGCAACCTGCTCAACTATGTGTGGATGGTCAGCTACCCCAATCAGGTGCACCTGATCACCGGTATGTCGATCCGCGATACGTTGTTGGCCGGGGTGGTTTCCGTCGGCGTGTCGCTGGTGCTGATGCCGTTCGCCGGCAAACTGGCGGACCGGGTCGGCCGCCGTCCGGTGCTGATTGCTTTTGCCATCGCCTCGATCCTGTGGGCCTGGCCGAGCTTCGGACTGTTGCACCCCGGCATCAGCCTGCTGGAAGTGACGCTGATCCAGACCGTGTCGATGGTGATCATGACCGGCTTCGGCGCGGCATCGGCGGTGACCATGGCTGAACAGTTCCCGGCCGAAGTGCGCGTGACCGGCATCGCCTTGCCGTACGCCTTGTCAGTGACGCTGTTCGGCGGCACCGCGCCGTACCTGATGGCGGCGATGGCGGGGTGGGGGTATGGCGGGTTGTTCTGGATTTACCTGGCGGTGATCAGTGCGATCAGTCTGGCGGTGTACCTGCGGATGCCGGAGACGCGGGGGCAACCGCTGCGCTGATTGGGCGCAATAAAACCTGTGGGAGCGAGCCTGCTCGCGAAGGCGGAGTGTCAGACAACAACAATGTCGACTGACAGACCGTTTTCGCGAGCAGGCTCGCTCCCACAGGGATTTGTGCACTAGGCCGGAACCGGCTCCCGTTCGGTCAACACCTTCCTGAACGTCTCCACCAAAGGCCGCAGGTTGATCCGGTGCCACGCTGCCCACAGCGGCGTGGTGAAGGAGATCCACGGCACCTCCCTCAGCACCACGCCCGGTGGTGCGTTGCGGCTCAGGCCTTTCTGAATCATCGCGATCCCCAGTCCCGACGCCACCAAGCCCAATGCAGTAAACGGTTCTGTGGCTTCCATACGGATGTCCGGGGTGAAGCCGGCGCGGATGCAGGCGCTGACGAAGTCGTCGTGGCAGTTGGCATTCTGGCGATGCTGCACACCAATCCACTCCTGATTGGCCAGGTCGGCGGCGACCAGTGTTGCTTTCTGTGCCAAGGGATGATGCTCGGGCAGGGCCAGCAGCATCGGGTCGTCCAGCACCTGGAAACCCAGCAGGTCCGGGTCGTCGTTGGTCGGCGGTTCGCTGACCAATGCGATATCCAGACTACGCTGACGCAGGCCTTCGAGTTGTTCGGCGGAGCTGAGGTTGTACAGCGCGACGTGCACGTTCGGCCGGTCACCGCGCAGTACGCGCAAGGCATTGGGCAGGACGCCGGCGTGCATGGCGTTTTCGATGTAACCGATGCACAAGCCGCCTTCTTCGCCGCGACCCAGGCGTTTGCCCAGGGATTCCAGGCGATTGGCGTGGGTCAGCAGCGCGCGGGTTTCGGCGAGGAAGGTCTGGCCGTCGCGAGTCAGGCGGATACGTTGCTGGCTGCGCTCGAACAGGGTCAGGCCCAGGCGCTCTTCGAGCTGGGCGATCTGCCGGCTCAGGGGCGATTGGGAAATGTGCAGGCGTTCGGCGGCGCGACCGACGTGTTCTTCCTCGGCGACGGCGACGAAGTAGCGCAATTGACGGATGTCGATCATTTCAGACCTCTAGGGACTCAAGTGCTGCGCATTATGTCTTGGACGGTCCGATGATCGCAATCTAGGATCTGCTCAACGGTCACCTGACCACTGAACTGATGAGGATTTGAATCATGAGCTTGAAAGACAAACTGCCCGGCGCACTGGGTTTCGGCACTGCACCGTTGGGCAATATGTTCCGCGCCATTCCTGAAGAAGAAGCGCAAGCCACCGTGCATGCCGCCTGGGAGGCCGGCGTGCGTTACTTCGATACCGCGCCGTTCTACGGTTCGGGCCTGTCGGAAATTCGCCTCGGCCAGGCACTGTCCCGCTACAACCGCGACGACTATGTACTGAGCAGCAAGGTCGGCCGGGTGATTCTCGACGAAGTCGAAGACGCCTCCGCCCGCGATCTGGGCGAAAAGAGCGGGGTGTTCGAACACGGCCGCCCGAACAAGATCGTCAACGACTACAGCGCCGACGCGACCATGCGTTCGATCGAAGACAGCCTCAAGCGTCTGCAAACCGATCGCCTGGACATCGTCTGGGTGCATGACATCGCCCAGGACTTCTACGGCGATCAATGGCTGGAATACTTCAATCAGGCGCGCACCGGTGCCTTCAAAGTCCTGACCCGCTTGCGTGAAGAGGGCGTGATCAAGGGCTGGGGCCTGGGCGTGAACAAGGTCGAGCCCTGCGAACTGACCCTGGACCTGAACGAAGCGCAGCCGGACGGTTTTCTGCTGGCCGGTCGCTACACGCTGCTCGATCACGACCGTGCCTTGCAGCGCCTGATGGACGCGGCGCTGGCGCAAAAGGTCGAGATCGTGGTCGGCGGCCCGTATAGCTCGGGCATCCTCGCCGGTGGCGCACACTTCGAATACCAGAAGGCCAGCCCGGCGATCATCGCCAAAGTCGAACACATCAAACGCATCGCGGCTGCCCATGGTGTCGATATCAAAGCTGCTGCCTTGCAATTTTCCCTGGCTAACCCGGCGGTGGCGGCGGTGATTCCAGGTGCCAGCCGTCCCGAGCGGATTGCCGAAGATGTCGCCGCCTTGTCGGCGGTGATTCCCGCAGCCTTCTGGCAGGCGTTGCGTGACGCGAAGCTGGTGTCCGAACGTGCCCCATTACCCATGATTGGAGCCTGAACATGAAAATCGATCTGAGTGGAAAACTGGCGATTGTCAGCGGCAGCACCGCCGGCATTGGCCTGGGCATCAGCAAGGCGCTGGCCGAATCCGGCGCCACGGTGGTGGTGATCGGCCGTGACACGGCCAAGGTCGAACAGGCGTTGGCAAGCATTCGCCAGAGCGTGCCGGGTGCGCAGTTGCGAGGCTTGACTGCCGACCTGGGCACCGCCGAGGGGGCGGAAAAATTGTTCGCCGCCGAACCCCGCGCTGACGTCCTGGTAAACAACCTCGGGATCTACAACGATGTGGACTTCTTCGAGACCCCGGACAGCGAGTGGACACGCTTCTATGAAGTCAACGTGATCTCCGGTGTGCGCCTGGCCCGGCATTACGTGCCGGATATGGTCAAGCAGGGCTGGGGCCGGGTGATTTTCCTGTCTTCGGAGTCCGGCGTGGCGATCCCGGCCGAGATGATCAACTACGGCGTGACCAAAAGCGCCAACCTGGCGGTGTCCCATGGCCTGGCCAAACGCTTGGCGGGTACCGGGGTGACGGTCAATTCGATTTTGCCGGGCTCGACCCTCACCGACGGTGTGGAGGAGATGCTCAAGGATGCTGTCGCCGCCTCCGGTCGCAGCGTCCGGGAAGAAGCCGACGCTTTTGTGCGCAAGGCTCGGCCCAGTTCGATCATCCAGCGCGTGGCGGAGGTCGAGGAAGTGGCGAACCTGGTGGCCTACATCGCTTCGCCGCTATCCTCGGCCACCACTGGCGCCGCCCTGCGGGTCGACGGCGGTGTCGTCGACAGCCTGGCCATCTGAACCTTTTTGAATCTGGAGAATATTTTTCATGGCAACCACATCAGCATCCATCGACATCCCGGCCTCGGCCGATCAGGTCTGGCAATTGATCGGCGGTTTCAACTCGCTGCCGGACTGGCTGCCGTTCATTCCCAAGAGCGAACTCAGCGAAGGCGGGCGCGTGCGCAGCCTGCAAACGGCGGACGGCGGCGTGGTGATCGAGCGTCTGCAAGCGTTCGACAATGACGGCAAGACTTACAGCTATTCGATCTTGCAGGCACCGTTTCCGGCCACGGATTACCTGGCGACGATTCGTGTGGAAGCCCAAGGGCAGGGCGCCCGGGTGACCTGGTCCGGTCGGTTTGAACCGGTGGGCGTGAGTGACGAGGAAGTGGTGGCGTTGTTTACCGGGATTTATCAGGGTGGGCTTGAGGCTCTTCGAGCCAACTACCCGGCCTGACAAACACCACACCCCCCCTTGTGGGAGCGAGCCTGCTCGCGAAAGCGGTGTGTCAGTCAAAGTTGTTTGGACTGACCTGACGCCTTCGCGAGCAGGCTCGCTCCCACAGGTTTTGTGTCAGGCTTGGGGTATTAATCTCTCCCGACAATCCAGCACCAACCGCGCCCCACCCAGTTCACTGCTAACCACCTCCAGCGTAAACCCATGCCCTCTTGTGGGAGCGAGCCTGCTCGCGAAAGCGGTGTGTCAGTCAAAGTTGTTTGGACTGACCTGACGCCTTCGCGAGCAGGCTCGCTCCCACAGGTTTTGTGTCAGGCTTGGGGTATTAATCTCTCCCGACAATCCAGCACCAACCGCGCCCCACCCAGTTCACTGCTAACCACCTCCAGCGTAAACCCATGCCCCCTTGTGGGAGCGAGCCTGCTCGCGAAAGCGGTGTGTCAGTCAAAGTTGTTTGGACTGACCTGACGCCTTCGCGAGCAGGCTCGCTCCCACAGGTTTTGTGTCAGGCTTGGGGTATTAATCTCTCCCGACAATCCAGCACCAGCCGCGCCCCACCCAGTTCACTAGTACCCACCTCCAGCGTAAACCCATGCAGGCTGACAATCGCCGCGACGATCGACAGCCCCAACCCGAAACCGCTTTTCAGATTGCCCGCCTCGGCGCGATAGAAACGCTGGAACACCGCCACCCGTTCAGACTCGGGAATGCCGGGGCCGGAGTCGAGCACTTCGATGCGGGTATGCCCGTTCTCATTAATCCCACGCAAAATCACCTGACCACCGGGCGGGGTGAATTTGATCGAATTGCTCAGCAGGTTCGCCACCGCTTCGAACAGCAAAGCACGATCGCCATTGAGCGAAGGTAATGATGCGGGCAGTTGCAGTTGAAACCTCAGGCCATCGTCCTCGGCCAACGGCAGATAGAACTCATGCAGTTCCTGCAGCAACGGCACCGGGTCCAGCTGCACGAAACCGGAGCGGCGCTGGCGGTCCTCCAGTTCGGAAATCCGCAGCAGCCCACGAAAGCGCGCCATCAACGTGTCGGCTTCGGCCAATACCAGGTCAAGCTGCGTCGCTTGCGCCGAGCCTTCGCCGGCCTGTTGTTGCATGCGGTAAAGCTGCGCGCGCAGGCGGGTCAGCGGGGTGCGCAAGTCATGGGCGATGTTGTCGCACACGCCCTTGACCTCGTTCATCAACCGCTCGATGCGTTCGAGCATGGCGTTGACGATGGCGGCCAGCATGTCCAGTTCATCGCGGCGGTTGGACAGCGGCAGGCGCCGGGTCAGGTCGCCGGCGACGATGGCTTCGGCGCTGGCCTGAATCCCGCGAATGCGCTGCAACGGCCGACGGCGAAGCAGGTGCCAGCCGACGATGCCCGGCAGGATGGTCAAGGTCACGCCCCAGAACAAGGCATGGAGAATGATCCGGGTCACGGCAAACAACGAACCGTTGTCCCGCACCAGGATCAGCCAGCGGCCATCTTTCGTCTGGGTCGCCACGGCGTCGCAGCTGTCGATGGGCAGGGTCGGGTCGTCGGATTCGGCGCAATCGTTGAGCATGTGGATCTTGCCGTCCAGCGGCAGGTCCTTGGGGATGTGGCGCAGGGCGCCGCTGAGGTAACGATGCTCGGCATCGAACAGGCCATAGGCGTCGATGCCGCGAATATCGAAGGTCATGCTGACGGCGAGGGCGTCCGCCAGTTGCTCGCCCTGGAAGTGCGAAAACAGATGCTGACGTTGCATCAGCGAATGCTTGGCCAGGTTGTCCAGGTAAGCGGACACCTCGTAGTACATGACGCCCATGAGGATGCCGCTCCAGGCCACGAACAACGCACTGTAGAGCGCCAGCAGGCGACTGGTGGAAGAGCGCCAGCCTTTAGACGGGTTCGGCAATGACATAACCCGAGCCTCGCACGGTCCGAATCAGTGGAACATTGCCAGGTGGGTCGATCTTCTTGCGCAGGCGGCCGATGTGCACGTCGATCAGGTTGGTGCCGGGATCGAAGTGATAACCCCAGACTTCTTCGAAAATCATCATCCGCGAGAGGATTTGCCCGGTGTTGCGCATCAGGAATTCCAGCAGTTTGTATTCGGTGGGCAGCAGCGTGAGCAGCTCGCCATTCCGGCTGGCTTCGTGGCTGATCAGGTTCAGCTCCAGGTCCGCTACCCGCAGCGTGGTGGCCTGGGCGGTCACGGTGTTCTGCCGGCGCAGCAGGACTTCGACCCGGGCGGCCATCTCATCGGTGGCGAAGGGCTTGGTCAGGTAGTCGTCGCCGCCGGCGCGCAAGCCGCGCACACGTTCATCGACATCGGAAAGGGCGCTGATCATCAGGATAGGCGTGGCCACACCCATGGTCCGCAGCGTGGTGACAATCGCCAGGCCATCGAGCTCGGGCAGCATGCGGTCGAGGGTGATCAGATCGTAGTTGCCGCTGACTGCACGTTCCAGCCCCTCGCGTCCGTTGTCGACCCAGTCGACGTCGAGGCCGTGGCTGCTCAGTTCGGCGACGATTTCCCGGGCGGTCACGGCGTCGTCTTCGATGGTCAAGATGCGGGTCATAGGGCTGGCCTGATTAGGTGTTCACAACGATAGGCGACATTTTGCCAAGAAATGTTCGCCAGCTTTCTAAATAAAACTTCATGGACCCGCCAATGCAGAAAACCCGCTGAGCCTGCCCGTTCGTTGCATATTGCAAGAGCCGGGGAAGTTCAATCTTTATAACTGGCTGACATACAACGACTTATTCAAAACCCGCGACTGGCACGGTGACTGCAACGTGTGATTACGACTAGTTGTAACACCATCTTTCTGCCTGGAGCGATACAACGATGAATAGATCCTCTGATGGTTTCTATCCCGCCCTGGATGAATCGACCACGCTCTCTGGCGTGTCGTGGGGCGCGATCTTTGCCGGGGCCGCGGCTGCGGCGGCGTTGTCGCTGATTCTGGTGCTGCTGGGTTTTGGCCTCGGGTTTTCCGCGGTATCGCCGTGGGCCAATGAAGGCATCAGCGCCAAGAGCCTGGGCATTACCACGATTGTCTGGCTGGCTTTCACACAAATCGTTGCCTCCGGGCTCGGTGGCTATATTGCCGGCCGGTTGCGGGTGAAGTGGGCCTACATGCACAGCGATGAAGTCTATTTCCGCGACACCGCCCACGGCTTTCTCGCCTGGTGCGTGGCCACGCTGGTAACGGCCACCCTGGTGGCGGGTTCGGTCAGCGGTATCGTCAGCGGTGGCGTGCAGGCCGGGGCGCAAGTCGCCGGGGGGGCCGCCAGTGCCATGACCCAAGTCGCGGGTACGGCTGCGGCCAATACCGACAGTGATCAGTACGGTTATTACATCGACAGCCTGTTCCGCGATGATCGTCCGGCCGCCGTCAGCGATGACGCGGTGCACGGAACCGTCACTCGTATCTTCGTTCGCTCCCTGGCCAACGATGGTCAACTGGCTGCAGAAGACCGTACCTACCTGGCACAACTGGTGGCGCAACGCACCAACCTGACCCAGGCCGATGCCGAGCGTCGTGTCGATGAAGTCTATGCCCGCACGCAAAAAGCTGTGGCCGACGCCAAGCTGGCCGCACAACAAGCTGCGGACACAGCCGCGAAGGTTGCCGCCATGACCACCCTGTGGATGTTTGTTGCGCTTTTGGCCGGTGCGTTCTTCGCCAGCCTTGCCGCAACGTTCGGCGGTCGTCGTCGGGATGCCGTGGTGTATGTGGAAACCGACACCTACGTCACCGCCCCACCTGTTCGCTAACCCAGGAGAATCATCATGCGTTCATTACTGCTGTTCTTTCTCGGCGTACCGATCCCGATCATCATTCTGATTGCGTTGTTCACGTGAGTTGATATTTCCGGGGCTCGTGCCTCTGCCGCTTCTGCCTTTTGGGAGAAGCGGCGTTTTTATGTTGAGGGTTGGTTTGTTAGATGGATGCTGGCAGTCATTCCCTCTTCGCGAGCAGGCTCGCTCCCACATTTGAATGCGGTCTACTGTGGGAGCGAGCCTGCTCGCGAAGAGGCCAGTTCAGGCGGAGCACTATGCTCAGTCAATCGGCGTACTGACAAACACCTCAAGCCCCTCGGCATACCTGGTGAACGCAGCGATCCTCGGAAACCGCTCAGTCGACACCTGATCCGGCACCACATAGTGGGTAAAGCTCCACGCCACCGCCAGGGTGATGCCCGCCTGATCAATCAAGCCATCGGTTTTCAACGGCTGTTTTTCCAGTTCCCGCTCAAGCGCGTCATACGCTGCCGCCAATTGCCCTTCGACCCGCTCAACCCACGGTGCATACTGAATTTCCGCCGGCCGCAAGTTGCGCTCGTAATAAAGCTGCACCGACTTTTCGCTGGCCGCCAATGCCAGGCCGATCAGGCGCAATGCCCGCAGGCGTTGCTCGATACCCGCAGGCCCCGTTTTTCACGTTCGTTGGAAAAAACGCGCCTTGATTTTCTTAGTCTTTGTCAAAATGACTTGGGAAAAGAATTTCAAAATAAGTTGGAATTTGTGAAAGATAGGCGAAACGAGTCAGATTTGTAGGCGCTGGTTATCCGTTAAATTTGGTTGATTTACTTGGGAGTTTTAAGGTTCTGAATTTGTAAAAGATTAGCGTGACGAGATAAGGTGGTGAGTTAGGCGAAGCCATGCTTGGCGGCGTAAGCCTGTACTTGGACTTTTTCAATCATCGGATAATTTGCAGAAGGCTTCAAAGGATAGACTACGATGAGAAGATTTGCTTTTTTTAGGTTTCTTGTATGTTTATGACCTAAATACCTGTCCGCTTGTGAAAAGGTATAGTACCTCTCCAAAATGCCTTCCACTTTGGCAGCTTCATTTGGAAGTAAGTAATTGGTTGCACCAATGCGGATTGGATTAACGAAGCCTGAGCTTAAAAACATTTCCCCGAAAGATTTTCCGCTAATGTCATATTTTTCCCAAAGGTCAGATGTTTTTATTAGAGCGGTACTTGGTTTCTGGCCTGGTTTGTGAAGTGGATGGTGCTTGGGAATTGAGAAGTATTTTGCAATATCTTCGATGGCGTAGATGAAGTACAATGGGTTGTCAGTCGGCATGCCGTTTAGATGATAGATGTTAAGGCTGTTCATGATTTTTGATACAAAAGCTGGCCGGGTTTTTAACCATTGAGATACGGTGAGTGATGTGGCGAAATGATTATAAAAGCTATCGACGCTATTGCAGGTTATAAACGGATTTGCCGATCTATAATCTGATAATTGGAGAGCGCCAATTTTAATTAGTTGAAGAATTGTCCTTGTTGGGTTGTGAAGTTTTTCGGCTGCTTGCTGTATGGTGTATCCATTGCTCGTTTCGTTTAGTGCTTTAGTTTCTGTGCTGTTCCTTAATAAAATTTGCTCGCGTGCGTAAAAGTTTGCTGGGTTATGATCTATTTTTGGTCCGAAAACAGGAGAGACTCCAAAATTATTAAGGGCTTTTACAACTTTTTCGTTGCTGCAACTTAACAAGTTGCGCGCTTCTTTCGAGCTTACGAATTGTGCTTTAAAGGCTTTCAGTTCTTTGGCATCTATAAGGTGGCCACATCCATTTCGAGATTTTTTAACTTTAGTCAGTAATCCATGTTTTACAAAATGACATACAGGCCCCTCCCATGTCTCAAGGTATTCTGCGGCCTCCGCCGTGGATAACCACATTTTTTCGCCAGTAGGGCTGCACGGTAAAAGTGTGGTCGAGTTTTTTATACGTTTCCTCCCTTGAGTTTTTTTGTTTTTTTTGCACCATTCAGTAATGAGCATGCTCGATTGAGTGCTGATAAGCCGACGACGAAGTGTGCCGTTTTCAAGGTTCAGTGGTGCTATCTTTAAGTGGGCTATAGCACTGCGGATCTCTTTAGTGGGGGTTTTTGTTTGTGAGGAAAACAGTTTCACTGAAATAAAATTTTTAGAGAATATTTCTATGGCATGTGGCTCAAAATACATCTTATGATTCTTAGCCCATTTGGGTGTCAAGAGATGCAGTTCAATTGCACCTTTTATCGCTGCGGCGCTTAGCTGAAGCTGTTCTTGGATGTGTTTTGGAGGGCTAATTGAGTTTTTTGCTTTTTTCTTACTAAAGCCGTTACGAAGTTTTATTATCAATACTTGTTTGGAAACGGTTAGGGCTTGTTGCCAAGTGTATCGACTCTTGTCTGGCTTAATGCTGATCGCTAAACGCAAGATTTTCCAGTAATGCTGGCGAATGCCAAGCCAGGCGCTTATCTGCTGTTTGGTTAAAGAAAAGGAATGAAGCGGTGGTGTTGTGAAGGATTCGCGCTCTTCGGCCTGTTCACGTGAGGTGGATTTGATGAAGTCTCGTGCACAGGCCCGTACGTTGGCATCAAAGAACAACGAAAGTTTGGCGGCAATGATGAATGCAGGCGTCTCCGGGTATAATATTTGTAGATATTTGAGGTTGGTTAATACTTTGGCCATATCCTCTTCAAGTATGGCAAGCGCTATTGTCAATAAGCATCTGTTAGCTGGGCATTCAGTGTCACGCTCCACGCGATATCCCAAGTTATTTAGGTAGTTACAAAGTTTGGCAAATTTTTGTGCGTCGCCTGCTCTGAATATATCGAGTAGTTTCTCTTCATTTGCCGCTACATCGACCGAGCATGGTGGCGAGACCAGAAGGTGATGGCACCTACAGCGTTCATTCATCCCGTGCCAATACAGTCTACTTTGGCAGTTGGGGCATTTTGATAGATATTTTCTGAAATGGTAGGGGCAGTAGCTCGAGAGTTTGAGGTCTTTGATGAAATACTCTATACCGTTTTTCCAGCATTCTGAGCAATACGCGGCCCCCCTCTTCCGTATCATGTCAGCGCTGACGGAAATTCCAGCAATTTTCAGTGGAGGAGCGTGATGTAACTTACCCGTTGGTTCATAAAAGCCCTCTAGAAATTCATCGCCTGCGATACCAGCCTGTCTAAAGATATTTTTAACAATAGGGTGCGATCGGGAAATCAGGGATCCGTTAAAATATGCTTGACCAAAAAGAGACCGAAAGTCTGAACGTAATATGCAACCATGCATAATGGCCATGCGCTTTAGGATGCTAGTTGGACTTTCTTCAGGCAACGGCCGAGGAATGTACAATAGTTTGCTCATTTTTATCTTCCTCATAGTTTAATATAAGCTTCAGCAAATCGTCATAGGGTTGGGCGAATGGGTTGCCATCTGACAGATTTTTCGGCAGGCCTACATATTGGCATGCTGCGTAGAAGTCGCTCGCCTTCAGTTCGTGCGGTATGTCTCTTTGTAAGCAAGTCTTAAGGGCATCATTAATGATTAATCGCATTCTTTTCAAGTTGCCGCGCGTACCCACATAAAGTGGCGCCGCGATGGTTGGATCGTTAAGATGAACACCTTTGGCGAGCGCTGCAATCTTGTACATTTCGGTATCTAGTTGTTTTAGTGTTGAAAATAAGCTTGAGTTGACTCCCGTGTCATAAGTGAAATGTGATAGTTCCGCGAAATACGGGTATCGATTTTCAAACGCCTCATTTTCACACCGGATATTTCGACAGAGTTCTGTTCCCGAAAGGATTACTGGAATTCCGGAGCCATTGAGAAATGAGACTAACCATTGCAGTGAGTCGAGACGCACCTTTTCGGAGACCGTGGTAATACAGAGGCGCTGAATTTCGTCGAGAAAAATTATCTTCACCTGGCATGTTTTCAGACAAGTGATGAGCTGGTGGGTAAGTTTCTCGACGGTACCATTGGGAGTTTCATCAATCAGACCGCGGAGCATGTTGGTGATTAACCCTTTGACGGTCGTTGGAGATGGGACTTCGCAATAGTAGACGGGCAGATTGGCATAGGTCCCATCATCGCGGCGAATCACAGCGTCGCCGTTATAGAGTTTTTGAAAGTAACGACAAAGCGTGGATTTACCAGTACCGCTTGGTCCGCAAAGCAGGGCACATACCGGTTCACCCAGCGCTTCAGTGTTTTCGATCGCATTTTGGATTTGCGAGCACGCCTGTCGATAGCGCGGATGGAAGACAATTTTGCTTTTGAATGCTTTAACGATTTTTTGGATGTCGGATTCCATGTCAATGCACCTCGTTTTAATGCAGTTCTAGGCTTACTGGTGGGCAGGAGATTGGCGGTTGATGTATCCAGACCAAGGGCCGCATTCAGCGTTACCAGATGGCTGGATACATCACCTCATCAAGTGATTACTTGAGCGCACGTCGGACCGTCGCTTGAACGCCATACGGTGGCGACTGCTGAGGTTCGTGAGCCTTGCCGCAGCGCTGTGCAGCTTCTTGTGCGGGCGAATCGATGCAATAAAGGATGTGCATGGCGTCAAACCTCCACAGACGAATAATCGTCCGGCGTATCACCGTGATGGCGATAATCGTCAGGCGTATTAGGTTTGGTGCTTAGTATCCGTGCGTGGCGCTTGTGTGGTTTCTGAAGAGAACCTTTTTCCACTGCACGTTGATGCTGGCGCCGTTGTGCTGGTGTTTTGACCTTGGCCAACTCTCGCAGCAGCGTAATGCGAGCGCGTTGTGCCTTGCGCGGATTGAAGGTTTCGCGCTCCGTTTTCAGACGTTTAAGAATCAATTGATGCAGGTGCAGGGTCAGTCCTTCCTGATAGTCGGGATCGACTGCCTGCAGCTCAAGTACCTCATCGGGATAGCTGGGATGGCAGGCCCATGCACGACCCAGGTCACTGGGGTCGTAATAGACAAGCAGCTTGTCCACTTTCGGTTGGCGGTTGGCCAGGTACGGCACGGCAGGCCCCGTCCAGAACAGCGACTTGTACCGCAGCCGACCTTGTTGGGGCGAGGCTTCGAACGCGCTTAAGAAATGCTGACGCAGCTCCGAGGGCGAATAACGTCGCGGTGGGAGCATGGTCGAGTAAGCCGCCTCCCAGGCGAGGCGGGGGGAGGTGTTCAGGCTGCTGTGGACCCGTTCGCAATACGCCTCGTTCACCCAGCGACCGAAGATATCTCTGATCTCTTCGATGGTCAGGCGCGCGTTTTTTTCAGCGTTGTAATCGCCACGGGTGGCAATATCGGAGAATGTCGTACCGGGCATCTCGTGGGCGATCTCTTTCGACCAGACGCCGAAAAAGGCTTCCATGTGAGGTTTTTGATTGCCGGTGCCCGGTTCGCAATAACAAACCTCACCGCCCAGCAGCGCTATGATGCGTCGCAGGTTATCCGCCACGAACTCAGGGCCGCTGTCGAAGACATAACGCGTGGCGACACCGCCGTACATATTGTCGCTGGATAACGACCATCGTAGTGCCTGGAGGGTGGTGTCCAGAGAGGGGGGATTAAACCCGATGCTCCAGGCGTAGGGCATCCGCGTATAGACCTCCAGGAAAACGGTCAGGTACGGGCGACCGATCACCTCGCCTCGGTCATTCACTGCCATGACGTGCATCTGCTGAGTGTCAGCTTCCACCAGTTCGAACAGCCGTCCCGGGCGTGGCCGTTTACGGGTCCAGCCTTGCTTTTTCTGTGCGTACTTACTGCCGTGCTGGGCACAAGCTGTTTCATACGCGTCCAGCTCTCGGAGGATCCGATTGAGGGTCGATGTCGAAGGTATCCTCAGCCTGTCGTGTTTGGGTCTGCCGTCGTTGAACGCTTCCAGTTCCAGGACAATGGCATCGATCACTTCGGTTTTACAGGCGGGCTCTAATTTCAGATAGAGATCTTTAACCTGCTGCTTGATGATCTGCTGAATTTCCCACGGCTGGTGGTCCAGGCGATGTTTCATTTTTTGTTTGCGGCCCGGGATGAGCGACAGATAGCTGTAACCCGATTTGCAAAAGGTTCGGACCCAACTACGTGCCGTGCTCAGGCTGGGCGGGCAGATATCGTTGATCTTCTTTGCCAAGCGCTGGATCACTGCCTGGGCGCGTCCCGTTGGCATTCGGCCATGCAGTTCGTCCATCAGTCCCTGGGTGTAGTAACAATGGCGGTCGAATACAGCAGCGTAAGGCTTGGGCATACCGGCGATGATTTTTTGCGGATCCTGCTCAATCGGCGCTTCCTGATCTTTAACGAGGGCACCACGCTTCATTGCGCGAAGCAGAATGTCCTGGGTCTGGCGCAGCACGGTCCGGCGTCCCTCAATGGCACGCAGTTGTACGCAATCACCTTGTAGGTCGACGATTTGAAAGCGTTGTCCGCGATAGCGGTAGTGTTCACCGACTTTGAATTCAAAGATGCCCATGACGGCCTCCGTAAATCAGAGTATGTGGGGTGAGCTGTTGCTCAAGGTCGATCTGCAGCTCGTCTAGGAAAATGGCGTGACAGATAGCGGCGGACGTGGCGCCACTGGCGAGCAGTGCCTCGAACGTCACCTGCTGGTCTTTCAGGGCTGTGACGTATGCGCGCACTTGCTCTGCCGCCTGCAGAGAACTGCCAAAGCTGTGGTGGTAAAGGGTGCGCAAGTTGTAGGTCACCAACGGATGCGGAAGGTCTCCGGGAACCAGCCAACGAAACAACAGATTGCGCTCGTGAAGCATCGTATCCACGGCTTGTTTTTGGTTACGGTTCAGTGCCCCCGGTTGACCGTCTGCGGGGAGGAATTTGAGATAAATCGGTGGCCCGCTACTCAGCGTGACGAGAAAGTCGGCCTTGTAGCGTCGCGCCTCGCGGCACACGGTGGGTGGTCGGCATTGGTAGGTGAGGACATCCGGGCGGTACTCCAGATGGACACAGTAATCAGCCTGCTGCAGATTGCCGCAAGCGACGGGGCCAGCATTTTTTCGCGAAGGAAAAAACGTGACTCGACTGCCCGGGCGTCCTTTGGTCAAAGGTGCACGGGCGAGGTTTTCTTCGGGACGGTTGCGTGAAGCCAACATGATGGTTCTCCTCAGGGGGAGATGAATGAGCAATGACGGCGGCAGACTAAAGGCCATCCGCAGTACCCGACCGCCACGGACGGTTGCTCGGTGACGGTGACGGTGCCGCGCGAAGCGGGCAGACCCGCTTCGCGCTGGTCAATCCGCTCGGCTCGTTATGCCGCCAATAGGTTGCCGTGGGGCAGTCAGCGTGACGGGCGGAGATCGCTAGCGGCGCTTATCGGCGCCAGTACGCGAGGGGGTGGGTGTGCCACTCACGTCGGGAGACTCGGGCGATCTGTGCGATGCCCCGTGTTAATGCCGGTGCGTTCGTCGCCGAGCCAGTTCAAACAGTGAGATGCCCATCGTGGCTTCAAGCAGTTTCATTTGCTGCTCATCGCTACCGGCGATGAACGTCGTATGAACCAGCGGGGGGATTCTTGACGGCATGCGGTATGCCGAGCGCCCGTACGGACGAAACACCCACCACACGACGATGCCTAATTGCCCATCGCCGTCGAAACAGTGGGGCTGGTCTTGGATGGGGTAACGGCTTCGGGCAGTCTGTGGGATGGCAGCGCTATAGGGCGTGCCGAGCCGCGGATGCCATTGCGTGATGGTGGGCATCGGCGCGTACTGGGAGCGGAAACGGTATGGCAGTCGATGGGGATACATATGCATGTCCTCCAGCTGACGCGGCGGAATTGCCGCGTCGGAGGTCTATTTTATTTCGCTAGGTACCGTGAATCAGTCGACTAAAACAGCGTCCAAACGTGCATAGATGCAAACTATTTTCATCCAGTATCAACAACTTACATAACTAAAACTTGTGCCATGCCCCACACCACCAGCCAGCAGTGGGTGTCGCCGGAAATGAGTCGATTCCACTCATAGACGAAAGCTATGCGTGGTAAAAATCAGCAAGTTAGCGAACAAAAGTTTTCGCATCACTTTTTGTGATGTCTGGAATCGCCCACCTCACATGGCCTTATGAAAATGTCGGGCTGACTGGCGAGTCCTACATACCGCTCTATAGTTGTGTACCGGGGTAATTGGTGGGGGTGTGAGGTGACAAAGTGTCGACACTTAGCCTTAAATCAATCTGCCGCTGCCGGAACCGGTTTGTCGGCGCTGAACTCTACCGACTGACGGGGGCTCGTTCGCCCAGCGAATTTGCGTTGCGCTGTGATCAGTTGGATCGCCCTCATCTGTACGCGGCACCGAGTGCTGCTGGGGCGGAGTCACTGCATCGAGGTAACCCCAAGTGGCTGCGGTTGCTGGACCACGGGATCAAGCTGCATGCAGATAGCCTGAACCGTCTGGCCGCGGTGTATCCCGAGCTAGACGGTGTCCGCGACCACCCCTTGTGGGACGTCCTCTGTTGGGACAGCGACGATAGTGAGGCGCCCTTTACCTACCTGAAGCACCTCAGGCCGAACTGCCGTGCACTGGAACGCTCCAGTTACTTGTGCCGTACCAATGCGCGGATGAAAGGGGCGCTGGGTGTCCCCGATTGGACGAAACTGGCGATGCCCCTAGCCTTGTTGGTCAGTTCCGCGTTGGGCCATCACCCTCAACAACGTTGGTTACACGCCCATTTCAGCCATTATTTGACAATCGCCTCGCTGTCGCCGACCTACCAGCGCTGTTTTCCTGATCTGTGGGCATTGGTTGATCAATGGCTGCACGCCAGGGGGCTGGGCGCCGACGCCTCGTCGTTGAAGTGGCCCATCGATGCCGGCGCGTTCGAGTATCAGCAGGCTCTGAGTCAACTGACGCGCAAGGAACTGATGGATCGCGGCTGGCTGCCGGAAGCGGATTTGCCTACGCGGTGCGCTTTGGCCATGCTCTGGTCCCTGCACCTGGGCGGCACCCCACTGAATGAACAGTTGGCACGCAGCTACAGTCGGGGTGGACGGCGCTGTCCGGCGCCGCTTCGCCACTTGGTGCGCGAACTGGATCCGCGGCTCAACGTGGCCGTGTAACTCGCATATATCAGCGGCTCGGCGCTGCTTCTGCGCGCACGGAAGGTGATGCCGGCTGGGGTGACGGAGCGCCGCCAGGCTCAGGCGCTGAAGGCGGCCGTGACTCCAGCAGCCGCTGCAGGTGGGTGATTTGCCGCTGCTCGTTGCGAATGTAATGAGCATCTCCACGCTGCTTGAGGAGGGCGGCGCGCAATCGGCTGCGCAGGTCGGCTTGCTCGGCCTGCCACTGCGCCTGCGCCTCTTGGTGGGTGTGAGCCCGTTCCTGCCAGGCGGCCTGGGCCTGGCGAAATTCCTGGGCGTCACTCGACGCTTGGCGCGCCGTCAGCCGGGCCTCGGTGAGCAGCCGCTCATTGTCACGATTGAGCTGGGCGATTTCTTCCTGCTTGTGCAGCAGGGTCGCTTGCAGGGTGCGTTGTTCCCTGAGCAGTTGTTGCAGCTGCTGGTCATTGCGCTCAAGGTCCTGATCGCGTAGTGCACGTTGCTGTTCGCGATAGTGGTCCAGTGACGCCTTCAGATGTTCGCAGCGCTCGTTGAGCGATTGGACCAGCAGATCCCGCTTGCTGAGCTCCTGCTGCAACTCACTCATCTCCAGCTGCTGAGAATTGTAAATCCCCTGTAATTCATTCGAACGCGTCTGCAGTTGCTGTTCACGAGCGCGGTACTCGACTAACTGGCTATCCAGCTGGCGCACTTGTTCCTGCAACGCGTCGATCAGTTCGCGTTGTTGCGCCTGGGCTTGCGCATGTCGCCGCCACGCGTCGTCGACCCGCGTCTGGTCTTCGCTCACGGCCTGCCGGGCTTGCTCCTGAACACGCTCGGCTACACTTGCCACGAGGTGCGCCAGTTCGTCGTTGAGGGCCACCGGCACGGTCGAGGTCTCGGGGGCGCGGAGCTCGCGCAGGTAGCGCAGGATGGTGCTCTTGGAGCCGGTATTGCCGAGCTCCACGCGCACCGCGTCGATACTGGGGCGAATGCCGCGGGCGATGAGCGCTTCGCGGGCAATTCGCACCAGCGCCTTGTTGATGCCTCCACGAGCCATGTGCGGTCTCCTACTATTTCGTAGCGTGTTACGAAGTATGGAAGTACACCCGTACAAATGTCCTGTGGGGAAGGGAGGCAGATGACGAACTGACGTGCATGAATGCGGAATTCTCAAACGTGAGAGGGTTTTTGGGCAATATTTGGTTTTTCAGGGGTATGCGAGGAGGGTGGGTGGCGTGACGGCCCCAGTGGATCGGTACGTGAAGGCAGCGCGGCGGGCGAGTACGCAACGTCGTTACCTCAGTGCGCTTGAGCATTTTGAAGGGACCTGGCAGGGGTTATTGCCCGCCTCCAGCGAAAGTGTCGCGCGCTATCTGGCGACCTATGCGGAGCAGCTCTCCAGTTCGACCCTGCATACCCACTTGGCCGCCTTGGCGCAGTGGCACAAGCGCCATGGCTTTGTCGACCCGACCAAGGAGCCCAAGGTGCGGGATGTGCTGCGTGGTATTCGCGCCGAGCATCCCCAGCCGGTCAAACGGGCCGAGGCGCTGCAGCTGCAGGCGCTGGAGGATTGCATCGCTGGATTAAATGAGCAGGCCAACTCCACGGTGGCCGCCGAACGACTGCGCGCCTGTCGCGACCAGTCGCTCATCTTGCTCGGTTTTTGGCGCGCGTTTCGGAGCGACGATCTGTGCCTGCTACGCATCGAGCACATCAAAGTCGAAACGGGTGTCAGCTTGGAAATCTTCCTCGTCAGTGACAAAACCGATCGTGATCATCAAGGACGGACCGTCATGGTGCCGGCGCTGAAGCGGCTGTGTCCGGTGGCGGCGTACGAGGCCTGGTTGGCGGCCAGCGGTCTGCAGCAAGGACCGGTGTTCCGCGCCATTGATCGCTGGGGGCATGTCAGTGCCGAGGGCCTGAATTCGAACAGTCTGTCGCGGCTGTTGCGCATGGCCTTCGCGCGCAATGGCCTGGATGGGGAAGGTTACAGCGGCCATTCGCTGCGTCGCGGTTTTGCGACCTGGGCCAATCGTAACGAGTGGGGGGTTAAGGCCTTGATGGATTATGTCGGTTGGCGCGACGTGCAGTCAGCGATGCGTTACATCGACACCACCGCTCCTTTTGGGGAATGGCGACGGTAAGTGTGGTCATCACGGTGCCCCGTGTTGTGCCGGCTATCGGGGCGATCCTTGGTCACCGGAAGGTCCCCTTGTCCTTGGCGTTCACTCTTTCAAACACCCCCACTTCATTCACGCTCCACCGGCGAGCGAGATGCGATCGGTGGGCCACCCAAACAGCGTGGCGACACGGTCGCGGTCTTCTCCTGTGTCGTATAGCGTATGCGAAGCACGTCATCCATGGTCAATGTCGCTGATACTGAGGACGAAGCTTGTGAGAGAAAAGGAGGTTGTGTGAGCGAGTACCAAGGCATGCGCTGGTTCAAGACGGATTTTCAGGAACAGACACCAGAAGACAACAAACACTGGGCAGATGATGACTTGCGCCTGCTGAACCCTCGGCGGCCGCTACAAAACGGTGTGCCCAATGAGCAGGACAATCAGAATAAAGCCAAGCGTTTTCTGCAACGTTGTCACGAGCTTGAGCTGGAAGTCATTGGCATTACCGATCACAACTTTGCTGAAAAGTCCGAGCCCCGCGACTGGTTCATCACCCACCTGGTTGAGCAGAATAAAGCTGTGGCCAAGCCGCTAGGGCGTGCGCCCCTGTACATTTTTCCTGGCTCGAAGTGGATATCGGTTACCACGTCTTATGCCTGTTCGACCCTGCCACTAAAATGCGCCACGTGCAGCGCGTCAACATGATCCTGATTAAATTGGGTCTGGCGGAGAGCCAGCGCTTCAAGGGCGGAGAACCGGCGGCGCTGCGCCGCGGTGAACAGACGATCAGCCTGAAAACCTTGCTGGATACGGTACAAAAGGAACATGGCGGAATCGTGACTGCTGCGCATGCCGATCAACAGGATGGGTTGCTGTCCGCCGCGGAACATTGATGACTATCAACTGCCTGGATTGTTGGCGTTGGAGTTGACGACTTCCGGCCAGCATAGGGACTCTTCTTAGCGGGCAACATGCTCACCTCGTCACATCAGTGATGACTGTTTGGCACGAATGGGGCCAAGCTCACGCAGTGTCGACCTTTGTCAGCCCGCGAAGGGGGCCAGAGCAAGGCCGAGCAGCTCGGGAACCGCGTAACGGCCGTGCCCCTGCATGTCGATAGAGGGCTTTCAGACGTATCTACGACAGCCTTCTGAGGCGGCACACCCGTCAAGAAAAAATAAGTAGAACGACGGCAAATCAAGATTTTCTTGAAGCACTCAAGAAAAAATCGTGACAGGAGACAGCCCTCAAGGATTCTCGCCAGGCGCTTCATGGGTGACACCGGGTACTAGCCATCGCGGCGTCTTCCCGACCGCCTTGACGCCGGTCGACATAGATTCAGCCGGTCGCTCAGGCCGAACGGATGGACGTGGCTCGCGGTGGCCCCGGCCACATGGCTCGCGCTTCGGCACGAGGTCAGTGGCAGGCAATGACGCAGAAAGGACTGATCCGGTAACGGCCGACGGCGCAGGGTCGACTAGCGCCTCACAGAGGGCTGAGTAAAACATTACCTGCATAGCGTCACTGTCATCAGGCAGGTGCAATCCTCAGATTGAGCCCCCCGGAAACGCCTCCACGCTGTCGAGGCCAAAGCCTCTGCGGCCACACCGATCGAGCAGTGGCATTGGGCATTCCGGACGGGTTAGTGCGCGCCTGACCCGGGAGCGCGCACAGCTTTTCGCGATACCGGGCGACCATGGCGAGCGCGTTTCCGATCCCCCCTTCACAAGCTGAGAAAATCACCGGATGCTGGATCACCCCATAGCGAGTCAGAAGGCGCCCCATGTTGGCTGAACTACTGCGTGGCCCGGCCTACCAGGCTTATCGGCACTGTCTGCAAACATCGCTGGGCATCCCTGTCGATGCTTCAGAGCTGGCAATCCATCAACGCATCGTGGCGGGTTTCTCCGCTGCGACGGCCAACACATTTTGCGCGCTGGACGTCTTCAGTGAGCAGGCCTTCCACCAGATCGTTTCGCTCAATACCCTGCAGCGCCGATTGGCTCGCGGTCAACTGCTGAGCCGGGGGGAGAGTGATCGGCTGTTCCGCCTGGCGCATGTATCGGCGATGGCGCAGGTGGTGTTTGGCGATAAGCACAAGGCCCAGCGCTGGCTGAGCAAACCCAAACACCGTTGGGCGGGGCAGGCCCCCGTGGCGTTGCTCTGCACCCACCCCGGCATGGGGTTGGTTGAGCAATGGCTGATTCAGCTGGCAGAAGGCATGGCCTTTTAAGCCCGAGCAACGGGCAACCGTCTTCATCGCGACGGCCTGCTCTCGCCTCAGGCCGGGTACCGTGCGCTGCCCGGCAGGTGCAGTGGAAGTGTGTGTAAACCGGGTATTGGTCAACTGCCCGGGGAACAGCGGGCCACTGTATTGGCAGATTCCCGTGCTTCGTGACGGTCAGCAACGCGCTTCGGCGAGCTATGCTTGCGGACAAAACAGTACGCGGTCGACGCCAGATCGCTGGCGACCGCGAACGCCAGGAACCTCGAATCGCCCTTTCAAATGCTGGCTATACTGCCCAAGTAGGCCGGTGAATCGGTGGGAGCGGTGCCGGCGCTGCATACTGACAGTAGTAGGTTTCCATGCCATCATGGCCACCTTTTGTACCTAGCGATGAGTACCTCATGAGCGCATTGTGGAAAGCTGACGGATTAGTACGTACTCGGTCTGACAATGAAAATCGCTTTCAGCGTAATTTTTTGAAGCAGGCCGTTTGCGAGCTCCGTTTTCCAACACTCATGGAGCTTGGCGAACAACGTCCACCGTCCTCTTTCGTTAAAGCGTTGCGTAAAGAATATCCCGTTTTAGAGATGAGTAATGAATTCACGCTCGGCATCGGGATGGGAAACACAGGTTCTAGCCATATTCATATTTTCAGGTCAGCCAAAGCCACCTGGAGTATTTCGCTAAAAGAGAATTCGCTGTCGATTGAAACCACCGCCTACACCGGGTTCGATAATCTACGAGAGCGCGTTCTTCACGTGGTTGAGGCGGCCGAAAAGATTATCGATTCTGATTTTTTTACCCGTATCGGTTTGCGCTACATCAATGTAGTCAGTAGCGGGGATGAGGATGTTACCCACTGGATAAACCCTTATCTGACCGCGCCCATCACGTCAGAAAGTTTCCTCGGCATTAATGATTTTGGTGGCAGGATGCAGCTTTTGGCCGAAGATGGCGGCTGTTTATTCCAGCACGGCATTCAGCTAAATCGTGCAAAAGCCGATGCCCCGCCGAAGGTTGAGTATCTCCTGGACATCGATACCTATCGCACCGAGGTGTCATTGTCACAGACCCCTGCTGCCATCGATATCATGCATCGCCAAGCCTTTGACCTGTTCGATTGGTCGCTCACCGATAAGGCGAGAAACTTTTTATCCACAGACGCCCGCCATTCAAAAGGATGATTGGATCATGGATTTTTACGTAGCGGTCACGCCAGCGCCGTCTCCTTCAGGTTTTTATGCGTCACAGGCCGCTTCAGGTCGAAGGTCCTCTACGGCAAATGCTTATGGTGCCACCCGTTTCTTGGCCAATGATTATCCCGGTCTCAATATAGGGTCGCGGGATATGGATGCCACGGAAAAGCTGCCCAGCAGTGCTCGGCAGGTCGACGCGACTGCGCTGCTGCCTAAAAGCGCGGACATCGTTTCATTCCGTGCCCCCGCTCACGAGAGACCCGCGGAAGGAAAAGAGGCGGAAGTCAGTAAAATCGCCGAGGCCCGAATCAGGCTCCTTGCGATAAAATATGCGAACGATTCCATTTCTGCAGAAATCATTGCGCGACTGGAGATACTTAACTCTAGGCTGATCGAGCGCTCCCCTCGAGTGACTGTCGAGCAAATCAACTCGCTGGAAAGCTCTATCGTATCGGTGAAGGCGATTGAACAGTCGCGGCTGGAACGCGCAAAAAGATTGGGATTGCAAATTTGAATATTACCGTCTTTCAATATCCCAAATCCAAACATACCAGGTCGTTGACGCCTCGACTGTTTAAGCGATATCAGACGTATAAGCGCTATTTGCAGCACGAGTTCTCGAGGACCTGCGTTTACTGTCGTCAGCCTGACAGCAGCGCCCCCAATTTAAACTTCGGGGTTGATCATTACAAACCCAAGGGTGTCGCAAAATTTGCGCACTTGGTGTGCGATTACCAGAATCTGTACTACTGTTGCGGGAGCTGTAATTCCCGCAAGAATAATGACTGGCCAGTCAATGAAAAAGATGGGCCGTACATTGTCAACCCCTGTGATTACATCATGAGCCAGCACCTCAGGTTCGACGCAGGCAACGGCATGATGACGGTGCGCTCAAAGTTTGGCGAGTACACGGAAGAGCTTCTGCTGCTCAACGATCACACGCAAGTGGAGTTTCGAAAAACGACCTTGCACGCTTTGAAGCTGACAGCGAAAGAGCTCGCCTCGCTCCAGGATCAAAAAGCCCAGCTGTCAAAACTTCTGGCCGATCACAAAATCACGGCTGCCGTGCACGATGCAGAACTGAACGAACTGAATAACGAAATCAATCTGACCGATACGCTTATTCAAAACCTTACCGGGACAAAACCACCGCTTCCGCTGAAGAAAATGCGTTTCGGTGTAGCGCTGTCATAACATCAAGTGTTTCCCGCTCCCTTGCTGGCAAGCGGCTGTCGCCCAGTTCGGCGCATCGGCAGGTTCGACGCCTTCGTCTCAAGCCGCCACCCCCTGCGTATTGAAAAGTTCACCTCTGGCCGATGTTGGCCATCTCACTGCCC
This sequence comes from Pseudomonas sp. Irchel 3A7, assembly GCF_900187565.1. Classification (GTDB taxonomy): domain Bacteria; phylum Pseudomonadota; class Gammaproteobacteria; order Pseudomonadales; family Pseudomonadaceae; genus Aquipseudomonas. The sequence continues at coordinate 51,840 of NZ_FYED01000002.1, read as the reverse complement.
CCCCCCTTGAGTTCCGTGCGGAGTTTACTAATCCTGGGTAAGCCCCTCTAGCTGGAGCGTGCCGCGTTGCTTGTTGCTGCTAGGCTGTACGCTTCAGGGAGGATTGTTCATGACCAACGCAGACCTGCTGCCTTCTCTATTGTTCAGGATCAATGAAAATCAATTGGCCCTCGAGGCGGCCATCTTGGAACTCACCCGTTGGGTCGAGCAGCGCGGAGCGGGCGAGGTGGGCGCCAACGTGCGTGGCGCTTTGACCGCCATCGACCGTAACGAGGAGTTCATCAAGCTAACCCTGGCGCTCCTGCTGACACCCGATTAATTCGCCATCGGCTCGTAACGGAGGGCCTCTCGGAAAGGTTGCCCGCAGCAGAGCAGAGTGGCGCCGGCAGCAGCACCGGTAACACTCGCGCAGGAGGGCAAATAGCACCTTGCTCGGGGAGTCTCGCACCAAGCGCGAGAGAAAGTTGAGCAAGCCGGTTGATCTCTATGCCAATTGGCCAGCGCATCAATGATCGTGACGTTGCGCGATGGCTGTCATGTCCCTGAATCGCTTGCCGCGGCCGTCGCGGCCTTTCCGGGCATCACTCAGAAAAACAAGGCCAATTGCCATTGCTCAGGCGCAACCGTATGCTGACCCTTTGTGCACCAAAATCTTGATCCGGATCAGCGAGTAATTGCCCAATTGCAGCGATGTCGAGGACTGAGAGCACGCCCGTCCAACTGGATATTTGCGAGTCAGGGAGAGAGCAGTGGGTTTTTTTACAGAGGGAGAGGCGGCTGACCTGAGGATCACCAACATGATCCTGCACGTCGTCGGTGGGGACGAATTTACCCCGGAGTCCGTACGCCAAGTCGAGCATGAAGAGTTTTTCATCGCGCGAATACTCGATACCGATGCGGATGCCATCTATAGCTTTAGGCAGACCTCAGCGACCAAAGCGCAGCTCGAGCGCATTGCGACGGGGACCGAAGATTTTGAGCGAGGAACCCAGAGTCTCTCCGCGACGTTTTCTCGTTGGCACGTCAATAGCAGTCGCGACGGAGCATTGTTCATCTTCGAGTTGTCCGGGGGTGATGAGCAAACAAAACTCTATAGCCTGATTAAATATGACTACAGCGAGGCGATAGAGCAGGCTCCTGCGGAAGACGGCGGTCTGCTTCGACGCATTGTTCATGCGTTTGTCGCTGATAAAAAGGCGATTCAAAAGTCCGCCTTGGTGAGAGTCGTCAACGGAGTGGCGGAAACCCTGGTGTCCGCCCGAGACCGAATGAAAAAAGCGCCAGAAATCGTTGATTACTTTGCGAACTTTCTCGACGTGGTCCGTTCGATGTCTGATCAGGAACTCAACACCAAGGTCGTTAGCCTGTTACGCGAAACCTTAACCTCTTGTAAGGCCGATTTGCCAGATTCAGTTCCGCGAGCGTTTTCCATCGCCAAAAACTGCTTAGCGCAGCGCCGAGAAATCAACGAAGATGCGATCATTGATGCGGTCCTGTTGGCGGCGGGGAACCCTGGCGATGAGAGGGTGATCAGCAGGTTGCAGAATGCAACACGGCGAAAGATTCGCTCCGCTAGAATTGAAAATTTGGTGTTTCCTTCTGATCAGGCAATCCTCGGGCGGCCGCCCATGCGCAGGATCCGAACCACTGAAGGCGTTACAGTTCTGTATCCAGACGATGCGGGGATGTCCGTCACCCGCGAGCCTAAGGCTAACGGAGGGGAATTGATTACGATTGATACTCAGGCCATCACGGAAGACAAACTTGTCTCTGACAATCCTCGCTGAACAGCTGGATGTACTGGCTGCTCAGGCTAACGCGCATATCAATGAGGGTGAGGAGAGCATCACCGTCTCGAATTTGCGTGCCGACGCGACGCTTCGGGTACTGGCTACTTGCGTGGGACTCGGCTGGGAGTGCTCGGTGTTTGACGAGGAGCAAACGCCCACTGAGCCAGGCAATATTGTTGAGGATTTCGAGCCTTTTCGCCTCACCCTTCGCAAGCCGGATCATGCCGAGCAGACGCTAGATATTTTAACCTCCGTGGGCCTTTCGCAGTGGCTGGAAAAGGGGCACGAAGCAACCCGCTGGCGGATCGCGGGTCTCTCCAAGCCGCTGTTTACTCAAGTTCGCCAATATAGCGGCTGGGCCGTGCCGGCCGTAAATTCGGCGGCAGCTGCAATTACGACGGCACCGGTGACCAAGTCTCCCAGGGCACTCGTGAGAGAGTCAGGCGCTTTGAAGATCGTCCCGGGAGATATTCGTCCCTGGCTCCTTCTCGACCAAGCGCAGTTTGATTTGAACGAGCCATTCCATAAACTCTGGGCTATGAAGGCGTTTGACGCATTAGTGCACACGCTCGCGAATGAAATTGATCCAGTCAATCATTCGCTGATATTCAAGGGGCCGCCCAAGCTCATTTTGCAAGCCCCGCAATCTACTGCAATAATGATACAAGAATTTGGTATGGATGCTTTTCTGCAGCTGCAAACGGCCGCACATTGGGTTTATGAAAATACCCGCGAAGCAGAGGTCAAACACAGCCTGTTAGCGATGGAAATTGCCCGCTCAGGGCGTGAGAACGGCCACGCTGCAGATTACCTAAAAGCCAATCTCCCTACCTCACTGGAAAGTGCAAAAATCGCGTATCAGATGTCGCTCTCCGAGTTAGGGAAAGACACCCTGAAGTCGCTAGGCGATCTGCGCAAAGCCATTACTGAAGAAACCGCGAAAGCGACTGACGCCACACGACAAACTATTACCGCTGTTTCCGGCGCATTGGCCGTGGGCGTCGGCCTCGTGGCCGCGCGCCTGAGTACTACGATCAATCCCTGGTTAATCAGCATGGTGATGCTGATAGCCACTGGGTACATCGGGCTGATCGTTTACTCAGGATGGAGCTTCATCAGTTTACAGCGCGAACTTCGAAAAGACTGGCAACCAAAACTCTACCGCTTCCTACCGCAGGATGAATACAACAAGATGGTCGCGGCACCGGCCAAAAAGTCAGAGCGAGTGTTTACATACTCGGCGGCGATTGGACTGGGGGCCGTGATAGCCATGTTTGTTGGCGTATCGATATTCAGCTTTGTCAGTGAACCTACAGTGAACGCCGCCAAAGCCGATCTTTCAGAATCCAAAAAAACTGATGGTCAGGCCGGTGGCATCATCCAACGGCATGAGCCATTGCCCGGATTGCCTGTACCGCCCGCTGCCCGGTTGCCCTTTCGTCAGGATTGGATCTCACCGCTCCGGATTCCTGTTAAATCGAGTGGCGTTCCAGCGAAGCCTTGAATCGCCTCTGCTGCGGTGGGAAATGTTCACTGCCCGCTATGAAAGCTGTTTTCATAGCAAGGCGGTGAGTACCCTCAGAAAATCAGCCGTGACCGGCAGGCGGCGTTGCGTCGGGTCCGCTAGTACTCTGCGTTTGTGTGGTCCCTGGTGTGGCGTACGCCTTCGGACGCGGGTGCCGAAGGGCGCTCGGGGGGGGGGGGGGGGGGGGGGGGGGGGGGGGGGGGGGGGGGGGCGCCCTCGCAGGGACGCAGGACATGCGGATCACTGCGCGGCCAATGGGTGGATCCAGCATCCAGGGCTTAGGCAATTGAAAAAGTCCACCTGTACCTGGCCTAGATCATCCTGAATAGTCTGGTGGGCGTAGTTGCAATAGACCTGGTCGTCACCAAACACGGAGACGGCAACGCGCTGGATGCCGGTGTTGCGCATGCGCTGAAGCAGGTGCCGGTCATGGCCGCCGAGACCCCAGCCAAACAGCGTCAGTGTTTGCCGCTCAGATGTCAGTACTTCCCGATACACCGTCGACAGGTAATAGCTGCTCTGAATCGAGGCAACCTTTTGCGCTTTGACTCCCTCGCTGACGAACAGCGGTACCACACGCTCACCTCGCCACTCGTCTAGGATGGCCTCCAGCAATCCTGCCCCAGCGGCATGGATCTTGGACTCTTGTTCAACTGCATTGCGACATAGGGCGAGGCTTCCGTGCGGATAAAACACGAGCGTATTGGTGCGCTCTCGGAAACGGGCGCGAAACTTTTGCCAATCGTCATCAAACACGGACCTGACAAAGCAGTCCTTGAAGAGATGACCATCATCAATGTTGAATCCATAGGTCATGGTCCAGTAAACCAACAGATCGTAATTGAACGAGAGAATCGTATCGAACGATTTGAGGAACCGGTACATATTGGGAAGATGGTGCTGCACCGCCCAGTGCTCAGGGTGCACCGCCCGCACCGCTTCAATCAAGCAGTCCCTGACACGCAAATAGGCTTGGCGCGTACGGTCATCGGGGATCTCTAGGGATAGGTTGACGTTGGATGCCTGCCAAACGAGACGCAAGATGAGCTCGAAATCGGAGGTATCGAAGAACTCAAACAGACGGGCCACGTCGCTGAGAAGTCCATTCTGTCGAGCATGGTCTAACAATGAGCCGTAGCCAAAGCTGGGTGCCACAGCCATGCTGGCTCCGTTACCCAGTAGCACTGTACCGCGATGGTATTGAGGGGAAATATAGGCCCACGAAGAAATGGCAAATGGCACGCTGGATCCTTCCTGTAGTTTTGATTGGCAGATGATATGCCGCTGCGTCAATGCGAACTATCATGCCCAGTTCTATAAAAACTCGGCAACCAAGGATGAATTAATGACTGACTACTTTAGTGATCGTGAGCGTGGCCCCCGCCCCAGGACGGAATAGGAAATAGGGCAGGTGGCCTGGGTCGGGATTGTTACGCTTGTGGCAGCACTCGCAAAACAGGGTGCATTTGGGGGGGGGGCGTTTCCCGGAGCAGTGTCCCGACGGAACCGCCATATGCGGTAACAATGAGCAATCCCTGAAAGGGGCCATCGAGGCTGAACTCGATGGTTTAACCTGGCCGCTGCCGACGGTGCATAGGGACAAAGATGACTTTCTCAGTACAGATGAACCTTGGCATCCAGAGACTTTAATTGCGCTCGATCTCGTGGAGTTTGTATGGCGCATAGTCGCCAAACCCATCATCATCGGTTCGTACCATGACTACCATCGGCATCATCACTATACCTTTGACGAAGACGCCGGACGTGATGCATTCCGCGACGATGTGAACCGGATTTTCGAACGTAATGGCCTGGCATATGAGCTCAAACCCGACGGCCAGGTCTGGCGTGTCTTGCCGGCGGTGATCGGCGAGGCCTTGTCGAGACCTTACCTGCGTACCGGCGATTCAACTCTGGACGTTATGCTGGAGGAGAGTCGGAGCAAGTTCTCTGGTCCCAGTCCTTTGATTTGCCGCGAGGCGTTGGAGCGCCTCTGCGATGCATGGGAGCGGATCAAATCGATCGCCCATGCCGATAAGGCGAAATCGATTGGCTTGCTCCTGGACCGTTGTGCAGAAGAAAGCGGCTTTCGCACCCTGCTTGAAAAGGAGGCTCGCGAGCTGACTGTCATCGCTAATAATCATCTTCTGCGCCATCACGAGGTCCGCCAGGAGCCCGTGATTGATGTTCAGCACGTCAATTATCTGTACCACCGCTTGTTTGCAATACTTGAACTGATCATTCGCAAGAACGCCGCATGCTGACGGGGGAAACGACCGACCAGTTAGGATCAGCGGGCAACACCGGCTTCCAGTGGTGACGGTTTTACACGACTGCGTTCGAAAGCGTCGCTTCTGAACGTGCACTCGAGGCCAAAACGGGTGATCAGTTAATCTTATAGATATACTTGAGTGTTTGATTCGGGCTGCAATCGCGGTTGGGGTGACAGGCTGCAAGTTGCCGGCTGCTGTCTGGCGCGAAAGGCAGCGGTCTCCCCATAACTGCCTTTTTGGATGCCAGCAAATGGCCCATAGTGCCTATTCCAGACCCATTCAGTTGCTTTCGCTAAAGTGCCGTCAGAACTCGGCTTTACCTTCAATGTCGCCGTCATCGAAATATTTGAGCGCAGTGTCTGGACCTGCATTTTGACTGGAGCGTTCAGATCGCAACCTGCATGAGCGATAGCAGTTGCGTGGCCAAGAATGTCGCCAAGGTGGGCGTACGCTTTTGAGCGGGACTGTTCAACGCCGCACTGCGCATACTGCTCTAGAAAAGGCCGGACATCACGACATATAGCATTCCACGCACGGCGCTCATGTTGGCTTTACATCGCAGCGAGACAGCTGGGTACTGGCAAGTTTTGGTTCAATTACTCGCTTCAAGGTCAGACGCCAACTCGTGGAGAGAGCACGATTCAGGCAATAGCAATTGAGGTTCGCAATCCAGCACGTTGGCAATGCGATACAGCTTTTCTACGGTGATATTCACTTCACCGCGTTCGATTGATCGTAGTTGGCTGCCTTCGCATGCACGCTTTTGGCCGGTGCGTTGGCCGAGGTCTTGTAGTTCGGCCCGACCGTGCACGCCGCCAGCGCGGCGACCAGATGGCTGGGGAAAATGAGCTTGAGCGCATTCATGGTTGCACTCTCTGTTTCGACGCATGGGATTGTTTGCGCAGTTGTTTGCGCTCGATGTAGCGGCGGATTAGCACGAAGAACACCGGGGTCAGCAGCAAGCCGAAGAAGGTCACACCGAGCATGCCGGAGAATACCGCCACTCCCATGGCCCGACGCATTTCCGAGCCGGCGCCGGTGGAGGTCACTAGTGGAATCACGCCCATGATGAACGCGAACGAAGTCATCAGGATTGGCCGCAGACGCATGCGGCAAGCATCCAGCACAGCGTCCAGCGGTGACAGACCCTGTTCCTCTTTGTCCTTGGCAAATTCGACGATCAGGATCGCGTTTTTGCACGCCAGCCCGACCAGAACAATCAAGCCGATCTGGGTGAAGATGTTGTTGTCACCCTTGGAGATGATTACCCCGGCAATCGCCGACAACAAGGTCATCGGGACAATCAGGATCACCGCCAGCGGCAGGCTCCAGCTCTCATACAGCGCCGCCAGCACCAGGAATGCCAGCAGTACGCAGAGCGGAAACACCAACAACGCGGTGTTGCCGGACAGGATCTGTTGGTAGGTCAGGTCGGTCCATTCGTAGGTCATGCCGTGGGGCAGTTCTTCCTTGAGCAGTTGCTCAATCGCCGCCTGTGCCTGACCGGAGCTGTAGCCGGGGGCTGCGCTGCCGTTGATTTCTGCTGTCACGAAACCGTTGTAGTGCGAAACGCGGTCAGGCCCGGATGTCGGGCTGATCTTGACGAAAGTGGCCAGCGGGACCATCTCTCCGCGATCGTTACGCACCTTCAACCGACCAATCTGCTCCGGTTCCTGACGGAACTGTTGCTCGGCCTGCACATTGACCTGGTAAGTCCGGCCAAAACGGTTGAAATCGTTGGCGTAGAGCGAGCCTAGGTACACCTGCAACGTGTCGAAAACATCGCTGATCGCCACGCCGTGGGTCTTGGCTTTTTCCCGGTCGATGGCCGCTTCAACCTGCGGCACATTCACCGTGTAACTGGTAAACAGATTGGCCAGCGCCGGAACGCTGCGGCTCTTGGTAAAGATGTTAATGGTCTCTTTGTATAGCTCGTCGTACCCGAGGTTGCCCCGGTCTTGGATCTGCAGGCGGAAACCGCCGATGGTGCCCAGGCCTTGAACTGGCGGTGGCGGGAATACTGCGATGTAAGCGTCCTGAATGCCACCGAACTTGGCGTTGAGCGAAGCGGAAATCGCCCCAGCCGACAGGCTCGGGTCTTCACGCTCATCGAATGGACGCAAGCCGATAAAAGCGATGCCGGCATTTGGACTGTTGGTGAAGCCGTTAATCGACAGGCCGGGGAACGACACGGCGCTGTCGAACCCCGGCTCGTCCATGGCGATAGTGCTCATGCGCCGGATCACTGACTCAGTGCGATCAAGGCTCGCCGCATCAGGCAATTGTGCAAAAGTCACCAGGTACTTTTTATCCTGAGTCGGCACGAAACCGGTCGGTGTGGTGCTGAAACCCATATACGTCAGGGCGATCAGTCCGGCGTAAATCAGCAGGGCCACACTGCTACCCCGAATAATTTTGGCCACGGCAACCACATAGCCATGGCTGGCCTTATCGAACATGCGGTTGAACGGCTTGAACAGCCAGCCGCCGAACAGTCGATCCAGCGCCTTGGAGAACCGGTCTTTGGGCGCGCCATGGGCCTTGAGCAATATGGCCGCTAGGGCCGGTGACAAGGTCAGCGAGTTGAATGCCGAAATCACCGTGGAGATCGCAATGGTTAACGCAAACTGCTTATAGAACTGCCCGGTGAGACCGGAGATAAACGCCGCCGGCACAAACACCGCGCACAGCACCAGCGCCGTGGCGATGATCGGCCCGGTGACTTCGCCCATGGCTTTACTGGTCGCTTCAGCCGGCTCCAAGCCCGATTCGATGTTGCGCTCGACGTTCTCCACAACCACGATCGCATCGTCGACTACAATACCGATGGCCAACACCAGGCCGAACAGCGACAGTGCGTTGAGTGAGAACCCGAGCAAATGCATCACGGCAAAGGTGCCGATCAGCGACACCGGCACCGCAACCAGTGGAATGATCGAAGCCCGCCAGGTTTGCAGGAACAAAATCACCACCAGCACCACCAGAATAAGTGCTTCGAACAGCGTGTGCACAACTGCTTCAATCGAGTTGCGCACAAAGATGGTCGGGTCGTAGACGATCTCGTAGTCCATGCCTTCGGGGAAGTTTTTCTTCAACTCGGCCATCTTCGCTCGCACCTGGTCGGAGACGTCGATGGCGTTGGAGCCCGGGCGTTGGAAGATCGGCATCGCCACCGCTTCCTGATTGTTGAGCAAGGCGCGCAACGCATATTGGTTGGAACCCAACTCGATCCGGGCAATGTCCTTGAGGCGTGTGATCTCGCCGTTCTGGCCACTGCGTATGATCACGTTCTCGAACTCTTCCTCGGTGACCAATCGCCCTTGGGAGTTGATCGACATCTGGAAGCTGGTGGCATTCGGTGCCGGTGGTGAACCCAGTTGCCCGGCAGCGACTTGGCGGTTCTGCTCGCGCACCGCATGGACCACATCGGTGGCGGTGAGATTTCGAGACGCGGTCTTATCCGGGTCAAGCCAAATCCGCAGCGAATAGTCACCGATACCGAACATCTTCACATCGCCGATACCGTTCAAGCGCGACAGCTCATCCTTGACGTTGAGGATTGCGTAGTTGGACAGGTACAGCATGTCATAGCGTTTGTCTGGCGAAACGAGGTGCACCAGCAATGTCAACTCCGGCGAGGCCTTGTCGACCGTGATGCCGATGCGCGTCACCTCTTCCGGCAACTTCGGCTCGGTGCGGGTCACGCGATTTTGCACCTGGACCTGGGCGTTATCCAGATCGGTGCCAAGGGCGAACGTCACCGTGAGGGTCAAGCGTCCGTCGGCCGTGGATTGCGAGGACATGTACAGCATGTTCTCGACGCCAGTGATGGCCTGCTCTAACGGCGCAGCCACGGTTTCGCCGATGACCTTGGGGTTGGCGCCCGGGTAGTTGGCATGCACGACCACAGTCGGCGGTACCACTTCGGGGTACTCGCTAATCGGTAGCTGGAACAGCGAGATGCCGCCGGCAATCAGGATCAGCAGCGAAAGCACCGCTGCGAAGATCGGCCGCGTGATAAAGAACTGAGAGAATTTCATGTCGGTGTTCCCTTATCCGCGAGGAGTGACAGCCGCATCGGTTTTCACCAGCGTCGCAGATTTCACGGGAACAGGCTGATTACCGGCCTCGAATGCGTGACGTTGACGGGTCAAGGTCGCGATGGTTTTCGGATCGGCCATGGGCGCGTTCTGAGGTGCGACCACGGCACCGGGGCGCACCCGTTGCAAGCCGTTGATGACGATACGGTCCGCTTTCTGCAAACCATTGCGCACGATGCGTAGGCCTTCGAGCTTCGGCCCCAGTTCGACGTTGCGATACACGACTTTGTTGTCCTGATCGACCACCAGGACGAATTTCTTGCCCAGATCAGTGCCCACCGCCTCGTCCTTGATCAGCAGACCGGCATAGGCCGCACTGCCCACCAATCTCAGCCGCGCGTACAAGCCGGGGGTGTATTGGCCGTCAGCGTTATCGAACACGGCGCGACCACGAATGGTGCCCGTATGGGGATTGACCTGGTTGTCGACGAAATCCATCTGCCCCAAATGTGCGTTGTCCTGTTCGTTCGACAGGCCCATGTAAACCGGCGTTGTCTGGCCGCGCTGGCCATTGCGCGAGAGTTGGCTGTACTTGAGGAACAGGCGCTCATCGACATCAAGATAGGCATAAACCTTGTCAGTAGAGACCACATTGGTCAGCGGTGTGGTATCGGCCGTGACGATATTGCCAGCGGTGATTTTCGCACGGCTGACGCGGCCGGTGATCGGCGCTGTGACACGGGTGAAACTGAGGTTCAGGCGGGCCAGATCCAGTTGTGCCTGTATCGCATCGACGCCGGCCTTGGCCTCCTGCGCGGTGGTGGTACGATTTTCGGCCAGTTCGGCGGAAATCGCATTGCTGCCGAGCAAGCGCTGCCCGCGCTGTGCCTCATTGGCCGTGCGGACCAGCGTCGCCCGGGCTTGTTGCAGTTGGGCCTCAAAACGATGCACTTCGTGTTCGAACGGCCTTGGATCGATCTGGAACAGCAGATCACCTTTCTTCACCAGCCCGCCATCGGTGAAGGCAACCCGTTCAATCTGCCCCGACACACGAGGGCGGACCTCAACCGTTTCCGGCGCTTCAAGTCGCGCGGTCACTTCGTCCCATTCGGTAATGGGCTGCTCGATCACCTTGGCGACCGTGACGGGTGGCGTCCCCGGGCCTTTGGCAGTATCCGGTGCACGATCGCAAGCGGTGAGCAGTGTGAGGGCCAGTGCAGCCATCGGGTAGCGAAGAGGTTTGAATGACTGTTCCATAGGGGGGCGCCAGACGTTTAGAAGTTTGCGAAGTCTCGGCCTCGTGCAAGGCAGCGACGAATTGAACGGAGTGAGCTTGGTCATCAATATTGATGATATTCATAATGTATAAGGGCAAATAAGGGATCTGCCGACTCATGCCCGTGTATAGGAGATGGCGTGACAGACCGAATCCAGCGCCGGTCCCAAAAGCTGTGCGATCCACAACGCACGGGATGTGGGCTGCATCGTCCGGCCCGTACGTGTGAATAAGGGATCGTTGAACAGCCCGCGCAAACGACTGAGGGCATTGCTGACCGCCGGTTGTTTCAGCGCAAGTTTGTGCGCCGCCCGGGTGACGTTCCGCTCCTGTATCAAGGCTTCGAACACCACCAAAAGGTTCAGGTCAATGTTGCGCAGTTCATTTCTTTGCATGATTAAGGCCCGCCAGATAGGGTCTACGAGGCATTTGTATGGATTTTATATTATGGTCATAATAATTACAAGTCATTAGGCAGCAGCAGAGGTAGTGCAAAGCGATGCCGGTGAACAGCATGCCCAAAGGTCAATCACGCTAAACCAGATGGAGTTCTTGACGGCTGCAATGTCAACCGACGACCCATTGATCAACTCGACCCTGAAAGCCCAAATCAGTCCCTATCATCGTCTGGGACCTTTATCTTGATTTCACGGCTATCCCATGCTGGCCGGAATTTAAGGACAAGTTTACCAAGCGGCTGAGCATTCCCATTCAAGCAAGCGGAGAGGCCATGAGTTCCTTCGAACTGAATGAAAAAAATTACGGTCGTAATATTTACAGTGATAAATTATTATGACCATAATGTATTTGCAGAGTGGCGCTACCGGGAGTTTTGCCATTCGTGAAGCTCAGACCTCCACTTTCTGCAGGCCAGATACCCAAACGGGTCAAGTGCACCCCTCACGTCACTATGGATATATCCATGAAGCTTCCTAGTCGTTCCAGTGTATTGCTTCCCCTTCTTGTAGGGCTTTGCGGCTTAGGTGAAATTTCCACCCAACTGCTGATCCCTAGCTTACGCGACGTTGAGCTCGGGCTTAATGCTGCGCCGGGTACTTCTTTGGCAGCTTTGTCAGTATTTGTCGCTGCCTTTGGTCTCGGACAACTTTTCTTCGGTCCACTATCTGACCGTATCGGCCGCCGGCCTTTGCTGCTCTCCGGCGTCACCATTTATGTACTTGCTTCTTTATGGATGGCGTTTGCAGGGAGTATGGCCGAGTTCATCGGTGGCCGCGTCTTTCAGGGGCTGGGTGCCTGCGCTGCATTGGTCGTGGCCCGAAGCATAGTGCGCGATGTTTGGAAAGAGAAGGCAGGCCCAGTAATGGCTATCACGGTAATTGGCATGCTTAGCGCGATCATGCTGTCACCGGTGCTTGGAGGGCTGATCGCTACTCACGCTGGAGGTTGGCGAACGGTTGTTTTCGCAACCGCATTGTTTGGCGCATTTGCACTGCTAGCCTCGCTGTTATTCAAGGAGACCAATCTACAACGCGACCCACAGGCGGGTCGGTTGAAAACCCTTTTAAGAAATTACGCAGTGATACTTAAAGGATCATCCTTGCGTAGTTTTTCGATTGCCATTGCCTGCACATACGGCGCGATGTTCTGCTTTATTGCCGGTTCTTCGCGGGTTTTTGTTGGGCAGCTAGGTCTGAGTCCTACCCAGTATGGCCTGGTTTTTGGCGGTATCGTTTCGGGTTTGATCGTTGGAGCGATCATTACCAACCGTACCATCATGAAGTTAGGGCCTGAGAAAATTGTGGGCATCGGCACTAGCTTAGTTGCCGTTGGTGGCAGCCTGGTCTTGGTATGCCATGAGCTTATCGGGCCATCGGTGCTTGGGCTGATGCTGCCACAGGTAGTTCTAACTTTGGGCGCGGGGATGGTCTTGCCGGGTTCCGTCGCTGGTGCGGTGATTCCCAACCCAACTCGCGCAGGCTTGGCGGCGGGTTTTATCGGTTTTTCCCAGATGGCTGGCGCGACGATTGCCGGGCTCTTGCTCAGTCGACTTCAAGATGGAACGGCCTTGCCAATGGTCGCTTTGAATGCTGCCTTTGCTGTGACCGGTTTTCTAATATTTCGCATCATGTGTGTACGCCAGTTGAACATAGCAAAGAAAACTAATATAGCGGGATAGTATAAACAATCGGAATTGGTTCTGGTGCCAATCTAGAAAAAACGGTCTGCGTATGCGCAAAGAAATCAATAGTATTGTTAAAAAATAGGGGGTGGCGAGCTTGAAGCTATTGCGCGGTAAACGTTTTTTTTTGGCGGTTGGTGATGGGTAATGTAAAAATACCCTGCAGACTTTATTGTCCGCACGCCTCAAATTGGTCGAATTTCCTCTGCTGTAGATCGAAGACGCATTGATTTGTTTATGAGACGGTTTGAGCCTACGGTCGGACAAAATTATCCTGCACGATAAAATCGGTTAACTTTCTGATCCATCGAGCTGCCAGTAGTACTACCGGCACTATGCTTAGCCAAGCCAAAAGCCAGTCACTTGACCACTGTAAAAAGAAGGTCTCGGCGTCTAGACTCTTGGGAGTTGCAATCAACGTAGCGACCGCGCAGGTGATTGCTGATTGAATTAGGCCGAACACATGCTGGTGATAGCGCCGCGTAATTGGGGGCATAAACTTTCTCCAGGGGAAAAATCGCCGTGTCGATATTTCGACACGGCGGGGCAACCGAGGTCATAGCCAGACGACCGAGCTGTCACACATGAAATGGCGCTGACGTTGCAAAAGTGCCGCAGAAAAAACGGCTTGAAATGTCGTCCAAGAAATTATATGTGACGAGATATAGTGGGTGGAAATTCAAGAAGTGTGCGGGCCCTTTGTTACTTTTTTATACAGTTCAGCTAGTCAATTTTGGGGAAATCTAAAGCAGGAGCCGCAACCCTATTGATTAGGTTGTAAAGAAAAATTCCGCCCATGGCGCTCATTACTTCTACAATCTGGGTGTCGTTGTAGCCGACCGCGCGGATTGCTGCCAAGGTGTCATCCGGTACTTCGCCTCTGGTTGTGATAAGTTCATGGGCGAAGTGCACTAGGGCGTCTAGCTTAAAGTTTTCATCATAACGTCCTGTACGTAACTTTTTGGTTTGCTCGAGCGTAAATCCCGCCATTTTGCCTAATGCAGTATGAGCTGCCAAGCAGTAGCTACAACCTGTAGTCTCGCTTACCACCAAGTTGATGGCTTCAATTTCTTGAGCGGACAGTGAACTGCTCTTCAGGGCGGTGTCATGGGCCAATATTCCGGCTAGCACTGCCGGCGAATTGCTCCCAATAGTGACATGGGTATTGGGGATCATACCGATAGAAGTTTTGATTGAGGCAAACAGTTCGGCGGCTTGGCCTGTGGCTTCCTTTGGGTGCAACGTGTACAAACGACTCATTATAAACTCCAATTTCATGGCGACATCACCCATATGGCGATGGTCCTATACTAGCTTTCATCACAACTCGCATCTGCATTCTGTCGTCTCAATCCTTTGCTTTAGGGTCTCAAAGAAAAAATGGACAGTCTGAGCCACTTCATTAGTTTGTTGGCACCCAAGGGGTCGGTTGATCTCCATTGCCGTTTCGCTGGTAATTGGTTTGAGGATCATCCCCAAGCTGAGCCCGGGTGCTTGCCCTATCACGTAATCCTAAGCGGCAAAGGCATAGTGGAGTTGGGCAACAAAAAATGGCTTCTGGCTGCTGGAGATCTGCTGCTGCTACCGAACGGGGCGCCTCACTTGTTGAAAGGGCTGACTGAGGGGGAGCCGATGGCTCTGATGGTCAGTCACCATAACGGTGTATTAACTAAGCGGGTCTCAGAGGGGGACGGGCCCGTGCTAGAAATGTTTTGTGGCGAGTTTAGGATTGGATCCTCAGGAAGCCTTCTACTGAATGGTTCCCCTGAGCTCATGCTGATTAGAACTGCCGAACGTCCGGACTGTGAGGGGTTGCGAATGCTGCTTGCTATGCTAGGCAGAGAAAGTGCCGACAACCAACCCGGAAGTAAGGTAATAGTCCGAGAGCTATCTACTACGCTTTTTACCTTAATACTGCGAGCCCTTATCACACAGATCGACGCGAAACCCGGCCTGCTGTCCCTGCTGGCCAGCTCCCGCTTAGCCCCGGCGGTGAGCTCCGTGCTGGCAGAACCCAACGGTAATTGGACCTTGGCGCATTTAGCGGATCGCTGCAATTTATCTCGTGCGACCTTTGCCCGTCACTTCAGCCGCTGTACATCGCTGACGCCGCAAGAGTGGGTCACTCAGGTTCGCATGACCCTGGGCGCACGACTGCTGATCCACGGGCCACAACCCATCGGTTCGGTGGCAGAGCAGTGCGGTTATCTTTCGCAAGCTGCTTTCAGCCGCGCCTTCAAGTTGTATCACGGTTTGAGCCCCGGCCAGTACCGATGCCAGCTGCGGTCCTATTAGCAGGCAGATACAAACAAATAAACCAAATGGAAATGGGAACCCAGCGTCGAGCGCCTATAAGAACGTGCTGGTACCGGAAAAGGCGCAATGAATACATCCTTTAAAGACTAATATCTTGGCAGTCAAAAAGGATTCGAGACCGCAAAATATTCCTATATATTGAGAATACCCCGTAGTGTTCCGATTTCTTCGATATGGCTAAGCAAGCAAGGAGCCAGTTCTAGTTCAAGATTCTGTGTTGGCTGTAAAACTGAGCTTTTTGTATTTTAGTGTGTTTGGAGGAGACTTGGTTACAATGGCTTACAAATATTTCTTTTTTTAATACATCACAGATACATGGCGACGGCTAAATGTTTTTTCCCGAGAAGGGTGACCCATGAAGAAAAGGGCAGTAGTGCTTAATCTCATACGCTTTCCTTTCCTCATTTATTTATTTCATCTTATGGCATGTCCTGTGCGGTTTAGCCGCAGACAATCCGGAGAAGTATCATGTCCCATTCATTTACGAATAAAATCAGCCGTGGATTGGCAATTGCCTTGACGGGAGGTTTGAGCCTCGCGTCTTCTGTGGCTTTTGCCGTGGAACCACTGCCTCAGGGATACCAGCTAGCCGCAATAGAAAAAACCGGAGAGGGTAAATGCGGTGAAGGCAAATGCGGTGAAGGCAAATGCGGTTCGAACGAAGCCATCAACAAAACTGCCAAGGCGAAAACCGCTGAAGGTAAGTGTGGTGAAGGCAAATGTGGCGACGCGATCTTCAATTCGGTCGATACCGATCATGATGCGCGAGTCTCGCTAGCTGAGTTCCTGGTCGTTGCTCCTAATGCACAGGCAGTGTTCGCAAAAAAAGACACTAACAAAGATGGCTATATTGACGAGATGGAGTCATACATCAGTGTCAAGGCGGCTTATAATGAAAACGGAAAAGAACTACCGAAAGGACTTTTTTCTACTAAAGATTAATATTTCTCATCGTTGATGCGCGTCTCCGCAGCCGCGGAGGCGCTTCTTTAAGAAGAGGCTCAATATGCCGGGCTATCAACTTGAAGATAAATTTAAAGGTGTGAAATAACAAGAATATTGCAATGTTTTTTGTTCTGGATTGCCTCGGTAGCGAATACTCTCGAAGCTAGGTTGTGTATGTCTGGAAAATGATTTGTCAAAGCGAATGCCTTCAGTCGGTCAGCTTAATAAGATTAGCAAGTAATCGCGAAAGCATTGTGTTACGGGCGCCTTCGCGATTAGTTAAAGTGTTGCACTCGTACATGTTAAGGAACGGTTTTTATCAAGGTCGGATAGCCTTTTGTAAATACCCAGCCAGTCTCCTTTGCGGGTATATGGCAGCCCAAACAGGTCACTTGAAATCCTTTGGAGACGTTAGTATTTGGATCTTTGGCTTCGTAGAGTGCCCAGCCCCAACCTTCCGCCCAATTGCCATTTCCCTTAAAACGCTCCTTCCGATCTTTGACCATTACGAACCACACAGTAACGTCGCCCGCCCATTGGGCCAAACCTGTGGTCTGCGATCCTTCCTCCACCTTGCGAATTTCCTTTACCAATACTGCACCATCTGGAAATTCAGATGTTTTTCTATAGATATCAACAACTTCTGGCTGTGTATAGACATCGTGAAACCCGTAGCCTGGCGCTTGCTTGTCACCTACCACCCAAGAACCAAGATGGCTCCAGGTTTTACGCACATCCACTGGGATGCTGATGTTACCGTCCTTATCTACATAATTTGCGTAGGTGTGTTCGTCAAGGCTCTCTGCGTAAGCATGAATATTCGCTGCTGCCAACAAAAATCCTGCAAGGGCTATACGTCTCATTATAAACTCCAAGTTTTTGGCTGGGACACCTCTCGGTGGATGGTGATTACCTGCCACGTATGGTGTTATCTCTGCCAGGTCTGGTTTTTTTGGCAGTAAGAGAATATCTCATACCACCTTTTTGCTTCATCATATAAGCTAATTAAACTTTTGAAGCACCATATCCCACGGCGCACTAGCAAGCGTTAAATTCCAGACACTAAGCAGGTAAAATTCCGCGAAAGAAAGCCTGAGCGCCTTATCCCTGCTGTAGGGTTGGATTGTTACCTGTCAGCCGTTGGTGCTAATTAAAATCTATCAGTTCATTCATAGGCGTTACCCAGGTGGCTTGGTTGATTTACATTAATTGGAGTTTGGTTTGGGTATTGATCATATGCCGTTAAGTCCTATCATCAATTCACGACGAATATGGCCTATTGCGTCCATATGAAATAGTCCTTTAGGGCAAACCCAAAATACTACGACATCGGAATACGCTAAACCGATCGTTCAGTCGACTCAGTCGCTCAGCTCTATCTTGATCCCGGCTATCAGTAAGAAACCGCCAAGCTTGCAATAACGCTGCCGGCCCTAAATATTTCTCGGGGTTCCACCACCAAGAAGGGCATTGAGAAGAGCAGCAGCCACATAAAATACATTCATATAACCCATCAAGACGCGCGCGTTCCTCTGGAGATTGCAGGCTCTCTTCTATAGACGGAGCAGGATAATGATTGATTAACCGAGCCTTTACAGTTTGGTATTTTTTGAAAAAAAGGTTTCGGTTCACTACCAAGTTCCTTATAACCGGCATATCTGGTAAGGGACGTATGATAAGCTCTTCATTCTCTATCGCTTCATTCGCGGGTGTGATGCAGGCGAGCCTGTTTTTCTCGTTGATATTCATGCCGCCCGAGCTGCAGACGCCTTCACGACAAGTACGGCGATACACCAATGTCGGCTCCAGTGTGTGCAAATATTCCAAAACATCCAATACCATCCGATTTCGCAAATCATCATGAACCGAAAACGTTTGCATGTAAGGAACAGCGTCGTATTCCGGGTGGGATCTATAGACCTGAATATTCATGGTTTAGAAAGCCTCGCGGTTTACACCTGACGAAGAAGTGTGGCTTAGCTTGAAGCAGAATAGTGATCTTGTTTTCGTTAAACCGTTCTATCTTGGAGTATAGACGATGTCAAAAATTAGGGGTTGAACAGGCAATTCTTGAAACCTTTAGAAATACTTTTAAATAGCCAGCCACTTCAAGCTGTAACATTAGCATTCGTCCTATTCGCGTGCACTCGAAATCTTCTGAGATTTTCTGTGAAAATCCATAAATCTGCCACTTGATGCGAGCCGTTCGGCTAAAAAGTTGGCAAAGTTAAAGTTAAAGTGATTTTTAGAATCATTGTCGATCGCATTTAAGCTTCTTGGTCTAATGCTGGATCTTAAACACCGTCGGTTTCGATTATTGGATCTATCGCAGTAGCGGCGACACTCTTTGTGCTCGACTTTATCTCACATACAAAATTTCGTATGAGACCATCAGAAAAATATCATTTTTATTGTATGCGATGCAGAGGGTTTAATCGAGCCGTCGATTCGCTGCTAGATCACGCTCATGAATAGCCACCCATTCCCCACGTGCGAATAGCCACGAACGTATTTCGAAGGGGGGTTGTCCGAATAATAAAAAGAGAGGCGACATGACTTACAACAATTGCAGTACCTGGATAGTGCTCTTCGCTAGTGTGAGCACGTGCTCAGCTCAGGCCCAAGAGTCCGGGTTTTTCCGAGACTCTACTGCGTCCTTACAGATGCGTAACTATTACTTTAATCGCGATTTCTCAGGCATCTTTGGCCCCAGCACGCAACCCAAGGCCGAAGAATGGGCTCAGGGCTTTATCCTTAACGTCAAATCTGGCTTTACAGACGGGCCTTTAAGTTTCGGTTTGGACGCTATTGGTACACTGGGCATTAAGCTGGATAGTAGCCCATACAGAACGAACACGGGTTTGCTGCCAGTTCAGGAGGATGGCGAGGCGACCGATGTATTTAGTCGCCTTGGCTTAGCGGGGAAGATGCGCCTGTCAAAAACCGAATTAAGAGTCGGAGAACTACAACCGAACGTGCCTGTGCTTGTATTCAGCGATATTCGCATCTTACCGCCCACTTACCAGGGGAGCAGCATAAGCTCCAACGAATTTAAAGGTCTGTCACTTCAGGCCGGTTACTTAAACAGCACCAGTCTACGTAATGAGGCTGGTGACGATAAGATCCAAGCTATGCTCGGCCATTTACCACAGCGCCATGCTTCGAGTGACGCTTTCAATTATGCAGGTGGTGACTATGCCTTCTCCACCAATCGTACATCCCTAAGCGTCTGGTATGCACAGTTGGAGGATATCTATATTCAGCGCTTTTTCGGTTTAAAACACACCCAGTCGATGGGGCGCTGGGTGCTAGGCGCCAACGCCGGTTACTTCGACTCCAACGAAGACGGCAGCAAGCTTATCGGTGAAATTGATAACCAAGCCTTTTTTTCCCTTTTATCGGCCAAGCTTGGCGGCCACACTTTTTATATCGGTTATCAAGCCATGTACGGCGATAGCTCTTTCCCTCGCGTATTCGCCAACATTAGTCCGCTGGGTAATGAAGTGCCGACCTACGAGTTTGCGTTCGCCGACGAACGCTCGTGGCAGGCGCGTTACGACTATAACTTCGCTGCCCTCGGTATACCCGGACTAGTGGCCAGCACTCGATACATTACAGGCGATAATGTGGATACCGGTAAGGGGTTCGAGGGCAAGGATTGGGAGCGCGATTTAGACGTCAGTTACGTCATACAGAGCGGTGTTTTCAAAAATTTTAGCGTACGTATACGCAACGTAATTGCGCGTTCTAATTACCGCTCTGATGTCAATGAGAATCGGTTGATTTTCAGTTATACTTGGGCACTATTCTAAACGTAGGTAAACCATGCTTGGATATATAGGCTCTTACGACTATCTAACCATTCTGTTTTGCACGTTTGCACGTTTGCACGTTTGCACGTTTGCACGTTTGCACGTTTGCACGTTTGTTCTTCCTATTGTGTATGGAGGCTATCAATCGCAAGGTCGCTGATCGTCAGTGCTTCGCGATATGGTAGGGGATTTAGTCGAACGATTGATTCGGCTGAAATAGTTCTAGCTGTGGATGTTGGCAATCAAAGTGACGATTAACAAGGTGTCACTTTTCGTATTCGCACCGCTTTGGATAAACGGACGCGTATCTTAAATTTGATACGAAGTGTCTCTGCTAGAATGGGAGGCTCATATATCATTTAGTTGTTGGCCAGTAACATAGCGGAGACCTTGATTGGTGGCCGCGGCCCTGATGCTTTCCAGCAATTGTGGAAGGCTCGGATCCGAGTACTGTTCATCACGCCAGCACATACCAAGAGAGCCGGTGGCATTCAGTTCGAAATTTAAGGAAGTCACAAGCCTGCGACGGGAGAAATGGTCAGCTACACGGTCAGAGGCAACCGATAGCATATCGCTATATTGCAAGAGCCAAAGGTTCCCAATCAACGAAGAAGATTCTATTCGGCACGGGAGCGGGCCTTGTCCTGCCCTGGTGAGCGCCATATCGAGGTTGGTGCGTATAGGCATAACTTTCGGCCAGACTATCCAATTATATAATCGAAGATCATCCCATCCAATATCATTTTTTAATGTTAGCGGATGGCTTGGGCGGCAAATCACTCGCATCGCCTCGTCATAAAGCTGTTCAGTTTGTATAGCCGGGCGCGGCGAATAGCTATCCAGTCTGCCAACGACTAGATCAAGCTGCCCTACTTCAAGTCGGTCGAGCAACTCGTCCATAGTGCCCTCTTGGAGTTCTACTTGGGCGTTAGGATGACGCTGCAAAAACTGCATGATGGCTGCGGGAACCAGGTTTGGCGCCGATGCAGGAGAAGTACCAATGGCGACCCTGTAAGAACTGCCATCTTGCATCGCCTTAAGGTTCATTTGTGCTCGATCCATTTCGCTCAATACCCGCCGAGCGTAACCTAACAACATGTGACCTTGAGCTGTGGGAGTCAATCCGCGAGCGTGGCGATCAAATAGAGGCGCACCTACGGACTCTTCAAAGTCCTTGAGCCATTTGGATACCGCAGGCTGAGTGCTGAATATTACCCTTGCAGTTTCAGTGACGCTGCCGCTTTCGGCGAGGCTGATCAGCATTTCCAAATGTTGCATGCGCAAACGGCGTATCCAATTGGGTGCCATGAGCCATCTCGTGAGAAGTAGGAGAATCTTCAGCGGTTTACTCGCGATATGTCAGTAGACCCACGCCAAACTAATCATGGGCCTGACCGTGACTAGAGACGTATTTCTGTCAAGGAAAATATCTCAGATATTATCGCGGAGACAAACTCAGTCGTTTGCTGCAATTGCAATCGCCGTAGTGCGCCAAGTGCGCGGTCCACTCTCGTGGACGCTATTTCCGCGGGTATCCACGGCCACTACTACGGGTAGGTTTTCTACTTCAAACTCATATATTGCTTCCATGCCGAGATCGCCAAAGGCCAAGACACGAGTTGATCGTACGGCCTTGGAAATCAAATACGCGGCGCCTCCTGTCGCCGCCAGATACACACAACCGTTTTTCATGATCGCGCTAATCGCCGCCGGTCCGCGCTCAGCTTTGCCAATCATTCCAAGTAGGCCAGTAGACATGAGCATTCGCTCAGCGAATTTATCCATCCGAGTAGAGGTGGTCGGACCGCAGGGACCCACCACCTCGTCTCGTACCGGATCGACGGGCCCTACGTAATAGATCATACGATTGCGAAAGTCGACAGGCATTGGCTCGCCGTGTAACAGCATTTCGTCTAAGCGCTTATGCGCGGCGTCGCGTCCGGTTAATAAGCGCCCCGACAGCAATAAGGTTTCACCGGCAGTCCATGTAGCTGCTTCCTCTCGACTCAGTGTGTTCAGATTGACGCGACGGCTAGCTGCGCCGTCGGGCAGGGGAAGATCCGGCCAGAGGTCAGGAGAGGGCGCCGCTAGCATAGCTGGACCGCTGCCATCTAGCTCGAAGCGACAATGCCGTGTTGCAGCGCAGTTCGGGACGATGGCTACAGGCATGCTTGCTGCATGCGTGGGATAGGTTGCGATCTTGACATCGAGCACAGTGGTCAGTCCGCCCAGACCCTGTGCGCCTATGCCTAGCGCGTTAATCCGATCATAAATTTCTATGCGCAGCGCTTCTAACGTGTTGGTCGGACCTCGAGCTTTGAGAGCGAGCATATCGAGCGGTGCTGTGAGGCTCTGTTTGGCCAGCAACATGGCTTTCTCGGCGGTTCCGCCGACTCCGATGCCGACTGTGCCCGGAGGGCACCAGCCGGCGCCCATTGACGGTACCATGTTGACGATCCAGTCCGCGACTGAATCGCTAGGCATCAGCACCGCGAACTTACTTTTGTTCTCGCTGCCTCCTCCCTTTGCCATCACATCCACGATGATAGTCTCACCTGGGACAAGTTCGACATGGACCACTGCCGGTGTGTTGTCGCCGGTATTGCGCCGCGTGAACAAAGGGTCGTCGACAATGCTCGCACGTAGCTTGTTCTCCGGGTCAAGGTAGGCACGACGTACGCCTGCATTGGCTGCATCTACGATGCTCGATGGGAACCCTGAAAGTCGGACGTTCATGCCGACGCGGATAAAGATATTGACAATACCCGTGTCTTGGCAGATTGGGCGCTTGCCTTCCGCACACATGCGGGAGTTAATTAGGATCTGGGCAATTGCCTGTTTCGCCGGTTCACTGGCCTCACGCTCATAAGCGGCGGCTAAGTGCTGGATATATTCAATCGGGTGATAGTGACTAATGAACTGCAAGGCTGAGGCGATGCTGTCAACAAAGTCTTCACATGAAACGATGGTAGTCATGTAAGTGCCCTCTACTTCTCAGAAACGTTGCTCTCGGAACAGGCCGAGCTTCTCCTGCGCGACTCTGTCCGAGTACGAGAACAACACAAGATCCTGAATTGCGTGTAGCGTGAAACGACTCCAACCTGGAACTACGACGATATCGTGTGGCGCAAATTCGAGCCGTTGATCGCCGATCACTATGTAGCCATTGCCTTCTACGCAAATGAAGACGGTGCTGTCCGTCGAACGATACGGCAACGTCGTGAAGCCGGATGGGACCAGTCGGATCATGGTGGCGATGGTCGGCATGGCCCAGCCGCCGTCTACCGGATTTGTGTAGCGCATGAGATAACCGCCGTGCGGATCGGGCGCTCCGGCCCGTGCCAACGCGAACAACGCGTCGCGCGTGCGCGCATAGGGATAGTTGAAGACCGGGGAATTCAACGTGGACGGCTGGTAGCCCACGGGCAATAGGCCTGTGCCATAGCGCGCAAGCGCATCGCCTGTCGGTCGGGTGACTGGCGCTTCGTCGGAGTCGAACTCCTCGCGGAAGCCCCCGTTGAAGAACGACACGATGGGAATATCAAGGCCATCCACCCAGACCATGGGCGCATTGCCTTCGTGGCCATGATGGTGCCACGTCCACGCTGGCGTGATGACGAAATCACCTGGTTCCATGTACGTCTTTTCGCCATCCACGGCCGTGTAGGCGCCAGAACCCTCTATGATGAAGCGCAGTGCCGACTGGGTATGGCGGTGCGCAGGGGCGACTTCACCGGGTAGAATCAGTTGAAGACCGGCATACATCGTGTTGGTGATGCGCGAGGTGTCCGGAAGGCCGGGGTTCTCCATCAACAGCACGCGCCGCTCTGCTTCCTCGGCCGAAATCAGCGTTGCCGATTCCATCAGGTACGGACGGGTCGTGGCGTAGGGCCAGCGGTGCGCCACGCCGGTGGGTGTCGGTTGCAAAGGAATCAGTTTGCGCAGGCGCGTCCAAAGGGCGGCCATTGCGTGTGGTTCCAGTTCGCGATAGAACTCTTCGCGACGGGACAGCAGGTCGGAGGAGGAAAGGGTGCTCATGATTGAATGTCTCCTGCAGCGTTATCAGTGGGCAGCTACGTAATCGGGTTGGGCATTCGGCGCTGCCACGCGGAATGCCACGTGACGCATGCAATATTCATAGGCGCGGCGGACGCGGGGGAACGGGTCCAGGCTGAACTGGACACGTAGCGCATTGGCGACTTGCGGCACCAGGCAACAGTCGGCAAGGGTGGGCGCATCGCCGACGCACCAGCCACCGTCCTCGGGCAGCCACGGCTCCAACGCGCTGAAGCCGGCGCTGAGCCAATGTTCGACCCATTCGGACTTGCCGGCGTCGGTGATGCCAAAGTGCGTGCTGAGGTACTTCTGCACGCGCATATTGTTCAACGGGTGCATGTCACAGGCGATGGTCAACGCTAGTTCCAGTACCCGTGTGCGGGCCGGACCGTCGGCGGGAATCAGCCGCGGATCTGGCCATTTGCGATCGAGGTAGTCGATGATCGCCAATGATTGCGTGATGGTTTGCTCGCCATCGTGCATCGTCGGAACCAACCTGTTCGGATTGAGCGCCTGATACTCGGAATGGTGCTGTTCACCTGCGCGCAGGTTTACGCCGATCGGGTTCCAGTCGATGTTCTTCAGCGCCATGGCGATGCGCACCCGATACGCTGCGGAACTGTTGAAGAAATTGTACAAATCCATGGTCGCCACCTTCAGACTACGTGCACTTCGACTTCGCAGAGCCCGGTGACGCCGCCGCGCATGACCTCTCCACTTCGCACCGGCCCGATACCTTCGGGGGTACCGGTGAAGATGAGATCGCCTGGATACAGTTCAAAGAACATCGACAGGTTTGCGATGATCTCGGGCACTGACCAGATCAGTTTGTTCAAGTCACTGCGCTGGCGGTCCTGTCCATTGACCTGCAGCCAGATTTCTCCGGTGGCGGGATGGCCGACTTCGCTGACAGGATGCAGAAGCGAGACCGGGGCGGACTGGTCAAAACCCTTACCGAGCTCCCAGGGGCGACCCCGGTCGCGCGCCGCGATTTGTAGGTCGCGCCGCGTCATGTCGATGCCGACGCCATAACCCCAGATGTGTTCATTGGCATGTTCGAGCGAGATGTTGCATCCCGAGCGGCCGATCGCGACCACGAGTTCGATTTCATAGTGGAACTCCTCAGTCGCCGACGGATAGGCGATTTCGGCGCCGGCGCCTAGGGGGGCGACCACGATCGCATCGGTGGGCTTGCAGAAGAAGAAGGGCGGCTCCCGGCTCGGGTCCATGCCCATTTCGCGCACGTGCGCGGCGTAGTTGCGACCGACACAGTAGATGCGACGCACGGGAAACTGTCCGTTGCTACCAGCCACGGGGATAGTGACGGCGGGAATGGGGGGAATGACGAAAGACATGTGGGACTCCAGATTCAGGATCTGCAAATTCGGGATTCAGGTTTGATATCAGGGATGCGGGCAGTAAGCGTCACACGGACAGGCACGTTTCGGCCTTCCAGCCGTACAGCCAATCCAGCGAGTCATAGAAGCGCTCTGGTGAGCGGCCTTTCCACAGGGAATTACGCACCAGGCGTTCGACGCCGGATGCGTGGCAGAGACGGCCGAACTCGCGGGTGGACAGAACGACGCGAGCAGTGCGGGTGATGCGTGCGTCCTGGTACAACGAAAGTGCGCGCGGCAGATCGCCGTCGCACGCGCGCACCGCGGCACCGAGTGTGACGGCGTCTTCCATAGCCATGCATGCACCCTGTGCGAGGTACTGAAGCAGCGGATGCGCGGCATCGCCGAGCAGCGTGATGCGACCTTGAGTCCATTGACCGACAGGCTCGCGGTCTGCCGTAGCCCAGCGCCGCCAAGTCGATGGCAGGGAGAGCAGGCTGAGCGGCCGGGCATCGATGCCTTGGAAGTAAGACTGCACCTCATCCTCGCTGCCCTCGCTGACGCCCCAGGTTTCCTGACGGCTGCTGTGGAACGTCACCACGAGGTTGTACTGCTCGCCGGCGCGGACTGGGTAGTGCACTACGTGGCAGTTCGGCCCAACCCAGAGCACCGGTGCGTTCCATTGCATGTCACGCGGAAAATGCTCGGCATCGATCACCGCGCGGTACACCACGTGCCCCGATACACGCGGTGGGTCGCCGACCAGTTGCTCACGGACGGCGGACTTCACACCGTCGGCACCAATCAGGGCACAGCCGTGGTAACGATGACCCTGTTCGTCGAATGCGGTTACACCGTCCCCTGATTGCTGGACCTCGGTGATGCGTGTTGCGGTGACAAATTCAATACGATCGGTCTCGCGCACCCCTTCGAGCAGTGAATTGTGGATGTCTGCGCGGTGCGTGACTGCATACGGATTGCCAAAGCGCTTGCGAAAGGCTTCGCCGACGGGGATGTCGACAATGGTTTCACCGTCGATGGCATCGATCATCCTCATGTGATCGGTGTAGACGGCGTGGCTGCGCACGCGCTCGCCCGCGCCAAGAGCGTCCAAGGCAGCGAAGGCATTGGGGCCGAGCTGCACACCGGCGCCAATTTCACCGATGGCCGCGGCCTGCTCCAGCACCTTGACATGGAAACCCTCGCGCGCCAGAGCGAGCGCTGCGGCGAGACCTCCGATGCCACCACCAACTACGAGCACGGGGGCTGATTGACTGAAAGTACGCATGACACTCCTTATTTCTTGGGCCGACATTTGCCACGACGATGCGTGACCGACGTCCCGTACAATGGTTGAGATGAATGAAACGGGGGGCTACTGGCCGTTCTGTGCTACCGACAACGTGGTGTCCGCCGCCGACGTGTCATCTTGTGCCGTCGGCACTGTGCGCAGCACGAGGATCGCGACGGCCGCAATGGCGGCCGGAACGGCGCTAAACAGAAAGATCGTCTTGATGCTGAAACCGCTTGCAAGTAAGGCGCCGACGAGAAGCGGACCGGCTACCTGGCCCATGCGGCCAAGGGCCATTGCCCAGCCCACGCCGGTGGCGCGCATACCGCTCGGATAGCTCATCACCGCCACGCTGAGCAACCCCGAACTTCCGGCCCCCATGAAAAAGCCGGACAGCGTCGCTGCGATTGCAAGTGAAGTCAGCGATTGCGTGAAATAACCGAGTGGCGACACGCTGAGCGCACCGAGCATAAACAGCAGTGGTAGCGTCAAGTACGGACCGAAGCGGTCCACGAGGCGACCGCCTGCGGCGGTGCCGGCCACGCTGCCGAGATTGATCAAGGCGACCACGATCGCGGCATCCTGTTCTCCGACTCCCTCGCCGCGCAGCAACGCAGGCGTCCACAACACCAGCACGATCAACAGCACGAAACACATGAAGAAGCCAGCCCAGAGCAGGAGCGTGGGAACGAGCCGCCCCCTTGAAAGCAGTTGCCTGAACGGCAGGCCGCGCACGTTTTCCTCGGCATCGACATAGGTGACATGACGAACCAGTGCTGACTGGCGACCTGCAATGCGCGCAACGATGGCGTGCACTGCATCCTGGCCGTCCTTGCGTCGGAGTAAGAACGGCAGCGATTCGGGCAGGCTCGCGATCACCAGCAGTGCAAGACACATCGGCAGCAGGCCACCGAGATAGAACAAAGCTGGCCAACCATAGTGCGGCATGATGTACGAGCTGGCGAGCGCACCCACGGCACCGCCCAGCGGAAAACCGGCATAAAGGATGCCGGTCATCATGCCACGCATGGGCCGCGGCGTGTATTCAGCAGACAACGACAGCAGGTTGGGAATGGCACCGCCAAGGCCGAGGCCGGCGAGAAACCGTACCAGTAGGAGATCCGGTAGCGTGTGTGCATGGGGTGTGAGCAGAGAGAAGACCGAGAAAATCAGGATCGCGCTTGCCAGCAGCCGGCGGCGGCCAAAGCGGTCAGCCAGCGGGCCGAACAGGAAGGCACCAATCATGGCGCCTAGCAGACCCGCTGAGAAGACCTGCCCGAATAGTGCGATGGGAATATCAAGCGAGGAAGACATAGCCTTGGCTGCAAAGCCGATCGCCTGGGTATCGAAGCCATCCATCAGTACGATGAGGAAGCATACGGCGAAAATGCGAAGCCGGTAGGCTCCTAGGGGGCGTGCGTCAATGACCGACGCAATGTTGGTAGGGGGCAGGTACATATATCTCCTTTCAGGCACTTTTTGTTTTTGTGTGGGACCTGGTCCGGTCAGCCCTTGTCGCGCTGCGGATTAACTCGGATGGCGGGAGTTTCGTGTTCTACTTATAATTCTGCAATCCAATGACGAGAATGACTGTCATGCATGAAGTGAATAATTTCGACTTTAACCTGCTCCGCGTATTTGATGCGTTGTGGCGGCAAGGGCACTTGGGCAGGGCGGCGGAAGAAATCGGTGTGAGCCAGCCAGCCATGTCGCACGCATTGCAGCGGATGCGCGAGCAGCTCGGCGATCCGCTTTTCCTCAAGGTGCGCACGGGCATGCAGCCGTCGCCGCGCGCGGTGGCGCTGGCACCTGTGGTGCAAAGTGTGCTGTTGCAGTTGAGGGAGCACCTGTTGACGGTGCCGCACTTTGAGCCGGCAAGCGCGCGCAGGACCTTTACGTTGGCGCTGTCGGACGTGGGCGAAGCAGCATTCTTGCCGCGCCTGCTGGCTCGAATAATGAAAGAGGCGCCCCATGTGGACGTGTGCACGGTGTCGGCACGGCACACGGACATCATGGGGCAGCTTGAACGCGGCAAGATTGACCTCGCCATTGGCTACTATCCGGATCTCGGTGGTTCGGATGTGTTCCAGCAGCGTCTATTCCGACACGGGTTCGTGTGCTTGGCACGCAAAAACCACCCGATCGCCCAGGGACGCATTTCGATGGAACAGTTCCGGGCGCTGCCCCATGCGGTGGTTCAGAGCGAAAGCCGGAGCCAGGAGCTAGTCGAGGAATATCTGCGCCAGCACGGAGTCGTGAGGCGCGAGCTGCTGCGTTCTCCGCATTTCCTCAGCATTCCGCTCGTAATTGCTTCGACCGATCTCGTCGTTACGGTGCCCCTGCCGGTGGGGGAATTGTTCGCGCGCATTGCTGATGTGCAGTTCCTCGAGCCACCCATTCCGATTCCCGCTTTCGATCTCAGGCAGCATTGGCACCGATGTCAGCATAACGACCCTGGAAATCGCTGGCTGCGGTCGCTTGCGCAAGAACTGTTTGGTGTAGCCGATGGCGATATTGGCTCGGTCGGTTGAGACTGAACGCCGTTTTCCCCTTTGCTAAAACCGACAGGAGCCATTATCAGGCTAGGGATCCGTTCAGCTGAAAATCCCGCGATAATGCGTGGGCTAAGCATGCCGGTCATCAGGTGTCTTCGAGTCCCTTCCCCTTTGCAATAGCAGCGTGGCCGGAGAGGGGCTGCATGCGTGAGAGTCGGTAAGCTTAATTTTCATATGCTGGGAAGGTATCGCCTCGGTTTCGATTTATACACTAGGGGGCTCGCGTCTGCAGAGCACTCGAAATCGGCAAAACGGATACTGTCTTTTCGGATCCACTCTGGGAAATAGAATCACTCTGATCTATTTGAAGAAGTATGTCGCGCAAGCGATCGAGCGCAGGATCAATGTCAAGGGTTTCAATTGAGCCGAACCCCATTAGCAGGCCATTTTTTGGAGCTTCCTGGTAAAAAAAACCTTCGATTGAGTAGAGACCTACCTCGACTTTTCTAGCTAACTCAATCAAAAGCTTGAGGTCAATTGGCTTCTTGAAAAGCGCTGCGATGTGAAATCCGGCCGTAGTGTGAATAGCATCCAACCAAGGTGAAAGGTTTCCATTGAGTCGGCTCAAAATACGCTCTCGGCGCCCCGCATAAATGCTGTGGCAACGACGGATGTGCTTCTGCAATTCTCCGTCGGACATGAACTTAGCCAAGGCCCATTGTGGCAAAGTGGAGGTATGCCAATCCGTGAATTGCTTCGCCTTAATCACAGCTTCAAGTATCGCCGGTGGGAGCACTGCGTAGCCAAGTCGAAGCTCTGGGAGCATTGTCTTTGAAAAGGTGCCAACAAAAGCGACGATCCCGTACTCGTCCATACTTTGCAGCGAGTCGGTAGGAATTCCCTCATACCTGAACTCACTGTCGTAATCGTCTTCAATGATTATGGCGCCGAGCTCTTTAGCGCGATTCAAGAGAGAGAGACGTCTTTCCAGGCTCATGGGCATGCCCAGCGGGAACTGGTGGGCCGGCGTGACGTAAATTAACCGGGTTTGGTCGGGAATGAGGTCTACACGTATGCCGTCTTCGTCCACCGGAACACCTACGACCTTCGCGCCTTGGGAGGCGAACAGCAATCTAGCAGGTGAATAGCCTGGATCTTCAATAGCAACGATACTGCCCTTTTCCAGAACTACTCGGGATATTAGATCCAAAGCTTGCTGTGTTCCGTTGCATACAACCACGTCGCTGTCCTGACAAACCACTCCTCTACAGAAGGCGATATGCTGGGATATCGCACTACGTAAGGCGGGCAGCCCTTCTGCGTAACTGTAGAAGCCCACAGTACGTTGCATTTGGCGCAAACCGAATTGAACACACCTGCGCCATTCATCATGAGGGAATTGGCCTTTACTCGTTGCGCCGCCGACAAACTCGCGCTTCAAGGTCCCGGTGAGAGTTGGGTCAGGTAAAGGAGACTGGAGTGTTCGCCAAGCATTAATAGTTTCGGCGCTTGCGAGCTCGGACGCATTTTGCTTTCGGAGAGCCTTTATAGGACGAGAATTAACATAGGTACCTTTGCCGACCTTACCGATCAGGTAGTTTTCGTAGGTTAGTTGGGCATAAACGTCGGATATGGTTTTGCGTGAAATGTCTAGCTGTTCTGCAAGCAGCCTTGTCGGTGGCAATTGCAAGCCAGAAGCCAATCGGCCGCTTTCGATCGCTCCGCGCAATTGTCTATACAACTGGCCGGCCAAATCTTTACGACCCACGATGACAACATGTAATTCCATACCGCGGGGCTCCTTAGGCTTGAAGAAAAGAGCATGACGCTTGCCTGCGTTGAAGGCCAGTGGCTAGGCAGCGGTACACTGTTATTTCTCAGTATTGGCCTGGCTCGGTGATTTGGCAAGTTTGGTATAAATGTGAATGGAGTAATGATAATATTTGAAATTGGATGTTGATCTGGAGAGCTGCTGCGGGTGAAATGTGCAAGTGAAGTTCTGCGATTTGCGTTAATGTGGCTTAATATAGAATCAGAAGGCGGTTTTTCTATTTTGATTGAGCGCTTTCAGTTGAGTTGCAAGCTTGCTCCTTTAGGCCCGGCTATTTAAGCGGGTCTTTTTTTTGATAATATCCAGTGGGCTTTTGCGTGTCGTAAAAAAACTAGCCAGTAATACCAAATTTCATCTGGTCTGAGCAGGTTGCTTTTATGCTGAGCTTTGGTGCGTGCTGTAAAGTCAACTTACGGTCAGATTAGAGTATTCTATGGTTTTGTACTCTGTTTGGTGTCTTTAGGGTCGTAGGTCTAATGTATGTAATGATTTTATACACGCATGCCGGACATTATAAAGCAAACGCAAAAAAAAGCTCTCGTATCACGAGAGCTTTAATCTGCATTCTAGAGCCTTGGAAGCGCTGGTCAGTCAGCTACTTTTTGATTTTTCTTCGACATCGGATTTCGCCGTATTCTGATTGGTGTATTTTGCCTTCTCTTGCGCAGCTATTGCTTCCTGCACACGAATTACATTTCTTTCGAAAACTCTATCGCCTCCATTTTCAGCAAAAGCCATAGAACTCAGTGCAGACAAGAGCAGGGTAGATGCAACGATAAGCTTCTTCATGATAATGCCCTTCGAGTAGTGCCACGGAGTGTGGCTTGAGGTTTTAGGCTATTCGAGTGGACACCACCTTGAAATATCCAATGCTCAAAAAAAAATGCTGACCAATTAAAATTTAGGTGCCGCTGGTGTAGTAAATCGGTATGCCGATTTTATGTGGGATTGGATGTTTCGGGGCGCGATTTGAGTGTTTATCTTAGCAGCGTGAAGAATTAACCAACTGACGTTATAACTGCTCAGTAGTACTCAACTTTCAGATGCCGAGATCTAAAATGAAGACCTCAAAGACAATGGCCAAAAAAAATAAAACTGCACTCGCCGTCAGCGTATTGATTGTATTGGGAGTGGGCAGTTATCAAATCCAGGAGCCTGTCGCTGCTCCTGCACCGCAAGCGGCAAGCGTCGCGACACCCGTAACCGTCGAGGAGGTAGTAGAAAAACCGGTTATCGAGTGGAGCGATTTCTCAGGCCGAATTGAAGCGATTGAGCACGTAAAAATACGACCTCGGGTCAACGGCACTATTGACGTCGTGCACTTCCAGGAAGGGCAGGTTGTCAACAAAGGGGCACCTCTGTTCACGATTGACCCTCGTCCTTACCAAGCTGTCTTGGCGAAAGCGGAAGCTACCCGAGAGAGCGCAAAAGCGCGACTTGCGTTGGCAAAAATTGAACTGGCGCGCTCAAGCAAATTGATTGTCGAGCGTGCGATTTCTCAGCGTGAAAAAGATCAAAGCGCCAGTGAACTGCTTAAGGCACAAGCAGCGCTAAGTGCAGCGCAAGCCGACGTCCTCAGTGCTCAGCTCAATGTGCAATACACCACCATCACTGCTCCTGTTACCGGACGTGTTTCCCGCGCCGAACTTACCGTAGGTAACCTCGTGGGTACAGGCCAGGACGCTCCCGTCCTGACCACCGTCGTGTCGGTCTCGCCGGTATACGTGAATTTCGAACTCGATGAAGCCAGTTATATTCGCTTTGCTCGTAACGGCGCTAAAGGCAGCACCGGCGTCAACAGCCTGCCAGTTTTAATGGGGCTATCAAACGAGACCGACTACCCGTACAGCGGACGCATCAAGTCTCTGGACAATCAACTCGATCGTCAGTCAGGAACCCTCAGAGTGCGTGCGGTGTTCGATAACACCAACGGTGATCTCACGCCTGGCATGTACGCTCGCGTCCGTACCGGTGATTCCGCACCACGACCTGCGACGTTGATACGCGATCAAGCCGTTGGCACCGACCAGTCAAAAAAATACGTCTTTGTAGTCACTTCGGAAAACAAGGTGACCTACCGCGAAGTTTCGCTAGGTCCGGTGATTGATGGTTGGCGTGTTGTACGTTCGGGTCTCTCCAAAGGCGAGCGCATCGTCGTAGAAGGTTTGCAAAAAATCCGACCTAACGACCTGGTTGACCCGCAGCCGGCTGCTAATGCAGTTGCCATCAGCGCCGAAAATCAACCTGGTAGATCCTGACACGGTCATAGAGGAGAGGCACTCATGAACATTTCGCGTTTTTTCATTGATCGCCCGATTTTCGCTGGAGTCCTCTCTGCGATCATCTTCATAGCAGGTCTGATTGCTATTTTTAATCTGCCCATATCTGAGTATCCCGATGTCGCGCCACCATCGGTCGTGGTGAAGGCTCAATATCCCGGTGCGCACCCTCAGACTATTGCCGAGACAGTTGCAACGCCCATGGAGGAGCAGATCAACGGTGTGGAAGGGATGCTGTACATGAATTCCCAGGCCACGCCTGACGGGCAACTGACGCTGACGGTGACGTTCAAGCTCGGCACCAATCCCGACCTTGCGCAGCAAATGGTGCAGAACCGGGTAAACCAGGCATTGCCGCGCCTGCCCGAAGCGGTGCAGCGCCTTGGCGTCACCACTCTTAAAAGCTCGCCTGACCTCACGATGGTTGTGCACTTGCGTTCACCCAACGAACGCTATGACATGCAGTACCTTCGCAACTATTCCCTGATCAATATCAAGGACCAGCTCGCACGTCTCCCAGGTGTCGGCCAGGTTCAAGTGGCGGGCTCGGGCGATTACGCGATGCGTATCTGGCTCGATCCGCGCAAGCTGGCGGCCCGCAACCTGGCCGCCGGTGATGTGGTGCAGGCGCTGCGTGAGCAGAATGTAAACGCCGCAGCCGGAGTGATCGGTGCATCGCCTTCTGCGCCCGGCGTCGACTATCAGATTTCGGTAAACGCTCGTGGCCGATTGACAACAGAAGAAGAATTCCGCGATGTGATTGTCCGTACCTCGGCGGACGGCCGCGTCACGCGTTTGCGTGATGTTGCCCGGGTAGAACTTGCGGCTGGCGAATACGCGTTGCGCACGTTGGTCGACAACAAGCAGGCTAACGCCATCCTCATCTACCAACTGCCAGGTTCCAACGCGCTGCAGATTTCCGACAATGTGCGCAAGACCATGGCCGAACTGAAAAAGGACATGCCTGAAGGCGTGGACTATCAGGTGATCTACGACCCGACGCAATTCGTTCGCTCTTCGATTGATGCGGTTATTCATACGCTGCTTGAAGCCATCGTGCTGGTCGTTCTAGTTGTCATTATTTTCCTCCAAACATGGCGTGCCTCGATCATTCCGCTGCTGGCCGTACCGGTATCGGTGGTGGGTACATTCGCCATCATGTTGATGATGGGATTTTCGATCAACGCGTTGAGTCTGTTTGGATTAGTGTTGGCCATCGGGGTCGTGGTCGACGATGCGATCGTAGTGGTCGAAAACGTCGAACGTAATATCGCCCTCGGTCTGTCGGCCCGAGACGCGACCTACCAGGCTATGCGCGAAGTATCGGGGCCGATCGTTGCGATCGCGTTGACCTTGTGTGCGGTTTTCGTGCCGTTGGCGTTCGTCAGTGGGCTCAGCGGACAGTTCTTTAAGCAGTTCGCCTTGACCATTGCCATTTCCACTGTGATCTCCGCGTTCAACTCCTTGACCTTGTCGCCGGCCTTGGCTGCCATGCTGCTCAAGGGGCACGACGCGCCAAAGGATGCGTTTCAAAAAGCATTCGATAAAGTTTTCGGTGGCTTCTTCAAGCACTTCAACCGGCTGTTCGGTCGCGCCTCCGATAACTACGGGACAAGTGTTTCCAAGGTACTCAAGCGCAAGTCACTGGCGTTGCTGGTTTACGGCGTATTGGTCGTTGTGGCTGTGTTGATTTTCAACAAGGTACCGGCAGGATTTGTCCCGCCACAAGACAAACAATACCTGGTGGGCTTTGTTCAACTACCTGACGCCGCTTCCTTGGATCGTACTGAAGCCGTGTTGCGCGACATGACCAGCACTGCACTTGCAGTTCCGGGCGTGGAGGCTGTTACCGGTTATGCCGGCTGGACCATCAACGGCTTCGTCAGCAGCCCTAATTCCGGTGTTGCATTCTTCGTGCTCAAGGATTTTGCCGAGCGTAAAGGACCCGGCATGACGGGCAATGAAATTGCTGCCCAGCTCAATGCCAAATTCGGCGATATCAAAGGCGCCTACACCGCAGTATTTCCGCCGCCACCCGTGTCCGGCATGGGTAACGTAGGCGGCTTCAAGTTGCAGTTGCAGGACCGGGCCGCGCTCGGCACACCGGCATTGAATAATGCGCTGCAGGCCTTCATGGCCAAGGCCAAACAGGCACCTGAACTTGCCGGCATGTTCTCCAGCTTCCAGATGAACGTGCCGCAACTGTATGCCGATGTCGACCGAACTCGTGCCCAGCAGTTGGGGGTTTCAATCCCGTCGGTATTCGAAACACTGCAAATCTACCTGGGTTCGATATACGTCAACGACTTCAACAAATTCGGGCGCACCTTCCAGGTCAAGGTTCAGGCTGACGCCGAATTCCGCGGTCACGCTGAAGACATTGGGTTGTTCAAGGCACGTAGCGATAAAGGTGACATGGTACCGCTTGCGTCGGTGTTGAAAATGACCCAGACCTATGGTCCGGATCAGGCCATGCGCTACAACGGCTTCCCTTCGGCAGACGTTAGTGGCGGACCAGCTCCAGGATACAGCAGCGGCCAAGCGCTGGAAGCGATCGAACGCATTGCTGCCGAAACATTGCCGCGGGGCATAGGGTACGAGTGGACCGAGCTTACCTACCAGAACAAGATCGCCGGCAACACGCTGTTCATCATCTTACCTTTGTCGATGCTGCTGGTTTTCTTCGTGCTCGCCGCACAGTATGAAAGCTTGACCCTGCCAATAGCTGTTTTGCTGATTGTTCCAATGGGCATCCTATCCGCTATCGCCGGAGTTTGGTTGACCGGAGGTGACAACAACCTGTTCACGCAAATCAGTTTCGTGGTGCTCGTGGGCCTGGCATGTAAGAACGCGATTTTGATTGTCGAGTTCGCTCACGAACTGGAACACCAAGGTCGCTCGATTCGACAGGCTGCAATCGAAGCTTCGCGTCTACGCCTGCGGCCAATCTTGATGACTTCCATTGCATTCATCGCTGGTGTTGTGCCTTTGATCATCTCTAGTGGTGCTGGTGCAGAAATGCGTCAAGCCATGGGCGTCGCGGTATTCACCGGAATGATTGGTGTGACGTTTTTTGGCTTGTTCTTGACCCCAGTTTTTTACGTGCTTCTAAGGCAGTTGTCGGTACGCTTCTCACGCCCTAACAAAGAGTTACTTGTAAACACCGCGCAAGAACCAGTCTCTCATCCAGTTATTCGGGAGGTTTGAGCCATGAAATACAGATCATTCGCAATCAGTCTCTTAAGCATCAGCATCCTGCTGGCCGGCTGCTCTCTCAGCAAGCCAGCAGAGACCACAGATGTTGACGTACCTGCGATGTATCGCGAAGTCGCCAAGGAAAATGCTGATCGTTGGAAAGTCGGCGTGCCGTCCGATGCAATCGATCGTGGTCAGTGGTGGAAGGTGTTTGGTGATGACCAACTCAGTGGATTTATCGTGGCGGCGAGTCAAGCCAATCCTACACTTACTGTGGCGTTATCACGTGTTCAAGAAGCAAGGGCACTTGCCGGCCTGGCCAAAGCTGACAGTAGCTTTCAGCTTGGGTTGGGCGCTGGACCCACACGGCAAGGTGCTGCAGGTTCATCACAGACGATCTTAAAGACTCAAATAAATGCTTCCTATGAGGTAGATCTCTTCGGCGGACTCGCAGACAACACTCGAGCAGCAACCTTGGAAGCAATGGGAGAGGAGGCGGCCTATCGCTCCGTCCTATTGGCGCTGCAATCGGATGTAGCGCAGACCTATTTCAGCCTGCGTACGCTCGATAGCGAAATCGCCATCCTTGAAGACACCATTAAATTACGTCATGAGTCTTTGGCAATGGTTCAACGTCAGTTCGATACGGGGGACCGTAGCGAGCTTGAAACCGCCCAAGCACGTACTGAGCTGGCGACAGCTCAGGCGTCACTGGAAGGTGCGCGGCGTGAGCGCTCGGCCAATGATCACGCGCTCGCCGTACTCCTTGGCAAACCACCCGCAAACTTCACTTTTGCCGGTGCACCATTGGTGGCCCGGCCGGTGGAAATCCCCGCGGGATTACCTTCGGATCTCCTTGAGCGGCGTCCAGATATCGCGCAAGCACAACGCCAGTTAGCGGCCGCGAGCGCCCGTATAGGCGTCGCAAAATCGGCGTTTTTCCCGCGCCTGGTTTTGACCGCTTCTGGCGGGTTCGAGTCTAGCGACTTGAGTAATCTGTTCAACTGGTCGAGCCGCAGTTGGCTGCTTGGACCTTTGGTTGGCACAGTACTCAACATGCCGTTGCTTGATGGTAGCCGTAACCAAGCAAATCTAGACAAAGCGGATGCCCGCTATGACGGCGCGGTAGCCTCTTACAAGAACCAAGTTCTGATCGGTTTTAAAGAGGTAGAAGACAGTCTTAGCGCCATACGCACACTCAATCGTGAACTGGCCTTTCAGGACGAGGCTGTGAACGCGGCCAAGCGAGCGGCCTCGTTGGCTGATGCACGATATGTCAACGGCTACACGAGCTATTTCGAGAGTATTGATGCCCAACGTACCAGCCTGGTGTCTCAGCGGGCTCAGGCCCAGGTTTTGGGACAGCGTGCTAAAGCTTACGTTGGTTTGATTAAGGCACTGGGAGGTGGATGGGGAAAGGTGGTGAACGAGCCTGTAGCTGTAGCCAGCAATGATCGCGAGTCTTTTACGAAGTCACGGTGAAGACCAGCAGGTCAATGGCCTGCTGATTTTTCTGAGTATTGGTGGTGGTCTGCACTTGCAGGACACCATACATTCGTAACACAACTGAGATGGAGCCAACTGATGGAATCTCGACTGGATTACTATGCCGCGTCACCCCGGGCGATGAAGGCTATGATTACCCTGGAGGCTATGACCAGCAATTTAAGTATTGATGAACCTTTATTGCATCTGATCAAAATTCGCGCCTCACAACTCAACCACTGTGCGTTTTGCACGGACATGCATTCGATTGATGCGCGCCGGTTGGGAGAGTCTGACCGTCGCTTGTTTTCGATTTCTGTGTGGCGTAGTAGTGACTTCTTCAGCCCACGTGAAAAAGCTGCTCTCGCTTGGACAGAGGCACTCACTCAAATGACTGGCAGCGACGTATCAGACGAAGTCTACGAAGCGTTGCGAGCTGAATTTGCCGACGCAGAGATGGTTGACCTGACCATGGCGATAAACGCTATCAGTTGTTGGAACCGGCTTGCCGTCAGTTTTCGCCAGAAACCGAGCACCTGATAGAACACCTCGTTTACTTATGGGTGCAGAATAAACTTAGACCACTATTGCCGGAGTGTGTCGTGACGCATATTAGTACGGGGGTGGAATACGGCCTGCATTGCCTGCTTTATCTGGTCAACCTACCAAAGGGAATCAGCAATCCCAGCGTGCGGGACTTGGCCGAACTGCAGGGCGTTCCAATCGAGTACTTGGCCAAGGTGTTCAACAAGCTGCGAAAGGCGGGCCTAGTAAACGCGACAGAAGGCGTCAGTGGAGGCTATAGACTGGCTCGACCTAGCGAAAATATTACCGTACTAGATGTCGTGCGGGCGATTGATGGACAGAAAGGCATCTTCGATTGTAAAAATATTCGAGGGCGTTGCGCAGTATTCATTGGTCAATCTTCTGCCTGGGCTTCTCAAGGAACGTGCAAAATCAGCTCTATAATGTACGAGGCGCAAACGCGCTTAGAGGAAAGCTTAGCTATGCATACGTTGGCCCATCTCACTTACCAAGTCATCGCAAGCGAGCCTGTAGAACATCAGGATTCAGTGATGACTTGGCTTCAACGCAGAAGGCAATACCGGCATTAAAAATACAAATAACTATAGGAGTGCGTACATGAAGCTGCTGCATGTCGATGCTAGTCCAAAAAGTGAACGTTCCATTTCGCGAAGTCTAGCCCGCCACTTTGTATCTTGCCTACGGAAGCAAAATGTAGAGCTCGATATCGACTACCTGGATTTGACGAAAAATCCCCCGTCATACATTGACGAATTGTTCACCATCGCCGCGTACACTCCTGCTGTGCAGCGCACGGCAGCAATGGAACAGGCTCTGGCTCGATCCACAGAGTTATGTCAACGAGTCTTGGACGCTGATGCACTCCTATTCGCTATGCCCATGCATAACTTCTCTTACCCTTCAGTTTTTAAAGCTTTTATAGACAATATCATTCGGGCTGAATTGACATATGTAGTCAGCAGTTCAGGCCAATACATCGGTCAATTGACCCGACAGAAAGCTTTATTCATCACTACCAGAGGCACAGACATGCGTGCGGGTATGCCGCTGTCCCATATGGACGCACTAACCCCATCCCTCAAAGCGGCATTTGGCTTCATAGGTGTTCAAAATCCTTCATTCGTCAATGCACAACCTACGCAATTTGCAGCAGCCGAGGAGCGTGAAAAAGCGTTGGAAAGAGCCCGTAATCAGTTGTCGGACGTGGCTCGAAAATGGGCAAAAGAGCAGAATTTTCAGTAAGTATACGGTGAAAAATAACTTGCTGTAAGCGCGCTTCAAAGAAGCATCAACTGGCTATCAGAGTTTTTTCTGTGCGGGTTTTTATGTTTTAAATTGCTGACTTATAAAGTTTTTTTACCTTGCCTGATAAAAAATGAATCTATAATAAAACTGCGAATAAGTTATTCGTAGTTGTCTGCAGTCCTGTCATTCAGGATTTTGTTATCAAAGATGGAGTACATCACAATGTCTAAAAGAGTTTTGATTATCGGGTCCGGTTTTGCTGGCATGTGGAGCGCACTTGGTGCAGCACGTGTTCTCGAAGAGCAGGGCCGGGCTACTGGCCACGGTGCAATTGATATCACTCTGATTTCCCCTGAACCTGTCCTGCACATGCGGCCTCGTCTACACGAAAAAACTCCCTCAGCCATGACAACACCGCTGCTCCCGCTGCTCGAAGCTGCTGGCGTGCGTTATATCCGTGGACATGTAACTCATATAAATACCCAGGGCAAAAACGTCGACGCGACTGACGAAAACGGCATGAGATTCAATCTGTCTTACGACAAAATGGTGTTGACAACGGGTAGCAGGCTGTTCCGTCCTCCGTTGCCAGGCGTTGGCGAGCACACCTTCAGCATCGACCAAATCGACGAAGCGTGCGAATTGGACGTGCATCTGGCTCGTCTTGCAGATCGCCCTGTATCGACCGGTCGCAATACCGTCGTTGTCGTAGGTGGCGGCTTCACAGGTATCGAAATCGCCTGCGAACTCCCCCAACGCCTACGCTGTATTTTAGGTGAAGACGCTGATATCAAGGTGGTTGTCGTTGAACAGGCGTCCCAAATCGGTCCTGATCTTGGCGCTGGCCCGCGCCCGGTTATTATTCAAGCACTCACCGATCTCGGAATTGAATGCCGGTTGGGTTCGTCGGTAGTGTCTGTTGATGTAAATGGACTGTTCACTAATAAGGGAGAGCGCATCGAAAGCCAAACGGTGATCTGGACCGGTGGCATGCGCGCTAGCTCACTCACTGAGCAAGTATCAACCGAGCGAGATCGTCTTGGTCGTCTGCATGTTGCTCGCGACCTGCGTGTTGCTGGTGTTAGCGATGTTTTCGCTGCAGGTGATGTTGCACTTGCCTTGGTTGACGACCAAGGGAACCATGCAATGATGTCCTGCCAACACGCTATGAACATGGGGCGCTACGCTGGCCACAACGTGGCAGCTGATCTGCTTGGCTTGCCTACCTTGCCTTACGAGCAACCGTTCTACGTGACTTGCCTTGATCTCGGTTCGTGGGGCGCTGTTTATACCGAAGGCTGGGATCGCGAGATTAAGTTGGTCGGTGAGGAAGCTAAAGCTCTCAAACACAAGATCAACTCCGAATGGATCTATCCACCACGCCCGAGCCGCACCGACGCACTTGCGTCTGCTGACCCGGCGCGTAAAGTAGTTGCCTAACTAGTGATCAAGTGCCTAGGGCAAGTACCGAGCCTGTATTCTGTGGACCACGCATTCAATAGTGCAGGCTTGGCACTTCTCCTCTGCAATGGCTTGATTTCTATGTTCTACAACCCTGATCCGCGTACCTTCCTGAGCACGTTTCTGCGCATTCACAGCATCAAATAATGGGGTTACTGCAGTGGGGTCGCCACCAAAGCCCTGGCCGGTAATAACGCCTAGGACAGGTTTAAATGCAAACAGGGGAATCATTCGCAATTACACTGCTAATTGAGCGCAAAAAACTTACGAAATGCCGGTAAATATAAAGCCATTACTATCGGCCAAGACCGCATAATTAATTTTATTGCCTTTGACGGATGGCTCAACACATCTTGCACTTGTGGGCTTTCACTTTTTCCGAAAAGGCTCCAATAGCAAAAGTGTTCGCAATTATTTGTTAGCAGTCTATAACGAGTTTCGCCCAGCCGTGAGAGTGCTCGCTCTAAAACTACGTCAGGCTTGAATCCGGCTTGCATGTGCCTTCTGACACGAACCTGCCTGCCATTGGCGAAGTGGGTCAAATGTATGATTTCAATGGGACCTATATCAAAGCCACTACACATCCCTGCGTAGTGGATAACTTGCTGTTCTCCAAGGTAAATTCCATGGTGAATATACCCATTTCGGGAGGTGATCAAGTGACTGCCTGGAGAAACATCGATCAATGAAGACCAGTCGAAATCAAACCAAAGTGCATTTGGGTGTCGTTCTGTAGAGGAACAGCTTAAAGTGTTCATGGTCTAGTACGCTTTTGTGCCAGGTCTCACACTGTGGCAAGCATAAAGCGCGCCATCCGCTGAGCCCATAAATAGGAGGCTTAACGACGTAATCACGAGTTTTGATTTACTAAAAGGTCAAAGGAGATGTTTACCACTTAATCAAATGATAAATCGACTATTTTCACTGAATTCCTATGCTGCTTGGCGATGTTTTCCAGATAAATGACACATGCAGCAATGGAACTATTCCGCTCTATAAAAATCTGAAGTTCATAAAGCTTGTACGAGCTTTTCCGTTTGAGTACGGTGACAATGTTGAATGAAATTCAGGAATACCAGTTATCGAAGATCTCGCGCACAAGTAACTTCTGACACAAAGCATTACAACTTTGCCACGTATGGAAAGGACCATGGTTAGGTGCGCATCTACGACAACATGAGGACCGCTGTCGAGAAGGTCAACAAGGGTAACGGCCGCACGGTCAATGCCCGGTTTGCCGTGATGTGTGCGCACTACCTGTTCGACCCGGACTTCTGCAACGTCGCTCCCGGCTGGGAAAGCTGTACGACCACACCAGCGTGGTGATCACCACCAACCTCAGCTTCTCGGAATGGTCGAGCGTGTTTGGTGGCGCCAAGATGACAACAGCGTTGCAGGATCGGCTGACACACCACTGCCACATCGTCGAAATGGGCAACGAGTCCTACCGCCTGCAACACCGCAGCTTGGTCGTCCAGACCAAGATCAAATCACGAGAACGAAAGCGCAAAGACAATGATGGTGCCGAGGACGATGAGCTGTTTTGATCTGCACCGAAAATACCCTGCCGCATGCCCACATGCGGTGGGGTTTTAATGCCTCTTCCACCGGGACACAACTGCTAAGATTATCCACAATTGCTGATGCCAAAATCAGCAATCCGCCTGGGTCAATTTTCAATCGGCAGGGTGGGTCAGCTTTCAATCAGCGCCGACAAGTCACGGACTTCTTAAGCCTTACATCAATAGCTCCCGTAAGTCGCCAAGCAACGCACTTAGCCGCTTGGTGAAGCGTGCAGCGGCGGCGCCGTTGATCACACGGTGATCGTAGGACAGCGACAGCGGCAGCATCAATTTCGGCTGGAAAGCGTTGCCGTCCCAGACTGGCTGGATGGTTGCCTTGGAAACACCGAGGATCGCCACTTCTGGCGCGTTGACGATCGGCGTGAAGCCGGTGCCGCCAATGTGGCCGAGGCTGGAAATGGTGAAGCCGGCGCCTTGCATCTCGTCCGACGAAAGCTTTTTGGTCCGGGCTTTATCAGCCAGGGAAGCAGCTTCGGCGGCCAGTTGCAGCAGGCTCTTCTGGTCGACGTTCTTGATCACCGGTACTAACAGGCCATCAGGGGTGTCGACTGCGAAGCCGATGTTCACGTATTTCTTGCGGATGATCGCTTTGCCGTTCGGAGCCAGCGAGCTGTTGAAGTCCGGCAGTTCCGTGAGCAGGTGTGCGCAGGACTTGAGCAGCAATGGTAAGATGGTCAGCTTGA
Organism: Pseudomonas sp. Irchel 3A7; assembly: GCF_900187565.1. Classification (GTDB taxonomy): domain Bacteria; phylum Pseudomonadota; class Gammaproteobacteria; order Pseudomonadales; family Pseudomonadaceae; genus Aquipseudomonas. The sequence goes on along the minus strand of NZ_FYED01000002.1, from coordinate 8,236 downwards.
CGCCGGCCTTCTCTGCAAAGGCTTTGTGGGCGTTACGGAACGCTTCGAGTTCGGTGACATCGGCCGAGTCGAATTGCGTCACGTGCGGTACGTTCAGCCAACTGCGGTGCAGGTTGGCAGCACCGACCTGCATCAGGCGTGGCATCGGCACTTCTTCGATTTCGCCGAAACGGCTGAAGTCCACGACCGGAATCGGAGATATGCCCGCGCCACTGGTTGCGCCAGCAGCAGCGGCCGGCGCTTCCTTGGCCTTCTGCATCATGGCTTTAACGTAAACCTGCACGTCTTCTTTGAGGATGCGTCCGTGCGGGCCACTGGCACCAACAGCGCTCAGATCAACGCCAAATTCACGGGCCAGTTGACGCACGGCTGGGCCGGCGTGAACCTTGGCAGATGCCTTGGCTAACACGACATTCGATGCTTGCGTAGCAATCTCGTTTTTTTGATCGCCAGGGGGGTGGGCGATCGTTGCGGTAGAGGAGGCGGCTGGTGTCTCAACTGACGCGGGTACCTCTTTCGGTGCTTGCGGCTTTACGCCCATCTCACCAGCAACCTTCAACACCAAAATAAGATCACCAGAGCCAATTTGGTCGTTTAGCTTGACGTTGAGACTTTCGACTACTCCCGGGCTGGGTGAAGGGATCTCCATGCTCGCTTTGTCCGACTCCAAAGTTATCAGCGACTGGTCTGCCTCGACCGAGTCGCCGACCTTGACTTGGATTTCAATGATCTGTGCCTTACCCGAAGAACCGATGTCAGGGACCAACACTTGCTGAGTGCTATTGCCTGGCGCGGCAACAGAAGGCATTTCAGTTGCATGGGCGCCAGTTGGCTCTACATTAGGGGCAGTCGGCTGGACGAGTGCATGCATAGGCACCGATACTTCTGCATCTTCAGTTTCCAGAACAATCAGTTCGTCGCCTTCTTTCAGACGATCGCCCAGATTCACCTTCAGACTCTTAATGACACCTGCTTTCGGTGTAGGCACTTCCATACTGGCCTTGTCTGATTCCAGAGTAAGAATGCTTTGTTCTGCTTCAATGCGGTCACCGGCTTGCACAAACAGCTCGATGACTTCGCCGTCACCGTTGCCGATGTTGGGTACGCGAATGATTTCGTTCACGGAAAAGCTCCTTAGCAATCCAGAGGGTTTGGTTTTTCCGGATCAATTCCGAATTGGCTAATTGTCTCTGAAACTACTTTGCGCTCAATTTCGCCGCGTTCAGCAAGCGCTTCCAAGGCTGCCAGCACGATCCAACGACGATCAACCTCGAAAAAATGGCGCAGCTGTTTGCGGGAGTCGCTTCGTCCAAACCCATCGGTGCCGAGTACTTTAAATTCACGCCCGTGCACCCACTGGCGAATTTGATCGGCGTAAAGCTTCATATAGTCGGTTGAGGCAATGAGTGGACCTTTACGGCCGTCCAAGCACTCTTCAATGTAAGTACGAGCTGGTTTATCGCCTGGATGCATACGATTGCGGCGCTCGACAGCGAGCCCGTCACGCCGCAGTTCGTTGAAGCTGGTGACGCTCCAGACATCAACGGCAACATTGAACTGGTCGCGCAAGATCTTGGCTGCTTCCCGTACTTCAAGCAGGATGGTGCCGGAGCCCATCAGTTGAACGTGATGCGCCGCTTCGCGGTTGTCTTCTTCGAGCAGGTACATGCCTTTCTTGATGCCTTCTTCGGCGCCGGCAGGCATGGCGGGCTGGATGTAGTTCTCATTCATCACCGTGATGTAGTAGAAAACGTCCTGCTGCTCCTCGGTCATCTTTTTCACGCCGTCTTGGATGATCACTGCCAACTCATAGCCGTAGGTCGGATCAAAGGTACGGCAGTTCGGTATTGTCGACGCCATGAGATGGCTGTGGCCGTCTTCGTGCTGCAGCCCCTCACCATTGATGGTTGTGCGGCCGGCAGTGCCTCCTACGAGGAATCCGCGAGTCAAACTGTCGCCTGCGGCCCAAGCCAGGTCACCAATGCGTTGAAAACCGAACATGGAATAGAACACATAAAACGGCAGCATCGGCTGATTGTGGGTGCTATAGGCGGTGCCGGCAGCAATGAACGAACTCATGGCGCCCGACTCAGTGATGCCTTCTTCGAGGATCTGGCCCTTCTTGTCCTCTCGATAAAACATCACCTGATCCTTGTCGACAGGCTCATAGAGCTGACCAACAGAGGAGTAAATACCCAACTGGCGAAACATGCCTTCCATGCCGAATGTACGCGCCTCATCAGGAATGATCGGTACGATGCGAGGGCCAATGTTCTGGTCGCGAACCAATTGAGACAAGATCCGCACAAATGCCATAGTGGTCGAAATCTGGCGATCACCCGTGCCATCTAACAGACTTTTAAGGCTATCAAGTGGTGGTGTAGGGATACTGAAGCTGGATTGTCTGCGCTGAGGAATTGCGCCCCCTAACGCCGCTCGCCGCGCATTCATGTAACGTGCCTCAGCACTGTCATTTGCGGGCTTGATGTAGGGCAGCTTCTCCAAGTCGTCATCGCTAACGGGGATCTCAAAGCGATCGCGGAATGCCTTAAGGCTATCGATATCGACCTTCTTGGCATTGTGTGTATTGTTTTTTGCTTGACCGGCCCCGGTTCCATAACCCTTGATGGTCTTGGCCAAAACAACAGTCGGCTGGCCTTTGTGGTTTACCGCTTGGTGGTAGGCCGCGTACACCTTGTGCGGATCATGACCGCCACGATTGAGCCTCCAGATATCGTCGTCGGACATGTGCGCAACCATCGCCTTGAGCTCAGGCGTGTTGAAGAAGTGCTCACGTACGAACGCACCGTCTTTAACTTTGTAATTCTGATACTCACCATCAATCACTTCATCCATGCGACGCTGCAGGATGCCGTCGATATCCTTGGCCAACAGTTCGTCCCAATGGCGGCCCCAAACCACTTTATTTACATTCCAGCGCGCGCCACGGAATACACCTTCCAGTTCCTGGATAATCTTGCCGTTGCCCCGAACCGGGCCATCTAGCCGCTGCAGGTTGCAGTTGATGACGAAGATCAGATTGTCGAGTTTCTCGCGACCGGCCAGCGAGATCGCACCGAGGGATTCCGGCTCATCACATTCACCATCCCCCATAAAGCACCAGATTTTCTGCTTGCCGGGCTCGATGAACCCCCGATCCTCCATGTACTTCATGAAGCGCGCCTGGTAGATCGCCTGAATTGGACCCAAGCCCATGGAGACCGTTGGAAACTGCCAAAAGTCGGGCATCAGCCACGGGTGCGGATAGGACGACAAACCGTTGCCATCGACTTCCTGGCGGAAGTTGTTCAAACGTTCTTCGCTGATCCTGCCTTCCATGAACGCGCGAGCATAAATGCCAGGGGAGGCGTGGCCCTGGAAGTAGATTAAATCGCCACCTTGGGAGTCAGTGGGAGCCTGGAAAAAATAATTAAAGCCGACGTCATACAGCGTTGCGCTTGAGGCAAAGCTGGAGATATGGCCACCAAGGTCAGGGTCTTTTTTGTTGGCGCGTACGACCATAGCCAATGCGTTCCATCGAACCAACGAGCGAATACGCCGTTCCAGGAATGCGTCGCCTGGCAAGAGGGCCTGCTGGCTAACCGGGATTGTATTGCGGTACGGAGTGGTGATGGCGTAGGGCAGTTGCGCGCCGTCTCGGGTGGCGAGCTCACCCATGCGCGTCAACAAAAAGTGAGCACGATCCTGGCCTTCGTTATCAAGCACGGATTCCAGTGCGTCGAGCCACTCTCGCGTTTCTAAGGGATCGAGATCTTTCATTTCAATTACCACTGTGGGGATTTGATCTCCACGTTAAGCGGGCAATTGAGCCAATAAAATATCCAATTGCTCACAAGGTCAGCAGTCCATTCATCCAATACGTAAAGCGCTACTCGGTGTGAACCGTTGTGTGTAGAGCGTGCATTGGCTTGGGTGGTTCTGAATGAGACCCACCAGCCGGTTACGGCGCCTACATTGGCGCTAATTAGTGATTGAAAGCTAAATTCCCTCGAAACTGAGCGCTCCAATTCCTAGAATCAACTCAAGCGGCTAAGCACTGGCATACTCGGAGCGGGGGCCAAGGACCTTAAAAATTGAGATGGGTGGTCCACAACGGCAAAGCCGTATTTCCGTCTCGCTTTATCCATGCACCCGCTACACTTAAAAAAGATTCTGACTGCTCATATCGGTACTCGCCACGTATTGAGAGGTACGTTTCATGAATGTTTTATTGACCCAAGTCTTGCAGGCTCACGGCGGGATTGATCGCTGGAACAAATTTTCACGCGTCACGGCCACCATTATTGGCGGAGGTGGGTTGTGGGCCTTGAAGGGACTTGAAGCGACTAGAACTCCACGCGAGATGACTGCGACAATTCATGAACAGACGGCGTCTGCGTACCCATTCGGACGCCCGGAATGGCATAGCGTGTTCGAACGAGGCCGTGTCGCAATCGAGACAAGTGAGAATGTTGTCGTGAGCGAACGGCTTAATCCTAGGATGTCTTTCCTTGGGCACGCCATCGACACACCCTGGGATCCTCTTCATCTTGCGTATTTCAACGGGTATGCGATGTGGACCTATCTGAACACGCCGTTCCTGTTGGGATTGGACCGGTTCGAAGTTTCAGAAATTGATCCTTGGCAAGAGGAAAATGAGGTATGGCGGGTACTGCGGACGCGATTCTCCACGGAGATTGAAAGCCATTGTATTGAACAGGATTTTTACTTTGGGGAAGACTTTTTGTTGCGTCGACACGACTACCAGGTTGATGTGGCAGGACGGTTTCGTGCTGCCCAGTACGTCAGCGATTTCGTCCAAGTAAACGGTATTTCATTCCCAACGAAACGCCGCGCGTATATGCGCGGCAATGATCTAAAGCCAATTCGAGACTTGTTGTTAGTCTCGATAGATCTCAGTAACTTTCGACTTGAATAAGTCTGTTTTCCTGAAAAACGAGGAGGCTTCTTAAATTGGTCCAAGACTGATACGTGCCAATATCACTAGCACTCTCGATTCTGAGAGGCAGGGGACCAATATGGCGAACACCAATGTCTTAACCTTCAGGTAATTTTTTCAATCGATAGGCAAGCGCGGGCCGCGTTAGGCCAAGAAGGCGCGCAGCTTCAGAAACGTTCTGTTTTGCTCGATCCATAGCTGCTTGTAATAATTGATGCTCGACATCATCGAGGCTCACCCCCAGATCGAGGAGCCTTTCTACCCATTCATCTGCAGGTTGAAGCTTTTGACTGATCAAATTACCCTCGCTTGAAAGCCCAATGCTAAGTGCTTCTACGGACATCTGTGGAAAAAGCGCTTCCACAGAAATGGTCTGGTTGTTGTCCGTAATAATCACGCCACGCTCTATTAGATTTTCAAGTTCACGAATATTGCCCGGCCAGTCATAGCGTAGGCACGCTTCATTGGCGCGATCAGATAATCCTAAGGTCTTTTTATCGTAGCTTAGGTGTAATTTCTCGAGGAAATGCTCAATCAAGAGAGGGATGTCTTCTCTACGATCACGTAATGCCGGAATCCGAACGGGATACACATTCAGACGGTAATAAAGGTCGGCTCGAAATCTTCCATCCTTTACCGCTTGCCCCAGATCGTCATGGGTAGCACCGATTACGCGCACGTCAACCCGTCGAGTCTGGCTATCGCCCACGCGCTCAAGTTCTCCCTCTTGTAGAACGCGCAATAGGCTCGCTTGGGCACGAGGAGTTAGTTCGATAATTTCATCAAGAAAAAGCGTACCTCCATTTGCCCGCTCGAAACGCCCCATGCGTGATTGTTGCGCCCCTGTATATGCACCTCTTTCAACGCCAAAAAGTTCAGCTTCTATCAGATCCGGGCTGATAGCCGCACAGTTCAAAGCGACGAAAGGACCTCCCGCACGTTCACTACGCAAATGCAAACTACGGGCGATGACCTCCTTTCCAACTCCAGTTTCACCAAGTAGCAATACAGATGCTTTACCTGGCGCGACCTTGTCAATTAAGTCACAGGTTTTACGGTAATTGGCAGAATGGCCAATCCCATAAAATTGGCCTGCACGCATCTGCAGACGTTGATTCATGTTTTCAACCTGAAGCTGCAAAGTACGCAACTCATCGATGATGGGGTCACTCTGGAAGTAACGCATGAACGCATCTGCATCTTCCCACTCTTCAGCGGGTTTACCGATGATGCGGCAATCCTTATCTCCACGACCGCGGCAACTGACTTCCTTGTAAATGATCTGACGTCCAATGAAAAACGACGAATAACTGATCGCGTATCCAAGCAAGGTCCAACAGATTGGCTGCTCCGAATGCAGTCGCTCGCTCTGGTGATTCTCAACTTCGAATGAGTCGATCCATTCAATATCAGCGTAGAACGTTCCCTCCTCAATATCGATATCCATGACTACTGGGCGGACCTTCACCATACCCTTTAGCGAGTGCAACTGAGGGCCTATCAAAAACATATCAATATCATTGCTGTTGGGGCGTAATTTACGAGCTAACTCAGCATCTTTAAGTCCGGATTGGTATCCCAGGCGAAGGAAAAAGCCTTTAGCGCGCTCCTCACCAATCATATCGATGAGCTCTCGACGAAACGACGCCATCGATGAAACCTGCATCAGCAACATCCGCTGCTCATCAAGCCAAATTTTCCCTTCACTGCCGAGGAAATGAATGCGATCGGTCAGATCTTTGAGCAGCGCTGAGTGCTCTGCAGCTCGGTATTTCGTGGTCATGCAAACGCGCCCCTAAGTTTTGTTGTTGTGGGGATGATTCGGCACCCAACGCCTAGAAGGCGGCGTTTCAGGCTTCCGCATCAGAACTCTTACGGTATTGCGCTCTGTAAAAAACCGATTCAGAGGGTCCTGACCCCGTCTTAACATCGCTTTCAAACGCTGGGTCACTTGATTAAGGATAGCCCTTCAATTGCACCAAATGGTAAAAGATACGACAGTAAGTCGGGGAAGGGATGACCCAATTTTGACTATTCATAGCAGTCCAAACCCACGCCTTTTAGAGTGAAATATCAAGCAATTGTGTTCACCTGTTTGTAAGCGTCCAGGGAAGTCACATTGCGATGCGCTAAGCTGTAATCCTTTAGGATTGAGGTCTCAGCATGGAATGCCACGCTCGTCCCGCCACGAGCAGAGATGCAGCAGCGATAAACCGCGTAGTTATAGCTGCCCTGCTTGAGTCAAATTCACAGGACTATCCGCCTGATGTGATCGCTCAGGTTGAGCAGAGCTTTTTTCCTGAAGCCATCACCACACAGATTACGAAGCGTAGGGTCTTCGTAGCCTTATTGGGCGAAAACATTATTGGCACTGCCGGTCTCGACAGTGGTGTCGTCAGAAGTGTTTTCGTTGACCCAGCTCACCAGAAAGGCGGTATCGGGCGGCGCTTGATGGATGTCATACATACAACTGCTGCCAGCGCAGGAATTGGAGCTGTACGTGTGCCATCGTCGATTACAGCTGAAAGGTTTTATACCGCGTTGGATTATCAGAAAATCCGCGACGAGTTTCATGGGGCGGAGCGCACCATCGTTATGGAGAAGCGGCTGTAGGATTAGCCCAGACTATTTACCCAGTTCTGCGGCAACAAATCATTGATCTCACTGGCCTGCTGCGTGGGCAGCCGCGTCAGCACATCTTTGAGGTAGGCATACGAATCATACCCATTCATGCGCGCCGATTGGATCAGGCTCATGATTGCAGCCGCGTGAGGCCGAGCGCAACGTCGAGTTGATGTGGCTACATCCTCAAACGAATGATCAGCATTTACGAACGCCTATGTAGCTGACTAAGGTAATTCGCGCTTCCGTCTGCAGGGGGGGGCGCAGGCAACGCCCGTCGCTCTCGGCTTTCGACGAATTCAATACGTTTTCGCGCAGCCTAGCGTCATAGCTGTCTTGTCGTTTGTACGAAACCTGAGACCCTCGGCATTGCTTATAGGAATGTCGTGCGTAAAATTAATGAATTTTTATTATCCCTCTTTATGACCTAATTTGATTCAAGGATTTGGAGAATCGCCTTGAAATCACCCCTTAACTCAGCTGAAACGTTTCATATTGCTCGGGCCAGTCAAAACGGACGGCAGAGTGTAAGCGTTCGGCAATGTCATCTAGTCAGCTACGTAGACTTTGAGAGGGTGTCCGACTATGCGGACACCATCTCTAGCTAACTAGGTGTCTGGGCTTATCGATATTTCGGGTGCGTGGCTGACTGGA
>NZ_FYED01000021.1 GCF_900187565.1 Pseudomonas sp. Irchel 3A7 | reverse complement strand
GAGGCAAGAGCGCGAAAGTCGCGCTCATCGCCTGCATGCGGGTACTGCTGATCAGGCTGAATGCCATGCTGAGAGACGGCACCGAATGGCGGTGACGAATGGCAGGGTGAAGACAGTTGCTCCCACAGGGGCCGGTGTGGTCTCAGAAACCCTGCGGGGTCGAACGGGTGACGATGGCTTGCACATCCAGCCCACGCGGCAACGCGCCATAAACCCGGCCAGCCCCATTCAGACGACTGGCGATGAATGCATCACTGACCGCCGAATTCCCCGCCTCCAGCAACAACTTGGCCTGAAGACCCAACGCAATGTCCTCGGTCAGTTGCCGGGCGCGATACTGGATGTCGTCGGTGTCCTTGAACGCCGCCTGCAATTGAGTGATGTGAGCAGCCAGGCGCTTGTCACCATGGCCGTCGCCCAATTCGCTGGACAATGCATCCAACACACCCGGCTCTTTCGACAGGGCCCGCAGTACATCGAGGCATTGCACGTTCCCGGAGCCTTCCCACGTCGAATTTACCGGTGCCTCACGGTAAAGACGCGGCAGGATACTGTCTTCGACATAACCGGCACCGCCCATGCATTCGGCGGCTTCGTTGATCATGGCCGGCGCACGTTTACAGATCCAGTACTTGCCTACCGCCGTCACCAGTCGGGCGAATTTCGCTTCCCGGGAATCATCCAGATGATCCAGCGCCCGACCCATGCGCAGGCTCAAGGCCAAGGCCGCCTCGCTTTCCAGCGCCAGGTCGGCCAGCACGTTTTGCATCAGGGGTTGTTCACTGAGCAACTTGCCGCCGACCATGCGGTGGGCGCAGTGATGGCTGGCCTGGGTCAGCGCCTGGCGCATCAAGGCACTTGAGCCGACCATGCAATCGAATCGGGTCATGGCCACCATTTCGATAATGGTCGGAACGCCCCGGCCTTCTTCGCCGACCATCCATGCCAGCGCACCACGGAACTCCACTTCGCTGGAGGCGTTGGAGCAGTTGCCAAGTTTGTTTTTCAGGCGCTGGATATAGAACTGGTTACGCGTGTCATCCGGGCGATGGCGCGGCAACAGGAAGCACGTCAGGCCCTTGTCGGTCTGCGCCAGGGTCAGGAAGGCATCGCACATCGGCGCCGAGCAAAACCATTTGTGCCCCACCAGTTCATAGGCCTGGCCAGGACCGCTGGCCCCCACCGGATAGGCCTTGGTGGTGTTGGCCCGGACATCGGTGCCGCCCTGTTTTTCGGTCATGGCCATGCCGATGGTGACACCCGCCTTGTGGGCCATGCCGACGTTACGCGGGTCGTACTCGGTGGCGAGGATCTTGGGCAGCCATTTGTCCGCCAGGTCCGGTTGCAGGCGCAGCGCCGGGACACTGGCGAAGGTCATGGTCAGCGGGCAACCGCTGCCGGCTTCCGCCTGGCTGTGCAGATACGTCATGGACGCACGGGCGACGTGAGCGCCGTCCTGCGGATGCGCCCAGGGCAATGAGGTCAGGCCATGTTCGATCGCCGCGCGCATCAGTTGGTGATAGGCCGGGTGAAACTCCACCAGATCGATGCGGTGGCCATAGCGGTCATGACTGTTGAATACCGGTTTGTTCTGGTTGGCCAGGAATCCCGCTTCCATCAGCGGCCCACCGGCCAGCGCGCCGTAAGCCTCGATCCGCGACTCGGCCCAGCCGGCCCCGAAACGCCGCGACCACTCCTGCAACGGCAAATCGATGCGATACAGGTTGGCGCCGTCCAGTGACGGTGGCTGGTTGGTGACTTCGTGGGTTTCGGCGAACTGATGCAGGTTCATGACGGGGCTCCTTTGGTCAGCCAAGGGATTTCAGTTAAGCACCGCCCTTTGGCCGAACAAAGTGTCATATCTGCCTAACTGTCGGCGCTTTCGCCCTGTTTCGGACAGAGCACCCGGCGATAGAGCGCTGCCTGCAAGTCTTCGAATTTTACCGGCTTGCTCAGGCAGTCGATCAGCGCGCCCGTCGGGCAACGTTCCCGATCCGCGCCTTGGGCGATCATGAACACCGGCAACTCGGCACAGCCCGGCAATGCCCGGATCTGGCAGCAGACGGACACACCCTCCATGGGTGGCACCTGACTATCGAGCAACACCGCATCAAAGGTTTCACACTGCAGGAACTCGAGCGCAGCGATGCCGTTGTCTGCGGTCCGCACCCGGAACCCGAGCTTGAGCAACATGCCACGCATCACCAATTGATTGATGTTGTTGTCATCCACCAACAGCACGGTGCAATCCTGCGGTAGCCGCAGACGCGGGAAGTCGCGCGTCATGAAGGGTACTGATGGAGCCTCGATCGCCGGGAATTCGAACTCGACGTCGAGCTGGAAACGACTGCCGCGACCGGGCTCGGAACGGTGCGTCAGACGGCCGCCGAGCAACTCGACCAATTGCCGGCAGATCGCCAGACCCACGCCCAGACCACCGTACTCGCGCGTCATTGAACCATCGAGCTGGAAGAACCGCTGGTACATCGTCGCCTCGCCCAGATCGGTAAAGCCGATGCCGGTGTCGATTACCGCGAAGGACAACGCCAGCCGATCGGAACTGACCGTTTTCCCGGTCACCCGTAGCGCCAGACCACCGACGCGGGTGAACTTGATAGCGTTATCCAGCAAGCATTCCAGGCATTGCGCCAACTTGGCACTGTCGCCGTGCAAGCGATCCGGTACGCCCGGCGCCACATCGACCTTGAAATCCAGAGACTTGCTGGAAGCATTACCTTCAAATTGCACGCGCAATGCCTCGACCACGCTACGCAGACTGAACGTCGACGGGGAAGCCTTGAGCTTGCCGGCCTGCAACTCGGTCAGCGTGAGAATGCCATTGACCATGCGCATCATGTCCCGCGCCGACCCGGCGGCGGTTTGTTGGTATTGCTCCAGTTCCGGGTCCATTTCGACGGTTTGCATCAGCTCCAGCGAACCGATCACGCCGTTCATGGGCGTGCGCAACTCATGGGTCAGGGTCGCGAGGAATTCGTCCTTGAGCTGGTTACTGCGGGCCAGTTGCTGGTTGAGGACTTCCAGCTTTTGCCCGGCGTCGAGCAGGGTTTGCGCCTGCTGCTCGCGCATGGCATTGATGCGGTCGGCCAGGGCAAGCGACAGCAGCGCCACTTCGATGGCCGAGCCGATCTGGCTGGAATACATGGTCAGGAACACGTTCGGCAGATAACCCAGGACCATCAGGGTGTTGATGATGCCGCCGAGCAAAAAGGCCGACCAGGCAATGATGAAATAGCGCGCGACCCGCAGCCCGCGCAGCCATGCGAAAATCCCCGCGGCAAAAATCACCACCGTGAAGGTCAGTGCCAGGGCCGTCGCCAGGCGCAAGGCCAGGGCATAACTGGTCATCAGCGATAACCCGACCACCAGTGCACTGAACACCACCAACGCCAGCAACAAGCGGTCAAGCCAGCGACTGTGAGTGGCCGTCTGCAAGAAACTGCGGGCGAACTGGCTGCCGAACAGTCCGGCACAGCCAATGAAAAACGGCGTCGCCGCGTTGGCCCACCAGGGATTGTCCGGCCAGAAATACTGCACGGCCGCGCCATTCACCGAAAGCTGATACAAGCCGAACGAGGCGATGTAGAAGATGTAATAGAGGTAGCTGGTATCCCGCACGCTGAGGTAGATGAACAGGTTGTAGACCAGCATTCCCAGCAATACACCGTAGATCAGCCCCAACACGTAAAGCCTGACCGGCTGCGCTTCGAGGTAGGCGGTGCTCGACCACAGCGTGACCGGCGCCTGGATCGAGCCCTGGCTTTGCAGGCGCAGATACAGGGTTTGCGTTTGGTCGGGAGTGAAATCCAGATTGAACAGGTAGTTGTTCTGGCGGATTTCGCGACTGGAAAACGGCAAGGCATCGCCGGTCTGGCGAACCCGTTGATAGTTGCCGACCGCATCGGGCTGGTACAGGTCAAGGTGATCGAGGGGCGGATAGGCCAGTTCCAGCAGCCAGGTCCGTTGCGCCGTCGGGTTGGTCGGACGGTAATGCAGGTCGATTTTCAGCCAGTACACCGAACGCGAATACCCGGCGTTGAGGGTGGCCTTGTCGTGAAGTTTGAAGTTGCCGGCCGCGGCCAGCGCGCGCACATCTGCGATGCTCGCCTGACCACCGGCATCTTCAAACACCTGCAGAGTTCGGCCCAGGGGGAGGCTTTGAGTGAACTCATCGAATTCGACGGCGTTCGCCAGGAGGGGCAAACACAACAGCAACATCAGCAAATAGCGCATTTATGCCCCAGCGTGGCCTTTCCGGTTCCGTCAGGAAGCCCCCCATTCCCTTTGAGTAGACGTAAAACCGGTGTTACCTGTTATTGGTTTGGATCCACTCTAGCATAGCCGTTGATGGCCATTGAGCACTATCTAAATTTTTCCTGAAAAGGCTCTAGCACGGGCGTTCCAGCGACGGTTATTGAGATAGAGCTGTTTCGCCAGTCAACGTGTGAAATGCCGAACCTCTGTGGCGAGGAAGCTTGCTCCCGCTCGACTGCGAAGCTGTCGCAAATTCCAATGGCACGGTGTAACGGACAGAATGTTTTGGGGCCGCTTCGCAGCCCAACGGGAGCAAGCTCCCTCGCCACAAATGTATCGGCTGGACAGGATGACACCACACCCGAAAAAAGATGTTTGGTGGTAAGCTCGCGCACCATGAATATCTACAGCTCTCGCCCCGTTGTCCTCTGTCTCTCCGGCCACGACCCAAGTGGTGGCGCCGGCTTGCAGGCAGATATCGAAGCCCTGCTCGCCCAGGGTTGCCATGCGGCTCCGGCCGTCACCGCCCTGACCGTGCAAGACACCGTCAATGTCACTGACTTCCGCGTCCTCGACCGTGAGTGGGTGTTGGCCCAGGCCAATGCCGTGCTCAACGACTCCGAAGTCGCAGCCGTCAAACTGGGCATGCTCGGTTCCCTGGAAATGGTCGACACCGTTGTCGAACTGCTTTCGGCGCACCCGCATTTGCCAGTGGTCTGCGACCCGGTGTTGCGCGCCGGCGGCGGCGGACGCCTGGGCAAGGACGAAGTTGGCTACGCCATGCGCGAACGCCTGCTGCCCCTGTCGATTATCGCCACCCCCAACCTCCCCGAAGCCCGAATTCTCGCCGAACTGCCTGAAGGCACCGCGGACGAGTGCGCTGAAAAACTATTGCCGTTCGTCAAACACCTGCTGATCACCGGTGGCCATGGCGACGAGACCGAAATCCACAATCGCCTCTACAGCCGCGATGGCCTGCGCCAGACCTATACCTGCCAGCGCTTGCCCGGCAGCTATCACGGTTCCGGCTGCACCTTGGCCAGCGCCCTCGCCGGCCGTCTGGCCCAAGGTGAAAACCTCGCCAGTGCCGTGCAGACCGCGCTTAACTACACGTGGCGCACCCTGCGCGATGCCGAGCAGTTGGGTAAAGGCCAGTTCGTGCCGCGCCGCCTGCCACTGGACTTCTGTTCGTAACGCCATGAGGGCTGTCCGATGAAACTACGTGGTCTGTACGCCATTACCGACAGCCATCTACTGGACGGTAGATTGCTTCAGTATGTGGAGGCAGCGCTGGAAGGCGGCGTCACCCTGCTGCAATACCGCGACAAGAGCAACGATGATGCCCGCCGCCTGCGTGAAGCCGAAGCCTTGCGTGAACTGTGCGAACGCTACAAGACCCGGCTGATCATCAATGACGACGCCGAACTGGCCGCACGCCTGAACGTCGGCGTGCACCTGGGGCAGACCGACGGTCCGCTGACCCCGGCCCGCGCACTGCTAGGCTCCAAGGCCATCATCGGTTCGACTTGCCACGCGCAACTTGAACTCGCCGAACAGGCCGCCAAGGAAGGCGCCAGTTATGTCGCCTTCGGCCGCTTCTTCAACTCCAATACCAAACCCGGCGCCCCGACCTGCAGCCTCGACCTGCTCGATCAGGCCCGCCAGCGGTTGCACCTGCCGATCTGCGCGATTGGTGGCATCACCCTCGACAATGCGGCCCCGCTGGTGGCCCACGGGGTCGACCTGCTGGCCGTGGTGCATGGCCTGTTCGGCGCCGAGAGCACGGCTGAAGTGACTCGCCGCGCCCGCGCATTCAACGAACTGCTTTCTATTAATTAGCTAAAAGTCTGAGAGCCCGATCATGTCTCGTTCCGAAACTCTGTTTGCCAATGCCCAGAAACACATTCCCGGCGGTGTGAATTCGCCGGTTCGTGCGTTCAAAAGTGTTGGCGGCACGCCGCTGTTCTTCAAGCACGCCGAAGGCGCCTACGTCACCGACGAGGACAACAAACGCTATGTGGATTACGTCGGTTCCTGGGGCCCGATGATTCTGGGCCACAGCCATCCGGACGTGCTGGACGCCGTGCGCAAGCAGCTTGAGCACGGCCTGTCCTACGGTGCCCCGACCGAGATGGAAACCCAGATGGCTGATCTGGTCTGCTCGCTGGTGCCGTCGATGGAAATGGTGCGCATGGTCAGCTCCGGCACCGAAGCGACCATGAGCGCGATCCGCCTGGCCCGTGGTTTCACCGGTCGCGATAGCATCATCAAATTTGAAGGCTGCTACCACGGCCACTCCGACAGCCTGCTGGTCAAGGCCGGTTCCGGCGCCCTGACTCAAGGCGTCCCAAGCTCGGCCGGTGTTCCGGCGGCGTTCGCCAAACACACCCTGACCCTGCCGTTCAACGACATCGACGCGGTTGAAGCCATGCTCGCCGAGGTCGGCCAGGACGTGGCTTGCATCATCGTCGAGCCCGTAGCCGGCAACATGAACTGCGTGCCACCGGCCCCCGGCTTCCTCGAAGGCCTGCGCACTTTGTGCGACAAGCACGGCGTAGTACTGATCTTCGACGAAGTGATGACCGGTTTCCGCGTTGCCCTCGGCGGTGCCCAGGCCCACTACGGCGTAACGCCGGACCTGACCACCTTCGGCAAGATCATCGGCGGCGGCATGCCGGTGGGCTGCTTCGGCGGCAAACGCGAAATCATGTCGCGCATCGCCCCGCTGGGCCCGGTTTACCAGGCCGGCACCTTGTCCGGCAACCCGCTGGCGATGGCGGCCGGCCTGACCACCCTGCGCCTGATCAGCCGTCCGGGTTTCCACGCCGAGCTGACCGACTACACCACTCGCCTGCTCGATGGCCTGCAAGTGCGTGCGGATGCGGCGGGCATTCCATTCGTGACCACCCAGGCCGGTGGCATGTTCGGTCTGTACTTCAGCGGTGCCGACGACATCGTGACTTTCGATGACGTCATGGCCAGCGATGCCGCCCTGTTCGGCCGCTTCTTCCACCTGATGCTGGAAGGCGGTGTGTACCTGGCACCGAGCGCCTTCGAAGCCGGCTTCACCTCGATCGCCCACGGCGAAGCCGAGCTGAAACTGACGCTGGATGCCGCCGAGCGTGCATTTGCTGCCTTGAAGTAATGCTCGAAACGCTGACGTTGGCCATCGCCAGCGTCAGCTTTCACCTACATTCCAACGCTTTTTCCTACTCATCTGCCATTAATCCCCCGCAAACAGGGCGATATATTTCCCTCGCAGCAGAAAAACGAGTAAAGACTTTGTAAGGTTGGCCCTGCTTATTTCATAATGCGCGCTTATTGGATCCCCTCGATGGGTCCGCGCGCCCTTCAGAGGTAAGTCGATTCCCATGAACCGCACCGGCCGCGCCCTTTCACTGGGCTGCCTGTTGCTCCTTCAGCCCCTGCTCGCGCTCGCACAAGCAGGCGGTAACTCGTTGTTAATCCCAGCGATGGGTCGCTGCACCCTCAATACCCAGCCGCAAGACCTGGCACAGGCGCTGGCCGCCTGCCAGAAAGCGTCGGATGAAGGGGATGCGCAAGCGCAATACGAGTTGGGTGAGTTCTACTACGAAGGCAAAAATGCGCCGCGCGACCTCAATCAAGCCCTGAGCTACTTCGAAAAGGCCTCGCTGCAAGGCCACGCCCAGGCGCAATTCAAGCTCGGCTCCATGTTCTTCCACGGCGAAGGTGTCCCGGCCAACAACGTTCAGGCTTACATCCTGCTGAAAATGGCCGCGGTCAACGGCGCTGAAGACGCACTGGACACCGCCGACGAAGTCACCGAGAAAATGCCCCGCGAAGAACTGGAAGTCGCCACTCAGGTGCTTGGGCAAATTTTCCGCAAATACCTGATGGAATTGCAGAGTGCCGACGGGCGTACGCCTTTCTCGCCATTGCCCTGATTTTCATATCGCCCTGGCTGCCCCCTTCGCGAGCAGGCTCGCTCCCACAGTTGATCTCAATTGTTCACACATTGTGTGTTCACAGGTGATCTATTGTGGGAGCGAGCCTGCTCGCGAAGGGAACGACTCGGTCTTGAGACTTACTTCTCAGGCATCGGCATCGGAAACGGCATCACATTGCCGACCGCACCGCGGGCTTCACTGATTTTCGGGGTACCCAGCCGCTCGACTTCATCGATGCGCACGATCGAGTGCATCGGCACGAAGCTGCGCACAACGCCTTCGAACTGCGCCTTGAGCTTCTCTTCGCTCGGATCGACGACCACTTGCGTGCGCTCGCCAAAGACGAACTCTTCCACTTCCAGAAAGCCCCACAGATCGCTCTGATAGATCTGCTTGGCGTACATTTCGAACACCTGGCCCTGGTTGAGGAAAATCACCTTGTAGATTGGAGCTTCACGTTTGGTCATGGTGGGTGAGTAACACATCGGGGATAAAAAAGAGGGCGCGAACTATAGCATAGCCACCGGACGCGCAGCGGTAGGAACCTGGGAACATGTTCCCTATAATGCGCGGTTCTTCGAATCACGTGATGACCCTTTTCCATGGCCAAGAAGCTTTATATCGAAACCCACGGTTGCCAGATGAACGAGTACGACAGCTCGCGCATGGTGGATCTGCTGGGCGAACACCAGGCCCTGGAAGTCACCGCTCGGGCTGAAGACGCCGACGTGATCCTGCTCAACACCTGCTCGATCCGCGAACGCGCCCAGGATCGCGTCTACTCGCAGCTCGGCCGCTGGCGCGAACTGAAACTGGCCAATCCGGACATGGTGATTGCCGTTGGCGGTTGCGTGGCCAGCCAGGAAGGCGCCGCCATCCGCGATCGCGCGCCCTATGTCGACGTGGTGTTCGGCCCGCAAACCCTGCACCGCCTGCCGGAAATGATCGACGCCGCGCGCATCAGCAAGCTGCCGCAAGTCGACGTCTCGTTCCCGGAAATCGAAAAGTTCGACCACTTGCCCGAGCCGCGCATCGACGGCCCGAGTGCTTATGTATCGGTAATGGAAGGCTGCAGCAAGTACTGCACCTTCTGCGTGGTGCCCTACACCCGGGGCGAAGAAGTCAGCCGCCCGTTCGACGACGTGATCGCCGAGATCATTCACCTGGCCGAAAACGGCGTGCGTGAAGTGACGCTGCTGGGGCAGAACGTCAACGGTTATCGCGGCACGACCCATGACGGTCGTCTGGCTGATCTGGCCGAATTGATCCGGGTGGTTGCCGCGGTCGATGGCATCGACCGTATCCGCTATACCACCTCGCACCCCCTGGAGTTTTCCGACAGTCTGATCCAGGCCCATGCCGAAGTACCGGAGCTGGTGAAACACCTGCATTTGCCGGTGCAATCGGGTTCGGACCGGATCCTGGCCGCGATGAAGCGCAACCACACCGCACTTGAGTACAAATCCAAACTGCGCAAGCTGCGGGCCGCCGTGCCGGGCATTTGTATCAGTTCGGACTTTATCGTCGGTTTCCCCGGCGAGACCGAAAAAGACTTCGAACAGACCATGAAGCTGATCCAGGACGTCGGTTTCGACTTCTCCTACTCGTTCGTCTACAGCCAGCGTCCCGGCACACCGGCCGCCGATCTGCCCGATGACACACCGGAAGCGCTGAAAAAAGAGCGCTTGAATGCCCTGCAACATCGGTTGAACCAGCAGGGTTTCGAAATCAGCCGACAAATGGTCGGTTCGATCCAGCGCATCCTGGTCACCGATTATTCGAAAAAAGATCCTGGCGAGCTGCAAGGCCGCACCGAAAATAACCGTATCGTCAACTTCCGCTGCGACAATCCGACCTTGATCGGCCAGTTCGCCGATGTGCACATCGACGCGGCCCAGCCGCATTCGCTGCGGGGTTCGCTGATCCAGTAACACCGCATTCCCCTGTGGGAGCGAGCCTGCTCGCGAATACGGTTTGACATTCAACTTATGATTCGACTGTCAGGCCGCTTTCGCGAGCAGGCTCGCTCCCACAAGGAATGATGTTTGGCGCCGGGAAATTTAAGAGCTTTCGCACCCACGCCACTGGCGTTATCCTTGATTTCATCACTATTGCCCCAGGGCGGCTAAATACGACCTTGAACGCACCCATAGAACCACATCGTTTCATCCTCGAGCCTTTTGAGGCTCGTCGCTTCGCCAATCTGTGCGGGCAATTCGACGAGCATCTGCGCTTGATCGAACAGCGCCTGACCATCGAGATCCGCAACCGCGGAAACCAGTTCGAACTGATCGGCGAGCGCAAACACACCACCTCCGCGGAAAACCTTCTGCGCCGCCTGTACCGGGAAACCAAGGGTACCGAGCTGTCGCCGGACATGGTTCACCTGTTCCTGCAGGAGTCCGCCGTCGAAGAGTTGGACAACCACTCGCCCGCCGACGCCGCCGTCGCCCTGCGCACCAAAAAAGGCATGATTCGCCCTCGCGGCGTGAATCAGCAGCGTTACGTGAAGGAAATCCTCGGTAACGACATCAACTTCGGCATAGGCCCGGCCGGTACCGGCAAGACCTATCTGGCCGTTGCCTGCGCGGTGGATGCCCTGGAGCGCGAGCAGATCCGCCGCATCCTGCTGGTTCGCCCGGCGGTCGAAGCCGGCGAAAAACTCGGCTTCCTGCCTGGCGATCTGTCCCAGAAGATCGACCCGTACCTGCGCCCGCTCTATGACGCACTCTACGAAATGCTCGGCTTCGAACACGTCGCCAAGCTGATCGAACGCCAGGTCATCGAAGTCGCGCCGCTGGCCTACATGCGTGGCCGTACGCTGAACAACAGCTTCATCATCCTCGACGAAAGCCAGAACACCACCGTCGAGCAAATGAAAATGTTCCTGACCCGGATCGGCTTCGGCTCCACGGCCGTCATCACCGGTGATATCACCCAGGTCGACCTGCCACGCGGCACCAAATCCGGGCTGCATCACGTAATCGAAGTGTTGAAGGACGTGCCGGGCATCAGCTTCACCCACTTCCAGCCCAAGGACGTCGTGCGGCATCCGCTGGTACAGCGCATCGTCGAAGCCTATGAGCGCTTTGAAAATCGTGTGGCTGATGAAGCATCGAAGGATAACCGCCGCGATGCTTGAGCTTGACCTGCAAATCGCGACCCAAGCCCCCGCCCCCAGCGAAGCCGAATTCCGCCAGTGGTGCGAACTGGCCCTGCGCCAGCGCACTGCCGACTCCGAAATGACCATTCGCCTGGTCGACGAAGCCGAAGGCCGCGAGCTGAACCACACCTGGCGGCAAAAGGATTACGCAACTAACGTCTTGTCTTTCCCGGCCGATGTGCCGGACGAGTTCCTCGACATCCCGTTGCTGGGCGACCTGGTGATCTGTGTCGCCGTGGTCGAGCGCGAAGCCGCCGAACAGGGCAAGACACTCAAGGCCCACTGGGCGCATCTGGTGATTCACGGCTGCTTGCATCTGCTCGGTTACGACCATATAGATGACGACGAAGCCGAAGAAATGGAAGCACTGGAACGCACATTGCTTGCAGAACTGGGCTATCCCGATCCGTACGCGGACGACGAAACCGAAACATCCCCAACCGTCACAACAAAGGATTCAGAGTAATCGCTATGAGCGAAGATCGATCGAGCAACGGGCAGAAGTCATGGCTGGGTAAGCTCACCCAGGCTTTTGCCCACGAGCCGAAGAACCGCCAGGAGCTGCTGGAACTGCTGCGCGATGCACACCAGAACAAACTGTTGGACAGCGAAGCGCTGGCCATCGTCGAAGGCGCCATCCAGGTAGCTGACCTGCAGGTCCGGGACATCATGGTCCCGCGCTCGCAGATGATCAGCATCAAGGCAACCCAGACACCCCGCGAGTTCCTGCCTGCCGTGGTCGACTCGGCCCACTCCCGCTACCCGGTGATCGGCGAAAGCCATGATGACGTGATGGGCGTGTTGCTGGCCAAGGACTTGCTGCCGCTGATCCTCAAGGAGAACGGCGACCACTTCAACATCAAGGATCTGCTGCGCCCGGCCACCTTCGTGCCGGAGTCCAAGCGCCTGAACGTGCTGCTGCGCGAATTCCGCGCCAACCACAACCACATGGCCATCGTCATCGACGAATACGGCGGCGTGGCAGGCCTGGTGACCATCGAAGACGTACTGGAGCAGATCGTCGGCGACATCGAAGACGAGCACGACGTTGAAGAAGACAGCTACATCAAGCCGCTGCCCAGCGGTGATTTCCTGATCAAGGCCCTGACACCGATCGAGAACTTCAACGAGTTCTTCGACAGCGAATTCTCCGACGACGAGTTCGACACGGTTGGCGGCCTGGTGATGAGTGCGTTCGGGCACTTGCCGAAACGCAACGAAATCACTGAAATCGGCACCTATCGTTTCCGCATCCTGAACGCCGACAGCCGTCGGATTCATTTGCTGCGCCTGACGCC
The DNA here is from genome assembly GCF_900187565.1 of Pseudomonas sp. Irchel 3A7. Lineage (GTDB taxonomy): Bacteria > Pseudomonadota > Gammaproteobacteria > Pseudomonadales > Pseudomonadaceae > Aquipseudomonas. The sequence goes on along the minus strand of NZ_FYED01000021.1, from coordinate 137,077 downwards.
TATTGCTCGGTAAACACTAAGGATAGAAATGCGCTGGATAACCCGCCCCGGCTGGCCCGGTAACCTGCTGGCCATGGCGGCCGGTGCAATCACCACCCTGGCCCTGGCGCCTTTCGATATCTGGCCGCTGGCACTGCTGGCGGTCGGGCTTTTCTACGCAGGCATGCGTGAACTGAGCCCCCGCCAGGCACTCGGCCGTGGCTGGTGTTTCGGTTTCGGCCTGTTTGGCGCCGGTACCAGCTGGATCTATTACAGCATTCACCATTTCGGTGGCGCCTCCGTGCTGCTGGCCGGGTTCCTGATGCTGATTTTCACTGCGGCAATCGCCTGGTTCTTCGCCTTGCCGGCGTGGATCTGGGCGCGCTGGCTGCGGCGCAACGAGGCGCCCTTGGCCGATGCCCTGGCTTTCGCGGCACTGTGGGTTGGCCAGGAAGCGTTTCGCGGCTGGTTCCTCACCGGCTTCCCGTGGCTCTATTCCGGTTACAGCCAACTCGACGGCCCCCTGGCCGGGCTCGCCCCCGTAGGCGGCATGTGGCTGATTTCCTTCACGCTGGCCCTGACCGCCGCGCTGATCTACAACGGCTTGCGCCTGGCCCGTGGCGGTCGCAAGGCTTTCATCGCGCTGGGCGCCCTGCTGCTGGTCGGCCCATGGGTGGCTGGTATCGCACTCAAACATCATGCCTGGACCAGTCCCGCGGGCGCGCCGCTGAGCGTTGCAGCGATTCAGGGCAACATCGAACAAAACATGAAGTGGGACCCGGCGCAGCTCAATGCACAGTTGGAGCTGTACCGCGACATGAGCTTCACCTCCAAACGCGTCGACCTGCTGATCTGGCCTGAAACCGCGATCCCGGTGCTCAAGGAGTCTGCCCAAGGTTACCTGGACATGATGGGTAAATTCGCGGCGGAGCGGGACTCGGCGATGATTACCGGTGTTCCGATCCGTGAAATCGTCCACCAGGAAAAACGCTACTTCAACGGCATCACAGTGGTCGGCGAAGGCGATGGCACTTACCTCAAGCAGAAACTGGTGCCCTTCGGCGAATACGTTCCACTGCAAGATGTGCTGCGCGGACTGATCGCCTTCTTCGACCTGCCGATGTCGGACTTTGCCCGTGGCCCTGCCGATCAGGCCATGCTGCAAGCCAAGGGCTACCAGATTGCGCCCTTCATCTGTTACGAAGTGGTGTACCCGGAGTTCGCCGCCGGCCTGGCCGCCCAAAGCGATCTGCTGCTGACCATCAGCAACGACACCTGGTTCGGCACGTCCATTGGTCCGCTGCAACACTTGCAGATGGCCCAGATGCGCGCACTTGAGGCCGGTCGCTGGATGATCCGCGCCACCAACAATGGCGTGACCGGCCTGATCAACCCGTTCGGCCAGATCACCGTGCAGATCCCGCAGTTCGAACGCGGCATCCTGTATGGCGAAGTCGTGCCGATGCACAACCTGACGCCTTATCTGCAATGGCGCTCGTGGCCGTTGATCATTGTCTGCGTGTTGTTGTTTGGCTGGGCGCTGGTGGCTAACCGGATGGCCAAAACCGTCTGAAGAACAGTAATTGTGGCGAGGGAGCTTGCTCCCGCTGGGCTGCGAAGCAGCCCTGAAAGCGGCGTATGTGGTACGCCCAGAAAAAGGTCCTCTGCAGGTTTACGGTCGCTGCGCGACCGAACGGGAGCAAGCTCCCTCGCCACATGGTTTAGCGCTATCTCCTCACTTCAGCGATAAAACAGCGAATACCCGACCTGCCCCACCGCCTCATTCATCAATTGCCCGCTTTGCCAGATCGACTTGAACTCCGGCAACCAGCCACCAAACGGCCGAGCGTTATCCACACCTAAAAAGCCCATTGGCGCCGGCACCACCTCAAACCCGGCCTTCTGGAAACTCCAGACCGCTCGCGGCATATGCCAGGCCTGAGTCACAAGCACCACTCGCTTGATTCCTTCGGGCAACAGCACCTGTGCGCTGAACTGCGCGTTCTCCCAGGTCGTACGGCTACGCCCTTCCTGCCAGCGAACAGGCACGCCAAAGTCATCGCGCAATGAATCAGCCATCAATCGGGCTTCGGTCGGTGGCGTGCCGTAATGCAGGCCGCCACTGGTCAGAATCGGCAAACCCGAGGCCTTGGCCAGACGCGCCGCATAGCGTTGGCGCTCAAGACCAACACCGGTCGGCTGATCGTCTCCCCACGCTGGATCGCCCCGCTCGCGCCCCGAGCCCAGAATTACGATCGCATCGGCGTGCTGACTCAGTGTCGCCCACGCCTCGAACGCCAGCGGGGGCTCACGCTCCAGCATTTCGGCGCTCCACTGCACGACAATCGGCAGGCTCATCAACCAGAAGCCACCTAGCCCCAGGGCAAAGCACACACCGGCGAGCCGCGGTCTTGAGCGACGCAAGCACCAGGCAAGCAAAAGCAGCAGCAACAGGATGCCGGGGGGCAAGAGAAGTTGTTTCACAAAATAACGAAAAGGCATCGAGCATCTCCATGAAGATGCTCGAAGCCTAAGTGGGTTGACGCGATGCGACAATAAATACGGAAGGACTATGCTTCAGAAAATCATGGAGCATGGCTCTGTTGCCCTATTTGCACCGCAGTGACCGGACCTTTACCGCGTCTCTGCCAGGTACTTTATCCTTGAGCCAGATGATCTTGGCCGAACGTGGTGCGTCAAGTTGCTTGACTGCCTCGGACAAGCATCCGTGTGTCTCACGTTCACTACGATCCAGATACGCCTTGACCAGGGCAAATTCTGCGGGGCTCAAGCCGCGCAACTCCAGTTCCAGTGGGCGTTCGTCGCGCAGCCGACCAGCGGTTTTTGCCGCCTCCAGGGCCATGCCCAGACGATCGATCAGTCTTTCGTACAGCTCCGGTTTTGTAGCTTTTTGCTGTGACTCAACCATCCCTCACCTCATTGGAAGATAAGACCTACTCCCCAGTTAGAGCTTAGCTTCCATGCACAAACCGGCTGAGCGCCGCGACCAACGGCCCTCGCAGCCGTTTTCACGAGACGCGCGGCAGTAATCAGGGTTTCCCTCGGTCGAGTGCGGTCATGTATGCTACGGCGCTTCCTGTAACTCCACTTCCAGCTCGCCTGGGCACCGAAACGCCGAATTGGCGCATTCATCGTCCAGCGTTGCATTGAAGAGGATTAGGCCACCCCTATTCAGTTCAAAAGTAGCCATGCACGAACAATATCAGCCCCGTGAAATCGAAGCCGCCGCCCAGTCGTTCTGGGACGAGCGAAAGTCCTTTGAAGTCAGTGAACAGCCAGGCAAGGAGACCTACTACTGCCTGTCGATGTTCCCTTACCCCAGCGGCAAGCTACACATGGGGCACGTGCGCAACTACACCATCGGCGACGTGATCTCCCGCTATCAGCGCATGCAAGGCAAGAACGTCCTGCAACCCATGGGCTGGGACGCCTTCGGCATGCCGGCGGAAAACGCCGCGATGAAGAACAACGTAGCGCCCGCCAAATGGACCTACGAAAACATCGCCTACATGAAAAGCCAGCTGCGCAGCCTGGGCCTGGCGGTGGACTGGTCGCGCGAAGTGACCACCTGCAAGCCGGACTACTACCGCTGGGAACAATGGCTGTTCACCCGCCTGTTCGAAAAAGGCGTGATTTACAAAAAAAGCGGCACCGTGAACTGGGACCCGGTGGACCAGACCGTTCTGGCCAACGAACAGGTGATCGACGGTCGCGGCTGGCGTTCCGGCGCGCTGATCGAAAAGCGCGAAATCCCGATGTACTACTTCAAGATCACCGCCTACGCGGATGAGCTGCTGGAGAGCCTCGATGAACTGACTGGCTGGCCTGAACAGGTCAAGACCATGCAGCGCAACTGGATCGGCAAATCCCGCGGCATGGAAGTGCAGTTCCCGTACAACGTCGACTCCATCGGCGAAACCGGCGCGCTGAAAGTCTTCACCACCCGCCCGGACACCCTGATGGGAGCGACTTACGTCGCCGTGGCCGCCGAACACCACCTGGCCACCCTGGCCGCGCAGAACAATCCTGACCTGCAAGCGTTCATCGCCGAATGCAAGGGCGGCAGCGTCGCAGAAGCCGACGTCGCCACCCAGGAGAAAAAAGGCCTGCCGACCGGCTTGTTCGTCGAGCACCCGCTGACCGGCGAAAAACTGCCGGTATGGGTCGCCAACTACGTGCTGATGCACTACGGCGATGGAGCGGTGATGGCGGTTCCGGCTCACGACGAACGTGATTTCGAGTTCGCCCACAAGTACAACCTGCCGGTCAAATCCGTGGTGCGCACCAGCTCGGGCGACACCAACCCGGCCCCATGGCAGGACGCCTACGGCGAGCACGGCACGCTGATCAATTCCGGCGAGTTCGACGGCCTCGATTTCGTCGGCGCCTTCGACGCCATCGAAGTGGCGCTGATCAAGAAAAACCTCGGTGCCTCGCGCACCCAGTTCCGTCTGCGCGACTGGGGTATCAGCCGTCAGCGCTACTGGGGTTGCCCGATCCCGATCATCCACTGCAATAGCTGCGGTGATGTGCCGGTACCGGAAGATCAACTGCCGGTCGTGCTGCCGGAAGACGTCGTACCCGACGGCGCCGGGTCGCCACTGGCACGCATGCCCGAGTTCTACGAATGCAGCTGCCCGAAATGCGGCCAGCCTGCCAAGCGTGAAACCGACACCATGGACACCTTTGTCGAGTCCTCGTGGTACTACGCTCGCTACGCCTCGCCGCACTTTGAAGGTGGCCTGGTTGAGAAATCGGCGGCTGACCACTGGTTGCCGGTGGATCAGTACATCGGCGGTATCGAACACGCGATTCTTCACCTGCTCTACGCACGCTTCTTCCACAAGCTGATGCGCGACGAAGGCCTGGTGAGTTCCAACGAGCCGTTCAAGAACCTGCTGACCCAGGGCATGGTGATCGCCGAGACCTACTATCGTCGCGAAGCCAATGGTGCCTACACCTGGTTCAACCCGGCTGACGTCGAACTCGAACGCGACAGCAAGGCCAAGGTCATCAGCGCCAAGCTGATCGCAGACGGCCTGCCGGTGGAAATCGGTGGCACCGAGAAGATGGCCAAGTCGAAGAACAACGGCGTCGACCCACAGTCGATGATCGACCAGTTCGGCGCAGACACCTGCCGCCTGTTCATGATGTTCGCCTCGCCACCTGACATGAGCGCTGAATGGTCCGACTCCGGCGTGGAAGGTTCGCACCGCTTCCTCAAGCGCGTCTGGCGCCTGGCTCAAGCGCACGTTACCCAGGGCCTGCCGGGCAAACTGGACGTCGCCGGCCTGAACGACGAGCAAAAAGCCATTCGCCGTTCGATCCACCAGGCCATCAAGCAGGCCAGCCATGACGTCGGCCAGAACCACAAATTCAACACCGCCATCGCCCAGGTGATGACGCTGATGAACGTGCTGGAAAAAGCCCCGCAAGGCACCGAACAGGATCGCGCACTGGTTCAGGAAGGTCTGGAAACCGTGACGCTGCTGCTGGCCCCGATCACCCCGCACATCTGCCATGAGCTGTGGCATCGCCTGGGTCACGCCGACCCGGTGATCGACGCCGGCTGGCCGGTACTGGACGAAAGCGCGCTGGTGCAGGACAGCCTGCAGCTGGTGATTCAGGTCAACGGCAAACTGCGTGGTCACATCGAAATGCCGGCCAGCGCCAGCCGCGAAGAAGTCGAGGCCGCCGCACGCGCCAACGAAAACGTGCTGCGCTTTGTCGACGGTCTGACCATTCGCAAAGTGATCGTGGTGCCCGGGAAACTGGTCAACATCGTCGCCAGCTAATTGGATCAGGCGCCAGGCCAAGCCTGGCGCCGAGTAAAACCTTTCGGGTCGCTTGACCGGCCCACATGGTTTCAAGGGGAGCAACACAATGATCAAACGCAACTTGCTGGTGATGGGCCTTGCGGTCCTGTTGAGCGCCTGCGGTTTCCAGCTGCGCGGCACCGGCACCACCGAACTGGCGATCAAGGAACTGGACCTCAGCGCCCGTAACTCCTATGGCGAAACCGTGACGCAACTGCGCCAGGTGCTCGATAGCAGCGGCGTCAAGGTCTACACCGGCGCACCGTTCAAGCTTGTGCTAACGGATGAGCAGGAAACCCAGCGCATTCTCAGCTATGCAGGTGCAGGTCGTACCGGCGAATACCAACTGAGCACCGTACTCAGCTACAACATCCTCAGCCAAGGCAACCTGTCTCTGATGGCTGACAAGCTGGAAGTGCAGAAAGTCTTCATCCACGACGGCAACAACCTGGTGGGTTCGGACCAGGAAGCCAACGATGCGCGCAAGGACATGCGTCGCGAACTGGTGCAACGCATGATGCTGCGCCTGCAGCAGATCACGCCCACTCAGCTGGAACAGCTGCAACAGACCGCCGAAGCAAAAGCCAAGGCAGAAGCCGCGGCACTGGAAGCGGCGCAGAAGGCTGAAGCGCAAACGCCGCGTCAGTCGCCTATCGAACTGCCGCAGCAGTAAGACTTACGGGGCGTTCAGGCGCCCCGTTCGCCCTCTCTTATGAAACTCGCCCCCGCCCAACTCGCCAAACACCTGCAAGGTGCCCTCGCGCCGGTCTACGTCATCAGTGGCGATGATCCCTTGCTGTGTCAGGAAGCCGCCGACGCCATCCGCGCCGCTGCCCGCCAGCAGGGTTTCGACGAACGCCAGGTCTTTGCCGCCGACGCCAGTTTCGACTGGGGCACGTTGCTGCAGGCCGGGGCCAGCATGTCGTTGTTCGCCGAGAAGCGTCTGCTGGAGCTGCGTCTGCCCTCCGGCAAACCCGGTGACAAAGGCGCCGCCGCGCTCATCGAGTACTGTTCGCGACCGGCCGAAGACACGGTGCTCCTGATCAGCCTGCCGAAGCTCGATGGCAGCGCGCAGAAGACCAAGTGGGGCAAGGCGCTGGTCGAGGGACAGCAGACCCAGTTCGTGCAGATCTGGCCGGTGGACGTCAGCCAGTTGCCGAGCTGGATCCGTCAGCGCTTGTCCCAGGCCGGACTCTCGGCCACCCAGGACGCCGTCGAGCTGATCGCTGCAAGGGTCGAGGGCAACCTGCTGGCCGCCGCCCAGGAAATCGAAAAGCTCAAGCTGATGGCCGAAGAGGGTCAAATCACCATCGAAACCGTGCAGGCTGCGGTGGCCGACAGTGCGCGCTTCGATGTCTTCGGGCTGACCGATGCGATTCTCAACGGTGAAGCCGCCCATGCCCTGCGCATGCTTGAAGGGTTGCGGGGTGAAGGTGTCGAACCCCCGGTGATTCTCTGGGCCCTGGCCCGGGAGCTGCGCTTGCTGGCCAATATTTCCCTGCAATACAGTCAGGGCACACCGCTGGACAAAGCCTTCAGCCAGGCCCGGCCGCCCGTCTGGGACAAGCGCAAACCGCTGATGAGCAAAGCCCTGCAGCGCTATTCGGCGCAACGCTGGGCACAGCTGCTACTCGAAGCACAGCGCATAGACGCGCAGATCAAAGGCCAGGCGGCAGGGTCGCCGTGGATGAGCTTGAGTCGGTTGACGTTGTTGATGGCCGGCCAACGGTTGTCGTTGCCTGCCGAGTAAGGCTTTTTGTGGCGAGGGAGCTTGCTCCCGCTGGGTTGCGAAGCGACCCCAGTCCACACATCGCGCTTCTTCAGAAAAGCCTCGTTTGCCCATTTGCGACTGCTGCGCAGCCGAGCGGGAGCAAGCTCCTTCGCCACAGGGACTAGACAGAAGCCTCACTTGAGACGATGATTTGCCCCGCACAATCCACTCACTTGCGAGAGCCCATCATGAGCAAAAAGCCATCCAGGCATGGCCCCAACAAGGCCAAATCCATTATCGCCCAGCCTCTGTTCCGCAGCCGTCAGGAACGAGCCGGCAAGGGCAAAGGCAGCTACCGCCGCGAAGCCTTCCAGTCTAATAGCTGGGAGGCTTCTTACTTTCTGGCGGCCTGAAAGGCAAGCATCCGCTCAACATGTTAAGGTCTGCACCTGATCCGTTTTCCCTGGACCCGTGCATGCCCCTTTGTCTTTCCCGTCGTTGGCACCTGCGCCAATTGATTGCTGCCTCCAGCCTCATTTTGCTCGTCGCCTGTGCGGAAAAACCGACCGCCGCCGACGCACAGCCGCTTCAGACACTTCCTGTCGCCACTGCCCCGGCGATCATGGCACCTGTGGTGCCAAGCGGTGAAAACCTCGACATCCAGCCGACCCAGACCTTCGCCGAATGGCAGGCCGGTTTCCGCAGGGACGCCTTGGCCGCCGGTATCCGTGCCGATCTGTTTGATCGAGCCTTCGCCAATGTCAGCGTCGACCCCAGCGTGATTCGTGCCGACCGCAGCCAACCGGAATTCACCCGACCGGTGTGGGAATACCTCGACGGCGCCCTGTCGCCGCTGCGAGTACGCAGAGGTCAGGCGCTGGTCAGCGAGAACGCCGCCATCCTGCAAAGCATCGAACAGCGCTACGGCGTTGACCGTGAGGCCCTCGTCGCCGTATGGGGCATGGAAAGTAATTTCGGCCAGTTCCAGGGCAGCAAGTCAGTGATCAACTCGCTGGCCACCCTGGCCTACGAAGGCCGGCGCCCGGGTTTCGCCCACGCGCAATTGATCGCCGCACTGCAGATTCTGCAACAGGGTGATATCGAACCCGAGAAAATGCTCGGTTCCTGGGCAGGCGCCATGGGCCAGACCCAGTTCATCCCGACCACCTACAACACCCACGCCGTGGACTTCGACGGCGATGGCCGTCGCGATATCTGGGGCAGCTCCACCGATGCCCTGGCCTCGACTGCGCACTACCTGCAAAGCTCCGGCTGGCAGAAAGGCCAGCCGTGGGGCTTTGAAGTGCAATTGCCGGGCGGTTTCAACTATGTGCTGGCCGATGGCGCCATTCGCAAGACTGTCGCCGAATGGCGGCAACTGGGTGTCACGCTGCCCAATGGCGGCCAGGTTCCAGCAGGTTCCGAGCACTTGTCCGCGGCATTGCTGCTGCCGGCCGGTTATCGCGGCCCGGCATTCCTGGTGCTCGATAACTTCCGGGCGATCCTCAAGTACAACAACTCGTCGTCCTACGCACTGGCGGTGGGCCTGTTGTCCGAACGTTTCCATGGCGCGGGCCTGATCAGCGGCATGTGGCCCAAGGATGATTTACCGCTCAGCCGCACCGAGCGGATCGAGCTGCAAAATCTGCTGAGCGCCCAAAATTACGACGCGGGCGCCGCGGACGGGATTATCGGCGCCAATACCCGCAAGGCGATCCGCAGCGCGCAGCAGTCGTTTGGCTGGCCGGCGGATGGTTATCCGACGCACAAGTTGCTCGAAGGCCTTCGAAACCGCTAAAAGCATTCGCGAGCAGGCTCGCCCCCACAGGGCTCACGCGATACCTGTGGAAGCGAGCCTGCTCGCGAAGACTGACTATCAGGCGCCTACGATCTATCGCTTGATCACTACATCCTGCTCCAACGCCAACTCCTTGCACCCCGCATCCAGCCTGACCAGCGCCCCCATGGGCAGTGTCAGGTTCGGATCGCAATGCCCGCTGCGCCACCCGGACAACACCGGAATCCGCAACGGCTCGAATGTCTGCTTGAGCAGGCGCTCCAGCGCAGGCACCTCGACCCCCGCCACATCCCCCACCAGCACCCCACGCAGCTTGCCCAGGGTTCCAGCCAGTCGCAGGTGGGTCAGCAGCCTGTCGACGCGATACAGCGGCTCGTTGATGTCCTCGATGAACAGGATGACTCCCTCGGCATCGATCTCATAAGGCGTACCCATGGTCGCGGCGATTATCGACAGATTGCCCCCCAGCAAGCGCCCGTGGGCGATGCCTGGCTCGATCGTGGTCAACGGATAGGCCACGGGGTGCGCCAATACGCTGCCCGCCTTCACTTGCCCGCGCAGCATGTTGAAAAACGAAGGTTCGGTGGGCTTTTGCTTGTCACCCAGAAGATCCGCATTGAGCAGCGGGCCATGGAAGGTCACGAAGCCCGCATAACGACTGATCGCCAGATGCAGTGCGGTGATGTCGCTGTAACCGATGAACGGCTTGGCGTTGTTGCGCAACAGTTCAAAATCGATGCGATCAAGCAACCTCGGCGTACCGTAGCCACCGCGCAGGCAAATGATGGCATCGACCTCGGGGTCGGCGAACGCGGTATGCAGGTCGTTGAGCCGCACCTCGTCACTGCCGGCCAGATAGCCATCCTTCGCGTAGACACCGGGAAAAATCTTCAGCGAATAGCCTCGGGCGCGCATCCATTGCACGGCTTTATCGGTGTCCAACGGTGCAGGACCGGCCGGCGCAATGACGCCGATCACCCCCTGCGACGGCAAGGCCGGTACCGGGGTATGAGGACAAAGGGTGTGGGTCGGTCGAACGGTCATCCATGAATCTCCCTGAGTGGAAACTTCAACACACAGTAGTCAGGAACGGGGACAAACAGAAGAGGGTTCATCGCCCCGCAGGTTGCAGGAAACGGCGGCCATTACTGTAGGCAAGGCAAAAAAACGCCCGCAAGACTGAAAGCCTTGCGGGCCATTTTTCATGAGGGGGTGTCGATCAGGACGACATCAGCTCAGCCTTGACCAGCTTCGCTTGCTCGTCGGCATGGTACGAGGAACGGACCAGCGGACCGGAAGCGACGTTCTTGAAGCCCATTTTGTAACCTTCCTCGGCGAACCAGGCGAACGTGTCCGGGTGCACGAAGCGCTGTACCGGCAAGTGGCTACGCGACGGTTGCAGGTACTGGCCCAGGGTCAGCATGTCGATGTCATGCTCGCGCATGCGCTTCATGACTTCGATGACCTCGTCGTCGGTCTCGCCCAGACCCAGCATCAGGCCGGACTTGGTCGGAATGTGCGGCATCATCTGCTTGAAGCGTTGCAGCAAGGTCAGCGACCACTGGTAGTCCGAACCCGGGCGTGCGGCCTTGTACAGGCGTGGCACGGTTTCCAGGTTGTGGTTGAACACATCCGGTGGCTCGGCGGCAGTGATTTCCAGCGCGATGTCCATGCGGCCACGGTAGTCCGGCACCAGGGTTTCGAGCTGCACGTTCGGCGACAGCTTGCGGATTTCACGGATGCAGTCGGCAAAGTGCTGGGCACCGCCGTCGCGCAGGTCGTCGCGGTCTACCGAGGTGATCACCACGTACTTCAGGCGCAGGTCGGCAATGGCAATGGCCAGGCTTTCCGGTTCGTTGACGTCCAGTGGCTTCGGACGGCCGTGGCCGACGTCGCAGAACGGGCAGCGACGGGTGCAGATGTCGCCCATGATCATGAAAGTCGCGGTGCCGCCGGAGAAGCATTCGCCCAGGTTCGGGCAGGATGCCTCTTCGCAGACGCTGTGCAGCTTGTGTTTGCGCAACAGGGCCTTGATGCGGTCGACTTCCGGAGATACCGGAATGCGCACACGAATCCAGTCAGGCTTTTTCGGCAGCTCGGTGGTCGGGATGATCTTTACCGGGATGCGTGCAACCTTCTCGGCGCCGCGCAGCTTTACGCCGGCTTCTACCTTGGCACGCGGGGCCGGACGCTCGGTGACATCCAGCGTCGGGATCATGGTTTGCACTGCATCAGTAGTCATATCAGTCGATTCCGCCCGTCAGGGTCGTCTGCTCAGCATAGTCGAGGTGTTTGACGAGCTGCGCGCGCAGCCGGGCACTTACCTCGGCAAATTCAATCGATCCTGCGTGATCGCTCAGCTGGGTCATCGCCAGCCCGGCGTAGCCGCAGGGATTAATCCGTCGAAACGGTTCCAGGTTCATGTCCACGTTCAAGGCCAGGCCATGAAAGGAACAACCGTGGCGGATCCGCAGACCCAGGGACGCGATTTTCGCGCCGTTGACATAGACACCCGGTGCATCGGGCTTGGCCGCCGCCGTCACACCGTAGCTGGCGAGCAGCTCGATCAGGCACGACTCCATGCGAGTCACCAGGTCACGCACGCCAAAACCCAGCTTGCGCACGTCCAGCAACAGGTAAGCCACCAGTTGCCCGGGGCCGTGATACGTCACCTGGCCACCGCGATCGACCTGCACCACCGGGATATCTCCCGGCAACAGCAAGTGTTCGGCCTTGCCGGCCTGGCCCTGGGTGAAGACCGGTGGATGTTCGACCAGCCAGATCTCGTCGGCGGCATCGCTGCCGCGTTCGTTGGTGAAACGTTGCATGGCATGCCAGACCGGCTCGTAAGCCATCTGGCCGAGCTCGCGAAAGCCCAGCGTGCGAGACATCACAGCACCATATGCACGAAGCCGGTAGCCCGCAGTTCGCTGTTGATGTTGTACAGCTGGTCCTGGTCGGTGGCGACGATGTGCAACTGAATCGTGGTGTATTTACCGTTACTGCTTTGACGCTCGTCCACACGCTCATCATTGATCTTTGCGTGTTTTCTGACGATGTCGATGATCTTGTCCTTGTTGCCCACACCCGTGTCGCTGATCACCTTAACCGGGTAATCATTGGCAGGGAATTCGATCTTAGGCGCCTTTACTTCGGTATCGGTCATGGCGTAACGGCCTCGTAAGCGTAAGCCGTGGCGACGGGCATAGCCCCGAGCCGGATCAGCGCGGGGCCATGCAGGTGCACACTATCAGTTGAACAAGCCGTAGAAGAATAGACGGATGCTATCCCACATGCGACGGAAGATACCACCCTCTTCGACGCCATCCAGAGCGATCAGGTCGGCGCTGTGCACCACCTTGTCCTCCAGTTTGACTTCGACTTTACCGATCACATCGCCCTTGGCGATTGGCGCAATCAGTTGCGGGTTCATGGTCATGCTGGCGGCGAGCTTTTTCAGCTGACCTTTAGGCAGGGTCATGGTCAGGTCTTGAGCCAGACCCGCCTTGATCTGGTTGGTGGAACCTTTCCAGACAGGCGCCTGGGCCAGTTCGGTGCCCTTCTGATAGAAGGTCTGGGTTTCGAAGAAACGGAAACCGTAAGTCAGCAGTTTCTGGGTTTCGGCGGCGCGAGCCACTTCGCTGTTGGTGCCGAACACCACGGCGATCAGACGCATGCCATCACGCACGGCCGAAGACACCATGCAGTAGCCCGCTTCGTCGGTGTGACCGGTTTTCAGACCGTCGACGGTCTTGTCGCGCCACAGCAGCAGGTTGCGGTTCGGTTGCTTGATACCGTTCCAGAAGAACTCTTTCTGCGAGTAGATCGCGTAGTGAGCCGGGTCTTCGTGGATGATTGCGCGTGCCAGTACCGCCATGTCGTGAGCCGACGAGTAGTGCTCAGGGTTCGGCAGACCGGTCGGGTTCATGAAGTGGGTGTTGGTCATGCCCAGGTCGGCAACGGTTTTGTTCATCACGTCGGCGAACGCGTCTTCGCTGCCGGCGATGTGCTCGGCGAGCGCAACACTGGCGTCGTTGCCCGACTGGATGATGATGCCGTGCAGCAAGTCGCTGACAGTCACCTGCGAGCCGACCTTGATGAACATCCGCGAACCGCCGGTACGCCAGGCGTTTTCGCTGACGGTCACCGGATCGTTTTCACCGATCTGGCCACGACGGATTTCCAGGGTCGCGATGTACGCTGTCATCAGCTTGGTCAGGCTGGCTGGCGGCAGACGCTGGTCACCATTGTTTTCGACCAGCACGTTGCCGCTGCTGGCGTCCATGAGCACGTAGGCCTTGGCGGCCAGTTGCGGTGGCGACGGCATCATCTCGACCGCGAACGCGGCAGGTGAGAGGAGCAGCGGGACTAAAAGGCACAGGCGTTTGGCAAAGGTGGTGATGTTCATCCGTCTCTCGAAATCGCTAATGGAAACTTGCCCGAAGGCAAAAACTAATCAGACAGCTTCTTAAGGGCTGTCGCGTGTTCAGCTGCTCACTCTGTAACCCTTGCCGGGTTTTTGTTCTTAGACGAGCCAACAACCTGGTTCATCCCCCAAAACCGCAGATGAACCGTCAATCAAGTCCTACGTATTACTCAGTCACAACGCTCGGCGAACCCAGATTGGCCAGGCGCACACTGTTCTGCACTTGCTGGATTTCACGCGGCGAACCGATCGGCCCCAGGCGAACCCGATGCAGCGTCTGTTGATTGCGCACGATCGAGCTGATGAACACCGGAGCGCTCACCATCCCGCTGAGCTTCGACCTCAGGAGTTCTGCAGCGTCCGGGTTGGCGAACGCGCCCACCTGCAGATACTGGCCAGAGGCTGGTGCAGAAGCGTTTTTTTTTGCATCGGCAAGTTGTACGGGAATAACGGCGGCGGCGTGTTGCTGCGGCGGTGGCGTCCATTGCTCGACGGTACCGGCCGAAGCCGTAATCACCGGCGCGCTATTCTGCGCGACTTGCGGCTCGTTGAGCATTAAAGGCGCCGGACGGCCTTTGGCGGCCCACCACTGTTGCGGGTCGATACCTTCGACCTTGACGCGCGCGGTGCCGGTTTCGGCATAGCCGAGTTTCTTGGCGGCCGCGTAGGACAGGTCGATGATCCGGTCCGAATAGAACGGCCCGCGGTCGTTTACCCGCAGGATCACAGTCTTGTTGTTGTCCAGGTTGGTCACCCGGACGTAACTCGGCAGCGGCAAGGTCTTGTGCGCGGCACTCATGCCATACAAGTCATAGACCTCGCCGTTGGCGGTGTTCTGGCCATGGAACTTGGTGCCGTACCAGGACGCCGTGCCCGACTGCACGTAGGTCTTGGACTCTTGCAACGGAAAATAGGTTTTACCCAGCACCGAGTAAGGGGCGGCCTTGTACGGGCCGGTGTGCAGGGTTGGTGTGGCGTCCGGGATGCGTGAAACGTCGACGTCCCACCAGGGCGCGCCATCCTTGTGGGCACGGTTGATGTCCAGCCCCGGCGTCGCGCGCACAGCGGTGGAGGACTTTTGTGTTGGTGCGCGGCTGGTCGAACAACTGGCGAGCAGCACTGCCAGCGCGGCAAATGCCATCAGCTTCAGGGGTTTATTGATAGGCAATGCCCGCATTACTTGACGCCCCGTGCTTGGACCAGCTGTTCAGACAGTTGATGTACGGCCATGGCGTACATCACGCTGCGGTTATAACGCGTGATTGCGTAAAAATTCTTCAGGCCCATCCAGTACTCGGGGCCATTGTCGCCTTCCAGGCGAAAAGCAGTAACCGGCATATCATCGCGCAGCGCATCATGACTTGACCAGCCCAAGGCCCGCAACTCTCCGACGGTCTTGACCGGCTCGATACCCGTGGTCAAACCTTCATCCACCTGGTCGCCCCGCACATCGGCGCGGCTGACCACCGGTTCCCCGGCAACCCAGCCATGACGCTTGAAGTAACTGGCAACGCTTCCGATCGCATCGTCCGGGTTGTTCCAGATATTGATGTGGCCGTCACCGTCGAAATCCACCGCATAGGCGCGAAAGCTGCTGGGCATGAACTGCGGCAAGCCCATGGCGCCGGCGTAGGACCCCTTGAGGGTCAACGGATCGACCTGCTCTTCCCTGGCCAGCAACAGGAACTCGCGCAACTCCTTGCGGAAAAATTCGGCACGGGGAGGATAGTCGAAACCGAGGGTCGACAACGCATCGATCACACGGAAATTACCGGTATTTCGGCCGAAAAAGGTCTCAACACCGATGATCGAGACGATGACCTGCGCCGGAACGCCATAGTCCTGCTCGGCGCGGGCCAGTACGGCCTCGTGCTGACGCCAGAAGTCCACGCCACGGGCGATGCGCGCATCGGTGATGAACATCGGGCGATATTCATTCCACTGCTTGACCCGTTCGGCGGGTTTCGAAATCGCGTCCAGAATCGATTGCTTGCGCTCGGCCTCGCGGAACACCCCCATCAGCTGTTCGCCGGCGAAACCGTAGTCGCGGGTCATTTCACCGACGAACTCAGCCACCTGGGGCGAGCCTTCGTAATCGCCGGCCAACGCTTGCTGCGCAGTGCCAAGGATGCTTACCAGGCCGACCCACGGCGCGTATCGAGTCGCCCAGCCACGCATTACTTGCATTGAACTCTTCACCTTATTCAAACCTGCGCGATCCACTTGCGATGGGTATGGATCGACATCAAAACCCCAAACGCTGACAGCAGCGTCACCAGCGAAGTTCCTCCGTAGCTAATGAACGGCAACGGCACCCCCACCACCGGCAACAGGCCACTGACCATACCGATGTTGACGAAAACATATACAAAAAACGTCATGGTCAGGGCGCCCGCCAGCAACTTGCCGAACAAGGTCTGGGCCTGGGCGGTAATCACCAGGCCACGACCGATCAACAGCAGGTAGATCAGCAACAGCGCGCAGATGCCTACCAGGCCGAACTCTTCGCCCATGACCGCAATAATGAAGTCGGTGTGGCTTTCCGGGAGGAAATCCAGGTGTGACTGGGTACCCAGCAGCCATCCTTTGCCAAATACGCCGCCGGACCCGATGGCAGCCTTGGACTGAATGATGTTCCAGCCGGTGCCCAATGGATCGCTTTCAGGGTCGAGGAACGTCAGCACTCGCTGCTTCTGGTAGTCATGCATGACGAAATACCACATGGCGATCGCCACCGGGACCGTTGCCGCCAGCACGCTGAGAATCCAGCGCCAGCGCAGGCCCCCCATGAACAGCACGAACGCGCCCCCGGCCAGGATCAGCAGCGAAGTGCCGAGGTCCGGTTGACGCACGATAAGAATGAACGGCACGCCAATCAACATAAGGCTGATGCCCACATGCTTGAGCTGTGGCGGCAAGGTACGCTTGGAGAGGTACCAGGCAATGGTCGCCGGCATCAGGATCTTCATGAACTCCGATGGCTGGAAGCGGATGACACCGGGGATGTTGATCCAGCGCGTGGCGCCCATGGCGTTGTGGCCCATGACGTCCACCACCACCAGCAACAGCACGCCAATGACATAGCCGACCGGCACCCAGCGCGCCATGAAGCGCGGCTCGAACTGGGCAATGACGATCATCGACACCAGGCCGATGCCGAATGAAGTGGCCTGTTTGGCCAACAGATCCCAGCTTTTGCCACTGGCGGAATACAAGACAAACAGGCTGCCGGCAGCCAGTGTCAGAAGCAGGATCAGCAACACACCGTCGATATGCATTCGTTGCAACAGCGTCGCGCGACGCCGCATCACATCCTCGCTGGAGAGCATGCGATCGAAATTATTCTTCACGGGCCGTAGCCTCCGCGCTGATAGGGTTGGCGTACTCGGCCTTGAGGTGGCCATCCTGGTCCAGCAACCAGGCGTCCATGACCTGACGCACCACCGGTGCGGCCACGCCGGAGCCGGACTCGCCGTTCTCGACCATCACCGAGACCACGATCTTCGGGTCATCAGCCGGTGCGAAGCCGACGAACAAGGCGTGGTCGCGATGGCGTTCCTGCACCTTGGAGCGGTCGTACTTCTCACCCTGCTTGATCGCGACCACCTGGGCCGTACCACTCTTGCCGGCGATCCGGTATTGCGCACCGATCGAGGCTTTGCGCGCAGTACCACGGGCGCCATGCATCACCTGCTGCATGCCATGGTTGACCCGGGTCCAGTCCGCCGGATCGCGCAGGATGATGTCCGGCATCGGGTTCTGATCCACCGGTTTCTCGCCTTCAATGGTCTTGGCCAGATGCGGACGATTCCAGATACCTTTGTTGGCCACCAGTGCCGTGGCCTGGGCCAACTGCAACGGCGTTGACTGCATGTAGCCCTGACCAATCCCGAGAATCAGTGTCTCCCCCGGGAACCACGCCTGACGACGCGTCGCGCGCTTCCATTCCCGGGTCGGCATCAACCCCGGCGATTCTTCGAACATGTCCAGGGAGACTTTCTGACCGATACCGAACTTGGTCATGTAGGCCGACAACCGATCGATCCCCAGCTTGTGCGCCAGGTCATAGAAGTAGGTATCGTTGGAACGCATGATCGCCGTATCGAGATCAACGAAACCGTCACCGGTACGGTTCCAGTTGCGGTATTTGTGATCGTAGTTGGGCAGCATGTAATAGCCCGGATCGAACACCCGGGACGAGGCTGTCACCACGCCCGCGTCCAGTCCGGCAATCGCCACCGCCGGCTTGATCGTCGAGCCCGGCGGGTACAAACCACGCAGCACGCGGTTGAACAGCGGCCGGTCGATGGAATCGCGCAGTTCGGAATAGGCCTTGAAGCTGATGCCGGTGACAAACAGGTTCGGGTCGAAACTCGGCTGGCTGACCATCGCCAGTACCTCACCGGTTTTCGGGTCCAGTGCCACCACCGCGCCGCGGCGACCACCCAGTGCGGCTTCGGCGGCTTCCTGCAATTTGATGTCCAGGCTCAGGACAATGTCCTTGCCGGGGATCGGATCGGTACGCTTGAGTACGCGCAGCACGCGGCCCCGGGCGTTGGTTTCGACTTCCTCGTAACCCACCTGGCCGTGCAGCTCCGGTTCGTAGAACCGCTCGATGCCGGTTTTGCCGATGTGGTGGGTGCCGCTGTAATTGACCGGATCGAGGGACTTCAGCTCTTTCTCGTTGATCCGCCCCATGTACCCCACCGAGTGCGCAAAGTGCGCGCCCTGTGGATAGTGACGAACCAGTTGCGCGACCACTTCCACCCCCGGCAACCGGAACTGGTTCACGGCGATCCGGGCGATCTGCTCTTCGGTCAGCTCGAACAGGATCGGCACCGGCTCGAACGGCCGGCGTCCCTGACGCATACGCTTCTCGAATATCACCCGGTCCTCGGGCGTCAGCTCCAGCACCTCGACGATCACGTCGAGCACCTGTTGCCAGTTGCCGGAACGCTCGCGGGTCATGCTCAGGCTGAAGCTCGGCCGGTTGTCGGCAATCACCACGCCGTTACGGTCGAAAATCAACCCGCGAGTCGGCGGAATCGGCTGCACATGGACGCGATTGTTTTCCGACAGGGTCGAGTGGTACTCGTACTGGATCACCTGCAGATAATACAGGCGCGCGATCAGCACCCCGATCAGTGCCACCACCGCGATTGCCCCGAACACGACGCGGCCACGCACCAGACGGGCGTCTTTTTCGTGGTCCTTGATTCGGATCGGCTGGGACATGAGGGCAGAATTACTTGTGGTAAGGGTGGCCGGACAACACGGTCCAGGCACGATACAGCTGTTCGCCGATCAGAATGCGCACCAGCGGGTGCGGCAACGTCAATGGCGAGAGCGACCAGCGCTGATCGGCGCGTGCACAGACTTCCGGCGCCAGCCCTTCGGGGCCACCGACCATGAAATTCACTGTGCGCGAGTCCAGCCGCCAGCGATCGAGCTCGACCGCCAGTTGCTCGGTACTCCAGGGCTTGCCGTGGACTTCGAGGGTGACAACGCGCTCGTTCGGCCCGACCTTGGCCAGCATGGCTTCGCCTTCCTGACGGATGAAGCGTGCCACGTCGGCATTCTTGCCACGGGTGTTGAGCGGTATTTCCACCAGTTCCAGCGCCAGCTCGGACGGAAGACGCTTGGCATATTCATGCCAGCCTTCTTCCACCCATTTGGGCATGCGTGAACCGACGGCGATCAGTCGCAGTCGCACAGCCGTTCCTTATTCCTGGTCTTTGTTGAGCTTGTTGAAATGCTCGTGACCAACTTCAGGGCTGTGGTGTTTGCCATCGGCGGCACGGCTCTGCTCGGCACCTTTCCACAGGCGCTCCAGGTCGTAGAACTGGCGGGCGTTGGAGGTCATCATGTGAACGATCACGTCGTCCATGTCCAGCAACACCCAGTCGCTGTCGCCCTTGCCTTCTTCACCCAGCGGCTTGATACCCAGGGCTTTGACGGCTTCGCGGACCTTGTCCAGCATCGCGCCGATCTGGCGGTTGGAGGTACCGGTGGCGATGATCATGTAGTCGGTGATGCTCTGCTTGTCGCGAACGTCGATGACCAGCACGTCCTGGGCCTTGACGTCTTCCAGGGCCGCGACGGCAATCTTGACCAGTTCGTCGCCTTTTGGCGGCTCGGCAGCGAGGACTTTCTCAGGCAGCGGGGCACTCTTGAACGTGCCTTTGCGCTTAACTTTGTTTACGTCGTTGTTCGTCATATAAAACTCGTTTTGCTCGTATGTTCGGGTGCTTCAATACACGTTGTTGCCACGTGCCTTGAGGCACTCCTCTTCAGTTCGACGCACGGTAAAGTCCGTGCGCATCGATGTAGGCCAGGACCGCGTCGGGCACCAGGAAACGTACCGACTTACCGCTGGCCAGCAGTTGACGGATCTGGGTGGCGGATACCGCGAGCGGTGTCTGCCAGACGAATGCAATCTGTCCGCTCGGCCCCTTGAGGGCCAGCGGGTCGCTCACCGAGCGCGCTGCCAGCAGGTTGCGCAAGGCATCCGGCGGTTCGCTGTCGGCATCCGGGCGTTGCAGCACCAGGATGTGGCAATGCTGGAGCAACTCTTCCCAGCGATGCCAAGTGGGCAGGCCGCAAAACGCGTCCCAGCCCAAAAGCAGAAAAACCTGGTCATCCGCGGCCAGTTCGGCACGCATCAGTTCCAGGGTATCGATGGTGTAGGACGGTTTGTCCCGCTGCAATTCGCGGGCATCCACCATCAACGGCGCCACACCGGCCACCGCGCACTTGACCATCGCCAAACGGTCCTTTGCCGAAACTTGCGGCGTGTCCCGATGGGGCGGCCTGGCACTGGGCACCAGACGCAGCTCATCGAGCGCCAGCGATTCGGCGACTTCCAGCGCGCCGCGCAAATGGCCGACGTGCACCGGGTCGAAGGTCCCGCCCAGTACACCAATGCGGCGAGGTCGAGGCACGCTGGCGGTTACCGGGGCTGACGGGTCGAGGTCGCCCAAGTCAGACCGGCTCCTGTCCGCGCAACTGGCCATCACCGACCACGACGTACTTCTCGCAGGTCAAACCTTCGAGGCCGACCGGGCCACGGGCGTGCAGCTTATCAGTAGAAATGCCGATCTCGGCACCCAATCCGTATTCAAAGCCATCGGCAAAGCATGTCGGGGTATTGATCATCACCGACGACGAGTCGACTTCAGCTACAAAACGCCGGGTGTCGCCCTGGTGTTCGCTGACGATCGAATCGGTGTGGTGAGAGCCGTAATGGTTGATGTGCTCGATGGCCTGCTCCAGTCCGTCGACCACACGGATAGACAGGATCGGCGCCAGGTATTCGGTGCTCCAGTCTTCCTCGGTGGCCGGCAGCGCATCGATGATTGCCCGGGTGCGTTCGCAGCCGCGCAGTTCGACGCCTTTTTCGCGGAACTGGGCAGCCATCGACGGCAGGAAATCTTTGGCAACGACTTGATCGACCAGCAGCGTTTCCATCGCACCGCAGATGCCATAGCGGTAAGTCTTGGCATTGAACGCAATGCGCTGGGCTTTCGGCAGGTCGGCGTGGGCACTGACGTAAACGTGGCAGATGCCGTCCAGATGCTTGATCACGGGCACCCGGGCATCGCGACTGACTCGTTCGATCAGACCGCGACCGCCCCGGGGCACGATGACGTCGACGTATTCAGGCATGCTGATCAGCGCACCAACGGCGGCACGGTCGGTTGTTTCGACCACTTGCACCACGGCAGCCGGCAGATCGGCTTCAGCCAGGCCGCGCTGGATGCAGGCGGCGATGGCACGGTTGGAATGAATGGCTTCGGAGCCGCCGCGCAGGATGGTCGCGTTGCCGGACTTCAGGCACAGGCTGGCGGCGTCGATGGTCACGTTCGGCCGCGATTCGTAGATGATGCCGATCACACCCAGCGGCACGCGCACCTTGCCGACCTGAATCCCGGACGGCCGATAGCTCATGTCCCGGATGGCGCCGACAGGGTCCGGCAGCGCAGCTACCTGACGCAGCCCCACGATCATGCCGTCGATACGGGCCGGGGTCAGCGCCAGGCGTTCAATCAGCGCCGGTTCCAGACCATTGGCGCGGCCGGCTGCCAGGTCCAGCTCATTGGCGGCGGTCAGCTCGGCGCGGGCAGCGTCCAGCGCGTTGGCGGCGGCCTGCAGTGCGCGGTTCTTCTGCGCAGTGCTGGCACGGCCGATGACGCGGGAAGCTTCGCGGGCAGCGCGACCCAGGCGGGTCATGTAGTCAAGAACGGACTCAGTCATGGTCTGGAGTGGTCTTTGATAAGGTCTTGGTAAAGAGTAAAGCGGCAGATTATAGCTGTCGTGTCTCCCGACTAACAGCGGTGACGGGCGGATGGTCGAAATGGAGGGCAATTTGCCGACGTTCAGCCGGGATTAAGCTGCAAATTGTTATCATCACGACTCAATCAGCCCTGATAAACGCCGTTCATCATGTCCAACCTGACTGTTCGAGCGTCCGCCGCGAGCCTGCCCAAGGGCCTTCCGGACGCGTTTTTCGACCGCGACGCGCAAGTTCTGGCCCGGGATCTACTGGGCAAAGTCATCCGCCATCGGGTCGGCGACCTCTGGCTCAGTGCCCGAATCATCGAGACCGAAGCCTATTACTGCGCCGAAAAAGGCAGCCACGCCTCCCTGGGCTATACAGAAAAGCGTAAGGCTTTGTTTCTGGACGGTGGCCACATCTATATGTATTACGCCCGCGGCGGCGACTCTCTAAATTTCAGCGCCCAGGGGCCGGGCAACGCGGTACTGATCAAGTCTGCCTATCCGTGGGTCGACGAACTGAGCGGACCGGCGAGCCTGGCACAAATGCTGTTGAACAACCCCGACGCCCAGGGCCGCCCTCGCCCGTCGCAAAAGTTGTGTGCCGGGCAGACTCTGCTGTGCAAATCTCTAGGTTTGAAGGTACCGGCGTGGGATGCCAAGCGCTTCGATCATGAGGTGTTGCTGGTAGAAGACGTCGGCCAGACGCCCGCCCACGTCATCCAGGCCACGCGACTGGGCATTCCCCATGGGCGCGACGAACACCTGATGTACCGCTTCGTCGACGCCTCCTACGCGGCCTGGTGCACGCGGAACCCGCTGCGAAGGGGGCAGGTCGAAGGTCGCGATTATTTTGTGCTGTCCTGACCTTGACCTGGACTTGAAGCAAAAGAAATCCCCTGTGGGAGCGAGCCTGCTCGCGAAGAGGCCAGCACACGCACCATCTTTGTTGACTGATAGTGCGCATTCGCGAGCAGGCTCGCTCCCACAAAAAAGGCATTTGAACATTCAATGGAGTTGTATTTATGGGCCCATGGCTCGATAGCGTGACTGGTTGGCTGACGGTCAACCCGCAATGGCTGGCGGCAGCGGTGTTCATCGTGGCCTTCGTCGAATGCCTGGCGATTGCCGGGTTGATCGTTCCCGGCACGGTTTTGCTGTTCGCCGTGGCGGTACTGGCAGGTAGCGGTGCCCTGTCACTGAGCGAAACGTTATTGCTGGGTTTCCTCGCCGGCGTACTCGGCGATGTGGTTTCTTATTTTCTGGGGCGTCATTTCCATCAGAACATCCGGCGCCTGCCAGGCCTGCGCCATCACCCGGAATGGATCGCCGGGGCCGAGGCGTACTTTCAGCGGTATGGCATCGCCAGCTTGCTGGTCGGGCGCTTTATCGGCCCTTTGCGTCCCATGCTGCCCATGGTGGCCGGGATGTTCGACATGCCGTTCCCGCGTTTTTTTGCCGTCAGCCTGCTGGCCGGCGCAGGGTGGTCAGTCGCGTACCTGCTGCCCGGCTGGGCCACCGGCGCAGCCATTCGCCTGCCATTGCCTGAGGGCTTCTGGCCGCAGGCCGGGATCGTCGCCGGCAGCATTGCGCTGATGGTCGGACTGAGCGCTACCAGCAGCCTGCGCAAGCACCGCAAGGCGACGATGTTCATTACCGGGATGAGCTTTCTGATTCTGGCGGGGCTGTTTATCGGCTTCGCGCACCTGACTGCCCTCGATCAGGGGATGATGACCCTGGTGCAGGAGCATCGCAGCCCGACGCTCGATGAAGTGGCGGTGGTCTTCACGCTGATCGGTGAATTCCGCAACATGCTGATCTTCAGTGCCTTGCTGGTCGTGCTGCTGCTGATCGCCCGACAATGGCGCCAGGCGATCTTCGCTTGCAGCACGCTGTTGTTCACTGCGCTGGGCAACACCGCGACCAAACACTTTTTCGCCCGTATGCGCCCGGAAGTGCTGAGCGACCCGCTGACCAGTTACAGCATGCCCAGCGGTCATGCCTCGGGCGCCTTCGCACTGTTCCTGACCCTCGCCGTCCTCGCCGGCCGTGGACAACCGCCACGGATGCGCTTGACCTGGCTGCTGGTAGGTTGCTTGCCGGCACTGGCGATCGCCCTGTCGCGGGTGTACCTCGGGGCGCATTGGCCGACCGATGTGCTGGCCGGCGCGATGCTCGCGGCCTGCGTCTGCGCAGCAAGCCTGTGGCTGATTCAGCGCCGCACGTCACTCAACGCCATGCCGCCCAGGATCTGGTGGCTGGTGTTGCCTTCGCTGGTGGCGCTGTTCGGATTCTTCGTATTGCGGCATTTGCCGCATACGATGTTGCGGTATGCCTATTGAAGATCAAAAGATCGCCGGCTGCGATCTTTTGACCGTCAAGCAAACAACTCACCCTGCAACTCATCCAGCAGCGCCTGAATCGCATCCAGCCGCTGCTGCGGATCATCGAGTTGCAGCAGGTCGATCTTGTCCAGTTCGGCGAACGGCAACAGGTACGCCAACTGATTGGCCAGCGACTGTTGCCCGGTCGCTTCGGTGCCCATGTTCAACGCTTCGACCATCGGGTGTTCGGCCAGGGCCTTGAGCAGGGCCACCAGATCAGCGTCTTCATCCTGCAACGGTTGCTCGGGCTCTTCGTCCAGCCACTCGACTTCGGCCACGATCAACTGATCGCGTTGCACGTCGGTGCGCAACACATGGAAGCGCCGACCGCCCTGCACCCGAATGCCCAGCAGGCCGTTGTCCTGTTGCTTGAAATCGGTGATCAGCGCTTCGCACCCGACCAATGCGTAACCCGCCGGGGCGATGCCGACCTCTTCGCCGTCAAGAATGCACACCACGCCGAAGCCGCCACCCTGTTTCATGCAGCGACCGATCATGTCCAGGTAACGCGCCTCGAAAATCTGCAGATCGAGGATGCAGCCTGGAAACAGCACCGTGTTCAGCGGAAAAAGCGGCAGACTCATAGACATTTCCTTCACACCACCATCGACACCGCCAACGGCAGCAACACCGCCGTGGCCACGCCCATCAAACTCATTGCCAGCGCCGCAAAGGCGCCGCACTCGTCATTTTCCTGCATCGCCACCGCCGTGCCTACCGCGTGGGCCGTCATGCCCAACGCCATGCCTCGGGCCTCGGGGCTGCGAACCCCGAGCCGGGTCAACAGGCTCGGGCCGAAGATCGCGCCAATCACGCCAGTGATCAATACGAACACCGCCGCCAGCGCCGCAACACCACCGATCTGCTCGGCCACCAGCATCGCAATAGGCGAAGTCACCGACTTCGGCGCCATGGTCATCAGGATCATATGTTCAGCCCCGAACCACCAGCCCAGCAATACGCCCATGCCTGTGGCAACCACACCGCCTACCACCAGCGTAGTAAATATCGGCCAGAACAACTGCCGAATCCGTCGCAGGTTGAGGTATAGCGGCACGGCCAGTGCGACGGTGGCCGGGCCGAGCAGGATACTGAGGATCTCGGTGCTCTTGCGGTACTCGGCATACGTCAGCCCGCAGCCTACCAACACACCGATCACCAGCAACATGGAGACCAGCACAGGCTGCAAAAAGATCCAGCGGGTTTTCTCGAAAGCTGCCAGAACCAGCTGGTAGGCGCCAAGGGTAATGCCGATGCCGAACAACGGATGATGGATCACCGATGTCCAGGCACCCTCCCAGTCAAGGATCATGGGTTGTCCTCACGCGGGTGGCTGTGGCGCTTGATCAGGCGCTGCATCAGCACACCCGCGAACGCCATGGACAGCACCAGCGACAACACCAGCGCCCCGACAATGGCCCAGAAATCGGCGGCGATGTCTTTGGCGTACACCATCACCCCCACCGCCGGCGGCACCAGCAGCAAGGGCAGATAACGCAGCAGGCTGCCGGCCGCCTGGTTCAGGGGCTCACCCACCTGACCCCGGCTGATCAGGTACACCAGCAGAAGCAGCAGGCCAATGATCGGCCCCGGCAACACCGGTAAAAACAAATGGTTGATGGCTGTGCCAAGCAATTGGAACAGCACCAGCCAGGTCAAACCTCGTAACAACATCCCTCATCTCCCGCAAACCACCCGCAATGACGGGCCGAGCATTATAAGCACGCCTGCCGTATACATCGGCATTCGCCAAAAGCATGGTCGGTTGACCGGAGCAATTTGCCATGTTGATCTAAAGTGGTAATCCGGGAGGTCAAATCCCCCCACCTCAAAACTATAAAACCGATGAACACCAAGGAGAGTCTCAATGCCCTATGTTCCAGTTGCAGAGCTCAATGATTATGTCGGCAAGGAACTTGGACGTTCCGAATGGCTCACGATCGATCAGGAGCGCATCAACCTGTTCGCCGAAGCCACAGGGGACTATCAGTTCATCCACGTCGATCCTGTCAAAGCGGCACAGACGCCATTTGGCGGCACCATTGCCCACGGATTCCTGTCGCTGTCGTTGATCCCGAAACTGATGGAAGACATCCTCATCCTTCCAGAAGGTGTGAAGATGGTGGTCAATTATGGCCTGGACAGCGTGCGTTTCATTCAACCGGTCAAGGTCGATTCGAAAGTGCGGCTCAAGGTCGATCTGTCCGAAGTCACCGAGAAGAAACCTGGCCAATGGCTGCTCAAGGCCATCGCCACCCTGGAAATCGAAGGTTCGGACAAACCGGCGTACATCGCTGAATCCTTGTCGCTCTGCTTCGTGTAAACCTTCCCGGATGCGAAGCAGCTCATGCTGTTTCGCACCTGCTGCTTTTTTCTACCGCCTGTATATGGACACATAGCTGCGGCATACTCGGTCGCCTAATTGCCCGGAACCCGCTATGCGCCTACTTGCACTCCTTGCCCTGACCCTGATGCTCACCGCTTGCGGCGACGGCGAATCGCCGCTGCCTCCCGACGCTCGCCTGCCGGACGGCGGACGCTATCGCGGTGACCTGGTCGATGGATTGTTGCAAGGCCAGGGCCGCATCGATTACCCGAACGGCAGCTGGTATGCCGGCGAGTTTGACAAGGGACAATGGCATGGCCAGGGCGAATGGCACGGCAGCAACGGCGAGGTCTATCGCGGGCAATTCAACAAAGGCCTGTTCGATGGCCAGGGTAGCCTGAGAACGAATGGCAGCAGCTACAACGGTGGTTTCAAGCTAGGCCGGCGCGACGGCGAAGGCACCCTCAAAGAAAACGGCATGACTTATCGTGGCGAGTTCAAGGCCGATCAGTATTCAGGGCTCGGTCGCCTGGAACTCGAAGACGGCAGCGCGTACCAGGGTCAGTTCGCCCACGGTAAACCCAACGGCGAAGGCCAGCGCGGCGACGGTAATGGCAATCAGTTCACCGGGCATTTCGTCGACGGCCAACTGGAAGGCAACGGGACATTCAACAGCGCTGACGGTGACATCTACGTCGGTGGCTTCAAGAACAATCAACTGCACGGCAAGGGTCGCTACGAAAACGCGGACGGCGATGTCTGGCTGGGTCAATTCAAGGAAGGCTCACTCAACGGCAAAGGCGAGCTGATCGGCGCCGACGGCAGCCATTACATCGGTAACTTCAACGACTGGCGTTTCAGCGGCCAGGGCCGCTTGAACCTGGCCGACGGCAGTTTCTACATCGGCCAGTTCGACAGCGACACCTATTCCGGTCGCGGCACCTTGGTGCTGACGGATGGCTCGGTGCTCAGCGGTACCTGGATCAACGGCCAGCGCGTGCGCGACGCCGATGGCAAGTTGCTGCCCGACACCCTCGAACTCGGACTGCTGGCCCAGGGGCGGCTGCTCGAAGATGCATTAAGCAACGTACCGGCCTCGACCCCGGCGGTCGAGCTGTACACCCTGACCCTGGGCGGCGACGGCAAGCAGAGTGTGTTCCTGCGAGAATCCGACTACGTGGCCAACATGCTCACCAGCCGTTTCGGTGCCTTTGGCCAGATCCGCCTGGTGAACCATCGCGATCACCTCGGCGACCGGCCGATGGCCACCCGGGAAAACCTGCGCCGCGCATCCGTGACCCTGGCCGAACGCAGCGGCCCGGAAGATCTGATATTCATCTACCTGACCAGCCACGGCACCAGCGAGCACGAACTGGTACTCGACCAGCCACGCATGGAGCTGGCCGACCTGCCGGCCGACGAACTGGCCGCGGTGCTCGCCCCCCTGAAAAACCGCGACAAGGTCATCGTGATTTCAGCCTGCTACTCCGGCGGTTTCATTCCCGCCCTCAAGGACGAACGGACGCTGATCATGACCGCTTCGCGGGCCGACCGCGTATCGTTCGGCTGCTCGGAAGAAGCCAATTTCACCTACTTCGGCGACGCCCTGTTTGCCCAGGCCTTGAACCAGACAGACGATCTGGAGCAAGCCTTCAAACTGGCCAAGGCCACCGTCGCCGAGCGCGAACTGGCCGATAACTACGAGGCCTCCGAGCCGCAGATCTGGGCACCGAAAACCGTACTGTCACACTGGCAATTGTTGCGTAAACAGCAGGCACGCAAAGCGCTGCAAAATGTCTCGATTGACAGCAAGGATACAAAGAACAACTAAGCTGACAGTATCAAGGGAGAAACACTATGTACTTGACGCCTCAGCACGTATTGCTTGCCGGAGCCACTGGTTTGACCGGTGAACATTTGCTCGATCGTCTGCTCAATGAGCCAACGATTTCACGGGTACTGGCACCCTCACGCCGCCCCCTGGCCGAGCACCCTCATCTTGAAAACCCGGTCGGCGACCCGGCGGTGTTTCTGTCGCAGTTGAACGGTCGCGTCGACATCGCCTATTGCTGCCTCGGCACCACCATCAAGCAAGCCGGCTCGGAGGAGGCATTTCGCGCGGTGGACCTGGACATGGTGGTGGCATTCGCCAAACGTGCGAGGGAGATGGGCGCCCGGCACCTGATCGTGATCAGCGCATTGGGGGCCGACCGCAGATCTCCGATTTTCTACAACCGGGTTAAAGGCGAGATGGAGTACGCATTGCGGGCACAGAACTGGCCACAGCTGACCATTTGCCGACCTTCGCTGCTGCTGGGCGAGCGCCTCGAACGACGGGCGGCCGAGCAATTCGTCGGACCGTTGTCCCGATTGATCCCTGGCAAGTACCGCGGCATCGAAGCCTGCCAACTGGCCCGTGCCATGTGGCGCCTGGCGCTGGAAGAGCAGGATGGGATCAGGATTGTCGAGTCGGATGAGCTGAGAAAGCTGGGCAAGTAATCTGCGGACTTGTGGCGAGGGAGCTTGCTCCCTCGCCACAAATGTCCTTACAACCCGCCCGTCGCCTGAAAGCTCACACCCAACACCGTCAACAACGACAACGGCAACAGCAACGTGTCGAGCAACGCACTGGCCGGCAGATCAACCCCGGGATAACTCGGAGCTTCAGCACCGAAACGATCCTTCGCGCAACAGCCACCCTTCATCGCATACAGATCCAGCCGTGTCCCCGCATACACCACCGGCGCCCCCGGTTTCGCGGCATCCAGCGTACGGGCCGTGGCGCAGCCGACCAATTGCAACGCCAGCAACATAATCAGCAGCTTATTCATCACTGCTCAGATGGTGCTCGCCCCAACGTGGCAGCATGTCCTGGGGAATACCCAGCAGATTGAGAATCCGCGCCACCACGAAATCGATCAGATCGTCGATGGTTTGCGGCTGATGATAGAAGCCCGGCGATGCCGGCAGAATCGTCACGCCCATGTTCGACAACTTGAGCATGTGCTCCAGGTGAATGCTCGAATACGGCGCCTCGCGCGGCACCAGAATCAGCTGACGGCGCTCCTTCAATGTCACGTCGGCAGCGCGTTCGATCAGGTTGTTGCAGGCACCGGTCGCGATGGCCGACAGCGTCCCGGTGGAACACGGTACCACCACCATCGCCGCCGGCGCACCGGAGCCCGAGGCCACCGGTGACATCCAGTCTTCCTTGCCATACACGCGGATCTGCCCGGCGGCGGCGCCGGTGTATTCGGTGAGGAAGGCCTGCATCATTTGCGGTTTGGCCGGCAGCGTGACATCGGTTTCAGTGGCCATTACCAGTTGCGCGGCCTTGGAAATCAGGAAGTGCACTTCGCGGTCTTCGCGCACCAGGCAGTCGAGCAGGCGCAAGCCGTACTGGGCGCCAGAAGCGCCGGTCATCGCCAGCGTGATGCGATCCGGACCATTGCTCATTTGAGCGCCTCGGCGAGTTTACCGTGCAGGCCGCCGAAACCGCCGTTGCTCATGATCACCACGTGGGTGCCCGGTTGCGCCTGGCTTTTCACGCGCTCGATGATGCCCTCCAGCGAGTCGCTGACAATCGACGGCACGGTGCACAGCGCGGCGGTGGCTGCCAGGTCCCAACCGAGATTGGCCGGTGCGTACCAGATCACCTGATCGGCATCGACCACACTTTCCGGCAAGCCGTCGCGGTGCGCGCCGAGCTTCATGGAGTTGGAGCGCGGCTCGATGATCGCGATCAACGGCGCATCGCCGATACGCTTGCGCAGGCCATCAAGCGTGGTGGCGATGGCGGTCGGGTGATGCGCGAAGTCGTCATAAATGGTGATGCCACGCACCTCCCCGACTTTCTCCATCCGCCGCTTCACGCTTTTGAAAGCACTCAATGCCGCGATGCCCATGGACGGCACCACGCCGACATGCCGCGCGGCTGCCAGGGTGGCCAGTGCGTTGGCAACGTTGTGCTGGCCAGTCATGTCCCACTCGACCACGCCTTGGGAAACCCCTTCGAACATCACTTCAAAGGCCGATCCATCTTCACTGAGCAACTTGACCTGCCACTGACCGCCAGCACCGGTGGTTTGCACCGGGGTCCAGCAACCCATTTCGATGACACGCTGCAACGCCGGTTCGGTGGTCGGATGAATCACCAGGCCTTCGCTCGGGATGGTCCGCACCAGATGGTGGAATTGGCGCTCGATGGCGGGCAGGTCCGGGAAGATATCGGCGTGGTCGAATTCCAGGTTGTTCAGGATCGCCGTGCGCGGGCGGTAGTGAACGAACTTGGAGCGTTTGTCGAAAAAGGCGCTGTCGTATTCGTCGGCTTCGATCACGAAAAACGGTGTGCCGCCCAGACGCGCCGACACCGAGAAGTTCTGGGGCACGCCACCAATCAGGAAGCCCGGGCTCATGCCCGCGTGCTCCAGTACCCAGGCAAGCATGCTGCTGGTGGTGGTCTTGCCGTGTGTACCGGCAACCGCCAGCACCCAGCGACCTTGCAGTACGTGGTCGGCCAGCCATTGCGGGCCGGAGACATAAGGCAGGCCTTTGTTCAGCACATACTCCACTGCCGGGTTGCCGCGCGACATGGCGTTGCCGATCACCACCAGGTCGGGGGCCGGATCGAGTTGGGCCGGGTCGTAGCCTTGGGTCAACTCGATGCCCTGAGCCTCAAGCTGAGTGCTCATGGGCGGGTAGACGTTGGCATCGGAGCCCGTCACGTGATGGCCCAGCTCTTTGGCCAGAACCGCCATCGAACCCATGAAAGTGCCGCAGATACCAAGAATATGAATGTGCATAGTCGACCTCGTAAAACATGGCCGCAGGTTAGCGTAGGGAGGGGAAAATCGCACCCTTTAGCTTTTCTGTGGCGAGGGAGCTTGCTCCCGCTGGGTCGCGCAGCGGCCCCAAAACCTGCAATCACGAAGGTTCTGACAAACCGAATCATTTGAAGGCGGCTGCCTTGCAGCCGAACGGGAGCAAGCTCCCTCGCCACAAAACGCGTTTAACGGGCTATCCCGTGCTTGCGCAGCTTTCTATAGAGCGTGTTACGACTGACGCCCAGCTGTTGCGCCGTATGCGTCATATGCCAACGCGTCTGCTCCAGCGCATTCAACAACGCCAGCCGCTCGGCATCCTCCAGCGGATGGTCGGACTCTTCAGCTGACTGCGCGACCATCGGTCGTGCCTGTCGGATCATCGCCGGCAAATCCTCCAAACCGATCCGCCCGCCGTCACACAACGCCGCCAACGTGCGCAGCACATTGCGCAACTGCCGAACGTTGCCCGGCCAGGCAAACCCGAGCAACGCCTCCCTGGCCGTTCCATCGATCTGCACCGCTTCCCCGCCCGCCTCTTCGGCCAGTAAAAAGTCGAGCAACTGCGACTTGTCACTGCGATCGCGTAATGCCGGCAGCGCCACTTCCAGGCCGTTGAGTCGGTAATACAGGTCCTCGCGAAAACTGCCGTCCTGCACCCGCTCCAGCAAGTTACGGTGCGTGGCGCTGATGATCCGCACGTTGATCGCCTGGGGCTCGCCACCGATCGGCACTACCTGACGATCTTCGAGCACCCTCAATAGCCGCGTCTGCAAGGCCAGGGGCATGTCCCCGATTTCATCGAGGAACAAGGTTCCGCCATCGGCCTGCTGCAACTTGCCGCGCATGCCTTCCTTGCGCGCACCGGTAAAACTGCCGCCGCGATAACCGAACAGTTCGCTCTCGATCAGGCTTTCGGGAATGGCCGCGCAGTTGAGGGCGACGAAGGCTTTCGCAGCCCGTTGGCTGGCCTGATGGACGGCTTTGGCAAAGGCCTCTTTGCCCGACCCGGTTTCACCGTTGATCAGCAGCGGCACATCGCGTTCGTACACACGCAGAGCCTTGCGGAAATCCGCTTGCAACGCGGCATCGCCCAGACAGATGCCCGACAGCGGTGCACGCTCTTCAATGACCGGGCTGGGGACCAGCGGCACCGGCACACGGCGCGGCTGGCCGCGCAACACGGCAAACAGGCTGCGCCCGTCGCGGGTACGCAGCGGCCAACTGGCACTGGCATTGACGCTCGCGCGGCCGAGCAGATCATCGAGTGCACAGTCGAAAAACGCTTCCACCGGCTTGCCCAGCAAACCACCGCGCACATGCCCCAAAAGGTTCAGTGCGCTCTGATTGACCGCGCAGATCCGCCCTTCCCCGTCGAACGCCAACAAGCCTTCACTGAACAGCCCGACGGACTCGGCCTGCAGATGAAAACGCAGCAGCCATTGGTTGTCGAAATAACGCAGGAAATAGCAGCTCTCGATCATCTTCGCCGAAAGATTGACCAGGGCCATGGTGTGAAACTGGCTCTGGCGCGATACGTCGTGGCGCGCCGAAGACACATCAAGCACCGCCAGCAGCTCACCATGAGGGTCAAACACCGGGCTCGCCGAGCACGTCAGGCCGGTATGGCGGCCGCGAAAATGTTCGTCCTGATGGATCGTCAGCGCCTGACGCTCCACCAGGCAGGTACCGATGCCGTTGGTGCCTTCGCAGGCCTCGCTCCAGTCAGCGCCAAGCCAAAGCCCGGCGCGTTCGAAAATCTTCCGCTCGGCAGGGGCCGTCACGCAGTTGAGGATCACGCCACGCGCGTCGGTCAGCAGCACCGCGTGCCCGGAACCGGAGAGCTGTTGATGCAGACTGGTCATTTCGTTGCCGGCAATGTGCAGCACTTGCTGCAGGCGTTCGCGGCTTTCAAGCACGCGCCCATGCTCCAGTACCGTCGGTGCGATGGTCAGGGCCGGGTCCAGGTGATAGTCCTCAAGACAGCGCAGCCACGAGCGGGCGATGGACGGATCACTGCCCGGACCGTGCAGGTGGGTTTTGCCCTGCGTCACGGTCAATACTTGTTGGGCATGGCGACTCAAATGATTGTCGTGCATTTCTTATTGTTCTCCCCGGGGCTCGGCGACCCGTGCATGAGGTGATGCCGAGCATCCTCCAGCCTAGCCTGCAATGCAATGCTGGCAAGACCGGGTAGTCACAGCCTGTGCCATGAACGGTACAAAGTGTCACGGGGCCTGTACCGAAAGCGTCACAGTCGCAGCCCGCCCGTCTGACAAAAATAACGCAAGGCCTTGATTTGCCTGACCTGCAGGGCGATGGCCCAGCCTTTGCTCTACGCTTATAGCAAGCGCACATGCGCGACTCCCTATAAGCACAAAAGCAAGGAGAGAACCATCATGCGTTACGCTCACCCCGGTACTGAAGGCGCTATCGTTTCGTTCAAGAGCAAGTACGGTAACTACATCGGCGGCGAGTTCGTCGCGCCTGTCAAAGGTCAGTACTTCACCAATACCTCGCCAGTGAATGGCCAACCGATTGCCGAATTCCCCCGTTCCACGGCCGAAGACATCGACAAGGCCCTGGACGCTGCCCACGCGGCGGCCGATGCCTGGGGCGCCACGTCCGCCCAGGCTCGCTCGCTGGTGCTGCTGAAAATCGCCGACCGCATCGAAGAAAACCTCGAACTGCTGGCAATCACCGAATCCTGGGACAACGGCAAAGCCGTGCGGGAAACCCTCAACGCCGATATCCCGCTGGCCGCCGACCACTTCCGCTACTTCGCCGGTTGCATCCGCGCCCAGGAAGGCAGCGCTGCCGAAATCGACGGCAACACCGTGGCCTATCACATCCATGAACCGCTGGGCGTGGTCGGGCAGATCATCCCGTGGAACTTCCCGATCCTGATGGCCGCCTGGAAACTTGCCCCGGCCCTGGCTGCCGGTAACTGCGTGGTGCTCAAGCCTGCCGAGCAAACCCCGCTGGGCATTACCGTCCTGGTCGAACTGATCGGCGACCTGCTGCCACCTGGCGTGCTGAACATCGTGCAAGGCTTCGGTAAAGAAGCCGGCGAAGCCCTGGCCACCAGCAAGCGCATCGCCAAAATCGCCTTTACCGGCTCGACCCCGGTTGGCTCGCACATCATGAAATGCGCGGCCGAAAACATCATTCCGTCCACCGTGGAGCTGGGTGGCAAATCGCCGAACATTTTCTTTGAAGACATCATGCAAGCCGAACCGTCCTTCATCGAAAAAGCCGCGGAAGGCCTGGTGCTGGCATTCTTCAACCAGGGCGAAGTCTGCACCTGCCCTTCCCGCGCATTGGTGCAGGAATCGATCTACGACGACTTCATGATAGAGGTGATGAAAAAAGTCCTGTCGATCAAGCGCGGCGACCCGCTGGACACTGACACCATGGTCGGCGCCCAGGCATCCGAGCAGCAATTCGACAAAATCCTTTCGTACCTGGAAATCGCCAAGGGCGAAGGCGCCGAGCTGCTGACCGGCGGCAAGGTGGAAAAACTCGAAGGCAATCTGGCAAGCGGGTATTACATCCAGCCGACCTTGCTCAAGGGCACCAACAAAATGCGCGTGTTCCAGGAAGAGATCTTTGGCCCGGTGGTGAGCATCACCACCTTCAAGGACGAAGCCGAAGCCCTGGCCATCGCCAACGACACCGAGTTCGGCCTGGGTGCCGGCCTCTGGACCCGCGACATCAACCGCGCCTACCGCATGGGCCGCGCCATCAAGGCCGGTCGTGTGTGGACCAACTGCTACCACCTGTACCCGGCGCATGCCGCGTTCGGCGGTTACAAAAAGTCCGGTGTCGGCCGTGAAACCCACAAAATGATGCTCGATCACTATCAGCAGACCAAAAACCTGCTGGTGAGCTACGACATCAATCCGCTGGGCTTCTTCTAAATACCGGGGGCGATGCATATTTTTGCATCGCCCCTCACATCGCTTTCGCGAGCAGGCTCGCTCCCACATTCACACCGCGCCCCCTGCTCGCGAAGGTATCCTCAATGACACACCCAACATCGCCTGGCCGCTCTGGCACGGGCTTTGCGTACCCGCATCAAACGCAAATGCAGTTCCCGAAAGTCCAAAAGATCGAACAATAAAAAAGACAGCGAGGACTTATGACAACTACCACACAGCTCAAACCCACCCTCGGCACCCTGCATTTATGGGGCATTGCCGTCGGCCTGGTGATTTCCGGCGAATACTTTGGCTGGAGTTACGGCTGGGGCACCGCAGGGACCCTGGGTTTCCTTGTCACCGCCTTGATGGTGGCGACGATGTACACCTGTTTCATCTTCAGTTTCACCGAATTGACCACTGCCATTCCCCACGCTGGCGGGCCCTTTGCCTACAGTCGGCGGGCCTTTGGCGAGAAAGGTGGATTGATCGCCGGCATCGCCACACTGATCGAATTTGTCTTTGCGCCACCGGCAATCGCCATGGCCATCGGCGCCTACCTCAACGTGCAATACCCGGAACTGGACCCGAAAATCGCTGCGGTAGGCGCCTATTTCGTGTTCATGACCCTCAATATTCTGGGGGTCAGCATCGCTGCCACCTTCGAACTGGTGGTCACCGTGCTGGCGGTCGCCGAACTGCTGGTGTTCATGGGTGTGGTGGCGCCGGGCTTCAGCTTCAGTAATTTCGTACTCAACGGTTGGTCAGGTTCCAACGAATTCACGATGGGCTCTATTCCCGGTATTTTCGCCGCCATTCCCTTCGCGATCTGGTTCTTTCTCGCCATTGAAGGCGCGGCCATGGCGGCGGAAGAAGCCAAGGACCCGAAACGTACGATTCCCAAGGCCTATGTCAGCGGCATTCTGACCCTGGTGTTTCTGGCCATTGGCGTGATGGTGATGGCCGGCGGCGTGGGCGACTGGCGTCAGCTCTCCAACATCAACGACCCGCTGCCCCAGGCCATGAAATCGGTCGTGGGTGACAATTCGACCTGGATGCACATGCTGGTCTGGATCGGCCTGTTCGGCCTGGTGGCCAGTTTCCACGGGATCATCCTGGGCTATTCACGACAGTTCTTCGCCCTGGCCCGCGCCGGTTACCTGCCGCGCGGCCTGGCAAAACTCTCGCGTTTCCAGACCCCGCACCGGGCCATTCTGGCGGGTGGCGTAATTGGCATCGCGGCGATCTACAGCGATGGCCTGATCAACCTGCAAGGCATGAGCCTGACCGCAGCGATGATCACCATGTCGGTGTTCGGCGCCATCGTGATGTACATCATCAGTATGCTGAGCCTGTTCAAGCTGCGTAAGACCGAGCCGAACCTGGAACGCACCTTCCGCGCCCCGGGCTATCCGATCGTGCCGGGGATCGCGCTGTTTCTGGCCTTGGTGTGCCTGGTGGCGATGGCCTGGTTCAACACCTTGATCGGCCTGATCTTCCTCGGTTTCATGGTCGCCGGTTACCTGTATTTCCAATTAACCGCCCGGCAACGCTCCGAGGCGCCAGCGGACGCTATGCTCGAAGGTGCATGAGTTGCACCGGCGCCGGGCCGAAAGCCTGGCGCCTGCTTTATTGAAGTGCACGCAGCCCCCATGTGGGAGCGAGCCTGCTCGCGAAAACGGACTGACATTCAACACCTGTATTGAATGAAATACTGAATTCGCGAGCAGGCTCGCTCCCACATGGGTTCAGCGACGTATTTAAATCATTGATTGATTCAGGAGGACAGCGTGGCCGTATTTGCCCATTCCGTCGGCGCCCAGACCTATCGCTTCGACAGCCTCAAGGAAGTGATGGCCAAGGCCAGCCCGGCGCGTTCCGGGGATTTTCTGGCCGGTGTCGCCGCCCTTAACGATGGCGAGCGCGTCGCTGCACAAATGGCCTTGGCTGACATTCCCCTGAGCTATTTCCTGCAGGAAGCACTGATTCCCTATGAAGCCGATGAAGTCACTCGCCTGATCATCGACACCCACGACAAGCAGGCCTTCGCGGTCGTCAGTCACCTCACGGTCGGCGGGTTTCGCGACTGGCTGTTGAGCGATGCCGCCGACGAGCAGGTCCTGCGCGCGCTCGCCCCCGGTCTGACCCCGGAAATGGTGGCCGCCGTGTCGAAAATCATGCGCGTGCAGGATCTGGTCCTGGTGGCGCAGAAAGTTCGTGTGGTCACGCAGTTTCGCGGCACCCTCGGCCTGCGCGGCCGCCTGTCCACCCGCCTGCAACCCAACCACCCCACCGACGAACCGGCCGGTATCGCCGCAAGCATTCTCGACGGCCTGCTGCACGGTAACGGCGATGCCATGATCGGTATCAATCCGGCCACCGACAGCATCGCGTCGATCTGCGCCATGCTGGAAATGCTCGACGCGATCATCCAGCGCTACGAGATTCCGACCCAGGCTTGCGTGCTGACCCATGTCACCACCTCGATTGAAGCGGTCAATCGCGGTGTGCCACTGGACCTGGTGTTCCAGTCGATCGCCGGCACCGAGGCGGCCAACGCCAGCTTCGGTATCAATCTGAACGTACTCAAAGAGGGATACGACGCCGGATTGAGCCTCAATCGCGGCACACTCGGACAGAACCTGATGTACTTCGAAACCGGCCAGGGAAGCGCTCTATCGGCCAATGCCCACCATGGCGTCGACCAACAGACCTGCGAAACCCGGGCCTACGCCGTCGCGCGACATTTCAACCCATTCCTGGTGAACACCGTCGTAGGCTTCATCGGACCGGAATACCTCTACAACGGCAAACAGATCATTCGCGCCGGCCTCGAAGACCACTTTTGCGGCAAGCTGCTGGGCGTGCCGATGGGCTGCGACATCTGTTACACCAACCATGCCGAGGCCGACCAGGACGACATGGACACCTTGCTGACCCTGCTGAGCGTGGCCGGGATCAACTTCATCATGGGCATTCCCGGCTCCGACGACATCATGCTCAACTACCAGACCACTTCGTTCCACGATGCGCTCTATGCCCGGCAGACGCTGGGGCTCAAGCCGGCACCGGAATTCGAACAGTGGCTGGCAAAAATGGGCATCTTTACCCAGGCGGACGGCAAGGTTCTCTTCGGCAACAGCCTGCCACCGGCCTTTCGCCAGGCCCTGGCGCAATTGGGATGAGTGTTGATATGGAAAAACTACCCTTCGATCCGCACAACCCATGGCTGGAACTGAGGCGCCTGACCCCGGCGCGGATTGCCTTGGGCCGTACCGGCACCAGCATGCCCACCCGTGCACAGCTGGACTTCCAATACGCTCACGCCCAGGCGCGCGATGCGGTGCATTTGCCATTCGATCATGGGACTTTGCGCTCGCAATTGGCTGAACGCGGGCATGACAGTGTTTTATTGCATAGCGCGGCGATAGACCGGAACAGTTACTTGCAACGCCCTGATCTGGGGCGAAAGTTGAGCACCGAGTCGGCACATGCGTTACGCGATTATGCCTCGGCCCATCCAGGGGGTGTCGATCTGGTCATTGTGGTCGCCGATGGTTTGTCAGCATTGGCTGTCCACCGCCATACGCTGCCATTGCTGGCGCGACTGGAAGAACAGATCCGCAATGAAAACTGGTCGGTGGCGCCAGTGGTCCTGGTGGAACAGGGTCGTGTCGCAGTGGCCGACGAAATCGGCGAGCTGCTGGGTGCCAAAATGACGGTGATCCTGATCGGCGAACGCCCTGGCCTCAGCTCGCCAGACAGCCTGGGGTTATATTTCACCTACAATCCAAAGGTCGGCCTGACGGATGCCTACCGCAACTGCATCTCCAACGTGCGCCTTGAAGGCTTGAGTTACGGTATGGCGGCACACCGATTGCTTTATCTGATGCGCGAAGCCTGCAAACGACAGCTCTCAGGGGTCAATCTGAAGGACGAAGCGCAGATTCAGACGCTGGAGTCGGACGCGGGAGCGGACATGAAAGGAAATTTCCTGCTGGGTCCGCCGGATGCCTGAACCGCTTCCGCATTGCACTATCGTTCCGGTTTCAGGCAGGATCGACGCACGGCCGCCAGGGTTTCCCGTCGCCGTCAAAGCAAGCAAGACAGCCACTTGAAGACGAGACCTACCATGCGGATTATTCAAGCGACCCTCGAACACCTGGATTTGCTGACCCCGTTGTTCGTCAAATATCGCGAGTTTTATGGTTCCCTGCCGTATCCGGACTCGTCCCGGGCGTTTCTCGAGAAACGCCTGCGTCGCAAGGAGTCGGTGATCTACCTGGCGCTGTCCGATGAGGACGACAACAAACTGATGGGCTTTTGCCAGCTCTATCCAAGCTTTTCTTCGCTGTCGCTAAAACGCGTGTGGATCCTCAACGACATTTACGTCGCCGAAGACGCCCGTCGCCAATTGGTGGCCGACCACTTGATTCGCACCGCGAAGAAAATGGCCAAGGACACCAATGCCGTGCGCATGCGTGTCTCCACCAGCAGCAACAACGAAGTCGCGCAGAAAACCTACGAATCCATCGGATTCAAGGAAGACACCGAGTTCAAGAACTACATATTGCCTATCAGCGACGAGCTGTAGGGCGACAATTAATAACACTGTAGGAGCAAGCCTGTTCGCGATGAATGTGGACGATAACGCGTCAAATCAGATGCCCAGTCGCACCATTGGTTATTTTCGCGAGCAATCGAGCCTCGGCCGGCTGCTCCTACAGTCGCCCCCCTCGAAATCCCCCGCTACAATCTCGACGCGCTTTTCACCTGCCAAATCGTATAATGCCGACCTTTCCTCCTTGTAAGAAAAATTACTCCCGTCTGTAGCCTTGCGCGCAGTCATCCGCACAGGCCTGCCGAGTCGGGCCGTCATCACAGGTGCCCTCCATGGATTTCAACCCGCTCGATCTAGTCCTGCATCTCGATGTTTACCTCGATTTGCTGGTCACCAACTACGGGCCATGGATCTACGCCATTCTGTTTATGGTGATTTTTTGTGAAACCGGCCTGGTGGTCATGCCCTTCCTGCCGGGCGACTCGCTGTTGTTCATCGCTGGCGCCGTAGCGGCCGGCGGCGGCATGGACCCTGTACTGCTCGGCGGTTTACTGATGCTCGCGGCGATTCTCGGCGACAGCACCAACTACATCATCGGCCGAACGGCCGGCGAGCGATTGTTCAGTAATCCGAACTCGAAGATCTTCCGTCGCGACTACTTGCAACAAACCCACGATTTCTATGACAAGCACGGTGGTAAAACCGTGACCCTGGCGCGTTTCCTGCCGATCATCCGCACCTTTGCACCATTCGTCGCGGGTGTCGCCAAAATGCCTTACCCACGGTTTTTCGCCTTCAGCGTGTTGGGCACGATTCTTTGGGTCGGTGGCCTGGTTACCCTCGGTTTTTTCTTCGGTAACGTACCGTTTATCAAATCCAACCTGTCGTTGCTGGTGGTCGGGATCATCCTGCTATCGCTGGTGCCGATGATCATCGGCGT
Source organism: Pseudomonas sp. Irchel 3A7 (assembly GCF_900187565.1). Lineage (GTDB taxonomy): Bacteria > Pseudomonadota > Gammaproteobacteria > Pseudomonadales > Pseudomonadaceae > Aquipseudomonas. Next base: position 96,101 of record NZ_FYED01000021.1, on the reverse strand, counting down.
GATCCGCAGCCGCTTCGGCAACGCTGCGTCAAAAGCCCATCCGCGCTGATTCACGATGTGGTCCCTGAGCGCCTGGCGTCGCCGGCGCATCCTGGCCCGGCACCCGATTGCCGACGATATGTGGCAACGGGTGCGCCATCACCTGAGTTTTCTTGACGGCATCAGCGCCGCCGAAGACCAGTGGCTGCGCGAAGCCTGCGTGCTATTCCTGCAAGACAAACATCTGACCGCGTTGCCCGGTGTCGAACTGCATCAGGAGCAACGCCTGCTGCTTGCCGCCCAGGCCCAACTGCCGCTGCTGCACCTGGGCGATCTGAACTGGTATCAGGGTTTTCACGAAATCATTCTCTACCCCGACGACTTTCTCAGCCCTCAGCGTCATCGTGACGCCAGCGGTGTCGAGCACGAATGGGACGGCGAACACAGCGGCGAAGCCTGGCAGCAAGGGCCGGTTATCCTCGCGTGGCCCGGCGTCATGGCCAGCGGCGGCTGGGAAGGTTACAACCTGGTGATCCACGAGCTGGCACACAAACTCGACATGCTCAACGGCAACGCCAACGGCTTGCCGCCGCTGCACGCCGACATGCGCGTCAGCGAGTGGGCCAAGGTCATGCAAGAGGCCTACGACGACCTCGACCGGCATCTGGAGCGCAATCCGGACGCCGAAACCGCCATCGATCCGTATGCCGCCGAAAATCCCGCCGAGTTCTTTGCCGTCACCAGCGAATATTTTTTCAGCGCCCCGGATTTGCTGCACGAGGCTTATCCACAGGTGTATGCGCAGCTGAAGCTTTTCTACCGGCAAGATCCGTTGGGCCGACTGAGGCAACTTCAGGCCACGAACCCTGTCTATCAGGCACACGACTAAGGTCTACACCCTCTCTGGTACGTGGCGTCGACCCAGGAATATGCCTATAATCGCCGCCACTTTTTGGTCAATCCGGCCAAGTGTTTTTGGTCAACTAACGGGGGCAACGCCCAATGAGCTACAGCAAGATTCCGGCTGGCAAAGACCTGCCGAACGACATCTACGTCGCGATCGAGATCCCGGCCAACCACGCGCCGATCAAATACGAAATCGACAAAGACAGCGATTGCCTGTTCGTTGACCGTTTCATGGCCACCCCAATGTTCTACCCGGCCAACTACGGTTACATCCCGAACACCCTGGCTGACGACGGTGATCCCCTGGACGTGCTGGTCGTGACCCCTTACCCGGTTGCTCCAGGTTCCGTGATCCGCGCTCGTCCGGTCGGCATCCTGAACATGACCGACGACGGCGGCGGCGATGCCAAAGTCATCGCTGTTCCACACGACAAGCTGTCCCAGCTGTACGTGGACGTGAAGGAATACACCGATCTGCCAGCCCTGCTGATTCAGCAGATCGAGCACTTCTTCGCGAACTACAAAGATCTCGAAAAAGGCAAATGGGTGAAGATCGAAGGCTGGGACGGCGCAGACGCCGCCCGCGCCGCGATCACCAAGTCGGTTGCTGCCTACAAAGGCTAAGAGCGGCTTCCCGCTTCACGCCTCAAGAAAAACCCCGGTGATCCGGGGTTTTTTGTGGGCGCTTGAAAAGCACCGCTTAAACGGTTCGTTTAAAACGACTTCCCTTGGTGTTTTTTTGTTTAATTTTCCTCAAGAACGTCTTACATCCGGTCGTAAATTTCCCTCGAAATTTGAACAGCTCGTTTATTCAAAGCCTTATGCCGCGCCAGTAGACTCGTGTTTATGAAAAAGAACACTAGCGGCCCTCGCTTCAAAGCACTCCTTGGATTAGCCAACATCACGACAACCGGGTTTGCCGAATTCCTGAACACGGCCCCGCAAAATGTCCATAACTGGTACACCCGCGGTGTGCCCGCCCACTGCATGGAAGAAGTCGCCAGAAAGCTGTCCGTCAACAGCGAATGGCTGAAAACAGGCGATGGCCCGAAAGACGCCGCGCACCTGCGCCTGCACGACGACTCCGGCAATACCTTCGACGCACAGGCCATTCGCGGCGTCTACACGGTTATCGAGCCCACCGACGTCGAACTCCCCCTCTACAAGGAAACCCCCACAGCCCCTGGCTCCAGCAAAACCCACGTCGTCGAAGACCCTGGCCAATCCATCCGATTGCCCCGCAGCCACCTCGACTCCCTGGAAATCAACCACGTCGATGCGATCTGCATCCACATGATTGGCAACAGCATGGCCGAACGCATAGAAGACGGCTCGACCCTGGCCATCGACCGCGGCCTGACCCAGATTGTGGATGGCGAGATCTATGCCATCGAACACGACGGCATGCTGCGAATCCGATACTTGCACCGAATGCCGGGGAACGCGCTGCGATTGCGCAGCCATAACCGCGCCGAGCACCCGGATGAAATCTTCAGGCCGGCGCAAATCGAAGAGCAGAACATCAGGGTATTGGGCTGGGTGTTCTGGTGGTCGACACTGAACAAACGCAGGCCACCGGTGCCGTTTCTGTGATGCTGAGCAGCAAGCCACGCGCTGTAGGAGCGAGGCTTGCCCGCGAATGCGATGGAACATTCACCGGACAATGCCAATCCGATTGTCAGACCTGAGCAATCCCAACGCTCTAATCCGCATACCAAGCTGGGAATTCCTCAAAAAAATCAGTATGCTGCGCCCCACATTTGCGCATCGACCCTTTCTTGAGGCCCAGATCGCACCGACAAGGCAGATGACTTTCTCGCCAAGTCCCACAGCCGGACGCAAGATCCGGGTGTACGTTTTGAAGGCTGGCGCGGTTTACCAAAAATGAACCAAGCCAGTCCCCGAGAAGCCGGCCACAAGCCGGCTTTTTAATGTCCGAAATAAAGTAGACCCATCGTCTGAAATCACTGCTTGAGGGTTGTCGGAGCGGTAAGCAATTGCTAACGTAACGACAAACGTCATTACAGGTATTTCACCATGGCATCTATCAATATCCGCATCGACGATGAGCTGAAACAGCGCTCCTTTGCTGAACTGGAAAAACTCGGTGTTACCCCCTCCGAGCTTTTGCGCCAAACCCTTCAGTACGTCGCGGAGCGAGGAAAACTGCCTTTCAAAGCTGCATTGCTTAGCGAAGAAGATGAAGCGCTTATTGCAGTCGTCACAGAACGCCTTGCCGCCCCCCAGCGAGTGAAAGTAAGCCTGGATGACCTATAGCCTTGAATTTGATCGTCGCGCGCTAAAAGAGTGGAACAAACTGGGCGATTCCCTGCGCCAACAGTTCAAAAAGAAACTCGCTGAGGTGTTGGAGAACCCACGCATCGAGGCCAACCGACTTCGTAATTTGCCTGATTGCTACAAGTTAAAGCTGCGCAGTGCCGGCTATCGATTGATCTATCAAGTGCTTGATCAAGAGGTTGTGGTATTTGTGATTGCAATTGGAAAACGCGAACGAGAGACTGCATACCAAGATGCACAGGATCGAATCGGTCAGCAGGGTGCTGACTGATTGCATTCCATCACCCCCCTCACGGATAACTAAACCCCTTAACCAACGTCAACTCCCCCACCGCCCGCATCGGCACCAGGAACGTTTCCATCTTTTCGCTCGGCGTCCCTTCTTCAGTAATCACCGTCACCTGAGCGGTCGTCAGCGGTTGCACCGCATCCTCCCGCCCTTCTTCATCACTGCGATAGCCTCCACCGAAGTAGTTCACATACACCAGATACTGCCCCTTGATCGGCGCCGGCATGGCGAAGATTTCCGGGCCGTAGCCGGTGGTGACGTCGACATCGAGTGCCGCGCCGTTGGCTACGACGCGGTCGCCGTACCAGATGTGGGCGCCGTCGGGGGTGATGAGGTGCAGGTCGAGGTCGGTGCCGTCGCTGTCCCAGGCCAGCAACACGCGCAATTTGGCAGGTGTCGCCCCGCCACTGACGTTGAGGAACTGCGTGCGCTGGCGATGTTGGCCGTCGGGGCTGCGGACTTCGACGCTGTTGCTGCCGTTGGGGAACGAGAACGGGCGATCGAAGCGGCCGGCGGGATCGATTTTCAGTGGCATGCTGACGCCGTTGACGATCAGCCGGCCGGGTTCGTTGTTCTTGGGTGTGGCATTGATCTGGCCACTGATGCGTGCGGTGTTGGCTTGCCCAGCCGGCGTATTGACTAAAGAGGCCGGATAGTTGACGGCCTGGCGGAAGCTTTCGCCTTCACCTTCAGGGGCGCCGGTTCGCCAGCCACCTGCAGGGGTATCGAGTTTGACGCCTTGCGCCACTGCCAGCGGCAAAACCGACAATGAACAGAGCAACAGCAAGAGCTGTGGAAAGCGGAGTGTCATGGTCTATTCCAGCAAAAGGTGGCGGGCGAGCCCTTCGATGTAGGTTTCATCCTGGCCATTGGGGTGTGCTTCGAAGGCCAGGTGCAGGTATTCGTGGGTCAGATCGAGGCGGTCCTGCAGCGAGAGCACACCGCGCACGTAAATACGCTGGCGTTCGCGGTCGACGTAAGGCCGGCCGAAGGTCAGGCGGCAGACGGCAAAGGTGCTGACTTCGTTGTAGCCGGTTTCGCTTTCCAGTTTCGGGCGCCAGCCGCGCCGCTGCTTCTGCAGCCAGTCCTGTGCGGCGGGCAACGCTTCGCAGGAGGCGACCGGATTGTCCCAACGGCTGAGGCTGGCGCGCGGGTAGGCGTGCAGAAGGATGGCGTCGTAACGCTGGCCGGCGTTGGCCTGTTCGACGGCTTGCTGCCAGGACAACTTGTCCGGGGCGGGTTGGTCGGAGTGGTAGGTAACGGTACTCCCGGCCAATACCAGATCGCTGGTCCATGCGGCGATTTTGCGCGACTCGACGGAGGCCGGACGCGGGGCGACCCGCTGGCGCTGGCTGCTGTCGTCGATGCTCAGGCAATCGCCATGGCGCGCAGCGTTTTGCAGCAGGTAGGTGCGGATGGCCACGGCCAGGGCTTTGGCGGCTTCGACGGGTTCGGGTGTGGCTTCGCGCTGAAGCACGCGGGCGACGTACTCTTCGCGGTCCAGGCGGGCGACAAGCTTGTCCTTGAGTAAAAACAGCTCGCCGTCGCTGTGGATAGCGAGTTGATTGCCATTGGTGAATTCGACGCGGTAATCCCCTAGCAGCTGCCCCGAGCGCACTTCACTGTTGCCCGACAGTACCCGTTCAAGTGGATAGCGGGAGAACAGGCCGACTTCAACGCAACGCCCCGCATCGGAGGGCCACCCAACAGGCACGACTGCCGACAACGCCTCCGCGTAATCACGCAATACACGCTGACTGGTTCCGCGCCCACCGGCCCAGATCGGCGCGCCGTCCGTTGTCCAGCCAGCGAATCCACCCTGGCGCGAGGCAGCATCCTGATCCCCCAGCCAGCTCCAGGTCTTCACCCGCAAGCGGCTGCCGAGTTCGCCCACGACGTTGCCGTCGGCGGCATTCAAGACCACATCGAGCAGCACTCGTCGCGCCTGTTCCTGCGCCGGCATCACCGCCAACACGCGCAGCAATTCCGCAACCGACACCCGGGTGGCCGGCTGTAATAACGACAAGTTCAGCAGCCACTCTGGTGCCTGTTGCGCTTGCCAATACGCTCGCCAGTCCGGGCCAGAAATACCCAATCGCCCCGGCTCGAAATACAAGCCACAGGATTTCACCAGCGCCTGATCACGCTCGATCGTGCCGCCCGCAGTGCAGCAATACACTTCCTCTTTGGATTGCCCGCGACATTCATACGCCGGTTCATGTGCGCCGGTGTCCACCAGCCAGCCGTACACAAACAGCTTCCAAACACTGCCCAATGGCGTCTGCAACGTATCGGGTAACGGCTCGCGCGACAGCAGCTGAGTCCTGTTCAACGACAACAATTCGCCCTTGAACGCCAGACGCAAAGGTTCGTCCTGCGCCAGGGTCAGCGCAGGAATCAAACACACCCAACAGACCAGAAGCCGGAGCATGTCAGTGGACCGTGACCTGACCGAGCGCCGGTTTCTGTTCCTGGGCCTGATGCTGCGGTGCATACACCTGGGTGAAACGCACGGGCGGCAGGTTGAACTGCCCCTTTTGCGAAAATCGCACCAAATGCCGCAGACGCAGTTCCCCACTCAACGCATCCACCGGCACCGCATAGGCCAGCTGCCCCGGTTCGAAACGGGCTTTTTCCAGCGCCGTCGGTTCGGTGCCGGCCTTGCCCATGAGTTTGATGCCCCATGTCGTACGCTCGACATCCGCACCCGGTGGCAGCGGCACTTCGAGCAAGCCATAGCGCAACGGTTTCGCGGCCTTGCTGGTGAGGATCACTTCGTCCAGGTACAGGCTGTCGCTGGACAACGGCGCGGTGCCAACCGGTTCGAGCTTGAAGGTGAAGGCCTCGTCCCCCGGCACCAGTCGCGACAGGCGTCGGGTGATGCTCACGGCCATTGGATCAACTTGCGGTTGCCGGGTCCGGAAACTCAAGGCAGCGCGCAGCGGACGTTCTTGCGCACCGGTCAGTGACAACAGGGTGGGTATCTGAGCGCCCTGCCACTGCCAGTACACCTCGCCGGTCACACCTCGCGCCTGCTTCCAGCTTTCACCCGGAGTGAGTGCCACGGCGGGTGCAGTCTGTTCGATGCTACGTTGCAGCCAGGTCAGGGCCAGTGCCCGTTCCAGAGTTGATTGTTGCGGCAACAAACGTTGCAGCAACGCTGTCGCGCGGACCTGATCGAAGGCTTGCAGCGACAGGTTCAAGGCTTCGGCAAACGGCAGGGAGCTGACGGCCAATCGCTGTTGTGCGTCGCCCAGTTGTCGGTTGAAAGCGTCCGGCAGAGCGACCTTCGATTGCTTGGCCAGCGAGGCCGTCATTACCCGGGCAGCCGCCAGACCAAGCGCCGAATCCGGATCGCTCATGACGAGGCTGTCGTCTCCCGCATCCATCATGTTCGCGGCGTTGCCCTCGCCGGCTTGCGCCAGCTCCTCCATCAAGCCGGCGAGCAAGGTGCTCACCGGTAACTGCATTTGTCTGGCGAACGACAGGATCAAGGCACGCTGCAACAGCGGCGTGTTTTTCGCCTGCTTGGCGTAGACCTCCAGCACCCGCTGCCAATGTTCCGGCGGCAGATTCAGTTCCAGCACTTGGCTGGCGTGCCAGTCGGCGTAATAGGCGTAGGCAGTGAGGAACGCGTCCGGCTCGCCGTCCATGCCCCACCAGGTGAAGCTCGCCGACGGCCCGGCCATTTGCACCAGTCGCAAGCGGCTGTTCTGCATGATCAGGCGCAGGCGATCACGAATCTGCGGATTCGACGACAGGGCTGGATAAGCGATGCTCAGCGGCAGCAGGCGACTGGCGGTCTGCTCGACGCCGCCGTACGGATAGCTCAGCAGATCATCAAGGGCCGAACGGAACAGCGCTTGCGGACTGTCATCCAGACGCAAGCGGATATCCGTGGCATCCGCCGGCAGGATCAGCGGTGTGTCACCACTGGCGACGTCCAGGCTTTGGCTTTGCGTGACCTGCCAACCTTCGCCACTCGCGGTCAGGCGCACGGCCAGGGCATCGGCGGTTTTACCGTCCTGCACAAGTTCGGCGGTCCACTCGCCACTGGCCCATTCGAACGCCGGCAGCGCAATGTAGTTGATGCCGCTATTGAGCGTGACCGGAACGCGTTGTTCGCTGCCCGCATAATGAGTCACCAGCTCAGCCTTGACCGGGTTTTCGGCCTGACTGAAGGCGAACACACCAAGATCCGGCTTGTCGCCCGTACGGAATTTACTCGGCCCGCTCCACTTCAGGTACAGCGGTTTCTCCGAACGCACGAACTGCTTTTTCTGCCCGACCTGACCGTCATCGGCGATGGCCCGGGCGGTGATGCGCCAGCGGGTCAGGGAGTCGGGCATCTTGAAGGTGATCCGGGTCTTGCCGTTGGCATCGGTCACCAGCTCGGGTTGCCACGCAGCGGTATCGACGTCTTCACGACGCGGCCGCTCCAGCACTTTCACCCCGCGCTCACTGCGGTTGGCCTTGCCCGGTGCACCTGGGCTGCCCGGCAGCGCGACGTCGTAGCTGATGAACGACAGGCTGGCGCTGGTACGCACGTTGTTACGCCGTGGATGGTAGAAAAACTGGTCAATGCTCGGCGCCACTTCCGGTTGCAGCGCGTAGACCATTTCGTCGACTACGCTGACGGTCAAATGCGCCGGGATCGGCTTGCCGGCAAACTGCGTGGTCAGATCCACCGACACGGTGTCGCCGGGCCGATAGGTGTCCTTGTCGGTAGCGATGGCCACGTCGATCTGCGGCGCGATCACCTTGATGCCCGCGTTCTGGAAGCTGTACTGACCGCCCTTGGTGTACAGCACCGAGAACGTCAGGTTCGGCGTGAAGCTGTCCTTCACCAGGATGCGGGCGCGGTATTGGGTGTCGCTGAGTTTTTCCATCTGCAGCCAGTCACCGCCCTTGGAGAGCAACGCGGTGGCCTCGACCTTGTCGCGCTCCAGCGACAGCAGTGCATCGCTGATCGGCTCGGGGAAGGTGATCAGCGCCAACGCTTCATCGCCCGCCTTGTACTCAGGCTTGTCGAGGACGATTTCCACGGTGCCGGGTACCGCTTTGACACCGTCGCCGGTGACTGAATGCCCGGTAGCGCCGAGGGTTCGGCCGTGGTCATCCCTGAGGGTCAGGTTGTAAGTGCCCGGACGCTCGAAGGCCAGGATGAAGCCTTTATCGGTGGCCGTCAGTTTGCCGTCGCCGGTGCTCTGATCTTCCAGTCGTACCCAGCCGTAACTGCTCGGCGCAACCGATTGGGCTTGCTCACTTTCATTGGCGTAACTGAACGCCACCTTGTCGCCCACTGCACTGAAGCGCTGTGGTGCGCTCAAGCGGAAATTCGCTGCACCGCGATCGATGAGGATTTCCTTCGTGGTCTTGACCCGATACGCCGCGCCATCGCTGGCGAACACGGTGAGCATGTAGCGGCTCGGTTTCTCGGCGGCCGGCAGGTCGAGGGTGGCGTTGCCCTTGGCATCGGTGGTCAATTCGGTGCTGGTCAGCTCCACCGGAAATTGCCCCAGGTATTGCAGTTCGTTATCGACCATCGACAATTGCTGGGCGCGCAGGCTCAGGCTGAGCTTGGCGCTGGCCACCGGTTTGCCGTCCGGGTACAGCAGCACCAGGTTGCCCTTGACCGGTTCGCCGGTGCGGTAATCCTGCTTGGCCAGGTTCAGCGAAATCTCGAAATGCGGCTTGATGTATTCCGCCACGCGGAAGGCGCTGCTGTAGGCCTGGTCCTTGTAGTTGAACCGCAACTCATATCCACCGGCCACGGCATTGTCGGGCAACTGGAAACGGCCTTGGGTGCCGGCCTTGGAATCGAGTTTCAAGTCCAGGCTTTGCAGTGCGGTACCGGTCGCATCCAGCACGGTCAAGTTGACGTCGGCGGCCGCTGGCTGCACCGAATCCCGGGCATTCTTGAACTCGCGGCCGACGATTTTCAGCGACACCCAGTCCCCCGGCCGATACAGCGGTCGGTCAGTGAATGCATAGAGTTTGGTGTCGTAGATCTCACTGTCGTAGTAGAAGTTTTCCGAGACAAAAACACCGCCCTCCTCGTCCTCACCGATCACGAACGAACGTTCGGGGCTGATGTGTTTCAGGCGCAACAATCCCTCGGTATCGGTGGTGCCGCTGCTCATCACGCCCAGGCCGTCGGTCCACAGCACATTGACCTTGGGCACCGAACTGCCTTCGTGTTTGCGCGCGGCCCACACCAGCAATTCATCGCCGGCAATCTTGCTCACCGCCACGGTGTTGGAGACGAAGACCATGGTGGTCGCGCGGTACTTGCCGATCAGCGCTTCCACCAGGTACAGACCCGGTTTCAGGTTGCCCAGCGGGATATAGACGTTGCCGGGCGCGACGCTGACGAACTCACTGGAGGACCCGGCCAGATTCACACCGGCCGGAGGCTGGATCGGCTTGGCTTGCCACAAGGGATAACGAAATTGACTGACCACCGGCAGGCCAGGAATCAACGCGAATTGCGGCTGCGCGTCGTAGGGCGTTGGCGCGGCCATGGCGCCGCCCATTTTCAGCTCCGGCACTTCCTCGGTGACTTGTTTCCGCGACTCGTAGGAAAACGCCCGCTGCATCACCCGACGGGATTTGCGATACCAGTTGTCCCACAGGTACGCCAGAGTGTTCGACAGGCCTTCGCCCTTGAACTGGCCATCGCTGACCACACGGTGCAGGTTCTTCTGGCGCTTGAGGAAGTCCAGCGGCTTGTCGATCCGGTACACCCGAATGTCCGCACCGCCGTAAGGCTCCATGCGGAAGCGGCGATAGTCGCGACCGGGCGCTTCGAGGCGCACCATCGCCTGTTCGTCACTGGCAAAACTGCTGTCGGCCAGCAGGAAAAAACTTTCACCGGCCACCGGCGTATAACCGCTCGGCTCGACGGTGTCTTCGGCCTGCACCGCCGAAAAAGGCAGCGCCATAACCAACAGCAGAGGCAGAAAACGCAGCATGCGCGCACCGATCATTGGGAGAGAAAATTCAGTCGATAGACACCGATGAAGTTGGGGTTGGCGGCATCGGGTATCCATCGGGTGTCCTTCCATGTCATGAGTTGTTGCAGGCTTGCCGAACGCATGCCGTTATCGGTGGGAGTCGTGGTGCCGGTGTGATAGGCGATGTAGCGGCCCATCCAGATCATCAGGTGCTGGTCGTCACCCTGATCGAAAAACATCAGGTCACCGGGCCGCGCCTGGGCTACGTCACGACCGACCAGATGACTGTTGAACTGAATCAGCTTGATCGCGTTAACGTACGGCCCGACCTTGCCGCCGCCCTGTTGCCATTGCTGGGCGAGGCCGCGCTGGGCATCGCTCAGTTGCAACTCCGGCGGCAGGTAGCGATTGGAAAGACCGTTGCTGCGCAGCCATTTGTCGTCGTGGACCTTCAAGGCTTCATTGGCGGCGAAGCGCACCAGCCCGGCGCAGTCTTGCTGATACCAGCGCGGGCTCGGGCCTTGAGTCAGTTGCTCCTGAGCGATGCGCACGAACCAGGCGCGGAACACCTGGGATTGCTGCACATCCAGCACCGGCGTTTCGGTGGCCAATACCTGCCCCGTGAGCAATAGCGCCAACAGGCCGAAGCTTCGGATCAGTCCAGTCACAGCGCTTTCCACTCCAGCGGCAGCCATTGCCAGTGGCCGTCGGGTTCGCTGCCTTCGGGCAGGGTCAGGGCGTACTTGCCGTAGCCGCCGAGCGTGCGCAGTTTGGGGATCAGGTAGGTTTTCGCGGCGTTATAGAACACCGGCTCCATGTCCTGGGGCAGGCTATCGAGGGTTTCCTGCTGCATCAGTTGCGCCATGGAATCCGGGCCGAAGTAAACCGGCATCAGCAGGTCTTTCGGCACCACATCCGCCATGGGCGGGAAGCGTTTGTCGAGGGTGCCGAGCGCCTTGCCCACCAGCTTGTCGTCGAGGGAAAACAGCAACGTCGAACCATGCCGCGCCAGGCTCACGCGCATAAACGCCTTACCGCTGATTGCGTCTGGCTGCTCGGCGTCCTTGGCGGCATACGGGCCGAAATTGGAACTGACCTGGCGCTGCCATTGGTGGGTTGTGCCTTCCTGTTTCTCGACGACCGGGAACGCATGTTCTTCGACCTTGCCTTCATAAGCGCCCACCATCGAACCGAACAGCTTGCCCAGATCACCATCGAGTCTGGCGCTGCCTTCATCCTTGAGGCTGGCCACCAGCAACGGCGTGTACAGCCGCGAATCGGCGTACCAGCACAGGCCCGCGGCACCCGCCATGTGCTCGATCAACGCCTGGGCTGTGTTCTCTTCGGCGCCAAGTTTCACCAGCAACGGCTTCTGGTGTTCGACAGCGAGCGGCAAGGCCACGCAAGCGCTGGCGCCCATGGGCATGGCTTGCCAGATCGGTTTGAAATCGAAATCCGGCTGGTTGTCCAGTTCGTCCATGGCGAGGAAGCTGTGCCAGCCTTTGTCGTCCATGTCGAACCGCAGGCCGGCAAAGTTCGGGATAAAACGCTGGTAGCCCATGGCCAACACACTGGCATTGACCGATAGCCGCTGCTTGACCTCCGGTGCACGGCGTTGCAGACCGAAGGCTTCAGGGAACAATTTGTCGCCGTTGAGCAGCGCGGCAATGGCTTGGGTCGACACACTGCCCGACTCTTGCGTGACCCCGCTTTGTGGATCGTAGAGCTTGGTCGGATTCGACATCACCACCAGTTTGTCGCCATGGGAGGCAAACAGCAGCGCCTTGCTGGCGTTGTAGGTGAGCTGATAAAGCGCTACGTCATCGGCGCCGACTTTCACGTCAGCGATCTTGCTCAGTTGCGAATCATCCAGCGCCACCTTCGCCAGGGGCTCGAGCACCTTGGCCAGGCCGCCGCGATCCATCACCAACAGGAAATCCCTGAGCCGCCCGTCCGCCCCACGCCACAGCGCCACATCGGCCGGCTGATCGAAGAGCTGCTCGACCAACGTGTCCTGCAACTTCAGGTCGTGTTCGTAAATGATCCGCCGCAGACTGCCGATCAGCCCGAGGCGGTCGGCGTGGGTTTCGTAATAGAAGACGAAATCTTCGGTCAGGGTTGCCTTGAGGAACGGCACTGCCAGCAAGTCCTTGGGCAACTGGCTCAGGGAACGGGTTTCCAGCAAGCCATCAGGGCGGCTCATGCCGAGTTTTTCAGCCGCCAGTTGCGGGGCCGGGGCTTTGCTTTTTTGCATCAACCAACCCATGCCGGCGGCCACGCCCGCGACCAGGCACGCACCGACCACAATGGCCGGCCAACGGCGTGACGGTTTGACGCTCGGTGTTTCGGCGGCCGGGGGGGCTGCCGGTGAATCATTGCTGTCGCTCATGAATACAAACCCAATTCATCCGTGGTGCGGGATGCTCAATAGTTGAATGTCTTGACCAGCAGCAGGTCACCGATCGCACGCAAGGGCACGATGAAGGTCTCGCGTTTCTCGTCGACGGTGTTTTCGTTGAGCACCAGATTGATCTGCGAGGTGATCACCTCGTTCTGGTTGCCGGCCTCATCGAAGTTATAGCCGCCGCTGCCGAAGTTGCCCCAATAGTTCACGTAAACCAGATAGGTGCCATGCAGCGGCGCGGTCATGGTGAACATTTCCGGGCCGGGCCCATCGACGCCATCCGGGTCGAGGCCACCGCCGTTGCTCATCGCCGGACGAGCCCAGAACGCATGCTGACCATCGGGGGTAACGATGTGCAGGTCGAGTTCGGCTTTCGGATCGTCCCAACCCAGCACCACGCGAATCCGCGCTGGCGTGCGCAGGTTGTTGGCTTCATAGAATTGAACGCGCTTGAGCGACTGGCCTTCGGCGCTACGCACTTCGACGCTGTTGGAACCGGCACCGAACGCGTACGGCCGGGCGAAACGCCCCTGATCGTCGGTGTACAGATTCAGTGGGTTGCCATTGACCGCCAGAGTATGGGGACCGCGTTGCGTGCCGATGGCCTTGAGCTGGCCTTCGATCATCGTGCGGTTACGCTGCACGCCCCGGTCAATGGGTGGCGTGGGATAGGCGACTTGCGGGTTTTCCGTACGATCCAGCAAGCCATTGAAGCGCCAGCCGCCCACCGGCTCCGACAACTCGGCACCCGGTGCGGCCAAGGCCGGCGTGCAGGCCAGCCCGATCAGCAGCAAAAGGAATGAACGCATGTGACGCCTCCTGCCATGCATGACGAAACCTTGCGCCTGATCCTCGGCGCGTTACAGAGGCGAATACTGCGTTTCGTCTGAAAGACCCGGGAATAGAGGGTCTGATATGGCACGAAGGTTAGACGGGCGGGTGTTTTTTAACAATCGGATGCGTCTGGATTTGCGGGAGGAATCACGGTGAGCCGATTAGGGCTCCTATTCGGCTCACAAAATGAGCCGAATAACCGTAGAGTCGAGTCGCCACTCAGTTTGTGGCGAGGGGATTTATCCCCGTTGGACTGCGAAGCGGCCCCTAACGTCAGATCCGACAGTATGCGTTGTCCGGATTTACGACTGATGCGCAGTCGAACGGGGATAAATCCCCTCGCCACAGGATTGGCTCCACCCCAAAAACAGTAGTGCCGAAATCCCCCGTTCATTTGCCCATAAACCCCCTATCTGCTAGTGTCGCGCCGGTTTAACGTCAACCGGAAATCGCCGCCATGGCCCGCAAAAAAGCTGCACTGGATTTCGAACAGTCCCTCGCCGACCTGCAAACGCTGGTGGAGCGTCTGGAGAACGGTGAATTGTCGCTGGAAGACTCGTTGACCGCTTTCGAGCAAGGCATCGGGCTGACCCGCGATTGCCAGGCGGCGCTGGCCCAGGCCGAGCAAAAGGTTCAGGTGCTGCTCGAGCGCGATGGCGAGTTGGCCGAGGAACCCTTCGACGCGGATCAACCGGAATGATTGCAGCGTATTCGGCGACCAGCCAGACCCGTGTCAACGCGGCCCTGGAAACCCTGTTCACCGCGCCGGGCCCGGAGCTGGCGCGTTTGTACGAAGCCATGCGCTACAGCGTGATGAACGGCGGCAAGCGCGTGCGTCCACTGTTGGCCTACGCCGCGTGCGAGGCGCTGGGCGGCAAGGCCGAGCAAGCCAATGGCGCGGCCTGTGCAGTGGAGTTGATCCACGCTTACTCGTTGGTGCATGACGATTTGCCGGCGATGGACGATGATGATTTGCGTCGCGGTCAGCCAACCACTCACAAGAAATTCGATGAAGCCTGCGCGATCCTCGCCGGCGACGGTTTGCAGAGCCTGGCCTTCAGCGCCCTGCTCGACCCGCGCCTGAGCGACGCCGACGCCGAGATTCGCCTGCAAATGGTCAGTGCCCTGGCGCAGGCCGCAGGCCCGGCGGGCATGGTCGGCGGTCAAGCCATCGACCTCGGCTCGGTCGGCCTGAAACTCGATCAGAAGGCCCTCGAATACATGCACCGGCACAAGACCGGCGCGCTGATCGAGGTCAGCGTCAAACTCGGTGCCCTGGCCAGTGGCCGTGCCGAGAAGGACGAACTCAAATCCCTGCAGACTTATGCACAGGCCATCGGCCTGGCGTTCCAGGTCCAGGACGACATCCTCGATGTCGAAAGCGATACCGAAACCCTGGGCAAACGCCAGGGCGCCGACATTGCCCGCGACAAGCCGACCTACCCGTCCCTGCTCGGTCTCGACGCCGCCAAGGCCTACGCCCTGGAACTGCGCGATCAGGCCCTGCATGCCCTGCGACCGTTTGACGCGGCAGCCGAGCCCTTGCGCGACCTGGCCCGTTATATCGTCGAACGCCGCAACTGACGGCGTATCCGCCAAAAAAGACCAACGCGTGGGCAGGGACCGATGCATCAGGTAAACTGCCGCATCTTTTATACCTATAACGATTCGCCTGATGCCCACGACGTTTCATGAGATTCCCCGCAAGCGCCCGACCACGCCCCTGCTCGACCGTGCCGACACGCCGGACGGCCTGCGCCGGTTAGGCGAAGCCGAGCTGGAAACCCTGGCCGATGAGTTGCGCCTGGAATTGCTCTACACGGTCGGTCAGACCGGCGGGCATTTCGGTGCCGGCCTGGGCGTGATCGAGCTGACCATCGCGTTGCATTACGTTTTCGACACCCCGGACGACCGGTTGGTGTGGGACGTGGGTCATCAGGCTTATCCGCACAAGATCCTCACCGGTCGCCGCGAGCGCATGGGCACCCTGCGCCAGAAGGACGGCATTGCCGCGTTCCCGCGCCGCTCCGAGAGCGAGTACGACACCTTTGGCGTCGGCCACTCCAGCACCTCGATCAGTGCCGCGCTGGGCATGGCGATTGCCGCCCGGCTGCAGAACAGTGATCGCAAGGCGATTGCCGTGATCGGCGACGGCGCCCTGACCGCCGGCATGGCGTTCGAAGCGCTGAACCATGCGCCGGAAGTGGACGCCAACATGCTGGTGATCCTCAACGACAATGACATGTCGATCTCGCGCAACGTCGGCGGCTTGTCGAACTATCTGGCGAAGATCCTTTCCAGCCGCACTTACGCCAGCATGCGCGAAGGCAGCAAAAAAGTGCTGTCGCGCCTGCCCGGTGCCTGGGAGATTGCCCGTCGCACCGAAGAATACGCAAAAGGCATGCTGGTTCCCGGCACACTATTCGAAGAATTGGGCTGGAATTACATCGGCCCGATCGATGGCCACGACCTGCCGACCCTGATCGCCACCCTGCGCAACATGCGCGATCTCAAAGGCCCGCAGTTCCTGCACATCGTCACCAAAAAAGGCAAAGGTTTCGCCCCGGCCGAAGTCGACCCGATCGGTTACCACGCCATCACCAAACTTGAGCCGCTGGATGCACCGGCCGCCGCGCCGAAAAAAGCCAGTGGACCAAAGTACTCCGGTGTATTCGGTGAATGGCTGTGCGACATGGCAGCGGCCGACCCACGTCTGGTCGGGATCACGCCGGCGATGAAGGAAGGCTCCGACCTGGTGGCCTTCAGCGAACGCTTCCCGCTGCGCTACTTCGACGTGGCGATTGCCGAGCAACACGCCGTGACCCTCGCCGCCGGCATGGCCTGCGAAGGCGCGAAACCGGTTGTGGCGATCTACTCGACGTTCCTGCAGCGCGGTTACGACCAGCTTGTCCACGATGTGGCGGTGCAAAACCTCGACGTGCTGTTCGCCATCGACCGCGCCGGTCTGGTGGGCGAGGACGGCCCGACCCATGCCGGTAGTTTCGACCTGTCGTTCCTGCGTTGCATCCCCGGCATGCTGGTGATGACCCCGAGCGACGAAAACGAGCTGCGCAAAATGCTCACCACCGGCCACTTGTACGAAGGCCCGGCGGCGGTGCGCTATCCGCGCGGCAATGGCCCGAACGCGGCCATCGAGAAAGACCTCGAACCGATCGAAATCGGCAAAGGCGTGGTTCGCCGCCAGGGCAGCAGGGTCGCCCTGCTGGTGTTCGGCGTGCAACTGGCCGAGGCGCTGAAAGTCGCCGAGAAGCTGGACGCCACCGTGGTCGACATGCGCTTCGTCAAACCCCTCGACGAAGCACTGGTGCGTGAAATCGCCGCCAGCCACGAGCTGCTGGTGACCGTCGAAGAGAACGCGATCATGGGTGGCGCCGGTGGAGCGGTCAGCGAATTCCTCGCCCGGGAAAACATCCTCAAATCGGTGCTGCACCTGGGCTTGCCGGATATCTACGTCGAACACGCCAAGCCTGCGCAAATGCTGGCTGAGTGTGGACTGGATGAAGCCGGGATCGAAGCTTCGATTCGCGAGCGCCTGCAACTGCTCAACCTGTAAATCTCTGGATGCATGCAAAACCTGTGGGAGCGAGCCTGCTCGCGAAAGCGGAGTGTCAGTCGACTTGGTAACTGACTGACATACCGCCTTCGCGAGCAGGCTCGCTCCCACATTGCTTATGTACCTTTCAAACCAGTGTTTGCTCCAAAGCACCAACGGACTGCCATGAAACTCTCCCCCCTCGCCCTGACGCTGACCCTGCTACCGGCCACCCCGCTGCTGGCCGATAACTTCGAGCGCGATCAAGCCTTGAAACTGCCCGACGTGCTGATCAGCGCCAACCGCCAGGTCGAAGCTCGCAACGACAGCAGCGCCGCCAATACCGTATTTACTCGCGAAGACATCGATCGCCTGCAGCCAAACAGCGTGACGGATCTGCTGCGCCGCGTACCCGGTGTGCAAATCGCACAAACCGGCGGACGCGGCAGCCTGCCGGGGGTTTACATTCGCGGCACGCAATCGGCGCAAAGCCTGGTGCTGGTGGACGGCCAACGGATCGGCAACTCGACGTCCGGCGACAGCAACCTGCAACACATCAACATCGAACAGGTTGAGCGCGTGGAAGTGCTGCGCGGCTCCCGCTCGGTGATTTATGGCAGCGACGCGATCGGAGGGGTGATCCAGATCTTCACCCGTCGTGGCAGCGAACCCGGTTTGCGCCCACAAATGCATGTGGGCGTTGGCAGCAATCAAACCTGGGAACGTAGCGTTGGCCTATCCGGTGGTGACGAAAAAACCCGCTTCAACCTCGGCGCCAGCCTCGATGAAACCGCCGGGATCAACCGCACCCATGAGTCCTATCCCAGCGATGGCGACCATGACGCGTACCGCAACCAGGCGTTCAGCCTGAGCCTGAGCCATGCCCTCAGCGACGACATCGAAATCGGCGCCAATGTGCTGGATAACCGGGGCAAAAGTGAATTCGACAACCCGTTCGGACGCTTCGACCTGGAGACTTTCGAGTCGGTCCAGCAACAGCCCTACAGCGAATTCGACGTGAGCAGTGTCAGCAGCTACGTCGACGCGAGGGTCAACGATCGCTGGAAAACCCGTATCGAATTCGGCCACAGCGAAAACCGCGAGCAGACCCTCGACAAGCTCAGCGATGAGCGCAGTGTGTTCAACACTTACCGAGACTCGGTGAGCTGGCAGAACGACCTGACACTCAACGAGCGCAACAGTCTGATCCTCGGCGGCGACTGGTACGAAGACCGGATCAACAGCAGCACAGCCTTCGACGAGGACAGCCGCTGGAACCGTGCTGCGTTTATTCAGCATCGCTACCGCACCGACAGCTTCTCCACCGAACTGGGTCTGCGCCGCGACCAGAACCAGCAGTTCGGCGGCCAGAACAGCTGGAGCGGTACCTTTACCCTGCCGTTGAACCCGGCCAACGATGTGCTGCTGACCTACAGCGAAGGTTTCCGCGCGCCGACCTTCAACGACCTGTATTACCCGGACTTCAGCAACCCGGACCTCAAGCCCGAAACCTCGAAAAGCTATGAGTTGCAATGGCGCAGTCAATTGACCGAGAACAGTCGCCTGGAAGCCTCGCTGTACCGAACGGACCTGAAAGACGCGATCATCTTCGGCAGCAACTCACGACCGGAAAACGTTGCGTCGGCGCGGATCAACGGCTTTGAGGCGGCGTTGAAGCAGGAACTGTTCGGCTGGCAGAGCAACCTTGGCGTGGCAATCATCGACCCGCGGGACCGCGATAGCGGACATACCCTGGCCCGTCGTGCGCGACGCACCTTGAGCCTGGACCTGGATCGGCAGTTCGATCGATTGGGCCTCGGCGCCAGTTGGCAGGCGGTCAGCAGCAGCTATGACGACTTGAACAATCAACAGCCATTGGGCGGCTATGCCTTGCTGGGGTTACGCAGTAGCTGGGAACTCAATCGCGAGATCAAGCTGGAGCTGAAGGTGGATAACCTGCTGGACAAGGGTTACAGCCGAGTGTTGTACAGCCATGAAGGCAGCCAGTATGGGTATCGCGAAGAAGGTCGGGCGTGGATGTTTGGGGTGACCTGGACGCCGGAGATCTAAACCGAAATTCGCGGTGATTGGATTGACCTCTTCGCGAGCAGGCTCGCTCCCACAGGGGGGCACAGCTCCAATGTGGGAGCGAGCCTGCTCGCGAAGGCAGCACCTCGATCTCAGCGCTCGGGCGCGATCAATTGGCAAAGTTTGGCCGTCGCTTCGACCATTTGCCCGCTGGGCCGCTCCAGGCCTTTATCGGTCACCCGCAACAATTGCCCATTCACCACTGCCGCTACCTGTGGCCACGCCTTCCACGCCTCCAGCTGAGCCTGATCAGCGGCCAGAATCACCTCGGGATTGCGCTGCAACACCGCCTCGACGCTGACTTGCGGTGCCGGCAGCGTCAGGTCGGCAAATACGTTCCGGACACCGCAGACATCAAGCGCATCGCTGATGATCTGCCCGCCGCCCACGGTGTACAGCGGCCGATCCCAGACCTGGTAGAACACCCGCAATGGTTGATCCCGCCGATAGCGCTGACGCAGTTCCTTGAGCCGCTCACGCAGATCGGCGGCCCATGCAGTTCCACGCTCAGGTCGCCCGAGCTGAGTGGCTATTGCCTCGATCTGTGCAGTGAGCTGCTCAAGGCTGTGCGGTTCGGCGACGTAGGTCGGGATGTTCAAGCGCTTGAGTTGTTCGCGCTGCGCCGGGCCGACGCTGCCGGGCCAGAGCAGCAGCAAATCGGGCTTCAGGCTGAGCAGCCGCTCCATGTCCAACTGGCCGTAGCGGCCAACGGAAGGCAGGTTCTTGAGTTCAGCGGGACGCTCACCGGCATCCAGCACACCCACCAGCAGGTCGGCGGAACCCAGTTCGACAACGATTTCCGAGAGCGACGGCGCCAGACTGACCACC
Source organism: Pseudomonas sp. Irchel 3A7 (assembly GCF_900187565.1). Lineage (GTDB taxonomy): Bacteria > Pseudomonadota > Gammaproteobacteria > Pseudomonadales > Pseudomonadaceae > Aquipseudomonas. Next base: position 75,966 of record NZ_FYED01000021.1, on the reverse strand, counting down.
CGTTCGGCCGCCATCGACGAACCGCTGACGGCCAGCAACAGAAATGCCAGCCAGACAGGACGCATCAACCCAGCTGACGCGGAATACGGTAGAGGTAGAACAGCACCGTGGTCGACAGCGCCAACAACATCAGCGGCACCGCTTCAAGACCGACAAATACCGCCAATGCCGCGATCCACGCCGGCAGGCTGGCGGCGAGGAACGCCGTGCGCCGCGTGGCGGCCAGGCTGATCCACGCAGCAGGTTCATCCGGGGTATCGAGGGCTTTCTGGGTGGCGATCAACGCGTGTTTGTAGCTGCCAAAGAACTTCAGGCTGACAAACATCGAAGCGACACCGGCGATGAACAACGGCATCGTCAGCACCGGCAAGATAGCCTCACCCTGGCCGAACACGCCGTTGATCACCAACAGCGGCAACAAGGCCAGCGCAAAGTATTGCCACCAGTTGACGGACAATCGCCGCCGCACCTGACCGCGGGTCACGCCCGGTCTACCTCGCCCTGATGCTCGTTACCCATCATGTGGTCGAGTTTGCTGGCCTTGGTCGCCAGGTAGAGTTTGTTGTGCGGGTTATGGCCGGTGTGCAGCGGCACGCGCTCGGCGACCACGATGCCCATGTCGGTCAGGGCTTTGACCTTGCGTGGGTTGTTGGTCATCAGACGCAGGGATTTCACCCCCAGGTGCTCCAGCATCGGCAGGCACATGGCGTAATCACGCTGGTCGGCCGCGAAGCCCAGGCGCTCGTTGGCTTCAACGGTATCGGCACCGCCATCCTGCAATTCGTAGGCGCGGATTTTATTCAGCAAGCCAATGCCGCGGCCTTCCTGCCGCAGGTACAGCAGCACGCCACGGCCTTCACGGGCGATGGCCTGCAGCGCTGCTTCAAGTTGCGAGCCGCAGTCGCAACGCTGGCTGAACAAGGCATCGCCAGTCAGGCATTCGGAATGCAACCGGCCGAGTACCGGAGCACCGTCGGCGATCTCACCCAGGCTCAGCACAACGTGCTCGCGCCCGGTAGCTTCATCGAGAAAACCGTGCATGGTGAATTGCGCAAAAGGCGTTGGCAGCTTGGAAGCGGCGACAAAAACGACAGGCACCGGTGTGCTCCTGATCTAAAAGTCTGAAGATTCGCAGGCCGGCATTGTAACAGCAGGTTCCGACAGACGCTTAGGCTGAATTATCGGCCATAACAATCAAAAAGTTTGATATCCGGACTGCCACGTTCCCTTGTGGGAGCGAGCCTGCTCGCGCAAGCGGACTGTCAGGCGAGAAAAATGTGACTGACAGATCGCTTTCGCGAGCAGGCTCGCTCCCACAGGTTTAATCAAACGGATAAGGCTGCTTCCAGCGCTCGAAGATCGGTTTCAGTTCGCCGCTTTTTACCAACGCTTCCATACGCTGGTCGAACAGGGCCATTAATGTACGAGCCTGTGGCGTCTTGGCAAAGCACAGATACAACGGCAACTCCGCGATATGGGTGCGGCGGAACTGGGACGGATCCTTGGCCCGATTGAGGACGTAATCGACCTCAGTCAGCGCATCTATGTAGAAATCAGCACGGTTGTGGGTCAGCATCGAGACGATGCCTGTGCGCCGGATCACTTCATCGTAGCGGCGTACGTTGGGCAGGTAGTCCTGATAATCGTAACCGCGGACCCAGGCCAGTCGATAATTGCCCAGGGTTTCCGGGGTCGGCACAGGGCTGCTGGCCAGCCCCAGGGCATAGATGTGATCGGTGTCGAAATTCCACTGCGGATAGAGCAGTTCGTCCGACTCGTCGCGGTAGGAACCGACACAGGCGTCCACTTCGCCGCGTTGGGCCAGGCCCATGGAGCGCAGGTAAGGTTCGGTGCGGATGTCCAGTTTGACCCCCGCTGGTTCAAAGACCTGCCGCAGCACGTCCCAGCCAAGCCCGTGGCCATCGGCGGCGGTGTAGTCTTCCCACTCTTCGCTGGCCAGGTGAATCACGGACGGCGTCGTTGCGGCCTCCCCCGCGTGGGCGAGTGAGCAAAACAAGGCGAACACCAGCACCATCAACCCGCGTCGAGCCATCCTTAGTTCTCCCAATCGCCTCATAACCTCTCAGGTCAGGCGAAAATCCATACCAGCCCCTGCATCGCCAACCATGCGAATACCCCGGCCAGGACATCATCGAGCATGATCCCGACACCGCCGTGAACATGCCGGTCGATCCAGTGAATCGGCCACGGTTTGAGGATATCGAAGAAGCGGAACATCAGAAAACCCGCCAGCAGCCACTGCCAGCCTTCCGGCACCAGCCACAGGGTGATCCACATTCCGACCATCTCGTCCCAGACGATGCCTTCGTGATCGTGCACCCGCAAATCATCGGCGACCTTGCCGCACAGCCAGAAGCCGAACAGCATGGTGATGCCCAACATCAGCCAGTAGCCCCAATCGGGCAACATTTGCCATAACGGGATAAAGGGTAGCGCAACCAACGACCCCCAGGTGCCCGGTGCCTTTGGCAGGGTGCCCGAGCCGAAGCCGAACGCCAGGAAATGCCAGGGATTGCGCCAGACCGATGGCGGTACGAATTCCGCCGGGACCTGTTTGGGATGATCTGTCACGGTGTCTCCCGAAAATGTTGATAACCCCGGGTTTGCGGGGTGATGTCTTGCCCATCGGCGTCCAGCAGCATCACGCCCTGACCATTCACCACGCGCCCGATCACATGGATCGGCCAGCCGTCGGCCAGCAAGGCAGGCAATTCGACGGACGGTAGAGTGAAGGCCAGTACGTAATCGTCACCGCCACTGAGGGCGGCACGTTCCGCGCCTGATCGACCAAGGAAAGCGAGCAGCGCCGCCGACAGCGGCAACCGTTCGCGTTCGAGCTGCAGACCGACGTTCGACGCCAGGGCGATGTGCCCGCAATCGGCGAGCAGGCCATCGGAGATATCCAGCGCCGAAGTCGCCTTGCCACGCAGTGCCATGCCCAATCCAAGCTGCGGTTGCGGCGACCAGTAATGCGCCAGCAGCGGGTCGGCGATGACCGCCTCGGCGCTGCGCTGGCCCAGCACCAGCGGCAATGCCCCGGCGGCATTGCCCAATTCGCCCCCCACGCACAGCAGGTCGCCCGCTTGCGCGCCGCTGCGGGTCAAGGCCAACCCGCCCGGCACCCGACCGAACACGGTCATGGTCAGGCTCAGCGGCCCACGGGTGGTGTCGCCGCCCACCAGCGCCACGCCGCAGCTTTGCGCCATGAGGTTCAAACCACGGGCATAGGCTTGCAGCCAATCGGTGGTCACCGCCGGCAAGGTCAAGGCAAGGGTAAAGGCAACGGGGGTGGCGCCCATGGCGGCCAGGTCGCTGACCGCAACAGCCAGCGAGCGCTGACCGAGCAGAAACGGATCGCAGGGATCTGCGAAATGCACACCGGCCACGAGGGTGTCGGTGGAAATCGCCAACTGCTCCCCGGGGGGAACAGCCAGCAAGGCGCAGTCATCGCCAATGCCGAGGGCAACGCCTTCGCCGCCCTGCGCACAAGGCGCGGCGGCGAAGAAATTGCGGATCAGCTCAAACTCGCCCATGGCTTCGTGCCGACGTTACAAGCGCCGATCAGCGCTTGAACGCCTTCACTTCAGCTTCACGCAGACGCGGAGCCAGCTTGTCGAGCACGCCGTTGACGAACTTGTGGCCATCGGTGGAACCGAAGACCTTGGCCAGTTCGATACCTTCGTTGATCACAACGCGGTAAGGCACGTCGACACGCTTGAGCAGTTCCCAGGTGGACAGGCGCAAAACCGCCAGTTCAACCGGGTCGAGCTCTTCGATGGTCAAGTCCAGGCAAGGCTTGAGGGCGGTGTCGATCTCGGTCTTGAACTGCGGAACCCCGTGCAGGATTTCGCGGAAGTACGCGCCATCGACATCGGTGAAATCGTTATCGACCCGGAACTGCGCTTCGATCTCGTTCAGCGACTGCTTGGCCATGTGCCATTGGTACAGTGCCTGGGTCGCGAGCTGACGGGCTTCGCGACGCTTGGCGCTTTTCGATGGCTTGCCGGCATCCGCAGGCTTTGGATCGCGCGGGTTGAAACGATCGCTTTCGTCGCTAATCACTTGGCCTCCAACTGCGCCAGCAGGCTGACCATTTCCAGAGCGGACAAGGCAGCTTCGGCACCTTTGTTACCGGCCTTGGTGCCGGAACGTTCGATGGCTTGCTCGATGGAATCAACGGTCAGGACGCCGAAAGCGACCGGAACGCCGAACTCCATGGACACCTGGGCCAGGCCCTTGGTGCATTCGCCCGCCACGTATTCGAAATGCGGAGTACCGCCACGAATGACCGCGCCCAGGGCGATGATTGCCGCGAACTCGCCCTTCTGAGCGACTTTCTGCGCAACCAGCGGGATTTCGAAGGCGCCAGGCGCACGGATGATGGTGATGTCGCTTTCGCTCACGCCATGGCGAACCAGGGCATCAACTGCACCGCTGACCAGGCTTTCAACGACGAAGCTGTTGAAACGGCCCACTACCAGAGCGTAGCGGCCTTTAGGGGCGATGAAGGTACCTTCGATGGTCTTCAGGGTCATTCGATAGATCTCTTAAAGAGCCGGGACGCGTCTTCTACGCGCCCCTCAGTGATATTAGCCACGAATACATGTCCGGAAAAACCGCATTGCCGGTTGATTACACCCCAGTGGCGAGGGGATTCATCCCCGTTGGGCCGCACAGCGGCCCCTATTTTGGGACTGCTTCGCAGTCCAACGGGGATAAATCCCCTCGCCACAATGGATCTACGCCAGCAATACGAAATCCCCGGTCATTATTCGGAGGGCACGTATTCTACAACTTCCAGATCGAAACCGGATATCGCATTAAATTTCATCGGCGCCGACATCAGGCGCATTTTGCGCACGCCAAGGTCACGCAGGATCTGCGAACCGGCACCGACAATGCTGTAGGTGGTCGGTTTTTTCGCCACGGCGTGATCGGCGGTTTCGCGGATATGCGCCAGCAGCACATCGCCATCAAGCGGGTGACCGAGCAACAACACCACACCGCTGCCGGCCTCGGCCACCGCGGCCATGGCGGCGCGCAGGCTCCAGCGGCCCGGCTGCTTGACCATCAGCAGGTCGCGCAACGGGTCCATGTTGTGCACGCGCACCAGGGTCGGTTCTTCGGCGCAGACATTGCCCAGGGTCAGGGCCATGTGCACGTCGCCTTCCACGGAATCACGATAGGTCACCAGGTTGAATTGGCCCAGTTCGCTGTCCAGCGGCTGCTCGGCAATCCGCTGAACGGTACGTTCGTGGATCATCCGGTAGTGAATCAGGTCGGCGATGGTGCCGATCTTGATGTTGTGTTCGGCGGCGAAAGCTTCCAGTTCGGCGCGACGGGACATGGTGCCGTCGTCGTTCATCACTTCGCAGATCACGCCGCTCGGCTCGAAACCGGCCATGCGCGCCAGGTCGCAGGCCGCTTCGGTGTGGCCGGCACGGGCCAGGGTGCCGCCGGCCTGGGCCATCAGCGGGAAGATGTGGCCCGGACTGACGATGTCTTCAGCCTTGGCATCACGGGCAGCGGCCGCTTGCACGGTGCGCGCACGGTCGGCGGCGGAAATGCCGGTGGTCACACCGGTGGCCGCTTCGATGGACACGGTGAACTTGGTGCCGAAACCGGAACCGTTGCGTGGCGCCATCAGCGGCAGCTTGAGCAATTCGCAGCGTTCGCGGCTCATCGGCATGCAGATCAGGCCGCGGGCGTGCTTGGCCATGAAATTGATGTGTTCGGCCTGGCAGCACTCGGCGGCCATGATCAGGTCGCCTTCGTTCTCGCGGTCTTCGTCATCCATGAGGATGACCATCTTGCCTTGGCGGATGTCTTCAACCAGTTCTTCGATGCTATTGAGCGCCACAAGGCACCCCCTTTTTTTCGAAATTTGAGCTTCAGGATTTGAGATAGCCGTTGGCGGCCAGAAAGCTTTCAGTAATGGTGCTGCCGGCAGTTGGCTCTGCGGCCTTGTCGCCCAGCAACAGGCGCTCCAGGTAGCGGGCCAGCAAGTCGACTTCCAGATTGACCCGGCGACCTGGTTGGTAGGACGCCATGATGGTTTCGCTCAGGGTGTGCGGAATGATGGTCAGCAGGAACTCGGCGCCATCGACCGCGTTCACGGTCAGGCTGGTGCCGTCGACGGTGATCGAACCTTTATGGGCGATGTACTTGGCCAGTTCTTTGGGCGCGCGGATGCGGAATTCCACGGCGCGCGCGTTTTCGGTACGGGCAACCACTTCACCCACGCCATCGACGTGGCCGCTGACCAGATGCCCACCCAGGCGTGTAGTCGGGGTCAGGGCTTTTTCCAGGTTGACCGGGCTGCCGCTTTTCAGGTCGTTCATGGCGGTGCAGTCGAGGGTTTCGCGACTGACGTCCGCCGCGAAGCCGTTGCCCGGCAATTCAACTGCCGTCAGGCACACGCCGTTGACCGCGATGCTGTCGCCCAGTTTGACGTCGCTCAAGTCGAGCTTGCCGGTTTCTACATGGACCCGCACATCTCCGCCTTTTGGGGTCAATGCACGAATACTGCCGATGGATTCGATGATGCCGGTGAACATGGGGTTCTCCTCGAGAACAGAGCCAGCGCTATAGCGATGGCCGGGAATTATACGCTCGCCGCTGGCGAAGGAATGGCGGTGACTCGCCAGTCATCGCCCACCGCGCGAATTTCGGTGATTTTAAGCTCGGGTGCATCCTTCATTTGCGCGAGCGGCCAATCCAGCAGCGGCCGTGCCGAAGAGCCCAAAAACTTGCCGGCAATGAAAATCTGGAACTCATCCACCAAACCGAGTTGAGCGAAAGCACCGGCCAGCCGTGGACCGGCCTCGACCAACACCTCGTTGACGCCACGTTGGGCAAGCTCGACCAGCAACTGGCGCAGATCGACCTGACCATCGTAGCCGGGCACGATCAGGCATTCCGGGCCGTTGGCGTATTGCTCTTCCACCGCCACGCAGGTGGCGACCAACGCCGGGCCGGCCTTGAAGAACGGCGCATCCAGCGGCACGCGCAGGCGACCGTCGACCAGTACCCGCAGCGGCGGTCGGCTCATGGCCAGTGCGGTTTGTCCGGCATCCAGCCCCAGCTCATCGGCGCGCACCGTCAAGCGGGCATTGTCTGCCAGCACCGTATCGGCGCCGGTCAGCACCACGCTGGCCTGGGCGCGCAAGCGCTGAACCGCCGAACGCGCCGCCGGGCCGGTAATCCATTGGCTCTCGCCACTTTCCATCGCCGTGCGACCGTCCAGGCTCATGGCCAGCTTGACCCGTACGAACGGCAAGCCGTGCTCCATGCGCTTGAGAAAACCCGGATTGAGCTTGCGCGCCTCGCCTTCCAGCACACCGCTTTCAGTGGCGATGCCGGCCTGCTCCAGGCGTAGCAGGCCACGACCGGCGACTTCCGGGTTCGGGTCCTGCATCGCTGCCACGACCCGCGCTACCCCGGCATTCACCAGGGCATCGGCGCAAGGCGGCGTGCGACCGTGGTGGCTGCAAGGTTCGAGGGTCACGTAAGCCGTAGCGCCCCGGGCCCGTTCACCGGCGGCGCGCAACGCATGGACTTCGGCGTGGGGTTCGCCGGCGCGCTCGTGCCAGCCTTCGCCGACGATTTGCCCGTCGCGCACGACCACGCAACCGACCCGCGGGTTGGGGTGCGTCGTGTAATGACCTTTGCGTGCCAGTTCCAGCGCGCGGGCCATGTAGTGGGCGTCGAGGATGGCCTGTTCGGCGGGCGTGGTCATTCTTTCACCGGTTCACGGGCCAGGCGATCGATCTCTTCGCGGAACTCGTTGAGGTCCTGGAAACGGCGATACACCGAAGCGAAGCGGATATAGGCGACTTCGTCGAGTTTTTGCAGCTCGGCCATCACCAGCTCACCGACCACGAGGGATTTGACCTCGCGCTCGCCGGTGGCGCGCAGTTTGTGTTTGATGTGCACCAGCGACGATTCGAGGCGCTCGACACTCACCGGGCGCTTCTCCAGCGCACGCTGCATGCCGGCGCGGAGTTTTTCTTCGTCGAACGGCTGGCGACTGCCGTCGGTTTTGATCAGGCGCGGCAACACCAGTTCAGCGGTTTCGAACGTCGTGAAACGTTCGCCGCAGGCCAGGCATTCACGCCGGCGGCGCACCTGTTCGCCCTCGGCGACCAGACGCGAGTCGATGACCTTGGTGTCGTTGGCACCGCAGAAGGGACAGTGCATGGTGGCAGGCAACAAAAAAAGGGAGGGCCATGGTAGCGCATCCCCGTGGCAAGACAAGCCATAGGGTTTGCGGTATACAGACTGGTTATATATGGACTACACCTGCTGGAGCCACAAATGTCCCTGAGACCGCTCGTTTTACTCAGTCTTTTCAGCCTGTTGGTGGCCTGCAGCAGCGATGCGCCCAAGCCCCAGCCGCCGACACCCGGCCCCGCGCCGGAACAGGCACAGAAGAAAGCCAGGGAATCGGTCCCGCTCGGCCCGCTGCCAGCGTATCAGCGCGAATTGAGCGGCACCTTGCAAGGTGTACCAGCCGGCGCCGAAGTCGAACTGGCGTTGCTGGTCATCGACGAAAAAGACCGCCCGCAACAATTGCTCGCCAGTTCAAGCCTGATCGGCACCAACCAGGTGCTGCCGTTTCACCTGCGCTTCAACCCGGATGCCTTTCCGGTCGGTGCACGGGTTGAACTGCGGGGCCGCGCCAGTCAGTCCGGGCAATTGATCCTGCACCTGCCGTCGCAACGGATCACGCAACCCACCACCCAGGTGCTGGGCCAACTGCAATTCGTCAAAGCACCATGAATGCACCGCTTGACCTGCAACAGGCATTGGGTGAACTGCTTGGCGATGCACGCCTGGTCGCCTGTGACTTGCCGGAAACCGAACTGAAGCTGTGGCTGATCGACGGCGACAACATGGACCGCGCCTTCAGTCCGGAAGAGACCCGACGCATTCTGCATGAGCCGCCCTACTGGAGTTTCTGCTGGGCCAGCGGCCTGGCCGTGGCTCGCTACCTCGCGCAATTCCCCGAATGGGTCAAAGGCAAACGGGTGCTGGATTTTGGTGCCGGCTCCGGCGTGGCGGGAATTGCCGCGGTGAAGGCCGGGGCGCTGGAAGTGGTGGCCTGCGACCTCGATCCACTGGCGATTGCGGCCTGTCGGGCGAATGCCCAGCTCAATGACGTACAGCTCACTTACTCGACGGATTTCTTCGCCGAGGCCGATCGCTTTGATCTGATCCTGGTGGCGGATGTGTTGTACGACCGGGCGAATCTGCCGCTACTCGATGAGTTTCTCAGTCGCGGGCGAGAAGCCCTGGTGGCGGATTCGCGGGTGCGGGATTTCCGGCATCCGTTGTATCGGCGTATCGAAATGCTCGAAGCCATGACCTTGCCGGATCTGTGTGAGCCCGAAGAGTTTCGCCATGTGAGCCTGTACCACGCGCGGCGCTAGTTAAAAGCTTCGCGAGCAGGCTCGCTCCCACAGGGAGTTTGTGAACGCCGCAAAACCACTGTGGGAGCGAGCCTGCTCGCGAAAGCGCCCTGTCAGGCAATACACCTCTCAAAGACTACCCCGCTTCCGGCCACCCCCACCAAGCCGTATAGTTGCTCCATTCACGCTTCCAAGAGATCCCTCATGAGTCAGCAAACGCCGTACATCTTCGACGCCACGACCGCCGATTTCGACCAGTCGGTGATCGAGAACTCTTTCCACAAACCGGTGCTGGTGGATTTCTGGGCCGAATGGTGTGCGCCGTGCAAAGTGCTGATGCCGATGCTCGAAACCATCGCCGAGAGCTATCAGGGTGAATTGCTGCTGGCCAAGGTCAACTGCGACATCGAGCAAGACATCGTCGCTCGTTTCGGTATCCGCAGCCTGCCGACCGTGGTGCTGTTCAAGGATGGCCAACCCGTCGATGGTTTTGCCGGAGCACAGCCGGAGTCGGCTGTTCGTACCCTGCTCGAACCTCATGTGAAGATGCCGCCACCCGCCGCTGCCGATCCGTTCGACCAGGCCCAGGCGCTGTTCGACGACAGCCGTTTTGCCGACGCCGAAGCCATCCTCAAGGTGCTGTTGGGCGAAGACAACACCAATGCCAAGGCACTGATCCTGTATGCCCGCTGCCTCACCGAGCGCGGTGAACTGGGTGAAGCGCAAGCCGTACTCGACGCAGTCAAGAGCGATGAACACAAGGCTGCCCTGGCCGGCGCCAAGGCGCAGATCAAGTTCCTCGGCCAGGCCAAGGACCTGCCGGATACCGCCGACCTGAAAGCCAGGCTGGCGAAAAACCCGCAGGACGATGAAGCGGTCTATCAGCTTGCAATTCAGCAACTGGCCCGCCAGCAGTACGACGCGGCGCTGGATGGCTTGCTCAAGCTGTTCATCCGCAACCGCAGCTACAGCGAAGGCTTGCCGCACAAGACCTTGCTGCAGGTGTTCGAACTGCTGGGCAACGATCACCCGCTGGTGACCACGTACCGTCGCAAGTTGTTTGCTGCGTTGTACTAAGTCGCCTCGATCCACCGGTAGAGCGGTGTATCGGCACCGCTCTCCACCTTCACGTCCGGGCTATGGCGCAACCGCACCAACAGACGCTTGCCCGACGCCGCACTGCCGGTCAAACCCTCCAACTGCTCCAACAGATCCGGCCCGCTCAACTGCCCCGCCTTTCGCAGCAAGTCCCTGGCGACCTGCCATAACGCATCATCCTGATTCAACGGTTTGGCCGGCGCTGCACTGACCGGAGCTTTTTCCACCTGCAACTGCGCACCAAGCCGTGCCCAGTCGGCGTCATCCATCTCCAGCGTCAAATCCACCGGCCAGTCGCCGATGCTTCCGCGAATTCGCAACATAAGTCCGCTCCTGCACATTTCTTCACTTGCATGCTCCCATGGGACTTGTGCAACGCCAAGCAGGCAGTCAAACTCTGCTAAATTACGTTATAAGATTACATAACATATTTTTCATTTTACTTGTCGGAGACCCGTCCATGCGCCGTCTGCTGCTCGCTTTGCCGTTTGCCTTGTTGCCACTGGCTGTTGCCCAGGCCGCTGACGAACATGACCATGATCACGACCATGAGCACGGTAGCCTCGGCGCCCACGAACACGGCGTAGGTCGCTTGAACGCGGTGCTGGATGGCCAAACCCTGGAACTGGAACTGCAAAGCCCGGCGATGAACCTGGTGGGTTTCGAACATGCCGCCACTACCGATGCTGACAAAGCCAGGGTCGCCGCAGCCCGCGCTCAACTCGAGAAGCCTTTGCCGCTGTTCAACCTGGCGAAAGCCGCCGGTTGCGTGGTGGCCAGTCAGGAACTGGAAAGCCCGCTGTTCGGTGACAAACCGGATGCCGATGACAATCACGACGAAGACGCCAAGGACGAACATCACCACGACCACAGCGAAATCCACGCCCACTACACGTTCACTTGCGCCACGCCCGGCGCGCTGAAGACCCTGGACCTGGCGAATATTTTCAACACATTCCCGGCCACCCAGAAAATTCAGGTACAACTGATCGGCCCGAGCGGGCAGCAAGGGGTTGAAGTGACGGCCAAGACTGCCGCCCTCAAATTCTGATTCACCGAAGCTCTTTCTGTGAGAGCGAGCCTGCTCGCGAATGCGGTGCGACAGTCCCTGTGATGTTGAGACTGACGCCCCCTTCGCGAGCAGGCTCGCTCCCACAGGGTTCACCCATTACCTGACCGGTTGCACATGACCCAAGCACTCATCGAACTGTCCGACCTGGGCTTCAGCTGGCCCGGACACCCGCCGCTGCTGGATATCCCGGCGTTTCGCCTGGAGCCTGGGGAAACCCTGTTTCTCAAGGGCCCCAGCGGCAGCGGCAAGACCACCCTGCTCGGCCTGCTCGGCGGCGTGCAAAAGCCTGATCGCGGCAGCATCCGCCTGCTCGGCCAGGAGCTGACTGAACTGTCGGCCGGTGCCCGCGACCATTTCCGTGTCGATCACACCGGCTACATTTTCCAGCAGTTCAACCTGCTGCCATTCCTGTCGGTGCGCGAGAACGTCGAACTGCCCTGCCATTTCTCGAAGCTGCGCGCCGAACGGGCGAAACAGCGCCATGGCAGCGTCGACAACGCGGCAGCGACCTTGCTCGCCCACTTGGGCCTGAAGGATGAACACATCCTCAGTCGCCGCGCCGACTCGCTGTCCATCGGCCAACAACAACGGGTCGCCGCCGCGCGCGCCTTGATCGGCCAACCGGAACTGGTGATCGCCGACGAACCGACTTCCGCCCTGGACTACGACGCCCGCGAGCACTTCATTCGCCTGCTGTTCGCTGAATGCCGCGAAGCCGGGTCGAGCCTGTTGTTTGTCAGTCATGACCAGAGCCTCGCGCCGCTGTTCGATCGCCACCTGTCGCTGGCCGAACTCAATCGCGCCGCCACGTCTTTCGAGGTCTGAGATGTATTTGTTTCGTCTAGCCATGACCAGCCTGGCTAACCGCCGCTTCACTGCGATCCTCACCGCGTTCGCCATCGCCCTGTCGGTGTGCCTGCTGCTGGCCGTGGAGCGAGTGCGCACCGAGGCCAAGGCCAGTTTCGCCAGCACCATCAGCGGCACCGATTTGATTGTCGGCGCGCGCTCAGGCTCGGTGAACCTGTTGTTGTATTCGGTGTTCCGCATCGGCAACGCCACCAACAACATCCGTTGGGACAGCTTCGAACACTTCGCCAACAACCCGAAAGTAAAGTGGGCGATCCCGATGTCCCTTGGCGATTCCCATCGCGGTTATCGGGTGATGGGCACTACCGAGGCCTACTTCGAGCATTATCAGTACGGCCGTCAGCAACACCTGGAACTGGCCGATGGCCGCGCCTTCGCCACGGATCCGTTCGAAGTGGTGCTCGGTGCCGAAGTGGCGGATGCGCTGCACTACAAACTCGGCGACAAACTGGTGCTGGCCCACGGCGTGGCGGCGATCAGCCTGGTCAAACATGAAGACAAGCCGTTCACCGTGGTCGGCATTCTCAAACGCACCGGCACACCGGTGGACCGCACGCTGCACATCAGCCTCGGCGGCATGGAAGCGATTCACATCGACTGGCACAACGGCGTGCCGGCCCGGGGCGAGGGGCGAATCAGTGCCGATCAGGCGCGTAACATGGACCTGACGCCACAAGCGATCACCGCCTTCATGCTGGGCCTGAACAGCAAGATTTCGACCTTTGCCTTGCAGCGCGAAATCAACGAATTCCGTGGCGAACCGATGCTGGCGATCCTCCCCGGCGTTGCGCTGCAAGAGTTGTGGAGCCTGATGAGCACCGCGGAAAAAGCCCTGTTCGTGGTCTCGCTGTTTGTGGTGCTGACCGGGCTGATCGGCATGCTCACGGCGATTCTCACCAGCCTCAACGAACGCCGCCGCGAGATGGCGATTCTGCGTTCGGTGGGCGCGCGCCCGTGGCACGTCGCGACGTTGCTGGTGCTGGAAGCGTTTGCCCTGGCGCTGGCAGGCGTGATCGCCGGCGTGGCGCTGCTGTATGTGGGCATCGCCGCCGCCCAAGGTTACGTGCAAGCCAATTACGGCCTGTTTCTGCCACTGGCATGGCCCAGCGAATATGAATGGACGCTGCTTGCTGGCATCCTGATCGCCGCGCTGCTGATGGGCAGCGTGCCGGCCTGGCGCGCTTATCGCCAATCCTTGGCCGATGGCCTGTCGATCCGCTTGTGAGGACCTTGAAAATGCCCCGCGCTGTTTTTGCGCTGTTGATGCTGGTCGCCCTGCCGCTGTGGGCGGCCGAGCCGAAAGAGCTCACCTGGTCGGAAATGATCCCGCCGGACGCCCCGCCGGAAGTGCCGAACATGACGCCGCTGCACGATCTGTCGAAGATGAGCGATACGCTGTCCGCCGAATCCGCGCCAGCGGCCAAACAGGACATGCCCAACGCACCGGTGGTCAAAGCCCTCGATGGCCAGAACATTCGTTTGCCGGGGTACATCGTGCCGCTGGAAGTGAGTGAGGAAGGTCGCACCACGGACTTTCTGCTGGTGCCGTACTTCGGCGCCTGCATCCACGTACCGCCACCGCCATCGAACCAGATCGTGCACGTCAAAAGCGAAGTGGGCGTGAAGCTCGACGAGTTGTACCAGCCGTACTGGATCGAAGGCGCGATGCAGGTCAAACCGTCCTCCAGCGAGTTGGCGGATGCCGGGTATCAGATGGAGGCAGACAAGATTTACCTGTATGAACTGCCGGAGTGAATCCCGGCAATTAACCGTCGCCTGAAAAATAGTCTTCGCGAGCAGGCTCGCTCCCACAGGGAACGCATTCCAAATGTGGGAGCGAGCCTGCTCGCGAAGAGGCCATCGAAGCCTCCGCAAAAACCAACCCCATCACCGTTTCCTTTGAGCTGAGTCAAAAGACCAAATCGTTAGGCGCCTTACCATTGGACATCAAAGATTTTTAACGTCCTTTGGAGCCCCCATGAACAAGCCCCTGCTCGGCGCCACGCTGTTTGCCCTCGCGCTCGCAGCCCCGCTCACCCACGCCCACGAAAAAGGTGACATCCTCTTGCGTGCCGGCGCGATCACCGTCGACCCCAATACCGACAGTTCCACCGTCAAGGTCGATCAGGGCCCATTGAGCGGCGCCGATCTGGGCGGCAAGGCGACGCTGAGCAGCGACACGCAACTAGGCCTGAACTTCGCCTACATGATCACCGATCACCTGGGCATCGAATTGCTGGCGGCCACGCCGTTCGAGCATGATGTAAAACTCAAGGGCACAGCCCTGAGTGCAGCCAACGGCAAGCTCGGCAGTTTCAATCAACTGCCGCCGACCTTGAGCCTGGTGTATTACCCGCTCGACTCCAAGTCCGCGTTCCAGCCCTATGTCGGTGCTGGCGTCAACTACACCTGGATGTACGATGAACACCTGAGCAGCGAAGCGCGCGCCAATGGTTTCAGCAACTTCAACACCAAAAACTCCTGGGGCGTGGCCTGGCAGGTCGGTGCCGACTACATGCTGACCGACAACATCCTGCTCAACGCCCAGTTGCGCTACATCGACATCGACACCCGCGCGACCGTGGAAAACAACGCCGTCGCACCGGGCACCCGGGCACGGGTGAACGTGGATGCGGATCCGTTCGTCTACATGGTGGGCCTGGGCTACAAGTTCTAACGAGCAATCACGTGGTGGTGACTGCGGGCAATTGTGGCGAGGGAGCTTGCTCCCGCTGGGCTGCGAAGCGGCCCCAGGATCGGCGACAGCGGTGATTCAAACAAACCGTATTTACCGGATTTACGGCTGCTGCGCAGCCGAGCGGGAGCAAGCTCCCTCGCCACAGATTTTCTAAGCGATGCCCATGAAAAAGGCGCCTCTCAAGGGCGCCTTTTTTGTGGGTTTGAACAGCTCAGCGCCCCAGCAACCGAGCCAGTCCGACGCTCATCGCGGTCTGCTGCGGGCGGGTAAAACGTTCGAGCAAACGCCGGTTATCAGCCCGTGAATGGCGGATATCGCCGGAACGTGCCGGGCCATAGTTCACCGGTGGCAAATCACCGACCACCGCTTTCAGTGCTTCGAGCAGTTGCTTGAGGGTGGTTGCCTGGTTCCAGCCGACGTTGACCGCACCGACTTCCACCTGCGGTTTTTCGATGGCTTGCACCAGCAGATCGACCAGATCCTCGACGTACACGAAATCCCGCGTCTGCTCACCGTCACCAAACACGGTGATCGGCAGGCCTTTCTGCGAGCGTTCGCTGAAAATGCTGATCACCCCGGAGTACGGCGAGGATGGATCCTGGCGCGGACCGAAGATGTTGAAGAAGCGGAAAATCACGGGTTCCAGGGCATGTTCGCGCCGGTAGAAATCGAAGTAATGCTCGCTGGCCAATTTGTCCGAGGCGTAGGGCGTCAGCGGCGCCTTGGGCGTGTCTTCATCGATAGACTCGCCTTCGCCATTGTTGCCATATACCGCTGCGCTGGAAGCAAACAGCACACGCTTGACGCCGGACTGGCGCATGGCTTCGCAGACATTCAGCGAGCCGATGAAATTACTCTGGTGAGTCTTTACCGGATCGTCCACCGAGGCCTGTACCGAGGCCACCGCCGCCAGATGCGCGACTGCACTGCAACCGGCCATCGACCGTGCCACCAGCGCGGCATCGGCGACGTCGCCAACGATCAGTTCGACCTTGGGATTGTCCAGCGGCAGGTTGCTGCGCTTGCCGGTGGACAGGTCGTCGAGAATCCGCACCGAATACCCCTTGGCGAGCAAGGCGTCAGTCAGGTGCGAACCGATGAAACCGGCACCGCCGGTGATCAGAACGGGAGCGTCAGCCATGGCGATAGAACCTGTCCAGTAGGCCCGGGAGAGCGGCGCGCCAGGCGCGTGGCTTGATCCCGAACGTGTGCAGAATTTTCTTGCAGGCCAGCACCGCGTGTTGCGGTTCTTCGGCAGCGTCCGGCCGCGCGGCGTGGGCCTGGGCGGTCGGCGCTTCGATGGCCAGCGGGTGCAAGGCGCGTGCTTCGCTGAGGATAGCTTGTCCCAGCGCCAGCGGCGTGGTCGCTTCGTGCCCGGCGTAGTGGTAGGTGCCCCACAGCGGCGCCGCGCAGTCGAGTTGCTTGAGGACTGAAATGATCACACGGGCGGCGTCATCCACCGGCGTTGGATTGCCTCGGCGATCATCGGCCATCAGCAGCTCTTCCGGGTGTTCGGCCCGGTCGAGGAACCGCCCGAGGGTGCCTTCGGGGCTATCATCGAGCAGCCAGCCGAAGCGCAACAATACGTGTTGCGGGCAAGTGGCGCGCACGCTCTGTTCGATCCGCCACAAGGCCTGACCACGCAGGCCGAGCGGCACCGGTTCGTCTTTTTCGCTGTAGGCGGTGGCGCGCGAGCCATCGAACACGCGATAGCTCGAAGGCTGCAAGAGAACGATGTTGTGATGCTGGCACAGTTCGGCCAGGCGCTCGACCGCCCGCTCCTGCCCGGCCAGACGCTGCTCGCTGACCGTCTCCGCCTGGAACCAGTCGAAGTAGTAGGCGAGGTTGATCAACGCGTCCGGACGGGTGTCGTCGAGCAATTGCGTCAGGCTCGCGGCGTCCCAGCCATCTTGTGGTGGGCGGGGGGCGAGGAAACCGATGTCTTCCTCCGCACCGAGGCGAATCAGCGCCTGCCCAAGGGCATTTCCGCCGCCCAGTAACATAAGGCGCATTCGCATAGAGTCAGCAGGCCCAGTCTGATTGAAACAATGGTTTTATCGACAGCACTCGCGGGCGATGCCGTCGATAGTTGCCGGAATCGTTGCATTTTGCGGGTTTAGTGCGCAACCGTCATCCGTAAAGTGTAGATGCCCGGGATTTGCATCGCCTGTGCCGGCCTCTTCGCGAGCAGGCTCGCTCCCACAAAGGGGCTGCGGCGTACACCAATTCACTGTGGGAGCGAGCCTGCTCGCGAAGAGGCCTTAATGGCCAACGAAGATCTTGAGCGGTACTTGCATCTTCCCCGTCTCACCCGCATAAATCAGACCATGAACCTGCCCATCCCCGCAGACAGTGCCCTGGACGGCTTCCACCCCGCCGTTAGCGCCTGGTTCAGCAACACCTTCGCGACGGTGACCGCCGCCCAGGCCCGGGCGTGGCCGCTGATCCGTCAGCGCCGCTCGACCCTGGTCGCCGCGCCCACCGGCTCCGGCAAAACCCTGACCGCGTTCCTCGCGGTCATCGACGATCTTGTCCACCGTGGGCTGGACACCGACAGCGGCCTGCCTGACGAAACCCTGGTGGTCTACGTCTCGCCGCTCAAGGCGCTGTCCAACGACATCCGCATCAACCTGCAAACGCCACTGGCCGGCATCACCGAACAACTGCGTGTGATGGGCCTGCCCCCATTGCAGATCACCACCGCCGTTCGCACCGGCGACACCCCGCAAAAAGACCGCTCGGCGATGCGCAAGAGCGCACCGCATATTCTGGTCACCACCCCGGAGTCGCTCTACGTGCTGCTTGGTTCCGACTCGGGCCGAAAAATGCTCGGCACCACGCGTACGGTGATCGTCGACGAAATACACGCCATCGCCGCCAGTAAACGCGGCAGCCACCTGGCCCTGAGCCTGGAGCGTCTGCAGGCGCTCTGTGGCGAACCGCTGGTGCGCATCGGCCTGTCGGCCACGCAAAAACCTATCGAAGCCGTCTCGCGCTTTCTGGTCGGCCGCGATCGGGGCTGCGAAATCGTCGACATCGGCCATGCCCGCCCACGGGACCTGGACATCGAAGTGCCGCCCGTGCCGTTGTCGGCGGTGATGGCCAATGATGTCTGGGAACTGGTCTACGACCGACTTGCCGCCCTCGCCCGCGAACACCGCACCACGCTGATTTTCGTCAACACCCGTCGGCTGGCCGAACGCTTGAGCCGGCACCTGAGCGAACGCCTGGGCAAGGACGCCGTGGCCGCCCACCATGGCAGCCTGGCCAAGGAGTTTCGCCTGGACGCGGAGCAGCGACTCAAACGCGGCGAGTTGCAAGTGCTGATCGCCACGGCCTCGCTGGAATTGGGCATCGACATCGGCGATGTCGACCTGGTGTGCCAGATTGCTTCGCCACGCTCGATCGCCGGATTCCTGCAACGGGTCGGCCGCTCCGGACACCAGGTCGGAGGCACACCCAAGGGCCGCTTGTTCGCCACCACCCGTGACGACCTGATCGAATGCGCTGCCCTGCTCGATTGTGTACGCCGCGGTGAACTGGACACCTTGCAAATCCCCTTGGCGCCGCTGGACGTACTGGCGCAGCAGATCATCGCCGAGGTCAGCTGCCAGGAATGGCCAGAGGACGCTTTGCTGGCAATGTTCCGCCTGGCCTGGCCCTACGCCGCGTTCGACGAAAAACACTATCAAGCGCTGCTGCACATGCTCGCCGAGGGCTACAACGGGCGTCAGGGCATCCGCAGCGCCTACCTGCACCGCGATGCCGTGAGCCGTACCCTGCGCGGGCGCCGCGGCGCCAAACTGACGGCCGTGACCAGCGGCGGGACCATTCCCGACAACGCCGACTACAGCGTATTGCTGGAACCCCAGGGGCTGAACATCGGCAGCGTCAACGAAGACTTTGCCGTGGAAAGCATCGCCGGCGACGTGTTCCAGCTGGGCAATACCTCGTACCGGATCCTGCGGGTCGAAACCGGCAAGGTCCGGGTCGAAGATGCCCAGGGGCAACCGCCGACGATTCCGTTCTGGCTCGGTGAAGCGCCGGGACGCAGTGCGGAGCTGTCGTTGGCCGTCGCGCGCCTGCAAGCACAGCTCGATGAGCTGCTGGCTGCCACACCGGGCAACCTGCAACCGGCCCTCGACTGGCTGACCGAGACCCTTGACCTCAATCTCGCCAGCGCCGAGCAACTGCTCGAATACCTTGCCCGCGCCCGCCAGACCCTCGGCGCCCTGCCGTCCCAGGACACGCTGCTGATGGAGCGATTTTTCGACGAGTCCGGCGGCACCCAACTGATCATTCATACGCCGTTCGGCAGCCGCATCAACCGTGCCTGGGGTCTGGCTCTGCGCAAGCGTTTTTGCCGCACCTTCAACTTCGAATTGCAGGCTGCCGCCAGTGAAGACGCCATCGTGCTGTCATTGTCCACCAGCCACAGTTTTGAACTGGACGACGTCTGGCGTTACCTGCACAGCAACAGTGCCGAACACACGCTGATCCAGGCCGTGCTCGATGCGCCGTTGTTCGGTGTGCGCTGGCGCTGGAATGCCGCAGTGGCCCTGGCGTTGCCGAGCTACAGCGCAGGGCGCAAGGTCCCGCCGCAGATCCAGCGGATGAAAAGCGAAGACCTGATCGCCAGTGTGTTTCCTGACCAGATCGCCTGTGTGGAAAACCTCGTCGGTGAACGGGACATTCCCGACCATCCGCTGGTGGAGCAAACCCTCGACGATTGCCTGCATGAGGCCATGGACAGCGAAGGCTGGCTGGCGTTGTTGCGGCGCATGGAACGCGGCGAAATCCGCCTGATCAGCCGCGACTTGCCCGCGCCTTCGCCCCTGGCTGCGGAAATTCTCAGCGCCAGGCCCTACACCTTTCTCGATGATGCACCGCTGGAAGAGCGTCGAACCCAAGCCGTGCTCAATCGTCGCTGGAGCGATCCACAATCCACCGATGATCTCGGCGCACTGGACTTTGATGCCATCGTCGCCGTGGCGCAAGAAGCCTGGCCAGCGCCCAACGGGGTCGATGAAATGCACGAGGCGTTGATGAGCCTGGCCTGCATCACGGAGGCCGAGGCGCAAGCCAACTTGAACTGGCTCGATTGGTTGAATGCCCTGGCCGACAGTGGCCGCGCCTGCCGTATCAATCACTCGCTATGGCTGGCCCGGGAACGACTGAGCTGCTTGCAGGCGATTTATCCACAAGGTGATTTGAGCCCGGCGCTGCAGGCTTTGCCGGGATTCGATGAACCCTGGAAAGCCGACGACGCCGTGGTTGAGGTGGTTCGTGCCCGGCTCAGCGCGTTTGGGCCTCTGCCGCTGAAGGCGATTGCCGAACCGCTGGGATTGCCGTCGACACAGGTCACCCGGGCACTGGCGCAACTGGAGCGCGAAGGCTACGTGCTGCGCGGTCGCTTCACCCCGGGCCACGCCGAAGAAGAATGGTGCGAGCGACATCTGCTGGCGCGGATTCACCGTTATACGGTCAAGCGTCTGCGGCGGGAAATCGAGCCCGTGGCGTTGCAGGATTTCATGCGCTTTCTGTTCGACTGGCAGCATCTGTCCAGCACCACCCAGGGCCGGGGCAGCGCGATGTTGCCAGCGATCATCGCTCAGTTCGAGGGTTACCCCGCTGCGGCATCGGCCTGGGACAGCGAGATCCTGCCGGCGCGCCTCAAGGATTACGCGCCCACCTGGCTGGATGAGTTGTGCCGCAGCGGCAAGCTGGTCTGGACCCGCCTCACCGCCCGCAACAAAGGCGCCGGCACGGCCCTGCGCAGCACGCCGATTGTGTTGCTGCCGCGCAATCGGGTCGGGCTCTGGAGCGACTTGGCCGAGCAGACGCCGGTGAGCGAACTGTCGCCCAAAACGCAAAAGGTTTATGACTCACTGCGCCAGCACGGCGCGTTGTTTTTCGATGAGCTGGTGCATGAAGCGCATGTATTGCGCACCGAACTGGAAATCGCCCTGCAAGAGCTGGTCGGCGCCGGACTGGTGAATGCCGACAGTTTCGCCGGGCTTCGAGCCTTGATCACACCCGCCAGCAAACGTCAGGCGCGCAGCGGCCGACGTGGGCGCGGAGCGTTTATCGGCGGCATGGATGATGCCGGACGCTGGGCCTTGCTTCGACGCGGCTCGCCAGCGCCGGTTGTGGATAACCCGCGCCCGTTGCCGATACCCGCCGACACCCTGGAACACATCGCCATGACCTTGCTGCGCCGCTACGGCGTGGTGTTCTGGCGCTTGCTGGAACGTGAAGCGGACTGGCTGCCGAGCTGGCGCGAACTGCTGCGCACTTTCCATCGCCTGGAAGCACGGGGCGAGATTCGGGGTGGACGCTTTGTCAGTGGTCTGGCAGGCGAACAGTTCGCGCTGCCCGAGGCGATTCCATTGCTGCGCGAAGTGCGGCGTCGACCCCATGACGGCAGCCTGGTTGCGGTGTGCGGGGTCGACCCGCTGAACCTTGCCGGCACCTTGCTGCCCGGTGCGAAAGTGCCAGCGCTGGCGAGCAATCGGCTGGTGTATCGCGATGGGTTGCCCGCTGCTGCCGAGATCGCCGGTAAACAGCAGTTCTGGCTGGAGCTGGATCAACAGGCCATGGCTGAAGTGCGCAGCAAACTGATCCGGCATTGATGCTGTCCGATCCGGCCCTTCGCGGGCAAGCCCGCTCCCAAAAGGGATTTGTGTCCGACTCAAATCCTGCCTACAAAACAGATCACTGTGGGAGCGAGCCTGCTCGCGAAGAGGCCATCACTGTCCCCCTCCTTACTGAGTGCGCGGCCGATCCGTCATCAACACCGCCGAGTGCTCCGGCTCTGCCGCACCATCGTGCATCGGCTCCGCTTGCCTGGGCATCAAAACCTGCTGTGGATAAGTCTGCGCGAAATGCACCCATGGACTGTTATCCACAAGCTTTTTCAAACGCTGGTTGAACGCCCGGCTCACCGCATATTGCCCACCTGATACCGTGCGAAACTGCGCCGTCAGCACCACACCGTTGAGGTCCATCTTGTCGACGCCGAACACATCCAGCGGACCTTGCAGGTTGTACCTGAGGAACGGGTCGTCGCTGATGGAGTGCCCCGCCTCGCGGATGAGTTCGATGGCCTTGTCGACGTCGGTGTCGTAGGTGAACTGCACCGAAAAGAACGCATAGGCAAACTGCCGTGATTGATTGGTCACGGCCTTGATCTGGCCGAACGGCACCGAGTGCACAAACCCCTTGCCGTCACGCAGGCGCAAGGTACGAATGGTCAGGCCTTCGACGGTGCCGGCGTGCCCGGAGTCGAGCACCACCCAGTCGCCGATGGACAAGGTGTCTTCGATGATGATGAACAACCCGGTGATGACGTCCTGCACCAGTTGCTGGGAACCAAAGCCGATCGCCAGCCCCACGACACCGGCACCGGCCAGGAAAGGTGCCACGTTGATGCCCAGATTGGCCATGGTGGTGATCGCGCAGATCACCACCAGAATAATTTTGATCGCGTTGCGCAGCAGCGGCAGGATGGTCTTGACCCGGGTACTGGGTTGGCGTGCCGAGCGTTTGTTGACCGGTGGTTTCAGGGCTTCCTGGATCGCCGTGTCCAGCACCACCCAGACCATCCAGGTGATCAGGAAGATCAAACCGATGTGGCTCAGCGAGTCGCTGATCGCCCGTCCGACCGAATTGCTCACTGCGAACTCGAACAGCGATACGCCCCAGATGCGCCCGAGAATATCAATGAACACGATGGCCATGGCGATGCGCAACAAGGCGTGGGACAGGTTCAGGAAGCGTTCCTTGTAGGCACTGCTGCGGCGCAGCTCCACTGCGTTGCGCGACTTGAACAGGTGATGCAACGTGGTGCTCAGAAACACCGTGGCAATCAGCAACACCGTGGTAAACAGCGCACTGCGCAACACCTGCTGATTGTCTTCGCTGATGCTGATCAGGTTGATGATCGAAACCAGCACCATCAACAGAATCGGCCAATACCAGAGTCCGGAAAAAATCCGCAGGGTTTCGCGCAAGGCCGGCTGCGAACGCCGCTGGGCCAGCGGCAGAATGCGGATTACCTGAGCCACTGGACGGCGCAGGCGGAACACCAGCAGGCCAAAAGAAATCGATGCCGCCAGACCGGTAAATACCGCCATGCTGCTGGTGAGGTTACTGCCCAGCTGATGAGCGATCTGCGGGCTGGTCAGGGCATCGCTCAGGGCGACCAGAAAGCCGATCAGAAACAGCGGTCGCGGACTGTCCTGGCGAATGATCTGCACCGCCCTGCGCTTGTGACCGGCGTTGAACAGCACCACCAGCGACATCACCAAGGACGCGGCGAAAATGCCGCTGCTGGTGGCATAGGCAAAACACAAGGCCATTGCCCGGCCGGCCGAGACGGGCAAAAACTGGCTGGCATAGATCGTCAGCGGCAGGCTGATCACCGCGGGAATGCTGTAGGGCAACACGTAGCCCAGCAAGGCCTGGCCGCGCTCGCGACTGAGCAGCAAGCGATGCCGGCACAGAAGCTCGGTCAAAAACCTGCCGAACATCCAAAGCAGGCCGAAGACGCCTGCCCACACCGCGGTCAACAGCAGGAAATCCCCCGCCACACTCCAGGCCGACCGGGCCGATGGACGATTGACCAGTTGATCCACTTCATCGGCTGCACGGTCGGCGCGCAAGCGCCAGGCGTCGACCAGGTTTTCGTTGAGATCGAGTTTTTCCTGTACTTCATCGATGCTCGAACTGATGGCCCCCAACAACCCGCCTTGCACCAGCGGTTGCGGATGTGCCGGTGGTGTCGCGGTGGCCGCCGGCAGGCCCGGGATGGCTGCCGCGTCCAGTTCCTCGCTGCCAATTAACAGCAGCGCCCCCAGTAAAATCGCGGTCTTGAGCTTGATCAACGTATCCGCTCCCTTGGATGTGACTGTAAGGAACTGATCGGGAAATGGCCGGTAAGTTCGGTGGTGGCTCCCTCGCCACAGGTATTGCACTGTGCTGGCGATATTTGACCGCTACGCAAATATCAAATGCCCATCCCTGTATTTTTCCGCACAACCCAAACCCCGACACTGCGCCCCATCACATCAATCCACCGGAGTTGCAGCCATGCCCATTGCCTTGCTCGCGCTGACCCTCAGCGCTTTTGCCATCGGGACGACCGAGTTCGTCATCGTTGGCCTGTTACCGACCATCGGCGCCGACCTCGGGGTCAGCCTGCCGTCCGCCGGCCTGCTGGTCAGCCTGTACGCACTGGGTGTCGCCGTTGGCGCGCCGGTATTGACCGCCCTGACCGGCAGAGTCCCGCGCAAATTGCTGCTGTTGTCGCTGATGGTACTGTTCACCCTCGGCAACCTCCTGGCCTGGAAAGCGCCGGGCTACGAGTCGCTGATCCTGGCGCGAATCGTCACCGGCCTGGCCCACGGGGTGTTTTTCTCGATCGGTTCGACCATCGCCACCAGTCTAGTGCCCAAGGAAAAAGCCGCCAGCGCGATCGCCATCATGTTCACTGGCCTCACCGTGGCACTGGTCACCGGGGTACCGCTGGGCACCTTCATCGGCCAGCATTTCGGCTGGCGTGAAACCTTCCTCGCGGTGTCGGCTTTGGGCGTGATCGCCTTCATTGGCAGCCTGCTCTATGTGCCGAAAAACATCGCCCACAGCAAACCCGCGTCGCTGTTGCAGCAGTTGCAGGTCCTCAAACAGCCTCGGCTGTTGCTGGTGTACGCCATGACCGCCATTGGCTACGGCGGCTCGTTCATCGCTTTCACCTTCCTGGCGCCGATCCTTCAGGACGTATCCGGTTTCAGCGCCAGCGCCGTCAGCCTGGTGCTGCTGGTCTACGGCATCTCGGTGGCCGTCGGCAACATCTGGGGCGGCAAACTGGCGGATAAACGCGGCCCGATCAGCGCCCTCAAAATCGTCTTTGCCCTGCTTGCCGCCGTGCTGTTTGTACTGACCTTTACTGCCGCTAATCCGTGGCTGGCGCTGGCCACCGTTCTGGTCTGGGGTGCCGTGGCGTTCGGCAATGTGCCGGGGCTGCAAGTCTATGTGGTGCGTCAGGCCGAACATCACACACCCCATGCGGTGGACGTGGCTTCGGGTCTGAACATCGCCGCGTTCAACCTCGGGATTGCCGGTGGTGCGTGGGGCGGCGGCTTGATCGTTGCGCACATGGGCTTGATCCATACCGCATGGATTGGTGGTTTGGTAGTGCTGGTGGCACTGGCGCTGACCGCGTGGAGCGGCCGCCTGGATCGGCTGGGGCCGGTGTATGCCGAATCCTCGACCCGTGTAGTCGCCAGTCACTGAAAATCCCTGCTCGCGAAGACGGTGCCACATTCGAATTTGATGTGACTGACACACCGCCTTCGCGAGCAGGCTCGCTCCCACAGTGGATCTGCGGTGGTTCGTGAAAAGCTACCGTCCGTAGCCCCGGCGAAACTTTCGTCGTCGCGCCGCAGTCAGCAAAAGAATGGGGCACTCGCACGGGAGGCGACATGGCGGCGATTCACATCGGTATTTCAGGTTGGCGCTACACGCCCTGGCGGGGGGATTTTTACCCAAAGGGGTTGCCCCAGCGACGCGAACTGCAATTCGCGTCAAGGGCGGTCAACAGCATCGAAATCAATGGATCGTTTTACGCCCTGCAACGGCCCGAGCGCTATGCCCAGTGGTACATCGAAACGCCGGTGCATTTCGTGTTCAGCGTCAAGGCTCCGCGGTTCATTACCCACATCAAACGCCTGCGCGACATCCACAAGCCCCTGGCGAATTTCTTTGCCTCCGGGGTACTGGAGCTCAAGGAAAAACTCGGGCCGATCCTCTGGCAATTCCCGCCCAACTTCAAATTCGATGCCGAACTGTTCGAGACCTTCCTCGAACAATTGCCACACAACACCGCCGAGGCGGCCACGCTCGCCCGTCAACACGACTCGCACCTCCACGGCCACGCCAGCCTCAAGGCGTACAAGAAAAAACCTGTGCGCCACGCCGTGGAAATCCGTCACGACAGTTTCATCGATCCGGCCTTTGTCCGCCTGCTCAAACGCTACAACACGGCGCTGGTGATCGCCGATACCGCCGGTAAATGGCCGTATCGCGAAGACATCACCAGTGACTTCATCTACCTGCGCCTGCACGGTGCCGAAGAACTCTACGCCAGCGGCTACACGCCGCAGGCACTGCAACGCTGGGGTGAACGGATCGAGGCCTGGAATCAAGGGCGGCAACCGAAGGATCCCCATTTGATCGCGCCCCTGCAGAAACCCAGGGCGCGTAAATCCCGCGAAGTGTTCTGCTACTTCGATAACGACATCAAGGTCCGCGCACCTTTCGATGCTCGCCGACTGCTGGAGCGATTCGACCTCGACCAGGATTTGGCCACCGCACCCGGTGAGCCCGTTGCCGAAGGAGCATTGCCATGAGCATGCGCGAACCGGTCGGCGTCACCGACGAGCAGGCCACCATCGACACCATGGTGCATCGTTTCACGGTGTTGACGGTGAACACCCACAAGGGTTTCACCGCGTTGAACCGGCGTTTCATCCTGCCGGAGCTGCGCGAAGCGGTACGCAGTGTTTCAGCCGATGTGGTGTTTTTGCAGGAAGTCCATGGCACCCACGAACAGCATCCAAAGCGCTACAACAATTGGCCGGCGATGCCGCAGTACGAATTCCTCGCCGACACCCTGTGGCCGCAATTCGCCTACGGACGCAACGCGGTGTATCCGGCGGGCGATCACGGCAATGCGCTGCTGTCGAAATTCCAGATCGTGCGCCACGACAACCTCGATGTGTCCATCAGCGGCCACGAGAATCGCGGGATCCTGCATTGCGTCTTGCGCCTGCCCGGCGAAGGTCCGGAGGTGCATGCAATTTGCGTCCACCTGGGCCTGCGTGAAAGCCACCGCAACGAACAACTCAAACTGCTGGCCCGTCGTCTGCAAGAGTTGCCAGACGATGCGCCGGTGGTCGTCGCCGGAGATTTCAACGACTGGCGCCTGCGCGCCGATGCCCTGCTCAAGCCCTGCGGTTTGCGCGAAGTGTTCGCCGAGCACCACGGCAAGCCCGCACGCAGTTTTCCCGCACGGTTGCCGGCGTTGCGTCTTGACCGCATTTACGTACGCAACCTCAAGGCTAGCTGCCCACAAGTATTGACCACCCGGCCCTGGTCGCACCTGTCGGACCACGCACCGCTGTCGGTGGAGATCGAACTATGAGCACCTCACCGATGGAAAAATCCACTGTGGAACCGATTGCCGCGCCGCCGACCAGCGCACCCGCGCCGGTCGACATCGAATATCGCTGGCAAGGCAGTAACCGCGTCGAACTGCTAGAAAACGGCGAGGCCTACTTCCCCCGGGTGTTCGAGGCCATGCGCCAGGCCAAAACCGAGATTCTCCTGGAAACCTTCATCGTATTCGAAGACAAGGTCGGCGAAGAACTCAAGACCGTGCTCATCGACGCCGCGCAACGGGGCGTGCGCGTCACCGCCAGCCTCGACGGATTCGGCTGCGGCGAACTGAGCAGCGGTTATCTGACCGCCCTCAGCGGTGCCGGTGTGCACTTGCAAATGTTCGACCCGGCGCCGAAGCGCCTGGGCATCCGCACCAACTGGTTCCGCCGCCTGCACCGCAAGATAGTGGTCGTGGACGGGACCGTTGCCTTCATTGGCGGGATCAACTTTTCCGCCGATCATCTGGCCGATTTCGGCCCCGAGGCCAAGCAGGATTATTCGGTTGAAGTGCAAGGCCCGGTAGTGGCCGACATTCATCACTTTGCCCTGCTGCAATGCGGTCGTCCCGCACGGGCCAAATACTGGTGGCAACGACGCCGCCAGCGTCGGTCGGAACTGGCCGTCACTGATCACGATGGCCAGGTGCGGCTGGTATATCGCGATAACGCAGAACACTCGACCGACATCGAAGAGGTTTACCGCCAGGTATTGCGCACTGCGCAACGGCGCGTGGTTATCGCCAACGCTTACTTTTTCCCGGGCTACCGATTGCTGCGCGAGATCCGCAACGCTGCCCGCCGCGGTGTTGATGTGCGACTGATTCTGCAGGGCCAGCCCGACATGCTGGTGGCCAAACTGGCCGCGCGCATGACCTACGACTACCTGCTCAAGTCCGGGGTGAAGATCTACGAATATTGCGACCGCCCCTTGCACGGCAAGGTCGCACTGGTGGACGAGGACTGGAGCACGGTCGGCTCCAGCAACCTGGACCCGTTGAGCCTGTCGATGAATCTGGAAGCCAATGTGTTGATCCGCGATCGCGCGTTCAATCGTGACCTGTTTGATCGACTCGAAGAACTCAGCGACAACCACTGCAAAGCCATGTCGGTGGACGAGGCCCCGCGCGGGCGCGTCTGGCACATGACCGTGGGGTTTCTGGTGTTCCACTTCCTGCGGCATTTCCCGGCATGGGCCGGTTGGTTGCCGGCGCATAAACCACGCCTGAAAGCCTTCACCTCACCGACCGGGAGCGATCCGCATGAGCCGCACTGAAACCCAGGCGGCGCCCCACGCCGACCATCCGGCCAAATCACGCTGGAGCCGTTGGAAAAGACCGCTGACAATGTTGTTTTTCCTGGCGCTGATTGTGCTGTTGACGATGTTTGCCCAGCGCATCGAATGGGGCGAAGTGCTCGACACCCTGGCCGACTTCAAGGTGCGCACGCTGATCATCGCCGCCGGGCTGACCCTGACGAGTTTTCTGGTCTACGCCTGTTTCGACCTGATCGGCCGCACCTACATCCGCCAGAACCTGACCTGGAAACAGATCCTGCCGGTGGGGATCATCAGTTATGCCTTCAACCTCAACCTGAGCGCCTGGGTCGGCGGCATTGCCATGCGTTACCGGCTGTATTCGCGGCTCGGCGTGAGCAAAAGCAACATCGCGAAAATCCTTGGCCTGAGCCTGGCCACCAACTGGTTCGGCTACATGGTGATTGCCGGGGCGGTGTTCAGCAGTGGACTGGTACGCATGCCCCCGGGCTGGAAACTCAGCAGCGACGCGCTGCAAGGTGTAGGCGTGTTGCTGTTGCTGGTCAGCGCGGGCTATCTCGCGGCGTGCCAGTTCTCCAGACGCCGCGAATGGTCGATACGCGGTGTGGAAATCAACTTGCCGTCCATGCGCATGGCGATTCTGCAACTGGCCCTCGGGGCGCTGAACTGGTCGCTGATGGCAGCGGTCATCTTCACCCTGCTGCCCAGCAAGCTCGACTACCCATTGGTGCTTGGCGTGCTGCTGATCAGCGCTATCGCCGGGGTTATCACCCACATACCGGCCGGGCTCGGCGTGCTGGAAGCGGTGTTTGTGGCACTGCTGCAACACGAAGCATCGCGAGGCAGCCTGGTGGCGGGGTTGCTGGCTTATCGGGCGATTTATTTTCTGTTGCCGTTGTTGATCACCCTGGTGATGTATTTGCTGGTGGAGGCCAAGGCCAAGTCGTTGCGGATTGCGAAAAAACCCAAGTGATTTGCAGTGTCTGAGCGGGCGCCTTCGCGAGCAGGCTCGCTCCCACCTGTTGAAATGCGTTCTCCTGTGGGAGCGAGCCTGCTCGCGAAGGCGTCATGACTGACACCACAAAATCATTTGGACTGAATAATGCTCAACCGCTCACCCACCACCATTTCCGTGATCCAGCCCACGAGGATCGAGGTGTAGGCCTGCTGTGAAACGGGATCGTTCAGCGCATGATCGGCACCGTCGATAATCCGGTGCGTCAATGAGTGGGTCTGCTGACACGCCGCGCGGTAACTCATGATGGTCGCGTGGGGCACGTAGTCATCGGTCTCGGACTGGACCAACAACACATCGCCGGTAAATTGCGAGCAGGCATGCAGTGCCCGATTGTTGTCGGCGCGCACCAACGTACTGCGGTAATCGCGCAAGTCGAGCTTGTCCAGATCACGCTTGGGCGTGTGCCATTGTTCGTCGCGATACAGCGCCGGCACCCGCAGCGCCAGCCATCGCACAGGGCGTAGCGACGTGAGGATCGAGGCCAGGTAGCCGCCATAGCTGGTGCCGACCACGGCAATCGCCGAGGTATCCAGCGCCGGATGCGCGAGCAGGCGATCGTAGGCCGCCAGCAGGTCGCGAAGGTTGTCTTCACGGGTCACCCGGGTCAGCGGAATGCCAGTGCCGCCGGTATGCCCGCGCAGGTCGAAAGTCAGGCAGACACAACCCAGGCCGGCGATGCCTTTGGCCCGCTCCAGGTCCCGCTCCTGACTGCCGCCCCAACCGTGCACGAACAACACGCCGGGGACCTTCGATTTGGGACTGAGAAACGTCCCGCTCATCTGTTCATCATCGATGTCGATTTGAATGCTTTCGCTTCTAGCCGTCATAGGATTTGACCGTTACGTACTTGAGCAGGAAATCACTGTTTTGCGCTGGACCACGATACACCTCGATGGCGTCTGCGGGCAGCGGCTGGTCACTGTAGGTTTCCACCGAAGACACACGGATCGCGCGCATTTGCGGGTCATTGACGAAGCTTTGCAAAGCGGCCACTTCGGCGCTGCTGGCACCGCCCATGCGCCAGGATTGTTCGAGTACGCCGCTGCGGTGTTTGCCATCACTGGCCACGCCCTGGGCAATATCGTAGTTGCGCCGCGAGGCGTAGAAACCCGGATAGGCTTCATCCGCGGCGCTGTCGAATACCTGCGCCTGCTTGATCGCCAACCGCACGCCATCAGGCAGATCCAGCGCCAACAGGTCGTGATAGTCACCCTGCACCACCAGCAAATCAGAGCCGCCATAGACCTCTTCGCCTTCAGCGTCCTTGGTCAAGTATTGTTCACCGCAGTAACTCAGCACTTTGTCGCCGATGAAACTCTGGCCGACGCTGTGGGCGACCACCTGATCCAGGTCCTGCTCCAACACCACGCCTTCAGTGAACAGGGTTTTGACCTCGGGCCGGGCGAGCATTTCGTCGAACTGGTCGAGGCTTTTGATCACTTCCTGACCGCGCCCGGCGCAGGCGTGAATCGGCTTGAGACGGATCGGGCCGTTGTAAAGCAAATGCTCCGCAGCGGGTCGTGCATCATCAAGGGAGAACACGCTGAGGCCATCGAGCACGACACCACGTACCCGTTCGGAAAACAGCGGTGCCCAGCCTTTCGGCGCATGGGCATGGCGGTTCAACAAGCCGTGGCTGATGGCTTTGGTGCAGATGAAGTCATGTTCGACGTAACCGCCCCATAAATCCTCCGGTCCCCTGATTCCCAGTTGCCGCGCGGCTTCGGGTCCCACCAGCGTCTGGGTCGGCAGCAGGTAAATGTCTCGACCGCGATGCTGCTCCGGGTCGTAACTGCCACCGAACTTGAGCCCGAGGATTTGCGCCAGCCACTTGGCCAGCGCCCGATTGGTTTCGATTTCATGCAATGGCGCGTCGGGGTGCACCGAATGGGCAACCACCAGTTTCTTGCGGTTTGTTGGGGTCATGCATCCCCCTTCAATCGGTGCTGGATGAATGTAGTTGAAGGGGTGCAGGGATCAGGCCAAGCGCGGTAGAGGAGGAACGGTATTCAAATCAGCCGGTTACATAATCAGTGATGGCTGCGCGTCGTTTTATTCTGCACGACAACCTTCAAGACTCTGGCATTTTGCACGATTCAAGACCAGACGGATTTTCCCACAAAAGATTTGCGGTGTTTCGACTATCGGGATGCGGCGATTGGTGTCACCCCAAACCGCGTCCGGTAATCACTCGGCGCCAGCCCGGTGATTTTCTTGAACGTCGAGCGAAACGCCCCTGGGTCCTGATAGCCCACGGTCCAGGCAATGTGATCGATGGTGCCATTGGTGAACTCGAGCATTTCCCGAGCCTTGCCGACCCGCAGGTGCTGACAGTACTCCGTGGGCTTGAGCCCGGTCGCCGCGCGAAAGCGGCGCAGGAACGTGCGCTCCTCCAGCCCTGCCCGTTCGGCCATTGCCGTCAGTGACACATCGGTGGCGCCAGTGCTTTGCAGCCAGTGCTGCACCTTGAGAATCGAAGCATCGCCATGGCTGAGGATCGGCGCGAAGTTGCTGCCACATTCACTGGCACTGTCGCTGTGCTCCACCACCAGAAAACGCGCGGTGCCGGTGGCGATGCTTGGCCCCAGCAGGCGATCCACCAGGCGCAGCCCCAGTTCGGACCAGGCCATCAGCCCCGCCGTGGTGATCAGGTCGCCGTCATCGACAATGGGCGTATCGGCCTTGAGCTTGATCGCCGGGTAACGTTCGGCGAAGGCTTTGGCCGAGGTCCAGTGGGTGGTGGCGCTACGGCCGTCGAGCAGACCGCTCTCGGCCAACAGAATCGAGCCCACACAGACGCCGCCCAGAGTTGCACCCTGGGCATGTTGCTGCCTGAGCCAGTGAATCAGCGCCTGCGGTGCCTGGCCTTCTGAGAACCCCGCAATCGACGGCGGAATCAGTACCGCCACCAGTGCGCCGTCCGCAGCGGGATGGCTGTCGTAGACCCGGGCGGGCGGGTGATCGCCTTCCACTCGCCAATGGCTGACCCGCAACAGTGGCAAGTGTGCGACCTGATGCTCGGCGGCGATCCGGTTGGCCACCCCGAACAGATCAGTCAACCCATGCACCGCCGCCATCTGCGCGCCGGGATAGATCAACACGCCCAATTCGGCAATTGCCCTTTGTGCGTCCATTGTCAGTTTTCCCCCTTCTATTGTCGGTGCGGCCAATCCCCGGACGGTCTGCCAAAGCCAATACTTCATTCCACACCCAAACCGCACTTCGAGGAAACAGTCATGGCCAAGCAAGCACTCATCGTAGTCGATATCCAAAACGACTACTTCCCCCAAGGCAAGTGGCCGCTGGTCGGCGCCGATGCCGCTGCGGACAACGCAGTCCGCCTGTTAAAGGCCTTTCGCCAGGCCGGTGATTCGGTGGTGCACATCCGCCACGAGTTCACTTCCGACGCCGCACCGTTCTTCACCCCCGGCTCCGAAGGCGCGAAGCTGCACCCCAAAGTCCTCAACCAAGGCAATGAGCCGGTGGTGCTCAAGCACTTCGTCAACTCGTTCCGCGAAACCGAACTGCAGTCAATCCTCGACCAGCAAGGCATCAAGGAACTGGTGGTTGTCGGCAGCATGAGCCACATGTGCGTCGACGGCATCACCCGCGCCGCCAACGACCTCGGTTACAGCGTCACGGTGATCCACGACGCCTGTGCCTCCCGTGACCTGGAGTTCAACGGACTGACCGTGCCGGCAGCCCATGTACACGCCGCGTTCATGTCTGCGTTGGGTTTTGCCTACGCCAACGTGGTGTCCACTGACGAGTTTCTCGCGAACGCCCAGTAACCGCTGATCCAGAGCAAAAACGAAAAAGCCCATGGCCTCGAACGCCATGGGCTTTTTTTTGCCGGTGGGTTTGGACGATCTGCACTGAACGCAATACCGCCAGAACCCTTATGCGTTAAGCCACGGACAACAATAACTCCACTCCCAACGTAAACCGCGGGGGTTCAGGAGATACCGCACCAACTGTTTGCCTGGTTGTTTTACGCACTTAACTTTTGAACCGAACTCACTGGAAGCCTGAACAATGAACACGATGAATATCAGTACCGACAGCTTGTCGAAAAAAACATCCCTCGGCGTCAGCACCATGGCGCTTGGCACCTACGGCATCTACTTCGCCCTCGCCGTTATCTACTTCTGGTTCGGCGGCATGAAGTTCACCCACTACGAAGCAGAAGGGCTGGTTCCGCTGGTGAGTAACAGCCCATTGCTGGGATGGGTGTACAACATCTTCAACGTGGATCTGTTTTCCGCTCTGCTGGGTGTTCTTGAGGTCTCGATCGGTCTGTTGATCGCAGGTCGCCTGCTGTCACCGAAGCTTTCGTTGATCGGCGGCGCCTTGTCTGCGGGGCTGTTCATTACGACGCTGAGCTTCATGTTCTCCACCCCAGGCGTGATTGAACCTGGGCTTGGCTTCCCGGCCATCAGTGTTGCGCCCGGTCAATTCCTCCTCAAGGACCTTGGATTGCTTGCCGCTTCCATCTTCGTAGCGGGCCATTCCTTGACCAAATTGGAAAGGTCTTGAGCTGAAATCTTCAGAGTGGCGATGGCCTGAAAACAGTTTGATGTTTTCAGGCCATTTTCCATTTCCGCTTCAAACAACGGACTACCTCATCAAAGAAGTTCACTCCCCTCCCCCGTCAGGGACTTCATCCAGTCCCGTGGGCTGTAGCCCGTCTTGCGCCGAAACGCACGGGCAAGCGCCGAAGGACTTTCATAGCCAACCTCGTCAGCGATCAGCGTGATCGGTCGCCCTTCTCGCAAGCGTTTCTGCGCCAGACTGATCCGCCAACTCAGCAGGTAATCCGCCGGGGTCTGCCCCAGAACAGAGCGAAAATGCACCGCATAAGCGGCGCGGGACATGTTCGACTCATTCGCCAACTCTGCAACTGACCAGGGCCGTTGAGGTGCGTTGTGCATCTGTATCAGGGAGCGGGACAGTCGCGAGTCGGCCAGTCCGGCCATCATTCCCGTACTCAACTGATGGTGGTCGAGCAGATGCCGGAGCAGCAGGATGATCAACAGTTCGAACAA
Source organism: Pseudomonas sp. Irchel 3A7 (assembly GCF_900187565.1). Lineage (GTDB taxonomy): Bacteria > Pseudomonadota > Gammaproteobacteria > Pseudomonadales > Pseudomonadaceae > Aquipseudomonas. The sequence goes on along the minus strand of NZ_FYED01000021.1, from coordinate 41,246 downwards.
ACGATCAAGCACGGCTTCCCTGCCGCAATGTCCGCCTGCCGCTTCACTGAACAACCATTTCAGCGTATCGGCCAACAGCGGCAACTCGTCCAGGGACAGCACCAGGAAATCGGGAAGCGATGCAGATATCGGGTTACTGGCGCCACCGTCAAACTCCAGCAATGCACACAACAATTTGGCGCCCTCGGACTCGTCTGCGATCAGTTGATGGCGGCTGGGACGAGGCAGAAAAATCAGACTGGGCCGGGCAAGCAGCATGTCGCCCGCCCCCGGAACTTTCAGTGTGAGGGTGCCTGCCTGCAGCAGGTGAACATGACCGCGCGGTTCGGCGCCATCGTATGACGATATTCCACAAAGCTTGCCGCTGAAGAACAGGTTCGCGCGCACGCCGAACTGGGACAGCAACGTAGACAGACGGTCCATGGGCAACCCGCGCTCAGAAATAGACGATTAGCATCATATTAGCGCGCGTTCTTGCTCCAGTTGCAGCCATTTGCAGCGGGCGCCCGGATGAAATGCTGACAACAAAAAGCCCGGCATCCTTACGGAATGCCGGGCCTTGTTTGGCTCGAAGCTATTTTTTAGAACGGGATATCGTCATCAAAGCTGTCGAAATCCGGAGCCGGCTGTGGAGCGGCCTGTTGTGGAGCCGGGCGCGACTGTTGTGGCGCCGACTGCTGTGGACGCGGAGCCTGCTGGCGTGGCGCGGACTGCTGGTAGTTATTGCCCCCGCCTTGCTGGTCGCCCTGCTGTGGACGGCCGCCCAGCAGTTGCATGGTGCCTTGCATGTCGACCACGATTTCGGTGGTGTAACGCTTGATACCGTCTTTTTCCCACTCGCGGGTCTGCAGCTTGCCTTCGATGTAGACCTGCGAACCTTTACGCAGGTATTCGCCGGCGATTTCTGCGACTTTGCCGAACATCGACACTCGGTGCCATTCAGTCTTTTCGACCTTCTGACCGGTTTGCTTGTCGGTCCACTGTTCGCTGGTCGCCAGACTCAGGTTGGTCACGGCGTTGCCGTTCGGCAGGTAGCGAACTTCAGGATCCTGGCCGCAAGTGCCGACCAATATGACTTTGTTAACCCCACGGGCCATTACGTTCTCCTAGGCTACGCACGCTGCCCCGGCCGGGTTGTTCACCAGGCTTTCAAGGGTGGTGCGATCCAATAGTTCGGTGTCCAATTTGATGTAAATGGCCGCCTCATCGGCGACTATCACTGCATCTGTTACCCCTACGACGGCCTTCAGGCGCTCGACCAGACCCGCTTCGCGGATCGCCTCGGGCGACAATGGCAAGCGCAGGCTTGTCACGTAGGGAGGTTCACGCATGGTAACAGCAAAGACCAGCCAGAGGGCAGCCAGACCGGCGCACCCCAGGAACACAACCGACAAACCGCCGTGCTGGAACAACCAGCCTCCGAGGATCCCGCCCAGTGCCGATCCAAGGAACTGGCTGGTGGAGTAAACCCCCATCGCCGTGCCTTTGCCGCCGGCCGGTGAAACCTTGCTGATCAGCGATGGCAGCGAAGCTTCCAGCAGATTGAACGCGGTGAAAAACACCACCGTCCCGATCACCAGAGCCCGCAAGCTGTCGCCGAACTGCCAGAAGAATAGCTCAGTGAGCATCAGCGTCACGACGGCGCCGAGCAGAACTCGTTTCATTTTGCGTCGCTTCTCGCCATAGATAATGAACGGGATCATGGCGAAGAAAGAAATCAGCAGTGCCGTCAGATACACCCACCAATGCTGCTCCTTGGGCAATCCGGCCTTTTCCACCAGTGCCAGCGGCAAGGCAACGAAGCTCGACATCAACATGGCGTGCAATACAAAAATGCCCAGGTCCAGACGCAGCAGGTCCGGATGCTTCAGCGTCGGTATCAACGCCTGGCGCGCGACGCCGGACTCCCGGTGCTGCAACGGGCCAGTGGAGCGCGGCACCATGAACATCACAATCACAATGCCGACCAATGCCATGCCGCCCGTGGCGAGAAACAACCCGGACAAGCCGAAAGCACGCGTGAGCAAGGGGCCGACAACCATCGCGACAGCGAACGACAGGCCGATTGTCATGCCGATCATGGCCATGGCCTTGGTTCGGTGCTGCTCACGGGTCAAGTCCGACAACAAGGCCATGACCGCGGCGGAAATCGCCCCGGCGCCTTGCAGGATACGTCCGGCGATCACACCCCAGATCGAGTCCGCGTTGGCCGCCAGTACGCTGCCGAGAGCGAAAACGACCAGGCCCAGGTAAATCACCGGGCGACGGCCTATGCGGTCGGAAATGAAGCCGAAAGGAATCTGGAAAATGGCCTGGGTCAGGCCGTAAGCGCCAATCGCCAGCCCGATCAGGGCCGGGGTCGCTCCCGCCAGGTCCATGCCATAGGTCGCCAGGACCGGCAACACCATGAACATGCCAAGCATACGGAAGGCGAACACCAGGGCCAGACCGCTCGCCGCGCGGGTCTCGCTGCCACTCATGCGTTCGCTGTGGGGATCGTGCATGGAAAAACCTCATGTGAACCGGCGGCGATTCTACCAGTCCCATCGATTGGCAGGGTATATCGCGACGCTTTGCCGCGTGCAGATGAAAGACCTTTCATCAAAGCCCGTAATGTCATCATTCGATAGTGTGCATCCATCCAGTATTTGGCCGTATACTCCTACGTTTTCGACGCCCGCCGAGCGAGGCCACTTTGGACAAGATCCTGATTCGTGGGGCCCGAACCCACAACCTGAAGAACATCGACCTGACCCTGCCACGGGACAAACTGATCGTCATCACCGGCCTGTCCGGCTCCGGCAAGTCGTCCCTGGCCTTCGACACACTGTATGCCGAAGGCCAGCGCCGCTATGTCGAATCGCTGTCGGCCTACGCCCGCCAGTTCCTGTCGATGATGGAAAAACCTGACGTCGACACCATCGAAGGCTTGTCGCCAGCAATTTCCATCGAACAGAAGTCGACCTCGCACAACCCGCGCTCGACCGTCGGCACCATCACTGAAATCTATGACTACCTGCGTCTGCTCTATGCGCGTGTGGGTATCCCGCGCTGCCCGGACCATGACATTCCGCTGGAAGCGCAGACCGTCAGCCAGATGGTCGACCTGGTCCTCGCCCAACCGGAGGGTAGCAAGCTGATGCTGCTGGCCCCGGTCATCCGCGAGCGCAAAGGCGAACACCTGTCAGTCTTCGAAGAGCTTCGCGCCCAGGGCTTCGTGCGTGCCCGTATCAACGGCAAGCTTTATGAACTGGACGAAGCGCCCAAGCTCGATAAACAGAAAAAACACACGATCGATGTAGTGGTCGATCGCTTCAAGGTGCGCGCCGACCTGCAACAGCGTCTGGCCGAATCCTTCGAGACCGCGCTGAAGCTGGCGGACGGCATCGCATTGGTGGCGCCGATGGACGATGAGCCGGGGGAAGAGATGATCTTCTCCGCGCGCTTCGCCTGCCCGATTTGCGGCCACGCGATCAGTGAACTCGAGCCAAAGCTGTTTTCCTTCAACAACCCGGCCGGCGCCTGCCCGACCTGCGATGGCCTGGGGGTGAAACAATTCTTCGACATCAAGCGATTGGTCAACGGTGAGTTGACCCTGGCCGAAGGGGCGATCCGCGGCTGGGATCGGCGCAACGTCTATTACTTCCAGATGCTCGGCTCGCTGGCCTCCCACTACAAGTTCAGTCTGGAAGTGCCGTTCAACGAACTGCCAGCCGATCAGCAGAAGAACATCCTGCACGGCAGCGGCTCGCAAAACGTCGATTTCAAATACCTGAACGACCGTGGCGATATCGTCAAACGCTCACACCCGTTCGAAGGTATCGTACCGAACCTGGAACGTCGCTACCGCGAAACCGAGTCGGCTTCGGTCCGCGAAGAACTGGCCAAGTTCCTCAGCACCCAATCCTGCCCGGACTGCCGTGGCACTCGTCTGCGACGGGAAGCACGGCACGTATGGGTCGGCGAGAAAACCCTGCCGGCAGTGACCAACCTGCCGATCGGCGATGCCTGCGATTACTTCGGTGAGCTGAAGATGACCGGCCGCCGTGGCGAGATTGCTGACAAGATCCTCAAGGAAATCCGTGAGCGTCTGCAGTTTCTGGTCAACGTCGGCCTCGACTATCTGTCGCTGGATCGCAGCGCAGATACGCTGTCCGGTGGCGAGGCTCAGCGCATTCGTCTGGCCAGCCAGATCGGCGCCGGCCTGGTTGGCGTTCTGTACATTCTCGATGAACCATCGATCGGCTTGCATCAGCGCGATAACGACCGATTGCTCGGCACACTCAAGCACCTTCGCGACATCGGCAACACGGTGATCGTGGTCGAGCACGACGAAGATGCGATTCGCCTGGCGGACTACGTGGTGGATATCGGGCCGGGCGCCGGCGTCCATGGCGGGCATATCGTTGCCGAAGGCACGCCTGCCGAGGTGATGTCGCATCCGGATTCCCTCACCGGCAAGTACCTCTCGGGCCGGGTGAAAATTGCCGTTCCGGCTAAACGTACGCCACGCAACAAGAAGCTGTCGTTGTCGCTCAAAGGCGCCCGCGGCAACAACTTGCGCAATGTCGATCTGGATATTCCGATCGGCCTGCTGACCTGCGTGACCGGTGTGTCCGGCTCGGGTAAATCGACGCTGATCAACAACACGCTGTTTCCATTGAGTGCCACGGCGCTCAATGGTGCTACGACGCTGGAAGCCGCTGCCCACGACAGCATCAAGGGCCTGGAGCATCTGGATAAAGTCGTCGACATCGACCAGAGCCCGATCGGTCGCACACCACGCTCCAACCCGGCCACCTACACCGGATTGTTCACGCCGATTCGCGAGCTGTTCGCCGGCGTGCCGGAATCCCGCTCCCGCGGTTATGGTCCCGGGCGGTTTTCCTTCAACGTAAAGGGCGGCCGCTGCGAGGCCTGCCAGGGCGATGGCCTGATCAAGGTGGAAATGCACTTCCTGCCGGACATCTATGTGCCTTGCGACGTCTGCAAGAGCAAGCGTTACAACCGTGAAACCCTTGAGATCAAGTACAAAGGCAAAAGCATTCACGAGACCCTCGAGATGACCATCGAGGAAGCCCGGGAGTTTTTCGATGCGGTGCCTGCCCTGGCGCGAAAGCTTCAGACGCTGATGGACGTGGGCCTTTCCTATATCAAGCTGGGGCAATCGGCGACCACCCTGTCAGGGGGTGAGGCTCAGAGGGTCAAGCTGTCCCGTGAGCTGTCCAAGCGGGATACCGGCAAGACCCTGTATATCCTCGACGAACCTACAACCGGTCTTCACTTCGCGGATATCCAGCAATTGCTAGACGTGCTGCATCGACTGCGCGACCACGGCAATACAGTGGTGGTGATCGAGCACAACCTGGATGTGATCAAGACCGCTGACTGGCTGGTGGACCTGGGGCCGGAAGGCGGCTCCAAGGGCGGTCAGATCATCGCCGTCGGTACACCGGAAGAAGTCTCCGAGATGAAGCAATCTCACACCGGGTATTACCTCAAACCGCTGTTGGAACGCGACCGGGCCTGACTCCAGTCCATGAAAAAGCCCCTGTCACTTCATCAGTGACAGGGGCTTTTTTGTGTCCGCTTGTAGGAGCAATGCTTGCTCGCGATAGCAGTTACGAATACTGCCGAATCAAGCGTGGGATTGCAGGTAGTTCTCGAGACCAATCAACTTGATCAGACCCAACTGCTTTTCCAGCCAGTAGGTGTGATCTTCTTCGGTGTCGTGGAGCTGTACACGCAGCATTTCGCGGCTGACGTAATCCTTGTGCTGCTCGCATAGCTGGATGCCTTTGCACAGTGCGGCACGGACCTTGTACTCCAGACGCAGATCCGCTTCGAGCATCTCCGGCACCGTGGTACCGATATCGAGATCGTCAGGGCGCATGCGAGGTGTACCTTCCAGCATCAGGATCCGACGCATCAGCGCGTCAGCATGACCTGCTTCTTCTTCCATCTCGTGATTGATTCGTTCGTAGAGCTTGGTGAATCCCCAGTCCTCATACATCCGCGAATGAACGAAATATTGGTCACGCGCGGCCAGTTCGCCGGTCAGCAACGTGTTGAGGTAATCGATAACGTCTGGGTGGCCTTGCATCGCCCTACATCTCCCTGCTTGAAAGTTATAGTTTGAACCAACCTGGCCATAACGTCACTCGGCAGACGCAATAAAAGCGAAGATAATCTGAGAAAAGCAGCTGAAATAACGCAAAAACCGCCCAATTAAGGGCGGTTCTGCTTCTCATTTAGACTTCGTTAAGCTGTACGTTGAGCAGCTTTGCGATTGCTTCTCCATACGCCGGGTCGGCCCTGAAGAAATGCTGCAATTGACGGTCGACGACGTCACTGGATACACCCGCCATCGCTCCAGCAATGTTGCCAACCAGCAACGCTTTCTGCTCGCCACTCATCAGGCGGAACAGCGCACCAGCGTGGCTGTAATAGTCCGTATCTTCGCGATGATCGTAGCGATCAGCCGCACCACTTAAAGCCAGTGCAGGCTCAGCGTAACGAGGTGCCTGCTTCGGCGAATCGACATAACTGTTCGGCTCGTAATTCGGCGCGGCGCCGCCATTGCTCCCAAACGCCATCGAACCATCGCGCTGGTAGCTGTTGACCGGACTCCGCGGGGCGTTCACCGGCAGTTGCTGGTGATTAGTGCCAACACGGTAGCGATGAGCATCCGCATAAGCGAACACTCGCCCTTGCAACATGCGGTCCGGCGACAAGCCCACGCCCGGCACCATATTGCTAGGGCCGAAAGCGGCTTGCTCGACTTCAGCGAAATAGTTGAGCGGATTGCGATTCAGCTCCAGTTCACCCACTTCGATCAACGGAAACTCTTTCTGTGACCAGGTCTTGGTGACGTCGAAAGGGTTCTCATAATGCGCTTCGGCTTGGGCTTCGGTCATGATTTGGATGCACACGCTCCATTTCGGGAAATCACCGCGCTCAATGGCTTCGAACAAATCGCGTTGAGCGTAATCCGGATCAGTACCGGCCAGGCGTGCAGCGTCTGCCGGTGCCAGATTCTTGATCCCTTGCTGAGTCTTGTAGTGCCATTTCACCCAGTGACGCTCGCCGCTGGCGTTAATCAGACTGTAGGTATGACTGCCGAAACCGTGCATGTGGCGGTAACCATCAGGGATGCCGCGATCCGAAAACAGGATCGTGACCTGATGCAGAGCCTCGGGAGAATGTGACCAGAAATCCCACATCGCCTGAGCGCTTTTGAGGTTGCTTTGCGGCAGACGTTTTTGGGTGTGGATAAAGTCGGGAAACTTCAGCGGATCACGGATAAAGAACACTGGGGTGTTGTTACCCACGATGTCCCAGTTGCCCTCTTCGGTGTAGAACTTCAACGCGAAGCCACGGGGATCGCGCTCGGTATCAGCCGAACCGCGCTCACCGCCCACGGTGGAAAAGCGCAGGAATGTTGGCGTTTGCTTGCCGACAGATTCGAACAGCCTGGCGCTGGTGTACTGGGTAATATCGCGAGTCACGGTAAACGTCCCGTAGGCACCCGAACCTTTGGCATGCACACGACGCTCAGGGATGTTTTCACGGTTGAAGTGAGCCAGTTTCTCGATCAAGTGGAAGTCATCGAGCAGCAGCGGACCACGAGGGCCAGCGGAGCGGGAGTTCTGGTTGTCGGCGACAGGAGCGCCACTGGCGGTGGTAAGCGTTTTATTCTGGCTCATGCGATCTCTTCCTTTGTCAGTCTTGAACTGCCGGCTAAACGGCTGAAAGGAAGTATTGATGATCTACATGACACGTTCTAATTCATTAGATCATCTAAATCGATAGAGAATACCTAATAGAACTCTGCGGTATCCAACATGCCTCACTTTTCTAGCGCGCGCAAAAAACCGGGCACTAAGGCCCGGTTCTTCGTTTCAGACTGACGTCTTACTCAGCGGATACAGCTTCACCGCCAGTAGCACGATCAACCAACTCGACGTACGCCATAGGCGCGTTGTCGCCAGCGCGGAAGCCGCACTTGAGGATGCGCAGGTAGCCACCCTCACGGGTAGCGTAACGCTTGCCCAGGTCGTTGAAGAGCTTGCCAACGATAGCTTTCGAACGAGTACGGTCGAAAGCCAGACGGCGGTTAGCCAGGCTGTCTGTCTTGGCCAAAGTGATCAGCGGCTCAGCAACGCGACGCAGTTCTTTAGCTTTTGGCAGAGTAGTTTTGATCAGCTCGTGCTCGAACAGCGACACCGCCATGTTCTGGAACATGGCCTTGCGGTGCGAGCTGGTGCGGCTGAGGTGACGACCACTTTTACGATGACGCATGGTTCATTCCTTACCAAACACTACGTTCGGTGATTACGACGATCAGGCAGTCGCCTTGTCGTCCTTCTTAAGACTTGCAGGCGGCCAGTTGTCGAGGCGCATGCCGAGGGACAGACCGCGGGAGGCCAGAACGTCCTTGATTTCAGTCAAGGATTTCTTGCCAAGGTTCGGAGTCTTCAACAGCTCTACTTCGGTACGCTGAATCAGGTCGCCGATGTAGTAGATGTTTTCCGCCTTAAGGCAGTTAGCCGAACGTACAGTCAGTTCCAGATCGTCAACCGGGCGAAGCAGGATCGGATCGATCTCGTCTTCCTGCTCGATTACCACTGGTTCGCTGTCACCTTTGAGGTCGACGAACGCAGCCAACTGCTGTTGCAGGATGGTTGCAGCGCGGCGGATTGCCTCTTCAGGATCCAGAGTACCGTTGGTTTCCAGATCAATAACCAGCTTGTCCAGGTTAGTACGCTGTTCGACACGGGCGTTTTCCACCACGTATGCGATACGGCGAACCGGGCTGAACGAAGAGTCAAGCTGCAAGCGACCAATGCTGCGGCTTTCGTCTTCATCGCTCTGACGCGAGTCGGCCGGTTCATAACCACGACCACGAGCTACTACGAGCTTCATGTTCAGGGCGCCGTTAGACGCCAGGTTAGCGATTACGTGATCGGGATTAACGATCTCGACATCATGATCCAGCTGAATATCGGCAGCGGTAACCACCCCCGAACCCTTCTTCGACAAGGTCAGCGTAACTTCGTCTCGACCGTGCAGCTTGATAGCCAGACCTTTAAGGTTCAACAGGATTTCAATTACGTCTTCCTGTACACCTTCGATGGCGCTGTACTCGTGGAGCACACCGTCAATCTCGGCCTCGACTACTGCACAGCCGGGCATGGAGGACAACAGGATGCGGCGCAGCGCGTTGCCCAGGGTGTGGCCAAAGCCACGCTCGAGAGGCTCGAGCGTGATCTTGGCGCGGGTTGGACTGACAACCTGCACATCAATGTGGCGGGGTGTCAGGAACTCATTTACCGAAATCTGCATGGATGCACCTATTTTCTAGCCCTTACTTGGAGTAGAGCTCGACAATCAGGCTTTCGTTGATGTCGGCGGACAGATCACTGCGAGCTGGAACGTTCTTGAAAACGCCCGACTTCTTCTCAGTGTCTACTTCTACCCATTCTACGCGGCCACGTTGGGCACACAGATCGAGAGCTTGGACAATGCGAAGTTGGTTTTTTGCTTTCTCGCGAACAGCAACCACGTCACCAGCACGAACCTGGTAGGACGGAACGTTAACGGTTTGACCGTTTACGCTGATCGACTTGTGCGATACCAGCTGACGGGATTCGGCACGAGTCGAACCAAAGCCCATACGGTATACAACGTTGTCCAGACGGCATTCGAGCAGTTGCAACAGGTTTTCGCCGGTTGCACCTTTCTTGCCAGCAGCTTCTTTGTAGTAGCCGCTGAACTGACGCTCGAGAACGCCGTAGATACGACGGACCTTTTGCTTTTCACGCAGCTGGGTGCCGTAATCGGACTGGCGACCGCGGCGTTGGCCGTGGATACCAGGTGCTGCTTCAATGTTGCACTTCGATTCGATCGCGCGCACGCCGCTCTTCAGGAAGAGATCGGTGCCTTCGCGACGAGCGAGTTTGCATTTTGGACCAATGTAACGAGCCATTCTTTACAATCTCCTGGATTACACGCGGCGCTTCTTCGGCGGACGGCACCCGTTGTGCGGGATTGGCGTCACGTCGGTGATGCTGGCGATCTTGTAGCCACAGCCGTTCAAAGCGCGGACTGCGGATTCACGACCTGGACCTGGACCTTTGACGTTGACGTCGAGGTTTTTCAGGCCGTATTCCAGCGCAGCTTGACCAGCACGTTCTGCAGCTACTTGAGCAGCAAACGGGGTGGACTTGCGGGAACCGCGGAAACCCGAACCACCGGAGGTAGCCCAGGAAAGAGCGTTACCTTGACGGTCGGTAATGGTCACGATGGTGTTGTTAAAAGATGCATGGATGTGGGCGATGCCATCAACCACTGTCTTTTTAACTTTTTTACGAGGACGAGCAGCAGGTTTTGCCATGATTAAATTCCTGTCGATTCGCTGGGGCGATTACTTGCGGATCGGCTTACGCGGACCTTTACGGGTACGCGCGTTGGTCTTGGTACGCTGACCGCGTACTGGCAGACCACGACGATGACGCAGACCGCGATAGCAACCGAGGTCCATCAAGCGCTTGATTTTCATGTTGATTTCGCGACGCAGGTCACCTTCAGTGGTGAACTTCGCCACTTCGCCACGCAGCTGTTCAATTTGCTCGTCGCTCAGATCTTTGATCTTTGCTGCTGGGTTTACCCCAGTCTCTGCACAAATTTTCTGTGCAGTAGTGCGACCAACACCATAGATGTAGGTCAGCGAGATAACAGTATGCTTGTTATCTGGAATGTTAACGCCTGCAATACGGGCCATTCAGTGGGACTCCAATTGACAGCTACCTACGCCCCGGAAGCCAAGAAATAGGGCGCGAGATAATATCGCTGTAATAACAAATAATCAACCCGGCAGCGCACTAGCTGCCGGGCTTGAAGCACAATCACACTCAGCCTTGGCGCTGTTTGTGACGCGGTTCCGCGCTGCAAATTACTCGAACAACACCTTCGCGGCGAATAATCTTGCAGTTACGGCACAGCTTTTTCACCGATGCACGAACTTTCATCACCAACTCCTCGAACCTTATGGGTACTCAGCGCAACATGCCGCTGCCGTAACCCTTCAGGTTGGCTTTCTTCATCAGGGATTCGTACTGGTGCGAAACGAGGTGCGATTGTACTTGGGACATGAAGTCCATCACAACCACGACGACGATCAGCAACGAGGTCCCGCCAAGGTAGAACGGAACGTTTGCTGCAACCACCAGGAACTGGGGCAACAGGCACACGGCCGTCATATATAGAGCACCGAACAGGGTCAAACGAGTCAGAACGCCATCAATATAGCGTGCAGACTGCTCACCTGGACGAATGCCCGGAATAAAGGCACCGGACTTCTTCAGGTTTTCCGCTACGTCTTTCGGATTGAACATCAACGCCGTATAGAAGAAGCAGAAGAAAATAATCCCTGCACTAAACAGCAGAATATTCAACGGCTGACCAGGAGCGATCGACTGCGAGATGTCCTGCAACCAGCCCATACCTTCAGACTGACCGAACCAGGTACCCAACGAAGCCGGGAACAGCAAGATGCTGCTCGCGAAAATAGCCGGAATAACGCCGGCCATGTTCACCTTCAGCGGCAAGTGGCTGGTCTGCGCAGCGAAGACCTTGCGGCCCTGCTGACGCTTGGCGTAGTGAACAGCAATACGACGCTGACCACGCTCAATGAACACCACGAAACCGATAATCGCTACTGCCAGCAAACCGATGGCAACCAGGGCAAAAATGTTGATATCACCCTGACGTGCAGACTCGAAAGACTGCCCAATCGCTCTCGGAAGACCGGCGACGATACCTGCGAAAATCAACATCGAGATACCGTTGCCAACACCACGCTCAGTAATCTGCTCACCCAGCCACATCATGAACATCGCACCAGCCACAAAAGTGGATACCGCGACGAAATGGAAGCCAAAGTCACCAGTGAACGCAACGCCCTGCCCCGCCAGACCAATGGACATGCCAATGGCCTGGACGAGAGCCAGGACTACAGTGCCGTAGCGGGTGTACTGAGCGATCTTGCGACGCCCAGCTTCACCTTCCTTCTTCAACTGCTCCAGCTGCGGGCTGACGGCGGTCATCAGTTGCATGATGATCGATGCCGAAATGTACGGCATGATCCCCAGTGCAAAAATGCTCATCCGCTCCAGCGCGCCGCCGGAAAACATGTTGAACAAGCTAAGAATGGTCCCCTCATTCTGTCGAAACAGGTCCGCGAGTCGGTCCGGGTTGATACCTGGAACCGGGATGTGTGCGCCTATTCGGTAGACGATAATCGCCAGGAACAGAAAACGCAGACGAGCCCAGAGTTCAGACATACCGCCTTTGCCGAGCGCAGAGAGAGCACCTTGCTTAGCCATTTATTCCTCGAACTTGCCGCCAGCTGCTTCGATAGCCGCACGCGCACCTTTGGTGGCGCCGATTCCCTTTCCGATGGTTACAGCGCGAGTCACTTCGCCGGACAGCATGATTTTCACACGCTGCACGTTGACGTTGATCACGTTGGCATCTTTCAAGGACTGCACGGTGACGATGTCGCCTTCCACTTTAGCCAGCTCGGACAGACGCACTTCTGCGCGATCCATGGCCTTCAGGGAAACGAAACCGAACTTCGGCAGGCGACGATGCAGCGGCTGTTGACCGCCTTCAAAGCCTGGAGCAATGGTGCCACCGGAGCGGGAAGTCTGACCTTTGTGACCACGGCCACCAGTCTTACCCAAACCACTACCGATACCACGGCCCGGACGATGCTTTTCGCGACGGGAACCCGGCGCTGGACTCAGATCATTGAGTTTCATCGATTAACCCTCGACACGCAGCATGTAGTAAGCCTTGTTGATCATCCCGCGGTTCTCGGGAGTATCCTGGACTTCTACAGTGTGACCGATGCGACGCAGACCCAGACCCTTAACGCACAGTTTGTGGTTAGGGATGCGGCCGGTCATGCTTTTGATCAGCGTAACTTTAACGGTAGCCATGATCAGAAGATCTCCTTGACGCTTTTGCCACGCTTGGCGGCAATGGATTCAGGAGACTGCATTGCTTTCAAACCCTTGAAAGTGGCGTGAACCACGTTTACCGGGTTAGTCGAGCCGTAGCACTTGGCCAGAACGTTCTGAACGCCAGCAACTTCGAGAACGGCACGCATTGCGCCGCCTGCGATGATACCGGTACCTTCAGAAGCAGGCTGCATGTACACCTTCGAAGCGCCGTGAGCGGACTTCATTGCGTACTGCAGAGTGGTGCCGTTCAGATCAACCTGGATCATGTTGCGGCGAGCAGCTTCCATTGCCTTCTGGATCGCAGCAGGCACTTCACGCGACTTGCCACGGCCGAAGCCAACACGCCCTTTACCATCACCAACCACGGTCAACGCGGTGAAAGTGAAGATACGGCCGCCTTTAACGGTTTTGGCTACGCGGTTAACTTGAACCAGCTTCTCGATGTAGCCTTCGTCGCGCTTTTGGTCGTTATTTGACATAACTTAGAACTCCAGCCCAGCTTCACGAGCAGCATCAGCCAGCGCTTTAACGCGGCCGTGGTACTTGAAGCCAGAGCGGTCGAAAGCCACCTGCGAGACGCCAGCGGCCTTAGCACGCGTAGCGACCAGCTGGCCAACCTTAGTGGCCGCGTCGATGTTGCCAGTGGCGCCATCACGCAGTTCTTTATCCAAAGTCGAGGCGCTTGCCAGGACTTTGTTGCCGTCGGCCGAAATGACCTGGGCGTAGATGTGCTGCGAAGAGCGGAACACGCAGAGACGCACGACTTCGAGTTCGTGCATTTTCAGGCGTGCTTTGCGAGCGCGACGCAGTCGAGTAACTTTTTTGTCGGTCATTTGCTATGCCCTACTTCTTCTTGGCTTCTTTACGACGGACGACTTCGTCCGCGTAGCGCACACCTTTGCCTTTGTACGGCTCTGGTGGACGGAAGTCGCGGATCTCGGCGGCCACTTGACCTACCAGCTGCTTGTCGATGCCCTTGATCAGGATATCGGTCTGGCTAGGAGTCTCAGCGGTGATGCCTTCCGGCAGTTCGTAATCCACTGGATGCGAGAAGCCAAGAGCCAGGTTCAGCACTGTGCCTTTTGCTTGCGCTTTGTAACCAACACCGACCAGCTGGAGCTTGCGCTCGAAGCCTTGGCTTACGCCTTGGACCATGTTGTTAACCAACGCACGAGTGGTACCAGCCATTGCGCGAGTCTGTTGATCGCCATTGCGAGCAGCGAAACGCAGCTCACCAGCTTCTTCAACGATCTCAACGGACGAATGGATGTTCAGTTCGAGAGTGCCCTTGGCACCCTTCACCGAAAGCTGTTGGCCTGCGAATTTTACTTCGACGCCGGCTGGCAGCTTAACGGGGTTCTTAGCGACGCGAGACATGCTTATCCCCCCTTAGAACACAGTGCAAAGAACTTCGCCGCCGACACCGGCAGCGCGCGCAGCACGATCAGTCATCACACCCTTGTTGGTGGAGACGATAGACACACCGAGACCGCCACGAACTTTCGGCAGATCTTCGACGGACTTGTACTGACGCAGGCCTGGACGGCTAACGCGCTTCACTTCTTCGATAACCGGACGGCCTTCGAAGTATTTCAGCTCGATAGACAGCAGTGGTTTGGTTTCGCTGCTGATCTGATAACCCGCGATGTAACCTTCGTCCTTCAGGACTTTGGCAACAGCTACCTTCAACGTGGAAGATGGCATGCTTACGACGGACTTTTCAGCCATCTGGGCATTACGGATTCGAGTTAGCATGTCCGCTAACGGGTCCTGCATACTCATGGGCTAGACGCTCCTAATACAGAAAAATTAGCCTTGCGGCTACTACGTGTCGCCGAGAATCTCCGAGCGTAAAAAACACGGGCTCAGGCGAGCCGGGTATTCTAGACACACCCCAGAAATGAATCAAGCCCCAAAAGGGGCTTGATCCAGATTCAAGGCCACCGGCGGTCAGGATCTTGCGAGCCTGACCTCCGAGACTTTGACAGTACTTACCAGCTGGCTTTAACCAGACCTGGTACGTCACCACGCATTGCCGCTTCACGCAGTTTGTTACGGCCGAGGCCGAACTTGCGGTAAACGCCGTGTGGACGACCGGTCAGGCGGCAGCGGTTACGCATGCGCGAAGCGCTAGCGTCACGTGGCTGCTTTTGCAGAGCAACTGTAGCTTCCCAACGCGCTTCTGGACTTGCGTTCAGATCAACGATGATTGCTTTCAGTGCTGCACGCTTTTTGGCGTACTTGGCAACCGTGAGCTGACGCTTCAGCTCGCGGTTCTTCATGCTCATCTTGGCCATTTTCCTACTCCAATCAGTTGCGGAACGGGAATTTGAAAGCGCGCAGCAGAGCGCGACCTTCATCATCGTTCTTGGCAGTGGTGGTCAGGGTAATGTCCAGACCGCGGAGAGCATCGATCTTGTCGTAGTCGATTTCCGGGAAGATGATCTGCTCTTTTACGCCCATGCTGTAGTTGCCACGACCATCGAAGGACTTGGCATTCAGGCCGCGGAAGTCGCGAACCCGTGGCAGGGAGATCGACAGCAGACGATCCAGGAACTCGTACATACGCTCACGGCGCAGGGTCACTTTGACGCCGATCGGCCAACCTTCACGGACTTTAAAGCCAGCGATGGATTTGCGAGCGTAGGTCACAACGACTTTCTGGCCGGTGATCTTTTCCAGGTCAGCAACAGCGTGCTCGATGACTTTTTTGTCGCCGATCGCTTCGCCCAGACCCATGTTCAGGGTGATTTTGGTAACGCGCGGAACTTCCATCACGTTCGAAAGCTTAAGTTCTTCCTTAAGTTTCGGTGCGATTTCCTTCCGGTAAATCTCTTTTAGTCGTGCCATGGTCTTCTACCTAGCAGTGTTCAAGCATCAACCGCTTTTTGGGTCGACTTGAAGACACGAATTTTCTTACCGTCTTCTACTTTGAAACCAACGCGGTCAGCCTTGTTGGTTTCGCCGTTGAAGATGGCGACGTTAGAAGCGTGCAGTGGCGCTTCTTTCTCGACGATACCGCCCTGTACGCCCGACATCGGGTTAGGCTTGGTATGACGCTTGACCAGGTTCAGACCACCAACAACCAGACGGTTGTCAGCAAGAACCTTCAGCACCTTACCGCGCTTACCTTTGTCTTTGCCGGCGATCACGATGATCTCGTCGTCACGACGAATCTTTTGCATGTCGGATCTCCTTACAGCACTTCTGGGGCGAGCGAGACGATCTTCATGAACTTCTCAGTACGAAGCTCACGGGTCACTGGCCCAAAGATACGGGTGCCGATCGGCTCTTGCTTGTTGTTCAGAAGAACAGCAGCGTTGCCATCAAAGCGGATAATGGAGCCATCTGCACGGCGAACGCCGTGACGAGTGCGGACTACAACAGCAGTCATCACTTGGCCTTTTTTCACCTTACCGCGAGGAATTGCTTCCTTGACGGTAACTTTGATGATGTCACCGATACCAGCGTAACGACGATGGGAGCCACCCAGCACCTTGATGCACATAACGCGGCGAGCGCCGCTGTTATCGGCCACATCGAGCATGGATTGAGTCTGAATCATATAATTTCTCCGACCCCTAGTCCTTAGACTTCCACAGCGCGTTCGAGAACATCAACCAGCGCCCAAGACTTGGTCTTGGCCAAAGGACGAGTTTCACGAATAGTGACTTTGTCGCCGATGTGGCACTGATTGGTTTCGTCGTGCGCGTGCAGCTTAGTCGAACGCTTAACGTATTTACCGTAGATCGGGTGCTTAACGCGACGCTCGATCAGAACGGTGATGGTTTTGTCCATCTTGTCGCTGACAACACGGCCAGTCAGCGTACGGACAGTTTTTTCGGCTTCAGCCATGATTACTTACCTGCCTGCTGGTTGAGCACAGTCTTCACGCGAGCGATGTCACGCTTAACTTGCGAGAGCAGATGAGACTGCCCCAACTGGCCAGTTGCTTTCTGCATGCGCAGATTGAACTGGTCGCGCAGCAAGCCGAGCAGTTGCTCGTTCAGCTGCTGTGCGGATTTTTCACGAAGTTCATTCGCTTTCATCACATCACCGTCCGTTTAACAAAGGAGGTGGCGAGCGGCAGCTTTGCAGCAGCCAGGGCGAAAGCCTCACGCGCCAGCTCTTCAGAAACACCCTCGATTTCATACAGGACTTTGCCTGGCTGAATCTGGGCAACCCAGTATTCGACGTTACCCTTACCTTTACCCATCCGAACTTCGAGTGGCTTCTTGGAAATAGGCTTGTCCGGGAATACACGGATCCAGATCTTGCCGCCACGTTTTACGTGACGGGTCAGAGCACGACGCGCTGACTCGATCTGACGAGCGGTGAGACGACCACGAGCTACAGACTTCAGCGCGAACTCGCCGAAGCTGACTTTGCTACCGCGCAATGCCAGGCCACGGTTGTGACCGGTCATTTGCTTGCGGAACTTCGTACGCTTTGGTTGCAACATTTGGCGTACCCCTTACTTAGCAGCTTTTTTACGAGGCGCTGGTGCTTGTGGTTTCAGCTCTTCTTGGCGACCACCAATTACTTCGCCTTTGAAGATCCAAACCTTTACACCGATCACACCGTAAGTGGTGTGAGCTTCGTAGTTGGCATAGTCGATGTCGGCACGCAGGGTGTGCAGTGGCACACGACCTTCGCGATACCATTCAGTACGTGCGATTTCAGCACCGCCGAGACGACCGCTCACTTGGATTTTGATGCCTTTGGCACCAATGCGCATTGCGTTCTGTACGGCGCGCTTCATAGCACGACGGAACATTACGCGACGCTCCAGCTGCTGAGCTACGCTCTGCGCAACCAGCATACCGTCGAGCTCCGGCTTGCGGATCTCTTCGATATTGATGTGCACAGGCACACCCATTTGCTTGGTCAGGTCCTGACGCAGTTTCTCAACATCTTCACCTTTCTTCCCGATAACGATACCTGGGCGAGCGGTGTGGATGGTGATACGTGCAGTTTGGGCCGGACGATGGATATCGATACGGCTTACGGACGCGCTTTTTAGTTTGTCTTGGAGATACTCACGCACCTTCAGATCAGCGAACAAGTAGTCCGCATAAGTCCGACCGTCTGCGTACCAGACGGAGGTGTGCTCCTTGACGATTCCCAGGCGAATGCCAATGGGATGTACTTTCTGACCCATCTCTTCGACTCCGTTACTTGTCAGCAACCTTGACAGTGATATGGCAAGACCGCTTGACGATGCGATCAGCACGGCCTTTGGCACGTGGCATGATGCGCTTCAGCGAACGCCCTTCGTTGACGAAAACGGTGCTGACCTTCAGGTCATCAACGTCTGCGCCTTCGTTATGCTCGGCGTTGGCTACGGCCGACTCCAGCACTTTCTTCATGATCTCGGCGGCTTTCTTACTGCTGAAAGCCAACAGGTTGAGCGCTTCGCCCACCTTCTTCCCGCGGATCTGGTCGGCGACCAAGCGGGCTTTCTGGGCGGAGATTCGAGCGCCCGACAACTTAGCGGCTACTTCCATTTCCTAACCCCTTAACGCTTGGCTTTCTTGTCTGCCACGTGCCCGCGATAAGTGCGGGTACCGGCGAACTCGCCCAGTTTGTGGCCGACCATGTCTTCGTTCACGAGAACTGGGACGTGCTGACGACCGTTGTGTACTGCGATGGTCAGACCGACCATTTGTGGCAGGATCATCGAACGGCGCGACCAGGTCTTAACTGGTTTGCGATCGTTCTTTTCCGCCGCCACTTCGATCTTCTTCAGTAGGTGAAGATCGATAAAAGGACCTTTTTTCAGAGAACGTGGCACTGTCGTATCCCTCTATTTACTTGCGACGACGGACGATCATTTTGTCGGTACGCTTATTACCACGAGTCTTCGCGCCCTTAGTCGGGAAGCCCCATGGCGATACCGGATGACGACCACCAGAGGTACGACCTTCACCACCACCATGTGGGTGGTCAACCGGGTTCATGGCAACACCACGAACGGTTGGGCGAACGCCACGCCAGCGTTTGGCACCAGCTTTACCCAGCGAACGCAGGCTGTGCTCGGAGTTCGAGACTTCGCCCAGGGTCGCGCGGCATTCAGCCAGCACTTTACGCATCTCACCAGAACGCAGACGCAGGGTCACGTAGACACCTTCACGAGCGATCAGCTGAGCCGAAGCACCAGCGGAACGAGCGATCTGAGCGCCTTTACCTGGCTTCAATTCGATGCCGTGTACGGTGCTACCAACTGGAATGTTACGCAGTTGCAGAGCGTTGCCCGGCTTGATCGGTGCCAGAGCACCTGCGATCAGCTGGTCGCCAGCACTCACGCCTTTAGGGGCGATGATGTAGCGACGCTCGCCATCTGCGTACAGCAGCAGAGCGATGTGAGCAGTACGGTTTGGATCGTATTCGATACGCTCGACAGTGGCAGCGATGCCATCTTTGTCGTTGCGACGGAAGTCGACCAGACGATAATGCTGCTTATGACCACCACCAATGTGACGAGTGGTAATACGGCCATTGTTGTTACGACCACCAGACTTCGATTTCTTCTCGAGCAGCGGTGCGTGAGGAGCGCCTTTATGCAGCTCCTGGTTGACCACCTTGACCACAAAACGGCGGCCAGGGGAAGTCGGTTTGCATTTAACGATTGCCATGATGCACCCCTTCCTTACTCAGCACTGCTGCTGAAATCGAGATCTTGGCCTGGCTGAAGGGAGATAACTGCCTTCTTCCAGTCATTACGCTTGCCCAGACCGCGAGCAGTGCGCTTGCTCTTACCCAGAACATTCAGGGTAGTAACACGCTCTACTTTCACGCTGAACAGGCTTTCGACGGCCTTCTTGATTTCCAGCTTGGTTGCATCAGTAGCAACCTTGAAAACGAACTGGCCTTTCTTGTCTGCCAGAACCGTAGCCTTCTCGGAAACGTGCGGGCCAAGCAGAACTTTAAATACGCGTTCCTGGTTCATCCCAGCAGCTCCTCGAATTTCTTCACGGCCGACACGGTGATCAACACCTTGTCGTATGCGATCAGACTAACTGGATCGGAACCTTGCACATCACGTACATCTACGTGCGGCAGGTTGCGAGCAGCCAGGTACAGGTTCTGATCAACAGCGTCCGACACGATCAAAACGTCGGTCAGGCTCATGTTGTTCAGCTTGCCCAGCAGGTCTTTGGTTTTCGGCGTTTCAACGGCGAAATCCTGAACCACGACCAGACGATCAGTACGCACCAGCTCAGCAAGGATGGAACGCATTGCTGCGCGATACATCTTCTTGTTCAGCTTCTGGGAGTGATCCTGAGGACGAGCTGCGAAAGTGGTGCCGCCGCCACGCCAGATTGGGCTACGGATAGTACCGGCACGAGCACGGCCAGTACCTTTCTGACGCCATGGGCGCTTGCCGCCACCGGAAACGTCGGAACGGGTCTTTTGCTGCTTGCTACCCTGGCGGCCGCCGGCCATGTAGGCCACGACTGCTTGGTGAACCAGCGTCTCGTTGAATTCGCCGCCAAATGTCAGTTCGGAAACTTCGATCGCTTGAGCGTCATTTACATTTAATTGCATGTCAGCTTCCCCTTAACCGCGAGCCTTGGCTGCTGGACGTACAACCAAGTTGCCGCCAGTAGCGCCAGGAACAGCGCCCTTGACCAACAACAGATTGCGTTCAGCGTCCACGCGCACTACTTCGAGGGACTGCACGGTCACGCGCTCAGCGCCCATATGACCGGACATTTTTTTGCCCTTGAATACACGACCAGGAGTCTGGCACTGGCCGATAGAGCCTGGAACGCGGTGGGATACGGAGTTACCGTGGGTGTTATCTTGCCCGCGGAAGTTCCAACGCTTGATCGTACCCTGGAAGCCTTTACCTTTGGACTGACCGGTTACATCAACCAGTTGACCAGCGGCGAAGATTTCAGCGTTGATCAGATCGCCGGCCTGGTACTCGCCTTCTTCAAGGCGGAATTCCATTACGGTACGACCAGCGGCAACGTTCGCCTTGGCGAAGTGGCCAGCCTGAGCTGCTGTTACACGCGAAGCACGACGCTCGCCGACAGTGACTTGCACTGCACGATAGCCATCGGTCTCTTCAGTTTTGAACTGGGTGACGCGATTCGGCTCGATCTCAATGACCGTGACCGGAATGGAGACACCTTCTTCGGTGAAAATACGGGTCATACCGCATTTACGACCGACTACACCAATAGTCATGTTGTAAACCTCATGAGTGTACGGGGCTTTCACCCGCTATGGCCGCCCATTTCAGAGCGTTACACGACTAAGACCGAGTCTTAGCCGAGGCTGATCTGCACTTCCACACCGGCCGCAAGATCAAGCTTCATAAGTGCATCAACGGTTTTATCCGTTGGCTGGACGATATCCAGAACGCGCTTATGAGTACGGATCTCGTACTGGTCACGCGCGTCTTTGTTGACGTGCGGGGAGACCAGAACGGTGAACCGCTCTTTACGGGTAGGCAGTGGAATTGGACCACGCACTTGAGCACCAGTACGTTTCGCGGTTTCCACGATTTCCTGGGTGGATTGGTCGATCAGGCGATGGTCGAAAGCCTTCAACCTGATACGGATTTGCTGATTTTGCATTGGATTTCAGACTCCGGCTGCTATTCCCACCGGGCGCAATACGCCCGTTAAAAGGAGGCGCAATTCTATAGACGCCCCAGATAGGTGTCAACCCAATAAAAAAGCCCCCGCTGAGCGGGGGCTTTTTCAAAACATCAAAGCTCACTCGAAAAGAGTTTACTCGATGATTTTAGCTACAACGCCAGCACCAACGGTACGGCCGCCTTCACGGATAGCGAAGCGCAGACCGTCTTCCATTGCGATGGTTTTGATCAGGGTAACAGTCATTTGAATGTTATCGCCTGGCATTACCATTTCAACGCCTTCTGGCAGCTCGCAGTTACCGGTCACGTCAGTAGTACGGAAGTAGAACTGTGGACGGTAGCCTTTGAAGAACGGAGTGTGACGACCGCCTTCTTCCTTGCTCAGAACGTAAACTTCTGCGGTGAACTTGGTGTGCGGCTTAACCGAACCTGGCTTAACCAGAACCTGGCCACGCTCAACGTCGTCACGCTTGGTACCACGCAGCAGAACGCCACAGTTCTCGCCAGCACGACCTTCGTCGAGCAGCTTACGGAACATCTCAACACCGGTGCAGGTGGTGGTGGTGGTGTCACGCAGACCAACGATTTCCAGTGCATCTTGAACGCGAACGATACCGCGCTCGATACGACCAGTCACAACAGTACCGCGACCGGAGATCGAGAATACGTCTTCGATTGGCATCAGGAATGGCTTGTCGATAGCACGCTCTGGCTCTGGGATGTAGGTATCCAGAGTTTCAACCAGCTTGCGAACAGCGCTGGTGCCCATTTCGTTATCGTCTTTGCCTTCCAGCGCCATACGAGCCGAACCGATGATGATCGGAGTGTCGTCGCCTGGGAAGTCGTAGGTGCTCAGCAGGTCGCGAACTTCCATCTCAACCAGTTCCAGCAGCTCTGCGTCGTCTACCAGGTCAGCCTTGTTCAGGAAAACCACGATGTACGGAACGCCTACCTGACGGGACAGCAGGATGTGCTCACGGGTTTGTGGCATCGGACCATCAGCGGCCGAGCAAACCAGGATCGCGCCGTCCATCTGGGCAGCACCGGTGATCATGTTCTTCACGTAGTCAGCGTGACCTGGGCAGTCAACGTGAGCGTAGTGACGAATGTTCGAGTTGTACTCGACGTGCGCGGTATTGATGGTGATACCACGAGCTTTTTCTTCTGGAGCGCTGTCGATCTTGTCGAATTCAACTACGGCCGAACCGAAAACTTCGGAGCAGACGCGAGTCAGAGCAGCGGTCAGAGTGGTTTTACCGTGGTCAACGTGACCGATAGTGCCAACGTTGACGTGCGGTAGGGAACGATCAAATTTTTCTTTAGCCACGACAATTAACTCCTTGCCTAAAGGACTGAATCAGCCTTGTTTTTTGGTAACGGTTTCGACGATGTGCGACGGAGCCGTATTGTATTTTTTGAATTCCATAGAGTAGCTTGCGCGACCCTGGGACATCGAACGAACGTCGGTCGCATAACCGAACATCTCGCCCAACGGAACTTCAGCACGGATAACCTTACCGGAAACCGTGTCTTCCATACCCAGAATCATGCCGCGACGACGGTTCAGGTCGCCCATCACGTCACCCATATAGTCTTCAGGCGTAACAACCTCTACCGCCATGATCGGCTCGAGCAACTCACCACCACCCTTCTGGGCCAGTTGCTTGGTCGCCATGGAAGCAGCCACCTTAAACGCCATCTCGTTCGAGTCGACGTCGTGGTAAGAACCATCAAACACGGTAGCCTTCAGGCCGATCAGCGGATAGCCGGCAACAACACCGTTCTTCATCTGCTCTTCGATACCCTTCTGGATAGCCGGGATGTATTCCTTAGGAACCACACCACCCACTACTTCGTTCAGGAATTGCAGACCTTCCTGACCTTCGTCAGCAGGTGCAAAACGGATCCAGCAATGACCGAACTGGCCACGACCGCCGGACTGACGAACGAACTTGCCTTCGATTTCGCAGCTCTTCGTGATGCGCTCACGGTACGAAACTTGAGGCTTACCGATGTTGGCTTCGACGTTGAACTCACGGCGCATCCGGTCAACCAGGATGTCCAGGTGCAACTCGCCCATGCCGGAGATGATCGTTTGACCAGTCTCTTCATCAGTTTTGACGCGGAAAGACGGGTCTTCCTGAGCAAGTTTGCCCAGAGCGATACCCATTTTTTCCTGGTCATCCTTCGTCTTAGGCTCTACGGCAACCGAAATAACCGGCTCCGGGAAGTCCATGCGAACCAGGATGATTGGCTTGTCAGCGTTGCACAAGGTTTCACCAGTGGTGACGTCCTTCATGCCGATCAGGGCCGCGATGTCACCAGCGCGCACTTCCTTGATCTCTTCACGGGCGTTTGCGTGCATTTGCACCATACGACCCACGCGCTCTTTCTTGCCTTTAACCGAGTTGATCACGCCGTCGCCGGATGCCAACACGCCCGAGTAAACGCGGACGAAGGTCAAGGTACCCACGAATGGGTCGGTAGCGATCTTGAACGCCAGAGCCGAGAACGGCTCGTTGTCGTCTGCATGACGCTCCATTTGCTTTTCCTCGTCATCCGGGTCAGTACCCTTGATGGCAGGAATGTCGGTTGGAGCCGGCAGGTAGTCGATAACGGCGTCGAGAACCAGGGGAACACCCTTGTTCTTGAAGGAAGAACCGCAAACAGCCAGAACAATCTCACCAGCGATAGTACGCTGACGCAGAGCGGCCTTGATTTCCTCGATGGAAAGCTCTTCACCTTCGAGGTACTTGTTCATCAGCTCTTCACTGGCTTCGGCCGCAGCCTCAACCATGTTGCTGCGCCACTCTTCAGCCAGCTCCTGCAGTTCAGCAGGGATAGCTTCGCGACGAGGGGTCATACCCTTGTCAGCATCGTTCCAGTAAACCGCTTCCATGGTCATCAGATCGATCTGACCCTGGAAGTTGTCTTCGGAACCGATAGCCAACTGGATTGGCACCGGAGTGTGACCCAGACGCTGCTTGATCTGAGCGATCACGCGCAGGAAGTTCGCGCCGGCACGGTCCATCTTGTTCACGTAAACGATACGTGGAACGCCGTACTTGTTGGCTTGACGCCATACGGTTTCGGACTGAGGCTCAACGCCCGAAGTACCACAGAACACAACGACCGCGCCGTCGAGTACACGCAGGGAACGCTCAACTTCAATGGTGAAGTC
Organism: Pseudomonas sp. Irchel 3A7; assembly: GCF_900187565.1. Taxonomy (GTDB): domain Bacteria; phylum Pseudomonadota; class Gammaproteobacteria; order Pseudomonadales; family Pseudomonadaceae; genus Aquipseudomonas. The sequence continues at coordinate 16,426 of NZ_FYED01000021.1, read as the reverse complement.
AACGTGGCCCGGGGTGTCAATAACGTTAAAGCGGTATTGGTCTTTGTGCTGCTTCGCAGAACCTTGCCAGAAGGCGGTAATAGCAGCAGAAGTAATGGTAATACCACGCTCCTGCTCCTGCACCATCCAGTCCGTGGTCGCGGCGCCGTCATGCACCTCGCCCATCTTGTGGCTTTTGCCGGTGTAAAAAAGGACGCGCTCGGTGGTGGTGGTTTTACCAGCATCCACGTGAGCAACGATACCAATGTTACGGTAGCGATTAATCGGTGTAGTACGAGCCATAAAGCCCTCGCAAAATTAGTGACGCTAAAATTAGAAGCGGTAGTGCGAGAAAGCTTTGTTAGCTTCAGCCATACGGTGCACGTCTTCACGCTTCTTAACTGCAGCACCTTTACCTTCGGCAGCGTCCAACAGTTCGCCAGCCAAACGCAGAGCCATAGACTTCTCGCCGCGCTTACGGGCGAAGTCTACCAACCAGCGCATTGCCAGAGCGTTACGACGGGACGGACGAACTTCAACCGGAACCTGGTAAGTAGCACCGCCTACACGGCGCGACTTTACTTCGACCAGCGGAGCGATGGCGTCGAGAGCTTTCTCGAAGATTTCCAGGGGGTCGCTGTTCTTGCGTTCTTTAACCTTTTCCAGCGCGCCATAAACGATACGCTCGGCAACGGCTTTCTTGCCGCTTTCCATCACGTGGTTCATGAACTTGGCCAGGATTTGGCTTCCGTATTTTGGATCGTCAAGCACTTCGCGCTTGGCTGCTACGCGTCTTCTTGGCATGGATAAGCCCTCAAACGGTCTTCAGGTTCGCTCGGAATCGGTGCCCACTACGGGACGCCTCCGACCTTACTCTTATCGACTCAGAAAAATAGAAATCAGTTTTTTGCAGCAAGCGACCATTACTTCGGACGCTTGGTACCGTACTTCGAACGACCCTGGTTACGACCCTTAACGCCGGAAGTATCCAAAGAACCGCGAACGGTGTGATAACGAACACCTGGCAAGTCTTTTACACGACCGCCGCGGATCAGTACCACGCTGTGCTCTTGCAGGTTGTGACCTTCACCGCCGATGTACGAGGAAACCTCGAAACCGTTGGTCAGGCGCACACGGCATACTTTACGCAGTGCCGAGTTAGGTTTTTTCGGCGTGGTGGTGTACACACGGGTGCACACGCCACGACGTTGCGGGCAGTTCTGCAGCGCAGGCACGTCGGATTTCTCGACGATACGCTTACGCGGCTGACGTACCAGCTGGTTGATAGTTGCCATCTACTAGCTCCACTGTTGTCTTGCGACGCTATTGTCTTGCAAGAAAAGCAAAATGGCAGGAACGAATCCCCGCCAAATTTAGGGGTACAAGAGTCTAAAGAGGATCTTGTCCCCAGTCAAGGCAAGGCCCCGCCCTCCCCACTCACCGAACCTCGACAATTTGTCTCGATACGATGAACGGAGCGACCAGGGCCTTACGCTCATTTACCGCAGAACTCAGTTACCGCTCGAGTTCAGCGCTTCGGTCAGTGCAGCTTCCACTTCACTGGCGCTCACGCGCAACGGCTTGTCTGCATCACGGCGACGCTTACGCTCGCTGTGATAAGCCAGGCCGGTACCGGCCGGGATCAGACGACCCACGACCACGTTTTCTTTCAGGCCGCGCAGGTAGTCGCGCTTGCCGGTTACCGCCGCCTCGGTCAGTACGCGAGTGGTTTCCTGGAAGGAAGCCGCCGAGATGAACGATTCGGTGGACAACGACGCCTTGGTGATACCCAGCAGAACGCGAGTGAACTTGGAGACAAACTTGTCTTCGTTGCTCAAACGCTCGTTCTCTACCAGAACGTGAGTCAATTCCATCTGGTCGCCCTTGATGAAACTGGAATCGCCGGATTCAGCGATTTCAACCTTACGCAGCATCTGACGCAGGATGGTCTCGATGTGCTTATCGTTGATCTTCACGCCTTGCAGACGGTAAACGTCCTGGATCTCGTTGACGATGTACTTGGCCAGCGCACTTACACCCAGCAAACGCAGGATGTCATGCGGATCGCTTGGACCGTCGGAGATGACTTCGCCGCGGTTCACTTGTTCGCCTTCGAAGACGTTCAGGTGACGCCACTTCGGAATCAGCTCTTCGTACGGATCGCTACCGTCGTTCGGGGTGATAACCAGACGGCGCTTGCCCTTGGTCTCTTTACCGAACGCGATGGTGCCGCTGACTTCAGCCAGAATCGACGCTTCTTTCGGACGACGAGCCTCGAACAAGTCGGCAACACGCGGCAGACCACCGGTGATGTCACGGGTCTTGGAAGTCTCTTGCGGAATACGAGCGATAACATCACCGATCGCGATTTTCGCACCGTCAGCCACACCGACCAGGGCGTTGGCCGGCAGGAAGTACTGAGCGATAACGTCAGTACCTGGCAGCAACAGATCCTTGCCGTTGTCGTCGACCATCTTCACAGCAGGACGGATATCTTTACCGGCAGCTGGACGATCTTTGGCGTCGAGAACTTCAATGTTGGTCATACCGGTCAATTCGTCAGTCTGACGCTTGATCGTGATGCCTTCTTCCATGCCCACGTAGGTCACGGTACCTTTCATTTCGGTAACGATCGGGTGAGTGTGCGGATCCCACTTGGCCACGATTGCGCCAGCGTCGACCTTGTCACCTTCTTTAACCGAAATCACGGCACCGTACGGCAGCTTGTAGCGCTCGCGCTCACGACCGAAGTCATCAGCGATCGCCAGCTCACCGGAACGGGACACAGCCACCAGGTGACCATCCACTCGCTCAACATGCTTCAGGTTATGCAGACGGACGGTACCGCCGTTCTTCACCTGAACGCTGTCGGCTGCTGAGGTCCGGCTTGCCGCACCACCGATGTGGAACGTACGCATCGTCAGCTGGGTACCCGGCTCACCGATGGACTGGGCCGCGATAACGCCGACCGCCTCACCGATGTTCACCTGGTGACCACGAGCCAGGTCACGACCGTAGCACTTGGCGCAAATGCCGTAGCGGGTTTCGCAGCTGATCGGCGAACGCACGATCACTTCGTCGATGCTGTTCAGCTCGATGAACTCAACCCACTTCTCGTCTACCAGGGTGCCGGCAGGAACGATGACGTCCTCGGTACCTGGCTTGAACACGTCACGGGCGATAACACGACCCAATACGCGCTCACCCAACGGCTCTACAACGTCACCGCCTTCAATGTGCGGAGTCATCAGCAAGCCGTGCTCGGTGCCGCAATCGATCTCGGTTACAACCAGATCCTGCGCTACGTCTACCAGACGACGAGTCAGGTAACCGGAGTTCGCAGTTTTCAACGCGGTATCCGCCAGACCTTTACGAGCACCGTGAGTGGAGATGAAGTACTGAAGTACGCTCAAACCTTCACGGAAGTTCGCAGTAATCGGCGTTTCGATGATGGAACCGTCCGGCTTGGCCATCAGGCCACGCATACCGGCGAGCTGACGGATCTGCGCAGCAGAACCCCGTGCGCCCGAGTCGGCCATCATGTACATCGAGTTGAAGGACTCCTGATCGACTTCGACACCATGACGATCGATGACCTTCTCTTTCGAGAGGTTGGCCATCATCGCCTTGGAAACTTCGTCGTTCGCCTTGGACCAAAGGTCGATCACTTTGTTGTACTTCTCGCCCTGGGTTACCAGGCCGGAGGCGTACTGACTTTCGATCTCTTTCACTTCGTCGGTAGCAGTACCGATGATGCGCGCTTTTTCATCCGGGATAACGAAGTCGTTAACGCCGATGGAAACGCCGGAAATGGTCGAATAGGCAAAACCGGTGTACATCAATTGGTCAGCAAAGATCACGGTCTCTTTCAGACCAACCACGCGGTAGCACTGGTTGATCAGCTTGGAGATCGCTTTTTTCTTCATCGGCAAGTTGACGACGTCGAAGGACAGACCCTTTGGCACAACCTGGAACAACAGCGCACGGCCGACAGTGGTGTCGACGATACGGGTATTGGTCACGCTGCCGCCGTCACGATCGTTGACGGTTTCGTTGATCCGGACTTTGACTTTCGCGTGCAGTGCGGCTTCGCCTGCACGGAACACACGGTCAACTTCCTGCAGATCCGCGAACACGCGACCTTCACCCTTGGCGTTGATCGCTTCACGAGTCATGTAGTACAGACCCAATACAACGTCCTGCGACGGAACGATGATCGGCTCACCGTTGGCTGGCGACAGAATGTTGTTGGTCGACATCATCAACGCACGCGCTTCCAACTGGGCTTCCAGTGTCAGCGGTACGTGCACGGCCATTTGGTCGCCGTCGAAGTCGGCGTTGTACGCAGCGCAGACCAGAGGGTGCAGCTGGATAGCCTTACCTTCGATCAGTACCGGTTCAAACGCCTGGATACCCAGACGGTGAAGGGTCGGTGCACGGTTGAGAAGAACCGGGTGTTCGCGAATCACTTCAGCGAGAACGTCCCAAACCTCTGGCAGTTCGCGCTCGACCATCTTCTTGGCGGCTTTAATGGTGGTAGCGAGACCACGCATTTCCAGCTTGCCGAAAATGAACGGTTTGAACAGTTCCAGAGCCATCTTCTTCGGCAGACCGCACTGGTGCAGACGCAGGGTCGGACCTACGGTAATTACCGAACGACCGGAGTAGTCAACACGCTTACCGAGCAAGTTCTGACGGAAACGACCCTGCTTACCCTTGATCATGTCAGCCAGGGATTTCAGAGGACGCTTGTTGGAACCGGTGATAGCGCGGCCACGACGACCGTTGTCGAGCAGTGCGTCGACGGCTTCCTGCAACATACGCTTTTCGTTGCGCACGATGATGTCCGGAGCGGACAGATCCAGCAGGCGCTTCAAACGGTTGTTACGGTTGATCACTCGACGATACAGATCGTTGAGGTCGGAAGTCGCGAAGCGACCGCCATCCAGCGGGACCAGTGGACGCAGGTCTGGCGGCAGAACCGGCAGAACGGTCAGCACCATCCACTCTGGCAGGTTGCCGGAACCCTGGAAGGCTTCCATCAACTTCAGACGCTTGGACAGCTTCTTGATTTTGGTTTCGGAGTTGGTTTGCGGAATTTCTTCACGCAGACGGCCAATCTCGTGCTCCAGATCGATAGCGTGCAGCAGTTCGCGGACAGCTTCGGCACCCATGCGGGCATCGAAGTCGTCGCCGAATTCTTCCAGCGCTTCGAAGTACTGCTCGTCGTTCAGCAACTGACCTTTTTCAAGGGTGGTCATGCCTGGATCGATAACGACATAGCTCTCGAAGTAGAGAACGCGCTCGATATCACGCAGGGTCATGTCCATCAGCAAGCCGATACGGGACGGCAGCGATTTCAGGAACCAGATGTGGGCAACCGGCGAAGCCAGTTCGATGTGCGCCATGCGCTCACGACGAACTTTTGCCAGCGCAACTTCAACGCCGCACTTCTCGCAGATCACACCACGGTGCTTCAAGCGCTTGTACTTACCGCACAGGCACTCGTAATCCTTTACCGGGCCAAAGATCTTGGCGCAGAACAGACCGTCACGCTCAGGTTTGAACGTACGGTAGTTGATGGTTTCCGGCTTTTTAACTTCGCCGAACGACCACGAACGGATCATCTCAGGCGATGCCAATCCAATACGGATGGCGTCGAACTCTTCGACTTGACCCTGGTTTTTCAGCAAATTCAGTAGGTCTTTCAAGGCCTTTCCTCCTGGCGGAGCAGAGAGCGGGCTATCCTGCCCCGCTCTCGATTCGCGTCACGTGTTATTCGGTTTCCAGATCGATATCGATGCCGAGGGAACGAATTTCCTTGATCAACACGTTGAAGGACTCGGGCATGCCCGGCTCCATACGGTGATCGCCGTCCACGATGTTTTTGTACATCTTGGTCCGGCCGTTCACATCGTCCGACTTCACTGTGAGCATTTCTTGCAGAGTGTATGCAGCACCGTATGCTTCCAGTGCCCAGACCTCCATCTCCCCGAAACGCTGACCACCGAACTGCGCCTTACCACCCAGCGGCTGCTGGGTAACCAGGCTGTACGAACCGGTAGAACGAGCGTGCATCTTGTCGTCTACCAAGTGGTTCAGCTTCAGCATGTACATGTAGCCAACGGTAACCGGGCGCTCGAACTTGTTGCCGGTACGGCCGTCGGTCAGCTGCATCTGGCCGCTTTCTGGCAGGTCTGCCAGTTTCAGCATGGCCTTGATTTCGCTTTCCTTGGCACCGTCGAACACCGGAGTGGCCATCGGTACGCCGCCGCGCAGGTTTTGAGCCAGATCCAGGATTTCCTGGTCGGAGAAGTCATCGAGGCTTTCCTGACGACCGCCGATCTCGTTATAGATCTCGTGCAGGAACTTACGCAGCTCGGCAACCTTACGCTGCTCTTCAACCATGCGATTGATCTTCTCGCCCAGACCTTTGGCCGCGAGGCCCAGGTGGGTTTCAAGGATCTGACCGACGTTCATACGCGAAGGTACGCCCAACGGGTTGAGGACGACGTCCACCGGGGTGCCATTGGCATCGTGCGGCATGTCTTCAACCGGCATGATCACGGAGACCACACCCTTGTTACCGTGACGACCGGCCATCTTGTCGCCCGGCTGGATGCGACGACGGATTGCCAGGTAAACCTTGACGATTTTCAGCACACCTGGAGCCAGGTCATCGCCCTGCTGCAGTTTGCGCTTCTTGTCTTCGAACTTGTCGTCCAGCAGACGGCGGCGATCAACGATGTAGGCCTGAGCCTTCTCGAGCTGCTCGTTCAGAGCATCTTCAGCCATGCGCAGTTTAAACCACTGGCCATGCTCAAGACCGTCGAGCACTTCGTCGGTGATTTCCTGACCTTTCTTCAGACCGGCGCCGCCTTCGGCTTTGTGGCCGACCAGAGCGGAACGCAGACGTTCGAAAGTTGCGCCTTCGACGATACGGAACTCTTCGTTCAAGTCCTTGCGGATCTCGTCGAGCTGGGACTTCTCGATCGACAGGGCACGAGCATCACGCTCAACGCCGTCGCGGGTGAAGACCTGTACGTCGATGACAGTACCCTTGGTACCGGTAGGTACACGCAGGGAGGTGTCTTTAACGTCGCTGGCTTTTTCACCGAAGATCGCACGCAGCAGCTTCTCTTCCGGGGTCAGCTGGGTCTCGCCTTTCGGAGTGACCTTACCAACCAGGATGTCGCCCGCGCCAACTTCAGCACCTACGTAAACGATACCGGCTTCGTCCAGCTTGTTCAGTGCAGCTTCACCCACGTTCGGGATGTCCGCAGTGATTTCCTCTGGCCCAAGCTTGGTGTCACGCGCCACACAGGTCAGTTCCTGAATGTGAATCGTGGTGAAACGGTCTTCCTGAACAACACGCTCGGACAGGCAGATGGAGTCTTCGAAGTTGAAGCCGTTCCATGCCATGAACGCGATGCGCATGTTCTGACCCAGAGCCAGTTCACCCATATCGGTGGACGGACCGTCGGCCATGATGTCGCTGCGCTGAACCCGATCACCTTTACGCACCAGCGGACGCTGGTTGATGCAAGTGTTCTGGTTCGAGCGGGTGTATTTGGTCAGGTTGTAGATGTCGACGCCAGCTTCGCCGGTTTCAACTTCGTCATCAGCAACACGAACCACGATACGGCTGGCGTCGACAGAGTCGATCACGCCGCCACGACGAGCCACGACGCAAACGCCGGAGTCACGGGCTACGTTACGCTCCATGCCGGTACCTACCAGCGGCTTGTCAGCGCGCAGGGTTGGTACAGCTTGACGCTGCATGTTCGAACCCATCAACGCACGGTTGGCGTCGTCGTGCTCGAGGAACGGGATCAGCGACGCGGCAACCGAAACTACCTGCTTCGGCGATACGTCCATCAGGGTGACGTCTTCCGGCGCCTTGACAGTGAACTCGTTCAGGTGACGAACAGCTACCAGCTCGTCGATCAGGACTTTCTTGTCGTTCATCGTGGCCGAAGCCTGAGCGATCACGTGATCAGCTTCTTCGATGGCGGACAGGAACACGATCTCGTCGGTGACCAGAGCGTCTTTAACCACGCGGTACGGGCTCTCGAGGAAACCGTACTGGTTGGTGCGCGCGTAGGCTGCCAGGGAGTTGATCAGACCGATGTTCGGACCTTCCGGCGTTTCAATCGGGCATACACGACCGTAGTGAGTCGGGTGTACGTCACGAACTTCAAAGCCAGCACGCTCACGAGTCAAACCGCCTGGGCCGAGTGCGGAGACACGACGTTTGTGGGTGATCTCGGACAGCGGGTTGTTCTGGTCCATGAACTGGGAGAGCTGGCTGGACCCGAAGAACTCTTTCACCGCCGCAGCTACTGGCTTGGCGTTGATCAGGTCTTGCGGCATCAGGCCTTCGCTTTCAGCCATCGACAGACGCTCTTTGACCGCACGCTCAACACGCACCAGGCCAACGCGGAACTGGTTCTCGGCCATTTCGCCTACACAGCGAACACGACGGTTACCCAGGTGGTCGATGTCATCGACGATGCCTTTACCGTTACGGATGTCGACCAGAGTCTTCAGTACCGCGACGATATCTTCCTTGCACAGCACGCCCGAACCTTCGATCTCGGTACGACCGATACGACGGTTGAACTTCATCCGGCCGACCGCAGACAGGTCATAGCGCTCAGGACTGAAGAACAGGTTGTTGAACAGGGTTTCAGCAGCGTCTTTGGTTGGCGGCTCGCCAGGACGCATCATGCGATAGATCTCGACCAGCGCTTCCAGTTGGTTGCTGGTGGAGTCGATCTTCAGCGTATCGGAGACGAACGGACCGCAGTCGATATCGTTGGTGTACAGAGTTTCGATGCGAACAACGCCGGCCTTGGCGATTTTCGCCAGGATCTCGGTGCTCAGCTCGGTATTGCACTCTGCCAGGATTTCGCCGGTTGCCGGATGCACGATGACCTTGGCGGTAGTGCGACCCAGGACGTAGTCCAGAGGCACTTCCAGCTCTTTGATCCCGGCTTTTTCCAGCTGGTTGATGTGGCGAGCAGTGATACGACGACCTTGCTCGACAATAACCTTGCCTTTGTCATCCTGGATATCCAGGACCGCGATTTCACCGCGCAGGCGCTGAGGCACCAGCTCCAGGCTCAGGCTCTCGCCTTTCACGTGGAATACGTTGGTGGTGTAGAACGCGTCCAGCACTTCTTCAGTGGTATAGCCGAGCGCACGCAGCAGTACCGATGCAGGCAGCTTGCGACGACGGTCGATACGCACGAACACGCAGTCTTTCGGGTCGAACTCGAAGTCCAGCCACGAACCGCGGTAAGGAATGATGCGCGCGGAGTACAGCAGTTTACCGGAGCTGTGCGTCTTGCCACGGTCGTGGTCGAAGAACACGCCCGGGGAACGGTGCAGCTGGGAAACGATTACACGCTCGGTACCGTTGATTACAAAGGTACCGTTCTCGGTCATCAGGGGAATTTCACCCATGTAGACTTCTTGCTCTTTGATGTCCTTGATCGCTTTGTTCGACGATTCTTTGTCGAAAATGATCAGTCGCACTTTTACCCGCAAAGGTACGGCGTAAGTTACACCGCGCAATACGCATTCTTTGACATCAAATGCCGGTTCGCCCAAGCGATAACCGACGTACTCCAGCGCAGCATTGCCGGAGTAGCTGATGATCGGGAAAACGGATTTGAAGGCCGCATGCAGGCCCACGTCGCGGAACTGATCTTTAGTCGCTCCCGCTTGCAAGAATTCACGATACGAATCCAGCTGGATGGCCAGGAGGTAAGGCACATCCATGACGTCCGGCAACTTGCTAAAGTCCTTGCGGATACGTTTTTTCTCAGTATATGAGTAAGCCATCAGCGTTCCCCAGCTTGGTCACCTGCTTGTTTGGCCCCTCCCGACGGGAGCGACCAGAAAATCGTGCAAACCCCATGGTTTGCGCCACCGCATCGGGTGGTTACAGCTCGCTATCGGCCCGACCCAGTCGGCTGCCAATAACGGAAAAAGGCCGGTGGCAAGAGCCACCAGCCATCAGCCTTTCGCTTAACGCTCGGGCTGGAAACGCAAAGTCGATGCTTACTTCAGCTCGACTTTAGCGCCTGCTTCTTCCAGAGCTGCTTTGGCTTTGTCAGCTGCGTCTTTGGCAACAGCTTCCAGAACCATGGCAGGAGCGCCGTCAACTACAGCCTTGGCTTCTTTCAGGCCCAGACCGGTCAGTTCACGTACAGCCTTGATCACGTTAACTTTCTTCTCGCCAGCTTCGGTCAGCATGACGTTGAATTCGGTTTGTTCTTCAGCAACGGCAGCAGCAACAGCTGGACCAGCCGATGCAGCAGCAGCGGTAACGCCGAATTTTTCTTCGAAAGCTTTGATCAGCTCAACAACTTCCATTACGGACATGTTGCCAACTGCTTCAAGGATATCGTTCTGAGAGATAGACATGAATCTAATTCCTGATATTGGGGACGGCCTACGCGACCATCGAAAAAAACAAAAAACGCGAGAAGTTGACGAGCCTTAGGCTGCAGCAGCTTCTTTCTGGTCGCGAATTGCCGCCAGAGTACGAGCCAACTTGCTGGTAGCGCCTTGAATCACGCTCATCAGCTGAGAAATTGCTTCGTCACGGGTCGGCAGAGTTGCCAGTACGTCGATTTGGTTAGCTGCGAGGAACTTGCCCTCGAACGCAGCTGCCTTGATCTCGAACTTGTCCTGACCCTTTGAGAATTCCTTGAAGATCCGGGCAGCAGCGCCTGGATGTTCTTTGGAGAACGCAATCAGGGTAGGGCCAGTGAACACGTCGTTGAGGACACTGAATTCAGTGTCAGCAACAGCGCGCTTGAGCAGGGTGTTACGTACAACACGTACGTAAACGCCAGCTTCACGAGCCTCTTTACGGAGTCCGGTCATCGCGCCTACTGTTACGCCACGGGCATCAGCCACGACAGCGGACAGAGCGACTTTGGCAGCCTCGTTGACTTCAGCGACGATGGCCTTCTTGTCTTCGAGTTTAATTGCCACGGGTTTAACTCCTGCTTGATACCGTTTCATCCAGTCGAAACCGGATGTCGTTTTGGTGTCTGATTCGGTAAGGAACCGGGAGCACCATCTGCGTAGGCTTGAGGTTTAAGACTTACGTCGCCTACGGTCTTGGATAGCCCCCGCCAGGCAGGGACCCCAATCTTTCAAACTGGCGCAATTGCTTGCGCCAACTTTTGTCTTATGCGTCCAGCGAGCTCTGGTCGATAACCAGACCTGGGCCCATGGTGGTGCTCAGGGTAACGCGCTTGACGTAGATGCCTTTCGAAGAAGCTGGCTTGATACGCTTCAGGTCGGCGATCAGAGCTTCAACGTTTTCCTTCAGCTTGACGGCATCGAAGCCGATCTTGCCAACGGAAGTGTGGATGATGCCGTTTTTGTCGGTGCGATAACGAACCTGACCAGCCTTGGCGTTTTTAACCGCGGTAGCTACGTCTGGAGTTACGGTGCCGACTTTAGGGTTAGGCATCAGGCCACGTGGACCGAGGATCTGACCCAGTTGACCTACAACGCGCATGGCATCCGGGGATGCGATCACTACGTCATAGTTCAGGTCGCCGCCTTTCATTTCGGCAGCCAGGTCGTCCATACCTACACGGTCAGCGCCGGCAGCCAGAGCGGCTTCAGCAGCAGGACCCTGGGTGAACACAGCAACACGAACGGTCTTGCCAGTGCCGTGTGGCAGCACAGTAGCGCTACGAACAACCTGGTCGGATTTACGTGGGTCAACACCCAGGTTCACAGCAACGTCGAACGACTCGCTGAACTTGACAGTCGACAGCTCAGCCAGCAGTGCAGCGGCGTCTACAATGTTGTAGGCCTTGCCTGCTTCGATTTTGCCGGCGATAGCCTTTTGACGCTTGGTCAGCTTAGCCATTACACACCCTCCACGTTAAGGCCCATGCTACGAGCAGAACCGGCGATGGTACGCACGGCTGCTTCCATATCAGCTGCAGTCAGATCCGCGTTTTTGGTTTTCGCGATTTCTTCCAGCTGAGCACGGGTTACGGTGCCAACCTTAACGGTGTTCGGACGAGCGGAACCGCTGGTCAGACCGGCCGCCTTCTTCAGCAGTACCGAAGCAGGGGTGGATTTGGTTTCAAACGTGAAGCTACGGTCGCTGTAGACAGTGATGATCACTGGAGTCGGCAGACCTGGCTCAAGACCCTGAGTACGGGCGTTGAAAGCCTTGCAGAATTCCATGATGTTCACGCCGTGCTGACCCAGTGCAGGACCAACAGGTGGGCTTGGGTTAGCCTGAGCGGCCTTCACTTGCAGCTTGATGTAAGCGGTAATCTTCTTGGCCATGAGGCACTCCAATTACGGGTTCAAACGCCTCGAAAGGCTCCCCGGTTACTTGCGCGTTTATCCCAGTGACGACAAAACCCCACAGCCTAAGGCTGCGGGGTTGGGATGCTTGCTCAGCTAGACCTTTTCGACCTGACTGAACTCCAACTCTACCGGAGTAGAGCGACCGAAAATGAGCACCGCCACTTGGATCCGGCTCTTCTCGTAGTTAACTTCTTCGACAACGCCGTTAAAATCGGCGAATGGCCCGTCGTTGACGCGTACGGTTTCGCCCGGCTCGAACAACGTCTTCGGCTTCGGCTTATCGCTGCCATCAGCGACGCGACGCAGAATAGCTTCTGCCTCTTTATCGGTGATCGGCGCCGGCTTATCAGCAGTACCGCCGATGAAACCCATCACCCGAGGAGTATCCTTGACCAAGTGCCAAGTACCCTCGTTCATATCCATCTGAACCAGCACGTAACCCGGGAAGAACTTGCGCTCGCTTTTGCGTTTCTGGCCATTACGCATTTCAACCACTTCTTCAGTGGGAACCAGAATCTCGCCAAAGCCATCTTCCATGCCAGCCAGCTTTACGCGCTCAATCAGCGAGCGCATGACATGCTTCTCGTAACCGGAGTAAGCATGCACAACATACCAACGCTTAGCCACGGGACACCCTTAGCCGACGATCAAGGAAACAAGCCAGCCGAGCAGGGAGTCGAGCCCCCACAACAGCAACGCCATAACCAGGACAACAGCCACAACGATCAACGTGGTCTGCGTGGTTTCTTGGCGAGTTGGCCATACGACTTTACGAATCTCGGTGCGCGCTTCCTTAACCAGTACAAAGAAAGACTTGCCCTTAACCGTCTGCAGGCCTACAAAGGCAGCTACAGCAGCAATCACAAGCAAAGCGAGCACGCGGTACAGGATCGGCGAAGCAGAGTAATACTGATTGCCAACAACGCCAACAACCACCAAAGCAACTACTACTAGCCACTTGAGCAGATCGAAGCGAGAGCCTTGAGCTTCAGCTTTAGGAGTCATCTATGAAGATCCTGTGAAAAGAAAGCCAGACACACCTGGTGAATCTGGCAGGTCAGGAGGGAATCGAACCCCCAACCTACGGTTTTGGAGACCGTCGCTCTGCCAATTGAGCTACTGACCTAAAACAAAATCAGGCCGACCATTATGCCGGCCCGAAGAAGACTTTACAACAATTTACTCAACGACCCTGGATACGGCATCACTACCGATACGCCCCACCATCCTCTCGGATATCGCGGCGCAACCACAAGCCATTAAAACAAAGGCAGATATTTTCATATCTGCCTTGTTATATGGAGCTCTTGAGCGGATTTGAACCGCTGACCTCACCCTTACCAAGGGTGTGCTCTACCAACTGAGCTACAAGAGCGAAACACCGTGCAAAACCTGCAAACTTGGAGCGGGTAGCGGGAATCGAACCCGCATCATCAGCTTGGAAGGCTGAGGTTCTACCACTAAACTATACCCGCGAGGCTTGCAGCTCTCGCTAAAAATGGTGGAGGGGGAAGGATTCGAACCTTCGAAGTCGTAGACGTCAGATTTACAGTCTGATCCCTTTGGCCGCTCGGGAACCCCTCCTAAGCGAGCCGGCATTCTATATCATGCCAGCCTTCTGTCAAGCATTTTCTCATTAAAAACCTGAGGTTAGCTGCGTTGACCTCGCTTCACATTGCTTACCGTTTTAGGTCTTCACTGTGGAGCGGGCGCCATTCTATGCAAACTATTCGATGGGTGCAACCCCCTCGCAAGGCATTATTTTATGTTTTAACTCATTGAATTCTCTAGAAAGGTTCAGCAGCTGCAAGTCATCAAGCCAGCGCCTGCTTTCCGGGGCTACCCGCACCCAGTAACCGGCGGACTCAGCACTACCTTTAGGCAGCGCCTGAAACTTGACATCCATACCGCTCAATCTGCGCTCAAGCCCCTGAGCAACATCCTGACGTGCAAAGCCACCCACATATAGACATCCCGCATCCGATTGGAGGGCCTTTGCCTTATCTTTTGTCGAGTCTGTTGCCTCACTCAGCAGACGAATATCCTGCTGGGATCCCCGATACAAACTCAAGGGCGTCACATCCTTTGCACGCAGAGGAGCCTCTTGTTGATGCCAGATGTAATAAAACACATTGAGAACAAGCAGCAGCAGAAACAACCAACGCATAAAGACCTCAGGGCAAAGGGCACGCCATAGCCAAGCCGACAAACACCAAATCCGGGACCACCCTGGCCTCGGGCACGATCTCCGAAACCTGGGCCGCATCACCACCTGTAAGGAACACTGTGAATTCCTTACCCCAATAGCTGCGCGCCAACTCAAGCTGAGTCATCACAAACCCCCTCAGCATCAGCAGGCAACCGCGCTCGACCGCCTCAACAGTCGTACGGCCCGGGAGGAGATTCTCCAAAGCACGCTCGGCAGCAAGATCACCGTAACGGATCTTACGGGTATGAGTACGAAGCTGATTGCGCATCAACGGCATCCCAGGACATATGAACCCACCGAGATGCTCACCATCAGCAGCTACGAAGTCAGCGGTAACAGCCGTACCAAAGTCCAGCACAAGGCACGCGCCGGTGGCCAGATGATACCCACCGAGCAAAGCAAGCCAGCGATCAAGCCCTAGTCGCTCAAACTCCTCATAGCCATTACGAACGCCAGACATCTCACGCGCCGGAGACGCGCACACCACAGAAACATCGAACACCTCCTTCAACAGAGAGATCAATGCACTGGTTTCTTCAGCGGTCCTGACACTGACCAATCGACACGACCTGAGAGCGGGCCCCTCGAGCCCTTTCAAGCCCTCGATCAATGCAAAGTCCGAATCGACAACCCCCTCCCCCACCACTTGCCGGGTGCACGCTTCAAGCACACGCCACTTAATAAAACTGTTTCCGCAGTCGAGCTCAAGAATCATTGCGCAACCTCAGACTCAGCTCACCACCACTGAAGACTTTTTCCACACCATCCACCTTCAATCGCAAGGCGCCCTGGCTATCGATACCCAATACTTCGCCATTTATTTGGTTAACGCCAGCAATCAACGACACAGCGCGCCCCTGCCACAGATGATTTTGCTCCCACTCAGCCTGGACAGCCGAAAATCCGCCAACCTGATGCCGCTCCAAATATTTCTGCAACATCGTCCCAATCTTCGCAACCAGGCGATTGCGATCAAACATCTGTCCGGACTCGAGACGCATGGATGTCCATTGCTGATCAACCTCATCGGTCATCTGCATATTTACATTTATACCGACACCCAACACGACATGGCATACATCCGCAGGATCCCCAACCAGCTCCAGCAATATTCCGGCAATTTTCTTCTGGCCGACCAGGACGTCGTTTGGCCACTTCAAACCCACCCCCGGAACACCTAACTCGCGCAAGGCCTGCATGACGGCAAGCCCAACAACAAGACTCAACCCTTCCAGTTGCCGCATCCCGCCCTCAATACGCAGCACCAAGCTGTAATAGATGTTTTCTGCGAATGGGCTCACCCACTTCCGCCCTCGCCGCCCTCGGCCAGCAGTCTGCCGCTCGGCTAGCACTAGAAAGGGCGCAGCTTGAAGCCGCTCGATGGCGCGAAGCGCCTCAGCATTCGTGGAATCGATTGAGTCGAAGACCAGGACAGGCCAGTTACAAGAGGGTGCCAACCGCCCGATTTCCACAGGGTCGAGTAGCGTCAGCGGTGCAGCCAGCTGATAACCGCGTCCTCGTACTTTATGAATGGATACCCCCAGCTCAGCCTCCAACTGCTGAAGCTGCTTCCATACAGCACTGCGACTAACACCTAAGGCAGCGCCCAGCGCTTGACCCGAATGGAATCGGCCATCTTTAAGAAGCTTTAACAACGTCAGCATGCAAGTCTCGCCTCACAATGAGGCCCGCATGATATCCACGCCCCGAGCCGTTGCATAGAAACCTGGCGAGGCTGTTTTTCTGCGGACAAAACAAAACCCCTACCTGCATACGCAGATAGGGGTTTCGGAATTTAATCTTGACGATGACCTACTCTCACATGGGGAAACCCCACACTACCATCGGCGATGCATCGTTTCACTTCTGAGTTCGGGA
>NZ_FYED01000016.1 GCF_900187565.1 Pseudomonas sp. Irchel 3A7 | reverse complement strand
GCCGGGTTACCGCCGAGCGCGACGAACTCGAGCGCGTCACCCGCTACGAATACGCCGACGACCTGCACCTGGTCAGCCGACGGATCAACCCCGACGGCAGCGAACTGAAGTACCGCTACGACCACGCGCAACTGTTGCTGACCGAAATCGAAAACGAGGCCGGCGAGCATTATCGGCTGGACTACACGCCGGGCGGCTTGATCCGCCAGGAAACCGGTTTCGATGGCCGGCGCACCGCCTATGCCTACGACCTCAACGGCCGGTTGCTGGAAAAGACCGAGTTCGGCGATGACGGTTCGCAGCTGGTCACGGCCTATCAACGCGACAGCGCCGGCCGCCTGCTGCTCAAGACCCTGCCCGACGGGGCCCAGGTCGCGTACCGCTACGACCGCCTGGGTCGCCTGGTCAGTGTCGACGACGGCCAGGCGCATCCGCTGGCGTTCGACTACGACGCCCATGACCGGCTGATCACCGAACACCAGCGCTGGGGCACCCTGCGTTACGGCTATGACGCCTGCGGCCAGCTGCAGCACCTGCGCCTGCCGGACAACAGCCGGGTTAAATACCACCGCGCCCAAGGCGGCGCGCTGACCGCCATCGACCTCAACGGTTCGCGCCTGACCACCCACAGCTTTGTCGGTGGTCGCGAACAAAACCGCCAGCAAGGCGCCTTGCTCAGCGAATACGCCTACGACGAACAGGGCCGCCTGCACGCCCACGCCGTCAGCCAACACCAGCGTCCGTTGTACCGCCGCGACTATGCCTACGCCGCCAACGGCAACCTCCTGCAGGTCGACGACAGCCGCCACGGCCAACGCCGCTACCAGTACGACCCGCTCGACCGCCTGACCCACGTCCGCCACGCCCGTGATCAGGACCCGGAACACTTCAGCCACGACCCGGCCGGCAACCTGCTGATCCACGACCGCCCCGGCCCCTGGCACCTCAAGGGCAACCGCCTGCGGCGCCACGCCGACCGGCATTACGCCTACGACGCCTTCGGCAACCTGATCCGCGAACGCCGCGGGGATGCCGTCACCGAGTACCGCTACGACAGCCAGCACCGCCTGATCGGCCTCCAGCTGCCGGACGGTCGCCAGGCCTGCTACCGCTACGACGCCTTCGGCCGGCGCATCGCCAAGACCGTCGACGGCCAGACCACCACCTTCTTCTGGCAGGGCGACCAGCTCATCGCCGAAAGCGGCCCAACCCACTACCGCAGCTACCTCTACGAACCCGGCAGCTTCCGCCCGCTGGCGCTGCTCGACGGCAAAGGCCCGAAAAAAGCCTGCCCGTTCTACTACCAACTCGACCACCTCGGCACCCCGCAGGAACTCACCGACTACGGCGGCGACATCGTCTGGTCGGCGAAATACACCGCCTACGGCAAACTCAGCCAACTGACCCACGGCGGCGGCGAACAACTCGAACAACCGCTGCGCTTCCAGGGCCAGTACTTCGACACCGAAAGCGGCCTGCACTACAACCGCCATCGCTACTACCAGCCCGACACGGGACGCTACCTGACCCCGGATCCGGTGAAGCTGGCCGGCGGGTTGAATGCCTACCAGTACACGCGCAACCCGACGGGGTGGGTGGATCCGTTGGGGTTGGCTTGTTCCCCGTGCCCTGGATCAAAAAATGCTGATGGTCCGTATAGCGCAATTGTTCCTGGGGGCGGTTTGGCTGCGCACGAGGCTCAAGGAGGCCATCTCATTGCAAAGCACGTTGGTAGAACTGATGTGCAGTTGAAACAAAGACTACAGGATGAACCAAATATTCCGGCTGCGTCTACTTTTCCGGATCGTGTTATTGCTGAAGCGGCTGCCTCAGAGGCATTGGCCGCGAATACGCAGCAAATAAAAAAATTCTTAACTAGCAGCAAGTCAAAGACAACTATTACCCATCAGTTCATCCAACCAATAGGTGCCAGCATGCCAAATGGATCTAATCACTCTTTACCTGCAACGAAAATACTATTGGTACTGAAAAAAGCCCCCCAATTACCATTGGGGTATTTCTTGCTCACAGGTTTTCCAGAGCTATGAACAGTGAATTTCCTGAACTCCATGATTTTTTTGGAGCTTATTTCCACCAAGATTGGACTGCGGAACATCAAACGTCTGAGCAGGTGATTGATGCCTTTTTGACCGATTCAGGTTCACTTGAAGTGAGGAATGTACGACAAGAACTGGGGCTACTGCTTAATCAGCGAATGGATGAACCGCTATTAAAGGAGTTCTTGTTGCGAGAATTAAGTTGTTACTACTGCTATTGGAATGAATGGGAGTCCGGCCAGTCTTGGTTACGACACATCTTTGATAGATTGAAGGGGGAAATTTGACCGGCGTTATTGCTGACAAACACAACGAAAAACTTCGGAAAAAATCCTAGAAGATTTCCTCCAAGTTGTGCCGCTCTAAAGGGCTCCGCAGATCTTAGTGACTGTAGAAAACTGATCGCTTCCAACGAGCTTCCCATTTTAGTATTACAAGCCAAAAGCCCAGCGATCTGCCGGGCTTTTTCTCAAGGACTTGATCAAATTAACCCCCAGAACTCTCCTCACTCCCCCCCGAACTACCTGATCCTCCAGACCCACTCCCAGAACCGTTCCCCATCGAACTTCCACCGCTCCCCGCCCCTCTGCTCTCCCCCCCGCTGGTGCTGCTCCCATTGGCATCCCCACCATTCCCCCCGCCAATCGTGCCCGGCGGCAGTGCAGTCTCGGGCCCCGAGCCCGCGTTCATTTCCGTGGATGGTGGCATGCCGCCCTTGTCGACTGGCGCATCGTTGCCGGCCAATGCCCCCCATGAACCGAGTGACAACAATCCGGCCACTGTCAGGGCCGTGAATTTTGACTTGATCATGGTGCACTCCTTTTCAAAGTGGCTTACCTGACTTCTGGCAGCAGCCACTTTTCAGGTGTGCCATTCAATCGACGAGCGGCATGGCATCGAGGGGCGCGAATCAACTGGGTTCGCTGGAACCCTCTTTATCGGCAATGTCCGGGTCCTTCGGGTTCCCCTCGACGTCGGTGCGTCTGACGTCTTCATTGGGGACTTGCTCGACACCCGCGTCATCGTCAGGTGGACGCTGATCGCGGCTCAAAGGGTCGGTCGGTGAAGGCAGCGGATACTCGGGGGTATCGTCAACGTCGGTGTCTTTTGGATCAGCGCTCATGGTGCACCTCGCAAAGAGCCTGAAAGGCAGGCCCTGGAATTTCGAGGCCGCAGCGAGGCTGCACGTTCGATCAGGCAGACAATCGGTCAGTCTTGCGACAGAAACGAAAAACCCGGCGCATGGCCGGGTTTCTGCTGTCGGGAAATGCCGACTCAGTGGTGTTTATTTTTGTGTTTATGCTTGTGCTTGTGTTTGTGGCCGCCACCGGAATGGCTGTCGTTATCGCTGCCCAGGTTGTTGCCGACAGCGCCACCTGCCGCGCCACCCAGGCCCGCACCGATGGTCGAGCCGGTTGAGCCGCCGATGCTGTTACCGATCACTGAACCGCTCGCCGACCCCAGACCACCACCGATCGCCGCTTCAGTACGGCTGCCCTTGGAGGCGCCGACCGCACTACCGGCCGCGCCGCCCACACCGGCACCAATTGCAGCGCCGGTACTGCCGCCCAATTGCCCCCCGACCACATTACCCAGCGCTCCGCCAAGACCACCGCCCACCGCCGCGGTACCGTCACCGGCCGCCATGGCCAGCGGTGAGAGCAAGAGCCCGAATACCAGGGCAGGCAACATGAGACGTGGGGCCCGATGGCCGTTAACTTCCTTGCCTTTGCAATTCGCTGTCATAGCGTGCCTCGAATTTCTCAGGGGTGTAGAGCTTTGAACGGCTAAACACAAAAACGTTCGCTGAGCGGTATCAATCAACCCGCGATAGCCCGGTCGGCCGACAGTTTGCCAGCCCCTTCGATCAATACCGCGATGCTGCCACCGAGCAGGGCCAGGGCAAACTCATAGCCGTTGTTGGCCATGAACAGACCGTTACTGATGTGCACCGAGAAGATCGCCACCAGGGAGAGGAAGGTCAGGCCCAGGGCTGCCGGGCGCGCCAGCAGGCCGATGATCAGTGCCAGACCGCCGAAGAACTCGGTCCCGCCCGCCAGCGTCGCCATCAGGTAGCCCGGCGCCAGGCCAATGCTTTCCATGTACTGCGCGGTGCCGGCCAGGCCGTAGCCACCGAACGCCCCGAAGAGTTTCTGCGCGCCGTGGGCAGCAAAGATGATGCCGACAAAAATTCGCAGAACGGTCAGGCCGTAGCCGGCGCGGGTAAACAGAACCTTGTTGATCAGTGTGCTCATGCTGTGTCATCCATTGTGAGTGTGTGTTGGTTGGCCGCCATACTAATCAGTAAAAATTATATTTAAAGCGCAAAAACCCGCTACAACACTTCAGTTTATTCGATCATTTCCGCAGGACAACCTTTTGCCCTTGGGGCTCCAACGACTCCCGCTCCCGATCGAACGCCAGGTAATACTTGTTCACGCTATTAACATAGCTGACAGGTCCCATTCCCACCTGCTCCATGGCGATGCGCTCAACCTGAAAGAACCACTGATTGGGATTCAAGCCCCGCCGCCGCGCCTCGGTACGCATCCCCTGAACCCGCTCCGGGCCGATGTTGTAGGCCGCCAACACAAAGGCCATGCGCTCGCGCTCGTTGAGCTTGGGGCTGGCGAAGAACTTGCGGCGGATCATCGCCAGGTACTTGGCCCCGGCCTGCACATTGGCATCGAGTTCCTGAATATTGCTGACCCCCACCCGCTGGGCCGCGGATGGCGTGATTTGCATCAGGCCGGTCGGAGCGCCGCCACTGCGGGCCTTGGGTTGCAGGCCGGATTCCTTGAACGCCAGCGCCGCCAGATTCAGCCAGTCCATGCCTTGGGCGTCGGCGTGTTTCTGCAACACCGGGCGAAGTTTTTCCAGACGCTGGCGGTCAGCCTTGGCCAAGGGATAATGGACTTGATAGAGACGCCGATAGATTCGCAGGAAAGCCGCGTCCTGATCCGACGGTTTTTTGTAGCCGCCGAGGAATCGGTCAATGCTGGCCCGCAGCATTGACGCATCGCGGCGCACGAACCAGTACTCCTCACCCGGGTCGCTGATTTGCACCTGCCGGTCCAGGCGCAACTTGGGCAGGATCTTGCCCCAACGTTCGGCAATCGGTTGCTCGACGATGGTCAGGTGAAAGATCCCCCCCTGGACCATCTCCAGCACATCCTCGACCGCCAGGCTCGGGTCGACCCATTCGATATTGACCGGCGGCAGCTTGTTCAAGGCAAGTTTCTGATTGATCTGGCTGACCGCATCACCGGCGGCACTGCCGGTGGGCAGCGCGAGGGTTTTGCCCGACAGTTGCTCGAGGCGGGTGTAGCGACGTTCGCCCTTGATGCCCACCAACACCAGGGGAATGTTGCTGGCAATCGGTTCGCTGGTGCTGACGGCGAAACCCGGGCGCAGGTCGAGCAATTCCCCGGGAGCCACCAGGTCGCCCTCCCCGCGCTGCAATGCGCCGAGCAGTTGGTCCTTGGCCTTGGGGATGATCTTGAGGGTGATTTCCTGACCGTCACGGGCATGACCGTTGAGGTACTGTTCGAAGGCGCGCAAACGGTGATATTCGACGCCGATGGCTTGGCCCTGGACTTCGCCTGAACTGTTGCGGCTCTGGTTGACCAGCACGCGCAGCACACGACTGCTGCGGATTTCCGTCAGGTCGCGCACCTTGGCCGCCGGCACGGCTTGCAGCGGTCCGGGCAGACGCGCAACCGCCGACATCGGCAGCAGCAGCGAACAACACAGCAGTAGCAAAACCGAGGGACGAATCATCCACTCTCCGGAAAGAATTCGGGTCGATCGCATGGGTATTTTCATGCAATCAAAATGTCTGAAACCGGGCGCCTGAGACGCTGGAAAAGTGCGAAAGACTGGCACAATGATGGCACCTTGACCATCCTGTCCTGCCTCGCGGAATCAAAAGACAGCTATAACTCGTTGTAGTTCTTGGTTTTTCTTATAAATCTACAGCTCTGATATGCTTTCCGGCCTTTGGTCCGAGGTAGCACCATGCAACTCATCGATATCGGCGTCAACCTGACCAACCCCAGCTTTGCCGACAAACACCAGGCTGTACTCGACCGTGCCTATGCCGCCGGGGTCTGCCAATTGGTGCTCACCGGCACCAACGTCGAGGGCAGCGAGCAGGCGCTGGAGCTGTGCCGGCAACTGGATGAAAGCGGGCAACGGCTGTTCGCCACCGCGGGCATTCACCCCCACGCCGCCAGCGACTGGAACGCCGACAGCGCCCGCCACCTGCGCAGTCTGCTCAAGGAGTCGAACGTGGTTGCCGTGGGTGAATGCGGCCTGGATTTCAACCGTGATTTCTCGCCCCGCCCGCAACAGGAAAAAGTCCTCGAAGAGCACCTGGCGCTGGCGGTCGAGTTGCAGTTGCCGGTGTTCCTGCATGAGCGCGATGCCAGTCAGCGACTGCTGGAGATCCTGCGCGACTACCGCGACCAATTGCCGGCGGCGGTCGTGCACTGCTTCACCGGGGAACAAAAGGCGCTGTTCAGTTACCTCGACATGGACCTGCACATCGGCATCACCGGCTGGATCTGCGACGAACGCCGGGGCACGCATCTGCATCCGCTGGTCAAAGAGATCAAGCGCGGACGCCTGATGCTCGAAAGCGATGCACCGTACCTGCTGCCGCGCAGCCTGCGTCCAAAGCCGAAAAATGGTCGCAACGAACCGGCGTATCTGACGGAAGTGCTGCGGGAGGTGGCGTTGCACCGCGCAGAGACTCAGGAAGACCTGGCGGCGCACACCACCGCCTGCGCGCGGGCGTTTTACGGGTTGCCGACTATCCCCCAGTAAACACATATCCCCCTGTGGGAGCGAGCCTGCTCGCGAAGGCATTGGAACATTCAGCACTGAGGTGACTGTCAGACCGCATTCGCGAGCAGGCTCGCTCCCACAATGGGAAAGCGCTGCCTGTTGATCCATATCAAGATTCGGCACCCCGAATAGCGGCACAATGCTGGCACCTTGCCAAAACTGTTTCCGCTATCAGAGAAGACCTCCATGGGTGCCTGGCTTAGCAATATCTCGCTGAAATACAAATTCTGGGCGGTGAATGCCGTCGCCTTCGTCACCACCCTGCTATTGGTGCTGTACGCCGTGCAGCTCGAACAACAGGCCCGTAGTCATGCTGCCCAGGCATCGGCCCAGGCCCAGGCGCGTTTGCTCGGCACTTGGCCTTCCGGGCAGCCTCTGCCCAAAGCGGAGAACCTCTTGACCTTCAGCCGCGACCAGGCACCGGTGCTCGGCGGGCAACCCATACCTGAATTGACCCATGCAAACGGCTGGGTCGAGATCAACGCCCTGCCGATTTTCGGTGACAACCTGCTCATTGGCGCCGAGGTATTCACACGCGCGGACGGCCAGCAGGTCGCGGTGATTGCCCAGGGTCCGAGCCTGAGCCAGGTGTTCGGCGAGCGCTTCGCAAATTATGCGGTAGCGGTGTTCATCCTGATGCTGGTCATGCTCGGCGCGTCGCAGTTACTGATCCGCTTCCTGCTTAGCCAACTCAATACCTTGAAAGACGTGATGCTCCATGTCGAAAAAACCGGCGACCTCTCGGCTCGCGTCCCGCTGGCATGCAACGACGAAGTCGGACAGATGGCCAATGCGTTCAATGCCATGCAGGCCGGCTATCAACGGGTGGTCAACACCGTCGCCAACACGGCTCGCCAACTGGACGACGGCGCCGCACGGCTGGCGGCGAGCATGAATGAAGTGCGCCACGGTATGTTGGGCCAGCAGAGTGAAACCGATCAGGCCGCCACCGCGATCAACGAAATGACTGCCACGGTCCACCACATCGCCCAGCATGCCGGCGCCACCCGCGACCTCTCACAATCGGCCGATACCCTGGCCGGCAGCGGGCAGGCGGTGGTCATGCGCGTACAGCAGTCGATTGCCGGCTTGTCCACCGGGGTGCAGCAGACCGCCGAGATGATTCAGCGTCTGGCCGAAGACAGCCAGAAGATCAACGGTGTGGTCAATGTGATCCACAGCATTGCCGAGCAGACCAATCTGCTGGCGCTGAACGCCGCGATTGAAGCAGCCAGGGCCGGTGAAATGGGCCGTGGCTTTGCGGTGGTCGCCGATGAAGTGCGCAACCTGGCCAAGCGTGTGCAGACCTCCACTGACGAGATCACCGTGATGGTGGCGGCGCTGCAGGCCGGCACCCGGGATGCCGTGGACTTCATGCAGGAGAGCTCGTTCAAGGCCGACGACTGCGTACAGCAAGCACAGGAGGCTGGCACTGCCCTGGCGCAAATCACCGGGGCGGTGGCGCAGATGCGTGAAAGCAATACCCAGATCGCAGTGGCAGCCGAACAGCAGAGCCAGGTGGCGGAAGAGATGAACCGGGCGGTGGTGAGCATCCGCGATGTCACCGAGAACACCGTGCAGCAGACGGTCGCTTCGGCGATTACCAGTAACGAGTTGGCGTTGTTGGCCGGGGAGTTGAGCAAGGCCATAGGGCAGCTCAAGCTGTAAGGGCCTTTTCGCGAGCAGGCTCGCTCCCACAGGGGTACGCATTCCTATGTGGGAGCGAGCCTGCTCGCGAAGGGGCCCGCCAGGTCAATATCAATATTGCCCATGGCCCCTATCACTTCGATAGCCATCCTTGATTCGCCGCCCGCATTGGCCGGGCCTATCCTTCAATCATGTAGTTCACATGGATTCGAGGATCAGCATCATGGGTAAACGTCACCCCAACCTTCCCGCCTGGCAATGGCGTGCCTACCCGAACAATCACCAGCACCCGACCAATCTGGTGCTGCACCTGATCGCCGTGCCGCTGTTTATCGTCGCGTTTCTGCTGATTGTTTCCGGGGTGTTCGGCCTGAACCTGGCGAACGTCGCCATCGGCGTCATAGGCGTGATCGCCGCGCTGGGGTTGCAGCGTCACGGTCACACCCTGGAAGTGCAAGCGTCCGAACCGTTCAGTGATCGCAAGGATGCGGTGTCGCGCCTGATGGTCGAGCAGTTCCTGACCTTTCCGCGGTTTTTCCTCAGCGGAGGCTGGTGGCGCGCCTGGCGTGAGCGCCACCGCCGTCATTGATCAGGCAAAGACGGTCACCGTCTGCCGGCTCATGGCGATCAAACGGCCTTCCACATCCCACAGATTCGCCGCGGCATGGCCGTAGCCGTCGGTGGCGTGTTCGGTTTCGACGAGGTATTTGCACCAGTCCAGTGTGCTCAGTTCCAGCAGAGGCTGGACGAATTCGATGGTCCAGGTCAGCGTGCTGCCCATGGCCGGTTTCTTCAGGTGCGGCATCACGGCCGGTGGCCAGGCGTCCACCAGCGCCAGAATGTGGGCTTCGCTGATCGCCTCTTCCTTCACATCACCACGCAACCGCACCCAGCCGCCCATCTGGCGCGAGGTATTGCCGGTGAACGGCAGCCCGCCGACACTCCAGCGCATCGCCAGATGACGCATGAACTCCGGAATCACGCCTTCAATGAACGGCAGTTCCTGGCAGTCATCCCAATGCTTCATTTCCGGCGCCGGTTGCGCGGTCACGGCCACTTCCGAAGCCCGCGAGGCGCCGAAGCTGCCCTGGATCATGGTCACTACCTGCCCCTTCTGCATTGCCCGGCCCAGCACCTGGCTGACGGCCTTGCCCTCGCGCAACACATCGACTTCAAAACTGACCGGCACTTCGGGTTCCACCGGGCCAACGAAAGTGATCGCCAGCGAGCGCACCGGACGATCCGCCGGCACCTTTGCGCGCATGGCTTCGTACTGCAAGGCGGCCACCAGGCCACCGAAACTGGCGCGCCCCTGCGCCCATCCGGCCGGGATGGTCAGCTCCAGCGGTTGGCGGCGGACAGCGTCGAGCAGATCGGAAAAGCGCATGGAAACCTCAGGGGCGAAAATGAATGAAGGGATCTTAACCAGCCGGCGAAGGCTGTACAGCGCGTATTCCGGCCAAATTCACCGGCAGATGAGCCGCTCAGTATTCATGCCATACATAAACCCCCTGTGGGAGCGAGCCTGCTCGCGAATGCGGCGAGTCAGTCAGCATTGATTCATCTGACAGATTGCATTCGCGAGCAGGCTCGCTCCCACAGGGAATATGTAGTGGATTCAGGATTTGAAACAGGCCTTGTCGAGTTTGTCGAGGACGCGGTCGGAACGCTGTTCGGCTTCGGCCATTGTGGTTTTCCAGGTCGCGACGCAGGGTTGCAGATCCGCTTCTTTCTCTGCGATGGCCAACCATTGCAGACAGTCATGCCAGTCCCCCAAAGCGCCCTGTGCGGCCTTGAGCCTGGGCAACGCCGCTTTCGGCAAACGATCCAGCTCGGGATAGGCCTCGATGCCATAACGCACGCGCTTGATCAAAAGGCGCAAGCGGTGACGGTCGTGGGCCGGATCGTGCAGGGCTTCGTCGAGTTTTTTCCACTGTTTGGCCAGGCGTTTTTCGATGCGTTTACCCAGCCCCTTGAGCAACCCCTGACGCTGGGCCGCCCGCAAGAACCGCGGAAAAGCGTCGAGGATCATCAGCAACTGCGCGAGCTCCGTGCTCGTCGCCACTGCCGGATACGCCTGTGCCATCTGCGCCATGCGCCACTGCGCGGCTTCGGTTTGATCATGCTCGAGCAGGTAGGCGGCCAGCACCTCGCGATCGCGCAATGGCGTGGTCAGGTCGCCGACCCCGGAGGCTGCCGTCTCCAGCTGTTCGACGCCCGGCAAGCCGCGCAATGGCCGCAGCAGGCTGCGCAACCGGCGCACCGTGGTACGAAGATCATGCAAGGCTTCCGGATCGGTGCGGGCACTCAAGCGGGCCTGACACGCCAGCAGACGAACTTCCAGACCCAGGACATGGGCCACCAAGCGGTCAATCATGGGGGTTACTCCGTAAACAGCTGCAAGCGGCAAGCTATAAGCTGCAAGTCGAATTGCAGCGCGGCCAGACTTGCAGCTTGTCGCTTAGAGCTTATAGCTGCTTTTATCCTTTAGCGCCCCGCGCGGGATTCGCGAATATAGAAACGCGCCTTCTCGGCTTTCTTGGTGCAGCCTTCAAAGCCTTCGAATTGCTGTTGGGTCTTGGCCGCGGTCAACAGCGACAGCGCCTTGGAGTAGCTGACGGTCCCGGCGAACCCCTCGGCCTTGGCCAGGTCCAGTTCACGCCATGCCGCGTCCAGACTGCTGCCGCAGCTGTCGCGATAAGCGGTTTTACCGGCGCAACCGGCAAGTGCCAGGGCAATCAATGGCACACAGATCCAGGCTTTCATCACTCACACCTCAAAGATAAGAAACAGTCATGCAGGTAGGACGGTCCGGCACGGGAAAAGTGCCGTCCATCGCCTGCGCAAGCTATAGCGCTGGCGAGAATAATCAAGTGCCGCCATAACAATAAAACGACGCACTCACTTCACTGAGCGACCTTGCGATTGAAGCGCGCCCCTCGATGGGCGCATTGTTGAACCATTCAAACGAGGGCGATTCATGAAAAAGCGTGTCGCACTGGTATTGGGCTCGGGAGGAGCCCGGGGTTATGCCCATATTGGCGTCATCCAGGAGATTGAACGGCGTGGCTACGACATTGCCTGCATCGCCGGTTGTTCCATGGGAGCGGTGGTCGGCGGGATCTACGCCGCCGGCAAGCTGGATGAGTATCGCGACTGGATCGAAAGCCTGGATTACCTCGATGTACTGCGCCTGGTGGATGTCAGTTTTCGCCTGGGTGCGATCCGCGGGGAAAAGGTGTTCGGGCAGATCCGCAAGATTGTCGGCGAAATCAATATCGAAGACCTGCGCATTCCCTACACGGCCGTGGCCACCGACTTGACCAACCAGCAGGAGATCTGGTTCCAGGAAGGTTGCCTGCACCAGGCCATGCGAGCCTCGGCGGCGATTCCCAGCCTGTTTACCCCGGTGATGCAGGGCAATCGCATGCTGGTGGACGGCGGCATTCTCAACCCGTTGCCGATCGTGCCGGTGGTCTCGAGCCATTGCGATTTGATCATCGCGGTCAATCTCAACTCCACCAACCAGCGTCACTATCAACTGCCGGTGATCCAGCGTCCCGCCGCGTTCAAGACCCGCTTCGACAGCCTGATCAACTCGCTCGGTTCGAAGCTGCCGTTCCGGCGCAAACCCGCCGAGCAGTTGTTGCTGCTGGAAAAAGAAGCGTTGATGGCGGAGGCGGCCGACATCAATCCCTGGGTCGAATCCGCCGAACCCGAAGCCCAGCAACCGGCAGCCGCGCCTGAACGCGCCGGTGCGCCGAAATCCGCCACCGGCTCGTTCATCATCGACAACGTGGGACCTGCGTCCTTGCTGGATCTGATCAACCAGAGCTTCGAGGTGATGCAGACTTCGTTGGCGCAATACAAGATCGCCGGTTATCCGCCGGACATCCTGATCAACGTGCCGAAGCGGGTGTGCCGTTTTTTCGAGTTCTACAAGGCGCCGGAGTTGATCGCGCTGGGACGGGAGATTGCGCGCGATACGCTGGATCGATATGAGAATGAGCGGGATCAAGCATCATGAAATTCCTGATTAAAAGAACTGGTCTGATGCGCCCCAAAATACCGCGCTCCATCAGCTGCTGATGCAATGCCTGGCAGTTGATGGAGTCGCTCCTCCATTTTCGGATCAACAATAGCAACTTATTGATATACGGTAAGTAGGTGATCCACACTCACTGACCAGGTACTATTTCAGTAGCGTGCTTTGCAACTTTGGATCTGAACATACGCTTGAAATACCGGGAATGTAGCTTGTATTCAAACCAACCAAACGCACACCCACCGACCACCGAAAAAAACATAAATACAAAAAACACCCCTAAAAATCGCATTTGTATGCCATAAATTTTGAACAATGCAAGCAACCCGGCAATAATCACTGTATGAACCAGATAAATTCCATACGAGTAATCACCAAGTCGGATAATAAAACGTGGAAAATTCATTTGCTTCGATGCAGCGATCAAACAGATGAAGCTGAACGACTGCATGACAAACATCGGTGCAGGGGAAGGAAAATTAATACTATTACTGATAGCCCATGTACAAATCGCGATTAAAACAAGTTGAACAGGAGGTAGTTTTTCAATTTTTGACAGTCCGCCTAGGGATGCGAACAGACCCGCTATGAAAAAAATCGGGTATGGGGTTAACAAGATTCCCCAGCCTGGTTGGGCAACGGCGGCAAATACCTGAGGCGTATCGATATTACCTAGAACCCGATAGGCATCCACAACGATGATAGCTGTGAGCCATGCAGCACAAACCCAAAGCATCTTTCTGGGTGGCGTACGCATTAAAATCAATGCATAAACAAAAACGTAGAACGCCAACTCATAGCAAAGAGTCCAATACGGAATCTTGTAGCTATTATTTAGCAGCAATGAGGGCAACAACAGTGCCGACCTAAAATCAAAAGTCCAATCAGCACCAAGCGGGACAAGCACTAGATAACTAATCACTATTGCCAGCCAGTAAGGCGGATATACGCGCGCCAACCGGTTCCATAGAAACGCTTTCCCTTGATCAAGGCACGCCCCCATCACATACCCAGAAATGACAAAGAACAGACTTACGCCCAGACGACCAAAATTGATCATTAAATACGGCTGATAGTCGATACCCTTGAAATAGCAAGTAAAATAAGTCACATGCTGAAAAAGCACAAAAAAACAAGCAATAAATCGCAGGGCTTGGATTCCACCCACATAGTTGTTTTGCATTTACTTGCGTTCCCTTGTAAGGCTTGACGTTATGCGCCGAGAGCCACCGCATGATTCATCTAAACCAAATAGTGAGCCATTAAAACCTAAAGCCCACCCTCACTCAACAACCGATACCCCACCCCTGCCTCCGTCACGATAAACCGTGGTCGCGTCGGATCATCCGCCAGTTTCTGCCGCAAATGCCCGACCACGATCCGCAGGTAATGGCTGTCTTCGGTGTGGGTCGGTCCCCAGATGTCCTTGAGCAGTTGCTGCTGGGTGATGACCCGTCCCGGATGGCGCGCCAGTTGCGCCAGCACGGCGTATTCCTTGCGGGTCAGGGCGACTTCGCTGCCGTCGAGCAGCACTCGGCGATACGCCAGGTCCACCGTCAGCGGGCCGAAGCTCAGCGCGGCTTGCTGGGCTTCGCCCACCGGTGCCTGTCGCAACAGCGCGCGGATCCGCGCCAGGAATTCCTGGATACCGAAGGGTTTGGTCACGTAGTCATTGGCGCCACCGTCCAGCGCTTCAACCTTCTGCCCTTCGCCGGCACGCACCGAGAGCACCAGCACCGGCGCCACCGACCACTCGCGAAACTCACGCAACACCTGTTGGCCGTCCATGTCCGGCAAACCGAGGTCGAGTACCAGCAGGTCCGGTTTGTTCAGCGCGGCCTGGGCCAGTCCTTCATTACCGGTGCCCGCCTCCAGCACTTTGTAGCCTTGGGAAACGAGGCTGATGCGCAGGAATTTGCGGATCTGCGGTTCGTCGTCGATGACCAAAATGGTCGCGGTCTGGCTCATGGATTCACATCAATCTGAAGAGGTGGAAAAGAGTAGCGCAAGCACCATCAGGCTTCACCTTCGACACTTAATTTTCAAAGGCCGGCTGAGCCTGCAGGGGCAGGTGCAAGGTGATGCAGGTGCCGCGTCCTTCGATACCGTCGGCGACGCTGATCCGCCCGCCGTGGGCACCGACCATGCCCTGACAGATCGCCAGCCCCAGCCCGGTGCCTTGCCCGCCACGATCGCCGCGGGCGGCGGTGTAGAACATGTCGAAAATCTTCTCCCGCTCCGCTTCCGGGATCCCGGGGCCTTCGTCACTCACCGAGAAAAACAGCTCGCTGTCGTCAGCCCCGGCGCTCAATTGCAAACGACCGTGGGCCGGCGAGAAACGCGCGGCGTTTTCCAGCACATTGATCAACGCCTGTTCGATCAGTGCGGCGTGGACGTACAGCAACGGCAACTCCGCCGGTACCTCGACATTCACCTGCAACGACGCCAGCACCGTACGCAGGCGATTGAGCGCGCTGCCAACAATGTCTGCCGGTGATACCCAATCCCGCGACAGTTTCAGCGCGCCGTGACCTAGGCGGGTCATGTCCAGCAGATTCTGGATGTAGCGGTCGAGGCGTTCGGCTTCATCACGGGTGCCTTCGAGCAGCTCGCGGCGATCCTCCAGCGGGATCGCCTCGCCAAGGGCCAGCAGGCTGTCGATGCTGCCGCGCATGGAGGTCAACGGTGTGCGCAAGTCGTGGGACACCGAGGCCAGCAAGGCACTGCGCAGTTGCTCGGTTTCACCGTGCAGCCGCGCCGCTTCCAGGTCATCGGCCAGTTGTGCGCGGGCCAGCGCCTGTGCCAGTGGCTGGCTCAACGCTGTCAACAAACGCCGACGCTGGCCGCTCAAGGTCTGGCCCTCTTTCGCGCACACCCCGAGCAGCGCCAGCGGCCCCTCTTCCACCGACAACGGCCACCACCACCAACGGCCGAACGGCAAGGTGCCGGTGCCCGCGCCCGCCGGTTGATCGTGCTGCCAGGCCCAATCGGCGGCTGCGCGCTCGGCTTCGGTGAATTCCAGCGGGCCACCGGTTTCGACTTTCCAGCCACTCTGGCCGTCACGATTGAGCAGGCACAGTTGCAGATCGCTCCAGCCCTCGAGGTGATGAGCGGCGGCATTGATCACAGCCTGACGGTCAGTGGCGGCGGTGAGTTTGCGCGACAGGTCGAGCAGTTCGGTCGTTTCCTCCTGGGTGTCGCGCAAGGCCTGCAGCTGGCGCCGCTGTCGTGCCGCGAGGTTGCCGGTGAGGGCCGCCATCAGCAGGAAGAACAGCAAGGTCAGCACGTCTTCTTCGCGCTGGATGTGAAAGGAAAAATTCGGCGGAATGAACAGGAAGTCGTAAGTCAGAAACGACAACACGGCACAGGCCAGCGCCGGGCCGAGGCTGCTACGCACCGCCACCAGCAACACGGCGGCGAGGAACACCAGGGAAATATTCGGCAGCGGCAAGACACTCGCCACCGCCCAGGCCAGGGCACTGGCGAGCACGGTCGCGATCAGCGCCAGCGCGTAGTCAAACCACACCAGCGAATGAACCGGACGTAGTCGTGGCTGATCCTGTTCGATATCGCTGTCGATGACGTTGATTTCCAGCCCGCGTGCATGGCGCAACAAACGCGCCGCCAAACCACCACCGAACAATCGACGGCGCAAACGCTGGCGGGACTGTCCGACCAGCACCAGGCTGGCGCGACGCTCGGCGGCATGCTGGATCAGGGTCTTGGCCACCTCGCCGGCCCGCAGCAACACCACTTCGCCGCCCAGGCGTTCGGCCAGTTGCTGGGCACTTTGCAGGCGCAGGCGCGATTGCTCGTCACGCACACTGCCAGTGTCCACATGCACCAGGCTCCACGGCAGATGCCGGCGCTGGGCGACGCGGCTGGCGTGGCGCACCAGACGCTCGGCCTGGGCATCGCCATCGATGCCGACCAGCAAGCGCCCGCGCACGGCGGGCGCCGCCTGACCGAGCTGACGATACCCCTGGGCCAGATCGTTATCGACCTGAGCCGCGGCGGTTTGCATCGCCAGTTCACGCAACGCGGTGAGGTTGGTCTGGGAAAAGTACGCATCGATGGCCGCCCGCGCCTGCTCCGGCACATAGACCTTGCCGTCACGCAGACGCTCAAGCAGCTCGCGTGGGGGCAAGTCGATCAACAGCAGTTCGTAGGCTTCTTGAAGCACCCAGTCCGGCAGCGTTTCGCGGATCTGCACGCCGGTGATGCCACGCACCTGATCGTTGAGACTCTCCAGATGCTGGACATTGACCGTGGTGTACACATCGATGCCGGCGGCGAGCAGTTCCTGAATATCTTGCCAACGTTTGGCGTGACGACTGCCCGGGGCATTGGTGTGGGCCAGTTCGTCCACCAATACCAGTTTCGGTTTGGCAGCGAGCAAGCCGTCGAGGTCCATTTCTTCGAGCATCACGCCACGGTATTCCGAGCGCACCAGCGGTTGCTGCGGCAAGCCGCCGAGCAGCGCTTCGGTCTCGGCGCGGCCATGGGTCTCGACCACACCGGCAATGAGCTTCACGCCTTGACGCAGTTGAGTGTGGGCCGCTTGCAGCATGGCGTAGGTCTTGCCGACCCCGGGCGCGGCACCGAGAAAAACCTTGAGCCGGCCACGACCGTCGCGGGGCAGGTTGGCTAACAGCGCGTCGGCGCGGCCGGAGTCGCTCATGTTCGGGATTCTCTTATTTCAGATGTTCATGTAGTGGCTGTTCTGCCGTCTTCGCGAGCAGGCTCGCTCCCACATGGGAATGCGTACCCCTGTGGGAGCGAGCCTGCTCGCGAATGGCCGCACCGCCGCTCTACAACTTTTCCAGCGCCCTGTTCAGCGCCAACACATTCACCACCGGCGGCCCCACCAGCGGCTGTTCGATGTGCGCGTCCAGCAGGTTTTGCAGGGTCGCGACCGGCAGGTTGCGCGCCGCGGCGACACGCGCCAGTTGATAGGCAATCGCGGCCGGTGGCAAGTGTGGATCGAGGCCGCTGCCGGAGGTGGTGACCATCGCCAGCGGCACCGGCCCCTGACCGGGCGCCAACAGTTTGTTGGCGTCGTCGATCACCCGAGCGGCCAGGGCCGGGTTGCTCGGCGACAGGTTGCTGGCACCGCTCGACACAGTGGCAAATGCACCGGCCGATGGCCGTGGGTGGAACCAGGCGTCACCGACGAAATCCTGGGCAATCAGCGAAGAACCGCGGACCTTGCCGTCGGCATCGCGGACCAGGCTGCCATTGGCCTGATCGGGGAACGCAACCTGCGCCACGCTGGTGACCACCAAGGGGTAGGCAACGCCGGTGATCAGGGTCATCAGGACCAGCAGGCTCAGGGCCGGGCGTATCATTGTGGACATTTCAAAATCCTCGAATTCAATGAACAAATACGGCGTTCAGTCAGATGCATAGTGTCGTGTTCTTCGCGAGCAGGCTCGCTCCCACAGGGCAATGCGTTGCTTTTTGTGGGAGCGAGCCTGCTCGCGAAGGCGGTGTGTCTGGCACACCGCTCACGGGTCAAACCAGATGCAACGCCGTCAACAGCATGTCGATGGCCTTGATGCCCACGAACGGCACCAGAATCCCGCCCAGTCCATAGATCAGCAAGTTGCGGCGCAGCAATGCCGCCGCGCTCGCCGCCTGCACCCGCACACCGCGCAATGCCAGCGGAATCAGCACGACAATGATCAAGGCGTTGAACACGATCGCCGAGAGAATCGCGCTTTGCGGGCTGCTCAGGTGCATGATGTTCAACACGCCGAGTTGCGGGTAGATCGCGGCAAACAGCGCCGGCAGGATCGCGAAGTACTTGGCCACGTCGTTGGCGATGGAAAACGTCGTCAACGCGCCGCGGGTCACCAGCAACTCCTTGCCGATCTGCACCACATCCAGCAGCTTGGTCGGGTCGCTGTCGAGGTCGACCATGTTGGCCGCCTCGCGTGCCGCCTGGGTGCCGTCGTTCATCGCCATGCCGACGTCGGCCTGGGCCAGGGCCGGGGCATCGTTGGCGCCGTCACCGCACATGGCGACCAGGCGACCGTCGTTTTGCTCGTGACGAATGCGCGCCAGTTTTTTCTCCGGCGTGGCTTCGGCCAGCACGTCATCCACACCCGCTTCAGCGGCGATCGCCGCAGCGGTCAGCGGGTTGTCGCCGGTCACCATGACCGTACGGATCCCCAGTTTGCGCAACTCGGCAAAACGTTCGCGGATGCCGGGCTTGACCACGTCCTTGAGGTGGATCGCGCCCAGCAGTTTGCCGTCGGCGCAGACCAGCAACGGCGTACCGCCACTCTGGGCAATCCTGTCGATTTCCCGAGACAGCGGCGCGGCCAGATCGGCGCGTTTGAGACCGACGAAGGCCAGCAGCGAATCCACGGCCCCCTTGCGATAGACACGACCCTGATAGTCGACACCCGACAGCCGGGTTTCGGCACTGAACGGCACGGCAGACAGCAACTCAGCGGCCGGCTCAGGCTGCGGTTGAGTGCCACGCAGGTATTCGACGATGGATTTACCTTCTGCCGTGTCATCGGCCAGCGAGGCAAACAAGGCGCCCTCGGCCAGTTCCCGGGCAGTCACTCCCGGAGCCGGAACCACAGCGGTGCAACGACGGTTGCCGAAGGTGATGGTGCCGGTCTTGTCCAGCAGCAGGACATGCACGTCCCCCGCCGCTTCCACGGCGCGACCGGACTTGGCAATCACATTCAGGCGAACCAGGCGATCCATCCCGGCGATACCGACGGCGGACAACAGGCCGCCGATGGTGGTCGGGATCAGCGTGACCAATAACGCCACCAGGAACACCAGCGGCAGGCTGCCGTTGGCGAAGTGCGCGAACGGTTGAAGGGTCACGACCACCAGCAGGAAGATCAGGGTCAGGCCGATCAACAGGATGTCGAGCGCCACTTCGTTCGGGGTTTTCTGCCGTTTGGCGCCTTCGACCAGGGCGATCATGCGGTCCAGTGTCGACTCACCGGGGTTGGCGGTGATCTTCACCAGCAGCCAGTCAGACACCAGCCGGGTATTGCCGGTAACGGCCGAACGGTCGCCGCCGGACTCGCGGATCACCGGTGCCGATTCACCGGTGATCGCCGCTTCGTTGACCGCGGCGATGCCTTCGATCACTTCACCGTCACCGGGGATCATCTCCCCGGCTTCGACGCGCACTACATCGCCCTTGCGCAGGCTGGTGGCGGGCACCACCTGGAAGGTGCCGTTGCTGGTTTTGCGGCGCGCGCTCAAGCCTTCACTGCCCGCCTTGAGGCTATCGGCGCGGGCCTTGCCGCGGCCTTCGGCCAGGGCTTCGGCGAAGTTGGCGAACAGCACGGTGAACCACAGCCACACCGCGATCTGCGCGGCGACGAAGGTGGGTACCGCCGTGTCCGGGACGAAGCACAGAACGGTGGTCAGGATCGCCGTCAGTTCGACCACCAGCATCACCGGTGCGCGTTGCAATTGCCGAGGGTCGAGCTTGACGAAAGCTTGCAACAACGCTGGGCGCCAGAGGGCCGAGATCGCGGTTTTCGGTTGTTCCGGTGCCTTCGCGGCAACCGGTTTTACTACGGGCATATTCATCAAATAGTCCTCAGCTCTTTAACCCAAAAGCAACCATGCTCAAGTGGTCAGCAATCGGCCCCAGCGCCAGGGTCGGCAGAAAGGTCAAACCACCCACCAGCAAAATGGTCACGGTCAGCAGGGTCACGAACAGCGGGCCGTGGGTCGGGAAGCTGTTCTGCCCGATCGGTGCGGTTTTCTTCATCGCCAGGCTGCCGGCCAGAGCCAGGACCGGAAGGATGTAGCCGAAACGACCGATCAACATGCCCAGGCCCAGCATCAGGTTGTGGAACGGCGTGTTGGCGCCGAAGCCGCCGAACGCGGAACCGTTGTTGGCACTGGCCGAGGTGTAGGCGTAAAGCAACTGGCTGAAACCATGGGGTCCGGGATTGCTCACCGATGCCACCGGGCCGGGCAGGCTGGCGGCAATCGCGCCGAGTACCAGTACGCCGATCGGCATGACCATCAGGGTCACCACCAGCAATTGCACTTCCTTGGCTTGCAGTTTTTTGCCGAGGTATTCCGGGGTCCGGCCGATCATCAGGCCGGCGAGGAACACCGCGATCAATACGTTGAGCAACATCCCGTAGAGCCCGGCGCCGACGCCGCCGAAGATCACTTCGCCGACCATCATGTTGACCAGCGCCACCATGCCGCTGAGCGGGTTGAGGCTGTCGTGCATGCCGTTGACCGAACCGTTCGATGCCGCCGTGGTGGTGACTGACCAGAGCACGGTGGCCGTGGTGCCGAACCGGGCTTCCTTGCCCTCCAGCGGCGCGGTTTGTTCGACAGCGACGTTGTTCAGGGTCGGGTTCGGTTGGTATTCGGCCCACAACGAAGTCGCACCACCGATCAGGAACAACGCCAGCATGCAGGCGATGATCGCGCGGCTCTGACGCAGGTCCTTCACGTAGTGGCCGAAGGTGAAGACCAGCGCGACGGGAATCAAGATGATCGACGCCAGCTCGAACAGGTTGGCCCAGGCCGTCGGGTTCTCGAACGGATGCGCCGAGTTGACGCCGAAGAAGCCACCACCGTTGGTACCCAGTTGCTTGATCGCAATCTGGCTGGCGGCAGGACCGAGCGGGATCACCTGATCGACACCCTGCATCGTCACCGCATTCACGTATTGCGCGAAGGTTTGCGGCACGCCTTGCCAGACCAGGTACAGCGCCAGCAGCAGGCACAGCGGCAGCAGGCCGTAGAGGGTAGCGCGGGTCATGTCGACCCAGAAGTTGCCCAGGGATTGGGTGGACTTGCGACCGATGCCACGGCAAAGCGCGACCAGCACAGCGAGACCGGTCGCGGCACTGACGAAGTTCTGCACGGTGAGGCCGGCCATCTGGCTCAGATAGCTCAGCGATGCTTCACCGCTGTAGGCCTGCCAGTTGGTGTTGGTCATGAAACTGATGGCGGTGTTGAACGCCAGCGTCCACTCCTGGCCCGGCAGGTTTTGCGGGTTCAGGGGCAGATGGTCCTGGAACAACAGAATCGCGAACAGCAGCAGGAAACCCGCGAGGTTGAAGGCGAGCAAGGCCAGGGCGTACTTCTGCCAGCTCTGTTCGGCCTGCGGATCGACCCCGGCCAACCGGTAACAACCCCGTTCGACCGGGCCGAGGATCGGCGTCAACCAGGTGCGCTGGCCTTCCATCACCTTGTAGTAGAAGCGCCCGAGAAACGGCGCCGGAACCAATACCACCGCAAAAAAAACGAGGATCAGCCAATAGTCATAACTGTGCATAGCCGCTCCTAGTTCCGGTCCGCGCGCAACAGCGCAACCAACAGATAAATGAACAGCCCCACTGCCAACAGCAGTGACACCCCGTCCAGAACGCTCATGGAAGTTCTCCGTGTTACGGCGCATTGCCGCGTGTGGGTTCATTGTCGGAAGGAAGGCTGTAAAGGAACGAGATCGAGGCCGCGCGCGGGGAATAAAGAAAGCGTAAAGAGTGGGTTTATGCTGGGGTTACAGCTATGTACTGACGGTTTTTTTCCAGATCGGCCCTCGCGCCAATCAGCTCTTTGAGCAAGAATGTCGACCATCGTGCTTATTGCTGGAGAAACAACATGAATGTAATCACCACCGACCTGCCCGGTGTTCTGATCATCGAACCGAAGGTATTTGGTGATGAGCGAGGCTTTTTTTACGAAAGCTTCAACGCAAAAGCTTTTGCGGATGCGACGGGGCTGACCACTCAATTCGTCCAGGACAATCATTCGCGCTCTCAGAAAGGTGTGTTGCGCGGTCTGCATTACCAGCTGGAAAACACCCAGGGAAAATTGGTTCGCGTGACGGTCGGTGAAGTACTCGATGTAGCGGTGGACATTCGCCGCAGCTCGCCACATTTCGGTAAATGGGTCGCTGTGCGCCTGTCCGCCGAGAACCATCGCCAGCTTTGGGTTCCAGAAGGTTTCGCTCACGGCTTCGTGGTATTGAGTGATTTCGCCGAGTTCCTCTACAAAACCACCGACTACTATGCCCCGTCGGCTGAGCGCAGCATTCGTTGGGACGATCCGGACCTGGCCATCGACTGGCAACTGGATGAAGCACCGCAACTGTCCGCCAAGGATCAGGCGGCTGCGTTCTTCAAGGATGCTGAAGTGTTTTCCTGAGTCCGGGCATCTGGGTTCGTCAGAGGCTTGGTGCTGAATGTGCCGACGTTTTCGCGAGCAGGCTTGCTCCCACAGGGGATTTTATTGTTCACAAATCCAGTGTGGGAGCGAGCCTGCTCGCGAAGACGGCAGACCGGGCAACAACGCCCCCAACTGGCGCACCAAAATACAGCTATAAATCGCCGAACATCCCCGATACGACGCCTTTTCATCCATAACGACGACTGTCACCACACTGGCACGCCCACTGCACACGTCCTCCCCGAGCTTTCCAAACCGTTCAGGGAGCAAAGGCATGAACACACAACTCAAACCCACGCTGGGCACGCTACACCTGTGGGGCATTGCGGTCGGGCTGGTGATTTCCGGAGAGTATTTCGGCTGGAGTTACGGCTGGGGCGTGGCCGGGACGCTGGGCTTTCTGGTGACCTCTTTCATGGTCGCCACTATGTATACCTGCTTCATCTTCAGTTTCACCGAACTGACCACTGCGATTCCCCACGCCGGTGGTCCCTTTGCCTACAGCCGCCGTGCCTTTGGTGAGAAAGGTGGATTGATCGCCGGGCTGGCGACGCTGATCGAATTTGTCTTCGCGCCGCCGGCCATTGCCCTGGCAATCGGCGCTTACCTCAACGTGCAGTTCCCCGCCCTCGACCCGAAACACGCCGCAGTCGGCGCGTACGTCGTATTCATGGGTCTGAACATCCTCGGCGTGAAGCTGGCGGCGACCTTCGAACTGGTGGTCTGCGTGTTGGCGGTCGCTGAGTTGCTGGTGTTCATGGGCGTGGTCGCCCCAGCCTTCAGCTTCAGCAACTTTGCCCTCAATGGCTGGGCTGGTTCGGATGTGTTCGGTGCACCGGCGATTGCCGGGATGTTCGCGGCGATTCCGTTCGCGATCTGGTTCTTCCTCGCCATTGAAGGCGCAGCCATGGCCGCCGAAGAAGCCAAGGACCCAAAACGCACGATTCCCAAGGCCTACATCAGCGGTATCCTGACCCTGGTGTTGCTGGCCATGGGCGTGATGTTCTTCGCCGGTGGCGTCGGCGACTGGCGCACCCTGTCGAACATCAACGACCCGCTGCCGCAAGCGATGAAAACCGTGGTCGGCGAAAGCTCCGGCTGGTTGCACATGCTGGTGTGGATCGGCCTGTTTGGGCTGGTGGCGAGCTTCCACGGCATCATCCTCGGCTACTCGCGGCAGTTCTTCGCCCTCGCCCGTGCCGGCTATCTGCCGGCCTCCCTGGCGAAACTGTCGCGCTTCCAGACGCCGCACCGGGCGATCATCGCCGGCGGCGTGATCGGCATCGCCGCGATTTACAGTGATGGCTT
This sequence comes from Pseudomonas sp. Irchel 3A7, assembly GCF_900187565.1. Classification (GTDB taxonomy): domain Bacteria; phylum Pseudomonadota; class Gammaproteobacteria; order Pseudomonadales; family Pseudomonadaceae; genus Aquipseudomonas. The sequence goes on along the minus strand of NZ_FYED01000016.1, from coordinate 164,542 downwards.
GATCAATCTGGGGGGCATGACGCTGACGGCAGCGATGATCACCATGGCGGTGTTCGGCGCCATCGTGATGTACATCATGAGCATGCTCAGTCTGTTCAAACTGCGTAAAACCGAACCGAACCTGGAGCGCACCTTCCGCGCGCCGTGCTACCCGCTGGTACCGTTCATTGCACTGGTGCTGGCGGTGGTGTGCCTCGTAGCCATGGCCTGGTTCAACACACTGATCGGGCTGATTTTCCTCGGTTTCATGGCGGTGGGTTTCGTTTACTTCCAGCTCACCTCGCAACTGCGTGCCGATGCACCAGCGGATGCGATGCTGACCGGGCTTTAAAACGGCCAATGTGGGAGCGAGCCTGCTCGCGAATAAACTGAGGCTGTCGCGGGGTACCTTGCCGACCAGCGCTATCGTTGGCGACTATCGCGAGCGAGCTCGCTCCTACAAGGCCTATCAGGCATAGAATGGAACCACTGCGAAAATCATTCGCTCAAAAGTGGTAGGCACGATCGATTGGCGAAACCCGCCAATCGGCCTGCTTTCAAGGAGAACCCTATGCCCTGGTATGCCTGGTTGATTCTGATCGTTGCAATCGGCTCGATCGTTGGCGGATTGATGATGCTGCGTGACACCGCCAACAAGGTCGAGTTGACCGATGAACAACGTAAACGCGTGGCTGAACGCAACGCGGAAGCGGACGCCAAGGATGCGCAGGACCGCTGAACTGATCTGATAAGGAAATTGTAGGATCGAGCTTGCTCGCGATGAATTCAAAAGCGCCGCGTTTAACCGGAAAACACGCGTAATCGTTTACGACCATCGCGAGCAAGCTCGCTCCTACAAGGACCTGGGACTATTTTTCCCAATCCGCCTTGGCAATGTGCAAGCCATGCAACCCCTTGTACGCCGCACGTTCCGGCTGGCTCCAACCCTCCAGCAACGAATCCTCCAACCGATAAATTTCCACCCCCAGCGGACGACATACGCTCAACGGATCCTGCGCATCCGGTCCCCACATGGCCAGGGAAAGATCACCGCCCGGGCAGGTCGAGAGTGCGCACAGCAGATCGATCTCGGCAAAGAACTCCAGGTAGTCACCCTGCTGCGCCGGGCAGGCTTTCATGAAGTACATGTCGTCGTGATTCAGGCCCGTGCACTGAAAAATGTTCAGCACGTCGTGCACATCGAATTCAGTCAGGCCATGGGGCAGTACCGCGCGGGTCAGGTTGGAGTGGCAGTGATGATGAAAATCTTCGCCGGTGAGCATTTTGTTCACATAGGGATCGCAACGGGTGCCGAGCAAATCGTGCAGGCGGCCACCATGCTCGTCGATGCCGTAACCGGCCAGGCTGTCATCGGTGATGGTCACCAGCGGCCGTAGAAAAGGCAGGTTCGACCACAACCGATCATGGGTGCTGACGTGCGCGCCCTGCAGCTGGCGAGTGCGCGAAGCCCACAGGCGTTCGCGCGGATCGTGGGCATTCCACACGTTGAAGTCGCCCACCTGCGGACCGACAGGCGTCGTCACCCTGAACACATGTCCGGCCGGGACATGCCAGGCGCGGCCGGTGCGAATGGGTACCTCGAACGACTCGATCAGCGTGCGCCCATCCTTCGCGTCGCGCACCCGCTCGTAAAACGCCTTGTCCACCTGCAAGGCCGAACCTTTGCTGACTTGATAGGCCGCCGGATAGTCTTTGTACATGGCACGAATCCTCGATCAGTGATGGGAAGAAGGGGCAAGCATTTGCAACAGCAGATGCTCGGAATCATCGAGATACAGGCTCATCGCCTCCTCGGCGGCGCGTTTGTCACCCTCGACCAGCAGCTCATGGATCAGTCGGTCGCGAGCCAGCCAGGGCGCCTGAAAACTCGATTCATCGGGAGCGGTGCAGAACACCAGGCGCAATTGCGCGACGACGTTGGTGAAGAACTCATCGAACAACGGACTGCGCAGCAACCCGACGATGTGTTGATGAAAGGCCAGGCTGTGGGTGCCGACGTCGCGCCAGTCTTCGCGCTCACGCGCCAGCTCGGTGGCCTCCAGGGCTTCGAGCATCCGGTCGGATTGATAGTCGCGAAGCGGGCGACTCATGCTGATGGCCTGCAGCTCCAGGGTGCGCCGAACCTTGAACAGATCCCGCACATCGTCAAAGCCCAAGCGGCGAACCATGACGCCTTTGTTGCGAACATAACGGGTCAGGCCTTCCTGCCCCAGGCGATGCAGGGCTTCACGAATGGTATTGCGCGAGGCGTTGTAGGCCGACACCAGATCGTTTTCCACCAGCGCCATGCCGGGCAGCAAACGCCCGCCGATAATGTCCGCGCGCAATTCCAAGGTGATGTGATCGGCCAGTGAAAGTCCGTTGCTCATGCTCATTGCCTCAAGATTGTTCAACAATCGTCAAGCAATGAGTAATCACTATTCGTGCCAGTACTTGTGTGCGTTTGAACCAAGTTCGACGCATCTGCATGCTTTTTAGAAGTAGAAGTACAGTCACCATCCAATTTTCATTGGTTAATATGGCGCATTGATGTGGAGATATCAGATGCGTTACTCGCAGGACCATAAAGCCCAGACCCACCAACGCATCATCAAGGAAGCCTCAGAACGCTTTCGCCGTGACGGTATAGGCGCGACCGGCCTGCAACCTCTGATGAAAGCGTTGGGTTTGACTCACGGTGGTTTTTACTCGCATTTCAAATCCAAGGACGAGTTGGTAGAAAAGGCATTGCAGGCTGCCGGCGATCAGGTCGCCGGCATTTGCGCCGAGCTGTTTGCCCAGGAGCGCCCGCTTGAAGCATTCATCGACGCCTATTTGTCTGAATGGCACCAGACTTCGCCCCACGAAGGTTGCCCGCTGCTGACCATGTCATCGGAACTCGGTATGCGCGGGCAGCCGAGCCCAACCTCCGACGAGGTGTTGAACGCCCGGCTTCAACAGATACAAGGCACGCTTGAAGGTGAAAACGTGGTGGACCGAAGCATCGTCATCATGTCGACACTGGTGGGGGCGCTGCTGCTTTCGCGCAGCGTCGAGAATCCCGAGTTTGCCCGGCAGATTCTCGACGTCACGCGGACTCACCTGAACGAGTCCCAGGCCTAGCCGTTCCAGCGCTTGAACAACACGCTGGCATTGACCCCGCCAAAGCCGAAGCCATTGGATAAGGCGTACTCGATGGCCATCGGCCTGGCCTGGCCGTGGACGATATCCACACCCTCGGCAGCAGGGTCCGGGTTATCGAAGTTGAGCGTCGCCGGTACGACCTGATCACGGATGGCCAACAGGGTGAAGATTGCTTCAAGCCCGCCTGCCGCGCCGAGCAAATGCCCGGTGGCGGATTTGGTCGCTGTCACAGCGATCTTGTTATCCGCACCAAACAGCGACTTGATTGCCGCCAACTCACCCAGATCGCCAACCGGAGTCGAGGTCGCGTGCGCATTCAGATGCTGAACCTGCTCCGGCGAAACGCCCGCCTGAGCCAATGCCAAAGACATCGCGCGACGCGCACCGCTGCCATCCTCGGGACCCGCAGTCAGGTGATAGGCATCGGCACTGGTGCCGTAACCCACCAGCTCCGCCAGGGGTTGTGCGCCACGGGCCAACGCATGCTCCAGGGACTCGATCACCAACAGACCGGCGCCCTCGCCCATGACAAAGCCATCACGGCCACTGTCGAAGGGGCGTGAAGCACGCTCGGGGGTGTCGTTGTACCCGCTGGACAAGGCGCGCGCGGCAGCGAATCCCGCGAGGCTGACCCGATCGATCGCAGCCTCCGCACCGCCACACACCGCGATGTCCGCTTCGCCGCAACGAATCAGCCGCGCCGCGTCGCCAATCGCCTGGACCCCGGCCGCGCACGCCGTTACCGGGGCACCCAGCGGGCCTTTGAAACCGTGCTGGATCGACACATGGCCCGCCGCCAGATTGACCAGAAACGACGGGATGGTGAACGGCGACAAGCGCCGAGGACCACGGCTATCCGTCGTACGCACCGCATCGGCAATCGCCCCGAAACCACCCACACCGGAACCAATGATGGTCGCCGTGCGCTCCTGAGCATCGGCGCTCTGCGCCTGCCAACCCGCCTGCTCCAGCGCCTGACGCGCCGCTTCGATGGCGAACAGAATGAAACGGTCCATTTTTTTCTGCTCTTTGGGTGGCGTTGAACGGTCCGGGTCAAAACCCGCTTCCGGATCGTCCACCAGTGACGGCACTGCGCCGCCAACCTTGGCCGGCAGATCGGCCACCACTTCTTCCGGCAAATTACGCAAACCGGAGCGCCCGGCCAACAGACGCTGCCAGACCGCTTCGACTCCACTACCCAGCGGAGACACCAGGCCCATGCCCGTTACAACCACTCGACGATCACTCATACCGCAATACCTCGTGCCGATTTATCGCGCTTCATTTGTAACGCGTAGCGGCTTTGCTTTTGGAAAGGTTAGGCGCCATCACGTGACGGGCCGCGACGAAGGCATCCCAGTCAGCCGCATCCGGCAGGGACGGAATGGTGACCAACTCACCCTGATCCAGGCCCGACAGCGCGGCGTCGACCATCTCGCCCGCTTCCATGACCATCTCCGCCGGGATCTGCGAAGCATCAATACCGGAACGCTCCCAGATTTCAGTACGTGTTACCCCTGGCAACACAGCCTGAACCTTGACCCCGGTGCCATCAAGCTCGGCGTTCAACGATTGGGTAAGGCTCAACACATAAGCCTTGCTGGCGCTGTAGGTGGCATTGAAACGCTCGGGAAACAACGCCACCACCGACGCGATGTTTATGATCGTACCCCGGCCCGCCTTGGCAAAACTGGCCGCTGCAGCCGAAGCCAAGCGCGTGACCGCTGTCACGTTCAACTGAATCATTCGCTCCAGCTGATCGGTGTCGGCATTGGCCAACAACCCATCCGCCGCCACACCGGCGTTATTCAACAGCAGACTGATACTCGAATCGCTGCGCAGCCGTTGCTCGAGTTTGAGCACATCATCCTTTTGCGTCAGATCCGCCTTGAGCACTTCGACCTGAACGCCATACTCGGCGCGCAACTTGCTGGCCGCCTCGTCGAGCCGCTGCTGATCGCGAGCCACCAGCAACAAATCAAAACCACGCGCCGCCAGACGCTGAGCGTAAACCGCGCCAATACCGGAAGAAGCACCGGTGACGAGGGCCGTACCTTGAGACTGGGCAGAATTCATGACTGTGCTCCGCAGGAAATGCTTGTGGGAAGGCCAGGCGCCTGGGCTTTAGGGCACCTGGACGGGAAACTCATTTATTATAGACATAATCTAATCTGAATATGATAGCCGTAATTTTGATGATGCCGATAGAAGGCATGTCTGGTAGCGTTCGCCGAAAAGCAAAAAGGCCGGTCAATGACCGGCCCCTTGGCGTTGAATAATTAGCTTAGTTCACTTCCAGCTTCTCGCGATTGCGATCCAGAATCGCCTTGCCGATGCCCTTCACTTCCAGCAACTCGTCCACCGAGGCGAACGGTCCATTAGTTTCACGATACGCAACAATCGCTTTGGCCTTGGCTTCGCCGATACCGGACAATTCGCGCTGCAAGGTGGGCGCATCGGCGCCGTTCAGATCGACCTTACCGCCCTGTGCCTTTGGCGACACCTCTTGCACCACCGGTGCATTACCCGCCTCCGCCTTCACAGCGGGCGCGGAAATGGCCGCCGCCGAGACACTGGTGAGCAGGGCAAAAACCAGAGAGTAGAAAAAACCAGTACGCATAATGAAGCTCCATGACATCGGTTGAGGAAGCAGCTTTTCCGAAGCTGCCTCCCAAACTTAGGCGATGTCTGGAGCCTGTCAAAAATATGTCCGTTACAGGATATGAAACAATCAGGGTTCGAGGCGACGCTGCTGATAGATCCAGTCAACGATCTCGCCATCGGGGGTGTAGCCACTGACGGTGTCGCGCAGGAGTTGGCGGACGCGTGCGTAATCGTCCTGATCAACGGCAACCAACAGCTCGCGCAAGCGGCCTTTGAGCAAATCCCAGGACAAATGATCCTCGTTGGCGCTCATGATCATCGGATGTTGCGTTGCCGAAACGTTGTCGCCAATCAGCAACTCCTCGTAAAGCTTCTCGCCAGGACGCAAGCCGGTGAATTCGATCGAGATATCGCCTTGCAGGTTTTTCTCCGAACGAACGCTCAACCCGGATAGATGAATCATCTTCTCCGCCAGCTCGACGATCTTCACCGGTTCACCCATGTCGAGCACGAATACATCGCCGCCCTGCCCCATGGAACCGGCCTGGATCACCAGCTGCGCGGCCTCGGGAATGGTCATGAAATAACGGGTGATCTTCGGGTGAGTCACTGTCAGCGGCCCACCGGACTTGATCTGACTGTGAAACAGTGGAATCACCGAACCGGACGACCCCAGCACATTGCCAAAGCGAACCATTGTGAAACGGGTCTTGTTGACCCGGGACACATTAGCCTTGTCGCCGAACAGAACCGGTGCAATCTCGCGACTCAAGGCCTGCAGCGTCAACTCGGCCAGGCGCTTGGTGCTGCCCATCACATTCGTCGGACGAACCGCCTTGTCGGTGGAGACCAACACAAAATTGGACACACCCGATTGCAACGCAGCCTGTGCAGTATTGAGCGTGCCGATCACATTGTTCAGGACGCCTTCGGCGATGTTGTGCTCGACCATCGGCACATGCTTGTACGCCGCAGCGTGATAGACCGTGTCCACGCCCCAGGTCTTCATGACATCCAGCAGCTTGTCCTGGTGACGAATGGAACCGAGGATCGGCAACAGCTGGACAGGAACCGACTCGCGACAGCCGCGCTGCTCCAATTCCGTCAGAATGCTGTAGAGATTGAATTCACTGTGATCGAACAGCAAAAGCGTTGTCGGGCCCAATGTAAAAATCTGCCGGCAAAGCTCCGCGCCGATCGACCCACCTGCCCCCGTGACCATGACTGTTTTGCCTTTGATACAACGCTCGAGCAGATCCGGTTGCGCCGGCACCGAATCGCGCCCCAGCAAGTCAGCGATGTCCACTTCCTGGATGTCTTCGACCTTTACCCGGCCACTGGCCAGATCGGTGAAATTCGGGACGCTGCGGATGTGCAGCGGGAAACGCTCCAGAAAAGTCAGAATTTCCCGACGTCGAGAGCGGGTAGATGACGGCAGCGCCAGAAGGATTTCCTGAGCGCCCGTCACGTCGATCATTTGCTGTATATGTTTGGGCTTATAGACCTGCAGTCCGGCGATCGAACGATCGGCAATGCTTGGATCGTCATCGATAAACGCCACTGGACGCATCGCTCGTCCCATACGAAGCGCCGCAACCAGCTGATTGCCGGCCACGCCAGCACCGTAAATAGCGACTTTGGTGAGCCCGTCATCACGATTGGTGAATGGCACATGCTGGGCGGCAGTGAACCAGTCCCCCATGAAATACTGGCGCATGCACAGTCGCAATCCTCCGATGATGACAAGGCTTAGCCACCAGTAGTTGAAAACGATGGATCGTGGCACCACAGCCTGATGGTTGCTATACCAAAAGACGGTAACGGCCAGAATAAGAGACGAAAGGCTAACGGCTTTAATAATCGCGATAAGGGCATCATTGCCGAAATAACGCATAACGGCGCGGTACATGCCAAAGCGTATGAAGAGTGGGATGGCGATAACCGGTGCGCAAATAAAAAGCCAGAAATGCACCCGGACAGGGTTGTACAAATCGTCAATGCCAAGGCGCACAATAAATGCAAGCCACAACGCAGCCCAGACGAGCAAGACGTCCGTAAGAACCTGAATCAGTCTTTTTTGCCGCCGGGGCAGCCCCAGCAAAAAAGCTCTCAAAACATCCATAAGTCTTTCAAGCACCTCAGTCGCTCCGTTTAACTGAAATTGATGTTTAATACTTCGTCAACCCGACATGGGCAATCGCGCCCCAAGCCTTCCAGAGCCGTTTCAGTCGGTATTGTAGACTCCCTGCACGATGCGCTGGAGAAAAAGCGCCGATACTCGTAGCAAGAGGACAGCCCCTACGCAAAGCTTCTGATGCCAGGAGGAAGGCCTTAGGCCGCCACAGGGTTGGCAATCCCGAAAATTTTGATCTGCCGCTCAATCAGTACACAGAAAACCAGTGCTCCCATCGTCGATCTGATGCGAAAAAAACGCGCGCAATGCTTGTGTTCAGAACCTGTTGGGATCGGAACGGGCTCAGCCTCTAAAGCGACAAGCGCAAAGACCTAAGTGATCGACGACCGGTGCTCAGCTGACCGTATGCAACGAAAATCAAGAAACTAACGCGTGGTTACTATCGAAACCACCTCTTGGCAAGGTTAAATTTATGGATAGACGCGCACGCATTCAGAGCCCCCCCACCGTACGATCTATCACGTGAATTCTACTATTCATCTCAGTACAAAGAGGTATGAATATGCGATTGCCTACCTGCTCTGAAGGTGCCTTGCTGCCAAGTGCTGCCCCCACGGAGTACCGGGTTAGGCACGTATGACACCGGTGGCTCGACCTTAGTCACCCGATTCACCACGGCCGATGTAGCGAAGGTTGGAAAGCTGCTGCAAATCCGAGTCTTGCTCTAACGCACTCCTTTAAGTAGTGCATTTCCGAAAATGTCGCAGCTCATAATGATTCATGGCGAATCAAGTTGTCGCCGCTTATCGTCCATTACGGAAGGGTTGGCGAGGAGATGTCAAGGCTCATTTACTATGATACGATCGCAAAATCTATAAAAGATTATTACATAAGGACGCAGATGGAATTCCCAGCATTTGGTGATGCAGACGCATATGCAACACTCGGACAATCCTGTGCCGATTTCATTGTAAATCTGGGAAGCACAGCTTCAAGTTGTTATAACGGAGTGCGCCCTGTTGGTATTTTGGTCTACCAAGCAATCCCTTACCTGCTGACCAATGACCCCCTAGCATTAAACTACATCACCTTGCTCCTGAATCTCACCTGCCTTTTAATGCTTGTTACAGCCGTATTATTTTTATTCCGAAATCTAAACAATTCGACGCCAGGCCAACGACGTCGAATTGATATCATTGGTGAAACCGCAGTAGTAATCTTCACCTTGATAATTTGTATCGGGTACATTCCTGTTCGCTTGTCCGACATCCAAAGCCTGGCTTTCTTCATCGCATCACTGTCAATACTATCAAACGAAAAAAACAGAGCAAAAACAATTCCACTAATAATAGCTGGACTATTGGCGGGAACTTCTGTTCTTTTGAAGCAAAACTACGTCGTATCAATATTTTTTCTGGTGATTTTTTGGGTTGCGTTCGACCTTAAAAATCAAACCACTAACAAATTCAAACACATCTTCCTGTTTTTAGCCGGAACGTCTGTTTGTTTGATACAAGTCGCCATGGCTTATCATCATGCAGGTGTTTTGTGGTTTTACGAACCAAAAATCATGGCATTGTATGACCCTTCAAATATTCAACCATATGTCGAGCTTGTTGCCTATACAGATCCCGCCCACTCCGTGTATTTGACGCAATTACCAACACCGGTGTCAAAGCTGGAATTCACTGCCGTTAAATTTTATGAAGGTTTCGCAAAATTCTATTGGTCCGTCTACTTAGACAAGCCACCTTTTGATATAAGCCCATATATTCTTGTTTTTAGTAAAATACAGCTAATCTTCCTACAACTCCTGCTCGCTGGAATGTTTTTGGCTGCTTTAGCTACAAGCCTTTTTAAGAACAAATGGATAACAGTGACCTCTCTCGTTGCAGTATCTTCTGGTTTATTGACTGCTGCGATAATGCACACTGAAAACAGATACTATGTGATGACAAAGCTTTTATGCTTCATTGTGGTAGCAGTGGTACTAGTCAATTGGATTAAAAAAATTCGACCGAGACAAAATGCTTGACTATTTGAAGCCAATCAAATACCTGCAGAAACACCATTCTGGCGGTTTTTCCCTGGATTTTCCGCCTGATATGATGTCGCCGACTTGTTGCCTGCAGATGAAAAATCCAGAAAATCAATTTGGAAGATGACAAGCACAATGTTAACTCTATCGACTGTCACCCCAGTGTACTCCGGCCAAGATTATCTTCATGATTTTGTTCTGGAACTCGATAAGGTTCGTATCAAACTCAAGCTTGAGTCTGCACCTATCCAGCTCCAGGAAGCCATTTTTGTCGTAGATGAAGCAATTGATAACTCGGCATCTATTTTGACTGCCTTATCCAAAGAGTTCGACTGGATACGCGTTATTTATCTATCCCGAAATTATGGTCAGCACCCAGCAACGATAGCCGGAATTCTCCACTCCTCAGGTGATTGGATTGCGACACTTGACGAGGACCTGCAGCACCCGCCAAGTGAAATAATCACACTTCTGTCCCAAGCGATCTTGCAGAGCAAAGATGTTGCATATGCCAAGCCCGTTTCGGCGGTTCACGAAAGCTTGATCCGAGATCTTGGCTCACGTGGATTCAAGAGAATGATGGAAATCGTTACCGGCAATAAAAAAATATCTTCATTCAACAGTTTCCGGCTTATGAGAGGCGGGCTTGCAAGAGCAGCAGCCAGCGTTTGTTCTCACGACACATACTTCGATATTTCGCTGACATGGTTTACTAATCGTATCATTTCTGTACCTTTGTCCATAAAAGATCAGCGAGTAATCAGCGGGGAAAAAAGTGGCTATTCACTCAAACAACTACTTTCCCATGCACGAAGAATGGCAATATCAAGCAATACGAAGCTACTACGCTATGCCGGGTTCGCTGGGCTGATCGCTTTTATTGCCTCGATCGTTCTGGTGATTACAACGATTGGTAAGTATTTCTTTTTTCCTGACGGCATAGATGTTCATGGTTGGCCATCCCTATTCACAAGTATTCTGTTTTTTGGCGGATTGCTGGGCATGCTTTCCGCCATTATTGCGGAGTATCTGATGGTCGCCATTCTTCACCTCAATGGCAAGCCTACTTTTTATACAGTCGATAGAAGCCAGGACAATCTCTTGTCCCAATACTTTAATGAGTAATCCATGATTGTTCTTCAAAGTAACCCATCGCTCGACGCCAAGTGCAAAAGAATTGTTCTTATCTTTGGCCTTGGATTAATTGGTAAGGAAATATTCAACTCCTTATTGGCCCAAAGCTATACATACACAACGCATAAATTTGATTGGAACGACAGGGGGCAGCAAGCACAGGACGCTTCCACCTTGATGGCCGAAATCAAAACCATTGTTGCCTGTGAAGCTTATGACAAAGCCGTCGAAGTAGCAGTTGTATGGGCGGCCGGTAGAGCTGGCTTTTCTTCTGGCGACAATGAAATGGCAACTGAAGAGTTATCCTTCAAAGCAATTCTTGATCTTTACAGAAAGCTTGTTGACGCATGCCCGTCAGGTAAATTCAAGTTTCACCTAGTGAGTTCTGCGGGAGGGATATTTGAATCTCAGAGTCATATTGGCGCTGAAAGCACGCCGTCTCCTTGCAGACCTTACGGACACCTTAAACTCAAGTTAGAGATGCTCCTTTCGGAGGTATTGGACAAGGACTCCTGTTTTATATACAGACCAAGCTCCGTGTATGGACTGTTGAATAGCGGTCGCTCGGGTCTAATCTCTACACTGATAAAAAATGGACTATTAAACAAAGAAGTTCAAATATTTGGCAGCATGGATACATTGAGGGATTATGTGTTCAGTGGTGATATTGGAGAATATATAGCGAATAAAATAACAAAAAAACCGGACAATTACGGCACCCATTTCCTGGTATCCGGACGCCCTACTTCCATATTGCAGCTGAAAATCACGGTAGAGCGAATACTAAACAAAAAAATATATATTTGCTCCAGCCTGTCAGGGTCTAACTCGGAGAATATTACCTTTAATCACTCTTGCCTGCCATATGACTGGCGTCCAACTGAAATCAATCTTGGCGTAAAAAAAATTTACTCCGAGTATTTTTTACAAGACCATTATTGAATAATTTACCAAATAGATATTCAAGGAGCATCGGACGTGCCGCCCGAGCTCCATGAAGATCAATCGGTGCGATTACTGATGGGGACTTTTCGAAGCCAAGCCGGGTGAGAATACATAGAAACGCGTCAAAGCATACATTGTTAAGGTGTATACGATAGCTGCAACAATTTGAGCCAGTATTACTGCCAACCCGAATTTGTCCAACGCGATGTGCAGAACAATAAAGTTCAGGGCAAAGGCTACGAAGAATGCGATCAGGTATCGCATGCTTTCTTTTACGAAGCTACCGTTACTACGAAACACCATCTTCTTGGACAATACAAAACCCAAAATGAACCCTGCCGCATAACCGGAGACATTCGCGAGCGATGGCGAAAGACCGGCCCACATTGCCAGAAATATGACGGCAAAACCCACCAGGGTATTAAACAGGCCACTGCCTAAGTAACGCCCTATATAGCTCGACTCAACCTGCCATCTGGACATAGTACTGAGCCCCCAATGGCAATCGTTTGAGCCACGGTTCAAGTTTACGCAGGAAAGCTAATTGTTTAGGGAAAAACAGCGTATAGGAATGTTGCTCCCTCGCATACCCAGCCTTTCGCGCCAATTCGAGGGCAGTACTCAGATTCAACATCTCGGCATCTGCATCGAATGGGCAGCGCTCAAAAATCCAGCGCGTCATGGGATTGTAAGGATTATGTTCAAACATGAACATTTGCCCATCCCTACTTAGGGATTTTCGGCACAGAACAAGCGCCGGCAAGCGCTCGGTGACTGGAATATGATGGAAGACGTTGGCGGCAATAATGGCATCAAACTGCACGTCGCCCAAGGTTGACCAGTCGGAGAACAGGACTGCTTCCGGCAACTGAGTCGAGGCGACTTTCAACGATTCCGGGGAGACGTCGTAACCCCATATTTCGCAGTCCGGGAAGTAGCTCTTCAGAAATATCAGGCTTCTTCCAGCACCGCAACCAAAGTCGAGGATACGAGTAATTTTTTTTCCCTTCAGGCGCGAAGCCATTAGCGCGATCTTGTACTCGGCAAAATAGGCGTCTTCATTCAACGCATCGGGGATGGTCTCACCGAGAACCTGATTATACTCATCCGCAAACTTATCAAACTCGGGTTTGTTCATGTAATCCCGTTCCTTGCCATGTAGTGCTACCAATAATGAACTGCTGCTTGCCGTTTAATTTCAGATAAGTCCGCCCCAGGTATTCCCCTACCATTCCTATACATAATGTTTGAATACCACCGATAAACAGCATAATGGCAATCAATGATCCCCAGCCTGCTTGATATTCTGGATTAAGTATTTTCGCCCCACCCACAAAAACAACTGTAACCAAACTGAGAGCTGTCAGCACAAACCCCAGGTAAGTAGCGATTCGCAGAGGCAGAATCGAGAAGCTTGTGGCCATTTTCAGCCAAAGTGACAACAGTCGCCGAAAGTTATAATTACTTTCTCCCTCATACCGTGCGAGGTGGACAATATCGATAGTGGTAAAGGACTGTGTGACATTCAGGATCAGGCCATCGACATAGGCATATGGACCATCATACTTGACGATATCTTCAACGATTTCTCGCCGCATGGCCTTGAATGAAGAAAGATACAAGTCTTTAGGCTTGTCCAGCAAAACCGAAGCGACAGCGTCGTTGAATCGGCTGCCAGCCTTTTTCCACCAGGCATGTTGTCGATTCAGATATCGGGTGTAGCAGACGTCATAACCACTTTCGAGCGCTCTCACCATGTCTCCGAGGGCGGTTGGAGGGTGTTGAAGATCATCGTCCATGATTGCGACAAATTGACCGCGAACGTGATTGAGCCCTGCCATTATTGCATTGTGTTGCCCGGCGTTTTTTCGCAGGTCGATGCCGCGTACAAAATCATGTGTCGCAGCAAGGGACTGAATGACCGCCCAGCTATTATCGGGTCCGGCATCATTTACGAGGATCAGTTCGAACGAGCCTGACAGCCCCTCCTTAATCATCGCTTCCTGTGTCTGCTGTACCAGCGTCGGCAAAATGGTAGCACTTCGGTAGACAGGCACAACGATCGACAACTTTATATACTTATCTTCTATGATCATCATACGGCGTCATCAGTCTCATTTTCTTCATTTTCCGAAGCTTTGGTTTCTTTCTCGACCACTTACCGACTGTCGGCAACCGGACACTGGCCGATTTCTGAATTACCAGTTGAATCCGCTCATCTCCAGTGCCCCCCCCAGACTGAAAATCAAGCCGCAGGTGCCAACTTCTGATAAGGGGGATGCGGCCGAGCGCCGGACGTTCGTGATTGTACGTCCAAAGTCAGTCCGCGCCATAGTCTTGAGCTTCGGAAGCGACCAAACAACTCCTGAACCAGTCACCCCGAGCCCTCGGATCGTATCGTTCGGCATGTGGATTTTGTACTCGAAACAAATCCACTGCCCGCCCTGACCCGAAGCGGCAGCCCCATTCCGAAGGCCTATTTTACATTGGCCCGGCCCTGGTTCATCCTGCGATCTATCGAACGAATGCACAACCCGAGCATTAATCGTAATGCGATGTAGCAGTCTATACGTGAAAGGAAAGCGAGTGCGTGTGCCTGGAGGTGAACCAGACACACGTCCATTGGATGGCAAAAATACAGGGTATGGGTGTCAGTAATTAAGGTATTGAATTAACGCACTAACTGCAAAAGTACATCTTCAAAAAATTTCAGCTCATTTTTACGTATCGGCTTTGCTGGAACTCCTGTAACGACGGTGTACGGCTCTACATCTTTCGTCACAACCGCACCGGCCCCCACAAATGCGCCTTCACCGATTTTGACGAAAGGAAATATGGTTGCATTTGTACCTATGGTTGCATAGTTGCCTATTTCGACCATGCCTGTAATAGCTGCGTTACCCATCACGTGAACGCCATCACCAATAGTGCACTCGTGGTCAACAGTAGCGTTAGTATTTATTATTGTATGTTTCCCAATGGTACTGAACTTGTGCACTACAGCACCTGGCATGATCTGACAGCCAACTCCAACTGATGCTGTAGGTTCAACAAAACTCCTTTCATGAATGAGGGTTACGGGACTTAGTCCGGCCCTTTCTAAATACTCCGCCGTTCTTACCCTTGCGTAACCATGCTCACCGCCAATACAAACCACATAGTGCGTGACTCGAGATACACTTGACCTAAGGACATTGACATCGTTAATAAACAACGCTGGCGTTTCAAATGGAGCAGCTTGAAGTGTATTATCAAAAATGATGTCAGCCAGACCACTATTACTTTCTTTTAACATCTCTTCGATAATCCGGGCCTTGCTTTTAGCCCCCCATAGCAAGACAGATGGTAATTTGCTATCAGATTTCGTTTCGCATGTATTTTGTGTCATTGCCTATACGTCCGTTTTTAGCGTGGCTGCATTTAACTTTCGACCCGAAAGGAAGTATAGCAAATTGATACGCAAGGCAGCACCATCGAAATAATAAAATCCAAGCCGTACAACCGCTCGACTTCAATCCGTGCGCACTGATCAGATATTCGCTGCGTATATAGGTACGTAAGGCATCCTTGATGCAATAGCTTATTCACAAGCGCGCTGCGCGGGTCCAATTTCAAATGATCAACACGGAAAATCCTTCGGGGCGCACGCTTATGTGACGATCAACCTTGCGCATCGTCTTCCGACGCTTTGAGTTGTAAATCGCTAATCATCTTATGTTGTCGATCGATATAGGATTGTTGATTTTCGATATAATTAGCTTGATTACTGATATACTCGCAAAGCTCGGTCTCGCGCCTTTGCTTACCTTCATTGAGCCTTCCAATATACCAAACAAATACTTCTTGAAGAATATCAGGACCATACCCTGTTACATCAACACCCCCTCCAATAAATTTAGCAGGCAACGTCTCACAAACCATCGACACCGCTTTCTTGTACTTTTTGATTCTTAGAAAATGTTCAAAAAGTATTTGCGCAAACTGCTCCTTTTCGAGTTCATCCATCCATTCGGAAGCCTTATATGGATCCCAATTATCAATATTTTGAATTTGTAGATATGATGTGCGATTGCACTCTTGGTATTTCTTGGCAAGAGAAGCATACAATGTAACACTATTCCCCAGGGAATCAGGAAGTGACATCCCATTCTCTACCGCCAGAACCTTTTCAAGAAAGAGCAGTTCAAAACCTTGTGATATACGAACCCACATATCGTAATCACATACACGCTTTAGCAAAACACTGGGATCAAACCATCCAGTTTTTAAAAAAACGCTTCGACGAATCAACGTAGAACAATTAGGTATGATATTACGCTGTAATAGAGTTTCTCGATCAAAAACCTCTCCGAGAATACTGGATGAATCGCCTAAGTTCATTTGCGCTTGAGCATAGACCATCCCCGCATCAGGATTGCATTTCGCAACTTCAATCAACGAACTTAGAAGATCAGGCTTCCAGACACAATCATCGAATTGCCAGGCAATAAACTCACCACTGGTTTGCCTGAAGGCAAACCCACAAGTGAATGCAGGCAGACCAATATTCTCCTCAAACCGGACATGACGAACGCGGGAGTCTTTGGCAGCAATATCAGAAATAGTGGAAGCCGAATCATCAACGGACCCATCATCAACTACAAATAGCTCGAAATCAGGCATATCTTGCTCTAATACGCTCATAATTGCATCACGCAGGTAACCTGATGCATTTCGGCTATATGTTGGTAGAAGTACAGAAACCAGAGGCATAAATATCACTCCAGTATTAACTCGCACCATTCAATCCTGACTATATCTAAAGAGACAATATAATCAAATTTTCATCAGTTCGACATTATCTTTAATCAGTGTAGCAAAAAAATCGAAGCAGCACGCACATCAAGCGACTTGGGCTCACGACTTGAACAAGCACTATTCTTGCAGGGCGATGCGACCAACACTAATATGTGTTGAAGAATTGTAGGTCGCTCACGCTGTGAGCGACCATAAAAACAGAGGGGCTTTACTATACATCTGAATGTCCGGGCATTCCGAACTACCACACACACTCACGCAAATAATATCTCTACTCTTGTTTGAGTTTCCCAGTTACGCCGGCCACTCCATCCAACGTGCCTTTGAGCATCATTTTCAAACACGCGCTCCGCGACGTCGAAAAGAGCCCAAAGAAAACCAATGCCCGCAAGCATCTCGCCATATCTGCAAACTTCCAATTCAATGGCATATAGGATCTGCGTTGAAGAAGTATGCTATTTCTAAACATATAATAATAGCGAAACGGCGAATGATACGGAACTGTCCTCCACCGTAAAAACCAGAACCTTATTCTGCGGTCACCAATTGAATGAAGCATCACTGCATCGGGTACTCCAAAGAGTCTGTATTCTTTAGATTTAGCCCTAAAGCACCATTCAGTATCAACATGATCGATAAACAAACTCGCGTCCATATCACCAATTTGGTCAATGGCGGAGAGAGGGATAAGCGAGCCAGAAGATATCAAGAAATCAGCTTCGATCGGCCCTCCACCCTCGACACAGGGTGTTCGCTTGAATCCCAAAACACCTACGCGCACAAAGCTCGATAACACCCCCCCCTGCGTGTCTTTGTAACACGGAGCAACAGCGGCTAGCGGTATACCTGCAAGTCGCAAACCAGTAGCTGCCAAATTCAACTTTTTAATCATATTCGCGTCTGGACAACTATCCTGATCGAATAATGCAACGTAGGTGGAACCAGATTTGCGCGCATATTCGATACCGACATTCTGCGCATGAGCAATTCCCAAATTATCACCCAGTCTTAACACAACCAGATTATTAAGATGCCCCTCTGACACCACAAAACTCTCTAAACACTCAGGGGAGCCATTGTCCACAATGACAATGTGATCAACCTGAAGTGCCAGCGAATTAAGCAAATTCTTTAAGTTCGCCAAATCGGGATGGTAGGTGATGACTACGGCACAGACTGATGACACCTGACTATTCATAAAAAACTCGAAAAATAACGCCGTTCCGGCAACACTTTGAAAGTCCACGATTGGAAACCTCAAGAGTAATCACTTGAAAACTCTCTTGGTACGTCTGTAAAACGCGAAAAACAGCGATTTAACACCACCTGATGCATGAATCTGTCGTAAGCGGCTGAACAGTTGAACTGAACTAGTTCGGGCTAAGTAATGACGTCTAACAAGCGTTCGATCGGGTGCGTTTAATATAGTCTCAAACCGCGTGACCAGAGGTCTTACTATCAGATCCCAGTGGAAACGCTCAGAATATTGAAGCGATTTTTTGTGAAACTTTTCAAGCGCGTTTCGATCATTCATCACGAATGCTATGGCCTTTACCCAAGCATCCTCATCTTCATAATCAACAGCTATACCTACTTGTTCAACAGCTAGGGCATCACCAAAGACATCGCCTTTGGTAGCGATTATTGGCAGACCGCACCAGAGATAATCCAGCATCCTGGTGCGAAATGAAAAGCGAGTCTCAGGATTATCAAAGTGAGAACTGATGCCAATGTCCGCGTCCAATAGAAAATTATGGCGATCGTGATAGTCGACCCAGCCAAAATTGAAATGAACGAACTTCCCGCTCAGTCCCAACTCAGAAGCCAGTTCGACGGCCCTGGCACACATATCATGTTGAACAATATCTGGATTAGGATGGGTCACACCAATGAACACAAGGTGTACACGCCGCCCCTCCGAAACTAATCGATGTACTGCTCTAATTGGTGTCAGAGGATCGAACCACTGATAAAGCCCGCCCCCCCAAACAAGAACAAAATCATCGTGGGGAATATCAAACTGCGAACGTAGGGCCCGTTTGGTTAGCACTGGTTTCAGCGCAGACAAACCAAATGGCAAAATCGAGATAAGATCTGAAACATTTGCGTGACTGGCTTGCGGCCATCGATGAGCATTTACACGCCCCGCCAGCGTCAAGGCTCCCAGCCAAAACTGCAGTTGTTTTTCACTCGCGCAAAGAAAGTGATCAGCATAAACAAGTTGTTCGTGAAGCACATCAGATAAAAAATTACTGGTCCCCCCCCTCACATCAAGATCCAGACCTTCAGAAGCCTGGTGATACTCAAGAGGAACAGGACAGTAGAGGTCGGCAACCAAGGTCGCTTTGTTTTTTTTCAGAAATGGATGAGTTCTAAGTGCATCCCCTTGGACAATGATTATGTCGGCGGACTTAGCCCATGGCTTGAATCTCGAATCAGCAACACTGCACATCTCGAAAGAGAAGCTAACATTATCGTCGATTCGAGGCGCGCACAGTTTTACCGTAAAAAACTCAGAGAGTACCTTTGCAATTTCTACACATCTAATTGCTGGACCGGCCATCTTCAGTCCGACAATGTCACTGCATAAAACCATGACTATTTTTTTTGTCACGCAGCGCCAGCCTTAATGAAGTAGAAATTCGCAACAATCAATGAAAATAATGCAATCAGCAACACAATATGCTTAATCGTTAAACGACTTAAAAAGGCTGTAATTTTTCTCTTCAACAGAATTTTGATCAATGTGACTGGGTGATCTGAATTCGCCAATGCAATGGCAATCAGTGGCAAATTATGTGAATGATAACGCTTAACATAGCTAAACCGGAATCGTGACAATGCTGTCGATGGGGGGCTTTCAGGAATTTTTGAAAGTGCAACTTTCCAAATCGGCGCAATGGACTCGTGAGAATAATTTTCATCCACAAAATCGTAGGCGCCCTGTGTTACCTTTTCATTTAAACCCTTGTCATCTATTAACCTTTTTATCGCATCAATCCAAGCCTCGGTAGTATTTTTTACTAAGATCCCAGACTCTCCTGAACGGATAGATTCAATATACGGGCTTGTGTTGCTGTATACACCAGGAATATGGCAACCACCATACTCTCTAAATTTATTGTTAGTTTTAGAAGCGTTGAATTCACTTTCCATCAGCGGCGCGAGACCAACTGTCCATTTTCGAGAAATTTTGAAAGACAGAAAAGCCGCATAATCCGAAGAGCCAGGAAACCACTGAACGTTATTCAGGGCACGCAAGCTATCAGATATGCCTCCGATAAACTCGAAACGAATGTCGGGACGCTCTTTACCAAGCTGCTTGACTACCGGTTCAAGGAACTTGAATTCCTCTTCCTTGAAACCTCCAGCGTATCCAACCACTGGGCTTGAATCCGATCTGGATTCTGTACTGCTCTCAATTTCTCGAATAAGTGACATGTCAAATGGAACAGGCAAAAGATCACATTTGACTCCTGGAAAGCGTTGAGCAATGAAGTCAGCCAGCATCTTATTGTGAGTAATTACAAATGCTGCCCCTCGAACAAATTCGTCCAGAGCACTTACAACCCTTTCCGACTGGTAATAACGTGCCAATTCACTTGTGCCAGTTATTTTCCAAAAGTTATCATCCAAATAATAGGCATAAGTAATGCCGTTTTTTCGTAAGTACGCAGGAAGCCAGCGAAACCTGGGATCGCTTACACGGCAAAAAATATTCGAACCACTACTTAAAGATGCCCAATCAATATTTGTCAACAACTCTGTATGGCAATTACCTTCACCGACTACATCATTCAGCAGGCGAGAAATAATCCTCGTCGTGGAAATATCACCCTCAATCCAAAAGTTAATTCTGTTGAGCGACATAAAAATTCCATAATTACCAGGTTGACTTACGTATCTTTGCGGCTTTCAGCTTACTTATTAAAATCCAGTTTTATCTACAACGAATTCTGATAAATAATTACTATTATTTATTAACAACACATAAAAAACAAACAACACATCACAATAAAAAAGGCCGCCAGAATAATTAGCGGTTTACCACTTACCCCATAAAACGCTCCAGCACTGAAGTACAGTGACTGGAGCATTTCAAATCACAACTTAAGAATCGACGCTAATTCTGACGATTTCCTTAAGCTTAGAGACAATGAAATCAACATCCTGCTTGGTAACGCCCATGTGCATTGGCAAAGAAATAAGTTCTTTACTTATCTCATGCGCCACAGGGCACGTGCCAGCACCGAAGCTATAAAGCTTATACTCGGTATTATCACGATAATGCACCCCAGGATATATCTCATTCTCATTCAGGGCCATTAACACTTCGTCACGCTTTGCAACACGAACCTGGAACAGATGGCGGGAAGACTCGCATCCTGGTGCTACTTGGACGATACGGATCAACTCGTCCTCTTCCAGCCCCTCCTGGTACCATGCTGCCAGTTGACGACGATAAGCATTGTCCCGATCAAGATATTTCAAGGAGACAAGGCCAATGGCTGCCATGATTGAGTTACCATGGTATTTAAAGCCTAACTCCTCAACATCATACATCCACTTATAAGCGCCCTGACTGGCAGTGCGAGCATAAGTATCCTTATTGATGCCAAGCCATGTCAGCTTACGGGCATGAGCATCATCTTCAGCGTCAGCAAAGCAAATCATCCCAGAGTCAGCTGTAGCCAGGTTTTTCACAGCTTGGAAACTGAAGACAGTTACGTCGGCATCATGGCCAATGTGCTTACCATCAACTCGAGTTCCCGACATATGCGCAGCATCAAGCACAACTTTGATGCCACGATCTTTACAGAGCTTGAGTACTTTGTCGTATTGACCAGTATTACCACCCAGCCCAACAAAGATTAGAGCCTTTGTTTTATCGGTGATTTTCTTCTCAACATCAACTGGATCAAGGCAGAGAGACTCATCGACATCGGCAAATACCGGGGTGAGTTTTGCTTCAAGAATCGCGTGGTTTGTCGAAACGAAAGTTAATGGTGTCGTAATGACTTCGGCATCGTCAGACCAACCATACTTGGCTTTCATCATATGGAAAGCCAGATGCAGGCCGACAGTGTTTGAACTCAGAAAGTGAGCATGCGGCAGGCCAGTATACTCTTTCCAGGAATCTTCAAATTGAATAGTCTTGAAGCCAAGTCCTGTCCAGCCTTTTTCAAGACACTCTCGAATCCCTTCAAGACATTCATCTACTCTGAAATTCGGAACAAATAATTGAACAGCCACAATATCACCCCAAACTATTAGTCAAATAATTATTTATAACCACATTTGGATCACCATCAGCGACGACGTTACCGTGATCAATCCAAATCACCCTATTACAGAGACGCCGCAGCAGTTCTGGCTGGTGAGACACAAACACCATTATACTCGACTTATCAATAAATTCATGCATACGCGCAAGCGCTTTGTCGATAAATTCGGCATCACCGCCCGCAAAAAGCTCATCCAGGATAAGAATATCCGGATGCACAGCCGTGGCGATTGCAAAGGCCAATCGCATATACATACCAGTCGAATAATATTTGACTGGCGTATCAATAAACTCAGCCAAACCTGTAAATTCTATAATCTCAAGTTCAATTTCCTTGAGCTTTGCCTTGCTATACCCGAGAATGGCGCCATTGAGATAAATATTCTCACGACCACTCAACTCAATATTGAATCCGGCGCCAATTTCCAACAAAGGTGCAATCCGACCATTTACTTTTACAGCACCTTCCGATGCATAGTAAATACCACAAATAGCTTTTAATAATGTGCTCTTACCTGCGCCGTTGTGCCCTACAATCCCGACCCTATCACCGTGAGCTATTTCGAGATTGATATTTTTAAGAGCACAAAACTCAGAATACTTAGCTTTTTTTCGTCGTTTTAACAGCCCAGCGAAAAACTCTTTTAAAGACTGCCCCTTGTCGTGATACAAACGAAAGTTGAGCGTCAGATTTTCTATCGTAATACTTGAATTCATATCGGTCACAATTTATAGACGATGTATCGATCATGTTTTTTGAATGTATAAACACCCAAAATCATGCTGATAAGTGCCAATGCTGTTACCTGCCCATAAACCTCAATCGACGCTAACCCGCCTTCATAGAGAGGATGGCGGAAAATCTCGACGAACCAAGTGAGAGGATTCAGTGAAAACAGCCATCTATATTCCTCAGGAACAATCGTCACCGGGTAAATAATGGGGGTCAAGTAGTACGCCGCCTGCAACACGACAGCTATGATATTCGGCAAATCACGAAACGACACTGTTGCTATGCTCAGCATCAACGCCAATCCCAGAGCAAAACAAAACAATAGTAAAAAATTGACTGGAAGAATAAAAAGAGAAAACGTAAGTGGAGCACCGATTGCGAGCGCAATTATAAACAGACACAACGTACTGAAGATCGCATCAACAAGCAGACTTACCGAAATAGAAATAACAAAAATCTGCTTGGGAATATGTATTTTCTTTATTAAAGATTCATTATTAAGCAGTGCCTGCATGCCTTGCGAAAGGCAGTTGGAAAACAATGTATAGGGTACAAGACCGGAAAATAGAAAAACCGCAAAGGTCTTGAGCGGCCATCTCATAATCATTGAAAACACGATCGAGGTTACGACCATGGTCAACAGGGGATTCAGCAATGTCCAGAAGGCCCCTAGCGCAGTCCGCCTATAACGCATCGTAAGCTGCTGCCAAATCAACTGCTTAAGCACTAGATTGTATTGGAAGAGCTCTTTGAAAAAAACACTAAACACAATATTTTATCCATGGCCACGGGCCAGATTACTTTATCACTCAAAAGAAGCCAGCCTCTTTCAACAGGCGGCCAACCAATTCACTTAAATTTAAAACATCACAATATTAATACCTATTTCGAACCTATAAAATCGCAACCCATAATAACCAGCCCCCCCATACTCCAAAAATTTTAATTCAAGAAACTGACTTGCCTTGGGTTACAACCGCCTTCTGCTCTGCTTGAGATACACATAGCCTACCCAATTCACCGCTCCCGCCAGCGAAATTCAGAACAACTATTCTCAACCACCGGTAGCATACCAGCAGGCAGAGGCTTAATGAAACCTGACACTCGGAGAAAGCGCAACCCTTGACCTACCCCGTCGATCACCTCACTAGACCACCTGCTCCTGATTCTTGAAACCTCAGGACTTTCAGCCCCCGCGCGGATGAGGTTTTCGTATTGCAGCTACCCGCGTCGCTAATGGCTCCCCTAAGCCGAAGGACAGGCTACGAAACAACTCACATCATGGCCTGTAGCCAGCAAAACACCTTAATCGACACGTCAGGCGCTTTCTGCCTCTAATTAGCCAGCCTCCACCGCGCCACCTTTAAG
The DNA here is from genome assembly GCF_900187565.1 of Pseudomonas sp. Irchel 3A7. Lineage (GTDB taxonomy): Bacteria > Pseudomonadota > Gammaproteobacteria > Pseudomonadales > Pseudomonadaceae > Aquipseudomonas. The sequence goes on along the minus strand of NZ_FYED01000016.1, from coordinate 140,382 downwards.
AACCCAACTTAAGAAGATCAGGGGTAGGTAGGCCACAATCAATCCAACCCCTCCACTTAAACCACCGAACATCACTACCATTGAAATGGGAAGCAACCAAAAGGCATTCAAGGCCAGAACCCCTAAAGTCACAGCTTTGTGGCTTGAATACACTCTAGACGCATTCTGATAAGCGTGACTACGGTGCGCCTGATAAACTTTTTCCCCCCGCAACAGCCTCCGGGCCAGTGTCCAGGTCGCATCCACAATAAAGACACCAAGTAATATCAGCCAGCACCAGAGTAAATTCGGGTCAACCCACGCTGCAACTATGGACAGGGTGGCCAACACCACCCCGAGAAATCCACTACCCGCATCCCCCATAAAAATCTTTGCCGGGGGAAAATTCCACCAAAGAAAACCTGCGACTGCCGCTACCAGAATCAAGGGAGCCCAGATCAATTCGCCATTACCACTAAACCAATAAACCAGGCACATGCCCAGACACACGCTAATCGCTTGAACGCTGGCTAACCCGTCGATGCCATCCATAAAATTATAGAGATTGAGCATCCACACTATGTAAATTGCAGCCAGGATGTGGCCGAACCATCCTAAATTGAACGCGCTACCAAAGAACTCAATCGCAGGAAGACCACTTAAAAAGTAGATTGCCCATGCTGCAGCAATAAAATGTCCTAGTAGCCTCCATCTTGCCGCGATGTGGCCATGGTCATCAGCGAAACCTATAACCGCAACAAACAATCCGGAGCCCAGCAAACCGTAAGCAGCAGCAGCCTCCGTATATCCCTGGTTTATCAGGATGGGAAGCGCCAGAGCAAATGAGACTACAATAGCTACTCCTCCCCCTCGCGGTGTAGGCACTGTATGAGAGCTACGCTCATTGGGAATGTCCATCAAACTCTTTCTCAGGGCATATCGACGCAACACCAACGTCAACCCGCAGGAAACAGCGAGTATTGCCAACAGCAACCACGAAAAAATCATTTTATTTGCGCGTCCTGGAAGTGGCCCGCGGTTCGGCGCATGGCTCTGTCTATATTTACGGGCGGAACCCACCCCAGTAATTCCCGATTTTTGCTGATGTCTACCTGCAATGACCCGCAGATACGTTGGGCGACAGCTCCTTTGTTCAGGAGTTTAGCCAGCAGCACTAACAGCCATGCAGGCAATGGCAAGAGCCGAGGCTTCTGATGGAGTGCATTTGCCAAGCGAAGTAGCATTTGGGTTGTAGATAGGTCATGACCGTCACTCACGAGAAAGATCTGGTTTGCCGCGGCAGGATGATCTATACAAGTAACGATAAGATCCGCAAGGTTGTCGATTGCTACCAGACTTCGCTGATTGCGAATGGCACCAAAGGGCAACGGAATTCCCTTGTTGAGCCAGCGCAACATACTCAAAAAATTGGCTTTGACTCCGGCCCCATAAACCAAAGGAGGCCGAATAATAACTACCTCCATGCCAGTTTCACTGGCAAGTTGTTTCAGCGCTTGCTCGGCCTCGTATTTGGACACTCCATAAGGGTCCCTTGGGGCCGGTGCGTCATCCGCTTTGAACGGCCTGCCTGGTGGAGTGCTTTCGCCGTTGACTTTGATCGAACTGATAAAGATAAAGCGTTTGACTCCAGAGTCTGCGGCAAGCTTTGCCAGCCGGAGAGTCCCCTCCACGTTGACCTTGCGAAACTCGGCCAAGGCGTCAGTGGCAGTTTCATTCATCACGTGAACCCGGGCAGCAGCGTGCACAACCACCCGAATGTCATTCAGCGCAGGAAGACCTTGAGGATCATTGAGGTTTAAGGGGACGACAGCACACAAGCCCTGCACCCTGGTGGTCCCACGCGCAGCTGCAACAGGTATGAATTTTTTATCCACCAACAACCTGAAGACCAACGCCTCGCCAACAAACCCGCTCGCCCCTGTGACCAATACCTTTGGGACTGTCATCGAGCTTTTTTTCCTATCAACGCGGTGGCCCAACAGATAAAAAAGAAGAGAATCTTGTCCCGCACCCGACGCCTGCATTGCCAGGCGCTGAAGGATAGTTTCATCAGTTGTGTTCGCCGGGATAGCGGCCAATCCATGCCCACGGGTTTTCTCTTCGGCTCTACCAAAGTCGCTATAAGCTGCACTTGACCAAACCACCAACCGTCATGAATGGTTTTATATCGAGCCATCATTGGGCTTAGGCCGGTATTGGCGCCGACTTGGTTACGTTCATGCTGACGATATTCCATGGTTGGCACCGGGTCGATAAACCAGAGAAAACCATGGCTGCGAGCGAAGGCATAGAAATACCAGTCATGAAGACTGACACCTTGCAGTTGATGCCAGTTTGCTAGCATTGCAGACTTCAATGAGCCGACCAGCTGCTTACTCATGACATAGGTACAGCCCGGACCTGCGGCCTCAAACAGATAATCCCATTCAACCTGGGGCTGTGCCTTGTCCAACAGCAATGTTCCACCGTCCGGCCAGAATGCCGTGACATTACTGGAATAAGCATCAACCCCGCGAGATGTAAGACTTTGGGTTGCACGCTGCAATTTGTCGGTATGCCAGATGTCATCCTGATCAGCTAAGGCGACAAAGTCGTAACTTTCGACGTCGACATCTCGAAGTAGCCTGAAGAAGTTACGGGATGCTCCACCGAAGCGACCGGAATCCGGTAGCAAAATGATACCTGGATGCTTGACAGCATAAGCTGCGCACCAGGCTTCGGTGCCATCAGTCGAAGGATCAATACTGATATATAGGGTAACATCTACTGCTGTTTGGGCGAAGATCGAGACAATTTGCTCCTCGATCCACTGCATTCCGTTATAGGCAGCCAGCAATACTGCGACCTTGGGATTTTCTACTGGCATGCCATTCCTGCTTGCATGGATCGAATGCTGGATTTCCTCTCGATTTAGAGAGAATCCGAGTCCAGTAACTTTCGCAGATACTGACCGTAACCGGTTTTTTTCAGAGCTTCTGCTTGAGTACCTAATTGCTCGGCCGTGATCCAACCACTGTTGTATGCGATCTCCTCCAGGCACGCCACTTTCAGACCCTGACGGTGTTCAATGGTATGTACAAAATGGCTCGCTTCAAGCAACGAGTCATGGGTCCCGGTATCCAGCCAGGCAAAGCCGCGACCGAGCATCTCGACGTTGAGGATGTTTTGCTCCAGATAAGCACGGTTGACGTCTGTAATTTCCAGCTCGCCGCGTTCGGACGGCTTTATACTCTTGGCGATTTTTACAACCTGATTGTCATAGAAATACAGGCCGGTTACGGCGTAATTGGACTTAGGCTTGAGCGGTTTCTCTTCGATGCTCAGTGCCCGACCCGAGGCATCGAACTCAACCACACCAAAGCGCTCCGGGTCCGAGACGTGGTAACCGAACACAGTCGCACCACGCTCCTGGTTGCTGGCAGAGCGCAAATTTTCAGAGAAATGCTGCCCATAGAAAATGTTATCTCCCAAGATCAGGCAGCAAGGATCCTCGCCAATAAACTCTTCGCCGATGATGAAAGCCTGGGCAAGCCCATCAGGACTAGGTTGCTCCGCATAGGTCAACTGAATGCCGTACAAACTGCCGTCCCCCAGCAGCTTACGGAAGTTGGGCAGATCATCCGGAGTGGAGATGATCAAGATTTCGCGCATACCTGCGAGCATCAGCACCGACAGCGGATAAAAGATCATCGGCTTGTCGTAAATTGGTAACATTTGCTTTGAAACACCCAAAGTCAGCGGATGCAAGCGAGTCCCCGAACCACCCGCCAGAATGATTCCTTTGCGATTGATCTTGTTCATTTATTGAAAACTTCCATAAGCATTCGGTTTACGCCACTTTGCCAATCCGGCAAACGCAGTGAAAAAGTGTCACGCAGTTTCTGAGTATTCAGACGTGAGTTCAGTGGTCGGCGTGCCGGAGCTGGATAAGCGCTGGTATTGATTGGATTGATCACTTTCACGACCAGTTGCTCACCACATTTGCGTGCAATGTCGATCACATGTGAAGCATAGCCATGCCAGGAAACTTCACCACCGGCGACAAGATGATAAATGCCGGCCAACTCCGGACGCTGCTTAACCTGCACCACGGCATGAGCGGTAACATCTGCTATTAATTCGGCACTTGTCGGCGCACCAATCTGATCGGTGATAACCGTCAGAGTTTCGCGCTCTCCGGCCAACCGCAACATAGTCTTGGCGAAGTTCTTGCCGCGAGCGGAAAACACCCAACTGGTACGAAAGATCAAATACTTGCACCCTGAGGCGGCAATCGCCTGCTCACCAGCAAGCTTACTGACCCCGTAGTGATTGACCGGCGCAACAGCATCAGTTTCCTGCCACGGAATACTGCCCTGACCACTGAACACATAGTCAGTAGAGTAGTGAATCAGCCAAGCATTCAGGGATAATGCCTCTTCAGCCATCACGCGACTTGCCTGAGCATTTATAAGATCGGCAAGCACCGTCTCGGACTCGGCTTTATCTACCGCATTGTAAGCAGCAGCATTGACAATGACGTCCGGCTTAATCAAACGGATAGTTGTACGTAATGAGTCCAGGTCCGCTACGTTTCCGCACACGCCATCGACAGAGTGACGATCCAAAGCTATCAATTCACCTAATGGTGCCAAGGAGCGTTGCAACTCCCAACCCACCTGGCCATTTTTTCCGAGCAGGAGAATTTTCATGCCTTGTTTGAACGACCTGCGTAGTTCTGATCAATCCACTGTTGGTAGCTACCGCTCTTGACGTGGGCAACCCATTCAGCGTTGTTGAGGTACCATTCGACCGTCTTGCGAATACCGGTTTCGAACGTTTCTTCCGGGGTCCAGCCCAGCTCACGCTGGATTTTACTGGCGTCGATGGCGTAACGCTGATCGTGACCCGGACGATCCTGAACGTAAGTGATCAGGCTGGCGTGTGGGCGATGAGCGGAGTCTGGACGCAGTTCGTCGAGCAGCGCGCACAGGGTATGCACGACTTCGATATTTTGCTTTTCGTTATGACCGCCGATGTTGTACGTCTCGCCGATAACGCCTTCGGTTACGACCTTGTACAGCGCGCGAGCGTGATCCTCGACGTACAACCAGTCACGAACCTGATTTCCTTTGCCATAGACCGGCAGCGGTTTGCCTTCCAGCGCATTGAGGATGATCAGCGGGATCAACTTCTCGGGGAAGTGGCACGGACCGTAGTTGTTCGAGCAGTTCGTGACCAGGGTTGGTAAGCCATAGGTGCGAGCCCAGGCGCGAACCAGGTGATCGGAACTGGCCTTGCTGGCGGAATAGGGAGAACTCGGCTGATACGGCGTGGTTTCGGTGAAGAGATCTTCCGGACCTTCGAGGTCTCCGTAAACTTCATCAGTCGAAATATGGTGGAAGCGGAAGTTGGCTTTACGCGTATCGTCCAGCGCCGTCCAATAGTGGCGTGCGGCTTCCAGCAGAGTGTAGGTACCGATGATGTTTGTCTGAATGAATTCAGATGGCCCGGAGATAGAGCGGTCGACATGAGACTCTGCGGCCAAGTGCATGATTGCATCTGGTTGGTGTTCACGCAGGACACGGTCGATCTGGTCACGGTCGCAGATGTCAACACGTTCGAATGCATAACGCGAGTTCTGGCTAACTTCGGCCAACGACTCAAGGTTACCGGCATATGTCAGCTTATCGACGTTAACGACAGAGTCGGTGGTGTTGGAGACGATATGACGGATGACTGCCGAGCCGATAAATCCGGCACCGCCGGTTACTAGAATTTTCACGCGAAACCATACCCTTAAGTTACTGACAGGGCCGCCAACCGAGCGCTGTCTAATCCATGAGTGCTAAAGCCATTAAGCCGGCTTCTGCCAGAGCCAGTCTGAACCGATGCAGAAACATGCCTCATCGGACCAGCGCAGCATTTTACAGCTTAATGAAGGTTTTACTAATGGATAAAGATAAGCTGTGGCTAAAGTTTAGTACGCCTCCCCCACGATGGCGCACTCAGAGAAGACGCTTGCGTGAGACTCTGTACGTACGTCCCAGAGCCCAGCTAATAATCGGCCCGATCACCATACCAACGAGCAACGCAGCAACCAAAACCAGCGACACTGGCAGTTGCGGCCCGGCCCAGCCCAGGAATAGCAGGGTAACGGATTGCTGATTCTCTAGAACGAACGCCAGGATCGCCAGAACCAGCAACAGGACGAATACCGCGATCAATACGCGCTTGAGGTTACGCATGAGCGGCTCCTTGTAGAGTGGCGACGATCAAAGCCCTTCCTCTTCTTCCTCGTTCACACGGTCGCGCAGTTCTTTGCCTGGCTTGAAATGTGGCACGAACTTGCCGTCGAGACTGACGGACTGACCGGTTTTTGGATTGCGCCCTACGCGCGGTGCGCGATAGTGCAGAGAGAAGCTGCCAAAACCGCGGATCTCGATGCGATCACCGGTGGCCAGACATTGGGACATTTGCTCAAGCATGGTCTTGATGGCCAGCTCCACATCCTTGGATGAGAGCAGCCCTTGATGGGTGACAATTCGTTCGATCAACTCCGACTTCGTCATATTTTTCCCTTCTTTTTCAAGCAGCTAGGAAAATCGCTCCCACGGTTTTAGCATGCCCCAACGAATTTGAACAGTCCAACTTTTGACATCCCCCTGCACACCGCGCAATACCCGGTTTTCAGGCCGGCGAGCCATAGCGTTCACCTGCATATAACCAGCATGGTGCGCGTCATGTATCCCGCCGGATTGAAGCCGAAAGGAAAATCATCTTCATCCTTGGCATCATCAGACCTTGTCACAACCTTGTAGCCACTCCCCTTGCACTCCTTCGCCGCTCGCTTGCGGCACTTATCCCAACCCGACCCCAGCCCCGAACAATCAACCTCAATACCACTGCCCCCGCGTACTGCGTGAGTCTTGGCACTGGTGGCACATCCCGCCAGCGTCAGTACTGCTATCGCTACAATGAGCTTGTTCATTCACTTCCTTATGCCAGGCGCTCAGCCCGACCGCCGTTCGCTTCAGAATAAAGACTAGCTGTAATTAAGCGATTGATCCCGTTAAAGAAAGAGACATCCTTTAACGGCCATTTGTTTCAAGCTCAACCGAAGCCAGGCCATACACCCTAAGACCCCGGTCAAATTCCAGGCACAAAAAAGGGCGACCGAAGTCGCCCTTTTTTACAGAAAGTCAGAACTTAGTTCTGTTTTTCCGCTTGTGCAGCACGCAGCAGGTCACCCAGAGTGGTGGCTACTGGAGCATCCGTAGCTACTGGCTTGTCGCGCAGGCTCTGGATGGCTTCTTTTTCGTCTTCAACGTCTTTCGACTTGATCGAGAGCTGGATTACACGGCTCTTGCGGTCAACGCTGATGATCTTGGCTTCTACTTCTTCGCCTTCTTTCAGAACGTTACGCGCATCTTCAACGCGGTCACGGCTGATTTCGGAGGCTTTCAGAGTTGCTTCGATATCGTCGGCCAGAGTGATGATGGCGCCTTTAGCGTCAACTTCCTTCACGATGCCTTTAACGATGGCGCCTTTGTCGTTCTCTTGAACGTACTCGGAGAACGGATCGCTTTCCAGTTGCTTGATACCCAGGGAGATGCGCTCGCGCTCTGGGTCAACCGACAGGATAACGGTGTCCAGCTCGTCGCCCTTCTTGAAGCGGCGTACGGCTTCTTCGCCCACTTCGTTCCAGGAGATGTCGGACAGGTGAACCAGACCGTCGATGCCGCCGTCCAGACCAATGAAGATACCGAAATCGGTGATCGACTTGATGGTGCCGGAGATTTTATCGCCCTTGTTGAACTGGCCAGAGAAGTCTTCCCATGGGTTCGACTTGCACTGCTTGATGCCCAGGGAGATACGACGACGCTCTTCGTCGATGTCCAGAACCATAACTTCCACTTCGTCGCCGACTTGTACGACTTTCGAAGGGTGGATGTTCTTGTTGGTCCAGTCCATTTCGGAAACGTGTACCAGACCTTCAACGCCTTCTTCCAGCTCAGCGAAGCAGCCGTAGTCGGTCAGGTTGGTTACACGAGCGGTAACGCGAGTGCTTTCTGGGTAACGGGCTTTGATAGCAACCCATGGATCTTCGCCCAGTTGCTTGAGGCCCAGGGAAACACGATTGCGCTCGCGATCGTACTTCAGAACCTTGACATCGATCTCGTCGCCAACGTTGACGATTTCGGAAGGATGCTTGATACGCTTCCAAGCCATATCGGTAATGTGCAGCAGGCCATCGACGCCACCCAGATCGACGAATGCGCCGTAATCGGTGAGGTTCTTGACGATACCTTTGACTTGTTGGCCTTCCTGCAGGGATTCCAGCAGAGCTTCGCGCTCGGCGGAGTTCTCGGCTTCCAGGACGCTGCGACGGGAAACGACAACGTTGTTGCGCTTCTGGTCGAGTTTGATGACCTTGAATTCCAGCTCTTTGCCTTCCAGGTGCGTGGTGTCGCGCACTGGACGGACGTCAACCAGAGAACCTGGCAGGAACGCACGGATGCCGTTAACGTCGACAGTGAAGCCGCCTTTAACCTTACCGTTGATAACGCCCTTGACCACTTCTTCGGCTGCGAAGGCTGCTTCCAGAACGATCCAGCATTCAGCGCGCTTGGCTTTTTCACGGGACAGCTTGGTTTCACCGAAACCGTCTTCAACCGAGTCCAGAGCAACGTGAACTTCGTCACCGACGTTGATGTTCAGTTCGCCAGCGTCGTTGTAGAACTGCTCCAGCGGGATCAGTGCTTCGGACTTCAGGCCAGCGTGAACGGTTACCCAGCGAGCCTGGTAATCGATATCAACGATAACACCGGTGATGATGGAGCCTGCCTGAAGGTTCAGGGTCTTTAGGCTTTCTTCAAAGAGTTCCGCAAAGCTTTCGCTCATTTTAATTCCTGTTGATGAGGGCGAAGAATACGCCCATCTCCACATCCCAGACGATGTGGGTTAGTTTCATTTAAAAGAAGCGCCACAGGACTATGACTGGTCCCCTGCGGCCCTCTTGGTCACCCGGCGATATCGCGAATGGCGATCTCGCTCATGATGCGTTCCAGCACCTGGTCGATGGATAATTCCGTGGAATCCAGCTGTATGGCGTCAGCCGCCGGCTTGAGCGGGGCTACCGCTCGCTGGGTGTCACGCTCATCGCGCGCACGTATCTCATCTAGCAGACTCGACAGACTAACACCATCGACTTTGCCCTTCAACTGCAAGTATCGACGGCGCGCACGCTCCTCGGCACTGGCAGTGAGGAAAATCTTCAGCGGCGCATCCGGAAAAACCACCGTGCCCATGTCACGCCCATCGGCCACCAGGCCCGGCGCCTCTTGAAAGGCGCGCTGGCGCTGCAGCAGCGCCTCGCGCACCGCAGGCAATGCAGCCACCTGGGAGGCACCCGAACCGACGCTTTCCGTACGGATCACGTCGCTGACTTCGTCGCCTTCCAGAATGATGCGCTGCAACTGACCGTCGGTCGCCGCAATGAACTGCACATCCAGATGAGCGGCCAGTTTTTTCAGCAACTCTTCATTGGTCAGGTCGACGCCATGGTTATGCGCGGCGAACGCCAGCAACCGATAAAGCGCACCGGAGTCCAGCAGGTTCCAGCCCAGGCGCTTGGCCAGTATCCCGGCGACGGTGCCTTTTCCGGAGCCGCTTGGCCCATCAATGGTGATGACCGGTGCAATGTTTTTCACGACTGAGCCTCTTGGGCAACGCGAATACCGACCTGCGCGCACAGCGCGAGGAAGTTGGGAAACGACGTCGCGACGTTGGCGCAATCATGGATGCGGATCGGCGCAGAGGCACGCAGCGAGGCAACACTGAACGCCATGGCAATCCGGTGATCGCCGTGACCGTGCACTTCGCCGCCACCGATCAGGCCGCCATCGATAATGATGCCGTCCGGCGTCGGTTCGCACTTGACGCCCAGCGCCAGCAGACCATCCGCCATGACCTGGATACGGTCCGATTCCTTGACCCGCAGCTCTTCGGCGCCACGCAGCACGGTACGCCCTTCAGCGCAGGCGGCAGCCACGAACAGCACCGGGAATTCGTCGATGGCCAATGGCACCAGTTCTTCCGGAATCTCGATACCTTTGAGTTTAGCTGCCCGCACACGCAGGTCAGCCACCGGCTCGCCGCCGACTTCACGCTGGTTTTCCAGGGTGATGTCAGCGCCCATCAGACGCAGGATGTCGATCACCCCGGTGCGGGTCGGGTTGATGCCGACGTGTTCGAGCACCAGCTCCGAACCTTCGGCGATCGATGCGGCCACCAGGAAGAACGCCGACGACGAGATGTCGCCCGGCACTTCGATGTGGGTCGCCGTCAGCTTGTTGCCGGATTCGACCGACGCGGTAGCGCCATTGACGGTGACCGGGTAGCCGAAACCGCGCAGCATGCGCTCGGTATGGTCACGGGTCGGGGCAGGCTCGGTCACGGTGGTTTTGCCATCGGCGTACAGACCCGCCAGCAGCAGGCAGGATTTAACCTGGGCACTGGCCATTGGCATGGTGTAGGTCAGGCCTTTGAGCTTGTTGCCGCCCCGGATGGTCATCGGTGGACGACCTTCTGCAGCGGTTTCGATCACGGCACCCATTTCACGCAGTGGATTGGCCACGCGATTCATCGGGCGCTTGGACAGCGAAGCGTCGCCGGTCAGGGTGCTATCGAAGTTCTGCGCGGCCAGCAGGCCGGACAGCAGGCGCATCGAAGTACCCGAGTTGCCCAGATAGATCGGACCCGGCGCAGGCTTCAGGCCATGCAGGCCGACGCCGTGAATGGTCACGCGACCGTGGTGCGGACCTTCAATCACGACGCCCATGTCACGGAAAGCCTGAAGCGTCGCCAGGGCGTCTTCGCCCTCGAGGAAACCTTCCACTTCGGTGACGCCTTCGGCCAGGGAGCCAAGCATGATCGAACGGTGGGAAATCGATTTGTCACCCGGTACGCGAATCCGACCGGACAGGCGGCCACCAGGTTGAGCCAGGAAAATCAGATCGTTGGAATTCATAGCGTCCACATAGGCCCTGCGGGCCAGGATTTTACTGAAATGCTCGCGGGCAACCCGGGCGCGAGTGAAAACGCCCAACAATTGGTGCCCATCCCCTGCATCGACCGCGTCGCGCAAGGCGTCGAGGTCGCTGCGAAATGTATCGAGTGTGCGCAGGACAGCCTCGCGGTTAGCGAGGAAAATGTCGTGCCACATCACCGGGTCGCTTCCGGCGATTCTTGTGAAATCGCGGAAACCGCCCGCAGCGTAACGGAAGATCTCAAGGTTTTCATTGCGCTTGGCCAATGAATCGACCAAGCCGAACGCCAGCAAGTGCGGCAAATGGCTGGTTGCCGCCAACACTTCATCGTGGCGCTCGACCTGCATGTGCTCGACATCGGCGCCCAATTCGCGCCACAAGCGGTCGACCACTGCCAAGGCTGTCGGATCGGTCTGGTCCAGCGGCGTCAGAATCACTTTATGACGGCGAAACAGCTCGGCATTGGAGGCTTCCACCCCACTCTGCTCGGAACCGGCAATCGGGTGCCCCGGCACGAAACGCGACGGCATGCCGCCAAACGCTTCGGTAGCGGCACGCACGACATTACCCTTGGCACTGCCGACGTCGGTCAGGATCGCCCCACCCAGATTCATGCCTGCCAGCCGAGCCAGCAGTTTTTCCATGGCGAGGATCGGCACCGCCAACTGGATAACGTCGGCACCCTGGCAAGCCACTGCCAGGTCGTCTTCACAGCGATCCACCACGCCCAGCTCAACCGCCAGCTTGCGCGACTGCGGATCGAGATCGACCCCGACCACTTCGTGGCACAGGCCACTTTCACGCAAACCCTTGGCAAACGAACCGCCGATCAACCCCAGACCGACCACCACCAGGCGCCCGATCATAGGTTCAGCAGATTGCAACGCAGTGACATCAACCACGAGCCAGAACCTTGGTCAGCGCCTCAAGGAAGCGGCTGTTTTCCGCTGGCAGTCCAATGGTGATGCGCAAGTGATTCGGCAGGCCGTAGTTGGCCACCGGACGCACGATCACGCCTTCGCGCAGCAAGCCCTGGAACACGGGAGCGGCTTCGCGCCCGACATCGACACAAATGAAGTTGCCTTTGGAAGGAATCCAGCTCAACCCCAACTCACGGAAACCCGCTTCCAGTTGTTGCATGCCGGCTTCGTTCAGGCGACGGCTTTCAGCCAGGTACTCGGCGTCCTGCAGTGCGGCGCAGGCAGCGGCCAGGGCCAGGCTATTGACGTTGAATGGCTGACGCACGCGGTTCAGCACGTCGGCGACCACGGCGGTGGACAAGCCATAACCGACACGCAGCGCCGCCAAACCATAAGCCTTGGAGAAGGTGCGCGAAACCAGCAGATTCGGGTAGGCAGCCAGGAAATCCAGGCCGTCCGGCAAGTCGCTGCCTTCGGCGTACTCAATGTAAGCCTCGTCCAGCACCACCAGCACGTGCTCCGGAACGTCCTGCAGGAATTCGTCCAGTGCCTCGGTATCAAACCAGGTCCCGGTCGGGTTATTCGGGTTGGCGATGAACACCACACGGGTATTGGCATCGATCGCCGCGAGCATCGCCGGCAGGTCATGACCCCAGTTTTTGGCCGGGATCACCTTGGCCTGGGCACCCACCGCCTGAGTCACGATCGGATAGACCGCAAACGCATGTTCGCTGAACACCGCATTCAGGCCTGGCGCCAGATAGGCACGCGCAACCAATTCAAGGATGTCATTGGAGCCGTTGCCCAAGGTCACCTGATTAAGCTCGACACGGCATTGCTCAGCCAGCAGGGTCTTGAGCGCGAACCCGTTGCCGTCAGGATAGCGGGTCAACTCGGCCAGCTCTTCGCGGATGGCCGCCAATGCCTTGGGGCTGGCGCCCAGCGGGTTTTCGTTGCTCGCCAGTTTGACGATGCTGGCCGGATCAATATCCAGCTCGCGCGCCAGTTCGTCCACGGGCTTGCCTGGAACGTAAGGCGAAAGTTGTTGCACGCCCGGCTGTGCCAGAGCGAGGAAATTGCCACTCATTTGCTACCGCCCTTAGAGAACTGCTTTCGGGTAGGAACCCAGCACTTTGAGTGCTACTGCTTCCTGACTGATCTTTTCCAGCACACCTTTTACCAGCGGATCGCGGTGGTGGCCGACAAAGTCGATGAAGAACACGTAGGTCCATTTACCGCTGCGCGACGGACGGGTCTCGATTCGCGTCAGGTCGATGCCGTTATCATGGAACGGCACCAGCAACTCATGGAGCGCACCGGGTTTGTTGCTCATGGAAACGATGATCGAGGTCTTGTCGTCGCCGGTCGACGGGACTTCCTGGTTGCCGATCATGAGGAAACGCGTGGAGTTATCCGGACGGTCCTCGATTTTCTCGGCCAGGCGGGTCAACCCGTACAAACCGGCCGCCATGTCGCCGGCAATCGCCGCCGAGTTCCACTCGCCCTTGACCCGCTTGGCCGCTTCGGCGTTGCTGGACACCGCCACGCGCTCGACATTCGGGTAATGCGCATCCAGCCACTTGCGGCACTGGGCCAGGGACTGGGCGTGGGAGTAGATACGACTGATGCTGTCGGTCTTGGTGTTTTCACCGACCAACAGGTGGTGGTGAATCCGCAGCTCGACTTCACCGCAGATCACCATGTCGTGTTCGAGGAAGCTGTCGAGGGTGTGGTTGACCGCGCCCTCGGTGGAGTTTTCCACCGGAACCACGCCAAAGTTCACCGCACCGGCCGCCACTTCACGGAACACTTCGTCGATCGCCGCCATCGGCTTGCTGATCACCGCGTGACCAAAGTGCTTCAGGGCCGCCGCCTGGGTGAAGGTGCCTTCCGGGCCGAGGTAAGCCACTTTCAACGGCTGCTCGAGGGCCAGGCACGAGGACATGATTTCACGGAACAACCGCGCCATCTCTTCGTTGCCCAGCGGTCCCTGGTTGCGCTCCATGACGCGCTTGAGCACCTGAGCTTCACGCTCAGGACGATAGAACACCGGCACTTCGCCTTCGGCCAGCGAGGCCATCTTTACTCGCGCGACTTCCTGGGCGCAGCGCGCACGCTCACTGATCAGCTCCAGGACTTTCTCGTCCAGGGCATCAATGCGCAGGCGCAGTGCCTTGAGTTCTTGCTCAGACATTAGCCGTGTTCCTTCTCGAACTCTGCCATGTACGCCACCAGCGCGTTGATCGCGTTGATGTCGACGGCGTTATAGATGGAAGCGCGCATGCCGCCCACGGAACGGTGACCCTTGAGGTTCAGCAGGCCACGTTCGTCGGCGCCCGCCAGGAACGGCTTGTCCAGACGATCATCCGCCAGGCGGAACGGCACGTTCATCCACGAGCGGTCCGACTTGTTGATCGGGTTGCTGTAGAGACCGCTGGCATCGATGAAGTCGTAGAGCGTGCGCTGCTTCACTTCATTGAGCTTGCCGATGGCTTCGACACCGCCCTGTTCTTTCAGCCACTCGAATACCAGGCCGGACAGGTACCAGGCCAGGGTCGGCGGAGTGTTGTACATCGAGCCGTTATCGGCCGCGATCTTGTAGTTGAGCATGGTCGGGCACAGGGAACGGGCGTGACCGAGCAGGTCTTCGCGAACGATGTTGACCACGATGCCGCTCGGGCCGATGTTTTTCTGGGCGCCGGCGTAGATCATGCCGAAGCGCGAGACATCCGTCGGGCGCGAAAGAATGTCCGACGACATGTCGGCCACCAGCGGAACATCACCGGTTTCCGGGATCCACTGGAATTCCAGGCCGCCGATGGTTTCGTTCGGCGCGTAGTGAACGTAGGCCGCGTCCTTGGACAGCTTCCACTCGTTCTGGCCGGGGATGGCGAAATAGTCGTAGGGCTTGGCGGTAGCGGCAACGTTGACGTGGCCGTAGCGCGACGCTTCTTCAATGGCTTTCTGGGACCAGATACCGGTGTCGATATAGTCGGCAGAGCCACCTTCGGGCAGCAGGTTCAGCGGAATCTGGGCAAATTGCTGGCTGGCGCCGCCTTGCAGGAACAGCACTTTATAGTTCGAGGGGATATTCAGCAGATCACGCAGATCCTGCTCGGCCTTGGTGGCAATGGACACGAACTCATCACTGCGATGGCTCATTTCCATGACCGACAGGCCCTTGCCGTGCCAGTCGAGGAGTTCACCCTGGGCGCGCTGCAGGACAGCTTCGGGAAGCGCCGCAGGACCGGCGCAGAAGTTATAGGCTCTCTTGCTCACATCCAATCTCGCTCTGATTTGGTGGTATCACGCAATAAATCACATTATCAATCGACACAGGGTCCCTGCTGAAGCAGACAACCTGTGGGAGCGAGCCTGCTCGCGAATGCTTCACCGCGGTGTTTCAGAGATACCGCGGCGCCTGCTTCGCGAGCAGGCTCGCTCCCACAGGGGATATCCATGGGTGTCGACATTTTCCGTACGGACAAACAACAAGGGGGCGAATTTTCATCCGCCCCCTCATGTCCACTTACTCTTGTGGCTCTTCGTCAGCAGCGGCGTCGAGTTGCTGGTCTTCGGCGGCGTCGTCGTTCACGACCTCACCGACAAACCCGGCACCCTCTTCACCTTCAAAACCTTCACCTTCGAGCTCTTCACCCTCGACTTCCGACGGTTCCTGAACCCGCTCAAGGCCGACCAGGGTTTCATCCTTGGCCAATTTGATCAGGGTCACACCCTGGGTGTTACGGCCCAGGCTGGAAACTTCATCGACACGGGTACGCACCAGGGTGCCCTGATCGGAAATCAGCATGATCTCCTCGCCGTCCAGCACCTGTACCGCGCCGACCAGACGGCCGTTACGCTCGTTGCTGACCATGGCGATAACGCCCTGGCCGCCACGCTTGTACTCAGGGAACTCGGTGATCGCCGTACGCTTGCCGTAACCACGCTCGGAAGCGGTGAGGATCTGGCTGCCTTCTTCCGGGATCAGCATGGAAATCAGCTTCTGGCCTTCCGGCAGACGCATGCCGCGCACACCGCGAGCGGTACGGCCCATGGCGCGAACGTCGGATTCCTTGAAGCGCGTCACCTTGCCGCCATCGGAGAACAACATGACTTCACGTTCGCCATCGGTGATCGCGGCAGAAATCAGCACGTCGCCTTCGTCCAGTTCCAGCGCGATCAGACCGACGCTGCGCTGACGGCTGAAGGATTCCAGCGGGGTCTTCTTCACGGTACCGTTGGCGGTAGCCATGAAGATGTAGTGACCTTCGGTGTATTCCTCGACCGGCAGCATAGTGGTGATGTATTCACCGTCATCCAGCGGCAGCAGGTTGACCAGCGGACGACCACGGGCCGCACGGGATGCTTCAGGGATTTCGTAGGTTTTCAGCCAGTAGACCTTGCCCTTGCTGGAGAACAGCAGCAGCGTGGTGTGGCTGTTGGCAACCAGCAGGTGAGCGATGTAGTCCTCATCCTTGACGCCGGTGGCCGACTTGCCTTTACCGCCACGACGCTGGGCCTGGTACGCAGCCAGCGGCTGGGACTTGGCGTAGCCACCGTGGGAAATGGTCACGACACGGTCTTCTTCCGGAATCATGTCGCCCAGGGTCAGGTCGAGACGGGCGTCGAGGATTTCGGTGCGACGTACATCGCCGTACTCGGCGCGGATCACTTCCAGCTCTTCGCGGATCACTTCCATCAGGCGCGTGGCGCTGTTGAGGATGCGGATCAGCTCGCCGATCTGGTTGAGGATCTCTTGATACTCGGCCAGCAGTTTTTCGTGTTCCAGACCGGTCAGACGGTGCAGACGCAGTTCCAGAATGGCTTGCGCCTGTTCCGGCGACAGGAAGTACTTGCCGTCGCGCAGGCCATATTGCGGATCGAGGTTTTCCGGACGGCACGAATCGGCACCGGCACGCTCGACCATCGCCACCACGGCCGAGGACTCCCAAGGGGTGCTGACCAGCGCTTCCTTGGCTTCCGATGGCGTTGGCGAGGCTTTGATCAGGGCGATGACCGGGTCGATGTTCGACAGGGCAACTGCCTGACCTTCCAGAATGTGTCCACGCTCACGCGCCTTGCGCAGTTCGAACACGGTACGACGGGTCACGACTTCGCGACGGTGACGGACGAAGGCTTCCAGCAGGTCCTTGAGGTTCAGGATCCGCGGGCGGCCGTCGATCAGCGCGACGATGTTGATACCGAACACGGCTTGCAGCTGGGTCTGGGCGTAGAGGTTGTTGAGGATCACCTCCGGCACTTCGCCGCGGCGCAGCTCGATCACGACGCGCATACCGTCCTTGTCGGACTCGTCGCGCAGTTCGGTGATGCCTTCGAGCTTCTTCTCTTTGACCAGCTCGGCGATCTTCTCGATCAGACGTGCCTTGTTCAGCTGGTAAGGGAGTTCGGTGATGACGATCTGCTGACGACCACCGACCTTGTCGATGTCTTCGATGATCGAGCGGGCACGCATGTAAATACGGCCGCGACCGGTGCGGTAGGCCTCGATGATGCCGGCGCGACCGTTGATGATCGCGGCGGTCGGGAAGTCCGGACCGGGGATGTATTGCATCAGCTCGTCGACAGTCAGCTCGGGGTTGTCGATGAGCGCCAGGCAACCGTCGATGACTTCACCGAGGTTGTGCGGCGGAATGTTGGTCGCCATGCCCACGGCGATACCGCTGGAGCCGTTGACCAACAGATTGGGAATACGGGTCGGCATGACCGCCGGGATCATTTCGGTGCCGTCGTAGTTTGGCACCCAGTCCACGGTTTCCTTGTGCAGGTCAGCCAGCAGCTCGTGCGCCAGCTTGGTCATGCGCACTTCGGTGTATCGCATGGCCGCGGCGTTGTCGCCGTCCACCGAACCGAAGTTGCCCTGACCGTCGACCAGCAGGTAACGCAGCGAGAATGGCTGCGCCATCCGAACGATGGTGTCGTACACCGCGGTATCACCGTGCGGGTGATACTTACCGATCACGTCACCGACAACACGGGCAGATTTCTTGTACGGCTTGTTGAAGTCGTTACCCAGCTCGCTCATCGCGAACAGCACACGCCGGTGCACGGGCTTCAAGCCGTCGCGCGCATCCGGCAGTGCCCGCCCGACAATTACGCTCATCGCGTAGTCGAGGTAGGACTGCTTCAGCTCGTCTTCGATATTGACCGGGAGGATTTCTTTGGCCAGTTCGCCCATGAGAAGCCTGATTCCTTTTTCTGGTGAAACCTCGTCACATCCATATGGGACGAACGAAGCTCGCCGCTGCAGGCTGAGTGCCATGCACCGACTTACGACAAATCAACGAGTTATGCCATGGATCTGCGCAGTAAAGGTCGCCCCATCGGGCAACCCTGGAAACCGCCGGATGTTATCACAAGAGCCGCCACGCACCTATCCCCCAGATGCGCATGGAGTGTAGTTAGTTGACTGATGGCAGGCTTGAAGGGGATCAGAGGGGCTTAGAGCCGGGTTGAATGAAGAAACCAGGTCTGATTCGGGCTGATTTGTTGACTTTTAGGGCCTCTTCGCGGGCAAGCCCGCTCCCACAGGGATCGGTGGCGCTCACAAAACCTGTGGGAGCGGGCTTGCCCGCGATAGCTATTTATCAGGCGCCAGAGATGATCAGTGCAGACGCTTGCGACACATCAACTGCGCCATTTTCGCCGTGTCCGGCCGCTCGACGATGCCTTTTTCAGTGACGATGGCATCGATCAGATCCGCAGGCGTCACGTCGAACACCGGGTTGAACGCATCGACCTCAGCCCCGACCCGCTTGCCGCCGACCTCAAGCAACTCACGGCCATCGCGCTCTTCGATCGGAATGTCGTCGCCGCTGGCCAGGTTCATGTCGATGGTTGAACTCGGCGCCACCACCATGAAACGCACACCGTGGTGCATGGCGTTGACCGCCAATTGATAGGTGCCGATCTTGTTCGCCACGTCGCCATTGGCCGTGATCCGGTCCGCACCCACGATCACCCAGGTAATGCCCTTGGTTTTCATGATATGGGCCGCGGCGGAATCGGCATTGAGGGTCACCGGGATGCCTTCGTTGGCCAGCTCCCAGGCCGTCAGCCGTGAGCCTTGCAGCCATGGACGGGTTTCGTCAGCGTAGACACGCTCGACCATACCCTCGATGAACGCCCCGCGAATCACCCCCAGCGCCGTACCGAAGCCACCAGTGGCCAGCGCACCCGTGTTGCAATGGGTCAGGATCGCCTGGGCGTTGCCCTGATGCTTGCGGATCAGATCGACACCCAGTTGCGCCATGGTCAGGTTGGCTTCGCGATCACTTTCATGAATGGCGATGGCCTCGGCCTCCAGCACCGCCAGCGGATCGGCATTGCCTTTCAGGCGATCCAGCCGGTCATGCATGCGATTCAAGGCCCAGAACAGATTGACCGCAGTGGGGCGGGAATCGGCGAGCAGCGCGAAATCCTCCTCCAGCGCGGCGTACCAGTCGCCCCCTTCAGCAATCCGGGCGCGGGCTGCCAGCACGATGCCATAGGCCGCGCTGATGCCAATTGCCGGTGCGCCGCGCACCACCATCGAGCGAATTGCCTCGGCCACGCCAGCTGCGCTGGTGTAGGCAATCCAGGTTTCCTCGAACGGCAAAATACGCTGATCCAGCAGATACAGGGCACCATCACGCCAATCGATGGCCTTCACCTTCTCCGCAGCCAACAGTCGATCGCGCATCCCACACCCCGCACTCATGAACAAAAGCCGTCGATTATAGCGATCCCCCCGCGAAGACGCTCGGGTATACTTCGCCATCCTTTACAAAAGCACTGGAACCGCCCCTCGATGCCGAACACTGCCGCTGCGCTCGACCTGTTATTGCTGCCGACCTGGCTGGTACCCGTCGAACCCGCCGGCGTTGTCCTCAAGGACCATGGCCTGGGTATCCGCGACGGGCGCATTGTCTTTATCGGCCCACGCTCCGCCGCCCTGAAGCTTAACGCAAGCGAAGTCCGCGAACTGCCGAACACGCTGCTCAGTCCCGGGCTGATCAATGCCCACGGACACGCGGCAATGACCCTGTTCCGTGGCTTGGCCGATGATTTGCCCCTGATGACCTGGCTGGAAAACCATATCTGGCCGGCCGAGGCCAAATGGGTCGACGAGGATTTTGTACGCGACGGCACGGATCTGGCCATCGCCGAACAGCTCAAAGGTGGCATCACCTGCTTCTCTGACATGTACTTCTTCCCGAAGGTTGCCAGCGAGCGCGTACACAACAGCGGCATTCGTGCGCAGATCGCGATTCCGATCCTCGATTTCCCGATCCCCGGTGCCAGCTCGGCGGACGAAGCCATTCGTCAGGGCGTCGAGCTGTTTGGCGATCTCAAGCACCACGAACGCATCAAAGTTACCTTCGGCCCCCATGCACCCTACACCGTGGGCGATGAAAACCTGGAAAAAATCCGGGTGATCGCCGAAGAGCTTGACGCGTCTATTCACATGCACGTGCACGAAACCGCCTTCGAAGTGCAGCAAGCGGTCGAACAGCGTGGCGAGCGCCCACTGGCCCGCCTCGCTCGCCTGGGCATGCTGGGGCCGCGCTTCCAGGCGGTCCATATGACCCAGATCAGCGATGAAGACCTGGCTCTGCTGGTAGAAAGCAACACCAACGTGATTCATTGCCCGGAATCGAATCTGAAGCTCGCCAGCGGTTTCTGCCCGGTGGAGCGCTTGTGGCAGGCCGGGGTCAACGTCGCCGTGGGCACCGATGGCGCCGCCAGCAACAATGACCTGGACCTGCTCGGCGAAACCCGCACCGCTGCGCTGCTGGCCAAGGCCGTCGCCGGTTCGGCCACCGCCCTGGATGCCCATCGCGCGCTGCGCATGGCCACCCTCAACGGCGCACGCGCCCTGGGAATCGAGGCCGATGTCGGCTCGCTGGAAGTCGGCAAAGCCGCCGACATCGTGGCGTTCGACCTCTCCGGTCTGGCCCAGCAGCCGGTCTACGACCCGGTTTCGCAGCTTATATACGCCACGGGCCGGGACTGCGTGAAACACCTTTGGGTCGCCGGCAAGCAGTTGCTCGACGATCGTCGCCTGACACGCCTGGATGAACAACAGCTGGTCACCACCGCCAAGGCCTGGGGCCAACGCATCAGCGGCCGTACCGAATAGTAAGCCACTCCGGACTCAGCACCGGGGCGACAGGATTTTTCAAGTTTTTGAGGACTTAAACCATGAGCAACGTCGACTACGCCGAAATCGCCAAATTCGAAGCCCTGGCACATCGCTGGTGGGACCGCGAAAGCGAGTTCAAACCGCTGCACGACATCAACCCGCTGCGGGTCAACTGGATTGACGAACGCGTCAACCTGGCCGGCAAAAAAGTCCTCGACGTCGGCTGCGGCGGCGGCATCCTCAGCGAAGCCATGGCCCAGCGCGGCGCCACCGTCACCGGCATCGACATGGGCGAAGCGCCGCTGGCGGTCGCACAATTGCATCAGCTGGAATCCGGTGTGAATGTCGAATACCGGCAGATCACCGCCGAAGCCCTGGCCGAGGAAATGCCGGAGCAGTTCGACGTGGTCACCTGCCTCGAAATGCTTGAACACGTGCCAGATCCATCCTCGGTGATCCGCGCCTGCTTCCGCATGGTCAAGCCCGGCGGCCAGGTGTTTTTCTCCACCATCAACCGCAACCCGAAGGCGTACCTGTTCGCCATCGTCGGCGCCGAATACATCATGAAGCTGTTGCCCCGCGGCACCCATGACTTCAAGAAGTTCATCCGCCCTTCCGAACTCGGTGCCTGGAGCCGCATGGCCGGCCTGACCGTCAAGGACATCATCGGCCTGACCTACAACCCCTTGACCAAGCACTACAAACTGGCGGCCGACGTGGACGTCAACTACATGATCCAGACCCTGCGCGAGGAGTAAGCCGATGCGAATCAGAGCAGTTCTTTTCGACATGGACGGTACCCTGCTCGACACCGCGCCGGACTTCATCGCGATCTGCCAGGCGATGCGTGCCGACCGCGGCTTGCCGCCCATGAATGACAAACACATTCGTGATGAAATTTCCGGCGGCGCCAAGGCGATGGTCGCGGTGACCTTCGCCATGGACCCGGAATCGCCGGGCTTCGAGGAGCTGCGCCTGGAGTTCCTCGAGCGCTACCTCGTGGGCTGTGCAGTCCACAGCAAACTGTTCGACGGCATGGGTGAACTGCTGGCCGACATCGAGAAAGCCAACCTGATCTGGGGCGTGGTCACCAACAAGCCCCTGCGCTTTGCCGAGCCGATCATGCAACAGCTTGGGCTGGCCGAACGTTCGGCGCTGCTGATTTGCCCGGATCATGTGAAGAACAGCAAACCGGACCCGGAACCGCTGATCCTCGCCTGCAAGATGCTCGACCTCGACCCGGCCAGCGTGCTGTTCGTGGGCGACGACCTGCGCGATATCGAATCGGGCCGCGATGCCGGCACCCGGACCGCAGCCGTGACCTTCGGCTATATCCACCCGGATGATAATCCGCGGCATTGGGGTGCGGATGTGGTGGTCGATCACCCGCTGGAGTTGCGCAAGGTGCTTGATAGCGCGCTCTGTGGTTGCTGAGAGCCGGTTTCAGGTGCTGGGAATGTGGCGTGAATGCTGACGCCTTCGCGGGCAAGCCCGCTCCCACAGGGAACGGGTTGTTCACACATTTTGTATCCGCCACAAAAACCTGTGGGAGCGGGCTTGCCCGCGATCGGAAGCGCCGCGATCTGTCTTCTGTTTTGTGAGGTTTTTTATGTTTGATTATTCCGCTCGCCCCGACCTGCTCAATGGCCGGGTCATTCTCGTCACCGGCGCCGGTCGTGGCATCGGTGCAGCCGCCGCAAAAACCTATGCCGCCCACGGCGCGACCGTGCTGCTTTTGGGCAAGACCGAAGCCAACCTGATCCAGGTCTATGACGAAATCGAAGCCGCCGGCCACCCGCAACCGGCCGTGATCCCGTTCAACCTGGAAACCGCCCTGCCCCATCAATACGATGAGCTGGCCGCGATGATCGAGAGTGAATTCGGTCACCTCGACGGCCTGCTGCACAACGCCTCGATCATTGGTCCGCGCACACCGATCGAGCAGCTCTCCGGCGAGAATTTCATGCGGGTGATGCAAGTCAACGTCAACGCCATGTTCATGCTCACCAGCACCCTGTTGCCGCTGCTCAAGCTGTCCCAAGACGCCTCAGTGGTGTTCACCTCCAGCAGCGTCGGCCGCAAGGGTCGTGCGTACTGGGGCGCTTACGGCGTTTCCAAGTTCGCCACCGAAGGCCTGATGCAGACCCTGGCGGACGAAGTCGATACTGTGGCGCCGGTACGTTCCAACAGCATCAACCCGGGCGCGACCCGCACCAGCATGCGGGCCCAGGCCTATCCAGGGGAAAACCCGCTGAACAATCCGACACCCGAGGAGATCATGCCGGTCTACCTGTACCTGATGGGTCCGGACAGCACCGGTATCAACGGCCAGGCATTCAACGCCCAGTAATACCGTACGTCGCTTTTGTGCCGCGCCGACTTCTCGTCGCGGCATTTGAGCATCCTGTTCTTGTACAAAGCAGATTAAACTTGTACGAAATGTCCTACGGGACTGACGGACCAGTATGACGCGCAGCCCAAAGCCGCTCTCACCCAGCTTGTAAGACAGCCTTACTGCTCAAGGGCGCGCGCCATATGAAATCACCTTCCCAGACCAACGCAATTGACTTCGACAGCGCCAAATTGCAACGCCTGGGCTTTGGTCAGCAGCAACCGACTCTGGAACGGCCAGTCAGTCTTGCGCAACTGCGCCAGCAGCTGAGCATGCAGCTGCAAACCAGTCTGGAACCACAACGCATTCTCGGGCTTTTTTTCCGTGAGGTTCAGCGCCTCGTACCGCTTGATGCCTTGAGCTATGAGCACAAGAGCAGCGACCTGCGCCTGGAATTCGGCCAACGCGGTCACCACTCGATCAGCTACAGCCTCAGCCACGAAGGCGAACACTTGGGTGAGCTGGTGTTTCGTCGCAACCAGCGTTTCAGCGAGCAGGAACAGGGCAACCTCGAATCGCTGCTGGCCGCGCTGCTCTACCCGATGCGCAACACCCTGCTCTACCGCGCCGCGACCCAAAGTGCATTGCGCGATCCGCTGACAGACACCGGCAACCGCATCGCCATGGACCAGACGCTGCTGCGGGAAATCGAAGTCTCGCGGCGTCACCTGCACCCGTTGTCGCTGCTGATGCTGGACATCGATCACTTCAAGCAGATCAACGACACCCATGGGCACAGTGTCGGCGATGAAGTGCTTAAAGCGGTCGCCGCCTCGATCAAGCAACAGTTGCGCAACGTGGACATGGTGTTTCGTTTTGGCGGCGAAGAGTTTCTGATCGTACTGTCCAACACCAACCGCGAAGCAGCGGCCCTGGTCGGCGAGCGGCTGCGTCTTGCAGTGCAGACCGAGGAATTTGTGGCTGAGGGCCGTTCGATCGAACTGACCGTGAGCCTGGGTTGCTCGACCCTGCTGCCCGGCGAATCTGCCGAGAGCTTGTTGCGAAGGGCTGATAATGCGCTGTACGTCGCCAAGCGCGAGGGGCGTAATCGGTTGACGATGGCGGGTTGAGTTTCAAGTAACAGCACAAAACAGTGTGGGAGCGAGCCTGCTCGCGAATGGTCTTTCAATCAACATCATTGTTGAATGGCAGATCGCATTCGCGAGCAGGCTCGCTCCCACAGTTGTGTTACATGGAACCTGGATCAGCTCTCGGCCAATGCCAATCGCTCACGGACTACCGGCGTTCGCTCCGCGTACTCCAGTTGCATGCATCGCTCCAGAAACAGGTACATGTAGTCGTAGCTCTTGCACACGGCCTGACGCAATTCCACTTGCAGGGCCTTGCTCGGATTCATGCCTGCCAGCGTGCAGATGATTTCCAGCGCTTCCCAGGGATGGGCATCGTCATACTGGGCGTGCATCTTCAGCCATTTCATGGCGCGCTTGCGGTCTTCCTCGGGGAAGGATGCCGCGTACACACCATTGGAACAGACCAGCGCCGACCACTCGCCGGTCGCACCTTCAATGGCGTAGTTGGTGGCGGCAATGGCCACGATCAGCGAATCCGCCGAACTGGTGTGCCAGCACCAATGACTCAAGGCATGAAGCTCCGGAGCCACCTGTTGCGCTTGCAGATCTTCCAGGCTGACACCGTGAGCGCGACTCCAGTGCAGCCAGTAATCGGCATGGTTCAATTCGACGCGAATGTTGCGCATCAGCCAGCGACGCGCCATGTCTTCGCCCGGATGACGGGCAAAACGGGTCTTGGTCAGGTTTTGTGCCATATATAACGCGAACTGTTCGACCACCGGCCAGCCACCTATCAGGTACTGACGCATGGTCTTTGCACTGAGCTTGTTGTCACGCATGCGCTGATACAGTTCGTGTTCGACAACCCGGCGCTTGCTCTCGCTGCAATCCTGAATCAGGCGCTGGGCCCAGGCAGGATAACTTGCAGCTTCCATGAGGGGTCCGGTTCGGTTGAATGTGTCGATCACTGTCGAGCTCCTTTTGATTGTGATTGTTAGATCAGCGAAAGATTTCAACGGAACGTGCCAGGGGCCTTGAACAACAAAGGCTGGGGCCTGGCAGGACGACTTTGCAGGCTGTCAAAGGTAAACAATTGCGGGCGTTCTATGACATACCCTTGAGCGTAATCCACCCCGATCTCCAGCAATGCCTGCTCGATCTGAGGCGTCTCGACAAACTCGGCAATCGTACGTTTACCCATGACATGACCGATGTGATTGATCACTTCGACCATGGCGCGGTTAACCGGGTCGTCCAGCATATCCTTTACGAAACTCCCGTCGATCTTCAGGAAGTCTACAGGCAAATGTTTCAGATACGCGAATGAAGACATACCGGCGCAAAAGTCATCCAGTGAAAAAAGGCATCCCAAACCTTTGAGTTCATTGATAAAACGAATTGCACTGCCAAGATTGGAAATTGCACTGGTTTCGGTGATTTCAAAACAAATCATTTCAGGCGGAATGGAATAAGTAACGAACTGTTCCCGCAGGAAGTCCAGAAACGCCTCATCACCGATGGTCGTGCCTGACAGATTGATCGCACACATGGCCAGCGGCCCCTGACGTGTCTCGGCGCGGCATTGGGCAATGATCTTGAAAACGTTCTGCACCACCCAGCGATCAAGGGATGTCATCAAACCGTAGCGTTCGGCGGCCGGGATGAAACTGTCGGGAAGAATCATGCGGCCGGCTTCATCATGCAGGCGCAACAGGATTTCGATATGCCCACTGCCCGGCTCGGTATGACCAAGGGGCGCGATTTCCTGGGCATACAGACAGAAGCGATCCTCTTCCAGCGCCATGTGCAGACGCTGCACCCAGGCCATTTCACCGAAGCGCAAGGACAGCTCCGAATCGTCGGGGTGATAGACCTGAACCCGGTTACGGCCTTTTTCCTTGGCCATGTAGCAGGCCATGTCGGCGGCGCGCAACGAAGCTTCGAGGGTGGTCGGATTGTGCGCGACATGCACCAGACCGATGCTCACGGTGGTCACGAAAGGCCGGCCCTTCCATACGAAATGCAGGTTTTGCACCGTCTGCCGCAACCCCTCGGCAATTTTCTCCGCCGCTTCCGGCCCACAGTTCTCCAGCAAAATGCCGAACTCGTCGCCGCCGAGCCGGGCCAGGGTATCGCCTTCGCGCAGACCGGACTGCAGCAGTGCACAAATGTGCCGCAGCAACTCGTCACCCGCTGCATGGCCACAGGTATCGTTGACCAGTTTGAACTGATCCAGGTCGAGGAACATCAGGGCATGCCGCCCCGACTGCCGCGTCAGATTGTGCAGCGCCTGTTCCAGGCGATATTCGAATTCGCGGCGGTTGGCCAGACCGGTCAAGGCGTCATGGGTGGCTTGCCAGGACAGATTGGCAATGTATTGCCGCTCCTGGGTCATGTCGTGCAACACCAGTACCGTGCCGCTGACCTTGCCGGCATTGCGGATCGGCGCGCCGACCAGCGTTACCGAGACCGTGCTGCCATCCAGGCGTTGAATCAGTTTTGAATGCTCGCTGCCGCCGCTGAGCTGACCGCTCAGTATGCGTTCGATCAGGGTGAAACCATCGGTCTGCGCGTTGTCGTCCAACAGATTGAACAGCGCCGCCAATGGCAAACCGGTCGCCTGTTCCGCCTTCCAGTGAGTCAACGCCTCGGCAGCCGGGTTCATGTAGGCGATGGCGCCATCCACATCGGTAGTAATCACCCCGTCACCGATCGATTGCAGGGTGATCTGTGCCCGGTCTTTTTCCAATTGCAGGGCGTCGGCAAAGGCGTGGCGTTGCTTGAGCAGTTTATGGGTACGCATCAAGGCCAATGCGATCAAGCCCAGGGCCGTGGCCAGGTTGATCGCCAGCAACAGGCGAAGAATCACCCGTGACCCCTCTCCCAAGGCATCACTGAAGGCTTTTGCCGCCGGGGTGACTTCATCGTTGATCGCGAAAATCTGCGCCTTCCAACGCTGGATGTCGGTATCGGAAGCCGGGCTGGCGGTGATGTGCCGGTGCATGTCGCGGGCAACGTCATCGAGCTGGACCAGATACGCGTCACCCACCGTCCAGAGGTCGATGGCTTTCTCGAGGTAGCTGAAGTGCCGGAAATTCAGGTACAGCCAAATCAGGCTGGACACATCGTCCGGATGATTGCCGCCCTTGAGGATCGCTGCGCGTGCCTCTTCGATATTCGGCGGTTGGTGGTCCAGCGCCACACGCAACTCGTGACCGCCCTGGGGCACGGCAATGGCGTTCTGGTATTTGAGAAAAATCCCTTCATCGCCGCTGTCGGCGTAGAGATTGAGGTAATAGATGGCGTCTTTCTGGCCCTTGGACCACAGGCTTTCACCGGCAACGTAGCCACGGACCGCCGAAAGCACATAAAGGCTGACACCGCCCAGCAAGGCCTGAAACAGTACGACAGCGATAAATGGCCAGACGATGCCCAGCAACCGTGGCGTACCAAGAGTCCGCGTTTGATTCATGAGTTCCCTTGCATTAGCACTGCTTGATCGTCATCCGGACGAAATCGCTACCGCAAGACTAGGGGGCGATCCCGGTTCCGGCAAGCGGCAGATCTCATTGCAGTACAAACGCCAGGCCTGTATATGCACCGCCAACGCCGTATCGAGGCCGTGGTGAAAATGCCCTGAACATCCCTTGGCATTGATCTAGTGCTGCTGCAAATGCCCATAAAGCTTGGCGTACAAACCACCATCGGCAATGAGTTGCTGATGGTCGCCATCTTCGGCAACTTGTCCACCGTCGAACACCAGCACCCGGTCCGCCTGTTTAACCGCTGACAGTCGATGGGCAATGATCAACGTGGTGCGGTGACTCAGGAACCGCGCCAAGGCCTGGTGCAGGTTGTATTCGGTGGCGGCGTCCAGTGCTGACGTGGCCTCGTCGAGGATCACCACTTTAGGGTCGGCCAGCACCATCCGCGCGATCGCCAGGCGTTGCCGCTGGCCGCCGGACAAACGCACGCCGGAACGCCCGACGATGCTGTCCAGGCCGTTGGGCAATTCACGAATCGTGGCGTGCAGTTGGGCGATTTCCAGCGCCTGCCAGCAAGCCTCGTCGCTGCGTTCGCGGCCCATGGTCAGGTTGGCACGCACGGTGTCGTTGAACAGCGCCGGGTGCTGAAGGACCACGGCGACGTTTTCACGAACGGTTTCCAGACCGATCTCCTGCTGGGTCGAGCCGCCGAAGCGGATGGTCCCGGCCAATGGCGTGTACAAACCCAGCAACAACTGCACCAGCGTGCTCTTGCCACCGCCGCTGGCGCCGACAATCGCGACTTTTTCACCGGGGGCGATGGACAGGTTCATCTGGTTCAGCACCAACTCGTCGCCGTAACCGAAACTCAGGCCCTGAACCTCGATACCCACAGTCTCGCGGCCGTTGAACGGGTCGACGCCATTGGGGTACTCAGGCTCATCGGCGCGGGACAACAGCTCGTTGATTCGCGACAGCGCACCGCCGGCGGCGTAATAGGCGTATTGCAGGTTCAGCAGTTGTTCCACCGGGCCGATCATGAACCACAGGTAGCTGAACACCGCGAGCATCTGGCCGATGGAGAGGTCGGAAAACAGCACGGTGAGCATGGCGGCGGCGCGAAAAATATCGATGCCGAACTGGAACAGCAAACCGCTGGCACGGTTCGAGGCGTCGGTTTTCCATTGCGAACTGACCGCGTAATCGCGAACTTCCCTGGCGCGCAGCCCCAATCGTCCGAGGAAAAAACCCTGACGGTTGCCGGCGCGGACTTCCTGGATCGCGTCCAGGGTTTCGGTCAATGCCTGGGTGAAGCGCGAGGTGCTGTCGTTCTCGAGCTTCTTCAGGTGCTTGACCTTTTTGCCCAACTGCACCGTGGCGTAGATCACCAGCGGGTTGAACAACAGAATCAGCAGCGCCAGTTTCCAGTGCATCCACATCAGAATCCCTGCGGTGCCAACCAGTGTCAGCATGGCCACGAGGAAGCGACTGAGGGTTTCGCCGACGAATTTGTCCAGGGTATCGAGGTCAGTCACCAGGTGCGTGGTCACCGTCCCGCTGCCCAGGCTTTCGTATTCCCCCAGCGAGATGCGCTTGAGACGTTCGATCAGGCGGATACGAATGCGGTACACGATGTCCTTGGCCAGGGCGGCGAACAACCGCGCCTGCACCACGTTGAACAGCAACGCCGCGCAACGCAGGGCCAGGGTCACCAGCAGCATCAGGCCGATATAGCCCGCGGCCTTTTGCCAGACCTCGGGGAGTGCGAGGTTCATGATTTTCAGCGCGGCGTCACCGTGCCCCAGCAGCACTTCATCCACCAGTAACGGCAGGAGTAACGGGATCGGTACGCTGCACAGGGTCGCCAGCACGGCCACACCATTGGCGATCCACAGGGATTTCTTGTGATGAAGCGCCAGTCGGCGGATTTCCGCCCAGCTCAGCCGATCGACATGTTTTGCGGTTGCGACATCGTCGGGCAGGTCATGCACAGGCAGCGCGCTCCAGCCAGCGGCCGAGCAACGGAGACAGCACACTGAGCGGTTGATAGCCATTGGTCAGCAGTGCCAATTGACCATTGCGCTCAGCCAGCAAGGTGGGGAAACCGGCAATGCCCAGATCCTGGACCCAGGTGAAATCGGCTGCCGTTGCGGTGTGCATATCGGCACGGTCGAACGCGGCGGCGAATTCGATGCGCGGCAGACCGGCCTGTTCCGCCAATTCCACCAGAACGCTGGCGCGGGTCACGTCGCGGCCTTCGGCATAAAACGCATGTTGAATCAGCCCGAGCAGCTTCCATGCACAATCCGGCGCCAGGCTGCGTGCCGTCACCAGCGCCCGGCAGGCTGGCTCGGTGTCGTAGACAAATCCATCGGGCAACGCACCGTCCAGTTTGAACGGCTGGCCGGTGGCCTCGGTGACCGCCTGCCAGTGCTCAAGGATGTAGCGCCGGGTCGACGGTTCCAGTGCCGAGCCGCTGCCGGTGCGCAAACCGCCCACCACCAGATGCACGTCCACACCCGCGGCTGCCGCCTGCTCGACCAACGCGTTGGCTACCGGAGCAAAGCCCCAGCACCAGGAGCACATCGGGTCCATTACGTAGAGCAGGCGGGCAGTCGTCATGGTGTTCAGGCCTCGGAGGATACTTGCTTGTAGTTGTAGCCGATCGGGTGAGGCATGTTGCGAGCCTTGGCCAGTTCGATCTGCTTTTGCCGATCGATGGCGCTGCGGCGGGTTTTCTCGCTCAGCGTGTCCCAGCAATGCGGGCAACTGATGCCGGCCACGTAATGCTCGGAGGCGCGATCTTCGACACTGACCGGTGTGCGGCAGGCATGACATTGATCGTAGTCGCCTTCGCTCAGGTCGTGGCGAACCGTCACGCGGTTATCGAACACGAAGCAGTCGCCCTGCCACTTGGTTTCTTCCTGAGGCACTTCTTCGAGGTACTTCAGGATGCCACCCTTGAGGTGGTAGACCTCATCGAAGCCTTCGCTGAGCATGTAGCTCGATGCCTTTTCGCAACGAATGCCGCCGGTGCAGAACATGGCGACCTTCTTGTGTACGGCCGGGTCGAAATTGGCTTTGATGTAGTCGGGAAATTCGCGAAAACTGGTGGTTTTCGGATCGATCGCGCCTTCGAAGGTGCCGATCGACACTTCATAGTCGTTGCGGGTATCGATCAACAGGACTTGCGGATCGCTGATCAGCGCGTTCCAGTCCTGCGGATCCACGTAGGTGCCGACCTTTTTGTTCGGGTCCACGCCTTCAACGCCGAGGGTCACGATTTCTTTCTTGAGTTTGACCTTGGTGCGGTAGAACGGCTGCTCGTCGCAGTACGACTCTTTGTGGTCGATGTCGTCCATACGCGGGTCGTTCTTGAGCCAGGCCAACAGTCCGTCGATGCCTTCGCGGCTGCCGGACACGGTGCCGTTGATGCCTTCTTCGGCGATCAGCAGCGTGCCTTTGATGCCGTTGTCGACCATCGCTTGCAACAGTGGCTCGCGCAGGGCGACGTAATCTTCCAGGGTGACGAACTTATACAGTGCCGCCACGACAATCTGTTGTGTCATGGGTAAATCTCCAGGTGGCTACCCTCGTAAGGGGTGAACCGGATGCGAAAAAAAACGCGCCGGGTAAGCGGCGCGTTTCGCATTCTATCAAAAACCCTGCAATTTTAGGACTGCAAGATGCCGTTGTGGCGAGGGAGCTTGCTCCCGCTCGGCTGCGAAGCAGTCGTAAGGCTTGGGAGCGCTTCGCACTCCAGCGGGAGCAAGCTCCCTCGCCACAACAGCCGGTCAAGCTAGTGCTTGCTGCCGCCGGCACAGGTCGGCGAGGCAGGAGCCGCTTCGATCTGCGCCCATTCCTCCGGCGTGTAGGTATGCAGCGCCAACGCATGGAACTCGCCCATCAGCTCGCCGAGTGTGCCGTAGACTTTCTGGTGACGCTTGACGCGATTGAGCCCTTCGAACTGCTGGCTGACCACCACGGCCTTGAAGTGGGTCTGCAACCCGCGACTGTGCATATGGCTTTCATCCAGCACTTGCAGATGCTCGGGCTGCAGCAGGCCCAACGTCGATTCGATGCGTTGTTGCATGGTCATACCAAACTCCGCTTAAGGCTTTTTCTTGGCTGGCGCTGCTGCGTCTTTCGGCGTCAGCTCGGCCGTCATGTCAGCCAGCAGCTTGTTGACCACGGGCACTGCGCTTTCGAGTTTGGCCTGGGTCATCTGGGCCGATTGCTGAGTCAGCTGCGGCATTTTTTCCAGGACTTTCTTGCCCAGTGGCGACTTGTAGAACGCCACCAGGTCCTTGAGCTCGGATTCGGTGAAGTTGGTGGTGTAGAGCTTGACCATGTCCGGCTTCAGCTTGTTCCAGCCAATGGCCTGGTCGAGGGCGGCGTTGGCCTTGGCCTGGTAGGTTTCCAGGACAGCTTTTTTCGATTCCGGGGCTTTGGTTTGCTGGAAGCGCTGGGCGAACATTTGCTGTACTTGCATGTACACCGGAGTGCCCAGTTTGTCAGCATGTGCCAGGGTCAGGAAAGCCTCGGCACTGGCGTTGTGGCTGGCGGTGTCGGCAAGAACCTGGCCGCTGGCACAAACCAATGCAACCGCGGTACAGATGGCACGAAGACGAGTCATCGAGTTTCCTTTTCTAGCAGGCGAGGTAAAACCCCAAGGACGTCCATTCTGCGCCTAAAAAAGTGTGTCACTCAACCCCAAGCCTTGTCGCGCCTGATTTAGAGGGGTTCAATGGACAGAATCGAGACTGATGGAACCCCGGCCGTCGATCACGGCCTAAACTGCGCAATCAGACCTACAGGAGTGTGACCGATGAGCCGTATCGAAACCGACAGCCTTGGCCAGGTTGAAGTCCCGGATGAGGCCTACTGGGGTGCTCAGACACAACGCTCGCTGGTCAACTTTGCCATCGGCAACGAACGTATGCCGCTGGCGGTTCTGCACGCTCTTGCGCTGATCAAGAAAGCCGCGGCACGGGTCAACGACCGCAATGGCGACCTGCCCGCCGATATCGCCCGCCTAATCGAACAGGCCGCCGACGAAGTGCTCGACGGCAATCACGACGACCAGTTTCCGCTGGTGGTCTGGCAAACCGGCAGCGGCACCCAGAGCAACATGAACGTCAACGAAGTGATCGCCGGTCGCGCCAACGAACTGGCCGGCAACCCGCGTGGCGGCAAGTCCCCGGTGCACCCCAACGATCACGTCAATCGCTCCCAGAGTTCCAACGACTGCTTCCCCACCGCCATGCACATCGCCGCGGCCCAGGCGGTGCAGCAGCAATTGCTGCCGGCCATCGCCGAGCTGTCCGGCGGCATTGCCGAACTGTCGGCACGCCACATGAAACTGGTGAAAACCGGCCGTACCCACATGATGGACGCCACACCGATCACCTTCGGCCAGGAACTTTCCGGGTTCATAGCGCAACTCGATTACGCCGAACGGGCGATCCGCAGTGCCCTGCCGGCAGTTTGCGAACTGGCTCAGGGTGGCACCGCCGTGGGCACCGGACTGAACTCGCCGCACGGCTTTGGTGAAGCGATCGCTGCGGAGCTGGCAGCGCTATCCGGCCTGCCTTTCGTCACCGCCCCGAACAAGTTTGCCGCGCTGGCCGGCCACGAGCCGCTGACCACACTCTCCGGCGCGCTGAAAACCCTCGCCGTGGCCCTGATGAAAATCGCCAACGACCTGCGCCTGCTCGGCTCCGGCCCGCGCGCCGGTTTCGCCGAAGTGAAACTGCCGGCCAACGAACCGGGCAGTTCGATCATGCCCGGCAAGGTCAACCCGACCCAGTGCGAAGCGCTGTCGATGCTGGCCTGCCAGGTCCTGGGCAACGACGTCACCATCGGTTTCGCCGCGAGCCAGGGGCACTTGCAATTGAACGTGTTCAAACCGGTGATCATCCACAACCTGCTGCAATCGATCCGGC
The DNA here is from genome assembly GCF_900187565.1 of Pseudomonas sp. Irchel 3A7. Taxonomy (GTDB): domain Bacteria; phylum Pseudomonadota; class Gammaproteobacteria; order Pseudomonadales; family Pseudomonadaceae; genus Aquipseudomonas. The sequence continues at coordinate 106,434 of NZ_FYED01000016.1, read as the reverse complement.
TGCTGGCCGATGGCTGCAGCAACTTCCAGCAGCACTGTATCGCCGGCCTTGAGCCGGACGCCGGGCAAATGGCTGCGCATCTGGAACGCGGCTTGATGCTGGTGACGGCGCTGAACCCGCACATCGGCTATGACAAATCGGCGGAGATTGCCAAGAAGGCTTACAGCGAAGGGCTGACGTTGCGGGAGGCGGCGTTGCAGCTGGGGTATCTGACCGATGAACAGTTTGATGCGTGGGTGCGGCCGGAGAATATGCTGGAGGCTGGGGCCAAGGGCTGAGATTTATAGCGCCTGATACTCCGTCTTCGCGAGCAGGCTCGCTCCCACATTTAACTGTTGTGGGAGCGAGCCTGCTCGCGAAAAACGATGACACGGTCTAACTGGCGGCCATCCGCACTTTCCGCGCCTTCAACCCGGCAATCAACGACGGCCCCAACGCCACCAGCGCCGACCCCAGCACCACCAACACCGCCCCGCCATACCCCAGGCCGTTGATCGTCTCGGCATGCACATATTCCGGCCACCACCAGGCCGCCAGCGCCACGGCGCCAAAGGTCACCAACGGCGTAATCGCCAGCGTTGCGCTGACCCGCGAGGCTTCCCAATGGGCCAGGGCTTCGGCAAATGCGCCGTAGGCAATCAGGGTGTTCATGCAGCACGCCAGCAGCAGCCAGCCTTGCAACGGGTTCAGTTGCAGCGCTTCCAGCGGATGTACCCACGGCGTCAGCAACAGTCCGCAAAACAGGTAGATCACCATCATCACCTGCAGCGAATTCCACACCGTCAGCAATTGCTTTTGCCCCAAGGCATAAAAGGTCCAGACCGTGGACGCGAACAACACCAGCAACACACCGGCGGTGTAGTCGGTCAACGAGGTGAGCAACTCACTCAGACGCTGATTGAAAAACAGGGCAAAGCCGATCAGCAGGACCAGCAAGCCAATCCCCTGCCCCAGGCTGAAACGCTCCTTGAACACAAACACGCTGGCAATCAGCAACATGATCGGGCCCATCTGCACCACCAATTGTGCGGTCCCGGGGCTGAGCAGATTCAGGCCCATCAGATACAGCACGTAGTTGCCCACCAGGCCGAGTACCGCCATCAACACCAGCCAGCCGCCGCGCGGCCCCAGCACTTTGCGACTCGGCAGACGCCTGGTTGCCGCCAGGTAAATGAACAGGCAGCCACCGGAGACCATCAGGCGAAACCAGGTCACCGTGACAGGGTCCATCACCAGCAATACCTGTTTGAGTTTGATCGGCAGGATTCCCCACAGCAACGCAGTCAACAAGGCCAGGAGCAGACCGTAAACCCAGCGACCGGATGAAATGTGCATGCGAACCCCAAAGCCAAGTGTCTAGATCCGTCATTCTAGGCGCACTACCGTGTGGCACACAGGGACAGTTTGCGTCGGGCCGCGAATGAAACTGTGCAGGTCGCAAGGAAGTTGTATTTCCGCACTCGGGAAAACACGCTGGAGGGACCGTTTGGGCGGGAAGTCCGGACTTATATCAAGCGGGTGCAGTCTTTGAGTATGAATAGATAGACCGAGTCGCTGCCTTCGCGAGCAGGCTCGCTCCCACAGGATCCATGTGGGAGCGAGCCTGCTCGCGAAAGCTATCTATCAGTCAATGCAAAACCCAAGGTGTTTAGCGCACCGCCTCAAACAACCCGGTAGCCCCCATTCCGCCCCCCACGCACATGGTCACGATGCCGTACCGCAGATTGCGCCGCTGCAACTCGCGAACGATGTGCCCGACCTGACGCGAACCGGTCATGCCGAATGGGTGGCCGATGGAAATCGAGCCGCCATTGACGTTGTACTTGTCGTTATCGATCTCCAACCGATTACGCGCATACAGGCACTGCGAGGCGAATGCTTCGTTGAGCTCCCACAAATCGATGTCGCCGATCTGCAAGCCCTTGGCCTTGAGCAGCTTCGGCACTGAGAACACCGGGCCGATGCCCATTTCATCCGGCTCGCACCCCGCCACGGTGAATCCGCGGAAGAACGCCTTGGGCTTCAAGCCCAGCGCCAGGGCTTTTTCCAGGCTCATCACCAGGGTCATGGAAGCACCGTCGGACAGCTGCGAAGAGTTGCCGGCGGTGACCGAGCCGTCTTCAGCAAAAACCGGCTTCAATCCGGCCAGGCTTTGCAGCGTGGTGTCGGGGCGGTTGCAGTCATCGCGATCGACAATGCCCTCAAGGATCTGCACCTGACCGGTGGCTTTGTCTTCAACGCGGTATTTCACCGCCATCGGCACGATTTCATCGTCGAACAACCGGTCAGCCTGCGCCTGGGCGGTGCGTTGCTGGCTTTGCAGGGCGTAGAGATCCTGTGCTTCGCGGCTGACGTCGTAGCGACGCGCGACGATTTCGGCCGTCTGCCCCATCGGGAAGTAGATGCCCGGCACCTGCTCCTTGAGCAGCGGGTTGATCAGGTGGTCGGTGTTGACGCTTTTCATGGTCAGGCTGATCGACTCGACACCGCCGGCGACGATGATGTCGCTGCAGCCCGAGGCGATCTGGTTGGCGGCGATGGCGATGGCCTGCAAGCCCGACGAGCAGAAGCGGTTGAGGGTCATGCCGGCGGTGCCGATGCCCAGGCCCGACAGTACCGCGACGTTGCGCCCGATGTTGTAACCCTGAGCGCCTTCGTTGGAGCCGGCGCCGACGATGCAGTCCTCGACGCTGGCCGGATCGATGCCGGTGCGCGCCAGCAAGGCGTCGACACAATGCGCCGCCATGTCGTCCGGACGGGTCATGTTGAACTTGCCGCGAAAGGATTTGGCCAGGCCGGTCCGCACGCTGTCGACGATCACCACTTCACGCATGGCATACCTCATTGTTGTTGTCGGTTAGGAATGGCCCGAGCATAAGCCCACTCAATTACCGACCGCGACAATCATTCACCCCGCGTATGCGTAACCATCGCCTCACTTCTTGCCCTTGCGCGCTCGCTTGTCTGAGTTTTCGAACGCTTCCTCCAACGCATGGTTGATCGTGCGCAAGACCTTGACCCGCGCCCAGCGCTTGTCATTGGCTTCGATCAATGTCCAGGGCGAGATCTCGGTGCTGGTGCGGTCGACCATGTCGCCGACAGCCGCGCGGTAGTCATCCCATTTGTCGCGATTGCGCCAGTCATCCTCGGTGATCTTGAAGCGTTTGAAGGGGATTTCTTCGCGTTCCTGGAAGCGCTCCAATTGCGTCTGCTTATCGATGGCCAGCCAGAACTTGACCACGATCACCCCGGCGTCGGTGACCTGTTCTTCGAAATCGTTGATTTCACTGTAGGCGCGCAACCAGTCCGCCGGACTGCAAAAGCCTTCGACCCGCTCAACCAGCACCCGGCCATACCAGGAGCGATCAAACACGGTGAATTTGCCCCGCGCCGGAATATGCCGCCAGAAACGCCAGAGATAAGGCTGCGCCCGCTCCTCTTCGGTCGGTGCGGCAATTGGCACGATGTTGTACTGACGCGGGTCCAGTGCCGCGGCCACCCGGCGAATCGCCCCGCCCTTGCCCGCCGCATCATTGCCTTCGAACACCGCCACCAGTGCATGGCGCCGCATGCGCTTGTCACGCATCAATCCTGAGAAGCGCGCCTGTTCGGCGATCAACTGCTCTTCATAGTCGTCCTTGGACAGACGCAGGGTCAGGTCGAGACTATCAAGCAGGTTCACTTGATCAACGCTGGGAAACACCGGCGCGGCGCTGACTTTTTCCGGGTGGATTTTCGGCCGTTTCAGCGCGGCTTGCAGGCCTTCGAGCAGAATCTTGCCGACCACCAGGCTGCGATAGTTCGCATCCACCCCGGCGATGACATGCCAGGGCGCATAATCACGGCTGGTGCGACGCAGAACCCGTTCGCCGAATTTGACGAACCTGTCGTAGGTTTCGGACTGCTGCCAGTCCAGCGGACTGATGCGCCAGCTGTGCAACGGATCATCGGCCAGCGCCTTGAGGCGTGCTTTCATTTGCTTCTTGGACAGGTGGAACCAGAACTTGAAGATCAGCGCGCCTTCATCGCACAGCATTTTTTCCAGCCGTTCGGCACCGTTGATGCCTTGGTCCAGCCGGGGATCCTTGATCACGCCATGGACCCGGGCCTGCAGGATCTGGCTGTACCAATTGCCGAAAAAAATCCCCATGCGCCCCTTGGCCGGCAGCATCCGCCAATAGCGCCAGGCCGGTGGCCGCGCCAGTTCTTCGTCGGTTTGCTGGTCGAAGGTGCGGACCTCGATCAGTCGCGGGTCCATCCATTCATTAAGCAACTTGACCGTCTCGCCCTTGCCGGCACCTTCGATGCCGTTGATCAGGATGATCACCGGGAAGCGCTTTTGTTGCTGAAGTTCGAACTGCGCTTCGAGCAGGGCTTCGCGCAGAGCCGGCACTTCGGCTTCGTAGGTTTCTTTGTCGATGGTGTGATCGATTTCGGCGGATTCGAACATGGGGGGCTCCCTTCCAGATCTGAGCAAGACTAGCGGATTGACCTCTGCTGTGTGGGGGAAATCCAAACATGAGGAGGATATAAATCCTGTGGCGAGGGAGCTTGCTCCCGTTGGGCGGCGAATCCGTCCCGATGTCGATAAACTCACCTCCCATTGGGTAAGCGATCAGTCGGTTTGCGGCTGCTTCGCACCCATCACACACCTAAGGTGTCCTTTACCATGGATCAAGTACCTTGCCCGCGATCGGCTAGAATGGCCGCCTTGCCGTTGCCGAGCCTGCCATGAAACCTGTAATGCCCCACGCCCAGCTCGACTGGGACGACCAAGGTCGCCCCTATTCGCGAGTGTTCGATGATGTGTATTTCTCCGATCAATCGGGGCTGGACGAAACCCGCTACGTGTTCATCGAACAGAACCGTTTGGCCGAGCGCGTTGCGGCATTACCGGATGGCGGTCGGCTGGTCATCGGCGAGACCGGTTTCGGCACCGGGCTGAATTTCCTGTGCGCCTGGCAGGTGTTCGAACAACATGTGACGACCGATGCGCGACTGCATTTTGTCAGCGTCGAAAAGTACCCGTTGAGCCCTGCCGACCTGCAGCGTGCCCTGGCGCTGTGGCCGGAACTCAAGGTGTTTGCCGATCAATTGCTCGCACAGTATGTGGCGATTCATCAGGGCTTTCAGCGCCTGACACTGGCCAATGGTCGGGTGACGCTGACCTTGCTGATTGGCGATGCCCTGGAACAGTTGCCGCAACTGGACGCGCAAATTGACGCCTGGTTTCTGGACGGTTTCGCCCCGGCGAAGAACCCCGACATGTGGACCGCCGAACTGTTTGCCGAGCTGGCACGGCTGTCAGCGCCGGATGCGACGATCAGCACCTTCACCAGTACTGGTTGGGTACGACGTCTGCTCAATGCAGCAGGCTTCAAGATGAAGCGCACACCCGGCATCGGCCACAAATGGGAAATCCTGCGGGGTGCCTTCCTGGGGTGGCCTGACGATGTCGCGATGCCCGCCATGGCCAAACCATGGTTTACGCGTCCGACGCCACTGACCGGCGAACGTCGTGCACTGGTGATCGGTGCCGGCCTGGCCGGCTGCGCGACGGCGGCCAGCCTTGCGGCGCGGGGCTGGCAGGTCAGCTTGCTGGAACGTCACGATGCACCGGCGCGCGAAGCGTCGGGCAATCCTCAGGGCGTGCTTTACCTCAAGCTGTCGGCCCATGGCACGGCGTTGTCGCAACTGATTGTCAGTGGATTCGGGTATACCCGGCGCTTGCTCGAACATTTGCAGCGCGGCGTGGACTGGGACGATTGCGGGGTCCTGCAGCTGGCGTTCAATGCCAAGGAAACCGAACGTCAGGCGCAACTGGCGGCGGCGTTTCCCGAAGACTTGCTGCACACACTCGATCAAGCGCAGGCCGAGGCTCGCGCCGGTATCGCGCTGCCGGCGGGCGGCCTGTTTTACCCCGAAGGTGGATGGGTGCATCCGCCTGCCCTGTGCCAATGGCAGGCAACGCAATCGAACATTCAGGTCCTGACGCATCACGATGTGTTGGAGCTGCGTTCCGTGGACGGACGGTGGCAAGCGTGGGATAGCGACAGGTTACTGGCCGATGCGCCCGTGGTGGTATTGGCCGGTGCCGCCGAGATCAAGCGCTTTTCGTACAGCAGCGAGCTGCCGCTCAAGCGCATTCGCGGACAGATCACGCGCTTGCCCCAGACTGTTGAGAGCCAAAGCCTGAGCACCGTGGTCTGCGCCGAAGGTTATGTCGCGCCAGCCCGATTGGGTGAACATACCCTGGGCGCCAGCTTCGATTTCAACAATGAGGACCTGACACCGACAGCGGCCGAGCATGCCGGCAATCTGCAGATGCTCGAAGAAATTTCACTGGATCTGGTCGCCCGGCTCGGCGCGAACACCCTGCAACCTGAAGCACTCGACGGGCGCGCCGCATTTCGTTGCACCAGTCCGGATTATCTGCCGATCGTCGGCCCGCTCGCTGACGCGCAGGCTTTCGCCCTCGCCTACAGCGCCTTGAGCAAGGATGCCCGGCAAATACCGGACGTTCCCTGCCCCTGGCTGGATGGCTTGTACGTCAACAGCGGCCACGGTTCGCGAGGACTGATCACCGCGCCGCTGTCAGGCGAATTGCTCGCTGCCTGGCTGGATAACGAACCGCTGCCATTGCCCAGGGCCGTGGCCGAGGCGTGTCATCCGAACCGATTCGCCTTGCGCCGCTTGATTCGAGGCAAGGCATGAGGTGTTTAATCCAGGGCGAAGCAAGTCTTTGACTCGTCAGCCTTCATGGCCACCTCGGTCAGACGCTTCAACAAATCGGTCTCGACCTCATTTTGTTCAGCTGCAATGCGGTTCACTTCGCCGAGGTAGTCCGCGCCAAACGTCGGATCGTTTTCAGCCGCTTTCTCCATCCGCACGTGAAAAGGTGCGGTCAGGTCGCGGAACCGTTTACCATGATGCAGGCGCAGAAAATCGCTCCAAAACGTGCGCCCACTGATGTAAGTCGATAGTTCAGATGAGATTTCCGCAGTGAGGACCTTGCTGTAGGCAGTATCCAGGTTGGCCTGTGTTACGCCACTGAGCGTTGCATAGCGCATGTGCCGCGGCTGACCGACCAGTTCGAGCCTGTCGGCCAGGCCGGTACGATAGGCCAGCTCCACTTCCACCGGATCAAGCGTGGTATCGGCCTGGACATGTTCGCGAGCGATGCTGGCGAGGTAATCCAGACGGAACAGGCGTCGCCCAAGACTCAACAAGCGAGCGGCCTGATCGTGGGCATTAGCGGACAGCCGAACCACCTTGTCGATATCCACGGCGACCTCAAGGTTACTGAAAATCATGGCCGCTGAATCCGCGCAATTGGCTTTCACCGCCATGGACAGCAATTGGGCACGTAACGCCGAGTCGGTTTGAGTCGCCTCAATGACACTCCAGACTCGGCGGGTCATGTCTTCGTGCACGAAGCGGCTATCGGCCGAGCTTCCAACTTCCGACAGCAATTCAAAAAATCCAGTCGAATCGGGTTCGTTTTTCAGCGCCAGCCATGCACGATTACGACTGGCATAGGTTTCTTCAACCGTTTTCGGCATCCACAGGTCTCGAGCCCTCAGCTCACTGAGCACCTCGGCTCTATCGTCCAGAAGCCCCATTCCAATGCCCGTATTGTCACGGTAGCTTTTCAGCTTCGTACGGCTCGCCTCGGAAATGGGATTAAAGCGCAGGTTGATTGCCTGGGTGAACCGCTGAGGTGCCTTGAACAGCCAATCTGGCAATTCCCGAATCTGGTTGCCTCGCAGGTCCACCATGTTCAGATACGGTGGGCGGGCAAGGCCAATAGGCATTTCCGTGGCGTGGGTATTGCCCAGGAACAGAGATTGCAAATCCAGCATTTTGCTGACATCAATCGTGGCGCCCAGATGATTGCCGCTTAGCCCCAATGTACGCAAATTGCGCATGTCGGCCAGCTTGCGCAACGTATGTTGGTCCAGCTTTATCTGGTTACCGTCCAGGCTCAGGTGTTGGAGGTCGGGCATGTGCGACAACATTTCCGGCAATCGTGTGAGCTTGTTGCGGTCCAGTTCCAGAGTGACAAGCCCTTTGAACGGTTTGAGGAAGTACGCCAGCTCATCGCCGGCCTGCATGTCCTTGATGGCAAGGCTGCGAACATGAGCGACATCCTGCTCGGTCAGCGTCGGTAACGGGCCTACCGGGTTGCGCTCAAGTACGAGCGTTGTAGAAGGCTGATCAGGGCGCGTTACCCGGCGCCAGCAGTTTTCGATGGCATGAGCCACCTGTCGACGGCTGACACGTATATCGTCGAGTTGCCCCGGCAGCTTCTTCATCTGCACGTCATCGTCACGCCAAGCGCGCAGCACCCCGAGTAGTTTTTTCAGTTGCTGCTGCAATTCCCTGACTCGCTTCTCCCGCTCCATTTGGGTAGCGCCAGCGTTGTCGAGAAACGACGAAACCTGGGCTTGCGTAAACAGCGGAAAGAGTTTTCTGACCTTGCGAACCAAGCCCCTTGCATAAGTACTCGCCGCGGGAGGGCTAGCCTGTATACAGGCAGAAAGATGTTTCGGTGTTTCACTGCGTTCGTCCCGTAGTACCCGCCTGGTATGCGCAGGATCGCCGGTGGCAGCTCTGGACAGGCGTGATCGAAGGGCCGGGACATCCAGCGTATCGTTGCCAGTGAAACCCATGCGAGTGCGTTGAGTAGCGGGCAATGCATCCAGTATCGCCTGAAGCAGCGTGTCGCTCTGCAGTGTGGAGGACACAGGGCCATTGGTTTGGGTGACTTGATAGCCGGCGGATGTCTTGACGATCACCTCGCGCGACTGAGCATCTGCTTCGCCCACGCTGTCCAGCAATGTGCCGGTGACTGATTCTTGTCGAACTTCAAGTCGGAAGCCGTCATCCCAGCCTTGCACCCGATCCATCAAGCCGAGCGCCAGTTTGTCGGTATCGGCATTGGCCAGCTGCGGGACGTGCAAGCCCGTGAGTGCGCGGTCCTGCCGCAACGTCGTCTGCGCCTCATTGATCTGTTGGGCGAGATCCATCCCGGGAATCTTGCGGTCATACAGAAAACTGCGATCCCTGGCAGAGGCACTGTCCAGCAACTCCTGGCGCACGCGGACGGGAAGGTCCGCGGCGTGTTCGCCCAGTTTCGCAACGTCACCGGTCGCGGTGGCGCTGGCGTCCCAGGTTTCATAGAGCCAGTCAAACAGTGGCCGGCGATCGCTCTCGAGGCTTGCCCCGATCTTCTTCGCCATCCGTTGCGCTTTCGATTCGGTCGTCACGCCGATGATGCCCTCGACTTCTGTCGGATAGAGGCCACTGATAACGGTGTCAAGCAACTCCCCCGAATCCAGATCTGTTTGATGAACCTGCACGCTGTTGGCCGCTTCCATGTGTGGGACGGTCCTGGGGAAGCGAGAAACGACCAAGTCGTTCTCGTCGAGCACTTCAATGAAGCGCGCCTTCGGCCATCCCTGCAATCTGGGCAGTGTATGCAGCTGCTCCTGAACAAATTCCGTATTCGCGGTCTCTGCGCGTTTCATCGCCTCGATCATCCCGGTGATGCGCCGGTCGATTTTGAAGCGCTCGGCACAGTCATTGATTCGCTGAGGTAACTTGAGATGACTTTCATGCCGCTGGTGCAACTTGTCCGGCGTCATGTCGGTGATGTCGGCAATCGCTTGCAGGTCAGTATCAAGTTCGCTCAGGCGTTGATCAGTACGCCCCAGCGCATAAGCACCGTCGCGCCACTCGTGCGCATGCTCATAGACATGCCGCCAGCCACCGTCCACGTTTCGCTCGACGGCAGGGTGGAATGCGTCGGTGCGCACAGGATGATTGATGGTCCACCCCGTTCCCGCCGTGTTGCGAGAGACCTGATAGGGCGCTCCATCCATGACGATCGAGGTCTTTCCGGCGTGCCGGTAGAGTCCTTGGGAATCAGGTTGCACGTCTGCTGGCAGGGTCCGGGTCTGCTTATAGGGTTCAAGGTCGGGCTTCCATAGTCTTGCTTTGCCATCAATGTTGGTTACAGCCTCGAAACCATCGAAGAATGCCGGCAACTCTTTCACGGCTTTACTGACGGCTGTCGTGACAACTTTGCCGACCGCGGCAAACGCCGCCAGCTGCGCGATGTTTTCCACAACGTTGAGCAAATGGGACAAAGCCTCGGTCCGTTCACCGTGCGTCCAGTCCACCACGCCTTCATACACCTCGCCGACGATGTCGACGACAGCCGTCGCCAACATCAATTGGCCAATCACCGGTACGAAAAAAGCGGCGGCGTTCAGCAGCACGAGGCCGCCATCCAGCAGCATCTGAATGGTTTTTTTCCGTTGTTGTTCGTCGACGTCTTCGGTCGGTACGGCAAGGATTCGCGCGTCCTCTTGAGTCTTTTTGACGAATGCACGGAATAGAAAATCGCCAAGGCTGGTGTCGGTAGCCGTAGCGGTAAGCGTACCCAAGACCTTGTCTTTATCGAATGAAGTGAAGAACCCGGTTTTATCGTGACCGTGCAGGTACTGCTCGGCGAAGTATTTTCTGTAGCTTTTGCTTTGCAAATGGAGGGTCAGGTAGGCCTTGAAATCATCCAGCGAGGCGTACTCGTATAGCGGTCGTCGGGGCTCGTTCGGCATGTAAACCACACACCTGGCCTTGGGTTCGGTATCGATGGAGACCTTGGTAAATACCAGCACTCCACAGATGCAGGTGTCATGAATCATCAACCCTTGCCAAAGTACCGGCCCGCCATCGAAGACTGCACCTTTGGTTCGAGTGGCGGGGACTTCCTGTTCGATCACCTTCAGCAGCATGGTGTAAGCGGCTTGAGTGATGTCCTTCTTCAGGTAGGCCACGTGGAGGGCGACTTGCAGGTCCAGTACCTTCATTCGCCGGATATCGGCGGCAGAGGCCCGATCATCGACAGGCGCACCCTCGATGGGTTTGGCCGGCAATGCCAGAGCCTCGCCAATATGCTGCTGATAGCGGGCACCCAGATCGAGTTCACGACAGAGCGTTGCGAATTTTTCGGGGGTTATTTCAGATTCAGATTGTTTTTTTGCATTGATCCGAATCACTGAGCCCGCCGCCATTGCGCCGATCTTCGCTTCCCCGGAGGTAAAGTTTTCCATGGCCGCGTGAAGCAGGCTGCGTGAATGGGTGTCTGCGTTACTCAAGTAACCGAGAGGGAACAGTCCTGTTGATGAATACTCTTTTGTGGGGATGTCCAGCTTATCCCGCTCAACGTCGAAATCGATCGTCCATTTGCCCTTGAGAAAACGGGTCAGTTGCTCTTTGCAGAACGCGTCCAGCGGCTTGAGTTTTTCGAGTGCCGTCGTGACCTTGGCTTGAGCCAGAAATGACGCCTCGAAAGCGGCTTTCAGAGCCTGTACCACGTTCAGATCGGCATTGGCCAACCATTCAGGAATAGACGCCTGCAGCACCTCGGCCTTGTCCAGATCGCCAGTGTGTTCCAACAATGCCTCGAGGCGTTGTGTCGAGGTCATGGATACAGCCGCGGGGGCGGCCTTGGGTAATTCAGGAGGCATGAGCAATATCCTTATTGCGTTATGAGGCTCCCAGTTTATGAAGCTCGACAGCCGATTAATAACTCGAATACCGGATCGAACCGGGGCGCGTCCCAGCAGCTACTCCAATGCATCACATCAATAATTACCACCACCGAAATCCGCACTTGTGCTCGCCAGCCATTCGGTCGACAACGCGGACTTATAACCGATCGATCTAAAACTCCCGCTACCGAGGCGGGTCAGTTTCTGAGTACCCGCCGTTTTGGCGCGGTATCGAGTGACCCTCCCCAACGGAAAAACCGGTAAGGAATTTATGTGCGGATTAGCTGGCGAGTTACGTTTTGACAATCAACCTGCAGACCTTGCAGCCATAGAACGCATCACCCATCACCTGGCACCACGTGGCCCCGACGCCTGGGGCTTTCACAGCCAGGGGCCGATTGCCCTGGGCCATCGACGCCTGAAAATCATGGACCTGTCGAACCGCTCGGCACAGCCGATGATCGACCATCAACTGGGCCTGTTCCTGGCCTTCAACGGCGCGATCTATAACTTCCCGGAACTGCGTGCCGAGCTGGAAAGCCTGGGGTATGCCTTCTATTCCGGTGGCGACACCGAAGTGTTGCTCAAGGGTTTTCACGCCTGGGGTGAAGCGCTGCTGCCGAAACTCAATGGTATGTTCGCGTTCGCCATTTGGGACCGCGATGCCAAACGCCTGTTCATCGCCCGCGACCGCCTGGGCGTCAAGCCGCTGTACCTGTCGCGCACCGGCCAGCGCCTGCGCTTCGCCTCGTCCCTGCCAGCGTTGCTCAAGGGCGGTGACATCAACCCGATCCTCGATCCGGTTGCGCTCAATCACTACCTGAACTTCCACGCCGTGGTCCCCGCCCCTCGCACCTTGCTGGCCGGCATTGAAAAACTGCCGCCTGCCACCTGGATGCGTATTGACGCCGATGGCACCACCGAGCAGAAAACCTGGTGGACCCTGCCTTACGGCCCCCGCGCCGATGAACTGAATCTGACCCTCGAAGACTGGCGCGACCGGGTGCTCGACAGTACCCGCGACGCCGTGGCGATCCGTCAGCGGGCGGCGGTGGATGTCGGTGTGCTGCTGTCCGGCGGTGTCGACTCGAGCATGCTCGTCGGCCTGTTGCGTGAAGTCGGCGTGGAAAACCTGTCGACCTTTTCCATCGGTTTCCAGGATGCCGGCGGCGAGCGCGGCGACGAGTTCCAGTATTCGGACCTGATCGCCAACCATTACGGCACGCAACACCATCAATTACGCATCGATGAAAAAGAGATCATCGAACAACTGCCCGCGGCGTTCCGCGCCATGAGTGAACCCATGGTCAGCCACGACTGCATCGCCTTTTACCTGCTGTCGCGGGAAGTGGCCAAGCACTGCAAAGTGGTGCAGAGCGGCCAGGGCGCCGACGAACTGTTCGCCGGCTACCACTGGTATCCACAGGTCGATGGTGCCGACGATCCGTACGCGGCTTATCGCGAGGCGTTTTTCGACCGCAGCTACGACGATTACGCAGCCACCGTACAACCGAAATGGCTCACCGCGAATGACGCCGCCGGTGACTTCGTCAAAGAACATTTCGCACAACCGGGTGCCGATGCCGCCGTGGACAAAGCCCTGCGCCTGGACAGCACAGTGATGCTGGTGGACGACCCGGTCAAACGTGTCGACAACATGACCATGGCCTGGAGCCTGGAGGCGCGCACGCCGTTTCTGGACTATCGCCTGGTGGAGTTGTCAGCCCGGGTGCCGGGCAAGTTCAAGCTACCCGATGGCGGCAAACAGGTACTCAAGGAAGCGGCGCGGCTGGTGATCCCGAGCGAGGTGATCGACCGCAAGAAAGGCTACTTCCCGGTGCCGGGCCTCAAGCATTTGCAGGGCGACACGTTGAACTGGGTGCGCGACTTGCTGCTCGATCCGAGCCAGGATCGCGGCCTGTTCAACCCGGCCATGCTCGACCGCCTGTTAACCGACCCGCAAGGCCAGTTGACCCCATTGCGCGGCTCCAAGCTGTGGCAACTGGCGGCGCTGAACCTGTGGCTCAGCGAACAAGGAATCTGATCGATGAAACCTCACGCTACGGCCATCAGCCAGCGGTTGTTGCGCGGTCAGGCGCCCTCTTACGAGCGCCTGCAGGCGCGCCTGGCCGAAGACGGCAGCACACTGGGCGCGGCACCGATCGCGGTGCATTGCGGCTGGGGCCGGTTGCTGATCGGCCATACCTTTGCCGATGCATCCAGCCTGGCCCACGAGTTGCTCAACGAGCAGCCCGGTGAACGCGACATCGCGCTCTATGTCGCCGCGCCCCAACAAGTGCTGGGGCTGGAGCCGACGCAGTTGTTCCTCGACCCGTCCGACACCTTGCGCCTGTGGTTCAGCGACTACCGTCAGGCCACCCGGGTGTTTCGCGGCTTTCGTATCCGTCGCGCGCAAAGCGACGCCGACTGGAACTCAATCAACCAGCTTTATCACGCACGCGACATGCTACCGATCGATGCCACCTTGCTGACCCCGCGCCATTTGGGTGGCCCGGTGTACTGGCTGGCCGAAGACGAGGACAGCGGCGCGGTGATCGGCAGTGTCATGGGCCTCAATCATCACAAGGCGTTCAACGACCCGGAAAACGGCAGCAGCCTGTGGTGCCTGGCGGTCGATCCGCACTGTTCGCGGCCGGGTGTCGGTGAGGTGCTGGTGCGACACTTGATCGAGCACTTCATGAGTCGCGGGCTGAGTTATCTCGATCTGTCGGTGCTGCATGACAACCGCCAGGCGAAAAGCCTTTACGCCAAGCTCGGTTTTCGCAACCTCTCGACTTTCGCCATCAAGCGCAAGAACGGCATCAATCAGCCGCTGTTTCTCGGCCCCGGTCCCGAAGCCGAGTTCAATCCTTATGCGCGGATCATCGTCGAGGAAGCGCACCGACGCGGTATCGACGTGCAAGTGGATGACGCCGATGCCGGGATGTTCACCCTCAGCCATGGCGGACGCCGGGTGCGTTGCCGCGAGTCCCTCAGCGACCTGACCAGTGCCATCAGCATGACGCTGTGCCAGGACAAGAGCCTGACCCACAAAGTACTCAAGGCAGCTGGCTTGAACCTGCCCGCGCAGCAACTGGCGGGCAACGCCGATGACAACCTGGCGTTTCTCGACGAGTACCACAGAGTAGTGGTCAAGCCGCTGGACGGTGAACAGGGGCAAGGCGTGGCCGTGGATTTGCAAACCATCGAAGACGTCCAGCAAGCCATCGAAGCTGCCCGCCGATTCGACAGTCGCGTGCTGTTGGAAAGCTTCCACGAAGGCCTCGACCTGCGGATTCTGGTGATCGGCTTCGAAGTGGTCGCCGCCGCGATTCGCCGCCCGGCCGAAGTGGTGGGTGACGGTCAGCATTCCATTGGCGCCCTGATCGAAGCCCAGAGTCGACGGCGACAGGCGGCCACGGGCGGTGAAAGCAAGATTCCGCTGGACCCGGAAACCGAGCGCACCTTGAAGGCCGCCGGCTACGACTACGGCAGCATTCTGCCGGCTGGCGAGCATCTGTTCGTGCGGCGCACGGCGAATTTGCACACCGGCGGGATTCTCGAGGACGTCACGGCGATCCTGCACCCGACCCTGGTGGATGCCGCGGTGCGAGCCGCGCGGGCATTGGACATTCCCATGGTCGGCCTCGACCTCATGGTGTGCGCCGCCGATCAACCGGAGTACGTGTTTATCGAAGCCAACGAACGCGCCGGGCTGGCCAATCATGAACCGCAGCCGACGGCTGAGCGGTTTGTGGATTTGTTGTTTCCGCACAGTCAGCCGGTTTCCTGACATTGATGTGTTGCCCGTGCCATTGCCTTCGCGAGCAGGCTCGCTCCCACAGTTAATCGCGTTCTCCTGTGGGAGCGGTCTGGCAGGCAACGAATTTCCTCCTCATCGAAACCATCGATGCCCTCAACCCATCAGGAGTTTCCATGACCATTAAATATCCCGAACCGGACCTGACCTACCTGCAAAAAGTCCTGCTGGAGATGCTCGCCATTCCCAGCCCCACCGGTTTCACCGACACCATCGTGCGCTATGTCGCCGAGCGACTTGAAGAGTTGGGCATTCCGTTCGAGATGACCCGTCGCGGTACCATCCGTGCCACCCTCAAGGGCAAAAAGAACAGCCCCGACCGCGCCGTGTCGGCTCACCTGGACACCATCGGCGCGGCCGTGCGTGCGGTAAAGGACAACGGCCGTCTGACCCTCGCACCGGTGGGTTGCTGGTCCAGTCGTTTTGCCGAAGGCAGCCGGGTGAGCCTGTTCACCGACAACGGTGTGATCCGTGGCAGCGTGTTGCCGCTGATGGCGTCCGGGCACGCCTTCAACACCGCCGTGGATGAAATGCCGATCAGTTGGGATCATGTCGAGTTGCGCCTGGACGCCTACTGCGCGACACGTGCCGATTGCGATTCACTGGGGATCAGCGTTGGCGACTTCGTCGCTTTCGACCCCTTGCCGGAGTTCACCGAAAGTGGCCACATCAGCGCCCGTCACCTGGACGACAAGGCGGGTGTCGCGGCGTTGCTGGCAGCATTGAAAGCCATCGTCGACAGCGGTGAACAATTGCTGATCGACTGTCACCCGCTGTTCACCATCACCGAGGAAACCGGGAGTGGCGCAGCGGCCGCGCTGCCATGGGACGTCAGCGAATTCGTCGGCATCGACATTGCGCCGGTCGCGCCCGGCCAGCATTCGAGCGAACATGCCGTGAGCATTGCGATGCAGGACTCCGGCGGGCCGTATGACTATCACTTGTCGCGGCATCTGCTGCGCCTGGCCAGCGACAACGAGTTGCCGGTGCGCCGCGACCTGTTCCGCTACTATTTCAGCGATGCCCACTCGGCGGTCACCGCCGGCCATGACATCCGCACCGCCCTGCTCGCCTTCGGCTGCGATGCGACCCACGGCTACGAACGCACCCACATCGACAGCCTCGCCGCCCTCAGCCGCCTGCTCGGTGCTTACATCCTGAGCCCGCCCGTATTCGCCAGCGACGCGCAACCGGCCACGGGGTCGCTGGACCGGTTCAGTCACCAGATTGAACACGATACTCAGATGGAGAGTGATACGCGGGTGCCGTCTGTGGATAGTCTGGTGGGGCAGCGGGCCGATAACTGACCAATATATGTATTGTCTGGTCCGGCCCCTTCGCGAGCAGGCTCGCTCCCACAGTGAACCGCGTACCTTGTGGGAGCGAGCCTGCTCGCGAAGGGGCCGGATCAAACAATGCAAACCCGTAGGCTAGCGGCGACCTCCCATTCGCCGTAGCATCGCGCCATTGCTTAGCCGAGGTGCCCCATGCTGATTCCCCACGACCAACTTGAAGTCGACACCCTGACCCGCCTGATCGAAGATTTCGTCACCCGTGACGGCACCGACAACGGCGATGACACGCCACTGGAAACCCGCGTCCTTCGCGTGCGCCAGGCGCTGACCAAAGGCCAGGCACTGATCGTCTTCGACCCGGAAAGCGAGCAATGCCAATTGATGCTCAAGCACGATGTGCCCAAACATCTATTCGACTGATTTTTTCTTGCGAGGCAGTTTGAGCCGGATCCGCTCGTAGATCTCGCAACGGTGCACGTTGATGTGCCGGGGAGCCTCGACGCCAAAACGCACATTGTTTCCGTTGACGGCAAGGACGCGTATGGAAATGGTGTCACCGATGGAAATCAATTCGCCCACAACGCGACTGAGTACAAGCATGGCCTTCCTCCTTCAAGGTTACCGGACCTTGAAGATGCCCGGCTCAGGGCGAGCCTTCAAGGCAACGGCGGTAATCCAGACCGAACTGACAGCCAACGGCAAACTCCCCTGACGGAAACGTCCGACGGGGCGTTTGAATGAAGGCGCAATCCGTCAGGAGGCGGAAAAGCGCGGACCGAACAGGATGACACTCGCCCCGATCACGCACAGCGCCACGCCGATCCAGTCCGAGCCCAACGGACGAATCCGCTCGACCACCGCCAGCCATCCAATCGAGGCAATGATGTAGATACCGCCGTAAGCGGCATAGGCGCGACCGGCGTAGGCCGCTTCAATGCGGGTCAGCAACAGCGCGAACAAGGTCAGGCTGAGCAATGCCGGGACCACCCACCAGACACTCTTGCCCTGACGCAGCCACATCCAGAAGGCGAAACAACCGGCGATCTCGAACAGCGCCGCCAGAAAAAACCACAGGTAATTGAGCATGCGCACGTCTCGCAAGGATGACCGATGGCGGCCACCCTAACGACGCTGTCGCTTGCGGGCAAGATCAGCCGGCGGTTTGTTTGGCCTTGGCGCGCATCTTGTCGGCCATCACGGTCATTTCGTTGTACAGCAGCTGCGGGTTTTTCTGTTTGAGTGCCCAAGCCATACGGCCCTGCTCATGAGGCAGGATCATGAACTCGCCGGCAGCGACCTGTCGGTAGATATAGTCGGCAATGTCGGCAGCGCTGATGGGCGAACTTTCCAGCAACTTGCCGACCTGGGCTTTCATGGCCGGGGTCGGGCCGCGGAATGAGTCCAGCAGGTTGGTCTGGAAGAACGACGGGCAGACCACATGCACACCGACTTCCTGATGCGCCAGTTCGATCAGCAGGCTTTCGGACAACGCCACCACGCCGGCCTTGGCCACGTTGTAGTTGCTCATGGCCGGGCCTTGCATCAAGGCCGCCATCGACGCGATGTTGATGATCTTGCCTTTGCTTTTTTCCAGCAGTGGCAGGAAGGCCTTGCAGCCTTTGACGACACCCATCAGGTTGATCGCGATCTGCCAGTCCCAGTCTTCCAGGGACAGTTCGCTGAAGAACCCGCCCGATGCCACGCCCGCATTGTTGACGATCACATCGATGCCGCCGAGTTTCACTTCGCAGGCCTGGGCAAAGGCTGTCAGCTGACTGTAATCGCGCACGTCGCAACGCTGGATAAAACCGTCGCCGCCGGCTTCACGTACCAACTTCAAAGTTTCCTGCAAACCAGGTTCGCTGACGTCGGACAAGGCCAATTGCCAGCCTTCACGCGCCCAGCGCAGCGCGATTTCGCGACCCAGGCCAGAGCCCGCACCAGTGATCATCATGCGACTTTGCATAGCAAACAGCCTTGTTGTTCCGGGGAAGATGCGTCGAGTGTAGCGAAGGATAATGTCCGACCCACGCTCCATCAGATTGCTGAATGGCCCGAGCAAACCCGGGAAGCGTCGCCGACAACTAATGTCACTGGAAAGGAAATAATCCCTTGTTCGAAAAACATTAAAAAAACTTGGAATTTTCTTCGATGCCCAACAGTCGGATTTTTTAAGCAGCTCGAATTAATCGCATTCCCGCTGACCACTAACGACTAGGTCATTCCTGAATTCTTACAGCAAGGAAATAGACATGGGCACAATTCTACTCATCATTCTGATCCTGTTACTGATCGGTGGTCTGCCGGTCTTCCCGCACTCCAGAAGTTGGGGTTATGGCCCGTCCGGTATCATCGGCGTAGTGTTGGTGGTGATACTGATCCTGTTGTTACTCGGCAAGATATGAACGTCTGAAAAACAAACAAAAACCCAAAAAAAACGATGCCAGTCAGTCAACCTGACTGGCATCGTTGTTTTAATTCAGACGTTAGTGAATATCCCGCTGACCGGGTCGATATTGCCGCCATACGGCACGGTGGTACCGGCGGCCTTGGCAACGGTTGCCCAGATCCGCTGCATGTCGACGAATTTCCTGCCGATGACCGGGTTCCCTGTGTGGTGCGTTTGATCGGCCTGTGACGTGATATTGAGATACCGTCCTGCACCGTCCCCGCTTTTCAATAGTCCGCATGCGCCCCCCATCATGACCAGCGGCATATCGATCGTGTGCTCGGGATCTCCGTCAGCCAATTCGCTGGTGAGGATGACGAGGATACATTCGAGCAGGCTGTGGCCGGGCATGTCCGGGTCCTCATGTCTGGCCAGCTCATCCATCAACAGTTTGACCTGCTTGACGTACCATTGCCGTGTTTCCCTCCAGAGTGTTTCACCCGCCCGACGGTGAGCACAATCGTGGGGGTTATTGGTAGGACTGACATCAAGGATATTGAGCGACTCCGCCGAGCGCCCGATCTGCATCGTGACGACGCGGGTAATCCCGCAACTCAAGGCGGTGGCCACCACTTTATTATGCTCGGCCTGAGTGCGGGTGCGGTGCAATGCCGAGCGAAAATCCAGCTGCTCGGGGTACACAGGCTCGCACCCCACGGGTGGCCGTGCATCTTCAAGGTCCTTGATGACCTGCTCCACCGAGTCCAGATGGGTATCAAGTTTTTGCCGCTGTCCGGGAGAGAGTTTGCTTCTGATTTCCTGGATATCCGCCAGGGAGGCCTCCAGCAACTTTCCGCCCCCAGGTTCCAGTGCGCGACGAGTTTGAGTGGGGGACTTGAACAACGATTCAGCCATCAGCTTAGGATCGTTGTAGGGTGAGCGCATCGCATTCCCCTGCCACGACACTAACCAACGCGTACCATCGGTCGCCGCGTGGGGGCCGGAAAACAGACTGCGATGCGACGGCTCATTGCCCGGTAGCACCTGCCCCAGCAAAACATCGATCGATGATTGACTCTGTGCGTTATCACGCAAAACCCAGTTCCAGCCGGCATGACCCTCGTTCCCCGGACCCAGAATAATCCCGCGCAGGTACAACGATTGGCTGCGATAAGCCTCCAGCTCTTTACTGACGTCCTTCAAGGTAAAAGCCGTGGTATCCATCCCCTGAGGCTCGGGATGCCACAATCCGCGTCCATCGCCAAATGGACCGCCTTGATAGGAGTCCGTTGCCAACCCGTCGGGTACCACCACAGTCAGGATCTTCAACTTGGGTTGCTGGGCTTGCCCCGCCAACGCCATGCGCGCCAACCCGAATTGGGTCAAGGGACCGTAGACACCTGCTGCAGCCAGGCCCGCGAGAAAACGCCGACGACTTTTCAAAATGTCCATGATCAATGCCTCTCGGTCTTGTAAATGAACGCGTTGGAAGTCCCCAGGGTTCGCAGCATCTCTGTCAGTGAGCCTGAGGTTTTCAAGCCATCGGCAATCGTCTTCACGGTACCCGAGGTCGATGCATCCGATTTGTTGCCGAACACGAACCGGAAATAACTCTCGGCCATGCAGAACTGGGATGCGGGATGCCGTGGAATAATGTTGGCGATACCGCGAACGTCATTGATGTGCTCGGTGCCCGTCGAACTCAAGAAGGGACCGGAGGCCTTGATCGGCAACATCTGTGGATATTGCTCATAGTTGTAGGCTTTTTCCTGGGTACGATAACGACCGGCCGCGTCGTAGTGTTCCATCGAGGCGCCGGTGTCATTCATGAATTGGTGACATTGCCAGCAGCGCCCGCCCGACGCTTGCTCACCGTTGATCAAATCCCAGCGCTCACGGGTGGTATAGGGCCGAGCCGGATAAGGAGGAGTTTCAGGACCGGGCTCCACCGGGGCGCCGAACTCACGGCAGAACATCTGCTCGCGAATCATGATCCCGCGCTTGACCAGTGAGGTGGCCTCGAAGTCCGACGTGGCCGCCTGAGTCTGCCCCAGGTGCAACAGCCCTCCGCGTTTTTCGTCCACCGCGACCTTTTGCATCGTGCTGCCCGTCACACCGCTGATGCCATAGTGCGCAGCCAGCGTTTGATTCAAATAGGTGTAACCGGGATTGAACAACTTACTCAGGGTGCCTGAACCCAGCATCATGTCTTTACTCAGCAGATACTGCTCCCGCGCCATGAGCTCAATCATTGGCTTGGTGAGTCCCGGTTTTTCCTGAACACCGCGAATGGTTTTGACGTAATAACTGATAAAGCGATTGAACTGCTCGATGCCGCGGTCCGTTTGCATCATTCGCTCAATCTCCGCGGAGATCTGTTGCGAGGTCTGCAATTCGTTGCGTTGCGCCTTGGCCATCAGTTCAGCATCCGGCGTCGTACCCTGGAGACCGTAAGCGAGCGCGGTCGCTCGCTCGAACGGCGTTAACTCGTAAACGTTACTTGCCAATGCTGTCGGGTTCCCCAGCTCCGAGCGATAGAGAAAATGCGGCGACATCAAGAACGCAGTAATCAGGGCGGGCGCCCCCTCCTCGTCGAGCAGTGTCTGGTAACGCAAACGCTCCGCGTCAGTCACGGGTCGACGGAACAGCTGATAGCCCAGGGAGGTCACCAGATCGGTCCCGGCCCGGGAGATGGCCAGTGCCTTAAACCGTGCTGGTGGAACCTCTTCGGCCACCGACAAGGCCACGTCGTACAATGCTTTGACGTCCTCTGCCTGTAGAACGCCCAAATCCGCTTCACCCGGGTATTTGAAGTCTTTTTCGGATTTGTCGGCCGGCAGCTTATCGGGATTGATGTCCACACCCAGGATGTCTCTGACGCTGGCGGTGTATTCACTCGGCGTCAGCAATCGCAATTGCCGTGCGCCATAGGACTCGCCCTGATCCAGGTAAGGTTTCCAGACCTTGTCGAACAAATGATCGCTGATCTGGGTCGCACAGGTTAAATCGCAATGCCCTGATACCGGCATGGTCTGGATGTGACTGACCAGCGCGTCCCGCCCCGCCACGCTCCAGAGCAAGGCCTTGCTCGCACTGTCGAAATACTCGACCGAGTGACATTTTGTACAGGCGCCCGCCAGGACCGACTCGCCGAGGTTCTCGACATGTTGGTAGGCCATGGCTGGAAGCTGCCGGTCCTCGCTGGACTCATCAATCACCACCCGCTCCAGCTCCGGTACAGGTTTCTCTTTTGAGTAAAACGGGTAGATGACCGTGTAGTTGCCATAGTCAAATTTCTGCAGGGTACTGCCGCCCCACGGAACGGATATGACCTTTGGTTCAGCGTTACTCTTCGCCGCGTTGACCAGGCTGATGCGCCATTGAGGATCGGAGACCGAAGCAGGTTTTGGGGGGGCCTTGATCGTCACCTCGACCTCAAGTTTGACCGGCCGCTCGCGGTAACTCAGGTTGATGGTCTGTTTCTGACTGGTTTCCGATAGCGTGACGGAGGTGTTGCGCACCACGGGAATGTAGTTTTCCACATCATTGAGTCGCAACTTATAATCGCCGTACGCAAGCCCATTGAGAACCAGCGCCGCCGCAGTGTCTCCCGGGAACCATGAAACCTGCACAAGCCGGCTATTGCCATCGGGGGCAATCAGGTAACCGCTGATCATCTTGTTTTCCAGGCCGGGTGGTGGAAGCATCGGGCGTATCGTCAATTGAGTCGGCGGCAGCCCCGTCGCGTCATACCGCACGCGATAAATTGCCCCTGCGACGTCGTCACTGATCAGCAGATTGCCATCGGCCAATTGAAGAAACTCGACGGGGCGGCCTATGCACGAGTTGTCCAGGCAATAGACATCAAAATTATTCGGATCCTGCACAAAGTCATTGATCAGCGGGATCTGGTTGACCACTCGTGAACCCTGAATGGTCAGCATCTGGATATCCATGCCCGGGCGGACGGTGGAGCCCGCACCGTGCATCGCGACCAGCAAACGCTGGGTACCGGGGGTGGTCGGATAACCGCTCCAGAACTTGACACCGAGCGGTGCAGTGTTGGTCCCCGATTCAAAAGCGGCTGCTACATAATCAACCGGATTGATTTGATCAAGCGGCTTGTCAGAAACAATGGCGCCAGGCACCAGCGGTGGCTGGATCACACCCGGATTCTGGTATTCCTCAGGGGTGAAACCAGGGATGCTCTTGCCAAACAGGTAAGGCACACCGAAATGCACCCCGCGACCACTGATTACGTTGACTTCATCAGGATTGGGGAAGCCCTGGCGATTGTTGTCGCTGAACCATATTTTGCCGTCGCTGGGATTCCAGTCGAAACCCACTGAATTGCGTACGCCCTTGGCCAGAATCTCGGACTCGCCGGTTTCCAGGGAGTAACGCAAGATCGTCCCGTAACGCTTGTCGGCGGGGATCATGCACAGGTTGCAGGGAATACCGACCGCCGTATAAAGCCCCTTGTCCGACGGATCGAGCGGATTGAAATACAAGGGGTGTTTCTGGTGCCAGATGCGAGTGTTCGAACCCGACGCCAAGGGGGGCAAGGGAAACACCTTGTCATCTGCCGGAAAGTTGAAAACCCGCTCGGGTTTCGGGTCCTTGTAATTGTCATCCGCGTCACGCAAGACATACAAACCACCGGTGGTCGAGTAATACAGATCGCCATCGCGATACGCCACGCCATGGGGTTCTTCCAGACCGCTGGCGATCACGTAAATCCCCGTCGGCTTGCCCGCTCCATCCAGTGGCAACGCGTAGATCATGTCGGCGATTTTTCCGTCATAGACGTATGATGGGATCGCGCTGGAACCGACATACAACACGTTCTTGCCCATGGCCATCTGCCGGGGCTGGATAAGTCCCTGGGCAAACAGCTCGATTTTTACCCCCGGCAAACCACTGAGCTTGTTCACGTCCACCGGCGGCCGATACTTCACCGTCACCGCTTGCTCTTCTCCCTGCGCCTCCTTGAACGAGACAATGCGCGGGGTGTTCAGCGGGATGTAGCCATCAGCGCTGTTCATCACCAGTTGGTAGTCGCAAGCTTTCAGATTATCGAGGTGGATCGTTTCGTTGGCCGTCGCGCTGATCGCAATCTCCTCGGCCTTGCAGCGCAAGGTACCGGTGACTATCTGATCGGCACGCGCAACACCGGGCACCGCCGGTTTCAGGCGTGCCTTGCCGCTGAGGGTGGCAAAACTCAAGGTCAGGCGATTGCCTTCGAAGCCGTCGCATTCACCGAGTTCTTTCCATGCATCCTTCCACGGACCGCCGGCAACCAATGGCTCATAGACCGGCAGCTTGCACCACTGCCAACTGCCGACGCCAAGTGGTGCCTCTTCATCTTTCCAGCATTCAAACTGCTGGCCGGCATGCTGAACCTGTTGCCCCTGCTCATAGAGCGCGCCCTTTTCATAATCGGGCGCGGTACAGGACTGAGGTGAGGGCGTTGGCTCTGAAGTTCTGGCGAACATCACCAGAGCGATCACAGCGGCGAGCGCCACCAGCCCCACGAGCCACAGCAAACGATTCACACCGACAGACTTAGTCATGAAGCAAGCCTCACTCGTCAGCCAAGTGTTTCAACCCGTCGGACAAATCTGCTGATTCAGCGTCCCGCGGTGAACCACCTGAACCGAAGTGGCCGGCCAGAAAGAGCCAATGCCAACTCCGATGTTTCTATTGGAATGTCTTCCAACGCGGTTCCACTGCATGACCAAGACATGGCCCGAAAGCCATAGAGACAGGAACAGATCGACACTCATCCTTGCCACACTGCCCGCTATCAACGTCGCTGTTGCAAACGTCGGCTCAGGCGGCGCAAGCACCTGTATAAAACGCCCATCCCCCAGGGCTGTCTACTGTCAAAGTTGACAGGTACAAGCCTTGATTTGCCAAACACCACGTCCCTCAAAGGCATAAAAAAATCCGATGCCCGGACAGGCATCGGATTCAGTTTTACTGCTTTTGACGGTCAGGCGCAGAGGCTTGACTGATCGGTAACAGCCCCCGAGGGGCCTGTCTCAGTCCGGCTTGCCATCGATGACACCGGCGGTATTATCGATCAGGCTTTTGGTCGCCGTCTGCAGGAACGCTTCCAGTCTGGTTTTCATCTCGGCGGTGCCCGGTGCATCCGGTACGACTTCGGCGTGCGGCTTGGCGCCCAGTTCGTAGCGATACATCTTCGGCGCCATGTCCTTGTCCCTTGGCAGCACCAGAATCTGGTCAACCGTCACGATGGCCGTGGTCTGCTCGCTGCCCGATGGCTTGATCACGCCAAAACCGGTATCGCCCTCAGGCAGGTTGAGCAGGTCGCGCCCCCAGCACTGATGGCGCACTTCCCCACCGATCCGGCCCATGATGGTCGGCACGATGTCGACTTGCGTGCCGACCGTGTGGTCAAGCTTGCCGAACTTTTCCTGGATGCCCGGTGCGATCATCAGCATCGGCACATTGAAACGGCCCAGGTCCATTTCGGTGATCTGACGCTCGTTGCCGAAACCGTGGTCGCCGACAACGACAAACAGGGTTTCCTTGAAGTACGGCTCCTTGCGAGCCTTCTCGAAGAACTGACCCAGCGCCCAATCCGCGTAGCGCATGGCGGTCAAATGTTCGTTCAGACTGCCGCGATCGGTTACACGCTCGACCGGCAATGGTGTCGGCAAGGCGTATGGGGTGTGGTTGGACAGGGTTTGCAGCAAGGCATAGAACGGTTTTTTGTCCTTGCCGTCGCGGGCCTTCAGTTCTTCCAGGCCACGGTCGAACATGTCCTGGTCGGACACGCCCCAGGTCGGGTCGGAGAACACCGGATTGACGAAGTCGTTACGCCCGATGAAGTTGGTCATGCCCTGGTTGCTGAAGAAACCCGACTGGTTATCCCAGGCGAAGTCGCCGTTGTAGACGTATACATCGTCGTAGTCACGGGCGCTGAGCAACTGCGGCAGGCCAGACAACTTGTGGCTGCCTTCCGGCGTCTGCATCAGGTATTCGAAACCCGGCAGGTTCGGGAAGCACGCCATGGTGGCGAACATGCCCTGGTGGGTGTGGGTACCGTTGGAGAAGAAGCGGTCGAACAGCAGGCCTTCCTGCGACAGCTTGTCGAGGTAGGGCGTGATGTTGCCCGGTGCGCCCAGTGCGCCCACCGAGTGACCGGCCATGCTTTCCATCAGGATCACGACAACGTTCTTGATCGGCAAGGTCTTGTCGGCCGGTGGCAGGTAGTCGCGACGCACCGCGGCGGTCTCGCCATCCACCAGTTTGTCGTCCTTCATCACCAGCATGTCGCGCACGGTCTGCTGTGCCATCGGTTGTGGCAACCTGGCTTTCCAGATGTTGTCGCGGTCTTCGGAGACCCGGCTCTTCGCCGCCTCCACAAGGGACAGCGTACCGTTGAGGCCCAGTTGGTTGGCGAAGTTGGAGTCGGTGGTGTAGACGTCCCCCCAACGCATCGGCGGGCCCTGGCGCAAGGTGCCACGGGCCGCGACCACGCAGATCAGCAGGCAAACCACGAACACCGTGATACGTGCGTACCAGGGCGCGACCTGGCGTGTGCTGATGCTGCCGCCACTGAACGGACCACGGGGACGGGTGGCGCGGTCGGCGCCCTTGAACGCCAGGCTGAGGATCCAGGTGCCTACGGCCCAGGCCAACAGGTAGCGAACCACCGGAAAACCGTACCAGAGCATGCTCATCACGGTTTTCGGGTCTTCCTTCACATACTGGAAGACCAGACCGTTGAGGCGCTGGTGGAATTCACGGTAGAAGTCCATCTCCATCAGGCCCAGGAACAGCGCGATGCTGGAGGCCACCGTCAGCCACAGACGGAAGAACCCGCGCGCCGCCATGGCCCGGGCACTGAACAGCGCCAGGATCAGCGGAATGCTGAGGTAGACCACCAGACGCAGGTCGAAACGCAGGCCGTTGGCGAACGCCTCGATAAAGGTCGAGGCTGGAGTATCGAGGATCATTTCACGGTTGTAGACCAGCAGCGCGAGGCGCAGTGCTGAAAACATCACCATCATGACCAGAGCGCACAACAGCGTGTAGGCCAGATGCGATTTGACGGTCGGTTGCAGCAGGCGACTCGAGGCTCGCTGCTGACTCAGGGCGTCCGGGATTGCCATGTCGTATTAGGACCCATTGGAAGTTGAAGTTTCAAAAAAACAGCTGCGCCCTGCCCTCTGTTGGCCAGTACTCGACCCCGGGGTTTGCGCGGTGCGCAAATGGTGCACGATCAACCGCGGCATTGCCATTGATTAGTGTCCGGCATGTCGGCGCGCGCGAATTGTCTTGGAGTGTTTGTGAAAATTTTGTGCAACGTATATTCGGAAACAAATTAAAGGCTGTGGTTGGGTGGCGACCTGGGCTTTTGATGGTGTGCCTATCCGCGGTTGCCTTGTGGGAGCGAGCCTGCTCGCGAAAAAAGCCCGGACACCGCGCTCGCTCAGACAGGGCGCGTTATCGTTGACGTCCTTCGCGAGCAGGCTCGCTCCCACAGGGCAATGAGCACATCTGCCAAAGCGAGGTTGGCTATCAGGCCGGCTCGCTTTGGCTTTTGATCGAGGTCCCCGATCAAATCAAAACTTACTTCTCAGCCCGAGCCTTGAGCGCTTTCAAGGTATTGAACGGCGCATCCACCACAAACTTGTTGGCCACCATCGACGGCACGCTGCCACCCGGCTCGGTGTGCACCTGATAGGTCACTTCAACCTGATCGCCCTTCGGAACGAACTTCCAGAAGCCATCGACCTTGGCAACCCGCACGAAACCTTTTTCTTCAGGCAGATACTTGGGCACGCCTTCGAGCTTGCGGGTCAGGCTGCCGTCGGCGCCTTCGAGGGTGGTGATAAGCAGCACCGAATCACGCGGGGTGACCGGCCATGGGGTATTGAACTGGGTATAGGTCCAGCTCTGATCACCTTCGTGCTTGAGCAACTTCTGGGTCTTGCATTCATGAATCCAGGCACAGGCGCCCGACACGTCATCCTGCAATGCACGCAGTATGGCGACGGTGGTTTTCATCAGGGTGACGCCCTGGTAAGCCTTGTAATCGGAACCGGCCACCTCACTCAGGGACACCTTGATGCCGTCTTCATTCTTGGCGACCTTCCAGTCTTCAGCCTGGGCGACCGAGGTAGCCAATACAGCCGTCAACCCACACAGAACAGCCATACGATGCAGCGAACCCATAGTTTTATTCCTTATTGTTGAAGTTCCGTTCGTTCGGCTCGCACCTGCGATCACCTCCAGGTTTTTTGCAGGTGATCGCAGGTGCGAACCCACACATCACGCGGCCGTCATTTGCTCCCACCAGCCAAGCAGCCGGATCGCTTCTTCGCTGCTGCTTCCGCACACCTCGGGGTCGGCGTCGAATGCCGAACACACCGCAGGACGTTCCGGTTGGCCGAAAATGTTGCACAGGTTATCGGCAGACAGTTGCAGGCAACGTTCCCCGGCGGCTTTGCCATTGGGCATACCGGGAATGGGTGAACTGATGGATGGGGCAATGCAACAGGCGCCACAGCCTTCACGGCATTTCATGACGACGAGCTCCTCGCGACGGGCAATGTGTTAAAGGACGGGGCACAGAGTAACCGCTAAAACAGTTGTTTTAAATTACCGGACCGTGGGTTTTTCCCTGTTGGAGGTATGTGACTGACCAGTCTCCGACAAAGCGTCTGTCCGGCGGGTTACAAACGGACTGGATTCAGCGCTTGAACTCGAACTCCAGCGCCGCGCCTTCCACTTCCCGGCGCTCTTCATTGCGCAGTTGCAACTGCATTTCGTTGCTGATCAAGCGACCGTTGAGCTGGAACTGGCTGCTTTTGTCACCGAACATTTGCGGCAACACCGGTTCGCGCTTCGGCAATGGCACGGTACCGACCGGTTTCAATTCCTCGACCATGTCCTCAGGCAGGCTCAGATCCAGGTCGGCTGAAGGAAGTTGGGTCTTCACCACCTCACTGGCCGGCTTAGACTTGGCGGCAATCGGTGGGCGCTTTTTTACCGCAGCCACTTTCTTTTTGACCGGTGCAGTTTTTTTTGCGGGCGTAGTTTTTTTCGAAGGCGTGCCAGCCGCCGGTTTCTCCTGAGCCGAAGCGGCCATAACGGATACCGGCTGAGCACTGACTAACAGGCAGATCAACAACCAGGCGGCAGTACGAATCAGTTTCATGGACCCAACGGCGCACATCGCGCAAACGACAGAGGGGACATATGCTCGCCTGTTGCAGGCGCCGTGACAAGCGCCGACAACAAGTACCCGCCCGCCCCGTCAAAAGCCGCTGGCCGTCTCCTGGCAAAGTTGGGTGGCCAGCATGCCCAAGGTCATCAACGCGCGTTCTGCCTCACGGTTCCAGGGGATGCCACAGTTCAGTCGAATACAGTGATTGAACTGCTCGGTGTTACTGAAAATCAGCCCCGGCGCGATACTGATGCCCTGCTGCAACGCACGCACGTGCAGTTCCTGGGTGTTGACCCGTCCCGGCAGGCTCACCCACAGAATGAAACCGCCGGTCGGCCGGGTCATTTGCGTGCCTTCGGGAAAATATTGCTGCACTGCCAACTGGAAGGCGCTGAGGTTCTTGCGGTATTCCTGACGGATGTAACGCAAATGCCGGTCGTAACCACCATTCTCCAGATACGCAGCAATGCCCATCTGCGTGACGCTGCAGGCCGAATGGGTGCTGAAGGTCTGCAAGCGCTGGATTTCCTGCTGATACTTGCCGGCGATCATCCAGCCGATCCGCACGCCCGGCGACAGGGTTTTGGAAAAACTCGAGCAATAGATCACCCGGTCCAGCCGGTCATAGGCCTTGAGCGCCTTGGTGCGCCCCTGCTCGAACATCAGCTCACCGTAGATGTCGTCCTCGACCACCTGAATATCGAAATCCGACGCCAGGCGCAGCAGCTGTTTCTGCCGCTCTTCCGGCATGGTGCCGCCCAATGGATTGCTCAGGCGTGTGGTCAGCACCAGCGCCTTGATCGACCACTGGTTGGCCGCCAGTTGCAGGGCTTCGAGACTCATGCCGGTGGACGGATCGCTGGGAATCTCGATGACCTTGAGCCCCAACAGATCGGCCAGCTGCAGCAGACCGTAATAGGTCGGTGATTCGGCAGCGATCAGATCGCCCGGTCGGGTCAGCACGCGCAGGGACATCTGTAAGGCGTCGACACAGCCATGGGTTATGACCACTTCCGACGGATCGACCACCACGCCGGCATCGCGCATGCGGATCGCCACCTGTCGGCGCAAAGGCTCGAAACCGGGGCTGAACATATAGCTGAAGGCACGGGGGCTATGGAAACGGGTGACCTTGGCCAGTTGCTGATGCAGGGCCCGTACCGGCAGATAATCGACGCTCGGCACTGCGGCCCCCAACGGGAATACACCTTCGCGGCGGGACTCGACCAATACCTGCTGGATGATGCTGCTGCGGGTGACCAGCCCCGGGCGCTCGACCCGGGCGATGTCCGGCGTCGGCGCGGTCAGGGCCGGCGTCTGGTGCACGTAGTAACCCGACTGCGGCCGGGCGCGGATCAACCCCTGATCTTCAAGGTTGGCATAGGCCTGTAATACGGTGGCATGGCTGACATTGAGCTGCGAGCTCATCTTGCGCACCGAAGGCACGCGCTCCCCCGGCTGATAGACACCTCGGCGGATGTCTTCGGCCAGTTGCTGAGCAATACGTTGGTACAGCAAGAGATTGGTCATGACGCAGCACTCGATTTCACAGGCATTTTATTCTTGTCGGAAACGATACCGGAACAGTTTAGAAGTGTACTGGGACAGTTGCCACAATAGTCCACCATACAGTGCAGTGTCAGCAAGATCTGTACTGCTTTTTTCGGAAAGCATGGGTATTTGCAGGCGTAAAAAAACCCGGCGCTGACTTGGCAGGCCGGGTTTTCCAGTGACGCAACCCTTATCGAGCGGCGCCGAGCTGGCCTTTTTCGTCCGAGAACACAATTTCCACCCGACGATTCTGCGCCCGGCCGCGCTCGGAAGCGTTGGCATCCACCGGGTACTCATCGCCGTAACCTTCGACCTTGATGCGCTTGTCGTCGATGCCCAGGTCCATCAGCACATCCGCCACCGATTGCGCACGGTCACGGG
Source organism: Pseudomonas sp. Irchel 3A7 (assembly GCF_900187565.1). Classification (GTDB taxonomy): domain Bacteria; phylum Pseudomonadota; class Gammaproteobacteria; order Pseudomonadales; family Pseudomonadaceae; genus Aquipseudomonas. Next base: position 75,236 of record NZ_FYED01000016.1, on the reverse strand, counting down.
ACAGCTTGAGGTTTTCCTGTTTGCCGCCAGTACTGTCGGCATAACCTTCGATACGCACCACACGCTTGGGGTTGAGCTGCAGGAACTGCACGATCTTCAACACCACGCGGTTGGCCGAGTTTTTCAGCTCCGCTTCACCGGTGTCGAACAGCACGTCGCCCAGGGTCATCACCAGACCACGGTCGGTCTGGGTGGTGGCCAACGCCACGATCTGTTCTTCGAGCCATTTGCCCTGTTGCTGCACGCTGAGCAGCTTGGACTCACGCAAGGCCAGTTGCAGGCGCTGCCGCTCCAGTTCGAGCTTCGCGGCGCGCTCTTCGTTGAGCACCTGATTGGTGTGCTCCCGAGCAATTTCGCTGTAGCGCTGGCTCAGGTAAGCGTAATGCGCCACGTCGGACCCACTGCCCCAATAGCTGGACAAACGGTCGGCGCGCGCCAGGGACTCGCCGGCGCGAATCACATCCTTCGGCGCGATTCGCAACACGTTGGAATCTTCCTTGACCTTCTGGAAGTCGGCACCGGCCTGCTGCAAGGCCGCTTCGCTGTGCTGACCCGCGCAGCCGTAAAGGCTCACGCAACCTGCCAGGATCAAGCCACCGATAACTTTCGACCCGAGGCTCATTGGGCATCTCCCAATTGCTTGCGCAGGCGGGCGATGCGGGTGTTGAGCACGTCCAATTGTGCCTCGCTCTTGAGGGTCAGGACCCGGGCTTCAGCCAGACGCGCATCCAGCTCGGCCTGCTCGGCCCGCATGCGTGCGTTCCTGAAGGATTGGTCGTTCATGCTGCCCTTGGCACGGTTGAACTTGTCTTCGGCCAGTTTCATTTCCGGTACTTCATCGGCCGTGGCGCCAACGGCCTTGGCTTGCTCAAGTGCCTGCTCGGTCAGGCGAATTTGTTCATTCGGCGCCGGATCGGCTGCACAACCCGCCAGAGCCAGAACGGCCAGGGCAGCGAAAAGAGGTCGAATACTCACTAAAAATCCCTACTGTTTTGGGGTACTGACAGATTGTTTCTGCTGCGCATTCCAACGTTCGATATTGCGCTGCAGCACGGCCTCGGTCAGTCCGGACGCGGGCAATTCTGTCATCTTTTTGGCCAGCTGTCCGCGCAACCACGGATCGTTGCAGGCTGAGTTATGGGAAACCGCCAGATACAGTCCCGGCTTGTCGACCGGTTGCGCGCGCGCGATCAGGTCATTGGCCATACCCAGGGTCTGCGCCATTGCCATGCCCGAGTAGCGTCCGGCGAGGACAAATTCCACCTCACCCAAAAGCAATTTCTGAAAGGCCTGGGTCAGGTTGGCCGTACGGGACAGGGTCAATTGCTGCTCGGCGAAAGTGCCGAATGCCGAGGTCATTCGAGACTTTTCCGACAAAGCCCCGGTATGACCATGCAGGTCCTGCACGTCGTTGTAGACCAGTGGCGAATCCTTGCGGGTCCAGACCAGGTAATCGTTCTCCAGCAACGGCGGATGAATGTAGTCCAGGGATTGCAGCTCGCTGACCATCAACGGTGCATCGGCCAGCATGTCCATGCGGCCGCTGCGTACTTCGTCCAGGGCCTGAGAGCGTTTGCCGGCATAAAGCAGTTCGACCTTGATGCCCAACTCCGCCGCCACGTGCTGCAACAGATCGGCACTGGCGCCAACCAGCTGCTTGGGGTTTTGCGGGTCTTGCCACAAGTACGGTGGCGCATCCGGGCTGCCGGTGACCACCAGGCGCTCGCACTTGCCCGCCGCGACGGCCAGTCCCGGCAGCAACGCCAACCCCGCAAGCATTGACCAGCCAGATACGCGATGCAGATCCATGGCGACAATCTCCCAATCAAATCCGGAACAAAAAAAGCCCGACCAAAAGGTCGGGCTCTTTATAAGTGAAGCAGCCGGATTAGACCAGCTTCTCCAGCTCAGGGATGGCTTCAAACAGGTCCGCCACCAGGCCGTAATCGGCCACCTGGAAGATCGGCGCTTCTTCGTCCTTGTTGATCGCTACGATCACTTTGGAGTCTTTCATGCCGGCCAGGTGCTGGATCGCGCCGGAGATACCGACGGCGATGTACAGCTGTGGCGCAACGATCTTGCCGGTCTGGCCGACCTGCATGTCGTTGGGTACGAAACCTGCGTCGACCGCGGCGCGCGAAGCACCGACGGCAGCGCCCAGCTTGTCGGCCAGGGCGTACAGGTGCTTGAAGTTGTCGCCGTTCTGCATGCCGCGCCCGCCGGAAACGACGATCTTGGCAGCGGTCAATTCCGGACGATCAGATTTGGCAAGCTCTTCGCCGACGAAGCTGGAAGTACCCGCATCGTGAGCAGCAGCCACGGCTTCAACGGCAGCAGAACCACCTTCAGCTGCAACCGGGTCGAAACCGGTGGCACGCACGGTGATCACTTTGACCGCTGCGTTCGATTGAACGGTAGCGATGGCGTTACCGGCATAGATCGGACGCTTGAAGGTGTCGGCGCTTTCTACCGAGATGATCTCGGAGATCTGGTCAACGTCCAGCTGCGCGGCAACGCGTGGCAGGATGTTTTTGCCGTTGGAAGTGGCGGCAGCCAGGATGTGGCTGTAGCCCTTGCCCAGCTCGGCAACCAGTGGCGCAACGTTTTCCGGCAGCTGATGCGCGTAAGCGGCATTGTCAGCGGACAGGACCTTGCTCACGCCAGCGACTTTCGCAGCGGCTTCAGCCACGGCGCCAGCGCCCTGGCCTGCAACCAGAACGTGGATGTCGCCGCCGATTTTGGCAGCGGCAGCCACGGTGTTCAGCGTGGCCGGGGCCAGCACTTTGTTGTCGTGTTCAGCAATAACCAAGATAGTCATTTAGATTACCTTCGCTTCGTTTTTCAGTTTCTCGACCAGTTCAGCCACCGACTTGACCTTGATACCCGCGCTGCGTGCAGCAGGCGCTTCGACTTTCACGGTCTTGTTGGTGGAGGCGGTGGAAACGCCCAAAGCGTCCGGAGTCAGCACTTCGAGAGGCTTCTTCTTGGCTTTCATGATGTTTGGCAGGGACGCATAACGCGGCTCGTTCAAACGCAGGTCGGTGGTGACGATGGCCGGCAGTTTCAGGGAAACCGTCTGTGCGCCGCCGTCGATTTCGCGAGTCACGGCAACCTTGTCGCCGCTGATTTCGACTTTCGAAGCAAACGTGCCCTGACCGTAACCGCTCAATGCAGCAAGCATCTGGCCAGTCTGGTTGTTGTCGCTGTCGATGGCTTGCTTGCCAAGGATCACCAGCTGAGGCTGTTCCTTGTCGACAACAGCTTTCAACAGTTTGGCAACGGCCAGGGAAGTCAGATCTTCGGCGGATTCGACGAGGATGGCGCGGTCGGCACCCAGAGCCAGCGCGGTGCGCAGTTGCTCTTGGGCGGTGGACGGGCCGACGGAGACGACGACGATTTCAGTCGCAACACCTTTCTCTTTCAGGCGTACGGCTTCTTCCACTGCGATTTCGCAGAACGGGTTCATCGACATCTTGACGTTGGCAAGATCGACGCCGGAATTGTCCGCCTTGACGCGGACCTTGACGTTGTAATCCACAACGCGTTTGACAGCTACAAGAACCTTCATGGATTCCTCGTTACTCTCCGGTGAAAAGAAAGTCGCCTAGGCGAACCTGGCGGTTGATGCTCATGGGGCGCAAGGGCACCTCTAAAAACGCCGGCATTCGTGTCAAGTGACCATCGCTCACGATGTTCATGACCGTTCGTCAGTGGTGACCGACAAGTCATTCAATATCGCGGCGTGTAAACTGCGCGGCTAACCTGAACTGCGCATCACCTTGTACTGCCATCGCCCTGTCTTTAGAGGTGCTCTTGAAACCAACATTCAGCCTACGGCGAGCGCAAAACCGCCCGTATCTTGACCGGAACACCTATTCCGGTCAATACGGCAAAATAGCCGTTCATAACCCGCGTGACTTTGATTTCTCTGGCTTTGAGCCAATTCAAACAAACGTTTGTATTGGACCCTGAGAGTGGTGTAGATATAATGCGCCACCCAAAGAGAAAGGTGGTTGATCGATTGTCCGCTCCCCACGTTGCGCTGGGATTCATGGATGCGACACCAAACCTTAAAAATTAGAAAAAAACTGTTGAGCCTTGAGTAGGAGATAGCCTGTGGAACGCGAATACATGGAATTCGACGTGGTCATCGTCGGTGCCGGCCCCGCTGGCCTGTCCGCCGCCTGCCGTTTGAAGCAGAAGGCCGCCGAAGCCGGTAAGGAAATCAGCGTCTGCGTGGTTGAAAAAGGCTCCGAAGTCGGTGCTCACATCCTGTCCGGTGCCGTGTTCGAACCACGGGCCCTGAACGAATTGTTCCCGGACTGGAAAGAACTTGGCGCGCCGCTGAACACCCCGGTCACCCGCGATGACATCTTCGTGCTGAAAAACGCCGAAAGCGCGCAGAAAATTCCGGACTTCTTTGTGCCCAAGACCATGCACAACGAAGGCAACTACATCATCTCCCTGGGCAACCTGTGCCGCTGGCTGGCCCAGCAGGCCGAGAACCTGGGCGTGGAAATCTACCCCGGCTTCGCGGCTCAGGAAGCACTGTTCGACGAGAACGGCGTGGTTCGCGGGATCATCACCGGAGACCTGGGCGTTGACCGCGAAGGTCAGCCGAAAGAAGGCCTGTACACCCCGGGCATGGAGCTGCGTGGCAAATACACGCTGTTCGCCGAAGGTTGCCGCGGCCACATCGGCAAGCAGCTGATCAAGCGCTTCAACCTCGACAATGAATCCGACGTGCAGCACTACGGCATCGGCCTGAAGGAAATCTGGGAAGTCGATCCGGCCAAGCACCAGCCTGGCCTGGTGGTCCACACCGCCGGTTGGCCGATGGACATCATGGGCACCGAAAACACCGGTGGCTCGTTCCTCTATCACCTGGAAAACAACCAGGTCGTGGTCGGCCTGATCGTCGACCTGTCCTACAGCAACACCTTCCTGTCGCCGTTCGACGAGTTCCAGCGCCTCAAGCATCACCCGGTACTCAAGCAGTACCTGGAAGGCGGCAAGCGCATCAGCTACGGCGCCCGCGCCATCTGCAAGGGCGGCCTGAACTCGCTGCCGAAAATGGTCTTCAAGGGCGGCGCGCTGATCGGTTGCGATCTCGGCACCCTGAACTTCGCCAAGATCAAGGGCAGCCACACCGCGATGAAGTCGGGCATGCTCGCTGCCGAATCCGTGGCTGACGCGCTGTTCGCCGACAAGGACGGCACCGAAGAACTGACCACCTACGTCGATGCGTTCAAGAAGAGCTGGCTGCACGACGAACTGTTCGCCAGCCGCAACTTCGGCCCGGCGATCCACAAGTTCGGCGCCATCGTCGGCGGCGGTTTCAACTGGCTCGACCAGAACATCTTCGGCGGCAAACTGCCGTTCACCCTGCACGACACCAAGCCGGATTACGCTTGCCTGAAACTGGCGGCCGACTGCAAGAAGATCGACTACCCGAAACCGGATGGCAAAATCAGTTTCGACAAGCTCAGCTCGGTGTTCATCTCCGGCACCAACCACGAAGAAGAGCAGCCGTGCCACCTGAAGCTGGCCGACGCGAGCATCCCGATCAGCAAGAACCTGCCGCTCTACGACGAACCTGCCCAGCGCTACTGCCCGGCCGGCGTGTATGAAGTGGTGACCAAGGAAGACGGCGAGAAGCGCTTCCAGATCAACGCCCAGAACTGTGTTCACTGCAAGACCTGCGACATCAAGGACCCTGCACAGAACATTACCTGGGTGGCACCGGAAGGCGCTGGCGGCCCGACTTACCCGAACATGTAAGCCGAACGCCTGAACAAAAAATGCCCCGACCTGTCGGGGCATTTGCATTTCTGAAGCCTGAAAAACAGAACGCCCATAAAAAATGCCCGTATCTCGCGATACGGGCATTTTCTTTTACTGACTGCTTATCGGGTTACAGAACCCACTACAGCAGAACCTGCATCACGACGTTTGTTCTTGATGCCGTAGCAGATCCACATGAACACGACCCACACCGGAATCGCGTACACCGAGACCTGAATCCCCGGAATCAAGAGCATCACGCCAAGAATGAACACCACGAACGCCAGGCAGATGTAGTTCCCGTACGGGTACCACAAAGCCTTGAACAACGGCGTCTGCCGGGTCTTGTTCATGTGCTGGCGGAACTTGAAGTGCGAGTAACTGATCATTGCCCAGTTGATCACCAGGGTGGCCACCACCAAGGACATCAGCAGTTCCAGCGCACTGTGCGGGATCAGGTAGTTCAGCAGTACCGCAATCAGCGTCACCGCGGCCGAAGCCAGGATTGAGCGCACCGGCACGCCGCGCTTGTCGATCTTCGCCAGCGCCTTCGGTGCATCGCCCTGCTCGGCCATGCCCAGCAACATGCGGCTGTTGCAATAGGTACCACTGTTGTACACCGACAACGCTGCGGTCAGGACCACGAAGTTGAGGATGTGCGCGGCAGTGTTGCTGCCGAGCATCGAGAACACCTGGACGAACGGGCTGCCGCTGTAGGAATCGCCGGACGCATTCAACGTCGCCAGCAGGCTGTCCCATGGGGTCAGGGAAAGCAGGATAACCAACGCACCGATGTAGAAAATCAGGATCCGGTAGATCACCTGGTTAATGGCTTTCGGGATCACGGTTTTCGGCTTGTCGGCTTCCGCTGCGGTGAATCCGAGCATTTCCAGGCCGCCGAAGGAGAACATGATGATCGCCATGGCCATCACCAGGCCACTGACACCGTTCGGAAAGAAACCACCATGGGACCACAGGTTGGTCACCGACGCTTCCGGGCCGCCGTGACCGCTGACCAGCAGGTAGCTGCCCAAGCCAATCATGCCGACAATCGCCACGACCTTGATGATCGCGAACCAGAACTCGGCCTCGCCAAAGACTTTGACGTTGGCCAGGTTGATCACGTTGATCAGCACGAAGAAGGCAGCGGCCGAGGCCCAGGTCGGGATCTCCGGTGCCCAGTAGTGAATGTATTTACCGACGGCGGTCAGCTCCGACATACCCACCAGAATGTACAGGATCCAGCAGTTCCAGCCCGACAGGAAGCCGGCAAAGCCGCCCCAGTATTTATGCGCAAAGTGACTGAAGGAACCGGCAACCGGCTCTTCGACGATCATTTCGCCCAGTTGGCGCATGATCATGAAGGCAATGAAGCCGCAGATGGCGTACCCGAGGATCATCGACGGACCGGCGGACTTCAGTACCCCGGCCGAGCCGAGGAACAAACCGGTACCGATCGCGCCACCGAGGGCGATCAGTTGAATGTGGCGATTTTTCAGGCCGCGTTTCAGCTCGCCTGAATGCGAGTTTTGTCCACTCATGAAAAGGGTCTCACGCAAGGTTTGATGATGTTCTGTAGGCGTTGCTGCTTGGAAAAGACGTTAAGCGGCACCGATCAAACCCCAGCGCAGGCACCAGGAGTTCAGCGTATTTACAACGGTCATGCGTCACCTGTTTGTTTTTATCTGTGACGAAATCGAACCCGACACGCTCGTGACGTGGCGGAGTGAACAAGGCGGATAGCCTTGAGGTTTGCGCAGATGCGCAGGAGGTCACAGGTAAAACGCGGCGCATTGTACACCGCCAACCCCCTGCTGCCAGACACCACGGATCAGTGAGTCGTTTGCCGGGATTGCCTGTGTCCGCCCCGAGAGGCTCGGGCGGCTGCAAAAAGGGAGTCAGGCCTTTGCGGGCCATTGACGGGATCGGTAAGAAAACCGGCCCACGCTGAGAACTGGAAACGGATTGCGGCGTTCATTGCGCCTCCTTTTTGTTATGCACCTGCACGACAGGCATGGCGCGCATGACACCTTGCCGGGGCGGGGGAAACAAGCGGGTTAGAGCGCTGCAACTGCATCGATGGATGACATAGGCGGAAGAATTTTCTTACAGCCTTGGCAAGATGACGATTTCACAGGGGCAATCCATGGAGTTCGTAAGTGTTTCTTTACAGGGCGTAACGCTGGTTTTCCGATCTGGACATGGTGGTGCTACCGCTGACGCCTTCGCGAGCAGGCTCGCTCCCACACGGGTATGCGTTCTTTCAAAGAGACACCCCCCCCTGTGGGAGCGAGCCTGCTCGCGAAGGCGGACTGAAAAACACCACACCACTTAAGCCAGGCAAAAAAAAACGCCAACCCGAAGGCTGGCGTTTTTCACGTGAAGCTTACCGCTGCTTCACTCAGGCTTGCGACGCCCAAACCCCGGACGCTGACCAGAACCGGCCGGCGCACCGCGGCGCTTGCCCGACGGTTTGTCGCCATCGACCAGCTTGATCCCCGGACGCTTCGGCGCCGGCTTGGCCGGGCGCTTGGTGTCGGCCGGACGGTCCGCCACCGGCGTTCCGCGACCGGCTGGAGCGCCACGGCCTTCGCCACGCTCGGTGCGACCGTTGGCAGGACGCGGAGTACGTGGGCCACGCTCACCGTCCTGGCGCGCGGCAGGCTTGCGACCCGGACGCTCGCCCTCGATCTGTGGCTCACGGTTTGATCGCGGGCTGGTAGCCGGCTCACCGGTGGCTGGACGCAGGGTCCGCACACGATCCGTCTTGGCCATTGGCCGCGACGATTTACGCTGCATGCGCTCAAGCTTGTCTTTGCTCTTGGCGGTCATCTGCGGCATGGCCACCGGGGTCAGGCCCACTTCAGCGCTCAGAATGTCAACTTCGTACTGGCTCATTTCGCGCCAGCGACCCATCGGCAGGTCGGAGTTGAGGAACACCGGACCGAAACGCACGCGCTTCAGACGGCTGACCACCAGCCCCTGGGATTCCCACAGACGACGAACCTCACGGTTACGGCCTTCCATTACCACGCAGTGATACCAGTGGTTGAAACCTTCGCCACCGGGTGCCTGCTTGATGTCGGTGAACTTGGCCGGGCCGTCTTCGAGCACGACGCCCGCTTTGAGGCGCTCGATCATCTCGTCGTCTACTTCACCACGCACACGCACCGCGTACTCACGGTCCATTTCGTAGGAAGGGTGCATCAGGCGGTTGGCCAGCTCACCGTCGGTGGTGAACATCAGCAGACCGGTGGTGTTGATGTCCAGACGACCGATGTTGATCCAGCGACCTTCTTTCGGACGCGGCATCTTGTCGAACACGGTCGGACGACCTTCCGGGTCGACACGGGTGCAGATTTCGCCATCGGGCTTGTTGTACATGATCACGCGGCGTACCGACTCGGCGGCTTCTTCGCGCTTGATCACCTTGCCATCGATGGTGATGGCGTCATGCATATCGACGCGCTGACCGAGGGTAGCGTCTTTGCCGTTGACCTTGATTCGGCCATGGCTGATCCAGGCTTCCACATCACGGCGCGAGCCGACGCCGATACGGGCGAGGACTTTCTGCAGTTTTTCGCCTGCTGGGCCGATTGGCTGGTCGTCTTTCTGGTCGTTGATACTCATCTGGGCACCTCCCGGTGTGGTCTGTTCAGGCCGGACCTGAAACGTTGAAAACTGTAACTTGGACGAGGGGATCGTCGAAGGGTCGCGAATCATACGCTCATGTCGGCGTTCGCGCATCAGAGACTAGCTGATCGATGCAAGGTTTCTGGCTTTCCGCCGACCGGTGGGTTCAAAATCAATCCCTTTGGGATCAGTGTCAGTCGTCGAATTGGCGGCGTTCGGCTTCGATGGCTTCGGCCAGGGCTTGGGCTTCTGCTTCCTCGTCGCTCAACTCAGGCTTGGGTTGTTCAAGCGCGGCAACGGCGGCAAGCAGTTTTTCACGGGCCTCGGCAACGCCGAGGATGTCGTCTTCCTGCTCGGGTTCTGGCTCAGGCTCAACTTGAGCAGGTTCGATGTCCGGTTCGACGTCGGTCTGCTCCGGATCAACTTCAGGCACCTCACCATCACGCAACAGATCATCGAAGTCGGTCTTGAGCCCCTCCTCCATGCTGTCCAGCTCCAGCAGCAAAGTATGGAAGCTGGTTTCTTCCTTGGGCTCCTCCGGCTCGGCGCTGGCGTCCGCCAGTTCCTGCAACGCGGCCGGTACCGGCGCGTCGTCGAACTCAAGCACCGGATCAGGCTCCAGCTCGCGCAACTCGGCCAGTGGTGGCAAATCATCGAGGTTTTTCAGGTTGAAGTGGTCGAGAAACGCCTTGGTGGTGGCGAACATCGCCGGTTTGCCCGGCACGTCGCGGTAACCGACGATGCGAATCCACTCGCGCTCCATCAGCGTCTTGACGATCTGGCTGTTGACCGCCACACCCCGCACGTCTTCGATCTCGCCCCGGGTGATCGGCTGGCGATAGGCAATCAGCGCGATGGTTTCGAGCATCGCCCGGGAATAACGTTGCGGGCGCTCCTCCCACAAACGACCGACCCACGGCGAAAACTTTTCGCGAATTTGCAGGCGATAGCCGGAAGCGACTTCCTTCAATTCGTATGCGCGGCCATCGCAGGACTTGCCCAGGATGATCAGCGCTTTTTTGAAAACCGCCGGCTCCGGCCGCTCACCTTCTTCGAAGAGTTCGAACAGGCGCTCCAGGGATTGCGGTTTTCCCGAGGCCAACAGAAAGGCTTCGAGCAGCGGCGCCAGCTCGCGGGGTTCACTCAGGTTCATGATTCAACTCGTTATTCGGCTCGGGCTCGCACGTGGATCGCTGCGAACGGCTCATTCTGCACCAGCTCGACCAGGGATTCCTTGACCAGTTCGAGGACTGCCATAAAGGTCACTACCACGCCCAGCCGCCCTTCCTCGGCGGTGAACAGCTCGACAAACGGCACGAAACCGCCGCCCTTGAGCCTCTCGAGCACATCGCTCATGCGTTCGCGGGTGGACAGCGCCTCCCGACTGACCTGGTGGCTTTCGAACATGTCGCCACGGCGCAGCACCTCGGCCATGGATAGCAGCAACTCTGACAAACGCACGTCCGGCAACAGCTTGCGCGCCCGGGCTTCCGGCGCATCGAGCTTGGGCACTACCACATCGCGACCGACGCGACTCAGGCCATCGATACCCTCAGCGGCTGCCTTGAAGCGTTCGTATTCCTGCAAGCGACGGATCAGTTCAGCCCGCGGGTCTTCTTCCTCGTCCTCGACGGTTTCCGCCCGAGGCAGCAGCATTCGCGACTTGATCTCGGCCAGCATCGCGGCCATCACCAGGTACTCGGCGGCCAGCTCCAGGCGCACCGACTGCATCAACTCGACATAGCCCATGTACTGGCGGGTGATTTCCGCCACCGGAATATCGAGGATATTGATGTTCTGCTTGCGGATCAGGTACAGCAGCAGGTCAAGCGGACCTTCGAAGGCTTCGAGAAAGACTTCCAGCGCATCCGGCGGGATGTACAGGTCCAGCGGCATTTCCATGACCGCCTGGCCATAGACCATGGCGAAGGGCAGCTCTTGCTGGGCTCCGGCCTGACTGTCGACGGGTTCTACTGCGGACATCTAGGCCTCGGCCATGAACGGCGCAGGGTCGCCGCAACCGACGCGGATCACTTCCGGCTCGCCGTCGGCGAGGCTGATCACGGTGGACGCCTTGATCCCGCCAAAACCGCCGTCGATGATCAGGTCGACCTGATGTTCAAGCAACTGGCGCATTTCATAGGGATCGGTGAGCGGATCTTCATCGCCGGGCATGATCAGGCTGACGCTCATCAGCGGCTCACCCAACTCGGCCAGCAAGGCCAAGGCGATCGGATTGCTCGGCACACGCAGGCCGATGGTGCGTTTTTTCGGGTGCAACAGCAGCCGCGGAACTTCGCGGGTAGCGTTGAGAATGAAGGTGTATGGCCCCGGCAGATGCGCCTTGAGAATGCGGAAGGTGCCGGTGTCGATCTTGGCAAACAGCCCCAGTTGCGACAGATCGCTGCAGATCAATGCGAAGTTGTGCTTTTCGTCGAGCTGACGCAGGCGCCGAACACGCTCCACGGCAACCTTGTCGCCGATCTGGCAACCAATTGCGTAGGAAGAGTCTGTGGGATAGATCACCACCCCGCCGTTGCGGATGATCTCGACAGCCTGTTTGATCAGGCGCGCTTGCGGGTTTTCCGGATGAATCTGGAAAAATTGACTCACATTCTCTACCTGTTCAGACGGCGGCAATAATTGGGTCATGTTTGAACCGACACCACAGTGGTGGCAGATCATCCGGGAGCGGGCGGTATTCACCGATCTCGGACCAGCCTCCAGGGCCATGAAAATCACTGCCGGCGCTGACCAGCAGACCGAATTCGCGGGCCAGAATCGCCAGGCTGCCCACTTGCTCGGCAGGCTGATGACCATTGACCACCTCGATCGCGTGGCCCCCTGCTTGAATATAGTCGGCAATCAGGCGGCGACGTTTGCTGCGGGTGAATTCATAGTGCCAGGGGTGCGCCAGACTGACCCAGGCCTTGGCCGAACGCAGGGTTTCGACGGTTTCCTCCAGGGTCGGCCAATGTTGCTTGACGTCCCCCAGCTTGCCTGCGCCCAACCATTTGCGAAAGGCTTCGGCGCGGTCCTTGACGAAACCTTCGCGCACCATCCAGTCGGCGAAGTGCGGCCGGGCCGGTGCGTTGCCGCTGTCACCCAGAGCCTGCTGGATTTCCCGGGCGCCCTCAAGCGCGCCGGGCATGCCCTTCAACGCCAGTTTGCGACTTATTTCTTCGGACCGAAGCCAGCGACCATCGTGCAATTTGGCAATCGCCTCGACCAATGGTGCGGCATTGACGTCGAAACCGTAGCCGAGCACATGAATGGTCGCGCCGCCCCAGGTACAGGACAATTCGACGCCGTTGACCAGTTGCATCCCCAGCGCATTCGCAGCGTGTCGCGCCTCATCGAGGCCTTCAAGGGTGTCGTGATCGGTCAGGGCCAGGACTCGCACGCCGTTCTCGAACGCACGCGCAACCAGAACCGCAGGCGCCAGGGCGCCATCGGAGGCCGTGCTATGGCAGTGCAAATCAACATTCACAGGGCTTTGTAACCTCAAATCAGCTGGCGCTATCGCGCGCCCATATGTTTGTTATTATGCCGCCACATCCTGCTTCTGGCTGCCACTGTGAAACAATTCATCGATTTCATCCCGCTCCTGCTGTTTTTCATCGTCTTCAAAATCGATCCACGGGTCGTCGACATTGCCGGCCATGAGGTAACTGTAGGCGGTATTTACAGCGCCACCGCGATGCTGATCATCAGTTCGCTGGTGGTCTACGGCACGCTGTTCATCAAACAGCGCAAGCTGGAGAAGAGCCAGTGGCTGACCCTTGTCGCCTGCCTGGTCTTCGGCAGCCTGACCCTGGCCTTCCACAGCGAGACCTTCCTGAAATGGAAAGCCCCGGTGGTCAACTGGCTGTTTGCCCTGGGTTTCATCGGCAGCCACTTCATCGGTGACCGCCTGCTGATCAAACGCATCATGGGCCACGCGCTGACCTTGCCTGAGCCCGTCTGGACGCGCCTGAACATCGCCTGGATCGCCTTCTTCCTGTTTTGCGGTGCCGCCAACCTGTTCGTTGCGTTTACCTTCCAGAGCTACTGGGTCGACTTCAAGGTCTTCGGCAGCCTGGGCATGACATTGATTTTCCTGGTCGGCCAGGGCATCTACCTGTCCCGCCACCTGCATGACGCCGATACCACATCGCCTAAAACCGAGGACTGACATGCTTTACGCAATCATTGCCACAGACGTCGCCAACTCCCTGGAAGCCCGCCTGGCCGCACGGCCTGCCCACCTTGAGCGCCTGCAGGTGCTCAAGGGCGAAGGTCGCATCGTACTGGCCGGCCCGCACCCGGCGGTCGACAGCAATGATCCGGGCGCGGCGGGCTTCACCGGCAGCCTGATCGTCGCCGAGTTCGATTCCCTGAGCGCCGCCCAGGCCTGGGCCGATGCCGATCCGTACATTGCCGCCGGTGTCTACGCCAACGTTTTGGTCAAGCCGTTCAAGCAAGTCCTGCCGTAACTTTCTTCTCGCAATCCCCCGCGCGGTGAACCTTATCGGTTCATCGCGCTCTCAATCGCTCATTATTCTCTTTTGCCGGCCGACAACTTCCCAATACTCGTATTGGAATCAGGAGTCGCGATGCGCAAAGGTCCGTTGTGTCTGATGTTGGTCACGTTGTCGATCGTGGCCCCCGCCCACGGTGAAGAACGTGCCGAGGGCGCCAGCTCCACGCCGCTGTCCTTGAGCGCGGGAAGCCAGATAAACGAATTGCAGCAACGCTTGAAGGAAAGCGAGCGGCAACGAGAAGAGTTGAACAAACAATTGCAGAGCGCCGATGGTGAACGCGAAAGCGCCCAACTGGCCCGGTTGCGCCAGGAAAACCAGCGTCTGAAGCTGCAACTGCGGGAAGCCCAGGCTGGCAGTTCGATTCCGCGCTGGCTGACCGATCAACAGCAGTGGTTCGTCATCGGCGCCGGAGTTGCGCTATTGGCCCTGCTCTGCGGTATCTTCGCCAGTGGTGCAAGTCGAAAACGTCGACAATGGCTAAATTGAGTGAGTCATGAGCGAGCTGTTACTGATTGATGATGACCAGGAGCTGTGTGAGCTCCTGAGCAGTTGGCTGAGCCAGGAAGGTTTCCAGGTGCGTGCCTGTCACAATGGCCAGAGCGCCCGTCGTGCATTGGCCGAAACCTCCCCGGCAGCCGTGGTGCTGGATGTCATGCTGCCGGACGGCAGCGGCCTGGAGCTGCTCAAACAACTGCGCAGCGATCACCCGGACTTGCCGGTACTGATGCTTTCGGCCCGGGGTGAACCACTTGACCGTATCCTCGGCCTGGAACTGGGTGCCGACGACTACCTGGCCAAACCCTGCGACCCCCGGGAACTGACGGCCCGCCTGCGCGCCGTGTTGCGCCGCAGCCATCCGGCGGCGGTGTCCAGCCAGATGGAACTGGGCGATCTGTGTTTCAGCCCGGTGCGCGGTGTGGTCAGCATCGACGAGCAGGAGTTTACGCTCACTGTTTCCGAAAGCCGTCTGCTTGAAGCCCTGCTCAAGCAACCCGGCGAACCATTGGACAAACAGGAACTGGCGCAAATCGCCCTCGGCCGCAAGCTGACGCTATACGACCGCAGCCTCGACATGCACGTCAGCAACCTGCGCAAGAAAATCGGCCCGCACCCCGATGGCCGTCCGCGCATCGTGGCACTGCGCAGCCGCGGTTATTACTACAGCCTCTGACTCCGAGTACTTCGGAATTCGGGTTCGAGAATCGTCGTAAAAAACAACCATCGCCTACCGAGTTTGGTGTACGTCAAATGCCTACACCACACTTGATAGATCTGCGAGACATCAAAGCTGCGCTTGAACATCTCCGATCATGGGAGCCTCTTCCTTATTAATGGTTGAAAAACTCATTAATCTTAGCCACGAACGACGTGAAATTAGCAGCCACTTTCTGTGTTACTTACTAAAGCGAAATTATCCCCTGCGCCAACGCCACGCATATCGCTTGCCGCCGGCTGAAAGAGCCCAGTTTTCGACTTGCGTTGGCGATATGAAAATTGATAGTGCGTTCAGAGCACCCTAGTATGCAGCTTATCTCCCAAGTCGTTTTACCAACCCCCGACCATTTCAGCACTTCGGACTCTCGCAGGGTCAGGCTGCAGAACTGCTCGCGCGGTTCTTTCAATTGTTTCTGTGAGCCTTCCAAAAGGAATGGAACCAGCATAAATAGCTTTCCTAGTGAAGAATTTAGGCCGTCGTATAATTTATCATTAGAGTTCATGCTCAGAGCGACATTGAGTGATCCGACCATTTCGTTACACCGCAGAGGAATGCTGACCCCTTGTAAAAGGCCATACCCCTCGCGTACCTTCCAGAATTCATGGGACCGCCCTCGTGCCTGCCTCCGCGCGGCCTCCCAGTATAGTGGCACGAAGTGGTGACGGCAGTGCCGAATTATTGGGTCCACCTGAATAAAATTCTCATCTTTGTATCGCCTGAGCCAATCAGAAGGGTAAGTCGTCATGATCCTGCTGAAAGGGTCATTGGTTGTAGCGCAACTCAGGCTCAGTAAGAAACGGTCATAGCCGATTCGACGCAGTACCTTGCGCAAATGGCGCTCCCAATCACTTCGATGCAATTCCTTGGAAAGAACAGAGAAATCATCCAATGATTCTTCTAAGCCGCCCCTCAGAAGCGCTTCTTTTTTTCTACATCTATATAAGTCATCCATGATACCCCCACCACTCATGAAAGCTCTATTTGATACCTTTCAACACTGAAATTACAACTTTAGACATAGACACCCCGTAGCCCGCCACTTATAACCATGACTCACGACAGTGCTGCTCTATAAAACTTTTAAATATTTTAATACCCTCCTCCGTCAAAATACTCTCGGGATGAAACTGAACACCTTCTATTGGATACTCAAGATGTCGCACCCCCATTATATATTCGTCATCATTTGCAGTGGATGTCACAATTAGATCCTCAGGTAGATCTTTTTTATCGATAATCAGCGAATGGTAGCGTGTCGCCTTGATCGGCTTGCAATTGGTATGAGCATAAACACCTCGACCATCGTTGTTTATTGTGCTGATTTTCCCATGCATTACGTTGGCAGCTCGAACAACTGAACCACCGAAACTCAGGCCGATAGCCTGATGCCCAAGGCACACGCCTAATATAGGCAAGCGCCCTTTAAAATGATGGATTACCTCGCTATAACCGGCGTCACGTGGATGACCAGGCCCAGGTCCCAACACGCAAAAGTCTGGCGCGTACGCTTCAATTCTTTCAATCAGGTTCGGAACATCATTACGCTCTACGTGAGTTTCTAGGCCCAACTGCTCAAGGTACTGACTGATAATAAATACAAAGCTGTCATAAGCATCAATCAGGAAAACTTTCACTCCTGCATCTCCCTTCCGGTAACGGCGCGATAAACAGAACCCATTTTGTAAAAGGTTTCAGTCCATTCGCTATCTGGAATCGAGTCCGCGACAACACCTGCAGAAGCCCTCAAGTAATAGACCCCTCCTTTATGTACCGCTGACCGGATACACAAAGCCGTATTGACACTACCGTCGAATCCAATTAGACCGACCGCTCCAGCATATATCCCACGACGGTTATTTTCCATACCTTCAATAATCTGCATTGCCCGAATTTTCGGTGCACCCGTCATAGTTCCCGCTGGAAAAGAAGCCTTAATAACATCAAAAGCATCAAATCCTTTTTGTAATAATCCGCGTACGTTTGACACCATGTGATAGAGGTGAGAGTACTCCTCGACCAACATCAACTCATCGACCTCAAGTGAGCCCGGCTGACAGACGCGCCCGATATCATTTCTGCACAAGTCCACAAGCATTAAATGCTCCGCTCGCTCTTTTTCAGAGCGTGTCATGCTCAAGATCAACTCGTTGGAAGATACACCGCGTACTTTCCCTATGGTTCCAGCGATGGGCCTCATCTCGATCAGATCGCCCTTGATCCGAACAAACAGTTCGGGGCTGGCGCCAATCAGGTCGACCCCGGCCAGATTAGCTAGGTACATGTAGGGTGAAGGGTTATTTCTGCGCAATGCCCGATATACTTCAAAGGGTTTAATAGGTGTATCAATCTGCACTTCGTGACCCAATTGAATTTGGTAGATATCTCCTTGGCGAATGTGCTCCAGCGCATTGTCGACCCAGCCAAGGAACTGCTCTTTTTCCACAGTATCCCGAGCCACCGTAACGGACGGATAAACAACCGGCGCGTTAGTGGTCTGAATGTCGATAGCACCAGCCAACAGCGCGGAATAGTCATCGGTTCTGCGGTGCGCCCATAGAGAACAATTATTAACCAAAATATCTACACTTCCATTGGCATGGAAGTACACTAGCGTCTGAAAAACGCTCAAGGCAATGATCGGATAGTCAATGGTCCGCTCGGTCAGGTCCGGAATATTTTCGACAAACCGGACACTGTCATATGAGAGATAACCAAAAAAAGCGAGACTAGGATTAGGCTGATGCGGAACATCAAAGGATGTTTGTATCGCACGTAACAAATCCCATACGGCATCGTTCGAATCAATACTGACACGTCCAATGTTGTCCAGAAAAACGCCCTGCTCCGACAGCGAACTTCTTAGATGGGCAGTCAGTAGTTCACTTCCCTCAATTATCGCGTACCCCTCATAAATTTTTACCGCCAGTAATGGCTCCATGCCGATTATGGTCGCCTTACGATCGCGGCTGGGGCCAGACAGTGATTCAAGTATAAAGGTCTTATCGGTGCCGAATGCTTTTGCCGCTGCTTCATACACAGCCAGCGGGTCGCATTTCAAGCGCTCAGTATGAGCCAGAACACTAACGGAGGCGGTTATCCTACTCAAGACATTACTCCTATATTATCGCCAGCAGTTCACACAGATCAGCGCCGACCGCCTGGGTCGACGCCCTAAACTGCCAAACAGATCAGACAGCTCAACTATTAATTAATGGATCCTTCGATCCGATCCGTGCACCGCAAGCAAACGCATGCCCTTTGCTGATCCAATCAGCACAGTTAGATTCCACACTTGTGTGGCACCGAACAGATCGAAAGAAAATGTTAAAATCATGGCATTGACTCTGCCAGATTCTCCATTCTGGGTATGTCAGAAATGTCCTGTAAAGCCTGCGGAATACTCCGTCAGAAAGAACACGGCATTAAAGAAATCCAAAACCCAATACCTCAGTCCTTTATATTTCGCGGTAGCTGCGATCCATGTCGTTCGCTGAAGCGAGTCGATTTAGTGCAGGCAGCCTGTCGCCGAACAGATGCTCAGACTGTCGTGCATCTGCACTGCGATCCGATTCCCGCGTCGGTCTACAAAGAGATGAGCGTAGTGCGACCACGCCGCACCAAATACCGCCATGACGCGAATCATTGAGACAGGTCTCGTAGAAATATCATGTAAGGTTTTGTCGGTGGGAAAGCTCGTAAAAATGAGCCGCGTTCGTGAGGCAGGGGCGGCCAGATGACTATTAGAACTTTATAGCTATATTGCTAGGAACCGCTGGATGGCATCCAGTGTCTCCTCGCCACACTCCAGATACGGGACATGCCCCGCACCCTCGATAATGCAGACGCTTGCCTGTGGCAGTAGTCGGTTAATCTCATCCAGGCAAGAAATATCAAATACGCGATCGTTGCTCCCCCACACAATTAAGGTCCGCGCCTTGACTTCCGCGAGCCGCATTTGAAGCGGGTACAAACCGGAGCCCTTGAAATCTTCCAGTATTTTCCCGATCCTCGCATAGCAAAGCGCTCCCCTAGCAGCCAGAGCCTTTGCCAGAAACGCATGGACCTTGGGCGCTCGAGTAAACACGATCTCCCAAAGCTTCCGCATTTCACAGACGGTCCGGTAGCCAAACGGATGCTTGCCAGACTCAAGAAACTGGCTCATGGCCGGACTAAGCCTTGCAGCCGGCAAACCGGCAGGCGCTATTGCGATTAAACGGGACACCTCTGCCGGATAAGTGGCCGCATAAAGGCAGGCAATGCAGCCACCAATGGAGTTGCCAATCAATACTACGTCCTTGAAAGACTGCGCATCGAAAAAAGCCTTCAGTCGCTCCACTTGAGCCACAGGACTGTAACTTTGCACGCCGTCGAACGAGGACTCCCCTTCACCGGGAAGGTCGAGGAATACGCAGTTGTAAGTGTCCACCAACGAGTATATTTGCGGCCCCCACTGATCCTTACTGGCCCCTAATCCATGGAGGAACACCAGGGTGGACTTGGCCTCGCGGCAAGTCGAGTGCAAATAGGCAATCTCATAACTTTTTGCTTTCCAGCACCGGGCTGTAAGTCTGTAGCGAAACCGGTTTTGCTGACGCAAGACGAGCAATGCCAACTGACCTGGCCACTCCATGGAGAATCACCTCTTAATGGGTTCGCCGATCAATCAGGCGGGTTGTTACCTGCACAAGTCTGCCGGGGATCTGACAGAGCCCGACACCGACCAAAACCGCCACACCGCCAACGATAAGGCTCAGTGACAAACCTTCTTTCAAGAGAAACTGGCTAACTGCAACCGCAAAAACCGGCACCAATAATAGAAACGGCGTCAGGCGCTGGACGGGGTGTCTGCCCAAAAGCCAATACCACAAGCCAAATCCAATCAGCCCACCACTGACGGCCGTATACAGCATGGCGGCCCAGGCCGTCGGACTGGCTATCAGGACAGCCCCCCACGCCTGCCCCTCAACCGCAGCCGAAACAATCAACAACTCCGGTGCCGCAATCAATGCCGTCCACCCGCTTATAACTAGCGGGTTGAAAGGTCCCCACCGCTTGGTGAGCAATGTTCCCACGGCGAAGACAAAAGCCGCAGCAATCACCAGCAATATTCCCGCCAACGTACCGCCTTTGCCAACGCCTCCCAACACCGTCAGCACGCCTAGCAACGCTACGATAATCCCCCCCACGACGGGTAATGCGATGCGCTCCCCCAAAACAGCAAAAGCCAGCAACAGAGTGAATGGTGTCGCAAGTTGGTAAACAACAGCAGACGTCGAGGCATCCACTCGTGAAATACCGCAATACAACAACCCGAAATGTAGCGCCCCTCCCAGGGAACCGATCCAGAACACTTGGAGAAGTTCGTATCGTTTGGGAATTCCACAAAAAGGTAATAAAACAGCCGCCATCAAGGCAAAGCGCATCGCGACCATGAGGATAGGCGGAAGCTCTTGTCCGCCAATTTTAACCGCCGTTACTTGTGCCCCCCACAAGAACGCCACTAGTACGGCTATCAATGAATCTCGAATAGGCATCTATGCATCATCCCGTTTGAAATTGGACTTGCTTTAGCAGGCGCAAACGCTCGACGCCACCACAGGGACTTTCATTCAATTTGTGATAGTGCTCCACAAGGCGATCCAGTGTTTCCCGCAATGCCTGTTCCGCCTCTGGGTCCTGAACTAGTTGTGTGTTGAACGTGGCCGGGAACCCCGAGCCGACCAATACCATTTTATTCAACAGGGCATTGAGCACCACCTGGCTAAATACCGCCGTGTGGCCGTATCGACGCCCCACCACCGCCACAGCCGCAAGCTTGTCTCGCAACGGTCGCTCACGCGGACGCATGAAGCCATACCCCACCCGCTCCAGAAATGCCTGGAAACGGCTGTTGGTTCCCTAGGCATGCATCACCGGCAGGTACAGAATGGCGTCCGCCTTGACCATTTCATTTACGATCGCGGCCACATCGTCTGGCAGGGAACAATCGATGTGTGAACAGGCGTTATCGGCATCGCAGTAGTCGATACGATAATTGCGAAGCCAGAGTTCTTCGACCGAGGCGCGTCCTTCCAAGTGGCGTCGAATCAACGACACCACTTTACTGCTGACCCCGTGTGCCCGGCTTGACCCGACAATGACGATCAGCTTCATCAGTTCAGGACGTCTTGGCCAATGGGGCGTCAACGAGACGCTCATATTCCAGCAACGACTCCTCCAGCAACTGACCGGTGAGGTACAACGTCACCCTCGCCACTTCTTTGATTAGTGCTCGCTCTTCATCCGTCTTCACCGCGCGCTGCATCGCCAAGCGCACTTCTTCGGAATGCTTTTCATCAATGGTCGAATGGGCGACAAAGAACGTCATTTGCTCGTCACTAAGTCCCAGGTCTACACGGAACTTGTTCAGAATGGGCTGGATGTGTTCATACACTCCCTCCGCCCAATAGCTGTACCCCAAGCGGGCAATCGGTCCCAGGCGGATGGCCACGTCGTTCAGATAGGAGATCAGCGCCTGAGTGGGAGGAAGCGGCACAGGCAGCGACGCAGGCAAGGCACCGATAGACTCCAGGTCACGAATGACCATTTTCTCGTGGCCCAGTTCTTCAAGCGCGTGCTTGTAAACGAAGCGCAGCAGCGTTGTCTGGCCCGGATCCGCTCTGAAAGCACAGGCTGCCTGATTGATCGAGTTGAAGCGGGTGTAATGGTAAACCTGGAGCATCACCTGCTGATAAAGCTCGACCGTAATTGGTTGCTCGAGGCTGTGACTCCAATAGCGACCCTTTTTGATTTTGTCCCAGCCGCTGTCAACAATGGCATTCAATTCTTTAAAGAAATTGTCCATGAATTACTTTCCCTTTTATGGTGTTAAAGACGGTTTCCAGCTCCAGGTAAACCAAACTGTAATCACGTGGTGATTGTCGGCTCGTCCAAGTGATGTCGTCGGCTAGAACACACCCTCCGATATCGACATACAGGGCAGCCAGACGCCCCCGACACAAAGCCGAGATGTATCTAAACTGCGTATTGGCTCTTAACCAAATTGCTGCTTGCAGAAGGAAGTGCCTCAAGTACAGGCCGCCCCTATACTTCTCATCCAACACCAGCCGATTGGCGTCAAACGAGTCCATTGGATGAGCGAAATAATGCCCCACATTAACGACCCGTTCGACAAAGCTCACGCCATGTCCCAACGGAGTTATCCGGATAGCACCGACAATCTCGCCTCCATCCAGATAAGCCATGTGATACGAATAGGTATCGCGTAATACCTCGGCATCGGAAAAATTTTCTTCACTGGCCGGGTTGTCACCAATGTAGCGAGACCTTAAAGCACGCACTTTTTGGAACAGTTCACTTTTCGCCGACACGATTTGCATGGACATGCTCATACTGTGCCCCAACCTATCGGCTGCGTTGATCAACAATTCGCGCTTCTTTCCAACTGAACCAACTGCCCAAGTTCACATGATCATCAAGGTCATCGACCATCATGATTGTCGCCTCAACCCCTAGGCGCTCGCGCACGCGCTCACGGATCAACAACGTCAATTGGCTGCGATCACCTTGGTAAAACCTGGACATTTCCATTTTGGCGATCACTGTATCTCTGTCATTCACGCAGTTGATGACGATTTGATAACCTAGGCATTTCTCGACACCTTCAAGCAGCGCCTGCTCGATTTGGCCAGCCGTGAAGTCTTTGCCGTTAAGGATCATGGCATCTTTGACACGTCCGACCACTTTCATTACCTGCCCTAGTGCAATCGGTTTTTTTGCCGTTTTTTGAATGCAAATTAAGTCGCCCGTACGGTAGCGGATCAACGGTTTCACGCCGTCGACCAGCATGGTGACGCACAACTCCCCTTCACCACTGTCACCCAGACTTTCGCCCGTTTGGGGGTTCAATACCTCAATGATGTAGTTGAGTCGATGGGGCATCAGTTGGTCGCTGGTGTTGGCTGCGGCAATAATCATCGCTTCTTGCGAGCCATACAGACTGTTGTAGGCTTCACAACCCCAGAGACTGTACAAGTTGTTTTTCAAGGCTGACGTACAGAGTTCACCGCTCATCATGAACGCCCGCAAATGAAAGTCCTCGCAGGGATTGAAGCCTAGCCGCTCGGCCTCCTTGGCCAGTGCCAGCAACAGTCCTGGAGCTGAAGCGACGACGCCGATGCGCAAATCCTTCATCAACTGGAGCGTCTTGGGATATCCGATGACCGGGGAATGCGGCCAGATTTTGGCGCTACAGACACCCAGTTGATGACAGACATCACCCAAGGTATCACCGAAGGAATGCGCCTCAGTCGGCCCCATGATGCCTACAACGGGTTTCTCTGCAGGGAAATGTTTCTCCAACACCGCCTTGTAAGCCATGGTGAGTTGTTTGTTACTTGCATAACTTTCTTTTTTATCTCGTGGGCATGGGGTCGCCGGACCGGTCGTGCCGGTGGTTTCATAAAAATAAATGCTGTCTTCCAGTGTGCCAGACAGAATATCTAGCATAGACTCTCTTAAATCATCCTTAGTGGTAAAAGGCAGTGAAGAAAGATTCGCCAGCGTGATGCCTTCTACATCAATATCTTTAAAGTGTTTTCCGTAGAAAACGGATTTACTTTTGACATGCCGCAGGACCGTTTTGAGCCGTTCCTCATGCCAGAGCCTAAGTTCGTCTTCACTTAGCGTGTTGGTCCAGTATGCCTGATGAATATCGTTATACTTTGTGGCGAATTCATCAAAAAGCTTTCTCACACCCATAACTTACGCCCTCGTCGACATTTATATTATTAGCTCTGCTCTTAACTACTAACGATGCCTCCCTCTGATACGGACACTAACAAGTTAGGAAAAACCATATACCTGCCTAACAAAACAGTTGCGAGCGCGAAAAAGATATGATAGGGCCAACCTGTCAATAGGAG
Source organism: Pseudomonas sp. Irchel 3A7 (assembly GCF_900187565.1). Lineage (GTDB taxonomy): Bacteria > Pseudomonadota > Gammaproteobacteria > Pseudomonadales > Pseudomonadaceae > Aquipseudomonas. Next base: position 51,156 of record NZ_FYED01000016.1, on the reverse strand, counting down.
ATGTTGGTCTGCGTAAACGACCGGAGCCACTCGAGTTGTGATGCCGGCGTTGCACTAGGTAAAAAGGAAAGCCGGCGGGGTATCGTTTGGTGAAGCAGCCGATGTGTTGGATTTGTCAGGTTGTTCGAAAATCATCTTTACCCAAGCTTTACGCTCCGCTGACCGCCGCTGACCTTGATCTCCGTAATCTGTACTCATCCGGAACGTACCGGGAATGAGACAAGGAGATTCACCATGCGCAAGACTCTTATCGCTCTGATGTTCGCCGCCACCCTGCCGACTGTTGCCATGGCCATGCCCGAAGGCGCCGGCCCTATGGGTGGCCCGATGGATGGAGCGCGCCACGGCGGTCAGATGCACGGCATGCACGGCAAAGGCCCCTACAGCCAGCTGGACCTGAGCCGCGAACAGCGCGAGCAGATCCGCAAAATCATGGGCGATCAGATGCATGAGCGTAAGCAAGTGGTCGACAAGTACCTGGAGAAACTCTCGCCAGCCGATCAGAAAGCCATGAAAGACGAGATGGCCGCCAACCACAAGAAAGCCGAAGCTGATGTGCGGGCGCTGCTGAAACCGGATCAACAGAAGAAATTCGACGAGATCCAGAAAAAACGGGCTGAACGTCGCGCCGAATGGGCCGAGTTCAAGGCGTGGAAAGCGCAACAGGCGCAAAAAGCGCAATAATGATCTAACCCTGACCCAACGGCGAACACCGTTGGGTCTCAGTTTTCCGATCTACTGTAGGAGCGAGCTTGCTCGCGATGGACGTCAACGATAACGCGCGGCATCAGGTAGCACGTGTCGTCACTGCGTTTTTCGCGAGCAAGCTCGCTCCTACATCGGATTCATTGTTGTCTGAGGATTTTCTGTGCGTTCATTGTTCTGGCGTATCCTGGCCAGCTTCTGGCTGGCCATCGCCCTGGTTGCAGGGCTGTCCATTTTGCTCGGGCACATGCTCAACCAGGATGCGTGGATTCTCAGTCGTCACCCAGGCCTCAACACCCTGCCCGAACAATGGACGCAAACCTATGAGGCCCAGGGCGAAGAAGCCGCCCAGGACATTCTGGAACAGCGCAAACGCCAGTATCACATCGACGTTCAGGTACTCAACGAAAGTGGCGACCCGGTGGTGCGCGGCACCTTCCCACGCCGCGCCGCGGCCTTCGAAGCGCGACAGAACAATGATGACCGGCGCTTGCCATGGCGGCGTCTGACCGCTGAATACACCAGCGAAAAAACCGGCGACACCTACCTGCTGATCTACCGCATCCCCCACCCGGAACTCGATGCCTGGCACCGTGAAAGCCTGCTCTGGCCACTGAGTGCGCTGGGTATCGCCCTGGTGGTACTGACCTTGTTCAGCCTGTTGGTGACCTTTTCCATCACCCGTCCGCTCAGCCGTTTGCGCGGGGCGGTGCATGACCTGGGGCAAACCACTTACCAGCAGAACAGTCTGGTCAAACTGGCGAACCGCCGCGACGAATTCGGGGTGCTGGCCAACGATTTCAACCGCATGGGTGCACGTTTGCAAAGCCTGATCAGCAGCCAGCGGCAACTGCTGCGGGACGTGTCTCACGAACTGCGCTCGCCCCTCGCCCGCCTGCGCATTGCGCTGGCCCTGGCCGAACGGGCTACGCCGGAAGAACGGCAAAAACTCTGGCCGCGCCTGACCCGTGAGTGTGACCGACTCGAAGCGCTGATCAGTGAAATACTGGTGTTGGCGCGGGTTGATGCCGATAACGCCAGCGCCGAAGAGGTGGACCTGAATGCGCTGCTCACCGGGCTGCAACGGGATGCACAGCTGGGCTCGCCAGAGCAGAACGTTCGCCTTGAAGCCGAGCCGCAACTGAACCTCAGAGGGTGGCCGACCATGATCGAGCGCGCTGTGGATAACCTGCTGCGCAATGCTCAGCGCTTCAACCCGGAAGGCGGGCAACCGATTGAAATGCAGGCGTTGCGACAGGGTGAGCGGATTGTGGTGACCGTGCGCGATCATGGTCCGGGGGTCGACGCCGAACATTTGAATCAGCTTGGAGAGCCGTTCTACCGGGCGCCCGGGCAGACCGCAGCCGGACACGGTCTGGGCCTGGCCATCGCCCGCCGTGCGGCGGAACGGCATGGCGGGAGTCTGGTGCTGGCCAATCACCCGGAGGGTGGGTTTATTGCCAGTCTGGAATTGCCGATGGTGCCGGGGGCCATCACCTAACCCTGAATCCCTGTGGGAGCGAGCCTGCTCGCGAAAGCGGCAGTACACTCAACATCTCAGTGCCTGACACTCCGATTTCGCGAGCAGGCTCGCTCCCACAGGGGAAATACGGTGTCAGGCTTTGCCGGGCCAGGCGCTGACGAACTCTGCCAGATCCACCTTCTCCGCCACACGTGGCTCCTTCAGCGGCGTACCGAGATAAAGGAACGCAATCACCTTCTCCCCTTCCGCCAGCCCCAACCCTTTGGCCACATGCGGCGAATAGGCCAGATCCCCTGTACGCCACACCGCACCAATGCCCTGCGCATAGGCCGCCAGCAAGATCCCGTGCGCCGCGCAGCCAGCCGCCAGCATCTGCTCTGACTTCGGATACTTGACGTGATCCTGCAACCGGGCAATCACCACGACCACCAAGGGGGCGCGCAAAGGACCGTTGCGCGCCTTGTCGATGGCCGCTTCGGTCACTTCGCTGTCTTGCAGCTTCGCCGCTTCAGCCAGTAACTCGCCCATCTGCTCGCGCGCTGCGCCTTCGACGGTCAGGAACCGCCAAGGCTGCAAATGACCGTGATCCGGTGCCCGCATCGCTGCGGCAAACAACACTTCGCGCTGCGCTTGAGTAGGTGCCGGTTCGATCAGGCGCGGGACGGAAACACGGTTGAGCAAAACGTCGAGAGCCTGCATCGGCCACCTCCTGAAAAAATTGTGCGGCTATTCTAGCTGTAACTACCGTGGCAATGCCCGTTTACATGCCCTGCCCCACAGGTAGAATGGCGCCCTTCCTTACTACAGCCGAGCGGATTTCATGGCGTTGCCGACCTTGCGTCTCATTGGTTTCATCATCGGCATCTTCCTGATAACCCTGGCCATCGCCATGGTCGTGCCCATGGCCACGCTGGTGATCTTCGATCGCACCGGCGACCTGCCGTCGTTCCTCTGGGCCAGCATGATCACCTTTGTCGCCGGTCTGGCGCTGGTCATTCCGGGGCGCCCCGAGCATGTCCATCTTCGGCCAAGGGACATGTACCTGCTGACCGTCAGCAGTTGGCTGGTGGTGTGCATCTTCGCCGCGCTGCCGTTTTTATTGACCCAGCACATCAGCTACACCGACTCATTCTTCGAAAGCATGTCCGGCATCACCGCCACGGGGTCGACGGTACTTAATCACCTGGACGACATGTCTCCCGGCATCCTGATGTGGCGCTCATTGCTGCACTGGATCGGCGGCATCGGCTTCATCGGCATGGCGGTGGCGATCCTGCCATTGCTGCGCATTGGTGGCATGCGACTGTTCCAGACCGAATCGTCGGACCGCTCCGAAAAAGTCATGCCCCGCTCGCACATGGTGGCGCGGTTGATCGTGGCGGCCTACGTCGGCATCACCATTTTCGGCAGCCTGGCGTTCTGGTGGGCCGGGATGAGTCCATTCGATGCGATCAACCATGCGATGTCGGCGATTTCCACCGGTGGCTTTTCCACCTCGGACCTGTCCCTGGCCAAGTGGACGCAACCGGCCGTGCACTGGGTGGCCATCGTCATCATGATTCTCGGCAGCTTGCCGTTCACCCTGTACGTGGCGACCCTGCGCGGCAACCGCCGTGCGCTGATCAAGGATGAACAGGTTCAAGGCCTGATCGGCATGTTGCTGGTGACCTGGCTGATACTGGGCACCTGGTATTGGTGGACCACCCAGCTGCATTGGCTGGAGGCACTGCGGCATGTGGCGCTGAACGTGACCTCGGTGGTGACGACCACCGGTTTCGCCCTGGGGGACTACAGCCTTTGGGGCAACTTCTCGCTGATGCTGTTCTTCTATCTGGGCTTCGTTGGCGGCTGTTCGGGCTCGACCGCCGGCGGGATCAAGATTTTCCGTTTCCAGGTAGCCTACATCCTGCTCAAGGCCAACCTTAACCAGTTGATCCACCCGCGCGCGGTGATCAAGCAGAAGTACAACGGTCACCGTCTCGATGAAGAGATCGTGCGTTCGATCCTGACTTTTTCGTTCTTCTTCGCCATCACCATCTGTGTGATCGCGCTGTTACTGTCGCTGCTCGGCGTGGACTGGATGACCGCCCTCACCGGCGCGGCCAGTACGGTGTCCGGCGTCGGCCCGGGCCTGGGCGAGACCATCGGCCCGGCCGGCAACTTCGCCTCGCTGCCGGACGCCGCCAAGTGGATTCTCTCGTTCGGCATGCTGCTGGGCCGACTGGAGATCATTACGGTGTTTGTGTTGTGTATTCCGGCGTTCTGGCGTCACTGACCGGCGCAGGCATCTGCATCAACCGCACCCGGTACTCACCGGGTGTGGTGTCGAACCAGCGGCGGAAGGCGCGGAAGAAATTGCTCGGATCGGCGAAGCCCAACAGGTAGGCAATTTCCAGCAGTGTCATGGCCGGTTGCGCCAGATATTGTTCGGCCAGTTCTCGCCGGGTGTCATCGAGCAACGTCTGAAAACTCGTGCCCTCCTCCTGCAATCGCCGCTGCAACGTGCGTTGTGACAGGTGCAGCGTCTGCGCCACGGCATCACGTTTGGGTTCACCCTGGGGCAACAGACGACACAGCACCTGGCGCGCCTTGTGGGTCACGCGACTTTCGGAAAAACGCGCCAGGTATTCACCGGCAAACCGGTCATGCAGCAGCGCCATGGCCTCGTTGGCGGTCGGCAGCGGTGCTTCCATGTCCGCGCGCTCGAAAATCAACGCATCGTATGGCGCGTTGAACACCAGCGGTGCATGGAAGGCTTGTTTATAAGGTTCGATATTGACGGGTTCATCGCCCTGCACCAGCACCTTGCGCGGGTGCAGTGTGCGTCCGGTCAGCCAGCCGCACAGCGCCAGGGCGCACGCCAGCGAGGCTTCGGCGCTTTGACGGGTGGGCGGCAAATGATCGCCATGCACCGTCAAAATCAGCGCGTAGCCCTCATCCAGCAGCCGAAAACTCAGATCGGCACTTTCGGCAATGATCCGCTGGTAACGCACCAGGCGCTGAAAGCCCTCGGCCAGGGTCTGGCTGGACATCAAGGCGTAACCGGTTACATGAAACTGCGCAGGTCGCACCACCTTGCCCATGTTCAGGCCAATTGCGGGGTTGCCGGACAGCTCAACCGCACGCTGCCACAGTCGTGTCATGGAATCTTGCGGGAAGCGTGCATCCGGATCATCCAGTGCCGCGTAGTCGAGCCCCAGTTGTTTGAACAGAACCCGGCAATCCAGGCCGTCCATTTCCAGTGCTTTGACAATCCCCATCGCCCAGCTTGCAGAAGTCGTTCGTTCGCTCATGTCGGGTTCTTACATGATGAGCCGCATGTCACGGCCAATTTCCGAAGGATACTAAAGTGGCGCCGATTGTCACTGGCTGACGCCTACGTTCACTCTAGACTTAAATAAGCTACCCGCAGAACAACTTGCAGTCAGAACAATAACCACAGAGATCGCAGTCGTGGAAAACATCAGACGATTCAACAGCTTTGCTGAGTTTTACCCGTATTACCTCAGTGAGCACAGCAACAGTACCTGCCGCCGATTGCACTTCATCGGCACCACGCTGGTCATTTTCATTCTGGCGCTGACCATCGGCCGAGGCGCCTGGATGCTGTTGTGGGCCCTGCCGCTGGCGGGTTACAGCTTTGCCTGGGTCGGGCATTTCTTCTTCGAAAAAAATCGCCCTGCGACCTTCCAGCATCCCTTCTACAGCCTGCTCGGCGATTTCGTCATGTATCGGGACATGATTCTGGGGCGCGTGCCGTTCTAGTTCAAAAGAGGATAGCCGATGAATGCCAATGCCCGTTTCACCCACATGAAGGATGGCACGCAGGAAGACTGGGCGATCATCGCCGCGGATTTCAGTGCCTACGCCCGACAATTGCCATCAAGGATCGTGGCGCACCTGAAGCTGCTGGAGGGTGATTTCGGCGGCTTCCCGGTGGATCGACTGACCCACTCCCTGCAAACCGCCACCCGCGCCTGGCGTGATGGTCGCGACGAAGAGTACGTGGTCTGCGCGCTGCTCCATGACATCGGCGACACCCTGGGCTCCTACAACCACCCAGATATCGCGGCGGCGATTCTCAAGCCATTCGTGAGCGCCGAGAATTTGTGGATGGTGGAAAAGCACGGGATCTTCCAGGGCTATTACTTCTTCCACCACCTGGGCATGGACCGGCACCTGCGCGAGCAATTCAACGGCCATCCGCAATATCGGGCGACCATCGAGTTCTGCGCCAAATACGATGCGGCGGCGTTTGATCCGGCCTATGACACACTGCCGCTGAGCTTTTTCGAACCGATGATGGCGCGGTTGTTTGCGCAGCCGAAGAACTCGATCTACAAAGCGGCGATGGAGGAGCATTCGCCAGCCTGATAGATCCAGCGGGACCGCTGCGCGGTCCATTCGCGAGCAGGCTCGCTCCCACAGTTGACCGAGTAAACACGGTTAATGTGGGAGCGAGCCTGCTCGCGAAGAGGCCAGTCCAGACGCCTTGACTTTTAAGCCAGTTCCGCCACCTTCGCCGCCTTTAACTGCGCCTCCTGCGCCTGGGCATCCGCCAGCCGATACAGCTCGATCGTGCCATCCCAATGCTCGATCAACGCCGTGCACGACTCCACCCAATCGCCACAATTGAGGTAGTCCACCTCGCCGACCTTGCGAATCTCGGCATGGTGAATGTGCCCGCAGACCACGCCATGCAGCTCGCGCTTGACGCATTCATGGGCGATGGCTTCTTCAAAGTCGCTGATGAAGCTGACCGCGGTTTTCACCTTGTGCTTGAGGTATGCCGACAGCGACCAGTAACCGTAGCCATAACGGGCGCGCCAATGGTTGAGCCAGCGGTTGAGGGTCAGGGTGAATTCGTAGGCGGAATCGCCGAGAAACGCCAGCCAGCGGTGGTAACGGGTAATCACGTCGAACTGGTCGCCGTGGATCACCAGCAGATGCCGACCATCGGCGGTCACGTGCACCGCTTCGTCCACCAACTGGATATTGCCCAGGATCAGCTTCGAATAGCGGCGCAGGAATTCATCGTGGTTGCCGGTGACGTAGATCACCTCGGTGCCGCGCTTGCTCATGGTCAACAGGCGCCGGATCACGTTGGTGTGCGCCTGTGGCCAGTACATGCCGCTTCGCAGTTTCCAGCCGTCGATGATATCGCCGACCAGGTAGATTTTATCCGCGTGATAACCCTTGAGAAACTGCGAAAGGTGTTCGGCCTGGCAATCGCGCGTGCCCAGGTGCACATCGGAAATCCACAAGGTCCGCACACGTTGCTTACGGCTGGGTTTGGCGAGCTCGGCGCTGGTCATGGGCAACCCTCAGGACAAGTTTTGGCAAGCTTGCGCCAGTCGGGTTAATCGACCATGACAGCGGCAAGTCAGTCCTGTGACAACGCGCGCAGCCCACCTCGGTGTAGACTGGCCCCCTTGACCGGGAGACCTGCGATGCGCCCCATCCTCACACTTCGCCAGTACACCGAAGACCTGATCGTCCACAGTCACGAACACGCGCAACTGGTGTTCGGGCTGTCGGGTGCCCTGGATTTCGAGGTAGACGGACGTGGCAGCCAGGTGGTTCAGCAAAGTTTCGTGGTGGTCCCCTCGGGGTTTCATCATGCGTGCGGCAGCGCCAATGGCAGCCGTTGCCTGGTGCTGGATGTGCCGGGTGATCAATGGCTTGGCCAGTCCCTGGGCGATCATGCCGAGGCTAGTCGCCGCTTGCTCGATAACGCCGGCCGGTTGTCGCTGAATGCCGGACAAAGCCAGTTGGTCCATTGGCTGGCCAACAGTCCGGTCGATGATCCAGTGATTGCGCAACAAGGCGCGGTGCTGTTGCTGGCCAGCCTCAATAATGCCAGGCCCGAGAGTGTCGGCGGGCGGCGCCTGCCCTATGCGGCGCTGAATGCGCACATCGACCAATACGCCGCCTACCCGTTGCAGGTGGCCGATCTGGCCCGCGTCGCCGGCCTCTCCAGCGCTCGCTTGCATGCACGGTTCGTGGCCGAATGCGGCCAGACGCCGATGGACTACATCCGCAGCCGACGCCTGCACAAGGCGGTGGGGTTGTTGCGCGACTCTGCCCTGCCCATTGGCGAGATTGCCAGTCGAGTCGGCTACAGTTCCCAAAGTGCCTTTGCCGCCGCGGTGCTGCGCGAGTTCGGTGCATCGCCCGGCAAACTGCGGCGCGAGGCTGGCGACAAATAACGCGAGTCTGGCGACAGACACAACGGCGGCGGGCGCGGTTAAATGGCCGGGTTCAATACGATTACCAAGGATTGCCATGACTCCCCGTACCGCCCTTGGCGCTTTGCATATCGGCGCACTGATGTTCGGCCTGACCGGTGTGTTCGGCAAACTTGCCGCCGCTTCACCGGCCATCATCGTCTTCGGCCGGGCGGCGTTCGCGGTGTTGGCGCTGGCATTCTTTGCGCGGTTCGCCAGTAACACCCGCTGGCAAAGACTCGAAGCCGTTGATTGGCGCCGACTCTTGCTCAGCGGCTTGTTGTTGGCCGGACATTGGGTCAGTTTCTTTATTGCGGTGAAGGTTGCCGGCGTGGCCATCGCGACCCTGGGCTTTGCCAGCTTCCCGGCCTTTACCGTCATCCTCGAAGGGCTGATCTTCCGCGAGCGGATTCGCGCCAATGAAATCCTGCTGGTGGCGCTGGTCAGTGTCGGACTGGTGCTCGTTACGCCTGAGTTCGATCTGGCCAGCGGAGCCACGACCGGTCTGCTCTGGGCGGTGGTTTCCGGCTTGCTGTTCTCCCTGCTGTCACTGACTAACCGCGCCAGTTCCGCACGCATCCCGCCAGTGCAGGCGGCGTTGTGTCAGAACGTGGTGGTTGCCCTGTGCCTGTTGCCGGTGGCGGCACCGCAATTGAGCGCTGTGCGCCCCATCGACTGGCTGTGGATCGGCCTGCTCGGGGTATTCTGCACCGGCGTCGCCCACAGCCTGTTCGTCGCCAGCCTGGCGGTGATCAAGGCGCGGACCGCCGCAGTGGTCTTCGCCCTCGAGCCGGTGTATGGCATCACCATGGCCTGGCTATTGTTCAATGAAAACCCGACCCTGCGCATGTTGCTCGGAGGCGCGCTGATCATCGTTGCGATCGTGGTGTCCAGCAGGCTCTCAAGTAGCTCGAGCAAGAAAGCCGTTGCCGCGGAAGCGGCATCTCACTGAGTACGGTCGTTGTGTCCCAGGTCGCGGTCCGGATCGATGCGGTCGCGGACCCGCTGCTTGAGCACCTTGGCCTCGGGGAAACCGCCGTCGGCCTTGCGCTCCCAGATCTGCACATCGTCACAGAAAATGTGAAAAACCCCGCCGGTGCCGGGCACCAGAGACACTTTGCCGAGGTCGTCGCCAAAGGTACTGAGCAGCTCCTGGGCCAGCCAGGCCGCGCGCAACAGCCACTGGCACTGGGTGCAATAGGTGATGACGATTTCCGGTTTTGGGGTGGTCATGATCGGCGAAATTCCTGAAACGCAGAATAAGAATAAATGTGGCGAGGGAGCTTGCTCCCTATCAGCTGCGAAGCAGTCGTAAAAACGATGAATGCAGTGTGCCAGGATAAACGCGGCTTCTGGTTTTGGGGCCACTTCGCAGCCCAACGGGAGCAAGCTCCCTCGCCACAGTTTGTTTCAATGCAATAGATTATCGTATTCCCGCCAACAGACTGCGGGCCGTCTGTTTCAATGGCTCATTGGCTTCTTTGAGCAACTCGTCGAGCAGTTCGATGGCGCTGTCCCTATCACCGTCATCAATGCAAGTCCGGGCTTGCTCCAGTTTGCCTGCGTTACTGGGCTCGGCCGGACGATCCTGGCTCACTGTTTCGTCGAGAAAGCTGTCGTCCAGGGGCCGCGAGGCTGGTTCGATTTCCCATTCAATCTCGGGCTGCGGCAGTGCCGGTTCGCTGGATGGCGAAGTTTCAAATGGATCGACCAGGTCCCAATTCGCATCCATCGACAGGTCATCCAGGTTCAACTGGAACTCGTCGTTGGGAATGGTCTTGGGTGTCGGGGTGAAGGGCAATGCGGTGGAGGCCGCGACAGCGACCGGCCCCATTTTCGAGTGGCGGGCGCGGATGTCCTGAAGCTTTTGCGCATCAAACCCGGCATTGCGCAGGCTGTTTTCTTGCGTCTGCGCTTGCGGCACATCATTCGCAGGCGTCTCTTCTGGCTGAGCGTGCATCGATTGCAGCTCCAAAGCAGGCTGTACCGGTTCTGCGTGACTGAACAGCGGCTCATGCGGTGACGGCTGAGTGGCTGCCGATCCGAACGTTGCCTGAACCTGTTGCCGTTGACGGCGAACCCATATGGCCAGCAACAGCAACGCCAACAGCACCAACAGTCCGCCGATCAACAACCAGTCAGTCCCGGGTTCCTCGGCGATCACTGGTGCGGGAGTCACGGCAACGGGTGCAGCCGGTGCTGTTCTGGCTTGCTCGACCTCGGCCAATCGGGTTTGCAGCTCGGTCACCTGCTTTTTCTCGACGGCGATCTGCTCATCCTGTGCCTGGAGCTTCGCGTTGAGTTCATCGACAGTTGACTGCAACTGCTGGCTCTGCAAGACACTCGCCGCCAATTGCTCGGCAAGTGGGTCCGGCGTGGGTGCGGCGGCAGGTTTTGGCAGCGGTTCCCTGGGCGCAGGCGCGACGGCGGGCTGGACGCTGGGAAAGGCGGAAGCCGGAAGACTGGCCACCGACTCATCAGTGGCAGGCTCAATGCCCGGCGTTCCCGGGGGATCGATTAAAACCGTGTACTCGCGCAGCAAGCGACCGTTGGGCTGATGGAGCTGCACGAGGAAATTCAGGAAGGGTTCGTTGACAGGTTTACTGGATGTCACCTGGATCAGGCTGCGGTTGCCTCGCAGCACAGGTGTAAATTTCAGGTCGTTGAGGAAGAACCCCCGCTCGACACCTGCGCGACTGAATTCCTCTGCCGTCGCCAGGCTGACCGACAGCTCGCCGTCCTCCAGACCCGCGGCATCCACCAGGGTAATGTCGGCGCGTAGCGGTTGATTCAGCGCCGAATGCAGGGTGATTTCACCCAGGCCCAGTGCTGGCGCCAAGGCTGACCAAGTGACAGCAGCACCGGCCAGCAACCACCTGACGCAACCCCGTACAACGACTAGCCGACTCTCAAGCATGAGCATCCCTTAGGTAACCAGAACCAACTTGCACGTGATCGCACATCCGGTACGAACACGATATTGCGCAGTAGTTCTTATAGTCAGCTAAAAGCGGTCTCTCAAAAGTCTGGCCCGGTGTTGTGCCTCAAGATTTTTCCAGGTTGGCCAATATGTGCCCATGAACCCGCATGCAGACCTTCAAATCCGCCTCATCGACGCCTTCGAACAGTTCATGACGCAGTTGAGTGGCAATGGTTTCAATTTGTTCAATCAGAGGAAGCGCGGGAGCACAGAGGACGATCTTTTTCGCCCGACGGTCTTCCAGAACCGATTGGCGTTGCACCAGGCCCTGGCTTTCCAGGCTATCGAGCAGGCGGGCCAGGGTTGGTCCTTCGACGCCGACGCTTTGCGCCAGTTCACGCTGGGTCGGGGCTTCGTCGAAACGCGCCAGATGCAGCAGCACCAGCCAGCGTGCCTGAGACAGGCCGAGGCCAGCCAGACGGCGGTCCAGTTCGGCACGCCAGCCGCGCGACATCTGGGCCAGTTGCATGCCAAAGCGGTGTTGATCGGTTAACGGCATAAAACACTCATGGTTAGACTGAAATAGAGAAATACTAATTATTAGTCAGCTAAGCATGAGCCTCGACTGGAGGCAAGGCCTGTTCTGTACTGAATCGTTACATCAGTGAGACGGGTCACTTAAATCTCGAATTCGGACTGCAGCGCGGCCCGAACACAGTACAAGACCCCCTCCGGCACTCGTCCTGCGAACAAGGCTGAAATCTCCGCCACCGGCGGCAACTCGCCTTCTCCGTCGAGGAATGCATCCTGGACTTCACCCATCAAGTCTTCGGGCAAATCCAGCGCCTGCTCCAGCGATAACTGCTGTTTGCCGATGGCCTCGGCGAGCATGGTGTAGACGTTTTTTTCCGAGCATTGCAACTGACCGGCGATTTGCACCGGTGTCATGCCCGCCCGCGCCAGGGTGATCAGCTCGTGGCGCACATCGGCCACCGGCTTCGGTGCTTCGACCTGACCGCCAAGTACTTCCAGGAAGGCCTCGCCATAGCGTTCCAGCTTGCGCGCGCCGACACCGCTGACCCGGGCCATTTCCGCCAGCGAGGTTGGCTGGCTGCGCAGCATTTCCAGCAAGGTCGAATCGGGGAAAATGACGTACGGCGGCACGCCATGCTCTTCGGCGAGCTTGCGACGCAAGGCGCGCAAGGCCTCCCATTGCTCGCGCTCTTCGCCACGCACCAATTGGCTGGCCTGGCTCTTGCTGGTTTTCGCCGTGGTTTGCGCCTTGAGGTCGCGACGCAGTTCCAGGGTCACTTCCCCCTTGAGCAGCGGCCGGCACGTGTCGCTCAAGCGCAGGCCGCCGTAGCCTTCATGATCAACGTCGGCCAGGCCACGGGCCACCAACTGACGGAACAGCGAGCGCCATTCGCTCTCGCCAAGCGCCTTGCCGACACCGTACACCGACAGGTGCTGATGACCGAAACTGCGTACCTTCTCGTTGTCCTTGCCCAGCAACACATCCACCAGATGCCCTACACCGTAGCGCTGGCCGGTGCGGAAGATCGCCGACAACGCCTGACGTGCAGGCTCGGTGGCATCCCAGGTCTGCACGCCATCGATGCAGTTGTCGCAGTGGCCGCAAGGCTCTGGCATGTCTTCATCGAAATAGGCCAGCAGGGTCTGGCGACGGCAGCGGGTCTCTTCGCACAACGAGAGCATGGCATCGAGCTTGTGCTGTTCCAGGCGCTTGTGGCGTTCGTCGCCTTCGGAGTTCTGCAGCATCTGCTTGAGCATCACCACATCTTGCAGGCCGTAGGCCATCCAGGCATCCGCCGGCAGGCCATCACGGCCTCCACGCCCGGTTTCCTGGTAATAGGCCTCCAGGGATTTCGGCAAATCGAGGTGCGCGACGAAGCGCACGTTGGGCTTGTCGATGCCCATGCCGAACGCCACGGTGGCGACCATGATCAGGCCCTCCTCGTTGAGGAAGCGTTTCTGGTGATAGGCGCGCAGTTCATTGGGCAGGCCGGCGTGGTACGGCAGCGCCGGGAAGCCTTGTTCAGTGAGGAATGCAGCGACTTCCTCGACCTTTTTGCGCGACAGGCAATAAACGATGCCGGCATCGCTGCGCCGCTCGGCCAGGAAGGCCAGCAACTGCTTGCGCGGCTGTTCCTTGGGCACGATGCGGTAAAAAATGTTGGGGCGGTCGAAGCTCGACAGAAAGCGCTCCGCGTTCTGCAGGTGCAGGCGGGTGACGATTTCTTCGCGGGTGCGCTTGTCAGCGGTGGCGGTCAGGGCGATGCGCGGTACATCGGGGAACATTTCCGCCAACTGGCCCAGTTGCAGGTATTCCGGGCGGAAGTCGTGACCCCACTGCGACACGCAGTGCGCTTCGTCGATGGCGAACAGGGCGATGTTCAGCCCTTGCAGGAAGGCCAGCATGCGCGGCTGGACCAGGCGTTCCGGGGCGAGGTAAAGCATTTTCACCTCGCCGCGCCGGATGCGGGCCGCCAGATCGCGTTGCTGCTCGGCGCTGAGGGTGGAGTTCAATGCCGCGGCGGCTACGCCCAGCTCTTCGAGGGTGGCGACCTGGTCGTCCATCAAGGCGATCAACGGCGATACCACCACCGCCAGGCCTTCGCGCAGCAGCGCCGGCACCTGGAAGCACAGGGACTTGCCGCCACCGGTAGGCATCAGGACCAGGGCATCGCCGCCACTGGCCACGCGCTCAATGATTGCACCCTGGCGACCACGGAAACTGTCGTAGCCGAAGATGTCCTTGAGGACGCGTTGAGCCTGTTCGAGCATAGAAACTCCAAAAATCACCGAAACATCCCTGCAAAGGCTGGTTCAGAACCCGCAATGCTGCTCCGACAAATCGTAAGTGCGCATTGCATGACGCTTTACATTTCAGCCGTGACGCCAGCAGGGCATCACAAAACGCGCGAGTATACCCGAGCCCTGACCGGCAAAGGGCGCCACTGAGAAGACACCCGAATGCGATTGCAATGCAAAAACCTGTGGGAGCGAGCCTGCTCGTGAAAGCGATGGGTCAGTAAACATTGATGTTGAATGTAATGCCGCATTCGCGAGCAGGCTCGCTCCCACAAGGATTACGGTGTTGCGCAAGGTCGCAATGGCGCAAATCTGCCGCGCGGCTGGCCCAAGCGCTCAAGAAGGCCTAGAATTCCCGCATCGAATATTCCCCAAGGTAGCCCTTTAATGTCCTTCGCTGAGCAACTAACCCGCCTGCAAGTCTTCCTCGACGCCGATGAACTGCATGACGAGGCGCTGGACTACGTGGCCGCCCACGGCTACCTCACCGCGCTGTCGATCTGTTCTGAAGCCGTTCCCGATCGTGAGTGGATCGACGCACTTTTCGCTGAGGAGCCGCATTACAGCAGCGAAGCCCAGCGCGAAGAGATCGAAGCCACGTTGATCGGCCTCAAGGCGCACATCGCCCGTCAACTGGCCTCCGATGAAGAGTTCGAGCTGCCGTGCGATCTCGACCTGGGCGACGATCCGGACGATTCCGAACTGCGCGGCTGGTGCATCGGCTTCATGGAAGGCGTGTTCCTGCGCGAAGAAGCCTGGTTCGAAACCGCCGAAGACGAAGTCAGCGAAATGCTGCTGCCGATCATGGTCGGTTCGGGACTGTTCGACGAGCAACCGGAGTTCTCCGACATTGCCGCCGATGCCAACCTGATGGATGACATGATCGTGCAGATCCCGGAAGCCCTGACTGCGCTGTACCTGCTGTGCAACGCACCAGACGAAAAACCGGCGATTCTCAAGCCTCGTCACCACTAAGGTCCTGCCTATGGACAACCCCATAGGCAACCGCCCCCTGATGTTGCGCTACGTGCTGCTGGCCATCGGCTGCCTGAGCGTAGCGCTGGGGGTGATCGGGATTTTCCTGCCGGTGTTGCCCACCACTCCCTTCCTGTTGCTGGCAGCCGCCTGTTTCGCCCGCAGTTCACCCCGTTTCTATCAATGGCTGGTGCAGCATCCACGGCTTGGGCCATGGATTCGCGACTATCTCGATGGCAATGGCATTCCGCTCAAGGGCAAGGTCTACGCCATTGGCCTGATGTGGATGAGTATTCTGTTTTCCTGTTATCTGGTGCCGATGCCCTGGGCACGCGGGTTCATGCTGACCAGTGCGGTGTTGGTGACGGTTTATATTCTCAGGCAGAAGACGCTGCGCAGGTCTTGACCGCTCTTGATTGGGGGCATATCTGTTTCTTCGGTAATGGCGGCTGACGGTTTCGCTCTTACAGCGAGCCACTTGGAAGCGCCCCAAGTAACCAAGGGCTCTTGCCCCTTTCGTTCGGTGCCTCGCTGTGGCTCGGCATGCCCTCGCTCCGGTCCTGCTCCGTGGGCCCGCCGCGATCGGCCTCTCGAGGGGCGGGCACCGCGAAAAGCCAATGCGAGGCGGCCTGACAGCCGACCTGGTTGCAGGCTTGACTGCGATCACATTGTGGGAGCGAGCCTGCTCGCGAAAAACGCCCGGACCACGCGATCCTCCAGACAGGGCGCGTTATCGTTGACGTCCTTCGCGAGCAGGCTCGCTCCCACAGGGGAATGAGCACATCCGCCAAGTCAGGTCGGCTATAAGGCCGCCTTGTTTTGGCTTTGGATCTGGGCGCCCCGTTAAACCACGATGGCCGAACGCAGGTATTGCTCCGGGGGTAAACCGGCAGGACGCCGGTTTAGCCGCGCTGGGCCAGGGATGGCCCATCTCGGCGGCCCATGGAGCAATGCCGGAGTGAGGGCATGCCGAGCCTAGGCGAGGCACCGAGTGGTGGGGCAAGAGCCCTTGGTTACTTGGGGCTTTTCCAAGTGACTCGCCGTAAGGGCGAAACCATAAGTCGCCGTTACCGCAGGAATGGATATGTACACCTTCAAAAACTACGTCGCGCAACACATAGCTTCCGCGAGCAGGCTCGCTCCCACAATAAGACGCTGAACATCCTCAACAAACGGTCCCCGTTCGCCGACGACCAGCCCTCCCCCAACCCAAACACCACCTAGACTTTACAAATCCGCACCCGAGCAGCCCGACATGCCTCGCAGTCCGCGTAGTCAAGGATGGCCAACGCCCCGGCTTGGGTTCGGCGGATGGCTGTTGCTGGCCGGTTTTCTGCTGACCCTGCTGAGCAGTGTCCGGGCCGACCGGGATTTCGCGCAGATCCTGCAAAACGCCGAAAAACGCTACGGCACCCTCGGCCCGGCACGGGAGCGAATCGAGGCCTGGAGCCAAATGCTGCAAGGCGAACGCAATGCACCTGAGCGCGAGCAACTGAATGCGGTGAATCGCTTCTTCAATCAGCAATTGAGTTTTCAGGACGACACGCGCATCTGGCGGCAGATTGATTACTGGGCCACGCCCGTCGAATCCTTGATCAAGGGTGCCGCCGACTGCGAGGACTACGCCCTGGCGAAATATTTCAGCCTGCGCCGCCTCGGGGTTCCCAGCGAAAAACTGCGAATCACCTACGTCAAGGCGCTGGCCCAGAATCAGGCGCACATGGTGCTGACCTTCTATGCCAGCCCCACTGCCGATCCGCTGGTGCTGGACAACCTGATTGGTGACATCCGTCCTGCCTCGCAGCGCAAAGACCTGCTGCCGGTGTATGCCTTCAACGCCGAAGGCTTGTACCTGCCGGGAGCCAATGGCGGCAAACGCAGCAGCGACTCGAAAAAACTGTCGCGTTGGCAAGACGTACTGCAAAAGATGCAGACTGAAGGCTTCGCCGTGGGCGATGGCTGAAGACATCAGCAAGGAGCATTCCATGAAACTGCGCAACCAGTTGTTTCTCGCCATCTGCCTGTTCCTGCTGGTGGCGTTCAGCGGCAGTTTTTTTGTCAGCCTGGAAAGCTCTCGCGAACAGATGCTCGGCCAGTTGCGCTCCCACGCCCAGGACGCGGCCACGGCGTTGGGCCTGTCGTTGACCGCGCAGATCGATGATCCGGCCATGATGGAATTGATGGTCAGCTCGATTTTCGACAGTGGCTACTTCAACAGCATTCGAATCATCGACATCAAGGACGAGCAGGTACTGGTGGAGCGAAGCGCTCCGGCGCGGATCGAAGGCGTGCCAGGCTGGTTTGTCAGTCTGGTCAACCTGCGTCATCAGGGCGGTGATGCGTTGATCATGCGCGATTGGGAGCAGGCGGCACGGGTCGAGGTGCTGAGCAATCCACAGTTTGCCCTGGCCAAGCTCTGGGACAGCACCCTCGGCAGCCTGATCTGGTTGGTCGTGTGCGGATTGCTCAGCGCCATATTCGGTGGCTGGCTGTTGCGTCGACAACTTCGTCCACTCGAAACTTTGGTCAAACAAGCCGAAGCCATCAGTAAACGCGAGTTCCTGAGCCTGCCGAAACTGCCCCGCACGCCGGAATTGAAACGTGTGGTACTGGCGATGAATCAGATGGTCGAGAAACTCAAGGCGTTGTTCAGCGAAGAGGCAGCGCGTAGTGAAAAGTTACGCAGCGAGTCCTATCAAGACAGCCTGACCGGGCTGGCCAACCGACGCTTGCTGGATGAACAACTGGCGGACCATTTACTGGTCGCCGAGCAACATTGCGACGGTCATTTGCTGATGTTGCGAATCAACGACCTGACCGGGCTCAACCAGCGCCTGGGCGGCCAACGCACTGATGCGTTGATCAGCGCGGTCGGCGAATTGCTCAAGCGTCTGACCCGCTTGCCGGAGCGACGCACCTGGTTGGCGGCGCGCAATCGCGGGGGCGAATTCAGCCTCTTGACGCCAGGCCTGGATGCCGAGGACGCCGCACGCCTGGCTGCCGAAATCAGTGCCACCCTGGAAAACCTGCGCCAGACCGGTGCCAGTGACTGCATGCCGGTCGCGCATCTGGGCATCGTCGCCTACCACCCCGGCGAACCGTCCAACGATGTGCTTGTGCGACTGGATCAGGCGCTGACCCAGGCCGGCCAACATCCCGAGCGACCCTGGGTGCTGCTGGACCACGGCGAGAGTGCACCGAACCCGACCCCGTACGATTGGCGCGGCTGGATCGACGACGCGCTGACCCAAGGCAAATTGCAGTTGTATTTCCAGCCGGTGGTGCAATGCGCCGATACCAGTGAGGTGTTGCATCACAAAGTCCTCGCACGCTTGCTCGACCCGCAGGGCCAGGCGATTGCAGCCGGGCATTTTCTGCCGTGGATCGAGCGTCTTGGCTGGTCGGCACGCTTCGATCTGGCCATGCTCGAAGCCACCCTCGATTACCTTGCCGTCAATCGCTGGCCGCTGGCGCTGAGCCTGTCCGGCAGCACCTTGCGTGATCAGCAGCAGCTGCAGCTGATCATCGACATGCTCGAATCACTGCCGGAACTGGCGCCGTTGCTGACTCTGGAAATCGATGAACGCCAACTGCCGCCTCCCGAGCAACTGCAGCGACTCAGTCATAGCCTGCTCGACACCGGCTACCGCATCGGCCTGCAGCATTTCGGCGGCAGCTTCAGCCAGATCGGCAACCTCACCCAACTGGGCCTGGCTTATCTGAAAATCGATGGCGCCTACATCCGGCATATCGATGCACAACGCGATAAACGGCTGTTCATCGAGGCGATCTTCAGGGCGACCAACAGCATTGATTTGCCGTTGATCGCGGAAATGGTCGAGACCCAGGGCGAGCTGGAGGCCATCAGGGAATTGGGGGTCTTCGGGGTGATGGGCAGGTTGATCGGGCCACCGGAGCCGATGTGATTTCGTCAGGCAGAACGGTGGGAGCGAGCCTGCTCGCGAATGCGATTGCACAATCAACAGGGTTGCTGACTGAACCATCGCTTTCGCGAGCAGGGTCGCTCCCACAGGGATTAGTGTGAGCCGGCCCCTCAGGTCACACGGTATCCACCTTCAACGAATGATCGTTGAGCATGCCGTTGATGATGGTCGCCGAGTCCGCACCGGAGATCACCCCGCCCGCCCCCGGGGTGACACCGTAATGGCTGGCCAGGTTGACGCCGGCCAGGTCGATGGTCTGGTTCGGCGCAGCACCGGCCATGGCGCTGACGTCGATGCTGGTCACCAGTGACGCGCCGCTGCCGCTGACGGTGAAGTGCAGGTAGTCATCCAGCGAAGCCGCAGTGCCGTTTTCCCCTTGCAGCAGTTGCGACAGATCGAGTTTGTCGGTGCCCGGCGTGAAGTCGGTGATCACATCATGGCCGCTGTTGCCCTTGAACCACTGGAAGGTGTCGGCGCCGCTGCCGCCGGTCAGGGTGTTGTTGCCCAGGCCGCCGATCAGGAAATCGTCGCCGCCCTCGCCCTTGAGCACGTCGTTGCCCAGGCCACCGGTGATGATGTTGCTGTTGTTGTCACCGGTCAGGCTGTCGTTGAAGTTCGAGCCGACGAGGTTCTCGATGCCTGTCAGGGTGTCAGTGCCAGCGCCCAGCGTATTCTGTGGCCCGCTCGTCCCCAGATTGACCGTGACGTCCGCCGTGGCATGGGCGTAGCTGGCGGTATCGTTGCCGGTGCCGCCGTCGAGCAGGTCATTGCCTACGCCGCTGAACAGCAAGTCATTGCCGGCGCCGCCGTGCAATTCGTTGTTGCCGGTGCCTGCGGTGAGGATGTCATTGCCGTCACCGGCATTGAGGATGTTGTCGCCGCTGCCCGCCACCAGCGTATCGTTGCCGGCGGTACCGGTGAGGGTATGGCCATTCTGGTAGCTGATGGTCACGTTGGCGCTGTCGCTGCCGCCATGGTTGTCACTGGCGGTGTAGGTGCCGTGGTAGTCCGGGGTGATGTCATGCGCCCCGGAATAATCGAGCTTCATTGTCAGTTGGTAGCCTTCCGAATTGTTGACGCCGCTGCCACTGGTATTGGTGATGTTGGTGATGTGGATCTGGTACACACCATCCGCCGCCGCGGTAATGGTCTGGCCATCAGCCAGGGCAATCCAGGCGCCGCCATTGATGGAGTACTCCATGGCGATACGCCCGGCTGCCAGGTTGTGGTCCAGGTTGAGGGTTTCACCTTGTTTGAGGTTGACGGTGATTCGGTCCTCATCGTTGGTGTTGGCCGCAGTGACCGGGCCAAGGTAACCACTGACCACCAGTAGTGCGGTCATGGTTGCGGTATTGGCCGCAAACGACTCGCGCACATTGGCCAGGTTCTGGTTGCTCGGTTTGACGCCGCTGCCGGAGAAGTCGATCGCACCGGAACCCTTGAAGTCCGCGCCTTTGCCGACCCAGCCTGTGTAGTAGTTGCTCGGCGATGCGCTCAGCGGATCGCCATCGGGGTCAGTGTCATTGGCCAGCAGCAGCTCGCCCGGCACCGTGATGTTGCCCGAGAGTACGTTGGTGATGATGTGATCATCGGCGGCCACCGGTGGTGCATTCGGAATGACTTTGACCACCAGGGTCGAACTGGCGAGATCGCCGTCGTTGTCGCTGACGGTGAAGCCGATGTTTTCGGTGAGCACCACTGAGGTGGTTTTCTGCGATACGTAGCTGTATTCGCCGGTATCGAGATTCACCACCAGAGTGCCCTTGTTGTCGGTGGCGATACTCAGGGTGTTGTTGACCGTGTTGAAGGTGCCATGGTTGGCGCCGCCGCTGAAGTTCAGCGAACCCTGGTTGCTGTTGCCTTTCGGATCATAGGTGTAGGTGGTGCCGTCGACGGTGATGGTTTTGATGAAGCCACCATCGGCCCCGAACGTACCGCCCTCGCCCAGCAACGAACCGGTCACCGGCGCGCCGATGACGGTACCCGAGAGCACCGAGTTGAGCTGGCCGAGGTCGGTGACGATCACCGCATTGGTATTGGTGCCAGTGCCGGTACCGTCATAAGCCAGTGGATCGAGGGCGTCATTGTCGACGCCTTTACCCAGGCCGATCGCGTAGCTCTTGATTTGATTATCGGTGAGGAACTCTTTCCAGTCCGCCTCGTCCCCTCCACCAATGGAGCCTTCGTTGGGTTTGCCGTCGGAGAAGAAGTAGCCGACGTTCTGTGCGCCGGTCAGTTTGCCGTTGGTGTTGAACGCGTCCTGCGCCACATCCACCGCCGCGTCGTAATTGGTGCCACCGCCCGCCGTCAGGCCGGAGATAATCGATTTGGCCGTCGCTACATCGACCCATACCGAAGTCTTGTCGGTGGCGTTGCTGCTGAATGTCACGATCTGCACTTTGACGTCGCCCAGGTCATCGTACTTGTCGAGCAAGGCGCTGATCGCCTGCTTGGCCAGTTCCAGGCGCGACAACCCCGGCACGCCGGATGCGTCGGCCATGCTGCCGGATACGTCGATGATCAGCAGCAGATTGGAATCGATCTCCACAGCCGCCACGGAACGCTCCGAAGCGACGGCTTTAGGCACGTCATCGACGATGTTGACCACGATGGTGCTGGTGGTGCTGTTACCCCCCGCATCGGTGGCTTTGTAGGTGAAGCTTTCGCTCAGGGTGTTCGGACCATCGTTGGCACCCGGCGCGGTTTTCGGCGCCGAGGTCAGGGTGTAGGTGTAGGTGCCGTTGGGGTTGAGCAGGATCTGCCCGTACGTCCCGGTGGCGCTGCCGACCAGGGTGTAAGTGATCGCACCGCTGGCGCCGGTGACCGAACCGACCAGGGTACCGCTGGCCGTTTCACCGGTATTGCCCGGTTCGCTGCCGGTGACGGTGCCGGCCGCCAGATCCTGTCCGTCCTTGCCCGTATCCAGGGCTTTTTCGTAGACCGTCACGTCGCTGTCAGTGACCGCTTTGATGTTGCTGTTGCAGACATCAATGGTGATGGTGGTGGTGCTTTGATCGCCATCGGCATCGCGCACGGTATAGGTGAACGTATCGGTAGCCCCCGGTGCAGCGACCGAGTTCGGGTTGCTGTGATAGACCGCGTTGCCGGCGGCGTCCAGGGTCAGGTAGCCGTAGTTGCCGTTGATCTGCGTGTTGAGGCCGCCCACTGCCGAAGTCGAGGTGTTGCTGCCGGCCC
This sequence comes from Pseudomonas sp. Irchel 3A7, assembly GCF_900187565.1. Lineage (GTDB taxonomy): Bacteria > Pseudomonadota > Gammaproteobacteria > Pseudomonadales > Pseudomonadaceae > Aquipseudomonas. The sequence continues at coordinate 28,875 of NZ_FYED01000016.1, read as the reverse complement.
GCACGCCGATCACCGCGGCCAGGCCGTCGGCACCGCCGATGTCGTTGTCCAGCACATTACCGCTGACCGTGCCGCCTTCGATCACAGAGGCGGTGTCGGCTTTGGCGGTCGGCAAATCATCGACGATGTTGACGTTGATCTGCCCGGACACCGTGCTGCCGTCGGTGTCGGTAGCGACCACGTTGAAGTTCTCGGTAATGCTGTTGGCACCGTTGGCATTCGGGTGGGTCTCGTTGTCCACCAGGGTGTATTTGTAGCTGACCACGCCAGTGGCCGGGTTGTAACCGGTGATGGTCAGGGTGCTGCCCAGCGGCGTGACGATCGATTGCGGGAAACCGGCGGCCACGCCTCCGGTGACCACGGCGATACCGCCGACGGTCAGGGTTTGCAGGCCATCCAGCGCGGTGACGGTGAACGTGCCGCTCTGGGTCAGCGCCGGTGCGTTGGGATGGGAGCCGTCGCTGAGGTTCTTTTCATAGACCGTCAGCTCGCCACAATCGACATCCAGACCCTTGATGATGACCAGATCGTTGTTGTTATGGACGTTCAGCACCAGGTTGGCGGTGCTGATATCGCCGTCGGCATCAGTGAGGGTGTAGGTGAAGGTTTCTGTCCCGTTGCCACCACCGTGCAGGGCTTTGAAATCCACATCGTTGGTGTTGAGGGTGTAGGTGTAGGTGCCATTGGCGTTCAACACCAGGGTGCCGTACTTACCGACGAAGGTACCCGCGGTGATCGGACCGCTATGGGGGCCGGTCGCCACGCTATCGGCGCCTTGCACGTCGTTGGTCAGCACGTTGCCGTTGAGGGTGAGCAACGACTCCGACGCCGTGTGGGCGTTGCTGTCATTCATCGCTTTGGGCACGTCATCGACGATGTCGACCACGAGGGTGCTGGTGACGACGTTGCCCAGGGAGTCGGTAGCCTTGTAGGTGAAGGTTTCGTGCGTGACATTGGCGCCGTCATTGGCATGCGGCGTCGTGCCGGGCGGTGAAGTCAGGGTGTAGGTGTAGGTGCCGTTCGGGTTGAGGTGAATCTGCCCGTAAGCCCCGGTGGCGCTGCCGACCAGGGTGTAGGTGATCGCACCGACAGCGCCGGTGACCGAGCCGACCAGGGTGCCGCTGGCGGTTTCGCCGGTGCTGCCGGGCTGGCTGCCGGCGACCGTACCGGCGGCCAGGTCCTGGCCGTCCTTGTTCAGGTCGAGGGCTTTTTCGTACACGGTCACGTCGGTGTCGCTGACCGCTCTCAGGCAACTGTTGTACACGTCGATGGTGATGGTGGTGGTGCTTTCATCGCCATCGGCATCACGCACGGTGTAGGTGAAGACGTCGATCGCACCGGGGCCGCTCACCGCGTTGGGGTTGCTGTGGTAGACCGCGTTGCCCTGGGCATCGAGGGTCAGGTAGCCGTAGGCACCATTGATCTGGCTGTTCAAGCCGCCGATGGCCGAGGTCGAGGTATCCGACCCGGCACGCACGCCGACCACCGCACCGCTGGCGGCCGGACCGTCGGCGCCGCCGATGTCGTTGTCCAGCACGTTGCCGCTGGCGGTGCCGCCCTCCCGCACGGAGGCCGCGTCGGCTTTGGCGGTCGGCAGGTCGTCGACAATGTTGACGTTGATCTGTCCGGTGGCGGTGCTGCCGTCGGTGTCGGTGGCGACGACGTTGAAATTCTCGGTGATGCTGTTGGCGCCGTTGGCACTCGGGTGGGCTTCGTTGTTCACCAGGGTGTAGCTGTAGCTGACCACACCGGTGACCGGGTTGTAGCCGGTGATGGTCAGGGTGCTGCCCAGCGGCGTGACGATCGATTGCGGGAAACCGGCAGCCACGCCACCGCTGACCAGGGTGATTCCACCCACGGTCAGGGTTTGCAGGCCATCGAGCGCGGTGATGGTGAAGGTGCCGCTCTGGGTCAGGGCCGGGGCATTGGGGCTGGTGCCGTCGCTGAGGTTTTTCTCATGGACCGTCAGTTCGCCGCCAGATACGTCGAGACCGTTGAGGGTCACGCCATCGTCGTTGTTGTGGATGTTCAGCACCAGGTTGGCGGTGCTGGTGTCGCCGTCGGCATCGGTGAGGGTGTAGGTGAAGGTTTCGGTGCCGTTGCCACCGCCGTGCAGGGCTTTGAAGTCCGCATCGTTGGTATTCAGGGTGTAGGTGTAAGTGCCATTGGCGTTCAGCACCAGGGTGCCGTACTTACCGACGAAAGTGCCGGGGGTGATCGGGCCGGCGTTTTCACCGACCGGCACACGGTCGGCGCCTTGCACGTCGTTGGTCAGCACATTGCCGTTCAGGGTCTGCTGGGTTTCCGATGCCGTGCCATTGCCGTCATCGACCGCTTTGGGCACATCGTCGGTGATGTTGACGTCCAGGGAACCGGTGGCGGTGTCGCCGTTGCTGTCGCCGGCTACCACGGTGAAGTGCTCGCTGAGGGTAGTGCCGTCACCGGACGTATGGGTCTCGTTGTCGTTGAGGGTGTAGCTGTAACTCACCACACCGGTGGCCGGGTTGTAACCGGTGATGGTCAGGGTGCTGCCCAGCGGCGTGGTGATCGACTGCGGGAAGCCCACGGCGACACCGCCGCTGATGATGTTGATCCCGCCGATGCTCAGGCTGGTCAGCCCGTCGGGCGCCGTGACGGTGAAGGTACCGCTCTTGGTCAGCGCGCCGGGATTGCTCGCCGAGCCGTCGGCGAGGTTGGCTTCGTTGAGGGTCAGTTCGCCGCCTTTTACCGAGAGGCCGTCGAGGGTGACCGGATTGTTCACGACAGGCGTGATCACCGGCTCAGCGTCGGGGTCGGCATCACCTTCGTGCCGCTCTTCGGGAAACTCGGGAATGCCATTGAAACCGGCGGTGGGGAAGCCAATGATCGGATCGACCCGCCCGCCCACTTCTTCAAGCAATACAAAACTGTGGCCCCCACCCAGTGCACCACCGGCAGGACCGGTCGAACCCGGCCCGGCCGCCGTCGCTTCAGCGGTTTGCGTCGGGTCGTCACCGGCAGCAATGGCTTTTTGCAGTTGCTCGACATCGGTGAGCTGTGCCTGGGTCGGCGTCACCGCCTCTGCCGTGTCCACACGGGGTGGCTGATGCGCCAATAACTGGGAGGTCATTTGCAGGCTGCTGCCCCTTCCGAGGGTCAGTTCCTGGCCATTTTGCAGATGCACCGCCACGGCCCCTTCGGCCCCGGTACTGAGCTGATCACCGGCGAACAATCGGTCGCCCTCGATCAGAACGCGACGGGTGCCGTCGCCCCCTGTCGCGAACACCTGACCGATGACTTTACTGACGATACCGATGAGCGTAGCCATGTGCACTTCCTCCGTTGCCAACCGCTGTCGGCACCTTTTTTGTTGCGGAGAACATGCTCATGGATGGCTCAAACGGGTCGCCCGGCGGATCGTCTACCCGATCAGCGGCATTACCTGAGTAAGCCGCTGCCCCGGCGACGATCTCGCCCAGCGTGTTGCTCACGGGCGTCGTCCACGGTGGGAATAAAACCCTTTGCGATCAATGGCATCGAGTTCCACATCCGAGACAACTTGCCCTGCGAGCGATGCGTAACGGTTCTGAATCACCCGAGTGACAAAAAACCGTCACCCAATTTCCGTTACACGTCCCTCCCCTCCAGCACCTCTCCGCCCTATGTCGATAAATGGATCGGAACTTTTCCAAGCCCTGATGAGCGCCCTAAAGCTCATAAATCAAGGGCTTCGCAATTGAACAATGTGCTGGATTTTGCAGAGCGCATAAGTTTTTTTCGGCATAAACCTTATGAGAAATACTTCTTAGGTTCTCTCCAGAATGTTCTTAGCTCTGTTGTTAAAAGCATGAAACGGTTTGCCTATAAATGTCGTCAAATAATTGGCGACTCATAAAGCACCATCAGGACTCAGGGAGATGTACCCATGCGCCTTTTAACCCCCCTCTACACCGCCGTTTTATTGGCCATGGCCTGCACCTCTCAGGCTCAAGCCATGTCATTGACCGAAGCGATCCAGAGCACCATTGCGACCCACCCGGAATTGGCGTCGCGGGTGGACAGCCGTCTGTCGGCCGATGAAGACGTGAAGGTCGCCAAGGGGGGCTTTTATCCATCGGTTGACTTGAACGCCGCCTATGGACGCGGGTACAGCGATAACACCAATACGCGCGCGTTCGGCGATCACCACACGGAAATCCTCAACTACACCCAATCGGAATTGCGCCTGCGGCAGATGCTCTTCGATGGCTTCAATACCGCCAACGAGGTCGAGCGCACCAAGGGCGTGGTCAACTCCCGGGCCTATTACGCTCAGGGCACCGCCCAGGACCTGGCCCTGCGCACCGTCGAGGTTTATCTCGAAGTCCTCAAGCGTCGTGAACTGGTGACGCTGGCCAAGAACAACCTGCAAGCGCACTTGCGGGTCAACGACCAGATCGGCCTGCGTACCGAACGCGGTGTCGGCAGTAACGCCGACGCCGACCAGTCCACCGCTCGTCGGGCACTGGCGGAGAACAACCTCGACACCGCCGAGGTGGACCTGGCCGACGCCGAGTCGAACTTCTACGCCGTCGTCGGACGCATGCCCGATGAACTGGAAACCCCGCCCTCGACCCGCGGCGAGCTGCCGGCCAGCCTGCCCGAAGCCCAACAGAGCATGGTGGAAAACAACCCCTACCTGAAATCCGCCCAGGCCGACGTGCAATCGGCCGAGAGCCAGTACGAGGTTGCCAAGTCGCCGTTTTACCCACGTTTCGATGCAGAGGCCGCGGTGGGCGCGAACAACAACATCGCCGGCGAAGAGGGCCATGACAACGAATGGCGGGTCGGGGTGGTGATGAACTACAACCTGTTCCGCGGCGGCAGCGACAAGGCGCGCCTGCAATCCAACGCCCACAAGATCAATCAGGCCATGGACATCCGCAACAACGCCCTGCGCCAGCTCAACGAAAACATTCACCTGGCCTGGAACGCCATGGTCAACGCCAAGAAGCAAACCCCGACCGCCCGTGAATATGCCGAAACCAGTAAACGCGTGCGCCTGGCCTATCAGGATCAGTTCGGCCTCGGCCAACGCACCCTGCTCGACCTGCTGGACAGTGAAAACGAACTCTACAACGCCAACCGCCGTTACACCGAAGTGCGCTACACCGAGGAATTTTCGATGTACCGGGTATTGGCGAACATGGGCCAGTTATTGAGCAAACAGCGGGTGGTGTTGCCCGCCGATGCGATCGCCCAGACCGAAGTGAAAAACGAAGCGCGTTTGCCTGAACTCAAATAAGACCCCCTGTAGGAGCGAGCATGCTCGCGGTGATGACGCGGGATGCCTGACACCCCGCGGCGCTCTCAGGTTCATCGTCGGAACGCCGCCCGGAGCAAGCTCGCTCCTACAGTAAAAATAAGGGAGCGATCAATGTGACCAGCATGGAACCTGGCAACACCGGTGTCGATCCGCGCCTGAGCTTCGATGACCCACTGCTGGACGGTCTGTTGATTCTCTGCAAACTCCATGGCGCGACGGTCAGTCGCGCCAGCCTCAGTGCCGGGCTGCCAATGGCACACCAACGCCTGAGCCTGGACCTGCTGCCTCGCGCAGCGGCCCGGGCCGGTTTGCAGGCGCGCCTGCTGCGCCGCGACCTCAAGGATATTTCCCCGCTCAACCTGCCCGTCATGCTGCTGCTCAACGATGGCCGCACCGCAGTGCTGCGCCGCCATGGCGAAGACGGCCGATTGCTGATCCTGCCCAGCGAAGCCGACGGCGGCGAACAATGGATCAGGACCGAAGAGCTTGAAAAGCATTACACCGGCCAGGCCCTGTTCGCCCGGCCACGGCATGAACTCGAAGACCTGCGCTCGCCGTTGGTGCCGCGGGTCCAGGCCTGGTTTCGCGACACGCTGAAACTGTCGAAATGGCTGTACAGCGACGCGGTCCTGGCGAGTTTCCTGATCAACCTGCTGGGCTTGATGGTGCCGCTGTTCGTGATGCAGACCTACGACCGCGTGGTGCCCAACCAGGCCACTTCGACCCTGTGGGTGCTGTCCATCGGTTTGCTGATCGGCACCGCTTTCGAGTTGGTGCTGCGCGTGGTGCGTGCGCACTTGCTGGACACCGCCGGGAAGAAAACCGACGTGATCCTGTCGGCGACGCTGTTCGAACGCATCACAGGCATGGCGATGAAAGCGCGGCCGGCGACCATCGGCGGTTTTGCCCAGAGCATTCATGACTTCCAGGGCCTGCGGGAATTTCTCACCGCCGTGACCCTCACCAGCCTGATCGACCTGCCCTTTGCCTTGCTGATGTTGCTGGTGATCGGCCTGCTCGGCGGCTGGCTGGTGGTGATCCCGATCCTGGCATTTCCGATCACCATCATTTTCGCCATGGTGATTCAGGCGCGCCTGCGCGACACCGTGCAAAAAAGCCTGACCCTGGGGGCCGAACGCCAGGCCCTGCTGATCGAAACCCTCGGCGGCCTGGAAACCCTCAAGGCCTGCAGCGCCGAAAGCGAGCGCCAGCACAAATGGGAAAGCACCCACGGCGCCCTCACCCGCCTCGACAGTCACGCGCGCAACCTGGCGGCGCTGGCCACCAACGGCACCCTGTTCATCCAGCAGTTTTCCGGCATGGCGACCATCGTTGCCGGGGTCTATAGCATCATCGCCGGCAACCTCAGTGTCGGCGCGCTGGTGGCGACCTACATGCTCGGCAGCCGGGTTCTGGCCCCGCTTGGGCAAATCGCCGGGTTGATCACCCGCTACCAGCAAGCGCAACTGACCATGAAGAGTACCGACGCCCTGATGTCCCTGCCTCAGGAACGGGACGCCCGGCAACGGCCGCTGGAGCGTACGCAACTGCAAGGCGCGCTGGACGTGATCGGCGTGACGTTCAATTACAACGGCCAGAGCGCCCCGGCACTGGCCAATGTCAGCTTCAGCGTGAAACCCGGTGAGCGGATCGGCATCATCGGCCGCAGCGGCTCGGGCAAAAGTACCCTGGCGCGCCTGGTGATGGGGTTCTACGAACCTGCGGAAGGCCAGTTGCTGCTCGATGGCCTGGACCTGCGGCAACTGGACGTCGCCGACCTGCGCCATCAGATCGGTTACGTCGCCCACGACCTGCCGCTGCTGGCCGGCAGCCTGCGCGACAACCTGACCCTGGGCGCACGCTACATCAGCGACGCGCGCATGCTCGAAGTGGCGGAACTGACCGGCGTCACCGAGCTGGCCCGGCAACATCCGCAAGGCTTCGACCGCCCCGTCGGCGAGCGCGGGCAATTGCTCTCCGGCGGCCAACGCCAGGCCGTGTTGCTGGCCCGGGCCTTGTTGCTGGATCCGCCGATCATGCTGCTCGACGAGCCCACCAGCGCCATGGACAACAGCAGCGAAGACGTTCTGCGGCAAAAGCTCCACGGCTGGGTCCAGGGCAAAACCGTACTGCTGGTGACCCACCGCACCTCGATGCTGAGCCTGGTGGATCGGCTGGTGGTGCTGGATAACGGGCGGATCGTCGCCGACGGACCGAAAGAAGCGGTCATCGATGCACTGCGCAAGGGCCGCGTCGGCTCTGCGGCGGTCTAGGAGTAGCCCATGTCTGCTGATCAAGGTTCGCGCGGCTACTTCAAAAGTTTTAACAAAAGCGCCGAAGTTGAATTCATGCCGGAAACGGCCGGCGCCTCGCTGCAGGATTCTCCGCGCTGGTCACGGGTGACCGTGTGGCTGGCGGCAGCGCTGTTGATCAGCGCGCTGCTCTGGGCCAAGTTCGCCGTGTTGCAGGAAGTGACCATGGGCGAAGGCAAGGCCATTCCGTCGAGCAAGGTGCAAGTGATCCAGAACCTGGAGGGCGGCATCGTCACCGAGATCTTCGTACGCGAAGGGCAAATGGTGAACAAGGGCGACACCCTGTTGCGCCTGGATGACACGCGCTACCAGTCGAACAAGGGCGAAAGCGAAGCCGATCGGTATGCACTGACCGCGCAGGTCGAGCGACTGTCGGCAGAAGCCGAAGGCCGGCCCTTCAAACTGTCGGAAGAAGTGATCGCCAAGGCGCCGCAAGTGGCCGAAGACGAACGCTCGCTGTACGAACAACGGCAACGGCGACTGGCCAGCGAACAGCGCACGCTGAGTGAACAACTTCGGCAAAAAACCCAGGAGCTGGCGGAGTTCCGCTCGAAAGCCGGTCAGTACAGTTCAAGCCTGGCGCTGGTCAATCAGGAGATGGCCATGTCCGAGCCGCTGGTCAAGACCGGCGCCGTGTCGCCGGTGGAGATCCTGCGACTCAAGCGCAGCGCCGTGGAAATCCGCGGCTCGCTGAACGCCACCACCCTGGCGATCCCCCGGGCGGAATCGGCGATGGCCGAGATCAAAAGCAAGATCGACGAGTCGGAACAAACCTTCCGCTCCGAAGCGGCCAAGGAGCTGAATGAGAAACGCACCGACCTGTCGAAAATCACGGCGTCGAGCATCGCCATCGACGACCGCGTGACCCGTACCACGGTGACCTCGCCGGTCAAGGGCATCATCAAGGTGTTGAAGGTCAACACCATTGGCGGCGTGGTCCAGCCGGGCAGCGATATGGTGGAAATCGTCCCCCTGGAAGACAACCTGCTGATCGAGGCCAAAGTGCGGCCACAGGACGTGGCATTCCTGCATCCGGGGCAGAAAGCCATGGTCAAGTTCACCGCCTACGACTACACGATCTATGGCGGCCTGAGCGCCAAGCTTGAGTTGATTGGTGCCGACACCATTACCGATGACAAGGGCAACAGCTTCTACCTGATCCAGGTGCGCACCGATAAAAACCATTTGGGCGGGGATGCGAAACCGCTGCTGATCATTCCGGGGATGGTGGCGACGGTGGATATCATTACCGGGGAGAAAACGGTATTGGATTATTTGCTGAAACCGGTGCTCAAGGCGCGGACTGAGGCGATGCGCGAGCGGTAGTTTCGATCAGATATTTTGGATGATTGTTCTATCGCTTTCGCGAGCAGGCTCGCTCCCACAATGGAATGCGATCAAATGTGGGAGCGAGCCTGCTCGCGAAGAGGCCCGCACAGGCAACATCTATTTCGGCCCATGATTACGCTGAAAAACCTCCTCCCCCATCGCCGCAATCTGCCCCTCGATCAACGCCTCGAACGGCTTGAGCAACGGCTCGAATGAAGCCGGCGCTTCAAGCGTCTGCAACGCCTGCACAATCGCCTCCACCGTCGACAATGCTCCCGGCCCCGGTGCCTTGCGCAGTCGATAACGGGACACGCCGCCCTCGGCCAGGGTCACCCTCGGCAGCGCCGCCAGCAGTGGATTGAGGTGCAGCATCTTGCGCGCCTTGCGCCAGGTGCCGTCCGGTACCACCAGCAGCAACGGCTTGTCGAATGCGCTGTAAGCCTGTATCGGCTGCGCATCATCGCCGGGAAACAGCAAACGCGCCTGGTACCCCGGCTGATTCAACAACCTCGGCAAATCCTCGAATACCTCGCCGACGATCAACTCGGCATTGTTCAAGCCCAACGCCGCCAGCCGTGCGGTGTTCAACGCATGATTCACTTCGCCGGGATGCTGCAAGAGCAAGATTCGGGTGCGGCTATCGAGGCTGGGAATCAGTGGGCACAGGCAATGGCTTTGCGGACGCAGGCAGCGCGGGCATTGAATTCTGGACATCGTCTTAAACCTGATTGAGCTGCGCTTTGAGCAGATCGCGGAAAGTCTGGATCAGCGGCTCGCGGCTGCGGCCCCGGCGCACGATCATCGAAAACGGCGCCTGATATCCGAAGGTCGCCGGTAGCAGCACACGCAAGTCACCCTTGTCGGCCCAGGCCTGGGCGTAGTGCTCCGGCAAGTAACCGATGTAGGCGCCGGACAGCACCAGAATCAGCTGCGCCTCCATACTCTCCACCGTTGCGGCGCTGTGCTTGAAGCCATGGCGGGCTAGTTCAGCCTGGCTCCAGTAACCACGACCGACCATGCGCTGCTGGGTAATAACCTGCTCGGGAATGCGCCGCTCGTTAAACAGCGGATGCCGCGTGCTGCAATACAACCAGTGCTGCTCGCGGTACAGCGGCATGTACACCAGACCGCTCATGCGCGTGGAAAACGCGCCGATGGCCAGGTCGAGGCGGTTGTCCTGCACGCCCAGTTGCAGTTCGTAGGGGCTCATCACCGACAAATGCAAATGCACGGCCGGATGTTCCTGGCTGTAGGCGCCGATGGCTTCGGCGAACGGCAAGGCCTTATCGCTGACGGTGGAGTCGATCACCCCCAGGTTCAATGTGCCGCGCAATTCGCCCTTGAGCGCGGCGGCGTATTGCTCGAAACCTTCCAGCTCGGCCAATAGACGCAGGGTTTCCTGATGGAACAACTCGCCCTTGCTGGTCAGGCTGAAACCGCCCCGGCCGCGATGGCACAACACCAGGCCCAGCGCCGACTCAAGCTGGCTCATGTAGGTGCTGATGGCCGAGGTCGAGAGGTTGAGTTCTTGCTGGGCGTTAGCGAATCCCTGATGACGCACCACGCTGACGAAAATGCGCAATAGTTTCAGGTCGGGTAAAGCGTTGGCCATGGGGGCTCCAGACACCAATCGAATTTCAATCCTGTGGAAGGGATTTATCTGTGGCGAGGGGATTTATCCCCGCTGGGTGGCGAAGCCGCCCCGGATCTGCACCTCGGTGTGTCAGATGCACTGTGTGCGCTGGATTTACGACTGCTGCGCAGCCGAACGGGGATAAATCCCCTCGCCACAGATAAATCCACTCACCACAGAAGTGCGGCACATGGCCGCAAGTCTATCGCCATGCCAAGCATTAGTTTAGAAAAATCTGAACTAAGTATTTGCGCGTAGCGATTCTTCCCGGTCACTACATTTCGCAGAATCGGCCCACAGCGGTGCCTGCGTCTCCCCGACCTGCGCAACCGACATAAATAAAACAACGACGATGAGGCCCTACCCGTGGACAAGATTCTTCACCAACCACTGGGCGGCAACGAAATGCCGCGCTTCGGCGGCATCGCCACCATGCTGCGACTCCCCCATGTTCCTACCACTGCTGGCCTGGACGCTGCGTTCGTTGGCGTGCCCCTGGACATCGGTACCTCGCTGCGCCCCGGCACCCGTTTCGGACCGCGTGACATCCGCGCCGAATCGGTGATGATCCGCCCGTACAACATGGCCACCGGCGCGGCGCCGTTCGACTCGCTGTCGGTTGCCGACATCGGCGACGTGGCGATCAACACCTTCAACCTGCTGGATGCCGTACGGATCATCGAAGAGTCCTACGACAATATCCTCGAACACGATGTGATCCCCCTGACGTTGGGCGGCGACCACACCATCACCCTGCCGATCCTGCGTGCCATCCATAAGAAGCACGGCAAGGTCGGCCTGGTGCACATCGACGCCCACGCCGATGTGAACGATCACATGTTCGGCGAGAAAATCGCCCACGGCACCACCTTCCGTCGCGCTGTCGAAGAAGGCCTGATCGATCCGGACCGCGTTGTACAAATCGGCCTGCGTGCCCAGGGCTATACCGCTGACGACTTCAACTGGAGCCGCAACCAGGGCTTCCGCGTGGTGCAGGCCGAAGAGTGCTGGCACAAATCCCTGGCGCCGTTGATGGCTGAAGTGCGTGAGAAAGTCGGTGGTGGCCCGGTGTACCTGAGCTTCGACATTGACGGTATCGACCCGGCGTGGGCACCAGGTACCGGCACCCCGGAAATCGGTGGTCTGACGACCATTCAGGCGATCGAGATCGTTCGTGGCTGCCAAGGCCTCGACCTGATCGGTTGCGATCTGGTAGAAGTCTCGCCCGCTTACGACACCACGGGTAACACCTCGCTGCTGGCCGCCAACCTGCTGTACGAAATGCTCTGCGTACTGCCTGGCGTGGTCCACCGCTGAGGGTCGGTCATGAACGAACGTGATCAGGTTTTGAAAGCGGCTACCGACCTGGTGTCCGCCTTCGCCCGAAACGATCGCGAAGCCTACTTCGGCGCGTTCAGCGCCGATGCCAGCTTCGTTTTCTACACCCTCGAACAGCCCCTTTTGTCGCGCGATGCCTACCAGGCGTTGTGGGACAGCTGGCGTGCCGAGGATGGCTTCGAGGTGCTGTCGTGCACGTCGAGCAACGCTTTCGTCAGCCTGCAGGGTGACGTGGCGATTTTCATCCATGACGTGGCCACCGAGCTGCGCATGCAAGGGGAGCAACACTTCAGCCAGGAGCGCGAGACGATTGTTTTCAAGAAACAAGCGTCTGGCCAAGAACAACAAGGCCTGTGGCTGGCCTGTCACGAACATTTGTCCGCTATGCCGGAAGGGCTGCCAACCCCTTAGCCAAACAGGTGACGCTCACACACGATGAGCGCGCCTTTATGATCGGAGCAGATCATGAATAACAACAACAACGAAAAAAGCCTTAGCAGCATCGAAACAAACGGGGTCGAACAGATCCCGGACAATGAACGCGACGCCCGGCCCAGCGACCTGTTTCGCTTGATCTTCGGCGGCGCGAACACCTTTGCCACCGCCGTACTCGGCAGCTTCCCGGTACTGTTCGGCCTGTCGTTCCAGGCGGGCGTCTGGGCGATTGTGCTGGGCGTGGTACTCGGTGCATTGATCCTGGCGCCAATGGGCTTGTTCGGCCCCATCAACGGCACCAACAACGCGGTGTCCTCCGGCGCGCACTTCGGCGTACACGGGCGCATCGTCGGCTCTTTTCTGTCGCTGTTGACCGCTATCGCGTTTTTCTCGCTCTCCGTCTGGAGTTCGGGTGATGCGCTGGTCGGAGGTGCCAAACGCCTGATCAATTTGCCGGAAACCGATCTGACCCTGGGCCTGGCCTACGGCCTGTTCGCGCTGCTGGTTTTGACCGTGTGCATCTACGGCTTTCGCTTCATGCTGTGGGTCAACCGCATCGCGGTGTGGGCGGCCAGCCTGCTGTTCCTGCTGGGCATTTTCGCCTTTGCTCCGGCTTTCGACAGTCAGTACGCCGGCACGGTGGCCATGGGGCAGGCCGGTTTCTGGGCAGCCTTTATCGGTGCCGCGCTGGTGGCCATGAGCAACCCGATTTCCTTCGGCGCATTCCTTGGCGACTGGTCACGCTACATCCCGCGTGAGACGCCCAAAGGCCGGATCATGCTGTCGGTTATCGCGGCGCAACTCGCCACCTTGATCCCGTTCCTGTTCGGCCTCGCCACCGCCACCATCGTGGCAATCAAGGCGCCAGACTACATCGCGGCCAACAACTATGTCGGTGGTCTGCTGGCGGTATCGCCGAGCTGGTTCTTCCTGCCGGTGTGCCTGATTGCGGTGATCGGCGGCATGTCCACGGGCACCACCTCGCTCTATGGCACCGGGCTGGACATGTCCAGCGTGTTTCCACGGGTGCTGTCGCGGGTCAAGGCCACGCTGCTGATCGGCGTGATGTCGATTGCCTTCATCTTCATTGGCCGCTTCGCAGCAAACCTGGTGCAGAGCGTGTCGACCTTCGCCGTGCTGATCATCACCTGCACGACCCCGTGGATGGTGATCATGATCATCGGCCTGCTGGTCCGTCGCGGCTTCTACTGCCCGGATGACTTGCAAGTGTTCACCCGCGGTGAAAAAGGTGGCCGCTACTGGTTCACCCACGGCTGGAACTGGCGTGGCCTGGGTGCCTGGATTCCGAGCGCGGCCGTCGGCCTGTGCTTCGTGAACTTGCCGGGGCAGTTCGTCGGACCACTGGGCGAACTGGCCGGCGGTATCGACATCAGCCTGCCGGTGACCCTGGGCCTGGCCTCGGTGGTGTACCTGGTATTGCTGAGCCTGTTCCCGGAATCGACTGCGGTGTTCGGCCCGAATGATCCACGCAGCAAGAGCACGGATTCGCTCGTTAAAGCGGCGATGCGACAAGTCGCCTGAAATACCTGTGGGAGCGAGCCTGCTCGCGAAGACGGCGGCACATCCAACAAAGGTGTGACTGACAGAACGCTTTCGCGAGCAGGCTCGCTCCCACAAAGAGCAGCCCCACAGAAACGTCTTAGTTTCACCATAAAAAAGACAATCGGAGACACGCCATCATGGCTTTGGATTTATTCGTCGTACTCATCTACGCCGCCGCGATGCTGATACTTGGCTACTACGGCATGCGCAAGGCCAAGACCAACGAAGACTTTTTGGTTGCCGGTCGTAACCTGGGCCCGAGCCTGTACATGGGCACCATGGCGGCCACCGTCCTCGGCGGCGCGTCCACCGTGGGCACCGTGCGTCTGGGCTACGTGCATGGCATCTCCGGTTTCTGGCTCTGCGCCGCACTGGGTTGCGGGATCGTGGCGCTGAACCTGTTCCTGGCCAAGCCGCTGTTGAAACTGAAGATCTACACCGTTACCCAGGTGCTGGAGAAACGCTACAACCCGATGGCCCGCTCCGCGAGCGCGGTGATCATGCTCGCGTACGCACTGATGATCGGCGTGACCTCGATCCTGGCGATCGGCACCGTACTGCAAGTGCTGTTCGGCCTGCCGTTCTGGATCTCGGTACTGCTCGGTGGTGGCGTGGTGGTGATCTACTCGGCCATTGGCGGCATGTGGTCGCTGACCCTGACCGACATCGTCCAGTTCGTGATCAAGACCGTTGGCCTGATGTTCATCCTGTTGCCAATCTGCCTGTACCGCGTCGGCGGCTGGGACGAACTGGTGTTGAAACTGCCGGCGGCGAGCTTCAGCTTCACCACCATCGGTTGGGACACCATCATCACCTACTTCATGATCTACTTCTTCGGCATCCTGATCGGTCAGGACATCTGGCAACGGGTGTTCACCGTCAAGACCGCCAAAGTGGCTCAGGTCGCCGGTACGTTCGCCGGTGTCTACTGCATCCTCTACGGCCTGGCCTGCGCCCTGATCGGCATGGCGGCTCATGTGTTGATCCCGGACCTGGACAACGTCAACAACGCTTTCGCCGCGATCGTGAAACTGTCCCTGCCGGACGGTATCCGTGGCCTGGTCATCGCAGCCGCACTGGCTGCCATGATGTCCACCGCCAGCGCCGGCCTGCTCGCCGCCGCTACTACCCTGACCGAAGACCTGCTGCCGAAACTGCGTGGCGGTAAACAGTCGAGCCTGGGCCTCAACCGTGTCGTCACTATGCTGACCGGTGTTGTGGTACTCGGCATAGCCCTGGTGGTAAACGACGTGATCAGCGCCCTGACCCTGGCCTACAACCTGTTGGTGGGCGGCATGCTGATCCCGCTGATCGGTGCGATCTTCTGGAAACGTGCCACCACCGCCGGCGCCATCGCCAGCATGGGCATGGGCTTCGCCACCGCCCTGCTGTTCATGGTCAAGGACGGTCTGGATGCCAACACCCCGATCTACTACAGCCTGGCCGTAGGTCTGGTGAGCTTCGTGGTGATCAGCCTGATGTCCCGTCGCCCAGCCGTGGCAGCGAGCGCCATCTAAGCTGAACATAACAACTTGATGCTTTCTTCGACGGGTGTGGCGTCGGTTGCCACACCCGTTTTTTTCGCCTGAAGGAAAGTGATTATGAAGATCGTCAGCCGCGATCAGTGGTTCGAGGTGAAACAACTCAGCGACGGCATCCGCCTGATTCACGAGCCTTACATTCGCCCCTTCTACCGCTGCAATCTTTGGTTTGTTCAAGGCCGTGACAAAGACCTGCTGCTGGACAGCGGTTCCGGGCTCGTCAGCTTGCGCGAGCAATTGCCGTGGATCACCGAGCGGCCCCTGGTAGCGGTGGCCAGCCACTGCCATTTCGACCACATTGCCGGTCATCACGAATTTTCCGAACGCCTGGTACACCCGGCCGAAGCGCAGATCCTGGCTACACCGGACGGTGAAAACGATTTGAGCCGGGCATTTGTCGGCGACGACATGTTCGAAGCGCATCCCGATTGTCCGTTGTGCTACGCCGAGTATCGGGTCAAGGCTGCCCCGGCAACGGGCTTGATCGAAGAAGGCGATGTACTGGACCTGGGCGACCGGGTGCTGCAAGTGCTGCACACGCCGGGACACTCGCCGGGCGGCATCAGCCTGTACGAAGCCGCGACCGAGACCTTGTTCAGCGGCGACATCATCTACGACGGGCCGCTGATCGAGGACGCCTACCACTCCAACCTCGACGACTACGCCCGCAGCCTGCAGCGCTTGCGCGCGCTGCCGATCCGCACGGTGCATGGCGGGCATTTCGGCAGTTTTTCCGGGGATCATCTACGCCACATGATTGACGAGTGGCAACGCTCACACGGCTGAAGCCTGCTGTACTCAAGCCCAGGGCCAATAAAACAACAACGCCCTTGAAGAGTCATCATGAACAAAGCCGCCATTCGCGCCGCCGTGCACCGCTACATCAGCCGCCTGCTGGAGGGTCAGGATGACTTCGACGACAACGCCAGTCTGGCGCAGTTGGGATTGGATAAAACGGATATCGAAGAGCTGATCTTCCATCTGGAAGATGAACTCGGCTTGACGGCGTTTACCGCCGAGGAAGACCGGATGCTCAAGACGGCCAGGACGGCGAATGACTTGAGCCGGTTTTTGATGGAAATTGGGCGGCATTGAAACCACACGCCATCAGAGCAGCTACGCCCTCTGTGGCGAGGGAGCTTGCTCCCGTTCGAGGGCGAAGCCCTCGCGAACCTGTCCAAGCGCCACAAATGGAACCGTGCAATCAAGAGGGGCCGCTTCGCAGCCCGGCGGGAGCAAGCTCCCTCGCCACAAAAGCACCCTCTCCCAACGCTTGTTCGCTTACCGGCGACGCTGCTGGCGTCGGCGCTGTTCGTCGTCGGTGCGAATTGGCACAGGTTGCAGAGGCGGTTCGATCAAACCGAGCGCGACACCCAGGTCATGCAGCCAGTTTTGGATTTTCTCTTTCATGATGCCCCCTTCAGGGTAGTGCCGAGCGACCGGAATTCTGTAGTCGCTTCGAACTGATAATAGTCCGAAGTCCTGAGCAATGCTCGCCCAAAGTGGCAATGATCTGTTACTGAATGGCTCACAATCCGACGGCATTAAATCATGCAATCGCCCGGGCCGGGATTTGCGCCGACGGATAGAGCGCCCGCTGCTCCTCGATCCATGCATTCAGGTTGGCCCCGGCCATGCCCTTGCGCCACATCAGCCAGGTGGTGGCCGTGGCAAATGGCTCAGGCAACGGGTGGACCGTCACGCTTTCGCGGCCCGGCAGGCTGGCAAGCATTGACTCTGACATCAATGCTACGCCGGAACCTGCAATCACACAGGCGAGCATCCCCGGATAGGATTCGATCTCAATCGCCCGCCCCATGACCGCGTGGTCCCGGGAGTACCAGGATTCCAGACGCATCCTGTAGGAACAGCCCTGGCGAAAGGTGAATACCGAACGCCCTTCCACGTCCCGCGCGCTGAGTACCGGCGGGTGATCCGCCTCGCTGATCAGCACCAGCCGTTCCTCGCACAACAACACACCATCAAGCATGGCCAGTTCGGGGGGACCGTCCACCAGCGCCGCATCGAGTCGGCCGGAGAGCAAACCTTCCAGCAATTCACCGCTGGGTCCGGACTGCACTTGCAAATTCACCGCCGGGTAACGCTTGTGATAGCGCGCCAACAACGCCGGGAGGTGAATGGCGGCGGTGCTGTACATGGTGCCGAGCACGAAATCGCCGGCCGGTTGCCCGCCCTGTACCGCGGCATGGGCTTCGTCGTGCAAGGCGAACAGTTTGGCGGTGTAATCCAGCAGGACTTTTCCCGCAGGCGACAACTGCAAACGCTGACGCTCGCGAACGAACAGTTCAACGCCCAACTGCTCCTCCAGCTGCTTGAGCCGGGTCGACAGGTTGGACGGCACGCGGTGCAGGCGCTCGGCGGCGCGGGTGATGGACTCTTCCTGCGCCACCGCCTGGAAGATCCGCAACTGGCTGAACTCCACGACATTCTCCAGACAAGAACAAGTTACCCACTATTGTTCTTTTTCAAAGAATGTCAATCCATCCAGGCGCGAAGGTGCTCAGGGCTGCCCAAGTGCTCTGCGCAACCGACGGCGCAACCACTGCTCGGCGCTGACAAAGGTGATGCCCAGCAGCACCAGCACCGCGCCAATGACAAAGTTCAGGGTCAGTTTTTCCCCCAGCAACACCACCCCAAACGTAACGCCAAACAACGGCGTCATGAACGAAAACACCGCCAGGTTTGCCGCCAGATACCGGCGCAGCAACCAAAACCAGATCAGGTAACTGAAGAACGACACCACCACGCCTTGAAACAGCACACTGGCAATCGCCACACCGGTCAAACTGACGTGGGTGATCTGCCCGCTGAGCAGCGCGATCAACAACAGGCCGATGAAGCCGATGATCAACTGATAGAACAATGTCAGGGTCACCGGCGCCTCCGACAATCGCGAAGCTCGCACCACCACCGTGGTCGCGCCCCAAGCCGCGCCGGCCAGCACGCCCAGCGCATCGCCCATCAACATCCGGTAATCGAGGTTGTCCCAGGACATGCCACCGGCAAACGCGATGGCGATCCCGACGAACGCGAGGAAAATTCCCAGCCATTGCACAGGCCGCAAACGCTCGCTCGGCAACAGCCAGTGCACACCCAGTGCGGTGAAAATCGGTGCGGTGTAGAGGAATACCGACATGTGCGCGGCCGTGGTCAATTGCAGGCCTTCGGAAATGAAGAAGAACTCCAGACCGAACAAGGCGCCGGCCAACAAGCCACCGCGCCAGGTCGCACCGACCTGATCCCAACCGCCCTTCCAGCAGATCAGCAACCCCACCAGCAACGCAGACATGCCGGAACGCGCGGCCGCCTGCATGACTGGGGCAATGTCGGGCGCCGCCCACTTGATCATCACCTGCTGAACACCCCAGACCAGGCACAACCCCAACATCACTTGCAGGGCAAATCCATCGGCGCTACGCCGGGTGGCGCTCACCGGAAAACCTCGACAACGACACAATCCATGGCAGTGACTCGACAGTAAAAACAAAACCCCGGCACATGGCCGGGGTGAAAAATTATTCTATCGATTATTAACCAGATGGGCAGAAATTGCCTACAGGGGTCGGTATCAGCTCAGTTCAATGCGATCAGCATGAATGACAATCTGGCCATTCTTGTACAGCGCACCGATGGCCTTCTTGAAGTTGCCTTTGCTGACGCCGAACATGCTACTGATCACAGTCGGGTCGCTCTTGTCGCTGACCGGCAGGGTGCCGTTGTTCTCGCGCAACTTGGCGAGGATCTTCGAGTTAAGGCTGGTGGCCGCTTCCTGGCCGACCGGTTGCAGACTCAGGCTGATCTTGCCATCGGCACGAACTTCCTTGATGAAGCCTTTCTCTTCCTTGCCCGCACGCATGAACTTGAAGATTTCGTTCTTGTGAATCAGGCCCCAGTGCTTGTTGTTGATGATTGCCTTGAAACCCATGTCGGTGGCTTCGGCAACCAGCAAGTCGACCTCCTGGCCCGGGGTGTAGTTGGCCGGGGTCTTGTCCAGATAGCGATCCAGGCGCGCCGTCGCGGTGATGCGACGGGTGTGTTTGTCGAGATAGACATGCACTACGGCGTATTCGCCGGCCGTCATCTGGCGCTTTTCTTCCGAAAACGGCAACAACAGATCCTTTGGCAGCCCCCAATCGAGGAACACACCAATGCTGTTGACTTCAACAACTTTCAAACTGGCAAATTCACCGACTTGAACTTTCGGCTTTTCAGTCGTCGCGATAAGTTTGTCATCGCTGTCCAGATAAACAAAAACATTGAGCCAGTCTTCATCTTCGCTGGGAATATCTTTTGGAATATAACGATTAGGCAAAAGAATTTCGCCATCCGCGCCACCGTCCAGATATAAACCGAAGTTAGTGTGTTTAACCACTTGTAAACTGTTGTAACGCCCGACTAAAGCCATGTCCAATACCCTCATTGCGTGGGCGGCATTCTACCCGGTTTTGCAGGCCGCGTTCGGCGACCAACCCACCGGTGCGAGAAATTCCTCTGCAGGCCTTCATTTTCCTGGGTTTTACCGTACGACTCCCGCCGCTCGTCAGACCGACCCGAGGATTTTCATCGCTGCCGGCCCAGCAGGGCATCCTGTTTTTGCGGACCACGTTTTTATTTAAAACAGCGACTTAGAGGCAATTATCAAATAATGATCCGCTAATTATCCTGATCCGCCCTCGGTCATCCAAAGGATAATTGCCAAGCAAATTGCAGGTAATTCCTGTACGATGCCTGGCCAAGTTAATTTTCTACAGGTTAATGGCCGCCATGCGCGTAAAAGCATCCACCAGCAAAGCAAAGCCAGCTCCAGCCGTCGAAACCAGCGAATCGATCAACAATCAGATCGCTGCGTTCCTCAAATCCGGCGGTGAAATCCAGCAAATTGCCAAGGGCGTCAGCGGCCAGACGTTCGGCCCGTCCAAGCAGATCACCCTGGGTAAAAAATAAAAGCCCAAAAGTAATACCTCGCATCACCTGGTCCACAAGCGCTTTGAGCTTCGAAGCGCTTGGACTGGAACCCTCCCCCGCAACACCTCCCCCAAAAGACATGTACAGAAACAACGCCACGGTCCGCCGCCTATTGATCGGCTGAACTGCCGGGCTCATCCTGCGTTCACATGAGAATCAGTCCCCGAAGCCAGGCTTTCGCAAGGATTCGCCCATGTCCCGCTGGATGAAACAGCTCGCTTTCGTGCTCACCGTGACGCTCGCTCTCGGCGCGTGCAGCCGCATGGGCCTGGCCTACCGCAACCTCGACGTGATCATCCCCTGGACGCTCAGCGATTACCTGGACATGAACGGCGAGCAAAAAGGCTGGTTGAACGAACGCCTCAAGGAACACCTGACCTGGCACTGCACCACACAACTGCCAGGCTATCTGGACTGGCTGGATCGCTTGCAGACCATGATCGCGACCAATCAGGTAACCGATGCCGCATTGCAAGCCCGCACCGAAGAAGCCGAACAGGCGATCGCCGAGACCGCGCGGGAAATCACCCCGTCCGCCATCGAGTTGCTGCAAGGACTGGATGACCAGCAGGTCGCCGAAATGAACGAGGCCTTCGCCAAAGACCAACGCAAACGCCAGGCGCTGTACCTCAAGCCGTCCCTTGATCAGCAGATCAAGGACCGCGGCGAACGCATGGAAAAACGCCTGGATGCCTGGCTCGGGCCACTCACTCCCCCTCAGCAACAACGCGTCGTGGCGTGGTCCAACGCTCTGGGTGACCAGAATACGCAGTGGCTCGCCAACCGCGTCCACTGGCAGAAGCAATTCAGTGCAGCCGTTGCGCAACGTCACAGCCCCGAATTCCCACAACGAATCGAGACACTTCTGGTGAATCGAGAGCGCTTGTGGACACCAGCCTACCGCGAAGCCTTCGCCAAAACCGAAGCCCAGGCGCGTTCACTGTTTGTGGACTTGATGGCGCAAAGCACGCCGCAGCAACGTGAGCGGTTGCTGACGAAAATCGAGGGGGTGCGCAAGGACTTCAATGATTTGAAGTGTCTGAAGGCGGCAAAACAGAGTTGAACGCTGCACAAATCCCTGTGGGAGCGAGCCTGCTCGCGAATGCGGTGGGTCAATCGATAGATGTGTTGGCTATGAGACCGTATTCGCGAGCAGGCTCGCTCCCACAGGGGGATACTTGTAGTTCTCAAGCAATCTGCGCCTTCGAAGCCACCTCATCAAACGTCGCTTCATCCAGTGCATCGCCCTGCTCATCCAGCACTTGGCGCGGATGGTCATTACCGGGAATGCTGCTGTCGATCAGGCTCAATAACCTCGATCCGCGCATCGTCAAAATGTAATTTGAACCCGTCCCCCCCTGATCCTCGGGCCGGGGTTCGATATAACCTCGCGCCAACAGCAATTTTTCATACTCACCAGCCACTGCTTTCAGATGGTCGAGGTTTTCAGTGACCTCGCCTTCGGCCGTTTTGGCTGCCACATACTGCTCGGCATAGGGCCGTGGCGTAAAGCTGGCTTCGCCGTGCTGCACCTCATGCAGCAAACGCTCAATCAAATCCCAGTTATAAGTCGTCATCCTGATTCAACCTCCGGAGCCCGAGAGTGAGAGGGCCTTCATAGGTTGTGACCGGCGTGGTCGGTAGCCGTTCAGCTCAGGTTTTTGCTACGACCGACCGGCGGTATGTCGAATTACCCCAGGGCCAAACGACTAGGCTGTGTACGTCACCTCCCAGCCCCACGCAGGAGAAATCACCATGAACATTCAGAATCATCCCGTCGTGTCCCGGGAAGAATGGCTCGCCGCCCGCATACAGCACCTGGCCCACGAAAAGGCCTTCACCAAGGAACGGGACAGACTCAGCGCCGAACGCCGCGCCCTGCCCTGGGTGAAAATCGACAAGGACTACCACTTCCAGGGGCCGCAAGGCGAACTGAAACTCGCCGACCTGTTCGGTGGCCGCTGCCAGCTGGTCATTTACCACTTCATGTTTGCCGAAGGCTGGGATGAGGGCTGCCCCGGTTGCTCGTTCCTCTCCGACCACATCGACGGCGCCAACCAGCACCTGGCCCACCACGATGTAGCAGTGGTAGCGGTTTCCCACGCCCCGTTCGCCGAATTCCAGGCCTTCAAACGGCGCATGGGCTGGAGATTTGACTGGGTGTCGTCCGAAGGCTGCGACTTCAACTACGACTTTGGCGTCTCGGCCCGAGCCGAAGACGTCGCCGCCGGCAAAGCCACCTACAACTATGAAAAGACCGACGGCTCCGAAGAAGAACTGCCAGGGCTCAGCGTGTTTTATCGCAATGAAGCCGGTGAGATTTTTCACACCTACTCGACTTATGCCCGTGGTCTGGACCTGCTGGTTGGTGCCTACAACTACCTTGACCTGACGCCCAAAGGACGCAACGAGGAGGAAATCATGGAGTGGGTAAGGCATCACGACAAGTATGAGGACGCGGCGAAACCCAGTTGCTGCCACGGAGGTTAAATTGGATACCCGCAGGTCCTTTGTGGGAGCGAGCCTGCTCGCGAAAGCTGTGTGTCAGCCAACATCAATATTGACTAAACCACCGCCTTCGCGAGCAGGCTCGCTCCCACAGTGGGTTGGCGGTGTTTTTGAGAGACAACTTCAGCCCAGACCTGTCTGAACTTTTTCCACCCACGAGCCCTCAACCGGTTAACCCGCCTTAACCGGAACCGAGGCCTGACCGATGAAAACCCTGCTGAAACTCACCCTCGCCGCCACCCTCGCCTGCGCCCTGCCCGTCTGGGCCTGCACACCTGAGGAAGCCACCATCAAGCGCGAACAGTTGGCTCGGGAAGTTACCAAATTGACCGAGCAGAACCCGGCCAAGGCCAAGGAAATCAACGATGAGCTGCAGAAAATGGATTTGGGGACCGCTTCCAAGGATCTGCCGGACAAATGCCAGCTGATCGATCATCGCCTGAAAGAGCTGGGTGTGGCTGAGAAGAAGGCCGAAACCTGACCTTCGCGCCTTATACCTTCAAACCAAGTTCCGCTGACAACCGGGCCGTAGCCCCTTTGATCAGGGGAATCAGCTCGGCCATTTTTTCCAACGGCATGTAGGGCACGGTACTGGCGATGCTGATGCCGGCGACAATGCGCTTGCTGGCATCGCGGATCGGTGCCGCCACGCAGCGTATCGAGGGTTCGTTGTCTTCCAGATCGAAGGCGTAGCCACCGGCGACATATTCGAGCATGCGCTGCTGGAACTGCTCCCAGGACTGCTCCGGATGCTGCGGCCAGAACTGATTTTTTCCGCCTGCCGGCAGGCTGATTTCGTACAGCCGCTGCCACTCTTGCGGTGTGTCATCGAGCATCAGGGCCTTGCCGATCCCGGTGCGCGCCAACGGCATGCGATGGCCGACACGCGAACGCATTTCCGGGCCATTGCGTCCCGGATTCTTGTGCAGGTACAGCACTTCATCGCCTTCGCGGATGGCCAGGTGAATGGTGTCGCCGGTCAACGCCGACAGTTCATCCAGATACGGCCCGGCCAGGGTCACCAACGGCAACTCTTCCCGCGCCTGAAACCCCAGTTCGATCAGCTTCGGCCCCAGCAGATAACCGACTTGCGGCACCACCCGCAGATAACGTTCGTCCACCAGGCAACTGGCCAGACGATGGGTGGTGCTGCGCGTGGTGCCGATCAGCCGGGCGATTTCCTTGAGATCGCGGGCGCCGCTGGCTACGGCCTGAACTACACCCAGACCGCGAAGCAGGGTCTGGGTGCCGGTCGGCGCGGCGTCCTTGGCGATTTTTGGGGCGTCTTCCTGCATATTCAGCCTTTACCGTTGAGCGAGGGAACGGGCGGCATTATGGTCGCCCGCATGCCAAGACTACAACTTGATACGCTCGACCTTGCCCACCAGCAACACGTAGGAAAGTGCCCCCATCAACGCCAGCACCGAGATGTAGGTGATCGCCGGAGCAAAAGAATCGCCCGTGGCGAGGAAACCGATGACAATCGGCGTGGCGATGGCCGACAGGTTGCCGATGAAGTTGAACACCCCACCGGTCAGACCCAGCAAGCGCGCCGGTGCCAGGGTCGACACCAGCGACCAGGTGATCGAAGCCAGGCCGTTGCCGAAAAACGCCAACGCGAGGAAGGCAATCACCAGCGGCGTCGACTCAACGAAGTTGGCACCGATAATCGAGGTGGAAATCAGCAGACCACTGATGATCGGTAACTTGCGGGCGAAACCTACCGAATAACCACGACGGATCAGGAAGTCGGAGAAGAAACCCGAACACAGCACGCCGACAAAAGCCGCGAGAAACGGCAGCGACGCCAGCAGGCCGGACTTGATGAAGTCCATGCCGCGATATTTCACCAGGTAGGTCGGGAACCACGTCAGGAAAAACCACAGCGTCGAGTTGAGGCAGAACTGGCCGAGGTAGATGCCCCAGAGTTTGCGCTTGGTCAGGACAATGCCGAGGTCGGTCCAACTGAATTTGGCTTTGACTTTGGCTTGTTCGGACTGAATGTCGACGAGGCCACCGCCTTCGCGGATCAGCTCGATTTCAGCATCGTTGGCACCTTTGAAATCCCGGGGTTCGCGATAGACCGCGTACCAGATCACGGCCCAGATAATGCCCACCGCGCCGGTGCTGACGAACACCATGTGCCAGCCATAGTGATGCTGCAGCCAGGCCAGCACCGGTGTCAGGAACGCCAGGCCGACAAACTGCCCGGAGGTGTAGAAACCGATGGCCGTAGCCCGTTCGCGCTCCGGAAACCAGGTGGTGACGACGCGGCTGTTGATCGGATAGGCCGGTGCTTCCAGAGCGCCTACCGCCATGCGCAGCACGAACAGCGCGATGAAACTGGCGGCGAAACCCAGCATCACCGTGGCCACCGACCACAGCAACAGTGCAACGCTGTAGAGAATGCGCGGCGGTACCCGGTCCACCAGCCAGCCACCGGGAATCTGCATGGCGGCGTAGGTCCAGCCGAAGGCTGAAAAGATCAGGCCGACGTGAATCGGATCGATGCCCAGGTCGCTGGTCAGCGCCGGCGCGGCAATCGACAGGTTGCTGCGGTCCAGGTAGTTGATCACCACGGTGATGAACAGCAGGACCATGATGAAAAACCGCTTGCGGCTGGGCGTCACCAACGACGCCTGCCCGGTGAGGGTTTGCGGTTGCATGGGGGGGTGCCTCTTTTTATGTTTATTGAGGTCGTCGTGAAACTAGTACTGAACCCTGTGGGAGCTGGCTCGCCAGCGATAGCATCCTGTCAGTCACATCAATGCTGGATGTGCCGCCGCCATCGCTGGCAAGCCAGCTCCCACAGGATTCAGTGTTGAATCAGGGAGTGATCACCACTCGGCAAAGCTGCCGTCGGCGTGGCGCCAGATCGGGTTGCGCCAGCGGTGGCCGACAGCCGCGCGTTCGATCACGTATTCCTCGTTGATCTCGATGCCCAGGCCCGGGCCATTCGGGATCTTCACGAAGCCTTTGTCGTAGTCGAATACCCGTGGGTCCTTCACATAGTCGAGCAGGTCGTTGCTCTCGTTGTAGTGGATGCCCAGGCTTTGTTCCTGGATGAACGCGTTGTAGCAGACCGCATCCAGTTGCAGGCACGCGGCCAATGCAATCGGGCCCAACGGACAATGCAGCGCCAACGCCACGTCGTAGGCCTCGGCCATGTTGGCGATCTTGCGGGTTTCGGTGATGCCGCCGGCGTGGGACGCATCGGGTTGAATGATGTCGACATAGCCTTCGCTGAGCACGCGCTTGAAATCCCAGCGCGAGAACAGGCGCTCACCCAGGGCAATCGGCGTGCTGGTCAGCGGCGCCAGTTCCTTGAGCGCTTCGTAGTTTTCGCTGAGTACCGGCTCTTCGATGAACATCAGTTTGTACGGGTCGAGTTCCTTCATCAGCACCTTAGCCATCGGCTTGTGCACCCGGCCATGGAAGTCCACGCCGATGCCGACGTTCGGACCCACCGCATCACGTACGGCCGCGACATTGGCCAGGGCCAGGTCGACTTTTTCGAAGGTATCGAGGAACTGCAACTCTTCGGTGCCGTTCATTTTTACCGCGGTGAAACCACGGCTGACCGCTTCTTTTGCCGCCCGCGCGGTGTCTGCCGGACGGTCGCCGCCGATCCACGAATACACGCGTATCTTGTCCCGCACCTGGCCGCCCAGCAGGTCGCTGACCGACACCCCCAACGCCTTGCCCTTGATGTCCCACAACGCCTGGTCGATACCGGCCAGGGCGCTCATGTGGATCGCACCGCCGCGATAGAAGCCACCGCGGTAAAGCACGGTCCAGATGTCTTCGATGTTGCGTGGGTCCTTGCCGATCAGGTAGTCGGACAATTCTTCAACGGCCGCGGCAACGGTGTGGGCACGGCCTTCGACCACGGGCTCGCCCCAGCCGGTGACGCCTTCGTCGGTTTCGACCTTGAGGAAGCACCAGCGCGGCGGAACGATGAAGGTGGTCAGTTTGGTGATTTTCATCTGGTTGTCTCTCTTGTTATTTGCAGCGCGATCGGCGCCGGAAAAGTCTTAACGCAGAGCGTTCCATGCAGCGACATAGGCCTTGGCACTGACCGACACTTGCTCAGGCGTCATGCCCGGCTTGAACAAGCCCGAACCCAGGCCGAAGCCTTTGACACCCGCGTCGATGAACACCTGCATGTTGTCCGGGGTGATCCCGCCGACCGGCGCCAGAATCGTTCCCGCCGGCAGCACCGCGAGCCAGGCTTTGACGACCGCCGGGCCCATCTGCTCGGCCGGGAACATCTTCAGCACATCCGCACCTTCGGCCAGCGCCGCGAAGGCTTCGGTCGGCGTGGCGACGCCCGGCGACAGATACAAACCGGCCGCTTTCGCCGCGCGTAGCACCTTGGGATCGCTGTGGGGCATGACGATCACCTGGCCACCTGCCGCCTTCACTTGCTCGACCTGCTCCGGCGTCAGCACCGTGCCTGCACCGATCAGGCAATCGGCGGGCAAGGTACTGCGCAGGATGCGGATACTTTCGTACGGCTCGGGGGAATTGAGCGGCACTTCGATGACGCGAAATCCGGCTGCGTACAGGACTTCTCCGATGGCGGCGGCTTCTTGCGGACGCAGGCCGCGCAGGATCGCGATCAGACCGTTTTGCGCCAGTGCTTGTTTGAGCATGTCAGGACTCCAGTCAGGTTTAACGGGATGGGCTGGCGGCAATCAATCCGGCGGCGACCGCCAGTTGCCACAACCCGCGTTCGGTGGCCTGTTCGGCCAGGGTCACCCGGGCAAAACCGCAGGCGTCGAGGGCCCGGCTATAGCGGCTGCACAGTTGGGAATTGCCGATCAGGATGATTGAAGGCAGGTGCACGCTGTTGCGTCGGCGTCGTTGAACGTTGGCCAGGGCTGCCAGTTCATGGCCAATCAGCAGGCCGGACAGATAATCCGCCTGCGCCGTGGTGCTCAGTTCACCGGTCAGGCCCAGGCTGCGGGCACTGAACAGGGTCGACAGCACACCGATGTCGCCGTCCGCCGATAACGCGACCTGCACGCCGCGATCGAAAGCCTCACCATCGAACGCGCCGCCGCGCTGCTGCGTGCGCCCCAGAATGCTGTGTTCGCTGAGCACGGCGAAGACTTCGCCGGTCATGAACGTATCGAAATGCACGATGCAGCCTTCGGTCACTTCCACCCATTTCGAATGGCTGCCCGGCAGGCCGATCAGCAGATCGGCGCCCGCCTCGCTCGACAGGGTTTGCAGCACGCCGAGTACCTGGGTTTCTTCACCACGCATGACGTTGGGCAAGTGCGAACGCTGAATCACCCCAGGCACGATGTGCACGTCGACACCGCGAAGACTGCGCACAATTTGCAGGGAGGTTCCGAGACTGGCGACGTTCGCCGGTGTATCGCGGTAAGCCGCTTCGCGCCAGCCCTGGGCGCTGCCGACCATGCCGCAGGCAATCACCGGCAAATCGGGTTGGGCATCGAGCCAGTCACCGCAGGCCTCATCGAAGGCCAGTTCAAAACCATCGGTGCATTCGCGACCGCCGATGATTCGCGGCGCCTTGGGCAGCTGCATGATCCCCGACGACAGCGAACGCTGCTCGAGCACCTGGCCGCCCGCGGCAAGTTTGTAAGCACGTAATGAGGTTGTCCCCCAATCCAGCGCGATCAATTGCGCCCGCATCGCTTCACCTGTTTTGTTTTTTGGCAGTGAGTGAGGCGGACTATAAACCTGGACACCCATAAATCTCAATATATAAATATCAATCCCATATATTGAGACAAAACAAAAAAAGATCGCAGCCTTCGGCAGCTCCCACATGGACCGCGATCCTGTAGATACCGTCTTGTCCCTCATCGGGCAAGCGCAAAATTCGGGTCAAATGGCTGGCCCGATTTAAGAACGGCGTAGACAAAATGTAGGAGCTTGCGCATTGCTGCACAGATGATCTGTTTGGGGGCC
>NZ_FYED01000015.1 GCF_900187565.1 Pseudomonas sp. Irchel 3A7 | reverse complement strand
GGCCCCCAAACAGATCATCTGTGCAGCAATGCGCAAGCTCCTACATTTTGTCTACGCCGTTCTTAAATCGGGCCAGCCATTTGACCCGAATTTTGCGCTTGCCCGATGAGGGACAAGACGGTATCTACAAAGGTCAGCCAATACCGGGCACAATCAGGTCATTCCAATAAGAGTCCGCCCCATGCTGATCGACGAAGAGTTGACCCTTAAAAAACTCGAGGTGTTCCTGGCCTTCATGCGCACCGGCAATCTGGCCCGGGCCGCCGCCGAGTTACAGACCAGCAATGTCAGCGTGCATCGGGCGATCCACTCCCTGGAAAGCGCCCTGCGCTGTCCGTTGTTCAAGCACGAAGGCCGCAACCTGACACCGCTGGAAAGCGCCTACGTGCTTGAGGAGCGGGCACAGAAGCTGATTCAGGATGTACTCGAAAGCGTACGCCTGACCCGCGAAGCCGCCGGGTTTTCCGCCGAGCGCTTCAAGTTGGGCTCGCTGTATTCGCTGACGGTGAAGACCGTTCCACAGCTGATCATGGGCCTGAAAATCCGCCGTAGCGAACTCAACATTGATCTGATTCTCGGCTCGAACTTCGACCTGTTGTACAAGCTCAAGAACATGGAGGTCGATGCGATTCTGGTGTCTCTGGACGACAGCATCAACGATCCGGACCTGGAGCACATCCCGCTGTTTTCCGACGATATCTTCCTGGCCACGCCGGCGGACTCGAAATTTGCTCAACGCTCTGAAGTCGACCTGGCCGAAGTCCGCGACGAAACCTTCATCACCCTGACCCAGGGCTTCGCCACCCATCAGGACGGCAATCGGGTATTCAGCCAGGCGGGGTTCGAGCCGAAGGTGGCGATGCAGGTCAACGACATCTTCACCCTGCTGAGCATGGTCAGCTCGGGGGTAGGATATGCGTTGTTGCCGGGGCGGATTGCGGCGGTGTACGAGAACCGGGTGAAGCTGATCCCGTTGCAGGAAAAGTATCGATTGCAGCAGCACATTGGCGTGGTGTTTCTCAAGGCCAAGGAGCGCGATCCGAACCTGCTGGCGCTGCTGGCGGAGTGCCGGATGTATGCCAACCGCCAGGCCTGAAACCGAGTCACCCCATTCGCGAGCAGGCTCGCTCCCACATTGGACTGTAATCCCCTGTGGGAGCGAGCCTGCTCGCGAAGGCGTCGGAACTGTCAAAGATAATCCAGCGGTTTAACCGACAATCCCGCGAACAATGAAGTACAACAACGATGGCCCCAACAAGCACCCAAGCCCGGTATGGAAAGTCGCGGTCAACGCGCCATAAGGCACCAGCCGCCGATCCGTCGCCGCCAACCCTGCCGTCACCCCGCTGACCGTCCCGGCCAACCCGCCAAACACCATCGCCGAACGCGGATTGTCCAGGCCCATCCAGCGTGCTGCCATCGGCGTGCCGACCATCACCAGAATCGCCTTGATCAATCCGGTGGCAATCGACAACGCCATCACGTCCGAGGTCGCGCCAATCGCCGCGCCGGTCACCGGGCCGACGATGTAAGTCACCGCCCCCGCGCCAATGGTGGTCATGCTTACGGCATCGCGATAGCCGAACGCCCAGGCCATGCAGGCACCGACAATGAACGGCAGCACCGTGCCCAGCAGCAGCGCGATCACACCGATCAACCCGGCCTTTTTCGCTTCGGTAGCCTGCACTTCGAACGCCGTGGCGACGATGGCGAAGTCCCGCAGCATGGCGCCGCCCATCAGACCGATGCCGGAGAACAGCGTCAGGTCCGCCAGGCCTTTTTGTCCGCCGGTCATCGTGCCGCCGACCCAGGCCAGCACCAGGCCGATGACGATGGCAATCGCCGAGCCGTGAATTCGCCCGAAGGTCAGGCGCTTCGAAAGAATCACTGACACCCACATGATCACGCCAACGAACGCGAACGCGGTGATCAAGCCGTTATGTTCCAGGCCTTTCTCAATGAGATCCCACATATCAGCGACCTCCTGCCGGTGCGCCAACCGAGGTTATTTCGGTCGGTTCGTCGGGCAAGGGTTCGCCCTTGTGGGTCCGGCTGATCAAGGCAATGGTGCAGCCGCACACCACCACCGAACCGATGGCCGCGAGCACCGCCACCGGGCCGCCGTGCAGGGCCGTGACCACGTTTTGTTGCGCCGCCATGGCGACTACCACCGGAATGTACATGGCGCCCCAGAAGCCGACGCCCATTTCGCAATCCCGGGTCATGCCGCCGCGTTTTTGCATCCACAACCGCGCGCAGATCAGCAGGATCATCGCAATCCCGACCCCGCCGACGTTGGATTTCACGCCCAGCAACACGCCGAGCATGTCGCCCATGATCACCCCTGCCAGCGTACAGATCGCCAACAGCGCCACACCGTAAATAATCATTGTTGTCGTCCTCAAAGTGCATCGTCGAATGTTGTTTTTGTTGTTCGAAGGCCTGAGTCGCTGATCTAGGGTTGGCGGTTTCCCTCCTCACGCAACAGCGCCTGCAGGGTATCGAGCCGGGCACCGTCGAAAGCAATCACGGTGCCCTGTTCGAACACCCGGCGCGCCAGCCCGGTCAGCACCGCACCGGGCGGCAGTTCGATCTGTAGACGTACGCCGCGCTCATAGGCGCTTTGTACCGTGCCGCGCCAATCCACCACGCGGCACATGTTGAAAGCCAGGTCGTCGCGCAAGGCTTCGATGTGGGTGACGGGGCGGGCACGGCTGCCACTCAGGTAGCCGATTTTCGGGGTTTGCAGCTGGATTCTGGCGAACGCTTCGGCAAGGGTTTTAGCGGGTATTTCCAGCAGCGGACAGTGCGACGGCACACTCACTGACAGACGCTTGGCCAGGCCGGCACCACGTTCTTTCGCCAATCCGGCCACCGCTTTCATCGCGCCATCGCTGCCGGAAATCACCACCTGGTTATCGGCGTTGATGTTGGCCAGGTACACCGGCGAATCATCACTGTGGACCTGCGCCAGCAAGCCCTCCACCGTCGCCAGATCCAGACCGATGATCGCGGTCATGCCATAGCCCCGTGGATACGCCTGCTGCATCAATTCACCGCGCAGGCTGACCAGATGCAGCGCATCGCTGAAGCTCAAGGCCCCGGCCACCACCGCCGCCGGATAGGCACCGATGGATAACCCGGCGACGTAATCCGCCGGCAGCGCCAACTGCCGCGAAGCCGCCACGCCAGCGATCAACAGGCAGAGCTGCACCGCTCTTGTCGATTGCAACGCCTCGGCAGAATCCAACAGCGAAACGTCTTCGCCGAGCACATCGCTCGCCTCGCCGAGACACTCCCGTGGCACACGCTGGAGCATACCCGGCTGCTGCGCACCCTGACCGGGGAATACCAGCAAGCTGCTCATGCCGCTTGCTCCCGTGGGTTCCACGGATCGATGACCAGACAGGCTTGAGTGGCATTTTTGAGCAACACCCGGTTAGAAGATCCGGCCCATTCGCGCAAGGCGATGGCGCCAAACGGGGTCTGCAATTGCATGTCTACCACACACGCTGGCGCATCAAGCAGCATCATCAGCTCCCGCGCTTGAGTACGGGTCAACGGCTGTGGCGTGCGTAGAATCAGGTCGAGATCGCTGCTCTCGTGCAAGGCCGTAAATCCACTGGCCAGTTCAAATCCGGCGCTGCCGCTGATACCCCATGTCCAACCGCAGTCGTCGAGCAGCGGACGCAATTGCTTGAGTGCCCGAATGACCGGCAAGTCCCGATCGATATCGACATGGCAAAGTTGCTCCGGCTGCACCCGACGCGAAACCGAAGCGATCGCCATCGACGCCGCAAAACGCTGCTCACGCAAACGCCCACGCACGCCGACCGCCACCTGCCCCGCCGTCGATACCGCACGACGCACCACCACCGGCTGCCCGGCGCCGAGCGATGCAATCGCCCACGCGGGTGCATCCGCCGGCAGCTGCCCCGGGGTCATGCCCCAGAGCAGGTCGTGGGCCATGAACGCGTTCACCACTGTTCTCTCAGCAGCTGACGAACATGGCTCGATGCCGCGCGATTGCTCGCACCCAGACGGCTGCTCAGGCCACGACCTTTCTCGGCAACATCGCCGATGGCCTGAACCAGGCACTCGGTCACCCGGCTCACATCGGCGCTCGTGGGCTGTTCGATCTGTTCCACCGCCAGGGTTTTCCAGAGCAAACCAAGGCTGGCATAGCTGTCGATGTCATAGGCCATCGGCGGCACACTGGCGGCCAGGGCTTCCAGCTCTTCGACACTGCGCAGCGTCACCCGCGCCGCCGATGCCTTGCCCATGGCATGCACCATCACCCCCGGATCACGCAGGGCGATCAGCCGATTGGCCTGATAGCCGTGAGCGAGAAACGCCCCGGACATCGCCTTGCCCACCAGTAACCCGATCACCGCATGCCCGGCCAGGCGGGCGCGGGCATAACTGTCCGCCGCGCCGGCTAATGCTTGATGAATCCCAAGGGCTTCTTCGCGACGACCGTATGCCTGGCTCGGTACATCGACAATGGCGATCAGCGCGCGTTTGTGCGGCTTGTCCCGATCAGCCGTGATGACTTCATCCACAGCCTTGGCCAAACCCCAGCCTTCGAGCAAACCGACCTCGCCGTTACGGGCGCGGGCGAAACGGTTGTCGGGATCAGCCACCACGGCGATAAACCGCACGGGTTGCTCACCCACAAAGCCATCGGCCACTTTCAGTGAAGCCGGCAAACCACCCACCGGTTTGCCATCGACATTCAAGGCGTTGAACCAGTTCAAGCCCCTGAGGGAATACGCACTCATGAGCGCTCTCCTTGATACAAGTCGCGAACCGTGGCCGGCTCGATTTGCGGTTCGGCATCCAGGCGCGCTAGCCGTTGCAGGTACAGTTCGGCCTGGCCACTACGTTGCTGCGCCGGCAAACCTTGCTGGAGCAATTCACCGACCTGCTGGCGGATCTGTGCCACGTCATCTTCGGCGTAACGATCCACCAATCCCGTGGCAAAGCGCTGCTCGCCACCGGTCAGGCTCCAGATGAAGGGACGGTCGCGGGAGTCATATTCCTCAAGCCCGGCTTCCTGCTCGATCACCTGCGGACCGTTCAGGCCCAGCCGTGCTTCCTGAGTCACCAGCAAATAGCTGCACAACCCGGCGGCAATCGACATGCCGCCGAAGCAACCGACACTGCCGGCCACGACGCCGACCACCGGCTGGTACTGGCGCAGATCGACAATCGCCGCATGGATATCGGCAATCGCTGCCAGGCCAAGGTTGGCTTCCTGCAAACGTACACCGCCGGTCTCCAGCAGCAGCACGGCCCGGGTCGGGATGCCCTTGCGGTTATCTTCGGCCGCCAGTTCCAGTGCGCCGGCGATTTTCGCCCCACCGACTTCACCGAGACTGCCGCCCTGAAAGGCGCCCTCGATAGCGGCAATCACCACCGGCAAACCGTCGAGGCTGCCCTTGGCGATCACCACGCCGTCATCGGCTTGCGGCACCACGCCCTGCCGCGCCAGCCAAGGCGACATGACCCGCTGAAACGGATCGATCAATTCGCGGAAGGTGCCGGCATCGAGCAAGGCTTTCGCCCGTTGCCGCGCGCCGAGTTCGACGAAGCTGTGTTTGTTGAGAAGCGCGGCACTGTCAGTCATGGCCGATCTCCTCGAAGCCCTGTTCCAGACGCAGGCGCACCACGCCGGGAGTGGCGCCGAAATCGTGGATATCAATGTCCATCGCCGACGGTGTCTGGCCGTCGAACATCCGCGCAAACAGATGCTGCCAGCGCTGTTCGCTGCCGTTGACCGAGGTCTGCACGGTGATGGTCAGCTTGCCGGGTTGACCGGGCTGGATCAGCACCTCCAGATCGCCGGAGCCGACACAACCCACCAGCGTGCGACCGCGTGGTGGCTGCCCGGCGGGGAATTCAAAGGATAAGGTTTCCATCAAAAGGCTCCCTGGATGAGGCTTTCGCCCGACTCGATACGGTCGATGAACAGGCAGGCGGCGAGCAGGTCGGCAGCGCCACCGGGTGAGGCATTCAATGCGATCAGTTGTTGGTCCAGCTCATGCAAGCGACGACGGCCGGCGAGGCTGGCACTGCCGCCCGCGTCGAGCACCGCCTGCGCGCCGAGCTGCATGGTGTGCAGGCCCTCTTCCCCGGCGCGGTACAGCACGCAGGTGTCGGACAGGTCAGTCATGATCGCCAGCAGTGCATCGAGCCGGGCATTCTGCTCGCCATGGCCGGCAGCACGGCTGCGCAGGAGTTGCGGCAGCGCACGCTGGGTCACGGCCGGGAAGCCGAGTTGCGCTTCTTCACGGGCACCGCGCGCACCGTAGCGTTGGGCAACTTGCGCACCGTGGCTGAGCGGACGTGGCATATAGCGGTCATCCAGCAAGGCCAGGCGTGCGGCGCGCAACGTGATGGCCCCGGCAGCGCTGGATTCAGGTTCAAGGGCAACCGCAGCGACCAACAGGCCCAAAGCCCAGATGGCGCCACGGTGAGTGTTCACCCCGTTAGTGGTGGCGAGCATCGCTTGTTCGCCCTCACGACCGATCAGGCCAATGGCTTCACGCAGCGGCAAGCCGATCTCGCCGATTTCGATAGCGGCTTCAGCCATTTCCTTGAACGCCGGCCATAGGGCCAGCGCCGAGGCGTGCATCAGCCCAAGGTGCAGATCGGTGTGCGCGCCATTTCCGCGACGGTCGACCAGTGCCGGTTTCGGCGACAGGTCCGCTTCGTCGATCAGTGCGTCCACCGCCAGGTCCGCCAGGCGTTCGGCCAGGCTCAGGGGTTTGGGTTGCAGGTTGAATGCGTGCATTACCAGCTCCTGAATTTGGCGGGCGGGTTGTAGAGGCCACCGGACCACTCCACCAGATCGGCCACGCTTTTGGCGGCGAGCAGTTCGCGGGTGGCGTCGGTGCGGCGGATGCCGAGGTCTTCGGGCAAGGCGATCAAGCCTTCGCGGCGCATGCGCGCGGTGTCTTTCGGGTTGTGGCGCAGGCCTATGGCGGTCACCCCGGCCACGGCGGCAATCATCGCCTGACGCTCTTCCAGCGAACGCGCCTTGTACAGATAGGCGATGCCTTCTTCGGTCAGCAGGTGGGTGACGTCGTCGCCGTAGACCATGATCGGCGCGAGCGGCATGCCGCTTTTCTTCGCCACTTCGACGGCGTCGAGGGTTTCGACGAAGGTCGGTTTGCCACCCTCCTGGAAGGTCTCGACCATTTGCACCACAAGCTTTTTGCCGCGCTCGAGCATCGGTTCGGCCACGTCTGTGTGACGCATGTCGAGCCAGGCTGGCGTGCCGTGGCGACGACCGCGTGGGTCGTGCCCCATGTTCGGCGCCCCGCCGAAACCGGCCAGGCGCCCACGGGTCACGGTGGAGGAATGGCCGTCGCCATCGACTTGCAACGTGGCGCCGATGAACAGGTCCACCGCGTACTGCCCGGCGAGTTGGCTGAACATCCGATTGGAGCGCAAGGAGCCGTCACGCCCGGTGAAGAACACGTCAGGCCGGGCGGCGATGTAGTTTTCCATCCCCAGTTCGGTGCCGAAGCAATGCACGCTTTCGACCCAGCCGCTTTCAATCGCCGGGATCAGGGTGGGATGGGGGTTGAGGGTCCAGTTGCGGCAAATCTTGCCTTTCAGGCCGAGGGATTCGCCGTAGGTCGGCAGGATCAGTTCGATGGCGGCAGTGTTGAAGCCGATGCCGTGATTGAGCGACTGCACGTTGTGTTTTTCGTAGATTCCGCGAATCGCCATCATCGCCATCAGCACATGCACAGGCTTGATGTGCCGTGGGTCGCGGGTGAACAGCGGCTCGATGTAGAACGGCTTGTCCGCCACCACCACAAAATCGACCCAGGAGGCCGGGATATCGACGCGAGGCAAGTCGCTGACGTCATCCACCAACTGGTTGACCTGGACGATGACGATGCCGTCACTGAAAGCCGCCGGTTCGATCAATGCCGGGGTGTCTTCGGTGCTGGGTCCGGTGTAGATGTTACCGGCACGGTCGGCCATGAAACCGGCCGAGAGCACGACGTTGGGAATCAGGTCCACCACCAGCCGTGCATAGAGCTCGATGTAGGTGTGGATCGCGCCGATTTCCAGCAGGCCGTCTTCAAGCAACTGGCTGATGCGCAGGCTTTGGGTGCCGGCGAAGGAGAAGTCGAGCTTGCGGGCGATGCCGCGTTCGAACAAATCCAGATGCTCGGAACGGCCGACGCTGGGCATGATCATGTGCAGGTCATGCAACTTTGCCGGATCGGCCTTGGCCAGGGAGCGGGACAGGAAGTCCGCCTGCTTCTGGTTATTGCCCTCCAGCACCACACGATCGCCGGGCAGAATCAACGCCTCCAGCGCCGCCACGATCTTGTCGGTGGGCAACACCACACCGTCGGCCAGACTCGCCAC
The DNA here is from genome assembly GCF_900187565.1 of Pseudomonas sp. Irchel 3A7. Classification (GTDB taxonomy): domain Bacteria; phylum Pseudomonadota; class Gammaproteobacteria; order Pseudomonadales; family Pseudomonadaceae; genus Aquipseudomonas. The sequence goes on along the minus strand of NZ_FYED01000015.1, from coordinate 194,702 downwards.
CTGCGCCAGACGCCGCTGCTTCTCGCTGCGTCGCCGCGTCCATCGCGAGTCGGGGGATATTGTTGTAGTCATGACCACTCCACGGGTTCGATGTCGTGGAGCTACCTTAGGAGCGATGGGGACGGAGCATCAATCAAGCAGAGTGGTGGATTGTTACGCTCAGAGTAATGGTTGTTCAAGCCGACGCCTTCGCGAGCAGGCTCGCTCCCACATTTGAATGCATTCCCCTGTGGGAGCGAGCCTGCTCGCGAAGGGGCCAGAAAAAGGCTCCCAGAATTTGAGCCATGGAATATCACAGCTCGCCCATTTGCTCCTGTACCCGAACCAGAAGCTGCGCAGAGCTTTCCAGCAACTGAGCCAACAACGCTTCATCTTCGGCCTTCAATCCACCACTACGTAAAAGATTCTCCAGATTTTCGCTGCTGCCCATCCTTGGACTCCAAAGGGTTTTCACCCATCAGGTTGATCTTGTCCTGCTGCGCTACCCGCATGACGAAGTTGTTTGCGGCCGCCAGTTTTGCGGCCCAGTCTTCAGGGGCGTAGAGCGTCAGGTTGAGGGGGCGGCCCAAGTGCTCTTCCAGAGGCATGAGCCGCTCCATCACTTCACAGTAGTGCAGGCCTTCACCGATCAGCATGAGGTCAATGTCACTGGATGCGTTTGCCTGATCCTTGGCAATGGACCCGTAAACAAAGGCCCATGTGAGTTGTTCGGCTAAGGGTTGCAGCGCGTCGCGCAGAGGCTCGGCGATGCCGAAGGTTTTGCGGGTGATGCCCAGCAGTTCGGCATAGATCGGGCAGTCGGGATTGGCTTGGTAGTGGGTCTGATTACCCAGGCGAGTCATGATCAGGATTCCCGCCCGTTGCAGGCGATCCAATTCGCGCATGAGGCTGCCTTTGCCTACTTGCGCCCAGCGGGCAATCTCGTTGGCGTAGAAGCTTTGGTCGGGTTTACCAAACAAAAGGCCCAGCACCTTTTGCTGGGTGGCGGTGAACAAGGCTTCACTCAGCGATAGTTTATTCACGGCAACGACCTATCAGTCCCAAAAAGGGAACGATAGGTCCCTTTTTGGGACTCTTCAAGTTGAGGTTTTTGTTTAAAAGATTGTCCGTAGGGACGGTGTGAGGCTACGCAATCTGACGTCGCGACCTACAACAATGCCGGAGCCCGCTGACTGGTGGGGTTTTGCGGTGATCTTTATTGTTGTGGATGTCGCTGCAAATTCAGCGACCGGGACTGGAAACCCCGAGGAGTAGAGACGCAAAAGCGCCCTTCATAACGTATGCTTGCGCACCTTGAACTGTGTGCACTCCGTTATGGCGGCTGTGCGCGGGAGACCTTCGGGTCGACCGGGTTGCCGTCTCCCGGGTTTCCAGCCTGCGTACAGCTGCCACCCCTTCGTCTTGGAAACCGAATGGGCCAGCTCCAACCCTATACGGTGATTCACTATGTTCAAAGTTACTCCCAACCCCCCGGAATCCGACACCGATCCCCTCGAAGCCGAGAAACTCAAGGAAGCCGCCGACCGCGCCTTCTCCCACTACTTCCCGCCTCCCGACGAAAAGCCTGCCAAACGCCAAAAATTCCAGCTCTACACCGTTTCTCCCGATATCGGCACCGAAGCTCTGCTGGCCAACGCCTCCGAAGATCTGCTGTCCATCAGTGCCATTGCGGCCGATCTGGCGGACGATGTGGAAGGCTCGCGGCGCTCGGTAGCGTTGGCGCTCAGCAGGATGGCCGATGGGGTGCATTTGTTGGTGGAGCGGGCGCTGGATCAGTATGAGGTGATGGCCGAGGCTAAGGTTTAGCAGACAGGTCTGCGGTGAATTTAAGGCCGCCTTCGCGAGCAGGCTCGCTCCCACATTTGAAATGCATTCCCCTGTGGGAGCGAGCCTGCTCGCGAAGGGGCCCGTCAAACTAGCCCGGCATTCACCAACAACTCCTCCAGCGCTATCAAATCCGGCACCTTGGCCACCTGATCAGCCACCTGCACCGCCGCTTTTTCCAGCGAGCACAATGGCACGTCGACATAGCTCAGCTGGCTGTCGAGCTTGTACGAGCGCGGAATGCCCTGGACCAGCATCGCGATGAATTTCAGGTCGGGACGACCGCCCAGCGCATTGAGGATGATGATTCGCGCGCGCTCGCCGATGACGATTTTATTGCCGCACGCCGACTCGAAACTGAGCAAGGGAATCTGCCGGTTGCGCCAGGTGACGCGCCCCAGGTACCACGGCGGTGTATCGAGATCGAAGGCCGCGGGCTGGTAATCGATCAGCTCGGCGACGGCGACGTTGGGCAGGATCAGGTTGCGGTCGGCCAGGGGCAGCAGCAGGCCGGTGAGGTTGATGCTGCGCTGGTTGATGCGCTGCTCAAGCATGGGTTTTGCTCCATAGGGCAATGCTTTCGAGCAGTACCGATTCCTGGTACGGCTTGCCGAGGTAGTCGTTGACGCCGATGGCCATGGCCCGGTCGCGGTGTTTCTGGCCGGTGCGGGAGGTGATCATGATGATCGGCAGGTGCTGCAAACGTTCATCGTTGCGCACTTGTGTCGCCACTTCGAAGCCGTCCATGCGTGGCATTTCGATGTCCAGCAGCATGACATCCGGCATGTGTTCTTCGAGCAGCAGCATGGCGTCGACGCCGTCCTTGGCCGTCAGTACGTTCATACCGTGACGTTCGAGCAGACGGCTGGTGACCTTGCGCACGGTGACCGAATCGTCGACCACCATCACCAGCAACGGTCGTTGCGGCTCGATTTCAGTGTCGTGGCTTGGCGTGCGCTGCGGCACATGGGCTTGCAGGGCGCGAATCGGCGCCAGCAAATCGAGAATCAGCACCACCCGGCCATCCCCCAGAATCGTTGCCCCGGAGACGCCCTGCACCGCCGCGAACTGTGGGCCAAGACTCTTGACCACAATCTCTCGGGTGCCGGCCATGGCGTCGACCTGCACCGCGATGTGGCGCTCGTTGCATTGCACCAGCAGTACTGGCAACGGCAGGCTCTGGCCCAAGAGTTTTGGCCGGGGGCTGGTTTTCAGCAGCTCGCCCAGATAGCACAGCTCATAGCGTTGCCCGGCGTATTCATAGGTCGGCGGATCGAGACGGAAATGCCCTTCGAGCTCGTTGGGCAACACGCGGACGATCCCATCGATGGTGTTCAGCGGGATCGCATATTGATCCTCCCCGCATTGCACCATCAACGCCCGGTTGACCGACACGGTAAACGGCAGGCGGATACGGAAATGCACGCCCTGCCCGGCCACAGAGTCGATGCTCATGCTGCCGCCCAGTTGCCGTACCTCTTCGTGGACCACGTCCATGCCGACGCCACGCCCGGAGATCTGGGTGATTTTCTCGGCGGTGGAAAACCCCGGTTGCAGGATGAACTGCAACACGTCGCGGTCGCTGATTTCCGTGTCCGGGTCGAGCAAGCCACGCTTGATGGCCTTGCGTCGCACCGCGTCCAGCGGCACCCCGGCACCGTCATCGCGGATATCGAAAATGATGTCGCCGCCTTCGCGCGACAGATCAAGGGTGATGCGCCCCTGCGCCGGTTTACCCGCCGCGATGCGCGCCTCGGCGGACTCCAGACCATGGTCCACGGCGTTGCGCAGCATGTGCTCCAGCGGTGCCGCCATGCGTTCGAGCACGTTGCGATCCATTTCGCCTTCGGCGTTGCCGACGATGAACTCGACGTCTTTGCCCAACTCCTCGGACACCTGGCGAACAATGCGCTTCAAGCGCGGCAACATCCTTTCGAAGGGCACCATGCGCGTGCGCATCAGGCCTTCCTGCAACTCAGTGTTGATGCGCCCCTGTTGCTGCAGCAGGTTTTCCGCATCCTGGTTGCGCCGGTCGAGGGTTTCCTTGAGATCAAGCAAGTCGGAGGCGGATTCGAACAGGGCGCGGGACAGTTGCTGCAACTGCGAGTGCCGATCCATCTCCAACGGGTCGAACTCTTCGTACCCCAGGCGTTCGGCGTCGACTTGCTGGCGACTGAGGATCCGGCCCTGGGTTTCCGTGTCGAGGCGACGCAACTGATCGCGCATACGCTCGATGGTGGTTTCCATTTCGTTCAAGGCTGTTTGGGCATCGCTGACTTGCTGTTCGATCCGGCCGCGGAAGATCGACGTTTCGCCCGCCAGGTTGACCAGGTCGTCGAGCAGTTCCGCCGAGACCTTGACCATGTCCGCACCGGCGTCCTGTGGCAGCAGCGGCGTCTCGGCTTTTATCGCAGCAGGCAGCGCGACCGGTGCCGGGATTTCAGGGACCGTCGGATGGCTGAAATTCCTGATCGCATCGAGCAATCGGTCCGCCGGCGGCAACGGTTCCCCGGCACGGGCCGCGTCGAGCATTTGCGCCAGCCGGTCATGGCTGCGTTGCAGCAATTCAAACAACGTGGCCGTGGGTTTCAGTACGCCGGTGGATAAACCTTCGTAGAGGAATTCCAGCTCATGGGCCAGATCGCCGATCGGGGTGATTTCCACCATGCGCGCACCACCCTTGAGGGTGTGCAGGTCGCGCAGCAGGGTTTCCACGTCCTGGCGGTTCGAAGGCTCGGCCTGCCAGCGTACCAGTGCCGCGCCGGAACTCTCGATGATGTCGAAGCCTTCCTCGAGGAAGATATCCAGCAACTCGCTGTCATGATGAGTCGTGTCGTTGCCGGCCTCTGGCTCGATCACGTCGGTGTGGCCCGCGTGGCCCTGGCGAAAGGCGCGAATCGCTTCGACCAGTTCACCGGGATCGCCCAACGGCTGATGGCGCTGCAGCTGCTCAAGCATTTGTGCCAAGCGCTCATGGCTGTGCTGGAGCAACTGCGCCAGCACTTCGCTGTGGCTGTAGCGGCGGTCGACCAAACCTTCGTACAGGCTTTCCAGCTCATGGGCCAGGTCACCGACCGGCTCGACCTCGGCCATCCGCGCACCGCCCTTGAGGGTGTGCAAGTCGCGTTGCAGGGACGACAACGGTGCAGGGTTCTGCGGCTCGCCTAACCAGCGTTGCAACGCCTGGTTGGCGCTGTCGAGGATATCCACGGCTTCTTCGAGGAAGATCGCAACGATTTCATCATCGAGCTCGACTGCGCGATCCTTTGTGGGAGCGAGCCTGCTCGCGATGGACTCACTGGCACCGCGTTTATCCAATGACAACGCGTCATCGTTAACGTCCTTCGCGAGCAGGCTCGCTCCCACAGGGGAAAGTGTATTTTCAAGTTCCGCGGTGGCCTCACCGAGGTCACGGATGCTCAGGGTGCGGCTGCCGTCGCTGCGGATCAGGCCCATGGCCGATGGATCGAGACTCTGATCGAGCAAGCCGTGCAAGGCACGAATGCGCTCCGGGCGCGGGCTGACTTCCTGGCCGGCGGCCAGTTCGTCGAGCATGTTGATCAGTGCTTCGTGGGCACTTTGCGCCTCGTGGAAAAATGTCTCGCTGACGGCCAGGCTGCTTTCTTCCACGGCACCGTAGAGGTCGAGCAGGGCTTCGCAGAGTTCGTCCACCGGATGCAGGTCGGCCAGGTGCGCGCCCTCGCCAAGGGTGGTCAATTCGTCCAGCAGCGCGCTGAGCTCCTGACGCTCGCCGGGGTGTTGCTGCCAGCGCTGTAACAGACTTTCAGCGTCGAGCAGGATGTCCATGCCCTGGGCCAGGAAGTTGTTGATCAACTGCGGATCACGCTTGATCCGCGGACCGCTGCTGGGTCCATTCGAGAGACCTTGCAGACGCTCGACCAGCAACGCCCGGGCCTGTTCGATCAACGCAGGGGCGCTGGGGATTTCGGCCAGGGGATCGGTCTTGAGCTGGCGCAAGCCAAGGCGGAACAAGCCTTCGGCTTCCAGCAGCACATCAACTTCGTCCAGGTCCAGGGCGATCTGGTGCGCCTTGTATTCCCGGGCCAGTTGATCCAGCGGCGCGGCGAGCTCGACAATCGGCAAGACCCCGGCCATCGATGCGCTGCCCTTGAGGGTGTGCAAGGCGCGGAGCAACTCGTCACTGGCCTGCAAGGGCATGTGTTCGGCGGCCTGATCGAGAAAGCGGTTGAGGCTGGTCAAATGGGTTTCGGCTTCTTTGCGGAAGATCTCCAGCAACAACGGATCGAGCGCCGCGACGTCTTGCGTGTCTTCGTCGCAGGCCAGCTCACCACCTTTGGCCAAGGCATGGGCACGGGCGGCCAATTGATCGACATCGTTGCGCTGGCGTTGGGCATTATCGGCAAATTCGGTGACCAGTTCCGGCAACAGCGCTACTACATCACCCAGCAATTGCCGCACTGCGTCGCCCGGCGCCACGCTGTGTTCCAGTACACGGTTGAGCAGGTTTTCCACCGCCCACGCCAGCTCACCCAACACCAGCGCGCGGACCATCCGGCCACTGCCCTTGAGGGTGTGGAAAGCGCGACGCACCTCACCCAAAGCCGAGGTGTACTCAGGGTTGGCCGACCAGCGCGGCAAGTACTCCCGAAGGATTTCCAGCACCTCGTCGGTTTCTTCGAGGAACACTTCCCGCAGTTCGTCGTCCACCGGTTCCTCACCGGCGGGCGGCGGCAACAGGCTGCCCGGCGTGGTCAACGCGGGCGGATTGAGGGCGGATACCGGACTGGCCAGCACATCGGCCAGGGTCTGGACGACCGCCTGTGCATCCCGTTCCTGCATTTGTTGCATGACCTGCGCTTCGCTTGGGCTCAGCACATCCTCAAGCACCGGCACCTGCTGTCCGCTGGGCTTTTCGTTAGGAAAGAAGCCGAGGGATGCCAGGCTTTTTTCCGCGATGTCGAGCAACTGTTCACCGGGGGCTTCGGGGTCGTCGTTGAGACGTTCGAGGTAGTACTCAAGACTGGCGATGACGTCGGCCAGGCTGTCCAGTTCCTGCCATCCGGGCTGGCTAGGGTCGAGCATCAAATGTTCGCGGATGAAGTGGTTGCACGTTTCGACCAGGCCCGCCGCACGGTTCAACGGGATCATCGCCAGCGCGCCACGAACCTGGGTCAACAAGGCCGGCAGTGCCTGCAAATGCTGACGGTCCCAGTCGGCGTCGATGTAATCGACGATCATGTCCTTGGCCTCTTGCAGGCAGATGCGCGCTTCCTTGATCACGATCTGATGAATCTGCGTCAGGTCGGTGGTCGGCAGACGGCTTTCTTCCTGGCTCTCGGGCTCCACGGTGCCCACCATGCCGGCCAGGGTCGCTTCGACGTAGAGCAAAGCCCCGGCGACGTCCATGAGGGTCGCGTCATCGGGGGCGCGCTGGCCTTGGGCGAGGCTCAGTACCACGGCCAGTTGATCGATAATCACCTTGCGCGGCTGGCCGAATCCCAGCACCGCCAGGGTGTCGGCGATTTGCCGCAGCGGTGCCAGCAGGCTGTCGAGGTCCGAGGCGTGTTGCCGGTCGCTGCGCACGAACAGGTCCAGGCGCTCCTTGACTCGCACCAGCTCTTCACAGAGCGCCGCCAATACCGAGCGCATGGCGTCGCGGTCGGGGCCGGCCAGCCGCGCGCGTTCTTCATCGACCATCGCGCTGTCAGGCAGCGCGTCATCCAGTCCGTAGCGATCTTTCATGGTCAGCATCTGCCCGATGGGGTGTTCGGCTTTGGCAATGTAGAACAGCAAACTCTTGAGCAGCTCCGGCGGCGCCGGTTGATTGATCGCGGGCATCCCCTGTTCGAGCAGGCGCTTGAGTTCTTTGTCGGCGTCCTTGAACAGACTGCGCAAGGCCGGGCTGTTGGCGATCGCACCGCCACGCATGCCTTCGACCAGCGCCGAAGCGACCTGCCACAACGGGCTCAAGGGTGCGTTGCCGCACAAGCTTTCCAGGCGGGAAAACACCTTGGCCAGATATCCCAGGTGGGTGTCGTCATCCTGCTCGCGCAGCAAGCCGACCAGGGCCATTTGCAGCATCTGCCGCAACTTGCGCAGCACATTCGGCAGTTCCGCCGGCTCCAGCAATGCCAGGGACTCGGCGTCCAGAGGTGGCAGGTCCGGCCATTGCGGGCTGAACAGGCTGGTTTCCGACAGCAGGCTTTCACCACGGGCACTGCGCAGGTCGTTGATCAACGGCAGCACCACCAGCGGCAAGTCGCGACGGGCGCCTTGAACCCGGTCGAGGTAGATCGGCAGTTGCCCCAGGGCTTGCAACATCAGGTGCAGCGCTTCGTCACGGTGGCTGACGCGATTATGTTGCAAGGCGGCGGTCAATTGCTCCATTTCTTCGGCGAGCAGGGCCGCGCCGTAGAATTCGACCATCTGCAAACTACCGTGAACCTGATGGATGCACGCCAGGCAATCGCTCAGGGCGTGCGTCGCCTGCGGATCATCAAGCTGGGTTTCGATCGCGTGATGAGCCTGCTTCAGCGTTTCGGCAATCTCGCCTTTGACCCATTCGAGGGCCACATAGTCGTGCCGATCACCCATAACCACTCCAGTTTTCGCTTCAGTCACGTTGCATCAGTCAAATTGCAGGCGCCCGCAGGCGGTTCAAACTTTGTCGGTCACCTGTGTCTTGGTGGCCGGCAAGGTGAAACCGGACACCGACCGCCGCAGCTGACTGGCCATTTTTGCCAGGTTGCCGATGCTCTCGGCGGTGGCGGTGGAACCGGACGAGGTCTGCGTGGTGATCTGCTGGATCACGTTCATCGTCAGGGAAATCTGACCGGCAGACGACGTCTGTTGCTGTGCGGCGTTGGAAATGCTCTGGATCAGCGCCGCCAGGGTTTTGGAAACCCCTTCGATTTCCTCCAGGGCCACACCCGCATCCTGCGCCAGACGTGCGCCGCGCACCACTTCGGTGGTGGTCTGTTCCATGGAGATGACTGCTTCGTTGGTGTCGGTCTGGATCGCCCGCACCAGGGTTTCGATCTGCCGGGTGGCGGCCGAAGAGCGCTCGGCCAGCCGTTGCACCTCGTCGGCGACCACCGCGAAACCGCGCCCGGCATCCCCGGCCATGGACGCCTGGATCGCCGCATTGAGCGCGAGAATGTTGGTCTGATCGGCAATGTCATCGATCAGGCTGACAATGTCACCGATTTCCTGGGAAGACTCGCCAAGACGCTTGATCCGCTTGGCAGTGTCCTGAATCTGTTCGCGAATATTGTCCATGCCGTGGATGGTGTTGTGCACCACCTCGTTGCCCTTGTTGGCGATTTCCACCGAACGTTCGGCCACCGCCGAGGATTCAGCGGCGTTGGCTGACACCTGATCGATGGATTCGGCCATGTCGTTGATCGCGGTGGAGGCTTCGGAAATCTGCTGCGCCTGATGCTCCGAAGCCTGCGCCAGGTGCATGGCGGTGGCCTGCGTTTCCTGCACGGCGGCGGCGACCTGGCCGGCCGTCAGGTTAATGGTCGCCACGAGATCGCGCAGCTGGTCCACGGAATAGTTGATCGAGTCGGCAATGGTGCCGGTGAAGTCTTCGGTCACCGAGGCGGTCACGGTCAGGTCACCGTCGGCCAGGTCTTCGATTTCGTCGAGCAGTCGCATGATTGCGTTCTGATTGCGCTCGTTTTTCTCGGCGGTTTCCCGCAGCTGGCGATTGGTTTCGCGGACCATCACCAGACCGATGAGGATGATCGACATCAATGCCGCCAGACCCAGCACATAGCCGCCAATGGTGTCGGTGTTGCGCCCGCTGGCGAGGTTTTCGAAACCGCCGGCCAGGTGCGAGGCTTCGTCGAGCAGGGTCTGCGAGAGGCTGAAGATATTGGTGGCCGACTCGCGGACCTTGAACAGCTCCGGCGAGGTTTCGAGGATTTCATCCACCGAGCCGGAGACGAACTCGAACAGCTCGGAAATTTCCATCAGGCGCGCCCGCGCATCACGGTCTTCAACCTGGCTGACCCGCAGCGCTACATTGCCCTGGAGCATGCCGTTGAGTACCTGGCCGAACCGCGCCGCGTCGCGACCGAAGACGTCGGCCGCCTGCTGCGAGTTTTCGTCGCCGGACAGCACCGTGTTCACAGCGCCCAGAATGCGTTCGGCCAGCAGTGATTGACGCTGGGCCATCGCCACCTGGGCAGCCGGTGCGCCCCGCTGCAGGAGGATCTCCACCACTTTCTCGTATTCAACCTGCAACTGCGGCACGGTTTCGGCCAGGGTCGCGGCCACCTGATGCAGCGACAGCACGGTCTGCTCGCTGGAAAGAATGGCGTCGGTGTTTTTCAGCAGGCGCTCCCAGTCCATCTGCACCGCGCGCATTTCCGGGCGCACGACCGCTGGTGCCGGCGGCAGGCCGGTGGAAGGGTCGCCTTTTTTCAGATAGCTCCAGCGCTGGGCAAAATCATTGCGCGCATCGCTGAGCAGCTTGAACGCTGCGGCCTTGCCGGCGGCGGCTTCGGTGGCGTTCTTGGCAATGCGCTGGGACAAGACACGCAGCTCGCCGGCGTGACCGATGTACTGTTTGTCGTACGTCGCCTGGGTGTTGAGGTACGCGAAGTTGGCAAACAACAGCATGATGAAGATGATCAGCGCGATGAACAGCGCGATGATCTGCGAACGACTGCGCGACCCTTCCATTGGCTTGCCTGTTTTAGCTTTTATCATCGGTCTTCGCCTGTTAACCAACCATCTTCTAACCTGACGCGATCCCTGTGGGAGCTGGCTTGCCAGCGATAGCATTACCTCGGTTCAATGTGAGACCGAGTCGCCTGCATCGCGGGCAAGCCCGGCTCCCACAGGGTCCGCGTTTATAGCGCAATGTTCATGAATCCTTGGGACCTCGCCAGCGCAAACGGGCTGAACACCCGCCAGCTCTGCTCGCCTTCAAAGCAACCGTCGACAAACGCCGACATCGGCCCCGAGACGTCATCTGCCGGCACCGGCTTCAGGCTGTTGCGGGCAAAGTGCTGGAGGCCGAAGACCTCATCGACCATCAGCCCGGCGAACACCTCTTGATGCTCCACCACCAACACCCGCCGCTGCTTGCGCGGCGTCGAAAGCTCATGCCCGAACTCTTTACCCGAAAAGAAAGCACTCAAATCCATGATCGGCAGCAAGCGCCCACGCAGGTTGGCCACACCCTTGACCCAGGACTTGACGCCTGGCACCTGGGTAAAGCGCGGCTCATGCAGCACTTCACTGACTTCGCCCATGGGCGCGACGTACCAGTGCTCACCCAGGCGAAAGCCGATGCCGCTCCAGCTGTCCTGTCGGGTCGGCTGGGACGGCAAGTCCGCCGCCAGCAGACGACAGCGCTGGTCGATCTGCAGCAACAGCTCAAAGGCCGTCAGCGACTCGGTCATGGCCGGACAATCAACCCGGCAGCACGTTGTTCAGGGTTCTGATCAGGGTCTCTTCATCAACCGGCTTGGTCAGATAGTCCTTGGCACCCTGGCGCGTGCCCCAGACCTTGTCGGTTTCCTGATCCTTGGTGGTGATGATGATCACCGGGATGTGCCCGGTTTCCGGATCTTTGGTCAGCTGGCGGGTGGCCTGGAACCCGTTGAGGCCGGGCATGACGATGTCCATCAACACCGCATCGGGTTTTTCCAGGCGGGCCAGGGCCACGCCATCGGCGCCGTTTTCGGCTTTCAACACTTCATGACCGTGCTTTTCCAGCATGCCGGTCAGTTTGTACATTTCAGTCGGCGAATCATCGACGATCAGAATACGTGCCATGGTCTTCCCCATTCTTGTCGACACAAGGCCCGTTGGCCGAGCATCACTTCTGGTGTCTTACTGCGGCAAAACGGCGGCGAAGCCCGGAACATGGGCCTGGATCGCGTTCAGCAGTTCTTCCTTGCTGAAAGGCTTGGTCAAAAACTGGTCGGAGCCGACGATGCGCCCCTTGGCCTTGTCGAACAGCCCGTCCTTGGACGACAGCATAATCACTGGCGTGGACTTGAACGCACTGTTGTTCTTGATTAAAGCGCAGGTCTGATAGCCATCCAGACGCGGCATCATGATGTCGACGAAGATGATGCCGGGGTGATTGTCTGCAATCTTGGCCAGGGCATCGAAACCGTCGATGGCCGTGATGACCTCACACCCCACGTTCTTGAGCAGCGTTTCGGCGGTACGGCGAATCGTCTTCGAATCATCGATCACCATGACCTTCAAGGCGCTGGGTTGCTGTTCCATAATTGCTCTACCGTCGCCTTTACGAATCTATTTGTCCATTTGCAGTGGGTCGAGGGCCCGAAACCCTTGATGCTCAAGGGCCAGCACAACATGGCAGCCTTTTTAGCACAGTCTCCAATGCCAATCTATCGGCCGACCTTCGAGGTGGTTTTTCCTTGACCGCAAACCCACGCAGCGCCACTCTGACGCCACTTTTAAACGGTCCTTTTGGTCTGATCTTCTTACTGTGGGAGCGAGCCCGCTCGCGAATGCGGTGTGCCAGGCAACAACAATGTCACTGACACGCCCTCTTCGCGAGCAGGCTCGCTCCCACAGAAGATCGATACAGGCTCCCCAACTTCAGAGGAAACACCCATGAGCGTTCGCGTCGGGATTGTCATGGACCCTATCGCCAGCATCTCCTATAAAAAGGATAGCTCGCTGGCCATGCTGCTGGCCGCGCAGAAGCGTGGCTGGGAACTGTTCTATATGGAACAGCGCGACCTGTACCAGGCCGAAGGCCAGGCCCGGGCGCGGATGCGTCCGCTGAAAGTGTTTGCCAACCCGGAAAAATGGTTCGAGCTGGGCGCCGAAAACGACGCGCTGCTGAGCGATCTGGACGTGATCCTGATGCGCAAGGATCCGCCGTTCGACATGGAGTTCGTCTATTCCACGTATTTGCTGGAACAAGCCGAAAGTGCCGGCGTGCTGGTGGTCAACAAACCGCAGAGCCTGCGCGACTGCAACGAGAAACTGTTCGCCACGCTGTTCCCTCAGTGCACGCCGCCGACCATCGTCAGCCGCCGTCCGGATGTGCTGCGCGAATTCGCCGACCATCACGGTGACGTGATCCTCAAGCCGCTGGACGGCATGGGCGGCTCCTCGATCTTCCGCCACACCGCGGGTCACCCGAACCTGTCGGTGATTCTCGAAACACTGACGCTGCATGGTCAGCAGCAGATCATGATCCAGGGCTACCTGCCGGCCATCGTCGATGGCGACAAACGCATCCTGATGATCGACGGCGAGCCGGTGGACTACTGCCTGGCGCGCATTCCCGCCGCTGGCGAGACCCGTGGCAACCTCGCCGCCGGCGGCCGTGGCGAAGCGCGCCCGCTGACCGAGAAAGATCGCTGGATTGCCGCGCAAGTCGGTCCGACCCTGCGGGAAAAAGGCCTGCTGTTCGTCGGCCTCGACGTGATCGGCGAGCACCTGACGGAAATCAACGTCACCAGCCCGACCTGCATCCGCGAGATCGACAATGCGTTCGGCACTGACATCGGCGCAATGCTGATGGATGCCATCGATCAGAAGCTCAAGGCACGTTGATTAGCCAAACCAACATTGCGTTATCATGCGCGGCCTGTGAAAACGCGATGTTGGTTTCCTTGTCATGACCCTCCCGTCCGATCTGCCCCCCGAACTCGCCCATAGCGGCGTGCGCCCGGCCGATCGCCTCGGTTTTACCCTGTTTCTGGCGGCGCTGGTGCACCTGGCGTTGCTGTTGGGCGTCGGCTTTACGGTGGTCGAGCCCCAGCAAATCAGCAAAACCCTGGAAATCACCCTCGCCACGTTCAAAAGCGAAAAGAAGCCGGAAAAGGCCGATTTTCTTGCTCAAGAGAATCAGCAAGGCAGCGGCACCCTGGATAAAAAGGCCATTCCCAAGACCACCGAGGTCGCGCCTTTCCAGGACAACAAGGTGCAGAAAGTCACGCCACCACCGGCAGCCAAACCTGAAGTGCAGGAAGCGGCGCCCAAGGCGGCCGTGACCACCGTCGCGCCGAAGCCGAAAAAAGCCGCCACAAAAACCGAAGAACCCAAGCCCGTCACCAAACCTGCAGTGGCCGCGCCGACGTTCGATGCTGAACAGCTGTCGAGCGACATCGCCAGCCTGGAAGCGGAACTGGCCAACGAACAGCAGCTGTACGCCAAGCGCCCGCGCATCCACCGCTTGAGCGCCGCCTCGACCATGCGCGACAAGGGCGCCTGGTATAAAGACGAATGGCGCAAGAAGGTCGAGCGCATCGGCAACCTGAATTACCCCGACGAAGCCCGGCGCAAACAGATTTACGGCAACTTGCGCCTGATGGTGTCGATCAACCGTGACGGCTCGCTGTATGAGGTGCTGGTACTGGAATCCTCCGGGCAACCGCTGCTGGATCAGGCGGCCCAGCGCATCGTGCGTCTGGCGGCCCCGTTCGCTCCCTTTACCGGGGATTTGTCGGATATCGACCGCCTGGAAATCATCCGCACCTGGAAATTTGCGCGCGGGGATCGCCTCTCAAGTAATTGACCCCCCGCAAATGCCCCTTGTGGGAGCGAGCCTGCTCGCGAATGCGGTGTGTCAGGCAATACCAATGTCACTGACACTCCCTCTTCGCGAGCAGGCTCGCTCCCACAGTGGTCCGAGCCGTTATCAGGGTTTAGGCCATTTCCTGTGCATCCCCAGCTTGTCAGTTTGTCCCTCCGACGCCACACTAGCGCTCATGAAAAACGTCAGCCCCAGCTACCTCAAGCATCACTTCCTGATCGCCATGCCTCACATGGTCGACCCGAACTTTGCGCACACCTTGACCTACATCGTCGAGCACACGGCCAATGGTGCCATGGGGCTGGTGGTCAACCGCCCGCAGGACCTGAACCTGGCCGATATCCTCGAGCAATTGCGCCCCAATATCGAACCGCCGGTCCTCTGCCAGCATGTGCCGATCTTCATCGGCGGGCCGGTTCAGACCGATCGTGGCTTTGTTCTGCATCCGTCGGGCAAGACCTTTCAGGCGACCGTTGATCTGGAAGGTGACTTGTCCTTGTCGACCTCCCAGGACGTACTGTTCGCCATTGCCGATGGCGTCGGCCCGGCAAAAAGCCTGATTGCCCTCGGCTACGCCGGTTGGGAAGCCGGCCAGCTGGAAGCCGAACTGGCCCAGAACGCCTGGCTGACCTGCCCGTTCGACGCCGACATCCTGTTCAACACCAGCAGCGAACTGCGCCTGGAAGCGGCGGCCAAGCACCTGGGTGTCAACCTCAGCCTGCTCACCAGTCAGGCGGGGCACGCCTGATGGCCCTGCGGTTGATTCTGGGTTTTGACTACGGCACCAAACAGATCGGCGTCGCGGTCGGCCAGGTGATTACCGGCCAGGCCCGCGAGCTGTGTACCTTGAAAGCGCAGAACGGCATTCCCGACTGGGATCAGGTCGAAGCGCTGATCAAAGAATGGAAGCCCGATGCCGTCGTGGTCGGCCTGCCGCTGAACATGGATGGCACGCCCAGCGACATGTGCGTGCGTGCGGAAAAATTCGCCCGCCGCCTCAACGGCCGCTTCAACCTGCCCTTCTACACCCACGATGAGCGCCTGACCACCTTCGAAGCCAAGGGCGAACGCCTGGCCCGTGGCGGGCAGAAGGGCAGCTACCGCGACAACCCGGTCGACGCCATCGCCGCCGCCCTGCTGCTGCAAGGCTGGCTCGACGAAAACAGCGCGCTGTTCGAATCCTGACGTCACTAATCCTGAAGAGCCGCCAGCGTCTCTTTATAGCTGCAACCCGAGCCATCTCAAGCGACACCCGTCTCGGGCCCAAGAAGGAGCAACCATGAGCCTGCCAAATCCCGCCGAACTGATCAGCCAGATGGCGATCCGGCTTGAAGCCTACCTGGCCAAACGCGGCATCAGCGAACCGCGCTACATCGGTATCCGTACCGGCGGCGTCTGGGTCGCCCAGGCCTTGCTCAAAGAGATGGGCAACAATGAGCCCCTCGGCACGCTCGACGTTTCCTTTTACCGCGACGACTTCAGCCAGAACGGCCTGCACCCACAAGTGCGCCCCTCGGCCCTGCCGTTCGAAATCGAAGGCCAACACCTGGTGCTGATCGACGACGTGTTGATGAGCGGCCGGACCATCCGCGCCGCCATGAACGAACTCTTCGACTATGGCCGCCCGGCCAGCGTGACACTCGTGTGCCTGCTGGATCTGGACGCCGGCGAGCTGCCGATCCGCCCGAACGTACTGGGCGCGACCCTGTCCCTGGCGGCCCACGAACGGGTGAAGCTGTCCGGCCCGGAGCTTGCGCTCGAACTGCAAGACCTCGCCCTTTAATTCGCCCTATTGAGAGTCCCCCTTGCGATGACGCCTCTAGAAACCAAGCGCCCGCTGCAGCTCAATGACCAGGGCCAGCTGCGCCACTTCCTCTCGCTCGACGGTTTGCGCCGCGAGTTGCTGACGGAAATCCTCGACACCGCCGACTCCTTCCTTGAAGTCGGCGCCCGGGCAGTCAAAAAGGTCCCGTTGTTGCGCGGCAAAACCGTGTGCAACGTGTTCTTCGAGAACTCCACCCGCACCCGCACCACCTTCGAACTGGCGGCCCAGCGCCTGTCGGCGGACGTGATCACCCTGAACGTGTCGACATCGTCGGCAAGCAAGGGCGAAACGCTGCTCGACACCCTACGCAACCTGGAAGCCATGGCCGCCGACATGTTCGTCGTGCGCCACGGTGATTCCGGTGCCGCACACTTCATCGCCGAACACGTTTGCCCGCAAGTGGCGATCATCAACGGCGGCGACGGTCGTCACGCCCACCCGACCCAGGGCATGCTCGACATGCTGACCATTCGCCGGCACAAGGGCGGCTTCGAAAACCTTTCCGTGGCCATCGTCGGCGACATCCTGCATTCGCGGGTGGCGCGCTCGAACATGCTGGCGCTGAAAACCCTGGGGTGCCCGGACATCCGCGTCATCGCGCCGAAAACCCTGTTGCCGATCGGCATCGAGCAATACGGCGTGAAGGTCTACACCGACATGACCGAAGGCCTGAAAGACGTCGACGTGGTGATCATGCTGCGCCTGCAGCGTGAGCGCATGACCGGCGGCCTGTTGCCCAGCGAAGGCGAGTTCTACCGCCTGTTCGGCCTGACCACCGCGCGCCTGGCCGGCGCCAAGCCCGATGCCATCGTCATGCACCCTGGACCGATCAACCGTGGTGTGGAGATTGAGTCGGCGGTGGCCGACGGCCCGCACTCGGTGATCCTCAACCAGGTGACCTACGGCATCGCGATTCGCATGGCCGTTTTGTCCATGGCCATGAGCGGGCAGACTGCGCAGCGCCAATTCGAGCAGGAGAACCTTCAGTGAAGCTCAGCATCCTCGGCGCCCGCGTCATCGATCCGGCCAGCGGCCTGGATCAAGTCACCGATATCCATATTGAAGCCTGCAAGATCGTCGCCATCGGCGCCGCGCCCGCCGGTTTTGTCGCCGTCGACACCCTCGACGCCAAAGGCCTGGTGGCCGCCCCTGGCCTGGTCGACCTCAACGTCGCCCTGCGCGAACCGGGCTACAGCCGCAAAGGCTCGATCACCAGCGAAACCCGTGCCGCCGCGGCCGGGGGTATCACCAGCCTGTGCTGCCCGCCGAAAACCAAACCGGTCCTGGATACTTCGGCGGTGGCCGAATTGATCCTCGACCGCGCCCGCGAAGCCGGCAACACCAAAGTGTTCCCGATCGGCGCGCTGAGCAAAGGTCTGGACGGCGAACAGCTGGCCGAATTGGTCGCCCTGCGCGATGCCGGTTGCGTGGCCTTCGGCAACGGGCTGGAGAGTTTCCGCAACACCCGTACCCTGTGCCGGGCGCTGGACTACGCGGCCACCTTCGACTTGACGGTGATTTTCAACTCCCAGGATCACGACCTCGCTGAAGGCGGTCTGGCCCATGAAGGCCCGACCGCGAGTTTCCTCGGCCTGCCGGGCATTCCGGAAACCGCCGAAACCGTCGCCCTGGCCCGGGACCTGCTGCTGGTTGAACAAACCGGCGTGCGCGCGCACTTCAGTCAGCTCACCAGCGCACGCGGCGTGGCCCTGATCGCCCAGGCACAGGCCCGTGGCTTGAAGGTCACGGCCGACGTGGCGCTGTATCAGCTGATCCTCACCGACGAAGCCCTGATCGACTTCAGCAGCCTGTATCACGTCCAGCCGCCGTTGCGTACCCGCGCCGACCGCGACGGCCTGCGTGAAGCGGTGAAATCGGGCGTGGTCTCGGCCATCTCCAGCCATCACCAACCCCACGAGCGAGACGCCAAACTGGCGCCATTCGGTGCCACCGAGCCTGGGATCAGCAGCGTTGAATTGTTGCTGCCATTGGCGATGACGCTGGTGGAAGATGGTTTGTTGGACTTGCCAACGTTGCTGGCACGTTTGAGCGCCGGTCCTGCCGAGGCGTTGCGCCTGCCGGCCGGCAAACTGGCGGTGGGTGGGGCGGCGGATATCGTGCTGTTCGATCCTGCGGCTTCGACCGTGGCCGGTGAGACCTGGCTGTCCAAGGGCGAGAACTGCCCGTTCATAGGCCACACTCTGCCGGGCGTGGTGCGCTATACCCTGGTGGACGGCCGGATCAGCCACCAGGCGTAAGACCGCGTTGCTTGCATTCGCGAGCAGGCTCGCTCCCACAGGGTTATGTATTGACGCTGGACTAGCAGTCAACACACCCACTGTGGGAGCGAGCCTGCTCGCGAAGACTTACTAAAGGGCTCAGCGACGCTGAGCGTTACGCAGCGACACCTGATCATTCAGCGTCCAGAAGTCATACAACACTCCCAGGAAGAACAGCCCGCCGGTCAGCAGGTACACCAATCCGCTGATCCATTTCCCCTGATACATCCGGTGTATGCCGAATACCCCGAGAAACGTCAGCAGAATCCACGCAACGTTGTATTCGATCGGCCCGGCGGTGAACCGCAGGTCCGCTTCGCGGTCCATGGCCGGGATCAGGAACAAGTCGATCAACCAGCCAATCCCCAGCAATCCGAAGGTGAAGAACCAGATCGTCCCGGTCACCGGCTTGCCGTAATAGAAGCGGTGAGCACCGGTAAAACCGAAAATCCACAGCAAGTAACCGATCACTTTGCTGTGTGTGTCTTGGTGCGGGATGGGCGGTTGATAGGTGTTCATGAAGGACCTCGATTCACACGATAGATAAATATTCTTTAAATCTTTGTGACTTTTTTACGAGCAGCCGACGTATGGCAACTGCTACTGTCCCTTCCGCCAAACCCTTATGGCACCTGACTTCTGTCGGACAATTGCGTCAATTTACCGCTTATTTGGTTCCGTTAGACCCCGATGGAATCGACAAACGGCCTCGGAATGCCAAAAAAAGCTGTTATAAAGTTGCGCGCTAACCCATACGAGCCTTGCCTAATGCGTCCATTTTTCAAGACATGGCTAACCATTTGCCTATTATTGCCACTGGCCGCCCACGCCACCAATCGTGAGCAACGTCTTCCGAACGTTAATGGTTACACCCCAAAATCCCATGCTTCGGCTCCTTCGAGCAAAAGCAAGAAATCGCTCAAGAACGCTCCTCAGCTGATCAGCAAGAGCAGCCTGGTTCCGCCAATGGGGACCAAGGAAAGCAGCAACGTCCTGAGCCGCGCTGTCAACGTCCTCGGTACGCCTTACCGTTGGGGCGGCAGCAGCCCGAGCAAAGGCTTCGATTGCAGCGGCCTGGTGAAATACGCGTTCAATGACGCCTCGTTTGACCTGCCACGCACATCCAATGCCATGGCCAGCGGTCATGGCGAGAAAGTCGATCGCAAGGACCTCAAGCCGGGCGACCTGATTTTCTTCAACATCAAGAGCCGTCGAGTCAATCACGTTGCCATCTACTTGGGCAACGACCGCTTCATCCACGCACCTCGTCGTGGCAAGTCGGTGACCATCGACACCTTGAAGAAACCGTATTGGGAAAAGAACTACGTGGTTGCCAAAAGGGTTCTGCCGAAAGAACCCAAAGCGTTGCAGGTTGTTCAGCGCTGACTTCAGCGTCTTGAATCCTCTTCGGACATAACGCCCTCTTCGCGAGCAGGCTCGCTCCCACATTGGAATGCATTTCACTGTGGGAGCGAGCCTGCTCGCGAAGGCGTCCTTGAAACCAACGCAATTCCCTCAAAAATTATCCGGCGACCGCGCCTTCTCCCGCGCCTGCTCGCGACTGACCACCCCCCGGGCAACCAAATCCTTCAAGCCCATATCCAGCGTCTGCATCCCCAACGACCCGCCCGCCTGAATCGATGAGTACATCTGCGCCACCTTGTCTTCGCGGATCAGGTTACGGATGGCCGACGTACCCAGCATGATTTCGTGGGCAGCTATACGCCCGCCGCCGATTTTCTTCACCAGCGTCTGCGACACCACCGCCAGCAACGATTCGGAGAGCATCGAGCGCACCATGGGTTTCTCGTCCCCCGCAAACACGTCGACGATCCGGTCGATGGTTTTCGCCGCCGATGTGGTGTGCAGCGTACCGAATACCAGGTGACCGGTTTCGGCGGCGGTCAGGGCCAGGCGAATGGTCTCCAGGTCGCGCATCTCGCCCACCAGAATCACGTCCGGGTCTTCGCGCAGGGCCGAGCGCAGGGCGGTGGCGAAGCTGCGGGTGTCGCGGTGGACTTCGCGCTGATTGATCAGGCATTTGCGCGACTCGTGAACGAACTCGATCGGATCTTCGATGGTGAGGATGTGGTGATGACGATGGCTGTTCAGGTAGTCGATCATCGCCGCCAGCGTGGTGGACTTGCCTGAGCCGGTCGGCCCGGTCACCAGCACCAGGCCACGGGGCGCGTCGGTCATCTTGCGGAACACGTCGCCCATGCCCAGTTCATCCATGCTCAGGACCCTGGACGGGATCGTGCGAAACACCGCGCCGGCGCCGCGGCTCTGGTTGAACGCGTTGACCCGGAAACGCGCCACACCGGGCACGTCGAAGGAAAAGTCGGTTTCCAGGTGCTTTTCGAAGTCCACCCGCTGGGTATCGTTCATGATGTCGTAGATCAGTGCCTGCACTTCCTTGTGGTCCAGGGGCGGCAGATTGATACGCCGCACATCGCCGTCGACGCGGATCATCGGTGGCAGGCCAGCGGACAGGTGCAGGTCGGAAGCGCCTTGTCTGGCACTGAACGCCAACAACTCAGTGATATCCATAGCCCCCCTCAATTCCAGTAGAATGCCGCCAACCTCAGACCTGCTGGCGCCTCTTGAATGTCCACCATAGCAGACAACATTGAACTGGTTAGTTCGCGCATACATGCCGCAACACTCGCCGCCAATCGTGACGAAAACAGCGTTCAGCTGCTGGCCGTGAGCAAGACCAAACCCGCACAGGACCTGCGCGAAGCCTATGCCGCCGGCCTGCGCGACTTTGGTGAAAACTACCTGCAGGAGGCATTGGGCAAGCAGCTCGAATTGGCCGACCTGCCCTTGATCTGGCACTTCATCGGCCCCATTCAATCGAACAAGACTCGCGCCATCGCCGAGCACTTCGACTGGGTGCATTCCGTGGATCGCCTGAAAATTGCGCAACGCCTGTCCGAACAACGCCCGGCCGATCTACCGCCCTTGAACATCTGCATCCAGGTCAACGTCAGCGGCGAAGCCAGCAAATCCGGCTGCGCCCCGGCCGACCTGCCGGCCCTGGCCAACGCCATCAGTGCCCTGCCGCGCTTGAAATTGCGCGGGTTGATGGCCATTCCCGAGCCGACGGAAGATCGCGCCGCTCAAGATGCCGCTTTTGCCGCCGTACAAAACCTGCAAGCCAGCCTCAATCTACCGCTCGACACACTTTCCATGGGCATGAGCCACGATCTCGAATCGGCCATCGCCCAGGGCGCCACTTGGGTCCGTATCGGCACGGCTTTATTCGGTGCCCGTGACTACGGCCAGCCTTAAATACTTTCTTTATAAGGACCTGACATGAGCAAGACGCGTATTGCCTTTATCGGTGCCGGCAACATGGCTGCCAGCCTGATCGGCGGCCTGCGGGCCAAAGGTCTGGACGCCGCGCAGATCCGCGCCAGCGATCCGGGTGACGAAACCCGAGCCCGCGTGAGCGCCGAACACGGCATTGAAGTGTTCGCCGATAACGCCCAAGCCATTGAAGGCGCCGATGTGGTCGTGCTGGCGGTCAAACCCCAGGCGATGAAAGCCGTCTGTGAAGCCATCCGCCCAAGCCTGAAGCCTGGGCAACTGGTGGTTTCGATCGCGGCCGGCATCACCTGCGCCAGCATGAACAACTGGCTCGGCGCCCAGCCAATCGTGCGCTGCATGCCCAACACCCCCGCGCTGCTGCGCCAGGGTGTAAGCGGTTTGTTTGCCACCGCCGAGGTCTCCGTCGAACAACGTCAACAAGCGGAAGACCTGCTGTCAGCCGTTGGCATCGCGCTGTGGTTGAACGAAGAGCAGCAACTGGACGCGGTCACCGCCGTTTCCGGTTCCGGCCCTGCGTACTTCTTCCTGCTGATCGAAGCCATGACTGCCGCCGGCGTGAAGCTCGGCCTGCCGGCGGACATTGCCGCCCGACTGACCGTGCAAACCGCCCTGGGCGCCGCGCACATGGCCGTGGCCAGCGACGTCGACGCCGCTGAGTTACGTCGTCGCGTCACTTCGCCTGCGGGCACTACAGAAGCAGCCATCAAGTCGTTCCAGGCCGATGGCTTCGAAACACTGGTCGAAAAAGCACTCGGCGCCGCCGCGCACCGCTCCGCCGAGATGGCTGAGCAACTCGGTCGCTAATCAGCACTTAAAAAGGAATCAATAATGCTCGGACTCAATGACGCTGCCATTTTTGTGATTCAAACCCTGGGCAGCCTGTATCTGCTGATCGTGTTGCTGCGCTTCATCCTGCAATTGGTGCGGGCGAACTTCTACAACCCGCTCTGCCAGTTCGCCGTAAAGGCTACCCAACCACTGCTCAAGCCACTGCGCCGGGTCATCCCGAGCATGTTCGGCCTGGACATGTCCTCGTTGGTATTGGCGCTGCTGGTACAGATGGCACTGTTCGCGGTCATCCTGCTGCTCAGAGGCTACGACATTGATGTGCTGTTTCTGGCGCCTTGGGCACTGATCGGTATCTTCGCGCTGTTTTTGAAGATCCTGTTCTGGGCGATGATCATCAGCGTGATCCTGTCCTGGGTCGCTCCGGGTAGCCATAACCCGGGCGCGGAACTGGTCCAGCAGATTTCTGAGCCGGTACTCGCGCCGTTCCGCCGGATCATTCCGAACCTGGGCGGCCTCGACATCTCGCCGATCTTCGCGTTTATCGCCCTGCAATTGCTGCAAAGCTGGCTGATTCCGCGCCTGGCGTACTACGCGCTGATGCCGAAGGAACTGTTCGGCCTGATCTGATTCAGGCTAACCGCGTCATCGTTCTTCGCGAGCAGGCTCGCTCCCACATGGGAATGCATCCCCCTGCTCGCGAATGGCACACCTCGGTCTTCCCGGGAAAAAACAGGCCCGGCCTTTGCTTGCCGCTAACCCCAGCGGTCTTTAGACTTACGCCTCATTTCAACGAGAGCAGGGTCGATGCCAGCTGCCTTCCCCCCCGATTCTGTTGGTCTGGTGACGCCGCAAACGGCGCACTTCAGCGAACCCCTGGCGTTGGCCTGCGGTCGTTCGCTCGCGGCCTATGACCTGATTTACGAAACCTACGGCACGCTGAACGCCACGGCGAGCAATGCCGTGCTGATCTGCCACGCCTTGTCCGGCCACCACCACGCGGCCGGTTTCCACAGCCCCGCCGACCGCAAGCCCGGTTGGTGGGACAGCTGCATCGGCCCTGGCAAGCCCATCGACACCAACAAGTTCTTTGTCGTCAGCCTGAACAACCTCGGCGGCTGCAACGGCTCCACCGGCCCGAGCAGCACCAACCCGGAAACCGGCAAGCCATTCGGCGCCGACTTCCCGGTGCTGACCGTGGAAGACTGGGTGCACAGCCAGGCGCGCCTGGCGGACCGGCTCGGCATCGGCCAATGGGCCGCTGTCATCGGCGGCAGCCTGGGCGGCATGCAGGCGTTGCAGTGGACCATTACTTACCCGGACCGCGTGCGCCATTGCCTGGCCATCGCCTCGGCACCCAAGCTGTCGGCGCAGAACATCGCCTTCAACGAAGTGGCGCGCCAGGCGATCCTCACCGACCCCGAGTTCCACGGCGGTTCGTTCCAGGAGCAAGGCGTAATCCCCAAGCGCGGGCTGATGCTGGCGCGGATGGTCGGGCACATCACTTACCTGTCCGACGACTCCATGGGCGAGAAATTCGGTCGCGGCCTGAAAAGCGAGAAGCTCAACTACGACTTCCACAGTGTCGAGTTCCAGGTCGAAAGCTACCTGCGCTATCAGGGTGAAGAGTTCTCCGGGCGTTTCGACGCCAACACCTACCTGCTGATGACCAAGGCCCTGGACTATTTCGATCCGGCAGCCAGCTTCGACGATGACCTGGCCAAGACCTTCGCCAATGCCACCGCCAAGTTCTGCGTGATGTCGTTCACTACCGACTGGCGCTTCTCCCCGGCTCGTTCACGGGAACTGGTGGACGCGCTGATGGCTGCACGCAAGGACGTCTGCTACCTGGAAATCGACGCGCCGCAAGGCCACGACGCCTTCCTGATTCCGATCCCGCGCTACCTGCAGGCGTTCGGCAATTACATGAACCGCATTACGTTTTGAGGAAGACATGAGAGCCGATCTGGAAATCATCCAGGAATGGATCCCCGCCGGCAGCCGCGTGCTCGACCTCGGTTGCGGCGACGGCGAACTGCTGACCTGGCTGCGCGACAACAAGCAAGTCACCGGTTACGGCCTGGAAAACGACGCGGACAACATCGCCGAGTGCGTGGCCAAGGGCATCAACGTCATCGAGCAGGACCTGGACAAGGGCCTGGGCAACTTTGCCAGCAACAGCTTCGACATCGTGGTCATGACCCAGGCGCTGCAAGCGGTGCACTACCCGGACAAGATCCTCGACGAAATGCTTCGGGTCGGCCGCCAGTGCATCATCACGTTCCCGAATTTCGGTCACTGGCGCTGCCGCTGGTACCTGGCAAGCAAGGGCCGGATGCCGGTTTCCGAGTTCCTGCCGTACACCTGGTACAACACGCCGAACATCCACTTCTGCACCTTCGCCGACTTTGAAGCCTTGTGCCGCGAACGTGAAGCCAAGGTCATTGATCGGCTTGCCGTGGATCAACAGCATCGGCACGGGTGGGCCAGCAAGCTATGGCCTAATCTGTTAGGTGAGATCGGCATTTACCGCGTCAGCAGCCCGGGGCTTGCAGACCACAAGGTCGCGGTCTGAACACCTTATTTGGAGGAGAACGATCATGGGTCGTCTAGCGCTGTTTCTACTCACCGCCTGCCTGAGCGTCACGGTCATGGCCGCCGATGCGATCAAAGGTGATCGCAAGGAAGTCTTCGGCGACACGACGGTGCACTACAACACCTTCAACTCCACCTTCCTGACGCCGGACATCGCCAAGGCCGCGGAACTCACCCGCAGCAAGAATCAGGGCGTGATCAACATTTCGGTGCTCAAGGATGGCAAGCCGCAGATGGCCCAGGTCAGCGGCACAGTCAAAGACCTGACCAGCCAGAGCGTGAACCTGAAATTCAAACAGATCACCGAACAAGGCGCGATCTACTACATCGCACAATTTCCGGTACCCCAGCAGGAAACCCGCACCTTCGACATCAAGGTGCAGACCGGTGACAAAATCAACTCCATCAACTTCAACCAAGAGCTCTTTCCCGGCGAATGATCAACTTCACGCAACTCGTACTCGCCAGCCATAACGCCGGCAAACTCAAGGAACTCCAGGCCATGCTCGGCGAATCGGTGCAACTGCGCTCGATCGGCGAGTTCAGCAGCGTGGAGCCTGAAGAAACCGGCCTGTCGTTCGTCGAGAACGCCATCCTCAAGGCCCGCAATGCCGCGCGCATTTCCGGCCTGCCGGCACTGGCTGACGATTCGGGGTTGGCGGTGGACTTCCTGGGCGGCGCACCGGGCATCTACTCGGCGCGTTATGCCGACGGCAAGGGCGATGCAGCCAACAACGCCAAACTGCTCGATGTGTTGAAGGACGTCCCGCAAGCCGAACGCGGCGCGCAGTTCGTCTGCGTGCTGGCGCTGGTGCGGCATGCCGACGATCCACTGCCGATTCTCTGCGAAGGCCTGTGGCACGGGCGTATTCTGACCCAGGCCAGCGGCGAGCACGGTTTTGGCTACGACCCGTTGTTCTGGGTCCCGGAGCGTGATTGCTCCAGCGCCGAGCTAAGCCCTAGCGACAAGAACCAGATCAGTCACCGCGCCCGTGCAATGGATCTGCTGCGCCAGCGTCTGGGCTTGAAATGACCATTGAATCATCCGCGCCGCCGCTGATCTTCGGCGGCGCGCAAACGCCTCGGGCGGCCCTGCCAGTGCTGCCGCCCCTGGCGCTGTACATCCACATCCCGTGGTGCGTGCGCAAATGCCCTTATTGCGATTTCAACTCCCACACCGCCAGCCCGGTGCTGCCGGAAGAAGAGTACGTGGACGCGCTGTTGGCCGACCTCGATCTGGACCTGCACGCCGTCTACGGTCGCGAGCTGAGTTCGATCTTCTTCGGTGGCGGCACGCCTAGTCTGTTCAGTGCCGAGGCATTGGGCCGTTTGCTCAAGGGTGTCGAGCAGCGCATCCGCTTTGCCAGCGACATCGAAATCACCCTGGAAGCCAATCCGGGGACCTTCGAACAAGAGAAATTCGTCGCCTACCGTGCGCTGGGGATCAATCGCCTGTCGATCGGCATCCAGAGCTTTCAGCAAGAGAAACTCAAGGCACTGGGACGGATTCACAATGGCGACGAAGCGGTGCGAGCCGCCGGCATGGCGCGCCAGGCCGGGTTCGACAACTTCAACCTGGACCTGATGCACGGTTTGCCCGATCAATCCCTGGACGATGCGCTGAGCGATCTGCGCCAGGCCATCGCCCTGAAGCCGACCCATTTGTCCTGGTACCAGTTGACCCTGGAGCCGAACACGGTGTTCTGGAACCAGCCGCCGACGCTGCCGGAAGACGACATGCTGTGGGACATTCAGGAAGCGGGTCAGGCGTTGCTCGCCGAACACGGTTACGCCCAGTATGAGGTCTCGGCCTATGCCCAGCCCGGTCGCCCGGCACGGCATAACCTCAATTACTGGAGCTTTGGCGATTTCATCGGCATCGGCGCCGGCGCCCACGGCAAGCTCAGCCATCCGGATGGACGCATCATCCGCACTTGGAAAACCCGCCTGCCGAAAGACTACCTGAACCCGGCAAAACGCTTTCAGGCCGGCGAGAAAACGCTGACCAATGACGAAATGCCGTTCGAGTTCCTGATGAACGCCCTGCGCCTGACCGCGGGTGTCGAATCGCGCTTGTACCCGGAACGTACCGGGATGCCCCTGGAAAGCCTTGCCCAAGGCCGCCGTGAAGCCGAACAAAGTGGCCTGTTGCAGGTCGAACCGTCACGTCTGGCGGCCACCGAGCGCGGACAGCTATTCCTCAACGACTTGCTGCAGAATTTTCTGACATAAGGAAATCGAATGGACTTGGTACTCGACCTGCTCGCCACCGTCTCTCGCTGGAGCCGCAGCAACCTCTCGGAAATTGCCCTGGCCCTGGTGGGCTGCCTGCTGGTGCTGTTCGGCGCGGACTTCAAAGGCTGGGTCGAGCAACGCCTGGGCAGCATCGCCGGCGCCTTGCGCGTCCCGCTGATGGCCCTGCTGTGCATGATCGGCAGCGGCGCGGCGTTGATCTATGCCACACCGTGGATCGTCAAGGGTTTGAGCCAGTTCAACAACTACAGCCTGGCGCCGGTGTTGTTGGTGGTGTTGGTATTGATTGGCGTAGTCGCAGACCGCCGCTGATCGTTGGCAACATCCAAAGCCACTGTGGGAGCGAGCCTGCTCGCGAATGCGGTACATCAGACAACATTTATGTCGCCTGACACTCCCTCTTCGCGAGCAGGCTCGCTCCCACAGGTTTTACGCCAGTTTTTCGAACTTCAGGTCCCACACCCCATGCCCAAGCCGTTCGCCACGGCGTTCGAACTTGGTGATCGGGCGCTCGGCCGGGCGTGGCACGCACTTGCCGTCTTCGGCCAGGTTGCGATAACCCGGTGCGACGTTCATCACTTCCAGCATGTATTCGGCATACGGTTCCCAGTCGGTGGCCATGTGCAGAATGCCGCCGACCTTCAACTTACTGCGCACCAACTCAGCGAACGACGCCTGAACGATGCGACGCTTGTGGTGACGGCTCTTGTGCCAAGGGTCCGGGAAAAACAGCATCAGGCGATCGAGGCTGTTGTCGGCCACGCAACGATTGAGCACTTCGATCGCATCGCAATCGTAGACCCGCAGGTTGGTCAGGCCCTGGGTCAGTACGCCATTGAGCAGCGCACCAACACCCGGACGGTGCACTTCCACGCCAATGAAATCCTGCTCCGGCGAAGCGGCAGCCATTTCCAGCAGCGAATGGCCCATGCCGAAACCGATTTCCAGCGAGCGCGGTGCCGAGCGGCCGAATACCTGGTCGAAGTCCACCGGCGCGTCGGCCAGGGGCAACACGAACAACGGAGCGCCCTGCTCCAGGCCACGTTGCTGGCCTTCGGTCATGCGCCCGGCGCGCATCACGAAACTCTTGATGCGGCGGTGTTGGCGCTCGTCGCCTTCTTCCGTCTGGATAGGCGTGTCTTTCGATTCAGTCATCAATGGCTCTTACTTGATCAGACCATCCAGCGGCGAAGAGGCGCTGGCATAGAGTTTTTTCGGCATACGACCGGCGAGGTACGCCAGGCGACCGGCAACGATGGCGTGCTTCATGGCTTCGGCCATCATGATCGGTTGCTGCGCGTGAGCGATGGCCGAGTTCATCAGCACCGCGTCACAGCCCAGCTCCATGGAGATGGTGGCGTCGGAAGCGGTGCCGACACCGGCATCCACCAGCACCGGGATTTTCGCTTCTTCGAGGATGATCTGCAGGTTGTACGGGTTGCAGATCCCCAGGCCCGAGCCAATCAGTCCGGCCAGTGGCATCACGGCGATGCAGCCGATTTCCGCCAGTTGCCGGGCGATGATCGGGTCATCGCTGGTGTAGACCATCACGTCGAAGCCTTCCTTGACCAGCGATTCGGCGGCCTTGAGGGTTTCGATCACGTTGGGGAACAGGGTTTTCTGGTCCGCCAGCACTTCCAGCTTCACCAGATTGTGGCCATCGAGCAGCTCACGGGCCAGGCGGCAGGTGCGCACGGCTTCGATGGCGTCGTAGCAACCGGCAGTGTTCGGCAGGAAGGTGTAGCGATCCGGCGAGAGGAAATCCAGCAGGTTCGGTTCGCCCTGGTTCTGGCCGAGGTTGGTACGGCGCACGGCAAACGTGACAATCTCGGCACCCGAGGCTTCGATGGCCAGGCGGGTTTCTTCCATGTCGCGGTACTTGCCGGTACCTACCAGCAAACGCGACTGGTAAGTACGACCGGCCAGGACGAAAGGCTTGTCGTTACGAACGATGCTCATGGGAAATCCTCTGTAGGAGTGAGGGTCTTGCAGAATTCTCGGCCCATGCGGGCCTGACGGCTAGCCGCCGCCGATGGCGTGCACGACTTCGACGTTATCGCCGTCATTGAGCGTGGTATCGGCATGCTGGCTGCGTGGGACGATATCCAGATTGAGTTCGACCGCCACCCGGCGTCCGGTCAGGTCCAGACGGGTCAGCAGGGCCGCAACGGTTTCACCGTCGGGCAGTTCAAAGGATTCGCCGTTCAACTGAATGCGCATGCCGGATGCCGCCATCATTTTTAGGGGCTGGCATTCTAGCCCGATCAGTCAGGCCGACCCAAGCCATTCGTCATGAAATGGACCGCGTGGTCAGCTCAACCGCCAGGCGGCAAGCCCCAAACAGAGCCAGCCCACCAGAAACGCCAGACCGCCGAAGGGCGTGATGATGCCGAGCTTGCTGATGCCCGTCAGCGTAAGCACGTACAGGCTGCCGGAGAACAACAGGATGCCGATGGCAAAGGACGCGCCGGCCCAGGTGACCAGCCGACCGGGAATCTGTGTGGCCAGCAGCGCCACACCCAACAGCGCCAGGGTGTGCACCAGCTGATAAGTGACGCCGGTATGAAAAATCGCCAGATATTCAGGCGTCAGACGGCTTTTCAGTCCGTGGGCGGCAAAGGCCCCAAGACCTACACCGGTGAAGCCAAAGAAAGCGGCCAGCATCAGAAAGCCACGCAGCATGAAGAACTCCAGTCAGACGCGATCAACAGGGTCTGTATAATGGCCCGCTCAACGGGTTCGGCCAAGCCATCTCTATGCTGCGTTTATATTTCCGTCGTTTCACGAAGGCCGTGCTCTGGTTCATGGGCGGCAGCGTATTGCTGGTGCTGATCTTTCGCGTGGTGCCACCACCGGGGACGGCGCTGATGGTCGAGCGCAAGATCGAATCCTGGTTCAACGGCGAGCCCATCGACCTGCAACGCACCTGGAAGCCCTGGGAGGAAATCTCCGACGACCTGAAAGTCGCGGTGATTGCCGGCGAGGACCAGAAATTCCCCGAACACTGGGGGTTCGACGTCAATGCGATCAAGGCGGCACTGGCCCACAACGAACTTGGCGGCTCGATTCGCGGCGCCAGCACCCTCAGCCAGCAGGTTTCGAAAAACCTGTTCCTGTGGTCCGGCCGCAGCTGGTTGCGCAAAGGCCTGGAAGCCTGGTTTACCGCATTGATCGAAGTATTCTGGCCCAAGCAGCGGATTCTCGAGGTGTACCTCAACAGCGTCGAGTGGGATGAAGGGGTGTTTGGCGCGGAAGCGGCGGCCAGGCATCACTTCGGCGTAAGCGCGGGCAAACTGTCCCGCCAGCAGGCCAGCTTGCTGGCGGCAGTGCTGCCGAACCCGCGAGTGTGGAGCGCCAGCCATCCGACCTCTTACGTTGCGCGGCGTGCAGGCTGGATACGGCGGCAGATGAGTCAGCTCGGTGGTGACAGCTATCTGGCGGGGCTCAATGATTCGCGTCGGGCGCCGTGGTCTCAATAGTCGATCACGAATTTCCAGACACTGAAGATCCCCTGTGGGAGCGAGCCTGCTCGCGAAAGCGATTGTTTCATCAACACTTATAGCGACTGACCTGGCGCATTCGCGAGCAGGCTCGCTCCCACATTGGTTTTGTGAGAGGCCAGAAACAAAAACGCCCCGATCCATGACCGGGGCGTTTTTTATTGCCTTCGCGCAGGTTATGCGGCGATCGACACCTTGAGCTTGTTCATCGCGCTCTTTTCAAGCTGACGAATACGCTCGGCCGACACGTTGTACTTCTGCGCCAGGTCGTGCAGCGTGGCCTTTTCTTCTGCCAGCCAGCGCTGATAGAGGATGTCACGGCTGCGGTCGTCCAGCACTTCCAGCGCTTCATGCAGGTTGTGGTTGGAGTTGTCGCTCCAGTCGGCGTCTTCCAGTTGACGGGCCGGGTCATACCGGTGGTCTTCCAGATAGTTGGCCGGCGATTGGAAAGCGCTGTCGTCGTCGGCTTCGGCAGCCGGGTCGAAGGCCATGTCATGGCCGGTCAGGCGACTTTCCATCTCGCGCACTTCCCGCGGCTCCACGCCGAGGCTTTCCGCCACGCGATGGACTTCCTCGTTGTTCAGCCAGGCCAGGCGTTTCTTCTGGCTGCGCAGGTTGAAGAACAGCTTGCGCTGCGCCTTGGTGGTCGCGACTTTCACGATCCGCCAGTTACGCAGGATGAACTCGTGGATTTCAGCCTTGATCCAGTGCACGGCAAAGGACACCAGGCGTACGCCCATTTCCGGGTTGAAGCGCTTCACGGCCTTCATCAGACCGACGTTGCCTTCCTGGATCAGGTCAGCCTGAGCCAGACCGTAGCCGGAATAGCTACGGGCGATATGTACGACAAAACGCAGGTGGGCAAGCACCATCTGCCGAGCTGCCTCAAGATCCTGCTCATAATAGAGACTCTCGGCCAGTTCACGCTCCTGCTCCGGCGTCAGCAATGGAATGCTGTTCACCGTGTGCACATAGGCCTCCAGGTTCGCACCCGGGACCAGAGCATATGCAGGCTGCAAAGAATTGGTCATACGAAAAAACCTCCGACTTACATAACTCGTGCAGTTCAGCACTGCGAAAATTGACCGGAAACCGTAGGACAAGTTCCCATAAACGCTGAAAGGTCAATACGAGCAAAATGATATTACTTTGGCGCAAGCTCCCTCAGGTGGCGTGCGACTGCAATCCATGCACCGATATACCCCAACAGCACCGCGCCAAGCAAGAGAGACAGACCATCGGCTGACGGCACGCCGGCCAGCGCAAAATCGCTGCCGTACAAACCGGCCAGCCCGACCACCGCGTCGTTCAGCCAGTTCAGGCCGAACGCCAGCACGCCCCAGGAAAGAATCCCCGCACCAAAGCCATAAAGCGCGCCCATATAAAGGAAGGGCCTGCGCACATAACTGTCAGTGCCGCCTACGAGTTTAATCACTTCTATCTCTGTGCGGCGGTTTTCAATATGAAGACGAATGGTATTGCCTATCACCAAAAGTAATGCAGAAACCAGAAGCACGGTCAGACCGAAGACGAAACGGTCACCCAGCTTGAGGATCGCTGCCAGACGCTCGACCCAGACTAGATCAAGCTGCGCCTGTTGTACCCTGGGCAACTCGGAAAGTTTTTGTCTTAATGCTTCAAGCGTCGACTTGTCGACTTCCTTCGGCGTCACCAGCACTACGCCGGGCAGCGGGTTTTCCGGCAACTCCTTGAGCGCCTCCCCCAGACCGGACTGCTGCTGGAACTCTTCCAGCGCCTGATCGCGACCGACGTACTCGGCATCCGCCACACCGGGCATGCCCTTGATCTGCTCGCGCAACGCCTCGCCGTCGGCCGGGCTGGCTTCGAGCTGCAGGTACAGGGAAATCTGCGCCGCACGCTGCCAGGAACCACCCAGGCGCTCGACGTTACTTAGCAAAAGTGACAGCCCCATGGGCAAGCTCAGGGCCACCGCCATCACCATGCAGGTGAAAAAACTGCCGATAGGTTGCTTGCCCAGTCGACGCAAGCTGTCCAGCAGGCTGGCGCGATGGCTTTCGACCCAGGCACGGAACAGCGTGGCAAAGTCCGGTCCATCGTCATCGTCGTGTTTTTTCTTTTGCGGCTGCGGATCGGCAGCTTTTGGAGCCACGCGTTCGGAAACCTTTGGACTGCGTGTCGCACTCATACGCCGGCCTCCCCGTCGCCGATCAATCGACCGCGTTGCAAGGTCAGCATGCGGTGACGCATGCGCGCGATCAGGGCCAGGTCGTGACTGGCGATCAGCACGCTGGTGCCCAGGCGGTTGATGTCTTCGAACACACCCATGATTTCCGCGGCCAGGCGCGGGTCGAGGTTACCGGTCGGTTCGTCCGCCAACAGCAAGGCCGGGCGGTGAACGATGGCGCGGGCGATGCCGACGCGCTGTTGCTGACCGGTGGACAAATCACCGGGATACAAATCGGTCTTGTCCGACAGCGCCACACGCTCCAGGGCCGAATCCACACGCTTGGCGACCTCGGCCTTGGACAGACCAAGAATTTGCAACGGCAGTGCGACGTTGTTGAATACGGTGCGATCGAACAGCAACTGGTGGTTCTGGAACACCACGCCGATCTGTCGGCGCAAAAACGGAATCTGCGCGTTGCTGATGGTGCTCAGGTCTTGCCCGGCGAGCAGCAGCTTGCCGCTGGTTGGGCGCTCCATGGCCAGCAACAGCCGCAACAAGGTGCTTTTACCGGCGCCGGAATGGCCGGTGACAAACAGAAACTCGCCACGACGGACTCGAAAGCTCAGCTCATGCAAGCCGACGTGACCGTTCGGGTAGCGTTTACCGACCTGTTCGAAACGAATCATGAACGCTCCCGCTCGGCAAACAGTGCCTGGACAAAGGGTTCAGCTTCAAAAGTGCGCAAATCGTCGATGCCTTCACCGACGCCGATATAGCGAATCGGCAGGCCAAACTGCTTGGCCAGGGCGAAAATCACCCCGCCCTTGGCGGTGCCATCGAGCTTGGTCAGCGCCAGGCCGGTCAGTTCGACGGTCTGGTTGAATTGCTTGGCCTGGTTGATGGCGTTCTGGCCGGTGCCGGCGTCGAGCACCAGCAGCACCTCGTGCGGCGCGTCGGCGTCGAGCTTGGCGATCACCCGGCGAACCTTTTTCAGCTCTTCCATCAGGTTGTCTTTGGTGTGCAGTCGTCCGGCAGTGTCGGCGATCAACACATCGATGCCACGGGCCTTGGCAGCCTGCACGGCGTCAAAGATCACCGAAGCCGAGTCGGCGCCGGTGTGCTGGGCAATGACCGGGATCTTGTTGCGCTCGCCCCAGACCTGCAGTTGCTCGACTGCCGCCGCGCGGAAGGTGTCACCCGCCGCGAGCATGACTTTCTTGCCTTCCAGTTGCAGCTTCTTCGCCAGCTTGCCGATGGTGGTGGTCTTGCCGGCCCCGTTGACGCCGACGACGAGAATCACGAACGGTTTGTTCTGCGAGACGATTTTCAGCGGTTGCTCGACGGGTTTGAGCATCGCCGACAGCTCGCCCTGCAAGGACTTGTACAGCGCATCGGAATCGGCCAGTTCTTTACGTGCGACCTTCTGGGTCAGGCGCTGGATGATCACCGAAGTGGCCTCCACACCGACATCGGCGGTCAGCAGACGGGTTTCGAGGTCATCGAGCAACTCGTCATCGATGGCCTTCTTGCCCAGGAACAGGCTGGCCATGCCTTCGCCGATACTGGCGCTGGTCTTGGACAGGCCTTGCTTGAGACGGGCGAAGAAACCGGCCTTGGTTTCTTCGGTGCGCACAGGCTCGGGCAAGGTTTCGACGGGAGCTGCAGGCACAACGGCCACAGGAGCGGCGATAGGTGCAGGTGCAGGTGCAGGTGCAGGTGCAGGTGCAGGTGCAGGTGCAGGCTCTGGCGCCTGAACGATCGGCGCAACCGGCGGAACGAATGCAGGCGCGGCAGGTTCAGGCGTCGCCAGCGCGACCGGCGCAATAACCGGCTCAACCACGGGTACCTGAACCGGCTCGGAAACCTGCGCAGCCGGCGCAGGAATCGGCGGCGTCACATGTGGCGCCTGCTCATCTTCAACCAGGGCAACCGCTTCTTCCGCCACCGGCAAGGTCAGCCAGGGTTCGGCGACCGGGGTCAGCGGCAACTCGGCGGCGA
Organism: Pseudomonas sp. Irchel 3A7; assembly: GCF_900187565.1. Lineage (GTDB taxonomy): Bacteria > Pseudomonadota > Gammaproteobacteria > Pseudomonadales > Pseudomonadaceae > Aquipseudomonas. The sequence goes on along the minus strand of NZ_FYED01000015.1, from coordinate 159,634 downwards.
CGTCGTTTACAGGCTCGGCGGCCGGCTGCTGCACCGGCTCGGCGATCGGCGGCACAACCGGCGCAGGCGTTGCTTCCATGACCGGCGCGGGCGTTGGCTCAGGAAGTGACTGTGGCTGTTCGACGACGGGTTCCTGCGGCTTTTTGCGCAGCCATCCGAACAGGCTTTTTTTCTCGCCAGCCGCAGCTGGGGTCTTCTTGTCGTCGTTGGAACCAAACATGGAGGACGGCTATCTCACGGTAGCGACGCGCCAACGGGCGCCCCGGCAAATAAATATTCGATGCAGAACAGACTGCGATTGACCCAGCTTGTTCACGCGCAACATTTTGTCGAGGTGCGGACGGCACCTGACGGAAACGATTTCACGAAGGACTAAAGCGGCAAAATCGGCGAAAAAGCAGAGTTTAGTTGATAAACCAAAGCTTTCTGCCGCAAACCCATACAACCTGATCAAACGTAATGGCCTGATAGGCGTGGCCGCCAGTAAAACGGATCAGTATCCTAGCACCTCCTCGCCCGCCTAGGCTAAGACCAAGCGGGCAGCCCAACAGGTTTAAAAACGAATGAATGCTCTAGCCCGCCGCGCCGCAGGCCTGCTGCTCGGCACAGTTTGTCTGCCCCTCTCGGCCCTGGCTGCCGATCCACAACCCACCCACGAATTCACCCTCGACAATGGCTTGAAGGTCGTCGTGCGCGAAGATCATCGCGCGCCCGTGGTGGTTTCCCAGGTCTGGTACAAAGTGGGTTCCAGTTACGAGACGCCGGGGCAGACCGGTTTGTCCCACGCCCTGGAACACATGATGTTCAAGGGCAGCGAAAAAGTCGGCCCCGGCGAAGCGTCGCTGATCCTGCGCGACCTGGGCGCCGAAGAGAACGCCTTCACCAGCGACGATTTCACCGCCTATTACCAGGTGCTGGCCCGCGACCGCCTGGGTGTCGCCTTCGAGCTGGAAGCCGACCGCATGGCCAGCCTGCGCCTGCCACCCGACGAATTCGCCCGCGAGATTGAAGTCATCAAGGAAGAACGTCGCCTGCGTACCGACGACAAACCGATGGCCAAGGCTTACGAACGCTTCAAGGCCATGGCTTACCCCGCCAGCGGCTACCACACGCCGACCATCGGCTGGATGGCCGATCTTGACCGCATGAAGGTCGAAGAGCTGCGTCGCTGGTATGAATCCTGGTACGTACCGAACAACGCTACCCTGGTGGTCGTCGGCGACGTGTCCCCGGACGAAGTCAAAACCCTGGCCCAGCGCTACTTCGGCCCGATCGCCAAGCGTGACGTACCGTCGGCGAAGATTCCGCTGGAACTGGCCGAGCCCGGCGAGCGCAAGATCACTTTGCACGTGAAGACCCAATTGCCCAGCCTGATGCTGGCGTTCAACGTGCCGAGCATCGCCACCGCCGAAGACAAGCGCTCGGTGAATGCCTTGCGCCTGATCTCGGCCCTGCTTGACGGCGGCTACAGCGCACGCATCCCGACGCAACTGGAGCGCGGCGAAGAACTGGTGTCTGGCGGCTCGTCGAGTTACGACGCCTACACCCGTGGCGATAGCCTGTTCACTCTGTCGGCAACGCCCAACAGCCAGAAAAACAAAACCATTGACCAGGCTGAAGCCGGTTTGTGGAAGCTGCTCGAACAACTGAAAACCACTGCGCCGTCCACTGAAGAACTGGAACGCGTGCGCGCACAGGTCATCGCCGGACTGGTTTACGAGCGCGACTCGATCACCAGCCAGGCCACCGCCATCGGCCAACTGGAGACCGTCGGCCTGTCCTGGAAGCTGATGGACAGCGAACTCGCCGAGCTGGAAAGCGTGACCCCGGAAGACATCCAGAAAGCCGCCAAGCTGTATTTCACCCGCGAACGTCTCAGCGTCGCCCATGTACTGCCGGAGGAGACGACTCATGAGTGAACATAAAAAACCGCGCCTGGCCCTGCTAGGCCTGATCGCTGTGGCCCTGATCGGCTCAACTGCGTTCTATTTCTCCAGGACCGATGAGTCCGCTGCCAGTGAAGCACTGGACAAGGCCAAGGCCAGCCAGAAGCTGCAATCGCTGACTGAACTCAACGGCAAGGCGCCGAGCCACCGCAAACTCGACGTGCAGACCTGGAGCACCACCGAAGGCGCCAAGGTGCTGTTCGTCGAAGCCCGTGAGCTGCCGATGTTCGACATGCGCCTGATCTTCGCCGCCGGCAGCAGCCAGGACGGCGACGCCCCTGGCTTGGCGCTGCTGACCAACGCCATGCTCAACGAAGGCGTGGCCGGTAAAGATGTCAGCGCCATCGCCCAGGGCTTCGAAGGCCTGGGCGCGGACTTCGGCAACGGTGCCTACAAAGACATGGCCGTTGCGTCCCTGCGCAGCCTCAGCGCCGCGGACAAGCGTGAACCGGCCTTGAAGCTGTTCGCCGAAGTCGTCGGCAAACCGACCTTCCCCGCCGACTCGTTTACCCGTATCAAAAACCAGATGCTGGCCGGCTTCGAATACCAGAAACAGAACCCCGGCAAACTGGCCAGCCTTGAACTGATGAACCGCTTGTATGGCGATCATCCGTACGCCCATGCCAGCGATGGCACGGCGAAAACCGTTCCCGCCGTCACCCTCGCCCAGCTGCGTGCGTTCCATGAGAAAGCCTATGCGGCGGGCAACGTGGTGATCGCCCTGGTCGGCGACTTGTCCCGTGCCGAAGCCGAAGCCATTGCCGCGCAGGTATCCACCGCCCTGCCGAAGGGGCCGGCCCTGCCGAAAATCGCGCAACCAGGCGAACCCAAGGCCAGCATTGGCCATATCGAGTTCCCGTCCAAGCAGACCAACCTGATGCTCGCGCAATTGGGTATCGACCGGGATGACCCGGACTACGCGGCACTGTCCATGGGTAACCAGATCCTCGGTGGAGGTGGTTTCGGTACCCGACTGATGAGCGAAGTGCGCGAGAAGCGTGGCCTGGCCTACGGCGTGTATTCGGGCTTCTCCCCGATGCAGGCGCGCGGCCCGTTCATGATCAACCTGCAGACCCGCGCCGAAATGAGCGAAGGCACCTTGAAGCTGGTGCAGGACGTCCTCGCCGATTACCTCAAGACCGGCCCGACGCAAAAAGAGCTGGACGATGCCAAGCGCGAACTGGCCGGCAGCTTCCCGCTGTCCACCGCCAGCAACGCTGATATCGTCGGTCAGTTGGGTGCGATTGGCTTCTATAATCTGCCGTTGAGCCATCTGGAAGACTTCATGCAGCAGTCCCAGGACCTGACCGTCGAGCAAGTCAGGGCCGCACTGAACAAACACCTGAGCACGGACAAAATGGTCATCGTCAGCGCTGGCCCGACCGTGCCGCAAAAGCCGTTACCGGCCCCTACTGATAAACCTGCCGAGCAACCGCTCGGGGTTCCGGAGCATTAATGGCCACTTCCCGCCCGAAAAAACCTGTCCACAACGTGCATAACGGCGTGAACCAACTGCGCATCATCGGCGGCGAATGGCGCAGCCGAAAGCTGAGCTTCCCCGATGCCCCGGGCCTGCGCCCGACGCCGGACCGGGTGCGTGAAACCCTGTTCAACTGGCTCGCGCCTTACGTACCCGGTGCCAAGGTGTTCGATCCGTTCACCGGTAGCGGCGCACTGTTTCTCGAAGCCTTGTCCCGTGGCGCCGCCATGGGCCAGGCGCTGGACGCCAGCAGCCTTGCGGTGTCCAGCCTCAAGGAGCACCTGGGCACGCTGCGCTGCACCACTGGCCAGGTGCAGACCGCCGACGCCCTGCGTTATCTGGAAACCCAGACGGCAACGGCTTATGACCTGGTGTTCCTCGACCCGCCGTTCAACCAGAACCTGCTGCCGGCCGTTTGCAAGTTGCTCGAAGAGCGCCAGTGGCTGGCCGAAGATGCCTGGGTCTACACCGAGAGCGAAACCGCGCCGTCGACACTCGGCCTGCCGGGCAACTGGCGCCTGCACCGGGAGCAAAAATCCGGCCGGGTCTACTATTCTTTGTGGCAACGCATGGCAGAGATCGCTGGTTAATCGACCAGCCTGAACAAGGCGCATACCTCCATGCAGATATGCGCCACTGCTTCGAGAGCAATCGTGCACCCTCCGTCAGAACGCTTTACCCCCGCCCTCGGCCTCGGCAATCCGCACTTGCAAACCTTGTGGGGACCGCTGTGGCGCAAAACCACCCACATCGAGCGCGAGCGTGAACGCTTGTGGCTTGAGGACGGTGATTTCCTCGATCTCGACTGGCATGGCCCGCACAGCGTCGATGCGCCGTTGGTGCTGGTCTTGCACGGGCTGACCGGTTCGTCTAATTCGCCTTACGTGGCCGGGATGCAAAAAACGCTGGGCAACCAGGGCTGGGCCAGCGTCGCGCTGAACTGGCGCGGCTGTTCCGGCGAACCGAATCTGTTGCCACGCAGCTACCATTCCGGCGCCAGCGAAGACCTGGCCGAAACCATCAGGCACCTGCGGGCCAAACGGCCTCTCGCACCGCTGTATGCGGTGGGTTATTCCCTGGGCGGCAATGTGCTGCTCAAGCACTTGGGCGAGACCGGCAGTAGCAGCGGCGTGCTCGGCGCGGTGGCGGTGTCCGTGCCGTTTCGCCTGGATCAATGCGCCGACCGGATCGGCCAGGGCTTCTCCAAGGTCTATCAGGCGCATTTCATGCGCGAGATGCTGGCCTACATCAAGAACAAGCAGCGCCAATTCCAGCATGACGGGCGCGAGGATGGCCTGGCGGCACTGGCGGCGCTGGGCTCGCTGGAAAACATGCGCACGTTCTGGGATTTCGATGGCCGGGTGACCGCGCCGCTGAACGGATTCGCCGATGCCGAGGATTACTATCGTCGCGCGTCGAGCCGTTACTTCCTCGGGGAAATTCGCACGCCGACCCTGGTTATTCAGGCAGCTGACGATCCCTTTGTCTTTCCCCACAGCCTGCCGCAGGCGGATGAGTTGTCTGCTTGCACTCAGTTCGAATTGCAGGCCAAAGGCGGACATGTCGGGTTTGTCGACGGTTCGGTCAGGCAGCCGGGTTACTACCTGGAACGGCGTATTCCCCAATGGCTGGCCACTGTGGGGCGCGAGTAATACATGGACGTCGATCAGGGCGAATCGATCCACTTCTGGCAAACAGCGCCGTTGGCCGGAGTCGAATTGTTGTCGGCACGCTACATCGAACACCGTTTCGCACCCCATGTGCACGACGGCTTTGTGATCGGCATGATCATGGCCGGCGCCCAGCGTTACCGCTATCGCGGCGCTGAACATCTGGCGGGCAGCGGCACGCTGGTGTTGATCAATCCCGACGAACTGCACACCGGCCACAAGGGCACGGAGGACGGTTGGCTGTATCGAGCGTTTTATCCGGACAGCGGACAAATTTTGTCACTGTTGGCCGAACTCGAACTGCCAACCCACACCCTGCCTGCGTTCGGCGCCACGCTGTACCGCGATCCGGACTTGGTGAACGGCTTCTGCCAATTGCATCGTTTGCTGGAAAGCCCTTCCACCGCCCTGCAACAGCAGACGGCCTGGCGAGAGCTGATGCTATCGCTGTTGCAGCGTCATGCAGCCGTTGCGGATGCCGGACAACCGGGCAAGGAACACCGGGCGGTGACGCTGGCCAAGGAGTTGCTGCACGCGCGGCTGGCGGCGCCGCCTTCGCTGGAAGAACTGGCGGCGGCAGTCAATCTGTCACCCTTTCATTTCGCCCGAGTGTTCCGCCGCGCCACCGGCATGCCGCCGCACACCTGGCTGATGCAGCAGCGCATCGCCCGGGCGCGGGCGTTGTTGCAAGGCGGGTGTTTACCGCTGGAAGTGGCGACGCAACTGGGATTTGCCGACCAGAGCCATTTGAGCCGGCAGTTCAAGCAGGTGTACGGGGTGGGGCCGGGGGCGTATCGCAGTGCGCGGCAATCATTGACTACACATCTCTAATGCAGGAGCGAGCCTGCTCGTGAATACGGTATGTCAGTCAACATCTCGGTTGACTGGGTACTCCGTCTTCGCGAGCAGGCTCGCTCCCACAGGGGATCAGTGTTTACTCGCCGGTGGCGATGCCCCGCGCGGGATCATTGATCCACTCACTCCACGAGCCGGCATACAGCGAACCCAACGGATAACCCGCCAGGCACAGGGCAAACAGGTTATGGCACGCCGTTACGCCGGACCCGCAATACGCCACCAGATCATCCGGTGAACGATCACCCAGTTTCGCGGCAAATCGCTGTTTGAGCTGATCGGCCGGCAGGAAACGCCCGTCACTGCCCAGGTTGTCGGTGAACGCCGCGCATTGCGCACCGGGAATGTGCCCGGCCACAGGGTCGATGGGCTCCACTTCACCTTTGAAGCGCGGCAAGGCGCGGGCGTCGAGCAAGGCCAGCTCGGGCTTGCCGAGGCGTTTGAGCAGCTGCTCGGCGCTGAGCAACAACGAGGCATCCGGGGTGCCGGTAAAGGTGCCGCGAGTGATTGACGGCGGATCAAGGCTCAAGGGCAGACCGGCCGCATGCCAGGCCTTGAGCCCGCCATCGAGGATGAACACACCCTCACGCTTGCCCAGCCAGGCCAGCAACCACCAGGCCCGTGCCGCGTAGGCACCCGGGCCGTCGTCGTACAAAACAACTTCACTGTCGCCGTTGACGCCCCAGGCTTGCAGGCGCTCGATCAGGTCGGCCGGCTCGGGCAACGGATGACGCCCGGTCACGCCCTTTTCAACTTTCCCGCTGAGATCACGCTCAAGATCGGCAAAGCTCGACCCGGCGATGTGGCCTTCGGCATAGCTGCGTTGACCGTAATCCGGGTCTTCGAGGGCAAAACGACAATCCAGAATCACCAGCCCCGGCTGCTCCTTTTTCAGGTCCAACGCTTGCGGGCTGATTAGTTGCGCAATGGGCATAACGGGCTCCTGTGAATAAACCGGGGTTCGATCCTACTGCACTTTTCAATTCACGTCGGTTAACTCGCAGATTCTTCCAACGCCTGGGCCAGCGGCACGTAAAACTCTTCGAACAACGCGTTGACCGCCTCGCGCGCCTGATCCGTGACGAACCCGGCTTCCAGCACCAGCACCTGATAGACACCGCGCTTGATCGCCTGCTCGCTGAGGTAGCTGGAGTTTTCCCGCGTAGTGCACAAAAAGCGCACCCAGGACGTGAGGATGATCCAGGCGTTGATCGTCAGGGATTCGATCTGCACCCGATCCATCTTCAGGATGCCAGCTTCGACGAAGCCTTCGTAGATATGTGTGCCCTGGATCACGCAGCGCTGGGAAAACCGTCGATAGCGGGCGGCCAGTTCCGGATCGCTGTCGAGCAAATGCTCAAGATCGCGATGCAAGAAACGGTATCGCCACATCGCCGACAGCAGCTCCTTGAGGTAGAAGCGCTTGTCTTCCACCGTGGCGGCGCGGCCCTGGGGCGGGCGCAGGAAGCTGTCCACCAGGCTTTCATACTCGCTGAACAATACGGAGATGATCGCCTGCTTGTTGGGGAAGTGGTAGTACAGGTTGCCCGGGGAAATTTCCATGTGGGCAGCAATGTGGTTGGTACTGACGCTGCGCTCGCCCTGCTGATTGAACAGCTCGAGGCTGTTCTGCACGATGCGCTCGCTGGTTTTTATCCGTGGGGCCATGGCTTGAGCTTAAATTCAGAGTGCGTTGACGGGGCATCTTACGACCTATCCGGATAGGGATAAAACAAAGCCGTGCAAGGATGCCATTTGACTTTATAGAGTATAGACTCTAAAAAGTGCCTCATTACAATAAAGCCGGTGCCGACCATGACTGCCGAAATTTCCTACCTGCAAGATCTGCAGCGTCCTCTGGATGAACTCCAGGCCTTGTTTGACGCCCAGCGCGCCGCCTATGCCGGCAACCCCATGCCGCCTGCCGCCCAGCGCCAACAATGGCTCAAGGCGCTGCGTGATTTGTTGAATAGCGAGCGTCAGGCTCTGATCGAAGCGATCAGCCAGGACTTCAGCCACCGCAGCGCCGATGAAACCCTGCTCGCCGAGTTGATGCCCAGCCTGCACGGCATCCATTACGCCAGTCGGCACCTCAAGGGCTGGATGCGTCCATCGCGACGCAAGGTCGGCGTGGCTTTCCAGCCGGCCTCGGCCAAAGTGGTTTACCAGCCGCTGGGCGTGGTCGGGGTGATCGTGCCGTGGAACTACCCGCTGTACCTGGCCATCGGACCTTTGGTCGGTGCGTTATCGGCGGGCAATCGGGTGATGCTCAAGCTCAGCGAATCGACCCCCGCCACCGGTATGCTGCTCAAGGAACTGTTGGGGCGAATCTTTCCCGAAGACCTGGTTTGCGTGGTGCTGGGCGAGGCTGATATCGGCGTGGCGTTTTCGAGGCTGCGTTTCGATCACTTGCTGTTCACCGGTGCCACCAGCATCGGCAAACACGTCATGCGCGCGGCGGCGGAAAACCTGACGCCGGTCACCCTGGAACTGGGCGGCAAGTCCCCCGCCATCGTATCCGCCGATGTTCCACTCAAGGATGCCGCCGAGCGCATCGCGTTCGGCAAGACCCTCAACGCCGGGCAAACCTGCGTGGCCCCGGACTATGTGCTGGTGCCGGAAGATCGCGTCGGCGCGTTCGTCGAGGCTTATCGTCAGGCGGTGTGCGGCTTTTATCCGACGCTGGCTGACAACCCGGACTACACCGCGATCATCAATGACCGGCAGCTGGCACGACTCAACGGCTACCTCAGCGACGCCACCAGCAAGGGCGCGCTGCTGATCCCGCTGTTCGATAAAGGCCAGGGACGCCGCATGGGACATAGCCTGCTGCTCAACGTCAGCGACGAGATGACCGTGATGCAGGACGAAATCTTCGGTCCGCTGCTGCCGATCGTGCCGTACAAGGACCTGGATCAGGCCTTTGCCTACATCAATCAGCGCCCTCGCCCACTGGCGCTGTATTACTTCGGCTACGACAAGCGCGAGCAAAACCGCGTGCTGCACGAAACCCATTCCGGGGGTGTATGCCTCAACGACACCCTGCTGCACGTCGCCCAGGATGACATGCCCTTCGGTGGCATCGGCGCCTCGGGCATGGGCCATTACCATGGCCACGAGGGTTTCCTGACTTTCAGCAAGGCCAAGGGCGTGCTGATCAAACAGCGCTTCAACGCGGCGAAACTGATTTACCCGCCGTACGGCAAATCCATTCAGAAACTGATCCAGAAGCTGTTCATCCGCTAACGCTCAACGCCATCGGGTAAAAACAATAATGAGCCCAAGCCTGTCCGATTCTCCCGCGCTGTCACGGCGCGGCCTGCTCAAATTCAGCCTGGGCGCCAGCGCCTTCCTCGCCACTGCCGGGTTGGGGGCCAGTCTCAGCGGCTGTTCGTCGAACATTGCGGCCAGTGGTTTTGCGGCGCTGCGCAGTGGCGACCTGCTGTTTTTGCGCGCACTGATTCCGGTGATGCTCGACGGTGCCATGGCCATTGAACAGATGCCCAGCGCTGTCGAAGGCACCTTGAAAAGCCTGGATTTCAGTCTCGATCACTTGTCGCCGGAAATGCTCAAGCTGACCCGTCAGCTGTTCGATGTGCTGGGCATGGCCGTGACTCGGGGACCGCTGACCGGCATTTGGGGCAGTTGGGAAAACGCCAGCAGTGATGAGATCCGGCATTTTCTCGATCGATGGGAAAACAGCTCGCTGAGCCTGCTGCGCATGGGCCACAGCTCATTGCTGCAACTGGTGATGATGGCCTGGTATGGGCGCAAGGCGTCTTGGGCGCATTGCGGGTATCCCGGACCGCCCACCGTTTAAAACCGTGTCGCCCCCTTCGCGAGCAGGCTCGCTCCCACAAAGAGCGATGTGATCCATTGTGGGAGCGAGCCTGCTCGCGAAGGGGGCCGAATGAGCACCGCTGATTCAAACCATAACAACAAGAGAACCTGAAGATGCCCGTACCCGACCCGTTCCGCGAAGGCATGGCCCGTGGCTGGAAAACCCATGACGGCTCCCGACTGACCCAGGACCTGACCCTCGAAGCGGATGTGGCAATCATCGGCAGCGGCGCCGGCGGCGGGACCACCGCTGAAATCCTCAGCGCAGCCGGCTACAAAGTACTGCTGATCGAAGAAGGCCCGCTCAAGACCAGTAGCGACTTCAAGCTGCTCGAAGATCAGGCCTACGCCAACCTCTATCAGGAAGGCATCGGGCGCATGAGCAAGGACGGCGCGATCACCATCCTCCAGGGGCGGGCGGTGGGCGGTACCACGTTGATCAACTGGACCTCCAGCTTCCGCACGCCCGAGTCGACCCTGGAGCACTGGGCCCAAGAGCACAATGTGAAGGGTCACAGTACGGCTGAAATGGCCCCGTGGTTCGAGAAAATGGAACAACGCCTGGGCATCGCGCCGTGGATGGTTCCACCCAACGCTAACAACGATGTGATCCGCAAGGGCTGTGAAAAACTCGGTTACAGCTGGCACGTGATCCCGCGCAATGTGCGCGGCTGCTGGAACATCGGTTACTGCGGCATGGGCTGCCCGACCAACGCCAAGCAATCGATGCTGGTCACCACCATTCCCGCCACCCTGGAAAAGGGTGGCGAGCTGCTGTACCTGGCCCGTGCCGAAAAACTTCTTATCAGCGGTGACAAGGTCACTGGACTGCAATGCGTGGCGATGGATGAGCGCTGCGTCGAGCCCACCGGTCACCGCATTACGGTCAAGGCCCGGCATTACGTGCTGGCCGGCGGCGGGATCAACAGCCCGGCACTGCTGTTGCGCTCCAACGCGCCTGATCCGCACCAACGGCTGGGCAAACGGACCTTTCTGCATGTGGTGAACATGTCCGCGGGGCTGTTCGACGAGGTGATCAACCCGTTTTACGGGGCGCCGCAGTCGATCTATTCCGACCACTTCCAATGGCTGGACGGCACCACCGGCAAGATGGGCTACAAATTGGAGGTTCCGCCGCTGCACCCGGCGTTGGCAGCGACACTGCTCGGCGGTTTCGGCCAGGAGAATGCGCAACACATGGCCAACCTGCCGCACACCCACGCCATGCTCGCGTTGCTGCGCGATGGTTTCCACCCGGACAGCCCCGGCGGCAGTGTCGAACTGCGGGGGGACGGTACGCCGGTACTCGATTACCAGGTTTCACCCTATGTCTGGGAGGGTTTGCGCCGGGCGTTCCACAGCATGGCCGAGATCCAGTTCGCCGGTGGCGCCAAAGCCGTGATGCCGATGCACGCTGATGCGCACTATGTAAAAAGCCTTGGCGAAGCGCGCAAATTGATAGACGGCCTCAGCCTGGAGCTGTTTCGCACGCGGCTGGGCAGCGCCCATGTGATGGGCGGTTGTGCCATGGGCGAAGACCCGAAAACCGCCGTGACCGACAGCCTCGGCCGGCATCATCAGCTGGGCAATCTGTCGATCCACGACGGCTCGATGTTCCCCACCAGCATTGGCGCAAACCCGCAATTGTCGGTCTACGGCCTGACGGCACAGCTGGCGACTTCTCTCGCTGAACGTTTAAAAAACCCATGAAAACGACGAACATTCTCATCGTCTATAGTGCTTTCTTACCCAACAGGCGACTTGGCCGACCGGTAATGCTGCGATACCATCCGACTCCCCAACGCACTCCCGCCAGGACGACGCGATGAACCGAGTGTTGTACCCAGGTACCTTCGACCCTATTACCAAGGGCCATGGCGATCTGGTCGAACGCGCCGCGCGCCTGTTCGATCACGTGATCATTGCTGTCGCCGCCAGCCCGAAGAAAAACCCGTTGTTTCCTCTGGAACAGCGTGTGGAGCTGGCCCGCGAGGTCACCAAACATTTGCCGAACGTTGAAGTCGTCGGCTTCTCCACACTGCTGGCGCATTTCGCCAAAGAGCAGAACGCCAACGTGTTCCTGCGTGGTTTGCGCGCGGTCTCGGACTTCGAGTACGAGTTCCAGCTGGCCAACATGAACCGGCAACTGGCCCCGGATGTGGAAAGTCTGTTTCTAACCCCTTCCGAGCGTTATTCGTTCATTTCCTCGACGCTGGTCCGTGAAATTGCAGCGTTGGGCGGTGATATCACCAAGTTCGTGCACCCTGCGGTGGCGGATGCCCTGACCCTGCGATTCAAGAAGTAATTCTTCTGTAACTGTGGGAGCGAGCCTGCTCGCGAAGGACGTTAACGGTAACGAGGGCCGCCTGGAAGAACGGGGCGCCCTCTCGTTCATCGCCAGCATGCTGGCTCCTGCAGCGCCAATGCGGCACAATTACACGCATTGATTTATTGCGCCCGGGCCTGCCGCCCTGGCTGGAGTTAGCATGTCCCTGATCATCACCGACGATTGCATCAACTGCGACGTCTGCGAACCCGAGTGCCCGAACGCCGCCATTTCCCAAGGCGAGGAGATCTACGTGATCGACCCGAACCTGTGCACACAGTGCGTCGGCCACTACGATGAACCGCAGTGCCAACAGGTCTGCCCGGTGGATTGCATTCCGCTGGACGAAGCCCATCCGGAGACTCAAGAGCAGTTGATGGAGAAGTACCGGAAGATTACCGGAAAGGCGTGAGACCTCAATTGTCTGTGCCGACGCTTTCGCGAGCAGGCTCGCTCCCACATTTGATCTGTGTTTTTAATCAAAAGTGAAAACACCCTGGATCTACTATGGGAGCGAGCCTGCTCGCGAAGGCGTCATCAGCTTCACCCAAGATGTAACTGACTTTACTCCCGCTGCTCAAACCCCTCCCCGATACACCCCAGGCACCGCGCGAACGCCGCTTTCGCCGGGTCGACCACCAATGCTGGCCCTGCGCCCCCCACCCTAGACCGTCGGCGTTTCAGCTCTGGCAGCGCGGGCAAAAGACGCTGGCGCGCTGCCCGAGCTTCACTTCGCGCAATTGCGTACCACAGACTTTGCAGTGCTCGGCACCCCGGCCGTACACGAACAGCTCCTGCTGGAAGTAGCCCGGCTGACCGTCACCCCCGATAAAGTCCCGCAGCGTGGTACCGCCGCGCTCGATGGCGGCGGCCAGGATGCGTTTGATTTCGATCGCCAGCTTCAGGTAGCGCGCACGGGAAATGCTCTTGGCCTCCCGCCGCGGGTCGATACCAGCGGCGAACAGCGCTTCCGTCGCGTAGATATTGCCGACGCCGACCACCACCGCGTTGTCCATGATGAACGGCTTGACCGCCATCGAACGCCCGCGAGACAGCTGGAACAAGCGTTCGCCGTCGAACAGGTCGGTCAGCGGCTCCGGCCCCAGGCGAATCAACAGTTCATGATTGAGCGGGTCGAGACTCCAGAGCATCGCGCCAAACCGGCGTGGGTCTGTGTATCGCAGGGCCAGGCCCGACTCCAGTTCGATGTCCACATGCTCGTGCTTGGCCGCGGGCAGGCCGACTTCCACCAGACGCAAATTCCCCGACATGCCCAAATGGCTGATCAAGGTGCCGACTTCAGCATTGATCAGCAGGTACTTGGCGCGCCGCTCCACCAGCACGATGCGCTGGCCGGACAGGCGCACATCAAGATCTTCGGGAATCGGCCAGCGCAGGCGGCGATCACGCACGATCACCCGGCTGACGCGCTGTCCTTCCAGGTGCGGGGCAATGCCACGGCGGGTGGTTTCGACTTCTGGCAGTTCAGGCATGGAGGTCGCGGATCGTCTGTTTGAGGGTCTCGAAATCGTAGTCCGAGAGGCCGACGTAATCGAGCACCAGATGCGCGATGCTGTTCCACTCATGGTCTTCGGTCTGGTTGCCCAGCACCCGGTAGGACGCACAAATGTGCTCGGCCATCTTCAGGATCGCCAGCAGGTTCTTCAGCGAGCTGTTGCGCGACGACTCATCGCTGAAGATCGCCAGGGCATTGTGGTGATTGGCGATTGCAGCCGTGACGTGGTCCGGCAGACGCCAGGATTTGGCCGTGTAATAGCCGACCACCGCGTGGTTGGTGTTGAACGCCTGGTTCTCGGTGTCGACCACCCGGCAATCGGGACCGGCGTTGGCGTAGGCCTGTTCCAGCACCGTCATGTATTCGGGAAAACGCTGGAGCATCAGCGGAACGCCACAGTCGTGGAACAGACCCAGGGCGTACGCTTCGTCGCCGGACTGGACCCCGATGCGCTTGGCCAGGGTCAGGCAGGTCATCGCGACGTCCTGCGCGGTGTCCCAGAAACGGTTCAAGGTAACGATGGTTTCGTCGTTCATCTCACCCTTGATCGACTGCGCGTTGATCAGGTTGATGATCGAGCGGCTGCCCAGCAGATTCACCGCGCGCTGGATCGAGGCGATCTTGTTGGTCAAACCGTAATACGGCGAGTTGACGATTTTCAGCAAGGCACCGGAGAGACCCGGGTCCTGGGAAATCAGCTTCGCGATCACGTCCAGATCCGGGTCGGGCATGTACTGCTCCATCTGCAGATCCACCATGATCTGCGGTTGGGCCGGCACGCTGATGCCTTGCAGGGATTGCTGGATTTGTTCGGGAGTCAACTCTTGGGACATAAGTACACACTCTGGGCCAGGCGCAGATTCTAGCTTCTAAACGTTGGATCCGACACCTTGGCCGGTCCATCGGCTAAAGTTTCATCTAACGCTGAACCTGACTCACCGCATGTCTATCCACAACGCCGTGGCCTTGCGCAACACGCTATACTCCCGCTCTTTTTTCCGGAGCGACGTCATGTCCCTGCCTAGCCTGCGCCTCAAAGCCAACGCCGACCGCCGTCTGCGCAACGGTCATTTGTGGGTCTATAGCAACGAAATCGATGTAGCGGCGACCCCTTTGCACGGTTTCAAGGCCGGCGATCAGGCGATCCTCGAAGCCGCCGGCGGCAAGCCGCTGGGCATCGTCGCCATGAGCCCGAACAACCTCATCTGCGCCCGCCTGCTGTCGCGCGACATCAAGTTACCGCTGGACAAGTCGCTGCTGGTGCATCGCCTGAACGTGGCCCTGTCGCTGCGCGATCGCCTGTTCGACAAGCCGTTCTATCGCCTGGTCTACGGCGATTCCGATCTGCTGCCGGGTCTGGTGGTCGACCGCTTCGGCGACATCCTGGTGGTGCAGATCGCTTCGGCGACCATGGAAGCCCACAAGGACGACGTGATCGCGGCGCTGACCCAGGTGCTCAAGCCGAGCGGCATTCTGTTCAAGAACGACTCCGCCGCCCGTGACGCCGAAGGCCTGAACCGCTACGTCGAAACCGTGTTCGGCCTGGTGCCGGAATGGGTAGCACTGGAAGAGAATGGCGTGAAGTTCGAAGCACCGGTCATTCAGGGCCAGAAAACCGGCTGGTTCTACGATCACCGCATGAACCGCGCACGCCTTGCACCGTATGCCAAGGGCAAGCGCGTACTGGACCTGTACAGCTACATCGGCGGCTGGGGCGTGCAAGCGGCGGCGTTCGGCGCCAGCGAAGTGTTCTGTGTCGACGCATCGGCCTTCGCCCTCGACGGCGTCGAGCGCAACGCCGCGCTGAATGGCTTCGCCGAGAAAATGACCTGCATCGAAGGCGATGTATTCGAAGCCCTCAAAGAACTGAAAGCCAGCGAAGAACGCTTTGACGTAATCGTGGCCGACCCGCCGGCGTTCATCAAACGCAAGAAAGACATGAAAAACGGCGAAGGCGCCTACCGCCGCCTGAACGAGCAAGCCATGCGCCTGCTGACCAAGGACGGCATCCTGTTCAGCGCCTCCTGCTCGATGCACCTGCCGGAAGACGACCTGCAGAACATCCTGCTGACCAGCGCCCGCCACCTGGATCGCAACATCCAGATGCTGGAACGCGGCGGTCAGGGTCCGGACCATCCGGTGCATCCTGCCATCCCTGAAACCCGCTACATCAAGAGCATTACCTGCCGGTTGCTGCCAAACAGCTAAACCGTACGCCGCGCCCATCGTGGAATGCCTTCCAAAATGGGCGCGGATTGCAGTGAACAACACGGACAAGAACATTCCGACAGCTGATCAGGATCGTTCCTACCTCCCCCCCGTTGACTTTTCCTGTCGTCAAATCGACGCTCGATCACCTCTCACGGATCGAGCTGCCTGACCGATGACGCACTCCGCAACGCCCAAGAAAAAAGCACCCGCCGTTATCTTGCTGATGACCATGACGATGCTCGGCGTGTTCGGCCTCGACGTGCTACTCCCCTCTTTCCCCGCATTAGCCCGTCACTTTCGGACCACGCCCGAAGATATCGCGCTGTCCATCAGCCTGTTCGCGGTCGGGATCTCATTGTCACAATTGTTCATCGGCCCCCTGTCGGATGCGATGGGGCGTAAAAAGCTGTTGCTGGCGGGATTAGCGATTTCGATCATCGGGGCGATGGGTTGCGTTCTGTCCAGCGAGTACAGCTGGTTCCTGACATTCCGTGTGGTCCAGGCCCTCGGCTGCGGTTGTTTCATACTCGCACAGGCGCTGGTTCAGGATTTGTTCGAAGGCGTGGAGCGTGATCGCCTCAGGATCCTCATGGTGATGTCCACCGGAATTTTCATTTCCGTCTCGCCATTGGCCGGTGCCGTGTTGCAAGAGCTGCTGGATTGGCCGGGCAGTTTCATGGTGTTTTCGGCACTTGCCGCCGGGGTGTTCCTCTGTGCCTGCTTCAGCCTGGAAAAGACCCACGGAGGTGCAACGGGCGGCCCCCCTGAGTTCATTCGATCCTATCGACGGGTCTACAGCGACTTCGAGTTTGTGAGTTATTGGTTGATTTCGGCTTTTGCCTTCGCCTGCCATTTTTCTTTCATCGTCATTTCACCGCTGATTTTCATGGAGCGGCTTCAACTCTCGCCCCACGCCTTCTCGCTGACCCTGCTGATCTACGGAGTGGCCTATCTGGTCGGGGGAGCCATCGCGACCCTGTTGAGCCGCCGTATCGGAAATGACCATCAGATCATCATCGGGTTGAGCCTCATCCTGCTGTCGGGTTTGAGCATGCTCTACATCTCGGGCCGGTTTGCCCTGTCGCCCTCGACCGTGCTGATTCCTATGATTATCTGCACCGCTGGCACCACCATAGCGCGGCCGGCCGCCACCTCTCGGGCCATGGCCCTTTTTCCGGAGAGCGCCGGGACCGCCTCGGCGGCCGGCAGCATGCTGGTCTTCATCTGCGGCGGGCTGATCAGCGCGCTCGTCAGTCTGAGCCCCGGCTCCGTTCACGATACGCTCGGCTACAGCTTCATCGCCCTGAGCACGCTGGCGCTAGTCTTGAGCTATCGCATCAACAGCCGTTGCAAAAGCGCGCTCCTCAGCCCGGACAGCCAATAACGGCAGCCAGTCGTCACCCCGCACGCTTCGTCAACACTGGATCAACACTTCCCGGCATTCCCTCCAGCCGCCAGCCGTGTAGAATCGCGACATTCATCGCCAGTCATCCCCCGGCGGGTTTATGAGCTCAAGCTGAAGCGCGCGGCGATCCCGCAAAGTTATCGGCAGCTTCCGGACACACGGCCATTTCCGGGTGATCCAGACGTCAATAGAAGCTCACTTCCCTTTTGATACCTGATTAGCCGCCCGGAGTGCTTCATGCCTGATTACCGCTCGAAAACATCCACCCATGGCCGCAACATGGCCGGCGCCCGCGCACTGTGGCGCGCGACGGGGATGAAAGATGACGACTTCAAAAAGCCGATCATCGCCATTGCCAACTCCTTCACCCAGTTCGTACCGGGCCACGTCCACCTCAAGGACCTGGGTCAACTGGTCGCCCGCGAGATCGAACGCGCCGGCGGTGTGGCAAAAGAATTCAACACCATCGCGGTCGATGACGGCATCGCCATGGGCCATGACGGCATGCTCTATTCGCTGCCGAGCCGCGAGATCATCGCCGACTCCGTCGAGTACATGGTCAACGCCCATTGCGCCGACGCCATTGTCTGCATCTCCAACTGCGACAAGATCACCCCGGGCATGCTGATGGCTGCCCTGCGCCTGAACATCCCGGTGATCTTCGTATCCGGCGGCCCGATGGAAGCCGGCAAGACCAAACTGGCCAGCCACGGTCTGGATCTGGTTGACGCCATGGTGATCGCCGCCGACTCCAGCGCTTCTGACGAGAAGGTTGCCGAGTACGAGCGCAGCGCCTGCCCGACCTGCGGTTCGTGTTCCGGCATGTTCACCGCCAACTCGATGAACTGCCTGGTCGAAGCCCTGGGCCTGGCCTTGCCGGGCAACGGTTCGACCCTGGCCACCCACAGCGACCGTGAGCAGCTGTTCCTGCAGGCCGGTCGCACCATCGTCGAGCTGTGCAAGCGTTACTACGGCGAGAACGATCAGTCGGTGCTGCCGCGCAACATCGCCAACTTCCAGGCCTTCGAAAACGCCATGACCCTGGACATCGCCATGGGCGGTTCCACCAACACCATCCTGCACTTGCTGGCCGCCGCCCAGGAAGCCGAGATCGATTTCGACCTGCGCGACATCGACCGCCTTTCGCGCAACGTGCCGCAACTGTGCAAGGTCGCGCCGAACATCCAGAAGTACCACATGGAAGACGTGCACCGTGCCGGCGGGATCTTCAGCATCCTCGGCTCCCTGGCCCGTGGCGGCCTGCTGCACACGCAGTTGCCGACCGTGCACAGCCGCAGCATGGAAGAAGCCATCGCCAAGTGGGACATCACCCAGACCGACGACGAAGCGGTGCATCACTTCTTCAAGGCCGGCCCTGCGGGCATCCCGACGCAAACCGCGTTCAGCCAGTCGACCCGTTGGGAAACCCTGGACGACGACCGTGAAAACGGCTGCATCCGCAGTGTCGAGCACGCCTATTCGAAAGAGGGCGGCCTGGCCGTGCTGTACGGCAACATCGCGCTGGACGGTTGCGTGGTGAAAACCGCTGGCGTCGACGAGTCGATCCACGTGTTCGAAGGCAACGCCAAGATCTTCGAAAGCCAGGACAGCGCCGTGCGCGGGATCCTCGCCGACGAAGTGAAGGAAGGTGACATCGTCATCATTCGCTACGAAGGTCCGAAAGGCGGCCCGGGCATGCAGGAAATGCTCTACCCGACCTCCTACCTGAAATCCAAGGGCCTGGGCAAAGCCTGTGCCCTGCTCACCGACGGTCGTTTCTCCGGCGGCACCTCGGGCCTGTCCATCGGCCACGCTTCGCCTGAAGCCGCAGCCGGTGGCGCGATTGGCCTGGTGCAGGACGGCGACAAAGTGCTGATCGACATTCCGAACCGCTCGATCAACCTGTTGGTCAGCGACGAAGAACTGGCTGCGCGCCGCGTCGAGCAGGACAAGAAAGGCTGGAAGCCGGTGGAAGTGCGTCCACGTAAAGTGACCACTGCCCTGAAAGCCTACGCGCTGCTGGCGACCAGTGCCGACAAGGGTGCAGTGCGGAACAAGGCGATGCTTGACGGGCTGTAAGCGTCGATAGGCAGAAATTAAAAGGCCCCGCCAAAGTGCGGGGCATTTTTTTGCCTGACCAAAATATCTCAAACACTGGAGATCAACTGTGGGAGCTGGCTTGCCAGCGAAGAGGCCGGCACATCCAGCATTGATGTTGATTGACACACTGCATTCGCGGGCAAGCCCGCTCCCACAGGGATCGTCGGAGTTCACACAATTTGTGTTTCAACCGAAACCTTTGCGGGAGCGAGCGTGCTCGCGGTGGGAGCACCTCGGTCTTACTGAATTTCCTCAGGCTTCACGATCACCCAGTTCTTGTCCGCCGTCACCGGCAGCCCTTCCTTGGCCTGGGCCGCGGCGTTCTTGGCCATCATGCCGTTGATCTGGGTCATGTACTTGTCCTTGCGGTTGACCCACAGGTGGATGCCGCCCTTGGCCACGTCGACACCGTGGAACAGCATGTAGCCGTCGCTGGTCGGGGTGTCGCCGCCGACGAGGACCGGTTTTTTCCATTCATCGATGTAGGTCAGGATCGCGGCATGCTTGCCGGCCATCCAGGTCGCCGGAGTCCACAGGTACGGGGTCAGTTCCAGGCCGAGGTTGGCCTTCTCGTCATACTTGCCGGCGGTGATCTGCTTGCGCGCGGTGGTCAGTTCGCCCGTCTTTTGGTCCTTGAGCAGCAATGACACGCCGATCACGTTCTGCGGTTTGACGTTGTAGCCGTACTTCGGATCGGCCGCGACCATGCGCACCAGTTCTTCGGAGGCGGCGGTCATCACATAGACCTCGATGCCGTTCTCCATCAGCTTGTTGTACAGCTCTTGCTGGCCAGTGAAGATTTTCGGTGGGTTGACGTCGAGCTTCTTGACCACATCGCCTTCGTAGTAAGTGGCCGGCACCGGTTTACCGGAAGCCATCAACTCATCGACATAGCCCTTGAGTTCCTTGAGCGTGAAGCCCGAAAACACCTGGGCGACCCATGGATAGCAAACCATGTCGTCGAGTTCGCAAAGGCGGTAGTAGTAGCTGAACAGGCTTTCCTTGTGGTCGACGGTGTCCTTGAACGGCATCAGTTTCAGGGAGGGGTCGAGTTTGTCGCGGGTGATCAGGCCCTTGTTCTCCATGAACGGCAGCAACGACTCTTCGAGATCGTAGCGGTAACTGGTGTTGTCCATGTCGAACACCGCGTAGTTACCTTTGTTGGCGTTGGCGGCGATCATCGCGTCCAGCGCCTTGGCCTGATCGGCAGGCCAGTGTTTCAGATCCGTGGCGAGTACCTGGCCGGCAAGGCCCAGGCAAAGAGCTGCAGCCAGTAATTTCGGTGCTAACTTCATCGACTTTCTCCCTGAGTGAAAGACATCGACGCTAACAAATAAGTGTGACAGTCCTCGTCCGTCAGCGACCGCCAACGTGCCTATCGCGCCAGCCGTATTCCCAAAAGCGACACACGCTTATTCCAAAAACGACAGTTTCAAGACGTTTTTGATATTAATTCATTGGAAATCAAGCTGTTAGGCTTGCCGGTTCGCAGCTGCCCCGGAAGGCAGTTGGCACATGTCTAATGGGAGTTCCAATGAATCTGCCGCTGATTCTCAACCTGCTGGTGTTCCTCGCTTTGCTCTTCGTCCTGGCGCAAACCCGTCACACGACGTGGAGCCTGGCAAAAAAGGTCCTGCTCGCACTGGTGCTGGGCGTGGTGTTCGGTGTGTCGCTGCACACTGTTTACGGCACCGGCAATCCGGTGCTGAAAGCCTCGATCGGCTGGTTCGATCTGGTGGGTAACGGTTATGTGCAACTGCTGCAAATGATCGTCATCCCGCTGGTGTTCGCCTCGATCCTCAGTGCCGTGGCGCGTCTGCACAACGCTTCGTCGCTGGGCAAGATCAGTTTCCTGACCATCGGCACGCTGCTGTTTACGACTGCCATCGCGGCGCTGATCGGCATCGGCCTGACCAACCTGTTCGGCCTGACCGCCGAAGGTCTGGTGGCCGGCACCCAGGAAATGGCGCGTCTGCAAACCATTCAGACTGACTATGCGGGCAAGGTCGCTGATCTGAATGTGCCGCAATTGCTGCTGTCGTTCATTCCGCAAAACCCGTTCGCCGACCTGGCGCGGGCCAAACCGACGTCGATCATCAGCGTGGTGATCTTCGCCGCCTTCCTCGGCGTCGCGGCGCTGCAACTGCTGAAAGATGACGTGGAAAAAGGTCAGAAAGTGATCAACGCCATCGACACCCTGCAGGCCTGGGTGATGCGTCTGGTGCGCCTGGTGATGAAGCTGACCCCCTACGGCGTACTGGCGCTGATGACCAAAGTCGTCGCCGGTTCCAACCTGCAGGACATCATCAAGCTCGGCAGTTTCGTGGTGGTTTCCTACATCGGCCTGGGCCTGATGTTTGTCGTCCATGGCCTGCTGGTGTCGGCGGCCGGGATCAATCCGCTGCGCTTCTTCCGCAAGATCTGGCCGGTGCTGACGTTTGCTTTCACCAGCCGGTCGAGCGCGGCGACGATCCCGTTGAGCATTGAAGCGCAGACCAGCCGTTTGGGTATTCCGCAGTCCGTCGCCAGCTTCGCCGCATCGTTCGGCGCGACCATTGGCCAGAATGGCTGTGCCGGTCTGTACCCGGCGATGTTGGCAGTGATGGTGGCGCCGACCGTGGGCATCGATCCGCTGGACCCGCTGTGGATCGCGACATCGGTGGCGATTGTGACCTTGAGTTCGGCGGGTGTGGCCGGGGTAGGCGGCGGCGCGACCTTCGCCGCGCTGATCGTGTTGCCGGCCATGGGTTTGCCGGTGTCACTGGTGGCGCTACTGATCTCCGTCGAGCCGTTGATCGATATGGGGCGTACGGCGCTGAACGTCAGTGGTTCGATCACGGCCGGTGCGATTACCAGCCAGGTGATGCAGCAGACGGATAAAAAATTGCTGGATGCGGATGAGCATTCGGCGTTGGCGCACGCTTGAACGGCGCCTGACAGACCACTATCGCTGGCAAGCCAGCTCCCACAGGGATTGCAGGTGTTCACACAATTTGTGGTTCACCTTGGTCACTGTGGGAGCTGGCTTGCCAGCGATGCTCTCAGGCCTTTTCCCAAACCTCGAAGTTGTACGCCGGTTTGTCATCTACTGCCGGATTTTCGATGTTGGAAACCAATTTCCACTGCTTCAAATCAAACTCCGGAAACCACGCATCCCCTTCCGGACTCAGGGCCACGCGCGTCAAATACAACCGATCAGCCTGCGCCAACCCCTGCGCATACAACTGCGCCCCGCCAATCAGCATCAGCTCATCGACGCCCTGCTCTTTCGCCCATTGCTCGGCGCGAACCACGGCGGCTTCCAGCGACGGATAAACCTCCGCGCCGTCCAGCACCAGATCTGTCTGACGGCTGACTACGATGTTCAAGCGCCCCGGCAACGGACGACCGAGGGAATCCCAGGTCTTGCGACCCATGATGATCGGCTTGCCCAGGGTAGTGGCCTTGAAGTATTTGAAGTCCCCCGGCAAGTGCCAGGGCATGCTGTTGTCGATGCCGATCACACGGTTTTCACCGAGGGCTGCGATCAGGCTGAGGGGGAGTGATTTAGTCATGCCGGCGAGGATACCAGAGCCTCGCTTTCCCCGATAAGCGCCACAGCGGTTATGCTCACAGCTCAATTAAGCGACGGGATGCCGCGTGACTGAACTGAATAACCTCTGGCTGACAGAAACCATCCGCCTGCGCGAAGAACATGCAGGTCCCCTGGAAGACCTGGAAGCCAATCGCCTGGCCCGCAGCGCGGGCGGCGACCTGCCGACACGCATTCAACGCCGAGCCCTGTGGCTGGCCGAACGGGATGGCTTGGGCGCTGCGCTCAAGCATTGGCTTCAAGGGGCACGACTGGCGTTGATCGTACTGGCGGTGCTGGCCGTGGTCAGTGGCGCCGGCCTGGCATTTGCTGCACTGGGTGACGGCCAGACGCCGGTGAATGTGTTCTGGGCTTTGGGCAGTCTGCTCGGGCTCAATCTGATTCTGCTGCTGAGCTGGGCGATCGGTCTGGTGTTTGCCGGCGAGCACGGCGCCAGCCTTGGACGTCTGTGGTTATGGCTCAGCGAAAAGCTCGCCCGCGACGCCAAGGCCGCACAACTGGCACCTGCCCTGCTCTTGTTGCTGCAACGGCAGAAACTCAATCGCTGGGCCATCGGCGTGCTGGTCAACGGCCTGTGGTTACTGGCGATGCTCTGTGCACTGGTGATGCTGCTGACGCTCATGGCCACCCGGCGCTACGGTTTTGTCTGGGAAACCACCATCCTCGGCGCGGACACCTTTATCACCATGACCCAAGGCCTCGGCGCCCTGCCGGCCCTGCTCGGTTTCAGCGTCCCGACCGTGGAAATGATCCGCGCCAGTGGCGATGCCGCGCTGAACATCGAAAGCGCCCGCCAGGCCTGGGCCGCCTGGCTGGTCGGTATGCTGCTGGCCTACGGCGTCATACCTCGACTGCTGCTGGCGTTGTTTTGCCTGTGGCGCTGGAAAACCGGCCAAGCGGCGCTACGTCTGGATTTAAACCTGCCTGGCTATGCGCAACTGCGCGAACGCCTGATGCCCACCAGCGAACGCCTGGGCATCAGCGATGAAGCGCCTGCGCAACTGCATCGGGTCCAAAGCGGTGTCAGCGAAGCACAAAGCGACGGCGCGCTGCTGGTGGCCATCGAGCTGGATGACCAACGCCCGTGGCCACCGCAATTGCCGAAGAATGTGAGCAACGCCGGTATTCTCGACAGCCGTGAATCGCGACACAAACTCCTCGAACAGCTCAGCCGCTTCCCCCCGGCCCGCCTGGCCATCGCTTGCGATCCACAGCGTTCGCCGGATCGCGGCAGCCTGGCGCTGATCGCCGAACTGGCCCGCAGCGCCAGCGCCACTCGCGTATGGCTGCTGCAACCGCCGCCCGGCGAAGCGCTGGATGCCGACCGCCTTGGTGATTGGCATGCAGCACTGCAACAGTTGGAGCTGCCGTTTGCCGATTGTGCGCCGCTGAATTGGCTGGAGACGGGTCATGACTAATATCAGAAGCGGGCCTCTCAAACTCGCCGTGGTCGGCCACACCAACGTCGGCAAAACCTCGTTGCTGCGAACCCTGACCCGCGATGTCGGCTTCGGCGAAGTCTCCCATCGCCCCAGCACCACGCGCCATGTCGAGGGTGCGCGCTTGTCGGTGGACGGCGAACCCTTGCTCGACTTGTTCGACACACCCGGCCTGGAAGACGCCATCGCCCTGCTCGATTACCTCGAACGCCTGGAGCGCCCCGGCGAACGCCTCGACGGCCCGGCGCGACTGACGCGGTTCCTGGAAGGCAGCGAAGCGCGGCAGCGTTTCGAACAGGAAGCCAAGGTGCTGCGGCAACTGCTGACCTGCGATGCCGGGCTCTACGTGATCGACGCCCGCGAACCGGTGCTGGCCAAGTACCGTGACGAACTGGAAGTGCTGGCTGGGTGTGGCAAGCCGCTGCTGCCGGTGCTGAATTTCGTCAGCAGCGCCAATCACCGCGAACCGGCGTGGCGTGAAGCACTGGCGCGCCTGGGCCTGCATGCGTTGGTGCGATTCGACAGCGTCGCGCCGCCGGAGGATGGCGAGCGCCGACTCTATGAAAGCCTCGCACTCCTGCTGGAACATGCTCGTCCGCAACTTGAGCGGTTGATTGCCGATCAACAGGCTCAACGCCTTGCCCGCCAACAAAGTGCGGCGCGTCTGATAGCCGAATTATTGATCGATTGCGCCGCCTGCCGCCGCAGCGTGGTCAGCGATGCCGAACAGGAACAGCAAGCCATCGGCGAACTGCGCAAAGCCGTTCGCCAACGGGAACAGCGTTGCGTCGAAGCCCTGCTCAAGCTCTATGCCTTCCGCCCACAAGACGCGGCGGCCAGCGACTTGCCGCTGCTCGACGGCCGTTGGGGCGATGACCTGTTCAATCCCGAAACCCTCAAGCAATTGGGCGTGCGGGTCGGCGGCGGGATCGCAGCCGGCGCGGCCGCCGGTGCCGGGGTCGACTTGCTGGTGGGTGGAATTACCCTCGGCGCTGCAGCACTGGCCGGGGCCATCGCCGGTGGCGCCCTGCAAACCGCGCGCAGTTATGGCAGCCGGCTGTTGGGCAAGATCAAAGGCCAGCGTGAACTGACTGTCGATGATCAAGTGCTGCGGCTGCTGGCCCTGCGCCAGCGGCAACTGCTGCAAGCGCTGGACGCCCGTGGTCACGCGGCGATGGACAGCATCCAGGTGGCCACGCCCCAGGACAAATCCTGGCGCGAAGGCAAGTTGCCCGAAGCCCTGAACAAGGCGCGGGCACATCCGCAGTGGTCGTCGCTCAATACACATGCGAAGTTGAATCAGGCGGAGCGGCAGGAGCAGGTTGAAACATTGGCGCAGCAACTGTAAGAGCTGCGGTGTATGGACCGGCCCCTTCGCGAGCAGGCTCGCTCCCACAGTTGACCGCATTCCCCTGTGGGAGCGAGCCTGCTCGCGAAGTGCACACCTCAAATCGAGAGCCGAAAACTACCACCCGATCTTCAGAAACTCTCGTACCAACGCATTGACCCGAGTCCGATCCGTGCGATCAGCGTGGCCGTCGTTATCCACATCGGAGCACAGCACGATCTCGAACGCGCCATCGTTGTCGAGATCATGAACCGCTGCCTTGTAGGCGATGATCGGGCCTTCATGGAAATGCAATCGCACCGACTCCGGTGAGCCATCGCCAGTAGGGTTCAGCGAGAACATTCGCAGATGCCGCTCCTCGCCTTCACCGGCGTTGAACCATCTGCATTTCAAGTAGTTAGTGCCAAAGGTACTCAGCCGCCGAATTTCGTCGTCCGTCGCGTCACGCTTCCATTGTTCATCTTCAAAAAACTGAAACCGAAGCGTATCTGCCGCCCCACCGTCGCTTCGATCCTGAGCGATCACTTTTAGATAGCGCATCCATTTTCCTCCTTGTGAAAAGCTCAGCTTGAGCCCTGCCAACAAGGCGATCCATGCAACGCTTCGTCAATTAACGTAGGACCGTTCAGCAAACCTCGCGTGACAAGACGCCGACCGCCTTGCGCTTCAGCATATCGAGATCAATCAGCGGCACATGCATCTCCTTGGCCTGCTCATCCCACTGCCGCATGCGCAGACTGACGTCGCACAGCGGGTCCTGCTCGAAGGCCGCAGCTTCGGCAGCCGTCATCACCCCACCCTGATACGCCAACGTCCGGCGGCTGGCCTCGCTCAAACGCTCGTAATACCCCGGCTCCTTGAGCGTCAGGTAGCGCTTGGCCTGAACGTGATACTCCACCAAACGCGCCATGCGCTCGCTGAAACCAGCGCTGCGCAGGTAATCGGCGCCCAGCCGTTCATGGCTGACAACACCAAAACCGCCCATGTTTTCGGCGCCTTCGGCGCAGATATGCCCGATGTCGTGGAAAAACGCGGCGAGCACCACTTCGTCATCGAAGCCTTCGGCCATTGCACACTGCGCGGCCTGGGACATGTGTTCGATCTGCGATACCGGCTCGCCGATGTAATCGCTGTCGCCGAAGCGTTCGTACAGGGCGAACACCTTGGCGACTACCTGTTCGTTGTGGTTCATCAGAAATCTCTCGATGAAGTGGGATTTGCGTTGAATGGTAGACCGCTTTCGCGAGCAGGCTCGCTCCCACAGGTGACCACATCCCACTGTGGGAGCGAGCCTGCTCGCGAAGAGGCCCTGTCAAACGATGAAGATCTTACTTGGCCGCCACTTTCTCGGACTTGCCGTCATAGCGCTTGCGCCACTCGGTCAGGATTTCGTCTCGGTTCTTCGACGCCCAGGCAAAGTCGTTCTTGATCAAACGCTGCTCATAGTCAGCCGGCAATTCGGTCTGCGGCTTGGCGATACCCGGTTGGGCGAGTACGGCGAAGTTCTCTTTGTACAACTCCATCGCCTCAGGACTGGCCGAGAAGTCCGCGAGTTTCTTTGCCGCGTCTTCATGTGGCGTGCCCTTGATCACGGCAGTCGCTTCGATCTCCCAGCCCAGCCCTTCTTTCGGCAGGATGATGTCCAACGGCGCACCCTGGCGCTTCAGTTGCACAGCCGGATACTCGAAGGAAATACCGATCGGGAATTCACCCGCCGCTGCCAGTTTGCAGGGCTTGGAGCCGGAGTGAACGTACTGGCCGATGTTCTGGTGCAGGTCGTCCATGTACTGCCAGCCCTGCTTCTCGCCGAAGGTCTGCAACCAGGCGCTGACGTCGAGGAAACCGGTACCGGACGAAGCCGGGTTAGGCATGACGATCTTGCCCTTGTACTCAGGCTTGGTCAGGTCTTGCCAGCTCACCGGTTTGGTCAGGCCTTGCTTCTCGGCTTCGACGGTATTGAAGCAAATGGTCGCGGCCCAGACGTCCATGCCGACCCACGCTGGCGGGTTGGCGGCATCGCGGTAGTTGCCGCCGATTTTGCCCAGGTCCTTCGGCGCATAGCTTTGCAGCATGCCTTGCTGGTCGAGGATGGCCAGGCTCGAAGCGGCCAGGCCCCAGACCGCGTCAGCCTGAGGGCGGGCCTTTTCCGCCAGCAGCTTGGCGGTGATGATGCCGGTGGAATCACGTACCCATTTGATTTCTACGTCCGGGTTGGCCTTTTCGAACGCTTGCTTGTAGGTCTTCAGTTGTTCGGCTTCGAGGGCGGTGTACACCGTCAACTCGGTTTTCGCCGCAAAGGCGTTCAGGCTGAAAGCGGTGAGGACAGCGGCGGCCAGGGCCATAGGCTTGAACATGATCTTTTCCTGTTTTTGAGTTGAGGGGTGTGTACGGAGTCAATGACCGGGCGTGGTCTGCCGCCAGGCCTGCGAACGGCGCAGCAAGCCGCGCGAAGCCCAGGCCAGCAGCAGGGACACGCCTGCCGAGGTGAACAGAATCAGGGTCGACATCGCCGCCGCGCCGCCGACGTTGCCGGCGTCGTCCATGTTCAGTACCGCCACCGCCGCGAGGATGGTGTCGGGGCTGTAAAGGAAGATCGCTGCCGAGACGGTGGTCATGGCTGAAACGAACAGGTAGCGCACGATGTCCAGCAGCGCTGGCAGGCAAATCGGCACGGTGACCCGCAGGTAATGCCGGTACAGCGGCGCCTTGAGCGACAGTGCGGCCGCTTCGAACTCAGCGTCGAGCTGGCGCAATGCGGTGGTCGCAGTCATTTGTGCGGTGGTCAAATAGTGAGCAATGGTGCAGACCACCAGCAGGGTCATGGTCCCGTAGAGCACGTGCAGCGGATTGCCGGTGAGGTTGAAGAAGAAGACATAACCCAGGCCAAGCACCAGACCCGGTACCGCCATCGGTACGAAACTGAGCATGCGCAGGGTCAGATTCAGTCCGCGCTGGCCCTTGGTTTTTTCCATCAGGTAGGCACCGGTGAAGATCAGCACGCTGCCGATCAGCGCCGTGCACAACGCCATCTTCACGCTGTTGCCGTAGGCCAGCCAGCCACCGCCCGCCGTGTCGTTGAACTGGTAGTGGTTCAAAGACAACGACAGGTTGTATGGCCAGAATTTCACAAGCGACGAGAACACTGCCATGCCAAACACCAGCAGCAACGCAGCGCAAATCAGCAGCACGATGGCGAGGTAACAGCCGTCGCGCAGCTTCGACGGCGCCGGCTTGAAGACTTGGGCGCGGCCACTCATGGAGTCGCCATGACGCCGACGCAACCAGGCATCGACACCAAAGCTGAACAGCGCCGGCAACAGCAACACCATGCCGATCAAGGCACCGCGACCGAACTGCTGTTGACCGACCACGGCTTTGTAGGCTTCCAGCGCCAGCACTTGATAGTCGCCACCGACCACCACGGGCACGCCGAAGTCGGTAATGGTCAAGGTGAACACCAGGCAGAACGCGGCGAATACCGCCTGGCGCGTCGCCGGCCAAGTGATGCTGCGAAACGCTTTAGCCGGACCGGCGCCCATGCTGGACGCGGCATCGAACAGACGCGCATCCGCCAGGGACAGGGCTGACAGCAGAATCATCAAGGCGTGTGGGAAGGTGTAGATGACCTCCCCCAGCACAATGCCCCAGAAGCCGTAGATATTGTCCGAGAGTAAACCGCGCAGCATGCCCTGATTGCCAAACAGATAAACCAGTGCGATGCCCGGCAGCATCGATGGCGCCATCAGTGGCAGCAACGAGATCCCGCGCCAGATGCCTTTGCCCGCAATCAGCGTGCGTTGCAGGGCGTAGGCAAACAGATAGGCCAGCGGTACGACAATGGCCGCGACGCTGAGGGATACCTTGAGGCTGTTGCCCAGCAGCCAGTGAAAGTTGGCACTGGTCATCAATTCCCGCGCCGCCAGCCAGCCACCGCCCTGCCCGGCTTCGGAACTGAAACCGCGCCAGAAAATGGCCAGCAACGGCATCAATACAGCGACGCCGAGCAACACCAGCAACAGGACTTTGCCGCCAACCACAAACAGCCGATCACCGATCTCGGCACGAGAGACTGGCCGCACCTGCTTGCGCGGTAGCGGCAGCGCGATGTTCGCGCTCATCAGGCAAACACCTGCAGGCTGCGCGGTGGCAAGGCAACCATGATCTGCTGCGCACCGAGACGTGGCATGGCGTCCGGTGCCAGTTCGGCCAGTAAAGCGTGACCCGGCAGTTGATCGAGCTCGAAGCTCATGCGGCAGCGGTTGCCGAGAAAGGTGATTTCGCGAACCTTGGCCGGGAACAGGTTTTCTTCGTGCACCACGGGGTTGACGTTGATGGCTTCGGGGCGGCAGAACAAACGGCCCGAGGCGGTCTTGGCGCTGCCCTCGGCCAGGCGCAGGTTCATCCCGCCGACCCGGGCGTGACTGTCGCTGCCGCTGTGGAACGGCAACCAGTTGCCCTGGCCGACGAACTCCGCCACGAATGGCGTGGCCGGGCGGTTGTAGATGTCCTGCGGCGTGGCGTACTGCTCGACCTTGCCGTTGTTCATCACGGCGATGCGGTCAGCCATCAGCATGGCCTCGTCCTGATTGTGGGTGACCATCAGGGTGGTAACGCCGAGCTCCCGTTGCAGTTGACGCAGTTCGGTACACAGGTGCTCGCGGACACGGGCGTCGAGGGCCGACATCGGTTCATCCAGCAGCAACAACGACGGCGCCGGTGCCAAGGCCCGAGCCAGCGCGACCCGTTGCTGCTGACCACCGGACAATTGGCCCGGGTACTTTTTCTCACTGCCACTCAGGCCGACCAGTTCGAGCATCTGCCCGACACGCTGACGCACTTCATCGCGACCACTGCCGGCCAGGCCGTAGGCGATGTTCGCTTCGACGGTGAGATTGGGAAACAGCGCGTAGGACTGAAACAGAATGCCGTAGTCCCGAGCCTGCGGGGCCAGGTGGGAAACGTCACGGTCGCCCAGGTACAACTCGCCGCGGTCCTGCCGTTCAAGACCGGCGATGCAACGCAATAAGGTGGTTTTGCCACAACCGGACGGCCCGAGCAGACAGACCAACTCACCGGCCGCCACGTCGAGGGAAACGTTGTCCAGTGCAGTGAAGGCGCCAAAACGCTTGTGCACGCCGCGCACTTTCATGGGTGCGCCGGGATTGGTCAGGATCGAATTGTTCATGGACGGACCTCATCTAACAGATGAAGGCCATCCTAGAGTTGTAATGCGTCCGTCATGTGGCAGTGAGGCAAAATCGGCCGATAGTGGTATTCGGGATTTTTGGTTCAAGTTTTGTGTTGTCTGATCTGCCGCCATCGCTGGCAAGCCAGCTCCCACAAGTCGTGCACAATCCTGTGGGAGCTGGCTTGCCAGCGATGAGGCCAGCATAGGCAATCGAAATCTCAGGCCGGAGACATTTCCTGCGCCACCCCGAGAAACGCCGCCGGTAACCGCGCGTTTTTGCGCTCCTTGAGGCAATACAAATACTCCGGCAGCAAGGGCGCATTCTCGATGCTCAGCACCCGCAACTGTGGATCGTGGGGCACTTCCTGGCGGGCGATGAGGCTGATGCCGATGTTGCGCAACACCGCTTCGCGGATCGACTCGCGGCTGCCGATCTCCAGCAACGGCCCGACACCCACTCCGGCGCCGGCCAGCAACTCTTCGGTCATGCGCCGGGTAGTCGAGCCCGGTTCGCGCATCAACAATGTGTGTCCGGCCAGCGCGCTGAGCGGTACATGGTCGTGGACCGCCAACGGATGATTGCGATGCACCGCCAGCACCAGCGGATCGCTGCCGAGCACCCGCCGGATCAACCGCGCATCCTCCAGCAACTGCGACGACGCCGCGACATCGACCCGGTATTCCTCCAGCGCTTCGAGTACCTGCTGGGAGTTGCCGATTTCCACCGACACCTCCACCTGCGGCAAGCGCTCGCGAAAGGTCTTCACCAGATCGAGGATGTAATACGGCGCCGTGGCGGCGATGCGCAATGTGCCTTGACCCTGGCCGCTGTTACGCAGGAAAAACTCGATGTCGGCTTCCTGCTGCATCAACGCCTTGACCATCGGCAGCAGGCGCGCCCCTTCGTCGCTGACGCTGAGACGGCGCCCGCCACGGTAGAACAGTTCCACCGAGTACTGGCTTTCGAGGTTGCGAATCTGAGTCGTCACCGTCGGCTGGCTCAGGCCGAGCTTTTTCGCTGCCAGGGTAATGCTGCCCAGGCGGGCAACCATGTAAAACGCCTTCAGCTCGGCACTCAGCACAACCATCCCTCTTCTTCTATTTGCGCAGCAGGCGCAAACCGTTGAACACCACCAACAGGCTCACGCCCATGTCGGCAAACACTGCCATCCACATGGTAGCGAGCCCGGCGAAGGTTACCCCAAGAAAGATCGCCTTGATGACCAATGCCAGGGCGATGTTCTGTTTGAGGATGCTCGATGTCTGCCGCGACAGACGGATGAAGGCTGGGATTTTGCGCAGATCGTCGTCCATCAGGGCGACATCGGCGGTCTCGATGGCGGTATCGGTGCCGGCGGCGGCCATGGCGAAACCAATTTCCGAACGCGCCAGCGCCGGGGCGTCGTTGATGCCGTCGCCGACCATGCCGACGTGGTGGCCTTGTGCATAAAGCGCTTCGATGGCTTGCAGCTTATCGGTCGGGAGCAGGTCACCCTGTGCCTGATCGATGCCGACCTGCGCGGCAATCGCCTGGGCGGTGTGGACGTTATCGCCGGTCAACATCAGGGTTTTGACGCCCAGCTCGTGCAGTTGCCGGATCGCTTCGCGGCTGGACGCCTTCACCGTGTCAGCCACGGCAAACAGCGCCAACGGGCCGGACTGATCGAGCAACAGCACCACCGACTTGCCCTGTTTCTCCAGGGCGAACAGCTTGTCTTCCAGCGCCGGCGAGCACAGGCCCAGATCTTCGACCAAGCGATGGTTGCCCAAATGGTAGAGCTTGCCGTTGATCTCGCCGCGCACCCCGCGCCCGCCCAGGGCCTCGAAGTTATCCACAGCCAGCGGCGCCGATTGTTTATCCACAACCTCGTTGGCGATGGCCCGCGACACCGGGTGATCCGAACGACCGGCCAACGCCGCGGCAATCACCGGGGCCGATGCATCGGCGTTGGGATCGAGCGAGAGGTAATCGGTCTGCACCGGTTTGCCATGGGTGAGGGTGCCGGTCTTGTCCAGGGCCAGATAATCGAGCTTGTAGCCGCCTTCCAGATAAACGCCGCCCTTTACCAGAATGCCCTTGCGTGCCGCTGCCGCGAGGCCGCTGACGATGGTCACCGGAGTGGAGATCACCAAGGCACAAGGACAGGCGACGACCAACAACACCAGAGCGCGGTAGATCCAGTCAAACCACAGAGCATTCATGAACAGCGGCGGAATCACCGCCACCGCCAGGGCCAGGATAAACACCGCAGGGGTGTAGATTTTCGAGAAGCTGTCGACGAATCGCTGGGTCGGCGCTCGCGCGCCCTGGGCTTGTTCAACGGCGTGGATGATCCGCGCCAGGGTCGAATGGTTCGCCGCGGCGGTCACGGCATATTCCAGTGAGCCGGCCTGATTGATCGTGCCGGCGAACACTTTGTCGCCAACCGTTTTCTCCACCGGCAGGCTTTCACCGGTAATCGGCGCCTGATCGATGGTCGAATTGCCCGCCAACACCTCGCCATCCAGACCGATACGCTCGCCGGGCCGCACCCGTACCCGCGCACCAAGGTCGATGGTTTTCACGTCTTGCGCGGCCCAACTACCGTCGGCCTGCAACACCGTCGCCTGTTCCGGGGTCATCTGCATCAGGCCGCTGATGGCGTTACGTGCGCGATCCAGGGATTTGGCTTCAATCAACTCGGCCACGGTGAACAGGAACATCACCATCGCCGCTTCCGGCCACTGCCCGATCAGGATCGCGCCCGTCACGGCGATGCTCATCAGTGCGTTGATGTTCAGGTTGAGGTTCTTCAGGGCGATCCAGCCCTTTTTATAGGTGCCAAGGCCGCCACTGAGGATTGAGATCAATGCGATAACCGCGACTACCCAGTTCGGCGCGGCACTGGTGAAGTGGATCACTTCCGCCACCAGAGCACCGACACCGGACAGCGCCAACGGCCACCAGGGCTTTTTCCCCGGTGTCGTTGCCGGTGCTTCGGTGCCC
The DNA here is from genome assembly GCF_900187565.1 of Pseudomonas sp. Irchel 3A7. Classification (GTDB taxonomy): domain Bacteria; phylum Pseudomonadota; class Gammaproteobacteria; order Pseudomonadales; family Pseudomonadaceae; genus Aquipseudomonas. The sequence continues at coordinate 125,732 of NZ_FYED01000015.1, read as the reverse complement.
TGATCCAGCGGCTCGGCCTGCATGCCAAGGGACTTGATGGCGTCGATGATCGGCGCGGTACTCGTCAGGTTGTGCGTGACACCCAGCACCCGATTAATCAGATTGAACTCCAGCTGCTGCACGCCAGTCAGTTTTCCTAACTTGTTCTGAATCAGCGTTTGCTCGGTGGGGCAGTCCATCGCTTCGATGCGAAAACTGCTCAGCCGCGCATCGGCACTGGGCGCCTCGCTCAACTGGATCAGCGCGGGCGTTGCGACTTTCGACGAACAGCAAGTATCACCATGGCCACCCTGTACATGAGGCTTCACGGGTTTGAATGTGCTGCAGCAAGCATCTTCGGGTTTGTGGGAGTGCAGGGAATCGCTCATGGGTTTCGTCCATAAAAGTGCCTGTTGCCAAGTAAAGACCCTGTAGCCACTATAGGGTCAAGCACCCTTTTTGGAGATCGTCGTCATGAAGATCGGAGAGCTGGCGAAACTCACGGATTGTGCAGTTGAAACAATCCGCTATTACGAACGCGAAAACCTGCTGCCGGAACCGGCACGCAGCGACGGCAACTATCGTGTCTACACCCAGGCCCACGCCGAGCGCCTGACCTTCATCCGCAACTGCCGCACCCTCGACATGACCCTCGAAGAAATCCGCAGCCTGCTGGCCTTTCGCGACAGCCCGCAGGACCAGTGCGAAAGCGTCAACGCGCTGATCGACGAGCACATCCACCACGTCAAGGCGCGGATCGATGGGTTGCTGGCGCTCCAGACACAACTGCTCGACCTGCGCCAACGCTGCAGCGAAGGGCCGGATATCGATCAATGCGGGATTTTGCAGCGGCTGGAGGTAAGTGGCGGGGTCGTTGCGACCGAGGTGGAGCATTCCCATGTGGGCCGCAGTCATGGCCACTGAGAACACTATAAAACCACTGTGGGAGCGAGCCTGCTCGCGAAAGCGATCAGCCATTCAACATTAACGTTGACTGATCCACCGCTTTCGCGAGCAGGCTCGCTCCCACAGGTTTTACGATTTGTCTTTATACCGCCATTGGCGCCGTCATCGGCGCATGGTGCTCGTAGCCTTCCAGCGAAAAATCGCCCGGCTCGACCAATTCCAGCCACTCAGGCTGATAAACACCCGTCTTGGCAAACTCCGGCACGCGGTCGGAGATCTTCAGTTTCGGCATCGGGAACGGCTCGCGCTTTAGCTGTTCGTTGAGCATGTCCAGGTGGTTTTCATAGACGTGGGCGTCGCCGATGAAATAGGTGAACCAGCGCGGCGTGTAACCGGTCAGGCGACCTATCAGGCTCAACAGCGCGGCGCCTTCAGTGAGGTTGAACGGCGTGCCCAGGCCCAAGTCGTTGGAGCGGATGTAGAGCGTCAAAGAGATCTCTTTGGTCTCGACATTCGGGTGGAACTGGTACAGCAAGTGGCACGGCGGCAGGGCCATTTCATCGAGTTGGGCGACGTTCCAGCCGTGGAACAGGATGCGGCGGCTGCCCGGGTCCTTGATGATGGTGTCGACGCACTGGCGAACCTGATCGATGGCCTTGTACAGCACCACGTAGGCCAGGCCGTCTTCCTCACCTTCGGCGATCTGACGGTAGCCTTGCTTCAGGGTCTGCTCGATGGCGGCCGGGTTGCTGACCGGGATCTGCTTGTACGCCGGCCATTTGCGCCATTGCACGCCGTAGATTTCGCCGAGGTCGTCTTCGCCCTGACGGAACGGGTTGGCCAGCCACTGGGCGTTTTCGTTGGCGTTCTGGTCCCAGACCTTGCAGCCCAGCGCACGGAACTCGGCGGCGTTGTTCACGCCACGCAGAAAACCGCACATCTCGCCGATGGCCGATTTGAAGGCCATCTTGCGCGTGGTGATCGCCGGGAAACCTTCCTGCAGGTCATAACGCAGCATCGCGCCGGGAAAGCTGATGGTATTCACGCCGGTGCGGTTGGCCTGTTTGGTGCCGTTCTTGATGACGTGGGCGACCAGTTCGAGATATTGCTTCATGAGTTACCTGTGTCCTTGAACCCGCAGCCATCGCTGCGGGGTTCGAATTTATACGGCTGCCGCTGGAGTGGCCGGAGCACGGTGATACGCCAGCCAGATCAGGAACAGACCACCGACGATCATCGGCACGCACAAGACCTGACCCATGGTCAGCCAGTTCCAGGCCAGATAGCCCAGTTGCGCGTCCGGCACGCGGACGAATTCGACGATGAAACGGAAAATGCCATAGAACAGCGCGAACATGCCCGACACCGCCATGGTTGGCCGCGGTTTGCGCGAGAACAACCACAGGATCAGGAACAGCGCCACGCCTTCCAGTGCAAACTGATACAACTGCGACGGGTGACGCGGCAACTGCGCCGGGTCGCTGAACGGTGGGAAAATCATCGCCCATGGCACATCGGTCGCCTTGCCCCACAGCTCTGCATTGATAAAGTTGCCGATGCGCCCGGCACCCAGGCCGATCGGCACCATCGGTGCAACGAAGTCCATCAGCTGGAAGAACGACTTGTTGTTCTTCTTGCCGAACCACAGCGCCGCCAGCATCACGCCGATGAAGCCACCGTGGAACGACATGCCGCCCTTCCACACTTCAAATATCAGCGTCGGGTTGGCCAGGTAGGCATGCAGATCGTAGAACAGCACATAACCCAGGCGCCCGCCGACGATTACCCCCATCGACATCCAGAACACCATGTCGGAGAGTTTCTCCTTGGTCCAGGTCGGGTCGAAGCGGTTCAACCGGCGTGACGCCAGCCACCAGGCGCCGCCGATGCCGATCAGGTACATCAACCCGTACCAGTGAATTTTCAGCGGACCAATGGCCAGGGCCACCGGGTCGATCTGCGGGTAAGGCAGCATTGCGACTCCTTATTAGCGTTCAAATCTTCAAATTCCCGGGCGACGCTGTCACCTCAGGATTAAGCCAGGATTGCGCTGCGCGTCAGAACAGATGCTTCAGACTAGAAAGTTCAGACCAACGCAGAACAGCAAAGCGGCAAACAGTCTTTTCAGCAACTTTGGCGACAGATTGTGTGCCAGTCGCGCACCGAAGCGGGCAAAGACCATGCTGGTCAGGGCAATGCCCAGCACTGCCGGCAAATAAACAAAACCGAGACTATGGGCCGGCAACAGGGGATCGTGCCAGCCCAGAATCATGAAACTTAATGCACTTGCCAACGCGATCGGCAGGCCGCACGCCGACGAGGTCGCCACCGCCTGTTGCATCGGCACGCTGCGCCAGGTCAGGAACGGCACGGTCAGCGAACCACCGCCAATCCCGAAAATCGCCGAGGCCCAACCGATTACGCTACCGGCCACAGTCAGCCCGACTTTACCCGGCACGGTTCGACTGGCCTTGGGTTTGAGGTCCAGCGCCAGCTGCGCGGCGATCACCAGGGCGAACACACCGATGATCTTTTGCAGGTTGGGTCCGGAGATCGCTTCGGCGGTCAGGGCGCCGAATCCGGCACCGAGCAGAATGCCGACGGTCATCCACACGAAGATCGGCCAACGCACGGCGCCACGGCGATGGTGCTCGCGCACGGCGTTGACCGAAGTAAAGATGATCGTCGCCAGCGATGTACCGACCGCGAGGTGCGTCAGGATCGACGGATCGAAACCTTGCGCCTTGAAACTGAACACCAGCACCGGGACGATAATGATCCCGCCACCGACCCCGAACAACCCGGCCAGCACGCCTGCGCAGGCGCCTAGCGCCAGATAGAGCAGAAATTCCATGGTGCATCCCCAAAACCGGAGCGGCATGGTAACGGATGCATGGCCTCGGGCTCCACTGGATGGCGATGGATACCCGCACCCTGACTGCGTAGAGTGGGTAAAAAAACACACAAGGACCACCTTATGTGCCTGATTGTTTTCGCCTGGCGACCGGGTCATGCCCAGCCGCTGATCGTGGCGGCCAACCGCGACGAGTTCTATGCCCGCCCCAGCCTGCCGCTGGCGCCATGGCCCGAAGCACCACAGGTGCACGCCGGCCGCGACCTGGAGGCCGGGGGCACCTGGCTCGGCGTCAGCGCCAAAGGGCGGTTTGCCGCACTGACCAACATCCGCGATCCCCATAGACCACCAGGGCGCAAGTCCCGAGGTGAGCTGGTGGCACGCTTCCTCGCTGGCGAAATGCCGATCGATGACTATTTAGCCGACGTTGTCGCACGTTCACCGGAATACGGCGGTTTTAACCTGCTGGTTGGCAATCCCCATGAGCTCTGGCACTTCAATGCCCGGGAATCGGAAGCCGTGATGCTGCCTCCCGGGGTTTATGGGCTGTCGAACGCCGGGCTGGATACGCCCTGGCCGAAACTGCTCAAAGCCAAGGCTGCATTGAACGAAGTGCTGGACGATCCGCAACCTCAGGCACTGCTGGCGTTGCTCAGCGATGCCCAGCAAGCACCCTTTGCCGATCTGCCGGATACGGGCGTTGGGCTGGCCACCGAGACGCTGCTGTCGAGCGTGTTCATTGCCAGCCAGAGTTATGGGACTCGGGCGAGTACGGCGTTGATTGTGCGGGCGGACGGCACGCGGCACATGGTCGAACGGAGTTTCGGGCCGTATGGCGGGCATCTTGGGGAAGTGGAGATTCTGCTTTAGATCGTTGCTGTCAGCTCGGACCTCTTCGCGAGCAGGCTCGCTCCCACAGGGATCTTCGGTGAACACAGGATTTGTGAACATTGAAGATCAAGTGTGGGAGCGAGCCTGCTCGCGAAGGGGGCGCCGCGGATTCAGTGGGGCTTGATCGCCGCCGGATTGATCATCCGCGCCAACCCGAGGTTCTTCAGCGCCAGTTGCAGCGAGCTGTGGATCACTTGCGGGTTGTCGATGGTCATCAGCTCAGCCAGTAATTCCCTGGCCTTGCTCAGGTTGATCTGGCGCAACATCCACTTCACTTTCGGCAAGTTGGTGGCGTTCATCGACAAGCTGTCGAAACCCATCGCCATCAACAGCACGGCCGCCGCCGGATCACCGGCCATCTCGCCGCAGATACTCACCGGCTTGCCTTCGGCATGGGCGTCACGCACCACGGTTTGCAGGGCTTGCAGCACCGCCGGGTGCAGGTAGTCGTAGAGGTCGGCCACCCGCGGGTTGTTTCGGTCCACGGCCAGCAGATACTGGGTCAGGTCGTTGGAGCCGACCGACAGGAAGTCCACCTGCCGCGCCAGTTCCTTGGTCTGGTACACCGCCGCCGGAATCTCGATCATCACGCCAACCGGCGGCATCGGCACGTCGCAGCCTTCGTCGCGCACTTCACCCCAAGCCCGGTGGATCAGGTGCAAGGCCTCTTCCAGTTCATGGGTGCCGGAGATCATCGGCAGCAGAATCCGCAGGTTGTTCAGGCCTTCACTGGCCTTGAGCATGGCACGGGTCTGCACCAGGAAGATTTCCGGGTGGTCCAGGGTCACGCGTATGCCGCGCCAGCCGAGGAACGGGTTGTCTTCCTTGATCGGGAAGTACGACAGCGACTTGTCGCCGCCGATGTCCAGGGTACGCATGGTCACCGGTTGCGGGTGGAACGCGGCGAGCTGCTCGCGGTAGATCGCCAGCTGTTCCTTTTCACTCGGGAAACGCTGGTTGATCATGAACGGCACTTCGGTACGGTACAGGCCGACACCTTCGGCGCCGCGCTTCTGTGCCCGCGCCACGTCCGCCAGCAGGCCGGTGTTGACCCACAACGGCATGCGATGCCCATCGACCGTGATGCAGGGCAGATCGCGCAGCGCATCGAGCCCCAGGGCCAGTTGTTTTTCTTCCTCGACGATTTCGGCGAACTGCTTGCGCAGCACGTCGCTCGGGTTGGTATAGACCTCGCCGTGGTAGCCGTCGACGATCATCTGGATGCCGTCGACCTTGGAGTACGGCAGGTCGACCAGGCCCATCACCGTCGGGATGCCCATGGCGCGTGCCAGGATCGCCACGTGGGAGTTGCCGGAGCCGAGTACTGAAACCAGACCGGCCAGCTTGCCCTCCGGGACCTCGCCGAGCATCGCCGGCGTCAGCTCTTCGCTGACCAGAATGGTGTTGTCGGGGTAGACCAGGGTTTGCTGACGCTCTTCCTGCAAGTACGCGAGCAGGCGACGCCCCAGGTCCTTGACGTCCGATGCACGCTCACGCAGGTAAGCGTCGTCCATCAGCTCGAAACGGTTGACGTGATCGGTGACCACCTGGCGCAAGGCGCCCTGGGCCCACTGCCCGGTCTTGATCACGGTGGTCACTTCGCTGCCCAACGCCTCGTCGGCGAGCATCATCAGGTAGACGTCGAACAGCGCGCGCTCTTCAGGGCGCAACTGCGTGGCGAGCTTGGCGGACAGGGTGCGCATGTCAGCGCGCACACCTTCGATCGCGGTCTTGAACAACCCGAGTTCGGCTTCAATGTCGCTGATGGTCTTGTCGGGAACCACATCCAGGTCGGCCGGTGGCAGCATGACCACCGCGGTGCCGACCGCCGCACCTGGTGAGCCCGGCACGCCGACGAACTTGGCTTCCTGAATCCCTTTGCCCTGACGGCCCAGGCCACGGATCGAACCGGTGGCCTCGGCGTGGGCGATAACCCCGGCGAGTTGCGCGCTCATGGTCACGAGGAAGGCTTCTTCACCTTCATCGAACTGGCGGCGTTCTTTCTGCTGAATGACCAACACGCCGACGACGCGACGGTGGTGGATGATCGGCGCCCCGAGGAACGAGGCGTAGCGCTCCTCGCCGGTTTCGGCAAAGTAGCGGTAGCGCGGGTGATCCGCGGCGTTTTCGAGGTTCAGGGGTTCTTCACGCGTGCCGACCAGGCCGACCAGACCTTCATTGGGGGCCATGCTGACCTTGCCGATCGAGCGCTTGTTCAAGCCCTCGGTGGCCATCAGCACGAAACGGTTGGTCTCGGGATCGAGCAGGTAGACCGAGCAGACCTGGCTGCCCATGGCCTCTTTGACGCGCAACACAATAATCCCCAACGCCGCCTTGAGATCCTTGGCGGAGTTAACTTCCTGGACGATCTTGCGCAGCGTATTGAGCATGGCTCGGGGTCGAACTCCGTCGTCAGTCGCGCGCTAAAAGGCGCGGGGCAAGCTCTTTGAGAGCGCGGCGATATACCTCGCGCTTGAATGTCACCACCTGGCCCAACGGATACCAATAGCTGACCCAACGCCAGCCATCGAATTCCGGTTTACCGGTCAAATCCATCCGCACCCGCTGCTCGTTGGAGACCAGGCGCAGGAGAAACCATTTCTGTTTCTGGCCGATGCACAGCGGTTGGCTGTGGGTCCTGACCAGACGTTGCGGCAAACGATAACGCAACCAGCCCCGGGTGCAGGCGAGTATTTCAACATCTTCGCGCTCCAGGCCCACTTCTTCGTTCAACTCGCGGTACAAGGCGTCTTCCGGCGTCTCCTGGGGGTTGATCCCGCCTTGAGGAAACTGCCAGGCATCTTGATTGATACGGCGAGCCCATAGCACCTGGCCGGCATCATTCGTAAGAATGATCCCGACATTAGGACGGAAACCATCGGGGTCGATCACGGCAACAACCTCGCAAACGCATGTCGCCGCATTGTTCCACAAAGGTTGTGAGGGCAGCAACGCGCCGGACTACGTTATGTGCACTCTTGTGAAAAGTCCGTATTCTGGACGCCTTTCTACAGACTTTTCAGCGAGTAACTGCAATGCGGCTGGCTTTATTCGACTTGGACAACACGCTTCTGGGCGGCGACAGCGACCACGCCTGGGGCGACTACCTTTGTGAGCGCGGCCTCCTCGACGCCGTTGCCTACAAGACACGCAACGACGAGTTCTATCAGGATTACCTGGCGGGCAAGCTGGATAACGACGCCTACCTGAACTTCTGCCTGGAAGTCCTCGGCCGCACCGAAATGGCCACGCTGGATCTATGGCACCGCGACTACATGCGCGATTGCATCGAACCGATCGTGCTGCCCAAGGCCATCGAACTGTTGGCCAAACACCGCGATGCCGGCGACAAACTGGTGATCATCACCGCCACCAACCGCTTCGTCACAGGCCCCATTGCGCAGCGCCTGGGTGTCGAAACCCTGATCGCCACCGAATGTGAAATGCTCGATGGTCGCTATACCGGGCGCAGCACTGATGTGCCGTGTTTCCGTGAAGGCAAGGTGACGCGGTTGAATCGTTGGCTGGAAGAGACCGGGCATAACCTGGAGAACAGCTACTTCTACAGCGATTCGATGAATGATCTGCCGTTGCTGGAGCAGGTGACGAATCCGATTGCGGTCGATCCGGATCCCAACTTGCGCGCCGAAGCCGAGAAGCGCGGCTGGCCGGTGATTTCGTTGCGCGATTGAAATCGCTTTCGCGAGCAGGCTCGCTCCCACAGTGGATGTGTGACCAGCACAAACTTCCCTGTGGGAGCGAGCCTGCTCGCGAATGGGACAACTCGGTTTGCAGGGTTAAACTGGTTTAGCGCCCATCAAGCCCGCAATCGCGACAAAGCAAACAAAACTGAACAACGCCAGGGCAAAGGTAAACTTGCCCACGGCACCCGGCGTCTTGCGCACTTTGTTCAGTCGCACCAGCAACCAGAACCACGCCAGCGCCGCCACGGTGTAGAGCACGCTCGACGCCAGCAGCCAGGTCTGCCCCAACGGCCAGCCCACCAGGTGCACCATCCACCAGCCTGTAAACGGCATGCTCAGCAGCGTGAGCCCCATCAACAGCCAGATGAACACGCGCGGCCGTTGCAGCGTGCGGCTTGCCGCCGTTGCATCGCCATTACGCCGGGTCCGCCAGACCCAGATCCCCAGACCCAGCGCACACAACAGCACCACCACCGTGGCCACCATGTGCGCCGCTTTCAGGGCCGTTAACGTTTCCATGATTCGATTTCCTTAAGCCATGCCCATCAGCGTAGCCGTTCAGCCAAGAAACAGTTGATAGGCCGGGTTGTCGCTTTCATCCCAGTACGGGTAGCCGATTTCCTCCAGCGCCGCCGGCACTAGGTGGCGTTCATCGTGAGGCACCTGCAGCCCCGCGACCACGCGGCCATCCGCCGCACCATGATTGCGGTAGTGGAACATCGAGATGTTCCAGCGCCCACCCAGCTTGTTGAGGAAGTTGAACAGCGCTCCCGGACGCTCCGGGAATTCGAAACGCAGAATCACCTCATCCACCACATGCGCCGCGCGACCGCCGACCATGTGACGGATGTGCAACTTGGCCAGTTCGTTGTCGGTCAGGTCGACCACCGGGAAGCCCTGATCACCGAGACTGGTGATCAATGCACTGCGGGGGTCGGTGTCGGGGTGCGTCTGCACGCCAACGAAGATGTGCGCTTCGCTGCCGGTGTTGTAGCGGTAGTTGAATTCAGTGATCTGGCGCTTGCCGATGGCTTCGCAGAACGCCTTGAAGCTGCCCGGTTTTTCGGGGATGGTCACGGCGATGATGGCTTCGCGGCCCTCGCCCAGTTCGGCGCGCTCGGCCACGTGGCGCAGGCGATCGAAGTTGACGTTGGCACCGGAGTCGATGGCCACCAACGTGTGCCCGGTGATGCCGTGCTGTTCGACATACTTTTTGATCCCGGCCACGCCCAGGGCGCCGGCAGGTTCGGTGATCGAGCGGGTATCGTCGTAGATGTCCTTGATCGCCGCGCAGATTTCGTCGGTGCTTACAGTGATGATTTCATCGACATGATCCTTGCAGATATCAAACGTGTGTTGGCCGATCTGGGCCACCGCCACGCCGTCGGCAAAGATGCCCACGGTCGGCAGCACCACGCGCTCGCCCGCGGCCATGGCGGCCTGCAGGCAATTGGAGTCGTCCGGCTCGACGCCGATGATCTTGATATCCGGACGCAGGTATTTAACGTACGCCGCGATGCCGGCAATCAAGCCGCCGCCGCCCACCGGGACGAAAATCGCGTCCAGGCGTCCCGGATGCTGACGCAAAATCTCCATGGCCACCGTGCCCTGCCCGGCAATGGTATGGGGATCGTCATAGGGGTGAATGTAGACGTAGCCTTTTTCGTCGACCAGTTTCAGCGAGTAGGCCAGGGCTTCGGGGAACGAATCACCGTGCAGCACCACTTTGCCACCACGCGAACGCACGCCTTCGACCTTGATCTCGGGGGTGGTCTTGGGCATGACGATGGTCGCCTTCACGCCCAATACCTTCGCCGCCAGGGCCAGGCCTTGCGCGTGGTTGCCGGCTGAAGCCGTAACCACGCCACGGGCGCGCTCTTCATCGCTCAATTGGGTCAGCTTGTTGTAGGCGCCGCGAATCTTGAACGAGAACACCGGCTGCAAGTCTTCACGCTTGAGCCAAATCTCGTTGCCCAGCCGCTCGGAAAGCTGACGGGCAGTCTGCAATGGGGTTTCTACGGCAACGTCATAAACGCGCGAGGTGAGGATCTTTTTGACGTACTGTTCAAGCATCGGAAAGCATCACTGAGCGGGTTGGGCAGGACCACGGAGTCTAACCCGGCTTTTGTCCGCACGACCACACTAAACAGGTGGTTTTACAGCCTGACACTTTCCTGTGGCGAGGGAGCTTGCTCCCGCTGGAGTGCGTAGCGCTCCCCCCCTGCATTCTTTCGGATGTACCGTGCACACAGTTTTTACGACTGCTGCGCAGCCGAGCGGGAGCAAGCTCCCTCGCCACAAAAGCCAATAAAAGCCGCCCGCCAATCGGGCAATGACCTTCACCGCCCCGAGGCCTATAATGCCGGCCTTTCGTTCCCCTCTTCGGCACCTCGGAGCCCGCATGACCCAGGATCAACTCAAACAGGCAGTGGCTCAGGCCGCCGTCGACTTCATCCTTCCGAAACTCGACGACAAGAGCATCGTCGGGGTCGGCACCGGCTCCACCGCCAACTGTTTCATCGATGCCCTGGCGCAACACAAGGGTGCCTTCGATGGCGCGGTCGCCAGTTCCGAGGCCACCGCTGCCCGCCTCAAGGGCCATGGCATTCCGGTGTACGAGCTCAACACGGTCAGCGACCTGGAGTTCTATGTCGATGGCGCCGATGAAAGCGACGAGCACCTGAACCTGATCAAGGGCGGTGGCGCGGCCCTGACCCGCGAGAAGATTGTCGCGGCCGTGGCCAAGACCTTCATCTGCATCGCCGACGCCAGCAAACTGGTACCGGTACTCGGCGCGTTCCCGCTGCCGGTGGAAGTGATCCCGATGGCCCGCAGTCACGTGGCCCGCCAACTGGTGAAGCTTGGCGGCGACCCGGTCTACCGTGAAGGCGTGCTGACCGACAACGGCAACATCATCCTTGATGTGTTCAACCTGCAGATCACCAATCCAGTAGAACTGGAGACGCAGATCAATGCGATCGTGGGCGTGGTCACCAACGGCCTGTTCGCGGCCCGTCCGGCGGATCTGCTGCTGCTGGGGACCAGTGAAGGTGTGAAAACCCTGCGCGCCGAGTAAGCCAGGCACGCCGATAAACCTGTGGGAGCGAGCCTGCTCGCGAATGGGTCCTGTCAGTCGATAGAGATGTTGACTGGCAGACCGCTTTCGCGAGCAGGCTCGCTCCCACAGTTGTTTTTGGGTGCTTGTCAGGGTTGTGCCGGTTTCTTGAAGACGTAGAACAGATTCGGCTCACTCACCAGGTACATCGTGCCGTCGTCATCCATGGCGATCCCTTCCGCTTGCGGCACGGTCTTTTGCAGCCCCTGACGCCCCTTGATCAACGACATGGTGCTCAGCGGTCGCCCGTCCACATCCAGCTCCAGAATCAGCCTCGACTCATCGGACAGCGCCATCAAGTGGCCGCTGCGTTCGTCGTATTGCAGGCTCGACAGATCGCGCACGAACATCCCGGCGTCCCGCTTCGGATTGTTGACGACGTGTACCGCGTAGGATTTTTCTGGATTGAAATGCGGAAAGCCGTGCACTTCGTAGATCAGCATCGGGTCGCGCTCCTTGGCGACAAACAGGCGCTTGCCCGCCGAATCGTAAGCCAGACCTTCAAAACCCTTGTTGCCAGCCATGTGCACGCCGAGGGTCATCTGTTCGGCATCGGCGGAATCGAGAAAAGTGGTGTCCGGCTCCAGATGAATTTTGATCAGTCGCTGTTCGCGCTCATCCGTAATCACGTAGGTATCGGCACTGATGAATTCCACCGCTTCCGGATCGCCAAAACCGACCAGCGCGATGCGGCGCACAATCTTGCCATCAAGGGAAAGCTCGATCAGCTCGGCGTTCTTGTTGGTGACGGTAAACAGGCTTTTGCGCACCGGGTCGTAAGTCAGCGCTGAAACATCGTCGTCCAGCCCTTCAATGACCTGCCCCTCCAGCACTACCCGATATTGGTCCAGGCCAATGGATTGAGTACTCATCGGCTGCCAGAACGTGCGCAGGTTGAACCAGCCACGCTCGAACAGACGCAGGTGTTGGCCGAACGCGATCAACACAATCAATGCGATCAACGCGATCATCGAGACGATGAGAATCAGCGGTTTGGGGCGGGCAAATCGGCGCATTGGGGGCAGGCTCGGAATCAAAACAGGCGGATGAAATATCACGACTGGCTGAATTAAAGCTTAATGGCCAGTTGCCCGCTCCTACAATCGAGCGCCGAAAGTCCTACAAGATCGGTTCAGCGCTGTTTTTCGAAACGATAAAACAGGTTTGGCTCGCTCACGATGTAGAGTGTACCGGCTTCGTCCAGGGCCACGCCTTCTGCACGGGGAATGGTCTTTTTCAGGCCATTGAAGCCTCGCAGCAGGGTCATGAAACTGACTTGCTCGCCCTTTTCGTCCAACTCCAGCAGCAAATGGGAATCGGCGGACAGGACCAGTGTGTGGCCGGTTCGAGGGTCGATCGCCAGGGCTGACAGATTGCGCAAGTCCAGCTCGTTACTGGCGAGCTTCTGTTTATCGCCAATCAGCTTCTGACCGTCACTCTTCCAGGTAAACAACGCCGGTGGACGCTCCTCACCCAGCAACAACTGTTGATTGCGCGAGTCCCAGGCGATGGCTTCGAACGCCTTGTTCTGGTTTTTCGAAGTCCCCAGGTCGTACTTCGGGAAATTGGCGACGTTCAGTTCACGGGTATCGGCCTCGACCTTGACGACAGTGAGCAAGTGGTCACGCTCATCGACAATCGCCAGCAGACCGTTGCCCAGCACGGTGACCCCTTCAGGGTTGCTCCAGCCCACCAGAGGAATCTTGCGCAGCACATCGCCCTGCAATGTCAGCTCGACCAGAAACGGTTTATTGCCCATCACCGAATACAGGGTTTTGCTCTGAGGATCGTAGGCCAGGTCAGACGCTTCATCTTTTTCCATGCCCGGCAGCGGTTTGGCATCGATCACCACCTGATAGTCCGGCAGCCAGACACTCTCCTGGCGCTCAGAGGGACTTTCAAAACTCTCTTGCAGCCATAGTGCGCCACGGTCGTCCCAATGCATGGCAAACGCGAGTCCGTAGGCAGCGGCAACCGCCAGCAAAAGCCAGACATACCAACGCAGGGCAAAGCGCGAGCGGCGAGCGGTTTCAAGCGAAGGTAGCGGTTGGGTGGCCATCGGCGAATGCATCCAGAAATTCAGGCTATGGGTAATAGCACAATTGGGATCGGCTCAGACGCCGAAAGCCCGGGAATTATCCAGATGGGATGTGAAAAAAACGGGAAATGGCGGGAAAGCCCTTTGGGAGCAATCGCACGCCCTTAATGTAGGAGCGAGCTCTGCTCGCGAAGGTCGTCAACGAAAACGCTGGAAACCAGACACCCCGCGTCGTTCTCAGGTCCATCGCGAGCAAGCTCGCTCCTACAAAGGGTTTGCGTTGTCTTAGCGGACGCTGCTGGTGAAACTGCTGGCGCCTGGGAGTTCCAGGACAATTTCATCACCAACGTTCAGCGGGCCGACGCCAACTGGCGTACCGGTAAGGATCACATCTCCGGCCTGTAGCGAGAAGCAGCCGGCCATGTGCTGGATCATTGGCACGATCGGGTTGAGCATGGCGCTGCTGTTGCCATCCTGGCGAACTTCGCCGTTGATGGTCAGGCGGATGCCGATGTCGGTCAGGTCGGCGAATGTGCTGCCGGACACGAATGGGGCAATCACCGCCGCGCCGTCGAAGGACTTGGCGATTTCCCAGGGCAGGCCCTTGGATTTCAGTTCGGCCTGCTTGTCGCGCAGGGTCAGATCCAAAGCCGGGGCGAAACCGGAGATGGCGTCGAGCACTTCCTCACGACTCGGCCGGGTCGACAATGGCTTGCCGATCAGCACCGCGATTTCCGCTTCGTAATGCACCGAACCACGCTCGGTTGGAATGCTGAAACCACCCTCCAGCGGCACGACGCAACTGCCCGGCTTGATGAACAGCAACGGCTCGGTAGGCACCGGATTGTCCAGTTCCTTGGCGTGTTCGGCGTAGTTACGGCCGATGCACACCACTTTCCCCAGCGGGAAGTGAATACGCGTGCCGTCGACATACTGGTGCTGATAGCTCATGGACCGACTCCTGGTTCGTCACTCTTAAATTCGAAAGTCAAACAGCAAAAATCTTGCCCGGGTTCATGATGCCGTTCGGGTCGAACACCGCTTTGACCGCTTTCATGTACTCGATCTCAACCGGGGAACGGCTGTAGGTCAAGTAATCACGCTTGGTCATGCCCACGCCGTGTTCGGCGGAAATCGAACCGTTGTACTTCTCGACGGTTTCGAACACCCACTTGTTGACGGTGGCGCACTTGGCGAAGAACTCATCCTTGCTCAGGTTATCCGGCTTGAGGATGTTCAAGTGCAGGTTGCCGTCGCCGATGTGGCCGAACCAGACGATTTCGAAGTCCGGGTAGTGTTCGCCGACGATCGCGTCGATTTCCTTGAGGAACGCCGGCACTTTCGACACGGTGACAGAGATGTCGTTCTTGTACGGCGTCCAGTGGGAAATGGTTTCGGAGATGTATTCGCGCAGCTTCCACAGGTTCTGCAGCTGGGTCTCACTTTGGCTCATCACGCCATCCAGCACCCAGCCTTGCTCTACACAGTGTTCGAAAGTTTCAAGGGCGTGATTGGCCACGTCTTCGGTGGTCGCTTCGAATTCCAAGAGCGCGTAGAACGGGCAATCGGTTTCGAACGGTGCCGGCACGTCGCCGCGCGCCATGACCTTGGCCAAGGCTTTGTCGGAGAAAAATTCGAAGGCGGTCAGGTCGAGCTTGCCCTGGAACGCGTGCAACACCGGCATGATCGAGTCGAAATCGGCAGTACCCAGAACCATCGCGGTGAGGTTTTTCGGGGCGCGATCCAGACGCATGGTTGCTTCAACCACAAAGCCGAGGGTGCCTTCGGCGCCAATGAACAGCTGACGCATGTCGTAGCCGGTGGCGTTCTTGATCAGGTCGCGGTTCAGCTCCAGCACGTCGCCCTTGCCGGTGACCACTTTCATGCCGGCAACCCAGTTGCGGGTCATGCCGTAGCGAATGACCTTGATCCCGCCGGCATTGGTGCCGATATTGCCACCAATCTGGCTCGATCCTGCCGAAGCGAAGTCCACCGGGTAGTACAGGCCCTTTTCCTCGGCCACGTTCTGCAAATGCTCGGTGACCACGCCTGGCTGACAAACGGCAGTGCGGTCAGTCAGGTTCACGTCGAGGATCTGATTCATGTAGTCGAAGGACACGACCACTTCACCATTGGCTGCCACTGCGGCGGCCGATAGCCCGGTACGACCGCCCGACGGTACCAGCGCTACCTTGTGTTTATTGGCCCACAGGACAATGGCCTGGACCTGTTCGGTGGTCTTCGGAAACACAATGGCGGTCGGAGCCGGGGCGAAATGCTTGGTCCAATCCTTACCGTAAGCATTCAGGGAGTCGGCATCGGTCAGCACCTTGCCAGGCTCAACCAAGGTCTTCAGCTCATCAATCAGGGCAGGATTGGTCATCGACAGAACTCTCGAACAATTCATGGTCATCCTGAGAACGCTTCACGTCGCAGGAATGAGTGTTTAGCGGGGCGCATATGCTAGCATACCGACCCCGCAGCATAGTGCCCAACGGCTATTCTGCGGCGACGGCTGTCACGCCGCTCGGGTCAGCGTCTGTTGACCATTTCCTGCCATTTTTCTCCGGGATACAGGTTTACGCAGATGAGCAAGACTTCTCTCGATAAGAGCAAGATCAAGTTCCTTCTTCTCGAAGGCGTCCACCAATCGGCTGTCGACGTCCTCAAGGCGGCGGGCTACACCAGCATCGAGTACCTCACAGGTTCTCTGCCGGAAGCCCAGCTCAAGGAAAAGATCGCTGATGCTCACTTCATCGGCATTCGTTCGCGCACTCAACTGACCGAAGAGATCTTCGATCACGCGAAGAAGCTGGTGGCTGTCGGTTGTTTCTGCATCGGCACCAACCAGGTCGACCTGGACGCGGCACGCGAGCGCGGTATCGCCGTGTTCAACGCCCCGTACTCCAACACCCGCTCCGTTGCCGAGCTGGTGCTGGCCGAGGCGATCCTGTTGCTGCGCGGCATCCCTGAGAAGAACGCTTCCTGCCACCGTGGCGGCTGGATCAAGAGCGCGGCCAATTCCTTCGAAATCCGCGGTAAGAAGCTGGGCATCGTCGGTTACGGCTCCATCGGCACTCAATTGTCGGTCCTGGCTGAAGGCCTGGGCATGCAGGTTTACTTCTACGACACCGTGACCAAGCTGCCACTGGGTAACGCCACCCAGGTCGGTAACCTGCACGAACTGCTCGGCATGTCCGACATCGTGACCCTGCACGTTCCGGAAACCGCTGCCACCCAGTGGATGATCGGCGAGAAGGAAATCCGCGCCATCAAGAAGGGCGGCATCCTGATCAACGCCGCGCGCGGCACCGTGGTCGAGCTGGACCATCTGGCGGCTGCCATCAAGGACAAACACCTGATCGGCGCGGCCATCGACGTATTCCCGGTGGAGCCACGCTCCAACGACGAAGAATTCGAAAGCCCGCTGCGTGGCCTGGACAACGTGATCCTGACCCCGCACATCGGTGGTTCCACCGCCGAGGCGCAAGCCAACATCGGTCTGGAAGTGGCCGAGAAACTGGTCAAGTACAGCGACAACGGTACGTCGGTATCGTCCGTCAACTTCCCGGAAGTGGCCCTGCCGGCTCACCCTGGCAAGCACCGTCTGCTGCACATCCACGAGAACATCCCGGGTGTGATGAGCGAGATCAACAAGGTCTTCGCCGAAAACGGCATCAACATCTCCGGTCAGTTCCTGCAGACCAACGAGAAAGTCGGCTACGTAGTGATCGACGTAGACGCCGAATACTCGGACCTGGCGCAACAGAAGCTGCAACACGTCAACGGCACCATCCGTAGTCGCGTACTGTTCTAAGAACAGCTACAGGCGGCAAGCGGCAAGCGGCAAGTAAAAAGGGAGCCCCTCGGGGCTCCCTTTTTTATTTCACGTTGACCGTGATTTTCTCGGAAACAATCGGTGGATCGAACACGGTATGATTTTTGTCACCCAGTATCAGCTGTAGCGTGTGCTTGCCCGGTGTCAGTGTGACTTCAGCCTGGGTTTGTGCCTTGCCGAAGTGCACGTGATTGGCATCGGTCGGGATCGTCTGCCCGGCGGCAGGCAACTCGTCAACGTCGATCAGCAAATGATGATGCCCGGTATTCTTTGTGACATCCCCCGCGGGTGCCAGCGCAATATTCTCGACAGCGAATTTGACCACGAAGGTCTGCGGAACCGTGCCGCCGTCCTTGGGAGAAACGATGGACACTTCAGCACCCTTGGGTGCTGGCGTAGCCGCACTGGCCAATACCGAAACACCCATCAGCAAGCCAGCCAAAGCAGCACGTGACATAAAGGTTTTCATTCTCTTCTCCAGTTTTTCCGTAAAATTCGCGTGACCATCACAACTTCATGGTCAATCGTTGTCGAAGGCACTCGACAACCATAGCAAAGCGAGCCTGAACCAGAGCATCGCAAATAATGAATTCAAGGAGTGACCATGCGCTTTCTGCCTGGCCTGATCTGCCTGCTACCCCTTCTGAGCCCTTTGGCCCATGCCGAACTGATTGACGACGTAAACGACCGCGGCGAATTGCGCATTGCCCTTGAGGCTAATACCCCACCGTTCAATTTCAAGGAAGACGGCAATCTTGCAGGCTTCGAAGTCGAATTGGGTCAGATGCTGGCCAACGAACTGGATGTGCGCGCCGACTTTGTCATCACTGACGCCACCGATCTGCTGACCGGTGTCGAAAGCGGCAAATACGACATCGCCATCAATCACATTGCAGAGACCCCGGCGCTTCAGGATCGTTTCGACTTCAGCGAACCTTACATTCGTACCGATGCGCAATTGATCGCGCAGAAAGACGAAGAGCCGCGTTCAATTCTGCTGGTGCAGTCGCTGACGGAAGAAAAGCCGAAAGCCGCCACGACGGTGAACCTGGCGATTCCGTTTCAGAAGGGTAACCCGGCGTTTCATGTCAGCCTTGAAAACGCGTTGCAGCGGATCAAGGCGGATGGGCGACTTGAGGCGCTGGAAAAGAAGTGGTTCGGGGCGGATTCGGGTTTGGCACCAAAACCCTGAAGGCAAGGGAGATCAAATGTGGGAGCGGGCCAACTCGCGAAAGCGGTGGGTCAGCAGGCATCAATGTTGACTGACACTCCGCATTCGCGAGCAGGCTCGCTCCCACAGTGGTTTTGTGTGGGTTGTTAACTGAGTGCTGCCAGCGCCTGAACCGCATCCGCAAGTTCCAGTTCGCTGAAGACTTGCACACCATTGCGCTTGAGCAACGCCGCCGTCACCCCTTCGCCACTGACCTTCACCCCGCTGAACGTACCGTCATAGGTCAGCAGGTTGCCGCACGACGGGCTGTTGGCCTTGAGTATGGCAATGCGGATGCCGTGCTGTTGCACCAGTTCCAGCGCTTGATAAGCCCCGGACAGAAACTGCGCACTGACATCCTCGCCCTCGGCCGTCATGACCGACGCCTTACCCTCCAGCACTTGCGCGCCCTGCCCGCCCGGAATTTCCGCAGCCGCCCGGGGCGTCGGCAAACCACCGGCGACTTCCGGGCACAGCGGCACGACCCGACCCTCGTCAAGCCACAGCTGAAGCTGGTCGAATGGCCCGCTGGCGCCGCCGTCGTAGCGTACGCGGTGGCCCAGCAGGCAGCGGCTTACCAGAATTTTCTGCATGATCAGAACGGCTCATTGCCCCGACGCCGGAACCAGCCTGTCAATGACAGCCGCTCACGGGTCGCGGGCAGGACTTCATGGGGGACCTCGCCCGACAGGAACACCACCAGGCATCCACCGGTCGGTACCACATCGTATTGCGCGTCTTCATCCAGGTACATGCGCAACTGACCACCGTGCTCGGGCAGCCATGCGTCATTGAGGTAGACCACCGCTGACACCATGCGCCGATCGTCGTCGCGGAATCGGTCGACATGCTTGAGGTAGAACGCACCGGGCGGGTACAGCGCGAAATGGCTTTCGAAATCCTCCAGGCCCAGAAACAGACCCCGGTTCATCGCCTCGCGCAGACTGTCCATCAATCGCAGATAGCTGTCGCACGCCTCGGCCTGGCCGGGTTCGATCCACTGGATATGATCGCCGCGAATCCCCTCGCGAATCTCCGAGGAAGGCCCGCGCCCTACCGCTGCCGGAGCCAGTTCGCCCTCGGCAGCACGTTTACGGCACTCAGCCGCCAGTGCCCGGGTCAAATCCAGAGGCAGGAAAATATTTTGCTGCGACCAGCCGTTGGTAGCCAGGTCATCGACGATTCGTAACAGCAGTGGGTGATCAGAAGATATTCGCATGGCGCGCATAGTATTCCTGCGCCTGGAAATCCGACAGAGCCACGCAGCGGGCTGATACGAATTCTCGACAAGACCGTATGCCACACGGAGAATAGTCGCCTGCTGACAGGAGTCCCTATGCGCCGTTTGCTTTTCTCCCTGCTGATGTTCTGCGTTTTGCCCGCCTGGGCAGACGGCCACGACCAGTTGTACAAGGTCGCCGGCTGGCCGGAACAACGCGCGCATTTCAATGACGCCCTTTCGGCCGCGCAAAAACGCTACGAAAGCAGCCTGCCACCGGCGGTGTTCCAGGCCCTGGTCAACAACAGCAACCAGCGTTTTGACCCCAAGGCTGTAGACCAACGCGCCGAAGCACAATTGCGCAAGAATCTCGCTGATCCAAAACCTGCCCTGGCGTTCTTTCAATCCCCGCTGGGCAAGAAAATCGTCGCCGCCGAATTGCTCGCGACCCGTCGCGATCAACTGGCGAAAAACGCCAAGGGTTTGCCGAAGATGCAAGCCAGCGACAGCCGCCTGCTGATCATCGGCCACCTGGCCCAGGCGCTGCCTGCGCGCGAGGCCGGCGCCGAAGTCAGCCTAGCGATTGCCGGCGTCGCCGCCGACAGCCTGAGTTCGATGATCCCCGGCCTGCTCGGTGCGGGCCAGGCCCAGGGCATGCTGAACGGGCAGCGTCAGCGCTTGATGGACCAGATCGGCAGCGACCTGAACAACACCTTGCTGTACGTCTATCGCGACCTGTCGGATGAAGAGCTGGAAGAATTCGCCACCTTTGCCGAGTCGGCCGAGGGCAAGGCGTATTACCAGGCGGCGCTGGCGGCGATTCGGGCGGGGTTGGCGGTGGGGCAGAGTACTTCGAGCCTCACCCAGTAATGTGTCGTCTGATAAATCGCTTTCGCGAGCAGGCTCGCTCCCACAGTTGACCGCATACGCCTGTGGGAGCGAGCCTGCTCGCGAAGGGGCCGGCAGAGTCGCTAGAGATTCCTGCCCTTGATCCGCTTGCTCAAAAACCCGAAATACTCCCCCCGCAACGCCAATGCCTCATTCGCCAGGTGATGCCGCGCCTCGGGCAGCATCAAGACCTGAGGCCGGTCGAATTTCGCACGCAGCACCTCAAGGTTGTGCTGCCAATCCACGGTCATGTCCGCCTGCCCCTGCACAATCAACGGTCGCCGAGGGCTGGCCGGTGCGGCTTCGACGCGCTTGATCCAGCGCGCCAACGCTCCCACCCACGCCGTCGGCAATCGTAGCGGCTGCAATGGATCGGCTTGCAGGAACGGCAGAAAGTCCGGGTCGCTGGAGTTTTCGCTGAAGCGTCGGGCGATGGCTTTGACGAAGGGCTTGAGCAGGTAGTAGCTCAGTTGCGACCAGCCCCACGCCCGCGGCCGCACCAGCGGTGCCAACAGAATCACCTGGCCCTGGGCCGGACTGCTCGCTCCCGCATTGAGCACATGGTCGATCACGATTGCACCTCCGGTACTCTGCCCGCACAGGTGCCACGGCTGCGGCAGATCGAGGGACCGCGCTTCGGCAAACAGCCCTTGCAAGGTGTCCTGATACTCGGCGAAATCCTTGATGCTCGCGCGCTCGCCGCTGGACAGTCCATGCCCCGGCAAGTCACAGGCAATCACAGCAAAGCCCTGCTCAAGCGCCCACTCGATGACATGTCGGTAGAGTCCGGTGTGATCGTAGAAGCCGTGGAAGACAAACAACGTCGCCTTCACCCGTTCCGGCCACCAGACCTGGCTGACCACTTCATAACCGTCGACCTGAAAACGCCCCAGGCCACTGCGTACGTTGCGCGAAGAAAAATCCAGCCCGTAAAACCGCTGATAGGCCTGTGCCTCCACTGACAGCGGCTGCCCTTCGGCCAATGGCCGCAGACTGGCGCGCAGATGATCAGGGTTGAAGGTGACAGACATGGGCGATTCCAGAGCGTTAAACCGACTTAATGGACCTGCGATATTCATCTGTCGCGGCAAGCATGGCAAGCTAGCCGCCCTTCGAGGATTGAACCCATGCGATCACCCTTGCGCGCCACCCTGTTTGCCAGCCTGCTCGCCCTGATGTGCGCCGGCGTGCTGTGGGCGGCTTACGACTGGTTCCAGGGCCGCTACCTGCGAGCATTCAGCGAACATACGGCCGTGTTCTCCGGTGACCCGCTGCGCCTGCCCGATACGCATGCCGGTCCCGGCGCCATCCGTCTCGTCCACTTCTGGGACCCCGCCTGCCCTTGCAATGTCGGCAATCAGCAACACCTCAGTGAGCTGGTCGAGCAGTACGAACCGCTGGGTGTCGAGTTCTACTCGGTGCAAAAACCTGGTAGCCACGGCCAGTTGCCGAGCACCTTGAGCAACCTGAAAACCCTCAGCGTCCTGCCCGGTTCCGAGCAGATCCCTGCCAGCCCTGCCGTGGCGATCTGGGATCGCAGCGGCAAACTGGCGTACTTCGGCCCGTACAGCGAAGGCCTGACCTGCAATTCCAGCAACAGTTTTATCGAACCGATCCTGCACGCATTAAACGAAGGTCGCTCGGTGAGTGCCACGCACACACTGGCGGTGGGGTGTTACTGCCCGTGGCCTGTCGACCCTGCGAAGTAGTAAAAACGCTGCAATACGAATCCCTCCTACGGGCGATGGGCCAATTCGGTGAGCCGTGTTAAACAGTGGCACCAGGGAACTGAAGCCGCTCATTACAACAAGGAGTCACCATGAAACGTAGCCTGACCGCTCTCGGCTCGCTGATCGTCACCCTCGCCGCCGTTGGCGGCTGGTACGTCTACAGCAAGCAGCCGACACGCCAGGGCATGGTGGAACTGCAACATCTGCAAGGCTCGGTCACCGTGCGCTACGACGAGCGCGGCATCCCGCACATCCGCGCCGAAAACGAACCCGACCTGTACCGCGCCCTCGGCTACGTCCACGCCCAGGACCGGCTGTTCCAGATGGAAGTGCTGCGTCGCCTGGCCCGTGGCGAACTGGCCGAGGTGCTCGGCCCCAAACTGCTGGACACCGACAA
The DNA here is from genome assembly GCF_900187565.1 of Pseudomonas sp. Irchel 3A7. Classification (GTDB taxonomy): domain Bacteria; phylum Pseudomonadota; class Gammaproteobacteria; order Pseudomonadales; family Pseudomonadaceae; genus Aquipseudomonas. Next base: position 102,963 of record NZ_FYED01000015.1, on the reverse strand, counting down.
GCTGATGCGCAGCCTGCGCATTCGCGAACGCGCCGAAACCTATCTGGCAAATCTGGACAAACAATCGCCCGCCTTCATCGCCATGCATGCTTATCTGGATGGCATCAACCAGTATCAGGACAGCCACGCAAGACCGGTGGAGTTCGATGTGCTGGGCATTCAGAAGCGCCCGTTCACCGCCCAGGACACCATCAGCATCGCCGGCTATATGGCCTACAGTTTTGCCGCAGCGTTTCGTACCGAACCGTTGCTGACCTTCGTGCGTGATCAACTGGGTGTCGACTACCTGAACGTGTTCGATCTCGACTGGCAACCCAAGGGCGTGCTGACGGACCGCACGGCACCGGCGCTGGCCAGCGCCGACTGGAAGGACCTCAACGCCCTCGCCCGCCTGAGCGAACAGGCATTGGCCGACAACGGCCTGCCACAGTTCGAGGGCAGCAACGCCTGGGCCGTTTCCGGCAGCCGTACCAAAAGTGGCAAGCCACTGTTGGCGGGTGACCCGCACATTCGCTTCTCCGCGCCCTCGGTGTGGTATGAGGCACAGCTCTCGGCACCGGGCTTCGAACTCTACGGTCACTATCAGGCCTTGATGCCGTTCGCCTCGCTGGGCATGAACCGTGACTTCGGCTGGAGCATCACCATGTTCCAGAACGATGACCTCGACCTGATTGCCGAGAAGGTCAACCCGGACAATCCGAATCAGGTCTGGTACCGGGGCAAGTGGGTGGACATGGTGAGCAGCGAGCAGCAGATCGCGGTCAAGGGCCAGGCTCCCGTCACCCTGGTGCTGCGTCAGTCGCCCCACGGCCCGATCGTCAACGATGCGCTGGGCAACAGCGTCGGCAAAACGCCGATTGCCATGTGGTGGGGTTTTCTCGAAAGCCAGAACCCGATACTTGAAGGCTTCTACCAGCTCAACCGCGCCGACACCCTGGCCAAGGCGCGCAGTGCTGCCGCGAAAGTCCAGGCGCCCGGCCTGAACATCGTCTGGGCCAACGCCAAGGGCGACATCGGCTGGTGGGCCGCGGCGCAATTGCCGAAGCGTCCTGCCGGTGTACGTCCGTGGTTCATACTGGACGGCTGCAGCGCCGAAGCGGACAAGGACGGCTTCTACCCCTTCAGCGCCAACCCCCAGGAAGAGAACCCGGCACGGGGTTATATCGTCTCGGCCAACTTCCAGCCTGTGTCGTCGGCGGGTATAGAGATTCCCGGCTATTACAACCTGGCCGACCGTGGCCAGCAGCTCGATCATCAGCTCGGCGACAAGAGCATCAAGTGGGATCTGGAATCCAGCCAGAAGCTGCAACTGGGCACCACCACCGCCTACGGCCCGCGCCTGTTGGCGCCGCTGCTGCCGGTGTTACGCAGCGTGGTGAGCGATCCTGCCGAGCTGAAACTGGTGGAACAACTGGCCCAGTGGAAAGGCGATTACCCCCTCGATTCCACCAGCGCCACGGTGTTCAACCAGTTGTTGTTCAACCTGGCTGAAGCAGCGATGCGCGATGAATTGGGCAACGATTTCTTCGAGACACTGCTCTCGACCCGGGTGATTGATGCAGCGCTGCCGCGCCTGGCGGCAAATGCCGATTCACCGTGGTGGGACAACCGCAGTACCCTCGCCAGGGAAACCCGCGCCGATACGGTCAAGGTGGCATGGCAAGCCAGCATCGCCCACCTCAAGGCCACCCTCGGTGCGGACTTCGCACAATGGCAGTGGGGCAAGGCGCACACCCTGACCCACGGTCATCCACTGGGCCAGCAGAAGCCGCTGGATCGTCTCTTCAACGTCGGCCCGTTCGCCGCCCCCGGCACTCATGAAGTGCCGAACAACCTGTCGGCCAAGATCGGCCCCGCACCCTGGCCAGTGACTTACGGCCCGTCGACCCGGCGCCTGATCGACTTCGCCGACCCGGCCCACAGCCTGACCGTCAACCCGGTCGGCCAGAGCGGCGTGCTGTTCGACCGTCACTATGACGATCAGGCCGAAGCGTACATCGAAGGGGTTTACTACCAGGCGCATCTCAATGATGAAGAGGTGACGGCGAATACGCGCAATACGTTGAAGTTGTTGCCTGCTCGCTCAGGACAATAAATCTCTGCTGTCTGTGAGGGTCTCATCGCGGGCAAGCCCGCTCCCACAGTGATCGGTGTGAATACACAATTTTGTGATCAGGCCGAAACCTGTGGGAGCGGGCTTGCCCGCGATGAGGCCCGCAAAAACAACGCATATTCAGGGCTCAAACCATCGCCGCAAAATTCAGCCGGAACTGCTGCGGCGTCACCCCCAGCCTGCGGTTGAACACGCTGCGCATATGCTGGGCATCACGGAAACCGCATTGGTACGCCACCGTCTTGAGCGGCACGCTGGTGCTTTCCAGCAGTACTCGCGCCGCATCCACCCTCGCCCGTTCGACGAACTCGGCCGGGGTGATTTTCGCTTCCTTGGCGAACACCCGGGAAAAGTTGCGCGCGCTCATGTTGGCGGCGTTGGCCAGGTCGGCGATGGTCAGGTCGCCGGTCAGGTTGGCCAACACGTAGTGCTGGACCATCGCCACGGCCGAAGTCGGCTCGGCGTGGGGCGTGAGGAACGGGCTGAACTGTGACTGGCCACCCGAGCGCTGGGTGAACACCACCAGCCGCTTGGCCACGCTCAACGCCACGTCCGGACCGTGATCGCGACCCAACAGGTACAACGACAGGTCGATCCCTGCCGTGACCCCGGCCGAGGTGTAGAGCTCGACATCCTGCACATACAAGCGATCAGCCTCGACCTGCGTTGACGGGCATAACGCCGCCAACGCCGCCGCATCGCCCCAATGGGTGGTCACCGTCCGCCCCTGCAGTAATCCCGCACGGGCGAGCATGAATGCGCCATTGCAGATCGAACCAAAACGTTGCGCCCGCCCACAGGCATCACGCAGCCAGACATAGAACGGACCGCCGAAATCCATGAACGGCAACTGCGGCCCGCCGGCGACCAGCAGGAGGTCATAGGCCTGCAAGGCATCGCTGTAATGCCGATGGGCGTTCAGCGCCAGGCCGTTGGAGCACGCCATCACCCCGTGCTCCACACCAATCACTTCCAGCCGATAGTGGTCCTCGGGCGCAAGGAAGCGATTGGCTTCGGAAAACACATCCATGGGACCGGTGACATCCAGCGACTGGACGCCGGCGAACACCACGATGGCGACGGTTTTGTGCATGGTTCGAAATGCCTCAACGGATCTGGATCAACACTTTCCTGTGGGAGCGAGCCTGCTCGCGAAGAACGATGACGCGAACTGTGCAGAAAACCGTGTTGCTCCTTTCGCGAGCAGGCTCGCTCCCACACCGTAGCCAATATGCACGGTGGAAGCGAGGCTGGCGCGATATGCATGCTCATTGGCCGGGATCGCAGCCATGGATCGATTGTCCGGTCTGGGGTGCACGAACAGACTGGATACTTCAGCGCCGCCACGGCGTTCACCCCGAGGAAACTCCCATGAGCACCACCATCGCCGGTATCAAAATCCCCGACAGCGCATTGGCCAGGGCCACCACTGAATACATCCGCGACATCGAATCCGACCTGCTCTACCACCACTCGCGCCGAGTGTTTCTGTTCGGTGCGTTGAGCGGTTTACGCAAGCAACTGGCCTACAACCCGGAGCTGCTGTACGTCGGTGCGATGTTCCATGACCTGGGCCTGGTGGAAGGTCACCGCAGCGACAACGAGCGTTTCGAAGTCGATGGCGCCAACGCAGCGGCGGCGTTCCTCAAGCCTTACGGGTTGAGCGATGACGATATTGAGCAGGTCTGGCTGTCAATTGCCCTGCACACCACGCCGGGTGTACCGCAGCACTTGCGGCCGACCGTGGCGCTGGTAACCGCCGGTGTCGAGATGGATGTGCTGGGCATGGACTACGCGGCGTTTTCCACCGTGCAGCGCGAAGCGGTGGTGCATGCGCATCCACGGGGTGAAGGGTTCAAGGAGTGCATCATCTGCGCCTTCGCCGATGGCTTGCGTCATCGTCCGCAGACCACGTTCGGCAACGTGAAGACCGATGTATTGATGGATCAGGAGCCGGGGTTCAAGCCGATGAACTTTGTCGAGGTCATCCGCCAATCGCCCTGGATTGCCTGACGTCACAATAACCTGTGGGAGCGAGCCTGCTCGCGAAGAGGGAGTGTCAGTCGACATCAACGTTGACTGACACTCCGCTTTCGCGAGCAGGCTCGCTCCCACAGTGGATTTGGGTTGGCCACGCAATGGTGGTCAACCCGATTTCAGATCAAGCCGCTTCCGGCGCCTGCGCGCGACGCACGTCCGGTTGTTTCCAGGAGTCGGCGGCGCTTTCTTCGATGGCTTGCTGGATCGCACGCTTGCGCGCTTCTTCGGCGCGGCGGCTGAAGAACCAGACCAGGAAGGTCATCAGCGACACGGCCAGCAGAATCAGACTGGCCACAGCGTTGATCTCCGGCTTCACGCCCAGGCGCACCGCCGAGAACACTTCCATCGGCAGGGTCGTGGAACCCGGACCCGACACGAAGCTGGCCAATACCAGGTCATCCAGGGACAGCGCAAAGGACATCATGGCGCCGGCCCCCAGGGATGGCGCGATCATCGGGATGGTAATCAGGAAGAACACCTTCCACGGCTTCGCACCCAGATCCATGGCCGCTTCTTCGATCGACAGGTCCAGCTCACGCAAGCGCGCCGACACCACCACCGCCACATACGCTGCACAGAACGTGGTGTGAGCGATCCAGATCGTCACGATGCCGCGCTCCTGCGGCCAGCCGATCATCTGCGCCATGGCCACGAAGAGCAGCAACAGCGACAGACCGGTGATCACTTCCGGCATCACCAATGGCGCGGTGACCAGGCCACCGAACAGCGTACGGCCCTTGAAGTGGGTGATGCGGGTCAGGACGAACGCGGCCAGGGTGCCCAGCGCCACGGCGGCCACCGCCGTGTAGCAGGCGATTTCCAGCGAGCGCACCACCGAACCCATCAGCTGCGTGTTGTCCATCAGGCCGACGTACCACTTGATCGACCAGCCGCCCCAGACCGTCACCAGTTTCGAGGCGTTGAACGAGTAGATCACCAGGATCAGCATCGGCAGATAGATAAACAGCAGACCCAATACCAGCATCAGGCTGGAGAAACGGAAGCGCTTCATTCTTTACCCTCCATTTCCTTGGCCTGACTGCGGTTGAACAGGATGATCGGCACAATCAGGATCGCCAGCATCACTACCGCCAGGGCAGACGCCACCGGCCAGTCACGGTTGTTGAAGAACTCTTGCCAGAGCACTTTACCGATCATCAGGGTTTCCGGACCGCCCAACAGTTCAGGAATCACGAACTCACCCACCACCGGGATGAACACCAGCATGCAGCCGGCGATGATGCCGTTTTTCGACAGCGGCACAGTGATTTTCCAGAAGCTGTTGAAGGTGCTCGAACCCAGGTCCGATGCGGCTTCCAGCAGGCTGGTGTCGTGTTTCACCAGGTTGGCGTACAGCGGCAGGATCATGAACGGCAGGTACGAATACACCACGCCGATATACACGGCGAGGTTAGTGTTGAGGATCTGCAGCGGCTCGCTGATCCAGCCCATGGTCATCAGGAAGCCATTGAGCAGGCCGTTGTTGCTGAGGATGCCCATCCACGCGTAGACGCGGATCAGGATCGCGGTCCAGGTCGGCATCATGATCAGCAACACCAGCACCGTTTGCAGTTCCTTGCGGGCGCTGGCGATGGCATAGGCCATCGGGTAGCCGATCAGCAGGCAGAGGACGGTGCTGAAAAACGCCATCTTCAACGAGCCCAGGTAAGCGGCGATGTACAGCTCATCGTCGCCCAGCATCGCGTAGTTGCCCAGGTTCAGCAGCACCTGCAGTTTCTGCTCGGCGTAGCTGTAGATTTCGGTGTACGGCGGAATGGCCACGTCGGCTTCGGCGAAGCTGATCTTCAGGACGATGAAGAACGGCAACATGAAGAACAGGAACAGCCAGATGAAAGGAACCCCGATGACCAGCTGACGGCCACCGGGAATTATTCGATTGAGGCGGCGTTTGAATTTGCGCATGTTCATGAGCGAAGCACCACGCCGCTATCGTCTTCCCACCACACGTAGACCTGGTCACCCCAGGTCGGACGCGCGCCACGGCGTTCGGCGTTGGCGACAAAGGACTGGACGATCTTGCCGCTCGGCAGTTCGACGTAGAACACTGAGTGACCGCCCAGGTAGGCGATGTCGTGCACCTTGCCGCTGGACCAGTTGTATTCGCAGGTCGGCATGTCCGGCGTCACCAGCAGTTTTTCCGGGCGGATCGCATAGGTTACGGACTTGTCCTGCACCGAGGTGCTGATGCCGTGACCCACATAGATCTGGCGGTCCAGGTCTTTGCAGGTGATGATCGCGTGGCCTTCGGCATCGTCGATCACTTCGCCGTCGAAGATGTTGACGTTGCCGATGAATTCGCAGACCAGGCGGCTGGTCGGGGTTTCGTAGATGTCGATCGGGCTGCCGATCTGGGCAATCCAGCCCAGGTGCATGATCGCGATGCGCTCGGCCATGGTCATGGCCTCTTCCTGGTCGTGGGTCACCATCACGCAGGTCACACCCACGCGCTCGATGATCTCCACCAGCTCCAGTTGCATCTGCGAGCGCAGTTTCTTGTCCAGCGCGCCCATCGGCTCATCAAGCAGCAGCAGCTTCGGTCGCTTGGCCAGCGAACGGGCCAGGGCCACACGCTGACGCTGACCGCCGGACAACTGATGCGGTTTGCGCTTGGCGTACTGACTCATCTGCACCAGCTTGAGCATATCGGCCACCCGCGCATCGATTTCAGCGGCGGGCAGCTTGTCCTGCTTGAGGCCGAAGGCGATGTTCTGCGCCACGGTCATGTGCGGGAACAAGGCGTAGGACTGGAACATCATGTTGATCGGCCGCTCGTAGGGCGGCATGTCGGTGATGTCTACGCCATCAAGGAAGATCCGTCCTTCGGTCGGTCGTTCGAAGCCGGCGAGCATGCGCAGCAAGGTGGATTTGCCCGATCCCGAACCGCCGAGCAGGGCGAAAATCTCGCCCTTCTTGATTTCCAGGGACACATCGTCCACGGCAATCGTCTCGTCGAACTTCTTCGTGACCCGGTCGATTTTGACCAGCACCTGTTTAGGTGACTGGTCGCCCTCGAGGGCTTTCTTATAGGCGCCGGAGGCAACTGCCATTTACGAAACTCCCAAAAAAAAGAGTGCAGTTCGCTCAAGGTGAGCCAACCTTGGATAGTTTGAGCCTTGAAGCTATTTACCCGACTTGACCTTGGTCCAGCTGCGGGTCATCAAGCGTTGTATGTTGGGTGGCAGCTCGATGGACACGTAAGTCTTGTCGAGCACGGCTTGCGGTGGATAAACCGCTTCGTCGGTGCGAATGGACTGTTCCATCAGTGAGTCCGACCCGGGGTTAGGGTTGGCGTAGCCGACGTAATCACTGACCTGGGCGATCACCTCAGGTTTCAGCAAATAGTTGATGAACGCGTGCGCCTCTTTCACGTTGGCCGAGTCCTTTGGAATCGCCAGCATGTCGAACCACAGCGCACCGCCTTCCTTGGGAATCGAATAGGCAATTTCCACGCCTTTCTTCGCTTCAGCCGCGCGGTTGCGGGCCTGGAACATGTCGCCGGAGAAACCGATGGCCACGCAGATATCGCCGTTGGCCAGATCCGCGATGTATTTGGAAGAGTGGAAGTAGGTCACGTAAGGCCGCACCGCCAGCAACTTGGCTTCGGCCTTTTTGTAGTCTTCAGGATTCGTGCTGTTGGCGTTCAGGCCCATGTAGTTGAGGACCGTGGGCATCATTTCATCGGCGGAATCGAGGAACGCCACGCCGCAACTCTGCAGCTTCTTGATGTTTTCCGGTTCAAATACCACTGCCCAGGAGTCGATCTTGTCGACGCCCAGTACAGCCTTGACCTTCTCGACGTTGTAACCGATGCCGTTGGTGCCCCACAGGTACGGCACGGCGTACAGGTTGCCCGGATCGTTCTGTTCCAGACGCTTGAGCAGTACAGGGTCGAGATTTTTGTAGTTCGGCAATTGAGACTTGTCGAGCTTCTGGAAAGCACCGGCCTTGATCTGTTTGCCAAGGAAGTGGTTGGACGGCACGACCACGTCGTAACCGGTACGCCCGGCCAGCAACTTGCCTTCCAGGGTTTCGTTGGAATCGAACACGTCATAGACCGGCTTGATACCGGTCTCTTTCTGGAAGTCGGCCAGGGTGGTCTCGCCGATGTAATCGGACCAGTTATAAATATGCACGGTGCCGGCGGCCTGGACACTGGCGGCAAGCGTCAGTCCGGCACCGAGCAACATGGCATTGCGCAACAAAGAAGAAATAGGCAAGTGGAGGTCCTCTAAAATTAGTTGGGCCCAAGTTGCCCCGCGTTACATGACAGCCATGGCTGCCTGGCAACAAAACCGGCGCGCAACTTACCCTCGAAAAACCGTTCCAGCAAACTTTATAAAGACCCTTGTGGGAGCGAGCCTGCTCGCGATGGCCGTCAACGATAACGCGTGGTGCCTGACACCCCCGCGGCGTTCCGATTTTTTTCGCGAGCAGGCTCGCTCCCACAGGGTTTACTACTTACTTACCGGATTTGATCTTGGTCCAGCTGCGAGTCAGGATCCGCTGGGTCGCGGCCGGCAAGTCGGCAATCGCGTACAGCTTGGCCAGCACGTCCGCCGGCGGATAGATGCCTGGATCATCAGTGATTTCTTTTTCGACCAGAGGCGTGGCCGCCGCGTTACCGTTCGGGAAGCGTACGGCGTTGGTGATTTCAGCCATGATTTCCGGCTTCTGCAGGAAGGTCATGAACTTGTAGGCGCCTTCGACGTTTTCGGCATCTTTAGGGATGGCGACCATGTCGTAGAAGCTGCCGGCACCTTCTTTCGGAATGTTGTAGCTGACTTTCACCTTGTCACCGGCTTCGGCGGCACGCGCCTTGGCCTGGTAGATGTCACCGGAGTAACCCACGGCCACGCAGATGTTGCCGTTGGCCAGGTCGGAGATGTACTTGGACGAGTGGAAGTAGCCAACCGAAGGACGGATTTTCAGGAACAGCGCTTCGGCTTCGGCCAGTTGTTTCTTGTCCTGGCTGTCGGTTGGATAGCCCAGGTAGTGCAACGCCACCGGAATCATCTCGGTTGGCGAATCGAGGAAACTGATACCGCACGATTTCAACTTCGCGGCGTTTTCAGGTTTGAACAGCAGGTCCCAGGAATTGGTCGGTGCATCGGCACCCAGTGCAGCCTTGACCTTCTCGGCGTTGAAACCAATGCCGATCGAACCCCACATGTACGGGAACGCGTGCTCGTTGCCCGGGTCGCTGACCGATACGGCCTTGAGCAGGTCGGTGTTCAGGTTTTTCCAGTTAGGCAACTTGGACTTGTCCAGCTTCTGGTAGACGCCGGCCTTGATCTGCTTGGCCAGGAAGTTGTTCGACGGTACAACGATGTCATAACCGGACTTGCCTGCCAGCAACTTGGCTTCAAGGGTTTCGTTACTGTCGAAGACGTCGTAGACAACTTTGATGCCCGATTCGGTTTCGAATTTCTTGATGGTGTCCGGAGCGATGTAGTCGGACCAGTTATAGACGTGCAACACCTTGTCGTCCGCCTGAACCGCACCCGCCATAATGCCCATCAGGGACATGGCGAGGAGTGTCTTGCCAGCAAGCTTTTTTCCTAATGCCTTCATGCGTTAATGCTCCAAATTTTTCTTTTTTGAACCACTTTGTTCAGCGGCCGAACCCGGACAACTGGAACCGCGGCTAGTCTGGCAAGATCCGAGGCGGTCTTTCAAGGAAAGGCCGCCCTTTATGACTGAGCCGAGCGAAAGTTTCATGCTTCCGCTCAGAGCCTAGCACTTAGCCCTTCAATGCACTGAGCGTCAGGTCCAGGCACTTGCGTGCCTTGGTCACCAGCTCATCGATTTCCGCCGGAGTAATCACCAGCGGTGGCGCGATGATCATGGTGTCCCCCACGGCACGCATGATCAGCCCGTTATCGAAGCAGAACTGCCGGCAGATCATGCCGACGCCCTTGCCTTCGTAGCGCTTGCGTGTGGCCTTGTCCTGAACCAGTTCAATGGCCCCCAACAGACCCACCCCACGAACTTCGCCCACCAACGGGTGATCGTTCAGTTCCCGCAGGCGTTTCTGCAAATACGGTGCCGTTTCTGCCTTGACGCGCTCGACAATTTTTTCCTCGCGCAGGATACGGATGTTTTCCAGGCCTACAGCCGCCGCCACCGGGTGGCCGGAGTAGGTGAAACCGTGGTTGAAGTCACCGCCTTCGTTGAGCACGTCGACCACTTCATCACGCACGATCAGGCCACCCATCGGGATGTAGCCGGAGGTCAGGCCTTTGGCGATGGTCATCATGTCGGGCTTGAGGTCGTAGAAATCGGTACCGAACCACTCACCGGTACGACCGAAACCACAAATCACTTCGTCAGCCACGAACAGGATGTCGTACTTGGCGAGGATTTCCTTGATGCGCGGCCAGTAGCTGTCTGGCGGAATGATCACGCCACCGGCACCCTGGATCGGCTCGGCAATAAAGGCACCGACGTTATCGACGCCGATTTCCAGAATTTTCTCTTCCAGCTGATTGGCCGCCCAGATACCGAATTCTTCCGGGGTCATTTTGCCGCCTTCGGCGAACCAATAAGGCTGGGCAATGTGGACGATGCCCGGGATCGGCAAGTCGCCCTGTTCGTGCATGTAGGTCATACCGCCCAGACTCGCGCCGGCCACGGTGGAACCGTGATAGCCGTTCTTGCGGCTGATGATGACTTTCTTCTTCGGCTGGCCCTTGATCGCCCAGTAGTGACGAACCATACGCAGCATGGTGTCGTTGCCTTCGGAACCGGAACCGGTGAAGAACACGTGATTCATGCCTTCTGGCGCGATGTCGGCGATGGCCTTGGCCAGTTCCAGCACCGGCGGGTGGGCGGTCTGGAAGAACAGGTTGTAATACGGCAGTTCGCGCATTTGCTTGCTGGCGGCATCGGCCAGTTCATCACGACCGTAACCGATCGCCACACACCACAGGCCGGCCATACCGTCGAGGATCTTGTTGCCTTCGCTGTCCCACAGGTAGACACCCTTGGCGTTGGTGATGATCCGCGGGCCTTTCTCTTTCAGCTGCTTGAAGTCGCTGAACGGGGCCAGGTGGTGATCGCTGCTCAGGGTTTGCCATTCACGGGTTTGCGGATTGTTGCTGGTCATTACCAATCTCCTAAAAAATCCAGGTGAGAGCGCCGCTCGACAGCGGCAGCGCCCGGCGCATCAGACGGCAAACAGCAGGAATTCCCGTTCCCACGAACTGATGACGCGCTTGAAGTTTTCATGCTCGGCCCGCTTGACCGCGACGTAGCCAGTGATGAAATTTTTGCCCAGGTACTTCTCGATGGTGGCGCTGTTTTCCATGCGTTCCAGCGCATCCTCGATGGTCAGTGGCAGGCGCAGGTTGCGGCGTTCATAGCCACGCCCCACCACCGGCGCACTCGGGTTCAGGCCTTCGACCATACCGATGTAACCGCAGAGCAGGCTCGCGGCGATCGCCAGGTACGGGTTGGCATCGGCACCCGGCAGGCGGTTTTCCACCCGACGGTTTTGCGGTCCGGCATCCGGCACCCGCAAGCCCACGGTACGGTTTTCTTCGCCCCATTCCACGTTCACCGGGGCCGAGGTGTCCGGCAGGAAGCGGCGAAACGAGTTGACGTTGGGCGCAAACAGCGGCAACAGCTCGGGAATCAGTTTCTGCAGACCACCGATGTGCTGCAGGAACAACTGGCTCATGGTCCCGTCTTCATTGGAGAAGATGTTCTTGCCGGTTTCGATGTCGATGATGCTCTGGTGCAAGTGCATCGCACTGCCCGGCTCGCCGGTCATGGGCTTGGCCATGAAGGTCGCCGCCACGTCGTGCTTGAGCGCGGCTTCGCGCATGGTGCGCTTGAACACCAGAATCTGGTCGGCCAGGGACAGGGCATCACCGTGACGGAAGTTGATTTCCATCTGTGCCGTGCCGTCCTCGTGGATCAGCGTGTCGAGGTCCAGCTCCTGCAATTCGCACCAGTCGTAGACGTCTTCGAACAGCGGATCGAATTCGTTCGCCGCTTCGATGGAGAACGACTGTCGACCGATTTCCGGGCGCCCGGAACGGCCGATCGGTGGTTGCAGCGGATAGTCCGGGTCGTCACTGCGTTTGGTCAGGTAGAACTCCATTTCCGGCGCCACGATCGGCTGCCAGCCTTTGTCGGCATAGAGTTTCAGGACCTTCTTGAGCACGTTGCGCGGCGACAGCTCGATCGGGTTGCCTTGCTTGTCGTAGGTATCGTGGATGACGATGGCGGTCGGTTCGATGGCCCATGGCACCGGGTACACCGCGTTCTGGTCGGGACGGCAGATCATGTCGATGTCGGCCGGGTCGAGCAGTTCGTAATAGATGTCGTCTTCGACGTAATCGCCGGTTACGGTCTGCAACAGCACGCTTTCTGGCAGACGCATGCCTTTTTCGGCGATGAATTTGTTGGTCGGCGAAATCTTGCCCCGGGTAATCCCGGTCAAGTCGGCGATCATGCATTCGACTTCTGTGATCTTGTGGTCTTTCAACCAATCGGTGAGCTGGTCGAGGTTGTTACTCATAAATGCCTCTAGGCTTTGAGTTTCCCGACCCTTGCGAGTCAGGCGATGTTTGACGCATCGGCGTCGCGTTGAAATACGTATCTGGCACAGGCTATCGTGATTTCCTGGCCACCCCGGTAAACATGGGGCGTGCAGAATCACGAGCGGTACCCTGCACGATGGCCGAGCCGCTATTGTGAATAGGTTCTATATTGAATGGAGTAACCGTAATGGGTGTGCCATCGAGGCCGTCCAGAATAACGGACGGGGATGGTCGATCCGCCAGGGAAGCGAGGATCACCGACAGGTCCGAAGCCTCTGGAGCCTCAACGCTCAAGCAGATATCGCCACTGATGTGATAAGCATGCAGACCGTTCTGCCTGGAGCAGTCGGTGACGCCGATTAACGGCAGGCGAGACATGAAGCACCCCGGTATTATTGCTGTTATGGGTTTGATTCGAGCTTAGCCTTGTTCATTTTTTTACACAACACCCCCGTAAAAAATACAACACGGCCTGCTCAAACCTGCGGGTGTCGCGTCCCCCATGGATAAAAAAACGCCCCAAACTGCCCCATAAATGCCGTCACGGCGCTTTTTTAGGGCAAAAAAGGCCTCGCTTGACTTCGGCAGGCCGTTCGGGTTGACTGGAATCTGAAAAGATCAATGATTGATATTTTTAACAACAAAGGTGTTGCATCATGTCGGTACCCCCGCGTGCCGTTCAGCTTAACGAAGCGAACGCGTTCCTTAAGGAACATCCTGAGGTTCTGTACGTTGACCTTCTGATTGCGGATATGAATGGTGTGGTGCGCGGCAAGCGCATCGAACGCACCAGCCTCCACAAGGTTTACGAGAAAGGCATCAACCTGCCGGCCTCTCTATTTGCTCTGGATATCAACGGCTCGACGGTGGAAAGCACCGGCCTGGGCCTGGACATCGGTGATGCTGACCGAATCTGCTATCCAATCCCCGATACCCTGTGCAATGAACCCTGGCAGAAACGCCCGACCGCGCAACTGTTGATGACCATGCACGAACTCGAAGGCGAGCCGTTCTTCGCCGACCCGCGCGAAGTGCTGGCCAATGTCGTGCGCAAGTTCGACGAAATGGGCCTGACCATCTGCGCCGCATTCGAACTGGAGTTCTACCTGATCGACCAGGAGAACGTGAACGGTCGTCCGCAACCGCCTCGCTCGCCGGTTTCCGGTAAACGCCCGCACTCGACCCAGGTCTACCTGATCGACGACCTCGACGAATACGTCGACTGCCTCCAGGACATTCTGGAAGGCGCGAAAGAACAAGGCATCCCGGCCGACGCCATCGTCAAGGAAAGTGCCCCGGCGCAGTTCGAAGTGAACCTGCACCACGTGGCCGACCCGATCAAGGCCTGCGACTACGCGGTCCTGCTCAAGCGTCTGATCAAGAACATCGCCTACGACCATGAGATGGACACCACCTTCATGGCCAAGCCTTACCCGGGCCAGGCGGGTAACGGTCTGCACGTCCATATCTCGATTCTCGACAAAGACGGCAAGAATATTTTTGCCAGTGAGGATCCCGAGCAGAACGCCGCGCTGCGTCACGCGATCGGCGGTGTGCTCGAGACCCTACCCGCACAGATGGCTTTCCTCTGCCCGAACGTCAACTCCTACCGCCGCTTCGGCGCACAGTTCTACGTGCCGAACTCGCCGAGCTGGGGCCTGGACAACCGTACCGTGGCCCTGCGCGTACCGACCGGCTCCGCCGACGCGGTACGTCTGGAGCACCGTGTAGCCGGCGCCGATGCCAACCCTTACCTGCTCATGGCTTCGGTCCTGGCGGGCGTGCACCACGGCCTGGTCAACAAGATCGAACCGAGCGCGCCGGTGGAAGGCAACAGCTACGAGCAGAACGAGCAAAGCCTGCCGAACAACCTGCGCGATGCCTTGCGTGAGCTGGACGACAGCGAAGTCATGGCCAAGTACATCGATCCGAAATACATCGATATCTTCGTCGCGTGCAAAGAGAGTGAGCTGGAGGAGTTCGAACACTCCATCTCCGACCTTGAGTACAACTGGTACCTGCATACCGTTTAAGCGGTTGTAGCGAAAAAACGCCGCCGGCTGTTAAAAGCCGGCGGCGTTTTTTTATGGCCGCCTGCGGCGGATCGCTGGCAAGCCAGCTCCCACAGGGATCATCTGCGTACTCAAAATTTATATGCAACACACAACCCTGTGGGAGCGGGCTTGTCGAATCGTCGCACCGCCGCGATGGCGTCCTGGCAGACAACATAGAAGCCTGCTCGTACAATGCCCGCTGCCCCGCAGGAGACTCCAATGACGCGCACCGCCACCGTTCGCAAACCCCGTGCACGCAGCCAGGCCCGGATCGACTCGATACTCGATGCGGCGCGCACGCTGCTGGCGGCCGAGGGCGTGGCCAGTCTGTCGATCTACAGCGTCGCCGAGCGCGCCGAGATCCCGCCTTCTTCCGTCTACCACTTTTTTGCCAGCGTCCCGGCCCTGCTCGAAGCACTGACGGCCGATGTCCACGCGGCATTCCGTGCCTGCCTGCAAGCGCCCATCGACCATCACGCCTTGGGCGGCTGGCGTGATCTGTCGCGATTGGTGGAACAACGCATGCTGGCGATCTACAGCGAAGACGCCGCCGCCCGCCAACTGATCCTCGCCCAGCATGGCCTCACCGAAGTCACCCAGGCCGACCGCCAGCACGACATCGAACTGGGCGACCTGATGCACAAGCTGTTCGATCACCACTTCGAGCTACCTAAATTACCGAACGACGTCGATGTGTTTGCCCTGGCCATGGAACTTGGCGACCGCGTCTACGCGCGCTCGGTGCAGCAACACGGGCAGATCACGGCGCGCATGGCCGAGGAAGGGATGCGGGTGTTTGATGCGTATCTGGGGCTGTACCTGCCACCGTATTTGCCAAAACGAGTGACGACTTAAACGGTCACAGCCCGCATTCGCAATGAACCGATTGCAGCCAGGGCCAGTTCCAACTCGGCACCTTCCAGCATGTTTGCATAATGCTGGCGAAGGTCCGCTTCCCAACCAATCACTGCATCCATTTGATCAGCGGCCTGCTGGGGTGTAAGTGCAAAGTGCGTGCAATGACTCAGCAAGTTTTCCCGGCTGATGACTCTGCCCTGGCGTCCAACCGCCATCGAAAGATAGGGCGGGGACGAACCATCAAGCCCGGGCACCACGTCATACATCGGCGCCAAGCGCCACCGGCTTTCAAGCCAGAGAACCGCATGGTTCTTCGGGTGATCGTCGTCGTTGCCAACCAATGCGTTGAAGCACATGCGAACGAAGAGTTCATGCAGGTCCTCTTCCGGCACGCCACGACGCTTCATCTCGTTGGCCAGACCGGCATATGCCCAGGCACTGCGATCATTGGTTTTCCATTCCGCGTCCAGCAACGTCAAAGCGCTCAGCATGGGCAGGCGCCGCCCGGAATCCGCGGGAGGCTGACGATCGAAGCGTTTTACCAGCAGCGTCGAGGGTTCTGCGGCATACAGCCCGGTCCTTGCAACGTTCAATCCCTTGAGCGCGGCAAACGTCATGCAAGCGTGTTCCAGCGCCGGGACATCACAAGCGTCATAGCGATCACGCGGTTTGACCAGAATCAATACACCTTGGTCCTGTAATGTTCTCTTGGGCCTGGCGCCGCCGAGGGATGAACGCTGTTTGCGCAGTTTCAGCGTCTTGATTGCTTCATCATCGAGCTGATTATCAAAAATCGCTTCGGTCGCTTCGATGAAGGGGGCCAGGCCTTTGAGTGTCGGCAACATTTCCTGACCAATGCCTTCAGGTGGATGCCGTGATTGCCCGGCCATCAGATTCCCGGCGCGATCATTGTTGGGCGACTTGAGCAGGTAGTCGATCGTATCCAGGTCCGTTCGATGCAGGTCATGCAGCACACGCTCGCCCCAACCGTCGGGCATGGCATCGTTGATGAATCCGGGTACGCCGCGATTTTTCGTAATGCCCTGGAAAGGCTGTGCACGAAGCGGGTATCGGATGTGATCAGGCACCCAGCCCTTCGTGGCCACGTAATCAGGGTCATAGGTGAACTCGCCTACACCATTGCTGATGATCAATCGTCCAAGCGTAACCACCTGACCGGTTTCAGGATGCTCCATGTAGATGTAAGCCCTGGCCATCAAAAATCCCCCCTGGTTTTGGGAAGCCGCACGCGCTTGGCGCTCGAGGGTTCAAAGGTCTCAAGGGAGGTCGATGGGGTCTGGAGGTTTTGAAACACTTCCTGGATCAGCCCCAAATGCCACAGCACCAGCATGAAAGAGCGCAACTCCACCGAGGGATCGCCCGCTTCGATCTTCCTCAGGGTTCTCTCGGACATCGAAAGACTCATGGCGAGATCTTTCTGCCGCTGCTTATGTTGCAAGCGCCGGCGCCTGACCATAAGGCCTATGGCATAGAGACTATCGGCACATTCCAGAGGGAAAAAGTCGCTCATAAAGCGCATCCTGAAGCTGTTAAAACGCGTTAAGAAGCACTATAGCACCTCGTAAAAACGAATGACGGCATCAAAACCACCTACATAACAGGCGTTAGAACGCACCTTATAAGCTATGAAGCGCTTTATAAGCAGCCTTATATAAAAAACCCCGAAGGGCTCAAACCCTCCGGGGTTATGTGCACCGCACGCGCCTTACAACTTGGCGATCGACACCTCGGTGGATTTCACGAAGGCGATCACTTCACTGCCCACGGCCAATTCCAGCTCCTTTACCGAACGGGTGGTGATCACGGAGGTGACGATGCCGGAAGCGGTCTGCACATCGATTTCCGACAGCACGTCACCGAGAACGATTTCCTTGATGGAGCCTTTGAACTGGTTGCGCACGTTGATGGCTTTGATAGTCATATTTATTTCTCCTGAGGTCGAAATGAGCTGCAAGTTGCAAGCTTCAAGCTGCAAGAAAAAAGCGATTTGCCTCTTCTTGCAGCTTGTAGCTTGAAGCTTGCCGCTGCTCTACTGCGCCCAACGCAATTGCGTAGGCAAGGGTGAAACAGGTTCCGGTTCCGGCGGTTGTCCGGGCAGTGACAGCACGCGATTGAGGACTTCGGTTTCCAGCGCCGCCAGCCGATGGGAACCGCGGACCCGAGGGCGCGGCAGTTCCACGTGCAGGTCGAGGCCGACTTCGCCGTCTTCGATCAGGATCACCCGATCAGCGATCGCCACCGCTTCACTGACGTCGTGGGTCACCAGCAACACAGTGAAGCCGTGCTGCTGCCAGAGCCGTTCGATCAGTTGCTGCATTTCGATACGGGTCAGGGCATCCAGCGCGCCCAGGGGCTCATCGAGCAACAGCAGGCGCGGTTGATGGATCAACGCACGGGCCAGCGCCACACGCTGCTTCTGCCCTCCGGACAAGGCCGCCGGCCACTCGTTGGCACGGTCCGCCAGACCGACCGCTTCCAGGGCTTCCAGTGCCTTTGGCCGCCAGTTGCCCTTGAGCCCGAGGCCGACGTTATCGATGATCTTTTTCCACGGCAGCAGACGCGCTTCCTGGAACATCAACCGGGTGTCTTCCCGCGCCTCACTCAGCGGCGCGGAACCGGCCAGCAACTCACCGCCCGTAGGCTGATCGAGGCCGGCCAACAAGCGCAGCAAGGTGCTTTTGCCGCAACCGCTACGACCGACCACCGCGACGAATTGGCCCGCCGGAATATGCAGGTCGATCTCGCGCAACACCTGCCGCGAACCGAAGGTTTTTTGCAACTTGCGCACCGCCAGCGGTATCCCGCGCAGCAGGCGTGGAGGTTGTTGAGCCGTCATGCGGCACCTCCTTTAACGACTTGATAGGCCGGGTGCCAACGCAGCCACACACGCTCAAGTCCACGGGCCGCGAGATCAGCGAGCTTGCCGAGCACCGCGTACATCAGAATCGCCAGCACCACCACGTCGGTCTGCAAGAATTCACGGGCATTCATCGCCAGATAACCGATGCCGGAGCTTGCAGAGATGGTTTCCGCGACGATCAGCGTCAACCACATGAAGCCCAGGGCGAAGCGCACGCCGACCAGAATCGAAGGCAGCGCACCCGGCAGAATCACTTGGCGGAACAGACTGAAGCCGGACAAACCGTAACTGCGGGACATCTCCACCAGTGCCGGGTCGACGTTGCGGATGCCGTGATAGGTGTTGAGGTAGATCGGGAACAACGTGCCCAGCGCCACCAGGAAAATCTTCGCCGACTCATCGATGCCGAACCACAGGATCACCAGTGGAATCAGCGCCAGGTGCGGCACGTTGCGGATCATTTGCACCGAACTGTCGAGCAGGCGCTCGCCCCATTTCGACAAGCCGGTGATAAAGCCCAGGGTCAGGCCGAGGCCGCCGCCGATGGCGAAACCCAGCGCCGCCCGCCAGCCACTGATGGCCAGGTGTGTCCAGATCTCGCCGCTGCGCACCAGGCTTACACCGGCCTCGATCACGGCGATGGGCGCCGGCAGAATCCGCGTCGACAACCAGCCCGCCGACACAGACAACTGCCATACCGCCAACAGCAATACCGGCAACGCCCAGGGCGCGAGGCTGTGGATGATTTTCTTCATGGCGCGCCTCAGCTCTGGGACGCGGCTTTGGGAAGAATATCGTTGGCCACCATCTCGCCAAACGGGCTGACGTAGCCGGCGCTTTTCGGCAACTCGGGACGTTCGATATCCAGGTGCGGGAACAACAGCTCCGCGACGCGATATGACTCTTCCAGGTGTGGATAACCGGAGAAGATAAAGGTGTCGATGCCCAGGTCCGCGTATTCCTTCACGCGAGCGGCCACGGTCGGACCATCGCCCACCAGCGCCGTACCGGCACCGCCACGCACCAGACCGACACCGGCCCACAGGTTGGGGCTGACTTCCAGGTTGTCGCGACTGCCGCCGTGCAGCGCGGCCATGCGTTGCTGGCCGACCGAATCGAAACGCGCCAGCGAAGCCTGGGCGCGCGCAATGGTGTCGTCGTCCAGGTGGGAGATCAGGCGATCCGCCGCTTGCCAGGCTTCAGCATTGGTTTCACGAACGATCACATGCAGACGAATACCGAAGCGAACGGTGCGACCGAGCTTCGCGGCTTTGGCCCGCACCTGCTCGATTTTTTCCGCCACGGCCGCCGGTGGTTCGCCCCAGGTCAGGACCATTTCCACCTGCTCTGCCGCCAAGTCCTGCGCCGCTTCGGAGGAGCCACCGAAGTACAGCGGCGGACGCGGTTGCTGGATCGGCGGATAGAGCAGCTTGGCGCCCTTCACGCTGATGTGCTGACCGTCGTAATCGACGGTTTCGCCTTCCAGCACCCGACGCCAGATGCGGGTGAATTCCACCGAGGCCTGATAGCGCTCCTCATGGGTCAGGAACAGACCATCGCCTGCCAATTCTTCCGGATCACCACCCGTTACCAGGTTGAACAATGCTCGCCCGCCAGACAACCGATCCAGCGTCGCCGCCTGACGCGCGGCCACCGTCGGGGAAATGATCCCGGGGCGCAGGGCGACAAGGAATTTCAAACGCTGGGTCACCGGAATCAGCGATGCCGCTACCAGCCACGAGTCTTCGCAGGAACGACCGGTCGGAATCAGCACCCCGCCGAAACCCAGGCGATCAGCCGCTTGCGCGACCTGTTGCAGGTAACCGTGGTCGACGGCGCGAGCGCCTTCGGCGGTGCCAAGGTAATGGCCGTCGCCGTGGGTAGGCAGGAACCAGAAGATATTGAGGCTCATGGAGTGGTCTCCTTGGGGAATCGAGTGACTGGGCTTTGGTTACTGAGGCGTGGTTACTGAGCTTTGGCAACGGCCGCCGGCGGCGTCCAGATCACGTCTTTGATGCTCAACGGCTTCGGAATCAGCTTGAGTTGGTAGAAGCTGTCGGCGATTTTCTGTTGGGCGGCGACCACTTCCGGGGTGAGGAACAGCGCGCCGTAGCCCTGGCGTTTCACCGAGGTCAGGGTGATGTCCGCCGGCAAGCCGAGCAGTGGTGAAACCTGTTGGGTCACGTCTTCAGGATTGGCCTTGGACCATTCGCCAACCGCACGCACTTCTTCCACGAGGGTCTTGATCACCCCAGGATTTTTCTGTGCGTAAGGCTTGGTCGCCAGGTAGAACTGATGGTTGTCGACGATGCCCTGGCCATCGCGCAGGGTGCGCGCTTGCAGTTGCTGTTCGGCGGCAGCCTGGTACGGGTCCCAGATGACCCAGGCGTCGACGCTGCCACGTTCGAACGCGGCGCGGGCATCGGCCGGCGGCAGGAACACGGTCTGGATATCGGTGTATTTGAGGCCGGCGTCTTCCAGGGCGCGTACCAGCAGGTAGTGCACGTTGGAGCCTTTGTTCAGGACGACTTTCTTGCCCTTGAGCTCGGCCACCGATTTGATCGGTGAGCCTTTCGGCACCAGGATCGCTTCGCTGTGGGGTGCTGGTGGTTCGTAAGCGACGTAGAGCAGATCGGCACCTGCCGCTTGAGCGAACACTGGCGGTGTTTCGCCGGTCACACCGAAGTCGATGGAGCCGACGTTCAGGCCTTCGAGCAATTGCGGGCCGCCGGGGAATTCAGTCCATTGCACGTCCACCCCTTGGGCGGCGAGGCGTTTTTCCAGGGTGCCTTTGGCTTTGAGCAGCACCAGGGTGCCGTATTTCTGATAGCCGATTCGTAGCGTTTCAGCTTGAGCTTGAGTAATGGCGCCGAAGGTGACAGCCGCAGCAAACAGAGCGACCAGACCACGACGCAAAATGACAGGGCGCATGGCGCTCTCCTTTTTGCAGTTGGGTTTTGGCTGCACCTGCTTGCCCGTTGGCGGGCGAGTAAGGCCAGTACATCAATTTTGGGTGGGGCTAATTTTCGGTGAAACTCAAATGCTCCAACGAGCACTCAACAAACGATCATTCAACAGATTCGGATCGAGCGGCTTGGGCCGTCGCGCCATGGCACTGAAAAACAATTCCAGCGATTCATTCAGCCGCTCTTCCAGTTCGGGAGCCAACTGCGCCTGGGCGCTGCCTTCGCCATAAGCAATCTGGCTGTCGACCGCGAAAATCCCCTGTAGCAGTTCCTGGGCTTTCAACGCCGACAACACTGGCTTGAGTGCGTAATCCACCGCCAGCATGTGGGCGATGCTGCCTCCCGTCGCCATCGGTAGAACCACTTTGTGCGCCAGAGCGCGCTCGGGCAGCAGGTCCAGCACGGTTTTCAACGCACCGGAAAAAGAGGCTTTGTAGACCGGGGTGGCGATCAGCAGGCCATCGGCGTTTTCAATCTGTTGCAGGAGATCGATCACCTTCGGGCTGTCGAAGCGCGCGTGCAGCAAGTCTTCGGCCGGGAAGTCCCGCACCTGGTAACTCACCACTTCCACGCCTTGCCCTTGCAACCAACGTTGGGAGCGCTCCAGCAGCACCCCGGAACGGGAGCGTTGACTGGGACTGCCACCGAGTGAGACGACCAGCATTCAGACAATTCCTTGAACGGTGTTGGCGATTCGCGGTTTGCGATCTCGCTTCGATGGAGTGACCTTAACAGCTGATTAATATATCCATAAATCATATTTATTCATTTGGTTATGCGTTTAAGAGATATACCTGTCAGGTTTTCCCAGACAAAAAAAAGGCCGTCGAAACGGCCTGAAATCCCCTGCTTTATGGATTCAATTCACCTTGAAACTTGCGGCGCCTGGGCCATCGTCTTCGCGAGCAGGCTCGCTCCCACAGTTGACCGCGTACGACTGTGGGAGCGAGCCTGCTCGCGAAAGGGGCATTCGCCACACCACAAGGCTCAATGACTCAACGGTTTGGTTGCGGCGTCAGGCGCAAGTAAGGCTTCACCGCACGATACCCCTTGGGAAAGCGCTGCTTGATTTCCTCTTCATCCTTGAGCGAAGGCACGATGACCACCTCGTCACCGTCCTGCCAGTTGGCCGGGGTGGCCACCTTGTGGTTGTCGGTGAGCTGCAGCGAGTCGATCACCCGCAGGATTTCGTGGAAGTTGCGGCCGGTGCTCGCCGGGTAGGTGATGGTCAGCCGCACCTTCTTGTTCGGGTCGATCACGAACAGCGAGCGCACGGTCAGGGTGTCGTTGGCGTTGGGATGGATCAGGTCGTAGAGGTCCGAGACCTTGCGGTCGGCGTCGTCGAGGATCGGGAAATTAACGACGGTATTCTGGGTTTCGTTGATGTCTTCGATCCAGCGGTGGTGCGAATCCACCGGATCGACGGACAGTGCGATGGCCTTGACCCCACGCTTGGCGAATTCATCTTTCAATTTGGCCGTGAAGCCGAGTTCGGTGGTGCATACCGGCGTGAAGTCCGCCGGGTGGGAAAACAGCACGCCCCAGCTATCGCCCAGCCACTGATGGAACCGGATGGTGCCGGCGCTGGAATCCTGTTCGAAGTCGGGGGCGATATCGCCCAGTCTGATGCTCATGGTGCTGCTCCTTGATGAGTGCTGGTTGAGCTCAACTGTGCCTGCGTTTTTTATCTATTAAAAAGAATAAATATCGATTTATTTAGACCCAAAAGAAATATTAAAGATCTGTTCACTGGACGCGAGTTCATATCCCATTGAACATCGGCCACAAGGTTCGAGAAGGCCTTGAGTTGCTGTAAAAGAGGGAACTTCAAGGCGGGTTTACGGGGGTGAGCCCGGCTTGAAAACGTAAAAGCCCCGACCGGCGTGATGCCGGGCGGGGCTTTTTTTTGCATCGATTTCCCCACCGTGGGAGCGAGCCTGCTCGCGAAAGCGTCGTGTCAGCCGCACATCAGCGCAATGACACACCGCTTCGCGAGCAGGCTCGCTCCCACAGTATTACAACAGCGGGATCGAGTAGCTGACGATCAGGCGGTTTTCGTCCTGCGAGCGAGTGTTCGGCAGGTCGGTACGCCACATGGCGTTTCTCCACTGCAGGCCGAGGTTCTTCAGCGGGCCCGACTGGACGACGTAGCCTACGGTCAGGTCGCGTTCCCACTCGGAAGCACCCTTAGCCGCTTGTCCACCGGACGCGTTGACGGTATCGATGTCGTCGCCGCGCAGGTAAATCACGCCAGCCGTCAGGCCAGGTACGCCGACCTTGGCGAAGTCAAACGAGTAGCGTGCCTGCCAGGTGCGCTCGCCGGCACGGGCGAACTTCTGGATTTGCATGTCAGTAATGATGTAGGCCGACGAGCCATCACCCTGGTTCAGAAACGGGAAGTCGCTGCTGCCGTTGCTGACCTGATAACCACCACCGAAGGTGTGACCTTCAACGGTGTACAGGAACAGGCCGCTGTACAGGTTGTTGTCGACCTTGCCTTTACCATTAGGCGCGTTGTAGTCGCCCGAGGTGTAGTAGAACGGATCGTGACCGTTGGCACCGTCATCACGGCTGTTGAAGTAGCGCAGATCGGATTTCAGTACGCCTGGCCCGATTGCCCAGTTGTGTGTCAGACCCAGGAAGTGCTGTTTGTAGAAGTCTTCCAGATTGCCGTAATAGTACTGGGCAGTCAGGTCTTTGGTGATTTTATAGTCACCGCCACCGTAGATGAACTTGTTGCTGTCGCGACCAGCAGCCGTGCGACCGTTGGCACCGGCAATCGACAGCTCTTCATTGTTGCTGGAGTTACGACCCTTGGCGTGTTCGATCTGACCACCGATCAGTGTCAGGTCTTTGATATCGCCCGAGGTGATCTGGCCACCCTGGAAGGTTTGTGGCAGCAGACGACCGTCGTTGGTCACGATCACCGGCAGTTTCGGCTGCAAAGTACCGAGCTTCAGCTCAGTCTGGGAGATCTTGGCCTTGGCTGTCAGGCCCAGGCTGGAGAAGTTATCAACTGCTTCGCCGTTGGACTTGCTCGGGAACACAGTGCCGCCATAAGCGTTACCAGAGGTGCCATTGGCGTTAACGTTGCCATTAGTGCCGCCGCCCGAATCCAGACGCACACCCAGCAGGCCGATGGCGTCGATACCGAAGCCAACGGTGCCTTGGGTGTAGCCGGAAGTGAAACGCAGATCGAAACCTTGGCCCCATTCTTCGTTTTTGTTCGGCTCGGCACTCCCGTCACGGAAGTCCTGGTTGATGTAGAAGTTACGCAGCCCCAAAGTAGCCTTGCTGTCTTCGATGAAACCGGCGGCGCTTGCTTGCTGCGCCAGAACCCCTACGGCCACAGCCAGGGCCAGGGTGGACTTGTTCATGTGTTTCGCTCCTATCGTTTCTAATTTTTTATGTTGCTGGTCCGGGGTCGAACGCCCTGGATCCTTGAATTTGGGCCGCGCAGGATACCTCTTCATAAATCCAAAAAGAATCAGCGCATAGTTATTCATATCGCAATGGAATATGGATTGGCAGCAGTTGCCCGAGCCGGGACATCGGTATCGGCTCAAAAACCAATTCCTGAAGTGTTCTTCTTTGGAGGACTGAAGCAGGTAGTGCGGGGCCTGATGTGTCAGGTGGGCCTACTGTAGATGTTCACGATAAAATCTAAAAAGAATAAAAAATCATCAGCATCGCTATTTATGGAATATAAAAATCGACCCGAAAAAAAGCCTCGTCCGCGGACGAGGCTTTTCGCAACGGCTTACTTGAAGGCGTAGGTGTAGTTGAAGATCAGACGGGTCTGGTCCTTGTCGGGCAGGCCGGCTGCGTCGCCACGGTAGACGCCATGACGCACGGTTGCGCCCAGGCCTTTGAGCGTGCCCTGCTGGATGGTGTAGTCCACCCGCATGTCGCGTTCCCACTCGGATGCATCGCTACCGCCGGTAGCTGACTTGATGTTTTCACCCTTCAAGTACGCCACGGACGCTTTCAGACCTGGCACACCCGCAGCGGCGAAGTCGTAGGTGTACTGGCCGAAGGTGGTGTTTTCACCGGCACGAACGAAGCCGTTGATCATGGCATCGGTGAACAGGTAGAAGCTGGTACCACCGTTCCCTTCAGGGCGACCGTTGCTATCAACCACGTTGCCCTGGTTCAAATACACGAAGCCGCCGTCATCGTTGACGCGCTGATGACCGAGCAGGAAGGCGTTGCCACCCAGGGTGTAGGTGAACATGGCGCTCCAGGTCTTGTTATCGACCTCGCCCGGGGTCTTGGCGAAACCACCGTTGTTGTTGAAACGATAACCGGCGTCACCGTTCTTGCCGTCGGAACTGCTGTCGAAGTAACGAACATCGGTCTTGAAAGACTGATTGGCACTGATCGGGTAAACGTGCACCAGGCCGAGGAAGTTCTGCTTGTAGTAATCTTCCAGGTTCGCGTAGTAGTACTGCAGCATCAGGTCTTTGGTGACTTTCCAGTCAGCACCGGCGTAACGGAATTTGTTGCTCTCCTCGGTACCGCCAGCCACAGCCAGGCCAGTGGAGTTCGACGAGGCGCGACCGGCCGAATGCTCCAGCTGACCGACGTTGAAGGTGACGTTGTCGATTTCCTTGGAGGTGATGGTGCCGCCTTCAAAGGTCTGTGGCAGCAGACGGCTGTCGTTCGCTACCAGGATCGGCATGTTTGGCTGCAGAGCGCTACCGTAGTGGGCTTCGGTCTTCGAGAAGCGTGCCTTGACGTTCCCCCCCACACGGCTCCACTCGTGCACTGCCGAACCGTCAGTGTCGCTTGGGAAGAAGGTGTTGGCGTCCGGATGGTGGCCCTTGCCACCGTCCAGATGGATACCCACCAGTGCCTGGGCGTCGAAACCGAAACCGACGACACCCTGAGTGAATCCAGACAGGTAATCGAACTTGAAGCCCTGAGCGGTCTCGCGCTGATCGGAACCCCCGGTATCACGGTTATCGTCGTTGTAATACATGGTGCGCGAACTGATGGAAGCCTTGCTGTCTTCGATGAAACCCGCGGCGCCTGCCTGCTGCGCCAAAACCCCTACGGCCACGGCCAGGGCCAAGGTGGACTTGTTCATTGTTAAGCTCCTCTCGTCTCTAATTCTTGTAGTCCTGGTCCCGGGTCCATTGCCCGAAATCCTAAGATGCGCGATTAGCGCCGGACGGTGACTCACAAGTCAATCGTAACTATGTGTGTCTACGACCATAGTCTAATCCCCAGATTTTTGGTCCATGCAGGGTCATGAGTTCGTCATGAACCTGAAAAGAATGGGTGGATTCTTTTCTCATACCGTTTAGGAATTAAGCTCCCCGTCCTGCGACTGCTCAGAATAGAGCGGCGGCTGATCAGCTAATTCCTAAAGGGTATTCTCCAAACGATCTATAGATCGATCCGGCCTTGACACAATGCCGCAACAATTACTGTCGAAATGGCCAACGCCCTGCCGACCAAACGCGCACTATCCGGCCCATTTGTTACAGTTTATGTATCGGAGATTTTATTTTTCGCAGGACTTGCAGGAGCGAGCTTGCTCGCGATGGACGTCAACGATGACGAAGGCGTCCTGGATGAACGCGGTGCCTTCGAGTTCATCGCGAGCAAGCTCGCTCCTACAGTGAGTGGGGCGATCAGAGGGCTTTTTCGAAGATCTTCGAGTTACGCTGATAGTTGTACAACGACGCCCGCGCTGACGGCAGGCGTTCGACGCTGCTCGGCGCAAAACCACGCTCGCGGAACCAGTGGGCCGTGCGAGTAGTTAGGACGAACAAGGTTTTCAATCCCTGGGCCCGGGCGCGGGTTTCAATGCGCTCCAGCAGTTCATCGCCGCGACCGCCATGACGGTACTCCGGGTTCACCGCCAGACACGCCAGCTCACCGGCATCCGAATCGGCAATCTGATACAGCGCCGCGCAGGCGATGATCATGCCTTCACGCTCGACCACGCTGAACTGCTCGATCTCGCGCTCCAGCACTTCCCGGGAACGCCGCACCAAAATGCCCTGCTCTTCCAGCGGGCTGATCAAATCCAGCAATCCACCGACGTCTTCAATGGCCGCTTCGCGCACCACTTCGAACTGTTCCTGGGCCACCAGCGTACCGCCGCCGTCGCGGGTGAAGAGTTCGGTCAGCAGCGCGCCATCCTCGGCATAGCTGACGATGTGGCTGCGGGCCACGCCGCCCCGGCAGGCTTCAGCTGCGGCATCGAGCAGCTCCGCCTGGTAGTTGCTGCCCAGACGCTGCAGATGCGCCGGCACCTGTTGCGGACGCAACTCACGCACCAGTCGCCCGTGTTCATCGATCAAGCCTTCTTCAGCACCGAACAGCAGCAGTTTGTCCGCGCCCAGGTCGATGGCGGCGCGGGTGGCGACGTCTTCACAGGCGAGGTTGAAGATTTCGCCGGTCGGCGAGTAACCCAATGGCGACAGCAGCACGATGGAACGCTCGTCCAGCAGGCGGTTGATGCCCTTGCGGTCGACCCGGCGCACTTCGCCGGTGTGGTGATAGTCGACGCCTTCAAGCACACCGATCGGTCGTGCGGTCACCAGGTTTCCGCTGGCCACCCGCAGGCGCGAGCCCTGCATGGGTGAGGAAGCCATGTCCATCGACAGCCGTGCTTCGATGGCGATGCGCAGTTGGCCAACGGCGTCGATCACGCATTCCAGGGTCGCGGCATCGGTGATGCGCATACCGTGGTGGTAATGCGGGGTCAGGCCACGGGCGGCGAGGCGCGCTTCAATTTGCGGGCGGGAGCCATGCACCAGCACCAGCCGCACGCCCAGGCTGTGCAACAGCACCAGGTCGTGGACGATATTGCCGAAGTTGGAGTGCTCGACACCGTCGCCGGGAAGCATGACGACAAAGGTGCAATCGCGGTGGGCGTTGATGTAAGGCGAAGCGTGACGAAGCCAATTGACGTATTCGGGCATGAACCTGGGCCTGTAATAAATAGCAGCCTAAAAAAGGGCGAAACAGAAAACGCACAGCGGGCTGATGGTTATCGTCGGAACAGGCTTGGCGACACGCGCGCTCTCCTCATGAATACGGGTTGGGATACCGGCAATTTATACGGCCTTTCGGCCAAAACACAGACCTTGTGGGAGCGAGCCTGCTCGCGAAGGCGGTCTTTCAGTCGACATCGATGTGCCTGTCCCATCGCATTCGCGAGCAGGCTCGCTCCCACATTGATCGCATTTAACCCATTGGCACCGAAGTTTTGGCCGGTGTCAGGCAGTAATGTTCAATCAACTGACGTAATAGATGCACCGTAGGCTGCAAACGTGACATTTCGAGGAATTCCCCCGGCTGGTGGGCGCAGGCGATATCGCCAGGGCCGAGCACCAGTGTTTCACAGCCAAGTCGCTGAAGATAAGGCGCTTCGGTGCCGAACGCCACCGCTTCGGCACGATGGCCGGTCAGCTTTTCGGCGATTCGCACCAGCTCCGCGTCCTCGGCCTGCTCGAACGGCGGCACTTCGGGGAACAGCGGCGCGTAATCGATCTTGACCTGATGCCGCTCGGCGACCGGCCTGAGCCTCTGCAAAATCTCCGCACGTAGCGCCTTGGGGTCCATGCCCGGCAAGGGTCGCAGGTCGAATTCCAGCGAACACTGGCCGCAGATGCGGTTCGGGTTGTCGCCACCATGGATGCAACCGAGATTCAGGGTCGGGGTCGGCACGCTGAACTGCGGGTTGCGAAATTCACGCTGCCACAGCAGGCGCAAGCCGCGCAGTTCGCCGATGGCATCGTGCATGGCTTCCAGGGCGCTGTGGCCCAGGCGTGGGTCTGAGGAATGACCGCTCTGCCCAAGGATATCGATGCGCTCCATCATGATGCCCTTGTGCATGCGGATCGGTTTGAGTCCGGTCGGTTCGCCGATCACCGCTGCCCGTCCCAAAGGGCGCCCCGCTTCAGCCAGCGCCCGGGCACCGGACATCGAGCTTTCTTCATCACAGGTGGCAAGGATCAGCAGCGGCTGTTTGAACGGTTGATCGAGCAGCGGCTTCACCGCCTCGATGGCCAGGGCGAAAAAGCCCTTCATGTCGCAACTGCCCAGGCCGACCCAACGACCGTCGACTTCGGTGAGCTTCAGCGGATCGGTCTGCCACAGCGCGCCATCGAACGGCACCGTGTCGCTATGACCGGCGAGCACCAGGCCGCCGGGGCCGCTGCCGAAACTGGCCAGCAGATTGAATTTGCCGGGGCTGACCTGCTGGATGTCGCAGGCAAACCCGAGGTCACCGAGCCAGGCGGCCAGCAGGTCGATCACCGGACGATTGGATTGATCGAGACTCGCCTGGGTGCAACTGACGGACGGTGCAGCGATCAGTGCAGCGAACTGATCTTTCATGGATGGCAAAGGCATCGCTGGCTCCAACTCCCGAATTGAAGTCCATCATAGAGCCATCCAATGACAGGAATAAACCGTTGCGGCGCGTAGGTTGAACGAGTCCTGTACACTGCACGACCTTGGCAGCCACACATTCCCCCGGCTGCGCTCCCGATCCTGGATTTTCCGGCCATGCAGAAAGAAACCGAAATCAAACTCCGCGTCAGCCGCGAAACCCTCGCCGCCCTGCGCGAGCACCCGTTACTGAAAAAACGCAACAAAAGTGGCTGGGAAAGCCGTGAGTTGATGAACCAGTACTTCGACACGCCCGAGCGCGACCTGGCCCGCGCCAAGGTGGCCCTGCGCCTGCGCAAGGACGGCGATGCCGTGATTCAGACCCTCAAGACCCGCGGCCAGAGCGTCGCCGGTCTGTCGGAGCGTAACGAGTTCGAATGGCACCTGCCCAAAGCCAAGCTCGATGTGAAGAAACTCGACGGCGAATGCTGGCCCGAAGCGCTGGCCGAGCTGGACAAGAAAACCCTGAAGCCGATCTTCACCACCGATTTCGTGCGCGAATACGCCGAGATCGCCTGGGGTCGCGGCAAGTCCAAAGTGGTCATCGAAGCCGCGCTGGACCTGGGCCAGGTAATCGTTGGCAAGCAGAAAGAAGAAATCTGCGAACTGGAACTGGAGCTGCGCGAAGGTGAACCGGCCGCGCTGCTGGAATTGGCCGCTGAACTGGCCGCGACCCTGCCACTGATGCCCTGTGACATCAGCAAGGCCGAACGCGGTTATCGCTTGCACGACGCCAACAGCTATTCGTTGAGCTTGCCGGCACCACAACTCACTGCCGAAACACCGCTGGACGACGCCTTCGCCGCCCTGTGCTGGCATTTGCTGGCCAGCAGTCAGCGTCTGGCCGAGCAGTATCGCTTCAACGGCCACTGGCGATTGCTGCAAGACTGGGTGGAAAACCTCGCCGAGTTGCGTGCACTGGTCAGCAGCCTCGGCCAGGCCGCGCCGCGTCAATCGACCCACGACCTGCGCGCCGCACTGGATGCCTTGCTGGAAGACTGGCGCCCGCTGGTCCAGGCCGGCATGGACGATGAAGACGTGCGTAAAGCCGCGCCGGAACAGTTCCTCGAAGAACTCGAAGACCCGCGCTGGGGCCTGTTCTCCCTGAGTACTTCACGCTGGTTGCTGGCCCGCACCTGGACCGCCGACCGCAACACCCGTGGCAATCGCCAGGGCGCTGCGCAGTTGGGTAGTTGGTTGCCGCGACTGTTGGGCGAAGAAGCCAACTCGCTGCAATTGCAGCGCTACCAGCAACAACCGGAAGACCTGGCCGAGCAACTGCCGCGTATCGAACGTATCCAGGCCTGGCTGCACCACGCGCGCAACGTGCTGGAAATCCCGGAAATGGATCGCCTGTATGGCGAGCTGAACAAACTGGCGCAACTGGCCAACGAACCGATCACCGACGAAGCCCTGCATGCGCGCAAGCAGCAAGCGATTGCGGTGTATCAGAATCGGGCCTGGAAGACTTTGCTGCGTCTGTAATACCGCCTTCGCGAGCAGGCTCGCTCCCACATTGAAATGCGTTCTCCCGTGGGAGCGAGCCTGCTCGCGAAGAGGCAGCCACATCCCCCGCAAAACATCAGACCGGCAAACTCGTCGTGGACTTGATCTCTGACAAAGCCACGATCGAGTTGACCTCCTGAATCCCCGGCACCATCGACAGCTTCTCGAAGAAGAAGCGTTCATACGCCTCGATGTCCGCCGCGACGATCCGCAACATGAAATCCACCGCCCCCATCAATACGTAACACTCCAGCACCTCGGGAAACCCACGAATCGCCTCGGTGAATTCGGTGAAGTTCGAGCGTCCGTGGGCGTTGAGTTTGACCTGCGCGAAAATCTGCGTGTTCAGGCCGATTTTCTTGCGGTCGAGCAGGGTCACCTGGGCGCGAATGATCCCCTCCTCTTTCATCCGCTGGATCCGCCGCCAGCAGGGCGACTGCGAAAGTCCCACCTGTTCGGCGATCTGCGCACTGGAAAGCGAAGCGTCCTCCTGAAGCAACGCCAGGATCTTGCGGTCGTAGCCGTCCAGTTCGCTTTGCATAGAAAAACCTTTGAAAGATGATTTTATGAATCATACGATTCGATTGAACCGTGATTCAGCCCATCATAGATAAGAAATACCCGCCACCAAATGTAAAAATTTCTCCATTGATGATGGAGAACAACCATGCCGCACCTGGAAGCCGTGAACACCCGCGCCGATGTCTGGAATGTCAGTAACGTTCACTCCCGCGTGCGCTACCAATTACTGGCCGAAGCCGAGCCCGACCTGCTGTGCCGCGCGCTCAACCTGTTCGCCTTGCAGTGCTTGACGCCGGATGAGGTGCACGTGCAGCGCCAGGACGATTTGCTGGCCATCGAGGTGGTCATCGACGGACTGAGCTGGCACCGCGCCCAAGTGATCGCAGAAAAACTTCGCAACCTGATCAGCATCTGCTCGGTGGATCTGCAAAGTGCCGACCCTGCCTGGGTTGAAGCCGCTCAGGCAACCGGCTGAAAAAAACCGATACGGCTTCGTCGGGTAGTGGCCCAACGGTCTGTGGCGCCACGACTATCCTTTGCGCACTGTTGTTCAAAAGGAGCCCGCATGTCCGTTCAACTCGCCCTTCAGGACCGCTGGCTGGATCTCAATGATGTGCTGCGTGAGCTGGTCGCCCAGGGCTTCATCAGCCAGGACTCGGCCGAACAGGCGCTCAATGCCCGTCGCCGCCACGCCGCTCATGGCCAGATGCACCCCCTGGAGTTCATCGCCAGCCAACAGCTGAACGACCTCAGTCGTCCCGGCAAGCACCTGGACCTGGAAAACCTGACCCTGTGGCTGTCCCAACAGGCTGGTCAGCCTTACCTGCGTATCGACCCGCTGAAAATCAACGTCGCGGCCGTGACACCGCTGATGTCCTACGCCTTCGCCCAGCGCCACAAGATTCTCGCGGTCTCCATCGACCGCGACGCCGTGACGGTGGCGAGCGCCCAGCCCTACGTCAACGGCTGGGAAGCCGACTTGACGCACGTACTGAAACTGCCGATCAAGCGTGTAGTGGCCAACCCGGTGGATATCCAGCGTTTCAGCGTGGAGTTCTTCCGCCTGGCCAAATCGGTTACGGGGGCGAGCAACGCCGATCAGCAGACCAGCACCCTGGGCAATTTCGAACAGTTACTCAATCTCGGCGCCAGCGATCAGGAGCCGGATGCCAACGACGCGCATATCGTCAACATCGTCGACTGGCTGTTCCAGTACGCCTTCCAGCAGCGCGCCAGCGATATCCACATTGAACCCCGGCGCGAACAAGGCACGGTGCGCTTTCGCATCGACGGCGTGCTGCACAACGTCTACCAATTCCCGCCGCAAGTCACCATGGCCATCGTCAGCCGCCTGAAAAGCCTGGGGCGGATGAACGTCGCGGAGAAACGCAAACCCCAGGATGGCAGGGTCAAGACCAAGACCCCGGATGGCGGCGAAGTGGAGCTGCGGCTGTCGACCCTGCCGACTGCCTTCGGCGAAAAAATGGTCATGCGGATCTTCGACCCGGAGGTGTTGCTCAAGGACTTCGATCAGCTGGGGTTTTCAGCCGATGACCTGCGGCGCTGGCAGGACATGACCCGTCAACCCAACGGCATCATTCTGGTCACGGGGCCGACCGGTTCCGGCAAGACCACCACGCTGTACACCACACTGAAGAAACTGGCGACGCCGGAGGTCAACCTCTGCACCATCGAAGACCCGATTGAAATGGTCGAGCCGGCGTTCAACCAGATGCAGGTCCAGCACAACATCGACCTGACCTTCGCTTCCGGAGTGCGCGCACTGATGCGACAAGACCCCGACATCATCATGATTGGCGAGATCCGCGACCTCGAAACCGCCGAGATGGCGATCCAGGCCGCCCTCACCGGTCACCTGGTGCTGTCGACGCTGCACACCAACGATGCGCCGAGCGCCATCAGCCGCCTGCTGGAACTGGGCGTGCCGCATTACCTGATCAAGGCCACGGTGCTCGGGGTCATGGCCCAGCGGCTGGTGCGAACCTTGTGCCCGCATTGCAAGGCTCCGAACACCCTGGGGGAAGAAGACTGGCAAACACTGACCCGGCCCTGGCAAGCCCCCCTGCCCACCAACGCTCAACGCGCCATCGGCTGCCTGGAATGCCGCGACACCGGCTATCACGGCCGCGCCGGGGTGTACGAAATCATGCAATTGACCGACGGTCTGAAAGCGCTGATCAGTCCCGACACCGATTTACTGGCGGTGCGGCGTCAGGCATTCAAGGAAGGCATGCGCAGCTTGCGCCTGTCGGGCGCACAGAAGGTGGCGGCCGGCTTGACCACGGTCGAGGAGGTCCTGCGCGTGACGCCGCAGAGCGAGCAGAAGTAGGTAAGCGGCAATGGAACTCGATTGGGGGAATCGCTATCAAAGGCGGTAGTTTATCCAGTGGAGTTACCTTCTATGCGTCTCAAACTTGCTGTCGCTACCATCGCCCTGTTGTCCCTGCCTGTCGGCTCGGCGATGGCTGATAGCTTTTGGCGTAACGTTCTTACTTCCGGTGCAACCACCGGTTCGACCTACCTGACCTTCAAGGATCACAAGCTGATCGTCGCTGCCCAGGACGATGCCGGCAGTTTCGTCGCCAGTGACGGCGGCATCCGCGGCCCGTATCTCGAAGCTGCGATGCAGAAAGTCCGCGCCGACAACCCGGGCCTGCAGGCCACGGACATGGAACTGGCGAATGCGATCCTGGCGAAGAATGCCGTGGCTTCGGAATAACTTTGCAGCCAAACAGAAAATGCCGCTCACTTGAGCGGCATTTTTATTGGCATGCAGAAATCCCCTGTGGGAGCGAGCCTGCTCGCGAAGGCGATAGGTCAGTCGAAATCATCGTGACTGCTACACCGCTTTCGCGAGCAGGCTCGCTCCCACAGGGGTTATGCGTAGCCAGAAGTCTCAGCGGTACTCGTCCAGCGGCACACAGGCACAAAACAGATTCCGGTCGCCATACACATTGTCCACCCGGTTCACCGCCGGCCAGTACTTGTGGGCCTTGGTGTGAGCATCCGGCGTCACGCCTTGTTCGATGCTATAGGGACGTTCCCAAATCCCGGTGATATCGGCCAAGGTATGCGGCGCTCGTTTGAGCGGGTTGTCCTCGGCCGGCCAGTTGCCGTTCTGCACCTCGGTGATTTCCGCGCGGATGCTCAGCATTGCACCGATGAAGCGATCCAGTTCCGCTTTCGATTCACTTTCGGTCGGTTCGACCATCAACGTGCCCGGCACGGGGAACGACATGGTCGGTGCATGGAAGCCATAGTCCATCAGGCGCTTGGCGACGTCTTCCTCGCTGATGCCGGTCAACGTCTTGAGCGGTCGCAAATCGAGAATACATTCGTGGGCCACCCGCTCGTTGCGCCCGGTGTAGAGCACCGGGAACGCCCCGGACAAGTGCCGGGCCAG
Organism: Pseudomonas sp. Irchel 3A7; assembly: GCF_900187565.1. GTDB lineage: Bacteria > Pseudomonadota > Gammaproteobacteria > Pseudomonadales > Pseudomonadaceae > Aquipseudomonas. The sequence goes on along the minus strand of NZ_FYED01000015.1, from coordinate 67,620 downwards.
GTAATTCGCGGCGAGGATCGCCACTTCGCTGGCGTCGGCCAGTTGAGGGCCCATCATGGCGATGTACATCCAGCTGATCGGCAAGATGCTCGCGCTGCCCCAGGGCGCGGCACTGACGGCACCGTTCTGCGCCAGCGGCCCCTCGATCGGCACCACCGGGTGATTGGCCACGAACGGCGCCAGGTGCGCACGTACGCCAATCGGCCCCATGCCCGGCCCGCCACCGCCATGGGGAATGCAGAAGGTTTTGTGCAAGTTCATGTGGGACACATCGGCGCCAATGTCCGCCGGCCGCGCCAGCCCGACCTGGGCATTGAGGTTGGCGCCGTCCATGTAGACCTGGCCGCCATGGCTGTGGATAACTTCGCAGATCTCGCTGATGCCTTCCTCGTACACGCCGTGGGTCGACGGATAGGTGGCCATCAGGCAGGAGAGCTTGTCGCCGGCTTCGGCGGCCTTTTCTTTCAGGTCATCCAGGTCGACGTTGCCTGCTTCGTCACATTCGACAATCACCACACGCATCCCGGCCATCTGCGCCGAGGCCGGGTTGGTGCCGTGGGCCGAAGACGGGATCAGGCAGACATCCCGCCCGCCCTGCTGACGGCTCTCATGATATTTGCGGATCGCCAGCAGCCCCGCGTACTCGCCCTGGGCACCGGAATTGGGCTGCATGCAGATTGCATCGAAACCAGTGATCGCGCAGAGCCAGCGCTCCAGTTCTTCGATCATCAATGAATAACCGACCGCCTGCTCTTTCGGTGCGAATGGATGCAGATTGGCGAACTGCGGCCAGGTAATCGGGATCATCTCGCTGGTGGCATTGAGTTTCATGGTGCAAGAGCCCAGCGGGATCATCGACTGATTAAGTGCCAGGTCCTTGTTTTCCAGCTGCTTGAGGTAGCGCAGCATCTCGGTTTCGCTGTGGTGGGCGTTGAACACCGGATGGCGCAGATAGGGGGTGGTTCTTTGCAAAGGGCTCGGAATACCGGGAGCCAGCGCCTCGGCATCGAGTTCATCGACGCTCAGCCCATGATCGGCTCCCAGGAATACATCGAACAGCTTGGCTACGGTGGATTCGTCGCAGGTTTCGTCAAGGCTCAAGCCCAATTGCCCGCGTCCCAGAATGCGCAAATTGACCTGCGCGGCCTGGGCGCTCTCGATGATCGCGGTCTGGGTGCCGCCGACTTCCAGGGTCAGGGTGTCGAAGAAATGCCGGTTGAGGCGCGTGATGCCCTTGCGTTCAAGGCCCGCGGCGAGGATGCAGGTCAGTCGGTGCACGCGCTGGGCTATGCGCTTGAGCCCTTCCGGGCCGTGGTAGACCGCATAGAAACTGGCGATGTTGGCCAGCAGCACTTGCGCGGTACAGATGTTCGAGTTGGCTTTTTCACGGCGAATATGTTGCTCACGGGTTTGCAGGGCCATGCGCAGGGCAACGTTGCCGCGTGCATCTTTCGACACGCCGATGATCCGCCCGGGAATCGCCCGTTTGTACTCGTCGCGACTGGCAAAAAACGCCGCATGCGGCCCGCCATAGCCCATGGGCACGCCGAAGCGCTGGGAAGAACCGAACACCACATCTGCCCCCCACTCCCCAGGCGGCGTCAACAGCAGCAGGCTCAGCAGATCAGCCGCCACACAGGCCAGCGCCTGCTGGGCGTGCAGATGATCGATCAACGGACGCAGGTCGCGGATCTCGCCATGAGTGTCGGGATATTGCAGCAGCGCGCCGAACACCTGGTGCTGCTTCAAGTTATCCACAGCGTCGATGATCAACTCGAAGCCGAAGCCTTCGGCGCGGGTCTGCACCACGGAAATGGTCTGTGGATGGCAGTTTTCATCGACAAAGAACACATTGCTTTTCGACTTGGCCACCCGTTTGGCCAGGGCCATGGCTTCCGCCGCCGCGGTAGCTTCATCCAGCAGCGAGGCATTGGCCAGCTCCAGCCCGGTCAGGTCGATGGTCAATTGCTGGAAATTCAGTAGTGCTTCGAGCCGCCCCTGGGCGATTTCCGGTTGATAGGGTGTGTACGCGGTGTACCAACCGGGATTTTCCAGCACATTGCGCAGGATGACAGCCGGCGTGAGTGTGCCGTGATACCCCATGCCGATCAGGCTGGTCCAGACCTGGTTCTGTTCGGCGTAGCCTCGCAGCTTGGCCAACGCGGCCTCTTCGTCGAGGGCCGGCGGCAAATCCAGCGGCCGGTTCAGGCGAATCCCCGGTGGCACTGTCTGCTCGATCAGCTCGACCCGGCTACCGAGGCCGAGACTGTCGAGCATGGCCTGCTGCTCGGCGGTATCCGGCCCGAGGTGGCGGCGAAGAAAGGCATTGGGGTCGCGTAATTGGCTCAAGGACGGCAACTGGGACATGACGGGCTCTCTCTTGACTGGCGCTCAACGTCGATGCAACACGGTCAAACCAGCATAGCAGTCACTGCCAACAGCGAACCTGCAGGAAAACCTGATTCCCTTGTGGGAGCGAGCCTGCTCGCGAAAGCGGTGGGTCAGTCGAAATCAATGTCACATGTTAAGCCGTATTCGTCGGAACGCCGCCCGGAGCCGGCTCGCTCCCACAAGGGGGAACCGGGCAGACAAAAAAGCCCCGACAGGTCGGGGCTTTGGGATGACGCTTAAAGCTTATTCGCCGATGGCGGCCTTGTATCCGGCCGCATCGAGCAGCTTGTCCAGCTCAGCCTTGTCGCTTGGCTTGAGCTTGAAGATCCACGCGCCGTACGGGTCGCTGTTGAGCAGTTCCGGCGAAGCGCTCAAGTCTTCGTTGACCGCGATCACTTCACCGGACACCGGGGAATAGATGTCGGACGCCGCTTTAACCGACTCCACTACACCGGATTGATCGCCGGCAGCGAAGGTTTTACCCACTTCGGTCAGTTCGACGAACACCACATCACCCAGCGCTTCCTGCGCGTGATCGCTGATGCCCACGGTGACGGTGCCATCGGCTTCCAGGCGAGCCCATTCGTGACTTTCGGCAAAACGCAGGTCGGCAGGGATATCGCTCATGTTCTGTGTCCTCAAGGATATTGTCAGCGGTGATTGCCGCCAGAAAAGGTTAGATCAAGGTTTTGCCATGGCGTACGAAGGTCGGTTTGACCACTCGGACCGGGTACCACTTGCCACGGATTTCCACTTCCGCGCGGTCGGCAGTTGCCATCGGCACGCGCGCCAGTGCAATCGACTTGCTAAGCGTAGGAGAGAAACTACCACTGGTGATCTCTCCTTCGCCAACATCGGCGATACGGACCACTTGATGAGCGCGCAAAACCCCACGCTCCTCAAGGACCAGACCGACCAGTTTGTGCTGTACGCCAGCGCTGCGCTCGGCTTCCAGCGCGGTGCGCCCGATGAACTGGCGGGCGGCCGGTTCCCACGCAATGCTCCAGGCCATGTTGGATGCCAGCGGTGAAACGTCTTGATGAATATCCTGACCGTACAGGTTCATGCCGGCCTCGACCCGCAAGGTATCCCGCGCGCCCAGGCCGATCGGGGAGATACCCGCGCCCACCAGGTCGTTGAAAAACCCCGGCGCCTGATCGGCCGGCAGGATGATTTCCAGACCGTCTTCACCGGTGTAACCGGTGCGCGCGATGAACCAGTCACCGTCGGGCTGCCCTTCGAAGGGTTTGAGCAGCTGGATCAGGTTGCCGCGGGACTGGGTCACCAATTCAGCAACCTTTTGCCGGGCGTGAGGGCCTTGAATCGCCAGCATCGCCAACTCGGAGCGTTCGCTGAGCTGCACGTCGAAGCCGTCGAGATGGGCTTGCATCCATGCGATGTCCTGATCGCGGGTTGAAGCATTGACCACCAGACGATAACCATCGTCCAGGCGGTAGACGATCATGTCGTCGACGATGCCGCCGCGCTCGTTGAGCATGGTGCTGTACAACGCGCGGCCGGAGCTGTGCAGGCGCTCGACATCATTGGCCAGCAAATGCTGCAACCAGGCTTTGGCCTGGGGGCCGTCGACATCGATCACGGTCATGTGGGATACATCAAAAACACCGCAATCGCGGCGCACCTCATGGTGCTCCTCGACCTGCGATCCGTAATGCAGAGGCATATCCCAACCGCCAAAATCGACCATCTTCGCGCCGAGGGCGAGATGAAGGTCATACAGAGGCGTACGCTGTCCCATGGGTTTCTCCTTCCGGGCGTGGCGAAGGTGCGGGCGAGTGCTCTATCGAGTAAAAGCCTTGAAACAAAAGGCTTCCAGCCGACTTCTACTACCTTGTCTGTCAGACAGACCGCACCGAATGCCGCGCATTGTAGCCGCAAGGTGTAGGACTGACACCTAGCTGTTTCGATGCGCCGAACGTCGTATCAATCCGATGACCGGTAGCAGTCCGACCAAAACCAGGGTCAGTGCCGGCAAAGACGCCCTCGCCCACTCGCCCTCGCTGGTCATTTCGAAGATCCGCACGGCCAGTGTGTCCCAGCCAAACGGGCGCATCAGCAGGGTCGCGGGCATTTCCTTGAGCACATCGACGAACACCAGCAGCGCCGCGCTCAACGAACCAGGCAGCAACAACGGCAGATACACTTTGAAAAACAGTCGCGGCCCACTGACGCCAAGGCTACGTGCCGCTTCGGGCAAAGATGGCCGTATACGCGCCAGACTGCTTTCCAGCGGCCCGTAAGCCACGGCGATGAAGCGCACCAGGTAGGCCAGCAGCAACGCCGACAGACTGCCCAGCAGCAGTGGTTTGCCGGCGCCACCGAGCCAGCCGGAGAGCGGGATCACCAGTTCGCGGTCCAGGTAACTGAACGCCAGCATGATCGATACCGCCAGCACCGAGCCGGGAAAGGCGTAGCCAAGATTGGCCAGACTGACCCCGGCGCGGATCCCTTGGGTCGGCGCGAGGCGTTGGGCAAATGCCAATATCAGCGCGACACTGACGGTGATCAACGCGGCCAGCGCGCCCAGGTACAGGGTGTGGAGAATCAAACCGCTGTAACGCTCATCCAGATCGAAGCGCCCACGTTGCCAGAACCACACCAACAGTTGCAGCACCGGAATGACAAAGGCACAGGCGAACACCAGAGCGCACCACCCCGTGGCCAACAACGCTTTGATGCCATGCAAGTGGTACAACGCCTTGACCCGTGGCCGTTCATTGCTCGCCCGATTGGCCCCGCGCGCACGACGCTCGCCGTACAGCACCACCATCACCACCAGCAATAACAGGCTGGCCAGTTGTGCGGCGCTGGAAAGACTGAAAAACCCGTACCAGGTCTTGTAGATCGCGGTCGTGAATGTGTCGAAGTTGAACACCGACACCGCGCCAAAATCCGCCAGGGTTTCCATCAGCGCCAACGCCACGCCAGCGCCGATGGCGGGACGCGCCATGGGCATGGCCACCCGCCAGAATGCCTGCCATGGCGATTGCCCCAGCACCCGCGCGGCTTCCATCAGGCCTTTGCCCTGAGCGAGGAACGCGGTACGCGCCAGCAGGTAAACGTACGGATAAAACACCAGCACCAGAACCAGAATCACCCCGCCCGTGGAACGCACGCGCGGCAAACGCAGGCCCGTGCCGAACCACTCGCGCAGCAGGGTTTGCACGGGACCGGAAAAATCCAGCAGACCGACGAAAACGAAGGCCAGCACGTAGGCCGGAATTGCAAAAGGCAGCATCAAGGCCCAATCCAGCCAACGCCTGCCGGGGAATTCACAGAGGCTGGTGAGCCAGGCCAGGCTTACACCGAGGATCGTCACCCCGACACCGACGCCAAGCACCAGGGTCAGGGTGTTGCCCAGCAAACGCGGCATCTGTGTGTCCCACAGGTGGGACCAGATTTGTTGATCGATGGATTGCCAGGAAAGCAGCAACACACTCAGGGGCAGCAGGACCAGCGCAGCGATGGCGAAGACCAGGGGGTACCAGCGGCGTTGGGCGGGGTGGGCCAAGGAAGTTCTCTAGAAAATGTGAAGCCGACGCAAGTCTGCAGTCAGCTTCATTTTGTGGCGAGGGAGCTTGTCGGATCGCCGCATCGTCCCTCTCGGCTGCGAAGCAGCCGCAGAAGGGTATCAGATCATCTTGAATGAGCAGAAGCCAAAGGGCCGCTTCGCGGCCCAACGGGAGCAAGCTCCCTTGCCACAGACAAGCCGCGGGCCACAGGTCAGTTCCAGCCAGCCCGATCCATCATGCGAATCGCTTCGGCCTGGCGCTTGCCCGCGACTTCGACAGGCAGGGTATCGGCCACGAACTTGCCCCAGGCCGCGACTTCGGCGGAAGGTTGCACAGCCGGGTTGGCCGGGAACTCCTGATTCACGTCAGCGAAGATTTTCTGCGCTTCAGGCGTGGTCATCCATTCCACCAGGGCCTTGGCCGCTTCCGGGTGCGGAGCGTATTTGGTCAGGCCGATGCCCGACAGGTTGACGTGCACGCCACGATCCGCCTGGTTCGGCCAGAACAGCTTCACCGGCAGGTCAGGCTTCTGCTTGTGCAGGCGACCGTAGTAGTAGGTGTTGACGATGCCGACATCACACTGACCGGCACTGATGGCCTCCAGTACCGCAACGTCGTCGGAGAACACGTCAGTGGACAGGTTGTTGACCCAGCCCTTGAGGATCTTCTCGGTTTTTTCGGCGCCATGGACTTCGATCATGGTAGCGGTCAGGGACTGGTTGTAGACCTTCTTCGCCGTGCGCAGGCACAGGCGACCTTCCCAGTTCTTGTCGGCCAGCGCTTCGTAAGTGGTCAGCTCACCCGGCTTCACCCGATCAGTGGAGTAGGCAATGGTCCGCGCCCGCAGGCTCAGGCCGGTCCAGGCGTGAGAGGCGGCACGGTACTGCAGCGGGATGTTGGCATCGATGGTTTTCGAGGTGAAGGGCTGGAGGATGCCCATTTGCTCGGCTTGCCAGAGGTTACCGGCATCGACAGTCAGCAACAGGTCAGCGGTGGCGTTCTCGCCCTCGGCCTTGATCCGCTGCATCAGCGGCGCTTCCTTGTCGGTAATGAACTTCACCTTCACACCGGTTTTAGCGGTGTAGGCATCAAAGACCGGCTTGATCAACTCGTCGATACGCGAGGAGTAGACCACCACCTCGTCGGCGGCCTGGGCGGCGGTGCTGCCGATCAGAGTCAGGGCCAGTGCGGTCAGTAGACGCTTCGGTGCCAACATGGGAGCGCTCTCTCGATTGAAAAATTGAGGACAAATGATAAGGACTCACATTTGCCTTCTCAATCGAACAGTTCGTGGAGGCGTTACCAGATGTTGCACAGCCAGAGTTGGGTGGTGAATGTGCCGCCGCCTTCGCGCGCAGGCTCGCTCCCACAGTTGAAATGCATTCCATTGTGGGAGCGAGCCTGCTCGCGAAGAGGCCATCAGCCTCAAAGAAATTCTCAGGCCTTGGCGAGTGCCGGCAAATCCCCGGTCAACCCCAGCGCCTCGCGCACGAACAACGACTTGGCCTCGGGCATCCGGTCGACCATTTTCAATCCGGTATTACGCAACCAGCGCACCGGCAACGGATCAGCCTGGAACAAGCGCTCGAAACCTTCCATCGCCGCCATCAGTGCCAGGTTGTGAGGCATGCGTCGACGCTCGTAACGGCTGAGCACCTTCACATCCGCCAGGCGCTCACCGCGGGCGGCCGCTTGCTGCAGCACCTCGGCCAATACGGCGGCATCGAGGAACCCGAGATTCACGCCCTGCCCGGCCAACGGGTGAATGGTGTGCGCCGCGTCGCCGATCAGCGCCAGGCCTTCAGCCACGTAACGCTTGGCATGACGCTGACGCAGCGGCACACACAGGCGCGGGTCAGCGTTGAGTACGCTGCCCAGCTGGCCTTCGAAGGCTCGCTCCAGCTCGCGACAAAAACCTTCGTCATCCAGTGCCATCAGGCGTTCGGCTTCGCTTGGCGTGGTCGACCAGACGATCGAACACCAATCCTGCCGGCCATCCCGCTCCAGCGGCAGGAACGCCAACGGGCCGTTATCGGTAAAGCGTTGCCAGGCGGTCATTTGATGGGGTTTCGAGCAGCGCACGCTGGTGACGATGGCGTGGTGCAGATAATCCCACTCCCGTGTCGCGACGCCGGTCAGGCGCCGAACCGCCGAGTTGGCGCCATCCGCCGCGATCACCAGGGGCGCGCGCAAGGTGCGGCCATCGGCCAGGGTCAGCAGCCAGTCATCGCCGGAGCGGCGCATTTGTTCCAGGCGCGCGTTGGCGAGCAGGCCAAGATCGCAGTCGTGCAAGCGATCGAGCAAGGCATCCTGCACCACCCGATTCTCGACAATGTGGCCCAGTACATCGGCGTGGACGCTGCCCGCCGAAAAGTGGATCTGCCCGGTGCCGCTGCCATCCCAGACCTGCATGTCGCTGTAAGGACTGCTGCGTCGGTTGGCGATGCCGTCCCAGACACCCAGGCGTTCGAGAATCCGTTGACTGGCGATGGACAAGGCACTCACCCGGGGTTCAAACGGTGCCTGGGCATCAAACGGTTTGACGCTCAGGGGGCTGCCGTCCAGCAGCAGGACTTCCAGCCCGCTGTCCTGCAACGCCAGCGCCAGGGCGCTGCCGACCATTCCGGCCCCGACAATCAGCAGATCTGCGCGCATTTCCATGCTTTAAGCCTGTCTCGCTTGCGGCTTGAGCCGCACGTAAAGGGTTGTTCCGACGCGCGCCACCAGGTTGCCGGCGCCGTCGTGAATATCGACCTGCAATTGCGGCAGGTATTTTTGGCCATCGACCGTCTGCCGACGGATCGTCGGGCTAAACATCAGGACGCGTACCCAGCCCCATGGCCTGCCGGGCGAACCAGCGCTTGGCTGGCGGCAATAGATCGAGACCAAGCAGGCCGAGATTGCGCCCCAGCGAAACCAATGGCTGCGTGCTGCCGAACAAACGCGTGACCTGATCGGAAAAGCCGACGGTCAGGTTCTGATCCAGGCGCTGGTGTTCGCGATAGGCCTGCAAGGTCGCGAAGTCCCCCAGCGCCTGTTCGCTGGCGAGCAACGCATCGGCCAGCGCCTGGGCATCGCGCAGGGACAGGTTGAAACCCTGACCGGCAATCGGGTGCAGGCTGTGAGCGGCGTTGCCGAGAATCGCCAGGTGCGGTCGCACCTGCTCTTCGGCCTCCACCAGCGACAGCGGATACAGGTGCCGCGCACCGACCTGCTTCAACGTGCCGAGGCGATAGCCGAATACGCCCTGCAATTCACTGAGGAAATCGCGTTCATCGAGGGCGGCCAGGCGTTGTGCGTCCATTCCCAGGCGGGTCCAGACCAAGGCACAGCGGTTGTCCGGCAGCGGCAGCAAGGCCATCGGACCATCGTCGGTGAAACGCTCGAAGGCCATGCCGTTATGGGCTTCGCTCGGGGTGATGTTGGCGATCAGCGCGCTCTGGTTGTACGGACGCGTCTTGATGCCGACGCCCAGCTGCTCGCGCAGGCCGGAACGGCCACCGTCGGCGAGTACCGCCAGATCGCAATCCAGCGTGGTTTCGTCATTGAGCGTCAGGCGATAGCCGTCGGTGAGCGGCTCCATGCGCGTGACTTCCGCCGGGCAGCGCCAACTGATCACGTCCTTGTCCAGGCCTTGCCACAGGCATTGGCCAAGCCAGGCATTTTCCACCACGTAACCCAGCGCCGGGACGCCTTCTTCCATCGCCGACAGCCGCGCCGTGGAAAAACGTCCCCGGTCCGAGACATGAATCTGCTTGATCGGCTCGGCGCGGCGGGAAATTTCCTGCCAGACGCCCAACCGCTGATAAATCTGCCTCGCGCCAAAGGACAATGCCGTGGAACGCGCGTCGTAGCTCGGCTGGTACGTGTCGCCAGGTGCGAACGGCTCGATCAGCACGATCTTCCAGCCACGGGCCTTGGCCCCGGCCTGCAACGCCATCGCCAAGCTGGCGCCCACCAGGCCGCCGCCGATAATCGCCAGATTGACCCGATTCATGCCGCTTGTGTCCGTGCTTGCGCCATCAAGGCCTCGATCTCCGCGACTGTTTTCGGTACGCCTTTGGTGAGGATTTCACAACCGCTTTTGGTGACCACGACATCGTCCTCAATGCGCACACCAATGCCGCGCCATTTCTTCGCAACATGCTTGTTGTCCGGTGCAATGTAGATACCCGGCTCCACGGTCAGGGCCATGCCGACTTCCAGCACTCGCCATTCGCCGCCGACCTTGTACTCGCCCACGTCATGTACATCCATTCCCAACCAGTGCCCGGCGCGGTGCATGTAAAACGCTTTGTAGGCTTCGCCGGCGATCAACTCGTCGACGTCGCCTTGCAACAGACCCAACTCAACCAGACCGCGGGTTATCACCCGAACCGTGGCTTCGTGGGCCTGGTTCCAGTGTTTGTTCGGAGCGATTTCGGCAAATGCGGCTTCCTGGGCAGCCAGCACCAGTTCGTAGATCGCCTTCTGCTCCGCGGAATACTTGCCATTGACCGGCCAGGTACGGGTGATATCGCTGGCGTAACAGTCAATCTCGCAGCCGGCGTCGATCAACACCAGGTCCCCGTCCTTGAGCACGGCGTCATTCTGCTGGTAATGCAGGATGCAACTATTACGCCCCGCCGCGACGATCGAGCCATAGGCCGGCATCTTCGCCCCGCCCTTGCGGAACTCGTAATCGAGCTCGGCTTCCAGGCTGAACTCGTGCAAACCGGCACGGCTGGCCTGCATTGCGCGCACGTGGGCCTGGGCGGAAATCCGTGCGGCCTCGCGCATCACTTTCACTTCTGCCGCCGATTTATACAGGCGCATGTCGTGAAGCAGATGATCCAGGGCAACGAATTCGTTCGGTGGCTGGGCACCGAGGTTCGCCTTGGAGCGGATCACGTTGATCCAGTCCATCAGGTGGCGGTCGAATTCCGGGTTGCTGCCCATGGCCGAATAAACCCGGTCACGACCTTCGATCAAGCCGGGCAGGATGTCGTCGATGTCCGCGATCGGAAAAGCGTCGTCGGCGCCGAAATCGCGAATCGCGCCTTCCTGGCCGGCACGCAGGCCGTCCCACAGCTCCCGCTCGGCGTTGCGCTCGCGGCAGAACAGAATGTATTCGCCGTGCAGCCGCCCCGGCATCAAGACCAGCACGGCCTGTGGCTCGGGGAAACCACTGAGGTACTGGAAGTCACTGTCCTGACGGTAGACGTGCTCGACGTCACGGTTGCGAATGGCCACCGCGGCGGCGGGAAGGATAGCGATGCTGTTGGGTTCCATCTGCGCCATCAGGGCCTTGCGGCGACGGTTGTATTCCGCTTTCGGGATATGAATCATGGGCAGATGGCGTTCCCTGTCTTCGATTAGTGCAACGACGGTTTGGCAGCCGCCGGTTCGTCCGCTTTCCTGGTTTCGGAGAACAGCAGCAGCGGCGCGACGCGCAGATACTCCATGACTTCCATGTAGTCGGTTTCGCCGTCCTCGGACTCTTCCAGAGCGTCCTGGACCTGGGAAATGGCGGCCAGGTCCTGCAACACTTCGGTGGCCTCGGTGCTCAGCATGCTGCTGTCACGGCAGTTCAGACCGAAACCGCTAAGGAAGCCCTGGCACCATTGGCCCAGTGCCGCGGCGCGTTCGGCCAGCGGAGCGTCGTCGGTCGGCAGCAACAGAACGACGGTCACGTCTTCGCCGGTGAGTTCGCCCTTGACCATCTCTTGCAGGCCGATCAGGGCAGCGCGAACGTTGTCCTGCGGCTCGCTTTCGAGCAACTCGGCGGCGTCGATCAACCAGCCCTCGGCATCGAAACCGGCGCCGGCGCAGCTGCGGCCGAGCAACAGGCCGTGCAGTTCGGCAGGCGAGACAGGGTGGCCGCTGGAAGTCAGCAGGGTGGCGAAGGCTTGGTACGGAGAATTCTGAATGGGCATGGGCAGCTAGGCGCCAGACGGCGCTATGTCTAGAATGAAGGCCTTGTATCCTACATCGACTACCCCTGTAGGAGCGAGCTTGCTCGCGATGGTCGTCAACGATAACGCTGGGTACCTGACACCCCGCGGCGTTCTCGGGTTCATCGCGAGCAAGCTCGCTCCTACAGTCCGACCCCCATCAGACAGTGAAGACAATGGAAGACACCGACCTGCAAGCGCTGATGGCCAGACTCGAACTGCTGATTACGCGAGTCGAGCAACTTAAGAGCCAAAACGGACTCTTACTAGCTCAGGAAAAGACCTGGCGCGAGGAACGCGCTCACCTCATTGAAAAAAACGAAATCGCCCGGCGTAAGGTCGAATCGATGATTTCGCGCCTCAAGGCCCTGGAGCAAGACTCATGAGTTCAAGCAATAGCGTCACCGTGCAGATCCTCGACAAAGAATATTCGATCATCTGCCCCCAGGAAGAACGCAGCAACCTGGTGAGCGCCGCCCGTTACCTGGACGGCAAGATGCGCGAAATCCGCAGCAGCGGCAAAGTCATCGGCGCCGACCGCATCGCCGTCATGGCCGCGTTGAACATCACCCACGACTTGCTGCACAAGGAAGAACGCCCGGATATCCAGGCCAGCGGCTCGACCCGCGAGCAGGTACGCGACCTGCTCGATCGCGTCGATCTGGTGCTCGCCACCGATCCGGACGTCACCAAAGGCTGATTCGCGCTACCGCTTGCGGTATACTCTTTTCACTCCCTGGGGTGCTTGCCAGTTGACGACGTCCCTGAGCCGATTTGCTATACCCTGGAGGTCGCACGTTGGGCTGGTGTGCATGTCCGCTAGACGGAAAGCCTTAAAGCCTACTGCGTCTTCCACCTTGAACTCTCGGGTTCAAGGGCTAAGTCGACAGCGGCACATTCGGGGAGCCTGATTCCAGCCGATGCCGGTTTTTATACCGGCATCGGCTTTTTTATAGATTCGCTTTTCTACAGAAGATACGCTTCACGTACCTGTACTGCCGAAGCCGGAATTCATGAACGAACCTGCGCTGCTTCCCCGCCCGCAACTTCGACGCATGCTGCGCAAGGCCCGCCGCGCACTGACACCCAGTCAGCAGCGCCAGGCGGCTCGCGGGCTGTACAAGCAATTGGCCCAGCAACCGCTGTTCCGCCGCGCCAAACACATCTCTCTTTATCTGCCCACCGACGGCGAAATCGATCCGCGCCTGCTGCTGCGTGCCGCCCAGCGTCGGGGCAAGGCCACCTATCTGCCGGTGCTCAGCGCCTGGCCGCGGACCAAGATGGTGTTCCAGCGCATCCGGCCCGGCGAAAAACTCACGCCCAACCGTTTTCGCATTCTCGAACCCAGGCACAACCTCGCCCGGCAACGTAAAGTCTGGGCGTTGGATCTGGTGTTGTTACCCTTGGTGGGATTCGATGATGTCGGCGGGCGCCTGGGCATGGGCGGTGGTTTCTATGATCGAAGCCTGGCCTACCTGGCGCGCCGACATGACTGGCGCAAGCCGACGCTGCTGGGGCTGGCCCATGAATGTCAGAAGGTGGGGCGACTGGCTCAGGCGAGCTGGGATGTGCCGTTGCACGGAACGGTAACGGACAAGGCCTGGTACGGAGCACGCTAGACGCCACTACCCTCGGAGGCGTCGAAAAAACAGGATCAGCGCTTGAAGGCTGTCGACTGTTGCTGCAACGCCGAGACCTCGATTGGCGCATCAGTCTTGTTGCTCCACAGGCTTTGGGCATAGCCAGTGGTCACGACGCCAAGGCCGAACAAAATAACCAAAATCCATAGTAAATCCGGTTTGCGTTTCATCGATTGCCCCCCAAAGGCATATCAACACGATGACAGCAGCGGTTTCCGTTTGTAGGCCGTGCAGCAGCGTCAAGCTTTAAAGGCCGGCATTTTGCGACAACGTGAACCGGCACGCAAATGCTGGCGTCAACCGACTGTCGGTTTGTCATAAAATTGCCGGACAACCTGTCCACACACCTCGCAAGGAGCCAAACCATGGCCTATTGGCTGATGAAATCCGAGCCCGACGAACTCTCGATCAAAGCTCTGGAAAAACTCGGCAAAGCGCGCTGGGACGGGGTTCGCAACTATCAGGCGCGGAATTTTCTACGGTCCATGGCAGTGGGGGACGAGTTCTTCTTCTATCACTCCAGTTGCCCCGAACCGGGCATCGCCGGGATCGGCAAAATTGTCGAAGCCGCGTATCCGGACCCGACAGCGCTGGAGCCTGAAAGCCATTACTACGATCCGAAGGCTACCGCAGAGAAAAATGCCTGGAGCGCGATTGATGTCGCGCATGTGCAGACATTCTCCAGGGTATTGAAGCTGGACTATCTGAAGCAGCAGGTGGCGCTGGCGGAAATGCCCTTGGTGCAGAAGGGTTCGAGGCTGTCGGTGATGCCGGTGACGGCGGAGCAGTGGGCAGCCGTTATTGCGCTCAAGCCGTAAGGCTTGTGGCGACATACTAAATGCTTTCGCGAGCAGGCTCGCTCCCACAGGAAAACTCTTTCAAATGTGGGAGCGAGCCTGCTCGCGAAGAGCCCCGCCCGGACAGCGAACGACTTACTGGATGATGAGGTTGTTGAACAACAGATCCTCAACCACCGGTTTCCCGGTCTCATCATTCATGACCTGCTGGGTCTGCTTCAGTGCTTCCTGACGCAACTTTTCCTTGGCCTCGACGTTGTTCATCGTCTCGGTGGTCTGCTGGGCAAACAGCGCCACCAGCTGATTACGAATCAACGGCTCGTTGGCCTTGACCGCCTTGGTCGCCTCGTCGCCCGTCACACGCAACGCCACATCGGCCTTGTAGACCTTGAGTTTGGGCGTGCCGTCCAATCCGTAGTTACCCACGAACGGCGGACTCAGGGTGATGTAATTGACCTTCGGTGCCGCACCTTCTTTGGCTTCTTCGGCCACCGCTGCCACAGGCAGGGACAGGGCCAGCATCAACATGATCCACGCTTTCACAATTCACTCCTTATCCGGTTTGCGGCCTAGCATAACGACCCGTCGTTCAAGCACAAGCTTATGGCTGACTATCAGGGCGGGGCATGCTCGTTGACCCGTTGACTCACACACCTACACTTATCGGCCATCACTCCCAAAGGAATAGCCCTGATGAAAGCCGTGCTGTGCAAAGCCTTCGGCCCTGCCGAATCGCTGGTGCTGGAAGACGTCGCCAGTCCTGTCGCGAAGAAGAACGAAATCCTGCTGGACGTGCACGCCGCCGGGGTGAATTTCCCGGACACGCTGATCATCGAGGGCAAGTACCAGTTCAAACCGCCCTTCCCGTTTTCCCCGGGCGGCGAAGCGGCCGGCGTGGTCAGCGCAGTGGGCGAAAAGGTCAGCCACCTGAAAGTCGGCGACCGGGTCATGGCCCTGACGGGCTGGGGCAGCTTTGCCGAACAGGTCGCAGTGCCGGGCTACAACGTGCTGCCGATCCCGCCGTCCATGGACTTCAATACCGCCGCCGCCTTCAGCATGACCTACGGCACCTCGATGCACGCGCTCAAGCAGCGCGGCAACCTGCAACCCGGTGAAACCCTGCTGGTACTCGGCGCCTCGGGCGGTGTCGGCCTTGCAGCTGTGGAAATCGGCAAGGCCATGGGCGCCCGGGTGATCGCCGCCGCCAGCAGCGCCGAAAAACTGGCCGTGGCCAAGGCTGCCGGTGCCGATGAACTGATCAACTACAGCGAAACCAGCCTCAAGGATGAAATCAAGCGTCTGACCGATGGCCAGGGCGCCGACGTGATCTACGATCCGGTGGGCGGCGACCTGTTCGACCAGGCTATCCGTGCTATCGCCTGGAACGGCCGCCTGCTGGTGGTCGGCTTCGCCAGCGGTCGCATTCCCGAACTCCCGGTCAACCTCGCCCTGCTTAAAGGCGCAGCCGTACTCGGTGTGTTCTGGGGCTCGTTTGCCCAGCGTCAGCCACAGGACAACGCGGCGAACTTCCAGCAATTGTTTGGCTGGTTTGCCGAAGGCAAATTGAAGCCGCTGGTGTCGCAGGTGTATCCGCTGAGTGATGCCGCACAAGCCATCAATGATCTTGGCCAGCGCAAGGCGGTCGGTAAGGTGGTGGTGCAGGTTCGCTGACGACTCCCCAAAATCGGTCTGGACAGCCGCTGACACTGTCCAGACCGGACAACACTAAAGCAACTTGCGAATCTCCTCCGGCAAAAACCTCACATATCTGGAAACCGGGCTGTTCAGGCATTGCCTGACAATGATCGGGACTTTCCTGTTCATCCTGGCTATCAGCGCCAGGCGCCGCTCATTAGGCAACGTTGTCGTAGAAAAGGCGTTCGATAGATAGGCACGGGTGTAGTGGAACGCAGGGGTATCAGCCCAGGCGTGTTCCGGGGTGTTAACGGTGATTTCGTTGAGTTCGCGGCATTTCAACGCCTTGAGCCATTCATTGAGGTGAAGTGGCAGCGCTGAGTCGAACCCGAAGATCATCGGCGCAATCACTTCCTGCTCGGCTGGCTTGTCCCCCTCGATCGTCCAGGGCTTGAACCGCCACTGACCTACCGCAACCCGGGTCGCCTCGGCAAGATCAGGGTGGTCGCTTTGCAAAATGCTCACTTTGCTGACTGAACCATCGGCATGGACCACGAACCTGACCCGGACATTGCCGATGATCCCGGCCCGTTGCAGCGCTGGCGGGTAAATCGGCTTGGGGTTGTGCTCCGGTATCAGAAACACCTCGCCCGCTCTGCTTTCAACAGACAACACCAACAACAGCACCACACAAACCACCCACCGCATAACGCCTCCCCTTCGCACCTGAATTGCCAGACCTGGCAGCAGGACAAAGGGTAAAGATCGAAGGCTTTGGGCTGAAGGTCATGGCTTCCGGTAGCCATGCAGGACATTTCCCAAACACCTGCCCTACTCCGGAAGAATCAGGCGTCTCATTGCGGCACCAGGTAACCCTTCCTACACCGTCTTTCATTTATGTCTGAGCGACATGTTCATAAAGGAACGCTCGACTTCCAACATTTCCGCTATTTGGTCGATGAGACCCAGTGCTATTTTCGGTAACGAAACTGTAATATTCGCATCCGCAGTCAAAACAAGAAAACTGGAGCTTTTGAATGTTTGCTTTCTTTCGTCCTGCCGCACATCAGGCTCCACTGCCTGAAGAAAAAATAGACAGCACCTACCGACGCCTGCGCTGGCAGATCTTCGCCGGTATCTTCATCGGTTACGCCGGTTATTACCTGCTGCGCAAAAACTTCTCCCTGGCCATGCCTTACCTGATCGAAGAGGGTTACACCCGCGGTGAGCTGGGCGTGGCGTTGTCGGCGATTGCCATTGCCTACGGCTTGTCCAAGTTCCTGATGGGCATTGTTTCCGACCGTTCCAACCCGCGCTTCTTCCTGCCGTTCGGCCTGATGGTCTCGGCTGCAGTAATGTTCATTTTCGGTTTTACGCATTGGGCGACGTCCAGCGTGACCATCATGTTCGTCCTGCTGTTCATCAATGGCTGGGCGCAAGGCATGGGCTGGCCGCCGAGTGGGCGGACCATGGTGCACTGGTGGTCGCAGAAGGAACGCGGCGGCGTGGTGTCGCTGTGGAACGTGGCACACAACGTTGGCGGCGGCTTGATCGGCCCGCTGTTCCTGATCGGCATGGGCCTGTTCAACGACTGGCACGCGGCGTTCTACGTGCCGGCGGCGGTGGCCATGGCGGTGGCGGTGTTTGCCTTCATCACCATGCGCGACACCCCGCAATCGGTCGGCCTGCCGCCGATCGAGAAATACAAGAATGACTACCCGGAAGGCTACGACGCCAGCCACGAAGAAGAATTCAGCGCCAAGGAAATCTTCGTCAAATACGTGCTGCGCAACAAAATGCTCTGGTACATCGCCCTGGCCAACGTCTTTGTCTACCTTTTGCGCTATGGCGTACTGGACTGGGCACCGACCTACCTCAAGGAAGCCAAGGGCTTCACCGTGGACAAGACGTCGTGGGCGTACTTCTTCTACGAGTGGGCCGGTATTCCGGGCACGCTGCTGTGCGGCTGGATGTCGGACAAGATCTTCCGTGGCAACCGTGGCCTGACCGGCATGGTGTTCATGGCACTGGTGACCGTGGCGACGCTGGTGTACTGGCTCAACCCGGCCGGCAACCCGACGGTCGACATGATCGCGCTGGTTTCCATCGGCTTCCTGATCTATGGCCCGGTGATGCTGATCGGCCTGCAAGCGCTGGAACTGGCACCGAAGAAAGCCGCCGGTACGGCTGCCGGCTTCACCGGTCTGTTCGGATACCTGGGTGGTTCGGTCGCAGCCAGTGCAGCGATGGGCTACACCGTGGACCATTTCGGCTGGGACGGCGGTTTCGTTCTGTTGATCGGTGCCTGCCTGCTGGCAATGGCTTTCCTTGCGCCAACGCTGTGGCACAAGCAAGTCGCCAGTCAGAGCCGCGAAGCGATCGCCTGATCAACCTTTGATTTGCAGCGCTTGAGCCGCGCCTCCAGATTTCGGTCTGGCATGGCGTGGCTTCGCAGGGCGTGGGCGGTCTGCTCGACATAATCGCGAGTGGTGCCGTAACGCCCGCAAGCGTTTTCGAACACGTGGCTCAACACGTGATCCGGCAAGTTGCCTGCGTAGCTGGGCAGATGCCGCTCCAGAACAAATCCCAAGGCCTGAACCTGATTGCCGTCTTCAAGCCGGCAGTTGAGCCAGTGCGGGCGGTAGGATGGAAAAGGCATCTCGCGCTTCCACAGCGCATACAACGAAGCGTCCAGTTGTTCTTCCGGCAAGCGATAGGCGAATCCGCTGCAAGAGCCGCCGCGATCCAGGCCGAACACCAACCCGGGCATTTCCGGGGTGCCGCGATGTTCGTGGGACCACAGGTACAAACCGCGATGGTAGCCATGCACACGCCCGCGCACTCGCTCGACCGCTGTGCACTCCGGGCGCCAGATCAGCGATCCGTAAGCGAATAGCCACACCGGCCCGCCCTTGTGGCGCGCCATGGTCGATTGCATCGAGCTGAGCAATTGTTCATGGGTGAGCTGCGGCCCCAGGTCGAGCCGCGGCGGGTAAGCCAGGTTCAAAATCGAAGATTCAATGGCGCTCATGGCGAATAGCGTTCAGCTCCCCGCGAATAAACAATTACTAAATAGAACGCACCGCTGTAGCTATAAGGCACATATGTATTCAAGTAATTGAAGCGCATTGGCGCAACTCTTAATTAATCACTTGAACCAGATATAACCTACCGACATTTATAAGTTTTTATAAATACCGATGGGCTATATAGAGGGTTATAAACCCTGTAGGAGCGAGCTCTGCTCGCGATGGACTCAAGAACACCGCGGACAGCCAGATGCCCCGCGCAATCGTGACGACCATCGCGAGCAGAGCTCGCTCCTACAGGGATGGCGTCAGGATCTGGGATCAAGAGCGTGGCGCATACGCAAACACGTCGGCGCGCATCTGGTGCGCATCCATCCCCGCCTCGACCAGCGCATCCAGCGTGCCGTAGACCATCGCCGGCGAACCACTGGCATACACGTGCAAGGCCTTGAGGTCGGGAAAGTCTTCGCATACCGCTTCATGCAACATGCCGCAACGCCCCTGCCAACCGCAGTGATCGCTGACGACTTTGTGCAGGAACAGATTAGGTAGCTTCAGCCACTCATCCCAATGTTCGACTTCGTAGAAGTCTTCTGGACGACGCACGCCCCAATACAGATGAACCGGGTGCTTGAAGCCGGTCGCGCGGCAATGTTCGATCAGGCCATGAATCTGGCCCATGCCGGTGCCCGCGGCGATCAACACCAATGGACCGTCCGGCAACTCGGCCAGGTGTGCATCACCGAACGGCATGTCGATTCGCACCAGCGAGTCGCGCTGCAGCTGTTTGATCAAACTTTGTGCACTGGCCTCGCGCGCCAGCACGTGGATTTCCAGATCACGCCCGCCCGAAGGCGCCGAGGCCAGGGAAAAGGACGACTTTTCGCCGTTTTCCCGGTGGATCATCAGGTACTGCCCGGCGTGGTAGCGCGGCGGCTTGCCGGCCGGCGCCCGCAGCCGCACCCGCCAGGTATCACCACCGACCTCGGTGCAACTGGTGACCTGACACGACAGACTGCGCACCGGCAATTCTCCCAGCGCGAGCACGCCATCCCACAGCACGATGCAGTCTTCCAGCGGCTCTGCTATGCAAGTGTAGAACTCGCCATGGTCACGCACATGCCCGGCCTGTTCGACACTGCCTTCGACCAGCAGCGCCGCGCACACGTGGCAATTGCCGTTGCGACAGCTTTGCGGGCATTCATAGCCCAGACGCCGTGCGCCATCGAGAATCCGCTCGCCGGGCAAGATATCCAGCACTGCTCCGGAGGGCTGCAAGGTTACACGCATCAATCTATTCCTAACTGATTCCAGATGGCATCGATCCGCTGGGTCACGGCGTCGTCCTTGACGATCACCCGACCCCATTCACGCGTGGTTTCGCCTGGCCACTTATGCGTGGCATCGAGGCCCATCTTCGAACCCAGGCCGGAGACCGGCGAGGCGAAGTCGAGGTAGTCGATCGGCGTGTTCTCGATCATCACCGTGTCGCGCTTGGGGTCCATACGCGTGGTGATGGCCCAGATCACATCGTTCCAGTCCCGCGCGTTGATATCGTCGTCAGTGACGATAACGAACTTGGTGTACATGAACTGTCGCAAAAACGACCAGACACCAAGCATTACCCGCTTGGCATGCCCCGGATACGACTTCTTCATGGTCACGACGGCCATGCGGTACGAACAGCCTTCGGGCGGCAGGTAGAAGTCGGTGATTTCCGGAAACTGCTTCTGCAGGATAGGCACGAACACTTCGTTGAGCGCCACGCCGAGAATCGCCGGCTCATCCGGTGGTCGCCCCGTATAGGTGCTGTGATAAATCGGCTTGATGCGATGGGTAATGCGCTCGACCGTGAACACCGGGAAGCTGTCGACTTCGTTGTAGTAACCGGTGTGGTCGCCGTACGGCCCCTCATCGGCCATCTCGCCCGGATGGATCACACCTTCAAGGATGATTTCGGCGGTGGCCGGCACTTGCAGGTCGTTGCCGCGACACTTCACCAGTTCGGTGCGGTTACCACGCAGCAGACCGGCGAAGGCGTATTCGGAGAGGCTGTCCGGCACCGGCGTGACGGCGCCAAGAATGGTCGCGGGATCGGCACCCAGCGCCACGGAGACCGGGAACGGCTGGCCGGGGTGCTTCTCGCACCACTCGCGGTAATCCAGCGCGCCGCCACGATGGCTCAGCCAGCGCATGATGACTTTGTTGCGGCCAATCACCTGCTGCCGGTAGATACCGAGGTTCTGCCGGTCTTTGTTCGGACCCTTGGTGACGGTCAGACCCCAGGTGATCAGCGGTGCGACGTCGCCCGGCCAGCAGGTCTGCACCGGCAACTTCGCCAGATCGACGTCGTCGCCTTCGATGACCACTTCCTGACAGATCGCGTCTTTGACGACTTTAGGCGCCATCGAGATGATCTTGCGGAAGATCGGCAGCTTGGACCAGGCGTCTTTAAGGCCTTTCGGCGGCTCGGGCTCCTTGAGGAACGCCAGCAATTTGCCGATCTCGCGCAGCTCGCTGACCGCTTCGGCGCCCATGCCCAATGCAACGCGCTCGGGGGTACCGAACAGGTTGCCGAGCACGGGGATATCAAAACCGGTGGGTTTTTCGAAAAGCAGGGCCGGACCCTTGGCGCGCAAGGTGCGATCGCAGACCTCGGTCATTTCGAGTACTGGGGACACCGGAACCTGGATGCGCTTGAGTTCACCGCGCTTTTCCAGCCCGCTGATAAAGTCGCGCAAGTCGCGATACTGCATGCGTGAGCCTCGTGTTGGCCGTGGCGTTCGGGGGCAGGCAGTTTAGCGCCGAACCCCTCGGTTCAGAACAACGAACTGCCAGATCATCAAAATTCAGATAGCAAAAAGCCGGGTTTCCCCGGCTTCTGGCTGGACTATCGACTTACTTGCGCTTCATCGACAGGAAGAACTCATCGTTGGTCTTGGTCGTTTTCAGCTTGTCGACCAGGAATTCGATGGCCGCGACTTCGTCCATCGGGTGCAGCAGCTTGCGCAGGATCCACATGCGCTGCAACTCGTCGTCGGCAGTCAGCAACTCTTCACGGCGGGTGCCGGAACGGTTGATGTTGATGGCCGGGAAGACGCGTTTTTCAGCGATGCGGCGATCCAGAGGCAGCTCCATGTTGCCGGTGCCTTTGAATTCCTCGTAGATCACTTCGTCCATCTTCGAGCCGGTTTCAACCAGCGCGGTGGCGATGATGGTCAGCGAGCCGCCTTCTTCGATGTTCCGCGCGGCGCCGAAGAAACGCTTCGGTTTTTCCAGGGCGTGGGCATCGACACCACCGGTCAGTACCTTGCCGGAGCTCGGGATCACGGTGTTGTAGGCACGGGCCAGACGGGTGATGGAGTCGAGCAGGATCACCACGTCCTTCTTGTGTTCGACCAGGCGCTTGGCCTTCTCGATCACCATTTCGGCAACCTGCACGTGGCGGGTTGGCGGCTCGTCGAACGTCGAGGCAACCACTTCGCCGCGCACGGTGCGCTGCATTTCGGTTACTTCTTCCGGACGCTCGTCGATCAGCAGCACGATCAGATGAACTTCAGGGTTGTTACGCGCGATGTTCGCGGCGATGTTCTGCAGCATGATCGTCTTGCCCGCTTTCGGCGGTGCAACGATCAGACCGCGCTGGCCTTTGCCGATCGGGGCGCACAGGTCGATCACGCGACCGGTCAAGTCTTCGGTGGAACCGTTGCCGGCTTCCATCTTCATGCGCACGGTCGGGAACAGCGGGGTCAGGTTCTCGAAGAGAATCTTGTTTTTCGCGTTTTCCGGACGGTCGAAGTTGATCGTGTCGACCTTGAGCAGCGCGAAATAACGCTCGCCTTCCTTTGGAGGGCGGATCTTGCCAACGATGGTGTCACCGGTGCGCAAGTTGAAGCGGCGGATCTGGCTCGGCGAGACGTAGATATCGTCCGGGCCGGCGAGATAGGAAGCGTCAGCGGAGCGCAGGAAGCCGAAGCCGTCCTGGAGAATCTCCAGCACGCCATCACCGGAGATTTCCTCGCCGCTTTTCGCGTGCTTCTTGAGCAGGGAGAAAATCACGTCCTGCTTGCGCGAACGGGCCATATTTTCTATGCCCATCTGTTCGGCCAATTCGAGCAGTTCGGTAATCGGCTTTTGCTTGAGTTCAGTCAGATTCATATAGGAATGACGTAATCATTTATGGAGGGGGGAAATTAAGCTTTTGGCTTAATGAGGCCGCGCCGCGGAGAAGGCGACAGGATCGCGTACTTATTCGAAAAGGAGAGCGTCGGCGACGGCTAGCAGGGGGCAATGGAGAAACCAGTGCGGGGCCGAATGTATCACCTGAGTTTCGGAGCGTCTAGCCCTCAATAACGAAAAGGCCCCGCTATTTGCGGGGCCTTTTCGATGACAGGTTACAACGACGCTTAGATGTTGGCGTCGAGGAAAGCCGCCAGTTGCGACTTCGACAGTGCGCCGACCTTGGTCGCTTCAACGTTGCCGTTCTTGAACAGCATCAGGGTCGGGATACCACGCACGCCATGCTTGGCCGGGGTTTCCTGGTTTTCGTCGATGTTCAGTTTGGCAACGGTCAGCTTGCCTTTGTAGGTCTCGGCAATTTCGTCCAGAACAGGAGCGATCATTTTGCAAGGGCCGCACCACTCAGCCCAGTAGTCGACCAGTACAGCGCCTTCAGCCTTGAGTACGTCGGCCTCGAAGCTAGCGTCGCTAACGTGTTTGATAAGATCGCTGCTCATGGAATTCTCCAGGGTTGTAAGCAAAAAAACGTGGCCCATCATAGCTGCCCTTCCCGTGTTCAGGAAGCCGCAGTTGATTGAGTCTCGCTATGGTGGTCCATGAGTTTGGGTATAGCCCGGGTCACGCCGTGGCGGGAGCGACGAAGGCGATCCCGGTGCGCAGCGCCGCGTTGCGTACGTGTTCGTGCATGGCCTTCTGCGCAGCGCCAGAGGCCCGGCGAGCCAGCGCGCGAAGGATTTTGCGGTGTTCCTGCCACGTTTCCATGGCCCTTTCGGCCCGGATGAACGGTAGCTTCTGGCTTTCCAGGAAGATGTCGGCGCTGGCGGTCAGGATGCTCAACATCGCCTGATTGCCGCTGGCCAGCAGAATGCGCCGGTGGAATTCGAAGTCCAGGCGCGCCGCGGCTTCGAAGTCGCCAGCCTTCAGTTCGCCACGCATGGCGGCGACATTGTCTTCCAGCGCATCGAGCTCATCGGTACTCAACGTCACGGCGGCCAACCCCGCGGCAAACCCCTCCAGCGCGTAGCGCAACTGGAAAATATCCAATGGCGACGCCTGCGCCGCGAAAGGCCAACCGGGTGTCGCCTCGCCTCGCGGCAGATCCACCGGCGACTGCACGAATACACCTTTGCCCGGCTGGATGCTGATGACGCCCAGCGCACTGAGCGACGACAATGCCTCGCGCAACGACGCCCGACTGACCCCCAATTGCAGCGCCAGGTCCCGTTGCGAGGGCAAGGCATCGCCCGGGCCGAAGCCTTGCTCGGTGATCAGTTTGCGGATGGCTTGCAGCGCCACTTCAGGTACGGCGCGGGAGATCGAGTTCATGGTTTTCCAGACGAGCCAGGCCAATGTGCGGTCAGTTGTAAAGCTATTCGCGGCGTCCGGCAAGTCGTGCCCCATGGGGGTTCGGCCCTTGCTGCCGATGCGCTATCGAAGTGCGAAATCCTACTTGACTGTTCAGACCAGTAAGACCGAACAAACCCTTTGAAACCGGGGCCTGCCGAGCTCTTTCCCACAGATTGGCATGGCCCGTGCTCTGTCGAATCGCAGAAATCACTCCTCGCCGATTCGGAGATTTGCCATGACCCAGCGTTACAGCGCCCTCCTCGCTGCCCTGTTTGCCAGCCTGATGCTGATCCAGGCACCCGCCCACGCCGACGGCCTGGAGGATGTGGTCAAACGCGGCGTCCTCAAGGTCGCCGTGCCTCAGGACTTCCCGCCCTTCGGCTCGGTCGGTCCGGACATGAAGCCCCGTGGCCTGGACATCGACACCGCGAAACTGCTGGCCGACCAGCTCAAGGTCAAACTCGAACTGACCCCGGTCAACAGCACCAACCGCATCCCGTTCCTCACCACCGGTAAGGTCGACCTGGTGATTTCCAGCCTGGGCAAGAACCCCGAGCGGGAAAAAGTCATCGATTTCTCCCGGGCCTACGCACCGTTCTACCTCGCCGTGTTCGGCCCACCAGACGCCAACGTAAAAAGCCTGGACGACCTCAAGGGCAAAACCATCAGCGTCACTCGCGGCGCCATCGAAGACATCGAGCTGACCAAGGTCGCGCCCGAAGGCGTGACCATCAAGCGCTTCGAAGACAACAACTCGACCATCGCCGCCTACCTGGCCGGCCAGGTTGATCTGATCGCCAGCGGCAACGTGGTGATGGTCGCGATCAGCGAAAAGAGCCCCAAACGCGTGCCGGCGCTGAAAGTGAAGCTCAAGGATTCGCCGGTCTACGTGGGCGTGAACAAGAACGAGCCGGCGTTGCTGGACAAGGTCAACCAGATCCTCGTCAGCGCCAAAAGCGATGGCGCGCTGGAGAAAAATGCCCTGACCTGGTTGAAAGAACCGCTGCCGGCCGACCTTTGATTCGGCGCGCAGGAGACACGCTATGGCTTATCAGTTCGATTTCTTGCCCGTGGTGCACAACACCGACCTGCTGTTGCGCGGAGCGCTGTTCACCCTTGAGCTGACGGCCATCGGCGCAGTGCTGGGGGTGGGCCTGGGCATCGTCGGGGCGCTGGTGCGGGCGTGGAACATTCGCCCGTTCGCCGGAGTTTTCGCGGTGTACGTGGAATTGATCCGCAACACACCGTTTCTGGTGCAGTTGTTTTTCATCTTCTTCGGCCTGCCTTCCCTGGGCGTGCAGATCTCCGAATGGCAGGCAGCGGTGCTGGCAATGGTGATCAACCTGGGGGCTTATTCCACAGAAATCATCCGCGCCGGCATTCAGGCGATCCCCCGAGGCCAACTGGAAGCCGCCGCGGCCTTGGCGATGACGCGCTTCGAAGCCTTCCGCCATGTGGTGCTGCTGCCCGCGCTGAGCAAGGTCTGGCCGGCCCTGAGCAGCCAGATCATCATCGTCATGCTCGGCTCGGCGGTGTGTTCGCAGATCGCCACCGAAGAGCTGAGCTTCGCCGCCAACTTCATTCAATCGCGCAACTTCCGCGCCTTTGAAACCTACGCCCTGACCACGCTGCTCTACCTGTGCATGGCGCTGCTTATCCGTCAATTGCTGAACTGGATCGGCCAGCGCTTCATAGCGAGGAGCAGCCGATGAGCGATTTCACTTTCTGGGACATCGTGCGCAATTTGCTCACGGGCTTGCAGTGGACGCTGGCGCTGTCGTTGGTGGCATTCATTGGCGGCGGGCTGATCGGTTTGCTGATCATGGTCATGCGCATCTCGAAAAAATCCCTGCCACGCAGCTTCGCGCGCACTTACATCGAACTGTTCCAGGGCACGCCGTTGTTGATGCAGCTGTTCCTGGTGTTCTTTGGCGTGGCGCTGGCCGGGTTGGAAATTTCGCCGTGGATGGCGGCGGCGATCGCGTTGACGCTGTTCACCAGCGCTTATCTGGCGGAGATCTGGCGCGGTTGCGTCGAGTCGATCCCTAACGGCCAGTGGGAAGCCTCGTCGAGCCTGGCGCTGAACCCGTTGGAACAACTGCGCTACGTGATCCTGCCGCAGGCCTTGCGTATCGCGGTGGCGCCGACCGTAGGATTCTCGGTGCAAGTGGTCAAAGGCACCGCCGTGACCTCGATCATCGGCTTCACCGAATTGACCAAGACCGGCGGGATGCTCGCCAACGCGACGTTCGAACCCTTCATGGTCTACGGCCTCGTGGCCCTCGGTTACTTCCTGCTCTGTTATCCCCTATCCCTCAGTGCGCGCTACCTGGAAAGGAGACTGCATGCCTCTGCTTAGAATTTCCGCCCTGCATAAATACTACGGCGATCACCATGTGCTCAAAGGCATCGACCTGAGCGTCGAGGAAGGCCAGGTGGTAGCGATCATCGGACGCAGCGGCTCGGGCAAGTCGACCTTGCTGCGCACGCTCAACGGCCTGGAATCGATCAACGACGGCGTCATCGAGGTCGACGGCGAGTACCTCGACGCTGCCCGCGCCGACCTGCGCAGCCTGCGACAGAAAGTCGGGATGGTGTTCCAGCAGTTCAATCTGTTCCCGCACCTGACAGTGGGCGAGAACGTGATGCTCGCGCCACAAGTGGTGCAGAAAGTCCCGAAAGCCCAGGCCGCCGAACGGGCACGGCAGATGCTGGAGCGGGTTGGCCTGGGTGAGAAGTTCGATGCCTTCCCCGACCGACTGTCCGGTGGACAGCAACAGCGCGTGGCGATTGCCCGGGCCCTGGCAATGTCGCCGAAGGTGTTGCTGTGCGATGAAATCACCTCGGCCCTGGACCCGGAACTGGTCAACGAAGTGCTAAGCGTGGTTCGGCAACTGGCCAAGGAAGGCATGACATTGATCATGGTCACCCACGAAATGCGCTTTGCCCGGGAGGTTGGGGATAAGTTGGTGTTCATGCATCAAGGGCTGGTGCATGAGGTCGGGGATCCGAAAGTGTTGTTTGCCAACCCGCAGACGGCGGAGCTGGCGAACTTCATTGGAACGGTTGAGGCGACAACCTGAAAGAATTCAAGTGTCTGTGATATCCCCTTCGCGAGCAGGCTCGCTCCCACAGGATTGATGAGGTCCTTGTGGGAGCGAGCCTGCTCGCGAATGACCGCGCAGCGGTCACCCTCTTTTCTGCTCAGGATCAAGGCTTTGAACCGAACGCGTTGGCGCCAGCCTTTGATCGTGGCACGATGTCGAGGTTAACGACCGAGACCCCCTGACCATGCCGCAATCCCAAGCCAAGAATCTGTCCCTGATCGCCGCAATCGACCTGGGCTCCAACAGCTTTCACATGGTCGTGGCCAAGGCCCAGAACGGCGAAATCCGTATTCTCGAGCGTCTCGGGGAAAAGGTTCAGCTGGCCGCCGGCATCAACGAAGAGCGTCAGCTCAGCGAAGAATCCATGCAGCGCGGGCTTGATTGCCTGAAGCGCTTCGCCCAACTGATCAACGGTATGCCCCTGGGCGCCGTGCGGATCGTCGGCACCAACGCCCTGCGTGAAGCCCGCAACCGCGCCGAATTCATCCGCCGCGCCGAAGAAATCCTCGGGCACCCGGTGGAAGTCATCTCCGGCCGTGAAGAAGCGCGCCTGATCTACCTCGGTGTGTCCCACACCCTCGCCGACACCCCGGGCAAGCGCCTGGTGGCAGACATTGGCGGCGGCAGTACCGAGTTCATCATCGGCCAGCGCTTTGAACCCCTGCTGCGCGAAAGCCTGCAAATGGGCTGCGTGAGCTTCACCCAACGTTATTTCAAGGACGGCAAGATCACCCCGGCCCGCTATGCCCAGGCATACACGGCGGCCCGCCTGGAGATCATGAGCATCGAGCACGCCCTGCACCGCCTGACCTGGGATGAAGCCATTGGCTCCTCGGGCACCATTCGCGCCATCGGCCTGGCGCTGAAGGCCGGCGGTCATGGTGCCGGCGAAGTGAATGCCGAAGGGCTGGCCTGGCTCAAGCGCAAGCTGATCAAACTTGGCGATGTCGAAAAAATCGACTTCGAAGGCATCAAGCCTGACCGCCGGGCGATTTTCCCGGCGGGCCTGGCGATTCTCGAAGCCATCTTCGACTCCCTCGAACTGCAGCGCATGGACCACTGCGAAGGTGCATTGCGCGAAGGCGTGCTCTACGACCTGCTGGGCCGCCATCACCATGAAGACGTGCGCGAACGCACCCTCAGCTCGCTGATGGAGCGTTACCACGTCGACCTGGAACAAGCCGCCCGCGTGGAACGCAAAGCCCTGCATGCCTTCGATCAGGTGGCCAGCGATTGGGATCTGGAAGATGAAGACGGCGTCTGGCGCGAACGGCTGGGCTGGGCGGCCAAGGTCCATGAAGTGGGCCTGGACATCGCTCACTATCAGTACCACAAGCACGGTGCCTACCTGATCGAGCACTCGGACCTCGCCGGTTTCTCCCGTGAAGACCAACTGATGCTCGCGCTACTGGTGCGCGGCCACCGCCGCAACATTCCCAAGGACAAGTTCGCCGAATTCGACGAAGACGGCATCAAGCTGATTCGCCTGTGCGTGTTGCTGCGCTTCGCGATCCTGTTCCACCACATCCGCGGCACCCAGCAAATGCCTCAGGTGGAACTGAATGCCCATGGCAACAGCCTGGAAGTGGTGTTCCCGGAAAACTGGCTGGACGAGAACCAACTGACCCAGGCCGACTTCGCCAATGAAGCGGAATGGCTGACCCGCGTCGATATCGTGCTGAACGTGCGCTGAAACTGAAAAAGGCCTTCTGCGGAAGGCCTTTTTTGTGCGTGCAATTCATGTGGGAGCGAGCCTGCTCGCGCAGGCGGTCTGTCAGTCAACATCCATTTTGAATGTGCCGCCCCCTTCGCGAGCAGGCTCGCTCCCACAGGTTCCTGGCGTTAGCGAACGGTAAGGATCGGGCTACCCAACCGTTCCAGCAAAGTAGCCTGGGCACTGCGCGGGTTCTGGTTGCCGGTCGGCGTGTTGCGGATGTACCGACCGTCCGACTGCAGGCTCCAGCTGTGGGTGTTATCGGTGAGATACAGCTCCAGCTCCTTCTTGACCCGCATGATCAGCTTCTTGCCTTCCACCGGGAAGCAAGTCTCGACACGCTTGTCGAGGTTGCGCTCCATCCAGTCGGCGCTGGAAAGGAACATCTGCTCTTCGCCGCCATTGAGGAAGTAGAAGACCCGGGTGTGTTCCAGGAAGCGACCGATGATCGAACGCACGTGGATGTTGTGGGAAACCCCGGCAATGCCCGGTCGCAGGCAGCACATGCCACGCACCACGAGGTCGATGCGCACGCCTGACTGACTGGCCTTGTACAGCGCACGAATGATCTTCGGATCGGTCAGCGAGTTGAACTTGGCAATGATGTGCGCCGGTTTGCCGTCGAGGGCGAACTGGGTCTCGCGGGCAATCATGTCGAGCATGCCCTTCTTCAGGGTAAACGGCGCATGCAGCAGCTTCTTCATGCGCAGCGTCTTGCCCATGCCGATCAACTGGCTGAAGAGCTTTCCGACGTCTTCGCACAAGGCGTCGTCGGAAGTCAGCAGGCTGTAGTCGGTGTACAGGCGGGCGTTGCCGGCGTGGTAGTTGCCCGTACCCAAGTGCGCGTAACGCACAATCTCACCGGCCTCGCGACGCAGGATCAGCATCATCTTGGCGTGGGTCTTGAAGCCGACCACGCCGTAGATCACCACTGCACCGGCCGCTTGCAGACGGCTGGCCAGTTGCAGGTTGGACTCCTCATCGAACCGCGCGCGCAATTCGATCACCGCGGTGACTTCCTTGCCGTTTCGCGCCGCATCCACCAGCGCATCGACGATTTCCGAGTTGGCGCCGGAGCGGTACAAAGTTTGGCGCACCGCCAGAACGTGCGGGTCCTTGGCGGCCTGGCGCAGCAGGTCGACCACCGGGGTGAACGACTCGAACGGGTGCAGCAACAGAATGTCCTGCTTGCTGATCACGCTGAAAATGTTTTCGCTGTTCTGCAGCAGTTTCGGGATCTGCGGGGTAAACGGCGTGTATTGCAGCTCGCGCTGGCTGTCGAGACCGGTGATGCTGAACAGCCGCGTCAGGTTCACCGGGCCGTTGACCTGATACAGCTCGGTCTCGCTCAGGTTGAATTGCTTGAGCAGGTAATCGGACAAATGCTTCGGGCACGTATCGGCCACCTCCAGACGCACCGCGTCACCGTAGCGACGGGAGAACAACTCGCCGCGCAGGGCGCGGGCCAGGTCTTCGACGTCCTCGGAGTCCAGCGCCAGGTCGGCGTTTCGGGTCAGGCGGAATTGGTAGCAGCCTTTTACCTTCATGCCCTGGAACAGGTCGTCGGCGTGAGCGTGGATCATCGACGACAGGAACACGTAGTTGTCGCCAGGACCGCCGACCTCTTCCGGGACCTTGATGACCCGCGGCAGCAAGCGCGGCGCCGGTATAATCGCCAGACCGGAATCGCGACCGAAGGCGTCGATGCCCTCGAGTTCGACGATGAAGTTCAGGCTCTTGTTCACCAGCAGCGGGAACGGGTGCGTCGGGTCGAGGCCGATCGGGGTGATGATCGGGGCGATTTCATCGCGGAAATACCGGCGGACCCAGGTTTTGAGCTTGGTCGTCCAATGGCGGCGACGGATGAAGCGGACCTGATGTTTTTCCAGCTCCGGCAACAGAATATCGTTGAGGATCGCGTACTGACGGTCAACGTGACCGTGCACCAGTTCACTGATGCGGGCCAGCGCCTGGTGCGGTTGCAGGCCATCGGCGCCGGCCTGTTCACGGGCGAAGGTGATCTGCTTCTTGAGGCCGGCGACACGAATCTCGAAGAACTCGTCCAGGTTGCTGGAGAAAATCAGCAGGAACTTCAGGCGCTCCAGCAACGGGTAGGACTCGTCCAGCGCCTGTTCCAGCACGCGGATATTGAACTGCAGTTGCGAGAGCTCGCGATGGATGTACAGGCTGCTGTCATCCAGGCCGGGAATGGCAATCGCCGGCGCCGCCAGCGCGGGCTCGGTCACCACCACGGGTGGAGCAGGCTCCAGCTCCGGCGGGGTTTCGGCGATTTGCTCGACCACGGGTTGAGCGTCTTGTACGGCAACTTCAGTGAGTCCTTCGGTATTCATCGAATGTTCCTGGGAGGGCTATTTCTGCTCTCGTAACAATTGAGCTGCACGAACGGCAAAGTAGGTCAGGATGCCATCAGCGCCTGCACGTTTAAAAGCGGTCAGGGATTCGAGGATAACCCCTTCGCTCAACCAGCCATTCTGGATCGCCGCCATGTGCATGGCGTATTCGCCGCTGACTTGATAAACAAAAGTCGGCACTTTGAATTCTTCTTTGACCCGGCAGAGGATGTCCAGATACGGCATGCCTGGCTTGACCATGACCATGTCCGCACCTTCTGACAAGTCAGCCGCCACTTCGTGCAGGGCTTCGTTGCTGTTGGCCGGGTCCATCTGATAGGAGGCCTTGTTGGCCTTGCCCAGGTTCAGTGCCGAACCCACCGCATCGCGGAACGGGCCGTAATAGGCACTGGCGTACTTCGCCGAGTAAGCCATGATCCGCACGTTGACGTGACCGGCCAGTTCGAGGGCTTCACGGATCGCCTGGATGCGGCCATCCATCATGTCCGACGGCGCAACGACCTGAGCGCCGGCTTCGGCATGGGACAGGGCTTGTTTGACCAGCGCGTCGACGGTGATGTCGTTCTGCACATAGCCTTCTTCGTCGAGAATGCCGTCCTGTCCGTGAGTGGTGAACGGGTCCAGCGCGACGTCGGTGATCACACCCAACTCAGGAAATTGGGCGCGCAGGGCACGGGTGGCGCGTTGAGCAATACCCTCGGGGTTCCAGGCTTCGGCGGCGTCCAGCGACTTGAGCGCCGGCGGCGTCACCGGGAACAGCGCCAGCGCCGGAATCCCCAGCTCGACCCACTTGGCCGCTTCTTCCAGCAACAGATCGATGGTCAGGCGTTCGACACCCGGCATCGAGGCCACCGCTTCACGGCGGTTTTCACCGTCGAGCACGAACACCGGCAGGATCAGGTCATCGACAGTCAACACATTTTCACGGACCAGTCGACGCGAGAAATCGTCACGACGGTTGCGACGCAGACGGGTTGCAGGGAACAAACGGTGGGCAGGGGTAAAACTCACGGCAGACTCCTGAGCCCGCGCAGACGGGCGAGCGTGACAGTTATAAGCGGCCATTATGACGAACACATTACAGTTGTGCGCACCCTGTGACACGTAGCCGCATTCCATTGTCCTTGTAGGAAATGTTCACGTCGAGACACATTTGGACACTTTCCTGAATGTGTACGAAGGGTTAGGCTGCGCGTTCATTTCGCCAGCACCCAGACAATGCTCCAACAATTTCTGCATGACTTCGGCTACTTTGCCCTGTTTCTCGGCACGTTCTTCGAAGGCGAAACCATTCTGGTGCTCGCAGGCTTCCTCGCGTTCCGTGGATACATGGACATCAACCTGGTGGTGGTCGTGGCGTTCTTCGGCAGTTATGCCGGCGATCAGCTGTGGTACTTCCTGGGACGCAAGCACGGGCGCAAGCTGCTGGCGCGCAAACCCCGCTGGCAACTGATGGGTGACCGGGCGCTGGAACATATCCGCAAGCACCCGGACATCTGGGTCCTGAGCTTCCGCTTTGTCTATGGCCTGCGTACGGTAATGCCGGTGGCGATCGGCCTGTCAGGCTATCCACCGGGTCGTTATCTGCTGCTCAACGGCATTGGCGCGGCGATCTGGGCCACCGCGCTGGCGGCGGCGGCCTACCACTTCGGTGCGGTGCTCGAAGGCATGCTCGGCAGCATCAAGAAGTACGAGTTGTGGGTGCTCGGCGGCCTGCTGGTCCTGGGCCTGGGCCTGTGGCTGCGCCGACGCTTCAAGAATGCGCGCCTGGCCAAACAGGTCTATGCCGATGAACAGGCCCTGAAAGCTGAACGCGCCAGTACTGGCGATCCTAAGACGCCAGCCGAGTAAAACGGTTTCTACAGCAATAGAGACCGATACCACTGAGCAGGCTGTAACTGAGCAGGCCGACCCAGCCCACCGCGCTGGCCGGCCATAGCCCCACCACCGGCGCCAGCCACACGAGCGGCACATTCGCCGCCAGTCGCAGCAGCTCCAGCTTCAACGCCCACGGGCGATTCTCCAGGGCCACGCCCAGCACGAACAACCCCAGCGCCAACGCGCCCCAGCCCAGCACCAGCGCGGAAGTGGACAGCTGTGGTTCCAGATTCATCAAGTAGCTGCCCAACGCGATGTAAACGCAGAACTGCAACGCCACGTACCACAGCTGACGCCCATCCAGTGGCACTTCGAATTTGCGGAACTGGCTCAAGTCCGGTTTGCTCATCGGGTATTTGGCCGCCACATCCGCCGGTCGCCAGCCGGTGCGCATGAACCAGATCCGCAGCTTGTCCCAGGTGCTTTCGGCACGCCGCGCATCCGCCCACAACTGCGCGTAGAACTGCACGTTCGCCCATAACGGATTCCAGCTCGCCAGTGGGGTGGTCACGCCGAAAATCACCGGCTCGTTGTCGTCTTCTTCCTGGAACGAGCCGAACAGACGGTCCCAAATAATGAACACCCCGCCGTAGTTGCGATCCATGTAGAGAGTGTTCTGTGCATGGTGGGCCCGATGATTGGATGGCGTGACAAAGAACCACTCGAACCAGCCGAGCTTGGGAATGTGCCGGGTATGCACCCAGAACTGGTACAGCAGGTTCAGCGCGGCGACACTGATAAACACCGCCAATGGCACGCCGGCCACGGCCATGGGCAGGTAGAAGATCCAGCTCAACAGAAACCCGGTGCTGGTTTGGCGCAGGGCGGTGGAGAGGTTGTAATCCTCGCTCTGGTGATGCACCAAATGCGCGGCCCAGAGGATGTTGCGCTCGTGGCCCATGCGGTGCAGCCAGTAATAGCAAAAATCGTAAAAGACAAAGGCGAACACCCAGACCCACACGCTGTCAGCCGAGAGCTCGAACAGCGCCAGGTGCTTGAGGGCAAAGGCGTAGGTCACCAGACCCACCCCCTTGGTCAGCAGGCCCGTGGTGGTCGACAACACCCCGGTGCTGATGCTGTTGATCGCATCCGCCACTCGATAGTTGCTGACCCCGCGCCAACGGTCGGCCAGCAGCTCGACGGCAATCAGCACAAAGAAAAACGGCACCGCATACAAAATGAAGTCCATGACGCGCCCTGATCGGAATCTGTAGGACAGATCCTATGTTTAGCCGCGAATTAACCCTATGGCAACGAGTGACAAATTAGTGGACATTTAACGCCATGAATCTGGAGAAAAGCCCATGAGCAAAAAAGTTGCAGTGATCCTTTCCGGTTGTGGTGTGTACGACGGCGCCGAGATCTACGAAAGCGTGATTACCCTGCTGCGCCTGGACCAGCGTGGCGCTCAGGTGCAGTGTTTCGCACCGAATATCGCGCAGCTGCATGTGATCAATCACCTGACCGGCGAAGAAATGCCCGAGTCGCGCAACGTGTTGGTGGAGTCGGCGCGCATTGCCCGCGGCGAGATCAAGGACATCCGCGAAGCTGACGCTGAAGAATTCGATGCCCTGATCATTCCCGGCGGCTTCGGATCGGCCAAGAACCTCTCCAACTTCGCCATCGAAGGCACCGGCTGTACCGTGCAACCGGATGTCCTGGCCTTGACCGAAGCCTTTGCCGAGGCCGGCAAACCGGTCGGCCTGATCTGCATTTCGCCGGCCCTGGCGGCGAAGATCTACGGTCCGGGCGTGACCTGCACCATCGGCAATGACGCCGACACCGCAGCTGCGTTGAACAAGATGGGCGCCACTCACAAGGAATGTGCGGTGAGCGACATCGTCGAAGACAAGGCGCGCAAACTGGTGAGCACCCCGGCGTACATGCTGGCTCAATCGATCAGTGAAGCCGCGTCAGGCATCAACAAACTGGTCGACCGTGTGCTCGAATTGACCCACGAAAACGACGCTTGATGTGATCTGGCATCTGATTTCCTGTGGCGAGGGAGCTTGCTCCCGCTCGACTGCGCAGCAGTCGTAAAACCGGTTATTGCGGTCTGCCTGAAAAACCGTAGCGGATGGTTTTGGGGTTGCTCCGCAACCCAACGGGAGCAAGCTCCCTCGCCACAGGGGCAGCGTTCTCTCAGGATTTGCGTGTGAGCCGCGTCAACATCCGATCCAGCGCGTTGGCAAACGCCTGCTTCTCGCGCTCGCCAAACGGCGCCGGTCCACCGCTCATCTGCCCTTGCTCTCGCAAGTCGGTGAACAGGTTGCGCACCGCCAGCCGGTCGCCCATGTTCTGCGCATCGAACTCCTTGCCCCGGGGGTCCAGCGCCGCTACGCCCTTTTTCACCAGCCGGTCGGCCAGCGGCACATCGCTGCAGATCACCAGCTCACCGGGCACCGCGTGCTCGACCAGGTAGTCGTCGGCCGCATCCGGACCACTCGGCACCACGATCAGCTTTACCAGGGCCAGGCCCGGTTTGCTCTGCGGCTGGCCGGCCACCAGCACCACTTCGAACTGGCGCTTGAGGGCAAACTTCACCACCAGATCCTTGGCCGCCCGGGGGCAGGCGTCGGCGTCGATCCATACACGCATCAGGTTTTCCTCTTCTAAAAAGCTTCGCGAGCAGGCTCGCTCCCACAGGTTATACACAATCCTGTGGGAGCGAGCCTGCTCGCGAATGTGGGCGAAGCGAATGCTTTTAAGCCGTAACCCGCTGCTTCTCGGCCACACGACTGCGGCCATACAGCACAATGATCGCAAGGATCGCCACCGCCTGCGCACTCAGCGAATAAGCATCCGCATGAATCCCCAGCCAGTCGAAATCAAAGAACGGCACCGGTCGCGTTCCGAAGATCCCGGCTTCCTGCAGCGCCTTCACGCCATGCCCGGCGAACACCACCGACAATGCACACAGGAGACCGGCGTTGATGCTGAAGAACAACGTCAACGGCAATTTCGCCGAGCCGCGCAGGATCACCCACGCCAACCCCACCAACAGCACCAGCGCCGTCGCACCGCCGGCCAGCACTGCGTCGTGGCCCGCAGGACCCGCCTGCAACCACAGGGTTTCGTAGAACAGAATCACTTCGAACAGCTCGCGATACACCGAGAAGAACGCCAGGATCGCAAAGCCGAAACGCCCACCGCCGCCCACCAGGCTGCTCTTGATGTAATCCTGCCAGGCCGCGGCATGGCGACGGTCGTGCATCCACACGCCCAGCCACAGCACCATGACGCTGGCGAACAACGCCGTCGCGCCTTCCAGCAATTCGCGCTGTGAACCACTGACATCGATCACATAGGCCGCCAACGCCCAGGTTCCCAAGCCGGCCAACAGCGCCAGCCCCCAACCGACGTTGACACTGCGCACCGCCGATTGCTGGCCGGTGTTACGCAGGAAGGCGAGGATCGCCGCCAGCACCAGAATCGCTTCCAGCCCTTCGCGCAACAGAATCAGCAGCCCGGAAATGTAGCTCAGGGACCCGCTCAATCCGTCGCTGCCCAATAGACCGGCAGACGTCTTCAATTTAGCCTTGGCCGCCTCCAGACGCTGCTCGACCTGCTCCAGCGGCAAGCCATCCTGCAACGACTGACGGTAGGCCATCAGCGATTTTTCCGTGTCCTTGCGCACGTTGGCGTCGACGTTATCCAGGGAGCTTTCGACCAGTTCGAAGCCTTCCAGGTACGCCGCCACCGACAAGTCATACGCCTGATCGTGGTCACCGGAACGGTAGGCCGCGACGCTCTTGTCCAGGGTCGCCGCCGTGTAGTCGAGCAACTGCGCCGGGCCACGCTGGACCTGTGGCGGCTGCGCCCGTTGTGCGCGGAAGGTCGCCGCGCCTTGTGGGCCATCGGCGGCCTGTACTTCGGCCGGGGTCTGACGGGCCAGATCGGCAATGTTGTAGAGCTTGTCGCTGCTGGCGTTCGCCGGATCGGCGCTGAAGCTGGCGATGAAAGTGGCCAGGTCCCAACGCTGGCGATCGTCCAGCTGATCGGCGAAGGCTGGCATGTCGGTGCCTTCAACGCCGAGGCCCAGGGTGTTGTAGATCGCGTAGAGGCTCAGGTGATCCAGACGCGCGTGATCGCGCAGGTTGGCCGGAGGCGGTGTCAGACCGACGCCCGCCGGGCCATCACCCGCCCCGGCATCGCCGTGACACACTGAACAGTGCTGTGCGTACAGCGGTGCGCCTCGGGTCGGGTCCGGGGTAATGATCGGCGCCTGGCTGACTTCATAGGCCACGGCCAGTTTTGCACCCAGTTGCCGCGCCTGACGGGCAACATCTACGCCATCCTGACGCGCAGCGATCGCAATGCGCAGCGTGTTGATGCCCTTTTCCAGACCGGCCTTCTCAGGATTGGCCGGCATGGCAGCCACCATGCCTTGCAGCGCCTGGACGAACTCCAGTTGCTCGCGGTATTCGGACTCGTTGACGACCTTGCCTGCTTGCACAGCTTGCGGGTAATCCGCACCGATATAGTCGAGTAAATGCAGGGCTTGCGGAGCGCCTTCCACCGTGTCGGCCAGCAGATTGAAACTGCATAGGGCGAACACCGGCGCTATCAGCCAGGCCAGGAAACGGGACGGGGCAGTCATGAATGGATCTCAATTGGAAACAAGAAGTAACATATTGTTCCCTCCCAATGACTTTCACTCAAGCTTTGTTGTGGATTGCGTATCACTCCCGCCTTCCAGGCGAACCACCAAAGCGCCAGTGGAAAATCGAATTACGAGTTATCGCTGCATCGTCCCAAGGATTTTGATGCCATCCGGATGGTGGACGAGTCGGTGCAGATCTATAACCACGAGCGACCGCATCTGTCGCTGAAATACAAAACGCCCGATGCGGTGCATCGGGCGTTTTGAGAGTGAAACAGGCGTAAACCTGTTTCAGGATCAGACACTGAAGGTTTTACACGGCAACTTTGCGCAACGTCGCCATAAACGCCGCCGCGCCAATGAACAGCCCGGCAAACGTGCGGTTCATGCGTCTCTGCTGTTTGGGCGTGCGCAACATGCGCAGCACTTTGGACGCCAGGCCAGTGTAGCCAGCCATGACGATCAGATCGACGAAGATCATGGTCACACCAATGATCACGTACTGGATCAGCAGCGGCGCATGCGGGTCGATGAACTGCGGCAACACCGCGAGCATGAAGACCAGCGCCTTGGGGTTGCTGATATTGACCAGAAACCCCCGGAACACCAGGGCCATCGGCTTGCCGATCTGGCGGATGGCCGCGTCATCGCTCATGTCGCTGGGCAGCGCTCGCCATTGCTTGATCGCAAGATAGACCAGGTACGCCACACCGAACCATTTGATTGCATAGAAAGCTGTGGCCGACGCCGTAAGAATCGCCCCCACACCGGCACCGACAATCGCAATTTGCACTGCAAGGCCTAATTGCAGGCCCAACGCGTTCCAGTAACCACGCCAGAAACCGTATTGCAGACCGCTGGACATCGACGCAATGGCGCCGGCGCCAGGAGACAAACTGATCACCCAACAGGCGGCAAAGAACGCCAGCCATGTTTGAAGCTCCATCGCACACCTCGACTCAGACTCGTGACAGACATCTAAGCTAATGCGGCTTTGGGCTGATGACTACCGATTTTTTTGCCGGATGTTGCGGTTGCCGACCAGCGTTGCCGGCTTGAGGGTCTCTTCGCGAGCAGGCTCGCTTCCACAGGAGTACGCATTCCAAGGTGGGAGCGAGCCTGCTCGCGAAAGCGTTGTGCCAGACGACAGAAGGCTTACTTTTCGAACCCGCTCGAAGGAAACACATCAGTTCCACGCCAACGCCGAACCGAACGCTGGAAGAACAGGCTATTAGGCACCTGCACCATGGCGCTGCCGGTCCCGAGTTCTTCGGCCTCGATCAGCGTGGTGTACAGCAGATTGATCGCCACGACCCGGCCTTTGACGCCAGGCTTGTCGGTGGTGTCCACCAGTTCGACCACATCGCCGAGACGGAACGGGCCGACGGTAAAGATCAGGATCGCGCAGAGCAGATTGGAGAGCACGCTCCACATGGCGAAAAACGCCACCGCAGCGACCGCGACAAACCCGGACAATGCCGTCCAGAGCACCGTGGCTGACACTCCGAGGCGCTCCAGCACGAAAATCAGCGCGCTGCCCATGATCAGCCAGCGCAGACCGCCGCGCAGGGGCATCAGCAATTGCGGCGGGAACGGGTAGCGCTCGCCCAGTCGGGTCAGGCACTTGGCGACAAAACGCTGGGCAATGTAACCGGCCAGCAGAATCAGCAGGATTTGCACGCCGAGCCAGATCGGCTCGGCCCACATCGGCGGCAGCGGCAACTTGAAGGCGTCCATCAGGACAGCGCCTCCAACTCCGCCTGCATGCTTTCCAGCAGTTCCAGGGCTTCCATCCAGGCCTCTTCCAGTTCTGCCTCACGCACCTTCAACCTGGCCTGTTCGGCCAGCAGATCACGCAACTCGTTCTTGCGCGCCGGTTCGTAGATATCGCTGTCGCCGAGGCTGACATCGATTTTCGCCAGCTTCTCGTGCAGCTTGCCCAATTCGGCCTCAAGCTTTTCCGCTTCGCGCTTGTGGGGAGCCAGTTGCTGGCGCAGGGCAGCCGCGGCCTGACGCTGGGCCTTCTTGTCGGTCTTGTCCGGGTTGACCGGGGTGTTGCTGACCGGTGCATTGCGCTGACGGTAGTCCACCAGCCAACGGGTGTAGTCTTCGAGGTCGCCGTCGAACTCTTCGACCTTGCCGTCCGCCACCAGAAAGAAGTTATCGGTGGTGCTCTTGAGCAGGTGACGGTCGTGGGAGACCACCAGAACCGCACCGCTGAACTCCTGCAAGGCCATGGTCAGCGCCAGGCGCATTTCCAGGTCCAGGTGGTTGGTCGGTTCGTCGAGCAGCAACAGGTTCGGCCGGTCCCAGGCGATCAACGCCAGCGCCAGTCGCGCCTTCTCGCCACCGGAGAAATTCAACACCGGTTCGTCGATCCGCGCACCGCGGAAGTCGAAACCGCCGAGGAAGTCGCGCAGGGTCTGTTCGCGCTCGGTCGGCGCCAGTCGCTGCAAGTGCAGCAACGGGCTGGCTTTGGCATCCAGGGAGTCGAGCTGATGCTGGGCGAAGTAGCCCACCACGGTGTTCTCGCCACGGGTCAAACGGCCCGCCAGCGGCTCCAGCTCACCCGCAAGGTTCTTGATCAGGGTCGATTTACCGGCACCGTTGGGACCGAGCAAACCGATTCGCGCGCCGGGGGTCAGTTGCAGCTTGACCTTCTCCAGCACGGTTTTCTCGCCGTAGCCCAGGCGGGCGTCGGACAGGTCAATCAGCGGGCTGGAAATTTTCTGCGATTCGCGGAAGACGAAATCGAACGGCGAGTCGACGTGGGCCGCGGTCAGCTCTTCCATCCGCTCAAGCGCCTTGATCCGGCTCTGGGCCTGACGGGCCTTGGTCGCCTGGGCCTTGAAGCGGGCGATGTAGCTTTCCATGTGCGCACGTTGCGCCTGCTGCTTCTCGTAGGCCTGCTGTTGCTGGGCCAGGCGTTCGGCGCGGGCACGCTCGAAAGCGCTGTAGCCACCGCGATACAGGGTGATCTTGCGCTGATCGACGTGGGCCACGTGATCGACCACGGCATCGAGGAAATCGCGGTCGTGGGAGATCAGCATCAAGGTGCCGGGATAGCTCTTGAGCCATTCTTCGAGCCAGATGATGGCGTCGAGGTCCAAGTGGTTGGTCGGCTCATCGAGCAGCAGCAGGTCGGAGGGACACATCAAGGCTTGCGCCAGGTTCAGACGCATCCGCCAGCCACCGGAGAAATCCCCGACCTGGCGATCCATCTGCTCGTTGGTGAACCCCAGGCCGGCCAGCAGCTTGCGCGCACGCGCGTCAGCGGTATAGCCATCGGCGCTGTCGAGCTCCGAGTGCAGACGGGCCTGTGCGGCACCGTCATGGGCCGCTTCGGCAGCCGCCAGGTCGCGTTGCACCTGTCGCAGGCGCAGGTCGCCATCGAGCACGTAGTCGACCGCCAGGCGTTCGAGGGTGTCGACCTCCTGACGCATGTGGGCGATACGCCAGTCGGCCGGCAGGAAGCAATCGCCCGAATCCGGGTGAAGTTCACCCCGAAGCAAGGCGAACAGGCTCGATTTGCCGGCGCCGTTGGCACCGATAAGGCCGGCTTTCTGGCCGGCGTGCAGGGTCAGCTCGGCGTCTTCTAGCAGACGTTGCGGGCCACGCTGTAAAGTCAGGTTCTGAAGTCGAATCATAATGGCGGCGGAGTCTACCAGCTTCGCTCGCAACTGGCGCGAGTAGCACTATGTCCTCTGACCTGTGGAGCTTTTCCCTGGCCCTTTATGCCCGTCCGGGTGTCGAACAGGCGTGTCTGCACTTGCAGTCGGCGGGCGCCAATGTGTGCCTGCTGCTGTGCGGGGCATGGCTGGATCAGCGGGGAGTCGCCTGCAATGATCAACGCTTGCTGCAACTTCGCAGCCTGATTGAGCCTTGGGACGCCGATGTCGTGCAGCCGTTACGGGCTTTACGCACGCAATGGAAATCCGCTGCAACGAGCGATGCCGAGCTGCACTCGCTGCGCGAACAAGTGAAGGCCTTGGAACTAGAAGCCGAACGGCATCTGTTGTTGCGACTGGAGCGAGCGGCACAGGATTGGCCGCAACATGAAGTGACCGATCAATCGGCCTGGCTGGAAGGTATGGCAGTGGGCGCCACCCCAGCGGTCCGCGACGCGCTGCATGAGCTGCGCGTCGCGGTGACCGGCACTTAGGAAGCGCTGGTTGGGGTGGTGGCGGAGTTCGACGGAGCGACTGGCGTTGGCGCAGTGGTGGCTGTCGAAGTGGTTGCTGTTGGCGCAGGAGCAGCCGAAGCAGATGGCGCTGGCGTCGCTGGCTTGGCAGCAGGCGCTGGGGTCGGCTTGGCGGCAGCGGCCGGTTTTTTCACAGCAGGTTTTGCGGCTGGTTTTGCAGCCGGTTTTGCAGCGGCAGGTTTCGCTGCAGGTTTCGCTGCAGCAGGTTTTGCAGCAGTGGCTGGCTTGGCGGCTGGTTTCGCTGCGGCAGGTCTTGCGGCAGTGGCTGGCTTGGCAGCCGCAGGTTTTGCAGCAGCGGTTTTCGCAGTCGGTTTAGCAGCAGTTTTCGCAGCCGGTTTAGCGGCTGCTTTTGCAGCCGGCTTGGCAGCGGTTTTAGCTGCGACAGGTTTTGCGGCTGGCTTGGCTGCAGGTTTCGCAGCGGCAGTTTTAGCAGCCGGCTTTGCGGCTGGTTTGGCAGCGGTGGTTTTCGCCACGGCTGGTTTCGCAGCAGCAGTTCTGGCAGCCGGTTTTGCAGCAGCTGGTTTAGCTGCAGCTGGCTTGGCGGCAGGTTTGGCAGCGGCAGTTCTGGCAGCTGGTTTTGCAGCGCTGGCAGCAACCGGTTTTTTCGCCGCAGGTTTTGCTGCGGCTTTCACCGGTGCTTTGGCAACCGGTTTGGCGGCAGACTTGGCCGGAGCTTTTGCAGCAACCGGTTTGGCAGCGGCTTTCTTGGCAGGAGCCGCAGCAGGCTTGGCCGCACGCAGGGACAATGCCTTGCCGACAGCCTCTTGTACACGACCGACACCCTGGGCCAGTTTCAGGCTTTCTTGAGCGTCGCGCTTGAGTTGCAGGATGTAGGCGCGAGTGTCCGACTGACGCTCCTTGAGGGCATCAAGCAGGTCTTCGAGCTGCTTCACTCCGTCCTTGGCCTTGGCTTGTGCCTTGGCTTTTCCGGCGGCTGCAGCGTCCTGCAATTTGGTGCGGGATTTGTGCAATTTTTCCTGCGCTTTTCCGCGCTGCTTTTCCAGTTTGGCGAGCAGTTTTTCAGCATCAGCCAAGGCTTCGGAACAAGCGG
Source organism: Pseudomonas sp. Irchel 3A7 (assembly GCF_900187565.1). Classification (GTDB taxonomy): domain Bacteria; phylum Pseudomonadota; class Gammaproteobacteria; order Pseudomonadales; family Pseudomonadaceae; genus Aquipseudomonas. The sequence continues at coordinate 24,150 of NZ_FYED01000015.1, read as the reverse complement.
TTTCCAGATGCTCGAGCAAGCTGCCCGAGAGTTGTTGGAGTAAGTGCAACGGGGTATTTACAGGCTTCTTGGTGGCCGACATGGTTTACCTCCTGGCTGACGTGGGTGCGGCTCATACTAGACCTCTGCTGCTACCGCCGCTAGGGCATCTTGACAGTATCCAAAGCGTTGCGTTGCAACGGATCGAAAATGTTCGGCGCTTGAACAAAAGCAGTTCACCGTTGAACGCATTCTCACTGGCATAATCGCCCGCATCTCAGGTCGGAGAGTGCCCATGTCGCGCTACCTTTTTTTATCGCTGTGCGTGATTTTTTCCGCGGCCCAGGCTGCTGAAAAAAACCAGGAAAATGACGCTCACGATCTCGCTTACAGCCTGGGTGCGAGCCTCGGTGAACGCTTGCGCCAGGAGGTTCCCGACCTTCAACTCAAAGCGCTGGTCGAAGGTCTACAGCAAGCTTATCAAGGCAAACCCCTGGCCCTGAAAGACGAGCAGATCGAACAGATCCTGACCGAGCACGAAGCCCGGGTTGCCATGCAAACACCGGCTCCGCAAAACGAACTCGCGCTGGAAAACGAGCAACGCTTTCTCGCCGGGGAAAAAGCCAGACCCGGTGTTCGTGAACTGGAGGACGGGATCCTGCTGACAGAGTTGGCACCGGGGACTGGCGCCAAGGCGGGACCGAACGGCAAGGTGCAGGTGCTTTATGTCGGACGCCTGCCCGACGGCACCGTATTCGACCAGAACAATCAGCCACAGTGGTTCAGTCTCGATAGCGTGATCAGTGGCTGGCGCAGCGCGCTGCAAAACATGCCGGTCGGTGCCAAGTGGCGCCTGGTGATTCCATCGGCACAAGCCTATGGCGCCGACGGTGCCGGCGACCTGATCGCGCCGTTCACGCCCCTGGTGTTTGAAGTCGAATTACGCGGCGCCACCAGCTGATCGCGCAAATGAAAAACGGCGCGCCTTGGCGCACCGTTTCGGGGTCTTGCGGTAAACGATTCAGGCCTGGACCGAATCGGTTTCCTTGTGAGCGGTGTGCAGCACTTCGATCAGGCAGTCTTCCAGTTCGAAGCGTTCGTGCAACAGGCCGCCAAGCTCCTTGAACTTCTCCGCGACACACTTTCCTTCATCGCATAGATCGTTGAACGCGAGGAGTTTCTCGGTGATGACGTCGATGCGCGGGTAGAGGGTCTCGGCGAGTTCAAGACCACGTTTGTCGTTGAAGGCCTTGGCCTCCCCCGTCAGCTGTTCATAGATTTCGAAGTGGCCGGCAGACACGTAATCCACCAGCACGCCGCAGAACTCCAGCAGAGGTTTGCGGTTATCACCCAGGGCCTCAGGCTTTGCGCCGAGTGCGTCATAGGCCCCGATCAGTTCTCGACGCTCCTGCAACCAGCGATCGATCAGCAGATGTACTCCACCCCAACGTTCCTGAGCATTCTGACAACTTTCGAGCATGGCGTTCTCTCTTCCCTTGTGGGTCATGCTGCTCTACATCCGTCGTACTCCTGATGATCAGGAGTCGCCCAGGCAGAGCGTCATCGAGCAACATAAATCCAATGACACGTGCGGGCCAGATTATGCCCGCACGACGGTGGCTTCAAGGTACGCAGGCGATAAAGTTCATACAAGTGTTTAATCACCCGCCAGGGCCCGGGGCGACGAGTCGCCGCCGAGCGGTCTATGCACGGTGATCCAGACAAGGCGCAACAGCTGATAAATACCCAGAATCGACATCGCAACGAAGAACAGCAAACTCCATTCCGGGATGCTCAGGTCGAACAGCGTCCAGGAGATCTGCCCGCAATCGATGGAACCCTGGAACATCTGCTGCACAACACAAATCCACGGCGTACTGGCGAACAGGTCAACCAGGTTGGGTGCGCAGGTTGATAGCTGATGTACTGGATCGCTTTGCAACAGCACTTGCCGCCACGCCGTGACCGTACCTGCCAGACTGCATAGCAGGCCGAGCAGCCAATAGAGCGCAGAACCGAGACGACCTGGCCCCTGCACGGCGGCCATCAGGCAGACACCTGTCAGCAGCGCCAGACAAATTCGCTGCAACAGGCATAAACCGCAAGGCTTAAGGCCGACCGAATATTCCAGATAGTAGGACACGCCCAGAACCAGGGCGCCCGCAACGAAAACCGTGAAGAACAAGGAGCGTGTGCAGGCCAACGACATGGCTTTTCCGTAACAATAAGGACCGACGGCTACGGTAGAGGAAAGCGCGCTGGCGTTTCAAGGCAGGCTGACAGGGACAGTTCAACAGGGGTGTAGGGAATTCCCGACAGCATCTGGAGGATCAGGCGTAGTCCTTTGTAGGATTCAGCTGAAGACGCAATCAAACGTAAAAAATACGACGTTGAAATGTATCTGTTGTGGCATTGGGGCCGCTTCGCGGCCCAGCGGGACGGTGCGGCGTTCCGACAAGCTCCCTCGCCACAAGGTCATTCTTCAGCCATTGAAGCCCGGCTCAATCAAGCGCGAATGGGCACCGGCAACGGCGCTGCCAGCAAGCGCTCATCGAGCAATCCCAATCCTTCCTGGAACAGTTGATTGCTACGCTCGGTGTCACCCATTTGCGCCAACAGCCGCGCCAGTTCGGCACAGGCTTCCGGGTTGCGCTGCACGCGCAGACTGCTTTCCAGATAGTCCCGGGCCTTGCCCCACAGGCTGCTTTGCAGGCACAGGCGCCCCAGCGTCAGCAACAAGCTCGGGTCGGCGGGATGATCCTTGAGCCAGCCTTCGGCGAGCTGCAACTGGCGAACCGGATCACTGCCACGCACCAGCCCGTAGAGACGCGCCAGGTGACTGTCGTAGTTGCGCTTGAGCGCAATGCGCAAGACCTCCTCGGCCTCGACCTGCGCCCCCAGTTGCCGCAGCTGCTCGGCATAGGCCAGCACCAGTTGCGGCTCCTGGCGTTGGGCCGAAGTCAGCTGCTCCCAGGCACGATTGAGCGACTGCAAACCGACGGTCCCGCCCTCTTCCTGATGCGCCGCCAAAGACAGATTCTTGCCCCAGGCACGGCGTTCCAGCTCGGCCAGTTCAGCCGGCGGCAGGACTTTGTCCTTGCGCAGCTCCGGCAGCAGGCGAATCACTGCCGACCAGTCGCCCCGTTGCTGGTGCAGGCGCTGCAACTGGCGCAGGGTCTGTGCATTACGAGGGTGGCGCTCGTGCATGGCTTGCAGAGTCGCCAGGGCACCTTCGGTATCGCCACGGTCGGTCTGCAATTGCGCGTGGTTCAGGGCGATCGCCAACTCGGCCTGGGGCTGACGCTCCAGCGCACGTTCCAGCAGGCTGTCGCTCTCTTCGTAATGCCCTTGTTCGTTCGCGGCACGGGCAGCGCCGAGGTAATAAAGCAGCGGCTGGCGCTCGGCTTCCGCAGCTCGATACAAATGACGCTGCGCACTGGCCCAGCGACCCTCGGCCAAGTCCAGCTGACCATGCTCGATCGCCACCTGTACCCGGCGACTGCGGTTGCGCCGTGACCATGGATTGACCACGCCGCCGGACGTCGTCACCAACTCGATCAACGCCTTGATGCCCCAGAACACCAGCCAGAGTACGGCGACCAGCGCCAGCGTCGCCCACAGGCTCGACTCGAAGCGGAAGCTTTTATAGGCAATCAACACGTAACCGGAATGCTCGGCAATCGCCAACCCCAGCGCCGCGGCGGCGGCAATGGCCAGAAACACGATCACATACAGGCGCTTCATGGCGTGGCCTCCTGCGAGGTGTTCGCGGCAGGCTTGGCCAGCGGTTTGATCGAGTCTTCGGCGTTGACATTGCGTCGCTCCAGATACCCTTGAACGGCGCTCAGCGTACCGGTCAGGTCCGGAGTCACCACGGTGACAGGCTGCTTGCTCAGTTCGGCCACCTGTTCAAGCATCACTTTGCTTTGCGGGTTGTCCGGGTTGAAGTTGCCCTTGAGCACGTCCCGTGCCTCGTCCAGCGCCTGGCTGTAAACCGCCGCCTGGCCATTGAGCGCGGCCCATTGCGCCTGCTCCAGTGCCAGGCTCAGTGCCAGACGCACTTGGCTCAGGCTCTGTCCGGCGAGCAACGGGCGGACATTTTTATCGGCGTTGAAATCGATACGGATGTAGCGCGAGATCTGATCCCACCATTGCGCCCAGCGGCTGGCGCCGTCGCCGTCGGCGGTCAGGCCCAGCAGGGATTCGCCACGGTCCTTGTACTCGGGGGCCAGCTCGGTGAGACCGACCACCTGATCACGCAGCGCACCCAGGCGCAGGAACAGCCCGGTGCGATCCGGCTGTTCGGTGCTGCGCAAGGCCACCAGGGTTTTCGCCACCTGTTCGCGCGCGGCGAAGGCACCGGGGTCATTTTGTTCGCGAAGAATTTCGTCGGCGCCCTGGACCAGGGCCTGGGCACTGCTGATGTCCTGCAACGCAGACAGGCGCAGGCTGGCCAGACGCAGCAAGTGCTCGGCTTCAGCCAGGCGCCAGTCCTTGCGACTGGCCCCGAGGACGGTTTCCAGACGCTGATTGAGTCGTTGCTGATCGCCCTGCAGTTGAATCACCAGACGACTGCGCTCCTCCAGCACATCTGCGCCGGGCAATTGCTCCAGGCGCGCGCTCAGGCGCTGCTCATTGAGTTTCAGGCTCTGCGCCTCGTCGCTCAACGCTTGCACCTGGCTCAAGTGCTGCTGATTGGTCGCTTGCAGATGACGCACCTGCCAGACACCCCAACCTCCTACCGCGACACCGGCAGCACCCAGCAGCAGCGCGACGATTGCCAGCCCATTGCCTCGGCGCTGCACGGCATCACGTGGCGGCGGCACTTCATCAACAGGAACATCGACTGGTGCATCGAGCACTGGCCGGACGTCATCTTTAGGCAAGGCTGTTTCGCTCACGTATCCATCCTTTGCATTAGAGAACGGGCACGGGATGCTCCCGTAACGCCGTCAGCAAAGCCGCGGCACTGGCGCCACGACAATCCACAACTGTCAGGGCCCCGGCGGCATGTGCCAGCTCGGCGACCCTGGGGCTTGGTACAAACAACGGCATCCGCGCCAACTGCGGCCAGGCATCGCCAGCCAGTTGATGCAGGTGCTCAAAACCCTGTCCACTGCTGACCACCAGCGCATTCAGGCGTTCCGCTTCGATCAGTTCCGACAGCGCTGCCGGCGGGTATGGCGGCAGCTCGCGGCGGTACAACTCCAGATACTCGACACTAGCACCTCGCTCTCGCAAGCGCTCAGCCAGCCACTCGCGACCACCCTCCCCACGCAGGATCAGCACACGCGGATCAGGCCGGGCGACAGCCTCGCGCAAATTCGCCAGCTCAAGCAAGGCTTCACTGTCATCGCCATCCTCCGGGAAGCTCACGTCCAGGCCGCGATCCTGAAGAATCTGCGCCGTCGCCGCGCCGACGCTGAACCATTTCACACGCGGTGTTTGCGAGCAAAACCGGTCGAGCAGTTCGATGCCGATCCGTGCGGCGGGCTTGCTGACCACGATCAATGCACAATAGCGATCCAGGCCTCGGATCACGTCACGCATTGTGTCAGAGGCCGGGATCGGCACGATGTCCAAAAGCGGCAAGCTGCTACTGAAAATCCCCTGTTCGGCCAGGAGACCACTCAGCACCGCCGACTCATCCGCCGGACGCGTCAGCAGCAGGCGCCAGCCAGTCACTCGTGACCTGCCTCGCCATAGACCGCTTTCAGAATGTCAGCGGCACCTTGGCTCAACAGGTCTTCGGCCACGCGCACACCCAGGGCTTCGGCATCGCCACGCGGCGCACGCGCCTGGGCGCTGAGCAACAGACCGCCACTCGGATCACCCACCAGGCCACGCAACCAGACCTGCTCGCCTTCAAGCACGGCGTAACAGGCGATCGGCACCTGGCAGCCGCCATTCAGGTGTTTGTTAAGGGCACGCTCGGCGGTCACACGGGTGGCGGTGTCCTGATGATGCAGTGGTGCCAGCAACGCGTGAATTTCGCTGTCAGCGCTGCGGCACTCGATCCCCACCGCGCCCTGGCCACCGGCCGGCAGACTGTCTTCGACACTGATGGCCGAGGTGATGCGATCCTCAAATCCCAGCCGGATCAAACCGGCGGACGCGAGGATAATAGCGTCGTATTCGCCGGCATCGAGCTTGGCCAGGCGCGTATTGACGTTGCCGCGCAGGAAACGGATTTCCAGGTCCGGACGACGAGTCAGCAACTGGGCCTGACGGCGCAGACTAGAGGTACCGACGATGCTGCCGGGCGGCAACGCCTCAAGGCTGGCATAGGTATTGGAGACAAATGCATCACGGGGGTCTTCGCGCTCGCAGATACAGAACAGGCCCAGGCCTTGCGGGAAGTCCATCGGCACGTCTTTCATGGAGTGCACGGCGATGTCGGCTTCGTTTTCCAGCAGCGCTGTTTCCAGCTCTTTGACGAACAGGCCCTTGCCGCCGATTTTCGACAACGGCGAGTCGAGCAGCTTGTCGCCGCGACTGACCATCGGAACCAGCGTCACGAGCAGGCCCGGATGGGCCTCTTCCAGACGGGCTTTGACGTATTCGGCCTGCCACAGGGCGAGAGCACTTTTGCGGGTGGCGATGCGGATCTGGCGAGAGGACATGGATCAATCCGTACTGAATAGATACGGCAGATAATAACAGCTCAGCCAAATCCACTTTGACTTGTATCAGAAACTACTCGGCCTCCCTGGCCCCGGATGTCCGGCAATCGGGTGTGAAATCCGCCTGTGATCAGCGAATCAAAGCTGCTGCATCATCTTCCGTACGCCGGCCACATGGCGCCGACTGACAATCAAAGCGTCGCCGTTCAGGCCTTTGAGGAACAGCTGGAAATGCCCCAGAGGCGTTCGTTGCAAGCGCTCGATGCGCTCGCGGGCGACCAGTGCATTGCGGTGGATGCGCACGAAACGGTCACCAAATTCGTCTTCGAGGGCCTTGAGCGGTTCATCGAGCAACACTTCGCCGGCTTCATGGCGCAAGGTCACGTATTTGTGATCGGCGATAAAGTAGACCACCTGATCCAGCGGAATCAGCTCGATCCCCTTTCGGGTGCGGGCGCTGATATGGCTGCGAGGGCCACTGCCACTTTCGGCGGCCGGACGGGTCAGGGCCGAGAGTTGGACACGATTGGGGCGTTCGGCTTTTTTTAATGCGTCATGTAAATGTTCAGTTCTCACCGGTTTCACCAGATAACCTACGGCGCTGGCCTGTAAGGCTTCCACGGCAAATTCATCGGAACCTGTGCAGAACACCACGGCCGGCGGGGTTTCGCGCTCGCACAATCGCGCGGCCACTTGCAGGCCGTCGAGACCTGGCATGCGGATATCGAGCAGAACGATATCCGGCTTGTGGCTGTCGATCAGTGCCAGTGCTTCTTCGCCGTTCGTGGCGCTTGGCTCCAGGACACTGTATCCCTCGAGTTCACCAACCATTCGGCTCAGGCGCTCGCGGGCAAGGGGGTCGTCATCAACGATCAGGACATTCATATTGCGCTGGATTCCTGCGTGAGTCTCGCACAAGGATAGCGTAGACAGGTGAAGTGACGTCCGTCACCGCGATCCACGCTAAGACTAGCGCGAGCGTCAAAAAGTGCCGCTGGTCCGACGGCTAAATTTTCATCTGCCGGGCGATTGGCGGCCCAGGCCCGCATTGGCGACACATCGCCACAGGGTTTGCTGATACGCAATATGAACACCCCTCTTCTTATAGTCAGCGTCTGCACCGAGAAGTGCGCTGATCCTACTGTCCAACTGTAGACGGTTGCCGGGACGTTATTGCTCAATTGAAAAATATCGTTGTGCTTATAGTGAAAACTGTAGGAGCGAGCATGCTCGCGATGGGCGTTAACGATAATGTGGGCTATCTGGATACGCGCGTCGCTCTCAGGTTCATCGCGAGCAAGCTCGCTCCTGCAAACCAGTCGACCAGTGTCAGCGACAGGCTTGGCAACCCTGTTATTATCCGCGGCAGCTTTAACGCCATCTTTCTTCAGCCGATACGAGCGAATTCATGAGCACTGACAAGACCAATCAGTCCTGGGGCGGCCGCTTCAGTGAACCCGTCGACGCCTTCGTCGCCCGCTTCACCGCCTCCGTCACCTTCGACCAGCGCCTGTATCGCCACGACATCATGGGCTCGATCGCCCACGCCACCATGCTGGCCAAGGTCGGCGTGCTGACCGATGCCGAGCGCGACAGCATCACCGATGGCCTGAAGACCATCCAGGGTGAAATCGAGGCCGGCCAGTTCGACTGGCGCGTCGACCTCGAAGATGTGCACATGAACATCGAGGCGCGCCTGACCGACCGCATCGGCGTGACCGGTAAAAAGCTGCACACCGGCCGCAGCCGCAACGACCAGGTCGCCACCGACATCCGTCTGTGGCTGCGCGACGAGATCGACCTGATCCTGGGCGAAATCACCCGCCTGCAAAAAGGCTTGCTGGAGCAGGCCGAGCGCGAAGCGGGCAGCATCATGCCTGGCTTCACCCACCTGCAAACCGCGCAGCCGGTGACCTTCGGGCACCACATGCTGGCCTGGTTCGAAATGCTCAGCCGCGACTACGAACGCCTGGTCGACTGCCGCAAGCGCACCAACCGCATGCCACTGGGCAGCGCTGCACTGGCCGGCACCACCTACCCGATCGACCGCGAATACACCGCCCAACTGCTGGGCTTCGACGCGGTCGGCGGCAACTCCCTGGACAACGTGTCCGATCGCGACTTCGCCATCGAATTCTGCTCGGCTGCGAGCATCGCGATGATGCACCTGTCGCGCTTCTCCGAAGAGCTGGTGCTTTGGACCAGTGCGCAGTTCCAGTTCATCGATCTGCCGGACCGCTTCTGCACCGGCAGCTCGATCATGCCGCAAAAGAAAAACCCGGACGTTCCGGAACTGGTGCGCGGCAAGACCGGTCGTGTGTTCGGTGCGCTGATGGGCCTGCTGACCCTGATGAAAGGCCAGCCGCTGGCCTACAACAAGGACAACCAGGAAGACAAGGAACCGCTGTTCGACGCCGCCGATACCCTGCGCGACTCGTTGCGGGCCTTTGCCGACATGATCCCGGCGATCAAGCCCAAGCACGCCATGATGCGCGAAGCGGCGCTGCGCGGTTTTTCCACCGCCACCGACTTGGCCGACTATCTGGTGCGCCGCGGCCTGCCATTCCGTGACTGCCACGAAATCGTCGGCCATGCCGTGAAGTATTGTGTGGAAACCGGCAAGGACCTGGCGGAAATGAGCCTGGAAGAACTGCGCAAGTTCAGCGACCAGATCGATCAGGACGTGTTCGCCGTGCTGACACTGGAAGGTTCGGTCAATGCCCGCAACCACATCGGCGGTACTGCTCCGGCGCAAGTGAAGGCTGCAGTAGCGCGCGGTCAGGCTCTGATCGCCAGCCGCTAAAAGTATCGCGGGCTAACCCGCTCCCACAGGTTTTCTGCCTGCCCCGGATATTGGGACAGTCGAAGATCCTTGTGGGAGCGGGCTTGCCCGCGATGACTGACTTCAGGACACTGAAAACCTACTTCTTGGACGCGACCATCGCCATGAACGCTGGCATCGCCGCTTCCCGATCCGCCGCAATCCGTTGGACATTTGGATTGTCCCCCAGACGATCCAGCAATTCCTTGGCTGCGGGCAGCTCCGCCAACAGATCGATTTCAAACAGCTTCTTCGCCACCCCGCAGGCCAGCGGCACGCTATACAGGAAGTACAGATCCGCCACGCTCAGATTGTTGCCCGCCACGTAGGGGCTGAACTTGCCGTGCCGACCCAGGGATGCAATCCCCAGCAGCAGCTCGGTTTTGGTTTTTTCCTTGATCGCATCCGGTAGCGTCATGCCGAAAAACGCTTCGGGATAACAGGCGCGAGCCGGCAGTTCGATATACAGCTCGATCTCCTTGGCCAGCGCCAACACCTGCGCCCGCTCAAAGGGATCACTCGGCAGCAGTGGTGTGCCTTTCTGGCTTTGCTCGATGTACTCGAGGATCACGCTGGTTTCATTGATGAAACCCTGCTCGACGCCCAGTACCGGTACTTTGCCACGGGGGCTGATAGCCAGCGCCTCGGGAGTCTGGCCGGCGTAAAACGGCACTTCTTCGAATGACAGTCCTTTTTCCAGTAACGCCAGCTTGACCATGTTGTAGTAGTTGCTGACGGAAAATCCATAAAGCTTGAGCATCACAAAGCCTCCAGGCCGTGCAGGGGTTGGCAGTGCCTGTTATAGAACGCCGGGGGCTTTCTCGCCAGCAGCATCACAGCCCTGAATGCAGGTAAACTGGCCACCTTTCCTAGAGGAGCCTGCCATGAGCGAGCCAACCCCCGGCACCAGCCAAGACGACATCGACGAAGAAGAGTTCGCCGAGAACACGCTGATCGAAGCCATCGAAAACCAGATCGAAAGCGAAAACCCGCCAGCGGCCAAGGCGACGTTCAACAAGCTGACACTGGTGGGTTATGAGCGCGAGGAAATCCTCAACTTGATGGCCCACGTATTAGCGGTAGAAATCGACGCGATCCTCGAAGAAGACCGCGCGTTCAATACCGAATGGTACGAAGCTGCGCTGCGCGCACTGCCAGAGTTGCCGCCGGAAAAGAAATAACCCCCGCCCTCCTGTAGGAGCGAGCTTGCTCGCGAAAAACCCGAAAGCGCCACTTGTGCAGCTGGTTTTACGCGTAATCGTTGAAGACCATCGCGAGCAGAGCTCGCTCCTACAGAAAAACCACCCCGATTCCGGGGAATGCATCCCTCGGCAAAAAAAGGCTGTCTCGAGCACTGGACATGCCGCACCGGCGGGTTCACCTTAGGGGCGCTGTCGTCCAATTCCTAGAAAGTCTGGAGTCCTTATGTCGCTTACCCCTGAGTTGGTTGCCGAACTGGAAATCCTCGCACTCTTCAACCTGGACAGTTCCCAGGAAGGCCTGAAAATTCATCAGACCGCTGCCCCGAAAGCCATTGCCGCCGCCCAACGCCTGTACGAAAAAGAACTGATTGACCAGCCCGATGGTGGTTATCTGACCAGCCTGGGGCGTGATGCCGCGCAAAGTGTGCAAACCGTGCTCACTATTTTGAAAGCCGAAGAAACAGCCTGAATTCCACTGCATCGCCCACGGAAACCCCTGCTGCGGGATTTCCGCGGGCAACCTCTGCTGTCCGGCGTCGCCTTGCGGTATAAATCTGACGCCAGAAAAACAAATTCAGCTTAAATGTCCCAGGACCGAGGCGCTAAACTGCCTTCATCCGAGAGCCCCACGTCCGAGCCCTGCGAGCCGGTTTGAGCTGACATGACCCGCCACCATGAAATCCGCCCCGATCTGGACGAGGGAATTGACCGCAAGGTTCTCAGCCAGCTGCGCGCACGTTTTCTCAAACTCAACGAAGGCCGCATGGCGCGCGCCCTGGAGGGTTTGTCGACCCGCCAGCAAGGGGTGCTCAACCTTCTGCCGTTGTTTTTCCACGTCAATCATCCGCTGTTGCCGGGTTATGTTTCAGGCAGCACACCGGCCGGACTGTCGAATTTCGAACCCGACGCCAACGTCCTCGCCGAAGCCCAACGCCTGACCCGCTCGTTTTCCTATAAGCCACGCCACGGCAGCAACCCGCCACGACCGATTCACGGCCTGTTCCTGATGGGCAGCCTCGGCACCCTCGCCCAGGCCGACCAGAGCGACATGGATGTGTGGGTGTGTCACAGCTCGGATTTGAGCGAGAACGAACTCGGCGAGCTGCGCAAGAAATGTCAGTTGCTGGAGGCCTGGGCTGCCAGCCAGGGCGCCGAGGCGCACTTCTTCCTGATCGACCCGGCCCGTTTCGTGAGAGGCGAGCGCGACAATCAACTCAGTTCCGAAAATTGCGGCACCACCCAGCACTACCTGCTGCTCGACGAGTTCTATCGCACCGCGATCTGGCTGGCCGGGCGTACGCCGATCTGGTGGCTGGTACCGGTCTATGAAGAAGCGAGTTACGACCGCTACATCCATACGCTGCTGTCAAAGCGTTTCATCCGCGCCGACGAAACCCTCGACCTGGGACCGCTGGCGTTCATTCCGCCCGGCGAGTTCATCGGCGCCGGTCTGTGGCAGCTGTTCAAGGGTATCGAGTCGCCTTACAAATCGGTCCTCAAGTTGCTGCTGACCGAGGTCTACGCCAGCGAACACCCGAGGGTCCAGTGCCTGAGCCTGCGCTTCAAGCAAGCCGTGTTTGCCAACCGGCTTGACCTCGATGAACTGGACCCCTACGTGGTGGTTTACCGGCGCATCGAGGAATACCTCATCGCCCGCAACGAGCCAGAACGTCTGGAGCTGGTGCGGCGCGCGCTGTATCTGAAGGTCAATCGCAAGCTCACCGGCAGCAGCGGCCGTTCCCAGGGCTGGCAGCGCTCGCTGCTCGAGCGCCTGGCCCACGAATGGCGATGGGACCAGCGCCAATTGGCCCTGCTCGACAGCCGTAGCCAGTGGAAAGTCCGTCAGGTCAGCTCCGAGCGCCGAGCCCTGGTCAACGAGCTGAATTACAGTTACCGCTTCCTGACCCAGTTCGCCCGCAACGAACAAACCGTCAGCCTCATCAACAAGCGCGACCTCAGCGTACTGGGCCGACGACTCTACGCGGCCTTCGAACGCAAGGCGGACAAGATCGAATTCATCAACCCGGGCATCGCCCCGGATCTGGCCGAAGACACCCTGACGCTGGTGCACGCGGTAAACAAGAAGGAACCGGGGCAGTCTCAGTGGGGCCTGTACAACGGCAGCCTGACCGCCCTTGAGTGGGAGCATTTCGCCCCGATCAAGCGCAGCCGCCAATTGCTCGAATTGCTGACCTGGTGCCACCGCAACGGTGTGATCGACAGCAGCACCCGCCTGGCCTTGCACCCCGGCGGCAGCGACCTCAGCGAATTCGAGCTGTTCAACCTGCTCGGCAGCCTGCAACAGACCATTGCCCTGCCTCTGCCGACCGTCGCCGAAGAGCCCTTGCTGCGGGCCAGCGTGCCCAGCGAAGTGCTGATTCTGGTGAACGTCGGTGTCGATCCGCTCAAGCATCACCGCGACCTGAACATCCTGATGACCACCGAGCGCACCGACTCCCTGAGTTACGCAGGGGTTCGGGAAAACCTGGTGCTGACCCTGGACCAGGTCACGCTCAACAGCTGGAACGAAGTATTGGTCAGCCGCTTCGACGGCCCTCACGCCCTGCTCGATTGCCTGCGCGATTACCTCAACAACCTGCCGCAAGACCGGCGACAACCCCGATTGCGCGTGCGCTGCTTCTGTCACAACCGCGCGCAGTTCATCGCCCAGCGTGTCGAGGACATCCTCGACACGGCGCAGAACCTGCTGCTTAGCAAACTCAATCATCGCTACCTGGTTCAGGTCCAGCAGCATTACCACGTACTGGAGCTGGTGCCCGGCCATGTCAGGCACGTCGCCCTCGCCACGCTGCCGGCGCTCTGCGATTACCTGAGCGAAGACCTGACCCGCTACAGCCCGCTGCACCTGGACTCGATGGCACTCGAAGACCACGACCTCGCGCTGCTCCTGCCCATGGGCCAGCCGGATTGCATTCAGGTGTTCTACCGGATCAACGAAGACCAGGCCGATCTGTACGTGCTGGATGAATTCAATGCCTTGTGGCAGCAACGCTTGCCATGGCACGACGAGCAAAGCCTGCTGGTGCCGCTGCAACGATTCCTGCTGTCGATCCAGTACCGGCGTGAGGCCTTGCTGCCGATGGACGCCACTCAGCCCCGGAGCTTGGAGAGCCTGTATTACCAGATCCTGCCTTCAAGTACAGGCCGGGCGCGCCGGGTCGAAGCCCGTCCGGCGCCGCAAACACCGGTCAACAAACCGTTCTATGACGTGCAGGCGATCGTAGGCAAAGCCGCGCCGGGCAAGGCGCACGTCACCTTGTACTGTAATCAGCGGGAGTTTTCAGAGCTGGAGCATGGCGACCAACTGTTCAGTGTGGTCGCCCGGGAGATCGTCGAGCAGCGCCGCGAGACCGAGCGCTACCGCTGCTACATCACCGATCTGGACCTGTCGGGCCTGCTCGGTGATGGTCATGGCTCAAGCAATCTGTATCTGCGTTACAAGGCCGATCTGGAGCGCGCATTGAACGAGGCGCTCGGGCAGGTCTGATCGGTCGTTACTCCGGAAAGTCACCACCGTTGGCCGGCTGCGATTCGACTTCTAGCAAGGTCAGTTTCAGGGTCTTTCCACCCGGTGCCGGCCAATCGATGTGCTGTCCGACCTTCAGGCCGAGCAACGCACTGCCCACTGGCGCCAGAATGGAAATCTTGCCTTCGTCGGCATTGGCATCCTTGGGGTAAACCAGGGTCAGGTGATAGTCCTTGCCGCTGATCTCTTCACGGCAGTGAACGCGGGAATTCATGGTCACGACATCGGCGGGCACTTCATCGTGGCCGACCAGCGTGTCGGCGCGATCCAGCTCGGTTTGCAGCGCAATAACGCCCGGCAGGGTTTCATCCAGGCTGTCGATCAGACGCTCCAGACGCTGGACGTCCAGACGGGTAAGGGTGATGGAAGGTGCGGTCATGATCAGGGCAGACTCCTTTCTTCTGCACGAAAAAAGCAAAACCCCGCCAGAAAAAGGCGGGGTTTTCACGAGCCTCGATGGGTTGAGGCTTATCTGGACACTATCACAGCTCAAAAAATATACAAGTCGAGGGCAGCCACGGTGCCGACAGGAGGGCGTTAGAAAGCGGCGTATAGAAAACACTGTGGGAGCGAGCCTGCTCGCGAATAGGGTGTATCAGTCGATAACTGCTTGACTGACACACCGTTTTCGCGAGCAGGCTCGCTCCCACAGGGATAGCGTCAGACGCAGGATTTGCGTTGAGCAGCCTGTGCGCAAATCACCCGTCGCCGCTCATCGTCCGCCGAGCGCCACTCACGGATATCTTCAACATGGCGGAAACAACCGAGACAGACTTTCTGTTCGTCCAGCCGGCACACACCGCTGCACGGCGATGGCACCGCCGGGCTGACATTACTGTACAGCGGCTTGGGCGGACGAGCAGGCGCAGGCTGGGTCACGGCCTCACAGACCTTCGAAATCGAGTTCAACATCAGCCTGTTGCTTGACGATGCGCTCAAGCATTTCACCCAACTGCTCTTCGCTCTTGTCGCACATCCAGCGTTCGCTCTCTTCGTCGTAATCGAAGTGGAAGCCGCCGGACACCGCCGCCAGCCACAACTGCCGCAACGGCTCCTGACGGCTGAAGATCAACTGAGTGCCGTTTTCGAACTTGACGGTCAGCACACCGGCCGAACTCTCCAGATCGATATCCAGGTCGCTTTCGTCAAAGATGTCCTCCAGGGTTTGCTGGGTGGCATCGACCAGATCGTGGAAACGGGCTTCGGACAAACTCATTACGGCAACCTCAAAAAGTGTCTGATCAGGCTCAAGCGCCGCAAGATACGGGCGCTGCTTGCCGAATGCAAAGGATTACGATTTGTGGGAGCGAGCCTGCTCGCGAAGAGGCCGGCACATCCACCAGCATAGTTGGTTGACCCACCGCCTTCGCCAGCAGGCTCGCTCCCACAGGGATTGCATGATACCGACAGGCATCTTGCAAGGCCCGCCGGACGGGAGCCGCATCGCATAGGCAAGCTGCCGGGTGGCCGGTATACTCCGGCGCAATTAATGCATTTTCAAGGATTTCGCCATGAAGCGCCTGATCTCTTCCCTTGCTGCGCTCGTCGCGGTTGCTTGCCTGGTGTCGGCCTGTGGTCAAAAAGGCCCGCTGTATCTGCCCGATCCCGACCAGGACCCTGCAGAGCAGGCCCAGTCCTCGCAAAAGCAGCCTGCTTCCAAGGCGCACAAGCACGACGTCTACCAATAAGGGAACCTCATGGACGCTTTTAACTACCGTGACGGTGAACTGTTCGCGGAAGGTGTTGCCCTGTCTGCCATCGCCGATCGCTTTGGTACACCGACCTATGTTTATTCCCGTGCCCACATCGAAGCCCAATACCTGGCTTACGCCGATGCGCTGGCCGGCATGCCGCACCTGGTCTGCTTCGCGGTCAAGGCCAACTCCAACCTCGGTGTACTGAATGTCCTGGCGCGTCTGGGCGCCGGTTTCGACATCGTGTCCCGTGGCGAACTGGAACGCGTACTGGCCGCTGGCGGCAGCGCCGACAAGATCGTGTTCTCCGGCGTCGGCAAGACCCGTGACGACATGCGTCGCGCCCTGGAAGTCGGCGTGCACTGCTTCAACGTCGAATCCACCGACGAACTGGAACGCCTGCAAGTGGTTGCTGCCGAGCTTGGCGTTCGCGCACCAATCTCGCTGCGCGTGAACCCGGACGTCGATGCCGGTACTCACCCGTACATTTCCACCGGTCTCAAAGAGAACAAGTTCGGCATCGCCATCGCCGACGCCGAAGACGTGTACGTGCGTGCCGCACAGCTGCCGAACCTGGAAGTGGTCGGCGTCGATTGCCATATCGGCTCGCAACTGACCACCCTGCCGCCGTTCATCGACGCCCTCGACCGCCTGCTGGGCCTGGTCGACCGCCTCGGCGATTGCGGCATCTACCTGCGTCACATCGACCTCGGTGGCGGTCTGGGCGTACGTTATCGCGATGAAGAGCCGCCATTGGCCGGCGACTACATCAAAGCCGTGCGCGAGCGTCTCGACGGTCGCGATCTGGCGCTGGTGTTCGAGCCGGGCCGCTTCATCGTGGCCAACGCCGGCGTGCTGCTGACGCAGGTCGAGTACCTCAAGCACACCGAACACAAAGACTTCGCCATCGTCGATGCGGCCATGAACGACCTGATCCGCCCGGCGCTGTATCAGGCCTGGATGGACGTCACCGCCGTGCGCCCGCGCAGCACCCCTGCCCGCGCCTACGACATCGTCGGCCCGATCTGCGAAACCGGCGACTTCCTGGCCAAAGAGCGTGAGCTGGCCCTGGAAGAAGGCGATCTGTTGGCCGTGCATTCGGCCGGCGCCTACGGGTTTGTCATGAGTTCCAACTACAACACCCGCGGCCGCGCCGCCGAAGTGTTGGTGGACGGTGATCAGGCATTTGAAGTGCGTCGCCGTGAGACGGTAGCCGAGTTGTTTGCTGGCGAAAGCCTGCTGCCGGAGTAAAACCATGCTGCTGCGTTTCACCAAGATGCACGGCCTGGGCAATGACTTCATGGTCCTCGACCTGGTCAGCCAGCACGCGCACATTCTGCCCAAGCACGCCAAGTTGTGGGGCGATCGGCATACCGGTATCGGTTTCGACCAGCTGCTGATCGTCGAAGCGCCAAGCAACCCGGACGTGGATTTCCGCTATCGGATCTTCAACTCCGATGGCTCTGAAGTGGAACAGTGCGGTAACGGTGCACGCTGCTTCGCCCGTTTTGTGCTCGACAAGCGCCTGACCGCAAAGCGGCAGATCCGTGTCGAGACCAAAAGTGGCATCATCGAACTGGATGTTCGCAACGACGGGCAGATCGGCGTCAATATGGGTGCCCCGCGCCTGGTGCCGGCGGATATTCCGTTCCAGGCGCCGGAGCAGGCCCTGAGCTATCAGGTCGACGTCGACGGTGCGCCGGTCGAGCTGGCCGCAGTGTCCATGGGCAACCCCCATGCCGTACTGCGGGTCAGCGACATCAACGCCGCACCGGTGCATGAACTGGGACCGAAAATCGAACATCACCCGCGCTTTCCGGCACGGGTCAATGTCGGTTTTCTCCAGGTCATCGACCGGGGCCGCGCGCAATTGCGCGTCTGGGAACGCGGAGCCGGGGAAACCCAGGCCTGCGGTACCGGCGCCTGCGCCGCCGCAGTGGCCGCGATCAGCCAGGGGTGGATGGATTCGCCGCTATTGATCGACCTGCCTGGCGGGCGCCTGTCCATTGAATGGGCAGGCCCTGGCCAACCGGTCATGATGACCGGCCCGGCAGTGCGCGTATACGAAGGACAAGTGCGTCTTTGAATGAGCCGAAGCCATGACCGATAAGCCTCAGGTACCCGCCCGACAGCCCGACGAATCAGCGTCCGAAAGCCTGGAGGCGGCGGCGATTGCCGCGTACCTGGAGGCTCATCCGGATTTCTTCGTCGAGCACGAAGAACTGCTGCCGGCCTTGCGCATTCCCCACCGACGCGGCGATACCGTGTCTCTGGTCGAACGGCAGATGACCATTCTGCGCGACCGCAATATCGAGTTGCGCCACCGCCTTTCGCACTTGATGGACGTGGCCCGTGACAACGACCGCCTCTTCGACAAGACCCGTCGCCTGATTCTCGCGCTGATGGACGCCAGCACCCTGGAAGACGTGGTGATGTGCGTCGAAGACAGCCTGCGCCAGGACTTCCAGGTGCCCTTCGTCAGCCTGATCCTGCTCGGCGACAACGCCATGCCGGTCGGCCGCTGGGTCACCCACGCTGAAGCACAAGTGGCCATTGGCGGCTTGTTGCAAGAAGACAAGAGCGTCAGCGGCAGCTTGCGCGAGCACGAACTGGACTTCCTGTTCGGCGAAGAACAGCGCAAGCAGATCGGCTCCACCGCCGTCGTCGCCATCACCCACCAGGGCATCCACGGCATCCTGGCCATCGCCAGCCGTGATCCGCAACACTACAAAAGCTCGGTGGGCACGCTGTTCCTGAGCTACATCGCCGAAGTCATGGGCCGCGTGCTGCCACGGATCAACAGCTCCCTGCGCTCGGTACGCTGATCATGGAACGGCAACTGGACGCTTACTGCGAACACCTGCGCAGTGAGCGGCAGGTGTCGCCGCACACGCTGTCGGCCTACCGCCGAGACCTGGACAAGGTGTTGAGTTGGTGCGTCAAACAGAACATCGGCAGCTGGGCCGCCCTGGACATCCAGCGCCTGCGCAGCCTGATCGCCCGCCTGCATGCCCAAGGCCAATCCTCCCGCAGCCTGGCGCGGCTACTGTCGGCGGTGCGCGGGCTCTATCATTATCTGAACCGCGAAGGACTGTGCGACCACGATCCGGCCAACGGCCTGGCGCCGCCCAAGGGTGAACGCCGCCTGCCGAAAACCCTCGACACCGACCGCGCACTGCAACTGCTTGAAGGTGGGGTCGAAGACGACTTCCTCGCTCGTCGGGATCAAGCGATTCTTGAACTCTTCTACTCCTCCGGGTTGAGGCTGTCGGAGCTGACCGGGCTGAATCTCGATCAGCTTGATTTGGCCGATGGCATGGTCCAGGTGCTCGGCAAAGGCAGCAAGACCCGACTGTTGCCGGTGGGCAAGAAGGCTCGCGAGGCGCTGGAATTGTGGCTGCCCTTGCGGGCAATGGCCAACCCGGCGGACGATGCGGTGTTCGTCAGCCAGCAAGGGCGACGCCTGGGGCCGCGGGCCATTCAGCTACGGGTCAAGGCGGCGGGCGAACGCGAACTGGGGCAAAACCTGCACCCGCACATGTTGCGGCACTCTTTTGCCAGCCATTTGCTGGAGTCCTCCCAAGACCTGCGGGCGGTGCAGGAACTGCTCGGGCACTCGGACATCAAGACCACGCAGATCTACACCCACCTGGACTTCCAGCACCTGGCCACGGTCTACGACAGCGCCCATCCACGGGCCAAACGCATTAAAGGCGATGATTCATGACGATCCAATTGATCACCTTCGACCTCGATGACACCCTGTGGGACACCGCCCCGGTGATCGTCAGTGCCGAAGCCGTATTGCGTGAATGGCTGACCGCAAATGCGCCCAACCTGGGCGCCGTTGCGGTGGAGCATCTGTGGAGTATTCGCGAACGCATCCTGAGCAACGAACCGAGCCTCAAGCACCGTATCAGCGCCCTGCGCCGGCGTGTGTTGTTCCACGCACTGGAAGAAGCCGGTTATACCCATGCCGAAGCATCGGACCTGGCCGACCAGAGTTTCGAAGTGTTCCTGCATGCCCGGCACCAGCTGGAAATCTTCCCGGAGGTGCAACCGACCCTGGAGGTGCTGGCCAACCACTACGCCCTGGGCGTGGTCACCAATGGCAATGCCGATGTACGGCGGCTGGGGCTGGCGGACTACTTCAAGTTTGCGTTGTGCGCCGAAGACATCGGCATCGCCAAACCCGATGCGCGACTGTTCCATGAGGCATTGCAACGCGGCGGTGCAACCCCTGAGACGGCGGTGCATATCGGTGATCATCCGGGTGACGATATTGCCGGCGCCCAACAAGCGGGGCTGCGGGCGATCTGGTTCAACCCCTCGGGCAAAAACTGGGAAGCCGAGCGCTTGCCGGATGCCGAGATCCGCAGTCTGACCGAGCTGCCGGCGTTATTGGCGTTGTGGAATGCATCGTCGGCCTGACACAGAACGAATGTGGGAGCGGGCTTGCCCGCGATAGCGATTCATCGGGCAACATCAATGTTGGATTTGATGACCCATCGCGGGCAAGCCCGCTCCCACAGGGGTCGCAGCAGATCCCGGCATTTTGTTCCAGGCATGAAAAAGCCCGCAGCGACGGCGGGCTTTTTCAGCAAGCGCGAAGCAGGCTCAGATAGGCCGGCTGCCGTACTTGTTGTCAGGCTTCTTGGGCGGATCGGCGACCACGTTGGCCTCCACTTCCTGCACCTTGCCGCCACGAGCCAGGAACTCTTCCATGGCCTTGGCCAGGGCGTCACGTTCCTTGTTCTTGGCTTCGACACTCGGCAGCTCATCGACCGATACCGCAGCCTTGGCCTTGCCTTTGGCGGTCGGAACGGGGGCATCACCGCCGTCGTCTTCAGCGACGTCTTCGGCCGCTGCTTCCAGACCTTCTTCGGTTTCGTCGTCGCCTACTTCGAGGTCGTCGTTTTCCAGATCATCGTCGCTCATGTTCTACCTCATGACTTGCGAAAAGCAGATTAGTTATAGCCCAGCTTTGCCCTCTGTCGAAGGCTGCCGGAAAAATTCAATAACCGCTGGTGACCAGCGGTTCATGCCTCTTCACCGTGCACGGTGGCGAGGACTTTACGGGCACCGCCAAAATCACGGTGCTCGCCCAGGTAAACGCCTTGCCAGGTCCCTAACGCCAGTCTGCCCGCCGAAATCGGCAAACTGAGCTGACAGCCAAGCACGCTGGCCTTGAAGTGCGCCGGGAGGTCGTCCAGGCCTTCGTCGTTATGCTCATAGCCGTCTGTTCCTTGTGGGATCAGACGATTGAAAAATCGTTCGAAGTCGCGACGTACCGCCGGATCGGCGTTCTCGTTGATGGTCAACGACGCCGAGGTATGCTGCAGCCACAAATGCAACAGACCAACCCGGCATGCCTTGAGTTCAGGCAAGCCGGCGAGTAACTCGTCCGTTACCAGATGAAAGCCCCGGGGCCTCGCCCGCAGGGTTATCAGAGTCTGTTGCCACATACAGTTCTCCGCACGTTCGGGGCGCATTCTAGCGCGCTCTGGGAAAAAACAAAGGCCCTGATCATCCTTCAATCGTGTAAGCCTTCGGCGGCACAAAAACACGCGTCGTAAACGTTCACAAAGCTGTCAGAAAAAACCTTTCAGCCGTCCTTTCAATGATAAATCGCGGACAAAAAAATGCCCGGCAAGCCGGGCAAATTTTTTCATGCGCGTGCTTACAAGTTGTAGCCGCGTTCGTTGTGAAGTGCCAGATCGATGCCGACCGATTCTTCTTCTTCGGTGATGCGCAGGCCCATGACCGCATCCAGGACCTTGAGGATGATGTAGGTGATGATCGCGGTGTAGATCACCGTGAAGCCTACGCCTTTGCACTGAATCCAGACTTGTGCGGCGATGTCGGTCACGGTGCCGAAGCCACCCAGGGACGGTGCAGCGAATGCACCGGTCAGGATCGCGCCGAGGATACCGCCGATGCCATGCACGCCGAAGGCGTCGAGGGAGTCGTCATAACCCATTTTGCGTTTCAGGGTGGTGGCGCAGAAGAAGCACACCACGCCTGCGGCCAGGCCGATCACAAGGGCGCCCATCGGGCCTACGGTGCCAGCGGCTGGCGTGATGGCGACCAGGCCGGCAACCACACCCGAGGCGATGCCCAGTGCGCTTGGTTTACCGTGAGTGATCCACTCGGCGAACATCCAGCCCAGTGCAGCGGCGGCAGTCGCGATCTGGGTGACCAGCATCGCCATGCCGGCAGTGCCGTTGGCGGCCGCGGCAGAGCCGGCGTTGAAGCCGAACCAGCCGATCCACAGCATGGCGGCGCCCATCAGGGTGTAACCAAGATTGTGTGGAGCCATCGGGGTGGTCGGGAAACCTTTACGCTTGCCCAGTACCAGGCAGGCGATCAGACCGGCCACACCGGCGTTGATGTGCACCACGGTGCCACCGGCGAAGTCCAGCACGCCCCAGTCCCACATCAGGCCGCCGTTGCCGGACCAGACCATGTGCGCAATCGGCGCATAAACCAGGGTGAACCAGATGCCCATGAACACCAGCATCGCGGAGAACTTCATGCGCTCGGCGAAGGCGCCGACGATCAGCGCCGGGGTGATGATGGCAAAGGTCATCTGGAAGGTGATGAACACCGCTTCAGGGAACAGCGCCGCCGGTCCGGTCAGGCTCGATGGCGTGACACCGGCCAGGAATGCCTTGCCCATGCCACCGAAGAAGGAGTTGAAGTTGACGACGCCCTGCTCCATGCCGGTGGTGTCGAACGCGATGCTGTAGCCATAAATAACCCACAGGACGCTGATCAGACCGGTAATGGCGAAGCATTGCATCATCACGGAAAGAATGTTTTTCGACCGAACCATGCCGCCGTAGAACAGCGCGAGGCCGGGAATGGTCATGAACAGCACGAGAGCTGTCGAGGTCAACATCCAGGCGGTATCGCCGGAGTTGAGGACTGGGGCCGCCACTTCGTCTGCCGCCATGGCCAGGCCGGGCATTACGAGGGACAACAGGGCTCCTAGCCCTGCGATTTTACGCAGAGTCATATTGTTTTCTCCTGGGGCGTTGGGTTTGTGGCGGCTTAGATTGCGTCGGTATCGGTTTCGCCGGTACGGATGCGAATCGCCTGTTCCAGATTGACCACGAAGATCTTGCCGTCACCGATCTTGCCGGTGTTGGCGGCCTTGGTTATCGCCTCGATAACCCGGTCGAGATCCTTGTCGTCAATGGCGACATCAATCTTCACCTTTGGCAGGAAATCGACCACGTACTCCGCGCCGCGATACAGCTCGGTGTGACCCTTCTGCCGACCGAAGCCTTTGACTTCAGTGACGGTAATGCCCTGCACGCCGATCTCGGACAACGACTCGCGCACGTCGTCCAACTTGAACGGCTTGATGATGGCAGTGACTAGCTTCATGAAAACTCTCTCCCGAATTGGTGGACTTGCCCCAGGAAAACAAACCCGTCTCAAGTCTAAGCGCAGTGCCTGGCTTTGTAACGCATCGTCGGCCTTATCCGCCCGTCCGACGCCAGCTAACCGCTCCTTGCCAAACGCTCCCCGCGTTTCGCTCGGCGCACTGCATTCGTCACGGTGACTGCATCAGTGCATGGGTCACTACCGTCTAAGCAGAAAGCTTGCCATCTCCACAAAACTCACTGTTTTCAAGCCTTTACCGGTTGATGGCCGCCACTTCGCCACAACACCCGGCACGTTACGCACAACAACGGTGCGACGCCGTCCATCCGCATGCGCGAAAAGCGTGCATCCCTTGCCCGCGAAATTGACTATAGACACTGCGTGATACACTGCCCGCCATTGTTACCAGGACCTTTCCCCATGCTCGCGCCCAAAGACTTCCTCGACGCCCTGACCGGCACCGCCTCCCGCCTCTTCAGCGGCGACACCCCACTGCCGAAAGCCGAAATCGAAAGCCAGTTCAAGGCCCTGCTGCAAAGCGCCTTCAGCAAACTGGACCTGGTGAGCCGGGAAGAATTCGATAGTCAGATGGTCGTTCTCGCCCGCACCCGCGCCCGCCTGGAGGCACTGGAGACGAAGGTGGCGGAAATGGAAGCGAAGCTGAACCCACCCACCGAGTAACACCGCATAGCCCACTTTGAAACCAATCCACTGTGGGAGCGAGCCTGCTCGCGAATAGGTCGGAACGACCTACAGATTCATCTGTAGATACCGTCTTGTCCCTCATCGGGCAAGCGCAAAATTCGGGTCAAATGGCTGGCCCGATTTAAGAACGGCGTAGACAAAATGTAGGAGCTTGCGCATTGCTGCACAGATGATCTGTTTGGGGGCC
>NZ_FYED01000012.1 GCF_900187565.1 Pseudomonas sp. Irchel 3A7 | reverse complement strand
TCCCGAACTCAGAAGTGAAACGATGCATCGCCGATGGTAGTGTGGGGTTTCCCCATGTGAGAGTAGGTCATCGTCAAGATTAAATTCCGAAACCCCTATCTGCGTATGCAGGTAGGGGTTTTGTTTTGTCCGCAGGAAAGTGGGCCTGATAAAAATACTGATTCCGCCGCCCCCATCCCCGACTTATCGCGCGCGATTGCATCCTTGTCGCTTCAAGAGAACACCACCACTGGCCGATAACCTAAGGGTCACAGCGATCTTCATTTCTGGCAGCCTTAAATCGTTACTGCAGTCCAAGAGAAATCGCTTGATAGCCTATGGCTACTAGCTATCATCTGCGCGCCGCAAGGTCAGGTGAAGCTGATCTTGTTCATGTGTTTGCCCGTCGGTACTTCTTCTTCAATTGCCTGGAAATCTTCGATGCTGTCGTATCACCAAAAGAGTTTTCTGATCGTCGATGATTTTTCGGACTTCCGCAGTTCGGTCCGGTCGATGCTGCGGGAGCTGGGCGTCAAGGATGTGGATACCGCCGACACGGGCGAGCAGGCGCTGAAAATGTGTTCGCAGAAGTCCTACGATTTCATCTTGCAGGATTTCCATTTGGGCGATGGAAAGAAGAACGGTCAGCAGGTGCTCGAAGATCTGATGATCGAGAAGCTGATCAGCCATGAAAGTGTATTTGTCATGGTCACCGCCGAAACCAGCCAGGCCATGGTGCTCAGCGCGCTGGAGCACGAGCCTGACGCTTATCTGACCAAGCCCTTCAACCGTTCCGGACTGGCCCAGCGGCTAGAGCGCCTGGAGCAGCGCAAGACGTTGCTCAAGCCAATCCTGCAAGCCCTCGACCGGGGTAAACCGGTAGAAGTGCTCAACGCCTGCATTGCCCTGTGCAAGCAAGATATCCGTTACTCGCCGCTGTGCCTGCGCTACCGCGCCGACGCTCTGCGCGACCTGAATCAGAATGAGGCGCTGGAACGCCTTTATGACAGCATCATTGCTGACCGACCGTTGCCGTGGGCCTTTGCCGGGCTGGGCAAGTTGTTGTTCAAGCGTGGTCAGGTTGCACAAGCCAAAGGCATCTACGAAAAAGCGCTGAAAGTATTCCCGATGATGCCGGCGCTCTATGACGGCATGGCGGATGTCTTGGTCGCCGAAGGGGATACCAAGTCGGCTCAGAAAGTGTTGGAAGAGGCGATTCGCTTGTCGCCATTGGCGGTGCGTCGCCAGGCGCAGCTGGGTAAATTGGCGATGACCAATGAGGATTTCGACACGGCTTCCAAAGCCTACCGCCAGGCTGTCAGCCAAGGCGCCCAATCACGTTTCAAGGATGCTGAAAGTAACCTTGGACTGGCCCATGCCTTGATCAGCAAAGGGAGTGAAAGAGGCCTGGATACCCGTACTCGGCTGGAAATCAATACAACGTTGAGCGCGGTGGCCAAGGAGAACCCGACCGACCCCGGCCTGCAAATCCGCGCGCGATTGATGAAAGCCACCAGTCTGTTGCTCAACGATGCCGAGACCGCTGAAAAGCTCACTGAGCAAGCGTTGATGCGCCTCGATGGCATGGAGCAGTTCATGAGTGCCGAAGCAGCGCTATTGGTGGCCAAGCAGTTGCAGATGCTCGGTCAGGCAGAGGCCGGCACGTCGATGCTGAAGAACTGTGCGGAAATCTATGGCGACGATCCGGCAGTCATGAAGGATATCGCCAAGCTCACGGATGATCCGAGCATCCTCAACTCCGGCAATGCGGCTGCAGATCTCAATCGACAGGGCGTGCGCGTGTACAAGACCGGCAACCTGGTTGAGGCTCGGGAGGTATTCCGCAAGGCCTTGGCGCTGCAACCCAAGAACATCAGTATCGCGCTGAACATGGCACAGGCACTGTTGCATGGCACCGATACCAGCGTGCCGTCGGCTGAACTCGAAGAGTGTCGAACCTGCCTGAAAATGGTCGGTTTGATGCCGGATACCGATGCGCGTTATCCGCGCTATCAGAAACTGAAAAGCAAGGCGTTTGGCTAATGGACGACAACCAGCAGACCCTGGATTTTTCTACGGTGATCGCTTCAACCGTACACGATATGAAGAACTCGTTGGCCATGCTCATGCAGGCCCACAGTCAATGGTTGGCGAACCTGCCCGATCCGGCACGGAAAACGCCGGAGCAGGGCGTGATCGAGTTCGAATTCGCTCACCTCAACGGCATGCTCGTGCAGCTGCTGGGCCTGTATAAGCTCGGTGTCAATCAGATGCCCCTGCAACCGGCTTACCACGAGCTCGATGATTTCATCGAAGCACAACTGGCCTGTCATCAGGATGTATTTGCCAGTCGCGGTATTGCCGCGACCTTTGAAGTCGATCCTTTGAGCCCGTTGGGTTTCTTCGATCGAGAGCTGATCGCTTCGGTTCTGGCAAACAGCATCAACAATGCCATTCGATATGCCCGTCATGCGGTGCTGATCAGCGTCAGCGACGAGGCCGGGCAACTGGTGCTGACCATCAATGACGATGGCGACGGTTACCCCGCCGAAATGATCGAGCGTCAGGCGGACTACGTGCAAGGCATCAATCACAGCAGTGGCAGCACTGGCCTGGGCCTGTACTTTGCCGGGCGGATTGCAGCATTGCATCAGCGCAATGGTGTCGGCGGACGCACCGAAATCAGCAACGGCGGTCCGTTAGGCGGTGGCGTCTTCAGCCTCTATCTGCCCTGATCATTTCTCAGGCATAAAGCTTTTTGTATGACGCTGCTTGATATTCCGAACACGCGGAGCCTATTTTGTACGGGTCGCCGTTCGCGGCTCGCACAATAACAAGGATTGCGTCATGACAACCGTTAGCCTGAATTCACTCGCGCAGCGATTGACGGGCATCGATGAAATTGAGTGTGTCACGCCCGATTTGAATGGTGTGCCGCGGGGCAAAGTGATGACCGCCGAGGGTTTTCTGGAGGGTCGGCGTTTGCAGATGGCGCGGGGTGTGCTGCTGCAATGCATCATGGGCGGATATCCGCCAGCACGTTTTTACGGCAGCGATGACGGCGACCTTGCACTGGTTCCAGACCCTGCGCAAATCCATCGCTTGCCCTGGAGCAAGCAACCACGAGCACTCGCCATTTGCGATGCGCACGAGCTGACCGGCGCAAGCTCCAACCTGTCGACTCGCGGCCAACTCAAGGCGGTCATCACGCGATACAACGCCCTTGGTCTCGATCCGGTGGTGGCCACGGAGCTGGAGTTTTTTGTCTTCGCGCCCAATATTGATCCAACCCATCCCTTCCAGCCCCCTATTGGTCTGGATGGTCGGCGCGAAGACGGCCATTCGGCGTTCAGCGTCAGTTCCAATAACGGCTTGCGGCCGTTTTTTTCCGAGGTCTATGAGTGCATGGCCGCCTTGGGCTTGCCTCGCGATACCTTCATGCACGAAATGGGTGTCAGCCAGTTCGAGATCAACCTGCTGCACGGCGATCCATTGCTGCTGGCTGACCAGACGTTCCTGTTCAAGCATTTGCTCAAGGAAGTCGCACTCAAGCACGGCCTCACGGTCGTCTGCATGGCCAAGCCATTGGCACATACGCCGGGCAGTTCGATGCATATTCATCAAAGCATCGTCGAGGTCGACACAGGACGTAACGTGTTCAGTGACGAGGCTGGCCAGCCGACTGCGACCTTCCGTCATTTCATCGCCGGTCAGCAGACCTGCATGGCGGATTTCACCGCACTGTTTGCACCGAACGTGAATTCCTATCAGCGCTTGTGTCATCCCTTCGCATCGCCGAATAATGCCTGCTGGTCCCATGACAACCGCGCTGCTGGTTTGCGTATTCCAGCCAGTTCGCCGGTCGCTCGTCGGGTCGAGAACCGCTTGCCGGGCGCCGATGCCAACCCGTATCTGGCGATTGCCGCCAGCCTGGCCGCGGGTTTGTACGGCATTGAGCACAAACTGGAACCAAGCGAACCTATCCAGGGTGAATTTGAGGTGCCGGACAATCTTTCATTACCCTGTACCTTGCATGCTGCCCTTGAGCGTCTGAAACGTAGCCAATTGGCGAAGGAACTGTTCGGCAAGGAGTTCATCGAAGGCTACATTGCTTCGAAGACCATGGAGTTGACGAGCTTCTATGATGAAATCACTCCCTGGGAACGGCGTGTTCTAGCAGCCCAGGCCTGACGCACCATCCATCTCGGACTATCTTTTCGGTAGTCCGATTTCTCACCGCAAGGAGCCGCTCGGAACGCCGATGCGCCAAATCTGGAAACCCTTTCGAGCGCTTTATTTCGCCTCGCTGATGATGTTGATCGGCTCCGGCTTGCTGAGTACTTACCTGGGCCTTCGCCTGGCGGCCGATAACGTCGACAGCCTGTGGGTGGGTGCGTTGATGGCTGCCAACTACTTCGGCCTGGTACTGGGCGGCAAGATTGGCCACCGTTTGATTGCCCGTGTCGGGCACATTCGCGCTTACTCGGCGTGTGCCGGTATCGTTGGCGCAGCGGTGCTCGGGCACGGTTTGGTGGACTGGTTGCCGGCCTGGATATTTCTACGGGTCATCGTCGGCCTGGGTATGATGTGCCAGTACATGGTCATCGAGAGCTGGCTTAACGAGCAGGCCGAAGCCTCGCAGCGCGGCACGGTATTCAGTGGTTATATGATCGCCTCGTACCTGGGGCTGGTGTTGGGGCAACTGATTCTGGTCATGCACCCGGGCCTGGGTCTTGAGCTGTTGATGCTGGTCGCCCTGTGCTTTGCCCTGTGCCTGGTACCGGTGGCGCTGACGCGGCGGATTCACCCGGCACCGCTTCACCCGGCGCCCATGGAGCCGCGATTTTTTATCACGCGGGTGCCTCAGTCGTTGAGTACGGTCCTGGGAGCGGGGCTGATCATCGGTTCGTTTTACGGTCTGGCGCCCTTGTATGCATCGCAGCAGGGGTTGTCCACGGAGCAGGTCGGTCTGTTCATGGGCAGCTGCATTTTTGCTGGCCTGGTGGTGCAGTGGCCGTTGGGCTGGCTGTCCGATCGTTATGATCGGGCGCTGCTGATCCGCTCTTTTGCTTTTGTTCTGGCACTTGCCGCATTGCCTTTGGCGGTCATGAAGCAGGTGCCACTGGAGGTGCTGTTTATTGCCGGCTTCCTCTGTTCGCTGGTGAAGTTCTGCTTGTATCCGCTGGCAGTCGCATTTTCCAATGACCATGTCGAAGCCGACCGTCGGGTGTCTCTGACGGCCATGCTGCTGGTCACTTATGGCGTTGGGGCGAGCATCGGGCCGCTGGCGGCCGGGGTGCTGATGAAGCTGTTCGGCAGCCAGATGCTGTATGCCTTCTTCAGTTTCTTCGCCTTGGTGCTGGTGTGGCGAATTCGCCCGAAAGCCGTCACCAATCTGCATCAGGTGGACGACGCGCCGCTGCACCACGTGGCCATGCCGGACAGTATGTCGAGTTCACCCCTGGTGGCTTGCCTTGATCCGCGGGTCGATGAGCAGGTGGTTCAGGATCAGATGCAGAGTCCGCCTGCCGAGCCGGAGCCGCAGACCGATACGCCTCCAGAAGAACCGGATTCGGGTCGGGAGCAAAGTTTCACTGAAGCCAGGCCGTAACACTCAAGCATAAAAAAACGGGCAGTCACCGCAAGGGGGCTGCCCGTTTTTGTTGGCGCGTTATATCAGAGGTCGTCTTTGTCGAAGCGCCGCGCTTCGCGTTGCAGCTGGTAGACGAACCGCTCGACCTGCCGCTGCACCAGCCCGCTCATGTTGTGGAAGCGTACACCGGCGAAAGTGGTGGAGATCTTTTCCTCGAAGTGCAGGTAGCGCAGTTCGACTGGCGCGGTCATCTTGCCGAAGGGCAGGGCGGCCATGAAGCGATCATAGACCTGGCCCAGCTGCAGGCTGCCAGTGATATCGCCGGCGAAGCGCAATTTGCAACCGGTGGCCGAGATGTCCAGCAACTTGCCGCTGATCGGCGCCTTGAGTTTCTCGCCATCCAGGTCGACGTCGACCAGTTGAGCCAGCTTCAATGCCGCACGGAACGCATTGCGGCGCTGGTGGTAGACCACTTCGTCGGGCAGCGTGCCACGGTAGCAACGACTGCCACCGGATTCATCGATGGTCAGTGGACCATTGCTTTCCCACGCAATGCGCACGCCGTCATGGAAGCCTTCAACCTTGAACGGCTCGCCGGCCAGCAGGAAGCGTTCGCCGTCACGGGGGATCATTTCGTCCAGGGCAATCATGTTGCTGTCGCGATCAATGTCCACCAGGTAGCTCTGGAAGCGCTGGGTGCGCTCATGGAACGTGATGATCAGCGGGTCATGGCTTTCTTGCAGTTGGCGAAGGTTGCCGGAGATTTCCAGAGGCGTGCTGAGCACCTTGGGTGGCTGCGGAGCATCGTCCGCATTTAAGGCATTGGACACGGTTAATCAATCTCCAGACAAATTTTGACTACGGCTAGCCAGCATTTTGCCAGCATGTTTCGCGTCTTGATAGAGCGTGCTCATCGACGGGCTCAAGCCTGACTGAGCGGGCGCGGTTTCACAAGCTTGGAAAATGTTCCGCTGGCGTCATAGAGCGCTGGAGGTTCGCCGCCGGTGAGGATTTTCAACTGAGTGGCCGTGGCGGCCTGCTGCACCAGAATCGACTGGCCGTTGTTGGCATTGGCAGCCTGGCATTGAGTCAAAAGGTCGGTCAGCACATCGCTTTGTGCCAGCAGCGCTTCACCCACGCTCGACTGGCTGGCCAGTTGCTCCAGACCGCTGCGGTTGGTTGGCAGGTTGAGACTGGCGAGGATTTCGCTGCGCTTGCGGCCATGCTGTTCAAGCAAAATGATCAAGGCTTGCTTCTGCGCCAGAATATCTTCGAGCAGGTACATGTCGCGACCATGCAAGGCGAGGGACTCGGTACGCAGTAACTCCAGCAATTGTTGCGCTGGAGCAAAATCGTCGGTGATCAGTTGCAGTAGATTCGTGTCGTGCATGGCTGGCCTTGGGTTTTAAGCGTCCAAAAGCCTGGCGCCGGCCGAGGCCTAGCGCTGGGCTTCGAAATTGAGCAGTTTGCTGGCTACACGGTTGCTGTCGACTTTATAGCTGCCATCGGCAATCGCTGCTTTCAACTCGGCCACGCGGGCTTTGTCGACGACAGGCTGATCGCGCAGCGTATCAGTGATCTTCTGCAACTGTTGAGCCTCATTGCTGAGATGTACCGATTCCCCGACTGTAGCGGTACCGGCCTGTTCGGCCTGGGTAGTCAGCGGTGCGGATTTACCGGTTTCGGCGGTTTCCTTGGCGGCGCTGGTACGTGTACTGCCCGTCAATGACGAGGAACTGTTCAAACGGCTGAAATCGATGACCATGATAAAAACCTCTGGGAATTTGGACGCTTGCCATGTTTTCGGCCATTCCCTGAAAAACTTTAGGCCCATTTATCAATGAGCTTGCGCGCGTCAGCGCTTGCCCTTCATGGGGCACAGTTTAGGGAACAGGCATGGCCAGCGCCACATCTTCACATAACACAGAGCTCTGCATGGCCGCCTACATGGAAACCTCCACCTGGCCCGGCGCGATGACTTGCGCCTTGATGACTCGCTGGGAATTGAGGTTTTTCACTCGAATCTGTTCGCTCATGCCGCCATTGGACAGCGCTTCGCCGGGCATTCGCACGCTGAGCGTACCGCTACGGGCGGTGATCACCACCTGATCGCCCTTGCGGATGACTTCCGCCTGTTCGAGATGGACCAGGGTAATGACCTGATCGGTGACCATTGGTCGGGTAAGTCGTTGTCCGATCGCCTGGTCCACGGAGGTCAGGTAGCCCTGGTTGATCACACTGATATCCCGCTCGCGCAGGATCACATCTTCAGGCTCGACAATGCCGGCGCGCCGCAGTGGTCGCGAGGTGGTCACGACGTCGCGAAACAGCCGTACTTGAGCGGGTACGAAGACCGTCCAGGGGGATGTTCCTTCGCAGCGAACCTTGACCGTGACCCGGCCCAGCGGCTTGGCCGGACTCTCCAGTGAGGCTGTCAATTCCTTGTCGCACATCGGCATGCGCATACGCGGATCGAGCTGGTTGACCTGGATTTCGTAGCGACCTTCCGTTTGACTGGTGGCCAGATAGTCTTCTACGGTGAATTCAAGAAAGCCCTGGGTGACGCCGATAAGCATGTCAGGCAAGGTAACCGCGTCAGCAAGGGCAGGGCTGCCAACGTTGAACAGGCACAAAGCCGCCAACGCACCGAGGAGTTTGCGGTGGGGTATGGTAGGGCGTCGGAAAAATGTCGGTTCTGTGTTCATACAAAGATAAAAAGCAAGCGCCGTGCCGTTTAGAGATGAATGTGCGTCGCAACAACACTTAGCGTTGGTGTAGGAGTCTGGGCATGGCTGGTGTAATGGATTCGGTGAACCAGCGCACGCAACTGGTGGGGCAGAATCGCCTTGAGCTGTTGTTGTTCCGTCTCGACGGCCAGCAGCTGTATGGGATCAACGTGTTCAAGGTTCGGGAGGTGTTGCAATGCCCCCAGCTGACGCTGATGCCCAAGTCCAGTCCTGTCGTGTGCGGCGTGGCGAATATCCGGGGGGCGACCATTCCGATCCTTGATCTGGCAATGGCGACCGGCTCCGGTGCTTTGAAGGACAAGAACAATCCCTTCGTGATCATCACGGAGTACAACACCAAGACCCAGGGATTCCTGGTGCGCTCGGTGGAACGCATCGTCAACATGAACTGGGAGGAGATTCATCCGCCACCCAAGGGCACCGGTCGCGATCACTACCTGACGGCGGTGACGCGGGTCGACAATCAGTTGGTTGAAATCATCGACGTCGAAAAGGTGCTGGCGGAAGTGGCGCCGACGCCGGAAGCGATTTCCGTCGGCGTGGTCGATGTCGAAACCCAGCACAAGGCGCTCTCGTTGCGTGTGCTGACGGTCGATGATTCGTCGGTGGCGCGCAAGCAGGTTACGCGCTGCCTGCAAACGGTCGGTGTCGAAGTGGTGGCGTTGAACGACGGCCGGCAAGCGCTGGATTACCTGCGCAAACTGGTCGACGAGGGCAAGAAGCCGGAAGAAGAGTTCCTGATGATGATCTCCGACATCGAAATGCCGGAGATGGACGGGTACACGCTGACGGCCGAGATCCGCAACGACCCTCGCATGCAAAAGCTTCATATCATCCTGCATACTTCGTTGTCGGGCGTGTTCAATCAGGCGATGGTCAAGAAAGTCGGTGCCGATGACTTCCTGGCCAAATTCCGTCCTGATGACCTGGCATCCCGGGTAGTCGACCGGATCAAAGCAGCAGACATCAGCTAGGGGCGTCCGGCCCCTGGCAGTCAACACGATTTAAGAGGCGGCAGCATTGTCTACGGGTAATTTGGATTTCGAACAGTTCCGGGTATTCCTGGAAAAAGCCTGTGGCATTTTGCTCGGTGAAAACAAGCAGTATCTGGTCTCGAGCCGTCTCAACAAACTGATGGAGCAGCAAGGCATCAAGTCTCTGGGTGAGTTGGTCCAACGCATCCAGACCCAGCCGCGCAGCGGGTTGCGCGAGATGGTGGTGGACGCGATGACGACCAACGAAACCTTGTGGTTTCGTGACACCTATCCGTTTGAAGTCTTGAAGAACAAGGTACTGCCTGAAGCGATCAAGGCCAGTCCCGGCCAGCGCCTGCGGATCTGGTCGGCGGCGTGCTCGTCGGGTCAGGAACCGTACTCGCTGTCGATGTCCATCGACGAGTTCGAGCGGACCAATGTCGGGCAATTGAAGATGGGAGTGCAGATCGTGGCCACCGATCTGTCCGGCAC
Source organism: Pseudomonas sp. Irchel 3A7 (assembly GCF_900187565.1). Lineage (GTDB taxonomy): Bacteria > Pseudomonadota > Gammaproteobacteria > Pseudomonadales > Pseudomonadaceae > Aquipseudomonas. The sequence continues at coordinate 243,071 of NZ_FYED01000012.1, read as the reverse complement.
CATGCTGACCAACTGCAAGACCGGCGAATACGACAGCCTGGCTATCGGTCGCGGACTGTCGCCCGAGCGGCTGCAGCGTTATTTCGACCCGAAAGGGCCGGGACGCTGGGCCATCAAGGCGCCGATCAAGAGCCGGGTGGAATTCCGCTCCTTCAACCTGCTGGATAGCTACGCGAGCCTCGGCAAGTTCGACATCGTGTTCTGCCGCAACGTGTTGATCTACTTCTCTGCCGAAGTGAAGAAGGACATCCTGTTGCGCATTCACAGTACGTTGAAGCCGGGTGGCTATCTGTTCCTGGGTGCTTCCGAAGCCCTGAACGGATTGCCGGATCATTACCAGATGGTCCAGTGCAGTCCGGGGATTATTTACCAGGCGAAGTGATCGGTTGGTGGTATCAAAAAACGGGAGTCCTCAGGGGCTCCCGTTTTTGTTTGCCTGATGAAGTCGGCTCCACCGCTACCACAGGGGATGCGGTGTTCTCTCGGTCGAGTAAAGCGGCAGAAAAGCGGCATCCAGCGGAAACCGGTTGCCGCTTTTCTGGCATTGCCGCATTGCCACTGCCCGCAAAGCCCCGGTTTACGGGCTTTTTTGAATTGGCATGACGCTTGCTATATCTAACGTACGAAAAATCAGGTCACCCGAAGGTTTCCCGACATGAGCATCAGCTTCGATAAAGCGCTCGGCATTCACGAAAAGGCTCTGGGCTTCCGCGCCCAGCGTGCCGAAGTCCTGGCCAATAACATTGCCAACGCCGATACCCCGAACTACAAGGCTCGGGATCTGGAGTTCTCGAAAGTGCTTGAGGCGCAGAACGATAAAGCCAAGAACGGCACGTTCGCCTTGAACATGACCAACAGCCGTCATATCGAAGCCGAAGGCCTGGGCAATGGCGACGAGTCGCTGATGTACCGCACGCCGATGCAGCCCTCGATCGACCAGAACACCGTGGACGCTCAGCTGGAGCAGTCGAACTACGCGGAAAACTCGGTCAACTTCCAGGCCAGCTTCACCCTGCTCAACAGTAAATTCAAAGGGCTGGTTTCAGCCCTGCGCGGAGAGTAAGTCATGTCTCTATCCAGTGTTTTCAACATTGCCGGTAGCGGCATGAGTGCCCAGACCACGCGTTTGAACACCGTCGCTTCGAACATCGCCAACGCCGAGACGGTCTCGTCGAGTATCGACCAGACCTACCGTGCGCGTCACCCGGTGTTCGCCACCATGTTCCAGGGCGGCCAGAGCGGCGGCAGCGATTCACTGTTCCAGAACCAGGATGCCGCCGGTCAAGGCGTGCAGGTGCTGGGCGTGGTCGAAGACCAGAGCAACCTCGAGGCGCGCTACGAGCCGAACCATCCGGCTGCCGATGCCAAGGGATACGTCTACTACCCGAACGTCAACGTGGTGGAAGAAATGGCCGACATGATTTCCGCGAGCCGTTCGTTCCAGACCAACGCCGAAATGATGAACACCGCCAAAACCATGATGCAGAAGGTCCTGACCCTCGGTCAGTGATAAGGGGCGACTCAGATGAGTGTTTCCGATACCACCAGTGGCTTGAGCCTCAACGACATCCTGGCCAACTCCGCGGTCAAGAACAAGACCGACGATAGCCTGGCTTCGGCAGCGGGCAGTGCCACCGGCAAAAAAGCCTTGGGCAAGGATGCGTTCCTGCAGTTGCTGGTGACGCAACTGAAGAACCAGAACCCGCTGGAACCGCAGGACAACGGCGAGTTCGTGGCGCAACTGGCGCAGTTCAGCAGCCTGGAAGGCATCACCACGCTCAACGATACCGTGAGCGGCATTGCCGGCGCCTTCGGCTCATCCCAGGCATTGCAAGCCTCGTCGCTGGTGGGCCGTTCGGTCATCGCACCGGGCGACAAGGCCGTAGTCGATACCACGAAGGGCATGACCGGTTCGATTTCGATACCGCAGTCGGTTGCCTCGACCACCGTGAAAATCACAGACAAGGACGGCAAGGTCGTTCGCACCATCGAGCTGACCGACCAGAAGGCCGGCAATGCCAGCTTCACCTGGGATGGCAAGGACGACGCCGGCAACGTGGCCCCAACGGGTACGTACACCTTCGCGGCGAACACCACCATCGACGGTCAGGGCGTGGCGCTGATCACCAACCTGCCGGCGACCGTCACTAGCGTGACGCTCAGCCAGACCGGCGGTGAGTTGATGCTTAATCTCGCCGGGCTGGGCAGCATCGCCCTGTCCAAAGTGCAAACCATTGGTATATAGAGCCGACTAACCCGGCACAAAGGAGTGGAATATGTCTTTCAACATCGGCCTTAGCGGTCTCTATGCCGCCAACAAGCAATTGGACGTGACCGGCAACAACATCGCCAACGTCGCGACCGTCGGCTTCAAGTCGTCCCGTGCAGAATTCGAAGACGTGTACTCGGCGACCAAGCTGGGGGCGGGGAGCAGGACCGTCGGTAATGGTGTGCGTCTGGCGAACGTTGCCCAGCAATTTACCCAGGGTGATATCAGCAGCGGCACTGGTAACGTGCTGGACATGGGCATCAATGGCTCTGGCTTCTTCGTGCTGAACAACAACGGTTCGCTGTCCTACACCCGTGCCGGTACGTTCAAGGTCGACAAGGAAGGTTACGTCACCAACTCCGACTACACGGCGCGTGTTCAGGGTTACGGCGTGGATGCCAATGGCAAGATCATCAATGGTGTGTTGACCGACCTGCGTATCGACACCTCCAACCTGGCACCGAAGGCCACTACCACCGTGTCGTCGACGATCAACCTCAAGTCTACGGAGCCCGCGATCGACGTCGTCGCGAACCCGTTCGACCCGAGCAAGACCGCGTCCTACACCAAGCAGTTCAGCACCCCGATTTTCGACTCTCAGGGTAACGAACACACCATGGATCAATACATGGTCAAGACGGGGCCCAACACTTGGGATACCTACACCCTGATCGATGGTCGCAACCCGAACGGCAGCGACCCGATGAACGCGGCTACCCGACCTGTTCCTTCGACCATGACGTTTGATACCAGCGGCAAACTTGTATCGGTCAGCACGCCGAATCCACCGGGTGCGCCAATTGTCAGCCCGAATCTGGCCATCACCAACTGGACTCCAGGTAAAGTGACCAATGGTGTGTGGGCACCCAATGGCGCCGCCGCCGACCCGGCGGGTGTGACCATCGCCATGTCCAACACCACCCAGTTCAACGCCGATAGCGCGCGCTCGATTCCGGCGCAGAACGGCTACGCCACGGGTCAGATCTCCAACCTGACCATCGACGGCAACGGCGTGATGCTGGCCAACTTCAGCAACTACCAAACCAAGCCGATCGGTCAGATTGCGTTGGCCAGCTTCACCAACGAACAAGGTCTGCAGCAAGTGGGCGGCACCGCCTGGAAAGAAACCTACGCGTCGGGTATTCCGGGCTACGATTCGCCGGAAACCGGCACCCTGGGTTCGATCCGCTCCAACTCCCTGGAAGAGTCAAACGTCAACGTGACCAATGAACTGGTCGAGCTGATCAAGGCGCAGAGCAACTACCAGGCGAACGCCAAGACCATCTCCACCCAGAGCACCATCATGCAGACCATCATTCAGATGACTTGATGTTTGATGCTGCGGCATTAAGAGCCCCTCGAAAGAGGGGTTTTTTTATGATTGTGATTTTTGTCAGGGGCTGAGGTTTCGGTTGCCTGTGCTGGCCCCTTCGCGAGCAGGCTCGCTCACACAGTGGAGCTGTGGCGTTCACACATGTGAGCGAAGGCGGCAAACCGGCCACTACATTCATCGGGGCAAAAGAAAACCCCCGATCAACCAGAGGCTCATCGGGGGTTTCAGGTAGGCACCTTTCAGCGCCTACAAGCTCAGCTTATTGGCAAGCTTCGCAATCCGGTTCGTCGATGGCGCAGGCCTTCGGCACTGGAGCAGGACCGGCTGGAGCAGCCAGAACCGAGTCGTCACCGTGGTTGCCGCCGCTGGAAACAGCGTTCAGCTTACCGGTGTTGATGGTCGATTTTTCGGTGCTGGTCGCGGCCAGGGCACGGAGGTAGTAAGTGGTTTTCAGACCACGGTACCAGGCCATGCGGTAGGTCACGTCCAGCTTCTTGCCCGATGCACCAGCGATGTACAGGTTCAGCGACTGAGCCTGGTCTATCCACTTCTGACGACGGCTTGCCGCGTCGACGATCCACTTGGTGTCCACTTCGAAGGCAGTCGCGTAGAGCTCTTTGAGTTCTTGCGGGATGCGTTCGATCTGCTGCACGGAACCGTCGTAGTACTTCAGGTCGTTGATCATGACCGAGTCCCACAGACCGCGAGCCTTCAGGTCGCGAACCAGGTACGGGTTGATCACGGTGAATTCGCCCGACAGGTTCGATTTCACATAGAGGTTCTGGTAGGTCGGTTCGATCGACTGCGACACGCCGGTGATGTTGGCGATGGTTGCGGTCGGTGCGATGGCCATGATGTTGGAGTTACGAATGCCTTTCTGCACACGGGCGCGCACAGGTGCCCAGTCCAGGGTTTCGTTCAGGTCGACATCGATGTACTTCTGGCCACGGGCTTCGATCAGGATCTGTTGCGAATCCAGTGGCAGAATGCCCTTGGACCACAGCGAACCCTGGAACGTCTCGTAGGCGCCACGCTCGTCAGCCAGGTCGCAGGAAGCCTGGATCGCGTAGTAGCTGACCGCTTCCATCGACTTGTCGGCGAACTCGACGGCAGCGTCGGAACCGTAAGGGATGTGCTGCAGGTACAGCGCGTCCTGGAAGCCCATGATGCCCAGGCCGACCGGACGGTGCTTGAAGTTGGAGTTCTTCGCTTGCGGCACCGAGTAGTAGTTGATGTCGATCACGTTGTCGAGCATGCGCACGGCGGTGTTCACGGTGCGTTGCAGCTTGGCGGTGTCGAGCTTGCCGCCCACGATGTGGTTCGGCAGGTTGATCGAGCCCAGGTTGCAAACGGCGATCTCGTCCTTGTTGGTGTTCAAGGTGATCTCGGTGCACAGGTTCGAGCTGTGGACCACGCCAACGTGCTGCTGCGGGCTGCGCAGGTTGCACGGGTCTTTGAAGGTCAGCCATGGGTGGCCGGTTTCAAACAGCATGGACAGCATCTTGCGCCACAGGTCTTTGGCCTGGATGGTCTTGAACAGTTTGACCTTGCCCGGGTACTCGGTCAGGGCTTCGTAGTACTCGTAGCGCTCTTCGAAGGCCTTGCCGGTCAGGTCGTGCAGGTCCGGGACTTCGGATGGCGAGAACAGGGTCCACTTGCCGTCATCGAAGACACGCTTCATGAACAGGTCAGGGATCCAGTTGGCGGTGTTCATGTCGTGGGTGCGACGGCGATCGTCACCGGTGTTTTTGCGCAGCTCGATGAACTCTTCGATGTCCATGTGCCAGGTTTCCAGGTAGGCACAGACAGCGCCTTTGCGCTTGCCACCCTGGTTAACGGCAACGGCGGTGTCGTTCACGACTTTCAGGAACGGTACGACGCCCTGGGATTTGCCGTTGGTGCCCTTGATGTAAGAACCCAATGCGCGAACCGGCGTCCAGTCGTTGCCCAGGCCACCGGCGAATTTCGACAGCATGGCGTTGTCGTGGATCGCGTGGTAGATGCCCGACAGGTCATCCGGCACGGTGGTCAGGTAGCAGCTCGACAGCTGTGGACGCAGGGTGCCGGCGTTGAACAGGGTCGGGGTCGACGACATGTAGTCGAAGGACGACAGCAGGTTGTAGAACTCGATCGCACGGTCTTCTTTGTGCTTCTCTTCGATCGCCAGGCCCATGGCCACGCGCATGAAGAAGATCTGTGGCAGTTCGAAGCGCACGCCATCCTTGTGGATGAAGTAACGGTCGTACAGGGTTTGCAGGCCCAGGTAAGTGAACTGCTGGTCGCGCTCGTGGTTGATCGCCTTGCCGAGTTTTTCCAGGTCGAAGTCGGCCAGAACCGGGTTCAGCAATTCGAATTCGATACCCTTGGCGATGTAGGCAGGCAGGGCCTTGGCGTACAGGTCGACCATTTCGTGGTGGGTAGCGCTTTCGGCGACGCCGAGGAAACCCAGGCCTTCGGCACGCAGGGTGTCCATCAGCAGGCGGGCGGTCACGAACGAGTAGTTCGGCTCACGCTCGACCAGGGTACGGGCGGTCATCACCAGGGCGGTGTTGACGTCGGTCAGGGCCACGCCGTCGTACAGGTTTTTCAGGGTTTCGCGCTGGATCAGGTCGCCGTCGACTTCTTCCAGGCCTTCACATGCTTCGGTGACGATGGTGTTCAGGCGACCCATGTCCAGCGGCGCCAGGCTGCCGTCGGCGCGGGTGATGCGGATCGACGGGTGAGCGTTGACCGCTTCTTCGACCGGTGCGTGGGCGGCGCGTTCTTTCGAGCGAGCGTCACGGTAGATCACGTAGTCGCGAGCGACTTTCTGCTCGCCTGCGCGCATCAGGGCCAGTTCGACCTGATCCTGGATTTCTTCGATGTGGATGGTGCCGCCCGATGGCATGCGACGCTTGAAGGTTGCAGTGACCTGTTCGGTCAGGCGGGCAACGGTGTCGTGGATTCGCGACGAAGCGGCAGCGGTGCCGCCCTCAACTGCGAGAAACGCTTTGGTGATGGCGACGGTGATCTTGTCATCGGTGTAAGGAACGACAGTGCCGTTACGCTTGATCACGCGCAGCTGGCCAGGCGCGGTGGCGGACAGATCCGAATTCGAATCGGCGGCCTGCGGCAAGGTGCCCTGCGGGTTCTCGCGAGTTGTGTCGGTTTGCATGGGTGTCTCCACGTTCTCTATGTTTGTTTGGGCACCATCAAGGTGCCCACCGTTCCGTCCTGAAGCACTACAACCGGCGAATGCCGGGCATAACAACTTCGGGACAGTAGGAAGGGTGCTATTGGGCGCCGCTTCCATGCCGAAGTCTTTGGTCTCATGCCAAGGGCCTGAGACCGGGGTCCTTTAAGGTGACAGTTGGGACTGCAACACCCGTACCGTTTTCACCCTTTTGGGCCGAAATACAGTAGCCATCCGCACGCGCGGTTTGGTCTTTCGAAAATACGTTTGGTTCAACCGGACAGTGGCAAGAAAAGCGCTTGAAATTGGTGTCCGGTTTGTGTTTGGTTTTTTGCGCGAAACCCTACATCTAGGGTTTTTTTGGCGCTGGGCTACAAGATAATGCGTTTTGGGGGGGGATTGCAACGTACTACCTGTGGATAAACCTGTGCGTAAATTGTGTGTGAAAGAGCGAATCGGCGTGTAGGCCGCGATGCTGCTGGATCGGGCCTTTTTTCATCATTTTTCAACGATCGAAAACGCCTGGACGGATTTTTAAGGGCGCGAACCCTATCACAAAAAACCGCCTTGTCCGAACGCATTTACCAGCTTGTGTTCTGGGCGGGCGACGTTTATACAATCGGCCAGCATGCAGGCAATTTATCCACCCCAATCATTACAAAAAGACGGGTGGGTCCTTCCTTATTAGAGATATTGGCAAGCAGAGGTCACCCGTGGAGCAAGAAGCCTGGCAGGTATTGATTGTCGAGGACGACCAGCGTCTGGCCGAACTGACCCGCGACTACCTGGAAACCAATGGCCTGCGGGTAACAATCGAAGGCAATGGCGCCCTGGCGGCGGCGCGCATCATCAAGGAGCAGCCGGACCTGGTGATCCTCGACCTGATGCTCCCCGGTGAGGACGGCCTGAGCATTTGCCGCAAGGTCCGCGACCGTTATGACGGCCCGATCCTGATGCTCACCGCCCGCACCGACGACACCGACCAGATACTTGGCCTGGACCTGGGGGCCGACGACTACGTGTGCAAACCGGTGCGCCCGCGCTTGCTGCTGGCGCGCATCCAGGCTTTGTTGCGACGCAGTGAAGCACCGGAGGCCGCCCCGGAAAAACAGCGGCGCCTGCAGTTCGGCCCCCTGGTGGTGGACAACGCGCTGCGCGAAGCCTGGCTGAACGACAACGGCATCGAGTTGACCAGCGCCGAGTTCGATCTGCTCTGGCTGTTGGTGGCCAACGCCGGGCGTATTCTGTCCCGGGAAGAAATCTTCACTGCGCTGCGCGGCATCGGCTATGACGGCCAGGACCGTTCCATCGACGTGCGCATTTCACGCATTCGCCCGAAAATCGGCGATGACCCGGAGCATCCGCGGCTGATCAAGACCATCCGCAGCAAAGGCTACCTGTTCGTTCCCGAGGCCTGCGTAGACTCGTCCCTGTGAACTCGATCTTCCTGCGCATCTATGGCGGCATGTGCGCCGCGCTGATTCTGGTGGCGGTACTTGGTGTACTGGCATTGCACATGCTCAACCAGGTGCGCAGCGAGCAATATCGCGAGCGTCTGGCCCATGGCACATTCTCGCTGATGGCCGATAACCTGCAACCGATGAACCAGACCGAGCGCCACCGAGCATTGCTGGTGTGGGAGCGGCTGCTGGGGATTCCGCTGGCGCTGAAAACCTTCAATCAGACCGACCTCGACCTTACCCAGCGCACCCGCGTGCTGCGCGGCCAGGCGCTGGTGGAGCAGACCGGCCCGCATGCGGCGAAGGTTTACCGCCTGGTCAGCGCCCAGGAACAGTTGGTACTGACGGGGGAAGTGCAGCAGATCAGCGAACAATTGGCCCGGGCGACGATTTACCTGTTGACCGATGAACTGGTGCGCTACCCGGTGGGTGAGCAGCCGGTGCGCCTGGCGCAATTGAAGCAGGACAAAGGCTTTGGTTTCGACTTGCGCCTGGTGACGGTGGAAGACGCCGACATGGATGAAGACCAGAGTCGTCGGGTGTCCGAAGGCGACACGGTGATGGCGCTGGGCAAGGGCGGCGATTCGATCCGGGTGTTTGCCGGCATGGTCGGTACACCGTGGGTGCTGGAAATCGGTCCGTTGTATCAGATGAACCCTTATCCACCGGAGTGGCTGGTGCTGATCGCCGCGCTGGGCCTGACCCTGATCGGGTTGATCGTCTATCTTCTGGTTCGGCAACTGGAGCGCCGTTTGCGCGGTCTGGAGGCGGCGGCCACGCGCATCGCCAAGGGCAGCCTGGAAACCCGCGTCCCAGCGCGCGGTGCGGACTCGGTTGGCCGGCTGGCGGCAGCGTTCAACGGCATGGCCGAGCACCTGCAACAACTGCTGGCGATCCAGCGCGAACTGGTGCGCGCGGTGTCCCACGAGTTGCGCACGCCGGTAGCGCGCTTGCGCTTTGGCCTGGAAATGATCGGCTCGGCCAACACCCCGCAAGCCCTGGAAAAATATTGCGCGAGCATGGATCACGACATCGAGGATCTCGACCGCCTGGTGGATGAGATGCTGACCTATGCGCGGCTGGAACAGGGCTCGCCGGCCCTGAATTTCCAACGCATCGACCTGGATGCGCTGGTCAATCAGGTCATCGAGGAATTGGCGCCGCTTCGCGCCGATGTCACGGTGCAGCGAGGCTTGTGCCTGTCGGCTGCCGATTGTGACGATGCCTGGGTCGAGGCCGAGCCGCGTTACTTGCATCGGGCGCTGCAGAACCTTGTCAGCAACGCCATGCGCCATGCGCAATCACGGGTGACCATCAGCTATCAGGTGGGACAACAACGCTGTCGGGTGGATGTCGAGGATGATGGGCCAGGCGTGCCGGAAATGGCCTGGGAGAAAATCTTCACCCCGTTCCTGCGCCTCGATGACAGCCGTACCCGTGCTTCAGGCGGGCACGGATTGGGCCTGTCCATTGTTCGACGCATCATCCACTGGCATGACGGGCGGGCGCTGATCGGCAAGAGCAAAAGTCTGGGCGGGGCCTGTTTCAGTTTGAGTTGGCCGCGCAATCAGGAGAAGCGTTGAGATTTTCGGTGAATGCTACACCGCCTTCGCGAGCAGGCTCGCTCCCACCCTGGATTTGTGCGACACCACAACTCCCTGTGGGAGCGAGCCTGCTCGCGAAAGGGTCGGAATGGTCACTGAAAATCTTCAGGCCTTGATACTGACCAGACTCAACAACTGCCCATCCTTGACCCCGAACTGCGCATCCAGCTCGGTGCCGTTGCGCCATTCACTGGAGAGGTCGGTCAACAACCGCAACCGCACCTCACCCGCCTCGGTCCACTCCAGCACTTCGGCATGTTCGAAGTAGAAACGTTGCCGGACGATCGGATAGAGCGCCTTGAACAGGCTTTCCTTCACCGAAAAGGTCAGGGTCACCAGCAATGCCCGCAGGTCGCGACGGCCAGCGGCCATGCGCTGTAGCTCTGGCGGGGTGAGAATTTCTCCGGCCAGGCGCTCTGCACGTTCGGCATTGAGCAGGTTTTCCAGGTCCATGCCCAATCCGCGCCAATGGCTTTTGTTCGCGACGATTGCTGCGGCACGGCCGGTGCTGTGGGTAATGGAGCCGGTGATGTGCGCCGGCCAGACCGGCGCGCGGTCCTCGCCGATGGCCGGGCTGAAACTCAGACCTTCCAGTTGCTGCAATGCGGCCCGCGCGCAAACCCGTCCGGCGAGAAACTCCGCCTGCCGCTTGGCGACGGAGCGCTGGATGCTCGCCGGCGCTTCGATGGCGCTGCGCTGGAAATCATCGCTGAGCAGTTGCGAAGTATCGAAACGGGTACTCAACAGCACCGCATCGGGCAGCACGAACGGCAGCGGCCAGTGGGCATCGAGGGGCGTACAGCAGGCGGGCAGGGCGGGGACGGGATTCATGTCGGGCATTTTGCCGGGTTGCCTGGCGGCTGGGTAGTCTTTGAGGGCTTTTATGGCGAGGGAGCTTGCTCCCGTTCGGCTGCGTAGCAGTCGCAAATACAGCAATCGTATTGTCCCTGATGAAACGCGATTGCAGGTTTTGGGGCCGCTTCGCAGCCCAGCGGGAGCAAGCTCCCTCGCCACAGAGGGGCAGTGCTTGGCTCAAGATATTCTGCGGATCAGCTAAAGATCTTCTTGAAAAACGCCTGCATGTCCGCCCACGACTTTTCATCCGCCGCCTTGTTGTAGCCAATATCCGGCCCGCCGTGATCACCGTGGCCCAAGCGATCGGCGTCGGGATTGCTGAAGCCGTGCTTGGCGCCGTCCAGGTTGACGAATTGGTAGTCGGCCCCGGCCTTGTCCATTTCGGCCTTGAAGGCGGCGACGTTGTCCTGGGTGATCATGCTGTCCAGCGCGCCATGCTCGACCAGGATTTTCGCTTTCACGCTGCCGGGTGTCGCCGGCGTATGGGTCGCCAGCGCGCCGTGGAAACTCACCACGCCGGCCAGCGGTACTCCCCGGCGCGCAGCGTTGAGCACCACGCCACCGCCGAAGCAGTAACCAATGGCGGCCACTTTAGCCGGATCGGTTTGGGGTTGTTTCTTCAACAAATCGAGCCCGGCCTGAAAGCGAGCGCTGGATGCGGCGCTGTCCTTCAATGCGGCCTGCATGAAGGCCATGGCGTCCTTGGGATGTTCGGTGTTCTTGCCATCGCCATACATGTCGATGGCCAGGGCGCTGTAGCCCAGGCCGGCGAGGTCACGGGCGCGACGCTTGGTGTAATCGTTGAGCCCCCACCATTCATGCACCACCACGACACCAGGGCGCGGTCCCTTGATCGCGTCGTCGTAGGCGTAATAGCCGATCAGCTGGGTGCCATCGGCACTCTGGTAGGGAATTTCCTGGGTCTTGATGGCGGCGTGGCCGAGCCCGCTAAAGGCCAGCAAGAGGACAGCTAAGAACATGCGCATGGTCGAATCTCCTGTGGAAACTCATTGGAACCGGCGAGTCGAGTTGATTCAGCTCAGGTTCAGAGTGCGTTCAGGGGGAGTTCAGGGCCGGGTCAGTAACCTTGCGCCATACCCGAAAAGCAAATAGCGCATGAGGTAACTCCCCAATGACTACATTCAAAAAACTGCTTCTGGCTTTCACCGTCATGGGCGCCAGTGTCGCCGCCCATGCTGGTGACGACAATTTCGCCAGCCTTACTTTTGGACAGACCAGCGACAAGGTAAAAAAGTCCAATGCACTGGACACTAACCTCAATAATCCGAACGCCGGTGGTGTGATCGACAAGGACAACACCTGGGGTGTGCGTCTGGGGCAGCAGAACAGCCAGGGTCGCTACTACGCCACCTACGACAACGTGTCGGGCTCGCACAATGGGATTAAACTGCGTCAGGAAAACCTCCTGGGCAGCTACGATCTGTTCTACCCGGTGGGCGGCAGTACCAAGCTGTTCGGTGGCGCCACCGCCGGCGTGACCAAACTGACGCAGGACTCGCCAGGCTACAGCCGCGACAGCGACATCGGTTACGCCGTCGGCGGGCAGATGGGTGTGCTGCAACAGGTGTCGCAAAACACCTCGGTTGAACTGGGTTACCGTTACCTGCGCAGCAATGCCAGTACCGAGATGAGCCAGAGCGGTGGCAGCAAACAGGGTTCGCTGGACCTGACCAGCAGTGCCCAGACGTACCTGTCTGCCAACTACGCTTTCTAAACGGCAGTCCGTGAAAACCGGGGCCGGATCAATTGATCCGGCGTCGGCGTGTTAGTCATCGAGGCGTGCATGCTTTTGAGCAACTCGTACCTCTGGAGCTGTTGATTTGCTGGAGAGCGTTATGAAACTGCTGGTCGTCGAAGATGAAGCGCTGTTGCGCCATCACCTGCAAACCCGCCTGACGGAAAGCGGCCATGTGGTCGAGTCCGTGGCCAACGCCGAGGAGGCGGTGTATCAGACCGAGCAGTTCAACCACGACCTGGCGGTGATCGATCTCGGCCTGCCGGGCATGAGCGGCCTCGATTTGATCCGCCAGCTGCGTTCACGGGGCAAGACCTTTCCGATCCTGATCCTCACCGCGCGCGGCAACTGGCAGGACAAAGTCGAAGGGCTGGCCGCCGGGGCGGACGATTATGTGGTCAAGCCTTTCCAGTTCGAGGAACTGGACGCCCGGCTCAATGCCTTGCTGCGCCGCTCCAGCGGTTTTACCCAGTCGACCATCGTCGCCGGGCCGTTGCTGCTCGACCTCAATCGCAAACAGGCGTCTCTGGACGACCAGCCGCTGGCGCTGACGGCCTACGAATACCGCATTCTTGAATACCTGATGCGCCATCACCAGCAAGTGGTGGCGAAAGACCGCCTGATGGAACAGCTGTATCCGGATGACGACGAGCGCGATCCGAACGTGATCGAAGTGTTGGTCGGCCGTCTACGTCGCAAACTGGAGGGGCCGGCCGGGTTCAAGCCGATCGATACCGTTCGCGGCCTCGGCTACCTGTTCAATGAGCGTTGCACTTGATTCGTTCGCTTCGTGTCCGCTTGATGCTCGCCGCCACACTGCTGGCGGTGCTGTTCATGCTGGCGCTGTTGCCGGCGATGCAGGGCGCGTTCAGCCTGGCGCTGCAGGATTCCATCGAGCAGCGCCTGGCGTCGGATGTAACGACGCTGATCTCCGCCGCCCGGGTGGAGAACAACCGCTTGCAGATGCCGGCGCAGTTGCCTGACGAGCGTTTCAACCTCACCGACAGCCGTTTGCTCGGCTACATCTATGACCGCGAAGGTCACCTGGTCTGGCGATCCAGGGCCACCCAGGAAGAAAAGATCAATTACAAGCCGCGTTATGACGGACGCGGTAACGAGTTCGCAAGGATCAGTGAAGCCAATGGCCAGGAGTTCTTCGTCTATGACGTCGAGGTCAAGTTGCTGGGCGGCAAGAGTGCGGCGTTCAGCATTGTCGCGCTGCAGCCGGTTCGCGAGTACGAACAGACCGTCGAAGGCCTGCGGGAAAACCTTTATCTGGGCTTCGGCGCGGCCTTGTTGGTGCTGCTGGCGTTGCTGTGGATCGGCCTGACCTGGGGGTTGCAGGCGCTGCGCCGACTCAGCCAGGAACTGGACGAAATCGAAAGTGGCGCCCGTGAAAGTCTCAGCGAACAACATCCCCGCGAACTGCTGCGCCTGACCGGCTCTCTGAACCGCTTGCTGCACAGCGAGCGCGAGCAGCGCAGTCGTTACCGCGACTCCCTCGACGATCTGGCGCACAGTCTGAAAACCCCGTTGGCGGTGCTGCAAGGCGTCAGCGAGGACATGGCGCAACGCCCCGAAGATCGCGATCAGGCCTGGGTGCTGCAAACCCAGATCGAGCGCATGAGCCAGCAGATCAGCTATCAACTGCAGCGCGCCAGCCTGCGAAAAAGCGGCCTGGTGCGTCATCAGGTACAACTTCGGCCGGTGCTGCAAAGCTTGTGCGACACGCTGGACAAGGTCTACCGCGACAAGCGCGTTCGGGTCATTCTGGATCTGCCGGACGAGTGTTATGTGCCGATCGAGCAGGGCGCCTTGCTGGAGATGATGGGCAATCTGCTGGAGAACGCCTATCGCCTGTGCCTGGGCGAAGTGCGTATCAGCGTGCGCCAGACGCTGAGCGGCACTGAGTTGTGTGTCGAAGACGACGGCCCCGGCGTACCGCCCGACCAGCGTGCGCGCATCCTGCAAAGAGGCGAGCGGCTGGATCGACAGCATCCCGGGCAAGGTATTGGCCTGGCGGTGGTCAAGGACATCATCGAAAGCTATGGCGCCAAACTGACCCTGGGGGATTCACCGATGGGTGGAGCGGCGTTCAGGATTCTGTTTCCGGTGGTTTGACTGGGGGCTGCGGTGTGCTTTCGGTCCCCATCGCGGGCAAGCCCGCTCCCACAGGGATCTCTGTGGACACATTATTTTTGAACAACAAAGAAACCTGTGGGAGCGGGCTTGCCCGCGATGGGGCCAGTCAATTTACCGCAAAACTCAGTTCTCCTGCGCGCGATAAGCCCCAGGTGTCAGCCCCGTCCACTTTTTGAACGCCCGATGAAACGCCGATGGCTCGGAGAACCCCAGTTGCTCGGCGATCTGCTGCAAGGGCAGATCGTTGCGGCTCAGGTGATAGATCGCAATGTCGCGGCGCAGATGGTCCTTCAACGCCTGAAAACTGGTGCCTTCCTCGCGCAGATGCCGACGCAGCGTCTGTGGGCTGATGTGCAGGTGCGCGGCCACGGCTTCCAGGTCCGGCCAGCGTGAGCTGTCGCGGCTGAGCAAGCGCCGCAACTGACTGCTCAGGCTGTGGCCGTCGTCCGGGCGCGACAGCAGGTTGGCGGGTGAGTGTTCAAGGAAATGCTTGAGGGTACGTTCGTCCTGCAGCAACGGCATGTTCAGGTATCGGCTGTGGAACAGCAGGCTGCTCTGTTCCGTCGCGCTCGTTGTTGTAGAAAAAACCAGCGGACAGGAAAACAATAAATCGTATTCAGCCCCGTGTTCCGGTCGTGGATAGCTGAATGTGGCCTGCTCCAGCCGTATGCGCTGGCCGATCAGCCAGCTGCCGAACCGGTGCCAGATCACCAACAGGCTTTCGGTGAGGAAATGATCCGGATCCCAGAGCTGCGAATCCTCCAGGCTCAGGCGGATCATGTCACCTTCGTGCGTCAGGGTCAGGCACGGTGCATCAGGGAATAGGCTATAAAACAATAGGCCGCGGTTGAGCGCCTTATCCAGGCTGCGGCAGTGGATCACGGCATGGCACATCATCGCAAAGCTGCCCGGTTTGCTCGGCGCCTGGCCGAACCCCAGGTATTCGTCGCCCAGCGCCAGCCACAGTGCCTGGATCAGTCGGGTGAACTGCTCCGGCGCGATGCGCGCCCGCGGCTCGTCGAGCAACTCGGGGCTGATCCCCACTTGCTGCAGCAGCTGTAAATAGTCGTAGCCACGACGTTGCGCGCCACGCAGGACAGCGCGGGCGAAATGACTGGCGATGGTGCGTTCGCGCATAACAGGCAAATCCGTCCCTTGAACGACGGATGGTAGCTGCGGTTGGAAGCGATGAACAAGGCGGATATCCGCCAAATTACGGGATGGGTTTTGGTCGAGGGGCGGAAATCCGCCACTACGTTGTAACCGTTCGCGGGCATTGATAAACCTGCAACCCTTGATATCAAAAGGCTTGCAGGGGTTTTGCGCAAGATGGCACGGGCTTTGCGATACAACGAGCAGATGTCTGCCGTCGCGCAGCTCGAAAAAACAAATCCCTCCAGTGCAGGAGGGTTCGCAAATGAGGTGTCGAGGGCAACAGATGGATGTTGTCGGCGCGCACTCTTGAGGAACTTTGCAATGACGACTCGTCAGCCACTGTACAAATCCCTGTATTTCCAGGTGATCGTTGCAATTGTCATCGGTATTTTGCTCGGTCACTACTATCCGCAGCTCGGTGTGGCGGTCAAGCCACTGGGTGACGGGTTCATCAAACTGATCAAAATGATCATCGCCCCGATCATCTTCTGCACCGTCGTCAGCGGTATCGCCGGCATGCAGAACATGAAGTCGGTCGGCAAGACCGGCGGTTACGCGCTGTTGTACTTCGAAATCGTTTCGACCATCGCTTTGATCGTCGGTCTGGTGGTGGTCAACATTGTGCAGCCGGGCGCCGGCATGCACATCGACGTGACCACGCTGGATGCCTCCAAAGTGGCTGCCTATGTCTCGGCCGGTGCTGATCAAAGCGTCGTGGGCTTCCTCCTCAACGTGATCCCGTCCACCATCGTCGGTGCGTTCGCCACGGGCGACATCCTGCAAGTGCTGATGTTCTCGGTGATCTTCGGTTTCGCCCTGCATCGCCTGGGTGCCTACGGCAAGCCGCTGCTGGACTTCATTGATCGCTTCGCCCACGTGATGTTCAACATCATCAACATGATCATGAAGCTCGCGCCGATCGGTGCCTTCGGTGCCATGGCCTTCACCATCGGTGCCTACGGTGTCGGCTCGCTGGTGCAACTGGGTCAGTTGATGGCCTGCTTCTACATCACTTGCCTGCTGTTCATCCTGATCGTGCTGGGCGGTATCGCTCGCGCTCACGGCTTCAGCGTACTGAAACTGATCCGTTACATCCGTGAAGAACTGCTGATCGTGCTGGGTACTTCTTCTTCGGAATCGGTACTGCCACGCATGCTGATCAAGATGGAGCGTCTGGGCGCGAAGAAATCCGTCGTGGGTCTGGTGATCCCGACCGGTTACTCGTTCAACCTCGACGGTACCGCGATCTACCTGACCATGGCGGCCGTGTTCATTGCCCAGGCAACTGACACTCACATGGACATCACGCACCAGCTCACTCTGTTGGTCGTGCTGCTGCTGTCGTCCAAAGGTGCCGCGGGTGTGACCGGTTCGGGCTTCATCGTACTGGCCGCCACCCTGTCCGCTGTTGGCCATCTGCCGGTTGCCGGCCTGGCGCTGATCCTCGGTATCGACCGCTTCATGTCCGAAGCACGTGCCCTGACCAACCTGATCGGTAACGCTGTTGCCACCGTGGTTGTTGCCAAGTGGGTCAAGGAACTGGACACCGACGTACTGCAAGCCGAGCTGGCCTCGGGCGGTCGTGGCATCTCTAACGAGCGTGAAGAAGACGACCTGGGTGTGGCCGAAGGCCAGGCCTCGAACGTCAAGTAAGACCTCGTGAAATGAAAAACCCGCTTCGGCGGGTTTTTTATTGCCTGCGACTTGAGCGTAACGGTCAGCGTCACTGGCGCATACGGTGATTGCTCCCGCGCGTTCGCCTGCCTAGTCTGGGGGCAACTTAGGGGGAGAATTTCATGCTCGGTCCACTGGCATCACTCAAGGTTCTGGATTTTTCGACACTGCTGCCGGGGCCGTTCGCCTCGTTGTTGCTGGCAGACATGGGCGCCGAGGTGCTGCGCATCGAATCGCCATCGCGCATGGACCTCGTTCGCGTGCTGCCACCCCACGATCAGGGCGTATCGGCCAGCCACGCCTATCTCAATCGCAACAAACGCAGCCTGGCCCTGGACCTCAAGCAGCCTGCGGCGCTGGAGGTGATCAAGCAGTTGCTCACGGAGTACGACATCGTGCTGGAGCAGTTCCGCCCCGGCGTCATGGAACGCCTGGGCCTGGGTTATGAAGCCTTGAAGGCGATCAATCCCAGGCTCATTTATGTGTCGATCACCGGCTACGGGCAGACCGGTCCTTACAAAGATCGCGCGGGCCATGACATCAACTACCTGGCGCTGGCCGGGCTGGCGAGCTACACCGGCCGCGTCGACAGTGGTCCGCTGCCCTTGGGCGCGCAGGTGGCGGATGTCGCCGGTGGTTCGCTGCATGGCGTCATCGGCCTGTTGGCGGCAGTGATTGCCCGGCAGCACACCGGACAGGGGCAGCATCTGGATGTGAGCATGACCGACTGCGCCTTTAGCTTGAACGCCATGGCCGGTGCCGGGTACCTGGCGTGCGGCGTCGAGCCGGGGCGGGAGGACCAGATGCTCAATGGCGGCAGCTTCTACGATTATTACCGTTCGCGGGATGGGCGCTGGTTGTCGGTGGGCAGCCTGGAGCCGGGCTTCATGAAACAGCTGTGTGCGGCGTTGGGCGTGGAAGAATTGGCGAGCCTGGGGCTGTCAGCCCAACCGGCACAGCAGAAAAAGCTCAAGGACGCGCTGAGGGTTGAGTTCGAGAAGCATGACTTCACCGAGCTGTGCGCCTTGTTCTCCGAGCTGGATGCCTGTGTCGAGCCGGTATTGAGTCTGGGGGAGGCGGTGCGGCATCCGCAGTTTCAGGCGCGCAAGCTGGTGACAGATGTGCCGCGCGGTGATGGCTCGACGCAGGCGCAGATGGCTTGCCCATTGAAGTTTTCCAATGGCTTGCCCGAGCCGAAGCATATTGGTTCGGCGCTGGGGGAGCATACGGATCAGGTGTTGGGGGCGTTGGGGTTCAGTGCTGAGCGGGTTGAAGAACTGCGGCGTGCCAAGGTAATTCTCTAGCGCCTGTCAGGCCGCCTTCGCGAGCAGGCTCGCTCCCACAAAGGATCCATGTCGCACTGGACAGCCCCTGTGGGAGCGAGCCTGCTCGCGAAGGGGCCAGCCCAAACACCACAAGTCCAACTACTCGACCCTCATCTCCCCACTGAATATCAACGTACTGCGACACCGCCGACACAAATATCGCCGCCCCTGTCGTACCAGGCCATGGCGCTGCGCTGAAAACGGGAAATCGCTGTCCGGGCAAGGGCATCTGTAGATATAGCGGGTCACGCTGCGGCGTTTGACGTCGTAGGTGTGGCATCGGTTGGGCGGCAGTTCGTACACGCCGCGCATGATCAATTGCCACTCTTCGCCATGGGGCTGGATACGGTCGCCGAACAGTTGATGGGCGATCAGGTGGGCGACTTCGTGAGCCACGGTTTGCTTGAGGAAGTCTTCGGTGTTTTCCCGGTACAACTGCGGGTTGAAGCGCAGCAGGTTCTCGTGCAAATGCGCGACACCGGCTTTTTGCCCGCGCAGCTTGAGGCTCACCACCGGGCGTTTGAAAGGTCGTTTGAAAAAGGATTCAGCTTGTTGGAAACAGTCTTCGACGCGGGTATTGAGTTGCTCGGGCATGCTTGATGGATCTCCAGAGACGTCGAGTATGCCGCAACCCTCGGGCCTTGCGAATCGCTCAAGTGCCGAATGGTCGTTGCCGTTCCAGTTGCTCAAGCATTGAAAGGCCGCCTTGCGGCGGCCTGTGTTGGCAGATCTAGTTTTTTGGGTGGTGAGTTGCTAATTGGTATAGACCGGCCCCACGCCGAGTCCCCAGACAATCACGGTAAACGCCATGATGGCCACCAGCACCACCAGGCCTACCGCGAGCACCGAGCTTGAAAACAGGAATCCCTCGTCCGATGGAATGTTCATGAATGTCGGTAGCCCGACGTACAGCAGGTAGACGGTGTAGCAGATCGCCGCGGTGCCGACGATCATCCCCAGCCACAAGTGCGGATACAGCGCCGCTATGCCGCCAATGAACAGCGGAGTCGCGGTATAAGTCGCAAACGCGACGCAGCGGGCCAGGCTCGGGTTGGCGTCATAGGTGCGGGCCATCCAGTGGATGAATGCGCCCATGACCGCAACGCCGCCGAGCATTGCCAGGTACGACATGATCGACATCCAGAGTGCGCTTTCCATGGTCAGCATCACGGGCGCTCGATTGCCGATGACCCAACCGACCTGGGTCGTGCCGATAAACGCCGACACTGCAGGGATCGCCGCCAGAATCAGCGTGTGAGTCAGGTACATGTGGCTGATGCTTTCCTCCTGGTCGCCACGGATTTCTTTCCATTCCTGGTCAGGGTGGGTGAAGAGCCCCACTACGTGATGGATCATGCCAGTCACTCCTCTTGTTTTTACCGTCGCCCCCCAGTGGAGCGCCTACGGGCCAAATTGGCCAAGTCAGTAATAGGTCTGGTTATGTCTGCGACCTTATGACGCAGTATAGGAAGGAGTTAACCCTACAGGTGGTAGGGCTTAGAGCAAATTGCGCTGTAAAGCGCTGGCTTAATCGCACTTGTGTCTGTAAGGCAGCAATCTGTCAGGACGCTTCGCCCCCGAAGGGTTTTTGCGTAAAATGCCCGCCTTTCGTCACACCTCACGGATTTCGCGTCATGGGCACTCTTACGGTCAACCAGAACAAACTGCAAAAGCGCCTTCGCCGCCAGGCCGGTGAGGCTGTCGCCGACTTCAACATGATTGAAGACGGCGATAAGGTCATGGTCTGCCTGTCCGGAGGCAAGGACAGCTACACCATGCTTGATGTGCTGATGCACTTGCAGAAGGTCGCACCGATCAAGTTCGAGATCGTGGCCGTGAACATGGACCAGAAACAGCCAGGCTTTCCGGAGCACGTGCTGCCGGCCTACCTCAAGGAACTGGGCATCGAGTACCACATCGTCGAGAAAGACACCTACTCGGTGGTCAAGGAACTGATTCCCGAAGGCAAGACCACCTGTTCGCTGTGCTCGCGCCTGCGTCGCGGTACGCTCTACACCTTCGCCGACGAAATCGGCGCGACCAAGATGGCGCTCGGTCACCATCGCGACGACATCGTCGAGACCTTCTTCCTGAACATGTTCTTCAACGGTTCGCTCAAGGCCATGCCGCCGAAACTGCGCGCCGACGATGGTCGCAACGTGGTGATCCGCCCGCTGGCCTACTGCAACGAGAAAGACATCCAGGCCTATTCGGACCTCAAGCAATTCCCGATCATCCCGTGCAACCTCTGCGGTTCCCAGGAAAACCTGCAACGTCAGGTGGTCAAGGAAATGCTGCAAGACTGGGAACGCAAGACCCCTGGCCGTACCGAGAGCATTTTCCGCAGCCTGCAGAATGTGATTCCGTCGCAATTGGCCGACCGCAATCTGTTCGACTTCACCAACCTGAAGATCGACGAGACGGCGGCTTCGCGCTTCGTCAACGTGGTGAACCTTTAAGCAAGATTAAATGTGGGAGCGAGCCTGCTCGCGAAGGCGTGGTGTCAGCCGACATCAATGTTGAATGACACACCGCCTTCGCGAGCAGGCTCGCTCCCACAGGTTTTTTGTTCACAGGTATAGGTTTTTAGTTTCCCGGGAGAGGGCATGCGCGACTACAAGTGGCTGAACGAATACTGCTTGAACCGCTTCGGTTCGGCGGCTGAACTGGAAGCCCATCTGCCCGTTCCCAAGACGGCGGCGCAATTGCGCGACATTACCGACGATCGCTACCTGTCGACCATGGCGCTGCGCGTGTTTCGCGCGGGTCTCAAGCACAGCCTGGTGGACGCCAAGTGGCCGGCTTTCGAGGAAGTGTTCTTCAAGTTCGACCCGGAGAAAGTCGTGCTGATGAGTGCCGAACACCTGGAGCGCCTGATGCAGGACGCGCGGATCATCCGCCATCTGGGAAAGCTCAAGAGCGTACCGCGTAACGCGCAGTTCGTGCTGGACGTGGCCCATGAACAGGGCAGCTTCGGCGCGATGATCGCCGATTGGCCGGTGACCGATATCGTCGGGTTGTGGACCTTGCTGAAGAAGCGTGGCCATCAATTGGGCGGCCTGTCGGCTCCGCGTTTTCTGCGGATGGTCGGCAAGGACACCTTCGTGCCGAGTTATGACGTGGTGGCGGCGTTGAATGCACAGGACATCATCGACAAGGTGCCGAGCAGTCTGCGCGACCTGGCGTTGGTGCAGGACGTGTTCAACCAGTGGCATGCAGAAAGTGGCGGACGGCCGATGAGCCAGATCTCGATGATGCTGGCTTACACTGTGAATCACTAAGACCGAGTCGCCCCATTCGCGAGCAGGCTCGCTCCCACAGGGGACTTGTGTACGGCACAGATCCAATGTGGGAGCCAGCCTGCTGGCGATTGCAATCTTTCAGGCGACTGAGGGGGCGCCCTCGCCAGCCAACCTGCGATTCAACTGATACCGCCACCGCACGTACAACAGCGCCGAGCAGAACACCGCCAGGCTTGCCCCCATTTCCAGCAAGCCGAACATCTGCCGGTTCGGGTCATACGCGGCCAGTGCGCCCTTGATGAAATACAGGTTCACCACAAAACACATCCACGAATGCCCGCGGGGGCTGCCGATGATCATGCCAGGTGCCAGCAACAGCAACGGCACCAACTCGATCAGCAAAATCACCCATGGCCGGGCGCCGTGCAGGTCGGCCAACAGCAGGTAGTAGATACACAGCAAGCCCACCAGGCCGAAAAAACACAGCAGACTGATGACGCGCATGGCCCGGACACGGGGTTCAAGCCATTCGATGGCGGGCAGGATCTTCGGCTTCTTGGCCACTCTCAACCCTCCAGTTTCTGCGCCGTTTTGGCCAGGCGCATGCCCAGTGCGCGGCACAGCGCCACTTCATGGGCATCCAGACCGCTTTTGCCATCGGCACCGGCGTGGTGGCTGGCGCCATAAGGCGTGCCGCCACCCTGGGTTTCCAGGAGCGCGGACTCACTGTAGGGCAGGCCGGTGATCAACATGCCGTGGTGCAGCAGCGGCAACATCATCGACAGCAACGTGGTCTCCTGGCCGCCGTGCAGGCTCGCGGTGGAAGTGAACACGCCGGCCGGTTTGCCCACCAGGGCGCCGGTCAGCCACAGGTTGCTGGTGCCGTCGAGGAAATACTTGAGTGGCGCCGCCATGTTGCCGAAGCGGGTCGGACTGCCCAGGGCCAGGCCAGCGCAGTTTTTCAGGTCGTCGAGGCTGGCGTAGAGCGCGCCTTCTTCCGGAATATCCGGCGCCACGGCTTCGCATTCAGTGGAAATCGCCGGCACGGTGCGCAAGCGCGCTTCAAGCCCCGCCTGTTCCACGCCACGGGCAATCTGCCGGGCCATTTCATTGGTTGCGCCGCTGCGGCTGTAATACAGCACCAGAATGTACGGCGCGCTCACGGCAACAGCTCCAGGATTTGCTCCGGTGGACGACCGATGACGGCTTTGTCGCCGACTTCGAGAATCGGTCGCTCCATGAGTTTCGGGTGAGCGGCGATGGCGGCGATCAATTGCGCCTCGCTCAGGCTGCTGTCGGCCAGGTTGAGGGTTTTGTACTCGTCCTCGCCAGTGCGCAGCAATTGTCGGGCGCTGATGCCCAGCTTGGTCAGCAGGCTCTGGATTTGCTTGGCGTCCAGCGGGGTTTCCAGGTAGCGGACCACGGTCGGCGTCAGGCCACGGACTTCGAGCAGTTCGAGCGCACCGCGGGATTTCGAGCAGCGCGGGTTGTGATAAAGCGTCAGATCGGTCATGAGCGGGTCGCATCTTGCGTAAGGTGGCGGCTATTCTAACTGTGCAGCGCGTAATCCAGAACCTCGGGAGGCGATGGGTCGCAGGCGCATTCAATTTTTGACAAGGAACACGACATGACTAGGCGACTGGCAGCGGCATTGACGATCATCGGGACGTTGATGCTGGGGGGCTGCGGTAACGACTACGGGATCGATCAGAGTGGACAGAAAGTCGCTGCCGAGCGTCTGGATAAACAATGGCTGGTGCTCAATTACTGGGCCGAATGGTGCGGCCCGTGCCGGACCGAGATCCCGGAATTGAACGCGTTGGCCGAGCAGCTCAAGGACAGGAAAATCGGTGTGTTCGGGGTTAACTTCGACAATGTGCAGGGCCAAGAGCTGAAAAGCGCCAGCGAGAAGCTCGGGATTAAGTTCACCGTGTTGGCGCAGGACCCTGCCGAGCTGTTCGAACTGCCGCGCAGTGAGGCGTTGCCGGTAACCTACATCATCGATAACAAGGGCAAGGTGCGGGAACAGTTGATGGGCGAGCAGACAGCGGCGGGGGTGATGGCGAAGCTGGAGGCGTTGCAGGCTAAAAACTGATCAGGATGCTGGTCTATGGCTTAGAGTTTTTTGTGGCGAGGGAGCTTGCTCCCGCTCGGTTGCGGAGCAATCGTAAAACCAGTGCATGTGGTGTATCTGTCGAAACGAGTTGGCCGGGTTTAGGGCTGCTTCGCAGCCCGGCGGGAGCAAGCTCCCTCGCCACAGTCATTTGCCAGGAGGCAGAGGAGGGTCAATCAACCCTCTTCAAGCCACCAGCGCAGCGGCTTGCCTTCAGCCGGCCAGAAGCGCATCTGGTCGATCGATGAAACGT
Source organism: Pseudomonas sp. Irchel 3A7 (assembly GCF_900187565.1). Classification (GTDB taxonomy): domain Bacteria; phylum Pseudomonadota; class Gammaproteobacteria; order Pseudomonadales; family Pseudomonadaceae; genus Aquipseudomonas. The sequence goes on along the minus strand of NZ_FYED01000012.1, from coordinate 218,718 downwards.
CCCAGCGCTGCACGTTTTCCAGGGCCTGGAGGAAGCGTTTTTCCTGCTCCATCAGTGCTGGGGCGCAGAGTTTGCGGGTGCTGCCGATCTTGCCGAAGCTCAGCTTGTTACCTTCCAGGGTATATGGCGCAAACCAATGGTTGCAGCCGCCGCTACCGTAGGCGCGACCGTCCTCATCGAGCGTGATGGTCAGGTGGCTGTAATCCATCAACGGCCGTTCGCCGATCCACTCCAGGATGTAGCTGCGGTTTTGTTGCAATTGCACAGGCTCGGCGGCGCAACCCAGCAGGCTTGCACCGACCATGCCGGCCAGAGCGAGGCGTTTCATCACGCGGGCTCCTGGCATTTCGGGCACAGGTGTTTCTCGCCGACGGTGCTCCAGCCCAACTCGGTAATCCGCGCGGTGGCGGCAGGCTTTTCGGCCTTGTTGCCCAGTTTGGCGTCGACCGCGAACTCGAAGCTCAGCTCCTTGGCGCAGTTGTCGCAGTTCACTTTCCACGTATGGATCGCCAGTTCGCCGAACACCGGACCACTGGCCACCGCGACCCATTGGCCGGGCGGATTGATCAAGTGGCGAACCGTTTCGACGGTCAGGCGCATGGACAAGTCCTTGGCGCCCTTGAGGGTCACGACCAGCACGTCATTGTTGCGAATCGAGCCGCCGTTGCCGGTGACTTGATAACGCCCCGGTACCAGGGCGCGGCATTCGGTGAGGGTGTGTTGCGGGTTCATCAGGCTGTAGCGGAAATCGTGTTCGACCATGGGTCCTCCAAATATGCGCGATATGCTAGCACGGGCATACGCGCAGCATGGCGCGGGCAGATGACCTTCGATCAGGTTCAGTCGTCCGTTACACGATTCTCGGGGGTGCCCGCCATCCAGGCCGCGATATTGCGCAAGGTGGTGGTGGCAATCGCGCCGAGGGCTTCGCGGGTCAGGAAGGCCTGGTGTGCGGTGACGATCACGTTAGGAAAGGTCAGCAGGCGTGCCAGTACATCGTCCTGCAGCGGCAGGTCGGAACGGTCTTCAAAGAATAGCTGTGCTTCCTCTTCATACACATCCAGTCCCAGATAACCCAGCCGACCTTCCTTCAATGCGTCGATCAGCGCAGGCGTGTCCACCAGGCCGCCGCGGCCGGTGTTGATCAACATCGCACCCGGTTGCATGTGCGCCAGCGATTCGCGGTTGATCAAATGTTTGCTCTGTTCGTTGAGCGGACAGTGCAGGCTGATGATCTGCGATTCGGCCAGCAACTGCGGCAAGCTCAGATAGTGCGCACCCAGGGCTTCGACCTGCGGGTTCGGGTAAGGATCGTAGGCCAGCAACCGGCAACCGAATCCGTTCATGATTTTGGCGAAGGTCGCGCCGATCTGCCCGGTGCCGACCACGCCGACGGTCTTGCCCACCAAGTCGAAACCGGTCAGGCCATGCAAACTGAAATCGCCTTCGCGGGTACGGTTGTAGGCGCGGTGCAAACGGCGGTTCAGCGCCAGGATCAGCGCCACCGCGTGCTCGGCCACGGCATGGGGCGAGTAGGACGGGACGCGCACAACCGCCAGCCCCAGGCGTTTCGCCGCCGCCAGGTCGACATGGTTGTAACCGGCCGAGCGCAGGGCGATCAGGCGCGTGCCGCCGGCCGCCAGGCGTTCGAGTACCGGGGCGCCGAGGTCGTCATTGATGAAGGCGCAGACCACCTCGTGATGCTCCGCCAGCGCCGCCGTATCCAGGCTCAGTCGCGCCGTTTGAAAGTGCAGTTCAATGCCGGCCGGCAGGTCGGTGGCGAGGAAACTGTCGCGGTCGTAGCTCTGGCTGCTGAAAAGTATCGTGCGCATGCGGTCCTCCTGGCAATTAAATCTTCAAGGCTTTCCCCCAACCCTGTGGGAGCTGGCTTGCCAGCGAAGAGGCGCTTAAATCTTGTGTTGTTCTTGAGGGTGCCTTCGCTGGCAAGCCAGCTCCCACAGGGATGAGGGTGAGCTTAGCGCCTGGTACTCACAGCGTCATTGCGCCATATCAAGCATTGATACGTGCCTGCGCGGCGAGGCGATTGATCGCCCGGTCGAGTTCTTCGAGGGCGCCGAAGGCTTTCGGGTCCTGCTGCTTGAGCAGGGTTTCGCTGCGTTGGCAGGCAGCGCGCAATTGCGGTACGCCGCAATAGCGGGTGGCGCCATGCAGGCGATGAACCCGTTCGATCAGGGCATTGTGGTCGTGGCTTTCCTGCGCCTGGCGGATCGCTTCGCGGTCGGCCTCCAGCGATGCCAGCAACATCGCCAACATGTCCGCCGCCAGATCGGCCTTGCCGGCCGCCAGGCGCAAACCTTCTTCGTGATCCAGCACCTGCAGTTCGTAGGCGCCGCCGTGGCTTTCGCCGGAGCGCTCCGGACCCTGGTTGCGCAGCGCCAGGCCGCTCCATTTCAATACCACCTGGGCCAGTTGCCGCTCGCTGATCGGCTTGGTCAGGTAGTCGTCCATGCCACTCTGCAACAGCGCACGTTTTTCGTTGGCCATGGCGTGGGCGGTGAGGGCGACGATCGGCAGCGGCGTGCAATGCCGTTCGCTTTCCCACTGGCGGATGGCTTCGGTGCTCTGGCGTCCGTCCATACCGGGCATCTGCACGTCCATCAGCACCAGGTCGAAGGTCTCGCTCTGTACGGCCCTGACAGCTGCGTAACCGCTTTCCACTGCAAGTACTTTGGCCCCCATGTCTTCGAGCAGGGTTTGTACCAGCAGCAGGTTGGCCGGGTTGTCGTCGACGCACAGCACTTTCGGTGCGCGGCTCGAGACCGGTTCACCGGGTTCGTTGCGGGGCTGGCGCGGGTTGACCAGATCGGACAGCGCCCGCCGCAATTTGCGCGTGCAGGCCGGTTTCGCCTGGAGCTGGCTGTGAGGGTTGGGCACCGAAAGGTGGAACAGCGTCTGTTCCGTGGTCGGGCACAGCACCAGCACTTTGCAGCCCAGGTGTTCGAGGTCCCAGATGTACTGGTTGAGGCGCTCCGGCGGCATGTCGTTACTGGTGACACCCAGCACCGCGAGGTCGATCGCCTGATCGGTCTGATGGGCGACGGTCACGCCGTTGGTCAGGCTTTCCAGGTTAGTGAACGGGGTGACAGCCAGGCCGCAGTCCTCCAATTGGTGCTGCAGCGCCTGGCGCGCCAGTTCGTGGTTTTCCAGCACCGCCACGCGGCGCCCGGACAACGGCGGACCGGGCAGGTCTTCAGTATCGTCGCGGGTTTTGGGCAGGCTAAGGCTGATCCAGAACTCCGAACCTTCGCCCGGCGTGCTGTCGACACCAATCTCACCGCCCATTTGTTCGATCAACCGTTTGGAAATCACCAGCCCCAGACCTGTGCCGCCGGGTTGCCGGGACAGCGAGTTGTCGGCCTGGCTGAATGCCTGGAACAGCGCGCGCACGTCCTGGTTCGACAGGCCGATGCCGGTGTCCTGGATGCTGATGCGCAGTTGCACGCTGTCTTCGTGTTCTTCTTCGAGCATGGCACGGGCAACGATGGTGCCTTCGCGGGTGAACTTGATGGCGTTGCTGACCAGGTTGGTGAGGATCTGTTTGAGCCGCAGCGGATCACCCACCAGCGACAGTGGCGTGTCGCGGTAAACCAGGCTCACCAGTTCCAGCTGTTTGGCGTGAGCGGCCGGGGCGAGGATGGTCAGCGTGTCTTGCAGCAGGTCGCGCAGGTTGAACGGAATATGATCGAGCACCAGTTTGCCGGCCTCGATTTTCGAGAAGTCGAGAATCTCGTTGATGATTCCCAGCAGGCTGTCGGCGGACTTTTCGATGGTGCCCAGGTAGTCGAGCTGGCGCGGGGTCAGCTCGCTTTTCTGCAGCAGGTGGGTGAAGCCGAGAATGCCATTGAGCGGCGTGCGGATTTCGTGGCTCATGTTGGCGAGGAATTCGGACTTGATCCGGCTCGCCTCCAGGGCTTCCTTGCGCGCCAGATCGAGCTCGATGTTCTGGATCTCGATGGTTTCCAGGTTCTGGCGTACATCTTCAGTGGCCTGGTCGATGCTGTGCTGCAATTCTTCCTGGGCGTTCTGCAAGGTGCCAGCCATGCGGTTGATGCCGGACGCCAGTTCATCCAGTTCCTGGCTGCCGAGGGGCGGCAGGCGGGTTTCCAGATGGCCGTCCTTGAGCTGTGCCACGGCTTGTTTGATCTGGCTCAAGGGGCGATTGATCGTGCGACCCATGCGCAACGCCAGCAGCGCCGCGCCCCCCAAACCTGCGAAGATCATCAGCAGGCTGGCGAACAGGCTGCGGTAACCGCGCAGCAGCATGCCGTTGTGGGACAGTTCGAGTTCGACCCAGCCCAGCAGGCGGTCGGCCTCATCGGGAATCACATCGCCCGCCAGATTGCGGTGTTTACCGAACACCGGCAGCAAATAACGCGTTGCATCATTGCCACTGCGGCGCAGCATCTGCGAGCTATCGCCCAGTGGCGCCTGATTGAGCATGATGGGGCCGGCGTGGGCGAGCAGCGAGCGGTCCGGTGCGAGGAAGGTCACGGCACGCACGTCCTGTTGTTCCAGGGACTCGGTGGCAATCCGCTCCAGCAGCTCGTTATTTTTGTGCCCCATGGCCGGCGCCACCAGCGGCGCGAGCTGCTCGGCGATCATTTCGCCGCGTTGCATGAGTTGGGCTTGCAGGTCGGATTGCTGCATCCAGGTAAAATAGCCACCCAGGACCAACGCCATCAGGCTGGTCGGCAACAGGGTCAGCAACAGCACGCGGCCTTTAATTCCCAGTTTCTTGAGCACGCATCTCTCCTGCTTCCAGCGATCGATAGACCTGCACATGCGTCCCGCACGCGCCACTTGCGCAGTGTAGCGATTTGCAGGCAGGCAATCCTCGTAAAATTGAAGTCGTCATTCGTCGGTCGGTTCGACACTTTTGCGCGCAGGACACCCCCCCGGGTTGCCCTGTGCCGCGCAATCTTGAATAATTATCAACTGAGAATTATTTGCAGATACTCATGACTCCCATCACTGCCGACCATCCCCGTATCCTCTCCATCGAAGACGACCTCGTGCTCGGTGCCTATGTGCATGAGCATCTGGGGCGTAGCGGCTTTCAGGTGACCTGGTGCCAGAATGGACAGGAAGGCCTGGACGCTGCCCGTCGGCAAGCCTTCGATGTGGTGCTGATGGACATCCTGCTACCTGGCCTGGATGGGCTTTCTGTGTTGACGCAACTGCGCCAGAGCCATTCCACCCCGGTGCTTCTCATGTCGGCGCTTGGGGCCGAGGCGGATCGCATCAGCGGTTTTCGCCTGGGGGCCGATGATTACCTGCCCAAGCCTTTCAGCATGGTCGAGTTGCGGGTGCGCATCGAAGCGATTCTGCGTCGGGTGGCGCTGGATCGTCGGCCGACGCCGGTGGCCGTTGCTCCGGCGGCGGACAGTCTGCGTTTCGACGATGAGCTGTTCGAGGTTTTCTATGGCGAGCAGGCGGCCGGGATGACCCGCAGTGAGTATCGGCTGCTGGAAACCCTGAACCGCAACGGCGATGAAGTGTTGAGCAAAGCCTTCCTTTATCAGCATGTGTTGCAGCGTGGCTACGCGGCCCACGATCGTAGCCTGGACATGCACATCAGCCAGATCCGTCGCAAGCTCAAGGCCATCGGCTATACCGAGCGCGAAGTGCGCACGGTATGGGGCAAGGGTTACATCCTGAGTGCCGGCGATGAAATGTAAGCTGCCGGGGCGGCATTCGCTGTTCTGGAAGCTGGCCTGTCTGCTGGTGGCGTTCTGTCTGCTGATGATCTGGCTGAGCTGGTCCTGGGGGCGCTACATGGAGCAGCGCAACCAGTTCCTGTCGGATGAAGCGCGCGGCACCCTGACGCGCTATGCCGCCGAGGCCGAGCAAGCGTGGCGGCAGCGCCAGCAGGAGGGCGTCGATAACTGGCTGCAGAGCATGTACCAACGCGAAACGGGTTGGGTGGGTGTCATTGGTGGTGATTTACAGTCGTTGAGCAGCTATACGCTGACGGACAGGGAAATCGAGCGACTGACCTTTCTTCGGGGTCTGGATTGGCCCATCCACAAAAAAGGGCGGCCATGGATGCGTGTACCGTTTCCGGGTGACTCGTCTGCCGGCAGCCTGGTGATCGAGCTGCCCGAACGTTTTGTACCCGGGCGCTATCGGGTGTTCTGGCGAGTGATCACCAACGGTGTGATTCCAGGGCTGTTCACCTTGTTGCTCTGTGTCGGCCTCTATCGTTTGCTGGTGGTGCCGCTTAACCACCTGCGCGCCCAGGCCAATGCCTGGCGCGCCGATCAGTTGAATGTGCGGTTGTCGCGTCGCACCACCAACCGTTCCGATGAATTGGGTGAGCTGGGCAGGGCGTTCGATCACATGTCCGAACGCCTGCAAAGTACCGTGGCGTTGCAACAGCAACTGCTGCGCGACTTGTCCCACGAGTTGCGCACGCCGCTGAGTCGCCTGCGGGTGGCCAGTGAAAGCGAGCAGGGGCTGGACGCCTTGCGCGAACGTATTGGCCGTGAGGTCGATGGGATGCAGCGGCTCGTCGAAGACACGCTGCAACTGGCCTGGCTCGACACCGAGCGCACCCGTTTGCCCGACGAAGCGATCCAGGTCCAGGCCCTGTGGGAAATGCTCACCGAAAATGCGTGTTATGAAAGTTGCTGGCCGCAAGGGCAGTTGCAGTGCTCGGTGGATTCCTCCTGCTGGGTGCGCGGCCATCTCAATACCCTGGCCCAGGCCCTGGAAAACATGCTGCGCAACGCGATTCGACATTCACCCGAAGGTGGTGTGGTCACGCTGGGTGGTCGACGTGATGGCAAATACTGGCATTTATGGCTGGAGGATCAGGGTGGCGGTGTGGCGGAAGCTGATCTGGAGCGGATTTTCCTGCCCTTCACCCGTCTTGATGGCTCACGGCCGGGGGATGGTGGATTTGGCTTGGGCTTGAGCATTGCGAGGAATGCGGTGCAGCGTCAGGGCGGCAGGCTTTGGGCTGAAAACACCGGGAGCGGGTTGCGGATGAATATGCGGTTGGTGGCGCAGGGCGCCTTCGCGAGCAGGCTCGCTCCCACCCTGGACATTGATTGCCCGCAGATTACGTGACCGACCCCCATCCCGGCGGGAACGAGCCTGCTCGCGGCCCACCCAACAACGACCGTTCTGATTTTGCCAGAGCGTTCCCGAGATTCTGTACGACTTTTCCCAAAGGGTATCACCGGTCATTTCAAACATCCTTGGCGGTTTAAGCTCACGCTTTTACTCATGTTCAAGGAGTCATGCATGACTGTACCCCAGGCGCCCGGTAGCAGAACCGACGACCGTTTCAATGAAGTGCTTGCACTGATTCAAAGCGCCAGACGACAGGCCATGCAGGCGGTGAATACGCAACTGATCGAGTTGTACTGGCAGGTTGGTGCTTATATCAGCCGTAAGCTGGAGAAAGCCGAATGGGGCGATTCCGTGGTCGGTCAACTGGCCGAGCATCTGGCTCAGACTCAACCGGGGCTGCGTGGTTTTACCCGGCCTAATCTGTTTCGCATGCGTCAGTTCTACGAGACTTACCGGAGCCACGAGAAAGTCTCACCGCTGGTGAGACAATTACCCTGGACCCATAATCTGGTCATTTTCAGTCAAAGCAAACACCCGGAAGAGCGGGAATTTTACTTGCGAATGGCTATCCAGGAGAAATGGTCGAAGCGCGAGCTGGAACGCCAGTTCAAGGCTGCGCTCTTTGAACGCAGCGTGACCGAGCCGGCAAGAGTCTCCGCAGTTCTGAAACAGACTCACCCCTCAGCACTTGAGATATTCCGTGACGCCTACATGGTCGAGTTTCTCGACCTGCCCACCGCCCACGCCGAAACGGATCTGCATCGGGGACAGACAGAGAAGGCTGAATCAGTCGCTTATTCCCATAAACCATAAGCACCACACTTTGCGTGATATGGGCTTGCGAGGTTTGCCGGTATGATAGGCGCCCCCGCAGTCTGGATTGCGAATACGCCATGACCTTGCAGTACCCAACCATCGCCGATTGCGTCGGCAACACTCCGCTGGTCCGTTTGCAGCGCCTGCCCGGCGAAACCAGCAACACCCTTTTGCTCAAGCTCGAAGGGAACAACCCGGCGGGTTCGGTCAAGGACCGTCCGGCGCTGTCGATGATCACCCGTGCCGAGTTGCGCGGGCAGATCCACGCCGGCGATACGCTGATCGAAGCGACCTCGGGTAATACCGGGATCGCCCTGGCCATGGCTGCCGCGATCAAGGGTTACAAGATGATCCTGATCATGCCGGACAACTCCAGTGCCGAACGCAAGGCCGCCATGACCGCCTACGGTGCCGAGCTGATTCTGGTCAGCCAGGAACAAGGCATGGAAGGCGCCCGAGACCTCGCGCAGAAGATGGAAGCCGAAGGCCGCGGCAAGGTACTGGATCAGTTCGCCAACGGTGACAACCCGCAAGCGCACTACACCACCACCGGCCCGGAAATCTGGCGCCAGACCGAAGGCACCATTACCCATTTCGTCAGCTCCATGGGCACCACCGGTACCATCATGGGTGTTTCGCGCTACTTGAAAGAGCAGAACGAAAACGTGCAGATCATCGGTCTGCAACCCATGGAAGGTTCGGCGATTCCGGGTATCCGTCGCTGGCCTCAGGAATACCTGCCGAAGATTTACCAGGCCGATCGTGTGGATCGCATCGTCGACATGGCCCAGAGCGAAGCCGAAGACGTGACCCGTCGCCTGGCCCGCGAAGAAGGCATCTTCTGCGGCGTGTCGTCGGGTGGTGCAGTGGCCGCCATGCTGCGTCTTTCGAAGGAAGTTGAAAACGCGGTGATCGTCGCGATCATCTGCGACCGTGGCGACCGTTACCTGTCGACCGGCATTTTCGACGCGCCCAACTGATGGCCAAACATGAGAGAGGCTTGCGTTTCCAGCCCACGGGCGGCAGCAAGGCCCCGCAAGTCCCGACCGGCAAAAAGCAGCGCCTGACCATCGAGCGCCTGGCCAATGACGGTCGTGGTATCGCGTTTTTCGAAGGACGTACCTGGTTCGTCATCGGCGCATTGGCCGGTGAAGAAATCGAGGCGCGCGTGCTCGGTGCCCACGGCAAAGTGGTCGAGGCGCGTACCGAGCGGGTGTTCAAGGCCAGCGAACTGCGTCGCCCGGCGCCGTGTGCCCATGCCGGTCGCTGCGGCGGTTGCAGCGTGCAACATTTGCCTCACAGTGAACAGCTCGCCCTGAAACAGCGCATGCTCGCCGAGCAATTGACCCGGGTCGCCGGTGTAGAACCCGAAGAATGGGCGGCGCCTTTGAGCGGTCCGGAATTCGCTTACCGTCGCCGCGCCCGGGTAGCGGTGCGCTGGGACATGAAGGCGAAAAAACTCGAAGTCGGTTTCCGCGCGGCCGGCAGCCAGGACATCGTCGCCATCGATGAATGCCCGGTGCTGGTACAGCCCTTGCAACCCATCATGACCCGCTTGCCGGAGATGCTGCGGCGCTTGAGCAAACCCCAGGCGCTCGGGCACGTGGAGTTGTTCAGCGGTTCATCGCTGGCGGTCTTGCTGCGACACATGGCGCCGCTGTCGGAAAGTGACATGACCATCCTCAAGGATTTTTGCGCGTTCCATGAAGCCCAGTTGTGGCTGCACGGCGATGGCGAGCCGCATCCGGTCGAAGCCGATCAATCCTTGGGCTATCGTCTGGAACAGTGGAACCTGGAGTTGGCATATCGACCCGGAGATTTCGTCCAGGTCAATGCGGGGGTCAACGAAGCCATGGTGGCCCAGGCTCTGGACTGGTTGAAACCGACAGCGGATGAGCGAGTACTCGATTTGTTCTGTGGCCTGGGCAACTTTGCCTTGCCGCTGGCCCAGGCCGTTCGTGAAGTGGTGGCGGTGGAAGGCGTGGAGGTGATGGTCGAGCGGGCAGCCGCGAATGCCGTCAGCAACAATCTGAATAATGCGAAGTTTTTTCAGGCCGATTTATCCCAGCCTCTGACCGATGCCGAATGGGCGCGTGAAGGCTTTTCTGCGGTACTCTTGGACCCACCGCGTGACGGTGCTTTCGAGGTGGTGCGCAAGCTCAAGTCCCTGGGCGCCGAACGGTTGGTGTATGTGTCGTGCAACCCGGCAACTCTGGCGCGCGACACGGTCGAATTGATCAAGCAGGGCTACCGGTTAAAACGTGCCGGGATTCTCGATATGTTTCCTCAAACGGCGCATGTCGAAGCCATGGCGTTATTTGAAGCGAGCTAGGAAGGCTCGTCTGGTCCGACTGACCAGTCCGTGCAGCCGCGTACCAGTCCGGCGTGGGCTCACGGGCAATGAAGGTCAGCGATTCTGACGCATTGAATCTGCGTCGTAGGGAAGGTAAGCAAGATGGTACAGGTGAGAGCACACCAGCCGATCAACACCGACGGCAGTATCAATCTCGAGGCTTGGCTCGATCATGCGGTCAGTGTCGATCTGGCACTGGATCGCGAAGCCTTGAAGGAAGCCTGCGAGTACGCTCGCGAGGCGGAACAACAAGCCAATGCGGCAAAGAATTTGTGGTCCGAAGGCAACTCGAGTTTCCGCACCGGCCTTGAAATCGCCGAGATCCTCGCCGATCTCAAACTCGATCAGGATTCGCTGGTCGCCGCGGTCCTCTACCGGGGTGTGCGCGAAGGCCAGATCCAGTTGCCGGCGGTCAGCCAGCGCTTCGGTCCGGTGGTGGCCAAGCTCATCGACGGCGTGCAGCGCATGGCGGCGATCAGCGACAGCCTGAGCCCGCGTAAATCCCTGGTGCTGGGCACCCAGGGCCAGGTGGAAAACCTGCGCAAGATGCTGGTGGCCATGGTCGACGACGTGCGCGTCGCCCTGATCAAACTGGCCGAACGCACCTGCGCGATCCGTGCGGTGAAAACCGCCGATGACGAAAAGCGCAACCGCGTGGCCCGCGAAGTGTTCGACATTTACGCGCCACTGGCCCATCGCCTGGGTATCGGTCACATCAAATGGGAACTGGAGGACTTGTCCTTCCGTTACCTGGAGCCTGACCAGTACAAGCAGATCGCCAAGTTGCTCCACGAGCGGCGACTGGATCGCGAGCGCTTCATCAGCGACGTGATGAGCCAACTGAAAAACGAATTGCAGGCCACCGGCGTCGAGGCCGACATCAGCGGTCGGGCCAAACACATCTATTCGATCTGGCGCAAAATGCAGCGCAAGGGTCTGGAATTCAGCCAGATCTACGACGTGCGCGCCGTTCGCGTGCTGGTGCCGGAAATGCGCGACTGCTACACCGCGCTCGGCATCGTCCACACCTTGTGGCGGCACATCCCCAAAGAGTTCGACGACTACATCGCCAACCCGAAAGAGAACGGCTACCGCTCGCTGCACACGGCGGTGATCGGACCCGAGGGTAAGGTGCTGGAAGTGCAGATCCGTACCCACGCGATGCACGAGGAAGCGGAGCTGGGTGTTTGCGCGCACTGGCGCTACAAGGGCACCGACGTCAAGTCCGGCTCCAATCACTACGAAGAGAAAATTTCCTGGCTGCGCCAGGTGCTCGAGTGGCATGAAGAGCTGGGCGACATTGGTGGCCTGGCGGAACAGCTGCGAGTCGATATCGAACCTGATCGCGTCTACATCTTCACGCCGGACGGTCACGCCATCGACTTGCCGAAGGGCGCGACGCCGCTGGACTTCGCCTACCGCGTGCATACCGAAATCGGTCACAACTGCCGCGGCGCCAAGATCAACGGGCGCATCGTGCCGCTCAACTACAGCCTGCAAACCGGTGAACAGGTCGAGATCATCACCAGCAAGCACGGCACGCCGAGCCGCGACTGGCTGAACCCGAACCTGGGTTACGTCACCACCTCGCGGGCACGGGCGAAGATCGTTCACTGGTTCAAGTTGCAGGCGCGCGACCAGAACGTTGCTGCCGGTAAAACCCTGCTTGAGCGTGAGCTCAATCGCCTCGGTCTGCCGGCGGTGGATTTCGACAAGCTGGCCGACAAGGCCAACATGAAAACCGCCGAGGACATGTTTGCCGCGTTAGGTGCCGGCGACTTGCGCCTGGCGCAACTGGTCAATCTGGCGCAGCAACTGGTCGAACCGGAGCGCGGCAATGAACAGCTGGAACTGATTCCGCGCAAGGCCACCGGTTACAAGCCGGGCAAGCGTGGCGACATCCAGATCCAGGGCGTCGGCAACCTGATGACCCAGATGGCGGGCTGCTGCCAGCCGCTGCCGGGGGATGCGATCGTCGGTTACATCACCCAGGGCCGTGGCGTGAGCATTCACCGCCAGGATTGCGCCTCGGTGCTGCAACTGGCCGGGCGCGAGCCGGAGCGGATCATCCAGGTCAGTTGGGGACCGGTGCCGGTGCTCACCTATCCGGTGGACATCATCATCCGCGCCTACGACCGTTCGGGACTGCTGCGTGACGTTTCCCAAGTGCTGCTCAACGAGCGGATCAACGTGCTGGCGGTCAACACCCGCTCGAACAAGGAAGACAACACCGCGTTGATGTCCCTGACCATCGAGATTCCGGGGCTGGATGCGCTGGGGCGGTTGCTGGGGCGAATTTCCCAATTGCCGAACATCATCGAAACGCGGCGTAACCGTACCCCGTGATGATTGGCGCCGATCCAATGTGGGAGCGAGCCTGCTCGCGAAGAGGGAGTGCCAGCCGACATCAATGTTGTCTGACATACCGCTTTCGCGAGCAGGCTCGCTCCCACAAGGGTTTTGCAGTGAGAGTGACCGATGTACAGCCTTGAAGACCTGCTGCACCTGATGAACCGCCTGCGCGACCCGCAGTTCGGCTGCCCGTGGGACATCAAGCAAACCTACGCCACCATCGTCCCGCATACCCTTGAAGAAGCCTACGAAGTCGCCGACGCCATCGAGCGCGGTGACTTCGATCACCTGCAAGGTGAGCTGGGCGATCTGCTGTTCCAGGTGGTTTATTACAGCCAGCTGGCGCGGGAGGAAGGGCGCTTCGAATTCGACGGTGTGGTCGACAGCATCACCCGCAAGCTGATCCGTCGTCATCCCCATGTGTTCCCCACCGGCGATCTGTACGCGCCGCTGGATGTGCCGCGTCTGAGTGAAGAACAGGTCAAGCAGCGTTGGGAAGAGATCAAGGCCGAAGAGCGCGCGGAGAAATCCGACGCTCCGCAACAACTGTCCTTGCTCGATGACGTCCCCGCCGCGTTGCCGGCGTTGTCCCGCTCGGCCAAGTTACAAAAGCGTGCAGGGCAAGTCGGTTTCGACTGGCCCGATGCGCTGCCGGTGCTGGACAAGGTCCGTGAAGAGCTCGATGAAATACTCGAAGCGATGGCCGACAACGACCCGACGGCGATTGCCGATGAGGTCGGCGATCTGCTGTTTTCCGTGGTCAATCTGGCGCGACACCTCAAGGTCGACCCGGAAACTGCGCTGCGTGGCGCCAACAGCAAGTTCGAACGACGCTTCCGTTTTATCGAACAGGCATTGCGCGACACCCACCGTCCCATGGAAGATTGCACCCTCGAAGAGTTGGACGCCCTATGGGGCGAAGCCAAACGTCAGGAAAAGAATGTGCCCAGCTGCGGTTGAGCAGTTGCCTAAGTGAGTAATAAGCACCATGAGCATTTCCCTTCGCGACCAGTTGCTCAAAGCAGGGCTGGTCAACCAGAAGCAGGCCAAGCAGGTCAGCAAAGAAAAGCAGAAACAGCAGCGCCTGGCCCACAAAGGTCAGATCGAATTGGATGATTCCCAGCAGCGTGCCGCCCAGGAAGCCATGGCCGAGAAGGTCAAGCGCGATCAGGAGCTCAACCGCCAGCAGCAGGAAAAAGCCGAGGCCAAGGCCCGTGCCGCGCAGGTCAAGCAATTGATCGAAGCCACACGCCTGCCGAAGTTGACGACCGAGGACTACTACAACTTCGTCGACGACAAGAAGGTCAAGCGCCTCTCGGTCAACACGCTGATGCGCAACAAGCTCAGCAATGGATCATTGGCCATCGTGCATCACGCCGGCGGTTATGAAGTGATCCCGCGTGAAGCAGCCCTGAAGATCCAGGAGCGCGATCCGCAGCGCATCGTGCAGATGAACGTCAAGACCGAAGAGGTCAGCGCCGAGGACGATCCGTACGCGGCGTACCAGATCCCTGATGATCTGATGTGGTAAACCGCTGAGGACGGCTACAACGACAAACCCCGTCATGGATGTGGTTTTGTGTAGGAGCTAGCTTGCTCGCGATGGTCGTTAACGATTACGCGTGTTTACTGGCTAAGCGCAGCGCTCTTGAGTCCATCGCGAGCAAGCTCGCTCCTACGCGGAGCGTAGCGCTCGTTGCTGCTCCAGAACTTCCAGTTCGGCCTTGTAGTTGTGGGCGTCTTTCTCGGAATGGAACATCCCGACCAGCAGGTCCTGTTGGTACACATCCCAGATCCGTACACCGGCGGCTACGCCTTCATGGGACATGTGTGAATCGTCGCGTTCAGTTACTTTTACAGTCATCTGCTAGCTCCAATCTCTGTTATCTGCAGCAAGGCGTGTGCAGGACTCTGTTATAGGTTTTGTTAGCCTGCTAAGTAAACGACTGAGTTTGGATAGGGTTTTTTGCAAAAATGGAAACAGTCCTGCAGCCCGCGAAATCCGTGGCATTCAGTCGCAGGGCGTTTGGTTTCATGACAAAAGCTTCATGTTGAACAGACGATTTCAATCCTGTGGGAGCTGGCTTGCCAGCGATAGCGATGTGTCAGGCGACGCTGATACTGGCTGTGCCGACGTCATCGCTGGCGAGCCAGCTCCCACAGGTTTTGTGCTCAGTGGTAATTTCAGTGCGAAAAAAAAACGCCCCGAACCAGTCGGGGCGTTTTCATGTGCGGCTCAGCGGCGGGGTATTACTTACCCTGCCAGCGCTTCAGTACCAGGGTGGCGTTGGTGCCACCGAAACCGAAGCTGTTGCTCATCACGGTATCGATCTTGGCGTTTTCCTGGGTCTTGGTCAGTACCGGCAGGTCGGCCACTTCAGGGTCCAGCTCATCGATGTTGGCGGAGCCGGCAATGAAGTTACCTTCCATCATCAGCATGCAGTAGATCGCTTCGTGAACGCCGGCGGCGCCCAGGGAGTGACCCGACAGGCTCTTGGTGGAGCTGATGGCCGGAGCCTTGTCGCCGAACACTTCACGCACACCTTTCATTTCCGCGACGTCGCCGACCGGGGTCGAGGTGCCGTGGGTGTTCAGGTAGTCGATCGGGGTGTCGACGGTGGACAGCGCCTGCTGCATGCAGCGGATCGCGCCTTCGCCACTTGGGGCAACCATGTCGTAGCCGTCGGAGGTCGCGCCGTAGCCGACGATTTCCGCGTAGATCTTCGCGCCACGGGCCAGAGCGTGTTCCAGCTCCTCGACCACGACCATGCCGCCGCCGCCAGCGATGACGAAACCGTCACGGTCGGCATCGTAGGCACGGGAGGCTTGTTGCGGGGTGTCGTTGCGCTTGCTGGACAGGGCGCCCATGGCGTCGAACAGGAACGACTGGCTCCAGTGTTCTTCTTCACCGCCGCCGGCAAATACGATGTCCTGCTTGCCCATCTGGATCTGTTCCATAGCGGTACCGATGCAGTGAGCACTGGTGGCGCAGGCAGAGGCGATGGAGTAGTTCAGGCCCTTGATCTTGAACGGGGTGGCCAGGCAAGCGGAAACGGTGCTGCTCATGGTCCGCGTTACACGGTATGGGCCGACGCGCTTGACGCCTTTCTCGCGCAGGATGTCCAGCGCTTCCATCTGGTTCAGCGTGGAGGCGCCACCGGAACCGGCGATCAGGCCGGTACGCGGGTTGGAAACCTGCTCTTCGGTCAGGCCGGAGTCAGTGATGGCGTCTTTCATGGCCAGGTAGGCGTAAGCCGCCGCGTGGCCGACGAAGCGATAGATCTTGCGATCGATCAGTTCTTCAAGGTTGAGGTCAATGGAGCCGGAAACCTGGCTACGCAGACCCATTTCGGCATATTCCGGGTTGAACCGGATGCCAGGGCGGCTTGCACGCAGGTTAGCGGAGACGGTCTCTTTGTCATTGCCCAGGCACGAAACAATGCCCAGACCAGTGATAACGACGCGGCGCATGCGAATAACCCTTAGAAGTTGTCAGTGGAGGTGAACACGCCGACCCGGAGGCCTTCGGCGGTGTAGATTTCGCGACCGTCGACAGTGACCGAACCGTCGGCGATGGCCAGGTTCAGCTTGCCCTTGAGGACGCGCTTGATATGAATGTTATAGGTGACTTTCTTGGCGGTCGGCAGGACCTGGCCGAAGAATTTCACTTCGCCCGAACCCAGGGCGCGACCGCGGCCTGGCAGGCCTTGCCAACCGAGGAAGAAGCCGACCAGTTGCCACATGGCGTCGAGGCCCAGGCAGCCCGGCATCACCGGATCGCCTTCGAAGTGGCAGGCGAAGAACCACAGGTCCGGAATGATATCCAGCTCGGCGACCAATTCACCTTTGCCGTACTTGCCACCCTCTTCGCTGATCAGGGTGATGCGATCAACCATCAGCATGTTCGGGGCGGGCAGTTGCGCGTTACCTGGGCCGAACAGCTCACCGCGACTGCAGCGCAGCAGGTCTTCCCGGGTAAAGGCGTTTTGTTTGGTCATGCGAGCTCCTCAATAGTCCCATGCGGCAGGTGGGGCAAATCTTCCCGGCCGATCGAAGCGTTCATGCCTCGAACCGGCAGCCTACTCATAGACTATTGCGTTGTGGTGAAAGTCACAGCACCAAGGACATGAATGTACACTTGTGCACTGAAATTTTTATTCAAGCCCCTTTTCGGGCCTGTTCGGGTGCCTAAGACTGCCGCACTTTCGCCTTTCACGCCAGTCGCAGATGCTCGAAAGGCCTGTACTACTGCACCCAACGCTGCAGAATTTGCTGAAGATCAGTACGTTTGAAGGGCTTGGCCAGGTAATCGTTCATCCCCGCCGACAAACAGGCTTCGCGATCCCCCTGCAGGGCATTGGCGGTCAGGGCGATGATCGGCAAGTCGGTGCAACCGGGCAGCTGGCGAATCTGCCGGGTGGCCTCGTAACCATCGATGACCGGTAATCGGCAGTCCATCAGGATCGCTTCGAAAATCAGGGTCTCGGCACTGCGCACCGCCTGCGCGCCATCGGCGGCGACGCTGACAGTAAAGCCCAGGCTGCGCAACATGGCTTCGATGACCGTCTGATTGACCGGGTTGTCCTCGACCAGCAACACATTGCGACCTTCGCCATCATCATTACCGGTGGGCGCTCGCGGCGTCAGCACCGGCAGTGGCTGCTGATAAATCGCCAGCGGGATTTCCAGCGTGAACACCGAGCCACGACCTTCTTCGCTCTGCGCTCGCAGGGTACCGCCCATGCGTTCGGCCAGGGTGCGGGCAATCGGCAGGCCCAGGCCGGTGCCGCCGTAACGTCTTGAAATAGAACTGTCGGCCTGTTGAAACGCGTTGAACATCAATTCCAGGCTCTCGGCCGCAATGCCGATTCCGCTGTCGCGCACGGTACAGGTGAACCACAACAATTCGTGATCCAGTGACTGCCACTGCGGTTCGATGGACACACGGCCCTGCTCGGTAAATTTCAGCGCGTTGCCGATCAGGTTGACCAGAATCTGCCGGATTCGTGTCGGATCGCCTTGCACCTGCAACTCCCGCATATCCTCCGGAATGTGCAATTGCAGATCCAGGCCGCGTTGGGCCGCGCTGTGCTGGAATGACTGCGCACAGGCGCCGATCAGGTCGGCGAGGTTGAACGGAATGTGCTCCAGCTCCAGTTCCGAACGTTCGATGCGCGAGAAATCCAGAATGTCGTTGATGACTTTGAGCAAATGCTCGGTGGACTCCGAAGCCAGCGCCGCGTATTCGACCTGCTCCGGCGTCATATCCGTGGTCTCAAGCAACTGAAGCATGCCCAGCACGCCATTCATCGGCGTGCGCAGTTCGTGGCTCATCATCGCGAGGAAGTCGGACTTGGCCTTGTTGGCCTTTTCCGCTTCTTCGCGGGTCTGGATCAACTGTGCCATGGCCTGGTGCTGTTCGCGGCTGGCCTGTTCGAGGCCGCTGGCGAGGTTATTGATGTGCTGCGACAGTGCACCCAGCTCGGTGTCATCGACAATGGGCAGCGGCGTTTTGTAGTCGCCGTCCTGGATTGCCTTGACCGCGTTGCCGATGTCGCGGATCGGTTGCGACAGGCTGCCCGCCAGGCGCCGGGCGAGGATGAAGGTAAACAGCAGGGCGAACAGGGCCAGGATCGCGGCCTTGAACAGGATCTCCTGCTGGCGCTGACTGAACGCATCGTTGGACAGGCCGACGATCACCCGGCCCAGATAGTCCTCGGCGGGGGCGTTGGTGGCGACCTTGTTGTTCTGGAAGAAATCGTTGTGCAGGGGGATCCGCTGCAATCGCACCGGCGCCTGGAACACTTCGACCTGATGCGGGCGGGCGTGGTTGGCCGACGGTTGTTCGACATACACCAGAATCCGGTTGGCACTGTCCTGGATTTCCAGGAACCGTACGTTGGGCGTGGCCAGTGTGGCCTTGAGCAAGCTTTCCAGCACTTCGTTGTTGCCGGAAATCACCCCGTATTCGGTGGCCGGGGCCAATTGGTTGGCGATGAGTTGCCCGGTGTGGTTGAGCTCCTGGCGCAGATCCTGGATTCGCACAAAGGTAAAGAAGCTGATCAACAGCAATGTCAGCAGCAGGGCAGGGCCGAGGCTGATGAGCTGGGTCCGGGTGTTGATGTCCCAACGGCGGCGGAAGGTCATGGGCGGCGTTCTCTTTCAGCCAACAGTGTTGCGACAGACGCTTCGTTTATCTGTTCAATACCTAATGAACGAGCCACCTGCGGGTTGCTTGAGACTTTGAAGCGAAGCGGGTAGTACGTGCGCGGCCAGGTCGAGGGTGGCAAGTCGAGCAATTCATCGAGAATGGTCAGCCAGTCGTTCTGATCGCTGTAGGTGCTGGCCAGGCTCCCGGCTCTGACGAAGCCGGCGTTGGGGCCGATCAGTGCCCGTTGTCGTGAGTAACTGCTGAGCAGCAGGTTTTTGGCGGTTTTCGGGTTGTACAGATCGGGGTCATCCAGGCCCAGCAGCACATCGCTGTTGTTCAGCAAGGTTTGCAATGGACGGCTGTCGTGGATGTTGTCCCAACGCTCGGTAACCACTTCAAGCCCAAGGGGATGAGCGGCCCGGCGCAGTTCTTTCAATAGAAACTCGCTGTGTTCGTCGTACAGCACGCCGACCCGTTTGACTTGGGGCAGGAGCAGTCGGGTCAGGCGCAATTGACGCTCCAGCGGCGGGTCGCTCCAGAGCAGGCTCAGGTGCTCGGGCAGATTGTCGCCCAGGTGTTGTCGAGCTTGCAGGCGGCTGATGCGCAACACCAGTGTCGCCGGGCCTTGGTCGTCTTGCAGGCGCCAATCGAGGCTCGGCAAGTCGAGCAGAATCAAGCGGATGTCGTCCGACAGTTTTCCCGGTGACGGCAGGTCGGCCAACGGCTGGAAGCGTACGCGATCGCCAGGGCGCAATTCGCGCAGGGCCTGGACGAAGGTTTGCACGCCGGGACTGTCTTCGGCACCCGTCAATAGAATCTCCGCGGCATTGGCCGACAGGTTGCCCAGCCAACCGCTGACCACCAGGCACAGCATCGCCAGCAGGCGACCAATGCCTGGCGTCTTGCGTGGCGGACAATGTGCCATTTAAAACGCCAGCTCCGCACTGAAGTACATCACCCGACGCTCATCGTAGTTGTTGTCGACGAAAGTGGCAGGCTGATGATCGAGGCGTTGCTGGAGTACGCCGGCCAGTTCCAGGCTGGCCTTGCCCAGGCCGATACGTTTGGCGATGCGGGTGTCGACCCGCTCGAAGCGGTAGCCATTGAGTGCATCGTCGCCATAGTAGAAAAGTGCAGTGTTCCAGCCATGGCCCCAGTCCCGCATCCAGCCGGCGGAACCGCTGTTGCGCGCGGTCTGTCGTGCGTCTTGGGGATCGCTTGCGTCGGCATCGACGTAGGCATAGGTCAGGCGCAATCGATCGGTATTGCCGATTCTCCAGTCGAGTTGGGTTTCGGCACCCGAAAAGCGCGCCGTGTTGCTGTTACTGGCGATGAACTGATTGTTGCGCAGCGGTTCGCTGATCATGCCGGTGATTTCGTCATGGAACAGCTTCACATCGATCGCCAGCCCCCACTCGGCAAAATAGCCGTTGTAGCCCAGTTCCCGCGATCGCATGTGTTCTTGATCAAGGTCACCAGGGCCACGGGTCTTGACGAAATAGCGGGCGCTGGACTGGCCATAGGCAGCGGGTTGCAGGTTGGTGACCTGGTAACTCCAGTTGACGCTGTTCTCGAACATGTCCGGCGAACGGATAGCTTCGGAATACACCGCGCGCAAACCGTGGCGCGGGTTGATCAGGTAATTGACCGCCACCCTCGGGGTCAGCGAGCTGCCGATCAACTGCGTGTCTTCGAACATGGCGCCGCCTTGCAGCAACCAGTGTTCACTGGCACGCCATTCGAGCTGGCCGAATGCACGCCAGGTGGTGTCATCGAGGGTGCCATTGAAGTAGGTCTCGGAGTCTGCACGGTCGTAACGATAGTTCAAGCCGCTGACCAGACGCAGGCTATCGGACAGGCTCAGGGTGTCCTGCAGTTCGAGGTCGTAGCGTGTCTCCCGGGTGCTCTGGTCGATGTCGCCGCAAACCGTCTGCCGGGCGCCGTTGCGCCATTGGTCGAGTACCTGGTTGGCCAATACCTGCTGGCCGGGACCGCCGGCGGGTGCACCGGGACCGGTGAAACGCTCGATGTTGCGTGCCAGACGCTCGGTGTAGTTCGGGTTGAGCTGCCAGAGTTCGGTCAGCTGCGGGCTGAACGACACTTCGGCATCACAGGCGCGCCAGGTTTGCTGTCGATCCCAATGCTGCGCCGAGCCCTGGATGTACAGGCTGTGATCGGGATTGATGTCGAAGTTCCAGCGCAGCGAGCCGGCGTAGTCCTTGGCGGTGACGTCGGAATTGTTTCCTGAACTGGTAATCCCGGAAAACACCGGTCGGTAGGTATAAGGCCGCTGGTTGCTGCCTTCCTTGGCGTTCAATTGCCAATCGATGCTTTGCCGCTCGTTGAGTGCCTGACTGACGGCCAGGTTGAAGCGGTTCAGGCGGCGACTGTCGCGGTAATCGGCGCCGTTGCGATCGGTGTCGAAGCCATCATCCTGCTGGCCGGACAGCGACAGGCGCAAGTCGCCGTCATCCCATCCCACGCCCTGGCTGGCATAAAAGTCGTTGATGCCGCGTTGGCCTCGAGTGACTTTCATCCGCGTACCGTGGCTGTCGGCCGGATTGCGCGTGATGATGTTGACCACCGCCATCAGCGCATTGGCGCCATAGCTGACGGTGTTCGGGCCGCGGAAAACCTCGATGCGCTCGATGTCTTCCATGGCCACCGGAATATCGCTCCAGTCCACCGTGGACAGGCCGGCACGGTAGACCGAACGACCATCGATCAAGACCTGCATGCGTCGCGCTTCGGTGGCATTGGTCCCGTGATAGTTCACCACCGCCTGATTGCCGCTGATGTTGCCGACCATCATGCCCGGCACCAGCCGCAGCACTTCGCCGATGTCGCGGGCACCGCTGGCGTTGATCAGGGCATTGTCGATCACCGTCATGCTCCCCGGCACGGCGGCCGGCGACTGTTTCAGGCGCGTGGCCGTGAGCACTTGCGGCAGCGGATCGCTGTCGAGGAACAGATCGTCGGCCAGCAATGGCGAGCTGAAGACCAGCGCCAGTACCAACGGCGAGCGGGGTGAAGGCGAACCCAATGGCACAACACATCCTTGTTATTAATTGTTGGCGCGCATGTTAACCGAGCTGAATGACTTTTCCAGTCACGATGTCAGCACTTTCCTCGGTTTTATCGGACTTCTATGCTTGTGCGCGGGTAATTGACGCGGGGGCTGGCCGCTACTGGGGCGCTCCGTATAATGCCGACATCGCCACTGGTATGGATTAACGGATTGCATATGACTGAACAGCGCCCGATTGCGGTCCTGGGAGGCGGAAGTTTTGGTACCGCCGTGGCTAACCTGCTGGCTGAAAACGGACATCAGGTCCTGCAGTGGATGCGTGACCCCGAACAGGCCGAGGCCATCCGGGTCAACCGCGAGAACCCGCGGTATCTCAAAGGCATCAAGATTTTGCCGGGCGTGACCGCGGTCACCGACCTGCAAGCCACCCTGGAGGCCTGCGACCTGAGTTTCGTCGCATTGCCGTCCAGCGCATTGCGCTCGGTGCTGGCGCCACATGCCGAACGGCTGAGCGGCAAGCTACTGGTGAGCCTGACCAAGGGCATCGAAGCCCACACCTTCAAACTGATGAGCCAGATCCTCGAAGAGATCGCCCCGCAAGCACGTATCGGCGTGTTGTCGGGGCCGAATCTGGCCCGTGAAATCGCCGAGCACGCGCTGACCGCCACGGTGGTCGCCAGTGAAGACGAAGAACTCTGCGAACGGGTTCAAGCCGTGCTGCATGGCCTTACCTTTCGTGTGTACGCCAGCGGCGACCGTTTCGGCGTGGAGCTGGGCGGGGCGTTGAAAAACGTCTACGCAATCATCGCCGGCATGGCGGTGGCAATGGGCATGGGCGAAAACACCAAGAGCATGCTGATCACCCGGGCTCTGGCGGAAATGACCCGCTTCGCGGTGAATCAGGGCGCCAACCCGATGACTTTCCTCGGTCTGGCGGGCGTGGGTGACTTGATCGTGACCTGCTCATCGCCCAAAAGCCGTAACTATCAGGTCGGGTTTGCCCTCGGCCAGGGGCTGAGCCTGGAAGAGGCGGTCAACCGTCTGGGCGAAGTGGCCGAAGGCGTGAACACCCTCAAGGTACTCAAGGCCAAGGCCCAGGAAGTGGGCGTGTACATGCCGCTGGTCGCCGGGCTGCACGCGATCCTGTTCGAAGGGCGCACGCTTGAACAGGTGATCGGGCTGCTGATGCGCGGCGAACCGAAAACCGACGTCGACTTTATTTCCACCAGCGGCTTCAACTGAGCCCTCAACGCAACAGGAACGGAGCGAAACATGAGCGATCAAAAAGTAGAAGCCAAATACGAGTCCATCCTGCTGCGGGTGTTGTGGATGATCGTCTTTGTGCTGGTCTGGCAAGTGGCGCAATTCATCCTTGGCGCCTTGGTGCTGGTGCAGTTGATCTATCGTTTGATCTATGGCGCCCCGAGCGCCAGCCTGATGAACTTCGGCGACAGTCTGAGCCAGTTTCTGGCGCAGATCGGTCGTTTCGGCAGTTTTCACAGCGACCAGAAGCCTTGGCCGTTCGCCGATTGGCCAGCGCCGCGTACGCCGGAAGGTGAAGCGCCGCACGTCGTGGCACCCGCCCCGCATCCGGCCCGAGATGAGGAACCCAAGCTATGAAACTCTGGGTATTGCGTCATGGTGAAGCCGAGCCACACGGTTCCAAGCCCCACGATTCGGAGCGGGAACTGACTGCCAATGGTCGTGAAGAAGTACTGCGTGCCGCCGCCAACCTGATTGGCCAGCCGCTGACAGCGATTTATGCCAGTCCTTACACGCGAGCGCAGCAGACTGCGCAACTGGTAAAAGACACCTTGGGTTTCGAACCGGAGATTCGCACTGTTGAGTGGCTGACCCCGGATTTCGATCCCGACAGGGTTACCGACCAGCTGAAGTCGGTGACCAATGTGCTGCTGGTTTCTCATAATCCGCTGGTAGGGCATCTGCTCAGTTACCTGCAACATGGTGCAGGTCATCCGCCGGAGAGGCTCAGCACCGCCGGCCTGGCCGAACTGGAAAGCAATGAACTGCTGATCGGGGCGATGAAGCTCAACAGCATCAAGCATCCTTAACTCAGCTTCAGGGTTCACTACCTCCCCTGAAAAAGACCGATCACTGTGGGAGCGAGCCTGCCCGCGATGAGGGAGTGTCAGTCGCCATCAATGTAGCCTGACACGCCGCTTTCGCGAGCAGGCTCGCTCCCACAGGGGAGATCAGTGTTTGAAAAAAATTGTATGAAATAGCTAACCAAGCACTTGCTTGGTTAGCTACGCTTGCTCCACAACAAAAAAAAGGAGCGAGTCGCATGTCTGCTGCTTTCCGTTTGCCGCTGGACGTGTTCTACGAGCGTGAGGCCCGTCACCCCCGTCAACGCTTTCTGGTCCAGCCCATCGGCGGCGGACAGGTCGAGACACTGACCTGGGCCGACGTCGGTCATCAGGCCCGCTGCGCGGCGCACTGGCTGCGGTCGCGGGAACTGCCCCAGGGCAGTCACATCGCCCTGATCTCGAAAAACTGTGCGCACTGGATCATTGCTGACCTGGCGATCTGGATGGCCGGGCATGTCTCGGTGCCGCTGTACCCGAACCTTACCGCCGAGTCCGTGGCCCAGGTGCTGGAACATTCGGAAGCGGCGCTAGCCTTTATCGGCAAACTCGATGACTGGTCCGGCATGTCCCGTGGGGTCAGCCCGGACCTGGTGACCATCAGCCTGCCGTTGCATCCACCGGGCGACTTCGATTTCAGCTGGGCCGATCTGCAACACAGCACGCCGATCCAGGACGACCCGAAACCCGGCGCCGACCAACTGGCGACCATCATCTACACCTCCGGCACCACCGGCATGCCCAAAGGGGTGATGCACAGCTTCGGCACCCTGGGATTCGCCACCACCCGCGGCACGCAGCTGTTCGGCCTGAGTGAGTCGGACCGACTGCTGTCTTATCTGCCTCTTTGTCATGTTGCCGAGCGAATGTTCGTCGAACTGGCGTCGATCTACACTGGACAAACCGTGTTCTTTGCCGAAAGTCTCGACACCTTCCTCGACGATCTGCGGCGCGCCCGGCCGACGGCGATGTTTGGTGTGCCGCGCATCTGGACCAAATTCCAGATGGGGGTGTACAGCAAGATTGCGGCAAAACGCCTCGACTTCCTGCTTGGCCTGCCAATCATCGGCAAGCGCGTCGGGCACAAAGTCCTCGCCGGGCTGGGGCTCGATGCCTTGCGCGTGGCGTTGTCCGGCGCCGCGCCAGTGCCGCTGACGTTGTTGCGCTGGTATCAGAAGCTTGGGCTCGACGTGCTGGAGGTCTACGGCATGACCGAAAGTTGCGGCTATTCGCACATCTGCCTGCCGGGTCAGTACAAGGAAGGCTGGATCGGCAAGCCCTGCCCGGAAGTCGAAGTACGAATCGATGAGTCGGGTGAGGTACAGGTGCGCAGCGGCGCGACCATGCTCGGGTACTTCAAGGATCCGCAGAAAACCGCCGAGACCATCACCGAGGACGGTTTCCTGCGCACCGGCGACAAAGGTGAAGAAGACGTTGAAGGCAACCTGCGCCTGACCGGGCGCCTGAAAGAAATCTTCAAGACCAGCAAAGGCAAATACGTGGCGCCGGCACCCATCGAAAATCGCTTGGCGGTGCATTCGCGTATCGAGCAGGTATGTGTGGTCGGCGACGGCTTGAGTGCGCCGCTTGGCCTGTGCGTACTGTCTGCGGTGGGGCAGCAGGACGCGGGCGGTACGGCGCGCGCCGGCTTGCATTCGAGCCTGGAGAAACTGCTGGAAGAGGTCAACGCGGCCCTTGATAAGCACGAGCGCTTGCGGCGGCTGGTGGTGGTCAAGGACAGTTGGGCCGTGGAAAACGGCTTCCTCACGCCGACCCTGAAGATCAAGCGCAATGTGATCGAAGCGGCCTATGGTGCCCGCTTCGAAGAATGGAGCGAGCGCAGCGAAGTGGTGCTGTGGCAGGATTGAGACACGAACAAAACCAACAAGGAAAATCGGCGATGAGTCTGTGGCGCACCCTTCCCAACATCGAACAGTTGAATGCTTTCCAGAAAAACACCATCGGCGAAGTGCTGGATATCCGTTTCGAAGCCGTCGATGACGATTCTTTGACCGCAAGCATGGTCATCGATCACCGCACCCATCAGCCTTACGGCTTGCTGCATGGCGGTGCCTCGGTGGTGCTGGCCGAGACCGTCGGTTCCATGGCCAGTTTCCTGTGCATCGACTCCAGCAAGTTTTACTGCGTGGGCCTGGAAATCAACGCCAACCATCTTCGCGGCCTGCGCAGTGGAAGGGTGACGGCAGTGGCCAGGCCGATCCACATCGGCCGCACGACCCATGTCTGGGATATCCGTTTGACCAGCGACGAAGGCAAGGCCAGTTGCGTCTCGCGGTTGACCATGGCGGTGGTGCCGTTGGGTGAGAATCCGCCGGCGCGCTGACCAACGAAGCCCTGTAGGAGCGAGCTTGCTCGCGATGGTCGTTAACGAAAACCCGGGGAGCCTGGTACCCCGCGGCGTTCTTGAATCCATCGCGAGCGAGCTCGCTCCTACAGTACAAGGATCGGCATTCGCATGACCGGACTGTCATCATTCCTGTCAGTTACGGTCATTGCCGCAGGACGCGGTCTTACGGACAATCAACACCTGTTTTCGCTCATGGATTTGCCGGTTATGTCGCAACAGATATTTTTCGCCCATGCCAATGGATTCCCTTCGGGCACCTACGGCAAGTTGTTCGCGGCGCTGGCGCCCGAGTATCAGGTGACGCATCTGGAGCAGCACGCCCATGACCCGCGTTTCCCGGCGGACGACAATTGGTACAACCTGGTGGATGAGCTGATCCATCACCTGCGCCAGCAAGCCGAACCGGTGTGGGGCGTCGGCCATTCCTTCGGTGGTGTGCTGCACCTGCATGCCGCGTTGCGTTGCCCCGAGCTGTATCGCGGGGTGGTGATGCTCGATTCGCCGGTATTGACCCGTGCCGATCAGTGGGTGATCCGTGCCGCCAAGCGCTTGGGCTTCATCGACAAGCTGACGCCCGCTGGCCGTACGCTGGGACGACGCGAAGAATTCGCCGACCTCGAAAGCGCCCGTCGCTATTTCGCCGGTAAAACCCTGTTTCGCGGTTTCGACCCGGACTGTTTCGATGCTTACCTGCAATACGGTTTGCAGCAGGTTGGCGACAAGCTGCGCCTGCGCTTCGATCCGGCCACGGAAATCAGCATCTATCGGGGCGTGCCCCACACCAGCCCGGGCCGTGCCCGGCAGTTGAAAGTGCCGCTGGCGGTGGTTCGCGGGCACAAGAGCAGGGTGGTGATGCGTCATCACGCCAGTTCGGTCGGGCGCATGCCGCTCGGCGAAGCCCTGACCATGCCCGGTGGTCATATGTTTCCCCTCGAACGCCCTCAGGATACTGCCGCGATGTTGAAGAACCTGTTCAGTCGCTGGGACGGTCGCCAACAGGACTGCGCATGAGCAGCGTCGTCGAAGAGGTTCGCCTGAGCCTGCCGCACATCGAGCTGGCGGCACACCTGTTCGGTCCCGAAGACGGTTTGCCGGTGATTGCCTTGCACGGCTGGCTCGACAACGCCAACAGTTTCGCCCGGCTGGCACCGAAGCTCAAAGGCCTGCGCATCATTGCCCTGGACATGGCCGGTCACGGTCATTCCGGGCATCGCCCGAGCGGCGCCGGCTACGCCATGTGGGACTACGCACACGATGTGCTGCAAGTCGCCGAACAGCTTGGCTTGCGCCGATTTGCGCTGATGGGGCATTCCATGGGGGCGATCGCTTCCTTGATCATCGCCGGTTCGCTGCCGGATCGGGTCACACATCTGGCGTTGATCGACGGCGTCATTCCTCCTACAGACAAAGGCGAAAATGCTGCCGAACGCATGGGCATGGCCCTGCAGGCGCAGCTGGATTTGCGGGGAAAACGCAAACCGGTCTACAACACGCTCGAACGGGCCATCGAGGCGCGCATGAAGGGCTTGGTGGCGGTCAGTCGCGAAGCCGCGGAGTTACTGGCCCAGCGCGGCTTGATGCCGGTGCCGGGAGGTTACACCTGGCGCACCGACAACCGTCTCACACTGCCATCGCCGCTACGCCTGACCACTGAACAGGCCATGGCCTTCGTCCAGCGCATCAGTTGTCCTGCAAAACTGGTGGTGGCTGCCGACGGCATGCTCGCCAAACACCCCGAATTGCTGGAGCGTCTACCCTTTAGCCGTGAACAGCTGCCAGGTGGCCATCATTTGCACCTGAATGACGAGTCCGGTGCCGATCTTGTCGCAGACTGTTTCAATCGGTTTTTCGCCGTTCCTTGACTTGCGCCGGGCAACTGTCGAGGCTGGGCGGGTTGAAATGGGAGACAACCATGATAGATCTGTACACCGCTGCGACCCCGAATGGCCACAAGGTCTCTATCGTGCTCGAGGAACTCGGCTTGCCTTATACGGTGCACGCCTTGAGTTTCGACAAAAAGGAACAGAAGTCCCCGGACTTCCTCAAGATCAACCCCAACGGCCGGATTCCGGCGATTGTCGACCGCGCCAACGGCGATTTCGCCGTGTTCGAATCCGGCGCCATCCTGATTTACCTCGCTGAAATGACCGGCAAACTGTTGCCCGCCGACCCCAAGGGGCGCTCGGTGGCGTTGCAGTGGCTGATGTTCCAGATGGGCGGGATCGGCCCGATGCAGGGGCAGGCCAACGTGTTTTTCCGTTACTTCCCGGAAAAACTCCAGGGCGCCATCGACCGCTATCAACATGAAACCCGGCGCCTCTACGAAGTGCTCGATACGCGTCTGCAAGACGTTGAGTATCTTGCCGGCGAGTACAGCATTGCCGATATTGCGACGTTCCCCTGGGTGCGTGGCTACGAGTGGTCCGGTGTTCCGGTGGATGGCCTGACGGCGTTGCAGCGCTGGATGGCAACCATGGAGGCGCGGCCGGCGGTGCAGCGCGGGTTGCTGATTCCTGAACGCACCGATGACGAAAGCGTCGTCAAGGGTGCCCAGGCCATGCTGATCCGATGAGTCTATCGATGCGTTCTCTCAGTCTGCTGGCGCTGTGCAGTTTCAGTCCCTTGTTGTTTGCCGCTGATATTCCAGGCAGTCAGGACCTGCCGATCGTGCCGCGCATGGTCGATGCGCAAATCGTCGACTATCGCCCGGCGACCGAACTTGAGCGGATTTATCCCCTGGGTTCGATCCGCAAGATCAGCGGCCAGTTGCGCTTCGATGGCCAGGTCAGCGCCCGTGGCAACGCCACCTCGGTGACTTATGAACTGCCACCGGAGCATTCGGCGACGCAAGCTTTCACCGCTGCCCGCGAAGCCTTGCAGAAGCAGGACGCCCAGTTGCTGTTCTGGTGCCAGGCCCGCGATTGCGGCGAAAGCAGCCTGTGGGCCAATGAGGTGTTTGGCAACGCCAAGCTCTATGGCTCGGATAATGAGCAGGCGTACCTGCTGTTGCGTCTGGCGGCGCCGAAGGACAACACGCTGGTTGCGCTCTACAGCATCACGCGCGGCAATCGCAAAGCTTATCTGCATGTCGAACAGTTCGAGGCCGCGGCACCTCTGGGCGATTTGCGGCCGACGTCCGCGACTTTGCTGCGTGAACTCAAAAGCACTGGCGAACTCGACTTCCCCAAGCTGACCAGTGCACCCGATGACACCTGGTTGCGCTTGATCTCCCGTGGCTTGAACCTGGACACGACGCTGAGGGTCAGTGTTTCCGGTCCGACTGCCGAAGCCTGGCGTCAGGCGCTGATCGAACAGGGCGTGCGTGCCGCGCGACTGGAAACCGGTAGCATCGAAGGCTCTGGCCTGCACATCCAACTGTTGCGATAAGCTTTATCGGGCGAACGCGTATCGAAGCGTTCGCCTACTCTTTTGCTGACTGATTTATTCGAGATTTCAAATGATCAATAACGATCGGCTGTTGGTGCAGATCCTGCTCCTGGTGCTGTTTGGCGCGAGCTTCTGGGTGATGGCACCGTTCTGGTCGGCGCTATTCTGGGGGGCGGTGCTGGCGTTCGCCAGTTGGCCGCTGATGCGCCTGCTGACCCGCTGGCTCAATGGTCGCGAGTCCCTGGCGGCAGCAGTGTTGACCGTGGGCTGGATGGTGCTGGTGGCGGCGCCACTGGTGTGGCTGGGATTCAACCTGGCGGATCATGTACGTGATGCCGTGGCGTTCATCAAGGATGTGCAGATGGATGGCCTGCCGGAAGCGCCGGACTGGCTGGGCGGTATTCCGTTGGTGGGCGGGCGTCTGATGGGGATCTGGAACAGCATCGACCAGCAGGGTGCGGCGATGATGGTGTCACTCAAGCCCTATTTCGGGCAGGTCGGTAACTGGTTGCTGGCGCGCAGTGCGCAGATCGGCGGCGGCATTCTCGAACTGACCTTGAGCATTGTCTTCGTGTTCTTTTTCTATCGTGACGGGCCACGGTTGGCGGCGTTTGTTCATAGCCTGCTGGAGCGCCTGATCGGCAAGCGTGCAGGGTACTACATCGAACTGGTGGCGGGCACGGTGCAGCGGGTCGTTAACGGGGTGATCGGCACGGCGGCGGCCCAGGCGGTATTGGCGTTGACCGGGTTCCTGATTGCCGGGGTGCCGGGGGCGCTGGTACTCGGTATCGTGACGTTCCTGCTCAGCCTGATTCCCATGGGGCCGCCGCTGGTGTGGATTCCGGCCACGGCCTGGCTGGTCTGGCAAGGCGAGTACGGGATGGCGGTGTTCCTCGGGATCTGGGGCACATTCATCATCAGCGGCGTGGACAACGTGCTCAAGCCGTACCTGATCAGTCGCGGCGGGAACTTGCCGTTGGTGATCGTGCTGCTGGGGGTGTTTGGCGGTTTGATCGCGTTCGGTTTCATCGGATTGTTCATCGGTCCGACTTTGCTGGCGGTGGCGTACAGTTTGTTGACCGACTGGAGCAAGAGTCAGGCCCGGGTCGAAGACCGTCGCTGATTCGAGGAGGGATTGCGAGAGGGCAGGAATACAGACTCGCGTTGGTCCGGCGGACGGATGATGGGGACCGTCAGACCAACGCCAGGCTGTAAAAGCGGCTCGGGCTTCCTTGCCCGAGTCGTGTAGCGGGGTCAATCAGAACTTGGCTTCGGCATCCAGTTGCAGGGTGTTGATGTCCGAATCCTTGAGGGTGGCGTTGGTGTAGTCGGAGTTCGCCATGAAGTACGTCGCACCCAGGGTGAAGTTCTTGTCCAGCTCGTAGCTCACTTTCAGCTTGCTGCCGCGCGAACCGGTGAAGCCGTTGGCGAAGTCGGAGTCGGTGAACGCACCCACAACGGCGTTACGCTGTACATCGCGGTAGTTGTAATCCAGACCGAAGCCATAGACCTTGGTTTTGACACCGGCCAGCCAGCCCATGTCCTGGTCGTTGCTGGCATCGTCGTTGTTGACGACTTGACCGTACAACGACAGCGGCATTGGCAGGCCGCCGATGTCGATCTGACCAAAGCCTTCGTACAGTTTGAACTGCTCGCCCGGGCTGTTGCCGTTGACGGCCAGTGCGCATGGCGCGGTGACGGTGCCGGAGGTAGGGCAGGCGCTGTCCTGGTCGTTGTCGTAGGCGTAGATGCTGCCACCCAACGTCATTTTCAGGTTGTCGGTGATGGCGAAGCGTGCGCCCAACTGGCCGGCGTAAAGACGCAGGTCGTGCTTGAACTGCACGCCTTCGCCGTCGACGTTGTCCTTGAGGGTGTAGTGACCGGCGCTACCGAACAACTCGGTGGAGCCGCCCAACGGGTATTTGTAAGTGACTGCCAGACCTTCCGGGTTGATGTCGCTATCCCAGATGATGTCGCCCATGCTTACCCATGGTTGTGGCATCTTGCCGCCGATCAGGTGCAGGTTCTTGATGGCGTCGGGGTGGTAGTCCACGTAGCCCTGGTCCAGCCAGATCTGCTTCTTGTCGAAGTAGTTGTTCAGGTCCTGGTTGGTGGAGCGGGCGTCGTCGCTGCTGCCGGTGGCGATACGGATACCGGTGTCGACCTGGGAGTTGATCTCGGTGTAGGCACCCAGACGGGCACGAATGCGTTGGCGATCCGAGTCTTTGTTGTTGGAGACGCCGTCGTTCTTGATGGTTTCCTGACGGAAACGCACGTCGCCCTTGAATTGGGTCTTGGCGGCCCAGGCCAGTTTCTGGTCGAAGGTGCTCAGTTCGTTGGTTTTCTTCGCGGTGGCCGCGATCTGCTCGTTGGTCTCTTGCTGAGCCTGGCGGGCGATTTGCTGTTCTTTCTGATCCCTGGCCAGCTCAGCTTGCAGTTCGCTGTACTGCGCGTTGGTAATCGAGCCGTTAGCCTTGAGCATGTCGAGCAGTTTGGCGTCGACTGCGGCGCTGGCAGGAACACTCATGGCCAGCAACAGACCACCACACAGGGCTGCCGCAGTTTTCGTGGAAGCAAGACGCATATCAATCTCCGAAGATGAGAGTGGATGACTGAGCCATCCCGGGCACAACCGACCATTGATGGACGGAAAACAGTGGCCGGGCTATAACCCGGCGCTCTAAAAACAGGCGCCAGTATCGCGACGGTTTATGACAGGGCGGTGGCAATGTGATGGCATGTCGATGACGATACGAAGTCTTCGCGAACTATTGAGCTAGAGCGCTGTCGTCGATTTGATCGTGTGCAATGGATGGCGATGCGCGATACTCGCGAGGCTTTCACGCCATGAATGAGTGAGGATGGTGATGCCGTTGCAACGCCTGCAAAGTCTGTCCGAAATCGTCCCGCACACGTGGGACGCCCTGGTGCCCGAGAATCAGCCGTTTCTGTGCCACGCATTCCTCAGCGCGCTGGAGGACAGTGGTAGCGTCGGTCCCCATTCCGGTTGGCAGCCTGAACATTTGCTGCATGTCGAAGGCGATCGACTGATCGCCGCATTGCCCAGCTACCGTAAATGGCATTCCTACGGTGAGTACGTGTTCGATCACGCCTGGGCTGATGCCTGTGAGCGTGCCGGTATCGATTACTACCCCAAACTCTTGACCGCCGTGCCATTCAGCCCGGTCAGCGGCCCGCGTTTGCTGGCAGCCAGCGTCGAGGACGGCTTCGAACTGTTGAAAAGCCTGCCGGGCTATCTGGAGATCGAACAACTCTCCAGTGCCCACATCAACTTCACCGACCCGTTCACCGATGCGGCATTGGCCGAACAACCGGGTTGGTTGCAACGCATCGGCTGTCAGTACCATTGGCAGAATCGCGACTATCGGGACTTCCAGGATTTCCTCGACGCCCTGAGTTCGCGCAAACGCAAACAGATGCGCAAGGAGCGCGAGCAAGTGGCGGGGCAGGGCTTCGAATTCGAATGGCTTGAAGGTCGGCAACTGACCCAGGCACAGTGGGATTTTGTCTATGCCTGCTACGCCAATACCTACGCGGTGCGTCGGCAAAGGCCTTACCTGACGCGAGCGTTTTTCAGCTTGCTGGCCGAGCGCATGCCGCACTCGATTCGCGTGGTATTGGCCAAACAAGGTTCACGGCCGGTGGCGATGGCGTTCAGTCTGGTGGGGGGAGACAGTTTTTACGGTCGTTACTGGGGGTGTCTGGCGGAGTTCGACCGCCTGCACTTCGAAACCTGTTTCTACCAGGGCATGGACTATGCGATTGCCAACGGCTTCCAGCGCTTCGATGCCGGCGCCCAGGGTGAGCATAAATTGATCCGTGGGTTTGAACCGGTGATCACCCATTCCTGGCATTACCTGCGCCACCCCGGGCTGAAGGCCGCGGTCAAGGACTTCCTGCATCAGGAACGGGTTGGGGTGCTGGCGTATGCCGAGGATGCGCGGACGGCGTTGCCCTATCGGCAGGAGTGATCGGGGATCACTAACCCTGTGGGAGCGAGCCTGCTCGCGAAGACGAAGTGTCAGACAACAAATTTGTCAGCTGATACACCGCCTTCGCGAGCAGGCTCGCTCCCACAGGTTTTATGTGAACTCCGTATCTAGTCGATTCCGACAAACCCACCTGTCTGGTGCTGCCATAACCGCGCATACAAACCGCCATGGGCCAGCAGTTCGGCGTGGCTGCCGGTTTCGGCGATCTTGCCGTTTTCCAGCACCACCAGGCGGTCCATGCGGGCGATGGTCGAGAGCCGGTGGGCGATGGCGATCACGGTTTTGCCCTGCATCAGGGTTTCCAGGCTTTCCTGGATCGCCGCTTCCACTTCCGAATCCAGTGCCGACGTGGCTTCGTCCATGATCAGGATCGGCGCGTCCTTGAGCAACACGCGGGCAATGGCGATCCGCTGACGCTGGCCGCCGGAGAGTTTCACCCCGCGTTCACCGACGTGAGCATCGAAGCCGGTGCGGCCTTCGGCGTCCGACAGGGTAGGAATGAAACCATCGGCCCGCGCCTTGTGCACCGCTTCCCAGAGTTCGGTGTCGGTGGCGTCGGGTTTGCCATACAGCAGATTGTCGCGGATCGAGCGATGCAGCAGGGACGTATCCTGGGTGATCATGCCAATACGTTCGCGCAAGCTTTCCTGGCTGACGTCGGCAATGTTCTGGCCATCGATGAGTATTTTCCCGCCCTCCACGTCGTACAGGCGCAGCAGCAGGTTGACCAGCGTCGACTTGCCGGCGCCGGATGGACCGATCAGGCCGATCTTTTCACCGGGTTTGATCGTCAGGTTGAGCCCGCCGATGATCCCGCTCTGCTTGCCGTAGTGGAAGTCCACGTCCTCGAAACGCACTTCGCCACGGGCCACGGCCAAGGGTTGGGCCTGGTCGCGGTCAGTCACGCTGACCGGTTGCGAGATGCTCTGCAAACCGTCCTGAACCATGCCGATGTTTTCGAAGATGCCGGTCACCACCCACATGATCCAGCCGGACATGTTGACGATCCGGATCACCAACCCGGTGGCCAGGGCGATCGCGCCCACGGTGATCAGCGATTGCGTCCACAGCCACAGCGCCAGCCCGGTGGTGCAGACGATCAACAGGCCGTTCATGCTGGTGATGACCACATCCATGCTGGTGACGACACGACCGGCGAGCTGGGCTTTTTCGGTTTGTTCCTTGATCGCTTCGCGGGCGTACTGTTGTTCGAAGTTGGTGTGGGCAAACAGCTTCAGGGTGGTGATGTTGGTGTAGCCATCGACGATCCGCCCCATGAGTTTGGAGCGCGCATCGGAGGCAACCACCGAGCGATCCTTGACCCGTGGTACGAAGTAGTAGAGGGCGCTGATAAAGGCGACGATCCAGGTCAGCAACGGGATCATCAGGCGCCAGTCGGCTTCGGCGAACAGCACCAGCGAACTGATGGCGTAGATCAGCACGTGCCACAGCGCATCCACCGCTTGCACCGCTGAATCGCGCAGGGAGTTGCCGGTTTGCATGATGCGTTGGGCGATGCGTCCGGCGAAGTCGTTCTGGAAAAAATTCAGGCTCTGCTTGAGCACGTAACTGTGGTTTTGCCAGCGGATCAGGCTGGTCATGCTGGGGCTCAGGGTCTGGTGCACCAGCAAGTCATGCAGGCCGACGAACACCGGGCGCAGGATCAGCGCCACCACCACCATCCAGGCCAGTTCAACGCCGTGTTCCTTGAAAAAGTCGGCGTTTGGAGTGCCCTGGGCCAGGTCGATGATGCGACTCAGGTAGCTGAACAGTGCCACTTCAATCAGCGCGCCGAACAGACCGACGATCAGCAGGGCAACGAAACTCGGCCAGACCTGCTTGAGGTAATAGGTATAGAAAGGCAGGACCCGGTCCGGCGGTGCGGCAGTCGGGGCGTCGCGAAAGATGTCGATCAGTTTTTCAAAACGGCGATAAAGCATCGGTTTTTCACCCGCGAACGGGTACTCCTTCAACGGTTTGAGCGTTGCCGGTCAAACCGGCAAACGCTCGGACATCCCTGGCCAGCTTAGTCTCAGTCGATGCGCTTGGCCGACTTGATGAACACCGGGTCGGCCGGTACATCCTTCATGCCGCCGCGCACGGTGGTTGGCGAGTTGACGATGATATCGACCACATCCATGCCCTTGACCACTTTGCCGAACACCGCGTAGCCGTCACCCTGGTCAAGGAAATCGTTGTCCTTGACGT
Source organism: Pseudomonas sp. Irchel 3A7 (assembly GCF_900187565.1). Lineage (GTDB taxonomy): Bacteria > Pseudomonadota > Gammaproteobacteria > Pseudomonadales > Pseudomonadaceae > Aquipseudomonas. The sequence continues at coordinate 182,839 of NZ_FYED01000012.1, read as the reverse complement.
TGATGAAGAACTGACTGGTGGCCGAATCCGGCACCGAAGTGCGCGCCATGGACAAGGTGCCACGAACGTTGACCAGGCCGTTCTTGTGCTCGTTCTTGATCGGCGCCTTGGTTTCCTTTTGCTGCATTTGTTGGGTGAACCCGCCGCCCTGGACCATGAAGCCCGGAATCACGCGGTGGAAAATCGTGTTGTTGTAGAAGCCGCTGTCCACGTACTCAAGGAAATTCTTGGTACTGATCGGGGCCTTGACCGGGTCCAGTTCGATTTCGATCTGGCCGTTGGTGGTTTCCAGCAGCACATGCGGCGCCTTGGCAGGCGTTGCCGCCATCAGGTTGGCGGCAAACAGAACGGAGCCGGCGGCGAGGGCGATTTTTTTCAGCATGGGTCAGTGATCCTGAGTGTGGTGGTATCGACTGCGGTGAGAAACTCGAGCAGTGTCTGGTTGAAGTGTTCGGGCTGGTCCAGCGGGGTGGCGTGACGGGAGTCGGCAATCACCACCAGCCGCGCATCGGGCAGCAGTTTTACGTAGTTTTCCTTCAGTGCGACCGGTGTGTAATCACGGTCGGCGCTGACGATGAGGGTTGGACAGGACACTTTCGAAAGTCGTTCCTGAACTCCCCAGCCAACGATTGCATCGAAGCTGGCGAGATAAGCATGTTTGTCGTTTTTTGCCCAGCGTTCGGCCATTTTTTGTCGCAAATCCGCCTGATCGGGCTTGGGGAACAACTTGCCACCCAAGGCCTTGCCAATGGTGCGCAGGCTGAGGACGCGCATCAGGCTCCAGCGTTTGAACCACTGCCAGTAGTCGTCACGGCTGCGCAGTTTGACCTCGGGCGCGCTGTTGACGATGCACAGGCTCTTGAGCAGATGCGGCTGATCCACAGCCAGTTGAAAACCGATCATGCCGCCCATGGACAGGCCCACAAAATGGGTCGGCCCGAGGTTCAAATGCTCGATCAGTGCGACCAGGTCTGCGCTGAAACCGGCGATGCTGTAGCGCTCGCGGGGTTTGTCGGAGCGCCCGTGACCGCGCACATCGGGAACGATCACCCGATAGCGCGTGGCCAGTGCGGGGATCTGTTTTTCCCAGTCCAGGGTGCTGGAACCCAGGCCGTGGACCAGCAGCAGCGGTGTGCCGTGGCCATATTCCTCATAGTGCAGGTTACAACCTTCGTGTTCGAAATAGGCCATGGGTACACTCCGTGTCAGGCTTGTTCAGGGGCCGCGAAAGGTGCGTCCAGCGGCGCGGTGTCGAAAGTGCGCAGCAGTTCGATGAGGATCTGTGTGGCCGGCCCCAGTGGTTTGTCCTTGTTCGAATACAGGTAAAAACTCGGGTTGCGGCTACCGCCCTGATCCAACGGTAGCAGCTTGAGCGTACCTTCTCGCAGTTCCCGTTCGATCATGTGCCGCGGCAACCAGGCAAACCCCAGGCCACTGCTGACGAAGGTCGCGGCGGTGGCCAGGCTGCCGACGGTCCAGCGTTGTTCGGCGCCGAGCCAGCCGACGTCCCGTGGTTGCTGGCGACCGGAGTCGCGGATAACCACTTGCATCTGGCTTTCCAGGTCCTGGAAATTCAGCTCGCGGTTGAGGCGGTGCAGGGAGTGTTCCGGATGGGCGACCGCCACGAATTCGACATCGCTCAACTCCGCTCCCAGGTAACCGGGAATGCTGAAGCCGGTGATGGCCAGGTCGGCCACGCCTTCGAGCAGCACTTCTTCCACACCCGACAACACCTCTTCGCGCAGCCGCACCCGGCAGCCACGGCTTTGCGGCATGAACGCGGTCAGCGCACGGACGATGCGGGCGCTGGGGTAGGCGGCGTCGACCACCAGGCGCACTTCGGCTTCCCAGCCTTGTTCCATGTGGTGGGCCAGATCTTCCAGCTGGCTGGCCTGTTTCACCAGTTGCCGGGACCGGCGCAACAGCACGCCACCGGCTTCGGTGAGCACCGCTTTGCGCCCGTCGATGCGCAGCAGTGGCACGCCGAGCTGGTCCTGCATGCGCGCCACGGTGTAGCTGACTGACGATTGCGAGCGGTGCAGCGCTTCGGCGGCCTGGGCGAAACCTCCGTGGTCGACCACGGCCTGAAGCGTTCGCCATTGATCAAGGGTCACGCGGGGCGCTTTCATGATGGGCTCCTATTGTCCTAAGCTGCGCAGTTCTTATTGGAGACTGCTGAATGAAAAAAATCGTTTGTGTCCTGCTGGCGATGTTGCCGCTGACTGCGTTTGCTTATCCGATCGATGTACAAAAAGAACTCAATGGGTTGAAGATCGACTTCACCACCTACGCCTCCGATTACGATCTGGGCTCGATCACCCTGAACAACTACGGTGATACCGCTGCCGAGTGCGCGGTGGTGTTTCGCAATGGCCCGGAATCGCCCAAGACCCGCAGGGTCAATCTGGATGCCGGCAAAAGCGCCGACCTCTCAGCCAAGTTCAATCGCAAAATCATCAAGCTGTACATCAGCATGACCTGCAAGCCGAAATGACCCTCAGCGGAGCAGGCCCATCGGCCATGCTCCGCTTATAAACGAATTTATTGATCGGTTATAGCAGTTATTTGCGCTTTTTGATCGATACGACACTGTTTAACCTTCACTCCATCGCCTTACAGCATTCTCAGATGGAGCCTACATCCCATGTCCCGCGTTCTGATCATCGAAAGCAGTGCCCGCCAGCAAGACTCGGTTTCCCGTCAACTGACCCAGACCTTCATCAACCAATGGAAAGCCGCGCACCCGAACGATCAGATCACCGTTCGTGACCTGGCCGTCAACCCGGTGCCACACCTGGACATCAACCTGCTGGGCGGCTGGATGAAACCCGCCGATCAGCGCAGCGACCTCGAACAGCTGTCCCTGGAACGCTCCAACCAATTGACCGACGAACTGCTGGCCGCCGACGTGCTGGTGATGGCCGCGCCCATGTACAACTTCGCCATTCCGAGCACCCTCAAAGCCTGGCTTGACCATGTGCTGCGTGCCGGCGTGACCTTCAAGTACACCGAAACCGGTCCCCAGGGTTTGCTCAGCGGCAAGCGTGCCTACGTCCTGACTGCTCGCGGCGGCATCCACGCCGGCGCCCCGTCGGATCACCAGGAACCGTACCTGCGTCAGGTCATGGGCTTCATCGGCATCCACGACGTCACGTTCATTCACGCCGAAGGCATGAACCTGGGCGGCGGCTTCCAGGAGAAAGGCCTGAACCAGGCGAACGCCCGGCTTTCGCAAGTCGCCTGACCGGTTAATCGCCAGATAATCGCTGGATGGTCTAGTGACCTGGCGCAACCCTTCAAGCCTGTACGCGCATCGAACCTCCCTTTGCACTTATTGCTCCTGAGTGCCGTAGCCCGATTGAACGCATTTGCGAGATCGGGCTTTTTTTTGCCCGCTATTTTCTGATTGCACACAAACCCCTTGTGGGAGCGAGCCTGCTCGCGAATGCGGTGGGTCAGACAACAATGATGTCGACTGACACTCCCACCTCGCGAGCAGGCTCGCTCCCACAGAGATTTGTATGCTGTCTGACGATTCGCAGTGAATGACAAAACCCGTTATCTTCGCCGCCATTCGAAACGAGGCGAGCATGGGCTATCTACTTTTTGTCACGCTGATCCAGGCGTTTTCCTTCAGTTTGATCGGCGAGTACCTGGCTGGCCATGTCGACAGTTACTTCGCGGTACTGGTGCGGGTATTGCTGGCGGGGCTGGTGTTTATTCCACTGACGCGCTGGCGTTCGGTGGAACCGGCTTTCATGCGTGGCATGTTGCTGATCGGCGCGTTGCAGTTTGGCGTGACTTACGTCTGCCTGTACTTGAGCTTCCGCGTGCTGACGGTCCCGGAAGTGTTGCTGTTCACTATTCTCACACCGTTGCACGTGACCCTGATCGAAGACGCGTTGAACCGCCGGTTCAATCCCTGGGCGTTGATCGCGGCGCTGGTGGCGGTGGCGGGCGCGGCAGTGATTCGCTTTGATCGCATCAACCCGGATTTCTTCATGGGGTTCCTGCTGCTGCAGCTGGCCAACTTCACCTATGCCGCCGGACAAGTGCTCTATAAGCACCTGGTCGCACGGCATCCGAGCGACCTGCCGCATTACCGGCGCTTCGGCTATTTCTACCTGGGTGCGCTGGCGGTGGCGTTGCCGGCGTTCCTGCTGTTCGGCAAACAAAACTTCCTGCCTGAAGCACCGTTGCAATGGGGCGTGCTGCTGTTCCTCGGCCTGGTCTCGACGGCGCTGGGGCTGTATTGGTGGAACAAAGGCGCGTGCCTGGTCAATGGCGGGACGCTGGCGGTGATGAACAACCTGCACGTGCCGGTGGGATTGCTGGTCAATCTGCTGATCTGGAACCAGCATGAAGAGTTGGGACGGTTGCTGCTGGGCGGGTCGGTGATATTGATGGCGGTGTGGATCAGTCGGTTGGGTATACGCCAACCTGCAGTCGCACACTAAGCCCTTGTGGGAGCGACCTGCTCGCGAAGACGGAGTGTCAGATAACAGATATGTCGACTGATGCACCGTCTTCGCGAGCAGGCTCGCTCCCACAAGGAGATCGTGGGGTTACATGATGTGTTTTTCCGGCTCGGGGATATGGCTCGCACCCAACACCGCCGGTAACAGCCCGGCCCTTAGATCCGTACCGCTGGGCTGCTGATAGAGGCTTAAGCCGAACTCCGGCAGCACCGCCAGCAAGTAATCGAAAATATCCCCCTGGATCCGCTCGTAATCGGCCCACGCCGTGGTGCGGGTGAAGCAGTAGATTTCCAGCGGGATGCCCTGGGCCGTGGTCTGCATCTGCCGAACCATGCAGGTCATGTTCGGCTGAACCTCGGGATGGCTTTTCAGATACGCCAGCGCGTAGGCGCGGAATGTTCCGATATTGGTCATCCGTCGACGGTTGGCCGACATGGCCGCGACATTGCCCTGGGCTTCATTCCAGGCCTTGAGTTCAGCCTGCTTGCGGCTGATGTAGTCAGTCAGCAGATGCACCTGGGACAGTTTCTGCTCTTCATCATCGCGAATGAAGCGCACGCCGCTGGCGTCGATGAACAGGCTGCGCTTGATCCGGCGGCCACCGGACTGCTGCATGCCGCGCCAGTTCTTGAACGACTCGGACATCAGGCGCCAGGTCGGGATCGAAACGATGGTCTTGTCGAAGTTCTGCACCTTGACCGTGTGCAGGGTGATGTCCACCACATCGCCATCGGCGCCGACCTGCGGCATCTCGATCCAGTCGCCGACCCGCAGCATGTCATTGCTGGTCAGCTGCACGCTGGCGACAAACGACAGCAAGGTGTCCTTGTAGACCAACAGAATCACTGCCGACATGGCGCCAAGACCCGACAGCAGCAACAGCGGCGAACGGTCGATCAGCGTGGCGACGATGATGATTGCGCCGAACACGTACAAGACCATTTTTGCCAGTTGCACGTAGCCCTTGATCGAGCGGGTGCGGGCGTGTTCGGTGCGGGCATAGATGTCGAGCAAGGCGTTGAGCAGGGCACTGATGGACAGCACCAGGAACAGAATGGTGAAGGCCAGTGCCACGTTGCCGAGAAAAACCATCGCGGTTTTACTCAGCTCCGGCACCAGGTGCAGGCCGAACTGGATCACCAGTGACGGCGTCATTTGTGCCAGGCGCTGGAAGACCTTGTTGTGGCGAAAGTCGTTGATCCAGTGCAGGGCAGGCTGGCGACCGAGCATTCGGCTGGCATGCAGGATCACGTAGCGTGCCACTCGTCCGAGCACCAGGGCGATCACCAGCAACAGTACCAGGGCCAGGCTGGCGTGCAGGAGAGGGTGCTGATCAAGGGCACCCCAAAGGTCTTGGGCGTTGAGCCAGAGCTGTTTGATATCCATGGGAGAAACGATTCTTCTGTAAGACGCGACGGGCAATTAGAGCATTTAAGACGCTTTGTATTACGTTTGGGGACAAATCAGGCAACAAAAAAGCCACTGTTTGCGGTCGATTGCATAAAGAAACTCGGCCTTCGCGCTCGAAACCGTTACCCTATGCAGCTGATTTTTTGCATTTCTTCGAGGTAGCACCCGTGTTTTCCGAATTCGCCCTGCACGAACGCCTGCTCAAAGCCGTGGCCGAACTGAAATTTGTCGAGCCGACGCCTGTGCAAGCAGCGGCTATTCCGCTGGCGCTCCAAGGGCGTGACCTGCGGGTGACGGCGCAAACCGGCAGCGGCAAGACCGCCGCTTTCGTCTTGCCGATCCTCAACCGCCTGATCGGCCCGGCCAAGATCCGTGTCAGCATCAAGACCCTGATCCTGCTGCCGACCCGCGAACTGGCCCAGCAGACCTTGAAAGAAGTTGAACGCTTCTCGCAGTTCACCTTCATCAAGTCCGGCCTGATCACCGGCGGCGAAGACTTCAAGGTCCAGGCTGCCATGCTGCGCAAGGTGCCGGACATCCTGATCGGTACGCCGGGCCGGATGATCGAGCAACTGAACGCCGGCAACCTCGACCTCAAGGAAGTCGAAGTGCTGGTGCTCGACGAAGCCGACCGCATGCTCGACATGGGGTTCGCCGAAGACGTACAGCGTCTGGTAGACGAGTGCACCAACCGCCAGCAGACCATGCTGTTCTCCGCCACCACCGGTGGTTCGGGCCTGCGCGAGATGGTCGCCAAGGTCCTGAACAACCCTGAGCACTTGCAGCTCAACGCGGTCAGCCAGTTGAACGAAACCACCCGTCAGCAAATCATCACCGCTGACCACAACCAGCACAAAGAACAGATCGTCAATTGGCTGCTGGCCAACGAGACTTATCAGAAGGCCATCGTCTTCACCAACACCCGGGCCATGGCCGACCGTATCTACGGCCGCCTGGTGGCACAGGAATACAAGGCGTTCGTCCTGCACGGTGACAAGGACCAGAAGGATCGCAAGCTGGCGATCGACCGTCTGAAGCAGGGCGGGGTGAAAATCCTCGTGGCGACCGACGTTGCCGCTCGCGGCCTGGACGTCGACGGCCTGGACCTGGTGATCAACTTCGACATGCCGCGCAGCGGCGACGAATACGTACACCGTATCGGTCGTACCGGTCGTGCCGGCAACGATGGCCTGGCCATCTCGCTGATCTGCCACGGCGACTGGAACCTGATGTCGAGCATCGAGCGCTACCTCAAGCAGAGCTTCGAGCGCCGTACCATCAAGGAAGTCAAAGGCACCTACGGCGGACCGAAAAAGGTCAAGGCCTCGGGCAAGGCTGTCGGCGTGAAGAAGAAAAAGACCGACGCCAAGGGCGACAAGAAAAAAGTCGCCGCCAAGACCCCGACCAAGCGCAAGAGCGTCAATCGACCGAAGAGCGATTCCCTGGTCAGCAAGGACGGCATGGCTCCGCTCAAGCGCCGCAAGCCAGAGGCCCCGGCTGCTGAATAAGCGCTTTGGCTGAACAAAAAATGCCCGTATCGTCAGATACGGGCATTTTTGTTTAGATGTCACATAGTCCTGAGGAAGTGATTTTCCATGCTGGTGATTTCCAACAACGTGCAGATACCGGATGCCGAGATCGAGTTGACCGCCATTCGCGCCCAGGGCGCCGGTGGGCAGAACGTCAACAAGGTTTCCAGCGCCGTGCACTTGCGCTTCGACATACCGGCCTCGTCCTTGCCCGAGTTCTACAAGGAACGGCTGTTGGCGCTGCGCGACAGTCGCATCACCAGCGAAGGCGTGTTGATCATCAAGGCCCAGCAATACCGCACCCAGGAACAGAACCGTGCCGATGCGCTGGAGCGTTTGACCGAACTGATCCTGAGCGCCACCAAGGTCGAGAAGAAACGCCGCCCGACCAAACCAACCCTCGGTTCGAAGACCCGCAGGCTTGAATCCAAAAGCAAGCGCGGCAACATCAAGGCCGGGCGCGGCAAGGTGGATTTCTAGCGGGTTTCCCGCGTCTGGCGATGTTTCGGTGCCTGCCGGTACAGGTAGATGCAGAGCATCAAACTGCTGAGGGCGGCCAGTGCGGCGAACAGGAAGATCGACGCAAAACCGAACCCCGCCGCCACCGCGCCGGCCAATGGCCCGGTGATCCCCAGTGACAAATCAATGAACAGTGAATAAGCGCCGACCGCCGCGCCTCGACTGGAGGCAGGCACCAGGTTGACCGCTTCAACTCCCAGCGCCGGAAACACCAACGAGAAGCCGAAACCGCTCAGCGCGGCACCCGCCAGCGCCCAATGAGCATCCGGTGCCAGCCACAGCAGCAACAGGCCCAGGGTTTCCACCGAGAGGCAGGCAATCGCCACGCGAAAGCCACCCAGGCGATTGATCAGGTTACCGAACAACAGCCGCGCACCGATGAAGCTGGCGCCGAACAGGCTCAGGCACAGCACTGCGTTATCCCAGTGTTGGGTGGCGTAATACAGGGTGATAAATGTAGCGATGGTGCCGAAACCGATGGAGCCCAACGCCAGGCCGCAGCCGTGGGGCAGTACCCGCCCGAGTACGTGCATGAACGGCAGGCGTTCACCGACCACGATCGGTGCGGCGGTTTTCGGCCAGGCCAGTACCAGGCCAAAAGCCGCCAGCAGCACAATGCTCACACCCATGCTCCACAAGCCCAACTGACTGACCAGCCACACCCCCAGCGGCGCGCCGACCGCCAGTGCGCCGTAACTGGCGATGCCGTTCCAGGAGATGACCTTGGCGGTGTTCGCCGCGCCGACCCGGCCGATGCCCCAGCCAATGGAACCGGAGCCCACCAGGCTTTCCGCGCTGCCGAGTACCAGGCGACCGATGAACAGGCTGATCAGGCTCAGCATCGGCAGGCTTTGGGTCCAGGCCGAAATCAGCATGAACACGCCGCTCAAGCCGCAACCGGCCAGACCATACATCACCGCCAGTTTACTGCCCTTGTTGTCGATGATTTTCCCGGCGTAGGGACGGCTGAGCAGGGTGGCGAGGTATTGCACGCTGATCACGAGCCCCGCAATCACTGCACCGAAGCCCAGATCGCTGTGGACGTACCCGGGCAGTACCGCCAGGGGAATGCCGATATTCAGGTAGCCGATAAAGGTGAACAGGACGATGGAAACAACTTGCAGCGTGACCGCCAGGGGGCGCTGGTTTTCAGACATGGGTAAAGGTCCACGGAGAAGCAGGATTAGATAGGCTGCTTATGATAACGGTGCTAGCGTTCGTGGGTTGTGAAAAAGTAAAACTATTTGCCGGGCGGGGCCGTCAGGGCTTGGCAGGCGCCACCAGTTGCGTGGTGACCAAAGCGGCCAACGCATTTTCCTCGCTGCCGAAACGGGCGAGCAAAGCGGCTTGTTTCTCGGGGGAGAGGCGATTCCAGATCTCGATCATTTTCTCGGCGGTGCCGATCAAAACGCTGGCCGCCTGCTGTTCATTGAAAGTTTCGCTGAATTCATCGGTCATGGGGCTGGGCTCACGGTTCAGGCAGTGTGGAAAGCGCATGTTAGCGCTTTCCACACGGTCTGTACGGCGGGTGTTTCAGTCTTCGCTGTCAGCTTGGCGGCTGCCAGTGGCTTCTTTCGGCTCGGGCTGTTGGGCACCGGCTTGTTGCGTGGTCGTCTGCTCAGGTTCGTGCAGGCTTGGGAAGGGGAGATTAGGAATCTCGTGCATAGTCGCGCTCCTCGCTAAGTCTGTTGATAGATCTGGTAGATCCGCGCTTTTGAAAAAGCCTGCGCAGGATACAGCACGAGAAATGACAAACAGACTTTTATATCCATTTGTTTCGACGAATGGGGTTGTCTAGACAGGTAAGGAGTAGTGGCACAAAAACAACTGTGGGAGCGAGCCTGCTCGCGAAGGAGGCGTGACAGTCGAGGTGTATGTTGACTGACACACCGCTTTCGCGAGCAGGCTCGCTCCCACAGGGGGCTACAAAGTTCTGTAGGTTATTTGCAGACCTTGGCGATGGCTTCGGCCAGCAGATCCAGGCGCGTCGCATCAATCCCGGCCACGTTCGCCCGACCTGTGCCGACCATGTAAACGCTGTGATGATCGCGCAGCTGTTTGACCTGATCAGGCGTCAACCCGGTGTAGGAAAACATCCCGCGTTGTACACCAATGTGCGCAAAGCGCTCACGCAAACCATGCGGCTCCAGTGCCTCCACCAGACCGCTGCGCAGTTGGGCAATCCGCAAGCGCATGGCTTCCACTTCGTCGGCCCAGAGTTGTTTCAATTCCGGATCGCCGAGGATGGTCGCCACCACGGCGGCACCATGATCCGGCGGTGTCGACCACAGGTTGCGGGCGATGTTGGCCAGTTGGCTGCGAATGTCCACCAGCTTGTCTGCGGTTTTCGCGCAGACAATCAGCGCACCGGTGCGGTCGCGGTACAGGCCGAAGTTTTTCGAGCAGGAACTGGTAATCAGCACTTCCGGCAACTCGGCGGCGAACAGCCGGGTCGACCAGGCGTCCTGTTCCAGGCCATCGCCAAAGCCCTGGTAGGCGAAGTCGATCAGCGGCAGCAGTTCACGCCGACGCACCACCTCCAGCACCCGACGCCAGTCGTCATGGGACAGATCGAAACCGGTCGGGTTGTGGCAGCAGGCATGCAGCAACACCACATCGCCCTTGGGCGCTTCATTGAGCACGGCGAGCATCGCCTCGACGTCGAGACGGTTGTCGCTGCCCACGTACGGGTAGTGACTGACCTTGACCCCGGCCGTGGCGAAAATGGTTTCGTGGATCGGCCAGGTCGGATTGCTCAGCCACACACCACGGCCCGGCAGGCATTGGGCGATAAAGTCCGCACTCAAGCGCAACGCACCGGTGCCACCCGGTGTCTGGGTGGCGCCGGCGCGTTTTTCGCTGATCAGCCTTGAGTCGGCGCCGAGCACCAACTCACTGATGGCTTTGCCGAACGCAGGCTCACCGTGACCGCCAATGTAGGTCTTGGTGGTCTGACGATCCACCAGTCGCGTCTCAGCCAGTTTCACCGATTGCGGAATTGGCGTCAGGCCTTGGGCGTCCTTGTAGACACCCACGCCAAGGTCGAACTTGCGCGGGTTCGGGTCTTGCGCATAGGCCTCCATCAGGCCGAGGATCGGGTCGCCGGGCACCCGGCCGATGGTGTCGAAATGCATTACTTGCGGCCCTCGGCGTCCTTGGCCACTTCGTCAGTGCGCGCGGCCATGATGAAGTCGTTGCGGTGCAGGCCCTTGATCGAGTGGCTCCACCAGGTCACGGTGACTTTGCCCCACTCGGTCAACAGACCCGGGTGATGACCTTCGGCCTCGGAGATTTCGCCGACAGCGTTGGTGAACGCCAGGGCGTGTTTGAAGTTTTTGAACAGGAAGATTTTTTCCAGCTGCATGATGCTGTCGCGTACTTCGATGTTCCAGTCCGGGATCTGCTTGATCAGGATCGGCAGTTCTTCGTCGCTGACTTGTGGGGCATCGGCGCGGCAGGCTTCGCAGTGGGCTTGGTTCAATGTGGACATGATGGATTCCTGAAATCGAATAAATGGAAATCAGCTGTCAGTGTGACCACGCTAAAGCAAAGCGTGGCGTTCTGACAGACTCACTTGATCGTAAAAGCAGCGGTTCAGGCGGCTTTTGGTTTTGGCGGAAATTTCGGCGCGTGCAGACCCATCTGCATGGCTTGCTTGACCATGCCCATGATGTCTTCGTGGGCCAGGTCGAACAGGCGCTTGAGGTTCGGCAAGACGAAATACAGGGGTTGCAGAATGTCGATGCGGTATGGGGTGCGCATGCATTCCAGCGGATCGAACGCTTGATGCTCAGGTTCGTCCGACAGGCAGTACACGGTTTCTTTCGGCGAAGACAGGATGCCGCCACCGTAGATGCGCTGGCCTTGCGGGGTGTCGAGCAGGCCGAACTCGATGGTCATCCAGTACAGACGCGCCAGGTACACACGTTCTTCCTTGGAAGCCTGCAGGCCAAGTTTGCCGTAAGTGTGGGTAAATTCGGCGAACCAAGGGTTGGTCAGCAGCGGGCAGTGGCCAAAGATCTCATGGAAAATGTCCGGCTCTTGCAGGTAATCCAGTTCTTCGCGGGTGCGAATGAACGTGGCCACTGGAAACTGCTTGCTGGCGAGCAATTCAAAAAAGGTCTGGAAAGGGATCAGCGCGGGAACGCGGGCGACCTGCCAACCGGTGGTTTCACCGAGAACCTTATTGATCTCGCCCAGTTGCGGAATGCGGTCGTGGGGCAGACCGAGTTTTTCGATACCGTCCAGGTATTCCTGGCACGCACGCCCTTCGACCACTTTCAGTTGACGAGTGATCAGCGTGTTCCACACCGCATGCTCTTCGGCGGTGTAGTCGATAAAACCTTGCGCATCGGGCTCGCGAGCCACGTATTGCGTCTGCTTCATGCTGCTCTCCTGCGAGGGGATTCGTTCTTGTTATGTACTGCTATGGACCTAGAAATACTCCATGAATTGCGGTTTTGCAGCCGGAGAGAGGCGACACACGTGGGAAATCCCGGCGTTAATCGTAAAGTTTTCGTTACGTATCGCTGGCTGTCGCGCAGGTATTGCGATTGACGGGTGGGAAAAGCCGTTTGACTGTCACATAATCTTGACGACTATCTGAGCGCCGAATCAGAAAAGTCGGGCACTAACCCTGTGGGAGCCAGCCTGCTGGCGATAGCGGTATGTCATTCGACATCAACTTCACCTGATGCGACGCCATCGCCAGCAGGCTGGCTCCCACAGGTCAATCATCGTCTACCAGGTCTATTTATATGCGTATCAAAGTCCACTGCCAGAACCGCATCGGCATCCTGCGCGACATTCTCAATCTGTTGGTGGAATACGGCATCAACGTCGCCCGCGGTGAGGTGGGCGGTGAGCACGGCAATGCGATCTACCTGCACTGTCCGAACCTGATCAACATTCAATTCCAGGCATTGCGTCCGAAATTCGAGGCGATTGCCGGAGTCTTCGGTGTCAAGCGTGTAGGCCTGATGCCCAGCGAGCGTCGGCACATGGAACTCAATGCGTTGCTGGGGGCCCTGGAGTTTCCGGTGCTGTCGATCGACATGGGCGGTTCCATCGTTGCCGCCAACCGGGCGGCGGCGCAGCTGCTGGGTGTGCGCGTCGATGAAGTGCCGGGGATTCCGTTGTCGCGGTATGCCGAAGACTTTGATTTGCCGGAACTGGTGCGCGCCAATAAATCACGGATCAACGGACTGCGGGTCAAGGTCAAGGGTGACGTGTTTCTGGCCGACATCGCGCCGCTGCAATCGGAACATGACGACAGCGAAGCCATGGCCGGTGCCGTGCTGACGCTGCATCGCGCCGACCGGGTTGGGGAGCGCATCTACAACGTGCGCAAGCAGGAGTTGCGCGGTTTCGACAGCATCTTTCAGAGCTCGAAAGTGATGGCGGCGGTGGTGCGGGAAGCCCGGCGCATGGCCCCGCTCGACGCGCCACTATTAATAGAAGGGGAAACCGGGACCGGCAAAGAGTTGTTGGCGCGCGCCTGCCATTTGGCCAGCCCGCGCGGGCAATCGCCGTTGATGGCGCTCAACTGCGCCGGCCTGCCGGAATCCATGGCCGAGACCGAACTGTTCGGCTACGGCCCCGGTGCCTTCGAAGGGGCGCGGGCCGAAGGCAAGCTCGGGCTGCTGGAACTGACGGCGGGCGGTACGCTGTTTCTCGACGGTGTCGGAGAAATGAGTCCTCGCTTGCAGGTGAAGTTGCTGCGCTTCCTGCAGGATGGCTGCTTCCGGCGTGTCGGCAGCGATGAAGAGGTTTATCTCGATGTGCGGGTGATCTGCGCGACCCAGGTCGATCTGTCCGAGTTGTGCGCCCGCGGTGAGTTTCGTCAGGACCTGTATCACCGGTTGAACGTGTTGTCGCTGCACATCCCGCCGCTGCGTGAATGCCTCGACGGTTTACCGCCGCTGGTGGAACACTTCCTCGACCAGGCCAGCCGACAGATCGGTTGCCCCTTGCCCAAACTGGCCCCGGCGGCCATGGATCGGCTTACGCATTACCATTGGCCGGGCAATGTCCGGCAGTTGGAAAACGTGCTGTTCCAGGCGGTTTCCCTGTGCGACGGCGGGACGGTCAAGGCTGAGCACATTCGGTTGCCGGACTATGGCGTGCGTCAGCCGCTGGGTGATTTTTCCCTGGAAGGCGGGCTGGACGAGATTGTCGGGCGCTTTGAGAAAGCGGTGCTGGAGCGGTTGTATTCCGAGCATCCGAGCAGTCGGCAATTGGGTAAGCGGCTGGGGGTTTCCCATACCACCATCGCCAACAAGTTGCGCGAGTATGAGGTCGGTAAGACCGAGTCATAACCGATAGTTGTTTCGCCTGTGATGGCCTCTTCGCGAGCAGGCTCGCTCCCACATTTGAATCGATAACCCTGTGGGAGCGAGCCTGCTCGCGAAGGCGGAGTTGGCCACTGCCCAAGGCCAAGCCTTGCCACCTTCCGGCATGCCACCGCCGGTTTTTCGTCTCTGACACATTCCTCCTGATCCCCTCAAATTCCCTCAAGTCCTTTGTTTGCCGGGCCTCGCGCTGCAAAAAACAAGTTGGTCTGCAAATTGCTTATGGCTCATCAGTACAGCAGTGGGCGGCAAACGTCCGGCAGGCAGAGGATAGATTGTGGACAAGTACCTTTATGTGGCAATGACCGGCGCCAGCCAGAATGCACTGGCGCAAAAGGCTCATGCCAACAACCTGGCGAACATCTCTACCAACGGCTTCCAGAAAGACCTGGAGCAGGCGCGTTCGATGCCGGTGTTCGGTGACAGCTTTCCGGCGCGTGCCTTTGCGATGTCCGAACGCCCGGCCACCGACTTCTCTCCGGGTGCCTTGGTGGAAACCGGCCGCGACCTCGATGTCGCCGTGCAAGGCAACGGCTGGCTGGCGGTGCAGAACCCTGACGGCGGTGAAAGCTACGTGCGCACCGGCAGCCTGGTGGTTGACGCCCTGGGGGTTTTGCGCGCCGGCAATGGCATGCCGGTGATCGGCAATGGCGGTCCGATTGCCGTGCCGCCCGAGCAGCAGATCGAAGTAGGCGAGGACGGCACCATCAGCATTCGTGCGATGGGGGAAGGTCCCCGCGTCATGGCGGAAGTCGACCGCATCAAGCTGGTCAACCCGGACATCAAGAACATGACCAAGGGCCTGGACGGTTCGATCCACACCAAGGATGGCGCGCCTGCGCAAGCCGATGCCAACGTCAAACTGGTGTCGGGTTTCCTTGAGTCGAGCAACGTCAATGCCGTGGACGAGATGACCTCGGTGCTGGCCTTGTCCAAGCAGTTCGAGCTGCACATCAAGATGATGAACACCGCCAAAGAAGACGACCAGGCCATGGCTCGGGTCTTGCAGATCAGCTAATTATCAGAACGTCGCGCCGTAAAACAGGCGCACGAGGAGAATCGAATGCTTCCGGCTCTATGGGTTGCCAAAACCGGTCTGTCCGCCCAGGACACCAACCTGACCACCATTTCCAACAACCTGGCCAACGTGTCGACCACGGGTTTCAAACGTGACCGCGCCGAGTTCCAGGACCTGCTCTACCAGATCAAGCGTCAGCCAGGCGCCCAGTCGACCCAGGACAGCGAACTGCCGTCGGGTCTGCAACTGGGTACCGGTGTGCGCATCGTCGGCACCCAGAAAAACTTCAACGCCGGTAGCCTGCAAACCACCGAGCAGCCGCTGGACATGGCCATCGACGGTCGCGGTTTCTTCCAGATCCTGCAACCGGACGGCACCACGTCCTACACCCGCGACGGTACGTTCCACCTGGACTCCAACGGCCAGATCGTCAACGCCAGCGGCTTCGCCCTGGAGCCGGCGATTGTCATTCCGAACGACGCCCAGACCTTCACCGTGGGTAAAGACGGCACCGTGTCCATCACCGTGGCCGGCAACCCGGCTTCCCAGGTGATCGGCAACCTGCAAACCGCCGACTTCATCAACCCGGCCGGCTTGCAAGCGGTGGGTAACAACCTGTTCCTGGAAACCGCTGCCAGTGGTGCGCCACAAGTCGGCACACCGGGCCTGGCGGGTTTCGGTACCACGCTGCAGAACACCCTGGAAACCTCCAACGTCAGTACCGTTGAGGAGATGGTCAACATGATCACCACTCAGCGCGCGTACGAGATGAACTCCAAGGTGATCTCCACCGCCGACCAGATGCTCTCGTTCGTAACGCAGAATCTGTAATCAAGTCTATGAGGCGGCCATGAGGTCGCCTGCAACACCGTGAGGTAGGGTCATGAAACGCTTCGTCTCTGTTCTGGCACTGAGTGGGATCACCGCGCTCGCAGGCTGCGTACCTGTGACGCCCAAGCCCAATGACCCTTACTACGCCCCGGTGTTGCCGCGCACGCCGCTGCCGGCTGCGGCGAACAACGGCTCGATCTATCAGGCCGGGTTCGAACAGAATCTTTACACAGACCGCAAGGCGTTCCGGGTCGGTGACATCATCACCATCACCCTGAACGAGAAGACCCAGGCCAGCAAAAACGCCAACTCGCAAATCGACAAGACCAGCAAGACCGGCATCGGCCTGACCTCGCTGTTCGGTAGCAGCGCCACCACCAACAACCCGTTCGGTAGCAACGACCTGAGCCTGAGTGCCAGTTATGAAGGCGACCGCGCGACCAAGGGTGACAGCAAGGCCGGGCAGGGCAACAGCCTGACCGGTTCGATCACCGTGACCGTCGCCGATGTCTTGCCCAACGGCATCATTGCCGTGCGCGGCGAGAAGTGGCTGACGCTCAATACCGGTGATGAGCTGGTACGGATTGCCGGCCTGGTTCGCGCCGATGACATCGCCACCGACAACACCGTGTCGTCGACCCGCGTCGCCGATGCACGCATCACCTATTCGGGCACCGGTTCGTTTGCCGATGCGAGTCAGCCAGGCTGGTTCGACCGTTTCTTTCTCAGCCCGCTGTTCCCTTTCTAGGTGGCTTTCCAGTTGAGCATGTTGAACTTCAGAAGTCTCATCGTTGCTGCCCTGATGATGTCGGCAGCCTTCAACGTTCAAGCCGAGCGCCTGAAGGACATCGCCAGCATTTCCGGCGTGCGCTCCAACCAATTGATCGGTTACGGCCTGGTGGTCGGGCTTAACGGCACCGGCGACCAGACGACCCAGACGCCATTCACCCTGCAGACCTTCAACAACATGCTCTCGCAGTTCGGCATCAAGGTGCCGCCGGGTTCGGGCAACGTGCAGTTGAAGAACGTCGCCGCGGTGTCGATCAGTGCCGATCTGCCGCCGTTCGCCAAGCCGGGGCAGCAGGTCGACATTACCGTTTCGTCCATCGGTAACTCCAAGAGCCTGCGCGGCGGTACGTTGTTGTTGACGCCGCTCAAGGGTATCGACGGCAACGTCTACGCCGTGGCTCAGGGCAACCTGGTGGTCGGCGGTTTCGATGCCGAAGGCCGCGACGGTTCGAAGATCACTGTCAACGTTCCGTCGGCCGGTCGCATCCCTGGCGGTGCGTCGGTCGAGCGGGCGGTGCCGAGCGGTTTCAACCAGGGCAACAGCCTGACCCTGAACCTCAACCGTTCCGACTTCACCACGGCCAAGCGCATCGTCGACAAGATCAATGACATGCTCGGCCCTGGCGTGGCCCAGGCCATCGACGGCGGTTCGATTCGTGTCACCGCGCCACTGGACCCGAGCCAGCGTGTCGACTACCTGTCGATCCTCGAAAACCTCGAGATCGATCCGGGCCAGGCGGTGGCGAAAGTCATCATCAACTCCCGTACCGGCACCATCGTGATCGGGCAGAACGTCAAGGTTTCCCCAGCCGCTGTCACCCACGGCAGCCTGACCGTGACCATCACCGAAGACCCGATCGTCAGCCAGCCCGGCCCGTTGTCCAATGGTCAGACGGCGGTCGTGCCGCGCTCGCGGGTCAACGCCCAGCAGGAAGCCAAGCCGATGTTCAAGTTCGGCCCGGGCACCACCCTCGACGAAATCGTCCGTGCGGTGAACCAGGTCGGCGCGGCGCCGGGTGACTTGATGGCCATCCTCGAAGCCTTGAAACAGGCCGGCGCCTTGCAAGCCGACCTGATCGTGATCTGAGGACGGCGACCATGGACATGTACAAGAGCGGTCGTGTGAGCAGTAGCGATTCGGGCGCCTTTTCCGACCTGAACCGCCTGAATCAGCTCAAGGTCGGCGACAAGAACAGTGACGCGAACATGCGCAAGGTCGCGCAGGAATTCGAATCGCTGTTCCTCGGCGAGATGCTCAAGTCCATGCGCTCGGCCACCGAAGCGCTGGGCAAGGACAATCCGATGAACACCGCGGAGGCCAAGCAATACCAGGAAATGTACGACCAGCAATTGGCCGTTTCCATGTCCCGTGAAGGCGGTGGTATCGGGTTGGCGGACGTGCTGATGCGCCAGATGTCGAAGAACAAACCGCTGGCGCCGGGCGAAGCGGCAACGCTGTCCGCCGCCAAGCAAGAGGCCGCCAAGGCCGCCGCGCAAACGCCGGTGGCCGCCGGTACGGTGGCGATCAACGGGCCGTTGTCGCGGGTCAATGGCGAACGTCCGTTGTGGGCTTCGCGTTCGGTCAGTGCGCCGAGCGGCGAGGGCGCGCATCGCAATGACATGGCACTGATCAATCAGCGTCGCCTGGCTTTGCCGCCGAAACTGGCCGATCGCTTGCTGGCAGGCCTGGTGCCTTCCGCCACGACGACTGCCGCCGCGACTGTCGCGACAGCCAGCAAAACTCAATTGCCAGAGCGCGCCACGCCTACCGGTGCGGGTCCGCTGTTCAACGGCGACTGGCTGGCGAATGCACAAGCCTCTGCCAACGGCGGCCTGCAGATTCATGGACGCGCCATTGCCCAGATTCCTTTGGCGCCGGCGAAGAAAGCTTTCAGCTCCGCCGACGCATTCGTCAACACCATGCTGCCGATGGCCAAGGAAGCCGCCGACCGCATCGGCGTCGATCCGCGTTACCTGGTGGCTCAGGCCGCACTGGAAACCGGTTGGGGCAAATCGGTCATGCGCGCCCAGGATGGCAGCAGCAGTCACAACCTGTTCGGCATCAAGACAGGCAGCAGCTGGAAGGGCGATTCGGCGCGGGCGATCACCAGCGAGTTCAGGAATGGCGAGATGGTCAAGGAGACGGCCGAGTTCCGTTCCTACGCCTCTTACAAAGACAGCTTCCACGACCTCGTGACGTTGTTGCAATCCAACAATCGCTATCAAGATGTCGTGAAGTCGGCCGATAACCCGGAACAGTTTGTACGTGAGCTGCAAAAGGCCGGTTACGCAACCGACCCGAACTACGCAAGCAAGATTTCGCAGATAGCCCGGCAAATGACGAGCTACCAGAACTACGCCGCGGCGGGCGCTTCCACGACGCCTCTATAGACACAAGGTATAAGGTCTGAACCATGAGTTTACTCAACATCGGAATGTCGGGTTTGGCCGCTAGCCACGCATCGTTGGTGACTACCGGTAATAACATTTCCAACGTCGATACCGTCGGGTACTCGCGCCAGCAAACTGTGCAGAACAGCAAAAGTTCTATTCAGTACGGCAATGTGTTCATCGGCACCGGCACCACGCTGGCCGATGTGCGTCGGGTGTACAACAGCTACCTCGATGCACAGTTGCAGACCACGACTTCGCTCAACAGTGATGCGCAGGCCTATCTCGGCCAGGCCACCCAGGTCGACAAGCTGTTGTCCGACAGCGGCACCGGCGTGACCAAGTCATTGCAGGCGTTTTTCACGTCCTTGCAAACCCTGGCCGGCAACTCCAATGACAATGCCGCGCGTCAGGCGTTGCTGACCAATGCCCAGGGCTTGAGCAGCCGCTTCAATGCCATCTCCCAGCAATTGACGCAGCAAAACACCTACATCAACGATCAGTTGGGTTCGATGGCCGACCAGGTCAACAAACTGGCGTCCACCGTTGCTGCGTACAACAAGAAAATCGCCGAAGTCAGCGGTTCGGGCGGTACGCCCAACGAGCTGCTGGACCAGCGCAACGAAACCGTGCGCCAGCTCAACGAGCTGATCGGCACGCAGGTCACCGAAACCGAAGGCCGGCTCGATATCTATCTGGGCAGTGGCCAGCCGCTGGTGGTCGGCGATGTCGTCAATAAATTGCGCGTGGCCCCGGACGCCACCGACCCGACCCGTTCCTCGATCATCATGGATCGCAACGGTTCGTCGGTCGACATCACCAGCGTGATGAGCGGCGGCGAGATGGGCGGCTTGATACGTTATCGCAATGAAGTGCTGACACCGGCGGTCAATGGCCTGGGGCGCATCGCCATGGTCGTGGCCGATCAGGTCAACAAACAGTTGGGCCAGGGCCTGGACCAGAACGGCAATTTCGGCGCGGCACTGTTTAATAACATCAACAGCCTGGCCGCCATCAGCCAGCGCAGTATTGCCAGCGCCAATAACAACCCGGCGTCCGGCAACCTGAACGTGACCATCAAGGACACCAGCAAGCTGGCGGCCAGCGATTATCAGGTGACCTTCACCAGCGCCACGGGCTACAGCGTGCGTCGCCTGTCGGATAACACCGACATGGGCAGTTTCACCCTGGGCGCGACGCCGGAACCGGTCATCGACGGTTTCACTTTGAGCCTGAACGCCGGTCCGGTCGCCGCCGGCGACACGTTCAAGATCACCCCGACCCGCAGTTCTGCCGCGGACATGGCCACGGTCATGACTGACACCAAGACCCTGGCCACGGCGGCGCCGTTGACCTCGACCAAGGCCTCGGGCAATGACGGCACCGGTGCTGTCAGTCAGCCGACCCTCAGCACCCTTCTGGATATCTACGATCCGGTCCAGCGTCTTGAAGTGCAAACGGCAGTCAAGGCTGCGATGCCGGTCCGGATGCTGATGACCAGTGCCACTGCCTATGAAGTATTCGATGCCAAAGGCACCAGTCTTGGCACCGGCAGCATCGTGCCTGGGCAGAACAACGATCTGAATATTGCGGTGCCTTACACCGATGCCGGCGGCAACGCCAAGACTTTCAATGTGGCGATGACTGTCAGCGGCAGCCCGGCGGCGGGTGACAGCTTCAACATCGGCATGACGTCGGCCAGCAGTACCGACAACCGCAACGCCCAGGCACTGCTCGGGCTGCAATCGAAGGCCACGGTCGGCGCCAGTGCCACCAGCCCGGGCGTGAGTTTTACCGACGCGTACGGTGGCCTGGTCACGACCGTGGGTTCCTTGACCAGGCAGGGGCAGCTGGATGCCACGGCCACGGACACCATCATGACCGGTGCACGAAACGCCCGTGACTCGCTGTCGGGTGTCGACCTCGATGAAGAGGCGGGCAACCTGACCAAGTACCAGCAGTACTACACGGCCTCTTCGCAGATCATCAAGACTGCGCAGGAAATTTTCAGCACTCTGATCAATGCCCTTTAAGGAGCCGTAGAACATGCGCATTTCTACAGCACAGTATTACGCGACCACGGCTGCCAACTATTCTCGCAACCTCAACAATGTGATGAAGACCGCCGAGCAGGCCAGCAGCAACCTTAAGCTCACGACGGCCGCGGATGATCCGGTCGGAGCCGCACGGCTGCTGCAACTGGAACAGCAAAAAGCCATGTTGGGCCAGTACACCAGCAACATCAACGCGTTGAACACGGCTCAGGCGCAGGAAGAAAGCGTGCTGGACAGCATCAACAACGTGCTGCAGAAAGTCAGCGAGTTGGCAGTGCGCGCCGGTGGCGGTTCGTTGAACGACGATGACCGTAAATCCATTGCGGCGGAGCTCAAGCAATCCGAAGAACAATTGCTGACCTTGATGAACAGCAAGGACGCCAACGGCAAGTACATCTTCTCCGGTGCCAGCAACAACACCCAGCCTTTTGTGCGCAACAGCGACGGCACCTACAGTTATCAGGGTGACCAGACCCAACTGGAGTTGAAGATCGGTGACTCGATGTCGCTGGGCTTGAACGATACCGGTTGGGAGGTATTCCAGCAGGCAATCAACGCGGCCCGCAGTTCGACCACCATGACTGCGCCGGCGGTGGATGACGGGCGTGTGGCCTTGTCGCCCGGGCTGGTCAACTCCGGTCCGGCCTTCGATGCGAGCTTCCGCCAGGGCCAGCCTTACACCCTGTCGTTCACCAGCAGCACCCAGTATGTGATCACTGATGCGCTGGGCAATGACGTGACGGCTGAATCGACGCAGTCCGGCAAGTTCGACCCGAATGCCAAGGGCGGTTCCGATATCAACTTCCGTGGCGTGACGTTCAAGCTGGATATCACCTTCCAGCCGGGCGACAACCCAGCTGACTCCGCCAGTGCCGACGCGGTGATCGCCGGTCACAGCTTCCAGCTCACGGCCAAGCCCGACAGCTTCGTCAGCAACCGCGCCCCGAGCAACACCTCGACGGCGATCATCAGCCAGACGGCGGTGACCAACGCCGCCGACTACCAGAGCTTTTTCCCCGAAGGCGGAGCGGTTCTGAAGTTCACCGGTCCCGGTACTTTCGAACTCTACGCCCGTCCATTGACCAGCGGCAGCACGCCGGTAACCACCGGGACCGTGGTGGCTGGCGTGGCGACAGCGGCGGGTGTCAGCTTTACCCTCGGTGGCACGCCCCCGACTCCGGCGGCAGGTGATCAGTTCGACATCGCGGTCAACACCCACCAGACCCAGAACGTGCTCGACACCATCAGCCAGCTGCGTACGGCGCTCGACGCGCCGACCCAGGGCAATCCCGCTGCCCAACGTTTTCTGGAAGACACGGTCGCTTCGTCCATTGCCAACCTGAACAACTCCAAGAACCAGGTCGACCTGGCGCGTGGTGCGATCGGTGCCCGGGGCAATGTGATGGACATGCAGCGAGATCAGAATACGAGTACCGGCTTGATCAACGAATCGACATCGAGTGGTATCAGGGATATCGACCCGGCGGAAGTGCTGACGCGCCTGACACTGCAGCAGACCATGCTGCAGGCCGCGCAACTGGCGTTCGCCAAGGTTTCCCAGTTGAGCCTGTTCAACAAGCTTTGAGTCGGTCTTGACCGCTCGCGGCCAGTCCCTGTAATAGGGGGCTGGCTTTTTTTTGCCTTTTTTTTGAATGAAGTGAAGCCGGGCGGGGGGCGATCCTGGCCACAAAATCAAATAAAGCACCGATCTCTGAGTGACCCGTCAGTCAAAACGCGCATCTTCACTGTATCCTGTCTGCGGGCGGTGAAGGTGGGAGGGTTGTTCAAGGTGATACCTTGAGTCCCGACGTTGCTTCTTCTGGGGGCCTGGCCCCGACTGTAGACGCCCTCGATTCAGCGAGCGGCGATGTTCAGCTGTTTATTATTGGGAAGCCATAATGATTGGCATAAAAAATATAGCGAGTTACGTGCCGACAGCCGGGGTTGATAACTACGCCCAGGGTGCAAAGTTCGACAAGGACGAAACCTTCATCCTTGGCAAGATCGGTTCGGCATTTTTGCCGCGCATGGATGCCGATCAGGAAACTTCCGACCTGTGTGTCGAAGCAGCCAATGCGCTGTTCGCCGCCAGTCCCGAACTCAAGCGTGAAGCCATCGACTGCCTGATCGTCGTCACCCAGAACGGTGATGAAGAAGGTTTGCCGCACACCGCCGCAATCGTTCAGGACAAGCTGGGTCTGCCGACCCATGTCGCCGCTTTCGATATTTCCCTGGGCTGCTCCGGTTATGTCTACGGCATCTACGCGATCAAAGGCTTCATGGAAGCGGCGGGGCTGAAAAACGGCCTGCTGATCACCGCCGATCCTTATTCGAAGATCGTCGACCCGGAAGACCGCAACACCACCATGCTGTTCGGCGATGCCGCGACCGCAACCTGGATGGGTGAAGACCCGATCTGGCAACTGGGCAAATCGAAGTTCGGCACCGACGGTTCCGGCGCGCCGCACCTGAAGGTCACCGACGGGGTGTTCTTCATGAACGGCCGCCAGGTGTTCAACTTTGCCTTGCTCAAAGTCCCGGCGCATTTGCATGAGCTGCTGGACGAATCGCACTTGCAGGCCAGCGATATCGACGCCTTCTGCATTCACCAGGGCAGCGCGGCCATTGTCGATGCCGTGGCGCGCCGCTTCGAAGAAGGTGAGCCGGAGAAGTTCGTCAAGGACATGCTCGAAACCGGTAACACGGTCTCGTCGAGTATCCCGCTGCTGTTGCAGAACCATGTGTTCGATTCGAAGTGGACACGTGTGGCCATCAGTGGCTTCGGTGTAGGCCTGTCGTGGGGATCGGCGATTCTTTATCGCGGCTGATCGAATCCTTGCAATAAAAAACGCCCGGAAACGCAAGCTTCCGGGCGTTTTGCGTTTTCTGGCGCCGATTTTCTGGCTCCAAGGCCTTGAAAATAAAGGGCTGGCACCCTGCCACTAAAAAAATCAAAAAAAGCCCTCAAGCAAACCAGTGCCACGACGATAACTATTACGTAGGTTCTCTAGGCCACACCCGACGGATGTCAGGGCCGGAAGCCGCAGTATCCATCCAACGAGGATTTCGTCATGGCTTTAACTGTAAACACTAACATTGCATCTTTGAGCGTTCAGAAGAACCTGACCCGCTCGTCCGACGCCCTGCAAACTTCGATGCAACGTCTGTCTTCCGGCCTGCGTATCAACAGCGCTAAAGACGATGCGGCCGGCCTGCAAATTTCCAACCGTCTGACCAGCCAGATCAACGGCCTGCAGACTGCCATCAAGAACGCCGGTGACGGTATCTCCATCGCGCAAACTGCTGAAGGCGCGATGCAAGAATCCACCAACATCCTGCAGAAAATGCGTACCCTGGCTCTGGCTTCCGCGAACGGCTCGCCAAGCGCTGAAGACCGTAAGTCGAACAACGCTGAATACGCAGCTCTGACTTCCGAGCTGACCCGTATCGCTACCACCACTACTTTCGGTGGTCGTAACCTGCTGGACGGTTCTTTCGGTACTACCGCTTTCCAAGTCGGCGCCAACGCCAACCAGACCATCAACATGACTCTGGGCGACGTATCGGCTAACAACATCGGTTCCCAGCAGCTGAAATCCGTGGCCATCGCGCCAAGCGCAGCCGGTGTGACTGGTGGTGCAATCGCAATCACCGGTGGCGGCCAAACCGCTACTATCACTACCGTTACCGGTCAGTCGGCCAAAGCTACCGCTGCTCAGATGAACGGCGCTATCGGCGGCCTGTCGGCTACTGCCAGCACTGAAGTGAAATTCGGCGTCAACACCGCAGCCATCACCGGTGCTGCTCCAGGCACCGCGAACTTCTCCATCCAGGTAGGTTCGGGTACTGCGGTCAACCTGGTTGGTGTAACCGACACCGCTGGTCTGGCTGACCAACTGAAGTCCAACGCTGCCAAACTGGGCATCAGCGTTAACTTCAACGCCACTACCAACAACCTGGAAATCAAATCCGACACCGGTGAGAACATCATCTTCGCCGGCGCTGACGCCAGTGCACAGGCTGGTATCACTGTTGCTGCAAAAGATGGTGCTGGTAACTTCGGTGCCGGTGTTGCCGCTACCGCCGCTGCTCTGCAAGTGACGGGTGCTGTTTCCCTGAACTCCACCAACAGCTACTCGCTGAACGGCGCTGGTGCTACCGGTCTGTTCGTGGCTGCCGGTACTACCGTCAGCTCGGCCAAAACCGTTGTCAGCAACACTGACGTGACCACTGCTACCAACGCGCAAAACGCTGTTGACGTGATCACCCAGGCCATTGCCAACATCGACTCCCAGCGTGCTGACCTCGGTGCGGTACAAAACCGTTTCGACAGCACCGTGTCGAACCTGCGCAGCATCTCGGACAACTCCACTGCTGCTCGTGGCGTGATCCAGGACGTTGACTTCGCGGCCGAAACTGCTCAGCTGACCAAGCAACAAACCCTGCAACAGGCTTCCACCGCGATCCTGTCCCAGGCCAACCAGCTGCCATCGGCTGTACTGAAGCTGCTGGGTTAATCCTGCGCTTTGATGACTGACGGAAGGGCGCGTTTACGCGCCCTTTTGTCTTTTTCATGATGAGGAGATCAGGCATGGACATGAGCGTCAAGTTGAACCAGTCCTATCCCGCCGTTGCCCCTCAGGGCGCGACGCCGAATGTCACTGACAAGCAGGAGCAGTCCAGGGCCGAAGTCGTATCGGTCTCGAAATCCGAGCCCAAGCGCGACGACCTGGAAAAAGCTGTCACCGATATTCAGGAGTTTGTCCAGGCTGCGCAGCGCAATCTGGATTTTTCGATTGATGATTCCACCGGCCGGGTCGTGGTCAAGGTCATTGCCACCGATACCGGTGACGTGATTCGCCAGATCCCTTCGGAAACCGCGTTGAAACTGGCGCAAAGCCTGTCGGACGCCAGTAGTTTGTTGTTTGACGACAAAGTCTGAACTGGCATGAATTTTGTTGCTGTCACCGATTAAGACGCACTTAGTCAAGAAGTCGGCAGCCACTGGATAAGGAGAGAGATGATGGCGGGTACAACGGTTAGCGGTATTGGTTCGAACATCGATACCCAGTCGATCGTGAAGTCTTTGGTCGATTCCGAAAGGGCGCCGAAACAGACGCAGATCAACAACCAGACGCTGAAAGCAACCACCTCGCTGTCGTCTATCGGCAAAATCCAGGCGGCGCTGGATGCCTTCCGTGGTGCGCTGGATAACATGAAGACAGCCTCCAGTTTCAGTGGCCTGAGCGGCTCGTCCTCTGACGAAAAAGTCGCCACCGTGACCACTGGAGCCGGCGCGGCTGCAGGCAGTTTTTCGTTGCTGGTCACCCAGTTGGCGACCGCGTCGAAAATCTCGACCAAGGTCTTTGCCGGTGGCGCTTCTTCGGTGGTCAACGCGGGTTCCGTACCCAGCACGCTGACCATCAAGCAGGGCTCCGACACCTTTGACGTCAGCGTTCCTGCGGGGGCGACCTTGCAGCAGGTGCGGGACTCGATCAACTCTCAGTATGCCAATAAGGGGTTGAGTGCCAACATCCTGACCGATGCCAATGGTTCTCGGATGGTGCTGACCTCGACCACCACCGGCGTCGGTTCGGATCTGACCCTGTCCGGTAGCTCCGGCCTGGAAACCGGCACCTCGGTCCTCGCTACGCCACAGAATGCCAAGTACACCCTCGATGGCGTGGTGATGGAATCCAAGTCCAACACCATTGCTGATGCGGTCAGCGGCATTACCGTCAAGCTGACAGGGGTTTCTCCCGTGCCGTCTGGTGGTGGTGCGGCAACGCCGGCAACCATTACCGTTTCTGCGAACAGTTCGACACTGAAGTCGTCGGTAAAGGGCTTTGTCGATACGTACAACGCCCTGATCAAAGCGGCCAACACCGAGACCCAGGTGACCACCAATGCCAATGGTACGGTGACGTCGGGTGCCCTCACTGGGGATGCCTCGCTGCGTTCCCTGCTGTCGGCGGTGCGCACCGAGCTGAACGCGATGGGTGGAACCGGTCAGATGAAGTCGCTTGCTCAATTCGGCGTCAAGACCGACCAGAAGACCGGGTTGCTGTCGATCGACGACAAGTTGTTCGACGCCGCAGCGCAGACCAATGCCGCCGACATCAATGGCATTTTCAGCGGTGATACCGGCTTGCTGGCGCGCATGAAAAAAGCCACGGACAGCTTTGCCCTGAGCAAGACCGGCGTGTTTGCTGCGCGCTCGGCCAGCCTGACCGATAGCCTGAACGACCTGAAGAAGCAGCAGGATTCCCTCGATGCGCGGATGGTCAGCCTGCAAGCGAGCCTGACCGCCAAGTACACCGCCATGGACTCCCTGGTGGCCAAGCTGCGGGCGCAGAGCGACAGCATCATGACCACGCTCAATGCGTTGAACAATCCGAAGTCCGACTGATCCGGATCAGGCATAAAAAAACCCAGGCAGTCTGTCATGACAGTGCCTGGGTTTTTTCATGGGTGGCGGGTCTGCGTTAAAGTTATGTGTCGACCAGTCGACATAAAGATCAGAGCACTCCTAATTCCAGCTGTTGTCTGTCACGAGGTAGAAACATGAACCCCATGAGAGCCCTTCGCCAATATCAGAAGGTCAATTCCCATGCCCAGATCTCTGAAGCCAACCCCCATCGCCTGGTGCAACTGCTGATGGAGGGTGGGTTGGATCGCATGGCCCAGGCCAAGGGCGCCATGGAGCGGGGCGATATCGCACTCAAGGGGTTGATGATGGGCAAGGCCGTGGACATCATCATCGGCCTGCGCGACGGTTTGAACCCGGAAAAAACCGACGATCCGGCTTCGCTGCAACAGCTCGACAATTTGTACGCCTATATGATGACGCGTCTGATGGAAGCCAATCGCGACAACAAGGTCGAAATCATCGACGAAGTATCGGGTCTGCTCGAGACCCTGAAAAGCGGTTGGGATGCAATAGCCAGCCCACAGGCCTGATGGCCGAGGATGACATCATGAGTCAAGCACTGCGACGCATAGAAGAAACCCGCGAGGCCCTGGTCGACGCCCTGGCGGCGCGCAACTGGGATGCCATCGGTGAGCTGGATACGACCTGTCGCGAATGCGTCGACGAGGTGCTCAGTGAGGCACCGATCGATGAAGAAGCGCTGCGGACTAATCTGGAAGGGCTGCTGGCCGTCTATAAAGAGCTGTTGACCGCGACCATGGGCGAGCGTCAGGCGATAGTCGACGAGATGTCGCAGATCAACCAAGCGCAAAACGCGGCAAAGGTTTACCATCTGTTTGGTTAATTGACGCCAGTTAATCCAAACATAGTGCGCCATAAATTTGACTGTGCACGGTTTTTTGACTTAACTAGTGGCTGTTCCAGATTTCAGTCGTCTTCAGGCATGACCGTGCCTGCAAGCGTTTAGCTTGCCCCAGCATTTTGGGCATTGAGTTGACTAGGGAAGTTGCTATTGCATGTGGCGTGAAACCAAAATTCTGCTGATAGATGACGATAGCGTCCGCCGCCGCGACCTGGCGGTGATTTTAAATTTTCTCGGCGAAGAAAATTTACCCTGCGGTAGCCACGACTGGCAGCAGGCTGTCGGCTCTTTATCGTCTAGTCGAGAAGTAATCTGTGTCCTGATCGGGACGGTCAATGCTCCTGGTGCGCTTCTGGGCTTGCTAAAGACACTCTCGACATGGGATGAGTTCCTTCCGGTTTTGTTAATGGGCGATAATTCTTCCATTGACCTGCCGGAGGACCAGCGTCGCCGGGTGCTTTCCACGCTCGAAATGCCGCCCAGCTACAGCAAGTTGCTCGATTCGCTGCACCGTGCCCAGGTCTACCGCGAAATGTACGACCAGGCCCGCGAGCGCGGTCGTCATCGCGAACCCAATCTTTTCCGCAGCCTCGTCGGCACCAGCCGGGCGATCCAGCACGTCCGCCAGATGATGCAGCAGGTCGCCGACACCGAC
The DNA here is from genome assembly GCF_900187565.1 of Pseudomonas sp. Irchel 3A7. GTDB lineage: Bacteria > Pseudomonadota > Gammaproteobacteria > Pseudomonadales > Pseudomonadaceae > Aquipseudomonas. The sequence goes on along the minus strand of NZ_FYED01000012.1, from coordinate 153,523 downwards.
GCCAGCGTGCTGATCCTCGGTGAGTCGGGGACTGGCAAGGAAGTGGTTGCGCGTAACCTGCATTACCATTCCAAGCGCCGTGAAGCGCCGTTCGTACCCGTGAACTGTGGGGCGATCCCGGCCGAGCTGCTGGAAAGCGAATTGTTCGGTCACGAGAAGGGCGCCTTTACCGGGGCGATCACCAGTCGCGCCGGGCGTTTCGAACTGGCCAATGGCGGCACGCTGTTCCTCGATGAAATCGGTGACATGCCACTGCCGATGCAGGTCAAGCTGCTGCGCGTGTTGCAGGAACGCACCTTCGAGCGCGTGGGCAGCAACAAGACCCAGAGTGTCGATGTGCGCATCATTGCAGCGACGCACAAGAATCTCGAAAGCATGATCGAGATCGGCACCTTCCGCGAAGACCTGTACTACCGCTTGAACGTGTTCCCGATCGAGATGGCGCCGCTGCGCGAGCGTGTCGAGGACATTCCGTTGCTGATGAACGAGCTGATCTCGCGCATGGAGCACGAGAAACGTGGTTCGATCCGCTTCAACTCCGCGGCCATCATGTCCCTGTGCCGTCACGGCTGGCCCGGTAACGTCCGCGAGCTGGCGAACCTGGTGGAGCGCATGGCGATCATGCACCCGTACGGGGTGATCGGCGTGGTCGAACTGCCGAAGAAATTCCGCTACGTCGACGACGAAGACGAGCAAATGGTCGACAGTCTGCGCAGCGATCTTGAAGAGCGCGTGGCCATCAATGGTCATACGCCGGACTTCACTGCCAACGCCATGCTGCCGCCGGAAGGCCTGGACCTGAAGGACTACCTCGGTGGCCTGGAGCAGGGGCTGATCCAGCAGGCGCTGGATGATGCCAACGGCATCGTCGCGCGCGCAGCCGAACGGTTGCGCATCCGCCGCACCACGCTGGTGGAGAAAATGCGCAAGTACGGCATGAGCCGTCGTGATGGAGATGAACAGGCGGATGATTGACGCCTGTTTTTCAAGTTCTTCATTTATAAGCGGTTTTTTTTAGGCACGGGTATTGCTACACCCCTCGCAACGTTCCGTTTCACTGACGGTCAGCCAAGCGAGAGTGCACGATGCCCCAAGCCGCCCAGATGTCTCCTGCTCCAGAAACCCTGGGGCAACCGTCGTCCGTAGAGCAGGCAAGCCGGCTTGGCCTCGAGCAGGCTTTCGCCCTGTTCAACCAGATGTCCAGCCAGTTGACCAGTTCCTACAGCATGCTCGAAGCCCGGGTTACCGAGCTCAAGGGCGAGCTGGCGGTGGTGAGTGCACAGCGCATGCAGGAACTGGCGGAAAAAGAGCGCCTGGCCAATCGTCTGCAAAACCTTCTCGACCTGTTGCCCGGTGGCGTCATCGTCATCGACGCCCAAGGCATCGTGCGCGAAGCCAATCCGGCGGCTTGCGAGCTGCTCGGCCTGCCGCTCGAAGGCGAATTGTGGCGTCACGTCATTACGCGCTGTTTTGCCCCTCGTGAAGACGACGGTCATGAAGTCTCCCTCAAGGACGGTCGACGCCTGTCGATCGCCACGCGCTCGCTGGATGCCGAACCCGGTCAACTGGTGTTGCTCAATGACCTGACTGAAACCCGGCACCTGCAGGATCAACTGGCCCGTCACGAGCGTCTGTCTTCCCTGGGTCGCATGGTGGCGTCGCTGGCCCATCAGATTCGCACCCCCTTGTCCGCCGCGTTGCTCTATGCCAGTCATTTGACCGAGCAGCAATTGCCGGTCGAGACCCAGCAGCGTTTCGCCGGGCGCCTCAAGGAGCGCTTGCATGAGCTGGAGCATCAGGTACGTGACATGCTGGTGTTCGCCCGCGGCGAATTGCCTTTGACCGACCGCGTAACCCCCAAGCAGCTTTTGCAATCATTGCAGGCAGCCGCACTGACTCATGTGCAGGACATGCCGATTCGCTGGCAATGCGACAGTCATGCCGGTGAACTGCTGTGCAGTCGCGACACCCTGGTCGGGGCGCTGCTCAATCTCATCGAAAACGCCATACAAGCCAGCGCCGGTGACGTGCGCCTGAAGGTCCATCTGTATAGCCGCGACAGCCAATTGCGCGTGTGCGTCAGCGACAGCGGCAGCGGTATCGACCGCGCCGTGCTGGAGCGCCTCGGCGAGCCGTTTTTCACCACCAAGGCAACCGGAACCGGCCTGGGCCTGACCGTGGTCAAGGCTGTGGCCCGTGCCCATCAGGGCGAATTGCAATTGCGCTCGCGCCTGGGTCGCGGTACCTGTGCGCAGGTGATTCTGCCGCTTTTTTCTGCTGAAAAAACCAGCGCTCAGGGAGCGGAGTGAAGGTTATGAGTATCAAGGTTCTACTGGTCGAGGATGACCGTGCATTACGCGAAGCACTGGCCGATACGCTGTTGCTCGCCGGCCATGATTACAAGGCCGTGGGGTCGGCAGAAGAGGCCTTGGCTGCCGTCGACGCCGAGGCGTTCAGCCTGGTGGTCAGCGACGTCAACATGCCGGGCATGGATGGTCATCAGCTGCTTGGCCTGCTGCGCACACGTCAGCCGCAACTGCCGGTGTTGCTGATGACCGCTCACGGTGCCGTGGAGCGAGCGGTGGATGCGATGCGTCAGGGCGCGGCGGATTATCTGGTCAAGCCGTTCGAGCCCAAGGCCTTGCTCGATCTGGTCGCGCGACATGCCCTGGGCAGTCTCGGTACCACCGACAGCGAAGGGCCGGTCGCCTTCGAGCCGGCCAGTGCGCAACTGCTGGAGCTGGCCGCGCGCGTGGCGCGCAGTGATTCCACGGTGTTGATCTCCGGCGAGTCCGGGACGGGCAAGGAGGTGCTGGCGCGCTACATTCACCAGCACTCCCATCGTGCCGGCCAGCCGTTCATTGCGATCAACTGTGCGGCGATCCCGGACAACATGCTGGAAGCCACGCTGTTTGGTCACGAGAAAGGTTCGTTCACCGGTGCTATTGCAGCGCAAGCGGGCAAGTTCGAGCAAGCCGATGGCGGGACCATCCTGCTCGATGAAATTTCCGAAATGCCCCTGGGTCTGCAAGCCAAATTACTGCGTGTGCTGCAGGAGCGCGAGGTCGAGCGGGTTGGCGCGCGCAAGCCGATCACCCTGGACATTCGCGTGGTTGCAACCACCAACCGTGACCTGGCCGCAGAAGTGGCGGCGGGGCGCTTCCGTGAAGACCTTTACTATCGCCTGTCTGTGTTTCCGCTGGCGTGGCGTCCGCTGCGCGAGCGTACCGCCGACATCCTGCCGCTGGCCGAGCGCCTGCTGGCCAAGCACGTCAATAAAATGAAGCATGCCGCGGCGCGATTGTCGCCCGAAGCTCAGGCGTGCCTGATCGGTTACCCCTGGCCTGGGAATGTGCGCGAACTGGATAACGCGATTCAGCGCGCACTGATCCTGCAACAAGGTGGTTTGATCCAGCCTCAGGACTTCTGCCTGACCGGACCGGTCGCCTGCGCGCCTCTGCCAGTTTCGATGCCGACGACCACGCCGGTACGCGCCGTGGAGGTCGAGGCTGAATCCGCCGGGGCGCTGGGCGACGACCTGCGCCGGCGCGAGTTCCAGATGATCATCGATACCTTGCGCACGGAGCGTGGCCGGCGCAAGGAAGCGGCGGAAAAGCTTGGCATCAGCCCGCGTACCTTGCGCTACAAGCTGGCGCAAATGCGTGATGCGGGGATGGATGTGGAAGCCTATCTGTTCGCCACCTGAAAGTTGACGGACGCAACACCGATCTAAATGTGGGAGCGAGCCTGCTCGCGAAGGCGGTGTGACAGATATGTAGATGTTGACTGACACCACCCCTTCGCGAGCAGGCTCGCTCCCACAAAGGTTTTGCGACCATTGAAGGTTAAGGCGAGGCTGGGTAGGGCTTTTGTTCAGAGTGGTCGCCGAGCTGGCACCCTTGTTGCTAACACCTCACTACCCGCCGAGTGAGTGTCAAAAAATTGCGGGTCGCCAACGACGCGTCAAAGAGAGAAACCATGAGCCAAGGTATTGAATTCAATCGGTTGATGCTGGATATGCGCGCCATGCAAATGGACGCCATGTCTGCGCCGAAATCGACTGCCGCCGTCCCTGAACTGAATGGCAGCAGCTTTTCCGACATGCTCGGTCAGGCCGTCAATAAAGTGAACGACACCCAGCAGGCTGCCGGTCAATTGGCCAGTGCCTTCGAGATCGGCAAGAGCGGCGTCGACCTGACGGACGTAATGATTTCCTCACAGAAGGCCAGCGTGTCGTTTCAGGCGTTGACCCAAGTGCGTAACAAGTTGGTTCAGGCCTACCAAGACATCATGCAGATGCCGGTTTAAGGACGAGATTGAGTCATGGCAGAAGCAGTCGCCGATAATGTTCCGGCCAAGGCCACACCCATAGACGGCAAGCCGCCGCTGTTCGGGTTGTCCTTCCTGGAAAACCTCTCCGAGATGACCATGTTGCGTCAGGTGGGCCTGTTGGTCGGCCTGGCCGCGAGCGTGGCGATTGGTTTTGCCGTGGTGTTGTGGTCCCAGCAGCCGGACTACCGTCCGCTGTACGGCAGCCTTGCCGGTATGGACGCCAAGCAGGTCATGGATACCCTGGGTGCCGCCGATATTCCCTATACCGTTGAACCCAACTCCGGTGCCTTGCTGGTCAAGGCCGAAGACCTGTCCCGTGCGCGCCTGAAACTGGCCGGCGCTGGTGTCACTCCCAGCGACGGCAACATCGGTTTCGAAATTCTCGACAAGGACCAGGGCCTGGGTACCAGCCAGTTCATGGAGGCTACCCGCTACCGTCGTGGCCTCGAAGGCGAACTGGCCCGCACCATCTCCAGCCTGAACAACGTCAAGGGTGCCCGCGTGCACCTGGCGATTCCGAAGAGTTCGGTGTTCGTGCGCGATGAGCGCAAGCCGAGCGCGTCGGTTCTGGTTGAACTCTATTCCGGTCGCTCGCTGGAGCCGGGCCAGGTCGTGGCCATCGTCAATCTGGTGGCGACCAGCGTTCCCGAACTCAGCAAATCGCAGATCACCGTGGTCGACCAGAAGGGCAACCTGCTCTCGGATCAGGCGGAAAACTCCGAACTGACCATGGCCGGCAAGCAATTCGACTACAGCCGTCGCATGGAAAGCATGCTCACCCAGCGTGTGCACAACATCCTGCAACCGGTGCTGGGCAACGATCGCTACAAGGCTGAAGTGTCCGCGGATGTGGACTTCAGTGCAGTCGAGTCGACCTCCGAGCAGTTCAATCCGGATCAACCGGCGTTGCGCAGCGAGCAGTCGGTCAACGAACAACGTACCGCCAGCAATGGTCCGCAAGGTGTGCCGGGTGCCCTGAGCAACCAGCCACCGTCGCCGGCATCCGCGCCGCAAACCACCGGCGGCGCCACCGCAGCGGCGGGCATGGTGCAGCCAGGCCAGCCACTGATCGATGCCAATGGTCAGCAAATCATGGACCCGGCCACCGGTCAGCCGATGCTGGCGCCGTACCCGGCGGACAAGCGTCAACAATCGACCAAGAACTTCGAACTCGACCGTTCCATCAGCCACACCAAGCAGCAGCAGGGTCGATTGAATCGCCTGTCGGTGTCGGTGGTGGTGGATGACCAGGTCAAGGTCAACCCGGCCAATGGCGAAACCACCCGCGCGCCGTGGACGGCCGATGAGTTGGCGCGCTTCACACGTTTGGTCCAGGATGCGGTCGGTTTCGACGCCAGCCGTGGCGACAGTGTCAGCGTGATCAACATGCCGTTCTCCGCTGATCGCGGGGAAGTGATTGCCGACATTCCGTTCTACTCCCAGCCGTGGTTCTGGGACATCGTCAAGCAAGTGCTGGGTGTCTTGTTCATTCTGGTGCTGGTGTTCGGCGTGCTGCGTCCGGTGCTCAACAACATCACCGGTGGCGGCAAGGACAAGCAGCTGGCCGGCATTGGCAGCGACGTCGAGTTGGGTGGCATGGGCGGCCTGGACGGTGAATTGGCCAACGACCGTGTCAGCCTCGGCGGCCCGACCAGCATCCTGCTGCCGAGCCCGAGTGAAGGCTATGACGCACAGTTGAACGCAATCAAGAGTCTGGTGGCAGAAGACCCGGGTCGTGTGGCTCAGGTCGTGAAAGAGTGGATTAACGCAGATGAGTGATAACCGAGCCGTTGCCGCCAAACTGACCAAGGTCGACAAAGCCGCGATCCTGTTGCTGTCCCTGGGTTCTACCGACGCTGCCCAGGTGCTGCGCCACATGGGACCCAAGGAGGTCCAGCGTGTGGGCGTGGCCATGGCCCAGATGGGTAACGTGCACCGCGAGCAGGTCGAGCAGGTGATGAGCGAGTTCGTCGACATCGTCGGCGACCAGACCAGCCTGGGTGTCGGCTCCGACGACTACGTGCGCAAAATGCTCACCCAGGCCCTGGGCGAAGACAAGGCCAACGGCCTGATCGACCGTATCCTGCTGGGTGGCAACACCAGTGGCCTCGACAGCCTGAAGTGGATGGAACCGCGCGCGGTCGCTGACGTGATCCGCTACGAGCACCCGCAGATCCAGGCGATCGTGGTGGCGTATCTCGATCCGGACCAGGCCGGTGAAGTCCTCGGCAACTTCGATCACAAGGTCCGGCTGGACATCATTCTGCGGGTCTCTTCGCTGAACACCGTGCAGCCGGCGGCGCTCAAAGAACTCAACCAGATTCTCGAGAAGCAGTTCTCCGGCAACTCGAATGCCTCGCGCACCACCCTGGGCGGCATCAAGCGCGCGGCCGACATCATGAACTTCCTCGACAGCTCCATCGAAGGTCAGCTCATGGACTCGATCCGCGAAGTCGACGAAGACCTGTCCGGTCAGATCGAAGACCTCATGTTCGTGTTCAACAACCTGGCCGATGTCGACGACCGCGGTATCCAGGCGCTGCTCCGCGAGGTGTCCTCCGACGTGCTGGTGCTGGCCCTCAAGGGCTCGGACGAAAACGTCAAAGAGAAGATCTTCAAGAACATGTCCAAGCGTGCCGCCGAACTGTTGCGCGACGACCTCGAAGCCAAGGGCCCGGTACGCGTCAGCGACGTGGAAACCGCGCAGAAGGAAATCCTCACCATCGCCCGCCGTATGGCCGAAGCCGGAGAAATCGTTCTCGGCGGCAAGGGCGGCGAGGAAATGATCTAACACCATGGCCAAGCATGACGATTCACCCACTGACCTGATCCGGGCCAGGGATGTCAGTGGTTTCGATACCTGGGCGCTGCCCAGCTTCGACCCGCCGGAACCCGAGCCTGAGCCGGAGCCGGAACCCGAGCCGCCGGAAATGGAAGAAGTGCCGCTGGAGGAAGTCCAGCCGCTGACCCTTGAAGAACTCGAAAGCATTCGTCAGGAAGCCTACAACGAAGGCTTCGCGGTGGGTGAGCGAGAAGGTTTCCACAGCACCACGCTCAAGGTTCGCCAGGAAGCGGAAGCGGCGCTGGCACCCAAGATCGCGGGGCTGGAGCAACTGATGACGCACCTGTTCGAGCCCATCGCCGAACAGGACACGCTGATCGAAAAATCCCTGGTCGACCTCGTGCAGCACATCACCAGACAGGTGATTCAGCGCGAACTGGCCATCGACTCGACACAAATCGAACACGTCATGCGCGAAGCCCTCAAGCTGCTGCCACTGGGCGTGGGCAATGTGCGGCTGTACATCAATCCGCAGGATTTCGAACAGGTCAAAGCCCTGCGCGAACGCCACGAAGAAAGCTGGCGCATCGTCGAGGACGAATCGCTATTGCCGGGCGGTTGTCGGGTCGAGACCGAACATAGCCGTATCGACGCCACGGTCGAAACCCGCGTCAAGCAGGTCATGGACAAGTTGCTCGATCAGCTGCACGAACAGGCCTTGCACCCGGCCGCGCCGGACTTGAGCCTTGAACTGCCGATCGAAGGCAAGCCTGCGCCGGACATTTCCGATGCGCCTTGAACGCACCAGTTTCGCCAAGCGCCTGGGCAGTTATGCCGAGGCCACGCAACTGGCGGGCGCACCGATCCTCGAAGGCCGCCTGCTGCGCATGGTCGGCCTGACCCTCGAAGCCGAAGGCTTGCGTGCGGCCATGGGCAGTCGCTGCATGGTCATCAACGACGACAGCTATCATCCGGTGCAGGTCGAAGCCGAAGTCATGGGCTTCTCCGGCAGTAAGGTCTTTTTGATGCCGGTCGGTAGCGTTGCCGGTATTGCCCCCGGCGCCCGGGTCGTTCCGCTGTCGGACAGCGGTCGCTTGCCGATGGGCATGAGCATGCTCGGCCGTGTACTCGATGGCGCCGGCCGTGCGCTGGACGGCAAGGGCGGGATGAAGGCCGAAGACTGGGTGCCGATGGACGGTCCGACCATCAACCCGCTCAAACGTGAACCGATCAGCGAACCGCTGGATGTGGGCATTCGCTGCATCAACGGTATGTTGACGGTCGGTCGCGGTCAGCGGCTCGGGCTGTTTGCCGGTACCGGTGTCGGTAAATCCGTGCTGCTGGGCATGATGACCCGCTTCACCGAGGCCGACATTATCGTGGTCGGGCTGATCGGTGAGCGGGGTCGTGAAGTTAAAGAATTCATCGAGCACATCCTCGGTGAAGAAGGCCTCAAGCGCTCGGTGGTGGTGGCGTCCCCGGCGGACGATGCACCGTTGATGCGTCTGCGCGCGGCCATGTACTGCACGCGAATCGCCGAGTATTTCCGCGACAAGGGCAAGAACGTCCTGTTGCTGATGGACTCGCTGACCCGTTTCGCCCAGGCCCAGCGGGAAATCGCCCTGGCCATTGGCGAGCCGCCGGCCACCAAGGGCTATCCGCCGTCGGTGTTCGCCAAATTGCCGAAACTGGTGGAACGGGCCGGTAATGCCGAGAAGGGCGGCGGTTCGATCACCGCGTTCTATACCGTGCTGTCCGAAGGCGATGACCAGCAAGACCCGATTGCCGACTCGGCGCGAGGTGTGCTCGACGGGCACATCGTGCTGTCGCGGCGACTGGCCGAGGAAGGCCATTACCCGGCCATCGACATCGAGGCGTCCATCAGCCGGGTCATGCCGGCGGTGGTGTCGCCGGAACACATGACCCGAGCGCAGTATTTCAAGCAACTGTGGTCGCGCTATCAACAGAGCCGGGACCTGATCAGCGTGGGTGCTTACGTCGCCGGCGGTGACCGCGAGACTGACCTGGCGATTTCCCTGCAACCGCAACTGGTCAAATACTTGCGTCAGGGCCTCAACGACAGCATCAGCCTGGGCGAAAGCGAAGCGTACCTCGCGTCGATCTTCGCGCCCGCGGCGGGCGGTTAACCGACCATGGCCCAGACTCGGGCAGGGCGCCTGGCCCCCGTGGTGGAAATGGCCGAAAAGGCCGAGAAAACCGCCGTCCAGCGCCTGGGGCACTTTCAGGGTCAGGTGCGCCTGGCGGAAAGCAAACTCGCCGACCTCGAAGCCTTTCGGCTCGACTACCAGGAACAGTGGATCGTGCGCGGTAGCGGCGGCGTGTCCGGCCAATGGCTGTTGGGGTACCAGGGTTTTCTTGCGCAACTGGGCACGGCCATCGATCAGCAGCGGCAAAGCCTGGCCTGGCACCAGAACAACCTGAACAAGGCGCGGGACACCTGGCAACAGGCCTTCGCCCGGGTCGAGGGATTACGCAAGCTGGTTCAACGTTACATGGATGAAGCGCGGGCGCTGGAGGACAAGCGCGAGCAGAAACTGCTCGACGAATTGTCCCAGCGGTTGCCTCGCCAGGACCAATATTGAATCAATTGGACCGCGTTATCGTTCTTCGCGAGCAGGCTCGCTCCCACAGTAGGTCGCGTTCTTACAAGGGAATGCGTTCTACCTGTGGGAGCGAGCCTGCTCGCGAAGAGGGATTCAAGGCTCTCACAAATTTGCTGCCTTGCCCCAACCTCTACCCAATGCTAAACCTTGTACAAGCAGGTTTACCAATGACAAGGAAGCCATGACATGTCAGTCGTTACAGAAGTCTCTGCGGATGGGCAAAAACTGACGATCTCGGTCAAGGGACGATTCGATTTCGCCAAGCATCAGGAGTTTCGGGAGTCCTACGAGGACAAGGCGCTCGCCGAGGTTGTGATCGACCTCAAAGAGGCAACCTATCTCGACAGCTCCGCACTGGGCATGCTGCTCCTGTTGCGTGATCACGCCGGTGGCGACGATTCCGATATTCGCGTGGTCAACAGCAGTTCCGACGTGAGGAAAATCCTCGCCATCTCCAATTTCGACAAACTGTTCGACATCAGTTGATCGCCGTGCAGCCTGCACTCGAATCGCTGACGATTCTGATCGCTGAAGACAGCGCGGCTGATCGCATGCTGTTGTCGAGTATCGTCCGGCGACAGGGGCATCAAGTACTCACGGCTGCCAATGGCGCTGAAGCGGTCGAGGCGTTTCGCCAACAACGGCCGCAACTGGTGTTGATGGACGCAATGATGCCGGTGATGGATGGTTTCGAAGCCGCCCGACAGATCAAGGAACTGGCCGGGGAAACCCTGGTGCCGATCATCTTCCTTACCTCGCTGTCCGAGAGCGAAGCCTTGGCCCGCTGCCTGGAGGTCGGAGGTGACGATTTTCTGGCGAAGCCGTACAACCAGGTGATTCTCGCCGCCAAAATCAAGGCGATGGACCGTCTACGACGGTTGCAGACGACGGTGCTGCAGCAACGCGACCAGATCGCCCGGCATCACGACTACCTGCTCAACGAGCAGCGGGTGGCCAAGGCCGTGTTCGACAAAGTAGCCCATTCCGGCTGTTTGAAAGCGCCGAACATCCGCTATCTGCAATCGCCCTACGCACTGTTCAACGGCGATTTGCTATTGGCTGCGTTCACCCCGGCCGGCGACATGCACGTGTTGCTGGGCGATTTTACCGGCCATGGCTTGCCGGCCGCAGTGGGGGCAATGCCCCTGGCCGAAGTCTTTTACGGCATGACCGCCAAGGGCTATGGCCTGGCGGAAACCCTGCGCGAAATGAATGCCAAGCTCAAGCGCATCCTGCCGGTGGACATGTTCTGTTGCGCAACGATGCTATGCCTGAGTTTTCAGCGGCGTTCGGTCGAGGTCTGGAACGGCGGCATGCCGGACGGCTACCTGCACAGTATTGCCACGGGGGAGCGCACGCTGCTGACGGCCCGGCACTTGCCGCTTGGCGTGCTGAGCCCGCAAACCTTCGACGACCGCACCGAAGTGTTTCCGATGGCCATCGGGGATCGGGTGTTTCTGTTGTCCGACGGGGTGATCGATACCTGCGATGCCAATGAGCAGTTGTTTGGCGTGCAGCGCTTGCAGCAGGTGTTTGCGGCCAATCGACAGCCCGATGCGTTGTTCGAGGACATCAACCAGGCGTTGAGGGATTTTCGCGGTGAGGCCCGGGACGATGTCAGCATGGTCGAAGTCAGCCTGCCGGACCCGGCGCAACTGAGTCCGCCTGCGCCGGTCTATTCCGACAGCGGTCAGTCCTGTCCGCTGGACTGGTCGGTGAGTTTCGAATATCGCGCCGCCACGCTTAAACGCTTCAACCCCCTGCCGTATCTGCTGCAATTGCTGCTTGAGGTGCACGGTCTGCGGACACAGAGCGGCGCGCTGTACAGTGTTCTGGCCGAGTTGTATTCCAATGCCCTGGAGCATGGGGTGCTGGGTCTGGATTCAAACCTCAAGAGCGATGTCGCCGGTTTTGCCCGTTACTACCAGCAGCGTAATTCGCGCCTGGATGAACTGCAGGACGGTTACGTGCGAGTCCATTTGCAGGTTACGCCGCAGGGCGAGGGTGGGTGTCTGGTAATACGCGTCGAGGACAGCGGCAAGGGATTTGATGTCGAGCGAGTGATGGAACGTCCGGTCGATCCTGTCCGTTTGTCGGGACGTGGCGTCAATCTGATCCGTCAATTGGGGCATAACGCCAGTTGGTCCGACGATGGTCGAAGTGCCCGCGTGGAGTTTTTCTGGGAGGCTCTGGCATAATCCGCGCATTCTTGATCAAGGAGTGAGCAAGTGACTGACAAACATCTGGACCCGGACGTGCTCAGTGCATTGCGGGAAGTCATGGAGGATGAGTTTTCGACGTTGGTCGAAACCTTCCTCGCGGACTGCGAAGAGCGGTTGCAGCAATTGACTGTAGCTGGCGATGTCACTCGGATTCTCGAGACTGCGCATAGCTTCAAGGGCAGCAGCAGCAACATGGGCGCGATTCGCCTGGCCGAACTGTGTCATGACCTGGAGCAACAGGCCAAAGAGCGAAACTTTTCCGCCATTGAAACGCTGGTCGCTGAAATCGCCCGCGAATTCGCCTTGGTCCGGCCACTTTATGAAGACGAGCGACAGCGTTCGCTCTCTGCCATCGCGACCGTTCGGCCGTATTAATTACGATCGGACAAAACTGGCTCGACCTTTGCAGCCAACTCTCCCAACTGTACCTACGATCCCAGTGCAGCGGAGACCGTTAAATGCCCGTTACCCCCAATTTGCTTCTTCAGGCCGCCGCGCAGGCCAAGACTCAAGCCGCCTCCGCCAATTCCACGGCGCTGTCCGCTGAGCCCGGGGACAAGGCTTCCAGCTTCGCTCAGGTGTACGCCAAGCAGGCGCAGAGCAAACCTGTTGCAGCGGCTGATGGTTCGGCCAAGCCGGCCCGTGACAAAGCGGCGGACAGCACCGGCAAGAAGGATGTCGCTGACGACAAATCTGCCGCCCCGGAACCGGTCGTTGCCGATAGCGGCAAAACCTTGCCCGCCGATAAACCGGCGCAGGTTGACGATAAGACGAGCGATGAATCGGCGGACACTACGCAGACGCCGGTTGCCGATGCAGCGCCTGTCGACCCGACGCTCGACCCTGCTTTACTGCAAGTCGTGCAACCAACGGTCGCTGTGCCGGTTCCGGCAACACCGCCCGTGGTCGATGCCGCACAGCTGCAGGTTCAGGCCCCGGTGGCCGCGGCTGTCACCTTGCCAGTGTCAGCGGCCGCCGCCACCACCGAAACCGATTTCGACCCCGAAGCCGATCCGCTCGACGCGCTGCCCGCCGTGCGCATGGCCATGGAGCAGAGCGGCCACGTTTCCGCATCCAGCCAGGCACAACCCAAAGCCGCAGCGACACCTGCCCAGGCCCAGGCCGATGGTGAGCAGACCTCGGCGCAGAACTTTGCCGCCGGCATGGCCAACATGCTCGATGTGCAGGCCGGCAAGGACAGCACCAGCCAGGGTGGCGACAAGGCGTTCAGCGGCCTGATCGATGCGGGGCTCAAGGATCTCACATCGGCCAGCAGCGATACCCGGGTCGACGATTTCGCCAACCGCCTGGCGGCATTGACGCAAGCGGCCACGCCGAAAACCGCCAATGCCTTGCCGGTGAACCAGCCGATTGCCATGCATCAGAGCGGCTGGACCGAGGAAGTGGTGAATCGGGTCATGTACCTGTCCAGCGCCAACCTCAAGGCGGCTGACATCCAGTTGCAACCGGCTGAACTGGGGCGCCTCGACATTCGTGTGAACATGGTGCCGGACCAGCAGACCCAGGTGACGTTCATGAGCGCACACCCAAGCGTTCGCGAGGCGCTGGACGGCCAGGTTCATCGCCTGCGGGACATGTTCGCGCAACAGGGCATGGGCCAGGTCGACGTCAACGTCTCCGACCAGTCCCGGGGGTCGCAGCAGGGGCAGGAGCAGGCTCAGCAGAGTCAGGGCGGGCGAGCCAGTGCCAGCGGTGGCCGCCTTGATTCAATGAATGACGAGCTGACCCCAAGCGTTGCCGAAGTGGCCGCGCCGGTGACCAGCGTGATCGGCTCCAGCGCCGTTGACTACTACGCCTGATCAAACCAAACACCCAACCCTGTGGGAGCGAGCCTGCTCGCGAAGGCGCCAGATCAGACACCTTTTAGGTAACTGACAGATTGCTTTCGCGAGCAGGCTCGCTCCCACAAGGGGCTTGTGGTGTTCTTCGGATCGCTTGCGGTCCACCCATCTCCCTCCCAACACTTCTGGCATAACACTTGCTCTTGCCTATCCGTGCGACTGTGAAAACCCGAATAGTGACGGATTATTGGCATGGCGAAGAGCGACGCAGCAGTAAAAGACCCCGCAACCAAAGGCAAAATCAAGCTGATTATCGTGATCGTGCTGGCCTTGCTGCTGGCGATCGGTTTGTCCGTGGGGGCGACCTGGTACTTCATGCACAGCGCCCAGAGCAAGCCTGCCGCCGCGGCTGAAATCGCTCCGGTGGGTAAGCAACCGGCGATTTTCGAGTCCATGGCGCCTGCGTTTGTTGCCAACTACAACCAGAACGGCCGTCAGCGCTACATGCAGGTGAGCATCACCATGCTTGCGCGCAATCAGGGGGACCTGGATGCGCTCAAGATTCACATGCCGGTGATCCGCAATAACCTGGTCATGCTGTTCTCCGGGCAGGACTTCGCCACGCTCGCGTCGCCGGTCGGCCAGGAAATGCTGCGTCAGAAAGCCACGGCCAGCGTCCAGGAAGTGGCGCAGAAAGAGCTCGGCAAAGTGGTCGTCGAACAGTTGCTTTTCACTAATTTCGTACTGCAGTAGGAACACGACATGGCCGTGCAGGACCTGCTGTCCCAGGATGAAATCGACGCGCTGTTGCATGGCGTGGACGATGGTCTGGTACAGACCGATAACGCTGCCGAACCCGGCACCGTCAAAAGCTACGACCTGACCAGCCAGGATCGCATCGTCCGTGGACGCATGCCGACCCTGGAGATGATCAACGAACGTTTCGCCCGCTACACGCGCATCAGCATGTTCAACATGCTGCGCCGTTCGGCAGACGTGGCGGTCGGTGGCGTGCAGGTGATGAAGTTCGGCGAATACGTGCACTCGCTGTACGTGCCGACCAGTCTCAACCTGGTCAAGATCAAACCGCTGCGCGGCACCGCGCTGTTCATCCTCGACGCCAAGCTGGTGTTCAAGCTGGTGGACAACTTCTTCGGCGGCGACGGCCGTCACGCCAAGATCGAAGGGCGTGAATTCACCCCGACCGAACTGCGCGTGGTGCGCATGGTGCTGGAGCAGGCCTTCATTGACTTGAAGGAAGCCTGGCAGGCGATCATGGAAGTGAACTTCGAGTACATCAACTCGGAAGTGAACCCGGCCATGGCCAACATCGTCGGCCCGAGCGAAGCCATTGTGGTGTCGACCTTCCACATCGAACTCGATGGCGGTGGCGGTGACCTGCACGTGACCATGCCGTATTCGATGATCGAGCCGGTGCGCGAAATGCTCGACGCCGGCTTCCAGTCGGACCTCGACGATCAGGACGAACGCTGGGTCAATGCCCTGCGTCAGGACGTGCTGGATGTCGACGTGCCGATCGGTGCCACGGTGGCCCGTCGCCAGTTGAAGCTGCGTGACATCCTGCACATGCAGCCGGGGGACATCATCCCGGTGGAAATGCCGGAAGACATGATCATGCGCGCCAACGGCGTACCGGCCTTCAAGGTCAAGATGGGCTCGCACAAAGGCAACCTTGCGTTGCAGGTGATCGAGCCGATTGAGCGCCGCTGACCGGCGCTCCAACCCTATTTGAAATGACTGCTTCTGACTGAGCAGTTGCTCGCCGAGGACAATTTGATGGCTGACGATATGAATAACCAGGACGACCAGGCGCTGGCTGACGAGTGGGCTGCGGCCCTGGAAGAATCCGGCGACGGCGGACAGGCCGACATCGATGCACTGCTGGCAGCCGATGCTTCCGGTTCGTCTTCCAATCGCCTGGCGATGGAAGAGTTCGGCAGCGTGCCGAGAAACAACGATCCGGTCACCCTCGAAGGCCCGAATCTGGACGTGATCCTCGATATCCCGGTGTCGATCTCCATGGAAGTGGGCAGCACCGACATCAACATTCGCAACCTGTTGCAACTCAACCAGGGTTCGGTGATCGAGCTCGATCGCCTGGCCGGTGAGCCACTGGACGTGCTGGTCAACGGCACGCTGATCGCCCATGGCGAAGTGGTGGTGGTCAACGAAAAGTTCGGCATCCGCCTGACTGACGTGATTAGCCCAAGCGAACGCATCAAGAAGCTGCGCTGAGTGAAAAAGCTTCTTTGGAGCCTGTGGGCGTTGCCGTTCAGTGTGTTGGCGGTCGAGCCTGTCGCAACAACCGCTACGGCCGCCGCTGCGCCGGTGGCCAGCAGCGGAGTGGCCGGGCAATTGACGCAGCTTGTGCTGGGTTTGTTGCTGGTGCTGGGGTTGATCTTCTTCCTCGCCTGGCTGTTGCGCCGGGTCCAGCAGGCAGGTCCCGCGGGCAAGGGGCAGGTGATCGAGCTGATCGGTTCCCGTGCCCTCGGTCCGCGTGACCGGCTGATGCTGGTGCAAGTCGGCAACGAGCAGATCCTGCTCGGCCTGAGCCCTGGCACGATCACTGCGCTGCATGTGCTCAAAGAGCCCATTGAAGTGCCGACCACCGCCGACAAAGCGACTCCGGAGTTTGCCCAGCATCTGTTGAAGATACTCGGCAAGGATCAGAAGGATAAGAAGTAATGGGTGCGTTACGCATCGTCTTGACGCTGGCCCTGCTGCTGGCCGCGCCGCTGGCGTTCGCCGCCGATCCGTTGTCGATCCCGGCCATCACCCTGGGCACCAATGCCGAGGGTGCCCAGGAATACTCGGTCAGCCTGCAAATCCTGCTGATCATGACCGCGCTGAGTTTCATTCCGGCGTTCGTCATGCTGATGACCAGTTTCACCCGGATCATCATCGTCTTCTCGATCCTGCGCCAGGCCCTGGGCCTGCAACAGACACCGTCGAACCAGATCCTCACGGGCATGGCGTTGTTCCTGACCCTGTTCATCATGGCGCCGGTGTTCGATCGGGTTAACCAGGACGCCTTGCAACCGTATCTCGCGGAAAAAATGACCGCCCAGGATGCGGTGGCCAAGGCCCAGGTGCCGATCAAGGACTTCATGCTCGCCCAGACCCGCACCAGTGATCTGGAGCTGTTCATGCGCCTGTCCAAGCGCACCGATATTGCTTCGCCGGATCAGGCGCCGTTGACCATTCTGGTGCCGGCGTTCGTGACCTCGGAGCTGAAAACCGCGTTCCAGATCGGCTTCATGATCTTCATCCCGTTCCTGATCATCGACCTGGTCGTGGCCAGTGTGCTGATGGCCATGGGTATGATGATGCTGTCGCCGCTGATCATTTCCCTGCCGTTCAAAATCATGCTGTTCGTGCTGGTCGATGGCTGGGCGCTGATCATCGGTACCCTGGCGAGCAGTTTTGGCGGTGTCTCGCCATGACGCCAGAAGTCGCCGTCGACATCTTCCGCGAAGCCTTGTGGCTGACCACCCTGATGGTCGCGGTGCTGGTCATTCCGAGTCTGCTGGTCGGCCTGATCGTGGCGATGTTCCAGGCCGCGACCCAGATCAACGAACAGACCCTGAGCTTCCTCCCGCGTCTGTTGGTGATGCTGGTGACGCTGATCGTGGCCGGTCCGTGGCTGGTGCAGACCTTCATGGAATACATCCTGCAGCTGTACGGCAATATTCCGCAGGTCATCGGCTAAGCCATGTCGTCGCTACTGCAACTGACGGACACCCAGATCAGTACCTGGGTGGCGGCGTTCATGTTGCCGCTGTTTCGCATCGGCGCCTTGCTGATGGTCATGCCGGTGTTCGGCACCTCCCTGGTACCCAAGCGGATCCGCCTGTATTTCGCCCTGGCCATTACCCTGGTCATCGCCCCGAGCCTGCCGCCCATGCCCCCGGTCAATGCATTGGCCCTGAGCGGGTGGATGCTGATTGGCGAGCAGATCCTCGTCGGCGCGATCCTCGGTTTCTCCCTGCAATTGTTCTTTCAGGCGTTCGTGGTGGCAGGGCAGATCGTCGCCATCCAGATGGGCATGGGCTTCGCCTCGATGGTCGACCCCACCAACGGCGTGTCGGTGGCCGTGATCGGGCAGTTCTTCACCATGCTGGTGACGCTGATGTTCCTGGCCATGAACGGTCATCTGGTGGTGTTCGAAGTGCTCACCGAAAGTTTCACCACGCTGCCGGTGGGCAGCGGCTTGATGGTCAATCATTTCTGGGAACTGGCCGGCAAGCTCGGCTGGGTGCTTGGCGCGGCACTGCTGTTGGTGCTGCCGGCGATCACCGCGCTGCTGGTGGTCAACATCGCCTTTGGCGTGATGACCCGGGCGGCGCCGCAACTGAACATTTTCTCCATCGGCTTCCCGCTGACGCTGGTGCTCGGGCTGTTTATCGTCTGGGTCGGGCTGGCGGACATTCTCAATCAGTATCAACCGCTGGCCACCGAGGCCTTGCAGTTTTTACGCGAACTGGCAAAGGCGCGCTGAGTCATGTCTGAGAGCGAGAGCGGTCAGGACAAAACAGAAGACCCCACGGAGAAAAAGAAAAAGGACGCCCGTGAGAAGGGTGAGATTGCCCGTTCCAAGGAACTCAACACCCTGGCGATCATGCTCGCCGGCGCGGGCGCGCTGCTGATTTTCGGTGGCGCGCTGGCCCAGGACATGATGGACCTGATGCGCCTGAATTTTTCCCTGTCGCGGGACGTGGTGCTGGATCAACGGGCGATGGGTACTTACCTGCTGCACTCCGGGCAGATTGCCTTGCTGGCGGTTCAGCCGGTGATGATCACTTTGTTGCTGGCCGCGCTGATCGGCCCGATTTCCCTCGGTGGCTGGCTGTTCTCTGCCGGCACCATGGCCCCCAAATTCAGCCGCATGAACCCCGGCGCAGGCCTCAAGCGCATGTTCTCCGCCAAGGCGGTGGCCGAGCTGCTCAAGGCTCTGGCAAAGTTTTTCATCGTCCTGTTCGTGGCGCTGGTGGTGTTGTCGGCGGACATCGACGACCTGTTGCGCATCGCCCATGAACCGCTGGACCGCGCCATCACCCACAGTTTGCAAGTGGTCGGCTGGAGTACCCTGTGGATGGCGTGCGGGCTGATCATCATCGCCGCCGTCGACGTGCCGATCCAGCTCTGGGAAAGCATCAAGAAACTGAAAATGACCAAGCAGGAAGTGCGCGACGAGCACAAGGACCAGGAGGGCCGGCCAGAGGTCAAGCAACGGATTCGCCAACTGCAACGGGAAATGTCCCAGCGACGAATGATGGCGGCCATCCCCGACGCCGACGTGGTCATCACCAACCCGACCCACTACGCCGTGGCTTTGAAGTACGACGCGGACAAGAGCGGCGCGCCGATGCTGATCGCCAAGGGCAGTGACTTCCTCGCGTTGAAAATTCGAGAAATTGCGGCGGCCAACGAAATTCTGCTGCTGGAATCGCCGGCGCTGGCGCGGTCGATTTACTACTCCACGGAGTTGGAACAGGAGATTCCGGGGGGCTTGTATCTCGCCGTTGCTCAGGTGCTGGCGTACGTCTATCAGATTCGCCAGTACAAGGCGGGCAAGGGCAAGCGTCCGGACCCGTTGAAGGATGATTTGCCGATTCCGCCGGATTTGCGGCGCGATTCTTGATGTCACCGTAACTTCAGGGATAGCTGCATAGCGCCTAGAACTGGTTGGGTTTTAGAAGTTACTTTTTCAAGTTTCTCTGGATTTGCGAAAGTTAATGTCAAGCAGCATTTGTTCGGTTTTCAGTTTTTCTACTTTAGGGTCGCTATACGATTCATTTGACCTAAGTATTCTTTAGCAAGGTTCTTGTTGATTCGTGGGGTAGTGAGGACAACATGCGTGTCAGTTTGACTGGCTGCGGATATGAGAGCGCTTTCATTAAGTATTGGGCGTGAAGCGTCTCCACTATTGATGTAGTTGAATAAATTTGTCTGATCGTCCGGGAAATTGTTCGTAGTTGATGGAGACGAGGCTTCCTTAGAACTTAAAATGGTATTGGTGGAGCTTTTAGGGAAATCTTTACGGAATTTGGCTTGCATGGGGTCTTTTTTCAGGATTTTTTTATCTAATTTTATTATTTTATCGTTGGTTTTCAGGGCTTCCTCGGGAGATAAGTTGGAGTATCTGTAAAGTTTGCCGTTACGCGTTACTTTTCCACTGATTCGAGTTGCCTCGATAAGAAGTTTTGAATATTTCCCGTTTGGATCACTCCTGTTTACCGGATCTCCCAAGCAATAAGCATATGGATTTATCCCCCCTCTCCCAAATGGACTCAAGCGGTCCGGGCTGATAAAACGCATCAAACCCGGATTAAATACCCGATGCCCATTGCCCAAAAAATAGTATCCGGTCACCGGATCCGCTCGCTCGCCATTGAAACCGAGCAGGCTGAGCAATCCGCTGGCACCAGATCGGTGGCCGTAAGGTGAATAGGCGATCGAGTGTCGTGGATGATTGGCCTTGAGCGTCTGCAACACCGAGCGTTGTCGATCGGTTGCCAATAGCGTGGTGTCGCGGGTATTACCGTCGTCCCGTTGTTGCGCCAACAACTGGTTGAGGTGTTGGACAATGGAGGAGTGCGCTGCGGCGGTTATCACGGTCGTCAGTTGGCTTTCGCAGTAGAAACACTGCAGCTCTGGCGCGTTTGCCGACGCATTTGCGATCAGGCGGTCCAGGGCATCGTAGTGATATTGGCAGAGCAGGGTGACGGGCAGCGATGGCATGCGTGAGTGCTCCGAAGGTCCGAAGTGCTGGCGCTCAGTATCGGTGGGATTGCATGGGGAGGGTACTAGCAGAACTGATAGGTTCGGTCGCGGCTCAATCTCCTGAAGCACCCAATACCTGTGGCGAGGGAGCTTGCTCCCGCTCGGCTGCGCAGCAGCCGTAAACCCGTTAGATGCGGTCCGTCTGAATGATCGCGGTCACAGGTTTTGGGTCCGCTGCGCGCCCCAACGGGAGCAAGCTCCCTCGCCACGCGGGGATTTGATTCGAGTGCCTGGATTGCGGGTAGGTAGTTCCGGCCTCTTCGCGAGCAGGCTCGCTCCCACAGGGGGTCTGTGTCGAACGCTGGATTCACGGTCGGCTTCGAACATATTGTGGGAGCGAGCCTGCTCGCGAAGAGGCCAGAGCAGGCAATACAAATTTCCTCTGACAAACCCCTCTATTTCAACCCCCCGCAAAAGTTGGAAAGCTTCTTGCAGTAGCCCCGCTGCGCCCGCTTCAGGCGTCAAAAGTTTGCTTTAAAGGCACGGGGATTACCGGTGGATCGCTCTCAGTTACTCAGCAGTACACGCACGCACATGGCAGACCTCAGTCGAGGCAATCTGGGCGTGCCGTTGTTGCTGCTGGTCATGTTGGCGATGATGATGTTGCCGATGCCGCCGTTCCTGCTCGACGTGTTTTTCACCTTCAACATTGCCTTGTCGATTGTCGTGCTGCTGGTCTGCGTCTACGCCTTGCGGCCGCTGGACTTCGCAGTGTTCCCGACCATTCTGCTGGTGGCGACGCTGTTGCGGCTGGCGTTGAACGTGGCCTCCACGCGGGTGGTGATGCTCCACGGCCAGGATGGTCACGCCGCCGCCGGTAAGGTGATCCAGGCCTTCGGCGAGGTGGTGATCGGCGGTAACTATGTGGTCGGTATCGTGGTGTTCGCGATTCTGATGATCATCAACTTCGTCGTGGTCACCAAGGGTGCCGGGCGGATTTCCGAGGTGAGCGCGCGTTTCACCCTCGATGCGATGCCCGGCAAGCAAATGGCGATCGACGCTGACCTCAACGCCGGCCTGATCGACCAGGCCCAGGCCAAGGCCCGTCGTTCGGAAGTGGCCCAGGAGGCCGAGTTCTACGGCTCCATGGACGGTGCCAGCAAGTTCGTGCGCGGTGACGCCATCGCCGGTTTGCTGATTCTGTTCATCAACCTGATCGGCGGCATGGCGGTCGGTATCTTCCAGCACAACATGACGTTCGCCGATGCCGGCAAGGTTTACGCACTGTTGACCATCGGTGACGGTTTGGTGGCGCAATTGCCATCACTGCTGTTGTCCACCGCGGCGGCGATCATGGTGACCCGTGCTTCCGGTTCGGAAGACATGGGCAAGCAGATCAATCGCCAGATGTTCGCCTCGCCCAAGGCCCTGGCCGTGTCGGCTGGCCTGATGGCGGTGATGGGCCTGGTGCCCGGCATGCCGCATTTTTCCTTCCTGAGCATGGCCGCCCTGGCGGCGGGTGGCGCGTACCTGTTCTGGCGCAAGCAGAACATCGTCAAGGTCCAGGCTCTGCAAGAGGTCAAGCGTCAACAGGAGCTGCTGCCGTCGCCGGCCCGCGCCCAGGAAACCAAGGAGTTGGGCTGGGATGACGTGACGCCGATCGACATGATCGGCCTGGAAGTGGGCTATCGCCTGATTCCGCTGGTGGACCGCAATCAGGGTGGTCAATTGCTGGCGCGGATCAAGGGCGTGCGCAAGAAGCTGTCCCAGGACCTGGGTTTCCTGATGCCGACCGTGCACATCCGCGACAACCTCGATCTGGCACCGAGTGCCTATCGCCTGACCCTGATGGGGGTGATCCTGGCGGAAGCGGAGATCTACCCGGACCGCGAACTGGCGATCAACCCGGGGCAGGTCTACGGCTCGCTCAACGGCATCACCGCCAAAGATCCGGCTTTCGGGCTGGAGGCGGTGTGGATCGAAATCAGCCAGCGTGCCCAGGCGCAATCGCTGGGCTACACCGTGGTCGATGCCAGTACCGTGGTGGCAACCCACTTGAACCAGATTCTGTACAAGCACTCCAGCGAGCTGATCGGTCACGAGGAAGTGCAGCAGCTCATGCAATTGCTGGCGAAAAACTCGCCGAAACTGGCCGAAGAACTGGTACCGGGCGTGCTGTCGCTGTCGCAATTGCTCAAGGTCCTGCAGGCGCTGCTGGCCGAGCAGGTGCCGGTGCGCGATATTCGCAGCATTGCCGAAGCCATCGCCAACAACGCGTCCAAGAGTCAAGATACTGCCGCATTGGTGGCCGCGGTGCGCGTCGGCGTTTCCCGCGCTATCGTCCAAAGCATTGTAGGCACTGACTCCGAGCTGCCAGTTATCACGCTGGAGCCAAGGTTGGAACAAATATTGCTCAATAGTCTGCAGAAGGCAGGACAAGGCTCGGAAGAGGGCGTTCTGTTGGAGCCAAGCATGGCTGAGAAGCTGCAACGTTCGTTGATCGATGCGGCGCAACGCCAGGAGATGCAAGGTCAACCGGTGATTCTGCTGGTAGCCGGCCCGGTTCGCGCGATGCTCTCGCGGTTTGGCCGACTGGCAGTGCCGGGTTTGCACGTTCTGGCTTACCAGGAAATTCCTGACAACAAGCAAGTGACCATCGTTGCGACAGTAGGGCCCAACGGCTGAGGTAGTGGGTTATGCAAGTTAAGCGTTTTTTCGCCGCCGATATGCGTCAGGCCATGAAACTGGTTCGTGATGAGCTGGGCGCCGATGCCGCCATCATTGGCAACCGCCGCATCGCCGGTGGTGTCGAGCTGACGGCTGCCCTGGATTACAAGCTGTCGGCGCTGGCACCGCGTGTTCCGAACATGGAACTTGAAGACGAGCTGCGCAAGACGCAATCGCGGATCGTCACCGCCCAGGCCGAATTGAGCCTGCGCAGCGAGGGCGAGAGCGATAACGCCACCAATCGCCAGTTGTTCGCCGGCCTGCCGCTCACGGCCGCCGAGCCACTGATCGAACCCACTTACGCCGAGCCCCGTCGCCCGGCGCCGGCACCTGCTGCTGCGCCTGCGGTCGATCAGCGGGTATTCGACTCGATGCGCTTCGAACTCAACGGTCTGCGCGAATTGCTTGAAGTACAACTTGGCTCTTTGGCGTGGAATCAGCTGCAAGGCAGCCGCCCGGACCAGGCTAACCTCTGGCGCCGCTTGCAGCGCATCGGCCTGTCCGGCCCGTTGTCGCGGGACTTGCTGGCGCTGATCACCGATATCGAAGAACCTCGCCAGGCCTGGCGCATGTTGCTGGCGCACTTGGCACGGATGATTGCCACGCCGGAAGTCGAACCGCTGGAAGAGGGCGGTGTGATTGCCATGGTCGGCCCTGCCGGCATGGGCAAGACCACCACCCTGGCCAAGCTGGCTGCCCGTTACGTGCTCAAATACGGCGCGCAAAACATCGCGCTGGTGAGCATGGACAGCTATCGTATTGGTGCCCAGGAGCAACTCAAGACCCTGGGCCGGATTCTCAACGTGTCGGTAACTCACGTCGATCCGGGGCAATCGCTGGTGCAGGCGCTGGATCCACTGTTGCGCAAACGCGTCGTGCTGATCGATACCGCCGGCCTGCAAGCCAGCGATCCGGCGCTGCGCATGCAGCTTGAAAGCCTGGCCGGGCGTGGCATCAAGTCAAAAAATTACCTGGTCCTGGCAACCACCAGCCAGAAACAGGTTCTAACCGCCGCTTATCACAGTTACAAGCGCTGCGGGCTCGCTGGCTGCATCCTGACTAAACTGGATGAAACGGCGAGTCTGGGCGAGGTGTTGAGCCTTGCCATCAGCCATGAGTTGCCGGTGGCGTACCTGACCGATGGCCCGCGGATTCCGGATGATTTGCATCTGCCGCGTCGTCATCAACTGGTCAGTCGCGCCGTTAGCGTGCAAATGCAGGAAGAGCCCAGCGAAGAAGCCATGGCTGACATGTTCGCTGATATCTACCACAGCCCGACCAAGCAGGTAGGCTGAGGTGACAATGAATCGTTTTTGTACCTACATCGATGGTCTGCCATGCATTGTTCCAGTTGCGAACGCGCAGCCAGTAATGTGGCCTCCGTCTATGCAAGACAAGGTAAAGAAATAACATGGGCAGCATGCATCCCGTACAGGTGATCGCGGTGACCGGCGGCAAAGGTGGCGTCGGGAAAACTAACGTGTCAGTGAACTTGTCCCTGGCTTTGGCTGAGCTTGGCCGGCGCGTCATGCTGCTGGACGCCGATCTGGGGCTGGCGAACGTCGACGTTCTGCTGGGCCTGACACCCAAACGTACCCTGGCCGACGTGATTGAAGGCCGCTGCGAGCTGCGCGACGTCCTGTTGCAGGGGCCAGGCGGCATCCGCATCGTTCCGGCCGCGTCCGGCACCCAGAGCATGGTGCATTTGAGCCCGGCGCAACACGCCGGCCTGATCCAGGCGTTCAGCGACATCGGCGACAATCTCGACGTACTGGTGATCGACACCGCTGCGGGTATCGGTGACTCGGTAGTCAGTTTTGTGCGCGCCGCGCAGGAAGTGTTGCTGGTGGTCTGCGACGAGCCGACCTCGATCACCGACGCCTACGCATTGATCAAATTGCTTAACCGCGATTACGGCATGAATCGCTTCCGCGTCCTGGCCAACATGGCGCAGAGCCCGCAGGAAGGCCGCAACCTGTTCGCCAAGTTGACCAAGGTGACCGACCGCTTCCTCGACGTCGCCCTGCAATACGTTGGCGCCGTGCCGTACGACGAAAGCGTGCGCAAGGCCGTGCAGAAGCAGCGTGCGGTCTACGAAGCGTTCCCGCGTTCCAAGTGCTCGCTGGCGTTCAAGGCCATCGCACAGAAGGTCGATACCTGGCCGCTGCCCGCCAACCCGCGCGGGCACCTGGAGTTTTTCGTCGAGCGCCTCGTGCAACAAACGGCAGGACCTGTGCTATGACAGCCAGCGGTTACAACCTCTACAAGAAGTCGGCGCGGGACGCGCAGTACGAGCTGATCGAGCGTTACGCGCCACTGGTCAAACGCATTGCCTACCACCTGCTGGCGCGTCTGCCGGCCAGCGTCCAGGTCGAAGACCTGATCCAGGCCGGGATGATCGGCCTGCTTGAAGTGTCGACCAAATACGACGCCAGCAAAGGCGCGAGTTTCGAGACGTACGCGGGCATCCGCATCCGCGGCGCCATGCTCGATGAAGTACGCAAGGGGGATTGGGCGCCACGTTCGGTCCACCGCAATACCCGGATGGTCAGCGACGCCATTCGCTCGATTGAAGCTAAAACAGGCCGTGACGCTAAAGATCACGAAGTTGCGGCCGAACTCCAATTGAGTCTCGACGATTACTACGGGATTTTGAACGACACCCTGGGCAGCCGCTTGTTCAGCTTCGACGATCTGTTGCAGGACGGCGAACACGAAGGGCTGCACGAGGATGGCGCGAGTGCTCATCTCGAACCGTCACGCGATCTGGAAGATGAACGCTTCCAGGCGGCGCTGGCGGACGCGATTGCCAATTTGCCGGAGCGTGAGCGACTGGTGTTGGCGCTGTACTACGACGAAGAGCTGAATCTCAAGGAAATCGGTGAGGTCCTGGGGGTCAGCGAATCTCGGGTCAGCCAGTTACACAGCCAGTGCGCGGCCCGTTTGCGGGGGCGTTTGGGAGAGTGGCGAGCGCGCTGAAGGCAGTGTGGGGGCACTGCGACGTGGCTGGTGGGGTGATGAACCGCGCCGGTCTCGATCCGCTGTACTCCAGACAGTCATCAAGTGTTTTGCCAGATTGATTGAAATGGCGCGTCCAGGTGCTGGGCGCGTTTTAGTCTGCTTGGAGGTCGAATTGGACAAGAACATGAAAATCCTCATCGTTGATGACTTCTCAACGATGCGGCGGATCATAAAAAACCTGTTGCGTGACCTTGGGTTCACCAACACGGTCGAGGCCGACGATGGCATTACCGCCATTCCGGTACTCAACAGCGGGAGCATCGACTTTCTGGTAACGGACTGGAACATGCCTGGCATGACCGGTATCGATCTGCTGCGCCACGTGCGTGCCGATGAAAAGCTCAAGCACCTGCCGGTGCTGATGGTGACCGCTGAAGCCAAGCGCGAACAGATCATCGAAGCGGCCCAGGCCGGTGTAAACGGCTATGTGGTCAAACCCTTCACGGCCCAGGCGTTGAAAGAAAAAATCGAGAAGATTTTCGAACGCATCGGTTGAACTGCGCCACGGGGGAGCTATGGGGCATAACGAATCTTCGCAGGGTGATTTTGAATCGACCCTGAAAAAACACGCCGTCGAACTGGTCGCGAGCCTTGAAAAGGGCAAGTTCGGCGATGCTGTGCAATTGATCCATGAGCTCAACCAGACCCGTGACCGCGGCCTGTATCAGGAAGTGGGCAAGCTCACCCGCGAGCTGCATAGCGCGATCGTCAATTTCCAGATTGACCCGCACATGCCGCAAGCCGAGGAAGTGTCACAGATCACGGATGCGACCGAGCGCCTGTCCTATGTGGTCAAGCTGACCGAGGCCGCGGCCAACCGCACCATGGACCTGGTGGAAAGCGCCACGCCGGTGGTCAACCGCCTGAGCGATGAAGCCCAGGCCTTGAGCACGGACTGGGGACGGTTCATGCGTCGCGAAGTCGGGGCTGAAGAGTTCCGCGAACTGGCCCGGCGGGTCGACGGTTTCCTGGCGCGCAGCGCCGAAGACGGCCGCGCGGTGTCGAGCAACCTCAACGACATCCTGCTTGCCCAGGACTACCAGGACCTCACCGGTCAAGTGATCAAGCGCGTGACCCAACTGGTCACCGAAGTTGAAAGCAACCTGCTCAAGCTCGTGCTCATGGCCAGTCAGGTGGACCGCTTTGCGGGCATCGAACATGACCGTGAAGCGATGCTTGCCGAAAAAGATCCACAAAAACATCTCTCTCAGGGTGAAGGTCCGCAGATTCATGCCGATAAAAGAGAAGACGTTGTGTCCGGTCAGGACGATGTGGACGATTTGCTATCCAGCCTGGGATTTTAGAATTTTAGTTTTCTAGAGTTTTGGAATTTTAGGTTTTTTGGGTTTTTAGACCTGTTAGGAGCACACCATTAATGAGCTTCGGCGCCGATGAAGAGATCCTTCAGGATTTCCTGGTTGAGGCCGGCGAGATTCTAGAGCAACTGTCCGAGCAACTGGTCGAGCTGGAAAGCCGGCCGGATGATGCGGACTTGCTCAATGCAATTTTTCGCGGTTTTCACACTGTAAAAGGGGGCGCCGGCTTCCTCCAGCTCAACGAGCTGGTGGAGTGCTGTCACATCGCCGAAAACGTGTTCGACATCCTGCGCAAGGGCGAACGTCGCGTCGACTCGGAATTGATGGACGTGGTTCTCGAAGCACTGGACGCGGTGAACAGCATGTTCAGCGAAGTCCGCGAGCGCAGCCCGATCACGGCTGCCACGCCTGAATTGCTCGCGGCCCTGGCCCGTCTGGCCGAGCCGCAAACGGCTGACGAGGCCGCACCGGCACCCGTTGCCGACGTGGTTGAAGAGCCTGTCGCTGAAAGCGAATCGGGCGATATTACCGACAATGAATTCGAACAACTGCTGGACTCGCTGAACGCCGTGAAGGCACAGGCCGAGGCGCCGGCGGCTGCTCCGGCACCGGCCGGCGACGGCGCTGCCAGTGACGAAATCACCGATGCCGAGTTCGAGTCGTTGCTCGACCAGTTGCACGGTAAAGGCCAGTTTGCCGTTGATGCGGTGGTGGCGCCTGCCGCGCCTGCCGCGCCGGAAGCTCCGAAAGCCGCTGGCGACAGCTCCGATATTACGGATGACGAATTCGAAGCACTGCTCGACCAGTTGCACGGCAAGGGCAACTTTGCGGTGGATGCGCTGGAATCGGCCATCGCTTCGGTGCCAACCCCGGCAGCACCTGTCGCCGCTGCGGCCGGTAGCGACCTGATCACCGATCACGAATTCGAATCGCTGCTCGACGAATTGCACGGCAAAGGCAAGTTCACCGAAGTTGGCACTGCCTCTGGAACCGCTTCGGGCACCAGTGCTCCGGTGGCGGCACCTGTCGCCAAGGCTGCGGCACCGAAACCCGTGGCCAAGGCACCAGAGCCGAAAGCCGAAACTCCAGCGGCTGCTGCCGCTCCGGCTCCGGCCCGTGCCCCGGCATCGGCGCCAGCGGAAAAACCGGCCAGCGAAGCCGAGACGACCGTGCGGGTCGATACCGCGCGTCTCGACGAAATCATGAACATGGTCGGCGAACTCGTGCTGGTGCGTAACCGCCTGGTCCGCCTCGGCGCCAACAGCGCCGATGAAGCCATGTCCAAGGCCGTGTCGAACCTCGACGTGGTCACGGCCGACCTGCAGACCGCGGTCATGAAGACCCGGATGCAACCGATCAAGAAAGTCTTCGGGCGCTTCCCACGCCTGGTTCGCGACCTGGCTCGCCAGCTCAAGAAAGAGATCAACCTGGAGCTGGTCGGCGAAGAAACCGACCTCGACAAGAACCTCGTCGAGGCCCTGGCCGACCCGCTGGTCCACTTGGTGCGCAACGCAGTCGACCACGGCATCGAGTCGCCGGAAGAACGCGAAGCGTCGGGCAAGGCCCGTGGCGGCAAGGTCATCCTGGCCGCGGAGCAGGAGGGTGACCACATCCTGCTATCGATCTCCGATGACGGTAAAGGCATGGACCCGAACGTCCTGCGTTCCATCGCGGTGAAACGCGGTGTGATGGACAAGGATGCGGCCGATCGGCTGAGCGACACCGAGTGCTACAACCTGATTTTCGCCCCGGGCTTCTCGACCAAGACTGAGATTTCCGACGTGTCGGGTCGTGGCGTGGGCATGGACGTGGTGAAAACCAAGATTTCCCAGCTCAACGGCTCGATCAACATCTACTCGGCCAAGGGCCAGGGTTCGAAGATCGTCATCAAGGTGCCGTTGACCCTGGCGATCATGCCGACGCTGATGGTCATGCTCGGCAACCAGGCGTTCGCGTTCCCGCTGGTGAACGTCAACGAGATCTTCCACCTCGACCTGTCGACCACCAACGTGGTGGATGGCCAGGAAGTGGTGATCGTGCGGGACAAGGCGCTGCCGTTGTTCTACCTCAAGCGCTGGCTGGTCAGCTCCGCCGCTCACGAAGAGCAGCGCGAAGGCCATGTGGTGATCCTTTCGGTGGGCACCCAGCGGATCGGCTTCGTCGTCGATCAACTGGTGGGTCAGGAAGAAGTGGTCATCAAGCCATTGGGCAAAATGCTCCAGGGAACCCCGGGCATGTCGGGCGCCACCATTACCGGTGACGGTCGCATTGCGCTGATTCTCGATGTTCCGAGCATGCTCAAGCGTTACGCCACGCGGCGTATTTGATTCTGGCGAAGCGGGGCGTCTGAGGTCCCGCGGCGTCTAACGGAGTGTTTATGGCAGTCAAAGTCCTGGTGGTGGACGATTCGGGTTTTTTCCGCCGCCGCGTCTCGGAAATTCTTTCAGCGGATTTGAATATCCAGGTCGTCGGCACGGCGACCAACGGAAAAGAGGCGATCGATCAGGCACTGGCCCTCAAGCCGGACGTGATCACCATGGACTATGAGATGCCGATGATGGACGGCATCACGGCGGTGCGGCACATCATGCAGCGCTGCCCGACTCCGGTCTTGATGTTTTCCTCGCTGACCCACGAAGGCGCCCGGGTAACCCTCGATGCGCTGGACGCCGGCGCGGTGGACTTCCTGCCGAAGAATTTCGAAGACATCTCGCGCAACCCCGAGAAGGTCAAGCAACTGCTGTGCGAGAAGATTCTGAGCATCTCGCGCAGCAACCGTCGCGTCAGCGCCTACAGTGCTCCGGCACCGGTAGCCACACCTGCACCAGCGCCTGCGCCTTCCAGCCTCGGCAGTTATGGCGGCAGCGCGCCTGCGCGCCCGGCTCCGGCCCCGATCCCTGCACGTGCCCATGCGGCCACGCCGTCGTCGCCCGCGCCGAAACGCAAAGCCTACAAACTGGTGGCCATCGGTACCTCCACCGGTGGGCCGGTTGCCCTGCAGCGGGTATTGACCCAGTTGCCGGCCAACTTCCCGGCGCCGATCGTGTTGATCCAGCACATGCCAGCAGCGTTCACCAAGGCTTTCGCGGAGCGTCTGGACAAGCTCTGCCGCATCAGCGTCAAGGAAGCCGAGGATGGCGACATCCTGCGTCCGGGCCTGGCGCTGCTGGCACCGGGTGGCAAGCAAATGATGATCGATGGCCGTGGCGCGGTGAAAATCCTGCCGGGCGACGAGCGTCTGAACTACAAGCCGTGCGTGGACATTACCTTCGGCTCCGCGGCCAAATCCTACGGTGACAAAGTTCTGGCGGTGGTATTGACCGGCATGGGTGCCGACGGTCGCGAAGGCGCGCGCCTGCTCAAGCAGGGCGGCAGTTCGATCTGGGCCCAGGATGAAGCCAGCTGCGTGATCTACGGCATGCCGATGGCCATCGTCAAAGCCGAGCTCGCCGACGCGGTCTACAGCCTGGACGACATCGGCAAGCACCTGGTCGAGGCCTGCATCTGATGGATGTTCTGAGCCTTATCGGCATCATCATGGCGTTCGTCGCCATCATCGGCGGCAACTACCTTGAGGGCGGACATCTCGGTGCGCTGGCCAACGGCCCGGCGGCACTGATCGTACTGGGCGGGACCATTGGCGCGGCATTGCTGCAATCACCGATGAGCGCTTTCAAGCGGGCCATGCAGATCCTGGCGTGGATTCTGTTCCCGCCACGCGTCGACCTGGCCGGTGGCATCGATCGTGTCGTCAACTGGAGCCTGACCGCGCGCAAGGAAGGCTTGCTCGGCCTGGAAGGCGTAGCCGACACCGAACCCGACAGCTACTCGCGCAAAGGCTTGCAACTGCTGGTGGACGGCGCCGAACCCGAGGCGATCCGCAGCATTCTGGAAGTGGATTTCTATACCCAGGAAAGCCGCGACATCGAGGCCGCCAAAGTCTTTGAAAGCATGGGTGGCTACGCGCCGACCATCGGCATCATCGGTGCGGTGATGGGCCTGATTCACGTCATGGGCAACCTGGGTGATCCGTCGCAACTGGGTAACGGCATTGCCGTGGCCTTCGTCGCCACCATCTACGGCGTGGCCAGTGCCAACCTGGTGCTGCTGCCGATTGCCGCCAAACTCAAATCCGTTGCATTGCGCCAGTCGCGTTATCGCGAAATGTTGCTCGAAGGCATCCTGTCGATTGCCGAAGGTGAAAACCCTCGCTCCATTGAGTTGAAGCTCCAGGGCTTCATGGACTAAGGGAATAACCTCATGGCACGTCGCCGTCAGCATGATGAACACGTTAATCACGAGCGCTGGCTGGTGTCCTACGCGGACTTCATCACCTTGCTCTTCGCGTTTTTCGTGGTGATGTACTCGATCTCTTCGGTCAACGAAGGCAAGTACAAGGTCATTTCCCAAGCGCTGATCGGCGTCTTCAACGATGCCGACCGTTCCCTCCAGCCGATACCCATTGGTGAAGAGCGCCCGAAGACCGTGACCCCGGCCAAGCCGCTGGTCAAGGATGCCGAACAGGTTGACGCCGGTATCGCCGGGGCCAGCGATCCGCTGAAAAGCATCGCCGACGACATCAGCGCCGCCTTTGGCGACCTGATCAAATCCAACCAGATGACCGTGCGCGGCAATGAGCTGTGGGTCGAGATCGAACTCAATTCCAGCCTGTTGTTCGGCAGCGGCGACGCCATGCCCAGCGACTTGGCCTTCAACATCATCGACAAGGTCGCGGTCATTTTGAAGCCGTTCGACAACCCGATTCACGTCGAAGGTTTTACCGACGATCAACCCATACGTACCGCGCAGTACCCGACCAACTGGGAACTGTCGTCGGCCCGTTCGGCGAGCATCGTGCGCATGCTGGCGATGCAGGGGGTGAACCCCGGTCGTCTGGCATCGGTGGGCTACGGCGAATTCCAGCCCGTGGCCAACAACGCCACGGTCGAGGGCCGGGCGCGCAACCGTCGTGTCGTGCTGGTGGTGTCACGCAATCTTGACGTGCGCCGCAGCCTGACCGGGACCGGAGCCGCTCATACCACACCGGATGCCGCTTTGAAGCGTGCTGGCACACAAACTGCACCGACCCCGGTCAAGTCGCCGGTACGAGAGAGCGCCGTCAATTCTCCGTCACCCGCATTAACACGTTGAGCTATTTCCCGGTCGATTCGACCGGGAGGAACCAAACCAAATGAGAGTCTGGGCAGTCGCCAATCAAAAGGGTGGTGTCGGTAAAACCACTTCCTCCATCGCTTTAGCCGGTTTGCTGGCCGAGGCGGGCAAGCGCGTGGTCGTGGTTGACCTCGACCCCCACGGCTCGATGACCAGTTATTTCGGCTATGACCCCGACAGCCTGGAACACAGCAACTACGACCTGTTCCTGCACAAGGGCAGCGTGCCTCAGGGCTTGCCCGGACAATTGCTGCTGTCCACCAGCGACGAACGTATTTCCCTGTTGCCATCGAGTACCGCCCTGGCCACCCTTGAGCGCCAGTCGCCGGGCCAGAGTGGCCTGGGCCTGGTGATCGCCAAGAGCCTGGCACAGTTGTGGCAAGACTTCGATTACGCGGTGATCGACAGCCCGCCGTTGCTCGGCGTGCTGATGGTCAATGCCTTGGCGGCGAGCCAGCAACTGGTGATCCCGGTGCAAACCGAACACCTGGCGGTCAAAGGTCTGGAGCGCATGATCAACACCCTGGCGATGATCAATCGCTCGCGCAAGCAGGCCTTGCCGTTCACCATCGTGCCGACCCTGTTCGACCGGCGTACGCAAGCGTCCCTTGGCACGCTGCGGGTGTTGCGCGACAAGTTTCCGGAGGAAATCTGGCAGGGCTACATTCCCGTGGACACCCGCTTGCGCGATGCCAGCCGTGCCGGTCTGACACCTTCGCAATTCGACGGCAAGAGCCGTGGCGTTCTTGCCTACCGTGCGCTGCTCAAGCATCTGCTGACAGCACAACTTGTTCCGCAGGTGGCCTGACATGACCCCGATCCCTGTAGGAGCGAGCTCGCTCGCGATGGACGTCAACGATGACGCGGGAAACCTGACACGCCGTGGCGTTCTCAGGTTCATCGCGAGCATGCTCGCTCCTACAGGTGAGCGTTCATGAACCGGCCGTTGAAGACCACTTCTCGTCCGCAACTGGCGTTGCAGTCCTATCTGGATAATCTGCTGCAGGACATCACCGAGGAATTCACGCCAGAAATCGAAGCGCTTCCGGTGATGGTCGAGGTTGAAGCCGCGCTGGATGAGTTCCAGGCCGCAGTACTTGAAGAACAGGCGCGCGATGCGCAGAAAGTCGTAGCCGCGACGGCCCCGGTGGTAGCGCCGGTAACGAAGACGCCGGTTGCCGTGGTCGAAGCGCCGACACCCGTTCTGGCGCCGGTCTCGACTATCGCCCCCTTGCTGCAAGCCTTGGTGCCACCGGCCGTCGAAGAACAACAGGTTTTGGTTCCTGCCCCGGTCGAAGTGCAACAGGTGCTGGTACCACCCGTGGTCAAAGTCCACCTGCCACCCGCCAACCCACCGCCGCCGGTGGAAACCGACGGTCGTCCGGTGTGGGCAGCCGAGCCCTTCGAATGTCTGTTGTTCGATGTCGCCGGGTTGACCCTGGCGGTGCCGCTGGTGTGCCTGGGCTCGATCTACTCACTGGCCGGCCACGAACTGACGCCGCTGTTCGGCCAGCCGGAGTGGTTCCTCGGCATCCTGCCGAGCCAGGCGGGCAACCTGAAGGTTCTGGACACCGCGCGTTGGGTCATGCCCGACCGTTATCGCGATGATTTCCGTCAGGGCCTGCAATACGTCATCTCGGTTCAGGGCTACGAGTGGGGGCTGGCGGTGCATCAGGTGAGCCGCTCGTTGCGCCTGGACCCGAACGAAATCAAGTGGCGCAGCCACCGTGGTCAACGGCCATGGCTGGCGGGCACGGTGATTGAACACATGTGTGCATTGCTTGACGTTTCCGCGCTGGCCGAGTTGATCGCCAGCGGCGGGGCAAAGCACATGAGCGGCAGCAAGCCGGTCCAAAAGTTGAAATGAAAACTGCACAACAAACAGGCGACGGCATCCAAATGCCGCAGCACCGAACACACACCGCCAGGGCGGTTTTTCGAGGGGTCAGGGTATGAATGATAAGGCGACGGCGGCAAAAGGGTCCGAAGATCCGATCCTGCAATGGGTAACCTTCAAGCTGGACAACGAAACCTACGGCATCAACGTGATGCGCGTTCAGGAAGTCCTGCGCTACACCGAAATCGCCCCGGTGCCCGGTGCCCCGAGCTACGTGCTGGGCATCATCAACCTGCGCGGTAACGTGGTCACCGTGATCGACACCCGTCAGCGCTTCGGCCTGATGAATGCCGAAATCAGCGACAACACCCGTATCGTCATCATCGAAGCCGACAAGCAGGTTGTCGGGATCATGGTCGACAGCGTGGCCGAAGTGGTTTACCTGCGTCAGTCGGAAATCGAAACCGCGCCGAACGTCGGTAACGAAGAATCCGCCAAGTTCATTCAAGGCGTGTGCAACAAGAACAACGAACTGCTGATCCTGGTCGAACTGGACAAGATGATGAGCGAAGAAGAATGGTCGGAACTGGAGAGTATCTGATTGATTCTCGAG
Source organism: Pseudomonas sp. Irchel 3A7 (assembly GCF_900187565.1). GTDB lineage: Bacteria > Pseudomonadota > Gammaproteobacteria > Pseudomonadales > Pseudomonadaceae > Aquipseudomonas. The sequence goes on along the minus strand of NZ_FYED01000012.1, from coordinate 118,331 downwards.
GTTGCGGTCATTGTCCTGTTCCTGTTCTGGGCAGGCACGCTGGCGATGTTTCTGGCGTACATTCGCGATCAACGGAAGATCGCCGCGCAACAGGCCCAGGGCGATGCGCTGCGTGATCAGCGCATCAAGGACCTGGCCAAAAGCGTGGATGACTATCAGAACGGCAACGTGCGCATGGGTGAAGACCTGCACGAACTGCGCGCGATCGTCGCGCCGTTGCCGGACCGGCTCACCCGCGTGGAACAACGCGATCCTACCAGCCTCTCGTTCGCCCAGGCGGCGCGACTGGTGGGGATGGGCGCGAGCGTCGACGAGCTGACCCAGTCCTGCGGCTTGACCCAGGCTGAGGCGGAGTTGATGAGTAAGCTGCACAAGAACTGATTTTTTGCGATTTGGCTGAGGCCGCTTTCGCGAGCAGGCTCGCTCCCACAATGAATCGGGGTGGACACAAGACGTGTGAACACCGCCAATCACCTGTGGGAGCGGGCTTGCCCGCGATGGCGTCGTCGAACCCTCAGTAATCATCCCCGCGATCGGTGATGTCCTTCTCAACCATCGGCGCCCCCGGATCCTGCCCCGCCGGAAACTTGCCCTTCAGACTCCACGCAAACGCAATAATCTCCGCGATCGTGCGATACAGCTCTTCCGGAATACTGTCCCCCAGTTCCATGCGCGCCAGCAGCCTCACCAACTCGGCGTTTTCGTAGATCGGCACTTCATAGTCGCGGGCGATCCGCAGGATTTCTTCAGCCAGTTCTTCATCACCCTTGGCGGTGAGGGTAGGGGCGTGGGTGCCGTCGTATTTGAGGGCGATGGCCTGGCGGGGTGCGTTGGGGTTTTTCATGCGGTTTCGTCGACCCAGCGTTGTTCGAGACGGGTTTGCGGGCCTTGAGGCGGCTTGCCCTGATGGCAATCCAGATCGCCGACGTTCAGCCCCGAGGCCAGCAGACGTTGACGCAGTGCGGCCAGGTTGTTTTCGATCAGGCTGGCGGTGTACGGCCGTTCGGCCCAGAGCTGGCTGGAGAGACTGCCCTTGATCAGCTGTGCCTGAATCTGCATCGGCCCCAGCGGCTCCATTTCGAACGCCAGCTCGACGCGCCACAGTTGTTGCTTGGGCTCTCGCTCTTCACGGCGTTCATGGGGTTGTTCCCTGTCTGGCGCTTCTTCACGCTGGAACTTGATCTGCAACGGCACGATGTCCTGCAGGTTGCGCATCGGAACTTCCAGTTGCCAGGTGCTCATCAAGCGGCCGTCGCTGGTAACACCGGTCTGCTCCAGGCTGGACAGTTGATGGCTCTGCAGGCGTGAAACCGCCGCCGCTGCCAGGCGCAGCAGGTGTTCAAGATCATCTTCGCCTTCAGCGTTCTGCAACAGGCGCTCGGGCAGCGGGAAGCTGGTGGGCGACGGTTTGGCACTGACCTGCCCGAGCATACCCAGGGCATTGCGCACGAAGCTCGGCATGGCCTGGGCCAGGGTGTTGGCGGCGATGATCGCGCTGAGGTTGGTGCTGGCGGGCAGCCCTGGCGTCAGTTGCGCGATCAGTTTGAGCAGGTCGGCCTTCATGTCGGGCGCGAGCGCCGGGTTCTGCCCGGTCAGCAGTTTCGATTCGAGGAACGCGCCGCTGCCGGCCAGTGCCATTGCCAGGCCTTTGGGGGTACTCAGTTGCTGAGCGTCGGGCAGGCCGGCGAGCAATTTGTCCACGGCCACGCGCAAGTCGCTTGAGGTCTGATTCGAGGGTGGCAGGTTTTGCAGCAGCTTGAGCAAACCATCCAGCGAGCCCTGGCGGCTTTGTTGGCCGACCAGTTGCTGGGTCACCGCCAATTGCTCCTGGCGGCTGCTCAAGGGCACGAACTTCAAGCTCTGGGTGTCCTGCACCTGGGCGCTGAGCAAGGTGCCGATGCGCAATGGCTGTGGGCTGTCGATGCTCAAGGTGCTGCCGCTCAAGGCCGTATTGAGCAGGATGACCATCGAGCGAAATACCGTCGGTTGCCCCGGCACTTGCGGCAACACCTGGGAGGTCAGCACTTTGCCCTGCAACAGGGTGCCGACCGGCAGTTGCGTGGTGTCGAGGCGGGTGAGGGTGGCGACGCTGGAGGCGATGGCCTGTTGCACCGTGACGGCCAGGTTCCCCGCTGAAGGCTGGGTGACCGCGATGCTTGTGCCTTGGGCCAACGGCAGGTTACTGGTGGCCTGGACCGTGGTCTGGCGGCCGCTTTCCAGGGTGACCTTGAGCAGCAGCTGAAAAGTCTGATCCGCCTGCTTGAGCGACAACACCTCGGCCTTGGCCGTCTGACCGGCAGTGATCAGGCCCTCGATGGGTGTCAGCAGCTTGAGCAATTCGCCACTGACCGCCAGTGGACGCGTGGTCGCCGAGGTGGTCTGGGGTAGCGGGAGGATGTTCATTTCGCCTGTCATACGCGGTCACAACCTTGGGAAAATGCACTCTTTAGAGTAGGAAATGGCATGTATAATGCCGCCGCGTTGTATACAGAGTGCCGGAAACATTGCAATTATTTGACGCAGCTCGCTAGTTCGGGCCGCCAATAGATCTATTCTGCATCTCTTTAACGGCCGCGCCAGAGCCGACTTGAACCGTATAAGGCCCGTGAACCCTTGACCAGTCCTGTCCTGCAAACCGTTGCCCTTGCCTGTGAGCGAGACCTTCGGCTGCTCTTCGAAAATCTCGATTTGAGACTGGCCAGTGGCGAAATGGTGCAAATCAGTGGCCCAAACGGCAGTGGCAAGACCAGCCTGTTACGCCTGCTTTCGGGGCTGATGCACCCGACGGCCGGTCAAGTGCTGCTCAATGGCCAACCGCTCAACGAACAACGCACGGAACTGGCGCGCAACCTGCTGTGGATCGGTCATGCGGCGGGGATCAAGGATCTGCTGACGCCGGAAGAGAACCTCAGCTGGCTGTGTGCCCTGCATCAACCGGCCTCCCACGAAGCCATCTGGCAAGCCCTGGCAGCGGTCGGATTGCGCGGTTTCGAAGATGTTCCCTGCCACACGCTATCCGCTGGGCAGCAGCGTCGTGTCGCGCTGGCACGGCTGTATCTGGACAGCCCGCCGCTGTGGATTCTCGATGAGCCGTTCACTGCGCTCGACAAGCAAGGCGTCGCACAGCTGGAAGAACACCTGGCCGGCCACTGCGAACGTGGCGGCATGGTGGTGTTGACCACTCACCACACACTGAGCCGCATGCCGGCCAGCTATCGCGACATTGATCTGGGGAAATGGGCGGTATGAGTGTTTTTGGCCTGTTGGTCGCCCGTGAGGCCCGTCTGCTGTTCCGCCGTCCTGCGGAGCTGGCCAATCCGCTGGTGTTTTTCGCCATCGTCGTTTCCCTGTTTCCCTTGGCGGTCGGTCCCGAGTCTCAATTGTTGCAAACCTTGTCCCCGGGACTGGTCTGGGTGGCGGCCCTTTTATCGGTTTTGCTCTCGCTGGACGGGCTTTTCCGCAGTGATTTCGAAGACGGCTCGCTGGAACAGTGGGTCCTTTCGCCGCACCCCCTGCCTCTTCTGGTTTTGGCCAAGGTGCTGGCACACTGGGCGTTTTCCGGCCTGGCACTGGTTTTGCTCGCTCCCTTGCTGGCGTTGATGCTCGGTTTGCCTGCCGCCTGTCTGCCGGTGTTGCTGCTTTCTTTATTGCTGGGTACACCGGTGCTGAGCCTACTCGGTGCGGTGGGCGCGGCGCTGACGGTCGGTTTGAAGCGCGGTGGCCTGTTGCTGGCGTTGCTGATTCTGCCGTTGTACATCCCGGTGTTGATTCTCGGCAGTGGCGCCTTGCAGGCAGCCCTGCAGGGCATGCCGGCGACCGGTTATCTCTTGTGGCTTGGTAGCCTGACCGCCCTGGCGATAACCCTGACACCTTTTGCAATAGCCGCTGGCCTGAAGATCAGCGTCGGCGAATAATAATGAGGTCTGGTTAATTTTTAACCACTCTTTTTAAAAAAAGCAGACCCTTTGACTGCTTCGTGAAAACGAACGGCAACCGTGATGGAAACAGTAATGAACTGGACCTGGTTTCATAAGCTCGGCTCACCCAAGTGGTTCTACGGCATCAGCGGCAAGATGCTGCCGTGGTTGAGCATCGCAGCCTTACTGCTGATCACCATCGGCGTAGTCTGGGGCCTGGCCTTCGCGCCACCGGACTATCAGCAAGGCAACAGCTTTCGCATCATTTATATCCACGTTCCGTCCGCCATGCTGGCGCAGTCCATCTATGTGATGCTGGCCGTGTGCGGCGTCGTCGGGCTGGTGTGGAAAATGAAACTGGCCGATGTCGCCCTGCAATGCGCGGCGCCCATCGGTGCCTGGATGACCGCCGTGGCGCTGGTCACCGGGGCCATCTGGGGCAAGCCGACCTGGGGGTCGTGGTGGGTCTGGGATGCACGCCTTACGTCCATGTTGATTCTGCTTTTTCTGTACTTCGGTCTCATTGCGCTGGGCAACGCTATCAGCAATCGTGACAGTGCGGCCAAGGCCTGTGCGGTGCTGGCGATTGTCGGCGTGATCAACATCCCGATCATCAAGTACTCGGTGGAGTGGTGGAACACCCTGCATCAGGGCGCGACCTTTACCCTTACCGAAAAACCGGCGATGCCGGCTGAAATGTGGCTGCCGCTGCTGCTGACGGCACTCGGGTTCTACTGTTTCTTCGGCGCCGTGTTGCTGCTGCGCATGCGCCTTGAAGTGCTCAAGCGCGAGGCACGGGCCAGTTGGGTGAAAGCCGAAGTTCAGAACAGCCTGGAGGTCGCTCGATGAGTTTTGCTTCATTCGGCGACTTCATCGCCATGGGCCATCACGGCCTGTATGTCTGGTCGGCCTACGGCATCTGCCTGGTGGTACTGGCCCTCAACGTGGCGGCGCCGATCCTGGCCCGCAAGCGGTATCTGCAACAAGAGGCGCGTCGTCTGCGCCGGGAGAACGGCAAGTGAATCCGCTGCGTAAAAAGCGTCTTACCCTCATTCTCGCGATTCTGGTCGGGGTCGGCGCTGCCGTCGGCCTGGCCCTGAGCGCCCTGCAGCAAAACATCAATCTGTTCTACACCCCGACCCAGATCGCCAACGGCGAAGCGCCCCATGACACGCGCATTCGCGCCGGCGGCATGGTCGAGGCCGGTTCGTTGCAGCGCTCCGGCGATTCCCTGGATGTGAAATTCATCGTCACCGACTTCAACAAGTCCGTGACCATCACCTATCGCGGCATCCTGCCGGACCTGTTCCGCGAAGGGCAGGGCATCGTCGCCCTGGGTAAACTCAATGCCGATGGCGTGGTGGTGGCCGATGAAGTGCTGGCCAAGCACGACGAGAAGTACATGCCGCCGGAAGTGACCAAGGCCTTGAAAGACAGTGGCCAATCCGCACCCACACCCGCCAAGGAGGGTTGATGATGACTTCCGGCATTTTTATTCCAGTGCTTTTCATACCAGAACTGGGCCACCTGGCCATGATCCTGGCGCTGTGTTTTGCCCTGGTACAGGCCGTGGTGCCCTTGCTCGGCGCCTGGCGTGGCGACCGTTTGTGGATGAGCCTGGCCCAGCCGGCCGCGTGGGGCCAGTTCGCCTTTCTGCTGTTCGCCTTTGGTTGCCTGACCTACGCGTTCATGGCTGACGACTTCTCTGTCGCCTATGTGGCCAGCAACTCCAACAGCGCGTTGCCGTGGTACTACAAATTCAGCGCCGTGTGGGGCGCCCACGAAGGTTCGTTGCTGCTCTGGGCACTGATCCTCGGTGGCTGGACCTTCGCCGTGTCGGTGTTCTCCCGGCAGTTGCCGCAAGTGATGCTGGCGCGGGTGCTGGCGGTGATGGGCATGATCAGCATTGGTTTCCTGCTGTTCCTGATCCTCACCTCTAACCCGTTCGAACGCATCCTGCCGCAGATTCCGGCGGACGGTCGCGACCTTAACCCGCTGCTGCAGGACATCGGCCTGATCGTGCACCCGCCGATGCTCTACATGGGCTATGTCGGTTTCTCCGTGGCCTTCGCCTTCGCCATCGCCGCGCTGCTGGGCGGTCGCCTCGATGCGGCGTGGGCGCGCTGGTCGCGTCCGTGGACCATCGTCGCCTGGGCCTTCCTCGGTATCGGTATCACCCTCGGCTCGTGGTGGGCCTACTACGAACTCGGCTGGGGCGGCTGGTGGTTCTGGGACCCGGTGGAAAACGCTTCCTTCATGCCTTGGCTGGTGGGCACTGCGCTGATTCACTCGCTGGCGGTCACGGAAAAACGTGGCGTGTTCAAGAGCTGGACCGTGTTGTTGGCCATTGCTGCGTTCTCGTTGAGCTTGCTGGGGACTTTCCTCGTGCGCTCCGGCGTACTGACGTCGGTTCACGCCTTTGCTTCCGATCCCGAGCGCGGCGTGTTCATCCTGATTTTCCTGCTGTTCGTGGTCGGCGGTTCGCTGACGCTGTTCGCCCTGCGTGCGCCGGTGGTCAAGAGCCAGGTCGGCTTCAACCTCTGGTCCCGGGAAACCCTGCTACTGGGCAACAACCTGGTGCTGGTGGTGGCGGCTTCGATGATTCTGCTCGGCACCTTGTACCCGCTGATTCTGGATGCGATGACCGGCGCCAAGCTGTCGGTCGGCCCGCCATACTTCAACGCGCTGTTCATTCCGTTGATGGCGTTGCTGATGCTGGTGATGGCGGTCGGCGTGATCGTGCGCTGGAAAGACACCCCGGTTAAGTGGCTGCTGAGCATGCTGACGCCGGTACTGCTCGGCAGTGCTGCGCTGGCGGTGGTGGCCGGTGTCGCTTACGGCGATTTCAACTGGGCGGTGCTGGCGACCTTCATGCTCGCGGCCTGGGTGTTGCTGGCCGGTGTGCGAGACATCTTCGACAAGACTCGCCACAAAGGCCTGATCAAAGGGTTGCCGACCCTGACCCGCAGTTACTGGGGTATGCAGGTCGCGCACCTGGGCATCGCGGTCTGCGCCCTGGGCGTGGTGCTGTCGAGCCAGAACAGTGCCGAGCGCGATCTGCGCCTGGCACCGGGCGAATCCATGGCGTTGGGCGGTTATCAGTTCGTGTTCGAAGGCGCCAAACACTTCGAAGGCCCGAACTTCACGTCCGACAAGGGGACCGTGCGAGTGATCAAGGACGGCCAGGAAGTCAGCGTGCTGCACCCGGAAAAACGCCTCTACACCGTGCAGAACTCGGTGATGACCGAAGCCGGGATCGACGCCGGTTTTACCCGTGACCTCTATGTCGCCCTGGGTGAACCGCTGGGCGATGGTGCCTGGGCGGTGCGCGTTCACGTCAAGCCGTTCGTGCGCTGGATCTGGTTCGGCGGCTTGCTGACCGGACTCGGCGGATTGCTGGCAGCGCTGGACCGGCGTTATCGGGTCAAGGTGAAGAGCCGCGTGCGTGAGGCGCTGGGCATGTCGGGAGCTACTGCATGAGACGTTGGTTGATGCTGTTGCCACTGGCGATTTTCCTGGTGGTCGCTGTTTTCCTGTATCGCGGTCTGTACCTGGACCCGGCCGAGTTGCCTTCGGCGATGATCGGCAAGCCATTCCCGGAGTTTTCCCTGCCGGCGGTGCAGGGCGACAAGACCCTGACCCGCGCCGATATCCTTGGCAAACCGGCGCTGGTCAACGTCTGGGGCACCTGGTGCATTTCCTGCCGGGTCGAGCACCCGGTGCTGAACAAACTGGCCGAGAAGGGCGTGGTGATCTACGGCATCAACTACAAGGACGTCAACGCCGACGCCTTGAAGTGGCTGAAGGATTTCCACAACCCGTATCAACTGGACATCCGCGACGATGAAGGCTCCCTGGGCCTGAACCTCGGTGTATACGGCGCGCCGGAAACCTTCTTCATCGACGCCAAGGGTGTCATCCGCGACAAGTTCGTCGGGGTGATCGACGAGCAGGTCTGGCGTGAAAAACTGGCGGCCAAGTATCAGGCGCTGGTCGACGAGGCCAAGCCATGAAGCGCTGGATCGCCGCTGTCGTTCTGGGCTTGAGCATGGCCGGGGTGGCTCACGCCGCCATCGACACCTATGAGTTTGCCAAGGAAGGGGATCGCGAGCGTTTTCGCGAGTTGACCAAAGAGCTGCGTTGCCCCAAGTGCCAGAACCAGGACATCGCCGACTCCAACGCACCGATCGCCGCCGACTTGCGCAAAGAGATCTTCCGCATGCTCGGCGAGGGCAAGGACAACCAGCAGATCATCGACTTCATGGTCGATCGCTATGGTGATTTCGTCCGCTACAAACCGGCCCTGAACGCCAAGACCGCACTGCTCTGGTTCGGCCCCGCCGGCCTGTTGCTCGGTGGTGTTGTGATCATCGCGGTGATTGTCCGCCGTCGGCGCGTGCAACGCACCGCCACCAAGGATGAGCTTTCTGCCGAGGAGCGCGAGCGCCTCGACCACCTGTTGGATAAAACCAAGAATGATTGATTTCTGGCTTGCTGCTGGTCTGCTGCTTCTGGTGGCCCTGAGTTTTCTGCTGATCCCCATTCTGCGCAGTCGTCGTGCCCAGCTCGAAGAGGATCGGACCGCCCTGAACGTGGCGCTGTATCAAGAGCGCGTGGCTGAGTTGCAGGCTCAGCAGGAGGAAGGCGTTCTCGATGCCGCACAAATGGACGCCGGTCGTGCCGAAGCCGCCCGGGAGTTGCTCGCCGATACCGAAGGCGTTGCCGCGCCACGGGTATCGCGCCTGGGCAAACCGGCGCCGTTGCTGGCGGCGATCCTGGTCCCGGTCCTGGGTCTCGGGTTGTACCTGCATTTCGGTGCCAGCGACAAAGTCGAGCTGACGCGGGAGTTCTCCCAGGCGCCACAGTCGATGGAAGAGATGACCCGGCGTCTGGAGCGCGCGGTCGCGGCGCAGCCGGATTCCGCCGAGGCGTTGTATTTCCTTGGCCGCACCTACATGACTCAGGATCGTCCGGGCGATGCGGCGAAAATTTTTGAACGCACCGTCGCCGTGGCCGGTCGCCAGCCTGAACTGTTGGGGCAATGGGCACAGGCCCAGTACTTTGCCGATGGCAAGAAATGGTCGGACAAGATTCAGGCGCTGACCGACGAAGCGTTGAAAGCCGATCCGAAGGAAGTCACCAGCCTAGGCCTGCTGGGCATCGCGGCGTTCGAAGGCCAGCGTTATCAGGAGGCCATCGATTACTGGAATCGTCTGCTGGAACAATTGCCGCCGGAAGATCAATCCCGCATCGCCCTGCAGGGCGGTATTGACCGCGCCACCGAGAAGCTGGTGGCCAGCGGTGGCAAGGTGGCGGTGGCTCCGGTGGTCAAGACTGCCGCATTGCTCAAGGTCCGGGTGGATCTGGCGGCTGACCTGAAAGCCAAGGTCCAGCCGGGTGACAGCGTGTTCATTTTCGCCCGCGCCACTTCCGGTCCACCTGCGCCGCTGGCGGCCAAGCGTCTGACCGTGGCCGACTTGCCGGCAACCGTTGAACTGGGCGATGCCGACGCAATGATGCCGCAGTTGAAACTGTCGAACTTCCCTGAAGTCCAACTGGTTGCGCGCATCTCCCGTGCCGGCAAACCAACGGCCGGTGAGTGGATCGGCCGCAGCCAGCCTCTGGCCAGCAGCACCACCGCGCCGCAAAAACTGACCATCGACAGCCCGGACAAATAACAGGAAATGCCTCTATGACCGCCATCGCTCGTATCACTCTGCTCAGTATGGTTTTAGGGTTGAGCGCTTGTGCGGTCCAACGGCCCGAGCCGACGCCACTGCCACCGATCCCGCCGTCGCAGCCAAAGCCTACGCCGTCTACCTCACCGACGCCGAGCAAACCGAGCATTCCAGCCAAGCCCGCCAAACCGTTGCCGCGTACCTCCGCCAGCTTCGCGCCACCGCCGGGGGGCAATAGCCATTGGGATCCGAAACTGGGTGTGTATGTGCTTGATGACCAGCCCAATACCTTTTATCGGCAGCGTACTTACTACCGCTGGGATAATGGCTGGAGCCGGTCGATCAGTCCGAAAGGGCCTTGGGAAGAGACGGATATCCATGGGGTGCCGGGTGGGTTGGGACGGCAATTCGGGCAGTAGTGCAAGAGGCGACCTTCGGGTCGCCTTTTTCTTGGGTGCAGAAATGTGTTTGCTGTGCCACCGCCGAATACTGTGGGAGCTGGCTTGCCAGCGAAGGCGGCCTGACAGCCGACCTATATTTTGTTGACTGCGTACATATCCATTCCTGCGGTAACGGCCACCTATGGTTTCGCCCTTACGGCGAGTCCCTTTTGGCAAACGCCGGAGTGCCGGCCCAGCCCAAAGGAACCAAAAGGTCTCGCCCCGGCGTCCGGCCCCTCGCTAAGGCTCGGCGTTCCTTCGCTCCGGCATTAATCCTTCCGAAGGGGCGGGTGAATCAAGATCAAAAACCAAAGCCAAAGCAGTGCCCCTGTGGGAGCGAGCCTGCTCGGGAAAAACCCCGGACAACGCGTTGATTCAGACAGGGCGCGTTATCGTTGACGTCCTTCGCGAGCAGGCTCGCTCCCACAGGATTCCCCACAGGTTCTCCATCGCTCCCAGCCGCTCAACCTTTCACAAAACCTTCATCAAATAGTTAATCCAGCGACATGTGCGAGTCATAGGGCTGACATGCCCCGTGCCTAAAGTCGGTTGAACTCAAATACGGCCATGGACGGCTGTTCAACCAGACAGAGAAGCCCATGAACGCAGCTATCCATGTCGATCATCTGAACAAGACCTTTGCGCGCAAGACCGCACTGGTCGACCTCGAACTGACCATCGCGGCCGGTGAGATGGTCGCGCTGATCGGCGCGTCCGGCTCCGGCAAGTCCACTTTGTTGCGCCACCTCGCGGGCCTGGCCTGTTGCGATCGCAATAACGGCGGCAGCATTAAGGTGCTGGGGCGGGAAGTGCAGGCCAGCGGACGGCTCAATGGCAAGGTGCGGCGCCTGCGGGCCGATATCGGTTACATCTTTCAGCAGTTCAACCTGGTCAATCGCCTGAGCGTGCTCGACAACGTGCTGCTCGGTTGCCTGGGTCGCATGCCGCGCTGGCGTGGCAATTTGTGCCTGTTCAATGCCGAGGAGAAACAGTTCGCCCTGGAGTCCCTGGACCGTGTCGGCCTGGCCGATCTGGCTTTGCAGCGGGCCTCGACCCTTTCCGGCGGTCAGCAGCAGCGCGTGGCGATTGCCCGGGCCCTGACCCAGCGTGCTGAAGTGATCCTGGCGGATGAGCCGATTGCCTCGCTCGATCCCGAATCCGCACGCAAGGTCATGGAGATCCTCGCCGACATCAACCGTCGTGACGGCAAGACCGTGGTCGTGACCCTGCATCAAGTCGATTACGCCACGCGCTATTGCCCGCGTGCCGTGGCGCTCAAGGGCGGGCGGATTCATTTCGATGGCCGCGCGGCCGAGCTGAGCAGCCAGTTCCTCAACGATTTGTACGGTGCCGACATCGACACCAGCCTGATGTGTTCCGATCAGATTCGCCCCGTTGAAGCCGCGCCCCGGCTGGTGCTGGCGCGTGCGTGATGACCTCGAATTTCCCAACCGTTCACCCTCAGGAAACCTTTCCATGTTGAACCGTATCGGTCGCGTTTTTGCTGGCGCAGCACTGCTCGCCGGCTGTGTGCTGGGCACCGCCCAGGCTGAAGAAAAAGCCATCAACTTCGGCATCATGTCCACCGAGTCGTCGCAGAACCTCAAGAGCATCTGGCAGCCGTTTCTCGATGACATGCAGAAGCAGACCGGCCTGAAGATCAACGCCACCTTCGCCTCCGACTATGCCGGCCTGATCCAGGGCATGCGCTTCAACAAGGTCGACGTCGCCTGGCTGGGCAACAAGGCCGCCATCGAAGCGGTGGACCGTTCCAACGGCGAAATCTTCGCCCAGACCGCTGCTGCCAGCGGCGCCGCCGGTTACTGGAGCGTGTTGATCGCGCGCAAGGACAGCCCGATCAACTCCGTCGACGACATGCTGAAAAATGCCAAGACCCTGACCTTCGGCAACGGCGACCCGAACTCCACCTCGGGCTACCTGGTGCCTGGCTACTACGTGTTCGCCAAGAACAACGTCGATGCGGCCACCGCGTTCAAACGCACCCTCAACTCCAGCCATGAGGTCAACGCTCTGAGTGTGGCCAAGGGGCAACTGGACGTGGCGACCTTCAACACCGAAAGCTGGGATCGCCTGGAAGTCACCCAGCCTGACAAGGCTGCACTGCTGAAAGTGATCTGGAAGTCGCCGCTGATCCCGGCTGATCCATTGGTGTGGAGCAAGGCTCTGAGCGACAGCGAGAAAGCCAAGATCCGCGATTTCATCTTCAGCTACGGCGACACCGACTCCGAGAAAGCGGTGCTGGCGGGCATGCAGTTGGGCAAGTTCCTGAAATCCAGCGACGACCAGTTGTTGCCGATCCGCCAGCTGGAACTGTTCAAGCAGCGCACCACGATCAGTGCCGACACCAAGCTCGAAGCGGCGGACAAGGCCAGGAAACTCGCCGAGATCGATGCCGAACTGGCCAAGCTGCAAGAGCGCATCACCTTGCTCGAGAAGACCGACAAAAAGACTGCCAACGCTGGTTGATCCACCGCAACTCAGCTGTGGGAGCGAGCCTGCTCGCGAATGGCGCTGTGTCGGTCGACATCGATGGTGTATGTGCTGCCGTCTTCGCGAGCAGGCTCGCTCCCACAGGTTTGGTATCAGGAATGCATCAGGAAAATTTTAGAGAACCCTTATGACCACACTGCACGCTGAAGCTGTCGGCAAGCGCACCTGGCCGCAATACGCCGGTTGGGGCCTGTTCCTGGTCCTGCTGGCCTGGGCCTGGCACGGCGCCGAAATGAATCCGATGGCGCTGTACCGCGACTCGGGAAACATGGCGACCTTCGCCGCGGATTTCTTCCCGCCGGACTTCCATGAATGGCGGGCTTATCTCAAGGAAATGATCGTCACCGTGCAGATCGCCCTCTGGGGCACTGTGTTGGCGATTGTCTGCTCGGTGCCGCTGGGCATTCTCTGCTCGGAAAACATCACCCCCTGGTGGATTCACCAGCCACTGCGCCGGGTGATGGATGCCTTCCGATCGATCAACGAAATGGTCTTTGCGATGTTGTTCGTCGTGGCAGTCGGGCTCGGACCGTTTGCCGGTGTGCTGGCGCTGTGGATCAGCACCACGGGGGTACTCGCCAAGCTGTTCGCCGAGGCGGTGGAAGCGATTGATCCAGGTCCGGTTGAAGGCGTTCGCGCCACCGGAGCCAGTGCCTTGCAGGAGGTGATCTACGGCGTGATTCCGCAAGTGATGCCGCTCTGGGTTTCCTATGCGCTGTACCGCTTCGAGGCCAATGTGCGTTCGGCGACGGTGGTGGGGATGGTCGGTGCCGGCGGGATCGGCGTGATCCTGTGGGAGAACATCCGCGCCTTCCAGTTTGTGCAGACCTGCGCCGTGCTGCTGGTGATCATCGTCGTGGTCAGCCTGATCGACATCCTCTCGCAACGCCTGCGCAAGCAGTTCATCTGATTTTCGGAGGGGTGCCCTTGGGCGCTTTTTTTAAGCATGCAGTTGTCTAGACAAGATGAGCCGGTGTACCGCGAGTTGGCCGACATCCTGCGCCGCGAGTTGGCTGACTACCGCGCCGGAGACTTCCTGCCCGCCGAGGTGCAGTTGGCCGAACGCTTCGGCGTCAACCGCCATACCCTGCGTCGCGCCATCGATGAGCTGGTGTTCGAAGGCAGCCTGTTGCGCCGCCAGGGCAAGGGCACCCAAGTGCTGGAGCGACCGCTGATTTACCCGATGGCCGCCGACAGTGCCTACAGCCAGTCGTTGTCGGCCCAGGGTTTGGGGGTCGAAGCGGTGCTGCTCAAGCGCCGTTACTGCTTCGCCAGTCGTGAAGAGGCGCAGCATCTGGGCCTCGTCGAAATGGCACCGATGATCGAATTGCAGACCTTGCGCAAGCTCGACGGGCAACCGGTCAGCCTGATTCGCCATCGCTACTGTGCCAGTCACGCGCCACTGCTGGCGGACTACACCGGCGGCTCCCTGCGCCAGTACCTGAGCGAGCGCGATCTGCCGCTGACCCGTACCCAGAGCCTGATCGGCGCCCGTTTGCCTAATCGCGAAGAGGCGGCTTTGCTGATGATGCCCCGGCACTTGCCGGCGCTGAGTGTGTTCACCCTTTCCCGTGATCGCGATGGCCGTGCGGTGGAGCTGGCGCAGTCCACCAGCCGTTCGGATCGCTTTCAGTACCAGGTCGTCACCTGATGGAGAACCAACCGATGAACTCTGCTTCTCACACCGCCCGGCAGCACTGGATCGGCGTGCTGGCCCGCGCCCGTCGCAGCGAACTGCAGCCCCATGAAGACGCGCTGCGCGACGTTGAGTACCAGCTGATACGCGCCCCGGAAATCGGCATGACCCTGGTCCGTGGCCGCATGGGGGGCAACGGCGCGCCGTTCAACGTCGGCGAAATGAGCGTGACCCGTTGCGTGGTGCGCCTGGCTGATGGCCGTACCGGCTACAGCTACCTGGCGGGGCGCGACAAGGTGCATGCCGAATTGGCCGCGCTCGCCGACGCGCACTTGCAAGGCACGCAGCAGCGCCATTGGCTCGACCAGTTGATCTCGCCGCTGGCCAACGCCCAGGCCGAACGCCGCGCGCGGAAAGAGGCGGAAACCGCCGCCACCAAAGTCGAATTCTTCACCCTCGTGCGAGGAGAAAACTGATGAGCGCACAGCTGTTGCAACCGGCGTTCGCCGACCCGGTGCTGGATGCCCAACGCGGGTTTCGCGCGGCACTCAAGGCGCTGGCCGGCCCCGGTCTGATCCAGACCCTGCACGCCACGCCGAGCCTCGAGGGCCTTATGCCTGCGACCTACGCGCTGTGCCTGGCGTTGCTGGATGTCGACACACCGCTGTGGCTGGCGCCGTCCTTCGACACGCCGCTGATCCGCGCCAACCTGGCGTTCCACTGCGGTTGCCCGCTGACCGCGAATCGTGAAGACGCACGCTTTGCCTTGCTCGCCGCCGAGGATCTGCTCGACCTGAGCGGCTTCGATCACGGCAACGACCGTTACCCCGATCAGTCCTGCACCTTGCTCGTTCAACTGCCGAGTCTCGATGGCGGGGCAGGGCTGTGCTGGCGCGGGCCGGGGATCGAAAGCGAACACGGCGTTGCGTTGCCGGTGGCCGATGGCTTCTGGCGCGAGCGTGAACGGCGCAATGAATTCCCCCGTGGACTGGACCTGTTTTTCACCGCCGGCCACGGCCTGATCGGCCTGCCGCGCAGTACCCGCATTGCACAGGAGTGTGTCTGATGTACGTAGCCGTCAAGGGTGGCGAACAGGCCATCGACAATGCCCACCGTCTGCTGGCGAAAAAGCGCCGGGGTGATACCTCGGTTACTGAATTGAGCGTCGAGCAAATCCGTCAGCAACTGCCGCTGGCGGTGGCGCGGGTCATGAGTGAAGGCTCGCTGTACGACGAAGAACTGGCGGCGTTGGCAATCAAGCAAGCGGCGGGGGATCTGGTCGAAGCGATCTTCCTGCTACGCGCCTACCGCACCACGTTGCCGCGCTTCAGCCCGAGCCTGCCGATCGACACCTCGACCATGCAGCTGAGCCGACGTCTATCCGCCACCTTCAAGGACGTGCCGGGTGGGCAGTTGCTGGGGCCGACGTTCGATTACACCCATCGACTGCTCGACTTCGCGCTGCTGGCTGAAGGCGATTATCCGGGGCCGCAAACGACCCCTGACGCCAGCCTTGAAGCGTGCCCCCGGGTCCTGGGTTTGTTGGCCAGGGAAGGCTTGATCAAGAACGAGTCCGACAATGGCGACAGCGTCGCCGACATCACCCGCGATCCGCTGGAGTTGCCCGCCAGCCGCGCCGAGCGCCTGCAGGCCCTGGCCCGTGGAGATGAAGGGTTTCTGCTGGCGCTGGGCTACTCGACCCAACGCGGCTATGGCCGCAACCACCCGTTCGCCGGGGAAATCCGCATCGGTGAAGTCGAGGTGTGGATCGACCCCGAAGAGCTGGGCTTCCCGATCAATCCGGGCAGCATCGAAGTCACCGAGTGCGAGATGGTCAACCAGTTCGTCGGCTCGGCCACCGAACTGGCGCAGTTCACCCGTGGCTATGGCCTGGCCTTCGGACATGCCGAGCGCAAGGCCATGGGCATGGCGCTGGTCGACCGCGCCTTGCGTGCCAAGGAGTTCAACGAAGAGATCGAGTCCCCGGCGCAGCAGGAAGAGTTTGTGCTGATGCACTGCGACAACGTCGAGGCCGCCGGTTTCGTCTCGCACCTCAAACTGCCTCACTACGTGGACTTCCAGGCCGAGCTGGAACTGATCCGCAAACTGCGAAAGCCTGCCGAGGGCAGCACCCATGAATGACTTGAGCCAGGTACCCGTGCGCGACGCGGCGTACAACTTCGCCTACCTCGATGAACAGACCAAACGCATGATCCGCCGCGCCTTGCTCAAGGCCGTGGCGATCCCCGGTTATCAGGTGCCATTCGGTGGCCGCGAGATGCCGTTGCCTTATGGCTGGGGCACCGGCGGCATGCAACTGACCGCGGCGATTCTTGGCGACGATGACGTGCTCAAGGTCATCGACCAAGGCGCTGATGACACTACCAATGCCGTGTCGATCCGCCGTTTCTTCGCTCGCACCGCCGGCGTCGCCACCACCGAAATCACCCCGGACGCGACGGTGATCCAGACCCGTCACCGCATTCCGGAAACGCCGTTGCACGCCGATCAGATCATGGTCTACCAGGTGCCGATCCCTGAGCCGCTGCGCTTTATCGAACCGTCGGAAACCGAGACCCGGACCATGCACGCCCTCAACGATTACGGGGTAATGCACGTCAAGCTCTACGAAGACATCGCCACCTTCGGCCACATCGCCACCGCCTACGCTTACCCGGTGATGGTCGACGAGCGCTACGTGATGGACCCGTCGCCGATTCCCAAATTCGACAACCCGAAACTCGACATGAGTCCGGCGCTGATGTTGTTCGGTGCCGGTCGCGAGAAGCGTCTGTACGCGGTACCGCCGTACACCAGAGTCACCAGTCTCGACTTCGAGGATCACCCCTTCGAAGCACAGCAATGGGACGCGTGCTGCGCCATTTGTGGCAGCCATGAGTCGTTCCTCGACGAGCTGATCATCGACGATGCCGGCACCCAGAGCTTCGTCTGTTCCGACACCTATTACTGCGCCCAGCGCGTCAGCCAGCAGGAGCAGGGCCAATGAACCAGGCGCTGAAAAACGAACTGTCGGTGTCCACCGAGCCCTTGCTGCAAGTGCGTGACCTTTCGCTGTTGTACGGCCCGGAAAAGGGCTGTCAGGACGTCAGCTTCGACCTGTATCCCGGTGAAGTGCTGGGGATTGTCGGTGAGTCCGGTTCCGGTAAATCGACTTTGCTTTCACTGCTCAGTGGAAGGCTGCCGCCGCAAAAAGGTCTTATCGGTTATCGCGACAAGCAGGGCCAATGGCTGGACCTGTACAGCGCCAGCGAAGCCGAACGCCGCACCTTGCTGCGCACCGAATGGGGCTTTGTCGAGCAGAACCCGCGTGACGGTTTGCGCATGGGTGTGTCGGCCGGGGCCAACATCGGTGAACGGTTGATGGCGCAAGGCGTGCGCAATTACCAGCAGCTGCGTGGGGCGGGGCTGGACTGGCTGAGCCAGGTGGAAATCGATCCGCAGCGCATCGACGACTTGCCCCGCACGTTCTCTGGCGGCATGCAACAGCGCCTGCAGATCGCCCGCAACCTGGTGTCGAGTCCGCGCCTGGTGTTCATGGACGAGCCCACTGGCGGCCTCGACGTCTCGGTGCAGGCGCGGTTGCTCGACCTGCTACGCGGTCTGGTACGTGAACTGGATCTGGCGGTGGTGATCGTCACGCACGATCTGGCGGTGGCGCGGTTGCTGGCCGATCGCCTGATGGTGATGCGTCGCTCGCGGGTGGTGGAAACAGGTCTTACCGATCAGATCCTCGACGACCCGCAGCACCCTTACTCTCAACTGTTGGTGTCTTCGGTGTTGCAGCCATGATGAATACCTTGATCGAGGTCCGTGACCTCTCGAAAACCTTCACCCTGCACCAGCAGAACGGTGTGGTCCTCAATGTGCTGCGCGGGGTGGATTTCAGTGTGGCGGGCGGCGAATGCCTGGTGCTGCACGGCCAGTCCGGTGCCGGTAAAAGCACCTTGCTGCGCACCCTGTATGGCAATTACCTGCCGGCGGGCGGCAGCATCCGCGTGCAGCACGACGGGCAGTGGCTGGAGCTGGTGGACGCCGAGCCCCGGGACATTCTCCAGGTGCGTCAGCGCACCTTGGGTTATGTCAGCCAGTTTCTGCGGGTCATTCCACGGGTGGCCTGCCTGGACGTGGTGATGGAGCCGGCGTTGGCCCGTGGCTGGTCGAAACATCTGGCGCAATCCCGTGCCGAGTTGCTGCTCAGCCGCCTGAACATTCCGCCACGCCTGTGGCAACTGGCGCCCGGTACCTTCTCCGGTGGCGAGCAGCAGCGGGTCAACATCGCCCGGGGTTTTATGGTGGCGTGGCCGGTGATGTTGCTCGATGAACCCACGGCTTCCCTGGATGACAGCAATCGCCAAGTGGTGCTGGAACTGATGAACGAAGCCAAGCAAGCCGGTGCCGCGTTGATCGGCATCTTCCACGACCGCGTCGCCCGCGAAGCGGTTGCCGATCGTCATCTCGACATGACCCCAGCAGCGAATCAAGAGGAATACGCCGATGCCCGTTGAACAGATCCTCAGCAATGCCCAACTGGTCACCGCTGACCGCGTGTTCTATGGCACCGTGCTATTACGCGACGGCTTGATCGCCGACGTGGCCGAAGGCCCGAGCCGCTTGCCCCAGGCCCAGGACCTCAATGGCGATTACCTGCTGCCCGGCCTGGTGGAACTGCACACCGACAACCTGGAAAAACACATGACCCCGCGCCCCGGCGTGGACTGGCCGTCGCGCCCGGCGGTGCTCAGCCACGATGCGCAGATCATCGCGGCCGGCATCACCACGGTGTTCGACGCGGTGTCCATCGGTGACGTGAATCCCAAGGGCAACCGCATGCAGAAACTGCCGGCGATGCTGGAAGCGATCTCCAGCGCGTCCGACGCCGGGCTGACCCGTGCCGAGCATCGCCTGCACCTGCGCTGTGAGCTGTGTCACCCCGACACGCTGAGCGTGTTCCGCGATCTGGTGGAGCATCCGCTGGTGCAACTGGTGTCGGTGATGGACCATTCGCCGGGTCAGCGCCAATTCGTGCTGGAGTCCAAGTACCGTGAGTACTACATGGGCAAGTACCACCTGACAACGACGCAAATGGATGAATTCATCACGTTACAGATGGCCAATTCCCGCGAGTACAGCGACCGCTATCGCGCGGCGATTGTCGAGCACTGCCTGGCTCGCGGCCTGTCGGTGGCCAGCCATGACGACGCAACCCTGGCCCACGTCGAGGAGTCGGCACGCTACGGGATGACCATCGCCGAGTTCCCGACCACCGTCGAAGCGGCGCGTGGTTGCCGGCAGCAAAACATGAAAGTGTTGATGGGCGCACCGAACATCGTGCGCGGCGGTTCGCACTCGGGTAACGTGGCCGCCGCTGACCTGGCGGATGAAGGGCTGCTGGATATTCTGTCCAGCGATTACTACCCGGCGAGCCTGTTGCAAGCAGCGTTTGCACTGGCGGCGCAGAGCGAGCGGATCGATCTGGCCGCAGCGATGCGCATGGTCAGCCTGGCCCCGGCCCGCGCCGCAGGGTTGAGCGATCGCGGCGAAATCGCCCCGGGCCTGCGCGCCGATCTGGTACAGGCACGCAGTCAGGACGGTTTGCCGGTGGTCCAGCAAGTATGGCGACAAGCGAAGAGGGTGTTTTGATGTCCGGCAGGTTGATCTATCTCATCGGGCCTTCAGGTTCGGGCAAGGACAGCCTGCTGGATGCCGCACGAACGCGGTTGGCCGAACGCGGCTGTCGTATCGTGCGGCGAGTCATCACCCGTTCGGCGGAAGCCGTGGGCGAGGCGGCGCTGGGCGTCAGCATGCAGCAGTTCACCGAGATGCAGGCCCGGGGCGCATTTGCCCTGAGCTGGCAGGCCAATGACCTGGCCTATGGCATCCCGCGGGAAATCGATGATTGGCTGGCGGTGGGGGACGACGTGCTGGTCAACGGTTCACGCGGGCATCTACCGCAAACCCGTGAGCGCTATCCGGATGTGTTGGCGGTGCTGCTGACCGTGGACCAGACAGTATTGCGCCAGCGCCTGCTGGCGCGCGGGCGTGAGTCCGTGGCCGAGATCGATCTGCGACTGGCGCGCAATGCCCGGTTCAATGAGCGTCTGTTGGCCGATGACCCCAAAGTGCATGTACTCGACAACTCCGGACCGCTGGAGCGCACTGTCGAGTACCTGCTCGCCTGCATCGATGAGCCTGCCGCATGCGCCTGACCCTGCTGGGCACCGGTGATGCCCGACAGGTGCCGGTCTATGGTTGCGAATGTCAGGCCTGTGTTCGTGCGCGTTTCGATGAACGCTTGCACCGTCGACCGTGCTGTGCGTTGATCGAATGCGGCGACCAGCGCTGGCTGATCGACAGCGGCCTGCCGGACTTGACCGAACGCTTTCCGCCACGCAGTTTCAACGGCGTCCTCCAGACCCATTACCACGCCGATCATGCCCAAGGGCTGCTGCATCTGCGTTGGGGCCAGGGCCTGGTGATTCCGGTGCACGGTCCGGTTGACCCGGAAGGCCTGGCGGACCTCTACAAACATCCGGGCATTCTCGATTTCAACCAGCCGTTCGAAGCTTTTGAAACCCGATCCTTCGGCACGCTCAACGTTACCGCGCTGCCATTGCTGCACTCCAAACCAACGCTCGGTTACCTGCTCGAAGGCGAAGGACGTCGCATCGCCTACCTGACCGACACCGTAGGCCTGCCACCGGCCACCACGGCGTGGCTGCAACGTCAGCCGCTGGACGTGCTGGTGCTTGACTGCTCGATGCCACCGCAACCGCAGGCACCGCGCAATCACAACGACCTGAACCTGGCTATGCAATGCATTGACGAATTACAACCTGAGACGGCGGTGTTGACCCATGTCGGGCATACGTTTGACGCATGGTTGATTGAGCATCTCGGTGAGCTGCCGGGCAATGTCAGTGTGGGGTGGGATGGGTGTGTGTTGTAGGAGGGACTGACTTGCCCACCCTATATTGGCCCGAAAGGCGAGTCGGGGTTTATGGATACACCCGATCACCTTGTGGGAGCTGGATACGATCTTTTGATCTTGATTGGGAGGGCGTTCAGACGTCCTTTAACAACCCCCGCACATACTCCACAAACGCCCGAGCCTTGGCGCTGACCATCCTGCCCGTAGGAAAAACCGCCCACAGGTCCTGGTTCGGCAACGTCCAGTCGGTCATCACTTCCCTGACCGAACCGTCGGCCAGCTCCGGTGCAAACATCCATTCCGAGGCCATGGTCAGCCCCTGATGGGCCAGTACCGCAGCCCGCAGACCCTCGGCGGCGTTGACTCGGATGCGGCCGCTAATGACGACGGATTGTTCTACGTCAGCCCTCTTGAGCGACCAGTTGGCACCGCCACTCAGGGTGTAGACGACCGCCTGGTGCTTGCTCAGGTCAGCGGGGCAGGTGGGCTCACCGTGTTGTTCGAAATACGTCGGCGTACCCAGCACCACGCGCCGGCATTCGGCGATCTTGCGGGCGGTGAGGCCCGAGTCGCTCAAGGCGCCCATGCGCAGGGCAACATCGACGCCTTCTTCCACCAGGTTGACGTTGCGATCGTCGAGCATCAGGTCGATGTTCAGTTCCGGGTTCTGTTCGAGAAACGGCCCCAGGTGCGGGACGATGTGCAGCCGGCCGAAGGTCACGGCGGTGCAGATACGCAGGTTACCGGTCAGTCCACTTGCCGCGCCGCGAGCGGCGTTGTCCGCCTCGTCGGCTTCTTCAATGGCGCGCTTGGCCCGTTCGAAAAAGGCCAGGCCTGCTTCGGTGGGTGTCAGGCCACGGGTTGAGCGCAACAACAACCGCACCGCCAGACGCGATTCGAGCTGTGCGATGGTTTTCGATACCGCCGGCTGACCGATATTCAGGCGTCGTGCGGCGGCGGAAAACGAGCCGGTTTCTACCACGTAGACGAAAGTTTCCATTGCGGCGAGACGGTCCATCGTGGGTCCTTGTACAAATGACACTGTGGGAGCGAGCCTGCTCGCGAAGGCGTCAGGTCAGTCAGCATCCATGTTGAATGTTACGCCGTCTTCGCGAGCAGGCTCGCTCCCACAAAGGGCAGTATTCAATCACACCCGGTAAAACAACCGAACGTCGAGTTGCAGGTTTTTGTGCTTGAGTAAAGATAACTCTGGAGTTACTTTTATTCATGCCGGAGCAAGGAGGCGGATGGTGCAGAGCAGGCTACTGATCAAGGAGTTGATGGAGGCAGGTTGGACATTGGATCGGATCACTGGAAGTCATCAAATCTTCACCCACCGTTACAACCCATACACGATTCCCGTTCCCCATCCGAAAAAGAATTTGCCGGTCGGGACGGTCAAGAGCATCAGGAGGCGAGCCGGGCTTTTTTGCCCGCTGGCCAGTTACGCAGGAGATCCATAATGCAATATCCAATCTGTATCGAGTGGGGCGATGAGAACACCGCCATCGGTATCCAGATCCCCGATATTCCAGGCGCGGTAACCGCCGGGGATAGCTTTGAAGATGCCTACAACGCGGCGGTCGAGATTGCCCACATCCTGCTTCAGGAGATCGCGGCGGACGGGGGGACGATTCCGATGCCGACTTGCGCAGCCGAGCACCGTGGCAATCCGGTGTTTGCCGATATGGGGTGGGGGATGCTGGAGCTGGATATCTCGCCGTATCTGGGCAAGACCGAGAAGGTCAACGTGACGCTGCCGGGCTATGTCATCCAGCGAATTGACCGCTATGTGCGTGAACACAACGTCAAAAGCCGTTCGTCGTTTCTGGCGGATGCGGCGATGGAGAAGCTGGTTCGGTATTGAGTGGTGTCAGTTACATCGCTATCGCGGGCAAGCCACGCTCCCACAGGTTATTCACTAACCCTGTGGGAGCGTGGCTTGCCCGCGAAGCTTTTGAGGGGTTACGCGGTAGCCAGCGAACGCTTCTCCGAAACACTCAAAAACCGCACCAGCGCCACCAACGGAAACGCACTGCCGACAATCACGATCCAGAACCAGCCGCCATGTTCATACACTGCGCTGGCCACAGAGGAACCAAACGCACCGCCGATAAAGATGCTGGTCATGTACAGCGCATTCAGGCGGCTGCGGCTTTTGGCGTCGAGGGCGTAGACCGCGCGTTGGCCGAGGACCATGTTCATCTGCACGCAGAAATCCAGCACCACCCCGGTCACGGCCAGGCCGATGACGCTGTAGACCGGATGAATAAAGGCCGGCAGGAAGCTCAGGCTGGCAAACAACAGCGCCAGCAACGACGCGATGCGGGTGTGGCCGGCATCGGCCAGGCGACCGGCGATGGGCGCAGCGATGGCACCAATGGCACCGACCAGGGCGAAAATCGCGATCTGCGATTGCGACAAGCCATGATTGCGCGCCAGCTCCAGCGGCACCGCGGTCCAGAACAGGCTGAACGTGGCGAACATGCAGCCTTGGTAAAACGCGCGCTGACGCAGAACCGGTTGCTGGCGCAACAGTGTCCAGAGCGAGCCGAGCAACTGGCCATACGACGCACTGTGATCAGGTTGGCGCTTGGGAATGGTCACGGCCAGCACGATACTGATCGCCGCCATCAGCAGCGCCGCGATCACAAACATCGCCCGCCAGCCGAGGTGGTCAGCGACCACGCTGGACACCGGTCTCGCCAACAGAATCCCCAGCAGCAAACCACCCATGATCCCGCCGACCACGCGACCGCGAGATTCTTCAGGTGCCAGATGCGCGGCCAGCGGAATCAGGATCTGTACCGACACCGAACTGAAGCCCACCAGCAGCGAAATCAACAAAAAGACATTCGGCTGATCGGTGAATGCAGCGCCCAACAGACTGGCAATCGCCACCACCGTGGTGATGATCATCAAGCGGCGGTTCTCCAGCAAATCCCCCAACGGCACCAGAAAGAACAGGCCAAGCGCATAACCGATCTGGGTCAGCGAAACGATGAAGCTGGCCAGGGTGCTGGTCAGGCCGACGTCCGGCGCGATCAGGCCGATGATCGGCTGCGCGTAGTAGATGTTGGCCACGATCGCGCCGCAACAGAAGGCGAACAGCAGCACCATGCCTCGGGTCATTGTGGCGGTGCCGTGGGGCACCTGAGTCGCTGGATTCATAACGTATCTCGCTGAACAAAAGGGAATGCGCGCAGGCTAATGGCCTGATCAAAACGGCGGAAGAGAGATTGGAGTGATAGCAGTCATTCCGTTGCGGAATGAGTGACGAGCGAGCGTGCCGTTCGCCGATGTCCGTCGAATCAAAATATCAGGGGCTGATGATACATTCACTTACATCTTTTTCGATAGCATGCTTATTTTCTCGCACATCACAAGCGACCGACCATCCGAAGAAATACCGGCTTTTGGGAGATAGCTAAAATCTACAGGGGGATCACTTCAACGCGTCCTTACAAAGCGGGAGTATCACGATGAAAATCGTATCTTCGCTGGCGTTGGTGGTAGCGGCTGGGACGATCTCCGGGTGTTCGACAGTGCCTGATCGCCAGGTCACCAACGTTCCCTTGAACGCTACTTCCATCAATGCCGGGAATATCGCCCGGCCAATCATGATGCCCGACGGGCAAACAACCGTGTTCTGGTTTGCTGTCAGTGGAGAATCCATGGGTAGCGCATTACCAGGTCGTTTGCAGGCCTACATCTACCCGGGAAGCTGTGGAAGTCTGGGTGCCAAACCCGCCTACGACATGAATGACGGCCCGAATGCGCGGTTCTATTCGCAAGCGTCCATGCAATATTTCTGGAAAAGCGCACCCGTACCGGTCGAGACTTTTCGAGCGGGGGGCTATGCGTTGGTGGTGCGTGAAAGCCCGGCCGATGGTCACCAGGCGATTTTCTGCGGGAATCTGAGCTGAAAACCTACCGAACCGGTCATTGCGTAGCGATTGCTGCATCCCAAAAAAGGCGACTCCAAGGTCGCCTTTTTCATCGAATAAAAAAAACGCCATCAATGTAGGACGCTTTTTTCAAGCTGCACGTTCTTTGAGGTTTTTTTCCATCGGCAGAACTCTGGTTTCCGACTTGATTGCAGGAACCGTCCGTCAATACAGCTTGAGTGGTCTGTTCTAGATTCAGCTCTCAGCAGGAGGGCACAAGCCGTACTCCCGAACCCGGCGGTCGTCTGTGTTTTCGAGCGTTGATTCTCACACAGGCTTATCAAGGAAAGAATTAACGATGAGGCTTTTCAAAACCTTTGCAGTGTTCAGCCTGACGCTAGGGATTGCGGGTTGTACCTTCACACAACAGAAAACCCTCAGCCACAGTGACTACATTGAACGGATGGCGACTGCCAGCGCAGTGTCCTGGCCTGAATTGGCGACGCTGGAAGAAATGAAAGAACAGACCGGGTTCTTTGCTGATCTTCAAGTGCTTGTTTACGACGGTGTCAATGCCTGGCTGGTAGATGCAAAGGGTTATCGTGCAATCGCGCCGGAGCCGGTCGAGGCACTGGGCTTGCCATCGGACTTCGGAAAATACGAGAAGCTTTCGTGGAATGGGCGCCCAACTGTCTACATGGGGATAGGGACAGCTTTACCGGAGGTGGAAATGCAAAAGCTGATCACGCAACCGGCGGCAGTCCCTGAATTGTTTTTATTGGCAACCCATGAGGCGTTTCATTTTTATGGCCAGCAAAACTGGCCAATGAATGACGGGTCGCGTGCCGAGCGTTTTCCAATCCAGATACCCCCCCGGCAGTATCGCAAGCATTTAATTGAAGCCTTGCATGCTGCCGTGAGGGGTGGGGTCGAGGAATTAGGCAAGGCCCGCTACTGGTATGACCGTTGGCGGACTGAGTATGCGCGAGAGGCGGTGGAGATTCACGATAACGACATCATTGAAGGAAGCGCCAAGTACGTTGAAGTGCTTGCCGAGATGGTCGCTACCGGCGCTGTTGATCAATCTCAGGCCTGGAATACCGCTGTCATGGCGCGTTCTCCCAATGCTGCAGATACTCCGGCTGATGGCGAAAGCTACCTGATAGGCGCTTTGGCAGGTTACTTGCTGGACCGGCAAGGTACGCAGTGGTGGCAACGTGTCACGCAGGGGGATACACCATTACAACTGTTACTGGAGCCAATGGCAGCGATTGTCGATATTCCTGACCCTGAGTTGAATCAACGTATAACCCAAGCGTTGAACGATCGTAATCAGAGTCTGGAAACCATCATTGGCCCGTTTATCGGACAACTGAGGCATCCTGATACAGTGCGTTTGCTGGTGCCTTCCGTTTCGGCTGCGGGTTCCCTTTCAACGAGTGGTCTTTACCGTGTAGAGGATCTATCGGGAGAAATCCTCACCCACTATTCCCAGCAGTTCTCACCTGCGATGGGGCGCATCACGATGGATAACGTAGTTGCCGCAGCGATTATCAGCGAGTCCTGCGGCGAGATTGGCGGTTTTATAATGGTGCCGATCACGGCCCGGGAACTTGCGGAGGCGCGGGCGGAGCGTCTGCGGATAAACAGAGAAGGAGTGGAAATTGACGTACCTTTTCCCGTCAAGGGCGCTGGCAATGACTGGTGCGTGCGTGACAAGGTAACGACGTAAAAGCCTTGAGTAAGGTAAGGCTGTTCACTTAAGTGTGACACTGAACCCGTGGCGAGGGAGCTTGCTCCCGCTGGACTGCATAGCAGTCCCCATTTTTGGGGCCGCTGCGCGACCCTGCGGGAGCAAGCTCCCTCGCCACGGGCATTTCATTCGTCTCGAAGTTTTCTTGAGTGAACAGCATTACCTGAGTAAGGGGCTTTTACAGTTGCGGTTACTGCCCGCTATAGATCTGGTCAAACACCCCGCCATCGTTGAAGTGGGTTTTCTGCACGGTGCGCCAGTCACCGAAGGTCTTCTCGACCGACAGGAAGTCCACTTTCGGGAAGCGGTCGGTGTACTTGGCCAGCACTGCCGGATCACGCGGGCGCAGGTAGTTGGCGGCGGCGATTTCCTGGCCTTCCGGCGACCACAGGTACTTCAGGTATTCCTCGGCGGCGGCGCGGGTGCCTTTCTTGTCGACCGATTTGTCGACCACCGACACCGGTGGCTCGGCTTCGGCGGAGACGCTTGGGTAGATCACTTCGAACTGGTCGCGACCAAACTCGCGGGCAATCATTTCCGCTTCGTTTTCGAAGGTCACCAGCACGTCGCCGATCTGGTTGGTCATGAAGGTGGTGGTGGCGGCGCGGCCACCGGTATCGAGCACCGGTGCTTGCTTGAACAGCTTGCCGACGAAATCTTTGGCCTTGTTCTCGTCGCCGCCATTCTTCAGCACGTAGCCCCAGGCCGACAGATAGGTGTAGCGACCGTTACCCGAGGTTTTCGGGTTCGGCACGATGACTTGTACACCGTCCTTGAGCAGGTCAGGCCAATCTTTCAAGGCTTTCGGGTTGCCCTTGCGCACGATGAACACGGTGGCCGAGGTGAAGGGCGCACTGTTGTTCGGCAGGCGCGTGACCCAGTTGTCCGGGACCAGTTTGCCGTTGTCCGCCAGGGCATTGATGTCAGTGGCCATGTTCATGGTGATGACATCAGCCGGCAAGCCGTCGATGACCGAACGCGCTTGTTTGCTGGAACCGCCAAAGGACATCTGCAAGGTGATGTTTTCGTTGTGCTGGGCTTGCCAGTGTTTCTGGAACGCAGTGTTGTAGTCCTTGTAGAAATCGCGCATCACGTCGTAGGACACGTTGAGCAGGGTCGGTGCGGCTTGAGCCACGCTGGTCAGGGCCAGGCCAGCGGCCAGGAGTGAGGCGCCAAAGAGTTTTTTCACTGCGCATTCCTTGTTCGAGACATTTTTATTTAAAGATTGAGGCAATTTGCCAGCGACTATAGCCGGGCTCGCATAGGCCTTTAAAGATTAAAAAGCTCTTTGCTTATTCCAGTTTCTTGAACAGTGCATTGCCGCAACGAGAACAGAACGCAGCGCCATGTTCATGGTTGTTTTTCCGGCACACCGGGCAGTCGTGTTGCAGCTGTTCGCCGCGCATGGCATTGGCCAGTTCAGCGGTGAAAATCCCGGTGGGCACGGCGATGATCGAATAACCGGTGATCATCACCAGCGACGAAATCACCTGGCCCAGCGGGGTTTTCGGCACGATGTCGCCAAATCCCACGGTGGTCAGGGTCACGATCGCCCAATAGATGCCTTTGGGAATGCTGGTGAAACCGTGCTCCGGGCCTTCGATCACATACATCAGGGTGCCGAACACCGTCACCAGGGTGCAGACGCTGACCAGAAACACCACGATCTTCTGCTTGCTGCCGCGCAGCGCCGACATCAGGTAGTTGGCTTGCTTGAGGTAAGGGCTGAGTTTGAGCACGCGGAAAATCCGCAGCATCCTGATGATCCGGATAATCAGCAGGTACTGCGCATCGGCGTAATACAGCGCAAGGATGCCGGGCACGATGGCCAGCAAATCCACCAGGCCATAAAAACTGAAGGCATAACGCAGCGGTTTGGGCGAGCAATACAGGCGCAGGATGTACTCGCCGAGGAAGATAACCGTGAAGCCCCACTCGATGTAGGCCAGAACATCGGCGTAGTTCTGGTGGATGGTGTCGATGCTGTCGAGCATCACGATCACCAGGCTGGCGAGGATGATCAACAGTAAAATACCGTCGAAGCGCCGGCCGGCCTTGGTGTCGCTCTGGAAAATCATGACGTAAAGCTGTTCACGCCAGTCTTTGCTGCTGTCCATGGATAACGCCCGACTCAATGATCAGCGCAGCCTAGGTTGATTGTCCCCGTGAGCGCAAGACGCGCTGTCGACAGTGGTTTTGCCGAGCATCTGAATACCGGCGCGGATCAGCCAGCAGGCGAGAATAAAGGGTGCGGTGAGCGTGGCCAGTCCGGCGGCGGCAAAGATTGGCGTCAGCAACAGCGCCAATACGATGCCCAGCAGTGGCAGCCAGGGTTGCTGGCGTTGTGCGCTGAAGGCGAGGGCGGCCAGCACGGCGTTGTAGCCGCCCAGGCCGAGCAGGGCGGTGTCGGTCTCGTGGTGCAGCAGACTGGAACCGAGGCCGAGGATCGAGGCCATCAGCGCCCAGCAGAACGCTCGGCGATCGGCGATCAGCAAACCGGCGGCAATCATCGCCCCCGCCAGTGGATGGTCGAGGAACATCACCTGGCCAATACCTTTTAGCAAAGCGGCAAGCAGGTTCGGTGTGTTCAGTTCGATCAGGGGTGTCGGTATCGACGGTGTGGCGAAACACAGCAGCAACCAGCTCAGGCCCACGAAGGGCGCGGTGTAGGCGGGTACGTACTGGTTGACGCGGGTACGCTTGAGCCATTGTTGAGTGATCATCGCACTCAAGCCGCCGGCAGCCAGAATCAGTGGCGGCATCATCGCCGACCACGGGAAGTACAGGCTCAGTAACAGGCCAATCAATACGCCGTTGTAGCTGAACAATCCCGCCTGGCGATCGGCCTTTGCATAGTTGCGCCGTTGCGCCGTGAGCAAGCCGGCGACGCCCCCTAGCAACGCCCCGCC
The DNA here is from genome assembly GCF_900187565.1 of Pseudomonas sp. Irchel 3A7. GTDB lineage: Bacteria > Pseudomonadota > Gammaproteobacteria > Pseudomonadales > Pseudomonadaceae > Aquipseudomonas. The sequence goes on along the minus strand of NZ_FYED01000012.1, from coordinate 88,651 downwards.
AAGCAGCGCAGGCGCAGTGAACAGGATGGCGCAAAGGCACAGCAAGCCGCAGAGCGGATGGCGCTGAAGGAATATTTGACTGAAGCCGTTGAGCAAAGCCTCGGCCCAGTCGGGGCAGTGGGTGTTGAAGTGGTTGGCAGGCATGGCAGTTCTAAAAAGTCAGTTAAACCGTGTCGCCGCCTTCGCGAGCAGGCTCGCTCCCACATTGAATCTTTGTTCGGTCATTGAGTTTGTGGCGTACACAAATCAACTGTGGGAGCGAGCCTGCTCGCGAAGGGGCCGGTATGGGCGCTCTAGATCAACGTCTCGATACGCAGAGAATTAGTCGACCCCGGCTGCCCAAACGGCACACCCGCCGTGATCAATAGCGTGTCGCCACGCTGCGCCATGCCTTGGGCCTGGGCGATTTCCAGCGCCGTCGAGCACACTTCATCCACCTGGCGCAGACGATCATTGACCACCGAATGCACCCCCCACGCCACGGTCAAGCGGCGCGCGGTCGAAAGGTTCGGCGTCAGGTTGAGGATCGGTACGGTTGGCCGTTCCCGCGCCGCCCGCAGGCTCGACGTGCCCGACTCGCTGTAGTTCACCAGCACCGCCACCGGCAGCACGTTGCTGATCCGGCGGATCGCGCAGCTGATTGCATCGGAAACCGTGGCTTCGGCTTTCGGTCGGCTGACGTCGAGCTGGGCTTGATAGTCCGGACCGTTTTCCACCTGGCGGATGATCTTGCTCATCATCTGCACGGCTTCCAGAGGGTACTCGCCGGACGCGGTTTCCGCCGACAGCATCACCGCGTCAGCCCCTTCGGCCACGGCGTTGGCGACATCGGTGACTTCGGCGCGGGTCGGTGCCGGGGAGAAGCGCATCGATTCGAGCATCTGCGTCGCCACCACCACCGGTTTGCCGAGCTGGCGGCAGGTACTGATGATGTTCTTCTGAATTTGCGGCACGCTTTCGGCCGGTACTTCCACGCCCAGATCGCCGCGAGCGACCATGATCGCGTCGCTCAGCTCGGCGATTTCCCGCAGCTGGGTCACCGCCGAGGGCTTCTCGATCTTGGCCATCAAAAACGCTTTGTCGCCGATCAGTGCGCGGGCTTCGCGAATGTCATCCGGACGCTGCACGAACGACAGTGCCACCCAGTCCACACCCAGTTCCAGGCCGAAGCTCAAGTCACGGCGATCCTTGGCGGTCAGCGGGCTCAGGTCGAGTACGGCTTGCGGCACGTTCACGCCTTTGCGATCCGACAGTTCGCCGCCGTTGAGCACCGTGGTGTCGATGGCGTCGGCGTACTTGGTGACTACCCGCAGGCGCAGCTTGCCGTCATCGAGCAGCAAGTCCATGCCCGGCTCCAGCGCGGCGATGATTTCCGGGTGCGGCAGGTTGACCCGGCGTTCATCGCCCGGCGTGGCATCCAGGTCCAGACGCAGGGCCTGACCGCGCACCAGTTGCACCTTGCCCTCGGCGAACTTGCCGACCCGCAGTTTCGGGCCCTGCAGGTCCATCAAAATGCCCAGCGGATAATTCAACTGGCGCTCGACTTCGCGAATCCACTGATAGCGCTGGGCGTGATCGGCGTGATCACCGTGGCTGAAATTCAGGCGAAAGATGTTGACCCCGGCCAGCACCAGTTCACGGATGTCGTCGATCCCGCCGATGGCAGGCCCCAGGGTGGCGAGGATTTTGACCTTCTTATCAGGCGTCATGTTTAGGGTTCTCGAGAATCAGGATGGCGCGGAAGTCATTGACGTTGGTACGGGTCGGCTCGGTGACGATCAGTGCGTCCAGCGCCTCGAAGTAGCCATAGCCGTTGTTGTTGTCCAGCTCATCGCTGGCGCTCAGGCCCAGTGCGGCGGCGCGGGCGTAGCTGTCCGGGGTCATGATCGCGCCGGCGTTGTCTTCGGAGCCGTCGATGCCATCGGTATCGCCGGCCAGGGCGTAGACGCCCGGCAAGCCCTTGAGGCTGTCGGTCAGGCTCAGCAGGAATTCGGCGTTGCGTCCGCCTCGGCCATTACCGCGCACGGTGACGGTGGTTTCGCCGCCGGAGAGAATCACGCAGGGCGCCGCCAACGGTTGACCGTGCTGCACCACCTGACGGGCGATGCCGGCGTGGACTTTCGCCACTTCGCGGGATTCGCCTTCCAGGTCGCCGAGGATCAGCGGGCTGAAACCGGCCTGACGGCATTTCACCGCCGCCGCTTCCAGCGATTGCTGCGGACGGGCGATCAACTGGAAGTGACTGCGGGCCAGGCTCGGGTCGCCGGGTTTGACGGTTTCCGATTCCGGGCTTTGCAACCAGGTACGCACCGAGGCGGGTACTTCAATGTCGTAGCGCTTGAGGATCGCCAAGGCTTCGGCCGAGGTACTTGGGTCGGCCACGGTGGGGCCGGAAGCGATGACCGTGGCGAGGTCGCCCGGTACATCGGAAATCGCATAGGTGTACACGGTTGCCGGCCAGCAGGCCTTGCCCAGACGTCCGCCCTTGATCGCCGAGAGGTGCTTGCGCACGCAATTCATCTCACCGATGGAGGCGCCGGATTTGAGCAGGGCTTTGTTGATCGACTGCTTGTCGGCCAGGGTGATGCCGGCGGCCGGAAGTGCGAGCAGCGCCGAACCGCCACCGGACAGCAGGAAGATCACTCGGTCTTTTTCGCTCAGGTCGCTGACCAGTTCGAATACCCGTTTGGCGACGGCTTGTCCCGCGGCGTCCGGGACCGGATGCGCAGCTTCGACCACTTCGATTTTTTCGCACGGCGCGCCGTGTCCGTAGCGCGTCACCACCAGACCGTACACTTCTCCCTGCCAGCAACGCTCGACCACCTGGGCCATGGCGGCCGCGGCTTTACCGGCACCGATGACGATCACCCGACCGCTGCGATCGGCGGGCAGGTGGGCTTCGAGGACTTGTTGAGGATGGGCCGCGTCGATGGCTGTGGCGAACAGCTCGCGCAGGAATTGTTGCGGATCGACCGACATGGCGGGCTCCCGGAATTCTTGTTATTTGAAGGGAAGACAACTCAATCCTGTGGGAGCTGGCTTGCCAGCGATTCAGGCACTGCGGTCGTTCAGGCAGACCGCGTCGATGCCATCGCGGGCAAGCCCGCTCCCACAGAGAGCGAGCCAGGCAGGGCTTACTTCTTATCGCGAATCGAGAAGTTCGCCATGTGTTCCAGGCCTTTGATCAGCGCCGAGTGATCCCAGTTGCTGCCACCGATGGCCGCGCAGGTGCTGAACACTTGCTGGGCGTTGGCGGTGTTCGGCAGGTTGATGTTCAGTTCCTTGGCACCTTGCAGGGCCAGATTCAGGTCCTTCTGGTGCAGGCTGATGCGGAAGCCCGGATCGAAGGTGCCTTTGATCATGCGCTCGCCGTGCACTTCGAGGATCTTCGACGAAGCGAAACCGCCCATCAGCGCTTCACGCACCTTGGCGGGATCGGCGCCGTTTTTCGAGGCGAACAACAGGGCTTCAGCCACCGCCTGGATGTTCAGCGCAACGATGATCTGGTTGGCCACTTTCGCGGTCTGACCGTCGCCATTGCCACCGACCAGGGTGATGTTCTTGCCCATGGCCTGGAACAGCGGCAGGGCGCGTTCGAAGGCATCGGCGTCGCCGCCGACCATGATGCTCAGCGTCGCGGCCTTGGCGCCGACTTCACCACCGGACACTGGCGCGTCGAGGTACTGCGCGCCTTTTTCGTTGATTTTGGCAGCGAAGGCTTTGGTGGCGGTTGGCGAGATCGAGCTCATGTCGATCACGATTTTGCCTTTGCCGATACCCGCGGCAACACCGTCAGCGCGGAACAGCACGTCATCGACTTGCGGGGTATCCGGGACCATGACGATGATGAATTCGGCTTCTTGCGCGACTTCTTTCGGGTTCGCCAGGGCAACGGCGCCAGCGGCGACCAGGTCGGCAGGCGCGGCGTCGTGGTGCGCCGACAGGAACAGGCTGTGACCGGCTTTCTGCAGGTTCGCCGCCATTGGGTGGCCCATGATGCCGGTGCCGATAAATCCGATTTTAGCCATGAGAAAATCCTCTTGTTTTTATTGCTGCTTCAAGCAAATAGGGGAGTGCTTCTATGTGGGAGCGAGCCTGCTCGCGAATGCGATAGAACATTCAATATCCGTGTTGACTGAACCACCGCATTCGCGAGCAGGCTCGCTCCCACAGGTATCGCGTTAAATCGCGTTATGGGTTTTCAACCAGCCCAGACCCGCTTCAGTAGTGGTCAGCGGCTTGTATTCACAGCCGACCCAACCCTGATACCCGATGCGGTCCAGGTGTTCGAACAGGAAGCGGTAATTGATTTCACCGGTGCCCGGTTCATTGCGCCCCGGGTTGTCGGCGAGCTGCACATGGTTGATCTCGCCCAGGTGCGATTGCAGGGTGCGGGCCAGATCGCCTTCCATGATTTGCATGTGATAGATGTCGTATTGCAGGAACAGATTGGCGCTGCCGACCTGTTCGCGAATCGACAGGGCTTGCGCCGTGTTGTTCAGGTAGAAGCCCGGGATGTCGCGGGTGTTGATCGCTTCCATCACCAGTTTGATGCCCGCCGCTTGCAGCTTGTCGGCTGCGTACTTGAGGTTGGCGACGAAGGTTTTTTCCACGGTGGCATCGTCGACGCCTTGTGGGCGGATGCCGGCCAGGCAGTTGACCTGGGTATTGCCCAGCACCTGCGCGTAAGCGATGGCCAGGTCGACCCCGGCGCGGAACTCATCAACGCGGTCGGGCAGGCAGGCGATACCGCGCTCGCCCTTGCCCCAGTCACCGGCCGGCAGGTTGAACAGCACTTGGGTCAGACCGTTGGCGTCGAGCTTGGCCTTGATTTCGGCAGAGCTGAAGTCGTACGGGAACAGGTATTCGACACCCGTGAAGCCGGCCTTGGCGGCCGCTTCGAAACGGGCGAGGAAATCCTGTTCGGTGAACAGCATGGACAGGTTGGCTGCGAAACGCGGCATGGTGGTCTCCCGTAAATATGTGATGACCCCTTGTGGGAGCAGGCTTGTCGTGGCGAGGGAGCTTGCTCCCGCTGGGTCGCGAAGCGGCCCCAAAAGCTTTGCGACTGCTTCGCAGCCGAGCGGGAGCAAGCTCCCTCGCCACACAGGCTCGCTCCCACAAGGGGAACGATCAATCGAGCAACGAAATCGCAGTCGGTGCGTCGTTGCCGACCAGCGCCAGGTCTTCGAATTCGTTGACGGCGTTGATCTCGGTGCCCATGGAAATGTTGGTCACGCGCTCCAGGATAATCTCGACGATCACCGGAACCTTGAACTCTTCGATCATCTCCTCGGCCTTGCGCAGGGCAGGGGCGATGTCAGCCGGCTCGAACACACGCAGTGCCTTGCAGCCCAGGCCTTCGGCAACCGCGACGTGATCGACGCCATAACCGTTGAGTTCCGGTGCGTTCAGGTTATCGAAGGACAGCTGCACGCAGTAGTCCATCTCGAAACCGCGCTGTGCCTGACGGATCAGACCCAGGTACGAGTTGTTCACTACCACATGAATGTACGGCAGCTTGAACTGCGCGCCCACCGCCAATTCTTCGATCATGAACTGGAAGTCATAGTCGCCAGACAGCGCGACAACCTTACGCGTCGGATCAGCCTTGACCACGCCCAGCGCCGCGGGAATGGTCCAGCCCAACGGACCTGCCTGACCGCAGTTGATCCAGTGACGCGGCTTGTAGACGTGCAGGAACTGCGCGCCGGCAATCTGCGACAGACCGATGGTGCTGACGTAGCAAGTGTCTTTGCCGAACACCTGGTTCATCTCTTCGTAAACCCGCTGCGGCTTGACCGGCACGTTGTCAAAGTGAGTCTTGCGCTGCAGGCTGGATTTGCGTTGCTGGCAGTCTTGCAGCCAGGCGCTGCGGTTTTTCAGTTTGCCGGCGGCTTGCCATTCGCGAGCGACTTCGATGAACACGGTCAGCGCAGCAGCGGCGTCGGACACAATGCCCAGGTCCGGGGTGAACACGCGGCCGATCTGGGTGCCTTCGATGTCGACGTGAATGAACTTGCGGCCTTCGGTGTACACATCGACCGAACCGGTGTGACGGTTGGCCCAGCGGTTACCGATGCCCAGCACCACGTCAGACTTGAGCAGGGTGGCGTTGCCGTAGCGGTGCGAAGTCTGCAGGCCGACCATGCCGACCATCAGCGGGTGGTCGTCGGGGATGGTGCCCCAGCCCATCAGGGTCGGGATGACCGGAATCCCGGTCAGCTCGGCGAATTCCACCAACAGGTCGCTGGCATCGGCATTGATGATGCCGCCACCGGCCACCAGCAACGGACGTTCGGCCTGATCCAGCAGCGCCAGGGCTTTTTCTACCTGAATGCGGGTCGCGCTCGGTTTGGCCAGTGGCAGCGGCTGGTAGGCGTCGATGTCGAATTCGATTTCCGCCATTTGCACGTCGAACGGCAGGTCGATCAGCACCGGGCCTGGGCGGCCGGAGCGCATTTCATAGAACGCCTTCTGGAACGCGTAAGGCACCTGGCCCGGTTCCAGGACGGTGGTCGCCCACTTGGTCACCGGCTTGACGATGCTGGTGATGTCGACAGCCTGGAAGTCTTCCTTGTGCATACGGGCGCGGGGTGCCTGGCCGGTAATGCAAAGGATCGGAATCGAGTCGGCCGAGGCGCTGTACAGCCCGGTGACCATGTCGGTACCGGCAGGACCGGAGGTGCCGATGCACACGCCGATGTTGCCGGCCTTGGTGCGGGTGTAGCCCTCGGCCATGTGCGACGCGCCTTCAACGTGGCGAGCGAGGACGTGATCGATGCCGCCGACCTTTTGCAGGGCGGAGTACAGCGGGTTGATGGCGGCACCCGGGATGCCAAAAGCGGTATCAACCCCTTCACGGCGCATCACCAGAACGGCGGCTTCGATTGCTCTCATTTTGCTCATGGTTTTGTGCCTCTTTACGTTTTGTAATTGTATACAAGTGGCTTTGCGCAGAGTGTATTCACGGTGGACGGCGCAGGTCAATCCATTTTCTCAAGCGGTCGTTTCATTCGTCGGAAGCCCGATTCACTGTGGCTTTTCGTCGCATGTGGCGCTTTTCGATAATTATTGTATACAAAAAAATAATTCATTGTGTTCTATTTGTTGCATCGGACTGCGGCACACACGCGCAGTCCATCGGCTTTCCGAAAAACAAAATGAGGACGGCACCATGAGCGCTTTAACCTTGAAAGTCGCAGTCAACCTGGTCAACGAAGCCATTAACGCCGGGCGGGCAATCTCCGCCGCCCCCCTGACCATCGCGGTGCTGGATGCCGGCGGGCACCTGATCACCCTGCAACGCGAAGACGGCGCCAGCCTGCTGCGTCCGCAAGTCGCCATCGGCAAAGCCTGGGGCGCCATTGCCCTGGGCAAAGGCTCACGCCTGCTGGCGCTGGACGCTCAACAACGCCCGGCGTTCATCGCCGCCTTGAACAGCCTGGGGCAGGGCAGCGTCGTACCGGCACCGGGCGGTGTGCTGATTCGCGATCAGGGCGGGAACGTACTGGGAGCGGTGGGGATCAGCGGGGATCTGTCGGATGTTGATGAACAGTGTGCGATCAATGCGATCGAGGCGTTGGGGTTGAGGGCGGATGCGGGGGTTGCTGCTTGATCAGCTGCGCCTGAGTGAATGCCATCGCGGGCAAGCCCGCTCCCACAAGGATTGGCGGTGTAAGTATATTTTGCATACACCAGAAGACCCTGTGGGAGCTGGCTTGCCAGCGATTGCTATCTGCCAGACACATCCTGCTAAAAGTCTGCATTATCATCCAGCATTTCCAGGTCTAGCCTTTCATGAGTTCATCATGAAAGAGGCAAAGGAATGCCCGATATACCCGCTTCACATCGCCTGCGAACGGGTCGCTATGCCGATCCCAATCGAATCTATTTGCTGACTACCAATACCCTTCATCGAGAGCCGGTTTTCGCCGATTTTGCTTTGGGCAGATTGGTTGTTGGCCAATTTCGCCGGGCGCAAAATCTCGGGCTGGCGAACTCTCTGGCCTGGGTGGTCATGCCTGATCATTTTCACTGGCTCGTCGAGCTGGAAAACTGCTCCTTGCGCAGATTGATGCGCGAGACCAAGTCCCTGATTACTCGAGAGGTGAACCATTGCAGTGGCAGGCGCGGACCACTATGGCAGCAGGGTTATCACGACCGGGCACTGCGTCGAGAGGAGGATTTGGTGAAATTGGCGCGGTATGTGGTGGCCAATCCATTGCGGGCGGGTCTGGTGGAAAAGCTCGGCGACTATCCACTGTGGGATGCAGTTTGGATCTGACAACTTTGAACCGTGTTGCCTTCATCGCTGGCAAGCCAGCTCCCACAAGAATTTGTGTCGTTCACAGAGTCTGAATTCGACACAGAAACCTGTGGGAGCTGGCTTGCCAGCGATGCAGTCAGCGCGGTCTACCGATCCGGCTCACACCCCTTGAGCACCAACCGGATGATCGTCTGCGCCGCCGCTTCATAGTCCTCTTCATCCAGCCTGGCCTTGCCGGTGATGGCGGTGATTTGCCAGTCGAAGTCGGCGTAGGTCTGGGTCGCCGCCCAGATGCTGAACATCAGGTGGTTGGGGTCGATGGGGGCGATCTGGCCGCGGTCGATCCAGGTCTGGATGCAGTCGATATTGTGTTTGGCCTGGCTGTTGAGCTGTTCGACCAGATCGGCGCTCAGGTGTGGGGCACCGTGCATGATTTCGCTGGCGAACACCTTGGATGCAAACGGCAGATCGCGGGAGATACGGATTTTCGAGCGAATGTAGCCACTCAGGACTTCGCTGGGCACGCCCTCAGGGTTGAACGGGGTCGAGGCCTGGAGGATCGGCTCGATGATGCTTTCCAGCACCTCGCGGTAGAGGTTTTCCTTGGATTTGAAGTAGTAGTAGACGTTGGGCTTGGGCAATCCCGCCTTGGCTGCGATGTCGCTGGTTTTGGTCGCAGCGAAGCCCTTGTCGGCAAATTCCTCACTGGCGGCACGCAGGATCAGTTGTTTGTTGCGCTCGCGGATAGTGCTCATAAACCAGGTGGTTCCTTGCCTGTTCTGGCGGTTGCGCATGGTAGCACCGGCCTTTGGCGGCGCTCAAGAATGCTCCGTGCGGCGCCGGGCCGCGCTATGCTGCACGGCATTCATTGCAGAAGGAAACCCGATTCATGGCAGGAAGCAGTTTGCTGTTGCTGATCGACGACATCGCCGCCGTGCTGGACGATGTGGCGTTGATGACCAAAATGGCCGCCAAGAAGACGGCCGGCGTGCTCGGCGACGATCTGGCACTCAATGCCCAGCAGGTCAGCGGCGTACGTGCCGAACGGGAAATCCCCGTGGTATGGGCCGTTGCCAAGGGCTCGTTCATCAACAAGCTGATCCTGGTGCCGTCGGCATTGGCCATCAGTGCGTTCATTCCGTGGCTGGTCATACCGTTGTTGATGGTTGGTGGCGCATACCTGTGCTACGAGGGTTTCGAGAAGCTCGCCCACAAGTTTCTGCACAGCAAGGCTGAGGATCAGGCTGAACATGCCGAACTGGTCGAGGCGGTGGCAGACCCTTCAGTCGATCTGGTGGCGTTCGAAAAGGACAAGATCAAGGGTGCGATCCGCACCGACTTTATTCTTTCGGCGGAAATCATCGCCATCACCCTGGGCGTCGTGGCCGACTCGGCGCTGACCCAGCAAATCGTCGTGCTCTCGGGCATCGCCATCGTCATGACTGTCGGCGTCTACGGGTTGGTGGCGGGTATCGTCAAACTCGATGACCTGGGTCTGTGGCTGACCCAGAAGCCGGGTCAGCTCGCCAAAAGCATTGGCGCAGGAATTCTGCGAGCGGCACCGTACATGATGAAAAGCCTGTCGGTGATCGGCACGGCGGCGATGTTCCTGGTCGGTGGCGGCATCCTCACCCATGGTGTGCCCGTGGTGCATCACTGGATCGAGAGTGTCAGCGCGGGGGCGGGTGGTGCCGGGTTTATCGTGCCGACGTTGCTTAATGGGCTGGCAGGGATTGTGGCGGGCGCGGTGGTGTTGGTGGGGGTGATGGCTGTCAGCAAAATCTGGAAAGTGTTGAAGGGCTGAACCTGGCAGTACGATCCAATGTGGGAGCGGGCTTGCCCGCTCCCACAGTGTTTTGTGTTCGCAGGATTACTCGGCAATCTGCAACTTGCGCGACTCGGTGTACACGTAACGCACCTTCTCATACTCGAACGGCGAGTTTAGCTGGCCATAACGGAAGCTGGTCTGATAGCGCTTGTCGACGCCACGCAGAATCCACACCTCGGGATGGTTGGAGCTGACTTCGGCAACGTTGAGGAAGTTGATGGCTGATTCGGCGCTGAAGTCGACCACCAGCCCGCCCGTGTCACGCAGGTTCGACGGACCGAGGATCGGCAGTACGAAATAGGCGCCGCCTGGAACACCGTAGAAGCCCAGGGTCTGGCCAAAGTCTTCGTTCTGGCGTGGCAAGCCCATGGCGGTGGCCGGGTCCCACAGGCCGGCGATGCCGATGGTGGTGTTGAGCAGCAGGCGCCCGGTAATTTCCATCGAGCGCTGGCCCTTGAACTGCAGCAGACTGTTGAGCAGGTTCGGCACGTCGCCGATGTTGTTGAAGAAGTTGCTGACACCGGTGCGCAAGAAGCTTGGCGTGATGTAGCGATAGCCATCGACCACCGGCAAAAACACCCATTGGTCGAAGCGATAGTTGAAGTGGTAGACGCGGCGGTTCCACTCTTCCAGCGGGTCGTAGACGTTCAGTGCGCTGAGCGTCGAGCGCTCGAACTCGCGCTGATCCAGACCCGGGTTGAACTTGAGTTTGCTCAGTGGTTCCTTGAAGCCGTCACTGTCGACGACCACGGGGGCGTTGGCTTTACTGTTGTCGGCATTGGCAGCGGTTGCGCAGAGTAACGCGGCGATAAGCAGGAGGTATTTAGCCACGGAAGAACTCCAGCATGGCGTCGCTGTTGACGCGGTAGTTAAGGTTGCCGCAGTGGCCGCCCAGCGGGTAAACGGTCAGGCGATCACCAAAGGTCTTGCGCAGGAAGCCGAGGTCCCCGGGGCCGAGGATTACGTCGTCGGCGTTGTGCATGACGGCAATTTTCGGGCTGTCGTGCAGGTAGTCCTTCAGCGCATACAGACTCACCTGGTCGATCAGTTGCAGCAGGCTGCCGCCGTCGGTGCGGGCGCGCCACATCGGGATGACCTGCTCGGTGATGTAGCAGTCGAAGTCACATTGCAGCGCACGCTTGAGGTACGGCGTCATGCTGGTGCCTTCGGTGATCGGCGTTTTCGGTGGGGTGATGAGGCCGCGGCGGTTGATCAGGTCCGACGTGAAGGCGATGTCGGCCGCCGAGAAACGGAACGACGTGCCGATGAGCATGGCCATCTGTTCATTGGTCAGATGCTGCTTGGACTGTTGGAAGTCGTAGAGCAGTGCATCGTTGAGATCGATGTAGCCTTTCTGCTGGAAGTAACGGGTCAGTTTATTCAGCACCAGCTCGTAGAAGGTGGTCGTATTGGTGATGCCCTTGACTTCGGTTTGTACAAGCTTGTCCAGGTTGGTGATCGAGGTGTACAGGTTGACCGGAGGATTGAGCAGCAACACTTTCTTGAAATTGAAACTGCGGCGGGTTTCGTCCAGATGGGCCACGAATGCCGCATCCAGCGCGCCGAGGCTATAGCCTGTCAGGTAGTACTCAGTGACCGGCAGCTTCGGGTTCTGCGCGCGCACCGCCTGCATCACCCGGTACATGTCTTCGGCGTCGTCCTTGGTGATACCGGGGGTGGCAAAGCGTGAGGCGGCGCTCATGAAGTCGAAGCTGGTGGGCGATGACAATTGCACCACGTGATAGCCGGCCTTGTAGTAAAGCTTTTTCAGGTATTCGTTCAGGCTGCTGTCATAGCGCGCGCCGGTGCCGGCGATCAGAAAGATCAGCGGTGCGGCTTTGTCTTGCGTGGCGATGCGATAGGTGAGTTTCTTGACCGGCCAGAAGTTGTCTGGAAGCTCGAATTGACGCTCCGGGCGCAAGGTGAGGCTGCGGTCCGACTGATCGATGTCATCGTCCAGCGGCAGGTCCGGGCGCAGATCCGGAGGCGTCGTGGCGATGGTCGCCTCGAACGGGTTGGTCAGTGGATAGCCATAACTGGCGGCATCGATATCCACCGCCAGCGCGGACGCACTCAAGATAAGGCCGCCAAACAGGGCGGCGAAGCGCAAGGAACGGAGCATGACTGGATCCCTTAAAGGAAGGTGCCGAATGAAGTTCGCAGGCTATGACCACTGGATTTGCGCCAAAGTGCCACGCATCGGCACCAAACAGGCCTAATTCGAAGTAATAGTAGCTGGACGATACACTTTGCAGCGATTGCATGACCAGTTAACAGTTGTTAGTGCTTGCGTAAGGCGGCCGTCCGATTAAGCTGGCCGCCGTTTTCGTTTTATTGGAGTGTTTCATGTCCCGCCGTCTGCCCGTGATTTTGCTGCTTGTTTTGCTGCCGTTGTGGCTGGCCGCCAGTTATGGCGCGCGTTATGGCTTCATGGAAGATGCGCAATGGGTGGGTATCTGCGTGGATGAGGCGAACCGTTGGGAATGTCAGGTTCGTTCGAACCTGGGGCTGATGATTCACTTCGCGATTTTGGGCTGGACTGCGTTGATCGCTGCGTTGATCGGCTTTGTGATGCCAGGGCGGGCAGGGTGGTGGCTGGCGGTGCTGGCGCTGGTACTCGGTTTCCCGGCGCTGGCGTTGTACAACACGACGTTGGCGGTGTTTGCGGTGGTGATTGCGGGGTTGCGATTGGTCAGGGCATCCCGTAGCGCCTGATAATCAGTTTTCGCGAGCAGGCTCGCTCCCACATTGGATTTTGGCCATACACAAATAATGTGTTCGATGGAGATCACTGTGGGAGCGAGCCTGCTCGCGAAGGGGCCGGCAAACTCGCTGAAAGATTAAGCCTTGCGAACCCGCAAGCTGCGCCACAACGCCATCACCATCAACCCGCTCACCAGCGCCCATCCCCAGGCCTGCTGGTTCTCCAGCCCCTCACGGTACAACTGCGGCGCAATGCCCGCGCCGATGATGAAGGTCAGCAGCGCAATCTCCCGGCGCGGTACGCTCACCGGACGGCACAGATAGACCAGCGCCGGCACGATGAACGCCACGCTCGGGAAGCTGCGATAACGCGGATCGAACACCAGTTCCAGCATCATCACCGCCGCCGCAAAACCTGTTATCGCCAACAACCAGCCTGATCGACGTTCGAGCGCATTGAATGCCCATCCACGCCACCCGGTGCGTGGGCTCAATGTCAGTGCGGCGTGAGCCAGTATCAACAGGTTCAGCGCCGTCAGCAGCGCGACCCACAGCCATTCACTGGCAAAACGCGTGGTGACGCGGGCCAGATCACCCCAGGCGCCAATCGCGCAAGCCGCCAGGGCGCCCAGCAACGGCAGCACCAGCGCCGCGCGAGTACTGCGCATGCGGCCGCCGAGGATCAGCGTACCGAGGAAGATCAAGCCGCCCACCATCAGCCACTGGGACCAGTAAGGTACGTTCGACACTGGCCCGGCCAGCACACCTTTGTCCTGACGGTCGGCATCGAACAGCCCCCAGTAACCACCGACCGCACCCTCGCTGGCACGTTTCCACGGTTGGTCGAAGGCTTCGATCAGGTTGTAGTGCCAGCCTTGCTGTTCGGCCAGGGCGACAAAACCACGAATGAATTTGGCTTCGTTGACCCGGCTCGGCAGGGCGGTTTCACGCTGGCGGCCTTCGCTTGGCCAGCCGGTTTCACCGATCATCACGTCCTTGGGCGCAAACTTGTTGCCGAACACCTGACGCACTTGCGCCACATGTTGCAGGGCGGCGTCGATGTTCGAGGGATCGTCTTCCCAGTACGGCAGCAAATGGATGGTCAGGAAATCCACCGCCGGCGCGATTTCCGGGTGCTTGAGCCAGAACTCCCAGACGTCGGCATAAGTGACGGGCTGCTTGACCTGGCTTTTGACCTTGGTGATCAACCTGGCCAACTGCGCGCCGGTGACTTCCTTACGCAGCAGGGTTTCGTTGCCGACGATCACCGCAGTCACCACGTCGGCATTGGCGTTGGCCGAGGCGATCAGCAAGTCGACTTCTTTCTCGGTGTCCACCGGATTGCTGTTGACCCAGGCGCCGATCATCAGCTTCAACCCATGCTTGCGCGCCAGATCGGGCAAGGCGTCGAGACCGGTCATGGAGTAGGTGCGGATACATTCGAAGCTTTTGGCCAGCAGCGCGAGGTCGGCGTCCATGCGCTCGGGGCGCAAGTTGAACGGCACATCGAACGGCGACTGGTCTTTGTCGAACGGGGTATAGGAGGCGCATTGCAGCTTGTGCGTCGGGGTGGCGGCGTCCGGCAGGATCACCGGTTTGCCCAGGCCGTACCAAAAGCCGCCAAAGGCAAAAAGCCCCAGCAGGCAGGCGAAAAGATAGGCAAAAAAAGGAAAGCGGGATGTCGCGGGCATGGTCAGGCCGTCTGGGAGCAAAGCGGCGCATGTTACCTGCATTTTCCGCGTGCTTGGTGACCTGCATGATTTTGACATGCAAAGTTCGAGCGGATTGCCCGAAGCGTTTGTCTGGCGCGGGTTTAATGGCGTTCTGATGTCGTTTCTCGATGCCTTGAGGTCGCTGGCAGAGCAGGTCGCAATGACTGTCAGGTTGATTATCGAAGGCGTCAGTACTCCGCTGATGATCGAAAGAGTTTGCGGTGGGCGTGATGGGGGCGCTGTGCACCATAACAATACGTTGAAGCGACTCGGCACCCGTCGAGCGCAGCACTTTCGGGGAAGTAACGATGAAGATGCGACGACTTTTAGGCGCAGGTGCCGCTCTGGCGCTTGCGATGGGCTCCACATTTGCCAGCGCAGCAACCCAGACCCTGAGCATCGGTTACGTTGACGGCTGGTCCGACAGCGTCGCGACCACTCACGTAGCGGCTGAAGTGATCAAGCAGAAACTCGGTTATGACGTGAAGCTGCAAGCGGTCGCCACCGGAATCATGTGGCAAGGCGTGGCTACAGGCAAACTCGACGCCATGCTGTCGGCCTGGCTGCCGGTGACCCACGGCGATTACTGGACCAAGAACAAGGACCAGGTCGTCGACTACGGTCCGAACTTCAAGGACGCCAAGATCGGCTTGATCGTGCCGGAGTACGTCAAGGCCCAGTCGCTTGATGATCTGAAGACCGACGATACCTTCAAGAAGCGCATCGTCGGCATCGACGCCGGTTCGGGCGTGATGCTCAAGACCGAGCAGGCGATCAAGGACTACGACCTGACCGGTTATCAACTCAAGGCCAGTTCCGGCGCCGGCATGATTGCCGAGCTGACTCGCGCCGAGAAGAAAAACGAATCCATTGCCGTGACCGGTTGGGTGCCGCACTGGATGTTCGCCAAGTGGAAACTGCGCTTCCTCGAAGACCCGAAAGGCGTGTATGGCGCGGCCGAAACCGTGAACAGCATCGGCAGCAAAGAACTGGCAACCAAGGCGCCGGAAGTGGCCAAGTTCCTGAAGAACTTCCAGTGGGCCTCGAAAGACGAAATCGGTGAAGTCATGCTGGCGATCCAGGAAGGCGCCAAGCCTGATGCAGCAGCGAAGGATTGGGTGGCCAAACACCCTGAGCGCGTGGCTGACTGGACTAAATAAACTTCTATTTAGCACTGCTCGCTTTTCCCTGTGGGAGCGAGCCTGCTCGCGAATGCGGTGAATCGGTCGACTGAAATGTTGACTGACACGACGCTTTCGCGAGCAGGCTCGCTCCCACAGTTATTTATGGTGTGCTGGTAAATGGCGAAAACGTCGTGTGGTTCTAAGACTAAGGTCGTCTGGAACCTGTCCTTGAGCCGAATAGAGTGGCTACGTTCCAACTAAATCTGTGCTGCGAGGATAAAAACAATGAACGACAGCATTTACCTCTCGATTCAAAACAGCCCGCGATTCAAGGAGCTGGTTAGCAAGAGGGAACGATTCGCCTGGATTCTTTCGGCGATCATGCTAGGGCTTTACTCCGGATTCATCCTTTTGATTGCCTACGGGCCGCATGTACTGGGGGCGAAACTCAGCCCTGAGTCCTCGATTACCTGGGGCATACCGATCGGTGTCGGGCTGATTGTTTCGGCCTTCATCCTGACCGGTATTTACGTACGACGCGCCAATGGCGAGTTCGACGACCTGAACAATGCGATTCTCAAGGAGGCTCAGCAATGATCCGGCGTCTAATGGCTCTTTTGAGCATCGCAGCCTTCGCACCGGGCGCCTGGGCGGCTGACGCCCTGACCGGCGCCGTGCAGAAGCAACCACTGAACACCGCCGCGATCCTGATGTTCGTGGCGTTTGTTGGCGCGACTTTGTATATCACTTACTGGGCTTCCAAGAAAAACAACTCGGCGGCCGACTACTATGCGGCGGGCGGCAAGATCACCGGTTTCCAGAACGGTCTGGCAATCGCCGGTGACTACATGTCGGCGGCGTCCTTCCTGGGTATTTCCGCCCTGGTGTTCACCTCCGGCTACGACGGCCTGATCTATTCGATCGGCTTCCTGGTGGGTTGGCCGATCATTCTGTTCCTGATCGCCGAGCGCCTGCGTAACCTGGGTAAATACACCTTTGCCGACGTGGCGTCCTATCGCCTGGGGCAAACCCAGATCCGTTCGCTGTCCGCGTGCGGTTCGCTGGTCGTGGTGGCGTTCTACCTGATCGCGCAAATGGTTGGTGCCGGCAAGCTGATCCAGCTGCTGTTCGGCCTTGATTACCATGTTGCGGTGATCCTCGTCGGTATCCTGATGTGCGCCTACGTACTGTTCGGCGGCATGTTGGCGACCACCTGGGTGCAGATCATCAAGGCGGTCCTGCTGCTGTCCGGTGCGTCCTTCATGGCGCTGATGGTGATGAAGCACGTCAACTTCGACTTCAACATGCTGTTCTCCGAAGCCATCAAGGTTCACCCGAAAGCTGAAGCGATCATGAGCCCGGGCGGCCTGGTGAAAGACCCGATCTCGGCGTTCTCCCTCGGTCTGGCGCTGATGTTCGGTACCGCTGGCCTGCCACACATCCTGATGCGCTTCTTCACCGTGAGTGACGCGAAAGAAGCCCGTAAGAGCGTGTTGTACGCAACCGGTTTCATTGGCTACTTCTATATCCTGACCTTCATCATCGGCTTCGGCGCGATCCTGCTGGTCAGCACCAACCCGGCCTTCAAAGATGCTGCCGGCGCGTTGCTGGGCGGTAACAACATGGCGGCGGTGCACCTGTCCAATGCGGTCGGTGGCAGTATCTTCCTGGGCTTCATTTCGGCGGTAGCGTTTGCAACCATTCTGGCAGTGGTTGCCGGTCTGACCCTGGCCGGTGCATCGGCGGTGTCTCACGACCTGTACGCCAGCGTGATCAAGAAGGGCAAGGCCAACGAGAAGGATGAAATCCGCGTTTCGAAAATCACTACCATCGCCTTGGCGGTGCTGGCGATCGCGCTGGGTATCCTGTTCGAAAGCCAGAACATCGCGTTCATGGTGGGCCTGGCGTTCTCCATCGCGGCGAGCTGCAACTTCCCTGTGCTGCTGCTTTCCATGTACTGGAAAAAGCTGACCACCCGCGGTGCGATGATCGGCGGCTGGATGGGCCTGGTGAGTGCCGTGGGCCTGATGGTGCTTGGCCCGACCATCTGGGTGCAGATCCTGCATCATGAGAAGGCGATCTTCCCGTACGAGTACCCGGCGCTGTTCTCGATGATCATTGCCTTTATCGGTATCTGGTTCTTCTCGGTTACCGACAAGTCGACTGCGGCTGACAATGAGCGGGCGCTGTTCTTCCCGCAATTCGTACGCTCGCAGACTGGTTTGGGAGCGAGTGGGGCGGTTTCGCACTAAGGTTTGATGCTTATATATAAGTAACGCAGCTGTACGAGATGCCCTGGTCGAGAGATCGGGGCATTTTTTATTGGGCGGTTATCGGACGTTTTAGAGGTGGGGCTTGTCTGCTGAGGTGGCCTTAGAGCCGACCCAGATGGTGTTGGGCGAGTACATATCCATTCCTGCGGTAACGGCGACTTATGGTTTCGCCCTTACGGCGACTCACTTTTTTACAAGCGCCTAAAAAAAGTAAGCAAAAAAACGCTCGGTATGACTCATCTACATGCAGCGTGTTCGACTGCGTCGAGCGGCGCCGATGGAGGTCGTCACAGGTTGACGGACAGGCTCAGGGCGTGGAGGGGCGGGCAAATCAAAAGCAGCCAGGCGAGCTGACACTCGACCTCACTGCTGTTCGCGTTCCCCTGTGGGAGCGAGCCTGCTCGCGAAAGCGGTGTGTCAGCCAACACGGATTTCGGATGTCATGCCGTCTTCGCGAGCAGGCTCGCTCCCACAGTGAGGTCGCGGGTCAAACAAAAACGGCCTCTATATAAATAGAGGCCGTTTCCGGTGCAACCAAGACGTTATCGCAAGACAGGTCTTATTTGCGGTCTTCCAGTTTGGTGATGTCACGCGACTCGTAGCCGGTGTACAACTGGCGCGGGCGGCCGATCTTGTACGGGCTGGAGAGCATTTCTTTCCAGTGGGAGATCCAGCCGACGGTCCGCGCCAGGGCGAAGATCACGGTGAACATGCTGGTTGGAATGCCGATCGCCTTGAGGATGATCCCCGAGTAGAAGTCGACGTTCGGGTACAGCGAGCGTTCGATAAAGTACGGGTCGGTCAGGGCGATCTCTTCCAGGCGCATGGCCAGTTCGAGTTGCGGATCGTTGGTGATGCCCAGTTCCTTCAGCACTTCGTCGCAAGTCTGCTTCATGACGGTGGCGCGTGGGTCGCGGTTTTTGTAAACGCGGTGACCGAAGCCCATCAGTTTGAACGGATCGTTCTTGTCCTTGGCCTTGGCGATGTACTTGTCGATGTTCGAGACATCGCCGATTTCATCGAGCATGGTCAGTACGGCTTCGTTGGCACCGCCGTGGGCAGGGCCCCACAGTGCAGCGATACCGGCGGCGATACAGGCGAACGGGTTGGCGCCCGAAGAGCCCGCCAGACGTACGGTGGAAGTCGACGCGTTCTGCTCGTGGTCGGCGTGGAGGATGAAGATCCGGTCCATGGCCTTGGCGAGTACCGGGCTGATCGGTTTGATCTCGCACGGGGTGTTGAACATCATGTGCAGGAAGTTTTCCGCGTACGACAGGTCGTTGCGCGGGTACATCATGGGTTGGCCCATGGAGTACTTGTAAACCATCGCTGCCAGGGTCGGCATCTTGGCAACCAGGCGGATCGCGGAGATTTCGCGATGCTGCGGGTTATTGATGTCCAGGGAGTCGTGGTAGAAGGCCGAGAGGGCGCCGACTACGCCGCACATGACGGCCATCGGGTGGGCATCGCGACGGAAGCCGTTGAAGAAGGTCTTCAGCTGCTCGTGAACCATGGTGTGGTTCTTGACGGTGCCGACGAACTGGGCCTTCTGTTCTGCAGTCGGCAATTCGCCGTTGAGCAGCAGATAGCAGGTTTCCAGGTAATCCGACTTTTCAGCCAGCTGTTCGATCGGGTAGCCGCGGTGCAACAGAATGCCGTTGTCGCCGTCGATATAGGTGATCTTCGACTCGCAGGAAGCGGTCGACATGAAACCAGGGTCAAAGGTAAAGCGGCCCGTGGCCGTCAGACCCCGAACATCGATAACATCGGGACCAACGGTGCCGGTTAAAATGGGCAGCTCGACGGGGGCTGCGCCCTCGATGATCAACTGCGCTTTTTTGTCAGCCATGTGGCCTCCTATTTATGCTTGAAATCATCAGACAGACCCCCCACGCAGGGCCCGCACCACTATAGTGAGATAAATTCGAATGTCAATTTGCCTAAAGTCTTGCTCCAGAAGGCTTTAACCCGACTTTTTTCTCGAAATTGCCTGCCATTTACGCCTTTTATACGCGTTGTGCAATCAGCTATTTGGGCTAGGTGTTTGCGTTGTCATTAGTAGCCTAACTGTCTATACTCGGCCACCGACCGCCAAGGGCTTTTGGGCCTGCTTTATTGGGGGTCGCATCCCTGGGTGGTGGTTACCTGACCAGTGCACTCCCCAACAACTTTGCCCTGATTGTTAGGGGCTCTTCAGTGTGAAAAAAAGCCGTGAAAAGCCAACGACCTGTAAACCTAGACCTAAGGACCATCAAACTCCCCATCACCGGCGTTACGTCGTTTCTTCACCGTGTTTCCGGCATCATCCTCTTCCTGGGCCTGGGCTTCATGCTTTATGCATTGGGCAAATCCCTGGGTTCCGAGGAAGGTTTTGCCGACGTGAAGGCAACCTTGACCAGCCCTCTGGCCAAGTTCGTAGCATGGGGCCTCCTGTCCGCTCTCCTGTATCACCTGGTAGCCGGTGTGCGCCACATGATTATGGACATGGGCATCGGTGAGACGCTGGAAGGCGGCACGCTGGGCTCGAAAATCATTATCGCCGTGTCTGCGGTGCTGATCATTCTGGCGGGAGTTTGGATATGGTAACCAGCGTTACGAACCTGTCGCGTTCGGGCCTCTATGACTGGATGGCACAACGTGTGTCTGCGGTTGTTCTCGCGGCTTATTTCATCTTCCTGATCGGATACATCGCTGCGAACCCGGGCATTGGCTACGACCAATGGCATGCCCTGTTCGACCACAACGGGATGCGTATCTTCAGTCTGCTGGCCCTCGTTGCCCTGGGTGTTCACGCCTGGGTTGGGATGTGGACCGTCGCGACCGACTACCTGACGCCGATGGCGCTGGGCAAGTCCGCGACCGCAGTACGTTTCCTTTTCCAGTCGGTATGCGGCGTTGCGATGTTCGCTTACTTCGTCTGGGGTGTGCAGATTCTCTGGGGTATCTGATTCATGGCTAACATTCCAACGATTTCTTTCGACGCCATCATTATTGGTGGCGGCGGTGCCGGCATGCGCGCAGCGCTGCAACTGGCGCAAGGCGGCCACAAGACTGCCGTGATCACCAAGGTGTTCCCGACCCGTTCGCACACTGTGTCGGCACAGGGCGGCATCACCTGCGCCATCGCGTCGGCCGACCCGAACGATGACTGGCGCTGGCACATGTACGATACCGTCAAGGGTTCCGACTACATCGGTGACCAGGACGCTATCGAATACATGTGTCAGGAAGGCCCGGCTGCCGTTTTCGAGCTGGACCACATGGGCCTGCCGTTCTCGCGTACCGAAACCGGCCGTATCTACCAGCGTCCGTTCGGCGGTCAGTCCAAGGATTACGGTAAAGGCGGGCAGGCTGCCCGTACTTGCGCCGCTTCCGACCGTACCGGTCACGCGCTGCTGCACACCCTTTATCAGGGCAACCTGAAAGCCGGTACCACGTTCCTGAACGAGTACTACGCTGTCGATCTGGTGAAGAACCAGGAAGGCGAGTTTGTCGGTGTGATCGCGATCTGCATCGAAACCGGCGAAACCACCTACATCCGCGCGAAAGCCACTGTGCTGGCGACCGGCGGTGCAGGTCGTATCTACGCTTCGACCACCAACGCCCTGATCAACACCGGTGACGGCGTCGGCATGGCTCTGCGTGCAGGCGTACCGGTACAAGATATCGAAATGTGGCAGTTCCACCCGACCGGCATCGCCGGCGCCGGTGTACTGGTGACCGAAGGTTGCCGTGGTGAAGGTGGTTACCTGATCAACAAGCACGGCGAGCGTTTCATGGAGCGTTATGCTCCGAACGCCAAAGACCTTGCCGGTCGTGACGTTGTTGCCCGTTCGATGGTTAAAGAGATCATTGCCGGCAACGGCTGCGGTCCGAACGGCGACCACGTAATGCTCAAGCTCGACCATCTGGGCGAGGAAGTGCTGCACAGCCGTCTGCCAGGCATCTGCGAACTGTCGAAAACCTTCGCTCACGTTGACCCGGTTGTTGCACCTGTTCCGGTTGTTCCGACTTGCCACTATATGATGGGCGGCGTTGCCACCAACATTCATGGCCAGGCAATCACTCAGGATGCCGACGGCGTCGACACCATCATCCCTGGTCTGTTCGCAGTGGGTGAAGTGGCTTGCGTATCGGTTCATGGTGCCAACCGTCTGGGCGGCAACTCGTTGCTCGACCTGGTGGTCTTCGGTCGTGCTGCCGGCCTGCACCTGGAAAAGGCACTGACCGACGGTATCGAATACGACGACGCGACTGAAGCCGATATCGAAGCTGCTCTGGCGCGCCTGAACGCGCTGAACAGCCGTACCGATGGCGAAGACGTAGCAACCCTGCGTCGCGAGCTGCAAAGCTGCATGCAGAACTACTTCGGTGTATTCCGTACCGGCGAATACATGCAGAAGGGTATTGCCCAGCTGGCTGATCTGCGTACCCGTATCGCCAACGTCAAGATCAATGACAAGTCGCAGGCGTTCAACACGGCGCGTATCGAAGCGCTGGAGCTGCAAAACCTGCTGGAAGTGGCTGAAGCGACCGCCATCGCTGCAGAAGTGCGCAAAGAGTCCCGCGGCGCTCACGCTCGTGAAGACTTCGAAGACCGTGACGACGAAAACTGGCTGTGCCACACCCTGTACTTCCCGGGTGAGAAGCGCGTTGCCAAGCGTGCAGTGAACTTCTCGCCGAAGACTGTTCCGACTTTTGAACCTAAGATTCGGACTTATTAAGGGTGGCCGCCATGTTGCAAGTCAGTGTTTATCGTTACAACCCTGATCAGGACGCTGCGCCGTTCATGCAGGAATTCCAGGTCGATACCGGTGGTAAAGACCTGATGGTGCTGGACGTGCTGGCGCTGATCAAAGAGCAGGACGAAGGTTTCTCCTATCGTCGCTCCTGCCGTGAAGGCGTTTGCGGCTCCGACGGCATGAACATCAACGGCAAGAACGGCCTGGCGTGCATCACGCCACTGTCCGCCGTTGTAAAAGGTAACAAGTTGATCGTTCGTCCTCTGCCAGGTTTGCCGGTTATCCGTGACCTGGTTGTCGATATGAGCATCTTCTACAAGCAATACGAGAAGGTTAAGCCATTCCTGCAGAACGACACGCCGGCTCCGGCCATCGAGCGTCTGCAGTCCCCTGAAGAGCGCGAAAAGCTCGACGGTCTGTACGAGTGCATCCTGTGCGCTTGCTGCTCGACCTCTTGCCCGTCCTTCTGGTGGAACCCGGACAAGTTCCTGGGTCCAGCTGCCCTGCTGCAAGCGTACCGCTTCCTGGCAGACAGCCGCGACACCAAGACGGCCGAGCGTCTGGCTTCGCTGGATGACCCGTTCAGCGTATTCCGCTGCCGCGGGATCATGAACTGCGTCAACGTATGTCCGAAAGGCCTGAACCCGACTAAGGCCATCGGTCACATCCGTCACATGCTGCTCTCCAGCGGCGTGTGATTCAGCTGCTGTAACCCAGCTGTTGTAAACGTAGTGCCGCTGTAAACGTAGAGGCTAAGGCGCGGGCTTCAACCCGCGTCCTGGCTATAACCAGAGCGGCAGCTTAAAAGGCTGCGGCTCTTACTTTGAAGAAATGAGACAAGCAGGGGCATCCGGGCTGGTACCCGGACTATCAGTGTGATCCTAGTGGCTTGTTTTGGTCGCTGCATTTGGACTTCTGCAAGTTTGCTCGGTGTCGACACCGGTGGTGTTCCCCTAACCGAGGGTGACCAAGCATGCAAGAAAGCGTGATGCAGCGCATGTGGAACAGCGCCTACCTATCCGGTAGTAACGCTGCCTATGTGGAAGAGCTCTACGAGCTCTACCTGCACGACCCTAACGCTGTGCCAGAAGAGTGGCGCACCTACTTCCAGAAGTTGCCTGCCGACGGCAACTCTGCCACCGATGTTTCGCACTCCACAATTCGCGATCATTTCGTCTTGCTGGCAAAGAACCAGCGCCGCGCCCAACCGGTTTCCGCCGGCAGCGTGAGCAGTGAGCACGAGAAGAAGCAAGTTGAAGTGCTGCGATTGATCCAGGCCTACCGTATGCGTGGCCACCAGGCAGCCCAGCTTGACCCGCTGGGGCTGTGGCAGCGTACTGCACCTGCAGACCTGTCGATCAATCATTACGGCTTGACCAATGCCGATCTTGATACGACCTTCCGTGCCGGCGACCTGTTCATCGGCAAAGAGGAAGCGAGCCTACGCGAAATTCACGAAGCGTTGCAGCAGACATATTGCCGCACCATCGGCGCTGAATTCACGCATATCACCGATTCCCAGCAGCGCCAGTGGTTCCAGCAGCGTCTGGAAAGCGTGCGTGGCCGTCCGACGTACTCTGCCGACATCAAGAGCCACCTGCTCGAGCGCGTCACTGCCGGCGAAGGCCTGGAAAAATACCTGGGTACCAAATACCCAGGCACCAAGCGTTTCGGTCTGGAAGGCGGCGAGAGCCTGATTCCGATGCTCGACGAGCTGATCCAGCGGTCCGGTTCCTACGGCACCAAGGAAATCGTCATCGGCATGGCCCACCGTGGCCGTCTGAACGTGCTGGTCAACACCTTCGGCAAGAACCCGCGCGAGCTGTTCGACGAGTTCGAAGGCAAGAAAAAGGTCGAGCTGGGTTCCGGTGACGTTAAATACCACCAGGGCTTCTCGTCCAACGTGATGACCACCGGCGGTGAAGTTCACCTGGCCATGGCGTTCAACCCGTCCCACCTGGAAATCGTATCTCCAGTGGTCGAGGGTTCCGTTCGCGCCCGTCAGGATCGTCGCAACGACCCTACCGGTGAGAAGGTTCTGCCGATCTCCATCCACGGTGACGCGGCATTCGCCGGTCAAGGCGTGGTGATGGAAACCTTCCAGATGTCGCAGACCCGCGGTTTCAAGACCGGCGGCACCGTGCACATCGTGATCAACAACCAGGTCGGTTTCACCATCAGCAACCCGCTGGACTCGCGCTCCACCGAGTACGCTACCGACGTCGCGAAAATGATCCAGGCGCCGATCCTCCATGTGAATGGTGATGATCCGGAAGCCGTATTGTTCGTGACCCAGCTGGCCATCGACTACCGCATGCAGTTCAAGCGTGACGTGGTGATCGATCTGGTCTGCTACCGTCGTCGCGGCCACAACGAGGCTGACGAACCTAGCGGCACCCAGCCACTGATGTATCAGCAGATCACCAAGCAGCGCACCACTCGTGAGCTGTATGCCGATCGTCTGACCCAGAGCGGTGTGATGGACGCGGAACGCGTTCAGGCGAAAGTCGACGAATACCGCAACGCGCTGGACAACGGTCTGCACGTGGTGAAAAGCCTGGTCAAAGAGCCGAATAAAGAGCTATTCGTGGATTGGCGTCCGTATCTGGGCCACGCCTGGACCGCGCGTCATGACACTCGCTTCGACCTGAAGACCCTGCAGGAACTGTCCGCCAAGCTGCTGGAAATTCCGGAAGGCTTCGTGGTTCAGCGCCAGGTTGCCAAGATCTACGAAGACCGTCAGAAGATGCAAGCCGGCGGCCTGCCGATCAACTGGGGTTACGCCGAAACCATGGCGTACGCGACCCTGGCGTTCGAAGGTCACCCGATCCGCATGACCGGCCAGGACATCGGCCGCGGTACGTTCTCGCACCGTCATGCCGTGTTGCACAACCAGAAGGATGCGGGCACTTACGTGCCGTTGCAGAACCTGTACGACGGTCAGCCACGCTTCGACCTGTACGACTCGTTCCTGTCCGAAGAGGCCGTGCTGGCGTTCGAATACGGTTATTCGACCACCACGCCAAACGCACTGGTTATCTGGGAAGCCCAGTTCGGCGACTTCGCCAACGGTGCCCAGGTGGTTATCGACCAGTTCATCACCAGTGGCGAGCACAAGTGGGGCCGCCTGTGCGGTCTGACCATGCTGCTGCCGCACGGTTATGAAGGTCAGGGGCCGGAGCACTCCTCGGCTCGTCTGGAGCGTTACCTGCAACTGTGCGCCGAGCACAACATTCAGGTGTGCATGCCGACGACGCCGGCTCAGATCTATCACTTGCTGCGCCGTCAGGTGATTCGCCCGCTGCGCAAACCATTGGTAGTCCTGACTCCGAAGTCGCTGCTGCGTCACAAGTTGGCCATCTCGACGCTTGAAGATCTGGCCGAAGGTTCGTTCCAGACCGTTATCCCGGAAATCGATGCCCTGGACCCGAAAAAGGTCGAGCGCATTGTTCTGTGCAGCGGCAAGGTCTACTACGACCTGCTGGAAAAACGCCGTGCCGAAGGCCGTGACGATATCGCCATCGTGCGTATCGAGCAGCTGTACCCATTCCCTGAGGACGACTTGAACGAAGTCCTGGCTCCTTACACCAACGCCAAACATGCCGTCTGGTGCCAGGAAGAGCCGATGAACCAGGGCGCGTGGTACAGCAGCCAGCACCACATGCGTCGCAGCATCAGCAACCTCAACAAGTCTCTCGTACTCGAGTACGCGGGCCGTGAGGCTTCTGCTGCACCGGCATGCGGTTACGCATCGATGCACGCCGAGCAGCAGGAACAACTGCTGCAAGACGCCTTTACCGTTTAATGCCTTCGCGCACCTGAAACCGAATTTAAGGAACCACAGATAATGGCTATCGAGATCAAAGCCCCCACTTTCCCGGAATCGGTTGCCGATGGCACCGTTGCCACCTGGCACAAACAACCGGGCGACGCCGTCAAGCGTGACGAACTGATCGTCGACATCGAAACCGACAAAGTCGTACTGGAAGTTCTGGCTACTGCTGATGGCGTGCTGGGCGCTATCGTGAAGAACGAAGGCGACACCGTTCTGTCCGACGAAGTGCTGGGCTCGATCGTTGAAGGTGGTGCTGCCGCCGCTGCTCCAGCTGCTGCCCCGGCCGCCGCTGCTCAAGCCGCTGCTCCGGCTGCCGAAGGCGAAGATGATCCTGTTGCTGCCCCGGCTGCTCGCAAGCTGGCTGAAGAAAACGGTATCAACATCGCTTCCGTTGCCGGTACCGGCAAAGGCGGTCGTGTGACCAAGGAAGACGTGGTTGCAGCCGTTGCCGCCAAGAAAGCCGCTCCGGCTGCTGCGCCTGCCAAGGCTGCCGCACCTGCCGCTGCTGCCCCGGTATTCGCTGCCGGTGACCGCGTTGAAAAACGCGTTCCGATGACCCGTCTGCGTGCCAAGGTTGCCGAGCGTCTGGTTGAAGCTCAATCGAACATGGCGATGCTGACCACTTTCAACGAAGTCGACATGACCGAAGTCATGGCCCTGCGTTCGAAGTACAAGGATCTGTTCGAGAAGTCCCACAACGGCGTGCGCCTGGGCTTCATGTCGTTCTTCGTGAAAGCCGCTACCGAAGCGCTGAAACGCTTCCCGGCTGTCAACGCGTCGATCGACGGTGCGGACATCGTTTACCACGGCTACGCTGACGTCGGTGTTGCTGTTTCCAGCGACCGCGGCCTGGTTGTACCGGTTCTGCGTAACGCCGAGCTGATGAGCCTGGCTGAAATCGAAGGCGGCATCGCTACTTTCGGCAAGAAAGCCCGTGACGGCAAACTGTCGATGGAAGAAATGACTGGCGGTACGTTCACCATCACCAACGGCGGTACCTTCGGTTCGATGATGTCGACCCCGATCGTCAACCCGCCGCAGGCTGCGATTCTGGGCATGCACAACATCATCCAGCGTCCTATGGCGATCAACGGCCAGGTCGTTATCCGTCCGATGATGTACCTGGCGCTGTCCTACGATCACCGTCTGATCGATGGCAAAGAAGCTGTGACCTTCCTGGTGACCATCAAGAACCTGCTGGAAGACCCGGCTCGTCTGTTGCTGGATATCTGATAGAAGCAGTCGCGAGCTGCAAGCTACAAGCTGCCAGTAAAGGCAGTTTGGCTTGTGGCTTGCGGCTTGAAGCTTTTCGCTCAAGAGGATTTTTTGAATGTCGCAGAAATTTGACGTAGTAGTGATCGGTGCGGGCCCTGGCGGCTATGTTGCTGCCATCAAGGCCGCGCAACTGGGTCTCACCACGGCCTGCATCGAGAAGTACACCGACAAGGAAGGCAAACTGGCGCTGGGCGGTACCTGCCTGAACGTCGGCTGCATTCCGTCGAAAGCCCTGCTGGACAGCTCGTGGAAATTCCACGAAGCGCAGGATGGCTTCGCGATCCACGGCATCAACCACGCTGGCGTGACCATGGACGTGCCAGCGATGGTCGGCCGCAAGGCCAACATCGTCAAAGGTCTGACCTCCGGCGTTGCAACCCTGTTCAAGGCCAACGGCGTTACTTCGATCCAGGGCCACGGCAAGCTGCTGGCCGGCAAGAAAGTCGAAGTCACCAAGCCTGACGGTTCGGTTGAAGTCATCGAAGCCGAAAACGTGATCCTGGCTCCAGGTTCGCGTCCGATCGACATTCCACCGGCTCCGGTCGACCAGAATGTAATCGTCGACTCCACCGGCGCACTGGAATTCCAATCCGTTCCCAAGCGTCTGGGCGTGATCGGCGCTGGCGTGATCGGTCTGGAACTGGGTTCGGTCTGGTCCCGCCTGGGTGCTGAAGTGACTGTCCTGGAAGCCCTGGACACCTTCCTGATGGCAGCCGACACGGCCGTTTCCAAGGAAGCGCTGAAAACCCTGACCAAGCAGGGCCTGGACATCAAGCTGGGCGCTCGCGTGACCGGTTCGAAAGTGAACGGCGACGAAGTCGTTGTGAACTACACCGATGCCAACGGCGAACAGAACATTACTTTCGACAAGCTGATCGTAGCCGTTGGTCGCCGTCCGGTGACCACTGATCTGCTGGCCGCCGACTGCGGCGTGACCCTCGACGAGCGCGGTTTCGTGCACGTTGACGATCACTGCGCTACCACCGTACCGGGCGTTTACGCCATCGGTGACGTGGTTCGCGGCATGATGCTGGCGCACAAGGCGTCGGAAGAGGGCATCATGGTTGTCGAGCGCATCAAGGGCCACAAGGCCCAGATGAACTATGATCTGATCCCTTCGGTTATTTATACTCACCCGGAAATCGCGTGGGTCGGTAAAACCGAGCAGGCCTTGAAAGCTGAAGGCGTAGACGTTAACGTCGGCACCTTCCCGTTCGCAGCCTCTGGCCGTGCCATGGCTGCCAACGATACCGGCGGTTTCGTCAAGGTCATCGCAGATGCCAAGACAGACCGCGTATTGGGCGTCCACGTGATTGGCCCAAGCGCTGCCGAACTGGTTCAGCAGGGCGCGATCGGTATGGAATTCGGCACCAGCGCTGAAGACCTGGGCATGATGGTTTTCTCCCATCCGACCCTGTCTGAAGCCTTGCACGAAGCTGCTTTGGCAGTGAATGGCGGCGCCATCCACATCGCCAACCGCAAGAAGCGTTAAGACAATAAGAAACCACGGCGGTATCGGCCCGTCGTGAGCCTTGCGTGCAAGACTCACCGCGGAATGTCCGCCGGACGCAGTCTTGCGTAGCTGCACCGGGTATCCGGAAAGGCTACGCAAGCAGCAGTCACAGGTGGTGCGGCACTTGAACAAGTGCAGCACCGAATGCGCAGTACCTAACGAAGACGGTAATAAGCATGAATCTTCACGAGTATCAGGGTAAGCAGCTGTTCGCTGAGTACGGCCTGCCAGTATCCACCGGTTACGCGGTAGACACCCCGGAAGCAGCAGCAGAAGCTTGCGACAAAATCGGCGGCAGCGAGTGGGTTGTCAAAGCCCAGGTCCACGCCGGTGGTCGCGGTAAAGCGGGCGGCGTAAAGCTGGTTCGCAACAAAGAAGACGCCAAAGCCTTCGCACAGCAGTGGCTGGGCAAGCGTCTGGTGACTTACCAGACTGACGCCAACGGTCAGCCAGTCACCAAGATCCTGGTTGAATCGTGCACTGATATCGCTAAAGAGCTGTACCTGGGCGCTGTCGTTGACCGTTCGAGCCGTCGCATCGTGTTCATGGCTTCCACCGAAGGTGGCGTGGACATCGAGAAAATCGCTCACGACACTCCAGAAAAAATTCTGAAAGCCACTATCGACCCACTGGTTGGCGCTCAGCCATTCCAGGGTCGCGAGCTGGCATTCCAGCTGGGTCTGGAAGGCAAGCAAGTTGCCCAGTTCGCCAAGATCTTCGTTGGTCTGGCCAAACTGTTCCAGGATCACGATCTGGCCCTGCTGGAAGTGAACCCGCTGGTGATCAAGGCTGACGGCGATCTGCACTGCCTGGACGCCAAGATCAACATCGACGCCAATGCCATGTACCGTCAGCCTAAGCTGAAGACTTTCCACGATCCGTCGCAAGACGATCCGCGCGAAGCGCACGCTGCCAAGTTCGAACTGAACTACGTAGCGCTGGAAGGCAACATCGGTTGCATGGTCAACGGTGCCGGCCTGGCCATGGGTACCATGGACATCGTCAACCTGCACGGCGGCAAGCCAGCCAACTTCCTCGACGTGGGCGGCGGTGCTACCAAAGAACGCGTAACCGAAGCCTTCAAGATCATCCTGTCCGACACCAACGTCGCTGCAGTACTGGTCAACATCTTCGGCGGCATCGTTCGTTGCGACATGATTGCCGAAGGCATCATCGGTGCAGTGAAAGAAGTCGGCGTGAAAATCCCGGTTGTTGTTCGCCTTGAAGGCAACAACGCTGAGCTGGGCGCTAAAGTACTGGCAGAAAGCGGTTTGAACATCATCGCTGCTACCAGCCTGACCGACGCTGCTCAACAAGTTGTCAAAGCTGCGGAGGGCAAATAATGAGCGTCCTGATCAATAAAGACACCAAAGTTATCTGCCAGGGTATTACCGGTTCGCAAGGTAGTTTCCACACCCAGCAAGCCATCGAGTACGGCACCAAGATGGTGGGTGGTGTAACTCCAGGCAAAGGCGGCACCGAGCACCTGGGTCTGCCAGTGTTCAACACCGTGAAAGACGCCGTAGCGGCCACTGGCGCTACCGCCAGCGTGATCTACGTTCCGGCTCCTTTCTGCAAGGACTCGATCCTGGAAGCTGCTTTCGGCGGCATCAAGCTGATCGTTTGCATCACCGAAGGCATTCCTACCCTGGACATGCTGGACGCTAAAGTTAAGTGCGACGAGCTGGGTGTTACTCTGATCGGCCCTAACTGCCCAGGCGTGATCACTCCAGGCGAATGCAAGATCGGCATCATGCCAGGTCACATTCACTTGCCAGGCAAGGTCGGTATCGTTTCCCGTTCCGGCACCCTGACCTACGAAGCTGTGAAGCAGACTACTGACGCCGGTTTCGGTCAGTCGACTTGCGTCGGCATCGGTGGTGACCCGATCCCGGGTTCGAACTTCATCGACATCCTGAAGCTGTTCCAGGAAGACCCGAAGACCGAAGCGATCGTGATGATCGGTGAGATCGGCGGTTCGGCTGAAGAAGAAGCGGCTGCCTACATCAAGGCACACGTGACCAAGCCGGTTGTTTCCTACATCGCTGGTGTGACTGCTCCTCCGGGCAAGCGCATGGGCCATGCTGGCGCAATCATCTCTGGCGGCAAAGGCACTGCAGACGAGAAATTCGCTGCTCTGCAAGACGCAGGCGTTAAAACCGTGCGTTCGCTGGCAGACATCGGCAAGGCCCTGGCCGAGCTGACTGGTTGGGCAGTCAAGTAAGCCTCGCGCTTAACTGACGCTTCACCAAACAAAGGCCACCTTCGGGTGGCCTTTGTCGTTTTCGGGATATGAGAAATGTGCAGGGCTTTTTGTGGCGAGGGGATTTAGCGAAACGTCGCACCGCCCCGTTCGGCTGCGCAGCAGCCGTAAATCCAGCAATGCGAGTGTGCCTGATTTACTGCATAGGGTGATTCTGGGGCCGGGGGCCGCTTCGCGACCCAACGGGGATAAATCCCCTCGCCACAGAGGTCGAGGTGAAATTTAGATACGTAAACGCGACACGAAAATGTCGTAGATCGGAATGTTCGCCCTCTAACAGTGCGTTTTACGGCCAAATTCGTTAGGCTAGCCGCCATTTTTGCGTCCGCCGCCCACAAGGCAGCTACGCGCTAAACGGGTCAGTCCCATACGGACCGACTGCATTTCCCTCATCCATAAGGGAAACCCCTCTCTAAATTCCGATTCAGTAGTGTGGTATTTCCTTAATGAAAGTGTTGAAAGGTCAGGACATCCTGGCACTTGGTTTTATGACGTTTGCCCTGTTCGTCGGGGCCGGCAACATCATCTTCCCGCCTATCGTCGGTTTGCAGTCCGGGCCTAACGTCTGGATGGCGGCGCTGGGCTTTCTGGTCACGGCGGTAGGTCTGCCGGTGATCACCGTTGTCGCGCTGGCCAAGGTCGGTGGCGCGATGGACGCGTTGAGCAGCCCGATCGGTAAGCTGGCCGGTGGCCTGCTGGCGGCTGCGTGCTACCTGGCCGTTGGTCCACTGTTTGCCACGCCGCGTACCGCTACCGTGTCGTTCGAAGTGGGCCTGGCACCGCTGACCGGCGAAAGTCCGCTGGCGCTGTTCCTCTACAGCTCGGTGTATTTCCTGCTGGTGTTCTTCATCTCGCTCTATCCAGGCCGTCTGCTGGATACCGTGGGTCGTTTCCTCGCACCCTTGAAGATCATCGCTCTGGCGGTACTGGGCATTGCGGCATTCGCCTTGCCGGCGGGTGATATTGGTCAGGCAACGCCTGAATACGTTGCAGCTCCGTTCTCCCAGGGTTTCATCAACGGTTACCTGACGATGGATACCTTGGGTGCGCTGGTGTTCGGCATCGTTATCGTCAACGCCATCCGCTCCCGCGGCGTCGAATCGCCGGCGCTGATTACCCGTTACGCGATCATTGCCGGCCTGATCGCCGGCGTGGGCCTGGCGCTGGTGTATGTCAGCCTGTTCCGGCTCGGTTCCGGCAGCCATGAAGTGGCCGCCGGCGCGACCAACGGTGCGGCGGTGTTGCATGCCTACGTACAACACACCTTCGGCTCCCTGGGCAGCGGCTTCCTGGCGGTGCTGATTTCCCTGGCGTGCCTGGTGACGGCCGTGGGCCTGACCTGCGCCTGCGCGGAGTACTTCAGCCGTGTACTGCCACTGTCCTACAAGACCCTGGTGATCATCCTCGCGGCGTTTTCGTTGCTGGTGTCCAACCTGGGCCTCACCAAGCTGATCGCCTTCTCGATCCCGGTACTGACCGCGATCTACCCGCCATGCATCGCCCTGGTGGCCTTGAGCTTCTGCAAGGACTTCTGGCATGAGCAGGGCCGCATTGTCGGTCCGGTGATGCTGGTGTCTTTCATCTTCGGCTTGATCGATGCCCTCAAGGGCGCGGGCCTGGCAGACTGGATGCCGACTCAGCTGGCTCACTTGCCGCTCAGCGAACAGGGCCTGGCGTGGCTGGTGCCTTCGGTAATGACCCTGGTGGTCGCCGTGGCTTGCGATCGCTTGCTGGGCAAGCGCGAAGAAGCGCTGGCTTAATCTTCACTGGCCCGTCACGAGCGGGCTTGTACGCAAAACAGAAATGCCCCGTATCAATCGATACGGGGCATTTTTTTTGTGAGGGATGCGGTGTCTTTTCCGTTGAGCTAACGTCGAACCACTGCAACGCCTTGTGGGAGCGAGCCTGCTCGCGAAAGCGGTAGATCAATCAACATTTGCGTTGAATGAAGCGACGTCTTCGCGAGCAGGCTCGCTCCCACAAGGTTTGAATGTTCCGTTACTACATCACAAGGACCTGCATGTCGTTCATCCAAGCCAACCTGATCCACATCCTCGCCGCGCTCTGGTTCATCATCTGCTGGGGCGGATACACCCGCTATGCCACATGGAAGGGCCGCGACACTGCTTGCCTGGCCAGCGTTCTGCATCTTTACCGCGAAGACTGGATGCGTCGCATGCTGCTGCGTGACAACCGCATCGCCGACGCCAGCGTGATCGGCAACCTGGAGCGCAATGCCTCGTTCTTTGCCTCCAGCACACTTATTATCCTGGCCGGTATTCTTACCGTACTTGGCGCCTCGGAAAGGGCCGTCTCGTTGCTGGCGGACATCCCGATGGTGCAACAGGCTTCCCAGGGCATGTCGGAAATCAAGTTGCTGTGCCTGGCACTGGTGTTCGTCTACGCGTTCTTCACGTTCAGCTGGTGCATGCGTCAGTACAACTTCGCGGCGATTCTCGTGGGTTCGGCGCCGATGGTCGGTGAGCGCCATGTCTCCGAACAGGAGCGCAAAGCCTTCGCCACCCGTGCAGCCCGTGTCATCTCCATGGCCGCCAACCAGTTCAACTTCGGCCTGCGTTCTTATTACTTCGGCATGACGATGCTGGCCTGGTTCGTCAGCCCCTGGTTGTT
This sequence comes from Pseudomonas sp. Irchel 3A7, assembly GCF_900187565.1. Classification (GTDB taxonomy): domain Bacteria; phylum Pseudomonadota; class Gammaproteobacteria; order Pseudomonadales; family Pseudomonadaceae; genus Aquipseudomonas. The sequence continues at coordinate 54,483 of NZ_FYED01000012.1, read as the reverse complement.
CATGTTGATGAGTGGCGGCGTCGTGTTCGTGTTGTATCGCCGCGAGTTTCACTCCGACGTTCTCGACGTGATGGTCTATACCCCTACAGAGGCGCCATTGCCCGAGGTGAGTAAAGAGGTCGCTTGATGAGTATTCCGTTCTGGTGTGTGTTTATCAGTGCCGTGCTGATTTACGTGGCGCGCATGCCCGTGACAACGGCCATGAAAGAGCAGGGTGGTTACAACAATCACCTGCCGCGCCAACAGCAGGCACAACTCACCGGTTTGGGTGCCCGGGCGGTGGCGGCACACCAGAATAGTTTCGAGGCCTTCATATTATTCGCGGTGGGTGTGTTGATGGCGCATACCACGCAAACGGCAGGATGGCTCATCGACTTGCTGGCGATCATCTTCGTGATCACGCGAGTGATCTACTTGGTGTGTTACTGGAAAGACTTGGCGTGGCAGCGCAGCCTGATTTGGCTGGTGGGTTTAATCTGTTCGTTATTGCTGATGATTAGTCCGACTTTTCGAACGATTTTGCTCTAGCGCTCAGCGCATTCAAAACTGCAGGCAAAAGAAAACCCGCACTTGGCGGGTTTTCTTTTGTCACGCTAAAAACCGGATTAGTTCTTAGGTGCTTCCGGCGCGGCTTCTTTTGCCGCTGCTTCGTTCGATTCAGCCTGAGCTTTGGCGGCTTCGGCGTTTTCTTTCGCCGCCTCGTTCACTTTATCCTGAGCCTCGCTCATTTTTTCCTGGGCTTGTTCAGCATGTTGGGTAGCGTCTTGAGCTTTGTCCTCGGATTTTTTATCGCAAGCAGCGAGACCGAGGGAAGCGGTCAACATCAAGGCAATAGCTAAAGTCTTACGCATGGGGTGTTTCTCCTGATGGAAAGTATCTTACTGCCCTTTCGAGCGCAGACATCAGGGTTAAGTTCCTCACGTCGTTCAGATATATAAGTTTGATCTAACGTGGAACTTTTTCCAGGGGTGTTAATGCGTTGCCAGACTAATAAACAAGAGTTTTTATCAAATGGCTGAAAATCCCCTTTTTGATCGCGCTTCGCGATTTCTGTCAGCGCTGCGCCACTGTCAGGTCCTCGGGCTGTACGTTCACAGCGCCAGCAGTGAAGGACTCACAGTGGTTCTGCCATACAGCCCGCAGATCGTCGGCAACCCGCAGACCGGCGTGATCCACGGCGGCGCATTGACCACGCTGATGGATACCGCTTGCGGCATGTCCACGCTCTGCGTGCTGCCGGAATTCGAAGTCTGCCCGACCCTCGATCTGCGCATCGACTACATGCATGCCGCTGAACCCCATAAAGATGTCTATGGCTTCGCCCAATGTTACCGGGTGACCACCGACGTGATTTTCGCCCGCGGCTTTGCCTATCAGGATGACCCTGAACAACCGATAGCCCATGTGGTGGGCACCTTCATGCGCATGGGCAAGGGCATAAAGGGCACCAAAGGCTTTGGTGGTGCCATCGCTGGAGACAAGAAATGACCGACACGTTCCAGGAACAACTGCAACAGGCCCATGCCCAGGGGGATTACGCCTCGCTGCTGCAACGGATTCCCTACGCCACGCTGATCGGGGTGGAATGCTCACGGGTGGGGGATGAATTGCTGTTTCGCCTGCCTGCCAACAAGGACAACATCGGCAACCCTTTATTGCCTGCGATCCACGGCGGTGTAATTGCCGGTTTCATGGAGCTGGCTGCGGCGATGCACCTGCTGATCGCTACCGGCTCGCCGGGCGTGCCGAAGATTATCGACTTTTCCCTCGATTATCTTCGTACCGGGCAGTTCCGCGATACCTGGGCCCGATGCCAGGTGTGCCGCCAGGGACGCCGGGTGGCCAACGTGGCGGTTACGGCCTGGCAAACCACCGAAGGTGAGGCCATCGCCACGGCCCGGGCACATTTCAAACTGGAGGAGCCCTTGAAATCCTGAACGGAGCCCCCAACTCAGATGACAACCCGCCGCCGACCCTCAAAGTCGCGGCTTATGCCATCTGATTGGAGTTTGATGACCATGAGTGTGGAAACTCAAAAGGAAACCCTGGGCTTCCAGACCGAGGTAAAGCAGCTGCTGCACCTCATGATCCATTCGCTGTATTCCAACAAGGAAATTTTCCTTCGCGAACTGATCTCGAACGCCTCTGACGCTGTAGACAAATTACGTTTCGAAGCGTTGGCCAAGCCTGAATTGCTGGAAGGTGGCGCTGAGCTGAAAATCCGTGTGAGCTTCGACAAGGACGCCAAGACCGTCACGCTCGAAGACAACGGTATCGGCATGAGCCGCGAAGATGTGATCACCCATCTGGGCACCATCGCCAAATCCGGCACCGCCGATTTCATGAAAAACCTGTCGGGCGATCAGAAGAAAGACTCGCACCTGATCGGTCAGTTCGGTGTGGGTTTCTATTCTGCGTTCATCGTCGCCGACAAGGTCGACGTGTTCAGCCGTCGTGCCGGCAGCCCGGCCAGCGAAGGCGTGCATTGGTCGTCCAAGGGTGAAGGCGAGTTCGAAGTCGCCACCATCGACAAGGCCGAGCGCGGTACCCGCATCGTGCTGCACCTGAAGTCCGGCGAAGACGAGTTCGCCGACGGCTGGCGCCTGCGTAACATCATCAAGAAGTACTCCGACCACATCGCCTTGCCGATCGAGTTGCCGAAAGAAGTGGCAGCTGCCGAAGGTGAAGAGAAACCGGCCGTTGAATGGGAAACCGTCAACCGCGCCAGCGCCCTGTGGACTCGCCCTCGCACTGAAGTGAAGGATGAGGAATACCAGGAGTTCTACAAGCACATCGCTCACGACTTCGAAAACCCGCTGAGCTGGAGCCACAACAAGGTGGAAGGCAAGCTGGAATACAGCTCGCTGCTGTATGTGCCGGCTCGTGCGCCGTTCGACCTGTACCAGCGTGAAGCGCCGAAAGGCCTGAAGCTGTACGTGCAGCGTGTGTTTGTCATGGATCAGGCCGAGTCGTTCCTGCCGCTGTACCTGCGCTTCATCAAGGGCGTGGTCGATTCCAACGACCTGTCGCTGAACGTGTCGCGGGAAATTCTGCAGAAAGACCCGATCATCGACTCCATGAAGTCGGCGCTGACCAAGCGCGTGCTGGATATGCTGGAAAAACTGGCGAAGAACGAGCCTGAGCAATACAAAGGCTTCTGGAAGAACTTCGGTCAGGTCATGAAAGAAGGCCCGGCAGAAGATTTCGCCAACAAAGAAAAAATCGCCGGCCTGCTGCGTTTCGCCTCGACCAGCGGTGATGACGGTGAGCAGGTAGTCGGCCTGGCCGAATACCTGGCACGCGCCAAGGAAGGTCAGGACAAGATTTACTACCTGACCGGCGAAACCTACGCCCAGGTCAAGAACAGCCCGCACCTGGAAGTCTTCCGCAAGAAAGGCATCGAAGTGCTGCTGCTGACCGACCGTATCGACGAGTGGCTGATGAGCTACCTCAGCGACTTCGACGGCAAGAGCTTTGTCGATGTGGCGCGTGGTGACCTGGACCTAGGCAACCTGGACTCGGAAGAGGACAAGAAGGCTGCGCAAGAAGTCGCCAAGTCCAAGGAAGGTCTGGTCGAGCGTCTCAAGACCGCTTTGGGCGAATCCGTTGCTGAAGTGCGGGTGTCCCATCGCCTGACCGATTCCCCGGCGATCCTGGCCATCGGTGAGCAGGATCTTGGCCTGCAAATGCGTCAGATCCTGGAAGCCAGCGGTCAGAAGGTTCCGGATTCGAAGCCGATCTTTGAGTTCAACCCGGCTCACCCGCTGATCGAGAAGCTCGATAACGAGCAGAGTGACGAGCGCTTCGGCGACCTGTCGCACATCCTCTTCGATCAGGCAGCCCTGGCGGCCGGCGACAGCTTGAAAGATCCGGCGGCGTATGTGCGTCGTCTCAACAAGCTGCTGGTTGAACTGTCGGTTTAACTGCGTTGTAGAAAAACCCGCTTCGGCGGGTTTTTTCATTCTGGTGTTCAAAAATCAGGAGTCAGAAATGAGTCAAATCACTGTACGTTCCGTTGCCTACCAGATTGACGGGCAGGCTTACGAGAGCCGCCTGGCTTTCGACGCCGATCATAAAGGTGTGCGCCCTGGTCTGCTGATGGCGCCGAACTGGATGGGCGTCGGTGCCGGCGCCGAGGAGATTGCCAAGTCGGTGGCGGCCAAGGGCTACGTGGTGCTGATCGCGGACCTCTACGGCCAGTCGGTTCGTCCAACCAACAACGACGAGGCGGGCGCGGCGATGATGCCGCTGAAAAATGACCGGGCACTGCTGCGTAAGCGCATGCAAGTGGCTTTTGAACAGTTGCAACAGCAGGGCGAGGCGCAGGTCGATACGTCGAAACTGGCGACCTTCGGTTTCTGCTTCGGTGGTTGCTGCGCCCTGGAGTTTGCCCGTACCGGTGCACCGGTGAAGGCGGCGGTGTCGTTCCACGGCACCCTCGATACGCCGGACGTCAACGATGCGAAAAATATCAAGGGCTCGGTATTGGTGCTGCACGGCGCTTCCGATCCATTGGTGCCGAAAGAGCAATTGCCCGCCTTCGAAGAAGAAATGAACGCTGCTGGTGTGGATTGGCAGTTGCTGAGCTACGGTGGGGCTTTCCACTCGTTCACCGACCCGCATGCCAAGGTGCCGGGCATGATGATGTACGACGCGAAGATCGCCGCCCGTGCATTCGCTTCGATGCACAATCTGCTGGATGAAGTGTTCAAGGGTTGACCACTTTTTTGCCGCTATCGGGTCGGTGTTAGCGCCGGCCTCTTCGTCGGAACGCCGCCCGGAGCAGACTCGCTTCCACAGGGGAACACATTCCATTGTGGGAGCGAGCCTGCTCGCGAAGGCGGTGTGATTCACACCAAAGACAATTACAAGGGAGTGGGCTCGCTTCGCTGTTTTGGCAATTCGATCCGCTCAACTTCCCCCGGCACCGTCGGCCAATCCCCGGCCGCCCAGCGACGGCGCGCTTCGTCGATCAGCGCTGGATCGCTCGCCACAAAATTCCAGTTGATCCGCCGCGGACCGTCCAGCGGTGCTCCGCCAAACAGCACGGCATGACAATCGCTCTCGGCGAACAGCGTCATCTCTTCACCGACGGGCAGCACCACCAGCGAATGCGGTTCTATCAATTCGCCTTCCAGTTGTACCTCGCCGCTCAACACATAGAGCGCACGTTCTTCATGTTCGGTGGGAATCAGCAAGGACGTCGCCGTTTGCAGGTGCAATTCGGCATACAGCGTAGGAGAAAGCACCGGCACCGGCGATTGCAGGCAAAAGCCTGACCCGGCAATCATGCGGATCTTCACGCCAAGGTTTTCACTGACCGGCAGGGTAGACGCGGGGTGGTGGCTGTAATGGCCCGGACCCTGTTCATGGTCCTTGGGCGAGGCCAGCCAGATTTGCAAGCCGTGCATCGTGAAACCACGTTCTTTCAGGGCGTCGGGCGTGCGCTCGACGTGGGCGATGGCGCTGCCGGCGGTCATCCAGCTGACATCCCCGGCGTTGACCACTTGATCCGAACCGAGGCTGTCCTTGTGCTGGAGTTGCCCCTCAAACAGGTAGGTGAGCGTGGACAGGCCAATGTGCGGATGCTGTCGGATGTTCATGCCGTCTCCCGCAGCGTAGCGGGTTTGCAGCATGTGGTCGAAAAATACGAAAGGCCCGACATTGCGGCATTTGGCGGATGGCAACGGGCGAAGAATCGGCTGGCCTTCGACATCTTCGGCGCGGGGGCGGATCACGAGCGGAGTGTTCATGGTGCGTTCCAGACTGAGCGGGTGATGCGGACGAGCATAACCCGCTTGCGCAACCCTTGCCGCTATTGGCTGAACGCGCCTTCGGACAAATGAGTTTCGATGCTGACTTCACTGCTGGTCATCAGCTTGTGGATCGGGCAGCGATCGGCCACGCGGTGCAGCTCGTCACGCTGTGCGTCGGTCAGCACGCCCTTGAGGGTCAGTTTGACGTGCAGCGCGTATTTGCCCTTTTGCTCTTCACTGTTGTCGCGTTTGACCTCGACGCCGACACCGGTCAGCGGGATGCCCTTCTTCCTGGCATACAGCTTGAGGGTCAGGGCTTTGCAGGCACCCAGTGCGGCATCGAAGTAATCGTGGGGTTCCGGCGCCGAGCCTTCACCTCCTGCGGATACAGGAACATCGGCAAAGAGTTCGTGGTCATCGATCTGAACGGTATGGCGAAAACCTTCGGCGCAGACGGTATTGACGGTAACAGTCATGGGAAACCTCGCAGGCAACAGGATGCGTCATTCGATCAAAAAAGACCTTGAAGGTATAGAGCATTCCTCTTGAGGCGCGTTCCGCTTTCTTTGCCGAATGCCAGGCGAAAAAAAAGCCCCGCGAGTGCGGGGCTTCGTCGTGTCGGTAGCTCAACTGCCTTTGACAGTCTTGCCGTTGACCTTGCCGTCCAGGAGCATGATGTTGTACTCCTTGCCGTCGGTTTCAACCTGTTGCAGGCGGACCAGCAGGTAGTCCCAATCCTTGGCGAACCAGAGCACGGTGATGCGCTTGCTTTGTGTCGGGTCGCGCACGCGCTCGACCTTGATCGCTTCGATCTGGCCGGCTTTTGTGTCGACCTTTTCCGAACCCAGCACGCGGAAGTCATAGGTGTCGACTTCGCCATCGTCTACCACTTGATAGCTCATGCTTTTCTTGCCGGCGGCCACGTCGTGCTGCAGCGCCAGCTGGTAGGTGGATTTGTCGACCATGCCGCGGTTGAGCGGAATGTTGACAGGGTCACCGCGGTCGGTGCCGGTGACTTTTTTGGCGGCCCAGTCGAAGTCCAGATCAGCCTTCTTGGCCTTGCCCAGGCCACCTCGTTCGAAGTGGTAGGACTGTGGCAGCAGGGTGTCCTTGTCGACGGTCAGGGTGCTTTCTTCGGACAGGCTGGCGATCATCATCGAAGCCTTGAAGCTGAGCCTCCAGACGCCGTTGGCTTCCTTGGTCAGGCTGCGCTCGGCGGTGCCGCTCATGGGCAGCTGCTTCCAGTCGGCGGTGTAGCTGGCGGAGAAAGGTTGAAGGTCTGCAGCCTGTGCGAAGGGCAAGGCGAACAGAGCGCAAGCGAAGAGCAGGGCACGACGCATAAAATCTCCTAGGTTCGAATCAAGTGGCCGCTGGCCGCGAGTAACTGTCCATCCAGTAAAGCACCTTGATCGCCAAGTGATAGCCGGCCCTCGGCAAACCAGCGAACGGCCATCGGGTAGATCAGGTGTTCCTGAACGTGGACCCGCTGCGCCAGACTCTGCGGCGAGTCGTGCAACTCTACCGGTATTACTGCCTGTACGACCAGTGGTCCGCCATCGAGTTCCTCGGTGACGAAGTGCACGGAGCAGCCGTGCTCGGCGTCGCCAGCCTCCAGCGCGCGCTGATGAGTGTGTAACCCTTTGTATTTGGGCAGCAGCGAAGGATGGATGTTGAGCAGGCGACCCTGGTAATGGCGCACGAAGTCCGCGCTGAGAATGCGCATGAAACCGGCCAGTACCACGAGTTTGGGGTGGAAGGCGTCGATCAGTTCGATCAGCGCGGCATCGAAGGCCTCGCGGCCGTCGAAAGCCTTGTGATCCAGGGTGCGGGTATCGATACCCGCATCCCTGGCGCGTTGCAGGCCGAAGGCGTCGGCACGGTTGGAAATCACCGCAGCGATGCGGACCGGGCTGTCGCCGGTCCGCGTGCTGTCGATCAAGGCCTGCAAGTTACTGCCGGTGCCGGACAACAGCACCACCACATCACAGGTCTGGGACATCAATGAGCCTTGAGGTTCTTCAGTTCAACCTGAGCCGCGCCTTCGGCAGCGGTGGAGATCTGACCGATGACCCAAGGCTGCTCGCCGGCTTCGCGCAGAACGTTCAGGGCGGTTTCAACGTGCTCTTGCGCCACGCAGATGACCATGCCCACGCCGCAGTTCAGCACGCGGTGCATTTCGTTCTCGTCGACGTTGCCTTTCTCTTGCAGCCAGTCGAACACGGCCGGGCGGGTCCAGCTCGCCACGTCAACCACGGCTTGTGCGCCTTTTGGCAGCACGCGCGGAATGTTGTCCAGCAGGCCGCCACCGGTGATGTGGGCCATGGCCTTGACGGCGCCGGTTTCCTTGATCAGCTTGAGCAACGGCTTCACGTAGATACGGGTCGGGGCCATCAGCAGGTCGGTCAGCGGTTTGCCGTCGAGCTGGGTGTTTTCGATGTCGGCACCGGAGACTTCGATGATCTTGCGGATCAGCGAGTAACCGTTGGAGTGCGGGCCGGACGATGGCAGGGCGAGCAGGGCGTCGCCGGTAGCGACTTTGGAGCCGTCGATGATTTCGGATTTTTCCACGACGCCGACACAGAAGCCGGCCAGGTCGTAGTCTTCGCCTTCGTACATGCCAGGCATCTCAGCGGTTTCGCCGCCGACCAGGGAGCAGCCGGACAGCTCGCAGCCTGCGCCGATGCCGGTCACGACCTGAGCGGCGGTGTCGACGTTCAGTTTGCCGGTGGCGTAGTAGTCAAGGAAGAACAGCGGCTCGGCGCCGCACACCACCAAGTCGTTGACGCACATGGCAACCAGGTCGATGCCGATGCTGTCGTGCTTGTTCAGGTTCAGTGCCAGGCGCAGTTTGGTGCCGACGCCGTCAGTGCCGGAAACCAGCACGGGCTGCTTGTAGCCGGCCGGGATTTCGCAGAGGGCGCCAAAACCGCCCAGGCCGCCCATGACTTCCGGGCGCGCAGTGCGCTTGGCGACGCTCTTGATGCGTTCGACCAATGCTTCACCGGCGTCGATGTCTACACCGGCGTCCTTGTAGCTCAGGGAGGGTTGCTTGCTCATGATCCAGGCCTTTAGGGGGGATTTCTGGGTAACGACCGAGTTCAGCGGGGGCGCCGAAATCGACGGGGGCGATTGCCTCACGCGAATTTCGATAGTGCCCGGCTGTTGCCGGTCTGCGAAGGCGCGCGATTTTATCAGGCTTGAAGGGCAGCGGCCATCCTCAGGCCGACGGCAGGGGCATATCGGCATAAAAAAACCATCATTACAGCGTGATGGTGGCATCCTTCAGGCCTGGGAAGGGTATCGGCATTTACCGTCTATCGTTATGACAGTGCGAAAACTTACCCGGGGCGTGTGAATGTTTTGCGCCAGGCGATGGTCACAGCCTTGCCCGATCATGTTCATGCGGCCTGTTCCAGCTGCTCTTGTCCTCAGGAATCTTCCATGCGTTTTTGCAAATTCTTGTTTGTGGGCTGTTTGTCACTGTTCAGCCTGGTCAGTCATGGCGAAACCGTCAAAGGCCTTTACCAGGTGCGCGAACCCGTCAGCGGCCAGTCGCCGCAGGAGCGGGACCAGGCGACTCAACGCGCCCTCGATACCCTTGTCTTGCGTCTGACCGGCGACCCCAAGGCAGCGCAAAGTCCGGGGCTGGCAGCGATCCGCAAGGACCCGCAGCAAATCATCAGTCAGTTCGGTTATGACGCCGGGCCACCGGAAGTCCTGAAAGTCGATTTCGATCCGGGCACCACTGAACAGGCCATGCGCCGTGCCGGGTTGGCCATGTGGGGCGCCAATCGACCCTCCATCCTCGGGTGGTGGCTGAACGACTACAGCGATGGTTCAAGCCTGGTGGGGGATGGTCAGGCCAGTGCGGCCCCGCTGCGCCGCGCGGCACAGCACCGTGGCTTGCCGTTGCGCTTGCCCCTGGCGGATTTGAATGAACAGATCGTCGCCACCGCGCCCAATCTGGAAAGTGCTGATCCGGCGCCGCTGCGCAACGCATCGGAAAGGTACAATGCCGACGCCTTGCTGGCAGTACACGCCCGCGAAGAGGGTGGGCAGTGGCAAGCCAAATGGCGTTTGTGGCTGGGGGATCAGAAAGAGGCGGGCACTGCCCAGGGGGCTGATCAAGCCGCTTTGGCGGACGCGGTGATGCTGGCGGTCAATGAGCGTCTGGCACCGCGCTTTGTCGCCAGGCCAGGGGCTGCAACTCAACAGTTGCTGGAAGTGCAGGGCATGAATCTTGAGCGCTATGCGACCCTTGGGCGTTTGCTGGAGCCTTTTTCCGGGCGCCCGCAAAGTGTCAATGGCGACCGGATCCTCTATCGGGTCAATGGCAGTACCGATCAGCTGCGGGCGCAGTTGTCGCTGGCGAAATTGCAGGAAGTTACAACGGCACCCGCACCTGCTCCCGTCGCGCCTGTTGCACCGGTGGCTGACGGTTCGGTTCCTGTCGCGACACCCGCCCCGGCACCGACACCGCAGTTACGATTTCGCTGGTAGTTTTTCTTTCTTTATATAGAAGCAATGGAGTGGTTCATGGCCGATACGCGGCGTTGGTTCTGGTTGGGTGGGGTGGTTCTGCTCTGCGCGTTTATCTGGCTGTTGCACCCGATTCTGACGCCGTTCCTGGTGGCGTTGCTGTTGGCTTATCTGTTTGACCCACTGGTGGACAGGATGGAAAAAGCCGGGCTGTCGCGAACCTTGGGCGTGGTCGCTGTATTCGCGCTGTTTACCTTGATCTTCACAGCGCTGTTGCTGGTGTTGGTGCCGATGCTCGCCAAGCAGTTGTTGCGTTTATATGAGCTGGCACCGCAGATGCTCGATTGGTTGCAGCACACCGCGCTGCCGTGGGCGCAGTCCAAGTTCGGTTTGTCGGAGGGGTTCTGGAAGTTCGACAAACTCAAGGCCGCCATTAGTGAGCACATGGGGCAGACCACCGACATCGTCGGGGTGGTGCTGAGTCAGGCGACGGCTTCCGGTCTGGCTTTGATTGGCTGGCTGGCGAATCTGGTGCTGATACCGGTGGTGAGTTTCTACTTGCTGCGGGATTGGGATTTGATGATGGCAAAGATCCGTGGTCTGCTGCCCCGGGATCGCGAGGAGCGCGCAGTATTACTCGCTGGTGAGTGTCATGAAGTGCTCGGGGCGTTTGTGCGCGGGCAGTTGCTGGTGATGGTGGCCTTGGGCGTGATCTATGCCGCGGGCCTGATGTTGGTCGGGCTGGAATTGGGTCTGTTGATCGGTCTGATTGCCGGTTTGGCGGCGATTGTCCCGTACATGGGGTTTGTCATCGGTATTGGCGCGGCATTGATTGCCGGTCTGTTCCAGTTTGGCGGCGATCTGTACCCGATGATCGGCATCGTGGCGGTGTTCATGGTCGGTCAGGCGCTGGAGGGCATGGTACTGACGCCGTTGCTGGTGGGAGACCGCATTGGCCTGCACCCGGTGGCAGTGATCTTCGCGATACTGGCCGGTGGTGAACTGTTCGGTTTTACCGGGGTTCTGCTGGCGTTGCCGGTGGCGGCGGTGATCATGGTGCTGGTGCGCCATGTGCATGATTTATATAAAGATTCTGATATTTACGGTGGGGTTGACGAGCCAGGGTCTCAGGCTTCTTCAAAGGCAGCCCAGATCGATGCAGGGTTGTTGCCTGCAGCGCCAAAGAAACTGTCATGAAACCGGTGCGTCAACGCAAACCTTTGATTTTGCTTGTGGTCTGTCGCATTGTGCGGTCGGCCTCACGGGTATAAACTTCGCAAACTTTACACAGAGGCCACTAACGGTTCCTTTGGAACTGTTCAGTCAGCATGAAACCGATTCAGCTGCCCCTAGGTGTGCGTCTGCGTGACGACGCCACCTTCATCAACTACTACCCAGGCGCCAATGCCGCTGCACTCGGCTATGTCGAGCGGCTGTGCGAAGCCGACGCCGGGTGGACCGAAAGCCTGATTTACCTCTGGGGCAAGCACGGGGTAGGGCGTACGCATTTGTTGCAGGCAGCCTGCCTGCGTTTCGAGCAAATGGGCGAGCCGGCGGTGTATCTGCCGCTGGCCGAGTTGATGGATCGCGGCATCGAGATTCTCGACAACCTCGAACAGTACGAACTGGTCTGTCTGGATGATCTGCAGGCCGTTGCCGGCAAGGCGGATTGGGAAGAGGCGCTGTTCCATCTGTTCAATCGTCTGCGTGACAGCGGTCGGCGCCTGCTGATTGCCGCGTCGACGTCCCCGCGCGAGTTGCCGGTGAAGCTGGCGGACCTCAAATCCCGCCTGACCCTGGCACTGATCTTCCAGATGCGCCCGCTCTCCGACGAAGACAAGCTGCGTGCCCTGCAACTGCGTGCATCCCGTCGCGGCCTGCACCTGACCGATGAAGTCGGGCATTTTATCCTGACCCGCGGTACCCGAAGCATGAGCGCGCTGTTCGAGTTGCTTGAGCGTCTCGATCAGGCCTCCCTTCAAGCCCAGCGCAAGCTGACTATTCCGTTCCTGAAAGAAACGCTGGGCTGGTAACAAGCCCGGTAAAGCCAATGCCTACAGCAGTTTTGGCAAGTTTCAGGCGCCAGAAAACACGCTTTCCTACAACTAGTAGTCTGCGCAAACGATCAAATAGGGCTTAAGCGCTTAGATGTAAACGAGAAACCGAGAAGTCACAAAAAGTTCGATTGAATTTGCAAATGGGTTTGATAGCGGGCATAGTCTCGGCTTCTTTAAAACTATCAGCCACGGTCGTGCCCATGCTAAAGCGCTTTGCACCCCTCGTGCCCCTCGCACTCGTTACCCTGTTGTTCGGTTGCGCTGCCCACACTCCGGTGTCGCAGCAAGCGCAACAACAGCAGGTTCAAGACACTGTTACTGCCTCTTCCGTTCGTTATCAGGATTCTCTTTTCCAGGACGAAGTAGCGACTGAAAAAGAACTGGCCGCCTTCGCCGACGGCAAGTCTTATCAACTTCCAGTTCTGGCCGACAGTATCCTCGAACGCGGCATGTCCCTGATCGGTACCCGTTACCGTTTTGGCGGTACCTCTGAAGCCGGTTTTGATTGCAGCGGTTTCATCGGTTATCTGTTCCGCGAAGAGGCGGGCATGAACCTGCCACGCTCCACCCGCGAAATGATCAACGTGGATGCGCCGCTGGTGTCTCGCAACAAACTTGAACCAGGCGACCTGCTGTTCTTCGCCACCAATGGCCGTCGCGGTCGCGTCAGTCACGCCGGGATCTACCTGGGCGACAATCAGTTTATTCATTCCAGCAGCCGCAAAAGCGGTGGTGTGCGGATCGATAGCCTGGGCGACAGCTACTGGAGCAAAACCTTCATCGAAGCCAAGCGCGCCCTCGCGATGGCTCCTGCGGCAAGCCCGATCGTCACGGCTCGCAAGTAAGCGGACAGTTTGTAAGGCGAACTTAAAGTCTTACTTGAAGTTTGCCGCATAAGCGCTAGAATCTGATCTATGAATGATGGCAAACCGCCTGCGTACTGCGCAGGCGGTTTTCTTTTCTGCGTCTCTGCAGAAAAAAAGCCGCAGCCAGATCAGGATGCTCTGCCTATGTCGACGTCGGCCCGCCTCGCAATCATGCTTTTCGCAGCGCTGCTCAGCGCCTGCGCCAGTCGCACACCGCCGCCAGCGCCGGTGGTTCGCGCGCCCATCGTTTTCGGTCCCTCCCAAGCCTTTTCGCCTGAAGCTGAAGACGTGCTGTTCCGCGCGTTGGGCCTGGTGGGCACGCCTTATCGCTGGGGCGGCAATACGCCGGATTCCGGTTTCGATTGCAGCGGGTTGATCGGTTACGTGTACCGTGATGTCACCGGGATTTCCTTGCCGCGCACCACCCGTGAAATGATCACCATGCAAGCGGCCAACGTGGGCAAGGAAGGGCTGCAAACAGGTGATCTGGTTTTCTTCGCCACCAATGGCAGTTCCCAGGTCAACCATGCCGGCATCTACGTCGGCGAAGGCCGGTTCGTCCACGCGCCTGCCACGGGTGGCACGGTCAAGCTCGACAGCTTGTCCAAGGTGTATTGGCAGAAAGCCTACCTGAGCGCCAAGCGCGTCCTGCAACCGGAGCACCTGGCGCGCAATCCGTAACCGCCGGAGGTTGTGGTCATGACCGCTCGCACGCTCAATCTCGACGATTCGCTCTATCAGTACCTGCTGGACGTGTCCCTGCGTGAAACGCAGCTGCTCAAGCGTTTGCGCGACGAGACCCAGGCGCTGCCCATGGCGCGTTGGCAAGTGGCGCCCGAGCAGGGGCAGTTTCTCGCGTTGCTGGTGAAACTCATCGGCGCCAGGCGTGTTTTGGAAGTCGGCACTTTCACCGGTTACAGCGCCCTGTGCATGGCAGCGGCATTGCCGCAAGACGGCTCGCTGATCTGCTGTGACATTCCCGGCGATTACAACGCTACGGCGCACCGTTACTGGCAGGAAGCCGGTTTGTCCGGGCGAATCGATCTGCGTCTGGCGCCTGCGCTGCAAACCCTGAGTACGCTGGACCAGCCCGGGCAGTTCGATCTTGTTTTCATCGATGCTGACAAGGCCAACTATCCCGTCTATCTGGAGCATGCGTTGCGTCTGTTGCGCACCGGCGGTCTGGCCGTGTTCGATAACACGCTGTGGAGTGGCCGGGTGCTTGAGGCTGATCCGGAAAGTGAAGACACCCGCGCCATCCAGGCGCTCAATCGTGCCTTGAAGGATGATTCGCGGGTGGATTTATCGTTGTTGCCGTTGGGGGATGGGCTTACGCTCTGCCGTAAACGCTAAACACTGAGTCTCTGTGGGAGCGAGCCTGCTCGCGAATGCGGCACGACAGGTAACATTGATGTTGAATGTGCTGGCCTATTCGCGAGCAGGCTCGCTCCCACAGTGTTATGTGGTGTTATTTGGTCGCGGACACCCGCCAAACCTTGTTCCCCACATCATCCGCCACCAGCAAGCCACCTTGCTGATCGATCACTACCCCCACCGGCCGGCCCATGGCTTTTTCGTCGTCATTGAGAAACCCCGTGAGCACATCCACCGGCTGCCCGTTCGGTTTGCCGGCGCTGAAGGGCACGAAAATCACTTTGTAGCCACTGTGCGGCTTGCGGTTCCATGAACCGTGCTGGCCGATAAAGGCGCCTTCCCTGAATTGCGCCGGCAACTTGTTGCCCTCGGCAAACGTCAGGCCCAGTGACGCGGTATGCGGACCCACCGCGTAGTCCGGTGCAATCGCCTTGGCCACCCACTCGGGTTTTTGCGGCTCGACGCGAACGTCGACGTGCTGGCCGTAATAGCTGTAAGGCCAACCATAGAACCCGCCGTCCTTCACGGAGGTGATGTAATCGGGCACCAGGTCGCTGCCGATTTCATCCCGCTCATTGACCGCAGTCCACAAAGCACCGCTGGTGGGTTCCCAGGCCAGTCCGTTCGGATTGCGAATCCCCGAAGCAAAGATCCGGTGGTTGCCGGTGGCGCGATCCACTTCCCAGATCGCTGCACGTCCTTCCTCCTGATCCATGCCGTTTTCGCCGACGTTGCTATTCGAACCCACCGTGACGTACAGCTTGCTGCCGTCCTTGCTGGCGATGACGTTTTTGGTCCAGTGGTGATTCAGGGCGCCGCCCGGCAAATCCACCACTTTGATCGGCTGCGACTTGATCACCGTCTCGCCGTTTTCATAGTGAAAGCGCAGCAGGCGATCGGTATCGGCAATGTATAGATCATTGCCGACCAGGGTCATGCCGAAAGGCGAGTTGAGATTTTCCAGGAAGACCGTGCGGGTCTCGGCAATGCCATCGTGATCCGAATCTCGCAGCAAGGTGATGCGGTTCGGGCTCGGCACGCCAGCCCCGGCACGGCCCATGACTTTTTTCATGACCCAGCCACGAATGCCTTGACCGCCATCGGGTTTTGGCGGGGCGTTGGTTTCGGCGACCAGCACGTCGCCATTGGGCAGCACGTAAAGCCAGCGCGGGTGATCAAGGCCTTCGGCGAACGCGGCCACTTGCGTGCCGGCGGCAGCGACGGGTTTCGCGCCGTCCGGCCAGCCGATGGCCGGCGCGATGTTCACAGTCGGGATCAGTGTTTTGTTCGGTTCTGGCAGCTTGGGCGACGGGCCGGTGCCGTCGGAGACTTGCAGCCTGGAGGTTTCACCGCAGGCGGCGAGCCCTCCGGCGAGGGCGATGACAAAAGCGAGTTGAGGTGTGCGCATTGCTGATCTTCCCTATGAATGCCTTGATCTAATCATAGAGAAGTCTGGACGCTGGATGGTTCAACCCTCAGCCGCGAGCCTCTTTCAGCAGCACGGCGATGCCGGGGTGATAGTGGCCCGCTTCGTTGTGCAACTTGCGATAGGCGTAGGGGAAATACCAGGCCACGGCGCAGGTGTGCTCCTTTTGCAGGTCGTCGACCATGTCTTGCAGTTCTTCCGGAGTGGCGCCGTGCTGGGCTTTTTGTGGGGCGACGAACAGGCAACCGAGCTTCAGGTCGCTCGCGTAGCTGATTTGCCTGGCGTTGCTGGTGATGTCGTGCAGGGCCTGGGTCAGGTTCAGGTTGTTGACCCGTGGCCAGCGTTGCGTGGCCTGCAGCCAGGCGCGGGCCTCGGGGGTGGCGATAAACAGGTCGGCGCGGCCATTGCGTTCGCCTTCTTCGATCTGTTTGCGGGTGGGCGATTGTTGCAGCGTGACCGTCTCCGCCATCCATGCCGCAGCTGAGAGCAGGCCGAGATTGGCCTTTTCGTCGAGCCAGTACGGTGTTTCATTATCTCCACGCACAGCGTTGTAGCGGTCAATACACTCGAACCAGCGCTCCAGCACCGGTCGCAGGAATTCCAGCTTCGGATTGCTGATGATCATGCCTTGCATGGGGCTCACCCTTTTTATTGTGTTGTGGGGTTGTGGCTCTTTGATATCACTGCTGAGAGTGTGGCACAAGATTGGCGTCAATTTGTGGATGGGCGGCTGTTATTCACTGATACGGCCCGTCTTCAATTGACGCTCCACCCCCAACCCTCTAACCTTCGCGGCTTGTTTCAGGTGCTCTGTGGCTTGGGTCGACAGAGTGAAACAGGGAAGCCGGTGAGTGGTCACTTCAAAGCACGAAGGTCTGCAATTCCGGCGCTGCCCCCGCAACGGTAAATGAGTGAAAGCTGCGTCTTGAGCCACTGTGTCAAAAGACATGGGAAGGCGCGCAGTCAGGCCAACGCCGCTCATGAGCCCGGAGACCGGCCTGATCCATCCAAGCGGCATCACGGTGGGCGATGCCAGGCTTCTTGCCGTCTATTCTTGTGCCTGCCCGCCGTTATCCAGCCTCAACGGAGAGCTCCCCCATGACTGATACCCCTGATCGTGACGAACGTCATCTGGCGCGCATGCTGCGCAAAAAAGCCGTGATCGACGAACGCATCGCCAATTCCCCGAACGAATGCGGCCTGTTGCTGGTGCTGACCGGCAACGGCAAAGGCAAGAGCAGCTCGGCGTTCGGCATGCTCGCCCGGTCGCTGGGCCACGGCATGCAGTGCGGCGTGGTGCAGTTCATCAAGGGGCGCAACAGCACGGGCGAGGAGTTGTTCTTCCGGCGCTTCCCCGAGCAGGTGCGCTTTCATGTGATGGGCGAGGGCTTTACCTGGGAAACCCAGGACCGTCAGCGTGATATCGCCGCCGCAGAAGCGGCCTGGGCGGTGTCGCAGCAATTGCTGCGCGATCCATCCATCGGCCTGGTGGTGCTGGATGAATTGAACATCGCGCTCAAGCACGGCTACCTCGATCTCGATCAGGTGCTCAGTGATTTACAGGCACGTCCGCCGATGCAGCACGTGGTGGTCACCGGTCGCGGTGCCAAGCCGGAGATGATCGAACTGGCCGACACCGTCACAGAGATGGGCATGATCAAGCACGCGTTCCAGGCCGGGATCAAAGCGCAAAAAGGCGTTGAGCTGTGAGTCAACCCCGTCGTTGCCCCGCGGTACTGATTGCCGCGCCGGCCTCCGGTCAGGGCAAGACCACTGTCACCGCCGCGCTGGCCCGATTGCATCGCAATCAGGGGCGCAAGGTTCGCGTGTTCAAATGTGGCCCCGACTTTCTCGACCCGATGATTCTCGAGCGCGCCAGCGGTGCGCCGGTGTATCAACTGGACATGTGGATGGTCGGCGAGCAGGAAAGTCGCCGCTTGTTGTGGGAAGCCGCAGGCGACGCCGACCTGATCCTGATCGAAGGCGTGATGGGGCTGTTCGACGGCACACCGTCCAGCGCTGATCTGGCACGGCACTTCGGTGTGCCGGTGCTGGGCGTGATCGACGGCACCGCCATGGCCCAGACCTTTGGCGCACTGGCATTGGGGCTGGCGCGCTATCAGCCGGACTTGCCGTTCGCCGGGGTCCTGGCCAATCGTGTCGGCACCTTGCGTCATGCACAACTGCTCGAAGGCAGCCTGACCGAAGGCCTGCGTTGGTATGGTGCGTTGTCCCGGGAAACCGGGATCGAATTGCCGAGTCGACACCTCGGCCTTGTCCAGGCCAGCGAGTTGAACGACCTCGATGTGCGTCTCGATGCGGCAGCCGATGCCTTGGCCGGCAGTTGCGAGGTTGCGCTGCCGCCGGCGGTTGAATTCGCCGCGCCGGATGTGATTGCCGCCGAGCCACTGCTGGCCGGCGTGCGCATTGCCGTGGCCCGAGACGAAGCGTTCGCCTTCACCTACGGCGCCAGCCTTGATTTGCTGCGGGCGATGGGCGCCGAGCTGCGGTTTTTCTCGCCGATCCGTGATGCGGATTTGCCGGAGGCAGACAGCCTGTATCTACCGGGTGGCTATCCGGAATTGCACCATGTGGCCCTGGCACAAAACACGTCGATGCTGAGCGCTATCCGTGCGCACCACGCAGCGGGCAAACCGTTGCTGGCCGAATGTGGCGGCATGCTTTATCTGCTCGATTCGCTGACCGATGTCGAAGGCACTCGCGCAGAACTGGTCGGCTTGCTGAGCGGCGATGCGGTGATGCAAAAGCGCCTCGCCGCGCTGGCCTTGCAAGCGGTTGAACTGCCGGAAGGTTCGCTGCGCGGCCACACCTATCATCATTCGCTGACCACCACCGAACTGACGCCGATTGCCCGGGGCTTGAGCCCTAACGGCGGGCGTGGGGCGGAGGCAGTTTATCGTCAGGGGCGGATGACGGCCTCGTATGTGCATTTTTATTTTCCGTCCAATCCAACCGCGGTCGCCGCGCTGTTTGCGCCTGACCGAGGGGATGCCTTCGCGAGCAGGCTCGCGCCCACCAATGATCACCTGAATCCTGTGGGAGCGAGCCTGCTCGCGAAGAGGCCATGACTGACAACGCATTCAGTCCGGCCGAACGCGAAGCGGTTTATCGCGCCATCGCCGAACGCCGCGACATGCGCCACTTCAGTGGTGGCACCGTCGAGCCCGAGCTCTTGCGGCGCCTGCTCGAAGCCGCGCACCAGGCGCCGAGTGTCGGCCTGATGCAGCCTTGGCGTTTCATTCGCATCAGCGACCGCGCCTTGCGCGGCAAGATCCAGGCGCTGGTGGAAGAAGAACGCATCCGCACCGCCGAAGCCCTGGGTGAGCGCACCGACGAATTCATGCAACTCAAGGTTGAAGGCATCAACGATTGCGCCGAAGTGCTGGTCGCGGCGCTGATGGATGATCGCGAACGGCATATCTTCGGTCGGCGCACCTTGCCGGAAATGGACCTGGCCTCGTTGTCCTGCGCGATCCAGAACCTGTGGCTGGCGTCCCGCGCCGAAGGGTTGGGCATGGGTTGGGTCTCGCTGTTCGAACCACAAGCGCTGGCAGACCTGTTGGGTCTGCCGTCAGGCGCCAAGCCGTTGGCCATTTTGTGCCTGGGACCGGTCAAGGAATTTTATCCGGCACCGATGCTGGTGCTGGAGGGCTGGGCGCAGGCGCGTCCGCTCAGTGAATTGTTATACGAGAATTATTGGGGAGTGCGTCCATGAGTGTGGCGTTGTTGAGTGTCGCCGCCGTGGCGCTGGATGCGCTGCTGGGCGAACCCAAACGCTGGCATCCGCTGGTGGCGTTCGGCCGTTTTGCCGAGCGCATCGAGCAACGTTTCAACGGCGGTGGTCGCGGCTGGCGCAGCCATGGCGTGACCGCGTGGGTGATCGCCGTGTTGCCGCTGACGTTGTTGGCCACGGCGTTTTCCTGGGCGCCATATGTGGGTTGGGTCGTCGAGATTCTCGCACTGTATTGCGCCCTGGGCATGCGCAGCCTCGGTGAGCATGTCGAACCGGTGGCCAAGGCTCTGCGCAGCGATGATCTGGACGAGGCGCGCACGCGGGTGGGTTACCTGGTCAGCCGTCAGACCAGTGAGCTCGACAAAACCGCAGTCGCCCGCGCCGCCACCGAGTCGGTGCTGGAGAACGGCAGCGATGCGGTGTTCGCCGCTTTGTTCTGGTTTGCCGTGGCCGGTGCGCCTGGCGTGGTGCTCTACCGTTTGAGCAACACCCTGGATGCGATGTGGGGCTATCGCAACGAACGCTTCGAGCGATTTGGCTGGGCCGCGGCGAAGATCGACGATGTACTCAACTACATTCCCGCGCGGTTGGTGGCGTTGACCTACGCGCTGCTGGGCAAGACTCGGTTGGCCTTGAAATGTTGGCGTACCCAGGGCCCGACCTGGGACAGTCCGAATGCCGGTCCGGTGATGGCGGCGGGTGCTGGTGCCCTGGGCGTCGAGTTGGGTGGGCCGGCGATTTATCACGGCGAACTGCATGAGCGTCCGACACTGGGCGAAGGCCTGCCGGCGGACGCCGACTCCATTGACCGCGGCTGGCAATTGGTCCAGCGCGGGGTATGGTTATGGCTGCTGATTCTCTGCGTGGGGGCTGAATTTTATGCTTGAACACGGTGGACGGTTGCGCAAGGCGGCGCTCGAATACGGCATCGCGCAAGCCGATTGGCTTGACCTGTCCAGCGGCCTGGCGCCCTGGCCGTTCCCGGTGCCGCAGATCCCGCTGCGGGCCTGGGCACGCTTGCCGGAAACCGATGACGGCCTGGAGCAGGCCGCCTGCGACTACTACGGCACCTTGCAAGCACTGCCGGTGGCCGGTTCGCAAATGGCCATCCAGTTGCTGCCGCGATTGCGCCGGGCGGGCAAGGTCGGCGTGCTGTCGCCGTGTTACGCCGAACATGCCGAAGCCTGGCGTCGTAATGGCTACATCGTGCGCGAGGTGCTGGAGCAGGAAGTCGATTTCTTTGTCGACAGTCTCGATGTGCTGGTGGTGGTCAACCCGAACAATCCCACCGGCCTGAGCCTGACGCCTGCGCGATTGCTCGATTGGCATTCGCGGCTGGCCCAGCGCGGTGGCTGGCTGGTGGTGGACGAAGCGTTCATGGATAACACGCCGCACCTGAGTGTGGCGCCGTTTGCTCATCAGGTCGGACTGATTGTGCTGCGTTCGTTCGGCAAGTTTTTCGGCCTGGCCGGGGTGCGTCTGGGGTTTGTCCTGGCCGAGCGCAAATTGCTCAAGTTGCTCGCCGAACAGGTCGGACCCTGGGCGGTGAGCGGCCCGACCCGGGTGCTGGGCCAGGCTTGCCTGCGCGATACCGAAGGGCATGTGCGGCAACGGGTGCGAGCCGAGGAGGCCAGCGAACGGTTGGCGTCGTTGCTTGAGCAGCACGGTTTCAAACCCCAGGGCGGTTGCGCCTTGTTCCAATGGCTGATCACCGAACGCGCCGAAGAGCTCCATGAATTCATGGCCCGGCGTGGCATTCTGCTGCGATTGTTCACGCTGAACAGCAGCCTGCGTTTTGGCTTGCCGGCCGATGAAGCCGACTGGACACGCCTCGCCGCCGCATTTGAAGACTTTGCCAAGGAAGCCTCATGACCACCTTGATGGTGCAGGGCACCACATCGGACGCCGGCAAAAGCACGCTGGTGACGGCGCTGTGCCGTTGGGTCACGCGTCAGGGTGTAGACGTGGTGCCATTCAAGCCGCAGAACATGGCGCTCAACAGCGCGGTGACGGCCGACGGTGGCGAGATCGGTCGCGCACAAGCGGTGCAGGCCCAGGCCGCGTATCTCGAACCGCACACGGACATGAACCCGGTGCTGCTCAAACCCAACAGCGACACCGGCGCCCAGGTGATCATCCACGGTCGTGCAGTCACGACCATGAATGCCGTGGCTTATCACGACTACAAAGCCATCGCCATGCAAGCGGTGTTGGCCTCCCATGCCCGGTTGAGCGCGGCCTATCCGCTGGTGATGGTCGAAGGTGCCGGTTCGCCTGCCGAGATCAATCTGCGTGCCGGCGACATTGCCAACATGGGCTTCGCCGAAGCGGTGGATTGTCCGGTGGTGCTGATCGCCGACATCAATCGAGGCGGAGTGTTCGCCCATCTGGTGGGCACGCTGGAGCTGCTGTCGCCCAGCGAACAGGCGCGGGTCAAGGGCTTCATCATCAACCGTTTTCGTGGCGATATCGCTTTGCTGCAACCGGGCCTGGACTGGCTGGAGCAACGCACCGGCAAACCGGTGATCGGCGTGTTGCCATACGTAATGGACCTGCATCTGGAAGCCGAGGACGGTATCGATCAGCGCCAGACCGACAAGGCTGAGCAGGTGTTGAAAGTGGTGGTGCCGGTGCTGCCGCGCATCAGTAATCACACCGACTTCGACCCGTTGCGCCTGCATCCGCAAGTGGACCTGCAATTCATCGGCCCCGGCCAGGCGATTCCACCGGCCGATCTGATCATTCTTCCCGGCTCGAAAAGCGTGCGCAGTGATCTCGCTTATCTGCGGGCCAACGGCTGGGACACCGCGATCTCTCGACATCTGCGCTATGGCGGGAAAGTGCTGGGCATCTGCGGCGGCCTGCAAATGCTCGGTGAGCAGGTACACGATCCGCTGGGCCTTGAAGGCGCGCCGGGTTCCAGCATCGGCCTGGGGTTGCTGGCGTTCGAAACCCGGCTCGAAGCACAGAAGCAACTGCGCAATGTGCGTGGGCGCCTGGCGCTGGAGAATGCTGAAGTCAGCGGCTATGAAATCCATGCCGGCGTGACTACCGGAGCGGCGTTGGAAAACACCGCGGTGCAGCTCGATGATGGTCGTTGTGACGGTGCGCAAAGTATCGACGGGCAGATTCTCGGCACCTACCTGCACGGCTTGTTTGAATCACCGGCGGCCTGCAGTGCGTTGTTGCGCTGGGCCGGTTTGCAGGCTGTGCAGGATGTGGATTACCACGGGTTGCGCGAGCGGGATATCGAGCGCTTGGCGGATTTGGTGGACCAGCATCTCGATACCGCGCTGTTGCGTGAGCTCTGCGGGATTTGAGGTGTTCTTTAGGGCGCCTTCGCGAGCAGGCTCGCTCCCACAGTTGACCGCGTTCCAATGTGGGAGCGAGCCTGCTCGCGAAGGCGCCAGTCGTTACACCGCCAATTAGAAGGTTGATAACCATGCTCCAACTGATCCTCGGCGGCGCCCGCTCTGGCAAAAGCCGCCTGGCCGAAAAACTGGCAACAGACAGTCAGCTCCAGGTGACCTACATCGCCACCAGCCAACCCCTGGACGGCGAAATGAGCCAGCGGGTCGCCCATCATCGCGCCCGTCGTCCGGCCGAATGGTCGTTGATCGAAGAACCTCTGGAACTGGCTCGTGTCCTGCGCGAAAACGCTCGCGCCGATCATTGCCTGTTGGTCGATTGCCTGACCCTGTGGCTGACCAATCTGCTGATGCAGGACGATGCCGAGCGCCTGAACGCCGAGCGAGAAGCCTTGCTGGAGTGCCTGGCGTCACTGCCGGGGGAAATCATTTTTGTCAGCAACGAGACCGGAATGGGTGTCGTGCCGCTGGGCGAGTTGACTCGCCGCTATGTCGATGAAGCCGGTTGGCTGCATCAAGCTCTGGCCGAGCGTTGTCAGCGAGTTGTCCTGACCGTCGCCGGCCTGCCCCTGACTTTGAAAGGAACTGCGTTATGAACCCATCCTGGTGGCTGAACCCGTGCCAAGTGATCGACGCCCAGGCGGTCGAGCAGGCGCTAGCCCGCCAACAGCAACTGACCAAGCCGGCCGGATCTCTCGGTCAACTTGAGTCGGTGGCGGTGCAACTGGCGGGATTGCAGGGGCGGGTCAAGCCGAGTCTGGAGCAGGTGTCGATCGCAATTTTTGCCGGTGATCACGGCGTGGTGGCCGAAGGGGTGTCGGCGTTTCCCCAGGAAGTCACCGGGCAGATGCTGCATAACTTCGTCAACGGCGGTGCGGCGATCAGCGTATTGGCGCGGCAGCTGGGGGCTTGCCTCGAAGTGGTGGATCTGGGAACGGTCACGCCATCGTTGAACCTGCCGGGGGTGCGTCACCTGAACGTCGGCCCGGGCACGGCGAATTTCGCGCAGGGTCCGGCGATGACCGCGGCTCAAGGCGAACTCGCTCTGCAGGCCGGTCGTGACAGCGTATGGCGGGCGAAAGCGGGCGGTGCGCAGTTGTTCATCGGTGGCGAGATGGGCATCGGCAACACCACTGCCGCCAGCGCGCTGGCCTGTGCCTTGCTCGAATGCCCGGTGGTGCATCTGGCCGGGCCGGGCACCGGTTTGAATGCGGCGGGTGTCAGCCACAAGGCCGAGGTGATTGAACGCGCATTGGCCTTGCATGGCGCTCAACGTGGCGATGCCTTGCAAACCCTGTTCAATCTGGGCGGCTTCGAAATCGCAGCACTGGTTGGCGCTTATCTGGCCTGTGCCCAGGAAGGTGTTGCAGTGTTGGTGGACGGCTTCATCTGCAGCGTTGCCGCGTTGGTCGCGGTCCGCCTGAATCCTGAATGCCGTCAGTGGCTGTTGTTTGGTCATCGTGGCGCCGAGCCCGGGCATCGGCATGTGCTGGAAACCCTGGGCGCCGAGCCGTTGCTCGACCTCGGTTTGCGTCTGGGCGAAGGCAGCGGCGCGGCACTGGCCGTGCCGTTGTTGCGGCTTGCGTGTGACCTGCACGGGCAAATGGCGACGTTCGCTGAAGCGGCGGTCGCGGATCGTCCGGCATGATTTTGCGCCTGGATCTGCTGCGTCATGGCGAAACCGAACTCGGCGGCGGCTTGCGTGGCAGTCTCGACGATGCGCTGACCGAAAAGGGTTGGCAGCAGATGCGCGCGGCCGTGATAAAGCAGGGGCCTTGGGATCGTGTGATCAGCTCACCGTTGCAGCGTTGTGCGCGCTTCGCTGAGGAACTCGCCGGGCAAATGGGCTTACCGGTAGCGTTCGATCAGAACCTGCAGGAACTGCACTTTGGTCGTTGGGAAGGGCAGAGCGCCGCGGCGTTGATGGAAACCGATGCCGAAGCCCTGGGGTTGTTTTGGGCGGATCCTTATTCATTCACCCCGCCTCAGGGAGAGCCGGTGGCCGAATTTTCTGTGCGGGTGCGGGCGGCAGTGGCGCGTTTGCAAGCGGCGTACGCCGGCGAGCGTGTGTTGCTGATCAGCCATGGCGGGGTCATGCGTTTGTTGCTGGCTCAAGCCCGAGGTTTGCCTCGTGAGCAGTTGCTCAACGTCGAAGTGGGTCATGGAGCACTGTTCTCGCTATCGGTTGATGCCGATGGCTTGTTGAGGGAAGTGCATTGATCATGTTGCCGTTCTGGATCGCCCTGCAATTTCTCAGCAGCCTGCCGATACGATTGTCGGGCATGCCGGCGCCGCAAGAGCTGGGGCGATCGCTGCTGTTTTATCCGCTGGTGGGCTTGTTGTTCGGCGGGATTCTATGGGCATTGAACTGGCTGTTGCTGGGCGCACCCTTGTTGTTGCACGCAGCGCTGTTGCTGACGGTTTGGGTGTTGCTCAGCGGGGCGTTGCACCTGGACGGTCTGGCCGACAGCGCCGACGCCTGGCTCGGTGGATATGGCGACCGTGAGCGCACACTGACGATCATGAAAGACCCGCGCAGCGGACCGATCGCAGTGGTTACGCTGGTCTTGGTGCTGCTGCTGAAATTTGCCGCGTTGCTGGCGTTGATCGAACAGCAGCACGCCGTGGCGCTGATCATCGTTCCGTTGCTGGGGCGCAGCGCGTTGCTGGGGTTATTCCTGACCACGCCCTATGTGCGTCCTGGCGGTCTGGGGCAGGCACTGGCCGATCATCTTCCGCGGTCGGCGGGCAAGCAGGTGTTGGCACTCAGCGCTTTGGTTTGTCTGCTGATCGCGGGTATTCAGGGCGTGTTCGCCGTGTTGTTGGGCGTTGCGCTGTTCGTCTGGTTAAGGCAAGTGATGTTGCGGCGACTGGGCGGGACGACAGGGGATACGGCCGGCGCGTTGCTGGAGTTGCTGGAAGTGGCGGTGCTAGTAGGGCTTGCGCTAGTCCTGTAGGAGCGAGCTCGCATCACGATGCATTCGAGACCGCCGCGTTTATTCAGAAAGCACGCATTATCGTTGACGCCCATCGCGAGCAAGCTCGCTCCTACAGGGGTTCGGTGTAACATAAATTTGCAATCATTCAACCACGGGTATATACACGCACCATGCTCGACTCCCAATGTTTATGTATCAACCTGCGTCGCGCCGCCCGTGGCGTCAGCAGGCACTACGACGGCGCTCTCGATGGCTTCGGGATCAACGTTGCGCAGTATTCTTTGCTGTGCAATCTGCAGCGTCTGGATCAACCGAGCATTTCCACGTTGGCCGAAGCCATGGGGCTGGATCGCAGCACCCTGGGGCGTAATCTTCGGGTACTGGAAGGCGAAGGCCTGGTGACGCTGGTGGAAGGCGAGGACATGCGCAATCGTATCGTCCTGCTGACCGAGGCCGGAGCCGAGCGGCTAAAAGCAGCCTTGCCGGCCTGGGAGGCGGCGCAGCAGCGATTGGTTGATCGTCTGGGCGCCGAAAAGCGTGAAACGTTGTTGAAGTTGCTGGACGAACTGGCTTGATGCCGGTTTGTTTGATCTTAAGCGGGTATATACCCGCGACCGGAGAACAAGAATGACATCGATGTGGCGTACGTGCGGTTGGGTTCTGTTGGGGAGTGCGCTGATTCTTGCGTTGTCTCTGGGCGTTCGACATGGCTTCGGCTTGTTCCTCGCGCCGATGAGTGCCGAATTCGGCTGGGGGCGGGAAGTCTTTGCCTTCGCCATCGCCCTGCAAAACCTGATCTGGGGCCTGGCGCAACCGTTCACCGGCGCGCTGGCCGATCGCTTTGGCGCGGCGAAAGTGGTGCTCATCGGTGGCGTTCTGTATGCCCTGGGCCTGGTGTTCATGGGCCTGTCCGACTCGGCGGTGACTTTGTCGCTAAGTGCCGGCCTGTTGATCGGCATCGGTCTGTCCGGCACCTCGTTTTCGGTGATCCTCGGCGTGGTCGGGCGGGCAGTGCCGCCGGAGAAACGCAGCATGGGCATGGGGATCGCCAGCGCCGCCGGTTCCTTCGGTCAGTTCGCCATGCTGCCCGGCACGCTCGGGTTGATCGGCTGGCTCGGCTGGTCCGCGGCCTTGCTGGCGTTGGGGTTGCTGGTGGCCCTGATCGTGCCGCTGGTGGGCATGCTCAAGGACAAACCCTTGCCGGTGCTAGGGCATGAACAAACCCTGTCCGAAGCCTTGCGTGAAGCCTGTTCCCATTCGGGATTCTGGCTGCTGGCGTTCGGCTTTTTTGTCTGCGGCTTCCAGGTGGTGTTCATCGGCGTGCACCTGCCGGCGTACCTGGTGGATCAACATCTTCCGGCCACCGTCGGCACCACGGTGTTGGCGCTGATCGGTCTGTTCAATATCTTCGGCACCTACACCGCAGGCTGGCTGGGCGGGCGCATGTCCAAGCCGCGGTTGCTCACGGGTCTGTACTTGTTGCGGGCTGTGGTGATTGCGCTGTTCCTCTGGGCGCCGGTGACCACGACAACAGCCTATCTATTCGGCATGGCCATGGGCTTCCTGTGGCTGTCGACGGTGCCCTTGACCAACGGCACGGTCGCGACCTTGTTTGGCGTACGAAACCTGTCCATGCTCGGTGGGATTGTTTTCCTGTTTCATCAGCTCGGCTCGTTCCTCGGCGGCTGGTTGGGCGGGGTGGTGTACGATCGAACCGGAAGCTATGACTTGATCTGGCAAGTCGCGATTCTCTTGAGCCTGATGGCGGCGGCCCTGAACTGGCCGGTGCGTGAACGGCCGGTGGCGCGCCTGCAAACCCAAATGAGTGCGACATGAACAGTCTCTGGCCGCGAGTCACCCTTTTGGCAGTCTGTGCCTTGCTGTTGGCCCTGGCGTGGTGGGGCTGGCATCAGGGCGGGCTGGCGCTGATGCAGTTGGGCATGAGTGTGTGCTAGAGGGAGGCTTGCTAGCAGGATGTCAGGGCGAGTAACTTCGATCCTGACGATTCCTCACACGGAGGCACCGATATGCTGATGCGCTGGTTTGCAGTTCCCGCGTTACTGGTAGCGTTTAGCGGATTGGCTCAAGCGGCAGAGTGCCCGGCGCTGTTGCAGGGCTCATTGCCCAAGTTGCGCGCCAATGAGTCCATCGATTTGTGTCAGCGCTTTGCCGGCAAGCCGTTGGTGGTGGTCAACACTGCCAGTTTCTGTGGCTTCGCGCCGCAGTTCAAAAGCCTTGAGGCGTTGAATCAGCGTTACAAGGAGCAGGGGCTGGAAGTGATCGGCGTACCATCCAATGACTTCAAGCAGGAAGCCAAGGACGGTGCCGAGACCGCCAAGGTCTGTTACGTGAATTATGGCGTGACCTTCACCATGACCGAACCGCAGAAAGTCCGCGGCGACGATGCCACGCACCTGTTCAAGGTGCTTGCCAGTCAGAGCAGCGCGCCCAATTGGAATTTCTACAAGTACGTGGTCGATCGCCAGGGCAAGGTGATCGCCAGTTTTTCCAGCCTGACCAAGCCCGATGACCCTGAGTTCATCGCCGCTGTGGAGAAAGCCCTGGCCTCGCCGCCGCTGGCTGCCGTTCCCTGACTGTGGGAGCGAGCCTGCTCGCGAATTTCGAGGGCGCCACGTTTATCCTGCTGGTGCACGTCATCGTTGACGTCCATCGCGAGCAAGCTCGCTCCTACAGCCCACAAAAAAGCCCCGCGTTCTGCAGAAGAGCGCGGGGCTTTTTCGATTCGGGCGGCGAGTCGTTCAGGCTCGCCGACGATCATCAGAAGCGGTAGGTCGCACCGACACCGAAGCCGTTCGCCCAGTTTTCATACTTGGCGCTGTAGCTCTGGTTGCGAGGAGCACCGTTGCTGTTGTTGACATGGACCGCTTCTTCCTTCAGGTACGAATACGCCACGTCAATGGTCAGGTCGTCGGTCGGGCTCCAGCCAGCACCCAGGCTGAAAATCGTGCGATCGCCAGTCGGGATACGTGGCGAGCGGTTTTCGTTGTTGGTTGGCGCCTGGTCGACGGACAGACCGGTACGCAGTACCCACTGTTTGTTCAGCTGGTAGGAAGCACCAATGGCGTGCGCCCAGGTGTCGTGCCAGTTCTGCTCTTCAGTAATGGTGCCAAACCCGCGTGCGGCCAACGCTGCAGGTACGCCTTCGTTCTCGACGGAGATTTCCTTGAGGCGGCTCCAGCGAGTCCAGGTGCTGCCTGCGTAGAGGGTCCACTGGTCGTTCAGCTGGTGAGTCACGGAGAAGTCAACCGACTCAGGCGTCGTGATGTCGAGCGAAGCGTCGTACTTCTGGCTCGGGTTTTGGCCCAGTGCGCTAAGCAGGCCGTAGTTGACCTTGGTGTCACCCTCGATCTTGTACTTCACTTTCGAATGGTAGGTCAGGCCGACGCGAGTGCTGTCGGTGGCTTGCACCAGAATACCGATGTTGTAACCCAGTGCGGTGTCGTCACCCTTGATCTTGACTTCACCGTCCGGTGCCAGCGGGTTCAGGGAGACGTTCGATTCCAGCTTGCCGTCGATGCGGTTGATGGTCGGACCAAAACCGATCGACACCTTGTCGTTGAAGGCATAGCTGACGGTTGGCTGCAGGGTCACGATTTTGACTTCGCTCTTGCTGCCGAAGTAACGGCCGGCAAAGCCGTTCTCGTAATCGGTTACCAGGCCGAACGGCGCGTAGACGCCGAAACCGACCGCCCACTGGTCATCGATTGGCTTGACGTAGTAGCCCATCGGCACGCCCATGAAAGGGACCATGTCACCTTTGTTGGTGCCGCCGTTCGGACGGGAGCTGGCATCGCTGATATCGGTGTGCGCGTCAATAAATGCAACACCGCCAGTCACTTGTTCGCGCTTGAGGCGAGACATGCCGGCAGGGTTGCCAAAAATGGTGGATGCGTCGTCGGCAGAGGAAGATCGCCCGGCAAAACCTGTACCCATCCCGCTGATGCTTTGTTCGTTGAGGGCAAAGCCACTTGCAAAGATCTGGGTGGATGCCAAGGCAACGGCGAGGCTAATGGTGGTTTTGAGCATTACTTTTTTCATTATTAGAACTCCTGGTGATCACCGGGGCGCAAATTACCAACATTTTTGTCCGGGCGCTATAGGCTGTATCGCTTGATTTAGAGCGGTTTTGTAGGACAATCCGACCAGATTCGCGACCTGTTGTGCGATCTTTGGATCCAAGCGGGGATCAGCAGGCTGCCTGATTCAGCGGTGAAACACAGGTTTGCCAGGCGGAGGTGAAGTCTCTCAGGCGTCCTTGGGGCTGGAAGGTCTGGCGCCAGATTCGGGCCATGCCCAGCAGGTCGTCTGCTTCGGGGAGAGGGGTGTTCTGTTCTTCGACCAGCAGCCAGGCAATGGCTGTGGCGTAACGCAGGTTGACGGTCAATTCCAGGTGCGGGCCACTGAGAAAGGCATGCTGGCTGGCCAGGCCGCGGACCAGGCTGGCACGTTCGGGATCGAGGGCCAGGTAGTGGTCCCAGAGGGCCTGATGGCGGGGTTCGGCGATTCGATACAGGCCGTGTCCACGGCGGTCGTGCAGGGCGGAACCAAGGGCTGACTGGCTGGCGGCGATACCCAGCAGCAGGGATTCGGCGGTTGCGCTATGGCGTCCAAGGTAGATCAATGTCGGGCGGATCACATAGCGGCACAGTTCGCTGGCAGCGATACCCATAAAACCCTCGAAACACTAAATGGTCGGCGAAACCTGAAGGGAGCGTTGGCAGCGGTGAATCGACTCAGGCTCGCCGGAAGCGGATCAAGCCGCTTGAGTTGAAGTGTAGTGTCATATTCACTGCGTAAAGGTCTGTTTTTAAAATATTTCCGGCTTCCAGTTATAACCGTTATATCGCTTGGTGCTTAGCCGGAGGACCTGCAACATGAAATGCCAGGCAACAAAAAGCCCCGCTTTTTGAGCGGGGCTTCTGGTGTTTCAGCCTTGCTGGCGTCTCAGGCAACCAGTGCCTGACGGGTACGCTCGATCACAGCCTGCAGCGGTTCGGCGCTGGAGTATTGATCGGGGTACAGGCGCTCGCTGTGACGTGCGATGCCGTGTTCGTTGACCAGGGTAAAGCTGAAGCAGCCTTTGCGAGCGGCCATGATCAGGCAGTTCATTGGTGCAAAAGCGTTGGTTAGGGTGCGGATGGCATCCTGTGCATGGATTTGAGTAGACATAGTCATGGGTGTTCCTACAAGCGACACGGATAAGAGCCGTGCAAAATTAAAACGTTCCAGTAACGACGACCACCGTTGGTCGAACGAAGAACCCGACTGGAACAAAGCAGCCAGTTTGAAGCGCTGATAATTGGCGCGCTTGGGCTGGCAGGTAGGTACTTAGGAGGGCAGGCAACACATCGAGGGCAAAGGTTCTGGGCCCGGGGTGAAGATCCTGATCAATTTGCAGGTTGGTTCGTTCAGAGTAAGTGAGCCTGGCAACACCCTTTGCTTTCGATTCAAAGGCTGTGTTGACACAAGATTTACCTGGAAACCATCGAGGTGGCCGATCCCGCTTGTTCGGTGTAAGGCTTCCTGTGGGAAGGCTGACCGGGGGGATTTGTTCGACCAGAATTGACTTTCAGCTTGGTACTAACGGCGCGGATAGTATCGGATTGAAACGGCGATGGGAAGTGTGTTAGCCAAAAAAGCCGGCCAGTCGTCTCATTCTGCGGCTACGTAAAGTCCTTTGCCGAAGGTCATGAACCGAAGCAGCGCCCTGTAATGGTCCGTAATCCGACCGGCGGTCGTGGTGAATCGACCAGTGGCGAACTGCCTGGATCACGGGTTTGCAGGGTTTTATCCCCAGACAAGGAGAAAAAATGCGCGAAAAAAGCGCAGCGATATAACCGTCCCGAAGGTACTTGTGCACATTATTTGCGCGCGCTGTCACCTCGCTGTCATCTAGCCTTCAAGCGCAGTGGGTGCCTGTAACCAAAATTTAAGTCAATGAAAAACATCGCTTTTTTTAACTGGTGAAAAAATCGTCAGTTTGACTGCAGGCCCCATTCCACAGGGCTTTGCGAGACTTCAGGGGCGGTTGTCCACTGAGTTATCCACAGCTTCTGTGGATTGTCCCGAGCGCTTGCTCTAGGACGGGCGTGCCCGGATTTTTTCACCTTTACCTGTAAGAAAAAAAGAGTAGAGTGGCGCGCCTTCCGATCTGCCCACAGTGTTTTATGAAGTTTCGTACGCCATCCGCTTCATCCACTTCCAAAACGCCCATTGTTGCCCCACCCAAGCGCTTTTCGATGCGGGTGGCCGAATGGCTGCTGGACAGCCCGCGCCTGGGCGAAAACACCAACGTCAAACACATAGCCGGGCGTTTGCTCAAGCAACCGGCCCGTGAGGGCGTCGTGGCTGCGCAAAGCCGCCTCGGCCAGTTGATGTGCCGCGAGTGCGGCAATGCCAGGGACCGTCGCATCGGCCAGGATCTCCTGCGCCAGGCAGCGCGGGCAGGGGACTTGCGTGCGCAACAGGAACTGGGCCTGCTCGAAGACTGAGCTGTCCAAGACCTGACGCCTTGGTTAACCTTCAAGCTTTATTTCAATGGCAGGAATGGCTATGGCTATGGACTTGACCAGCGCGTTGCTGGGGCTCGGGGGCGCTGCTCTGCCGCTACTGGTATTGGCCTGGCAACTTCAACGCAGGGCAAGCTTGGCGCAAGCCCAGGTCGCGTTGCTGGAAGAGCGACTGGCTACGGCGCATCTGGCGCAGGATGGCCTGAACGCGCAACTCGAAGCCTGTCGTGATGAAATAGCCGATCTCGGTCAGGCCAATGCCGCCCGGCAAGCTGACCTTGCCGCTGTGCGCCGTGAAGTCGAGTTGCTGCAAATCGAACGGGATGATGCCCGCGACGCCTCCCACGCCTGGAATATCGAACGCGCAGGCAAAGATGCCGAGTTGCGTCGCCTGGACGCCCAGGCGGCATCGCTCAACGCCGAATTGCGTGAGCAGCAGGAAAGCCACCAGCAGCGCCTCAACGACCTGCAGGGTTCAAGAGATGAGCTGCGTGCGCAGTTCGCCGAACTGGCGGGGAAGATTTTCGATGAGCGAGAGCAGCGTTTTGCAGAGACCAGCCAGCAGCGCCTGGGACAGCTGCTCGATCCGTTAAAGGAGCGCATCCAGTCGTTTGAAAAACGCGTCGAGGAAAGCTATCAGGCTGAAGCCCGGGAACGCTTTTCGCTGGCCAAGGAACTGGAGCGCCTGCAACAGTTGAACCTGCGCCTGAGTGATGAAGCCACCAACCTGACCCGTGCCTTGAAGGGGCAGAAAACCCAGGGTAACTGGGGTGAACTGATTCTGGAGCGAGTGCTTGAGCATGCCGGGCTGGAGAAGGGCCGCGAATATCAGACCCAGGTCAATCTCAAAGGCCCGGATGGCGAGCGTTTCCAACCTGACGTGATCATTTATCTGCCTGGCGACAAGCAGGTGGTGGTCGACTCCAAGGTCAGCCTCACGGCTTATCAGCAATACGTGGCGGCCGAAGACGAAGGCATCAGCCAGATCGCTATCAAGCAGCACGTCCTGTCCCTGCGCAATCATGTCAAAGGTCTGGCCGGCAAGGACTACAAGCGGCTCGACGGTTTGCACAGCCTGGATTTCGTCCTGCTGTTCGTACCGATCGAAGCGGCATTTTCCGCTGCGTTGCAGGCCGAACCGACACTGTTCCAGGAGGCGTTCGACCGCAATATCGTGATCGTCAGCCCGACCACCTTGCTGGCGACCCTGCGTGTCATCGACAGCCTGTGGAAGCAGGAGCGGCAAAGCCAGAACGCCCGGGAAATCGCCGAGCGGGCCGGGTGGCTGTACGACAAGTTCGTGTTGTTCATTCAGGATCTGGATGAAGTCGGCAATCGCCTGCAGCAACTGGACAAAGCCTACAGCGCTGCGCGCAACAAGCTGACAGAAGGCCGCGGCAATCTGGTCAGCCGCAGTGAACAACTCAAGTTGCTCGGGGCGAGGGCCAGCAAAAGCCTGCCGGCGGATCTGCTGGAGCGGGCGATGACGGATGTGGATGGCTTGGTCGAGTTGCCGGAATAAAACGCGGTCGTCTGTAGGAGCGAGCTTGCTCGCGATGAACTAGAGAACACCGCGGGGGATCAGATTTCCCGCGTCATTGTTGGCGCCCATCGCGAGCAATCGAGCGTCGACCGGCTGCTCCTACAGCGGCAGATGCCGACTCAACAACGCCCGCAATGCCGCCGGTTTCACCGGTTTGGCCAAGTAATCCAGCCCCGCCGCATGCACCTGGGCTACCGTTTCCGGCCGGCCGTCGGCGCTGATCACCACACCGGGTACCGGTTCGCCCAATCGGGTCCGCAACCAGGCCATCAAATCGGTGCCTGTTTCGCCATTGTCCAGATGGTAATCCACCAAGGCCAATTGCGGCCGTACCCCATCACCAAGCAGCGCCGAGCATTCCTCGCGGTTGCGCGCGGTCCAGACCTGGCAACCCCAGCGGGTCAACAAGCTGTTCATGCCGATCAGGATGCTGTCCTCGTTATCAATGCACAGCACCTGCGCACCACTGAGCAGTTTGCCGTTGAGTTCGGCCACCTTGGCCGGCAACGCCGCTTGCGCTCGTGCCAGCGGTACGCTGACGCTGAACACGCTGCCGCGTCCCGGCCATGAGCGTACGCGCAGGGTATGCCCCAGCACGCGGCACAAGCCGTCGGCAATCGCCAGGCCCAGCCCCAGGCCTTTCTCGGCACGTGTTTGATGGCTGTCGAGGCGTTTGAATTCTTCGAAAATCACCTGCTGCTTATCTTCGGGAATACCCGGCCCGCGGTCCCAGACCTCCAGGCACAGCTCGCCCTTGCGGCGACGAACCCCCAGCAGCACAGGGCCTTTGGCGTAACGGAAGGCGTTGGTCAGGAAATTCTGCAGGATCCGGCGCAGCAATTTGATGTCGCTTTCGATGCGCAGCGTACTGCCCCGGACACGGAACGCCAGGCCCTGTTCCCGCGCCAGCGCCTTGAATTCGGCGCCAAGGGTGTCGAACAGCTCATTGAGTGCGAAGGGTTTGGCATCGGGATTGATTTTGCCGTTTTCCAGGCGGGAAATATCCAGCAAATCGCTGATCAGGTCTTCGGCTGAACGCAGTGAGCTGTCCAGGTGCTGCACCAGCTTTTGCGCCTCACCGGACAAGCCGTCCTCCTGATGAGTCAGGGCGGCGGAGAACAGTCGCGCAGCGTTCAAAGGCTGCATCAAGTCATGACTCACCGCTGCCAGGAAGCGGGTTTTCGACTGGTTCGCCGCCTCGGCGGTGCCTTTGGCTTCGGTCAAGGCCACATTGAGCTGCGACAGTTCGTGGGTACGTTCGGTCACGCGCTGTTCAAGGCTTTCGTTGGCTTCGGTCAGCGCCTGTTCGGCTTCGCGGAACGGGGTGATGTCGGTGAAACTCATGACGAAACCGCCGCCGGGCATCGGGTTGCCGATCAGTTCGATCACCCGGCCATTGGGGAACAACCGCTCGGAGGTATGCGCCCGACCCTGGCGCATCCAGTGCAGACGGCGGGCGACGTGCACTTCGGCTTCGCCGGGACCGCACAGGCCGCGCTCGGCGTTGTGGCGAATGATGTCGGCAATCGGCCGGCCGACACTGATCAAGCCATCCGGATAGTTGAACAGCTCCAGGTAGCGACGGTTCCAGGCCACCAGTTTCAGCGACTGGTCGACCACGCTGATGCCCTGGGTGATGTTTTCGATCGCCCCTTGCAGCAGTGCACGGTTGAATTGCAGGACTTCGGAGGCTTCGTCGGCGATGCGCACAACGTCCTCCAGTTGCATCTCCCGACCCTCGATGGCGGCTTTTACCACCGCACGCGTCGACGAGGCGCCCAACACACCGGCCAGCAATCGTTCGGTATGGGCAATCCATTCACTGTCGGCGTTCTGGTTCGGGTTGAAGCCTTTGCCCTGGCGGTAGGCAAAGCGGATAAAGCTCTGCCGGGCGCGCTCCTCGCCGACGAAGCGTGCCGCCAATTGCAGCAGATCGTCGATCTGCACCGCCAGCATCGAACGCGCGCTGGGGCGGGCGCTGATTTCCTGGCCGATGAAACGACCGGCCTGCCAGTGTTCCGATACCCGCGTACGCGACAGCACCGAGACCCAGGCGAACAGCGTGAAGTTGCCGGCAAGGGACAGGACCACGCCTTGGGTCAGTGGCGTGATCGGCAGGTTCAACGGGTTGCTGTGCAGCCAGGCCAGGCCCGGGAAACTGTTCAGGGAAACCCCGAGACTGTGGGCGGCGATCGGCAGGACCAAGGTGTAGAACCAAAGGAACGTGCCGGCGGCGAGACCGGCGAATACGCCGCGACGGTTAGCCTGTTTCCAGTACAGCGCACCGAGCATGGCCGGCGCCAGTTGGGTCACGGCGGCGAAGGCGATCTGGCCGATGGTCGCCAGGCTCGCGGTCGAGCCCAGCAGGCGATAACTGACATAGGCCAGCAACAGAATCACCACGATGCTCACGCGACGCACCGACAGCATCCATTGGCGGAACACCTCGAACGGGCGCTCGGCGTTGTTGCGGCGCAGCAACCAAGGCAACAGCATGTCGTTGGAGACCATGGTCGACAACGCGACGCTGGCCACGATCACCATGCCGGTGGCCGCCGAAGCGCCACCGATAAAAGCCAGCAACGCCAGGGCAGGGTGGGCCTGGGCCAGCGGCAGGCTGATGACGAATGAGTCCGGCAGCACCGAACTTGGCAGCATCATCTGGCCGGCGAGGGCGATCGGTACCACGAACAAGGCCGCCAGGGCGAGGTAGGCTGGAAACACCCATTTGGCCAGGTTCAAGTCCTGAGGGTCGATGTTTTCCACCACCGTCACATGGAACTGTCGCGGCAGGCAGATGATCGCCATCATCGCCACCCCGGTCTGCACCACCATCGATGGCCAGTTGATGGTTTCCTTCCAGTACTCCTCCAGGCGCGGGGCGAGCATGGCTTGGTCGAACAGGTCATCAAAACCGTCATACAGCCCGAACGTCACATAGGCACCGACCGCCAGAAACGCGAACAGCTTCACCAGCGATTCGAAGGCAATGGCCAGGACCATGCCGCGGTGGTGCTCCGTGGCATCGAGGTTGCGGGTACCGAAGACAATGGTGAACAACGCCAGTACCAATGACACCACCAATGCCGTGTCCTGCGCACGAACCCCCATGGCATCGGCGCCTGCACCGATCAACAGGTTCACACCGAGTACGATGCCTTTGAGCTGCAAGGCAATATAAGGCAATACGCCCACCAGGCAGATCAGCGCCACCACCACGGCCAGTGACTGGGATTTGCCATAGCGTGCGGCGATGAAGTCGGCGATGGAGGTGATGTTCTCCTGTTTGCTGATCATCACCATTTTTTGCAGCACCCACGGCGCGCCTATCAGCAGCAGGATCGGCCCGAGGTAAATCGGCAGGAACGACCAGAGCTGTTCGGCGGCCTGGCCGACCGCGCCGAAGAATGTCCAGCTGGTGCAATAAACGGCCAGCGACAGGCTGTACACCCAGGCACGCACCCGCGGCGGCAAGGGCGCGCTGCGACGATCACCGTAAAAGGCGATGGCGAACATGATGGCCATATAGGCCAGGGCGACGGCGGCAATCAGCCCGCTGGACAACGACATGGGAACTCCAGGTAACCAAAGACACCCGGGCCTCCCGCCCGGATAGACAGTCTCGCACGATGGCAGGGGTTAGTCAGTGTCGACCAAGGTCGTGGCGTGGCGGGGTGTCGCAGGTGGGGTGTCAGTCAGATCGATGGTGACTGCGCGGGCCTCTTCGCGAGCAGGCTCGCTCCCACATCGGACCGGGGTAAACACAGATCAACTGTGGGAGCGAGCCCGCTCGCGAATGGCATTGTCACTGACGAAGGGCAATCTCGATCAACCGATGCAACTCCTCGACGTCCAGCGGCGTCTCGGAAAACAGAATTCGAAACACGATAGGCGCCGCCACCATATTGATCAGCCGATCGACACTGGGCTTGGGCGCATCCGGATAGCGATCCAGGATAACCTGCAACTGCCCGCCAATGATCGTCGCGCAATAGCTCGGCTTGAGGCTCGCTTGCACGTCACGCAGCATATTGCGGCCGGGCGCTGAACTCATTTCATCCAGATACTGTTCGGCCCAGGCCAGCACGTCACCTTGCAAGCTGCCGGTCCTGGCCGACTCCGTTTCCGGTTGCATGCGCGCAAGCGCAACGTCCGCCAGCAACGCCGACAAATCACCCCAGCGCCGATAAATGGTCGAAGGCGTAACACCCGCCCTTGCGGCGATCTGCGGCACGGTCACGGTAGCGCGATCCTGCTCTTCGAGCAGTTCGCGCACGGCAGTATGAATCGATTCCTGGACCCGGGCGCTGCGGCCACCGGGACGTAAAGCGGGAGTAGTCATTGCGTGTTTCCTGTCTAGCGCCGGAGTCTGGTGCGAGATGACACCGGTTCTGAAAAGCCATGCATCGGACCTTAACACAAAGAATTTGCTTTAAGCGCAAGCCGGTAGCACACTCCGCAAAAGCAAAAAATTAGCTTTTGCGGAGCGATCTCATGTCCAGTTCTCATTCAAACCGTGCCAGCCTGTGGTTCCTGGCAATCACTTTACTCAGTTTTCTCGCGGCTTCCACGGCACCGACGCCGTTGTACCACTTGTATCAACAACAGTTGCAGTTCTCGGACGCTGTACTGACGCTGATTTTTGCCGTGTATGCCTTGAGTCTGCTGGCAGCGCTGCTGACAGTCGGTTCGCTCTCGGATTACCTGGGGCGCAAACCGGTGATTTTTACGGCCGTGGCGCTGAATATTCTGGCGATGTTGTTGTTTATTTGCGCCGACAATGTCGCCTGGCTGATCGGCGCCCGGGTACTGCAAGGCTTTGCCACCGGCATGGCCACCGCCGTATTGAGTGCAACCCTGCTCGACACCGACCGCCAACAGGGACCGCTGATCAACAGCGTGGCCCCGTTGCTTGGCATGGCCCTGGGCGGGATGGGGTGTGGTTTGCTGGCCGAGTTTGCACCGGCTCCCTTGCA
The DNA here is from genome assembly GCF_900187565.1 of Pseudomonas sp. Irchel 3A7. Classification (GTDB taxonomy): domain Bacteria; phylum Pseudomonadota; class Gammaproteobacteria; order Pseudomonadales; family Pseudomonadaceae; genus Aquipseudomonas. Next base: position 15,415 of record NZ_FYED01000012.1, on the reverse strand, counting down.
CTTGACCTACTGGCTGCTGCTGACCTTATTTTTGATGCAGGCCGTGTATGTGTGGCGTTTACCGGAAAGTGTCTCGCCGCAGTCGGGCGCATGGGCGTCATTGCGGCCGACCTTGCACGTGCCGGTCCAGGCGCGCTCCACCTTGTGGCGCGTGTTGCCGCTTAACGTTTCGACCTGGGCACTCGGCGGTTTCTACGCCTCACTGGCGCCTTCATTGGTGCGGGCGGCCACCGGCTCGACGTCGAACCTGATTGGCGGGGGCACCGTGGCAACCTTGACGGTGACTGGTGCCTTGATGATTTTCACCCTGCGCAATCGATCGGCCGCCTTGGCGTTGCGATTAGGCGCCAGTTCGCTGCCAGCAGGCATTGTCCTGATTTTGCTGGGCGTACACAGCGCGAGTCTGCCCTTGTTTTTCCTCGGCACGCTGGTCGCCGGCTGTGGTTTTGGTGCCGGCTTCCTGGGGGCCGTGCGCAGTCTGTTCCCCCTGGCCTTGCCCCACGAGAGGGCCGGGTTGATGTCGGCGTATTACGTGCTCAGTTATCTGGCGTTCTGCCTGCCGTCGTTGCTGGCCGGCAACCTCACCCGTACCTTTGGTTTAGTCGCCACTACCGATGGTTATTGCGCGGTGTTGATCCTCCTTTCGTTGAGCGCACTGTTCGCTTTGACCCGTCAGCGCACTATTAGCGCTTGCAGCGCAGCGGGTCAGCCATAAAGTGATGCGGTGCCCGCTCAGTCTTCGCGACAACGGTTTAATGTATTTATCTGCAAAATAGATAACAGTTAGAGATATTACCCGTTATATCGATATTCTATTCGGATCTATGATGGGCCCTACCTCACCAGAGGAAGGAGCCCACCATGACATGCCCCCATACCGCCCAACCCTGTATCAAACCTTTTCGCCAGCTGCAGCACCCGCGTGAGGTCATCCGCCAGTTCACCCCAAACTGGTTCGCCGCCACCATGGGCACCGGTGTGCTGGCCCTGGCGCTGGCGCAATTGCCCATCGCCCATCCGGTTTTGCACAGCGTTGCCGAAGCCCTGTGGCAACTGAATATCGTGCTGTTCCTGTTGTTCACCGCGCTGTATGCGGCACGCTGGGTGTTGTTTTTTGACGAGGCGCGGCGGATTTTCGGCCATTCCACGGTTTCGATGTTTTTCGGCACCATTCCCATGGGCCTGGCGACCATCATCAACGGCTTTCTGCTGTTTGGGTTGCCGCGATGGGGCGATGGCGTGGTTCCGCTGGCCGAAGCGTTGTGGTGGCTGGATGTGGCGATGTCGGTGGCGTGCGGGGTGTTGATTCCCTACATGATGTTTACCCGCCAGGAACACAGTATCGACCAGATGACCGCTGTTTGGTTGTTGCCGGTGGTGGCGGCGGAAGTGGCGGCTGCCAGCGGTGGCCTGCTGGCGCCGCACTTGGCCGATGCCCATTCGCAACTGGTGGTGCTGGTGACCAGCTACGTGCTCTGGGCATTTTCCCTGCCGGTGGCGTTCAGCATTCTGACCATTCTGCTGCTGCGCATGGCGCTGCATAAACTGCCCCACGAAAACATGGCCGCCTCCAGTTGGCTGGCGCTTGGACCGATTGGCACGGGCGCGCTGGGCATGTTGCTGTTGGGTGCCGACGCTCCGGCGATATTCGCCGCCAATGGTATGCCGGGTGTCGGTGACATCGCGGCCGGCCTGGGCCTGGTCGCCGGCATCACGCTGTGGGGCTTCGGTCTGTGGTGGATGTTGATGGCGGTGCTGATCACGCTGCGCTATCTGCGCGCCGGCATTCCTTTCAACCTCGGCTGGTGGGGGTTCACCTTCCCGCTAGGTGTCTATTCTCTGGCGACGTTGAAACTGGCCAGCACGCTGCACCTGATGTTTTTCAGTGTCTTCGGCTGTGTGCTGGTGGCACTGCTTGCAATGATGTGGCTGATTGTCGGCAAACGTACGGTGCTGGGTGCGTGGCGCGGTGAGCTGTTTGTCTCGCCGTGCATAGCGGGATTGAAGAAATGAACGGCAAAGTTTAGGTAAGGTGTGGCCTGGATCGACGTGCGACATTCCAATCACTGTATCCACGCTTCTCTTTACCTGATCAGGGACACATGGAAGATGAGTCACCCTTCGCAATTCACCTTGCTGCGCACCCGGCGTTTCCTGCCGTTCTTCGTGACACAGTCTCTCGGGGCGTTCAACGACAACATTTTCAAGCAGTCGTTGATCCTCGCCATTCTGTACAAGCTGTCGATCGAAGGTGACCGTTCAATCTGGGTCAACCTGTGTGCGCTGCTGTTCATCCTGCCGTTCTTTCTGTTCTCGGCGCTGGCCGGTCAGTTCGGGGAGAAATTCGCCAAGGACGCGCTGATCCGCCTGATCAAACTCGGGGAAATCGCCATCATGGCGGTCGGTGCGATCGGTTTCATGTTCGATCATCTGTGGTTGATGCTGGTGGCGCTGTTCGCCATGGGCACGCACTCGGCGCTGTTCGGGCCGGTGAAATACTCGATCCTGCCCCAGGCCCTGCGCGAAGATGAGCTGGTCGGTGGCAACGGCCTGGTGGAAATGGGCACCTTCCTGGCGATTCTGGCCGGAACCATCGGCGCCGGGATCATGATGTCGTCCAGTGATTACGCACCGGTCGTTTCCATCGCGATCATCGGTATTGCCGTGCTCGGTTACCTGGCCAGCCGTGGTATCCCGCGGGCGGCCGCCGCTTCACCGCAATTGCGCCTGAACTGGAATATTTTCAGCCAGTCCTGGGCCACGCTGAAGCTCGGCCTGGGGCAAACCCCGGCGGTGTCGCGCTCGATTGTCGGTAACTCGTGGTTCTGGTTTGTCGGGGCGATTTATCTGACGCAGATCCCGGCGTATGCCAAGGAATGGATGCACGGCGACGAAACCGTGGTGACACTGATTCTTACGGTGTTCTCGGTCGGTATCGCCGTGGGTTCGATGCTCTGCGAAAAACTGTCCGGGCGCAAAGTCGAGATCGGCCTGGTGCCATTCGGCTCGTTCGGCCTGACTGTGTTCGGTTTGCTGCTGTGGTGGCATTCCGGGGGAATACCTGACAGCGTCGAAGGGCATGGCTGGATCGAGATACTCGGCTTTGGCCACACCTGGCTGGTGTTGATCGACATCCTTGGCCTGGGGGTGTTCGGTGGTTTTTACATCGTGCCGCTGTACGCGTTGATCCAGTCACGCACCGTCGAGAACGAGCGGGCCCGGGTCATTGCCGCCAACAACATTCTCAACGCGTTGTTCATGGTGGTATCGGCGATTGTCTCGATCATCCTGTTGAGCATGGCCGAACTGTCGATCCCGCAGTTGTTCCTGGTGGTGTCGTTGCTGAACATCGGTGTCAACGCCTACATCTTCAAAATCGTCCCCGAGTTCACCATGCGTTTCATGATCTGGCTGCTCAGCCATTCCATGTACCGCGTGGAGCATCGCAATCTTGATCTGATTCCCGATGAAGGCGCGGCGCTGCTGGTGTGCAACCACGTGTCGTTCGTCGATGCCTTGCTGATTGGCGGTGCGGTCCGTCGGCCGATTCGCTTTGTGATGTACTACAAGATCTACAACCTGCCGGTGCTGAACTTTATCTTCCGCACGGCCGGGACGATTCCGATTGCGGGGCGTCAGGAAGACATCCGGATCTACGAACAAGCCTTCACGCGCATTGCCCGGTATCTGAAGGACGGCGAGTTGGTGTGCATCTTTCCCGAAGGAAAACTGACCGCCGATGGCGAGATCAATGAGTTCAAGGGCGGATTGACGCGGATTCTCGAAGAAACGCCGGTGCCGGTGATTCCGTTGGCCTTGCAGGGGTTGTGGGGGAGTTTCTTCAGCCGCGATCCGGGCAAGGGACTGTTTCGCCGGTTGTGGTCGCGGGTGACATTGGTGGCGGGACCGGCGGTGGCGGTTGAGGTGGCGGAGCCGGCGAGATTGCAGCAGATGGTGGGGGATTTGCGCGGGCCCGTAAGATAGTCGTCGCTTGTACAGGCCCCTTCGCGAGCAGGCTCGCTCCCACTATGAAATGCGATCAAATGTGGGAGTGAGCCTGCTCGCGAAAGCGGAAGTGGCCTAAGCGCTAACCTTGAGCCCAACCAAACCGGTCACGATCAACGCCACACTGGCCAACCGCACCAGCGCCATCGATTCCCCAAACAGAATGATCCCGGCAATCACCGTACCCACGGCACCCACACCGGTCCAGATCGCATAGGCCGTGCCCAGTGGCAGTTCCTTCATGGCAAGGCCCAGCAAGCCAAGGCTGACAGCCATGGCCGCGACGGTGAGGGCGGTGGGGAGCGGACGGGTGAAACCGTCGGTGTACTTCAGGCCGACGGCCCAGCCGACTTCGAACAGGCCGGCGAAAAACAGAATGATCCAGGACATCAAAGACCTCCATCGATTGACGGGGTCGTCCCCAGATTAATGACTCGATCGAGCCGCAGGGTCGTCCCCGCGTTTCGCAATAGAGTGCACAGCATTAATCCGGGGATCAAGTTTTTGGATCAAGATCGCGGATCAGTCGGTGGCCTGCTGGTCGCCGATTTTGCGATCTTCTTTCTCGCTCATACGGCGGAAATACGTCGACAGCAGGGCTCCGGAAATATTGTGCCAGACGCTGAACAACGCGCTGGGTACCGCCGCCAATGGCGAAAAGTGCGCACTGGCCAACGCAGCACCCAACCCGGAGTTTTGCATGCCGACTTCCAGGGCCAGGGATTTGCGCTGGGCCAATGGCAGCTTGAACAGACGCCCGGTGAAGTAGCCCAACAGATAACCAAAGCTGTTGTGCAACATGACCACGGCCATGATCAGCAGGCCGGACTCGGCAATCTTCGCCTGGCTGGCGGCAACCACGGCGGTGACGATGATCACGATGCTCACCACCGACACCAAGGGCAATACGTCTACCGCGTGGCGAACCCGGTCACCGAGCAAGCGTTGGGCCACGACGCCCAGCACGATCGGTAGCAGCACCACTTGCAGGATCGACCAGAACAGCTCCATGAACGAGACCGGCAGCCAGGCCGAAGCCAGGAGCCAAATCAACGCCGGTGTCAGCAGCGGAGCGAGGAGGGTGGTCACGGCGGCGATAGCCACCGACAATGCCAGATCGCCGCGTGCCAGCCAGGTCATCACGTTCGAGGAGGTGCCGCTTGGGCAGCAGCCAACCAGGATCACGCCGACGGCGATCTCCGGTGGCAAATGGAACACCTGGCAGAGTAACCAGGCCACGCCGGGCATGATCACGAAATGGGCAACTACGCCCAGGGCCACGCGCCACGGATGGCGGGCGACTTCGGCGAAGTCTTCGAGCTTGAGGGTCAGGCCCATGCCGAACATCACCAACCCCAGCAGCGGCACGATGGCGCCCTTGAGACCGATGAACCATGCCGGTTGCAGGAACGCCACGACGGCGAAAATCAGTACCCAGTAGGCGAAGGTGTTGCCGACAAAACGACTCAATGCAGCCAGTGCGCGCATGGCCTGATCCTTAATTTTGAGTAACACCGCAAAAAGAAATGTGGGAGCGAGCCTGCTCGCGAAGGCGTCATTTCAGACAACATTTTTGTCGACTGACAGACCGCTTTCGCGAGCAGGCTCGCTCCCACAGGAGAACCGGTAGGCTTTAGATCCCCTGTGGAGTCTCTTCCCCGCCCAACGCTTCAACCAGTGCCGGCAGGAAGTCGCCAAAGGTCAGCATCATCAAGGTAAAGCTGGCATCCAGCTGGCCGAGGGCTTCATCGCCACCGTCCTGTTCCGCCTGGTCTTGCAGCAGGTCTTCGAACTTCAGGCGCTTGACCACCATTTTGTCGTCGAGGACAAAGGACAACTTGTCTTGCCAGGCCAGCGACAGCTGAGTGACCACTTTGCCAGTGCTCAGGTGCAGCTGGATTTCTTCACTGGTCAGGTCCTGACGCTTGCAACGCACGATACCGCCGTCTTCGTGGGTGTCGCGTAGTTCGCACTCGTCCAGCACAAAGAAATCGTCCGCGGCTTTCTGGGTGGTGACCCATTCGGTCATGGTCGCGGTCGGCGACATCTTCACGGTTAGCGGGCGCACCGGCAGCGTACCAATCACTTCGCGCAGGGTGGACAGCAGGTCTTCGGCGCGCTTCGGGCTGGCCGAGTTGACCAGGATCAGGCCCTGTTTCGGCGCGATGGCGGCGAAGGTCGACGAGCGACGGATAAAGGCGCGCGGCAGGAAGGCCTGGATGATTTCATCCTTGATCTGGTCGCGTTCTTTTTTATAGACCTTGCGCATTTGCTCGGCCTCGATCTCTTCGACCTTTTCCTTCACCGCGTCACGGACGACGCTGCCCGGTAAGATGCGTTCTTCCTTGCGCGCGCTGATCAGCAGGAAGTCGCCGCTGACGTGTACCAAAGGCGCATCTTCGCCTTTGCCGAACGGTGCGACGAAACCGTAGGTGGTCAACTCCTGGCTTGCACAGGGGCGCGCCAGTTTGGTGGCCAGTGCAGTTTCCAACGCCTCGGCATCAACAGGCAGATCTTGGGTTAGGCGATAGATAAGCAGGTTTTTGAACCACATGGGGTGAGTCTCTCCTTTATACAAAGGCGGGCATTATTGTCCTCCGTGTGCCATAGGCCAACCCTTCTCTAAGCCTTTGGAAGGCATGAAAAAATTAATTAAAAAAGTGCTTGCCAGAGGTAGGGTCGCTCCGTAGAATGCGCGCCACACCGAACGTGAAGGGTGATTAGCTCAGCTGGGAGAGCGTCTGCCTTACAAGCAGAATGTCGGCGGTTCGATCCCGTCATCACCCACCATTCGCATTCAGTGTTACGCGCAGCGGTAGTTCAGTCGGTTAGAATACCGGCCTGTCACGCCGGGGGTCGCGGGTTCGAGTCCCGTCCGCTGCGCCATATTCGGTAACCTGGAACACTGAACGCCAGGTCACCACGGAAAAGCCCGCTGATGCGGGCTTTTTTCTGCCTGAAGTTTGACTTTGGTTCCTGCAGGACGTGTCGTTTCACCGGTTTTCAGATTTTTTTGAAAAATTTATCAATTAAATCAACACTTTATGAAAATCTGTGGCACAATGCGCCCCGCAACGAAGGTAAAGGGTGATTAGCTCAGCTGGGAGAGCGTCTGCCTTACAAGCAGAATGTCGGCGGTTCGATCCCGTCATCACCCACCACTTTCAACGCTACGCGCAGCGGTAGTTCAGTCGGTTAGAATACCGGCCTGTCACGCCGGGGGTCGCGGGTTCGAGTCCCGTCCGCTGCGCCATATTCGGTAACCTGGAACACTGAACGCCAGGTCACCACACAGAAAGCCCGCTTGATGCGGGCTTTTTGCTGTCTGGCGTTTGGCTTTTCCCGTCGCGTTTTCTGTAGGAGCGAGCCTGCTCGCGATGGTCGTCAACGATAACGCGGGAAATCTGACGCCCCGTGGTGCTCTCGGGTTTTTCGCGAGCAGGCTCGCTCCTACAGTGTGGATATCGAATTATTGCCCGGCATTGCGGGCATGTCGGTAATCGCTGACGGCCTCGTAGACAGCTTTGCGCAAGCGGTTGATGCCGCCAATGGGGCGATGGGCCTCAAGGCCGAACCAGGGATTGAAGGATTGGTTATCGCATTGCAGGTTCAGCGCAGGCGTGTCGAAGTCCTGGGCTGGCACTTTAATCCGCGCTACGGTCTGGAAGGGTGAATCGCTCTCGCGCCACTCAATGCTGGTGTCTTCGATCGGCATGTACTTGTTTGCGTCCTGACGCTGAATCTGCAAGACGAAGCACGCCGGCACCCGGTCTGTGGATAATTGCTGGTTCAGCGCGCTGCGCAGGAAGTTCGGCAGCTTCTGATTTTGTGCTGGCAAGCTGTAGTCCGGACAGCTTTCAGGGTCGGGCATCACACGAAACTTGGCATTGGCCTCACCGTATTTGTAGGGTGAAACCGAAAAATAGGTCGTCTGGGTCGGGCTGGGTGGGGCAGGGGACAGCGTCGCCAGGGCGATAAACAGATGACGCACCTGCCAGGTGCGCGGGTCCCAGCCTGGAAAAAACGCCATCATTTTTTTGCCGTCTGCCTGAGCAGCGACATTCTGACGATACTCGGCGACATCGCTGACAAAGAAATTCGGATGGCTGAACATCACGAAGTCCTGTTCGCCTCGTGGCTGCTGACTGCTCAGCAGTTGTTTGCCCGGCACCTCGTGCAGTTTGATGGCCATGCCCCGGGCATCGCGGATGCTGTCGAACTGCGGGTAGGCGTTGCCATTGGACAGGCGCATGGTCGCCTTCCAGTTCTTGCCGGGTTCGCTGAACACACCCTGGCGCAGGTCACTGGCCAGATCCGGTAACACCTGGACTTCAGCCTCCACGCAGCCGTGAGCCTTGGCGTGGGCATCGCGCAGATAGCGAGTGCTTTCGCGGTGTTGATCGACGATGCGCACGGCGGTCTGGATGATGTCCTGAGTCATCGCCGCTTCGCCGTCCGGGATCAGTTCCTGCGCCGATACCGGCCCGCGGTGTTGCCAGGCAAACCACGCCGTGGCCAGCGCCCAGCCAAGCAGCCCAAGCCCCAACAGCCAGAGCAGCGTCTTGCCGAGAAACGCGCCCAAGCGCAGCCAGAGAGTCTTCAGCATGGGGAGTTCCTTTTGATCATGGCAATTGCGACTCCAGCGGGCCGCCCAGCACTTTCAGGTACTCCATCAGCGCCCAGCGCTCTTGCGGTTGCAGCAGACGGCCAATTACACCGTTGCCGAGCTTGCCGGAGCGGAATTCATGACCACTGTTGTGGTTGCCGGTAATGCGCGTGTCGAACAGGAAACCATTGGTGAAGGCTTCGGTGCGATAGCCCAGGTGTTTCGGGTCGTACTCGAACGTGCCTTTGTAAAAGGTCGTTGCGCGTTCATCCTGCGGCGAGAGCAGTTGATAAATGCTCGGCACCGAGCCGTTGTGCAGAAACGGCGCGGTCGCCCACACGCCTGCCAACGGGCGAGCCTTATAGGCCCGTAGTTCACGTACGCCGATAGGCAGGCCGAAGCCGTCCATTTGCGGTCGTTCGGCCGGGGTGATACTGGCGTCGCGATAAGCGCGGTTTTCAACGAAAGCGGTGACATAGGCCAACCCCTTGGCCACCGACATCTGGCTCAGATCAAGGGGCTCGGTGGGCTTGGGTTCGACGTCCAGTTGCTCCAGCTCCTTCTGGTTCCATTGCAGCGCCGTGAGGTCGAAGCGGTGGTCGGCGATGTTGTTGGCAGCGCCAGGGTCGGTGCCGATGAATTCCACCGCAAGCATTTTCAAGTGCTGCACGTATCGCCCTTCGCCCTGGGTGACCCGGGGTACGTGGCAGCCGGCGCAGTTTTCGCTGAACAGGGCACGACCTTTGGCGGCCAGGGGTTTATCGATTGTCCCCAGCAACGCTTCCGGCCAGGCGGGTGGTTCCAGCCGTTGCAGGGTTTCTTCGATCAAATGCAAATCGCGCACGCGAACGCTGGAGGGGTAACGGTCATCCCCCATCAGTGGCTGCCGGTTGTTGTCGAAGAAGTTCAGCGTGGCGCCTACGCCCAGGGCTTCACCGATATTGCGCGCCATGGGCTGCTGCGCCGAGCCATTCCATTGCACCCAGTCGAAGGTCCACATGTCCCACAGTTGCGGATAGTCGACAGGGGCGTTGGCCACCCGGTAGTTGGCGGGAGAAATCGCATCGCCGAAGCTGGCGTTGGCGATGCGCCCGAAGGCGTCGGTGCGTCCCGGACCTTCTTCGGTCGGGTAGAGCCCGCGATGGGTGTCGTTCCACGCTACTTTCAGGAAGGTATCGAGGGACTTCTTGAACTCTTTGCGCAGTTGTTCGTGCCCCGTCTCATAGTCGGTACCCAGGACCTTGCGTGCGAAATTTTCGAACTTCCACGGGTTGTAGTAAGTCGCGAACAGGCTCGCCACCAGTGCTTGTCCGAAACTGCCCCCTTTCAATGTGGGAACACTGGAGGGCAAAACATGCTGCGCCGATCCGCCGTCGATACGCACGGCCTGACCGTTGAAGCGCAGTTCGCCGGTGTGGCAGGCAGCGCAGGTAATATCCAGAAACGTATCCGTGCTGCCGGGATTCTGATGCCGGGCGAAGCCCACCGGCAGCTTGTCGGGGTTGGCCGGTGTGGGTTTCTGGTCGGGGTCGATCAGGAAACCGAAGCGCGCGAGGTATTCGGGGGCGGCGAAGCGCTGTTTTGAGAAGGGCAGTTCGAGAGCGTTGAACCACTCGTAACGCAGACCTTTGACCTGGGTGCCCTGGGGCGTGAAGTAATAGGCTTCGCGGTCGGCGGCGCTCCATTGCTCCAGGTAATGCACCTTCTGCGCGGGCGTCCAGAGCGGTAGTTTCGGATTGACGACGTAGTACAAGACGACGGCCAAGCCTACTAACAACAGGACCACGATCAGAGCCAGCAAGCGGAATAAGAGGCGCAAGATAAACTTCCTTGTCGATTTGTTCTTCCGTTATGCCTGAGCGCCAGGTGCGCGGCAAGTGGCCATTACGCCAGATGTGGTGGGAGGCGGAATTTGCTTGTGTGGGAACCAGATGACAGAAGTTTCATCATCTACACTCCGAAAAGCGTTTAAACACCTGAACTTATCAGAAATCTCCGGCTCTCATGCCGGTAGCCATTGGTCGTGGCCGCCTGATAAGCTCGCGGCTTTACTCGATTGCCCTTTAGGCGCATGAACAAGGAAATAGCATGAAACAGCATCGGTTGGCGGCGGCGGTGGCCCTGGTAAGCCTGGTACTCGCGGGTTGCGACTCGCAGACCAGCGTAGAGCTGAAAACCCCGGCGCAAAAAGCTTCCTACGGGATTGGCCTGAACATGGGCAAGAGCCTGGCTCAGGAAGGCATGGATGACCTGGATTCCAAAGCCGTAGCCCAAGGCATCGAAGATGCCATCGGCAAGAAAGAACAGAAACTCAAGGACGAAGAGTTGGTTGAAGCCTTCGCTGCACTGCAAAAGCGTGCCGAAGAGCGTATGGCCAAGATGAGCGAAGAGTCGGCAGCCGCCGGCAAGAAGTTCCTTGAAGAAAACGCCAAGAAAGCTGGCGTCGTGACGACCGCTTCGGGCTTGCAGTACGAAGTGGAAAAGAAAGCCGATGGCGCTCAGCCAAAGCCGACTGACGTAGTGACCGTTCACTACACCGGCAAGCTGACCAATGGCACCGTTTTCGACAGTTCCGTTGAGCGCGGCAGCCCGATCGATCTGCCGGTCAGCGGCGTGATTCCAGGTTGGGTCGAAGGCCTGCAACTGATGCACGTTGGCGAGAAGTACAAACTGTACATTCCTAGCGAACTGGCTTACGGCGCGCAAAGCCCAAGCCCGGCGATCCCTGCCAACTCGGTACTGGTCTTCGACCTGGAACTGCTGGCAATCAAGGATCCAGCCAAAGAAGACGCTGCCAAGTAATCCGCGTCTGCTTTGAAAACAACGCCCCGTTATGCGGGGCGTTGTTGCATCTGGTGTCCGGCACGGGTACACAAAGCGAACCGATGCTGTAGGCTGGAGTCATAGCCTGTGTAGGGCCGGCGGTATCTGCGTCAGACCGCCAAGTCAATGAATTATTGGGTTTTTTTCGATGAGTAAAAAACGCCCGATCTAAGCTCAGCCCTTGTACAGCGGGGCTTTCAGCCGTGAAAAGCAGCTCTGTTCACAAGGTTATCCACAATTTGTGTGGATAACATTTCCGTGGGAGTCATCATGAAAACACCCTGGAATTTTGCTCGTTTCCTGCCGCTCGCCGGACGTCTGCTCGCACGTGGGCGGTTACCGACCTTGTTGTTTGCGGTGGCCAGTAAAGGTGCCAGTCAGGGCAATCGGCTGGGCAAACTTAAAGACGATCTGCGCCTGCTGCAGGCACTTTGCCTGGCGTACTGGCGCGGTGAGTATCGCGCCATCAGTCCCAAGGCCGTGATATCGGTGGTGGCAGGGCTGATGTACTTTCTCAGCCCGCTGGATGCGATCCCGGATTTCCTTCCCATGTTCGGCATGCTCGATGACATCGCGGTGCTGGGTTGGCTGATGAAAGTTCTCGACGATGAACTCAATGCCTTCCGCGCCTGGCGCAAACGTCAGGCGCCGGAAAAGCTCGCGGTGGTTGAGCGCCTGCCTGATACCCCTGAGCAACTTCAACTTCAGGGGCCGAAAAAACGCTGAGTCAATCAAGTCTCATCCACAGATAGATCCCCCCCGCGACCTTAGCCGCTGTTAGGATTACACTTCTAGGGAAAAGTGCCGACTCGCTAAGTGTTGTTGTCCTACGGGGTAGTCATGGATATTCAGATAATTACACGCGAAGGCGAACCAGAATATGCGGTTCTGCCGTGGGCTCAGTATCAGGCTCTACTGAAAGCAGCAGGCATCAACGAAGCACCGTCGCAGCCGGCCCCGGCGCCGCTGGCGACAACCCAGGACCCGATTCTTCCAGGTCTTGATCAACTACGCAGTTTGCGCGAAGGGAAGGGCATCGCCATCGAGGCGCTCGCCCGCACGGTAGGCATCAGCCCGTCTTATCTGGCCATGATCGAAAGTGGCGAGCGTCAGCCCGACGCTGCGATTCGCCGCAGTCTGGCCTGGGAGTTGACGGTGCCAGGGTGGAGGGATGAATCGTGAGCGTACGCATCAGTCGTCAACATTGGGACGGACTGCTGGGCGAGCTGGATCAGGCGCGCCGTCAGCGTCATCTCCTGACTTATCGGGCGTTGTTGGAGCGTTTGCAGCTTCCCACGCCCGCCATGCAAACCCTGACCGCCGCGCTTGAACATCTGGCGGCGCTGGATGCCAAGGCCGAGCAGCCCTTGCGCAGTTCGCTGGTGATCAGCCAGGGGGCCAGCCGTTTGCCGCGCACCGGTTTCTTTGAGTGTGTCGAGCGTCTCGGGCGATTTTCCGGGCCGTCCGACGGCGTTGCCGCTGCGTCCTGGCATGCCTCGGAAGTGGTGCGGGTGTTCGAATACGAGTACCCCGAATCGGCGGAGGCTTGAGTGTTTTTACGACTCAAGGCGCGGGTCGGTTACTGGCTGGCGCGCAGGCTGTTTCACTGGCCGTGGATTGTACGCAACCCCCGTGGCTGGAGCTGGCTTGAAGGTCAGTTCGCCCGTATGGCGAACCTGGGCGATGTCGGTGCCCAGAGCTTCTATGGCCACATCCTGACCTTTAGGGGCGTCGGTCTGGGGGCACGTGAAGAGGGTGTCCGCCTGCTGCGTCTGGCGGCGCTGGCCGGTGATGGCAAAGCGGCTTATCAGGTGGGTGTGATCAGCCTCGCCGGGAGCGCGAGCAAGGCGCCGGATCCGGCTGAAGCGGCGCGGTTCTGGGGGATTGCCGCGAAGGCCGGGCATCCTCTGGCGCAGATCAAACTCCAGGAACTGGCTTCACGCAATTCCACGAAGTAACCGATTTTTCTGACAGAGCCAAGTGGCGCAGGAGGAGACTTCTGCGCCATTTTTTATGGGTGAAGAGGTTTTAGCGAAACGCCCTACATCAACATCATCCTTGCCTGACTTCTTTCCCCGCTGATCCCCCGCACAGTCCCTCGCGCCCTACTTTCTGCGCGAGAGATTGTTCATGTTCGACCCGGTTCTTCACTCGGCTTTTTGCCTGTCGGTGGGCTGATGGATCACATCGCCCGGATCGAACAGGAGCTCGAGCATTTTCCCGACACCCTGACCCTCTATCGCCAACAGCTTGCGCACTGGTTCAACCAGAGCGCTGACCGGCTCAGCCATGTCGCGGACATGCCCTCACTGTTTGGCATGGAGCGGGTGATCAAGTTTGGCAATACCACCACTGTGGTCAGCAGCGGCGATGACGACTTTATCTCGACGGTTACTCAGTGTTCGACAGGCGGACCACTGCAGATCGAGAGTCAGTTCGAGTCGGTGTATGACGTGCCGCTGGGGAACATTCAGGTCGACGTGATTGCGCTGGGCAGCGGCAAATCGACGCCGATCACTCTCGATGAAAACGGCAAGGGGCAGTTCAGTTGCTTATCCGGTGAGTCTTACCGCTTGCGGGTGCAAAACGAGGTCACACCGGAGCAGCTGGATGAGCTTTTCCGATCCTACGACGGGCTGACGCAGACGCTGGAAACCTGGCTGCGCAGCGAATGGAGTGCCTTCAAACCACAGTGGTCGCAGTCGACTTTGCTGGCCGTGGGCAACGGGATGTTGGCCGGCAGTTGGGCGGCCATCGAGGGGGTGTGGGACAGCATCCAGCTGCTGTCGGACATTTTGCAGGATCCTGGCCAGTTTGCTGATCGACTCGGCCACGGTGTCGAGCAACTGAAGAAACTGGCGCAAGACACGCCGCAAGCGATGGCAAACCTGCAACTGCTGGCCAGTGACGAGGCAGTGCTGTGTCTGCTGTTGCGTGCTGCCAGCCTCTGGCTGGAAATGCTGCCACCTAGCGTGATCGCCGGTGAAATCGCCAAGGCCGTGTCGATGCGGATGGTGGAGTTGCTGATCGACATCCTTATCGCCATCGTCCTGACCTGCGCTACGGCTGGGGGCGGGATTGCCTACCTGAAAATGCGTCTGGCCCGACGCGGCGCGCAATTGATCAACGCGGTAATGCGGCTCGTCGAGGCGCTGTTCTCGATCCTCAATACCTTCATGGGTTTTGTGGAGCACTACAAAAAAATCGCCGCCCGGGGTGTCACAGCGGGGCTGAAAAAAGGCCGGATGCAGCTGCGCTGGAAGGCGCGCAACAACACTAGGGTAAAAAAAGACGAAGCCCACGACGATGCTTCGAAACAAGCGAAAAACCCCAACGGCGACAGCGCCGATACCGCCGCCCACACCGCCACCCACGGTTGCCCGCTGTCGCTGGTCAGCGGCGAGGAACTGCTGACCCTCAGCGACGGCACCCTCGACGGCATCTTGCCCTTTGAGTTCACCCGCCTCTATCGCACCAGCGCCGTGGAGCTCGACAGCGGCCTCGGTTTCGGCTGGAGCCATTCGCTGAGCCAGCGCCTGGAGCTCGACGGCGACACGGTGCTGTGGATCGACGCCGAAAACCGCCGCACGCCGTTTCCGCTACCGAGCCTGGCGCGCCCGGCGATCCACAACAGCCTGTCGCGGGCGGCGATCTACCTGGGGGACGATCCTGAAGAGCTGATCCTGGCGCTGGCCGGCGAGTCGCCGCGTTTTTATCACTTTCACGACGGCCGCTTGAGCGCGATCAGCGACGCCTACGGCAACCGCTTGAGCGTGCAGCGCGATCTGGCCGAGCGCATCCAGCGCCTGGACAACGGCGCCGGGCGCTGCTTGCTGTTGCGCTACGACCGCCGTCATTTGATCGCCATCGACTACCAGCGCTTTGACCTCGGCGACGACCAGCCACCGGCCTGGGTGACGCAACAGACGCTGGTCAGCTACCGCTACGACGCCCGCGGCCGGCTGATCGAAGCGACCAATG
>NZ_FYED01000011.1 GCF_900187565.1 Pseudomonas sp. Irchel 3A7 | reverse complement strand
CTGGAGCACGATCTACATCACAGGCAAAAAGCCTAAGGAGCTGCACGGCTTCCAAGTCCCTCCCTCGATGATCAGTCGAGAACTATCGCTCCTGATGGAGCGATAGTCGAGATACAAGGAGCTGCCGAAGGCTGCGATCTTTTGAAGCGATCACTGACCTTCGGCGAACTCGCGCAGCACCTTGCCATCCATGCGATAGCGAACCCACTCTTCCTGCGGCTGCGCGCCCAGGGATTTGTAGAATTCGATGGCCGGGGTATTCCACTCCAGCACACTCCATTCAAAGCGCCCGCAGTCATTGGCGCAGGCGATCTTGGCCAGGTGCCGCAGCAAGGTTTTGCCCGCACCGCCGCCACGCTGTTGCGGGGTGATGTAGAGGTCTTCAAGGTAAAGGCAGTTGCTGCCCAGCCAGGTGGAATAGCTGAAGAAGAACACCGCGAAGCCGATCGCCACGCCGTCGCGCAGGCAGATCAAACCATGGGCGGTGGCGCCTTCGCTGAACAGGCTGCGCTCGATGTCGGTCACGCTGGCAATGACTTCATGGCGGGCACGTTCGTAGTCGGCCAGTTCAGTGATGAACGCGAGGATTTGCGGAGCATCACTGGGGGTCGCCGGGCGGATTTCGATCGTCATGGACGTGCCTTGTCAGAAGTGGAAAACGCCATACTAATTCGACGCAGGATTTGTGGCGAGGGAGCTTGCTCCCGCTAGGCTGCGCAGCAGCCCCAAAACGGGCAATGCGGTCTTTCAGGTGAAATGGGCGTCGACTATTGCAGGGACTGCTTCGCAGTCCAACGGGAGCAAGCTCCCTCGCCACAGATAAATCCCACAGCACAAAAGCTTCCTCGCCTTTACTCCGGTCGTCGCTAACCCTGGCATCGCGAAGCTCGGACCTAACATAAGCGCGTTGCGTGATAGATAGATGACCTGCGCATTTATCAGGTCAAGGAACCGCGTCATGTCTACCGCAACACCTCCCGTCTCCAGCAAGTTGTTCGGCTTGTTTTGCCTGGCCAGTTACTTGCTGTCGCTGTCCTACGGTTCGACCTTTTTGCTGTCGCTGCTGATCGGTTCGCGCGGGGGGAACGAGCATGATGCCGGCAGTGTGATTTCGGCAGCGATGCTCAGTACCTTTGCAGCCGTCATTGTCTCCGGTCACCTGTCCGACCTGCTCGGCGCGGCGCGTTCGGTGGCGCTGTTCGGCGTCCTGCTGGTGGCCGCCAGCCTGGGTTTCGCACTGGCGCCGGGCTTCGGCAATCTGCTGCTGTTTTTCGGGCTGTTGCTGGGCTTGGGCTGGGGCGTTTTCTACACCCTCGGACCAATCATCGTCGCGAGCCTGGTTTCCCCCGCGCAGCGCGCCAAATACTTTGCCTTGCTGTCGGGCAGCATGATGACCGGGATCGGCAGTGGCCCCTTGCTGGGGCGCGCAGCGAGTGCCTTGGACTATCCGGTGACGGCGGCGTTCTACCTTGCTGCACTGGCCAGCCTGATCGGCGTGCTGCTGTTCTGGCGGCTGGATCGACACCTGAAAAAAGCCTCCGTGCAGTTGACTGTCGTGTCGCGAATTTCCTGGCGTGCAACTGTGCAGGTGCTGTCATCCCGGGCGGTGCTGCCGATCATCATGGTCGGCCTCGGCGGTTGTGTTTTCGGTGGCCTGTCAAGTTTCCAGACCAGCTATGCCGCTGCCCGCTCGCTCGACTATTCGCTGTTCTTCCTCGGTTTCATGAGCGCGGCGATCAGCAGTCGCCTGTTGATCGCCGGCATCGTGGTCAAGCGCGATCCGTTGCGCGCATCGTGCCTGCTGTCAGGCCTGATGATGGGCTCGATCCTGATGTTCGGCTTTGTGGTCGACGACGGCTTCAGCTACGTACTGGCGGCGGTGATGCTCGGGGTCGGTTATGGCCTGACCTATTCGGTGATCAATGGCCTGGCCGCCAACGAGGCACCGACCGGTACCACTGCGCAGTCCTTGTTGCTGTTCAGCCTGTCGTACTTCATCGGCGTGTTTGGTTTCCCGCTGCTCGCCGGAAAAATCATCGTCGAGCATGGAATGGCGACGTTGCTGCTCACCCTGCTGGCGGTCGCCTCGCTCAACTGGTTGATCACCGTGGGGCGGCTGATCTGGCGCCGGGGCACCAGGGCCAAGACCTTACAGCACGCCTGAACCGTTCGTCGTTCATCAGGCACCAATTCGAAGCGGGGGTGGACCAACGTCAGGTAAGGACACTCAATCAAGGGAGACACCACCATGATCTCGTCCAGGCTGACCGCCCTCGCCCTCGCCGCCCTGCTGTCCCCGCTCGCCATCGCCGCGACCACCGCGTCCGGCACCGGCCCGACCAACCCGGTCGAAAGCCCCAAGGCCCCCGCCATCCAGAGCGCCCCCGGCATGAACACCAACGGCACGGGTGTCGACAGCAGCCTGCCACCGTCCACCGGCACCGATCCACGGACACAGGGCAACGACGCCGGTCGCCAAGGCGGGCTGAACCTGCCGGACACAAGGACACCGGATAACGCAGGCTCCGGCATCGGCTCGAAAACCACCACCGGTGGTTCGGGGTCCGAAGGTGGTGTCAGCCAATAGTTCCTCGCAATACCTTCCCATCGTAATGAAGAGGTAACCATGAACGTCGATAAAAACCTGGAAAAAGAAGTCCTGACCCGCCTGTTGCACGCCCACCCGAGTGGTTTGGGCAAGGAGGTCCTGGACAATTACCGGGGGGAGAAAGTCGTGGCCAGTACCCTCGCCACACTGCAGGAACGCGGACTCATCCAGCACGGCAACGTGCAGTGCAACGAAGCCGGCGAGCACTCGCTGAACCTGCCGATCAAACTCAGCGCCGCCGGGGTTGAAGCGGCACGCAAGCTGGATGTTTGATTGATGTTTTGAATACCAGGGCCCCTTCGCGGGCAAGCCCGCTCCCACAGGGATCGATGGTGTGTTCACTATATGTGTCACACCACATCACCTGTGGGAGCGGGCTTGCCCGCGAAAGCGGCAGGTCAGTCGCTGAAAGTCTTGCTGATCAACTCATCCACCTCAGCAGTCCCCGGCGAAGTCGCCGGCCCCCAACGAGTCACCGCCAACGCCGCCGCCGCATTCGCCCGACGCGCCGCATCCAATGCCGACAACCCTTGCGCCAATCCCGCCACCAATACTCCGGCGTGAGCATCGCCAGCGCCATTGCTGTCCACTGCTTCAACCTTGAACCCCGGCACATGCCGGCGCTCGGAGCCCCGGTTGATCCAACAACCTTGTGGCCCGTCACGCACCACCATCAAGACTTTCGCGGGAAGAAGCTCGGCCAGGTGATGCAGCGCTTCATCGATATCCGACGCCCCGGTAAAACGCAGGGCTTCGACGCTGTTGCTGGTCCAGATATCAATGCGCGGCAGTAACGACTTCATCAACGGCGCATCCGGCGAGTCCACCAGCGGACCCGGGTCGAATACCACGTTGATGTCGTCCGGTAATGTCAGCACCCAATCCACCAGCGGCTGCGCCTTGCCCACATGCAGCAGGCTATAACCGCTGACGCAGACATAATCACCCGCCTCCACCGGCACGCTGGCCAGGTCTTCGGCAGTCAACTCGCCTTCGGCACCGATGTAGGACACGAAGCTGCGTTCGGCCGAAGCGTCCGTGATGGCTACGCACAACCCCGTATCGCGCTCGGCGGGATGGGCGATGCCGATGTGGATACCTTCGGTCAGCATCGCTGCGCGGGCCAGGTCGCCGAAACGCCCGGTGCCGTGGCGACCGAGGTAGACCACCGGCAAGCCATTACGCTGCGCGGCAGCCATCACGTTGAAGCCGCCACCGGCTTCGAAACTGGCCGATTGCGCCAGCGCGTCGCCCCCCGCTTGCGGCAATTGGTCCACCGCCATGACCAGGTCGATGATGACCTGGCCGGTGTACAGCATCTTAGGCATGAGCATTCTCGACCCGCGCAGCGCGACGATCCTTCGCCCCGCCGAGTACAAAATACAGGCCACCGGCGACCACAAAGGTCACGATCCAGCCCAGGCCGTTATGCCCCAGCCACGAGTCGGACAGGAAGCCCTTGAACCAGACGTTTTCTGCCGTGGTGCCGATGGTGGTGAAGCTGAAACCGAGGACGATGGCCACCGCCCAGGCACTGAACGCCCGCCACTCGACGCCGCCGCGATACCAATAGGCGCTGCTCGGGCTGACGTCCAGCAGATCCTTGGGGCTGTAATAGTGACGGTGAATCAGATCGACTACGAAGATCCCGACCCACGCAGTGATCGGCACCGCCAACAGGGAAATGAAGGTAATGAACGGGCCGTAGAAACTGTCGGCGATCAGCATGAAGTAGATGGAACCGGCGAAGATCGCGACGATGTCCACCACCACGGCGTAGACGCGTTTGACCTTCAGGCCGAGGGTCAAGGTGGTCAGGCCGGCGGAGTACACCGACAGGTTGTTCGACAGCAGCAGCCCACCGAATGCGGTGATCAGGTACGGCACGGCCATCCAGGTCGGCAGCATGTCACGGATGGCGATGATTGGATCGGTGGCCTGGGCCAGGTCGTTGTTGCCCACCGACAGCAGGCCGCCGAGGGTGATCAACAGTACCAGCGGAATCCCCGCGCCGAATGCCGCCGACGCCACCAGGCGCACGGCTTTGACACTGCGGTGCTGATAGCGCGACATGTCCGCGCCGGCGTTGGCCCAACCGATCCCGGTGCCGGCCGCCATGGTGCCGATGCCGATGATCATCGCGCTCATGGGGGCAGGCGTGGCGTTAAATACCGCACTCCAGTCGATGGTGGCGCAGAGGAAGCCACCGACCAGAATGTTCAGCGCGCCGAACACGTAGGTCGCCCACTTCTGGATCACCAGCAATGTCGCGTGACCGAGGCCGGACACCGACAAGGTCAGGAGCACGAAAATTGCGATGAACACCAGCGTCAGCAGCGGAGCGCTTTTCGCTTCCACCGGCGAGCCGAACAGGATGGAACACAGTGACAGCAGCACGAACGCGGCGGTGGTGGTGTTGACGGTTTCCCAGCCCAGGCGCGACATCAGCGACACCAGGGTCGGACCGATATTGCCGCGCACACCGAAGATGGCGCGGGACAGGGTCAGGCTCGGTGCCCGGCCACGACGGCCGGCGATGGAGATGATCCCGACCACCGCGAAAGAACCGGCGGCACCAAGAATCGCGACGATGATCGCCTGCCAGATCGCCAGTCCGCGAAAGGCCACGAGGGTCGCGCCCAGCGGCAGGCCGAGGATGGAAATGTTGGCCGCGAACCAGACCCAGAACAGCTGCAACGGATGACCATTGCACTCGGCCTCCGGCACCGGTTCGATACCGCGGGTTTCCAATTGCCCGGCACTTTGCCCGGCGTTCGATGAACTCATGAAAATGCTCCTGTTGCCATTTTTGTGTTTGTGGGCAATTAGGGAAATCGACACAACATCCCGGCCATCCTGGCTGTGTTGGTGCGTTCCATTGCGGGTTATCAAATTGAATCGGCGGCGCGGCCTTCGCGAGCAGGCTCGCTCCCACAGGGGATTTATGTCACTCACAGATCCAGTGTGGGAGCGAGCCTGCTCGCGAAGAGGCCAGTCCAGTCAGCGCAAAGCCAACAGCCCCTGCACCAGCGGCTCAAGCGCCAAATCATTAACCGCTTTGACCTTTTCGATCAACGCCACCGGCCAACTCTCAAGCCCCAGACAAGCCCCAAGCATCGCCCCAAGAATCGCCGCGATGGTATCGGTGTCGCCACCCAGGCTCGCCGCCATGCACAGCGCTTCGAAGGCATTCATTTCGCCGATGGCCACTTGCTGGGCCAGGGCAAACGACACCACCACCGATTCTTGCGAAGCCACCGAGGTGCCGATCACGTCGTACAGCAAATCGGCGAGCATCGCCTTGTCGTTGTCGACGCTGATGGTCCGTGCCCAACTGATGCGCGAAGCGATTCGTCCGCCGGCAACCCAGTGGCCATGGCTTTCCGCTTGCTGCGCGATTTGCTGGCCGAGGTTCAACGCCTCGCCCAGGTCCAGACCGTTGATCCCGGCCGAGACCACCGCCGCCACCGCCGCCGCACTGGAAATGCCCAGCGTGGTGTTGTGGGTGACCTGACAGGCCTGCACCACGGCCGCGATGAAATGCTCGGGATCGGCGACATCCGCGGCAATCCCCACCGGGGTGATGCGCATCGCCGCACCATTGGTGGTGCCATAGCGCCCCGCTTCTTCCGCCGAATGGCCGGCGAGAATCATCTCGATGGCGCGCTTGGTCGAAGGGCCGAGCAGATCCTGCGAACCCTTGGCCTGCATTTCGGCTTCCCATTCGATCAGCCGTTGGGCGAGCAGCGCCGGTTCGATCCGGCCCTTGCCGTCGAGCAACAACTGACCGACCAGGATCGCCTGTTCGGTGTCATCAGTGATCGAGCCTTTAGGCATGTTGGCGGCGATTGGTTGAAGAGGACCAGCGTCTTGCAGGTCGATGATTTCGCCGAAGCGCACCTTGATCTCGGCACGGCTCAGGGATTGGGTCGGCATGCCCAGTGCGTCGCCCAGGGCCAGACCGTAGAACGCACCCAAGGCACGATTGAGCGCTGTCATTTCATCGTTCCAAATTGCAGGTGCATACGGAAATGCACGGGATCGAGCAGGCTTTCGACCTGCTCCATGAAGCGGTTTTGCCGATCGTAGGTGGTGCGCAGGGCCTTGAGGAATACGGTGCCGACCGGACGCCCCAACAGCTCGGCGTCTTCGGCGTTCAACGGTTCGGCGCCGATCCATTGATCGCCGCGCTCACCTATGTAGCCGTAGGCGGCCAGGGTGATGGTCAGGGAGTTATCAATCAAACCGACCCGCGGCAGGCCTTCCAGGCCTCCAGTCGCGGGCATCAATGAGCGTTCGAGGGAAACCAGCGTACCGTCGTTGGAGCGGCGACGACGGTCGAGGGTGATGAATTGGTCGGTGCCGAAACGCGACAGCAGGTCAGGACGGGTCACCGCCTCCAGCCGCAGCACCTCGGTATTGACCAGCGCGCCGCTGTCGGCCAGGGCCTGGGCCCAGCCGCTGCGCTGGTCGAGTGCCACACCGTCGAACGTGACGATGGAACCCACCCCGCTTTGCGTCGCGATGTAGTTG
Source organism: Pseudomonas sp. Irchel 3A7 (assembly GCF_900187565.1). Classification (GTDB taxonomy): domain Bacteria; phylum Pseudomonadota; class Gammaproteobacteria; order Pseudomonadales; family Pseudomonadaceae; genus Aquipseudomonas. Next base: position 252,496 of record NZ_FYED01000011.1, on the reverse strand, counting down.
CGCCGTTTCAATTCGGCCAGGGCTTCACGCAATGTACCTCGGCTGACTTTGAATTCTTGAGCCAACTGATGCTCGCCCGGCAGATGAAAGCCGTCTTCCATGAGACCGCTTTCAATGCGCCGGATGAGCTCGTCGACCACCCGTTGTTTCTTGTCGAATCGTACCTGTCTAATCATGTACAAATTGATACCCGAAACGAGTTGGAACGAGCAAGGGAAATTTGGGGGAAGTGACGGAAGGAATGAAACTAATAGTGAGTGCAACACCGACTAATGTGGGAGCGAGCCTGCTCGCGAAGACGTCGGCACATCCGACATCAACGTGTCAGACCCACCGCTTTCGCGAACAGGCTCGCTCCCACAGGGGATTCGCGGCGGGCACAAAACTTTCGAGCGACACCGGTCAACTGTGGGAGCGAGCCTGCTCGCGAAGACGTCGGCACGTCCGACATCAACGTGTCAGACCCACCGCTTTCGCGAGCAGGCTCGCTCCCACAAGGGATATACGGCGGGCACAAAACTTTCGAGCGACACCGGTCAACTGTGGGAGCGAGCCTGCTCGCGAAGACGTCGGCACGTCCGACATCAACGTGTCAGACCCACCGCTTTCGCGAACAGGCTCGCTCCCACAAGGGATGGGGGTCAGCGTTGCTTGAGGCGATCGATGACGACAGCCAGCAACAAAATCGAACCCCTAATCACATACTGGTAAAACGTATCGATGTTCTTCAGGTTCATCGCGTTCTCGATGATCGCCAGAATCAACACTCCGGCAATCACGTGACGGATCATGCCGATCCCGCCACTGAGCGACACCCCGCCCAACACGCAGGCCGAAATTACCGTCAGCTCGAAACCCTGGCCGATCATGGGCTGGCCCGAGGTCATGCGCGACGCCAGGATCACCCCGGCCAGCGCACCGATCAACCCGTGCACGGCGAAGATGATGATCTTGGTCCGGTCAACGTTGACCCCCGCCAGCAGCGCCGCTTCCTGGTTGCCGCCGATGGCCATGGTGTTGCGCCCGTAGGTGGTGTAGTTGAGCAACCAGCCGAAGAACAGGAAACAAACGATGGTGATCAGGATCGGAACCGGCACGCCGAACAACTGGCCATTGCCGAACACGAAGAACGATTCCTGGGACACGCCCACCGCTTTGCCGTTGGCGAAGATGTAAGCCAGGCCGCGCACGATCTGCATGGTCGCCAGGGTGGTGATCAACGCATTGACCCGCAACTTGGCAATCACGATGCCGTTGATCAGACCGACGATCAGCCCCATTACCAGTGCCGCGCTGACACCGAGGAACACGCTGTCGGTGTCACGCATCACCACCGCCGCGACCACGCCGGCGCAGGCAATCACCGAGCCCACCGACAAGTCGAAATGCCCGGACGCCAGGCAATACAACATGGTGCACGCAGCAATCCCCGTGGTGGAAATCGCCAGGCCCAGGCCGCGCATGTTCAACGGCGAGAGGAAGTTGTCGATCAGCAAGGTGCAGAGCACGAAGATCCCGACGGCCGCCAGCAGCATCACCCAGTCATCGAGAAAGCGCCGCAGGTCCAGGGGTTTGCGTGCAGTCGGCAGGGTTTCGTTTTGGGTTGTCATCATAGTCACCTCTCAGTTCGCCACGCCGTCAGCGCGTTGGCGCGGCAAAGCCAGTTGCAGCAAGTTGGATTCATTGGCCTGTTCGCGGCTCAGTTCGCCGCGCATCGAGCCTTCGCACAGCACCAGGATGCGGTCGGAAATGCCCATCACTTCCATCAGGTCGCTGGACACCACGATCACCGCGATACCACTGGCGGCCAGGTTGTGGATGATCTGGTAGATCTCGGCCTTGGCACCGATGTCGATGCCACGGGTCGGCTCGTCGAGCAGCAAGACTTTCATCGGCATCGACAGCCAGCGACCGAGAATCGCCTTCTGCTGATTGCCACCGGACAGGAACTTGATCTGTTGCCCGGCGTGGGGCGTCTTCACTTTCAGCGCCTTGATCTGCTTGTCGGCGTTGTCCTTCTCCCAGATCCCGCGGATCAGGCAACCGAGGCCGGAGTGGGCACCGCGGGCGCTGATGTTGATGTTCTCGGCGACGCTGGCCAGCGGAATAATGCCCTCCTTCTTGCGATCCTCCGGGCAGAGCAGAATGCCGGCGGCGATGGCATCGCGAGGCGAGCGCAGTTTCAGCTCATGGCCACGCAACTCAAGGCGGCCGGCGGTGTTGCGCTCCAGACCGCTGAGCAGGCGAAACAGCTCCGTGCGGCCGGCGCCGACCAGACCGAACAGCCCGAGAATTTCGCCTTTGTGCGCCTCGAAACTCACCGGTTCCCGCAAACCCGGCCCCAGCAGGCCATCGACCTTCAACGCCACCGCGCCTCGCGGACGCGGGCGATAATCGTAAATGTCCTGGATGTCGCGGCCGACCATGCACGTGACCAATTGATCGTGGGTCAGCTCGCTCATGTCTTCGAAGGTGCGCACGTATCGGCCGTCCTTGAACACCGTCACCGCGTCGCAGATACGGAACACTTCTTCCATGCGATGGGAGACGTACAACACCACTTTGCCCTCGTCGCGCAGGCGACCGATGATCGCCATCAAGCGATCGATCTCCCGCGCCGAGAGGCTACTTGTCGGTTCGTCGAAGGCAATCACATGGGCGCCACGGGACAAGGCCTTGGCAATCTCCACCAGTTGCCGTTGCCCGAGGGACAGTCGTCCGACTTTCTCCTGCGGATCGATCTCGTCCGCCAGGCCTTTGAGGCAGGCCAATGCTTGCTGACGCAAAGTGCGGCGATTGATCAGGCCGAAACTGGCCGGCAGGTGACCGAGGAACAGGTTTTCCGCCACGGTCATTTCCGGGACCAGGTGCAACTCCTGGTGGATCACCGCTACGCCGCTGCCAATGCTGTCGGCCGTGGACTTGAAGTCCATCGTTTGCTCGCCGATCTGCAACGTGCCGCTGCTCGGGATATAGGCCCCCCCGAGGATTTTCAGCAGCGTTGATTTGCCGGCGCCATTCTCGCCCATCAAGGCATGAACCTGCCCCGGATGGGCGACGAAATTGATATTGTCCAAGGCCTTCACGCCGGGAAAAGTCTTGCCGATCCCGTTGAAGCGCAAGCAGCCGCCTGGAGTCTGTTGCTGTACTTGTGTTTGCGCGTGCATAACCACCTCATCACACAGATCAGGCGGCCCCGTTTCCAGAGCCGCCGATGAAATCAACCGGCCCTCAGTTCCACAGGCCGATCTTTTCCAGCTCCTGCTTGAAGTTGTCGCGAGTGATCAGCGTCACGTCGTCCATGGCGGTGTATTTCGCCGGTTCTTTTCCGGTGGTAATCCACTCGTACATCATGCTGGCGGTGTTGTAGCCCTCGATGTGCGGGCTCGGCAGCATCGAGCCGTAGAAGCCGCTGTCGGGTTTCTTCAGTTCGCCAATGGCATCGGTGCCGTTGATGCCGATGCCGATCACGTTCTTCGCCGCGAAACCGGCGCTCTCGGTGGCGCGCACGCCGCCCAGCACGGTGTTGTCGTTCATGCCGCCGATGATCAGGTTCTTCGCCGCGCCCGGCAGTTTCACCAGCGCCGAGTTGGTGGCATCCATGCTGCCCGGCACGTCGAGGGTTTTCAGGGCCGAGAACAGGATGTGATCCTTTGGCATGCCGGCATCTTCCAGCGCCTTGACCGAACCGTCGGTGCGTTTCTTGCCGGTATCGAGTTCGTTGTAGGTGTTGATGACCGCGTAGGTGTCTTTCCATTCCCAGCCGCGTTTTTTCGCTTCGGCGGCCATGGCACTGCCTTGTTTCTGGCCGACTTCGAAGGCAGCCATGCCCAGGTAAGGAACGTCTTCCATGAACTTGCCGCTGGCATCGACGAAACGGTCATCGACAGCAATCACTTTCAAGCCGTTGAGCTTGGCCTTGGCCATGATGGCCGGGCCCAGGGACACATCCGGCGGGCAGATCACAAACCCTTTGGCGCCATTGGCCGCCAGGCTGTCGATAGCCGAAAGGGTTTTCTCACCGTCCGGCACAGCGATCTTGATCAGGGTGAAGCCCTTGTCCTTCCCGGCTTTTTCGGCGAACGCCCATTCGGTCTGGAACCAGGGCTCTTCCGCTTGCTTGACGAGAAAACCGATTTTCACTTCCTCCGCCGCCAGCAGCGTGCTGCTCAGGCTGACCGCGCTGACCGCCAAAGCGGCACAGCACAGGGAACGGATTGCATGACGACGATTCATAAGCTGACTCCTTGTTATTTTTGTGAGCATTCTTCGAAAGCGTTCTTTGAAGCGGTGAAACCGTACTACCAATAGTCATATCGTATGATGATTGGATTTCAAGCGTAGTTGTGCGCTTGGCATCCCGCTCATTCAGTCGTGGTACATCACCGAGCGTCCCCCATCGATGGTGATGCACGAAGCATTGATGAACGGCGCATCATCGCTGGCCAGGAACACCGCGGTCATCGCCACTTCGATCGGCTGGCCGATGCGGCGCGGCGGGTGCAGGTCGAACGCGCGCTGACGCTCGGCATGGGGGTCGGCAAAACCATTCCAGTAGTCGACGTTCAGTTGGGTTTCGATGTAGCCCGGTGCAATGGCGTTGACGCGAATACCCTTGGGCGCATATTCGATGCCCAGTGCACGGGTCAGGCCGAGCAGGCCGTGCTTGGCCACCGGGTACGGGAAGCAGCCGGGAATGATGTGGCTGGAATGGGTGGAAGCAATGTTGATGATGCTGCCGATGCCCTGTTCGATCATCTGCGGCAACACCGCCTTGCAACCGTACCAGGCGCCATCCAGGTCAATGGCGAAGCAACGACGCCAGTCTTCTTCGGTCATTTCCAGCGGATCGCGGAACACGTTGACTCCGGCGCAGTTGACCAGCACGTCGATCCGGCCGTGACGCTCCACCGCCAGTCTGGCCATCGCCTGCAGATCCTGCTGCTGCGATACGTCGGCCTTGATCGCCACGACATCGGCGCCCTTTTCCCGCCAGTGAGCCGCGACTTTTTCGACTTTCTCGGCCTGAATATCGCTGATGACCAGCTTGGCTTGCTGCGAAACAAAGGTCGCGACAATCGCTTCGCCGATACCCTGGGCAGCGCCGGTCAACAGCACGACTTTGTTTTTCAGGCGCTCGCCCTTGGGCGGCTCGGGCACCGGTGGCAAGGAAAGAGGTTCAGCCATGGATCAAGACTCCTGTTCGAAAGCACGACGAAAACCGGGCATCTGCGGATGTCCGGTCAAAAAGCCTTGCGGAAAAACAGGCAGGCGCGAAAACGTTTCAGCACAGAGCTGTTCGGGAATGCTGACTCCTCTGGGGAGTGCGGGGAAATATCGCTGCATCACTTCACCTGTTTTGTTTTTTTAAGTGTGAGTGCGTGTAACTGAGCGTGGAACGATGGTGCCGACTATAAACCCGGCCCGCAAACAATCTCAATATATAATTTATCATCCCATATTTAGGGATTTATCCGGCAAATCGGCTACAGAGCTTTCCGGGCACATCGACGCGAATCGCCAGGACCGCTCCATCCAGCGGACAATCGAGCGGACTGGCGGCACTGGTGACGTACAGGGTTTTCAGGTCGGAATCGCCGAACACACAACTGGTCGGACGGCTGACGGGCAGCTCGATCACCCGATCGACTTTGCCGTCCGGTGTCAGCCTGAGCAGGCAACTGCCGTCCCATCGGGCATTCCAGATAAACCCTTCAGCATCCATCGCCGAACCATCGGGGCCGCCACGCCCATGCGGGCCAAACCAGGGTTGAGCAGGTTCAAGACTGCCGTCAGTACGAATGAAATGCCGGTACAGCGTGCCATCAAGGCTGTCGCCGAAAAACACGGACGTAGCGTCGTCGCTCCACAGCAACGTATTGGGAATACCCAGGCCACGGAGCAGCGGCGTCACCCGGGCATCGCGATCAATACGAAACAGCCCGCCGGAACGCCGCTCGATGGGCAGATCTTCGCCCTGCTCACCGATGTTGTTTTGCATGGTGCCGAGCCAGAGCCGGCCCAGGGCATCGCAACGGGCTTCGTTGGCGCGGTTGCCCGGTTGCGGGTCGGCGACACATAGCAATGTCAGTCTTGGTTCCAGACCCGGCGAGTCCAGATCCAGTCGATAGACTCCACTGCTCAATGTCACCAGTGCATCGCCACTTGCACAGGGAATGAAAGCCGATACGTGCTCCGGCATCTGCCAGATCTGCACATTGGCGCCGATCAACCGCAGCGCTTGCTTGCCGGCGATGTCTACCCAATACAGCGCCTGCGTCGGGGCATCCCAGAACGGGCCTTCGCCGAGTTGTGCCCGGTGTTCGGTTACCGCGGTCCACGCCATGAAACCTCCTGCATTGTTCTTGTTTTTTGTGGGAGCGAGCCTGCTCGCGAAAGCGGTGAATCAGTCGACATCTATGTTGAGTGTGCCGACCCCTTCGCGAGCAGGCTCGCTCCCACAAGGGGTCTATGTTGTCAGCCGGCTTTTTTGTCGGCCATCACTTGCGGGTAATAGCGCTTGATGGCCAGGTCGGCGTTATCGATCAGGGTCATGCAGGCCCAGACCGCCCGCGCGGTATCCCGAGCGGCAATGGCGTCGGCCATGTCCTTGTGAATAGGCAAGGTGCGGCGCAACTCGTCCGGGTCGGCGGCAGACACTTCAAAGCATACGGCCAGCAGCGCACCGAGGGCCGGGACCATTTGTTCGATGAATTGATTGTGGCTGGCGGCGAGGATGCACTCGTGGAACAACTGGTCGGCACGGTTGTAATCGATGCCGCTGTCCACTGCCCGCTCGAGGGCGTTGCAGGCCAGCTGAATCGCCTCCACCTGCGGAGCAGTTGCGCGCTCGCAGGCCCAGCGCACTGCCATCGGTTCGATGGTGCGGCGTAGATCGAGCAAGTCATCGACGAAGTTTTCCGGCAGACCGCTGCGTGAGAGCCAGCCGACGACCTGTGGGTCGAACAGATTCCAGCGCCGAACCGGCAACACCCGGGTACCGACCTTCGGCCCCACTTCGAGCAGGCCCTTGGCGACCAGCGTCTTGATGGCCTCGCGGATCACCGTGCGGCTGACACCGAGCTGCTCGCCCAGATCTGCCTCGACCTTGAGGGTTTCCCCCGGCTTGACCTGCCCGGCAGCGATCCAGCAACCCAGCCAATCGACCGTCGACGCGTGAAAACTGCTGGACAATGGACACCTCAAAGCCAATCGCTATGGAGGCCCACGCTAATCATCATACGATTGGGTGTCAAATTGATTTTTGAGGAACTACAGAAAATCCCCTGTGGGAGCGAGCCTGCTCGCGAAAGCGACTGCACATTCGACATCAATGTGTCAGAGACACCGCTTCGCGAGCAGGCTCGCTCCCACAGGATTGGTGTTACGGCTCAAGACCGATTCGGAAGAACTCGCCTGCGCTCCACACGCCGAGCCAACGCTGCCCATCGATTTCACGACTGACAGCCAGCTCCACCAGCTGATAGAACACATTGCGATGGATCAGCGCTTCGAGATTGCTGCGTATGTGGACGTAGGGAGCCGGCTCTTGTGTCTCAGGATCAATCACCACGCGAATCGGGTGTTCGGCACCCGCCTCGGCGGTCTCATCGACATTGGTGATGAAGCGCAGGACCTGAGCCTCGCCCTCGCCTTCCACTTCCAGCGCAACGGCCACAAAGGGCGCGTCGTCGACTTTGATGCCGACCTTCTCGACCGGAGTAATGAGGAAATAATCATCGCCGTCGCGGCGAATGATGGTGGAGAACAGCTTGACCATCGGCTTGCGCCCGATGGGCGTGCCCAGGTAATACCAGGTGCCGTCGCGGGCGATACGCATATCGATATCGCCGCAGAAGTCGGGATTCCACAGGTGGACCGGCGGCAAGCCTTTGGTCTTGGGGATTTGCCCCAACAGGTCGTTGGCTTTTTGCGGGCCACTCATGGCGATCTCCTTGGATTACTGGTTGCTGAGCCCCAACAAACTGCGAGCATATTGCTCAAGCGGCGGGCCCATCAGGTCTTCTGGCTTTTCGTCGTGGAACGTCAGCAAACCGCCACGACTCTTGATACGTGCAGTATCAATCAAATACTGGGTGCTGGTCTCGATCAACATGATCTGAATCACACCGGTGTCGATGCCGAGACGGTCCACGGCTTCCTGATCCAGCCACTCATCCGAGTTGCCGATGCGGTCATCGGACTTGGCGAATCGGGTGTAGAGCAAGTAATGGGCACCGACGGCACGGGCTTCGCTCATGGCCTGGTCAAGACCTTCCGGCGTGCGCGCACGACGAACCATCGGGAAGTATTCAACAAAACCGTCAAAGGCGACTTCAGCGATCACGTTGGGACGCGGGTAAACGGCACTGCCCGGCGGCACGAAGGCGCCCTGGGCAATGTAGACGAACGAATCCGGCTGAATGCGCAGGTTATTCACGCGGCGGCTGTCACTGTGATCCAGCAGACCGGCGTCGCTCATATGGTAGCGAGTGCCTTCGGCCATATCGCTGACATTCATGCAGCCACCGAGCGCCAAAACGGCCAGCAGCAAAACCAGGCTACGCATCCTATCCTCCAGAAGCCGGTGACGGAAAACCGGCGAATGGCCGTGGGATGCAGCTTTTGCGCCAGCTTGTGACCAGCAACGTTTCATAGACCTCTTTGCGAGCAGGCTCGCTCCCACACAGATTTGCGCCAACCCTGTGGGAGCGAGCCTGCTCGCGAAGAGGCCGGTTCAACCGCCGATAATTTTCATGACCGTCGCACCACCGGAAAACGCCACTTCCTGCTTGTCGCCCAAGGCTTTCACCAGCAGCCTCTGCAACGCCGGCAGTGCCTGATGACGCGGCTTGTCCAGCAGGTCGCCGACGTAGTGGCGGTTACTCGACGAAAGACAGCCATGGAGCCATCCCGTGGAAGAAAGACGCAGCCGTGAACAGGTACGGCAGAAAGGCACACTTTCATTGGCGATTACGCCGAAATATCCCTGCCCCGGTATTTCATAACGCACCGCCGTCGCGTCCACCGGCGCATCAGCCTGCAGATACTCATAGCGTTCGCCGATCAGGCCGAGTAATTGCTGAAGGCTGACGAACTGCTGCAGGAAGGCGTTTGAGTCGCTGGCCAGGTGGCCCATGCGCATCAGCTCGATAAAGCGCAGCTCATAGCCGCGTTCCAGGCAGTAATCGAGCAATGGCATCACCTGATCGAGGTTCTGACCGCGCAGGGGCACCATATTGACCTTGATCTTCATGCCGGCCGCGCGGGCCTGCTCCATGCCGTTGAGCACCGTTGCCAGATCGCCACCGCGGGCAATGCCGCGAAATGCGCTGGCATCCAGGGTATCGAGGGAAACGTTGATGCGCCGGATACCGGCGTCCACCAGCAACGGCAGTTTCTTCGCCAGCAATTGACCGTTGGTGGTCAGGCTGATGTCTTGCAAGCCCATCCGCCCAACCGCAGTCATGAAGGTTTCGAGTTTAGGACTGACCAGCGGCTCGCCACCGGTGATGCGCAGGCGCTCGATGCCCGCCGCCTCGATCAGATAGGCCACACCGCGCGCCATGGCTTCGGCCGACAACTCATCCTGCGCAGCCACCAGCCGCTTGCCGTTGGGCACGCAGTAGGTACAGGCGTAGTTGCAGGCGGAGGTCAGGCTGACTCGCAAATTGCGAAAACGCCTGCCTTGACGGTCAACGATCATGATCACTCCGGCGGAAGAATATTCGGACCGCTAAAACTTGACTCACAAATCAAGTTTTAGCAAGTCCCATGCCTGAGTATATTCCTGCGGTACTGCGCCAAGTAGCTAAATAATGGCGCAATCAGGTTGCTGAATGGCTTAGCTGCTCGGGGTGTCGGTGTCGCGCTTGCGCTTGTTGCCCATGCGCACGCCGATGTCCATGAGGAACTGGAAGAAACCTTCCTGATCTTCCAGCACATTGCTCCAGAACGGCGAGTGATACAGCGCCACGGCACCGTGCACCAGCGCCCAGGACGCGCAGTAATGGAAGTATGGCGGCACGTCTTCAAGCTTGCCTTCGCTGATCCGGCCCTTGATCAGCAGGGTCAGGCGTTCGAAGTTCGAAGCACGGATCTTGTGCAGCTCCTCGATCATCTCCGGCACCTGATTGCCCTTGACCACCTTTTCTTCCAGGCGGTCGAACAAGCGATAACGCTGTGGATCGCGCATGCGGAATTCGAAATAGGCGCGGGACAGGGCTTCCTTGTCCTTGTCGACGTCGGCTGAGTGCAACAGTTCGTTCAAATCGCGCTCGTAATCGAGCATCAGGCGCAGGTAGATCTCGGCCTTGGACTTGAAGTGCTTGTAGATCGTGCCTTTGCCGATACCGACGGCATCAGCAATCATCTCGACGGTGACACTGTCTTCACCTTGTTCGAGGAACAGCTTGAGCGCGGTATCGAGAATTTCTTGCTCGCGGCGACGAAACTCACGGACCTTACGAGGTTCTTTATGCATAAGAAAAGGTCTGTAGGGGTCAAAATTCGAAGCCGCGTATTATGCCTAAATTACGCAAAAATGCACGGATCATCCGACCATATCTATGTTTCTTGAGTATTTCCTGCAGGATGGCCTGTTGATGAGAACTCTTCTGAAGCGCCCGTATTCCAAATTTGTTTAAAAACCTTGACCGACAAACTGGACTCGGCGAAATACTGATCAATACTTGAACTGTCGGCGAGGCATCTCCCCCAAGTGTCGCGCCGATATTGGTACCAACGGACCGCGTACCATTGTTTTACTCCTAATGGTCTTAACCCGGATTCACCCCCCAGAACCCGGGTTTTTTTTGCCTGCGATTTAACCTTTCACATGCGCTAACGGAAACAGACGCTTGAAATTTTCCGTCGTCTGTTCGGCAAATCGCTCGAAAGACTCACCACGCAACATTGCCAGAAATTCCGCCACCTCGCGTACGTACTGCGGCAGGTTCGGCTTGCCACGATACGGGATCGGGGCCAGATACGGCGAGTCGGTTTCCACCAGCAACCGGTCGGCCGGCACCTTGCTCGCCACATCACGCAATGCATCGGCATTGCGGAACGTGACAATCCCGGACAGAGAAATGTAATAACCCATGTCCAACGCGGCTTTCGCCATATCCCAGTCCTCGGTGAAGCAATGCAGCACGCCCGCCTGGGGCAGCGCCGCTTCACGCAGCAGGTTCAAGGTATCGGCGCGGGCGCCACGGGTATGGATGATCACCGGCTTGCCCGTCTGCTGCGCGGCCTGCAGGTGCAATCTGAAAGATTCCTGCTGCAACTCGGCCGCTTCCGGCTCGTAGTGGTAATCCAGGCCGGTTTCACCGATGGCCACCACCCGCGGGTGATTGAGCTCATGCAGCAGCCAGTCCAGCGCAGGCGCCGCCCCCGGCTGCACATCCAGAGGATGCACGCCGACCGAACAGTCGACATCCTCATAGCGCTCGGCCAGGGCTTTGACGTCGGCGGCGTTGTCGGCGCTGACACCAATGCACAGAAAGTGCCCTACCCCGCGCTGGCGGGCCGCATCGAGAGCGGCGTCCAGGGAGCCTTCGTGGGCGGCGAGGTCGAGGCGATCAAGGTGACAATGGGAATCTACGAGCATAAAGGGCTGCAACTTACATCGTATGAGTGGGACGGTCGGACTTCAGGGCTCCGGCCAGATAGGTTTCGATTCGACTGCGCGCGGGGACAACATGCCGTTGCGCGGCACGAGGCTGACAGGCTCATTCATGCTGACCTCCACTGCTGATACTCAGAGTCTAGGCCCGGACTGTCACCTCTGGGTAGGCAGGGAGGCCCATTGCACCAGCAGTGCCTCCAGCAGCAACACCCGATTGAGGTTGGCTTTGCTCAGCACCTTCTGGCGCTGGGCGAGGATCCAGTCCTGGATATTCAGGACTTTGTCCTGGCCGGTTTTCTGTGCCAGGTATTGAATGACCTTGCGCATATCCGTCAACCCGAGCCCCTCTTCATCCTGGGTCAGCTGGTAGCGAAGGATCAGGCTCGACCAATCGCAGAACCAGTCGAACAGCAGCAACAACGGAATCGCGTTCCAGCCTTCGGCCAGTTGCGTCGGCGATTGCTGCTGCTTGAGCAACTTTTTCACCCCATCGACCACTTGCGCGCGTTGCTCGCGCACGCCCTGGGCGTGCAGGTTGACGGCGGCCAGGGGCGAACCGGCGGCCAGGGTCAGCAATTCGATGCGCTCTTCTTCCGAACAGTCCGGCAGTGCCCTGGCCAGCCACGCCAGACTCATGGCCTCGCTCGGCAGTGGACAAGCCTGCTGCACGCAGCGGCTCTTGATGGTCGGCAAGAGACGACTGGGCTGGTGGCTGACCAGCAGCAATACCGTATCGCCGGACGGCTCTTCAAGACTTTTGAGCAAGGCGTTGGCGGCATTGATGTTCATCGACTCGACCGGCTCGATCAGCACCACTTTGCGACCGCCCAGTTGTGCAGTTTGAACCACGAAGCTGACCAGATCGCGGACCTGATCGACCTTGATCGCCTTGTCGGCCTCTTCCGGTTCGAGAATGTAGTTATCGGGGTGACTGCCGGCCTTGAGCAACAAACAGGATTTGCATTCGCCACAGGCATCTTGCGCCGTCGGGCGCTGGCACAGCAGGCTGGCCATCAAGCGCTCGGCCAGCGCCCGCTTGCCGATCCCGGCCGGGCCATGCAGCAAATAGGCGTGAGCATGCTGCGTACGGCCCGCCAGTTGCTGCCAGAGGCTGTCCTGCCAGGGGTAGGCTTCAGCCACGGGTCAGCTCCAGCAGACGCGGCAACAAGCCATCCAGGGATTGCTGAACCTGCGCCAGCGGTTGCGCAGCATCGATCAGCACGTAACGCGCCGGCTCCGCGGCCGCGCGCTGGAGGAAGGCACCGCGTACGGCATCGAAAAACGTCCGGCCTTCGAGTTCGAAGCGATCCAGGCGGCCACGGGCACTGGCGCGGGCCAGGCCTACTTCAACCGGCAAGTCGAATATCAGCGTCAGGTCAGGACGCAGATCGCCCTGCACAAAGGTTTCCAGCGTGGCGATACGCTCCAGCGACAATCCGCGACCACCGCCCTGGTAGGCGTAGGTCGAATCGGTAAAACGATCGCACAACACCACGGCACCACGGGCCAATGCCGGGCGAATCACCTCGGCCAGGTGCTGGGCGCGCGCAGCGAACACCAACAGCAACTCGGTGTCCGGATTCATCACTTCGTCGACCGGCGCCAGCAACACTTCGCGAATGCGCTCGGCCAGAGGCGTGCCACCGGGTTCACGGGTCAGCACCACCTCGATACCAGCGACGCGCAGGCGCTCGGCGAGGTATTCGCGATTGGTGCTCTTGCCCGCGCCTTCCGGGCCTTCCAGCGTAATAAACAAGCCAGTCACAGGCAGTCCTTAGTCAGAGTCATTGCGGGCCTTGCGGTGCGTTTGCTTCCGGCTCGGGGACGGAAGCAGGCTCAGGTTCAGGCGCAGGTTCTTGCGGTTGTACCGGCGGCAGAACCTCGGGCGCGGTATTGGGCGAAGCGGCCGGGATCGGTGCCTGGTCCTGTTCAGCCTGAGATTCGGGAGCTGGTGTCTGCGGAGGTTGAGATGGCGGCGCCAGCGCTTCCACAGACTGGGATTCCTCAACCGGGGTTTGCGTTGTCTCGGATGCATCGACCGGCGCCGGACTGGAGCGATAATCGGCGCGGCGCTTGAGTTGGAACTCTCGCACGGCGTTGTTATGAGCGTCCAGGTCATCGGAGAACACATGGCTGCCATCACCACGCGCCACGAAATAGAGGCTGTTGCCCGCCACCGGATTCAGCGCCGCGTGAATCGCTTCGCGGCCGACCATCGCAATCGGGGTCGGCGGCAGGCCGGCAATCACATAGGTGTTGTAAGGCGTCGGTTCCTTGAGATGGGCGCGGGTCAATTTGCCGCTGTATCGATCACCGAGGCCATAGATCACTGTCGGATCGGTTTGCAACAGCATGCCGATCGCCATGCGCCGCACGAACACGCCGGCAATTTGCCCACGCTCCTGTGGCACGCCGGTTTCCTTCTCCACCAGCGAGGCCATGATCAGCGCCTGGTAGGGCTCGGTGTACGGCACGTCGGCCGAGCGCTGGTTCCATTCCTTGGCCAACACTTCGTCGAGGCGATCGTAGGCCGTTTTCAGCAACTCGGCATCGGTCATGCCACGCACGAAACGGTAGGTGTCGGGGAAGAATCGCCCCTCAGGGAAAATCCCGGCATGGCCGAGCTTATCCATGACCTGGGTGTCGCTCAAACCGTTCAGGGTATGTTCGAGCTTCTCCTCTTTGGCCAGGGCCGCACGGACTTGATGAAAGGTCCAGCCTTCGACCAGGGTCACGCTGTACTGCACCATTTCCCCACGCTTCCACAGGTCGATCAGACCTTCGACGGTCATGCCGGGAAGCATGCGGTATTCGCCGCTGTGCAGGGGCTGCTTAGGCAGGTTGAAGCGCCAGTAAACCCGCAGCCAGAAAGCGTCCTTGATGAGGCCATCGGCTTCGAGTCGCAGGAAGGTACGGTTGGGCGTGGTGCCTTTGGGCACCTCCAGCAGTTCTTCCTGAGCAATGTTCAGCGGCTGCACCAGCGCCGAATGAATTTTCCAGGCGCAAGTGCCCAACATCAGCCCCGCCAGAACCAGTCCGGTTTCCAGCAGCAGCAAGAATTTACGTCTCACGTATCAAGCATCCAGTAGCGCACAGGCAATGGTTTGGAGTTTACGGGTGAGCGGCCCAACCGGCCAGCTCAGTGCGGCATAGGCATGCACCGGCCAAACGCCATACACGCTGTTGCAGACAAAGACTTCGTCAGCCCATTGCAGCTGTTCGAGCGTGATATCGGTGATTTGCGTGGCAATACCCAGTGACTCGGCTTGAAACAATAATTCGGCACGCATCACCCCCGCCACGCCACAGCGCTTGAGGTCTGCCGTGACGAGCACGCCATCGCGCACCAGGAACAGGTTGCTGAACACACCCTCGATCACCCGACCGGCCTGATCGAGCATCAAGCCTTCGGCATGTTCAGTGTCTTGCCACTCGGAGCGGGCGATGACCTGCTCCAGTCGGTTCAAATGCTTGAGACCTGCAAGCAGCGGCTGTTTGGACAACCGGGTCGTGCATGGAAACAGGCGAATGCCTTGCTCGGCATGAATCGCGGGATAAGCAGCGGGTGGATTGCCTTGCAGGATACGCCGGGCCTGAGCCGATGGATCAGGGGCATAACCGCGCAGACCGTCGCCGCGAGTAAGGATAAGCTTGAGTACCCCCTCACCCAGTGCGGCAGCGTAGACCACCAGCTCGTTGCGGATCAGCCCGGGATCGGTAGCGATGGCCAGGCGCGAACAACCCTCTGCCAGACGCGACAGATGCCGGTCCAGCAACAGCGGTTTCCCGCCACGCACGGCAATGGTCTCGAACAGACCATCGCCGTAAGCCAGGCCGCGATCCTTCAGCGACAAAGCGTCAGCCGGCTGACCGTCGACCCAGCTGTCCATCAGCCTGCGAACCGACGGAACACCAGCGAACCGTTGGTACCGCCAAAACCGAAGGAGTTGGACAGGACCACATCGATATCCATGTTGCGCGCGGTGTGCGGCACGAAATCGAGATCACAGCCTTCGTCCGGCTCATCAAGGTTGATGGTCGGTGGCGCGACCTGACTGTTGATCGCCAGCACGCTGAAGATCGCCTCGACCGCACCCGCCGCACCCAGCAGGTGACCGGTCATCGACTTGGTCGAACTGACCGCCAGCTTATAGGCGTGATCGCCAAACACCGATTTGATGGCATTGGCTTCGGCGAGGTCGCCCGCAGGAGTCGAAGTACCGTGGGCGTTGATGTACTGCACTTGATCGCCATTGACCTTGGCATCGCGCAAGGCATTGGTGATGCAACGTGCAGCACCCGCGCCATCGGCAGGCGGAGAAGTCATGTGGTAAGCGTCGCCACTGGTACCGAAACCGATCAGCTCGGCATAAATGGTCGCGCCACGGGCCTTGGCGTGTTCAAGTTCCTCCAGAACCAGGGCACCTGCGCCATCGGACAGTACGAAGCCATCACGGCCCTTGTCCCATGGACGGCTGGCACGGGTCGGCTCGTCGTTGCGCGTGGACAGTGCGCGGGAGGCACCGAAGCCGCCCATGCCCAGGCCGCAGGCCGCCATCTCGGCACCGCCGGCAATCATGACGTCGGCTTCGTCGTACATGATGTTGCGGGCCGCCATGCCGATGCAGTGTGTACCGGTGGTACATGCCGTGGCGATGGCGTAGTTAGGCCCCTGTGCACCCAAGTGGATGGACAGGAAACCGGAAATCATATTGATGATCGAGCCTGGCACGAAAAACGGAGATATCCGTCGCGGGCCAGTCTCATGCAACGTGCGGCTGGTTTCTTCGATATTGGTCAGACCGCCAATACCCGAGCCCATGGCGACGCCTATGCGCTCGCGGTTGGCGTCGGTAACTTCCAGACCGGCGTTACGTACCGCCTGAAAACCTGCGGCCAGACCGTACTGAATGAACAGGTCGAGCTTGCGAGCTTCCTTGACCGACAGGTATTCCTCGACATTGAAGCCCTTTACCGAGCCGCCAAAACGGGTGGAATAGGCAGAAAGGTCGGTGTGTTCGATCAGACCAATGCCACTGCGGCCAGCCAGAATGCCCTGCCAGCTGCTCGGCACATCCGTGCCCAGTGGCGACAACATACCCATACCGGTGACTACGACGCGTCTACGCGACACAGCACTCTCCTTTTTTCAAATGACGACTTTGCATCAGGCCTAAAGAAAAAACCGCACGCCATGTGGCAGTGCGGTTTTTTCCATGACAGCGAGCAACGATTACAAACTATTACGCCTGGTGGGCAGTAACGTAATCGATAGCAGCTTGTACAGTAGTGATCTTCTCAGCTTCTTCGTCAGGGATTTCGGTCTCGAATTCCTCTTCCAGAGCCATCACCAGCTCAACGGTGTCAAGGGAGTCAGCACCCAGGTCTTCAACGAAGGAAGCAGTGTTGACCACTTCTTCTTCTTTAACGCCCAGTTGCTCGGCAACGATTTTCTTGACGCGCTCTTCGATGGTGCTCATACCTTGTTTTCACTCCTAATGGACAAATTCAGGCAGCTGGCCAGTGGGTAAGTGTATAGAAAGACTTTTCAGCTTTTCAACTGAAAGCTTCACTCCTCAAACCCGGTGACCCTCTGCCTATAAATAGATTGCAGCTTTATAACGGATTTTAGACAGCTCGTATGACATTTTTTTGAAGCAATCCGTCACATTTAACTTACATGTACATCCCGCCGTTCACCGGGATTGTAGCCCCGGTCACGTAGGCTGCACCGTCGGATGCAAGAAAAGCGACCACGGACGCGATCTCTTGAGCTTGCCCCAGACGACCCAGCGGAATCTGCGTCTGCAAGGCTTCACGCTGCGCTTCCGGCAATTCGCGAGTCATATCGGTGTCGATGAACCCTGGGGTTACCGAGTTGACCGTAATAGAACGCGAACCGACTTCACGCGCCAGCGCACGGCTGAAACCTTCCAGACCGGCCTTGGCGGCGGCATAGTTTACTTGGCCTGCGTTGCCCATGGCACCCACAACCGAACCAATACTGATAATTCGTCCCCAACGGGCTTTGGTCATGCCGCGCAAAACGCCCTTGGACAGGCGATACAGACTGTTCAGGTTGGTATCGACGACGTCATACCATTCGTCGTCTTTCATGCGCATCATCAGGTTATCGCGGGTGATGCCGGCATTATTCACCAGAATCGCCGGAGCACCGAACTGCTCCTGAATGCTTGCCAACACAGCCGATACGGACTCGTCGCTGGTGACATTGAGCTCCAGGCCAGTGCCTTGAATGCCGTGTTCCTTGAGGGTGGCGGCAATGCGCTCAGCCCCCGAGGCGGAGGTCGCAGTGCCAACAACGATGGCGCCCTGACGACCCAGTTCCAGGGCGATAGCCTGGCCGATACCGCGGCTTGCGCCGGTGACCAGTGCAACTTTACCTTGCAGACTCATGCAAGTTTCTCCTGATTCAGGCCAGCGCTGCGCGGGCGGCAGCGAAAGCGTCTGGGGTATTGAGGTTGGAAGTCGATACGCCATCGGCGCAACGTTTGTTCAGACCGGCCAGCACTTTACCCGGGCCGCACTCGACCAGATTGGTCGCGCCCTTGGCTGCCAGCGCCTGGACCGACTCGACCCAGCGTACAGGCTTGTAAAGCTGTTCAAGCAGATCGCGCTTGAGGGTTTCCAGATCGGCTGACACATCAGCACTGACGTTCTGTACCACAGGAATCTGCGGTGCCTGCCAGTCGATCGCAGCGATCGATTCAGCGAAACGCTCGGCGGCCGGACGCATCAGCTCGCAATGAGACGGCACGCTGACCGGAAGCGGCATGGCGCGCTTGGCACCACGAGCCTTGCAGCCTTCGATGGCACGCTCGACCGCAGCCTTGGCACCGGCAATAACCACCTGACCCGGAGAGTTGAAGTTGACGGCACTGACCACTTCGCCTTGCGCCGCTTCGGCACAGGCCGCCAGAACATCAGCATCGTCCAGACCGAGGATGGCGGCCATGCCACCCTGCCCGGCCGGCACGGCTTCCTGCATCAGCTGACCACGACGCTCGACCAGTTTCACCGCATCGCCCAGGCTCAGACTGCCTGCCGCGACCAGCGCGCTGTATTCGCCCAGGCTGTGACCGGCTACATAAGCCGGGCGCGCGCCACCTTCCGCCAGCCACAGGCGCCACAAGGCGATCGAGGCGGTCAGAATGGCCGGCTGGGTTTTATCGGTTTGATTGAGTTGCTCTTCCGGCCCTTGCTGGGTCAGTGCCCACAGGTCGTAACCCAAAGCATCGGAAGCTTCTTTGAATGTTTCGAGGACAACCGGATGTTGCGCGCCCAACTCGGCCAGCATGCCGAGGGACTGCGAACCTTGTCCCGGAAAGACGAATGCGAGGGAAGCAGACATGTAACAAGCCCCTAATGATCTTGTCGTCGGAGAGTTGACGTCCCGCTTTGGGGGACGCAAGAAACTGACAGTTGGATGGCCAATTGAACTGAGCGGTCACATTTAAGCATTGTCCGACGAAAACGCCTAAAGCAACAAATCCTCCAGACGACCGTGAATGCGTTCCGGCAGGTTTTCCTGTATCTCGATCAAGGCACGGGAAATTGCACTCTGAAACCCCTGCACCCCGGCAGAACCGTGGCTTTTTACCACAATGCCCTGCAAACCGAGGAAACTCGCGCCGTTATGCCGCGCGGGCGCCAGATCGGCTTGCAGGCGCTTCATCAACGGCAGGGCTAGCGCGCCGACCATGCGCGAAGGCAGGCTTTTCTTGAATAGCGCTTCGATACGCCCGGCAATCATGGTCGCCAACCCCTCACTGGATTTGAGCAGGATGTTGCCGACAAACCCGTCACACACCACGACATCCGCCTCACCACGGTATAAACCGTCACCTTCGACGAAACCGATGTAGTTGATACCACGAGCACGTTGCAGCAAGGTTGCGGCGAGCTTCACTTGCTGATTGCCCTTGATGTCTTCGGTACCGATGTTCAACAACGCCACGCGCGGACGCACGATACCCAGGGTTTCTGCGGCAACCGAGCCCATCACCGCAAACTGCAACAGGTGCTCGGCGCTGCAATCGACATTGGCGCCCAGATCGAGCAACTGACAATAACCCTTCTGCGTCGGGATCGCCGCGACCATGGCCGGCCGGTCGATCCCCGGCAAGGTCTTGAGTACGAATCGAGACAACGCCATCAGCGCCCCGGTATTGCCGGCACTGACACAAGCCTGGACCTTGCCCTCGCGCAACAACTCAAGCGCCACGCGCATCGAAGAGTCTGGCTTGCCGCGCAGGGCCTGGGCAGGTTTTTCATCCATGGTGATGACTTCGGATGCCGGTGCAATCGACAGGCGCGAGCGATCCACAGCCGATTGGCCAGCGATCAATTCTTCAAGGAGGGAGGGTTGACCGACAAGGGTCAGGTGCAGCGAGGGGGTAGCAGACAGGCAAGCAAGGCTGGCCTGAACAATGCTGCGGGGACCGAAGTCCCCGCCCATTGCGTCAATCGCGATGACTTGAGCGGACAAGTGATTACTCGTCAGCGCCCTTGTCGATCACTTTACGGCCACGGTATACGCCTTCTGGCGATACGTGGTGACGCAGGTGAACTTCACCAGTGGTTTTTTCTACAGACAGGGTGCTAGCCTCGAGAGCGTCGTGCGAACGGCGCATGTCACGGGCAGAGCGGGATTTTTTGTTCTGCTGAACAGCCATAATTGATTAACTCCTAAACGTTTGGGTCACGCTTTAACTGCGCCAATACACTGAACGGGTTGGACCGCGTTACCTCGTCCTCGCTCGGTTCGGGCTCATCTGCTCCCGCCGGCTGCTGGCATTCTTCCGGATGATGAGCAGGCACAATGGGCAAGGCGAGCAGAAGCTCCTCCTCGATCAGTGACTGCAGATCCAATGGATCTTCGCCCAGTTCCAGCACGTCATAACCTTTCGGCAACGACTGGGTATTCGCACCCTCCTTCACCACAGCATAACTGCATTCGCTATGGATCGGCAGGGTGACCAGCTCAAGACAACGCTGGCAAACCATTTTGACTTCAGTGTCGATAAAGCTGTGGATGACCACAGATTTACGTTCATCTCGTTCAAAAACGAATTTAGCCTGCACCGTACCGACATTGTCGGAAAGCGGGTCGCAGAGTCTCTCCAAATCGGCCAGCAGCATTTCACCTTGAAGGGTGGTGCCACGGTCAGCCAATTTGCGCGGGTCAACGTGAGGTGGAATCGGGTCATTCAACATAGGCGCAGCATTATAGGGATGCACCCGCCCATGTCAAAGGAAATTCAGCCCTGTCCGTCACTTGCAAGCCTCCGCTAGAATCCTCGCCTGCCCTCTGGAGATACCCATGCTGCCTTTATTACTCGCTTCCGGCTCGCTCTATCGCCGGGAATTGCTGGCCCGCCTGCAACTGCCGTTCACCTGCAGTTCGCCGGATATCGACGAAAGTCATCGCCCGGGCGAGTCCGCCGTTGATCTGGTCAAACGCCTCGCCGAGGAAAAAGCACGAGCACTGGCCGGCAACCATGACGCCCATCTGATCATCGGCTCCGACCAGGTCGCCGTGCTCGGCGACAGGATCATCGGCAAACCCCACACCTTCGAAAAGGCCCGTGAGCAGCTGCTGGCCTCCAGCGGCGCCAGTGTCACCTTCCTGACCGGCCTGGCCTTGCTCAACAGCCGGACCGGCCACTGCCAGGTCGACTGCATTCCCTTCACCGTGCACATGCGCACACTCGACACCGCACGCGTCGAGCGCTATCTGCACGCAGAACAACCCTACGATTGCGCTGGCAGCTTCAAGGCGGAAGGCCTGGGGGTAAGCCTGTTCCAGAGCACTGAAGGCCCTGATGCCACCAGCCTCGTCGGCCTGCCGCTGATCCGCCTCGTAGACATGCTATTGATCGAAGGCGTGCAAATCCCCTGAAAAGCAAAAGATCGCAGCCTTCGGCAGCTCCTACGATGGACGCGAATCCCTGTAGGAGCTGCCGCAGGCTGCGATCTTTTCTGCAACCGGACCGTTAACGCAACGATGGACCGTTAAACCCCATCCACAACGCCAAATGCTCAGCCACGCTGGCTCCGAGCTTTTTCGAGAAGCGATCGAACGGCGACTCCTGAACAGTGAAGTCCACCAGCTCTTTTTCGCCGATGACATCCCGCGCAACATAACTGGCATTGCCCAGACCATCGATCAGCCCCAGCGGCAACGCCTGTTCGCCGGACCAGACCAGCCCGGAGAACAGCTCGGGATGCTCCTTGTCCTTCAGGCGTTCGCCACGACCCTGCTTGACGCTGTTGATGAACTGCTTATGGGTCGTATCCAGCACCCCTTGCCAGAAGGCGGTTTCTTCAGGCTTCTGTGGCTGGAACGGATCGAGAAACGATTTGTGCTCGCCGGAATTATAGGTACGACGCTCGACCCCCAGCTTCTCCATGGTACCGACAAAACCGTAACCGGCCGCCGTCACACCGATAGAGCCCACCAGGCTCGCCTTGTCGGCATAGATCTGATCAGCTGCACTGGCAATGTAATAGGCACCCGAAGCGCCGAGATCGGAAATTACCGCGTACAACTTGGTATCGGGATGCAATCCACGCAGACGGCGGATTTCGTCATAGACATAACCCGACTGCACCGGACTGCCACCCGGACTGTTGATACGCAGAATGACGCCCTTGACCTTCTCGTCATCAAAAGCAGCCCGCAAACTGCCAACGATGTTGTCCGCGCTGGCCGGTTCCTTGTCGGCGATCATGCCGTTCACGTCGATCAGCGCGGTGTAGTTGCCGCTGCGTGCAGCCACTTTTTCCATGTCCATCAACGGCGAGAACAGCGCCAGTGCAATAAACAGGTACACAAAGGTCAGCAGCTTGAAGAAAATCCCCCAGCGACGAGACCGGCGCTGTTCCTGCACACCGGCCAGCAGTGTCTTTTCCAGCAGCTTCCAGCTCTTTTCGTCACCGTTCTCTGCGCTCGCCTTGGCGGGCGCTTTCCATTCGTCGGCCATACCATCTACCCCAGCAAAAACCTATTAAGCCCGCTGACTGAGCCAGGCATGCAATTCTGAAAAGCGATCAATGGCCAGCCGCGGCTCGAACAACTTCAGCGCATCGATCGACTGGGCGCCATAGCTGACAGCCACCGAGTCCATGCCGGCATTGCGCGCCATCTGCAAATCGAAGGACGAGTCGCCGACCATCAACGCCTGCTCCGGGCGAACGTCGCAATGGGCAAGGATCTGTTCAAGCATCAGCGGATGTGGCTTGCTGGCAGTCTCGTCGGCCGCGCGAGTGATGTCGAAGTAACCTTCCCAGCCGTGGGATTTCAGCACCCGGTCCAGCCCACGACGCGCCTTGCCGGTCGCGACAGCCAGATGATAACCCTCGGTTCGAAACGCTTCGAGCGACTCGACTACACCCTCGAACAACGGCGAAGGCACTGCCTCTGACGCGATGTAATGATCCGCATAGTGCTGACGAAACGCCACCAGCTCTGCATCACCAATTTCGGGATACAACGTTCGGATCGCCTCCGGCAACCCCAGGCCGATGATGCCCTTGACGGCGAAATCATCACGCAACGGGAAACCGGATCGTTCGGATGCCACGTGCATCGCTTCGACAATCCGACCAATGGAATCGGCCAACGTGCCATCCCAATCGAAGACCAGCAGTTTGTAATCAGATGGGTGCACTCAGGCGCTCCACGGTTTTTGCCCACATTTCATCGACAGGCGCCTGAAGCTTCAGCTCGCCACCATCGGGCAGCGGCACGGTCAGCATGTAGGCGTGCAGAAACAGCCGCTTACCACCCAGATCACGGATTTCCTTGCTGAAATCGTCATCGCCGTACTTGGTGTCGCCGGCGATGCAGTGCCCGGCGTGCAGGGTATGGACGCGAATCTGGTGGGTTCGACCGGTGATCGGCTTGGCCTCGATCATGGTGGCAAAGTCGCCAAAGCGACGCAGGACCTTGAACACGGTCACAGACTCCTTGCCCTCCTCCTCGTCGACCTCGACCATACGCTCACCGGAGCGCAGATTGCTCTTGCCCAGCGGCGCGCGGACCTGTTTGATCGAAGAAGCCCAATTACCACGAACCAGCGCCATGTAGCGCTTATCGACGCCATCGCCGCGCAGCGCTGTGTGCAAGTGACGCAGCATGCTGCGTTTTTTGGCAATCATCAGCAGGCCGGAGGTGTCCCGATCCAGGCGATGGACCAGTTCAAGCTCCTTGGCGTCAGGGCGCAACTGGCGGAAGGCTTCGATCACGCCGAAGCTCAGGCCGCTGCCGCCATGGACCGCGATCCCGGCGGGCTTGTTGATCACGATCAGCGCCTTGTCTTCATAGACAATCGAGGCTTCGAGCCGCTGCAACAGCCCTTGGGCCAGGGGCACCGGCTCGTCACGCTCAGGCACGCGAACCGGCGGCACGCGCACGATATCGCCCGCTTGCAGCTTGTATTCGGGCTTGATCCGGCCCTTGTTCACACGCACTTCGCCTTTGCGCAAAATGCGGTAAATCAAGGTCTTGGGCACGCCTTTGAGCCGAGCGAGAAGGAAGTTATCAATACGTTGGCCGGCATATTCCGGCGAGACCTCAAGCAGTTGTACGCCTGGAGTCGAGGGGGCAGTAGTCGTCATGGCGCGGATGATATCAATTTTTTATGGAATTGAAGCACTTAATCATTACTGCTATAGTCGCGAACGCCGCCAAAAGCGGCCTGGACAGCGGACCAACGGTCAAAAACCGGCCCTGACCAACGCAATTCACCAGGACGCGAGGCCGTCCTACGGGGCTTTAGCTACGTAACGGTGGAGTTTGCAGGTGTAACGAGCGCAGGTGACATGAGGCCTGAATCACGCCGCAAAGCAGAGTTTTTCACTCGCCACGCGAGCCATATTCACGGCCAGTTCACAAAGTGCAGTCAGCTGCGAATGACCCCGAGCGAACGCTTCGGAAACAAACGCCTAAATTAGCCATGATGCGTGACCTCCCCTTTCGGAGCTCACGGTAAATGCCAACCCGCTGCGGATTCTGCGCGCGGCAGCACCCGAATTATCAGGGATACGTGTAGGGTGGAGATGCACAACCGCTGGACTGTGTAGCAATAGGCTTTATCAAGACGCTTCATCTCGTCCACAGCCGCCGGTTGATTCCTCCTCCTGACTGAGTGCTTAAGTAGCCACAGCAAGCAGGACGCGTACGTCGCGATGCAGGCCCACATTGGCCGGACATCGCTGGACACGGGAATGGCCAACCACTCCCGACGCACCTGACACCGACCGTGAGAAGTCGTGTGTGCCGAACGCCGTTTCCGGCAGCCCGGAAACCGACGGTACTACATGAAAAGAATGCTGATTAACGCAACTCAACCTGAAGAGTTGCGTGTTGCACTGGTAGATGGCCAGCGCCTCTACGACCTGGACATCGAATCCGGTGCACGCGAGCAGAAGAAGGCCAACATCTATAAAGGCCGGATTACTCGCATCGAACCAAGCCTTGAAGCTGCCTTTGTCGATTTTGGCTCTGAGCGCCACGGCTTCCTGCCCCTCAAAGAAATCTCCCGCGAATACTTCAAGAAGGCCCCCGAAGGCCGCGTCAATATCAAGGACGTCCTGAGCGAAGGCCAGGAAGTCATCGTGCAGGTCGAAAAAGAAGAGCGTGGCAACAAGGGCGCTGCCCTGACCACCTTCATCAGCCTGGCCGGTCGTTACCTGGTACTGATGCCGAACAACCCGCGTGCCGGCGGTATTTCCCGTCGCATCGAAGGTGAAGAGCGTAATGAACTGCGTGAAGCCCTGAACGGTCTGGTTGCCCCGGCCGACATGGGTCTGATCGTGCGCACTGCCGGCCTGGGCCGCAGCAGCGAAGAAATGCAGTGGGACCTCGATTACCTGCTGCAACTCTGGACCGCCATCAAAGAAGCGTCGCTGGATCGTTCCGCGCCATTCCTGATCTACCAGGAAAGCAACGTGATCATCCGCGCCATCCGCGATTACCTGCGCCAGGACATCGGCGAAGTGCTGATCGACAGCGTCGAAGCCCAGGACGAAGCCCTGACCTTCATTCGCCAGGTCATGCCGCAGTACGCCAGCAAGATCAAGCTGTACGAAGACAGCGTTCCACTGTTCAACCGCTTCCAGATCGAAAGCCAGATCGAGACCGCCTTCCAGCGCGTCGTCGAACTGCCTTCCGGCGGCTCCATCGTGATCGATCCGACCGAAGCCCTGGTGTCCATCGACATCAACTCGGCGCGCGCCACCAAAGGCAGCGACATCGAAGAAACCGCCCTGCAGACCAACCTTGAAGCCGCCGAAGAAATCGCCCGTCAGTTGCGCCTGCGCGACATCGGCGGCCTGATCGTCATCGACTTCATCGACATGACCCCAGCCAAGAACCAGCGCGCCGTGGAAGAGAAAGTCCGCGAATGCCTGGAAGCCGACCGCGCTCGCGTGCAAGTCGGCCGTATCTCGCGCTTCGGCCTGCTGGAAATGTCCCGTCAGCGCCTGCGTCCATCCCTGGGTGAAAGCAGTGGCATCGTTTGCCCTCGCTGCAGCGGCACCGGCATCATCCGTGACGTTGAATCGCTGTCGCTGGCGATCCTGCGCCTGATAGAAGAAGAAGCCCTGAAAGACCGCACTGCCGAAGTGCGCGCCCAGGTGCCGATCCCGGTCGCAGCATTCCTGCTCAACGAAAAACGCAACTCGATCACCAAGATCGAACTGCGCACCCGTGCCCGCATCGTCATTCTGCCGAACGATCACCTCGAAACGCCGCACTTCGAAGTTCAGCGCCTGCGCGATGACAGCCCGGAAGCTGCCACCAACCAGTCCAGCTACGAAATCGCCGCTGCCGCTGCCGAAGTGGAAGAAGTCCAGCCAGCCGCTGCGACCCGCACCCTGGTTCGCCAGGAAGCCGCGGTCAAGACGGCTCCGGCCCGCGCCAACGCTCCGGTTCCAACCGAAGTCGTCGCTCCGGTTGCTGCACCGGTCGCCGCACCAGAGCCAAGCCTGTTCAAAGGCCTGGTGAAGTCGCTGGTCAGCCTGTTCGCCACCAAGGAAGAGCCTGCCGCTCCGGTCGTGGTTGAAAAACCGGCTGCCGAGCGCCCTGCCCGCAACGAAGAGCGCCGCAACGGTCGTCAGCAGAGCCGCAACCGTAACGGTCGCCGCGATGAAGAACGCAAGCCTCGCGAGGAACGTGCACCGCGTGAAGAACGCGCACCACGTGAACCACGCGAAGAGCGTCAGCCACGCGAAGCCCGCGAAGAAACCCCGGCGGTAGCTCGCGAAGAACGCGCACCTCGCGCGCCCCGTGAAGAACGTGCACCGCGTGCTCCGCGTGAAGACCGCAAGCCACGTGGCGAGCGTGAAGAGCGTGTACGTGAACTGCGCGAGCCTCTGGATGCCGCTCCGGCCGCCGCTGCTACCGCTGAAGAACGTCCGGCCCGTCAGCCACGGGAAGAGCGCGCTCCACGCCCACCGCGTGAAGAACGTCAACCGCGCGCCGAGCAAGCCGCTGCTGCCGTTGCCGAAGAAGAGCTGCCAACCAACGAAGAGCAACTGCAGGAAGAAGGTCAGGACGGCGCCGAAGGCGATCGCCCACGCCGCCGCTCCCGTGGCCAGCGTCGTCGCAGCAACCGTCGCGAGCGTCAGCGTGATGCCAACGGCAATGTGATCGAAGGTTCGGATGACTCCGAGTCCGGCGAAAGCAGCGAAGCGCCAAGCACTGCCGATCTGGCCGCCGGCCTGGCTGTTACCGCAGCCGTTGCCAGCACCGTGATCAGCGCTCCGGCCGAAGCACAGGCCAACGAGCAAGCCGAACGCGCCACTGCCGCCACCCTGGAGACAGCTCCGGTCGAAGCGCCAGTCGTTGAAGCGACAACACCGGTCGAAACCACCGCATCGCCGGAAGTCGAATTGGCACCCGCGCCTGAGGCACAGCCAGTAGTTGAAGCTGCCGCCGAGCCTGCCATCGTCGCCGAAGCGCCTGCCGTGATTGCAGAACCTGTGGTCGAAGCTGTAACCGAAACCGTGACCGAAACCGTTCGTGAAGTTCGCGAAGAGCAAACCGCGTTCAACTGGGTTGCCGAGCCAACTGTAGCCGAGGCACCAGCACCGGCACCAGCCGCTGAAGCCGAAGTGGCTGAGGCCATGATCTCCGAGCCAGTGGTTGCCGCTGCCGAACCTGCTCCTGCAGTTGAAGCACCGGTTGTTGCCGAAGCGCCTGCTGCAGTGGTCGAAGCCGCGCCTGT
Source organism: Pseudomonas sp. Irchel 3A7 (assembly GCF_900187565.1). Classification (GTDB taxonomy): domain Bacteria; phylum Pseudomonadota; class Gammaproteobacteria; order Pseudomonadales; family Pseudomonadaceae; genus Aquipseudomonas. The sequence continues at coordinate 224,614 of NZ_FYED01000011.1, read as the reverse complement.
CAGCGCCCTGACGCCAAGCGGTCGTGCGCCGAACGACCCGCGTGAAGTGCGTCGTCGCAAGCGTGAAGCCGAGCGCCTGCAGAAGGAAGCCGAACTGGCTGCCGCTGCTGCTTCGGTTGAAGCGGTTGTCGCTGAAGAACCGGCGCCAGGAGCTGCTGAAGTCGTCGAGGCAGCGCCTGCCCCGGTTGCCGAGGTCGCTGCCGAGCCAGCTGAATCCGTGATCCACGAAGCCCCGCGCTCCGTGCAGGAAGCAGTAGAGCAACACGAACAGGCCCAGGAAAAAGAGCACGAGCCTAAACCGCTCGTCTGATTCCGTCGGCCACTAAAAAGCCCCGCCTGGTGAACCCAGGCGGGGCTTTTTTCATGTCTGCTGTAAAACAGGTAAACCGCGTTATCGTTCATCGCGGGCAAGCACCGCTCCCACAGGTCTTGCGTCGTTCAATGATTATGCAAGCGACACAAGACCTGTGGGAGCGTGGCTTGCCCGCGAAGCGATCTATCAGACAAAGACCAGCTTTTCAGGCACATCCACATCCCACAACACACCGGGATCATCCACCGTTACTTCAACCACCCGACCCTGCGCAAACAATGCCTTGGCCCCGCGGTCACCGGATAATGCCATCAACCCCGGACCAAAGTTGCGACCAAACCCCACGGGATGTCCGAATTCGCCCTCCTGCACCGGCACACTGATGCAATCATCGACAACTTGCGCCACGACCTGCCCAATGCTGGACGGCAGGATAAACGGCATATCCCCCAGCACCATCAACCAGCCATTGAGCTGCGCACACGCCGCCACCCCTGCCGCAATGCTGTCACCCATTCCGGTCGACTCGACCAGCACGATCTCGCAGCCATAGGCCTTGGCCATACGGATGACTTGCGGGCGATCCGCGGTGGTCACCAATACACGCCTGTCCAGTTCAGCCGGCAAATTCACCAGCACCTGCTCGATCACCGAACGGACAGCGTCATCAAGCCCCGTACAGTCCGCCAGCAACTTGTCCTTTTCATCGCCTGCAACCTGCCGAAACCGGCTGCCCTGCCCCGCTGCCAGAACGATGACACCGATAGGTTCGCTCATGCGCCCTCCCGCAACGGCTTTTTCTGTTTCAGCTCCACGCCATTCTTGATCGCCACAATCTCGGCCATCAGCGACAAAGCGATTTCCGCCGGGCTATGGCTGCCAATGTGCAGGCCAATCGGACCGTGCAGCCGTTCGATGGACTGCTGCGACAAGCCTAGTTGAGCCAGATTATCCCGACGTTTCTGGCTGTTGACCCGCGAGCCCAGCGCGCCGACATAAAAAGCCCTGGAGTCGAGGGCCGTGAGCAGCGCCATGTCATCCAGACGCGGGTCGTGGGTCAAAGCGACGATGGCCGTGCGTTCGTCGGTCTGAATATTCAGCACAGCCTCGTCGGGCATGCCCGAGACAAACCGGCCGTGCTGTTCTTCCCAGCCGTAGACAAATTCGCTGCGCGGATCGCAGATCAGCACTTCGAAATCCAGAAGCCGCGCCATCTCGGCGACATAACGGGACAGCTGCCCCGCACCGATCAGCAACAAGCGCCAGCGCGGGCCATAGATCGCACGCAGGGTCTGCCCGTCAAACACCAACGCATCCGTTTTGCTGGCTGGCTGCAGAACAACTTCCCCGCTTGCGATATCAAGCGAACGCGCCACGATTTCATGGGCCTCGCAGCGCATCAGTAACTCGGCGACCCATGCCGGGTCGCCTACGCGCTCTTCGGTCAGACGCAATGTGCCACCGCATGGCAAACCAAAACGCGCTGCCTCCTCGCGGGTCACGCCGTAGGTGATCAGTTGCACCGGAGGCCCATCGGCCGGAATTCGGCCGTCGTGCAACCGCGCAATCAGGTCATCCTCTACGCAGCCACCGGACACCGAACCAATCACCACGCCATCTTCACGCAACGCCAGCATGGCGCCAGGCGCCCGGGGTGCAGTACCCCAGGTCTGGACCACGCTGTACAACACCACCCGCTGACCGGCGCGACGCCACTCCAGCACGCTGCGCAGGACGTTCAGATCGACGCTGTCCATCAGGCTCCCGCCTTATTCCAGCCCTGCAGCTGGTAACGAACCGGCAGGTCGCGGATACGTTTACCCGTGGCGGCGAATATCGCGTTGCACAGTGCCGGGGCAATCGGCGGCACACCCGGCTCGCCGACACCGCCCAACGGCACGGTGCCCGGCGGTGTGACCAGATGCACGGTGACTTCCTTCGGCGCCAGCGACATGCGCGCCACTTCGTACATGTGGAAGTTGTCCTGCTGGACCTTGCCGTCCTTGAAACTGATCTCACCCAACACCGCGTTGCCCAGGCCCATGACACAGGCACCTTCGAATTGCGCGCGAATCCGCTCGGGGTTGATCTGCGGCCCGCAGTCCACGGCGATATCAGCCTTGTGCACGATCAACGTGCCATCGTCTTTGACTTCGACCTCGATTACCGCCGCCACGTAGGTCACGAAGCTGTAATGCACCGCCAGACCCAGGCCCCGGCCCTTCGGCACCTCGCGCCCCCAACCGGCGGCTTTGGCGGCGGTTTCCAGCACCGTACGCAACCGCGCAGTGTCGATCGGATAACGCTCGGGCGATTCGCCGTAGTTCCACTCTTCACTCAAGGTACGTGGATCGATCTGCCGATCAGGGCCGAGCAGCTTGATCTGGTACTTGAGCGGGTCTTCCTTGGCCTTGTGCGCCAATTCGTCGATAAAGCTCTGAATGGCAAAGCCATGAGGAATGTTCGACACCGAGCGGTACCAGCCCACGCGGGTATGGACGGTCGCCTCGGGGTTTTCCAGGCGGATGTTGGGAATCGCATAAGCCATGTTGGTGAAACCCATGCCCAACTCGAAAGCCGCCTCGTGATTCATGCCCGGTGCGAACAACGCAGTGATGCTCGGCGCCACCGTACGGTGCAACCAGCCGGACGGCAGGCCATCCTTGTTAAGGCTGGCCTTGAGGTGTTCGACCGACACCGTGTGGAAGTAGGAGCAATGGATGTCGTCTTCACGGGTCCATTGCACCCGCACCGCCTTGCCAGGGAATTCCTTGGCCAGGATGGCCGCTTCGATGATGAAGTCAGGCTTGGACTTGCGACCAAAACCACCGCCAAGCAAGGTGACATTGAAGGTGACCTTGTCGAATGGCACGCCCAGGCGTTCGCCAATCCGTTCGCGGGTGACTTGCGGCGCCTGGCTCGGCCCCCAGGCTTCGCACACGCCATCGTTGTAACGGGCGATGGCGACCATTGGCTCCATCGGCGACTGTGACAAATGCGGCAGGTAGTAGGATGCTTCCAGCGTACTGTCGGCGCTTTTCATGGCTTCGTCGATGTTGCCGGTGTTGCGCACCACTTTGCCGGGTTTCAGGGACGCGGCTTCCAGCGCCTTGCGGTAAGCAATGGAGTCGTAGCTGGCGTTGGGACCGTCATCCCATTCGATTTTCAATGCCTCGCGGCCCTTGATCGCCGCCCAGGTATTGTTCGCCACCACAGCGACGCCGCCCAGCGGTTGAAACTCCGATGGCAGCGGTCGGCTCTCGATCTGCACGACCTTGACCACGCCAGGGACCTTCATTGCCGCCGCGGCATCGAAACTCTTGACCTTGCCGCCATACACCGCCGGCCGGGCAATCGTGGCGAACAGCATGCCGTCGAAATGCACGTCGGCGCCATACACGGCGCGACCGTTGACGATGTCGTCACCGTCGATGGCCTTGGTACCTTCCTTGCCGATGTAGCGGAATTCCGATGGCTCCTTGAGCCTCAGGCTGTCACGCGCCGGTACGGCCAAGGCACTGGCAGCAGCGGCCAGGGCGCCATACTCCAGCTCGCGTCCGGAAGGTTTGTGGATGACTTTATGCAGTTGCGCATGGCATTCGCCCACTGGCACTTTCCAGTGGTCGGCAGCGGCCTGTTCCAGCATGGTCCGCGCGGCGGCACCACAACGGCGCATCGGCTCGAACCAGTGGCGCATACTGCGCGAACCGTCGGTGTCCTGGTTGCCGAAGCGTATCTCGTCGCCCGGCGCCTGCTTCACTTTGACCCGCGCCCAGTCGGCTTCCAGTTCATCGGCCACGACCATGGTCAGACTGGTACGAACGCCCTGGCCCATTTCCGAGCGGTTGCAAACCACAGTCACCGTGCCATCAGTGGCGATGCTGACGTAAACCTTGGGATCATCGATCCAGCCATTGGGCATGCCGTCGGCGCCGAATTTCTTCTCTTTTTCTTCGGCAAAAACGTCTTGCCAGCCCCAGCTCGCAGCGACCACCAGGGCACCAGTAGCACCCACACCCTTGAGGAAACCACGGCGGCTGAGGTTGCTCAGGGCAAAATCATTCGGTAACCGGCTCATGCCTTGGCCTCCTTCAGGTGAGTAGATGCCTGGCGGATGGCGGTCTTGATACGGTTGTAAGTGCCGCACCGGCAGATGTTGCCGACCATCGCCTCTTCGATCTGTTCATCACTCGGGTTCGGATTCGTCTTGAGCAGCGCGGTGGCGGACATGATTTGCCCACCCTGGCAGTAACCGCACTGGGCCACGGCGGTATCAAGCCAGGCTTGCTGCACGACTTTGCCCACCGGGTCGGCGTGCAGATTATCGATGGTGGTGATGTTCTGCCCGACAACCGAACCGATCGGCGTGATGCAGCTACGCGCCGGAGCGCCTTCGATATGAATGGTACAGGCACCGCACAGGCCCATGCCGCAGCCGAACTTGGTGCCGTTGTAACCGGCCACGTCACGGATTGCCCAGAGCAGCGGCATGTCCTCGGTGACGTCGAGTTGATGGTCTTGACCATTGAGCTTCAGGGTAATCATGGGCACGCCCGCATAGTATTGGGTTATGGGGTCGAGCAATCTGCCGCCGGAAATCGGCGGTTGGCATCACGCAGATCGACTCAGGCTAAAGGGGCTCTCTTATGCCGACGGGGACGTCTGCACCGGGCCTTTGGTGGAACAAATGCATTGCATCGTTAGCTCGCTAAGTTAACGCAGCATTAACAAAAAAGCCCTGCTGAGACAGGGCTTTTTAGCTGCAAGCTTTAAGCTGCAAGCTTCAAGTAGAAGCAATGCAGCAAAGCTCGATATCTAGAGATTGTAGCTTGCCGCTTGAAGCTTGAAGGTTGCCACTGCTCCTCTAATACCGGTTCGGCTCCATTTCCAGCTCGACATGGAAACGTTCAGAAATGTCTTTCTGGATACGCTGCGCCAGGTCGAGTAATTGCAACCCCGTCGCGCTGCCGTAATTGACCAGCACCAGCGCCTGCAATTTGTGCACACCCGCATCGGCTTCGCGGAAACCTTTCCAGCCTGCCCGCTCGATCAGCCAGCCGGCGGCCAGCTTCATCTGCCCGTCCGGTTGCGCGTAAGCCACCAGATCCGGGTATTCGCCTTTGAGCCGGGCTACCAGCGCCGCCGACACCAAGGGGTTCTTGAAGAAACTGCCGGCGTTGCCGAGCACCGCAGGGTCCGGGAGCTTTTCGTTGCGAATGCTGCAAATGGCCTGGCTGACATCGGTGGGGGTCGGGTGTTCGATACCTTGGTCGGTCAGGCGTTGACGCACCGGGCCGTATTCCAGATGCAGGTGTGCGGTGCGATCAAGGGCGAAACGCACGCGCAGGATCAACCAGCGCCCCGGTTCCTGTTTGAACAGGCTGTCACGGTAGGCGAAGTTGCATTCTTCCAGGGTGAAGTCACGCAACTCACCGTTCTGGCGATCGAGGGCGGTCAGGCCGGCGAAAACATCCTTGATCTCTACCCCATAGGCGCCAATGTTCTGCATCGGGGCTGCACCTACGGTGCCGGGAATCAGGCTGAGGTTTTCCAGTCCCGACAGTCCATGCACCAGCGTGTGTTGCACAAACGGGTGCCAGGGTTCGCCCGCCTCGGCTTCAATCACCACTTTGCTGCCGTCGTCGCTCAGTACGCGAATCCCGCGTGTGGCCATGCGCAGCACCAGCGACGGGATATCGGCCGTCAGCAGCAAATTGCTACCACCGCCAATCACCAGCAGCGGCACCTCATGCGCCTGTGCGTAGGCCAGGGCTTCCCGCACGTCGGCGTCGCTATGGGCCTCGGCAAACAGGCGGGCCTGAACGTCCACGCCAAAACTGTTGTACGGTTTGAGCGAAACCTGCGATTGCACCTGCAAACTCATAACCGTCCCTTCAGTTCGATCACCAGCCGATCGCTGGCACGCTCGATCAAGTCCAGCACCTGCTCGAAACCCTGGTCGCCGTCGTAATACGGGTCAGGGACTTCATCGACTTCAGATTCATAGCGGCGCAGGAACAGGTCCAGCTCGGCCTTGCCCTTGGCCGGCTGCAAGGCCTTCAGGTTGCGCAGGTTGCTGTTGTCCATCGCCAGGATCAGGTCGTACGCAGCGAAATCGGCGCGAGTGACTTGCTGGGCGCGCTGGGCCGACAAGTCATAGCCACGCAGCTTGGCCGCGGCCTGGCTGCGCCTGTCCGGCGCCTTGCCGACGTGCCAGTCACCGGTGCCGGCGGAGGCGACTTCGACTTGATCGGCCAGCCCCGCCTCATGCAGTTTGTGGCGCAACACACCTTCGGCGGTGGGTGAGCGGCAGATGTTGCCCAGGCAGACAAACAGAACCCGCATCAGGCCTCCAGCAGGCGACGTACGCGCTCAAGGTCTTCAACGGTGTCGACACCGGCCGGCGGCGCGATGAGTGCGTCGGCGACGTGAATCCGTACGCCATGCCAGAGTGCCCGCAATTGTTCCAGGCATTCGGTGTTTTCCAGCCAGCACGGTCCCCAGCTGACGAAGTCATGCAGGAAACCGGCGCGATAGGCATAGATGCCGATGTGGCGACGGTAAGGCACGCCCTGCGGCAACTGTTCACGGCTCTGGGCAAAGGCATCCCGCGCCCATGGCAACGTGGCGCGGCTGAAGGTCAGTGCCAGGCCATTGATGTCGCTGACGACCTTGACCACATTGGGATTGAACAGGGTTTCAACGTCTTCGATCGGCTCGCCCAGGGTGGCCATGCGCGCTTCAGTGTAGGCCGCCAGGTTGGCGGCGACCTGATCGATCACGCTCGGCGGGATCAACGGTTCGTCACCCTGGACATTAACCACGATGGCGTCTGGCGCCAGGCCCAGTTTCGTCGCGACTTCCGCCAGGCGATCGGTGCCGGAATTGTGATCCTCGCGGGTCATCACCACTTCGGCTCCAAACTCGATGCAGGCCGCGCGGATGCGTGCATCGTCAGTCGCCACCACCACGCGCTGGGCGCTGCTTTTGCTCGCCTGTTCCCAGACGTGCTGGATCATCGGTTTGCCGGCGATCAACAGCAGCGGCTTGCCCGGCAAGCGGGTGGAGGCGTAACGCGACGGAATGACAACGGTAAAGGCTGTGGTCATTTATCCAGACGCTCGTCGGTGGTCAAGGTGCGGGCTTCGGATTCGAGCATCACCGGGATACCGTCGCGAATCGGGTACGCGAGACCTGCGCCCTTGCTGATCAGTTCGGTCTTGTCGGCGCTGAGCTTGAGCGGTCCTTTGCAGACCGGGCAAGCGAGGATGTCGAGCAATTTGGTGTCCATGAACATTCCCTGGATAAATACGGTTTTAAGGCAACAGACGAGCCGGCAACAGGCGCATCAACTGTGTATCGAACCAGGCCACGAAAGCCGGCGACGGCACAGCATCGACCGCCAGGTACCACCAGTCGGCGGCGGCGAAGGCACGGCACTTCACCGCGTCCTTTTCGGTCATCACCAACGGCAATGACGGGGTGAAATTCAAGGCCTGCACGCTGTATTCGGCGTGGTCGGCGAATGCATGCGGGACTGGCTGCCAGTGTAGCGTTTCGAGGGTCTTGAAGAAACGCTGCGGGTTGCCAATCCCCGCCACGGCGTGCAGCGCCTGGCCTGGGGCAAAGTGGTCGAGAGGACGCCGTTCGCCGCTGCGCAGATTGATCAGTAAGGTCGGTTGTAACTGGAAGGCATAGCCGCCCTCGCGGTCATCTGTAGCACCGTTGTAGAGCACCGCGTCGACGCTTTGCAGACGTTCGGCCGGTTCGCGCAATGGCCCGGCCGGCAAGCAACGCTGGTTGCCCAGACCACGGGCGGCGTCGATCAACACCAGTTCCAGATCGCGAGCCAGGCGGTAATGCTGCATGCCGTCATCAGAGAGGATAAGGTCCAGTGGCTCGCTGGCCAGCAAGGCTTTGACGGCGCGGCTGCGGTCCGGGTCGATCATCAAGGGCACACCCGTGCGCTGAACGATCAACAGCGGTTCGTCGCCGGACATTCCTGCGCTTTGATCTGCCTCGACCCGCCACGGCAAGTGCGGGGGTTTGGCGCCGTAACCGCGACTGACGACGCCGACCCGCAAGCCGCTGCGCTGGCAATGCTGGATCATCCACAAAATCAGCGGCGTCTTGCCGGTGCCGCCGACAGTGATGTTGCCGACAACGATCAACGGCACAGGCGGCTGATAGATTTCTCCCTCACCCGCCAGGAAACGCTTGCGCTTGTTGTTGACCACGCGCCGGTAGAGCCACTCCAGTGGCTGTAACAACTTTAAGGCCGGATGACCTCGATACCAGGCGGTGAGCAGACGATCGGACATGGCCATCAGGGCGCGGACGGCGCCGCCTCGACTGTGGTCATGCGCAAGTGGTTGAAGCCAAGCTTGCCGGCGGCATCCATGGCGATGATCACAGACTGATGCTGGGATTTGCCATCGGCGCTGATGGACAGCGGCCGATTGGTATCGCCGTTGGATTCTTTCTGCAGGGCTTCCATCAAGCTGGCCAGATCGCTTTTCGGCAAGATCTGGTTGTTCACCGAGAACACACCGTCGGCACTGATGGCGATGTCCAGTTGTTTGGTCTGGTCTTCAGCCGGCGATCCGCTGACCGCTTCCGGCAAATCAACGCGCAACTGGGTTTCACGGGTAAATGTCGTGGTCACCACGAAAAACAGCAGCAGGATAAACACCACGTCGATCAGCGACGCGAGGTTGATGTCCACGTTCTCCCGTTGCTTGCGGCGGAATTTCACGCTTTGCCCCCAGCGAGATCCACATCTCGGTCGCCCTGAACGACTTCGACCAACTTGATCGCTTCCTGCTCCATGCCCACGACCAGTTCATCGATCCGGCGTTGCAGGAAACGGTGGAAGAACACCGAAGGGATACCGACCATCAGGCCCGCGGCCGTGGTGATCAGCGCCTTGGAGATACCCCCGGCCAGTACGGAGGCATTGGTGGTCATGCCCGTGCCCATGAACGCGCTGAAAATGTCGATCATGCCCAGCACCGTACCCAGCAAGCCCAGCAGCGGCGCCATGGCGGCAATGGTGCCCAGGGCATTGATGTAGCGTTCCAGTTCGTGGATGACCCGTGCGGCAGCCTCTTCGATGCACTCCTTCATGATCTCGCGACCATGCCTGGAGTTGGCCAGGCCCGCCGCCAGGATCTCGCCCAGCGGTGAGTTGGCGCGCAATTCCTTGAGCTTCTCTTTATTGAGTTGCTTGTCCTTGATCCAGACCCAGACCTGCCCAAGCAAGTGCTCGGGGGTCACGCGGCTGGCACGCAGGGTCCAGAGACGCTCGGCAACGATCGCCATGGCCGCGATGGAACTCAGGATGATCGGCAGCATCATCCAGCCGCCGGATTTGACCAATTCCCACACAGTGTCAGTCCCCTCGAAAAAGTGCGCCACTCTAACATAGGGGCTGGACGCACCGAAGACCGTGATGTCGCATCCGGTCGGGCTTTCATGATCCGCGGTCACTGCGCAGAGCGCCAGAAACGCGGTTCCTGGCGCATCGACCACGGCGGTTTGAAGTGCCCCAGTGCCAGACGGATGGCACCCTGCTCGGCGCTGTCATGGATCGTCATGTCGCGGGCTCGATAACGCGCAATGACGGTGGGATGGGGATGACCGAAGGAGTTTCCCTGGCCGCGGGATATCAGTGCCGCCTTGGGTTGCAACACGGCGAGCAGGGCCATCGATGACGAACTGCGACTGCCGTGGTGCGGTGACTGCAACCAATCGGTGGTCACGGCCAGCGGACTGTCGAGCAGGACGCGTTCGGCCGCAGCGTCGATATCACCGGTCAGCAGCAATCGCTCGCCATTGGCTTCGATCTGCAGCACGCAGGATTTTGGATTGCTTTCCCGGGCATCCGCCCATCGCCAGAGTTCAAAATTCACACCGTCCCAGGTCCATTGCCGACCGCTCTCGCATTCCCCGGCTTGCAGTTCCGCCGGCAACGCCTCGGGTTCGCCACTGATCACCTGCTTCACCGGCAGTCCCTTGGCGACAGCACGCGCGCCACCGGCATGGTCGGCGTGGGCGTGGCTGATCAGCATCAGGTCGAGACCGTCCACGCCCAATTTGCGCAGCGTCGGCAGAACGACGCGCTCGCCCAGGTCGTTATCACCCAAACGCGGCCCGGCGTCATAGAGCAGCGCATGATGGCGGGTACGCACCAGGATGGACAACCCCTGCCCCACATCCAGCTGCCAGATTTCGGCCATGCCTTCAGGCAGATTGGATTGGGGCGGAAAAACCAGCAATAGCAGCAAAGGCCAGCCCAACGGCCGCAGCGGAACGCCTCGCGGCAGCAAGAGCAGGAACGCACCGAGTGCCCCCATGGTCCATGCCCACCAGGGAACCGCCACGGGTATCCACGCGGGAACCTGCCCGGCCATCAACGCCAGGCCCTGGAATAGCCAGTCGATCAGTCCTCCAGCCAGCCACAGCATGCCCTCCCCCACATGAGGCACGGGTAGCAGCAGGGTTCCGAGCAAGGCAGGCGGTAGCACCAGCGCGCTGATCCAGGGCACGGCCAGCAGATTGACGAGCGGCCCGCTGAGGCTGATCGGCAACCCCAACACCAGCAATAACGGCGCCAGGCCAATGGCGATCAGCCATTGGGCGCGGGTCCAGGTTTGCCACCATCGCCAGGGACCCAGGCGACCGCCGAAGGTGAAAATCAGTACCGCCACCGCCCCGAACGACAACCAGAACCCCGGTTGCAGACTGGCCAGCGGGTCCAGTGATAGAACACCATTGAGCGCCAGCAATAGTGGCCACCAGGCGCCGAGATGACGAAATCGCAGGCGCCATAACAGCACCAGGCCGACCATCAGGCAGGCACGGCGCACCGGCACCTCGAAACCGGCCAACAACCCGTAACCGAGGGCGGCCGCGAATGCCAGGCCGCAAGCCCAGGGCAGCCACGGCAGACGGTTTGGCCACAGCCCATAGCGGGCAAGCCCGGCGATCAGCATATAGACCAGGCCCGCCAGCAACCCGATGTGTTGCCCGGAAATCACCAACAAATGCACGGTGCCGGTGTCCTGCAACACCTGCCAGTCTTCGCGACTGAGCCCGGTACCATCCCCCAGTACCAGCGCCGCCAGCGCGCCCGTTCGCCCTTGAGCATCTACTGCCTGTAATTTCTGACGAATGCCATCACGCCAGGCCCCTCGCGCCTCGGCGAGTCGCTCACCGTCTTTGACCGTCCCGGTCGCGCCGATACCACGCGCCAGCAACCAGGCCTCGTAATCGAAAGCATGGGGATTGAGCAGCCCGGCGGGACGCTTCAACTTGACCGCCAACCGCCAGCGCTCGCCGCTGTTGACAGGCGGTCCGTCATACCAGGCCAGGCGCATGAGCTGTGGCACTTTTGCGCGCCGTGACCGGGCGTCGGCCAGTTCGAAACGCACGACGCCCTCGCCGTGCTGGGGCAGTCCCGCTACCCGCCCTTCGATCCAACGTGTTTCGCCATCAAGCTTCGGTGCCAGCCGATCATCCAGCGCCCATTGCGCCTGTGCACAGGCCCAACTCAAACCGAACAGGAAAAACGCCACGGGGTACGTCCTGAACGGCAACAACATCAAACCCACCACCGGCATCAACAACCACAACCCGACCGGCGGCAACGCCGGTAAAAAACGCAGGGCCAGCAAACCCAGCGCCAACGCCACCATCCCTGTGCGCATACGCCCGTCCTAGAGAGTTCCGTCTCTAGTCATAGCGGTTCGACTGCACGGCCGTCGTTATCAATTGTCACAAAGTCTGAATGGGCGGTTCATAGAATCCAGACATACTTGCCGCCTTAATCGACCGAGAAGCCCTATGCCCCGGCGCTTATTCAAACGTTACATGCCAGATCCGACCAGCATCAGGGAACACAAATCCTTACGCTTTCTCGGCACGCTGCTGCATGACCCGAACCTCTGGCACCTCAACCGCCATTCCGTCGCCCGAGCGATGGCCGTCGGTCTGTTCGCGGCGTTCCTGCCGATTCCGCTGCAGATGCTGCTCGCCGCCATCCTCGCCATCGTCGTGCGCGGCAACATGCCGATTGCCGTCAGCCTGGTCTGGCTGACCAATCCGATCACCATGCCCGCTGTTTTCTTTTGCACCTATCAGACCGGCGCCTGGCTGATGGACGTTCCCGCCCGCCATCTGCCGGACGAATTGACCTGGGAATGGATCAGCGGCGAACTCTCGACCTTGTGGCAGCCGTTCCTGCTGGGCTCGGTGGTGACAGGACTGGTGCTCGGTGCGTTGGCCTATTGTCTGGTGATGATGTATTGGCGCTGGTGGGTCGCGCGGCAGTGGAAACGGCGCCGGCAGAGTCGGATGTAAGAATGCAAAACGGCCTCCGATTGGGAGGCCGTTTTTTTGTGGCATCTGGAATGACGCCTTCGCGAGCAGGCTCGCTCCCACAAGAGCACATGGATACCTGCAGGAGCTAGGCTTGCCCGCGAAGAAGGCAACGCCGTATTGCTTAGGTACGCATCCCCCGCCCACTCACCAACAACCGTGCACAACCAAAATACAGAATCACCGTCGCCACCAACATGAACGCAATCGCCACGCTGATCCGGATATCGGAAACACCGAGGATCCCGTAACGAAACGCATTGACCATGTGCAACACAGGGTTGGCCAGGGACACGGTCTGCCAGAACGGCGGCAGCAGCGAGATCGAATAAAACACCCCGCCCAAATACGTCAAAGGCGTGAGCACGAATGTCGGAATGATCGAGATGTCATCGAAGTTGCGCGCAAACACCGCGTTGATGAAACCCAGCAGCGAGAAGATCGTTGCCGTCAGTACCACCACCAGAATGGTCACGCCCAGGTGATGAACCTGCAAGTCGGTGAAGAACAGCGACAGCAACGTCACGATGATCCCGACCATCAATCCACGCAGCACGCCACCGAGGGTGTAGCCGACCAGAATGGTGTGCGGAGAAACCGGCGACACCATCAATTCTTCAATGGACCGCTGGAACTTGCTGCCAAAGAAACTCGACACCACGTTGCCGTAGGAGTTGGTGATCACCGACATCATGATCAGCCCCGGCACGATGTACTCCATGTAGGTGAAGCCACCCATGTCGCCAATCTGCCGACCGATCAGGTTACCGAAGATCACGAAGTACAGAACCATGGTGATGGCCGGCGGCAGCAGAGTCTGCGGCCAGATCCGGGTAAAGCGCCGGACTTCACGGTAAACGATGGTGTTGAGGGCAACGAGGTTGGGGCGCAGCTCGGAACTCATACCGCCACCTTCGACAGATTTTTCTCCACCAGGGACACGAACAACTCCTCAAGGCGATTGGTTTTGTTACGCAGGCTCAGCACCTCGATGTTCTGCTGGGCAAGCTGGGTGAACAGCGCGGTGATGCCCATGCTTTTGTCGACCTGCACTTCCAGGGTGTGACCATCGAGCAACCGTGATGGATAGCCGATCAGTTGCGGCGGCGCGCTCAGACTGCTCTTCAAATCCAGCAGGAAGGTTTCGACATGCAACTGGCCGAGCAACTGCTTCATGCTGGTGTTTTCGACGATGGTGCCGTGGTCGATGATGCCGATGTTGCGGCACAGCTGTTCAGCCTCTTCCAGGTAGTGCGTGGTGAGGATGATGGTGATGCCTTTTTTGTTCAGCTCGGTGAGGAAGCTCCACATCGAGCGACGCAGTTCGATGTCCACCCCGGCGGTCGGTTCGTCGAGGATCAGCAGGCGCGGTTCGTGAACCAGCGCGCGGGCGATCATCAATCGACGCTTCATGCCGCCGGACAGCGAACGCGACGGAACATCGCGCTTGTCCCAAAGGCCGAGTTGCGTCAGGTATTGCTCGGCGCGCTCCTTGGCGACTTTCGATGGAATGCCGTAGTAACCGGCCTGGGTCACGACGATGTCGAAGGTTTTTTCAAACTGATTGAAGTTGAATTCCTGGGGCACCACGCCGATGGATCGCTTGAGCGCCGCCGGGTTCTTGTCCAGGTCGTGACCGAAGATATTCACCGTGCCGCTGGTCTTGTTCACCAGGGTCGAGAGAATGCCGATGGTCGTGGATTTGCCGGCGCCGTTCGGGCCGAGCAAGGCGAAGAAGTCACCTTCGGCGACATCCAGATCGATACCACTCAAGGCCTGGAAACCGTTGCCGTAGGTTTTGGTTAGCTGCCGGATGGACAGAGCGGAACTCATATCGGATTTACGCACCAAGAAGGAAAGAAAGGAATAAATAGGGGCGAGCGGCGATCAACACAACCACAGCGCATTGGCACAATGGTGCTTGTCGCCGCCACACAAGTACAGTCAAGTGTGTCGATAGTGAGTATTAAGTCAACGCGGTCATGACCGCCTTGCGATACGCCGGACGCTGTTTCAACCGAGCGTACCAGACCTCCAGATGGGGTTGCGGCGCGCGCTCGATCGGCATCTCGAACCAGGCATAAATAAAACTGCCCAGGGGAATGTCACCCATGCCGATCTGTTCACCGGACAGGTAGGGACTGGCCGCCAATGCCTGATCGGCCATTGTCAGCAGCGCGTCGCACTCCTTGATCGCAGCCTTGATGGCGGTCCAGTCCTGTTGATCTGCCGGGGTGCGCAGGACACCCCAGAATACGGTGCGGAAGGGACCTGCAAAACTGGAGGTGGTCCAGTCCATCCACTTGTCAGCGGTGGCTCGTGCTTGCAGATCCGACGGGTACCACGGGGTATTCGCGGCATGCCTGGCCAACAGGTATCGAACGATGGCGTTGGACTCCCACAACACGAAACCATCGTCTTCGATCACCGGAACACGGCCATTGGGGTTCATGGCACGGTACTCAGGCGTATCGACGACACCAAAAGCGCCGCCCGCATCGATGGCTTCATAGGCCAGTCCTAGTTCCTCGGCGGCCCACAAAGGCTTTCTGACATTCGATGAATTTTTCCGACCCCAGATCTTCAGCATGACCGCCTCTCGATTGATGAATGCGCAGGCAGCATACGCCGGATCAGGCGCGACTCAAATCACTCTGCATGTCCCCCAGTAGAGGTTGCAGTTGCTCGCCGAACAAGTGTGGATAGCACTTGCGCAGATGCTCGAAGAAGAACGCTTCGGGCACGTCCGTGAACTGGCCGTGATCGATCAGGTACTCCATAAGTTTCTCGCCATCGCGATTGAAAGGATGGAAAACGCTATCGTTGATTGCGTCGAACTCCAGCGGCGCGACATTGAATAAATCGCACAAGCCTTGATTGAACGCTGGCGTGGCCTTGACCCAGCGACCGTTCAGAAACAACTCGGTGTAGCCGTGCATGGCGAACACGTCGCTCTTGAGCAATTCGAGCAGACGCGGCGTCGACAAATGATTGCGCACGTCCGCCAGGCCGATCCGCGCAGGTATCGCGCAATGTCGCGCACAGCCCGCTAGCAGTGTGGCTTTGGGCACGCAATAACTCTCCCCGGTCACCAGCGCGTAACTGCCTCGCAGGGTCTGCGGATCGAGGCTGAAGGTGTACGGGTTATAGCGCACCGCCTCACGCACTGCGTAGTAGAGATGTATCGCCTGCTCGATCGGGTCGCGACGGGGGCCACGATGTTTTTCGGCGAACTCCACCACCGAGGGGTGGTCACTATCGATGAAGCGGCCGGGGCTTAGATACTCGTGCATGCGGGCAATCTCCTGGAGAAGCCCCGAGTCTAGCGAGAGGTTCAGCACAGAGATAACGACGTTTCGGCCAAATATGGACGCTTTGTCGCCCGCTCGATGAACGATTTTTCACGGTCTGCCGCGCATCAGGCCTACAAAATCATCCATGGTTTCCCACGTTTTCAATCACCTTGCTCTGACCACCCTGTTTCGCGGATGCCGTCTAAGCTCTGTGGGTTGGTTCGCCCTGGTTTCACGGAGGATTAAATATGCTGCTGTTGTGGATACTGGTTCTGGTTGTCGGGATAGCTTATTTAGCCCACCGTCGTATCGCACCACTGCCTGCCCTGGGCATCGTGGCTGTCTACCTGCTGGCAATGGGGGCCTTCAGTCACGCACCGGGTTGGCTGCTGCTGACTTTCTGGGTATTGATCGCCGCCGTGGCCGCACCGCTGCTACTGCCTGATCTGCGCCGCAAATTCTTCAGCGCGCCGATGTTCAACTGGTTCCAGAAAACCCTGCCGCCCATGTCACAAACCGAACGCGACGCCATTGAAGCCGGCACTGTGTGGTGGGACGGCGAACTGTTCAGCGGGCGCCCGGACTGGAACAAACTGCTGTCCTACCCGAAAGCGCAATTGAACGAAGAGGAACAGGCCTTCATTGATGGCCCGACCGAAGCGCTCTGCGCCATGGTCAGCGACTGGCAGCTCGGTCAAACCATGGACCTGCCGGCCGATGCCTGGACCTTCATCAAGGACAACGGCTTCTTCGCCCTGATCATTCCCAAGGAGTTTGGCGGTAAGGGTTTCTCGGCCTATGCCCACTCGCAAGTGGCCATGAAACTGGCGAGTCACAGTGGCGATCTCGCCTCCACCGTGATGGTCCCCAACTCCCTCGGTCCCGCCGAACTGTTACTGCATTACGGCACCGATGAACAACGCAATCACTACCTGCCACGCCTGGCGCGCGGCGACGATATTCCCTGCTTCGCACTGACCGGTCCGCTGGCCGGATCCGACGCCGGCGGCATGCCCGACACCGGGGTGATCTGCAAAGGTGAATGGGAAGGCAAGGAAACCCTCGGACTGCGCCTGAACTGGGAAAAACGCTACATCACTCTCGGCCCGGTAGCCACCCTCCTCGGCCTGGCGTTCAAGGCCTACGACCCGGACCACCTGCTGGGCGAGAAAGAAGACCTGGGCATCAGCCTGGCACTGGTTCCAACCGATATTGCCGGTGTGGAAATCGGACGCCGACACTTGCCACTGGGGGCGGCATTCATGAACGGCCCGAACGCCGGCAAGGACGTTTTCGTACCGCTTGAGTTTCTGATCGGCGGACAGGAAATGCTTGGCAAAGGCTGGATGATGCTGATGAATTGCCTCTCGGTGGGACGGTCGATCTCGCTGCCGGCGGTGGGCACCGGCATGGCCAAGTTCACCAGCCTGGTGACCGGCCAGTACGCGCAGATTCGCGAGCAGTTCAATGTGCCGATTGCGGCGTTCGAAGGCATTCAGGAAGCCATGGCCCGCATCGGCGGCAACGCCTGGATGATGGACGCCGCGCGTATGCTGACGGCCAACGCGGTGGATCTCGGCGAGAAACCGTCGGTGCTGTCGGCAATCCTCAAGTATCACCTCACCGAACGCGGCCGCGAATGCATCAGTCAGGCGATGGATGTGCACGGCGGCAAGGCGATCATCGAAGGACCGAACAATTACCTCGCTCGCAAATGGAACGGCGCGCCGATCTTCATCACCGTGGAAGGTGCGAACATTCTCTCGCGCAACCTGATGATCTTCGGTCAGGGCGCGATTCGCTGCCATCCCTTCGTACTCAAGGAAATGGCGCTGGCCACCCGTGAGGACAAGGATCAGGCACTGATCGAGTTCGACGGCCTGTTGCTCAAGCACATCGGTTTTGCCGTGGGCAACGCGGCCAGCACCCTGGTACTGAACCTCGGTTTCGGTCATCTGGAACATGTGCCGGGCGACAAGCTCAGCCAAGGTTATTTCCGCGCCCTCAACCGCCAGGCTGCGGCGTTCGCATTGCTCGCCGACCTCAGCATGATGTTGCTGGGTGGCGAACTGAAACGTCGCGAACGGCTATCGGCACGACTCGGCGATGTACTGAGCAACCTGTACCTGGCCAGCGCCGCACTCAAACGCTACAACGACCTCGACGCGCCGGCGTACATGGAGCCGCTGTTTACCTGGGCCATGGAGGAAAGCCTCGGACAAGCCGAACGGGCCATGGATGAACTGCTGAACAATTTCCCGAACAAGGTGCTGGCGTGCCTGTTGCGGGTGATCGTGTTCCCGTTCGGTCGCCGCCACAAAGGGCCATCGGACAAGCTCGGTGCCGCGGTCGCAGCGGTGATCGGCCGCAGCAAGGGCGATCCAGCCCTCGAAGAAGTGCTTCTGGGTTGCTACCGTCCACAATCGAACGAAGACCCGGTCGGCGCCCTGCAACACGCCTGCAACCTGTTGAACGCTGCGCAGCCCTTGCAAAAGAAACTGCATGTGGCGCTCAAGAGCGGTCAGGTCAAACCGGTTGCCGGCGAGCACGTCATCGATGCCGCACTGGAAGCCGGCGTGCTGCAACCGGTGGAAGCGCACACCCTGCGTGAGGCCGAAGCGGCACGGCGCAAGGTGATCGATGTCGATGATTTCAGTAAAGAGGAAATAGCGCTGACCGACGATAAGGTCCGCTGATCCAGCGAACGCCGTACAGCATGTAAAAAAGGGCGCGGGAGCTTTATACTCCCGCGCCCGTTTTGCTCTTGAGGACTTATCTCGTGTCCAACATCGTTGCCGATCATCTCGTTTTGCTCGACCACCTGCGCAGCATCCTGGTCGCCGTGGGTGAGGCCGAGCAGGTTCCCGACGAAAGCCATGCCTTGTTCCTGGAGCGTTTTGACGAACTGCTTGCCCTGCTGCCGGTCGACCCGATCGAAAGCCAATACCTGGGCCAGGACATCCTGTGCCAGGTCATCACCCGCTACCCGCAAATCGCCCACCTGGTCCCCCGCGACCTGCTGTGGTACTTCGCCGGCGACTGCCTGCATTACATGCCCGATGATGAAATCGACCTGTACCAGGCACTGGAGGAACGTCGCTTCGAAGCTGAACAGAATGACGAACCCTTCGACTGGAACCAGGAAAAACAGCTGCTGGCGTTGTCGAACCAGGACAGCAAGCACTGATCCTGAATCCGAAATGCAAAAGGCCCGCATGGTTGAACATGCGGGCCTTTTTATTGCCCAGGTGATGTGGTGATTGGACGGACAGCTTCGCGAGCAGGCTCGCTTCCACAGGGGATTTGTGAACGACACAGATCAAATGTGGGAGCGAGCCTGCTCGCGAAGGGGCCGGTCAGAACAACCCATCCCTTTCGGGCAACTCATATTCCGCCCAATCACTGGGCTTGCCCGGCTTGCTCAGCGTCGGCTCTTTCTCCAGGCACGCCACCAGATAATCGATAAACACCCGCAATTTTGGCGGCAGGTAACGGGTCGGCGAATGCAGCAACCAGGCGCCGCCGTGATAGGACGCAAGGAAAGTCCAGTCCGGCAGCACCTGCACGATCCGCCCCTGCTCCAGCGCATGCCGCGCCGTGAAATATGGCAGGCTGCCAATACCGATGTGCTGCAACACTGCGCCCAAACGGACACCGGTGTGATTGGCGGCATAGCGCCCGCGCACGCCAACCGTCACGGCTTTGCTGCCTTTCTTGAATTTCCAGCGCGCATCGCTCGGGGTTTCACCCAGGTAAATGCAGCTGTGGTTGAGCAGGTCATGGGGATGGGTCGGTGTGCCATGTTCGGCCAGGTATTGCGGGGTGGCACAGAGCATATGGTCGATGGTCAGCAATTGCCGCCCCACCAGCCCGGCGGGAGGTCGATCGGTAATACGGATCGCCAGGTCGACGTTGTCATCGATCAGATCCACCTGACGGTCCTCAAGCAATAATTCCACATCCACCTTGGGATAGCGGCGCAAAAATTCCGGCATGTGCGGGTGAATCACGAACCGCCCAACGGCCTTTGGCACGCTGACACGCACCAGTCCTTCCGCCTCGTGGGTGAACTGACCGCTGATCTCCATCACCGAGCGGGCAGCGCTGACCATGTCCTGACAACGCTTGAACACTTCCTCGCCACCATCGCTCAGGCGCAACTTGCGCGTGGTTCTTTGCAGCAGACGGGTGGCGAGCGCCTTCTCCAGCCGCGAAATGCTGCGGCTTACCGCCGAGGGCGAAGAGCCCAGCTGGCGAGCCGCCTCGGAGAAACTGCCGGTCTCGACGACCTTGACGAAAATCGCCATTTCACCCAGCAGCGGCAGAGGAAGATTTATGCTCACGACGCAACAGTCCTTTGATGTTTGAACGGATTATCACGTAATTCCACGCTCCATATAATGAAAAATGGAAACATTAATACGAGCATGGAATATGACGCTTCGCCTCTTTTTCCATAGTGATGACCTCAAGGCCAATGTGGAAGTCCTGGAATGCACGCCCCACGAGAACGAATTCGCCGTGGTGTTGCGCGCAACATTGTTCCACCCCCAGGGCGGCGGACAACCCTGTGATACCGGCTGGATCGGCGAAAGCCAAGTGCTGCGCGTCGTGCAGGAACCGGATCGAATCATCCATTTCGTCGCCAGCGCGGTAGAAACCGGCATGACCCGGATCCAGGTCGATGAACAGCGTCGCCGTTTCAATACGCGCATGCACTCCGCCGGTCACCTGATCGGGCACTTCATTCAGGCCATGGGCTGGATGCCGATCAAAGCCCACCACTGGCCAGGCGAAGGGCGTGTGCAATTCAAACCAGCAGACACGGCGCAGGAGGTTGAGATCCAGACCCTGCAACACGGAATTCAACAGTGGGTTGCCCACGATTTACCGCGTTTGACCTCGTTGCGCGAAGGTGCCCGGGAAATCGGTTTCGGTGAATTACCCGCCTACGGCTGCGGCGGTACCCATGTTCGTAGCCTGAAGGATTTGGGCACGGTCACGATCGAATCCCTTTCGCACAAGAAAGGGACGTTATCCGTCTACTACCACGTGGACTGAAAACTTCAGGCGATGCCGCTGCCGTCATCGCCCGACGCCGGGGAAGCCTGCATTCGCAGGCTTCGTTGACTCTCTGATAGATGGACCTAAGACATGATGCTTGACGTCGAGCGTCTCGATGAGACGTGCATAAAAAAGCTGGCCAATGAAGAAGTCCTCGCCATCCGTGTCAAAGGCTTCTTGCCTCGACCGCTGGCGATCCAGATCGGCGACAAGATCCTCGCCCCCGGCTTCGAAGGCTATATCAACGCGCCCAGCATCGGCCGCATCGGCATGGCGTTTTACGAAGCGGAAAACCAGCCGCTGCTGATCGAGGACTATTTCGAGCGCGCCACTCGCAATATCGCGGAACTGCGCAACCGTTGCGCGCCCTACTCATCTCCGGTCGACACCCTGCGCTGCATGCTCGATGAATCCTGGCCAGCGGGTGCCCATCTGGAAAACCTCTATGGCCGCAAGATGTATGTCGGGCTATCGCGAGTCGTGAAACCCGGCGTGTGTTTCCTGGCCCACCACGACATTTTTGCCAAGGACGCCCCGGACAGTTTCCAGGCCAAAAGCCTCGATGCGCAGTTTGCCTGCAACGTTTACCTGAACATGCCCACCGAGGGTGGCGCACTGCAGATGTGGGACCACGATATTTCTCCGGACCAGTTCGACGAAATGCGTGGCGACAGTTACGGCATCGATCCGTCCCTGCTTGGCACTCCGACTCTGGAGGTTCGCCCCGAACCGGGCGACTTCATCATGTTCAATTCGCGCCGCATGCACTCGGTGACGCCAGGTGTGGCCGATCCGCGCTTGAGCCTTTCTTTTTTTGTCGGCTATCGCGGTAACGCGTCACCCCTTACTTTCTGGAGTTGAAATGCAGTTTTCGAATTATCTGGGCGAGTTTCTGGCACTGGCGACGATCCATTTTCTGGCGGTAGTCGCCCCCGGCCCGGATTTCGCCGTCACGATCCGACAGAGCGTACGCTTTGGCCGCTGGGTGGGCATCTGCACCGCACTGGGCATCGGCGCCGGCATTTCCGTGCATGTGCTGTACACCCTGCTCGGCGTTGGGGCGCTGATGCACACAACGCCCTGGTTATTGACCGTGGCCAAAGTTATCGGGGGTGCCTACATTCTCTACCTCGGCGTCAACCTGTTGCGCAGCAAACCCAAAGCCGTGCTTGAAGGCGAAAAAGATTCAGACGAACCGGTCGTGGAACAAACACTGCTGAAGGCGTTCACCACCGGTTTTCTGACCAACGCCACCAACCCGAAGGCGACGCTGTTTTTCCTGGCAATCTTCACCACCCTCATCAGCGCCACCACACCATTGGAGATTCAGGCGCTGTACGGCGTGTGGATGTGCGGTGTAAACGCATCGTGGTTTGTGATCGTTGCACTGTTCTTTTCAAGCAACAAAGTACGATTGCTGTTCCTGCGCATGGGGCACTGGTTCGAACGCACCATGGGCGTTATCCTGATTCTTTTTGCCGGACGGTTGATTTTGTCGATGTAAGAACGCCTGACATGCAAAAGGCCCGCTCAGTCATACTGGCGGGCCTTTTTTCTGTGCAACGCATAAATCGCGCACAAACAAAAACGCCGCTCAATGAGCGGCGTTTTCGTTAAATATGGAGCGGGAAACGAGACTCGAACTCGCGACCCCGACCTTGGCAAGGTCGTGCTCTACCAACTGAGCTATTCCCGCAAATGGCGTCCCCTAGGGGACTCGAACCCCTGTTACCGCCGTGAAAGGGCGGTGTCCTAGGCCACTAGACGAAGGGGACACGCTACCCGGAACACATGGTGTGTGTTTCGGTGTCCAGATCCGCATCCGAAGACTTGGTTCTGGTTTCACTCAGCCCTGCCCGAAAGCAATGCTGTTTAAAATTGGAGCGGGAAACGAGACTCGAACTCGCGACCCCGACCTTGGCAAGGTCGTGCTCTACCAACTGAGCTATTCCCGCATTGGCGTCCCCTAGGGGACTCGAACCCCTGTTACCGCCGTGAAAGGGCGGTGTCCTAGGCCACTAGACGAAGGGGACACACTACAACATTCACTCCCTGCTTCGTTTCGCTGTGTGCTTTACGCTGCAAGTGGCGCGCATTCTATGGATGGATTGAGAGGTCGTCAACCCCCTGTATTAAATTTATTTAAATCAATGACTTCGCCCTGCTTTGACGTCCCTGTCCGGATTTTCCGCCACCCGGTGTTTGGCGCCTATATTCTGACACTCGCCAAGGCGTTATAGTCGACGCCATCAATGATGGCGATCTGCTTCACTGTTGCCAGCATTTATAAAGCAGGACTGCGGCCGATACAGGTTGAGCCTTCTCGAACCAACTCGTCGAGCGGTCCTGGGCGCTTAAATGCCAAGCCACTACACTCGCACGCGAACCCTATAAAAGAGGTCTTACCGGTGACACCACTCATGATCACCCTGCTCGTCGTAGCCGGGATCGCATTATTGATCGCCATTGGCTACATCAACCATGTGGTGGAAAACAATAAGCTGGAAAGGGCCCGTACCAAGGTTGAACTCAATGATCGCCTGCGGCGTTGCGGAGAGATCACCGAGACCTTCCCAGGCCAGTTGATGACACCGGCGCTCAAGCTGCTGCTGACCCGCCTGGAATTGAATGTCTGCCAACGCCTGCTGAACCTGGAAAAAACCAGCGCCAACCTCAAGGCGCGGATTACCGAACTGACGGCGCTGGTTGCACAGGGCGAGTCGATTCCGGTCAACAACCCGCCAGCACCGATCCAGACGGAAGCCAAGGCCAAGGACGTGCGTTTCCTGCTTGAAGCCCTGCACGGCCAGATCACCCGCGCCGCCCAGGATGGCTTCCTGCCCCCCAACGAAGCCAAGCGCTGGATCCGTGAGGTCCGTCATATTCTGGTGCTGTTGCACATCGAATTCTTCAACAACCTTGGCCAGCACTCGCTGCAACAGAACCAGCCCGGCCAGGCGCGCCTGGCGTTCGAACGCGGTGTGCAATACCTGCGCAAGCAGCAGGAACCTCAGATCTATGCCGAGCAGCTGGAGTACCTGGAAAAACTCCTGGCCCGTGCCAACGCACAAGTCATGGACCGCATCGCCCCGGTGGAAGGCGAAGTGAACCAATTGACCGAAGGCCTCAAAGACGTCGAGGCCGATGCGGACTGGAAGAAGAAAGTGATCTACGACTGATCATTCGAGCAAAGTAGAAAAGCCACCGGATCAGGTGGCTTTTTTTTTGCCTTGCAGGAGCAAAGCTTGCTCGCGATAGCGGTTGGTCGGCTGTATCGATGTTGACTGACATTCAGTCATCGCGAACAAGCTTTGCGCCTACAGGGATTGGCTACAACCGCAGAACCCTGGGTGACTGTCAGGCCGCCTTCGCGAGCAGGCTCGCTCCCACAGGATACGCAATGCAGGTTTAAAGCCTGAAATGCCCCACCATTCCCTTCAGCTCAACACCCAACTGCGCCAGTTCGATACTCGACGCTGCATTCCCCTGCATCGCCAGCGAAGACTGATCCGCACTGGCACGAATGCTCGTGACACTGCGATTGATCTCCTCGGCCACCGAACTCTGCTCCTCGGCAGCAGCTGCGATCTGCTGGTTCATCTGCTGGATCAACGATACCGCCGCCGCGATACTTCCCAACGCACTTTCAGTCTGCAGCGCATCGCTGACCGCCAGCTTCACCAGTTCGCCACTGCTTTGAATCTGCTGCACCGACGTCTGCGCCGCCGAGCGCAAGGCGCTGACCAACCGCTCGATTTCCTCGGTCGATTGCTGGGTCCGCTTGGCCAGTGCACGCACCTCATCGGCCACCACCGCGAAGCCCCTGCCCTGCTCGCCAGCCCTTGCGGCCTCGATGGCCGCGTTGAGCGCCAGCAGGTTGGTTTGTTCAGCCACGCTTTTGATGACACTGAGCACGGTGCCGATGTTCTGGATTTCCGCGCTCAAACTCTCGATGCTCGAACTGGCCGAGGTGGCCGAATCCGCCAGTTGCTCGATGCGCGCCATGCTCTGACGCACCACGAGCTGACCGCTTTCAACCTTGCCGTCGGCTGTTTGCGCTGCCACGGCGGCCTCTTCGGCGTTCCGCGCCACGTCGTGCACGGTGGCAGTCATCTGGTTCATCGCCGTGGCAACCTGTTCGGTTTCTTCCTTCTGGCTGCTGACTTCAAGGTTGGTCTGTTCAGTGACCGCCGACAGCGATTGCGCTGACGTGGCCAGTTGTTCGATACCCGCCTGCAAACCGCTGACGATGTGGCTCAGTCCCGCCCCCATCTGCTGCATGGCCTGCATCAACTGGCCGATCTCATCACGGCGGGTCACTTCGACCGTCCCGCTCAAATCCCCGGAAGCAATCTGCTGCGCCACACCAATCACACTTCGCAGCGGCCCGACGATCAATCGGGTAATGACCCAGGCTGCAATCAATCCGACCAGCAACGCCAACGCGGAAGAGCCGATGATCAGCAGCGAATTCTTGTTCAGCTCTGTCTGCATCGACTGGTCTTCGGCGGTATAGGCCTGATCCACCCGCTCCATCACTTGGGCGGCGCGTTGATGCAATTGCTGATAGACAGTCTTTTCCTGTTCCAGCAGGCCGGTGTACTCGGCGAGCTTGTCGCTGAAACTGGCGATGTGACCGATCACTTCATTGAGAACGGTCTGATAACCCTCATCCTTGACTGAAGTTTTCAGCTGTTCGGCCTGGGTCAACGCCTGGCTGGCCTGTTCGATCTTGCCTTGCCCCGCGCTGTCATCCCCCTTGCGGCTCTGGTCCAGACGCACGCGCGCTTCGTTCATGGCTTGCAACATCAACCGAGACACCTGGCTGACCTGATTGGCCTGCTCGACGAATTGCGCACCGTCCTTGCCCTCGGATTCCTTCAGGTTGTAGGTACCGTCATCGGCAAGCCCGGACTGCAGCACGTCGAGGTTATTCGCCACGCTGGAGACCGACCAACTGGCCATTTCCAGCGCCAGGTCCTTGGCCTGACTGAGCGAGACAAACTCGTCGAACGCCTTGCGGTAGGCGCCGAGGGATTGCTCGACATCGTTCATGACCGGCACATTGGCAGCAGACGCAGCCTTGAGCTGATTCGCCAGGGCAATCAAGCCATCGACGCCTTCGCGCAGGGCATCGGCCGTTTTCGGGTTGCCGTGCAAGGCATACTCTTGCTCCAGCAGGCGGACCTTCAGCAATCCACTGTTGAGCGACGACATTTGCTTGAGCCCGTCGAAGCGCTGACTGATGGTTTGCAGGGACCAGACGCCGATGGCCGCCACCAGGGCGGTCAACAACAGCACCAGCACAAACCCGATACCCAGTTTTTTTGCCATACCGAGGTTGGCAAAACGTCCTTGCACGGCCGAAATCATTGCACTTAGTCCCCTGCCATTATCTGTAGATGGAGATTCGCAACGGGCCTGTGGCAACACAAGTCTTTGGCGTCTGAATAATGGCAAAAAGCTACGTCCACGTCGTTTTCAGAACGCTTGAGGTCGATTCGCAGCGGCAGCCTGAAAAAGTGCCCTGATTCAGAACGCCGTGACACCACCATCCACAGCCAACGAATGCCCAGTGGTAAACGCTGCGCCGTCACTGCACAGGTAAAGCACCGCGCTGGCGATTTCCTCGACCTTGCCGATGCGGCCCACCGGGTGCATGGCGTTGGCGAACTCGCCCTTCTTCGGGTCGGCTTCATAGGCGCGACGGAACATATCGGTGTCGATCACCGCCGGGCATACCGCATTGACCCGGATCTTTTTCTTGGCGTATTCGATGGCCGCCGATTTTGTCAGGCCGATCACTGCATGCTTGGAAGCGGCGTAGATGCTCATTTTCGGCGCAGCACCGAGCCCTGCCACCGAAGCTGTATTGACGATGGCGCCACCACCCTGGGCCAACAGCAATGGCAGCTGGTACTTCATGCACAACCAGACGCCTTTGACGTTGACGCCCATGATCGCGTCGAATTCGTCGACGGTGCCTTCGGCGAGTTTGCCCTTCTCGATCTCGATACCGGCATTGTTGAAGGCGTAGTCAAGACGGCCGTAGGTCTTGACTACCTCTTCCATCAGATTTTTTACTTCGCTTTCCACAGTGACGTTGCAGCGCACGAAGGTCGCTTCGCCGCCCGCCGTACGAATCAGCGCAACCGTCCCCTCACCGCCCGCCGTGTCCATGTCGGCCACCACCACTTTCAAGCCTTCGGCGGCGAACGCCTGGGCCGTCGCGCGACCAATGCCATTGGCTGCGCCCGTCACTACGGCGACCTGTCCGGAAAACGTCATGCTCATTGTTATGTCCTCGAAGAGAAGTTTGCGGGGGATCGGTTTTTTTCAGTCTAGCCACGCAGCCCCTGACGCGGCAGCACTATCAAAAGGCCGGTTGGGCACCCATGAGTTGCAGTGATGGAACTACCGTACCAACTATCACTGCACTGGATCAGCCTGCATTCGCCGCATGAGCCAAACTTGCGACATTGCCCATGAAGGACTATCAACAAGGCTTCATTCATCTTGAGTGCCTGTCATGACTACCCAGACCAATCGCCAGTTCCTGCTCGCCAAACGTCCCGTCGGCGCGGCAACCCGCGAGACCTTCACCTATCAAGAAGTACCGGTCGGCGAGCCGGCGGCGGGTCAGATCCTGGTCAAGAACGAATACCTCTCGCTGGACCCGGCCATGCGTGGCTGGATGAATGAGGGCAAGTCCTACATCCCGCCGGTCGGCCTCGGTGAAGTGATGCGCGCCTTGGGTGTCGGCCAGGTCGTGGCTTCGAATAACCCCGGCTTCGCGGTCGGGGACTACGTCAACGGGGCGTTGGGTGTGCAGGATTACTTCCTCGGCGAACCGCGAGGCTTCTACAAGGTCGATCCGAAACTGGCACCGCTGCCGCGTTATTTGTCCGCGCTGGGCATGACCGGCATGACGGCTTACTTCGCCCTGCTCGACGTCGGCGCCCCCAAGGCGGGTGAGACGGTGGTGTTGTCCGGTGCAGCCGGTGCGGTGGGCAGCATTGCCGGGCAAATCGCCAAGATCAAGGGATGCCGGGTGGTCGGCATCGCCGGCGGCGCAGACAAATGCAAGTTCCTGGTCGATGAATTGGGTTTTGACGGCGTCATCGATTACAAAAACGAAGACGTCATCGCCGGCCTCAAGCGTGAATGCCCAAAAGGTGTCGACGTGTATTTCGATAACGTCGGCGGCGACATTCTCGACGCAGTGCTGAGCCGGCTCAACATGAAGGCGCGGGTGGTGATCTGTGGCGCCATCAGCCAGTACAACAACAAGGAAGCGGTCAAGGGCCCGGCCAACTACCTGTCACTGCTGGTCAACCGTGCGCGCATGGAAGGCTTTGTGGTGATGGACTACGCCTCGCAATTCGTCGCTGCCGGGCAGGAAATGGCCGGCTGGATGGCCAAGGGGCAACTCAAGAGCAAGGAAGACATTGTTGAAGGACTGCAGACGTTCCCGGAGACGCTGATGAAGTTGTTCAGCGGGGAGAACTTCGGGAAGCTGGTGCTGAAGGTTTAACCCAACATTCGAAGTGCACTAAAAAACATTGTAGGAGCGGGCTTGCCCGCTCCCACAGGTTTCGCGGAGTTTAGGCCAGCTCAGCCACAACGTTTGCCAATGCTTTTGCAGGATCCGCCGCCTGGCTGATCGGACGGCCGATCACCAGATAGTCGGAACCGGCTTCCAGCGCCTGACGTGGAGTCAGGATGCGACGCTGGTCGTCCTGGGCACTGCCCGCCGGGCGAATCCCCGGGGTCACCAGTTGCAGCGACGGATGCGCCGCTTTCAAGGCCTGGGCTTCCAGGGCCGAGCATACCAGGCCGTCCATCCCGGCTTTTTCCGCCAGGGCAGCCAGGCGCAGTACCTGTTCCTGCGGCTCGATATCCAGACCGATACCCGCCAGATCCTCACGTTCCATGCTGGTCAGCACGGTCACGCCGATCAACAGCGGCTGCGGGCCACTGCGCTTGTCCAGTACTTCACGGCACGCAGCCATCATGCGCAGGCCACCGGAGCAGTGCACGTTGACCATCCACACACCCATTTCCGCGGCAGCCTTGACGGCCATGGCGGTGGTGTTGGGGATGTCGTGGAACTTGAGGTCCAGGAACACTTCGAAACCCTTGTCACGCAGGGTGCCGACGATTTCCGACGCGCAGCTGGTGAACAATTCCTTGCCGACTTTGACCCGGCACAGTTTCGGGTCCAACTGATCGGCCAGCTTCAGTGCGGCGTCACGGGTGGGGAAATCCAGGGCGACGATGATAGGAGTCTGGCAGGCGGACATGAGCGGGCTCTCAGGCAAGTCGAAATCGGCGCGCATTGTAGCGGAACCAGCGCCACTGCGGGACCCGATGATCAGTAAATCGTCGAGAACGCTCAGGCAAGACTAGCCTTTGCGGCAATTGTGTCGAGTTCGGTACATAGCTGACACGCCCACAACACCCTTGCCCGCTACCCTCGCCAGCCGCAACACGTCCTTACAGCACTTTGCGCCTGCGGGCCAGACGCCTATGCTGAAGCCACAACCTCGCCGCCTATCTTTGTGGTTGGCAGCCTATCCGGCAGATGAACACACGCATGCACAACACCCCCACACCTGTGAACGACGATCAAAAAGCGTCCGGCGACGACAAACGCTGGAGCATTCGCGCCCTGATCGTCGACGATGACGTCCCGATCCGCGAATTGATGATCGACTACCTGGCCCGCTTCAGCATCCACGCCAGTGGCGTCACCGATGGCGCGGCCATGCGCCTGGCCATGCAAGCGGAGCATTTCGACGTGGTGGTGCTGGACCTGATGCTGCCCGGTGAAGACGGGCTGTCGCTGTGCCGCTGGCTACGCGCCGAGTCGGACATCCCGATCCTGATGCTCACCGCCCGCTGCGAACCCACCGACCGGATCATCGGCCTGGAACTGGGTGCCGACGATTACATGGCCAAGCCGTTCGAACCCCGGGAATTGGTAGCGCGCATCCAGACCATCCTGCGCCGGGTGCGCGATGACCGCACCGAACAACGGGCGAACATCCGCTTCGACAACTGGCGGCTGAACAGCGTCCTGCGCCAGTTGATCGCAGCAGACGGCCTGGTGGTGCCACTGTCCAACGCCGAATTCCGCCTGCTCTGGGTGTTCATCGAGCGTCCGCGCCGGGTATTGAGCCGCGAACAACTGCTGGACGCCGCCCGCGGCCGCTCGATCGAAGCCTTTGATCGCAGCATCGACCTGCTCGTGTCACGACTGCGCCAGAAACTCGGCGATGACCCGAAAGCACCGCAGTTGATCAAGACCGTGCGCGGTGAAGGCTACCTGTTCGACGCCCGGGACATCGGTTGATGCGCGGGCGCTTCGATACGCTGTTCGGCCGTCTGTTCGGCGTGCTGCTGATCGCGATTATCCTGGCGCACCTGCTGGCTTTTGCCTGGTTTCATCATTACGGCCCGCCGCCACCTCCGCCTCCACCACCGCAATTCTCCGAAGACTTCGACGGCCAACGTCCGCCAGATGACCCGCGCTTCGCCAATCGACCACCCCGGCCGTGGTTCGGTGGACCGCTGGTGCCGCTGACCTTTCAATTTATCTCGCTGATCATTGCAGCCTGGTACGGCGCCAAACTGTTGAGTCGCCCGATCCAGCGGCTCAGCGACGCCGCCGAGCGCCTGAGCGAGGACCTCAACAGTCCGCCACTGGACGAGTCCGGTCCACGGGAAGCGCGGCAAGCGGCACACACCTTCAACAAAATGCAGCGACGCATCATCGAGCAAGTGAAACAACGCTCGCGGATGCTCGGCGCGGTGTCCCACGACCTGCGCACGCCGTTGTCACGGCTCAAGCTGCGGCTGGAGCAGATTGATGACAACAGGCTGCAGGGCCAGATGCGCCAGGATCTGGACGATATGATCAGCATGCTCGACGCGACCCTCACCTACCTGCACGAACAACGCACCAGCGAGGCGCCACAGTGGATGGACGTGCAGGCGCTGGTGGAGTCCTTGAGCGAAAACGCCCAGGACCAGGGCGCCGATGTCCGGGTCAGCGGCCACTGTGCACCGCTGCAAGTGCAGCCGATGGCGTTACGTTCCTGCGTCAACAACCTGCTGGACAATGCCCTGCGTTATGCCGGGCAGGCGCTGATTACCCTGGAGGATCATCGGGAAGAGCTGTTGATCAGAGTGATCGACCACGGGCCGGGAATCGCGGCCGAGCAGCGCGAAGCGGTGTTTGAACCGTTCTTTCGCCTGGAGGGTTCGCGCAATCGCAACTCCGGCGGTGTCGGGCTGGGCATGACCATCGCCCGCGAGGCGGCGGAACGTCTGGGCGGGCAGTTGAGCCTGGAAGAAACCCCGGGGGGCGGGTTGACCGCCATCATTCGCCTGCCGCGAGTTTGAATGACACCCCGACCCATTGTGGGAGCGAGCCTGCTCGCGAAGACGACGGCACATTCAACATCAATGCGGCTGACAGACCTCTTCGCGAGCAGGCTCGCTCCCACAGGGTTAGGGGTGAACCGCGAACTCAGCGCTTGCGCAGAATCACGCTACCGATCGAGTAACCGGCGCCGAACGAGCTGAGCACCGCCAGCGAACCCGCCGGCAGATCATCCTGATTTTTGTGGAACGCAATCACGGAACCGGCGGAGCTGGTGTTGGCGTAGGTGTCGAGAATCACCGGGGCTTCCTGCTCGGTGGCGTCGCGGCCCAGCAGTTTCTTGACGATCAGGTGGTTCATGCTCAGGTTGGCCTGGTGCAGCCAGAAGCGCTTCACGTCGCTGACGTTAAGCTGGTTCTCTTCCAGATGCGCACCGATCAGTTCGGCCACCATCGGGCAGACTTCCTTGAACACCTTGCGGCCTTCCTGGACGAACAGTTTGTCCTTGGCGCCGATGCCCTCTTCCGCCGCGCGGTTGAGGAAGCCGAAGTTATTGCGGATGTTGTTGGAGAACTTGGTCAGCAGTTTGGTGCTGACGATGTCGAACTGGTACTTGGAGGTAGCCTGGTCGGCGCGTTCGATGATGACCGCAGTGGCGGCATCGCCGAAGATGAAATGGCTGTCACGGTCGCGAAAGTTCAGGTGACCGGTGCAGACTTCCGGGTTGACCATCAGGATCGCCCGGGCCTGGCCCAGCTGGATGCTGTTGGCGGCGGTCTGGATGCCGAAGGTCGCCGAAGAACAGGCCACGTTCATGTCGAAACCGAAACCCTGGATGCCCAGCGCTTCCTGCACTTCAATGGCAATGGCCGGATAGGCGCGTTGCAGGTTGGAGCAGGCGACGATCACGCCATCGATGTCCGCTGCGGTCTTGCCCGCGCGTTGCAAGGCTTGCTCGGCCGCGCCGATGGCCATCTGGCAAAGCACCGACCATTCGTCGTTGGTACGCTCCGGCAGGCGTGGCGCCATGCGTTGCGGGTCGAGGATGCCGTCCTTGTCCATGACAAAGCGGCTCTTGATGCCAGAGGCTTTTTCGATAAACGCTGCGCTGGACTCGGTCAACGCCTCGACTTCACCGCGCGCGATAGCGTCGGCATTATCGGCGTTGAATTGCGCCACATAGGTATTGAAAGACTGCACCAGCTCTTCGTTGGAGATGCTGTTGGCCGGAGTGTAAAGGCCGGTGCCGCTGATGACGACATTATGCATGGTCGTGTCTCTAATCTGTTCAGGCAGAAAGCATTGGTACCGACGTACCAATACACAAAGGGTCTATTCCCATCCTGGGGACGCAAACCTGGCATCGCTTTATTCCGTCGCGCGACCGGGCGAAGGCTCTAGTCCGCGAAACCGGCGTTTATGGTCGCGAAGTTTGCCATAAACCTTGGGTTTTGGCGCCTTTTGCAAGAACAATGAGTTACCTGTGGGAGCGAGCCTGCTCGCGAAGGGGCCGTCAAATTCAACATCAATGTTGACTGACATACCGCATTCGCGAGCAGGCTCGCTCCCACAGGGTTAAGGGTCAGCTTCAGGGCTCGACCTGGCTCCACTGCTTGCTCAGGCGCTTATCGGAAATCGGCACCTTGGTTCCCAGTTGCTGGGCGAACAGCGAAACCCGGTATTCCTCCAGCCACCAGCGATACAGCTCCAGCTGCGGATCGCGCTTGCCTTCCTGGGCGTGTTTGTTGGCGCGGGTCTGGTATTGGGTCCAGAGATTGGACAATTCGCCACTCCAGACCCGGTCCTTCTGCACCTGGGCACCCAGTTTTTCGAAACGCTGCTCG
Source organism: Pseudomonas sp. Irchel 3A7 (assembly GCF_900187565.1). Taxonomy (GTDB): domain Bacteria; phylum Pseudomonadota; class Gammaproteobacteria; order Pseudomonadales; family Pseudomonadaceae; genus Aquipseudomonas. The sequence goes on along the minus strand of NZ_FYED01000011.1, from coordinate 191,335 downwards.
ATGGCCTTGAGGTAACGCGGCAGTTCCTTGAGCCATTGCATCGGTGTTTCACGGACAAACCCCGGATATACCAGTTGGCTGAGCTGCTGCTTGATGTCGTTCAAAGCCACGGCTTGCGCCAGGTCGATCTTGCCCTTGAAGCGTTTTTGCAGGCCGTGCCAGAGCTTGAGGATTTCCAGGGTCAACTTCGCCAAACGTTCGGCATGTTCGGTCCAGGCGCCGCGCTTGCGCTCGGCCAGCGACGCCAGCCCGGCACCATCGCGGGGCAACGGGTCTTCGCCATCGAGAATGCAGCTGTCGAGGCTGGCCAGCAGAATGTCTTCGACCAGCGCGTCGACGCGCCCCATGTCGCGGTACAGCAGGCCCAGTTCGGTCAGGCCCGGTAGCTTGCCACGCAGGAACTTCGCCGGCTCCGCCAGCTGTTGCATCAGCAAGCGTTGCAACGCGCGGCGATGCTGGAATTCGGCTTCGGCCGGCGTCGAGAAACGGCCTTCCTTGACGGTGCCGCCCTCCTCCACCAGCGCCGGGTACACCGTCATCGACAGCCCGGCGATCTTCTGCTGGGTTTTCTCGGCCACGGCGGCGAACACTTTCGGCTCGACCGGTTGCTGGCTTTTCGCGGTTTGCGGCACGGCCAGCGCGGCTTGGCTGGCTTCGGCGAAACGCGCGGTAAGTTCGGCGAGGTCACGGCCTTCACCGAGGAATTTGCCCTGTGCGTCGACGATTTCCAGGTTCATCCGCAGATGGTTTTCCACCTGCTGCGCCGCTTCGGCCCAGGCTTCGTCGCTGACCCGGGCGCCGGTCATGCGCAGCAGTTCGCGACCCAATGCCTGGGGCAACGAACCTTCGGCGAAGGTCATGCGTTGCAAGGCGGCTTTGACGAAGTCCGGTACCGGTACGAAATTCTTGCGCAAGGCCTTGGGCAGGTTGCGCACCAGGGCAATGCACTTGGCCTCGATCACGCCCGGCACCAGCCACTCCAGACGCTCCGGCGGCAGCATCGGCAACAGCGGTGCCGGTACACGCAGGGTCACGCCGTCGCGCGGGTGGTTGGGTTCAAAGTGGTAGCTCAGCGCCAACTCCAGATCACCGATGTGCAGGGTGTCCGGGTAATGCTGGGCGGTGACTTCACTGGCCTCGCGGGCCAGCACGTCTTCTTCGCGCATGATCAGCAGCTGCGGGTCTTTCTGGCTGTTGATCCGGTACCAGCTGTCAAACGTCGCGGTCTGGTGAATCTCCGCCGGCAGCCGCGCGTCGTAGAAAGCGAACAGGGTTTCTTCGTCGGCGAGAATGTCGCGGCGGCGGGCCTTGGCCTCCAGTTCGTCGAGCTGTTCCAGCAGCTGCTTGTTGGCGGTCAGGCATTTGGCTTTCGACTGAATCTCGCCACGCACCAGCGCTTCGCGGATAAACAGTTCACGGGACACCACCGGGTCCACCGGGCCGTAGTGCACTGGCCGGCGACCGACCACGATCAGCCCGAACAGGGTGATCTGCTCGAAGGCCACGACCTGGCCACGCTTCTTCTCCCAATGGGGTTCGAAGTGGTTTTTCTTGATCAGATGCCCGGCCAGCGGCTCGATCCAGTCGGCGTCGATCTTGGCCACCATGCGCGCGTAGAGCTTGGTGGTTTCCACCAGTTCGGCGGTCATCAACCATTGTGGGCGTTTCTTGCCGATCCCCGACGAGGGGTGAATCCAGAAGCGTCGCTGGCGCGCGCCGAGGTAGTCGCCGTCTTCGGTTTTCTGGCCGATCTGGCTGAGCAGGCCCACCAGCACTGCTTTATGCAGCTTCGGATAATCGGCCGGTTCTTTGTTGAGGCTCAACTGCATGTCGCGGCAGATCAGGCTCAACTGGCGGTGGGAATCACGCCACTCGCGCAGGCGCAGGTAATTGAGGAAGTTCTTTCGGCACCAGTTGCGCAGCGGACTCGCGGTCAGCGCCTGGCGTTGCTCCTCGAATCCGCGCCACAGATTGACCAGCCCGGCGAAATCAGAATCGGTGTCTTTCCATTGTGCGTGGGCCTGGTCCGCTGCTTGCTGACGCTCCGGCGGACGTTCGCGCGGGTCCTGGATCGACATGGCGCTGGCGACGATCAGCACTTCCTGCAAACTGCCCAGCTTCGCCGCTTCCAGCAACATGCGGCCCATGCGCGGGTCCACCGGCAGCCGCGCCAGTTGGCGACCGAGCGGGGTCAACTGGCTGTTGCGGTCCACCGCCGAAAGTTCTTGCAGCAGGTTGAAACCGTCGCTGATGGCCTTGCCATCCGGCGGCTCGATAAACGGGAACGCCGTGATCTCGCCGAGGCGCAGGTGCAGCATCTGCAAAATAACGGCTGCAAGGTTGGTCCGCAGAATTTCCGGATCGGTAAATTCCGGGCGCCCGAGGAAATCTTCTTCACTGTACAGGCGCACGCAAATACCCGGCTCGACCCGTCCGCAGCGTCCTTTGCGCTGGTTGGCGCTGGCCTGGGAAATCGCTTCGATGGGCAGGCGCTGGACCTTGGCACGGTAGCTGTAGCGACTGATGCGCGCGGTGCCGCTGTCGATCACATAGCGGATGCCCGGCACGGTCAGCGAGGTTTCCGCGACGTTGGTCGCCAGGACCACGCGACGCCCCGGGTGCGACTGGAAAATCCGCTGCTGCTCGGCCGGCGACAGGCGCGCGTACAAGGGCAGGATCTCGGTGTGCTTGAGCTGGGCTTTGCGCAGCATGTCGGCGGCGTCGCGAATCTCGCGCTCGCCGGGCAAAAACACCAGCACGTCACCCGGGCTGCGGCGTTCGCTGCGTTCGTACGCGGCGATTTCATCGAGGGTGGCGAGAATGGCCTGATCCACGGTCAGGTCGTCCTCGACGCGGTTGCCCTCTTCGTCCTGCTCCAGGGTCAGCGGTCGATACCAGGTGTCCACCGGGAAGGTGCGGCCGGAGACTTCGACAATTGGCGCGTCATCGAAATGCTTGGAAAAGCGCTCCAGGTCGATGGTCGCCGAGGTGATGATGACTTTCAGGTCGGGACGACGCGGCAGCAAGGTTTTCAGGTAACCGAGCAGGAAGTCGATGTTGAGGCTGCGTTCATGGGCTTCGTCGACGATGATCGTGTCGTAGCGTTCCAGATAGCGGTCGTTCTGGGTTTCCGCCAGCAGGATGCCGTCGGTCATCAGTTTGATCAGCGTGTTGGAATCGCTCTGGTCCTCAAAGCGCACCTGATAACCGACCAGCGCGCCCAGCGGCGTGCCCAGTTCTTCGGCGACCCGGCTGGCGACACTGCGTGCGGCGATCCGCCGTGGCTGGGTATGGCCGATCAAGCCATGCTGGCCGCGACCGATTTCCAGGCAGATCTTCGGTAACTGGGTGGTTTTACCCGAGCCGGTCTCGCCGGCGATGATCAGCACCTGATGCTTTTCCAGCGCCTTCTTGATTTCGTCGCGCTTGGCGGCGATCGGCAGGCTGTCGTCATAACGAATCACCGGCAGGCTGGCCTTGCGCGCCAGCACCTGATCACAGGATGCCTGCATGCGCGCCACCCACTGGGCCAGCTTGGCCTCGTCAGGTTTCTTGCGCAGCTCAAGCAACTGCCGCCGCAGCCGGTGGCGGTCGGCGAGCATGGCGTGATCGAGATTTTTCAGCAGTTTGTCGATGGAGGGCGATTCGTCGGTCATCGGGTACGCAATTCAGTCGTCTAGTGGCGCAAGGTTGCGGATTGTCGCAGAAAAGCAGCTTCAAGCGGCAAGCCTCAAGCTACAAGATGAACGCAGCTTTATCTTGCAGCTTGAAGCTTGTGGCTTACAGCTGCTTCCTCCGATACGGGAATACATCAATCACCTTCCCCGCCCGAATCGCTTCCTGCAAACCCTTCCAGTAATCGGCGTTGTACAACTCGCCGTGCAGTTGATCGAACAACTTGCGCTGCCCGGAGTCGGCGAACAGGAACGGTGGAAACTCCTCCGGGAACACGTCCAGCGGCCCGATGGAGTACCAGGGCTCGGAGGCCATTTCATCTTCGGGTGTGCGCGGTGCCGGGATGTGACGGAAGTTGGCTTCGGTAAGGAAGCAGATTTCGTCGTAGTCGTAGAACACCACGCGACCGTGACGGGTGACGCCAAAGTTTTTCAGCAGCATGTCCCCGGGAAAGATGTTCGCCGCCGCCAGTTGCTTGATCGCCAGACCGTAATCTTCCAGCGCCTCGCGCACCTGTGCCTCGCTGGCGTTTTCCAGGTACAGGTTCAGCGGTGTCATCCGCCGTTCGGTCCAGCAGTGACGGATCAGCACCGTGTCGCCTTCGACCGATACCGTGGACGGAGCGACTTCCAGCAACTCCTCCAGGCACGCCGGATCAAACTTGCTCAGCGGGAACCGGAAATCGGCGAACTCCTGGGTATCGGCCATGCGCCCGACGCGGTCGACGCTTTTCACCAGGCGGTACTTCTCGATCACCGTGGCGCGGTCGACGTTTTTCGATGGCGAGAAACGGTCCTTGATGATCTTGAATACGGTATTGAACCCCGGCAGGGTGAACACGCTCATCACCATGCCGCGCACGCCCGGGGCCATGATGAACTGGTCGTCGGTGTTGGCCAGGTGATTGATCAGCGCCCGGTAAAACTCGGACTTGCCGTGTTTATAGAAACCGATCGAGGTGTACAGCTCGGCGATGTGTTTGCCCGGCAGGATGCGCTTGAGAAAGCCGATGAACTCCGCCGGCACCGGCACATCCACCATGAAATACGAACGAGTGAACGAGAAGATGATCGACACATCGGCTTCGTCGGTGATCAGCGCATCGATCTGGATGCCGCGCCCCTCAAGGTGCAGCAGCGGAATCGCCAGCGGCCATTGCTCATCGGCGGTGTAGATGCGTCCCACCAGGTACGCGCCCTTGTTGCGGTAGAGCACCGAGGAAAACAGCTCGACACTCAGCTCCGGGTCCTTGCACACCCAGTCCGGGAGGTTTTCGCGCAGTTGCGCTTCAAGACGGCGCAGGTCGCCTGGCAGGTCGGCGTATTCCTCGCTGAAGCGGTAATCGGCAAAGATGCTCGCCAGCATGCCCGACAACTGGCCCTGGGGTTTATAGGTACGGGTTTGCGCGGCCCGCGCCCGACGCAGGCTCGGCCGGGTGGTGTGGATGAACATGCAGCCGTCGCTGATCAAGTCATGGCTGAACAGCCCGCAGAAAATCGAGTTGTACCAGGTCTCCGACAGCTCATCGTCGAAGCGCAGGTCGATCAGGCTGATGTAGGCGCTTTTGACCAGCGGCCAGCAGCTGACGTCCAGCGTGTCGGTGTCGAAAGCGATGCGCAGCCGGTCGACCGTTTCGCTGACTTTCTCTTCGTAGAGGTTGATCCGCGCCGCCGAGGCGACTTGTGTCTCCTGCCACTGGGCCTGCTCGAAGCGCGCGCGGGCACCGTCGGTGATCTGCCGGAAGTGCTCGCGGTAATCGTCGAAGCCATCGAGGATCAAGCGGGCGATGTCGGCGGCTGGCCAATGCTGCGGCATGGTGAGACCTCTGCGGGAATTCGTGAGTCCTGAGCTTAGCCAGTGAAGCGGGTGCAGGAGAAGTGTAATTTTCCAGCGCGAATTGAATGCCTGTTTTCCGGTTGCCAGACGCAAGGCGCTCGGCAACACTCTCGTCCCGATCAAGCAAGGAGAGCACCGTGAACCCCGTCGATCTATTCCGATTACTGTCGCTGGCGGCCATTTGGGGTGCGAGTTTTCTGTTCATGCGCATCATCGCCCCGGTGATTGGCACGATTCCCACCGCATTTTTCCGCGTATCGATCGCCGCCGTCGGGCTGCTGGTGATTCTCGGGCTGATGCGTATCAGCTGGGATTTCAAGGGCAAGCTGAAAACAGTGATGCTACTCGGGGTGATCAACTCCGGCATTCCCGCGACCCTGTATTCGGTGGCCGCGCAGGTGCTGCCGGCCGGTTACTCGGCGATTTTCAACGCCACCACGCCATTGATGGGCGTGCTGATCGGCGGCCTGTTCTTCCATGAGCGGCTCACCGGCGCCAAGCTCGGCGGCGTGTTTTTGGGGTTGTTCGGCGTTGGCGTCCTGACACGCGCCGGCCCCGTGGCGTTCGACATGGAATTGCTGCTGGGCGCCATCGCCTGCCTGCTCGCCACCACCTGCTACGGCTTCGCCGGCTTCCTCGCCCGCCGTTGGCTCGATCAGGCCGGAGGGCTCGACAGTCGTCTATCGGCGCTGGGCAGCATGCTGGGGGCGACCCTGTTCGTATTGCCGCTGTTCGGCTACAGCGTGATCAGCCAACCACCGGTCAGCTGGGGTGGCTGGAACGTCTGGTTGTCGTTGTTGGGGTTGGGACTGGGATGCACGGCGTTTGCGTACATCATTTACTTCCGCTTGTTGAGTTCGGTCGGCCCGGTGAAGTCGATGACCACGACTTTCCTGATCCCGCCGTTCGGGGTGTTGTGGGGGGCGTTGTTTCTGGATGAGCCGCTGTCGATGGCGCATATCTATGGCGGGGTGTTGATTGGGGCGGCGTTGTGGTTGGTGTTGAAGCCGGCGGTGAAGAAATCTGTTGAGGTGACTACCAGATAGCTCTGCGGTGCCACTGATGTCGCCTTCGCGAGCAGGCTCGCTCCCACACTGGATCGCCTTGAACACATTTTCTGTGTGAACACCGAGGTCAACTGTGGGAGCGAGCCTGCTCGCGAAAGCGGCAGGCCTGACACCACAATTCACAAAGCCAGATCACTGACCTCCCCATCCACCAACCGCCGAATCCCCAGCGGATTACCGTTCTGCAACGCCTCAGGCAACAACGCATCCGGATAATTCTGGAAGCACACCGGCCGCAGGAAGCGGTCGATGGCCAGGGTGCCGACCGATGTTCCTCGCGAGTCCGAGGTCGCCGGGTACGGCCCGCCATGCACCATCGCCTCGCACACCTCGACCCCGGTCGGATAACCGTTGAGCAGAATCCGCCCGACCTTCTCTTGCAGCAACTCCGCCAGCCAGCGGTACTCCAGCAATTCGTCCGCCTCGCCGATCAGCGTCGCCGTCAGTTGCCCGCGCAGGCCGTGCAGCGCTGCGGCCAGCTGTGCGCGGTCCTCGACTTCGATGACGATGGTGGTCGGCCCGAAGACTTCCTCCTGAAGCAATTCATCGCCCTTGAGCAGCAGGCTGACGTCCGCCTTGAACACCTGTGGTTGCGCCTGATTGCCCTGTTGCGGCTTGCCCGCCAGGTGCGTCACTCCCGGGTGTTCGTGCAGTTCGCCCAGGCCTCGGCTGTAGCTGGCCAGTGCGCCGGCATTGAGCATGGTTTGCGCCGGTTGCTGGTTCATGCTGGCGCAAAAGGTTTGCAGAAAAGTGCTGAACTGCGGCGAGCGCAGGCCGATGACCAGACCGGGGTTGGTGCAGAACTGACCGCAACCCAGCGTTGCCGAACCGGCCAGTTGCGCAGCGATCTGCTCGCCGCGTACCGCCAGCGCTTCGGGCAGCAGGAATACCGGGTTGATGCTCGACATCTCCGCGAACACTGGAATCGGCTGAGGCCGGGTCGCCGCCATGTGGCTCAGGGCGTTGCCGCCCTTGAGCGATCCAGTGAAGCCCACGGCCTGAATCGCCGGATGCTTGACCAGCCACTCACCGACGCCAGCCCCATAGATCATGTTGAATACACCGGCCGGCATCTCGGTGCGTTCGGCGGCGCGGATGATCGCGTCCGCCACCCATTCGGCCGTTGCCATGTGCCCGCTGTGGGCCTTGAACACCACCGGGCAACCGGCGGCCAGCGCCGAGGCGGTATCGCCACCGGCGGTGGAAAATGCCAGCGGAAAGTTGCTGGCGCCGAACACCGCCACCGGCCCCAGTGCGATACGGTACTGACGCAGGTCCGGGCGTGGCAACGGTTGGCGATCAGGCAATGCGCGGTCGATCCGCGCACCGTAGAAATCCCCGCGACGCAGCACCTTGGCGAACAGGCGCAACTGGCCACTGGTGCGGCCGCGCTCACCTTGAATGCGCCCGGCCGGCAACGCGGTTTCGCGGCACACGGTGGCGACGAACTCATCACCCAGTGCATCGATTTCGTCGGCGATGGCGTCGAGGAACGTCGCGCGTTTTTCCGCGCTGAGGTTGCGGTAGATCGGGTACGCCGCGGCGGCGGCTTTGGCGGCGGCATCCACTTCAGCTTCGCTGGCCTGAAAGAAACGGGCTGCCAAGGGCTCACCGGTGGTAGCGTCAAGACTTTGCAGTTGCAAGGTGCCGTTGGCGCTACGACGCCCGCCGATGTAGTTGTGTCCAGATAACGTGGTCATGAGTGGTTCCTTGATCGTCTGGCTAGCTGGGACCTTGTAGGAGCGAACATGCTCGCGATGATCGCTAACGATGGCTCGTGTCTGTTGGTTAAACGCGGCGCTCTCAAGTCCATCGCGAGCATGCTCGCTCCTACAGGGCACGCACCTGACCGATTGGCAACGGTTGGGCACTTTCACCGATACCGTTTTCCAGCGGCGCACCAAACTCCTCGAGGCTGATCTGGAAACGATCACCGGGCCGGGTTTTCACGCCATCGGCAAACGACAGCGTTGCGGTGCCGAAGTAATGCACATGAACATCGCCGGGGCGCAGAAACTGTGCGTACTTGAAGTGATGGAATTCCAGGTTGGCGAGGCTGTGGCACATGTTGTCTTCGCCGCTGAGAAACTCCTTCTCCCAGAGTGTTTCGCCATTGCGGGTGATGCGGCTGGTGCCGGCCAGATGCCGAGGCAGTTCACCGACGCGCAGCTCCGGGCCATAGGCGCAAAAGCGCAGTTTCGAATGGGCGAGGTACAGGTAGTTGCGCCGCTCCATCACATGGTCGGAAAACTCGTTGCCCAGGGCATAACCGAGGCGATATGGCTGGCCGTCCTCGCCGATCACGTAAAGCCCGGTCAGCTCCGGTTCTTCGCCGGCATCCTCGGCAAACGGCGGCACAGGGAAATCCGCACCGGGACGCACGACGATGCTGCCGTCGCCCTTGTAGAACCACTCCGGTTGCGCGCCGACCTGCCCGTGCGCCGGTTTTCCGCCCTCCAGGCCCCATTTGAACATGCGCATGGTGTCGGTCATGCCGGCTTCCACCGCGCCGTCCTGCTGGTGCATCTTGTCCCGGGCCGAGGCGCTGCCCAGGTGCGTCAGGCCGGTGCCGCTGATCAGGCAATGGGCCGGGTCTTCATGGTCCAGGGGTGGCAGGATCCGGCCCTGCTGCAACAGTTGCGCATAGTCAGGACCAGGCTCGGCACCACGCAGGGCGACTTCTTCCTGCAGGCTGCGTTTGCTGCGGATCGCCGCCAGTGCCAGCTCACGGGTACTTTGGGTGCTTTTAAGCACCTGAACCTGTGAGCCTTCGACGACGCCAACGTGGCGTTCACCGGCGGTGCTTTCAAATTGAATCAGGCGCATGACAGCCCTCCGAAAAGTCGTGGTTTGTGGCGAGGGGATTTATCCCCTCGCCACAGGGTCACTCGATGATGTTGAAGTCGCTCAGGTACTCATCGGAGATTTCCAGGCCCAGGCCCGGCTTGTTGTCGTCCAGCTGGATGTAGCCGTTGACCGGTTGCGGTTCGCCCTTGAACACGTAGTAAAAGAGTTCGTTGCCGACTTCGACGTCGAACACCGGGAAGAACTCGGCCATCGGCGAGGCGGTGGTGGACATGGTCAGGTGGTAGTTGTGCATCTGCCCGGCGTGGGGAATCACCGGCACCGACCAGGCTTCGGCCATGGCGTTGATCTTGCGCGCGGCAGTGATGCCACCGACGCGGTTGGTGTCGTACTGGATGACGTCGACGGCGCGGCGTTCCAGCAGGTCCTTGAAGCCGTAGGAAGTGAATTCGTGCTCACCGCCGGAGATCGGCATGATCCCCATTTTTTTCAGCTCGATGTAACCCTCGATGTCATCGGCGATCACCGGTTCTTCGAGCCAGCGCGGTTCGAACTCGGCGAGTTTTGGCAACATGCGCCGCGCATATTCCAGGGTCCAGCCCATGTAGCACTCGAGCATGATGTCGACGTCGGGACCGGCCAGTTCACGCAGGGCGCGCACTTGTTCGATGTTGCGACGCATGCCCGCCGGGCCGTCTTTCGGACCGTAGCCGAAGCGCATTTTCAGCGCGGTGAAACCCTGGCTCAGATAACCCTGGGCTTCTTCAAGAAACAGATCGAGGTTGTCATTGGCGTAGAGCTTGGAAGCGTAGGTCCAGATCTTTTCCTTGGTGCGTCCGCCCAGCAGCTTGAACACCGGCTTGTTCACCGCTTTGCCCATGATGTCCCAGATCGCGATGTCGATGGCCGAGATCGCCGCCATGCCGATGCCTTTGCGACCCCAGGCGTGGCTCTGGCGGTACATTTTCTGCCAGATGTATTCGTTGTCGAACGGGTCTTCGCCAATGGCGATCGGTGCCAGATACGTGTCGATGATTTCCTTGGCCACACGCGGCGCCAGCGCGCAGTTACCGATGCCGACAAGACCGGTGTCGGTCTCCACTTCAACCACCAGCCAACCGTGAAAACGGAAGGAGCCCATGGCGTCGCCGCGCTCGAACAAAATGTCACTGGCGTTGGTGCAGAAGTGCGCTTGAGGTGGGACGACTTTACCTTTCCACTCGAAAACGCGGGTACGGATTGCTTTGATTTTCATGGATACAGATTCCTTGCGCTGCTGGCTTCTTGTTGTAGTTGTTGGGGATTTGATGGAGCGACTTTAGCCAGCGCTCGGGAGTGGCGGATAATCACTTATGCGTATCCGCCGATAACCTGGGGTGATACCAAAAAACGGTTATTGGGTAGATCGAGTTATCGGCCACACACAAACAACTGTGGGAGCGGGCTTGCTCGCGAAAGCGGCGAGACAGTCACTGCAATAGTGTCTGTCAGGCCGCCTTCGCGAGCAGGCTCGCTCCCACAGGGGTACTGCATTCGATCAGTCGCCGTTGCGCCCCATCCGGCAGGCGATCTCGAATGCCTGGCGCGTCGCGCCGACGTTGGCCTTGCCCTGCCCCGCGATGTCGAACGCGGTGCCGTGGGCCGGGGTGGTAATGGGGATCGGCAGGCCGCCCTGCACGGTCACACCGCGGGAGAAGCCCATCAACTTGATCGCGATCTGGCCCTGGTCGTGGTACATCGTGACCACCGCATCGAAGGCGCTGATATCACCCTGGACCTTGAGGAAAATAGTGTCCCCCGGATACGGCCCCTCCGCCGCGATACCCAACGCCTGGGCCGAGCGCACCGCCGGGCCGATGATGTCCAATTCTTCGCGGCCGAACGAACCATTGTCGCCGTTGTGCGGGTTCAGGCCGCAGACACCGATGCGCGGTCTTTCCAAACCGTTGCGCTTGAGTGCGGTGTCGATCAGTTGAATCGCTTCCACCACGCGCTTTTCATTCAGCAGCCCCGAAACATCGGCCAGCGCGACATGGGACGTCACCCGTGAAGTCCAGAGGTTGTCGAGCACGTTGAACTCGCAGAATGGCCCGTGGAAATCCAGCAGCTCGGCGAACCAGTGCAACTCGTCGCTGTGGGCCATGCCGGCCATGTGCAGCGAGGTTTTGTTCAGTGGCCCGAACAGCACCGCATCGGTGATCCCGGCCTCGGTCAGGCGCAGGGCTTTTTCCAGCGTGTCGAGGCTGTAGCGACCGCCGATCACGCTGGCTTGGCAGCGCGGGAACTCACCGATCGTATCGCCACGAAAATCATAGAACAGCGGCGTGTCGTCGACGAACGACAGCTGCTCCAGCGACTCCACGCGGCGATAGGGAAACTCTGTCCCGGCGATGCGCATGCCTCGACGCATTTCCGCCTCGTCGGCAATCAGGATGACATGGGCCTGGCTGCGCACTTCAGGCTCGCCGAGCAAGCGTGCGATCAGTTCCGGGCCAATGCCCGCCGGGTCCCCCAGGACCATGGCGATGGTGGTTTTTTTCATGCTTCACTCCTCAAGGGTTCAGGCCACGCCCGGTCGATGGCGCAAGGTTCGCAGCGATAAACCCGCTGCGCGTTGCTGTAGAACAGTCGCTCCTGATCGGCCAGTGGCAGATCGGCAACGATGGATTTGAAACCGCTGTAAATGTCGTCGAACGAGCCGCACAGGCTGTCCACGGGAAAATTGCTGGCGAACATGGCCCGCCGGGTACCGAACATCGCGATGATCTCGCGCACGATCCAGGCGTTGTCGATGGCGCGCCATGCCCTGCCCGCCTGGCCAAGGCCGGAAATCTTCACCTGCACGTTCGGCCACTCGGCCAGCCGCGCCATCGCAACCCGCCACCCCGCCAGGCCTTCGGCGCTGCGGTCGTTGGGTAATCCGGCGTGGTTGAGAATCAGGGTGATGCCGGGAAAGTCCCGGGCCAACCGTTCAGCTTCGGGCAGGTTCCACCACGGAGTCTGCAAATCGAAATGCAGCCCCAATCCTTCAAGCGAAGCGTAACTGCGCCGCCAGCGTTCGTCGCTCATCAGGCTTCGCACACGACCGAACTGCTCGGGTGACGTCGCGCCGCCGGGTTTGTGCCGCACGCTGCGCACACACTTGTAACTGGCCTGTTCGGTCAGCACCGCGATGGCGTCCGGATGATCCAGCCAGGCTTGGGCGACGATCGCATTCGGCACGCCGTAGCGGGTGGCCAGTTGCTCGATGAAACGGGTTTCGCCAATCGGGTCTTGCGGGTTCCATTCGGTCTCGACGTACACCGTTTGCACCACCCGGTGCTCACCGGCGTCGGCAAAGTAATCCTCGGGAAAATAGCGACGCTTGATCGCGCTGTAGTCGCCATAGCGAAACGGGATGTTCGCCTGCGGCGCGAGCCACGGGTGGTCGTTGATGGTCGGGTCCCAGAAGTGATGATGGGCGTCGATGATCGGGCCCTTCCATGCTGTGTCGGGCCAGCGCTTATCCATGGCGTACCTCGTCGAGACTGATGAACAACGTGGCGAAGACAAACACCGCCGAACACGCCGCAAAGAACCCGAGCACCGGGGCAAATCCGCCGGTCATTTGTAGAATCACGCCCACCAGAATCGGCACCGCGATACCACCCGTACTGCCGGCCATGTTCATCACACCGCCGATCAGACCAACCCGCGCCGGAGCGGCCAGCAACGCCGGGAAACTCCAGTAGAGACTGCCCCACATCAGGAAAAACGCGGTCATGGCCAACAACGCCACAGCGGCAAAAGGGTTGCTCAAGGTCGGCAACAGCAGGAACGCGCCGAGGGCCACCAGGCCGGAGAACGCCAGCAGGCCCTTGACTGCCACCCCGCGACTGACGCCTCGGCGGATCAAGCCATCGCACAAAAAACCACCGGTCAACGAACCCAACGCGCCGCAGACGAAAATCACGAAGGTTGCCGCACCGATGCCCTTGATATCAAAGCCTCGGGCCTGGGACAGATAACTCGGTCCCCAGGTCAGCAAACCGAAGTACACCATGGCCCAACTGGCCCGGCCGATCAGCAAACCGCTCAGGGAACGGGCGGCGATGCCCAAACCTTTTACCGGCACACGGGCGGCTTCGGCAGCCGCAGTGGCGCGTCCGGCGTTGATCTTCTCCAGTTCCTGGACATTGACCTGCGGGTGGCTGGCCGGGTCATCGCGCAGATAACGCCGCGCCAGCCAGGCCAGTACCAATGTCGCGACACCAGCGATCACGAACGCCAGACGCCAGGAATCCAGCGAAGCAATCAAGTAGGCGATGATCAGCCCGCCGAGGGCCACACCGAGGGGACTGCCGCTGTCCATCAGTACCGCGCCGCGGCTACGTTCGCCGGGCGCCAGCCAGAGGGAAATCAACTTGCCGCCGGACGGGAACAACGGCGCTTCCGAAGCCCCCAGCGCCACTCGGGCGAACAGCAAAGACAAACCACCGGTAGCAAACGCCGCCAACACCTGGAACGTGCCCCACAGCCCGGTGGACCAACTGATGACCCGATGCGGTCCGAAACGATCGATCAGCCAGCCGCCAGGTATCTGCAACAGGGCATAGGCCCAGAAAAAGCTGCTGAGGATCAGGCCCTGGGTGCTGGGTGACAGGGAAAATTCGTGGGCGATGGTCGGCATCGCGATGGACAGCGAGACCCGATCGATCAGGTTGACCATGGTCAGCGCGAAGATGATCGCGAAGATCCGCCAGCGCACATTGCTGGCCTTGACGGTGGAGGCCTGCGGTGTTGCCGCCGCTGCGGGCGAAGCATCGACGCCGGGCAGCTGCAGGGAAGCACTGGGGCGAGCCATGGTGCGTACCTCTTTATTATTTTTGTAGGGAACAACAGTGCCGTCTGTCTGTAGGAGCGAGCTTGCTCGCGATGGACTCAAGAGCACCGCGCTTAACCAGAAAGCCAGCGTTATCGTTAACGACCATCGCGAGCTCGCTCCTACATAAAAAGCGGCGTTGGTGAGCACTATCGAAGGCTCAGCGATAACCGTCTAATCAAAACTTGAAATATGGCGATAGCCTCGAGTTATGGCATACCGGACTTTCAATGAGCTTTCAGGGGACAGGTACTGTTTCGACTTGTTGCAAATTCCGCTCTAGTCCGAAGCTTTGCGCCAGTGCCGTGGCTTTTGCTTTGGCGAGCTATAACCCCAGGCTATCGGTGTATGTATTGTTTTGACTAGACGCGACGACGCAGCCTTCCCACACTCGACCCAGGCTTGCGGCTTTACCGCACAGACAAGCCGCCCATAACAATTACAAAAACACAAAACGAGGCCCTTCCATGCGAAATGCATTCGTCCGTCGCACATCCCGTCTGTTTCTTGGCTGCACGCTGATCGCCGCAGGCAGTCTTCCCGCACTCGCTCACGCCGCATGGCAACCTGACAAGAACGTCGAAATCGTCGTTGCCGGCGGCCCCGGTGGCGGTACCGACCAGCTCGGTCGCCTGATCCAGTCAATCATCACCACCCACAAACTGCTCGACGTCAACACCATCGTCCTCAACAAGGGCGGCGGCAATGGCGCCGAAGCCTTTCTCGACATGAAGATGAACAAAGGCGATGCCGAGAAGCTGGTGATCGGCACCAACAACATCTACCTGTTGCCTCTGGTGTCCAAGCTCGGCTACCAGTGGCAGGAACTGACGCCGATTGCCGCCGTGGCCGAGGATGACTTCATTCTCTGGAGCTACAAGGGTGCGCCATGGAAAGACGCCAGGGGTTTCTACGAAGCGGCGAAGGCCGATCCCTCGAAACTGCGCATGGGTGGCAGCCAGTCCAAGGATGTCGACCAGACCCTGACCTTGCTGCTGAACCAGACCAACAACAGCAAACTGGTGTACATCCCGTTCAAGAGCGGCAGTGAAGCCGCGACGCAATTGGCCGGCAAACACATCGCCGCCAACGTCAACAACCCCAGCGAAAGCATCAGCCAATGGCGCGGCGATCAGGTCGAGCCGCTGTGCGTGTTCAGCCAGGAGCGCATGAGCTACACCGAAAAAGTCGCCGGCGATAAGTCCTGGGCCGACGTGCCCACCTGCCATGAACAGGGCCTGGGCATCGATCAATACCGCTTCCCGCGCACTGTGTTCATGCCCGGCGACATCAGCACCGAACAGCGCGCGTTCTACGTCGAGCTGATGCGCAAAGTCACCGAGACCCCGGAGTTCAAGGCCTACGTCAAGCAGAACGCACTGGTACCGACCTTCCTGGAAGGCGAACCGCTGACGGCCTACATCGAAAAAGACACCGCTCGCGTCACTCCGGTGTTCAAGGAAGCCGGCTGGCTGAAAAACTGAGTTGTTCACGGCCGTTCACCCGCGAACGGCCTTCACCTGCTGGAGGTGATTCATGTCCCATTCTTCGGATTCACCGGCGCTGATCGGCACCCGCTGGGTTGAACTCGGCCTGACACTGTTCACCACCCTGATTAGCGTGGTGGTGATGTTCGGCAGCATCGAACAAGGTATCGGCTGGGGTGATGCCGGCCCCGAGCCGGGATACTTCCCCTTCTATATCGGCCTGCTGTTGAGTGCCGCAAGCGTGGCCAATGGCGTATTGACCCTGGTGCGCTGGCAAGCCCTGAGTGTTGCCTTTGTCAGTCGCAGTGCGTTCAGGCAAGTGCTGTCGGTGTTCGTGCCGATTGCGTTGTTCGTCGGTGCGATGCCAATCACTGGCATTTACCTCGCCTCGGCGGCGTTCATCGCCTGGTTCATGTGGCGTGACACCACCCGCGCCAAGCCCTATGGCAAATGGATGATCGCTGGCGTGTCCCTCGGCGCGGTACTCGCCAGTTACCTGATTTTTGCGCTGTGGTTCAAGGTCCCGCTGGATGCCGGCCCGATGGGCGACTGGATTGCCCTGGCCGGGAGAAACTTCAAATGAGCGAATTCGATTCCCTGCTGCAAGGCATGAACCTGATCCTGACCCCGGGCCACATCGGCCTGATGGTGGTCGGCGTGCTGCTGGGCATTCTGGTCGGCGTGTTGCCCGGCCTCGGCGCCCCCAATGGCGTGGCTCTGTTGCTGCCTCTGACGTTCACCATGTCGCCGGTGTCGGCGATCATTTTGCTGTCGTGCATGTATTGGGGTGCGCTGTTCGGTGGTTCGATCACTTCGATCCTGTTCAACATTCCCGGTGAGCCCTCATCGGTGGCGACGACGTTCGACGGCTACCCGATGGCCCGTGAAGGTCGCGCCGCCGAAGCCCTCACCGCCGCATTCAGCTCGGCACTGATCGGTGCCCTGGCCGGTGTCTTGTTGCTGACATTCCTGTCGACCCGGATTGCCGAGTTCGCCATGTCGTTCAGTTCCCCGGAGTTCTTCGCGGTGTACCTGTTGGCATTCTGCACCTTCATCGGCATGAGCAAGAACCCACCACTGAAAACCGTCGTGGCGATGATGATCGGTTTCGCCATGGCGGCGGTCGGCATGGACACCGTCTCCGGCAACCTGCGCCTGACCTTCGACCAGCCGGTCCTGATGACCGGTATCAGTTTCGAAGTGGCGGTGATCGGTTTGTTCGGTATCGGCGAAATCCTCTGCACGGTAGAAGAAGGCCTGGTGTTCCGTGGCGAACATGCGCGCATTACACCGATGGTGATTCTGCGCACCTGGGCCAAGTTGCCCCGCTACTGGTGGACCATTGTGCGCAGCACCCTGGTCGGTTGCTGGATGGGGATTACCCCTGGCGGTCCGACGGCGGCTTCATTCATGAGCTACAGCCTGGCACGGCGTTTCTCGAAGAAGCGCGAGAACTTCGGCAAGGGCGAACTCGAAGGCGTGATCGCCCCGGAAACCGCCGACCACGCCGCCGGCACCAGCGCTCTGTTGCCGATGCTGACCCTGGGCATTCCCGGTTCAGCCACGGCGGCGGTGATGCTCGGCGGCCTGATGATCTGGGGCCTGCATCCCGGCCCGACGCTGTTCGTCGAACAGCATGATTTTGTCTGGGGCCTGATCGCCAGCATGTACCTGGGTAATGTGGTGAGCCTGATCGTGGTGTTGGCCACCGTGCCGTTGTTCGCCTCGATCCTGCGCATTCCGTTCTCGATCATCGCCCCGATCATCATCATGGTGTGCGCCATCGGTGCGTACTCGGTGCACAACTCGTTTTTCGACGTGGTGCTGATGCTTGGCTTCGGCGCGCTGGGGTATCTGTTCAAGAAGCTTGGCTACCCGATCGCCCCGTTGGTGCTGGCTGCGGTACTCGGCGACAAGGCCGAAGATGCATTCCGCCAGTCGATGCTGTTCTCTGACGGACAATTGGGGATCTTCTGGTCCAACCCGTTGGTGGGCAGCCTGACCACGGCGGCACTGCTGATGCTGTTCTGGCCATTGATTTCCAAGGCGCTGCAAACCCTGATGGGCCTGCGAAAATCCCCGGTCGCCAAGCCAAAATCGGTGCTTTGACACAGCAATGCTGGCAACGCCTGACATTTGTTGTCAGGCTTGCCGCACTCTTTTCTGCGAGCGCGGCCCATGACCCGAATTCCTGTTGCCAATGTGATCCACAGTCGACTGCGTCTGCGCCAACTGCGGCTGATGCTGGCGTTGCAGGAATTCGGATCGTTGCGCCGTGCCGCCGACCACATCGGCATGACTCAGCCGGCAGCCACCAAGATGCTGCATGAGGCTGAGGACCTGCTCGGCGTTGAACTCTTCGAGCGCCTGCCCCGGGGCATGCGCTCAACCCCGTTCGGGGAAACCGTCATCTACTACGCACGCATGGTCTTCGCTGAACTCAGCGGCATGCGCGAGGAGTTGGTGGCGCTCGAATCCGGCAACCTTGGCCGGGTGGCGGTCGGTGCGATTCCGGCGCTGGCGTCGGGCCTTCTGACCCGCACCATCGCGACCTTGAAACAGAGCCATCCGCGGTTGTCCATGAGCATTCAGGTCGATACCAGCGACGTGCTGGTGCAGGCATTGTTGCAGGATCAACTGGACATCGTGCTGGGGCGGATTCCGGCCGGTGCCCGGGCCGAGGAATTACTGTTCGACAGCCTCGGCGAAGAAGCCTTGTGCGTGATTTGCGGCGCACAAAACCCACTGGCGCAAGAAAAGCAACTGAGTTGGGCCGAGTTACAGCATCAGACCTGGGTGCTGCAACAGCATCCCAGCCCGATGCGCGCGATCATCAATCAGGTGTTCCACAACGCACGGGTCGATATCCCCAGCAGCATCGTCGAAACCACCTCGATCATGACCTTGCTCTCGTTGATCCAGCAGACCGACATGCTTGGCGTCACCCCGGTGTCGGTGGTCGAGGATTATCCCGGCCGCGATTTGCTGGCCGTGTTGCCGATCAAGTTCGAAGCGCGATTGCCCCCCTACGGGCTGATCACACGGCGTCACCGCATCCAGTCGTCGGCGATGCAGGCGTTCATGAATTCGGTGCGGGCCGAGCATGCGCATTCGATCCCTTTGTAGGAGCGAGCCTGCTCGCGATGGACGTCAACGATAACGCGTGCTGTCTGAATGATCGCATTGTCTGAAAGTCCATCGCGAGCAAGCTCGCTCCTACACACTCACACTGTTTTACGGAACACAAACACCAGACCGACGATGATCAACAGCATGCCCAGCATGCTCAACGTCGCCAAGCGATTACCGAAAAACAGGTAATCCATCACCGCCGTCACCGCCGGCACCAGGTAAAACAGGCTGGTGACATTCACCAGGTTGCCCCGGGCGATCAAGCGGTACAGCAGCAAGGTCGCCAACACTGACACCACCAGCCCCATCCACAACACCGGCACGATAAAACCGCTGTTGTGCTCGAAGTGAAAGGGCTGGAACGGCACGAAGATCCCGCACAGCAACAAACCAGCCAGGTACTGCACCGGCAGCGTGCCGAGGGGATTGTCGGTGATGCGCTTCTGCATGATCGAACCGAACGTCATGCTCGCCAGCGCCAGTAAACCGAAGAGCATCCCGGCCAACGACATGCCGGCCAGACCGATACCCTGGAAAACCACCATGATCAACCCGGCCAACCCAAGCGCCAAGCCAAACAGGCGGCTGGCTGATCGCTGACGCTCCATGATCACCACCGTGAGAATGGGTTGCACCCCCATGATGGTCGCCATCACACCGGGTGTGACTTTCAGGTCCAGGGCCAGCAGATAAAAAATCTGATAAGCCCCCAGCAACACGATCCCGGTGGACATCGCGTAGAGCATCGGCCTTCCACCCTTGGGCAACTTCAGCTTGAGCAATGGCACCAGCAACAACAGACCGCACAAGGCAATGACAAAGCGCACCAGCAGAAAGGCAAAGGGCGCCGCATGGGCCAGCCCCCATTTGGAGAAGATCGCCCCGCTGCTCCACAGCAGGACGAACAGGCTCGTGGAAGCCGCCGCGAGCGCGGACTTTTGAGTAAGGACAAACATGAGTACCACCTGTAGTCAGGCAATAAAAAGCCAACTCAGCCGAAGCTGAAATTCAGTAGTTGTGTTCAGGTGGGCGCGGGGGAACAGCAAAAAAGCTGATCAGCCCGAAACGCCAACGCCCGGCGGTGATACGACTGCGCACACCGGCGTGCTACTGACAGGTGGTGGGTAATGACTGATCTGCACAGGCTGCTGATTCCCGCACGGCACGACGCCAGCGTTGACCGCTGAATCGACTACCGCGTTGATCCGGGATGCAGGCATTGGGCTGATCTTTTGTAGAGGGATGAAAAAGTGGGTTCGGGAACTCACTGTGCGCCGACTATAACCAGCGCGAGACATGGATTGCAATAAGTGAACGGCCACCTGTAGGAGCGAGCTTGCACGCGATGGTCTCAAGGGCTCCGCGTCCATCCAGAATGCACGCGTTTTCGTTAATCTCCATCGCGAGCAAGCTCGCTCCTACAGGGGCGTTAACCGAATAGCCAATAACCCAACAAGATCAGCACGACTACCGCCAGCACCGGGCGCAGTACTCGATAGGTCTTAGGGTTGCGCCGCTTCCACTGCTTGACCGCGCCACTGGCTTTGTCACTGGAGTTCTTGCTCCACGCGTAAGCCTGATTGATCCCGCCCACACGCTCGTCATCCAGGTTTTGCGGCGCGGTCGCACGGCCCAGAAATGCACTGATCGAGCGGTTGATGCGGGTCATGAAGCGGTTGCTCAGCGGTCGTTCGATGTCGCAAAACAGAATGACGCGCGTCTTGTCGGTTTCGTTCTTGACCCAATGCACATAGGTCTCATCGAACATGACGTCTTCACCATCGCGCCAGGCATACACCTGACCGTCGACAAAGATGCGGCAATCGTCTGAGTTGGGGGTCGACAGACCAAGGTGATAACGCAGGGAACCGGCGAACGGATCGCGGTGCGGGTTGAGATGACTGCCGCCCGGCAGCAGGGCGAACATGGCGCCTCTGACGTTGGGAATGCCGCTGACCAGCGCCACGGTTTTGGGGCACAAGCGTTCAGCTGAAGGCAATGGTTTGTCGTACCACTTGAGGTAGAAGCGCTTCCAGCCCTTCTTGAAAAACGAGCCGAAACCGGCGTCGTTGTTCCTCTCGGCGGCGCGGATATACCCCTCGTCGAACAGGTGCATCGCTTCGTCGCGAATAACCTCCCAGTTGTCCTTGAGCACGTCCAGTTCAGGGAATTTGCTGCGGTCCAGATAAGGTCTGGAGGGCACGCGGGAGAACAGGTACATCAATGCGTTATAGGGCGCGAACAACGCAGAATGGTTGACGAATTGACGCAAGACCGGCAACCGCACCTTGCCGCGCAAATGCACATAAAGCGTACTGCCGAAGAACAGCAGCAACACTGACGCCTTCGCGGCAAAGGAAAGGGTCATCAACAACTCCTTGATGGTTGACACTTTGCACAACGCCATTTACCCGACGTTGCAGCCGGCATGATAAACACTACCCACTTCGGGAATAACCCGCCTCTTCCAACATTCAGTGTTAAGGATTGTGCAATAAACCCTTCTTGACACAGGGCGGCTGAACGCCCGCTGAACTGCACCACGCTATTTGTTCAGAGACCGCTGCGCGGTCCATCGCGGGTAATCCTTGCCCGCGATGACGTCTGAATGGGTGCCGCGTATCCCAAGCGTTACTGCTGGTTCTCCTGCTCGGTAAACAAATCGCTGAACAGCATGCTCGACAAGTAACGCTCTCCAGAATCCGGCAGAACCACTACGATGGTCTTGCCCTGCATTTCCGGGGTCTCGGCCAATCGAACCGCCACCGCCATTGCCGCGCCGCAGGAAATACCGCACAGAATCCCTTCTTCCTGCATCAAACGCAGGGCCATGGCCTTCGATTCCTCATCGCTGACCAATTCCACCCGGTCGACCATCGACAGGTCCAGGTTCTTCGGCACAAAACCGGCACCGATACCCTGGATCTTGTGCGGGCTGGGCTTGATCTCTTCACCGGCCAAGGCCTGGGTGATCACCGGCGAAACGGCGGGCTCCACCGCCACCGAGAGGATCGGTTTTCCCTGGGTATTCTTGATATACCGCGAAACGCCGGTGATGGTTCCGCCCGTTCCGACGCCTGACACCAGCACATCAACGGCACCGTCGGTGTCGTTCCAGATCTCGGGCCCGGTGGTTTTTTCGTGGATGGCAGGGTTGGCCGGGTTATCGAACTGAGCCGGCATGAAGTATTTGGACGGATCGCCGGCAACGATTTCACCCGCCTTTTCGATGGCGCCCTTCATGCCCTTGGCCGGTTCAGTCAGCACCAATTCCGCACCCAGCGCCTTGAGCACCTTGCGTCGCTCGATGCTCATGGACGAAGGCATGGTCAGCATCAGTTTGTAACCCCGAGCGGCGGCCACGAAGGCCAGGCCGATTCCGGTATTACCGGAGGTCGGTTCGACGATGGTCATGCCAGGCTTGAGTTTTCCGGTGCTTTCGGCATCCCAGATCATGTTCGCGCCGATCCGGCACTTGACCGAATACCCGGGGTTGCGCCCTTCGATCTTGGCCAGGATGGTCACACCGCGCGGCGCGATTCGGTTGATCTGCACCAGCGGTGTATTGCCGATGGAATGGGCGTTGTCTGCGAAAATACGACTCATGGCTGGGTCCTTGATACAGCATTTATTAAGCGCATCAAGGTATGCCTGTTGCCCGCAGGCGTCCAGTCAGGTCGAACGTCCGGTTATCAGCGCAGTCAATGGCTTTAGATCGCCAGAGATTTGCCACCATGAAACGTCTATACAGCTGGCCCCTTTGGACACTCTGCGGCCTCGCTGTGCTGCTGATAACCCTGCACTTCTCCCTGCCCTGGCTGGTGCGCGACTACCTCAACGAAAAACTGTCAGACATGGGCGACTACCGTGGCCAGATTGCCGACGTGGACCTGGCCCTGTGGCGCGGTGCCTATAAAATCAACGGCCTGAAAATCGTCAAGGTCGACGGCAAGGTGCCAGTGCCGTTCGTTAATGCACCGTTGATCGACCTTTCCGTCAGCTGGCGTTCCCTCTGGCACGACCACGCCGTGGTGGCCGAGGTGCTGTTCATCAATCCCGAAGTGAATTTCGTCGACGGCGGCGCCAACAAAAAGAACTCCCAGACTGGTGAGGGTACCGACTGGCGTGCGCAATTGGGAAAACTGCTGCCGGTTACCTTGAACGAAGTACGGATCGATGACGGCAAAATCAGCTTTCGCAACTTCAATTCCAAACCACCTGTGAACATGAACGCCACCAAGGTCGATGCCAGCATCTACAACCTGACCAACGTGGTCGACACCAAAGGCAAGCGCGACGCCCGTTTCGAAGGCAAGGCGCTGCTGCTGGGGCATGCACCGCTGGAAGCCACCGCGACGTTCGACCCGCTGAGCAATTTCGAAGACTTCGAGTTTCGATTGCGGGTCAGGGACATCGAGCTCAAACGCATGAACGACTTCGCTTCGGCCTACGGCAAGTTCGACTTCAATGCCGGCCATGGCGACGTGGTGATCGAAGCGAAAGCCCAGAAAGCCAAATTGACCGGTTACATCAAACCGCTGCTGAGGGACGTCGACGTATTCAATTGGCAGCAGGACGTGGAAAACAAGGACAAAGGGATTTTCCGATCCATTTGGGAAGCCATCGTCGGTGGCTCCGAAACCGTGCTGAAAAACCAGGGCAAGAACCAGTTTGCCACCCGTGTCGAACTGAGGGGCAATGTACACCGGCAAGATATCAGCGCGTTCGAGGCTTTTTTGCAGATTTTGCGTAATGGGTTCATCGAAGCATTCAACGCACGCTATGAGCGGCCGAAACCGGATGCCGGTTAACGTTAGTGTAACGTTACAGCAACCCGCTTCTTCGGCGACCAGTGGCAGCTGCAATTGCTGGCTTGCCCCAAGACCGAGTCAAGATGTGACGCCCCATTCAGAGACTGAATAAGCCGTCTGCGTTCACAGTCGACCGGACACCGCGTTATAGTCGGGGCTGACCATTTATTGCGCCCCGCCCTGCCTCGTTCAGGTCGGCGTTACCGTTCGAGGATTAGCAGATGAAGTTCGAAGGCACCCAGGCCTACGTCGCCACCGATGACCTGAAGCTGGCGGTCAACGCCGCCATCACCCTGGAGCGGCCGCTGCTGGTCAAGGGCGAACCGGGCACCGGCAAGACCATGCTCGCCGAGCAACTGGCCGAATCTTTTGGCGCCAAGTTGATCACCTGGCACATCAAGTCCACCACCAAGGCCCATCAAGGTCTTTACGAGTACGACGCCGTCAGCCGCTTGCGCGATTCGCAGCTGGGCACGGAAAAGGTCCACGACGTTCGTAATTACCTGAAAAAGGGCAAGCTCTGGGAGGCTTTCGAATCCGAAGAGCGGGTAATCCTGTTGATCGACGAAATCGACAAGGCCGACATCGAGTTCCCCAACGACCTGCTGCAAGAACTCGACAAGATGGAGTTCTACGTTTACGAGACCGACGAGACCATCAAGGCCAAGAAGCGTCCGATCATCATCATTACCTCCAACAACGAAAAAGAGCTGCCGGACGCCTTCCTGCGCCGTTGCTTCTTCCACTACATCGCGTTCCCGGATCGCGTCACGATGCAGCGGATCGTCGACGTGCACTACCCGGACATCAAGAAGGACCTGGTCAGCGAAGCGCTGGACGTGTTCTTCGACGTGCGCAAGGTGCCGGGCCTGAAGAAGAAGCCCTCGACTTCCGAACTGGTGGACTGGCTGAAACTGCTGATGGCCGACAACATTGGCGAAGCGGTGCTGCGCGAACGCGATCCGACCAAGGCCATCCCGCCATTGGCCGGCGCTTTGGTGAAGAACGAACAGGACGTGCAATTGCTTGAGCGTCTGGCATTCATGAGTCGTCGCGGCAGTCGCTAAGCAGAGGCCAACGCCATGTTGCTCAATCTGTTCAATGAAATGCGCGCCGCCAAGGTCCCGGTCTCGGTGCGCGAGCTGCTGGACCTGATCAACGCGCTGAAACAGCGCGTGACCTTCGCCGACATGGACGAGTTCTATTACTTGTCCCGGGCGATTCTGGTGAAGGACGAACGGCATTTCGACAAATTCGACCGCGCATTCGGTGCCTACTTCAATGGCCTGGAAAAGCTCGACGACCACTTGCAGGCACTGATTCCCGAAGACTGGCTGCGCAAGGAATTCGAACGCTCCCTGACCGACGAAGAGCGGGCGGCGATCCAGTCCCTCGGCGGCCTGGACAAACTGATCGAAGAGTTCAAGAAACGCCTGGAAGAGCAGAAGGAACGCCATGCCGGTGGCAACAAATGGATCGGCACCGGTGGTACCAGCCCGTTCGGTTCCGGCGGTTTCAACCCGGAAGGCATTCGGGTTGGCGATGCCGGCAAGCGCCAGGGCAAGGCGGCCAAGGTCTGGGATCAGCGCGAGTACAAGAACCTCGATGATTCGGTGGAACTCGGCACGCGCAACATCAAGGTTGCCCTGCGCCGACTGCGTAAATTCGCCCGTCAAGGCGCCGCGGAAGAGCTGGACATTGACGGCACCATCGACCACACCGCTCGCGATGCAGGCCTACTGAACATTCAGATGCGCCCCGAGCGTCGCAACACGGTCAAGTTGCTGCTGCTTTTCGATATCGGCGGTTCGATGGACGCTCACGTAAAGATCTGCGAAGAGCTATTCTCGGCCTGCAAGACCGAGTTCAAGCACCTGGAGTACTTCTACTTCCACAACTTCATTTATGAATCGGTGTGGAAGAACAACATGCGCCGGACCTCCGAGCGCACGTCGACCATGGACCTGCTGCACAAGTATGGCGCCGACTACAAAGTGATCTTCATCGGCGATGCCGCCATGGCGCCCTACGAAATCACCCAGCCCGGTGGCAGCGTCGAGCACTGGAACGAAGAAGCCGGTTATGTGTGGATGCAGCGGTTCAGGGAGAAGTACAAGAAGCTCATCTGGATCAACCCGTACCCGAAAGACACCTGGGGCTACACCTCCTCGACCAATATCGTCCGCGATCTGATCGAAGATCAGATGTATCCGTTGACGTTGCGGGGGCTGGAGGAAGGAATGCGGTTTCTTTCCAAGTAATCTCGTTGTCCTTTCGGGCGCCTTCGCGAGCAGGCTCGCTCCCACATTGGATCTTTGCCGTACATGAGATCCTGTGGGAGCGAGCCTGCTCGCGAAGCTTTTAACGGTTGCCGAATCGGCGCAGATACGCGACTTGTTCGCGATGCGCCACTTCCTGCACCACCGGCCGCAACCGTACCTGCGCCCCCGGCAGGCACTGCGCCAACCGAGCCAGTGCCAGCGGCGTCAACGCTCCCAACCGCGGATAACCGCCAATGGTCTGCCGATCATTGAGCAACACGATCGGCTGCCCGTCCGGTGGCACCTGGACCGCGCCCAGCGGGATGCCTTCGGAAATCATCGGTTTGCCCTGGTACTGCAACGCCGTACCCAACAGACGAATACCCATTCGGTCGGCGCGGCTGTCGAGGTTCCATACGCTATTGAACGCATCGAACAGGCTTTGCCCGCTGAACTCACCGATTTGTGCACCGAGCACCAGGTCCAAAGGTGAATCGAGGCTCAGGTCCGGTCTTTGTTCTGGCGACAACTCCCGCAGCAGCATCACCGAATTGCCCGAATAGCTCAAACACGCGCCTTTACTCAGCGCACGGCCCATGCCATCCAGACCGCCGAGTTCTTCACGGACCACCGTCGAACTGCTGCCCAATACCTTCGGCGCATCAAAGCCACCCGGCGCGGCCAGATAGGCGCGAGCGCCGAGCAATGGCTGGGTGAACTGCAAAACCTGACCTTTATGCAGCCTGAAGCTGCGCCACGGTGCCAGCGGCTCACCGTCCACCTGTGCGCCCAGATCCGCCCCGGCCAGCGCCAGCACGCAATCGTCTTGCGCCACCAAGGCAAACCCGCCGAGGGTGATTTCGATCACCGGTGCATCCAGCCCGTTACCCAGCAGCCAGTTGGCCCAGGACATCGAGCGCCAATCAAGCCCGCCACCTTGGGTCACCCCCAAATGTCGCACGCCGAATCGCCCGGCATCCTGCAACAGACACAGCGGCGTACTCGCTTCAATCGTCAAACGGCTCATGCCAGGCCCTCCAAAGGCGTGTCGTCACCACCCAGGCTGATGAATTCGGCATGGCCGACCGCTTCAAAGCGCACAGTGTCACCCGGTTGCATCAAGCTATAGCCGTCACGGTTGCGGTCAAACAATTTGGCCGGGGTGCGACCGATCAGGTTCCAGCCGCCCGGCGATACCACCGGATAGGCCGCTGTCTGTCGTTCGGCGATGCCGACACTGCCGGCGGCGACTTTCTTGCGTGGCGTGTTCAAACGTGGCGCGGCAAGTACTTCCTCCACCAGCCCCATGAAGGCGAACCCCGGTGCGAAACCCAGGGCGAACACCTGATACTCGCGTTCGCTGTGACGGCGGATCACCTCCTCCACCGCCAGTCCGCTGCGTTGCGACAACAGCGTGAGCTCCGGACCGACGCTCAAGTCGTACCACACCGGCAACACATGGCAGGTGCCGCGGCTACGCGCGTTGGGCGACAGGTCGATCAAGGCTTCGGCGATCAATTCCCTGGCCTGGACCGGGCTCAACGCGGTCAGGTCGTAATGCACCATCAAGGTCGTGTAAGACGGCACCAGATCGATCAGGTGTTCAGCGAACGCTGCCCGCAGGCTTTCGCTGGCCGCCAGCATCCACGGCATGTTGGCTTCGGCGATTTCATCAAAAAGACGCACCATCAGGCAATCGAGCGCGACCACTTCCACCCGCAGCTTCATGGCGCACTCTGCGCATTCAACGCTTCACGAATGCGTCGTACGGCAGCAACCGAACTGGCGTTGTCGCCGTGCACGCAGAGGGTATTGGCCTGCAAATGCAGAGCGCTGCCGTCGCTGGCGGTGAGATGGTCGCCACGGGCAATGATCAACGCCTGCTCGATGATTTTCTCCGGATCGTGATGCACCGCACCTGGCAAGCTCCGCGAAACCAGCCTGCCGGCGCTGTCATAGGCGCGGTCGGCAAAGGCCTCGAACCACAGGGTGACGCCGTACTCATCGCCCAACTGCTGCGCCGCACTGTTGTCGCGGGTGGCCATCAACATCAACGGCAAGCTGCGGTCATAAGCGGCCACGGCCTGCAGCACCGCACGCAACTGCGCCGGGTTGGCCATCATGTCGTTGTACATCGCGCCGTGGGGTTTGACGTAACTGACCCGGCCGCCCTGGGCCCGGCAGATGCCGTCGAGGGCGCCGATCTGGTAATGCAGAATGTCCTGAAGTTCCTGGGTGGCATAGGCCATGGAACGGCGGCCGAACCCCACCAGGTCCTGATAAGCCGGATGTGCGCCAATCTGCACACCGTGGCTGAGGGCCAGGCTGACGGTCTTGCGCATGATGCTCGGGTCGCCGGCATGGAAACCGCAGGCGATGTTGGCGCAATCGATGAAGGGCATGACTTCCGCGTCCAGACCCATGGTCCAGTTTCCGAAACTCTCGCCGATGTCACAGTTCAATAGCAGGCGGCTCACGATGAACACTCCTGTAGGCTTTATTCTTCTTAGCTGCAGGACCTATCCGCAAGACAGGTCCGCAGGTTATCCGTTACTGAGCGTCGAGTTGCTTGCCACGGGTTTCCGGCAGGCTCAGGGCCGCAAGGATCACCACGCCGTAGGACACTGCCGCAAAGGCACCGATGCCCACGCTCAGCGGCACGGTCTGGCTGAGCAGACCGATCAGCAGCGGGAACAACGCCGCCAGCGCACGACCGATGTTGTAGCAGAAACCCTGGCCCGAACCGCGAATGCGGGTAGGAAACAGCTCCGTCAGGAACGAACCCATGCCGCTGAAAATCCCCGAAGCGAAGAAGCCCAGCGGAAAGCCCAGCCACAACATCACGCCGTTGCTGACCGGCAATTGGGTGTACAGCAAGACGATGGTGAATGAGCCGACGGCGAACAGGATGAAGTTCTTTTTGCGCCCAAGGATGTCAGTCAGATAGGCGCTGATGACGTAACCGACGTAGGAGCCGACAATCACCATCGCCAGATAACCGCCGGTGCCAAGCACGCTCAAACCGCGTTCGTTCTTCAGAAAGGTCGGCAGCCAGGAGGTGATCGCGTAGTAACCGCCCAGCGCACCGGTGGTCAGCAACGAAGCACGGATCGTGGTGAACAGCATGCCCGGAGCGAAGATCTCATAGAACTTCGAGGGGTTGCTCGGGGCTTCCTTGGCTTTGGCTTCGCGATAGATTTCCGGGTCCTTGACCAGGCGACGGACGAAGATCACGAACACCGCCGGCACGATGCCGAGGATGAACAGTGCGCGCCAGGCGTCCTCCGGCGGCATGACCGAAAACAGCAACGCATACAGAATCGCCGTCAGGCCCCAGCCCAATGCCCAACCGGACTGGACCATGCCCACGGCCTTGCCGCGGTCCTTGGCACGGATCACTTCACCGATCAGCACCGCACCGGCGGTCCACTCGCCGCCGAAACCGAAGCCCATCAGGGTGCGCGCGATCAGCAGTTGCTCGTAGTTCTGGGCGAAACCGCAGAGGAAGGTGAAGAAGGCAAACCACAGCACCGTCAGTTGCAGCGTGCGTACGCGGCCGATGCGATCGGAGAGAATACCCGCCACCCAGCCACCGATGGCCGAAGCGATCAGGGTGCTGGTGTGAATCAGCCCGGCCTGCCCGGTGGTGATGCCCCACATGGCAATCAGCGTCGGCACCACAAAGCTGAGCATCTGGGTGTCCATGCCGTCCAGGCCATAGCCGATCTTGCAGCTCCAGAAGGTGCGGCGTTCCTGCTGATTGATGTTGCGATACCAGTCGAAAGGTCCCGGGCGAGCGGTGGCTTTCGGAATGGCGGTGGTGTCGGGCGCACTCATGGCAAATCTCCGCGCTGATTTTATTGGTATTGTTCTGAGCCCCGACGACGCCTATCGTGGGAACCGGATGGCCTGATTCTTGGGTGCGTCACCCTGCCGCGTCCAACTAATAAAAACCCGCCTTAGGCATAAGAAATCTTTATCCCATGAACCTGAAGTTTCTCGAGACCTTTGTCTGGGTCGCCCGACTCAAGAGTTTCCGCCTCACCGCCGACAAGCTCTTCACCACCCAGGCGTCGATTTCCAGCCGGATCGCCGTGCTTGAAGGCGAGCTCGGGGTGAAGCTGTTCCTGCGTGATTCGCGGGGGGTGAGCCTGACACCCGAGGGTCTAAAAGTGCTCGATTACGCTGAGCAGATGATGGACACCATGCAGGCGCTCAAGCACTCGATCGAAACCCGTTCGAGCAAGGCCGGACGTGTACGCATCGGCGTGATGGACACCGTGATCCACACCTGGCTCAGTCCGTTGGTCGCGCAGATGACCGATCACTACCCCTTGGTGGAAATCGAATTGGTGGCCGATACGTCGCTCAACCTCTGCGATCAGCTGCAAAAAGGCTTCCTTGATGTCATTCTTCAAACCGATCTGTTGCGCCAGGAAAGCGTGCGCAGCCTGGAGCTGGCCAGCCATCCCATGGGCTGGATCGTCGCCAGCAACTCGCTGTACAACCGTGAGTATTCAGGCGTCGCCGATCTGGCCAATGAGCGGATCATTACTTACTCGAAAAATTCTCATCCGCATCAGGAAGTACTCGCCCTGATGCAGGCCAACGGCGTGATTGCGCCAAGGCTCAACTGCGTGAACTCGGTGTCGGCGATTACCCGATTGCTGCGCGATGGTTTCGGCATCGGCGCCTTGCCACCGGTGCTGGTGGCCGAGGAACTGGCGCGTGGGGAACTGACCTTGCTGGACATCGAGCAGCGCCCCCCGAACCTGCAGGTGGTGGTGTCGTGGCGAGTGGGTGCGGAATGGGTCGAGGAGATTGTGGCGTTGTGTCAGCAGGTGCTGGAGGGGTATGCGCGTCGGGTGGGCGAAAACTACATCGTATTGGCTGGTTGACTGCATCTGTGGCGAGGGGATTTAGCGAAACGTCGCACCGCCCCGTTGGGCTGCGAAGCGGCCCCAAAAAATGGGACTGCTGCGCAGTCCAACGGGGATAAATCCCCTCGCCACAAAAAACGTGCCGGTCGTTACAACCCCCGCAAATCCCGCTCTTCGATCGGCCGGCTCTGGCGCAGGCGCTTGCCGCCCAGCACCACCCAGTCGATCAGGCGGAACAGGCATTCGATCCCGAACGACAGCAGCAACGCACCGCTCATGCCCCAGATCATCGCTTCCGGCGTCAACAGGATCTGGTAGCTGTAGCCATTCCAGGTTTCCTTGCGAATATCCGGATCAGCGGCCAGCACCACTTGCAGCAAGCGGATGTACCACGGCCCCTGCATCGCCTGGAACTGCTTGTCCAGGGCCTGCTGACGGGTCAGCAGGTTGTTCAGGCTTTCGGCGTCGCTGCGGAAGATCGGGTCTTCGCTGGCACGATAATGAGCCACCAGTGCCTGCATATCGCCCTTGAAGAACTGATTGGCGGTGCCCTGGAACCCGCTCAGACCGGTCTGCGCTTCAATCAGATGCGCTTCTACCCGCTTGGCGTAATCGTTGATGAACCCTGGTACCTGGACACCGATCAACAGGCCCGCCGCGAACAACACCAGCCGTAGATAACTGAGCAACATGGGGAGCAGATCCTTATTCGGTCATGCCCTGGCTGACGCATTCACCGCGTCGCCACAGGCTCCATTGGCCCGGTTCGTAGCGGGTCCAGGTTTCGTTTTCGGTCAAGGGTTCGGTGGCGATCACCGTGACCACGTCGTTGGGCGTGGTTTCGGCCTGAAAGTCGACGATCACATCGACATCCTTCAAGCGCGCCGGGCCAAACGGGGCACGACGGGTGATCTGCGCCAGTTTGGTCGAGCAGTAGCAGAACAGCCAGTCGCCATCGCTGAGCAAGCAGTTGAACACGCCTTTACTGCGGTACTCGGCGCAAGCGGCCACCAGGTCCGGCAACAGTTCTTCGACCTCGACCGGCTCGGGGAATGCCGCTCTTACACGGTTGAGCAAATCGCAGAACGCGGCTTCGCTGTCGGTATCGCCCACGGGACGGTAGAAGCTGGCAGTCGGCTGGAAGTCTGCCAACTGGCCGTTATGGGCGAAACACCAGTTGCGGCCCCACAACTCGCGCACGAACGGATGGGTGTTGGACAAACAGACCTTGCCGACGTTGGCCTGGCGGATGTGCCCGATCACCACTTCGCTCTTGATGGGATAGCGCTGTACCAGGTTTGCGACTTCCGACTCACTGCTTGCTGCCGGATCCTGGAACAATCGCAATCCGCGGCCTTCATAGAAAGCGATGCCCCAACCGTCACGGTGCGGACCGGTGCGCCCGCCGCGCTGCATCAGCCCGGTGAAGCTGAACACAATATCGGTCGGGACATTGGCGCTCATGCCCAATAACTCACACATGCTCGGACTCTCGCTTCAAACCTGGGGCAACGTTACAGACGGGGTTCGACCCGCATACGCTGGGGATTGCTTGGCACAGGCGGGCGACCGTAGCGATCATCGCCGGCACCGCCGAACGGGTGTTCTTCTTCCGGTTCGTCGGCACGGGCTGCGGCTTTGGCGGCAGCGGCCTGTTCCTTGCGCGCATTGGCGGCGCGTTCGATGGGGAAGCGGATGGCCACGAACACCAGGTAAATGCCGAAAGCGATCATGCCGTACATGAACAGATCGGAAATGGCCCGCCATGCGTTATTGCCGACCTTGAACAACAGGTCCAGGGCGGTAATGGCGATGGCCGGGGCGACCTTTTCCTTCACCGGGTCGATGATGGTCGGGCTGAACAGCAGCACCGCCATCAGCAACCGCAGCGGTTCACGCAGCCAACGCCACATCCAGCGGGTGATGCGCATCCACACCAACAGGCAGCCCAAAGCGGCAAAGGCGTAGAGGCCCCAAGCGATCAGATAGTCGTTCTCGGTCATGGTGTCCATGGCAAGGCAGGCAAAGAGGCGCTTATGATAACGGCTTTTCGCACGTCAGGCTTGCCCCAAGCGCAATCCATGTGGGAGCGAGCCGGCTCGCGAAAGCGGTGGCTCAGTCAACATTGAGGTTGAATGTGATGACTCTTCGCGAGCAGGCTCGCTCCCACAGGTTTCCAGGCCCACTTTTACGTACATTGATCGAGAGTCCTTCATGCCCCTATCCGCCAACGTTTCCGACGCCCCGATCGCCCGCAAGGCCGAGGGTGATGACCCGTATGCCTGGCTGCAGGAGCGCGACACCGATGCGGTGCTCGACTACCTGAAGGCTGAAAACCGCTATCAGGAAGCACAAACCGCCGACCAGGCCGGGCTACGTGAGACCCTGTTCGAGGAGATCAAGGGCCGGATTCTCGAAACCGACCTGTCCCTGCCCTCACCGTGGGGACCGTATTTGTATTACACGCGCACCACGGCGGGTGACGAATACGCCCGGCATTACCGCTGCCCGCGTCCGGCCGACGACAGCCTGAAACTCGATGAAAGCCAGGAACAACTGCTGCTGGACCCGAACGCACTGGCCAACGGCGGCTTCTTTTCCCTCGGCGCGTTCAGCATCAGCCCGGACCACCAACGCCTGGCCTACAGCATCGACTCCACGGGTGACGAGATCTTCACCCTGTTCGTGAAGGAACTGTCCGACGGACGCGTCAGCGAACTGGAATTCCAGGACTGCGACGGCAGCATGACCTGGGCCAATGACAGCCTGACCCTGTTTTTCGGCGAGCTGGACGACACCCATCGCCCGCACAAGCTGTTCCGCTATCGCCTGGACGGCACGGCGGCCGAAGAAGTGTTCCATGAGCCGGACGGCCGCTTTTTCATGCATTGCTACCGTTCCAGTTCCGAGCAGCAACTGCTGTTGTCTGTCGGCAGCAAAACCACCAGCGAAGTCTGGGTACTCGATGCCAACCAGCCGCAGCATGCCTTTACCTGCATTGCGCCACGGGTCGAAGACCATGAATACGACGTCGACCACGGCGCGCTCTCCGGCCAATGGACCTGGTTCATACGCACCAATCGCGACGGCATCAACTTCGCCCTGTACACCGCAGTCGATACCGGCGTCGCGCCTGTCGAATCCGCCTGGCACAACCTGATCCCCCATAGCGACACAGTGATGATCGAAGGCATGAGCCTGAACGCTGGCGCCATGACCTTGAGCCTGCGTGAAGGTGGCTTGCCGATCATTGAAGTCTACCCACAGGACTTGCCGAGCTACCGGGTGCAACTGCCGGACGCAGCCTACAGCCTGCACGTGCAGAACAGCCTGGAGTTCATCAGCGAGCGAATCCGCCTGCGCTACGAAGCGTTGAACCGTCCGGCGCAGATCCGCCAGCTGGAACTGGTCAACGGCGAACAGAAAGTCCTCAAGGAAACGCCGGTACTCGGCCCGTTCGACGCCGATGCCTACGTCAGCCAGCGCCTGTGGGCGACAGCGCCCGACGGTACGAAAGTGCCGATCAGCCTTGTGGTCAAACGCGAAGCGCTCGGCAAGCCGACGCCCCTGTACCTGTACGGCTACGGCGCCTATGGGGAAAGCCTCGACCCGTGGTTCTCCCACGCACGCCTGAGCTTGCTCGATCGCGGCATGGCGTTTGCCATCGCGCACGTGCGCGGCGGTGGCGAGCTGGGTGAAGCCTGGTATCGCGCCGGCAAACAGGAACACAAGCACAACACCTTCAGTGACTTCATCGCCTGCGCCGAGCACCTGATTGCCAATGGCTTCACCACCGCGCCACAACTGGCGATCAGTGGTGGCAGTGCCGGCGGCCTGCTGATCGGTGCGGTACTCAACCAACGGCCAGAGCTGTTCGGCGCGGCAATTGCCGAAGTGCCGTTCGTCGATGTACTCAATACCATGCTGGACCCGGATCTGCCGTTGACCGTCACCGAATACGACGAGTGGGGCAACCCTGAAGAACCGGACGTCCATGATCGGATCAAGGCCTACGCCCCGTACGAAAACGTTACCGCGCAAGCCTATCCGGCGACCTTGGTGATCGCCGGCTACAACGACAGCCGCGTGCAGTACTGGGAAGCCGCCAAGTGGGTAGCCAAGTTGCGCGCGACCAAAACCGACACCAATCCCCTGCTGCTCAAGACCGAACTGGGCGCCGGACATGGCGGGATGAGCGGTCGGTATCAAGGATTGCGTGACGTAGCACTCGAATATGCATTTTTGTTCAAGGTTTTGGGGGTTGCCTGAGGAACTTGACGCGGTACTCCGGTCTTAATTCCGGACACCGGGTCCGATGCAACAATGATCCCCTGTGGGGGCGAGCCTGCTCGCGAAGGCAATGTTTCAGTCGACATATGTGTTGAATGTAATGGCCACTTCGCGAGCAGGCTCGCTCCCACAGAAGGGATTGCGGTGATTTCAATATCGAGCCCGTAACAGACACAACAATAAAGACCGCCCGACATGTCAGAACCGACTCATTTGAACAACGAAATCCGCGACTGGCTGATGGACTGCGGCCTGTTCAACCAGTTGCTGCCCGCCGACTTCGCCGCGGCCTCGGGTTATTTCAGTATCAGCACCATTGCCCAGGGTGAAGAGATTTTCCACGAAGGCGATGCCGGCAGTTTCATGTGCATCATCCACACCGGTCAGGTGGCCGTGCAGAAGACCACCAGCGACGGGCAACGGGTGACCATTGCTACGCTACGCAGTGGCCGCTCGTTCGGCGAAATGGCCGTACTCGATGGCGAACGCCGCTCGGCCAGTTGCGTGGCGGCGAGCCACTGTCAGTTGCTCAACCTGGGCAAGGATTCCCTGGAAAAGATGCTTAACGATGCGCCGAAAATCGCCGCCAAGATCATCCGTGCCCTCGCCGTTTCCCTGTCCAGGCGCCTGCGCATGGCCGACGGCCAACTGCTTGCGCAGCAGGTCTAACCGCCGGGCGACTTGACCTTCGGCGGATTCTGCTCGATCCCTGGCACCGGCTGATCCTTGGTCGGCGGGCTGGGCATCTCGATAGGCACCAGCGGTGGACCGCCACTGCCGGGGCCGACCTTGGGCAAGGGCGCAGGGGTGATTTGCGGATACGGCGTGGGTGTCGCGGTGCCAGGTGAACCGGGCATCGCTGCGGGACTGACGGGCGTGGTTTGCAGCGGTTGGGCCTGCACTGCAGTAATCGAGAGCGCGGCCAGGGCAATGACCGTTAGAATGGTGCGCTTCATCAATGGCTCCGTTGGCCTTGTTGTCATGTGCAGGCTACTCCCAACTGCGTCCGTTTGCCCTCCCCTCTGCCGCCATTTTCTCCTCAAGTGAGCCCCATGAAACGTTTCGTTCTACTCGACACCACCCCTATTCCCGAGAACGGCGGTGCCCTGTGCCTGTTCGAGTACGGCGAGGACTTCGTCATCAAGATCCAGGGTGGGGACGGCGGACAACTGATGAACACCCGTATGCACGGCTCCGAGGATGCCTTGGCCGAAATCCCTTGTCGCAAGGTTGCAGGGCGCCCGCATTCGCGGGTGCTGATCGGTGGTCTGGGCATGGGTTTCACCCTCGCCTCGGCGCTCAAGCATTTGGGCAAGACGGCTGAAGTGGTGGTCGCCGAACTGGTACCGGGCGTGGTGGAGTGGAATCGCGGGCCATTGGGCGAGAAAGCCGGGAACCCGTTGCTTGATCCACGCACCGTCATCCGCATGGAAGACGTGGCCAAAGTACTGCAAGCCGAGCCGCAAGGTTTCGATGCGATCATGCTCGACGTCGACAACGGCCCCGAAGGCCTGACCCAGAAGGCCAACAGCTGGCTCTACTCCGCCGGCGGCCTGAGCGCCTGCGCCAAGGCCCTGCGGCCAAAAGGCGTGCTGGCGGTCTGGTCGGCCAGCGCAGACCGGCAGTTTTCCGACAAACTGAAAAAAGCCGGGTTCAAGGCCGAGGAAGTGCAGGTCTTCGCCCATGGCAACAAAGGCACCCGCCACACGATCTGGATTGCCGAGAAGCTCAAGGGCTGAGCTAAACTCTGTTCATAACCGTCATTAGTCTTTTTACAAAGGTGAACCCATGAGTTCGTCCACCCCAACCAATACGTCGAAGCTGGACCGCATCCTCGCCGACAACCAGCGCGACAAGGAAATGGGTTACCGCGACAAGGCCCTGAAGATGTACCCGCACGTGTGCGGCCGCTGCGCCCGTGAATTTTCCGGCAAGCGCCTGAGCGAGCTGACCGTGCATCACCGCGACCACAACCACGACAACAACCCGCAGGACGGTTCGAACTGGGAGCTGTTGTGCCTGTACTGCCACGATAACGAACACTCGCGCTATACCGACCAGCAGTATTTTGATGAAGGCTCGTTGAGCACGCCAAAGATCGCCAAGGCGACGCATAACCCGTTTGCGGCGCTGGCCGGATTGATGAAGAAAGACGAATAATCTTCAGCGACAGTCCCGGCCTCATCGCTGGCAAGCCAGCTCCCACAGTGATTGGGGTGGCCACCTATTCTGTATACACCTCAGGCCCTGTGGGAGCTGGCTTGCCAGCGATAGCGATCACCCGGACACCGCCAATCTCCAAACTGACCACTGCCAGCCAATCCCCGTATAATCGCGCTTTTTTCCCGAAAGGCACCCCGCTCGTGGCAGACAAACGGTACAGCTGCATTGGTTTGTATAACCCCAAGTCACCGGAGAACGTCGGTTCGGTGATGCGCGCCGCTGGCTGTTATGGCGTGGCATCGGTGTTCTATACCGGCAAGCGCTATGAGCGTGCTGCCGACTTCGTCACCGACACCAAGCGCGTCCACTACGACATCCCGCTGATCGGCATCGACGACTTGAAGAAAATCCTGCCACTGAACTGCGTTCCGGTCGCCGTGGAGCTGGTCGACGGCGCCCGCCCGTTGCCTGAGTACACACACCCGGACCGCGCGCTGTACATCTTCGGCCCGGAAGACGGCTCGCTGGATAAGGAAATTCGCGACTGGTGCGAAGACGTGGTCTACATCCCGACCACCGGCTGCATGAACCTGGCCGCCACGGTCAACGTTGTGCTGTACGACCGTATGGCCAAGGGCCTCAATACCCGCTCGGGGCCGAAATTCCGCTGAGTTGCGGCTTATCCGATGGAACCGGCTGACCGTCCCGGCAGTCAGCTGACTATCCACTACTGAACCGAAGCCTGGAGACAGATCATGAGCGAACTCAAACGCGTAGAGCGCATCGAATCCACCCCGTTCCAGACTCATACCGACCACAACGTTCAAGGTTGGGAACGCATCGGCTCCCTGGCCGGTGGCGTCGTGATGGTGGGCAAGGGTCTGCGTCGCGGCGGCATCTTCGGCTTGATTCAAGTGGCCATCGGTGGTGTCGCCCTGGCACGCGGCATCACTGGCCATAGCTCGGCGAAAAGCCTGCTGGAAAAAAGTCGTCAGGACATGAACAACGTGCGGGCGAAAATCCAGCGCGCCGGTGAAGAGTTGAGCCAGTTGAAGGCCAATGCCGAGGCGGCGACCAAAACCGCGACGGTGACGGGTAATGATTCGTTGAAATCGCCAAAGACCGGGGTTTGATCCGGATCGTGTAGTGAGTTTGAAGGCCCTTTCGCGAGCAGGCTCGCTCCCACATTTGATCCGTGTTATGCACAAACCCATGTGGGAGCGAGCCTGCTCGTGAAGGCGGTATTACTGAAGCAACCCGGTATCAAGCACTCTGGAGGAGTCGCCAATCACGCTCTCCGAGAGCTGAACAAATTCCTTGGTATCCAGACTCCCCAGCCGCATCGCCCCGCGCAGTACATCATCCAGCGAACGCTTGTTACGAGTCTTCAGGCGAATCTCGCGATCCAGCTCCTGCATCAACACCACCGCTTTGGAAATCTGCGCCGGGCTGGCCTGCTCGCCGCGCAAGGTGGTGACTTTCTGACTGTCCTTCGCCAATCGTCCCTGCAAACTCTGGTAGCGCTCATCACTCATGCCACCCGCACGTCGCACCAGTTCGATGGCGTAATACTCGGCAAAACCTTCACTGATCCAGTCGCTGCGCTGCCGGTCGTTGATCCGCCCGAACAGCTGCGCCAACTCCCGCACCAGTGCACTGCTGCCGCTTTCGCTGACCAGCGGCAAGCGGCTGTTGAGGTAGATCGACTCGTGGGCTGCGAGACTGCCGCGCCACATCGGATCATTGGCGCCGACGATCAGCAGCTTCGTGGGATGACGAGGGAACACGGCTTGCACTTGCGGCCATACAAACGTCAACAGGGTCAGCACATCCATACGCCGCATGCCCTGGCCTTGAGGCGAAGCCACGGTGACTTCGGTTTCCCCCAGGCGAGTGCGGCGGCTGCCCAGGTGACCGGCGAGCATCCAGCCGGTGGGCCGGTCGAACAAGCGGGAGACGTTGTCGATGCGGAACTTGTTCCTGCCGATTCGCGGCCAGGCGGTTTCCACGCTTTTCCAGCCGTTGGGCAACTCGAATTCAAGGCGTGACACCAATTCGATACCGTCTTGCTGGTCAAGCCTGGCGGCAGGTACCAGATCGTCACCGCGCAGTAACGACCAGGTCGGGGTCATGCGTGTATCGAAGCTGCCGCTCTTGCGGCCTTGGCTGATGCGTACACGGTAGGTCAGGCTGGCCTGGTCGGCAGCTGGATGCCAGACACCTCGGGCCTGCTTGCCCGGTGTCAGTTGCCATTGGCCGTCGGCCTTGAAATCGCTGTAATGGCTGCCATCGCCAAGGTTGAAATCCAGACTGCGGACCGCCGAGCCTTGCGCCAGCGTGAGGCGCACTTCAGCCTGGTCGCTTTGCGGCAACAGGCGTACGTGGTAATCCAGATCGACCTTTTTCGCCGCCCATACGGGCGAACTCAAGGTCAGTAGCCCAACGACCAACGCCCGCCGCCATCCC
The DNA here is from genome assembly GCF_900187565.1 of Pseudomonas sp. Irchel 3A7. Classification (GTDB taxonomy): domain Bacteria; phylum Pseudomonadota; class Gammaproteobacteria; order Pseudomonadales; family Pseudomonadaceae; genus Aquipseudomonas. The sequence goes on along the minus strand of NZ_FYED01000011.1, from coordinate 151,601 downwards.
CCAGCCATACACACTCCTTGGTGCAACATTCACTCGCTGGACGATCAACCCGCCCGGAAAATCAGATGGTCTTCCCAGTCATCTTCGGGGACGCTGCCTTCGGCGAGCATGCGTCCGGACTGGGAAATGCGTTCGTGATGCACGGCATCTCGATCACCGCACACCAGGTGATGCCACAGCGGCAAGTCCTTGCCCTCGCTGACCAGACGATAACCGCAGGTCGGTGGCAGCCACTTGAATTCGTCGGCCTTGCCCGGGGTGAGCTGGATGCAATCGGGCACCGAGTCGCGACGGTTCGGGTAATCGCTGCACTGGCAAGTTTTCAGATCCAGCAGTTTGCAGGCTATTCGCGTGTAATAGACGCTGTTGTCGTCTTCATCTTCGAGTTTTTGCAGGCAGCACAGGCCACAACCGTCGCACAGCGATTCCCATTCCTCTTGATCGAGTTGATCGAGGGTTTTGCGTATCCAGAACGGTTCGACTTTGGCGGCCATGGCTCAAGCATCAACATCAGGTGGTGAAAAGGCCGCCAGTCTAGTGCCCGCGGCCGCGCGGGCCAAGCACTGGCGACTACCGGTAGATCGGGGCTTGTCAGTTTTGGCGTCGCCAAGTAGCTTTGCCAGTCGCAAGGAGCCCTACCCAAGTGCCATTAACGCTCGACCGCGTTGCATGACGGTGAACCGCCACGGCTCTCGACAGACCTCATCGCTCAGCTCAACTGCGCCCGCAGGTTCAGACGTCCCTCACTTTCAAACGTAGCAAGGAATCTCTTGATGAGTGCAAACCCACGCGTTGCCGATTACGCCATCCACCCTCAGTTCACCGATCGCTGGTCGCCCCGCGCCTTCACCGGCGAAACCATCCCGGAAGAAACACTGTTGAGCTTCTTCGAAGCCGCACGCTGGGCGCCTTCGGCGTATAACTCGCAGCCTTGGCGCTTTCTCTATGCACGTCGCGACACGCCGAACTGGGAGCGTTACCTGGGCCTGCTGAACGAGTTCAACCGCAGCTGGGCGCAACACGCCTCGGCACTGGTGATCGTGATCTCGAAGACCACCTTCGCGGTGCCTGGCGCCACCGAAGAAACCCCGGCCCTGTGGCACACCTTCGACACCGGGTCGGCCTGGGGTCACCTGGCGCTGCAAGCGAGCATCAGCGGCTGGCACACCCACGGCATGGCCGGTTTCGATCAGGAACTGACCCGCAAGGAGCTGAACATTCCAGAGGGCTACGCCCTGCACGCCGCCGTGGCGATCGGCAAACTGGGTGACAAGGCCACCCTGGCCGAGTACCTGCAAGCCCGTGAAGAGCCAAGCCCGCGTCGTCCGCTGAGCGAACTCGCTGCCGAGGGCGATTTCGCCCTCTAACCGACGCTGAAAACCAATGTGGGAGCGAGCCTGCTCGCGAAAGCAGAGTGTCAGTCACCCTAATCATCGACTGACACACCGCCTTCGCGAGCAGGCTCGCTCCCACAGGTTTTGCATAACATTCAAGCCAGCAGATCAATACCCGCGTTCGAAATCCACTTCCCCGCGCAACGCCTCACCCGCCTGATACGCCCGCAGGTTCTCGACAAACAGCTTCACCATCAAGGATGGCGACGTCGGAGCCGAGCTGTGGCCGGTCAGCAGCAGGCCCCAGGCCGTCCAGAACGGATGACGCTGCGGCAGTGGCTCCTGACGGCAGACATCGATCACCGCCCCCACCAGATGGCCTTCTTTCAAAGCGTCCACCAGGTCTGCATCGACCACTGCCACGCCACGCCCGACGTTGATGAACAATCCGGTCGGCTTGAACTGTTTGAACAGTGCTGCATTGTAGATATCGTGGGTGTTCGGCGTATTTGGCAGCAGATTGATCACGTAATCCACTTGACCAACCAAACGCGGCAAGTCGGACAATGAGCCGACTTCGACAAACGGCGCCTGTTCACGGGCCTCACTGGCGATGCCATACAGCTCGACGCCAAAGGGTACGAGGAACTGCGCCACGGTCTGCCCGATGTCACCGGTGCCGACGATCAGCACCTTGCGCCCCGCCAGGCTCTGGCCATGGCGACTGTCCCACTTGCGCTCGACCTGGCTGACCAGCCTTGCCAGCACTTCACGCTCGTGACCGAGCATGTAGGTCAGCACGTATTCGGCCATGACCTGGCCGAAAATCCCCACTGCGCGGGTCAGGCGATAGTGGCGTGGCAAACCGTCGGCCAACAGCGGCGTGATCCCCGCCCAGGTCGACTGCAGCCATTGTGGCTGGTGGCCTTGACGCAGCAGGGTCGCCAGCAGGTCGGGTTGGCCGAGCCAGACCGGACACTCGGCAGCCTGGCGAGCCAGTTCGGCGGAGTCACTGCTGGTCAGCACTTCCAGCTCCGGCGCGGCCTCGCGCAGAAGTTGGGCGTACACAGGGTGGTCGTGTTCGGCAATCAGAACGCGCATGCTTCAACCTTTCAAAAAACGCTGCAGACGGCCGCCGACGGAGCATCCCCGCGTCGTCGCGGCCATCGCCAAAATCATTCCAGTGTTTAACAAAGGCTCTGAACAGAGCCTGTCTGCCGGTTACATCGGGTCGTTGCGGCGCAACAGCTCTTCCGGCAAGTGCTCGATGTATTCCTCTTCGGCCGGCGGCATTTGCAGGTGATAGCCCTGCTTGTCGAGGTTTTCCAGGACGACGGTGATGTCCTCGCGCGACAGCTTGCGCTCGGGGGTCAATACCAGGTCGAAAGCGTGGATGGCTTTGCCGAAGGCGGCCATCAGAGGCTCCGGTACACGCTCGAGTGCATCGCTTTTGAGCACATAGAGGTACATCTCGTTTTTCTTCGAACTGCGGTAGATGGAGCAAATACGTTTCAAGGCTGTTCTCCGGCGGTGGCCAGGCTGTCGAGCAGCGCCTGGCCCATCAATTCGCGGCGCCAGCCACGCAGCGAATCAGGCAATTGGTAGGGACCATTGGGGAAGCCGCTTTTGAGCAGCGCTTCCAGGGTTTTCTTGCGCAGCATCAGTTCCGGCGCGATGTTCAGGCGCTCGGCCTCGGCCTGGCCAATGGCTTTCAACTGTTTGAGCAGGGCGGCGGCGTCTACCGGCAACGGTTCCGGTACGGCTGGCGGCCATTGATCTGGCGACACACTGCCAGAGCGCTTGATCAGATCAAGCAGAAACTCGCCGTCCTGACGCACGGTACGCGGATGCATGTCTTCGATTTTCGCCAATGCGCCGAGATTGTCCGGCTGGGTGCGCGCCAGTGGCCACAGCGAGTGTTCGCGGATGATGCGGTTGCGCGGCAGGTCACGGGCACGAGCCTCAGTCTCACGCCAGGCGCAAAGTTCACGCAGCACGGCCAGTTGGGCGCGGGACAGCTTCCAGGCCAACTTGGCGTCGCGATAGACCTCATAGGGATCGGTCTCGCGGCGCAGGTTGGCCACCAGCTCGGCGCCGTCTTCCAGGACCCATGCATATTTATCGTCGGAAAGCTTCGGACGCAGCTGTACGAAAACTTCCGCAAGGTGCACGGCGTCTTCAGCGGCGTAGCTGATCTGGGTCTCGGACAGCGGACGTTGCAGCCAATCGGAACGGGTTTCGCCCTTGGGCAGATCGATGCCGAGCACTTCCTGCACCAGCCGCGAATAGCCCATGGAAAAACCCAGGTTCAGGTAAGCGGCGGCCAGTTGCGTGTCAAACAACGTCGCCGGCAGGCTGCCGGTCAGGCGCAGCAGAACTTCGAGGTCTTCGCTGCAGGCATGCAGGACTTTGACCACGGCCGGGTTTTCCAGCAGCGCGGCCAGCGGCTGCCAGTTGTCGATGCTCAGCGGGTCAATCAGGTAGGCGCGCGTGCCATCGCCCACCTGCAGCAGGCCGGCGATCGGATAGAAGGTGTCGACCCGCATGAATTCGGTGTCGAGGGCAACGTAGGGCAACTGCTGCCACTCGGCGCAAAACCGGCCGAGGCTATCGTTGTCGCGAATCCAGTGAATATCGATGGCCACACGGCTCTCCCTTGAAGAATGGCCCGCAGTATATATCGCCCCCGACGATTTCCGCGCATCCACTGAACAAGAGCTTGAGCGAAAAAACCTTACGCACGGCTGGAAAAGCTGCCATTTGCCCGACACAAGTACATCACCGACGCGCTGAAGGCTTTCACTCTTTGGCCAACACTCCGTCGATTACCGCCCCGCGACAACCGGCAAACATATCCAGATCCTGGTTGTAAGCCTTGCTGTTGACCTCCAGCAGCCCCAGCATCGAATGAAACAGGTTGTCCTGGCTCAGGGGCTTTTCCCGGCTCAGCTGCAGGCAATGAGTGTCCACCGAAAACGACTTTTGATAGCTGTCGGAGAACCAGGCCAGCATGGCCACATGTTTCTGTTGTTCCGGCGCCAGCATGTAAGGCGTGCCATGCAGGAACAAGTTGTATTCGCCCAGGGATTCACCGTGATCCGACAGATACAGCATGGCGGTATCAACCTTGTCCTGATTGCTGCGCAAAAGATCGATCAAGGTCGACAGCACGTGGTCGGTATACACCAGCGTGTTGTCGTAGCCGTTGACGATACTTTCGCGACTGCAATTGTTCAGCGCATTACTTTCACAGACCGGGGTGAAGCGTTCGTATTCTTTCGGATAGCGTTTGAAATACTCCGGACCATGGCTGCCCATCTGGTGCAGCACCAGAACGGTATCTTTATCGAGGTTGTCGATAAAATGCTGCAGTCCTTGCAGCAGGATCTCATCGCGGCATTCACTGTTGGCGCACAGCGCCGGGTCTTTCAGGTTACTGACATCGTCGAGTGTCACCCGGTCGCAAGTGCCCTTGCAGCCCGACTGGTTATCGCGCCAAATCACCTCCAGCCCCGCCCGCTTGAGTACGTCCAGCAGACCTTCCTCATTCTTTGCCTTGCTGGCGTTGTAATCCTTGCGACCCATGTTGGAAAACATGCAGGGCACCGATACGGCGGTTTCCGTACCGCAGGAGTGCACGTCCGTAAAAGCGATGAGGCCGGCCTCTTTATCAAGTTTTGGCGTGGTATCGCGGTCGTAACCGAGGACGCCGAAGTTCTCCGCCCTCGCACTCTCGCCCACCACCAGCACGGTCAGGGATTTGCGGCCATGGGTTTGCCAGGCGGGGTTTCGCTGGGCATCCTCACCGACTTTGACAAAGGGTTGTTGCGCAGAGGCGACCTGTTCACCCACGTAATTGAATGAGGCACCGATGTAGTTGCTGGGCACCAGCATCAAACGCAGTTCATGGTGATTACGAAACAACGACGAAAGACCTTGATAGTTAATTAATGCCACACCACCGATGACGGCAACCGATGCAATACTCACCAGAGCCTTACTTAACAGCTCACGGTGCCAGCGACGGTAATTGATTGGTGTCTTCCACACTAACCACGCAGGTAAAATACCGAGCAGCACAATATACACAAGCAACTTTATCGACAGTAAATCACGCACTTCCGTGACATTGGTTTCTGCGAAGTTACGCAGCATGCCGGCATCGATCAATACGCCATATTGACTCATGAAGTACGCAACGCCGGCGCTGATCATGAACAGCAACATCAGGACCGGCTTCAGGAAAGGCCGGAATGCCATCAGGGTCAACACGATATTGAAGGCCGCCAGGATCATTGCACCGAACGCAATGCGCATGACGATACCTTTACCGTCAGCCGCGGTGATTTCAAACAGGTGTTGCCACAACACCAGGTTGAATGCGATCAATAAAAAGGCGCTGGCAATGAGTGTCACCCACTCCGGGCGCACGACTTTAATCTTCAACATGATGATCGACTGTTCCTGAAAAGAAGTGCCTTCGATAAATGTGAAAATTTCATTTACCGCGACAGCACTAACTCTAGGCAGCCGACCATCAATTTTTTGTGAAAAATAAGCCAACGATTAGTTGGGCACCTGGAAAACAAATTGAAACTTTCAGCTTATTTGAGAATGGTTCAGCTCGGGTTCAGGGTACTGGCCCGGGTAATGTAACTCCCCTTCAGGGAATGAGCCCGTTGGCTCTATTTGTAAACGGAGTATTTGATTTCCAAATACCTGTGTGGACTTTTTGATTTGCCGCCTCCGGCAGGTGCGCGCCTAATCGGATCCCTGCAAACCAGGAAATCCCACCATGAAACACAACGGTTTCGCCCTCGCTCACGCTGGCATGTTGCTTTGGGCCTTGCTGATCGCTGCCTCGTTTGCCGCTGCGGCGCAGGTCAGTCAAGCCATCGACCCGATCCTGCTGACCGGGTTGCGTCTGCTGTTTTGTGCCCTGGTGTTTTTGCCCCTGCTACTGATCAAAGGCGATAGCCCCATCACTGCCCGCGGTCTACTTGGCCATGGCGTGCTCGGTTTGTTGCTGGCGGTGTATTTCGGCTCGCTGTTCGAGGCGCTGCGCTACACCTCGGCGGTCAACACCGGAACGATGTTCACCCTGGTGCCATTGCTGACCCTGGCTTTTGAAGCGGTGCTGATGCCCGACAGCCACCTCAAGCAACGGGTGGCACCGATGCTGATTGCCGCTGCCGGGGCCGTGTTGCTGGTGATGAAAGGCACCGGTCCGGGCGAGCTGCCCTCGCCGTACGCATTGTCGGTATATGGGGTTGGTTGCCTGGCGTTGGCGCTCTATTCGCCCCTGAGCCAGCGACTCAAGGCCGGCAGCCTCAAGGGGCGCGGACCGGTGGGCATGACCTTCTGGAACATGCTGTTCGGTGCACTGTTTCTGCTGGCGTTCTGCGGTTTCAGTGGCGGATGGCGTTCGGCGTCATTGCTGGCTATGAGTGATTTTTACTGGCTGGTGTACCTGGCACTGTTCGCTACCCTGGCGACTTTCTGGCTGCTGCACCGAGCCATTGGCGTGATCGCTCCGTCCTCGGTGATTTCCTATATCTACCTGAGCACGCTGTTTATCACGATGTTTCACTGGTTCTGGTGGCGCCAGTCGCCAATGCCGCTGGAAGTAGTGGGCGCAGCGTTGGTCGGAATCGGAATGCTGGCACTGTTGCTGTCCAGCCGACGCGCGATACCCGTCACGATTCAGAGTTGATTACTGACAGGACGTTCTCCTCGCTCCTGCATTCCGCTAGGATCAATCGCACAAGATTGCGCAGGTCAGCGCAACGAGCACTTCGAGACGGAATGGATGCTGAACAGTAACGTGCTAAGAAAGCTGGATATGCAGGACCTCATGGTGTTCGTCGCCGTGTATGAGCAAAACAGCGTCACCGAGGTCTCCGAGGCGCTTTGTGTCAGCCAGTCCACCGTGAGCTACTGCCTGAAAAAACTGCGCAACAGCTTCGAAGACGAGCTGTTCATCAATACCCGCACAGGCATGCGCCCCACCTACAAGGCCGGCAGCATGTACCCCCATGTACTGAAGATCATCGAAAGTATCAACCTGTGCCACGCCGGGCCGTCAGCCTTCGATCCCACTTCACAGCCGGTCACCTTCAACATTTGTGCGCCGGAATACTTCGAGCAGTTGATCCTGCCGCGTCTACTGAAGGACTTCGCCTTCGCCGATCTGCCGGTAATGATCAATATGCACAAGCTGGAAACCGACATCCCGGCCGAGGCATTGCGTGATGGCAGCCTCGACCTGGTGATCGGATTCGGCCCGAACTTTCATCGCAGCCACGGCGACTTCAACACCAGGACACTACTCAGAGATGACCTGGTTTGCGTCTTCGACCAACGTGCCACCCCGCTGGAGACGCGCTTGAGCCTGCAAACCTTTGTCGAGCGCCGGCATGTGTTTCCGACACCCTGGATGTCCACCACCAACATGGTCGACGGCTGGCTGGCGCAGCAAGCCCGGCAACGACAGATTGTCGCGCGGGCCAATAGCTACAGTGCGGCACTGAAGATGATCACCGGCACCGATTTGATCCTCACGCTGCCGCGGCGTATCCAGCAATTGCTGGGCAATGAGGCCATCTTCGATCACCGCGAAGCGCCCAATGGACTGCCGGGGTTCACCCTCGACATGCACTGGAGCCAAAGCGTCGATCAGGACAGCGCCAACACCTGGTTGCGTGGGCAAGTCATCAAGGCCTGCGCCGCGCCACTAATGACCTGAAATTCAAGGACCGATGGCGGCCTTTGTGTACGACTCGCGATCGATGTCGAGGATTTCCACACACAACTGGACCTCGACATTTGCAGGCCACTCACACAGCTCCTTCACCACCGCCAGCAGGCTTTCGGATAGCTGCTGCTTGATCTGCGGCGAGCGTCCGCTCAACAGCGCCAGCTTCACATGCACGAACGCCCGCTCGGCCAATGCCGTGCCGACCTTGAACGTATCGACCTTCACCGCCCGACTCTTGATGTCGAATTCGGCACCGAATTGACCAGAGGCCACCAGCGTGTTGTTAAGACGCATCAACGCCACATCGGTGTTCAGTTCAGGCAAGTTGGCGGTGTATTCCAGGTGCAGGTGAGGCATGGTGTAACTCCTGTTGGTCGGTGGAAAGTTCGTACGCGTAAAACAGTGCTGCCCTGTTCATTGGGGCAGCGAGAACAGATTGCGCTCCCCCATGAACGCCTCAAGTCGTGAACGCAGCCAGCGTTCGGCAGGATCGCTGTCGACATGACTGAGCCAGACCATGGATAACTCAAGGGTCGGGGTCTTGAACGGAAACGGTTCCTTGAACAACTGCCCTGATGCCGCCATCGCCTCGGCGGTGTAATCCGGCAGGCTGGCAATCAGGTCAGTACCAGCGAGTAACGCCGGCAACGAACTGTATTGCGGCACCGACAGCACGACCTGGCGCGAACGGCCGATCTGCGCCAGCCACTCATCGGCGAAACCGCTGACATTGGCGATATGAGACACCAGCACATGCGGGCGCGAGCAATATTCATCGACGGTCAGCGGCGTATCGGAGGCATCGGCACGTAACACGGAAGGATGGATGTGCCGCAACAATTTGCGCTTGGCGTTGGCCGGCAGACCGCGCGTCTGGGTGATACCGACCGTGATATCGCCCGCCGCCAGCAAGTCGGGAATCCGCCAATAATCGACACTCTGCACCACGAACACCACCTTCGGCGCTTCCTGGCGCAACGCGCGCAGCAAGGGCGGCAACAGCGCATACTCGACATCGTCCGACATACCGATACGAAAGGTCATCGTGCTGCTGCTCGGGTCGAAATCGTGGGTCAGGCTCAATGCCACCGATAACGAATCCAGCGCCGGCGACAGGTGCCGAAAGATCTCCTCGGCCCGCGCCGTCGGCTCCATGCGGTGACCGACGCGAATGAACAACGGATCGTTGAACATCGTACGCAAGCGGTTGAGCGCCGAACTGATGGTGGGCTGACCGAGAAACAACTTCTTCGCCACCTTGGTGACATTGCGCTCAAGCATCAGCGTTTCAAACACCACCATCAGATTGATGTCGGCCTTGCGTAGTTCGTTGCGATTCATCCATTGGCCCCGCGCCCTTTAACTGCCGACAGTTTAGGGAGGTGTCGCAATCGCCGTCTATGCAACCTGAGCGAATCGCCTCAAGCATTTGCGTTTAATGCGAAAGTGCTCACTGAGAGCGCCCGACTGAAACGAAGCTGCTCTGATTGAGCAGCTTCACCACCTGAAGCCTAGATCTCCTTGACCGGGGTCTGATCGCAAGTCCCCTTGATCAAACTGATGGCATGCACGCAGTCAGACTTGTTGACGTAAGCCTCACCACTGGCAACCGTTTCATGATTCCCCGCCCGCAAACGCCACCGCCATTGGCCCTTACCATGCTGAGCGGTGCCACGGGTTTGCCTGTAAATCTCAAAATACATTATTCGCTCCTTGCGATTACTGGTTACGGCAGATCAGTGATCTGCGAAAAACAGAGTAGAGGAGGATTTTTTGAAGTGGAGTGATGGAGTGTCAGGGGATATTTCGAGGGGAAAGAATGGATCGCGGGACGTGACACGCACAATGAAAAAGCCCCGTAGCTTATACACCTACGGGGCTTTTCTATGTATGACGGAGAGATAGGTACCTCCGCTAAATGCTCTGCAGCCCTCCCGAAACACAAGCACCATAAGGGCTACAGCTTAGTTTTGGTACCAAATACTGGTCAAAATGCTGTCTCCACCTGGTATGCCAACACAGAAAAAGTGTACCTCCTATGTGTTAGTTTAACCCCAAGAAGAGATACTAAAGACTGGTTTGACGATCCTCATCAGGTTACCACGTCATTCAACAGCCGATCTCTCGAAGTGGCGGCTGTTTCGTCGATACATAGTAGTTCACACCTGTCATTACCTTATGACAGATCTGGCTAAAAAAATATTCAGCCCTGCTAAACAGCGAATCAGCCACTAAATACAAAATAGCTCATTAGGGCTTTTTACTTTATGCATCAGACATAAATATTTTCTTAATTCTGGTCCATACCCCTCTCCCTTCTCTTTCCCTCTCTAATTCTTCTTTCAATCCATTAACCTCATGAAACTTTTGGGCATAACCCTTCTTGTATTTCGCTAGCTCACCCTCAAGCTCGTTAAAACTTTGACTCAACTCGCCAGCATTGGTGGCAAGCTCATTCTTTTCTTTTTCGACCAAATCTTTTGCTACCACAAGTTCGTCCCTTTCCTTGGTAACCGTAACGACTATCGATTCTGTATCGCGGTATTTTTTGAAAAGGAGCATAGTCTCATGCTTATTCTTATCAATCAGTTCAACCCGTTCCTTTTCAAACTGCCTGACATAATCCTGATGAAATCGCGTACTCACTGGATCAGAGAGAACTTTGCAATACAATTGCCGTGAGACAATTTCAGCAATCTGCTGATAGCGCTTTTCTAGACTTCCCTCAACATCATCGGAACGAATGTACTTCTCAACCTTGATGCCGTCGGTAATCTTAACTTCGAGGATCGGTATTCCGTGATCACGAAAATCAGCAATCTTTTGTATGCTGCACGGATTTGCATAACAGACCTCAATAGCAACCTTTCCACCCCACTTCTTATAGTAAGGATTGTTGGCTGTAAATTCGCCGTACAGGTCTGGAATATAGCTATTTCCATTCCCAAATTTAAGGTGGGCTTCTTCTGCTACTAGGCGTGTGAAGGTGAAAGGAACCAGCTCGTTATTGATGACGAAATTAATCGTTTCGAGCTGCGCCAGAATGGTTATGAGGGTGGCATGAGATAGCGTCTCGCCGTCACTATCGCCAGATCGAGCAACTTGAACCTCATTGCTTTTATACCGGAAATACCCGTTCTTTACGGCAACCATTTCCCGGCGCTTGTCTTCACGCGAATGGGTACTGAAGAAGGTCAGAGCATTGAATTCGGATGGGTTTTCGCGCCTCATCTTGAGCACTTGCCAGATAAAATACAGCCTGTACCGACCGTCCTCACGATTGATGTAGCCGGTAGGACCCTTCGCACACGCCCAAATCTTCATGCCGCTCCCTTATGGTGAAAAACTCTAAAACAGAGCATATCAGCGCCTGAGAGCGTTTCAAATGGACGGCGTGCCGTCAGTAGCCGAGCGTTTCCCCGGTCTGCTTGCAGCTTCGTAACCGACCTTTAACCTGGCCAGTCAGCAGTCCGCAGCAGGTAAACGAATTGGGCGGCGCGCTGGATGTCGGCGAAGGTTTCGGTGCGAGTCAATTTCTGCCACTCAAACACCTAGCGTGACCTGAGCGCCCATATGAATTGGGGCACAAACTCTTCGAGGTGTATCTGCCACGACGCGGTATAGCGTAACCACATCGCCGTTGATATCGTTGAGAACTTCGACAGGCGATGGCTGGGGACGCATGAAGTACAACGCAGCAACGCCCGCCAAGACTTCGACGTAGCATTCGTAAGGCGAAAAAAAAGGAATGAGACGGTCGGCTAGGCGGCGTTTGCCGCCCATCCAAAGAAAAGGGAAGATGTTTATTTTTCTCACGTTTTCTCAGCGCCGAAAAATAAATCTGCCCTTATCATACGGCAGTAACTGTCAGCCAGAATAGAAACTCTAGATTGCCTTCCCCGCATGCCCACTCTGATTAATCATTCAAGAATGCTACCAGACTCCCTAGTCTAGACGTACGTGATCCTCAGCCCAATAGACGTGGCGTCAGCCTCACTCAAAAGGCAAATGAGACATATCGAAGTCAGGGTGTAGAACGTATGCCCGACCGTCTGGAGACAAAGAAACGACTCTGTTGCCATGGCCGGTGTAGTACTCCTCAACAAGCTTACGTTTCATCAGCACATCAACGGCACCATCAGCTTGAACCATCGTAAATTTGATTCTTTGGCTGAGGTCTTTCACATAGCACTGCTCATCTGAATTGTCGTAATACGCGATAGCAGCAAGGACCATACGTTGGTGCTCAGTAAGGGGCTGCTCCTTGGGAGTTTGTAGGTCAGCAATTTTGGCGTTAGCAGTGTTCAACTCTGATTCGACGGCATCTAGCTTCAGCTTGGTAGATTTCAGTTCCTTTGTGGTCGCATTCAGCGTGGCGTCTACAGCATTCAACTTCCCGATAACCTCTCTTGCTTTCGCATATGCTTTCTCCTGTTCGGCCGTCGCAACACCCACTTCGAGGCGTTTCTCTAGAAAATTCCAGACTCCAAACACCCCCAGCAATGCGGAAACGACAACCACAACCCAAAACAACCACAGCTCAACCGAAATCGTCTGATCTAGCCAATTCGCCACCCCAGTCCCAACGACCGCAAACATTGAGCTAAAAAACGTAACGTCAAAGTAGCTCTCCGCCAGCTTAGTAGCAGGAACGCCCAAGACAGGTACAAGCATTGCTGCCGCTAGCCATTTCAACAGTTTCAATCCAACCCCCTGCTTTACGTTGTCCGTCTGCATTTCTTCACCCATATCCACCCGGTGTCGCGGATGTTAACTGAGTCATTCGTCTGAAAGCCAACCAGAGCGGCGCATCCGAGGAACACAACTTTTGAGTAATTCCACAGGCTCAAACACTGCCTATTCATGCAGGCCATGATTTCACCGCGATGAAAGACGATTTGATCGATGGTTTGATTGACGATTCCTGGGTTAGAAAAAGACAAGGAGACAAATTTATTTTTTCTCACGTCCTCTCAGCGCCGAAAAATAAATCCGCCCCCATAAATCTTTTTTGAGAACAAGTTCGGCAAGCGCCGGATCGTCGACATCAGCAAAAGCGATATCGAGTTGTTCCAGGCGCAGCTACTCAAGCAAGGGTTGGCTCCAAAGACGGTAAATGACATCTTCACCGTTCTCCGAGGGGTATGGGCTGATGCCTTCAGCGACGGCATCCTGAAAGCCAACCCTCTCGACAGGATCAGCAACGTTGGATTGGATGTCGACCTAGAGCATGCCGATCCCTTCAGTCGCACCGAGATAGAGCTGATTGGCAAAGCGGATCCCGACCGCCGAGCCGATGCCCGAATAATCGAGTTCAACTGCTGGGCCGGGCTTTCCCTGTCCGAGCTGATTGGGCTCGCCGTTGAAGACGTAGATCTCGAAACCGGCCTGGTAAACGTCCGCCGGGCATTGGTCGTCGGCGAATTCAAAGTCCCCAAAGAACGCTCCACGGTTCAAGTCGTCGAGCTCATCGACCCAGCCCTTGAACTGATGCGGGAGATTGTTGCAGCTGCCAAGGACGCTCCCACCGTGGAGATCACTGTCATTCAGCGCGACAACATCACCTCTAAGAAAATGAAAGTCAGATTTCTTTTCCGCAGCTCGACCAGCGGCCTGCTGTGGAGTGGCAAGACGTTGGGCAACTGGTTTACCGCTCATCTGAAAAAAAGCTGAGGTCAGGCACCGCGGGGCGAACCAGTGTCGCCACACCTTTGCCAGCCAGATGCTGTCGCGCTACGTCCCTGTCGAATGGGTAACCAGACAACTCGGGCATGCGGATACAATGATGGTGAGAAAACATTACGGAAGATGGATACCGAAGGACACCAAGAGCATGGCGGGTATCGTTTCTAAAATGCTTGGTTTGAGGGAGGAATGAATTGGGCGCCCTTCAAATTAGGGCACCCGCCTAGCTACCTACCAGCAGCAAAGGTTTTGCCCTGGTCGTTTTAGATTTCCAGATACTTAGCCAATTGATCGAGGAAAAAGTCTTCATCAAACGGAAGGAACTGCGGCCGAGCCGGCGGCCTCTGAGTCGATTGAATCATGGCGCTCCATTCATTCGATCCGTCAGTAGACAGAATTATTCCTAACTCTGTTTTTCCCAATTTGAAATCGACGCGCCCACCCGTACCGATCATAAAGCGAGCAAAGGGTTCGACAACGACTGTTTTATTGCCGAATCGCATCGTGAGCTTGTGGGTTTTATATCTGAAATTATATCCCGGCGGGTTTTCATTTTTTATTTCTTCGGTCCGCGTAACGCTTAAGCCAGACGCCTTCAATGGGCTAACCCACCGTTCGATGTTTGTGAGCAACCCCTCTACCTGTACCGGCCACTCGTCCATCACCGCTTCAAGCTTTGCTTTACCCTCAGCGTCCTGATCCGATTTCAACTTCAACGCCGCTGCCATTTCTTCTGCTTTGCCCATGTCACATATCCTTCGTTGGGTTTTTAGTACAGGCCGTGATGGCACAATATCACTGCCTCGAAAAGACATGTAAAGCCGAAAAATGTGACCGGTTCGGCCAGACCTGAAATCACAGAATCAAAAAGAACAGCTGGATTACGGCCGGCAGGGGTCTATTGCGGGCTGGGCACGCCAAAATCTGCCCTAACGCAAAAGCCAGAAACGAAAAAGCCCCTGAAATGTTTAACCATTTCAGGGGCTTAGTCTTGTTCAATAATGGCGGAGAGATAGGGATTCGAACCCTAGGTACCGGTGAAGGTACAACGGATTTCGAATCCGTCCCATTCGGCCACTCTGGCATCTCTCCAACGGCGCGCATCATAACAACACTTTCGCCGGAAGCGAACCCCCTTTCGCGAAATATTTCTGTGCTATCAGATGCTTGCGTCGGTTAAAGCGGTACGCCCAGACGTTTGGCCACTTCTTCGTAGGCTTCGATGACATCACCGAGGCCCTGACGGAAGCGGTCCTTGTCCATTTTCTTCTTGGTGTCCTTGTCCCAGAGGCGGCAGCCGTCCGGACTGAACTCGTCGCCCAGTACGATGGAGCCGTCGCTGAACACGCCGAACTCCAGCTTGAAGTCCACCAGCAGCAGGCCAGCGTCGTCGAACAGCTTGGTCAGCACTTCGTTGACCTTGAGCGACAGTTCTTTCATGCGAACCAGTTGCTCAGCGGTGCCCCAGCCGAATGCCACGACGTGGGATTCGTTGATGAACGGGTCGCCCTTGGCGTCGTCCTTCAGGAACAGTTCGAAGGTGTAAGGGTTGAGCTTCATGCCCTCTTCGACACCCAGGCGCTTGACCAGGCTGCCGGCAGCGTAGTTACGCACGACGCACTCGACCGGGATCATGTCCAGCTTCTTCACCAGGCACTCGTTGTCGCCCAGCAGTTTGTCGAATTGAGTCGGCACGCCGGCTGCTTCGAGTTTCTGCATGATGAAGGCGTTGAACTTGTTGTTCACCATGCCTTTGCGGTCGAGCTGCTCGATACGCTTGCCGTCGAACGCCGAGGTGTCGTTGCGAAACAGCAGGATCAAGCGGTCAGCGTCGTCGGTCTTGTAAACCGACTTGGCTTTGCCGCGGTAGAGTTCTTCACGTTTTTCCATGATGGGCTCCGCTTGCTAAGTAGATGGGCTAGGCGATATGTCGCCAGTCGAGCCCTGAATCTTGATCGGCCAGTTGCAGCCAGTCCGGGTCGCACCCGAGGGTGTCGACAAAACATTGCCGGGCCAGCTGCGGCAGGTTGTTCTTGCTGCTCAGATGGGCCAGGACCAGGTGTTGCAGGCCTTGCCAGCCCAACTCGGCCACCAGGAATGCCGCCTGATGGTTGTTCAAATGTCCCAGTTCACCGCCCACCCGCTGCTTGAGAAAGTACGGGTAGTGACCGCGAGCCAGCCTGTCACGGCAATGGTTGGCCTCGATCATCAATGCATCGAGATCCCGATAGCCGTCCAGTACCCTGCTGCAATACGAGCCCAGGTCGGTCAACAGGCCGAAGCGCCGCTGACCGTCACTGAATACAAATTGCGTCGGTTCTTGCGCATCGTGGGCCACGGCAATGACGCCAATGCTCAAGTCGCCGATCTGCAGTTGCTCACCGCCCGCCAGAAAGCCCGTGGGTTCGACGGGTTTGCGCATCCCGCGCAAGGTGCCGCGACTGAGGTAGACAGGCAGATTGTAGCGCCGAGACAGCAAACCCACGCCATGCACGTGGTCGGCATGTTCGTGGGTCACGAGTATCGCGCTCAGCTGCGCAGGGTTCACACCCAGGCGCAACAGGCGTTTTTCGGTTTCCCGCAGGGAGAAACCACAATCCACCAGCACGTACGTATCAGCGCTGGCTATCAGCGTGCCGTTCCCTTGGCTACCGCTGCCGAGAACGGCAAAACGCATGTGATCAGCCCAGATTGTCCTGAATCACGGTCAACACTTTGCGCGCCACGTCAGCCGGCGCCACGGTGTTGATGTTCTTCTCGACAGTGACCTGAACGCTATCGCCCACCTTGCTCAGGCGAACCTGATAACGCTCGGCGCGGGCTTCAACTTCTTCCTTGTTCGGCGCACTGCCGAACAGGCTGCTGAAGAAGCCTGGCTTGTCGTCTTTCTTCTCGGCCTTTTCAGCCAGGTTGATGTAGTACAGGCCCAGGCTGCGGTTGATGTCTTCAACACGCCACTCGCCCTGCTCCAGTGCACGACCGACGCTCGACCAGGCACGATCCAGGTCGGAGCCGACGTTCAGGACAGGGTTGCCACTGCCATCGACGTTCAGGCTGACACGGCTCGGCGTGTCGAAGTCACGGGAGGCCAGCATGGAGACCGAACCGCCCTTCTCCGAGATGCGGCTCATGCTCGCGAGCATGTCGTCGACCAGTGCCGCGTCCAGGCCGGTATTGACCGAACGATTGGTGAAGGCCACGTCGGCGGTGCTGCCGGCAGGACGTTCGGCGGTGACCACATAGATTTCACTGGTGTTGCGCTGCACACCTGGCTCGACACGCACCCGAGCGCGGATTTCGCTATCGGTGCTGACACCTGCCGCGCTCAGGCGCTTGGCCATGGCTGCCGACAGTTCGTCGGAACGCTGCCAGGTGGTGGTGAATTCACCGGTTTGCGGGCGTTGCTCGTCCAGGCGGAAACCGTTGTCCTGGAAGAACTGCACGGCCACTGGCCAGGCTTCTGCAGGCGGGTTTTGCGCCAGGATGGAGCGCGAATCGCCGCTCTTCTGCAGGGAGTAAGCGCTGGCGTCAGCGCCGGCCGACAATGGCTGTGGCCGAGGAACGACATACTCACCCTTGGCAGTGTCATCAGCCACGTTGCGCGGGATCGGCAACAGCGGATCCAGACGCTTGGCGGTGCTGACATCCGGTGGCAGTTGCATCGGTGCAGTCTGTTGCGCTTCCAGGTAATCGCTACCACGGTCACGGAAATAACCTTCCGGGCCCCAGATCCATCCGCAACCACTGGTGCTGGAGATAATCAAGGCAAGTGCGGAAAGTCCGGCCATTCGCTTCATGCGTAGTACTTCCTCAATTAAACCAGGACGCCGGACAGGCGCATGGCCTGGCGCAGCGGTTCGTGACATTCGGCACTGAGCCAGGTGAGCGGCAGACGGATACCGTCCGGCATCAAGCCCATTTCATGCAGCGCCCATTTCACGGGGATAGGGTTGGATTCGATAAACAGGGTTTTATTGAGCGGCATCAGCTTTTCATGAATGGCACGCGCCTTCTCGGCATCGCCGTTCAGGGCCGCGATACACAGGTCGGCCATTTCGCGCGGGGCGACGTTGGCGGTGACCGAAATATTACCCTTGCCGCCCAGCAGGATCAGCTCGACTGCGGTGGCATCGTCACCGGAGATCACCAGGAAATTGCTGCTGACACCGTCGATGATGGCTTTGGCACGCTTCAGGTCGCCGGTGGCTTCCTTGATGCCGATGATGTTCTTGACGGTCGACAGGCGGATCACGGTCTCGGCCTGCATGTCGCACGCGGTGCGACCAGGCACGTTGTAGAGGATCTGCGGGATATCGACGGCTTCGGCGATGGCCTTGAAGTGCTGGTACAAGCCTTCCTGGGTCGGCTTGTTGTAGTACGGCGTGACCAGCAGGCAGGCGTCGGCGCCGGCGTTCTTCGCGTTAGTGGTCAGCTCGATGGCTTCGCGCGTCGAGTTTGCGCCGGTACCGGCGATCACCGGAATGCGACCATTGACCTGCTTCACTACGCGCCGGATCACTTCGATGTGTTCGTTCACATCGAGGGTGGCCGATTCACCTGTAGTGCCGACCGCCACGATGGCGTGGGTGCCGTTTTGCAGGTGAAAGTCCACCAGTTTGCTCAGGCTGTCCCAGTCGAGATTACCTTGTGCATCCATGGGTGTGACCAGTGCCACCATACTGCCCGCAATCATGCAACCGCTCCTGCCGGAAAAAGAGAGCCGTAATGGTACTGGCGCCAAGATGCTTGTACAAGCGAAGTACTGCGCTGCCGCCATTCCCCTTGGCGTCGCTTTTCGCTACCCTTCAGACTTTGATCGGTACTGACAAGCTCGTACGTCGGGTTTGAGCCTCCATTTTCGGCATCACAAGCCCCATTCTAGCGTTGCCACCGCCCGCTCCTGCCATACTGGAGCACGTTGCAACCTGCGCCCGGGACTTTCTGAATTCGCATCCGCAGGCTCGCCCCCGGCAAAACAAGCCGATAGAAGTACCGACCGCTCATCGCTTTAGGAATGCTGCATGTCCACCCCCACAGTTCGCGAACAATTCCTTGTCATCAGTGCCCTCGGCGCCAACCCCATGGAGCTGACTAACGTCCTGTGCCGCGCCAGCCATGAAAACCGCTGCGCCGTGGTCACCTCTCGCCTGACCCGTCACGGCGAGTGCAGTGCGCTGGTCCTCGAAGTCTCCGGCAGCTGGGACGCCCTGGCACGCCTGGAAGGCAGCCTGCCAGTACTGGCAAAACGGCACGCATTCACGGTCAACGTGGTGCGCAGCGCGGCCCTGGAGAACCGTCCCCAGGCCCTGCCGTACGTCGCTTATGTCAGTTCGGCTTACCGCTCGGACATCATCAACGAGCTGTGCCAGTTCTTCATGGACCACAACGTCGAGCTGGAAAACCTGACCTGCGACACGTATCAGGCTCCGCAAACCGGCGGCACCATGCTCAATGCCACCTTCACCGTGACCCTGCCGGCCGGCGTGCAGATCAGCTGGTTGCGCGATCAGTTCCTGGATTTCGCCGACGCGCTGAACCTGGATGCCCTGATCGAACCGTGGCGCCCACAAAACCCAATGTAAGGAAGCTTTCATGGCCGTTGCCATCGATCAACCGGTTGCCGACTTCGAAGCCCCCGCCACCAGCGGGCAAACCGTCAGCCTGGCGGCACTCAAAGGCAAGCAGGTGGTGATCTACTTCTATCCGAAGGACAGCACGCCGGGCTGCACTACTCAAGGCCAGGGTTTTCGCGACCAGCTTGAAGCCTTCAAAGCAGCCAATACCGAAGTGTTCGGCGTTTCCCGCGACAGCCTGAAATCCCACGAGAACTTCAAGGCCAAGCAGGCGTTTACGTTCGAGCTGATCAGTGACAAGGAAGAAGCGCTTTGTCAGCTGTTTGACGTGATCAAGTTGAAGAAGCTGTACGGCAAGGAATACATGGGCGTGGATCGCAGCACGTTCCTGATCGACAGCAATGGCGTATTGCGTCAGGAATGGCGCGGTGTGAAGGTACCGGGGCATGTTGATGCGGTGTTGGCGGCTGCTCAGGCACTGAACAAGGCCTGATTGATCGGGCGCCTGTTCAGGCGCCTTCCCGAGCAGGCTCGGCCCACATTGGTGTTGTGTTCAGCACAAACTTGCCTGTGGGAGCGAGCCTGCTCGCGAAGGGGCCACCACCTCACCGAACAAATCAGAGCCACCCGTTACAACAACGGCGCAACTATGGGCTCCTTGCGCGGCCACGCGTCCAGCACGGCCTTGAACAGGGTCGCCAGAGGAATCGCGAAGAATACCCCCCAGAATCCCCACAACCCGCCAAACAACAAGACTGCACAGATGATCGCCACCGGGTGCAGGTTGACCGCTTCCGAAAACAGCAGCGGCACCAGTACGTTGCCATCCAGTGTCTGAATGATCCCGTAGACCGCCATCAAATAGATGAACTGATCGCTCCAGCCCCACTGGAACAGCGCGATCAAAAGCACCGGAACGGTCACCACCACGGCCCCGACGTAGGGCACCACCACCGACACACCGACCAGCAACGCCAACAGCGCCGCGTAGTTGAGTTCCAGAACGACGAAGGCGATGTAAGTCACACCACCACAAATGAAGATCTCGATGACCTTGCCGCGAATGTAATTGGCGATCTGCCGGTTCATTTCATGGGCGACACGGGTGATCAGCGCTCGCTCGCGAGGCAGGTAGCCGCGCACCCATTGACCGATCATCGCCCGATCCTTGAGGAAGAAAAACACCAAGATCGGCACCAGCACCAGATAGATCATGATGTTGACCAGCAGCGGCAGGCTCGACAGCGAGAACGTCAGCGCCCACTGCCCAAACTTGCCAATCTCGCCCCGCGCCACTTCGATGGCTTGCAACACCTGCTCGTCGGAAACGAGATGCGGATAGCGTTCCGGCAGCAACAATAGCAGCGACTGCCACTTGGCGAGCATGCCCGGCAACTCGTTGAACAAGGTGATCAGTTGATGCCAGAGCAGCGGCACCACGACCACGATGAACACCAGCAGCACGCCCATGAACAACGCAAAGACCAGACCCACCGCTACCCCGCCCGGCACACGCAGGCGCTCCAGGGTCAGCACCAGCCCTTGCATCAGGTACGCCAGCACCATCCCGGCCAGTACCGGCGCCAGCATCCCGCCCAAGGTCAGCACGGCGGTGAACGCCAGGACCAGCAGAACCGCCAGAACCACAGCTTCTTCATCGGAGAAGTAGCGCTGAATCCAGTCGCGCAACACTTTGAACATCAATAATCCTTAAGAACAAATGCCGCAGGTTTCAGGCTTTTTTCAACCAATAGCGGTACACGCCCGCCTCATCTTCTTCACGAAGCAGCGTATGACCGGCCAATCGGGCAAAGGTGCGAAAATCGCGCTGCGAGCCCGCATCGGTGGCAATCACCTTGAGCACCGCACCACTGACCATACGGTTGAGTTCCATCTTGGCCTTGAGCAACGGCAACGGGCAATTCAAGCCACTGGCGTCCAGTTCAACGTCATGGGCTACAGCGTCGGTCATTGCATCACTCCGGTTCAGGTGGTTGAGCTGCCTAGAATATCTGGTCGCGAGGCTGGTGTCCGGCTACAGTAAGGTCTTTGTCGACTAAGGCTTTGTGCATGACTTTTTTGCGCCCTACCCTGCTGACGCTCGCTTGCCTGCTCGCCTCACCGGGCTTCGCCGACGACCTGCCGTCACTCGGTGACGCCAGTTCTGCCATCGTCTCGCCGCAGCAGGAATACCAGTTGGGCCGCGCGTGGCTGGCCCTTTTGCGCAGCCAGGTGTCGCAGCTCAACGACCCCCAACTCAAGGACTATGTCGAATCCAGCGTCTACCGGCTGGTGGAGACCAGCCAGGTCAATGACCGGCGCCTGGAATTCATCCTGATCAACAGCCCGCAACTCAACGCCTTTGCGGCGCCGGGCGGGATCGTCGGGGTGAACGGTGGCTTGTTCCTCAATGCCCAGACTGAAGGCGAATATGCCTCGGTACTGGCTCACGAATTGGCTCACTTGTCGCAGCGCCACTTTGCCCGTGGCGTAGAAGCCCAACAACGCATGCAAGTGCCGATGATGGCTGCGCTGCTGGCCGGGATCGTGATTGCCGCGGCCGGTGCCGGCGATGCCGGGATCGCCGCCATTGCGGGGACACAGGCTGCAGCGATTCAGGAACAGCGGCGTTTCTCGCGTCAGAACGAACAGGAAGCCGACCGTATCGGCATCCTCAATCTGGAAAAGGCCGGTTACGACCCACGCTCGATGCCCTCGATGTTCGAGCGCCTGGGTCGTCAATACCGCTTCGACGCCAAGCCACCGGAATTCCTGCTGACTCACCCGGTGACGGAATCGCGTATCGCCGACACCCGCAACCGCGCCGAACAGGCCAAACCGGGCGGTATCGAAGACACCCTGCGCTATCAGCTGATTCGCGCACGGGTCCAGCTGATCTATGAGGAAACCCCTGGATTGGGCGCCAAGCGTTTTCGAGCGCAACTGGATGAAAATCCGAAAAGCGATGTCGCTCGCTACGGCCTGGCAATCGCCCAGATCAAGGGCGGGCAGTTGAACGAAGCACGGGAAAATCTAAAGCTGCTGCTGGCCAAATCGCCAAACGAGATCATTTACAACCTCGCGCAAATCGATCTGGATATCACCAACAATCGCCTGGCGGACGCGCAAGGCCGGGTAGACCGGATGCTGACCCAGTACCCCGGCAACTATCCGCTGAACCAGGTGCGCGTCGACCTGCTGCTGAAACAGAACCGCGCCGCCGATGCCGAAAAAGCGCTGGAAGGCCTGCTCAAGTCGCGTCCGGACGATCCGGACGTGTGGTACCAGGTAGCCGAGACTCGTGGCCTGTCAGGCAACATTATCGGCCTGCATCAGGCACGTGCCGAGTACTTCGCTCTGGTCGGTGACTATCGCCAGGCTATCCAGCAACTGGATTTCGCCAAACGCAAGGCCGGCAGCAACTTCCCGCTGTCATCGCGAATCGATGCCCGTCAGCGAGAGTTGATGGAACAGGAGCGGATGATCAAGGACATGATGGGCTGACGGCTTCGGAAATCATTGATTTCAGGCACAAAAAAACCGCCTCTTTCGAGGCGGTTTTTTATTCAGCCAGCAACCGGATTATTCAGCCAGTTTGAACGTAATGAAGCTGGCGCGACCTTGGCGCAGAACCCGCATCGACACCGAGCGATTCTTCGGCAGCGCCTTGGCGATGTCGGTGAATTGCTGAGTGGACTCGATGGCCTGATTGTTCAGGTGAGTAATGACATCGCCCGGCTGCAAGCCGATCATGGCAGCAGGACCGTCCTGAACCTCCTTGATCACCACACCGCCTTTGAGGTCGTAGGCTTTCTTTTGCTCCGCGGTCAGCTCGACGACGGAAACACCGAGACGATTACTGCTGCTCTCGACGCCCGATTTCGGTAGTGCACCCAGCTCTTTGTCCTCGTCTGGAATGGCGCCAACCGTCAGCTCGACGTTCTTGCGCTTGCCTTCACGAATCACTTCCAGGTTGGCCTTGGAGCCAGCCTTCAGCGCACCCACCAGATGTGGCAGATCGGCGGACATCACGATGGGTTGACCATTCATGCTCAGGATCACGTCGCCAACTAGCAGGCCACCCTTGGCTGCCGGGCCGTCATCCTGGATCTGGGCGACCAGCGCACCGGCCGGCTTATCCAGGCCGAATGACTCGGCCAGATCCTTGTTCACTTCCTGGATCACCACGCCCAGCCAGCCCCGGCTGACTTTGCCACCGCTTTTCAGCTGATTGGAAACGTCCATGGCCACATCGATAGGAATCGCGAACGACACACCCATGAAGCCGCCGGAACGGGTGTAGATCTGCGAGTTGATCCCGATCACCTCGCCATTCAGGTTGAACAGCGGTCCACCGGAGTTACCCGGGTTAATCGGCACGTCGGTCTGGATGAACGGCACATAGTTTTCGTTCGGCAGGCTGCGGCCGACGGCACTGACGATGCCTTGGGTCACCGTGTGGTCAAAGCCGAATGGCGAACCGATCGCCACGACCCATTGACCGGCCTTCAGATCCTGGGACTTGCCGAGTTTCAACACGGGCAGATCCTTGCCTTCGATTTTCAGCAGTGCCACGTCGGAGCGCGGGTCGGTGCCGATCAACTTGGCTTTCATTTCGCTGCGGTCAGCGAGACGGACGAGAATCTCGTCGGCATCGGCAATCACGTGGTTGTTGGTCAGGATGTAGCCGTCAGGCGAGATGATGAAACCCGATCCCAGGGACTGGGCTTCACGCTGACGATCACCGCGGGGTGTGCGCGGTTGTGGCGGCATGCCACGCTCAAAAAACTCGCGCAGCATCGGTGGCAAGCCTTCGAGATCGGGCATCGGCTGGTTCACTTTGCGGTCCGGCAGTTTCTGCGTGGTACTGATGTTCACAACTGCCGGTGAAGCTTGCTCGACCAGCTGCGTGAAGTCAGGCAATTCGACCGCTTGTGCGGCGACCGCGTGACCGAGCACCAGCACGGTGGCAAAAATGGAGAGATAAGACTTCAAACGTGGTATCGACATACGGCTCCCGTTACGACGAGCATGGTTAAGCGATATGGATCAAGGAACACCGGGAAAGATACGCCGGTATTTTTGTTCCGGGAACAACAAACAAGGCCAGAGCCGAGGGGCTCTGACCTATAAAAAATTTGGGAGGGATTTGCAAATTGAAATGCTCACGAAACATTTCGATTTCAGCTCACTGCTTGCTGGCAGCGGCATCAGTACGCATGGATAACGCAATTCGCTCCGCGGTGCCTGCCGGAATTTCGCCTACCACGGTCACCATCATCTCGCCTTGTGGTGTGGTCAAGCGCCTGGAAACCGCAACGGTGGGACCCAACTGAGTTCGAGTGTCGATGACGGCAGCGCCATTCAAAGGCTCCAGGAACACCGAAAATCGCGCCAGGCCATCATCATAGAGCAGGCTGCTGACCTGGGTTTTGGTTTGCGGATCCTTGCGTGCAGAACTGCTGGTCAGCTCAAAGCCGGGAGGCAACCAATCCGAATGCCAGACCTGTGCAGCCTTGATCGCCGAGGCCTTGTCGCTGGCGAGGTTGATTGGCTTGCAATCAGCGCCAGGCTGCAAATCACTGTCCGAGGGAAGATCGACGGTATCGAGTTGCGTGAACTGGAAGCGCTCCAGCAACTGCCCTTTGTCGTTAAGTAGTAACGATTTGAGCGGCAGGCCGGTTTCTTTATCCAGATGCAGTTCAAACCCGTAACGGTGTTGATCGCGGGGCGTCAGTGAAACAATCACTGCCGCACGCCCGGCCACGCGCGACTTGCCGATGACAGCAAGGTCATACCAGTTCTTGAGCTTTTGTGGATCGAGTGTACGAGCTGCGGAGTTTGGCGAATCCCCCAGCCCGGCTATCAGGGTGCCGCTGACGCATTGAGTATGACCATCAATGCGTACGACTTCCTGCGCTGAGCCGTCGAGCTGGAGCAAACGCTCGCGGACCTTTCCGTCCTGGACGCGGTGCCAGATGTTATGGGTAGAAAAACTACCGTTACGCTCGTAGACAAAAGTACCGTGAAAGCTTTGCTGCTGCTCGGCCTGACCAAGACGGGTCAACCAGTCCTGGGCTTCATCGGCGTGGGCTGGAACAACAAACCAGCCACTCAGCAGAAGCGAAAGTAGAGGTATGGCGCGCATGATCCTCCTTAACGGTTTTCCAGGCTTGCTGCACGCGCGTAAGGCAGAGCGCTCTCAGTACCTTTCAGTGCAGCCTGTTGAGCGTGTTGACGCAAGTAGCTCGGCAGACGTTGATCGTGCCAGCCCGGCTGACCTTGCAATACGCCGTTGGCCATAGGGCCAGTGGCTTCCGAACCCTCATTATAGCCTGCCAGAACAGCCGGGCCTTTTACTTGAGGAGCAGCCAGATTCTGTTGGGTCGACTGCTGCGCCAGTTCGACACCAGCGATCTCATCCTGGTTGTACAGACGAACACCTGCCAGTACGGCAACGGTCACCGAAGCAGCCACTGCCAGGCGACCCAGGCTGCGCCATGGACCACGGGAGACTTTTGCCGGAACGGTTTCGTCAGCCAGAGCTGCAGAGACGGCCGCTGCGATATCCAGGCGTGGAAGCAACAGATCCTTGTGCATCGCTGCCCGAGCGATCTGATAACGAGCCCAGGTTTCACGGGTTTCAACATCGTCGCAGGCACTCAGTACCCGACGCAATTCCAATTCGTCCGCTTCGTTATCCATCACTGCGGACAGCGATTCCTGCAGGGCTTCCCGACTCATGGCGTTCCTCTCTTGGCTGTCGCCGCTGTCTTTAGTTTTCCTGCAACAACGGCTGCAGGGCTTTATCGATGGCCTCCCGGGCGCGGAAAATCCGGGAGCGCACGGTGCCCACCGGACATTGCATGACGCTCGCAATGTCCTCGTAACTCAGACCATCGAATTCACGTAAAGTTAAAGCCGTACGCAAATCTTCCGGCAGTTGCTGAATGGTTCGATGGACGGTGCCTTCGATCTCATCCCGCAGCAAAGCCCGTTCTGGCGACTCGAGATCCTTGAGGCCATGATCGCCATCGTAGAACTCTGCATCCTCGGAACTGACATCGCTATCCGGCGGCCGACGGCCGCGTGAAACCAGATAGTTTTTCGCCGTGTTAATGGCGATGCGGTAAAGCCACGTATAAAACGCACTGTCTCCGCGAAAATTTCCAAGCGCGCGATACGCCTTGATAAAGGCTTCCTGCGCCACATCCTGGGCTTCATGGGTGTCGTGCACAAAACGCACGATCAACCCGAGAATTTTGTGCTGGTATTTCAGCACTAGCAGATCGAAAGCACGCTTGTCGCCGCGCTGAACGCGTTCGACCAGCTGCTGATCCTCTTCCTGGGTTAGCATGAACACTCCTCGATAAGCTCGGAGGAGGCTTGCATCACTAAACGACCGGGCTTGCAAACATAGACTCGGGCTTTTCGCAAAAGTTCTCCCCCTCCAGGCAAGTTTCCTGCGGCCTCTGAACCGGCACGCACGAAAAGCGCAGCGCGAGATGCCCCGGCTGCGCGAATAATCTTGTCATCGGATTCGCGACAAGGATCCAGCTGCAGATCCTCCACTGAAACCGACACTGTCCCTTTTATCAGGCAACCGTCTATTGATCTTGGGCCTTTGGCAAAAGTTCCAAATATTTATAGCTGCGCGAATCCGACATTGTGCAACCATGAAGCGAAAAAGACTGTTAAATCCACGATACAGTCCTCTTGTCGCCGAACCGACCAAATATCCATCCGACGAAGCGTCCGGTTTTTTCCGTCACAGTAGTTTCACAATGCCATATGGACCCGGCTATTGTGCCGCTCCCCCCCTCTATATACTAGTGGGCTGTGCGGTTGCCTGACCTTGCATGTCCAGATGTCCAGCGCCTCCCCCGACCCGGGTCGCCTTGAGCGGAATCCTGAAATGAGCCAACAGTTTCAACACGATGTTCTGGTAATTGGCAGCGGTGCTGCCGGCTTGAGCCTTGCGCTGACCTTGCCCGGTCATTTGCGCATCGCCGTACTGAGCAAAGGCGACCTCGCCAACGGCTCGACGTTCTGGGCCCAGGGCGGCGTCGCTGCCGTGCTGGACGACACCGACACTGTCGAATCCCACGTCGACGACACGCTCAATGCCGGCGGCGGCCTGTGCCACGAAGACGCCGTGCGCTTTACCGTCGAGCACAGTAAAGAAGCGATTCAATGGCTGATCGATCAGGGCGTACCCTTTACCCGCGATGAACAGTCCGGCACTGAAGATGGCGGATTCGAATTCCACCTCACTCGCGAAGGCGGCCACAGTCATCGACGGATCATTCATGCCGCCGATGCCACCGGTGCGGCCATTTTCAGGACTCTACTGACCCAAGCCACACAGCGGCCGAACATCGAACTGCTGGAACAGCGGGTGGCTATCGACCTGATCACGGAAAAACGCCTCGGACTCGAGGGCGATCGCTGCCTGGGTGCCTATGTGCTCAATCGCGGCACCGGCGAAGTCGACACCTATGGCGCCCGTTTCGTGATCCTCGCTTCCGGCGGCGCAGCCAAGGTTTACCTCTACACCAGCAATCCCGACGGCGCGTGCGGTGACGGTATCGCCATGGCCTGGCGTTCGGGCTGTCGGGTGGCGAACCTGGAATTCAACCAGTTCCACCCCACTTGCCTGTATCACCCGCAAGCCAAGAGCTTCCTGATCACCGAAGCCCTGCGCGGCGAAGGTGCGCACCTGAAACTGCCCAACGGCGAGCGTTTCATGCAGCGCTTCGATCCAAGGGCCGAACTCGCCCCGAGGGACATCGTCGCACGGGCCATCGACCATGAAATGAAGCGTCTGGGCGTCGATTGCGTTTACCTGGACATCAGCCACAAATCCGAAGCGTTCATCAAGTCGCACTTCCCGACCGTATACGAACGCTGCCTCGAGTTTTCCATCGACATCACCAAACAACCGATTCCAGTGGTGCCGGCGGCGCACTACACCTGTGGCGGCGTCATGGTCGACCAGCAAGGCCGCACCGATGTGCCGGGGCTGTACGCGATTGGCGAAACCAGCTTCACGGGCCTGCACGGCGCCAATCGCATGGCCAGTAACTCCTTGCTGGAATGTTTTGTTTACGCCCGTTCGGCGGCGGCAGACATCATGGAGCAGCTGCCGCAGGTTTCTGCCCCTGTCGCCCTGCCCGCCTGGGATGCGAGCCAGGTGACCGACTCTGATGAAGATGTGATCATTGCGCACAACTGGGATGAACTGCGGCGCTTCATGTGGGACTACGTCGGCATCGTGCGTACCAACAAGCGCTTGCAGCGGGCCCAGCATCGAGTACGCCTGCTGCTCGATGAAATCGACGAGTTCTACAGCAACTACAAAGTCAGCCGGGACTTGATCGAACTGCGCAACCTGGCCCAGGTCGCCGAACTGATGATCCTCTCAGCCATGGAACGCAAGGAAAGTCGAGGCCTGCATTACACACTCGACTATCCGAACATGTTGCCAGTGGCCCTGGACACTATTCTGGTGCCGCCCACCTACGCCGACTGAACTTGAGCCGGACCCGCAGGCGTCGGTGCAGATCCGCCGCCTGCGAATCCCGGGGCACGCAAATGGCCCTGACTCGCCGCTCACCGCGCAAACGAAAGCGCAGCACAACGAGCCATGGCAATGCCAGGCTGTCCGGCCTCATCTGTACCGGCTGCCACCCCGCTGCCTGACTCCACAACTGCCAGCCCTCGGCGTCGCGTCGCAAGCCACGGAACGCGTGTGGATGCGTCAGCAGTATCTGTCGTGGCAGCGTCCAGGTGGCGTGCAGCAGGCAGCAAAAAGCGCCGAACAGACAAGCCCAGAGCGGAATAGAGAGTAGAAACAACGCACCCAGCACAGACAACTGGGCCAAAAGATAGGCCGCCAGCAAATGCCGTGAGGCATGCCAGCGGCATTCGAACGAATTACTTGGGCTGGACACGATCCAGGATCATGCGAACCATGCGCTGAAGCTCCGGATCTTCCGATTCGGCACGCTCCATGAACCAGCCGAACATGTCCTGATCTTCGCATTCGAGCAACCTGACGTAGCAGGCGCGGTCCACTTCGTTGAGGTGCGGATAGACCTCTTTCACAAACGGCACCAGCAACACGTCAAGCTCAAGCATGCCGCGACGGCTGTGCCAGTAGAGGCGATTCAGTTCAACATCTTCGACCATGGAGCGCTCCTCAAATAGGCCGCAAGTATACAGCCCCGCGCCTCATCGAACAGTCGGCTTTGGTCGGTCACCGACGATCCTTTGTGAACTACCCATTTCGAGGGCGCCCCCTTATCATGTCCGCCAGACTCTTTACCCTGCGATGACCCATGGCCGATTCTGCTTTTTTCTGCACGCTGTCTCATGAAGGTGTTCTGGCGGTCCGCGGCGCGGACGCCGGCAAGTTCCTGCAAGGCCAATTGACCTGCAATCTCAATTACCTGAGCGACACCCAGGCCAGCCTCGGTGCGCGCTGCACGCAGAAAGGCCGGATGCAATCGAGCTTCCGCATTCTGCTCGAAGGCGATGGTGTGCTCCTGGCCATGGCCCGCGAACTGCTGGAACCGCAATTGGCGGACCTGAAGAAGTACGCGGTGTTCTCCAAGTCCAAGTTGACCGACGAAAGCACCGCCTGGGTTCGCTTCGGCGTTGAACAGGGTGATGCAGCACTCAATAGCCTCGGGCTTGGGTTGCCGGCAGAAACCGACAGCGTTGCGCGCCACGACGGTCTGATCGCCATTCGCGTTTCGCCTGATCGTGCCGAGCTGTGGGTCGCCGCCGATCAAGCCGATGTCATCAAGGGCAAACTGTCCGCCCTGCTGGCCGAAGGTGATCTGAACCAATGGCTGCTGGGCCAGGTCCGCGCCGGAATCGGCCAGGTGATGCCAGGCACCCGCGAATTGTTCATCCCGCAAATGCTCAATCTGCAAGCCGTCGGTGGCGTGAGTTTCAAAAAAGGCTGCTACACCGGCCAGGAAATCGTCGCGCGCATGCAGTACCTGGGCAAACTCAAGCGTCGCCTGTATCGCGTGCAATTGGATGCCAGCGAACTGCCGGAACCCGGCACCCAACTGTTTTCCCCAAGCCACGCCAGTTCGATCGGTGAAGTGGTGCTGGCTGCCAGTACCGGTCAGCACATCGAACTGCTGGCGGTGTTGCAAGCCGAAGCGGCCGAGGCCGGTGATATCCACGTCGGCGCGCTTGACGGCCCTGCCCTGCATTTGCTCGACCTGCCTTACCAACTGGACCGCGACCGCGAAATCCAGCGTTAACCGCAGTATTTTTTGCGACACCTAGAGAAACGAAATGAGTGAGCTGGCGGAAAAGGTCCAGAGGGATTTGGTTGAGGCCATCGATAATGATGACCTGGTTCTGCCGACATTACCGGAAGTGGCGTTGCAGATTCGCAAGGCCGCTGAAGATCCGGAAATCAGCATCAGCACCCTGAGCAAAGTGATCGGCCGCGATGCCGCGCTGTCGGCACGCCTGATCAAAGTGGTCAATAGCCCCTTGTTGCGCGCCACCCAGGAAGTCACCGACTTGCACACGGCGATCACGCGCCTGGGCATCAACTACAGCAGCAACCTGGCCATCGGCCTGGTCATGGAGCAGATTTTCCATGCCCGTTCCGAAGTAGTGGAACAGAAGATGCGCGAAGTCTGGCGCAAGAGCCTGGAAATCGCCGGCGTCAGTTATGCGTTGTGCCGCAGCTATACCCAGCTCAAGCCCGATCAGGCAGCCCTTGGCGGGCTGGTGCATCAGATCGGTGTACTGCCGATCCTGACCTACGCCGAAGATCACTATGAACTGCTGTCGGATCCGGTCAGCCTCAACCATGTGATCGACCACATTCACCCGTTGCTCGGCGACAAGCTGCTCAGGGTTTGGGAGTTTCCGGACATGCTGGTGCAAGTGCCGCAGCTGTACCTGAATTTCAAGCGACAGTCTGGAAAGATCGACTACGTCGACCTGGTGCAAGTGGCCAGCCTGTATTGCCACAAGGACACCGATCACCCGATCTCGCGCATTGATCCTTTCAACGTGCCGGCCTTCATCAAGCTCGGGATCGATCCGGACAACAAGGCAATGTGCGCCGACCTGGAAGAAACGCGCTCGATGTTTTACTGATCATTGTGGGGAGGGAGCTTGCTCCCGCTCGGCTGCGAAGCAGTCGTAAAATTGCTAAATAGCAGTTTGTCCGGGATACCGCGGTGTCTGGATTGAGGGCCGCTTCGCAGCCCAACGGGAGCAAGCTCCTTCGCCACAAAAGCAGCATTCACTCCCCGGCAATAAAACTCACCCGTACTTTCAACCCCGCCCGCTCGCCATCGTGCAGGCTGATCTGTGCCAGGTGCGCGCGGCAGATCTCGCCGACAATCGCCAAGCCCAAACCAGATCCGGCCACTTGCTGGTTGCGTCGGTAAAAGCGTTCGAACACCCGGTCACGCTCCTCCAGGGGAATGCCCGGGCCATCGTCCTCGACCTCCAGCACCGCCGGCGCCGAGACCCGCAGAATGACGTTGCCGCCTGGAGGTGTGTGGGCCAGCGCGTTATCCACCAGGTTGCTCAACAGCTCGTTCAACAAGGTCGGCTCGCCCCGCAGCCATACCGGCTCGTCCGCTTCCAGCGCCAGCGCCACCCCGCGCTTGTGGGCCAGCGGTGCCATGGCCATGCCCAGTTCACGCGCCAGTTGACTCAGATCCAGCAACTGCGCACCGCCCTCGGCAATCGCCCGGGCGCCATTTTCGACCCGCGCCAGGGAGAGCAACTGGTTAGCCAGATGGGTCAAGCGATCGGTACTCTGAGCGGCGTTTTCCAGGGTACTGCGCCAGGTTTCGGGCTCGTTCGCCCGCAGGCCAAGCTCAAGTCGCGCCTTGAGGGCTGCCAGCGGCGTACGCAGTTCATGGGCGGCATCGGCGATGAATTGCGCCTGCCGCTCGAATTGCTCACGCAGGCGTTCGGTAAAGTGATTCAGTGCACGCACCAATGGCCACAGCTCATGCTGGACTTCCACCAACGGCAACGGACGCAGATCATCGGATTGCCGCTCTTCCACCGCCGTGCGCAAGCGCTCCAGTGGACGCAGCGCGGCGCTGACGGCAAACCACACCAACAGCAGCGCACCGACCGCCAGCATGCCCAAGCGCAGCAAGGTATCCGCCGCCAGGCTGCGCGCCATGCTCACCCGCGCCTCATCGGTTTCGGCAACACGAATTTCCGCCATGCCGTTCATGTTCGGTTCGCTGACCGGCTTGAGCAGGCTGACCACGCGCACGTTCTGCCCGCGATAGGTGGCGTTGTAAAAACGCGCCAGTGCCGGGTAATCATCGGTGCGCGGTGTTCCGGGAGGTGGAGCGGGTAGGTTTTCGTAACCGGAAATCAGGTTCTGGTGGATGTCGTTGACCAGGTAAAAAATCCGCCCGGCGCTGTCGTAGGCGAAGGTATCCAGCGCCACGTAAGGCACGTCGGCGCTGAGCGTTCCGTCACGTTGGGAAACACCTGCCGCAATGGTCCGCGCCGAGGCCAGCAAGGTCCGGTCATAGGCGGTGTCGGCAGCCTCGCGACCATTCCAATAGGCGCTCAAACCGCTGGCCAGCATCAACACCACCAACAACAGCGCCAGGTTCCACAGCAGGCGCCAGCGCAGGCTGCTGGGCTTATGCATCGCGGCTTTCCAGCAAATAACCGAGACCGCGGAAAGTCACGATGGCCACCGGTTGACCGTCAAGTTTCTTGCGCAAGCGATGCACATAGATTTCGATGGCGTCGGGGCTCGCCTCCTCGTCCAGACCGAAGACCTGAGAGGCCAGTTGCTCCTTGCTCATCACCCGGCCGGGACGAGCGATCAGTGCTTCGAGCACGGCCTGCTCGCGGGAAGTCAGGGTCAGCAACTCTTCACCCAGGGTGAAGCGCCGGGTGTCCAGGTCATAGGCCAGCACGCCACAGCGTTGCAGCCTTTCACCGCCCAGCACGCTACGGCGCAACAAGGCTTTGACCCGGGCTTCGAGTTCGGTGAGCTCGAAAGGCTTGGCCAGGTAATCGTCGGCGCCGAGGTTAAGGCCGTGGACACGATCCTTCACGTCGCTGCGCGCGGTCAGCATCAGCACCGGCAAGTTCTTGCCCCGCGCGCGCAGACGCGCCAGCACTTCGAAACCATCCATGCGCGGCAGGCCGACATCGAGGATCGCCATGGCGTATTCCTCGCTGCCCAGCGCCAGGTCGGCAGCCACGCCGTCGTGCAGCACATCCACGGTCAACCCGGTGCTCTTGAGCGCCTGGGCGACGCTTTCGGCGAGCTGCAGATGGTCTTCGACGAGCAGAACACGCATGGATCTTTACCTCATTCAGGGATGGTCGACGCCATTCTTTGGCGCGGAGTTTACAGCCACCTCCGCTGCTGTGAAGCCCGCAAAGCCGTTAAAGCCTGATGAAAGGTTAGCGAAAGGTTGGCTGGTTAGAGTCGAGTTACGGAATGTTTCAAGTTCCGTCGCTGCTGCCACACAGCGACCCGAAAAACGCCACGAAGCGTTTTCGACCAATAAGAACAATAAACGGAGTACGTCACCCATGCAGTCCTTGCAGACCCAGGCTTGCGCGCCTGCCCGCCTCTCCCGTTTCAGCCACACTGCCCTTGCCAGTGCTGCCGCGCTTGCCGGCTTTTCGCCGTTGAGCCAGGCCGATTTCATCGAAGACAGCTCGGCCACTTTCGAAACCCGCAATATGTACTTCAACCGCGATTTTCGCGATGGCACCAGCGCCCAACAGTCCAAGCGTGACGAGTGGGCCCAGGGGTTCATGCTCAATCTGCAATCGGGTTACACCGACGGCACCGTGGGGTTCGGGGTCGATGCGTTGGGCATGTTGGGGGTCAAGCTCGATTCCAGTCCTGATCGTACCGGGACTGGCCTGCTGCCGACCCACGATGACGGTCGCGCGGCTGACGAATACTCCAAATTGGGCCTGACCGGCAAAGTGAAGGTCTCCGCCACCGAGTTGAAAATCGGCAGCCTGATACCGGAATTGCCGATCCTCAAGCCAAACGATGGGCGCATCCTGCCGCAGACGTTTGAAGGCGGCCTGCTGACGTCCAAAGAGATCAAGAACCTGACCTTCACCGGCGGGCGCCTGGAAAAAGCCAAGGACCGCGACAGCACGGATTTCGAGGACATCGCCCTCAACAACAAGAACAGCCGTTTCGCCGGTACGGTTGCCGGCAAGCATTTCGACTTTGGCGGCGTGGACTACAAGTTCACCGACAAAATCACCGGCAGTTACCACTTCGCGCAACTCGATGAAGTCTATAACCAGCACTTCCTCGGTGTGATTGCCTCGCAGCCGTTCGGGCCGGGGACCTTCGGTACCGATTTGCGCCTGGCCATCAGTGATGACGAGGGTGCAGCCCGTGGCGGCAAGATCGACAACAAATCCCTCAATGGCCTGGTGAATTACGCCTTGAGCGGGCACAAGTTCAGCGCCGGCTATCAGCACATGTCCGGCGACAGCGCGTTCCCCTATGTGGATGGCGCCGACCCGTACCTGGTCAACTTCGTGCAAATCAACGACTTTGCCGGCGCCGAAGAGCGCTCATGGCAGGCACGTTATGACTACGACTTCGCCAAACTCGGCGTTCCCGGCCTGAGTTTCATGAGCCGCTACTTGAGCGGTGACAACATCAAACTCAAGAACGGTGATGAAGGCAAAGAGTGGGAACGCAATACCGAGATCAAATATGTCGTGCAAAGTGGCGCCCTCAAGGACGTCGCCCTCCGCCTGCGCAATGCCACTTACCGTTCCAATTATTCTGCTCGCGATGCCGATGAAGTGCGTCTGCTGGTGAGCTATAGCGTTGCCCTTTGGTAATTCAGTACGTCCATAACAAAAACTCCCAAGGAGACTTGAATGAACCTGTCAATGCGTAAAAAAGTAGCCCTCGCCGCCAGCTGCATGTTGTTCGCCGGCCAACTGATGGCTGAACCCAAGCGCCCGGAATGCATCGCCCCGGCGTCCCCTGGCGGCGGTTTCGACCTGACCTGCAAACTGGCGCAAAGCGCGCTGGTGAATGAAAAGCTGCTGACCAAGCCGATGCGTGTGACCTACATGCCCGGCGGTGTCGGCGCGGTGGCCTACAACGCGGTGGTTGCCCAGCGGCCGGCGGATGCCGGGACCCTGGTGGCGTGGTCCAGCGGTTCGCTGCTGAACCTGGCACAAGGCAAGTTCGGTCGTTTCGATGAAACCAACGTGCGCTGGCTCGCGGCCGTCGGCACCAGCTATGGCGCCATCGCGGTGAAAAGCGATTCGCCCTACAAGACCCTGGACGATCTGGTACAGGCTCTGAAGAAAGACCCGAGCAAAGTGGTGATCGGTTCCGGCGGCACCGTCGGCAGCCAGGACTGGATGCAGACCGCCCTGATTGCCAAGGCCGCCGGGATCAACCCGCGCGACCTGCGTTACGTCGCCCTCGAAGGCGGCGGTGAAATCGCCACGGCCCTGCTTGGCGGCCACATCCAGGTCGGCAGTACCGACATCTCCGACTCCATGCCGCACATCCAGAGCGGTGACATGCGCCTGCTGGCGGTGTTCTCCGACAAGCGTCTGGACGAGCCGGAAATGAAAGACATTCCAACCGCCAAAGAGCAAGGCTACGACATCGTCTGGCCGGTGGTTCGCGGTTTCTACCTGGGGCCGAAAGTCAGCGACGAAGACTACGCCTGGTGGAAGGACTCCTTCGACAAGCTGCTGGCGTCCGAAGACTTTGCCAAGCTGCGCGACCAGCGTGAACTGTTCCCGTTCGCCATGACCGGCCAGGAGCTGGACACCTACGTGAAGAAACAGGTCGCGGACTACAAGGTGCTGGCCAAAGAGTTCGGCCTGATCCAGTGATCGTCACTGTCTAGCGGCCACGGTCCCGTTTTGCGGGGCCGTGGCACAGGAGTTCCCCATGCTCTTACAACGCATTTTTGCTTCGGTGCTGTTGCTGGCCTGCCTCAGCCTGGTGCTGATGGCCTGGCCCTACCAGGCACCTTTTTCCTACGAACCGATCGGCCCTCGGGCTTTCCCCTTGTTGATGCTGGGGCTGATGGGCCTGGCGCTGGTGTACATGGTGTATCGCCCCTCGCCGATCAAGCACACCGATGAAGATCCGCCGATGGACCGCGAGACCCTGACCAAGATTGGTGTCTGCGTGCTGTTGCTGCTGGTTTTCGCCGGGCTGTTCGAACCGCTGGGCTTCATCCTCAGCAGCATGCTGGTAGGCATTCCGATGGCACGCCTGTATGGCGGGCGTTGGTTGCCGGGCGTGGTGATCATCAGCCTGATGAGCGTCGGCCTGTACCTCCTGTTCGACAAAGTCATGGACGTGCCACTGCCTCTGGGCCTGCTCGACGTTCTGGAGAACTGATATGGATACGCTTGGTTATTTGAGTCACGGCTTCGGCGTCGCACTGACCCCTTACAACCTGGTGACCGCGCTCAGCGGTACGTTGATCGGTACGATCGTCGGCCTGCTGCCGGGATTGGGACCGATCAACGGCGTGGCATTGCTGATCCCGATTGCCTTCGCCCTGGGCCTGCCGCCGGAGTCGGCGCTGATCCTGTTGGCCGCGGTCTACCTGGGTTGCGAATACGGCGGCCGGATCAGCTCGATTCTGCTGAACATTCCGGGCGAAGCCTCCACCGTGATGACCACCCTCGACGGCTACCCGATGGCCCGCCAGGGCCTGGCCGGTGTCGCGTTGTCGCTGTCGGCCTGGAGTTCGTTCATCGGTGCTTTCATTGCGACCTGCGGGATGGTGGTGTTCGCGCCGATGCTGGCGAAATGGGCGATTGCCTTCGGTCCGGCGGAATACTTCGTGCTGATGGTCTTTGCGATTGTCTGCCTCGGCGGCATGGCCGGCGACCGTCCCCTGAAGACGTTCATTGCCGCGCTGATCGGCCTGTTCCTGTCGACCGTCGGCATTGATGCCAACAGCGGTGTGTACCGGTTCACCGGCGATAACATTCACCTCACCGACGGCATTCAGTTCGTGGTGCTGGTGCTCGGCCTGTTCTCCATCAGCGAAATCCTGTTGCTGCTGGAAAAAACCCACCGTGGCCAGGAAGCCTTCCAGGCCACCGGCCGGATGCTGTTCAACTTCAAGGAAGCCGCTTCGGTGTTCTGGGTGAACATGCGTTGCGGGGTGCTCGGTTTCATCATGGGCGTGCTGCCGGGAGCCGGCGCGACGCTGGCCAGCGCCGTGGCCTACATGACCGAGAAACGCATCGCCGGGCCGAACGGCAAATTCGGCCAGGGTGACAAGCGCGGCCTCGCAGCCCCGGAAACCGCCATCGGTGCCGAAGCCTGCGGTGCGCTGGTGCCGATGCTGACCCTCGGCGTTCCGGGTTCGGGCACCACGGCGGTGATGATCGGCGCGCTGTCGCTGTACAACATCACGCCAGGCCCGCTGCTGTTTCAACAGCAACCGGACATCGTCTGGGGCCTGATCGCGTCGCTGTTTATCGCCAACATCATGCTGGTGATCCTCAACATTCCGATGATCCGCTTCTTCACCAAGATCCTCGCCGTACCGAACTGGGCGCTGGTGCCGATGATCGCCATCATCACCGCCATCGGTGTGTATGCGGTGCATGCCACCACCTTCGATCTGTTCCTGATGATCGGTATCGGCATCTTCGGCTACATCCTGCGCAAGCTGGACTTCCCATTGTCGCCGGTTTTGCTGGGCTTCATCCTCGGTGGCTTGATGGAGCAGAACCTGCGTCGGGCTTTGTCGATTTCCAACGGTTCGCTGGATATTCTCTGGTCGAGCGGAATCACCATGGGTGTCTGGGGGTTGATCGTGGTCATGTTGCTGGTGCCGATTGTGCGCATCTGGCGCAAACGTTCGGTTGCCCGGCGCGTCATTGCCGATGTCTGACCGGACACCGTTCAAAGCGTGGTGGGGCACCCCACTGGTCGGCCTGCTGGGCGGTTACCTCGCCAGCCAGGTCGGCTGGCCGCTGCCATGGATGGTCGGCTCGTTGCTGGCGATCATCCTGGTTCGCTGCCTGACGCCCTGGCAACTGGCGGAAATCCCTGGCGGTCGCAAGTGCGGTCAGTGGATCGTCGGCATCGGTATTGGCCTGCACTTCACCCCGGTGGTGATGGAGCAGGTTTTGAGTCATTTCGGCCTGATCTTCTTCGGTGCGTTGGTCACCAGCCTGTCCGCGGTGGTCGGGGTCTGGCTGATGCGGCGCACCGGCGAAGACCGCGCCACGGCGTTCTTCTCCAGCATGCCCGGCGGCTCCGGGGAGATGGTCAACCTCGGCGCCCGCAACGGTGCGGTACTCAGCCGGGTCGCTGCCGGCCAGAGCTTGCGGGTGTTGGTGGTGGTGCTGTGTGTGCCGGCTGCATTCAAATATCTGTTGGGCGACGGCACGCCTATTTCCCACGCCGGCAGCATCGATTGGCGCTGGCTGGCGATCTTGTTTCCCGCAGGCGCATTGGTCGCCTGGATCTGGGAACGTTTGCGTCAACCCAACCCATGGCTGTTCGGGCCGCTGCTGGTGAGTGCAACGGTCAGCATCGGCTGGGACCTGCATATCGGATTGCCCGACGGCGGCAGCCAGATCGGTCAATGGCTGATCGGCAGCGGCCTGGGCTGTCATTTCAATCGGCAGTTTTTCCGTCGCGCGCCGTCGTTCATGGGCCGGACGTTGGTTGGCACGGTGTTGACCATGTTGATTGCGACCGCGGCGGCATTGGGTTTGAGTGCCCTGACCCACCTGGATTTGCGCTCTTTGACCCTGGGCATGATGCCCGGTGGCATTGCAGAGATGAGCCTGACGGCGGAGACCCTGCAACTGTCGGTTCCGCTGGTGACGGCGATGCAAGTGATGCGGCTGCTGTTTGTGTTGTTTCTGGCGGAGCCGTTGTTCAGGTATTGGAACCGCAACCCGGATTCTGTCTGAAAGACCGAGTTGCCCTCTTCGCGAGCAGGCTCGCTCCCACATAGGTGTTGTGAACACCGAAAACCCCATGTGGGAGCGAGCCTGCTCGCGAAGGGGCCATCACGGACACCACATCAAACCGGCGGCAACCGCCAATCGATCGGCGACTCGCCATTCTGCTCAAGGAACTTGTTGGTCCGGCTGAAGTGTCCGCAACCGAGGAAGCCGCGATAGGCCGACAGCGGTGACGGGTGCACAGACGTCAACACCAAATGTTTGGTGGCATCGATCAACTTCTGTTTGCTCTGGGCATGGGCGCCCCACAGCATAAACACCAGATGCGGTTGCTGTTGGCTGACCACTTCAATGATCCGATCCGTGAAAAACTGCCAGCCCTTGTCCTTATGCGCGTTGGCGTTGGCGCGCTCCACGGTCATGGTGGTGTTGAGCATCAGCACGCCCTGCTCGGCCCAGCTCTGCAGGTAGCCGTGGTTGGGGATGTCGATGTTCAGGTCGCGTTTCAACTCTTTATAGATGTTCACCAGCGACGGTGGCGCCGGCACGCCCGGTTGCACCGAGAAGCACAAGCCATGGGCCTGCCCCGGGCCGTGATACGGGTCCTGGCCGAGGATCACCACCTTGACCTTGTCCAGCGGCGTGGAATTGAGCGCGTTGAAGATCATCGGACCCGGTGGATAGATTTCCTTGCCGGCCGCCCGCTCCTGCTGCAGGAAATTTCGCAACTCTGCCATATAGGGCTGGTCGAATTCCGCACGCAGTGCCTCCTTCCAGCTCGGTTCGAGTTTGATACGGTCGTCAGCAGTCATGGTCATATCCGGCAAAAACAATGGGGCGAACCCTAAGAAGCCTCACCACGCTTGTCAATTGATCTGACGCAGATCCGGCACTTTCCCACACAGCGATCATACTTAACCCTCAAATTCCCGATCGAGGTCACGATGAATCTGCACTTCGAAGAACTCACCGGCACCGACGGCGCCCGCATTGGCGTTGCCACCCTCAACGCAGAAAAGTCGCTCAACGCCCTGTCCTTGCCGATGATCAATGCCCTGCGCGACCGACTGGACGCCTGGGCCAAGGAGCCGCAAATCGTCTGCGTCCTGCTGCGCGGCCACGGCGCCAAGGCCTTCTGCGCCGGCGGCGAAGTGCGCAGCCTGGTGGAGGCCTGTCGTGCCCATCCGGGTGAGGTGCCAACGCTGGCCGCGCATTTCTTCAATTCGGAATACCGCCTGGACTTCAGCCTGCACACTTACCCCAAACCGTTGATCTGCTGGGGGCACGGTTATGTACTCGGCGGCGGCATGGGCCTGCTGCAGGGGGCAAGCACTCGCATTGTCACGCCGAGCAGTCGATTGGCGATGCCGGAGATCAGTATCGGCCTGTATCCGGACGTCGGCGCCAGTTGGTTCCTGTCGCGCCTGCCCGGCAAGCTTGGCGTGTTCCTCGGCCTGACCGGCGCCCATATGAACGGTCGCGATGCGATCGATCTGGACCTGGCCGACCGCTTCCTGCTCGATGAGCAGCAGGAAGCGCTGATTGAAGGTTTGTTGCAGCTGAACTGGCAGGAACAGACGCCGATGCAGCTCAACAGTCTGCTCAAGGCCTTGCAGCAGGAAGCCGTCGACCAGATGCCCGAAGCCCAGTGGTTGCCGCGTCGCCAGCGTATCGATGAACTGCTGGATGTCAGCGATGTGCGTTGCGCCTGGAAAGCCATCAGCGGGCTACGCGATAGCACTGACCTGCTGCTCAGCCGCGCCGCGCGGACCATGAGCGAAGGCTCGCCGCTGACCGCTCATCTGGTGTGGGAACAAATCATCCGCGCCCGGCACATGTCGCTGGCGCAAGTCTTTCAGATGGAATACACCCTGAGCCTCAATTGCTGTCGGCATCCGGAGTTCAGCGAAGGTGTGCGAGCACGGCTGATCGACAAGGATCAGAAGCCGCATTGGCACTGGCCGGACATCAACAATGTGCCGGATGCGGTGGTGCAGGCGCATTTTCACAAGGTTTGGGAGGGGCGGCATCCGTTGGCAGACTTGTCGGAGTACCAATAAAAACTGTGGGAGCGAGCCTGCTCGCGAAGAGGGAGTGTCAGACGCCATAAAAGCTGTCTGACATGCCGCCTTCGCGAGCAGGCTCGCTCCCAAAGGGAATGGCGTTTACACCGGATTAGCGGTGATTACCCCGGCCGTCGTGATCGCCACGCCCATTGCGGCCGCCTCGACGATCGTGATTGTCGTTTCGTCCGCGACGATGATCATTGTCCCAGCCGCCACGGTTGCGACCGTCCCAACCATGGTTCTGATGCGCCCTGTAGTCCGGCCGTGACTGATAGTGACGCGGCGAGTGCTGGTAGTAGCGCGGTGCCGGTTGATAGACCCGCGGCTGATGATAATAGCGCGGCGTCGGCTGGTAATACCTGGCAGGCGGCGCGTAATACCGGCGCGGTGGTGTGTAATACCCACCGTTGTAATAGTAAGGCCCGCCGCTGGAGTAATAGGCCGGCGCCGGCGATGTATAGACTTCTGAACTGTAGTATCCGGCTCCTCCATCGGAATAAGGCACGCATCCACCCAAGGACAATCCCAACACAGCAATCAGTAGAAATCGTCGATACATAGCGGCCTCCTGGACCGCGAGTGAGCCACACCAGCGACGCGGGTGGGCGACAGCTGAATGTTCTGCAACTGTCGAAATATCTGACATCGATTTCGGAATCTGGTGCGACCCCGCAACAAGTTGAAACATGTCGCCGATGAAAGGTTTTTCATCTATTCACGCGCTGATTAGTGGCGT
Source organism: Pseudomonas sp. Irchel 3A7 (assembly GCF_900187565.1). Classification (GTDB taxonomy): domain Bacteria; phylum Pseudomonadota; class Gammaproteobacteria; order Pseudomonadales; family Pseudomonadaceae; genus Aquipseudomonas. The sequence goes on along the minus strand of NZ_FYED01000011.1, from coordinate 109,500 downwards.
CCCCCGCGATATCCACCGCCGTAATAACGTGGCGCGTGGCCACCCCAGTAGTAATAGCGATAGCCACCGTAAAAGCGTGGGCCATGGTAGTAACGCGGGCCGTAATAGTAGGAATAAGGCGAATAACCGGGATAGTAATAAGGGGCGGGATACACGACGTCGTAGCCACCGGCGTAGTAATAACAACCGGACAATCCAAGACCCAACGCAGCACCGAGCAACAGTCGTCGAAACATGGCGGCCTCCTGAAAGACCCGCAGCCGGAACAGGCCGACTGGCTTCTGTTTTGACTCACAATCCCCTATCAAGTGCGCCGCCTGGCCAACCTTCGGATCAGTGGCCGAGACGTCCCATTGCGGTGCGCAGGCGCACCCGGTATCTGACAGAGCGGTGTTGAGCTCACGATTCACGGACGCTGAACCTGTAGGCGCGAGGCTTGCCCGCGAAGGCGTCAGTTAAGACAACGACGTCCCTGATCCTTGCCGATTCGCCCTGCAAATGCAGCAGTCTTTTCCCCGCCATTGCCACTAGAATGCTTGCCATCGGACAACTGTCAACGGAACTGCCATGCCGCTTCGATCGCCGCTGTACTCTCAACGCTCGTTGGTCCTCACGCTGGTCGCATTGTTGGGCGCAGGTTTCCTGGCCACCTCCTTCCTCAGTTACTACGCGTCGCGGGCATCGATCCGCGACAACATCGTCAACACCGAACTGCCACTGACCTCGGACACCGTCTACTCGGAAATCCAGAAAGACCTGGTCAGACCGATCCTGATTTCCTCGATGATGTCCCGCGATACCTTCATGCGTGACTGGGTGGTAAACGGCGAACGCGACACCGACCAAATGACCCGCTATCTCAATGAGGTCATGACCCACTACGGCGCCTACACCGCCTTTTTCGTCTCCAACACCAGCCTGACCTACTACCACGCCAAGGGCGTACTCAAGCAGGTCAAGGCCACTGAACCCCGCGATACCTGGTACTTCCGCGTGCGCGACATGAAAGATCCCTATGAGATCAACGTCGATCCGGATCTTGCCAACAGAGACAACCTGACCGTTTTCATCAACTACAAGGTCTATGACTACAACGACCGTTTCATCGGCGCGGCGGGTGTCGGGCTGACCGTCGATGCGGTGATCAAGCTGATCGACAAATACCAGCAGCGTTACCAGCGCAGCGTGTACTTCGTCGACACCTTCGGACGCCTGGTACTCACCGGCGCCGAGGGTGGTCCGGATGGCGCACGGGCCGGGCAGACCCTGGGTGAACTCGAGAGCATGAAAAATCTGATCACTCAGTTGCCCAAGCCTCACAGCGGCAGCTACGAGTATTCCGGCCAGGGCCAGGGACACTTCCTCAACGTGCGGTTCATTCCGGAACTGAACTGGTACTTGTTCGTCGACAAACGCGAAGACGGCGACCTCAGTGAGATCCGTCGCTCGCTGTACCTCAACCTGCTGATCTGCCTGGTGGTCACCCTGACCGTCCTCGCTCTGCTCAACCGGGTGATCAAGCGTTATCAGAGCAGGATTCACGCCCAGGCGACCCTCGACAGCCTGACAGAACTACCCAACCGCCGCGGCTTCGACCTGCTCGCTGCGCAAGCCATGCACGAAGCCCAGCGCGAGCCCAAGCCGCTGACGGCATTGCTGCTGGACCTGGACCACTTCAAGGCCCTGAACGATACCTACGGCCACCTGGCCGGCGATCAGGTGCTGATCGGCTTTGCCAGGGATCTGGAGAGCTGTCTGCGCCACTCCGATATCGTCTGCCGCTGGGGCGGCGAAGAGTTCATCGTGCTGCTCAAGGACACCGACGGTGAGACCGGTCTGATGATTGCCGAGAAAATTCGTCAGCACGTGGCGCAGCAGCTGTATGCCTACAACGGCAGCCGCTTGCATCTGACGGTCAGCATCGGCCTGACCACCCTGCAACCCGATGACACCTTGCATACACTGCTGTCGCGGGCCGATCATGCGATGTACCGGGCCAAGCAAAGTGGCCGCAACCGTACCTGTGTGGAAAAGCCTCACTCCAGCTATGAACCAGCCTGACCTCTGCCCCGCCTGCGGCGCCCCCAACGACTGCGCCCTGGCCGACCCGCGAACCGCCGATCGGGCGTGCTGGTGCTACGGCGTCAGCATCGACCCGGGGGTACTTGAAGCGCTGCCGGCAGAACTGCGCAACGCCTCTTGCCTGTGTCCGCGCTGCGCCGAAGTCGAGGCGCAGTTGCAGGCAGCGCCCCAGCTGATCAAGTAAGATGCGCGGCCCTGTCCTCACCGATCCTTGAGCCATGCGCGTCGACCGCTTCCTCAGCAACCTGCCCCGCTTCAACCGTAAGCAGGTGCGCCTGTTGCTGGTGGAAAAGCGCGTCAGCATCGACGGAACAGTCGTCAGCGACCCCCACGCCGAAGTCCGCGAGTTCAGCCGCGTCGAAGTCGATGATGAGGTCCTGCAAGCCGGCAAGCCGCTGCGTCACTTCATGCTGCACAAACCGGCCGGTTGCGTCAGCGCCACCCGTGACCCGCAGCACCCGACCGTACTCGACCTGATCCATGAACCGGACAAGGACGAACTGCACATCGCCGGTCGCCTGGATTTCAACACCACCGGCCTGATGCTGATCACCAACGACGGCAGTTGGTCTCGCCGCCTGACCCAGCCGCAGACCAAACTGCCGAAGGTCTATTACGTCGAAACCGAGCGAGACATAGGCCCTGAATACGCCCTCAAATTCACTGAAGGCCTGTACTTCGCCTTCGAAGACCTCACCACCCAACCGGCCGGGCTAGAGCTGTTGGGGCCGAAATCGGCACGCCTGAGCATCGTCGAAGGTCGTTACCATCAGGTGAAGCGGATGTTCGGCCACTTCGACAACAAGGTGATGCGCCTGCACCGCGAGCGTATGGGGCCGCTGGTACTCGACAGCACGTTGAAACCGGGCGAATACCGCCCACTCAGCGATGAAGAGATCGAATCGATCTAAGCAGCCTACCGCTCAGCAGAAGTTGTCGAACAATTTATCAAATGCACTTGCGCAATGATGTGACCCCTGCTTGAATCAGGACGTCGGCCGAAATGTGACCGATGAGTCACAAGATACATCCAAGAAACTTTTTGCCGGTAGGAACCCATGGGTTCCGGCCTCATCCGGCAGACTGCCCGCCAATAACAATACCCGTCGACCGGACTGCATTGGATCGACATGGGCTAGCAAATTCCAAGGCATATGCCTACCTGTCACAAAGCTCGTGCAATCTCTTTTGCGCGCATACCCGCTTGCCAGGAGTCTTATGACATGAGGCCAGAAATCGCTGTGCTGGATATACAGGGTCAGTATCGGGTTTACACGGAGTTCTATCGCGCAGACGCCGCAGAGAAGACCATCATTTTGGTCAACGGCTCGATGGCCACGACTGCGTCGTTTGCACAAACCGTGAAAAACCTTTATCCGCATTTCAATGTGGTCTGCTACGACCAGCCCTACGCGGGCAAGTCAAAAGCCCACAACCTGCATGAGAAAATGCTGACCAAGGAAATCGAAGGGCAGATCCTCCTCGAGCTGATCGACCACTTCGCCGCCGAACACGTGCTGTCGTTTTCCTTTGGTGGCGCCGCGACCATGGTCGCGCTGTCCCAACGGCCACGGCGCATCGAAAAAGCCGTGATCAGCTCGTTCTCCCCGGTGGTCAACGCCCACATGCTCGACTATCTCGAACGCGGCGTCGATTACCTCGGCAGCCGGGATGGCGACCGGGTCGGCAACCTGGTGAACAGCACCATCGGCAAACACTTGCCGTCGCTGTTCAAGCGCTTCAACTACAAGCATGTCAGCTCTTTGGCTGAGCATGAGTACGGGCAGATGCACTTTCACATCAGCGATGTGCTCAACAGCGATCGGCAGTGCTACCTGAACGCGGCGAAGAAAATCAACGTACCGGTGCTGTTCATGAACGGCGAATGGGATGAGTACACCGCCGCGGAAGACGCCCGACTGTTCGCCGGCCACGTGCAACACAGCACGTTCAGCACCCTGCAGGCCACCGGCCACTTTCTCGACATGGAACACAAATCCGCTTGCCGAGACAGCCGCAACGCACTGATGGGTTTCCTGAAGCCGGCGCAGCATGAAAGCCGACCGCGTTTCCACTACGTCCAGGACCACCATGCATTGGCCATCTGAAACAGCGTCATCGCGAGCAAGCCCCGCTCTGCAGCCTTAACGCACTCCTGCAGGAACGAGGCTTGCCCGCGAACGACCGCCATGCAGTTTTCTGGCGTGTTTCACTTGTGCCAAAGCCATGCAGCGCAAAGAAAAACTTCATTTCCATGCGCACATCTGGTACAAAGTCAGCCGCTCCGAGCGGGTGTCGTATAATGGCATTACTCCAGCTTCCCAAGCTGATAACGAGGGTTCGATTCCCTTCACCCGCTCCAATCGAATTTCAGTCTCACGTTGGTTTTTGACGGGGGATGCAGGTAAAGAAAAAACCGGCCTTGATGGCCGGTTTTTTTGTGTCTGGGGTTTGACTCCTTGGGCGCTAATGCCTTCCTGAAGTTCGTTAGCGTTTTTTTCGAAAACCACGGATTTATTATCAAATTTGTTCCCGCATTAGCATTTTCATGCCTGCCGATGCGAGAAAGTGTTGGCCATCTTCGGCTGAGATTTGAGCGTGTTGCCCTATCAGTAAAATCTGGCAATACACAAAGCACTTCAATTGAGCCTTGCGTGAAGCCATCGCCGTAGTGCCCTCTAGACTCGATCCCTAGCACCCTCTGTCATCGAAGCCAGGACGGTTTCGGTGGTTATAGTGTTGATTCAAAAAATCAGTAGGTATAATAACCACAAGCACACCACAAGGAGGTGATGTGAATAGCCGATTTTCGATTAGCCAACTCGTTGCGGACGGCTGGTATCTGGTACGTATCAGAGGCAGCCACCATCACTTCAAGCATCCGACCAAGCCGGGGCTGGTGACGGTCCCTCATCCCAAAAAAGATCTGCTCAAGAAAACGGCCATCAGTATTTTGCAACAGGCGCTGCTTTAACGAGCCGATGCGCCCAGTCCTCGGAGGACAATGAACATGCTTTACCCAATTGCGATTTCAATGGGCGATGACGAACACGCCTGGGGCGTGGAGATCCCGGACATTCCGGGATGCTTTTCCGCTGGCGAAGATCTGGATGACGCCATGGCCATGGCCCGGGAAGCCATTGAAGGTCACTTCGAGATACTGGCCGAAGACGGGTCGCCAATTCCGCCCGCGAATAAAGTGACTTTGCACGCTGCCAATCCAAAGTACGCAGGGTGTGCGTGGGCACTGGTGGATATCGACGTAACCAAATATCTGGGCAAGGCCCAGAAACTGAACATCACACTGCCTGGCTACCTGCTCAACCGGATTGATGAGTACGTGCTGCACCACCCGGAAGAGAAAAGCCGTTCGGGCTTTCTGGCTTCGGCAGCACTGAAGGTGTTGCAGCAGAGCTGATGAAAGAACCGGAGCGACCGATGATGAGACTGGTCAGCGCTCAGCGCCGAGTGTTTCTTGCAGGTACTCGTATAGTTTGCGTATGGATCTCCACCCGCTCGTAAAGACTCCGTAGAGCCGCGGTGAGCCCGACGACAGATGCCTTACTCTGCCCGCTCACCATTCGCCAAGAGGTCAGCATGGACAGTTCAGAGTTGGGGATCATGATCATTTCAATGATCGGGTTGTTCGGCTTTGCTTCGTTTATCTTCGAATACTTGAGTGCCAGGCGTTCAAAGAAAAGGGGCGGATGACACGATCGTCATCCGGCCCTTTTTTCGCATCAGCGAGTCGCCACCAGAAACAACCGCGGAAACGGCAGCAACACCGAACCATCGGCCAGCGCCGGATAGGCCTGCTCAATGGCGGCCAGATACTGCTTCAGGTACTGCGCCCGCTCCGTCTCATCCAGCGGATCGAGAAACGGCCGCAGACCGCTACCCTTGAACCACTCGACCACACCCGACGCACCGCCTGCGAGTGGATGATGGTAGGTGGTGCGCCACACATCGACGCGGGTGCAGCAGGCTTTGAGGATTGAGTAATAGCCACTGGCATCGGCCATTTCCGTGCGTTGCACGGCGGCACCGGCAAGCTTGCTCGCCCAGGGACCGTCAGCCGCCACTTCGCGCATTAACCGATGCGAAGGCTCATTGAGGTTATCCGGCATCTGAATCGCCAGACTGCCACCGGGGGCGAGCCTGTTCACCAGCGAAGGCAACAACGTGGCGTGATCGGGCACCCACTGCAACACCGCATTGGCAAAAATCACATCGAACGGGCCACTGTCGTTCCAGGTATCGATATCAGCAATGTCGAACTGCACCTGCGGCAAGCGCTTGCGCGCCGCTTCGATCATGTCGGTCGAACTGTCCAGCCCGCGCACTGAAGCACCGGGAAAGCGCTCCACCAGCAATTCGGTCGAGTTACCGGGACCGCAACCGATGTCGATGGCCGAGCGCACGTCTGCGGCGGGTATCGCCGCCAACAGGTCACGGGCGGGACGGGTGCGTTCATCTTCAAAAGCGACGTATTGTTTGGCGGACCAACTCATTGCGTTCTCCTGTCGGTGCGTTGTCCAACCCGAAGGTCAACAACCGGTCCGTTACGATACATCGACTCATAGGCTCGGCTCTATTCCCCCTTCGGCAGGAAACATCATTGGGCTCTTTCAACAAAACTGGCAGTGAGAAGCGGTCGGACACACTGTAGGAGCGAGCTTGCTCGCGATGGTCGTGAACGAAAACGCGTGTAACCAGATGCCAGCGATGCACCTGGTTTTTTCGCAAGCAAGCTCGCTCCTACAGTTTCCTTGCCAAGCGACCTTAATCGTAATACCCGACAGTCTTCTTCAAATGATCCGAATACTCGTAAATGTCATCAATGGAATTGATTGCATGCCGGGTTTCGTTTTTCTCTTCGTCAAATATGCCGATGTACTTCTGCGAGCGGTTGAAGTGCAGACGGCAGATCGGCTTGCGGTTGTTGTCGTCGAGCAGGATGCCGAAGTAACTCTGGGTATCGCGCTGAACGATTCGCTTGGCATCGACGACCGATCGAACTACCGCCTTGACGATGTGATATCCCTCCAACTCTTCCAATGTCGTCAGAACCTTGTCTTCTGACTCGTCCCGCACGTCTGTTTGTTCAACACTACTGGAAGAGACTGGCAGTGAGGCCAACGCCGGCTGAATAGCACCACTCATGGCTGATTTGAGCCGTTCATTGATCTGATCGTTGAGAAATTGCACGACGGCCTTTCGGGTCAGCTCATGAAACTGCTCCCGGACTTTCTGCGTGATCACGCCGTCGTAAACCCGCGATGCGAAGACTTTCACAAAGTCGTCGTCAGGTTTGCTGACCTGGGAAGCGATAACTTTTTTGATTTGGCTGACGTACTTCAATTCGCCCGCGGCGCTGATGATCGACTCAACATCGAACGCTGATTTGGTGAGTTTGATCAATTCGGGGACGGAATACTCGTCGATATCCAGAAGGTCGAGCTCAAGAAATGGCTTCTCGTCCATTTTGTTGGGCGCATCCAGATCAGTGAAAAATTTGTAGACCTGGCCGTTGGTGAGAATGGAGATTCGAGCGCTAGTGACATGAAAGTAGCGAAACAGCTGAGAGGCATGATTGATATGTAGCGGCTCACCTATTTTTTTGCACTCGATCAGGATCTGAACCTCTCCCCCTTTCATGATTGCGTAATCAATTTTCTCCCCTTTTTTTGTGCCTACATCGCAAACAAACTCCGGTGTCACTTCGGTTGGATCGAAGACATCGTAGCCCAGTACCGTGCTGATGAAGGGCATGACAAAAGCATTCTTAGTCGCCTCTTCCGTTTGAATTGCAGCGCCCTGCAAACGAACTTTGGCAGCGAGACTTGCGAGCTTTTCGAAAAATTCCATGAGTGGCCTCTTATCCGATTTCGATCCGTGTGTCTGATACTGGCAAATTGATTGCCATTGATACTAGACACAAACCGGCACAAAGGAAGATTCCGACCAAGAATTAAGATTTTGCCCACCAACGACGAAACCAGAGCGTCATCAATGCCTCTTTGCCAACGTGTTCCAAACCGACTTTTCAGTCCCATAGCAACATCAGCCGAATTTTCATCTCGCCCTCACTGTCAGAAAAAACAGGTGCATCCCCATAAGGAAAACGGCCATGAAATTCGCAAAAATCGCACAGAAACTCGCCCTATGGGCCGGTAGCCCCAAGACGTTCCTGGGGGCGATCCTGTTGATTTTCCTGTGGGGGTTGAGCGGGCCGATTTTCAAGTTCAACGACACCTGGCAACTGATCATCAATACCTCGACCACCATCATCACCTTCCTGATGGTGTTCCTGATCCAGAACACGCAGAACCGCGACACGGACATTTTGCATTTGAAGGTCGATGAGTTGCTGCGGGTGACCAAGGACGCGCAGAACGCGATGCTCGGACTCGAGGCGTTGGACCTGAAAGAGCTGGAGGCGTTGAGAAAGCACTATCGCAGCCTGGGCGAGGGCCAGACCATTTCCATTGACGGCACGGTCGTTGAGGAGAAAGGCAAACAGGATCTGAATGAGTGTTGATCGACATTGCGCGAGTGGCCCGAGGTCACCCGCGCACGGGAATGACTAGAGACTGGCCTGTAGAGCCCGGGCCATTTGCAGGTGATTTTGCAGTTTGGGCAGGGTTTCCTCAGCGAATGCCTTGATCTGTGGCACGTCTGTGGTTTGCGCCGTTTGCTCAAGCTGCTCGATGGCTTCCTGAGTGGTTTTGACTTGGTTGGCGGCGTAGGCCTCATCAAAATTCGCGCCCTCCATGACTTCAGGCATCAAGGCCTTGGCCTTATCCACCACCTCTTCACGCGGGGCTACCGGCAGGTCCAGCTGCTTGGCGATTTTCGCCAGATGCTGATTGGCGGTGGTGCGGTCGTTGATCACAACAATGGTGTAGTCCTTGACCTCTTTGGATTCGGATTTCTGGTGCGCCAGGCGACTGGCTTCGATGTCGGCCATGCCTTTGGCGGAGGCATCGTTGATGAATTCGGCAGGGGTCTGGGCGAAGGCACTGCTGGCGCACAGGCCCAGTAACGCGGCAAAACCGCAATTGCGTAATCGGGTGGCCATCCGGTTCATGGTCGCGCCCTCCTCTAAAAATTCAAACGGGAGCTTTCGCCCCCGCTTCTCAATCAAAACCACCTTATCCACTAGCGGGATTTTTGCCCGCCTTGTCCGCCTTTACGGCCCATGTCGGGTTTCGCAGGCTCTTTATCGACCGTCGTGGTAGTGGTTTTCCCACCTTTGCGACCGGCTTCAGACGCCTTGGTTCGATCGTTGGCGAAGTTTCCCGAGTTCGAGTTTCTTGAGTTAGGCATGATTCTCTACCTCTTGGTGATGTTCGCGGCGAGCTGTAGCCCGCATAGAATCTGAATTTATGCGGGCCAAAAGGTTTAGAAAAATCCGTTCATGCCGCGACGAACGGCGACCGATATTCAGACGAGCCGCAGGTGATGCTCGCGCTTGGCGCTGTACATCGCTTCATCGGCGTGCCGGAACAACTGTGCTTCTTCCGTGCCGTTTTCAGGGTATTGCGCCACGCCGATACTCGGATGGATGTGCAGGCTGTGGCCATCCAGGCGCAGCGGCTGGTCCAGGACCTGACGGATTTTCCCGGCCACGCAGTCGGCATCGCCCGAGGCGTGGATGCTGTGCAACAACACGACGAATTCGTCACCGCCAATGCGCGCCACGGTGTCGGTTTCGCGTACGCAGCCCTTGAGCCGATTGGCGACGGTCTGCAACAACATGTCGCCCACCGCATGGCCATGGGTGTCGTTGACTTGTTTGAAACGGTCGAGGTCGACATACAGCAGCGCCATGCGCCCACGGTCGTCACGCGCCGCTGCCAATGACGCCTTGAGCCGGTCACGCAACAGTTCGCGGTTGGGCAGCTGGGTCAACTGGTCGTACTGGGCCATGCGTTGCAATCGCGCGTGCAACTGCTTGCGCTCGATCGCTGTTGCGACCTGGGCACAGACATACTGCAACAATTCTTTATCCTGCTCGGTATAGCGCTCGCCGCCGGGGATGCTTTTGACGATCAGTGCGCCGATGGTGCCGTTTTGCGAGTTCAGCGGCACACCTAGCCAACAGGGTGAATGTTGCCCGGACACCAGCGCTTCGAAACCGACGTGTGGCGTCTGCTGATCCGGGGTCAGCAAAATCGGCAGGCCGGTGCGGATAACCTCGGCACACAGGCGCCCGGTGATCGTACCGGGTTGCTCGGGCTGCGGCTCGTGGTCGTCGACGTGGTAGGGAAAATTCAACTGCGCACAGTGTTCGTCATACAACGCCACGGAAAAATTCAGCGCCGGCAGCCATTCACCGATGATCAGATGGATGCGCTTGAACAGCGCCAACAGGTCTTCTGCCGCATGCGCCGCTTCGGAAATCGCGTATAGCGCCGCCTGTCGGGACTCGGCCTGCTTGCGCTCAGTGATGTCACGGGCCACGGCGATGCGCAGTTGATCGACCTCCGACCAGCGCGCCGACCACAGGATGTTCACCACCCGGCCATCCTTGCGCAGGTAACGGTTCTCGAAGTTCAGCTTGGGATCGCCGCCCATGATTTCTCGTGCGGCATCGAGGGTGCGCTGGCGGTCGGCCGGGTGCACCAGATCAATCATCTGCCGCCCGATCAACTCCTCCGGGGTGTAGCCAAAAATGCGCTCGCAGGCCGCACTGACAAATACGAAGCGACCTTGTTTGTCGACCGCGCAAACGGCGTCCAGCAAGAGGTCGATGTAGCTCGCCAACGGAGCGGAATTTCTGGTGGTCATGGTGCCGAGAGCGTGTCCGAACGATGCAGCAAGAAGAAACCATCCCTGACCAGTACGTGTGCCACTGATGCAACCCTGCAATCAGCGTCAAGCCTTGTTCGTCACCAGCCCCGGCAATGCATGCGCCAGGGCGTTGATGGCGAAACCGATGAACATCACCCCGCACAGGCGGGTAATCGCCAGCTCATGGCGTTGATACAAGGTGCGCACCCGGCGCGCCCCGACAATGCCGATGAGGATAGCGTAGGCGAAAAGGCCACCGACGAAGCTGAGGAAGATCAGCCACGGCAACATCGACCAGGTCAGCAACTCGGCGCGGCTTGAAAGCAAGGCAGTGAATGTCGCCACCGCCACCGGGTAAGCCTTCGGATTGGTCAGGCCAAACAGGATGCCATGCCAGAACGGTTGCCGCGCCGGCCCCTGGGGCGCTTCGCCAGCGCTGCGACGTGCCCGCACCGCACGCCAGCCGAGCCAGAACAGATAAAGGCCGCTGAGTACGCCCAGCACATCAAACGCGGTGCTGCCGATTTCCCGCGCACCGACAATCGCCACCAGCGCGGTGCTGCACCAGATCACATCGCCCAGCAAATGCCCGCAGAGAAACCCCGCCCCCGCCCGCCGGCCATGCGCCGCACCAATCCCAAACACCGCCAGCACACCCGGCCCCGGGGTAATGCCATAAATGAAGCCCGAGGCAAGAACGGCCATTAGCAGCGATGGGGTCATGGGAAGTCCTTTTGAACTGTTTGGTGAATGGTCGCCAGTCTATATCAGGTCATTGCAGGCCGAATGACTGATCGTCGAAGAACTTCATCACCGACTTGGGCTTAGAACATCGAGGATTCAGGGAAAGACACTGCCGGAGGCCCGGGAGTGAGAGGAAGGCGCCCGCTTGCAGTGGCGGCGGGTCAAGGGAATGGTCGATAGTACGATGGCGACTGTCCGTCAGTCTTCGCGAGCAGGCTCGCTCTCACAGGGGTAATGCAATCCACTGTGGGAGCGAGCCTGCTCGCGAAAGCGATCTGTCGGCACCGTAATGGATCGCAGGCTGCGCTAGCTCCTGCAGGAATGCGTGGTCCCCGCACGAGCCGGCGCGACTTGCGAACTCTTAAAACTTGTCCAGCGTACGCAGCTTCTGCGGCAGCCCCCACAGCAACAACGCCACCGCAATCAGCGCGCAGACGCCAATGACATACAACGCCGGTGTGGTGCTGCCGGTCAGGTCCTTGATCCGCCCGACCATGACCGGGCTGACGATGCCGCCGAACTGGCCCAGGGTGTTGATCACCGCGATCCCGCCCGCAGCCCCTGCGCCGGCGCCGGCCAGCAGTTTTGGCGGCAGAGTCCAGAAGCTCGGGATCGAGGCGATGATGCCGGCACCGAGCAAGCCCAGGGCGACGATCAGGAACGTCGTGTGATGGGCGAAGATCCCCGCGCTGAAGAAGCCGATCGCACCGACCGCGACCAGTCCTGCGACAAACTTGCGTCGCTCGCCGGAGGCATCCGACAAGCGTCCGATCACCACCATGCTGATGGCGCCACAGATGTACGGGATCGCCGTCAGCAGACCGATCATCACCGGGCTCTCGGTACCGGCGCTGCGGATCAGTTGCGGTGCCCAGAAATTCAAGCCGTAGGATGCCACCTGAATCAGGAAGTAGATCAGGCCGAGGGTCAGGAAGCCCGGAATACGCAGCGCCGCGAGCAGCGACCCGCCACTTTTGTGCGGTTCATGGTGAGCGATGCGACTGGCCAGCAACGTCTTCTCCGAGGGCGTCAGCCAGTGGGCGTCTTCGATGCGATCCTTAAGCAGGGTCAGCACCAGCAAACCGAGGCCGATGCATGGCACACCGCCGAGCAGGAACAACCAGTGCCAGCCACGCATGTCCATGAAGCCGTCGAGGTGTTGCAACACCAGCCCGGAGAACGGCGCGCCCACCAACCCGGCGAAGGCCGATGACAGAAACAGCATCGAGGTGATGCGTCCGCGATAGTGCTGCGGGAACCACAGCGTCAGGTAATACAACACGCCCGGCGCAAAACCCGCCTCCATGGCACCGATCAAGAATCGGAGTACATAGAACTGCCATTCGCTGTTGACGAAGACCATCAGCGCGGTGGCCAGTCCCCAGGACATCATGATCCGGGCAATCCAGCGACGGGCGCCGACCTTGTACAGCATCATGTTGCTGGGCACTTCGAAAATCACGTAACCGACCACAAACAACCCGGCGCCGAGACCGTAAGCGGTGTCGCTCAGGCTCAGATCGGCCTGCAACTGGAACTTGGCGAAGCTGATGTTGATGCGGTCGAAGAACGCGAACAGGTAGCAGACCATGATCAGCGGCATCAATCGCCAGGCGACCTTGCTGACCAGGGCTTTTTCTTCGTCGTGGCTAACAGCCGGGCTCGCGCCGGCCTCCAATGCATTAAGGCTCATTGCGTTTCTCCAGGCGGACTTCCCGAAGGTGTCCGATTGTTTTTGTTGTCTGGTGTGCTCTGTGTGGGAGCTTTTACTGTGGGAGCGAGCCTGCTCGCGAATACGGTCTGACATTCAACGATGATGTCGACTGATACTCCGCTTTCGCGAGCAGGCGCGCTCCCACAGGGGGTATCGGGTGGGTCAGGAAGGCACGGGGTGCAGGTCGCAGTTGCGGCCGGCCTTGGCCAGTTGACCGGGCACTTCGTGGCCGAGCAGCGTCGGCAATCCACGCGACAATGTCAGCAACAGCGGCAGATCGATGCCGGTGTGAATGCCGACTTCATCGCACAGGTTCACCAGGTCTTCCGTGCAGATGTTGCCCGAGGCGCCCGGTGCAAACGGACAACCGCCGAGGCCGCCGAGGGCCGCGTCGAAACGCCGGGCACCGGCCTCGTAGGCGGCCAGAACGTTGCACAAACCAAGGCCACGGGTGTTGTGGAAATGCAGGGTCAGGTCCGCTGGCGATACCCGTTGCAACACGCGCCGCACCAGGCGGTCGACCTGACGCGGGTTGGCCATGCCGGTGGTGTCGGCCAGGGTGATGCCCTGAATGCCGAGTTCCTGATAGGCCTCGACAATCTGCAGCACCCGGTCTTCATCGATCTTGCCCTCGAACGGGCAACCGAAGGTGGTGGCGATGCTGGCGTTGAGTCGCACCGGCGAGCCGCCCACAAACTGGACGATCTCGCCAAACGCGGCCAATGAGTCTTCACAACGCATGCGCATGTTCGCCAGGTTATGGGTCTGACTGGCAGACATCACCAGGTTCAGCTCATCGGCGCTGCAGGCCAGCGCCCGTTGCGCGCCTTTGAGGTTGGGGATCAACGCGACGTAGATCACCCCCGGCTGGCGGGTAATGCCCTTGAACACCAACTCGCCGTCACGCAAAGCGGGAATGGCCTTGGGCGACACGAACGAGCCGCCTTCGATACGGCTGAATCCGGCCAGGGACAACTGATCGATCAGGGCGATCTTGTCGACGGTTTCGACCCAGGTCGGCTCGATCTGCAGGCCGTCACGCGGAGAGACTTCCTGCACGATGAGGCTATCGGAATAGTCAGTGATCATTGCACCACTCCTTCGACTTTCAGGCGTTCGATGTCCGCCGGTGTCAGACCAAGCTGCGCGAGAATGCCGTCGGTGTGCTGGCCCAGTCCGGGACCCGACCAGTTCACGCCACCGGGTGTTTCCGAGAGTTTCGGTACGATGCCCGGCATTTTCACCGTGGCGCCGCCGGGCAGCTCGGCATTGAGCAGCATGTCCCGCGCCTGGTAGTGCGGATCGGCAACAATGTCGGCCACCGAATAGATGCGCCCGGCCGGAACTTCGGCGGCTTCCAGCGCCGCCAGCACGTCGTCGATCGGCAGGCTGCTGGTCCAGTGGGTGATGGCGGCATCGAGCAGATTGCTTTTTGCTGCGCGCCCATCGTTATGGGCGAATTCGGGTGCTTCGGCCAGATCCACGCGGCCGATGGTGTGCATCAGGCGACGGTAGATCGGGTCGCTGTTGCCGGCGATGACCACGTAAGCGCCATCGCCCGTCAGGTAAGTGTTGGAAGGCGCGATGCCCGGCAAGGCACCGCCGCTGCGCTCACGTACATGGCCGAGCATGTCGTATTCCGGCACCAGGCTTTCCATGACGTTGAACACGCTTTCGGCCAGGGACACATCGACGATTTGCCCGCCGCCCTGCCCAGTCTTGACCCGCAGCAACGACATCAATGCGCCGATCACTGCGTGCAGCGAAGCCAGCGAGTCGCCGAGGCTGACTCCAACCCGCGCCGGAGGCGAACCGGGGGTGCCGGTGGTGTAGCGGATGCCGCCCATGGCTTCGCCGATGGCACCGAACCCCGGACGATCTCGGTACGGACCGGTCTGGCCATAACCGGAAATCCGCACCAGGGTCAGGTTGGGGTTAAGGGCATGCAGCACGTCCCAGCCCAGGCCAAGTTTTTCCAGGGCGCCGGGGCGCAGGTTTTCGATCAACACGTCGGCGCTGGTCGCCAGTTGCTTGACCAGTTCAATGCCTTCGGCGGATTTCAGATTCAGCGCCAGGGATTTCTTGTTGCGCGATTGCAGGTACCACCACAGCGAGGTGCCTTCATGCAGCTTGCGCCATTTGCGCAGGGGATCGCCCTGCCCCATGGCTTCGATCTTGATCACTTCGGCGCCGAACTCGGCCAGCATGCGCGCGGCAAACGGCGCGGCGATCAGCGTGCCGATCTCGATCACTTTGATTGCACTCAGGGGGGCAGTCATCGCGGGGTACCTCTTGTTCTTGGAATATGTGCCAAGGCTAGAGGACCGATGCCCAAGGAATCCAACCTTCAGTTGGCAAGGGGCGTTCGCGAAACGCGAACGCCCTGCCGGGAAATCGCCGCGGCCTCAGATATGCCTTCGCGAGCAGGCTCGCTCCCACAGTTGATCTGTGGTGTTCACCAATCCCCTGTGGGAGCGAGCCTGCTCGCGAAGGGGCCGGTCTGATCCATAAATAACTCAGGCCTGTCCACGCAAATGCTCAAACAACATCCGGCTCACCGGCGACAGCAGCGCCTCATCGCGCACCACCAGGATCAACGCCCGATCCGACCAGTCATCGGTCAACGGCACCGCATGCAACCCCAACGCCCGACCAAACAGTTCATAAGCTCGCTGCGGCAGCACGCCAATGCCCATGTTGGCCTGGATCATGCGACACATGGCGTCGAAGCCCGGCACATGGATGCGCACCCGCAAGACCCGGCCCGCCTGACGCGCCGCGGCATGGGTACGCATGTTGATCGAACTGGCCGCATGCAGCCCGACATAATCGCTGTCCAGCGTATCGGCAAATGCCACGTTCGGACGGTTGGCCAACGGGTGATCCGGCAACATCAGCACCATCAGTTTGTCCTGACGGTACAGCACGCTGTGCAAGCCCTTGATGTCGCTGTCGATGGAGCAGATCCCGAGGTCGGCCACACCATCGAGCACCCCTTGAATCACCCCGGCGCTGGGTCGTTCTTCAAGATCGGTCTTGACCTGGGGATGCTGCTCGGAAAAGTCGCGCAAGTCTTCGGGCAGGAACTGGATGATTGCCGACAGGTTCGCGAGCATTCGCACATAACCGCGCACACCGTGACTGTGCTCGCCCAGTTCCAGGCCCATTTTCTCGACGTTGAACAACATCTGCCGGGCATGGTGCAGTAGCGTTTCACCGGCCGGCGTCAACGTCATGCCTTTGGCCTGGCGCACAAACAGACTGATACCCAGCGCCTCCTCCAACTCCATCAGGCGCTTGCTCGCCGCCGACACCGCAATCGCTTCGCGTGCGGCGGCACGGGTCAGGGTGCCCTCTTCATGGACGGCGACGAACAGTTGCAGGGTGATCAGGTCGAGGCGGCGGATCAGGCTTTTCTGCAGCATCAGGGACTCGGCAATGTCGGTTCAGGCGAAGTCGCAGCATAACGTTCTTCATCCGCGTCGTGGCGCTTGCAACGCGCGGCGGAAAATCTCGATGCCCTCCGTGATAAAGTCGCCGCCCATCAGACCTTTTGCTTTGAGACTTTGATCGCAATGACCGATTTCCAGGATGTCGACGCCCAACTTGAAGACTGGAATGCCCTGCGCGCCAGCACTGCGTTCGGCGGCTTGCTGGTGGGCAACGGCGCCAGCCGCGCGGTGTGGGACGACTTCGGCTACGACTCGCTGTTCGAAAACGCCCGTACCGTCGAAGAAAAGCCCCTGAGCCCCTCCGAGCTGAGCGTATTCGATGCGATGCAGACGCGCAGTTTCGAGCAGGTGTTGAGCGCGCTCAAGACCACCAGCCGGGTCAACAAGGCTCTGGCCGTCAGCTCCGCCGCGCCGCGCAATCGTTACTACGCAATCAAGGAAGCGCTGATCAACACCGTGCACGCGGTGCATATCCCATGGCGATTGGTCGAAGCTTCGACACTGGCGACGATCAATCAGGAACTGACCAGCTACCGCACAGTGTTCACCACCAATTACGACTTGCTCAATTACTGGGCGATCCAGCAGCAACCGGACGCGATCACCGACCTGTTCCAGGGGGACGAACCCGCTTTCGACCTGAGCACCACCGCCACCGACAAGACCCGTTTGCTGTACCTGCACGGCGGCCTGCACCTGGTGCGCAATCAGGACGGTACGGCGCGCAAACTGATGTCGACCGAAGGCACGTTGCTGGGCAATTTCGCCATCAACAACACGATCAAGACCCTCGACGACGTGCCGCTGTTCGTCAACGAAGGACCCAGCGCGGACAAGCTCAAGACCATTCGCAGCTCGGACTATCTATCGTTCTGCTACGAGCAGTTACTCGGCCACAACGATGGCTTGTGCCTTTTCGGCCATGCACTGGGCGAGCAGGACAGCCATATCGTTCATGCCTTGCGCCAGGCGAAACCGAAGGTTGTGGCGATCTCGATTTACCCGCGCAGCAAGGCGTTCATCCAGCATCAGAAGCGGCATTACGCGAAGGTGTTCGAGGGGACCGGGGTTGAGTTGCGGTTTTTTGATTCGAAGACGCATGCGCTGGGGAGTTCGAAGCTCGCGGTGCCCGTCGAGGTCTAAGGCGTACGTCAAACCTGTGGCGAGGGAGCTTGCTCCCGCTGGGCTGCGAAGCGGCCCCAAGGATTTTGTGAGCGCTACGCGCTCAAGCGGGAGCAAGCTCCCTCGCCACAAAAGCCCAATCACTCATTCCTCAGTGCTATGCACCACCACCAGCAACTGCGCCTGCACCTCGCCCACCGAGCGGATCCGATGCGGTTTCTGTGAGTTGAAGTGCAACGCATCTCCTCGGCTGAGCAGAACACGCTCATTGACGAAATCCACCTCGACCTGCCCCTCGTGGACGAACAGAAACTCCTCGCCCAAGTGTTCCTTGAAGGCTTTGTCGGTGAATTCCGTCGGCGGGTAAATGATGAACGGCAACAGACTTCGTTCACTCACCTGGTGGGCCAGCACCGCGTAACCCGGATTGTCGTCGCTGGCGCCCAATGGCTGGCGCTCGTGGCTGCGCACCAGGCTGTAGCTGTCGAGGCTGACCTTGTCTTCAGAAAACAGCTCCTCGACGTTAACGTTCAAGGCCTTGGCCAGTTTCAGCGCAGCCGCAATCGACGGCGTGTTCAGCCCGCGCTCGACCTTTGACAGGTAACTCTTGGTCATGCCGGATTTTTCGGCCAAGGCCTCCAGCGTCACGCCAAGTTTTTTTCTCAATAATTTCAAACGGATAGACATTTAGAACGATTAATCCATCAAGGAGGCGACGAATTGTCCTTGCTCATGACACAAAGTGTCATATAGCATCTTTCGTGTCATCTGCATGACCCACCCAAAGAGGACACCGATATGGCCAAGACATTAGCACTGCCCAAAGATCAACTGGTCAAGCAAGCGCTGAGCCAGATGCAAAACACCCTCGCGGATAATACGTGGACCGACCGGCAAAAGCTGGCCCTGACCTGCCGCATTCTGTTCGAGAATGGTCACGACTCAGGTCTGGCCGGGCAAATCACCGCCCGTGGCCCGCAGCCGGGCACCTATTACACTCAACAACTGGGCCTGGGTTTCGACGAAATCACCGCGAGCAACCTGCTGCTGGTCAACGAAGACCTGGAAGTGCTCGAAGGCCACGGCATGCCGAATCCGGCCAACCGTTTCCACAGCTGGGTGTACCGCGCCCGGCCGGATGTGAACTGCATCATTCACACCCACCCGACCCACGTCGCGGCATTGTCGATGCTGGAGGTGCCGCTGCAGATTTCCCACATGGACCTCTGCCCGCTCTACGAAGACTGTGCGTTTCTTGAAGGCTGGCCAGGAGTACCGGTGGGTAACGAGGAAGGTGATCTGATTGCCGGCGCCCTGGGCGACAAACGGGCAGTCCTGCTTTCTCACCACGGCCAGTTGTCCACCGGCACCACCATCGAGGAGGCCTGTGTGATTGCTCAACTGATCGAACGCGCCGCCAAGTTGCAGCTGCTGGCGATGAGCGCCGGGACCATCAAGCCGATCATTCCCGAGCTGGGCCGCGAAGCCCATGACTGGATCGCCCGGCCAAAACGTCACGCCGCCGCTTTCAACTACTACGCCCGGCAGAACCTGCGTCAACACGCCGATTGCCTGAACTGAACCCAGCCCCTTTTCGTACGGAGAGACACCATGTCCAGCCCCAACATTCACGGCATCATCGGCTACACCATCACTCCCTTCACCGCCAACGGCGAAGGCGTGGACCTCAACGCCCTCGGGCGTTCCATCGACCGTCTGATTGAAGGCGGCGTGCACTCCATCGCCCCCTTGGGCAGCACCGGTGAAGGCGCTTACCTGAGCGATGCGGAGTGGGATCAGGTCGCCGAATTCAGCATCAAGCACGTGGCCAAACGGGTGCCGACCATCGTCAGCGTGTCCGACCTGACCACCGCCAAAGCGGTACGTCGCGCCCGTTTCGCCGAAGCCCACGGCGCCGACGTGGTGATGGTGCTGCCGACCTCGTACTGGAAACTCAGCGAAGCGGAAATCCTCGCCCACTACCGTGCCATCGGCGACAGCATCGGCGTGCCGATCATGCTCTACAACAACCCGGCCACCAGCGGCACCGATATGTCGGTGGATCTGATCCTGCGCATCGTCAAGGGTGTGGAAAACGTGACCATGGTCAAGGAAAGCACCGGCGACATCCAGCGCATGCATCAACTGCAACGCCTGGGCGAAGGCCAGGTACCGTTCTATAACGGCTGCAACCCGCTGGCGCTGGAAGCCTTCGCGGCCGGGGCCAAAGGCTGGTGCACGGCGGCGCCGAACCTGATCCCGCAGCTCAACCTGGACTTGTATGAAGCGGTGTTGGCCAACGATCTGGGCAAGGCGCGCGAACTGTTCTATCGCCAGTTGCCGCTGCTGGATTTCATCCTCAAGGGCGGCTTGCCGGCGACGATCAAGGCGGGCTTGCGCGAAACCGGGCTGGAGGTGGGAGATCCGCGGTTGCCGGTATTTCCACTGGGTGAGGCGGGACTTGGTCAGCTGCAAGGCCTGCTGAAAGCCCTGGGCTGATCTCAAGACACAGATGTAACCCATGTGGGAGCGAGCCTGCTCGCGAAGGCGGTTTGACATTCAACACAGAGGTTGACTGATCAATCGCATTCGCGAGCAGGCTCGCTCCCACATGGGGATTTGCATTGTGTTTCAGAGGACAGGAAGGGTCTTGTCCTTGATCACCTTGGTCGGCCCGTTGGCCTTCACACTGGCTATGCCCTTTTCCATGGCCGCCGCCGAAGCATAGGACTCGCTGCTGCCGATGATTTCGTGGTTAGCGGCCTTGAGGTTGAAGTAGGGATGGCCATCCTTGGTGGTTTTTTTCTCGTAGCGCTCATCCAGCGGGCTGTTGGCCTGGACCGATGCGATACCTTTATCGGCCGCGGCGCGGGTGGTGTACAGCTCACTGGTCAGAATGGTTTCGGCGTTCGCCGCCTTCAGCACAAACCTGAACTGACCGCTGCTGCTTTTACTCACTTCGTACCATCCGGACATGCTCTTTCTCCTTGGCGAATGAGAGGTTGCGCGCTTCAGAGTAAAGACCAGCCCGGGATTTTTGTCGCCTGTACCGGCCCCTTCGCGAGCAGGCTCGCTCCCACATTGAAATTGCGTACACCGATCCATTGTGGGAGCGAGCCTGCTCGCGAAAGGGCCGCCAAGGTCACCCTACTTCCCCAATGTCCGCACTATCGAAAGCTCAGGCACCTGACCCCGCCGCTGACTCAGATACCGCGTACAACTGACCCGCAAAAACGAAGCGAAATTCACCACCTCGCCGCGGTAGTCCATCACCTCTTCATACAGCTTGGCGATCAACTGATTGGTGGTCATGCCATCGACCTCGGCGATTTCGCTGAGGATGTCCCAGAACTGGTTCTCCAGCCGCAGGGTGGTGACGACCCCGCAGATACGCAGCGAGCGGGAGCGCGATTCGTAGAGAATCGGGTCGGCTTTGACGTAGAGCTCGCACATGGACAGGTTCCTCGTTACAGCGTGATTTTCGTGCCCAGTAACCCGAGGAAACCCGCGAGCCAGTTCGGGTGGGCAGGCCAGGCCGGCGCCGTGGCCAGATTGCCTTGAACATGACCGTCCGTCACCGGAATATCGATAAACGTCCCGCCAGCCAGGCGTACTTCCGGTGCACAGGCCGGGTAGGCGCTGCACTCGCGCCCTTCGAGAACCCCTGCCGCCGCCAGCAGTTGCGCACCGTGGCACACGGCAGCGATCGGCTTGCCAGCCTTGTCGAAATCCCGCACCAGCTCCAGGACTTTTTCGTTCAGGCGCAGGTACTCCGGCGCACGACCGCCGGGTATCAGCACGGCGTCGTAGTCCGCAGCCTTGACCTTGGCAAAATCGAAATTGAGGGCAAACAGGTGTCCGGGTTTTTCACTGTAGGTCTGGTCGCCTTCAAAGTCGTGAATGGCCGTGCGTACGGTCTGGCCGGCGGCCTTGTCCGGGCAAACGGCATGCACGGTATGGCCGACCATCAACAGGGCCTGGAACGGCACCATCACTTCATAGTCTTCGACGTAATCGCCGACCAGCATCAGAATTTTTTTAGCCGCCATGGGGAGGACTCCTCTGGAAAATGCGTGGGCATGCAGGAGTATTCAAGGTAGTCCTTATCCGATGAGTCGGGTAACAACCGGCTACTACCTGACGGACCGAGTAATCGTTCATCGCGGGCAAGCCACGCTCCCACAGGTCCTGTGTCGTTCTTGTGGCCAATGCGATACCTGTGGGAGCGGGCTTGCCCGCGATGGCGTCCTTGAACTGTACGGATAACTCCGCGTCTATCTGTAGCAGCGTGAAACCCACAGTTTATGGCTAGATGTAGGCACTTCCCCTCACCCAGGATTCTGGTTGCCATCATGTCCTCCCGCGAAAACACCGGCATGGCCCTGGGCTTGCTCGGCGTCGTCATTTTCAGCCTCACCCTGCCCTTCACACGGATCGTCGTGCAGGAACTTCATCCGCTGCTCAATGGCCTGGGTCGTGCGTTGTTCGCGGCGGTGCCTGCGGCAGTGCTGTTGCTGTGGCACCGTGAAAAATGGCCGACCTGGAAACAGGTCAAAGGCCTGATGCTGGTGTCGGCCGGGGTGATTCTCGGCTTTCCGGTATTGTCGGCCTGGGCGATGCAGACCTTGCCGGCGTCCCATGGTGCACTGGTCAATGGCCTGCAACCGTTGTGCGTGGCGCTGTACGCCGCGTGGCTGTCCCATGAACGTCCGTCGAAAGCCTTCTGGGCCTGCGCAGCGCTGGGCAGTGCGCTGGTGCTCGGCTATGCATTGATCAGCGGCGCCGGCAGCATTCAGGCCGGTGACTTGCTGATGCTCGGGGCTATCGCGGTGGGTGGTCTGGGCTATGCCGAAGGCGGCCGGTTGGCCAAGGAGATGGGCGGCTGGCAGGTAATCTGTTGGGCATTGGTACTGTCGACACCGCTGCTGATCGGTCCGGTGGTCTATCTGGCGCTGCAACACCAGGGCGAGATTTCGAGCAAGACCTGGTGGGCCTTCGGTTACGTCTCGCTGTTTTCGCAGTTCATCGGTTTCTTCGCCTGGTATGCCGGGCTGGCCATGGGCGGCATTGCCCGGGTCAGTCAGATCCAGTTGCTGCAGATCTTCTTCACCATCGCTTTTTCAGCGTTGTTTTTCGGCGAACATGTGGAGCCGATTACCTGGTTGTTTGCGGCCGGGGTGATTGTGACCGTGATGCTGGGCAGAAAAACGGCGATCAAACCCCATGTGGGAGCGAGCCTGCTCGCGAAAGGGCCGTGACAGTCAACATCGCAGTTGACTGTCAGTCCGCCTTCGTCGGCACGCCGCCCGGAGCCGACTCGCTCCCACTGGGTCAGAGGTAGCCGTCGGTCCGCAGCAAAGTTTCCAGGCAATGTTCAGTGATGTGATAGAAATCCTTCAGTTCCTGGATTTTCGCCAACAGCTGAGCCGGGGCAACCGGTTCGGCGCGTTTGACCGCCAGAATCATCTTGTTCTTGTTGGTGTGGTCCAGTGAGATAAACTCGAACACCTTGGTTTCATAGCCGCAAGCCTCGAGGAACAGCGCACGCAAGCTGTCGGTGACCATTTCCGCCTGCTGGCCCAGGTGCAAGCCGTATTGCAGCATGGGCTTGAGCAGCGCCGGGCTCTGGATTTGCAGGCGTATCTGCTTGTGGCAGCACGGCGAACACATGATGATCGACGCCCCGGAACGGATGCCGGTATGAATTGCGTAGTCGGTGGCGATGTCACAGGCGTGCAGCGCGATCATCACGTCCAGCTCGCTCGGCGCCACACTGCGCACGTCACCGCACTTGAACACCAGCCCGGGATGCTCAAGCTTGGTCGCCGCGGCGTTGCACAGGGTGACCATGTCTTCACGCAACTCGACACCCGTCACTTCGCCTTCGGCCTTCAAGGTATTGCGCAAGTAGTCGTGGATGGCGAAGGTCAGGTAGCCCTTGCCCGATCCGAAGTCCGCCACTCGCACCGGTTTGTCCAGGGCCAGCGGCGAGGACGTCAGCGCATGGCTGAAGACTTCGATGAACTTGTTGATCTGCTTCCACTTGCGCGACATCGCCGGAATCAGCTCATGCTGCTTGTTGGTCACGCCAAGGTCGGCGAGAAACGGTCGACTCAGGTCGAGGAATCGGTTTTTTTCGCGGTTGTGCTCGGCAGACGGCACTTCGCGCAATTGCTGGGGTTTGCTTTTGAACAGCGAACTCTTGCCCTTTTTGCTGTATTCAAGCTGGGCTTCGTCAGTCAGCGACAACAAGTGCGCATTTTTGAACGCTGCCGGTAAAAGATCGGCAATGGTCGCGACGCTTTCGGCCAGAGGCAGGTTCTTGGTGATGTCTCGGGTCTTGTAGCGATAGACGAAGGACAGGCAAGGCTGCGACTTGACCGTCACCGGTTTGATGATGATCCGCTGCAGGTCCGTTTCATCGCCAACGTACTTGGCCAGCACCAGTTTGATGAAGGCATTTTCATCGAGACTGGTTTGCAGCAGGTCGATGAATTGGGCGTGATGATCCGGCGCGAGGCGGGCGGGAGTAGCGGTGACAGACATGGAAAAACGGCCTCGGGCGGTGCGAGTCGGGGAATGCCCGGTATTTTAGGGCGGACGAGGCGTTTGGGCACGGAGTTATTTTGTGGCAGGTCCTGGTCAGGCAGCCCAAGACCTGAATAAACCCATTGGAATCTAGGGCTCCACCAGCCGAAGTTTACGATTGGTCGGCGAGTTGATGATGTATTTGACAATCAACCCTACCGGTACTGCCCAAGTCAGGCCGTTGGCCGGATCGGTGACCACAGCGACGGTTTCGGAACTCGCGGCGATATCCAGACGCCGACGATCATTGGTGGATTTGATTAATCCGTAGGCATGGCTGACCAACTTCTCTGCCAGGTGCATCGGCACATCGATACCTTGCAGATGTTTGACGGCACGACAGAACAGCACCTGGTCATCGCTCAATCCATCGCTTTCATGACGGGCCAGGAACGCCTGGGCGATGGCCAACAGTTCCTCGTTCACTTCTCCATTCTCATCAATGCCCTCCATGCCTACGACTCCAGTTGTGTTTCCGTCGACGTGGCACTTTTGGCAACAGGCCTGGCATCGCGACGCAAGTCGGGGCTGGCGCTCGGCAAACGTACGGAGGGATTGGGCATTCCACTGGGCGACAGTTCGTGGGTCATTTCGAACTCGGCCCGAACCGACCAGCCACAAGCCTCGGAAGTACATTGCAAATAGGCCACCCGCAGAAAAATATGACGGCCCTCGCTGGTGCGGATGCGCATCTTGCTCAGGCAGTGAGGACACACCATTTTGTAAGTGCTCATGCTTGTTTCCCGGCGGTCATCTGGTGGTAATCGACTTGATCAGACGCAATACTGTTTGGCGCGTTGATCGCTGCGGTCCGCCCTTGCGAAAAACGTCTGCCGGACAAAAGGAAATGCAACGGGCAGCCGCGTAATGGGTTAGAGCCAAGCTCGTAGGAAATCACCCTGATACCATTAGGAAGTTTCGACATCGTATTCTTCTGATTCGTAGTTGATGATTGATTACTTACAAAAAAATAAGTACTCATTGCGCATACGCTAAGCACTCAAAAAGCATATGTCAAAGGGAAGAGGCTCAAATTGCGTAGCAAAAAATCACAAGCTGTCCTGGCTCGCCTGAAGCAAATCACCGGCACTAAAACCGATGCATCATTGTCTTCCGCGCTGCAGATCAGCCCGCAAACCCTTAGCAGCTGGAAAGGTCGCGACAGCACGCCATACTCATTATGCGTAGACATCGCGCAAACACGAGGCATCTCTCTTGATTGGTTACTGCTCGGTGAAGGTCCGATTTTGCGGCAGGCACCCAGCAACCCCGTCGAGGGCTCTCAAGAAAGTACGGCCCGGGAAAACACAATTCTCGCGTTGTGGCGATTGCTGGACGAAGAGGATCGCTGTGCCATACAAAACGCGCTGGAGGAAAAGAGACGCCTGCGTGACATGGAACTCAAACTGTCTGAAATGGCCACCCTCCTCTCGTCACTCGAACGAAATTTGAAGTCATAGCCATCCAACGTTCATCACTGCCCATCACCCGCGCCCTCTGAAGTGACGGATGATTTCGCCAAGACCGGCACCATCGATCCATTGCATGACCTTGATACTGATGGGAATGACGATCAGCGCGCAGAAAAATGCCGTCACCCCCGCTGTCAGGAACGGGGTCATCTGCAGTGCGACCGGGGTAAATAGATAGCCGACGCCCGCCGACAGCAACCAGGAGCCGATTCGCTGCCAGGCTTTGAAGTTGATGCGGGTGGTGGTGACCAGCCAGGCACCCAGCGACGCACCGAACAGCGCCTCGCCATCAATCGCAGGCAGTGTCGCGACACCCAATCCCAACAGGAGCCCACTGATACTGTTGTAGACCGAATCAGTCAGATTCATGGGCACCTCTCTCACCAGTCTCATCAATCCTGATGACTCCCGATTCAATGGCTTTGAGCAACGCGGCGCTACGGGAACTGACGGCGAACTTGCGGCGGATATTGGAGAAATGAAAGTTGACCGTGGCTTCCGAGCAATTCTGAATCCGGGCAATCTCCCAGGATGTCTTGCCTTTGAAGCACCACATTAAGGTTTGCTTCTCTTTCGCGGTCAGCCGCGCTGGCGGGGCGTTCCCACCGCCATCGGGTGCAGCCCCCGCAATAGAGTCGAGCGATTGATGCGTTGACATAAGAACTCCCTCTACGTCAGAACGCCCGTGGCAGGGCGCTTGCTGTTGGAGGGATGTTGAAGTCAAGCCTGGCGCCGGACAACACGCGGCAGTTGTACCGTGGAGCGCTACAAACTCTCTGGAGCAACGTTGCGGGTCAGGGTTAACCGAGCACCACCAAACGATTGGGCAGCTCGTTACGTACGTGCGTCACAGGAACGTGCACCTTGAGCAACTCGCCGCACGCCTCGATGCAACTGACAAAGCCCTGCAACGTCTGCCCTTGCCGCACTTGCTGCGTGAACGCGGCAACAATCGCGTCCCAGTTCTTGTTGTCCAGCCGACTGGAGATCCCCTCGTCCACCAGGATTTCCACATAACGCTCGGCCTCGGAGACGAAAATCAACATGCCGGTGCTGCCCACGGTGTGGTGCAGGTTTTGTTCCAGGAACTGCCGACGCGCCAGGTTCGAGGCGCGCCAGTGACGCACCGAACGCGGGATCAGGCGGGTGGTGATTTTCGGTACCCGGAACACCAGGCACAGGATGATGAAGGTGACCCATTGCACCAGCAACAAGCTGTGCATGGTCAACCAGCCTGTCAGGTAATGCACGATACCCGGCACCACCAGCGCCAGCAGGCTGGCCCAGAGCAGCGGGATGTACGCATAGTCGTCGGCGCGGGCCGCGAGTACGGTCACCAGCTCCGCATCGGTGTCACGCTCGACCCGGGCAATCGCCTCGGCGACTTTGCGTTGTTCGTGTTCCGTCAGTAATGCCATGTCTTGAAATGCCCGATCATTATTGTTTTATTCACCAGCCGCCCGACGAACCACCGCCCCCGAAACTGCCCCCGCCGCCACTGAAGCCTCCGCCTCCGCCGCCGCCAAAACCGCCACCGCCGAA
Organism: Pseudomonas sp. Irchel 3A7; assembly: GCF_900187565.1. Classification (GTDB taxonomy): domain Bacteria; phylum Pseudomonadota; class Gammaproteobacteria; order Pseudomonadales; family Pseudomonadaceae; genus Aquipseudomonas. Next base: position 81,988 of record NZ_FYED01000011.1, on the reverse strand, counting down.
ACCGCCTGAGCCGCCAGAACCGCCAGAACCGCCGCGGCCGGCGGGAAGGATACCGAGCATCTGGCCTACAAAAAAAGTGAGGATGAACAACAACACCAAAAACACGAACAGCCCCGGATGCCGCGAAACGAAATCGTCTTGCGGGTCACCGCTGGATTCATACACCGTCGACGGTTCGTCCAGCGGGTTCCCGCCCAGCACCACCAGCATCGCCGCCACGCCGTCGCTGATGCCTTTGCTGAAATTGCCGGCCTTGAACGCCGGGGTGATGACCTGATTAATGATCACCGAACTCTGCGCATCGGTCAGGCGCTCTTCCAGGCCATAGCCGACTTCGATGCGCAGTTTGCGCTCATCACGGGCGACGATCAGCAAGGCACCGTTGTTTTTGTCTTTCTGACCGATGCCCCAGTAGCGGCCCAGTTGATAACCGAAGTCGGCAATGTCGGTGCCCTGCAAGTCCGGCAAGGTCACCACTACCAGCTGTTCACCGGTGACTTTCTCATGGGCCTGAAGCTGTTGCGTCAGCTGGTCGCGCACCGATGGCTCGATCATCCGGGCGTTGTCCACCACCCGCCCGGTGAGCTCCGGAAACTTCAATTCGGCCTGGGCCGCCAGGGTAAACACCCACAGCAACAGCACCAGGCCCGCTTTCAACACGCGCATGGGCAACCTCAAAATTTGACTTCAGGCGGCTTCTCCGAACCCGGCGTAGCCTCGAAGGTCTCGCGAACCGGCAGGTTGCTGTACATCACGCTGTGCCACAGGCGACCAGGGAACGTGCGGATCTCGGTGTTGTACTTCTGCACCGCCAGGATGAAATCACGCCGCGCCACGCTGATGCGGTTTTCGGTGCCTTCAAGCTGAGATTGCAGGGCCAGGAAGTTTTGATTGGCCTTCAGATCCGGATAGCGCTCGGATACCACCATCAGTCGGCTCAAGGCGCCGCTGAGTTGGTCCTGGGCCTGCTGGTACTGCTTGAGTTTCTCCGGGTTGTCCAACGTGGAGGCGTCGACCTGGATCGAGGTGGCCTTGGCCCGGGCCTCGATGACGGCAGTCAGGGTCTCTTTTTCATGGGCGGCGTAGCCCTTGACGGTTTCCACCAGGTTGGGGATCAGGTCGGCGCGGCGCTGATACTGGTTCTGCACCTGGCCCCAGGCGGCCTTGGCCTGCTCATCGAGGGTCGGGATATTGTTGATGCCGCAGGCGGTCAGCAACGTGGCCAACACCAGTAATGTGGCGATTTGCAGGTTCGACCGAGTGGCGAGTCGTACATTCATCAGAGTGATGCTCCCTTCACATTTCATGGAAAAAACAACCAACGACCCTCTCGGCCGGCTCTTGGGGCATAATCGGCCGCGCTACTGGATCGCATCGGGGCAATGGGCTAAAAAATGCCCTGCGCAAAAAACACATCCGGACTTCGGCTGTCGTTTTTCAATCAGCCCTCGAACAACAATAGACGCTCCCTAAATTTTGGCTGACCGGCGTATAGATCGCCGTTTGGGCCCTTGAGAAAACAATTCATGAAGAAGCTGTGTTTGCTGGGCCTGTTCGTCAGCCTGGCCAGTCATAACGTATTGGCCGCCACGACGCCTGCACCTCTGGAAAACAAGGACGCGTTCGTCAGCAACCTGATGAAGCAAATGACCCTCGATGAAAAAATCGGCCAGTTGCGCCTGATCAGCATCGGCCCGGAAATGCCCCGGGAGCTGATCCGCAAGGAAATCGCAGCCGGCAACATCGGCGGTACGTTCAACTCGATCACCCGTCCGGAAAACCGTCCGATGCAGGACGCGGCCATGCGCAGCCGGTTGAAGATCCCGATGTTCTTCGCTTACGACGTGATCCACGGCCACCGCACCATTTTCCCGATCCCGCTGGCCCTGGCGTCGAGCTGGGACATGGACGCCATTGGCCTGTCCGGGCGCATTGCCGCCAAGGAAGCCGCGGCGGACAGCCTCGACATCACCTTCGCGCCGATGGTCGACATTTCCCGCGACCCGCGCTGGGGCCGGACCTCCGAAGGCTTCGGTGAAGACACCTACCTGGTGTCGCGCATTGCCGGCGTGATGGTCAAGGCGTTCCAGGGTGTCGGCGCCAACGCCGCCGACAGCATCATGGCCAGCGTCAAGCACTTCGCCCTGTATGGCGCGGTCGAGGGCGGTCGCGACTACAACGTCGTCGACATGAGCCCGGTCAAGATGTACCAGGACTATTTGCCACCGTATCGCGCAGCGATTGACGCCGGTGCCGGCGGGGTGATGGTCGCGCTGAACTCGATCAACGGCGTACCGGCCACCGCCAACACCTGGCTGATGAACGACCTGTTGCGCAAGGAATGGGGCTTCAAGGGCCTGGCGGTCAGCGACCACGGGGCGATTTTCGAGCTGATCAAGCACGGCGTCGCCGCCGACGGTCGCGAAGCGGCGAAGCTGGCGATCAAGGCCGGCATCCACATGAGCATGAACGACACCTTGTACGGCAAGGAACTGCCGGGGCTGTTGAAGTCCGGCGAGATCCAGCAGAGCGACATCGACAACGCCGTGCGTGCGGTACTGGACGCCAAGTACGACATGGGCCTGTTCAAGGACCCGTACCTGCGCATCGGCAAGGCCGAGGATGATCCGGCCGACACCTATGCCGACAGTCGCCTGCACCGCGCCGAAGCCCGTGACGTGGCGCGTCGCAGCCTGGTGCTGCTGAAAAACCAGGGCGAAACCCTGCCGCTGAAGAAAACCGCGAAAATCGCCCTGGTCGGTCCGCTGGCCAAGGCGCCGATCGACATGATGGGCAGCTGGGCCGCCGCCGGTCGCCCTGCGCAATCGGTGACCCTGTTCGATGGCATGAGCAATGTCATCGGTGACAAATCGACGCTGATCTACGCCCGTGGCGCCAACATCACCAGCGACAAGAAAATCCTCGACTACCTGAACTTCCTCAACTTCGATGCGCCGGAAGTGGTCGATGACCCGCGTCCGGCCAACGTGTTGATCGACGAAGCGGTGAAAGCTGCCAAGGATGCCGACGTGGTGGTCGCCGCTGTGGGCGAATCCCGTGGCATGTCCCACGAATCGTCGAGCCGTACCGACCTGAACATCCCGGAAAACCAGCGCGCGCTGATCCGTGCCCTGAAAGCCACCGGCAAACCGCTGGTGCTGGTGCTGATGAACGGCCGTCCGCTGTCGATTCTCGAAGAGAACGAACAGGCTGACGCGATCCTGGAAACCTGGTTCAGCGGCACCGAGGGCGGCAACGCCATCGCCGACGTGCTGTTTGGCGACTACAACCCGTCGGGCAAACTGCCGATCACCTTCCCGCGTTCGGTGGGCCAGATTCCGACCTACTACAACCACCTGAGCATCGGCCGGCCATTCACCCCGGGCAAACCGGGCAACTACACCTCGCAGTATTTCGATGACACCACCGGTCCCCTGTACCCGTTCGGCTACGGCCTGAGCTACACCGACTTCAACCTGAGCAACATGACCCTGTCATCGACCACGCTGAACAAGACCGGCAAGCTCGACGCCAGCGTCACCGTGAAGAACACCGGCAAGCGTGACGGCGAAACCGTGGTCCAGCTGTACATCCAGGACGTGACCGGCTCGATGATTCGTCCGCTCAAGGAACTGAAGAACTTCCAGAAAGTGATGCTCAAGGCCGGCGAACAGAAAGTCGTGCACTTCACCATCACCGAGGATGACCTGAAGTTCTACAACACCCAGCTCAAGTACGCCGCGGAGCCGGGCAAGTTCAACGTGCAGATCGGCCTGGATTCCAAGGACGTGACGCAGCAGAGCTTTGAATTGCTTTAACTCCTGACACACCGAAGTAACCCTGTGGGAGCGAGCCTGCTCGCGATGAGGCCATAACATTCAACATCTCTGTTGACTGTTACGCCGCCATCGCGAGCAGGCTCGCTCCCACAGTGGTTTGTGGGGTGGCGACTATCCCCGCCGATCCAGCAGATTCACCACCACCCGATCCACCCACCCCCACACCCGCTGCTTGACCCGTCGCCACAGCGGTCGGCGTTGCCATGCCTCCAGGCTGACTTCCTGGCTCAGGGCAAAGTCCCTTTCGAAACTCGCCGCCACCGCCCGGGTCAGTCCGGGGTCCAGGGCTTCAAGATTGGCTTCGAGGTTGAAGCGCAGATTCCAGTGATCGAAATTGCACGAACCGATGCTCACCCAATCATCGATCAGGACCATTTTCAGATGCAGGAAACACGGCTGGTACTCGAAAATCTGCACGCCGGACTTGAGCAGTCGCGGGTAGTAACGATGCCCGGCGTAGCGTACTGACGGGTGATCGGTGCGCGGGCCGGTCAGCAGCAGGCGTACGTCGACGCCACGGGAGGCCGCACGGCGCAGGGAGCGACGGACTTTCCAGGTCGGCAGAAAGTACGGCGTGGCCAGCCAGATCCGCCGCTGGCCGCTGTTCAGCGCACGAATCAGCGATTGCAGGATGTCGCGGTGCTGGCGGGCGTCGGCGTAGGCAACCCGGCCCATGCCCTCGCCCATGGACGGCACGCGGGGCAGACGTGGCAGGCCGAAATGCGCGGCAGGTTTCCAGGCGCGACGATGACGGTTGGCGATCCATTGGCGGTCGAACAGCAGCTGCCAGTCGATCACCAGCGGGCCAGTGATTTCCACCATCACTTCATGCCATTCGCTGACGTCTTCCCCCGGCGTCCAGAACTCATCGGTGACGCCGGTGCCACCGACCACGGCCATCGTTTGATCCACCAACAACAGCTTGCGGTGATCACGGTAGAAGTTGCCGAGCCAACGCCGCCAGCTCAGGCGATTGTAGAAACGCAGCTCGACCCCGGCAGCCATCAGGCGCTGGCGCAAGGTCAGGGTGAAGGCGAGGCTGCCGTAATCGTCGAACAGGCAACGCACCCGCACGCCGCGCTCGGCCGCCTGGACCAATGCCTGCACCATGGCCTCGGCGCAAGCGCCCGCCTCCACCAGGTACAGTTCCAGTTCGACCTGTTCTTCGGCCCGGGCAATCGCCACCAGCATGCGCGGAAAAAACTGCGGGCCGTCGATCAGCAGTTCGAAGTGGTTGCCTTCACGCCAGGGAAAGATTGCGCCGGCCATGTCAGCGCGCCGTGAAGATCAGTACAGCGCCCACCGGCACCGACAGGCTGATGGCCGACAGCCCGGCGACCTTGCGCAGGGTTTCCAGGCCGGGCGCCAGATCGAAATCTTCGGCATTGATCACCAGCGGTTCCAGGGTCACCACCTGGAAACGCCGGTCATCGAGGCGCGTGGCCAGCAGTTCGGCGTTGTAGGTGTGTTGTTTGCCGTGCAAATTGACGGTCAGCGGCAGACGCAATTCCAGTTGCGCACCGGAGGCGAGGTCGTTGATCGGGCGCAAGTCGATTTGCGTGGTGATCAACGCTTCGGGAAAGGTCTGAATCTCGAACAAGTCCTTGCGCATGCGTTCGTCGCGCAATGGAATGCCGCTGTTGATCGAGTCGAGCTCGACTTCCACCTGCGCCAGGCCCTTGGGATCGACCTTGCCGTGCAGCACCAGAAAGCGCTGCACTTCGGAAACATTGGTGTTTTTGGTGCTGACGAACGACAGCCGCGAGGATTCGCCGTCCAGATACCAATTGGCCCGGGCAGACAGCGAAGCGCCGGCCAGCAGCAGGATGGCGAGGGTTTGGGTGACAGACCGCATGAACATAGAGACTCGTGGGGGCAGATAAACCTGTGCTGAACCTTAACTGGCCTGACACAGGTTGCAAACTTTCTGTTACTCCCAACCTGCCTTTGTGGCGAGGGAGCTTGCTCCCGCTGGAGTGCGAAGCGCTCCCAAAACCGATAATGGGTTACTTCAGATAGACCGAATACACAGGTTTTGCGACCGCTGCGCAGCCGAGCGGGAGCAAGCTCCCTCGCCACAAAAGCCTCCCTTCACAGGAATGAATCAGGCCATCGCCTGCTGCACATCGCCAATGGTCGCCGCCAGGCTATTGAGGTGCAGGCTCAGCACCCGCTCCACCGGCGCCTGATCCATCGGCCAGTGCAACGCCATGCTGCCGACCAGGCGACCCTCGGTATGAATCGGCAAGGCCACCGCGCGGATCAGGAACGGCAGGCGCACCGGGTATTCCCAGTAGCCTTCGGTACGCTGGCCGAAGCCCTGATGCAGCGCCTCTTGGGTGGTGTTGTACAAGGATTCGTCGTTCAGCCGCTCGCGCTCGGCCAGGCGTTCCACCTCATGGCTTTGCAGTTCGCCCAGGCAAGCGCGGCCCATCGCCGAATGAAACAGGCTGGCGTGCTGGCCGACGATCTGGCAGTTGTTCGGATAGCGTTTGCGCAACACCGTGGGGATCGCGCTTTCCATGACCTCCACCCGCTCGCCATCAAAACACGACAAGTCCGCCACCAGCCCGGTGCGCTCGCTCAATTCCACCAACAACGGCGCGGCGTTTTCCACCAGGCGCCGCTTGAAGCGCTGCCGGCTGTCACCGAACAGGCGCTTGGCGCACAGGCGATAACGCCGATCGCTCAAGCCGCGATAGACCCAGCCCTGCTCCTGCAAGGTCAGCAACATGCGCGACACCGTGGCCTTGGGCAGGGTCGTCAGGTAGTGCAACTCCTCAAGGCCCAACGCCTGATGCTCGCCCAGCAACTCGACGATCGCCAAGGCGCGCTCGACCGAACGTACGCTGCCGGTTTCTGCCTTGCTGTCCATGGAATCGACCTCCGTATGCCCAAAATGGATGATCGTTAACGTACAGCAAATTACGCGCCCATCCGCAGTACTCAGGCATTTTGCAGACAACCGGGTGGCCGCCGTTTGACCCATTGCGTCAGTTGTTCATGGGCATAGGCCAGTTGCAGCACCGCACGGTCGGCCTGGGCCGGGCCAATGATTTGCAGGCCCATCGGCAATCCCGCCGGGTTGAAACCCACCGGCACGTTCATGCTCGGCAGACCGGCCAGGGTCGGCCCGATCACCACTTCCATCCAGCGGTGATAAGTGTCCATGGCCTGCCCGCCGACGACGCGCGGCCAAGGGGTCTGTGCATCAAAAGGGAATACTTGGGCGGTGGGCAGCAACAGGAAATCGTAGCGTTCGAACAACTCGCTCAAGGCTCGATACCATTCGCTGCGGCTGATCGACGCCTGATAGACATCCGCCGCGGTCAGGCGCCGGCCGCCCTCGATCTCCCATCGGGCTTCGGCTTTGAGTTGCTCGCGCTGGTGCGGATCGGCATACATCGCGCCGAGGCCGCCTTGCACCAGCCAGTGGCGGTGCACCAGCCAGGCTTGCCACAAACGCTCCATGGAAAAGTCCGGCTGGCAGGCCTCGACCTTGCAGCCCAGCGCTTCGAAGTCCGGCATCGCCGACTCGCACAGGCTCATCACCCCCGGGTCCATCGGCAGGTAGCCGTTGTAGTCGCCCAGCCAACCGAGCCGGACATCGCTGAAATCCTGCACCAGCGACTGATGGAAAATCTCCGGGTCCTGCGTCAGCGACAACGGCACACGCGGGTCGTAACCGGCCTGGGTGCCGAGCAAACGAGCGACATCGGTGACCGTTCGGCCCATCGGTCCTTCGGTGGCCAGTTGCTGGACGAACACTTCCGGCGCCGGGCCATGGGGCACGCGGCCCTGGGATGGGCGCAAACCGAAGACGTTGTTGAACGCCGCCGGGTTGCGCAGCGAGCCCATCATGTCGCTGCCGTCGGCCACCGGCAGCATGCGCAAGGCCAGCGCCACTGCCGCCCCGCCGCTGCTGCCACCGGCGACCAGTGTCGGGTCGTAGGCGTTGGTGGTGGTACCGAAAACGCTGTTGTAGGTCTGCGAGCCGAGGCCGAATTCCGGGACGTTGGTCTTGCCGATGATGATCGCCCCGGCATTGCGCACCCGCGCCACGCTGATCGCATCCTGTTGCGGGACTTGCTCGGCGAACAGCGGCGAGCCCATGGTCGTGCGCAACCCGGCGGTCGCCGCCAGGTCCTTGATCGCTTGCGGCATGCCGTGCATCCAGCCTCGGGATTGGCCCTGGTCCAGTTGTCGGTCACAGGCGTCGGCTTCAGCCAGCAGCTCTTCAGGCGGGCGCAGCGATACCAGCGCATTCACCTGCGGATTGAAACGCTCGATCTGCGCCAGATAGGCCTGCATCACTTCGCGACAGGACACCTGGCGTTCGTGGATGGCCCGGGACAGCGCATCGGCGTCCAGTTCGACAATCGGATGGATGCTCAAGGTTTCACTCCAAGGTCAAGTTCAACGGATTGCCTGGCGCGCGGTGCTTCATGCATGCAGTAAGTACCCAGCAGCGTCAGTACACAAGCGAACAGCACATAGAAGGATGGCGCCACCGGCGTGGCCAGCGCCTTGCTCAGCCAGGTGACGATCAGCGGGGCAAAACCGCCGAACACCATGACCGCCACGTTGTAGGCCACCGAGACGCCGGTAGATCGCACTTCAATCGGAAATTGCTCGGCCAGCGCCGTCGGGGCCGGGCCGAAGAAACCGCCAATCGCACTGCACAACAACAGTTGCATCACCAGCAAACGCTCCACCGACGGCGCCGCCGCCACCCAGACATACAGCGGATACACCATCAGGAAAAACGCCAGGGTGAAGGCCATCAACACCGGACGCCGGCCAAGGCGGTCCGACAGCGCACCGGACAACGGAATCACCACGGTCATCAGCGCCACCGCGAGCATCTGCACCAGCAGCACCTGATCCAGTGGCAGGCCCAGGTTCTTGTGGGCAAAGGTCGGCATGTTCACCAGCACCACGTAGAACGACACGGTCGCACCACAGGCCAGGCCCATCGAGACCAGAATGCTGCGCCGATGTTCGCGGATCACTTGCAACAATCCCGGATTTTCGCCCTTGGCCTGTTTCCGCGCCTCGAGGAACTCCTCCGGTTCCTCCATGTGTTTGCGAATCCACAACCCCACCGGGCCGATCAGCAGACCGATGACGAACGGAATCCGCCAGCCCCAGCTGTCCAGCGCCTCGGGCGACAGCAGATGCGTGAACAACGCCACCATGCCCGCGCCGGAGAATACCGCCAGGCATTGCCCGACCAATTGCCACGAGCCGTACAGCCCTTTGCGGTGCGCCGGTGCGCTTTCCACCAGGAAGGCCGTGGCACTGGCGTATTCGCCGCCCGTGGCGAAACCTTGCAGCATCCGCGCGACCACGATCAACAGCGGCGCGCCCATGCCGATGGCGGCGTAGTTCGGCGCGAAGGCAATCAGCGCGATGGACACGGTCATCAGACGGATGATCATCTGCATCGCTGCCTTGCGCCCTTTGCGGTCCGAATACATGCCCAGCAAAATGCCGCCCACCGGGCGCATGAAAAAGCCGACGCCGAAGGTCGCCAGCGCCATCAGCAACGATGCGTATTCATCCTCGGAGGGGAAGAACTGCCGGGCGATGATGCTCGCCAGAAAGCCATAGACGATGAAGTCATACCATTCCAGCGCGTTGCCGATGACGGCGGCGACCACCTGCCGGGTACGCGAAACGCCAGTACTCGAAGTCTGCATGGGGAACTCTCCAAACCTGTTGGGTGATGCCGGGCGCGACGTAACGCGCCCGGTCCAGCGGCAGTAGAAAGTGAAAGCTCAGGCCGGCTTGAGCCAGCTCTCGGTCAGCGCGCCCCAGTACGCCGCACCGGTCAGCAGGATGTCATCGTTAAAGTCATAGGCCGGGTTGTGCACCATCGGTCGCGATACACCGTTGCCGATGAACAGGTAGGCGCCGGGGCAGCGTTGCAGCATCCAGGCGAAGTCTTCGCTGCCCATCAGTTTGGCGGTGTGGCCATCGACGGCGTCGGCACCGAGCAACTCGACGCCGACTTGCCGGGCGCACTCGGTTTCTGCCGCATGGTTGACCAATACCGGGTAGGCAGGACGGTGTTCGAGGGTCGAGGTGCAGCCGAAGCTGCGGGCCTGGGCTTCGATGATCGCGCTTACCCGCTCCAGGGTTTGTTCGCGGACCTGGGCGTTCAGCGCACGCAGACTCAGGCGCAGGATCGCCTGTTGCGGAATGACGTTGGCTGCTTCCCCGGCCTGCAATGCACCGACCGTCACCACCGCCGCCTGCTGCGCATCGATATTGCGCGCGACCACGGTTTGCAGGGCCATGACCACGCTGGCCGCCGCCACCAGCGGGTCCACCGCCAGATGTGGCATCGAGCCGTGGCCGCCGACGCCTTCAATCGTCACCGTCAGCAGATCCTGCGAGGCCATCATCGGCCCTTCGCGAAAGCCCAGATGCCCGGCTGGCAGGCCCGGCATGTTGTGCATGCCGAACAGGGCGTCGCAGGGAAAACGTTCGAGCAAGCCATCGGCGAGCATCGCTTCGGCGCCGCCCTGGCCTTCTTCGGCGGGCTGGAAAATCAGGGTCAGGGTGCCGTCGAACTGGCGAGTCGCCGCCAGGTAGCGCGCCGCACCCAGCAACATGGTGGTGTGGCCGTCGTGCCCACAGGCGTGCATGCAGCCCTGATGCCGGCTGCTGTAGGCCGCACCGGTGTTCTCGATGATCGGCAACGCGTCCATGTCGGCCCGAATCCCGAGCTTGCGCGGGCTGCTGCCGTTGCGCAGGACACCGACCACGCCGGTCTTGCCGATGCCGGTGTGCACCTCATAACCCCACTCTTTCAAGGATTGGGCGACCAGCGCCGAGGTGCGGTTTTCCTCGAAACCGAGTTCAGGGTGGGCGTGGATGTCCTGGCGGATGGCGTGCAGGTCGCTGGCCACGTCGTTGAGCCAGGCAAGGATGTGCTGATGTCGGGTCATGACGATTGTCCTCGGGCCGGGTGTATTCCCGTTCTTTTTGTTCGCGGTGATTTCGCGACACATCAAGGCAGGTCGCGCTCACCGCCAGATAACCGCGAGTCGCGCGCGAGGACAATCGAATGTGGTTCCACGGTGTGGAACCTGAGGAGCCGATCAATTGAAACTCACATAAAACCCTGTGGGAGCGAGCCTGCTCGCGAATGCACTTGCAGCCTCACTACTTGTGTCGCGCCTGCCGACGCTTTCGCGAGCAGGCTCGCTCCCACAGGTGTTGTGTGTATGGCGTCAGGGGGCCAAGCGACAGCCCTGACGCTCGCCGATCCAGGTCGCGCTGTTGCTGCGCCCCAACCCGCTGACGGTGATGCGTTTGGTCGTGGCGTCATCGTTAAAGCCGCTGGTCGGCAGCCACTGTTTCACATAGCTACGGCAATACGCCGAGTCATTGTTCATCACATACCGACACGAGCAATATTCCTTGGCGGTGTAGGCGCTGATGATGTCCGGGAATGCCCAGAACGCCACGCGCTCCTGCCAGGCCCATCCGAGCAAGGCGAGCAGCAGAATCAACAACACCGTGCTGAACGGTAGCCGACGTACAAATGAACGACGGCTCATGGCTGTACCTTCCCGGCAAAGGCCTTGAGCGCGAGTTTGAGCAGTTCGTTGTGCCGGTAACTTCCATCACGGTCATCGCCGTAGCGCACGATGACCAGGTTTTTGCTGGGGATCACGTACATCGCCTGCCCCCAATGGCCCAGCGCGGCGAAGGTATCGGCGGGGGCATCGGGCCAGGGTTGCGCCGCGCTATTCACCGCACGGTTCAGCCACCAGTGGCCGCCAGGCACCGCATCATCCTGATTGGCGTGATAGTGGACGAACGGTTCACGGTTGAATGCGACCCAATCCTCGGGCAGCAATTGCCGATCGCCCCAGCGACCGTCGCGGGCCATCAACAAGCCGATGCGGGCCAGGTCGCGAGCGGTGAGGTAGGCGTAGGACGAGGCGACGAATGTGCCCGTGGCATCGGTTTCCCAAACGGCATGACGAATGCCCAGCGGCTCGAACAATGCAGTCCACGGAAAGTTCGCATAGCGGTCCGGGCCGACGATGGTTTTCAGCGCGGCGGACAACAGGTTGCTGTCACCGCTGGAATAGCGAAACGCCTGCCCCGGTGCGGCATAGGTGTCGTGATCGGCGGTGAACGCGGCCATGTCCGGGTGGCCGCGGGTGTAGAGCATGGCGACCACCGAGGACTTCAACGGTGCGTATTCATAGTCTTCCTGCCAGTCGAGTCCGGATGCCCAATGCAGCAGGTCGGCCATGGTCATCTCAGGGTATTTTTTTAGCGGCGGATAGAATTGGGCAACCGGGTCCTGCAATTTGAACCGGCCTTCGCCATAGGCCACGCCGAGGACCGTGGCCATCAGGCTCTTGCTGATCGACCAGGTCAGGTGCGGGGTGTCGGCGGTGGTCGGGCCAGCGTAGCGTTCGTAGATCAACTGGCCGTCGCGGATCACCAGCAAGGCGTCGGTGCGGATGCCTTGGTGGGTGGTGTCATCGCGGGGTGGGAAGGCGTATGCCTCAAGTGCCTGAAGCGCCGGGCCGGTGATGGTGGGGCCGGCGGACCATTGCTCAGTGGGCCAGTTTTCAGCGTGGGCTGTGAGGCTGAGCAAGAGGATGAAAAATAAGGGCAAGCCTTTGAACATGACGAGGGCTCAGGGTGAATAACCTGCTGAGCCTAGTCGAGGTTGATGACAGTTCCGGGATTTGTATCGTCTGTAGTATCGCCTTCGCGAGCAGGCTCGCTCCCACAGGGGAATGCATTTCAAACTGTGCTCGCGAAGGGGCCCGTCAATACGCCGCCAACGCCTTGGCCAACCGCTTCACCCGCGCTCCCGCAGCCAGATCCATCACCGCTTGATCGCGCTGCCACATCGCCGCCCACTCCGGCGGCCCTTCGACCAACGCCTTATTCACTTCAGCCTTGAGCCCCTCGAACTGTGCAAACAATCCACCCAGCAATACATGTCCAGCTTGATTGCCGGGCGCCTGGCGGCTGACTTCGGCACAACCGGCCAGCAACGCCAGTAACCGCAGTTGCAGGGATTGCGGCCAGTCGCTGTCCTGGCCGACGCCATACAGCCATGCCGTCATCGCGCTCAGCACATAAATGTCTTCCAGGGTGCGAAACGGTTTGACGTAGGCATCCCACCCATCCCCTGCCAGCAATTCGCACAGCGCGTTATCCAAAAACAACCGACCGTGGCTGATGTCCGGCATCAACGGGATCGCCGGGAGTTTCTCCACCCGCACCCCCGGTTCATCGGGATAGACCACGGCCAGGCTCAGGCGCGGATTTTCGCCGGGTTGTTCGCAACGCGCAGCGACCAGCAACCAGTCGGCGGCGTCGCCCGCGGTGACGAAATCCTTTTGCCCGCTCAAGCGCAAATCCCTCAAGCGAGTCTGCATGCTCGCCACCCGCAGGCTGCGCTGTTCGGTGGCGCACAGCGCGCCAAGGCTGGGCGGCGCGCTCGGCCAGAGCATGCGCAACGCCGCCTGATACCCCACCAGAAACGCCAGTCCCGGTGTCGCCATCATGCGTCCACCGACCACCGCCAGTTCAAACGGGGTGACGTTGCCCAGCTGCTGCAACAGCGTCACGAAACCCTCGCCCAGGTCCGGGTAGGCGGGCAAGCGATCGCGGCGATTCAACAGGGTTTGCCAGGGCATAAGAGGCTCCTTGTGGGCTGTCATATAAGCATCACCAAAGCTTAATGGCGATGACACCGGGGCTACATAGCCTGACTTTGCACAACAAGGCTGGATAAAGAAAGTCGATCCGCTGTAACCCAAAGACGGGTGAGCAGCCCGCACGGAGATTCGCCATGACTCAGATCGCCCGCATCAGCGACACCGGCAACGAACGCCGCCTGCAAGCCGAACGCCTGGTGGGCGCCGAGGCTTTGCAAGAGGCACAGGCTTTGCGCTTCAACGTGTTCAGCGGCGAGTTCAATGCCAAGCTGAAAGGCGCGGAGCAGGGTCTGGACATGGACGACTACGATGTTCATTGCGCCCATATCGGTGTGCGCGACTTGAACACCGGGCGCCTGGTGGCGACCACCCGTTTGCTCGACCACACGGCTGCCAGCAGCCTGGGTAAATTCTACAGCGAAGAAGAATTCAGCCTGCATGGCCTGGTCCATCTGCAAGGCCCCATCCTGGAAATCGGCCGTACCTGCGTCGACCCGGCCTACCGCAACGGCGGCACCATCGCCGTGCTCTGGGGTGAACTGGCCGAAGTGCTGAACCAGGGCGGCTACAGCTATCTGATGGGTTGCGCGAGCATCCCGATGCAGGACGGCGGCATCCAGGCCCATGCGATCATGCAGCGTCTGCGCGAACGTTACCTGTGCACCGAACACCTGCGGGCCGAGCCGAAAAAACCGCTGCCGACCCTGGATATCCCATCGAACGTCATCGCGGAAATGCCGCCACTGCTCAAGGCCTACATGCGCCTGGGGGCGAAGATTTGCGGCGAGCCGTGCTGGGACGAAGACTTCCAGGTCGCCGACGTGTTCATCCTGCTCAAGCGCGACGAACTCTGCCCGCGCTACGCCAAACACTTCAAGGCGGCGGTGTAATGCGTCGGTTGCGCGTGTACGCGCGAATCGCACGAGTGCTGCTGGTGGTTGCGCTCGGCCTGAGCATGGCCACTGTGTTCGGCGTGTTCGAACGCCTGGGCCTGGCTCACTCGATGGTCCGCCGCCAGCGCTGGTCGCGGTTTTTCATGGCGCGCCTGAGCAACGCCCTGCCCTTCGATGTGACCGTGCACGGTGAGTTGCCGAAGACCCCGATGCTCTGGGTCAGCAACCACGTGTCCTGGACCGACATCCCGTTGCTGGGGATGCTCACGCCGCTGTCGTTCCTGTCCAAGGCCGAAGTGCGCACCTGGCCGGTGGCGGGCTGGTTGGCGGCCAAGGCCGGCAGCCTGTTTATCCGTCGCGGTTCAGGCGACAGCCAGTTGATCCGCAAACAGATGACCCGCCACCTGCAACAGGCACACCCGCTGCTGATGTTCCCCGAAGGCACCACCACCGATGGCCGTTCGCTGCGCACTTTCCACGGTCGCTTGCTGTCGGCGGCGATCGATTCCGAGGTGAAGCTGCAGCCGGTGGCGATTCGTTATGTTCGCAACGGTGAGCCCGATACGCTGGCGCCGTTCATTGGCGATGATGATTTGCTCTCGCACCTGATGCGCTTGTTTGCCAATGACCGCGGCGCGGCGGAGATTCACCTGCTCAAGCCGATCCCTTGCGAAGGCCGCGAACGTGCCGCACTGGCGTTCGAAGCGCAGCAGGCGGTGCAGAAGGCGTTGTTTGGAGCCGTGGTCGAGCCTCAACAAGCCCCGATGCGTCCTGCGATTGCAGCCTGAACACATTTCCCTGTGGGAGCGGGCTTGCCCGCGATGAGGCCGGATCATCCGATGCATGTGTTAACTGACACATCGCCATCGCGGGCAAGCCCGCCCCCACAGTGATCTATGTTGCCGGTCGGTTTTGGGCAAATGCCTGCAACTGCGGGTAAAACAACCGGAAATCCTCGCTCAACGGCTCATACAACACCCGCAATTCCTGCATCGCGGCGGCCAGCTCTTCGGGCCGGGTCAAGCGCCGAGAAATCCCCCGCAATACCTGTTCCAGCACTTCAAACTCCTGATACGAACCCAACCAGTCATTGGCGACCATGTGCGGCGCGATCCGCGCCAGGCGCTCCGGCAGTTGCGGCTGGCTGGACAGCACCCGGTACACGTCGGAGGTGAACAACTCCAGCGGCCGGTCCGCGTACAGCGTCCAGTCCCGTGCCAGGCAGTGATCAAAAAATACGTCGAGAACGATCCCGGCATAACGCCGGCGGGTCAGGGAAAAACGCGACAACGAGGCATCCACCAACGGATGGCGGTCGGTGAACACGTCGATGCTGCGATGCAGCTGGATGGCCGCCTCGATCTCCGGGTCGAACTGCCCTTGCAGCCGTCCCTTGACGAAATCGCCATAGAGACTGCCGAGCAATTGACCGGGACGCTGGCCACCGAGGTGAAGATGTGCGAGATAGTTCATGGGCGCAGCTTAGCACTGGCGCCCTTGTGCCTATACAATCCCCGTATCGTTATAACCCGATATATCGATTTACGCGGTCGTCAGATCGAAATCATATTGGAATATCGCGAAATACCGATTTAAAGTTCGCTTCATCGCGATATAGCGTTTTACTAATCACGAGCCCCCGATCATGAACATTGACCTCGACGAAATAATAAAAGCCCTGGCGCACCCGGTACGGCGAGACATCCTGCACTGGCTAAAAGACCCGACCGTCGAATTCCCCGATCAGTCTCACAGCAACGAGCACGGCGTTTGCGCCGGGCAGATCGATCAACGTTGCGGGTTGTCGCAGTCCACGGTGTCCGCACACCTGGCGACCCTGCAACGTGCCGGCCTGATCAGCAGCCGCAAAGTCGGCCAGTGGCACTTTTTCAAACGTAACGAGGAAACCATCCAGGAGTTCCTCAAAGTCTTCAGCAAAGAGCTCTGACCCTTAACGTCAGTAAGCCAAAAAAGGTATTACCCCATGCCCCTCTCGCTACTCATATTGGCCTTGAGCGCCTTCGCCATCGGCACCACCGAATTCGTCATCATGGGCCTGTTGCCCAACGTGGCGGCCGACCTCGGTGTGTCGATCCCCGGCGCCGGCTGGCTGGTGACCGGTTACGCCCTGGGCGTGGCCATCGGTGCGCCGTTCATGGCGCTGGCCACCGCCAGGCTGCCGCGCAAGGCCGCCCTGGTAACGTTGATGGGCATCTTCATTGTCGGCAACCTGCTCTGTGCGGTGGCCAGTGACTACAACGTGCTGATGTTCGCCCGTGTCGTCACCGCCCTGTGCCACGGAGCTTTCTTCGGTATCGGTTCGGTCGTAGCGGCGGGCCTGGTGCCGGCCAACAAACGCGCCTCGGCCGTAGCGCTGATGTTCACCGGCCTGACCCTGGCCAACGTCCTCGGCGTGCCGCTGGGCACGGCGCTCGGTCAGGAAGCCGGCTGGCGCTCGACCTTCTGGGCGGTCACCGTGATCGGCGTCATTGCATTGATCGGCTTGATTCGCTTCCTGCCGGCCAAGCGCGACGAAGAAAAACTCGACATGCGTGCCGAACTGCGTGCCCTCAAAGGCGCCGGTATCTGGTTGTCCCTGAGCATGACCGCGCTGTTCGCCGCTTCGGTGTTCACCCTGTTCACTTATGTGGCGCCACTGTTGGGCGAAGTCACCGGCGTCTCGCCCCGTGGCGTGACCTGGACCCTGATGCTCATCGGCCTGGGCCTGACCGTCGGCAACATCATCGGCGGCAAACTGGCTGACAAGGGCCTGGCCGCAACGCTGATCGGCGTCTTCATCTCGATGGCCGTGGTGTCCACGGTGCTGACCTGGACCAGCGTCGCGCTGATTCCGACCGAGATCACCCTGTTCCTCTGGGCCACCGCGTGTTTCGCCGCCGTGCCTGCCCTGCAAGTCAACGTGGTGACCTACGGCAAGGCGGCACCCAACCTGGTCTCGACCTTGAACATCGGCGCCTTCAACGTCGGCAACGCCTTGGGTGCCTGGGTCGGTGGCAGCGTCATCGCCCACGGTTTCGGCCTGACCAGCGTGCCCCTGGCGGCTGCGGCCCTGGCGGTACTCGCCCTGCTGGCGACCCTGATCACTTTCCGTCAGAGCGGTAATCCCGAGCTGGCCCCTGTTACCAACTGATCTTCATAAGAGAGCAATTTCATGACGACTATTTTCGATCCGATCAAACTGGGCGACATCGAGCTGGCCAACCGCATCATCATGGCCCCGCTGACCCGCTGCCGCGCCGACGAAGGTCGGGTGCCCAACGCGCTGATGGCCGAGTACTACGTTCAACGCGCCTCGGCCGGCCTGATCCTCAGCGAAGCCACCTCGGTTACCCCGATGGGCGTCGGCTACCCGGACACCCCGGGCATCTGGTCCAACGACCAGGTACGCGGCTGGTCCAACGTGACCAAGGCGATCCACGGCGCCGGCGGCAAGATTTTCCTGCAACTGTGGCACGTGGGCCGGGTCTCCCACGAGTCGTACCTCAACGGCGAAGCCCCGGTCGCTCCGAGTGCCATCCAGCCCAAAGGCCACGTCAGCCTGGTTCGCCCTTTGTCCGACTACCCGACGCCGCGCGCGCTGGAAACCGCTGAGATCGCCGACATTGTCGACGCTTACCGCGTCGGTGCCGAAAACGCCAAGGCTGCCGGGTTCGATGGCGTGGAAATCCACGGCGCCAACGGCTACCTGCTCGACCAGTTCCTGCAAAGCAGCACCAACCAGCGCACCGACCACTACGGCGGCTCCCTGGAAAACCGTGCCCGCCTGCTGCTGGAAGTGACCGATGCCGCGATCGAAGTCTGGGGTGCAGGCCGAGTCGGCGTACACCTGGCACCGCGCGCCGACGCCCATGACATGGGTGACGACAACCTGGCCGAAACCTTCACCTACGTCGCTCGCGAACTGGGCAAACGTGGCATCGCCTTCATCTGCTCCCGCGAAAAAGAAGCCGACGACAGCCTCGGCCCACTGATCAAGGAAGCCTTCGGCGGCCCGTACATCATCAACGAACGCTTCACCAAGGACAGCGCCAACGCCTGGCTGACCGCCGGCAAGGCCGACGCCGTTGCCTTCGGCATCCCGTTCATCGCCAACCCGGACTTGCCGGCTCGCCTGAAAGCCGATGCACCGCTGAACGAGCCACGTCCGGAACTGTTCTATGGCAAGGGGCCGGTTGGTTACATCGACTACCCGACGTTGTAATCGTTCTCCTGCGAAACACAAAAGCCCCGACTCGAAAGAGCTGGGGCTTTTTTAATTACTGAAGGTTTATCTTGGGTTGACTCTATCCACTGTGGGAGCGAGCCTGCTCGCGAAAAACCCACGGGCACCGCTAAGCATCTGGCTTGACGCGTTATCGTTCACGACCTTCGCGAGCAGGCTCCGCTCCCACAGGGGATTGGGTAAACCCGCGAGAATCAGATCGGCTGCCAGGCCGCCATCGCTGCGATACGGCGACCCGACAAGCCAGCTCCCACAGGGCACGGCGTACACCCACCAAGCAGGTCGAGTGTCAGCTCGCCTGCTTTTGATTTTGATCCACCCGCCCCATCGGCAGGCTGAGTGGAGGTGTTCATCCGGGGAGTGGCGCGTAGCGCCGTTCGACGTAGTCGAACACGCTGCATGTAGGTGCAGCGAAGCCAACCGGAGGGCAGTGTCCCCGGATGAATGCCGGAGCGAAGAAACGCCGAGCCTTGGCGAGGGGCCGGGCGCCGGGGCGAGACCTTTGGTTCCTTTGGGCTGGGCCGGCACTCCGGCGTTTGCCAAAGGGACTCGCCGTAAGGGCGAAACCATAGGTGGCCGTTACCGCAGCAATGGATATGTACTCAACAAAAGACAGGTCGGCTGTCAGGCCGCCTTCGCGAGCAGGCTCGCTCCCACAAGGGATTGGTGCATCCGCCAAAATCAGGTCGACTGTCAGGCCGCCTTCGCTGCGATGCGGCGACCCGACAAGCCAGCTCCCACAGGGGATTGGTGCATCCGCCAAAGTCAGGTCGGCTGTCAGGCCGCCTTCGCTGGCAAGCCAGCTCCCACAGGGGATTGGGTGCATCCGCCAAAATCAGGTCGGCTGTCAGGCCGCCTTCGCTGCGATGCGGCGACCCGACAAGCCAGCTCCCACAGGGGATTGGGTGCATCCGCCAAAATCAGGTCGGCTGTCAGGCCGCCTTCGCTGCGATGCGGCGACCCGACAAGCCAGCTCCCACAGGGGATTGGTGCATCCGCCAAAATCAGGTCGGCTGTCAGGCCGCCTTCGCTGCGATGCGACGACCCGGCAAGCCTGCTCCCACAGGGATCGATTCAGCACTCGGCATTCACGTTTCCTCACAAACGCGACACAAAATCCCTACAAAATACTGAGCTTGCTACCTGTCAACCTGCCGAACAGGCGTATATAAAAGCACCCTTCTGTCGTAGCGCACGTGAAGAACCGTTCATCTTCGGCCTCTACGGTTGACCACGAGAAGCCGATTACGCATGTTGTTTCATTTACGCAGGCTGGGGCTGAAACGCAGCATGTCCAGCCCGGTATCGACCCAACGCTCAGCCTCGGTGTGCAGCTGGAAACTGTCCGGCGCGAGCAACCATTGGTACAGCAGGCCGTCTATATAAGCATGAATGCTGATGGCGGCGCGGGCGGTGTCGAGTTCTTCCGGCAGCTGCCCGCGGTTCACGGCATTACGCAGGGTCAGGCCGATGCGCATGTTGCAGTCCAGGCTGGCGGTCCGGCGCTGCTGGCGCAGATCGCACATTTCATCGGTGAATTCGCACTTATGAAACAGAATCTCGTTGATGCGCCGGGTCTTGGGATCCAGCGCAACTTCATGAAACAAATGAATCAGCAGCCGGCGCATGCAGCCCAGCGGGTCGAGTTCGTCTTCGCTCTCCGCGGCCTTGGCCAGTTCATCAAGGGGTTCATGCAAGCTGTCGAGCATGGCCTGCACCAGATCGGCCTTGTTGCTGAAATGCCAATAGATGGCGCCACGGGTGACGCCGGCCAGGGTCGCGATGTCCGCCAGCGTCGTGCGGGCCACGCCCCGCTCGAAAAAGGCTTTTTCGGCCGCCTCGAGTATCTGGCTGCGGGTTTCTTGAGCTTCCTCTTTGGTGCGACGGACCATGGCAGTACAACCTCAATCAGGGTGCTTCAGCGATGTCTGAATATCAGCTGAATAAAAGTGGGGCGAGCGTTCTTGGGCATCGTCCCCGGGCCTACAATTCGAACCTTGCGACGGCTTCTGTAACAGCGAGGGTACACAGCCAAGGTATTTACAAACAACCGTGAATGTAAGTATATTCCTTAGCAAGCTACTTATCCACCCGGTACCCCATTTTTAACGTTCCATCTTTTCTTGTGCGTTTTTTGCGCGCCTGACCCGAGGATTTTCATGCAATTCAAGCCAGCTGTTACCGCTCTGGTCGCCGCCGTCGCCCTTGCATCGCTGCTCAGTGGATGCAAAAAGGAAGAAGCGGCACCCGCCGCACCACCGCCTCAGGTCGGCGTCGTCACCCTGCAGCCGCAAACGTTTACGTTGACTTCCGAACTGCCGGGCCGCACCAGCGCGTTCCGCATCGCCGAAGTGCGTCCGCAGGTCAATGGCATCATTCTCAAGCGTCTGTTCAAGGAAGGCGGCGATGTCAAAGCCGGCCAGCAGCTGTACCAGATCGATCCGGCGGTCTATGAAGCGACCCTGAAAAGCGCCGAGGCCAACCTGCGCTCGACCAAGTCGATCTCCGACCGCTACCAGCAACTGGTCAACGAGCAGGCCGTGAGCCGTCAGGAATACGACACCGCCGTGGCCAACCGTCTGCAGTCGGAAGCCGCGCTGCAATCGGCCCAGATCAACGTGCGCTACACCAAGGTCTACGCACCGCTGACCGGCCGTATCGGTCGTTCTTCGGTGACCGAGGGCGCGCTGGTCAGCAACGGCCAGACCGAAGCGATGGCGGTCATTCAGCAACTCGACCCGATTTACGTCGATGTCACCCAATCCTCGGTCGAACTGCTGCAATTGCGCCGCGAATTGGAAAGCGGCCGCCTGCAGAAGGCCGGCGACAATGCAGCAAAGGTCAAGCTGACCCTTGAGGACGGCAGCCATTACCAGCAGGAAGGCAAGCTGGAGTTCTCCGAAGTCTCGGTTGACCAGACCACCGGCTCCGTGACCCTGCGTGCCGTATTCCCGAATCCTGATCACACCCTGCTGCCAGGCATGTTCGTGCACGCCCAGTTGCAGGCCGGTGTGAACAGCGCGGCGATTCTGGCCCCGCAGCAAGGCGTGACCCGCGACCTCAAAGGTTCCCCGACCGCGCTGGTCGTCGGTCCCGACAACAAGGTCGAACTGCGTCAGCTCAAGGCCAGCCGCACCGTGGGCAACCAATGGCTGATCGAAGACGGCCTGAAGGCCGGCGATCGCCTGATCACCGAAGGACTGCAATTCGTCAAACCTGGCATCGAAGTCAAGGCCAGTGAGGCGACCAACGTTGGCGCAAGGAACCCGGCCCCCGCGAAAGCAGCTGAACAGGCTTCCGTCGGCAAAGGGGAGTAAACCATGTCGAAATTTTTTATCGACCGTCCGATTTTTGCCTGGGTAATTGCCCTGGTGATCATGCTGGTCGGGGCACTATCGATCCTCAAACTGCCGATCAACCAATACCCGAGCATTGCGCCGCCCGCGATCGCCATCTCCGTGACCTACCCGGGCGCTTCCGCGCAAACCGTGCAGGACACCGTGGTGCAGGTGATCGAACAGCAGCTCAACGGTATCGACAACCTGCGTTATGTGTCCTCGGAAAGTAACTCCGACGGCACCATGACCATCACCGCGACCTTCGAGCAAGGCACCAACTCCGACACCGCGCAGGTTCAGGTCCAGAACAAACTGAACCTGGCCACCCCGCTGCTGCCGCAAGAAGTGCAGCAGCAGGGTATCCGCGTGACCAAGGCAGTGAAAAACTTCCTGTTGGTGATCGGCGTGGTTTCCCGTGACGGCAGCATGACCAAGGACGACCTGTCCAACTACATCGTGTCCAACATGCAGGACCCGATCTCGCGGACGGCCGGCGTCGGTGACTTCCAGGTATTCGGCTCCCAATACGCCATGCGTATCTGGCTCGATCCGGCCAAGTTGAACAACTACAACCTGACCCCGATTGACGTCAAAACCGCCATCGCCGCACAAAACGTCCAGGTGTCGTCCGGTCAGCTCGGCGGCTTGCCTGCCCTGCCCGGCACGCAGCTGAACGCGACGATCATCGGCAAGACCCGCCTGCAGACCGCTGAGCAGTTCGAAAAGATCCTGCTCAAGGTCAACAAGGACGGTTCCCAGGTTCGCCTGAAAGATGTCGCCGACGTCGGTCTGGGGGGTGAAAACTACAGCATCAACGCCCAGTTCAACGGCGCTCCGGCGTCGGGCCTGGCGGTGAAACTGGCCACCGGTGCCAACGCCCTCGACACGGCGAAAGCACTGCGCAAGACCATCGATAACCTCAAGCCGTTCTTCCCGCAAGGGATGGAAGTGGTGTTCCCGTACGACACCACCCCGGTGGTGACCGAATCGATCAAGGGCGTGGTTCACACCCTGGTTGAAGCGGTCGCGCTGGTGTTCCTGGTGATGTTCCTGTTCCTGCAAAACTTCCGCGCCACGGTCATCACCACAATGACCGTGCCGGTGGTATTGCTCGGTACGTTCGGCATCCTCGCCGCCGCCGGTTTCAGCATCAACACCCTGACCATGTTCGGTATGGTGCTGGCCATCGGCTTGCTGGTGGATGACGCCATCGTCGTGGTGGAAAACGTCGAACGGGTGATGAGCGAAGAAGGCCTGTCACCCAAGGAAGCTACCAAGAAATCCATGGGGCAGATCCAGGGCGCCCTGGTCGGTATCGCCCTGGTGCTGTCGGCGGTACTGCTGCCGATGGCGTTCTTCAGCGGTTCCACCGGTGTGATCTACAAGCAGTTCTCGATCACCATCGTCTCGGCCATGGCCCTGTCGGTACTGGTTGCGCTGATCTTCACCCCGGCGCTGTGCGCCACCATGCTCAAGCCGATTCCGAAAGGCGAGCACGGCACGCCCAAACGCGGCTTCTTCGGCTGGTTCAACCGTAACTTCGACCGTGGCGTTCGCAGCTACGAGCGCGGCGTGGGCAACATGCTGGCGCAAAAAGCCCCCTACCTGCTGGCCTACATCCTCATCGTGGTCGGCATGATCTGGCTGTTCACCCGGATTCCGACGGCGTTCCTGCCGGAAGAAGACCAGGGCGTACTGTTCGCCCAGGTGCAGACCCCGGCCGGTTCGACGTCCCAGCGTACCCAGGTGGTGGTGGACGAGATGCGTGAGTTCTTGTTGCGTCCAGGCAACGAAGGCGGTGAAGGCGATGCGGTGAACTCGGTGTTTACCGTGACCGGCTTCAACTTCGCCGGCCGTGGCCAGAGTTCGGGCATGGCGTTCATCATGCTCAAGCCGTGGGATGAACGTAACGCCGACAACAGCGTGTTCAAGGTCGCAGCCCGTGCGCAGCAGCACTTCTTCACCTTCCGTGACGCCATGGTGTTCGCCTTTGCGCCACCGGCGGTACTGGAACTGGGTAACGCCACTGGTTTCGACGTGTTCCTGCAAGACCGCGCCGGTATCGGTCACGACAAGCTGATGGAGGCCCGCAACCAGTTCCTCGGCATGGCGGCGCAGAGCAAAGTGCTGACGCAAGTGCGTCCGAACGGCCTGAACGACGAACCGCAATACCAACTGGAAATCGATGACGAGAAGGCCAGTGCCCTGGGCATTACCATCGCCGACATCAACAACACCCTGTCGATTGCCCTGGGCAGTAGCTACGTCAATGACTTCATCGACCGCGGTCGGGTGAAGAAGGTGTACGTACAAGGCCGTCCCGGTGCCCGCATGAGCCCTGAAGACCTGCAGAAGTGGTACGTGCGCAACAGCGTCGGCACCATGGTTCCGTTCTCGGCGTTCGCCAAGGGCGAGTGGATCTACGGTTCGCCGAAACTGGCCCGTTACAACGGCGTGGAAGCGATGGAAATCCTCGGTGCCCCGGCCCCCGGTTACTCCACCGGTGAAGCCATGGCCGAAGTCGAAGCCCTGGCCCAGAAACTACCGGCCGGTGTCGGTATTTCCTGGACCGGTCTGTCCTACGAGGAACGTTTGTCCGGCTCCCAGGCGCCTGCGTTGTATGCCCTGTCGCTGCTGATGGTGTTCCTGTGTCTGGCGGCGCTGTATGAAAGCTGGTCGATTCCGATCGCGGTGATGTTGGTGGTACCGTTGGGGATCATCGGTGCGCTGATGGCCACCAGCCTGCGCGGTTTGTCCAACGACGTGTACTTCCAGGTGGGCCTGTTGACGACCATCGGCCTGGCGGCGAAAAACGCCATTCTGATCGTCGAGTTCGCCAAGGAACTGCACGAGCAAGGGCGCAGCCTGCGCGATGCGGCGATCGAAGCCTCCCGCATGCGTCTGCGGCCGATCATCATGACCTCGCTCGCGTTCGTCCTCGGTGTGGTACCACTGGCTATTTCCACGGGCGCAGGCTCCGGTAGCCAGCATGCCATCGGTACCGGTGTGATTGGCGGTATGATCACCGCCACCGTACTGGCGATCTTCTGGGTACCATTGTTCTTCGTCACCGTATCGTCCTTGGGCCAGCGCAAAGTCGCCGACCAGGACGCTGCCATTGAACCTTCTAAAGAGGCTGGCTAATGAGCAAGTCGCTACTCTCCCTGGCAGTCGCCGCCTTCGTGCTCGGTGGCTGCTCGCTGATACCTGATTATCAGCAGCCGGATGCTCCGGTGGCAGGTCAGTACCCGCAAGGTCCGGCGTACTCGCCGGCCCAGGCGCCTGCGCAGGCGGCTGCCGAGCAAGGCTGGAAGCAGTTTTTCCATGACCCGGCGCTGCAGCAGCTGATCCAGGTGGCCCTGGAAAACAACCGTGACCTGCGTGTCGCGGCCCTGAACATCGACGCCTTTGCGGCTCAATACCGCATCTCCCGCGCCGATCTGTTCCCGGCTGTTTCGGCCAACGGCACCGGCAGCCGCCAGCGTGTTCCGGCCAATGCTTCGCAAACCGGCGAGGCGGACATCACCAGTTCCTACTCGGCCACCGTCGGTATCAGCGCCTATGAACTCGACCTGTTCGGCCGGATTCGCAGCCTGAACGAAGAAGCGCTGCAGAAGTACTTCGCCACCGAAGAAGGCCGGCGCAGCACCCAGATCAGCCTGGTGGCCAGTGTGGCCAATGCCTACCTGACCTGGCAGGCCGACAAGGAGCTGTACAAGCTGACCCAGGACACCCTGGCCGCGTTCGAGGAGAGCTACAAGCTCACCGCCCGCAGCAACGAAGTGGGGGTCGCCTCGGCCCTGGACCTGGCGCAGTCGCGGACCTCGGTGGAAAACGCCCGTGCGCAACTGGCCCGTTACACCCGCCAGGTCGCCCAGGATGAAAACAGCCTGGTGCTGCTGCTCGGCACCGGCATCCCGGCCAACCTGCAAGCGGCCAGACCGCTTAACGACGATTTGCTGAGCGACGTACCGCCCGGTCTGCCGTCGGACCTGCTGCAACGTCGTCCGGACATCCTGCAAGCCGAGTACAACCTCAAGGCCGCCAACGCCAACATCGGCGCGGCGCGGGCCGCGTTCTTCCCGAGCATCAGCCTGACCGCCAATGCCGGGACCCTGAGTCCGGACCTGTCCGGGCTGTTCAAGGGCGGTTCGGGCACCTGGCTGTTCCAGCCGCAGATCAACCTGCCGATCTTCAACGCCGGCAGCCTGCGCGCCAGCCTGGACTACTCGAAAATCCAGAAAGACATTGGCGTGGCGAACTACGAGAAGTCCATTCAAACGGCCTTCCAGGAAGTCGCCGACGGCCTGGCCGCCCGTGAGACCTACACCCATCAGTTGCAGGCGCAGCGTGACTTCGTCACCGCCAACCAGGATTACTACCGCCTGGCCGAGCGTCGCTACCGCATCGGTGTCGACAGCAACCTGACCTTCCTCGATGCCCAGCGCCAGCTGTTCAGTGCCCAACAGGCGCTGATCACCGACCGTCTGGCGCAACTGGTCAGCGCGGTCAACCTGTACAAGGCATTGGGCGGTGGCTGGAACGAACAGACGGCGAAGAACGAGCCGTTGAAAGAAGAAGCGCCGAAGCTGAAGTTGTTCTGATAGCGCTGTGAACACAGGAAGCCCACCTCTTGGTGGGCTTTTTGTTGGCTGCGGGAAAAAGTGTGCTGGCCGTACTGGCCTCATCGCTGGCAAGCCAGCTCCCACAGGTTCTCAAAGGTCCACAAAATTTGTTTACGACACGGACACTGTGGGAGCTGGCTTGCCAGCGATGAGGCCCACAAGAACAGCACAAACTCCAGATCAATCTTATGTTCGATAATCGCCCAGAACCTTCTTTCACAGATTGAACCATCCAGTACATTCACATCACCATTCGAATCACAAAACCAATAACAACAGGTTCGACACCATGCCCCCGCGCCCCGCCCTGTCCGGTTGATCCCCCAGGCTTCACCCCAGCATGTCGACTTCATGTCTGCACCGTCCCGGATGCGGCATTACCCCGTTTCATCCCCAAGAATTAGAGAGACCCGAACCCATGACGCCTTCCACCGCGCAGTACTTCGTTCCCAGCCTGATTGCCGCTGCCCTGGCCAGCGCTGCCCTGCCCGCCCAGGCCGAGGAGCCGGGCTTTGTCGAAGGCGCCAAGGTCAACCTGAACCTGCGCAACTTCTACATCAACCGCAACTTCACCAACCCGACCAAGGCGCAGGGCAAGGCTGAGGAATGGACACAGAGTTTCATCCTCGACGCCAAGTCCGGTTTTACTCAGGGTACCGTCGGGTTCGGCCTGGATGTGCTGGGGCTGTACTCGGTGAAACTCGATGGCGGCAAAGGCACCGGCGGTACGCAACTGCTGCCGTTGGATAGCGATGGGCGCCCGGCGGACAACTTCGGCCGTACCAACGTGGCGTTCAAGGCCAAACTGTCGCAGACCGAAGTGAAGGTGGGCGAATGGATGCCGGTGTTGCCGATCCTGCGTTCGGACGATGGTCGCTCGCTGCCGCAAACCTTCCGTGGCGGCCAGATCACCTCAAAGGAAATCAATGGCCTGACGCTCTACGGCGGTCAGTTCCGCCAGAACAGCCCGCGCGACGACAGCAGCATGGATGACATGTCGATGACCGGCAAAGCCGCGTTCACCTCGGACCGGTTCAATTTCCAGGGCGGCGAATACCTGTTCAACGAAAAGCGCACCCAGATCGGTGTGTGGAACGCCGAACTCAAGGACATCTACAGCCAGCAATTCATCAACCTGACCCACAGCCAACCCGTCGGCGACTGGACCCTGGGCGCCAACCTGGGTTTCTTCTACGGCAAGGATGACGGCAGCGCCCGCGCCGGCGAGTTGGACAACAAGACGATGTACGGTCTGTTCTCGGCCAAATACGGTGGAAACACCTTTTATGTGGGTCTGCAAAAACTCACCGGCGACAGCCCGTGGATGCGGGTCAACGGCACCAGCGGCGGCACACTGGCCAATGACAGCTACAACTCCAGCTACGACAACGCCCGGGAAAAATCCTGGCAAGTGCGCCACGACTACAACTTCGTCGCCCTCGGCGTGCCAGGCCTGACCCTGATGAACCGCTACATCAGTGGCGATAACGTACACACCGGCACGATCACCGATGGCAAGGAATGGGGGCGCGAAAGTGAACTGGGCTATACCGTGCAAAGCGGCGCGCTGAAAGACCTGAACGTGAAATGGCGCAACTCGACCATGCGCCGCGACTACAGCAACAACGAGTTCGACGAGAACCGGGTGATCATCAGCTATCCGATCAGCCTGTTGTAAATCTCAAGTACGTCTTCGCGAGCAGGCTCGCTCCCACAGTTAACCGAGTTTTCCCTGAAGGAATGCGGTCGTCTGTGGGAGCGAGCCTGCTCGCGATGGCGTCAGATCTGGCGGCACAAATCGCCGGGAATCACTCCCGCGATTCAACCCCCAACTCATCCCACACCGACTCCGCCAGGTGGAACGTGGCATTGGCCGCCGGGATGCCGCAGTAGATCGCACTCTGCATGATCACTTCCTTGATCTCGCCGCGGCTGACGCCATTGTTGGCGGCCGCGCGCAGGTGCAGTTTGAGCTCACCCTCGCGGTTCATGCCGATCAGCATGGCGATGGTGATCAGGCTGCGGGTGTGGCGCGGCAGGCCCGGGCGGGTCCAGATGTCGCCCCAGGCATGGCGGGTGATCATCTCCTGAAACTCCGAGTTGAACTCGGTCAGGGTGGTCAGGCTGCGGTCAACGTGAGCATCGCCCAGAACGGCGCGACGGACCTTCATGCCTTCGTCGTAACGTTGTTTCTCGTCCACGGATTTTCCCTCAACGAGCCTGCAGAAAGGCCAGTACGCGATCGCTGAAATCCGCGCCGGCCTGAACGTTGGACAAGTGCGCGGCATAGAACTCGGCGTACTCGGCACCCGGCACGTGTTCCTGAATGAAATGCCCGCCGGACGGCGGCGTGACCGCATCCTGGGTGCCGGCAATCACCAGCAGCGGCGCCTTGATCGAGGACAATTGATCGCGGAAATCGGCATCGCGCACTGCCGCGCAATTGGCCGCATAGCCTTGCGGTGAAGTGGCCGCCAGCATGTCGGTGATTTGCTTGGCCGCTGCCGGGTTAGCCTCGGAGAAGTCCGGGGTGAACCAGCGGGCAATCGACGCATCGCGCAAGGCGACCATGGCCGCGGCACCGTCGCGCAGTACGGTTTCGATGCGCGGGTTCCACACCGACGGATCGCCGATTTTCGCCGCGGTGTTGCACACGATCAGTTTGTTCAGGCGCTCGCCGGCGTTGATGCCCAGCCATTGCCCGATCAGCCCGCCCATGGACAGCCCACAGAAATGTGCGCGTTCGATGTGCAGCGCATCCAGCAGCGCCAAAACGTCATGGCCCAGTTGTTCGATGCTGTACGGCCCTGGTGTCACCAGGGATTGGCCGTGACCACGGGTGTCGAAGCGCAGCACACGGAAATGCTCGCTGAACGCGGGGATTTGCGCGTCCCACATGTGCAGGTCGGTGCCCAGGGAGTTGGACAGCACCAGTACCGGCGCATCCACCGAGCCATCGAGTTGCGGCCCTTGAATTTGGTAGTGCAGTTCGCCATCGGCGAGTTGAACGAAAGCCACAGCAATCTCCTTCAGGCAGTCAATGCAGAATGTTCAGCCACCGCTCGCTCGACCCAGGTGCGGGCCTGTCCGAGGTAGTGGGCGGGGTCCAGCAGATGATCGAGTTCTTCAGCCGACAGCTCGGCAGTCACTTGCGGCTCGTCGCCAAGCACCGCGCGCAGATGACGTTGTTCGGCCACGGCGCGTTTGCAACATTGCTCCAACAGGTGATGCGCGGCGTCGCGCCCGACCCGTTGCGCCAGGACGATGCTCACCGCTTCGGCCAGCACCAGGCCTTGGGTCAGATCGAGGTTGCGGAGCATGCGCCCGGCGTCCACTTCCAGCCCCTGCGTCACCAACAGCGCTTGCTTCAGGCTGCCGGACACCAGGCAGCAAATCTCCGGCAGGGTTTCCCACTCGGCATGCCACAGGCCGAGACTGCGCTCGTGTTCCTGCGGCATGGCGCTGAATAATGTCGAGAGCAGACCGGGTACGCGGGTTGCCGCGCCGATCAACACCGCCGCGCCCACCGGGTTGCGTTTGTGCGGCATGGTCGAAGAACCGCCCTTGCCCGGCGCCGACGGTTCGAACACTTCGCCCGCTTCGGTCTGCATCAACAGGCTGATGTCGCGACCGAGTTTGCCGAGGCTGCCGGCGATCAACCCGAGTACCGAGCCGAACTCCACCAGGCGATCACGCTGGGTGTGCCAGGGCTGATCGGGCAAGCCCAGTTGCAGCTCCTCGGCCAGAGCCTGGGCAATCGGCATCGCCTGCTCACCAAGCGCCGCGAGGGTGCCGGAAGCGCCACCGAATTGCAGCACCAGCAAACGCGGCTTGAGCTCTTGCAGACGCTGACGACTGCGGGTGACAGACCCCAGCCAGCCGGCGATCTTCATGCCGAGGGTGACCGGCGTCGCATGTTGCAACCAGGTACGTCCGGCCAACGGCGTGGCCACATAACGTTGGGCCTGGGTGGCGAGGGTTTGCCCCAGCTGCGCCAAATCGCTGTCGATCAGCTCCAGCGCCCGACGCAGTTGCAGCACCAGACCGCTGTCCATCACATCCTGACTGGTCGCGCCCAGATGCACATAACGTTCGGCCTCGGCATCCTGCGTTGCGATCTGCTTGCCCAATGCCTTGACCAACGGAATCGCCGAATTGCCGGCGCTGGCAATCGCTTCGCCGAGGGCGGCAAAGTCGAAATGCCCGGCCTGGCACGCGGCTTCGATCGGTGCCACTGCGGTTTGCGGTATCAGACCGACCCGCGCTTCGGCGCGGGCCAGCGCGGCTTCGAAGTCGAGCATGGCCTGGACCCGGCCCTGATCGCAGAACACGTCGCGCATATCGCGTGCAGTGAAATAGGCATCAAACAATTGATTGCCCGGTCGCTGGTTCATAAACAGTCCCTGCAAGTGCGGGCCGGTCAGGCCCGCGGGTATGAATCAAAGGTCGTGGTGCAAATACTTCGCTTGCTTGGGCAGACGCAGGCTGAACAGGAACGCGATCGCCATCATCACCGTCACGTACCAGTAGAAGGAGTTCTCCATGCCCACAGCTTTGAGGCTCAGAGCTACATACTCCGCCGATCCGCCGAAGATCGCATTCGCAACTGCATACGCCAGGCCGACGCCCAGTGCACGCACTTGCGGCGGGAACATTTCGGCTTTCACCAGGCCGCTGATCGAGGTGTAGAAACTGACGATAGCCAAGGCCAGGGTGATCAGCACAAAGGCCATGAACGGGCTGCTGACACTTTTCAGGCTCAGCAGAATCGGCACGGTGCACAGCGTACCCAAGGCACCAAACCACAGCATCGAACTGCGTCGGCCGATCTTGTCGGCGAGCATGCCGAACAACGGTTGCATGCACATATAAAGGAAGAGCGCGCCAGTCATGATGTAACTGGCGGTCTTGGGGTGCATGCCGGCGGTATTCACCAGGTACTTCTGCATGTAGGTGGTGAACGTGTAGAAAATCAGCGAGCCACCGGCGGTGTAGCCCAGCACGGTGATAAACGCGGCTTTATGGTCGCGGAACAACGCACGGATGCTGCCGGCGTCCTTGTTTTCGCGCATTTCCTTGCTGGTGGTTTCTTTCAGCGACCGACGCAGATACAGGGAAACCAGTGCCGCCATGGCACCCACCACGAACGGAATCCGCCAGCCGTAGGCCCGCAAATCTTCTTCTGTCAGGAACTGTTGCAGAATCACCACCAGCGACACCGCCAGTAATTGTCCGCCGATCAGCGTGACGTACTGGAACGACGCAAAGAAACCGCGCTGCCCCTTGAGCGCAACTTCGCTCATGTAGGTGGCGGTAGTGCCGTACTCACCGCCCACCGACAGGCCCTGGAGCAAACGGGCGAACAGCAGCAGGATCGGCGCCCAGACCCCGATGCTGGCGTAGGTCGGCAGACACGCGATGAGCAACGAGCCGAAACACATCATCAGAATCGAGATCAACATCGAATTCTTGCGCCCGTGCTTGTCCGCGACACGGCCGAAGATCCAGCCGCCGATCGGTCGCATCAGGAACCCGGCGGCAAACACGCCCGCGGTATTGACCAACTGCACCGTGGGGTTGTCGGAGGGAAAGAAGGCAGGCGCGAAATAGATCGCACAGAAGGCGTAGACGTAGAAGTCGAACCATTCGACGAGGTTGCCGGACGAAGCGCCGACAATGGCGAAGATCCGTTTGCTGCGCTCTTCGCCGGTGTAGAGACCGATGGTAGCTGTAGGGGTTGTCATTGTTTTTTCACTCAATGGGGACCGTGAGAGTCTAGACACATTTTGCAACAGTCCCGTTCCGCAAGATCAGCAACATGAATTCCCTGTGGGAGCGAGCCTGCTCGCGAAAGCGGTGTGTCATTCAGCATTGATGGCATTGACACGACGTCTTCGCGAGCAGGCTCGCTCCCACAGGTATTGTTGTGCTCGATCAATAATCGAAGAACACCGTCTCCGCATCAGTGCCCTGCAGAATCACATTCCACTGGTAAACACCGCTCGCATCCTGCTTCGCCAACAAGGTGCCGCGACGTTCGGCCGGCACGCATTCCAGCAGTGGATCGTTCACGTTGGCCGGTTCGCCCTCAAAGTAAATCCGCGTCAGCAAGTGCTTGACCAGGCCACGGGCAAACACCAGCACCACCAGATGCGGCGCCTGGGTCGTGCCTTTGAGGCCTTCGACCGTGCCCGGTTTGATCGTGGTGAAACGGAAACGCCCTTCGGCATCCACCGGCACCCGACCAAAGCCTTCAAAGTTCGGGTCCAGGGGCTTGTCCTGGTCGTCCTCCGGGTGGTCGTATTTGCCGGCGGCGTTGGCCTGCCAGACTTCCAGCATCGCGTCGTTGACGATATCGCCATTGCCATCGACCACTTGCCCGGTGATCGCCACGCGCTCGCCCAGGGTTTGTTCGACGGTCAGGTTTTCGCGGTTCAGCCAGGTCAGGCCGATGTGGTAGTACGGCCCGACGGTGTGGGACGTGGTCGCAGTCAGCGTCATCTTATTTCTCCATCGGCGTGGCATCGCGGCCGCGCAATACGATGTCCCAGCGATAGCCGAGGGCATAGGAAGGGATGGTTTTTTCCAGATCGAAACTGGCGATCAGGCGCTCTTTGGCGCTGGTATCGGGCACGCAGTTGTAGATCGGGTCGTACGCCAGCAGCGGGTCGCCCGGGAAATACATCTGGGTGACCAGACGCGTCAGGATGCTCGGCCCGAACAGCGAGAAATGGATGTGCGCCGGGCGCCAGGCGTTGTGGTGGTTACCCCACGGATAGGCACCGGGCTTGATGGTCTGGAACTGGTACCAGCCATCGGCGTCGGTCACGGTGCGGCCGGTGCCGGTGAAGTTCGGGTCCAGCGGCGCGTCGTGCAGGTCGCGGGCATGGGCGTAACGACCGGCGGCGTTGGCCTGCCAGATCTCCACCAGAATCCCCGGTACCGGCAGACCGTTCTCGTCCAGCACACGGCCGTGAATGATGATCCGCTCACCCAGTGGTTCACCCTGGTGCTGGGCGGTCAGGTCGTTGTCCTTCTCATTGACGCGCTCGGCGCCAATGGTCGGCCCGGTGATTTCCGACAACGAATGCGGCAGGAACACCAACGGCTTGGACGGCGAGCGCAGGTTGGTGGATTGGTAGGTCGGGTGCAGGTAAGGCGGCTGGGTGCCTTCCTGCGGGCGACGGTAACCAGGCTTGTCAGTCATGAAACATTCCTCAGTTCTTATCAGTCTTCAGAGCGCGTCAGACGCGTTCGATCGCCAAGGCCAGACCCTGGCCAACACCGACGCACATGGTCGCCAGACCTTTCTTGCCACCGGTTTTTTCCAGCTGATGCAGCGCAGTCAGCACCAACCGTGCACCACTCATGCCCAATGGATGGCCCAAGGCAATGGCGCCACCGTTGGGGTTGACCTGAGGCGCGTCGTCCGCCAGGCCCAGTTCACGCAGCACCGCCAGGCCTTGGCTGGCGAAGGCTTCGTTCAGTTCGATCACGTCGAAATCACTGACCGCCACGCCCAGGCGCTCAGTCAGTTTGCGCACCGCCGGCACCGGGCCAATGCCCATCACTCGCGGAGCGACACCGGCGCTGGACATGCCCAGCACTTTGGCGCGAGCGGTCAGGCCGTGTTTTTTCACTGCTTCGGCCGAGGCCAGGATCAACGCCGCCGCGCCGTCGTTCACGCCCGACGCGTTGCCGGCGGTGACGGTTTTGTCAGGGCCATTGACCGGTTTCAACCTGGTCAGCGCTTCCAGCGTGGTGTCGGCGCGAGGATGTTCGTCCTGGCTGACCACGGTTTCACCTTTCTTGTGGGCAATGCGCACTTCGACGATTTCTTCGGCGAAATAGCCGGCAGCTTGCGCAGCGGCGGTGCGTTGCTGACTGCGCAGGGCAAAAAGGTCCTGATCTTCGCGAGACACTTCGTAGTCGTCGGCGACGTTGTCCGCCGTTTGTGGCATCGCATCCACACCGTACTGGGCTTTCATCAACGGGTTGATGAAACGCCAGCCGATGGTGGTGTCTTCAAGTTTCATGTTGCGCGAAAACGCCGCGTCGGCCTTGCCCATCACGAACGGTGCGCGGGACATCGACTCCACACCGCCGGCAATCGCCAGCTCCATCTCGCCACTGGCGATCGCACGGAATGCGGTGCCGATGGCGTCCATGCCCGACGCGCAGAGGCGATTGAGGGTGACGCCGGGAATGGTTTCCGGCAGCCCGGCCAGCAGCAGCGCCATGCGTGCCACGTTGCGGTTGTCTTCGCCGGCCTGGTTGGCGCAACCGAGGAACACCTCGTCCACTGCCGTCCAGTCCACCGATGGGTTGCGCTCCATCAGCGCCTTGATTGGCACAGCGGCCAGGTCGTCGGCACGAACCGTCGACAGGCCTCCGCCGAAACGGCCGATGGGGGTGCGAATGGCGTCGCAGATATAAACGTCACGCATCACGCTTCTCCGGGTGCTTGGCCGTGGGCCGCTGCGGTACGGGCTTCCAGATCGCGCAGAGCGGTCAGTTCGACCTCGGTCGGCTCGGCAGTGGTGTCGACGCTGTCGGCAAAACGGATCGGCCAACCGGTGGCGGCCGTCACTTGCTCGCGGGTCACACCCGGGTGCAGCGCGGTGACCACGAACTCATGAGTGCCCTCCTCGGGCTCCATGATGCACAGGTCGGTGATGATGCCGACAGGACCGGCGCCCGGCAGACCGAGGCGTTTACGCGAATCGCCGCCCTCACCGTGACCGACCGAGGTAATGAAGTCGAGCTTATCGACGAAAGAACGCGCTGATTGTTTGAGGATAATCAACACGCTCTTGGCGGAACCGGCAATTTCCGGCGCGCCGCCGGCACCCGGCAGACGGACCTTCGGTGCGTGGTAATCGCCGACCACGGTGGTGTTGATGTTGCCGAAGCGGTCAACCTGCGCCGCGCCGAGGAAACCGACGTCAATCCGGCCACCCTGCAGCCAGTAGCGAAAAATCTCGCCGGTCGGCACCACGGTGTCAGCGGTTTCCGCCAGTTCGCCATCACCGATCGACAGTGGCAGCACGCTTGGCTTGGCACCGATCGGGCCTGATTCGTAGATCAGTACCACATCCGGCGAAGACGTCAGGCGCGCCAGGTTGGCCGCTTTCGAGGGCAGGCCGATGCCCACGAAGCACACCGAGCCGTTCTTCAGGCGACGGGCAGCGGCAACGGTCATCATTTCATTGGTGGTGTAAGTCATTACTTAGCCTCCGAAGCGGCGGCCAGTTTGGCCTGGAACTCGCTGAAGTCAGCGCTGCCGTGGATGTACTCGTTGATCCACGCGGTGAAGGTGTCACGGTCGCGGGCAATCGGGTCCCAGGCCTGGTAGAAACGGTTGTCACGTTCGTTGTAACCGTGGGCGTAGGACGGATGCGCGCCCCCCGGTACGTGGCAGACGGCACTCAAGGCCCAGGTCGGCAGCACACAGGAGTTCATCGGCGCGTTGAGATCGTCGACGATTTCTTCCACGGTGACGATGCAACGCTTGGCAGCCAATGCGGCCTCTTTCTGCACGCCGAGAATGCCCCACAACAGCACGTTGCCCTTGCGGTCGGCTTTCTGCGCGTGAATCACGGTGATATCCGGACGCACCGAAGGCACTGCGGCGAGTACTTCACCGGTGAACGGGCAGGTCACGGACTTGATCAGCGGGTTGACCTTCGGCAAATCGGAACCGGCGTAGGCACGCAGCACCGCGAACGGCAGGCCGGATGCTCCCGCGACGTAGGCGTTGGCCAGGTCGGCGTGGCTGTGTTCTTCGATTTCCAGCGCATGGGGCCACTGTTTCTCGACCGCATCGCGCAGACGGTGCAGCGAACCGACACCCGGGTTACCGCCCCAGGAGAAAATCAGCTTGCGGGCACAACCGGCACCGATCAATTGGTCGTAGATCAGGTCAGGGGTCATCCGCACCAGGGTCAGGTCTTTCTTGCCCTGGCGAATGATTTCGTGACCGGCGGCCGTCGGGATCAGGTGAGTGAAGCCTTCGAGCGCAACGGTATCGCCGTCGTTTACGAATTGCTTCACTGCGTCATGCAGCGAAAGAATTTCAGCCATTGGGGCAGGCTCCCATTTGTTATTAACCAACAGTGGTCGAAAAAGGCGCCGATGCGCAGCGCCGGAATGACTTGAAGATTAAGCCTGTGAAAAACCTCAAACAATCCGATAATCGACTGAGTGTTCGTTTATCGAACACATTGTTGCATGCCTACCGATCCCAAAAGCTTCGCGAGCACGCTCGCTCCCACAAGGAAACGCGATCAACTGTGGGAGCGAGCCTGCTCGCGAAGAGGCCATCAAAATCACCCGAGATTCTTGATCAGCACCTCAAGTCGCATCCGCATGACTGACCACGCCCTTGATCACCACCGCCGCCGTCGCCAGCGCCGCCGGAATCACTAACGCCGTCAGCACTTGCTCGAAGTTCCAGCCCAGCCCCAGCAGCGTGGCGCCCATCCAGGCCCCGAGAATCGCGCCGAAACGGCCAATGCCGAGCATCCACGACACGCCGGTGGCGCGCCCCTGGGTCGGATAAAAACGCGCGGCCAGCGATGGCATCGCCGATTGCGCACCGTTGACACACATACCCGCCACCAGCACCAGAGTCGCCAACAGCGTGATACTGCCCAGGCTCTGCCCCACCGCGTAGGCAAACACCCCGGCCAGCAGGTAGAAAATGCCGATGACCTTGTGCGGATTGAACCGGTCCATCGCCCAACCCACGCCCACTGCGCTAAGCACACCACCGAACTGGAACAATGCACCGATGAACGCCGCTTGCTCCATGCTTGCGCCGCTGTCGCGCATCAGGGTCGGCAACCAGCTGGTCAGCAGATAAACGATCACCAACCCCATGAAATAGGTCAGCCACAACAACAAGGTGCCGACGCTGTAGGTGCCTGAGAAGATCACCGCAAACACGTTGCGCGCCTTCACGGTTTTCTGTTCCGGCACGCTGAAGCTCGCGGCCTGGGCGACCACCGCCGGGTCGATGGGCGCCAGCGTCTTGCGCACTTTGTCGGTGCCGCGGTTACGGACGACAAGGTAGCGCGCCGATTCCGGCAGCCAGAACAGCAAAACGACGGCAAGGATCAGTGGCAGAATCCCACCGATCAACAGCAGGCTATGCCAGCCGAACGCCGGAATCAGCTTGGCCGAAATGAATCCGCCACCGGCCATGCCGAGGTTGAAGCCACAGAACATGCTGGTCACCAGCAGGGATTTCTTGCGCTCCGGGGTGTATTCCGAGAGCAGTGTGGTGGCGTTCGGCATCCCGGCCCCCAACCCAAGGCCGGTGAGGAAGCGCAGCACCAACAATTGATCGACATTGGTGCTGTAAGCCGAAGCCAGGCTGAACGCTCCGAACAACAACACGGCGCCCACCAGTACGACTTTTCGTCCGAAACGGTCAGCCAATGGGCCGGAGCCCAGTGCGCCGAAAACCATGCCGATCAATGCCGCACTCATCACCGGGCCGAGGCTGGCGCGGTCGATGCCCCAGTCCTGAGACAGGGCCGGCGCGATGAAACCCATGGCCGCGGTGTCGAGGCCATCGAGAAAGACAATCAGGAAACACAGGATCACCACGCGCCACTGGTAGCGCGAAATGGGTTGAGCATTGATGAAGGACTGCACGTCGAGGCAGTTTCCTACAGCAGACTGAGGCTGGTTCATTATTTTTATTCCATGGATCGCAGTCGAACGGGGCCAGCCGACGCTGGCGCAGCCGCGACAGTAATAATCCAGGGGAAACAGCGTCAATTCAGTAAACGCGACTCTGTGCGTTTATCGAACAGCTTAGGCAAACAGTTGGGCGCTCAGATCGCGGCTTGCGCTTAACAAACCGGGGAGAAACCGCTGCTCCAGTTCGTTACGGCTGACCCGCCCTGCATGAGTGCTGACGTTGAGGGCCGCGACCACCTGACCGGAAGCGTCGTACACCGGAACGGCAATCGAACGCAGACCCTGCTCAAGTTCCTGGTCGACGATGCACCAACCTTGTTGCCGTACCTCCTGCAAACATTCGAGCAATGCTTCGGGGGTATGAATGGTGCGGCTGGTCTTGGCCTGCAGGTCGGCGTGGTCGAGGTACTCCCCCAGCGACGTGTCGTCCAGGGCGGCCAGCAGGATCCT
Organism: Pseudomonas sp. Irchel 3A7; assembly: GCF_900187565.1. Classification (GTDB taxonomy): domain Bacteria; phylum Pseudomonadota; class Gammaproteobacteria; order Pseudomonadales; family Pseudomonadaceae; genus Aquipseudomonas. Next base: position 43,184 of record NZ_FYED01000011.1, on the reverse strand, counting down.
GCCCATCGACGTGCAATACGCCGGCAGCCGACCGCCCACCGAGAGGTCCACAGAAATCAGACGCTGGGTGGTCGCCGAGCGGGCTATATAGAGAATGTCATCACCTTCCAGGGTGGCCATGTTGCAGGCCTCATGCAATTGCTCGCTCATGCGGTCCAGGTACGGCTGGGCAGAAACTGCCAGCGGCGTCGAGGAAACATAGGCATGGCCCAGGGTCAGCACCTTGGGCAGCAATGAGTAAGTGCGGCCGTCGGTGGTGGCGTAGCCGAGTTTGATCAGGGTATGCAGGCAACGTCTTACCGCGGCGCGGGGAATTTCCGTGCGGTGGCTGATCTGGGCAATGGTCAGGTGCCGTTTGCGCTCCTGGAACGCCTGCACGACTGCCAGCCCACGGGCCAGGGAGGTCATGAAATCCGGGTCACCGGTCAGGGCCTGGATCCGTTTGGCTGGCGATGCGACGATCGGCGGTGCCACTGAAGCGAAGGAATTGCGCAGTTGATCGTTCATATAAGGTCCTTTTCCCACACGGATCAGCGACTATTACAAGCGGCATGGGCCCGGCAAACAAGCCCGGCCAACCAAGATTGGGCGATTATCGAACCATCGACCGATAATCGCAATCGACTCCCACTACCTCCCAGCCTGCCAACGAGCCGGAATACGCACCTTTGCGTATGTTTTCGCGCAAACCTGAAGGCCGATTTAAAGGTGCATATAATTGCCCTAAGTTGTTCGACTTAATGGCGCCAGAAAGGCAGCGTTGCACACTGACATCAGCCAACGCACTAGTTGCCGGTAAAAGTTGCGGCCAACCAAAACAATCACACATCAAGATCTACTTTTAACTCTTTGGCGATAGTGTTCTGTGAATCGCTCGCTATAATGCAAATCAGTAGCCAGGCGACTTTTTACTCGCCGATCCCGCTACCCGGTGGCGCGATGTTCCATCGCTGCTGCCCCCGGCAAGCGTCCGACGCTGACTGCACCCGCATCGCCAACGCGCTCGCCGAAACAGGAAACTGATGCTACGTCAGCTATTTATCTCTGGTGCCGTGGCCGCCTGCAACATGGACGTACTGATCACCCTGCCGTAAAAACGATGCCTTTGTGGGCGTTGTCCTTCCGACGAGTGTGGTCAATACATTGAACGCAGCGCGTTTCACCAGAATTCATCTCAACTCAATCAGGTAGCACTGTGACGAAAGACGAACTGCGCGCGGAACTTGAGCGCCAGGAACAACGTTACAAGGAAGTTTACGGCGGGGAAGTCACCACCTACGCCGCCCAGCCCGAACCGGAACGCAAACCCTGGCGTAAACGCGCCACCGTTCAGGATCAGGTATTCAAGCAAGAACTGGAAAAAATGGAAAAGGAACTCAAAGCCGAAGAGCCATGAGCACCTCGGCTTGAATCCTTCCAGGGTCTGCGTTTGCTCCCGTTAAAAGCGGGATGTATTGATGTTGCCTTTTGCGCCCGCTACGAGCGGGCCGCGGCTACCTTGCCCATCTGACAGGGTAAAAGGCTCATATCTGACTCTCTCTTCAGAAATTTCACACAAGCGTTCAAATCCCTCCTTCACACGAGTAAAACCCTTGTGGCGACGGCGTTTCCAAAGAAATTCAACGACTTGCAAGCCCCGAAAAATCACCGGGGCTCAGGGCGCGGCTGCAAAATAATTCGTTGAAGAATGTTACCGATGAGCAGCTAGTGCATCGATTGACAGTCTTTTCTGGCATAATCGCGCCCCCTTATGACCGGGTCAGAAAACCTTCATGATCGATTTATTCAGCGGACTGGATGCTTGGGTGCTTGTGAGCCTCTTGCTCGCCCTGGCTTTTGTCCTCGCCTTCGAGTTCATCAATGGATTTCATGACACCGCTAACGCGGTAGCCACTGTTATCTACACCAAAGCGATGCCGCCTCATCTGGCGGTGTTCTTTTCCGGTGTGTTCAATTTCCTCGGCGTGTTGCTGGGCGGCGTTGGCGTGGCGTATGCCATCGTTCACCTGCTGCCGGTGGAGCTGCTGATCAACGTGAATACCGGCCATGGCCTGGCGATGGTGTTCTCGTTGCTCGCCGCAGCCATCACCTGGAACCTGGGCACCTGGTACTTCGGTATCCCCGCCTCCAGCTCCCATACGTTGATCGGCTCGATCCTCGGCGTGGGCCTGGCCAACGCCCTGATCAACGATATTCCGCTGGCCGACGGGGTGAACTGGCAAAAGGCGATCGATATCGCGATGTCGCTGGTGTTCTCGCCAATGGCAGGTTTCCTGATCGCCGCGCTGGTACTGATCGGTCTCAAATGGTGGCGTCCGCTGTCGAAGATGCACAAGACGCCGGAACAGCGCCGCAAGATCGACGACAAGAAACACCCGCCGTTCTGGAACCGCCTGGTGCTGGTGATCTCGGCCATGGCCGTGAGCTTCGTGCACGGTTCCAACGATGGTCAGAAAGGTATCGGCCTGATCATGCTGGTGCTGATCGGTATCGTGCCGGCGCAGTTCGTTCTTGACCTGAACAGCACCACCTACCAGATCGAGCGTACCCGCGACGCCACCTTGCACTTGAGCCAGTTCTACAAGCGCAATGCCGACTCCCTGGGCGAGTTCCTGGCCCTGGGCAAAAGCGTTTCAGGCGATCTGCCGGAGAAATTCCGCTGCAACCCGCAACAGACAGAACCCACCATTGACGCCCTTCTGGGTACCCTCAAGGGTGTAGCTGACTACCACTCGCTGTCGTCGGAAAGCCGCATCGAAGTACGTCGCTACCTGCTGTGCCTGGACGATACCGCGAAGAAAGTCGCCAAGTTGCCTGGCCTCGCCCCCCGTGAAAAGGCTGACCTGGACAAACTGCGCAAAGACCTGACCACCACCACCGAATACGCCCCGTTCTGGGTGATTCTGGCGGTTGCCCTGGCCTTGGGCCTGGGTACCATGGTTGGCTGGAAGCGCGTGGTATTGACCATCGGCGAGAAAATCGGCAAGCAAGGCATGACCTACGCCCAGGGCATGTCGGCGCAGATCACCGCCGCGTGCATGATCGGCATGGCCAACATCTTCAGCCTGCCGGTGTCCACCACCCACGTCCTGTCCTCGGGCGTCGCCGGGACCATGGTCGCCAACAAAAGCGGCCTGCAAGGCGGCACCGTCAGAACCATCCTGCTGGCCTGGGTACTGACCCTGCCGGCCACGGTCGCCCTGTCGGCCGGCCTGTTCTGGCTGGCTTCAAAGGCACTGGGTAGCTGATACGCAGTTGTACGAAAAAGGCGCGCTCCGTGAGGACCGCGCCTTTTTTATTGCTGTCTGTCACCACGAAACAACTGTGAGAGCGAGCCTGCTCACGAAAGCGGTCAAACAGACACCATTTTCATTGCGACGACTTCCGTCTTCGCGAGCAGGCTCACTCCCACAGTGAACTCTGCGAAGGCCGATTGATTTTCGCAGGCAAAAAAAAGGGCAACCGAAGTTGCCCAAAATGCCTTGCGTGCTCATTGCATCCAGAAAGACCTACGGTTTTTTCCGCTTGTGCGAATCCTTCCAGATAAAAAATCCGAACCCTGCAAAAAACACCAGCATGAGGCTGACGGTCAGCACTCCGGCGATCACCACGTTGTCGAAAAACATGACGCGTCTCCTGCAGTTGCCCTGTTGCGATGGGGTTAAGTTAACCAATCGGGCAGGAGAGAATATTGACCGGGATCAATGTTGCCCGGGACCGGGCATATAAGGAGGGAAAAACTGACCTGCATCAATCGATGCCGGGGGTTCAACGCTTTTTCGGCTTGTTCTTCGATTTGGTTTTTGGGCTTTTCTTCGCTTTCCCCAACGGCATGGCCTGTTCGAACGCCTGGCGCACTTCATTCAGGCGTTTGTCGTTAAGGTCATGGACACGCTTGGCGCGTTCGGCGTTGAGGTCGATCAGCTTGTCGTCTTGGCTCATGGCGTTCAGTGCATCGCTGGAAATGAAATTCAGCTGCCGCATCGTTCGGCAGGGTTGCGCCAATAATGAGGTCTGGCGACGGCGCTGACCAGCCACACCCTCAAATCTCGATATCGACCCACAAGCCCTGGCGCGGCTGGTCTTCCATCAGCGGCGCCACCGGTACGGTATTGTCGGCATTGAGTTCGTCACCGGGGATCGCCAAGTGCGCTTCTGGATCATCATCAGCTTCACGCCGGCGCCGCTCGCGCTCCTGCTGTCGACGCTGTTCCTCGCGCAATAACAGAACGGCTTCTTCGCGGTCGCGGTTTTTCAGGTCGATGGTGCTGTCGGTGGAACTCTCCTGCATGGGCACCACAGGCGCGATGTCCGGGCGCGGGCGAACCGGGTCGTGCTGGGAAGTGATCGGCACGGCACTCAGGGGGAGCATCGGTGGCAGCATATAAATGGGTCTCCTGTCAGCAGGCTGTCGGCTGCGGGAATGGCGACTTGAGCCATCGGTCGCAAACTGTGACCCAATTGGCACTCGTGGGTGCCGTAGTCCACGCACCGCCTGTAAGTGGGCTAACGTAAACCCGAGAGTTTTTCTGAGAGTCCTTTGGCCCTCAAGCCCTCATTCCGTTAAGATAGCCCGCTTTTTCAAGGTGGGAGTCAGGCAGCATGGCGCAGCAGTATCAACCGGGGCAACGCTGGATTAGTGACAGCGAAGCCGAGCTGGGTTTGGGCACCGTTCTGGCACAGGACGGCCGCTTGCTGACCGTGCTCTATCCGGCCACTGGCGACACCCGCCAGTACGCGCTACGGAATGCGCCTCTCACTCGTGTAAGGTTTTCGCCGGGTGACAGCATCACTCACTTCGAAGGCTGGAAACTGACCGTTCGCGAAGTTGACGACATGGACGGCCTGCTGGTCTACCACGGTCTCAACGCCCAGAACGAAGTGGTCACCCTGCCGGAAACCCAACTGTCGAACTTCATTCAGTTCCGCCTGGCCAGCGACCGCCTGTTCGCCGGGCAGATCGACCCGCTGGCCTGGTTCTCCCTGCGCTACCACACCCTCGAACACACCAGCCGCCAGTTGCAGTCCTCGCTGTGGGGCCTGGGCGGCGTGCGTGCGCAACCGATCGCGCACCAGTTGCACATCGCCCGTGAAGTCGCCGACCGTATCGCGCCACGGGTTCTGCTGGCAGACGAAGTGGGCCTGGGCAAAACCATCGAAGCCGGCCTGGTGATCCATCGCCAACTGCTTTCGGGGCGCGCCAATCGCGTGCTGATCCTGGTGCCGGAAAACCTTCAGCACCAGTGGCTGGTGGAGATGCGCCGCCGTTTCAACCTGCAGGTCGCGTTGTTCGACGAAGAACGCTTCATCGAAAGCGATGCCTCCAACCCGTTCGAAGACACCCAGCTCGCGCTGGTTGCACTGGAATGGCTGGTGGACGACGAGAAGGCCCAGGACGCGCTGTTCGCCGCCGGCTGGGACTTGCTGGTAGTCGACGAAGCGCACCACCTGGTGTGGCACGAAGATCAGGTCAGCCCTGAATATTCGCTGGTCGAGCAACTCGCCGAAACCATTCCCGGCGTGCTGCTGTTGACCGCAACCCCGGAACAACTGGGCCAGGACAGCCACTTTGCCCGTCTGCGCCTGCTCGACCCGAACCGTTTCCATGACCTGCACGCCTTCCGCGCCGAGAGCGAAAACTATCGTCCGGTCGCCGAAGCCGTTCAGGAGTTGCTGGACAAGGGACGTCTGTCACCGCAGGCGCACGAGACCATCCACGGCTTCCTCGGCAACGAAGGCGAAGCGTTGCTGACCGCGGTCAACGATGGCGACACCGAAGCCAGCGCCCGCCTTGTGCGCGAGTTGCTGGATCGCCACGGCACCGGCCGCGTGCTGTTCCGTAATACCCGTGCCGCGGTGCAGGGTTTCCCGGAGCGCAAACTGCACCCGTATCCGCTGCCGTGCCCGGACGAATACCTCGAACTGCCACTGGGCGATCACGCCGAACTGTATCCGGAAGTCAGCTTCCAGGCCCAGCCGGACGCCAACGAAGAAGAACGCTGGTGGAAATTCGACCCGCGTGTCGAGTGGCTGATCGACCAGTTGAAAATGCTCAAGCGCACCAAGGTCCTGGTGATCTGCGCCCACGCCGAAACCGCCATGGACCTGGAGGACGCCCTGCGCGTGCGCTCCGGTATTCCGGCCACGGTCTTCCACGAGGGCATGAACATCCTCGAGCGTGACCGCGCCGCCGCTTACTTCGCCGACGAAGAATTCGGCGCGCAAGTGCTGATCTGCTCGGAAATCGGCAGTGAAGGCCGCAACTTCCAGTTCTCCCATCACCTGGTGCTGTTCGACCTGCCGTCCCACCCGGACTTGCTGGAACAGCGGATCGGTCGTCTGGACCGCATCGGTCAGAAGCACACCATCGAACTGCACGTGCCGTACCTGGAAACCAGCCCGCAAGAGCGCCTGTTCCAGTGGTACCACGAAGCGTTGAACGCGTTCCTCAATACCTGCCCGACCGGCAACGCCTTGCAGCATCAGTTCGGCCCGCGCCTGCTGCCGCTGCTGGAAGAGGCCGACGATGGCGAATGGCAAACACTGATCGACGAAGCCCGTACCGAGCGTGAGCGCCTGGAAGCCGAACTGCACACCGGCCGTGACCGCTTGCTGGAGCTCAATTCCGGCGGTGCCGGTGAAGGAGAGTCGCTGGTTGAAGCGATTCTTGAGCAGGACGACCAGTTCGCCCTGCCGATCTACATGGAAACCCTGTTCGACGCTTTCGGCATCGACAGCGAGGACCATTCGGAAAACGCCCTGATCCTCAAGCCGAGCGAAAAAATGCTCGATGCCAGCTTCCCGCTGGGCGACGACGAAGGCGTGACCATCACTTACGACCGCAACCAGGCGCTGTCCCGCGAAGACATGCAGTTCATCACCTGGGAACACCCGATGGTGCAAGGCGGCATGGATCTGGTGTTGTCCGGTTCCATGGGCAACACCGCCGTTGCGCTGATCAAGAACAAGGCGCTGAAACCCGGCACCGTATTGCTGGAACTGCTCTACGTCAGTGAAGTGGTTGCCCCACGCTCGCTGCAACTGGGCCGCTACCTGCCGCCGGCCGCATTGCGCTGCCTGCTCGATGCCAACGGCAATGACCTGTCGGCCCGGGTGTCGTTCGAGACCCTGAACGATCAACTCGAAAGCGTACCGCGCGCCAGCGCCAACAAGTTCATCCAGGCCCAGCGCGATCAGTTGACGCCACGGATCAACGCCGGCGAAGACAAGATCTACCCGCGTCACGCCGAACGAGTGGCGGAGGCGCAACGTCGCCTGGCGGCTGATACCGATGAAGAACTGGCACGCTTGACCGCATTGCAAGCGGTCAACCCGACCGTACGCGACAGCGAACTGGTTGCCCTGCGCAAACAACGCGAGCAAGGCCTGGCCATGCTCGACAAGGCTGCGCTGCGACTGGAAGCGATCCGGGTGTTGGTGGCGGGTTAACCCCCCTGCTCCACCGGCAAACAAGAAGGCCCGCAGCGATGCGGGCCTTTTTTTGTACATGACTTTTGTGATGTTTGTGATGGCCCCTTCGCGAGCAGGCTCGCTCCACAAGTCATTCCCCCTGTGGGAGCGAGCCTGCTCGCGAAAGCGATTACGCGGTCGCCGCAGAACCTTCAGGCTCAACCACAGCGACCAACCCCTCTTTCATCCGTTTGGCATCCCTTACAAAACACCGCGAAGCCAACACCAGAAACACCATGGTGAAAAACAGTGCCACCGGAATCAGGTACATCGCATCATGCAGACCGACCGCCTTGAACCCCTCGGTCATCTGCTCGGCACCCGCCGATAACATGGCCGTGTGCGCAAAGTGATCGGACAAGGCGCCGACCACCACCGGTCCCAAACCACCTCCCAACAGATACAACCCGGCGAAGAACAGCGCCATGGCAGTAGCCCGCAGACGCGGCTCCACCACGTCCTGGATCGCCGTGTAAACGCAGGTGTAGAAGTTATAGGCGAACAACCAGCCCACACTGAAAACGGCCACGAACACCCCGATCTCGATTCGCCCCGAATGCAGTGCCCACGCCGTGCACAAGGTAGAAATAATCAGACTGAACGCGGCGAACAGCAGACGACCATTGGCCACCCGCTGGTGGATCTTGTCCGCGATCCAGCCACCCAGGGTCAGGCCGACCAGTCCGGTTACGCCGACAATGACCCCGGTCGCCACTGCCGCTTCCTGCAATGGCATCAGGAAATAGCGCTGCAGCATCGGCACCAGAAACGAGTTACAGGCATAAGTCGCGAAGTTGAAGCACAGGCCGGCCAGCACCAGCCACAGGAAGGTCGGCACCGCCAGGACACGACGAATCGGCCGGTCAACCTTCTCTTGCGACACCTGCACGCTTTCGGCGGCACCGCGCTTGGGCTCCTTGATGTAGAACATGAAGACCGCCAGGATCAACCCCGGCACCGCGGCGATGAAGAACGGCGCACGCCAGCTGTCGAACGCCTTGACCATCGCGCCGATGGTGAAGAATGCCAGCAACAGCCCCAACGGCAGCCCCAGCATGAAAATCCCCATGGCCCGCGCCCGGCGATGAGCCGGAAACAAGTCGCCGATCAGCGAGTTGGCAGCCGGCGCATAGCTGGCTTCACCGATGCCGATGCCCATGCGCACGATCAGGAAGCTCCAGAAGCTGCCGACCATGCCATTGACCGCCGTCAGTCCGCTCCATGCGGCCAGGCCCCACCCCATCAGTTTGCTGCGCGAACCGGTGTCGGCCATCCGCCCCAGGGGCAGACCGGCAATGGCATAAACGATGGTGAACGCCGTACCGATGATCCCCAGTTGAAAATCGCTGAGGTGCCATTCCATGCGGATCGGTTCGATGATGATGGCCGGGATGGTGCGGTCGAAAAAGTTGAACAGGTTGGCCAGGAACAGCAGGAACAGAATGCGCCAGGCATTCGCCGCTTGGGTCGAGTTCTGCATGGGTCCGTCTCTTTTATTGTTATGGGGCTTCACTGCCAGCGCATCCGAGCCCGGAACCTGCAATCTAGTCAGGCCTGCCAACGCTGTCTGTAATTATTCGTAAAGCTGATACCTGTCCATGGCGCCCGGAGCTGCTCATGCAACGACTTATTTCCAAACGCTCTAACGTTCATTCCAAAATGGTAGACGCCAATTTGCCACTACCGCTTGCGATCCGTACCTGACCTCTATACTTCAGGACATTCGCCGGCGTTGCTTGCACCGGTCAGGGAATCAACATGGGGCATGCTATGGAGTGGCTTGGTCTGCATTTCATTACCGAGCTGCCAGAGAGCGGGCAGGTCATACTCAATTGCATACATGACCCTTTTCTGGTGCTACTGGCTTATCTGGTCGCCTGTGCCGGCAGCTTTGCCACGCTGGACATGGCCGAGCGCGTCGCCCATGCGGAAAAACCCGCCTCCCGACGCCTATGGCGCTGGGTCGGTGCCGGGTGCCTGGCCGGCGGAATCTGGGCCATGCACTTCATCGGTATGCTGGCGTTCCAGGCGCCGGTCAATGTGCATTACCATCTACCCATCACCCTTGCCTCCCTGTTGATCGCCCTGCTGGCTTCATGGCTGGCGATGCACACGCTCAGCCGCCCGGCCTTGAACTTCTGGCAATGCCTCAAAGCTTCGATCTGGATCGGCCTGGGCATTGCCACCATGCATTACGTAGGCATGTCCGCCCTGCGCTCGCCGGCGATGACCTACTATCAACCGACCTTGTTCGCCCTCTCCATCGTGGTGGCGATTGGCGCCAGCCTCGCGGCATTGCTGCTGGCGAACTACTTGCGCAACGGCGCCGGGATGTTCCATCAGTTGCTCAAATACAGCGCCAGCCTGGTACTCGGGACAGGCATCATCAGCATGCATTTCACCGGCATGGCCGCCTTCAATCTGGTACTGCCCACCGGTAGCCTCGTGATCCAACCCGGGGAAAACAACCATCTGCAGTTGGGCCTGACGGTCGCGGTGATGACGCTGCTGATCATCGGCAGCAGCGTCAGTGCGGCGCTGGCGGACAAGAAGCTGCAACACAAGGAGCATGACCTGCAGCGGGTCAACTCACTGCTCACCCAACTGGATCAGGCCCGCATGTCGCTGCAACAGGTGGCGCACTACGACCCTTTGACCAACCTGATCAACCGCCGCGGTTTCAACCAGCTGTTCGCCGAGAAACTCATCGAGAAAACCCATGGGGGCGGCATGCTCGCCGTGTTGTTCCTCGACATCGACCATTTCAAGCGCATCAACGACAGCCTCGGTCACGACGCCGGCGACGAGTTGCTCAAAGTGATCGCCAGCCACATCAAAGGCTCGGTGCGCAGCCATGAAGACGTGGTGGCGCGCTTTGGTGGCGACGAGTTCTGCATGCTCATCAACCTGCATGATCGCGAAGAAGCGCGGCACATGGCGCAGCGGATCATGTTGAAAATGAAGGAGCCCATTGAGTTGGCCGGGCGGCGCATGGTCATGACCACCAGCATCGGCATCAGCCTGTTTCCCGATGACGGCAAGACCTGCGACGAGCTGCTGAAAAACGCCGACCTGGCGCTGTACCAATCCAAGGGCAGTGGGCGCAATGGCCTGAATTTCTTCAGTGCCAACCTCAAGGCACGGGCCACACTGGAGCTGCAACTGGAGGAAGAGCTTCGCCATGCCCTGCGCGAGGACACCGGCCTGATGCTCTATTACCAACCGATCTACGACTTGAAAACCGGCCAGGTGAGCAAGCTTGAAGCATTGATTCGCTGGCAACACCCGGTCCACGGATTCCTCGCACCCGACCGCTTCATCCCCCTCGCCGAGGCCAACGGCCTGATCACCGAACTGGACAACTGGGTGCTGCGCAAAGCCTGTGAAGACCTCGGTGAGTTGTCGCGCCAGGGATGCGAAGCCCTGAAGATCGCCGTGAACTGCTCGCCCCTGAGCCTGGCGCGCGAGGAACTGGCGGGGCAAATCGAACAGGCATTGCGCAGCGCGGGAGTCGCGCCGCAACGACTGGAGCTGGAGGTGACCGAAAATGCCCTGATGGGCAATATCGCCGACACCCTGGTACTGCTGCGACAGATCCGCGCCTTGGGCGTGTCGCTGTCGATCGATGATTTCGGCACCGGATACTCGTCCCTGGCCTATCTCAAGCGCTTGCCGCTGAACACGCTGAAAATCGACCGTTCGTTCATTCAGGACATTCCCAAGTCGACCCAGGACATGGAAATCGTCCAGGCGATTATCGCCATGGCCCACACTCTGCATCTGGACGTGGTCACCGAAGGCGTCGAAACCTTCGAGCAATACCAGTTTCTCGAATGCCACGATTGCGACTTCGTTCAGGGTTACCTGCTCAGCCGGCCGGTGCCGCTGGCTGAATTATGTCCGGTACTGAACGAAATCAACCAGCGCAGGCACACCTACACCCTTACCTCATTGAATCTGCTGCACGGTACATCTGCACTAATGTAGACGGGTCTTTTTCCAGGAACCCCTGCCCGCCATGCAGTCGCATCAGCTGCGCCGCCAGGCCGCTGATCGGTGTCGCCGAACCCTGCTCGCGGGAAAACTTCACCGCCGTGTCCAGATCCTTGAGCAAGGTCCGCACATGCCATTTCACCGGCTCGAAACGGCTCTCGGCCATTTGCGGGGCGAGGATCTGCAAAGGTTTCGAATCGGCAAAACCACCGGCCAGCGCCTCGGCGATCAGGCTCGCATCGACACCGGAACGCTCCGCCAGCGCCACCACTTCGGCAATCACCAGCGCATTGCAGGCGACGATCATCTGGTTGCAGGCCTTGGTCACCTGCCCGGCTCCGACAGCGCCCATGTGGGTCACGCGCTGGCCCAGATTCAACAACACGGGTTTGATGCGTTCGAGATTCGCCGCGTCGCCACCGACCATGATCGCCAGGCTCCCCGCCTCGGCACCGACCACGCCACCGGACACCGGCGCATCAAGCCAGCCCATGCCGGTCCGGCTGGCAAGCTCTGTTGCCATTTCCCGCGTCGCGGTGGGTTCCAGGCTGGAGAAATCCACCAGCAACTGGCCGTTTTTCGCGCCTTCGACCACCCCGGTCGCGCCAAACACCACTTCACGCACCACCGAGGTATCCGCCAGGCACAACATCACCAAGTCCGCGTGCCGGCACAACTCAGCCGGTGTCGCGACCTGGCGGGCACCCGCCTCGACCAGCGGCGCGCATTTGGCCGGATTGCGGTTCCACACCGTCAGCGGATAACCCGCCGCCAGCAGGCGCCGACACATCGGCAGCCCCATCAGACCGATTCCGGCAAAACCCAACGAAGGTAGTGTTGACATCATTTTGCCTCTTTTTGATTAAAGATCGCCGAATATCGGCCGATTCATCATGACTCAGGAAAGGATTCCCCCGAGCGACGCTCAGGCCACGGCTCTGACGCTTGGGCCAAATACGCGCTGATAAAAGACGCGAGTTCTCATCCGTGACGGTTCGACGACAGCGTGTCGCCCGACCAACCAGCCCAGGTACATGGCGAACAATGACTTCCAAAAACAATCCGGCCACTGCGGTATCCGACCTGACCTTGAGCCCCGCGGCGAACAGCCCTTCATCGTCGAAGCCATTGCTCCCGTCACGCCCGCTGGCGACCCAGCAATACCTGTACTTCACCGAAACCAACACCGACCGCATCCTCGACAACCTCGACGGCCTGCGCGACATGGTGTTCCCGCGTCCACCGCACCTGGAAGGCGACAACGAACAGCACAGCGACCAGGAATTCCCGTCAGTGTGCCTGATCGGCCTGGGCCGTTGCGGTTCGAACATCGCGCTGGATGTCGCGGAGCTGGTATACAACGCCCGCAAGTTCTACCTCAACGAATTCAACAGTGAAGACCGCCTGTCGGCGGACAAGCGCTATGCCGAAAAAGGCTACAGCCCGGCCCAATGGATTCGCACCAACCTGCGCCTGATGCCGAACAAGGCGACCAAACCGGTGTTCCTGGTAGAGCCGCTGGTGATGCTCGGCGACCTCGACAAAGACATCGCCGGTCGCATCCGTTTCTCGCGCAAGGGTGAAAAAAGCGGTTTCCTGCGCGACTACAGCAAAATGAAAATCATGGACTTGTCGGAAGTCCACGCCGGTGGCGCCGGTAACGCGCCGATCCTCGGCCAATACCTGGCCAAGATCATCCTGAACAAGGACACCCAGCGCTTCTCCAGCCCTGACTGGAAGATGATTCACTCGTACCTGATCGACAGCTGCGGCATCAAGGCCAACCAATCGCGCCTGTACTTCTCGATCTTCAGTGCCGGTGGCGGTACGGGGTCGGGCATGGCTTCGGAATTCGGCCTGGCCCAGCAACACTCGTACATGAACAAGACCTTCGACACCAAGCCGATGGATGAGCACGACAGCAAGAGCGGTCACTCCTTCGTCTTCGAGCCGATTTTCACCAGCGGCATCTGTGTGCTGCCGAACATTTCCGATCACCGCAGTGAAATGTCCGAAGCGCTGCACATCAACGCCGGTCGGCTGCTGTGTAAATACCTGTCGGAAGAGTGGGACTTCTCCTACAACTTCGCCAACGAAGACAGCAGCGAAGCCAGCGTCATGGGCCGTATCCGCCCGTGGAACGCGATGATGCTGATTTCCAACGACATCATGCGTTACGCCGAAGAAAGCGACGACGGCAACATCCAGAACATTGATGTCAATGCCATGGAGAAGCACGCCAACCAGTACATCTCGCAGCAGATCTTCAACATTCTGACGGCGCAAGCGGTAACGACCGACTACGACCAGAACTATTTCCGTCGCGCCGGCATCGACATCGGCGAAACCATTCGCCTGGACGCCAACGACCTGTTCATGAGCCTGGCCGGCCCGGTGGCGATTGCCTACGCCGAGTCCGTGGTCCCGGAAACCCCGGCGCCTACCAGCGACAAGTTCAAGGTGTTCGAGAAAGAGCCGCAGCGCCTGAACATCGACGATCTGTTCTTCCGCTCCATCGACCTGCCGCACTTCAACAAGGTCACCCAGGCCATCGAAGGCATCAGCCTGCTGCCGATCGAGTCCAAGCGCTATCGTGCGTCGCTGGAGCAGTACAAGAATTCCGGCTACGACGCGGCGGCCCTGCACGACCTGCACTTCTTCAAGAACTGCTCGTCGGTGGTGTCGATCGTTTCGCTGCCGAAGGACTACAAGCTGTCCTACATGGACCTGAACCGGTTGAAGACCCATCTCAACAACCTGTTCCCCAATACCACGCTCAAACGCTACGCACTGGTAATCGGTGCCTCGGCCAACCTGTCGCTGACCACCCTGATCGCCAAGAGCCCGTGCCTGTCGGACGACTTCCTGACGCTGATCGTGGCCTTCATCAAACGTTGCTTCGCACGCAGTCCGTACCGTTTCGACGAAACCCTGGATAACTCGATGCTGGACTTCATCGTCAACGAAGAGTTCGACGAAGCGCGGATTGATGACTTGCTCAACGAGTTCGAGAACCCGGCGAAGATCCTCGATACCAACTGGTACGCGATCAAACCGATGTACGAGAAGAAATACCGCGAGCTGATCAACGACAAGGACAAGTTTGTCTCGATCAACGACATTCGTTTGTCGCGCGATTGCGTGAAGAAAGCGATCAAATACCTGCGTGAGATCTACCGTCACCGCATCGGCAAGACCAAGGTTATTTCGCTGAATAACCACACAGGCAAAACCTTCTAAACCGCGTCGTTCCCTTCGCGAGAAGGCTCGCTCCCACAGGATTCAGTGATGATCTTGGGAGAGCGAGCCTGCTCGCGAAGACCTCCTCGGATTCACGCAATCCCAACATCCAGAAACAATTGAGCAGCCCTCAGGCTGCCCGCTCAACTGTTCCCGTTACGTTTACGTCACCGTGAAGCTGTGGCTTTTCTCTACGGCAACGTGCCATCACGCTACTCGGCTACACACTTTTGGTCAGCGGCGACGCGCACCAAACAAGTGCATGCATTCAGGCCTTTGCTCTTTCCTGGATCAGGATCCACGGCGAAACCACCACTGCCCACAACTGCGGATCCCGTTCGAAAAGATCCAGCGCCCGCGTTTCAGACAGCTTGGCGACCTTGTCGCAGGCCAGCCAGGCAGCGACTTTCTCACCTTCGTCGGTGGCCACGGCCTCGGCGGCAGCGATCAAATCCAGGCCGGGGTCGACCCACAATAGGGCACCCTTGGCAAAGAACGGCTCCAACTCCTTCCAGGTAATAGATGCGGTTTCACCAAGCAGCTTGGCATAGAGGGTGCTAGGTTCTTCAGTCATGGGTCCGGTCCGGAAAAGAAATTGACGCAATGATAACGTCGGTGGTCTGGCAGAAAAACCCAGAAGCAATTTGCATCACTGAATGAAAAGAGCAGGAAAGCCAAGGAATGCACGGAATCTGGCTATAAGCCCGTCAACGCCCCGCCGCAATTCTGACTTTTTCTTTCAAAAAAGCGACACCCCCAAGTTTTGCCCCCTGGCGCCAGCTTCCCAGGCTGACAATCGGCGCTCTACACTGTACCGGTACAGTTGCCGAGGGGCTTTTCCGGGGAATGTCGTAGATACTGACCCGGTTCTGCTGCCGACGGCGCCAGGACTATAAAAACTACAACAGTAAGAGTGGAGCACTATGACTAAGGCTACTAAGCAGATTTCCAAACTGTTTGCCGCTATGGTTCTGGCCGGGGTTGCCAGCCATTCGTTCGCAGCTGACACCATCAAGATCGGCATCGCCGGCCCTAAAACCGGCCCTGTAGCCCAATACGGCGACATGCAGTTCAGTGGCGCCAAAATGGCCATCGAACAGATCAACGCCAAAGGCGGCGTAGACGGCAAGAAACTCGAAGCCGTTGAATACGATGACGCCTGTGATCCAAAACAAGCGGTAGCGGTCGCGAACAAAGTCGTCAACGACGGCGTTAAATTCGTGGTCGGCCACCTGTGCTCCAGCTCCACTCAACCGGCTTCGGACATCTACGAAGACGAAGGCGTGATCATGATCACCCCGGCTGCCACCAGCCCGGACATCACCACCCGTGGTTACAAAATGGTGTTCCGCACCATCGGTCTGGACAGCGCCCAGGGCCCTGCCGCCGGTAACTACATCGCCGATTTCGTAAAACCGAAAATCGTTGCTGTCCTGCACGACAAACAGCAATACGGTGAAGGCATCGCCACTGCCGTCAAACAAACCCTCGAGAAGAAAGGCACCAAGGTTGCCGTGTTCGAAGGCATCAACGCCGGCGACAAAGACTTCTCCTCGATCATCGCCAAGCTCAAGCAAGCCAACGTCGACTTCGTCTACTACGGCGGCTACCACCCGGAGCTGGGTCTGATCCTGCGTCAAGCGGATGAAAAAGGCCTGAAAGCCAAGTTCATGGGTCCGGAAGGCGTGGGTAACGATTCGATCTCGCAGATCGCCCAGAAGTCCTCCGAAGGCCTGCTGGTGACCCTGCCGAAATCCTTCGACCAGGATCCGGCCAACGTCGCCCTGGCTGACGCGTTCAAAGCCAAGAAAGAAGACCCGAGCGGTCCGTTCGTGTTCCCGGCCTACTCGGCTGTGACCGTGATCGCCGACGGCATCAAGGCTGCCAAGTCCGAAGACTCCGCCAAAGTGGCTGAAGCCATCCACGCCGGCACCTTCAAGACGCCTACCGGCGACCTGAGCTTCGACGAGAAAGGCGACCTGAAAGACTTCAAATTCGTGGTTTACGAGTGGCACTTCGGCAAACCAAAAACTGAAGCCAAGCCTCAGTAAGGCCTTGCCTGACTGACTGCCAATAAAGCCCACGGCGTGCCGTGGGCTTTGTTTTACGAACGTACCTGGGCCGCGCTGGCGTGATCCGCTAGTCTCCCCACCTGAAAATCTCAAAACCGTCATCAGCGGTTCGCTGGCAAACCCCGAGTCCGAAGTGGATGCAGATCCACGGGATCGGGCGGGAAAATGACTCCACCAGTGAAATGCGTATCAGGTTTTTAGGAGCGCTGTAATGCCTGACATCTATCACTTCTTCCAACAGCTGGTTAATGGTTTGACCATTGGCAGCACGTATGCCCTGATCGCCATCGGCTATACGATGGTTTACGGCATCATTGGAATGATCAACTTCGCCCACGGCGAGGTGTACATGATCGGATCCTACGTGGCGTTCATCGCCATCGCCGGGCTGGCCATGATGGGACTCGACAGTGTTCCGCTGTTGATGACCGCCGCTTTCCTGGCGACCATCGTTGTCACCAGTGCCTACGGCTACAGCATCGAACGGATCGCCTACCGCCCCTTGCGCGGCAGCAACCGTCTGATCCCGCTGATCTCCGCCATCGGCATGTCGATCTTCCTGCAGAACACGGTTCTGCTGGCGCAAGACTCCAAGGACAAATCCATTCCCAACCTGATTCCGGGCAACTTTGCCTTCGGGCCAGGTGGCGCACATGAAGTGCTGATTTCCTACATGCAAATCGTGGTGTTCGTGGTGACCCTGATCGCCATGCTCGGCCTGACGCTGTTCATCTCCCGCTCTCGCCTGGGTCGCGCCTGCCGCGCCTGTGCCGAAGACATCAAGATGGCCAACCTGCTGGGTATCAACACCAACAACATCATCGCCCTGACCTTCGTCATCGGTGCCGCGCTGGCGGCCATCGCGGCCGTGCTGCTGAGCATGCAATACGGCGTGATCAACCCGAACGCCGGTTTCCTGGTCGGCCTCAAGGCCTTCACCGCCGCGGTACTGGGCGGTATCGGCAGCATTCCGGGCGCCATGCTCGGCGGGCTGGTACTGGGTGTGGCAGAAGCTTTCGGTGCCGATATCTTCGGCGACCAGTACAAGGACGTCGTAGCCTTCGGTCTCTTGGTTTTGGTGTTGTTGTTCCGGCCAACCGGCCTGCTGGGCCGTCCGGAGGTTGAGAAAGTATGACTAGGAATCTTAAACAGGCGTTTTTCAGCGCCTTGCTGGTGTGGGCCGTGGCCTACCCGGTACTGGGTCTGAAGCTGACCATCGTCGGTATCCACCTCGAAGTCCACGGCACCAGCACCGCCACGCTGATCACCATCGCCGTGTGCTCGGTGCTGATGTTCCTGCGTGTCTTGTTCGACCAGCAGATCAGCTCGGCCTGGCGCTCCTCGCCAGGCATGCCGCTGATCCCGGCCAAGGCCACCAACTTCCTGACCCTGCCGAGCACCCAACGCTGGTTCATCATTGCGTTGATCGCCGGTGCGCTGATCTGGCCGTTCTTCGGCTCTCGCGGCGCGGTGGACATCGCGACACTGGTGCTGATCTACGTGATGCTCGGCCTGGGCCTGAACATCGTGGTCGGCCTGGCCGGCCTGCTCGACCTCGGTTACGTCGGCTTCTACGCCGTCGGCGCCTACAGCTATGCGCTGCTGTCGCACTACTACGGCCTGAGCTTCTGGATCTGCCTGCCGATTGCCGGCCTGATGGCGGCCACCTTCGGCTTCCTGCTCGGTTTCCCGGTGCTGCGTCTGCGCGGCGACTACCTGGCGATCGTGACCCTGGGCTTCGGTGAAATCATCCGACTGTTCCTGCGTAACCTGACCGGCCTCACGGGCGGTCCGAACGGCATCAGCAACATCGAGAAACCGACGTTCTTCGGCCTGACCTTCGAACGTAAAGCCGCCGAAGGCATGCAGACTTTCCACGAGTACTTCGGCCTGGCATACAACTCGATCAACAAGGTGATCTTCCTTTACCTGGTTGCGCTGCTCCTGGCACTGGCTGCGCTGTTCGTCATCAACCGCCTGCTGCGCATGCCGCTGGGCCGCGCCTGGGAAGCACTGCGCGAGGACGAGATCGCCTGCCGTGCACTGGGTCTCAACCCTACCGTGATCAAACTGTCGGCCTTTACCCTGGGCGCCAGTTTCGCCGGTTTCGCCGGTAGCTTTTTCGCTGCCCGTCAAGGCCTGATCACGCCGGAGTCCTTCACCTTCATCGAGTCGGCGATCATCCTCGCCATCGTGGTACTGGGTGGCATGGGCTCGCAGCTGGGTGTGATCCTGGCCGCCGTGGTGATGATCCTGTTGCCGGAAATGATGCGTGAGTTCAGTGAGTACCGCATGTTGATGTTCGGTGCCTTGATGGTACTGATGATGATCTGGCGCCCTCAGGGTCTGCTGCCCATGCAACGTCCTCACATGGAGCTGCGCAAATGAGCCGCGAGATCCTTAAAGTAGAAAACCTGAGCATGCGCTTCGGCGGCTTGCTGGCGGTCAACGGCGTTGCCTTGAGCGTGAAAGAGAAACAAGTGGTTGCACTGATCGGCCCCAACGGCGCCGGCAAGACCACCGTGTTCAACTGCCTGACCGGCTTCTACAAGCCGAGCGGCGGCAGCATCCTGCTGGACGGCGAGCAGATCGAAGGCCTGCCGGGCCACAAGATCGCTCTCAAAGGCGTGGTGCGTACCTTCCAGAACGTGCGGCTGTTCAAGGACATGACCGCGGTCGAGAACCTCTTGATCGCCCAGCATCGTCACCTGAACACCAACTTCCTGTCCGGCCTGTTCAAGACCCCGTCGTTCCGCAGAAGCGAGCGCGAGGCCATGGAATATGCCGAGTACTGGCTGGACAAGGTCAACCTGCGTGAATTCGCCAACCGTCCGGCCGGCACCCTGGCCTACGGTCAGCAACGTCGCCTGGAAATCGCCCGCTGCATGATGACCCGTCCGCGGATCCTGATGCTCGACGAACCGGCCGCCGGCCTGAACCCGAAGGAAACCGAAGATCTGAAGGCGCTGATCAGCGTGTTGCGTGAAGAGCACAATGTCACCGTGCTGCTGATCGAACACGACATGAAACTGGTCATGAGCATTTCCGACCATATCGTCGTGATCAACCAGGGCACGCCTCTGGCCAACGGTACGCCGGATGAGATCCGCGACAATCCTGAAGTGATCAAAGCCTACCTGGGGGAAGCGTAAATGCTGCAGTTCGAAAACGTTTCCACCTTCTACGGCAAGATCCAGGCCCTGCACAGCGTCAACGTCGAAGTCCGCCAGGGCGAAATCGTGACCCTGATCGGCGCCAACGGTGCCGGCAAGTCCACGCTGCTGATGACCCTGTGCGGTTCGCCTCGGGCCCACAGCGGCAGCATCCGCTACATGGGTGAAGAACTGGTCGGCCAGGACTCCTCGCAGATCATGCGCAAGAGCATCGCCGTGGTTCCGGAAGGTCGTCGGGTGTTTTCCCGCCTGACCGTGGAAGAGAACCTGTCCATGGGCGGTTTCTTCACGGCCAAGGGCGACTATCAGGAACAAATGGACAAGGTCCTCGGACTTTTCCCTCGCCTGAAAGAGCGCTTCAACCAGCGCGGCGGCACCATGTCCGGCGGCGAACAGCAGATGCTCGCCATCGGCCGTGCACTGATGAGCAAGCCCAAGCTGTTGCTGCTCGACGAACCGTCGCTGGGCCTGGCTCCGATCATCATCCAGCAGATCTTCGACATCATCGAACAACTGCGCAAGGACGGTGTGACGGTGTTCCTGGTCGAGCAGAACGCCAACCAGGCGCTGAAAATCGCTGACCGTGCCTACGTGCTGGAAAACGGCCGGGTGGTGATGACCGGCACCGGTGAAGCGCTGCTGACCGATCCGAAAGTGCGTGACGCCTACCTCGGTGGCTGAGCCTTTGCGGTAAACAAAAAAACGGCCTTCGCGGGCCGTTTTTTTTGCGCCAATCTCAACAGCGACGTTGCCCCCCTGTGGGAGCGAGCCTGCTCGCGAAAGCGGTGGGACATTCAACATTGATGTATCTGACACGCCCCCATTCGCGAGCAGGCTCGCTCCCACAGGATGTGCGCTTGCGGTTTATAGCCGATCCAGCGCTTCCCCACTGCGCTTGAACCACCCCATCAAATAATCCGCCAGCACCTGCGTGCGTTTCGGCAAGCCGCCTTGATACGGATGCACCAGGTACATCGGCATGCTTCGGGTCTGATAGTCACGTAACAGCCAGCGCAAACGTCCGTCAGCCAATTCCGCCGGCAGCAGGTAAGACGGCAAACGGGCAATACCGGCGCCGGCCAGGGCAGCTTTCTTCAGCAGGTTGTAATGGTTGCTGGCGAACGGCCCGGAGACCCGTACCCGCAGCAGTTCGTGTTGCTGGTGATACAGCCACTCCTCTCGACCGCTGTAATGACTGTTGAGCAGGCATCGGTGTTCGGCCAACGCTTGGGGTGTCTGCGGTTCACCGTATTGCTCCAGATAGGCCGGGCTCGCGCAGGTCATCTCGTGCCAGGCCAGCAGCGGACGCGCCACCAGTCGCTGGTCATTGGCCACGTCAGAGCGGATCGCCAGATCGAAGCCGTCGCGCGCCAGTTCGCGGTAACTGTTGTTGAGCTCCAGTTCGATCTGCACCTCGGGGTACTTGGCCGAGAATTCCAGCAGCAGGCCATCAAAGAAGGTTTCTCCCAGCGACACCGGAACTGTCATACGGACCGGACCGGCCATATCGTCCTTCAATCGCGCCAGGGCCTGACGCGCCCTTTCCACTTGTAGTACAAGCGCCTGGGCTTGTGGCAACAACGCCGCACCGGCTGCCGTCAGGCTCAGGCGTCGTGTGGTGCGTTGCAACAACACCACGGCAAATTGCGTTTCCAGTTGGCTGATACGCTTGGACAGCTGCCCCTTGCTGCAACCGAGCTGCTGGGCGGCCAAGGTAAAACTGCCCGCTTCGACCAATACGGCGAACGCCGCCAGATCATCCATTTCACTCATGGATTGTTTCCATTTGAAAACCAAAGGTTGCCTATTAGCGCGCTTATCAGCAGAAAAAACCACCCTAAACTGAAGCCACATTCAATCCAGTGGAGGAACGGCAACATGAAAATTCTTTTGATCGGCGCAGGCGGCACCATTGGTTCGGCCATCGACAAGGAACTGTCTCAACGCCACGAAATCGTACGCATCAACCGCAACAGCGGCGACTTTCAGGTGGACATCAGCGACAGCGCCTCGATTCGCAAACTGTTCGAGCAAACCGGCAAGTTCGACGCGTTGATCAGCGCCGCCGGCAACGTGACCTTCGCCCCGTTGGATGAGATGACCGAAGAGAGTTTTGCCCTGGGCCTGAAAGACAAGCTGATGGGCCAGGTCAATCTGTTGCTGATCGGCCGCGAGTTTGCCAATGACGGCGCGTCGTTCACCTTCACCACCGGTGTGCTCAGCCACGACCCGATCCGCAGTGGTGCCTCGGCAGCGCTGGTCAACGGCGCGCTGGACAGCTTCGTCCGTGCCGCCGCCATCGAACTGCCACGCGGCCTGCGGGTCAACTCGATCAGCCCGAACGTGCTGGTCGAAGCCATGGGTAAATACGCCCCGTACTTCCGCGGCTTTAAACCGGTTCCTGCGGCGGATGTGGCATTGGCCTACGCCAAGAGTGTCGAAGGCTTGCTGACCGGCCAGACCTTTCACGTCGGCTAACACAACACCCTCCCTGTAGGAGCGAGCTTGCTCGCGATGGGCGTTAACGATGGCGAGGACTATCTGAATGAACGCGGCGCCTTCATGTTTTTCGCGAGCAAGCTCGCTCCTACAGGGTGATTGATACCCATCGCCAGGGTTGTGATGGAGGATCAGGCTGAGTAACGTGGCGGCACTTGTCAGGAGACCCCAAGATGCATGTTGCCCGTTCCTTAGTCCTTGTTGCCCTGCTCCCCTTGTTCGCAGCCTGTCAGTTGCTCGACGGCTCGCGTGAAAGCGCCTCTCACGTGGGCCAGACCCGCATGCAAGGCCAGTTGAGCGCCGCCGACGGCAAACTGTTGTTCCAGCCCTGCGGCGAGCAACGTCGTTATGCCGTCAACGACACGGGCGGCACCAGTGTCCTGCAACAGGCCGCGAGCCTGGCCGATGCCCAGGGCAAGTTGTTTGCCGATGTGCGTGGGCGGATCGTTGCCGGTTCCGGCGACGGTCAACTCGACATTGAACAGCTGTATCGCATCGAGCAGACAGGTCACGCCTGTGACGATCCCGACTTCAAAAAGCTGATCCTGCGCGCGACTGGCCATGAGCCCGAGTGGAGTGTGAGAGTCAGCGGTAAAGGCATGATCATCGACCGCGTCGCCCAACCACCCTTGGCCGTCCCCTACGTCGAAGAGCAACTGGGCGATGGCCGCTTCAATCTCAGTACCGAAGCCAATAATCAACACATCGAACTGTGGGTCGCGCCGCAACGCTGCGTCGACAGCAGCAGCGGCAGCGTCCTGCACATGAGTGCCGAGCTGCGGATCGACGGCCAGGTGCAACGCGGTTGCGGGTATTTCGGCGGATCGCGCGACGACTGATCGTTTAAGCCTCACGGGACCCGGTCTTTGCGGCTTATAATCGCCGCCTTCAAACGCCCTGGCGCAGTTGTGCGCCCCGCGAACCGGATCCCGTCATGTTACGAATCACTGAACTCAAGCTGCCGATCGACCATCCCGATGAAGACCTGCGCCCTGCCATCGTGCAACGCCTGGGCATCGCCAGCGATGATCTGCTCGACTTCACCTTGTTCAAGCGCAGCTACGATGCGCGCAAAAAATCCTCCGAGCTGTGCTTCATCTACACCATCGACCTCAACGTTCGCGATGAGGCTGCGGTGCTGCACAAGTTCGCCGATGACCGTAACGTCAACGTGGCACCGGATGTCAGCTACAAAATGGTTGGCCAGGCGCCGACCGACCTGAGCGCGCGTCCGATCGTCGTCGGCTTCGGACCCTGCGGCATTTTCGCCGGGCTGCTGCTGGCGCAGATGGGCTTCAAGCCGATCATCCTCGAGCGCGGCCCCGATGTTCGCCAGCGCACCAAGGATACCTGGGGCCTGTGGCGCAAAAGCGTACTCAACCCCGAATCCAACGTGCAGTTCGGCGAAGGCGGTGCGGGGACGTTCTCCGACGGCAAGCTCTACAGCCAGATCAAGGACCCGAAATTCCTTGGCCGCAAAGTCCTGCACGAGTTCGTCAAGGCCGGTGCGCCGGAAGAAATCCTCTACGTCAGCAAACCGCACATTGGTACGTTCCGTCTGACCGGCGTCGTGGAAAACATGCGTGAAGAGATCCGCGCCCTCGGCGGTGAAGTGCGCTTTCAGCAGCGGGTCACCGACGTGCTGATCGAAGACGGGCAACTGGTCGGCGTCGAACTCCACGGCGGCGAGCAGATTCATTCGAAACACGTGATCCTGGCCCTCGGCCACAGCGCCCGGGACACGTTCCGCATGCTCCACGGCCGCGGCGTGTACATGGAAGCCAAGCCGTTCTCGGTCGGTTTCCGTATCGAGCACCCGCAGTCGCTGATCGACCGCGCGCGCCTGGGCAAATACGCCGGTCACCCGAAACTGGGCGCCGCCGACTACAAACTGGTACACCACGCCAAAAACGGTCGCTCGGTCTACAGCTTCTGCATGTGCCCGGGCGGCACCGTGGTGGCGGCGACCTCCGAGCCGAACCGCGTGGTCACCAACGGCATGAGCCAATACTCGCGTAACGAGCGCAACGCCAACTCCGGGATCGTCGTCGGGATTACCCCGGAAGTCGACTATCCGGGCGGTCCGCTGGCCGGTATCGAGCTGCAGGAACGCCTGGAGTCCCACGCCTACGTGCTGGGCGGCAGCAACTACGAAGCACCGGCGCAACTGGTCGGCGACTTCATCGCGGGCAAGCCGTCCACCGAACTGGGCAGCGTTGAACCGTCCTACAAACCTGGCGTTGCCTTGGGTGACTTGGCGCTGGCCCTGCCAGCCTTCGCCATCGAAGCCATTCGCGAAGCCTTGCCGGCATTCGAGAAGCAGATTCGCGGTTACTCGTTGCACGACGCGGTCTTGACCGGAATCGAGACCCGCACCTCGTCGCCACTGCGGATCACCCGTAACGAGTCGATGCAGAGCCTGAACGTGAAGGGCTTGTTCCCGGCCGGTGAAGGCGCGGGTTATGCGGGGGGGATTCTGTCGGCGGGTGTGGATGGGATTCGGATTGCGGAAGCAGTTGCCCGAGACATTCTCGGCATCGAGGCCTGATACAAATCCCCTGTGGGAGCGGGCTTGCTCGCGAAATCGGAGGATCAGTCAACATCGGCGTTGAATGACACTCCGTCTTCGCGAGCAGGCTCGCTCCCACAATGGTTCTTCAGCGTTCTCAGATATTGGCGCGCAACACGCTGGCCGGCAGCGCCACGCCCTGTTCGACGCTCGCCGCTACCACTGCCATCAACCCGCTCAACTCATACCCCTCGGCCTTGAGCCATTTCTGGTCGTAGTAAGTCGTGGCATAGCGTTCGCCGCTGTCGCACAAAATCGCCACGATCGACCCCGTCTCCCCTGCTGCCGCCATTTGCTGCGCCGCCATCAGTGCGCCGATCAGGTTGGTTCCGCTCGATCCGCCGACATGTCGGCCCAACCGCTCGGCCAGGTAATGCATGGCCGCCAGTGACAACGCGTCCGGCACCTTGACCATCGCGTCGATCACCCTGGGCAGGAACGACGCTTCCACCCGTGGCCGGCCAATGCCTTCGATTCGCGAACCGTGATCCAGGCGCAGGCTGGCATCGCCGGTCAGGTAGTAATCGAAAAACACCGAACGCTCGGCATCGGCACACAGCACGCGCGTGCAATGTTGGCGATAGCGCACGTAGCGCCCCAGGGTGGCCGTGGTGCCGCCGGTGCCGGGGCTGGAAATCAACCAGCTCGGCTCCGGATGCTTTTCGAAACGCATCTGCTGGAAGATCGATTCGGCAATGTTGTTGTTCGCCCGCCAGTCGGTGGCGCGCTCGGCATAGGTGAACTGGTCGATGAAATGCCCATCGTGTTCCCGCGCCAGGCGCTCGGACTCCGCGTAAATCTGTGTCGGATCGGCAACCAGGTGAGTCTGGCCACCGTAGAAAGCAATCTGCGCGATCTTCTCTTTGGACGTGCTGGCCGGCACCACCGCAATGAACGGCACCCCCAGCAAACGGGCGAAATACGCCTCGGAAATCGCCGTCGAGCCACTGGACGCTTCAATCACCGGCGCGCCGGGCTTGAGCCAGCCGTTACACAACGCATAGAGAAACAATGACCGGGCCAGGCGGTGTTTGAGACTGCCAGTGGGATGGCTGGATTCGTCCTTGAAATACAACTCGATGCCCGGAAAACCCGGCAGCGGCAAAGGAATCAGGTGGGTGTCGGCGCTGCGCTGGAAGTCGGCTTCGATGATCCGGATGGCTTCGCGGGCCCACTGTCGGTTGTCGCTCATGTTGGTTTTCTCGTTGGCTCGGGCAGGAGTCTGGCTCAATCACCAAGCTTAGGAAAAATCCTACATCCCGCACAGGTACAGCTGAAGTTCAATACGCCTGGCAACTGCTAGGCTCAGCTGCGTTGGAGAAAGGCTGCTTGTAACGACATATAACAAAAAAGAATATAACTTTTGTTTTAACTTCTAAGGGCACGGGTTAGGGTGTTCGACCTTTTGAATCGATTAATGGAGAGCGACTTTGCCTCTGCGTAGCACTTTCACGCGTTTCTTTCAGTTGGAAGCTGCCAGCGGTCTTCTGTTGATCGCCGCAGCCATTCTGGCTTTGATCATCAACAATTCCTCGCTGTCGTGGCTGTACAACGGTTTGCTGGATACGCCCGTGGTGGCCCAGGTCGGTGCGCTGAAGATCGCCAAACCGCTGCTGCTGTGGATCAACGACGGCCTGATGGCCCTGTTCTTCCTGCTGATCGGCCTGGAAGTGAAGCGCGAAGTCCTCGACGGGCAACTGTCCAAGCCGTCGCAAATCGTCCTGCCCGGCGCGGCCGCCATCGGTGGCATGGTGGTACCGGCGCTGATCTACTGGTTCCTCAACCGTGACAACCCGCCGGCCCTGAGTGGCTGGGCGATCCCGACTGCCACAGACATCGCTTTCGCCCTTGGCGTGCTGGCGCTGTTGGGCAAACGGGTTCCGGTATCGTTGAAGCTGTTCCTGATGACCCTGGCGATCATCGACGACCTCGGCGCAATCATCATCATTGCGATCTTCTATTCCGGTGCGCTGTCGACCCTGTCCCTGGCGCTGGCCGCGGCCTGCATCGTGGCGCTGATCGGCATGAATCGGTTCGGTGTGGTCAAGCTTGGGCCGTACATGATCATCGGCCTGATCCTCTGGGTATGTGTACTCAAGAGCGGTGTGCACGCCACACTGGCCGGTGTGACCCTGGCTTTCTGCATTCCGCTACGCACGAAAAACGCCGAACCCTCGCCACTGCTGACCCTGGAGCACGCCCTGCATCCATGGGTGGCCTACGGCATCCTGCCGCTGTTCGCCTTCGCCAACGCCGGCCTGTCCCTGAGCGGCGTGACCGTCGAAAGCTTCACCCATCACGTGCCAATGGGCATTGCGGTCGGCCTGCTGCTGGGCAAAACCCTCGGCGTGTTCGGCCTGACCTGGCTGGCGGTGAAATCCGGCATCGCCGCCCTGCCCCAAGGCGCCAACTGGGGCCAGGTGCTGGGCGTGGCGATCCTCTGTGGCATCGGCTTCACTATGAGCCTGTTCGTCGGCTCCCTGGCCTTCGTACCCGGCGCCAGCGAATACGCCGGGATGGATCGGATGGGGATTCTGACCGGTTCGATACTGGCGGCGTTGATCGGTTATGCGGTGACGGCGGCGGCGAGTCGCAAGAACGCGCTACAACAGGTTTAGCCAAAGACACCACCATCCCTCGCCACAGGCAAAAAAAACCCCGACCAGTCACCCGGTCGGGGTTTTCTTTTACCTGTATTCCCGCTTAGTGCGTAACGCGGCTTGTACCGTCAACCGTGGCAATACGCACACGCTCGCCAACACGGAACACTTCGTTTTCCTGCACCTGCTGCACGTAGGCGCGCATGCTGCCGTCGTCTTCGCGCACGGTGATTTCAACACCTTGAGTACGGGTCAGGCCTTCTTCGGCCGCCGAGCCCACCAGGCCGCCGGCCACTGCGCCGATGACCGCAGCCACGATGCTGCCTTTGCCGCCACCGATGGCGCTACCACCGACACCACCGACCGCCGCCCCCGCCAAGCCGCCGATCGGGGTTTTGGTGCCTTCGATTTTCACCGGGCGCAATGCTTCGATGGTGCCCATGCGAACCGTCTGCACGCGACGCGCTTCGTCACGGGAGTAGGAGTCACCGGTCAAGCTCGATTGGCAGCCAGTGAGCAACATCGCCATCGTGGAAAAGGAAGCAACCAGCAGAACAGACTTACGCATAGCATCAACTCCAAAGGACAGGTAACCATTAAACTCCGCAGCTTGACGCCTGTCACGGCATCGCCCGGATAAAATTGTTTCGATTCAGGCCTTGTACAGGCACTTAAACGAATTCATCACACGGTAGCGGCAAATTTCGCAATTTGCGCTGCGGCACAGGATTTTCATGGATTACTTTATCATTGTCGTCACCACCGCCACCGGTCTGTATTTCCACTGGTGGCTTTACGTGCGGATCAAACGCTGGATGGACCGCGACCTGGCGTTAGCGCTGGCCGGAGGCGACGAACGCAAAAAAGCGTTCATGCTCCAGCAACTGGCGAACGCTCAAGCGCAAAAGATCAAGCGTCGAGACCTGCCGCAATGGCTGGAAGCCGCTGCGGAAGGCTATCCCGACCGGTAGACTGCTCAGGGTGCCAGACGTTCAAGAATCCAGTCAGCGCCTTGAGAGCGATAGTTGAGGCGATCATGCAGGCGGCTCGAACGGCCTTGCCAGAACTCGATGCGCTCCGGCAGCAAACGATAACCGCCCCAGTGTTCGGGGCAGTGAGGCTGGCTGTCGCTGAAACGTTGCTCGGTGTCCTTGAGCAGTGCTTCGAGCTCGGCGCGACCGGCAATCACCCGGCTTTGCGGTGAAGCCCAGGCACCGAGGCGACTGCCCAGCGGGCGAACCTGATAGTAAGCATCAGACTCTTCAGGCGTGACCTTCACCACCCGCCCTTCGATGCGCACCTGACGCTCCAGGGTCGGCCAGAAAAAGGTCATCGCCGCGAACGGGTTCGCAGCCAGTTGCTGGCCCTTGGCGCTGTCATAGTTGGTAAAGAAGGTGAAGCCCTGGGCATCCAGGCCCTTGAGCAACAGGATGCGGCAATGCGGCCGACCGTCCTGATCGACAGTGGCCAAGGTCATGGCGTTGGCTTCCACCGGTGCCTGCTCGGTTTTCACCGCGTCGGCGAACCATTGGTGGAACAGCGCGAACGGCTCGGCCGGGGCTTGCGCCTCGGTCAGGCCATCACGGGTGTAATCGCGGCGCATATCAGCCAGGGCCTTGGTCATGGCGCATTCCTTTTGGTTAACAAATCACTTCTTTGTGGTATCGGCGGCGGCGACTTTTTTCGTATCAGCTGCGGCTTTGGCGGGTGCAGTCTTCTTCGCCGGGGTCGCGGTTTTAGCCGGTGCCTTTTTTGCCGGGGCCTTGGCGGCTTTCTTGGCTGGCGCTTTTTTCGCCACGGGTGCAGCCGCTTTCTTCGCATCGGCGGGCGCTGGACTCACAGGCTTGGCAACCGGCTTGACGTCCTGGGCAGCCACCATGCGCACAGGTGCCGGGGCAGGCATGTTGTACTTGCTGAGCAAGGCGACCATGGTGTTTTGCGGAGTCACCAGCAGCTCCACGCGGCGGTTCAGGGCACGCCCTTCAACGCTGTCGTTGGCGGCACGCGGGGCTTCACTGCCCATGCCGCGCAGCATCAGACGATCGCGCTGCAGGCCGCTGAGACGGAAAATCGCTGCGACCGACTGGGCGCGCTCCTGGCTCAGCTTGACGTTGGCCGGTGCGGCACCCGAGGTATCGCTGTGGCCGAGCACCAGAACGGCCGTTTTAGGGTCGGCTTCAAGGATTTTCGCCACGCGGGTGAACGGACCCAGGGTGACCGGCAACAACATGGCCGGGCGGTCCGGGTTGAACGAGCCTTCGACCGGCGCCGTCACCACCAGCACGTTTTCACGGCGTTCCAGTTGCAGGTTGCTGTCCTTGATCGCTGTACGCAGACGTGGCTCATAGTCGTCGAGCCAGGCCTGGGTGACTTTCGGATCCGGCATAGGTACGGCTTTGACTGTGGTTTTTTCTTTGCCGCCGAACGGCCACCACCAACTACCGCCCGACTCGGCATCCGCCTTGGCCACTTCAACCGGTTTGGCTTCAGGCTTCACTTGCGGCTTGGCTGCAGCCTTGTCGGCGAGCTTGTCGGTTTTGTCATCGGAGCCGAACGGCCAGTACCAGGGGCTGCTGCTTTCTGTCTTGGCCACCGGGGCGCTCGCCGCAGGCTTCAACGGTGCGGGAGCCGATTCTTTGGCCGCGACCTTGTCTGAGGAACCGAACGGCCACCAGCTGCCGCCGTCCGCATCACTTTTCGGATTCTGTGCGCAACCGGTAATAGCGAAGCACAGTGCCAAGGCGAGGGTTGGTTTGGTTGACATTGGATATCCACAAAAATGAAGTCAAAAAATGATCAGGCCGATTCGGCCTGCATAAACAAATGATTTGAAACTGAAAAGGCTTTCCGGTTCCGGACCTGGGACCTTCCAGCGGGATTTACAGACAAGTGGCCAGTACTCGCACAAGCTTTTGTGCGCGCGGATCCATCAAGACGTACGGCCCCAGTGTATTTGTCACAAAACCGAATGCCACATCGTGCTCCGGATCAGCAAAACCGATTGAACCGCCAGCACCCGGATGCCCGAACGCTCGCCGGCCAAGGCCGAAGGTGGCATTGGGCACATCGGGTTGATCAAGCATGCAGCCCAGGCCGAAACGGGTCCGGGTCAGCAGAGTCTTGTCCTCGCCGATGCTGTGTTCGCGGGTCAATTCGTCGAGCATTTCGCCTTCCAGCAGGCTGCCATCGAGCAAGCCGGCATAAAACCCGGCCAGGCTGCGGGCATTACCGTGGCCATTGGCCGCCGGTTGCTGCATGCGCCGCCATTCCGGCTTGTTGGTGCTGGTCAACACCGACGGCGGGTTGGTGAAGGCCCGGGTGGTCATGGCGGTCGGTTCGCGCATGGTCACTTGCAGCAGGCGCTGGGCCGCGGCATCGCCGACGTTACCCTTGCCACGGGCGATGTGCGCCACACGATGAAACTCTTCATCGGCCAGGCCGACGTGGAAGTCCAGCCCCAGCGGCTTGGCCACCCGGGCCACGATGGATTCACCCGGCCCGCGTCCGTCGGCACGCCGCAGTAATTCGCCGATCAGCCAGCCATAGGTGATTGCCGCATAGCCGTGCCCCTCGCCCGGTGTCCACCAGGGCGCTTCGGCAGCCAGGGCGCCGACCATGGTTTGCCAGTCGTAAAGCGCTTCGGGGGCCAGCAACTCGCGCAGCGCCGGTAGACCGGCCTGATGGCACAGCAGTTGGCGCAGGGTCACGGACTCTTTACCGGCCGCGGCAAACTCGGGCCAGTAGCGGGCAACCGGTGCATCCAGTTGCAGCTTGCCTTCGGCCACCAGTTGCAGGGCGGTGACGGCAGTGAAGGTTTTGGTGCAGGAGAACAGGTTGGCGATGGTATCGCTGTGCCAGGCCTCGGCGCCGTCCTTGTCGGCGGTGCCGGACCACAGGTCGAGAACGGTTTCGCCGCCGATGCGGATGCACAACGCCGCGCCACGTTCCTGAGGATCGTCGAACAGCGCCGCAAACGCCTCACGCACTGCCTCGAACTTAAGCTCGTAATGACCCTGAATCTGCACCCGCAACTCCCCGGTAATCGCTTTACAAAGTGGCCCGCATTGTTCCAGCCCTTGAGGGTTTTGGGAACAGGGGCGGGCCGGGCGGTCAATCGCCCTCAGAAATGATCGGAAATTTTTGTCGTCTGTTCAGATGCCTTCGCGAGCAGGCTCGCTCCCACAATGGCTCAACGCGAACCCTGTAGGAGCGAGGCTTGCCCGCGAAGAACGATAACGCGGTCTCAGGTGTTAATGACCACTACCGGAATGCCCACCCGCATGCCCGGCGCCCTTCCCCGGACCTTTGCCGGCTTCGGCCTTGCGCCCGCCTTCGGCGTCATGACGGGCTTTATCCGCGTCGGCGCTGGCCTTCTGCGCCTCTTTGCCCAACTGATCGATGGCCGCCAGGTTGCTTTTGCGCACGCTGTCGACAAAGCCCTGGAATGGCAGATCGGTAATGCCCACCAGACCGAAATGCCCGTTTTCGCCATCCAGCAGGCGCCCGGTCACAGGTTGGTCGAAATACTGGAACCAGTGCACACCGACAATCGACGGCTCGCTCAGCGCCTGTTTGAGGAAGTTCGCATAGGCCGGGCCGCGGTCTTCCTCCTTCGGCAATTGCGTCACGCCACCCCAGAACGGACCGCGATCAGTCGAGCCGAAGTTGAACTCGGTGATCAGCACCGGTTTGTCGAGGCTGCGCAATTTGGCGAAGTCGTAACCGTCCTGGGGTTGCAGGGTGTACATGTTGAAGCTCAATACATCGCAATACTGCGCGCAGGATTCAACGGCCTCCGGGGTGCTGATGGCAAAGCGGCCACCGAGCAACATCTGGTTCGGTGCGTGCCATTTGAGCGAGTCGGAAATGGTCTTGAAGTAAGTGTCGGCGAAGACCTTCTGGAAGTATTTGAAGTCGGCCTCGATTTCCGGGTGTTCGGCACTCGGCAGGGGCGGCACGAAACCAGGGTCCTCCATCAACTCCCAGGCCGGCAGATCGATACCCCAGGCTTTGGAAAGACCCGCCTGGTTACGGTACTTGTCGCGCAGTTGCTTGAGGAACGCGCGTTTGGCCGGTACGTCGGTGGTCATTTTCAACGTGCCGTAGGCCAGCGCGTAACGGGCTTTCGGGTCGTCACCAGGACCGGCCCAGGCCAGTTCGTTGTCGGCGAAATACCCGATCAGCCAAGGATCGTCGCGATGGTCGCGGGCGGCGATGGCCACGGCGCGTTCGGTGGCCATGGCGAAACGCGGGTCAAACGGGTCAGGCATGCCGCCCCACCAGTCGTTGCCAGTACTGATGCTGGCGTAATCGCCGACGATCGACAGCGGCAGGGTGTATGGGACGCGTTCAGCGTCACCCAGCGCTGGTGCGCTCCAGTTGCCAACGGTGTTGAAGCCCCAGGCCTGCAGGCGATCAAGGGTCTGGCCGGCCCAGCGCTTTTCGTCGAGAGCCACTTTGCACGGTTCGGCCGGCGCGGGCTCGGCCGCTTTCGCCGCCGTCGCCTCCACGGCATCAGCCTTGGCGGCTTCGGCGACACCGGATTCGGTCGACGCAACAACCGGCTTCTCGGCGGCCTTCTCTGCCACTGCCTCTACCGCATCGGCCTTGGCAGCCTCGGCAACCCCGGCCTTGGTATCGCTGCCCAGTGCACAAGGGTCGCCGTACAGGCGTTGCAGATTGGCGCCATAGAAGTCGTACCAGCGGCCGAAATTGAAACCTCGGCCCTGATCGACACCGTTGCCACCACGGTTATCGCCCTCACCGAAATGATTGGCCAGCGGCTCGTCAGCCTTGGGCAGGGATTCGAACATCCCTTCGCGACCGGCAATGTAGGTCTGGTTGACGTCCGCTGCGACGGTGTTGACGCCCAGCGAATAGAACGGATACCCCAGCGGAGTTACCAGATACCAGCGGCCATCGCGCTTTTCGCTGCGAAAAAAACCGCTGCCCTTGAATGCCGGGCCCTGGGTCCAGCCTCCGAACTTGTCCAGCGATGCCTTATTGCGCTCGGCCAGCCAGGTTTTCAGTTGTTGCTGTTCCTTGGCGGCGGCGTTTTTCAGTTGCTCATCACTGCTGACTTTTTCCGGCCATTTGGCCCGGGTCGATTGGCCGTAGGCGTCCACCAGCCCACCGTAAACGGCTTGGGTGACCGCTTCGCCATCCTGTACGCCGAAGCGTTCAAGCAAAATGCTTTGAGCCGCTTTCGGTTGATCCATCGACAGGCTGACCGACACCACCTGGCTGCGATTGAGATCACCGCTGCTGCTGGCCAGCAATACACGCTGCCCATCCACCGTCGTCGGCATCGGTGGCCCGGCCTTCATGCCCTGGCTCAGCGGCGAAGTCGGCACCAGTGGCACCAACAATGTCTGCGCCGGACCTGCCGGCAGGTCGATGCGGCTGACCAGGGTCTTGCCGTCGTTGCTCTGGATTTGCACATAGAGGGTGATCGGCCAGTTCATCGCGCTCTGGATGCGAAGGCTCATCACCCCCGATTGCGACCAGTCCCAGGCGCCGGCCTGCGGGGCCAGGCGCAAGGTCGGCCGGGCGACCGGGTTGAACGTCACCCGACGCAACACTTCGCCTTCGGCGGTTTGTTCGGCGTTGGCTTGCGGCAGGTCGGCGTTCTCGGTCGAGACGCGCACCACATCCGCGGGGCGAACAAAGTTGAACAGGGTCTGCTGACCGGCAGGCGCCGCCAACAATGGGCCAGCGAAGATCAAGGCAAAAACGGCAGGCAGCGAACGGCGAATCATGAGAAGGAAATTCTCCCTAACGACCTCGATGGGCCAGTGGAAAAGCGATGACAGAGAGATAGACAACGCGGCGGGCAGAATTGCCCACCGGCGTATCAGGAAATTTCACGACGGAAGGGAGGCAACGCATTGAGGATCGCCTTGCCGTAGCGCTGGGTGACCAGGCGTCGGTCGAGCAAGGTGATGGTGCCGCGATCTTCTTCGGTACGCAGCAAGCGCCCGCAGGCCTGGACCAGTTTCAGCGAGGCGTCCGGTACGGAGATTTCCATGAACGGATTGCCACCGCGCGCCTCGATCCACTCGGCCAGCGCCGCTTCGACCGGATCATCGGGCACCGAGAACGGAATCTTGGCGATCACCACGTGTTCGCAATACGCACCGGGCAAGTCGACCCCTTCGGCGAAACTTGCCAGGCCGAACAGCACGCTCGAATCCCCACCATCGACCCGCGCCTTGTGCTTGTTCAGGGTTTCCTGTTTCGACAGGTTGCCCTGGATGAACACCTGCTTGCGCCAGTCGCGATCGAGACCGTCGAACACATCCTGCATCTGTTTACGCGAAGAGAACAGCACCAGCGTGCCCCGTGAGCCTTCGACCAGTTCCGGCAGATCACGGATGATCGCCGCGGTATGCGCGGCCGCATCCCGGGGATCGGCATTGAGGTTCGGCACCCGCAACACACCGGCGTCGGCGTGATGGAACGGGCTCGGCACCACGGCGGTCACGGCTTTTTTCGGCAGGCCGGCGCGCATGCGGAAGCGGTCGAAGGTGCCGAGTGCGGTCAATGTTGCCGAGGTCACCAATGCGCCGTAGGCCACGTTCCACAAATTGCGCCGAAGCATTTCCGCCGCCAGGATGGGACTTGCGTTGACCTCGATGTCGAACAGCGAACCGCTTTCGGCCAGGGTCAGCCAGCGCGCCATGGGCGGGTTGTCTTCCGGGTCTTCGACGGTGAACGCGGTCCACAACTCCCAGTTGCCCGAAGAACGGGACAGCAGGCTGCCGAACAGCGGATACCACTCCTCGGCCTGATTGCTGGCGATACCGATATTGACCTCGCCGTCCATGCCTTCCTTGAGCAAATCGGTGAGGCGGGTGAACAGGTCGGTCAGGCGGGCAAAGCCTTTCTTCAATTCGATGCCCATCTCGCGCATGTGCTCGGGAATCACCCCGCCGACGAATCGGTGACGCGGTCGCTCGCGCCCCTCGACGTCTTCGCCGGGCTTGAAATCGGCGATCTGCTCGCAAGCGGTGAACATGAACTGCTGCTGGGTCTTGATCTCCCGCGCCAGCTCCGGCACCTGCTCGATCAGCTTGCCCAGATCCCCTGGCAGTGGGTGTTGGGCCAGCAGCTTGGTGAGGTTCTTGGCCGTGGTTTCCAGCCAGTCGGCGGTGGAGCGCAGGCGCGTGTAATGGGCGAAGTGGCCGATGGCCTTGTCCGGCAGGTGATGGCCTTCGTCGAACACATAGAGGGTGTCGCGCGGGTCCGGCAGCACTGCACCGCCACCCAACGCCAGGTCGGCCAGCACCATGTCGTGGTTGGTGACGATGACGTCGACCTTGCCCATGCCTTCGCGTGCCTTGTAGAAGGCGCACTGGCCGAAGTTCGGGCAATGCCGGTTGGTGCACTGGCTGTGATCGGTGGTCAGGCGCGCCCAGTCGGCATCTTCCAGGGCGGTGGACCAACTGTCGCGGTCACCGTCCCATTTATTACCGGCCAGCTTTTCGATCATGCTGGTAAACAGCTTCTGGCTGGCCTCATCCACCTCGATCTTGAAGCCTTCCTCTTCGAACAGCTGCGCCGTGGAGGTTTGCGCATGGCCTTCCTGAAGCAGCATGTCGAGCTTGGACAGGCACATGTAGCGCCCGCGCCCCTTGGCCAGGGCGAAACTGAAGTTCAGACCGCTGTTGCGCATCAGGTCGGGCAGATCCTTGTAGACGATCTGCTCTTGCAGGGCGACGGTGGCCGTGGCGATCACCAGGCGTTTGCCGGCGGCCTTGGCGGTGGGAATGGCCGCCAGGCTGTAGGCCACGGTCTTGCCGGTACCGGTGCCGGCTTCCACCGCGACAATCGCGGGCTCGCCACTGCGCCGGCCTTCGTCGTCGGTGTCGATGTCCCCGAGAACCTTGGCGACTTCAGCGATCATCAGGCGTTGGCCGTAGCGCGGCTTGAGGCTCTTGGCTTCGAGAAAACGCGAATAGGCGCCCTGGATCGTGGTTTTGAGTTCAGTGCTGATCATGGATTGTCGGGCGCAAAAAACGCTGGATAAATTTTCAGTAGTTTCGGGGGGCGTTCTCACTTAGTTTTCCCGCCGCGTTGTCGCCTTAAAGCGGGCCAGGCAAGGCGCAGGCCGCTGGGAATGGTTGTTCCCTTTCCAAGGCCTGCAACGCAGCATGGCCCGCTTTAAGGCACAACCCGAAGGGCCGGGCCTGCTGTTGTGCAGGGCTGCGTTACTCGAAGCTTATTTGGAATGACCAAACCACGCTTCTCGCGCCTTGCCCTGCACAACAGCAGACCCGGCGCGGCGGGAAAACTAAGTGAGAACGCCCCCCAAATGGGTCGCTATCATACCCCGCTAATTAATCCCGCGCAGAACGGAGTACCCGAATGACCGCTTTTAGCCTTCTTTATAGCCTGCATGTCCTCGCCGCGCTGGTGTGGGTGGGCGGGATGTTTTTCGCCTGGATGGTCTTGCGCCCCGCGGCGTTCAAGGCGCTGGAGGGTCCCGCCAGGCTGAAGCTGTGGCTGGAAGTGTTTCAAGGTTTTTTCCGCTGGGTCTGGGTGGCGGTGGTGCTGTTGCCCGTCAGCGGCGTGGGCTTGCTGAATCTGCACTTCAACGGTTTTGAACTGGCCCCGCGTTATGTGCAGGTGATGATGGGGTTGTACGTGGTGATGACGGCACTGTTCATCCGGATTCAGGCGTTGATGCTGCCGGAGCTGCGCGCTGCCGTGGAGGCGCAGGATTGGCCGGTTGGGGCGGCGGTGTTGGGGCGGATTCGTCGGGTCGTGGGGATTAATCTGATAGTCGGGCTGGTTGTGGTGGCGATTGCTGCGGCGCGACCGATGTTCTGAAGTGTCATCCCTCCTGTGGCGAGGGAGCTTGCTCCCGCTCGGCTGCGCAGCAGTCGTAAAACCAGGCATCGCGTTTTGTCAGGGCTATGGGTTTTAGGGCCGCTTCGCGACCCAGCGTGAGCAAGCTCCCTCGCCACAGGTGAGCGCCAGACTTACAACCGCTGCACCGTCACCGCCCCCGCCGCTCCCGCCGGCCCCGGATGCCCATCAGCGCCAGGCTTGCCGCTCTTGCCACCATCGGTTTTATAGATGACACAGCCCTTGGCCTTGCCGCCCGCCCCCGGCTTGCCGCCAGGCCCGGCCAGGCCACCGGCACCGCCAGCCACCTGGACTTTGATCAGGTCTGCCGGGTAATCGCTTGGCACTGCCAGTTTGACCAACGCCCCCGGCGCTCCTGGCTGACCGTCACTGCCGTCACTGCCATCGGCACCGCGACCCGCCTGGCCCCAGGCGCAACCCGGCGCCTGGCCATTGGCCCCGTCGAGTCCGACGAACCCAGGCGCACCCGCACCGCCGCGAGCATCCACCAACAACTGCGGCGCATTCAAAGCCTTGATCTGCAGATTCAGATTGCGCCCTGAACGGGCAGCTTTCTGGTAAGTGCCTGGCGCACCGCGAGCGGTGATCTGGCTGCCCTCGGACAACTGGGCACGGCTGACCTTCAGTTCCAGCGCCTGTTCACTGGGCACGATCGCGATCCGCGCATCACGCCCCAGGTGCAATTCGCCGACGGTGACTTCGGTGACGTTGGAGGGAATGAGCAATGTGCCGTAGTCGGCCACTTCCAGGCGTTCCAGCTTCAAGGTGCTGGCGGTGTTGGGCAGGCGCATCAGCGAGTTGGTTTCGACGCTCACCACCTGGGCGCAGGCCAATGGGCTGATGAGTGCGGCGAGCAGACAGAGTTTACGCATGGGAAGCCTTAGGTGCGGTGGGAGCGGGAATGGTTTGCAGGTGAAAAACGCCGAAAATGATGATTTTCAGGCGATCGCGCCATGGGTGAGCGCGCCCCCTGAGGCTGCGAAAGCACAACAGCGCTTCAAGCAGATGGAGAGTCGCCAACAGGCCACCGGCCAGGTTGACCAGCGAGTGCAGCGGATGGATAAACGGCGTGAGCAGATTGACCAGCACCACCGACCAGAACAGCAGGGTCAACAGCTTCCCCAGCCCCCATAGCACCTTCATACGCCCCCCGATGAGAATTATTCTTTGCGCGCACAGTAACGGCTTCCACGCGGGATAAGCCAGAGGGCAAACGAAAATTCTTCATGAAGGCCGCCGAATGGCCGTCGCAGTGATGCGATTTTTCACCCGACGGCTCTATTTCGCGGTTCAGCGATTGATGTGCAACTCCACGCGACGGTTTTTCGCACGGCCTTCTTCTGTCTCGTTATCGGCCACCGGCTGACTTTCACCCTTGCCTTCGCTGGTGAGCTTGCCCGGCGTCACGCCCTGGCTCAACAGGTACTGCGCAACGCTGCTGGCACGTCGTTCCGAGAGGGCCTGATTGTAGGCATCGGCCCCGACGCTATCGGTATGCCCCACCACCTTGATACTCACCACGTCGGCGTCCAGCAGTTTGCTCATGATCGAATCGAGCTGGCTCTGCGCGTAGGGGGTCAGGTCGGATTGATTGAAGCCGAAAAACACGTCATTGCTCAACGTGATGACTTCAGGCTGTGCGGGCTCCGCTGGTTTCTCGCTGACCGGGTATTGCGGCAGCGGGCAACCGTGATGTTCTACAGGGGTATTGGCCGGGGTGTCGGGGCAGCGATCGCGTCGATCGAAAACGCCATCGTCATCTTCGTCGCCGTCCTGGGCATAACAGATCAAACCACCGCTCAAGATACCGAGCGCCGCTCCACCGGCCGCCCAACCGCTACTTCCAATAGCGCCCAGGCCTCCGCCGACCAGCCCGCCAATGACGCTGCAGATCGGCCAGGTACGTTGATTGAGGGGGGCGGTGCCATCACTGTGAGTAGCGCAACCGGTCAACAGGCTGCCAAGCAGCAGAACCGGCAAGACGGTCCGTGTGAGATTGGTCATTTTGAAAGCTCCTGTGTCACCGGCCAATGCCGGTCACACAGGAGTAAAGACCCGCATCCGCGACTGCACAAGCCGCGGATGCGAGGGACCTAACGCTCGATTTTGATTTCCGTGCGACGGTTCTGTGCACGGCCGTCGGCGGTTTTGTTATCGGCAACCGGCTGACTTTCACCGGCACCGGCAACCGACACGAAGTTGCTGCGCGGCACGCCTTGCTCGATGAGGTACTCAACCACCGAGTGCGCGCGTTTATCCGACAGTTTCTGGTTGTAGGTATCGCTGCCCACGCTGTCGGTATGGCCGGTAACGGTCAACCGGGCTGTAGGGGCCTCCGCTTTCAAACGAGTGGCGATCTTGTCGAGTACCAGTTTGTCAGACGGAGTGAGTGTGGCTTTGTCGAACTGGAAGTGAACATCGCGGATGACGATGGTTTCTTCCTTGACTACGACGACCTCTTCAACCACTGGAGCTGGAACTGGTGGAGGGCAACCATCGGCATCGACCTTCACGCCTCGAGGCGTACCTGGGCACTTGTCGCGACTATCCGGCACGCCATCGCCGTCTTCGTCGCCATCACCGTGAACCCAGCAATAGGCCGCCGCTGTACCGCCGACCACCAATGCTCCCCAACCAGCCCATGACGAACTTTCGATCGCACCAAGGCCCGCACCCGCGACACCACCGACTGCCGCACAGATCGGCCAGTCGGTTTTCTGCAAACCTGCACAACCAGTCAACACACTGGTTAGCAGAACCAGGGGTAACGCTGTCCGAACTATGCTCATCTAGTTTTCTCCTGAAGGATCGGCTTAGAACCGATTCAGGGAGTAAAGACCGGAGTTTAAAACTCCGCCAGCAATAGGCCATTGCTGTTTTGTCCCGTATTCACGGGGGAACGACACTTTTACGGCAAACCCGCTCTAGGCTCGAACTGGCGGGCAGGCTAGTCTTGGCAGATCTGAGTGAGGATCTTCGATGATTGCAGGTATTTCTTCGCGTACGCCGCAACAGGCGCTGGCCGCTTTGCTGGATCGTTACGCCCCTTCGCGCCTGTTGCTGATTGGCGCCAGCGAGTTCCCCGCCCTTGAAGCCTTCAAGCTCGCGCACCCGGACAGCTGTGTGGCGCACGCGGCACCCGGGGCGTTGCCTGCCGAACTGGCGGCGCGCCGGTTTGACCTGGCGCTGGTGGTCGACTGCCTCGAACACCTGCCCAAACGCGCTGGTCTGAATTTGCTCGGCGGCATCCGCAACCTCAATGCCAGCCGCATCGCGGTACTGGCCGACTTGCCGGCCAGCGGCTGGCAGGAAACGGATTTTTTCTCCCTGGCCCTTCAAGCCAGTGAACGCTTCCAGCGCGACGATCAGGTACTGACCCTGTTCACCTATGATCTGCTTGATTACAAACAAGTGCCCGACTGGCTCAACTCGCGGTTCTGGGCCAATCCGGAAAACTTCGGGAAATATTGGTGGTAACGCAATGAGTACATCCATTTGCCCTTGCGGCAGCGGCACCCTGCTCGACGCCTGCTGCGGTCATTACCATGCCGGCCATCCGGCCCCTTGCGCCGAAGCCTTGATGCGTTCGCGTTACAGCGCCTATGTGCTTGGCCTGATCGATTATCTCGTGGCCACCACCCTGCCCGCCCAGCAGGCCGGGCTCGATCGGCAATCGATCAGTGACTGGAGCGCCCAAAGCACCTGGCTGGGCCTCGAAGTGGAAAGCTCCGAAGTGCTCGGCGGCCAGCCGGAACACGCTTTCGTCACTTTCACCGCACGCTGGCACGATGGCAGCGGTGAACACAGTCATCGCGAACGCTCGTCGTTCGTACAGAACGCCGGCCGCTGGTACTTCATCGACCCCACCGTCCCACTCGACATCGGGCGCAACGACGCCTGCCCTTGCGCCAGCGGGCAGAAGTTCAAGAAGTGCTGTTCGGGGTATTTCGGCGCATGAGGTGATGCGCTTGAAAGATCGCGGCCAAAGGCTGCGATCTTTTAACGACTAGACTGGGGATCAAGGAGGACAACACCACCATGATCACCCGACGACTCACACACTATCTGCTCACCCTGACCTTTTGCCTGGGGCTCGGCGGCTGCGCCTCCTGGTTCAGCACCGATGAACCGGACCCCGAGGTGCATCTGGTCAAGGTTGAAGTGGTGCGGGCCAAGCTCATGGAGCAGAAATTCGTACTGCACTTTCGCATCGACAACCGCCGAGACAGCGAGCTGACCGTGCGCGGCCTGGAGTATCGCATTCACCTGGCTGATATTCTGCTGGCCGAAGGCGAACATGAACACTGGATCACCGTCGGCCCCAAGGCCAGTCGTTTCTATAAGGTGCCGATCCGCACCAACCTGTGGCCCAAGGTCAGAGACCTGGTCAAACAACTGAAAAGTCCCGAGCAGGCCATTCCCTATCGTCTGGAAGGTGAGATGGAAACCGGTTTATTCATCGCCCACTACGTGCACCTGACGCGTAATGGCGTAATAATCCCCGCCGATCTAATTCCGGAGCAACCCCGATGACCCAGCAACCCCATGTCCATGGCCCTGACTGCAACCACGATCATGACCACCATGATCACGACCATGGCCATGTCCACGGCCCGAACTGCGGCCACGCCCACCAGGAACCGGTGCGCAACGCCCTGAAAGACGTCGGTCGCAACGACCCTTGCCCATGCGGCAACGGCAAGAAATTCAAGAAGTGTCACGGCGCCTGATGCTTCGGGCGAAGAGTTTCTTCGCCTGTTGAATCGCTTTCGCGAGCAGGCTCGCTCCCACAGTGGATCTGTGCCAGACACACATTTTGTGTAGGCGAGCAGATTTAATGTGGGAGCGAGCCTGCTCGCGAAGAACTAGAAAACGCCGCGTTGAAC
Source organism: Pseudomonas sp. Irchel 3A7 (assembly GCF_900187565.1). Lineage (GTDB taxonomy): Bacteria > Pseudomonadota > Gammaproteobacteria > Pseudomonadales > Pseudomonadaceae > Aquipseudomonas. The sequence goes on along the minus strand of NZ_FYED01000011.1, from coordinate 812 downwards.
CTGTAAGCACGCGTTATCGTTATCGACCATCGCGAGCAAGCTCGCTCCTACAACGTCAGGATCTGCACGCTGCTGACCACGGTCGCGTACTCCCCATGCAGATTCCCCAGCGACATCCCATGCACCTCCTCGGCTGACCGGGCATGACCGAAGAAATCGGTCTTGTCGAAGGTAAAGCACGCATCCTCCACCACCCACGTATCAAACCCCAGATTGCCCGCCGTTCGCGCCGTGGATTCCACCGAGTTGTGGGTCGCCACGCCCACGATGACCAACTGCCCGATCCCCGCTTCGCGCAACCCTGCCTCCAGTGCCGTCGAACAAAACGCATCCGGCACCTGCTTCTGAATCAGTTGCTCGCCAGACAATGGCCGAAACCGCTCCTGAAACTCCACACCTGATTGCTGTGGCCAGAACACCGAGTCTTTCGAGCGGGACAAGTGCTGCACGTGAACGATCGGTCGCTCGCTGCGGCGCCAATAGCCCAACAGATCCAGGATGCGCTCCTCGGCTTGAGGATTATTCCGGCGACCCAGTCTGGGATGGAGGATGCCTTTCTGTTGATCGATGATGATCAGTGCTGCGTTTGTCTTGAGCTCCATGCTTGTTTCTCCACCACTATTGCTTGAATAGTCGAAAAGATCGCAGCCTTCGGCAGCTCCTACAAGATGTCCGCCAATCATTGTAGATACCGTCTTGTCCCTCATCGGGCAAGCGCAAAATTCGGGTCAAATGGCTGGCCCGATTTAAGAACGGCGTAGACAAAATGTAGGAGCTTGCGCATTGCTGCACAGATGATCTGTTTGGGGGCC
>NZ_FYED01000017.1 GCF_900187565.1 Pseudomonas sp. Irchel 3A7 | reverse complement strand
GGCTTATGGGCCAGAGTGGAAAGGTGGATGACAGCTCTGCTCCCACTCGTGCTTTGAGCACCGCGGACTTACAGCTTGTCATCCACCCCTCTCACCCCAGAGTTTATCCCTAGGCCTAGACACAAGCGGGCTTGCCCGCGATAGCGGCCGGTCAAACAACATGGATGTTGGATGTGAAACCGTAATCGCGGGCAAGCCCGCTCCCACAGGGATTATCTGTGCCTCATATATTGAGGCGCATCCAACACACCACTGTTCCCGTGAAGCGACGATGCAGGCAAGATGAAGCTCTGCAAGTCAGAACACAGGATGCTGATCGTGACCGAAGCTTTTATTGTCGTTCAAACCGCCGAGCAAGCCGTGGATCGGCTTGCGCTCTTGCACAATCGTGCGACCACCGCGCTGAGTCAGGCGCTCAAGCGCTATCTCAAGGATCGTGTCGAGCCGGATGCCGAGCAGCGGGCAATGTTTCGTTATCCCGAGCTGCGCCTGACCTACCACTGCCAGGGTGAAGTCCCGCAGACCACCCGCGCTTACGCCAAGGTCCAACTGCCGGGCACCTACAGGGTCACCGTCACTCATCCCTCCGCTTTCCGTAAGTACCTGCTGGAACAGCTGGTGCCATTGATGCACGACTTCACCGTGACCGTGGAGGTCGGGGTCAGCGAGCAGAACATTCCTTATCCATACGTGGTCGAGCAGGGCGACGAACTGGCCGGTTCCGGTGTCACCGCCGCCGTGCTGGCGCGGGTGTTCCCGAGTACCGACCTGTCGGCGGCGTCCGATGGCATTGCCGATGGCCTGTACGATTGGGAAAACACCGATCCGCTGCCGCTGGCGCTGTTCGACGCAGCGCGGGTGGACTTCTCCCTGCGCCGCCTGGTGCATTACACCGGCAGTGATTGGCGCCATGTGCAGCCGTGGATCCTGCTGACCAACTATCACCGTTACGTCGACCAGTTCATCGTCCATGGCCTGGAGCAGTTGCGCAGCGACCCGCGTTTTGTGCGCATGGTGCTGCCGGGCAACGTGATCATCGAAAAGAGCATGGACCACGGCGAAGCCTCGGCCATTGCCGCCGGTGTGGTCTGGCACCGTTACCAGATGCCGGCCTATCACCTGATCGCCACCGACGGCCACGGTGTGACGTTGGTGAACATCGGTGTCGGCCCGTCCAACGCCAAGAACATCACCGATCACCTGGCCGTGCTGCGTCCGCATTGCTGGTTGATGATCGGCCACTGCGGTGGCTTGCGTCAGTCGCAGACAATCGGCGACTACGTACTGGCTCACGCTTACATGCGCCGTGACGGGATTCTCGACCGCGTGGTACCGCCGAACATTCCGATCCCGGCCCTGGCCGAAGTGCAGATGGCCTTGCAGCAGGCGGCGGCCAACATCACCGGCGAACATGGAGATGAGCTGAAGAAACGCCTGCGCACCGGCACCGTGCTGACCTACGACGACCGCAACTGGGAACTGCGCTGGGCCCAGGAGCGACCGCTGATCAACCTGTCCCGCGCCGTGGCGGTGGACATGGAAAGCGGCACCATCGCCGCCCAGGGCTATCGCTTGCGGGTGCCCTATGGCACGTTGCTCTGCGTCTCGGACAAACCGCTGCACAGCGAAATCAAGCTGCCGGGTTCGGCCAACGCGTTCTACGAGCGTGCGGTCAGCCAGCATCTGAAAATCGGCATCGAAGCGGTGGACCTGCTGCGTACCGAACTCAACTCGTTGCATTCGCGCAAACTGCGCAGCTTCGACGAGCCACCGTTCCGCTGACAGTCATGGTCATTTGGCGGTCAGGCCACTAGCATAGTGAGCCCTGACCGTTAGATGTTCCTTTGCTCATGTCTCGTCCTCAACGTCCTGTTTCCCGCCGCCCTGGCGTGAAGCCATCTCCTTCAGCAACGCGCCGTGTCGCCAAGGCGCCGCCGGCCGAGCCGAAACTGATCCTGTTCAACAAACCGTTCGACGTGCTGACGCAGTTCAGCGACGGCGACGGTCGCGCGACCCTCAAGGATTTTATCGAGATTCCCGGGATTTACCCGGCAGGAAGGCTGGACCGCGACAGCGAAGGCTTGCTGTTGCTGACCAACGACGGCCAACTTCAGGCACGCATCGCCGACCCCAGGCACAAACTGGCCAAGACCTACTGGGTACAGGTCGAAGGCGAGCCGAGTGTCGAGCAGCTGCAGCGTTTGCGTGATGGTGTGGAGTTGAACGACGGCATGACTTTGCCCGCCGATGCGCGGCAACTGGAGGAGCCCGCGTTGTGGCCGCGCAATCCGCCGGTACGCTTTCGCAAAAGCGTGCCGACGAGTTGGCTGGAATTGGTGATTCGCGAAGGTCGCAACCGGCAGGTGCGGCGCATGACAGCGGCGGTCGGGCTGCCAACGTTGCGGCTGGTGCGGGTCAGGATCGGCGACTGGACGATCGAAGGGCTCGATCAGGGCCAGTGGAAAGAAGTGCCGGCGCGGTTATAGCGTGCCGGTTTCGATCAGGCCGATCACTACACTCTTGATGATGAATGCTGCCACGCCAAGGCCCAGCACGAAGAACAGAATGAACGAACCGAAGCGCCCGGCCTTGGACTTCTTCGCCAGATCCCAGACGATGAAACCCATGAAAATGATCAGAATGCTGACCAGTCCGGTCATCATCCACTCTTCGAATACTGCAGGATCCATCGGACATCTCCAGCGTGGGCGGGGCTAAAAGGCGCTGGAGTATAAGGCATGGCGGGTGCGTAAGGTGCGGGCCTGCGGCGGTGTGTCGCAGCTATTCGTCGCTTGTGCGGGCCCCATCGCGGGCAAGCCCGCTCCCACAGGTTCTATGTTGGTCGCAACATGGTGATCGACACAAAACCCTGTGGGAGCGGGCTTGCCCGCGATGGCGTCCTCAGCTACGCAGATGAGTCAAAGGTAGTTCGGTGCTATTGAGTACCTGGTTCAACACAAAACTCGACCGCACGCTGGTCACCCCTTCAATCCGCGTCAGATGCCCCAGCAGCAGTTTCTGGTAATGGTCCATGTCCGGCACCACGACCTTGAGTTGATAGTCGGCATCCATCCCGGTCACGAGGCTGCATTCCAGCACCTGCGGCAAGGTACGAATGGCCGCTTCGAAGTTCTCGAAACGCTCCGGCGTGTGCCGGTCCATGCCGATCAGCACGTAGGCCGTCAGGCTCAGGCCGAGCATCTTGCGGTCGAGCAGGGCGACCTGGCGGGAAATGTAGCCGTCATCCTCCAGTTGCTTGACCCGACGCGAGCAGGGTGAAGGGGACAGGCCGATGCGTTCGGCCAGCTCCTGATTGGAGATGCGCGCGTCGCGCTGCAATTCAGCCAAAATGCTCAGGTCATAACGGTCGAGTTTGCTCATCAAACGGTCCCTTGTCGTATCTATTGCGGCGGATTATCTATCCAGGGTTAAAAATTGCGCAAGTGATGTTTATTTGAGCAATCTTCGCAATCCTCTGTCGGCGCTCCCAGCCTATTCTTATCACCAGAATCACTGCTCGGACAAACAGTCCAGTGCGGCTCGCCCAAACAGGCCAGCTGCGGTCGCCACTCCCACAGGGGATGAGCCGGCCCCCGAGCTACACACTGTCCAGAAGACGGCGTGAGGTGAGCCGACGTCAAAAGCGTCGAGCACGGACGAAGTTCTCAAGGGGAGGCCGACGGGTCTCCCCTTTTTCTTTGCCTGGAATTTGATCGGCCACCCTCAATAAATAAGTTGCGCGACTGATAACCTGTTGCAGAACCGGCCAATGCATCGCCAGTCTTACCTACAGGCCCTAACCCGCAATGAGGAAAAGCATGAAGTCGCGCATCTGGCGTTTGGCCGGTGTTGGTTTGCTGATTATCGGTGTTGAGGTCAGTGTCGCTGCGCAATCGCAATCGCAAGCCGATGAGCCGCAGAACCGGGGGGCCGAGGGTGGGCAGCACGGGGACGGTGGCCATCAGGGCGACAATAGTCAGGGCCGTGGTGGCAACAATCAGCCACGCCAGCAGAACAACGACATCATTCGAGGCGACAACAGTCGCCAGTTCGAGCGCGACGATCATCAAAACAACGCACAGAATCAGAATGGCGGCCAATGGCAGAGCCGTCCGCAGCCCGACTTCAACAACCCGGTTCGGCCACCACCGCCACCGCCGCAACTGCCGGCTAACGATTTACCCATCCAGGGTCGGCCCGACACCGTGCAACAGACTCAACAGCCACGGCGTGGTTACTACCAGGACCAGCCGCGGCGCAATGATCCCAACCAGCACTGGAACGGCTATATAGGCGCACCGTCCAATGACTCTCGGGGGCCTGGGCGCAGCAACGGTTGGGGCCCCGGCCCGCAGTATCGGCCCGGTCATGTGATCGACCGCTTCCCGGATCGCGACTATCGCGTGCCATACCGTGGCATGGATTACTACTATTCCGGTGGCTATTGGTATCGCCCGTTGGGCCCGCGCTATGTGGTGGTCGAGCCGCCGCGCGGGATCCGGGTCCGCTATCTGCCTGACTACGCCGAGCAAGTCTTGATCGGTGGGTCGGTGCTGTTCCTTGCCGCCGGGTCGTATTACGCCTGGCAGGACAGCACCCAGGATTACGTCGTGGTCGAGCCACCCATGAACACCGTGCAGCCGCAACCGGTCAGCAACGGTTACGACGTGGTGGCATACCCTGCCAGCGGCCAGTCGCAGGAGCAGGTCAATCAGGACGGTTACGAGTGCTATCAATACGCGGTGCAGCAGAGTGGCTTCGATCCGCGAACCGCGACCTATCAACCCGCCCCGTCAGTGGTGCAAACCTACCGCCAGGCACAGGGCAATTGCCTGAGCAGTCGCGGCTATCAAGTGAGTTTCTGAGCCCGGGCGGCTTTCACCACTTCCTGCGGGTCGGCGTGCACCAGCACTTCGGCCCGCGGATAGGCGGCGTGGATCGCATCGGCGGCTTGATCGCTGATGCCGTGGGCGACCGACAGCGTCAGCTCCCCCGGCAATTCCAAGTGCAGTTGCACGAACCACTGGTTGCCGGAAATCCGCGTGCGCAAGTCATGGGCGCCTAAAACGCCCGGCACGCTGCAGGCCAGCTCCAGCATATGCTGGCTGACATCCGGTGGCAGTTCTTCATCCATCAGCACCGCGAAGCTTTCCCGGGCGATCCGAGTCGCACTCCAGAAAATGTAGGCGGCGATCCCGAGGCCGAACCAGGCATCGACCTGATGCCAGCCAACCCCGGCCAGGACCAGTGCCACCAAAATACTGCCATTGAGCAACAAGTCCGAGCGGTAATGCAGAGAGTCGGCGCGCACCGCGTTGGAGCCGGTGGCCTTGACCACCCGATGCTGCAACATCAGCAGTGCCAGGGTCAGGCCCAGCGAGAACACAATTACCCCGGTGCTGATCCACGGCGCGTCCACCGGCTCCGGATGCTTGAGCCGGTCGAATGCCTGCAACGCAATCAGCACCGCACTGCCGCCAATGAACAGGGCCTGGGCCATGCCGGCCAGTGATTCCGCCTTGCCATGGCCGTAGCGATGATCGTCATCGGCAGGACGCAGGGCGTAATGCACGGCCAGCAGGTTGAGCAGCGATGTCACGCCATCGAGTGCCGAGTCGGTCAACCCGGCGAGCATGCTCACCGAACCACTCAACCACCAGGCGATGGCCTTGGCGATGATCAGCGTACAGGCCACCGCCACCGAGGCACGGGTCGCCAGCCGCAGCAGGCGGGCGTGTTCGGAGCTGGAGATCATGAGTGCGGCGTTTCCTTGAGCGCTTACGCGGCCGGTTGCAGGCCCAAAAGGGCCAGTTGCTGGGTGCTGCCCTTGTGCTGGATCAGGCGTGGATCGTCCAGCGGGAAGCGGCGACCCGTTTCACGCTCCAGAATAGTCTGCAACTTGAGGTTATCGACCTTGCCGTCGGCACCGATGGCTTCCTTGAGTTTTTCCGGCGCCACTTGGGCGGTCTCGCCCGGCGCGTAGTAAATCGCGCCGGTGGCGAAGTCCACGGCAAACGCGATCAGGCCGGGGATGATGTAGAACAACAGGCCCACGGCATCGAGCACGGCAATGGCCGGGTCAATCTTGCCGTCGATCTGGCCGCGGCGATCCGGGTAGAAAATCGAACCGCACGCGGTGACCTGGGTCAGCAGGGTCGCGATCAATACACCGCCAATCAGGCGAAAGGGAACACGCATAGGAAATCTCCTGAGTAATCTCAATACGAAACGTCGTCGGTATGAATTAAGACCCTGACGAACGCCCGGCAGTTCGCCGTTATACTCGGCCCGGCAGGGCGTGCCCACAGTAAATTTCGGCCGCGTCTCACCCCCACTGGGATTGTTGAGGATTGATGTTGTTTTTTTCAGATCGACAACGCGTCACGGCTGATGAATGTTATCGGGGTTCGGCCCTCCGGGCTGAAGCTGTGGACGCGCCATGCTGCGTTGCGGGACTTGGCAAGGAAACGACCCTTACCTGCGCCCCGCGCCTTGCCTGGCACGCCCACAGCTTCAACGCGACTCGCAATTTACTGTGGGCACGCCCTGGGGAGCCAGCATGATTTCTTTGCCGATTGATGAAGTTTTACCCGCCCTGCGTGAAGCCCTCGCTACACGCCACGAAGCCGTGCTCGAAGCACCGCCCGGCGCCGGTAAAACCACCCGGGTGCCCCTGGCCTTGCTCGATGAGCCATGGCTGTCCGGGCAGACCATCCTGATGCTTGAACCGCGCCGTCTGGCGGCGCGGGCGGCGGCGGAATGGCTGGCCAGTGAACTGGGGGAGAAGGTCGGCGAGACCGTGGGTTATCGCATTCGGCTCGACAGCAAGGTTGGCCCCAACACCCGTATCGAAGTGGTCACCGAGGGCATCCTCACCCGGCGTTTGCAGGACGATCCGGCGTTGGAAGGCGTAGGCCTGCTGATCTTTGACGAATTCCACGAACGCAGCCTCGACGCCGATCTGGCCTTGGCCCTGAGCCTCAATGGCCGGGAGCTGTTCCGTGATGACCAGCCGCTGAAAATCCTGTTGATGTCCGCCACTCTGGAGGGCGAGCGCCTGGCCGGGTTGCTTGACGATGCGCCGATCCTGCGCAGCGAAGGCCGCATGTACCCGGTGGCGATGCGCTGGGGTCGGCCGTTCCAGGCCGGTGAATTCATCGAGCCACGGTTGGTACAAACCATTCTCGAAGCCTTGAACGATGAAACCGGCAGCGTTCTGGTGTTCCTGCCCGGGCAGGCGGAAATCCGTCGCGTTCATCAACAATTGACCGACGCGCTGGGTGAGAACACGCAGATTTTGCTCTGCCCGCTGCATGGCGAACTGGACCTGTCGGCGCAGCGTGCGGCGATCGATCCGGCACCCGAAGGCAAACGCAAAGTGGTGCTGGCGACCAACATCGCCGAGACCAGCCTGACCATTAACGGTGTTCGCGTGGTGATCGATGCCGGGCTGGCGCGGGTGCCGCGTTTCGATCCCGGCAGCGGTATGACCCGCCTCGACACACAACGCATTTCCAAGGCCAGCGCCACGCAACGCGCGGGCCGCGCCGGGCGACTGGAGCCGGGCGTGTGTTATCGCCTGTGGTCGCAGGATCAGCACGAACAACTGGCGGCCTACGGCAGTGCGGAAATTCTCTCTGCCGACCTTGCCGGGCTGGCGTTGCAACTCGGCCGTTGGGGCGTAGCGCCGGGACAGTTGGTCTGGCTCGACGTGCCACCAGCCGCAGCCTATGCACAGGCGCAGGATCTGCTCGAACGCCTGGGCGCCCTGGAAGGCGAAGCGTTGACCCGTCATGGTCAGGCCATGGCGGAATTGCCGGCCCATCCGCGCATCGCCCATTTGCTGTTGCGCGGGCAGGCGCTGGGGCTGGCGGACATGGCCTGCGACGTCGCGGCGCTGCTCGGCGAGCGGGACATCCTGCGCGGCGCCGGGGCGGATCTGCACAGTCGACTGACGCTGGTGTCCGGCGAAGAGCGGGCGGCACGTGGCGCTCAGGGCGGTGTACAACGTGCCCGGCAACTGGCGCGACAGTATCGCGGTTATCTGCGCGGCAAGGCGTCGGAGCCGGTCAGCGATCCCGACCATCCGCGCTGGCTCGGCGCGCTATTGGCGCTGGCCTATCCGGATCGCGTGGCCCAGCAACGCCGGGCCGGGGGCGCCGAATATCGACTGGCCAACGGCCGCGCCGCGCTGTTCGCCGAAGCGGACAGCCTGATGAAGCAACCGTGGCTGGTCATCGCCGACCTCGGCAGCCGACAGGGTCAACGTGAAGAGCGGATTTACCTGGCGGCGGATTTCGATCCTGAATTGTTCGATTCGGTGCTGGCCGAGCAGGTGCGCTGCGTCGATCAACTGGATTGGGACGAACGCGAAGGCGTGTTGCGCGCCGAACGCCAACGCAAGGTCGGTGAGTTGATCCTCAGCCGTGAACCCCTGACCGGGCTCGACGAAACCGCCCGCAGCCAGGCACTGGTGAATCTGGTGCGGCGCAAAGGCCTGGAGCTGTTGCCGTGGACCCCGGAACTGCGACAGTGGCAAGCGCGGGTCGCGTTGCTGCGCCAGTTGGATTTGGCCAGCAAGGCTGAAAGCGAATGGCCGGATGTCAGCGACGCCGCACTGCTCAAAAGCCTCGAACACTGGCTGATGCCGTACCTGGGCAAAGTTTCGCGGCTCAGTCACTTCGCCAATCTCGACCTGTCGAGCATCGTTCACAACCTGCTGCCGTGGCCGCTGCCGCAACGGCTCGATGAACTGGCGCCACATCACTTGAGCGTGCCCTCGGGGTCGTCGATTCGTCTGGATTACAGCGAGCAGCCGCCGATCCTGGCGGTGCGGTTACAGGAACTGTTTGGCCTGGCGCAAACCCCGCGCATCGCCGGTGGCCGGCAAGTGGTGAAGTTGCACTTGCTGTCCCCGGCGCGCAGACCGGTGCAGGTGACCCAGGACCTGGCGAACTTCTGGCGCAGCACTTACGCCGAGGTGAAGAAAGATTTGAAGGGGCGCTACCCGAAACACTATTGGCCGGATGACCCGTTGGTGGCTGAGGCCACTGCACGCATCAAGCCGCGTAAGTGATCAGGGAGGAATGACTCACTTGTGGTGTGAGGCATTACCTTTAACTCAGGTGTTCGGGCGAAGTGTGTACATTGCTGAGAGAAATCGCTCTATATCTTCTTCTGACGTATATTGGGAAATGCTTACTCGGATCACGCCGTCTTGATCATCAAGCTTCAATTGTTTGATGGTTTCCGGGCTGAAGTTATTGCCATGCCATAAAAAAATGCCCTTTTTCGCCAGTTGTAGAGCAATGAGTTCACTGCGCACTGAATGTACGGTGAAGGAAATCGTTGGTGTTCTTAGATGGAGCGTTGAAGGGGCGGTATACCCATGGATTGTAACGAATTCCATGGCCTGTAAGCCTTTGATGGTTTTTTTTAGAAGGCAAGTTTCATGTTTAATGATTGATGTCATTCCGGCGACTATCTGCTCACGTACTCCGGAATGCTTGGCGCATCCGCCGAATTCCTTGCCTATCCACTTCAGGTGTTCAATTGCGCCAAAAAGTCCAGCGATTGCTTCTCTATTTTTTGTGCCGGTTTCAAATTTATATGGAGGCTTGTTAATAGTAGGGCGGAGTTTGTAGGGCAGTAGAGATTCTAGTAGATCCAGACGTCCCCATAGGATGCCTTGATGAGGTCCGTAAAGCTTGTGAGATGAGCAAACAACGAAATCGCAGCCCAGGGACTGAACGTCTAAAATGCCGTGTGGGGCAAAATGAACGGCATCAACATAAACAAGTGCACCAAATTTTTTGGCTATTGTGGATACTTGTGCAATGTCGTTGATTGTTCCGGTTACATTGTTGGCGTAATTCAAGGCAACAATTTTGGTGCGGTCATTAATAATAGAGGTCGCAATACTGGCATCAAAACCGTAAGTGCAAAGATTAAAAGGTAGCCACTTTACAATAAGTCCGGAATCATTGGCCAGCTCTAGCCATGGTGAAATATTGGATTCATGATCTGATTGAGTAAGAACTATTTCGTCTCCCGGCTTCAGGCTGCGTCCCAGGCATCGCGATATGTTATAAGTGAGCGTCGTCATGTTTTGACCAAAAATAATCTCCTCGGTCTCATATGCGTTGAAGAAGTGCGCAGAGGCTTTTCGTGCCTCTTCTATTTCAGTCCCGGCTCTTGAGGAGGTCATAAAAAGACCTCCCAAATTGGCATTGTGATTGATACAGGCTTTAACGCTGGCATCCACAGAGCGTGTGCACATTTGGGTTCCCGCAGCACCATCTAGAAAAATAGAATTCTTTAGGTTTATGTCGGAAAAAACCGAGAATTGTTGCCGGATGCAGTTTATGTCCAATGTATACACACTCCTAAATGTTTGGATCTACCTGTCAGTACGCTAAGTGCTCAGTCGTGTTTCGTGTCTTTGACTTGTATCCCCTGTTTCAGTAGGAGGTCTCTAATGCGGTCTGCTTCAGTCCAGTTTTTTGCTGAGCGCGCCGCGTTTCTTGCGGCAATTAGTGGGGCGTACTCTTCGCTTGAATCAATGGAGTCATTCTGGAATAGACCAATGCCCAAAATTTTATCGAATACGCTTAACAGGTCAATTCGCTCTGCATCGTTCAATTTGTCAGCTTTAATAACTGACCAAAGTTCTGCAATTGCGCTGGGCGTGTGTAGATCGTTTTTTAGATGTCCAAAGAATCTATCTAAGTAAGTATCGTAGTGCTGAGAATGTGTGGATCCGCTCACGGTACCTTTTTTTTGAATGGCAAGGACTCGATTTCGAAGTTTTAGCAGCGCTGTGGTTGCAGAGTCCAAAGCTTTCCACGTAAACATCATTGGGCTCCTGTAATGGGAACCTAAAACGAGATATCTAAAAGCTAAAGGGTCATAGTTCCTGGCGGTTAAAGTATCAACTGTGAGAAACTCGCCCTTGGATTTTGACATTTTTTCTGCATCAATATTGAGGAACTCACAGTGAAACCAGTAGTTGACCCAGCGATGACCAAAGCAGGATTCCGATTGTGCAATTTCATTAGAGTGGTGCACACTGATATGGTCTACACCACCGCAATGGATGTCTACATGCTCTCCGAGAATTTTACTGGCCATGGCTGAGCACTCAATGTGCCAGCCTGGAAATCCTGATCCCCATGGAGACTCCCACTTCATTACCTGATTAGGGTATTTGGAGGTTGAGAACCATAATGCGAAATCAGACTGATTGCATTTTAAAGGATCGTGAGCAACTCTATCAGTCGCTTGTTGTTCTTTGAGTTTCAGTCGGCCGAGCTCGTGATAACTGGGGAATTTTTCGACATTAAAGTAAACATTTCCAGCGCTTAGATAAGCGATTCCTTTTGTGATAAGTCGCTCAATCATTGAGATTATGTCGCTGATGTGTTCAGTTGCCCGGCAAACAACGTCAGGGCGTCGGATACCTAACATACGACTATGTCGGAAAAATTCATCTTCGTAAAAACGAGCTATTTCAAAAGGTGTCTTATTTTCACGGGCAGCTCCTAACATGAGTTTGTCGTCCCCAGAATCGGCATCTGATTGTAGGTGACCAACATCGGTAATATTCATTACGTGTTGCACGCAGTAACCGAAATGTCTAAAAGACTTTGTTAGTATGTCTTGAAAGATATAGGTGCGCATATTTCCTATGTGCGCATAGTGGTAGACCGTAGGGCCACAGGCGTAGATGCCGACCTTTAGCTCAGTAATAGGTTTGAATTGTTCCACTGACCTGCTCAGTGTGTTGAATAGTTTCATTGTTCAGGACTTATGGGGGTGGTTATTTTTGATGGGTGAATAGAGTTGGATGCGTTGTCGAGGCTGTTTGCTGGCTGGGTCTGTGAGGTATTACACTGAGTTAGGTTGAGTGTTGAATGTTATGTTGGTGTTACATCGAAGAACCCACCTCTTTCCGATTCTTTTGCTCGAATCCAGAGATAGTCATCATCAATTACAGTTGGGTCTTCGTGTGCTAAATAGATGAAGCCATAGTTTGTAAATATATTAATTGTTGGCGCAACGGTGTCAGCGACTTTTGGAGCCCGGATCATTTTTTGAAAACTCGGTCGAGCAGAAAGCTCATCCAGCCATCGACGATGGTGTACGGTGCCGGATACGGAATTTATCATGGCGATGACTTCAAATTGTAAATGTGCGCGTTTAGCATCGTGCAACATTGAATAAAAGGCTGTTGAGTCTGCATAACATGCCGCGCAAAGATTGATGCAGTTAACTCCGCATATTTTCGATATCGTCGTCAGTTCTTGAGTCCCCATCATTCTCGCTGCCCATTCGATAAGAATCGGACCCTTTTCGGTCACCATTATTTCGAGGAACGATGGGCCAAAGATTCGCCGAATGCATTCAGGCTGGTATAAAGCATAGTCTTCAGGTTTAAAGCTGTTGACCCCGTATTGTAGAACTTTAGTCGTGGGTTGAATGTGATCGCATGTTGCATCTCTAAACTTTCAGCTCTTCAACTAGAAGTTCTAAAGTTCGATGCGTATCAACGATTGCCGCGTATTTGATATTTGGTTTCCTCGTTCTTGATTTGTTTTAAATGGGAGTGACTATTATGGGCGGCAGCTAGACAAATAATTACCACGCCTGCAAGACTGAATTCTGAAAACTCGAGTCTTGAATCAAATGACTGGAATGCAACTGTGAACAGCGGCGCGGCCGCTAAAACCGCCTGTGTGGTGACCGGTTCACATCGCTTTATTCCTTCCTGTAGTAGATAAAACGGCAGAATAACGCCAAAAATGCTCAGCCAGAATAGTGGTATGATATATTCAAGTGCCTTAGCTAACTCGATTTGATTGTATAGTGAATATGCCCCCGTAATTACTAATAGGATGTAGAAGCGATGAGCGCAGATGAAGAGACTTGACACTCCATGGTCTGCTAGCCTCTTGGATGTAATGGATACAAGCGCCATGGCTATGCCGCAAATAATCATCACGAAATAGCTCTCTCTGGCTTGTAGGGAGTCAAGCTCCTCCTCTAATGCAGTATGTCCATTAATTGATATCCAGGCCAAATAGATGCTAGCTATAGCTATAATGATCGTTGCGATATAGTCGGCCCTGATTAGGGTTGTGGATGGACGGATAAATTTGATCAGCGTGAGTGTTGCTATTATTCCTATGCCGCCTATTAACGCACTAACAATTGCTGGTTCAAACCACTTTAATGAAAATGTGAATGCAATCCATAACGCTGCTGAGCTGAAGTTCAGTGTCAATAATAGGAGATGAAATTGTTTTCTGTTTTTGATTGATTGAAGCTTCCCGTTTCTGGATTTGAGGTTGGTAACATGAAGCAGGAAACATATCGGCCAGGCAATAGCGAATAGTATGAATGCCACTACGGTGCTATCAAGCTTTTGCAGTATGATTCCGAAGTAAACCTCCTTTGCCCCGTCTAATGCATTGACCAGTAGTAGTGCAGAGATTCCCATCAGGAAAGTTCGTGTAGTGTTCATTGTAGGTTTTCACTAGGGATATTAGTTATATTGGCGATAGATTTCTTGTGTTTCCTTTTTTGGATGATTTGTACCTGTGCAGCAGGTCCTCTGCAGAGAATTCTATTGAAAGATTTCTCATTTTATTAAGGCCCTTTTGAATGATATTTAATAAAATGTCGTCATTGTTCGTGGGGTGGGTTGCAAGTGGGTGTGCCCGCAGGGCCTCTACGGAATGTAATTGCTCTAGCACAGCATAAGAAATAATATCTGCGATGGTGGGAGGGTTTATAACAAAGCCAATGGAGAAGGACTCTTCATGGGAAGTGGTGCTGTGCCAGTATCCTCGAGGCATGAAAGTAGTCGTTCCGGGGCGCACAAGATGTTCTTCATTCTTAGTGGGCATTTCGCGTGGTAACTGAGCGCCTGTATATGGATGTCTACCGTTTTGATAAAATCTGTTGGGGTTGTTTGGAAAGTAAGGGTATATCGGATCGGGAAGCGAGGTGTTTTCTGCAAAGCGCCAGGTTTTTTCGCCTTTAATTTGGATCATGAAGTTAGTTTCATGGTCGAAATGAGTTGCAACCTCCACATCTCGGTTAGCTGCAAACGCTTCGCAGCTGACGTACTGTCTAGGAACAGCAAGTGTATGGGCCAGGTCGTCACATGCCGAGGAAATAGCGGGGATGACTTCCATGTTTTTTATGTAAATCATCGCCTCGCCATTGGTGTGTGCGGATAAAGCCTCGAATTTATCGGATACAGAAATTCGTTTTCCTCCAGGGAACAGCAAGTCCACAGAGTCGTTCAGAACACTGAGTAATTTCTCGATGTCATGCAATTCTTCCAGTGATGATAACTCTGTAAATCGATTCATGTCCCCTTGTAATACGTAGGGAAGTGTCGGCCAGTGTTTTTCTAGGAAATACTCGTTATGTACGCCAAACATCTGTTGGATAATGTTCATGGTTTTTCCTGGGCAGGTTCGGCGCGCTCTGCGCGCCGAATTTTTAGGCAGTGATTCGCTCGACTTGTTTGGTCGATGTATCTTTCGGCGATGCATTTTCGCTGTTTTTGATGTATTTGTTATAAACCTCAAACAGCTCATCGCTTCGTTCTTTTAGTTGGTAAGTGGCATTGGAAAAGAGCCTGTCCTGAGTTTCTCGGGGTAACCCGATCATTTCACCTTCGGCGCGCCCAAGTGCATTAAACAGCAGCTTGGCAAGAAACTCCGTTTCTGTACGTTCGTGGCCAATGCGTTGACAGATTGTTTCGATTACAGAGGCGTGGTCATGAAAGTGCCAGCCTAATCGGCAAAGGCGAAACCTTACCGATACTGCAGAGTCTTCCCACCAGCTTAGGGTCGCTTCGAGTTCGGTGTCTGAGATGCCGGAAAACTCCTCCACTAACTGGTGGTGTCGCTTTTCCCACAGCGTAAGGAGGGACTGGATGCTACCGAAGTTGTGAGGAGGGGGACCATACTTTTCCCAATTGGTGAGCGTCGGACTGACACCGGCTTTGTAGTTTGAACTGGATCGACTGGCTTCCAGAGTCGCCCGAATGGCGGGGGCATGAGCCCAGAATTCTGCCATTACGCAATGAACGATATTGTTTCTGATTGTCCTTTGTTTCCCGAGCGTGAAATTCTGATGAAAATGTTGCTGATCGTATTCAGTCGTATTTAATCCAATAAGAGTGCCTTGCAACTCTCGGAACGCGATTTGCCAATCACGAATTATCATCTGGGCTCGACTCAGATTTTGTTCTTGTGCAGCACGTTCATGCCCAGCCTCAGTCGCGACGTCTTTCAGCATCTGAAAAACCCCCAGGCATAACTCGCGCAAGCAGTCGGTGTAATGAACCCAACCTCCTTCGCCCTGTGCGCCGGGCCAGTCAGCCATGAGTTCTTGGTCGGGCACTTGGACTAGAATTTCGCAGAACCGTCGTACTTCACTCACGATAGCAGTTTGTGCGATTGCTTCTGCTGGCATCACGTCTTCTGGGTACCGACCGCGGTCTTGTGCAACCGGCAACCAGTATTCGGCCTCTTGTGTTGTCACGCTTCCAGGTGCGGAATGAGTCAATGCTTTTCTCAGCAATGAGTCTGCCGCGCAATAGTGGAAAGAAGACATAGCCTGCTTCGCTAATCCGATTGACAATTGAGCCACGGTATCGTTGGCGGATATGTCTCCGGGCACATCGTGGTGAACTCGGCAATAACCAAGATCGAGACGTGTGTGTAATGGTGCACCCAGAAACTTATGATAAATATCCCCATCGCTGGAGATAAGTTGCAGGGCTGGCGACATGATAAAGATATGACTGCCGACGAGTTCGGATACCCGTGGATTCGGTCCAGGGTTTTCTACTTCAACCCAAACCGGAATTGTATAGTTTGTGACAGCTGCAATAAGTTGAAGGTCATTGAATACGGATGTTTCTAAACGCTTGCATCCCTCGCATGATTCGCTATGGAAATAAATCAGTATTGGTTTGCCAGTTGATTTTGAAGACTCTATAGCTTTTGAATAGTTGGTGTGAAGTGTCCAATCTATCTTATTGTATTTTGCCATTTTTCTGATCTCGCCTCGGTTGTATTTTGTATTTATTTCACACGCTCTTGCAGGTGTTTTATCAGCTCGGCGCGAGCTGCCGGGTCAGTCCAGAATGACTGAGCACTGGGCGATAAAGTATGGAGCGGGTCGCAGTAAAGAAATAATTTGTCCTTTTTTACCGCCGGTGCGCTATAAACAGTTATGCCCAATGTTTTGTCTTGGTAGTCATAGCTATGTATGTCGCGTTTACCACCTCCACCTGGCAGGTCTACTATAAAGTTAGGCGTGTTATGGCCTGCAATCATTCCTCTCGTGGCTTTTTCTAGTTCTATGGTTTCATTGATACTGTTTCTGAGCGTTTCTACACCGCGAATCATATCGCCTTGAAATACGTAGTACGGTCTGATGTTTAAGTAGGCGAGAGATTGATTTAGTCGTTGTATTTCTTCCGTTGTGTTATTAACACCTCTTAACATGACCGCCTGATTCCTCACCACCACTCCTCTCTCATATAAGATGCCGAGCGCTCTGGCGGTGATGGCGGTTATTTCGTTTGAATGGTTGAAATGCGTGTGTATGGCAATTGACTTTCCCATTTTTCGGGCTTGGTCAGAAAGCCTTGAGATTGCGTCCGTCCACTCAAGATCTGTCTCGATTTTCATAGGGAGCACAGCCAGCCCTTTTTTTGCGAATCGCATACGTCTTATATGGGGAGTGTTTAGCAAGCGCTCGCCAATTTCGGTTATTTGCCGAGCTTTGAGTCGATACGCATCTCCCCCGGAGATAACAACATCCTCGATGTTGTTATTCGATTCTATGTACCGGAATGCGGGCTCCCAGCGTTCGGTTGAACTATTTATTTTCTTTTTTGTAATGCTATCAGTATCAAGGCCAACGGCATAACTACGTGTACAGTACCGGCAGTAAACCGGACATACATGTGTTGCCAGGAACAGGACGCGATCCGGATAACGATGGGTAATCCCGGATGCTGGTGAATCGTCTTGTTCGCCCATAGGGTCTAACTTCAGCAACGGATGGTCTGGTTCCATTTCCGAAGCAAGTGGTAAGAACTGGCGCCGGAGGGGGTCGCAAAGGGCGTTGTTCCAATCAATCAACGATAGAATGTAAGGGGTAAGTCTGATAGACATCGGTGCGAGTCTGTGCCCGTCTTCAAGGTCTTTCAAGAAGGCATCGGTAACTTGATTTTTGATCAACTGCTCCAAGCCCGAGATATTCGTGACTGCATTTTTTTCTTGCCATAGATGGTTGTGAAAAAGTTTTGAATCAACTTCTTTCCAGATTGGCAGTTGTTGCCAGAATGCATCGTTCCGAAAGTTGTATCGGGAGGTTGAGTCTTGTGTGGCTGGTTTTTTATTTTCGGGTGCAGATGAGTTGGTCAGAACGATAGGTGCAACTGTATCGTGGTTTGTATTTGTCATTGTGTTGTGCCTTGGTCGCGCCCTGGTTCGAAGACGGCGAGAACAATAGCAGTACTTTGTCGGGAGGCAAGTATGAATATGCTTGAATTGAATGGGGATGTGTAACTGAATAATGTTGATTGTAGATGTTGGGTTTTATTGTTGGTTTTGGAATTGTTTCACGAGTAAGTGAAATTGTTTCCCTGTGAGTCGCGTGAAACATTTTTTATTGTTGAGTGGTCGTTTTTGGGGGGGCGGTGATAAGTGTTGTCCTATTTGTAATGTATAGATCAGTGCAGGCCTAAAGTGATATTGCAGGTCGTCACGAGGTCGGTGTTTGTGACTAACCGTAAATAAGATATAAGCGTTTATGTTTTTTGGCGATTTACCACTTAGAGCAGCCGAACGCGTGACGGCAGGGTGATCCAGCAAGCGACATCGCTGTTGATGTTCACCTGGGATGATGGGCGGAAAGTGTGTGCTGTGTTCTGTTCTTGTTATCCACCGGCACCCCATAGCCAGTTTTTTCCTACCCCAAAGCCACAAAAAACCTGCTTTCTCCCTTTCCTGTGCATGAACAGAATACGAATCCGCATGCACAGGAAACCTAAGGAGTGAGCCATGACGTTCTCAATTATCGGGCGTTGCCCTGAAACCGGGCAGCTCGGTATTGCCATCAGTTCTTCAAGCATTGCGGTAGGCGCGCGTTGCCCTTGGGCGCGGGCGGGTGTCGGGGCTGTCTCTACGCAGAACATTACGTTGCCGGCGTTGGGAGCGCAGATACTGGATTTGCTGGAGCACCAGCATCTGGAGGCCGGCGCGGCGCTGGACAAGGCGCTCAATTCCAACGGGTGGAGTCAGTACCGGCAGGTCACGGTGATCGATGCGTCAGGCCGGATTGCATGCTTCAGCGGCAAGGAGTCGTTGGGCGTGCATAACGCGGTGAAAGGCGAGCAGTGTGTCGCGGCGGGTAATCTGCTCAGCGATGTGCGGGTCATCGAAGCCATGGTCGCGGCGTTCGAAGCCGAGCCCGGTCAGTTGGCCGATCGTTTGCTGGCTGCCATGCACGCGGCCATGGCTGCCGGTGGTGAGGCGGGACCGGTTCACTCCGCGGCGCTCAAAGTGGTGGGCGACTACACGTGGCCCATCATCGACTTGCGGGTCGACTGGGCCGAGGAAGATCCCATCGGACAGATGGACGGGCTCTGGCAGGCGTATCGACCGCAAATGCAGGACTACCTGACCCGCGCGCTCAATCCGACGGCTGCGCCGAGCTATGGAGTGCCTGGGGATGAGTAATGCCTCCAGCTGCGACCTTCTGGAACGCCTGGTTGGTTTCGCCACTGTCAGCCGGGACTCCAACCTCGAATTGATCCGCTTCATCGAGGCGTATCTGGCCGGGCATGGCGTTGAGAGTGAGCTCCTTTATAACGAAGAAGGCACCAAGGCCAATCTGTTCGCGACCATTGGCCCGCTGAAGTCCGGCGGGGTAGTGCTCTCCGGTCACACTGATGTGGTGCCGGTTGAGGGGCAGGCCTGGACGGTTGATCCCTTTCAATTGACGGAAAAGGATGGGCGCCTCTACGGTCGCGGCACGGCTGATATGAAAGGGTTCATCGCCTCGGTGCTCGCGGCGGTGCCGGTCTTTGTTCGGCGGCCGCTTCTTGCCCCAGTGCATCTGGCGTTTTCATACGATGAAGAAGTGGGATGCCTGGGGGTAAGGCCGATGCTTGCCAAGTTGCAGAAACGGCCGTACAAACCCAGGCTCTGTCTGATCGGCGAACCAACCGAGCTCAAGCCTGTGCTGGGTCACAAGGGCAAACTGGCGATGCGCTGCGAAGTGCGCGGTGCTGCTTGCCATTCCGCCTATGCGCCTTATGGCGTCAACGCGATCGAATACGCCGCGCAGCTGATCGGTCGGTTGGGCGCAATCGGGGCCGAACTCGCGCATCCCGATCGCCATGACGAGCGTTTTGATCCGCCGTATTCAACGGTGCAAACGGGTGTCATCAAGGGGGGCCGGGCGCTGAACATTGTTCCGGCTGAATGCGAATTCGATTTTGAAGTGCGGGCGCTGCCTGACTTCGATGCCCAGGACGTGGCCAGCCAGTTGCAGACTTACGCCGAGGAACAATTGTTGCCCAGGATGCGGGCCGTGCAGGCGGACACCGACATCAAACTGCGGCCGTTGAGTGCCTATCCCGGTTTGGCGACTTCACCCGAGAGCGAGGCGGCGCGCCTGCTGGCGATCCTGAGCCAGTCTTCAGCCTTTGGCACAGTGGCCTTTGGGACCGAGGGCGGTCTGTTCGATCAGGTCGGAATTCCCACAGTGGTCTGCGGCCCTGGGAGCATGGATCAAGGGCACAAGCCCGACGAGTTCATCGCGCTGGAACAGTTGAATGGCTGTGATGCGATGCTGATTCGATTGGCTGATTATTTGTGTGACGCTGTCATTTAAGGGTTCCCCCGAACCCTGTGGGAGCGAGCCTGCTCGCGAAAGCGGAGTGGCAGGCACATTGATGTCGGGTGTGCCGACGACTTCGCGAGCAGGCTCGCTCCCACAAGAGGAGCGGGTCGATTTCAATGAGCAACCTTCTGGCTCAACTGCTCGCGGCAAAAGTCCACGAACAATTGCGCAGGCTTGGTCAGTTGATTGCGTTTGAGGCGGGCGCAAGCCAGTCCGGAGGTTGAGACCGGTTCCTTGATATCGACCGTCACCACCTTTTTCCCATCGTAAGTGCATTCCGAATGCGGGCGGGTCACGAGGATGGAAAAGCCGAATCCCTGACCGACCATGCCGCGCACCATCTCGATCGAAGGCGAGCTGAACACGATGTTCGGCGTCAGTTCCAGTTCGTGGAACAGGCTGACAAAGTAGGTTCGGCTCGGCTGCACATCGAGAAGAATCATTGGCTCCCCGCACAGATCCCTCAGCGATACCTCCTTCTGATCAGCAAAACGATGCCCTTCAGGCAGCAGGACGTAGGGTTTTTGCGGTGGCATCAGTGGCGTGGTTTCTATGGTGCTGTCGAGCCCGTGATCGTAGAGGAAGGCGACGTCGAAAGTGCCTGCGGTCAAACCTTGGACCAGCTCCTGCTGCTCGCCGTCGCGAATGCGAATGTCCACGCCCGGATACAGCTTGCGAAAGTCTGCAATGAGCTGTGGCAAGTACAGCGGGGCAACCGTCTCGAAGCAACCGATGTCGATCTGTCCGGACACCGTATCGTTATCGGCCAACGCATTCTGCTCAAACTCCCTGGCCATGCGCAGCAGCTCTTGCGCCTTGTGATAGAAACGCGTGCCGGTGGGTGTCAGGGAAACGCCCTGGGCATGGTGGCGGATGAACAGCTGGACATTGAACGACTCCTCCAGGCTTTTGATCGCCGTTGAAACCGATGGTTGCGCGATATAGAGCTGTCTCGAAGCCTGCGCCACGCTGCCGGCTTCTACCGTGGTGACGAAGTACTTGAGTTGTCGCAAGGTATAGGAAGCCACACGCACCTCTTTTTGCTCTGCTTGCGGTGAGAGCCGGGATGGCTCCTGTCGCGCGAATGCTTGACTGAACCTTACCCTATGACGGTTCCGGGCTGGTCCAGCGCTTGCCCAGTTTTTTCTTATACCCGGAGCATATTTTTAATAATTTTCCTCTGGGCACGGTTGACGCACTATCTCTCCAACCACTGATATCTACCCCGACCAACTACCCCGACCACCCTGGCGGTCGTAAAGGGAGCGTAGCGTGTTCGACCTCGACTATTGGCAGCAAAGAGCTGCCCGGCAAACTTTCTCAGACAAAGCCTTGATCGATGGCCGGCAGGTAGCTGCCTCTTCAGGCGCAACATTCGATTCCATCAACCCTGCGACCAATCAGTTGCTGGCCCGTGTCGCTGCCTGTGGCGAAGTGGAAGTGGAGCTGGCGGTTCGCAGTGCGCGCCGGGCCTTCAACGAAGGACCTTGGGCACGCATGGCGCCGGTCGAGCGCAAGCGGGTGATGCTGCGTCTGTCTGAACTTGTTCTTGCGCACCGTGAAGAGCTGGCGCTGCTGGATTCGCTCAACATGGGCAAGCCGGTGATGGATGCCTACAACATCGACGTCCCGGGCGCCGCCCATGTATTGGCCTGGTATGGCGAGTCGCTGGACAAGCTGTACGACCAGGTCGCGCCCACCGCGTCATCGGCGTTGGCGACCATCACCCGTGAAGCACTGGGTGTCGTCGCGGCGGTCGTGCCGTGGAACTTCCCGCTCGACATGGCCGCCTGGAAGCTGGCGCCGGCCTTGGCTGCCGGCAATAGCGTGGTACTCAAGCCTGCCGAGCAATCACCCTTTTCGGCATTGCGTCTGGCGGAGTTGGCCCTGGAAGCCGGTTTGCCGCCAGGCGTGCTGAATGTGCTGCCCGGGCTGGGTGAGTCCGCCGGCAAGGCGCTGGGCCTGCACCCTGATGTCGATTGCCTGGTGTTTACCGGTTCGACCCAGGTGGGCAAATACTTCATGCAGTACTCGGCGCAATCGAACCTCAAGCAGGTCTGGCTCGAGTGTGGCGGCAAGAGCCCGAGCCTGGTGTTCGACGATTGCCAGGATCTGGACCTCGCGGCAGAGAAAGCCGCATTCGGCATCTTCTTCAATCAGGGGGAAGTCTGCTCGGCCAACTCTCGCCTTTATGTGCAGCGTTCGATCAAGGATGAGTTTATCGAGCGGCTTCTGGAAAAAGCCAAAGGGTGGATGCCTGGCGATCCACTGGACCCTGCGAGCCCGGCGGGCGCCATCGTTGATGCGGGCCAGGCCTCGCGTGTGATGAGCTTTATCGAGCGCGCCAGGGAAGACGGGGCGAGGCTGCTGACTGGCGGTCGTCGCTTGAGCTTCAATGGCTCCGACAATTTCATCGAGCCGACGATTTTTTCCGACGTCCCCCACGATTCGCACCTGTCACGTGAAGAGGTGTTCGGGCCGGTGCTGGCGATTTCCACCTTCGACACCGAAGAGCAGGCGGTGCAACTGGCCAACGACAGCATCTATGGGCTCGCCGCTTCGGTATGGAGCGATGATCTGAATCGCGCGCATCGCGTCGCTCGCGCTCTGAAGGCGGGCACTGTGTCGGTCAATACCGTGGATGCCCTGGATGTGACCGTGCCGTTCGGGGGTGGCAAACAGTCGGGTTTCGGCCGTGACCTGTCGCTGCACTCGTTCGATAAATATACCCAGCTGAAAACAACCTGGTTTCAATTGCGTTGAGCTGACTTGATAGTTTGATTACGAATTAACAATAAAAAGATGTCCTCGCGCGGCTGGTTATGCGCGTGTTTACGGCCGCGTGGTCGTGACTGCCTCAGTAACTAATCACAATTAAAAAGTGAGGGAGCTTCTATGTTCAGATATTCGTCTTCGAGCGTTACAGCGGTCGCGGGTTTAACCGCGTTAATTATATTCACTGTGCCACTCGCCGCCCATTCGGAAAGTCTTACGGTTATTTCGTTTGGTGGCGCGACAAAGGCCGCGCAAGAGGGTGCTTACTTCAAACCCTTTGAAAAAAGCGGTGCTGGCAAAGTTGTAGTCGGCGAGTACAGCGGCGAACTTTCCAAAGTGAAGGCCATGGTGGATGTGGGCCAGGTCAGTTGGGACGTTGTCGAAGTTGAAAGCCCCGAGCTCCTGCGCGGCTGCGAAGAGGGTTTGTTCGAGCGGCTGGACCCGGGACTGATCGGCGAAGCGGGCAACTACTTGCCTGGCGCGGTCAGCGAGTGCGGTGTGGCCAGTTACGTCTGGTCGATGGTGCTCGCCTACAACTCAGGCAAGGTTGCCGCGACGCCGACCTCCTGGGCAGACATGTGGAATCTGCAGCAGTTTCCAGGCAAGCGCGGCTTGCGCAAGGGCGCCAAATACACACTGGAAGTGGCGCTGCTCGCCGATGGCGTCAAACAAGCTGACCTCTACAAAGTGCTGGGGACCAAGGAAGGGGTGGATCGGGCGTTTCACAAGCTTGACCAGATCAAGCCTTCGATTCAGTGGTGGGAAGCCGGTGCCCAACCCCCTCAATGGCTAACGGCGGGCGACGTCGTCATGTCGGCCGCCTACAACGGCCGTATCGCAGTCGCACAAAAGGAAGGCTCGAAACTCGCCATTTCATGGAACGGCCACCTTTACGATCCTGATCACTGGGCCATCGTTCGCGGCAGCCCGAACAAGGCGCTTGCCGAGCGCTTCATTGTGTTCGCCAGCCAGGCGAGCGGCCAGAAGTCCTTCTCCACGCAGATTCCCTACGGCCCGATCCGCAAGGACGTGCTGGCGCAGCTGCCGGCCGACACGCTGTCCCAGCTGCCCACGGCCCAGGCCAATCTGGCCGAGGGGCAACTGGTGGATGCCACCTTCTGGGTCGATCACGGCGAAGAGCTGGAGGAACGCTTCAACGCCTGGGCGGCCCGCTAAGCCGTTCGGGTCGCCCATCGCGATTCCAGGATGAGACGCGATGGGCGAAACGTGAGGCTGCCGGGAAACCGGGGCCTCGCTCATTCATCCCTGCCTCCCGCGTGGAGGCGATCAACAACAAAAACACGGGGAGATTGTCATGAGTTCAAACACATCCGCCGCCATCCTTGGCAATTCCGGCGGATTGCGTCGTGTCCTGGGGCTGGGCTCCTTGCTGGCTGTTGCGATAGGCGTCGTGGTGTCCCAGGGCGTCATGGTGCTGATGCTGCAAGGTGCGGGCATCGCCGGTTTCGGTTTCATCATTCCGCTGGCCATCGCCTATGTGCTTGCGCTGACCTATGCCTGGTCGTTTTCCGAGCTGGCCTTGATGATTCCCAGGGCGGGCAGCCTCAGCAGTTACACGGAAGTGGCGATCGGGCATTTTCCGGCGATCCTGGCGACTTTTTCGGGCTACATGGTGGTTGCCATGTTTGCGCTCTCCGCCGAACTGCTCCTGCTGGACCTGGTGATCAGCAAGGTTTACCCCGGTGTCCTTCCGCACATGCTGGTGGCCTATGGCGTGCTGGGGCTGTTCACTGTGCTGAACCTGTTCGGCATCGATGTGTTCGCCAAGCTACAGAACGTCCTGGCGCTGGTCATGGTCGTGGTCCTCGTCGCCATGGGGCTTGCGTCATTGAGTAACGGCCAGGCCGATTTCCAGCTGCCGCTCGATCAGGGCTGGAACCCGCTGGAGTTCGGCGCCATCACCCTGGCTGCCATGGCCGTCTGGGGATTTGTCGGGGCCGAGTTTGTCTGCCCGCTGGTGGAAGAGACGCGCAACCCCGAGCGCAACATTCCACGCGCCATGACCATCGGTTTGACCGTGATCTTCGGCGTGATCGCTCTGTATTGCCTGGGTGCATTGCTGTGTATCCCGCGTGAACAGCTGGCCAGCGATGCGCTGCCGCACTATCTGCTCGCAACCACCGTTTTCGGTGAGGCAGGCAAGCTATTTCTGGTCATTGCCGCCATCACCGCGACTTGTAGTACGGTGAATTCGTCCCTGGCCGCCTTGCCGCGCATGCTCTACGGCATGGCGCAAAACGGCCAGGCCTTCCCGCAGTTCAAACAACTCACAAAGCGCGGCCGTACACCTTGGGTGGCAGTGCTGTTCGTCGCGGCGATCACCGGTCTGCCGATCCTGATCCTGGGACACGACTCTGCGGCGATCAGCCTGCTGCTGTTGGCTGCCGCGCTTGCCTGGCTGCTGGCCTACATCATTGTTCACATCGATGTGATCGCCTTGCGCCGGCGCTATCCCCATCTGGCACGTCCATTCCGTTCACCGTTTTATCCATGGCCACAAGTCATCGGCATCGTCGGCATGCTGTTCGCTATCTATCACGTCTCTCCGGCACCGGAGATGACCGCGCGCATTTTTGGTTGTGCGGGTGTGGTGCTGGGCGTGATATCGGTGATTGCCGTGCTATGGGTCAAATTCGTGATGCGCAAGCCGCTGTTTACCCCGGAACCCCTCATTCAACACACATCGCAGGGCAACGATGCGCCTGGTGTGGCACCGCTCACTACGGTGTCCGGGAACTGAACCTTTATTCAATTGAGGAGAACAAGAGATGACAACAGACTACAAACCCCAGCGTGAAACCAGGGACTATCAAGCGAGCGACGCCGCACACCACATTCACGCATTCCTTGATCAGAAAGCGCTGAATGCCGAAGGCCCTCGCGTCATCGTCGGTGGTGAGCGTCTGCATCTGTGGGACAACGACGGCAATCGCTACCTCGATGGCATGTCGGGCTTGTGGTGCACCAACCTCGGTTATGGACGCAAGGATCTGGCCGCCGCGGCGACTCGCCAGCTGGAGCAGTTGCCGTACTACAACATGTTCTTCCACACCACTCACCCGGCGGTGGTCGAGTTGTCGGAACTGCTGTTCAGCCTGCTGCCCAAGCACTACAGCCACGCGATCTACACCAACTCCGGTTCCGAAGCCAACGAGGTGCTGATTCGTACGGTGCGCCGTTACTGGCAGATTCTCGGCAAGCCGCAGAAGAAGGTCATGATCGGGCGCTGGAACGGTTATCACGGCTCCACCCTGGGCGCCAGCGCGCTGGGCGGCATGAAGTTCATGCACGAAATGGGCGGGGTGATTCCCGATGTCGCGCACATCGATGAACCCTACTGGTTCGCCCATGAGGGTGATCTGACCCCGGCGGAGTTCGGCCTGCGTGCAGCCCGGCAACTGGAAACGAAGATTCTCGAACTGGGCGCCGAGAACGTCGCTGCCTTTATCGCCGAACCCTTCCAGGGCGCTGGCGGCATGATTTTCCCGCCGGAAAGCTACTGGCCGGAAATCCAGCGCATCTGCCGCCAGTACGACGTTCTGCTGTGTGCTGACGAGGTGATCGGTGGCTTCGGGCGTACCGGTGAGTGGTTTGCCCACCAACACTTCGATTTCGAGCCGGACACCCTGTCCATCGCCAAGGGCCTGACCTCGGGCTACATCCCCATGGGTGGCCTGATTCTGAGCCGACGCATGGCCGAAGTGCTGGTGGAGCAGGGCGGTGTGTTTGCCCACGGCCTGACTTACTCCGGTCACCCGGTGGCGGCCGCAGTGGCTATCGCCAACCTCACGGCATTGCGCGATGAGGGGGTTGTCACCCAGGTGAAGAACGACACCGGCCCGTATCTGCAGCAGTGCCTGCGCGAAGTATTCGGCCACCACCCGTTGGTGGGGGAGATCCAGGGTGTCGGGTTGGTGGCGGCGTTGCAGTTTGCGCAAGACAAGGCGACGCGCAAGCGCTTTGCCAACGAAGGTGACATCGCCTGGCGCTGCCGCACGATCGGTTTTGAAGAGGGCGTGATCATCCGTTCGACGCTGGGCCGCATGATCATGGCGCCGGCACTGATCGCGACGCGCGGTGAAATCGACGAACTTATCGCCAAGACCAAAATTGCTGTTGATAGAACGGCCCAAGAAATCGGCGTGCTTTAAACAAATAACTTTGGGAGCGAGCCTGCTCGCGAATGCGGTTGATCATTCAACATTGATGTCGACTGATGCACTGCTTTCGCGAGCAGGCTCGCTCCCACAGGTTTGCGTTAATAACTATTAAATAGAACAAGTAAAGAGCTGGGTCGTTAGTTAGTTTTTTACTGGGCAACAACGACAAAAATCATATTTTCGCTGTTTGCATTAACCGAACACAATAAAAGTACGCCGCAAGAGCGGAACTCAATCAATAACAAACGGCTGATCTGTCGCGGCTTGGCGCGCCATAGTCGCCTCACTGAAGGGCACAGGCATGACTGTTAATAAAATCGAAGTAGATACGCTTGTTGTCGGGGCCGGCCAGGCTGGCGTCGCCATGAGTGAGCACTTGAGCAAGCTCGGTGTTCCGCACCTCGTTCTGGAGCGTAATCGCATTGCTGAGGCGTGGCGTACCGGGCGTTGGGATTCGCTGGTTGCCAACGGTCCTGTCTGGCATGACCGCTTCCCCGGGTTGGCGTTCGAAGACCTTGAGCCCGATGCCTTTGCTTCAAAAGATCGCGTTGCCGCCTATTTCGAAGCTTATGCCGAGAAGTTCGAAGCGCCGATCCGTACCGGTATCGAAGTCAAAAAAGTGGTGCGCAACGCCGATCGCCCCGGCTTCACCATCGAAACGTCCGAAGGCGTGATCGAGGCTAATCGCGTGGTGGCGGCGACTGGTCCTTTCCAGCGTCCGGTCATTCCACCGATTGCCCCGAAAGACGAGCGGATCACGCAAATTCATTCGGCCCAGTATTTCAATCCGCAGCAATTGCCGGAGGGTGGGGTTCTGGTGGTGGGAGCAGGCTCTTCCGGGGTACAGATCGCTGATGAGCTACAGCGTGCCGGTAAACAGGTCTACCTGTCCGTCGGCCAGCATGACCGTCCGCCTCGCGCCTATCGCAACCGTGACTTCTGCTGGTGGCTGGGGGTTCTGGGGCTCTGGGATGCCGAGGTCATGCAGCCAGGCCGTGAGCACGTGACCATTGCGGTCAGCGGTGCGCGTGGCGGGCAGACTGTCGATTTCCGTGCGCTCGCCAGGCAGGGCGTCACGCTGGTGGGGCTGACCCAATCCTTCAACGACGGCGTGGTGACGTTCCAGCAGGATCTGGCGCGAAACGTCGCTGCCGGAGACGAGAACTACCTGTCGCTGCTGGATGCGGCGGATGCCTACGTAGCGCGCAATGGCCTTGATCTGCCGGAAGAACCCGAAGCCCGCTTCATGCTGCCCGACCCGGATTGCATCACCCATCCGATCCTTGAGCTGGATTTGGCCGAGGCGGGAGTCACCTCGATCATTTGGGCCACCGGCTACGCCGTCGATTACAGCTGGCTGCAGGTCGACACGTTCGATGCTAAGGGCAAGCCACGTCATCAGCGCGGTGTCTCGAGTGAGCCAGGTGTTTATTTCGTGGGGCTGCCGTGGCTGTCCCGTCGCGGCTCGAGCTTTATCTGGGGCGTTTGGCACGACGCCAAACATGTCGCCGGCCACATTGCGACCCAGCGCCAATACCTGGAATACCGGGATCCGTCGCAGCGTTAAGAATCGATCATCAATCAAGCTTCAGGGGAGCCAGCAGATGCCTACTCATACTCGAATTCGCATGTTCAATACCAAAGACACCTATCCCAACCAGTCTCTGGACAATGATCTTTGCCAAGCCGTAAGGGCGGGCAACACGGTGTATGTCAGGGGCCAGATCGGTACCGATTTCGAAGGCAACCTGGTGGGGCTTGGCGATCCGGGTGCCCAGGCCGAACAGGCGATGAAGAACGTCAAGCAACTGCTGGAAGAGGCTGGCAGCGATCTTTCCCATATCGTCAAAACCACGACCTACATCATTGACCCGCGTTACCGCGAGCCGGTCTATCAAGTCGTGGGCAAGTGGCTGAAAGGTGTTTTCCCGATCTCGACGGGGCTGGTGATTTCCGGGCTTGGGCAACCTCAGTGGTTGATGGAAATCGACGTGATTGCTGTCATCCCGGATGATTGGCAGGCGAACTGAAGGCGTGACCCCTGTGGGAGCGAGCCTGCTCGCGAATGCGGTTGATCATTCAACATTGATACCGACTGACATACCGCTTTCGCGAGCAGGCTCGCTCCCACAGGTTATGCATTCGCCTGGAAACATGGATCAAGGGGTGGCGGGGAGCAAGAACCGCGCAATGACCGGCAAATGATCGGAAATACGCAACGTATCGTCCTGCCGGACCATCGCCTCGACACGTTTGATGCGGGGGCTGTAAAACAGGTAATCAACGGTGCGGTCCGGGCCGTTCAGTCCCGGGTCGTTGGGGTAGTGGGTCAGCCAGCGGGCGCGGTCGATGCCGCTGGCTTCATTGTTGGTGGGGATCATCGGGTATTTGTCCCACAGGGCGTGCAAGGCGCTGTCGGCGGTGTAGGGCGTGCGTTGCTCACTGGGCAGGCGCTGGTATTGCCCCAGCGGCAACAGATTGAAATCGCCGCCGATCAGCCAGGGCGTACCGCGGCTTTCGAACTTGTCGAGGACTTTGGCCACGGCGGAAATCTGCGTTTGCAGTGTCTCGTCCGGTTGCGTCACGCGGTCCAGGTGGGTGTTGAGCACGGCCAGTTGACCGCCGTCGCTCAACGGCAGGTAGGCGACCAGCAAGGCGTTTTTCGGTTGAAACTGGCGGTTGATCAGATTGCTCGGGGCGACCGGTAATTGCAGGCGCTGGGCATGATCGATCTGATAACGGCTCAAGGTCGCCAGTTGCCGGCCAACGCTGCCGAAGATATGGGGATCGGGAACGAAGTCAGCCTTCCAGTCGAAGGCGTGGACGCTGCAGGGATACAGATCGGCGACCCGTTCCAGCAGCAGTTTGAGCTGGTTCTGGTAATCGCTGGCCTTGGCGCCGTCATCCAGTTCCTGCAACAGCACCACGTCCGGTTGTTCGTCGCGAATCACCCGTGCCACTTCATCAAGGCTGAAGGCCATGTCTTCGGGGGTAGGGGCATCGTCGGCGCCGGCTGCCAGGTCATTCCAGAATACGTAACGCTTTCCCGACAGGTACTGGACGTTCCAGGTCATCACCTTCAGCGCCTGGCCGGGCGCCAGGGACGGTGCCCGGGTACTGCAACTGACCGGCAGCACTTCCCTGGCTTCGGGGCGCCAGGTCAGGCTGTAGATCATCACGCCGGCCAGACCGATGACCATCAGCAATCCCAGCAAGGTGTAGCGCAGTAGTCGGGTCATGGCTCGGCTTTTAGCGTTACGGAAATTGACCCCGAGCATACCCGACTGACGGTCGGTCGCCCAAGGTCAGAGTGGCCCGTCGATTTTTTCCGGCACTTCGCTGATCAGCATGAACAGACGGAAGATGACCACGCTGGTGAACAGTTGCAGGAAGCTGTGGGCGCTGTCGATCAGCAGCGAGATCACCGGGTTCTGCGGCTCGGGATAGACCGCCAGCGTCGCACCCTTGAGCAGCCACAACGGTGCCATCACGCACAGAATGCACACCAGGATGCGCATGAAGTGGCCGCGGGTCAGGCGCAGGCTTTCCTTCATCGCCGCCAGTGGCGCCAGGCCACGCAAGACCAGCAGGTACTCACCGAACGCCAGGGTCACCATCAGCCAGATGCCCGGCAGGAAGTACAGCGACAAGCCCAGCAGAATCAGCAGGGTGTTGAGGGCGGTCAGCAGGGCGAATCGCGGCCACAGGTAGGCGGATCGCGACAGCAGTTCGCGGTTGCCTGGCGATTCGCCACGGCTGCGGGCATCGAGAAACAGGATCAATGCGGCGGTGTACAGCGGATAAACCAGCAGGCCGACCATCACACTGATGCCGGGGAAACTGTCCGGCTCGGTGGAGCGGTCGACCACTTGTTGCAACAGGGCTTCGACGATCACCAGCGGCAGGCACAGCCGCACGATCTGGCCCAGATTGCGTTTGAAGAAATACAGGGAGTCACGCAGTACATCGAACGGATTCATCAGTCGGTATCGCAGGTTGAAAGCAGTGGCTCACTTTAACCGATGAAGTGGAGGAGGGCGCAAACGTAAACGTTCGGTAAAGGTCATTGAAACAACTTGTTTCAGTCTCCATTAAGGTCGGGCACCTTATCCTGAGTGGGAAAGGGCAACGATTTCCCCGGCAATCTACGAGGTCGCCATGAACAACGAAGAACAAACCCTGATCGATGGACTGTTTTCCCGGCTGCAACAGGCCGAAGCGGACTCAGCCCCGCGCGATGCCCAGGCCGAGGCGCGGATCAAGGAACACCTGACTCGCCAGCCCGCGGCAGGTTATGTCATGACCCAGGCGATCCTGGTGCAAGAGGCGGCGATCAAAAGCCTCGATGAACAGAACCGACAACTGACCGCGCAAATTCAGCAATTGCAGGCTGACCTGCAACAGGCGAAGGCGCAGACAGCGACTCCGGCGCCGAGCAGCGGAGGTTTTCTGTCGAGCATTTTCGGCAGTGGCACCCGTGATCCACAGCCTGCGCCAAACCGAAGTGCGCCAGTGTCGAACGGTGGCGGCTGGCAAGAGCCGGGGCGGTCCTCATTCAATTCGCAGCCGCCGCAGCAGAATTTCGGTGCCTCGCCGCAACAGAACTACGCGCCACAACAACAGATGCCTGCAGCAGGCAGCAGCTTCCTCGGCGGCGCGCTGAAAACCGCGGCCGGGGTGGCGGGTGGCGTGATGCTGGCACAAGGCATCAGCAGCCTGTTCCATCACAATCAGCAACCGCAGGAAGTCGTCGAAGTCATCAAGGACGAGCCGGCCCAGGTCAACGACCAAAGTAACAATGGCTGGGGCGACGATCAGCGCATGGCCGGTAACGATTCCTACGGCAATGATCAGGGCGGTTTTACCGACGCCGACTACAGCGATGACAATTCATCGTTCTTTGGTGGCGACGACGATTCCTTCGTCTGATTCCGCGAACCCGTGGCGAGGGAGCTTGTCGGATCGCCGCACCGTTCCGTTGGGCTGCGCAGCAGCCCCCTTCTTTCGAAGCAGAGAGCGGGGCCGCTTCGCGACCCAACGCGAGCAAGCTCGCTCGCCACAGGTTGTCATCTCGCAGGGCTGCCATTCGTCCGAGGTTGCCAGGTGCCTACGGCCGATTTTTCGCGGAACCCTCCTTCGGACTGGCATACTGGGCGACTTTCGGGCCAGGGGCCTGATCCTGTCTGCGCACCAAGGGGATGTTGCGGTGAAGAAAATCGCTGTGTTCGCCGATGTCCAGAACCTCTATTACACCGTGCGTCAGGCCTACGGTTGCCACTTCAACTATGCCGCGCTGTGGGCTGAAATCAGCAAGCAGGGGCAGATCGTCGAGGCCTATGCCTACGCCATCGATCGTGGCGACAGCAAACAGCAGCAGTTCCAGCAGATCCTGCGCAACCTCGGCTTCACCGTGAAGCTCAAGCCCTACATCCAGCGCAGCGATGGCTCGGCCAAGGGCGACTGGGACGTGGGTATCACCCTGGACATCATGGATGCGGCGGACCATGTCGACGAAGTGGTATTGGCCTCCGGCGACGGAGATTTCGACATGCTGCTGGAACGCATCATCAGCAAGCACGGCATTCAGGCGGTAGCCTATGGCGTGCCGGGCCTGACCGCCAACTCGCTGATCCGCGCCGCCAGCCGCTACGTGCCGATCGAAGGCGCCTTGCTGCTCAAGAATTGATTTTTACGGAGTTGAAACAGGTTTGGAACGCATTGCAGTCATCGACTTTGAAACCACCGGGATCTCCCCGAGCAGCAACTGCCGGGCCACGGAAATCGCCGTGGTGATCCTTGAACAGGGGCGCATCGTCGAGCGTTACCAGAGCCTGATGAACGCAGGTGTACGCGTCCCGGCATTCATCGAGCAACTCACCGGCATCAGTAACGCCATGCTGCGCACTGCGCCCTCGGCGGAGCAGGTGATGAACGAGGTCAACGAATTCGTCGGCACCACGCCTTTGCTGGCGCACAACGCCGCGTTCGACCAGAAGTTCTGGGACTTCGAGCTGGGGCGGATCAAACGCACCCGCCTGCAGAACTTCGCCTGTTCGCTGCTACTGGCCCGTCGCCTGATGCCCGCCGCACCGAACCACAAACTCGGCACCCTTACGACCTTCGCCAACCTGCCCCACACCGGCAAGGCCCACCGGGCAATGGCCGATGCGGAAATGGCCGCCAACCTGACGGCGCACCTGGCTGAAGAGTTGCGCCAGAAGCATGGCCTTCGCGAGCTGTCCCATGATCTGCTGTGCAAGTTGCAGAAAGTGCCGGCGGCGAAGGTGGGCGAACATCTCAAGCGTTATCGCGGGTTCTGACCGTAGGTTCCTTGTGGGAGCGAGCCTGCTCGCGAAAGAAATTGATCATTCAACATTGATGTCGACTGACACTCCGCTTTCGCGAGCAGGCTCGCTCCCACAGGGGATCACCTGCAAACATCAAATCGCCTTGCCATTCCCTTCCAGTTGCCCCAACGGCACGCGCTTTTCTATCGCGCTCGACAACACAATCGACGTCTTGCTGAACCCGAATTGGGCAACCCGGTTAATCAACTCTTCCAGCTCCGGCATCGAGCCCACCGCCGCTTGCATGATCACGCACGGGTCGCCGGTCACCCGGTGGCATTCGGTGAGTTGTGGGATTTGGATCAGGTCGTCATAGGCTTTCTGGTTGCCGTGCTGGTTCAGGCGCAGTTCGATGACGCACCGGATCGGCAGGCCGACCTTGGACATATCGACTTTCGCCTGGTAACCGGTGATGACGCCGCTGGCTTCGAGTTTGGCCACGCGCTCGGCCACGGCGGGGGCCGACAGGTTGACCTTGCGCGCCAGGTCGGCGTAGGACGCGCGACCGTTTTCCAGCAGGGCGCTGAGGAGCATGCGGTCGTACTTATCCATCGTGCTGACTCCTGAAAAATGACGGACTTTCGAAAGCACGGTTTATAGCCTTGAACTCCGTGTTTTGAAAAGTGTACTGGCGCTTTAAACAGGTTTTGTAACTTATTTTCCAGCGCCAGCCTTTCTAGAATAGCCGTTCACCTGTTCTGCCTGTGAGCTGCCCATCATGTCCGGCCTACGTCGCTTTCCCTTACCGTTGATCGCTGCCTTTTTCGCCTTGTACGTGATTTGGGGCTCGACTTATCTGGTGATCCGTATCGGTGTGGAGTACTGGCCGCCCTTGTTGCTCGCGGGCATCCGCTTCGTCATCGCCGGCACCTTGATGTATGCCTTCCTGCGCTGGCGCGGGGCGCCGGCGCCGACTTGGGCGCAATGGAAAGCCGCCGGGATCATCGGGGTATTGCTGCTGGCATGCGGCAACGGCGCGGTCAGCGTGGCCGAGCACACCGGCGTCGCTTCCGGCGTGGCCGCGCTGGCGGTGGCGACGGTGCCGCTGTTTACCTTGCTCTGTGGCTATTTCTGGGGCGCGCGCAATACCCGTCTCGAATGGGCTGGCGTCGCGCTGGGAATGATCGGCATCGTCATGCTCAACCTGGGCTCCAACCTGCAATCGAGCCCGTTGGGCGCCGCCTTGCTGATTTTTGCCGCGGCCACCTGGGCCTTCGGCTCGGTGTGGAGCAAACACTTGCCGTTGCCTGAGGGTGCAATGGCCAGTGCCGTGGAAATGTTGGTGGGTGGCGTGGTGTTGCTGATCGGTAGTGCGGTCAGCGGCGAGCATCTGGAAAAGATGCCGCCGATCGAAGGCTGGGCCGCGCTGGCGTACCTGACCGTGTTCGGTTCGATCATCGCCTTCAACGCTTACATGTACCT
This sequence comes from Pseudomonas sp. Irchel 3A7, assembly GCF_900187565.1. Taxonomy (GTDB): domain Bacteria; phylum Pseudomonadota; class Gammaproteobacteria; order Pseudomonadales; family Pseudomonadaceae; genus Aquipseudomonas. The sequence continues at coordinate 152,493 of NZ_FYED01000017.1, read as the reverse complement.
GTTGAAACACGTACGTCCGGCGGCGGCCACCAGTTATGCCTACGTCAACCCTGCCGTGGCGGTGTTGCTGGGGATCGTGTTTGTCGGTGAGACGATCGGTATCGAGGAAGCACTGGCGATGCTGGTGATCATCAGCGCGGTGGTGCTGATTGGCCTGCCGCAGTGGCGAAGGACACCACATCAGCCTGTGGCGAAGGTCGTGCCGACGGTGGTGCCGACAGAATCCCGTGTGAATTAGGGTAAACTGCGCGCCATTGCACTCTTGTTTTGCACAACTCGCGCTGAATTTTCCTACGGTACTTCCATGACTTTCGCCACCCTTGGCCTGATCGACCCCTTGTTGCGCTCTCTTGAGAAGCTCGGCTACCAGACTCCGACGCCGGTTCAGGCGCAAGCCATTCCGGCGGTGCTGGCCGGTCGCGACCTGATGGCCGCGGCCCAGACCGGCACCGGCAAGACCGCCGGTTTCGCCTTGCCACTCCTGCAATTGCTGGCCATGGAAGGGCCGAAAGTCAGCGCCAACTCGGTTCGCGCGCTGATCCTGGTGCCGACCCGCGAACTGGCCGAGCAGGTTCACGAAGCCGTGCGCCAGTACGCCGAGAACCTGCCATTGCGCACCTATGCGGTGTACGGCGGCGTCAGCATCAACCCGCAAATGATGAAGCTGCGCAGTGGCGTCGATCTGTTGGTCGCCACGCCGGGCCGATTGCTCGACCTGTTCCGCCAGAACGCGCTGAAGTTCAACCAGTTGCAAACCCTGGTACTGGACGAAGCCGACCGCATGCTCGATCTGGGTTTTTCCGAAGAACTGGCGAACATCTACAAGGCGCTGCCGAAGAAACGTCAGACCCTGTTGTTCTCCGCGACCTTCTCCGACGACATTCGCCTGTTGGCCGGGCAAATGCTCAACGATCCGCTGAGCATCGAAGTCAGCCCACGCAACGTGGCGGCCAACACCGTCAAGCAGTGGGTGGTGACGGTGGACAAGAAGCGCAAGCCGGAGCTGTTTGTGCACTTGATGCGCAAGGGCAAGTGGAAGCAGGTGCTGGTGTTCGCCAAGACCCGCAACGGCGTGGACGCGCTGGTGGAAAAACTCCAGGGCCTGGGCATCAATGCCGACGGCATCCACGGCGACAAACCCCAGGCGACTCGTCAGAGTGCGCTGGACCGCTTCAAACTCAGCGAAGTACAGATCCTGGTCGCCACCGACGTTGCGGCCCGTGGCCTGGATATCGAAGACTTGCCGCTGGTGGTCAATTTCGACTTGCCGATCGTGGCCGAGGACTACATTCACCGGATCGGCCGTACCGGTCGTGCGGGATCCACCGGCGAGGCGATTTCTCTGGTGTGTGCCGATGAAGTGAATCTGCTGTCGGCTATCGAGATGCTGACCCGTCAGACCTTGAAGCGTCAGAACGAGCCGGACTTCGAGCCCGAGCACCGCGTGCCGGATACCGATGCCAGTGGTCAGGTGATCAAGAAGCCGAAAAAACCGAAGAAGCCAAAGGCTTCCGGTGGTGGCGGTAAACGCAATCTGGGCAAGTGGGTGGATAGCGGTGAGGCTTCGCCACCGGAGCCGTCGGTCAAGCCTGTGCGGAAAGTGCCGGTGTTCAATACCGGGCCGCGCAAGCGCAAGCCTTGATAATCTGCGGCGTCTGTTAGGCCGCTTTCGCGAGCAGGCTCGCTCCCACAGTGGACCTTCGGTGAACACACAATTTGTGAGCACCAAAGATTAAAATGTGGGAGCGAGCCTGCTCGCGAAGGGCGCGCCGCGGTCTTCAGCCTTTGCGCTGCAACCACTCGACAATTCCCAACCCCGCCGCCCGCCCACTGGCGAAACACGCGGTCAGCAGATAGCCCCCCGTCGGCGCTTCCCAATCGAGCATTTCCCCTGCGCAGAACACGCCGGGCAATGGCTTGAGCATCAAGCGTTCATCCATCGATTCGAACATCACGCCGCCAGCACTGCTGATCGCTTCGTCCAATGGACGGGTTTTCACCAGGGTCAGAGGCAATGCCTTGATCGCAATGGCCAGTAACGTCATGTCTGCAAAGGTTTCGGCAGATGTCAGCTCTCGCAATAGGGCGGCCTTCACGCCGTCGATTCCGAGTTGACTGTGCAGATGCTTGGCCATCGAGCGTGAGCCGCGCGGTTTGCTGAGCGCGGCCTGGACTTTATCCACAGGCCGGCCCGGCAACAGATCGATATGGAGGGTCGCGCAGCCGTGCAGGTTTATGGCTTCGCGAATCGGTGCCGACAGGGCGTAAATCAGACTGCCTTCTATGCCGGTGGCGGTGATCACACATTCACCCAATCGTGGAGTGTCGTCGTTCAAACCGATGGCGATGTTTTTCAACGGTGCGCCGGCGAATTTGCTGACCATCAATTCGCTCCAGGCCTGCACCTCGAAGCCGCAATTACTCGGTTGCAACGGCGCCAGTCCTACGCCGCGCTGCTCCAGTGGCAGCATCCACGCACCATCCGAGCCCAGGCGTGCCCAACTGCCGCCACCGAGGGCGAGCAGGGTGGCGTCTGTTTGAACGGTTTTCTCGCCATCGGGGCTGTCGATACGCAAGGCGCCGAGTTCATCCCAACCCAGCCAACGGTGACGGGTGTGGATAACTACACCGCTGTCGCGCAGGCGCTTGAGCCAGGCGCGCAGCAGTGGCGCGGCTTTCATGTCGGTTGGAAACACCCGGCCGGAGCTGCCGACAAAGGTCTCGATGCCCAGATCATGAATCCACTGACATAGCGCATCGACCCCGAAACCCCGCAGCAACGGCGCAATCTGGGGGGCACGTTCGGCGTAGCGCGAGAGGAACGCCGGGTAGGCTTCGGAGTGAGTGATATTCATGCCGCCGACACCGGCCAGGAGGAATTTGCGCCCCACCGAAGGCATGCCGTCGTACAGGTCGACCTTGATCCCGGCCTGGCTCAACACTTCAGCCGCCATCAGACCGGCGGGGCCGCCGCCGATGATGGCGACGTGAGGAGGGGAGGCGGTCGATGGCTGAGTCATGATGAAAGCTGCGGTGTGGCGGAATAGCCGCGCATTCTAGCAGTACACGATCTCTGTGGAAGCGGGCTTGCCCGCGATAGCGGACTGTCAGGCCACAAAGATGTTGAATGTGTCGACCTCATCGCGGGCAAGCCCGGCCCACAGGAATGTATTGAGTCGGGAGGGCTGGTCAAAAAACAACCATCGCCCTGTAGCCCATGGTCACTATGGGCTGTAGTCCCTTTCGCTCAGGTTATCCACAGGCAGCTCCACAGGCATTGTGGGTAAAGCATCCACAACTCAATGACAACCTGATGACTGCCAGACCCGCTCCGCGCTGTGATGGAGAATGCCGTGGCGGCGGGCCAGAGCCTTGCGGTCCTTGCTGTAGCCGCCGCCGATCACTCCGACCACCGGAATATCCCGGCCCAGGCAATGGCGCATCACGCTTTCATCGCGGGCGGCGACGCCTTGGTCGGTCAGTTTCAGGTAGCCCAGCGCGTCATCTTTGTGCACATCGACTCCGGCGTCGTACAGCACCAGATCCGGTTGGTAGAGCGGCAGCAGATAGTTGAGTGCATCGTCGACGACCTTGAGGTAATCGGCATCGCCCATGCCATTGGGCAACGGGATGTCCCAGTCACTTTCGGCCTTGCGTGCAGGAAAGTTCTTCTCGCAATGCAGGGAAACGGTCACTGCTTCCGGGGTGTTGTGCAGGATGCGCGCGGTGCCGTCGCCCTGGTGGACATCGCAATCGAAGATCAATACCCGGTTCACCCGGCCACTTTCCAGCAGGAAGTGGCTGATCACCGCCAAGTCATTGAAGATGCAAAAACCTGCCGGGTGGTCGTAGTGCGCGTGGTGTGTACCGCCCGCCAGATGACAGGCCAGGCCATGCTGCAGCGCCTGCTCGGCCGCCAGCAAGGAGCCGCCGACCGCCCGCACCGTGCGCCGGGCCAGGGCTTCGCTCCAGGGCAGGCCCAGGCGCCGTTGATCCTCGCGGGAAAGTTCGCCACCCATGTAGCGCTCGATATACGAAGGGTCATGGGCGAGGGCGAGAATCTCCGACGGGCACAGTTCCGGACGCAGCAGGTCGGCGTCGCAGGTCAGGCCGCTGTCTACCAGGTGATCGCGCAGCAGGCGAAACTTGTCCATGGGAAAGCGATGATCCGCCGGGAACTCGGGACTGTAGTCTTCGTGATAGATCAGCGGCAGGGGCATAGTGATTTCATATAGGAATGAGTGAAGGATCCTACCAGCGTTGTAGACTTGCGACATCCAGAGGGAGGGCGGAGGGACGATGGAGCCGATACTGAAGCTCGAGAGTGCGCGACTGTTGATGCGCCAGTGGCGCGACGAGGATCTGCCGGAGTTTGCGGCGATGTGTGCCGATCCACAGGTCATGCGTTATTTTCCGGCGCCCTTGAGTCGCCTGGAAAGCGCTTCATTGATTGGGCGGATCAGAGGTCATTTCGCCGAGCACGGCTTCGGCCTCTGGGCGCTGGAGCGCAAGGACACGGGGCAGTTCATCGGTTTTACCGGGCTTGGCGTGGTCGGGTTCGACGCGCCTTTCACCCCGGCCATCGAGATCGGCTGGCGCCTGGCACGGCAACACTGGGGCCTCGGCTATGCCAGCGAAGCGGCATGGACCGCTCTGCGTTGTGGCTTTGACCGATTGCCGCTGAGCGAAATCGTCTCGTTCACCGCTGACAACAATCTGCCTTCGCAGAAGGTCATGCAGGCCATCGGCATGCACCATGACCCTGCCGATGACTTCGAGCATCCGAAGCTCGCCGTCGATCATCCGCTGCGTCATCACGTGTTGTATCGCATCAGCCGTGAACAATGGCTGCAAACCTTGCATGGATAACCTGGCACGGACGTTTACAATGGCCCTCATGTTGGCACGGGCCAGAAACTGAATCGACCGACGCAGCCAAGACTGCGCGGCATTGCGTTGTGTGAGGAGAGTCTGAATGAGCCAAGTGTTGGATGATCTGGTGGACCTGCTGACCCTGGAGCCGATCGAAGAAAACCTGTTCCGTGGCCGCAGCCAGGACCTGGGCTTTCGTCAGTTGTTCGGCGGTCAGGTGCTCGGCCAGTCGTTGTCGGCGGCCAGTCAGACCGTTGAACAAACGCGCCACGTGCATTCGATGCACGGTTACTTCCTGCGTCCGGGCGATGCCGGGTTGCCGGTGGTGTATCAGGTTGATCGGGTCCGCGACGGCGGCAGTTTCAGCACGCGCCGGGTGACGGCGATCCAGAAGGGGCATCCGATCTTCACCTGCAGCGCCTCGTTCCAGTACGACGAAGAGGGTTTCCAGCACCAGAGCGAGATGCCGCAAGTGGTCGGGCCGGAAAACCTGCCATCGGAGCTTGAGCTTACGCAGCAGCGCGCGCACCTGATCCCGGAAAAAATGCGCGAAAAGCTGCTGTGCCCCAAGCCGATCGAATTTCGGCCAATCACCGAGAAAGATCCCTACAACCCGCAACCCTCGGATCCGATCAAGTACGTCTGGTTTCGTGCCGACGGTGCCTTGGCCGACTCTCCGGCGCTGCACAAATATTTACTGGCCTACGCCTCGGATTTCGGACTGTTGACCACCTCGATGCAGCCCCATGGCAAATCGGTCTGGCACAAGGACATGCAGGTCGCCAGCCTCGATCACGCGCTGTGGTTCCATGCCGATCTGCGTGCCGATGACTGGTTGCTGTACGCCATGGACAGTCCGTGGGCCGGCAACTCCCGCGGGTTCTCCCGCGGCAGCGTGTTCAACCGTGCCGGGCAACTGGTGGCTTCGGTCACCCAGGAAGGCCTGATTCGCCATCGCAAGGATTGGGCATGAGCCTGGCCGACGTGCGTCATTGGGTGTTCGACATGGACGGCACCCTGACGGTGGCCGTGCATGACTTCGCGGCGATTCGCGTGGCCCTGGCGATCCCGGCGGATCACGACATCCTGACTCATCTCGCGGCGTTACCAGCCGATGAAGCCGCAGCCAAGCACGCGTGGCTTCTGGAACACGAGCGGGATCTGGCGCTGGGCTCGAAGCCGGCGCCGGGTGCCGTGGAGCTGGTGCGTGAGCTGGCCGGACGTGGCTATCGACTGGGTATCCTCACGCGCAATGCCCGTGAGCTGGCGCATGTCACCCTGGAGGCCATCGGCCTGGCCGACTGCTTCGCCGTGGAGGATGTACTCGGTCGCGATGAAGCACCGCCAAAACCGCATCCCGGTGGTTTGCTGAAACTGGCCGAGGCCTGGAATGTGTCGACCAGCGAGATGGTGATGGTCGGCGATTACCGCTTCGATCTGGATTGCGGGCGTGCGGCGGGCACGCGGACGGTGTTGGTGAATTTGCCGGATAATCCGTGGCCGGAATTGACGGATTGGCATGCGGCGGATTGTGGGGCGTTGCGGGCAATGCTTTCGGCTTGAGGGCCTCATCGCGGGCAAGCCTGCTCCCACAGGGATCTCGGCTGTTCACAAATGATGTGTTCAACACACAAATCCTGTGGGAGCGGGCTTGCCCGCGATGGCGTCAGATCAAACACCTAAAATCTTACTGCCCAAACAATGCTTTCTGCCCCTCCGGCGAGGTAAACATCCCATCCCCGTCATGTCCCACCCCGCGCACTTCGATCAGCTGCTGCTTCAACCCTTGCGGTTGCAGGCGCTTCAGATAATTGAAGTAAAAACGCCCCCGCGCCAATCGATTCGGGCCTTGTGCCTTGGCCTCGCAGCTTTTATCCAGCGCCGGGTGATTGGGGTCGGTGTCCTGTTGCCCCAGTAGATAAACAATGTCGCGCTTGAGGTATTTTTCCTGCAATTGCGCGGCACTTTGTCCTTCGGCATAGGCGGGCAAATCTGTCAGTCCGTACTTCCAGCGGTTGTAGTCCGGGCATCCGGCGTGATTGAAGGCCACCGGTCGCCGCTCATCGAAATACGCATAAGAAGACGGATTGGCGATGACGTAGCGCACCTGCACGCCAGCGGCCTGCACGGCGGGTTGATCGTGGCCCAGCAAAGCGTAGCGCTGAACCACTTGAGCACCACCGGAATGACCGGCGATCACGATTTGTTTCACATCCGGAAACTGCTTGCGATCACTCAAGCGGGCGACGATTTCGTCTAGTGCCTCGTAGGAGCTCAGACGAAACGGTGCGGTGGACTCACCGCCGGCCATCCATTCGTTGCCTTGCCAGCGTAAAACCGTCTCGGCCACCGGGTGCAGCGCGACATCGGCTTCATTGAGAAATTGCGGGGCGATCACCAGGGTCGATGCACTTTGCCCTGCCAGTTCTGCCGAGTGTTCGCCGCTTTTGAGGTAGGTTTGCGCATTGCGCAAGCGACCGTGGACGATGATCAATACCCGTTCGATCTTTGCCGGCGCGGGGCCGAGACCTACCGCCATTTCGCCGGATTTCAACAACAGACGTCCCGGGCTGAGCTCCTTGACCCCATGCTCGGTGGCCCAAGAATTTGTCAAAGGGCTTGCGCAAGTGAACAGCAACACCAACAACCATTTTTTCATTTACAGATTTTTCGCCGCAAAGGTATCGCACTGGCCAACCTGGCCTTGCGCGAATCCGGTTTTGAACCAGCGCACCCGTTGCGCCGACGTACCATGGGTAAACGAGTCAGGCACCACGCGGCCTTGACCCTGTTGCTGCAATCGATCGTCGCCGATGGCATTTGCCGCGTTCAGTGCTTCTTCGATATCACCCGGCTCCAGCCAGTTCAGTCGCTGCTGCGCATTGTTGGCCCAGACCCCGGCCAGGCAGTCGGCTTGCAATTCCTGACGAACCAGCAGGCCGCCATCGCCTTCCATTTGCCGGCCCTGCTGGCGGGCTGCCTGGATTTTCGCGGAAACGCCGAGCAAGGTCTGTACGTGGTGTCCGACTTCGTGAGCAATCACGTAGGCTTGGGCAAAGTCGCCGGCGGCCGCAAAGCGTTGTGACATCTCCTGGAAGAAACTCGTATCCAGATAGACCTTTTGATCCGCCGGGCAATAGAACGGACCCGTCGCCGACGTCGCCATGCCACAGGCCGAGTTGACGCGATTGCTGAACAGCACCAGGGTCGGGTCTTTATATTGACGACCGGCCTGCTGGAAAATCTGCCGCCAGGTGTCTTCGGTATCGCCGAGGATCGAACGGACGAATTCCGCCCCTTCATCATTGGCCGGTGGCGCCTTGCGGGTCTGGTTGGTGGCCGGTGCCGATTGCTCGCCCATCTGGCCCGTCAGCTCGCCGAGTATTTGCATCGGGTCCTGGCCGGTGATCCAGCCGATCCCGACAATCAGAAGGATCGCCGTCAGGCTCAGGCCCTTGCCGCCACCGAAGCGCATCCCGCCGCCCCCGCCGCCGACATCATCGCCACGGGCATCGACCACGTTGTCGCTGCGTCGGCCTTTTTTCCATAGCATGTGGGAATCCTCTTTCGTTCCAGGTAAAGAAGCGTGCGATGAGTGTTGCTGCTCAGGGGGAGCGGCGCCAGTCCGGTCGTCAGACAGCCTTGAGCGCTGCGGGTTCTGCGCAGGGTGTGATATCAGTGGTTTCGTTGATCGGCGGGTCCTACAGGTCTACGGCGGCGAAGGTGTCGCAAGCGTCTGTGCGGCCTGTGTCAAAACCGCTTTTGAACCAGTTCACGCGCTGCTGTGAGGTGCCGTGGCTGAATGTCTCTGGTCGCACGCCAGTGGTCTTGGAGCGTTGCAGGTAGTCGTCACCGAACACTGTCGCGGCATGCAATGCAGCCTCGATATCACCAGGTTCCAGCCAGTCCAGGCGCTGCTGCGCGTGATGTGCCCAGACCCCGGCCAGGCAATCGGCCTGCAATTCCCCGCGCACCTCCAGGCCTCCATCGCCAGTGGCGGGTTTCTTGTCCCGCAGGGCTTTTTCGAGCGGGTCGGAAAGTCCCAGTTCCAGCTGCACGTGATGGCCGATTTCGTGAGCGATGATGTAGGCCCGCGCGAAGTCGCCGACCACTGAGAAACGCTGCTCCAGCTGTGAGAGGAACTCCAGGTCGAGGTACAGCTGTTGATTGCTCGGGCAGTAAAAGGGGCCGATGGTGGAACTGGCAAAACCACATCCTGAACTGACGCCATCGTTGAACAGCGTCAGCGTGGGGGGCGGATAGCGCCGTCCTGCTTGTGCAAAAAGCTGCTCCCAGGTGTCTTCGGTCTCGCCCAGCACTGATTGAACAAACATCAGCTGCCGATCTTTTTCGGGCTCGATTGCGAGTGCGGCGGATGGGACAAGCTCCTGCGAGGAGGTTTTCGGAGTGTCGCCCAGCGTCGAGTAAAGTCCCGCGCTCGCCAGCGCGGCCACGGCCAGTCCGGCACCGAGGGTTTTCCCTGTGAGTGTGCGGGCATCCTTGCCCTTGCGAGTGTCGTTTACGTTGTCGCTGCGTCTAGCCTTGTTCCATAACATGTTTGCGGTCTCTCATGGGTTGATGGGGTATCGCCGGATCCATGAATAACTGCACAGGCAAAAATGGTGTGGGAAAAATGTGTAAGGGTAAGTAAGGCCACGATCGTCGCGGGACGGCCATGGCCATTTCCCGCTTACTGGTCGAACGCATCCCACACGGGGGCAAAGTCGGGGCTGACCTGACGCTCGCGCTTGGACAAGCCGGCAATCAAACGACGATCCTCATCATCCAGCTGCACGTCGAGTGCGGCGAGATTGGCCCGTTGATTGGCGTCGCTGCTGGCTTTGGGAATCGCCGCAACGTTCGGTTGGTCCAGCAACCATTTGAGCGCGACCTGGGTCGGCAGCACACCGTGTTTGGCGGCAATCTGTTGAATGACCGGGGTCTCTGACACCTTGTTACGGGCCAGTGGTGTGTAGGCTGTCAGCACCATGTCGTGTTGGCGGGCGTAGTTCAGCAAGGCGTTTTGTCCGAGCAGCACGTGGTATTCGACCTGAATCGCGGACAGTGGCGCGCCAAGCTCCTCGACGACTTTGCGCAGCAGCGGCAATGGAAAATTCGCCACGCCGATGTTGCGCGCCAGGCCTTGCTCCTTGAACGACACCAGGGTTTCGAGGGTGCGCGGCAGATCCCAGTCCGTGGCGGGCCAATGAATCATGAACAAGTCGACGTAATCGCTGTGCAGGGCCTTGAGGCTGCGGTCCATGGAATGGCGCATGGCGTCGGGTCGCAGTTGGTCCCACCAGACCTTGGTGGTCACGTGGATCTGTTCGCGAGGTGTCGGACTGTTCACCAGTGCCTGACCGACCGCGTCTTCGTTGTTGTAGGCCGCCGCCGTATCGATGTGCCGATAACCCAAGGCCAGGGCCTGTTCCACGGCACGGGTGCATTCGTCACCCAGCATCGGCCAGGTGCCGAGGCCGAGTTTTGGCATGTTCAATCCCTGTGCATTAACGATGTGCTGCATGGTCGATCTCCTGTTCGTAAGCGGTGATTCCTGCGATGTGGCGTGCGGCGATGTAGCCGAAGGTCAGCGCCGGACCGATGTTGATACCGCCGGCGGGGTAATGCCCACCCATGATGCTGGCCATGTCGCCACCCGCCGCGTATAGCCCGGCGATGGCTTGTCCCGAATCGTCGAGGACCTGGGCGTGCTGATTGACCTTGAGTCCGGCGAAGGTGCCGAAGCAGCCGGGCTCGACTTTCACGGCGTAGAACGGCCCTTGTTCGAGGGGGGCGACACAGGGATTGGGTTGCTGCGACGCATTACCCTGTTTGCGGTTATAGGGTGTCGTGCCACGACCGAACCGTGGGTCTTCGCCGTTGCGTGCATGCCGGTTGTACTCCGATACGGTGCTGCGCAAGCCGTCCGGATCGATGCCGCAGGCCGACGCCAATTCCTCAAGGGTGTTGCCGGTTTTCAGATAGCCACTGCGGATAAAGGATGACAGCGGCACGGGAAACGGCCGAGAGATGCCCAAACCATATCGCCGTTGAAAGGCATGGCTGCAGATCAGCCAGGAGGCGACTTCTTCGCCCGCCGGCGCCGCGGCGACCATCGCCGTCACGTAGTCGTAATAGCCGTTGGCTTCGTTGACGAAGCGCTGGCCGTTGCTCAATACACCGATGATCCCGGGCTTGCCGCGTTCGATGATGTGCGGAAAGTGACCCGTGCTGCCGTCGCTGTGCGGTACCCGGGAAACCGGGGCCCAGGCGACGGGGGATTGCAGGTCGGCATCCACTTGGGCGCCAACGCTTTCGCCCAGTCGCAGGCCATCGCCGGACACGCCGAGGGGTGGCAAGGCCAGGTGCTCCCGGCCGGTCGGTGTGCGCGGGAACAGTGCCTTGCGTCGTTCGACATCATTGGCGAATCCGCCCGCTGCGAGTACCACGGCCTTGCGCGCCTTGATGCGAACCGACCCTTTGGTGGTATTGATCACGGCGCCGCGCACCCGATTGTTCTCGCGCAGCAATTGGGTGACCGGCGCCGATTCCCAGAGCAACACGCCGAGATCGTCGGCGGATTTCGCCAGCCGCGCCACCAGTGCCACGCCGTTGACCAGTTGCATCGCCCGACCATGCACGGCGAGGTCGAGCAGGTGGCGGGTAAAACGCCGGGTGACATGCCAGGCTGCCGACAGCGAGCGGGTCAGGTTGAGAAACGCCGTGAGGTCTGTGCCGGCCATGATCGGCATGCCCATGAAGGACGTTTCGCGCATGGTTTTTCGCAGGCGCTTGAGTAGCTTGCCGACTTTTCGTGCGTCGTACGGTGCGGCGATCACCGAGCGTCCACCGGTGCCGGCGCCCGGCGTATCACCATGAATGTCGGCAATCGCATTGCCATCGGCGAATTGCAGCGAGGTGTGCTGTTCGAAGAACCCGACCATTTGCGGGCCGGCCTCCAGGAATGCGTTGATCATTTCCGGCCGGTAACGCTCGCCCAGTTCATGCTTCAGGTACGTGCGCGGCAACTCCACGTTTTCGACGATGCCGGCGCGCCGGGCCAGAGGATTGCACGGTACCCAGGCCCAGCCACCGGACCAGGCCGTGGCACCGCCGAACACCGGATCTTTTTCAACCACAATGACCTTCAGGCCATGCCAGGCCGCAGTCACCGCCGCTGACAACCCGGCCGCACCGGAGCCGACTACCAGCACATCGCAGTCAATGTCGGGAAGAACGTGCGGTTCGGCAGGCATTTTTCGAGCTCCAGCGTATTGTTGTTTTGGAATTTGGTTCCAGAAAATATAAGAGACGGATTGAAGCGAGCAAGGACTGGACGTATAAAGCGGGCGTTTATCGGACAGTCAGTTCCAGATTTCGCGTTCGGCGGGATGTCTTCTAGAATCGGCAAAATTTGCGTGGAAAGTCCCCATGGCCGGCAGTCAGATCGAACGTGTTTTCAGTGTGCTTGAAAGTCTCACCAGTGACCCTCGCGGCTTGCCGATGCAGGCCCTGGCGGAGCAGCTGGATATTCCAAAAAGCGCCACCCACCGCCTGCTCGCCGAGCTGATCCGCCTGGGTTACGTGCGGCAGAATCCAGAGAACCTGCGTTATCACTTGTCGACCAAACTGGTGGCGATGGGGTTCCGATACCTGTCGAGCAGTGGCGCCGACATCGTGCAACCGGTGCTTGATCGCCTGGCGCAGGAAACCGGCGAACTGGTGCGCCTCGGTGTGATCGAGGGCGAGCGGCAGACCTGGATCGCCAAATCCCAGGGCGCCCGTTCCGGTCTGCGGTACGACCCGGACATGGGCCGTGATGCGCCGCTGTTCTACACCGCTTCAGGACATGCCTGGCTGGCGTGCATGAGCGATGCCGAGGCCTTGTCGCTGGTCGAGCGCCAGGCGGCGGACCGGCCGCTGGAGTTGGGGCCGAATGCGCCGCGGTCCAACATCGAACTGCTTGAACGCCTGCGCCTGGCGCGGGAGCAGGGTTACGCCTGTGTCGAGGAAAGTTCGGCGGTGGGCACCTCGGCGATTGCCGCGGTGGTGCGCCATCCCGCTGATGGCCGGGTGATCGGCGTGCTCAGCATCGCCGGACCGAGCGCGCGCATGCCGGGGGCGCGGTTGCATGAGCTGGCGCCGCTGTTGTTGGCGTTTACCGAGGAGTTGTCGGCGGCGAGTCTGGCGTCGGAGTTGTTCAGCTGATCCAGCAAACGCTCCCTCCATTGTGGGAGCGAGCCTGCTCGCGAAGAGGGGGGACATTCAACATCTTTGTCGGCTGGCACTCCGCTTTCGCGAGCAGGCTCGCTCCCACAGTGGATCTGCGTGAGTCCGTAAAGCTGTGCGCTGTTCGAACACTATCTGCTGATGCTTGTTTCAGAATTTGGAACTCGGTTCTAAATTGTTGGGATTCACCCTTCCGACAATAACCACAAAAGGACCGCACCATGAGTTCGCCCCTTCGCATCGCTCTGATCGGCGCTGGCAACATGGGTCAGCAGCATTACCAGCATCTGAAATCCCTGGAGGAAGCCACCTTGTGGGCGGTGGCCGATCCCGGACCGCAAGCGGCACATCTCGCGGCGCTGTGGGGTGTGGCGTATTTCGCAGATCATTGTCAGATGCTGGAGCAGGCGAAACCGGACGCTGTCATCGTCGCCAATCCGAATAATCTGCACGTCAGCACTGCGCTCGATTGCCTCGCCGCTGGCGTTCCAGTGTTGCTGGAAAAACCGGTCGGGGTGCACCTGGACGACGTCCGCGAACTGGTGGCGACCTCGAAAGCCACGGGCGTTCCGGTGCTGGTCGGTCATCACCGTCGCCACAACCCGCTGATCACCCGCGCCCATGAACTTGTCCACAGTGGCGCCCTTGGTCGGTTGACCACGGTCACGGCACTCTGGCAGTTGCGCAAACCCGACAGTTATTTCGAGACCGCGTGGCGGCGCGAGGCCGGTGCGGGGATGTTGTTGACCAACCTGATCCACGACCTCGATCTGCTGCGGTACCTGTGCGGAGAAGTGCGTCAGGTTCAGGCCATTACCAGCAACGCGATACGCGGGTTCGCCAACGAGGATGGCGCGGCGGTGCTGCTGCAGTTCAACAACGGCGCGCTGGGTAGCCTGACCGGGTCCGATGCGGTCGCGGCGCCATGGAGTTGGGAGTTGGATTCGGGGGAGAACCCGGTGTATCCGCGCCAAGCTGATCAGCCCTGCTATATGCTGGCCGGGACCGGCGGTGCGTTGAGCATTCCGCAACTCAAACACTGGCACTATGCACAGGCCGATGGCGGCTGGCACGAACAGTTGCTGTCGACTCAGGAGCGCTTCAGTACGGAAGCAGCCCTGCGTTTGCAATTGCAGCATTTCGTGCGCGTCGCCCGTCGGGAAGTCGAGCCGCTGGTGAGTGTCGCCGATGCCGCTCGCACCCTGGCGCTGGTCGAGGCCATTCTCGAAGCCGCCGAAACCGGTCGCGCGTGCGCGCCGTCCCAGATCGAGGGCTGACCATGAGCGAACGCATCTTTTCCCTGGCCAGCCTGACCGTGCTGGAGTTGTCACCGCCCGACATGGTCGAGGTCGCGGCGCGAGCCGGTTACAGCCATGTCGGCTTGCGTCTGGTGCCGGCGACACCGCAGGAGCATCACTTTGCGCTGGTAGCGGATGTTGATCTGCGCCGCCAGACCTTGACGCGTCTGCGTGATACCGGCATTCGTGTACTGGATGTTGAAATCTTGCGGCTGAAACCGGACACCGTCGTCGCCGACTTCGAGAACATTCTGGCGGTCGGCGCCGAATTCGGTGCCAGTGAGCTGCTGGTGGCCGGTAACGATTCTGACGAGCAACGGCTGACGGACAACTTTGCCGAACTTTGTGATCTGGCAACGTCTTATGGTTTGCATCCGCATCTGGAGTTCATGCCTTGGACCGACGCGCGCAATCTTGAACAAGCGGTGCGCATCGTCGAGCACGCCGGGCGCGAAAATGGTGCGGTGCTGGTGGACGCGTTTCACTTCGATCGTTCGGGTTCGCGGCTGGAAGATCTGGCCAGGGTTGCGCCTTCACGGTTACGGTATGCGCAGTTGTGTGATGTTGCCGGGCCGCGGCCGGCGGACATGGCCGAGATCTTGCGTCAGGCACGCAACGAGCGACGTTTTCCCGGTGATGGCGATTGTGATTTGTCGGGGTTGTTGCGCTGCTTGCCGGCTAACCTTCCATTGAGCCTGGAGATTCCCACGGTGCAACTGCTGGAGCAGGGTGTGAGTGGGTTGGAGCGGGCGCGAATGGCTTTGGATAAAACCCGGGACTTGTTGGCGCGGATTTAACCTGCTGTTGTAGCGAGGGAGCTTGCTCCCGTTCGGCCGTGAAGCGGTCGTCGGTTGAAGTTACACCGCTGCATTGCAGGACTGCTGCGCAGTCCAACGGGAGCAAGCTCCCTCGCCACATACCGATTTCACTTTAGAGGCTTTCATGACCGTCAGCACCCCGCTTTCCGGCGTCAACAAGCCCTTCAAGGGGATTTTGCTGATCGTTCTCGCAACCTTCCTGTTTTCCAGCCATGACGCACTATCGAAATACCTGTCCGGGTTCTATCCGATTGTCATGGTGGTGTGGGCGCGTTACGTGGTTCACACCCTGTTGATGGCCGGGATCTTTCTGCCGCAATCCGGGCTGCGGGTATTGCGCACGAAGCGACCGCTGCTTCAGCTGATCCGGGCCCTGTGCCTGCTGGGCACCAGCCTGTTTTTCACCACCGGGTTGATGTACATCCCGTTGGCCGAAGCCACGTCGGTCAACTTCCTGGCACCGGTGCTGGTCACTGCGTTGTCGGTGCCGTTGTTGAAGGAGCGGGTGACGCGGGGGCAATGGCTGGCGGTGATTTGCGGGTTCATCGGGGTGCTGATCATCGTTCACCCCGGTGGTGATTTGTTCACGCCGGCAGTGTTGCTGCCGTTCTGCTCGGCGCTGTTTTTCTGCTTCTATCAGTTGCTGACGCGCAAGCTGAGCGAGATCGACAGCCCGACCACCAGTAACTTTTTTGCCGGGCTGTGCAACACCCTGGTGATGAGCGCATTGGTGCCGTTCTTCTGGCAGATGCCGAACCTGCTGCACGGCGCGATGATGCTGGCGCTGGGGGCCTGCGGGATGACGGCGCACCTGTTCCTGACCCAGGCCTTCCGTCTTGCGGCCCCGGCCCTGCTGGCGCCATTCAGTTACTGCCAGATCGTGTTTGCCGGCCTGCTGGGCTGGCTGCTGTTTTCCCACACACCGACCCTGACCACCGTGATCGGCATCGCCGTGATTTGTTGCAGCGGGCTGGCGGCGGCCTGGCAGCAAAGCCGTAAATAGAAGGTCATCGATAAAACTGTGGGAGCGAGCCTGCTCGCGAATGCGGTATGTCAGTCAACGTCTATGTTGAATGACAGTCCGTCTTCGCGAGCAGGCTCGCTCCCACAGGGTATTTCGCTGAACTTTTAGTCGGTGACGTTAGGAATCTTGCGCGGTGCCATGAAGTACATCCAGATCAGTGCGATGAAGTACATCGCCGGAATCATGGTGAACAGCACGGTGTAGTTGTTGTTGGTGATGGTCAGGATGTGGCCGACCAACTGGGTCATGAACATCCCGCCAATCGCCGCACACATGCCGCCGAAGCCGAACACCGTGCTCATCATGTGCTTGGGCGTGTAGTCCATCACCAGGCTCCAGATGTTTGCGGTCCAGGCCTGGTGCGCGCCGATGGCCAGGGAAATCGCGGCTACCGCGACCCACAGGTTGCTGGATCCGGCCGCCATGATCACGCCGATGATGCAGCAGGCGAACAGGAACATGGACATCAATCGAGCCTTGATCGGGTTGACCCCGCGGCCGATCAGGAACGAGGACAGAATCCCGCCGCCGACACTGCCGAAGTCGGCGGTCAGGTAAATGATGATCAGCGGAATGCCCATCTGGGTCACGTTGATGCCCAGGTTGTATTGCTGATTGAGGAACGGTGGCAGCCAGTACAGGTAGAACCAGAACACCGGTGCAGTGATCGAGTAGGCGAGGGCGAAGGCCCAGGTGCCGCGCATACGCAGGATTCGCGAAAAGGGTACGCGGGTTTGTTCCGGTTCGACTTCATTCTGGATGTAGTCCAGTTCCGACTGTTTGACGCTCGGGTGATCTTCCGGGTTGAAGTACTTCAAGCCCCAGAACAACAGCCAGATACCACCCAGTGCCGCCATGCAAAGAAACGCAGCTTGCCAGCCCCAGGCGTGCAGGATCAGCGGCAGCAGCATCGGCGTGAACATCGCACCGACGTTGGTCCCGGCGTTGAAAATGCCGGTGGCCACGGCGCGTTCGCCAGCCGGGAACCACAGGCGCGTGGTCTTCACGCAGGCCGGGTAGTTGGCGGCTTCGGTCAGGCCGAGAATGAAGCGGCAGACCATGAAACCAACCGCTGAAGTGGCCAGGCCGTGGGCGCCGGTCGCCAGGCTCCAGAGCAGCACGGCGCAGAAGAACACACGCTTGACGCCGACCCGGTCGATCAAACGGCCTTGCAGCACGAAACCGATGGCGTAGCCGACCTGGAACCAGAAGTTGATGTTGGCGTAGTCCATCGCCGTCCAGCTCATTTCCTTGGCGAGGATGGGTTGCATGACACCGAGGGCGGCGCGGTCGATGTAGTTCAGGGTGGTGGCGAAAAACACCAGCGCCAGCATGCCCCAACGGGTTTTGCCGACGGCCATGGCGCCGCGGATTTTGTCGCCGATGCCGCCAGTGGCGGCGCTCACGGCCGGAGCCATGCGAGAGCTTTGAGTAGGATTCATCTGGGCCATCCGTTCAATGACTGACAAGCGAAGCTCGTCTGGACTTCAAGGGCGCGTGATCAATCGATGGCGGTGGGCGCAGGACTGATCGGCTGGTTTCGTCGGCTGACGGGTTATTCAGCGAGCGGCACGCTGATGCCGGCGGTGCGCAAGGTTCGGATGGACGCCAGGCAGGGCGTAATGACGGCGGTTCGAGTGAGCAAGGCGGTGAATGAGCGCATGAGCGTATACCCGTTTTTTGAAATTTTTATGTGGTGTTCAGGGTCGTTATAACTGAGGCGGACGGTTCATGACCGGACTCAATGTGGTGTTGATGTTGCGCATTGAACAAAAAATCGTCAATTCGCCAAAGTCCATTGTGTTCGATAATCGCACGCAAAACTAACTGGGTAGTACACTTTAAATTGCTCATTGCACCGCCCAGCTCAATAATTCGCTCACTCTTTTAAAATCGGCGCAAATTCCCAGCAGCCGAAGCCTCCACCGGGAGTCGAAACATGCAGCGTTCCATTGCCACCGTGTCCTTGAGCGGTACCCTGCCGGAAAAACTCGAAGCCATCGCCGCCGCCGGTTTTGACGGTGTAGAGATTTTCGAGAACGACCTTCTCTACTACGACGGCAGCCCGCGAGAAATTAGACAGATGTGCGCCGATCTCGGGATCGCCATCACCCTGTTTCAACCGTTCCGGGATTTCGAAGGCTGCCGCCGTGACCGCTTGCCGCGCAATCTGGAGCGGGCCGAGCGCAAGTTCGACCTGATGCAGGAGCTGGGCACCGACCTGGTGTTGGTGTGCAGCAACGCTTCTGCCGACTCCATCGGTGATGAACAGATTTTAGTCGATGACTTGCGACTGCTGGCCGAACACGCTGGCGCGCGCGGATTGCGCATTGGTTACGAAGCTCTGGCCTGGGGTCGGCATGTGAACACCTGGCAGCAGGTGTGGAACATCGTCCGACAGGCCGATCACCCGAGCCTCGGTGTCTTGCTGGACAGCTTTCATACGCTGTCGCTCAAGGGCGATCCGAGTGCCATCGCCGAGATTCCCGGCGACAAGATTTTCTTCGTGCAAATGGCCGACGCGCCGATCCTGGCCATGGATGTGCTGGAGTGGAGCCGGCATTTCCGCTGCTTCCCGGGTCAGGGCGAGTTCGACTTGCCGGGCTTCCTTGCACCGATCATCAAGAGTGGCTACACCGGGCCGCTGTCGCTGGAAATCTTCAACGACGGTTTCCGCGCCGCACCGCCTCGGGCCAACGCCGCCGACGGTTTGCGTTCGTTGCTGTACCTGGAGGAGAAAACCCGCCAGCGTCTGGCGCAGGAAACCCCGGCGCCGACCAACGTCGACATCTTGTTCGAGACGCCAAAGGCCAGCGAGTACAACGGTATCGAGTTTCTCGAATTTGCCGTGGACGAAAGCCTCGGCGCCAAGCTCTCCCATTGGCTGGAGCGCCTGGGCTTCGTCAAGGCTGGCCAACATCGCTCCAAGAGCGTCAGCCTGCTGCGCCAGGGCGATATCAACCTGATCCTCAACTCCGAGCCTTACTCGTTCGGCCACAGTTTCTTTGAGGCGCACGGCCCATCGCTGTGTGCCACTGCCGTGCGGGTCAAAGACAGTGCCAGCGCCCTGGCGCGGGCCGTGGCCTACAAAGGTCAACCCTATCGCGGGCTGGTCGGTCCCAATGAGCTGGAACTCGCCGCCGTGCGCGCGCCGGATGGCAGCCTGATTTACCTGGTGGATCAGGAGAACGATGTCTACGGCACCGACTTCAACCTGTTGCCCGGCGCGGTGGCCAGCGGCGGCCTCAAGCGCATCGACCACATGGCCATGGCGCTGCCCGCCGACAGCCTCGACAGTTGGGTGCTGTTCTACAAGAGCCTGCTGGATTTCGAGGCCGATGACGAAGTGGTCCTGCCCGATCCCTATGGTCTGGTGAAAAGCCGCGCACTGCGCAGCCGGGACAGTTCGATTCGCTTACCGCTTAACATTTCCGAAAACCGCAATACCGCGATCTCACACGCGCTGTCGAGTTATCGCGGTTCCGGCGTGCATCACATCGCCTTTGATTGCGACGACATCTTCGCCGAAGTCAGCCGTGCGAAAGAGGCGGGGGTGCCGCTGCTGGATATTCCGCTCAACTACTACGACGACCTGGCTGCGCGCTTCGATTTCGACGATGAATTCCTCAGCGAATTGGCCTACTACAACGTGCTGTACGACCGCGATGCCCAGGGTGGCGAGCTGTTCCACGTGTACACCGAGCCGTTCGAGGGGCGGTTCTTCTTCGAGATCATCCAGCGCAAGAATGGCTATGCCGGTTACGGCGCAGCCAATGTCGCAGTGCGCCTGGCGGCCATGGCCAAATCCCGAAGTGGTGCCGTACGTCAGACAAAGTTGTAGGAAAATCGTAATCGCGTCGACAAACCGCTGCCGCACGGCTTCCTTCACTGTGCGGCGCGGCTCATAATCGCCAGCCTGTGCAGTGATGGCCGTGAGCCCGCAATGACAATGACTTCAGAACTCTCCGCAGCCCCCGAACAACCTGTCGAGCCGCGCAAGAGTCGCAAGAACAACCCGGAAAAAACCCGCGAGAATATCCTTCAAGAGGCGATTGTCGAGTTCGTTCAACAAGGTCTTTCCGGGGCGCGCGTCGATGCCATCGCCGAACGCATTCATACCTCCAAGCGCATGATCTATTACTACTTCGGCAGTAAGGAACAGCTCTACGTCGAGGTTCTGGAGAAGCTGTACGGCGATATCCGCAACACTGAAAACCGCTTGCACCTGGCCGAACTGGCCCCGGTGGAGGCGATTCGGCGTCTGGTGGAGTTCACCTTCGATCACCATGACCGCAACGTCGATTTCGTGCGCATCGTCAGCATCGAGAATATTCACAATGCCGAATTTGTGAAGCGCTCCGATGCGATCAAGGCAATGAACAACACCATCCTCGATTCACTGGGTGAGATTTTGCGTCGCGGTGCCGAACAAGGGGTGTTCCGCGCCGGTCTTGATCCGTTGGATGTGCATTTGCTGATCAGTTCGTTCTGCTTCTATCGCGTATCGAACCGCCACACCTTCGGCGAGATTTTCCAGATCGATTTGCCGGACGAACGCATCAAGCAGCGTCATCGCGAGATGATCTGCGAGTCGGTGTTGCGATATCTGCAGGCCTGACCGGGAACAGAGTGCTTACTGGAATTGATGGTTGGCACCGGAACAAAATGTGGGAGCGGGCTTGCTCGCGAAAGCGGTCTGTCTATCAACATCTCTGTTGGATGTGCTGCCGTCTTCGCGAGCAAGCCCGCTCCCACATGGGGATGTGCCGAGCGATGCTTTTCAGACATTCATGCTCTGAAAATGCGCCAGCATCCGCTGCGCATCCGGTACCACACCGCTGAACAACTCAAACGCCTTCACCGCCTGAAACACCGCCATGTTGCCGCCATCCAGCGTCCGGCAACCCAGGGCGCGGGCATTGCGTAGCAGTTCGGTTTCCAGGGGGAAGTAAACAATCTCCGCCACCCACAACTCGGCACGAAGCAACTCGACCGGCACGGGCATGCCCGGCAGTTTTTTCATGCCCATTGGCGTGGTATTGACCAGGCCATCAGCCTCGGCCAGGGTCAGCGCCATATCATGACCGGCGACCGCGCGGCCGCTGCCGAAATGTTGGTTGAGGTTGTCGGCCAGGCTCTGGGCGCGGCTGATTTCCACGTCGAAAATGCTCAACTGTTGTACGCCTTCGCTCAAGAGTGCGTGGGCCACTGCCGCGCCGGCGCCACCGGCACCCATCTGTACGACGCGCTCAAGGGCAACGCCCTGCAAACCGCGGCGAAAACCCTCGGCAAATCCCAGGCAATCGGTGTTGTGGCCGATGCGTTTTCCGTCCTTGAGCACGACGGTGTTCACCGCGCCGATGCCGCGCGCTTCCGGGGACAATTCGTCGAGCAGCGGGATGATCGCCTGCTTGCACGGGAACGTGATGTTCAGCCCGGTGAAGTTCATGCGCTCGGCAGCCATCAACAGGTCGGGCAAGGCATTGCTGTCGAGTTGCAGTTGATCGAGGTCGATCAGGCGATAGAGGTAGCGCAAACCCTGGGCATCGCCTTCATGTTCGTGCAGTGCCGGCGTGCGTGAAGCCTGGATACCGGCGCCGATCAGTCCGGCCAATACAGTCTGGTTCTGATTCACGATGTTCATCCTTTCAGGCGTTGGCTGAAATGCTCCAGCGCCAGGCGATAGCCGTGGCTGCCGAACCCGGCCATCACCGCGGTGGCAATGGCTGACACGAAGGAGTGATGGCGGAAAGGTTCACGGGCGTGGACGTTGGACAAGTGGACTTCGATCACAGGCAATTCACTGGCGACCAGGGCATCGCGGATCGCCACCGACGTGTGAGTCCAGGCGGCGGGGTTGATCACGATGCCGACGCAACGACCGCGTGCACCATGAATCCAGTCGAGCAACTCGCCTTCGTGGTTGGTCTGGCGAAACTCCACCGCCAGGCCGAACTCATCGGCGGCACGGCCGCACAGGGCGGAAATGTCGGCGAGGGTTTCATGGCCGTAGGTCGCCGGTTCACGGGTGCCGAGCAGGTTCAGATTCGGTCCGTTGAGCACCAGAATGATGGGGGACATCGAGGTTTCTCCACTTATTGTTTTTGGCATTGGCCAAAGCTTCGGCCTGTGGAGATAAATTGTACTAGATGGTTAATTTGGTCAATTCAAGAGGTGTCCGGCTGGCTTTTTGTGTGCGGTGATCGGACGCTTTTGGTATCAGCGCGGCAAGTGCTCCATCAGGAAATCGATAAATGCCCGCACTTTCAGCGGCATATGGCGATTTTGCGGATACAGCAAGGTGAACGGCCGTGAGCGCCCGCCATAGGGTTTGAGCACTTCCACCAGTGAGCCATCGGCCAGTTCTTTTTCGACGATGAAGCGATAGGTCTGAAACAGGCCTGCGCCATGTTTCGCCAGTGTCACGCCACCCAACACATCGTCGGAACAGCTGAAATTGCCCTCGGCCAGAATCTCGCGTTGCACGCCGTTGTCATTGAACAACCACGCGATGCGCCGCCCGCTGCTGGGAAGTTCGTACTGAATGCATTCGTGCTGTTGCAAGTCGTCGAGGGTTTGCGGAGTGCCGGCGCGCTTGAGGTACTCGGGGCTGGCAATCATCACCAGCGCGGCGTCCTCCAGTTGCCGGGCAATCAGGCCGGAATCAGGAATCGCGCGCACGCGAATCGCCATGTCATAGCCTTCGCCGACGAAATCGATATTGCGATTACTGATGTGCGATTCGACCTTCACCGCCGGAAAGCGCGCACGAAAGGCCGGCAACAATGGCAGGATCCGATGGTGAGCGTACGTGGTCGGGATACTGATTCGCAGGGTCCCGGACGGCACTTGCTGCTGGCCCATGACTTCGCGCTGGGCTTCCACCAGTTGCGCCAAGGCCTGGCGGCATTCCTCGTAATAGCGTCGACCGCTGTCGGTCAAATTGACGCTGCGGGTGGTGCGCGCAAACAGCCGCACACCCAGGCGTTCTTCCATGCGCGACACCGAGCGGCTCACCGCGGCTGGCGTAACGCCCGCCACCAGCGCGGCCGCGGTGAAGCTGCCGGCCTCGGCGGCGAGGCAAAACAGCTCGATGCTGCCCAATTGAAGATCGTCGAATTGTCGCTGCATGATTGATTACACCGGGGATCAAATGAAGTGTGTGAATCAGTATTTATCAGATGCCTGCACACAGATACAGTGAGCTTCCATCAGTAAGCCTTTAATCAGCCGAGCAGGAGAAGCAGCATGCCCTTCGTCAGCGTACGTATCACCCGTGACGGCGTTACCCGTGAGCAGAAAGCCCAGGTCATCGCTGAAATCACCGAGACCCTGCAACGCGTCCTCGGCAAGCCGCCGGAGCTGACCCACATCGTGATCGAGGAAATCGACACCGATAACTGGGGGTACAAGGGCATTACCACCACTGAGTTTCGAAAAAATCAGCCGGGGTGATTGTGGCCCGAGGCAAGACAGCCGTCCTTCGTGATGGCTTTTTTATGGCCGTCGAGAAAAGATTGATAACGATTCTTCAGAGCTATCCATCGGGCCTGAGCGGGTCTGGGCGCTAGGCTGAGAAGCTCCCTCACGATTTGGCGTTCAGCGCCAATGGTCGGATTTTTTTGGGACGGCCGAATCTTCGGACTCAATAACCTAACGGATGGGTTAGCATGAAAGTATGCAGCTACAAAGGACTGTCGGTGGTGATCATGTTACGTGATGAGCATTGTCCGCCTCATGCGCATGTCGATGGAGGAGGCTGGAGTGCGCGGTTCAAGTTCAGCTTCTGGCACAACGGCGTGGAACTCTGGGACGTTGTTCCGCTCTCGCATCGGCCACCCGTGGCAGTGCTTGAGGGTTTGCGCCAGTCGCTCAAGCAACCTGCCTATCTGCTGCGTGCTCGTGATATCTGGTGGCGGAAATTACAGACAGTTTGTCTTGAAAACCAATTGTGGGACTGGCACAGCAATGAAGTCGTCGTCGTTAAAAGAGTCATCAGCACCACCAACATGATTGGATCGGCTCGCTACGAACCTGAAACGAACACGACGCGCCTGTCCCTGATAGGTGCACAGAAATGCGTGGAGATCGAGTTATGAAAACGGTGAAGGTCAAGGCTCAGTCAGATACACCCGTGACGGAAAGCCGCCTGGACGAAGCCATCAGGCGAGGGCAACTGCGCATGAACAACAGCCTGCAAGCGACGGCAGTCAACTTCATTGCCCCGTGCCTGGCCGTTAGCTTCGAAGATGGCTGCGGTGTATTGCTGCCTGTAGCGAACTATCCTGAGTTCGACGACTTTGAAGTCGAGGATTTTGACGGGTTGAGCGTTGGCTTTGCAGGAACTGCACTGTGCCATGAAGGCAAGGACCTGCACGTGTCTATCGCCGGAATGATCTCGGCAAGCAAGCCGTTGATGACAATGGCGGCCTCGGTGATTGCCTCGCGCAATGGTCGCCAGAGCAGCGCCGCCAAAGCCGAAGCTGCAAGGGCCAATGGCAAGAAAGGCGGGCGGCCACGCAAGGCCGACATGGTGATTTGAACGCCCACAAAAAAGCCGTCGTAATGACGGCTGATTTGTTTTTGGCATCAGCGATTACCGCCGGGTCAACAACACCCCGGATTCCATATGATGCGTCCACGGGAACTGGTCGAACATCGCGCATTGGGTGATGCGGTGAGTGTCGTGCAGTTGGGCGATGTTGGCCGCCAGGGTTTCCGGGTTGCAGGAGATGTAGAGGATGTTGTCGAAACGCCGGGTCAGTTCGCAGGTGTCCGGATCCATGCCGGCGCGGGGCGGATCGACGAAGACGCTGCCGAACTCGTAGCTTTTCAGGTCGATGCCGTGCAGGCGGCGGAATGGACGCACTTCATTCAGCGCTTCGGTCAGCTCTTCGGCGGACAGGCGCACCAAAGTGACGTTATCCACCGCGTTTTCGCTGAGGTTGCTCAGTGCCGCATTAACCGAGGTCTTGCTGATTTCGGTGGCCAGCACCTTGCGCACGCGGGTGGCGAGGGGCAGGGTGAAGTTGCCATTGCCGCAATACAGCTCCAGCAAGTCGTCTGAGCGATCGCCGAGTGCGTCGTACGCCCAGTTAAGCATCTTCTGGTTCACTGTGCCGTTAGGCTGGGTGAACGCGCCTTCGGGCTGGCGATAGCTGAAGGTGCGACCGCCGACTTTCAGTTTCTCGACCACGTAATCGTGACCGATGACTTCGCGCTTGCCCTTGGAGCGGCCGATGATGCTGACGTTCAAATCGGTCGCCAGCTTTGTGGCCGCCGCGTGCCAGTGTTCGTCCAGCGGGCGGTGATAACACAGGGTGATCATCGCATCGCCGGCCAGGGTGGTGAGGAACTCCACCTGAAACAGCTTGTGGTTCAAGGCCGAACTGGCCTGCCAAGCCGCTTTGAGCTGCGGCATCAACTGATTGATGCGCAGGCTGGCAATCGGGAATTCTTCGATCAGGATCGGCGTGCGTTTGTCTTCCTGGGAAAACATTGCGTAGTGGCGCTCGCCGGCTTCACGCCACAAGCGGAATTCGGCGCGCAGGCGGAAATTCTGCAGCGGCGAGTCGAATACAGCCGGCTCCGGCGCGTCGAATGGGGCCAGCAGGTCACGCAGGCGCGTGACCTTGTCTTCGAGCTGAACGGCGTAGGCCTGGGAATCAAAAGTCATGCGTTGAACCAACCCAGCTTGATCACGAACAGAATCGACAGAATCACCAGCGCCGAGTTCAGCTCACGGCCGCGGCCGGACAGCAGTTTGATAGCGGTCCAGGCGATGAAACCGAAGGCGATGCCATTGGCGATGGAATAAGTGAACGGCATGGCCAGGGCGGTGACCACGACCGGTGCGGCAACGGTAATGTCGTCCCAGTCTATTTCGGCCAGGCCGGATGTCATCAGCACGGCGACGAACAGCAATGCCGGCGCGGTGGCGAAGGCTGGAACGCTGGCAGCCAGTGGCGAGAAGAACAACGCCAGCAGGAACAGGATCGCCACGACGATGGCGGTCAGGCCGGTACGGCCCCCGGCACTCACACCGGCGGCGGATTCGATGTAGCTGGTAGTGGTCGAGGTGCCCAGCAGGGAACCGGCCATGGCGGCGGTACTGTCGGCGATCAGGGCGCGGCCCATTTTCGGCATGTGGCCGTCCTTGCCCATCAGGCCGGCGCGCTTGGCAACGCCGATCAGGGTGCCGGAGTTATCGAACAGGTCGACAAACAGGAAGGCGAAAATCACGCTGACCAGACCGATGTCCAGTGCGCCCTTGATGTCGAGTTGCAGGAAGGTCGGCGCCAGCGAAGGAGGCATCGAGGTCACGCCGCCGAACGGGGTGAAGCCCATCAGGATCGACACGATGGTCACGGCCAGAATGCCGATCAGCACCGCACCGCGTACGGCAAGCGCTTCGAGGGCGACGATCAGGGCAAAACCGAGGGTGGCGAGGATCGGAGCCGGTTGTTTCAGGTCACCGAGGCCGACCATGGTCGCCGGGTTGCTGACCACGATGCCCGCGTTGTGCAGGGCAATCAGCGCCAGGAACAGGCCGATACCGGCGGCGATCGCCGAACGTAGCGGCAGCGGGATGCTGTTGATGATCCATTCACGGATGCGGAAGATCGACAACAGGAAGAAACACACGGCGGAGATGAACACCGCACCCAGCGCCACTTGCCAGGTGTGGCCCATGTGCAGGACCACGGTGTAGGTAAAGAAGGCGTTCAGGCCCATGCCCGGTGCGAGGGCGATCGGATAGTTGGCGATCAGGCCCATGGTCGCGGAGCCGATGGCGGCTGCCAGACAGGTGGCGACGAACACCGCACCCTTGTCCATGCCGGTCTCGCCGAGGATGCTCGGGTTGACGAACAGAATGTAGGCCATGGCCAAAAAGGTCGTGACGCCCGCCAGAATCTCGGTGCGTACGTTGGTGTTGTGTGCCTTGAGTTGAAACAGCCTTTCCAGCATGTCTGCTCCCCGTGGCGCGCCGGGCGCCGTGAATGTATCGACCTCAACAGCAAAGCACAGACCGCTGCAGGCGCCTGGGAATTTTCTGTGGGTCGGAAAAAGCCGCGCATCATACCAGCAGCACAGGGTTATGGCTGCTTATGGTGGTGATCGTCGTCGATGTTTTGCGTTTGGCCCAAGTCAGCCATACTGCGCGCTGGTTTTTTGGGGGGCATGCATGAAAAAGTGTCTGTTGATCTTGATGGCATTGTTCTTGGGGGCGCAAACCGCCTCGGCGGCCTCGGCACCGCCGTTGACCCAGGTGAAAGTGCTGAAAGTCGAGTCGCCGGGCTGTGGTTTTGAAACCATTGATGAAGGACAGGCGCAGACCCGCTGCAATCACAGTGGCCCGAACATCAGGGTCTACGTGCTGGAAGTGGGCTACGGTCGCAGCCAACCCCATGTCGCGCTCGATGGCTTTGAAGTGGACGGCACCCGCACGCCGGTCTGCGCCTACGAAAACGGCAACCTGACCGATTGCTCCCAGAGAACCAAGGTAGTCGGCAATCTGTACATTTTCAGTCTTGCTGGCAAACAGGAAGGCACGTTCACCTTCAGCAACACCTCGATCAATGCGCCGGGCAACACGATGTCGACGCAGCTTTACATCAAGTAGCTTTACATCAAGAAACAGCCGGCCTCGAACAAGGGTAAGGAAAGCTGACTACGCTTCAAGGATCATTCTGTGGATTGCCCTCATGACCTTTAGAGCCCTGATTACCCTCGCCGAGGGCATCGATGACCTGCAAGCCGTGACCCTCGTCGATGTGCTGCGCCGCGCCAAGGTGGAAGTCGTGGTGGCGAGCATCGAAGGGCGACGCATGCTCACCTGTGCCCGCGGTACCCGCCTCACCAGCGATGCGATGCTGGTGGATTTGCTGGCCCAGCCCTTCGACTTGATCGTCCTGCCCGGCGGAGCCGTAGGCGCGCAACACCAGGCGACCCATCAACCCTTACAACAACTGATCAAGGACCAGGCCGCGGCCGGTCGCCTGTACGCGGGTATCGCCGAAGCCCCGGCAGTGGCGCTGCAAACCTTTGGCGTGTTGCGCCAGCGGCGCATGACCTGCCTGCCTTCGGCCAGTCATCAACTCTCAGGCTGCAACTACGTCGATCAACCGGTCGTTGTCGACGGCAACTGCATCACCGCCCAGGGTTCGGGCGCTGCGCTGGCATTTGCCCTGACACTGGTGGAACAGTTGTGCGGCAAAGCCACGCGGGCGGCGGTGGCTGGGGAGTTGGTTGTTTAGATCACTCAGACCTTAGCCTCTTCTTCCACCGGCATATGCATACGGTCGCGCTGGGCCAATGTCGGAAACAGCTTGATCCAGGTCCCGGTCACCACCAGCGTGCCGATACCGCCCATGACCACGGCCGGCACGGTGCCGAACCAGTGGGCGGTCAGGCCGGATTCGAATTCGCCCAACTGGTTCGAGGCGCCGATGAACAAACCGTTCACTGCACTGACCCGGCCGCGCATTTCGTCCGGGGTTTCCAGTTGCACGAACGAGGCACGGATCACCATGCTGATCATGTCCGCCGCGCCCAGTACCACCAGCACCGCCAGCGAGAACCAGAACGAGGTCGACAGACCGAAGGCGATGGTTGCCACACCGAATACGCCCACTGCGGTGAACATCACCCGCCCGACATTGCGCTCCACGGCAAACCTCGCCAGGAACAGCGACATCAACAGCGCACCCACCGCCGGTGCCGAGCGCAACAGGCCCAGGCCCCACGGGCCGGTGAGCAGGATGTCCTTGGCAAAAACCGGCAACAACGCCGTCGCGCCACCGAGCAGGACGGCGAACAGGTCCAGGGAAATCGCCCCGAGAATGTCCGGACGACTACGGATGAAGCGGATGCCCGCCAACAACGAATCCAGGGTGGCCTTGCCTTTGTTCAGCGGCGTTTGCCGTGCGGGCAGATTGAGCATCAGCGTGCAGGCAATGATGTAGAGGATCACCGTCGGGCCATAGACCCACACACTGCCGAACGCGTAGAGCAAACCGCCGAGTGCCGGTGCGACGATGGTTGCCGACTGCTGGGCCGATTGCGCGGCGGCCACGGCCCGGGGGAACAGAGCGCTGGGCACGATGCTCGGCAGCAGCGCCTGGGTGGTCGGCATTTCGAAGGAACGGGCGGCGCCGAGCAGGAAGGCGAGGATGAAGATCATCTCCCGGGTGACATGGTCGGTCGCGCTGCCGATGGCCAGCGACAGGGCGATCAGCGCTTGCAAGGACTGACAGATCGCCGCGACCTTGCGCCGGTCGTAGCGGTCCGCCACGTGCCCGGTGTGCAGCATGAACAGCACACGCGGTGCGAACTCCACCAAACCGACCAGGCCAAGGTCGAGCACGTTGCCGGTCAGTTGATAGAGATTCCAGCCAATGGCCACAGTGAGCATCTGAAAACCGCTGGCGGTAAAAATCCGGGCCAGCCAGAACGCAAGGAAAGGGCGATGGTGACGTAACAGCAAAGGCTCTTGGCTGGGCATTTGAAGGCAAATCTGGAGGAGGGGAAGGGCGAGATTATCACCAGCCTGTAACAAGAAGTTGCTGATTATGAAAATTTCATTAGCCAGACATCGATTCCTGCAACGCAACAAATTCCTGTGGGAGCGAGCCTGCTCGCGAAAACGGAGTGGCATTCACCGTAATGTTGACTGACCCATCGCATTCGCGAGCAGGCTCGCTCCCACAAGGGATATGTTTCTGCCTGTTACCCCAACCATGAGGCAACTTGTCACGCGGCAAAAGACCACGCAGTTCAACCCCGGAAATGGGACTACTCTTTCAACGTTGCTTGATCCAGGTCAAAACCCTTAAAGGAATTGATCAGGCGGCCGCAAGGCCAGACTCCCTGCGTAGCGATGCGTGTAAAAAAAAGAACAAATAGAGATTCGCCACACTCCATATCCGTGGGGGCCGTGGGTGCAGGCTTCCAGCCAGCAGCCGTACTACCTGACAGAGGAAGACTTATGTTCGGTTTAGAGGCACTTGATCTCGCCCGAATTCAGTTCGCGTTCACTATCTCGTTCCACATCCTGTTCCCTGCCATCACCATTGGCCTGGCGAGTTACCTGGCGGTACTCGAAGGCTTGTGGCTGAAAACCCACAACGACATCTACCGTGACCTCTACCATTTCTGGTCGAAGATCTTTGCCGTCAACTTCGGCATGGGCGTGGTCTCGGGGCTGGTCATGGCCTATCAGTTCGGTACCAACTGGAGTCGCTTCTCGGACTTCGCCGGGTCCGTGACCGGGCCGTTGCTGACGTACGAAGTGCTGACGGCTTTCTTCCTCGAAGCCGGTTTCCTGGGTGTGATGCTGTTCGGCTGGAACAAGGTTGGACGGGGCTTGCACTTTTTCGCCACGGTCATGGTCGCCATCGGCACGCTGATCTCGACCTTCTGGATTCTCGCCTCCAACAGCTGGATGCAGACTCCGCAGGGCTTTGAGATCGTTAACGGCCAGGTCATTCCAACCGACTGGCTGGCGGTGATCTTCAACCCGTCGTTCCCTTATCGCCTGATGCACATGGCCACGGCGGCGTTCGTCGCCACAGCATTCTTCGTGGGCGCCTCCGCGGCTTGGCACTTGCTGCGCGGCAAGGACAATCCGGCAATCCGCAAGATGCTCTCGATGGCCATGTGGATGGCATTGATCGTGGCGCCGATTCAGGCCGTCATCGGTGACTTCCACGGCCTCAACACTCTGAAACATCAGCCGGCAAAAATTGCCGCGATCGAGGGCCACTGGGAAAACCACGGCAACGAGGCGACTCCGCTGATTCTGTTTGGTTGGCCGGACATGAAAGAAGAGAGGACCAAATTCGCCGTCGAGATTCCATACCTGGGCAGCCTGATCCTGACCCACTCTCTGGATAAACAGGTGCCGGCGCTCAAGGAGTTCCCACCGGAGGACCGGCCGAACTCGACCATCGTGTTCTGGTCGTTCCGGATCATGGTCGGTCTTGGCATGTTGATGATCTTCACCGGGTTGTGGAGCCTGTGGCTGCGTAAACGCGACAAGCTCTATACCTCGCGGCCGTTCCTGTACCTGGCATTGTGGATGGGGCCGTCCGGCCTGATCGCGATCCTTGCCGGCTGGTTCACCACGGAAGTCGGCCGTCAGCCGTGGGTGGTCTACGGTCTGATGCGCACGGCGGATGCGTCCTCCAACCATAGTTTCATGCAGATGAGCATCACCCTGATCCTGTTTGTCGTGGTGTATTTCGCGCTGTTCGGTGCCGGTCTGGGCTACATGATGCGCCTGGTGCGCAAAGGACCGAAGATCGACGAAGGCAAGGAAACCAATGATGGAGGTCCCGGCCAGAAACGCACACCGGCGCGTCCACTGTCGGCTGCCGACGACGATCACTCCGATGCCGACCGCACCGTGACCAAGGAGATTTGAACCATGGGTATTGATCTTCCGCTGATCTGGGCCGTGATCATCATCTTCGGCATCATGATGTACGTGGTCATGGATGGCTTCGACCTGGGCATCGGCATTCTCTTCCCGTTCATTCCGGGCAAGGGCGACCGCGATGTGATGATGAACACCGTCGCCCCGGTCTGGGACGGTAACGAAACCTGGCTGGTGCTGGGCGGCGCGGCGCTGTTCGGCGCCTTCCCCCTGGCCTATTCGGTGGTGCTCTCGGCGTTGTACCTGCCGTTGATCCTGATGCTGGTCGGTTTGATTTTCCGCGGCGTGGCGTTCGAGTTCCGCTTCAAGGCCCGGGACGACAAGCGTCACCTCTGGGACAAGGCGTTCATTGGCGGCTCCATCACGGCAACGTTCTTCCAGGGCGTGGCGCTGGGGGCCTTCATCGATGGCCTGCCGGTGGTCGATCGCCAGTTTGCCGGTGGTTCACTGGACTGGCTGACGCCCTTCACGATGTTCTGCGGCGCCGCGTTGGTGGTGGCTTATGCACTGCTGGGATGCACCTGGCTAATCATGAAGACCGAAGGCAAGTTGCAGGAACAGATGCACGACCTGGCGCGGCCGCTGGCGTTTGTATTGCTGGCGGTGATCGGTATCGTCAGCATCTGGACGCCGTTGGCTCACGCCGAGATTGCCGCCCGCTGGTTCACCCTGCCTAACCTGTTCTGGTTCCTGCCGGTGCCGATTCTGGTGCTGGTGACCCTGTACGGCTTGATCCGCGCGGTGGCGCGCAATGCGCACTACACACCCTTCCTGCTGACACTGGTGCTGATCTTCCTCGGTTACAGCGGGTTGGGGATCAGCCTGTGGCCGAACATCGTGCCGCCGTCGATCTCAATCTGGGATGCCGCTGCACCGCCGCAAAGCCAGGGCTTCATGCTGGTGGGCACGCTGTTCATCATCCCGTTCATCCTGGGCTACACCTTTTGGAGCTACTACGTGTTCCGCGGCAAGGTCACCCATGAAGACGGTTACCACTAAGCCAGCACATTGAACCTGTAGGAGCAAAGCTTGGTCCGGGCGGCGCTCCGACGATGGCGTCGGTCGCGGCGCCATCGATCTGAAAGAGGATTGAAGCAATGTCCAGCAAACCTTCCTTGCACGACATCAAACAAGCCGAAAAAAAACCGCTGTGGCAGCGGCTTGGCTGGCTGGCCCTGATCTGGGTCGGTAGCGTCGGTGCATTGTTCATTGTGGCCAGCCTGATGCGGATGTTCATGAACGCCGCTGGCCTGAGCACGCATTGAAAACCTGACATCCCATCCCGTCGCCTGCAGGCGCGGATTTATAACCCTCCGATCGGAGGGTTTTTTTTTGTCCGGTTATTTGCGGGCCTTGAGAATCACGAACTTCGGCGTGGCCGCCACTTGCTCGACACCACGGAACAAACGCGCCAGTTTGCTGTGATAACCCAGGTGACGATTGCCGACGATGTACAACGCGCCGCCGACCACCAGCGCCTCACGCGCTTGCTGGAACATCCGCCAGGCCAGGAAGTCGCCGACAACCTGTTGCTGGTGAAACGGTGGATTGCACAGCACTACGTCAAGCGACTGGGGTTCCTGTCCGGCCAGACCATCACCGGCACGCACGACGACATCGCGCTCGCCCAGCGCCGCACACCAGTTTTCGGCAGCCGATTGCACCGCCATGAACGATTCGTCCACTAGCGTGTAATCGGCTTCAGGGTTTTGCAGGGCGCTGGCGATGGCCAACACGCCGTTACCGCATCCGAGGTCGGCAACCCTTGCTGTGCCAAGGTTCTTCGGCAAATGCGGCAAAAAAGCCCGCGTGCCGATATCCAGGCCTTCGCGGCAGAAGACGTTGGCGTGGTTGAGCAATTCGATGGAGGGGGTATCGAGGCGATAACGGGTCGGGTAGGGCGAGGTAACCGGCGCCTTGGTTTCAACCGTGGCAATCAGCAAGCGGGCTTTCTTCACCGCCAGCGAAGCCTGCACCGGGCCGATGTAGCGCTCCAGCAGATCACCCGCGGCCCGTGGCAAATGTTTGATCATTGCTCCCGCAATCACTTGAGCGCCGGGCGCCAACTGGCCTTGCAGGCGGATCAGTTGTTCTTCGAGTAACGCCAGGGTCTTTGGCACCCGTACCAGGACCCGATCAAACGGTCCCGCCAATACTTCGCTGGCGGGTATGGCCGACACCGCATCAAACGCCTGGCCGTTGCGGGCCAGGTTCTTCTCCAGCCCCTGAAAGGCCAGGAAAGAATCGCCGCTGCTGGTCACCTTGACCTTGCTGGCCAGACTGGCGGCCAACGCGCCGAAACTGTCGTTCAGCACCAGTACCCGCGTGTCGACAGAGGGTTGCTGTTCGGCCAGGTGGTTGAGCAGGTACTCATCGGCCGCATCGAAGGCTTGCAGCGGTTCGTTCTGCTGTTCGGGCTGGCGGATCAGGTCGAGGCTGGCGAAAGGCGTTTCGAGCAAAGGCATGGGGCGGGGCTCTGGGTAATCAACGGATATCCCGCGCCCAGGGGCATCTTGGCGGCGGGGCCGTCCGAGTGGACTGCGTCGTGGGAAAATCACACGTCATCACTCAGGATGGGACCGCGAATGGTACGTTTTTTTGAGTTGGATTACCCGCAGGTTTTTCGGCTCAGCGCATCGCGTTGCTATTGAGATAACCAGCCTTGACGGCGGCAATGACGGCCGAAACCTTATTGTTGACCCCGAGTTTGCGGATGGCTTCCTGTACGTGGAAGTTGATCGTGCGGGCGCTCAGATTGAGAATCCTGGCGCTTTCGTATGCCGTCTTGCCGGCTGCCGCCAGTTTCAATACGTCGATTTCCCGCGGTGATAAATGTGGCATGGACGATTTGGCCGGCTCCTTGGGCAGTGTCTGTACGACCAGCTTATGCAGATGCCGACCAATAAAGACGGAGAAACCAAAATACTCATAAAGCTCCAACATATTAATCGGGCAATGGCTTCTGGCCAGACTCACAATGCTGCAGAAACCGGTTTCCTCGTCATGAACGGCTTGTGACCAACCATGTTGAAGTCCTTGTAATTCAAGTGTCTCCCACATTGCGGAAAAGCTCTTCGCTCCAAAGAATAGGCAGCATGGATCGATTGCAATGTGCCACTACCGGGTCGAGGGCGCCAAACTTCTTTTTTTCATATTCAGAGTTCCAGTCTTTTGGGTAATTGTTGAACCGTACAGTGTGAAAGTGTTCGGTGTTGGTTGGGCAAGTCGTTGAAAAAGCGAAAAATTTAAAACCGATATTTTTCGCGAATCTCAGTGCGATTTCGTAAGCGACCTCCGGCTCGGTTGCTGTTGATAATTGTTTAAGTTGTGACTCCTTCCACCTTTCCATCATGAGGCTCCACAGTCGTGATAGCTTTGGGGCGCATATTGGATCCAGAAGATCGGCGCGAAGGCAAGTGTAGGATGTTTCTTACTTATATGTTGAGATTTTTTAGACTTACTAACGTCTCTCAAACTAAGCGTCTGGTTCTAACGATAGTTTAATGAGTGGGCTCATTTAAATGGTGGTTTTCATTCTATTGAGCTTTTGTGTTAACTGAATAGTTAGTGGCTTGTGTGCGGGTTGGTGAAATCAAGAATGTTTGCCAAAGACACTACAAATCACCCGTGTTTATGGGGCTCGCTTTGCGAGACACTGTGGCTATCTGTTGAATGGAGCCCACCATGACTGCCAGCGAAGATAAATTTACTCGCCAGACTTTGCTCGACGTCCAGCCGTTGACCCCGAACCTGTTCACCCTGCGCGCTACCCGGGATGCGGGCTTTCGTTTTCGCGCGGGGCAATTTGCCCGCCTGGGCGTGACCAAGGCTGATGGCAGTGCGGTCTGGCGCGCCTATTCCATGGTGTCGTCGCCCTTCGATGAGTACCTGGAATACTTTTCCATCGTAGTGCCGGGGGGCGAGTTCACCAGTGAACTGAGTCGGTTGGGCGTTGGCGATACGCTGCTGGTCGACCGCCAGGCCTTTGGGTACCTGACGCTCGATCGATTCGTCGATGGGCGTGATCTGTGGCTGTTATCCACAGGCACCGGCCTGGCACCGTTTCTGTCGATCCTGCAGGATTTCGAGGTGTGGGAGAAATTCGAGCGAATCATCCTGGTCTACAGCGTGCGCGAATCACGGGAACTCGCCTATCAGGACCTGATTGCAGGGCTTACACAACGAGAGTACCTGGCGGAGTATGCGTACAAATTACAGCTGATCAACACAGTGACACGCGAACACCATCCCGGTGCTCTTAACGGACGGATCACCACGCTGATCGAAAATGGCGAGCTGGAGCGGGTAGCCGGCGTGGCGCTGACACCCGAGCATTCTCGGGTTATGTTGTGCGGGAACCCGCAAATGATTGACGACACGCGCAAATTGCTCAAACAACGCGACATGCACTTGAGCCTCAGCCGGCGGCCCGGTCAGGTGGCGGTAGAAAACTTCTGGTAAAAAAACGGCGCCCTGAAGGCGCCGTTCTTATAGGCCGTCCAAGCGGTCAAGGCCTGTTGTTCTGAGCCTTGAGCAGATCACGGATTTCACTCAGCAACTCTTCCTCCTTGGTCGGAACCGGTGGCAGGGTTGGAGCGACGGCTTCTTCGCGCTTAAGGCGGTTGATGGCTTTGACGCCCATGAAAATCGCGAAAGCGACGATGATGAAGTCGATCATGCTCTGGATGAATTTACCGTACGCCAGCACCACTGCCGGGGCCTCACCTTGAGCCGCTTTCAGCGTGATGGCCAGGTCACTGAAGTCCACCCCACCGATCAACAGCCCGATGGGAGGCATGATCACGTCACCGACAAATGACGAAACGATCTTGCCGAAGGCGGCCCCGATGATGATACCGACGGCCATGTCGACCACATTGCCTTTGACCGCGAAGGCCTTGAACTCACTTAGCACGCCCATAGGTTATTTCCTTGTTACAGATGAGGTTGGTGAACGCAGTGTAAATCAGCAATGTGCATCGTGCTCGAATCGACTGCTGACAGTGTTCGCCTGCAATCGACCCGGGGGGCGTTGAAAAGTTTTTCAGATAGCCGATTTGTCGCCTGGCTCTGCGCTGCCGGGTCATTCTCACAGGTCCTTTTCGAATCTACTCGTCGTTCTCATTAATGGCTTCAACTCAGGCACTGTTTCGGGATTGTGGATCCTGGCGAAAACTCTCGATGCAGGCACTCGATTGTTATTATTCATTGGTGAAGTAAATGCTCTAAGTCGGTAGGAAGGTTTAGTGGGTGAGTGAAAATAGTCTTTCTGATTTTCATGGGAGTAGTGAGGAAGAATTGTACGGCTGGAGGTTCTGTTGATAAGTTTTGTACAGGTTTTATATTGATTTGCTGAAGGGCTCAATGTGTTCTTATCGGTTACAGGGCGAATGAAATTGAACTGGAGTTCGTGGAGTGCGATTGTAAATATCTATTCCCTGAAACATCTTCTGCGGATCTAATGTGAAAAAAGTGTAAATTTAAAAATTAAATTGATATTACTTTTCAGATCTGCTCGTTAGTACATTTCAAAGTTATGACTATCGAGGTCCGTTGTGCATCAGCCTGCGCCAAGTTCGCTTTCCTGCGCTATCATCGCGGTTTTTGCCGGGGGTTCAGATGGCCAAGGCCAAGCGCATGTACGGCTGCACCGAGTGCGGCTCAACCTTCCCGAAGTGGGCCGGCCAGTGCGGCGAATGTGGCGCCTGGAATACGTTGACCGAAACCATGGTGGAAAGCGGCGGAGCCGCGGCACCGACAGGGCGTACCGGTTGGGCTGGTCAACAGGCACAGATCAAGACCCTGGCTGAAGTCAGCGTCGAGGAGATCCCACGGTTTTCCACTGCGTCCAGTGAGCTCGATCGGGTACTGGGTGGTGGCCTGGTCGATGGCTCGGTGGTGCTGATCGGCGGTGATCCCGGTATCGGCAAATCGACCATTCTGTTGCAAACCCTGTGCAACCTGGCCAAGAGCATGGCGGCCCTGTACGTCACGGGTGAAGAGTCCCAGCAGCAAGTGGCCATGCGCGCCCGACGCCTGGGTTTGCCGCAGGATCAGCTGCGGGTCATGACCGAAACCTGTATCGAAACCATCATTGCCACGGCCCGGCAGGAAAAGCCCAAGGTCATGGTCATCGACTCGATCCAGACGATTTTCACCGAGCAACTGCAATCGGCTCCAGGCGGTGTATCCCAGGTGCGTGAGAGCGCGGCATTGCTGGTGCGTTACGCCAAACAAAGCGGCACGGCGATTTTCCTCGTCGGCCACGTGACCAAGGAAGGCGCATTGGCCGGGCCGCGGGTACTGGAGCACATGGTCGACACCGTGCTTTATTTCGAAGGCGAATCCGATGGGCGCCTGCGTCTATTGCGGGCAGTGAAAAACCGATTCGGCGCAGTTAACGAGTTGGGCGTATTTGGTATGACCGACAAAGGGCTGAAAGAAGTCTCCAATCCATCGGCTATTTTTCTGACCCGTGCACAGGAAGAAGTCCCGGGCAGCGTGGTCATGGCGACGTGGGAGGGCACCCGGCCGATGCTGGTGGAAGTCCAGGCACTGGTGGATGACAGCCATCTGGCCAACCCGCGTCGGGTGACGCTGGGGCTGGATCAGAATCGTTTGGCAATGTTGCTGGCGGTGTTGCATCGTCACGGCGGTATTCCCACCCACGATCAGGATGTATTCCTCAATGTGGTCGGCGGCGTGAAGGTATTGGAAACGGCCTCTGACCTGGCGTTGATGGCAGCCGTGATGTCCAGTTTGCGCAACCGGCCGCTGCCCCATGACTTGCTGGTTTTTGGTGAGGTCGGTCTGTCCGGGGAAGTGCGTCCGGTGCCAAGCGGTCAGGAACGTCTGAAGGAAGCGGCCAAGCACGGCTTCAAGCGTGCCATCGTGCCCAAGGGCAATGCACCGAAAGAAGCGCCGCCGGGGTTGCAGATCATTGCCGTCACGCGTCTGGAGCAAGCCTTGGACGCATTGTTCGAGTAGTTGCTGAAGAAACACGGACCCTGTGGGAGCGAGCCTGCTCGCGAAGGCGGCCTGACATTCAACATTGATGTTGGCTGCAACACCGCTTTCGCGAGCAGGCTCGCTCCCACATTGAGATTGATATCAGGTCGTCAGACTTCGATCAACGCACCCAATTCCCGCTCAAGCTCCTGCGGGTCACCCAGATTGAGTTCAATCAATCGCCGCAAACGCTCAATGGACTCCAGGCTGATGTGCCGGCAGACAAACCCGAGCTGGCCATGGTCTTCATGGGTCAGTTGCACATCCATTTCGATGTCGGTGTCTTCGCTCAGATGAATGTCGACAAAAAAATCCTGCTGCGGATCACCTAGCCAGGGCTCAGGCCGCTCGATCAGCAAGCCCTTGAGCGACAGATCGATCAACTTCACCGGCCAGATGAATTCCCCCTGGCTCAGCTCGGTTCTGGCATCGAACGCAATACGTTTGAAGCGGCGGCGATCGGCAGGGTGTTCGCTCATGGCGCAATCCTCTAGATGTTCGCTGACTATAGACCCGCATTGTTAGAACCTGCCAGCCAGCACAGCGCTCTAGACCAACGTTGGGGTATGGCCTTTGTCGTCAGGAGAGCTAAACTCCGTTGGCTGTCTTTCTGTCCACTCTGGCTGGAATAATAAAATGAAAAATAATAATAGCCCGCTACGCCACATACCCTGGCTGGTGCTGGCAATCGTTGGAGCGTGCGCCCTCGGGGTCGTGGCATTGCGCCGAGGTGAGGCGATCAACGCCTTGTGGATCGTGGTCGCTGCCGTGGCCATCTATCTGGTCGCGTACCGTTACTACAGTCTGTTCATCGCTAACAATGTGATGCAGCTCGACCCGCGACGGGCCACCCCCGCCGTGCTCAACAACGATGGTCTGGACTATGTTCCAACCAACAAACACATCCTTTTTGGTCACCACTTCGCGGCCATCGCCGGCGCGGGGCCGCTGGTCGGCCCGGTCCTGGCGGCGCAGATGGGCTACCTGCCCGGTACGCTGTGGCTGATCGCCGGGGTGGTGCTGGCCGGTGCCGTGCAGGACTTCATGGTCCTGTTCATGTCCACTCGCCGCAACGGTCGTTCCCTGGGTGACATGGTCCGTGAAGAAATGGGCCGCATCCCCGGGACCATCGCGCTGTTCGGCTGTTTCCTGATCATGATCATCATCCTCGCGGTGCTGGCGCTGATCGTGGTCAAGGCCCTGGCCGAAAGCCCATGGGGGATTTTCACGGTGATGGCGACCATCCCGATCGCGATGTTCATGGGCATTTACATGCGCTACATCCGCCCGGGCCGCATCGGTGAAATCTCGATCATCGGCGTGTTGCTACTGCTCGGTTCGATCTGGCTGGGCGGGCAGATTGCCGCCGACCCGGTGTGGGCCAAGGCGTTCACCTTTACCGGTGTGCAGATCACCTGGATGTTGATCGGTTACGGTTTCGTGGCCGCCTCGTTACCGGTGTGGCTGATCCTGGCCCCTCGTGACTACCTCTCTACCTTCCTCAAGATCGGCACCATCGTCGCCCTGGCGATCGGCATTCTGATCACCATGCCCGAGCTGAAAATGCCGGCGCTGACCCAGTTCGTCGACGGCACCGGCCCAGTGTGGAAGGGCGGTCTGTTCCCGTTCCTGTTCATCACCATCGCCTGTGGCGCGGTATCGGGTTTCCACGCGCTGATTTCCTCCGGCACCACGCCGAAGCTGCTCGATAACGAGGTCAATGCCCGTTACATCGGTTACGGCGGCATGCTGATGGAGTCCTTCGTGGCAATCATGGCCATGGTCGCCGCTTCGGTGATCGAACCGGGCGTGTACTTCGCCATGAACAGCCCGCCGGCCGTGGTCGGCACTGATGTGGTGGCGGTGGCACAAGCGGTCAGCAACTGGGGCTTTGCGATTACCCCGGAGGCGCTGCAAGCCGTGGCCAAGGACATCGGTGAGACCACCATCCTGGCCCGTGCCGGCGGTGCGCCGACCCTGGCGGTGGGTATCGCGCAGATCCTGCACAGCGTGCTGCCAGGTGAGAACACCATGGCGTTCTGGTACCACTTCGCGATCCTGTTCGAGGCGCTATTCATCCTGACCGCGGTCGATGCCGGTACCCGTGCCGGTCGGTTCATGCTGCAGGACTTGCTCGGCTCCTTCGTGCCGGCGCTCAAACGCACCGAATCCTGGGCTGCCAACTTCCTTGCCACTGCCGGTTGTGTGGCCATGTGGGGCTGGCTGCTGTACCAGGGCGTGATCGATCCGCTGGGTGGCATCAACACCCTGTGGCCGCTGTTCGGCATCTCCAACCAGATGCTGGCGGGTATTGCGCTGATGCTCGGCACCGTGGTGCTGATCAAAATGAAGCGCCAGCGTTATGTGTGGGTGACCATGCTGCCAGCGGTATGGCTGCTGATCTGCACCACCACCGCGGGCTTCATCAAGCTGTTTGACGCCAACCCGGCGATCGGCTTCCTGTCGCTGGCCAAGAAATACAGCGATGCCCTGGCCAATGGTCAGATCCTCGCCCCGGCCAAGGACATCACGCAAATGCAGCATGTGATCTTCAACGCCTACACCAACGCCACACTGACCGCACTGTTCCTGTTCGTGGTGTTCAGTATCCTGTTCTATGCACTCAAGGTCGGCATTGCCTCCTGGGGTAAAAAAGAACGTACGGATAAAGAATCGCCCTTCCAGGCGCTGCCGGATGCGTAATCGAGGATTGCAGTATGTTCAATGACTTGAGTCGCCTCGGTAAATACCTCGGTCAGGCCGCGCGCCTGATGGTCGGCATGCCTGACTACGACAACTACGTCGAGCATATGCAAAGCAAACACCCGGACAAACCGGTGATGGACTACGAGACGTTCTTCCGCGAACGCCAGGAAGCCCGTTACGGTGGCAAGGGTGGGCCGAAGTGCTGTTGATTCGACAGTCAGGCTGATGCACCCCCTGTGGGAGCGGGCTTGCTCGCGAATGCAATCTGTCATTCAACATTTGTGTTGACTGACACATCGCCTTCGCGAGCAGGCTCGCTCCCACATTTGTTTTTTATTGTTCTCTAATTTTGTGAAAAAGGAGATTCGGGTGTCCTCTCCCATCCCGGTAACGATTCTCAGCGGCTTCCTCGGCGCAGGCAAAACCACCTTGCTTCGCCACCTGCTCAAAGCCGAGCACGGCCTGAAAATCGCTGTGATCGAAAACGAATTCAGTGACGCCGGTATCGACACCCAACTGCTGGGCGACGAACCGGTTCAGGTGATGACGCTATCCAACGGTTGCGTTTGCTGCACCATCCACACCGACCTGACCAAAGCCTTGTACCTGCTGCTCGAGCGCCTGGACAGCGGCGAAATCGCCTTTGACCGTCTGGTGATCGAATGCACCGGACTGGCCGATCCTGCACCGGTGGCACAAACCTTCTTCATCGACGAGGAACTGCGCGAGCGTTACATCCTCGACGGCATCATCACTTTGGTGGACGCGGCACATGCCGAACTGCACCTGACCCAGACCATTGCCCAGGCGCAGATCGGTTTCGCCGACCGTTTGCTGGTGAGCAAGCGCGACCTGGTGGACGAGCCTGCTTTCATCGCGTTGAGTGAGCGCCTGACCCGCATCAACCGCCGCGCGCCCATTCGTGTGGTAGACCATGGCAAGATCGATCTGGCCGAACTGCTCGATGTGCGTGGCTTCAATCTCAATGCTGACCTGGGAGGCGGCGTGAGTTTGCGTCCGGTCAGTACGGCGCCTTCCATCGATCGCATTTCCAGCCTGGTGCTGCGCACCGACAAGCCGCTGGATATCGACAAGCTCAGTGAGTTCATGAACGAACTGCTGGAAGATCATGGCAAGCAGTTGCTGCGTTACAAAGGTGTGTTGAACATCCTGGGAGAGCCACGGCGCATGGTATTTCAGGGCGTATTGAAGCTTTATGGTTTCGACTGGGATACGGAGTGGTCGGACGATGAAACGCGTGAAAGCGTGATCGTGTTCATTGCCGATGATTTGCCGGAAGAGAAGATTCGTGCGGGTTTTGCCAAAGTGGCTGCGAACTGAACCCGCTCGCGTGGTGATAATGAGTTTTTCTGACATCTGAAAGATGCGGGCAAGACGTATACGTCGTGCCCGCCAATTCGGGCGTTTACTTCAGGTTTCATCCGGATGATTGAGGTAGGGCGAATTTCTTTCCAGGATGTTCAGGTTAAAAGCCAGCGCTGTCCCCTCTTTAGCGGCGATATAGGTGTATGGGGAGCCTCGGATTATTAGTGTGTGTAGTACTCCCGAATTTCTAGCTTGTAAATAGATGGAGGGGGTAATGTTGTTCAGGTTTTCAAGGTTGATGGGTATGCCGTTTTCTCTAATTAGATAAAAGGTGTCTGATTTAGTTGAGGGGAATGCACCAATTAATCCATTGTTGTTGGTGCTGAGGCACATTCCATAATGTGGGCCTGGCGAGCGGATGTAGAGTCGATAACCGTTATTGGTATGTCTGAAGTAAAGCGCCAGGCGAGGCCGATAATTTATAGGGACTTCACTTCGTAGTCCTAATAAGTGGGAGTCATCTCGTCTTTGTGAGGGGCCTGTAAAAAATCCACCGCTGGCGCGATTAGGTGTGGAGATCGCCCGTTCGCCATGCATTTCTTCCAGGAAGTGCAAAAGGCTGAACTCAGTGCCAATGGTCGCAATAAAGGATTTTTGTCTATCTGTACTCATTAGAATCTTCCTGCTTGAAGGATCAAGCTGCGCCGCGACTCAGTATCTCAAATTTGAAGTCCAGCGGCCGAGCACTGACTTTCCCCGTGCAGACCAGGCTGCCCACCTTTGTATTGCCCCGAGCGCTCAAAGTACGACCGCCCCTTGTCTGGATCCTGAGGACGGGGGTATCGGTGTTTATCTGGTCCAGCGTGACAATTTGGCCGTTCCCATCGAGCAGGTTATAGGTTGTCTGTTCATGGTCATAACGAAAAGCGCTGATGAAATCCTGGTTTTCATTGCTCAATGCGTAACGGTGGTACAGGCCATCTGTAAGAAGGTAAATAGAGTAATAATCATCGATGCAGTCAAAATAAAATTTTATTTGATTTGCCGGTGCATCGGTTTTTACGCACAGGTAACTTGAAATGTCCATGTTTGCGTCAAATGACCAGGTGTCATAGTCCAGCTTTTTAATCAGGGTGGTTTTTCCGTAAGTTATTTTAGGCAGGTGAAGGTTGCCATGGTTTGTTTTCATCGTGGCGATGAAAGACCGCTCTTGGTTTTTATTCATTTCAGTGCATCCATGTTCTGATATGTATAGGTTGTTTTTCCGAACTCATTCGTTCGGTTATTAAGCTAGCAACTTATATGGGGGGGAGAAAGGCTGTTTTAGAAGGTTGATGTATCAGTGTTTTTCGTGAGTTCTTGAAGCGTTAAAGGCTTAAAGCAGGGGCCAAAAAAAACCCGGCCATCAGGCCGGGTTTTTTTCAAGCTACCGCTATCAGGCGCCGTACACCGGCAGCTTCTTGCAGATCGCCTTGACCTTCTCACGAACGGCGTCGATTACCGCTTCGTTGTTCAGGTCAGCCAGGATGTCGCAGATCCAGCCAGCCAGTTCCTTGCACTCTGCTTCCTTGAAGCCACGAGTGGTCACAGCCGGGGTGCCGAAGCGCAGGCCGGAGGTGACGAACGGGGAGCGTGGGTCGTTTGGCACGGAGTTCTTGTTCACGGTGATGAAAGCCTTGCCCAGAGCGGCGTCGGCGTCTTTACCGGAG
The DNA here is from genome assembly GCF_900187565.1 of Pseudomonas sp. Irchel 3A7. Taxonomy (GTDB): domain Bacteria; phylum Pseudomonadota; class Gammaproteobacteria; order Pseudomonadales; family Pseudomonadaceae; genus Aquipseudomonas. Next base: position 108,067 of record NZ_FYED01000017.1, on the reverse strand, counting down.
ATTTCCTGTTTGATCAGCGACAGCAGGAACAGGTGGTTTTCAGTACCGCCCGACACTACGTCGAAACCGCGCTCGATGAACACGCTGGCCATGGCCTGGGCGTTTTTCACCACTTGTTGCTGGTAAGCCTTGAACTCTGGCTGCAGTGCTTCCTTGAAGCAGATCGCCTTGGCGGCGATCACGTGCTCCAGCGGGCCACCCTGGGCACCCGGGAATACCGCGGAGTTCAGCTTTTTCTCGATGTCGGCGTTGGCGCGAGCCAGGATCAGGCCGCCACGTGGACCACGCAGAGTCTTGTGGGTGGTGGTGGTCACGACGTCAGCGAATGGCACCGGGTTCGGGTAGACGCCAGCGGCGACCAGACCAGCCACGTGGGCCATGTCGACGAACAGGTAGGCGCCAACCTTGTCAGCGATTGCGCGGAAGCGTGGGAAGTCCAGAACCTGCGAGTAGGCAGAGAAACCGGCCACGATCATTTTCGGCTTGTGCTCGACCGCCAGGCGCTCGACTTCGTCGTAGTCGATCAGGCCGTTGGCGTCGATGCCGTACTGGATGGCGTTGTACAGCTTGCCCGAGGACGAAACGCTGGCACCGTGGGTCAGGTGACCGCCGTGTGCCAGGCTCATGCCCAGGATGGTGTCACCGGCCGACAGCAGGGCCAGGTAAACGGCGCTGTTGGCTTGCGAACCGGCGTGTGGCTGAACGTTGGCGTAATCGGCGCCGAACAGTTCTTTTGCACGGTCGATGGCCAACTGCTCAACCACGTCGACGTACTCGCAACCGCCGTAGTAGCGCTTGCCCGGGTAGCCTTCGGCGTACTTGTTGGTCAGTACCGAGCCTTGAGCTTCCATCACCGCAGGGCTGGTGTAGTTTTCCGAAGCGATCAGCTCAATGTGCTCTTCCTGGCGCTGAGCTTCTTGCTCCATGGCGGCAAAGAGATCGGCGTCGTACTTGGCAATAGTCAAATCACGGCTGAACATGGCGGTCCTCAAGGATCGGGGGCAGAAAAGGGGGGCATTCTACCCCAACGGGTTTTGGAAGGCATATGAAAGGACATCATGTCGCAGACAAGTGGGCTTCATGCAGGGATCAGCGGTGATCCTGCGGGCCTCTTCGCGAGCAGGCTCGCTCCCACAGGAGATCGCAATCCAATGTGGGAGCGAGCCTGCTCGCGAAGGGGCCGGTCGGAGCACCGAAAATTTCAGTCGAACACGAACAACGCATCATTGCTGAATTGCACTTCGAACTTGTTCGCCGGCATCGGGCGGCCGAACAGGTAGCCCTGAACTTCGTCGCAGCCGTGCTCCCTCAGGAAGTCGAGCTGCTCGTGGGTTTCCACGCCCTCGGCGATCACCGCCAGGTTGAGGCTGTGGGCCATGGCAATGATCGCCCGGGCGATCTGCGCATCCTGTTCGCCCGAAGGCAGGCCATCGACGAAGGTGCGGTCGATTTTCAGCACGTCGATCGGGAACTGCTTGAGATAGTTGAGCGATGAATAACCCGTGCCGAAGTCATCGACCGCGATGCTCAGGCCGAGATTTTTCAGTCCATCGAGTATCTGCATTGCCTCGCTGACTTCACGCATCAGGATACTTTCGGTCAGCTCCAGTTCCAGGCACGCCGGTGGCAGGCCGGTGTCCTTGAGGATGGTGGCGATCCGCGTACCGAGTTGGCCATCGGAGAACTGCCGCGCCGAAATGTTCACCGACACCTTCGGCACCCGTACTTTAGCCTGGTGCCAGGTCTTGAGCTGACGGCAGGCCTCGCTGATCACCCAGTCGCCCACATCCACCACCAGGCCGAGTTCTTCGAGCACCGGAATGAAGTCCCCCGGCGGTACCAGGCCACGGCGCGGATGGCGCCAGCGCAACAAGGCTTCGGCGCCGGTCAGACGTTTACCATCGCCACTGAATTGCGGCTGGTAATACAGCACGAACTCGTTCTGTTCCAGGGCATGACGCAAATCGCTTTCCAGTTCCAGGCGCTCCAGGGCGCTGGCGTTCATGTCCGCCTGATAAAACTGGAAGTTGTTCTTGCCGCGCTCTTTGGCGTGATACATCGCGGTGTCGGCGTTTTTCATCAGCTGGCTGAGTTCGTTGCCGTCCTGAGGGCTCAGGGCGATGCCGATACTGGCGGTGACAAAGAACTCGCGGCCTTCGAGCACGAACGGTTTCACCAGGCTGGCGAGAATCTGTTCTGCAACGTGGATCGCCCGGGTCAAGGCGATTTCACGGTTAGCTCGCGGTTGCAGGAGCAAGGTGAACTCGTCGCCGCCCATGCGCGCTACGGTATCGTCGTCATCGACGCAGCCAAGCAGGCGCGTGGCCATTTCCTTGAGCATGCGGTCGCCGGCGGCGTGCCCCAGGGAGTCGTTGATCGGCTTGAAGCGGTCGAGGTCGAGGAACATCAACACTACCCAGGATTTCTGCCGTTCGGCCGCTTGCAGCGCCGTGTGCAGGCGGTCCTGGAACAGTGTGCGGTTGGGCAGGTGCGTCAAAGCGTCGTAATAGGCGAGGCGGTGAATTCGCTGCTCACTGGCCTTGCGCTCGCTGATGTCGCTGAAGAAGCACACGTAACTGGCCAGGTCGCCTTCGTCGTCCAGTACCGCCGTAATGCCGACCCAGGCCGGGTAATGCTCGCCATTGCGGCGTTTGAGCCAGACTTCGCCTTCCCAGGTGCTGTTCTGGTTCAGTTGCTTGAGCACGTAACGCAGATGGGCTTCCTGCTGCTCGTCGACAGTCAGTATGTTCGGCAACTGGTCGAGTACCTGTTCCACTGCATAACCGCTGACGCGGCTGAAGGCTTCGTTGGCCTGGACGATGTAGCCGGCCGGGTCGGTGATCAGGATCGCCGAGGTCGAGTGCTCGAATACCGTGGCCGCCATACGCAGGTCTTTTTCGGCACGGCGTTGCTGGCTGATGTCGCGACCGACCCCGAGCACGCCTTCGAATGCACCGTGCTCGTCCCAGACCAGCACCAGCCGCAGTTCGATAGGAATCTTGCGCCCGTCGGCCCGCAGGCAGTCGAACAAGAACAATTGGGTCTGCACCTGGTTGCGCAACAGAGCCAGTTGATCGGGTTGATCCAGCGCGTTGTTGACCCGTTCCATCAGGCTGTAGATGCCTGCCAGTTGTTGCGGGTTGGCGATGGTTGATTGCCAGCCGTTCTGGAAAATCCATTCGGCGTCATAACCCAGCACGGCTTGTACCGACGGGCTGACGTAATTGAGCGTCATGCGGTTATCGGTGGAAAAAATCACGTCGCTGATGCTTTCGGCGAGCATCCGGTAGCGCTGCTCACTGTCACGCAGGGACTCACTGGCTTCGATTTGCTCGGTGACGTCCTTGGCCACGCCAATGATGCGGGTCACCTGGTCGTGCTTGTCCCGTGCCAGGGCCTGTTCGCGAATGTCGAAGCGCCGCCATTCACCGTCCCGGTGACGGAAACGCAGCTGGCATTGCATCAATTGGCTGTAGCCACCTTGCCGTTGGGTCTGGCGCGAGCGGTGGTAGTAGTCGGCATCGTCGGGATGCAGGAGGATTTCCCAGAAGTACTCGCCCATCTGGTGCAATTCGGTGCGGTTGTAGCCCAGGGTCTGGCCCAGATGATGGTTACTGAAAATCATGCGCTGGCTGATCACGTCCTGTACGTACAGGTGATCGGGCACGGTGCGTACCACATCAGACCAGAAACCTTCGCGCTCCTGCAGCGACAACTCAATGAGCTTGCGGCTGGTGATATCGGTGATGCTCAGGATCACCGCGTTATAGTCGTCGGGACTTTCCGGCAGGCGCAGCACCAGCCACAGGTGCTGATCACGGCCATTGGCATCCTGGAGTTTGATTTCCAGCTCAAGTTGCTGCTGCTGATGGAATGCCGCTTCGAGTACTTGATTGCCGATGGCGCTGCCATCGAGCGGGTTGCCATCGATCAGCAGGTCCCAGGCTTGCCTGGACGTACTGACATTAAGCAGCTGCAGGGCAACCTGGTTGACTTCGGTAATACGCAGCGCCTGTAGCAAATGTCGGCGTTGCTCCGGGTCATCCAGCCGCGCCTGCAATTGTTCGGTGCTTTGCAGTCGAGCCTTGTCAAAGGCGCTCTTGAGTCCGGACATGTCGAGTACACACAGCGCAACGCCAGTGCCTTCGAAAATTTCCTGATAACGTCGACGCCCTTCATGCAACTGGCGTTGGCGTCGGCGCATGTTCAGCAGGACGACAAACGGCAGCATGGAAAAGGCCAGGCCCAGCAGGCATTTGCCGATGAAGGCCGGCAGCAGCTCTTCGAGCACGCGCTGGCGATCGAACAGCCCACGCAGCTGCCAGTCGCTGCCGCTCAGTGGGACGGTCAGCACACTGTTGCTCAGATCGTCCTGGGTCAGTGTGCCCGGGTTGACCAGTGGCAGCGCGATATCGCGGCTGATGATCTGGTGGTTGAAACGGTTTTCCACCAGCCACTGCGGGCGGCCATCGGCCTCGCTCAGATTGGTCAGGGACGAAAAAAACGTCGGCTTCAGGCGCAAGGCCCAATAGCCACGGGTACTGCCGCTGGCTTGATGCAGCAGCAGGTGCACCACGGAGCCATCGATCGCATTGCTGAAGTAGTGAGGCTGGGCACGACTGCGTCGGACCAGCTCGCCCAGATAGTCGGCGTCTTCGCTGTTGGTCGCGCTGTCAGTGAGGATTGTCCCGGAGGGGCTGAGCAGGGCCAGGCTGGTCAGGTCTGGCAAGGATTTTTGCAGCTTGCGCAGCAGCTCCTGCTGTTCGTCGGTGCTTTGCGGCTGTTCGACGATCGGTAGCAGGTTAAGGGCGATCTGAGCGTTGAGCGCCATGTTCAGGCTGACTTGCGCGGCCAGGTCGGCGGTGTAGTCGATGGTGTACTGCCGCTGATTTTTCCGGGTTTCACGCAACTGGTCCAGCAGCTGCCAAAACAGCAGTGCGAGCAGCAACAGAGCCAGCATCGCCAGCGCGCCTTTCAGGGTTCCGCGCAGGGGCGAACCGGGCGCCGCTGTCGGAGCACTGTTAGTCAGGGACGGAGTGACATTGGACAAACTGTAATCCTGCGGTTTGGCTGGACTGGCGCGACGTGCACTATAAGCCGGACGCCCGGAGGGCGGCTAGCATGCCTTGAGTCGTGGCAAAGTGCCAGTCCCGCTCGGCTGGACGGCCACCTGTCATTGAGGTAGCTTTGCCGGTTACGCGGGAGCGTTCCAGCTCCTAGAATCAGACTTTTTCAGCGCACCCGCATTGATAGTTTCAATCGGATGGCGCGCACAGTCTGGCCAGGCATCGTCTGCGCTCCAATCATTCATCAGTCACTGACCCAAGGTTCTCCATGGCTCAATACGTATTCACCATGCATCGGCTGGGTAAAGTTGTACCGCCGAAGCGGGAAATCCTGAAAAACATCTCCTTGTCTTTCTTTCCAGGCGCCAAGATCGGCGTACTCGGCCTCAACGGTTCGGGTAAATCCACGCTGCTGAAAATCATGGCCGGCGTCGACACCGAGTTCGAGGGTGAAGCCCGTCCGATGCCGGAGCTGAACATCGGCTACCTGCCGCAGGAACCACAACTGGATCCGACCAAGACTGTGCGTGAAGTGGTCGAGGAAGCCGTCAGCGTGATCAAGGACGCCCAGGCGCGTCTGGACGAGGTCTACGCGGCCTACGCCGATCCGGATGCCGATTTCGACAAACTGGCTGCCGAGCAGGCCAAACTCGAAGCGATCCTGCAGGCCAGCGACGGTCACAACCTGGAGCGCCAGCTGGAAGTCGCCGCCGATGCGCTGCGTCTGCCGGCCTGGGATGCCAAGGTCGAACACCTGTCCGGTGGTGAAAAGCGTCGTGTGGCCCTGTGCCGCCTGCTGCTGTCCGCCCCTGACATGCTGCTGCTCGACGAACCGACCAACCACCTGGACGCCGATTCCGTCGCCTGGCTGGAGCACTTCCTGCACGATTTCCCGGGCACCGTGGTTGCGATCACGCACGACCGTTACTTCCTGGACAACGTCGCCGGCTGGATTCTGGAACTCGACCGCGGCGCGGGCATTCCCTACGAGGGCAACTATTCGGGTTGGCTGGAAGCCAAGTCCGATCGTCTGGCTGCCGAATCCAAGCAGCAGTCGGCTCACGAAAAAGCCATGAAGGAAGAACTGGAGTGGGTGCGCAAAGGCGCCAAGGCCCGCCAGTCCAAATCCAAGGCTCGTCTGCAACGCTTCGAAGAAATGCAATCGCAGGAATTCCAGAAGCGCAGCGAAACCAACGAGATCTACATTCCGGCCGGTCCTCGCCTGGGTGACAAGGTCATCGAGTTCAAGAACGTCACCAAGGGCTACGGCGATCGCGTATTGATCGACAACCTGTCGTTCTCCATGCCTAAAGGCGCCATCGTCGGCGTTATCGGTGGTAACGGTGCGGGTAAATCCACGCTGTTCCGCATGCTGATGGGCAAGGAAACGCCGGACTCGGGCAGCATCGAAGTCGGCGAAACCGTCCAGCTTGCTTGCGTGGATCAGAGCCGCGAAGACCTGGACGGCAGCAAGACGGTGTTCCAGCAAATCTCCGACGGTTCCGACCAGATCCGCATCGGCAACTACGAGATCCCGTCGCGTACTTACGTCGGCCGTTTCAACTTCAAGGGCGGCGACCAGCAGAAGTTCGTCAAGGATCTGTCCGGTGGTGAGCGCGGTCGCTTGCACCTGGCCCTGACCCTGAAGGAGGGCGGCAACGTCCTGCTGCTCGACGAACCGTCCAACGACCTCGACGTCGAAACCCTGCGTTCCCTGGAAGAAGCCCTGCTGGACTTCCCGGGCGCCGCCATTGTGATCTCCCACGATCGCTGGTTCCTTGACCGCGTCGCGACCCACATCCTGGCGTACGAAGACGACTCGCAAGCCGTGTTCTTCGAAGGCAACTACACCGAATACGAAGCCGATCGCAAAAAGCGTCTCGGTGAAGCAGCTGCCCAGCCGCATCGTGTACGGCACAAGAAACTGGCCTGATTTCGGGTTGGTTGCTTGAAAAAGAACGGAGCCTTCGGGTTCCGTTTTTTTTTGCGCTTTTTTAGCTGCTTCGAGTTGCGGCTTTCGCGAGCAGGCTCGCTCCCACAGGGAGCGCATTACAATTGTGGGAGCGAGCCTGCTCGCGAAGGCGGAGTCACTGGTGGTGCAAGGGCTAATTTGTAAATCCCTGTTTCAGTGCAAAAGCGGCCGATAATCGGACTGAATTTATATCGGTTGCACCATTTAATTTCATAAATGCGACATTTTGCTCTGTCCTAGTGCGCGTTTCGTTTGTTAAAGTCCGGCCCAATTTCTTCCAACGACAATAAATTTGCCGAGACTTTTCCATGATCGAATCCGTTGAATCCTTCCTTGCCCGCCTGAAAAAGCGCGATCCGGACCAGCCTGAATTCCACCAGGCGGTCGAAGAGGTCCTGCGCAGCCTGTGGCCTTTTCTTGAGGCCAATCCGCACTATCTGACTTCAGGCATTCTGGAGCGGATCTGCGAGCCGGAGCGGGCGGTCGTGTTTCGGGTTTCCTGGGTCGACGATCACGGTAAGGTGCAGGTCAATCGCGGGTTCCGCATCCAGATGAACAGCGCCATCGGTCCATACAAGGGCGGCTTGCGCTTCCATCCTTCGGTAAACCTCGGCGTGTTGAAGTTTCTGGCGTTCGAGCAGACCTTCAAAAACTCGCTGACGTCGCTGCCCATGGGCGGTGGCAAGGGCGGTTCGGACTTCGATCCGAAAGGCAAAAGCGATGCGGAAGTCATGCGCTTCTGCCAGGCCTTCATGAGCGAGCTGTACCGTCACATCGGTGCCGACGTTGACGTGCCGGCCGGTGATATCGGCGTCGGCGCCCGTGAAATCGGTTTCCTGTTCGGCCAGTACAAGCGCCTGAGCAACCAGTTCACCAGCGTGCTGACCGGCAAAGGCCCGAGCTACGGCGGCAGCCTGATTCGTCCTGAGGCTACCGGATTCGGTTGCGTGTATTTCGCTGAGGAAATGCTCAAGCGTCGCGGGTTGACCGTTGAGGGCAAACGCGTAGCGATTTCCGGCTCGGGCAACGTTGCGCAATACGCGGCACGCAAGGTCATGGACCTGGGTGGCAAAGTGATTTCGCTGTCCGACTCCGAAGGCACGCTGTACTGCGAGAGCGGTTTGACCGAAGCGCAATGGCAAGCGGTATTGGAACTGAAGAATGTCCAGCGCGGGCGCATCAGCGAATTGGCCGGCCGTTTTGGTCTGGAATTCCTCGCCGGTCAGCATCCGTGGGGCCTGAGTTGCGACATCGCGTTGCCATGCGCCACGCAAAACGAACTGGATGCCGATGCGGCTCGTGCATTGCTGCGCAACGGCTGCGCTTGTGTGGCGGAAGGCGCCAACATGCCGACCACGCTGGAGGCGGTGGATCTGTTCATCGACGCGGGCATCCTGTTTGCACCGGGCAAGGCGTCCAACGCCGGTGGTGTTGCTGTGAGCGGGCTGGAGATGTCGCAGAACGCCATGCGCTTGCTGTGGACCGGCGGTGAAGTCGACAGCAAGCTGCACGCAATCATGCAGTCGATTCACCACGCTTGCGTGCATTACGGTGAAGAGAACGGTCAGGTCAATTACGTCAAGGGTGCGAACATCGCCGGCTTCGTCAAGGTCGCCGATGCGATGCTGGCCCAAGGCGTGGTTTAAGCCGGTTCGATGCGGATGATCTCGATCAGTTGATCGCCGGCCGGGCGTTGCCAAAGCACCTCGTCACCGAGCTGTGCCCCGAGCAACGCCCGACCCAACGGCGATCCCCAATTGATCAGGCCTTTGGCGGCAACGGCTTGGTCTTCCCCCACCAGTTGCACGCGACGCTCGGTGCCGTGCTCATCAGCGTAAATGACCCAACTGCCGATCTGGACTTTCCTGGTTGAAGTCGCGGGCGGCACGACCTGGGCACTTTGCAGGCGTTGATGGAAGTAGCGCAGATCACGCTCAAGGTTGGCCATCAACTGTTTGTCAGCCTGATCGCCGAGCGCCGATTGTCCGCCGTGCAGCGCCTGCAACTCGGCAACCTTGTTTTGCAGCAGGCTCAGGCCCTCGGGGGTGACGTAATTGGGCTGTGCACTGACCTGCCGTTCGACCGGCTGATCGGCTTGCGCGGCGGCGTTATCTTCATTGACGAAGGCACGACTCATGGTTTTCTCCCGATATAGGGTTTGGGCCATGGTTGCAGGGTTTTAGTTTCGGTGGATGTCTATCAGCGACCTATTGCGAGTGATAGGCCCGGGCGGCGTCCTGATCCTTTTGCTGTTGCCAGGCTTTGTCGCGCTCGTCCCAATGGCGGTTGCGATAGTCCTCGCGGTCCTGGCTTTCGCGCATGGCCTGACATTGGCGAAAACCATCGCTCCAACCCTCGGCGTAGTTTTTGTCTTTCAGATAACGCAGGACATTTTTGCGAAACTCACCGGTGATCGCTCCGGCGGCTTGCCGGCCACTGCTGCAGCCGTCATCGAAACCATCGGCGAACGCCGGCGGGTAACCCTTGGCGATCAGATCCTCGTGGGTTGTCTGGCAACCGGCGATCAACATCAACAAACTCAACACGCCTGCGCAACGCGACATCTCAGACTCCCGGGCCGCAATACACCCTGTATGGAAAGTCTAGGTCGGTGTTCGTGAGGCGATTGTGCAATGGCCGTGAAAAATCCATTCAACACCACAAAAAACCTGTGGGGGCGGCAGCGCTTTTGGGTTAGTAGTGATACCACTTCAGCTCCAGCATCACTTCATTCTCGGGCGTGGCCAGGTGGCTGAATTCACGCTGGGCGCTCAGGCGCAAGCCCAGGTCGCGCGATAACTCCCACTGTTGATTCAGGCTCACGCTGCGGCGCACTTCGCCATTGGTGAAGAAATCACCTTTGGTTTCCAGGCTGAAGTTGCCCAGCGGGTTTTTCCACAGCAGGCCTGTGTTGAAACCTGCGGCCGGTGCGATAAATCCGGCGAAATCATTGTTGTGTTCCACGCGCACGGTGCCCAGGGCGAACCCCAGCAGGTCGTCGCCCAGTTGCCAGGTCCCGCCACCACCGCCATTGACGTGGCTGACCAGGTTCTCATCGTCATGCTTGCCCGGCACCCGCTCCAGGCCGCCAGTGACTTGCCATGAAAGCGGTTGCAGCAGCTCATTGCGCGGGGTCAGTGAGCGGATGGTCGCCAGATCCAGTTGCTGCACCTGCCACTCATTGCCTTCGTACTGACGCAGTTTCAGTTGCAGGATCTCGATCTGCGCGCCCAGGGGGAAACTTTCGGCGTTGTCGTTGAGGTCGTGATAGGCCATGCGCAGGCCATATTCGCCAAAGGCGCGATCGCCGCGAGTGCCGAGGCCGGCCTGCCAGGTGCGGGATTCATGGCCATCCTCGGGCAGGCCGGGTTGCGGGATGTCCAACTCCGGAGCCGGGTTCTGATTGATTGCCCGCAACAGTTCGAAACTGCGCTGCGCCCGCTGCGGGTCACGTTCCTGGCCATTCGCGCGGTAGCGCTCCAGGCGATAGGCCGCGTCGATGATCAGCGCCTGGCGGTCGCGGGGTTGCGCCTTGAAGGCCTGGGTTTGCAAGTGCTGCTGGTCGGCGCTGACTTTCAGCACCCACTGTTGTTCTTCATCGGTCAACGGTTCGGCACGGCTCAGCAGTTCGCGCTCGCGGGAAGGGCGGTACTGGATGGATTCCACCAGACCGGCCTCTTTCACAGCTTTGACGGTGTCGGTGGGGATCGCGGTCAGCGGGAATTGCTCGGTCAGGCGCAGGCTTGGACGCGCCACTTGCAGCAGTTCCAGCAGTCGGTAGGAGCAGTTTTCGTCGAAGAAGAAATAGTCGAATTTGATCTGCTTCAACTCCCAGACGTGCTCGACCATGCGTGCGGTTTCCTGCTCCGTCAGGTTCAGGCGGTATTCCCACAGATCGCGGTTTTCCAGGCTGCGGTATTCCGAGAGTTTTTCCTGGTAGGGCACCAGCGCAAACAACCCCGGATAACCCCCCATCAGGCCTTTCCAGGCGTAGAGGATGCTGTTGTCCGAGCCTTCGATGTAGGCGCCGAAGTTGATCGCGTAACTGAGCAGCGAGGTCTTGTCGCTTTGCACATCCGCCTGATCGATACGCAGCAGGGTGTGGCCGAACATGGAAGACGGGCTGTTGAGGTAGGCCGCCGGGAAAATCATCACCGCGCTATGGGGCGAGACGTCCTTGAACCACTGCTTGAATTCAACGCAATCGGGCGTCGGCAGATCGGTCAGGTTGAGCTGTGCTTTCAACCAGCGGGTACGCGCCGGGTAAACGCATTGTGCATGTTGTTCGCCGGCACTTGCCGGGGCGTACAGTGCTTGTACGGTGGCTGCCAGCTCCTGGTCCGGGTGTTCGTGGCCGTCGGTGGCGAGGAAGAATTTCTGGTCGCTGACATAGCTGCGCCAGCCACCGAGCTTGGCGGTTTCGTAATGACCCAGGGAAATCCAGAAAGGGTCATTGGCCAGTTGCTGCAAACGTTGAGGGTCGATGTGGGGCGCGGCGGACAGCGGGGCGCAGACACAGAGCGCCAGCCAGGCAAGGCGTTTGAGCATAGTCAGCAACTTAAACAGGAAAAAACCAAGACCCAAAGGGGGAGGTCCAAAAAATAAAGCCCGCTTCCCGGAAGAAGCGGGGTGCGCTCGAGCTTAAGCCTGAGTGGCGTACTTGGCCAGACGAGGATCGTTCTTCAGAACGGCCAGGGTGTTGGTATGCACATCTTCCGCGGTCACGTCAGCCTTGCTGAAGATCTGCTGGAAGTGCTGGTGAGTGACGGCGGCGAAGTGCGCACGGTCTTCCGGCGCCACGCCCAATACCACGGCATAAGTGGTCAGCGCTTCGCCCTGACCTTTAGCCATGTCTTCGGACAGCTCGTTCATCATGCCATTCATGGCAAACCAGGATTTGCCGCCATAGGTCAGCGACGCGTTGGTGGAGCAACCGTTGGTGCCGGAAGTCATACCGAAGGTTGCGTTACCGGAAGTGCCGTTGGTGGTGGATGCCAGGAAGTGAGCCGGAGTACCACGCTGACCTTCGAACAGCATGTTGCCCCAACCGCAATCCGGGCCGCCTGGCGCCTGAGCCATGGCGTTGATGGATACAGCGGTGAAGAGAGTACCAAGAAGAATCCGTTTCATAGCTTTGTTCTCTTTATGTGCGTACCAATGGACAAGGGTTCTGGCGCCTATCTCGCCAGTTTGGACCGGTTATTAATCCAGTCGCGCAGTTTGGAGTTTAGGCACGATCATGGGGTTCCGTGATTTTTTGCAAAACATTCGTTGAAAACAGGGATTTGGCGCTGCTCTGCGCCGGGGTATCGACTTGTCTATGCTTTGGTCAGAGGCGCTCCTTGCCAGTCAGGCATGGGCGGCGCCAGAATGCCGCTATCTGCCCCGCCTGATGTAAGGAAGCCCGATGCCTGATCCTGTTGCTGCCAGCTTGCGTCTAGCGCCCGAAGCGCTGACCCGTCCGTTTTCCGCTGAACAGTTCAGCTTCTCTACCACCAATGATCTGGAGCCCTTCCGCGGTGTGCTTGGCCAGGAACGTGCGGTCGAAGCCTTGCAGTTCGGTGTGGCCATGCCACGCCCCGGTTACAACGTATTCGTCATGGGCGAACCCGGCACCGGCCGGTTTTCGTTCGTCAAACGCTACCTGAAGGCCGAAGGCAAGCGCCTGCAGACCCCGGCGGACTGGGTCTACGTCAATAATTTCGATGAGCCGCGGGAGCCGCGCGCACTGGAGTTGCCCTCGGGCACCGCCGGTGCCTTTATCGGTGACATCAACGGGCTGATCGACAACCTGCTGGCAACCTTTCCAGCGGTGTTCGAACACCCGTCCTACCAGCAGAAAAAAAGTGCCATCGACCGCGCCTTCAACCAGCGCTACGACAAGGCGCTGGACGTGATCGAGCGTCTGGCCCTGGAAAAAGACGTCGCGCTCTATCGCGACAGCAGCAACATCGCGTTCACTCCGATGCTCGACGGCAAGGCGCTGGACGAGGCGGAATTCGCCCAATTGCCGGAAGTCGACCGCGAGCGTTTCCACGACGACATTTCGGCCCTTGAGGAGCGCTTGAACGAAGAGCTCGCGAGCCTGCCGCAATGGAAGCGCGAGTCGAGCAATCAGCTGCGCCATCTCAATGAAGAAACCATCACCCTGGCCTTGCAGCCGTTGCTCTCGCCGTTGTCGGAGAAGTACGCCGAGAACGCGGCAGTCTGCGGTTACCTGCAAGCGATGCAGGTGTATTTGCTGAAAACCGTGGTCGAGCAACTGGTGGATGACAGCAAGACCGACGCCGTCGCCCGCAAACTGCTGGAAGAGCAGTACGCGCCGAGTCTGGTGGTCGGTCATTCGGCCAGTGGCGGTGCGCCCGTGGTATTCGAACCGCACCCGACCTATGAAAACCTGTTTGGCCGCATCGAATACAGCACCGATCAGGGCGCGCTGTACACGACCTACCGGCAGTTGCGGCCGGGTGCGCTGCACCGGGCCAACGGCGGTTTCCTGATCCTCGAAGCGGAAAAAATGCTCAGCGAGCCATTCGTATGGGATGCGCTCAAGCGTGCCCTGCAATCGCGCAAGTTGAAAATGGAGTCGCCGCTGGGCGAGATGGGCCGCTTTGCCACCGTGACCCTGACCCCGCAGCACATTCCGCTGCAAGTCAAAGTCGTCATCATCGGCGCCCGTTCGCTCTATTACACGCTGCAGGACCTTGATCCGGACTTTCAGGAGATGTTCCGCGTCCTGGTGGATTTCGATGAAGACATCCCGATGGTCGACGAGAGCCTGGAGCAATTCGCCCAACTGCTGAAAACCCGCACTTCCGAAGAAGGCATGGCACCGTTGACCGCTGATGCGGTGGCGCGCCTGGCGACGTACAGCGCGCGTCTGGCTGAACATCAGGGACGTTTGTCGGCGCGTATCGGTGATCTGTTCCAACTGGTCAGCGAGGCGGACTTCATTCGCCACCTGGCTTCTGACGAAATGACCGACGCCGGACACATCGAGCGGGCGCTCAAGGCCAAGGCCACCCGTACCGGACGCGTGTCGGCACGGATTCTCGATGACATGCTGGCGGGGATCATCCTGATCGATACCGATGGCGCCGCCGTCGGCAAGTGCAACGGCTTGACGGTGCTGGAAGTCGGCGATTCGGCCTTCGGTGTACCGGCGCGGATTTCCGCCACGGTGTATCCGGGCGGCAGCGGCATCGTCGACATCGAGCGCGAGGTCAATCTCGGTCAGCCGATCCACTCCAAAGGCGTGATGATTCTCACCGGATACCTGGGCAGCCGTTACGCGCAGGAATTCCCCTTGGCGATATCCGCGAGTATCGCCCTGGAGCAATCCTACGGTTACGTGGATGGCGACAGTGCGTCCCTGGGCGAGGCGTGCACCTTGATTTCGGCCCTGTCGAAAACCCCGCTCAAACAGTGCTTTGCCATCACCGGGTCGATCAACCAGTTCGGTGAAGTGCAGGCGGTGGGTGGGGTCAACGAGAAGATCGAAGGTTTCTTCCGGCTCTGCGAAGCTCGCGGCCTGACCGGTGAGCAGGGGGCGATCATTCCACACGCCAACGTGGCCACGCTGATGCTCGACGAGAAAGTGCTGGCCGCCGTGCGCGTGGGGCAGTTCCATGTCTATGCGGTGCGCCAGGCAGACGAGGCGTTGAGCCTGCTGGTTGGCGAACCGGCGGGCGCGCCGGACGAGAATGGCGAGTTTCCTGAAGGCAGTGTCAACGCTCGGGTGGTGGAGCGTTTGCGGGTGATTGCGGAAATGATCAGCGAGGAAGACTTGAAAGAGGCCGAGAAAGAGATGGCGGTCGAGGCGCTGGTGGAGGCCAAGCCGGCCTGATGTAACCTGAGTTCACCTTGTTCCACTGTGGGAGCGACGATTCGACTTGCTCGCGAATGCGATCTGCCAGTCACTATTGTGTTGGCTGACAGGATGCCTTCGCGAGCAGGCTCGCTCCCACATTTCTATCCGGTTCAGGGTGTAAAAGTGCCACTACTCTGACGTCAAACTTCACACAATGACCATTCGGCGCCTTCTGGTTTCGCCTGACGTACCGGTCAAACTTTTCTTCTATTATCAGCTCAAGGATATCGACAGTAATCACTGGATCGAGACAGTCTTCCCGTGGAGGCTGAATACCGGATCTACCGAGGGTCGCCGCCATGTCGCGCAACCTCTGCCTTACCCGTCAATGCCTGGGTCTTGTGACCCGTATCGAATGCGCCATCAAGCCCCTGGCTGGCGATACGGGCATGTGGACCTTGCTGTTCGCCGCCGGGATGGCCGGCGAACAACCTTCAGCCATCAAGGCCCAAGGCCCGTTTCATGGCCCTTTCGTGGCTGAGTCCATCCTCGACACCATTGTTGAAAGCCTGACCCTTCACGGCTACGAACTGGCCGATGATCCGCAAATCTGGTGCCTGCACCTGCAAGCCCAGCTGCGGGAAATCAATGGCGGTCGTTGCCGCAGTGTCGGTGGCTTCGAGTTCCGGCCAGAGCATTGATGCGCGCTACTGGTCCAGTTTGGACAGGTCAGCCTTGTCGAGCTTGACCTCGTAACCATATTGCACGGTGGCGAGGTCGGTTCGCTGATAGCTTTCCAGGCGCGTGGGCTTTCCATAGAAGTAATGCACGGCAAATAATCCGGGGCCTTCAGGGCTGGCGTCGTGGTTGACCGCAAGAATTTCCTTGAGGTAATGACCGCTATCGTCCTTGGCATAAAACCGCCAGTCCTGCTCGGGAAACACCTTCAGATTCACCACCAGAGCATTGCCTTTGAGTTCCAGGCCTTTGGGCAGCTGGCGGGCATCGATGCTCTGTTTATCGATTGTGGCCAGGAACAGTGGCATGGAGCCCACCGCATACGCGGGTGTTTCCGGGAACAGGTTCAGGTCGTAGGTGATAGTGCCGCGCAAGGGGTCGACCTCATAGGCTTGCGCTGGCAGTTCGATCGGCTCGTCGCGTTTGCCGCTGCTGTCCTCGGTGAAGAAGGTGACCGGGCTTTCACCAGGATTGAAAGACGTGCCGAGCAATTCATCATTGAAACTTCTGAGGTGACTGAACTCCACTCGCGCAGCGCTCGGGTCCTCCACTGACTGGCTGACAATGACGCCCTTTTTCAGTTGCTCCTCAGTCAATGTCGCGCCCTTGAGCCAGCTCGGCGCCTGATCGTCATACACCAGCACCGGCAATTCCAGGGGCTGGATGGTCTTCTGTGTGGTGTGACGGTCGAAGCGCCGCACCGGCAGGTTCAGATCCTTGCGGGTGACCGTGACCGCGGAGAAATCCAGCAGGCTGACTTCGAGAGTGTCGATCGGTCCATTGAAATACACCTTCGAGTATCGGTGGGTTTGCTGTTTCTCGAAGGTGCGCTGTTCCTCGTCGAGCTGTTTTTCGAACGCCTCGCTCCAGGCCTTCTGTTGCTGCATTTTCGCTAACTGTCGCTGATAGAAGGTAATTTGCGCCGCGGTTTCATTGATCGAGCCGGACCGCGAGAGAAACTGCCCGGTGGCATCCCTGGCCTGGACGATCAGCGGGTTCAGTGGTGCCTCCCCGATCTCCGGGGCCTGGGGCTCCTTGTTGTTGAATTCGATTTCCGCGTAGTTGTTGCCCATTTTCAGCAAGGTGACGCTGAGGTTGTCGTTGGTGCGAGTCTGGCCAACATCCTTTTTCGTCAGGTCGAAGCTATAGAGCCGGCGTGGCGCAATGACTTCCACCTTGCCTTGCAGGCTGACGGGTTGCGGCTGGCTCTTGATGTCGACATCGAGACCTTCGATGAACGGGTAGGTCACGGTCAGGTCATCAGGGTTGGTCAGGTTGGAGCTCGACGGACTCAGCTGGATGCCGGGATCGGTTTCCGACCATTCCGGCTGAAAGGCGATGACGCGTTTGTTGCTCAGTGTGACTGACTGCCATTCCAGACCATGGGGGAATAGAAATGCGGCAGGCGTGCTGAAGTTGAAAGGAAATACCGGCTGCAGGTCGGTCAGGTAGTCGGAGCTGGAATCTTTATGCAGCACGAACAGGCCGTTGATGTAAGTGTCGACCAGGGCCTGCGGCGTGGGGTAGTGCTTGAGTACGGCGAGGGCATCTTCACCGTATTCGGTCACCACCGGTTTGCTGTCGAGCTTCAGTTGCGCCCGTTCCAGCAGCAACAGTGAGCCGCCGAGCTCAGCCACGGCATCCTTGAGTTTCGGGTCAGTGATTGCATCCAGCGATTTTTCGAACTGCGCCGTCTTCTCCTCAAGGCTGATCTCGCGCTTGTCTTCGCCGGGCGAGCAGGCGCTCATCAGCAAAGCCAGGCAGATTCCGGCACTCGTCAAAGGCAATCGCACATCCATTTCCAGTTTCCTGTCCGATATCACTGCGCTGTCAATGGTTTGGACACTAGCAGAAAAAAAATGACATACACCCGCAGGTGACGGATTTACCGACGGTTTATGGCTGCTTCTGGGTATAGACGAGTGGCTGTTATACTCGCGACCATTTTCAAAACACGTGTGAGATTCAATGGAACGCTTTATCGAAAACGCAATGTACGCCTCCCGCTGGCTTCTGGCGCCGATCTACTTCGGCCTGTCCCTCGGGCTGCTGGCCTTGGCGCTGAAATTCTTCCAGGAAGTCTTCCACGTCATACCCAACGTCTTTTCGATGGCCGAAGCAGACCTGATCCTGGTACTGCTGTCGTTGATCGACATGGCGCTGGTGGGTGGTTTGCTGGTGATGGTGATGATCTCTGGTTACGAAAACTTCGTTTCCCAACTGGACATCGATGACACCAAGGAAAAGCTCAACTGGCTGGGCACCATGGATTCGTCTTCCCTGAAGATGAAGGTGGCGGCTTCGATCGTGGCGATTTCTTCCATCCACTTGCTGCGCATCTTCATGGACGCCAAGAACGTCGATCCCGAGCATTTGAAGTGGTATGTGATCATTCACATGACGTTCGTGGTGTCGGCATTCGCCATGGGTTATCTGGATAAGCTGACCAAGCACTGATTTGCCCACACCCCGTAGGAGCGAGCTTGCTCGAAAAACCTGATTGCTCCGCTGGGCATCTGGTTTTAAGCGTTTTCGTTAACGACCTTCGCGAGCAAGATCGCTCCCACAGAAGGGCATGGGTTGTGTAACAGACGAACGGTGTGGTTTGTGGCTTGTACTTTGATGCGTCAAGGCATATCCCTGTAAAGGTAATGACTCGCCGCATGAGGTGCGTTCATGAACCTGCAAGAGTTGAATGCGTATGCCGTCGCCGGAAAGGTCGATGAGCTGAACCTGATCTCGCTGGAAGGCGGAATCTATCTGCTGGAAGCCCGGATGCACGGAGCCGCCTATCCGCTGAGTGATACGCACGGGCACATGATGCACCTGCGCTCAGTTGAGCATGCCCGTGATGTGCTGCGCTCCTTTCCCAAGTTGAACTTCAATCTTGTGCACACCCTGGTGCACGACGAGATGTGCGGCCTCGGTGGCATTGATGAAAGTCTGAAGGTGCCGATCGAACAACGTTCTGCGCCACAGCACTGACGGCTCTGATCAACACATTGGCATCTGTGCTAGTCTGCTGACCCTTTTTGGTTCCGGGCGCTCCGGGGACAAGCTGTGCACGCACGGCAATTTCCCGGGCCGTTCGCACAGCGGAGCAGTGTCATGTCCGAAGTAAATCTGTCCACCGACGAAACCCGCGTCAGCTACGGTATTGGCCGTCAGCTGGGCGACCAACTGCGCGACAACCCGCCACCGGGCGTCAGCCTGGACGCGATCCTGGCAGGCCTGACCGACGCATTCGCCGGTAAGCCAAGCCGTGTCGGCCAGGACGAAATGTCCGCCAGCTTCAAGGTGATCCGCGAAATCATGCAGGCCGAGGCTGCAGCCAAAGCTGAAGCGGCCGCAGGTGAAGGCCTGGCCTTCCTGGCTGAAAACGCCAAGCGTGATGGCATCACCACCCTGGCTTCCGGTCTGCAGTTTGAAGTGCTGACTGCGGGTGAAGGCGCCAAGCCATCCCGTGAAGATACCGTGCGTACCCACTACCACGGCACGCTGATCGACGGCACTGTGTTCGACAGCTCCTACGAGCGTGGCCAGCCTGCGGAGTTCCCGGTTGGCGGCGTGATCGCCGGTTGGACCGAAGCCCTGCAACTGATGAATGCCGGCAGCAAATGGCGCCTGTACGTGCCGAGCGAACTGGCTTACGGCGCTCAAGGCGTTGGCAGCATCCCGCCACACAGCGTACTGGTGTTCGACGTCGAGCTGCTCGACGTTCTGTAATACCCAGCCCGGAATTACACCGGGCTAATGTGGGAGCGAGCCTGCTCGCGAAGGCGGAGTGTCAGTCAGCTAAATGTTGAATGTCAGACCGAATTCGCGAGAATCTCCCACAGTTTTTAACAGCGATGTTCATACTTCGATCTTGTTGTGCAGTTC
Organism: Pseudomonas sp. Irchel 3A7; assembly: GCF_900187565.1. Taxonomy (GTDB): domain Bacteria; phylum Pseudomonadota; class Gammaproteobacteria; order Pseudomonadales; family Pseudomonadaceae; genus Aquipseudomonas. The sequence goes on along the minus strand of NZ_FYED01000017.1, from coordinate 88,599 downwards.
ACTGGTCGGGCGCAATGCCCGGGCATAGCAGAACAGAAACAGATTTCTCACCACTTCCTTGAGCACCACTGGCTCGCTGGAACTCAAACCATTGAGGTCCAGGTCTCCCTGGTCCTGCAGTTCGCTCAGGGCTTCTTCTTCAAGCACCGCACAGACTTCACCGGTTTCCCGGTGCAGGATTCTCAGATATGGGTGTGGGCGGTCAAGCCAGGCATCGATCAAATAAGTCATGTCTCATCTCCATTGATTGGGATTCAATGAGAATAATTCTTATTCATCAAATAGCAAGGGTCTATTGGCTGATTGTGGCTTTTTCCGGGTAAAGATTGCGTAAGGTCAAAACGACTGGCGTTCAGCTATCACGAGCATGTGTTGGTCGGGCAGGGGAGGGCGAAGCACCATCCCGCGTCGGGCGCGGGATGGGGATGCAGCGAAATCAGACTTTTCTGACGAACTCGGATTTGAGCTTCATCGGGCCGATCCCGTCGATCTTGCAGTCGATATCGTGATCACCATCGCACAAGCGGATGTTCTTCACCTTTGTGCCGACCTTGACTACCAGGGATGTGCCTTTGACCTTGAGATCCTTGATGACGGTGATGGTGTCGCCGTCCTGCAGGATGTTGCCCACCGAATCCTTTTTCACTGCATCATCGGACACCGCTTCGGCTTCGCCGCCGGCGGACCATTCGTGGGCGCACTCGGGGCAGATCAGCTGGGCGCCGTCTTCATAGGTGTATTCGGAATTGCATTTCGGGCAGGGTGGCAACGTGCTCACTAAGGCTCCTTGGATTCAGGATCGCTAAAAAGCGCACATTATATAGGGTTTTAGGCGAAAGAGGGCAGGACCGAAAAAACCTGTGGGAGCGAGCCTGCTCGCGATAGCGACTTAACATTCAACGCAGATGTCGACTGTAAGTCCGCTTTCGCGAGCAGGCTCGCTCCCACAGGAGATGTTGCTGTCAGTGTGTACGGGCGACCGCAAACTCGCTCAATTCGACCAGCGCATCGCGATATTCGCTGGCCGGCAGCGCGTCGAGGCACTTGATCGCACGGGCCACATAGTCGCGGGCCAACTTTGCGGTGTATTCCAGCGAACCCGAGGCTTCCACGGCTGCACGAATGCTTTCCAGGTCTTCGATGCCGCCTTTCTGGATCGCCTTGCGTACCAGGGCTGCCTGCTCCGGTGTGCCTTCGCGCATGGTGTAGATCAGCGGGAGGGTCGGCTTGCCTTCGGCAAGATCGTCACCGACGTTCTTGCCCAGGGTTTCAGCGTCGCCTTTGTAGTCCAGCAGGTCGTCGACCAGTTGGAAAGCCACACCCAGATGATCACCGAAGGTGCGCAGCGCTTCGCTCTGTTCAGGCGTTGCACCGGCCAGCGCCGCGGCGCTGTGGGTCGAAGCTTCGAAGAGCATCGCGGTCTTGCCGCGGATGACTTCCATGTAGGTTTCTTCGGTGGTGCTGGCGTCACGAACCTTCGACAGCTGCAACACTTCGCCCTCGGCGATGATGCGCGTGGCTTGTGAAAGAATCTTCATGACCGGCATGGAGCCCAGCTCGACCATCATTTCGAACGAGCGTGAGTACAGGAAGTCGCCCACCAGTACGCTGGGTGCATTGCCCCACATGGCGTTGGCGGTCGAGCGGCCTCGGCGCATGCCGGACATGTCGACCACATCGTCATGCAGCAGGGTCGCGGTGTGCAGGAACTCGATGGTCGCGGCCAGCAGGCGAAGGTCATCGCCTTCACGGCCCAGGGCCTTGCCACACAGCAACACCAATAAAGGTCGAAGGCGTTTGCCGCCGGCCGAGGTGATGTAATCGCCGATTTTCGACACCAGCGGCACTCGGGAAGTCAGCTGCTTCTTGATGATGCCGTCGACGGCGCTAAAATCGTCCGCGACCGCGCGGTAGAAAGCTTGGGGTTGCATCAGCGACAGTCGCTCCAGAAGGGTTGCGCGGCATGCTAGGACCCACGTCCGGGCCTGTCAAGGCGCGATGGACGGCCTATTGCAAGGCGCTCGTGCCTTGCGTACAATCGCGCACCCTGAACTTCCTGGGCAGCACCTGCCTTACGCAATTGCAATCGGGCCTTCCAGCCCCATGCAGCCATGCCAGCCAATACCTCTTCTTATAAAGAGCTGGGTGAGCAGGATTATCGGAGAAATACCATGTCTTATGCAGTAATCGTTACTGGCGGCAAGCAATACAAGGTCGCCCCGGGTGAATACCTGAAGATCGAAAAACTGGAAATCGCTACCGGCGAATCCGTTACCTTTGATCGCGTTCTGTTGGTTGCCAATGGCGACGACGTGAATATCGGCGCTCCAGTTGTTGCTGGCGCTACCGTTGTGGCTGAAGTGATCTCCCAAGGTCGTCACGATAAAGTCCGCATCATCAAGTTCCGTCGCCGTAAGCACCACATGAAGCGTATGGGCCACCGCCAGTGGTACACCGAGATCAAAATCACCGGTATTCAGGCTTAATTACAGCCTAATTCCTCACTAGGAGAATTGAACTCATGGCACACAAAAAAGCTGGTGGTAGTACCCGTAACGGTCGCGACTCAGAAGCCAAACGCCTTGGCGTGAAGATGTATGGCGGCCAGGCTATCAAAGCAGGCAACATCATCGTGCGTCAGCGCGGCACCCAATTCCACGCTGGCTACGGCGTTGGCATGGGTAAAGATCACACCCTCTTCGCTAAAGTCGAAGGCGTGATCAAGTTCGAAGTAAAAGGCGCCTTCGGTCGTCGTTACGTGAGCGTTGTCGCGGCTTAATTGCGCGATCGCTGGAAAAGCCCTGTCTCGCGACGGGGCTTTTTCGTTTGTGGGGTGAGTCTCTTGCAAAACTGTTTGTATGGGCTGTCGGCGCGCTGGACTGTGCGGTCGTTGATTGAGGTCGCTGCGCTCATTTTTGCAAGAGTCTTATGTCTTAGTGTTTTTCGGCTCGTCCGTATGGCGAGAGGCGTTGTGTTATGAAGTTTGTTGATGAAGTATCGATCCGAGTAAAGGCTGGCGACGGCGGTAACGGTTGCATGAGTTTCCGTCGCGAAAAATTCATCGAAAACGGTGGTCCGAACGGTGGTGATGGCGGTGATGGCGGCTCGGTCTACATGATCGCCGACGAAAACCTCAACACCCTGGTGGACTATCGTTACACCCGGCACTTCGATGCCGAGCGTGGCTCCAACGGCGGCAGCACTGATTGCACCGGCAAAAAAGGTGAGGATCTGGTACTGCGCGTACCGGTCGGCACCACCGTGATCGACTCCGCGACCCAGGAAGTGATCGGCGACCTGACCAAGGCTGGTCAGAAGCTGCTGGTTGCCCATGGTGGCTGGCACGGTCTGGGCAACACCCGCTTCAAATCCAGCACCAACCGTGCGCCGCGCCAGACTACGCCGGGCAAGCCGGGCGAACAGCGTGACCTCAAGCTGGAAATGAAAGTGCTGGCGGACGTTGGTCTGCTGGGCTTGCCGAACGCCGGCAAAAGTACCTTTATCCGTTCGGTGTCGGCTGCCAAGCCGAAAGTCGCCGACTATCCGTTCACTACTTTGGTGCCAAACCTGGGTGTGGTCAGCGTCGATCGCTGGAAAAGCTTCGTGGTTGCGGACATTCCGGGTCTGATCGAAGGTGCTTCCGATGGCGCGGGCCTGGGGATTCGCTTCCTCAAGCACTTGTCGCGCACGCGCCTGCTGCTGCACCTTGTCGACATGGCGCCGCTGGATGAGACCGATGCTGCGGAAGCGGCTGAAGTGATCGTCAGCGAGCTGACCAAGTTCAGCCCGTCCCTGGCTGAGCGTGATCGCTGGCTGGTGCTGAACAAGTGCGACCAGATCCTCGATGAAGAGCATGATGCCCGCGTCAAGGAAATCGTTGATCGTCTGGAGTGGACGGGTCCGGTTTACGTGATTTCGGCCATCGCCAAGCAGAACACCGAGCGTCTGTGTCACGACATCATGCGTTACCTGGAGGATCGTGCTGATCGCCTGGCTAACGACCCGGTCTACAAGGAAGAGCTGGCCGAGCTTGATCAGCGCATCGAAGACGAAGCCCGTGCCCAGCTGCAGGCGCTGGATGACCAGCGTGCCCTGCGTCGCAGTGGCGTGAAGTCGGTCCACGACATCGGCGATGATGATTGGGATGAAGAAGATGTGGATGACGAAGACGGTCCGGAAATCATTTACGTGCGTGACTGATTCGTTGCGATAAACTTAAGCGCCGCTCAATCGAGCGGCGTTTTAGTATCTGGAAATCGATCGTTGGTCACGAATAACCACGAATAACGTCACGGGCAGTGCTAGGTCGCGCTGTCCTCAAGCTAAGGTTGAAGATGATGCGGAGCAAGGTGACAGGTGCGCAGCGTTGGGTCGTGAAAATCGGCAGCGCTCTGCTGACGGCGGACGGCAAGGGCCTGGATCGCGCGGCAATGGGTGTCTGGGTTGAACAGATGGTGGCCTTGCATGAGGCGGGTGTCGAGCTGGTGCTGGTGTCCTCCGGGGCGGTGGCGGCGGGCATGAGTCGTCTGGGCTGGACTTCGCGACCCAGTGCGATGCACGAACTCCAGGCCGCTGCTGCAATCGGCCAGATGGGGTTGGTGCAGGCTTGGGAGTCGAGCTTTGCCGAGCATGGTCGGCACACTGCGCAGATTCTCCTGACCCACGACGACCTGTCCGACCGCAAGCGCTACCTGAACGCTCGTAGCACCTTGCGCGCGCTGGTTGAGCTGAAGGTTATTCCGGTGATCAATGAAAACGACACCGTGGTCACAGACGAAATCCGTTTCGGCGATAACGATACCCTGGCGGCGCTGGTGGCCAACCTGGTCGAGGCGGACCTGCTGGTGATCCTCACGGATCGCGATGGCATGTTCGACGCCGATCCGCGCAACAATCCGGATGCCCAGCTGATTTACGAGGCGCGTGCCGATGACCCGGCGCTTGACGCGGTGGCGGGTGGGACCGGTGGTGCGCTGGGGCGCGGCGGCATGCAGACCAAATTGCGCGCAGCGCGTCTGGCGGCGCGTTCCGGTGCGCACACGATCATTGTTGGTGGGCGCCTCGAGCGAGTGCTGGATCGTCTCAAGGCGGGCGAGCGCATCGGCACCTTGCTTTCGCCTGAGCGCGGCATGCTGGCGGCGCGCAAACAGTGGCTGGCCGGGCACCTGCAAACCCGTGGCACGCTGGTGCTGGATGCGGGCGCGGTGACGGCGCTCTCCCAAGGCAACAAGAGTTTGCTGCCGGTGGGGGTGAAGTTGGTTCAGGGCAGCTTCCGTCGCGGCGAGATGGTGGTATGTGTGGCGCCGGACGGTCGAGAGATTGCGCGTGGCCTGGCCAACTACAGTGCGCTGGAAGCGCAAAAAATCATCGGTCAGTCCTCTGATGCGATTGTCGGTCTGTTGGGTTACATGGCGGAGCCGGAACTGGTTCATCGCGATAACCTGATCCTGGTCTGAAGGAATACCTGAATGCGTGTGGCAAAAGGATTGTTGGGGCTGCTGCTGGCGATGCCGCTGCTGGCTTCGGCCGAGGAAATTGGCCAGGTGTCGACGGTGTTCAAGTTCGTTGGGCCGAACGACCGGATCGTGGTCGAGGCGTTTGATGATCCGAAGGTCGAGGGTGTGACCTGCTACCTGTCGCGTGCCAAGACGGGTGGCGTGAAAGGTGGTCTGGGACTCGCCGAGGATCGTGCCGAGGCTTCCATTGCGTGTCGTCAGGTAGGGCCAATCAAGTTCAAGGGCGAGCTGAAGGACGGTGATGAAGTATTCAAGGAGCGCACCTCGCTGGTGTTCAAGACCATGCAGGTGGTGCGTTTCCTCGACAAGAAGCGTAATACGCTGGTTTATCTGGTCTACAGTGATCGCTTGATCGAGGGCAGTCCGCAGAATGCGGTGACGGCGATTCCGATTTTGCCGTGGGCGAGCGCCCAGTAATCTGAAGTTCGCGAAGATCCACTGTGGGAGCGAGCCTGCTCGCGAAGATGGCTGCACATTCAGCATTCATGTGTCTGATGTACCGCTTTCGCGAGCAGGATCCCTCCCGCATTTTTGTCGAATTCACCAAATCGCAGGCAATAAAAAACCGACCCTGAGGTCGGTTTTTTAATGAGCGTGTCGCTTAGGCAGCAGCGGCAACGTTCAGGGCCTTTACGTGGCCATTCAGGCGGCTCTTATGGCGAGCAGCCTTGTTCTTGTGGATGATGCCTTTATCGGCCATGCGGTCGATAACTGGCACAGCCAGAACGTAAGCAGCTTGTGCTTTGGCAGCGTCTTTTGCGTCGATGGCCTTAACTACGTTTTTGATGTAGGTACGAACCATGGAACGCAGGCTGGCGTTGTGGCTGCGACGCTTCTCAGCCTGTTTTGCACGTTTTTTGGCGGAAGGTGAGTTGGCCACCGTCGAGCTCCTCGAAAGACTTTTTAGGAAATAGCAAACAAAATAGGCCGCGAATCATGCCGATGAGTTGAAGTCTTGTCAAGGGCGCTTGAAACGTTCCGCTAAGTGGTAGGCGTGGTGCGACGGGATATTTCTTTCCGGCGTGTGACCTGTAAACTCGCGAGCTTTGGCTCTGTGCTGTTGCGGCGCGGAGTATCGCACAAGTAGGCGCGTAGTTCGCCTGCTGTTTATCGACAGGCACAAACTCTTTCAATGAATCTGCTCAAATCGTTGGCCGCCGTCAGCTCTATCACGATGCTTTCCCGGGTTCTCGGATTCGTCCGTGACACCCTCATTGCGCGCGCATTCGGCGCAGGAATGGCAACCGACGCCTTCTTTATCGCATTCAAACTGCCCAACCTGTTGCGGCGCATCTTCGCCGAGGGGGCGTTTTCCCAGGCGTTCGTGCCCATTCTTGCCGAATATAAAAGCCAGAAAGGGGACGAGGCGACGCGTACGTTCATTGCCTATGTCTCGGGCCTGTTGACGCTGGTGCTGGCGCTGGTTACGGCGCTGGGCATGCTTGCCGCGCCGTGGGTCATCTGGGTGACGGCACCGGGTTTCACCGACACGCCGGAAAAGTTCGAACTCACCACCAGCCTGTTGCGGGTGACCTTCCCCTACATATTGCTGATTTCCCTGTCGTCCCTGGCTGGCGCGATCCTCAACACCTGGAACCGTTTTTCGGTGCCGGCCTTTGTGCCGACGCTGCTGAACGTCAGCATGATCATCTTTTCGCTGTTCCTGACGCCGTATTTTGATCCGCCGGTGATGGCGCTGGGTTGGGCCGTACTGGTGGGCGGCCTGGCGCAGTTGCTCTATCAGCTGCCTCACCTGAAAAAGATCGGCATGCTGGTGCTGCCGCGCCTGAATCTGCGCGACAGTGGCGTCTGGCGAGTGATGAAGCAGATGCTGCCGGCGATTCTCGGGGTATCGGTCAGCCAGATTTCGCTGATCATCAATACCATTTTCGCCTCGTTCCTGGTCGCCGGCTCCGTATCCTGGATGTACTACGCCGATCGTTTGATGGAGCTGCCTTCCGGCGTACTGGGCGTAGCGTTGGGCACGATTCTGCTGCCGACGCTGGCCAAGACTTACGCCAGCAAGGATCGCCATGAGTATTCTCGAATCCTCGATTGGGGTCTGCGCCTTTGCTTCATGCTGGTGCTGCCTTGCGCTCTGGCATTGGGGATTCTGGCCGAGCCACTGACGGTTTCATTGTTCCAGTACGGTCAGTTCAGTGCTTTCGATGCGGCGATGACCCAGCGGGCGCTGATTGCCTACTCGGTCGGTTTACTCGGGATTATTGTGATCAAAGTGCTGGCTCCCGGCTTTTATGCGCAACAAAACATCCGGACTCCGGTAAAAATCGCGATTTTTACCCTGATCGTCACGCAGCTGTTCAACCTGGTGCTGATCGGCCCCCTGGCCCATGCCGGCCTGGCGCTTGCCATCAGTGCCGGCGCCTGCCTCAATGCCGGGTTGCTTTTCTATCAGTTGCGCAAGCAGCAGATGTACCAGCCGCAACCGGGTTGGGCTAAGTTCGGTTTCAAGTTGGTGGTTGCGGTGGCGGTGATGTCTGGCGTGTTGCTGGCCGGGATGCATTTCATGCCGGCCTGGGGCGAGGGGCAGATGCTTGAGCGCTTCCTGCGCCTGGGCGCGTTGGTGGTCGCGGGTGTGGTGGCTTATTTCGGCATGTTAGTGTTGATGGGCTTCCGTTTGCGCGACTTCAATCGCAAGGCGCTGGGCTGAGGATAAAACCTCGATAACTATTTAGAAAAAACGTGGGCGGGCCGGCATTTTTGTCGGCTCGATTACTTTGGCATACGGTGTTGCCTGTCGTCGGCCGCCGGGTGTGGTTATAATCGACCACTTTATGAGCAAGAAGCGCGTTATGCAGCTGGTTCGAGGCCTCCACAATCTGCGCCCCCAGCATCGGGGCTGCGTCGCCACTATTGGCAACTTTGACGGTGTACACCGTGGCCACCAGGCTATCCTGGCGCGGCTGCGTGAGCGTGCGCTCGAATTGGGCGTGCCCAGCTGCGTGGTGATTTTCGAGCCGCAGCCACGGGAGTTCTTCGCGCCGGATACGGCGCCTGCGCGTTTGGCCCGCCTGCGGGACAAACTGCAGCTGCTGGCGGCCGAAGGCGTCGACCGGGTCTTGTGCCTGGCGTTCAATCAGCGTCTGAGCAAGCTCAGCGCCAAGGCGTTCGTCGATACCATCCTAGTGGACGGCCTCGGCGTGCAACACCTTGAAGTCGGCGACGACTTCCGTTTCGGCTGTGACCGGGTAGGGGATTTCGATTTCCTGCAACAGGCCGGTGTCACACAGGGTTTTACCGTTGAAGCGGCGCAGACCGTCGAACTCGACGGCATCCGGGTCAGCAGTACCCAGGTGCGTAATGCGCTGGCGGCTGCCGACTTTGTCCTGGCCGAACGTCTGCTCGGTCGCCCGTACCGTATCGCAGGTCGCGTGCTGCACGGCCAGAAACTCGCGCGGCAGCTGGGTACGCCCACCGCCAATATACAACTCAAGCGCCGTCGCGTGCCGTTCACCGGGGTTTACCTGGTCAACGTGGAGATCGACGGCAAGACCTGGCCCGGCGTCGCCAACATCGGCGTGCGGCCCACGGTTCAAGGTGATGGCAAGGCCCACCTGGAAGTGCATCTTTTAGATTTTGCCGGCGATCTGTATGACCGGCGTTTAACGGTGGTTTTCCACCACAAGCTGCGTGAAGAGCAGCGTTTCGCCTCTCTGGAGGCGCTGAAAACGGCGATCAACGCGGATGTCGCCGCCGCCCGTGCACTAGCCGCACCTAGCGCCCATCGCTAATGAAGAGCCTTAAATGACCGACTATAAAGCCACGCTAAACCTTCCGGACACCGCCTTCCCAATGAAGGCCGGCCTGCCTCAGCGCGAACCGCAGATTCTGCAGCGCTGGGACAGCATTGGCCTGTACGGAAAGTTGCGCGAGATTGGCAAGGATCGTCCGAAGTTCGTTCTTCACGACGGTCCTCCGTACGCCAACGGCACGATTCACATCGGTCATGCGCTGAACAAGATTCTCAAGGACATGATCATCCGCTCGAAGACCCTGTCGGGCTACGATGCGCCTTATGTTCCGGGCTGGGACTGCCACGGCCTGCCGATCGAGCACAAAGTCGAAGTGACCCACGGCAAGAACCTGGGCGCGGACAAGACCCGCGAACTGTGCCGGGCGTACGCCACCGAACAGATCGAAGGCCAGAAATCCGAATTCATCCGTCTGGGCGTGTTGGGTGACTTTGCCAACCCGTACAAGACCATGGACTTCAAGAATGAGGCCGGTGAAATCCGCGCCCTGGCTGAAATCGTCAAGGGCGGTTTCGTGTTCAAGGGCTTGAAGCCTGTGAACTGGTGCTTTGACTGCGGTTCGGCCCTTGCTGAAGCGGAAGTCGAGTACGAGAACAAGAAGTCCTCGACCATCGACGTGGCTTTCCCGATTGCCGATGAAGCCAAGCTGGCTGCCGCCTTCGGTCTGGCATCGCTGGCCAAGCCTGCCTCGATCGTGATCTGGACCACCACCCCGTGGACCATCCCGGCCAACCAGGCGTTGAACGTCCACCCGGAATTCAACTACGCGCTGGTTGATGTCGGCGACAAGCTGCTGGTACTGGCTGAAGAGCTGGTCGAATCGTGCCTGGCCCGTTACAGCCTGCAAGGCTCGGTCATCGCGACCACTACCGGTAAAGCGCTGGAGCTGATCAACTTCCGTCACCCGTTCTATGATCGTCTGTCGCCGGTTTACCTGGCCGACTACGTCGAGCTGGGCGCCGGCACCGGTGTGGTTCACTCTTCGCCGGCCTACGGCGTGGACGACTTCGTGACCTGCAAGAAGTACGGCATGGTCAACGACGACATCCTCAACCCGGTACAAAGCAATGGCGTGTACGTGCCATCGCTGGAGTTCTTCGGCGGCCAGTTCATCTGGAAGGCCAACCCGGCCATCGTCGACAAGCTGACCGAAGTCGGTGCGCTGCTGCACACCACCATCATCGAACACAGCTACATGCACTGCTGGCGCCACAAGACGCCGCTGATCTACCGCGCCACCGCACAGTGGTTCATCGGCATGGACAAGCAGCCGACCACGGGCGACACCCTGCGCCAGCGTTCGATCAAAGCCATTGAAGACACCAAGTTCGTCCCGGCCTGGGGCCAGGCGCGCCTGCACTCGATGATCGCCAACCGTCCGGACTGGTGCATTTCCCGTCAGCGCAACTGGGGCGTGCCGATCCCGTTCTTCCTGAACAAGGAAAGCGGCGAGCTGCACCCACGCACTGTCGAACTGATGGAAGAAGTCGCCAAGCGCGTCGAAGTGGAAGGCATCGAAGCCTGGTTCAAGCTGGACGCTGCCGAACTGCTGGGCGATGAAGCGCCGCAGTACGACAAGATCAGTGACACGCTGGACGTCTGGTTCGATTCGGGCACCACGCACTGGCACGTGCTGCGCGGTTCGCATCCGATGGGCCACGAAACCGGTCCACGGGCCGACCTGTACCTGGAAGGTTCGGACCAGCACCGCGGCTGGTTCCACTCCTCCCTGTTGACCGGTTGCGCCATCGACAACCACGCGCCATACCGCGAGCTGCTGACCCACGGTTTCACCGTCGACGAGTCCGGCCGCAAGATGTCCAAGTCGCTGGGCAACGTCATTGCACCGCAAAAGGTCAACGACACCCTGGGCGCCGATATCATGCGTCTGTGGGTGGCATCGACCGACTATTCGGGCGAAATGGCGGTTTCCGAGCAGATCCTGCAACGCAGTGCGGACGCCTACCGGCGTATCCGTAACACCGCGCGCTTCCTGCTCTCGAACCTGACCGGGTTCAACCCGGCCACCGACCTCCTGCCGGCCGAAGAAATGCTGGCACTGGACCGTTGGGCCGTGGACCGTACCCTGCTGCTGCAACGCGAGCTGCAAGAGCACTACGGCGAATACCGCTTCTGGAACGTCTACTCCAAGATCCACAACTTCTGCGTGCAGGAGCTGGGCGGTTTCTACCTGGATATCATCAAGGATCGCCAGTACACCACCGGCGCCGACAGCAAGGCCCGTCGTTCGTGCCAGACCGCGCTGTTCCATATCTCTGAAGCGCTGGTTCGCTGGATCGCGCCGATCCTGGCGTTCACCGCCGACGAGTTGTGGCAGTACCTGCCGGGCGAGCGTAACGAGTCGGTGATGCTCAACACCTGGTACGAAGGCCTGACCGAGTTGCCAGAAGGCTTCGAGCTGGATCGCGCGTACTGGGACCGGATCATGGCGGTCAAGGTCGCGGTCAACAAGGAAATGGAAATCCAGCGTGCAGCCAAGGCTGTCGGTGGCAACCTGCAAGCCGAAGTGACGCTGTTCGCCGAAGACGCCCTGAGCGCCGACCTGGCCAAGTTGAGCAACGAGCTGCGCTTCGTCCTGATTACCTCCACCGCCAGCGTTGCGCCTTTTGTAAAAGCGCCTGAGGACGCGGTAGTGACCGAAGTTGCCGGCCTGAAGCTCAAAGTGGTCAAGTCGAGCCACGCCAAGTGCGCCCGTTGCTGGCACTGCCGTGAAGACGTCGGCGTGAACCCGGAGCATCCGGAGATTTGCGGTCGTTGCGTCGACAACATCAGCGGTGCTGGCGAGGTTCGCCACTATGCCTAACGCCGTTGGCCGTTTCGGACGGCTGAGCTGGCTCTGGTTGAGTTTGCTGGTCCTGGTCATCGACCAGGCCAGCAAGTTCTACTTCGAAGGCAAGCTTACGATGTACCAGCAAATCGTGGTGATCCCCGATTACTTCAGCTGGACCCTGGCCTACAACACCGGTGCTGCGTTCAGCTTCCTGGCCGACAGCTCCGGCTGGCAGCGCTGGCTGTTTGCCTTGATTGCGATCGTGGTCAGTGCGGTGCTGGTGGTCTGGCTCAAACGCCTGGGCCGCAATGAAACCTGGCTGGCAGTCGCCCTGGCACTGGTGCTCGGTGGCGCGCTGGGTAACCTTTATGACCGCATTGCCCTGGGCCATGTGATCGATTTCATCCTGGTGCACTGGCAGAACCGCTGGTACTTCCCGGCGTTCAACTTTGCCGACAGTGCTATCACTGTAGGCGCAGTCATGCTGGCACTGGATATGTTCAAAAGTAAAAAGACCGGAGAAGCCGTTCATGACTGAACAGGTATTGGCTGAGCAACGCATCGGCCAGAACACGGAAGTCACCTTGCATTTCGCATTGCGCCTGGAGAACGGCGACACGGTGGACAGCACCTTCGACAAGGCCCCGGCGACTTTCAAGGTTGGTGATGGCAACCTGTTGCCAGGTTTCGAGGCTGCACTGTTCGGTTTCAAGGCAGGCGACAAGCGTACGCTGAGCATCGAGCCGGAAAACGCATTTGGCCAGCCCAACCCGCAAAACGTGCAGATCATTCCGCGCTCGCAGTTCCAGAACATGGACCTGTCGCCGGGTTTGCTGGTGATCTTCAACGATGCGGCCAATACTGAATTGCCAGGCGTGGTGAAAGAATTCGATGATGCGCAAGTGACCATCGACTTCAACCACCCGTTGGCCGGCAAGACGCTGACCTTTGACGTGGAAATTATCTCCGTCAAAGCGCTTTAACTGCTTTTCTGTAGGAGCGAGCTCGCTCGCGATGATCGTTAACGAATACGCGTTTTTTCTGGATTAACGCGTTGTCCTTTAGTTTTTCGCGAGCAAGCTCGCTCCTACAGGGCAAGACACGAGGCACAGCATGCAAATCAAACTCGCCAACCCCCGTGGCTTCTGCGCCGGTGTGGACCGGGCGATCGAAATCGTCAACCGCGCCCTGGAAGTCTTCGGACCGCCGATCTATGTGCGCCATGAAGTGGTCCACAACAAATTCGTCGTCGAAGACCTGCGCAATCGTGGCGCGATCTTCGTCGAAGAGCTGGATCAGGTGCCGGACGACGTGATCGTGATCTTCAGTGCCCACGGTGTGTCCCAGGCTGTACGCACGGAAGCCGCTGGCCGTGGCCTGAAAGTGTTCGATGCCACATGCCCGCTGGTGACCAAGGTGCACATCGAAGTTGCGCGCTACAGCCGCGACGGTCGTGAATGCATCCTCATCGGCCACGCCGGTCACCCTGAAGTCGAAGGCACCATGGGCCAGTACGATGCCAGCAACGGCGGGGCGATCTACCTGGTCGAAGACGAGAAAGACGTCGCCGAACTGCAAGTGAACAATCCCGAAAAACTGGCGTTCGTGACCCAGACCACCCTGTCCATGGACGATACCAGCCGCGTCATCGACGCCCTGCGTACCCGTTTCCCGGCCATTGGCGGTCCGCGCAAGGACGATATCTGCTACGCCACGCAAAACCGTCAGGACGCAGTCAAGCAACTGGCTGACGAATGCGATGTGGTGCTGGTGGTCGGCAGCCCGAACAGCTCCAACTCAAATCGCCTGCGTGAACTCGCCGAGCGCATGGCCACTCCGGCCTATCTGATCGACGGTGCCGAAGACCTGCAAAAGAGCTGGTTCGACGGTGTCGAGCGTATCGGCATCACCGCTGGCGCCTCCGCGCCGGAAGTCCTGGTGCGTGGCGTGATCCAGCAATTGCAGGCCTGGGGCGCCACCGGCGCCGACGAGCTGGCGGGTCGGGAAGAGAACATCACGTTCTCCATGCCTAAAGAACTACGTGTTCGCTCCCTGCTCTGAGTCTTCTCCACCCACGCATAACGCCTGTTCAGTCTTTTTGCTGCGCAGGCTGACGAGACCGGTGCGGGCCAGTACCACCTGGTATTGGCTCAACGGCTCGCGGGCTGAGCAAATGTGCAATGTCCCCGCTTGAAAAGCCCCGCTTGGCAATAGCGGCTCACCCAGACCACTGAACCTTACAAAACTCCTGACCGGTCGATTACCCACAACAGGCACACGGGCACTGCCTTGGCGTTCCATAAGCAGCGGATTGCTGCTGTCCTCATGTCCCTTGCCGCTCACATCCAGAATCATCCGCCAGCCTTGAGCCCAGTCATTGTTGATGCTGTGGATGACGATGGTCTGATTGCGTGTGATGGCTTCGGTTCTGGCCGTGCGTATGCCACTGAAAAGCGACCTCGCCGCCTCCTCCCGATAATTCGACTCCGTTACGGCTGCAAACGCCGGACTGACCAAATGCAGAACAATCCCGACAATCGTCAGTCCCATGAGCAGTTCGATCAGGCTGAAACCGTGCTGACGCATGGCAAATCCCTCCCTGGAGTGTTGTGCCCCGTGCGATCCGTGCACGAGTGATGGCAATCCAACCGCGCCGCGGCGGTCGAACGTTCTAGTGTGTAAAAGCAGGTATAGCCGACGGCAACGGAGGGCACCGATGGAGCATCGTACAAAAGGTTTCACGCTGATCGAGTTGCTGGTTGCCATTGCGATCTTTCTGGTCCTGATCACCTTGGCTGTCCCGGCGTTCACCCGATCCACGCAAATTTCCAGGGCCGACACCGAGATCGGTGATCTGCGACGTGGCCTGAATTTCGCCCGACTGGAGGCGATAAACCACGGTGTGACCACGCGAGTGCGCCCTACCGCGGGCGGCAGTTTTTGGAACGGCGAGTTGTCGGTGTATGACGGTACTGGCACACCGGCCAATGTATTGCGTGTTGTTCCAGCAATGAGCAGCGGCGCGACGCTGACGCTAACCTCAGGAGTGACCGCCATCGATTTCAATAACCTGGGCGGTTTGTCGTCACCGTCCACGGCGGTGGTGATCAGTTATGTGCTGGGGACGCAAAGCAGGACGCTGAATGTGTGTTTGAACGGACGAATTCTATTAGGTGGAAGTTGCGGATGAGGCACTGGAGTAAACGTGCACAGGAAGGCATGACGCTGATTGAAGTCTTGGTTGCGTTGCTGATTCTTGGCGTGGGGCTTTTGGGGGCAGCAGCGATTCAATTGAATGCGCTGAAGTACACCGACAGTGCGCGCATGACCAGCCAGGCCAGTTTTATCGCCTATGACATGATGGACCGCATTCGCGCCAATGCAGCCACCGACTACACCGTCACGCCGCCGACCTCGGGCAACCTGAGCGTCGCCCGGGACCAGGACCTCTACGATTTCACCCGCAATATCGTCAATTTCGGTGGCCCTACGGCTACCGGCAGCATCGCCCTCAATCAGCACGTGTACACCATCACCATCACCTGGGACGACTCCCGGGCCGCCAACAGCGCCAATACCCGCCGCAGCTTCGTGCTCACCAGTCGCGCAACCGTCGAACCGGTGGCGACGCCATGAGCCGTTTCCAAAGAGGGTTCGGCCTGATCGAGCTACTGATCGCCCTGGCCTTGAGCTTGATCGTGGTGCTGGGCGTGGTGCAGGTTTTCATTGCTGCAAAAAACACCTACGTCAGCCAGAACGCTGCTGCCGCCATGCAGGAAGATGCGCGTTTTGTACTGAGCAAAATGATTCAGGAAATCCGCATGGTCGGCATGTTTGGCTGCCTGGGGACGATCACCGACGCCAGCTTGGGGGGACGTTTCGCTGCCAGTCAGAAAACGCCAATCAGTTGGGATAACGCCAATCAAAAATTGACCTTGGTGACGGCGGATGTCGGCAGTAACGGTGCAACGCCGACCTGGACGGTGGTTTCCGATTGCCGAATTACGGCGACGGCCTATTCCGACTTGCGCGCGCCGGCTTCGGGGCAACAGGCATTTCCGATCCGGCGGTTGATCTACCGCTTCAAGAACGGTCAGTTAACGATGGGCACCGGTATAGATACGCCAGCTCAATCCGTGCTGGTCGATAACGTCAGTGCCTTCAACGTGAGCTTCGGCCTCGCCAGTTCCGCCGCCGATACGGCCGCCTCCAGTTACAGCAGCAATCCCTCGGACCCGGCGCGCATCCGCAGCGTGCGGCTGAGCCTGACACTCGCCGATCCGAACAACCGGGTGGGCAATCAAACCTTCAACGTGGTTGCCGCACTGCGCAACCGCTTGCCGTGAGGGGAGGGCCGATGAGTGTTTTTCCGAGAACGCCTCGCTCCCAACGCGGCATGGCGCTGTTGGTCAGTCTGGTATTTCTGTTGCTGCTGACGCTGATCGGCATTTCCTCGATGCAGAACGCCACCCTGCAGGAAAAAATGGCCGGCAGCGTGAGTTTGCGCAATCAGTCATTCCAGGCTGCCGAAGCGGCGTTGCGCGTCGGCGAAAGCGCGGTGCAACTCGATAGCTACCTGTTGGCCGAGTGCAATGACACGCGCCAATGCGAGCCCCCGGCCGAGTCATCGACGGTCAAGGCCGCCGGGTTCATTGCCAGCTCGGGGGTCACGTGGATCGCTTCCGGAACCGGTTTTTATGGCGTGCAAAACATTGGCACCACCCAGATGGCGGTGAATGTGCCGAGCAACACCTCGGCGACGTTGTACCGGGTCACCGCCGTCGGCATCGCGGGCAACTCGCGTAGTGTGGTGGAGAGCATCTATGCGAAGTACTGAACGATCAACGACGCTGTCAGTCGGTGCTGTTTTAGCGTTGTGCCTGTCGGTATCGGTTTATGCCTACACGCCATCGGACTGGCCAGGCCAGAATCCGGAGATGACTATCGCCTC
This sequence comes from Pseudomonas sp. Irchel 3A7, assembly GCF_900187565.1. GTDB lineage: Bacteria > Pseudomonadota > Gammaproteobacteria > Pseudomonadales > Pseudomonadaceae > Aquipseudomonas. Next base: position 71,568 of record NZ_FYED01000017.1, on the reverse strand, counting down.
GTCGAACCTGGGCCGGGACAGTTGCTTGGCCCGTGGCAACTGGTACGGCTTCTATCGCAGTGATTCGGGTTTGAAACCCATCTGCCTGAAGCTGCCCGTGGCGTTCAGCGTTAAGATGCTCGACTCCAATGGCGACGGAGTGATCGATAATCCTGACGTGCTGTCCAGCGGAGTGATTTTTACCGGCGACGATCCGACCCTGAGCGATATCGACAAGGACGCGACGAACACCGAGAGCGATTCCAGTGGCGGTATCAGCGAAGGGGTGGAAAAATCCGGCGACGGCAGCCGTCGCATCATGTGGCGACAAATACAGTAAGCGAGAGTTGAGGCATGCACAGATCCAACCGCGGTTTTACCCTGATCGAAATCATGATCGTGATTGCGATCATCGGGATTGTCCTGACCATCGCCATGCCAAGCTTTACGGAATATCAGAACAAAGGGCGTCGTACCGAAGTGGCCGGCCTGCTTTCCGAGCAGGCGCAGATCCTTGAGCGTTTCTATTCACAGAAAAACGTCTACAGCGGTGTCGCCGGCCTCAGTGCGGGCAGTGACTACTACACCATCACGCCGACACTGACCGACCAGACCTTCCTGCTGACGGCGGTGCGCAAGGCGGGTACCAGCATGGCCGCTGACAAGTGCGGTGATTTCACCATCACCAATACGGGCGAGCGCGGTATGGTCAATGCCACGGCCGGCCTGACCACCAAGGATTGCTGGGGTCGCTGAGTTTTACTTTTCGGGCGTCTTTTGTGCCCTCTGTCTATTTATCGGTTGGATCAGAATATGACCAGGCAACAGCAAGTGGTGATTGTCGGCGGCGGGGTAATCGGTCTGCTGACGGCATTCAATCTCGCGTCCGAAGTGCAGAGCGTTGTACTGCTGGACCGCTCGAACGTCGGTCAGGAGTCTTCCTGGGCCGGTGGCGGCATCGTATCGCCGCTCTACCCGTGGCGTTACAACCCCGCGGTCACCGCGTTGGCCCACTGGTCCCAGGACTTTTATCCACAACTGGGCGAGCGCCTGTTCGCGGCCACCGGGGTCGATCCCGAGGTGCACACCACCGGCTTGTATTGGCTGGATCTGGACGATGAAGCCGAGGCGCTGGCCTGGGCTGCGCGGGAGAGTCGTCCGCTGCGGGCTGTGGATATCTCGGCGGCGCACGACGCGGTGCCGGTCTTGGGTGGTGGTTTTTCCAGGGCGATCTACATGGCCGACGTCGCCAATGTGCGCAATCCACGGTTGGTGAAATCCCTCAAGGCTGCGCTGCTGGCACTGCCGAACGTGACGATTCATGAGCAGAGTGAAGTCAGCGGGTTTATTCGTGAAGACGGAAAAATTGTCGGCGTGCAGACTTCCACAGGTGTGATCCGCGGTGATCAAGTGGTCCTGACCGCTGGCGCCTGGAGCGGTGATTTGCTCAAGAGCCTGGGCCTTGAGCTGCCGGTCGAACCGGTGAAAGGGCAGATGATTCTCTACAAGTGCGCGGCGGATTTTCTGCCGAGCATGGTCTTGGCCAAGGGGCGTTATGCGATCCCCCGGCGCGACGGGCACATCCTGATTGGCAGTACGCTGGAGCATGAAGGCTACGACAAGACGCCAACCGAATCGGCGCTGGAAAGCCTCAAGGCCTCGGCGGTGGAATTGATACCGGCACTGGCGGATGCCGAAGTGGTGGGGCATTGGGCTGGTCTAAGGCCGGGCTCGCCGGAAGGCATTCCCTACATTGGCCGGGTGCCGGGATTTGAGGGGCTGTGGCTCAACTGCGGGCATTTCCGCAACGGGCTGGTGTTGGCGCCGGCGTCGTGTCAGTTGTTTGCCGATGTGATGTTGGGCAGGGCGCCGATCATTGATCCGGCACCGTATGCGCCGATTGGGCGGATCTAGTATCGAAAGATTTGGCGACTGTCAGATCGCATTCGCGAGCAGGCTCGCTCCCACAGAGGCTGTGGTTTACCTGTGGGAGCGAGCCTGCTCGCGAAGAGGCCCTCAATCCAACCCTAATTTTTTCAGCCTGTACCGCATCGACCTGAACGACAAATTCAACCGCTGAGCCGCCGCCGTACGATTCCAGCGGGTTTCTTCAAGGGCCTGGAGAATCAACTGGCGTTCGACGTTCTCCAGATAAGCCTCCAGATTGTCGATCTGCGTGAGATCCGGCACACCGCCTTCTGCGGCACAGTTCCCTTCGGCCAGGCGCAGGTCGCCGGCTTCGATCTGTTTGTTTTCGCACAGCGTGTGTGCCCGTTCGAGCATGTTCTCCAGTTCCCGCACATTGCCCGGAAAGCGGTAGCTTTTCAGCGCATCGAGAGCTTGCGGGTGAAGTGTTGCCACGGGTTGACCGGTGTCGGCGGCCAGGCGCTTGAGCACATGGCTGGCCAGCGGCTCGATATCGTCACGGCGTTCGCGCAAGGGTGGAACCCGCAGCTCGATCACGTTCAACCGGTAGTACAAATCCTGGCGGAAGCGCTCAGCGGTGACTTCGGCCGCGAGGTCTTTATGGGTGGCGCATAGTATGCGCACATCAACCACCACTTCCTGTTGCCCACCCACACTGCGTACGGCTTTTTCCTGAATGGCCCGCAGCAGTTTGACCTGCATCGGCAGCGGCAGATCAGCCACTTCGTCGAGGAACAGGGTGCCGCCATGGGCCGCCTGGAACAGTCCGGGTTTGTCTTCGATGGCGCCGCTGAAGCTGCCTTTGCGATGACCGAAAAATTCGCTTTCCATCAACTCCGACGGAATGGCGCCGCAATTGACCGGAACAAAGGGCTGGTTGGCGCGCGGTCCGCGATCATGGATCAGGCGTGCGACCAGCTCCTTGCCACTGCCAGACTCGCCGCTGATGTACACCGGCGCCTGGCTGCGCGCCAGTTTGTCGATCTGTTTGCGCAGGTTGCGCATCGGCAATGAATCGCCCAGCAAGCGGCGGTCGATGGCAATGCCCGGGGTGGGCAGCAGCAGGGCGCTGTTGACCAGTTCCCGCAGGCGAGTGAGGTCCACCGGTTTGCTCAGGAAGTCAAAAGCCCCGGCCTTGAGAGCGTTGATCGCTGTCTCGACATTGCCATAGGCAGTGATCATGGCTACCGGGACTTGCGGGTGGCGTTGCTGGATGTGCTGTAGCAGTTCAAGACCTGTACCGTCCGGCAGGCGCATGTCGGTCAGGCACAGATTGAATGTCTCGCGCTTGAGCAGTGCCTGTGCCTCGCCAGCGTTGCGGGCACTCCAGGTATCGAGTTTCATCCGTCCCAGGGTGATTTCCAGGAGTTCGCGGATGTCCGGTTCGTCGTCGACGATCAGGACTTTTTGCCGTGGGCTCATCTTCAACCTTGTTTCTGTCCGTGAGCAAAGGTGATGCGAAAGCAGCCGCCTTGGCGTGGTTTAAAGTCCAGGCGGGCCTGGTTGCTTTCGCACAGCTCACGGGACAGGTAAAGCCCCAGGCCAGTGCCTTGGTGGCTGGTGGTGAAGAAAGGCTCGAACAGTTGCGCTTGATGGTCAGGGGCCACACCGGGGCCGTCGTCGAGGATTTCGAGGATGGGCAGTTGGCTGTCGGGATCGACGAACAACTCAAGCCAGACCTGTGCCAGATCGTGGCGCTGGGCGCTGTGGCGCCAGGCGTTGCGAATGAGATTGTCGAGAATCTGGTTCAACTGGTTCGGGTCCATCAACGTCTTGAAGTCGCCGCCAGCGATGTGCAGGTGAATCTGCTGGCGCTCGGTCGCGCCCTCGCGAATTTCGCTGACGAACTGTTGCAGCCACGGCTTCAGGTCCAACCGTTGCGGTAAGGTTTGCTGGCGGCGGGACAGTTGCAGGACGTTTTCGATTACCCGATTCATGCGCTGAGAGTGATCTTGAATGATCTGCGTCAGACGTTGATCCGCGCTGTTCAGTTCCTCGGACTCGCGCAATAGCTGCGCGGCATGACTGATGGCACCCAAAGGATTACGGATTTCATGGGCGATACCGGCAGTCAGGCGTCCGAGCGCGGCGAGTTTCAGTTGTTGGGCCTGCTGGGCGATCTGGGCGAGGTCTTCAAGAAAAACCAGGGTCTGGTGCTGCGGGCTTGAGTCCAGTGCAATGAAGCTCGGTTGCAGCTCCACGCCGCTATTGGCGATTTTCAGGCTTTGCGGGCGCAACGTCGGATTGCTGAGCCAGAGCTGATAGCGTTCGACGAGGGCGGGGACCTGGTCGTCGATCAGTCGGCCCTCAAGCCGGTCGCAGCCGAGCAGTGACAGGGCGCTGTGATTGGCCAATTGCACGCGCCGCTGCTCGTCGAGCACCAGAATGCCGGTGCGCATGCGTTGCAGGATCAGCGCATTGAGTGCTTCCAGGCCGACGACTTCGCTGGCCTTCTGTTCCACGAGGGTTTCACTGACTTCCAGGCGTCGGATCAGGCCTTGCACCAGCAAAGCTGCGGCAAAGCATAGGGCGCCCAGGGTTCCGACCTGCAAGTAATCATTGGGTTTGGGAGGATGGCTGAAATTCAGCAGAAAGCTGGAACCGACGATGCCGAGTGCACCGACGGCTGCAATCAACAGGCCGATGCGTCTTCGCAAGAGCGTATTGCTGATGGCGACGGAGACGATCAGCAGGTTGCCAATGGCGCTGGCCACACCGCCGCCTGCGTAGAACAGGAGGCACAGCAGCAAGACGTCGAGAAGCGCCAGGCTGAACAATTGCGTCGGCTGGCGAGTGTTCTCGAAGAAGACCACCAAAAGAATGTTCAGCACCAGGTACAACCAGCTGCCACTGCGCAGCAGCTCGTTGCTGGCTGACGTCAGCAACTGGTCGTCCAGATTGCTGGAGATCAGCAGCACCAGGACGATGCCGACGCTTAAACGGTAGAGGTGATAAAGGCGCAGCAGTCGCTGAGCCTGTTTGCCGCCTTGACTGGACGTCTCAGCGATCACTGGAACCGGGGCCTTGCTCCAGATGGGCCTGGCTGCAATACCATTGTTGTTGAAGACTCAGTGCACGATCCCGTGGCAGGTGCACACCGCAATGGGCGCAGCGGACCATCGGTGCCGCTTCCAGTTCGGCAGGCGACTTGGGCACGGCAGCCTGGCCCTTGTACTTGCGCCAAAACCATACGGCGGCGGCAATCACGGCGATCCAGAACAGTAAACGAAGCATGATGAGCGGCTTTTTGGCTGATGAATCGCCAGTTTAGCCGGGGACATGGCAGGCGCACAGCGTAAATGCGTTCTATAAAAACGGCGCAATAAAAAAGGGAGACTCGAAGTCTCCCTTTCTGTACCGCCGGTCGTATCAGTCGAACACGCCGAAGGTCATGTAGCTGAACCAGGAACGGTCTTCGTTGTTACCTTCTGCTTCGTGATTCTCTTCTTCGATCACGTCACCGTCCGCATCTTTAGGCTTGAGCTCGTTCGGAATCGCGTCCTTGGCATCCTGGAACTGCTTCTGCACGTCCTGGTTGGCGCGGGTTTCTCCCGGTGGCAGCGGCGGACGGGATTCGATCAGGCCCAGGGTGGCCTTGCTCAGCCACGAACGGTTGTCGGCTTCGGCGACCGACGGTACGAACTGACCGTCCACCAGGCTTGGGTGGTTCGGGTAGTTGAGCTTCAGGGTTTCAAGGCTGGTGGCTGCCAGGTCGTCCAGGTGCAGGCGCTGGTAGGCCTCGGTCATCACCGCCAGGCCGTCGCCGACCGAAGGGGTTTCCTGGAAGTTTTCCACCACGTAACGACCACGGTTCGCCGCGGCGACATAGGCCTGACGGGTCAGGTAGTAATCGGCAACGTGGATTTCGTAGGCCGCCAGCAGGTTGCGCAGGTAGATCATGCGCTGCTTGGCGTCCGGCGAGTAGCGGCTGTTGGGGAAGCGGCTGGTCAGCTGGGCGAATTCGTTGTAGGAGTCGCGAGCGGCGCCCGGGTCACGTTTGGTCATGTCCAGCGGCAGGAAGCGAGACAGCAAACCGACGTCCTGGTCGAAAGAGGTCAGGCCCTTGAGGTAGTAGGCGTAATCGACGTTCGGGTGCTGTGGATGCAGACGAATGAAGCGCTCAGCCGCGGCTTTCGCAGCTTCTGGCTCGGCATTCTTGTAGTTGGCGTAGATGAGTTCGAGTTGTGCCTGATCGGCATAACGACCGAACGGATAACGCGATTCCAGAGCCTTCAGCTTGGCGGTGGCGCTGGTGTAGCTGTTGTTGTCCAGATCAGCCTGAGCCTGTTGGTACAACTCGACTTCGCTCAGGTTTTCGTCTACGACTTCCTTCGATGAGCAAGCAGCGGTCAATGCGAGGATGGCGATCAGCAGCAGGTGTTTCACTTGCATGGCGGCTTGCGTCCCTATGACGGCCGCTGTCTTGGGCGTGGCCGTCCTGTTATGATGAGCGCCCCGTTGAATAGCCTCGGGGCAAAAGACGCCGTATTTAACCACAAGCGCGCAGCCGAAACCAAAGGCTGTGCCGACGCCTAGTCTGAGCATGTCCGATAAAATTGAACTTCGCGCAGAGGTGCCGTCCGAATTGGGCGGCCAACGCCTCGATCAAGTCGCCGCACAATTATTCGCTGAGCACTCGCGCTCGCGCCTTTCCGCCTGGATCAAAGACGGCCGCCTGACTGTGGATGGGGCGGTTATCCGCCCGCGAGACATCGTTCACGGTGGCGCCATTCTTGAACTCACTGCCGAGCAGGAAGCTCAGGGCGAATGGGTCGCTCAAGACATTGCCCTGGACATCGTCTATGAAGACGACGACATCCTGGTGATCAACAAGCCTGCGGGCCTGGTGGTGCATCCCGCCGCCGGTCACGCTGATGGCACCTTGCTCAATGCGTTGCTGCATCACGTGCCGGGCATCATCAATGTGCCCCGCGCCGGTATCGTGCATCGCCTGGACAAGGACACCACCGGTCTGATGGTGGTGGCCAAGACCATTCAGGCGCAGACGCAGCTGGTGACACAGTTACAGAGCCGCAGTGTCAGCCGCATCTATGAATGCATCGTGATTGGCGTGGTGACAGCCGGCGGCAAGATCAACGCGCCGATCGGTCGTCACGGCCAGCAGCGCCAGCGCATGGCTGTGATGGAAGGTGGCAAGCAAGCCGTCAGCCATTACCGTGTGCTCGAGCGTTTCCGCTCTCACACCCACGTACGGGTGAAGCTGGAAACCGGTCGTACGCACCAGATTCGCGTGCACATGGCGCATATCAACTTCCCGTTGGTCGGAGATCCTGCCTACGGCGGTCGCTTCCGTATCCCGCCGGCAGCCAATCCGACCATGGTCGAGTCGTTGAAAAACTTCCCGCGTCAGGCGCTGCATGCGCGGTTCCTGGAGCTGGATCACCCGACCACTGGTCAACGCATGAGCTGGGAGTCGCCGTTGCCGGAAGACTTCGTCTGGTTGCTGACCCTGCTCAAGCAAGATCGCGAGGCGTTCGTCGGATGAGTGACTGGCTGATTCCTGACTGGCCCGCGCCGGCCGGGGTCAAAGCCTGTGTCACCACCCGTGCGGGCGGCGTCAGTCTGGCGCCGTTCGACAGCCTCAACCTCGGCGATCATGTCGACGACAGCCCAGAAGCTGTCGCCGAAAATCGCCGTCGCCTGACCGATCACTTCTCTATTCAACCGGCCTGGCTGCAGCAGGTCCACGGCATCGTCGTGGCTCATGCGGATCCGAGTCAGGTGGTCACCGCCGATGCCAGTTGGACGGCAACGCCGGGAATCGCCTGCGCGGCAATGACCGCCGATTGCCTGCCTGCACTGTTTTGTGACCGTGCCGGCACGCGCGTGGCTGCGGCTCATGCCGGCTGGCGCGGGTTGGCGGCGGGCGTGCTGGAAGCGACTCTGGACAGTCTGGCCGTACCACCTGCCGAGGTGCTGGTCTGGCTCGGTCCGGCCATCGGCCCGCAAGCGTTTGAAGTCGGCCCGGAAGTACGTGAAACTTTCGTTCAGCAGCTGCCGCAAGCGGCTGAAGCCTTTGTTCCGAGCCAGAGCCCCGGCAAATTCATGGCCGACATCTATATGCTGGCGCGTTTGCGTCTGGCGGCTCGCGGTGTAACGGCTGTCTATGGCGGAGGTTTCTGCACCGTGACCGATCCTCGCTTCTTCTCCTACCGCCGCAGTCCTCGCACTGGTCGCTTTGCCTCCCTAATCTGGCTTGAACGCTAGACTTGCCTGACCTGCATCAACGTCACGACGCTTGAAACTCCCAGAATCGACCGCATCTACTGTGGTATCTGGCAGGTTTCTTCATTCAGGATGTTTTATAGGTCCGGCCTGCTCAAAAGGAAGGTGACCCATGCGTATAGACCGTTTAACCAGCAAGTTGCAGTTAGCCTTGTCCGATGCCCAATCCCTGGCCGTCGGTCTTGACCATCCCGCCATCGAGCCGGCGCATTTGATGCAGGCCCTGCTTGAGCAACAGGGTGGTTCGATCAAGCCCCTGTTGATGCAGGTGGGCTTCGACGTCAACAGCCTGCGTAAAGAGCTGACCAAAGAGCTCGACCAGCTGCCAAAAATCCAGAATCCGACCGGCGACGTCAACATGTCGCAGGATCTGGCGCGCCTGCTCAATCAGGCTGATCGCCTGGCCCAGCAGAAGGGCGACCAGTTCATTTCCAGCGAGTTGGTGTTGCTCGCCGCCATGGACGAGAACAGCAAGCTCGGCAAATTGCTGCTGGGCCAGGGCGTCAGCAAGAAAGCCCTGGAAAATGCGATCAACAACCTGCGTGGTGGCGAGGCAGTCAATGACCCGAACCACGAAGAGGCGCGCCAGGCGCTGGATAAATATACCGTCGACCTGACCAAGCGCGCCGAAGACGGCAAGCTCGACCCGGTGATCGGTCGTGACGACGAAATTCGTCGGACCATCCAGGTCCTGCAACGTCGCACCAAGAACAACCCGGTGCTGATCGGTGAGCCTGGCGTTGGTAAAACTGCCATCGCCGAAGGTCTGGCCCAGCGCATTATCAACGGTGAAGTGCCGGACGGCCTGAAAGGCAAGCGTCTGCTATCCCTGGACATGGGGGCGTTGATTGCCGGTGCCAAGTATCGTGGCGAGTTCGAAGAGCGGCTAAAAGCGCTGCTCAATGAACTGTCGAAGCAGGAAGGGCAGATCATTCTGTTCATCGACGAACTGCACACCATGGTCGGCGCCGGCAAGGGCGAAGGCTCGATGGATGCGGGCAACATGCTCAAGCCAGCCCTGGCGCGCGGTGAGTTGCATTGCGTCGGCGCGACCACGCTCAATGAGTACCGCCAATATATAGAGAAGGATGCAGCCCTTGAGCGGCGCTTCCAGAAAGTATTGGTGGACGAGCCGAGCGAAGAAGACACCATCGCCATCCTGCGAGGATTGAAAGAACGCTACGAGGTCCACCACAAGGTGGCGATCACCGACGGCGCGATCATTGCGGCGGCCAAACTCAGCCATCGCTACATCACTGACCGTCAGTTGCCGGACAAGGCCATCGACCTGATCGACGAGGCCGCCAGCCGCATCCGCATGGAGATCGACTCCAAACCGGAAGTGCTGGACCGTCTGGAGCGTCGCCTGATTCAGCTGAAGGTGGAGTCCCAGGCGCTGAAGAAAGAAAGCGACGAAGCGGCGATCAAGCGTCTGGAAAAACTCCAGGAAGAAATTCGGCGCCACGAACGCGAGTATTCGGATCTCGAAGAAATCTGGAACTCGGAAAAGGCCGAGGTGCAGGGTTCGGCGCAGATCCAGCAGAAAATCGAACAGTCCCGTCAGGAACTGGAAAGCGCTCGCCGCAAAGGCGACCTGAACCGCATGGCTGAGTTGCAGTACGGGGTGATCCCGGACCTGGAGCGCAGCCTGCAAATGGTCGACCAGCATGGCAAGAGTGAAAACCAGTTACTGCGCAGCAAGGTGACTGAAGAAGAGATCGCCGAAGTCGTATCGAAGTGGACCGGTATTCCGGTGTCGAAAATGCTCGAAGGCGAGCGCGACAAACTGATGAAGATGGAAAGCCTGTTGCACCAGCGTGTGATTGGCCAGGATGAAGCAGTGGTCGCGGTTTCCAACGCCGTGCGGCGTTCTCGCGCCGGGTTGTCCGACCCGAATCGCCCGAGTGGATCGTTCATGTTCCTCGGCCCGACCGGTGTCGGTAAAACCGAGCTGTGCAAGGCGCTGGCCGAATTCCTCTTCGACACCGAAGAAGCGATGGTGCGCATCGATATGTCCGAGTTCATGGAGAAACATTCCGTGGCTCGCTTGATTGGCGCGCCACCGGGCTATGTCGGCTATGAAGAGGGCGGTTATCTGACGGAGGCTGTGCGTCGCAAGCCTTATTCGGTGATCCTGCTGGACGAGGTCGAGAAAGCTCACCCGGATGTGTTCAATATCTTGTTGCAAGTGCTGGAAGATGGCCGGCTGACCGACAGTCATGGCCGCACGGTGGATTTCAAGAACACCGTGATTGTCATGACCTCCAACCTGGGCTCGGTGCAGATCCAGGAACTGGTCGGTGATCGTGAGGCTCAGCGTGCGGCGGTGATGGATGCGATTTCCTCGCACTTCCGACCTGAGTTCATCAACCGGGTCGATGAGGTGGTGATCTTCGAGCCATTGGCGCGGGATCAGATCGCCGGCATTACCGAGATCCAGTTGAGTCGTCTGCGCAGTCGCCTCACCGAGCGGGAGTTGAAGCTGGAGTTGAGCCCCGAGGCCATGGACAAGCTGATCGCGGTCGGTTACGACCCGGTGTATGGCGCACGACCGCTCAAACGAGCGATCCAGCGCTGGATCGAAAACCCGCTGGCACAGCTGATTCTCTCCGGCCGATTCATGCCGGGAGACACGGCCAAAGGCACGGTGGAAAACGACGAGATCGTTTTCAACTGAGCCAATGTAGGAGCGAGCTCGCTCGCGATGGTCGTTAACGAGAACGCGTATTCACTGGCTGAACGCTGCGTTCTTGAGCCCATCGCGAGCAGGCTCGCTCCTACAAAATCTCTGACTGAAAAGGAGGCCTCGCATTGCGAGGCCTTTTTTTCGCCAGGCTGTTGAACTTAAAGGAAAAGGCTTGTAAAGTGCGCCCCGCAGTAAGTCACCCGGTAGGGTTTCTGCTCCCCAAGCAGGAATCTGAAATAAGTTGCAAATCATTAACTTGAAAGCAATTTAGGGGGTTGACAGAGGTGCTTAAGATTGTAGAATAGCGCGCCTCAGACACACGAACGCAGCGATGCGAACGGGTCGAAGAGAACGCAGTAAAGTTTCACCGTTGTAAATTGAAATATGTAGTTCCGTGATAGCTCAGTCGGTAGAGCAAATGACTGTTAATCATTGGGTCCCAGGTTCGAGTCCTGGTCACGGAGCCAATTTCAAACCGGGGTATAGCGCAGTCCGGTAGCGCGCCTGCTTTGGGAGCAGGATGTCAGGAGTTCGAATCCCCTTACCCCGACCATATTTGGGTCGTTAGCTCAGTTGGTAGAGCAGTTGGCTTTTAACCAATTGGTCGTAGGTTCGAATCCCACACGACCCACCATTTTTGAAACCAGTTAAGGCTGGGATCGAATCTTAAGATCAGACGCCAAAAGCTCTGTTCGCAGAAGGCGCCTTTCGAAGGTGCCTTTTTTTTACCGGGGTATAGCGCAGTCCGGTAGCGCGCCTGCTTTGGGAGCAGGATGTCAGGAGTTCGAATCCCCTTACCCCGACCATATTAAAAATCCTCGTATCGAAAGATACGGGGATTTTTTTTGCCTGCGAAAAAGCACAACCCTTCAAGTCATCGTACAACTTGCCGATAACGAGCTGTCGGGGCATGGCCCTTCACTCAAGCCAATAAAAACAAAGGCGCTCGTTATGTTTCTTCGTCAGCTGAATATTGCCCCCCGTGCCGCGCTGGGTTTTGCCTTGATCGCGGTGCTCGTGGCGCTGCTCGGGGTCTTTGCCCTAGGGCAAATGTCGAGCATTCGCGAGAGTGAGGTGGCGGTGGAGAAACAATGGCTGCCGAGCATTCGCGGCGGTGACGAAATTCGCGAAATCATGCTGCGCATTCGCACCATTTCCCTTCGTATGGCCCTGGATCAGGATCCGAAGAATATCGCGCAATACCGCAGCCAGATGGACACCCGGGACAAGGAGCTGAGCGAAAAAATCGCCGCTTACGACAAACTGGTGACCACGGCTGAAGGCAAGGCGTTGTACGACCAATTCAAAAATACCTTCATCGCCTACCGCACCGGCATTGCCCAATCGTTCACTTTGGCTGAGCAGGGGCGTCGCGACGAACTGACCAAGCTGTTGCTGGTGGACATGAAAACCGTGGTCGATGGGTCTGGCAAGCAACTCAGTGACCTGGCGCAACTGTTTACTCAGCAAGTCGCGGCCGAGAGCGAGAAATCCAAAGCGCATTACGAAACGTCGCGCACGATAGTCAGCCTGTTTATCGCCCTCGCCGCCTTGGCGACGGTTGCCCTGGCCATGCTATTGACCCGCAGCATCGTGCGTCCGCTCAGTGAGGCGGTGATTGGCGCAGAACACGTGGCTCAGGGTGACCTGACGCGCCCGATCGAAACCCATGGCAATGACGAAGTCAGCCGCTTGCTCAAGGCATTGGCGGCTATGCAGTGCAACCTGCGGGAAACCTTGCAGGGTATCAGCGGTTCCGCCACGCAATTGGCTACGGCAGCTGATGAGTTGAACGCCGTCACCCTCGATAGCAACCAGAGCCTGCAACAACAGAACAACGAAATTGAGCAGGCGGCCACGGCGGTCAATGAAATGACCAGTGCTGTGGAGGAGGTCGCGCGCAATGCCGTATCCACCTCCGACGCCACCCGCCAGTCCAGCGAGTCGGCCCATCTGGGGCAGGAGCGGGTCAGCGAAACGGCCAGTGCCATCAGTTCACTGGCCCATGACGTGCAAAGTACCGGAGAGTTGGTGCGATCGCTGGCCAATCAATCCCAGGATATCGGCAAGGTGCTGGATGTGATTCGCGCCATCGCCGAGCAAACCAACTTGCTGGCGCTCAACGCGGCCATCGAAGCGGCACGAGCCGGGGAGAGCGGTCGGGGTTTCGCGGTGGTGGCTGACGAGGTGCGTGCCTTGGCTTATCGCACACAGCAATCGACCCAGGAAATCGAGCAAATGGTGCAAGGCATGCGCAACGGTTCGAGCCAGGCCCTCGATGCCATGAACGCCAGTGCATCCCGTGCCGCCAACACGTTGGTCCTGGCCGAGCGCGCAGGCGAGGCCCTGCAAACCATCACGGCTTCCGTGCATGAGATTCACGAGAGAAATCTGGTGATCGCCAGCGCGGCCGAAGAACAGGCGCAAGTGGCGCGGGAGGTCGATCGTAACCTGGTGAACATTCGCGATCTGTCTGTACGGTCCGCCACCGGGGCCGATCAGACCAGTGCATCGAGCCATGAGCTGTCGCAACTGGCCAATGCACTGCAGGGGATGGTGCGGCGGTTTCGGGTTTAAATTCGACAGATGAACAAATGTGGGAGCGAGCCTGCTCGCGAAGGCGCCAGCCCAGTCGACATCAATGTCGTCTGAAGTACCGCTTTCGCGAGCAGGCTCGCTCCCACAAGGTTTTTTGTATCAGTGCAGTTTGAGCCGCGGTTCGGTGCCACGCCCGATCTTGCTGCCCAGCATCAGCATCGCCGTGCGGAACGGCCCATACAGCGCCATCTGGTGCATACGGTACAGCGACACGTAAAACATCCGCGCCAGCCAACCTTCAAGCATCACGCTGCCCGTGAGGTTTCCCATCAAGTTACCCACAGCGGAAAAACGCGACAGCGAGATCAGCGAGCCGTAGTCGGTGTACTTGTACTCCGGCAATGCCTTGCCTTCGATTCGCAGCTTCAACGATTTGGCCAGCAACGACGCCTGTTGATGCGCCGCCTGAGCGCGTGGCGGCACATTGCGGTCGCTGCCCGGTTGCGGGCAGGCCGCGCAGTCACCGAAGGCGAAGATGTTCTCGTCGCGGGTGGTTTGCAGCGTCGGCAGCACTTGCAGCTGGTTGATGCGGTTGGTTTCCAGGCCATCGATGTCTTTGAGGAAGCCCGGTGCGCGAATCCCTGCCGCCCAGACTTTCAGGCTGGCGTTGATCACTTTGCCATCGGCGGTGATCAAGGCATCGGCCGTCACTTCGCTGACCGCCGCGTTGGTCATGACGTTGACCCCGAGCTTCTCCAGGGTTTTATGCACAGGTCCGCCGATGCGTTCCGGCAGCGCCGGCAGCACCCGTGGTCCGGCTTCGATCAGGGTAATGTGCATGTTTTCCGGTTTGATCCGGTCCAGGCCATAGGCCGCCAGTTCATGGGCGGCGTTGTGCAGTTCGGCGGCCAGCTCGACCCCGGTGGCACCGGCGCCGACGATGGCGACGCTGATCTGCTCGACCTTGTCGGTTTGTCCGGCGTGGGCGCGCAGGTAGTGATTGAGCAACTGTTGATGGAAACGCTCAGCCTGTTTGCGGGTGTCGAGGAACAGGCAATGTTGTGCTGCGCCCTGGGTGCCGAAATCGTTGGTGGTGCTGCCCACGGAAATCACCAGCGAGTCGTAAGGCACTTCCCGCGCCGGCACCAGTTCCAGGCCGGCTTCATCATAGGTGGCGGCCAGCTGGATTCTTTTCTGTGCCCGATCGAGCCCGCTCATGCGCCCCAACTGGAACTCGAAGTGGTTCCATTTTGCCTGGGCAACATAGTTGAGTTCGTCTTCGGAGGAGTTCAGGGACCCGGCTGCCACTTCGTGCAACAAAGGTTTCCAGATGTGGGTCAGGTTCGCGTCGACCAGCATCACACTGGCCGTGCCGCGCTTGCCCAGAGTCTTACCCAGACGGGTAGCCAACTCCAGACCGCCGGCGCCGCCGCCAACGATGACAATACGATGAGTCATGGGGATATCTCGCAAGGCTAAAAGAAATCTGTGCAGCTACCCTCGCGAGCGCAACGCGGCTCATAGCGCCAGGTAACTGATAAATCGGCTCAACAGGCCCAAACCAATGGTCACTGCCAACACCAGCACCAGGAGCATCCACGGCCGGAAGGGCCGGCGCTCGACACGGTGCTGGGACAGTTGCAAGTACTCTTCGACATGCTTCTGGTCGTCGGGGTTCAGGCGGCTGGTCATAAAGGCCTCGTCAGGTAGACGTTGCTGAATGTTTAGAAGCTACAGACTGATTTAACGAACGATGAACGGAGCATAGCCGGTGTCCGGAATCGGCTCGACGCTCACTGTATCGTCCAGGCGAATGATGCCACTTTGTAACACCCGGGCCGTGATTCCGCCATGGCCACGCATTGCTTGAAACGTCCCGGTGCCGAGGTTGTTTTCCAGTCGTGCGCACGGCTGGCACCAGCCGGTGGTTTCGAAAATCGCCTGGCCAATGCGAAAGCGCCGACCCTTGAGGCTGAATAAATTGATCCCACTGATAACGAGATTGCGCCGCAAATCTTCAGGCTTGACCGGTTGATCGGCGGGGCGCCCCATCAGCGAACTGATCACCGCCAGATGTTCCCACTGAATCAGCGTGACTTGTCGTGCGTTGCGCACGCCGGGTCGGGCGTGATCGCCGGTCAGGCCAGCCTCCAGCCGCGCTTCCACGGCATCGAGTTCGATCATTGACGAGCGTGATTGCGGGCGTACACCTATCCAGCGAACGCGGCCCTGTTGTGGCACTTCGGCAATCAGTTCCTGCAGTGGACTCACAGGCTGATCCCGACATCGAACACGATGCTGCGCCCCAGGTTGCTGCGCAGGAAGTCCGGTGCATCCGGATGTGCGAACAGCACGCGGGCGAAGGTCGGCCCCACCAGCGACAGCGAACGCCAGCCCTGGCGCAAGTATTCGGTGGGCGGAGGGAAATGGCTGTTGAGGTCCAGCACTTCGCGCTTGAGGCTGGCGAAGGCGATGATGTCCAGTTCCCCCAGGTCCATGCCGCGTTCCTTGTAGTTATGCGCTTTTTTGCGCAGGGTCGGCGCCAGTCGCAACAGAAACTCGTTGGCCGGGATACGCCGGGGCTTGGCTTCGCGCCGTACCAATTGGCTGAGGGAAAACGCGCTGCGCCGGCGTTGCAATTCATCGCGCCATTCGTCGTTGAGGCGTCGACCTTCGTCGAGGACGAAAAACACCTCGAAACTGGCATCGCGAAACAACACGTCCGGCGGCTCCCCGGCCGGGGCAAACTCGTCGGCGCGATAAGGAATGTTCAAGCCTTGCAGCAGGCGCTGGCACACCCAACGCTCACGCTCCCATTTGCGGGCATTGGACAGGAAAGCGTTGGCTTGCTCGGCCGCGATGGTCAGCAGGCGTAAGTAATCTGAGTCATCCATAGGCCCAAGCTTAGCGTTCAAATGCGATCGCAAAGAAGACAGTTTATCGCGCAGGTGCAAATTCTTGTGCGACACGCACGCTGCGTCCCCGCTCCCAACACCTGATTTCGCCGTTGCACAAAACGGATAGCGATCTGCGCTTTGCGGATATTGACCTGCTCCTGGCGCCTCTACCATCGGCTGTACGGACGTCAGCCGTATTGCCGACGCTCTGAAAAAACAACAACAAGAGATCAATGCCATGCGCAAAATCGACGTACATGAGGTTATCGACAACGCTCGATTCAACCGCTTCCACTGGATGGTGCTGTTCTGGTGTGCCCTGATCATCATCTTCGACGGTTACGATCTGGTGATCTACGGCGTTGTGTTGCCGATGTTGATGAAGGAGTGGGGGCTCAGTCCCCTGCAAGCCGGCGCACTGGGCAGCTATGCGCTGTTCGGGATGATGTTCGGTGCACTGTTCTTCGGCCCGCTGTCGGACAGGATCGGCCGCAAGAAAGCCATCACGATCTGCGTGATCCTCTTCAGCGGTTTCACCGTGCTCAACGGTTTCGCCAGAAACCCCACTGAGTTCGGTATTTGCCGCTTCATTGCCGGCCTGGGCATAGGCGGCGTGATGCCCAACGTTGTGGCGCTGATGAATGAATACGCGCCGAAGAAAATCCGCAGCACGCTGGTGGCGATCATGTTCAGCGGCTATTCGGTGGGCGGCATGCTCTCGGCAGGGCTGGGCATCGTATTGATCCCCAGTTTCGGTTGGCAGTCAGTGTTTTACGTGGCGGTGCTGCCGCTAGTGTTGTTGCCGCTGATCATGTACTTCCTGCCCGAATCCGTGGGTTTCATGCTGCGCCAGGGGCGCAATGACGACGCGCGCAGCATTCTCCAGCGCGTTGACCCGTCCTACGTCGCACAGACCAATGATCAACTGCATATGAGCGAAGTGAAGGGCACCGGCACCCCCGTGTTGCAGTTGTTCCGTGAGGGGCGCGCATTGCGCACACTGATGCTGTGGCTGGCATTTTTCTGCTGCCTGTTGATGGTCTACGCCTTGAGTTCCTGGCTGCCGAAACTGATGGCCAACGCCGGGTATAGCCTGGGCTCGAGCCTGTCGTTCCTGCTGGTATTGAACTTCGGCGCGATCTTCGGTGCAGTCGGTGGTGGCGTACTGGGTGACAAGCTCAATTTGCCGCGCGTGCTGTCGGTGTTCTTCGCCCTGGCGGCCGTTTCGATCACATTGCTGGGCTTCAACAGCCCGATGCCGGTGTTGTACGTGCTGATCGCCATTGCCGGCGCCACTACCATCGGCTCGCAGATTCTGCTGTACGCCTGCGCTGCGCAGTTCTATTCCATGACCATTCGATCCACCGGTCTGGGCTGGGCCTCGGGTATCGGGCGCAACGGCGCGATCGTCGGTCCGTTGCTTGGCGGTGCCTTGCTCGGGATCAGCCTGCCGCTGCAACTGAATTTCATGGCGTTTGCCTTGCCCGGTGCGATTGCAGCTATCGCCATGACGGTGTTCGCGCTCAGCAGTCGGCGCAGTGCCCGACAGCCGCTATCGGGCGCTCAGGCCGGATCGCCTGACGGGGCTGTCGGCGAGGCCTCATGAACATGTTTTTACGGGACTTTTCCCTGTCTGCCGCAGTCGCCGGATTCATTGCCACAGTGATTTCCTATGCAGGCCCGTTGGTGATCATTTTTCAGGCTGCCGAGGCTGCACAGCTGTCGCGGGAGGTGCTGTCGTCGTGGGTCTGGGCGATTTCCATCGGCAGCGCCTTGCTCGGCATCGGGTTGAGCCTGCGCTACCGCGTGCCTGTGATCATCGCGTGGTCGGCTCCGGGCTCGGCGTTGCTGGTGGCGTTGTTGCCGGGGATCTCCATGCCGGAAGCCGTGGGCGCCTATCTGGTCAGCAGCCTGATCATTTTCCTGGTCGGGGTGTCGGGTGCGTTTGACCGGATCATCGGCAAACTGCCCCCGGCTATTGCGGCGGCGATGCTGGCGGGGATTCTGTTCAGCTTCGGTACGGGGTTGTTTGTCTCGTTGCAAGGCAAGCCGTTGCTGGTACTGGCGATGTTTGCCACCTACCTGATCGGCAAACGGCTGATGCCGCGTTATGCGGTGGTGATGGTATTGCTGGTCGGCTGCTCGATGGCTTTTCTCGCCGGCGATCTGCACCGCGAAGCGCTGGTGATCGGTTTGGCCACGCCGGTGTGGATTACGCCGGCGTTCAGCCTGAGCGCGACGCTGAACATCGCTTTGCCGCTGGTGATGGTGGCATTGACCGGCCAGTTCGTTCCGGGCATGGCGGTGTTGCGCGCCAGCGGCTACGCGACGCCGGCCGGCCCGATCATCGCCGGCAGCGCACTGGGCACAGCGCTGTTGGCGCCCTTCGGTTGTCACGGGCTGAACCTGGCGGCGATTACCGCGGCCATTTGTACGGGGCGCGAGGCCCACGAGGATCCCGACAAACGCTATGTGGCCGGGGTCGTGGGTGGACTGTGTTACCTGGTGCTGGGGATCTTCGGCGCCACCCTGGTTTCACTGTTTTCGGCGTTTCCCAAGGAACTGATCGCGGCCCTGGCCGGGCTGGCGCTGTTCGCCGCGATTGCCGGGGCCATGGCCGGCGCGATGGCCGTGCCGAGCGACCGGGAAGCTGCGTTGGTGACCTTTCTCACTACGGCGTCGGGCATGTCGCTGCTGGGTTTGTCCGCAGCTTTCTGGGGACTGATTTTCGGCATGGTCACGCACCTGTTTTTAAGCGCTCGTCGTCCTGTCCCTCGCAGTGAAAGCGCTGCGGCCAAAACACCTCTACCTGTCGATCAATAAAAATAAGAGAAAAAACGATGAAACAGATTGTTCCAGCAACCGGTTCAGTGTTGTCCATGGCGCTCGTCTCGAGTTTCTCCACCGGTGTGACGGCCGCCGAGGGCGGCTTCATCGAAGACACCACGGCCACCTTGCAAGCACGCAATTACTACTTCAGCCGGGACTTTTCCGACATCGTCGGCGCCAACCAGCAATCGAAGGCCGAAGAGTGGGCGCAGGGTTTCATTCTCAACGTCAAATCGGGTTATACCCAGGGTCCCGTCGGTGTTGGCGTGGACGTGATCGGCCTGCTCGGGCTCAAGCTCGACAGCAGTCCGGATCGGGTCAATACCGGTTTATTGCCGGTGCAGGATGATGGGCGCGCGGCGGATGATTACAGCCGTCTGGAAGGCGCATTGAAGATGCGTTACTCCAAGACCGAGCTTAAAGTGGGGGAGTTGCAACCCAACCTGCCCGTGCTGGTGTTCAGCGATATTCGCCTGCTGCCGCCGAGTTATCAGGGCACCAGTCTCACTTCCAATGAGATCAATGGCCTGACGTTGCAGGCCGGTCGTTTGAATACAACCAGCCTGCGCAACGAAGCGGGTGACGAAAAGATGCAAGCCATGCTCGGCCATGTGCCGCAGCGTCAGGTCAGCAGTGACGGCTTCAATTTTGCCGGGGCCGATTACGCCTTCAACGATAAACGCAGTACGGTCAGCGCCTCGTACGGGCAACTGGAAGACATCTACAACCAACGTTTCCTGGGCTTCAAGCACAGCCAGCCGATGGGCGACTGGATCCTGGGCGCCAACCTCGGTTATTACGATTCACGCGAAGACGGCAAAAAACTGCTGGGCAATATCGACAATCAGGCGTTCTTCTCGCTTTTGTCGGCCAAGCGCGGCGGTCACACATTTTATGTCGGCTATCAGGGCATGTTCGGCGACAGCGCGTTCCCGCGAGTCTTTGCCAACATCTCGCCACTGGGCAACGAAGTGCCGACCTACGAGTTCGCCTATACCGACGAGCGCTCCTGGCAGGTGCGTTACGACTACGACTTTGCGGCGCTCGGCGTGCCTGGCTTGACCAGCACCGTGCGCTACATCACCGGCAACAATGTCGACACCGGGCAAGGCTATGAGGGCAAGGATCGAGAGCGTGACCTGGATATCGGCTACGTGCTGCAGAGCGGCAGCCTCAAAGGCCTTGGTATCCGTGTGCGTAATGCGATGGCTCGTTCCAACTACCGCAGTGATATCGATGAAAACCGGCTGATCCTGAGTTACACCTGGACGTTGCTATGAGCCATTGATCACAGGTTGCTCGTGCAGTCGCCCATGACCTCGTAGGTCACGCGATGGGTCTGGCCCTGATGATCGACATACACCATGGTCGCCGGCACGACCCCGCACGCGGTCGCGGTATCCGACACGGAAACCACCTTGGCAATGTCCAGCGGTTGCGCGGGGTTATACAAGACCGTGAGGGGTTCGTTGTCTGCGGCCATGGCCGAGGTGGCGACAAGGGTCAGAAATAGGCTGATCACTGTTTTCATTTTGGCGTGCTCCATGTGGATTCGATGGGTAAAGTCTAGTCTTTGCCACCCGTGGATAAAGGGGTGAACGCCTGATACAGCCTTACATGAAACGTAACAGTCACCGCCCGAGGGAGGCTTATGGATTTGCTTAACAGCTTGCGCGTGTTCGTCCGAGTGGTGGACTGCGCAAGTTTCACCGCCGCCGCCGATGCGCTGGAGTTATCCACAGCGCAAGTGTCCCGTCTGGTCGCGGATCTGGAGCAGCATGTGCAAGCCCGGCTGCTGCAACGCACCACACGGCGCTTGAGCCTGACCGAGGCCGGCGAGCGATTCCTGCTGCGCAGTCGGCTGATACTCGAAGAAATAGAGGAGGCGACCGCCGAGGCTCGCGGTGCCCATCTCAAGCCAAGCGGCCGGTTGCGGGTGCACAGCATGAACGGCCTCGGGGTACTGATCACACCGCTGATTGCCCGTTACAGCGAGCTTTACCCCGATGTGGTGATCGAACTGACCCTGTCGCAGCGCAATCCCGATCCGTTGGAGGAAGGGCACGACGTGGTGATTTCGACTGCCCACGAACTGGCCGATTCGCAATTGGTCGCCCAGGCCGTCGGGCAGTTTTACAGCGTGCCCTGTGCTTCCCCGCAATACCTGCAACGTCGGGGTGTGCCGGACCATCCGCTGGCGCTGAGCGACCATCAGTGCTTGCGCATGCTCGATCCGTTGTACAGCGATCAGTGGGTGTTTCAGGACGAGGAGGGCGAGCATGCCATCAGCCCGGCCAGGACTTTTCAGTGCAATGTCGCCGAGTCGATGGTCAAGGCTTCAGAGGCTGGTATGGGCATCAGCCTGATTCCGTTTTACACCGCCACACGTCCCTTGAGTGACGGCACCTTGTTGCGCTTGCTGCCGGACTATCGGCCTCGTCAGCGCAATGTGTATGCGCTGTATCCGTCGCGACGCTTTCTCGATGCCAAAGTCCGCACGTGGGTGGATTTCCTCAAGGCCGAGTTACCCAGGTTGTTCGCCGAGCATGAAGCGGTGACGAACGATCCGCGGCATTGGGCTTGAGGTCGAAGGGCGGGTAAAGGGCGGTGTAGACTGGGGGCCTGTTCTCTTCGGCAAGACAAGGGAGTGTGCCCCGCCATGATCGGCGCCGAGTTGCTGTCACCCGAAACCCTCACGGTGGGGTGGTTGATCTATGTGCCGGTGCTGATCTGGGCCGTTGCGCGGGTTTCGTGGGTCGAGTTGTTCAGCGACAGCCGTCGCCAGCATTTGCTGTTCGGCACGGTGTTCGCGCTGTTCGCGCTTTGGCTGGTGCGACGGGATTTCGATACCGGCGTGTCCTATCACTTCATCGGCATGACCGCGGTGACGCTGTTGCTCGACTGGCCGCTGGCAATCGTCGGCGGATTGGTGGCTCAAACCGGACTGGTGCTGCTGGGTCGTCAGGACCTGGTGGCGATGGGCGTGAATGGCGCGCTGTTGATTCTGCTACCGGTGCTGGTTACCGAGTGCTGTGCCATCGCGGTGGAGCGCGCGCAACCACGCAATCTCTTCGTGTACATCTTCTGTTCCGGCTTCTTTGCCGCGGCCCTTTCGGCGTTGCTGTGCCTGGTGCTATCGCTCACGGTGTTGTGGTACGACGAACGTTTTGCCATGCCCTACTGGCTCGAAGACTTCATCGGCTATCTGTGGTTGCTCGTTTTTCCGGAGGCATTCATCAACGGCATGGTGGTCAGCGCGCTGGTGGTGTTCTGCCCGGAGTGGCTCGAGACCTTCAATCGCACGCGTTATCTGTCGGCGCCCTGGAAGGACGACGATCCCGAGTCTTGAGCCCACTCAAGTCCCCGATTCAATCAATCAGCTGATCAATCAAAACCACGTTGGAGTAGATCAAGCTGCCATCACTGGCTCGGTGTCCGACCAGATGGAACTGACCGCGCTCGTAGTGCAGATAAACGCGCATTTGGCAGTCGGACAAGGGGCCGTAACCCTCCGGCAAGACCAGGTTCAAGGTGACCATGTCGACATCGACCATGACCTCCTTTAGCTCAGGGGTCTTCTGCAGGCGTTCTTCAGCTTCCTCCAGGCGTAGATGGAGGGGGCCGTCGACGTAAAAATGGATCTCGCCTATTGGGACGGATGGTTGGTTGGGGTTGGGTTTGCACCTGCCTTCTAGCGTCAGGTTACTCATGACAGTACCTCCATCGGGGATGCTGGCCTGCCATTGAGTATAGCCACCAACCGGGTCTCGCTTGCCGACCTATACTTTTCACTGACTTTGCCACTACGGGTGGCTGTCTGCCTTGCTTGGACGCCAGTGGCGATGCTCACGCATTACCAATGAGCAACAGGAATAGGATGAAGAAAAAATGGCGATGGCAATTATCTTGATTCTAATCGTTATTGCCTCAGTACTCTTTCATGTACTAGCGCCCTGGCATGCCGCACCACCCGCTTCCAACTGGGGATCAATAGACACCACACTGTTTATTACCCTGATCATTAGCGGAATATTTTTCATCGCCATTACGGTATTCATGGCGGTCGCCGTGATGCGTTACCGTCACAAGGAAGGCGCCAGGGCACACTACCAGCCAGAAAGTAAAAAATTGGAGTTCTGGCTGATTGTAGTGACCTCGATAGGTATTGCCGCGATGTTGGCGCCGGGCCTGGTTGTTTACAACGATTTCATCCGGGTGCCGAAAGAGGCCTATGAACTTGAAGTGGTCGCCCAGCAGTGGCAGTGGGCTTTTCGTTTTCCCGGCCAGGACGGGAAGTTGGGGAAATCGGATATCAGGTTTGTTGATTTCGCCAATCCACTCGGTGTCGATCCCAAGGACCCTGCCGGGCAGGACGATGTACTTATAAAAAATAATGAAGTTCGACTTCCGCTGGATCGACCGGTAAAAGTTTTACTGCGTTCCAAAGATGTGTTGCACAACTTTTATATACCGCAAATTCGCAGCAAGATGGATATGGTGCCAGGGATGGTGTCGTACTTCTGGTTTACGCCAACTAAAACCGGAAAGTATGAAGTCCTTTGTGCCGAGTTTTGTGGTGTAGGCCATTACAACATGCGCGGCCAGATGATCGTGGAAGAGCAGGGGGCCTTCGATCAATGGCTGAGCAGTCAACCGACCTTTGCGCAGACATTAACCACAGCTGCCAGGCCCAGTCGCGACAGCCTGGTGGAAAAAGGTCGCCAGTTGGCCGAACAATACGGCTGTGGTGCCTGCCATAGCCAGGATGGCAGCACCCGTCTCGGCCCGGGATGGAAGGGCCTGTATGGCCGTCAGGAACAACTCGCCGATGGTACAAGTGTGCTGGTCGACGAGGCGTACCTGAAAGAGTCGATCCTCGCTCCGCAGGCCCGTCTGGTGCAGGGCTACCCGCCGGTCATGGTGGCCTATACTCTCAATGACGATGAACTGGGTGCCCTCGTTGCCTTGATCAAATCATTGAGCGATGCACCGCAAGACGCCGAAGTGCCTGCCGGCGCGGCTTCGGGTTCAGGTGCGGACCCGGTGGCGCAGGGACAACAGTTGGCCCAGTCGCTGGGCTGCCTGGCTTGCCACAGTGTCGATGGCAGCAAGAGTATCGGCCCCACATGGCAGGGCCTGTATGGCTCGACCGTCACCCTTGCCGACGGTACGGGCATAAAGGCCGATGAGGGCTACATAAAAGATTCGGTTCTTAATCCCGCTGCCAAAGTCGTCAAGGGCTTTGCAGCCGTCATGCCGGCCATGACGCCGAGCGATAAGGAGTTGGACGCCCTGATCGCTTTTATCAAATCCAAAGCCAATGCCGACGCTGATGCGAGCAAGGCGGAAACAGGGAAGCAACCGTAAAGCAGCCGGCAATACACCGAAACTTCGACAGGAGATGACGTGATGGCCTATGCGGAGCAAGCCGAAACAGAAGCACTGCACGAACCCAAGAGTTTCCTGACCAAATACATCTGGAGTCAGGACCACAAGGTCATCGCCATCCAGTATTCCTTGACGGCTTTGTTCGTGGGGCTTATCGCCGTGGTGTTGTCCGGCTTGATGCGCATGCAGATTGGCTTCCCCGGCAGTTTGGCGTTCATGGATGCCAGTGCTTACTATCAGGCGATGACCATGCACGGCATGATCATGGTCATCTACTTGCTGACGGCGTTGTTTCTGGGGGGCTTCGGTAACTACCTGATTCCGTTGATGGTGGGCGCCCGGGACATGGTCTTCCCCTACGTCAACATGCTGAGTTATTGGTTCTACCTGCTGGCGGTAGTGGTGTTGCTTGCCAGTTTTTTTGTTCCTGGCGGCCCCACCGGTTCGGGCTGGACGCTCTATCCGCCACAGTCCATTACCCGGGGGACACCGGGGGTCGAGTGGGGCATCGTGCTGATGCTCGTCTCTCTGGCGATTTTCATTGTCGCGGCCACCATGGGTGGTTTGAACTACGTCACCACGGTGTTGCAGGCGCGTACGCACGGCATGACATTGTTTCGCATGCCGCTCTCCGTATGGGGCATCTTCATGGCCTCGATCATGGCCTTGCTGGCTTTCCCGGCGTTGTTTGTCAGTGCGGTCATGATGCTGTTCGACAAACTGTTGGGTACCAGTTTCTTCATGCCTGCGATGATCTCGCTGGGGCAACAGCTCGATCACCAGGGGGGCAGCCCGATACTGTTCCAGCATCTGTTCTGGTTCTTCGGCCACCCGGAGGTTTACATCGTTGCGCTCCCCGCGTTCGGTCTGGTCTCCGACCTGATCAGCACCCATGCGCGTAAAAATATCTTCGGCTACCGGATGATGGTGTGGGCCATTATTGCGATTGGCGTACTCAGCTTTGTGGTTTGGGCGCACCACATGTATGTCAGCGGAATGAACCCGTACTTCGGCTTTTTCTTTGCCGTTACCACTTTGATCATCGCTGTGCCGACTGCGCTGAAAGTCTACAACTGGGTACTGACCCTGTGGCGGGGCGACATTCATCTAACCGTGCCGATGCTGTTTGCCCTGGCCTTCATCGTCACTTTCCTGGTGGGTGGCCTGACCGGATTGTTTCTCGGCAATGTGATTGTGGATATTCCGCTCTCGGACACCTATTTCGTCGTCGCCCACTTCCATATGGTCATGGGGGTTGCGCCGGTATTGGTGGTGTTTGGCGGTATTTATCATTGGTTCCCGAAAGTCACCGGTCGCATGACCAACGACATCCTGGGCAAGTTGCATTTCTGGATAACCTTTCTGGGCACTTACGCCATCTTCTTCCCCATGCACTATCTGGGTTTCCAGGGCATGCCGCGAAGGTATTACGCCTTTGAAAACTACGCGTTCATTCCGCAATCGGCGCAAGATTTGAATGCCTTCATCACGGTGGTCGCATTGATCGTCGGCGTTTCCCAGTTGCTGTTCGTGTTCAACCTGGCCTGGAGCGTATTCAAAGGCAAACCCGCGGGCAGTAATCCCTGGGGCGCGGCCAGTCTGGAGTGGCAAACGCCGGACACACCGCCGAAACATGGTAACTGGGGAGAGAAGCTGCCCGTCGTGCATCGCTGGGCCTATGACTACAGTGTGCCGGGGATAGAACAGGATTTCGTTCCGCAAACGGTCTCCGCCGAGGAGTTGGAGCAACTTCGCCAACTCAGTGCCGGCACCAGGAAAGCGGACGTTAAAACATGAACAGGCTGCTTTTGAGAAACGCCGACGGCGCTGACCCCGGCGGCAGTTGGAATCATGACCCTGAAGGTCTTCAGGCCGACGACGATGCCAGGAGACGGCAGATCGCAAAAACAGGTCTGCGTTTGTTTCTGGCGGTGGTGAGTTCGTTATTCTTTCTCTTCCTGATTGCCTTTATCGCCCGCTCACAAATGGTCGACTGGCTGCCCCTGACAGAACCCTTGGCGCCGTTGGCCAATCCATGGCAACTCTGGCTGAACTCGGTTTTTCTAGTGTTCAGTTGTGTTGCGCTGCAGTGGTCGCGCATGGCCGTCCGGCAGGCTCGATTGGGCGCAACTGTCATCGGCTTTGGATTGGGGGGCGTGTTTGCCATTGCCTTTCTGTTGGGACAATTCTGGGTATGGCAGCAGTTTGCCGCCTGGGGCTACTTTGTCGCCGGCAATCCGGCCAACAGTTTCTTCTACCTGTTGACCGGCCTGCATGGGCTCCATCTGCTGGGTGGGTTGATCGCTTGGGGCAGAACCGTCGTCAAATTCCTGCGCCGCGTACCGTTGCAGCAACTGAGCGCCAGCGTAGAGCTCTGTGCCATCTATTGGCACTACTTGTTGGGTCTCTGGTTCGTGCTATTCGCGCTACTGACCAGCACGCCAGAAACCTATGAAGCCATCGCCAGACTCTGCGGCCTGAGGTGAAAAACCATGGCATCGCACCCACAAGCCCCGGCTGATTCCGGCTCATCCAATCCACCAGGTTCACTGCCTGCCCCCGGATGGCAGGGCATCGCCAGCGACTGGTCCTCGGACAAAGACGCTTTCAAGCAGGTGTCCTGGGGCAAGGCGATGATGTGGATATTCCTGCTCAGCGATACGTTTATCTTCACCTGCTTTTTAACCGGCTACATGTCGGTGCGCATGACCATCACGGATCTCTGGCCGAACCCCAGTGAAGTCTTTGCACTGACGATCGGCGGTCAATCAATTCCGCTCATTCTGATCGCCATCATGACCTTTGTGCTGATCAGCAGCAGCGGCACGATGGCCATGGCCGTCAATTTCGCCTATCGCCGTGATCGCGCGCGAACCACTGCCCTGATGCTGGCGACCGCTGCCCTGGGTGTGACCTTCGTCGGCATGCAGGCCTTTGAATGGAGCAAGCTCATCGCCGAAGGGGTGCGCCCCTGGGGGAACCCCATGGGGGCGGCGCAGTTTGGTGCCAGTTTTTTCATGATTACCGGTTTCCACGGATTGCATGTATCAATCGGCGCGCTCTACCTCAGTATCGTGGCGATGAAAGTATGGCGGGGAGATTATGAGCGCTCCGGCAACTATCAGAACGTTGAGATAGCCGGGCTTTACTGGCACTTCGTGGATTTGGTCTGGGTGTTTATTTTTGCTTTCTTCTATTTGTGGTAGAGGAGCACGGATGATGGCGCATGCTCAAGGTCAGCAACATCCAATCGGCTTGTACCTTAAAATCTGGGGGCTGTTATTTGTCCTCAGCACGCTGTCGTATCTTGTCGACTACTTCCACTTCCATGGCTACCTCAGGTGGTCCCTGATTATTATTTTCATGTTGCTAAAGGCAGGTCTGATTGTCTCTATCTTCATGCATATGGCATGGGAACGATTGGCCTTGGTCTACGCCATATTGGTGCCACCTTTGTGTTTGCTGGTACTCGTTGGACTGATGGCCACCGAGGCGGACTATGTTTTCCTCAGCAGGGTCATTTTCTTCGGCCAATCAGTAACTTCCGGAGGGCCTTGAGCCTCCGGACGCTACTTTGTGTGAATGGGCGTTATATCGTTCGCTTGAACTGATGCCATCTGTGCAGCCAGGCGACTGTCCAGTGGGGGGCTGCTGTTCCCGTGCCTGCGCCCGTCAGCTTTGGATGCTGCTCGATGACCCGTTCCAATACCGACTCCTGGCTTGGCTCGACATCCACGAAGAAAACATGCTTGCCCGTTTCAACCAACTGTTTAAAGTTGCGAAAGTGCGCATTCGGCACCTGGATACCAAAGAATCCGCCTTCCCAGATGCAGAACCCCAGCACAACAACGGCCAGGAAGATAAAAGGTACCCAGCCTGCCGCAGACTCGTGCCAGCCCAGCCAATAGGCGCCGCCAAGGACCAGCGCCGCGAGTGGCACACCGATCACCGCACCAATCTCTCCAGAGTGAACGACATCTTGTTTCATCAACGAGTTGACCTCGTGGAGGTGATGTTCTTCAACCTCCGCGACTTGTTCACTGAGCACATGAATTTGTTCGGAATTGATGCCGTTGGCTTCCAGTTCATTTTCAACGGACTCAAGATCGTCAAGATTGTCACTGATGTAATAGTGTCGGTTCATGCCACACCTCCCATCTCGTTTTTTTTTGCTGTAGACCTCCTCTGTCCAGCAGCCGTTAACTGAGATTTACCGTCGGTATTGGAACCCGCAGGGACTGTTGCACTCTTCATGCAACCCGAAAGAAGTATAGCACCCGCTAGCATGCTGATTATTGGGTGTCAAGATCAACGAGCCTGGCACCTCTCGTTGATTGGCGGCGTAGTTACGTCCCTGACGATCGGGATCAGTGACGCGGGTCGAAATCGCCGCTGAACAATTCATCCTCGGCATCCGGGGCTACGGGAATCTTGTGCTCTTCCGATGCCCAGGCGCCCAGGTCAATCAGTTTGCAACGGTCGGAACAGAACGGCCGGAATTTGCTTTCGGGGCTCCACTCGACAGGGGCGCCGCAGGTCGGGCATTCGACGGTTGGGATCTGGCTCATGACTGGCCTCCACGCAAAGTAAGGTAAAAGTGATGCAGGCGTTCGACCTCGCTGTGTAGCCAGGCGAGGTCGCGGTCGTTGACCACCACCTCGTTGGCATGGCTCACGCGATCCTGGCGACTGGACTGGGCCTTGAGGATCGCCTGGACCTGCTGTTCGCTGGTCTGGTCACGTTGCAGGGTGCGTTCGATCTGTAGCTGTTCGGGGGCATCGATCACCAGCACCCGTTGGGTCATGGCGTACTGGCCTGATTCGATCAGCAGCGGCGAAACCAGAATCGCGTAAGGTGATTTTGCCAGCGCCAGATGATGAGCGATTTCCTCGGCGATCAGCGGATGCAGCAAGGCTTCCAGCCAGCGGCGTTCATCCGGCACTTCAAAGATCAGTTTGCGCAGGGCCGCGCGATCCAGTTGTCCGTCGGCCTGCAACACGCCGGGGCCGAAGTGTTCGGCGATCTTCGCCAGTGCCGGCCGGCCTGGCTCCACCACCCAGCGCGCGGCATGATCGGCGTCGACCACATGCACTCCGAGGTCGATGAAGTGTTGGGCCGCCGCACTTTTGCCGCTGCCGATGCCGCCGGTCAGGCCGAGAATCCAGGGTTTTTCCACAGGGGTATTCATTTCAAACCGACAAACTGCCAATAGAGGTCGGTTATTTGACCACCCCAGAGCAAGGCAATCCAGCCGGCAATCGCCAGATAAGGGCCGAAGGGGATCGGTGTCGAGGTTTTTGCCTGGCGCAGGCGCAGGTAGATCAAGCCGATAACGGCCCCCACCAGGGAAGACAGCAGGATGGTCAGCGGCAGAATCTGCCAACCGCCCCAGGCGCCAAACATCGCCAGCAGCTTGAAGTCGCCATGGCCCATGCCGTCCTTGCCGGTGAGCAACTTGAACAGCCAGAACACCGACCACAGCGCCAGGTAGCCGGCAATGGCACCCCACAACGCGTCATGCAGCGGTACGAACAAACCGAGACTGTTGACGATCAGTCCCAGCCACATCAACGGCAACACCAATACATCCGGCAGCAATTGATGTTCGGCGTCGATCAGGCTCATGGCCAGCAGGCCCCAGGTCAACAGCAGCGCCATGCACGCTTGCCAGCCGAAACCGAAGTGCCAGGCAATGAACCCCGACAACAGACCACAGGCCAGTTCGGTCAGCGGATAGCGTTTGCTGATCGGTGTCGCACAGGCTGAGCAGCGCCCCCGCAGAAACACGTAACTGAGCAGCGGGATGTTTTCCCAGGCACGTATCCGGTGGCCACAAGATGGGCACTGAGAGTGGGGCAGCAGCAGATTGTAGGTGGGCAGTGGTGTTTCGCCGGGCAGGTCGAGGATCTCGTGGGCTTGCTCGCGCCATTCGCGTTCGAGCATTTTTGGCAGGCGCCAGATCACCACGTTGAGAAAACTGCCGACCAGCAACCCCACCAGACCGGCGATCACGACGAAGGCTAGCGGGAAGTGGGTCAGGATTTCGTTCAAGGGCATGTCAGATCGCTGCGCCGAGTTGGAAGATGGGCAGGTACATCGCGACCACCAGTCCGCCGACGATAACACCCAATACCACCATGATGAACGGTTCCATCAGGCTGGTGAGGTTATCGACCATATTGTCCACCTCGTCCTCGTAAAAGCCCGCGACCTTGTCCAGCATGTCGTCCAGCGCGCCGGACTCTTCGCCAATGGCGGTCATCTGAATGGCCATGTTCGGAAAAACACCGGAAGTGCGCATGGAAAAATTCAACTGCATGCCCATCGAAATGTCTTGCCTGATGCGCAGCACCGCACGCTTGAACACGATATTGCCAGTGGCGCCGGCCACCGACTCAAGGGCTTCCACCAAGGGGACGCCGGCGGCGAAGGTGGTCGACAGGGTGCGGGCGAAACGGGCCACGGCGGACTTGTACATCAGGGTCCCCACCAGCGGCAGCTTCAGCAGCCAGGCATCTGTTCGATCGCGAAAGCCTTGCGACGTCTTGAAGGCGTGGCGAAACGCGAAGATTGCCACGATCAGCCCGCCTAGCATCATCCACCACCCGTCCTGCATGAACCGCGACAGCCCAATGACCATCACGGTAAAGGCGGGTAATTCGGCACCAAATCCTTCGAACACCGACTGGAACTGCGGTACCACGTTGACCAGCAGAATCCCGGTCACGATGATTGCGACGAACACGACCACCAGCGGGTAGGTCATGGCTTTCCTGATCTTGGCCTTGAGGCTTTCGCTCTTTTCCTTGTAGGTCGCCACCCGCTCCAGCAGGGTATCCAGGGCGCCGGCCTGCTCCCCGGCATCCACCAGATTGCAGTACAGCTCATCGAAATACCGGGGCTTTTTACGCAGGGCGACGGCGAAGCTGTTGCCTGCCGCGACTTCCTGTTTCAACTCATCCACCAGGGTGCGCATGGCCGGGTTATCGAAGCCTTCGGCGATGATGTCGAACGACTGCAACAACGGCACGCCGGCTTTCATCATGGTCGCCATCTGGCGCGTGAACAGGGCAATGTCCTGGGCCTTGATGCGCTTGCCCAGGTTGAACAGCGAAGTGGTTTTCTTGCGCACCTTGCCGGGGTTGATGCCTTGCTTGCGTAACTGCGCCTTGATCAACGCCGGATTTTGACCGCTCAACTCGCCGGTGACCTTCGTGCCTTTACGGTCAGTGCCTTCCCAGGCGTACACACTGATTTTTGCTGCTTTGACCGCCATGTTCAGTCCTTGGTGACCTGGTTGATTTCTTCAAGGCTGGTGATGCCTTGCATGGCTTTGAGCAAGCCTGCGGTGCGCCGGTCGTTGCAATGTTCGCAGCCGACCGGCTCATAGATCGTGAATGTGCCGATGCGTTCCTCGGGCTTGTTGAGATGCCTGTTGCGCGCTTGTGCCAGTGAGCAGCCCGGCCAGGACCCATTGCTTGGCCAGGCCGCTGAGGGCGATGTCATTCATTGGACGACCGGACCAAGACAGTTGAATGACTTATAGCCTAGTCAAGCGATGGAACCAAACCAGCGCCGGTGAGGTGACAAAAAGTGTCAGATAGTGCGGATGCTGGGGGTTGGAGGAGGGGTTGTGGCGGTCTTGCGTCCCGCCAACAGGGCATGCGGCGCTTGGCATGGGCTGTGCTGCGACAGATTCAGATCATGAGATTTCGACTCATGCACGGAGGCTGTCAATGAACATTCAAAAAGGTTTTACCCTGATCGAGCTGCTGATCGTGGTGGCGATCATCGGGATTCTGGCGACGTTTGCGATCCCGGCTTATTCCAAGTACCAGGCGCGGGCGAAGGTGACGGCGGGGCTGGCGGAAATTTCGGCGTTGAAGGTTCCGTTTGAGGATCTGATGAATCAAGGAACCGATCCTGATCTGACGAAAGTCGGCGGTACCGCGACAACCTCCAACTGCGCAACGACAGCGTCGGGTATCGCCGCTGATGGAACGGGCACAATTGGTTGCACAATCCTGAATGCACCCGGTCCGGTGCTGAACAAAACCATTACCTTGACGCGTGCGGTGACGGGCTGGACATGCGCCACTACCGTCGACCAGGAGTTCGCGCCTAAAGGCTGCGAAGGCATTGCCCCTAAGGTCTGATTCCTCATCCGGTTGCCTGGTACCCCGCCTCGCGCGGGGTATTTTTTGTTCGCCGCCTGTAAGTTCCGAGTGCTGAGGAAAACTCCCGACAATTCATGGCCTTAGGCCTTACCAAAAACCCGCAACTTGCATGTAGAGAATGGCCGGGTCATGCAAATTGCATGATTCCGAAAAAAGAGCGGTTTGCTAACTAATTGATTTATAAAGAATTATTGTGAGTCTCAAGGTTGGCACAGCGTTCGCAATATCTCTGGTAACCCTGCTGAAAAGACATCCAGCAGACTTTCCAGAAAAACAGGAGTTACTCGTATGAAGAAGTTCGCTATCGCTGCCGCTACTGCAACCGCGCTGACCCTGACCATGGCTAACGCAGCATTTGCACAGTCCACTCAGGCGACTCAGGCACCCATGATGCTGGCCGCCGGTGAAGTCACTGAAGCGAAAGAGGATGTTTCCGATACCTGGATCACTACCAAAGTCAAAGCAGACCTGGTTACCGAAAAAGGCATTCCGGGTACCGATATCAAAGTGGAAACCAACAAAGGCGTTGTGTCCCTGTCTTCCACTACCGCAGTCACGGATAGCCAGAAAGACGTTGCGGTGAAAATCGCCAAGAACATCAAAGGCGTCAAGGCGGTTTCCGCTGACGGCCTGAAAGCCGAGTAAGGGCAAGGCTTCTCGCCTGGACTGGGAGAAGGCGCGGCAGGCGGGCCGAGATATACGTCTGTCGCATCTTGAGGAGTTCATGCGAACGGCCATAAGGATGTGGCCATTACAGGCCCCGGCATTCGTGTCGGGGCCTGTTCTATTGCGGGGGTATGCAAAACAACTGTGGGAGCGAGCCTGCTCGCGAAAGCGGTCTGTCAGCCAACATATGTGTTGAATGTCAGTCCCTTTTCGCGAGCAGGCTCGCTCCCACAGTGTTTTATGGTGTTTTCAGTTACCGCGTTTGCTGGTGATCTGCACCAACCGATTCCCCTCGAACCGCAAGTACTGATACATCCCGCCGTTCGGCCCGTAAGTCCATTCCTCGACCTGAAACTCTTCCCGTCGATCGGCGCTGCGCTTGTAACCCAGCAGATCGCGGCTGACGGGTTCGCCACATTTGTGCAGTACCTCGCTCGACCGGTCGCCGACACTGATCAATTGGCTGCCGCAGCGCAAAGTATCCGCCGCCAAGGCCTGGTTCGCCGTCAACGCCAACGTCAATGCGAGCAGTAGCCGCTTGCCCATCATTCGGCGTCCAGATGCATGGGCGTAACGACCTTGCCGTCCTTTTCCGCTTCGCCTAATTGGGCATCGATGAAGTACACGCGGTCATCGGCCAGTTGACCCTTGTCGACCAGATAATCCTTGATGCTGCTGGCGCGTTCCTGGCCCAACTCACGCAACAGCACTTCGCTGGAACTCCAGAACTGGATCACGCCCTCGCGCATCTTCGCGGTGCGTTCTTCTTTGCCCAGGTCTTTCCATTCGGCAGGCGGCTGGGTTTTCAGACGTGTGCGGTAGATCCCTTCCAGCAGCGGACCTTTCTCGCTGTCAGGCACTTCCAGCAAAGCAGCTCTCGCCGGTACCTTTTCACCGCGCCGCTGGAGCATTTTGTAGTAGTTGTACTGATACTCCCGCTCCAGGCGTTGCTCAGCAATCAGCGGGCCGTCGCTGCTCTTGGCCGCGGTGCCTTCGATTTCCAGGCGCAGGGCCGGGCGTTCCTTGAGGGCCTGGGACAGCTTGACCAGGGCCGCTTCAGCGTCCTTGCTCAGCTCGCTTGAGCCCGGCGCGAACGACACACTGCCCAGATCTTCCGACCCGCCACCGGCCACCAGTCCGCCAATGAGTTTGAACGGCGCGGCGGCCGCCTTGACGATCAGGTTGCGCAAGGTTTGCCAGACAATCGGCATGACGCTGAACTGTGGGTTGTTCAAGTCGCCGGACACCGGCAGTTCGATGGAAATCTTGCCGTCGACATCCTTGAGCAAGGCAATCGCCAGTTTCAGCGGCAGGCTCACGGCGTCGGGGCTGTCGACTTTTTCACCCAGTTGCAACTGCTCGACCACCACTTTGTTTTCGGCCTGGAGCTGGCCCTTGGTGATCTTGTAGTGCAGGTCCAGATTCAGCCGGCCCTTGCGGATGCGGTAGCCGGCGAACTTGCCGGAGTAGGGTGTCAGCGTGGTCAGCTCCACGCGTTTGAAGCTGGTGGCGATGTCGAGGCTGGCCATCGGGTCGAACGGGTTGACCGAACCCTTGATGGTCACGGGTGCATAGCGATCGACCTTGCCCTTGACGTCGACGCTGGCCGGTTTTGCCTGCCGGCTGTCGATGGTACCGATCTGACCGTTGAGTTGTTGAACGGCGGTGGCGAAGTTCGGCGTCAGGCTGAAGTCGGCGAAGTTGGCCGAGCCGTCGTTGATGACGATCCCGCCGATGTGGATGCCCAGCGGCTTTTCTTTACTGGCGGGTTTGGCAGCAGCGGTCTTGGCACCGGTATCGGCCGGTTGCGGAATCAACAGATCATCGATGTTGGTGGTGCGGTCATCGTTGATCATGAAACGTGCGTAGGGCTGCATCAGGTTGATCTTGTCGATCGACAGGCTGTCACCGTGTTGATAGTTCAGACCTTCGACCACCACCTGCTGCCACTTGAGAAAGTCACGGGTTTTCAAGGTGTCCAGGGTATGCAACTGATCGACCTGGGCGCGTCCGGTGACGCTGAGGGCCAGCGGTTCGGTGCTTTTCAGGTTGACCGCCAGATCACTGCCGAGCATGCCGCTACGCAGTTCCAGGCGGATGAACGGGTTGATATAGGACTGGGCGACGCGCAGGTCGATGTCCTTGGTCTGCACGTTCAGTTTGGCGCTGACCGGAGCCAGGTTGACCTCGCCTTCAGCCATGAGCTTGCCTTGTTTGCCCACGCCAGTGTCGAGCTTGAGCGTAAAGGGCGAGCCATTGAGGCTATCGAATTTCTGCAGGTCGAGATTCAGCGGCGCCAGTTCCAGTTCCACGGCGGGTTGCGCCTTGCGGTCTGACAGGTGCACGCGGTAATCGCGCAGTTGCACATCGTTGAGCAGCACTTGCCAGGGTTTGGCGGGCGGCGCGGGTTCGGGCTTTGGTGAGTCGGCCGACGCCGGGGTACTCGGCGGTTCGGCATTGGCTTTGGCGGCGGGTTTGGATGGCTGGCTGGCAAACAGTTTCTGCCAGTCGAGTTGGCCATCGGCTTCCAGGGCCGCCCAGGTTTCCAGCTTCTGGCTGCGGATCTTGCCGACGACGACTTGCTGTTTGGCCAAGTCGATGGTGGTTTCGCTGACGTCCAGTCGTTCGAGCCTGGCCAATCGCCGACCGTCCGGAGCCTTGATGGCGAAGGGCGCGACGCTGACAGCGACGTTGCTCAGCAGCAGTTCGGTTTCCTTGGACAGGTTGAGTTTGTAATCAGTGCTGAGGCTGATCACGCCGTCTTCAAGCACCAATGGCACGGCATCACGCACGTAGGGCCAAAAGGCTTTCATCTTGCCGTCGGTGATCTTCAGCTTACCTTCGGATGCGATCGGGATCAGGCTGAAGTTACCGGTCCAGTCGATCTGTCCACCATGCGGGCCGATGGCCACCAACGTCATGTCGGCGCTGTCTTCGGGCAGGGTGCTGAGGTTCTTCAACTCGAAGTCGAGTTTGTCGTAGAGGAACTCGATGGGTTCGCTGGGACGATCATCCTTGAAGTGAATAGCACCGCCGGCCAATTTTATCCGGTCTATGCGCAGCGGGAAGGGCTTGGCATCGGGATCGGCCGGCGTCGGTTCGCTCTGTGGCAGCTTGAACAACCCGAGCAGGTTGAGTTTGCCGTCCTTGCCGAAAAGGATCTCGGTCTTGGACTTTTCCAGCTCGATATCCGTCAGGTGCAGCGCCTTGGTCCAGAGACTGTCGAGTTGCAGGTTGGCGTACAGGCGTTCGAAGCCGACCTGTTCCTTGCCGGGCTCACCGATGTTCAGGCCCCAAAGGGTCACTTCGAGGCTGAACGGGTTGAGTTCGATTCGCTGGATCGTGGCGGGCGTCGTCGCGTAGTTGGCCAATTGCTGGTTGGCTACCCGCAAGGCGATACCCGGCAAAATCAGAAAGCCCAACAGGCTGTAGAGGGCCAGAACAGTCAACAGGGCGCCAACGGCGCGGATCAATCCTTTGTACATGCGTGGCTTCATCTGTCTGAATCGGAGTGCCTTGGAGTATGGCACGCGATTCCGGTTCCGAAGCAATCGCCCGATTCAGGTTTTTTCAGATTTGTCTGACATGAATCAGAGCTGCAAAATCAGGGTTTTCAGTGGCGGTTGCTGATCCAGCGACGGGAAATCAGCCCCCGGTTTCATCACCGTCCACTCACGCACCGGCCGTCCGGCTTTCTCTGCGCAACGCAAAACCTGTTCGCGCCAGTCGTCCATGCTGACTTTCGCCAGATTGTTGCAGCAGATCAGCACACCGTTCTCAGCCGTGGTGAGCAACGCCGGTTTCAGCAGACTCTGATAGTCGCGCAGCAGGTCGACGGTGCCGAACGCGCTCTTGGCCCAGGCCGGTGGATCGAGCAGCACCAGATCGTACTGGCGTTGTTCCAGGCGCTGATAGCTCGGCAATTTTTGCCCGCGACGCTGGCTGATAGGCAGGCCGGCCAGTTGGCGGATGGCCGGGAAGTAGTCGGACTGGACGAACTCCATGGTCGGCAGTTGCGGGTTGAGCAGGCCGTTTTCACGACCGACCGCCAGGTTGCCTTCGGCGAAGTCCAGGTTGCACACCTCGCGGGCGCCACCGGCCGCGGCGCTGAGGCCGACGCCACAGGTGTAGGCGAACAGGTTGAGCACGCTTTTGTTTTTGCTGTGCTCCTTGACCCAGCCGCGGGTGTTGCGCAGGTCGAGGAACAGTAGCGGGTCCTGTCCGGCGTGACGCCCGCGTACCCGGTAATTGAGGCCCCATTCGTGGCCGACCAGGTCTTGCAGGGCTGCTTCTTCGGCGCGGTAGACGGTGTCTTCACGGTCGATGCGTGAATTGCCACGGGAGCGGTCGTTGTAAACCAGCAGGCTTTCAAAGCCCAGGTGCTGGTTGATGGTTTCGTGCAGTTGCAGCAGCGCATCGCGCTCCAGCGACTGGTGAAAACTCTGCACCAGCAATTGCGGGCCATAGCGGTCGATGGTCAGCCCCCCGGCACCTTCCTGGCTGCCATGGAACAAGCGATAGCAATCGGTGCCTTGCCCATGCAGTTCGGCAAGCAGGTCCTGGCGATGTTCGAGGGCGGCGCGCAGCGCCTGGTTCAAGGAAGACATGCTGGGCGCCTTGCAGGAGGAATTTGGCGCGGGAGTTTAACAGCTTGGCACTGAACCGAGGTGCTGCCTTCGCGAGCAGGCTCGCTCCCACACTCATTTGATGAACGACACACATCCACTGTGGGAGTGAGCCTGCTCGCGAAGCTTTTGAGTTTGGTTCAAGTGAGCAAGCCCATCCGCCGCTTGGCCCGCTGAACCGAACCATTGCGCACCGCCCAGCGTAGCATCGGCGTGCTGCGATTGACGCTGGCGCGGATCAGCTTGCGTTGCAGCAGGCTTTGTCTGACACCCAGCATGTCACTGGCCCAGTCCGGCAGCAGATCGATCCCGGCCTGCATCATGAGGCCGCCGAAGGGTTTGGCCAGACGGCTGGGGGACGGGGCGTTCAACAACAGTCGCAGCACTTCGCGACTGCGTTCGTCGCACAAGAGCTGCGGCCTGATTCGCTCAAGGTAATCGGAAACTTCCTGTCGGGAACGGGGTACGTTCCGGGCACCCAGGCGTTCGGCCACCAGTGCGATTTCTGCGTAATAGCGATCCTGATCGACCAGGGACAGATGCGGGTTGCGATAGCGCAAATGCGCAGCGAGAAAGTTGCTGACTTCCGCTACGTGCACCCAGGTCAGCAGGTCGGGATCGCTGGCGGCGTAAGGCCGGCCATCGGGTGCGGTGCCGGTGATCTGGAGATGAATGGTGCGCACTTTCTCGATCAGCCAGTCAGCGTCCTGGCGAGAACCAAACGTGGTGCCGGAAATGAACTGACCGGTGCGACGCAGCCGGCCGAGCATGTCCTCGCGAAAATTGGAGTGATCCCACACTCCCGCCAGAGCCAACGGATGCAGGGCTTGCAACATCAGGGCGCTGATACCGCCGATGAGCATGCTGCTGAAATCTCCGTGTACCTGCCAGCTCACCGAATCAGGCCCGAACAGGCCGGGATCGCCCTTGGGGTTTTCCAGATCGAGTTTACCCAGGGACAGACCGGTGAGACTCATGATTTGGGTTTCGATGCGGCTGCGGATGAATTCCATGGTGACCCGGTGATTTTCTGTGGGAGCGAGCCTGCTCGCGATGGACGTTAACGATAACGCGTATTTTCAAGAAGCCCACGTTATCGTTAACGCCCACCGCGAGCGATCGAGCGTCGACCGGCTGCTCCTACAGAGAGCGTGCATTATTGGTTAAGGCGTTTGTCGATCAGTCCTTGCACCACGCTCGGGTCGGCCAGGGTCGAGGTGTCGCCAAGACTGTCGAGTTCGTTGCAGGCAATCTTGCGCAGAATGCGTCGCATGATCTTGCCGGAACGGGTTTTCGGCAAGGCCTGTGCCCACTGGATCAGGTCCGGTTTGGCGAAGCTGCCGATTTCCTTGCTGACCATCGCCAGTAGCTCTTTCTTCAGCTCGTCGCCGGTTTCGACGCCGTTCATGGGGGTGACGAAGGCGTAGATGCCTTGGCCTTTGACGTCATGGGGGTAACCGACCACGGCAGCCTCGGCGATGCTGTCGTGCAACACCAGGGCGCTTTCCACCTCCGCAGTGCCGATGCGGTGCCCGGACACGTTGATCACATCGTCAATGCGTCCGGTGATCCAATAGTCGCCATCTTCGTCGCGGCGCGCGCCGTCACCGGTGAAGTAGTAGCCGGGATAAGGCTTGAAGTAGGTGTCGACCATCCGCTGCGGATCGCGGTAGACGCTGCGAATCTGCGCCGGCCAGCTGGATTTGATTGCCAGTACGCCACTTCCAGCCCCCTTGATTTCCTTGCCATGTTCGTCGAGCAGCACTGGCTGCACGCCGAACATCGGTTGCGTGGCGCAGCCGGGTTTGATGCGTTGGGCGCTCACCAGGGGGCTGAGCATGATGCCGCCGGTTTCGGTCTGCCACCAGGTATCGACAATCGGGCAACGCTCTTCGCCAACTGTGTGGAAGTACCATTCCCACGCTTCCGGGTTGATCGGCTCACCGACGGTGCCGAGTAGTCTGACGCTGGCGCGGGACGTTTCCTTCAGCGGTTCAGGACCTTCACGCATCAGGGCGCGCAGGGCGGTCGGGGCGGTGTAGAAAATATTGACCTTATGCTTGTCGATCACCTGCCAGAAGCGCGAGGTGCTCGGGTAGTTCGGCACGCCTTCGAAGATCAAGGTGGTGGCGCCATTGGCCAGCGGACCGTAGACGATGTAGCTGTGGCCGGTAACCCAGCCGACATCGGCGGTGCACCAGAAGACTTCACCGTCGCGGTAGTCCAGCACGTATTTGAAGGTCATCGCCGCTTGCAGCAGGTAACCGCCGGTGGTGTGCAGCACGCCTTTGGGTTTACCGGTGCTGCCGGAGGTGTAGAGGATGAATAGCGGGTCTTCGGCGCCCATCGGCTCGGGCGGGCAGTCGTCGCCGACGTCGCGCAGGGCCTGGTGATACCAGAGGTCCCGGCCTTCGACCCAGTTCACCTGATTCTGTGTGCGCTCGACCACGACCACAGTGCTGACGTCGGGGCAACTTTGCAGGGCTTTATCGACGTTCTGTTTGAGCGGGATGAATTTGCCGCCGCGCACGCCTTCATCGGCAGTAATCACGGTGCGGCAATCAGCATCGAGAATGCGGTCGCGCAGGGAGTCCGGGGAAAAGCCGCCGAACACGACCGAATGCACCGCGCCGATGCGCGTACAGGCGAGCATGGCGTAGGCCGCTTCGGGGATCATCGGCATGTAGATGCACACCCGGTCGCCTTTTTTCACGCCACGGCTTTTGAGCACGTTGGCCAGGCGGCACACGTTGTGATGCAGTTTTTTGTAGGTGATTTGCGTGGATTCGGCAGGGTCGTCGCCCTCCCAGATGATCGCGATTTGATCACCGCGTTTTTCCAGGTGGCGGTCGATGCAGTTGTAGCTGACGTTCAGCTCTGCCCCGGCAAACCAGCTGGCCTCGCCGGTTTTCAGGTCATAGCGCTGGACGGTGTCCCACGGTTTGCTCCAGTCGAGAAAACGCCTGGCCTGTTCGGCCCAGAAGGTACTGGGGTGTTCGATGGATTCGCGGTACAGGCGGTGATAGTCGTCTTGACTCAGTTGTGCAGCCCGGCGGACGGCATCGGCTTTGGGGAACGTGCTGATATCGAACATGACGGTTCCTTATTCTTGTTATGCGACAAAGATAAAGATGCGCCGAGCAGTGAAAGGGTTCAAGTCAGACGCCGCAGCAAGTGTAGGCGGCGCAAAACAACTGTGGGAGCGGGCTTGCTCGCGAATGCGGTCCGACATTCAACGATGAGGGTGAATGTTAGATCGCTTTCGCGAGCAGGCTCGCTCCCACAGGGTGTAGCAGGTGCGTTGGATCAACCGCGGTGACGACCACGGAAGTAGTTGATCAGCCCTTGAGTGGACGGATCCTCGGCCGGTGTTTCTTCGCTGCCGACCAGGCGGTTGTAGACGCCTTTGCCCAGTTCCTTGCCCAGCTCCACGCCCCACTGATCGAAGGCGTTGATGCCCCAGATCACGCTTTGCACGAAGACTTTGTGCTCGTACATCGCCACCAGCGCGCCGAGGCGACGCGGGCTGATGCGCTCGACCACCAGGGTGTTGCTCGGACGATTGCCCGGAATCACCTTGTGCGCCGCGAGTTTCTTCACGTCGGCTTCACCCATGCCTTTGTCGCGCAGTTCAGCCTCGGCTTCGGCAAGGGTCTTGCCAAGCATCAGCGCCTGGCTCTGCGACAGGCAGTTGGCGTACAGCCATTGGTGGTGGTCGGACACCGGATTGAAGCTGACGATCGGCACGATGAAGTCCGCCGGAATCAGTTGGGTGCCCTGGTGCAGCAACTGGTGGTAAGCATGCTGGCCGTTGCAACCGACGCCGCCCCAGATCACCGGACCGGTGTCGGTGGACACTGGCGTGCCGTCCTGACGAACGCTCTTGCCGTTGGACTCCATGTCCAGCTGTTGCAAGTGCTTGGTGATGTTACGCAGGTAGTGGTCGTACGGCAGGATCGCGTGGCTCTGCGCGCCCCAGAAATTGCCATACCAGACACCGAGCAAGGCCAGCAGCACCGGCATGTTCTGTTCGAACGGCGCACTCTGGAAATGCTGGTCCATGGTGTAGGCACCGGACAACAGCTCCTTGAAGTTCGACATGCCGATGGCCAGGGCGATTGGCAGGCCGATGGCCGACCACAGCGAGTACCGGCCGCCGACCCAATCCCACATCGGGAAGATGTTCTCTTCACGGATACCGAAAGCCACGGCGGCGGCATTGTTGCTCGATACCGCGATGAAGTGACGATACAACTCGGCTTCCGAGCCACCCTGGGCCAGGTACCAGGCACGGGCGGCCTGGGCGTTTTTCAGGGTTTCGAGGGTGTTGAAGGATTTCGACGAGACGATGAACAGCGTGGTCTCGGCGCGCAGCTTCATGGTCAGTTCGTGGAACTCACTGCCGTCAATGTTCGCCAGATAGTGGCAGCGCACGCCCTTCTGGGCGTAGGACAGCAGGGCTTCGGAAACCAGCTCGGGACCGAGGAATGAGCCACCAATGCCGATGTTCACCACGTCGGTGATCGGCTTCTCGGTGTAACCGCGCCACAGACCGTCGTGGATGCGCCCAACGAGGTCGGTGATCTGGTTCAGCACCTTGTGCACTTCAGGCATCACGTTGACGCCATTGACCGACAGTTTGTCGCCGACCGGACGACGCAGGGCCGTGTGCAACGCCGGGCGACCTTCGGAAGCGTTGACGATTTCGCCGTCGAACAGCGCCTTGATCGCGCCCTTGAGGTCGACTTCATTGGCCAGGCCTACCAGCAGATTGCGGGTCTCGGCGTTGATCAGGTTTTTCGAATAGTCGAGGAACAGGCCGCAGCTGCTGAGGGTGAACTGGGTAAAGCGCTGCGGATCGGCATTGAAGGCCTCGCGCATGCTGAAATCCTGCATGGCTTGGCGGTGGTCA
This sequence comes from Pseudomonas sp. Irchel 3A7, assembly GCF_900187565.1. Lineage (GTDB taxonomy): Bacteria > Pseudomonadota > Gammaproteobacteria > Pseudomonadales > Pseudomonadaceae > Aquipseudomonas. The sequence continues at coordinate 28,699 of NZ_FYED01000017.1, read as the reverse complement.
TTCAACGCTTGCCAGGCGGGCAGAGCGGTCACGTCGTGAGGAGTGCGGTAATACGCCATCGCTGCGGGTTTCCTTTTTACTTGAACGGCCTTTAGAACACTAAAAATCCCGGCGCGCTGTGGATGGGCGTCCGGTCAACTGCGTCGACACGATTTCATGGCGCAGGGCGAATACAGTAAACCCCGCGCGGTGATCTGTCTTGACTTTGTCTGACCTGATTCCGGTACTTTTTTAACATCAAAGTTTGGAGCGTCCGACAAACGGAGGCGCGACAGGCTTCGATCAGGCGACCTGGACCGGAATGGCGTTGCTGGTGTGGCTCAGTTCATTGCCCGGTGCCATGTAGAGCATGCGTGGCTTGAAGTTGAGCAGCTCGGCTTCGCTGTAGTGGGCGTAAGCGCAGATGATCACGCGATCGCCGACCTTGGCCTTGTGCGCCGCGGCACCGTTGACCGAGATCATGCGTGAGCCTTCTTCGCCGCGAATGGCGTAGGTGGTGAAGCGCTCGCCATTATCGACGTTGTAGATCTGGATCTGTTCGTACTCACGAATGCCGGACAAGTCCAGCCATTCGCCGTCGATGGCGCAGGAACCTTCGTAATCGAGTACAGCGTGGGTGACTTCGGCGCGATGCAGCTTGGCTTTGAGCATGATGGCGTGCATGAGTGTTTTCCCAGGTCGGAATCGGGTTGTGGACACTAAAACAGTTCAAGTGTGGGAGCGAGCCTGCTCGCGAAAGCGGCGGATCAGTCAACCTAGTTGTTGAATGGCGTACCGCATTCGCGAGCAGGCTCGCTCCCACATTGTTTTGTTGGGCTCAGATGGGCGTATCGAGATTCAGGTGCAGGTTGTCGATCAACCGCGTCGTGCCGAGGAACGCCGCCACCAGAATCACCAGGTCCCGGTCCTCGGGAGTCGCCGGACGCAAGGTCAGTGCATGACGGATTTCCAGGTAGTCCGGACGCAACCCGGCAACTTCGAGCTGTTTGATCTGCGCACTGATCAGCGCCGGGAAATCCCGCTCACCCTGTTTGATCGCATCGGCAATCTGGCTCAGGGTGCGATAGACAACCGGTGCAACGGCACGTTGCTCTTCGCTGAGGAACCCATTGCGCGATGACAATGCCAGGCCGTCGGCGGCGCGAACGGTCGGTTCGCCAATGATCTGGATCGGCATGTTCAGGTCGTGGACCAGGGCGCGAATCACCGCCAGTTGCTGGAAGTCTTTCTGGCCGAAAATCGCCAGATCCGGCTGGACCATGTTGAACAACTTGCTGACCACTGTCGCCACACCTTCGAAATGCCCCGGACGGCTGGCGCCGCACAGGCCTTCGGACAATTGCGGGACGCTGACACGGGTCTGGCCAGTCATGCCGTCGGGGTACATCTCTTCAACGGTTGGCGCGAACAGCAGGTCGCAACCGGCCTCGAGCAGTTTTTCCTGGTCGGCCGCGAGGGTGCGCGGGTATTTGTCGAGGTCTTCGCCGGCGCCGAATTGCAGCGGATTGACGAAAATACTCGCGACCACGAAATCCACCCGCTGGGTGGCCTTGGTAATCAGCGCGATATGCCCGCTGTGCAGGTTGCCCATGGTCGGCACGAAGCCGATACGTTTGCCTTCGCCACGGGCGCGGGCCACAGCGGCCCGCAGTTCACGTACGGTTTTTACGGTGTTCATGCAGAAAATCCGTGTTCGATGCCAGGGAAGGTCGCCGCTTTGACTTCAGTGACGTAAGCGCTCAAGGCCGCGTGAATGCTCTCTTGGCCGGCCATGAAGTTCTTCACGAATTTGGGCACACGACCGGTGATGGACAGGCCCAGCATGTCGTGCAAGACCAATACCTGGCCGTCGGTGCGGTTGCCGGCGCCGATACCGATTACCGGGATTTTCACCGCTTGAGTGATTTCTTCAGCCAGTTCGCTTGGCACGCACTCGAGCAACAGCATGGCCGCGCCGGCCTGCTCCAGTGAAATCGCGTCGGCGCGCATCTGCCGCGCCTGGTTTTCATTGCGGCCCTGTACCTTGTAACCGCCGAGGATGTTCACCGATTGCGGTGTCAGGCCCATGTGCGCGCACACCGGGATGCCCCGCTCGGCGAGCAGGCGAATCGAGTCCGCCAGCCACAATGCGCCCTCGACCTTGACCATGTGCGCGCCTGCCTGCATCAGCAGCGCGCTGTTGGTCATGGCTTGTTCGGTGGTGGCATAGGCCATGAAGGGCAGGTCGGCGAGGATCAACGCGTCGGTGTTACCGCGTTTGACGGCGGCTACGTGGTAAGCCATTTCGGCGGTGGTAACCGGCAGGGTGCTGTCGTGACCTTGCAAAACCATGCCGAGGGAGTCGCCCACCAGCAGCACTTCGACGCCAGCCTGATTGCAGGCGTGGGCGAAGGTCGCGTCATAGCAGGTCAGCATGGTGATTTTCTCACCTTTCTGCTTGAGGCTCTGGAGCGTGGTCAGGGTGATGGCTGGCATGTCAAAAAATCCTCGTTCAGGCGCTATGGAAACTACTGCGAGTAACGCGCGTGATTCGTCATCTACTCAGGCGCACGGTCTTCTGTCGTGCTTATAAGGCCTGGATTGCGCCCTTGGGTGCCGGGTTGGCGGCATCGGGACGCCTATAGTCGTGAGGAGAACTCGGGAAGTCAATTGCGTGTGTTACCGCATTGTTACGAGGAGGGTGTTACCGGGGTAACTGATGCGTTTCAGCAGATTCTGTAGGATTGACACAAGGCCAATGTGGGAGCGAGCCTGCTCGCGAAGACGGTATGACATTCAACCATGATGGTGAATTCAAGATCGCTTTCGCGAGCAAGCCCGCTCCCACAGGGTGTCGTGTCAATTTGCAGGGAGGCGCTCCAGCCCGACGAACGGGCAGGCAGCGAGCAATTCCGTGAGGCTGCGGCCGTCGGCCAGACGCAGCTCCGCAGGTGCCAACTCCGCCAATGGATACAGCACAAAGGCCCGTTCCTGCATATGGTAGTGCGGGACTTTGAGGCGAGGTTCGTCGATCAGTCGGTGGCCGAACAGCAGGATATCCAGATCCAGCGTGCGTGGCCCCCAGCGTTCAAGACGCTCGCGGCCTTGCTCGTTCTCGATGGCTTGTAGCGCATCAAGCAAGTCCAGCGGCGTGAGGGTGCTGTCGAGGGCGGCGACCGCATTGGTGTAACGCGGTTGGCCGGGAAGCAGCGAATCGCTTTGATAGAAGGCGGAAACCCCGATCAGTTCCGATTGCGGCAGCTGCGCCAGGGCGGCGACGGCGCTGCGCAGCTGTTCGGCGGGAGCAGCCAGGTTGCTGCCCATGCCGATGTAGATGCGTTCCATGGATTACTCGCCCGTAGTGCTCGAAACGCCCGCGGCACGCTTGCGCTTGGAGCCACCGCTACGGCGACGTTTGCGCGGTGCGCCAGTGCCTTCGTCCTTGCCGCTGAGGTCGCGGATCATGTCGCGACGCTCACTGTCGTTGGCGTCCTGATAGTCCGTCCACCATTCGCCCAGGCCATCGGTCTGCTCGCCCGCGCTTTCACGCAGCAACAGGAAGTCGTAACCGGCGCGGAACCGCGGGTTGTCCAGCAACAGGTCGGCACGTTTGCCGCTGCGCCGTGGCAGACGTTCCTGCATGTCCCAGATCTCGCGGATCGGCATGGTGAAGCGTTTTGGAATCGCGATGCGCTGGCACTGTTCGGCAATCAGTTCGTGGGCCGCTTCTTGCATCGCCGGAATCGGCGGCATGCCACGTTCCTGCAGGCGCAGTACTCGAGCCGGAAGAGCAGGCCACAGCAGCGCGGCAAACAGGAACGCCGGGGTCACCGGTTTGTTCTGCTTGATCCGCAAGTCGGTGTTGATCAGGGCTTCGCTGATCAGTGTATGGGTATAAGTCGGGTTGTATTCCAGCGCCTCGGCACTGGCCGGGAACAGTGGATCGAACAGTTGCAGGTCGACCAGCATCTCGAAGGTGTCCGCGGCATGGCCGGAGAGAAACAGCTTGAGGACTTCTTCGAACAGACGGGCCGCCGGGATCTCGCGCAGCATCGGTGCCAGGTCACGGATCGGCAGGGCGCTGTGTTTTTCGATGCCGAAATTCAGTTTCGCCGCGAAACGCACGGCCCGCAGCATCCGTACTGGATCTTCCTGATAGCGTTGTTTCGGATCGCCGATCAGACGGATCAGGTGATTGCGAATGTCGTGCACACCGTTGGCGTAGTCGAGGATGCGCTCGCTGACCGGATCGTAATACAGGGCGTTGATGGTGAAGTCGCGGCGTTGCGCGTCTTCCTCCAGGGTGCCGTAGACGTTATCGCGCAGGATGCGTCCGCTTTCGTTGCGGGAAGACTGGTTGCTGTCTTCTTCCTCATCGTTTTGCGGGTGATTGGCGCGGAAGGTCGCGACTTCGATGATTTCGCGGCCAAAGTGGATATGCACCAGTTTGAAGCGCCGGCCAATGATCCGCGCGTTGCGGAATTCGGCCCGGACCTGTTCAGGGGTGGCACTGGTGGCGACGTCGAAGTCTTTCGGCGTGATGCCGAGCAGCATGTCGCGCACGCAACCGCCGACCAGATAGGCCTGGTAACCGGCGCCCTGCAGGCGTTCGACGATGTTCACCGCGTAACGGCTGAATTGCGCCTTTTGCAGCGAATGTTGGCCGCTGTTGAGCACTTCAGGCGTGCTGCGGATATGTTGCGTACGACGCAGGGGAGTACGGAATGACTGGAACAGCTTCTTCAGCATGGGATGCACTGTTTGAAGGAATGTTCGGCCAAAACGAAGAATGACCGCATGATGGGCGGGGATTCTAGCATTTAGTCGGGGGATGGTGTAGGACGCAGCAGATATGAGCTGTAAGCCGCACGTTTCAAGGTGGAAACAGGCGGATGCAAGGCGGTTTTTGAATCGCGGAAACTACAAGGGGAGCCGAAGCTCCCCAAGAAGTAGTTGCATGCTCTATTTTTGTTATTGGTTTCGGGCTTCTTGTTTTTGTTGAGTGCCCTCGCCATGAAGCTTCCTTCATGACCCTCCCAATCGGGAGCCAAGAGCAAACGGATTGCTTTGGTCGCTGAATTGCAGTGATCTCTCGATCCAACCAGTACAGGCTCTGTCTTATGACAGTTTTTTGTTGTTCTCGGCCTGGTCGTGGGGCAAGCCCCAAATACAACGCCTCTCCAAAAGAATCAGTTAGCTGCGCCTCTCGCCGTCTTGTTTTTATTGTGCGTGAGTCGATTCGTCTTATTTTTATTGTCTTGTGCATTGCTTGTTATTGTTCTTGTACCAAACATATAGCAGGGTGCGTGCCAACTTTTACAAACCCCAGTAAAACAAGGGGTTAGGCGGTCTGGTGGGATAAGTGCAGGCGAAAAAAAGCCGGGGTTTCGTTACCGTAAGCCCCGGCTTCTGTTACGTGAAAAACCTGAGGTAACAGTTTTTCCACAAAGTCACGCGTTACCCGCACATCAGACAGGGGCGGTTCAGCTTTCGCTGGCGACCCCGGTCTTGCGCCGTGGAATGCCCAGGCGTTGACGGCGTTCCCACAGGCACTTGCGACTGACCCCGAGTTTGCGGGCCAGTTCGGTTTCGGTCATGTGGTCCTGATGCTCGAGCACGAAATGCTGGAAGTAGTCCTCCAGGGACAGGTCTTCGGTCGGTTCGTGGTTGTTGTTACCGGCGTTGTTGTTGCCTTGTTGCGGGGGCAGGCCGATGAACTCGTCGTCTTCCAGATCGCCCAGCTCGATGTCGATACCCAGCAGCTCGGCAGAAATCTCCGGGCTCTCGCACAGGATAACGGCGCGCTCGACAGCATTTTCCAGCTCACGAACGTTACCCGGCCAGGAGTAATGGCGAATGGCTTGTTCCGCGTCCGGAGCGAATTTCAGGTCGGTGCGGTTGATCCGCGCGCTCTGCCTTGCGAGGAACGCATTGGCGATTTCATTGACGTCGGCACCACGCTCGCGCAGGGCGGGCAGTTTTAGCGCGATCACATGGAGGCGGTAGTACAAGTCTTCACGGAACTGGCCGATCTTCGCCAGGCTCTTGAGGTCGCGGTGAGTCGCGGCGATCAGGCGCACATCGACCTTTTGCGACTGCACCGAGCCGACCCGGCGAATCTCGCCTTCCTGGAGAACGCGCAGCAGTCGGGCCTGGGCTTCCAGTGGCAGTTCACCGATTTCGTCGAGGAACAAGGTGCCGCCGTCCGCTGCTTCCACCAGGCCGGCGCGCCCGGCGCTGGCACCGGTGAACGCGCCTTTTTCGTGGCCGAACAATTCGGACTCGATCAGGCTTTCCGGAATGGCTGCGCAGTTCACCGAAATCATCGGTGCCTTGGCCCGCTTCGACAGGTTGTGCAGGGCGCGCGCCACCAATTCTTTACCGGTGCCGGATTCGCCCTGGATCAGGACATTGGAGTCGGTCGGCGCGACTTTACGAATCTTGCCGTACAGATCCTGCATCGGTGGACACGAGCCGATGATGCCGATCTCGCCGTTGCTGTTATCGATGCCCGTTTTTGCCGCGCCATTGGCGACTTTACCGGCCACGGGTTCACCGCTGGCTTGCACCGATTGACGGTCGCGCAGGATACGCGCAACCGCCTGGAGCATTTCGTCATGATCGAAGGGCTTGGCGATGTAATCCACCGCGCCCATCTTCATCGAGTCGACTGCGGAGCGCAGGCTGGCGTAGCTGGTCATGATCAGCACCGGAGTGCCCTGACCCAGTTTGATCAGTTCGGTGCCCGGTGCGCCCGGCAGACGCAGGTCACTGACGATCAGGTCGAACGTGGGAATGGTGAAGCGTTCTTGTGCTTCCTGCACTGAACCGGCTTCGCTGACCTGATACTGGTTGCGTTCCAGCAGGCGGCGCAAGGCGGAGCGGATAATTGTTTCGTCTTCGACGATCAAAATGTGCGGCATTGATTCGATACTCTCGACGGTCTCAGTTCACAGCGGACGTCGCTTCGACATGACGCGGTAGTGTCACCCGGATACGGGTGCCGCGTTGGCTCTGAACATCAGCCGGGCTGTCGATGGTGATTTGTCCATAATGCTCTTCAACGATGGAATAGACCAGTGCAAGGCCCAGACCGGTACCTTCACCCGGGTCCTTGGTGGTGAAGAAGGGTTCGAACAATCGGTCCATGATGCTCGACGGGATCCCGCTGCCTTCGTCTTCCACGATCAGGTCGACCGTGTGTTCGCCGGCTTCGCTCTTGACGCGCACTGCACTGCCTGGAGGCGAGGCATCACGGGCGTTCGAGAGCAGATTGATCAGTACCTGGGCGAGCCGCTGCGGATCGCCTTCGACCCAGTGATCGGGGTCGCATAGATTGTAGAACTGCACTTCGAAATTGCGTCGGTTCAGGGCCAGCAGGCCGATGGCGTCCTGGGCGACTTCCGCCAGACAGACGGGCTCGTCGTTGTGCTGATGACTGCCGGCATGGGCGAAGCTCATCAGCGACTGGACGATGCGCGACACGCGTTTGGTCTGTTCGAGGATCTGCCCGCTGATTTCCTTGAGTTCGCCGTCTTCTTCGCGCTCTTCGCGCAGGTTCTGCGCCAGACACGCAATGCCGGTGATCGGGTTGCCGATTTCATGGGCCACGCCGGCGGCGAGGCGACCGATGCTGGCCAGGCGCTCGGAGTGCACCAGTTTGTCTTCGAGCATCTGGGTTTCGGTCAAGTCTTCCACCAGCAACACCAGGCCACTGTTACCCGGCGCGAGCGGCTCGTCGATCGCCGCCTTGTGCAGGTTCAGCCAGCGGGTCTGGCCGTCGAGGGCCAGATGCTGCTTGTGCAAGTGTTCGTCCGGGACATTGATGAAACCTTGCAGCAACTCTTTCCACGGGTCGGCAATGGTGCTCAGGCGCGAACCGACGACCCGTTGCGCAGCGATCCCGGTCAACTCCTCCATGGCTTTGTTCCACATGAGGATTTCCTGATCCTTGGCCAGCGAACAGACGCCCATTGGTAATTCCTGAAGGGTCTGGCGGTGATAGCGGCGCAGGGCATCGAGTTCGGCGGCCAGCCCGGTCAGGCGAGAATGGTAATCCTCGAGTCGGCTTTCGATGAAGTGGATGTCCTCGGTGACATAGTTTTCGCCGCCCGCCTTGTACGGCAGGAAGGTTTCGACCATGTCCTGGGCTACGCTCGGTCCCATCAGGCCGGAAAGGTTGGCCTCGATGCGGTCACGCAAGCGACGCAAGGCATAAGGCCGGCGCTCGTCGAATGGCAGATAGAGATCGCGCAGAGCCTGTTCGACTTCTTTTTGCGCAGCCTTGGCACCCAGCGGTTTGGCAAGCTGTGTGGCGAATTCCTGAGGCGAAGCGGCGTGCAGTTCGCGGCGTTGCGGGCGACGCACATTGTCCACGGCACAGGCTTCCGCGGCGCTGGCCTCTTCGGTGCTGGCGTTGGTGAACAGTGAGATCAGGGTGAACATCAGCACGTTGGCGGCCAGCGAGGCAATCGCCGCCATGTGCCAGCTGGTGTCGTCCAGCACATAGATCATGTTCAACAGCGGGATGTAGAAGCCCTGCAGATTGCCGACCAACGGCAGCAGCATGGTCACCAGCCACACCAGGATCCCGGCCAGCAAGCCGGCGATGAAGCCGCGACGGTTGGCAGTCGGCCAATACAGGACCGAGAGCACGCCCGGCAGGAACTGCAAGGTGGCAACGAACGCGACGATACCGAGGTTGGCCAGGTCTTGCTCCGCGCCCAACAACAGGTAGAAACCGTAACCGGCCATGATGATCGCGACGATCAGTGCCCGGCGCGTCCACTTCAGCCAACGGTAGATATTGCCTTCCGCCGGCGGTTGATACAGCGGCAGCACCAGGTGGTTCAGGGCCATGCCCGACAGCGCGAGGGTGGTCACGATGATCAGGCCGCTGGCGGCGGACAACCCGCCGATATACGCCAGCAACGCCAACGCCTTACTGTTGGCGGCGATGCCAATGCCAAGCGTGAAGTATTCCGGGTTGGTGGTTGCCCCGAGTTTGAGCCCCGCCCAAAGGATCAGCGGCACCGCCAGGCTCATCAGCAACAGGAACAGTGGCAAGCCCCAACTCGCGCTGACCAGCGAGCGCGGGTTGAGGTTTTCGGTGAACGTCATGTGGTACATGTGCGGCATCACGATCGCCGAGGCGAAGAACACCAGCAGCAGCGTGCGCCACGGGCCTTCCTGCAACGGCGTGTGCAGGGCGGCGAGGGCCGTCTGGTTTTGCAGCAGCCACAGCTCCAACTGTTGCGGGCCGTCGAACACACCGTACAACGCATACAGTCCGACGCCGCCCAGAGCGATCAGCTTGATTACCGATTCGAAGGCAATCGCGAAGACCAGGCCTTCATGTTTCTCGCGGGTGGCGATGTGCCGGGAGCCGAAGAAAATCGTGAACAGCGTAATGAGTGCGCAGAAACTCAGGGCGACGCGGTGCTGCACCGGCTCACGGGTAAGGATGCCGATTGAATCGGCCACCGCCTGAATCTGCAACGCCAGCAACGGCAGTACGCCGACCAGCATGAAAATCGTGGTCAGCGCGCCGGCCCAGGTGCTGCGGAAGCGGAACGCGAACAGGTCCGCCAGGGACGACAGCTGATAAGTGCGGGTGATCTTCAGGATCGGATACAGCAATACCGGCGCCAGCAGGAATGCCCCGGACACCCCGAGGTAACTGGACAGGAAGCCGTAACCGTACTGATAAGCCAGGCCCACGGTGCCATAAAACGCCCAGGCACTGGCATAGACCCCCAGCGACAGGGTGTAGGTGAGCGGGTGGCGAATGATCGCCCGGGGGATCATGCCCCGTTCGCTGATCCAGGCCACGCCGAACAGCACCGCCAGGTACGCGGCACTGATCAGGATCATCTGGGTCAGGCTAAAGCTCATCGGCATCTTTTTGGCTCTGCAGGATGAAGGTCACGACGATCAGGATCAGCCAGAGCAGATAAGGGCGATACCAGGCGCCAGTGGCGTCGATCCACCAATCCATGATGGCCGGGGAGAACAGATAAATCCCCACTACCAGGAGCAGGACCAAGCGATAGATGTACATCCCGGCCTCTCTTTTTTATGCGCGTGCCCGAAAACGTGCGGCGATGGTAACGGATGGGCGCGACACTGCAAGCACGATCACTGTAGCTGCGCCTCGGGCAGGCTCAGTGTGCGCGGGATCCGGCTTGCATCCCAGTGAGCGATGCCCCAGTTCAGCACTTCCCTGGGGGTGCCATCAGCCAGTTCGGTACCGGGAGTCTGCCCCAGTGCACGCAAGGCACGCAGCAACAATGGTGTGGCCTGGTCTTCGGTCAATGGCGGCGAGCGATAGGACTTGCCGAGCTTGTTGCCATCGGGTTGGGTAATCAGCGGGATGTGCAAGTAACGCGGTTGCCGCAGGCCGAGCAGTTCCTGCAGGTAAAGTTGGCGTGGCGTAGAGTCGAGCAGGTCGGCGCCGCGCACGATATCGGTAATGCCTTGCCAGGCATCATCCAGCACCACCGCCAGTTGATAGGCGTAGAGCCCGTCACGGCGGCGAATCACGAAATCGCCGACATCCCGGCCCAGGTGTTGATGGAATTCACCTTGCACGCGGTCGATGAAGTGGTAATCCAGTTCGGGTACACGTATCCGGATCGCCGCATCGTCGGTGGCATGCCCGGCATTACGGCACAGCCCCGGATAGATACCATGGTACGGCTCCAGTTGCTTGCGCGAACAGGTGCACGCGTAGGCCAGGCCGTGATTGAACAGGCGATTGAGTACTTCGGCGTAGGCGTCGTGTCGGTCGCTCTGGCGGACCATCTCGCCATCCCACTCGAAACCATAGCTCTCCAGCGCCTTGAGGATCGCCGCCTGGGCGCCGGGTTCTTCACGGGGCGGGTCGAGGTCTTCCATGCGCATCAACCAGCGGCCGCCGACCGAACGTGCGTCAAGGTACGAAGCCAGCGCGGCCACCAGCGAACCGAAATGCAGGTGACCACTGGGCGTGGGGGCGAAGCGCCCGATGTAGGAAGAGGTGGAGATGGCGGTCATAGGGTGATGTCATTTTTTCCGTACTTGAGCCGGCCCCTGTGGGAGCGAGCCTGCTCGCGAAAGCGGTGTGTCAGCCAGCATTAATGTTGAAGCTGAGGCCCCCTTCGCGAGCAGGCTCGCTCCCACAGTTTCCTGTCGAAGCAAATGTCAGAAACAAAAACGGAGCGTTCGCACGCTCCGTTCTTCGTTCAAGTCGTTATTACTTGCCGACTTGCTTTTCCTTGATTTCCGCCAGGGTCTTGCAATCGACGCACATGTCGGCGGTAGGGCGGGCTTCCAGGCGCTTGACGCCGATTTCGACACCGCAGGACTCGCACCAGCCGTATTCTTCGTCTTCGATCAGTTGAAGCGTCTTGTCGATCTTCTTGATCAGCTTGCGCTCACGATCGCGCGCTCGCAGTTCGAGGGCGAACTCTTCTTCCTGGCTGGCACGGTCTGCCGGGTCAGGAAAGTTGGCCGCTTCGTCCTTCATGTGATCAACCGTGCGGTCGACTTCCTGCATCAAGTCCTGTTTCCACTTGTTCAGGACCTTGGTGAAGTGCGCACGCATGGGCTTGCCCATGTACTCCTCGCCCGGAACTTCTTTATAGGGTTCGAAGCCGCTGATCGACTGGACTGCCTGTTGCTTTGCTTGGGTGGACATGAAATAGACCGCCTCTACTCTTGTAATCCATCTGCGCAGGATTGCTCCATCACCGGCACCCGCCGGCCCTGCGGCTGCAAGCGGGCGAACTTACCAGATCAAATCAGAGCGCGCTACTCCCGGATGTCGAGGCCGCGGCCTGTGGCGCTTGCAAATGATGGCAAAGCGCTGCCTGGTAGCTCCGCAGCCCTGATCAATTATTGATTTTAGTCAAACCTTGGGCACTCGCTCGAGTCGTTTTGGGTCTGGGTTATACCGCTCTGACCGCTTTAGGCTCTCGCTCGTTCCTGCGCTTGGGTAGAATCGTTTCTTTTCTTCGTTGAAGGAAGGCCAATGGCTCAGTCCTACAGTGCCCGCAGTCGCGCAATCGAACCTTTTCATGTCATGGCATTGCTGGCGCGGGCCAATGAATTACAGGCCGCCGGTCACGATGTGATTCACCTGGAAATCGGCGAACCGGACTTCACCACGGCCGAGCCGATCATCCGTGCCGGCCAGGCTGCGCTCGAATCGGGAAAAACGCGATACACCGCCGCACGTGGCATTCCCGAGCTGCGTGAGGCCATCTCGGGCTTTTATCAGCAGCGTTATGGCCTGAACATCGATCCGCGACGCATCCTCATCACGCCCGGCGGTTCCGGTGCGCTGTTGCTGGCCAGTGCCTTGCTGGTGGATCCGGGCAAGCATTGGCTGCTGGCGGACCCGGGTTACCCATGCAACCGGCATTTCCTGCGACTGGTAGAAGGTGCCGCGCAGCTTGTCCCTGTAGGTCCGGACGTGCGTTATCAACTGACACCGGATCTCGTCGAGCGGCATTGGGATCACGACAGCGTGGGTGCGTTGGTGGCATCTCCGGCGAATCCAACGGGGACGATCCTCACCCGTGACGAGCTGGCGGGGCTGTCCAGCGCCATCAAACAGCGCCACGGTCATCTGGTGGTGGACGAGATCTACCACGGCTTGACCTACGGCACCGATGCGGCCAGCGTGCTGGAAGTCGATGACAGTGCCTTTGTGCTCAACAGTTTTTCGAAATATTTCGGAATGACCGGATGGCGGCTCGGTTGGCTGGTGGCACCCGATGTGGCTGTGGGTGAGCTGGAGAAGCTCGCCCAGAACCTCTATATCAGTGCCCCGAGCATGGCGCAGCATGCTGCGCTGGCCTGTTTCGAGCCAGAAACCATCAGGATTCTGGAAGAGCGTCGTGCCGAATTCGGTCGTCGTCGCGATTTCCTTTTGCCAGCATTGCGGGAGTTGGGCTTCGGGATCGCTGTCGAGCCTGAAGGCGCGTTCTATTTGTACGCTGATATCAGCAAGTTCGGCGGCGATGCCTTCTCGTTCTGTCGGCATTTCCTCGAAACGGAGCACGTAGCATTCACGCCTGGACTGGATTTCGGTCGCTATCAGGCCGGGCATCACGTGCGTTTTGCTTACACGCAAAACCTTGAGCGTTTGCAGGAAGCGGTGGAGCGTATCGGCCGGGGTCTGCGGAGCTGGCAAGGCTGATGCGTTTTCATCCTCCCCTCGAAGAAGGTCGGCTGATCCGCCGTTACAAGCGTTTTCTCGCCGATATCGAAACCGTTGGCGGTGAGTTGTTGACCATTCACTGCCCGAACACCGGCTCGATGCTCAATTGTCAGGTCGAAGGTGGACAGGTTTGGTTCAGTCGCTCCAATGACCCCAAGCGCAAGTTGCCCGGCACCTGGGAAATCGGCGAAACCCCGCATGGTCGTCATTTTTGCGTGAATACCGGGCGGGCCAATGCTTTGATCGAAGAAGCACTGCTGGCTGGGGTAATCACCGAGCTGAACGGCTTTACCGGTCTCAAGCGCGAAGTGGCCTACGGTCAGGAAAAGAGCCGGATCGATTTTCGTCTCGATTACCCCGACGGGCCGGCCTATGTGGAAGTCAAAAGTGTCACGCTGGGTTTCGACGGTGTCGCGGTGGCGGCGTTTCCTGATGCGGTGACCCAGCGCGGGGCGAAGCATCTGCGTGAGTTGGCCCATCTGGCGCGGGACGGAATTCGTGCGGTGCAGTTGTACTGCGTGAATTTGACCGGTATCGAAGCCGTGCGCCCGGCCGAAGAAATCGATTCCGCCTACGCACAAGCCTTGCGTGAGGCGGTGGCGTGCGGGGTTGAAGTGCTGGCCTATGGCGTGCGTCTGACCCATGAAGAGATGGTCGTGGATCGGCGTCTGGAGGTAGTGCTTGGCGGTTAAAGACTGATCCAGATGCCTTGCGCATCCTCGCGACAGTCGACACGGGTCAGCGATTGCCCCGCGCAAGGGCCGGCAACGCATTCGCCGTCCTCGATCAAAAACAGGGCGCCGTGGGTGGCGCACTGGATCAGGCTGTTGCTGGGGTCCAGAAACTGGTCGGGGGTCCATTCAAGTCCGACGCCGCGGTGCGGGCAGCGATTGACATAGACGTAAACCTTGCCGTCCCGACGCACGGCGAAAAGCTTTTGCCCGGCGAGTTCAAACCCGCGGCTGCTGGCATCGGCCAGCTCAATGCCTTTACACAGAAATTTCATGCCTATCCTCAGGGCGCACAGTCGTGACCGGATATGTCCGAGCTTGACGTGCAAATGCAAGCAATTATCAAATGGCTGACTTGCCCGGAAGGCGCGGTTGCCAAGTTGCACAGGATACGTGGCCTCGTCGCCTGATGCCCGGGAAACCCTCATAGGAAACTGTATATGCGCCTGAGTACCCGTGTTTGCGCGCTGTGTTTCGGACTTTTCGCCAGTCATCACGTCGCTGCGAGCGAGTTGCCGCAACGTTGGGTCAGTGCCGGCGGGGCGCTCTCGGAGTGGGTCAGCGCTTTGGGGGGCGAGTCGAAACTGGTCGGAGTCGATACCACCAGTCAGCACCCTGAATCCCTGAAGGCTTTACCCAGCATCGGATATCAGCGGCAGCTTTCGGCGGAGGGTGTGCTGAGTTTGCGTCCGCAGATTCTGGTCGGTACCGAAGAGATGGGGCCGCCCCCCGTGCTTTCGCAAATTCGTAATGCGGGCGTGCAGGTCGAGCTGTTCTCGGCCCAGCCGGATCTGCCGACGCTGCAGAATAACCTGCAGCATTTGGGCAGGTTGCTCGGCGCCGAAGACCGGGCGGCACAGTTGCTGGCGACTTATCAACAGGCGCTTGAGCTGCAGAAGATCCGGGTTACCAGGGCGCAATTGACGCAGTCCTCTCCGGGGGTGTTGCTGTTACTCGGGCACGCGGGCGGAAAACCGCTGATCGCCGGCAAGGACACCGCCGCTGATTGGTTACTGCAACGCGCCGGAGGACACAACCTGGCGACCCATACCGGCTACAAGCCGTTTTCGAACGAGTCGCTGGTGAGCCTTGATCCTGATGTGCTGGTGTTTGCCGACCGCGCACTGAGTGGTGATGCGGCGCGTGCAGCGTTGTTCAGGGAAAATCCGATTCTGGCCTCCACTCGCGCAGCGCGGGGCGGGCGGGTCATCGAGCTTGATCCGACCTTGCTGGTGGGTGGATTGGGTCCACGACTGCCGGAGAGCCTGAAAAAGCTGTCTGACGGTTTTTATCCTGAATCTGCTGGTCAATAACCTTGCGCCGCAATTAGCGCAGTGTCGCGGTGACGACTTTTCCTCAGGCAAAAAAAGACCCGGCAAGAGCCGGGTCAAATAACCGTGATTAGCCTGATGAGGAGATAATCTGAGAGTCCGAACCAAGGGCTATTCAGAATATCGACCAGTCTCGCGACCAGTTGTGATAATCATATCGATTCTCATTACCAAGTCAACAGCTGATTTCTCATTGGCGTCGTTTGTGTCGCGCGTGGTCGGCAAGTCCTTGTAAATATTGACTATTGGTTTGTCGTTTTTAGTGGCTTCACTCGTATCAATCGCGGACATCCCATGCGGACTCAGTTTTTGTGACGTGACGAGATCGCTTCCAACTGTTTATTCAACGCTTCTTTGCGTTCGGCGGGAATGTCATTCCAATGCACGTCCATCAGGGCGCCTTCGATTGCATACAACAACACCTTGGATGCTCGAAAACCGCGCGTGCGCACGGCCCGATAAGCGTCCACCGCTCCCAGGCGACGCAAGTCCGAGGCGCTGTGGATGCCCACCGCATGCAGCCACTGCGCCGACGTCTTGCCAAGATTCTTAAGGTGTTGCAGTTCATCATTCATCAAGCCTCCTTGCGATGGCCGAATGGTGCGTGGGCAAGCTTCTCAGGAGTGTAGCCATCAGTAGGAAAAGCGTGATTGTTTGGTCGTTTTCGACGCAAAAGCTTCTAAGAGGCAGGCGTTAGAGGGCGCGTGAAAAACTGCGAAAGGAGCAGGGACAGGGGGGAGATGCCAGTAGTCGGGACAAGTCGGCCCGAAGTCCAATGCGAAGCGTGGGCACCGGACTGGTGAATTTACGCTAAGGGTCAGCGGGTGCGATAACGCAGTCGTGTCCCGAAGTTCATCGACATCAGAATCTCGTCAGCACTCAACTCTGGCGGAAAGTAGGCACCGGAAATCTGTGCATGGGCCAGACTTGCACCTTCGAGTGACGCATTGCGAAAGTCGATGCCCCGCAAATCGGCGGAACGGAAGTAGGCATTGGTGAAGTCGACGCCGTCGGCGTTCAACTCGCGCAAGTCCAGCCCCCGGAAGTCACCACCGACCATGTCGATAGGGCCATCCTTGGGGCGTTCATTGTTGAAACCTGTGATGTCGTCTTTGTGCAGCAAGGCATAAAGCGGGGTGTCGAGAAGTTTCGGCTGGCTCATGTCACATCACCTGTTGGTTTTATGGCGCCAGTATAGTGCCACTATTTGGCAGCCGTGAAGCCGGCGAAGGCCTCACGGCTGAAATAGTTTTTTACAGGCCTGGCAGGCGTTGGCGAATTTGCGCCACGACTGTGTCAAGCGTTCCGCTTTCATTGGTCTGAACGCGTTTGCTGCAGAGAATTTCTGCCGGGGTCAGGGGTTCGCGACTGGCTTGCTGGGCCTCGATCACCGCCAGCGTGGCGTCGGACGGATCTGTGTTATCTGCCTGGCGCAGGGCCAGCCAGCTCTCGATCACGGCTTGTGGTGCATTGCAGTCGAGGATCAGGAAAGGCGTGCCTGTAGCCTCGGCAATTTTCGCTGCGCTTTCGCGCTGATCGTGCTTGAGATAAGTGGCATCGATCACCACCGGGAAGCCGGCGTGAAGGATGACCTCGGCAATTTCGTGCAAGCGTTGGTAGGTCGCGGTACTGGCATCGGCGCTGTAAATGCCGGCCTGCAGGTCGTTCGTGCCGGTTTGCTCGCCGAACAGGCGTTTGCGCTCAACGTCGGAGCGCAGGCGAATCGCGCCCAATGCTTCCACCAGGCGCATCGCCACGTGGCTTTTGCCGACCGCGGAAACACCGTGGGTAATCGCCATGAAGCGCGAAGGAATGGTGCTATAGCTTTCTGCCAGGTTGGCGTAGGTCCGGTACTGGCGCAGGGTGGTGGCGCGCTGCACCGCAGTGGCGTCGGCCGGCATGCTGAACAGGCTGACCTTGGCGCGAACCAGTGCACGGTAGGCTTTATAGAAGTTGAGCAGTTCCAGGCCCTGATAATCGCCGGTCAGTTCCAGGTACTGGCTGATGAAGCGGCGTGCCAGGCACTTCAGGCCGCGGTCTTCCAGGTCCATGGCCAGGAAGCCGGCATCGGCATACACATCGGTGAAGCGGAACGGTTCGTTGAACTCGATGCAGTCGAAAATCACGACCTTGCCGTCGATCACCGTGGCGTTGCCCAAATGAATGTCGCCATGGCATTCGCGGATGAATCCGTCTGCCTTGCGCTGGGTGAGGATGGGCTTCAGGCGATCGAAGCTGCTCTCGGCCCAGGCTAGCAGGGCGTCGAGTTGCAGCAGGTCAGCCTTGTCACTGAGGAATGGGCGAATCTGTTCGAAGTTCTGACGCACTGGCGCCATGACACTGTCAGGAGTGCCCGCTTCATGTTCGGCCGGGACTTTTGGGGCGCTGAGGTGGAACCGGGCGATTTGTGCCGCCATCGCGTCGATGTGCGAGGTGGTCAGTTCACCATTGGCCTGAAGGGTGCTGAGCAAGCCGGTTTGCGGGAATTGACGCATTTTCAGCACGTATTCGATGGCCGGGCCTTCGCCGCCCAGTTGCGGAGCTTCGGCGCTGCCAGTGACCGGCAACACTTCCAGATACAGATCGTCTGTCAGGCGCTGGTTCAGGCGCAATTCTTCGCCGCAGAAATGCTTTCGAGCCTCAAGCGTGGTGAAATCGAGGAAACCGAAGTTGACCGGCTTCTTCACTTTATAGGCATAGGAACCGGTGAGCAGTACCCAGGAAATATGGGTTTCGATGAGCTGGAACCCGTCAACAGGATGCGGATACAAGGCCGGGTTTTGCAAAGCGGCAATCAGGGACTGGCTCACAGGGGGGATCCTTCAGAGTCTGGAAAAATTCAGGTCGTCATTATGGCGGCTAGCCAGCCCAACGCAAACTCGGAGGGCTCCTGTTGAGGATGAATAAAGTGCGTATAATCCGCCGCCATGACTCGTACTCGATCCCCCCGTACCCCAAAAAAACCACCTTCCCGAGGCCTGCGGCCCTGGCTGGGCTGGGTCCTTAAACTCAGTCTGGTCGGCCTTGTGGTGCTGGCCGGATTCGCGGTTTACCTCGATGCCATCGTGCAGGAGAAGTTTTCCGGCAAGCGCTGGACGATTCCGGCCAAGGTATACGCGCGTCCGCTCGAGCTGTTCGTCGGACAAAAACTGAGCAGGGATGACTTTCTCACCGAACTCGATGCCCTGGGCTATCGCCGTGAAAGCGTGAGCAACGGCCCCGGCGCGGCGGCAGTCAACGGCAATACCGTCGACTTGAATACCCGCGGCTTCCAGTTCTATGAGGGTCTGGAGAACGCTCAACCGGTGCGTGTTCGCTTCTCCGGCGACTATGTCGCCGAACTCTCGGCGACGAACGGTTCGAAGTTATCTGTAGTGCGCCTGGAACCGCTGCTGATCGGCGGGATTTATCCGAAGAACCTCGAAGATCGCATTCTGATCAAGATCGATCAGGTTCCGCCGTATCTGCTGGAAACCCTGGTTGCCGTGGAAGACCGTGACTTCTACAGCCATTGGGGGGTGTCGCCCAAGTCGATTGTGCGAGCCATCTACGTCAATACCTCTGGGGGCAAGCTGACCCAGGGCGGCAGTACGTTAACGCAACAGCTGGTCAAGAATTTCTACCTGACCAGCGAACGCAGCCTGACCCGTAAACTCACCGAAGCCATGATGGCGATGTTGCTTGAGTTGCATTACGACAAACGGGAAATACTTGAGGCTTACCTCAATGAAGTGTTCGTTGGCCAGGATGGTCAGCGTGCGGTCCACGGATTCGGCCTGGCCAGTCAGTTCTTCTTCGGGCAGCCGTTGTCCGAACTGAAGCTGCATCAAGTCGCGATGCTGGTGGGCATGGTCAAGGGACCGTCTTATTACAATCCGCGTCGCAATCCTGAGCGGGCGCTTGAACGGCGCAATCTGGTGCTGGATGTGCTTGAGCAACAAGGCGTCGCCACCGCCGAGCAGGTCGCTGCTGCGAAGAAAATGCCATTGGGCGTGACAACACGTGGAAAGTTGGCTGATAGCTCGTTCCCTGGTTTCCTCGATCTGGTCAAGCGTCAACTGCGTGAAGACTATCGCGATGAAGACTTGACCGAAGAAGGTCTGCGAATCTTTACCAGCTTCGACCCGATCCTGCAGATGAAAGCCGAAGCATCGGTCAACGACACCTTCAAACGCCTGTCTGGGCGCAAGGGCTCCGATGACGTCGAAGCGGCGATGGTCGTGACCAACCCGGAAACCGGTGAAGTCCAGGCCATGATCGGCAGTCGCCAGGCAAGTTTTGCCGGCTTCAACCGTGCACTGGATGCGGTGCGGCCGATCGGCTCGTTGATCAAGCCAGCGGTTTATCTGACAGCACTCGAGAAACCGAGCCAGTACACACTGACCAGTTGGCTGTCAGACGAATCCTTCTCGGTCAAAGGTGCGGACGGTCAGGTCTGGAAGCCGCAGAACTATGATCGCCGCTCCCATGGCACGGTTTTCCTTTATCAAGGCCTGGCGCATTCCTACAACTTGTCGACCGCGCGTCTCGGCTTGGCGGTAGGTGTTCCCAATGTCCTCAAGACCCTCGGGCGTCTGGGGGTGAGTCGCGAGTTTCCGGCCTTTCCGTCGATGTTGCTGGGGGCGGGCGGCATGACACCGATCGAAGTGGCAACCATGTACCAGACCCTCGCCAACGGTGGTTTCAATACCCCGATGCGCGGGATTCGTAGCGTACTGACAGCCGAAGGCGAGCCTCTCAAGCGTTATCCGTTCCAGATTCAGCAGCGTTTCGACCCGGCCTCCATTTACCTGGTCCAGAGCGCCATGCAGCGGGTCATGCGCGAAGGCACCGGCAGTTCGGTTTACAACGTGCTGCCGAAAACCCTGACACTGGCCGGCAAGACCGGTACCAGTAACGATTCGCGCGACAGCTGGTTCGCCGGTTTCAGTCAGGATCTGCTGGCGGTGGTCTGGTTGGGGCGCGATGACAACGGCAAGACGCCATTCACGGGTGCTACCGGGGCGTTGCAGGTCTGGACCAGTTTCATGCGCAAGGCCGATCCGTTGCCGTTGGACATGCCTCAGCCGGATAATATTGTTCAGGCCTGGGTCGATTCGCGGACCGGACAAGGCTCTGACGGCAACTGCCCGGGCGCCGTGCAGATGCCGTATATTCGCGGCAGCGAACCGCCTCCCGGCGCTCCTTGCGGTGGCGAAAGCCCTATCAATGGTGAAACGGTGATGGATTGGGTCAAGGGCTGGATGAATTAAGCAAAGAGGGTTTCAAGTGAACAAGTGGTTGATTCCAGCGGTTACCGCCGTGGCTTTGCTCAGCGGTTGCTCCTCCGTACAGCGTGGCTCGATTCCGGTTGTGGACTCCGGCACCAATGTCTCCAATAGTGAGAGGGTCTCGGCGAACGGAGGTTTCCGTCATTCGACGGTCAAGCGTCCTGCACAAGCGAAGGTGCAGGAAATTCCGCAAGGCGATACCGGTGTGGTCGTGATGGTGCCGGGTGGCGGCGCAACGACTTCGACGCCGATCAGCACTACGCCGATCACCCCAGGCCCGATTACGCCGGGACCGATTGATACCTCGCCGGTGCAGTCTGCACCGATCAATCAGGGCAGCTACAGCATGCCGTCGACGCCGAGCGGAATTCCGTCGGCCAGTTCCGGTGGTTTGTCCGCCGATGAGCAACTGGACGGTCCAGTGCTGGCGCTGTTGACCACTGCTCAGCAGCAACAGGCGGGTGGTGATCTCAACGGTGCCTCTTCAAGTCTCGAACGTGCCCAGCGTGTCGCCCCGCGTGAACCGCAGGTGCTTTATCGCCTGGCGCAAGTGCGCATGGCTCAAGGGGATGCCGCGCAGGCCGAGCAATTCGCGCGTCGTGGTTTGACTTTGGCCAATGGTCGTCCGGCGCTTCAGGCCAGTCTGTGGGAGTTGATTGCCCAGGCACGTGAGAAGCAGGGCGACTCCGCTGGCGCGGCATTGGCCCGTCAGAAGGCAAAGGTTTCGTCGTGATGGATGTCCGCTTTCCCAGGATTGCCGAGCAGTTGCTGCTGATCGAGCGTGAATTGCGGGTGCAAGGATGGTGGGATGATGTCCCGCCATCCGCTGAGGCGCTCTCCAGCGTTGAGCCGTTTTCGGTCGATACGCTGGACTTCGAGCAATGGCTGCAATGGATCTTTCTGCCGCGCATGAAAGCAATCCTTGAGCAGAACCTGCCTTTGCCGAATGCTTCGGGGATTCAGGAGATGGCCGAAATGGTCTTTGCCTCCCGTAATGTTCAGGGCAAGGATCGACAGCTGCAAGTGCTGCTCAAAGAGTTCGATCAACTGATCACCGCTTCTCGCTGACCCCGATTCCTGTAGGAGCCGAGCTTGCTCCGGGCGGCTCCTGTAGGTGACTACATGCAGTTATCCGCGATCTGTTTCTGCGTTTCTCCTATGCGCTCCTGCCGTTGAGTGTCGTCGAGTCGACGCAGTTCTCCCTCCACTTCCTCTCTAAGCCGCGGATTGTTCCGCAGCTGCGCCAGGTTTGTTCGCGCCTGTTCGCAAAATACTTTCAGCTCTGTTTGCTGCTTGGCGACCTGCTTCTTGACTTTTTTGTCGATGGCCTGTTGATCGCCAATCGTGCCGCTGTTCAAAAATGCGGCGGGTTTGGCGGCGGACGGGGAGGGCATCACGACAATAGTGGCTTGCTGACCTGAAGGTGGTTGCGCATCGAAATGGGTAACGCCCTGGGCGTCGACCCATTTGTAAATCTGTGCGGCCATGCTTAAAGGACTCAGGCCAATCAGCAGGCCGGCGGTCAGGAAGAACGCTCGCATGTCATTTCCTTGTCTCGGGTTGCGCAATTGAAGCTAACACACTTGATGTTTCACGATTTTTTCTTGCTTTCTCATGTGCTTAGTTCAATAAAGCACATAGACGACTTGACTTGCAGGGGACGAAACAGAAGAATCCAAAGTCCGCTGTAGAGGGACTGCCAGAAGCAGACCCACTCAGCAGATCATGAGGCGCACATCCGCGCCGACCTGTTACACCCGCAACGCGTTACCTCGCGCTGGGTGGGAAAGGCCCGCAACACTTGGGACGATCCCAATACTTGCTCAGTCAGTGCTGACGTAGTCGGCGACCACCGTCGCTCATGCTCTGCTGAGAAGTAAACCTATTAAGACCCGTCCCATTTTCGTGGGCGGTATTCTGGCGTTTTAGAGGTGAGCAACGTGGAGCTTTTATCTGGCGGTGAGATGCTCGTCCGCTTCTTGCGTGACGAAGGCGTCAAATATATCTACGGGTACCCGGGTGGTGCTCTTCTTCATGTCTACGATGCCCTGTTCAAAGAACCGGAAGTGACTCACATTCTGGTTCGTCACGAGCAGGCTGCGACCCATATGGCTGACGGCTACGCCCGTGCCACCGGCAAGGCCGGCGTGGTTCTGGTGACTTCCGGCCCGGGCGCAACCAACGCTATCACCGGTATCGCCACGGCCTACATGGACTCCATTCCGATGGTGGTCATTTCCGGCCAGGTGCCGAGCACCATGGTAGGTACCGACGCATTCCAGGAAACCGACATGATCGGTATCTCCCGGCCGATCGTGAAACACAGCTTCATGATCAAACACGCGTCGGAAATCCCGGAAGTCATGAAGAAAGCTTTCTACCTGGCGCAATCCGGTCGTCCTGGTCCGGTCGTTGTCGATATCCCGAAAGACATGACCAACCCGGCCGAGAAGTTCGAATACGTCTTCCCGAAAAAAGCCAAGCTGCGCTCCTACAGTCCGGCCGTTCGCGGTCATTCCGGTCAAATCCGCAAAGCAGCGGAAATGCTACTGGCGGCCAAACGTCCCGTTCTGTATTCCGGTGGTGGTGTGATTCTCGGCAACGGCTCCGCGCCGCTCACCGAATTGGCAAAAATGCTCAATCTGCCAGTGACCAATACCCTGATGGGGCTGGGTGGCTACCCTGGGACCGATCGTCAGTTCATCGGCATGCTCGGCATGCATGGCAGCTACACCGCCAACCTGGCGATGCACCATGCTGACGTGATCCTGGCTGTCGGTGCGCGTTTCGACGACCGTGTAATCAACGGCGCATCGAAGTTCTGCCCGAACGCCAAGATCATTCATATCGACATCGACCCTGCTTCGATTTCCAAGACCATCAAGGCTGACGTGCCTATCGTTGGCCCGGTCGAGAGCGTTTTGACCGAAATGGTCGCGATCCTCAAGGAAATCGGCGAGACCCCGAACAAGGAATCTGTTGCCAGTTGGTGGAAGCAGGTTGATGAGTGGCGCGGTGACCGTGGTCTGTTCCCTTATGACAAGGGCGACGGTAGTGTCATCAAGCCGCAGGCCGTGATCGAAACCTTGTGCGAAGTGACCAAGGGCGATGCCTTTGTCGCCTCCGACGTTGGTCAGCACCAAATGTTTGCGGCGCAGTACTACAAGTTCAACAAGCCTAACCGCTGGATCAACTCTGGCGGCCTGGGCACCATGGGCTTCGGTTTTCCGGCGGCCATGGGCATCAAGTTGAGCTTTCCGGATGATGATGTCGCTTGCGTGACGGGCGAAGGCAGCATCCAGATGAACATTCAGGAACTGTCGACCTGCCTGCAATACGGTTTGCCGGTCAAGATCGTCATCCTGAACAACGGTGTGCTGGGCATGGTTCGCCAGTGGCAAGACATGAGTTACGGCAGTCGTCACTCGCATTCCTACATGGAGTCGTTGCCTGACTTCGTCAAGCTGGCAGAGGCCTATGGTCACGTCGGCGTGCGCATCACCGACTCGAAAGACTTGAAGTCGAAGATGGAAGAAGCGTTCGCCATGAAAGATCGCCTGGTGGTCATCGATATTTCGGTCGACACCAGTGAGCACGTCTACCCGATGCAGATCAAAGACGGCTCCATGCGCGATATGTGGCTGAGCAAGACGGAGCGTACTTAATCATGCGGCACATTATTTCCTTGCTTCTGGAAAACGAACCTGGCGCTCTGTCTCGTGTAGTCGGCCTGTTCTCGCAGCGCAACTACAACATCGAAAGCCTGACCGTGGCGCCAACGGAAGACCCGACTCTGTCGCGTCTCACGCTGACCACGGTGGGCCATGATGAAATCATCGAGCAGATCACCAAGAACCTGAACAAACTGATCGAAGTGGTCAAATTGGTCGACTTGTCGGAAAGTGCTCATATCGAGCGCGAACTGATGCTGGTCAAGGTCAAAGCCACCGGTGCCCAGCGTGCCGAGATCAAACGCACTACCGATATTTACCGTGGGCAGATCGTCGATGTCAGCGCCAGCGTGTATACCGTTCAATTGACCGGTACCAGCGACAAGCTCGACAGCTTCATCCAGTCCATCGGCACCGCTTCGATTCTGGAGACCGTCCGCAGTGGCGTCACCGGGATTGCCCGCGGCGACAAAGTACTCAGCATCTAAACCAAATTAGCGAATGGCCTGAACGGCCTGGATATATAGGGGAAATTCATGAAAGTTTTCTACGATAAAGACTGCGACCTGTCGATCATCCAGGGCAAGAAAGTTGCCATCATCGGTTACGGCTCCCAGGGCCACGCTCAAGCGTGCAACCTGAAAGACTCCGGCGTTGACGTTACCGTTGGTCTGCGTAAAGGCTCGGCCACTGTTGCCAAGGCCGAAGCACACGGCCTGAAAGTGACTGACGTTGCTTCCGCTGTTGCGGCTGCCGACCTGGTCATGATCCTGACCCCGGACGAGTTCCAGTCCTCCCTGTACAAGAACGAAATCGAGCCGAACATCAAGAAGGGCGCCACCCTGGCCTTCTCCCACGGCTTCGCGATCCACTACAACCAGGTTGTGCCGCGCGCTGACCTCGACGTGATCATGATCGCGCCGAAGGCTCCAGGCCACACCGTACGTTCCGAATTCGTGAAGGGCGGCGGTATCCCTGACCTGATCGCTATCTATCAGGACGCTTCCGGCAACGCCAAAAACGTTGCGCTGTCCTACGCTGCTGGCGTGGGTGGCGGTCGCACCGGCATCATCGAAACCACCTTCAAGGACGAGACTGAAACCGACCTGTTCGGCGAACAAGCCGTTCTGTGCGGCGGTACCGTCGAGCTGGTAAAAGCCGGTTTTGAAACCCTGGTTGAAGCTGGCTACGCGCCGGAAATGGCCTACTTCGAATGCCTGCACGAACTGAAGCTGATCGTCGACCTCATGTACGAAGGCGGTATCGCCAACATGAACTACTCGATCTCCAACAACGCCGAGTACGGCGAGTACGTGACCGGTCCGGAAGTCATCAACGCCGAATCCCGTCAGGCCATGCGCAACGCCCTGAAACGTATTCAGGACGGCGAATACGCCAAGATGTTCATCAGCGAAGGTGCTACCGGCTATCCTTCGATGACCGCCAAGCGTCGTAACAACGCTTCTCACGGTATCGAAATCATCGGCGAGCAACTGCGCTCCATGATGCCGTGGATCGGTGCCAACAAGATCGTCGACAAAGCTAAAAACTAAGTCTGACACTTGTACGAAAAACGCGGCCCAGGCCGCGTTTTTTCGTTTGGAGGGCCGGTTCTGGTATAAAGCTGCATCGTTTGCGGTGCGAACCGGCGTTGCAGACATCTGTCGAAACTTTCCATCCCGTTGCAAGGTATTGTCCATGAGCGAACGTCCCGAAGAGCCAAAACAGGCTTCTGACGCCGAAAGCCTGCTGCCCATCGATGAACATGTCGAAGAAGGGCATGACGCTGAAGGCCGTAAAGTCCGGCATCGTGGTATCTATCTTCTGCCGAATCTGTTCACCACTGCGAACCTGTTCGCAGGGTTCTACTCCATCATCAATTCCATGAGCGCCCAGAGTGCCTTGAGTGCGGGTGATTCGATTGGTGCGAGCAAGTATTTTGCGTTTGCCGCCATCGCAATTTTTGTCGCCATGGTGCTCGATGGCCTCGATGGCCGTGTCGCCCGCATGACCAATACCCAGAGTGCCTTCGGTGCCGAGTATGACTCGCTATCGGATATGGTTGCTTTCGGCGTGGCGCCGGCGCTGCTGGCGTTTGGCTGGGCCTTGGGCGACATGGGCAAGGTCGGCTGGATGGTCGCCTTCATCTATGTAGCGGGTGCGGCGTTACGCCTGGCGCGTTTCAATACCCAGGTCGGCACGGCCGACAAGCGCTACTTCATTGGTCTGGCCAGCCCGGCTGCCGCTGGCGTGGTGGCGGGAATTGTCTGGGCGTTCAGCGATTACGGCATTCAGGGTTCCAAGATGTCTTTCCTGGTGGCGCTGATGGTCGCGGCAGCGGGTATGCTGATGGTCAGCAACATCAAGTACAACAGCTTCAAGGAGCTGGATCTGAAAGGGCGCGTGCCATTCGTGGCGATCCTCGCCGTGGTTTTGGTGTTCGCGGTAGTGTTCAGTGATCCGCCACGCATTCTGCTGCTGGTTTTCCTCGCCTACGCAGCATCCGGGCCGGTGCAATACTTGTTACATCTTCGTCGGCGCAAAAGCGCCGAGTGATGTAATTTCCCTCATACTCCGCAGTTGGTGCATCTGTTCTCCAATGCTGCGGAGTAGTCATGCTGATCAAAGTCCCCAAGGCATCCGACTGCCATGAGTCGGATGTCACACCTGAATCCATCTACCTTTCTCGACGCAATGTATTGGGTGTCGCCGTTGCCGGCTTGGCCATGAGTAGTCTGCCGCGTTGGGCGGACGCTGATGATGCGGCGCGATATGCAGGTGTCGAGCCTGGCAAGGCGCCTTCGTGGTTCAGCGAAAAGCTTCCCTCGATCAAGTGGGGGGCGGTTAACGTCAAGGATGAGGCGATTACGCCGTTCAAGGATGCAACCCACTACAACAACTTCTATGAATTCGGTACCGACAAGGGCGATCCGGCTGCCAATGCCGGTGCGCTGAAGACTGAGCCATGGACTGTGGTGGTGGATGGCGAAGTGGGTAAGCCGGGGCGCTACGCACTGGAAGACTTCATGAGGCCTTATCAACTGGAGGAGCGCATTTACCGCCTCCGTTGCGTGGAGGCCTGGTCGATGGTCATTCCATGGATAGGTTTCCCCATTTCGGCGTTGCTCAATCAGGTAGAGCCCACTTCAAAAGCCAGATTCATTCGCTTCGAAACGCTTGAAGATCCCAAGAGCATGCCGGGGCAGCGCTCGGGGTTCGCCTTGATCGATTGGCCCTATGTAGAAGGGTTGCGCCTTGATGAGGCGATGAACCCCTTGGCGATTCTGGCAGTGGGAATGTACGGGCGTGAGTTACCCAATCAGAACGGGGCGCCACTGCGTTTGGTGGTGCCGTGGAAATACGGATTCAAGAGCATCAAGTCCATCGTGCGGATCAGTCTGGTGAGTGAGCAGCCAAAAACCACCTGGCAGAGTATCGCTTCGAACGAGTATGGCTTCTATGCGAATGTGAACCCTGAGGTTGATCATCCACGCTGGACTCAGGCTCGCGAACGGCGCTTGCCGAGTGGTCTGTTCAAGCCGAATGTGCGTGACACGCAAATGTTCAATGGTTATGCCGATGAAGTCGCTTCTCTCTATACAGGGCTCGATCTTCGGAAGAACTACTGATGCGATATCGACTCTGGCGTATTGGCGTTTTCGTCGCTGCGGCGATCTGGCCTCTGCTTTGGTTGTATCAAGCGTGGGAGGATGTGCTCGGGCCTGATCCGGGCAAGGTACTGGTTGACCGGTTGGGCTTGGGGACGCTTGTTCTGCTGCTTATTACATTAAGTATGACGCCGCTGCAGAAGCTCACGGGGTGGGCTGGGTGGATTGCGGTTCGGCGGCAGCTGGGTTTGTGGTGTTTCGCTTATGTAGTTCTGCATTTGAGTGCCTATCTGGCATTCATCCTTGGGTTCGACTGGTCGCAACTGGGCGTCGAGCTGGGCAAGCGTCCCTACATTATTGTCGGGGCGTTGGGGTTTCTGTGTTTGCTGGCGTTGGCAGCGACTTCCAATCGATACAGTCAGCGGCGTTTGGGGTCGCGCTGGAAAAAGCTGCATCGTCTGGCTTATCTGGTTCTCGGCCTTGGGTTGCTGCATATGCTCTGGATTGTGCGCGCCGATTTGAAGGAGTGGTCTATCTATGCCGGTATCGGCGCGTTGCTATTAGTGTTGCGTCTGCCACCCGTAACCCGGCGCATCCCGCGTTTGGTGGCTAAAAAGGCCTCTTCTGCCAAAAAAGCGTAATAAGTGGTTGACGGCAGATCTCAGGTGTCTATAATTCGCCCCACTTCCGGCGCAGTCGAAACGGAAAACTCCTTGGTAAACAATGAGTTACGCAGTTTTCGGCAGCAGGTTGCTTCAGATCATCGAAGCCGAAAGGGAGTTGAAAAAGAGGTGTTGACAGCAGCGAGTAACGCTGTAGAATTCGCCTCCCGCTGACGAGAGATCGAAAGCGCAAGTGGTTGAAGTTACAAAGGATTCTTTGAAAACTTCTGAAAATAACCGCTT
>NZ_FYED01000008.1 GCF_900187565.1 Pseudomonas sp. Irchel 3A7 | reverse complement strand
TCCAGTCAGCCACGCACCCGAAATATCGATAAGCCCAGACACCTAGTTAGCTAGAGATGGTGTCCGCATAGTCGGACACCCTCTCAAAGTCTACGTAGCTGACTAGATGACATTGCCGAACGCTTACAATGCGAGTCTGATTCCAGTTTCTAATTCTGCTAGTCGTCCGAAAAAGCTCCACTAATGTAGCCCTGTTCTTGCGGAACACCTTCATCTGATCACGTCGTTGGATAAGGTACGGTTTATAGCCTTTGAGTCGTCGTATCGCTGGGAGTGGAAGCCGATAGGCTTCTATGCTCTCGTCAGCTTTCGCTCCCTTTTCGCCGTTCTTACCTGCAGGCTGGCGAGCTTCCTGATACATATCGAGCCAAGTTTCATTCAGCGTGACGCTGACTTCGAAAACCTTTTCGATCCATTCAGATGCCAGCTGAAACTGCTCGTCAGTGATGCAGGCAAAGCCGTTGGCCTCGAAATTGGTGGAGAACGCCGCCTGGGTCAGGTTGGATGAGCCTAGTAACGCATAACACTTCCCATCAAGTTCTTTCCAGAACATTGCCTTGGGATGAAACCCATTGATTGATTCCGCTACCATGAACTCCTGATGGCGATCGGCGGGGAGCCACTTCATAACTGCTCTGCAGGCGTCCTTTCGGGTAATACCAAAGTCTTTACCAACGATGAAAAGAAACGACTCACACTGGCTCCCGAGCTCCTCTGCGATACCCCATTCCGTGAGATATGCGCTGACAATGTAAAGCTCTTTCGATTTGCTTAATGCTCGTTGGTAGATTTTTTCCAGGCAGAGGCCTTCAGATTTTTTCGGAAGCAGAATCAGTTCCATATGACGTCCGTATCAGGAGGGGTAGAGAGTTCGGGGTTTGCGTTAGGCCGACAACGTCGAGCTTGGTGCGAGTTCGAGTGTCCTAAAGGAGCGGTGATCAGCATCTGGAAATCCATCAATTACTATCCGAGCACCACCGTCCCACTTGTTGAAGGTGCCTGTCCGACACCCTTGGGCGACTGCATAGTATCTGGGCTTCTTTGCCAGCGTGAACAATCTTCTCCGATTTGTGCCCACTTCCGTGGTATGCGAGAACAGGCAATTCCAAGTGAGTTCCCTGACAGTCACCCGCTGTCCAAGCGATCAGTGATTACACCTCGGGACTTGGACAATGTCGACTTTCTTGCCTTGAACCCCGAGGACAGCAGCAGACATCGGCTGGAAGCAGCAATGCGTGACGACGGGGTCGAGTTGAAAATCCGAGTTGAAACGCCCTATGCCCATACGCTGTGTGAGCTGGCATTGTTGGGTATCGGAGTGGGATTGGTTAACCCCGTTGCGGCCCGTGACTTTTTGGAGCGTGGGCTGATTGTCAAACCGTTCAGCGTTGACGTTCGATTTGCCAGCCTTTTGGTGTTTCGTCCTGGCAAACCTCTACCTGCGAACGCTCGCCAATTCATTCGTGCTCTGCGTATTCGCCTGGATGCGAAAAGGATTTGAAGCAATTGCAGATAAAGCTGGAGGAGACATGTTGAGTCTATGGCGCTTCAGTCCGGCTCCAGACCAGAGCATCGAGCGACCTGACCATTCGCCCATCACAAGTCCTTTTAAAAGCCAAAAGCAGCTAGTGTTTGTCGGCAAAATGCTGCGGAGGCTCAACGACTGCGCCTAGTGGCACTTTGATCGCAAATTTCTTAACGGCAAGCCACGAAGACGCTATTCTTGGCGCTGGAACCTGAGTACTGCTCCATTCGCTCCTACTCTTCTCAGGTCGTGCCTATCAACTAACGGAACTAGCCTGAAAGGTGACTCGATGAAGGATATAAACACACCAGTACCAACAGCGAAGCGTTCTGGAAAGTTGATTCAAGATGTAAAGGAGGGCAAACCGCTTGAGTTTGATAAAAGTGGATTTTTGGGCTTTCTAAAAAGCCTTAATCCCTTGCAATTTGCGTCTGAGACAATAGCGCAGCTCGTTCACTATAAACATCAGATTAAAATTCTTGAAACTGAACAAAAAAGAATTGAAGCAGAGGCTGGAATTAGGCATCACCAAATTGATGCTGCGCTACAGGCGGGACTGCAGCTGCTGGCTGAGCGACGAGTTGCGATGCAAATGGCTCTTCAAGTTGTAAGTAAAGACTTGGAAAACTCTCACCTTGAGAAGAAGCGCATTCTGGACTGCATTGATAATTTAGTAAAAAATATAACCGACCCAGGTCTCTCCTTCGAAGAAAAGCAGCTTTCTCATACGGCGATAGCAATGTTCACAGAAACATTGAAGGGGATTGGGGAGCAAAGCATTATCAAATTGGATTTGATAGCAAAAAACACTCAAAAAGCACTTGAGGCAATGCCTCGCAGTGACTTGATCCTAACGTTTAGTGATGGAGAGTAAAAAGGATGCTTCCTATCTTAGCAGGGCTTGCTCTTGTTGGGGCGGGGTTATGGATTTACAACGAGTTGCAAGAGCAGGCGGGTGCTGAGCGTGAGCGCTGGTATACAAAAAGAGAAGAGGTGCAGAGAAGCATTGAGTGGCATGAGGAAGAAATAAGGAATCATTTGTCCTCAGCCAGACATTCTTATGATTTCAAAGTCCTTGTAGATATGCACTTTTCCTGCATGAAGGTTGCCGACCAAGCATACTCTCTGCTGAAAGATGCAATAGTGTCCCTTGAGAAAATCGGCGAAGCCATCACGAAGACTAAAGAACAGAGGGAGCTGCTTTTTGAAAGAAAAAAAGCATCAACAAACTCTGGCGAAAAGGCTGAAATTCAACAGGAAATCTCAAGTATTCAGGAGCTTAGATCAAAGCTTTTCAATGACAAGGATGAGATCAAGAGACAGAGGGATGACTTCCTGCTTAAGGTTAAAGACCTGAACTCAAAAACGCATGATCTGAAGATTAGTATTCGCGATAGAACCGGGTTCAAAGGCCAAGACTGGTACGCCCGTTTAGAAGCGAGGAAAGCCTCCAGAAACGCATGAGGTGTTCTTTCAGGAGGCGCGCTCGAAGCGCGCCTTCCCCTGTTCAAACGTTGATTCTCATGATGCGCCTTAAAGGGCTTCTAATCGTTGAGGTCAGGCATACTAAATATCTGTCATCGACAATTCCGCTACAAATACACGGGTCTGCTGCAGTATCCTCAGACGCCTATGTCGAGCTGCATTCGCCATTCCAGGAAGTCTTCAGGCAGTGCATCCAAAGGCATGGCCTGAACGATGCCTCGTAGCAGATGGCTGGAATGACAATGAAGTATCGCAACCTTTGTGGGGTCTTCACCCAGAAACGCCTGATTCGCGCCCGCCATACGCTGTCCATTACGCAGTGCATCAAGTGCCTCGTTACCAAGCCATTCGAGTCGCAGAAACCCGTACGTGTTGACCTTTCGAGTTTTGACATATCCCGTCAGAAGCGTGGCCACGAGTTGCTCCAGGCCCTGTGCCCCGAAGGTTGTCACGGCCAATTTCCAAAGTTGTCCTTCGAGCGGAGTCGTGATTTTCATAATGACGCCAGAATGAACAAAGCGTGAATCACCGGTCTTGGGCTTGAACGCCTCAGCACTATGTCGGCGTGATTTCGATAGAGTGCAAAGACAAGCATGTTGAATTTGGGGGCTGGAGGAGGAGGGGTCAAACGGCGAACCCGTGACTGAGCCTTTCGAGTTCAGACTTCACGAGTTCGTATCCCGCCTCAGTGTGCGCTGCTTGCAACCGTGAGCACCCAACGACTCCAACCATTGGCTGATTTAGCCAATGGTCGGCTTTCGCTTTGTTGCCAAATACGAGCTTGGCTTGCTGTTGGATCAGCGCGTCATACTTCATTTCTGGCTCTCGGGAGGTCGTCGTCATACGCTCGAATTTAGCGTGCAGACGAGGTAGATGCTGGCGTCTTTGCGCAATATTCGCGGAACGTCTTGATGCCACGTTTGATGATCAGCATAGGTTTGATCATGAACTTGTAGCTGAACCACAAATTCAATGCGATCCACGAAAGCTGGTAAATCGAACCTTGAAAGCGTCCTGGGTTTGCGCTGTTTTCCCATAGAAGATGCGCTACGAAGAGCGTGAAAATGCCGACCATCAGGGGGGCAAGACTCAACCGCCCCAAAGACAATGCAATAAAGGGAATATTCACAACCGAACGAACGGGTTCTCCCTCGACTTGAATAGCCCAGATTCTGCTGACTTTGTCTTTGCCGAACTGGGATGTCACTCGAACCCGATCACCCGCCTTTACATGCGCATCCAGCACATCCGGGATTTCCAGCGCTTCGAGTTTTTTGCCGTCAATTTTCCAATAGTGGTAGCTGACCATGTCGCCCCCGGAGCCACGGGATTTTTCGTCGAGCCGACCATCTGTGATTTGCATTTCCTTCATCTTGAGTCCCTGTCCGTGCGCTTAGATTGATGGCAAAAGGGTATTTCTGCTGAATACTAAGTAATACTTAGCATATCGTCAAAGCGAATCTAAGACTCTCTTGTCTTTTGCGGCAAGAGAAATGACGACGATAAGTAAGCGCCTAAAAGAGGCACGCCAAGCGAGAGGTTTTTCCCAGGAGCGCCTTGGGATAGAAGCCGGAATCGAGCCCGCATCAGCGTCCCCGAGGATGAATCAATATGAGAAGGGGGTTCATCAGCCAGGGGAGAGCATCGTTCAGCAAATTGCTGCTGTGCTGAATTACCCAGCGGCGTACTTTTACTGTGAGGACGACGAAGAGGCGCACCTGCTGCAGTGCTTTCACCTACTGAAAGGGAAGGATCGCAAGGAGGTGATTGATCTGGTGGAGAGGTTAGCTCTGAGTAGCTGAGACATCGTCAGAGATCTGAATTTGGATTAAATATCGAGATTTGGATGTAGGCTTCGGCTCCCAGTTTTAATGGAGTTGGGTTCCTCCGGCTCTAGTACCCATTCATGGGTTCATTTAATGACGATTGAATGGACTGCCGTTTGAGCGGATATGGTTGGTGTCTTTGATCGATAGAGCGCAATTCAGCGAATGGAGTAAGGCACGTTGAGTGATTATCAGGGAATGCGGTGGTTCAGTGGCGCCATCGGCAAGCGGCTGTACACTCTCCACATTCGCCCGACTATCTAGACGCCCCCCTCTGACAAGGAAAGACGATGATCACGAAGATCAAGGTTAAGGGTTACAGGATCCATCGCGACTTTGAGCTGGAACCGAACCCGAGGATCAATCTACTTGTCGGGGGGAACGATGCGGGGAAATCCTCGTTGATGGAGGCCATTGCTCTTGCGATGACCGGACGCATCGGGGGAAGGCCTGCAGCAGAAGAACTCAATCCATATTGGTTCAACACAGCCGTAGTGTCTGACTTCTTGACCGATCTCCTAATCGGAGAGGCGACTTGGCCCACAATTGAGATTGAGCTGTTCCTCGAAAACCGACCCGACCTCCAAGCCCTTTACGGTGTGCATAACAGCGCCATTCCTACGCAGGCGTGTCCAGGCGTGGTATTCCGCGTCGCACCCAACCCTGAATACGACGCAGAGCTTCAGGCCTGGACGGAAAATCCGTCGATGCTGCTACCGGTGGAGTACTACAAGAGTAAGCGAGCGGTAATCACACCTCTCTGAGAGTTGACCTGTTGCGTGAGCAACACAGCGAGTGGCACTGGATATGATGCGGCCCAGGCCCTCTGGGCCTGGGCCGCTAGCCGTTACTTGTAAGCACCAGCCGAATAAATCAGCTCGTAGCTGTGGCTATAGATTTCCAAAATGTTACCAAAGGGATCTTCCATATAGACCATGCGGTACGGCTTCTCGCCAGGAAAATACTCGCGTACAGGCATGCGCTGCTTGCCGCCAGCAGCAACAACCTTGGCGGCCAGTCCCTCGACGTCTGGATCTTGGACGCAGAAGTGGAAGATACCGGTCTTCCAGTATTCGAAGTTGTTCTGCGGCTTTTCGGCATTGCGAAACTCAAAGATTTCTACACCGATCCGATCACCTGTGGACAGGTGTGCAATACGGAACGAACCCCAGCCGGCACCAAATACATCGGTACACATGATTCCGATAGCTGATTCGTCTTCAGTGATCGTGGTCGGCGGCATGATCAGATACCAGCCCATGACCTCTGTGTAGAACTTCACAGCGGCGTCTAGATCAGTGACAGATAGGCCGAGATGAGAAAAGCTGCGTGGGTAGACGAATGACATAATTTGTACCTCTTGAGCGTTGGTGATGTGGCTAGTCTAGGAAGGACTTGTCATAATGAAAACCATCACCAAGTTATGGCCTTGATAAGATATTGTTATGCTTAATCCACAATGGCTGCGCACTTTCTCCGCCCTGATCGAACAGGGTAATTTCACACGCTGCGCCGAGTACCTCGACCTGACCCAGGCCGCTGTCAGTCAACATATACAGAAGCTTGAGGAGCGGCTCGGCCAATTGCTGATACGCCGCCCTCGACAGATCGAACTCACACCCGCAGGGCGTGCGCTCCTGGAGTATTGCGAAGAGGTTAGTGCTGCCGACCAGCGACTGCATAACCGCTTAACGGCGCATGAAGACACGCGTGGAGAGATTGGTTTGATTTGTCCTGGCAGTATCGGACTGGCCCTCTACCCCATGCTGTTGAACTTGCAGCAGGCAAATCCCGGCCTGATCATTCGACAACGTTTTGCCCCGGATACAGAGGTGCTCGAAGCAGTGCTGGATAATCGCTTCGAGTTGGGATTGGTGACTCTTAAGCCTGACGACCCGCGTCTTTGCGTGAGTCGCTTCACCGAGGAGCCACTGGAGCTAATCGCACCCGCCTCAGAGCGAATCGAAGGTTGGGACGATCTGAGACGCATAGGCTTCATCGATCATCCTGATGGCCGCGCCATGGGTAGTCGTCTGCTCAGCCGTTACTACCCTGAGGAATCAGGCATCGGCAGTCTTCCCTGTCGTGGCTTTACCAACCAGATTGGTCTGATCCTTGAGCCAGTTGCGCGAGGGTTAGGTTTTACGGTATTACCGCGCTATGCACGCTTGGCGTTTCAACGCCCAGAAAGTATCCAGGTTATCGAGGGGCCACGATTAGTCGAGGACACTCTATGGCTGATACATCGCGCCGAATGGCCACTATCTACTAGGGCAGAGTTGGTCGTTCAAAAACTGAGGACGCAGATTAAAAGTCTGTGACCGAGGAACTACTCCTAGCAAGTAGGTCTCCAGTTGTGCGGTAGAAGTTCAGACAATGAACTGACCTTCTGCGTTGGCAGTCTCGACAGTATGCCCTTGAGATAGGCATACGGATCATGCCCATTCATCCGCGCCGACTGGATCAGGCTCATGATCGCCGCCGCGCGTTTGCCGCTGCGCAGCGAGCCGGCAAACAACCAGTTCGAGCGTCCAAGAGCCCATGGCCGAATCTGGTTCTCGACTTGGTTGTTGTCGATAGGCACCGTTCCATCCTCCAGGTAGCGCGTCAGAGCTACCCAGCGTTTGAGGCTGTAATCCAGAGCTTTTGCCGTTGCTGATCCATTAGGCACAAGATCACGCTGGGCTAGCATCCAGTCATGCAGCGCGTTGAGGATCGGTGAAGCCTTTTCCTGCCGTATTCGCCAGCGCTCTTCATCGCTCATATCCCGTGCTTGCCGTTCGATTTCGTACAAGCCGCCCATCGCGTGCAATGCCTGTTCGGCCAACTGGCTTTTGTTCGCCGCGTGAAGATCGAAGAACTTGCGGCGGGCGTGGGCCATGCAGCCAATTTCGACGATGCCTTGGTCGAAGCTGGCCTTGTAGCCGGCGAAGTCATCGCAGACCAGCTTGCCATTCCACTGACCAAGAAAATTGCGTGCATTCTCGCCAGCACGACTGGGGCTGAAGTCGTACACCACGGCCTTCAGATTGGCGAAGGGCGACGTGCAGTAGGCCCAGACGTAAGCCCGATGGGTTTTCTTCTCGCCTGGTGCGAGCATTGGCACCGGGGTTTCATCGGCGTGAATTACGCGCTGGGCCAGCACGGCTTCGCGGAGGGCATCGACCAGAGGCTGGAGCTGCACGCCGGTCTGTCCGATCCACTGAGCCAGTGTCGAGCGAGCGATGGCTAGGCCGGCACGGCCGAAAATTTTCTCTTGCCGGTACAGCGGCAGGTGGTCGGCGAACTTGGCCACCATCACATGAGCTAGGAGGCCGGCAGTGGGGATACCCTTGTCGATCACCTGGGCCGGCACAGGGGCCTGGATCAGCGTTTCGCACTGGCGACAGGCCCATTTGCCACGCACGTGCTGTTCGACGGTGAATACGCCCGGCGTGTAATCCAGTTTTTCGCTGACGTCTTCGCCGATGCGTTGTAGCTGGCAGCCGCAGACGCACTTTGTGCTCTCCGGCTCGTGACGGATCAAGGTGCGTGGAAATTGCGCAGGCAGCTGTGTGCGCTTGGGCTGTTGGCGGGGTTCGGCTGGAGCAGCCTGGGGATTGACGGCTTTCAACTCCTCCTCGATAGCGGCGATGTCGGTATCGAGCAGGTCATCAAGCAGGCTGCCCTGGTCAGGGCTCAGTTGCTCACTGCGCTTGGCAAACTTATGCCGTCTGAACCATGCGATTTCGTGGGTAAGCTGCTCGATGATGGTTTGATCACGGTGGATCTTTTTGCCCATCACGTCGACCTGCGTGAGCAACTGCGCGGCGAGCGCACGCAGTTGCTCAGGTGTCAGTTGGTCGAGATTGGGCGAGAAAGTCATACCGCTGATTGTGCCAGAGCAGGCCGTCAGCGCAGATACACCAATGGGCTAATGGCCGGCTCTACAGCACTGTGATCGCGCCGGCTGCGCCGACCCGCTGCCAGGGCAGCCCCAGTAACAAAGCCTGAAGTTGCTCAGCGTCGAGTTCGACTTCCGAGCCGTGCCGGATGCCTGGCCATTGAAACTTGCCCTGGTTTAATCGCCGCGCGGCCAGCCAGATACCCACGCCGTCATGCACCAGGACTTTTATGCGGTTGGCGCGGCGATTGGCGAAGAGATAGGCGCAGTGCGGCTTCGCCGCACCGAACACGGACACCACACGCGCCAACGCGGTATCGGTACCGGCTCGCATGTCCATCGGCTCGGTGGCGAGCCAGATAGTATCGATGCGGATCACTGGGCGAGCCCACGGATAAAGCAGGCGCATCCTTCAGGATCGGAGGCCGGCCATTTAACCGTGATCGATTGCTCGCCAAGCGGTAGCTCGATAATCACCGCTGCTTCAGCCGGTCGTTTAGGCGTAACCCTCGCAGGAACGAACGCTGGCAATGCAGCTGGCAGTTGATCGCGATAAAGCGGCAGCCATTTGCGAATGACGTTGGCGTTGATGCCGTGGCGAATGGCAACCCTGGAGACGGTCGCACCGGGTTGCTGGCACTCCCGAACAACTTGGGCCTTGAACGATTTGGGGTAAGAGCTTCGTTGGCGCATGGAAATCCCGGCGATAAGGGCTATCGCGTCCGCTTAAAAATACGCGGACACCATCGCCCTTAATGCGGGAATTAGGAAGGTGACTTGGCTGGACGCTTACCTACAAGATCGAGTGGCGCCATTTTGGTGATTCAGAGCTCACCCGACGTCCGCGAGACCTTTCCATTGCGATCATCGATTCACGCACGATCAGAACGTTTGGCGGAATTGATTATCACCTGAGACAGATCTTGAACGATCACCTGGAGCCCTCCGAGAAAGCCTTGATCTCGCTGGAGTACCGGCAGGCGAAATCAGCTATGTCGGATGGAGCTCTTGCAGCGCTTAACGATCGACTGGGGCAATTGGAAGCCTCGCTTCACCAGCAACCCCTCAAGGTGGCAATGGATCAGACTTCTAGAACATCTTGGGAGTCGGCTGTCTCACCGCACATAGACGATGTGCCGTTCTCGATGGCCGGGCAGGGTCAACAGGCTACTATCAAAATTTCTCTGGCAATGGGCCGGCATGCTGATCGAACCAGGGTGGTAATGATCGAGGAGCCGGAGAACCACCTTTCCCATACCAGCATGGTCACGCTTCTAAACCGCATTGAGCGGCTCGCCGGCGAAGAACAACAGCTGTTCATCAGCACCCACAGCACCTTCGTGCTGAATAGGCTGGGGCTAGACTCACTGCTGCTGATCAATCGGGATGCAGTCACAACCATTACGGGACTTACTCCTGAAACCGTGGGGTATTACAAGAAGCTTCCAGGGTACGATACCCTTCGAATGGCGCTTGCCGAAAAGCTGGTTCTCGTCGAGGGGCCATCCGACGAAATCATTTTCGAACGGATTTTCCGCGACCTCTACGACATGCCTCCGATGGCGTGCGGCATTGATGTCCTCAGCATGCGCAGCCTCTCCCTAGCCCGATGCCTCGAACTTTGCTCACGACTGGGTAAGCGGGTCGCTGTATTGAGGGACAACGACGGGCAGGATCCTGCGGCACTTCGAGAAGCCGTCGAGCCATGGCTAGATGGTGAGTACAGAGAACTCTTTATTGGCCCTGTGGAGGAAGGGCGCACATTGGAACCTCAGCTGATCCATCACAATGGAGAGGCAGTACTACGTGGGATTCTAGGGCTTCGCGCTGACGCTGTTCTCGAAGTATGGATGACCAGAGAAAAAACAGAGGCCGCGCTACGAATCGCGGAAAGTAGACAGCGCATCGTAGCGCCGGCTTACATGGCAGCTGCAGCAGCCTTCATCCATGGCTAATCACCTCACCCTAGCCGTTGCGGGCTCGCGCAAAACGCAAGGCCTGGTCGAACACTGCGCCGCAGTTGCGCCTACGCGGCGTGTGCTCGTTGTGACGTTTACTCAGCGAAATCAACATGAGCTTTCTGTGCGTCTGGCGAAACGGGTTGGGATGCAGACTAATGTGGAAGTGATGGGGTGGTACACACTACTCATCCGACATTTTGCCCGGCCCTTTCTGCCCTTTGTTTTCCCAGGCAGACGTGTGCAGGGTTTCGACTATGAGGGGCAGCCAAGACGTTTCGCGACGGAAGAGGCTCGCTTCTTTAACTCCGCCGGAGCACTGTATGCCGCTGAGCTTGGGAAGCTCGCCAATCTGCTGGTGGAGCAGAGCCAAGGAGCCTTGTTGTACCGCCTGGAAAGCCTGTACGACGAGATATTGGTGGATGAGGTTCAGGATCTCAGTGGCTGGGACTGGGAGTTACTGGAGAAGCTGTTCGCGTCCCGCATCGACATTCGGATGGTCGGAGACATTCGGCAGTCGGTTCTCTCAACGAGCCCTAGAAGCAGAAAGAACAAGCAATATGCCTACGCCAGGGCTCTTACTTGGTTCCTGGCCAAGCAACGAAGAGGAGAGATCGAGATCGAATTTCGGAACACGACCTGGCGCTGCTCTCCAGGTATCGCGAGATTCTCAGACACTATCTTCAACCCCGCGTGGGGTTTCCCACAAACGGAGTCGCTCAACGAGGTTACGACAGATCACGACGGTGTATTCCTGCTCGCCAATCGTAACGTCCTCGCATACGTGGAGAGATTCAGCCCCCAGTGCCTGCGCGTAAACATAAGGTCAGGCACTGAGTTCGACCTGAACTACACCAACTTCAAGGTCGCCAAAGGCGCAACCTACGAGCGAGTGCTCATCATCGCAACAGGCCCAATCGCAACCTTTTTGCAGCGAGGCGTTCCACTTGATCCCGGGCCTGCAGCGACGTTCTACGTGGCGGTCACCCGGGCACAGCAAAGCGTAGCGATAGTGCTAGATCGGCCAGGGCAGTCCGTTATACCGTACTGGGCGCCTTGACACATGACCAGCCTGGCAGCTACGCCAGTTGATGCCTCGAATTTCCAGTCGTCTGGATAATTGTCGACCCGAAGTGGGATGTTCGAGGTACAGATCCACACGACGATCGCGTGCGATGCCAAGATGGTTGATCAACAATGATACCGCAGTCTATACCGTCCATCTGCCGCCCCCTTTCACCATTCTATAACCGCCAGAAGCATCCAATTCAGCCTCGAAAAGCATAGTGCGATACCACCCCAGGTTCCCCATCGCCAGCTAAAGCGATATTATTGAGCCATCATCCAAGGACGAGACCAACACTTTCCAAAGGAGAGCAGGACATTGCTGGAGTTCGGCATGGATCAGCTAGACCACACAACATTAATTCGGTTGTTAAACACCCAATCACGGAAAACGTCTTCGTGATGGGGTGTTTGTGCCCGCAAATTGATTAGCAAAACCTAAATTGCATGCAGGGAACACATTCATGAGCGAGCTTGAACAGGATTACGCTTTTCATCCTGCTGATCTGGTCGAATACGCGATGGACAAGCCCATTGGCGCTGCTCGGGCGGCTTTGGCGATGGTGCTGGAGAACACTGATGTCTACCCGAGCGTCGTGATTGGTGAGCTATCTGAAAATATGGAATTAAATCAGCGTTTCTTGAAACAACTTACCGAAGCTTTACGGAAGAACCCAGACACTATCATCAAAGAAATGTCACTCCGTATACGGGGCCTTCAGCTGGGGCATGAGCTCGGAATATGATTTTTTTTAAATTCTTCCTGAAGCCTGAGGCACCTATCTTGAGGGGCGTGGTCGATGTCCATTAGTGAGATCTCCATAGAAATCCCTCCAGCTCCAGAGTTCATGCTCACAGCGCTGGATGTCCAAAAAGGAGAGCCTGTTCACCCCCTAGATCGCCTGCAAATTATGTCGGCTGACGAATGGGAAGTTTTTACACTTGAACTGGTCTATTACCTTGATAAAAACTACGACGTGGTAACGCGTTGTGCTGGTGCCGGGGACAAAGGCCGTGATGTCATCGGTCGATTCTCGTCTGGGTGGGATAACTACCAATGCAAACACTACGGCGATAAGCTGAGCGTCGCTGATGTGGTGGCCGAGTTAGGTAAGTTAGTGTTCTACACTTGGAGAGGCGACTACACTCTTCCTCGTGAATATCGCTTCGTAACCCCCAAGGGTTGCAGTTCCGATTGCATTGATATGTTCGCCAATAAATCTCGCATCAAGGCAGAGATCATTAGCCGGTGGGACAAGGCTTGCCGGGATAAAATTACGAAGACGCAGGTTATTGATCTAGAGGGCGAGCTGCTAGATCACCTTAACACCATCGACTTCTCCTTTGTCGATGAGATGTCTTCTCTAGATTTGGTTGAGAAGCACTCAAAGACCCCGTATCACTCGTCGCGATTTGGCTCTTACCACTTAAAGCGACCTCAGCTCAAAAGAAACGCCCCTGAGACCGTTGGGGACAATGAGAAAGTCTATATTGAGGCTCTTCTGCACGCATTTTCCGATGCAGATAGTACGGAGTATTCACTTACAAACGTTAAAGACAGTGAGTACAAAGAGGATCTCGACCGTGCGCGAATCAATTTCTTTAGCGCTGAATCCTTGGAAACTTTCTCGCGCGACGCATTTCCTACCGGATGCTACGAAGAGCTCAAAGAGGAATGCTACGAAGGCGTGCACAGCGTTGTGCGCCAAAAGCACGAAAATGGGTATGATCGGTTTCTCGCGGTGAGCAAACAGTCCGCGAGCCTCCCATACAACTCTCATCCGCTTTTTCATTACATTCAAATCTCCGATCGAAAAGGGCTGTGCCATCAGCTAGTAAATGACCAGAGATTCAAGTGGATTAAGAGATAAGTCATGAACTCAAAGGATTTGTTTAACAGCCCTGTAGAAAATGGGGCGAGGATCGTCCTTCTGCTTGCAGGGCTTGCCCGAGAGCTTGATTTGGATGAGCTTGTATTCCTGGACTATGCAGCGATTTATAGCGATGACTTCCAGGGTGGGCCAAGCCTGCACCCAATGCTGATGAACCGTCTTGCCGAACTTGTTCGTAGGCGTGAAATCTTTCCAGACGCCATAAAGCTTTTCACCTCAAAAGGGTTGATGACTTCCGAGGTGAATGAGCAGGGCGTTCGATATCGTATTACCTCAGAAGGCAGCGAGTTCGCTGGCAAGCTATCCACTGAGTACCATACAGATTTCCGGCGGCGTGTTTCATGGGTGTATGAAAACGTTGATTATCTCACCGCGCAAAGTCGCACCATATATAAAGTTGACAGGGCAATCTAATGTTCATTGAAAGTGTTATTGTTAGCGGCCCTGATCTCCCTGATGCTGCGGTTTATTTTACGAAAGGCGCCAACGTCGTTCAAGGCGGGTCTGACACCGGAAAGTCCTACATCGTACAGTGCATAAAATTTGCGTTGGGATCTTCCAGACCCCCAAAACCAATAGAGGTGTCGAAGGGATACACCACCGTCAGGGTGAAATTCGATAACGATGACGGAAGCGCTTTCATCATCGAAAGAACGCTTGCCGAAAACTCCAAAGCGACACTAATTGACGAAAAAGGCAGAATATCAGTTCTTAGCACCAAGCACATTGCCAATAACAAAGCCACTATATCTAGCCAGTTCCTAGACAAGCTGGGGCTGGATGGAAAGCTGTTGCTTTTGGGTGCTGCATCCCTGAGAAGCGGCGCTTTCTCACTTCGTGACCTTGAGAAAATTTTCCTGATTGATGAATCAAGGATCGTTGCCGAGTACTCTCCCTTGGGCACCGGTCAGGTCATGGAGAAGACCAAAGAAAACTCGATGTTGAAATTGCTGCTCACTGGGAAAGATGACGCTGCAGTCAAATCAGCAAAAAAAGACTTAGAGTCAAAAGGGGTATTGAAGCATAAGGTCACTGCTGTCGAAGAAATCATCAGTAAGTTTTATCCAGGCGATGACGCCACCCAGTTCCTTCAGCTCCAGAAACTGAATTCGTTTAACCATCAAGTGACTGGTCGACTAGAGCAGGCAGAGGCTGACCTCAAAAGCGCGTTCCAGTCGAGCAATGGGTTGTTCGAGCAGAAGGCCCTTCATACCACCGAACTGGAAGTTGTCGAAATCAAAATCGCTGAAGACAAAGGCCTTCTTGGTCGATTTGGCATGCTTGGTAAAAAGTACGAGTCAGACCGCCAGCGTCTTCTTGGAATTGAGCAGGCTGCGGTTCTCTTGGATGCTTCTGATTCGATTCTGTGTCCAACCTGTGGCAATCATTTTGACTCGGAGTCTTGCATAGCTAACGTAGTTGACATCAAGAAAGGCGTTTCCTTCGAGCTGAATCGCATTTCCAAGAACATCGAGGAACTCGCGGAAGCCCAAGGCTCCCTTTCTATCGCCATCGAGCGAAACGCCTCCAGTGCGTTGACGATCAAAGCGGCCATAACAGCTTTGGAGAAGCAACTCGCATCCGAGCTTGAAGATTCAGTACAGAAAGTCAGTGACCTGAAGGAGCTTGCGTCGAGTATCAGGCACGATCTGTCCGCCTTGGATCAACGAGTAGCGGATAAGGCCAAGCTAAGCGACGAGCTGAAAAGGTTGGGAACTCTACTGCTCGAAGAACAAGCAGGGTATACCGCTGAGAGCTTTGAAGACGCTGTGAAGCCGTTGGTGACCGAAATCCAGTCCATCCTGAAGCGATGGGGCTTTCCAAACTACCTGCCAGTCGAGTTCGATTTTAAGGCAAGAGACATCACCATTGGCGGCAGCGCGCGCGGCAATTTCGGCAAGGGCTATCGAGCGGTCGCGTTCTCCGCGTTCGTGCTTGGGCTGATGAATTTGTTGAGGCTCTCCGGGCGCCATCCCGGTTTCGTCGTGCTTGACTCGCCGCTGACCACCTACAAGGAAGGGGATGACCTGCCTGGAGAGGAGGGCGATGAGATTACCGGTGACCTGATTTATGGGTTCTACCGAGACATAGCAGAGAGCTTCAGGGACTCTCAGATCATAATTTTTGAGAACAAAGAGCCGGATCCATCGGTGATCCCACTACTCAATTACCAGCACTTCACGAAGAATCGGAACAATGGTCGGTATGGTTTCTTCTCTTTGAGGGACTAGCGAACGTACGCCACAAGTGATTGATCACCCGCGATGTGACGTGGTGATCGATCCGAGTATAGCGGCGGGCCGGTACTGCATTTGGCTTTGTGTCGGCGCCACCCTCCGTCTATGCGCACCCGCGCAGGCTGGCACCAAAGCGCGTTCAGAGCTTGTTGATTAACTCCT
This sequence comes from Pseudomonas sp. Irchel 3A7, assembly GCF_900187565.1. Classification (GTDB taxonomy): domain Bacteria; phylum Pseudomonadota; class Gammaproteobacteria; order Pseudomonadales; family Pseudomonadaceae; genus Aquipseudomonas. The sequence continues at coordinate 286,227 of NZ_FYED01000008.1, read as the reverse complement.
CTGTCAGCCGACGGATTTCCCCAGCTGCATGCGAGTGTGGGGCTACGTCCGCAAGAGAATGGAAATAGCAATAGCCATCCAAGAACGCCCGGCTTTCATTGTAATGTTCGATCGCGACTTTGTATGAAGCCGTCATTTCGGTGGAGAGTATCGGAAAGTCCAGTGCTCGGATCATCTGGTAAATGCGCTCCCGACGCAGGATCTGCGCACGTTTGCTTTGCATAAGCTCCTCAAGGATTTCATCGTTCAGGTCGGGCAGGTCTCCGACGAACTCCTCCAGCTCACTGCTGACGCCGCCAACGTCACAGTTGGTAACTAATCCGAAATAGGAAGGCGCGGCCTTGCGGCACTTGATTGCTCTTAAGTCCGCAAGAAACGCTTGGGCACTTTGAATGGAATAGTAGCAATCGCTGTCGAGAATAATCGCGACTAAATCCGCATGTCTGCGTATCAGCTCGATGTTCACGTTGATGTCGAGAAAGACGTAATCATATCGGGTGACTAGATCACTGAGGTTCTCGGTTGCGAGTTTTTTGCGTTCTACCGTTTCGATAAGGTGGCCATAGATGATTTCTCCTATCTGTTGCTCCTCCCTTGGCAGGTTAGTGACATTGTCTCGGATCTCCTTTTTCATTTTCTTGAGCTCTGCCGGGGAAGCTTTAAGGTCTCGCTCATCATAGAAGTCAATTTTGCTCGCGAGGGTTTCTGGGGCCGGCCCTCGACCATCACTGGACATCCCGCGAAAAACGCCATCGTCTGTGACAACGGCCACCCTGAAACTCTGCTCGACCAGGCGTGCCGCTACGCTGATTGTTATGGGTGATTTGCCAACACCGCCTTTGTAGGTGGCAATCGACAACACCTGTCCGAGTGGGTTTCCATTCGCTCGTGCCTTGAACGCCTGAGGCATCTCGATTCCGGAGCGTTGAAAAAAGCTCCATAGCGCTTTGTCGGATGGCTGGCGTTCATACACTGCGCCCTTCAAGGTTTCCCAGGAACGCCAGGTACGTTCATCCACAAATGCTCGTTTCGCCGCTAGCGCGATACTGATCTTTGCTGATTCACGAACCTTTCTCAGTAATATGCGAAGCTCGTCTTTCATCAGTCTTCTCCCGACCTATCTTGGTTGCAGAAAGACTAGCCAAAGTAGTCAGATCAAAAAACTAGGAGCATTGCTCGTAGCCCTACGACGACCAATCCGGGCATCTCAAATCGACCAGCGCCGTCGCTCCATCCGTGCACATTCCTTTCGGCATCACCAACAACCTGACAACTGAGGTTGAGGTTGCGCCTGAGGTTGGTCAGGTAAGTGAGGCGATGTAAGACGGCGACCTGAAATTCATTGGTTTGCGTGGATCCTCTGGCGGGCTGACACCCATCTTTTTGTTCTTGTGATCTGGGTTTGCAGAGGCACAGAGACTTCTGAATGTTCTGGCTGGGGCTGTTTGAGTACAAATCAAAAAAGAGCTGTTGCATCGGCTCAAAGACTATCTGCATAACGCACCAATCGGTGTGATCACCAACACGCTCGCGGTCAAAAAAATGCACCTGCTGATAGCAATGCATCCGGATACCATCAGAAAAATTGGTGTCGGGATCGATCACTTCAGGGTCGACAGAAATGCCTTGGGGCGGGCAGGGGGGCAGACTTATCCGTCTGGATGGCAACGAAGATAGGTTTTCCTATGAGCGCTGCGTCACCGGCGCCGCCCAATCACGACATGGCAAAGTATGCGAGGCACTGAGATTCGCAGTGCGCCCGCAACTGATCGCATTTCGTGGTGCTATCGGCCTTCCGCTAAGGTGCGCGTCGAGCGATACGATCATCACAGTACGAAAAGATCTCCACATTGATCACAGGGATACGTTCTGGATTCTGTAGGAGCGATTTTCTCGGAATCGCCAGGTCGATCTAGCCGACCTTGGGACGTCTGGAAATGGAGAAATACTGGCGTTGGTCGATCAAGTGGTTTCTTCCGAACTTGATGAGTACCACCGTCTCCATGCGGAACTTCAGCCTTTATCGAAAACTGCCAATGTTGTGAAGGGAGGGCGCCTGTCAGGGAGTACAAGGCGCTAGAAAAAATCCCTCCACGCGATGGTGAAAATCACTGACGATCTCCGCGCTACGTCAGCAGTGATTGTATCTTCTGGAGCGGTACACCTTTGAAACCAATGACTGGGACACCCTAAGTGTATCTGCCACTTCTGTCTGGGTGAGCCCTCGCTTTAGTAACATCAATATATTCTGATCTCGCTGGAAAGTGCTGATCTCAGACGGATCATACTGCCTCAACTCCTGGAGGCCAGGGCCGAGGAGCGTACGAATAGTCGTAAGGCCATTAGATCCCCGAGCAACGCATCGAATCAAACTTTTGGATTTATTAACGCGTAACTCGAATTGAAGCACACCCGGATCGCTGTGCATCGACCCCACAATCGCGGCAACTCCTGGGGCAGAAGTCATTGGAACAGGTGATCGAGATCTTCTAATTATGGGAACGACTCCCTAGAGATAAAGCGTGCTAATACAATTATTACGATAGTTGAAGCGTTATAGGTTGCTGAGCAGCCCGTCCGGTCGGGCTTTTTTTGCGAGATAGGGGCGGGCCCCTTTCATCCTTACAATCCTTAGGCCCGGGTAGCCGAGTCACTGTGTCACCTCCCGAAAGATCACCGAGGCGTAGTCAGCTCCTGCACCGACGCTGCTTACCTGATTTCTTGAAAACGCTACATATTGGGCTATAATTTTTTTATAGGCACTATATACGGTGGTCGACATGAATCAGATCTACGTTGAAGAGCAGGCTTCTCAATTACTTCGTAGGATCTGGCGGGATCGGCACCATCTCTGGACTGACCACGAAATCACTCCATTTGAGGCACGTGACCCGCGAATGGCTGCTTTGATTTGCGGTTTTGACTACCAAACGCTTCCGAATCTAGGCGATCCAATTTTCAATCAGCGCGGGGTGGGGCCTAGGATCGCTGGATTGATCGACCGGCAGGCGAACAGGATCGCAATATCCCAAGAATTCTCGCCAATGGTGCAGATTTTCACTGGAGCTCACGAAATTGGGCACCTCGTGCTGCATACCGGGCAGATTATGCATCGTGATCGGGCTTTGGATGGCCGGCCACTGAAGGAACCTCGCAGTATTGAAGAGCAAGAAGCCGATTTTTTTGCAGCCTGCTTTCTGATGCCTGACAGATTGATGAGAGATGTATTCAAACAATTTTTTTGCTGCGGTGATAGCCTGCACTTCGACGATACAGTCGCCTTTCACCTCGATCCAACAGATACGAACAACTTGCTGTATGCATCAGAGGATTCGTTAGAGCGTGAGCTAGCCTTGGCCAAGTGCCAGCGATTCAACGGAAAATACTTCGTGTCACTCGCCGATCAGTTTGGTGTCTCTATCATGGCTATGGCGATTCGGATCAAGGAACTCAAACTAGTTCGCTGGCCGTGAACTGTTAATTATACGTCCTGTTAAATGCGCATACACACCACAGGGAGACATTCGGCGTGAGTGAAAAAGACTCGTGAAATAATAATCAGTAAAAAATTAGATTTCAGGTGTCGGCTACCTCTAGTAATTGCTTAGATCTTAGAAAAAATATTAACCTTCACGAAATCTCGCTCCAATAGGCTTTTGTAAATAGTATTGCACCACACGATAATTCTAGCTGCGCGCAGTGTTAAAGTAGACTGATTTTCTTGCACGTGTGCGAAAGGTGCCCACTTCGGGTTAGGAAGTACTTTATCGGATTCAGAAAGAAATCGGGGCTGCCCTCTCTTCGAACACCACGCTAAAGGAGGACGAAGACAAAATTTGTAAAATTCTTGCGCATCTTCCGAGGTGAGCGAGAAAATTGATTTTCCTGCAAAAAAAATTGCCCATAAAAGTAGCTTTTCCAGTGCAAGAATCTTTAAGCGTGCACTGCTGATGCTTGCGTATATATGCAACAGTTCGGCTGCCTCAAGGCCGAGCCGAACGAGTTGTGGCGGAAAGTTACACTCAACATACGAATACGACTCTTTAGCTGATAAAAATAACACCCGATGGTTGTTCATATCAAATAGCGGCAGCACAGGCAGATGACTGTTCCGATCTACCGTAGGTGCTTGAGATGCTTCAGCCAAGTTGAGAGCCACGGCAGGGTTTACAGAACACTTCCGTTCCCAGGAACGTCTATATTGCCGAGAGGCTTCCGCCCGTCTGTTGCCATGCAGAATTTCGTTCTTTAGATCTTTAGCTTTAAAGCCCACAGCTCGTCTTAGCACGTTACTAGGTGAGGTAGGCAGATCACTCATAGGAGGCAATCTCCACATGCATTTTTTTAAAATCGAATCTGATAAAGCAGGCTGGATTTCAGTTTTTGATGGAATCGGGGGTAAGTTAAGAAATTCCCTATAGCGCTTTAAGTATGAAACCAATGGCGCAGGGATCTCTACCCTGTAATTTTTGTAGTTTCCCCGCATCACAAACATCGCGCTATCGCCATTTGTCAATTCAAAACATGCCATGCAGAAGTAGCTTCGTTCCACGCATAACTCTTCAAAGGTAATTCCTAGGTAATAGCACGTAGAAAATACAAACAGGCTGCGCTCAGCTACTATTGTAGAACGTGGGAGTTTATCGAGATACTCAATATATGTCTCCGCCCTGAGTAAATCTTGCTCATTTAATAGATCAGGCATTTCGCCGTAAAATTCTGAGGGGGAAATTCTCAGCTGGTGACCGAGGGCAGGGGAGATAGCCTTAAAAAACCTGTTTAGCTTGTAATGAGCGTCCCTATTCTTAATTGGCCTAGCAAATGGTCTCCATTGTGGATTGAAATGCTGATCCTCTTTGTCATCTACAAACCGAGCACGCGGCGTGCCTACCCAATTTTCAGCGGGCATTGAACAAAAATCCATAAATTTTCGCAAATCTTGGTTAGTCAATTCATCTAGAGGCTTCATCTCGACGCACATTACCCAAAGTATAAATCTTTCTAGGTAGCGAGCAATGCCTAACCAAGCTGGATTCGTTTTAGACAACATATCGATGTAATTGGTGAACAACTCGAAACTCTCGCAAACTGCCAAGCTGTGCGGAAACGTTGCAAGGTACTCCCGAATTAGAATTTCTTGAGTATTGAATCTTTGCTGACCTAGAGCGCATGAAACCGCTTCAGTCAGTAAAGGGCGAGGTGTCGGCGTGCATTTTTTCATGAGCTCATTCTTTTCCCAATCCGATGCCTTATTTATGCCAGAAACGAATACGAAGCAAGTCGATGAATCAGGCTTGATGAGAAACGAGTGTAAATACCTCAGGAAATTTTCGCATTTCCGTTTTGGTTCCGACCGTGTGTTTGTAAACCTCGAACGACGTAGTACGAGAACAGCTGTAACTTCAGAGGGTTGCGCTATTTTCAAATAACACTCAGTTCATTTTTCCGGTTTCATTCCGGCAATGGTGGCTGGATTAAGAGCTTATCCGCTAATGCTTGAAAATCAGCGCGTTACGTCTTTTAGGCTCCGGTTAAATTTCAACGACAATCCCATAGGCTTTTCAGGATTTAATATAAGAGTAGAGTTCAAGGCCTTGACTTAGCACGGATTCCGGTGAATACGACAGATATCCGGTTTGGTTTCAATGTTCACAGGTGTATTCCTGGGTTGCAAGCCGAAGCGGGAAAGAAGTTCCTCTCTGACACATCATTTAACATAATATACATTACACGTACTTAAACATATTCAACGTGAGGCTCTGTCAGGGCAGATTTTAAACCTGCATCACCTCAGTCGCGCTCGTTTGCTGCTGTGATGAAATCCAGACCCCGGCAACGCCAAGCTCTATGAACGATGCGCTCAATCTCAGCCTTATCTTGTTCGCTCATTTCCTTCAATGCCAAGGCTGGATCGTGATCCTGTAGCGCTCTTCATGGAAGTCTGCGCGTCGTGCAGATTGCGCGGCTGGATTCTGCGTGGAGTGTTTTCTATTGCTGATGCTCCACGCAGAATGATTTTCCTTTGGACGCTCATATTCCCCGGTACGGACCGGATGTGCAGCAACGCCAGGATCCATGATGACAACACCAGAATTACGGGAGACGCTTGTCACTCAAAAGCTGAACCCTGAGGATTGAAGAATCGATGCGGGAGCTACACGACCTTGATAATCGTTGATAACGTCAGTGGGATTGCGTTTTGAGCTGAACAGACGATCCAGTCGTTCGTGTTGGGATTCGCACGCTTTTTAATACCCTGATCGCTGATTTATCGGTTTTTTATAATTATTACTTATAACCACACTAAACATCCATTTAGTAGATTTAAATTTAAACGGGTCTCGGGATCCGTTGTTTCGACTATGCAGCCCCCTGCTCCACCACTCACCCCTCCTTGAATCTGTAATGTTTCATTAGAGATTTACCGAGCCAGCGCCAGATCAATGGCTTTCATTATGACGGCGTGGGTTTTCAGCCCGCCGGGTCGATTGATCATTTGATCATTTGGCAGACGCATCTTTGATTTTTTAGTCAATCAAATATCTGATTACCCCCCTTGGAATCCCTATTTCATGGGGTGTTTGGTGGCGCGCTTTATGCTTTTAGCGATGTAGACCTCACAAGAGCGCACCCTTTCATGAAAACTTTCATTGGTTTCTATCCTGGACGTTATCCAAATCCACTTTGGAATGATCTTGATTGGTCTTCGTTAATCAGTGTTTCACCCGGCAGTCACTTGATTACCTGCCGCAATGGTTACGTTCACCATGGGATTTATCTTGGAGAACAGCAAGTGATCCACTACGCCGGCATGTGTGGAGGCTTTGAAACGGGTCCAATTGAAATTATCCATTTGAGCCGTTTCGCCAACGGAAGACAGGTGCGTGTCAGAAGGCACAGTCAAGCCTGTTTCAAACCTGAGGTGGTTTTAGAACGAGCGCTTTCCCGTGTAGGAGAGTCCCGCTATCGACTGCTTACCAATAATTGCGAACACTTTTGTTATTGGTGTCTCTTTGGAAAGCCTGAAAGCCCGCAGGTGCGAGAGGCGTTGGCTCATCCGATAAAAGCGATTAAGTTGATGGCTCTGCATTGGCCAATGTTGGCATCCCTGTATTTTCCTGTGATTCGCAAACGTATCGCGTTCAATTAGACGCGTGAGCGAGATTGACTATTCTGCCGCCCACTTTTTTGCAACTTCCGCCAACTGAATACGTGCCCTCTCCAAGGCTTCTTCCCGCTCCTCCTTGGCTGCAAATTGGGTAGGTTGTGCATTCACGAACGCCAGGTCTTGGACGCCTATGAATCCAAATGCGGCCTTGAGGGACGGCGTCAGTGCATCCAGATGCGAAAGTGGCATGCCCGCGCGCATGTCTGTGCCACGGGTGGTGATGAACAGCGCTTTGTGCCTCACCAGCTGGCCGATGTATTGCCCTGAGCCATCGACTGCGTAAGTCAGTTCCGCGCGAATGATGTTGTCTATAAAGGCTTTGAAAACCGACGGGTAAGAGAAGTTATGCATCGGCATGGCAAACAGAAGCGCATCAGCCTCCAGGACGCGTTTGCACAACGCCGTGGATGGCGCCAGCGCCTGTTCCATCGCGGCAGTACGTTGCTCCGTGGGTGTGTACGCGGCGATCGTGAATGATTCGTCGATATGGGCAGGAGGATGCTCCATCAGGTCCAGGTAATCGATGTCGAGTTTTACATTCTGCGCGCGTAAACACTCCACGAAGTGGCGGGCCAGCGCTCGCGAATTCGAGCGCCCGCTTTTTGGACTGGCATCAACGTGCAGCAACTTCATGGACGCACTCCCCGTTATTCGTAGCGCCGTTTGTGGCTTCGGGTTCGAAGCCATTTCATCACGATTACCTGATGTTCAACAGACGCTCGCACGTTCATGGCTCAAACCTCCTCGGTAACCGGGTGTGGTAAAGCGTTGTGTGCAGCGTTGCTTGGCAACTCTTTGGCCGGGCGCGTGAACCTCACTGACAATTGGCGCAGCAGCACATAGAACACAGGGGTCAAGAACAGGCCGAAGAGCGTTACCCCGATCATCCCGGTAAACACCGCGATACCCATGGCTTGCCGCATTTCCGCACCGGCACCACTGGAGGTGATCAGTGGCACTACGCCGGCGATAAAGGCGATGGAAGTCATCAAAATCGGCCGCAGGCGAAGGCGTGCCGCTTCAATGGCAGCCTGGCGAATCGAGCGGCCCTGGTGCTCCAGTTCGTGAGCGAACTCGACGATCAGAATCGCGTTTTTGCAGGCTAACCCCACAAGCACCACAAAGCTGATCTGGGTGAACAGGTTGTTGTCTCCTCCGGTCAGCCAAACCCCTGCAATTGCCGAAAGGATGCCCATTGGAACAATCAGCAGTACAGCGACGGGCAAGGTCAGGCTTTCGTACTGCGCGGCGAGCACGAAGAACACCAGCAGCATCGACAGCGGCAAGATGATGAACAGCGTGTTGCCCGCGATCTTGTTCTGATAGGTCAGTTCGGTCCATTCGTAGCCTATGCCACGGGGCAATGTCTCTGCGGCGATGCGCTCGATGGCTTCCAGTGCCTGGCCGCTGCTGTAGCCCGGGGCCGGACCGCCGCTGACGTCTGCCGACGGGAAGCCGTTGTAGCGCATGGCCTGGTCCGGACCGTAGGTCTGGGTCATTTTCAACACTGACGCCAGCGGGACCATGTCGCCTTTATCGTTACGGGCCTTGAGCAATCCGATATCTTCCGCGTGCCCCCGGAACTCCGCGTCAGCCTGTACCTTGACCTGGAAGGTACGACCGAACTTGTTGAAGTCATTGACGTAAATCGAGCCCAGGTAGATTTGCAGTGTTTCGAATACCGACGGGATTGAAACACCCAATTGCTGTGCACGCGTACGGTCGACATCGGCGTACAGTTGCGGCACGTTCATCTGGAAGCTGGAGAACATGCCGGCAAGTTCAGGTGCCTGTCTGGCCTTGGCCATGAACGCCTGCAGCGCATTATTCAATGCCGGCGTGCCGAGCGCCGCCCGATCCTGCAACTGCAACTTGAAGCCGCCTACGTTACCCATGCCAGACACAGGTGGTGGCGGGAATACTGCGGTGTAGGCGCCCTTGATCTCGCCGAATTTGGCATTGAGCTGTGCAGCAATTTCATTGCCCGTCATACCGGGTCCTTTACGCTCGGCAAAATCCTTGAGCACGAAGAACGCAACACCGGAATTAGGGCTGCTGACGAAACCGTTGATGGACCAGCCGGCATAACCGGTAACCGCCTCCACGCCCGGCACAGCCAGTGCAGTGCGGGTCATATCGCGCAATACGGTTTCAGTACGATCCAGGGAGGCGGCGTCGGGCAGTTGAACAAAGCCCACCAGGTATTGCTTGTCTTGTGGCGGGACAAACCCTGCCGGCACCTTGTTGAAAATCAACACAGCCGCGACGACCAACACGCCGTAAACCAGCAACGCCAGTGACTTGCGCTTGAGTACCCTGGAGACGCTTGTCCCGTAGTTATCGGAGGCGCGGCCGAACAGCCGGTTGAAGTGTTTGAAGAAGCCACCGAAGACTTTATCGAATGCTTTTTGAAATGCGTCCTTTGGCGCGTCGTGCCCCTTGAGCAGCATGGCTGCCAAGGCCGGCGACAAGGTCAAGGAGTTGAACGCGGAGATCACGGTGGAAATGGCAATGGTCAAGGCGAACTGCTTGAAGAACTGCCCGCTGAGCCCACTGACGAACGCCAACGGCACGAAAACCGCACACAGGGTCAGCGCGATCGCAACGATCGGCCCCGATACTTCGCGCATCGCCTGGTAGGTCGCTTCACGGGCCGACAGACCGAGCGCGATATTACGTTCGACGTTTTCGACCACTACGATTGCATCGTCGACCACGACCCCGATGGCCAACACCAGTCCGAACAGGCTCAACGCGTTGATCGAAAAGCCCATCATCAACATGATGGCGAATGTCCCCACCACCGATACCGGTACGGCCAGCAGCGGAATGATCGAAGCCCGCCATGTCTGCAGGAAAATGATGACGACCAGGACGACCAGCACGATGGCTTCAAGCAGCGTATGAATGACCGCATCGATCGAAGAGCGGACGAATTGCGTCGGGTCGTAGATCACCTGATAGTCCACGCCTTCGGGCATGTCCTTTTTCAACTCGGCCATGGTCTTGCGCACATTGTCGGAAATCTGCAATGCGTTGGAACCCGGCAGCTGGTAGATGAGGATGGCGTTAGCCTGCTTGTTGTCCACCAACGTGCGCAACGCGTATTCGCCGGCTGCCAGTTCTACCCGGGCAACATCACGCAAACGAGTGACGCGGCCGTCCGCCGAGGTACGGACAATCACGTCGCGGAATTCGTCTTCTGTTGTTAAACGGCCACGAGCGTTCACCGAAATCTGATAGTCGACGCCAGGCGCAGAAGGTGATGCACCGATCACGCCGGCTGCTGCGTTGACATTCTGCTCACGTAGCGCCTGCACCACGTCACCGGCGGCCAGGTTTCGAGCCGCCAACTTGCGCGGGTCGAGCCAGATACGCATCGCGTAATCGCCCGAGCCCGCCACTTGAACCTGGCCGACACCTGGAAGACGCGCGAGCTGGTCCTTGATGTTGATCAGGGAATAGTTGCGAAGGTACTGCATGTCATAGCGTTCGTTGGGTGAACGCAAGTGCACGACCATCGTGAGGTCAGGCGAGCTTTTAAGCGTGGTGACGCCAAGGCGCTGCACTGCTTCGGGCAAGCGCGGCAATGCCTGGTTTACCCGGTTCTGTACCATTTGCTGCGCAAGGTCGGGATTGGTGCCGAGCTTGAAGGTCACCGTCAGGGTCAGCTGACCATCCGGCGTGGCCTGGGAATTCATGTACAGCATCCCTTCCACACCGTTGATCTGCTCCTCCATGGGCGTTGCAACCGTCTCGGCGATAGTCTGAGGGTGCGCACCAGGGTATTGAGCTTTCACCACGACCGACGGTGGCGCGACATCCGGGTACTCGGATATGGGCAGGTTGAAAATGGCAATCAGACCGGCAATGAAGATGATCGCTGAAAGCACGCCGGCGAATATCGGTCGATCAATGAAAAAGCGCGAGATGTTCATGAAAGCTGCTCCTTACTGACCGACGATCAAGACCGTCCCGAAGTGTTCTGGACGCCGATGGCGACTGAATCGACAACCGGCTGCGGATCGACCAGGTCGTCTGGACGGATTTTCTGCAGGCCTTCGACAACGATGCGCTCGCCTTTGGAAAGGCCCGAACGCACAACACGCCAGCCATCGATCACCGGGCCAAGAGACACTTCTCGGTAGGCCACCCTGTTTTCCGGGGTGACGACAAACACGTACTTTTTGGATTGGTCTGTGCCTACCGCTTGATCGCGTATCAACGTCGTGGCCCGCGGCGCGGAATCACCGGTACGCACCCGGGCATACATTCCGGGGGTGAGTTCGCCATTGGTGTTGTCGAACACCGCACGCACCCTTAGCGTTCCGGACTGACGATCCAGCTGGTTATCCAGGGACTTGATACGCCCGCTGTAGGGGTAATCCGCCTCGTTCGCCAACCCCATGAATACGGGCAAATTGTTGACCCCGGTGCTGCCCTTTGCGCCATTGCGAACAAAGCGGATGTAGCTCGCTTCATCGAGCTCGAAGTTCACATAGACCGGAGACACGGAAACAATGCTGGTGAGGACGGGAGCCTCCGGACCGGTGCCCACCAGGTTGCCGACCGTGAGTTCGGCGCGGGACACCCGGCCCGTTACCGGCGCCGTGATCGTCGAATACTGCAGGTTCAGTCGGGCGCTCAGTACATCTGCCTGCGCCGCGCTCAGGGCGGCTTGCGCCTCCAGCACGTCATTTGCACGTTGATCCAGCTCGCGCTGGGAAATGGCCCGCTGGACGATCAATTTGCTTGAGCGCCCCAGCTCGGTTTTCGCCAGAGACAGGCGCGCCCTGGCGCTTTCGCGTGTCGCTTGCGCTTTGGCCAGAGCAGCCTCATAAGGGCGAGGATCAATGGTGAACAGAGGAGCCCCTTTGTTGACCACCTGCCCTTCCTGGAAATGCACGGCATCAATGGTGCCGTTGACTCGTGGACGAATCTGGACATGTTCAATCGCTTCGATTCGGCCAGAGTAGTCACTCCACTCGACAATCGGTTTTTCTATCACCTGCGCAACGCTCACCGGTGTCGCTATGCTCGCAGGTTGTGCCGCTGGAGCGGCGACAGGCTCCTGTATCTGATAAGTGCCCACTCCCAGCACGATCAATACGCTGACAGCGAGTGCAGTTTTACTTTTTTTTGCCATCGGCGTTGAGGTGTTCATGTGAGATCTCGCGTGGAAGTTGAAGGCAACGACTGAGCAGTGATAGCGTCATCCGTCAGCACTTGGGTTCACGCACGATAGATTCTTGGATGGCTGCTCAAAACATCCAATTCCCCCTAAAATCTCTACACCGGTGCTTTCAAGGTGCGAAAACGCCATGCCCTCCCCCGAGTCCACCCTCCTCCAAAGCTGGCACCAGAACGCCGAAGCCTGGATCGAAGCGATCCGCAGCGGCGCCATCGACAGCCGCCTGAAGGTCACCGACCAGGCAATCCTGCTGGCGGTGCTGGGCCGTCAGCCCGGGCGTGTGCTGGATCTGGGTTGCGGCGAAGGCTGGTTGCTGCGCGCACTGACTGAACGAAGCATCGAGGCGTTCGGGGTGGATGGCAGCGCGACGCTGGTCGAGGCGGCGCGCAGGGCCGGCTCTGCACCGGTGCATTTGGCGAACTACGACGAGTTGGTGGAGGCGAAGGTCGACGTCGGTAGCGACTACGACCTGATCTGCGCCAACTTCGCCCTGCTGCACCAGGACATCATCCCCCTGCTCGCGGCCATGAACGCCCTGCTCGCCCCGGGCGGAGCGCTGGTCATCCAGACGCTGCATCCTTGGGCGGTGGCGGCCGGCGACTATCAGGATGGGTGGCGGGAAGAGACGTTTTGCGGATTCAAGGGCCAGTGGCAGCCCATGCCGTGGTATTTCCGTACCCTGTCCAGCTGGCTGAATGCGCTGGACATGGCCGGTTTTCAACTGGTCGGTATGCAAGAACCGCAGCACCCGCAAAGCCCTGTGCCGCAGTCCTTGCTGTTGGTGGCCGAGCAGCGTCGCTAAACGCTACATCTCAACCTGTGTGCCGAGCTCTATCACCCTGTTGAGTGGCAAATTGAAGTACTTCAGATTGCTGTTGGCGTTCTTGAGTAAAAAGGCGAACAGCCCCTCTCGCCAACGAGCCATACCGATGCGTTTGGTCGGGATGACGGTCTCGCGGCTGAGGAAATACGTTGTGCGCATCGGGCTGAAATCCAGCTCGGCCAAATGACACAGACTCAAGGCCAGCGGGACATCCGGCTCCTCGATAAAGCCAAAGTGCAGACTGACCCGGAAGAAGCCTTCACCGTAGGATTCAACTTCGAACCGCTGGTGGGCAGCCACACGCGGGCTGTCTTCGGATACCACGGTCAACAGCACCACTTGCTCGTGCAGCACCTGGTTATGCAGCAGGTTGTGCAGCAGTGCGTGAGGAACGGCATCGGCCCTGGCCGTAAGAAATACCGCCGTGCCTTGTACGCGATGGGGAGGCTGCGTGCGGATGCTGGCGATGAACAGTGGTAAAGGAAGCGTGGTTTCATCCAGCCGCTCAACAATCATCTTCCTGCCCCGCTTCCAGGTCGTCATCAAAATGAACAGGCCAATGCCGGCAATCACCGGGAACGCACCGCCTTGAAAAATCTTCGGCGCATTGGCCGCAAAATACAGGCTGTCGACCAGCAAAAATCCGAGCAGCATCGGTATGGCCAACCAGCGCGGCGTTTTCCAAAGGAGCAGGACAACGGCCGAAGACAGGACGGTGGTGATCAACATGGTCCCCGTCACGGCGACCCCATAAGCGGCGGCCAAGGCACTGGATGACTCGAAACCGATCACCAGCAGGACCACTCCGACCATCAATGCCCAGTTAACCGTGCCGATGTAGATTTGTCCCTGTTCATGGCTTGAGGTGTGCTGGATAAACATGCGCGGGACGTAACCCAGCTGAATGGCCTGGCGGGTCAGGGAAAAAGCACCGGAGATCACGGCTTGCGAAGCGATGATGGTGGCCAGCGTGGAGAGCGCGACCATCGGCAACAGCGCCCACTCAGGTGCCAGCAAATAGAACGGATTGCGCACAGTCTCGGGGTTTCCCAGCATCAAGGCGCCCTGTCCAAAGTAGTTGAGCACCAGGCCGGGCAACACCAGGATGAACCACGCACGAGCGATAGGCTTGCGGCCAAAATGGCCCATGTCGGCATAAAGCGCTTCAGCACCGGTCAATGACAATACGACGGCACCCAGGATGGCCACGCCAATGCCCGGATGAACCACGAAGAACTGCACCGCCCATGCAGGATTCAGCGCCTCCAGTACCTGCGGATGTTGCAAAATCCCGTAGATCCCGAGTACACCCAACACGACAAACCACAGCACCATCACCGGGCCGAACAAGATACCAATACGGGCCGTGCCATGTTTCTGAATCAGAAACAGTGCCACCAGCACGATCACTGACAGCGGTACGACCCAATGCTCGATCCCGTCAAAGGCAAGTTGCAAACCTTCGACAGCGGACAACACCGAGATGGCTGGCGTGATCATGCTGTCGCCGTAGAAAAGCGCCGCGCCGAAAAGACCGAGCAGAACCAGCACCTTGCTCATGAACGGATAAGGGCTGGCCGCCCGGCGGGCCAATGCCGTCAACGCCATGATTCCGCCTTCGCCCTGATTATCGGCGCGAAGGACAAACAGGACGTACTTGATCGAAACGACCCAGATCAGCGACCAGAAGATCAACGACAGAATACCCAGCACGCCGTCATGGTTGGCCTGAACGCCGTAATGCCCTCCGAAGACTTCTTTGAGGGTGTACAAGGGACTGGTGCCAATATCGCCGTAGACCACTCCGACAGCAGCAACAAGCAAACCTGCGGCAGACGTTTTGACTTGCGAGTGGTCATGGACAGCGGTCGTGCTTTCGCTCACAGGTAGCTTCTCTGAATTGAAGGGCAATGGTGCATGCGATCCTTGAGCGAGAAGGGTCTCGACGCCGTTTGACACATTCCGTTGAACCTTACTTAAACTTTTCTGCGTGTTCAGAAAGCCAGGAGGTAAAGGGCGATACGCATGGACGTTGGAAAACGCGGCCAGTATCGTTTCGGACGAAAGTGACTACCGTAAAAAAAGCGTAAAAATTTTACGCGAGGAGGATCACCCCGGACGCCTTCATGGACTTCTCTGCACGGGTGATCAGAAACCTGTAGGAACAGCTTGCTCGCGATGGACGTCAACGATAACGCGTCATGTCTGAATGATTGCGGTGTCAGGACGTTTTTCGCGAGCAAGCTCGCTCCTACAGGTTTTCCACGTGACCCGCCGCAACTAGTTCGGGTCCAGCAATCCACCGCCCCAGTTGCGCGACATCCGGCTGCCCGTGAACTTCGCCACACCCATGCCCTGGGAGATCAAACGATCGCGGTAGCGCGTCACCAGTCGCCCGGTCTGTTCGGCATACAGCACCACTTCGGAGGATGGATCGCCCGGGCGGCGCAGGATTCGTGCGAAGCGCTGGCCTTCTTCGACGACATCGCCCAGCGCCATTTCAAAGATCAACACGCCAGGCTGCGGTGCAAGGATGGTTTCCATATGCCCCATTTCCACGGCCTCCACAGGCCACTCGTTGGGCGATACCGCGTCGTCGATCACCCCATACCCGCACAACCACGCATAAAGACCCTCGGCGTCCTGCCTGGCGAAGTGGTCGTTGACGTCGCCCTGCCCGCGTAACTCCAGGGTCGCGGCCATGCGTTGCCCGGTGCTGCCGTCACGCAGCCAGGGCGCAATGATGGTTTCTTCGAAGGAGCCATCACCGCCGTCATCCCAGATGATCGCCACCTCCATTTTCAGCGCCGCCGCCAGTTCACGACCTCGGGGCCAGAAACTGCGGTGCACGTAAAGGTAGGGCAACGCTTCGTCATCGGTGTGCAAGTCGAGCATCACATCCGCCGGCGCCGCCAGTTGCACCAGTTTCTGTTGCCAGTGCTGGACGACGGTTGATGGTCGTTCCATTGCCGCCGACTGGTCGAATCCACGATTGAAGTTATGCCCGGTCGCATCATGGTATCGGCCGAGAATCCGTCCCTGGCGAAACTGTCCGATGCCCAGCGGATTGGCCTGGGGCACCACGGTCACATTGCCCTTGAGCCTGCCCTCGGACTCGGCGCCATGAAGGCGTTGAATCAACAGGTGCAGCACCAGCATCCCGGCGATTTCATCGGCATGCACCCCGGCCTGCAAGTGCACGTTCGGCCCGTGACCATCGCCCTCGAAACGCCACGCACCGACCTGCACCGCGCCACCGTTATTGTTGAGAACGTTGAACGAAACATCCCGCACCATGCGCTGCCCTCCCCTCATGACTGTGGCCTAACGGCGATGCTCGACGGCCTCTGGATCGAGCGGTGCCTGAGCCTCGAGACTTTCCCCCTGGCCATCGGCCGCTGCCGGATACAGGGACTGCGACACGGAGCATTCGGCACCGACGACGTCCTGTGACGGGTGGCGGCCGAAGATCATCGCCAGGGTGCCACTGACCGCAATCAGACCGGCGCCGATCATCAGCGACACATCCATCAACGTGCCCCAGATCAGGCTCGACAGCAGGAACGCCCAGATCAGTCCGGTGTACTCGAACGGCGCCAGCACGGTCGCGGTGGCGCGCTGGAAACTGGCGAACAGCAGAAACTGCCCGATCCCACCCATCAGCCCCGCGCCGAGCATGCCCAACCAGGCGGGCGTCGGTGTCGGGGTATGGGTCCAGGGTAACGCCACGGCCATGCAGATGACGAACACCACATTGGTGATCAGCATCTGTTCCAGCACCGACGTCTGGTCATCGACCTGGCGCAACTGAATATACGTGAACGCCCAGCACATCGCCGCCAGCAGCGTCAGGACGATCGGCAACGGCTCGGTCATGTTGTTGGGGCGACAAGCTATCACCACCCCGATGAAACCGATGATCAGGGCAAACCACTGCCAACCCGTGACGCGCTCCTTGAGAATGGCCGTTGCCAATACCGTGACCATGATCGGCGCCGAGAAATACAGGGTGGTCATCTCCGCCAGGGTCAGGTCCCGCGCTGCCGTGTAATACAGCAGCCAGGCCGCAATCGACAGCAAGCCGCGCACCACCAGCAAACGCCGACTGGACGAGCGCCAGGCGCGCTGCACCAGTTGCAGGCGCCCCACCAGCAGACAGGCAACCGCCACCACGAGGGCGCGCCAGAACAGGATGGTGACCACCGAATAATCGGCCACCAGCCACTTGATGCCGGCGTCCTGCAAGGACAGGAAGGCATAGCCCAGCGTACACAGGCCAATGCCTTGCAACGAACGGTCGACCACGGGCGTGTTCATCATGCGGACCTGCGTACCGGCGTTCCGCGCCGCTCGGCAAAGGCAAACAGGCCCTCAATCAAGAACGTCAGGCAAACGTAGACACCGGCCACCAGCAGCAACGGTTCATAGACTTGCAGCGTTTGGGCGCGGACAACGTTGGCCGCGCCCAGCAAGTCGATCACCGCGATGGTCGAGGCCAGTGCCGTGGATTTAAGCAACATCACCGTTTCCCCGGCCAGGGTCGGCAACAGCAAACGCAGCGCCCTGGGTAAACGCACCCGCCACAGGGCCTGGCGCGGGGTCATGCCAAAGGCCGAGGCCGCTTCCATTTCGCCTTTGGGCACCGCCAGCAGGCCGCCGCGAATCACTTCGCCGACATAGGCGCCCATCGATACCACCAGGGCGAAGACGATGTACCAATAACCATCACGCAGATAGGGCCAGAGAAAACTGCTGCGGATCAGCGGAAACTGCGCGAACAGGCTGCCGATCCCGTAGTAGAAGATGTAGATCTGGATCAGCAACGGCGTACCGCGCGTCACGCTGGTGTAGAACAGGCTGAGCTTGGCGATCGCCCTGTTTTTCGAGATTCGCGCCAGTGCCACCAATACGGCCAGCGCGTAGCCGAACACGCTGGAGACCAACAGAATGGTAATGGTCGTTTGCAGCCCTCGGAGCAACAGTGCCCCGTATTCAATGGTCCACGCAGGAATCATTTCAATCTCTCAGCCGGTTTAGTCAACAAGAGGCATCCAGCGACGAATGCGTCGCTCCAACCGTCCCGACAGGTAGTTGGACACCAGCGTCACCGCGTAATACAGGGCGGCGGCCGTGAGGTAGAACAACAGGTAGTGACGCGTCGACCCCGCGCCTTGCTTGGCGGTGTACAGCAGCTCGTTGGTGCCGACCACGCTGATCAGCGCGCTGTCCTTGATCAGGTTGATCCACAGGTTGGCCATCCCTGCCATCGCGTAGGGCGCCATGATCGGCAGCGTGACGCGGCGGAACAGACCAAAGCCATGCAGACCGAAGGCCTTCGCCGCTTCGATCTGGCCAAAAGGAATCGCCTGGATCGCCGCGCGGAAAATTTCCGAGGCGTAGGCGCCCTGCACCAGCCCCAGTACCACGATGGCCGCCAGCGGACCGCTGACATTCACCGCGCCATGACCGAGCGAGGTCATCAGCGAGTTGAGCAACATGGAACCGACGTAATACAGCAGCAGGATCAGCAGCAACTCCGGCACCGCGCGGAACAGGGTGGTGTAGCCGCGGGCCAGCACCGCAATCGGTTTTGGCGCACCCAGCTTCAGGCAGGCCACCACCAGGCCGATGGCCAACCCGAGCACAAAGGCCCCCGCCGATATCTGCAGGGTCATCCAGAGCCCCTTGAGCAGCGCCCCGCCCCACCCTTGCTCGCTGAAACCGATCAAATCGAACATTGCTGGCATTTCAGTCTCCAGTCAGAGCACCACCGATCCCCTGTAGGAGCGAGCCTGCTCGCGAATGCGGTGTGTCATTCAGCGATGATGTTGACTGACACACCGCATTCGCGAGCAGGCTCGCTCCCACAAGGGGGACTCGGCGCCCAGGTGGTCAGAACGTCGGCTTCACGCTGGTACCGAAGTAGCTCTGGGACAGGTCGTCGTAGTCCTTGCTCGCCAGCAGTTCCTGGATGGCCTTGTCGAGCTTGGCCTTGAGTTCGGTGTCGTCCTTGCGCAGGCCGGCGCCCACGCCCTTGCCGAAGATCGGGTCGTAGGGCACGGCGCCGAGGTAGTCCAGATTGCTTTTGCTGGCATCCGGGGTCTTGACGAAGGCCGCCATGGCCGTGCCGTCGGCCATCATCAGGTCGATGCGACCGGCAATCAGGTCGGCGTTCACCGAGTCCTGGGTGTCGTAATACTTAACGTCGGCAATTTTTTCGTAGTAGGTCTTCAGGTAGCTGGCGCTCACCGTCGAGTTCTGCACGCCGATGGTCTTGCCCTTGAGATCGTCCGGGTATTTTTTCACGACCGCGTCCTTGGGCCCGACAATCGCCACCACCGAGTCGTAGTAAGCCTTGCTGAACGCAATCTGTTTTTCCCGCTCTTCGGTCACCGACATCGAGGAGAAAATCACGTCGATCTTCTTGGCCAGCAGCGACGGAATGATCCCGTCCCACGCCACTTCCTTGATCTCGCATTCGGCTTTCATTTCGCTGCACAGCTTGTGGATCAGGTCGACCTCAAAGCCCTTCCACTCACCGTTGGCCTGCTTCTCGGTGTACGGCGGATAGGGTTCGGCGGCCACCGCGAACCTGATCGGTTGCGCCTGGGCCGCGCTCATGCCGGCCAGCATTACGCAGGCCGCGCCAGTCAACCAGTTTGCCAAACGTCGATTTCCCATGGTTTTCCCCGTCTTTTGTTGTTTTTAGCGAGTCTGATGAGCGTTGACGAATTGCCGGCAACGCTCGCTGCGTGGGTGTACGAACACTTCGTCCGGCGAACCGGTTTCCTCGATCAGCCCCTGATGCAAAAAGGCGACTTTGGAAGAGACATCGCGTGCGAAAGCCATCTCATGGGTCACCAGGATCATGGTCCGGCCTTCTTCGGCGAGAGAGCGGATCACCCGCAGCACTTCCCCGACCAGTTCCGGGTCGAGTGCCGAGGTGGGTTCATCGAACAGCATGACCTTGGGCCGCATGGCCAGGGCCCGGGCGATGGCCACCCGTTGTTGCTGTCCCCCGGAGAGAAACGCCGGGTACTCGTTGCGCTTGGCCGCCAGCCCCACGCGCTCGAGCAAGGCTTCGGCCCGTTCAGTGGCCTCCGCCTTGCTTTCGCGAAGGACCTGGGTCGGCGCTTCGATGAGGTTTTCCAGCACCGTGCGATGGGGCCAGAGGTTGAAGTTCTGGAACACCATGCCCAGGCTGGAACGGATGCGCACCAGTTGCTTTGCATCGGAAACCAGCGGTGCACCGGGGCGCGAGTGGTTCAGGTGAATGCTTTCGCCGTCCACCAGAATGCGCCCCTGGTCCGGCACTTCGAGCATGTTGATGCAGCGCAACAAGGTGCTTTTGCCCGAACCGCTGGCACCGATCAGCGAGATCACCTCGCCTTCGCGGGCCGTCAGGGACACGCCCTTGAGCACTTCAATATTGCCGAAGCGTTTGTGCAGGCGCTCGACTTCGATCATGGTCCGGGCGGCAACCGGTTCGGCCCCTGTCGAGTACGTCACGCGACTGATCACGGGCCGTGGTGCTTCGCCCTTGAGCACCAGGACGAAGTCGCGGATTCGCTGGCAGGCCTCGGCCAGCCGTTCTTCACCGAGGGTGAACGACAGCCGCACGAAACCCTGCGCCGGCTCGCCGAACGCCGCGGCATCCAGCACTGACACCCGCGCCTCGCGCAACAGCCGCCAGGCGAACTCCAGCGAACTCAGGCCGGTTGCGCGTACGTCCACCAGCACGAACATGCCGGCGTCAGGCTTGAGCACGCTGATGCCCGGACACTCCGACAGTCCCGCCACCAGCAGATCGCGCCGCCGCCGGTAGATGTCGCGCATGCCGTGGGTGACTTCGTCGTGGGCCTGCACGGCCTTGAGTGCGGCTTCCATGGCGAACCCCGGCAAGCCGTAGAGCATGCTCAGCACCAGGGTTTCGGCATGGGCGATCAGGGACGGATGGGCGACGATCCAGCCGATTCGCCAACCGGTCATGGCGTGGGATTTCGACAGGCTGGCGATCACCACGCAACGCTCGGCCATGCCCGGCAAGGCCGCCATGCTCAGGTGGTCGCGCTCGAACGCCAGGCTTTCATAAACTTCGTCGACCACCACCCACAGGTCATGGGCGATGGCCAGATCAGCGATGGCTTGCAGTTCTTCGCGGTTGAGCATGACCCCGGTCGGGTTGTTCGGGTTGGACAGAAAAATCGCCCGGGTCCGCGGCGTGATGGCTTTGGCCAGCACCGCCGCATCGAGGCGGAAATCATCGTCCGCCGAGCACGGCACCCGCACCAGTGTCGCGCCGGAGGCCTTGAGCGTCGCCTCGTAAGTCACGTACATCGGATCCAGGGCAATCACTTCGTCGCCGGCGCTGAGCAGGCACATCGACGTGACGAACAGCGCGTTCTGTGCACCCGCCACCGCGATCACGTTGTCCGCTTGCAGCTCGCGGTCGAACAGCTTGCCGTAACGCGTGGCGAGGGCTTCGCGCAAGGTCGGGCGACCGGCGATTTCCGTGTAGTGAGTGTCGCCTTCGCGCAAGGCCTGGATGGCGGCATCGGTGATGAAGTCGGGCGTGGGGAAGTCCGGATCGCCGACACTGAGAATGATCACATCTTCCCCACCGCGCCGTGCTTCAAAGGCGGCATTGTGGATGTCCCAGGCGGCAACGCCTTGCCCCGAGATCCGCTCAACAAAGGGTGAAAACCGCATGCCAGTGCCTCGTTCAAAATGAAGAAACGCAAGCCCGCAACCAGCCGGGAGAGAAGGTGGAACGAACATAGTCCAAGCTGAACAGTCGTTCAACAGAAAACTGGTCGGGGTTCGTGTTCAGCGTAAACAGGTCGTTTTTACGACAGTCTGTGGGAGCGAGCCTGCTCGCGAAGAGGCCATCACATCCAACATTGATGCTGACTGACCCACCGCTTTCGCGAGCAGGCTCGTTCCCACAAGGGATTGCGTACCACCCACCCTCCTGGCGTCTATGCTGCTGTGATATTCCTCGGTCGGAACCGCGCAATGCCTCCATCCACCCGCCCATTGCTGCTGTTTGCCGTGCTCGCCCTTGGCGGTTGCGTGCGCTTGGGGCCGGACTTCCAGTCGCCCGGCGAGCCCTGGGTCGATCACTGGAATACGCCGAACCTCGACCACGCCAGCCAGCGGGCGTTGCAACCGGACATTCGCCAGTGGTGGGAGATTTTTGCCGATCCGACCCTGAACCGGTTGATCGCCGAAGCCGACGCGAACAATTCCAGCCTGAAGATTGTCGGTCTGCGGGTGATGGAGGCCCGCGCGCAATTGGGCATCGCCGAAAGCGGCCGCTACCCGCAACTGCAGCAGATCAGTGCCGACAGTGTGTACATCCATCGGGATCAATCGGGCGGGCGTAACCCGATAGACAGCCGATTCTGGCAGCACAGCGCCGGTTTCGATGTGGGCTGGGAACTGGATTTCTGGGGGCGTTTCAGCCGCGCCATCGAGGCGTCCGATGCCAGCTATTTCGCCGCTGAGGCCAACTATGACGACGCCCTGGTTCTGCTTCGCGCACAGGTTGCCGACAGTTATTTTTCGCTTCGAACGACCCAGGCCCGTTTGCGGGTGGCCGAGGAAAACGCCCGCCAGCAGAAGCGCAATTACGAAATCACCGAAAAACTGTTCAAGAGCGGACAGACCGCCGAACTCGACCTGCAACAAGCCAAGACCCAATACCTCGGTACCCTGAGCAGCATCCCCGTCCTGCAAGATCAACTGGTGCGCTTGCGCAATGCCCTGGCGGTACTGATCGGTCAGCCGCCGGGAGCACTGCCGCTGGTGGTCGAGAACAACGGATTGATCCCGCTGGTGGACCGCGCCGTGCTGCAGGATGTGCCGGCCCAGCTGCTGCTGCGCCGTCCCGACGTGCGCGCTGCCGAACTGAATGTGGCCGCGCAGTCGGCGCTGGTAGGCGTCGCCGAAACCGATTTTTACCCGTCGCTGAGCCTGCTCGGCAGCATTGTCTGGTCCACCGATACCTTGAGCGGCAGCTCCCGCAGCCTGGACCTGATTGGCGGCCCGAGCCTGCGCTGGAACGTGTTCGACTACGGCCGTATCGGCAACAACGTGCGGGTGCAGGATGCGCGCCTGCAACAGCTGATCGAGGCCTATCGCGACAAGGTGCGCCAGGCTGCACGCGAGGCGGACGATGCCGCCAACGGCCTGACCCAGGCCTTGCAGCGCGAACGCATCCTGCGTGAGGCCGAAGGTGCGGCGAAACGCTCGCTGGAGCTGGCCAACGCGCTTTATCGCGAGGGCTATTCGGACTTTCAGCGGGTACTGGATGCCCAGCGCGCCCTGCTCGATACCCAGGACAGCTACCTGGTCAGTCGGGGTGATGCGGTGACTAACGTGATTGCTCTGTACAAGGCCCTGGGCGGTGGCTGGTACAGCGCCCTGGCCAAAGTCGATCCGGCCACGCGCCGGCAAATGGAACAACGCACCGATTGGGGCGACCTGCTGTCCGAGCCTCAGCCCGCCGCTTCCTTTCCCAACCCGGTAAGCCACCATGACTGACGCCGCGCCTCCCTCCTCCGATGCTCCGCAGCCAGCGGCCGCCGATCCGACCAAAAAAGGCATCAAATGGGTTCTGCTGCCGATCGTATTGAGCCTGACCTGGTATCTGCTGGCTGACCGCTTCACGCCCTACACGCAACAGGCACGGGTCGGCGCGTTCGTGATTCCGGTGGCGGCGGAAGTCGCGGGTCGGGTGATCCGCGTGCATGTGCGCAACAACCAGGACGTCAAGGCCGGGGACGTCATATTCGAGATCGACCCGCAGCCGTATCAGATCGCGGTCGACCGGGCGCGGGCAGACCTTGAATCCACCCGCCGGCAGATCGGCGCCAGTACCGCCGGCATCGCTTCGGCGCAGGCCAACCTGCGGGCGGCACAGGCCAACGAACTCAAGGCACGCCAGGACAATCAGCGCCTTGAAGGCCTGTACCGCGAAGACCCCGGCACCATTTCCGTACGCTTGCTGGAAGTCTCCCGCGCCAACCACGAAGCCGCCGTCAGCAAGGTCGCCGCGGCCCGCGCCGAAGTGCAGCGTGCCCGCGAGCAGGAAGGCGGCAGCGAGGAAGACAACGCCCTGCTGCGCAGCGCCGCCACCGCCCTGTCGAAAGCCGAACTGGATCTTGCCAACACTCAGGTTCGTGCACGCTCGGCCGGGCTGATCACCGACTTGCGCACCGACGTCGGCCAGTTCGCCGCGGCGGGCAACCCGGTGATGACCCTGATCGCGATCCACGATGTGTGGATCAGTGCCGACATGACCGAAAACAACCTGGCCTTGGTCCAGCCCGACTCACCGGTGTCGATCGTGTTGGATGCACTGCCCGGCGAAGTGTTCGAGGGCCGCGTGCGCAGTGTCGGTTATGGGGTCAGTGTGGGCCAGCCGCCCGCCCCGGGCAGTCTGCCGACGGTGCAGAACAGCCGTGACTGGCTGCGTCCGGCCCAGCGGTTTCCGGTGATCATCGAGTTTTCCCCCGAGTCACTGACCATGCTCAAGGACAACCGCGCCATCCGTGCCGGTGGCCAGGCCGAGGTCATGGCCTTTCCCAGCGAAGGCCACCTGTTGAACCCGCTGGGCCGGGTGTTTCTGTGGCTGATGAGCTGGCTGTCGTATGTCTATTAAGCAGCGCTCGCCAAGGGTTCAGCGTGCTCTGCGCCTGGCCACGGGGACCGCCCTGTGTCTGGCGGCCAGTTATGGCCTGGCATTGCCGATTCCCTTTCTGGCGCCGGTGCTGGGTGCGCTGCTGCTGGTCGCATCCAACCGCCCACTGCCCTTCAAGGCCGCCGTGATACTGGCGCTGGTCGCAATGTTGACCACCGGTATCGGCCTGCTGCTGATCCCGGTCCTGCGTTACTTCGCTGTCAGTGGTGTGCTGTTGATCGGGCTCTGTCTGTTTGCAGTCTTTCGTTTTGGCCTGCGCGGTGGCAACAACCTGATCGTCACCTTCCTGATCATTGGCCTGACCATGATTTCCTCCGCTGGCGTCCTGGAATTCGACCTGGCGCTGATGGTCATCAAGGCATTGGTCGCGGGACTCTTGCTGGCGGTCATGGTGGGGATCTTGAGTCACTGGCTGTTCCCCGAGCCTGACGATGCCCCTGCACCACCCGCTGTCCCGACATTGGCACCGGACGAAGTTGGCCGGGTGGCGTTGCGTGCCACCCTGATCGTTATACCCGCGTTCCTGATGGCGCTGATCGATCCGGCCAGCTACCTGCCCATCGTCCTCAAGGCGGTCAATCTGGGGCAACAGAGTTCGACGACCTCGGCGCGCAACGCCGGACGCGAACTGGTCGGTTCTACCCTGCTTGGCGGCTTGCTGGCCATCCTGTTCTGGTGTGCGCTCAGCCTGTTCGTGCACCTGTGGATGTTCTTTTGGTGGATGTTGCTGTTCACGCTGCTGCTGGCGCGCAAGCTCTATGGATTGAGTCCAGGCCGGTTCAGCCCCGGGTTCTGGCTCAACAGCCTGATCACGATGATTATCCTGTTGGGGCAATCGGTGCAGGACAGCGCGGCGGGCAAGGACGTCTACACCGCGTTTGCGGTGCGCATGGGGTTGTTCATCGCGGTGACGCTGTATGCCTGTTTGATGGTGCATCTGCTCGAACAACGGCAAAAAACCATTATCAGGGCCTGATGCCGCGATCCTTGTGGGAGCGAGCCTGCTCGCGAAGAGGTCATCAGCTTCAGCATCAATGTTGACTGACCCAACGCTTTCGCGAGCAGGCTCGCTCCCACAGGATTAGCCGTGGCAGGCACAGACTCAGGGATTGACCTGATAACCCTTGCCCTGCAAACAACTGGTATAGGCCGTCGAAGTGGTCGCGGCCGCGGTTTTTTCCTGGGCGCGGCGTTCCTGGCGCTGGCGTGAACCGCCGACCACGGCACCGGCGGCGGCAGTCTCTTTGGCGCGATTCTGCCGATAATCCTGCTTGGTATCGTCATCGACGCGATCATAGAACTCGTCATGCTGACGGCCACGCACTTGCGCCCCCGCCGCCCCGGCCGCCGCACCCACGGCGGCCCCCTTGAGCCGACCGCCGGACGCCGTGGTTGACGTCGACGAAGCCTGACTGGCGGCGATGCTGTGACACTCGTTGATGTCCACTTGCGTCTGTTGCGAACTTTGGCCTTTGAGCGGCACCACGGTTTCGGCCCATCCCTGGGCACTGAAAACCGCCAATGCGATGCATAGGCTGAGGGGTGACAGTTTCATGGTGACCTCCGGATGGGCGTGGTTCACCCTCAAGAAATTGTAGATCACCCCGCTTCATCCACCTCCATGACCAGGCTATTTCCGACCCAACGCACAGGTACCGCCTCCAACTGCGCCCCTTTGCACGGGCCGTCGATGCAGTGTCCGTCCTGGAAACGAAACATCGCACTGTGATGCGCGCACATCAGGACCTTGCCGCGATAGGTGCAGAACGCCTGCGGGCGATAGTCCAGCGGCACGGAAAAATGCGGGCATCGGTTGATGTAGACCCACACGTGCTCGCCTTGCCTCACGGCGATCAGTCCCGCCGGATGCAGTTGCCGGTGTTCGGGCAGGCCCAGGGCGCCACCGTCAGCGATGTCTTCGCGCTGGCACAACGTGATAGTGGTCATGATCAGCCACGCATTTCAGGATTGCCCAGGCTCCAATGCCAGGGACGAATCTGGATATTGGCAAACAGTCCGGCCTGTACATAGGGGTCGTCCTGGATGAACGCTTCCACCTCCGGCAGGCTGCCCGCCTCGACCACCAGCAATGTGCCATTCATCGCGGCCCCGGCTTCATCCAGGGTCGGACCGCCCAGGCGCACCACGACACGATGCTTGCCGGCGCGCAAATGGGCTTGATGACTGGGCCGCAAGCGCTGACGCAACGCCTGGGAATCCGGATGATCGGTGGCATATACCGCAAAAAACTGGCCCATGCTTCACTCTGTTTCCATGACGAATTCGTAACACGCCCGTTTGAACGGCAACTGGATATCCAGTTGTTCGGACACGTCATCATGGATGACCCGGTCCTCATAAATCACCTGTAGCGACTGTTTGACGCCGAACACGGCATCGGACTCCAGATACGGATCATCGTGATTGAACAAGTGGGTCACCAATTTGCGATACCCCGGTACATCGATCATGAAGTGCAGATGCGCAGGCCGCCACGGATGGCGATTGGCCGCATCGAGCATGCGACCGACCGGGCCATCGGTTGGAATCGGGTAGCACACAGGGACAATCGTGCGAATGGCGAAGTAGCCGTCGGCATTGGTGCGATAGCGACCGCGCAGGTTACCGAACGGCTGTGCGGTGTCCTGGCCCGAATACATGCCATTTTCGGCGGTCTGCCAGACATCCAGCACCGCGCCGGCCAGGGGATTGCCCCGGGTATCGACCACGCGACCGCGCACCAGCGCCGCTTCACCGGGGGTGAACGCCATCTTCTCGCCGAATTCACGCTCAGGCATGCCTTCGATATAGAACGGCCCGAACACCGTAGTGTCGGTGGCATTGGCACTGTGCCGGTGGTTGATCGCGTCGACCAGCATCGAAACACCGAGGGTATCGGACAGCAGAATGAATTCCTGACGCACCCGGCCATCGCATTTCTGGCCGGTTTCGGTGAGAAAGCGGATGCCTTCAAACCATTCCTGCTCGGTCAGTTCGACCTCACTGACAAACCCGTGCAGGTGGCGCACCAGGCTTTGCATGATCTGTCTGTAACGCGCGTTTGGCGCATTTTTGAAGCTGTTCAGCGCTTTTTCGGAGATCAGTGATTCGATGATTTTGTCTTGATCGGTCATTGTTATTATTCCGACGGGATGAGATCAGGCCGGCGCCAGGCCTTTGAAGGCGCGGGTCAGCAACGCTTCAATCGGGCCTTGTTCAAACGGCCGGGGATTGTAGTAAGGGCTGGCGCAGGCGATTTGCGCGGCTTCGGCCGGTCCGTTTTCAGGCAGGCCGATGTCCGCCAGCGCCAATGGAATACCCAGCTTCCGGTTCAGCGCGTACAGCAAGCCACCCACCTCGCTCGCCTCGCTGCCACCCAGGGCACGCGCGGCACGCTGCAACGGTCCTGCCGCCGCTTCACGGTTGTAATGGGCGGCATGGGGCAAGACGATGGCGTGCGCTTGTGCGTGGGGCAGATTGAAGGTTCCGCCCAGGGTGTGGCACAGCTTGTGGTGCAACGCCATGCCGACTGACCCCAGGCAGATGCCTGCCAGCCAGGCGCCGTACAACGCCTGGCTGCGCGCCTGCGGATCATTCGGATCATTGACCACGCCCGGCAACGCCTGCGCCAGCGAGCGTATCGATTCTTCGGCCATGAAGCCGATGATCGGGTTGGCGTCCTGGGCGTACAGCGCTTCAACGGCGTGGGCCATGGCGTTCATGCCCGAGCAGGCCGAAATCTGCGCCGGCAATGTCAGCGTCAATTGCGGGTCATAGATCACGGTTTTCGGCAAAACCCTAGGGTCACGTCCGGTTTTCTTCAGGCGGTTTTCGGTCAACCCGTAGATCGGCGTCATCTCCGAGCCGGCGTAAGTCGTCGGCACGGCTACGATCGGCAGTCCGGAATCCATGGCAATCGCCTTGCCCAGGCCGATGGTCGATCCACCGCCGATGGCCACGCAGCAATCAGCATCCAGACGTGCCGCTTCGACTCGCGCCGCTTGCGCCACTTCCAGCGGAACGTGCATCACCGCCTTCGAATAAACACCCGCCGCGCGATCGCCGAGCAATGCCGCGACCTGTTCACCGAGCCCGTGCTGCTCGGGCGTGGTGAGGATCAGCGCACGCCGGGCACCCAGCCGTTCGATCTCTTCAGCCAACGCCGAGAGCTTGCCCCAGCCGAACACCACGCGGGTCGGCAGGCTTTGGTAGATGAAAGCATTCATGGCAGACCTCAGCGCTTGAAGTGTGGAGCGATTTTGGCGTCGACGTTGACCCAGACCGAGCGGGCTTCGGTGTAGTCGTGGATCGCCTCGAAGCCCATTTCACGGCCATAGCCCGATTGCCCTACACCGCCGAACGGGCTGCCCGGGCTGACGCGTTTGTAGCAGTTGATCCAGCACATGCCGGCGTGAATCGCGTCGGCCATTTTGTGCGCCCGGCCCAGGTTCTGCGTCCACAGGCCACTGCCCAATCCGTACTCGGTGCCGTTGGCGATGGCCAAGGCTTCTTCGTCGGTGCTGAAACGCACCACGGTGACGAAGGGGCCGAAGACTTCTTCCTGGCAGACTCGATCACCGGGCTTGGCCTCGACAACGGTGGGTTCGATATAAAAACCGTTGGCCAACGCCTTGTCGTCCGGTGCCTTGCCGCCCGCCAGGATCTTGCCGCCTTGTTCAATGGCGATATCGACGTAAGACATCACGCGATCACGATGCAGCGCCGAGGTCAGCGGACCCATTTCGGTTTCGGGGTCCATCGGGTTGCCGAGGCGAATGGATTTGGCCAGGGCGATGAAACGCTCAAGGAATGCGTCGGCGATGTCTTTGTGCAGAATCAAACGCGAACCGGCGATGCAGGCCTGCCCCTGATTGTGGAAGATCGCCCAGGCCGCGCCGTTGACCGCCGCTTCCAGGTTGGCGTCTGCAAACACAATATTGGCGCCTTTTCCGCCCAGCTCCAGCTGAATGCGCTTGAGATTGCTTTTCGACGCTTCAACAATCCGCCGCCCCGTCGCCGTGGACCCGGTAAAGGCAATCTTGCCCACATCCAGGTGTTCGGCCAGTGCCTGGCCCGCGGTATGGCCGTAACCCGGCACCACGTTGACCACGCCTTTGGGGAAACCGACTTGCGTCATCAGTTCGACGATACGCAAAGTCGTCAGCGGGGTGATTTCCGACGGCTTGATGACAATGGTGTTGCCTGCTGCGAGCGCCGGGCCCATTTTCCAACTGGTGAACATCAACGGAAAGTTCCAGGGCACGATCTGCCCCACCACACCAATCGGCTTGCGCTGCACGTAATTGAGGAAGCCGGCTTCGACCGGAATCACCGAACCTTCGATCTTGTCGGCCATCCCGCCGAAATAGCGGAAACAGGCGGCGGTGCGCGGTACGTCGAGGCCACGGGAATCACGAATCGGATGCCCGGTGTTGAGGGATTCGAGCTGCGCCAGCTCTTCACCGCATTCTTCGATCCTGTCCGCCAGTTTGAGCAACAGCCGCCCGCGTTCGGCGGCGCCCAGGGCCGACCAGGCCGGGAACGCACGTTTGGCGGCGGCCACCGCGAGATCGATGTCAGCGGCTTCGGCGGCGGCAATGCGGGTGATCAGCGAGCCGTCATGGGGCGAGACGACGTCGATGGTGCCACCGGCGACCGCATCCACGAATCGGCCATCGATATAGAGCTGATTTTGCATAATATTTTCCTCGCACCGCGCCTGGGGCGCAGTGTCTGATGACTTGATTCTTGATCGCCTGGCCCGACAAACGCCGGGCCGGACACCGTTCTCAGAACTCGATCGGATACGGCTTCAGTTCGCCGCTTTCGTAGCGCTGTGGCAGGTTCGGCGTGGCGTTTTCCCAGACCATCAGCATCGAGCGCTTGGTGGAATAGCCCTGGTGGCGAATGTCGGCGGGCATGGCGCAAATGTCGCCGGCACGCATGGTGATGCGGGCACGCGGGTTACCGTCTTCCTTGTCGCCGACATCCCAGATGATCTCGTCCGACAGCTGCAAGAACCACTCGACCCGGTCATTGCCATGGAACACCGGCAGGATGAATTCTTCGGTGGTCGGGCAGAACAGGCTGGCTTTGCACACGGAGGTCACAGACGGGTTCCAGGTCACGTCGGAGCGCGACAGGTACTTGAATAGGCTGAAGGCATGCAGCTCGCCTTCGAAACCTTCAGCAGCGTGCACTTCGGGTTCCTCCTGGGAAACATCGATGAACTGGCGATTGACCGGCAGGTCGTTGCGCAGCGGCGAGTCGTCTTTCAGGCCCGGCATGCGTTTGGTGGCGATGCGGAAGCGTTCGATGGCCTCGATGTTGTTGCCATTCTTGCGCCCGAAGGCGCTGCCGGTTTCTTCCGGTGCGGCGAAGGGGTCGAAGGTGGCATTGGTCCAGTCGCGCAGGATCGCCTTGAAGGTCGCCATGATCAGCGGCGTTTCGAAGTTCTCGGTGTAGTTGACCCCGGCGGCCTTGAGCGTGCCGTTGAAGGTGCCGGCATACAGGTCGACTTTGCCGTAGTAATTGCGCGTGCCGATAACATGATCGAAGTTGACCCAACCGTAGAAAAAGCCCCAGGCCACATCCCGCATCAGGGCGCGAAGGAAGGCATCCACCGGAATCAGATGCGAACGGGTCTGCCCTTTGGCGGGCCAGGTGATACGGGCAAAATATTCGTCGCGCGACAGTTCGAAGGCGCCCAACTGGAAGGTGCAATAGCCGGTCACGGGATGGGGCGGGCTGATCTTGACGTCATCGTCGGCAAACAGTGCGGTGTCGGCAGCGGTTTCTAGCATGGCCATGTCGGGTTCCTCTTGTTTTTGTTGGTGGGGGTGGCTGGGCTGATCACTTGAAGCAGATGTCTGCCCACTTCTCGACCGACAACGGTCCTTTGATGGTTTGCTGCAGGATCACGCCCGGGCGGCTGGCTTCGAAGCGATAGGCGGTGCCCACTGGCAACAGGCACTGATGGCCGCGCTTGAGCAACACGTAACCCATGGGTTTGCCGGCGGGAACCTCACCGGCCAGCCGCGTGCCCTCGCCGTCTTTCAACGGCGCATCAAGCTTGAGGAAATCCACCCGTATTTCACCGTCCATGACAATGGCGAATTCGTCGTGTGCTGCCGTGTACCAGGGCGATTGGCCTTCGGCGCGCAGGGTTTCGACGACGTAGCCCAGATTCAGGCCGACCACGACTTTTTCGTAAGGAAGCGATTTGTCCGCCACTTCGAAGATATTCGAAAAGGCGTAATGACTGGCCTGGCCACTGATGATTTCAAGCGACCCTTTGCTGTAATTGGCCAGCGAGCCGAAGACTGTTTCGATTGCCGCGCTACTCATGGTTTTCACCGTTTTGTTGTTGTAGTAACAGTGAGCCAACAGTACGTCGCACCCCTTGCTGGAACAATCAGGCAGTCGGCGACAACAGTGTTCGCGAAACGCAAACACTGAAGGCACTGCAATCCTTGTGGGAGCGAGCCTGCTCCGGGCGGCGTTCCGACGAAGACGGTGTGTCAGCCAACATCCCTGCCGGATGTAGAACCGCATTCGCGAGCAGGCTCGCTCCCACAGGTTTGGTGTATGACTCAGCGCACCCAGCCGCGCTCCAGCAAAGGCTTGTCCCAGCAGGGTTCGTCGCCGAAGTTTTCCACCAGGAAGTCGATCAACGTCCGTACTTTCAGGGCCCGGCGCTGGGTCGCGGGGTACACCGCGGAGAAATTGAAGGAGGACAATGCGTACTCCGGCAGCACCGGAATCAGGCGTCCGCTTTGCAGATCGTCGCTGGCCACCAGGGTCGGCAAACAGACAATACACACCCCGGTCGATGCGTAATCACGCAGCAGATGCACGGAGTTCGAACGCACCTGACCTGGCAGGCTCAGTTCCACTTGCTCATCCTCCCCGCTGAAGATCCAGCGGTTGCGCGACGGGTAACCCTCATACAGGGCAATCTTGTGTTGCAGCAATTGCTGGGGGTGCGTGGGCATGCCGAATTCTTCGGCATAGTCGGGGGACATGCAGAACAACCGGCGAACGCTGAACAGCTTGCGTTCGATTAGGGTTTCCGCCATGGGCGGGAACATCTGGAACGCCACATCGAAGCCTTCTTCGATCGGGTCGACCACCCGGTCGTTGACGATGACGTCCACCTCGATGTCCGGATACAGCCGCGTGAACTCGGCCAGCATCCTGCCGAAGTGACCGATGGCAAACCCCGGCAGCATCTGCACCCGCAGTTTTCCGGTGGGTTTGGCGCGCAACTCGCGCATGTGTTCGGTCAACGAGTTGAAACTCGCAACCATGTCGGCGCACTCCCGGTAGTACGTCTCCCCTACTTCCGAGAGCCGCACGTGGCGTGTACTGCGATGGAACAACGGCGCATTGATGAACTGTTCCAGTTGCTGGATGCGGTGGGTGATCACCGAGCGGGTCACGCCCAGCTGCTGGGCGGCCCTGGCAAAGTTGCCGGTCTCGGCCACGCGCACAAAGGCTTCGACACTGAGTAAACGATCCATGGGGCAGATTCTCTGGAGGTGTAGGAGCGAGCTTGCTCGCGATGAACGCCCAGTCAACGCGGGCATTCAGATAGCCCGCGTTATCGTTAACGACCATCGCGAGCGAGCTCGCTCCTACAGGTAGCCGGACGGTACAGCGAGGTTAGCCTGTCGGCACCTCGCACTCCAGATACCTGACGGCAAGTCATGGCCGGTGTTGCACCGACAACCGCCGCTGCATGGGAAAAACCTGCCAACCCAGCCGCTCACTGATCAGCCCCCACACCCCTTGCGGCGCCTTGAGCATCATCACCACCGCGACCACACCCAGGATGATCATGTACACGGCGCCGTATTGGGCCAGGCATCCGCGCAACGCAAAATAGATCAACGTGCCGATCAAAGGCCCCTCCAGGGTGCCGATGCCGCCGATGATGACGATGAAAATCACCACCGCCGTCCAGTCCTGCAGGTTGAACGCCGCATCCGGGGATATCCTCAGCTTTTGCAGGAAGATCAACGCCCCGACCACTCCGGTGCAACCGGCCGCCAACACGTACACCATCAGCTTGGTCCGGAAGGTATTGACCCCCAGGCTGCCGGAGGCCGGCTCGGAATCGCGGATCGACGCCAGGGCCAGGCCCTGGCGCGAACGCAGCAGGAAGAACACCACCGCCACCGCGCCGATGGCGATGGCCAGTGCGGTGAAGTAGATCAGCATCTCGCGCCCGTCACGGTCATTGCCGATCTGCCGTACGATCGCCGCCGGCAGACTTTGTCCCGAACCGCCGCCCAGACTGCTCATCTGTGCCAGCCCCAGGCGGAAGACTTCGGCCACCACCCAGGTGCCGATCGCAAAGTAAGCGCCGCGCAGCCGGAACACGATCAACGCGGTGGGAATCGCCAACAGTGCGACCGCCACGCCCGAGAGCAGCACCGCGAACAAGGGCGGCACCCCCAGTTGCGTCGACAGCATGAACAACAGATAGCCACCCAGGCCGACAAACGCCTGCTGCCCGACCGAAACCATGCCGGCATAACCCGCCAACAGGTTCCACATTTGTGCCAGGGCCAGGTAATAGGCGAATTCCACCACCAGCCGCAGGCTGGCACGATCGGCCCAGAACGGTGCACTGATCAGCACCAGCACGCACAGCCCGAGCAATGACAGCCCGACCCGGCTGCTGGTGGTTGTGCGTTGTACGCGATAAGTCAGCGCAGGGTTATTCAAGGCATTCATCAGTCGACACTCCGGGGAAACAGGCCACGCGGGCGCACGACCAGGATCAGCAGAAACACAAGGTGACCGGCGAGGATTTGCCAGCCGGGATCGATTTTTGCGCCCAGCGCCTGGGCGATGCCGAGAATCACTCCGCCCGCCAGGGTGCCCCACAGGCTGCCCAGGCCGCCGATAATCACGGCTTCAAAGCCGTACAACAGACGCGCCGGCCCCACGGTGGGATCGAAACTGGTGCGAATGGCCAGGAACACCCCGGCGATCGACACCACCGCCATCGCCAGCGCCATGGCCAGGCCGAAAATATGTGCGTTGTTGACACCCATCAGCCGTGCAGTCTGCTGGTCATCGGAAGTGGCGCGGAACGCACGGCCCAACTCGGTTTTATAGAACAGCAATTGCAGGCCGCCGATGATCAGCAATGCACTGCCGAACACCATCAGCGGCATGATCCCCACGCTGAGGCTGCCCAAGCCGACACTGGCGACTTCCAGATCGCCCTGGGACAGCTTCTGGCTGTCGGCGCTGAAAAACTCCAGCAACACGTTTTGCACGATGATCGACAGTCCGAAGGTCACCAGCAGCGGCGGCAGAATGTCCTGGCCGAGTGTCCGGTTGAGCAGGCCGCGCTGCAGCAGGTAGCCGAAACAGAACATCACCGGCACGACGATCACCAGGCTGGCCAGCGGACTGAAACCCAGGTGGTTGACCACCATCAGCGCCAGGTACGACGCCAGTACGATGAAATCGCCATGGGCGATATTGACCAGGCGCATGATCCCGAACATCAGCGACAGCCCTACCGCGAACATGGCGTAGAGACCACCGAGCAACATGCCCTGCAAAAGCGTATTGAGCCATTCCATCACTAAACCCCAAAGTACGCGGCTTTGATTTGCGCCTTGTCGACGTCCCCGGGCCGGCCGGTCAGGGACACGCGCCCTTCCTGCAAGCAATAGAAACGGTCGCAGACACTCAGCGCCTGATTAATGTCCTGTTCGACGAGAATCACCGTGGTGCCGTCGGCCTTGATCGAGGGCAGCGCGGCGTAGATGTCCTTGATCGTGGTCGGTGCCAGCCCCAGGCTGATCTCGTCGCACAGCAGCAAGTACGGGTTGGCCATCAGGCCCCGGCCAATCGCAACCATCTGCTGCTGGCCGCCGGATAGCGCGGTGCCGGGGCGTTTACGCAGCTTTTCCAGAACCGGAAACAATTGATAGATACGGGCCAGCGTCCAGGGTCCCGGGCGTTTGCTGTAGGCGCCGATCTGCAGGTTTTCCTCGACGCTCAGCGATGGAAAAAGCTTTCGACCTTCCGGCACCAGGGCGATGCCGCGCGCTATCACCTGGTTGGCCGCCAGGTCGCCGATGGGCTGGCCCCTGAAGGTGATCGCATTCGGCTGGTTTTTGATCTGCCCCGCCAGCGAGCGCAGGAACGTCGATTTGCCGGCACCGTTGGAGCCGATGATCGCCACGGTTTCGCCCTCATCCAGCGTGAGGCTGAGGTCGAACAGCGCTTGAAAGTCGCCATAGCCGGCGCAGAGTCTGTCGATGGACAGCAGGTTTGTCTGGGTCGTCATGTCTCAGCTCCCGATGCCCATGTAAATGTCCTGGACCCGTGGGTCGGCCATGACGCTGCGCGGCTCGCCTTCAGCCAGTTTGGCGCCGAAGTTGATGACCGTCAGGCGGCTGACCACCGCCAGCAAGGCGTGCACGATGTGTTCGATCCAGATGATGGCGACGCCGGCCTTGTGGATGCCCTGGATGGTTTCCACCAGTGCCAGGCATTCCGGTTCGGTCAGGCCACCGGCGATTTCATCGAGCAACAGCAAGCGTGGCCGGGTCGACAAGGCACGGGCCATTTCCAGTCGCTTGCGGTCGAGCAGCGTCAGCGAGCCGGCCAACACGTTAGCCTTGCGCATCAGCCCCGTCAGTTCCAGGGTCTGCGCGCACCATTGGCTGGCCTCCTTGTCGCGCAACCGCGCGCCGAAGGTGGCGCCCACCAGCAGATTCTCGAACACGGTCATTTTCACGAACGGATGCGGGATCTGGTGGGAACGGCCGATGCCTTGCTGGCAACGCCTGAACACCGGCTCGCGGGTGACGTTGCGACCTTCGAAATGGATGCTGCCGCTGTCCGCCGCCACGCCACCGGCGATCAGGTTGAACAGCGTGCTTTTACCCGCGCCGTTGGGGCCGATGATGCCCAGGGCCTCGCCGGGCTGGAGGCTCAGGCTCATGGCATCGGTGACTTTCACCGAGCCATAGCTTTTATGCACATCGTTCAGTTGTAGAAGTGGCTGTTGCATGGAGCACCTGCTTGCTTGAACGCGATCAATACGTAATGGCCTGCATCTCGCCGCCCAGCGGGATCGCCGGCGCGGTGGCATTGCTGGTCACGATCAGGTCGTATTTGTTGTCATTGCCCAGGCGCCATTGGCCACTGACCAGCGGGGTCTTGGCGACGTTCTTCACCGGTCCGCCGTTCCAGCTGATCGGCCCGACGACGGTGTTGAGATGGGTCTTGAGCAAGGCGTCACGCACGGCCTGCGCGTTGCCGATTTCTTCGGTGCGCTGGAGGATGTCCACCGCCAGTTCGAACAGGGCGTGCACGAAGCCCAAGGGTTGCGTCCACTGTTTGCCGGTGGCCTGGGTGAAGCCCTGGGCGAGTTGCCCGGCGCTGGCGCCGGTCAACGACGAGCTGAACGGGTGCGTCGGGCTCCACCAGATTTCGGTCGACAGGTTGTTGCCGGCCTTGCCCAGCGCTTCGACCGCCGTGGGAAACAGCAACGCCTTGCCCACCGACACCGCTTTGGGCTTGAAACCCTGCTGGCGGGCCTGGGTCCAGAACGTCGTGAGGTCCGGCGGAATGACCACGCCGGTGACGATCTCGACCTCGGCCTTTTTGAACGCGGCGATCTGCGCGGAGAAATCATCGGTCAGGCTCTGGAAGCGACCGGGGTCGACCAGTTGGAATCCCTTTTGCGCCAGCACCGGTGGAAACCCGAGCTTCGAATCGCCCCAGGCATTGCCGTCGCCATCGTTGGGGAACAGACCACCGATCACCTTGTCGGTCTGCATCGCACCCCACATCGAGGTGTAGGTGCCGATCACATCTTCCAGACCCCAGAAAAAGTGGTAGGTCCACTCAAAACCCTGATCGGGTTTGCCGCCACGGGTGAAAAACCATGGCTGCCAGGGCGCCACCGTGGAAATGCAGGGGATTTCGTTGATTTCGCATTGGTCGGACACCGGGTTGGTGGTTTCCGGTGTCGACGACACCAGCATCAGATCGACCTGATCCGACAGGATCAGCTCGCTCGCCACCTCCGCCGCACGGTTGGGGTTGGATTGGCTGTCCTTGACGATGACTTCCAGGCGGTACGCCTTGCCAGCCACAGTGATCGAGTTCTTCAGGGTTTGCTTGAGCGAGTCGATGATGTAGTTGTCGGCGGCCGCAAACGGCGCCAGCGGCCCGGTCTGCGGGCTGACGTAGCCGAGCTTGATCACCCGCTCGCTGCCCACGGCGAAGTTGAACGGCAGGCTGGCCAGGGCAATCCCGCCGGCGGCGACACCGGTGCCACGCAGGAAATCACGACGTGAGACGTCGCGGCCAAACAGGTTTTTATCGTTGTTGTCTGTCATGTAAATACTCCAGTGCGGCCAGGGGCCGGCAACGTCCGGACGAACAAGGGCGCAACCTGTGGTTGAACCATCAGGCCGGGTCAGCGAAGTGTCGGGTTAGAAGAAGAAACTGACGTCGAAGGACGCAACCACTTGCGAGTCCTTTTGCCCGTCGGCGTAGGCATCGCGACCGGGGCCGGAATGGATGTCGTAACGCAGTTCC
This sequence comes from Pseudomonas sp. Irchel 3A7, assembly GCF_900187565.1. Taxonomy (GTDB): domain Bacteria; phylum Pseudomonadota; class Gammaproteobacteria; order Pseudomonadales; family Pseudomonadaceae; genus Aquipseudomonas. Next base: position 247,757 of record NZ_FYED01000008.1, on the reverse strand, counting down.
GGGCGCAGGCGCACGTTGGGCGTCGGGGTCCAGGCCAGGTTGGTGGTGACGCCGTAGAAACTGCCCCAGGTCGGGTCGGGAATCCCGGTGTTCGGGTCGATGTTGGCCATCATCACGTGAACCGGCGCATCGGTGTAGAACCACTCGGCGCGGCTGTTCCACATCAGGTTTTCGCTCAGTTTGTGATACCAGTTGACGTCGGCGCCGTACCAGGTGGCATCGCTTTTGTTGGCGAAGCCGGCGAACGCGCCCTGCTCCTGCGTGCCGTAGTTCAGCTCCAGTGCCACGCGGTTGTTCGGGTCGAGCACCTGGGACAGGGTCAGGTAAGAGGCCAGGCGCTTGTAGTCGTCATCCTTGGTGCCGGCCGGTATCGGCGAGCCGCAACTGCATTCGGCGAAGCTGTCGCCGGCGCCGTTGCCATAGATGTTTTCCCAGTCGATCCAGGTGCTGAAATCCGCCGAGCGCCAGCGTACGTTGGCGATGACATCCGGGTCATGGTTGGGGTCTTGCAGGTTGTTCCAGCCCTGCACCACGCCCAGTTCGAAGCCGAGCATGCTTTCGCCGGGTGCCGATGGCAGTTTGAATGAGTACAGCGCGCCGGCATGCTTGGCCGGGCCGTGCATGAAGGAATAGGTGTGCGAGTAGAAGTCCGTCGGCGCCGGCGACGGCAAGGCGAAGCCGATTTCATTTTCCAGCGGCGTGTGGAAAATCCCGATCATCAGGTTCGAGCCACCGAGCACCGGGAAATAGAAATCGACGAAGGCCTGGGCAATGGTGAACGCTGGGTCTTCAGCCTTGTTGTCACGGTTGACGCCCAGGTCCTCGTCCCAACCGTAGGTTTTGAAGTAACGCGCATCCTTGCCGTAGAGCGCAGTGACGTTGAACCCCCAGTCCGCTTCTTGCGGCATGGGCCCGGGAAACGGTCCGACACGACCGACCACATTGCTGTTGGGTTTCTTTTCCACGGCCAGGGCGAACTGGTTGAGATTTACACCTTCGTCGGTGTTGAAGAAGCTTTGTTTGCTGACGTCATCCGTGCCGTTGTTGTTGTAGATCACACCTGCCTGGCCCCAGCCGTAGATCTTGATGCCGTGTTCACGCTCAAGGCTGTCGCCGAACACACTGCGCACCAGCGAACCCATCGGGTCTTCCGCTGCGCGAGCCATTGAGGGAAACAATATGTCGGCACCCAGAATGGGGGCGAACAGGGTTGCTGCGCAAACCCATGCACGAATACTCATACCTGCCTTCCTTATTTTTATTAGGCGCCAAACCCCAAAAGGGGCGTAAGGCCGAAAGCAAGGTATGACGTCTTGATGAGCCCTGGCTGGAGCTCCACCGGATCGTTGGCCAATCCCGGTGTTCGGCGTAATGGAGGCTACAAGCCCGCCACTACCCCAACAATTCCAATCTCGGCGACTTCAGTGTTTGCGTATTCAGAACAATCCGGGATCCTGTGGGAGCGAGCCTGCTCGCGAAAGCGGTGGGTCAGTCAACATAGATGTTGAAGCTGGTGGCCTCTTCGCGAGCAGGCTCGCTCCCACAGGGGGGCAGGGTTGATCAGGCATCCGCGGTGGCGGGTTGGCGCAGTGGGTAGAGCAGGTCATCGAACTGCGACAGCTTGGGGAATGCCAGTGGTTGTTCGTCGCTCAGGTGTTGCAGGCGCCGGGTGTAATCCACAAGGAATTGCTGCCGCGCTTCGTCGCTGATGTACGGCACATGCCAGGCCACGAACGGTTCCAGCACGTCGAAACCGACATACGCCAGGGTGCCGCGCAGGATCGGTCGCAGCATGTCCTGCAACGGGCCATGGATCGCGTCCTCACCAAACATATGCTCGCGGCCACCCAGGGTCACGGTCACCAGCGCCTTCTTGCCGCTCAAGCCCCCCTGATCGTAGAAACGCTTGCCGCCGTAGCAGATGCCCGACACCAGCACCCGGTCGATCCAGCCCTTGAGCATGGCCGGGGTGGAGAACCAGAAGACCGGGAAGTTGAGGATCAGCAGGTCAGCCCACAGCAGCTTGTCCAGTTCGCCCTGGATATCCGCCGCCAGCGACTGGCTTTTCACCCCCAGGCGTTGCTCCAGCGCATACACCAGGTACTCGGGATTTTCCCGCTTAGAGAAGTCACCGGCGCTGGCCACCGGGTTCCAGTTCATCTGGTACAGGTCGCTGACCTGCACTTCATGCCCCTGGGCTTCGAGGGTGGCGACAGCCTGGTCACGCAAGGCCGCGGTGAAGGATTTCGGCTCGGGATGAGCGTGGACGATCAATACTTTCATGGTGGTTCCTTAGACTTTTTCCAGCGTAGGGTTTGAATTCGGTGCCGCGCGGCTGGCCAGCAGGCGGTCGAGCCAGTCCGGGTCCATCTGCGGTTCCGAGGAGAACAGCAGCCCGGTGTAATCCTGGTGCGGCGGGGTGAATATCTGGCTGCGCGAGCCGTGGTCCACCACCCTGCCCCGCTGCATCACCAGCACCTCATCGGCAATCGCCCGCACGGTGGCGACGTCGTGGGTAATGAACAGATAGGCCACACCAAGCTGTTGCTGGATGCGGTTGAGCAACTTGAGTACGCCTTCGGCCACCAGTTGATCGAGGGCCGAGGTGACTTCGTCGCAAATGATCAGTTGCGGGTCGGCCGCCAGTGCCCGGGCGATGCAGATCCGTTGTTTCTGTCCGCCGGACAGCTCACGGGGCTGACGCTCCATGAAGGTCGCCGGATCCAATTCGATCATTTCCAGCAGTTCGGCCACCCGCGCACGCAGGGCCTTGCCCTTGAGGCCCAGATAAAAGGTCAGCGGCCGGCCGATGATGTCGACGATGCGCTGGCGCGGATTCAACGCCGTATCGGGGATCTGGTAGATCATCTGGATGCGCCGCAATTGCTCTTTGCTGCGCTGACGGAAGTCGGCGGGCAGCGGCTGGCCGTCATACAGCACTTCGCCATAGGTCGGAGGCAGCAGGCCGGTGATCAGCCGCGCCGTGGAACTCTTGCCGCTGCCGGACTCGCCAATCACCGCCAGGGTCTGGCCCTTGTACAGCTTCAACGACACGTCGTGCAGCACCGGCTGGTGACCGTAACTGGCGCAGCTGTTGCGCAATTCCAACAGCGGTTTTTCCTCCAGGGGGCAGGCCTTGGGTTCAGTGCGGAAACTGCGCACTGCCCACAACGACTTGGTGTATTCCTCTTTTGGATCGCCGAGCATCTGGCGGGTTTCGGCCTCTTCGACCAGTTTGCCGTGGCGCAGCACCATGATGCGGTCGGCCATCTGTGCCACCACCGCCAGGTCGTGGCTGATATAGATTGCCGCACTGCCGTAGGTCTTCACCGCGTCGCGAATCGCCGCCAGCACTTCAATCTGGGTGGTGACGTCCAGCGCGGTGGTCGGTTCGTCGAAGATGATCAGGTCCGGGTGACAGGCCATGGCCATCGCCGTCATGACCCGCTGCAACTGGCCGCCGGAAACCTGATGCGGATAACGTTGGCCGATCTGCTCGGGGTTGGGCAGGCGCAATACCCGGTACAGCTCCACCGCTTCGCGCATGGCCTGGTCGCGACTCATGCCACCGTTCTTTACCGCGGTTTCCACGTGCTGGTCGATCAGCCGATGGGCCGGGTTGAATGCAGCCGCTGCGCTTTGTGCGACGTAGGCAATGCGCAGGCCACGCAACTGGCGCAGGGCTTCGGGCTTGGCCTTGAGCAGGTCGATGCCGTCGAAGTGCACCGAGCCGCCGGTGATCCGGCAGCCGTCGCGGGTATAGCCCATGGCCGACAGGCCGAGGGTCGACTTGCCCGCCCCCGACTCGCCGATCAGCCCCAGCACCTCGCCCCGCTGCAGGGTCAGGTCGATGCCCTTGATCAGCGGGTGCCAGGCATCTTCGTAATGACCTTCGATGTGCAGGTCGCGGATTTCCAGCAAAGGTTTGGAGGTCGTCATGTTCAGCATTCCTTGAGGCCGCTGGATTTGTGCAGCATCCAGTCGACGACGAAATTGACGCTTACGGTGATCAGCGCTACGGCCAACGCAGGCAGCAACGGGCTGATGTCGCCAAAGGTGATCAGCACGGCGTTGTCGCGCACCATGCTGCCCCAGTCGGCGGTCGGCGGTTGGATGCCCAGGCCGAGGAACGACAGCGCACTGATGAACAGGAACACGAAGCAGAAACGCAGGCCGAATTCGGCAATCAACGGTGCCGCCGCATTCGGCAGCACTTCACGGGTCACCAGCCACCACAGGCCTTCACCGCGCAGACGTGCCGCCTCGACAAAGTCCTGCACCACCACGTTCATGGCCACCGCCCTTGAAAGGCGAAACACCCGGGTCGCGTCCAGCAGCGCGATCACCAGCACCAGCGACGTCGCTGTAGTGCCAACCACGCTGAGAATCAGCAAGGCGAAGATCAGTTGCGGTATCGCCATCAGGACATCGACGACCCGCGACAGCCCCTGATCGACCCAACCGCCCTTGATCGCCGCGATCAAACCGCTCAGGCCGCCAAGCAGGAATGCCAACACCGTGGTCAGGAAGGCAATGCCCAGGGTGTTGCGCGCGCCGTAGACCAGGCGGCTGAACATGTCGCGCCCCAGGTTATCGGTGCCCAGCAAAAATTGTCCGCCCCAGGGCGCGAAGCCCTCGCCCACCACCTGGGTTTCGCCGAACGGTGCCAATACCGGCGCGAACACGGCCACCAGGATGTACAGCACGATCACCAGCAGCCCGAATTTGGCGCTCAGCGGCGCCCGCAATAGTTGTCTTGACAGACTCATGGCTTACCCCTTCGGATGCATCAGGCGTGGATTGCTGGCAATCGACAGCACATCGGCGCTGGTATTGAGCAGGATGTAGGTCGCGGCGAAGATCAGGCTGCAGGCCTGCACCACCGGAATGTCGCGCTTGGCCACCGAGTCCACCAGCAACTGGCCCAGGCCCGGATAGACAAACACCACTTCGACCACCACCACACCCACCACCAGATAGGCCAGGTTCAGCGCCACCACGTTGACGATCGGCGCCAGCGCATTGGGCAAGGCGTGGCGCAAGATGATCCGCGACTGGCTGATGCCCTTGAGCCGGGCCATTTCGATGTACGGGCTGGCCAGCAGGTTGATCAGCGAGGCGCGGGTCATGCGCATCATTTGCGCGATCACCACCAGGCTCAGGGTCGCGACCGGCAGGACCGAGCGCTCCAGTACCTCACCCAGCGAGGCGTTCGGCGACAGGTTGGAAATGCTCGGGAACCAGTTGAGCTTCACCGCGAACACCAGGATCAGGATGTAGGCCACGAAAAACTCGGGGAACGACACCGCGCTCAACGCCGAGGTATTGAGCAAACGGTCGAACCAGCTGTTGCGATACAACGCCGCGAGCATCCCCAGCAGCAGGGCCAGCGGCACCGACACCAGCGCCGCCAGCAGCGCCAGGCTGAAGGTGTTGCCCAGGCGCGCACCGACCAGATCGGCAATGGGCCGCTGGTTGGCCAGCGACACGCCGAGATCTCCTTGCAACAGATTCCAGATCCAGTGCCCGAAACGGGTCAGCGGCGGCATGTCCAGCCCCAGTTGCGCCCGATACGCCGCCACGGTTTCCGGGGTGGCGGACTGGCCGAGCATGGCCTGGGCGATATCGCCCGGAAGCATGCCGACCGCGAGAAAAATGATCACTGACACCGCAAACAGCGATAACAGCCCCAATGCCAAACGCTGAAGTAGCAACTTTAAAATACTATTCACCGCGCAGTTCCTTGAAATGGAGACGCCAACTTCCACTGTGGGAGCTGGCTTGCCAGCGATAGCGTCATAACATTCAGTATCGATGTTGACTGACCCACTGCTATCGCGGGCAAGCCCGCTCCCACAGGGTTCTTCGCTTTATTGAAGGCCGCTTACGCCTGCCACCACCGCTCGATCACCCGCAGTCCATCCAGCTCGCCATAGGGCGCAGTCTGCCCACCATGCACAACGCGGTTGGAACGCGCGGCCACGGAGCTGGCGAACAGCGGCACGATCGCCCCGCCGTCATCGCGGCACAGCGCCTGCATTTCGTTGTACATCTCGCGGCGCAGCGGCTCGTTCATCTCGCCGCGGGCGGCGTTGAGCAGCTGGTTGAAACGCGGGTTGTCCCAATGGGTTTCGTTCCACGCCGCGCCTTTGGCATAACCGATGCTGAACATGCGGTCGGCGGTCAGGCTGCTGTACCAGAACGAGGTGGTGAACGGTTGTTTCATCCAGACATTGGAGAAGAAACCGTCGGCGGGTTCGCGCACCACGTCGATGTCGATCCCGGCCGCACGCGCTTGTTCTTTGAACAGCACCGAGGCGTCGACGGCGCCGGTGTAGGCCGCATCGGAGGCTTGCAGGCGCACCTTGAGCGAATCCAGGCCGGCCTTTTTCAGGTGGAAGCGCGACTTGTCCGGATCGTAGGTACGCTGCTCCAGCGCGGTGTTGATGAAGCGGCTGCCGGGCTGGATCGGGTGATCGTTGCCCACCAGGCCATAACCGTACAGTACCGACGCCAGCAGGGTTTCGCGGTTGATCGCGTGCTTCATCGCCAGGCGCACGTCGTTGTTCTGGAACACCTGGCTGTCGGTGAGCATCGGGAAGGTGTAGTGCTGCGCGCCCTTGGTTTCTTCGATGATCAGGTTCGGGTTGCGCTTGAGCAACGCCACGGTTTTCAGGTCGACCTTGTTGATCACGTCCACCTGCCCGGTGACCAGCGCGTTGACCCGCGCCGCGCCATCAGAGATGGCAATCAGCTCGGCGCTGGCAAAGTGCGCGCGTCCGGCTTTCCAGTAATCCGGGCTGCGTTCCAGGGTCATGCGCACGCCCGGTTCGAAGTCCTTGAGGCGATAGCCGCCGGTGCCGACACCGGCCTGCCAGTCCGGCGTTCCGTCCTTGCTCGGCATGATCACCAGATGGTAATCGGCGACCACGTAAGAGAAATCGGCGTTGCCCGAGTGCAGCTCGAACACCACGCTGTCGCTGCCATTGGCACTGACCTTGGCCACATCGCCCAACACGGTCTTGGCCGCCGACGTGGATTTCTCGCCGAGGTGATGCTGGATCGACGCCACCACATCGTCAGCGGTCAGGGTCTTGCCGTTGTGGAAGGTCACGCCCTGGCGCAGTTTGAAGGTCCAGACGCGCGCATCCGGCGTCGAGGTCCAGCTTTGCGCCAGTTCGGGGATCGCAGTGCCATCAACAGCAATTTCGGTGAGGGTGTTATAGACCGCCGAGAAGCCGACGAAGGTGAAGGTGTCGCTCCAGGAACCAGGGTCTTTGGAGTCGGTGGTGCTGCCGCCGGCCAGACCCAGGCGCAGTACACCACCGGGTTTTGGCGTGGCTTCCTGAGCCATTGCGCCAAACGGCAGGCCCATGGAGAACGCCCCGGCCATCGCCGCAGCCGCTGCGCTGTACTTGAGAAAGTCCCGGCGCGCAGAGCTGAATTCATGGTTCGCTTGAGTAATCTTGTTTTTGTTATCGCTCATTGCATTGCCCCTGATAAACGCTAATGAAATACCTGTTCAAAACCACGCAAGGCACCGGGCATAGGCCCGGTGCGTAAAACGTTCAAATTGCCATCGGTCACACCTGGATCGCCTTCACTTCGACGAACTCACTGAGCCCCTCTTCCCCCCATTCACGTCCATTACCCGATTGTTTGTAGCCACCGAACGGCGCCTGGTAGTTGAACGCCGCGCCATTGAGAAAACACTGGCCCGCGCGCAATTGCCGACCCAGTTGCAGCGCGCGCTCGGCGCTGCCGGCCCAGACACCGCTGGACAGGCCGAACGGCGAGTCGTTGGCGATCTGGATGGCTTGCGCCTCATCGGCATAGGGAATCAGGCACAGCACCGGGCCGAAGATTTCTTCCTGGGCGATGCGCATTTGGTTGTCGACATCGGCGAACAGCGTCGGGCTGACGTAGTAGCCGCGCTCAAACTCTGCCGCTAAATCGCCACCGCACAGCAGGCGTGCGCCCTCCTGTTGGCCGACCTTGATGTAATCGAGCACCGTGCGGCGTTGCCCGGCAGAACACATCGGCCCCAGGAAACTCTGTGGATCGAGCGGATCGCCCATCTTCAGGCTCAGGGTTTCGGCCAACGCAATCTCCACCGCTTCTGCATAGCGGCTGGCCGGCAGCAGCATGCGGGTCAACGCGGTGCAGGTCTGGCCGGAGTTGATCATCACGTCCTGTACGCCGTAGCGCACCGCAGCGTCCAGATCGGCGTCTTCGGCGATCAACAGCGCCGATTTGCCACCCAGTTCCAGGCACACGCGCTTCACCGAAGGTGCCGCTGCCTGCGAGACCCGCACGCCGGCGCCGGTGGAACCGGTGAACGACACCATGTCCACGTCCGGGTGTCTGGCCAGGGCTTCACCGACTTTCGAACCCGGACCGCTGATCAGGTTGAACACCCCGGCTGGCAGGCCGATGTCTTCGATCATCTGAGCGAGCAAAAATGCGTGCAGCGGGGTTTCCTGGCTCGGCTTGACCACCACGGTGCAACCGGCAGCGAGGGCCGGCGCGAGTTTGCCGATCAACTGGTGCAGCGGGTAATTCCACGGGTTGATGAAGGCACAGACGCCCACCGCTTCACGGATCACCAATGAATTGCCGACTTCACGCACCTCATCCATCAAACTGGCGAGTTCGACGTACTGCTCAAGGCCGATGATCGGCCCGTCGACTTGCACCGAACGACACCATTGCACCGGCATGCCCAGTTCGGTGGTGATCACCGCCGCCATCTCATCGGCGCGGGCTTTCAGTTGTTCGGCCAGTGCGCGGATGTACCCGGCGCGGACGCTGGACGGCGTGCGCGACCATGAGGCAAAGGCCTGGCGCGCCGCCGCCACGGCGTTGTCGACATCGCGCTCATCACCCAGCGGCACACTGCCGGCGACTTCTTCGGTGGCCGGGTTGATCACCTCGGCGATGCCTTGCCCCGACGGGGTTTGCCAGCGCCCGTCAATGAACAGTGACTTGTGGTTAAGCATTTACTTGCGTCTCCATCAATTCTTGAGCACAGCGCGCGATGCGCTGACAGGCATCGCGCAAGGGCGCGGCCCCCACCACCAGCCCGAGGCGAATATGACCGGCCGCGCTGGGACCAAAAGCTTCGCCGGCCAACACCGACACGCCATGGCGATCCAACAGGCGATCAGCGAACGCCTGGGCGCTGAGCCCGGTTTCACGGATGTCGACCATCACGAACATGCCGCCATCGGGTTTCAAGGCGCGCACGCCGGGGCAATCGGCCAGGCTTTCGCAGACCAGATCACGACGCTGGCGATAAGCTTCGCGCATGGCATCCAGTTCCGGCAGTTGGCTTTCCAGTGCGACCACGGCGGCGTCCTGAATGAAATCCGGCGAGCCGTAGAGCATGCACAGCGCGAGGTTTTCCAGGTGCGCGGCCAACGATGGCGGCGCCACCACCCAGCCCACGCGCCAGCCGGTCATGGCGTGGGATTTCGACAGGCTGTTGAGGGTCGCGGTGCGTTCGGCCATGCCAGGCAAACTCGCCGGGCTGACGTGTTCGCCGTCGAACAGCAGCTCGCTGTAGACCTCGTCGGAAATCAGCCACAGGTCGTGGGCGATGCACAGTTCGGCCAGGGCTTGCCAGGTGCTGCGCGGCAGGCTCGCCCCCGACGGGTTGTGCGGGCTGTTGAGCGCCAGGGCGCGGGTACGCGGGGTGATGCACGCGGCAACGTCTTCGGGCAGCACGCGAAAACCGTTTTCCGAACGCACCGGCACCGGCACAACGACCGCGCCGCAGGCACCGAACACCGCTTCGTAGGTGACGTACATCGGTTCGGCGACGATCACTTCATCGCCGGGATTGAGCACGCACTGGGCCACACTGAACAGCGCGCATTGCGCACCGGCCAGCACCGTCACCTGATCCGCCGTGACCCGTTGGCCACTGCGTTGCCGGTGGCGTTTGGCGATGGCTTCACGCAAGACGCGCTTGCCACGCACCTCGGCGTAGTGGGTGTTGCCGGACAACAGGCTGTCGATGGCGCCCTGCACGATGGGTTGCGGCGTGTCGAAATCCGGGTCACCCACCGACAACAGCAGAATGTCCTTGCCCTGCTCCAGCATGGCCAGTGCGCGGTAATGAATATCCCAGGCGGCAGCGCCGTCTCCGGCGATACGTTGAGTCAGATCGGAAAAGCGCATGGCCTTCCTCCTATAAACACGATTCTGTAGGAGCGAGCTTGCTCGCGAAAAACATCAGGGCAACCCAGTCATTCAGACAGTGCGCGTTTTCGTTGGCGTCCATCGCGAACAAGCTCGCTCCTACAGTGAACTCAGCGAACGCAGGCATGCTTGAGCTCGATCAGGGTGACGCCATTGCGATTGAAGCCGTGGCGCAAGTCGGTTTGCAGTTCCGCGAGGTTCTGCGGCTGAGTCACGGTGCAACCGAAGGCGCGACCCAGGGCGGCGAAGTCGGGATTGCGCGGCAGTACGCCGATGGGCTCGATGTCCAGGCCGAGCATGTCGTCACGGATTTGCCCCAGCGCGTCGTTATTCCACAGCAACACCACCAGCGGGCTGTCCAATTCCTCCACCGCCGTCGCCAGTTCCTGCGCGGTGTAGAGGAAACCGCCGTCACCCACCAGTACCAGGCCCGGACGTTGCGGCGCGCCGAACTTGGCGCCGATACCGGCGGGCAAGCCGTAACCCAAGGTGCCGTAGCCGGTCGGGTGCAACCAGCTGCGGGTTGCCTGGCTGGCAAAGGCGTAGTTGCCGGTGTAGGCCAGTTGGGTCATGTCGGTGCTGATGAAGGCGTCGGCCGGCAGTTCGGCGGCAATGCGTTGCAGAATCGCCTGGTGGATCGATTGCAACGGACCATGGCCCGCCTGAATCGCCTCACGCAGTGCCGCGACCTTGGCAATGGCTGCGTCGGCATCACGGACGTCCGGTGACAGGCGTTCCAGCAAAGCCGCCAGCGTCTGTTGCGCATCGCCATGCAACGCCACGGCACACGGGTAAAAGTCGTTGAACTTGCGCGGATCGATGTCCACCCGCAGCAGTTCGGCATTGAGCGGCAGGCGTTCGCGCCAGAAGTCGGTGTCGGCCATTTCCGTGCCGACCGCCAGCACCACATCGGCCTCGGCGATCAGGTTCCAGCCCGGTTCCACACACAGCGACGAACCGGCATTCAGTGGTGCGTCCGGTGGCAGCAAGCCTTTGCCGGCAACACTGGTGAACAGCGGCGCGGCCAATCGAGTGCTCAGTTCCTTCAATTGCGGCGCGGCATTCAAGGCGCCGCCACCGGCGATGATCATCGGCCGCTTGGCGCCCTGCAGCTTGGCTGCGGCTTCGTCCAGCACGGTGTCGGCCGGCGTACCGCGACCCGGGCGGCGCACCACTTCGTTACTCCAGTCGCGGGCGACCGGTGCGGACAACACGTCCAACGGCACCGAAATGTGCACCGGGCGCGGACGTTCGCTGTCGAACACCGCGTAAGCACGGGCGATCAGCTCGGGCAGGTCCTCGGCGGTCAAGGCCACCGCCGAGAACGCGGTGATCGGCGCGGTCATCGCACGCTGGTCCTGGCACTCGTGGAGGATGCCCCAGCCCTTGCCGAGGCTGGCGGTATGGTTGACGCTGGAAATCACCAGCATCGGAATCGAATCGGCGTAGGCCTGACCGATGCCGGTGGCGGCGTTGGTCACGCCGGGGCCGGTGATGACAAAGCACACGCCGGGTTTGCCGCTGACCCGCGCATAGCCGTCGGCCATGAAACTGGCGCCCTGCTCATGCCGCGTTAATACATGGCGAATGCCGCTGCCGGGTAAGCCGCGATACAACTCCAGCGTGTGCACGCCGGGAATGCCGAACACGGTGTCGACGCCGTAGTTGGCCAGCAGACGTACCAGCGCCTGGCCACCGGTCAAGGTTTTGCTTTGCATGTTCAGGTCCTCACGCATGAGCGATGCGAATCAACGCATCGACCGCGGTCGTGCCATCGGCACCGACCAACAATGGGTTCACATCGAGTTCCAGCAACTGCGCGACGTTCTCGCAGGCGTAATCGGCCACGGCGCGGACCGCTGATACCAACGCCTCCAGATCCGCCGCCTGGCGACCGCGAAAGCCTTGCAGCAACGGAGCGCTGCGCAGGCTGAGCAAGGCCTGGCGAATCGCCCCATCGGTGGTCGGCAGCAACAGGCTGCGACTGTCCTTGAGCAACTCCACCAGAATCCCGCCGGCGCCAATCACCAGGGCCAGGCCGAAATCGTTTTCGCGCTTGATCCCGACAATCAACTCGGCCAGTGGTGGCTTGGCCATCGGCTCCAGCAGCAGCTGATCGAAAACCACGTCCGGCGCGTACGCCTTGATGCTGGCGCGCATCCTGTTCAGCGCGGCGCTCAGGGCCGCGGGATCCTTGAGGTTCAGCGCCACGGCACCGGCTTCGGTCTTGTGCGGCAGGTGTGCGCTGACGGCCTTGAGCACCAGCGGATAACCCAGTGTTTCGGCGTCCTTCAGCGCGTTGTCCGGCGTACTCAACACACCGTTGGGCGTCGGCAGGCCAAAGGCACGCAAGGCCTGCTTCGAATCCCATTCGTTGAGCAATTGACCTTCACCTTCCAGCGCTTGCGGGCACAGCGGCACCAGTGCCGATTCGCCGAGCGCCAGCAATGCCTGACGCTTGCGCTGGTAACCGGCGATGCGACCCCACGCGGCCAAGCCGTCTTCAACACCCTGCAACGCCGCCACGCCCTGGGCATGCAAACGCTCACGGGCGTGAGGCGGCAGCAACTCGGGGAAGGCCGAGGTGACGAAACCGGTCTTGCCATGACGTACCAGCGCCTTGCAGTACAGGTCCAGCAGCAGGTCGCATTCCTTGCGCTCGCCGGTGAACGCCGCCGGGTAGTCGAGCACCAGCATCGCCGCGTCCGCTTCAGTGCGCAGGGCGCTGTCGAGCATGCAGTTCAGGGCCTCGCCGTCGCCCCAGATCGCCGTGGTGAAATCCAGCGGGTTGACCAGGTTGGCGTAGCTCGGCAACACCTGCGCCAATTCGCCGACTTGCCCTTCATCGAGCTTCGGCAGACTCAGGTCATTGCGTTCGGCGTAGTCGGCAATCAGTCCGGCGTCACCACCGGAACAGGCCAGCGCGATCAAGCTGTCGCCCGCCGGCAGGTTGCCGCAGGCCGCGACTTTCAGCGTTTCGACAAAACTCACCGGACCACTGACACGAATCACCCCGAGCCGCGCAAACAACGCGTCGTACAGCGCATCGGAACCGGACAGCGAACTGGTGTGACTCAGGGCCAGTTCGGCGCCGATCTGCGACACGCCGGTTTTCAAGGCGATGATCGGAATGCCCTTCTCCAGCGCCTTGTGCGCGGCGCGGGCGAACCCCGGTACGTTTTTCAGGCCTTCCAGGTGCAGGCCGATAGCGGTAACCCGTGGCTCATCGAGCAATACATCCATCAATTCCGCCACGCCCAGTTGCGCCTGATTGCCCACCGATGCCATGTAGGCCACCGGCAGCGAACGGTCGCTCATGGACAGGTTGTAGGCGAAGTTGCCGCTCTGGGTCAGCACCGCCACGCCCTTCTCCACCGCTTTGCCGCCGTGGGCCACCGGCCACAATGCGGAGCTGTGCAGGTAGTCGAGCAGGCCGTAGCAGTTGGGGCCGAGCAACGCCATGTCGCCAGCGGCTTCAAGCAATTGTTGTTGCAGGGCCTGACCTTCGGCGCCAGTCTCGGCAAAACCCGAGGCATAGCAGATCGCGCCGCCGGTGCCGATGACGGCCAGTTCGGCGACGCAGGTCAGGGTCAGGTCGCGGTTGGTGGCGATGAACACCGCGTCAGGCCCGCACGGCAAGTCGGCAATGCTGCGCACGCAAGGCACGCCCTCAAGGCTGTCGTGCTGCGGGTTGACCAGCCACATCTGCCCCGGGTAGCCGCCGTCGGCACAACGCTTGAGGGCGCGGGCCATGCTGCGGCCGCCGACGAACGCCACATGGCGCGGCGCGAGCATGCGTTTGAGGTTGTCACGAATGGTTTGCGACATGGGAATTCTCCGGACCGATCAGCGCAACAGCGGCCGCAGCAGCTCGCGGGAAATGATGTGGCGCTGGATTTCCGAAGTGCCTTCCCAGATCCGCTCGATCCGCGCGTTACGCCAGATGCGCTCCACCGGACCCTCGTCCATCAGGCCCATGCCGCCGAAAATCTGCACCGCCTCATCGGCCGCGCGCCCCAGCACCTCGCTGGCGAACAGCTTGGCCATGCCGGCCTCGCCATCGGTCATGGTGCCCTGGTCCATCTTCCACGCGGTGTGCAGGGTCAGCAGTTCCGCTGCGCGGATTTGCGTGGCCATGTCCGCCAATTTGAACGACACACCTTGATAGGTGCCGATCGGCTGGCCGAATTGCTTGCGATCCGCCGCCCATTGCAGTGATACGTCCAGCGCCCGTTGCGCCTGACCGACGCAGTTGGCCGCGACCATCACCCGCCCGGCGGTCAGCCAGGCATTGGCAACGTCCCAACCCTTGCCGACTTCGCCCAGCACCTTGGTGGCCGGCACACGGCAATCGTCGAAGAACATTTCGAAGGTGTGATAGCCACGGTTGCTCACGCACTTGGGTCCACGGCGAATGGTCATGCCGGGGGTGTTGCGGTCGACCAGGAACGAGGTCACGGCGTTGCGCTTCTTGCCGTTTTGCTCGTAAGTGTCGGTGACGGCGAAAACGATGGCGAAATCGGCGTGGCCGGCGTGGCTGATGAAGTGCTTGCTGCCGTTGAGAATGAAGTCGTCGCCGTCACGCACGGCGCGGGTCTTGATTGCGTTGGCATCGGAACCGGCGCCCGGTTCGGTGAGAGCGAAGCAGTCGATTTTCTCGCCCTGGATGCACGGCAACAGGTAGTCGTTGATCTGTTCGCCCTTGCAGGCCATGAGGATCTTCGATGGCCGCGCCACGAAGACGTGCAGCGCCCAGGAGACCTTGGACAGTTCGCGCTCGATCAGCGCCTGGGACAGGTAATCCAGGCCACCGCCACCCACCTCTTCCGGCATGTTGAAGGCGTAGAAACCGGCGGCAATCGCCTTGCCGCGAATCTGCGCCGCCAGCGCCGGGGAGACTTCGTCGGCGCGGTCGACTTCGTCTTCATAGGGCAGCAGTTCCTTGGTAACGAAACTGCGGACCGCGTCCACCAACATTTCTTGTTCTTGGGTCAGTTGGAAATTCATGGTGCTACCTGTTGTTCGTGTGCTGATGGGTATGTGCCGTGGCTTATCGACCGATGAAACGTGGCGGGCGTTTTTCCATGGCCGCGCGCAGGGCTTCGTTGCCGTCTTCACTGCGCCCGCACAACAGGCCGGCGGCCAGTTCCGCCTGCAGTTGCTCGGGCAAGCTGCGGTCGGCGCCTTCGCGCATGAGCTTTTTGGTCTGGGCAAAGGCAAAGGTCGGCCCGGCGGCCAGGCGTGCGGCGAGTTCACTGGCGACGGTCAGCAACTGATCATCGGCGCAGACATCGCTGACCAGGCCGGCGTCGAGCGCGCGGTCAGCCCCCCACAACTCGTCAAGGAACAGCAGGCGCTTGGCCTGCTCGGTACCGATCAGCCGTGGCAGGTGCCAGCTGGCACCGGCGTCCGGCGAGTAAGCCATGCTGGTGTAGCCGGCCTTGAAGCGCGCCGATTGCCCGGCGATGCGCAGGTCGCAGCACAGGGTCAGGTCCATGCCCGCGCCGACGGCGGTGCCGTTGATGGCGGCGATAGTCGGCTTTTCCAGGCTATGCAGGCGGGTCATCAGGGCGTGGGCGGTTTCGGTCCAGCCATAGGTTTCCAGTGCGCCCCGGGCTTCGGCTTCGGCCCATTCGTCAAGATCGGCCCCGGCACAGAAACTGCGCCCACTGCCGGTCAGCACCACCACACGAACCGCCGGATCGGCGTTGTACGTGTCGAGCAAGGCATGCAGGTTTTTCAGGGTCGGGATGTCCAGCGCGTTGCGCTGGGCGGTGCGATTGAGGGTGATCCAGGCAACGCCTGCTTCGACCTGACTGAGCAGCGAATCGTGGGTAGTCATGCGAGTCCTCGAATTATTGTGTTTGGTCTGAGGTGTTGCGACTTGAGGCCATACTAAACGAGTGTTCAGTAAGGCGGCAATTGGTGGCGAAGTAGGCTGTAACAGACTAAAAAACTATCTATCAGATTGTTTTATAAGGTGTTTTTATCGATATTGATTTTTAGGCTGATGACTCTGTTACAACTTCGAACAACTGCCGACAGGGCACCGTAAAACAACTGTGGGAGCGAGCCTGCTCGCGAAAGCGGTGCCTCAGTCAACAGGGATGTTGAATGTGATGCCGCCTTCGCGAGCAGGCTCGCTCCCACAGGGGGGGATGTGTTGAATTTGGGGTTATGCGCTCGGCAGGCTCGGCGCCAACACTTCTTCACGCTTGCGATGTAACAGGAAGTACGCGCCATAGCACAGCGCAATGAATCCAAAGCCCCAATACAACGAAGGGCGCTGGGTCTCATCCAGTGCCAGGAACACGAACAACGAGCAGCACAACGCGATGCACATCAGCGGCAACACCGGGAACCACGGGGCGCGGTATTTCAGGTCGCTGAGTTTGCCGCCGTCGCGCAGGTAGGCCTTGCGGAATTTGTATTGCGCCAGGGCGATGACAATCCAGGTCACGGTGCCGGACATCCCGCTCACCGCCATCAGCACCATGAACAGCGTGTCGGCGGCGACGAAACTGGTCATCAGCGACACCAGGGCAAAGCACAAGGTGATGCTCAAGGCGCGCAACGGCACCCCACGTTTGCTCAGCGGCGAAAGGCTTTTGGGCGCCATGCCGGTTTTCGACATCGCCCACAGGATGCGGGTCGAGGCGTACAGGCCGGAGTTGCCCACCGACAGAATCGCCGTGAGGATCACGAAGTTCATCAGGTCGGCGGCGTACGGAATGCCAACCATGTCGAACACCTGCACGAATGGGCTTTCCATCAGCCCCGCCTGCTGCCACGGCACGATGGCCGACAGCACGACAATCGCCAGCACGTAGAAAATCAGCACGCGGAACACCACATTGCGCACTGCACGGGGAATGCTTTTTTCCGGCTGATCGGTTTCGCCGGCGGCCACGCCCATGATCTCGCAGCCCTGGAAGGCGTAGACCACGGTCATCATCACCGCAAACACCGCGGACATGCCGTTGGGGAACAGTGAGTCACCGATCAGATTGCTCATCATCGGCGCCGGTGCGCCGCTGGTCAGCGGAATCGCGCCAAAGATCACCAGCACACCGACGATGATGAAACCGAGAATCGCCGCGACCTTGATCCCCGAAAACCAGTATTCCGCCTCACCAAAGGCGCGGGTCGCCAGGGCATTGAGGCCGAACAACACCACCACGAACAGCGCCGACCAGTACCAGATCGGCACCTCCGGGAACCAGCGGGTCATCAGCATCCCGGCGGCGGTGAATTCCAGGCCAACCGTGGTCGCCCAGCTCATCCAGTACACCCAGCCAATCATGAAGCCGGTGGCCGGGCCGATGAATTTAGTCGCGTGGGTCTGGAACGAACCGGATACCGGCATCTGCACCGACAGTTCGCCCAGGCAGACCATCACCAGGTACATCAGGAAACCGGCAACGAGGTAGGCCAGTATCGCTCCCACCGGGCCGCCCTGGTTGATGATCACGCCGGAGCCCATGAACAGTCCGGTGCCGATCACGCCCCCCAGGGACAGCATGAAAATGTGCCGGCTTTTCAGGGCGCGGGTCAGATGGATGCCTTTGCGTTCGATGTTTTCGCTCATGTCCGGCACCTCAGCAGTCAGTGAGGGGCGCGGCGCATGACAGGCAGTCATGGCTCGGGGAAGGATCAGCTTTACGGCAATTCATTATTATTATCTCCAATAAGCTTCGAAGACCGCGCTGCGGCGGTTGCGTCGATTATTGGAAAGCCATGTAAGGCCCTGTTGTACGTAAAGATCAAAGATGTAAAAAGTAGTAACAACCTTGTACAACCGAATAGCTGTGGGAGCGAGCCCGCTCGCGAAAGCGGTGAGTCAGTCGACTTCAGTGTTGGCTGACACACCGCTTTCGCGAGCAGGCTCGCTCCCACAGGGGGACAACGGGCTGCGCCGGGATTACTGCGGCAAGGCTCATACCACAAGACCATCGAGTATTTGCAGCGACTTTTGCAGATGCGCTTTAACGGTCGGCACCAGCGCGCGGATTGCTGGCTCATCATTACCCAGCGCCGCTGTTTCCAGTCTTCGCAAAACCGAAGCCAGACCACGAAACCCCAGCGAATCGCTGCTGCCGGCCAGGCGGTGCGCCAGTTGCGCGACTTCCGTGCAATCGTCGGCTTCAATGGCTTCGTCCAGCGCGCCACGGTGCTGAAGGATCGAATTGCGCAGCACCAGCAGCAGGCCCTGGACCTTTTGCTCGCCGAGCAAGGTGCGATGGGTTTGCAGCAGCGGCCAATCCATCGTCTCGTCATCAGACGCGGATTCGGCAACCGTTGCCTGCCCCGCCAGCACCTGGCGCAAATTCTCCGGTTTCAACGGTTTGGACAGAATGCCATCCATGCCGGCATCGAGGTAACTGCGCACCAACGCCGGTTGCACGCTGGCGGTTAGGGCGAAAATACGGGTCTGGCGATTCGGTCCGTCAATGCTGCGGAGCCGGGCACACAGTTCGACGCCACTCATCCCCGGCAGGTGCACATCCAGCAGAATCAGATCGAACGTCCGCCGGGCGCACTGCACCAGTGCCTGCTCGGCATCGACGGCCAGCCACACCCGATGGCCGTCCCGCAGCAACAGACCTTCGGCCACCTCGCGATTGAGCGCCACATCTTCGACCACCAGAATGTCCAGCGCCGGACCCGCCCCCAGCACCGGCGCCAGGCCGATGACTTCGCTGGCCGGTTGCAAGGTCAGTTCGAACCAGAAACAACTGCCGCGCCCGACCTCACTGCTGACGCCGATGCAGCCGCCCATGTGCTCCACCAGATGTTTGCAGATAGCCAACCCCAACCCGGTGCCGCCAAAGCGCTGCGCCACTTCCTCGCTGGCCTGGGTGAAACGCTCGAAAATCTTCGCCTGCATCGCCGGGGCAATGCCGATGCCGTTGTCGGTGACGCTCACCCGCAGGCGCTGGCCGCTCTGCTCGCCAGGCTGCGCGAGCAACGCCACCTCGACACTGACCTCGCCGCCTTCGGTGAACTTGATCGCATTGGCCAGCAAGTTGCTCAGCACCTGTCGCAGGAACTGCTCGGCGCCGTGGTGATGATCGGCCACCCGCTGATCGACCCGGCAATGCAGGATCGTGTCGTTGTCCAACGCCTTCGGCTCCAGCAGGGTCAGCACTTGGTCGAGCAACTGGCGAATCGAGAAGTCCACCGGCTCGGGCAGGCTCGCGCCCTCCTCCAATTTGGCGAAAAACAACACCTCATTGAGGATCGCCAGCAACCCCTCGCCGGCCTTGTGCAAGGCATCCAGACGCTTGCTGTCCTGCGGCTCCAGTCGGGCGCCGCGCAGCAATTCGGCCATGCCGAGAATGCCATTGAGCGGCGTGCGCAGTTCGTGGCTCATGGTCGCCAGAAAACGCGATTTGGCCTGGTTGGCCGCTTCGGCTTCGTCCTTGGCGCGCATCAGGCTGGCGGTGCGCCGCTCGACCCTGCGCTGCAGTTCATCGCGATTGTCCTGCAAGGCCAGGCGATCGGTTTCGCGGCGCTCGATGTCACTGAGGATCGCCCGACGCATGTCATCCAGCGCATGAGCCACGCTGTCGATTTCGTCTGCTTGCGCGCGGCGACGCTTGTCCAGGCGCAGCGGCTCCTGCCATTCGCCCGCCGCAATACGCCGGGCAAACCCGGCCATGACTTGCAGGTGCCGGGTGACCAGGCGATAGAACAACCCGGACAGCGCCACCGCCAAACCACAAAGAAACGCGCCCATCCACAACAGGCTGGTCAGCCCGGTGGCGTACAGGCGCTGATACACGGCGCCCAGGTCGGTACTGACTTCAAGTTCACCGAGTTGGCGCAACGGGCCGGACGGCGGTTGATAGACCAGAGCAAACCGCTCGATGCGCAACGGCCCGATCGGGTCCGGGCTTGCATGCAGCAAATCGTAATCTGGACTGGTCAGGTGCACCCGCGCCACGTCGGAAAAGTCCACCAGACCGCGCAACTGCACGTTCAACTGCTCCTGGTTCAGATCCCACAAACTGCGCTCCAGGCTCGCCAGATAGCCGGCACGGATCAGCTCCATGCGCGAGTCGATCTCGCGCATTTCCCGGCGGTATTCGATGTACAGCTGCACGCTGCTGGCCAGCACGGTGAAGCACAGGCTGAACAGCAGTATGAACAGCAACAGGCGCCGCAGAAGTCCACCGGGACGAGCGCGTATCATGGTGCGCCCGCCGGCAGGTTGATCATGTCACGGTAGGTCACTTCGCTCTCATTGAGCAGGCGTTCGATATCGCCGGCCTCCACCATGCGTTGCAGCTGTGCGTTGATGTCCGGCATGCGATTGGCCAGCGGCGAACGGCGCGAAACCGCCACCCGCAAGTAATCCACGCTCAGGGCATTGGGCAACGCGATGATGTCTTGCCCGCCAGGGAGGTTCTCCACGTACAACTGGCCGGTGCGGCGTTCCTGAGTGATGAAGTCGATGCGCCCGCGAACCAGCTTGCCGAAGTTCTGGTGGCTGCCTGCGACCCATTCGATGTTGTTGTTTTGCGCGACCATGTGATCGAACTCTACGCCGTAGCTTTCACCGAACAGCAAGCCGCCACGGTAGTTGGCCAGATCCTGCAACCGTTCGAACTTCACCGGGTGCCGGCGATTGATGAACAACGCCACTTCTTCGCGCAGCAC
Organism: Pseudomonas sp. Irchel 3A7; assembly: GCF_900187565.1. Lineage (GTDB taxonomy): Bacteria > Pseudomonadota > Gammaproteobacteria > Pseudomonadales > Pseudomonadaceae > Aquipseudomonas. Next base: position 226,892 of record NZ_FYED01000008.1, on the reverse strand, counting down.
CGGCACCGTGGAAAACAGCATGCTCTGTTCCCTTTGCGCAGTGCTGTAGGCCAGCACCACATCGACCCGGCCTTCGGCGGCGTCGAGCAGGCAGCGTTTCCAATTGCCCAGCACCACGATCTCGACCTCGTAGCCCAGTTCGCCGAACAGCTTTTTCACCACACTCGGCGCCAGGCCGCGCACCTGTTTGCCATCGCTCCAGGAAATCGGCGGGTACACCGGATAATCGCAGTAACGTACCTTCTGCGCGGCCTGCGTGGTGTCCAGCACCAGCAGCACCACCAGCAACCAAAGCAGTCGCCCTGCAGCCATCACGCCGCCAGGCTGGCAGTGAACAGGTAGCCGGCGCCGTGGATGGTAATGATCAGCTGCGGTTCGGCGGGATCGTCGTGCAACTTGCGGCGCAAACGGCCCACCAGCACATCGATGGAGCGGTCGTTGGGCACCCATTCGCGATTACGGATCTGGTCCATCAACTGGTCGCGGCTCAGGGTGTGGCCGCTGTTGCGCAGGAACACGCTGAGCAACTGGTATTCGCCATGGGTCAGCAGGGTTTCACAGCCGGACGGATCGATCAGGCGACGGCGATCGGTGTCCAGGGCCCAATCGGCAAACTGTTTGACCGGTTTGGATACGGTTGCCACCGGTTGCGGAACCTGCGCATGCCGCACCCGGCGAATCAGGTTTTTCGCCCGGGACACCAGTTCCCGTGGATTGAGGGGTTTGATCACGTAGTCATCGGCGCCACATTCGAGGCCGACGATGCGGTCGATTTCATCGTTGCGCCCGGTGATCAGGATGATCCCGACTTCCGAACGCACCCGCAGCTCGCGGGTCAGGGTCAGGCCGTCCTTGCCCGGCAAACGGATATCGAGCATCACCAGGTCCACGCTCTGGCTGGCCAGAAAAGTTTCGGCCAGTTCCGCCGTGGCGGCGCAATGGACGTCGTAGCCTTCCTGGGAAAGATAGGCATGCAGCAGTTCGCGAATCAGCGGATCGTCATCGACGATCAGTACCCGAGGCGTCATTACAAGGAGTCCTGCACAGGCCCGAAGGCGTATTTCTTATTAGAGTGTTTTGTTGCATCTGCGCCAGAGAGTAGCCACTGCTGAACAGGCGATCAACAGCTGCTCGTCTGTACGCAAAACCTTTGGCGCCCGCCCGCTTGCAATCCGTCGACCCAGGCCTCGCAAATCTGGATGCCCTGCTCCGGGGTAAAGGTGCCGGGGTTCAGACCCAACTCCAGCCACAGGCCATCGAGCAAGGCGCTGAGACTGATTGCCGCGAGATCGGCGTCGAACTGTTCCCAGCCCTCTTCCTGCGCCAACTCGGTCAGCGCCTTGCCCAGGATGGCGCGGTACTCGCCGTAGGAATGATCGTGGGCCTGGTTGATCGCCTCGGCGGTTTTCACCGCGCCCCAGAAGGCCAGCCAGGCATCGATCAACTGCGGGTCGAGCAATTCGGCGGAGAACGAACCGCGGAAGAACGCCGACAACCGCTCACGGGCATTGGGTGCCGCCTGTTCCATGGCATCGCGCAGCAAGGTCATGACGCGCCCGGTGATCGCCATGTAGGCTTCGGCCACCAGTTCGTCCTTGCCGGAATAGTGATGGCTGATCAGGCCGACCGACACACCCGCCTCGGCGGAAATCTTGCGGATCGAAGCGCCCTGGAAACCGTGGCGCTTGAGACACACCAGCGTCGCCTCGATCAGATTGGCCTTGCGCAACTCCGGTTCCATGCGGGAAAAACGGGCTTCCTGATTCATGGCGACATGCTCCTGGATTCAATCGTGAGGGCTCGCCTGTTTCCGACGAGCTGAACGACTGTACAGCAAGAGTACGCACGCCTGAAAGACCGCATTCGCGAGCAGGCTCGCTCCCACAGGTGATGTACACAAATCCTGTGGGAGCGAGCCTGCTCGCGAAGGGGCCAGCCGCTCCACCACAGGGCCTGGATCAGTCCCGATACCCCGGCGCCACCCGATCCAGCAATCTCAACAACGCCGCCCAGGCCAGTTGCATGGCGTCCGGATCACTCAACTCCCCCTCATCCAGTGACCGCCCAGGATCGTTGAACTGTCGCTCCGTGTGTTCGCACACCTGCGCCGGTGGCAGCACCAGTTCTCCGGCAGCTTGCGCGGCCAGCTGAATTTCACAGGCCTTTTCCAGGTAATACATGCGCAAGAACGCCTGGCTGACGGTCTCGCCCACGGTCAGCAAGCCATGGTTACGCAGCATCAACACCGGCTTGTCGCCCATGTCCGCGACCAGCCGCTGTTGCTCGCTCATGTCCAGCGCCACGCCTTCATAGTCGTGGTAAGCCACCTTGCCGTAGAACTCCATGGAAATCTGATTCACCGGCAACAACCCGCACTTCAATGCGGCGACTGCGCAGCCTGATTTGGTGTGGGTGTGCAGCACGCATTGCGCGTCTTCACGGGCGCCGTGAATCGCGCTGTGAATCACGAAACCGGCAGGATTGACCGGATATGGCGACGGCTCGACCGCCCGGCCATCCAGATCGATCTTCACCAGATTGGAAGCTGTAATCTCATCGAACATCAACCCATACGGGTTGATCAGGAAGTGATGCTCAGGCCCCGGCAGGCGCACCGAGATATGGGTGAAGATCAGATCGGTCATGCGAAAATGCGCGATCAGGCGATAACAGGCGGCCAGTTCTTCGCGCAGACGCTGTTCGGTCGCGCTGCGCGCAGTCAGGTGGGTGGCAATCTCATTCATTGTTGTGGTTCTCCGGGCTGATCGGCTGGGCAGACAGTACGGCTGGACGTACACAAACGTCCAGCCACCCTGCGTTTATCTGCTGGCCCAGGCGTTGAAACGCTCTTCCAGTTCTTCGCCATGGTCGACCCAGAAACCGACGTCCATCGACAGTGCGCCCTTGAGGTTCTGCGGCGCGGTCGGTACCCATTGCGCCAACTGGTCATCCAGACGCGCGGCGGCCTCGGTGTTGGTCGGGCCGTAAGGGATCTGCTTCACGTAATTGACCTGGGCCTCCGGCTGGTTGGCGAACGCGATAAACCGCTGGGCTTGATCGACATGCTTGGAGCCCTTGATGATCGCCCAGTAATCCATGCCGTACAGGCTGCCGGGCCAGACCAGTCCCAAGTGACTGCCGTTTTGCGCCGCAGCGGCGATACGTCCGCTGTAGGTCGAGGTCATCACCACGTCGCCGGCGGTCAACCATTGCGGCGGTTGCGCGCCGGCTTCCCACCACTGGATGTACGGCTTGAGTTGATCCAGTTTGGCAAACGCCCGGTCGACGCCTTTCGGTGTATTGAGCACCTTGTACACGTCCTCGACTTTTACCCCGTCAGCCAGCAAGGCGAATTCCAGGTTGTACACCGCGCGTTTGCGCAGTCCTCGTTTGCCGGGCGTTTTCTGCACGTCCCAGAAGTCCGCCCATGAAGTTGGGGGTTGGGCCAGTTTGTCGGTGTCATAGGCAATCGCCACGCTCCACACCAGCGCTGCCGAGCCACACTCCTGGGCCGCTTCGGGGATCAACTGATCGCTACGGCCGAGGCGTTTCCAGTCCAGCCGCTCATACATGCCTTCTTCGCAGCCGCGCATCAGGTCCGGGCCTTCGATCTGCACCACGTCCCAATCGACGTTGCCGGTGTCGACCATGACTTTGATCTTGGCCATCTCGCCGTTGTATTCGCTCTGGATCACCTTGCTCTGATCCACTGCGCTGAAGGGTTGGAAGAACGCCACGTCCTGGGCTTTTTGTCCGGCGCCGCCGTAACCGACCACCACCATGTCCGATGCTGCCTGGGCGCTGCCCAGGCCCATGGCCAGGGACAACACCAAGGGATAAAAACCGTGCTTGAGCGTGTGCGATTTCATCAATGGTTCCTCGTGCAGGTGCCGTCGGGATTTGTGCCCGTTCGGCCCTTTTTTATTGTTGGTGAGGTGTGCCCCAGGAGCGGGCTCGAAATGAAACTACTGCAAGGAGCAGTAAAAAAACAAGTTGATTTTTTACTGCCGGTAAATTTCTATAGCGCAATAATAACAACGCCGAAACCTGCTGCCTCTGTAGGAGCGAGCTTGCTCGCGATGGACGTTAACGAAAACGCGTGGTGTCTGGATGAACGCGTCGCCCTCAAGTCCATCGCGAGCAAGCTCGCTCCTGCGGGGCAGCCCGCTGGAGTAACCGCATCATGTCGACCCCTGCTTTTGCGCACCTGTTCGAACCGTTGCAGATCCGTGGCAAGCGCCTGAAAAACCGCATCATGTCCAGCGGTCATGACACTTCGATGCCCACCGACAACCTGGTCAACGAGCAACTGATCGCCTATCACCGGGCGCGCGCCGAAGGCGGTGTCGGGCTGATCGTGCTGCAAGTGGCCGGTGTGCATGACAGCGCGCGGTACACCTCCCATGTGTTGATGGCCACCGACGACGCCTGCATCGACGGCTACCGGAAGATCGCCGAGACCTGCCACGCCCACGGCACCGTGGTGCTGTCGCAAGTGTTCCATCCGGGACGGGAAATCATGGAGTCTGCCGATGGCCTGCTGGCCGTGGCCTACTCCGCATCGACGGTGCCCAACGAGCGTTTCCGGGTCATGCCACGGGCGCTGGATCAGGCAATGATCAACGAGATCGTCGCCGGTTATGCCGCCGCAGCCCGACGCCTGCATCAGGCCGGGATCGATGGCGTCGAGGTGGTGGCCAGTCACGGGTATCTGCCGGCGCAATTCATCAATCCACGGGTCAACCGCCGCACCGATGGCTACAACGGTGAACTGGAACAGCGCCTGCGTTTCCTGCGCGAAGTCATCGCTGCGATTCGGGCCAGCACCGACGAGGCGTTCATCATCGGCCTGCGCATTTCCGCCGACGAGCGCGACCCTGAAGGCCTGACCGAAGACGAATCACTGGCCGCCGTGCAATCGCTGCAAGGGCAACTGGATTACGTGCACATCGTCGCCGGCACTTCGGCCTCGCTGGGTGGCGCGGTGCATATCGTGCCGCCGATGGCGATTGAAGCGGCGTATCTGGCGAAAGAAGCCGGGACCTTCAAGGCCGGTTTGGACATTCCGCTGTTCGTCACCGGGCGCATCAACCAGCCCCAGGAAGCCGAGTTGATTATCGCCCGTGGCCAGGCCGACGTCTGTGGCATGACCCGAGCCTTGATCTGCGACCCGCAAATGCCCAACAAAACCGACACCGGCCGCGCCGAAGACGTGCGCGCCTGCATCGCCTGCAACCAGGCGTGCATCGGGCACTTCCATAAAGGGTTGCCGATTTCCTGTATCCAGCACCCGGAAACGGGACGCGAACTGATTTTTGGCCAGCGCCAAACGGTGAAAGCACGCAAACGCATCATGATCGCCGGCGGTGGCCCGGCCGGCATGAAGGCCGCCGCCGTCGCCGCCCAGCGTGGCCATGAGGTGACGCTGTACGAGGCCAGCTCGCAACTCGGCGGTCAGGTGCAACTGGCGCAATTGCTGCCACGACGCAGCGAGTTCGGCGGCGCCAGCACCAACCTGCAACGGGAAATGGAACTGGCCGGGGTGCGCGTGGTGCGCAACACCCGGGTCGACCGCGCGTTGGTGGAACAGGAAAAACCGGACGTGGTGATCGTCGCCACAGGTGCCGAACCGTACTGGCCACCCTTCGAACGCGGCGGCGAACTGCAGGTGGTGGACGCCTGGCAAGTGCTGCGCGATGAGGTACAGATCGGGCGTTCGGTGGTGGTGGTCGACTGGCGCTGCGACTGGATCGGCCCCGGCATCGCCGAGCGCCTGACCCGCGCCGGTCATCAGGTGCAACTGGCGGTCAACGGCACCCATTGCGGGGAGAGCCTGCCGCTGTATGTTCGTGATCAACTGGCCGGCGAGCTGCACAAGCTGGGGATTGCCATCACCCCTTATGCGCGGCTGTACGGTTGCGACGACAATACCGTCTACCTGCAACACACCGCCAGCGGCGAGCCGATGTTGCTGGAAAACATCGACACGCTGGTGCTGTGCCAGGGGCATCAGCCGGTGGACACCCTCGGTGATGAACTGCAAGGGCTGGTGGAATTTCGGCGCATCGGTGATTGCCTGGCCCCGCGCACCGCCGAAGAAGCGATCTATGAAGGGCTGAAAGTCGCGTGGGAGCTTTAAGCCTGTTTATACTCCGGGGCTTTGACGGCTAACACATTCCCTGTGGGAGCGGGCTTGCCCGCGATGGCGATGGTTCAGCCAATACACATGTTGACTGTGCCGACGTCATCGCGGGCGAGCCCGCTCCCACAGGGATTGTGCAAAATGGCTCACGCCCTCCCCCGGTTCGGAATTCACAATGAGCACCAACAGCACCACACAGCCCGCAACCGGCAGCGCCGAACCGCATTTTCTCGGCACACGCATTCGTGGCTTGCGCAAACGCCGGGGCATGACCCTGGCCGAACTGGCACAGCAAAGCGAACTCACCGCCGGTTATATCAGCCAACTGGAACGCAACCTCGCCTATCCATCGATCCCGGCGCTGTTCAACATCGCCCGCAGCCTGGGCGTGACCATCCAGTGGTTCTTCGCCAGCGAAGCCAACACCAATCCCGAAGACGACGGCGTGGTGGTGCGCAAGAACAGTCGCCTGAGCGTGCATTACGAGGATGGCATCGTCGATCAGTTGCTGACCCCAACCCCCAACCGTCAGCTGGAAATGCTCCACTCACGCTTCCCGCCCGGCACCTATAGCCAGCAAAGCTACAGCCATGAAGGCGAAGAAGCCGGTTACCTGTTGTCGGGCAGTTTCGAGTTGTGGGTGGGCGAGCGTTATTTCCAGCTCAACGAAGGCGACAGCTTCAGCTTCTCCAGCCAGGAACCGCACCGTTACGGCAACCCCGGCGAGGTGGATGCGGTGGTGATCTGGGTGATTACCCCGCCCACCTTCTAGCGCCGCCCGCGCGTCATCGGCTGAGCGCTGCTTGCGCGTTTCAGGGTGTCACTCGGCAACTCCTTGAACAGTGCGCGATAGCTGCTGGAAAACCGTCCCAAATGCCAGAATGACCAGTGCATCGCCACTTCGGCAACGGTGGTTTGCGTCGGTGTGCGGCTGAGCAGTTCACGGCGTGCGCTGTTGAGGCGGCGCAGGCGCAGCCATTGGGTTGGCGCCATGCCGGTATAGGTCTTGAACGCATGTTGCAACTGGCGCAGTGAAACCCCGGCGACCTGGGACAACTCCAGTAAATTCAGGTGTTCTTCGGGCGTGTCCGCCGCCCATTCCCCTACCCTTTTCATGATCGCCCGCTCGCCGGCCCGGCGTTGCAGCGCGCCTTGATCGAGACAGACACAGGCGTTGTCGAGGATGAACAGGCAGTCGTCCAGCAACTGCTGGGTCAGGGCTTCACGGCTCGGTGGATCGATAGTCTGCGACAACCGCGTCAACGTGCCGCTGAGCCAGCGACTGAACAGCGCATTCTGCTGCGAATTGAGCGGCGCCATGAACAGCCCTTCGAGTCGGGCGATATCCAGTTTGTGACGCTGGACAAACTCCGGGCCGAACACCACGGCGATTTCCTGGTAGTTCTCCGGGGTGATCCAGATGTTGCGGCTTTCGCCATTCAACACGTACAGCGCGTTGTCGCTGCGATCGAAACAGAACGCCAGCGAGCCCTGGGGTGCGCTGAAATTCTGCTCGACGCGAGTGTTCATCGACTCTTCGTAAATCTCCACGCCCTGCAAGTCCAGATAGCGCACCAACCCGGCGAAATGCCCCGGCGACATTTGTTGGTAATGCTGGACCCAACCCGGTGTGGCGCGGATTTGCTCGGCGACATCGGCGGTGTTGAAGGCTTGGACTTGTAGTGAATTGCACACTGTCTTAAAGGCTGTCATGGGACGATCTCGCGCACTCTTTTGGTGCGCTTTGTGATGCTTAAAGTGGATAGATGGAACCGCAAGGCTCGCCCAAGATAGTCGTCAACGCGCCACAGGGGAAGTCTCCCGAAGATGAAAACGGCCTTCTCCCGCGTTAACAAAACCAATAACGAGGTCTTTATGAATGCCCCTTTCGATCAGCTGTTCACATGGCTGAAAGATCACAAGATTACCGAAGTCGAGTGCGTCGTCAGCGACCTGACCGGCATTGCACGCGGCAAAATCGCACCCACCAACAAGTTCCTGCATGAGCGAGGCATGCGCCTGCCGGAAAGTGTGCTGTTGCAAACGGTAACCGGGGACTTTGTCGACGACGATATCTACTACGACCTGCTCGACCCGGCCGATATCGACATGGTGTGCAAGCCCGACGCCGATGCGGTGTATGTGGTGCCATGGGCCATCGAACCGACCGCCATTGTCATCCACGACACCTTCGACAAGTTCGGCAACCCCATCGAACTGTCGCCGCGCAACGTGCTGAAAAAAGTCCTGCAGCTGTACACCGATAAAGGCTGGAAGCCCATTGTGGCGCCGGAAATGGAGTTCTACCTGACCCAACGTTGCGAAGACCCGGACTTGCCGCTCAAGGCGCCGCTGGGCCGTTCGGGTCGTGCGGAAAGTGGTCGGCAGTCGTTCTCCATCGACGCGGCCAACGAATTCGACCCGCTGTTCGAAGACGTCTACGACTGGTGCGAACTGCAAGGCCTGGACCTCGATACACTGATCCACGAAGACGGCCCGGCGCAGATGGAAATCAACTTCCGGCACGGCGACGCGCTGGACCTGGCCGACCAGATCACCGTGTTCAAGCGCACCCTGCGTGAAGCGGCGCTCAAGCACAACGTCACCGCGACCTTCATGGCCAAGCCGATCGGCGACGAGCCCGGCAGCGCCATGCACATTCACCAGAGCGTGGTGGACATCGCCACCGGCAAGCCGATTTTTGCTGACGACAACGGCAACATGAGCGAACTGTTCCTGCACCACATCGGCGGCTTGCAGAAATACATCCCCAAAGTACTGCCGATGTTCGCGCCCAACGTGAACTCGTTCCGCCGCTTCCTGCCGGACACCTCGGCACCGGTCAACGTTGAATGGGGCGAAGAAAACCGCACCGTCGGCCTGCGCGTGCCGACCTCCAGCCCGGAGGCGATGCGCGTGGAAAACCGCTTGCCAGGGGCCGACGCCAACCCGTACCTGGCCATCGCCGCCAGCCTGTGGTGCGGTTACATCGGCATGGTCGAAGGCATCGAGCCAAGCGCTGCCGTGCAGGGCCGCGCCTATGAACGCCGCAACCTGCGCCTGCCGATCACCATCGAAGACGCCCTCACGCAGATGGAAGAGTGCGACGCCATCGGTCGCTACCTGGGCAGCAAGTTCGTGCGAGGCTACGTCGCGGTCAAACGCGCCGAGCACGAGAACTTCAAACGCGTGATCAGTTCGTGGGAGCGCGAGTTTCTGTTGCTGAGCGTCTGAGATTTGCTCTGTCCGTGATGGCCTCTTCGCGAGCAGGCTCGCTCCCACATTGGACCTGCGTGCATCGTAAATCCCCTGTGGGAGCGAGCCTGCTCGCGAAGGCGGCCGACTGCGCAACAGAGAATCACCTGAAAAAACCAATAATTCCAAGAGGTGTCGATATGCGTCTATTGAAATCCATGGCCCCGCTCGCCCTGGCAGCCCTGTGCAGCGCCGTTGCCCAGGCGCAGCCACAGGTCAGTGTCTACAACTGGACCGATTACATCGGCGAAACCACCCTCGCCGACTTTCAGGCCAAGACCGGGATCAAGGTGATCTACGACGTCTTCGATTCCAACGAAACCCTGGAAGGCAAACTGCTCGCCGGGCGTACCGGGTACGACGTGGTGGTGCCGTCCAACCACTTCCTGGCCCGCCAGGTAAAAGCCGGCGCGTTCCTGAAACTGGACCGCGCACAGCTACCGAATTTCAAGAACCTCGATCCGAAACTGTTAGCGTTGCTGGAGAAAAACGATCCCGGCAACGAGCACTCGGTGCCGTACCTGTGGGGCACCAACGGCATCGGCTACAACGTCGACAAGGTCAAGCAAGTGCTGGGCATCGACCACATCGATTCCTGGGCAGTGCTGTTCGAGCCGGAAAACATCAAAAAGCTCAGCCAGTGCGGCGTGTCGATCATGGACTCGGCGGATGAAGTGTTCCCGGCGGTACTCAACTACCTGGGCATGGACCCACGCAGCGAAAACCCCGAGGACTTCAAAAAGGCCGAAGCCAAGCTGCGGAGCATCCGTCCGTACGTCACCTACTTCCACTCCTCCAAGTACGTCTCGGACCTGGCCAACGGCGACATCTGCGTCGCGTTCGGTTACTCGGGGGATGTGTTCCAGGCCGCCAATCGGGCCAAGGAAGCCAAGAACAACGTGAACATCGCCTACGCGATTCCCAAGGAAGGCAGCAACCTGTGGTTCGACCTGCTGGCCATTCCCGCCGACGCCGGCAACCCGAAAGAGGCCCACGCGTTCATCAATTATCTGCTCGACCCGCAAGTGATCGCCAAGGTCAGCGCCTCGGTGGGCTACGCCAACCCGAATCCTGCCGCCAAGCAGTACATGGACGCTGAGCTGGTCAACAACCCCGAGGTTTACCCGCCCCAGGAAGTCCTCGACAAGCTCTACATCTCGACGACGCCGCCGCAGTCGATCATGCGTCTGATGACCCGTTCCTGGAGCAAAGTGAAGTCCAACCAATGAACCAGTACACCCAGGAACATACCCACTCTTACTACGCTGCATCGGCCCATGGCCTGGCGCCCTTCCCGACCCTGACCGAAGACCTGGTGGCCGATGTCTGCGTGATCGGCGGAGGTTTTACCGGCGTCAACACCGCGATCGAACTGGCCCAGCGCGGGCTCTCGGTGATCCTGCTCGAGGCCCGGCGGATCGGCTGGGGGGCAAGCGGGCGTAACGGCGGGCAACTGATTCGCGGCATCGGCCATGACGTCAGCGGATTTGCCCGCTATGTCGGCGCCGAAGGCGTGCGCTATATGGAGCGCGCGGGGGGCGAGTCAGTGGAGTTGGTGGGCCGACGCATCCGTGAAAACAACATTGATTGCGACTTGCGCTGGGGCTTCTGCGAACTGGCCAACACCCCGGCGCAATACGCCGGGCTGAAGGCCGAACACGCGCAGCTGATCGAGTCGGGTTATGCCCATGAAACCCGTTTGGTCGAACCCGGGCAGATCAGCCAACAGGTCGTGAACTCGGACCTGTATGCGGGTGGATTAATCGACATGGGCTCGGGTCACTTGCACCCATTGAACCTGGTACTCGGCGAAGCGCAGCTCGCGCAATCCCTGGGTGTGCGGATTTTCGAGCAGAGCCCGGTGCTGGAACTGGTCCATGGCAGCACGGTGCAGGTGCGCTGCGCCGCAGGCACGGTACGCGCCGGCAGCCTGGTCCTGGGCTGTAATGCGCACCTGGAAGAACTCGAACCGAAACTCAGCGGCAAGGTGCTGCCGGCGGGCAGCTACATCATCGCCACCGAACCCTTGTCGCCGGAGCTCGCTGCGCAGTTGATCCCGCATAACCTGGCGCTGTGCGACCAGAAAGTCGGCCTGGATTACTACCGACTCTCGGCGGACCGGCGCCTGCTGTTCGGTGGTGCCTGCCATTATTCCGGACGCGATCCACGGGACATCGCCGCGTATATGCGCCCGCAGATGCTCAAGGTATTCCCGCAACTGGCCGCTGTGCGCATCGACTATCAATGGGGCGGCAAGATCGGCATCACCGCCAATCGTTTCCCGCAGGTCGGGCGCCTGGGCCAGCACCCCAACGTGTACTACGCCCAGGGCTATTCCGGCCATGGCCTGAACGTGACGCACTGGTGCGCAAAGTTGCTGGGCGAAGCCATCCATGCCGGACACAGCCAGGGTTTCGACGTGTTCAGCGCCGTGCCGCACATGACCTTCCCCGGCGGCCGCGCCCTGCGCTCGCCACTCCTGGCCCTCGGCATGCTCTGGTACCGCATGCGCGAAGTGCTTGGCTGAAAAATCAGATCGTTCCTCCTGTGGGAGCGAGCCTGCTCGCGAAGACGGTTTATACCGCGGCAAATCCATTGTCTGACACACCGCCTTCGCGAGCAGGCTCGCTCCCACAGGTTTTTGCGCCACATGTGCGGTCCTTCGTTGTGCCTTTCGATTTGCTCAATTGCGAGTCACTTCTATATTGAGGGGGTGCTCATCAATTCCTGCCTTCTGTCGAGCCCGGCCCATGGCGACGAGTGACCCACTGATCATCTGCGAGCACTGCGACTGCGTGTATGAAAAAGTCACGCTCGCCAAACATCAGAAGACCTTGTGCATACGCTGCGGCGGCGTGCTTCAGCGCTATAACGGTCTGACGGTGGAGCAGCGGCTGGCATTGACCTTCACCGCCCTGATGCTGTGGATCTTCGCCAATTTCTACCCGGTCATGAGCATCAGCCTCAAAGGCTTGAGGAACAGCGCGACGCTGTGGGATTCAGTGTTGGCCCTCAGTCTTGGGCCGATCACGTTCATCGCGATGGTGGCGGCGATCGCCATGATCATCGCGCCGATTTTCCAGTTGGCGCTGCTGATCTGGGTCCTGAGCTTCGCCCTCACCCACCGGCGTTCGCCGGGGTTCAAATTCTGCATGCGCTGGCTGGAAACCCTCAGGCCCTGGAGCATGCTCGAAGTCTGCCTGCTGGGGGCGATGGTCGCCGTGATCAAACTCGCCGGCTTACTGGATGTGTTGCCCGGCATCGGCCTGTTTGCCCTGGCCATCCTCAGCCTGATGATGATCCGCGTCGCCGGCCGCGACATCCGCGATCTGTGGGATATCCCATGACAACGCCTCCGGTCGCCAGCGATCTCAACCTGTGCCTGTGCCACACCTGTGGACTGGCCTGTGACATGACCCATGACCCCCACGAGTGCGAGCGCTGTGGCGCCCCCCTGCACCGGCGCAAGACAAACTCGTTGTCCCGAACCTGGGCCTACATGCTCGCCGCCCTGGTGTTTTACATCCCGGCCAATCTGTTACCGGTGATGAACACCAAAATGGTCGGCAGTGGAGCCGACAGCACGATCATGAGCGGCGTGCTGGAGTTCTGGCAGCACGGTGCCTGGGACATTGCCCTGATCATTTTCATCGCCAGCATCGCGGTACCGGGCGTCAAGTTCGTCGCCCTGACGCTGCTGCTGGTCACGGTGCAACGCAATAGCCGATGGGCATGCAAGGAACGGTCAAAGATGTACCGCTTCGTCGAAGTCATCGGCTACTGGTCGATGCTCGACGTGATCGTGGTCGCCCTGGTGGCCTCGCTGGTGAAGTTTCAAGCCCTGGCCGACATCGAGCCGCGTCCGGGCATTCTGTTCTTTGGCCTGGTGGTGGTGTTCACCATGCTGTCGGCGATGAGTTTCGACCCGCGGCTGATCTGGGACGCCAAGGGCGAAAATCCACATTTTGAGGAGGTCAAGGATGAAGCAACAAGCCACTGAAGGGCCGCAAGCCCCTGGCCAGGCGCCCATCAAGACCCGCCGTTTCAGCGTGTCGCTGGTGTGGATCGTGCCGATCGTCGCGGTGCTGGTGGGGATTTCCCTGGTGGTTCACAGCATCATGCAGGAAGGGCCGACCATCACCGTGACCTTCAAGACCGGCGACGGCCTGACGGCCAACAAGACCCAGGTCAAATACCGCAACGTCGTCATCGGCCAGGTCACGGACGTGGAACTGAGCAATGACCAGAAAAGTGTCAACGCCACCGTCAAACTGGCCAAACAGGCCGAAAGCTTCACCCGCGAAGACTCGCAGTTCTGGGTGGTGCGCCCGCGCATCGGCGCTGGTGGTGTATCGGGTATCGATACCCTGTTGTCCGGCGACTACATCGGCGCCGACATCGGCCAGGCCAATACCCGCAAGAAAAACTTCAGAGGCCTGGAAAATCCGCCGCCGATCACTTACGGCGAGCCGGGCAAGCGCTTCACGCTGCACACCCAGGATCTCGGCTCTCTGGATATCGGATCGCCAGTCTACTTTCGCAAGATTCAAGTCGGCCAGGTCGTGGCCTACGCGCTGGATCCTGACGGCAAAGGGGTCAACATCGAGCTGTTCATCCATTCGCCCAACGATGCCTATGTCACCGAGAACACCCGCTTCTGGAATGCCAGCGGTATCGACGTGAACGTCGGCGCCAACGGTTTTGCGGTCAAGACCGAGTCCCTGTCTTCGATCCTGGTAGGGGGCATTGCCTTTCGCGCACCGGAATACAGTCCCAACGATAAACCGGCCCCGGAAGAGTATGCCTACGAACTGTTCGAGGACCAGCAAACCGCCCTCGCCCCGCCCAACGGCAAGCCGCAATTCCTGGCCTTGCGTTTCGAACAGGCGCTGCGCGGGCTCAGGGTTGATGCGCCGGTGGAGTTCCTCGGCGTGGAAATCGGCAAAGTGGTGTCGGTCAACCTGGACTTCGACGCGAAAAAACGCAGTTTCCCGGTCAACGTCGGCATCGTGATTTACCCGCAGCGCCTGGGACAGGCCCACACCAAGATGCTCAAGGCGTTGAATCATGACCCCAACGATGAAGCCGCGAGCGTACGGCTGATGGGGACGTTCATCGAGAATGGCCTGCGCGGTCAGGCCCGAACCGGCAATCTGCTGACCGGCCAGCTGTACATCGCCCTGGACTTCTACCCCAAGGCGGAGAAAGTCGCCTTTGATCCGAGCGTTCGCCCGGTCAGCATTCCGACGGTGCCCGGCAGTCTCGAACAGCTGCAGGAAAAACTCGAAGCGATGGTCAACAAGATCAATCAGCTGCCCATCGAGCGGATTGCCGGCAACCTCGACAGCAACCTCGTGGAACTGCGCAAAGGGTTGGGCCAGTTCAACGCCAAGACCCTGCCGAGTGTGCAAACCACCCTGATAGATGTCAGCAAGACCCTGCAATCGGCCAATACGACGCTGCAATCGGCCAACTCGACCCTGGCCGACGATTCGCCGCAACGGGAAAAACTGGGGGAGACGCTGGACGAGCTTGGACGCACATCGCGCTCCTTGCGAGACCTCGCGGACTACCTGGGCCGGCACCCGGAATCGTTGATTCGCGGCCGGCCCAAGAATGCCGCGCCCATTGATCTGCAAGGGCCGCCAAGCAAATGACCACAGGAGCATCTTTCATGGGTTTTGCGCTGAAGATTACATTGATCGCTGTGCTGTCATTGCTCGCCGCTTGTCGCAGCGACCCGATTCAGTTCCACACCTTGACCCCGGCCCAGCTGAGCGGCAATTCAAGGTCCACCGCGGAGATCCAGATCGAGAGTCTGATGGTGCCGCCGCAGGTCGATCGCCCGCAGATTGTCGTGCGTCAGGGCAACACCGGCATGGCCATCCTCGAAACCGACTGGTGGGGCGCCAGCCTGGTGGATGAATTGCGCGCCGCCCTGCTTGATCAGATGGTCAATAGCAATCCCCAGCGCAGAATCTCGGTGCGAGTCGATGTACAGCGGTTCGATTCGATTCCCGGTCAATACGGGTTGATCGATGTGAAGTGGCGCCTGCGCAACGGCGAGGACACCCTGCTGCCTTGCCGCAGCACGTTGCAAACGCCTTCCGGACCGTCCATCGACGAGTTGGTGGCGGCGCAGCAGAACAACGTCAGACGCCTGGCGGCGCTGATCAGCCAGGCGGCGAGCAATACACAAAAAGGCTGCCCGTCCGCCAATGCCAGCCAGTAACACAATGCATCACTGTGGGAGCCATTCCCCCTGTGGGAGCGAGCCTGCTCGCGAAAAACTCAAGCACGCCGCGTTTATCCAGGATGCTCGCGTCATCGTTAACGACCTTCGCGAGCAGGCTCGCTCCCACAAGGTTTCATCGGTGGTTTACCTCCACAAACATGCAAATGATTCCTATTGATCTACAATAATCGACGTTGTCCCCGTCGAATCTGCTTGCTCGAAACCAAAAAACCAGGAGCTGCCTTAGCATGATTTCCCGAATCCCGTCTTTCCTGAAACAAGCCCTGCTGACCACCGCGCTGATGAGCGCCGGCCACGTGTATGCCGCCGAAGGCGTCGGCATTGTGGTGTACAACGCGCAGCACGAAGGCCTGACCAAGGCCTGGGTTGAAGGATTCACTCAGGACACCGGTATTCCGGTCACCTTGCGCAACGGCGATGACACCGAAATGGGCAACCAGATCGTGCAGGAAGGCGCCGCCTCGCCAGCCGATGTGTTCCTGACCGAAAACTCCCCGGCCATGGTCCTGGTGGACAACGCCGGCCTGTTTGCACCGGTCGACCAGGCCACCCTGGAGCAAGTCGATGCCGCCTACCGTCCGGCCCACGGCAAATGGGTGGGGATCGCCGCACGTTCCACGGTGTTCGTCTATAACCCGAGCAAACTGCCTGAAACCCAATTGCCAAAATCGATCATGGACCTTGCCGACCCGAGCTGGAAAGGTCGCTGGGGCGCGTCGCCGGGCGGTGCCGACTTCCAGGCCATCGTCGCGGCGATTCTCGAACAGAAAGGCGAAGCCGCGACCCTCGACTGGCTCAAGGCGATGAAAACCAACTTCACCGCTTATCGCGGCAACAGCTCGGTACTCAAGGCGGTCAATGCCGGGCAGATCGACAGCGGCGTGATCTACCACTATTACAGCTTCGTCGATCAGTCCAAGACCGGCGAAAACAGCAAGAACACCGCCCTGCACTATTTCAAGCACAAGGACCCGGGAGCGTTTGTCAGCATCTCCGGCGGCGGTGTCCTGGCGTCCAGCAAACACAAGGAACAAGCCCAGGCGTTCCTGAAGTGGATCACCGGCAAGGACGGCCAGGCCATCCTCAAGGACGGCAAATCGTTTGAATATGCCGTGGGCAAGAACGCTCAATCCAACCCTAAACTGGTGCCTTTGCAGCAGCTCGACGCGCCAACCGTCGATGCTTCGAAACTCGACAGCAAAAAAGCCGTGGAGCTGATGACTCAGGCCGGACTGCTTTAATTGATACCTGAAACCCTGCCGGCGGGTGTCGCCCAAACCGCACCCGCCAATCTGCGTCGACGGTCACGCGGCCTGTTCGCGAGCCGTGGTGGCGCGTGGGTGGTGGGTTTGTCGGTGCTGATTTCGTTGCTGGCGCTGCTGCCCATTGCGTTCGTCATCGGCGTGTACCTGCAAACCGGTTGGTCCGCCCTGGTGCCGCTGGTGTTCCGTCCGCGGGTCGGCGAATTGCTGGTCAATACCGTATTGCTGGTGGTCATCACGGTGCCATTGTGCATCGCACTTGGCGTGACGCTGGCGTGGCTGACCGAACGCACCCATCTACCGGGCCGCCGCTGGTGGTCGTTGCTGGCGACCGCGCCGCTGGCGGTACCGGCGTTCGTGCACAGCTATGCCTGGGTCAGTCTGGTCCCTCCGATTCATGGGTTGTTTGCCGGTGTACTGGTTTCGGTGATCGCCTATTTCCCGTTTCTTTACCTGCCGGTTGCCGCCACGTTGCGCCGTCTCGATCCGGCCATCGAAGACGTCGCCGAATCCCTGGGGCTCAGGCCTTGGGCGGTGTTTTTCCGCGTGGTGTTGCCGCAATTGCGCCTGGCCATCTGCGGCGGTGCCTTGCTGGTCGGCCTGCACCTGCTGGCCGAATACGGGCTGTACGCGATGATCCGTTTCGACACCTTCACCACGGCGATCTTCGATCAGTTCAAATCCACCTTCAACGGCGCCGCCGCCAACCTGCTGGCCGGTGTATTGGCGCTTTGCTGCCTGGCGATGCTGACCGTCGAATCCGCTGCCCGTGGCAATGCGCGCTACGCCCGCGTCGGCTCCGGCAGTGCCCGGGAACAACGGATTGTCTGTCTGAAGGCCCCGGCAACGGTACTCGCGCTGGCCTTGCAAATCGTCACCTGCGCCCTGGCGCTGGGCGTGCCCTTGATAACCTTGGGCAAATGGTTGATTGCCGGCGGCTTGCAAGTCTGGGACTTGAGCGAACTGCTGCCGGCACTGGAACAGACCCTGCTGTTCGGCGTGGCGGGCGCGCTCCTGACCACCTGCGCCGCCATCCCGATCGCCTGGTTGTCGATTCGTTCGCCCGGCCGGCTGCAACGGGTGCTGGAAAGCTGCAACTACATCACCAGTTCCTTGCCGGGAATCGTCGTCGCCCTGGCCCTGGTCACCGTGACCATCCATTTTGCCCGGCCGATCTACCAGACCACGATCACCGTGCTGCTGGCGTACCTGCTGATGTTCCTGCCCCGTGCGCTGGTGAGTCTGCGTGCCGGTATCGCCCAGGCGCCCGTGGAACTGGAAAACATGGCCCGCAGCCTGGGTCGTTCGCCAGCCCGGGCGTTGTGGCTGATCACCCTGCGCCTGGCCGCGCCGGGCGCAGCCGCAGGCGCCGCGCTGGTGTTCCTGGCGATCACCAATGAACTGACCGCCACCCTGCTGCTCGCACCCAACGGCACGCGGACACTGGCCACCGGATTCTGGGCCTTGACCAGCGAAATCGATTACGCGGCGGCGGCGCCCTATGCCCTGCTGATGATTATGCTGTCGCTTCCGTTGACCGGAATTCTTTATCACCAATCCAAAAAAACGGCTGGCCGATGAACGCTCTTGAATTGCATTCGCTCAGTAAATCCTACGGTGCACACAAAGCCCTGGAAAACGTCAGCCTGTCGGTGCCCGCCGGCAGTCGTACGGTAATTGTCGGGCCTTCGGGATCGGGCAAGACCACCTTGCTGCGGATGATCGCCGGCTTCGAGTTTCCCGATGCCGGGCGGCTGTCGCTCAATGGCCAGACCCTGGTCGACAGCACCCACGAGGTGCCTGCGCATCAGCGCTTGATCGGTTATGTGCCCCAGGACGGCGCGCTGTTCCCGCACATGACGGTGGCGGCCAACATCGGTTTCGGCCTCGCGACCAAAGGCAGCGAAAAGCAGGAACGTGTCGCGGAGTTGATGGACAGCGTGGCCCTTGATTCGAACATGGCCGAGCGCTGGCCCCATGAACTGTCCGGCGGCCAACAGCAACGGGTGGCCCTGGCGCGCGCCCTGGCCCAGCAACCGCGGCTGATGCTGCTGGACGAGCCGTTTTCGGCGCTCGACACCGGCCTGCGCGCCAGCATGCGCAAACTGGTGGCTCGCTTGTTGGCGGAAGCTGGGGTCACCACCATTCTGGTCACCCATGACCAGAGCGAGGCGCTGTCCTTCGCCGATCAACTGGCGGTGATGCGCCATGGCCGGCTGGTGCAATCCGGGCATCCGCTGGACCTTTACCGCTATCCCGACGATGTCCAGACCGCACTGTTTCTCGGTGACGCGGTGGTCATGCCGGCCCGCATCGAGGCAGGCTGGGCGCACTGCGATCTGGGGCGGATACCGGTCAACAACCACCGCAACAACAGCGCGGCGCAGATCATGTTGCGACCCGAGCAACTGCAACTGGCCAGCGTCATGCCGCATACCGCGGAAGTCGTGGGCTGCCGCGCCGTGGTGACCGAACGGGATTTCAGCGGCAACACCTGTACCCTGACCGTGGAATTGCAGTCTTCGGCCTCCGGCGAGCAGTCGGGACGATCACTGCTGGTGCGCAGCTCCGGCATGTACGCGCCCCCGGCCGGCAGCGCCGTTCATGTCTCCACCATCGGCCATGCCCACGTCCTGAGCGAGCCCTGAACCCATTCCCCTGTGGGAGCGGTGTCGTGGTCAGCGTATGTGCCGACTGATGATCCCCTGTGGGAGCGAGCCTGCTCGCGAAGAGGCCGGTACATCCGCCGGATTTCCTGTACCTGAAAGGCCGCCTTCGCGAGCAGGCTCGCTCCCACAGGTGTACACGATCAAAGATCGAAGCGATCCACCGCCCGGCGCCGTTCGTTGTCGTCGCGCACGTCGTAGTTGGCGGTGGTCTGGATGTTGCTGTGGTGGGCGAGTTTCTGTGCGATCGACAGATCGTGTTCTTCGATCACCCGGGTGATGAACGAACGACGGAAATCATGGGGCATGATTTTCACCCCCACCTGCGCCCCGCGCTGGCGGGCAATGTAGTAGATCGCGTGTTTGGTGATGCGCTCGCGGGTGATGTGGCTGCCGCGGCGAATGCGGTTGAACAGGAAGCTATCGTCCGCTTCACCTTCCTTGAGCTGTGAACGGCGCAACTCCAGCCAGGCATCGAGTTTGGCGAAGGCCCAGGCCGGGGCGTATTTGATCAGTTGCTTGTTGCCCTTGGCCGTGACCTGCAAGCTACGCTCGGTGAAGTCCACCTGGTTGAGGTCGAGGTTCACCGATTCCGACTTGCGCATCCCCGAGCCGTACAGAATTCCGATGATCGCCGCATCCCGCAGACCCTGGGGCCGTGGATCGGCGGCGCAGACTTCCATCAGTTCCTGGATCAACGTGCGTCGCAGATTGCGCCCCTGGGACAGCCGGGTGCCGGCAATGCGCTTGACCGAGCGCATTTTCAGCAAGTGCTCCTGACTGATCAGGCTCATGCGCCACGCTTCGTTCATCACCCCGCGCACTGCATTGACGTACAGCGACGAGGTATTGGGCGCGTAACCGTCGGTGCGCAAGGTGGCCACCAGCGCAATCACATCCTCGGGTTGCAGCTCATGCCAGGGAATTTCCTCGATATTCACGTCTTCGAAGCCCAGGCGGTCGGCGGCGTCCTGCAATACGTAGCGCATGGTCAGTTGGCTGGACGGCGCCAGTCGCGCCAGGTACAGGGTCAGCGGGTTGGGTCGGGGGGTGGTTGCAGCAACAGCGGGTAAGTCAGTCAAACGAAACAGCCTTGAATGAAAAAAGTACAGAAGTGGGCAAAACGGCAGGCCGTTACGCTGCCGCTCCAGACCGGGAAAGTCAATTGTCGAGCAGTCCAGGACGTCGACTTGCCGATAGATGAACTGAAACATGGCGCTGTTAATCCTGATCCTAAGTGGATCAGGACAGGAATGCCCCATGAAAATCAGCGTGTTTGGCAGCGGTTATGTGGGTCTGGTTCAAGCAGCGGTTCTGGCTGAAGTCGGCCATGACGTGGTGTGCATGGACATTGACCCGAAAAAAGTCGAACTGTTGCAACAGGGCCACGTGAGCATTTTCGAACCGGGACTGGCCAGCCTGGTGCGTGAGGGCCTGGACGCCAGACGCCTGCAGTTCACCACCGACGAAAAACTCGCCGTGCAGCATGGCCAAGTGCTGTTCATCGCGGTTGGCACGCCGTCCCGGGACGACGGCTCGGCGGATTTGCGTTACGTGCTGGCGGTGGGTGAAGCCGTGGCGCGGCACCGTGAACAACCGGTGATCCTCGTGGAGAAGTCCACGGTGCCGGTGGGCACCGGCGATACCTTGCGCGCGCACATCGACAAATGCCTGATCAAGGTCGGACGCTTGCTGCAGTGCGATATCGTCTCCAACCCCGAGTTTCTCAAGGAAGGCTCGGCCGTGGCCGATTGCCGGCGCCCGGACCGTATCGTCATCGGCTGCGAGCGCGATGAGGTACGCGAGGTGATGCGCGACCTGTACGCGCCGTTCAACCGCAACCATGACCGCATCTTGTTCATGGACCTGCGCAGCGCCGAGCTGACCAAGTACGCCGCCAACTGCATGCTGGCGACCAAGATCAGCTTCATCAACCAGATGGCCGAACTGGCCGAACACCTGGGAGCCGACATCGAATCGGTGCGCCTGGGCATCGGCGCCGATTCGCGCATCGGCTACCACTTCATCTACCCCGGCTGCGGCTACGGCGGTTCGTGCTTCCCCAAGGACATGCGCGCCCTGATCCACAGCGCCGAACAAGCCCATTGCTCCAGCGACCTGCTGCAAGCGGTGGAAGCCATCAACCAGCGGCAGAAGCACAAACTGTTCGAGCGCATCAAGGCCTTCTACCAGGGCGACTTGCGCGGCAAGACCTTTGCCTTATGGGGGCTGGCGTTCAAACCCAACACCGACGACATGCGCGATGCGCCGAGCCGGGTGCTGCTCGAAGCACTGTGGGCCGCGGGAGCGAATGTGCGGGCATTCGATCCCGAAGCCATGCAGGAGACCCAGCGACTGTACCCCGATGAAGCGAAGCTGATGCTCATGGGCACGCCGGAGTCGGTGTTGAATGGCGCCGACGCGCTGATCATCTGCACCGAATGGCAGCCATTCAAGGCCCCGGATTTCGAGCTGATCCGCCAACGACTCAATGCCCCGGTGATCTTCGACGGTCGCAATCTCTACGACACCGAACGCCTGGCTCGCGCCGGTTTCACGTACTTCCCGATGGGGCGTGGCGAGTCGCGCAAGTTGCCGATTGCGTTGCAGAGTTGGCCTGCTGTTTCGGTGGCTTGAAAAATATTGTTTTGCAACTAACGACAGTAAGTCGTGCACAAAAAACTGTGGGAGCGAGCCTGCTCGCGAAGAGGGGGGGGTCAGACAACCTGTTTGTCGACTGACACACCGCTTTCGCGAGCAGGCTCGCTCCCACAGTTTGATTGCATCAAGCCATTAGATTGTGGCTTTAAGGTCGACACCCAACGCCTGGGCAAACGCCTTCACCAACGGACTGCGCACGGTGTTGTGCCGCAGGATCAGATTGAACGGCGTGTCGATATGGATCAGCTCTGGACACAGCGCACGAAACTGCCCCTGCGCCACCCAATTAGCCGCGTAATGCTGTGGCAGAAAACCCACGAAACGCCCGGTCCTGATCAGCAGCGCCACGGCTTCCACCTGGGTTGCGGAAGCGGAAAAACTGTCGTAGTGGGCAAAGTTGAGCTTGTCGCGATGGATCGCGTAGCGGTGGTTGATGCACTCGTAATCCTTGAGCATGTTGCTGCTCATCTGATCCGCCGGCCTCTCGAACAACGGGTGGCCTACGGCGCAATAAACCTCGGAGCGTTCCTCGTACAACGGGTAGTAATCGAACTCTTCCCTCCGTTGATAAACCGGCACGATACCGGCCACCAATCGCCCCTCGACAACGCCGCGTTCAACCTCATCCAGTTGCGATGCCTGGAGTTGAAACCTTACTTTAGGTGACTGCTCGTTTATTACTCTAAGCGCAGCAACTAACGGTGATTGCGGATCGGAAATCGTATTATCAATAACCCCCACGCCAAGATCGCCGATAAGTTCATTCTGCGCTGAACTAAGCCGGTCACGAAAGTTGTCAACCGAGGCAAATAAGTCAATCGACGCCTGGTACACCAGACGCCCTTCTTCGGTCAGGTGAAACCCTTCCCGACCTCGGGTGCACAGACGCATGCCAATGCGGATTTCCAGGTCGGAGATCTGTTTGCTGATGGCTGCCAGGCCCACATTCAGTTCGTTTTGCGCCGCGCTGAAACCACCCGCTTCGACCACCGCCTTGAACACCTTGAGCAATTTGAAATCCAGCCCGCTCAGGGCCAGCGGTGCCCGTTGCAGCGTTTTCGGCGGCGGGTTTCCGGAATTGGAAAGTGGGGTTTCCATAATGCTTATTTACCTCTGGCGCCCGATTCAACAACCTGTGTCCAACAACAAAAACATAGCTGGCCTAATAATAATGAACACAGAAAACCAGACTTGGCAACCACACAGAAATTCCGAACTTCAGTGCCAAAACACTGATTTCGAAGCATTAAAAGCTGACACTTCGATCAGCTCTCGCCCTTTTGCAACTGCGCTAGTCCCCTGCCCCTGATTTTTATCTGACCTGACGACGCCCTGATGGGTATTTCAGGCCTGACATAACGATTTCGTTCGCATTACCGACGAGGAAAACAACCATGTCTCAAGCCACCGACCGTCTCTGGGGTGCTCGCTTCAAAAGCGGTCCGTCCGAAGCCCTGGCCGCGCTGTCCCGTTGTCCCGAGCGCTATTTCCGCCTCACCCCGTACGACCTCGCCGGCTCCAAGGCCCACGCCCGGGAATTGCAGCGCGCCGGGCTTCTGAACGAACAGGAAACCCGGACCATGCTCGGTGCGCTGGAGCAGATCGGCGCTGACTTCCGTGCCGGCAGCATCGCGCCGACCCTGGACGACGAAGACGTCCACACCTTCATCGAGCGTCTGTTGACCGAACGTCTCGGCGCCCTGGGCGGCAAGCTGCGCGCCGGTCGTTCGCGCAATGACCAGACCGCCAACGACCTGCGTCTGTTCCTGCGCGATCACGTACGCACCCTGACCGTCGAAGTGCTGGCCTTGCAGCAGGCGCTGGTCAATCAGGCCGAACAACACGTCGAAAGCATCTGCCCCGGCTTCACCCATTTGCAGCAGGCGCAGCCTATCGTGTTCGCCCATCACCTGCTGGCCCACGCGCAATCGATGCTGCGTGACGTGCAACGCCTGGTGGACTGGGACGCACGCACCTCGCTGTCGCCACTGGGCGCGGCAGCCATGGCCGGCTCGGCCATCGCCCGCCTGCCACAACAGTCGGCCAGGGAAATGGGCTACAGCGGCGTGTGCGAAAACTCCATCGACGCCGTGGCCAGCCGTGATCACGTCGCCGAATTCCTGTTTATCGCCAGCATGCTCGGGATCAACATCTCACGCCTGGCTGAAGAGTTCTGCCTGTGGTCGTCGCGGCAGTTTCGCTGGGTCGCGCTGGACGATGCCTACGCCACCGGCAGCTCGATCATGCCGCAGAAGAAAAACCCGGACATTGCCGAACTGGCGCGAGGCAAGGCTGGCCGTTTGATCGGCAACCTGACCGGCCTGCTCTCCACGCTCAAATCCCTGCCGCTGTCCTACAACCGCGACTTGAGCGAAGACAAGCACGGCGTGCTCGACAGCGTCGACACGCTGCTGTTGGTGCTGCCGGCCATGGCCGGGATGGTGGCGACCATGACAGTCAACGTCGAAGAGTTGCGTCGCCAGGCCCCGCTGGGTTTCACCCTCGCCACTGAAGTGGCCGACTGGCTGGCGGTGCGCGGCGTGCCGTTCAAGGAAGCCCACGAAATCACCGGTGCGCTGGTCAAGGCCTGCGAGAAACACGACATCGAGTTGTGGGAAGCCTCGCCGGCGTTGCTGGCCGAAATCGATCCGCGCCTGACGCCTGAAGTGCGTGACAGCCTGACCCTGGAAGCTGCCATCGCCGCCCGCAGCGGCTGGGGCGGCACCGCGCCGCAGCAGGTACGCGAGCAGATCGGCCGGCTGAAAACCGCCCTCGCTGCCCAGCAAGCCTGGACCGAGGACTATCAGGGCTTCCGCCTCTGACACGCACACATACCACCTGTGGGAGCGAGCCTGCTCGCGAAGAGGTCATCACATTCAACATCAATGCTGACTGACCCACCGCCTTCGCGAGCAGGCTCGCTCCCACAGGGACTGCGGTGGATTTGAAAGAACAGTGTACGGAGAAACAACCATGAGCCAGACACAGGCAGAACGACTCCAGGCGGAGCGCAAACTGGCGGAAAACCAGTTTGACATAACCCAGTACCAACACGTGCCACGGCGCTACTACGGGCGGATCTTCTTCGCCACGGTGATCGTCATTGCCATTCTGGGCCTGGTGCGCGCCTTCGCCGAAGGCAAGATCGAATGGTCGTACATCGGCCAGTTCCTCACCTCCCAGGCGATCATGTGGGGTTTGCTCAACACCATCGTCATGGCAGTGCTGGCGATGGCCCTGGGCATCGTGTTCGGGGTGATCACGGCGATCATGCGCATGTCGGCCAACCCGATCCTGCGCTACGTGGCGCTGACCTACACCTGGCTGTTCCGCGGTACGCCGCTGATCCTGCAGTTGCTGTTGTGGTTCAACCTGGCGTTGATCTTCCCCACCATCGGCATCCCCGGGCTCTTCGAATTCGACACCGTGAGCCTGATGACGCCGTTCGTGGCGGCCCTGCTCGGCTTGAGCATCAACCAGGGCGCCTACACCGCCGAAGTGGTGCGTGCCGGCCTGCTTTCGGTGGACACCGGGCAATACGAAGCCGCCAAGTCGATCGGCATGCCGCGCCTGCAAGCGCTACGCCGGATCATCCTGCCCCAGGCCATGCGGATCATCATTCCGCCGGTGGGCAACGAGTTCATCGGCATGGTGAAAATGACCTCGCTGGCGAGCGTCATCCAGTACTCGGAACTGCTCTACAACGCCCAGAACATCTACTACGCCAACGCCCGCGTGATGGAACTGCTGATCGTCGCCGGTATCTGGTACCTGGCCACCGTCACCGTGCTGTCCTTCGGTCAAAGCCGCCTGGAGCGTCGTTTCGCTCGCGGCGCCGGCAAGCGTTCCTGAGGAGACCGACATGAGAAGCATCGTCAAGGCCGTGAGCCTTAACAAATACTACGACCATTTCCACGCGCTCAAGGACATCAACATCGAAGTCGAGCAAGGCGAAGTGCTGTGCATCATCGGCCCGTCCGGCTCGGGCAAGAGCACCTTGCTGCGCTGCGTGAATCAGCTGGAAAAAATCGACAAGGGTGGTCTGTGGGTCGATGGCGAGTTGGTGGGTTACCGCATCGTCGGCAACAAACTGCACGAACTCAACGAGACGCAGATCGCCCGCCAGCGCCTGTCCACCGGCATGGTGTTCCAGCGCTTCAACCTGTTCCCGCACATGACTGTGCTGCAAAACATCATCGAAGGGCCGTGCCAGGTGCTCAAGCGTTCGCCCAAGGAGGCGCACGAAGAAGCCGTGGAACTGCTCGCCCGCGTCGGCCTGGCCGACAAGCGCAACAGCTACCCGATCGAACTCTCGGGTGGCCAGCAGCAACGGGTGGCGATTGCCCGCGCCCTGGCCATGCGGCCCAAGCTGATGCTGTTCGATGAACCCACTTCGGCACTCGACCCGGAACTGGTCGGTGAGGTGCTGTCGGTGATGCGCGACCTGGCGCAGACCGGCATGACCATGATCGTCGTCACCCATGAACTGGGCTTCGCTCGCGAAGTCTCCAACCGCATGGTGTTCATGGACGGCGGGCAGATCGTGGAGGCAGGAAGCCCCGAAGAAATACTAATAAGTCCGCAAAACCCACGCACCCAAAGCTTCATTTCTGCCGTTCGAACCTAAACGCCGACTGGCGTAACAACACACATAAGAGAACGACCATGAAGAACTTCGTTATCCCAGCAGTACTCGCAGGCCTGATGGCTTCCAGCGTTACCTTCGCCGCCGACTTGCCGGCCAGCATCAAGGATAAGGGCGAGATCGTCGTTGCGATCATGCCGAACTACCCGCCGATGGATTTCAAGGACCCGGCCACCAACACCCTCACCGGTGTCGACGTTGACCTGGGCAACGCCCTGGCCGAACGCCTGGGCGTGAAAATCAAGTGGCAGGAAACCGGTTTCGAACAAATGATCAACGCCCTGACCACAGACCGAGTGGACATGGTGCTGTCGGGCATGACCGACACCAAGGAGCGTCAGGCCAGCGTGACCTTCGTCGACTACTTCACCAGCGGCCCGCAGTTCTA
This sequence comes from Pseudomonas sp. Irchel 3A7, assembly GCF_900187565.1. GTDB lineage: Bacteria > Pseudomonadota > Gammaproteobacteria > Pseudomonadales > Pseudomonadaceae > Aquipseudomonas. The sequence goes on along the minus strand of NZ_FYED01000008.1, from coordinate 199,617 downwards.
CACCCTGCAGAAGAACAAGGACACCAACGAAATCACCGACCTGTGCGGCAAGAAAGTCGGCACCAGCCGCCGTACCACCTTCCCGGCGGAAATCGCCGAGTGGAGCAAGGCCAACTGTGAAGCCGCCGGCAAACCGGCGATCAATGTGATCGGCACCGAAGGCTCGGCCGATGCCCGGGCGCAACTGCGCCAGAGCCGCATCGACGCGGCCATGCAAGGCAGCGAAACCCTGCCGTACCTGAAAACCCAGGAAAAGGACATGTACAAGACCGTCGGCCTGCCGATCTCCTCGCAGTTCACCGGCCTGGGCGTGAGCAAGAAAAAGCCTGAATTGAGCGAAGCGGTGAAAGTCGCGTTGCAGAGCATGATCGACGATGGCAGCTACCAGGCAATCCTGAAGAAATGGGATCTGGAACTGGGGGCGATCAAGACCGTGACCATCAACGCCGGGAAATAGGCCCAGTGGGTTGACGCAAACCTGTGGGAGCTGGCTTGCCAGCGATGGCGGACTGTCAGGCCACATTGATGGTGGCTATGCCGGCCTCATCGCGGGCAAGCCCGCTCCCACAGGGTCCGGTGTTTATTTATAGAGAGTTGGAGTACCACCGATGTCCTCCTCACCCCAACCCACCTGGCCCGACCGGCACAAAGGCTGCCTGGCCCTGGCCTTCGATCTCGACGGCCCGACCGGCGATGCCATGCTCAATGGCTCGATCTGGCGCAAACCCGAGTACTTCGGTTTCGGCGGCTACGGCCCGTACCGGGCATTGCCGCGGATTCTCGACCTGCTCGACGAGTTCCGTCTGCCGACGACGTTCTTCGTCCCGGCCTGGGTCGTGGAGAACTGGCCGAAACAGTGCCAGGCGATTGTCGAGCGCGGGCATGAGGTGGCGTATCACGGCTACAAACACGAATCCTTTTACGCCCTGACGCTGGAACAGCAGAAGGACGTGATGAAACGGTCCCGCGAGGTGTTCTGGAAGCACCTGAACATCCGCGCCGAAGGCTTTCGCACACCGTCCGGCGACTGGCACGCGCAAACCCCGGCGATGCTGGTCGAGGCCGGCGTGACCTACTCCAGCAGCATGCGCGGCGATGACCGTCCGTACCTGGTGAATGTACCGGGCCACGCCACGCCGCTGGTGGAAATCCCCGGGCGCTGGGAAATGGACGACTACGCCTCCCTCGCCTACACCCGGGCGCCGGACTTCCCTTCCGGGCTGGACCGTACCGCCAGCTACGCGCTGACCCTCGACAACTGGTGCCGCGAATACGACGGCGCCATGGATGAAGGGCTGTGCCTGACGACCCTGTTCCACCCCAAGATCACCGGCAAACCAGGGCGCATCCTGTTGCTGGAAAAAATCTTCGAACACATGCGTCAACGCGACGACGTCTGGTTCGCCACCTGCCGCGACGTCGCCCAGTGGTGGCTCAAGGAGCATCACCATGGCTGAGTCCACTGTCTGGCCCAAGGGTTATCGCTGCGCAGTAGTACTGACCGTCGATTACAACGACATCCACGGCATCCTCACCCAGGCCCCGGAAGTCGCCGGGCGCGACAAAACCCTGTCGGTGTGGCGTTACGGCACGCAGCGCGGGGTCGAGCGCTTGTTGGGTCTGTTCAATGAACTTGGCGTCGCCAGCAGCTGGTTTGTCCCCGGCGTCGTCGCCGAGGAAAACCCCGAACACCTTCGCGCAATCCAGGCCGGCGGCCATGAGATCGCCTGCGCCGGGTATCGCCATCAGAACTACGACCACCTCGACCTGGCCGAACAGAGCGCCGACATCGCCAAGGGCTGCGAAACCTTGGCGGCACTGACCGGCCAGCGTCCCACGGGGTTCCGTATCCCCGCCGGCAACGGTGCGCCGGGCTTTATCGAAGCGTTGAGAGATCAGGGTATTCGCTGGTCATCGTCATGGCGCGGCGATGACCTGCCGTTCGCGCACCCGACTTCGCCTGAGGTGATCGAGTTGCCGCTGCACTATGAACTGGAAGACGAACCCTACTTCGCCTTCAACCTCAGTCCTGCCGTGCCACCGGCGCAATCGCGGATCGCGTCCTACAGCCACACCCTGGGCAATCTGCAAATGGACTTCGCCGGGTTTCATCGCTTCGGCCTGTGCTACGTGCTGCGCCTGCACCCGGAAATCATTGCAACGCCGGGGCGGATCGGGGTGTTGCGGGAGTTGCTTGAGGGGATTGTGCAGCACGATGACGTGTGGGTCGCCACGGGTGCCGAAGTCGCCCGATGGTGGGCTGAATCGGCGGCACCGGTGACCCAGGATCATCCGGCGTCGGTGTACGAACGTCATTACCGGGACTACATCGTATGACTGAACGGATGCAGCGACTGGCGCAATTTTGCGTCGAAACGACGTTTGACGATTTGCCACCGGCGCTAGTGGAGCAAGCCAGGCGCCACATCCTCGACACCTTCGGCGCGTCCCTGGCCGGGGCTGACAGCGACATCGCAAAGCAAGCGCGTCAGGTGTTCGGCGGTGAGCCTGGCAATACGTTGGTCTGGGGCACGGACTTGCGGGTCGGCGCGACTCAGGCCGCCATGCTCAACGGCATCGCCGCCCATGCCCTGGAACTGGACGACACTGGAGGCTGCGACCATTCCGGCGCCGTGGTCTTGCCCGCCGTGATGGCGGCGGTGTCGATGTCCGGGCAAGCGGTGACCGGCCGCGAGTTCATCACGGCGGTGGTGATCGGTTACGACATCGGGCGCCGGGTGCTCGAAGCCTGCGGTGGCTACTCGGCGCATAACGGCGCCGGTTGGCACTCCACGGCAACCTGTGGCGTGTTCGGCGCGGCCGCCGCCAGTGCGCGCATTCTCGGCCTGGATGCGCGGCAAACCCTGTCGGCACTGGGCATCGCCGGCAGCTTCAGTGGCGGTTTGTGGACGTTTATTCACGACGGCTCGCAAAGCAAAAAACTGCACAGCGGCCGCGCCGCCGAAGGTGGCTTGCTGGCAGCGCGATTTGCCCAACAGGGGACCAGCGGTCCGTCGCAGTTGTTCGAGGATGTCTGGGGCGGTTTCCTCAAGACCCTGGCCGGTGACACTGCACAACCCCAGGCGCTGGACGCAGACCTGGGCGTCGTGTGGAAACTCGCCCGCTGCTCGATCAAACCCTACGCCTCCTGCCGCGGCACCCATTCGGCCATCGATGCCTTGGGTTTGCTGTTGGAGCAGCTGCAGGTGCAGGTCGATCAGGTCGAAGACGTGCAGGTGAGATTGTGCGGATTCCTGCGGGACATGTGCGGCGGTCACGACGTCGACACCCTGGCGGCGGCGCAGATGAGCCTGCCCTATGCGCTGGCTGCGCGGCTGGTGCATGGTCATTGCCGGTTGCAGGCCTACGACGATGAACTGCGCCACGATCCACGGGTGACACAGTGGATGTCGCGCATTCACCTTGAAGTGGACCCGCAACTGTCAGAGGATGGCGAGCCCGTGGTGACGCTGCGGACCGTGGACGGTCGGCAGGCGAGCCTGTGTGTTGAAGTGCCGTTGGGTGCGCCGGGCAATCCTCTGAGTGAGGGGGCGCTGGAGGATAAATTTTTCAGTTTGGCCGAGCGGGTGATGTCGCGGGGGCAGGCTGAAGCATTGCTCGGGCAATTGTGGCGGCTGGAAGAGCTGGAATCGGTGGGAGTGCTTGAGCGGTGGCTGACCTGATGTATGCGCTGTCTGGTCTGGCCTCATCGCGGGCAAGCCCGCTCCCACAGGGTATTGCGGACATCCGCCTCCATTGTGGGAGCGGGCTCGCCCGCGATGGCAGCGACACGGTTTTCAGTCAAACACTTGAACATCTGAAATAAGGACATTTGCACTCACCGTGGCCACTTACTCGCTCGTTATTCGCCGGTTGATGATCGTTTCGCTGACCATCGTCGTCAGTCGTGCCATCACCAGCCCGTTGCTCACGCTGTTCTTGAGCAACAAACTCGGCCTCAACCAACAGGACGTTGGCTTGCTGCTCGGTATCGCGGTGTTCATCGCCACCCTGCTCGCCCTGTATGGCGGCTACATCATCGACCGTCTTGAAAAGCGCCGGTTGCTGATTCTGGCGATGCTTTCCAGTGCCATCGGCTTCGTGCTGCTGACCTTCGCCGAAAACCTCTACCTGACCACTGTCACCCTGGTGATCACCGAGACGGCCTCGGCGCTGTTTCTCATCGGTTCCAAAGCGATCCTCAGCGAAAACCTGCCCATGGGCCAGCGCGCCAAGGCGTTTTCCCTGCGCTACACCTTGACCAACATCGGCTACGCCACCGGTCCCATGCTGGGCGTAGTGATCGCCGGCTACTATCCGATCGCGCCGTTCCTGATTGCCGGCGCCATCGCCTTTCTCAGTATCTTCCTGATGATCGGCATCCCGAAGGATTCGGCGCAGACCCCGGTCATTGGCCAACCGCAGAGCTTCCTCAAGACCCTGGTGACCCTGAAGAACGACCGCACCCTGATCATGTTCACCTGCGGTTGCCTGCTCAGCACCGTGGTCCACGGGCGTTTCACCCTGTACCTGTCGCAGTACCTGCTGGTGACCCACGATTCCAAAACCGCCCTGGACATCATGGCCGCCCTGCTCGCCTGCAACGCCGTCAGTGTGATCCTGTTGCAGTACCAGATCGGCCGCTTCCTCAATCGCGAAAAGCTGCGCTTCTGGATCGCCGGTGGCACCGGCCTGTTCATTCTCGGCTTGATCGGCTTCAGCCTGGCCGACGGCATGGTCAGTTGGTGCGTGGCGATGTTCATCTTCACCCTCGGGGAAATGATCATTTACCCGGCCGAATTCCTCTTCGTCGACACCCTGGCCCCGGAAGAATTGCGCGGCAGTTACTACGGCGCACAGAACCTGGCGGCCCTCGGCGGTGCATTGAGCCCGGTGATTTGCGGCTTCCTGCTGATGCACACGCCGGCACCGACCATGTTCTACGCCTTGAGTGCACTCACCGCCATGGGCGGATTCCTGTGTTTCATGAGTGGCCGGCGCGTGGCGTTACATCAGAATTAATGAACTGAAGCTTCATTAATATGAATTTGTCAGCATCAGCAAGGATCGGCACACTGTCGTCGTTCCTCCCCCAATTGTTGGAACAACTTCAAGGGCTTTCTGGGTATCCCAGACAAGCCTTTTTTTTTCCTCGGTTTTTTGTCAACGGAATGGTTTCCTCATGCTCGCTCGCTGGTTGCCCGCCGCCATCAACACCCGCCCCACCGAATGGAGCCGCGCCGCCATCGGCATGGCCCTCGGAACGATGCTCAGCGTGTGGCTGTGCGGTCAGGTGTTCGGCATCGAGGTGGCGCAGCATTTGATCGGCCCGCTGGGTGCTTCGGCGGTGTTGTTGTTCGCGGTGTCTTCCGGCGCACTGGCGCAGCCATGGTCGATTGTCGGCGGCTACTTGAGCGCCGGCGTGGTTTCGCTGCTGGTGGCCCATGTGCTGGGGCGCACGCTGGGCAGCGCTTGCCTGGCGGCCGGCATGGCCCTGATCCTGATGTGCTGGCTGCGTTGCCTGCACCCACCGGCCGGCGCGCTGGCGTTGACCCTGGTACTGGCGGACCCGGCGACCATTGCCATGGACTGGAAAGCCCTCGGCCCGGTGATGCTCGGCGCTACGATCATGTTGCTCAGCGCCCTGGCCTACAACAACCTGACGCGCATCCGATACCCCAAGCGCCCCGCTGAACCAGTGGCTGTGGTACCTGCCGACCATCCGCCCACCGACAGCCAGGCCATCACCGCCCAGGATTTGAAACTGGCGCTGGCCGACATGGAAGCTTTCTTCGACGTCACGCCTGAAGACCTGGAACAACTGATTCACGCCAGTGAGTTACATGCGAAACGTCGCAGTATTGGTGAAGTCCTGAGCCGTAGAACCTGACACTGAGCACCCCCTGTGGGAGCGAGCCTGCTCGCGAAAGCGCCATATCTGACGACATCAATGTTGAATGACATACCGTCTTCGCGAGCAGGCTCGCTCCCACAGGGGGCGCACGCGATCGTCATTGCAAATATGCAGAAAGCCCCTGCACATTTCCCCGTTGTACATCACAAATTTGCACTGTTACGATCCTGCATCGCTCGCGCGCGAGCTTCTCTATAAAGAACAATAAAAGCAGGGAGTTACTGATGACTGCTCAGGTTTCATCGAGGGCGACCACGCCCATGGATGCCACACACAATGAAGTGCTGGCCGAGGTTCGCAATCACATCGGTCACCTGACCCTCAACCGCCCCGCCGGTCTCAACGCCATCACCCTCGACATGGTTCGCCAATTACAGCGGCAACTGGATGCCTGGGCGGGCGACGCCAACGTACAGGCCGTTGTCCTGCGCGGCGCCGGGGAAAAAGCCTTCTGTGCCGGCGGCGACATTCGCTCGCTCTACGACAGCTTCAAAAGCGGCGACACGTTGCACGAAGACTTCTTCGTCGAGGAATACGCCCTCGACCTCGCGATCCACCACTACCGCAAACCGGTACTCGCCTTGATGGACGGTTTCGTCCTGGGCGGCGGCATGGGCCTGGTGCAGGGCGCCGACTTGCGGATAGTCACCGAGAAGAGCCGTCTGGCGATGCCGGAAGTGGGTATCGGCTATTTCCCGGATGTCGGCGGCAGTTATTTCCTGCCGCGCATCCCTGGTGAACTGGGGATTTACCTGGGTGTCAGCGGCGTGCAGATCCGCGCGGCCGATGCCCTGTATTGCGGCCTGGCCGACTGGTACCTGGACAGCAGCAAGCTGGCTACGCTGGATGAAAAACTCGACCAACTGCAATGGCACGAGTCACCGCTGAAGGACCTGCAAGGCTTGCTGGCCAAACTCGCGGTGCAGCAACTGCCCGACGCACCACTCAAAGCACTGCGCCCGGCCATCGACCACTTCTTCGCCCTGCCCGATGTGCCGAGTATTGTTGAACAATTGCGGGAAGTGACGGTTGCCGACAGCCACGAGTGGGCCACCACCACCGCCGACCTGCTGCAAACCCGTTCGCCGCTGGCCATGGGCGTGACGCTGGAGATGCTGCGACGTGGTCGGCACCTGAGCCTTGAACAATGCTTCGCCCTTGAGCTGCACCTGGACCGCCAGTGGTTCGAGCGCGGCGACCTGATCGAAGGCGTGCGCGCCTTGCTGATCGACAAAGACAAGAACCCGCGCTGGAATCCCCCCACCCTGCAGGCGCTGGACGCCGCACACGTGGCGAGTTTCTTCAACGGGTTTGACCAAAGCGGGAGCTGAGCCATGCACGATATCGAATTGAGCGAAGAACAAGTCATGATCCGCGACATGGCCCGGGACTTTGCCCGCGGCGAAATCGCCCCCCACGCCCAGGCCTGGGAAAAGGCCGGCTGGATCGACGACGGTCTGGTGGCGAAGATGGGCGAACTCGGCCTGCTGGGCATGGTGGTGCCCGAGGAATGGGGCGGCACTTACGTCGACTACGTTGCCTATGCCCTGGCGGTGGAAGAAATCTCGGCCGGCGACGGCGCCACCGGCGCGATGATGAGCATTCACAACTCAGTGGGTTGCGGGCCGGTGCTCAACTACGGCACCGAAGAACAGAAACAGACCTGGCTGGCGGACCTGGCCAGCGGCCAGGCCATCGGTTGTTTCTGCCTGACCGAACCCCAGGCCGGTTCCGAAGCGCACAACCTGCGCACCCGCGCCGAACTGCGCGACGGCCAATGGGTGATCAATGGCGCCAAGCAATTTGTCAGCAACGGCAAACGGGCAAAACTGGCGATCGTGTTTGCGGTGACCGATCCAGACCTGGGCAAGCGCGGCATCTCGGCGTTCCTGGTACCGACCAGTACCCCGGGTTTCACCGTGGACCGCAGCGAACACAAAATGGGCATCCGCGCTTCCGATACCTGCGCGGTGACGCTGAACAACTGCACCGTTGCCGAGGCCAACCTGCTGGGTGAGCGCGGCAAAGGCCTGGCCATCGCGTTGTCCAACCTCGAAGGCGGCCGCATCGGCATCGCCGCCCAGGCACTGGGCATTGCCCGCGCGGCCTTCGAAGCGGCACTGGCCTACGCCCGGGATCGCGTGCAATTCGACAAGCCGATCATCGAGCACCAGAGCATCGCCAACCTGCTGGCGGACATGCACATGCAACTCAATGCCGCACGGCTGATGATCCTGCATGCCGCGCGTTTGCGCAGCGCCGGCAAACCGTGCCTGTCGGAGGCCTCGCAGGCCAAGCTGTTTGCGTCGGAGATGGCCGAGAAAGTCTGTTCGTCAGCGATACAGATTCATGGCGGGTATGGCTATCTGGAGGATTACCCGGTGGAGCGTTACTACCGGGATGCGCGGATCACGCAGATTTATGAAGGGTCGAGCGAGATTCAGCGGATGGTGATTGCCCGGGAATTGAAAAACTACCTGGTGTAAACCCCAAAAGCTTCGCGAGCAGGCTCGCTCCCACAGGGGATCTCATGTACACCAGAGATCAACTGTGGGAGCGAGCCTGCTCGCGAAGGCGCCCGCACAAACGCTACATCACTTACCGACGAACTCAGCCTCGCGCTTGGCAATAAACGCCGCCATCCCTTCCTTCTGATCCTGCGTCGCAAACGCGGCATGGAACACCCGGCGCTCGAAGCGCACGCCTTCGGACAGGCTCACTTCAAAGGCGCGGTTGACGCTTTCCTTGACCATCATCGCGATCGGCAACGATTTTTTGGCAATCAACGTCGCGACTTTCAACGCTTCGTCCAGCAGCTCATCGCTCGGCACGATGCGTGCGGCGATGCCGCAACGCTCCGCTTCCACCGCATCGATCAGACGACCGCTGAGGCACATTTCCATGGCCTTGGCCTTGCCCACGGCGCGTGTCAGGCGCTGAGTGCCACCCATGCCCGGCAGCACGCCGAGGTTGATTTCCGGCTGACCGAACTTCGCGTTGTCACCAGCCAGGATGAAATCGCACATCAGCGCCAGTTCACAGCCGCCGCCCAGGGCGAAACCGTTGACCGCGGCGATGATCGGCTTGCGGCGGTTGGCCACGCGATCGCTGTCGCTGAACAGGTCGTCGAGGTAAATCTGCGGGTAGGTCAGCTCGGCCATTTCCTTGATGTCGGCACCGGCGGCAAAGGCTTTTTTCGAGCCGGTCAGCACGATGCAACCGATGTTCGAGTCAGCTTCCAGGCCGTCGAGGGCATGGTTCAGTTCGCTGACGATCTGCGCATTCAAGGCGTTCAGCGCCTGTGGGCGGTTCAGCGTGATCAGGCCGACGCGGCCGTGGGTTTCCAGCAAAATCGTTTCGTAGTTCACGTAGTGTTTTCCTTCTCAAAGATTGCGCGAAATGACCATCCGCTGAATATCGCTGGTGCCTTCGTAGATCTGGCAGACCCGCACATCGCGGTAGATCCGCTCCAGCGGGAAGTCGTTCAGGTAACCGTAGCCACCGAGGGTTTGCAACGCCGAGGAACAGACCTTTTCGGCCATTTCCGAGGCGAACAGCTTGGCCATCGACGCTTCGACCAGAGCCGGTTTGCCGCTGTCCCTCAACGCTGCTGCGTAGTGCACCATCTGCCGGGCCACCGCAATTTGGGTGGCCATATCCGCCAGGCGGAACGCCACGGCCTGATGCTCGATGATCGGCTTGCCGAAGCTCTCGCGTTCACGGGCGTAGTCGCGGGCTGCTTCGAAGGCGGCGCGGGCCATGCCCACCGATTGCGAAGCGATGCCGACACGCCCGCCTTCGAGGTTGGCCAGGGCGATCTTGTAGCCCTCGCCTTCTTCGCCCAGGCGGTTGGCCACCGGGACTTTCACGTCTTCAAACAGAATCTGGCAAGTGTCGGACGCATGCTGGCCGAGTTTGTCTTCGACCCGGGCGACTTTGTAACCCGGCGAATCGGTCGGCACGATCAGTGCCGTGATCCCGCGTTTGCCGGCACTCGGGTCAGTGACGGCGAACACAATCACCACCCCGGCGTTCTGCCCGGAGGTGATGAACTGTTTGCAGCCGTTGAGTACGTAGTGATCGCCTTCCAGCCGCGCACGGGTTTTCAGGCCGCTGGCGTCGGAGCCGGCCTGGGGCTCGGTCAAGGCGAATGCGCCGAGCATCGCGCCGCTGGCCAGTGGCTTGAGGAAGCGCTCTTTCTGGTCGTCGTTGCCGTAATTGAGGATCGGCACGCAACCCACCGAGTTGTGCACGCTCATGATGGTCGAGCAGGCACCATCGCCGGCGGCGATTTCTTCCAGGGCCATGGCGTAGGCCAGGTAACCGGTGTCGCAACCGCCCCACTGCTCCGGCACCAACATGCCGAAGAAGCCCAGCTCGGCCATCTCGCCGATGGCTTCCTTGGGGAAACGGTGCTCGCGGTCCCATTCGGCGGCGAAGGGTTTCAGCCGCTCCTGGGCAAACTGCCGGGCCGCGTCGCTGATCTGAAGTTGTTCGTCATTGGGGATCATAAATTTGAGCCTTAATACAATTTAACCTGTGGGAGCGAGCCTGCTCGCGAAAGCGGTGTGTCATTCGACATCAATGTTGACTGACATGGCCTCTTCGCGAGCAGGCTCGCTCCCACATGGGCCTGCCTCAGTTTCAGTACAGGCACTCGACCGCCATCGCCGTGGCCTCGCCGCCACCAATACAAATCGCCGCCACGCCACGCTTCAAGCCTTTCTGGCGCAGGGCCGAGAGCAAGGTCACCAGAATCCGCGCGCCGGACGCACCGATCGGGTGGCCCAGGGCACAAGCGCCGCCGTGCACGTTGAGCTTCTCGTGAGGGATCTCCAGGTGGCTCATCGCGGCCATGCCGACCACGGCGAAGGCTTCGTTGACTTCCACCAGGTCCACCTGATCCAGCGACCAGCCGGTTTTCTTCATCAGCTTCTTGATCGCGCCAATCGGCGCCACCGGGAACAGGCCCGGGGTATCGGCGAACGCCGCGTGGCCATGAATCACCGCCAGTGGCTTGAGACCCCGCTTGTCAGCTTCGGAGCGGCGCATCAGCACCATTGCCGCCGCGCCGTCGGAAATCGAACTGGAGTTCGCCGCCGTCACGGTGCCGCCTTCGCGGAACGCGGGTTTCAATGAGGCGATCTTGTCCAGCTTGGCTTTCGGTGGCTGCTCGTCGTTGCTGATCACCACTTGTTCCTTGCCGACGGTGACGGTCAACGGCACGATCTCGTCCTTGAAGCTGCCATCCTTGATCGCCTGCTGCGCGCGGGTGGTCGAGGCAATGGCGAACGTATCCTGGGCTTCGCGGCTGAAGTCGTTGGTTTCAGCGCAGTCTTCGGCAAAGGTGCCCATCAGGCGGCCTTTGTCGTAGGCGTCTTCCAGGCCATCCAGGAACATCGAATCGAGCACCCGGCCGTGGCCCATGCGATAGCCGCTGCGAGCGCGGTCCAGCAGGTAGGGCGCGTTGGACATGCTTTCCATGCCGCCGGCAATCACCACATCGGCGCTGCCAGCCAATAGCATGTCATGGGCCAGGATGGCGGTTTCCATACCAGAGCCGCACATCTTGTTCACGGTGGTGCAGCGGGTCGATTTGTCCAGCCCCGCACCCAGCGCGGCCTGACGCGCGGGAGCCTGGCCCAGACCGGCGGGCAACACGCAACCGAACAGCACTTCATCGACCGCATCCGGCGCAACACCGGCGCGCTCGACAGCAGCCTTGATCGCGGCGGCACCGAGTTGCGGTGCGGTCAGGCTTTTGAGTTCGCCCTGGAACCCGCCCATCGGGGTGCGGACGGCGCTGACGATAACGATTGGATCATTTGCGATAGTCATGACATATCCTCCTTATTTTGCCGCCATGCGCAAGGCACCGTCGAGACGGATCACCTCGCCATTGAGCATGCTGTTTTCAATGATATGCCTGACCAGCTGCGCATACTCGGCCGGTTTGCCCAGGCGCGGCGGGAACGGCACGCCGGCCGCCAGGGAGTCGCGGACTTCCGGGGTCATGCCGGCCATCATCGGCGTTTCGAAAATGCCCGGGGCGATGGTCATCACACGGATGCCGAAACGCGCCAGCTCACGGGCGGCGGGCAAGGTCAGGCTGACGATGGCGCCTTTGGAGGCCGCGTAGGCCGCCTGGCCGATCTGGCCGTCGTACGCCGCCGCCGACGCGGTGTTGATGATCACGCCGCGCTCGCCATCGGTGTCCGCTTCGGTCTCGGCAATCGCCGCCGAGGCCAGACGCAGCATGTTGAAGCTGCCGATCAGGTTGACGTTGATCACCTGGCTGAAACTGGCCAAGGCGTGCGGACCGTTCTTGCCGAGGATCTTCTCGCCGCGCACGATGCCCGCGCAGTTGACCAGGCCATTGAGACCGCCAAAGGCCTTGACCGTCGCCTGCACCGCCGCTTCAGCCGCCGCTTCGTCGCTGATGTCCGCCACCACGCTGTGCGCGCCCAAACGCTGGGCCTGCGCCGCGACCGCTTCGGCGTTCATGTCCACCAGCATCACTTTGGCACCGGCGCCGACCAGCATTTCAGCGGTGGCCGCACCCAGGCCGGAAGCACCGCCGGTGACGAGAAAAACCTTGTTTTCGATCTGCATCATTGTTTCCTTGGATTCAAGCTGAAACGTTCTTCGCCGCGGCCTCTTGAGCCTTGGCGATTTCCTGGTTGCGCAAGATAAAGCGCTGCAATTTGCCGCTTGGGGTTTTCGGCAACTCGCTGACAAATTCGATTTCACGGGGGTACGAGTGCGCCGCCAGGCGCTTGCGCACATGCTGGCGCAGTTCCTCGGCCAGTTCCGGCGCAGCGCGGTATTGCGCGCTGAGCACGACGAAGGCTTTGACCAGTTCGGTGCGCTCCGGATCGGGCTTGCCGACCACTGCCGCTTCCACCACTGCCGGGTGTTCGATCAAGGCACTTTCCACATCGAACGGGCCGACGCGGTAGCCGGAAGTGGTGATCACGTCATCGCTGCGACCGACGAAGCTGATGCTGCCGTCCGGGTTCCATTCGACGGTATCGCCGCTCAGGTAATAGTTGCCGACGAAGGCCTTGGTCGGTGCGCCCTGGTAACCGGCGAACCAGCACATTGGCGACTGGGTACGGTCGATGGCCAGGATGCCCGGCTGGCCGACCCCCAGTTCCTTGTATTCATCGTCCAGCACCACGATGCGGTGACCGGGCGAGGCAAAACCGGCGGCGCCCAGATGAATCGGATGTTCCAGGCCATGGTGGTTGCACAGGACCATGCCCAGTTCTGTCTGGCCGTAGTGGTCATGAATCACCACGCCCAGGTTGTCGGCGAACCAGCGGATCACTTCCGGGTTCAGCGGCTCGCCGGCGCTGCTGACGATGCGCAGCTTGCCATTGATCGACTTGGCGAATTCGTCGCCGCCGGCAATCAACAGGCGGTAAGCGGTGGGCGAACCGGTGAGGTTGGTAATGCCGTATTTGTTGATCACCCGGCAGGTGCTTTCGAGGGTGAACGGGCCATCGTAGAAGGTGATCGGGTGCCCCATGGCCATCGGCCCGGTCACGCCGAAATAAATGCCATAGGCCCAGCCCGGATCGGCGACGTTCCAGAATGCGTCTTCCGGGCGCAGGTCCACAGCGTCGCGGGTATAGCTCTCGAACGCGACGATGGCCTTGAGCGGCACCGACAGCGCTTTCGACGGGCCGGTGGTGCCCGAGGTGAACATCAGCAGGAACGGGTCTTCACCGGTGAGCATTACCGGTTCACAGACGTTGGAATAGTTGGCCAGTTCGGCCCAGAAGCTGTAATCGCCCTGCACAATGCCCTGCCCCTTGGGGCCGGCAACGGTGACGATGGTCGGGCAATCGGCGACTTCGGCGAGTTTCGAGCGGTTGACCGCGTCGGTGACCACCACTTTGGCGCCGGAGCTGCCGAGGCGATGCTCGATGGCTTTCGGGCCGAAGGCGGTGAACAGTGGCTGGTAGACCGCGCCGATGCGCCAGGTGGCGAACACGGTGATGAGCAATTCGATGTTACGTGGCAGCAGGCCCGCGACTTTGTCGCCCTTCTGCACGCCCTGGCTCAAGAGGAAATTGGCGAAACGCGCGGCCTTGTCCTGCAGGTCGCTGAAGGTGTACGTCGCGCTGGCGCCATCGCGGCCTTCCCAGAACAGCGCGATGCGCCCCGGCAAGGCATGCCGGTCACAACACTCGATGCAGGCATTGAGGGCGGTCAGATCGCCTGCGAGTGCGGCGTCGACGGTGTGCTGATAATTGAACTGTGAAACAGCAGACAAGTAATCGCGCATTGCCAGAATCCCTCTGTGTTTTTTATTAGGTTGGGGGAACCGTAACCAACAGGGAAATACTCGCTCTGCGCGGGGGGTGGGGCAATGGTCAAAGTTATCAAGTTGCTTGACTGGTTTGGCCAAGGTTCAAGGGATGCGGTGGCTGGACGGACGCCTTCGCGGGCAAGCCCGCTCCCACAGGTTATGTGTCAATTTTGAAAACACACAAATCCTGTGGGAGCTGGCTTGCCAGCGATGAGGGCGGCCCGGTCAACACATGTCGGATCAGGAGGCTTCGTTGAGGATCAAACTGCGGTAATGCCCCGGATTGGAGCCCGACCACTTGCGAAACGCCTTGTAGAACGAACTCGCATCGGCAAACCCCAGCCGGGTGGCGATTTCGCTGAAGCTGATGCTCGGCTCCGCCAGCCAGACGATGGCCAGTTCCTTGCGCACACTGTCCTTGAGCCCCTGGTAGCTCTGGCCTTCCTCCGCCAGTCGCCGACGCAGGGTCGAGGCCGACATGCACAGGCGTTGCGCCAGCGCTTCGGTTTCCGGCCATTGTTCGGCGGGCAGTTGTCGCAGATCGTGCTTGATCCGGCTGGCCAGGCTTTCCGGATCGCGATACTTCACCAGGATGTTGGCCGGCGCATGGGCCAGGAAACGCTTGAGTTCTTCAGCGCTGCGCTTGATCGGCAGATCCAGGCAATCGGCGGCGAAAATCATCCGTGTACGTGGCCGGTCGAAACGCAGGTTCTCGGAAAACATCACTTGATAGTCGTCGCAGAAATCCGGCTGCGGGCAACGCAACTCGATGGCCAGAATCGGGATCCGACGTCCCGCCAGCCAGCAGGCCACGCCGTGCACGATCATCCAGTAGGTGAAGTAGGTGAAGGCTCGGCGCGGTTCGTGGTCGTCTTCGAGCAACACGATTTCCGCCAGGCTTTGCTGACGCACCAGTTCGGCGGGCATGCGTTCGAGCATCAGCGACAGAAAACCCAGGCCACTGGTGAGCCCCGCCGCCAGGCTCGGCTGGACCATGGCGCAACGACAGAGAAACTCAAGGCTGCCGGACTTGAGCTTGCGCGGGTCCATGCCGAAAAACTCGTCGTCGCCCCGTCGCGCCAGCAAGCGCCACAGTCGCGCATAGGCGGTGGCCGGCACCCTGGCAGTGCCGTTTTGCAGGAGGACAGGATCGATGCCGACCTTGTTCAACGCCTCTTCGGTGGCGACGCCCGGGGCGCAACTCTGCAACAGCGCTTCACGCACCAGTTGAATGGAAATGGTGTCTTTTTCCGACATTGAGCGAGGTGTGCCCTGTTCTTGTTTGGGTGGGGGGCATATTAGCTGAAACCGCCAGCTCACCGCAGATCCCTGTGGACAAGCAAATCCCTGTGGGAGCGAGCCTGCTCGCGAAGAGGATTTCGGATTCGATAAAGGGGGGACTGACACTGCGCCTTCGCGAGCAGGGGATACAGTTGACCTTGAAGTTCGTTCAGCTTAGGTTCAGCTAAATGTCAATCACTGCCATTTGGGAATGAGTGTCATTATGTTACAACTTAGCACCCTATCTATTGCTGACACGGTGCTGAATGTTCGTCCCCTTTCTGATCATGTTGCGCGAAGGCATCGAGGCCGCATTGATCGTCGGCATCATCGCCAGTTACCTGAAACAGACCGGTCGCGGCCAGTGGATGCCCGCCGTGTGGATCGGTGTATTTCTCGCCGCCGCCCTGGCCCTGTTGGTCGGTGGCGGCCTGGAACTGGTCAGCGCCGAGTTTCCGCAGAAACAACAGGAGCTGTTTGAAGGCGTGGTTGGGCTGGTGGCCGTCGGCATCTTGAGTTCGATGGTGTTCTGGATGCGCAAGGTCGCGCGTTCGATCAAGCATTCGCTGCACGCGTCTCTTGATCAGGCACTGACCGGTTCCAGGCATCAGGTGACCGCACTGATCGCCATGGTGTTTTTCGCCGTGGCCCGGGAAGGCCTGGAAACCGTATTTTTCCTGCTCGCGGTGTTCCAGCAAAGCGAAGGTCCGGCGGCCCCGATCGGCGCCCTGCTCGGCCTCATCCTGGCAATCATGGTCGGCGTCCTGATCTACAGCGGCAGCATGCGCCTGAACCTCGGCGCGTTCATGCGCTGGACCGGTCTGTTCATTCTCGTGGTGGCCGCCGGGATCCTTGCCAATTCCGTACAAGCGCTGCATGAAGCCGGCGTGTGGAATCACCTGCAAACCGTGCTCTTCGACCTCAGCGCGACGCTGCCGATGGACGGCCCGCTGGGCTCGGTGCTGGCCGGGATGTTCGGTTACCAGGATGCCCCGACCGTCAGCACCCTCGGCGCTTATCTGATTTACCTGGCGGTGGCGCTGGTGATGTTCTTTCTCCCCGCCCCTGTGCCAGACACCAACCCTTGTGGGAGCGAGCCCGCTCGCGAAGGTCGTCAACGATAACGCGTAAACGCCAGATAACCAGCGGTGGTTTTTTCGCGAGCAGGCTCGCTCCCACAGGGTCAGTCACTTTTCAGTTTCCAATCAGTAAGGGCAACCATGCCAACTCCAGCCCCAACCCAGGCTCCCCCTCCCCGCGCCCTGCGCTGGGCGGTGGCCGGTTCGGTGATCGTGATGATCGCCGCCGGCGGCCTGTTCTACTACGCCTCGAAAATGGCCGCGGCCAAGCGCCAGGCCAACCATGATGAAGTGTTGGTGACCATTCACCCGCACCGTTGCGAGCCTGGTGCCCTGACCGTTCCCGCCGGTCGCGCCAGTTTCCGTATCGTCAACCGCTCGGATCGGGCTGTTGAATGGGAAATCCTCGACGGCGTGCTGGTGGTCGAAGAACGGGAAAACATCGCGCCGGGCCTGAGCCAGGTGATCAATGCCGACCTGTTGCCCGGCGATTACGCGATCACCTGCGGTCTGCTGAGCAACCCGCGCGGGACCTTGCACGTTACGCCGACAGCCGCTTCCGACGCGGCGGCCAAGGCCAAACCGTCGATGGTGGCGTTTGTCGGGCCGTTGTCGGAATTTCGCGTGTACCTCAGCAACCAGGGCACGACGCTGATCAAGGCCGTTACCGCACTGAATCAAGCCATCGAAGCTGGCGATTTGAGTCAGGCTCAAACCTTGTACATTCCGGCCCGCGCTGCTTACCAGCGCCTGGCCCCGGCTGCCCAACGCCTGGCGGAGCTCGACAACGGGATCAACGCCCGTGCCGATTACTTCGAAAAACGCGAGCAGGACCCGGCGTTCACCGGTTTCCATCGCCTCGAATACGCGCTGTTCCAGCAACGCAACCTCGACGGTCTGGCACCGGTCGCCCAGCGCCTTCTGACCGATGTCACCACCCTCAAGCAACAGCTGCTGGCCCAGTCGTTGCCGCCGGAACAACTGGTGAGCACCGTGGTGCGCAACCTCAACAGCCTCGCCGACGTCCGTGCCGGCAGCGGTGAAGAAGAACGCTACAGCCACAGCGACCTGAACGGCTTTGTCGGCAACTTCGACGCTGCGCGCAAAGTCGTCGAGCTGCTGCGCCCGTTGCTGACTAAATCCGCCGCCGACCTGTTGCCGAACATCGACAGCGCCCTTGTCGCATTCGAGTCCGAACTCAATGGCTTCAAGGTCAACGACGGTTACGCCAGCTACGACAGCGTCAGTGCCGGTCAGCGCACGCAGATTGCCGACAAGGCCAAAGCATTGGCCGCTGCACTTGACGCGATTGATCCCGCCCTTGGCCTTAGCGGCCTGTAAGCAGAAGACGACTTTCAGATGAACGATTCAGAGCAGTTCAACCTCCAGCGCCGCCGGGTATTGATGGGCATGGGCGTCGCCGGTGTCGCCCTTGCGGGTTCAGCCCTGAGCTGCCCGGCCATGGCCGCTGGTGCCGCGCAAGTGACCCAAGCCCCCAGCAGTGACCGCACCGAAGACCGCCATGATTTCCACGGCAAACACCAGAGCGGCATCGTCACCCCGCGACCGGCATCGGGCATGCTGGTGGCATTCGATGTGCTGGCCAGCGACCGTGAAGATCTGGAGCGCCTGTTCCTCACCCTCAACGAACGCATCGCGTTTTTGATGACGGGCGGCCCGGTCGCTCAGGTCGACCCGAAGCTGCCGCCGGTGGATTCCGGGATTCTTGGGCCAGTGGTCACGCCGGACAACCTGACCATCACCGTGTCAGTGGGCGAATCCTTGTTCGACGAGCGTTTCGGTCTCGCCGATGCCAAGCCCAAGCGCCTTGTCCGCATGGTCGGTTTCCCCAACGATGCACTGGAAGCCGATTGCTGCCACGGCGACCTGAGCCTGCAGTTCTGCGCCAACACCGCCGACACCAACATCCACGCCCTGCGCGACATCGTAAAAAACCTCCCCGACCTGCTGCTGGTGCGCTGGAAACAGGAAGGCAGCGTGCCGCCCCAGGCCCCGGCCAAACCCGGCGTGCCCGCACAGAGCGCACGCAATTTCCTCGGTTTTCGCGACGGTTCGGCCAACCCCGATTCCAACGACGGCAAAGCCATGGACCGCATCGTCTGGGTCCAGCCCGGCAGCGACGAACCGACCTGGGCGGCCAACGGCAGCTATCAAGCGGTGCGGATCATCCGCAACTTCGTCGAGCGTTGGGACCGCACGCCCTTGCAGGAACAGGAAAGCATTCTCGGCCGGGTCAAAAGCAGCGGCGCGCCCATCGGCGGCAGCCATGAAACCGAAGTGCCAGATTACGCCAAAGACCCCGAAGGCAAGCTGACCAAACTCGATGCCCACATCCGCCTGGCCAACCCGCGCACCGCCGCGACCCAAGCCAATCTGATCCTGCGCCGACCGTTCAACTACTCCAACGGCGTGAACAAGAACGGTCAGCTGGACATGGGCCTGCTGTTCATCTGCTACCAGGCCGATCTGGAGAAAGGCTTTATCACCGTGCAAACCAGGCTCAACGGCGAACCGCTGGAGGAATACCTCAAGCCGGTCGGCGGTGGGTATTTCTTCACTTTGCCCGGTGTGAACGGCGATCAGGATTACATCGGCCGCTCGCTGCTCAACGCTACTCAACCAAAAACAACAACCTGACCCCTACGGAGCCCTCTGATGAAAAAATCGCCACTGGCGTTAATGCTGACCCTAGGTTTGCTCAACACCCCGTTTTCAGCGTTCGCCGCGACGGCGCCGCTGGAGTTGGTGCAGCCGATTTCCGACTACAAGATCTACGTCACCGAACAACTGGATGAGCTGGCCAGCCACACCCGACAGTTCACCGACGCGGTGAAAAAAGGCGACCTGGCCACCGCGAAAAAACTCTATGCGCCGACCCGGGTTTACTACGAGTCGATCGAGCCGATTGCCGAGCTGTTCAGTGACCTCGATGCGTCCATCGACTCCCGGGTCGATGACCACGAAAAAGGCGTAAAGGCCGAAGACTTCACCGGATTCCACCGCATCGAATACTCGCTGTTCTCGGAAAACAGCACCCGGGGCCTGGGTGAACTGGCGGATGGCCTGAACAACGACGTCAAGGACCTGCAAACCCGCGTCGCCGGCCTGACCTTCCCGCCGGAAAAAGTCGTCGGCGGCGCCGCTGCGCTGCTGGAAGAAGTAGCGGCCACCAAGATCTCCGGCGAGGAAGATCGCTACAGCCACACCGACCTGTACGACTTCCAGGGCAACATCGACGGGGCGAAGAAAATCGTCGACCTGTTCCGTCCGCAGATCGAGAAACAGGACGCGGCATTCGTCGCCAAAGTCGACAGGAACTTCGCCACGGTGAATACCATTCTGGCCAAGTACAAGACCCAGGGTGGCGGATTCGAGACCTATGACAAGGTGAAGGAGAACGACCGCAAGGCGCTGGTCGGGCCGGTGAATACACTGGCTGAGGATTTGTCGACGTTGCGCGGCAAGCTGGGTTTGAACTGAGTCTTGTTACGCCTGAGCGGGCCTCTTCGCGAGCAGGCTCGCTCCCACAGGGTTATGTGCCGAACACGAATCCACTGTGGGAGCGAGCCTGCTCGCGAATGCTTTTTTACAGAATGCGGTAGAGCAACCGCTCGATCCGCACGCGACTCACACGTTTGAGAAACCTGGCCACCCCCGCCGGGTACTCGGGCAATGTTTCCAGGTCCTGATAACGCTCGATGCGCGTCGTGTGCTGGAAGATCTCTTTCAACTCCTTGCGGCGGGACTCAAGCAACTCGCCTTTCGGATCATCGATCAGCAAGGCGTTTTCCAGATCGAGGCGGAACGCCCGAGGGTTGAGGTTGTTGCCGGTCAGCAAGGTGTAGCGCTTGTCCACCCACATGCCCTTGAGGTGGTACGTGTTATCGCCTTCCTTCCACAGGTGCAGGTTCAACTGGCCGCTGTCGATGTTGCGCTGATGGCGCTTGGCGAACCGGCGCAGGCTGATTTCGTAGAGGTACGGCAGCGCCGCGATCACCTTGAACGGCTCGCTCGGCGGAATGTAGAAGTCGTTGGCGGTCTTGTCGCCGACCACGATGTCGATCTTCACGCCACGGGCCAGTGCCCGGTTGATTTCCCGGGTCACGGCCAGCGGCAGGTTGAAGTACGGCGTGCAGATGGTCAGTTGATGCTGGGTGCTGGCGATCAGTTCGCAAATCACCCGGCTCAGCGGGTTGTTCTTGCCCACGCCCAATAACGGGCTCACCGACAGACCGCCCTTATCTGTCGTGCCCTCGGTGGTGTCGTACGCGGCGTGCTTGAGCCGGCTGCGCAAGTCACCGATGTCATTGCGCAGGCTGCGGGTGGTCGGCAGGTTCGGCAGATCGAGACGATGCACGGCTTTGGAAGCCACCAGGCCATGCTGAACCAGATGCTGCATCGAGTCGGCCAGGGCGCGGTTGTGCAGCAGGTGGTAACGGTCGTAGCGGTATTTGTCGAATTTGTGCAGATAGACGTTGTTCAGGCTCGCGCCGCTGTAGATCACGCAGTCATCGATGACGAAGCCCTTCAGGTGCAATACGCCGAACAGTTCGCGGGTCTGCACCGGTACGCCGTAGATCGGAACTTCGCTGGCGTGGGTGCGGGTCATGTCCTGATACCAGGCCGAATTGCCCGGTTGCTTGCCGGCACCGATCAAACCGCGCTGGGCGCGCAGCCAGTCGACGACCACCACCACGTCCAGTTGCGGGCGCTTGAGTTTGGCGGCGTGCAAGGCATCGAGAATGTCCTGGCCGGCTTCATCCTGTTGCAGGTACAGCGCAACGATATAGATGCGCTGTGTGGCGCCGGCGATTTTTTCCAGCAGGCAACGACGGAACTCGGCAGCGCCAGAGAGGATGGTGACGGCATCGGCGGTCAGCGGAAAACTGCGCAGTTTTGGCAGCAGGGAGCGTTTGAAAAGCAACGGCATAGGGCTCGCAATCGGGTCGAATCCAGAGAGTTCGAGAGCTTACACCATGGATCGGCTTGGGTCTTGTTACTGTCTGTAAGGACCCCATCGCCAGCAGGCTGGCCCCCACAGTTTGAACGCGTCCATCTGTGGGAGCCAGCCTGCTGGCGATGGCAATCTATCTGACAACACAAAAACCATTTGACCAAGGAGAACGATCGTTCTACTGTTAGCCACATGAACGATATTACTAGCAACGACACACGCGACATCATTCTGGATGTCACCGAAAAGTTGATCTACAAAAGTGGCATTGCCGCCACGGGCATGGATCTTCTGGTGAAAACCGCCGGCGTCTCCAGAAAAAGCATCTACCGCTACTTCGCCAACAAGGAGGAGCTCACCGTCGCGGCCCTGCAACGTCGGGACCAACGCTGGATGCACTGGTACAGAAGCGAGGTCGACCAGGCTGAAACGCCGGCCGACCGCCTGCTCAACCTGTTTACCGTGCTCAAGTCCTGGTTCGTCTCCGAAGGCTTTCGCGGCTGCGCGTTCATCAACACCAGCGGCGAAACCGGCGATCCGCAAGACCCGGTTCGCCTGGTCGCCAGGGACCACAAACAGAAACTGCTCGACTACGTGTGCGAGCTGTGTACCGAACATGGCGCCGAAGATCCGCAGCTGCTGGCCAAACAGCTGCTGATCCTGATTGACGGTGCCATAACCGTGGCGCTTGTAATGGGTGATCACAGTGCCGCCGATAATGCGCAATGCATGGCGCGAAAGTTATTGGACCTGTAACAACTTAATCAAGCCCGACAACTTGCTCTAACGTTAATTTTCTACGGAGACTTGAAATGTCTAATGCCGAAGTTCGTCCGCCATTGCCGCCCTTCACCCGTGAATCGGCCATCGGAAAAGTCCGCCTGGCCGAAGACGGCTGGAACTCCCGCGACCCGGAACGCGTGTCGCTGGCCTACACCCTGGACACCCAATGGCGTAACCGCGCCGAGTTCGCCTACAACCGCGAAGAAGCCAAGGGTTTCCTGACCCGTAAATGGGCCAGGGAGCTCGAGTATCGCCTGATCAAGGAACTCTGGGCGTTCACCGACAACCGCATCGCCGTGCGTTATGCCTATGAGTGGCACGACGATTCGGGCAACTGGTTCCGTTCCTATGGCAACGAAAACTGGGAGTTCAACGAGCAAGGCTTGATGGCCCACCGCTTTGCCTGCATCAACGACATGCCGATCAAGGAAAGCGAGCGCAAGTTCCACTGGCCACTGGGGCGTCGTCCTGACGACCATCCGGGGCTGTCGGATCTCGGCCTCTAAACACTGAACCAAATGTGGGAGCGAGCCTGCTCGCGAAGGGGCCGTCAGGTTCAACATTCATGTTGACTGATGCATCGCTTTCGCGAGCAGGCTCGCTCCCACAGTGTTTCTTCGGTAATCAGGCGACCGCGGCCTGGTTCAAATGCGCCTCAGACTCCAGCTTACGCACCAACGGCAACACCCGACTGCCGAAATACTCGACCTCCTCCTGAAAGTGCAGGAACCCCGCCAGCACCAGGTCCACACCCACCGCCTTGAGTGCCACGATGCGTTCGGCGATTTGCTCGGGCGTGCCGATCAGGTTGGTCTTGAAGCCATCGTTGTATTGCACCAGATCCTCGAAGGTCGATTTCGCCCAGTTGCCCTCACCTTCGGGCGACGCCCTGCCCGCCTGTTTCGCTGCATCGCCAAAGGCATTGACCGCTTCCGGATCGGCCTGATCGATGATCTGCGCCAGTACCGCTCGCGCCTCCTCTTCGGTATCCCGGGCAATCACAAACGCGTTCACGCCGATTTTCACCGAATGATTGTTCGCCGCCGCCTTGGCGCGGATGTCATCGACCTGGACCTTGATGCCTTCCGGCGTGTTGCCGTTGGTGAAGTACCAATCCGACACCCGCGCCGCCATGTCCCGTGCCGCGCGGGAGCTGCCGCCCTGGAAAATTTCCGGCCGGCCCAGGGGCTTGGGTTTGAGGCTGTAATGGTCGAATCGGTAGAAGTCGCCGCGAAAGGTGAAGTTGTCCTGGGTCCAGATGCCTTTGAGCGAGCGAATGAACTCTTCGGAACGGCGATAGCGTTCGTCGTGTTCCAGCCAGTGTTCGCCGATGGCCTGAAATTCGCCCTTGAACCAGCCGCTGACGATGTTCACCGCCACCCGGCCATCAGTGAGTTGATCGATGGTCGCCAGTTGCTTGGCCGCCAACGCCGGTTGCCATGGCCCCGGCAGGATGGCGGCGATCACTTTCAGCCGGGTCGTCGCGGCCAGCAACGCGTGACTGAACGCCACCGACTCATGCTGGTATTCAGCACCGTAACCGGCGGTGAAACGAATCTGCGTCAGGGCATATTCAAACCCCGCCTCTTCGGCCAGTTGTGCCAGTTTACGGTTGTAGTCGATGCCCCAGTGGGTGCGTTGCTCGATCTTGCTGACCACCAGCCCACCGCTGACGTTAGGTACCCAGTAGGCAAATTTGACGGCTTGCTGACTCATTGGCGTGTCCTCGGGACGTTGGGGAGTCCTTTGGCATGAGCAGCAAGCGTGCCAGTGCTTCGCACTGTTGTCTTGAACCAAGCGCAAACCCCTGTGGGAGTGAGCCTGCTCGCGAAAGCGGTGTGTCAGGCGACGCATCTGCTGGATGTTCAACCGCCTTCGCGAGCAGGCTCGCTCCCACAGGGTTGCGGGTGTGGTAGAAGGCAAATTGCTGTTGCGCTGTTGGTATGACAACAGTTCAGGCTGAATCTGAATCCTTCTCCCCAGCAAATCCAGGCGCCTTCTCCCCGGCATGGACCGTGCAATCCCATGTGGCATCCACTGTCCAATCCAGGAGCCGCCCCATGACAGACCACCCAATCATCAACCCGCTGTCCGTCGGCACTGACTATGAGTCATTGGCCGCCAGGTTCCGGCCGATTTTCCAGCGTATTGCCGAGGGCGCCGTCGACCGTGAACAGTCGCGCACACTGCCCTATGAACCGATCCGCTGGCTCAAGGAAGCCGGATTCGGCGCCGTGCGGGTACCGCGTGAATATGGCGGTGGCGGCGCTTCGCTGCCGCAGTTGTTTGAACTGTTGATCGAACTGGCCGAGGCCGACTCGAACATTCCACAGGCACTGCGCGGCCACTTTGCCTTTGCCGAGGATCGCCTCAACGCCCCGTCCGGGCCGGTGCGGGATCTGTGGTTCAAACGCTTTGTCGCCGGTGACATCGTCGGTTGCGCCTGGACCGAAATCGGCAACGTGGCCATCGGCGACGTTGTCACTCAAGTCTCACCCGAGGGCGATCGGTGGCGGCTCAACGGCGAGAAGTTCTACAGCACCGGCAGCCTGTTTTCCGACTGGATCGATGTCTATGCCCAGCGCAGCGACACCGGTGGCGACGTGATTGCCGCGGTCCGCACGCGCCAGCCCGGCATCGTGCAGAGCGATGACTGGGACGGCTTCGGCCAGCGCACCACCGGCAGCGGCACGTCGCGGTTTGTCGATGCCGAAGTGGAAGCCGAAAATGTCATCGACTTTGCCACCCGCTTCAAATACCAGACCGCGTTCTATCAGTTGGTCTTGCTGGCGACCCTGGCGGGCATCGGCCGTGCGGCGTTGCGAGATGTTGCCCGGCACGTGCGTGAGCGCCAACGCATCTACAGCCATGGCAATGCCCGACGCGTCAGCGAAGACGCGCAAATCCAGCAAGTGGTCGGGGAAATTGCCGCATCGGTGTATGCCGCCGAGGCCGTTGCCTTGAGGGCTGCACACCCGGCGCAGCAAGCGTATCTGGCGCGCTTTTCGGGCGATGAGGCGCTGGAGCGTGCGGCCAATGTGGCGGCGGAAATCGAATCGGCGAAGGCACAGGTGGTGGTCACCGAGCTGATCCAGCGCGCCACCACCCAGTTGTTCAACGCGCTCGGGGCATCGGACATACGCCAGGGCAAGGCGCTCGACCGGCATTGGCGCAATGCGCGAACCGTGTCGTCGCACAATCCGGTGATCTACAAGGCGCGGATTGTCGGGGATTGGGAGATCAGCGGGACCGAGCCGCCGTTTGTGTGGCAGATCGGCAATGGGCCACAGGCCAAGTGATGTAGCGTCTGGAAGTCAGTCTTCGCGAGCAGGCTCGCTCCCACAAGGGGAACGCATTTCAACTGTGGGAGCGAGCCTGCTCGCGAAGAGGCCACACAGGTCGCCGCAAAGGCGGGATATGGGTAAGATATCGGCCCTTCCCCGCAGCCCCTTTGCTGCACCCCTGCCGATTAAGCCGATTCCATGCCTTTCGAACTCAGCGTTGACCTCACCACCCTGGCCATTCTGGCCCTTGTCGCTTTCATTGCCGGATTCATCGACGCCATTGCCGGCGGCGGCGGTCTGTTGACCACCCCGGCCTTGCTCACCGCCGGCCTGCCACCGCACCTGGTGCTGGGCACCAACAAGCTCAGTTCGACCTTCGGCTCGGCCACCGCCAGTTTCACCTTTTACCGTCGCAAGCTGTTTCATCCCCGGCAGTGGATGCACGCCATCGTCGGCACCCTGGTCGGCGCCCTGACCGGTGCCGTGGTGGCGCATTACCTGCCGGCGGAATGGCTGAACAAAATGCTCCCGGTGATCGTCTTCGCCTGCGGCCTTTACCTGTTGTTTGGCGGTACGCCGAAAGCGCCGCTGGACAGCAACGCACCGATCAAGAAAAAGTGGCAATCGACCCAGGGCTTCAGCCTCGGTTTCTACGATGGCGTGGCCGGACCCGGCACCGGTGCGTTCTGGACCGTCAGCAGCCTGCTGATGTACCCGATCGATCTGGTCAAGGCCAGCGGCGTGGCGCGCAGCATGAACTTCGTCAGCAACATTGCGGCGCTGTCGGTGTTCGTGTTTTCCGGGCAGGTGGACTGGATCATCGGCCTGTGCATGGGCCTGTCGGTGATGGTCGGCGCCTTCTTCGGCGCTCGCACCGCCATCAGCGGCGGCGCGAAATTCATTCGTCCGGTGTTCATCACCGTGGTGCTGGGGCTGACCGTGCGGCTAGCCTGGCAACACTGGTTCAGCGTGGCCTAAACGCCGCGCCACGTAGACGTCGATCAGGTAACGGGCTATCGAGCGTGAAGCCGGCAACGGCGGCAACGCGTGAACGTTGAACCACTGGGCGTCTTCGATTTCGTCTTCCTGACAGACGATCTCGCCGCCGGCGTATTCGGCATGGAAGCCGAGCATCATCGAGTGCGGGAACGGCCAGCACTGGCTGCCCATGTACTGGATGTTCTTCACGTCGATCCGCACTTCTTCGCGAACTTCGCGAATCAGGCAGTCCTCGGCCGATTCGCCTGGCTCGGCAAACCCCGCCAACGTGCTGTAGACCCCGGTGACGAACCGCGGCGAGCGTGCCAGCAGCACTTCATCGCCTCGGGTCACCAGCACGATCATGCTCGGCGAAATCCGCGGGTAGCTGCGCAAATCGCAGGGCTGACAGTACATCGCGCGTTCGCGCGGCACCTGGGTCATGGCCTGACCACAGTTACCGCAAAAACGGTGCTCACGGGCCCAGGTACCGATCTGCGCGGCGTAACCGAGCACCTTGTAGACCGTGTGATCGCCTTCGAGCATGAACGCCCGCAGGCCTTTCCAGTTGCAGCCCGACACTTCGCTGTGACTGCGCAACTCCAGCAGGTACACCGGCTCGCCATCAAGATGACCGATACCGTGTTCGGCGAGTATCGACAGGTCCTGGCGCTTGAGCCATTCACGGGGGAACAACGCGCCGTTGTCATCGAACAGGAAGCCTTCGGGGCTACGCGCCACGGCCCAGCCGCCAGGTTGATCGGTGTCCAGAACTGCAGTGGTCCAGCGTGAAGTCATTTTTCAATCAATCCAGAAATTCGGGTTTCTGTTTGCTCATATGGGCGGCCATGGCCACACGCAAGTCGGTGGATTGCAGCATGGCGGCGTTCCATGTAGCGACGTATTCGAGGCCGTCATCGATGCGATGGTCGCGCATGTAGCTGATCATCTCCTTGGTGCCGGTGACGGCAATCGGCGACTTGCCTGCAATCTCGCGGGCAATGTCCATGACGCCGTCGAGCAGGCTGGTGGTGTCGCTGTAGACGCGATTGACCAGGCCCATGCCACGCGCTTCGTCGGCGCCGAAGGTGCGACCAGTGTAAGCCAGTTCACGCAGCATGCCGTCACCAATGATTCGCGGCAAGCGTTGCAGCGTGCCGACGTCGGCGGCCATGCCGATGTCGATTTCCTTGATCGAGAACTGCGCGTCTTCGGCGGCGTAACGCATGTCGCAGGCGGCGATCAGGTCGATGGCGCCGCCCAGGCAGTAACCCTGAATCGCCGCGAGCACCGGTTTGCGGCAGTTGTCGACAGCATTGAACGACGCTTGCAAGGTGAGGATCTTGCGTCGCAGCAGACGCGCATTACGCCCGACGTCCTTGCCCAGTTCATTGGCCACGCCAGCCAGCATCATCAGGTCGATGCCCGAGGAAAAGTGCTTGCCGGCGCCGCTGAGGACCACCACGCGCACTTCGTCGGTGTCGTCGACCCACTGGAATATCTCGATGATTTCGCTCCAGAACGCAGCGTTCATCGAGTTGATCTTTTCCGGGCGATTGATCTGCACATGAGCGATTTTATCGACCAGTTCGACGGTGAACGCGGTGTATTGAGACATGCCGGTGATCCTTTTAGCGGGCAAAAAAAGAGACCCGACTATAACAAGGCATGGAGGTGGGCAGTAAGGCAGTGGTTCGGCCAAAAGCGGGACTGCTTTTGGACATGGGGTGTCTGGGCGGGCCTCTTCGCGAGCAGGCTCGCTCCCACATTTGAAATGCGTTCCACTGTGGGAGCGAGCCTGCTCGCGAATGGCCGCACAACCGATCTAACTGCCCTTCACCGCCACAAACACCGCCGTTTCATAGGGCACCGTCACCACATCCCGCCCCCGCAGCCCAGGCTCACCCGCGATCATCGCCCGGATCTGTTCATCAACCTTCGCCCGCTCAGCCTCCGGCAGCGCTGCGATGAAACTGGTGGAGCGCACCCGATTGAAAATCACATCCTCCGGCGACCCGGTATGGCCATGGCTGAAATGCTGCCCCTGCAACGGCCCGAACGCTGGATGCGGAAACACCCGACGCCAGGCCCCGGTGTAATAACGCGGTGTATCGCCTTGCAGCGCATTGACGATCGCGTCCAGTTTCGGCACCCAACCGACGCGGGTGTCACGCAGGTTCCACACCAGCCCCAGCTTGCCGCCGGGCTTGAGTACGCGGGCGATTTCGTCAAGGGCTGCGCCGCTGGCGAACCAGTGAAACGCCTGGGCACAGACCACCGCATCCACCGAGGCATCCGGCAAGGGCAAGTCCGTCGCCGTGCCGTCGACAGCCAGGACGTCGGGAAATGCCCCGGACAGTTTTTCCAGCATCTGGGCCACCGGTTCCACGGCGATGACTTGTGCGCCGGTCGCCACCAGCCGGCCGGTGAACTTGCCGGTGCCGGCGCCGAGGTCGACGACGGTTTTATCCGCATTCAACCCGAGGGTGCCCGTCAACCAATCACCTACCTGCGGCGGATAGTCCGGGCGCCCGCGCACGTAAGTGTCGGTACCGGTCTTGTAGCCGGCGGCCGCCGCGTGGTGAATGTGATCTTTCATGGCAAAACTCCAGATCGACGAACGATGCCAACGAGCATAACCCTTCGATTTGAGCTTTCCTTGCACAGAACGCCACAAAAAAATGAATAATTGTTCACGCTGTGGTGTTCAAGTTAAGCGGGTCACCGGCTCACGAGTTTTTCGGCCTGTTCGATGTCCCAACCCTGACACCCCTGGAGCATTGTCCATGATTAGCCGTTATTCGATGTTCACCGTTGCGCTGACATTGGCGACTGTCCTGCCCGGCTCGCACGCCTGGGCCAACGGCGAGGAAGACACCCCGGCCAAACCCCAGTGCCCCAGAGATCAGGTCTACGACCCCAAGTCGCACAAATGCGTCAAGCAGACCAGCAACCGGGTGTCCGATGCAGACCGTACCGATTACGCGTATCGACTGGCCAAGGACGGACGCTACGAAGAAGCGCTGGCATTGCTCGACACACTCAAGGAACCCCGCACCGCCAAGGCCTTGAACTATCGCGGCTACGCCACGCGCAAACTGGGGCGCACCGATGAAGGCATCGGCTTTTACCTGCAATCGGTCAAGCTCGACCCGCACTACGCAAAGGTCCGCGAGTATCTCGGCGAAGCCTACGTCATCAAGGGTCAACTGGATCTCGCCCGGGAACAGTTGCAGACAATCAAATCGATCTGCGGCAACACCACCTGCGAGGAATACCAGGACCTGGCCGAAGCCATCAACGACTCATCGAAAACCTGATATTTCGAAATAACGGAGGCCGTTATCGCCAGCGATCAGGCAATACGGACAGAACTGGGCCAGCACCTGGCGCGTTTGTGGCGCTACGGCCTGCTGCTGTCCCGGCAGCGGCACGTCGCCGAAGACCTGGTGCAAGCCACCTGCGTGCGGGCGCTGGAACGGGCCGGGCAATTTGAGTCGGGCACGCGCATGGACCGTTGGCTGATGAGCATTCTGCATTCGATCTGGCTCAATGAGGTGCGTGCGCGGCGGGTGCGTCACGGCCAAGGCACAATAGAGGGTGATGAGGTGTTGTCGTTCGACGGTGAGTACGTGGCGCAAACCCATGTCATGGCGGCGCAAGTCATCCGCCGTGTGGATGCGCTGCCTGAAGCCCAGCGCGAAACGGTGTTTCTGGCCTATGTCGAAGGCTTGTCCTACCGCGAAGTCGCCGACGTGCTGCAAGTGCCCATCGGCACCGTCATGAGCCGCCTGGCCGCCGCCCGGGGCAAACTTGCTGAATACCCGCCGTTGCAGTCCGTGTCCAACCCTTTCACCGGAGAACGTCGATGAACGCGTCAATCCCGGATGAGCAACTGGTGGCTTACCTGGACGACCAACTCGACGCCGAACAGCGCCGGCGCATCGACGCGGCCGTGGCCGAAGACCCGATGCTCGGCCTGCGCCTGCAATGGCTCAACCGCAGCAGCCTGCCGTTCAAGGCGGCCTACGATGAGTTGGGGCACCAGGCGCCGGTGGATCGCCTGCAAGCCATGCTCGACACCCTGCCCTCGCCGGCCCGTCCGGCACTCAATCGCCGCTGGTTCCTGGCGGCGGCGGCCGGGTTGGTGGTGAGTGGCGTGCTGGCGGACCGCCTGTTTTTAGGCTGGCAAGCGAGCCAGGAAAATAGCAGCTGGCGCCAATTGGTGGCGGACTACATGGTGCTTTACGTCCCGCAAACCCTTGAGCATTTGCCCAACGACGAAGCCGCCCAGCGCCTGCAACTGCACACCATCGACAAGCGCCTGGGCTTGCACCTCGCGCCCGCGCAGTTGACCTTGCCCCGCGCCGAATTCAAACGCGCGCAAATCCTCGAATACGATGGCGTCCCCATCGCCCAGATCAACTTCCTCGATCCGATCCATGGACCGATGGCGCTGTGCATCACCCGTTCCAACAGCGGCAGCCGGGACTTCGCCCAGGAGCGCCGGCACGAGATGAACATCGTTTACTGGGCTGACATGGAACATGCGTGGATGTTGATCGGACGCAATCCGATGGCGGAGCTGGAGGGCATGGCCAAGGCGTTGCGCACCCGCTTAAGTGCGTGATGAGCCCTTTGTGGCGAGGGAGCTCGCTCCCGCTCGGCTGCGAAGCAGTCGCGAGACCTGCGCGCCGATGACTGAAATAATGCCGGGGCCGCTTCGCGCCCCAACGGGAGCGAGCTCCCTCGCCACAGAGTCGCCGGCGATCAGACAGACCTGCTGCCAGCTCCAGACTTCACAAGATCCTGCGCCCTCGGAAATTCCCCTGAAGAATCCAGTACCAACGTGTATTTCACCTTGTCGCCCACGAAAAACTGATCCTGTCCCCCCGGCGTGAGATTGGGGCCGATCCTGACCGCCAGCCTGGAACAGCCGTCATCCGGCATGACCATGGCGAACTTCGTCCACAGGGTATCGACCCAGACTAGCCTGATCGCGTTGATCGTCCCTTTGCCAATGCTTGTTGTTGGCGCTTCCATCTCCACCCTCCAGTCATCAGTGCGTGGCGCGACATCCTGACTGCACAGGGACCATGAAACGCCTAAATGGCAAAGGTGACTACTGTCAGGTTTGACAGGTCATGTGGTGTCAAACCGGCGTCGGCAACCACAACCTGAACCGCGCCCCGCCCAACGGCGAGGCTTCCACGGTCAAGGTGCCGCCCTGCGCTTCCAGCGCCCGGCGACTGATCGCCAGCCCCAGGCCAAAGCCGCCGGTGGCGCGATCCCGGCTGCGGTCGAGGCGGTAGAACGGTTCGAAAATCCGCTCGCGCTCGTCATCCGGAATGCCGATGCCGTCATCGTCCACCCAGATTTCACAGCCCTTGGGGCACACCTGCACACCGATCTGGATGCGTTTTTCGCAGTAACGCATGGCGTTGCGCAGCAGGTTTTGCAAGGCGCGGGCGGTCAGGCGCGGGTCGAGGGTGAAGCGTTCGAGCTGGCCGTGCAGCAGCACGTCGATGACAATGTCCGGCGATTGCTCGTCGTCGACGCTGCCCAGGATGCTGTCGATGAATTCATCCAGCGACACTTCCACCTGTTCCGGCACCCGCGCCGGGTTTTGCAGGCGGCTGTAGGACAGCAGCTCCAGCACCAATTCATCGAGTTCGCGAATGTGATCCACCAACCCTTGCAGGCGCTGGCGGCTGGTGGCCGGCAGGTCGTCGGACAGGGCCAGGGCCAGGCCGAAATCCAGGCGGGTCAAGGGTGTGCGCAGTTCGTGGGACACCGCGTTGAGCAGGTCGCGCTGCTGGTTCAGCAGGTTTTCGATATCACCGGCCATGGTGTCGAAGACGTTGGCCAGGCTACCGATGTTGGAATGGGCGGGAATCTGCGTGCGCTCGCTCAACAGGCCCTTGCCGAACCGTTCAGCGGTGCCTTTGAGTCGTTCCAGATCGCGCCAGTGCGGCCGTAGCCACAGCAACAGGCAGGCGAGCATGGTGGCGCCGATCAGCACGTTGATGCTCCAGTACAACAGGCTGACGTCCATCGGGTCCGGCGGCACCACCATTTGCACCACGGTGTGCTCGTCCAATGGCGCCACCGCCAGGGTGCGCCAGCCCCAGTCGCCGATGCGCACCACGTTCTCGCCACGCTGCAATCGTTCCTGCTCATCGAGGGTCAAATCAGGATCGTCGTTGGCGCTGAGCACGATGTGCAACGGATGGAACTCTTTGTCCATTTCCGCCGCCAACGCTGGCCACTCTTCGGTCGGCACCGCCTTGAACTGTTTGACGATGAGGGTTTGCAGCCCTCGGGAGTAATCGAGGTTGTAGGTGAGAAAACGCTCCTGGAACACCTTGATCACCAGGTCCGGCACCAGATAGATCGCCGCGCTGTACGAAATGATCGTCACCAGGTACAGGCGAAACAGCAGTCTGAACATGACCTCAGCATTCCCATTCGGAACGGCTGAACAGGTAACCCTTGCCCCACACGGTCTTGATCTTGCGCGCCTCGCCGGCATGATCATCGAATTTGCGCCGCAGCTTGGAGATCGCCACGTCCACCGAACGGTCGGTGCCGTTGAACTCGATGCCGCGCAGGCGTTGCAGGATCTGGTCGCGGCTCAGCACTTCGCCGGCATGCCGGGCCAGCACCACCAACAAATTGTATTCGCCGCTGGACAGTTCCACCGGCTGCTCGCGCCAGGTCACGGTGCGCTCGGACAGGTCGATGCACAGGTTACCCATCAGAATGCGGTCATTGGCGGTCTGCGGTTCGCTGAGACTGCTGCGCCGCAGCAAGGTACGCACCCGGGCCAGCAATACCCGTGGTTCGCAGGGCTTGGTGACGTAGTCGTCGGCGCCCATTTCCAGGCCCAGCACCTGATCGTGGCTGTCGTCGCGGGCGGTGAGCATCAGGATCGGCAGCGTCGCGGAGTCGGCACGCAGCAGGCGACAGACTTGCAGGCCGTCGAGACCGGGCAGCATCAGGTCGAGGATCACCAGATCCGGCGGCGTGACCCGCGCCCGCTCGCGCACCTGATCGCCACGGCTGATGACGCTGACGGAATAACCGTTGCGTTCCAGGTAGCTGGCGATCAGTTCGGCAAGGGCGGTGTCGTCTTCGACCAGGAGGATGTTGGGCATGGGTGTTTCCAGAAAGTGCAGTGGCGTCAGTCAGGGCCTCATCGCTGGCAAGCCAGCTCCCACAAGGTCCGGTGTGTACATAAATCATGTGAACACCATCAACCACTGTGGGAGCTGGCTTGCCAGCGATAGCGGCCTGACAGGCGCGATAAATTTCAAGGATTCAAGGATATACGCCCCTGCACACTCCTGAGTAAAACCCTTACACAATTTCACACAGCGCCAACAAAGCTTCACCGCTACCCTCGCCGTCGCCCAGTAGGATGCTGGGGGTCATTATTGGGGTAATTCATGTCTAAGAATCTGCTTGCCAGACTCAGCCTTCTGGCCCTGGCGTTGACGCTGAGTGCGTGCGACAAGGCCTCGACCGCCGAAGAACAGGCGCCGTTGGCCAGTGTCCGCGTCGAGACTGTCGAAGCCCGGCCGCTATCGATCACCAGTGAACTGAGCGGACGCATCGCCGCGCCGCGCATTGCCGAAGTCCGTGCCCGTGTCGCCGGCGTGGTCCTGCAGCGCACCTTCCGCGAAGGCACCGACGTGAAAAAAGGCGATGTGCTGTTGCGCATCGACCCGGCACCGTTCAAGGCTGACCTGGACAGTGCCGAAGCGGTATTGCGCAAAGCCGAGGCCAACGCCTTCCAGGCCCGGTTGCAAGAGCAGCGTTACGCGCAGTTGATCGACGACAAGGCCATCAGCGGCCAGGACTACGACAACGCCCGGGCCACTGCGCGACAGACCGCCGCCGACGTTGCCGCCAGCAAGGCCGCCGTTGAACGGGCGAAATTGAACCTCGGCTACGCCACCGTCACCGCGCCGATTTCCGGGCGCATCGGTCGCGCACTGGTCACTGAAGGCGCCCTGGTCGGGCAGAACGAAACCACGCCACTGGCGCTGATTCAGCAGCTGAACCCGATCCACGCCGACCTCACCCAATCGACCCGCGAACTCAACGATCTGCGCCGCGCCTTCCGTTCCGGCCAGTTGCAGGAGGTCGGCCAGGGTCAGGCCAAAGCCACGCTGATTCAGGACGATGGCAGCCTCTACCCATTGCCGGGCAAATTGTTGTTCAGCGACATCACGGTCGACCCGGGCACCGGCCAGATCATCCTGCGCAGCGAATTCCCCAACCCGGACCTCGACTTGCTGCCCGGCAGCTTTGTGCGGGTGCGCCTGGAGCAAGCGGTGAACCAGCAAGGCATCAGCGTGCCGCAACGGGCGATCCAGCGAGACAGTGCCGGCGTCGCGCAAGTGCTGCTGCTCGATGCCGAACAACGGGTCGGCCAGCAACCGGTGGAGTTGGGCGCGGTGCAGAACGATCGCTGGATCGTCACCCGTGGCCTCAAGCCCGGCGACCGCATTGTCATCGAAGGCCTGCAACACGCCAAACCCGGCGAAAAAGTGCAGATCGACGACACCCCTCTTCCACTTGCCCAGGTTTCTGGCCAGTAAGCAGGACGCTAGTTTATGCCGCAGTTCTTTATCGACCGCCCGGTGTTCGCCTGGGTGGTCGCCCTGTTCATCCTGCTGGCCGGTGCCCTGGCCATTCCACAGTTGCCGGTGGCGCAATACCCCGACGTCGCGCCGCCGCAGATCGAAATCTATGCCGTATACCCCGGTGCGTCGGCGCAGACCGTCGACGAAAGCGTGGTCAACCTGATCGAGGAAGAGCTCAACGGCGCGGACCACCTGTTGTATTTCGAGTCGCAAAGCAGCCTCGGCAGCGCGACGATCAAGGCGACCTTCCAACCGGGCACCGACCCGGAAATGGCCCAGGTGGATGTGCAGAACCGGTTGAAAGTCGTGGAGTCGCGCCTGCCGCAAGCAGTCAATCAGCAAGGCTTGCAGGTGGAGAAGGTCTCCGCCGGTTTCCTGTTGCTGATTACCCTCACCTCCAGCGACGGCAAGCTCGACGACGTGGCGCTCAGCGACTATCTGGCGCGTAACGTGATGAACGAGATCAAGCGTCTGGACGGTGTCGGAAAGGCCCAGTTGTACGGCGCCGAGCGAGCGATGCGCATCTGGATCGACCCGCAGAAACTGATCGGTTTCAACCTCACCCCCGCCGACGTCAACGCCGCCATCGTCGCGCAGAACGCCCAGGTTTCCGCTGGCAGCATCGGTGATTTGCCGAGCCGCACGACCCAGGAAATCACCGCGACCATTCTGGTGAAAGGCCAGCTGTCGACGCCCGAAGAATTCGCCGACATCGTGCTCAAGGCCAACCCGGACGGCTCGACGGTGCGCATCGCCGATGTCGCTCGGGTCGAGATCGGCAGTCAGGAATACCAGTTTTCCACGCGCCTGAACGGCAAGCCGTCGACCGCCGTCGGCGTGCAACTGTCGCCGGGGGCCAACGCCCTGAGCACCGCGACGCTGGTGCGGGCGAAGATGGATGAGCTGTCGCGCTACTTCCCGGCCAACGTGGAGTACAAGATTCCCTACGACACGTCGCCCTTCGTCAAAGTCTCGATCACCAAAGTGGTCTACACCCTGCTTGAGGCGATGGTGCTGGTGTTCGCAGTGATGTTCCTGTTCCTGCAAAACATCCGCTACACGCTGATCCCGACCCTGGTGGTGCCGGTGGCGTTGATGGGCACCTTCGCGACCATGCTGGCCCTGGGTTTCTCGATCAACGTGCTGACCATGTTCGGCATGGTGTTGGCCATCGGCATCCTGGTAGACGACGCGATCGTGGTGGTGGAGAACGTCGAGCGGATCATGGCCACCGAAGGCCTGTCGCCCAGGGACGCGACACGCAAGGCGATGAAGCAGATCACCGGCGCGATCATCGGCATCACCCTGGTGCTGGTGGCGGTGTTCATTCCGATGGCGTTCATGCAGGGTTCGGTCGGCGTGATTTACCGGCAATTCTCGCTGTCCATGGCCACCTCGATCCTGTTCTCGGCCTTCCTCGCCCTGACCTTGACCCCGGCGCTGTGCGCGACGCTGCTCAAGCCCATCGCCAAGGGTGAGCATCACGAAAAAACCGGGTTCTTCGGTTGGTTCAACCGCCGTTTCGAGCAGCTCACCACACGTTATCAAGGCTGGGTCGCCTATGCGTTGAAACGCAGCGGTCGTTATCTGCTGATCTATGGGGTACTGCTGGTCGGTCTGGGACTGTGCTTCAGTCGTCTGCCCTCCTCGTTCCTGCCGGTGGAGGATCAGGGCTACACCATCACTGACATCCAGCTGCCACCGGGTGCGAGCAAGAACCGCACGGTGCAGGTGGTCGAGCAGATCGAAGCGCACAACGCCACGGAACCGGGCGTTGGCGACAGCACGGTGATTCTCGGCTTCAGCTTCTCCGGCAGCGGCCAGAATGCGGCGCTGGCGTTTACCACGCTCAAGGACTGGTCCGAGCGTGGCGGCGATGACTCGGCGAGTTCGATTGCCGATCGCGCCAATATCGCCCTGAGCCAGATCAAGGACGCCATGGCCTTTGCGGTCTTGCCGCCACCGGTGGATGGCCTCGGCACCTCCAGCGGCTTCGAGTTCCGCCTGCAGGACCGTGGCGGCCTCGGTCACGCCACGTTGATGCGCGCGCGCACCGAGCTGCTGGCGGCCGCCGAGAAGAGCCCGATCCTGATGAACGTGCGCGAAAGCGCCCTGGCCGAAGCACCGCAAGTGCAATTGATCGTCGACCGCAAACAGGCGAATGCGCTGGGCGTGTCCTTCGCCGATATCGGCAGCGTGCTGAACACCGCCGTCGGTTCCGCCTACATCAACGACTTCCCCAATCAGGGGCGCATGCAGCGGGTGGTGGTGCAGGCTGAAGGCGATCAACGCAGTCAGGTCGAGGACCTGTTGAAGATCCACGTGCGCAACAACGCCGGGAACATGGTGCCGCTGTCGGCGTTTGTCCAGGCGAAATGGACCCAGGGGCCGGCGCAGCTGACCCGCTACAACGGCTATCCGGCGATCAGCATTTCCGGCGAACCAAAGCCCGGGTACAGCACCGGTGAAGCGATGACCGAAATCGAGCGCCTGGTGTCACTCGGCCCGGCGGGACTGGGTCAGGAATGGACCGGCCTGTCGTTGCAGGAGCGTTTGTCCGGCAGTCAGGCGCCGATCTTGCTCGGCTTGTCGTTACTGATCGTGTTCCTGTGCCTGGCGGCATTGTACGAGAGTTGGTCGATACCGACCTCGGTGCTTTTGGTGGTGCCGCTGGGTGTACTCGGCGCAGTGTTGGCCGTGACGTTGCGTGGCATGCCCAACGACGTGTTTTTCAAGGTCGGCCTGATCACCATCATCGGCCTGTCGGCGAAAAACGCGATCCTGATCATCGAGTTCGCCAAGAGCCTGGTCGACGAAGGCCACGACCTGATCGACGCCACCCTGCAAGCCGCGCGCCTGCGGTTGCGGCCGATCGTCATGACCTCCCTGGCGTTCATCCTCGGCGTGGTTCCGCTGGCGATTGCCACCGGCGCCAGCTCGGCAAGCCAGCAAGCCATCGGCACCGGGGTGATCGGCGGCATGATCACCGCGACCCTGGCAGTGGTGTTCGTGCCGGTGTTTTTTGTGGTGGTGATGAAGCTGGTGCGGGGACGGCACCGGCAGGCTTAAGCCACACGCCGACCCACTGTGGGAGCGAGCCTGCTCGCGAAAGCGGTCTAACAGTCAACTTGGATGTTGGATGTGATGACGCCTTCGCGAGCAGGCTCGCTCCCACAATGGAGATCATCAACCTCAAGGTTATGGTCATAGCTGAGATCGCTGGGCTAAGGTGTTTGCATACCCCACCCCAACGAGCCTCCATGCCCTACCTCACCCACACCCACCCGCGCCTGTCCGCCGCCACCACGCTGGGTATCGCCGCGGGCATTCTGGTCCCTGCCCATTCAATCATCAGCA
The DNA here is from genome assembly GCF_900187565.1 of Pseudomonas sp. Irchel 3A7. Classification (GTDB taxonomy): domain Bacteria; phylum Pseudomonadota; class Gammaproteobacteria; order Pseudomonadales; family Pseudomonadaceae; genus Aquipseudomonas. The sequence goes on along the minus strand of NZ_FYED01000008.1, from coordinate 160,998 downwards.
AAATCCTCATCGGCTGGAACGTCGGGGTCTGGACTTATCTGGTGCTGATGCTCTGGCTCACCGTGCGCTCCAAAGCCCCGGACGTGAAACGCATCGCCGAGATCGAAGACGAAAACGCCGGACTGGTGCTGTTCATCGTGTGCATCGCCGCCATCGCCAGCCTGGCAACCATCGCCTTCGAACTGGCCGGCAGCAAAGACCTGGAAACCACCCGCAAACTGCTGCATTACGGATTCACCGCGCTGACGGTACTCGGTTCGTGGCTGCTGATCGGGGTGATTTTCAGCGTGCACTACGCGCGGTTGTTCTACACCTGGGACGGCAAAGAACCGGCGCTGCGCTTTGCCGAAGGATTGACCACGCCCAACTACTGGGATTTTTTATACTTCTCGTTCACCCTCAGCGTGGCGGTACAAACATCGGATGTCGGCGTGGCGACTCGGGAATTACGCAAGATTGTGCTGGCGCAATCGCTGATCGGCTTTCTGTTCAATACGGCGATTCTCGGGTTTTCGATCAACATCGCTGCAGGCCTGTTCAACTGACCTTTGTGCACAAACGTTCTAGTCATTGCCCCCCTGCAGGCGTTAAATGACTCGGTAATCCGTCCCGCAGGTGCCGCATGACCTCTCACAACTGGATCGACCTGGCCCAGGACGCCGACACCGGCATCGAGACCCTGCGCGCGCATTTCGAAGGCCACGCCTACGATCCGCACTGGCATGACAGTTATCTGGTGGGCATCACCGAGCAAGGGGTCCAGCAATTCAACTGTCGGCGGGCCAGGCATCAGAGCACGCCGGGCAAAGTGTTCCTGCTCGAACCCGGTGACATTCACGACGGCGAAGCGCCGACGGTCGACGGATTTACCTACCGCACGTTGTACCTCGATCCGCAGTGGTTGAAGCGCGAACTCAGCGCCGTGTTCGACAGCGCGCCCGACCAGGGTGAGTTGAGCTTCGCCAATACACTGGCCAGCGACGTGCGCCTGGCCCACGCCACGAGCCTGGCGTTCGAAGCATTGCATCGGGGCGAGCTGAAAATCGTTCGCCAGACCGCCCTCGACGGCTTGCTCGAACGCCTCACCACGCACCTGCACTGGCGCGCCCGTTATGCCAACGACCCGCGCTTGCCGCTGGTGGCGCAAAAGGCTCGGGACTTTCTGCACGCCCATGCCCACGAAGACGTCGGCCTCGACCAGGTGGCCGCCGCCGCAGGGGTCGACCGCTTCCGCCTGACCCGCGCCTTCAAGGCCGCTTATGGCATCGCGCCCCACGCTTATCTGGTGCAGTTGCGCCTGGCCACGGCCCGACGGATGCTGGCCCGGGGCGAGCAACCGGCGACGGTGGCCATGGCGCTGGGCTTTGCCGATCAGAGTCATCTGGGACGCTGGTTCGTGCGCGCCTACGGCCTGACGCCGGCGTTGTACCGCAAGCGCTGCTCAAATCTTCCAGACCGCTGATTCGCCGCAGGTGAAGATCGACTTCAACGATCTTCACCGGAGTTTGCCTGCGATGTTTGCCTCTTTCCCCACGTTATTGCCCTTCCTGTTGTTTGCCTTCGTGGCTTCGATCACGCCCGGCCCCACCAACATTCTGGTGTTGAGCAACAGCGCCCGATACGGATTGACCGCCGCGGTGCCGATCATCTTCGGTGGCTGTGCCAGCGCCGCGCTGCTTGTGCTGCTGGTGGGCAGTGGCGCGGGCGCATCGCTGGCTTCTTTGCCTGGCGTACACACCGCGATGCAGTGGATTGGCGTGGCGTGGCTGAGTTATCTGGCCTGGCAGATCTTCAGCGCCCCGGCGCAGGGTGTTGAAGCCTCGTACAGTCAGGCCCGCCTCGGCATGCTGGGCGCCGCGAGCCTGCAATTGATCAACCCGAAAACCTGGATGATGGCGCTGGCGGTTGTCAGCGTGTTCGCCGGGGGCGGCGAGCAGCGGCTGACCCATGTGATGTATTTGTCCCTGGCGTTTTTCCTGATTTCGCTGCCGTGTCTTGGCGTCTGGGCCTTGCTCGGCGCAGGCTCGGCGCGCTGGTTGCGCTCGCCCCGGGCGATGCAACGCTTCAATCGCTGCATGGCCCTGTTACTGCTGGGATCGGCCTGGCTGAGCCTGGTGATCTGACGTCCAGCCGTCGGCCATTGTCGGACAATGTTCATCGAAGGACTTGACGGCAGATTGGCTTTTGGTGTCTTCTGAAACCGGTTTCAGCGATCCGATCGCACGAACCCTATAAATCCAATAACAAGGTTTCAGCCCGTGAACGATTTCTCCGCCGCCCAGCGCAGCCGCGTCACCATGCTCGATGTGGCCGAACACGCCAAGGTCTCCAAGGCCAGCGTGTCGCGGTTCATCGGTGACGACCGCGCCCTGCTCTCCGACGCCATTGCCCGGCGCATCGAACAGGCGATTGCCGAATTGGGCTATCGCCCGAATCAGATGGCCCGCGGCCTGAAACGCGGGCGCACGCGCCTGATCGGCATGTTGGTGGCCGATATCCGTAATCCTTATTCGATTGCGGTGATGCACGGGGTGGAGACCGCCTGCCGTCAGCACGGCTACAGCCTGGTGGTGTGCAACACCGACCGCGACGACGAGCAGGAACGCCAGCACCTGGCCTTGCTGCGCTCGTACAACATCGAAGGCCTGATCGTGAACACCCTGGGCCATCACCGCGACGAATTGCACGAACTGCACCGGGAAATGCCGCTGGTGCTGGTGGATCGCAAGGTCGAGAACCTTGAGAGCGATATGGTCGGGCTGGATAACCCGCAAGCCGTCGACATGGCCCTCACGCATCTTGAGGAGCGTGGCTATCGTGATGTGTTGCTGGTGACTGAACCGTTCGATGGCACCAGTTCGCGAATTGAACGGGTGACGCGGTTCAAAGCGCAGATCGCGCAGCGCTCGACGCTGAGCGGGACGATCATCGAAACCGGCAGCGAGCTGACCGCGAACCTAAGATCCTTCCTCGACACACCCGGCCCCGGCCCGAAAGCGTTGTTCTGTGCCAACGGCATTGCGGCGCTGGCCAGCACCCATGCCTTGCGTGAACTTCAGTGCAGGCTGTTTGAGGACGTGGGTTTGATTGCCCTTGATGATCTGGATTGGTACCCGCTGGTGGGCAGCGGCATCACCGCCCTCGCCCAGCCGACGGAGGAGATGGGCGCGAGTGCGTTTGAGTGTCTGCTCAAGCGTTTGCGCGGGGATGACGGGCCGGTGCGGACCCTGGATTTTTCGGCGCGGTTGATTGTGCGGGGTTCTACCCATGGAGTTTTTCGGTGATTGTTCCGGCCTCTTCGCGAGCAGGCTCGCTCCCACATGAGGTCCTGTGTTCACAGATCCACTGTGGGAGCGAGCCTGCTCGCGAAGAGGCCCGAAAGAACAACACCTATTTTTTTGAACAAAAATGAAACCGGTTTCAGAGGTAGAAAAACAATGAACAAACCCGCCGTCTCCATCAGCCTCTCCAGCTACGGCGCCGATCTGGTACGCCAGCGTGGCCAGGGCAGTTTCATCGAAATACTGGCCGCCGCCGGCGCCAATCGCATCGAATGGCGCGAAGAATTACTCACCGATGAAGACCCCGCACAACTGTCCGAGGCTACTCGTACCCAAGGGCTGGAAAGCGTGTATTCCTCGCCCATGGAGCTGTGGCTGGCCGGCCAGTCGAAGCCCAACCCCGAACTGATCAGCGCCCTGAAACGCGCCCAAGCCTTCGGCGCCAAATGGCTGAAAGTGTCGCTGGGCTACTTCACCGACAACAACGACCTGCAAATCCTGGCCCGCATCCTGGGGCAAAGCCCGGTGCAGTTGCTGGTGGAAAACGACCAGACCCTGCACGGCGGCCGCATCGAACCTTTCCAGCGTTTTTTCACTGAAGTCGAGCAGCACAAGCTGCCCATCAAAATGACCTTCGATATCGGTAACTGGCACTGGCAGGATCAGTCCGCCGCCAGCGCCGCGCGGCTGCTCGGTCGTCACGTCGGCTATGTGCATTGCAAGGCCGTGTCACGGCGGGCCGACGGCAAACTGGTTGCCATACCCCCGGCTGCCAGCGACCTGCATCTGTGGGAACAACTGCTGCGGCACATGACACAAGACGTGATGCGGGCTGCGGAATATCCGCTGCAAGGCGACGACCTGGTGCAGCTCACCACCGAGCATGTCGCGGTCCTCGCCCGCCTCGGTCAGCCGCAGCTGGAGAGCGTCCATGTCTGAGATCGATATTCTGTCGTTCGGCGAAACCATGGCGATGTTCGTCGCCGATCAGAACGGCGACCTGGCCGAGGTCGAGCACTTCCACAAGCGCATAGCCGGGGCCGACAGCAACGTCGCCATAGGCCTGTCGCGCCTGGGTTTCAAGGTGGCGTGGTTGAGCCGGGTCGGTGACGATTCACTGGGGCGGTTCGTGGTCGATACGCTGCAAAGAGAGGGCCTGGACTGCAGCAATGTCGTGACCGACAGCGCGCACTCCACCGGCTTTCAACTCAAGTCGCGCACCGACGACGGCGACGATCCCAGGGTCGAGTACTTCCGGCGTGGTTCGGCGGCGAGTCATTTGTCGCCGCACGCCATCGTTCCCGAATTGCTCAAGGCGCGGCACCTGCACGCCACCGGCATTCCTGCGGCGCTGTCCGCCAGCGCGCGGGAAATGTCCTTCGAGCTGATGACCCGTATGCGCGACGCCGGGCGCAGCGTGTCCTTCGACCCCAACCTGCGCCCGAGCCTATGGGCCAGTACGCAACAGATGATCACCGAAATCAACCGCCTCGCCGCCCTCGCCCACTGGGTGCTGCCGGGCTTGAGCGAAGGTCGTTTGCTGACCGGCTTCGAAGACCCGGCCGACATTGCCGCGTTCTACCTTGACCAAGGTGTTGAAGCGGTGGCGATCAAGCTCGGCCCGCACGGCGCTTATTACCGCACGCATCTGGACGAAGGCTTCGTCGCCGGCGTACCGGTGGAAACGGTGGTCGACACCGTCGGTGCCGGCGATGGTTTTGCCGTGGGCATAATCAGCGCGCTGCTGGAAAACCACAGCATGGCCGACGCTGTGAAGCGCGCCAACTGGGTGGGCAGCCGGGCGGTGCAGAGCCGGGGGGATATGGAGGGGTTGCCGACCCGGTCCGAGATGTCAGCCGAATTTGAAGCCGCCATTCGCGAGCAGGCTCGCTCCCACAAAGACAACACCGTACCTGTGGGAGCGAGCCTGCTCGCGAAGAGGCCAGAACAGCCACTGAAGATATAGAACCGTTACCTGCTGCGACAAAAACAACAAGCTCAGGAGCACCACTGATGAAAACCGCAACCCTCGCCACCCGCCGCTGGTGGTACATCATGCCCATCGTGTTCATCACCTACAGCCTGGCGTACCTGGACCGCGCCAACTACGGCTTCGCCGCCGCGTCCGGCATGGCCGCCGACCTGATGATCACCCCGGGCCTGTCATCGATGCTCGGCGCGCTGTTCTTCCTCGGCTACTTTTTCTTCCAGGTGCCGGGGGCGATCTACGCGCAAAAGCACAGCGTGAAGAAGCTGATTTTCGTCAGCCTGATCCTCTGGGGCAGCCTGGCGACCCTGACCGGCATCGTCTCCAACGCCTACTGGCTGATCGTCATCCGCTTCATGCTCGGCGTGGTCGAGGCCGCGGTGATGCCGGCGATGCTGATTTACCTGTGCCACTGGTTCACCCGCGCCGAACGCTCCCGGGCCAACACCTTCCTGATCCTCGGCAACCCGGTGACCATGCTCTGGATGTCGGTGGTCTCGGGCTATCTGGTGCAGCACTACAGCTGGCGCTGGATGTTCATCATCGAAGGTTTGCCGGCGGTGCTCTGGGCGTTCATCTGGTGGAAGCTGGCGGATGATCGTCCAGCCCAGGCCAAGTGGCTCAACGACCAGGAAAAACACGACCTGGAAAGCGCCCTCGCCGCCGAACAGGTGGGCATCAAGGCGGTGAAGAACTACGCCGAAGCCTTCCGTTCGCCGAAAGTGATCATCCTGGCCCTGCAGTTTTTCTGCTGGAGCATCGGTGTCTATGGCTTCGTGTTGTGGCTGCCGTCGATCCTCAAGGCCGGTGCGCAGATGGACATGGTCGAAGCCGGCTGGCTCTCGGCGCTGCCGTATCTGGCGGCGGTGATCGGCATGTTGCTGGTGTCCTGGGGCTCGGACAAGTTGCAGAAGCGCAAACGCTTCGTCTGGCCGCCGCTGCTGATCGCCTCGATTGCCTTCTACGGCTCCTACGCCCTGGGCGCCGAACACTTCTGGTGGTCCTACACCCTGCTGGTGATCGCCGGTGCCTGCATGTACGCGCCTTACGGGCCATTCTTCGCGATCATCCCGGAGATCCTCCCGGCCAACGTCGCCGGTGGCGCCATGGCGCTGATCAACAGCATGGGCGCCCTCGGTTCGTTTGGCGGTTCCTATCTGGTCGGCTACCTCAACAGCTCCACCGGTTCGCCCGGCGCCTCGTACCTGTTGATGAGCGGTGCGTTGATGCTCTCGGTGGTGCTGACGATTGTCCTCAAGCCCGGCGCCAGTGACCGCGAACGGCCCCCGGTTACTGTGACCCGCCCTGCCCACTCCTGAATTGAAGTAGAGAAACTGACGATGAAAAAGCAGGTTGTGCTGTACAAGAAACTCTCGCCGTCGCTGATGGCCCGTCTTCAGGAACAGGCCGAGGTGACGCTGATCGACAGCCTTGATGCCGATGGCTTGAACCGATTGCGCGCCGCCCTGCCCCATGCCCAAGGCCTGCTCGGCGCCAGTCTGAAACTGGACGCGCAATTACTGGACCTGGCACCGAAGCTTGAAGCCATCGCCAGCGTCTCGGTGGGCGTCGACAACTACGACATCGACTACCTGACCGAGCGGCGCATCCTGCTCACCAACACCCCGGACGTACTCACCGAAACCACCGCCGACACCGGCTTCGCCCTGATCCTGGCCACCGCCCGGCGCGTGGTGGAGCTGGCGAACCTGGTTCGCGCCGGCCACTGGCAGCGCAACATCGGTCCCGTGCACTTTGGCACCGATGTGCACGGCAAGACCCTGGGCATCATCGGCATGGGGCGGATCGGTGAAGCCTTGGCCCAGCGCGGTCATTTCGGGTTCGGCATGCCGGTGATCTATCACAGTCATTCGCCGAAACCGGCGGTGGAACAGCGATTCAACGCGCAGTACCGCAGCTTGCCGGCATTGTTGCAGCAGGCGGATTTCGTGTGCCTTACCTTGCCGCTGACCGCTGAAACCGAAGGCTTGATTGGCGCGCAGCAGTTTGCTCAGATGCGGCCGGAGACGATCTTCATCAATATTTCACGGGGCAAGGTGGTGGATGAAGCGGCGCTGATCGAGGCGTTGCGCTCGGGGCAGATTCGGGCGGCCGGGCTGGATGTGTTTGAGCGTGAACCGTTGAATCCCGATTCGCCGTTGTTGCAGTTGGAGAACGTCGTGGCGACACCGCACATCGGTTCGGCGACCCATGAGACGCGGGAAGCCATGGCCCGGTGTGCCGTGGACAATTTGTTGGCGGCGCTGTCGGGGGAGCGACCAGGGAATTTGGTGAATGACAGGGCCTGGAAGGCTTGAGCATCTCTTTGCTTGTCAGGCCGCTTTCGCGAGCAGGCTCGCTCCCACATTTGATCTGCGGCGTTAACAAATCCACTGTGGGAGCGAGCCTGCTCGCGAAGAAGCCGGCACAGGCAACACACCCCCAAGCCAGACAGCAGATCTATCAACACCACAAACCCACTGTGGGAGCGAGCCTGCTCGCGAAGAGGCCGGCACAGGCAACACACACCCAAGCCAGTCAGCAGATCTATCAACACCACAAACCCACTGTGGGAGCGAGCCTGCTCGCGAAGAGGCCGTCACATCCAACATCCCTGCTGACTGACCCACCGCCTTCGCGAGCAGGCTCGCTCCCACAGTGGACGGTGGCGGGGCACAAATGCCATGAACCACGCCAATCCCCCGTGGGAGCGAGCCTGCTCGCGAAGAGGCCGGCACAGGCAACGCACAACTTTCAGGCCCGGCGAGCTTCCAGAAGGTCCATCGCACACAATGCTATCCGCCGACAGGCATCCGCCAGTTTCGGTCGGTCCACCACCAACCCGATGCGAATATGCCCCGCCGCGCTTGGCCCGAAGGCCTCACCGGCCAGCACCGACACGCCATAGCCTTCCAGCAGCCGCTCGGCGAAGTGCTGGGCCGACAATCCGGTCGGGCGCACATCGACCATCACGAACATGCCGCCATCCGGTTGAATGGCACGGATGCCCGGACAATGGTTGAGACTTGCACACACCAGGTCACGCCGCCGGCGATACTCTTCGCGCATCAACGCCACCTCAGGCAAATCTTCATCCAGCGCCAGTTGCGCGGCGTTTTGAATGAACTCGGGAATCCCGAACAGCATGCACAACGACAGATGCTCCAAGTGATCGGCCAAGGGTGGCGGCCCGATCATCCAGCCCACCCGCCAGCCGCTCATGGCGTGGGATTTGGACAAACTGTTGATCGTCACGGTGCGTTCGGCCATGCCCGGCAGGCTGGCAGGGCTGATGTGTTCGCCCTCGTACAACAAATCGCTGTAGACCTCGTCGCTGATCAGCCACAGGTCGTGACGAATGCACAACGACGCCAATGCTTTCCAGATCGATAGCGGCAAGCTCGCGCCGGAAGGATTGTTGGGACTGTTGAGCAGAACGGCGCGGGTCTTCGCCGTGATCAAGGCCGCGACATCCTCGGGATCAACCCGAAAGCCTTTCTCCGGTCGTACTGCCACCGGCAGCACTTTCGCGCCGATGGCGCCGAACACGCCTTCATACGTGACGTACATCGGTTCGGCGACAATCACTTCATCGCCGGGGTCGAGCAGGCATTGCGCAACCGAGTACACCGCACACTGGGCGCCGGGAAACACAATCACATGCCCGGCCTCAACCACCTGGCCGCTGCGCTGTGTGTGTCGACGGGCGATGCTGGTGCGCAATCCGTGGGTACCGCGTACGGGAGGATAGTGGGTGTCACCGGCCACCAGGCTGTCGATGGCGGCCCGGATGATGGGCCGCGGCGTATCGAAATCCGGATCGCCGATCGACAACAGCAACACGTCGACACCCTGCTCACGCAACGCCAGCGCTCGATCATGAATCCGCCAGGCCGCTGCTCCGTCACCGGCGATTCGTTGGGTCAGGGCTGAGTAGCGCATGTCGTTCTCCATTCGCGCGGGTTCCTGAGTCAACCCTATCTCAATTCGGGAAACGCGCCAGCATGGCGTTTGAAATAGATGCTCAACCGAGACAGCTCACAGGCGTCCATTTTTTTTTGAGGGAAAAAGACAACGCACTCAGCAGCTTACACAGATCCAGGTCAGTCACCTGTAATTTGTGACAGGTCCCAGAAATTTTCATTCGGGATATAAGGAATTCGAACCTGCAGCCGCCTGCCCGGACGGCCGAGGGAAAGTCACGCGCCCCCCTGCCGATGTGGAGCAGGACGATCGAGCGCAGCCCGCAATCATTGTCGATAGATGGGAGACACCGAATATGTACCGTGCCCAATCAGCGCAATTGCATTCATCACCGGCTCAGGCCCATTTTCAACATCAGGGTCCGGAGCAAACCACGACCATCAAACTGACCGCCAGGGAAAAGGAAGTGCTGCAGTGGAGCGCCGCCGGCAAGTCATCCTGGGAAATCGGCATGATCTTCAACTGCACCGAGGCGGGTGTGAACTATCACTTTTCCAATATCCGCCGGAAATTTGGTGTGAGTTCTCGCGGCTGCGCCGTGGTCAAGGCGTTGGAGTTGGGGTTGATTGAGTTGCCTTGAGCCTGATCGACATTAGAATAATGCGCAGAGGAACAGACTCGGTGATCAACTGTAGTGCTGGCGAGGTCTTTGAGAAAGTCCAATGATTAAAAGCTACCGTGTAATACGCAGGGCGTTTTAAGGCGTGTTACACGGTAGCGACGACTCATCTTCCGTCGGCTTTCCTGATGTCCTTTATTTTTTGTTTTTTGAACCACTCGTCATCTAGTTTCTGTTGCTGCGGGGCCTTTTGCGGTGCCTGTTGAGTGTTGGACGCCCCCTGACGTGCTGACGACCCTGCCCCCCTGGAACTCGTGGATGGCGTTGAGCCTTTCGGTGTTTTCGGAGCGGTTTTTGCTCTATTTTTAAGCGCCAACGCCTGTTGGAATGCCTCATCAGAAGATTGAGGCGCGATATGAGTAACGTTACTGGCTTCCCGAGACAAAGTCAGTGATTTTGCCTGTGGCGGAGGGGAAAGCGAATAGTCGGGCTTCGGTATAACCGGACCGTTGGAACTGTTGGGACTGCCCCTGACAGCTTTTGTTTTTGCCATTGATCGGGACGGACGGAGACCAGCCAGATCATCGGTGACATTTGGTAAGCGTCTCGCTCCCCCCCCGGCTTTTGACACCAATTTACCTGTCTGAGCAACATAGTCGTCGCCTGCATACATTAATAGCGTCAGAATCTTGAGGATTGAACGTCCCGTCGGATCCACATAATTCATCGGGTCCCCTTCACAATATGCATAAGCATTAGGTCCACCTTTCGCAAACGGGCTCTCGACGTCTGGACTGTAAAACTTCATCAACACCGGGCTATAAAACCGATGACCATTGCCCAGCGCGTAACCACCGGTTGTCACTTCAAGCCTTTCACCGTTGTAGCCTAGTGCACTGCTCATCAGCGCACCATCTCCACGATGACCATAGGCCGTGTAGGCGGCATCGTTGCGTCCCGCCTGGCTCAATTCACTCTGCACAGTGTTCTTGTAGTCACCGGCCAGCATCAAGACTTTGGGACAACACCTGCCCAGAGCTCAGCGAGCGCAGTGTTGTCACCCCACATGAACGTGCGGCTTTCAGTACCCTTGACCTGGTTGGCCAACTGATCGCCCTGGTAAAAACGCTGCGCCTGTCCGCTGCCGTCGTCATTGCCAGCGATGTTATCCAGGGGGGTGTAGATGTAGTTGGTGCTTTTCGACGCCCCTCCCGACGGTACGCTGACACTGATCAACCGGCCAAGGGCATCGTAATCGAGCGAACGCTGCTTCTCGTCCTTTATCAGTTGCCCGTCCCGGTTGTAGAGCAGATCGATCACCGATGGATAGTCCGCATGAGTGTTGGTGACCATGCTCAGTTGCACCTTGTCCGGATTGTCATAACGATATGTCGCCCGATTGGAGGTGTTGTCAAAATAGGTCATCACCAATCTGATGTTATCCAGCGCATCGAGTGTGAACACCTGTTTGTTGATGACTTTGCCGTAGGAGTCAACAGGGCACAGTCGGCCGGTGCATTCATAGTTGGTCAACCGTCTGATCATCACCGGCCGCACACCGCAGGGCCACCCACTGCCCTTCGGTGCTCAAGTCAGCGATATCGACGGCACTGTCATGGGAATCGTCGGTCAGGCCGGCCAGGTCATGCTTTCCACCAGTACCGAACCCAGGACACTCGACGTACGTTGGGGGGAGCAGAACGATCCGCAATGCCGGCTGAATATCGACCCCGGCAACATGGAACAGGTCCAGGGCTACCGAATGCAGGAGCTGACATGCCTGTGAGCAAACCTGAGGCAACAGACGTCATCGACCATCCCCGAGGAAATACACAATGAAATCTTCGATACACCGCCTGCTGCGGGGAGCAACGCTGGCCGCCAGTTGCATGGCTCCCCTGGCGATGGCCAGCAATTGCACCTGGATTACGGGCGGGCCGGCAATGATGAACTACCAGCGCAACCTGGGAACCCTGTATGTTCCACGGGATGCGCGTATCGGAACCATCATCGGCACCGTTGACGTCAATCACTCCACGCCCAACAACGCAGGCCAGGTCATTGAATGCCGTAACGATGGTACTAAACGCCTGGATTTCCACGCCCGCGCCACAGCCCCTATCTTTCCTGGCCCGCTGGATCCGATCAACGGCGAGGATGTCACCGGCAAAGTCATGCAAACCAACATCCCGGGTGTAGGTATACGCGTAAAACTGGGATTTCCACTCAATAACGGACCTGACAATTCCTTTACCCCTATCGGTGCTGCGACCGTGCCCTATGACGGTTTCAATGACAAAAATCTGCTGACCCCGATACGACTCAACAGCCTTTCCAATCGCATCACCCTGGTTAAAACCGGTCCTGTAGCGCCAGGACTCCACTCGCTGGATGGCCGCGAATTGTTCAGTGGTCACCCGCTCGCCCTCATAAAAGATCGCCCCGGACGGGATGATTACCGTGGCACCCGCAACCGCATCGCCCGGTTTCAACACGCCGCTGGTTGCACCGCCGTTGGCCTCCTTGACCTTTGACGGTAGAAAGGTCCGCGGAATCGGCTCGGCATCAACATCCAGCTCAACAAAGCCGGAACTCAAGCTCGGGTTACCGGCGCGGTCCAGTACCTCATACCTCACATACCGAAGGCCTTTCCCCTTGTCCCGCAGGAACTGGGCTCTGATCGTGATGACAATGGGATGGGTGTAGTTTGTACCGTCACCATCAATGATTCTTGCCAGCGAGTGAGTACTGGTCAGCAACAGCGGCAAGAGCGTCATCCACTTCAAGGACACCGCAAGAGGGTGAAAGGCAAGGGTTCGTCTAGCGTTCATCAAGCACCACAAAAGTCATTGAGCTGGAGTTCGTCAGGGCTGATGGCTTTGCCCTACAAACCGGGGCGGCAAAGTTATTCAGAATCTCCAGATGCGTCTGTAGGACTTTTCCGAAATCTGGCCACACTCAATGACCGGCAGCAGGAAAATGCGCTCTTCCTGCTGCCTGTTGTTAAATGGCTTCAAGGTCTGGGGATTATGCAGTTCATGTTGCCCGCACCGCCGTCAGCTTCAAATACGGCAATGAACCTTTCAACCGTGGCGGATGGCACAGGAAGTCCGCGTACGGTGATTGTGTAGTTCATCTTGCCTACCCCATAACTGTAAGTGGGATACGTCGGTTTCAGGCATTTGTCATGGGGTACGAGCCAATCGAGACCGTTATCTTCCTCTTCCTGGGAAACAGTCAGCGTCTCGGTGTGGGTGGCTATTTCCGTACCACCGGGCTCATAAGTGTTCCACTCAAGCGCTACCGCTGTATTTTTTTTCAAATAGGTCGATTTTGGAATGTGCATGATAATGCCCCATTCCCCATCTTTCTGGCGCAGGAAGTTGCAGTTGATCAAATTCGCCGGCTCGCCCGGTATTTCCGGGAATTGCGGATCAGGATGTCGGACGGTTTCAACGAGCACATCGATGTGGGTAGGAAGTGAATGCTGCGGGTTATTGAAGTCTGGATGCGTCAGGGTGTAATCAATCGCCAAGTTTTCCATGACTGGAAACTGTTTGATTTCGTCCCACGTCACGGTGAAGGGTATTTTTTGGTTTGGCGTTTCGCTTCCATTGACTTCATACGGGGCCGCCAGGAGGGGAACGCCATTGTAGCGCGGCGTAAAGATAACGCCGATCTCAGGGTCATCGTACAGCTCGATAGATAAGGCTGCGTCTTCATCGATATCGGCCACTGTCAATTTGGTACTGCTGCCACTGAAACTCAAGAATTCAATTTTGTTCAGACTGATATCGATCGGATCGGGGTCTGGATCACCCGGCTTGGGGAGCGCTAAATCCGTATTGATGTTGACGGGACCCGGCGAATCAAAGGGGTAATCGCCTACCAGAATCTGGTAGTCGACATCGATAGGTTGTACATGCGTAGGCGAGTCAAAGTCGTACACGAGTGCAATGATGGACCAGGGCACCGGAATTTTCAGTGGCCACTTACTGTGTGCACCAACAGATGTGATGGGAAGCTTGTGCCCCCCCCACCGAATCTGTACGCCATGACTATCGTGCCATTCTGTGTACTCCTTGATGTGAACCTCGGTTGGAAAAGCCGCGTCGGCCCGATCAATCAATGTCTCGGCGTCCTCGGCCAGAGGTACCGTGCAAAGATGCAAGCCACTGGGCAGCGTACCCAGCGCAACCGGTACCGTAGCCGGAAGCGACCGTTCACCCAGGTTACCTGCCTTATCGCGCAGGACGGCCACTGCGTATTGGGTCTTGGAGCCATAACCCTTGATCGCATCCTCAGGTATCAGTACTCTGCGATTTGCAGGAAGCTGGATGGAAAGCACGAGAGAATCGGCAATATTCTCCGTCGGCAACGGCGGCCTGATCATCAAGTACACGTTAACCCATACCTCAACCCTGTTAGCCTCGACAAAATCCGGGATGGTGCAAAAGACCCCTCTGTCTCGCGCCAAAACAGCATCGGTGATCACGGGCTTTTCAACGATATCGATCATGGCCGTGAGCGGATTGACCCAGACCGGCCCGGTTCTATCGAGCAGCACCGGGGCCGTCGCTGATACTCGTTCGGTTGCGTTATTCCAGTTTTTTACGCGGTAACGAAATTCAAACGGCCCTTCGTGATCCCTGAATACGTCAACCGGGATACTCCTATCCAGTGGGAATTTGAGGTCGGGCGCATCAATGGGCCCTGGAATATCTTCAGGGTCACCGAAATCTTGCCATTGCTTTGAAGAGGGAAGCAGCCACTCCATCCTCAACACATTGGGGGGCGCACCTGAAAAGAGTGGTCGGTCACTCCACTCTGGAATTTCGACTTTCAATGGGAAGTCAAGCTTGCTGCTGTGTATCAATCCGGTGCCATCCATGGCATCAACGATCGTGGGTTTCACTAGATCGGCCCGTGGGAAGCTTTGACGATAACGGTCCCGCACCTGCTCGGCAGTCAGTTTCTGGAATGAACCGGCCATGTGTGTCTCTCCAAATCCGTTTCAGTTCGGTCATGAACAGCGCCATGACCTTCAAACTTCTCTGGCAGTCCAACCCATGGCTAAACACTGCTAAGCGCTTGTCGTTCTGCCCGGTCGCAAGACCTGGAGGAATTAAGCGCCGGTTTTTTAAAACGCGATACTGTCAAAGTTGACAGGTACCCGGGTGAAGGCAGTGCGAACTCCCACTTTGAAATCGCTGCATATTGCTTGTTTAAGCGCGGTTACCCGGAGCCTTTGTGGCGAGGGAGCTTGCTCCCGCCGGGCTGCGAAGCGGCCCCCTCTTACCCCAAAAAGAAGGGGCCTGCTGCGCAGTCCAGCGGGAGCAAGCTCCCTCGCCACATTGATCTCTTTGACTGATGTAATGAGTCAGGCTCTACGTGCTGCCACCCGCCACACCCGCGCAATATCGCTTGCCCGCTCACGCAACAGGCGAGGCGCCTCACTGCAGGCTTGTGCCAGAGTCATCGGCCCGCTCGCCAACGCGAACGCGGCGTCGATGCCGTGTTCGTACAGCGCCTGGTATCCCTCGCCCAGGGTGCCGGCGATGACGATCACTGGAACACCCTGTTGCCGGGCAATCCGAGCGACGCCGAAGGGCGTTTTCCCACGCAGGGTCTGGGCATCGAAACGCCCTTCGCCGGTGATGACCAGATCAGCGTTTTGCACGGCATCCGCCAGACCGACCAACTCCGCCACCACCTCGACACCTGCCTTGAACTGCGCACCGAGAAACGCCTTGGCGGCAAAACCCAAGCCGCCTGCGGCACCGCTACCGGGCTCGTCGCGTACATCCTTGCTCAACACATTTGCGCAGTGATCGGCGAAGTGACCGAGGGCGTGGTCCAGTAGCTGGACCTGCTCGGGCGAGGCACCTTTTTGCGGGCCGAAAATCGCTGAAGCGCCGTGGGGGCCGCAGAGGGGATTGTTCACGTCGGCGGCGATGTCGAAGCGCACATTGGCCAGGCGCGGATCGATCTCGCTCAGATCAATGCGAAACAGCTGCGCGAGGGCGAGGCCGCCCGGTGCCAAGGGCAGGCCTTGGGCATCGAGCAGTTTCACGCCCAGGGCTTGCATCGCCCCGGCGCCGCCGTCATTGGTGGCACTGCCGCCGATGGCGAGAATGATGCGCTGCGCGCCGGCATCCAGTGCCGCGCGGATCAGTTCACCGGTGCCGAAGGTGCTGCTGATGCAGGCATCGCGCTGATCGACCGGCACCAATTGCAAGCCGCTGGCCTCGGCCATTTCGATGATCGCGGTGTGGCTGTGGGGCAACCAGCCCCAGGCGGCTTCGACCGTCGTGCCCAGCGGCCCTTGCACCGCGGCATGCCGAAGCTGACCATCGCACGCCGCCAGCACCGACTCCACCGTCCCTTCCCCGCCGTCAGCCATCGGGCATTTGATCAACTGCGCATCGGGCCAGACCTCGGCCAGGCCAAGGGCAATGGCATCGGCCACGCCTTGGGCACTCAGGCTGTCCTTGAACGAATCGGGGGCAATCACGATTTTCATGGGAATTCTCCAGTTCCAATGCCCCCATGCTGCCAGCCGGCAAGCACAATGACGCCGGTCCGCTGCACAAGCGGTACTGAGGATTATTGTTCATTTCCACAAAACCCGAGAATTAACACAAGCCCCTGTGGGAGCGAGCCTGCTCGCGAAGAAGGGCAACCCGGTTTCAGCTCAAACCCAAATGGCATCCCACAGCGGGTAGTCACCCAGTTTATCGACCAGCCCCGCCCTTAACGGGTTTGCGACAATGTACCGGGCCACTTTTACCAGGTCTTCATCACGGCGCAGTGCTCGGTCATGAAAGCCTTGCTGCCAGAGACTTGCCTGTGGGCCAGTGAACCGGTTGATCGCCTTGGTGCTCAAGGATTTGGTTCTTTGCATCAACTCGCTTAATGATCCGCGCTGCAAATCGATCAACCAGTGAAAGTGATCAGGCATGACCACCCAGGCCAATGAATGGGCATGACCCAGATCTTGTGCGGCACGAAACTGAGCGACGACCAATCTGCCCAAGGCAAAGTCGTTGAATACAGGCTCTCTTCCAAGGGTATTAGTCGTCAGTAGGTAGATCCGATTGGGTTCGGTAAAACGACCGAGACGCAGACGATGCGAAGCGGATAAATCAGGCATTCCGTTGCCCCTTGCATGGTTAAGTCATTCAGAAGGCTAGTCCTGTGGTTGCCAGAGGGTGAGACCGGTTTTTAGCAGGATGTGTCTGGAAGAATGCCTTCGCGAGCAGGCTCGCTCCCACAGGGGGTTGGCGTGGTTCATGGCATTTGTGTCCCGACACCGCCCATTGTGGGAGCGAGCCTGCTCGCGAAGGCGGTGGGTCAGTCAGCAGGGATGTTGGATGTGACGGCCTCTTCGCGAGCAGGCTCGCTCCCACGGGGGATTGGCGTGGTTCATGGCATTTGTGCCCCGCCACCGTCCATTGTGGGAGCGAGCCTGCTCGCGAAGGCGGTGGGTCAATCAGCTGGGATGTTGGATGAGACGGCCTCTTCGCGGGCAAGCCCGCTCCCACAGAGGGTTGGCGTGGTTCATGGCATTTGTGCCCCGCCACCGTCCATTGTGGGAGCGAGCCTGCTCGCGAAGGCGGTGGGTCAGTCAGCTGGGATGTTGGATGTGACGGCCTCTTCGCGGGCAAGCCCGCTCCCACAGAGGGTTGGCGTGGTTCATGGCATTTGTGTCCCGACACCTTCCATTGTGGGAGCGAGCCTGCTCGCGAAGGCGGTGGGTCAGTCAGCTGGGATGTTGGATGTGACGGCCTCTTCGCGGGCAAGCCCGCTCTCACAGGGGGTTGGCGTGGTTCATGGCATTTGTGCCCCACCACCGCCCATTGTGGGAGCGAGCCTGCTCGCGAAGGCGGTGGGTCAGTCAGCAGGGATGTTGGATGTGACGGCCTCTTCGCGAGCCGGCTCGCTCCCACAGGAAGGAGATGTGTGGGTTATGGGCTTGGGTCGGTCTGGGGGAGCAGCTGGACGCCGAGGTACAGGGCGAGCATGCCATCGAGGCGCAGGGGGTCGACGCCGCTCAGCTCGGCGATCCGCTCCATCCGGTAGCGCAAGCTGTTGCGATGAATCCCCAGCGCTTCAGCGCAGGCCTGGCTCTGACCATCGTGGTCGCACCAACTGCGCAGGGTCGCCAACAGTTGGCCGTTGCTGTCCTTGGCGATGACTTTGCGCAACGGGTTGAGCAATTCATCAAGGGCGTCGTCGTTGCGATGACGCCAGAGCATCACCGGCAAGCGATAGCGGGTCAGCGTCAACAAACGCGATTGCGGCAGCACATCGCGTCCGTAAGCCAACAGATCACCGACCCGACGATAACAGCGACGCAACCCCGCCAGCCCGTCCGCCTGCCCGCCCACGGCGATGCGCAAAATGTTCCAGCCCAGGCCGTCGAGCTTTTCCAGCAAGCGGTCATGCTCGATGTTCTGGCTGGCCGGCCGGCACCACAGCAACGAGGACTTGGCCGAACTCACGCACCAACTGTCGGGGTATCGGCTGGTCAACCAGGCACTGAGCGCCTCGACGGTTTGCCCCGGCCCGTGCTCCAGGCCCAGTTCGAACAAGTACGGCACCCGGGTCATTTGCGGCTTCAGCCCGAGCTGTTGCGCCTCGTCGATCAAGCGCGGTGAACTCCCGGCGTCGCTGAGCAGCAACGCCAACAGGTCATCGCAACGCTGGCGCCGCCATTGCTGCTCGGCCTGTTGATTGCGCTGGCCCACCAACATCTCGGCGGTCATCCGTACCAGTTCGGCGTAAGTGCGCAATTGTTCGGGTTCGCCGGTGATGCCCAGCACACCGATCAAGCGCTGATCGAGCATCAATGGCAGGTTGATCCCCGGCTGCACGCCTTTGAGATGAATCGCAGTCTGCGCGTCGATTTCCACCACACGCCCATTGGCCAGCACCAATTGCGCGCCTTCATGGCGGGTGTTAACCCGCTCCGGTTCGCCGCTGCCGAGGATCAATCCCTGACTGTCCATGACGTTGACGTTGTACGGCAGGATGGCCATCGCCCGGTCGACGATGTCCTGGGCCAGGTCGTGATCGAGTTCGAACATAACGGTGTTCCTTGAATACAGGATGGGCTGATTGTTCGCCCGCACAGGGCTGGGTGGCAATCCCTGTGCGCCGGCACAAAGACAACGACCCGGGCGGTGGCCGAGACTCGCAGGGCGATCAACGTTACCCTTTGCATCGCAAAAAATCATAATAAAGAGAGAGCCGCCATGTCACAGAGCGCCGCCGCTACCCAGGCCATCGTTGACGAGAAAAACGCCGTCTACAAGCGCATCACCCTGCGTTTGATCCCCTTCATCTTCATCTGCTACCTGTTCAACTACCTGGACCGGGTCAACGTCGGCTTCGCCAAGTTGCAGATGCTCGACGCGCTGAAGTTCAGCGAAACCGTGTACGGCCTCGGCGCCGGGATTTTCTTCATCGGCTACGTGCTGTGCGGCGTGCCGAGCAACCTGGCCCTGACCAAATTCGGCCCACGGCGCTGGATCGCGCTGATGATGATCACCTGGGGCACGCTGTCGACCTGCCTGCTGTTCGTCACCACGCCGACCGAGTTCTACACGCTGCGCCTGTTCACCGGCGCGGCCGAAGCCGGGTTCTTCCCGGGCGTGGTGCTCTACCTTTCGCAGTGGTTCCCGACCTTCCGCCGTGGCCGCATCATGGCGCTGTTCATGTCGGCGATCCCGGTTTCGGGCCTGTTGGGCAGTCCGTTTTCCGGCTGGATCCTCAACCATTTCGCCGCAGGCCAGGGCGGTATGGCGGGCTGGCAGTGGATGTTCCTGCTGCAAGGCATTCCGACTGTGATCCTCGGCGCCCTCGCCTATTTCCTGCTCAGCGACAGTTACGCCAACGCCAAATGGCTCACGCCGTTCGAGCGTTCGGTGCTGGAAGCCGACCACGCAGAAGACCTGGCGAACAAACCGAAGACCACCAGCGATTCGCTGCTGGCGGTGTTCAAGAACCCGGCGATCTGGGCCTTCGGCCTGATCTACTTCTGCATCCAGAGCGGCGTATACGCGATCAACTTCTGGCTGCCGTCGATCATCAAGAATCTGGGTTTCAGCGATAACCTGGTGATCGGTTGGTTGAGTGCGATTCCCTATCTGTTGGCGGCGCTGTTCATGTTGATGGTCGGCCGCTCGGCGGATCTGCGCAAGGAGCGCCGCTGGCATTTGGTGGTGCCGATGCTGATGGGTGCTGTCGGTCTATTGATCGCCGTGAATTTTGCCGCTCACCCGGCCATCGCCATCCTCGGCCTGACCATTGCCACCATGGGCGCCCTCACCGGCCTGCCGATGTTCTGGCCGGTGCCGACCGCAATGCTCAGCGCCGGCGCAGCCGCCGGTGGCCTGGCGCTGATCAACTCCATGGGGCAGATGGCCGGTTTCCTCAGCCCGTACCTGGTGGGTTGGGTCAAGGACACCAGCGGGTCGACCGATGCCGCTTTGTATGTACTGGCGGGGGTGATCGTCGGCGGGAGTCTGCTGGCGTTGCGCATGACGCGCACTCTGCGGGTGTAAAACCAATCCCCTGCGGGAGCGAGCCTGCTCGCGAATACGGTATGAAATTCAACAAACAAGTTGACTGACACTCCGCTTTCGCGAGCAGGCTCGCTCCCACAGTTTTGATTTTGTGTGGTTGATAAATCAGTTTGCCCCGCGCGGTTGTTCTGGTATTTGTTTGAGCCTTTCCCACTGGCAAAAGGACTTCACCATGAGCTACCGCACGCTGGGTCATTCGGGTTTGCAGGTGTCTACCCTGACCCTGGGCACCATGATGTTCGGCGAACAGACCAGCACCGAAGATTCCCTGCGGATCATCGGCAAGGCCTGGGATCAGGGCATCAATTTCATCGACACCGCCGACGTCTACACCAACGGCCGCTCCGAAGAAATCGTCGGTGAAGCGATCGCCAGTCGCCGCCATGAATGGGTGCTGGCCACCAAGGTCGGTTTCGGTCCGGTGGATGGGGTACCGAACCGCAGCGGCCTGAGCCGCAAGCACCTGTTCAATGGCATCGACGCCAGCCTGACGCGCCTCGGTACTGACTACCTCGACATCTATTACCTGCACCGCGAAGACCACAACACGCCGCTGGAGGTCACGGTGTCGGCGATTGGCGATCTGATTCGTCAGGGCAAGATCCGCTATTGGGGTTTGTCGAACTACCGGGGCTGGCGCATTGCCGAAGTCATACACGTCGCGGATAAGCTGGGGGTCGACCGGCCAGTGATCAGTCAGCCGCTGTACAACATCGTCAACCGCCAGGCCGAAACCGAGCAGATCACCGCCGCGCAGAACTATGGTCTGGGCGTGGTGCCCTACAGCCCGCTGGCGCGCGGCGTACTCAGCGGCAAGTACGCGCCGGACGTGAAACCGGATGCCAACAGCCGCGCCGGGCGCCAGGACAAACGCATCCTGGAAACCGAATGGCGCGTAGAGTCCTTGCGCATCGCCCAGCAGATCCAGCAATACACCCAGGAACGCGGGGTGGGCATCGTCGAGTTCGCCATCGCCTGGGTGCTGAACAACCGCGCCGTCACCTCGGCCATCGTCGGCCCGCGCACCGAAGCGCAGTGGGATGCCTACACTAAGGCGCAGGCGGTGCAGATCACGGTTGAAGATGAAGCCTTTATCGACTCGCTGGTGACGCCGGGGCATGCGTCGACACCGGGGTTCAATGATGTGAGCCATTTCGTCTCGGGTCGTAAACCACATACCAACTGAAGTAACACAAAGCCCTCTTGTGGGAGCGAGCCTGCTCGCGAAAGCGGTCTACCCTTCAGCATCAATGTTGACTGGAAGATCGCATTCGCGAGCAGGCTCGCTCCCACAGGGGATCTTATTGATCGAACGGACAATATTTATCACTAAAACAACGTATCCTCTGCGGCCGTTTTACCCACTCAAATTCACGCGAGGACAGCTTGTCTAAAGGTATCGCTCTATCGGTTTCAGCCTCGGTGCTGTTTGCCGTCATGTATTACTACACTTCGCTGCTCACCCCCCTGAGCGGCGTGGAGATTTTTGGCTGGCGCATGCTGCTGACCGTGCCGTGCATGACCGTGTTCATGGTGGTGTCCGGCGAATGGCGGCGTGTGGCTGACCTGGTGCGGCGGATCAACCTCCGACCGAAGTTGATTGGCGGCCTGATCGTCTCGTCGGCGTTGCTGGGTGTACAACTCTGGCTGTTCATGTGGGCGCCGCTCAACGGCTACAGCCTTGACGTGTCGTTGGGCTATTTCCTGTTGCCGCTGGCCATGGTGCTGACCGGGCGCATCGCCTACGGGGAACGTCTGTCGTATCTGCAAAAGGTCGCGGTGTTCTTCGCCAGCCTGGGCGTGGTCAATGAGTTGTATCAGGTCGGTGGTTTTTCCTGGGCCACCCTGGTGGTGGTCGTGGGCTATCCGCTGTACTTCGTGCTGCGCAAATGGCTGAAGGCTGACAACCTCGGCGGACTGTGGGTGGACATGACCCTGATGCTGCCGATTGCCTACTGGTTCGTGCACGGTGGCGAGCAAGGCTTCGGCGTCTTCGATCAGCACCCGGCCCTCGCCTGGCTGATCCCGCTGCTCGGTCTGATCAGCGCCTCGGCACTGGTGGTCTACATCATCGCCAGCCGCTTGCTGCCGTTCAGCCTGTTCGGTCTATTGAGCTATGTGGAGCCGGTGCTATTGCTCGGCGTGGCGTTGTTGCTGGGTGAAAGCATCAAGCCGGGAGAATGGCTGACCTATATCCCGATCTGGTTGGCGGTGCTGGTGTTGGTGTTTGAAGGGTTCAAGCACCTGATGCGCCAGCGCAGGCTTTGAGGCAATCACAAAACAAATGTGGGAGCGAGCCTGCTCGCGAATGCGGTCATTCAGTCAACATCAATGTTGAATCTGAAGACGCTTTCGCGAGCAGGCTCGCTCCCACAGTTTTTAGCGGTGGACCGGGTTAATCAGTGGACAACACGCCGCGACGAACCTGGTCGCGCTCGATGGATTCGAACAGCGCCTTGAAGTTACCTTCACCGAAACCATCGTCACCCTTGCGCTGGATGAACTCGAAGAACACCGGCCCCATCAGGGTTTCCGAGAAGATCTGCAGCAGCAGACGCTTGTCGCCCGATTCGGACGAGCCGTCCAGCAGAATGCCCCTTGCCTGCAGTTCGCCAACCGGCTCGCCGTGGTTCGGCAAACGGCCTTCGAGCATTTCATAGTAGGTGTCCGGTGGCGCAGTCATGAAGCGCATGCCGATGCTTTTCAGGTGATCCCAGGTCTTGATCAGGTCGTCGGAGAGGAACGCAACGTGCTGGATGCCTTCGCCGTTGAACTGCATCAGGAACTCTTCGATCTGCCCGGCACCCTTGGACGATTCTTCGTTCAACGGGATGCGGATCATGCCATCCGGTGCGGTCATGGCCTTGGACGTCAGGCCGGTGTATTCGCCCTTGATGTCGAAGTAGCGGATCTCGCGGAAGTTGAATAGCTTCTCGTAGAAGTTCGCCCAGTAGGCCATGCGGCCGCGGTACACGTTGTGGGTCAGGTGGTCGATGATTTTCAGGCCGGCACCGACCGGGTGGCGGTCCACGCCTTCGAGGTACACGAAGTCGATGTCGTAGATCGAGCTGCCTTCACCGAAACGGTCGATCAGGTACAGCGGCGCGCCGCCGATGCCTTTGATCGCCGGCAGATGCAGCTCCATCGGGCCGGTTTCGATATGGATCGGCTGGGCGCCCAGTTCCAGGGCACGCTTATAGGCTTTCTGCGAATCCTTGACCCGGAACGCCATGCCGCACACCGACGGACCGTGCTCGGCCGCAAAGTACGAGGCCACGCTGTTGGGTTCGTTGTTGAGGATCAAGTTGATTGCGCCCTGACGATACAGGTGCACGTCTTTGGATCGGTGGGTCGCGACCTTGGTGAAGCCCATGATCTTGAAGATCGGCTCCAGGGTGTTGGGGGTTGGCGATGCGAATTCGATGAACTCAAAGCCCATCAGGCCCATTGGGTTTTCGTATAAATCTGCCATGGTTGGCGCCTCATCATTCTTATCAATTAACAAAGGTTAGTTGCTAGCAATGCTGAGACCGGTGGGTGGCGCACAGGAGATGCCCCGCACGCTGCGGGCGAGGAAGTCACCGTAGATCAATTGAAACCCAAAACTCTTCATTGTCGACCCAAGGCTCTTGCGGGCGAGGCTTCTGCTGCCAGAAGACGTTATTCTTATATGCGTAACCTGATTCTACACAGCGTAAATCAGTTTGTCCGCCTTCTGTATAAAATCCGCTTTTTCCCCGTGGGCGCAAGGGGTTTGTTGCACAGGTAAATCCCCGCCAGAACCAGCCCTCCCCCCACGTACATCGCCAGCGTCAGTTGCTCGCCCAGCAGCAGCGCGCCGAGGATCACCGCTGTCAGCGGGTTCAGGGCGATAAACACACCGGAACGGGTCGCACCGATCTTGCGGATGCCGTCGTAGTAGCCAATGTACGCCAGGGCTGAGCCCAATACGCCCAGGTACATCAGGCTCAGCCACTGTGTCGGGCCAAGACTGGCGAGTACATCCACCCTCACCTCGCCGCGAAATGCGCAAGTCAGCCACAGCATCAAGGTGCCCAGTAGAATCGACCAAGTCACCGTTTGCACCGGCCCCAGGCAGTGATTCAGCTCCCTGGAGCACAGCGAATAAATACCCCAGCCGAGCACGCAGCCGAGAATCAACAGGTCGCCGATCCAGGCGTCGGGATTGTCGGCAAGCAGTTGCGGGTTGCGGCTGACGATCACCAGGCTTGCGCCGGCAATGCAGATGGCGATACCGACGACTTTCAGCCGGCTCAAGTGCTCCTTGAACATCAGCCACGAGGCCAGGCCGATCACCGCAGGGTTGAGCGCCACGATCAACGACGCCCGCGAGGCGTTGATGTAGTGCAGGCCATAAAAGAAACACAAGTTGTAAAAGAAGATCCCGAAAAAACCCAGCAGCACCAGTTGCAACCATTGCCTGGGGCTGGGTCGCACCAGCCGTACGCGGGTCAGGAGTAAAAACAGCAGCAGCGCCGCACTGGCCAGAAGGAACCGCAGGCTGGCGGCAAACAGCGGACTGAGGCTGTCAGCCAGAAACCGCCCTGCCACAAAGGTGCCGCCCCAGATCATGGTGACCGTCGCCAGTTTCAAATAAACCGGCACATCGGACTGCCTGGACAGGCTTTGTTCACATGTGGACATAGGTCTCCGGATTTGTGATCGATTGGATGACGTATCATTGGGCTAATACTTGGTCATCGTAAAATGAGTAAAAGCTCATGACTCTCACTCAGCTGGAGATCTTCTCCACCGTCGCCGAGTTGCACGGCTTCACGGCGGCAGCCAATCGCCTGGGGATTACCCAATCGGCGGTGTCCCATGCGTTGAAATCCCTGGAGCAGGAACTGGGCGTCGAACTGCTGCGCCGCCATCAATCCCAGGTTGAATTGAGCGACATCGGCCAACTGCTCCTGCTGCGCGCGCGGGCCATGCTGGGGCTGGCCAACACGCTGCGCCAGGAAGCGGCGGATGCCCGGGGCATGAAGCGCGGCACCTTGCGCATAGGCTCGTTCGGCCCCACCTCATCAATCAAGTTATTGCCCTTGATCCTGCAGCACTACCGTGCCGAACATCCGGGCATCGAGGTTCACATCGATGAAGGCCCGGACCGTCAGGTGATCCAGTGGCTGGAAGAACGGCGGATCGACATTGGCTTTGTGGTGCTGCCGGACGAGCGTTTCGACACGGTGGCGCTGATGGAAGACCAGATGGTCGCGCTGCTGCCGGCCAATCATCCGCTGGCGATCCGCGACAGCGTGAGCCTGAGCGACTTGTGCCACGACCCTTTCGTGTTGACCGAGGCCGGATCCTCGGAGCTGGTGACACGGTTGTTCAACGCCGCCCGGTTGACACCCAACATCCGTTTTCGCTGCTCGCAGCTGCTGAGCACCCTGGACACGGTGGGGCGCGGCGACGGGTTGACCGTGGTCGCCGAAGGCTCGTTGCCCGAACTGAATGACAGCCGCCATGTGAAAAAGAATCTGTCCCCCGCCGTGGCCCGACAGGTCGGCCTGGCCGTACTCGATCAGCGCCAGGCATCTCCGGCGGCGCTGGCCTTCATCAAACTGGCCCAGCGACTCGATTACCGTTGAGCGGCATAAGTGCCAAGGGCCAACTATCATGGCTCGAACTTGAACGCTTCCTGCAGGGCGATGCTTCCTGCCGGTATTTGAGAGCCCTATTTCATTGTTACAGGTTTCGCGAATGCCCCTGAACGCCAAGACCCGCAAACGCAGCACCAGGATTGCTGTGACCCTCGCAAGCGGATTACTCCCGCTCGTGCTGGGTGCTGTCATACTTTATATGCAGGCTGAACGAACACTTAAACAAAGCGCTGAACTAACCGCCGAAGAGGCCATTCGCCAATTCGAACTGATGCTCGACAACACAGCGCAGGCTGCTCGGGAATTACTGCCGCTGGCCGGACAAAGTTGCATCGACGTCAACCTGGCGTTGCGCGAACAAGTCACCCGACGTCCCTTCGTGCGTTCGACCAATCTGGTGTGGGATGACACCATTTATTGCAGTTCCCTGTTTGGCGACTATCACGAGAAGATCGCATCCGGGGACTATACCGGTGGTCGTTTGCTATTAATGAAGGGCAACCCGGTCACGCCCGACACCGCATTGCTGGTGTACCGCCTCGGCGAAGGCAAACGCGGCGCCATGAGCACACTTGATGGCTACCACCTGAGTAACGTCTTGCGCATGATCGGCGGCAAGACTCTCCTGGTTTTGCAGGTTGGCTCCAATTGGTTGTCCGCCGACGGCCACTTTCATGATGATGCCTTGCCCGAATTTCCGGTGGCGCAAACCAGGCTCGACTCTTCCCGTTATGCCTTTGGCGTAGAGGCCGGTTTTCCCGAAGGCGAAACCTGGCGCTACATGAGCAGTGAATATCCGCCACTGTTCAGCCTGCTGATCTTTTTTGGTGCTGTTTCCGGTTTGATCGGGCACCTGCTGCAAAAACGTTCATCATCACCGACTCATGAAATGAAGCGTGCGCTGGAAGCGGCGGAGTTCGTTCCTTACTTCCAGGCGGTCGTGCACGGTGACAGCAAAAAACTGTCGGGCATTGAAGTATTGATGCGCTGGAATCACCCGAAAGAGGGCCTGGTGCGTCCGGACCTGTTCATTCCGTTCGCCGAATACTCCGGACTGATCGTGCCGATGACCCGTTCATTGATGCAACAGACCTGCGCGTTGCTGGCGCCGCTGTCCGCGTCGTTCAAAGAGCCCTTTCACATCGGCATCAACATCACCGCCAGTCACTGCCAGGATCTGGACCTGGTCGAAGATTGCCGCCGATTCCTGGCAGCTTTCGCGCCAGGGTCCATTTACCTAGTGCTGGAGTTGACCGAGCGCGAACTGATCGAGCCCACGCCTGTTACCCATCAATTGTTCGAGCAGTTGCACGAACTTGGGGTGAAGATCGCCATCGATGACTTCGGTACAGGCCATTCCAGCCTCGGCTACCTGCGCCAGTTCAATGTGGACTACCTGAAAATCGACCAGAGTTTCGTTGCCATGATCGGTATCGACACACTGTCCGGCCACATTCTGGACAGCATCATGGAGCTGGCCGCCAAGCTCGATCTGGCGATGGTTGCAGAAGGCGTGGAAACCCAGGTGCAAAGTGATTACCTGACCGCCCATAACGTTAACTTCCTGCAAGGCTATCTGTATGGGCGACCGATGCCCGGTGTGGAGTTCATTAGTGCATTAAGTGACCATTAACTAACGTTTTCAAGCGACGAGACAGCGATAGAACGCACCAATTTGAAACAAAAAACCGCTCTTGGTTACATGAAAAAAAAGACATGATTTACTCTTGCGCCATTAACTACTACAATTTTTCATGCCTGCGGTTATTTGGCAGGTGAGCCATTTATCACCGAGTCGCTTCAAGGCTCTTGGCTTATAGCTTTGTTTGCGGTTGGTATCAGCCAAACACACTATTGGAGTAAAGATATTGTCCAGACTCGCTGAATTTCGTGCAGCTGAAAAGGCCCTTCAAGAGCAGCTCAAGCAGCTTGAGTCCCTGAAGAACGATGCCGGGCTCAAGAAAGAAATCGAATTCGAAGAGAAGCTCCAGGGGCTGATGAAAACCTACGGCAAGAGCCTGCGCGACATCATCGCCATTCTCGATCCGAACCCGGCCAAATCCGGCCTGCAACAGGCTACGGCGCCTAAGACCCGCCGCGCTCGCGTGGTCAAGGTTTATCAGAACCCGCACACCGGTGAACTGATTGAAACCAAGGGTGGCAACCACCGCGGCCTGAAAGCCTGGAAGGAACAATACGGTGCCTCTACCGTTGATTCCTGGTTGCGCGGCTAAGCACTTGCGCCGTAAAAAAAAGCCCTGCGAATGCAGGGCTTTTTCATGAATAGCCGCTAAATGCAACGATGTTGGTCGATCAACTCGCTACTTGCCGGCTAACTTTTTGCTTAATCCTTTTGGGTATCTAAACATTTCCGCATGGGCATAAAGCCTGAAGTCACTAAAGTCTTCGATTAAAGTTTCAAGGCGCTACGCGCCGCCTGTATTTCATCCAGGCTGGCCTTATAAGCCTCGGCCTGCCCGGCGTAGGAAAGAACGTAGGCTTTATTGGCGTCCACTGCAGCGACCAAAGTTTGAGAAAGGACATGACGGCCGTTTTGCGTAATGGTGCAGGTGGTTTCCAGCGCCGACAATCGGCTCAAGGTCGTCGGATGAATCCGGTTGCAGACACTTTGATAGCCACCCTGAAAAAAGTCTTTTTGCACTGACTTGCGCATCTCCAGCAACACGCCTTCAAGGTTCACCTGGTGACCACTTTCCACTTGCGTCATGGTCAATTCCATCACCATCACCGGCGTGCCGCCCGAATCGACTTTCACCGCGCGCTGGCGGGAAACAGTGGAAGCGGCATCACTTGGGGCCATCTCTTCGACCTGCCAGCCCGCAGGCCAAATCATGACCGGCGCCTCGGCCCGGGCGCTGGCAACCCAGGACAGCATGCCAACCAGGACGAACACCGATGTACTGAATCGAATCATTGCAATCAACACTCGCGTTTTGAGCCGTGAAGTCTGAGCCCGGGCCGGCTGTCAGGCAATAGCCGACGCATTGGGTTTGGTGATGTCCGAACCCTTGCGTATCATTGTCGCCATTCGATAGCCCCGCTTATATTCCGGAGGGCCCATGAGCCTGCACGAACTGAACACCTTCCCCGGCGTCACCGCCCAACCTGATGCCGCGACGCAAAAATTTGTCTTCAACCACACCATGCTGCGGGTCAAGGACATCACCAGGTCGCTGGATTTCTACACGCGCATCCTCGGTTTTACTCTGGTGGAAAAACGCGATTTCCCGGAAGCCGAATTCAGCCTGTACTTCCTCGCGCTGGTCGATAAATCACAGATCCCGGCCGACGCCGCCGCGCGCACCGAGTGGATGAAATCAATCCCCGGCATTCTCGAACTGACCCACAACCACGGCACCGAAAACGACCCGGACTTCGCCTACCACAACGGCAACACCGACCCGCGCGGCTTTGGCCACATCTGCATCTCGGTACCGGACATCGTCGCCGCATGCGAGCGCTTTGAAGCACTGGGCTGCGACTTCCAGAAACGCCTGAACGACGGCCGCATGAAGAGCCTGGCGTTCATCAAGGACCCGGACAACTATTGGGTCGAAATCATCCAGCCTGCCCCGCTGTAAGCCTCACCGCAGAATCCCTTGTGGGAGCGGGCTTGCTCCGGGCGGCGTTCCGACGAAGGCGACTTATCATTCAGCATCTTAGTTGACTGACCCACCGCTTTCGCGAGCAGGCTCGCTCCCACAAAGATCAATCCATTATTTGGATTGCGCAACACACAAAAAAACCCATGATCGCTCATGGGGTTTTTCTTAGTAGGAGCGAGCTTGCTCGCGATGAACATGAAATCGCCACGGGGTATCTGGCAGCCCGCGTTATCGTTGACGACCATCGCGAGCGAGCTCGCTCCTACAAGGTTTTGTGTTTTCAGCCTTGGCGTTTATGCCGGGGCCGACGTGCGGATCAGATGATCGAAAGCGCTCAGGGAAGCCTTGGCGCCCTCGCCCACCGCGATCACGATCTGCTTGTACGGCACGGTGGTCACGTCACCGGCGGCGAACACGCCTGGTATCGAGGTTTCACCACGGGCATCGACGATGATCTCGCCGCGCGGTGACAGCTCGATGGTGCCTTTGAGCCAATCGGTGTTGGGCAACAGGCCAATCTGCACAAAGATGCCTTCCAGCTCCACGCTGCGCAGTTCGTCGGTCTGACGATCCTTGTAGCGCAGGCCGTTGACCTTCTGGCCGTCGCCGGTCACTTCAGTGGTTTGCGCACTGGTGATCACAGTAACGTTCGGCAGGCTGTGCAACTTGCGCTGCAACACCGCGTCGGCGCGCAGTTGCACGTCGAACTCCAGCAGCGTGACATGGGACACGATGCCGGCCAGGTCGATGGCCGCTTCGACGCCGGAGTTACCGCCGCCAATCACTGCCACGCGCTTGCCTTTGAACAGCGGGCCGTCACAGTGCGGGCAGTACGCCACGCCTTTGTTGCGGTATTGCTGTTCACCCGGCACGTTCATTTCACGCCACCGCGCACCGGTCGCCAGGATCACGGTCCTGGCTTTGAGCCTGGCGCCGCTGGCGAATTGAATTTCATGCAGCTCGCCATTCGTGCCCGGCACCAGCTTGTCGGCACGTTGCAGGTTCATGATGTCCACGTCGTACTGCTTGACGTGCTCTTCCAGCGCCACCGCCAATTTCGGCCCTTCGGTTTCCTGCACCGAAATGAAGTTCTCAATAGCCATGGTGTCCAGCACCTGGCCGCCGAAACGCTCAGCCGCGACACCGGTGCGAATGCCTTTACGCGCGGCGTAGATGGCCGCCGAAGCACCGGCCGGGCCACCGCCGACCACCAGCACATCAAAGGCTTCCTTGGCGCTGATCTTTTCGGCCTGACGCTCGATGCCGCTGGTGTCGATCTTGGCGATGATTTCTTCCAGGCCCATGCGACCCTGACCGAAGTTCACCCCGTTGAGGTAGATGCCGGGCACCGCCATGATCTGGCGCGCATCGACTTCGGCCTGGAACAGTGCACCGTCGATGGCGACGTGACGAATGTTCGGGTTCAACACGGCCATCAGGTTCAACGCCTGGACCACGTCCGGGCAATTCTGGCAGGACAGCGAGAAGTAAGTCTCGAAGTTGAACTCGCCTTTGAGCGAACGGATCTGTTCAATGACCTCGACACTGGCCTTCGAAGGGTGGCCGCCGACTTGCAGCAGGGCCAGCACCAGCGAAGCGAATTCGTGCCCCATCGGGATGCCGGCGAAACGCAGGCTGATATCGGCACCCGGGCGATTGATCGAGAACGATGGCTTGCGGGCATCGTCACCGTTGTCGAGCAAGGTAATTTGGTTAGAAAGACTGGCAACGTCTTTGAGCAGTTCGAGCATTTCCCGGGATTTCGCACCGTCGTCGAGGGAGGCAACGATCTCGATCGGTTGGGTGACCCGTTCCAGGTACGATTTCAACTGGGCTTTAAGATTGGCGTCCAACATACGGGCGATTTCCTTTACTGAATTTTTTGCATAAAAAAACGCCCGAGCGAATCTCGCCCGGGCGTTTTATTGGGCGGTGCAGCTTACTGAGCAGGTGCGGAGTTCCGCCCCGGATTACGCGTCACAGACTTAGATCTTGCCGACCAGGTCCAGGGACGGAGCCAGAGTGGCCTCGCCTTCTTTCCACTTGGCTGGGCAAACCTGGCCCGGGTGAGCGGCAACGTACTGGGCAGCCTTGATTTTGCGCAGCAGCTCGGAAGCGTCACGACCCACGCCGCCATCGTTCAGCTCGACGATTTTGATCTGGCCTTCAGGGTTGATCACGAAGGTGCCACGGTCAGCCAGGCCAGCTTCTTCGATCAGCACGTCGAAGTTGCGGGAGATCACGTGAGTCGGGTCGCCGATCATGGTGTACTGGATTTTGCCGATGGCTGGCGAAGTGTTGTGCCAGGCAGCGTGAGCGAAGTGAGTGTCGGTGGAAACGCTGTAGATCTCGACGCCCAGCTTCTGGAATGCGTCGTAGTTGTCGGCCAGGTCTTCCAGCTCGGTTGGGCACACGAAGGTGAAGTCGGCTGGGTAGAAGAACACGACCGACCACTTGCCTTTCAGGTCAGCGTCCGACACTTGTACGAAGTCGCCGTTTTTGTAGGCGGTAGCTTTGAACGGTTTAACTTGGCTGTTGATGATAGGCATCGTTGACTCTCCGTCAGGGGTTAAGAACTTGATGGAGTGAACTTTACCCACTCGACGGACGGTTGGCTCATTGGCAAACCTGATGCTGCTGATTGGCTTTCGCTATTAGCCAACAGTATTAATAGAAGAAAACGATCTTGTGGGAGCGAGCCTGCTCGCGATGGTCGTCAACGTTGACACGTACCTCCTGAATGTACGCAGCGCCCTCAAGTCCATCGCGAGCAAGCTCGCTCCTACAATGGTTTTTCGGTGAGGCGGGTCATGCCGAGAAATGGGCTGGCCTCGATGTAGCGCATGGCGGATTTCAGGTCCTTCCAGCCTACGTAACTCATCAATGACTTCAAGTCCCAGCCGCTCTGATGTGCCCAGGAGGCAAAACCGCGGCGCAACGAGTGGCTGGTGTAGTGTTCGGCGGCGATGCCAGAACGCTCAAGCGCCTGACGCAGCAATGGGATCACGCTGTTGGCGTGCAAGCCCTCCTCGCTCAAATGGCCCCAGCGATCAATGCCGCGAAAAACCGCTCCGCGCACCAGAGCGGCCTCAGTGATCCAGGCGATGTATGCCTGCACCGGGCATAACCGCTGCAAGGCCGGGGTCTGGTAAGTCTTGCCGAGGTTTTCCCGGTCACTTTTACTGCGTGGCAGGTACAAGCTGATGCCGGAGCCGGCTGTGGCTTGCACATGTTCGACCTGCAAACGACACAACTCGTCGCTCCGGAAGCCTCGCCAGAAGCCCAACAGGATCAACGCCGTGTCGCGCCTGGCTCGCAGCAGTCCCGGTCGATCACCCTGACTCAGGGCGGTTTGCGCTTCTCGCGCCAGGGATTCGATCACTTGTTCCAGATGCTGAAGCTGCAATGGCTCGGCCTGTTTTTCCTGGGCCGGATGCAATGCACGAATCCCCTTGAATACCTTGCGTACCACCGGCGCTTTCGTCGGGTCGGCGAAGCCCTGGCTGTTGTGCCACTGCGCCAGCGCCGACAATCGTAGCTTCAAGGTGTTGATCGACAGCACACCGGCATGGGCGACCAGATAACGCGCCACGCTGTCACCGGTGGCCGGCAGAAATCCACCCCAGGTGACTTCGAAGTGCTCGATGGCTGCGCGATAGCTGCGACGGGTGTTGTCGCGCGTGGCGGCTTGCAGGTAACGGTCGAGCTCACTCATCGCAATGGCCTTGCGGGAAACCTGTGGGAGCGAGCTTGCTCGCGATGGTCGTGAACGATAACGCGTGAAACCTGATACCCAGCGGCGTCTGTGAATTCATCGCGAGCAAGCTCGCTCCTACAGGGGGGTGTACACATGGAATATCTCAAAACTGCTTTGACACGGGGTAATACCAGTATATCCCGTGTCAATAACATGCTGTATTTAACTTTTATAATACAATGGTACAATGTGTATTTACGTAATACGTACCACATCACGAAATCGTAGGAGCAGTCATGGCCCGTGGCGGTGTAAATAAGGCAGTAGTGCAGGCTGCGCGTTTGGCGATCCTCGCTCGCGGCGAGAACCCCAGCATCGATGCAGTACGGATCGAAATGGGCAATACCGGCTCCAAGACCACGATTCATCGGTATTTGAAAGAATTGGGCGATGGCCCCGAAACGGCGGAAACAGAGCCTTCCGAGCCCATCGACGACGAGTTGCTGGCACTGGTTTCACGACTGGCACAACGCTTGAAGGAGCAGGCGCAAGCGCCGATCGATCAGGCTCGCGAAGCGTTCGAAACGCAACGTAAAGCGCTGGAAACGCAACTGGAAGCAGCCCGGGAAGCCAACACCGAACTGCATCAGCAGTACGAGATTCAGAGCCTGGCACTGACCCAGGAATCCGAGGCACTGCACGAAACCCGCGCCCTGCTGCAGACCGAGCAAACCCGCAATGCCGGGCTGAATCAGGCGTTGGCCGATTTTGAATTACGCTTGCAGGACAAAGACGAGCAGATCCGCTCGCTGGAGGAAAAGCACCTGCATGCGCGCGACGCGCTTGAGCACTACCGCAATGCCGTCAAGGAGCAACGCGAACAGGAACACAGCCGCCATGAAAGTCAGGTGCAGCAGTTGCAGATGGAGTTGCGTCAGGCCCAGCAAAACGCGCTGGTCCGACAGGATGAAATCACCCAGCTGCACCGCGACAACGAGCGTTTGCTGACGGAAAATCGCGGCACCTTGCGCGAGCTGAGCCTGCTGCAGGAACAACTCAAGCAGAGCAACAACCGTCAGGATCAGTTGCTGGAGCAAACCACCCGTGTCGACGGCGAACGCACCCTCCTCCAGGAACGCTTGCGCGTCGCCCTGCTGGAAAGTCAGTCGCTTAAACAGAATGTCGATGAACAGGCACAGATCAACAAATCACTGGAAATCGAATTGACCAAGGCCCAGGCGGAGCTTGAAGAAAACGTGCGCCGGAACAAACCCGACCCACTGCCCGAATGAACATGCTCACGAAGACGCCTTCACATCCAACACCCCCGCTGGCTGACCCACCGCTTTCGCGAGCAGGCTCGCTCCCACAAGGGACAGTGGCGGAACACAAACATCATGAACCACACAAACTCCCAGTGGGAGCGAGCCCGCTCGCGAAGACGCCTTCACATCCAACATCCCCGCTGGCTGACCCACCGCTTTCGCGAGCAGGCTCGCTCCCACAAGGGACAGTGGCGGAACACAAACATCATGAACCACACAAACTCCCTGTGGGAGCGAGCCAGCTCCGGGCGGCGTTCCGACGAAGAGGCCAGCACAGCCAACACCACTGCCGATTGACCCACCGCTTTCGCGAGCAGGCTCGCCCCCACAAGGGATGATTAACCGGCGACCGGCGTACGCATGGTGACGAACTCTTCGGCGGCCGTCGGGTGTACGCCGATGGTTTCGTCGAAGTCGCGTTTGGTGGCGCCTGCCTTCAATGCGATCGCCAGACCCTGCACGATCTCGCCGGCTTCCGGCCCGACCATGTGGCAACCCAGCACCTTGTCGGTCTTGGCATCCACCACCAGCTTCATCAGCGTGCGCTCCTGGCATTCGGTCAGGGTCAGCTTCATCGGCCGGAAACGGCTTTCGAAGATCACCACCTCATGCCCGGCATCACGCGCTTCTTCTTCGGTCAATCCGACGGTACCGATGTTCGGCAGGCTGAACACCGCCGTCGGGATCATCTTGTAATCCACCGGGCGATACTGCTCGGGCTTGAACAAACGCCGCGCCACCGCCATGCCTTCGGCCAGTGCCACCGGCGTCAGTTGAACGCGGCCGATCACATCGCCCAGGGCCAGGATCGACGGCTCGGCGGTTTGATACTGCTCGTCCACTTCGACGAAACCTTTCTTGTCGAGTTTGACCCCGGTGTTTTCCAGCCCGAGATTGTCCAGCATCGGACGCCGGCCCGTGGCGTAGAACACACAATCGGCCTCCAGCTGGCGACCGTCCTTGAGCGTCACCTTCAGGCTGCCATCAGCCTGTTTGTCGATACGCTCGATGTCGGCGTTGAATTGCAGGTCCATGCCGCGCTTGGTCAGCTCTTCCTGCAAATGCTTGCGCACCGAACCGTCGAAACCACGCAGGAACAATTCACCGCGATACAGCAGCGTCGTTTGCGCGCCGAGACCGTGAAAAATCCCGGCGAATTCGACAGCGATGTAACCGCCACCCACCACCAGTACGCGCTTGGGCAGTTCTTTGAGGAAGAACGCCTGGTTGGAACTGATCGCGTGTTCATGCCCCGGAATTTCCGGGATCTGCGGCCAGCCGCCGGTGGCGATCAATATGTTCTTCGCCGTGAAACGCTCGCCATTGATCTCGACGGTATGCGGGTCGACGATTTTCGCGTGACCTTCATGCAGGGTCACACCGCTGTTGACCAGCAGGTTGCGGTAAATGCCATTCAGGCGATTGATCTCGCGGTCCTTGTTGCCGATCAGCGTCGCCCAGTCGAACTGCGCCTCATCCAGACTCCAGCCAAACCCCGACGCCTGCTCGAAGTCCTCGGCGAAATGCGCGCCATAGACCAGCAACTTTTTCGGCACGCAGCCGACGTTCACGCAGGTACCACCCAGGTAGCGACTCTCGGCCACCGCCACTTTCGCGCCGAAACCGGCCGCAAATCGAGCCGCCCGCACACCGCCTGAACCGGCGCCAATCACATAAAGGTCAAAATCGTGGGCCATTTTCTATCTCCTCGGCAGGTGACCAGCATACCCGTGAGCGCTCGTTGGGCAAGCGCCACCAACGAAAAAGCCACCCGAAGGTGGCTTTTCAATACAAGCAGGTCGAGCGCGCTATCAGTACGCCTTACCCGTCTTGTAGAAGTTCTCGAAGCAGAAGTTGGTCGCGTCGATGTAGCCTTCGGCGCCGCCGCAGTCGAAACGCTTGCCCTTGAACTTATAGGCCATGACGCAGCCGTTCTGGGCTTGTTTCATCAGGGCGTCGGTGATCTGGATTTCACCGCCCTTGCCTGGTTCGGTCTGTTCGATCAGGTCGAAGATGTCCGGGGTCAGGATGTAGCGACCGATGATGGCCAGGTTCGATGGCGCGTCTTCCGGTTTTGGTTTTTCGACCATGCTATGAACGCGGTAGATATCGTCGCGGATCATTTCACCGGCGATGACACCGTACTTGTTGGTTTCTTGCGGGTCGACTTCCTGGATGGCCACGATCGAGCAGCGGAACTGCTTGTACAGCTTGACCATCTGGGTCAGTACGCCGTCGCCTTCAAGGTTGACGCACAAGTCGTCCGCCAGCACCACGGCGAACGGCTCGTCGCCGATCAGCGGACGGCCGGTCAGGATCGCGTGACCCAGGCCTTTCATTTCGGTCTGGCGGGTGTAGGAGAACGAGCAGTTGTCGAGCAATTTGCGGATGCCGACCAGGTACTTTTCCTTGTCGGTGCCTTTGATCTGGTTTTCCAGCTCGTAGCTGATGTCGAAATGGTCTTCCAGGGCGCGCTTGCCGCGACCGGTGACGATGGAGATTTCGTTCAAACCAGCGTCCAGTGCTTCTTCGACGCCGTACTGGATCAGTGGCTTGTTTACCACCGGCAGCATTTCCTTGGGCATGGCTTTAGTCGCTGGCAGGAAGCGAGTACCGTAACCGGCTGCTGGGAACAAGCATTTCTTGATCATATAAGTCCTTGAAAGGGCTGTGTGTACGAGTTTCGGCGCAGTCTAATCAGGCGGCGTGCACCTTACAATGCCCCGCGCTGGCTAACCGATGCCATCATAGAGAAATATTCTGGCGGATAGTTCCGCAAGAGGTGGTGTTCGTCCTTCGGCAACCTGTAAGTGATAGCAGAGACCGCCAGAATTGCACGCCCTGTCGACTGACAAACAATCACACCTCCCGCATCCTTCGACACCCGCCGGGTTATTTGGCGCTATCATGGCGCACTTGAACCAGCCAACGAGGCAGATAGATGTCGGCAGCAAAAAGCGTCAACGGGTACCTGATCAACAAGGCAAAAGACGGCCAGTGGTGGATAGGCAACGCTGGGGGCGAAAATATCGTCGGGCCTTTTCCGACCGAAGCCATGGCGATCGAAGTGGCGTCGGTACTGGAGCTGGAACACCCGGAACCTAAACGACGCGGTAAAGACAAGAACTGACATGCCCACAGCCCTGCCATTGCGCAGGGCTTTTTTGTGACTGCTGAAGAAAAGTGGCCTTTCGCTATAATTTTTTGCCCGCGGCGCTGTCACAGGCTTTGCCCATCACTATGACGATGACAACGACATGATCCGATTTTTGCCACTGATTGCGGTATTAGCCCTGAGTGGCTGCGCGACGTCCGAAACCACCTACCTCAACAACGGCGAACAAGGCCTGGCCATTGATTGCTCCGGGGAAGCCAATTCCTGGGCGGCCTGCTATGAAAAGGCCGATGCCTCCTGCGCCGGTACCGGTTACCGCATCGTGGGCACCGACGGCACGCCGGCCCCCGAGGAAAGCGACAAGACCCTGGGAGTCGACGTCGGAAACTACAAGAACCGTAGCGTGGTGGTGGTCTGCAAGTAAGGCGCCCTGCCCCTACCCATTGAATAGGGCTGGTTTCTCAGCCGGAAATGCACGCGGTCGCGGCATTGCGTACATCAAAGGGGCGCAGCGGTACGTTGGAGATACGTTCATGGAGCTTGATCCCGCTGCCGCCGGAGCGCTCTTCGATATCGAATACGGCGGCCGGCCCCGATGACAGCTTCTGCGGCACGATTACCCGAACCCCGTCTTTTTGTGGCTCGATCTGCAGCGCGCCGCGGCTGCCGGCGAGTTTTTCGCTCAGGCATTGCGCGTATTCATGGGGTTTCTTGCCGGAAATCACGTTCATGGTGGGCAGGGTCTCGTTGATGTCCGAGACACTTGCGCAACCACCTGTCGCCAACGCCATTGGCAAAACCCACACACCCCACTTCATACGAAAGCTCCCGATAAAGACCCTCCGACAGCGCAGAGGCGGTTTTTCTCCGGGCGTTCATGCTTTTATCGCCCAAAGATTGCCGGATAACCGTTTTTAATTGTCAAAGCGGGCTTTTACAGCCAGATAATAACGGCTGCGGGCTGATAAACTGCGCCCATTGCCCACTGCTATCGTTTTGATTTTGTAGAAAAAGCCCTTCTGGAGGCGCCCATGAAATTTATCCACCAGCGCGAGCACCTCAACGAAGACGACATCGTCGTCATTCAATGCTCGCAGATGTGCAACATCCGTTTGATGAACGACGCCAATTTCCGCAGCTTCAAGAATGGCGGCCGTCACACCTACCACGGTGGCGCGTTCGACACCTTCCCGGCCCGCATCACAGCGCCGAGCACCGGTTTCTGGAACATCACCATCGACACGGTCAACCGCCGGGCGATCAGCGTGACCCGCAAACCGACCCTGACCCATTCGATCAAGATCATCCGCCGCTCCAGCTCGAAACTGAGCTGAGTGACGCCCCCCGCTCCTGAACAGAGCGTCAAACAGACAGGTATGACCGTGGCCCAGACAACCAAATACGTCATCAAATACAAGCTCAACGGCGAACGCCGCTTCGAATTCGCCCAACTGGAAAACGGCACCGAGGAAGAAGCCAAGGCGGCACTGGACGCTTTGCACGGCCAGGGCGAAGACGTCATCAGCGAAATCAGTGTGAGCAAAGCGCTGTAATGCCATCCGCATGTTGAAATTTGACCGCAAGCGCCGGAGTGTTCGCAACGTCAGCGTTTTCTAAACTGGCCCCTCTATCACGTGAGGCCCGGTAATGAGCGAGAACTACCTGAACAGGCTGGATTGGCCGTTGCTCGAGCAGCAGCTTGATCAGGATGGTTGCGCGGTCATCCCGTCGCTGTTGAGTCGCAAGGCGTGTGATGACATCAGCGCCTTGTACGCCCAATCCGAGCCTTTTCGTTCGCAAGTGATCATGGCCCGTCATGGTTTTGGTCGCGGCGAGTACAAATACTTCCGATACCCGTTACCCGACCTCGTGGCCCGGCTGCGCACTTCGCTGTACCCGCGACTGGTGCCGATCGCCAATCGCTGGCATGAACAGATGGGCTTGCCGAACCGGTTTCCTGACACGCATGAAGCCTTTCTCGAACGTTGTCATGCCGCCGGTCAGGAGCGTCCGACACCCCTGTTGCTGCAATACGGGCCGCAGGACTACAACTGCCTGCATCAGGATCTGTACGGCGAACACGTCTTCCCGCTGCAAATAGCGATTCTTCTGTCAGAACCGGGTGAAGATTTCACTGGTGGCGAGTTCGTGCTGACCGAGCAGCGCCCGCGCATGCAGTCGCGCCCGCAGGTCATCGGCCTGAAAAAAGGTGACAGCCTGATCTTTGCGGTCAATCAGCGCCCGGTCAAAGGTGCGCGCGGTTACTATCGAGTGACCCTGCGTCATGGCGTCAGTCGCCTGCACAGCGGAAAACGGCATACCCTTGGCATTATCTTCCACGACGCATCATGAACCCCATGAACCCCACCACCTTTGACCTGTTTGCTGACGAAGAGCCCGAGCAGCCACCTCGGCGCGAGCGGATCGGCGAACAATCCTGGGTCTTGAGAGGCTTTGCCCTGCCCTGGCTGGAGCGCTTGTTGCCTGCACTGGAGGCGGTACTGGCGACTGCGCCGTTTCGGCAGATGGTCACGCCGGGCGGTTTCACCATGTCGGTCGCCTTGACCAGCTGCGGTACATGGGGCTGGACCACCGACCGCAGCGGTTATCGTTATACCCATAACGATCCGGAAACTGGCCGGCCCTGGCCACCCATGCCTGAGGTGTTCCTCCAACTGGCGCAAGCCGCGGCGCGGGAAGCGGGGTTCACGGAGTTTGTGCCGGACTCCTGTCTGATCAACCGCTATATCCCCGGTGCGAAAATGTCATTGCATCAGGACAAGGACGAGAAATCCTACGCGGCGCCTATTGTTTCGGTGTCACTGGGGCTACCGGCCATGTTCCTGTTCGGTGGCTTTGAACGCGGTGATAAAAGCCAACGGGTGCCGTTGTTGCATGGCGACATCGTAGTCTGGGGCGGTGTCGATCGCTTGCGTTATCACGGCGTCCTGCCGATCAAGGATGGCCAGCACCCGCATTTGGGTCAGCAGCGAATCAACTTCACTTTTCGCACCGCTGGATGAAGCATTGGAGTTTGACCGCAAGCGCCGGAGTGTGGGCGTGTTGGCGAGTGGTTAATCTGCGGCAAACGGGTCAAAGGATGTAAAGCCATGACAAGCCAATCGACAAAAATCAGCACCGAAAACGATCCACGCTGGGCCGCTGTTGTCGCCCGCGATCCGCAGGCGGACGGGCAGTTTGTCTACGCAGTGAAAACCACCGGGATCTACTGCAATCCCAGCAGTCTGGCACGCTTGCCCAAGCCGCAGAATGTCGAATTCTTCGATACCGCCGAACAGGCGCAGGCGGCGGGTTATCGTCCGAGCAAGCGTGCGGCTAAGGATCAGAGCGAGATGGCCGCCCGGCACGCGGCCACTGTGGCCGCCGCCTGCCGTCAGATCGAAATCGCCGAAGAGCTTCCTGCCCTGAACGAGCTGGCGGAGGCCGCGGGCCTGAGCAGCTTTCACTTCCATCGGGTGTTCAAGGCCGTCACCGGCCTGACGCCCAAGGGTTACGCCGCGGCCCATCGCTCACGCCGGGTACGGGAGCGGCTGGCGGATGGCAGTTCGGTCACTGACGCCTTGTACGATGCCGGCTTCAATTCCAACGGGCGTTTCTATGAAGCGGCGGATCAGGTGCTGGGCATGAAACCCGCCGATTACCGCGCCGCCGGCCAGAACAACGACATTCGTTTTGCCGTCGGCCAGTGCTCCCTCGGGGCGATTCTGGTGGCGCAAAGTGAGCGCGGGGTGTGCGCGATCCTGCTGGGAGATGATCCGCAGCAACTGGTCTGCGATCTGCAGGACAAGTTTCGCCGGGCCAATCTGATCGGTGCCGATCAGGCCTTCGAACAGTTGATCGCCAGGGTCGTGGGTTTTATCGAAGCGCCGGCCCTGGGCCTGGACTTGCCGCTGGATGTGCGCGGCACGGCGTTTCAGGAGCGGGTCTGGCAAGCCTTGCGGGAGATTCCTGCCGGTAGCACTGCGAGTTACGCCGATATCGCTCAACGCATTGGCTCGCCGAAAGCGGTTCGCGCCGTGGCACAAGCCTGCGGCGCGAACAGCCTGGCGGTGGCGATCCCCTGCCACCGCGTGGTGCGCAGCGATGGCAATCTATCGGGATATCGCTGGGGTGTGGAGCGTAAACGGCAGTTGCTCGACCGAGAAAGCAACACCTAACCCTTGTAGGAGCGAGCATGCTCGCGATGGACGTCAACGATTACGTTGGTTATTTGGATAAACGCGGTGTCTTTGCGTTTTTCGCGAGCAAGCTCGCTCCTACAGGGGGTGTGCCCAATCAGCGATTCACATCCACCACAACCCGCCCACGCAATTGCCCGGCGAGCAAGCGTGGCGCCGCATCAATGGCTTCACTCAAGCCGATTTCGTGGCTGATCAACGGCAGCAGATCGAAGTCCAGATCCTGCGCCAGGCGACGCCACGCCTCTATGCGCTTGGCTTTGGGCTGCGTCACGCTGTTGATGCCGGCGAGGGTCACGCCACGCAAAATGAACGGTGCGACCGAAGCCGGGAAATCCATGCCCTGAGCCAGGCCGCACGCGGCGACGGTGCCGTTGGCCTTGGTGCTGGCACAGGCGTTGGCCAGGGTGTGGCTGCCGACCGAGTCGATGACCGCCGCCCAGCGTTCCTTGGCCAGTGGCTTGCCAGGTTCGGACAGTGTGGCGCGGTCAATGATTTCGCTGGCGCCCAATTGCTTGAGGTAGTCGTGTTCCGAGGTACGCCCCGTTGACGCGACCACCCTGTAACCGAGTTTGTTTAACAATGCGATGGCGAAACTGCCCACGCCGCCATTGGCGCCAGTGACCAGCACTTCGCCTTGCCCGGGCGTCACACCGTTATGTTCCAGCGCGAGGATGCACAGCATCGCCGTGTAACCGGCGGTCCCGATGGCCATGGCTTGCGCAGCGCTAAATGCCGTGGGCAGCGGAATCAGCCAATCGCCATTCAGGCGCGCTTTCTGCGCCAGACCGCCCCAATGCCCTTCGCCGACACCCCAGCCATTGAGCAGGACCTGGTCGCCGACCTTGTAGTCCGGATGCCCGGTGACTTCGACAGTCCCCGCCAGATCGATTCCCGGCACCATCGGGAATTTGCGCACCACCGGGCTGCTGCCGGTGATCGCCAGGCCATCCTTGAAATTCAACGTGCTGTACGCCACACGCACCGTCACGTCGCCTTCGGGCAGTTGATCGTCGTTGATCTGTTGCAGGGTGGCTCGGTAACCGCTGTCGTCTTTGTCGATCAAAATGCCTTGGAACATGACTGCCTCCGGTGGGTTCACCTGTTGTGGTGTGATTTAAATACCACATCGCAAAAAAATGCCGTACTCGACTTTAAGCCAATTCATGAAACGACCAGAGCTATAAACAAAACATGACTGGTCTTGGGTCAGCCATGCTGCTACAAATCCTGATCTACCGTCCCTGCCCGATTCCACCGTCGGAGAATACCCAAATGAGCCAATGGCCAGACACCCGCATTCTTGACCTGCTCGGTATTGAACTGCCGATCATCCAGGGGCCGATGGCCGGCGCCACCAACGCTGCCATGGTCATCGCGGCGAGCAACGCCGGTGGCCTGGGTTCCATGCCGGCAGCGATGCTGAGCATCGAGCAGTTGCGCGAAGAGCTGAAGACGATTCGCCAACACACTCAGCGTCCGATCAACATCAACTTTTTCTGCCATCAACCGCCGCCGGCCGACGAGCAGCGGGCGCAAGACTGGAAGAACCTGTTGGAACCCTATTACCGCGAATTGGGCGTCGACTTCGATGCGCCGACACCGGTGTCCAATCGTGCACCATTCGATGCCGCAGGCTGCGCAGTGATCGAGGAGTTTCGCCCGGAAGTCGTGAGTTTCCACTTCGGTCTGCCGGAAAAATCCCTGCTGGAGCGGGTGAAGGCTACCGGGGCAAAAGTGCTGTCCTCGGCCACCACGGTCGAAGAGGCCATCTGGCTTGAGCAACATGGCTGTGACGCGATCATCGCCATGGGTTACGAAGCGGGCGGACACCGCGGGATGTTTCTGAGCGATGACCTGAGCAGCCAGGTCGGCACGTTCGCACTGGTGCCCCAGGTCGTCGATGCGGTGAAAGTGCCGGTGATCGCCGCTGGCGGTATTGCCGATGCGCGCGGTGTGGCGGCCGCGTTCATGCTCGGCGCTTCGGCGGTGCAAGTCGGGACGGCGTATTTGTTTACCCCTGAAGCCAAGGTCAGTGCGTCGCATCACAAAGCGTTGCGTACAGCGAAAGAAAGTGAGACTGCCGTCACCAACCTGTTCACCGGGCGCCCGGCGCGCGGGATTCTGAATCGGGTGATGCGCGAACTTGGACCGATGAGCGCCAAGGCACCGGCCTTCCCGCTGGCCGGTGGCGCGCTGATGCCGTTGCGGGCCAAGGGTGAAGCCGACTTCAGCAACCTCTGGGCCGGACAGGCGTTCACCCTGGGGGTTG
The DNA here is from genome assembly GCF_900187565.1 of Pseudomonas sp. Irchel 3A7. GTDB lineage: Bacteria > Pseudomonadota > Gammaproteobacteria > Pseudomonadales > Pseudomonadaceae > Aquipseudomonas. The sequence goes on along the minus strand of NZ_FYED01000008.1, from coordinate 116,737 downwards.
AGTTAACGACTGCGGAACTGACCCGGCAGTTGGCCGAGCAAGGCTTGGCGAAACTACTTCGCCGCTGAACAAGCAAAAAACCCTGGGGATGAGGGATTTTTCTGTGGCGAGGGGATTCATCCCCGTTCGGCTGCGCAGCAGACGCAAACTCGTTTAATACAGCTGAAAAAGCGAGGGCCGCTACGCGCCCCAACGGGGATAAATCCCCTCGCCACAGTTAGACGCTCACATCCAGCTCAAAGCGCTCCGAATACAGCACATTCCGTTCACAGGCATTTCGCTATATATTTAAATACATAGCGATTACCCCCTTGCAACATTCACCTGTAACGGAGCCGTTTCATGACCCTGCGCGCCTCACGTTTTGCCCCGACTTGCCTGGCAACCCTGCTTGCTGCATTTACCCTCGGCGCCGCCCAGGCCGATGAAGTCCAGGTCGCTGTCGCCGCCAACTTCACTGCGCCGATTCAGGCGATCGCCGCCGATTTCGAAAAAGACACCGGCCACAAACTGGTGACTTCGTTCGGTGCAACCGGTCAGTTCTATACCCAGATCAAGAATGGCGCGCCGTTCGAAGTGTTCCTGTCGGCTGACGACACCACCCCGGAAAAACTGGAAAAGGAAGGTGACACCGTCAAGGGTTCGCGCTTCACCTACGCCGTTGGCACTCTGGCACTGTGGTCGGCCAAGGAAGGCTATGTCGATGCCAAGGGCAATGTCCTGAGCGACAACCAGTACAGGCATCTGTCCATCGCCAACCCGAAAACCGCGCCTTATGGCCTGGCAGCCACTCAAGTACTGGCCAAACAAGGCCTGACCGACACGGTCAAGGACAAGATCGTTGAAGGCCAGAACATCACCCAGGCCTACCAGTTCGTGTCCACTGGCAACGCCGAGTTGGGCTTCGTGGCCTTGTCGCAGATCTACAAAGACGGCAAAGTCACCGGCGGCTCGGCCTGGATCGTTCCGGCCGACCTGCATGACCCGATCAAACAAGACGCGGTGATTCTCAACAAAGGCAAGGACAATCCGGCCGCCAAGGCGCTGGTTGACTACCTCAAGGGCCCGAAAGCCGCTGCTGTCATCAAATCCTACGGTTACCAACTCTAAATGACGCTGACGAGTGCCGATTTCTCCGCTATCTGGCTGACCCTGAAACTGGCGTCCCTGACGACCGTCATCCTCTTGGTGATCGGCACTCCGCTGGCGTTGTGGCTCTCGCGCACCCAATCCTGGTTGCGCGGTCCGGTCGGGGCGATTGTTGCCCTGCCCCTCGTACTGCCGCCCACGGTGATCGGTTTTTATCTGTTGCTGGCGCTCGGCCCGAACGGGTTCGTCGGCCATTTCACCCAGTCTCTGGGGCTTGGCACCCTCACCTTCAGTTTTGCCGGGTTGGTCATCGGCTCGGTGTTGTACTCGATGCCGTTCGTGGTCCAGCCGCTGCAAAACGCCTTTTCTGCCATTGGCACTCGCCCGCTGGAAGTGGCCGCGACCTTGCGCGCCAATCCCTGGGACACCTTTTTCAGTGTGACTCTGCCCCTGGCCCGCCCCGGCTTCATCACTGCGGCCATCCTGGGTTTTGCCCATACCGTGGGCGAGTTCGGCGTGGTGCTGATGATCGGCGGCAACATTCCCGACAAGACCCGCGTGGTCTCGGTGCAGATCTACGATCACGTCGAGGCGATGGAATACGCCCAGGCCCATTGGCTGGCCGGGGCGATGCTGGTGTTCTCTTTTGCGGTCCTGCTGGCGCTGTACTCCAGCCGCAAAACCAAAGCGGGCTGGAGCTGATCGATGATTCAAATGCGCCTGAAGTTGAGTTACCCGGGGTTCGCCCTGGATGTCGATTTGCAGTTGCCCGGCCGCGGCGTTACGGCCCTTTATGGACATTCCGGTTCGGGCAAGACCACTTGTCTGCGTTGTATTGCAGGCCTGGAACGCGCCGATCGGGGGTTTATCAAGGTCAACGATGAAGTCTGGCAGGACAGCGACAAGAAGCTTTTCGTCGCACCCCACAAACGTGCGCTGGGTTACGTGTTTCAGGAAGCCAGTCTGTTCCCGCATTTGTCGGTACTGGCCAATCTGGAATTCGGCCTCAAACGCATCCCGAAACACCAGCGCCGGGTCGACATGGCCCACGCCACCGAATTGCTCGGGATCGGCCACCTGCTCGATCGCCATCCGCAACACCTCTCGGGTGGTGAACGGCAGCGCATCGGCATCGCCCGCGCCCTGCTCACCAGCCCGAAACTGTTGTTGATGGATGAACCGCTGGCGGCGCTGGATGCCCGGCGCAAAGGTGAAATCCTGCCTTACCTGCAACGGCTCCACGATGAACTGGACATCCCGGTGCTGTACGTCAGTCATTCCCAGGATGAAGTGGCGCGTCTGGCCGACCATATTGTGTTGCTCAGCGACGGCAAGGCGCTGGCCAGCGGCCCCATCGGTCAGACCCTGGCCCGCCTCGACTTGCCCTTGGCGCTGGGCGATGACGCCGGCGTGGTGATTGAAGGGTGTGTCAGCGCCTATGACGCTCACTACCAGTTGCTCACCCTGCAACTGCCCGATACGGACCTGCACATTCGCGTGGCACACACGCCGATGGCGGCGGGCCAGGCGTTGCGCTGCAAGGTTCAGGCGCGGGACGTGAGCTTGAGCCTGCACAGCGCCGAACACAGCAGCATCCTCAATCGCCTGCCGGTCACCGTGGTCAGTGAACTGGGTGCCGACAACGCCGCCCACGTACTCGTGCGCCTGGAGGCGGCGGGCACGCCACTGTTGGCGCGCATCACGCGCTTTTCCCGCGACCAGCTGAACGTGCATCCGGGCCAGCAGCTCTGGGCGCAGATCAAGGCCGTGGCCGTCCTGGCATAGGCGTAGCAATCCGGGTAAACGCGCTGGCACGTCTGCTGTGGCGTGAGGTCAATGGCTTTAACGCCCCAGGATTCCTTGCCCAGGACTATCGCCATGCCCGATGCGCTACCGCCTGATTTGCATTACGTCGACGATACCCAGCCCGGTATCACCCGCCGGAAACTGCGCGGCAAGTTCTGCTACGTCGATCCGGCTGGCCAGCGCATTACCGACCCGGACGAGATTCAGCGCATCAATTCCCTCGCGGTGCCGCCGGCCTACACCGATGTTTGGATCTGCGCAGACCCTCGGGGCCATCTGCAAGCCACCGGCCGCGATGCGCGCGGTCGCAAGCAGTACCGCTATCACCCGCGCTGGCGCGAAGTGCGCGACACCGACAAGTACTCACGCCTGCGGGATTTCGGCCTGGCCCTGCCGAAACTGCGCAAGCAGCTGGAAGCGTTATTGGCCGCACCGGGCTTCAGTCGCGACAAGGTCATGGCCACCGTCATCACCTTGCTCGATGCCACGTTGATCCGTGTCGGCAATACTCAATACGCACGGGACAATCGCTCCTATGGCCTGACCACCTTGCGCAGTCGTCATGTGGAAATCAACGGCAGCGCGATCCTGTTCCAGTTTCGCGGCAAGAGCGGCGTCGAACATCAAATCACCGTAAAGGATCGGCGCCTGGCGCGGATCATCAAGCGTTGCCAGGACATTCCGGGGCAAAACCTCTTTCAATACCTCGATGAAAACGGCGAGCGGCACACCATCACGTCCAACGACGTCAACAGTTACCTGCAAACCCTGACCGGTGCCGACTTCACCGCCAAGGACTATCGCACCTGGGCCGGTAGTGCCCTGGCGCTGGCGGTGTTGCGCACATTGCAGTGGCAGCCGGAATCGGAGGCGAAACGGCATGTGGTGGAGATGGTAAAAAACGTTGCCAGACAGTTGGGCAATACCCCAGCGGTGTGCCGCAAATGCTACATCCATCCGGCGGTACTCGAGAGCTTTCTGCTGGGCGCCCTGGCCGAATTGCCCCGGCCGAGAACCCGCAAAGGCTTGCGCGCCGAAGAAGTCGGCCTGGCGATGTTGCTGGAGAAACTGGCATCTGAACCGACGAATTGATCCGCCTATTTTTTGCACGATTACAAATGACTTCTATAGTTGATCTGTACACGAATCAGCTGCGGTGAAGCCATGGAAGACATATTCGTCGTCAAGCGTTGCAACAAGATCATCATTCATGGCCGCCGGGCAGGAGAAACCGGTCACCCACCCCCCGATGCCGCTGTCTGGTACCGCATAAACGATACCCGCACCCAAGGTTTCATCGGTGACGGCTACGATCTTGAAGAAGACGCCCAACGCGTCTGCCGCCAGCTGAATGCCAGATCACAAGTCACGGCCCGACAAGGCTGAGGAGCCTTGGCGTGCCTATTACGGGTCTATAATGAAGAGGGCTGAAGTGTGTAGGAGCGAACCTGCTCGTGATGGACTGAAGAGTGCCGCGTTCAGTCAATCGACACACGTCATCGTTAACGACCATCGCGAGCATGCTCGCTCCTACATTGGTAGGCCCTGCCAGGTGTCTTCAACGGAGGTGTTTCCCATGTCCGAAAAAGAGTCCATCACCACCCTGCTTACCCTGCTTGATTCCCGTCAGGTTCGCTTGGCTGCGGCATGCAAGGAAATCGCCGATTGGGTCGATCATCAAGGCGGACACCCGACTGCCCTGAGAATTCGTGATCGCCTGAACGACATCGAAAAGGATACACCGCTGATCCGCAACACCTTGTCGTCGCTCAAACCTGTCGAGCCACCGCTGCCACGGTTCAGATGAGTCGATCCGGACAGTCGATGCCAAGATACGGGCTGACAATGCAGGCATGATCGGCGACATTCTCGTCACCGCGTGTATGCCTGTCCGATGATTTCGTGCTTTACCCCGAACCCAGCCAGGCGCCGGGATTTTTTTGTGCCCAAGGCAGGCAACGAACGTCACCACGCGCGCGGGGTCCAACGATCACACGTCACGAGGAGACGTCCCGATGGTTACTCACTTCAAAGTCAGCGGGCATCTGGCCTGCGGCCACAAAGGCAACAAGCTTATCTCGACCCGTGAACTCAACCGGGTCAAATGCAGAAGCTGCCGAAATACCGAAGTGTACAAAGAGGCGCGCAAAGCCCAACGCAACGCCGCCCGACGCGCAGCGCGCAAAACCAAAGTCACCCAGACCGTTACCGACTGGCGCCAGAGCTGGACCGAGCGCCTGACCGCCCTGCCCGGGCTGCAAAGGCTGCCGCGCGGCTTTGCCGGCCAACCTTTCGTATGACCGACGACTTCGGCGGTCGAGTCGATTCGACCCGACCGCCCGAGGCGTGCGAACAGGAAAATGGATTGAACGAGAATGCTGATTGCTTTGCCCAACCTTTAGGTCCGCGCACACATGCGCAGGACACCATTGGCGAGTAAATCGGTATGAACAGTAGACTTCTGCTTCTGATCGGCAGCCTGTGCCCCAGCCTGGCCATGGCACAGGGCTGCGATGTCATCACCCGCTCCCAGAGTCCTTCCGTCCCGGTGATCGAGTCCCACACCTGCTATGAATACGAAAACATGCCGGTCGATGCCATCGATTGGTCATGCAGCAACGAGAGCAAGGAAATGCTCACCAGCACCAAGAAAAAAGTCGCTCGGTGCGGCGATCAGTACAAGGCCACGTGCCTGGGCAGATTGACCCCGGAGTCGCTGGCCAATCCCCAGTCCACCAGCAAGGACAAGGACAGCAAATCGCTGAATATTCCCGCGAATGCCCAAGTCGCTACGTATTACTACAACGCGGAAAACCTGGCGCAATCGAAGATCGATTGTGAAACCGGTGGTGGCAGCTGGAAAGTCAAATAGCCGGATCGGGCTTTTCAGACGTTGTATTCATGCAAGCTGGTTGCAGAATCTCGCGCAATGTCATGCGCTTGAAGGCCTCGACCAATCCCCGTCCTTCCTCAGGCGCGCAGGAGATCGCCAGGCGCATGGTCGCCTCACCCAGATGCCAGATCAGAAACGCCGACTCCCGGAGCTGCCGAGGATCGCTGTGCGGATAGACCCGCAGCATCGCTTCGGCCAATACACCACCGGCAACGCGACTCTCCTCCAGTTCCAGCGCCAACAGCTGTTTGTCGGCCTGCATGCCTGACCAGATGTCACGCATCGCCGGGGTTGCCAACACGATCTCGCAATACTGATCGAGCAAATCCGAATAGGCCGCTTGCAACCCCGGCACATCCTTGACTGCCCCCAACGCGTCCTCGATACAGCGACGGCTTTCGGCGTTGTAGCGTTCGGCCAACGTGCGAATGACCGAGCTTTTGTCGGGAAAATACTGATAAAGGGAGCCGATGGAAATCTCGGAACGCTCGGCAATCTCGCTCATCTTGAGCTGATCGCTGCCCTTGTCTGCGATCAATTGCGTAGCCACGGCGAGAATGCGCTCCTGGCGTTCGCGGCTGCGTTGCTGCGTGGGATTGCGCCGAATCGGCTCTGGAAGAGGCTGTTCAAGCACCTCGCTGGTCTTTTTGCCCACGGCCGCCTTCCCGTTCAATAAACATGACATTGACTCACCTTAGCATCGCACACCGGTGCGCCCAATAGGCGATGGCCGTACGTCGGGCTTTACCTTCCAGTGATTGACGCCAAAACATGAGGGTCTATCATCTTTTTAAACATGAGCATCACTCACATTGTAAAGAGAGATGAACGCGATGAACAACCATCAGCAAACCATTCTGATTCTCGGCGCCACCGGCAAGACTGGACGGCGCATTGCCCAGTAGCTCGAAGCGGCCGGACAGCCCGTGCGACTGGGCTCCCGTGGCGCCACCCCGCCCTTTGACTGGGAAAACCGTTCGACTTGGGCGGCTGCCCTGGAGGGCGTTCAAGCCGCGTACATCTCCTTTCAACCGGACCTCGCGGTGCCCGGTGCCCTTGAGACGGTCCAGGCGTTCACGGCCCAGGCGGTAAATAGTGGTGTCGGCAAACTGGTGTTGTTGTCGGGTCGCGGTGAGCTCGAAGCGGAACAGGCCGAACGCGTGGTGCAAAACAGTGGCGTCGACTGGACTATCCTGCGTGCCAGCTGGTTCTGCCAGAACTTCAGCGAAGCGCACTTTCTTGAACCGATCCTGCAAGGCGAACTGGCCTTGCCCGTCGGTGACATCGCTGAGCCCTTTGTCGACGTCGAAGACATCGCCGAGATCGCGGTCGCCGCGCTGACACAGCCCAGGCATTGCGGCCAGCTCTATGAGTTGACCGGACCAAGGGCACTGACCTTCGCCGACGCCGTCGCCGAGATTGCCCGGGCGACAGATCGCGATATCGGTTTCGTCGCAGTGCCGCCGGACGCCTATCGCCAGGCACTGGAGCAGGAACAGTTGCCGGCCGAGTTGATCGACCTGGTGTTGTATCTGTTCACCACGGTACTCGACGGTCGCAACACGCCCGTCACCGATGGCGTGCAACGAGCACTGGGACGGCCGGCGCGAGACTTTTCCGATTATGTCCGACGCACCGCTGAGACGGGAATCTGGAACCATCAGGGTTGAGTACCGACGTACTGCATTGGCGACAATCAGCTTCCTCGACTAGGGTCACCTTCGTGTCGAACTGCGATGCCTTTATTGGCAGGAGCCTGATAAGGAGGAAACAATGTCATCCATTCGTAGTGCGGAACAAACCTATCGCCAGTGGTCCAGCCCGATCCTGCTCGAACTCAAGGAGCGAGAACATCAACTGGCCCCGTCAGACCGCGAGGCGCTGCAAAATATTCTGCTGGAAAGGAGGCTGATTAATAGCGGCAATCCTAACGGCAGCGATCGACGCAAGACAGAACCTGGCACTGGCGGTTGAGTCGGACGTAGTAGATAGCACATATGCCAAAAGCCCGGCTAAACACCGGGCTTCCTGTTTTCCGCTCGTCAGGCGCACAGCACCTTTCCACTCACCGCTCTTCCAACGCTGTACACCCCTTTGTTCGGAAGACTCAAATGATGAACAGAAAAATGGCTGCGCTCACGTTGGCGGGTCTGATGTCGAGCTGCTCGTTTTTTACACTGGCTGCCGAGACGACAAAACAGGGATCCGCTGTTCCCCCTGCTGCGATTCCCGGACTCAACCAGGCTCAGGGCGCTGAGTCCAACGAGGAAAAGGCCGATAAAATTGGCGAGGAAGCGGCAGGCTCGAATTCCGGTGCCGATTCGCAAGCCCTGGAAAAAGAAGCGGAGTCCTCGAGTAACTCGAAGGACGACGGGGACAACCAGGGAAGTAGCGACTCGGAAGGCTGAGTACTCTCACCGCTCAACCCGCTCTATAATGCTCCCTGACTTCTGCGCTCCTGTAGTCGGGAGTTTTTCCTTGGCTGCGATTTACTGAGCAACCTTCGCTGCACATCCTGGGCTAGTCTTCCTCTCTTGAGTGAAAACGTACGACCACTCCTTATTCCATTGCCTTTTGAGGGTTCGTAAACGTGAAAGGCAAATTGATTGGCACTACTGTCGTCGTGACCCTACTGGCTGCCGTGACTTACGGGTTGAGCACGTGGGAGTCCAACAAGAACCGTCGACAGGAAGCACTGTGCAAAGTTGCGCAAGAGCATCTCAAGACCGTGCAGATCCAGGCACGCGCCATGGCAACCGGTTTGTCCGTCGAAGGCTATGCCGAAGCGGAAAAAGCCGAGGTGGGCAAACTCATCACCGCGCTGGATACCGCCAACACCAAAGAGGAAGTGGAAGCTGTCATCACGGAGCACTCCGCCACCGTCCAGGCGCAGGTTGCCGCAACGGATGCGGAAGTGAAATCCCGGGGCGACCAACCCTTTCTTGGACAACAGCTCAAGGAGCAGCGGATAACGACTGACGTGAAGCTGGAAATCCAGCGCGCCGAGAAGGCGGTCAGTACGGCGTGTGAATGAGGTGTGGGCTGCATCTGAAAATTGCGGCCCGGAAACAAACAAGGGTTTGCATTAGCTTTCGCTCGCAAACCCTTGATTTTAGATGGTGCCCGAAGCCGGAATCGAACCGGCACGCCCTTACGAGCGGGGGATTTTAAGTCCCATGCGTCTACCAGTTTCGCCATTCGGGCGGTAGCGCGGTGAATCAGAGGGGGGAAATATATACATCCCGTCCCGGTGAAGCAAGGTCGGGAGTGCGATTTTCAAGACTAAATCTTGCTGATTCCGAAAATAAAAAACTTCGCAAATCATGGACCTACGAAGTTTTCTTGCAGTGATCGACAAAGTCGGTACCAAACCGCTGTCGGGAGATTCTGCAATCCATCGAGAAATCCCGATATTTCAATAGCCTGGCGCTTACACTCCGCCCGCACCGTCAAGAAACAAGTCCTCGCCGAACACAGGTATCGTCGCCACGTGTGAGTGAAATCGACAGAGGTATAAACCTTTGGGCGAGGGAGTGATTCAACGGGTTATCAAGAACGGGTTCCCCACGGAAATTGCGACACTGGCCAACGCCTATACTTTAACTATCATGGGCGTCGGTAGCGACGATATTTCGCAATGCAACGCCTGCCGCATTATCCTTTTTTCACTATCTCTAACCCGTTTGGATTGGCGTCGGCAGGCCATTGTCGAAGCCTTTTAAGGCCATATGAATGAAGTCTTCCGCGAAGCGCTCACCCAGTGCCCCGCAGCGCAAGGAGTTGACACCCAGCACCCTTCCATTTGCCGTGGTCGGGATCGGAGCCTCCGCTGGCGGACTGCAAGCGCTCAAGTCGTTTTTTGAACACATGCCCGCTGACAGCGGCATGGCCTTTGTCGTCATTCTTCATCTATCGCCTGATCACGAAAGCATCGCGGACCGGATTATCCAGGACGTCACCCAAATGCCGGTCCGCCAAGTGACTGACACGATTGGCATTGAAATAAACACCGTGTACGTCATCTCTCCGGCCCATGACCTGACGATGAACGATGGTTATCTTTCGGTGACATCCTCGCAGCGACCACCTGGATCACACATCGCCATTGACCTGTTCTTCCGGGACTTGGCGGATGTGCACAAGGAGCGGGCCTTTTGTGTGGTGCTCTCGGGCACTGGCTCCGATGGCGCGGTCGGTCTGTCGCGGATCAAGGAGCAAGGGGGGATTACACTCGTGCAGGCGCCGGAAGATGCCGAGTTCGACGGCATGCCGCGGGCAGCCATCGACACGCAAATGGTCGATCTGGTGCTACCTGTCGTGGAGATGCCGCAAAAATTGCTGGAGCTTTGGCGCAACTCGCAAGCCATCACCCTGCCGACCGCCAATGACCCGGAATTCAAGGCCCTGCCACCGTCCACCGAACGCGACGTCGCCCTCGCCGAACAACTGCTACAGGACATTTTGCAGCAATTGCGCGTGGGTACTGGCCACGACTTCAAACACTACAAGCGTGCAACGGTACTGCGTCGCATTGAACGCCGCCTGCAAGTGACCGCTCAACCGGACTTGGCTGCCTACTACCAATACCTGCAAACCCACCCGGAAGAAACCAAGGCATTGCTGGGCGACATGCTGATCGGTGTCACCAATTTCTTCCGCGACCGCGATGCGTTCGAGGCACTGGAACGCGATGTCATTCCGAACCTGGTCACTTCGCTAAGAGAAACCCTGCCGTATCGAGAAGAAATCCGTGTCTGGTCGGCCGGCTGCTCGACGGGCGAAGAAGCCTACAGCCTGGCCATCCTGTTAAGCGACCAGCTGACGCTAGAAGCCAATCCTGCCAAGTTGCAGATCTTCGCTACCGACATCGATGATCGTGCCATCGCCTTTGGCCGTGCCGGCGCCTATCCCGAAGCGATCGTGACCGACGTTCCCCCTTCGCGTATGCGTCAGTACTTCTCACGGGAAAACCTGCACTATCGCGTGCGCAAGGAAATCCGCGAAAAAGTGCTGTTCGCCAAACACAGCCTGTTGCTGGATCCGCCGTTCTCTCAAATCGATCTGATCGTCTGCCGAAACCTGCTTATCTACCTCGACCGCGAAGTGCAGCGTGACATCATGCAGATGTTCCATTTTGCCTTGAGGCCGGGTGGCTATTTGTTTCTGGGCACTTCCGAGTCTGCTGATGGTTGCCTGGACCTGTTTACCCCGGTGGACAAGCGTAACCGCATCTTCCGCGCCAAAAGCGTTTCGAGCAGCGTCCGGCGTGCGCCGGCCATGCCGCGGGGTGGCTATGCACGGACCACAGCTGCCGTCAGCCCCATTGAAGCGACGGTGCCACGCAAAGTCTCTTACGCCGATATTCACCTGCGAGCGCTGGAAAAGGCCGCCCCGCCGAGCATCATTGTCGACAGTAACGCCAACATCCTGCACATGAGCGAAGGCGCCGGGCGTTTCCTGCGCTACGTTGCCGGTGAGATTTCCCGCAATCTGCTGACGCTGGCTCACCCGGACCTGCGCCTGGAAATCCGCACTACCCTGTTCCAGGCAAACCAGGCGGGTGTGCCAGTCACGTCCCGCAAAGTCCGCTTCGAGCGTGATCGGAATAACTACCTGATCGACCTGACGGCACACCCGTTCAACGATGAAAAAACAGACACCGACTGTGTGCTGGTGACCTTCGAGGAGCGCAGTGTCGACCCTCAAGACCCGCGGGAGGTCGCCGCCAATCAGACTGAAAACCAGATGCTGGTCAACCTTGAGCATGAGCTGCAGCGTACCAAGCTGCACTTGCAGGAAACGATCGAGCAGTCGGAAGTCTCCAGCGAGGAACTGAAGGCCTCGAACGAGGAAATGCAGGCCATCAACGAAGAGCTGCGTTCGGCCACCGAAGAACTGGAAACCAGCAAGGAAGAATTGCAGTCGATCAACGAAGAGTTGCTGACGGTCAACTTCGAGCTCAAGACCAAGGTTGAAGAAACCGACAAGATCAACGACTACCTCACCAACCTGATTGCCTCGACCGACATTGCCACGGTATTCGTCGATCGCAACATGCGCATCCGCTGGTTCACACCTCGGGCCACGGACATTTTCAGCATGCTGCCGGTCGACACAGGACGCTCGTTGCTGGACATCACCCATCGGCTCGATTATCCGGAAATGACCGAGGATGCCGCGGCCGTCTTCGAATCGCTGAACATGATCGAGCGTGAGGTCAGCAGCAACGACCAGCGCTGGTATATCGCCCGCCTCCTGCCCTATCGTTCCAGCGAGGATCACATCGACGGCACGGTACTGACCTTTATCGACATTACCAAGCGTCGCACGGCGGAAGATGAGTTGCGCCTGAATGAAGAACGCATGCGCCTGGTCGCCGAGAGCACACACGATTTCGCCATCATCATTCTCGATGAGCATGGCGTGATTACCGACTGGAACACCGGCGCCGAGCTGATATTCGGCTACACCAAAGCGGAAGTGCTCGGCGCTTATTACGACCTTATCTTCTCGCCCGAGGATCGTGCCGCCGGCATACCTGCGCTGGAATTGAAAGCAGCCCGCGAGCAGGGTCGCGGCGAAGACGAACGCTGGCACCTGCGCAAAGATGGCAGCCGCTTTTATTGCAGCGGTGAAGTCACGCTGCTAAAGGGAGAGAACCTGGAGGGCTACGTCAAAATTGCCCGTGACCTGACCGGTCACAAGCGCATGCACGACGAACAAAGCCAGAAACTCGCCGAAACCCAATCCAGCAGCCACCTCAAGGACGAGTTCTTTGCGGTGATGTCCCACGAGCTCAAGCACCCGCTCAATCTCATACAGCTCAATGCCGAACTGCTGCGCCGCCTGCCCGTCACCAAAACCGCCGGCCCGGTCATGAAAGCCGTGAACACCATCTGCGATGCCGTTTCGAGTCAGGCGCGGATCATCGACGACCTGCTGGACGTCGCCCGGGTGCGCACCGGCAAACTCAAGCTGAAAAAGCAGGCAGTGGACCTGGGGCGGATTCTCCAGGATATCTACACCGTGGTAATCAATGACCAGCATCCGTGCGAGGTCACGCTGCACGTACCGCAGCCGCCCGAGCCGCCGTTGGTGGTCGATGCCGACAGCACGCGCCTGGAACAGATCGTCTGGAACCTGGTGAATAACGCGTTGAAGTTCACGCCCAAGGAGGGTCGTGTCGAGCTGGTCGCCCATCGCGTCGAGGACATGGCCCAGCTGGACGTCATCGATAGCGGCGTGGGACTTGAAGGGGACAACCTGCACAAGGTGTTTGACCTCTTCAGCCAGGCGGACAACCAGCACACCAGCCATCAGCGTGAAGGCCTGGGCATAGGCCTGTCGTTGGTGCGGCAACTGGTGGAAGCTCATGGCGGCTCGGTGGATGTCACGTCCGAAGGCATTGGCCGAGGCTGCACCTTTACCATCCGGCTACCGCTTTCCCAGCCCTCACAGCAGCCTGGCGAACAACCGGCCGTCGCAGAACCGGGACGTCTGGTCGGCCAGAAAGTCCTGCTGGTGGAAGACTCTCGAGACGTCATGGACGTCCTGCAGATGCTGCTGGAAATGGAAGACGCCCACGTGGAGGCTTTCAATGATCCGTTGCAAGCCCTCAAGGCCGCGAAGGACAGCAACTATGACGTCATCATTTCGGACATCGGGATGCCTGCCATGGATGGCCATCAATTCATCCAGGCCATTCGACAGTTTCCCCAACTCAAACACACGCCGGCCATCGCCCTTACAGGCTATACAAACAGCAATGACCAGAGAAAAGCCAGGCAGTCCGGATTCAACTACCACGTGAGCAAACCGGTTTCCCATGATGACTTCATCGACATCATCGACGAGGCTTGCAACGCTCGGCCTTATTGAAGTGACTGGATCGTTAGATGAAGATTAACCTGTGGCGAGGGAGCTTGCTCCCGTTGGACTGCGCAGCAGTCCTTTTTTTGGGGCCGCTACGCAGCCCAGCGGGAGCAAGCTCCCTCGCCACAGGTTTTGTCACTCTTAACTAACCTGCATTAGCTTTGGTAGGAGCCTCTCTCCCAAGTACAACCAACAGCGGACATGTGCCACCGAAGCACTTTCCTGAAGCCAATAAAAAACCCCGTAGATCATCGATCTACGGGGTTGTTTATAGTGGAGGCCGAGGTCGGAATCGAACCGGCGTAGGCGGATTTGCAATCCGCTGCATAACCATTTTGCTACTCGGCCTCAAAACATTTGCTGTCAGTAGCGCGACATCAAATGCGTACAAACTTGGAGCGGGAAACGAGACTCGAACTCGCGACCCCGACCTTGGCAAGGTCGTGCTCTACCAACTGAGCTATTCCCGCGTCTTGGTGTGGCGCATTCTATAGAATCCAGAAGCCCCGTCAACCCTTTGATTCAAAAAAGTTTTATTTCTTTTCAACGTCGGTCTTCAGATGCGGCCAGGCAGCCCGCAAGTACTGGACCATGGACCACAACGTCAGGCCGGCAGACACCATCAGCAAGGCATAACCCAACGCCACCCAAAAGCTGAAGTGCGACGGATTGGCCAGAAGGATCACCAGCGCCAGCATCTGCGCGGCGGTTTTCCATTTGCCCAGGTTCGACACAGCCACATGGGCACGCGCGCCGAGTTCGGCCATCCATTCACGCAGGGCCGAAACCACGATCTCGCGACCGATGATCACGGCAGCCGGCAGCGTGAGCCACAGATTGCCGTGTTCCTGCACCAGCAGTACCAGTGCAACGGCAACCATCAACTTGTCGGCAACGGGATCGAGAAAAGCCCCGAACGGCGTGCTTTGTTCCAGACGGCGGGCCAGATACCCGTCCAGCCAGTCCGTGGCAGCGGCAAATGCGAAGACCGAGGCTGACGCCAGGTAGCTCCATTGGTAAGGCAGGTAAAACAGTAAAATGAAGATCGGTATGAGCAGGACACGTAGAACGGTAATCAGATTAGGGATATTCATCGGCACAACTGGCTACGAGGTGAGGGGGCATTCTACTCGCTGTGCAGATTTGCATAAATCAACTCTGCGAGCTTTTTACTGATCCCGGGTGCTTTGGCGATCTCTTCGATGCTGGCACGAGACAGCTCCTGCAATCCACCAAAATGTTTCAACAAATCGCGTCGACGAGTGGGTCCGACACCGGCAACACCCTCAAGCGTAGACGTTCGACGGGTTTTTCCGCGTCGGGCACGGTGCCCGGTAATGGCGAAGCGGTGAGCTTCGTCACGAATCTGCTGGATCAAATGCAGCGCGGGGGAATCTCCGCGCAAGGTGAATTCATGGGCGGCGTCATTAAGGTACAGGGTTTCGAAGCCGGCCTTGCGCGTCGCCCCCTTGGCCACGCCGAGAAGGATCAGGTCCGGCACCGCCAGCTCATTGAGCACGTCGCGGGCCATGGATAGCTGCCCCTTGCCACCGTCCACCAGCAGGATGTCCGGCAGCTTGCCCTCCCCGTCCTTCAGCTTGCTGAAGCGTCGCGTCAGCGCCTGATGCATCGCCGCGTAGTCATCCCCGGCCGTCACGCCTTCGATGTTGTAGCGACGGTAGTCGGACTTGATCGGGCCTTCGGGGCCGAACACCACGCAAGACGCCACGGTCGCTTCACCGCTGGAGTGACTGATGTCATAGCACTCGAGTCGCTGCGGTGGCTCGTCCAGCTTCAATACGTCTGCCAGCGCGTCGAAGCGCGCCGTGATGTGCTGACGGTTCGCCAGACGTGCGCCCAACGCCTGCTCCGCGTTGGTCACCGCCAGTTGCTGCCAGCGTGCTCGCGTGCCGCGCACCCGGTGACTGATGGTCAATTCGCGACCACGCAGCTCTTCGATGGCCGCAATCAGGGTCGGAAAGTCCTCGTGAACCACGTTGACGATCAGCTCGCTGGGCAAGTCGCGTTCAGGGCTGCTGATGAAGTACTGGCCAAGAAATGCTGCCATGACTTCGCAAACGTCCTCTTCAATACCGACCTGCGGGAAGAAGTTCTTGCTGCCAAGCACCCGCCCACCGCGCACGCTGATCAAATGCACGCAGGCGCCGCCGGGATTGACGAACGCCGCGATCACGTCGACATCACCGGTCCCGCCTTCCATGCTCTGCTGGTCCTGCACCCGCCGCAGCAGCGAAATCTGGTCGCGCAACTCGGCGGCGCGCTCGAACTCCAGGTTGATCGCTGCCTCTTCCATGGCCGTCGATAATTCATCGGTCAACGCATTGCTGCGACCTTCAAGAAACATCACCGAGTGCCGGACGTCCTCGGCATACACTTCGGGCTCGACCAGACCGACACAGGGCGCCTTGCAGCGCTTGATCTGGTATTGAAGGCAAGGTCGCGTGCGGTTCTTGTAATAGCTGTCTTCGCACTGGCGAACGAAAAACGTCTTTTGCAGCAGGCTCAGGCTTTCGCGAATCGCACCGGCGCTGGGATAAGGTCCGAAATACTTGCCCTTGGCCTTCTTCGCCCCACGGTGGATGCTCAGACGCGGGAATTGGCCATCGGAGAGAAATACGTAGGGGTAGGACTTATCGTCCCGCAGCAGGATGTTGTACGGCGGACGCCATTCCTTGATCAGCGTCTGCTCAAGCAGCAACGCCTCGGTTTCGTTGGCCGTGATGGTCGTTTCGACCTGGGCGATACGGGCCACCAGCGCAGCTGTCTTGGGCGCCAGGCCGGTTTTTCGGAAGTAGCTCGACAGGCGGTTCTTGAGATTCTTGGCCTTGCCGACATACAGCAGGCGCGCATCGCTGTCGAACATGCGGTACACACCGGGGCGCCCACTGACGGTCGACAGAAAGGCACTTGGATCAAAGGTATCAGTCATTTTCAGAGGCTGGCATCAACCATGCCGTGACGAACCGCCAGCAGCGTCAACTCGACATCACTGCTGATCGAAAGCTTCTCGAAAATGCGGTAACGGTAGGTGTTCACGGTTTTTGGCGACAGGCACAGCTTGTCGGAAATGATCTGGACCTTCTGGCAACCAACGATCATCAACGCAATCTGGATCTCCCGCTCGGACAAGGCATCGAAGGGCGAATCGTTGGTCGGCTGGAAGGATTTGATCGCCAGTTGCTGAGCGATTTGCGGACTGATGTAGCGCTGCCCGGCGAATACCAGGCGGATGGCCTGGACCATTTCCGGCAAACCCGCGCCTTTGGTCAGGTAGCCCGCGGCACCGGCCTGCAATAACCGTGTAGGAAACGGATCTTCCTCACAGACAGTCACCGCGACGACTTTGATGTCCGGATGACTGCGCAACAATTTGCGAGTGGCTTCAAGACCGCCGATACCGGGCATCTTGACGTCCATCAAGACCACATCGGGTTTCAGCTCACGCGCCTTGAGCAGGGACTCTTCCCCCGATTCAGCCTGGCCGACCACTTGCAGGCCATCGATGTCAGCCAGCATTCGTGTAATGCCTGTACGAACGAGATCATGGTCATCGACCACTAGCACCCTAATCAAGCAGACACCTCGCGATATGGTCTTATTAAGTTGTCGACACCTTAGCAAAAAAGCTTCTGGCAGACCTAGCGGAAAGCGTCAGATAAAAAGTTTCAATGTGTCTTGTAAGCCCGGTGCCAAGCGTGTTTCAGCGATGCGGACCTTCGACGTCGCGCTGCATTCTCAGAAAACACTCGTCCGTTCCCACCACTTGTAATCCCTTTCTTTCATATAACGCCCGCGCCGGGTTGTTTTGAAAAACCGTCAAGCGCAATGCCGGGCGCCGTTCCTGGCCAGCCATGGCAAAAACCTGATCGATTGCCCAGGATCCGGCACCTTGCCGGCGAAACCCCTTGGAAATCTGCAATTCGCGGATGTAGAGCGCCCTGGCGTCTCGACTCAGGCTGACGTACCCCACCCTGTTCTCGCCGCGCATGATCAAACGATTGTCGCGACCAGCCCAAGCGACGTCGAATGCCTCATCCTGCCACAGCAGATCATGCTCAATGTAATAACGCAGCATATTGCTGCAGGTCAGTTCACGGGCAAATTCAAGATCGCGGTCAGTTGCAGCACGCCATTCAAATTCCATCACGCCTCGATTGCCTTTTGTGGGAGCTGGAAGTGTGTCACAACCGCTGGGGCGCTCAAGCAATAGAAAACGCCATTTTTACCCGATAGCATTTTCTGATTGAATACTCGTACCGGGCTCTTGTAAGCTCGGCGCATCCATCGGAGACAAACCATGTTCAATGCCCTCTCACAGCTCCATACCGCCAGCGCCCCGCGCTCGGTTGCGGCTGCCCGGGCGAACGACGCTTGTGCTCCGGTCAGCTTTTATTTTGGGTATTGGTTTAGCCACTGGCGCGCCTGATACCCACACGGCGCCCACTTCAAACGGGTCGCCACCAGAGAATTCTCAACCCCCGGTCGGCCTCCCGACCGGGGGTTTTGTTTTTTCAGCCCTAAACAATTTTTAGCGACACACCAGACATTCAGAGGATCAAGAACATGAACTACGCCACTTATTACCGTTACGACAGTTTTACCGCCTGGCGATTTACCACCCTCCGCTCGGGACAGCCTGCCGCCTCCGATCGGTCACCCACAGGTGGCAAGCACACACACGCAGCCAATCCGGCCAATTGTCGAACACCCCAATAGGGCCGAGCGCGCGGGAACGAACCCGCTGCCCGCCCAGGAAACCTGAATATGAACTCGTCCGTCTCCGCTCTGCCGCTGTCCACCTTGAGCCCTGCCAATGAAGCGCTGACCCTGCGTCTGCCCAGCTCGCTGCAACTCAAACAGCAACTGCCGCTCACCAACGCACTGACCCAGCAAGTCGAGGCCCACCGCCAGGCCGTTCGCGCGATCCTCAACGGTGAAGATTCCCGCCTGCTGGTCATTGTCGGCCCCTGCTCGATTCACGACCCCAAATCTGCCCTCGAATACGCCGGCAATCTGGCCCGCCTGGCTGCCGAAGTCAGCGACGAAATGCTGCTGGTGATGCGCGCTTACGTCGAAAAACCCCGCACCACAGTTGGCTGGAAAGGCCTGGCCTACGATCCGCACCTGGACGGCAGCGACGACATGGCTGGCGGCCTGGCCCTGTCCCGCCAGTTGATGCGCGAAATGCTCCTGCTGGGCTTGCCGGTGGCGACTGAACTGCTGCAACCCATGGCCGCCGGCTATTTCGATGACTTGCTCAGCTGGGTGGCCATTGGCGCACGCACCACCGAATCGCAGATCCATCGCGAGATGGCCAGCGGCCTGAGCATGCCGGTAGGCTTCAAAAACGGCACCGACGGCGGTGTCGCGGTGGCCAGCGATGCCATGCGCTCGGCGGCCCACCCGCATCGCCATTTCGGTGTCGACAGCCAGGGACACCCCGCGATCATCCAGACCCCGGGCAATGCGGACACCCATCTGGTGCTGCGCGGCGGTCATCACGGACCTAACTACGACCGCGCGAGCGTGGCCAAGGTACACGGCGACTTGACCCGACTGAAGATCCCGGCCCGGATCATGGTCGACTGCAGCCACGCCAATAGCGGCAAGGATCCGCTGCGTCAGCCGGCGGTGTTCAATGACGTGCTTGAACAGCGCTTGCAGGGTGACCGCTCGCTGATCGGCATGATGATCGAGAGCCATTTGTTCGAAGGCTGCCAGCCGCTGAGCCCGTCGCTGAAGTACGGCGTGTCGGTAACAGACGGCTGCCTGGGCTGGAGCGGGACGGAACAGCTGTTGCGTCTAGCGGCAGGCCGGCTTCGCGCACAGCGTGATTAAGAGCGCCCGGCATGCTCAAAGGGTGGATAGGGGGTCCGACTGGCACCTTATCCACCCCGTCTTTTCGGTACTCCCCTATTCCGTTTTCGTCAGCTGAGCGCGTCCTTTTCATACATCGCGTCGACGTCCGAGTGTTTTAGAGTGAGGCGCAAGGCTCCTCCCCCTGACCGCTGAAAAAGGACAAAAACATGCAAAGGAATGCAGACACTCATTACCCGATCCTGCTGGTTCATGGGCTCTTCGGATTCGACCGGATCGGCACCTTCGAGCTCTTCCATGACATCAAACAGGCGCTCCGAAACGTTGGAGCGCGGGTATTCGTACCGCATCTGTCGGCCACCCACAGCAACGAAGCACGGGGCGAACAGCTGCTGGCGCAAATCGTACGGGTGCTGGAAGGCACTGGTGCAAGCAAAGTCAACCTGATCGGTCACAGCCAGGGTGCACTGGCCGCTCGTTATGCAGCAGCGGTCGCACCGCAATCGGTTGCTTCGGTGACCTCGGTCAGCGGACCGAACCACGGCTCCGAGCTGGCCGACTTCCTGCGCAAGGCGCTCACGCCCGCAAGCCTGCCTGAGCAGATAGCCGACACGGTCGCGACCCTGTTCGCTGACTTCTTGTCGTTACTCAGTGGCAAGCGCGGCCTGCCGCAAGACGGTATCGCGGCACTCAACGCCCTGACCACGGAAGGCGTGGGAGCATTCAACGACAAATACCCCCAAGGCCTGCCGAAAACCTGGGGTGGCAAGGGCTGCGGACAAGTCAACGGTGTCCGCTATTATTCCTGGAGCGGCATCTTGTCGGGAAAGCTTCTGGATGATGGTTTGAACTCACTTGA
Organism: Pseudomonas sp. Irchel 3A7; assembly: GCF_900187565.1. Taxonomy (GTDB): domain Bacteria; phylum Pseudomonadota; class Gammaproteobacteria; order Pseudomonadales; family Pseudomonadaceae; genus Aquipseudomonas. Next base: position 96,380 of record NZ_FYED01000008.1, on the reverse strand, counting down.
TCCATTCCACGGGTTTATGCGGGCCTTTTCCCGGTATTTCATAACTGAAGCCGGGCAGAACGATGGCCTGGTCGGCCGCTACAGCTCCCATCTGGGGACCGTCATTCGCTCCGACTATCCACTGGATCACCTGGGCACCCTGCGCCAGACAGGTTTCCCCCTCGCGAAACACATTGACCCGATCGATCTCTACGTGCAGCACGCTGAGCGCCTGAAGAAAGCCGGACTTTGATCGCGATATCACCCACATACCACCCTGCAGGAGCGAGTCTGTTCGCGATGAACTCAGGGGCAACGCGTTTACTCAGGCAGCACCCGTGATCGTTTACGTCCATCGCGAGCAGGCTCGCTCCCACAGGGACACCGGCCCTGCAGGTGCCTCGCAGCGGAAGTTAGAGGAGAAATAGCGCGCTGAATCCGGTAGGCTGTTCATTTTACCGAACATTGAAAGGAGTATTTTCCCATGGCTAGAGCCACTGCCCGCCACATCCTCGTTGCCAGCGAAGCCAAGTGCACCGAACTCAAGGCCCAGATCGAGGCTGGCGCAGATTTCGCCGAAATCGCTAAAGCCAACTCCACTTGCCCTTCCAGCCGCCAGGGCGGTGACCTGGGTTCGTTCGGTCCGGGCCAGATGGTCAAGGAATTCGACACCGTGGTCTTCAGCGCACCGCTCAACGTCGTGCAAGGCCCGGTCAAGACCCAGTTCGGCTACCACCTGCTGGAAGTGACCAGCCGCCAGGACTGATCGACTCCTGGTTTTCCTTCACAGCGGCCCGCCTATTGGTGGGCCGTCGTGTTTCAGATACGTAATTCGGCTGGCGAGGGACGCGCCGCTAGCGTACAAATTGTCGTTAACGACCACCCGGCTCTAAGGCTGACAATGCGACTGGCTTTCCCTACTGTGTTATTCACTGCCGCGGCCCTGTTGTTGGGCGCCGCCGGTGTGAACGCCGCACCGCAACATGCGTTGACCGTTTACGGCGAACCGGCCAAATACCCTGCCGGTTTCAGTCACTTCGCCTACACCAACCCGCAGGCCCCCAAGGGTGGCACCATGCGTCGTTCGGCGATCGAAATCGGTCACTTCGACCATGTGTTGCCATACATCGACAAAGGCATCGGTGTCTCGCAGATTGACGGCCTGCTCTATTCGCCCCTGGCCCAGCGCTCGCTGGACGAGCCTTACACCGTGTATGGCCTGGTGGCGCAGAAGATGGAACGCTCCGATGACGGGCTGTCCCTGCGCTTCTACCTCAACCCCAAGGCACGCTTTGCCGATGGCAAACCCATCACGGCCGAGGACGTGCGCTACACCTTCGATCTGTTGATGACCCAGGGCAGCCTGCGCTATCGCACGCAGTTCGCCGACGTCAAAGGCGTCGAAGTGGAATCGCCGCTGACCGTGCGTTTCGATTTCAAGAACAACGAAAACCGCACCCTGCCCCTGGACATCGCCACCCTCCCGGTATTTCCCGAACACTGGTGGAAAACCCGCGATTTCGCCGGTGGCGGCGGTTACGAGGCACCGCTGGGTAGCGGCCCGTACAGAGTGGGCAAGGTCGACTCCGGACGCAGCATCACGTTCGAACGTAACGCCGACTGGTGGGGCAAGGACTTGCCGGTCAGTCGCGGCCTCTACAATTTCGATCATTTCAGTATCGAGTACTTTGGCGATACCGACGTTGCCCGTCAGGTGCTGCGCGGCGGCGCCTACGACTACAACCGCGAATTTTCCGCCACCGGTTATTCCATCGGCTATGAAAGCCCGGCCCTGAGCGACGGTCGCCTGCAAAAAGCCCACCTGGCCACAGAAGCGCCGCAACCGAGCCAGGGCTTCGTGTTCAACCTGCAAAAGTCGATGTTCCAGGATCGCCGGGTGCGCCAGGCGCTGGTCATGCTCTGGGATTTCGAATGGAGCAACCGGCAGATGATGCGCAATCTGTACATCCGCCAGCAGAGCTTCTTTTCCAACACCGAACTTGCCGCACGGCAACTGCCGGATGCCGGTGAACTGGCCATACTCGAACCGCTGCGCGGACAGATCCCGGACGAAGTCTTTACCAAGGTGTTCGAAGCCCCGAAAACCGATGGCAGCGGCTTGATTCGCGATAAACAGCTACAAGCGCTGGACCTGCTCGAACAGGCCGGCTGGAAACCCAAAGGCGATCAACTGGTCAACGCCGACGGTGAACCACTGAGCTTCACGTTCCTGGTCAGCCAGAACGGCATGGACCGCTTGCTCCTGCCGTACAAACGCACACTGAAGCAGATCGGCATCGACCTGAACATCCGTCGCATCGACGCGTCACAGTACGTCAATCGCCTGATGAGTCGAGACTACGACATGATCGTCACCGGCTACCCGGTCACCACTTCACCGGGGGGCGAACTGCTCAACTATTTCAGCTCCGCCGCGGCCACCGACCCCGGTTCCAACAACTACATGGTCCTGAAGAACCCGGCGGTGGACACCCTGATCAACGGACTTGTGCGCGCCGACAACAAGGCCGACATGTTGCGCTACGCCCATGCGCTGGACCGGGTGCTGCAATGGAGCTACTACTGGATTCCCAACTATTACCCGCCGGGAACGTCCACCGTGTGGTGGAATCGCTTCGGCATCCCCAACGTGCAGGCCAGCAATGACGAGGCCATCGAGAGCTGGTGGGAAGTCAGCACCACGCCGCTGACCAACCAGCAGATGACCGCCGAGCGCATTCGCCGTGGCAGCCCCGGAGGACCGCATTGATGTGGGCTTACATACTGCGGCGCTTGCTGCTGATCATTCCGACGCTGGTGATCATTCTTCTGGTCAACTTCGTGATCGTCCAGGCGGCACCGGGCGGCCCGGTGGAACAGGCCATCGCCCATCTGCAAGGCATCGGCGGGGCCGGTGTCGGCGGCGGTTCCGGCGAGTCCATGAGTGGCACTTCCCGGGCCAGTCGCGGCCTCGATCCACAGCTGATCAAAGACATCGAAAAACAGTACGGCTTCGACAAACCGGCCCATGAACGGCTCTGGCTGATGCTCACCAGCTACGCGCGCCTGGACTTCGGCAAGAGCTTCTTCCGCGGCGCCACGGTCACCGACCTGATCCTGCAGAAGATGCCGGTGACCATTTCCCTCGGACTCTGGGCGACGCTGATCACCTACCTGGTATCGATTCCACTGGGCATCCGCAAGGCGGTGCATCATGGCAGTCATTTCGATATCTGGAGCAGTACGGCGATCATCATCGGTTACGCGATGCCGGCGTTTCTCTTCGCGATGTTCCTGATCGTGGTGTTCGCCGGCGGCACTTCCCTGAACTGGTTCCCGGTACGCGGGCTGGTGTCGGACAATTTCGAGTCGCTGTCGACCCTGGGCAAAATCGCCGATTACTTCTGGCACCTGGTGCTGCCGGTGACGGCGCTGGTGATCGGTGGTTTCGCCACCTTGACCATCCTGACCAAGAACTCGTTCCTCAATGAAATCACCCGGCAATACGTGGTCACCGCCCGCGCCAAAGGCTTGAGTGAGCGCCGGGTGCTGTATGGCCACGTGTTCCGCAATGCCATGCTGCTGGTGGTGTCGGGGATCCCCCAGGCGTTCATCAGCGTGTTTTTTGCCGGTTCCTTGCTGATCGAAGTGATCTTCTCCCTCGACGGCCTGGGTCGCATGAGCTACGAGGCCGCCGTTTCACGGGACTATCCGGTGGTGTTCGGCTCGCTGTTCATCTTCACCCTGTTCGGTCTCTTGATAAAACTGGTGGGCGACCTGTGCTACACCCTGGTCGACCCGCGCATCGACTTCGCCGCGAGGAATGCCTGATGTTCAAGCTTTCGCCTCTGGGCCGTCGTCGTTTCGAACGCTTCAAGAAAAACCGTCGCGGCTGGTGGTCGCTGTGGCTGTTTGTCGGCCTGTTCCTGTTGACCCTGGGTGGCGAGCTGATCGCCAACGACAAGCCGCTGATCGTCAGCTATCAAGGTTCGTTGTATTTTCCGGCCCTGAAGCGCTACACCGAACAGGAGTTTGGCGGTCAGTTGCCGTTCCAGGCCGATTACCGCAGCGACTACGTGCAAAACCTGATCAAGAAGGACGGAGGCTGGCTGTTGTTTCCGCCTATCCCCTTCAGCGACGACACACCTAACTACGACCTGAACAAACCCGCGCCCAGCCCGCCCTCGAACGTGAACTGGCTGGGCACCGACGATCAGGCGCGGGACGTCTTGGCCCGGGTGATTTTCGGCGCCCGGGTATCGATTCTGTTTGCCCTGATGCTGACCTTCGTCAGCGCCCTGATCGGCATTGCTGCCGGCGCCCTGCAAGGCTATTACGGTGGCTGGGTCGACTTGCTCGGCCAGCGCCTGCAAGAGGTCTGGTCCGGGTTGCCGGTGCTGTATCTGCTGATCATTCTGTCGGGGTTTGTCGAACCGAATTTCTGGTGGTTGCTGGGGATCATGGCGCTGTTTTCCTGGCTGGCACTGGTGGACGTGGTGCGCGCCGAGTTCCTGCGCGGGCGCAACCTGGAGTACGTCAAGGCCGCCCGGGCCTTGGGCCTGACCGATCGCAAAGTCATCGTGCGGCATATTCTGCCCAACGCCATGAACGCGACCTTGAGCTACCTGCCGTTCATTCTGACCGGGGCCATCTCGACCCTCACGGCGCTGGACTTCCTCGGTTTCGGCATGCCGGCCGGCAGTGCATCCCTGGGCGAACTGATCGGCCAGGGCAAGCAGAACCTGCAAGCACCGTGGCTGGGGCTGACGGCGTTTTTCACCCTGGCGTTGATTCTTTCCTTGTTGGTGTTCATCGGCGAAGCCTTGCGCGACGCGTTTGATCCCCGATCTTGAGAGGCGGACTGTTGATATGAGTAACCTGATCGAAATCCGTGACCTCAGCGTGGCCTTCAGCGGCCAGACGGTGGTGCGCAATCTGTGCCTGGACATCCGCCCCGGCGAATGCCTGGCCTTGGTGGGCGAGTCGGGTTCGGGCAAGTCGGTGACCGCCCACTCGATCCTGCAGTTGCTGCCCGAATGCGGGACCCAAACCACTGGCAGCATCCGTTATCGCGGCCAGGAGATTGTGGGCGCAGACGCCAAAAGGTTGCGTCAATTACGCGGTAACCGCATCGCCATGATTTTCCAGGAGCCGATGACCTCCCTGAATCCGTTGCACAGCATCGAAAAGCAGATCGGCGAAACCTTGCTGGTGCACAAAGGCATGGCGGGCAAGGAGGCCCAGGCGCGGATTCTTGAGTTGCTGCACCTGGTAGGTATCCAGAAACCCAAGGAACGGCTCAAGGCTTACCCCCATCAATTGTCCGGCGGCCAGCGCCAACGGGTGATGATCGCCATGGCCCTGGCCTGCGAGCCGGAGCTGTTGATCGCCGACGAACCCACCACCGCACTGGACGTCACCGTACAGCGCAAGATTCTGCTGCTGCTCAAATCCTTGCAACGGCGGCTCGGCATGTCGCTGCTGCTGATCAGCCACGATCTCAACCTGGTACGCAGCATTGCCCAGCGCGTCTGTGTGATGAAGGCCGGGGAAATCGTCGAGCAGGCCAGCTGCGAAACCATTTTCACCGAACCGAAACACCCCTACAGCTGCGTGCTGCTCAATGCCGAGCCGGAAGGCGAAGCGCTGCCCCGTGACGAGCGTGAAAACGTGCTTGAGGTCAACAATCTGCGGGTGCAGTTTGCGGTGAGTGGCGGGTTGTTCCGGCGCAAGACTTACATGAACGCCGTGGACGGCATCAGCCTTAATGTTCAGCGCGGCAAGACCCTGGGCATTGTCGGCGAATCCGGCTCCGGCAAATCCACACTGGGCCAGGCGATTCTGCGCCTGCTCGACTCCGAAGGCGGCATTCGCTTCCAGGGCGAGGCACTGGAAGGCCTGACGCAGAAACAGTTGCGGCCGTGGCGCAAGCAAATGCAGGTGGTGTTCCAGGACCCGTTTGGCAGCCTCAGCCCACGGATGTCCGTGGCGCAGATCATCAGCGAAGGCCTGGAAGTGCATAGCCAGTTGAGCGTCGAGCAATGCAACGCCGAGGTGATTCGGGCCTTGCAGGAAGTCGGCCTCGATCCGCAAAGCCGCCATCGCTATCCCCATGAATTTTCCGGCGGCCAGCGCCAACGCATCGCCATTGCCCGGGCGCTGGTCTTGAAACCGGCGTTGATTTTGCTGGACGAACCGACCTCGGCGCTGGACCGCACCGTGCAAAAACAAGTGGTCGCCCTGCTCCGCCAGCTTCAGGAAAAACATGGTCTGACGTACCTGTTCATCAGCCATGACCTGTCGGTGGTGCGCGCCCTGGCCCACGACATGATCGTGATCAAGGACGGCAAGGTGGTGGAAAGCGGCGCCAGCCATGATGTGTTTGGTTCACCGCAGCATCCGTACACCAAGGAGCTGTTGGCGGCGGCGCATCCGGGGCAGGCATAATCCCGTGACAGGCTATTGACCGGGTCGCGGCCTTCGCGAGCAGGCTCGCTCCCACAGGGGATCTGCGCCTTTCACAAATCCCTTGTGGGAGCGAGCCTGCTCGCGAAGAGGCCGGCACAGGCAACATTCAATCAGGATCAGCACCCATGAACACCACCGAAAGCCTCAAGGACTACCAGCGCGTGCGCCTGCTGGCGATCCGTTCGTTGTTCGAGATCATCGAGCAGTCGAGTGAAGGCACGGTGATCGTCGACCGCGATGCCAACATCGTCTGGATGAACGAGCGCTACGCCCGGCGTTTTGGCCTGCAATCGGCCGAGGGTGCCATCGGCAAGGCCTGTGAAAGCGTAATCCCCGGCAGTCTGCTGCGCGAAGTGGTGCGCACCGGTCGACCGATTCTGCTCGACATGCAGGACACCCCCAAGGAGCCACTTGTGGTGATGCGCCTGCCGATTCACGACGACGCAGGCTTAGTGATCGGCGCCATCGGCTTTGCCCTGTTCGACGAACTGCGCAGCCTGTCACCGATGCTCAAGCGCTACATGAGCATGCAGGAAGAGCTGGCGTCGACCCGCTCGCTGCTTCGAGCACGGCAGACCAAATACAACTTCGCCCACTTCATCGGCACCAGTGCCGCCAGCCTCGAAGTCAAACGCCGTGCCCGCCGCAGTGCCAGCACCGAATCACCGGTGTTGCTGCTCGGTGAAACCGGCACCGGCAAGGAATTGCTGGCGCAGGCGATCCACAATGCCTCGCCGCGCGCGCACAAGGCGTTTGTCAGCATCAACAGCGCGGCCATCCCCGAATCGCTACTGGAAGCCGAATTCTTCGGCACCGCCCCTGGCGCCTTTACCGGTGCCGACCGCAAGGGCCGCGCCGGCAAGTTGCAAATCGCCCAGGGCGGCACATTGTTCCTCGATGAAATCGGTGACATGCCGTTACCGCTGCAAAGCAAACTGCTGCGGGTACTACAGGAGAAGGAATTCGAACCGGTCGGTTCCAACGACGTGATCCAAAGCGATGTGCGAGTGATCGCCGCGACCTCTACTGACCTGGAAGCCGCGATCAAACGCGGCGAGTTTCGCGCCGATCTGTATTACCGCCTCAATGTCCTGCCGATCCAGGTCCCGCCGCTGCGCGACCGCCTTGACGACCTGCCCGCCCTCAGCGAAGCGATCCTTGAAGAGTTGCGCAGCCAGCACGAACTGAACAGCGAAGCGCTGGAGCTCTTGGGGCAGCACGCCTGGCCGGGAAACATTCGCGAGCTGCGTAACGTCCTGGAACGGGCAGCCTTGCTCAGTGATGACCTGCGGCTGACGGCAGCGGATATCCGCGCGGCGATCGGCACGTTCACCCCGGTTCAACGGGTGGTGCCGTTGACCATCGAACCATTGGAGCATGAGACGTTCAGCGCGGCACGGGAGCGGTTTGACCGGCAGCTGATCGAAACCACCCTGGCGCACTGCGGGGGCAAGGTGATTGAGGCGGCGGCGCGTCTGGGGCTTGGGCGGTCGACGTTGTACAAGAAGATGGTGGCGTTGGGGATTGCGGAGTCTCTATAAAGAGACATTGATCTCCATTGGTAGATATGGCCTCTTCGCGGGCAAGCCCGCTCCCACAGTGACCGCGTTATCGATGAACCTGTGGGAGCTGGCTTGCCCGCGAAAGGCCAGTCTTGACAGCAAAAGTCTCAAAACAGAGACAAACCCATTGATTTCGACTCCAAACAGAAAAATATATCTTTATATTTCAATAACTTACTCATCTGGCACGAAACTCGCTACAGCCGTCTCCTACAACGTTTCACCCCTACAAAAATAACAATCCCAGGAGACACACCATGAGTGTGATCATTGCCTTGGCAGCCCTCGCGCTGCTGATGCTGGCTGCTTACCGTGGCTATAGCGTTATCCTTTTTGCCCCGATTGCCGCCCTCGGCGCCGTCCTGCTGACCGACCCTTCCGCCGTTGCACCTGCCTTCACCGGCGTGTTCATGGAGAAAATGGTCGGCTTCATCAAACTGTACTTTCCGGTGTTCCTGCTCGGTGCGGTATTCGGCAAGCTGATCGAGCTGTCGGGTTTCTCGCGCTCAATCGTCGCCGCGGCCATTCGCTTGCTCGGCACCCGTCAGGCAATGCTGGTCATCGTATTGGTTTGCGCCTTGCTCACCTACGGTGGCGTGTCGCTGTTCGTGGTGGTGTTCGCGGTTTATCCATTCGCCGCTGAAATGTTCCGCCAGAGCAATATTCCCAAGCGCCTGATCCCGGCGACCATCGCCCTCGGCGCGTTCTCGTTCACCATGGATGCCCTGCCCGGCACCCCGCAGATCCAGAACATCATCCCCAGTACCTTCTTCAACACCACGGCCTGGGCTGCACCGTGGCTGGGTGTGATCGGCACGATCTTCGTGTTCTGCGCCGGCATGCTGTTTCTCCAGCGTCAGCGCAACAAGGCCCAGCGCACGGGTGAAGGCTATGGCAACGACCTGCGCAACGAGCCGGAAACCGCCGCCGACATCAAGTTGCCCAACCCGTGGATCGCCCTCTCGCCGCTACTGGCCGTGGGCATCATGAACCTGTTGTTCACCCAGTGGATTCCACAGTGGTACGGCAAGACCCACAGCCTGGCGCTGCCGGGCATGGCCGCCCCGGTCACCACCGAGATCGCCAAACTCACCGCGATCTGGGCAGTACAGGCTGCACTGCTGGTGGGCATCATCATGGTGCTGCTGTTCGGCTACAAGGCGATCAGCCGCAAACTGGCCGAAGGCAGCAAAAGTGCAGTCAGCGGTGCCTTGCTGGCAGCAATGAACACGGCCTCGGAATACGGTTTCGGCGCGGTGATCGCGTCCCTGCCGGGCTTTCTGGTGCTGGCCGACTGGCTCAAGAACATTCCAGATCCGCTGGTCAATGAAGCAATTACCGTCACCTTGCTGGCCGGTATCACCGGTTCCGCATCGGGCGGCATGAGCATCGCCCTGGCGGCGATGTCCGAGCAGTTCATCAGCGCCGCCCACGCCGCCAATATTCCGCTGGAAGTGCTGCACCGGGTGGCCTCGATGGCCAGCGGCGGCATGGACACCCTGCCGCACAACGGCGCGGTGATTACCTTGCTGGCGGTCACCGGCCTGACCCACCGCGAAGCTTACAAAGACATTTTCTGTATTACGCTGATCAAGACACTGGCGGTTTTCGTGGTGATCGGTACTTTCTACGCCACTGGCATTGTGTGAGGTATTCATGACGACTCTTTCGGGCAAGACCGCACTGGTCACCGGCTCCACCAGCGGCATCGGCCTGGGCATCGCCCTGAGCCTGGCCAAGGCCGGCGCCAACCTGATCCTCAACGGTTTCGGCGATGCGTCCAACGTCATTGCTGAAGTCGAGCAATTCGGTGGCAAGGTCGGCCATCACCCGGCCGACGTCAGCGACCCGGCGCAGATCGCCGACATGATCGCCTACGCCGAGCGTGAATTCGGCGGTGTCGACATTCTGGTCAACAACGCCGGCATCCAACATGTGGCGCCGGTAGACGAGTTCCCGGTGGAGCGCTGGGATTCGATCATCGCCATCAATCTGTCATCCGTGTTTCACAGTACCCGCCTGAGCTTGCCGGGCATGCGCGCCAAGGGCTGGGGCCGGGTGATCAACATCGCCTCGGTGCATGGTCTGGTCGGCTCGACAGGCAAGGCCGCTTATGTGGCGGCCAAGCACGGCGTGATCGGGTTGACCAAGGTGGTCGCCCTTGAAACCGCTACCAGCAACGTGACCTGCAACGCGATCTGCCCGGGTTGGGTGCTGACGCCGCTGGTACAGAAGCAGATCGATGATCGCGCCGCGACCGGCATTGATCCGCAACAGGCCCAGCATGATCTGCTGGCGGAGAAACAACCGTCGCTGGAATTCGTGACCCCGCCGCAGCTGGGCGAGCTGGTGCTGTTCCTGTGCAGCGAAGCCGGCAGCCAGGTACGGGGCGCGGCGTGGAATGTTGATGGTGGGTGGTTGGCGCAGTGATCTGACGTTAGACCGCGTTATCGTTCTTCGCGAGCAGGCTCGCTCCCACATTGAAATGCGGTCCCCTGTGGGAGCGAGCCTGCTCGCGAATGGATCTGCAGATAGAAGAAGAGGCAAATCATGTCCGACATCCTCTGGCAACCCAGCCCCGAACGCATCGCCAAGACCCGCATGGAGGCCTTCCGGCGCTTCATCATTGCGCGGCACCACCTGCACATCGACGACTACCCTGCCCTGCACCAATGGTCCATCGATCAGCGCGAGGACTTCTGGCAGGCCATCGTCGACTTCTTCGATATCCGCTTCCATCAGCAACCCGACGCGGTGTTGGTGGAAGGCGAGCAAATGCCCAGTGCTCAATGGTTTCCCGGTGCAACCTTGAACTTCGCCGAGCACTTGCTGCGACGCCGCGACGATGCCATTGCGGTGGTCGCCGTGGCGGAAAACGGCCAGCGTGAACACTTGACCTGGGCTGAACTGGCAGAGCATGTCGCCGGCTTCCAGAACGGGTTGATCGCCGCGGGTGTCGGTATCGGCGATCGGGTCGCCGCGTGCATGCCCAACACCTGGCAAACCCTGGTGGCCATGCTTGCCACCACCAGCCTCGGCGCGATCTGGTCCTGCTCTTCGCCGGACTTCGGCACGCAAGGCGTGATCGACCGATTCGGCCAGATCGAACCGAAAGTGCTGCTCACCTGCGCCGGCTACCGTTACGCCGGCAAAGACATCGATCAGACGGTCAAGGTCAACGAAATCCTCGAACGCCTGCCGTCGTTGCGGCAGTTGGTCATCGTGCCTTACGCACGGCCCGATGCGCATATCGAAGACTTCCGCACCCAGGCCAACGTCACGTTATGGGACGATTTCTACTTCCCCGGCGGTGATCCGGACTTCGTCGCCGTGCCCTTCGCCCATCCGCTGTACATCCTCTACTCCAGCGGTACCACCGGCGTACCCAAATGCATCATCCACAGCACCGGCGGCGTACTGCTGCAGCACGTCAAGGAACACGGCCTGCATTGCGATCTTGGCCCCGGCGAACGGTTGTTCTACTACACCACCTGCGGCTGGATGATGTGGAACTGGCTGGTTTCGGCCCTGGCGGTGGGCAGTGCCGTGGTGCTGTATGACGGCTCACCGTTTCATCCGGATTCCGAACGCTTGATCGACCTGATCGACGACGAGCGCATCAGCGTCTTCGGTACAAGTCCCAAGTACCTGGCGACGCTTGAAAGCAACGGCGTCAAACCCATGCAAAACCATGACCTGAGTAGCCTGAAAACCCTGCTCTGTACCGGCTCGGCGCTGTCGCCCCAGAGCTACGACTACGTCTACCGCGACCTCAAGGCGAATGTGTGTCTGGCCTCGATGTCCGGCGGCACCGATATCGTTTCGTGTTTTGTGAACGGCAACCCGTGGCAACCGGTGCGTCGCGGCGAAATACAGGGCAAGAGCCTGGGCATGGCCGTCGAAGTCTGGAACGACGAGGGTCGGCCGGTAATGGGTGAAAAAGGTGAGTTGGTGTGCACCCGGCACTTCCCGGCGATACCCATCGGCCTGTGGCACGACCCCGACGGCGAGAAACTGCGGGCCTCGTATTTCAGCCAATTTCCCGGGGTCTGGTCTCAGGGAGACTATGCGGAACAACTGCCCCACGGCGCGATGATGATCCACGGGCGCTCCGACGCCGTACTTAACCCCGGCGGCGTGCGCATCGGCACGGCGGAAATCTACCGCCAGGTGGAAAAAGTCCCGCAGGTGCTCGACAGCGTGGCCATCGGTCAGCAATGGCAGGATGACGTGCGGGTGGTGCTGTTCGTACGCCTGCGCGACGGAGTGGAACTGGATGAAGCGTTGCAGCAACAGATCCGCCAGGTCATCCGCGCCAACACCACGCCACGCCATGTGCCGGCGAAGATCGTCGCGGTCACCGACATCCCACGGACCATCAGCGGCAAAATCGTCGAGCTGGCGGTACGCAATGTGGTGCATGGGCAGAAGGTGAAAAACACCGATGCACTGGCCAATCCCGAGGCGTTGGAGCAATTTCGGGATCGTACCGAACTCCAGCGTTGAAATTGAGATCCACTGTGGGAGCGAGCCTGCTCGCGAATGCGATGCGCCAGTCGGAATGAATGTGACTGACACGACGTCTTCGCGAGCAGGCTCGCTCCCACAGGGGGGGTGATGTGGGTAGGCGTTTTAACAACGCATCGATTTCCATGGCAAAAAGCATCCGCGAAGCATTCAATTGACAGAAATGACCCGTACGGGTCAGTGCTCAGCAAGCATAGTAGACACCGCCATACCGACTTGAACGCAGGACACCTAGATGAATGCATCACCAACCGGCAGCGATGCACAGGCCTTGATTGCCCGACTGGACTGGGCAAGCACGCCGCTGGGCGAGGCCAGTACCTGGCCGCAAAGCCTGCGCACCGCCGTGGACATCGTGATCCATTCGCCGATGCCGATGCTGTTGCTGTGGGGGCCGCAGTTGACGCAGATCTACAACGACGGCTTCGCCCTGCTCGCCGGCAGCAAGCATCCGCACGCTTTCGGACAGCCGACGCACCAGATCTGGCCAGAACTCCAGGACTTTACCGACCCGATTTACAGTGCCGTCCTACAAGGTCAGGTGCGGACCTACAGCGAACAACGCTTCACCCTGCAGCGCGATGGCAAGGATTCCGATTTCTGGCTCGACCTGACCTACAGTCCGATCCGCGACGAGAACACCCAGGTCGCCGGAATTCTGGTCACCGCCATCGAAACCAACGAACGGCGGCGCATCGCCCTGGAACTGGAACAACGCTCGGCCGCCAGCCTCAAGGCACAGCAGGAAACGGAAGAACGCCTGCAACTGGCTCTCGCCGCGACCGACGCTGTGGGGACCTGGGACTGGGATATCAGTGAGGACCGTTTCATTGCCGATGCCCATTTCGCCCAACTGCACGGCATCGATCCCGCCATGGCCGGGCAATTGCCGATCAGCGCCTATCTGCACGGCGTCCACCCAGAAGACCGTGCCCTGATTGCCCGCAGCATCAAGCATTGCATTACCCATGGCACTGAGTACGCCGAGGAATATCGCCTGTTGCAACCCGACGGCCAGTTGCGCTGGGTGTTCGCCCGCGGGCGGTGCTACAAGGACCACCATGGTCGGCCGATCCGCTTTCTCGGCGCGGCACTGGACCTGACCGAGCGCAAAAACACCGAGCAGGCCTTGCGCCAGAGTCAGACCGAGCTGCAGCTGATCATCAACGCCATGCCGATCCTGATCAGCTACGTTGACCGCGAGGAACGCTTTCGCCTGAACAATTCCGCTTATCTGGACTGGTACGGCCTGACGCCCCAGGAGCTCTACGGCAGGACCATTCGCGAGGTATTGGGCGATGAGGCCTACGCCTTGCGCGCCGAGCATATTGCCCAGGCGCTGACCGGCAAGCCCTGCTGTTTCAGCATCGACGCACCGCACCGTGACGGCAGCATCCGCCATGCCCTGATGAATTATTTGCCGCGCCACGGCGCGGACGGCGCGGTGAACGGTTTTTACATTTTCGTGATCGACGAAACCGAACGCAAAAACACCGAAGAAGCGCTGCGCAACCTGAACGAAACCCTCGAAGAACGGGTCGCAGCGCGTACCCAGCAACTGGCCGAAACCAACCAGCGCCTGCAAAACGAGATGTTCGAACGCGAGCGCGCTGAAGACGCCTTGCGCCATGCACAGAAAATGGAAGCCGTCGGCCAGCTCACCGGTGGCATCGCCCATGACTTCAACAACATGCTCACTGGTATCATCGGCAGCCTCGACCTCATGCAACGCTACATCGCCGATGGACGGACCCAGGACATTGCCCGCTTCGCCGAAACCGCCGTGTCCTCGGCGAAACGGGCCGCCGCCCTGACCCATCGTTTGCTGGCGTTCTCCAGGCGCCAATCGCTGGACCGCAAGCCGCTGAACGCCAACGACCTGATCCATTCCCTGGAAGATCTGTTCCGCCGCACCAAGGGCGACCACATCCAGCTCAAGTTGCAACTGGCCGAAGACGCCTGGCCGGTCAGCACCGATGTCAGCCAACTGGAAAACGCCCTGCTCAACCTGGTCATCAACGCCAGGGACGCCATGCCCGATGGCGGTGAACTGCGCATCGAAACCGCCAATGTTTACCTCGACAGCAGCGACATCAACATTCTGGAGCCGGTCAAGGCCGGCGATTACCTGATGATCGCGGTCAGCGACAACGGCACCGGCATGACGCCCAAGGTATTGGCCAAGGCGTTCGACCCGTTCTTCACCACCAAACCCATCGGCCAGGGCACCGGGCTTGGGCTATCGATGATCTACGGATTCGCCCAGCAATCGGGCGGCCATGTGAGTCTGTTCAGCATGCCCGGACAGGGCACCAACGTGCGCCTGTACCTGCCGCGCTTGCATGCGGTGCAAGCGCAAGACGCTCCGTCGCCGGACATCGGCGAAGCCCCACCGGCGATTGCCGGGGAAACCGTGGTCCTGGTGGAGGATGATCCGGCGGTGCGCATGCTGGTGCTCGACCTGCTCAAGGAGCTTGGCTATAAGGCCCACGAAGCCGAAGACGCGAAAACCGCCTTGCCCTTGCTCGAATCCGATTTGCGGGTCGATCTGCTGGTCACCGATGTCGGCCTGCCGGGGATGAATGGCCGGCAGTTGGCAGAGATTGCGCGCCAGCATCGCCCGGACCTGAAAGTGCTGTTCATGACCGGTTACGCGCAAATGGCGGCCGAACGTCAGGGCTTCCTCGAGGAAGGCATGGACATGGTGGCCAAACCGTTCTCCATTGATCTGTTGGCCAACAAGATTCGCACGATGATCGGCCAACCCGAGTGAGTTAAGGCATAATCGCGCGCCCCGTTGTCGTCACCGTTGCAAGGTAATTGCCCTATGAAAGCTCAAGCCCGCCATATTCTGGTGAAAACCTCGGAAGAAGCCGAGCAGCTCAAACAACGCATCGCCAAGGGTGAAGCGTTTGACGTGCTGGCCAAGAAGTACTCCGCCTGCCCGTCCGGCAAACGCGGCGGCGATCTGGGTGAAGTACGTCCGGGACAGATGGTCGGGGTGATTGACGCGGTGATTTTCAAGAAGCCGCTGCGGGTGGTGCATGGCCCGATCAAGAGCAAGTTCGGGTATCACCTGGTGCAGGTGTTTTTCCGGGATTGACGGGTTGGCCTCAGGGCCTCATCGCTGGCAAGCCAGCTCCCACAAGGACCGCGCAAGACCTGTGGGAGCTGGCTTGCCAGCGATCCGATGGCGCAGCCAGCGGCCCTTCACCGCTTATCTCGGAATCAACGCCCCCGGTACTTGAATCACCCGACTCGCCAACCGATGCCCCGCCTCGGCAGCCTCCACCGGGCTGCTACCCTTGAGCCGACTGGCCAGGTACGCCGCGCTGAACGAATCCCCCGCCGCCGTGGTATCCACCACGCGCTCGACCTTCTGCGCCGGTACTTCGAATGACTCGCCATCACAACGAATCAGACAGGCTTCGGCGCCGCGCTTGAGCACCACCTCAGGCGTGCCGATCTGCTCATACGCGGCAAACACCGCTGCGCAATCGGCGAAATGGAACAGCGCCTGTTCGTCATCCACGGTCAGCAGCGCCAGGTCGACATAGGGCAGCACGCTGCGATAAGCCGCCCGCGCCTCTTCGACCGAAGCCCACAGGCGTGGCCGGTAGTTGTTGTCGAAGACGATCCGCGCATCGCGTTGCCGGGCCTCGATCAAGGTTTCCAGCAGTCTCTCCCTACCTTGCACGCCCAATACCGCCAGGGTGATGCCGCTGAAGTACAGCACGTCGTAATCCGGCAACGCTGCCAGGATCGGCGCGGCGGCCACGGTGGTGAAGCAATCGCGCACCGCCGCCTCATTGCGCCAGTAGAGAAAGCGCCGTTCGCCGGCAGCGTCGGTCTGGATGCAGTACAGACCGGGCAAACGGCCGGGCAAGCGCTGGACCATGTCCAGTCCGATGTTTTCCGCGGCCCAGCTCTGGCACATCGCATCGCTGAAACTGTCATCGCCCAGGGCGGTGACGTAATCGACGCTGCCGGCCGTACCCAGTTCGCGGGACAGATAGACCGCCGTGTTCAAGGTGTCGCCGCCGAAGCTCTGGTGCAGGCTGCCGTCAGCGCGATGCTGCAACTCGATCATGCATTCGCCGATCAGGGCGATGCGCGGGGTGTTGGGGCCGAGGGTGTTGATGGTGTTCATGATGTGGGGTCTCTGGTGCTTCTGTGTTGTCTGGGCGGCCGTCTTCGCGAGCAGGCTCGCTCCCACAGGGAAACGCATTCCATTGTGGGAGCGAGCCTGCTCGCGAAGGCAGCACCTCGGTTCCGGACTTAGAAACAGGTTTCCATGGTTTCGATGACGTTCAACTGCTCATCCACCAGGCACCCCGTGCGCCACTTGTCGAACGTCAGGCACGGGTGCGAGGTGCCGAACGAAATAATGTCGCCCACCCGCAATTCAACCCCCGGCGCCACGGTCATGAACGCATGCTGGTCCATCACCGCCGTCACTTTGCAGGCACCGACATCGTCGCCTTTAGCCGGCACCACGCCCGCCTTGTAACGCAGCAACGGCACCGGCAAACCGGCGTCGTAGGCCACGTCGCGCTTACCCAGGGCGATCACGGCGAAGCCAGGTTCGGGCAACGACTGCACGTGAGCCCAGACTTCCAGCGCCGGACGCAGACCTTCGTGCAGGTCGCTGCGGCGGTCCAGCACACAGCATTGCGCTTCTTTATAGATGCCATGGTCATGGGCCACATAACTGCCCGGACGCAGCACACTGAGGAAACGCCCGGCGGCGTTCTGTGCTTCGAACTCCTCGGCAATCAAGTCATACCAGGCGGAGCCCGACGCCGTGATGATCGGTTTGGCGATGGCGAACGCGCCGCTGTCTTGCAACTGCACGGCCAGGCGAACCAGGGAGCCGGCAAACGCACGAATGCCGCTGACGGCGTGATCACCGTGAATCACCCCTTCGTAACCTTCAATGCCTGTCAGGGCCAGCGCCGGTTGAGCGGCGATGGCCTTGGCCAGGTCGAGGACTTCCTGCTCGCTGCGGCAACCACAACGACCGCCCACCACGCCGTACTCGATCATCACGTTCAGGCGCACACCGCGAGTGGCGAAGTACGCGCCGAGATCAGCGACGTTGTCCGGGTGATCGACCATGCAATAGAAATCGAATGTCGGATCGGCCAGCAAATCGGCGATCAATGCCATGTTCGGCGTGCCCACCAGTTGGTTGGCCATCAGTACCCGACGTACGCCATGGGCATAGGCCGCACGGGTTTGCGTGGCGCTGGCCAGGGTAATGCCCCAGGCGCCAGCGTCCAGTTGCCGGCGAAACAGCGCCGGGGTCATGCTGGTCTTGCCGTGGGGCGCCAGCTGCGCGCCGCTGTTGCTGACAAAGTCCTGCATCCAGCGAATGTTGTGTTCCAGCGCTTCGCGATGCAGCACCAGGGCCGGCAGGCTGACGTCACGGACCAGGTTGGCGCCGGGTTGGGCAGAGCCCTTTTCCACGGCGGCAGTATGGGGGGCAGAAGACATGGTCGAACTCCTCACATTCGCGACTGCAGGCAGCCGCTGTTATTCGTTGATACGACGGGCCAGGCTGTTCGCGCTTTCGATCAGCACCCGGCGGTAGTCGTTGTAATGAGTCTTGGCATCGGCGCGCGGCGCGACGATGCACAAGGTGCAAATGGCCACGCCATTCGGGTCTTTGACCGGGGCGGCGAAGCAATGGGTAAAGGTGTCGGCCACGCTGTCGAAAGAGAAAAAGCCGTCGATACCGGCCTGACGGATTTCCTTCAGAAACTGCGCAAGCTCCAGGCGATCGCCGTTGGGCAGGATGAAGTCGTCGTGGTCGATCAGGTCGACGATTTCCTGGTCGCTCAGGTGCGCCAGCAACAGGCGCCCGGAGGCGGTCCAGGGGATCGGCGCGTTCTCGCCGATGTCTGAGGAAATGCGGAAATGCCGCTCGCCCTCCTTCATCAGCGCCACGGTGTACTTGCGCCCGTTGAGCAGGCACATCTGCGCGGTCTCGCGGGTCTGGCTGACGATGTCCTGCAAGGCGTGATCGGCCTCGCGGGTCAGGTCGAAATGGCGCAAATGCGCCTGGCCGAGGAAGTACAGCTGGCGGCCGAGGTACACGTGACCGTCCTTGCCGACCGGCTCCAGGATCCGTCGTTCCAGCAACGAAGCAACCAGTTCATAGACCGTGGATTTGGGGCTGCCGATGCCGCTGGCGATTTCGTTCGGGCGCAGGGGCTGGCCGATTTCCTTGAGGAAATCTAGGATATCGAACGCCCGGTCCAGACCGCGTGCCCGGCGCTTGATGGTGTCTTCGGTCATATCAGTGGTTCCCTTTCAAAGTCGCCGGGAGTTTAACCAGAGTGCTGCGGTGACTGTTAGGCCGCCATCGCTGGCAAGCCAGCTCCCACAGGTTCTGTGTGCTACCACAGATTGCAGGCACACCATCAATCCCTGTGGGAGCTGGCTTGCCAGCGATGCAGTCACCGCAGACTCAGGTCTTTTTCTTGTAGGCGATGCAATCGATCTCGACCTTGCAGTCGACCATCATGTTCGCCTGCACACAGGCCCGCGCCGGGGCGTGTTCAGGTTTGAAGTACTCGGAAAAGACCTTGTTGAAACTGGTGAAATCCCGCGGATCGTCCAGCCACACCCCGGCACGCACCACATCTTCCAGGCCATAGCCGGCCTCTTCGAGAATCGCGATCAGGTTCTTCATGGTCTGGTGGGTCTGCTCGACGATGCCACCAACAATGATCTCGCCATCCAACGCAGGCACCTGGCCGGAGACGTGCAGCCAGCCATCGGCTTCAACGGCGCGGGCGAAAGGACGAGGCGTGCCGCCAGCGGCGCTGCTGCCGGTGCCGTAACGAGTGATGCTCATGGGTGTTTCTCCTGATTGAAAATTGAAAGCTCAAAAACGCGTGCTTTTGAGAAATTCCGCCAGTCGTGGCGATTGCGGGCGCTCGAACAGTTCCTTGGGCGGTCCCTGCTCTTCGATGCGCCCCTGATTCATGAAAACGATCTTGTCCGAAACCTCGAAGGCAAAGCGCATTTCGTGGGTCACCAGCAGCATGGTCATGCCGTCATCGGCCAGGCCCTTGATCACATTGAGCACTTCGCTGACCAGCTCCGGGTCCAGCGCCGAAGTCACTTCGTCGAACAGCATCAGGCTCGGGTTCATCGCAATCGCCCGGGCGATCGCCACGCGCTGCTGCTGGCCACCGGACAACTGACCGGGGTAGTGATCGCGGCGCTCCAGCAGGCCGACCCGCTCCAGCCACTTTTCCGCCAGGGCCACGGCTTCGTCCTTGTGCAGCTTTTTCACCTTGAGCAAGCCCAGGGTGACGTTCTGCAACGCGGTGAGGTGCGGGAACAGGTTGAACTGCTGGAACGCCATGCCGGTCATGGCGCGATGGCGGGCGATGACTTTTTCCGGGTGGCGGATACGTTTGCCATTGATCTCGTCATAGCCGATGGATTCGCCGTCGAGCAGGATCTGCCCACCCTGAAACTCTTCAAGCATGTTCACGCAGCGCAGCAGCGTGGTCTTGCCCGAGCCGCTGGAACCGATCAGCGTCACAACGTTGCCGCGCTGCATGGTCAGGTCGACACCCTTGAGCACTTCGAGCGGGCCGTATTGCTTGTGCAGGCCACGAATGTCCAG
Organism: Pseudomonas sp. Irchel 3A7; assembly: GCF_900187565.1. Taxonomy (GTDB): domain Bacteria; phylum Pseudomonadota; class Gammaproteobacteria; order Pseudomonadales; family Pseudomonadaceae; genus Aquipseudomonas. The sequence continues at coordinate 76,199 of NZ_FYED01000008.1, read as the reverse complement.
CAAAGGTTGGCCGTTTTGTGGGTTGATTGGAGTCTGAGTCATGGCAAGGCCACCCGCTTTTCAATGTGCCGGCCGAGTAACTCGATGCCGTAGTTGATGACGAAGAACAGAAAACCGGCGAACAGGTAGAACTCCAGGGTCATGAAGGTCCGGGCGATGATCTGTTGGGTGCTGAGCAGCAACTCGGCCACGCCGATCACCGACAGCAGCGTGGACGCCTTGACGATCTCGGTGGACGAATTGACCCAGGTCGGCAAGATCTGCCGCAGCGCCTGGGGCAGCAGCACGTAGCCGAGGGCCTGATAGAACGTCAGGCCGATGGCCTTGCTCGCTTCCATCTGCCCGCGCGGCAGTGCCTGCAACGCGCCGCGCACGATCTCGGCGACGTGGGAGCCGCAGAATAACGTCAGCCCCAAGGCACCCGCCTGGAACGCGCTGATCTGCCAGCCCAGCGCCGGCGCCATATAGAAGCAGGCCAGCACCAGCACAAACACCGGCGTGCCGCGAATCACATCGACGTAAAAACGAAACGGTGCGCGCATCCAGAATTTGCCGTAGGTCAGCACCAATCCGGCGAAAACACCGAGTACCGTGCCGAGCAAAATCGCCAGCGCCGACACCTGCACACTGGTCAGAAAGCCTTGCCACAAGGGCTCCCGTGCAACCCACAACTCATGCAACCAACTGGGGGATTCGTACATGGGGCCTCCTATCGGCGGATCGCCAGACGCTGTTCGAGGTATCGCAGCATCATGGCAATGAGGTAACAGGCCGCCACATACAGCGCCGTGGTCACCAGCCAGGTTTCAATCACCCGGTAGCTCTCGACATTGATCTTGCGCGCGTAATAGGTCAGCTCCGGCACGGCAATCGCCGCCGCCAGCGAGGTGTCCTTGAACAGCGAAATGAAGTTGTTCGACAAGGCCGGCAGCACGTTGCGCAACATCACCGGCACGGTGACGTAAGCCTTGACCTGCCACTCGCCGAGGCCAATCGCCAGGCCGGCTTCGCGCTGGCCCTTGGGAATGCTCAGCAGGCCGCCGCGGAACACTTCGGTCAGGTACGCCCCGGCATACAGCGACAGGGTGATGATGAACGAAGGAATCTTGTCCAGGCGTATGCCCAGGCTCGGCAAGGCGAAATAGATCAACAGAATCAACACCAGAATCGGCGTGTTACGGATCACCGTGACATACACCGAAGCCAGCACCCGCAACGCGCGGTGCTTCGACAGCAAAGCAAACGCCATCAGCAGGCCGATCACGCAGCCGATGGCGATCGACACCAGCGCCAGTTCGAGGCCCAGACCGAGCCCCGCCAGCAAGCTGTCGAAATCGCGCCACACGGCGGCAAAGTTCAACTGATAGTTCATGGTCGGCAGTACCTTGAGCGGGGCGATTCACCGCCCCGCTCTCACGGGATCATTGGAATTCGACGGGGAAACCAATCTTCGGCGACGGCAGATCGACACCGAACCATTGCTTGAAGGACGCCGCGTAAGTCGGGAACTCAACGCCGGTCATGGCTTCATGCAGGGTGGTGTTGACGAAATTCAGCCAGTCCTGATCGCCGCGCTTGACCGCACAGGCGTAGGTTTGCGGGCTCCAGGCATAGGCCGGGCTGCGATAGCGGCCAGCGTTCTGCACCATCAGGTATTTCACCGACGACTGATCGGTGGCCGCCGCGTCGGCGCGTCCCGAGTTCACCGCCTGATACATCAGATCCACGCTGTCGTACTGATCGACCTTGGCCTTGGGCAACGCCTGATGCACCAGTTCTTCGGCATACACGTTTTGCAGCACCGCCACGGTGACGCTGTCACCAGCGGCCTGCATGTCGTCGATTTCCTTGTACTTGCTGTTGGCCGGCAGCAGCAGGCCGACACCTTCACGGTAGTACGGCAGGGTGAACGCCACTTGCTGGGCACGGCTGGCGGTCACGGTGATGAACTGGCAGCTCATGTCGACCTTGTCGGTCAGCAGGTTGGGAATCCGCGCATCGGATGACTGCACCACGAACTCGACCTTGCTCGGGTCATTGAACAGCCCCTTGGCCACCATGCGCGCGATATCGATATCGAAGCCCTGCAATTTGCCGTCCGCGCCCTGGAAGTGCCACGGCGCATTGGTGCTGCCAGTGCCCACAATCAGTTTGCCACGGGCCAGAACGCTATCGAGCTTACTGTCCGCCGCCTGGGCCACGCCCATGGCAGCAGCAGAGGCTGCGAACAGAAAAACACACGCTTTGAACAACGAAGGTCGACGCATGGCAAGCACTCCTGGATGTTGTTTATTCCGCTATACCGGAACCTAGTATGTAACAGCGGAATAGACAGCAGAAAGTGTGCCACAGGTTGGGACGGGTTTGTGCGCGAGATTGAAAAATGTTTTGAATCAGATAGATGCGTAAAAACGCAACGCGGTGTTACGAATGGTGCAGCTTCGGATGCGCTACCATCGGCTACGGATAGCGGGTATCAGGTTCACAATTGGTGCATGCGTGCTACTTAACGAACTTTTGATCGGTGTGGGTTCAGCGGGTTTGCGCATCTTTGCAAACATCTCCCCGCTCTCTTTTTCCAACCGCTACGACCGTTACCACTACAACCTCATCTTTGACTCGATAAACCAGTCGATACCCGGCACTCCGGAGCTTGATCTTGTAAGCATTTCCCATTCCGCTGAGGCGATCTGCCGGAACGTGTGGATTAACAAGCCGCTCCCGTAGTTTCTTTTTGAATTGCTCTCTCAGGTTCTCCCCAAGCTTTTTCCATTCCTTCCAGGCTTTTTCAGAAAACTCCAGTTCATAGGTCATCAATTGAAACCTTTATGGTCGGGTCGTTTTCTCGCTCCTTGCATAATGCGATCAGTTCCAGATCCTCCAGCCGATTCATCATGGCCTCATACTCTTTGGCGGGGACGCAATAAAAGGCAGGTTCGTTACGATTCAGGATCGCAACAGACGAACCGCCGCCCGCGGCCACCGTACCCATCGGGTTTCTTTTCAGTTCCGAGATGCTCGCCACGACCTGCGAAAGCACGATATGTGTCATGAAACAATTCCTTGGGATGCTTTTAGAGACACTCAAAATAGCACTCCAAAACGCATCAGAGTGCGATCTGTATGGATGAATTTCCCTGATTTCGACACGACTGAGACTCCCCTTTGCGGTTGCTCACGACGACTGCACAAAATTATCACGCCATGGCTTTCCGTATTTCCGGGTTTCCTGTGAGGCCGGCCTTATAAAACGGTCAGAAATATCCGAGTTGGACAACCCCCCATCCGGCTGCTTTATTCAATACCCAAGTGATAAGCACTCTTAACAGCGGCGACGCGTCTGGCGTGAGTTGTCCCGGGAGGGTTCATGTCCTTCAAAGTCATGATGGTGTTCGGCACACGACCCGAAGCCATCAAGATGGCACCCCTTGCACGGGTCCTGCGCAACTGGCCCGGTATCGAACTGAACATCTGCTCGACCGGCCAGCACCGGGAAATGCTCACGCAGGTGCTCGACTCCTTTGAGCTGTCGGTCGATGAAGATCTGCAGGTAATGACCCAGGGGCAAACGCTCAATGGTCTCTCCGAACAGCTGCTGGAGCATCTGGACAAGGCCTACGAACGGGTGCATCCGGATATCGTGCTGGTTCACGGCGACACCACCACCAGCTTCATCGCCGCCCTCGCCGCCTTCAATCGCCAATTGCCCATCGGCCATGTCGAAGCCGGTTTGCGCACCGGCAACTTGCGTGCGCCCTGGCCGGAAGAAGCCAATCGACGCCTGACCGGTGTCCTCGCCGACCTGCATTTCACGCCGACCACCAAGGGCGAAGCGAACCTGCTGGGCGAAGGCGTGCCCAAGGCCCACATCGAAGTCTCCGGCAACACGGTGATCGATGCGCTGCTGTGGATGCGCACCCATCAGCAGGACATTCACTGGCACCCGGCCGTTGACTCGCCTTTGGCGGTACTCGATGACAAGCGGCGCATGGTGCTGATCACCGGGCACCGCCGGGAAAACTTCGGTGGCGGCTTTCGCAACATCTGCCTGGCGCTGGCCCATCTCGCCGAGCGCTACCCGGATGTGCAATTCGTCTACCCGGTGCACCTCAATCCGCAGGTGCAGAAGGCTGTCTACAGCGTGCTTTCGGACAAGCCCAACATCTACCTGGTCGCACCGCAGGATTACCAGCACTTTGTCTGGCTGATGGACCGCGCGCATTTCATCCTCACCGACTCCGGCGGCATCCAGGAGGAAGCCCCGGCCATCGGCAAACCGCTGTTGGTACTGCGCGATGTCACCGAACGGCCTTCGGTGCTCGAAGGCGGCACCGTGTTGTTGGTGGGTACCGACACGGAACGCATCGTCAAGGAAGCCAGCCTGCTGCTCGATGACGACGCCACGTTCCAGCGCATGAGCCGAATTTTCAGCCCTTACGGCGACGGCCACGCCAGCGAGCGGATTGCCAACCGGCTCTGCGCCTGGCTCAAACAACACTCGTCGTCGGGTAAAGCGGTATGAGTTTTGGTCTGGTCGACTTCTTTGCCTATGTGCTGTTCGGCCTCAAATACCTCGCGATCATCCTGGCGCTGTTGATGTTTGTACTCGGGCTCGATGACCTGTTCATTGACCTTGTGTATTGGACCCGCAAGCTGATCCGCCGCTGGCGCATTTATGAAAAATTCAAGCGTGCCGACGAGCAGCGGCTCTACACCAAAAGCGAAAAACCACTGGCGATCATGGTGCCGGCCTGGAACGAAGTTGGGGTAGTGGGTGAAATGGCACGCCTGGCGGCCTCGACCCTCGATTACGAGAACTATCAGATTTTCGTCGGTACCTACCCCAACGATGCCGAAACCCAGGCCGATGTCGATGCGGTCTGCCAGCACTATCCGAATGTGCACAAAGTGGTCTGCGCGCGCCCCGGCCCCACCAGCAAGGCCGACTGCCTGAACAACATCATCGACGCCATCCTGCGTTTCGAAAGCGAGGCGAAGATCCAGTTCGCCGGCTTCATCCTGCACGATGCCGAAGACGTGATTTCACCCATGGAGTTGCGCCTGTTCAACTACCTGCTGCCGAACAAGGACCTGATCCAGATCCCGGTCTACCCCTACGCGCCGGAATGGAAAGGTTTCACCGCCGGGCACTACGTCGACGAATTCGCCGAGAACCACGGCAAGGACGTGATCGTTCGCGAGGCCCTGACGGGCCAGGTACCCAGCGCCGGTGTCGGGACCTGTTTCAGCCGCAAGGCCATCAGCGCGCTGCTGGAAGATGGCGATGGCATTGCCTTCGATGTGCAGAGCCTGACCGAGGACTACGACATCGGCTTTCGCCTCAAGCAAAAAGGCATGATCTGCATTTTCGCCCGCTACTCGGTGAGCGACCCGAAACTGGCGCTCGAACAGCCCTGGGTGTTCGGCATGGATCGTGCGTTTTCCCAGGTGATCTGCGTGCGCGAGCATTTTCCCCGGGACTGGCAGCATGCGATCCGGCAAAAATCGCGCTGGATCGTTGGCATCGTTTTCCAGGGCACCAAAAACCTCGGCTGGAGCCCCACGGGGTTACTCAACTATTTTCTGTGGCGCGACCGTCGCGGCATGATCGCCTACCTGCTGAGTTTCCTGGTCAACCTGTTGTTCCTGGTGTTGCTGGCCATGTGGCTGGTAACGGTCATCGCACCGAATGCCTGGCGATATCCGTCGATACTCGCCGACAGCCCGCTGCTCAAAACACTGCTGTGGCTCAACGGATTGATGCTGCTCAATCGGCTGTTCCAGCGCGGCTGGTTCGTCACCCGTTATTACGGCTTGGGCGAAGGCCTGCTGTCGGCACCGCGAATGATGTGGAGCAACTTCATCAACTTCTTCGCCAACGTGCGGGCGCTGCGCCAGGTCATGGAGATGGGCGATTCCCGTCGCGTGGCCTGGGATAAAACCACCCATGAATTCCCGGCCTTGACCAAGGCCCAACGCACGCCGCTGGGTCATCGCCTGGTGGAAAAAGGCCTGCTCAGCGAAGAACAACTGGAAGCGGCGATCACCAACCCGGTGCGCCGGCGCCTCGGTCATGAGCTGTTGCTGCGCGGGCACATCGACACCACGCAACTGGTGCAAACCCTGGCCGAGCAACTGGACATGGAGTGGGCGCCGCTCAACCCGTTCAAACTCGACAAACGCCTGATCGACCTGGTGCCGCGCAAGGTTGCCTCCCACTACGGCGTACTGCCCGTGGCCGAGGAAGGCGACACGCTGGTGCTGGCCTCCGAAGGGCCGGTCAGTCAGGTGTCGCTGGGCGCCATCGGCCGCCAGTTGAAGCGCCCGGTGCGCTGTCGTCTGGCACCCCAGGGGCGGGTCACGCTGGGGATACGCCACTGGTACGCCAGCCCCCGGCAAAATGCCGACGTCCATCACATGCTCGAGGTGCTTGAGCGTCATCAGGATGATGAAGCCTTGCTTGAACGCGTCAGTCATCATCAGGTGTTGCTGGGCAATCTGCTGCAAGTGCGCGGCATGGTCCCGCCGAGCCTGTTCAATCAGGCCCTGATCGACTTCGATGCCGAGCACATGTCGCTGGGCCAACACCTGATCTCCCGCGGCATGATCACCCAGGAAGTACTCGAACAGGCTTTGGTGGAACAGGCCAGCGAACAGCAGGCCGCCTATCGCATCGCCCGGGAGGTTGAATGAAACCTCATGCCGTGTTCGTCGGTTGCCTGCTGCTGAGCCTTAACGCCGCCTGGGTTCAAGCCGAACCGCTGACTGACTTCGAGCAATTTCGCAGTTTCCCCTACATGGACCGCAGCTACCGCGAAGCGAAAAAAGGCAACTGGGCCGAAGTCGAACGACTGATGCGCCACCTGCTGGACATCGTGCCGAAAAATGACGAAGCGCGGGCGCTGCTGGTCGAAGCGCTGGCCAAGCAACGGCGCTACAAGGACGCACTGCAAGCACTGCCGGATAACCCGCAAAACAGCGATGCCTTGCTCAACCTGCGCCTGACGTGGATCGAACAGGATCCGCCCGGCAGTGGGCAGGTCGAACAATGGATGGCCGCCAGCAACCTCAACCAACGCATCCGCCTGTGGCAGGCCTACAGCCTGAGCCTGGCCAAATTTGGCGGTGCGGGCCGGGCTCACGATTGGCTGGCGCAATTGGAGCCCAAAGGTGACGAGCGGATTCTGCACCTGGCCCTGTCCAATTGGTCCGAGCAACTGCGCGACTGGAACGGCACCATCGAACAACTCGCGCCCTTGGCCGCCAACAATCAACTGGGTGCCGAAGACTGGCAGCGGCTGGCCAATGCGTATGTGCAACGGCTCGACGAACAACCGCTGGAACAATTGCTGCAACAGGCGCCCACCCCGGAGGCGGCACGCAAGACTCGCCTGGCGATGGTCGATCGCGCGATAGCCGTGGGGCACACCGAACAGGCTCAGCGCTGGCTGCAATCACTGCCGCCGGACGATCTTGCCGACCCCGCGCAACGCCGGCGCCTGTGGGAGCTGGCGCGGCAAACCGGCGACAGCACAACGGTGCAGCGCTTGAGCGGTGAATTGCAGCGGCCGTGCCTGGAGACCGCCGAATGGCTGTCCCGTCGCGATCCGGATGCGGCGCTCACGCAATTGCGTGGCTGCCCCGCCGACGCTGATCCCGAGACCTGGCTGATCCTTGCCCAACGCCTGCACGCCACCGAACTCCTGCAAGGCACGCGCCTGCCGCAACCCTGGGATAGCCGGCGCCAGCAACACCTGCTGGACATCTGGCAGCAAGAAGGTCAAAGCGACAAAGTCATGGCCTGGCTTGCCAGCCAGCCGCAGACCGCCGAGGTGGTCAAGCGGCGGGCCGAACTGGTTCAGGCGCTGGGGCGCACTACCGAAGCGGCGACACTCTGGGAGCGGCACTACCAGCAAACCGGCAACCTTCGCTCGCTCGATCAGGCCACGTACCTGGCGCTGAATGCCGGACAGCGCGAACACGCACAGCACCTGCTGGAAAACGCTTACGACCGCCATGGCGGCAAGCTCCCCGACGCCCTGTTGCAACGGCTGGCGACGCTGTATGCCTCGTCGACGCCCACGCCTGCACAGCAACGGCGCATCGTGTCGCTGCTCAATCGTGTCGACCCCGCCACCCGCGGCCAACTGTTGGCGCAACTGGCCGAGAGCGGCCAGTGCGGCGCCGTGCAGCAAGCCATCGGTGCGCAACCCCGGGCCGCCGGCGACTACCGCGCACTGGGGCGTTGCGCCATGCCGGATCGCCCTGGCGCTGCCGTCGTTTATTACCAACAGGCGGAAAGCTCCGGCGATCGAAGTAGCCGCGTGCCCTTGGCCTATGCCCTCGAAGCGGCCGGCGATTCGGCCGCAGCCTTGGCAATCTGGCGCAGCCTGCCCGATGCCGAACTCAGCGACAACGCCCGCCTCACCGCCAGTCGCAGCGCCCTGAATGCCGGGGACCTGCCAGCCGCCGAACTTTACTGGCAGCAAAGCCGCAGCCGTGGCCCCAACGAATGGGCACTGGGTGCCGCGATTGCCGATGCGCAGGGCGATCATGGCTTGGCCCTGCAACGACAACGCTCCGCCTTGCAACATTCAGCGGATGCCGGGCACTTCTACGCCGCGTCGGTCACCGCGCAGAAGGCCGGCGAACCTGTGCAAAGCACCGCCTGGCTGGCCGAGGCGGTACGACTCGAACCGGATAACCCGCGTTACCGCGCCGATTACGGCATGCGCCTGGCCGGTGCTGACACCCGGGAAGAACGCGCCCAGGCCATTCCTTATCTGCAAAGCGCCACCCGAAGCTTCCCCGAGGATTATCGCCTCGGCGAAACCCTCGCCTCGCGCTATGACGAAGTTGCGGACAGCGCAGCGGCGCGCAAGGAACTGCGCCGGGTGATCGATCTGGAACAAAACCCGGTAGCGGCCGACGACGAGGACGGCAGCATGGAGGCCCGGCGTTATCGCCAACGCCGCGCCCATGAAACCCTGTCACGCCGCGACTCGCGCACCGTGGCCAGCACCTGGTCGCCGGCCGGGGTCTCGACCAACGACTTCCTGCGATCCGACGAAACCAGCGGATCACGACGCCGTTCCACCTCGCAAAACGTACAACTGGCCATGTGGGATCACGCTCTGGGCGAAGAACCGAGCCGCGCCGGCAGCACACTGTCGGTCTATGGCCGCGTACTGCTCGGTGGTCAGAGTCGATCCAGCTACGCCGAATCCATCGCCACCGGCGTGGGGCTGCGCTACAAACCCTGGGGCACGGCGAACATCAACTTCTACGGCGAGATCTACAAGCAGAGCCAGTTCGATGACCAGGACAATCACGGCCTGAGCCTGGGCCAGATGCTGGCTCCGGAAAAGCTGTCGGACCAGGTCGAGGATCACCGCAAGGACGGGCACACCACCACCGATTACCTGTTGCGCAGCACCGCTTCGTTCCTGGATCAGGGCAGGTTTCGCAACGACTGGCGCGTCGACGAAAGCGACTGGGAAGAACGCTTTCTTTATCTGGATGCCGCGTGGTGGACCAAGGCTGGCGACCATCAATGGTTGTCGCGTTTCCAGCAAGGTCACGCGTGGAAGCTGCCGTTCAACGGCGCGCAAACCCTCATGCCCTACGGCTTTCTCGAATTTGCCAGCCAGGACCCGAGCAATGACTGGCGCCAGGATTTACGCACCGGCATCGGCCTGCGCTGGCAATGGTGGTTCGACGATGACATCTACAACGCCTACCGCGCGCACCTGACCGTTCGCACCGAATACCAGCAATCGTTGGGCGGCAATTTGTATGAAGGCGGTAACGGTGTACTGCTGGGCGTGGAGTTGAATTTCTGATGAAGCGACTTCTATTGCTTGTGTGCCTGTTGCTCGGCAGCGCGATGGTCCGCGCTGAGGAGCGGATTTTCTATCAACCGTTGAACGTCGATGCGAGTCTCGGCCAGGCGCAATGGCAGCGGATCTGGCAGGACACGGCCAAACAGGGTGTCCACACGGTGATCGTGCAGTGGACGGCCTACGGCGATTCTGATTTCGGCGGCGCCCACGGCTGGCTGGCCGACAGCCTGAAGCTGGCCCAGGCCCAAGGTTTGAAGCTGGTGCTGGGGTTGTACATGGACCCGGCCTATTACCAACGCATCAATGAGCTGGACAGTGCCGGGCTGGCGAGTTACTGGCAGGCGCAATTGGGCCAGTCGCTGGCCCAACGTCAGAAGTTGCTCAAGGACTGGAAGCTTCTGGTCACTGGCTGGTACTTGCCGATGGAGCTGGACGACTTGCATTTCCTCGCCCCTGATCGCCGGCAAACCCTGCTGCGTCAACTCAAGGACTTCGCCGGCCAGCTCGATGCGCCGCTGCATGTCAGTGCCTTCAGCGTCGGCAAGCTGGCGCCGCGTGTCAATGGTCGGTGGCTGGCGGCGTTGGCCGGCCAGGGCATTCAGGTCTGGTGGCAGGACGGTGCCGGTACCGAGCGTTTACCGCCATTGGTGCGCCAGGGTTACGCCCAGGCGCTGCCCTGCTCCGTCGGCATCGTTCAGGAAGCGTTTCGTCAGGTCAGCACCGCGGGCACGGCCTTTCGCGCAGAACCGGCCAACCTGCAAACGGCATCGACGGGCTGCCATCCCGGTGCGGTGTTTTCCCTGCGTTACCGGCCATGGGGCAAGGTGATGCTCGATAACCAGCGCAAGAGCAAAGTCGATGATGTACAAAACCATTGAAGATGAAGTGCTGAAAAAGGCGCCACCGGCCGAGTTGCAGGCTGAATTCATCCAACATGAGTTCGAACGGTTGCACTCCTTTTGCCTGCTGATTTACCTCGCCAGCATCGTGATGTGGATTTTCTTCGATCTGATCATCAGCTACGTCGGCGGTCAGGGACTCACCTGGCGTTCAGTGCCGTTTATCGGGCTCTTTGCGATCTTCTCGATCATTCTGGTGTTCACCCGCAAGGCCCGGCATTTCGATGTGCTCAATCTGCTGTTCGCCCTGACCATTACCGTTGGCGCGCGCCTTCTGATCGAAGGTTTACCGCAAGATCTACAGCCCGCGTGGCTGATGCTGGCAGCCACAAGCATCTTGTACAGTGCGTCCACGTTGCCGCTGAGCCGCTGGACGTTTTTTGCTACCCAGATCGTTACCTGGCTGATGCTCAACCCGTTCTTCGACGGCGATGTGGCGCTGTTCGACCTCAGTGGCGTGATGATGGTCTGTTACATGGGTTTTTTCTGCGCGCTGACCCTCTACACCTTTCTCATCCTGCGCAAGGCCAAACTGTATAACTTCATCATGTCCAGGCTGCTGCTGGACCAGGCGTACATCGACACGCTCACCGAAATCCCAAACCGCCGCTCGTTCATGACCCGCGCCGATAAACAGCTGCACCGCGTTCCACGCGAGCACGACCATTACCTGGGGATGATCGATATCGACAATTTCAAGAAGGTCAACGACGTCTACGGACACGACATCGGCGATGAAGTACTCAAGCGCATCGCAGCGGACATCAAGACGGTGATGAGCCACTTCGAATACGCGCGACTGGGCGGTGAAGAGTTTGCGATTTACCTGGCCGGGGTGCGCCGCGAAGATGTCGAGGCCCTGGCCGGCGAATTGTGCCAGGTGGTGCGCGAGCAAGTGACCCGACATCCGGTGACCATCAGTATCGGCCTGGCCAAGGTACTGGAGGGCGACACCTTGAACCAGGCGCTGATCAAGGCGGATGCGGCGCTGTATGAGTCAAAGCATACGGGGAAGGATCGGTACACCTTTCATCAGCAGGCTTGAGTGATCTGTCGCCTGATACATAGCCATCGCGGGCAAGCCCGCTCCCACAAGGTATTGCGCCAACCCTGTGGGAGCGGGCTTGCCCGCGATGGGGGCATCAGCCTCAACGCAGCATCATGCGTCGAGTCGCGCCAGAAACACCCGAGTCACCCGCCGCTCTTGCACCGACATCACCGTCATCCGCCACCCTTCCCACTCGTGGCTGTCGCCCTTCATCGGCAGGCGATCCAGCAAGCTCACCACCAGCCCGGCCAGGGTTTGGTAGTCGTCGGTCGGTTCTGCCGCAAAGCCAGTGCGCTGGCGCACCCGCGCCAGGTTCAAGGCGCCGCTGACCAGGAACCCGCCCTTCTCCTCGACCACATCCGGCCCTTCGATTTCGCTGGCGTCCGGCAACTCGCCGGCAATCGATTCGAGGATGTCGGTCATGGTCAGCACGCCGACGAAATCGCCGAATTCGTTGACCACGAACGCGATGTGGGTCGAGGCCTTGCGCATCTGCTCCAGGGCATTGAGGATCGAATAGCTGTCCAGCAGGTTGATGGTCTGGCGTGCCAGGTGTGCAAGGTCGGGTTGATTGCCGGCCAGGAACTCCTTCAGTAACTCCTTCTTGTGCACGAAGCCCAACGGCTCATCCACCGCACCGTCGCGAATCAACGGCAGACGCGAGTACGACGAATGCATCAACCGCGTGCGAATCGCCTCGGCATCATCGGCCAGATCAATGTGATCGACGTCGGCCCGCACAGTCATCAGGGTGCGAATCGGTCGCTCGGCCAGTTGCAGCACACCGCTGATCATCACCCGCTCACGACGATCGAACAGTTCCTCGCTCTGTGCCTCGCCGTCGTCCAGCATGTCGGCAATCTCTTCACCCACCTCTTCCACCGCCAGCTTGCGCCCGCCGAGCAAGCGCATCACCGCGTGGGCAGTGCGTTCGCGCATCGGTCGCAGGCCCTGCATCGAGCGCTTGCGCCGTGCCCGGGCGATCTGGTTGAACACCTCGATCAGGATCGAGAAACCGATGGCCGCATACAGATAGCCCTTCGGAATATGGAAGCCCAGACCTTCGGCGGTCAGCGCAAAGCCGATCATCATCAGGAAGCCCAGGCACAGCATGATCACCGTCGGGTGCGCGTTGACGAAACGGGTCAGCGGCTTGCTGGCGACGATCATCAGGCCGATGGAAATGATCACCGCGATCATCATCACCGCCAACTCATCGACCATGCCCACCGCGGTAATCACCGCGTCGAGGGAGAACACCGCATCCAGCACCACGATCTGCGCCACGATCGGCCAGAACAGCGCGTACGCCGTGTTGGATGAACGCTGGCCGACGTGACCTTCAAGCCGTTCATGCAGCTCCATGGTGGCCTTGAACAACAGGAACACGCCACCGAACAGCATGATCAGGTCACGCCCGGAGAAGCTCTTGTCGAACACCTCGAACAGTGGCTGGGTCAGGGTCACCAGCCAGGAAATACTGGCCAGCAGTCCCAGGCGCATCAGCAATGCCAGGGATAAACCGATCAACCGCGCGCGGTCGCGCTGCTCCGGCGGCAATTTGTCGGCGAGGATGGCGATAAACACCAGGTTGTCGATGCCCAGCACCAGCTCCAGCACAATCAATGTCAATAAGCCCAGCCATGCGGTGGGGTCGGCTAACCATTCCATAAAAATGTCTCGATCTCTTCAGTGAATTCAGAATGCCGGGCACGGCAAGGCGCGGCGCAGGGGCCGTGGAGCTGCAATGTCGGGGGTAATCGGAAAATGAAAGACCGGGTGTTTCGCGTGCATCAAGACTGCACGTAAGCGCGAAGGGAAAGGGTAACTGGGGGGCTCCGTGAGGGTGTTCATGCAAGTCCTGAAAGAAAAAAAGGACTTGAATCGTACAGGCGGGAGGGACGGATCCTACAGCTGGAAATCATTTCAAGATATATGCAAAAAAGCGTGAGTACACATTGCCAAAGCTTACGTGGGGTATTCAGTTACCGCACATCGACCCGTGAAATCGCATTACATCCCGTTGAGGCGGGCCAAGGGGGCCTTGCCGTTCAATATATGACAACAGGATGTTTTGATGAAGGACGCTCCAGTCACACAGAAAAAAATCTCCGACACATTGGCACAGGCGGTTCAACAAGAGTTCAAGGACCGGCCGATCGTGATCACCGCGGCGTTGAGGCAATTCAGCGCGGCACTGGACAATAGGTATCCCGCGCTGCAAATCGACGTGCTCACGACAACCCTCAATACGCCCAATTGGGTCAGCGAAAACATCATCGATCTTCAGGGCGACGGCGAAAACGGTCACGGCGTCGAACGCCAGGACACTCGAATCGATGGCTATACCACAACACCGCTGTTTGAGGTAATGATCCATAGCATTACCGCAAAGGCGCAGCTGTACTTCACCAATGGGCACTTCCTCAGTGATGCGCAAGACAAGCGCATTGAGGTCGATATGCGAGAGGTCGAAGATCTTCTGCGCCGATTACCCAAGGTCATGATCCCGGCGCTGCAACAGTCCCTGGTCGATTACTGGAATGAACCGGCTGTCGAAGGTACCAGCCGTTGGCAATGGCTCAGCGATGTGCTCAGAACGGCACTGCTGGTCAGTATGGGGCCATCGGCCAGCGGCTCCTTTCTGAATCAAGAGCAGGCCGATACGCTTTTGCAAGTCATCCAAAGCCCTGACAAAGCCCGGCGCGCCAGTCGTTATGGACAGGATTGCGCACAGGCTTTTTTGATTGACTACCAGGCCCGAACCGGGCGAACCCTGCAGGCCCACCTGGCCTACGAGGTATTGGTCACGCGTAAGGTCAATGGTCGTGAAGTGGTTGTCTGGTTCGAACCTGGCGGAGCTATTGAGGCCTATGATTCGTTGCAGGCGTTCGCGGATGACCAGGTGAGCAAGAAAGGACGCGAGCTGGAGTTCAGCGCTCTTGAACTACAGCCTTTCGAGTCGATCGGCGACGTCTTCGTCACTCAGGCCCAGGCATTGCTCAACCATCAGCTTGAGGACCTGAACCTGTTCGGTTCAGTGGAGGGGCAGGATCTGAAGGTTCTGGAAGACCGGTACGCTCGCCTGACGGATCTGGCCCCCTATCTCCTGAAATCCAATCCCGGCCTGCATGAGCAAAGGCTTTATGACGAAGTCAGCAGCCAATTGCCCGATTGGGCAACGCTCGCCAACAATGCCGACACCCAGGAATACAGTCGGTATTTGTTTCGACTGGCGGCCCTTCAACAAACTACAAAAGGCCTGGCCTACAACCACGGGATCGGCACCGCCGAACAGTTTGCCAACCAGGCTCTGATGGACGGGATGTCCTCCTATGGCGAAGCGGTAGATCCGGACCTGATCCAGGTTACCCAATACCGTAATGAAGATGGCGAGCTGCTGATCGTCGAACCCGGAACCGGCCGGTTTACCAGCGAAACCCAAAGCCTGACTCATCGAGCCTTGAATAACCTGGCCGGATTACCCTTCCTGGCCTCTGAGTTCAAACTCAAGGATGGCTCGCCTGCACCGGCCTGGATGACCCTCGATAACCTGAGAGCGCTGATCAGCGCCGCGGACATCGGTAAAAATTACCCGGCCGAAATCAAAAGGCTTCTGCTCGATGATCTGGCACAGAGAGCGGAGCGTGAAAAGCTCTTCGCTGATCAGTTGCGCATTCAACTGCCGATGCTCGCGCTCGAGAACAAGATTCGGCAACGATCAGGCTTTACCGATGCGGGTTACCGCTATGTAGCGGCGATTATGGAGCCGGAGTCCGAAGCCAGGCGCGTTACCGGGCAACAGATCGTGATCAGGCCCCTGGCGTTTAAAACCGAAATGTCGAATCAAACCCATGTGGTTCCCGACATGTTTGTGTTCGGAACGGCAGACGAAACGGTCGGCCCGCATATCCTGTACCGGCCTCTTTACCCTGAACAACTGATTGAGTTCGCTTCGCTCGATGCCTTGATGGAGGAAATTGTCAGCAACAATCCCAGGCCAGCCGTAGAGTTCCCTTCTGACAGCCGGCCCAATCCGTCGTTGCAGAAAAGCATCCTGGACTGGCTGGAATCAGATGTACGCAGAATCTATGACAACGGAGGCTTCCGCGAACCCCACCCGGTGGGCGTCATATTCGATACGGATTTGCTGCGCCCCGCACCTGCCGAATTCGACAAACAGTCACTCAGTGGTGATGTGCTGACGCATTTGTATGAAGCGAACGCCAACATCCTGGCTCGCCAGGCGGACGAGCAAACACTGTCGAATGCCGAGTACCGCTGGAACACGCTTAAGGAAATGGGGCTGATCGTCGTCGACAGCGTACTTAACGTGGTCCTGCCCTTTGTAAGCGGCCCCGCAGCAACCGTTGGCTGGTTGTTTGTCATGGAGACCTCTGTTTTACAGGCGTTGCAGGCACTCGCCCATGACGACAGCGACCCGATACAGGATTTGACGTTCAACCTGTTGATCAATCTGGCGCTGTCTTTGTTGATTCACCGTCTTGCACCCGATATCCATACGTCGGTCCAACCCTTCGCGCGCCCTTCGATAGTGCCCCGACCAGGGGCTGTCGAGGTCAAGCCGCAACTCAAACCCCCGATCGGGCCAGGCGCGGCCACTGCCATTACCGACAGCGTGCTGGATTTTTCAACGCCGACTTCCGGCAATTCACGGCAATTGCTCGAGCGATTCCTGCAAATCAATCAAGCCGGACGCGGACCGGTAATTACCGTCCCGGCGCCGAAAGGAATTGAGGTGGTCGATGGCCGCTGGTATGCAAAAGTCCCCGGTCGTCTCCGTGGGCAAGGCTGGGCAAACGTCGCGCCGACCGAGAGCGAAAACGTTGTGGTTCTCGACAACCTGGGAAAGCCGATAAAAGGGCTGGAGTTGAAAAACAATGGCCAGGAACTCTGGGATATCGCGCCGGAGTTTCGGGTGCGTGGGGGCGGTCAAGGAAGTAGCCGATACCTGTCCGACGTATTCGCTGATTCGCAACTACGGGCGCGGCGTGCGAAGTATGCGCTCGAGGTCAAGAAACTGAATGATCAAGTAAAACAGTTGAATGCAAACCTGACGCAGGCACAGAAAGATGGGAACGACGCCTACGCAAAAGCCAGCGCGATAGCAGAAAAGATCGACCTGGGAACCAGCACTGGCGAGGCGCTCGTAGCACTCAGAAAAGATCTGCGCAAGGCGGATCTGGATTTCAAGAAGATAGCCAGACAGTTCATTGAGGGTCATTTGCAAAAGGTGAATAAACTTGAGGAGGCTGCGAAGATTCTTGAAAAAGACAAAGACTATCAACGTGACGCCATCATTGACAATCTGAGTGAGACTGTAAACAGTCTTCTTGCTGCCGATGAGGATCTGATCACACTGTCAGGGAAATGGCCGCAATCGGGCATTTCCGATCAGGATATTTTCCCGCTGGCCTTTGATATCCAAAAAGCAAACACTGACGCGCCTTACAGCGTGCTGTATGAAACCAGGAAACATGTACTCGATATCTTGCCCGAACGAATCCGCGTCAGCACCAGACTCGAGCAGGCAATGGCGAAACTCGAAACGCTGGATAGTAACGCAAGAAAAGGTTACTTACAAAGAACCGGCTATTTATCCAAGCCAACTGAATTACTAAAAGACAAGTTCGAAAAGCGAAAGTACACCACCCAGTCATTGATCATTCAACAATTGGTCAGCTTGCGAGGGGCACTGTCAGGGGATCCGTTACTTGATCCCAGTCTGACCGAAGTGGCGGGATTGGAAGGACTCAGTAAAGCGCGATTGGGGGAAGTGACGAATAACGTCTTGACGTTGAACTCGACGCAAGGGTTTGACCCGAGGCTACGGATCGACCTGCTCCAGGAGGCTGTCAATGTTTACAATGATGCGGAGCTCATGGCGGGCAACCTTCGCAAGGTTGGCGCTCAACAGACTTATGTACCTCAGCTATTTCTTCAGAGGTTTCTCGATGCCTTGAAGTCTGTGCGAGCGATTGCTGAAAAAGAGTTGTCCGAGTCGATCACTGAGGACATGCAGGGCGAAGCTGTCCCGACAGAGGCAGAACAAAGCGTCGCAGAGACGCCAAAAAAAGCCAGAAAGAGAACCAAACGCCCCAATGAACGCTTGATCAACACACCGGAAGGTTATCGAGTAGGAGAGACTCAGGAGAAAACGACGAGCGAGCCTGACGAAACAGTAGCGGTAAAGGATATTGCAACCGGCAAAGACATTATTTACTACAGGCACGAAGGTGATGACCTCTACCAGCAAAGAAATGTCGAATCAGCGCAAGTTCCTCAATTACCTAAATCAACTCCTGAGCTCCGGACAATGCTCAACGAAGGGCAAAAACTTGTCGATAGTATCAATAAGCTTATTGGGAACTACAGGAAAGACGCCCCCCTGTACCGTAACCCCACCAGTCTCGAAGACAGGTTCCTGACACAGGCAACCAAACTCAAGGAACTGGCGGCAAACATTCATCAGAAGATAACAGGCGTTACCGGGCCTGATCATGGGAAAGCCGTAAAACTGTACCAGGACTTCAAACGCGCAAGCGACCAACTGGTCCAGGAAGGAAAAAAGCTGCGTATTGAAACCACCAAGGCATTGCCGCCGAATGCCGGCAGCTTCGAGTACTTGCTGGGAGAACACGAAGTGGCTATTCAAAACCCGACCTGGACGGATAAGTCGACGCCAAAGGAGTCAAGTTTCTTGCTTGAGTATGAAATAGTCGACAGTCGTAGCAAGAAAGTGATGTGGTATGCGCACTTTCACTGCTCAGCCCAATCAGTCAGTTCGATGACGCAAGCTCATCTGAAACTGGCGCGCCTGAGATTCCTGACGGTTAAAGATCAGCTGATCCGCTCCAATGGCAAGACGGAAGGCGTAATCTTTCCCGGTAATATGAAAACGGACTTTTCCAGGAAATACTTTTTCACCCCTCTCCCACCTGGGCGTAAGGCAGAGTAAAGGATAACGATAGCCGTCCCGGAGCAAACAAGACTTGCGCCTGCAGCAATAGCAGGCGCAACTCGGGCACGAGACCCGGTTTCGAAGTTCGACACAAAACACTGGGAACGAACTCGCTCGCGAAACGTTTGGCTTCTAGCTTTTTTTCACACGCTCGATGTACCTGTTCACCGCCGGCGACTTCTCAAACCGCCGATGAATCAATGCCAACCACGACGACGCATTGCAATCCTTGATCTGCCGGTACACCACATTCGGCAGACTGACGTGGCCAACCACCGACTCCGGCACCACCGCCACCCCCTGCCCCAGCGACACCAATGCAATCACCGCCACCAATCCACCCGGCTGCGCCCCGAGCTTCGGTACGAAACCTCCTTGACTCGCAACCTGCAACGTACCGACGACTTGCTCCGGAAGAATGAAGTTTTCGTT
The DNA here is from genome assembly GCF_900187565.1 of Pseudomonas sp. Irchel 3A7. Taxonomy (GTDB): domain Bacteria; phylum Pseudomonadota; class Gammaproteobacteria; order Pseudomonadales; family Pseudomonadaceae; genus Aquipseudomonas. The sequence goes on along the minus strand of NZ_FYED01000008.1, from coordinate 56,996 downwards.
GTGCAAATGCGCAGAGTTGATGACCTGCAACCGGGTCAGCCATGAGTCCACCGGCAACGCCAACACAAAGCCCTCGTCGCTCAGGCGCACACCCTCGACACCTTCGGGCAAAGCCATCGGGCAGCGGATGTAACCCAAATCGAAGCGCCCCTCAAGGATCATGTTCGGCAGGCTGGCCATGGGGCTTTCCCGAACGTTGAGGCTGACATCCGGGTATTGGCCGGCAAAAGCCTGCACCTGCTTTTGCAGCGCCCCGGAATACACCGCCGAGGCCACATAACCCAGTTCGATGTGGCCGATGTCGCCACGACCGGCGCGTTGGGCATTGCGCTGGGCCGACTCGAACTGGCGCACCGTGGCCTCGGCCTCGATCACCAGCGCCGTGCCGGCCTCGGTCAGGCTGACATCCCGCGCCTGGCGCAGGAACAGGCGCGCGCCCAGTTCCGCTTCCATGTCCTGGATCTGCCGGGTCAAGGTCGGCGGCGCAATGCCCAATTGCTCGGCGGCACGGGTGAAGTTGCGCTGCCGGGCGACGGCGAGGAAGTAGCGGAAGTGGCGGATGTCCATCGGTGCGTTAGCTCAAAGGTAATGAAGTGATGATGCGCGCCTAACAAAGGGACCGTCAGCCAGCGATAAGCTGCACATCACTTCACAGTAGAGAACGTCCGCCATGTCCGTCAAACCCAAGGTGAGTCCGCGCCTGACCTTGCTCACCGCCTCAGCCGTGTGTTCGTTGATCGTGCTGGACACTAATATCGTCGCCGTTACCTTGCCCAGCATCGCTCGGGATCTGGGGGCGAATTTCGCTGATATCGAATGGGTGGTCAGTGCCTACATGCTGGCCTTCGCCGCCTTGCTGCTGCCCGCCGGCAGCCTGGCCGACCGCTTTGGCCGGCAGAAAACCCTGATGTGGGGTCTGGGTATTTTCATCCTGGCCTCGCTGGGTTGCGGTGCGGCGCCGAACGCACTGTTTCTGGACATCGCACGGACGATCAAGGGCGTCGGTGCCGCGCTGCTGCTGACCTCCGCGCTGGCCTCCATCGGTCATACCTTCCACGATGAACTGGAACGGGCCAAGGCCTGGGCGTTCTGGGGCGGTTGTATGGGCGTGGCCATGACGGCGGCGCCGACCTTGGGCGGATTGATCACTGAATTCGTCGGCTGGCGCTGGATTTTCTACCTCAACCTGCCGGTCGGCCTGTTCCTCATGTACATGGTCTGGCGCGCAGTGCCGGAATCCCGCGATGCCCAGGCCGCCCGCCTCGACCCTTGGGGCAGCCTCGCCTTCAGCGCCAGCCTGTTGTGCCTGATCTGGGGCCTGATCGAAGCCAACCGGATCGGCTGGAACAACCCCGTCACCTACGCACGCCTGGTGGGCGGTGCCCTGTTGCTGGGTTTGTTCGTCGTGATCGAGCGCCTGCAACAGCGGCCGATGATCGACTTGCAATTGTTCAGGCATCCGCGCTTCATCGGTGCCTTGCTCGGCATGTTCTCCTACGCCGCCTGCGCCCAGGTGATGATGACCATGCTGCCGTTCTACTTGCAGAACGGCCTGGGCTTTACCGCCATTTCCGCCGGATTGGGCATGCTGCCGTTTGCCGTGACCATGCTGATCTTCCCGCGCATCGGCGCACGGCTGGCGGGACGCGTTCACCCGGCAAACATGATGGCGATCGGGCTGACACTGGTGGGTTGCGGCAACCTGCTGAGCGCCTGGGCGGTCAACAGCGGCGGCTACCTGCCCTTCGCCCTGGCGATTGCCGTGACCGGTGCCGGTGCCGGGTTGCTCAATGGCGACACGCAGAAAAACATCATGGCCTGCGTACCCCGAGAGCGTACCGGCATGGCGTCGGGCATGAGCACCACCATGCGTTTCAGTGCCGTGATGCTGGCGATCGGGGTCTATGGCGCCTTGCTGTCGGGCCATAGCGAACAGTTGCTGCACGACAACCTGTCGGCACAGGGCGGGCAGTGGCTGGAACACACTCAAGGCGTCGCCTCACGGGTGGTGGCCGGTGACATGCCGGCGGCCATGAGCCTGTTGCCGCAAGCCGCACAGTCGGTGGTCGAGCCGCTGGCTCGCCAGGCGTTTGTCGGGGGCTTCAGCCTGTTGCTGTGGATCGCTGGACTGGCAGGATTACTGGCTGCGCTGGTGGTCGGCACGCTGATGCGCAATCCGATTCCCGTATCCCGGTCGAACCTGGTGCTTGAGTGAGGCCATCACCCGTTCGGCATTCATCACAGGTCATGGCGTCGGACTGCTTGACATTAAAGTGAGCTTTAAGCTTAGCCTCTGTTCATCACTGATGAGGAGTCAAGCATGTCACCCTTCCAAGCCTTGAAATTGCCCAACGGCCAGACCATCGCTAACCGGGTCGCCAAAGCCGCCATGGAAGAGAACCTTGCCGATTGCGATCAGGCACCCGATCAAGCGCTGTTTCGCCTGTATCACGCCTGGGCCGAGGGCGAAACCGGACTGCTGCTGACCGGCAACGTGATGATCGACCGCCGCGCCATGACCGGTCCCGGTGGGGTGGTGCTGGAGGACGAACGCCACCTGGAACGCTTCCGCCAATGGGCCGGCATTGGTCGCGCCGGTGGCGCGCATTTGTGGATGCAACTCAATCATCCGGGCCGCCAAACCATGGCCAACCTCGGCCAGCAAGCCCTGGCGCCTTCTGCGGTGGCGCTGGATCTGGGCTCGTTTTCAAAGATGTTCGCCGAGCCAAAGCCCATGAGCGAAGCCGATATCCAAGAGGTGATCCAACGCTTCGCCACCAGCGCCGCACTGGCGGAAAAGGCCGCGTTCAGCGGCGTGCAGATCCATGCCGCACACGGTTACTTGCTCAGCCAGTTCCTCTCACCGCTGACCAATCGCCGCACCGATCGCTGGGGCGGTTCGCTGGAGAACCGTGCGCGTTTGCTGCTGGCGGTGGTCGATGCGGTACACAACGCGGTGTCGCCGCAATTTTGCGTGGCGGTGAAGCTCAACTCGGCGGACTTCCAGCGCGGTGGCTTCGATGCCGACGACGCGCGACAAGTGATCCAGTGGCTCAACGATCAGCAGATCGACCTGCTGGAGCTTTCAGGTGGCAGCTACGAAGCACCGGCCATGCAAGGCGAAGCCCGCGATGGCCGAACCCTGGCCCGTGAGGCGTACTTTCTGGAAATGGCTGGCGAACCGGCCAGCGTGGCGCGCATGCCGGTGATGGTGACAGGCGGGATCCGGCGCCTGGCAATCGTCGAGCAGGTACTCGACAGAGGCATCGCCATGGCCGGGATCGGTACGGCGCTGGCCGTCGAACCGCAGTTGGTCAAACGCTGGCGCGAAGGTGAGAACAGTCACCCACAGCTACCGCCGATTCGCTGGAAACGCAAACCGCTGGCGGCCCTGGCGAATATGGCGGTGGTGAAGTTCCAGCTGCAGCGCTTGAGTCGCGGGCGCAAGACCCGGCCGCAGGTGTCGGCGTTGTGGGCGTTGATTCTGGACCGGGTGCACATCGCCCGGCTTACACAGCGGTACCGGCAGGCGATGGGTAAGTAGTTCAAAACTTACAGTGCCTGATACACCGCTTTTGTCGGAACGCCGCCCGGAACCGGCTCGCTCCCACAGGGGATTTGTTTACACAGGAGATCCAATATGGGAGCGAGCCTGCTCGCGAAGAGGCCCGCACAGACAACACAGCACTCAGCCCGGCAGCAACTCATCGATATGCCGATACTCGGACTGCAATTGCGCCGCCAGTACCCTGCTACGCCCAAGGCGGATCGGCCCGCGCTCGATGTCGATCACCAGCCCCGGACAATCGAGTGCGGGCAACGCCGGCCACTCTTTCAACCGACCATCAGTCACCACCAGCAACCGCTGTTGCTCCGCCGGAAACCGCTTTTGCCGTGCAGCCAGCCAGCACCCCGCCTCCCCCAGCGCCGCCAGCAACGGCGTGCCGCCACCCGCGCCAAGCCCATCGAGCCAGTGGCGCAGACCGCTGGAGGCTTTCAACCCTTGCACCTGCCACTTCGGCAACGCACCACTGGCCGTCAGCAAAGCCAGGCGCGCGCGTTGACGGTAGGCGTCGTCGAACAGTTGCGCCAACAGCCCCTTCGCATCACCTAGCGCTTGATGACGACGGGTCGAGGCCGACGCGTCGACGATCACCAACCACAGTTCATGGGGCGAACGGGTGCGCAGTTGAAAAAGCAGATCCGTGCGCTGACGGGGCCGGCCGTTGAGCAAGGTGCCGGGCCAATTGACCGAACCGCTTCGAGCAGCGTGACGCTTACCCTGCTTGCCGTTGTCCAGGCGTCCGGCACGGGGTCTGGCATTCGCCCCCGCATCAGATCGAGGGCGAATGCCTAGGGCTTTTTTGGCCAACTCGGCACTTCACGTCGGGCGCCAGTCGCGAGTGCCTGGGCGGGCATTTCACCCCATTGACCCTGGCCTTCGCTCGGGTTTGAAGGCTGAACCGAAGGCGCCTGGTTTTGTTGTGGTGCAAGTGGCGACTGTTCGCGGCGACGATGGCGCAAGGCAAACTCGGCGACCGCATCGATATCTTCCTCGGCGATGGCACGCGCCCCTCTCCAGGCGGCATGGGCACGCGCCGCGCGCAACCAGACCAGATCGGCGCGCAGGCCATCGACACCGGCGGCAAAGCAGCGCTCGGTAATCTGCTCCAGCGCTGCATCGTCGAGGGGAATGTCCACCAATGCGCTACGCGCCTTATGGCAACGTTCGCGCAATGATTGCTGCTGGGTTTCCCACTCGGCGCAAAAACCTTGGGGATCGCTGTCGAAATCCAGACGCCGACGGATGATCTGGCCGCGCTCGGTGGGTGCGGTATGGCCGCTGAGGGCGACGTTCAAGCCAAAGCGGTCGAGCAGTTGCGGACGCAACTCACCCTCTTCCGGGTTCATGGTGCCGATCAGCACGAACTTCGCCGAATGCCGATGGGAGATGCCGTCGCGCTCGACCAGATTGGTGCCGCTGGCGGCGACGTCGAGCAGTAAATCGACCAGGTGATCGGGCAGCAGATTGACTTCATCGACGTAGAGCACGCCGCCATCAGCCTTGGCCAACACGCCGGGGGAAAATTGTGCGCGACCTTCGCTCAGGGCAGCATCCAGGTCGAGGGTGCCGACCAGGCGCTCTTCAGTGGTACCCAACGGCAAGGTGACGAACTGACCGCTGGCGAGCAGGTCCGCCAGGCCTCGGGCCAGGGTCGATTTGGCCATGCCGCGCGGGCCTTCGATCAGCACGCCGCCGATCTTCGGGTCAATGGCGGTCAGGTACAGCGCGAGTTTCAAGTCATCGGCGCCGACCACGGCGGATAGGGGAAAATGCGGGGTGTCGGTCATTATCAGATCTCGGTCATGGTCGGTAATCTCACAGACACCTCAGTCCCTGTGGGAGCGGGCTTGCCCGCGATAGCGGTGTGTCAGTCAATAATGATGCTGGATGTTACGGCCTCATCGCGGGCAAGCCCGCTCCCACAGGGGACTGTGCTGTTTCAGGTATCTTCTTCTATATCCAACAGCAAGTTTTCCAGCGCCTCGCGATACTCACCCGGCGCCTTCCACATCCCCCGCTGCTGCGCTTCGAGCATGCGCTCGGTCATGTCGCGCAAGGCATGGGGGTTGTGCTCGCGCACGAAATCCCGGGTGTCTGGATCGAGCAGATAGGCATCGGCCAGCAACGCGTACTGATGATCGTCGATCAACCGGGTGGTGGCGTCGAAGGCGAACAGGTTATCGACCGTCGCGGCCATTTCGAACGCACCTTTATAGCCGTGACGCTTGACGCCCTCCAGCCACTTCGGATTGGCCGCCCGGGAGCGGATGACCCGGTTCAGTTCTTCCTTCAGCGTGCGGATCTTCGGCAGGTCCGGCTGGCTGTGATCACCGTGATAACTGGCCGCCACTTCGCCGCCGAGGCTTTCCACGGCGGCCAGCATGCCGCCCTGGAACTGGTAATAATCATTGGAGTCGAGCAAGTCGTGTTCACGATTGTCCTGGTTTTGCAGCACCGCTTGCACCTGGCTCAGACGCTGGGCGAACTGATCTCGGGCCGCGGTGCCTTCGTCTGAACCGCCGTAGGCATAACCGCCCCAGTTCAAATACACCTCGGCCAGATCCTCGCGGCTCTGCCACAGACGACCATCGATGGCGCCCTGTACCCCTGCCCCATAGGCACCGGGTTTGGCACCGAAAATACGCCAGCCGGCCTGACGCCGCGCGGCGTCTTCATCAAGGCCTGCTTGCAATAACGCTTCACGTTCGGCGCGCACTTTGGCCGCCAACGGGTTGAGATCGTCCGGCTCATCCAGCCCGGCGACCGCTTGCACGGCGGCGTCGAACAGGCGGATGAGGTTGGCGAAGGCGTCGCGAAAGAAACCGGACACGCGCAAGGTCACGTCCACCCGTGGGCGATCGAGCAGGCTCAGCGGCAGAATCTCGAAGTCATCGACCCGCTGACTGCCGGTGGCCCAGACCGGACGCACCCCCATCAGCGCCATGGCCTGGGCGATGTCATCGCCGCCGGTGCGCATGGTCGCAGTACCCCACACCGACAGGCCGAGCTGGCGCAAATGATCACCGTGGTCCTGCAGGTGGCGTTCAAGAATCAGGTTGGCCGATTGGAAACCGATGCGCCATGCGGTGGTGGTCGGCAGGTTGCGCACATCTACCGAGTAAAAATTGCGCCCGGTCGGTAGCACATCCAGGCGCCCGCGACTCGGTGCGCCGCTGGGGCCGGCGGGCACGAAACGCCCACTGAGGGCATCGAGCAGACCGCGCATTTCTGCGGGACCACAGGCGTCGAGCCTTGGTGCGACCACCTCGCGCAAGTTGTCGAGGATGGCTTGTACTTCAATCAAACGCGTCTCCTGTGGGAGCCAGCCTGCTGGCGATGGAGTGTCAGTCGACATCAATGTGGCTGACAGTCCATCGCCAGCAGGCTGGCTCCCACAGGGGGCATTCAACATCTGTGAAATAAGCTGTGCAGCGAACAGTTCGAGACGTTCGCGGGTATCGCCCGTAGTGCGCCAGAGCTCTTCACTGATCGACATTAATGCATCGGGACGAGGTCCGCTCCACGGATCGGCCAACGCGCAATCGAGCGGATCGAACCCCAGCCCGAAGGCCTTGGCCAACGCCCGCAGCAGACTCGACTGCGCCCCGCGCCCATCGCCCCGGGGAATACGCAGCAGCGCAAGCAAGGTGTCAATGCGCAGACGCCCGGCCGGTGATTCGCCGAACACGTGCAAACCATCGCGGATCTGCGACTCTTTCAAGTCGCACAGGTAAGTGTCCAGGCGCGGCAGCCAGATCGCCGCATCGGCGTCGCTGTCCAGCTGCTCTTCAAGCTGCAGTTCGCGGTCGATGTGGGTCTCGCGCACCAATTGCAGGATGTCCCGTTGCAACTCCCGGGCGCGGCGCGGATCGAGCAGTTGCGCTTCGTAATACTCGTCGGCCAGCAGCTCCAGGTTGCGCAGCGGTCCATAGGTTTCGGCGCGGGTCAGGGGCGGCATCAAGTGATCGATGATCACCGCCTGGGTGCGGCGCTTGGCCTGGGCGCCCTCGCCCGGATCGTTGACGATGAACGGATAGATGTTCGGTAACGGCCCGAGCAGTGCGTCCGGCCAGCAATTCTCCGACAGCCCGACGCCCTTGCCCGGCAACCATTCGAGGTTGCCGTGCTTGCCGACGTGGATCACGCCGTGGGCGCCATAAGTATTGCGCAGCCAGAAATAGAACGCCAGATAGCCGTGGGGCGGCACCAGGTCCGGGTCGTGATACACCGCACTCGGATCGACCTGATAACCCCGCGCCGGCTGAATGCCGACGAAGGTCAGGCCGAAACGCAACCCGGCGATCATCATTCGACCACCTCGGCACATCGGATCGTTTTCCGGCGATCCCCAACGCTCTTGTACCGCCGCGCGATTGGTTTCGGGCAGTGCGTTGAACATTGTCAGGTATTCGTCCATGGCCAGACTTTGCTGGCACGGGCGTTGGTCGATTGTTTCCAGATCGTTGCTGACGCCGCCGAGCAATTGCTGGATCAGCGCAGTACCACTGCCCGGCAATTCGGCCGGCAGCGGATAACCTTCTTTATGAAGCGCTCGCAGGATGTTCAGCGCCGCAGCCGGAGTATCGAGCCCCACACCATTGCCGATGCGACCATCACGGGTCGGGTAATTGGCGAGGATCAGCGCAACCCGCTTTTCAGAATTGCGCAGGCGCGCCAGATCGATCCAGCGCCGCGCCAGTTCGGCGACGAAGTCCATGCGCTCAGGTTGTGGCCGGTAGCAGACCACGTCGGACTGACTGCGCTCACTGCGCCAGGCCAGATCCTTGAAACTGATCGGTCGGCTGATGATGCGTCCGTCCAGTTCCGGCAGCGCGATGTGCATCGCCAGATCCCGGGGCCCGAGGCCCTGCTCGCTGGCGCGCCAGCCCGGCTCGTTGTCCTGGGCACAAATCGCCTGAATCACCGGGATGTTGCGGCGAAACGGCCGCAAGTGCGGCGCTTCGGGGCTCGATTGCGCGAACCCAGTGGTGTTGAGAATCACCCCCGCCTCGACTTCATCCAGCCAGTCCTCGACCACCGTCAGGCAACCGGGTTCTTTCAAACTGGCCAGCGCAATCGGCAACGGGTTCAACCCCGCCGCCTGCAAACGCTGGCAGAAAACATCGATGAAAGCGGTATTCGCCGCTTGCAGGTGCGAGCGATAAAACAGTACCGCCGCCACGGGCTGATCGGTCTGCCAGTCAGCTCGCCAATCCTGCAGCGTCGCGGGGCTTTTTTGCGGGTGGTAAATCGCCGTGCGCGGCAGGGTTTGCGGCTCGGACCATGGGTAATCACGACCCAGCCAGCGACTGGCCAGGCAGCGAAACAAGTCCAGGGCATTGCCCATGCCACCCTGACGCAGGAAGTGCCAGAGCCGGTCGCGGTCCTCAGGGATCACGGTGCTCAGGTCGCTGAGTTCCGGGTCCGGGCGATCATCGCCCGGGACCAGAATCAGTTGCACACCACGTTGCGACAACTCCACCAGACGCTCGATGCCGTAACGCCAATAGGCTATGCCGCCATGCAGCGATATCAGAATGACTTTGGCGTGGCGCAGCACTTCATCGACGTACAGATCGACCGAGGCGTGATTCTGTACCTGCATCGGATTGGCCAGGCGCACGCTCGGGTAGTCGTCGGGCAACTGCTGCGCTGCCTCGGCGAGCAGCGCCAGGCTGGAGTCGCCGCTGCACAGGATCACCAGCTCGGCGGGGGTTTGTCCAAGGTCGGCAATGTTTTCATCCGACACAAATCCGCCGGGCTGGGTCCTGAGCAGGTGCATGGCTTACACGCTGAGCGCGGCGCGCAGTTGCGCTTCGAGCAAGGCGGCGTCCAGTTCCTGGCCGATCAGTACCAGCCGGGTGATACGCGTTTCTTCAGCGCCCCACTGACGGTCGAAGTGCTTGTCGAAACGGGTGCCCACGCCCTGGATCAGCAGGCGCATCGGTTTGTTCGGGACCGCGGCGAAGCCCTTGACCCGCAGGATGCCGTGCTGGACCACCAGTTGGGTCAGCGCATCCAGCAGCAGGCTTTCGTCAGCCTGTGGCAACTCGATGGAAATGGAATCGAAAGCATCGTGATCATGATCGTCTTCTTCGCCTTCATGATGGTGGTCGTGATGGCTGTGACGGCTGTCGATGTGCTCTTCGGAACCGGCACCGAGGCCGATCAGCACGTCCAGCGGCAGGCGACCGTTGCTGGCTTCGATGACTTTCACCGCCGGTGGCAGTTCCTCGGCGACTTCCAGGCGCACGCGGGCCAGATCTTCCGGGTTGATCAGGTCGGCCTTGTTGAGGATCACCAGGTCGGCGCTGGCCAGTTGGTCGGCGAACAGTTCGTGCAGTGGCGATTCGTGGTCCAGGTTCGGGTCGAGTTTGCGCTGGGCGTCGACCTGATCGGGGAACGCGGCAAACGTACCGGCGGCCACCGCCGGGCTGTCGACCACGGTGATCACCGCGTCAACGGTGCAGGCGCTACGGATTTCCGGCCACTGGAAAGCCTGGACCAGCGGTTTTGGCAGGGCCAGGCCCGAAGTTTCGATGAGGATGTGATCGAGATCGCCGCGACGGGCCACCAGTTCGCGCATCACAGGGAAGAATTCTTCCTGGACGGTGCAGCACAGGCAACCGTTGGCCAGTTCATAGACCCGGCCAACAGCTTCTTCTTCGGTGCAACCGATGGAGCAGTGCTTGAGGATCTCGCCGTCGATGCCCAGCTCGCCGAACTCGTTGACGATCACCGCGATGCGGCGGCCCTGGGCATTGTCGAGCATGTGCCGCAGCAAAGTGGTTTTGCCCGAGCCGAGGAAGCCGGTAACGATGGTGACGGGGAGTTTGGCCAGTGTTTTCATCGGATGCCCTTTGGCAAGGTGGCGGGCATACGGGACGAGAACCGGCAACGCGCATGCGCGCCGGAAGCGTTCGCCACCGGATCACCCCGCCCGGTTGTAGTGAGAATCTGTATCGAGGCAGGTCTCCTGGCTGACGGTGTGCCAATCATTGGACTGGCGTTCGCTGCGCCTTCCCGCGGGCTCAGGACATGAGCGTGCAGTGGCGTGGCAGCGAACATCACCGTTCACAGTTGCGGGGGCAGCCGCGGCATCGACCGCGTTCCCTTCTTAGCTCCGGCAAACGCCGAAGAACCTCGAAAGCGCAAGGCTACGCATGGTATGGGGGCGGGTCAATGTCTTGTGACACCCGCACCGGCCCCTTCGCGAGCAGGCTCGCTCCCACATTGGAATGCGGCTACCTGTGGGAGCGAGCCTGCTCGCGAAGAATTCACCTCGATTCAAGATGAGAACCCCTGCCAATTGACGCCCCACCCTTGCCCATGCTCTCCTACACGTCTTGTTACGGGTGCCCTTCACAGGGTGAAACGGGAAACCGGTGAATCATGTGCTTTACTCTAGAGCCATGTCAGTCCGGTGCTGCCCCCGCAACGGTAAGCGAGCGAAGTGTCAGATCCACTGTGTCGATGAGGCATGGGAAGGTGATGCTTGCAGGTCAAGGCGAAAGCCTGCGCCCCTCGTGAGCCCGGAGACCGGCCCGCAACACAAAGTGACCAAAACATCACTGAATGACAAACCCGCGGTGGGCGGGCGCTGTTCGAATCCCTGCGCTCGCTGGTGCGCGGGTTCTTGCATGCGCTTTTGATTCCCCGCTGACAGAACAGAGGGAAACGCCATGTCGATCATCAGCAGCACCGGCCACAGCAGCACCGCCAGCAGCACCACAACCCTGACCCAACGCCTGACCGCCGCCGTATTCGCGTCGATCCTCGGCGCCAGCCTTGTGTATTTCGCCGGTTTCTCGCACATCGAAGCGGTCCACAACGCCGCTCACGATACCCGTCACAGCGCCGCATTCCCGTGCCATTGAGACCTGCCGACATGATCAAGCGTATTGCGCAAACCGCAGGTTTCACCGGGTTGCTGGCCGCCCTGCTGCTCACACTGCTGCAAAGCCTTTGGGTTTCTCCGCTGATTTTGCAGGCCGAGACCTACGAAAAATCCGAACCCGCCGCCGTTGAAGTGCACGAACACGCCGCCGGCGTCGCCGCCCACACTCACGACGGCGAAGCCTGGGAGCCGGAAGACGGCTGGCAGCGCGTGCTGTCGACCACAGGTGGCAATCTGGTGGTAGCGGTCGGTTTCGCCCTGATGCTCGCCGGTCTCTACACCTTGCGCGCGCCGACCAAAACGTCCCAGGGCCTGCTCTGGGGGCTCGCGGGTTACGCCACTTTCGTGCTGGCACCGACCCTCGGACTGCCGCCTGAATTGCCGGGCACGGCGGCCGCCGATCTGGCACAACGACAGCTCTGGTGGATCGGCACCGCCGCGTCCACGGCTGTCGGCATCGCCCTGATCGCGTTCAGCCGCCACTGGCTGATGAAAATCCTCGGTGTGGCGATCCTTGCCGTGCCCCATGTGATTGGCGCACCGCAACCGGACGTGCACTCGATGCTCGCCCCGCAAGCACTGGAGACTCAGTTCAAAATCGCCTCGCAACTGACCAACGTCGCGTTCTGGCTCGCCCTGGGCCTGATCAGCGCCTGGTTGTTTCGCCGTAAAAGCGATGGCCAATACCACGCATGATTGATACCGGCACTGCGCCGACCCTGGTGGTCGGCCTGGGCTGCCAGCGCGGCTGCCCCGTCAGTACGCTGCGAGCGCTGCTCGATCAGGCGCTGCAGGCCAACCAGATCGAACTTCATCAGATCAAGGCCCTGGCCAGCATCGACTTGAAGCGTGACGAACCGGCCCTGATCGAACTGGCCGAACAACTCGGCTTGCAGATGATGTATTTCAGCAGCGTACAGTTGGCGGCCTATCAAGCGCAGCTCAGCCATCATTCGCAGATCGCCTTCGAACGCACCGGGTGCTACGGCGTGGCGGAAAGTGCCGCCCTGGCCATGGCCGAACAACTGGCCAATGCACCGGCAAAACTGCTGATCCCGCGACAAAAATATGCCCAGGCTACGCTGGCATTGGCCGGCGCTGCATAAAATCCCCGATAATCCCGCCTTCGATCATGAGCAATCTTCATCTGAAGCGTTGCCCATCACCTTTTTTCACAGGAACCGACGATGACCGTCTACTTCATTGGCGCAGGTCCCGGCGATCCGGAACTCATCACCGTCAAAGGCCAGCGGCTGATTCGCAGTTGCCCGGTCATAATCTATGCCGGCTCGCTGGTACCCACCGCCGTGCTTGAAGGTCATCACGCGCAAAAGGTGGTCAACAGCGCCGAATTGCATCTGGAACAGATCATCGAGCTGATCAGGACCGCCCATGCCAACGGTCAGGACGTGGCCCGGGTGCATTCCGGCGATCCGAGTCTGTATGGCGCTATCGGCGAACAGATTCGCCACCTGCGTGAACTCGACATTCCCTTTGAAATCATCCCTGGCGTCACCGCGACGGCCGCTTGCGCAGCGTTACTGGGCGCAGAGTTGACGTTGCCGGACGTATCCCAAAGCGTGATCCTGACCCGCTATGCCGACAAAACCGCCATGCCGGTGGGCGAGGAACTGGGCAGCCTGGCGCAGCATGGGGCGACCATGGCGATCCACTTGGGGGTCAATCATCTGGAGAAAATCCTTGCCGAGTTGTTGCCGCATTACGGCGCGGATTGCCCGATCGCGGTGATTCACCGGGCGACCTGGCCGGATCAGGATTGGGTGGTGGGGACGCTCGAGGATATTGCCGGGAAGGTTGCCGCCAAGGGATTTCGGCGCACGGCGTTGATTCTGGTGGGTCGGGTGTTGGGGAGTGATCATTTCAGCGAGTCGTCGCTGTACCGTGCGGGGCATGCGCATTTGTACCGCCCATAAGCCCTCTTCGCGAGCAGGCTCGCTCCCACAGTAAATCTCCTGTGTACACAGAAGCTTTGTACGACATGTTTCTAATGTGGGAGCGAGCCTGCTCGCGAAGGGGCCAGCGAATTTCACCCATAAAAAAACGGCGCTCACGGGGCGCCGTTTTTTAGTTCGCAGCGAACACCTTAGTAGTAGGCGTTTTCTTTCTGCGTGTGGTCAGTGACGTCACGGACGCCCTTGAGCTCGGGGATGCGCTCGAGCAAGGTGCGCTCGATGCCTTCCTTCAAGGTCACGTCGGCCTGGCCGCAGCCCTGGCAACCGCCGCCGAACTGCAGAACGGCGATGCCGTCTTCGACCACATCGATCAGGCTGACCTGACCGCCGTGGCTGGCCAGCCCCGGGTTGATCTCGGTTTGCAGGTAGTAATTGATACGCTCGTTGATCGGGCTGTCGGCGTTGACCATCGGTACTTTGGCGTTGGGCGCCTTGATGGTCAGCTGGCCGCCCATGCGGTCGGTGGCGTAGTCGACAACCGCGTCATCCAGAAAGGCTTCGCTGAAGTGATCGATGTAAGCAGTGAAGCTTTTGAGCCCCAGTGCGGTGTCTTCGGGTTTTTCTTCGCCCGGCTTGCAGTAGGCAATGCAGGTTTCGGCGTACTGGGTGCCAGGCTGGGTGATGAAGACGCGGATGCCGATGCCCGGGGTGTTCTGCTTGGAGAGCAGATCAGCCAGGTAATCGTGGGCGGCGTCGGTGATGGTAATAGCGGTCATGGAAACTCCTCGCAGGCTTGGGCGCAGTTTACGCCAATCATCGCGCCGGACAAAGTCCTAGTATTTTTGTCAGGAAAAGATTTCGACGATTGCGCCCCTTGTGGGAGCGAGCCTGCTCGCGAAGACGGACTGCCAGCCGACATCTTGGTCGACTGACACACCGCATTCGCGAGCAGGCTCGCTCCCACAAGGGATCAGCGGTTGATTACAGGTTTTCGTAGCGATTCATGTCCAGCACGCCCTCTTCCACCGGCTCGGTCTCGTGGATGTAGCGGCTCAAGTCATGAAAGTAAAACCAGAACTGCGGATGGCTGCGCCGAATCCCCCAGCGTTCGACGATTTTCTCGAAACGGTCGGCATCCTTGGCGTTTTCCATCGCATCCACAAATGCCGGGACCTCCCCGGCGGGAATGTTGAACATGAAGTTCGGATAACTGCTGAGTACTCCCGGGAAAATGGTCACGGTATCCAGCCCGGGCTGATAACGCAGCGACTCGCCGAGCAGAAACGCCACGTTACTGTGCGCGCGATTGCGCAGCAGGCTATACACCACACGCTGGCCGTTTGCGGTTTCGACGCGCAGCATTGACGCTTCCGGCAACTGATCGATGACCTTGAGCCCGGCCGCCGGGCGTGACGCCAGGCGACTCAAGGCCTGTTCGGCGCTCTGCAAGTCCGGGTCGATGTTCGGGCGCGAACAATAGGCGCCGTCGCAGCGATTGATCGGATCCGGCTTGGCATCAAGTTCGCCATAGCGCGCCAGCAACTGCATGGCGAAGTCGCGTTTCGGGTCTTTTTCATCGAGCTTCAGCGCGGTCGGCTTGTCGTTGTCGATGGACTCGTAATCCATCCACATCTTGAATTTGCCGCTGCTCTGATACCAGTCGTCGAGGTAGCCATCGCGCGAATCGGCGGGCATCAGGCGCAGGAAATTCTGTTCGGCGCCATTGCGGATCAGGTCGAAGTACAGGCGTGTCTGGGCTTGATGGGAGACGTTGCCGAACACATCGAAATTCACCGCCAACTGATAATAGGTGCGTTCCAGCAGTGGGAAGTCGAACAGCCACATCGTTTGCGGCACCTCGCCGATAAGGCCCTTGGTCACGGCGGCACTGTCGAAGTGCCGGAAGATGCTCAGCAGCGCATTGTCATTGCCGGCCCACAAGGTCGACCAACTGGGTGCCGGCAGGTCGGCGTAGCTGTCGCGGCGCAAGGCCTCGTACTCGTTGCGCTTGTCGCGGTAGTCGTGCCACAGGCTCAGGACACTGCCGACATCGTCGTTCTGCCCCGGCATCGCCAGCAACGGCGTGGCCTGGCCACGGTAATTCGGGTCGGTGATATAGAGGTCGTGCTCGGGCGCCTGGAACAGCGCCCAAAAGTTATCGCGGATCACGTCCGTGGCGATTTGCCCCCGGCACACCGGGCCGCGAATAAAAGTGCGCACGAAATACTCGGCGTTATCGAGCATGAATTGATAACGCGCCTGGGCCGGGATGGCCTCGAACGTGGCAAACGGATTGGCCCGACTTTCCGGCCCGTAGCCCGGCAAGGCGCTGGCCTGCCAGTTGCCGTTGTAGAACAGGCTTTTGACCCGGGCCATCTTCGCCGCGCTCAGCGGATACGTGATGTGGGTCTTGTGCACGATCACACCCTGCACCGGCCACAAGCGGTAATAAAACTGCGTGCCCGGATCATCGTTCGGGCGACGGGTATTGATCAGGTCGATGGGCTGGCCGGTCGGCGTGCGCGAGCGCACCCACTGGAAGAAGTGCCCCGGCTCGCCGTCCTTGAAGTAAAGGTGCGCGAGGAACCAGTGCTCGAACAACCAGCGCCCCACCAGACTTTGCCGGGCGCCAGGTGCGTTGAGCAGGTTTTCCCACTGCACCACCTGCAACGCTTCCCTGGCGCTGGGCACCAGGCCCTGCTCATCGATCGGCGCGCCGGACGCCAGCCAACGCTGCAGGGTCTGGTACTGCTGATCGGTGAGCCCGGTGACCGCCAGCGGCATGCCCTGATTCGGATGGGAACTGGCGTAGCTGTCGAACTCCGCCGGCATCGCGCACACATTGTCGCGATTGAGGCCGAGGGCGATGTCTTGTGGCAGTTTGGCATTGGGTTGCAGCGGCGTCCGGTGACCCAGTTCGAGCATGCGCGCCATCAGGGCAGCCTGACTGCCCTGAGCATCGAGCACCGAGTAGAAGCCCTTTTGCTGCCAGGCGCGCTTGCCGAGGGCATCATAAAACAACCGGGTTGGTGCCGCGGCCTGGCTACGGTCGCCGTCGTACACCGGGATCTTGCTCGCCCCACGGGCCACACCCTCGCCACTGCCAAGGTTGAGCTGACAGGCGGAGTCGTAGCAGGCATGGCAGGCCACGCACTTTTCAGTGAAGATCGGTTGAATGTCGCGGCTGTAGGAAATAGAAGGAGAAATAACCGGATCTTGCGCCACGGCGCCCCAGCTTAATAACAGCAATACACTGCTGATGACGACGCGATACGACATGTCCCTGATCCCGATCCTTGAAAAACGCCGCGATTCTACCGGTCCGCCGGCCCCTTCAACATGAGCGATATTCATGCAAAACCCGAACATGCTCTAAAAGCGCACAGGTTTGCTATGATCCCGGCCCTTCGTCATGGTCTTTTCGAGTAGTCCCAATGTCCGATCGCAGTGTTCGCCTTCAAGCTCTCAAGCACGCCCTCAAAGAGCGCATCCTGATTCTCGACGGCGGCATGGGTACCATGATCCAGAGCTACAAGCTCGAAGAACAGGATTACCGTGGCAAACGCTTCGCCGACTGGCCGAGCGATGTCAAAGGCAACAACGACCTGTTGGTGCTGACGCGCCCGGACGTGATCGGTGGCATCGAAAAAGCCTATCTGGATGCCGGTGCTGACATCCTGGAAACCAACACCTTCAACGCCACCCGCATTTCCATGGCCGATTACGGCATGGAAGAACTGGCCTACGAACTGAACGTAGAAGGCGCTCGCCTGGCGCGCAAGGTCGCCGATGCGAAAACCCTCGAGAACCCGGACAAGCCGCGCTTCGTCGCCGGCGTGCTCGGCCCGACCAGCCGTACCTGCTCGCTGTCCCCGGACGTGAACAACCCCGGCTACCGCAACGTGACCTTCGATGAACTGGTGGAGAACTACACCGAGGCCACCAAAGGCCTGATCGAAGGCGGCGCCGACCTGATCCTGATCGAAACCATTTTCGACACCCTCAACGCCAAGGCCGCGATCTTTGCCGTGCAAGGCGTGTTCGAAGAGCTGGGCATCGAATTGCCGATCATGATCTCCGGCACCATCACCGACGCCTCTGGCCGCACCTTGTCCGGCCAGACCACCGAAGCGTTCTGGAACTCCGTGGCCCACGCCAAGCCGATCTCGGTCGGTTTGAACTGCGCCCTGGGCGCCAGCGAATTGCGCCCGTACCTGGAAGAGTTGTCGAACAAGGCCAACACCCACGTTTCGGCGCACCCGAACGCCGGCCTGCCGAACGAGTTCGGCGAGTACGACGAACTGCCGTCGCAAACCGCCAAGGTCATCGAGGAATTCGCTCAAAGCGGCTTTTTGAACATCGTCGGCGGCTGCTGCGGCACTACCCCGGGTCACATCGAAGCCATCGCCAAGGCCGTGGCCGGTTATGCACCGCGCCAGATTCCGGAGATTGCCAAGGCCTGCCGCCTTTCGGGCCTGGAGCCATTCACCATCGATCGCAACTCGCTGTTCGTCAACGTCGGCGAGCGCACCAACATCACCGGTTCAGCCAAGTTCGCCCGCCTGATCCGCGAAGACAACTACACCGAAGCCCTGGAAGTCGCCCTGCAACAGGTCGAGGCCGGTGCCCAGGTGATCGACATCAACATGGACGAAGGGATGCTCGATTCGAAGAAGGCCATGGTGACCTTCCTCAATCTGATCGCCGGCGAACCGGACATCTCTCGTGTACCGATCATGATCGACTCCTCCAAATGGGAAGTGATCGAGGCTGGCCTCAAGTGCATCCAGGGCAAGGGCATCGTCAACTCGATCAGCATGAAGGAAGGCGTCGAGCAGTTCATCCATCACGCCAAACTGTGCAAGCGCTACGGCGCCGCCGTGGTGGTGATGGCGTTCGACGAAGCCGGCCAGGCCGACACCGAAGCGCGCAAGAAAGAGATCTGCAAACGCTCCTACGACATTCTGGTCAACGAAGTCGGCTTCCCGCCGGAAGACATCATCTTCGACCCGAACATCTTTGCCGTGGCCACCGGTATCGAAGAACACAACAACTATGCCGTGGACTTCATCAACGCCTGTGCCTACATCCGCGACGAGCTGCCGTACGCCCTGACGTCGGGCGGCGTGTCCAACGTGTCGTTCTCGTTCCGTGGCAACAATCCGGTGCGCGAGGCAATCCACTCGGTGTTCCTGCTGTACGCGATCCGCTCCGGCCTGACCATGGGTATCGTCAACGCCGGTCAGCTGGAGATCTACGACCAGATCCCGGTGGAACTGCGCGACGCCGTGGAAGACGTGATCCTCAACCGCACCCCGGAAGGCACCGACGCCCTCCTCGCCATCGCCGACAAGTACAAGGGCGACGGCAGCGTCAAGGAAGCCGAGACCGAAGAGTGGCGCAACTGGGACGTCAACAAGCGCCTGGAACACGCGCTGGTCAAAGGCATCACCACCCACATCGTCGAAGACACCGAAGAATCCCGTCAGTCCTTCGCCCGTCCGATCGAAGTGATCGAAGGGCCGTTGATGTCCGGCATGAACATCGTCGGTGACCTGTTCGGCGCCGGTAAAATGTTCCTGCCGCAGGTGGTGAAATCCGCCCGCGTGATGAAACAGGCCGTGGCCCATCTGATCCCATTCATCGAACTGGAAAAGGGTGACAAACCGGAAGCCAAGGGCAAGATCCTGATGGCCACGGTCAAGGGCGACGTGCATGACATCGGCAAAAACATCGTCGGCGTGGTGCTGGGCTGTAACGGCTACGACATCGTCGACCTTGGCGTGATGGTCCCGGCGGAGAAAATCCTCCAGGTCGCCAAGGAACAGAAGTGCGACATCATCGGCCTGTCCGGCCTGATCACCCCGTCGCTGGATGAAATGGTCCACGTCGCCCGCGAAATGCAGCGCCAGGATTTCCACCTGCCGTTGATGATCGGTGGTGCCACCACCTCCAAGGCGCACACGGCGGTGAAGATCGAACCCAAGTACAGCAACGATGCCGTGGTGTACGTCACCGACGCTTCCCGCGCGGTTGGCGTGGCCACCCAGCTGCTGTCCAAGGAACTCAAGGCCGGTTTCGTCGAGAGAACCCGCGAGGAATACATCGAAGTCCGCGAGCGTACCGCCAACCGCAGCGCCCGCACCGAACGCCTGAGCTACACTGCGTCGATTGCGAAAAAGCCGCAGTTCGACTGGAGCACCTACACCCCGGTCAAGCCGACGTTCACCGGCACCAAGGTGCTGGACAACATCGACCTGAAGGTATTGGCCGAATACATCGACTGGACGCCGTTCTTTATCTCCTGGGACCTGGCCGGCAAGTTCCCGCGCATCCTCCAGGACGAAGTGGTTGGTGAAGCCGCCACTGCGTTGTACGCCGATGCCCAGGAAATGCTCGCCAAACTGATCGACGAAAAGCTGATCAGCGCCCGCGCGGTCTTCGGCTTCTGGCCGGCCAATCAGGTGCGCGACGATGACATCGAACTCTACGGCGATGACGGCAAGCCCTTGGCCAAACTGCATCACCTGCGCCAACAGATCATCAAGACCGACGGCAAGCCGAACTTCTCCCTGGCGGACTTTGTGGCACCGAAGGACAGTGAAATCACCGACTACGTGGGTGGTTTCATCACCACCGCCGGCATCGGCGCCGAAGAAGTGGCCAAGGCTTATCAGGATGCCGGCGACGACTACAACTCGATCATGGTCAAGGCCCTGGCCGACCGCCTGGCCGAAGCCTGCGCCGAGTGGCTGCACCAGCAGGTGCGTAAAGAGCACTGGGGTTACGCCAAGGACGAAACCCTCGACAACGAGGCGCTGATCAAAGAGCAATACACCGGTATCCGCCCTGCCCCGGGCTACCCGGCGTGCCCGGATCACACCGAGAAAGCCACCCTGTTCGCCCTGCTCGACCCCGAGGCCGCCGAAATGCGTGCCGGCCGCAGCGGTGTGTTCCTGACCGAACACTACGCGATGTTCCCGGCGGCGGCTGTCAGCGGCTGGTACTTCGCCCACCCGCAGGCGCAGTACTTCGCCGTGGGCAAGATCGACAAGGACCAGGTGCAGAGCTACACATCACGCAAAGGCCAGGAGCTGAGCGTGACCGAGCGCTGGCTGGCGCCGAACCTGGGTTACGACGACTAACCCAACTCCTGGCCACAACACTGTGGCTGACAGAGATCCCTGTGGGAGCGGGCTTGCCCGCGATGAGGCCCTTCCAGTCAATATTGTTTGTGACTGCCAGTACGCCATCGCGGGCAAGTCGAATCGTCGCACCGCCGCTCCCACAGGATTGGTGTCTCCCCAGGTTGAATTTGTCTATGCTTACTTTTCACACACACGTGACGAGGGGTTTATGGACGATCCAGTCGACAACAAGCCGCCAACCTTCTGGCAGATGCTGCACAGCGTCATGGCCGCGGCGTTCGGGGTGCAGAGCGGAAAGAATCGCGCGCGGGACTTCACCCACGGCAAGCCCAGTCATTTCGTGATTCTGGGGATTTTGTTCACGACCGTGTTCGCATTGACGCTCTACGGCATCGTGCAACTGGTGGTGCATCTGGCAAAGATTTAGTGCATCAGGGTTTGCAGGCTGAACGGGTAGCGCCAGGACGTTGGTCGCCCCTTGGCCGAGAGCTTGTGAAAATCCACGCCGAAATCCTGTGCGGCGCCCATGGCCAGCAGACGCTTGGCTTGTGCCCGGTCAATCAGCTGTAACAGCGGAATCTGCCGATCACGACCACCGTACTGGCTGATGTCGATGCCCTCATCGTAGTCACGCAACTGTACCAGCGCCCAGCCCCCAGGCTGAAGTGCCCACCCAGCAACACGCTCAAGCGGTTGTCGAGCAGTGCGTGCAAGGCGGCGGGCGAGTTGTTGATCGTACCGAATAGCGCATCCTTGCCGGGTTTGCCGCCCGACTCTTCGAAGGCGCGCATCACACCAAAGCCCATTTCGTCATTGGCCGACCAGATCAGCGACGTCTGCGGGTAGCGCCTGAATAACATCTTGGCCTGCTCATAGGCCCGCTCCCGGGTCCAGCCACCGTACACCAGCTGGCGCAGACGAACCTCAGGGTGTTCGGCCAGCGCCCGGCGCATGCCCTTTTCGCGCAACTGCGCCGATGGCGTGATTTTCAGTCCGGAGAAGGCCAGCAGGTCAATGTACTGACCGGGAGCCACCGGAGGGTGCAAGCGGATCAGTTCCTTGAGCATCAGGTAGCCGCCCTCCTCGTCGTTGGGCACCAGGCTACCCACCCAGCCGGGGTATTTGTCGGGCCGGGCGCCGAGCAGGCGCATCTGGTCCGGGGTCAGGGCATTGTTGACGATGAACAGCTTCACCCCGCTGCCATGGGCCAGGCGCAGGATTTCGGGGGCGATGTATTGTTCGTTGACGAATACCAGATAGTCGGGCCGGTGTGGCCCTTGCAGCGCTTCACGCGCTTGCGCGAGGGTGATCTCGGCGTTGCGGTCGGAGTACTCGATACGCAAATCCATGCCCAGGTCCTTGGCGGCAGCCTGCATGAATTGCGAGTAACTGACCCAGAACGCTTCCCTCGTGGTTCCCGGATTGAGGAACAGCACCGACGCTGCCTGAGCGCAAGGTCCCACGACCATCGTCAGCGCCAGCAATACGCCACACAGCAACTTCAACATTGGTCGTCCGAGCCCCCGGAAATTCGCCGCGCATTATAGCCAGCGAACGCCCGCAAAACGGCGTTTATTCCGGTTTTTGTCCGACAATCGTCGGAACGAGGCCCGGACGGGGTCGTTTATTGATGGCTGACCCAAAATACCGCAGTGCCGACGACCAGAATGATCAGGAACAGAATCGCCCAGGCATCGACCGTGCTATCGCTTTTCCTTGCTTTGGTTGGGTTGCTCATTGCATCGCCTCTTGTCGGTTTTATCGGTGATTGCATAAAGACTCGACCACAGTTAAGACGATGATTGCCCGCACGACAAATGTGGGTTAAGTGACAACCGTTCTCGTTAGGCGATTTGGTTCTTTACATATACTCAAACATCACTTTTGCGCATAACTGCAAACTGGTATCTTGCCCCGGCTCCGTAGGGAGTGCGCGGCCGTGCGCGCAGAATTGCAGAGGCTCTATCGGGTTCCGGCAAGCACAAAAACGCAGCTGTATCCGAGCGACCCAAGCCTGAGAACAGGACTTATATGTACGTATACGACGAGTACGATCAGCGGATCATCGAGGACCGCGTCAAGCAGTTCCGTGATCAGACCCGACGCTATCTGGCAGGCGAGCTGAGCGAAGAAGAATTCCGCCCCCTGCGCCTGCAGAACGGGCTTTATATCCAGCGCTTCGCACCCATGCTGCGTGTGGCGGTGCCTTACGGCCAATTGACTTCGCGCCAGATGCGAATGATGGCCAAAATCGCCCGCGACTACGACAAGGGCTATGCCCATATCAGCACCCGGCAGAACGTGCAGTTCAACTGGCCGGCGGTGGAAGACATCCCGGACATCCTGGCGGAACTGGCCACCGTGCAGATGCACGCGATCCAGACCAGCGGCAACTGCCTGCGCAATGTCACCACCGACCAGTTCGCCGGCGTCGCAGCCGATGAGCTGATCGACCCGCGCCCATGGTGCGAGATTGTTCGTCAATGGACGACTTTCCACCCGGAATTCGCTTACCTGCCGCGCAAGTTCAAGATCGCCGTCAACGGTTCGACCTCCGACCGTGCCGCCATCGAAGTCCACGACATTGGCCTTGAGCCAGTGCATAACGCCGCGGGCGAACTGGGTTTCCGCGTGCTGGTTGGCGGCGGCCTGGGCCGTACCCCGGTGGTGGGCGCGTTCATCAATGAGTTCCTGCCGTGGCAAGACCTGTTGAGCTACCTCGACGCCATCCTGCGGGTGTACAACCGCTATGGCCGTCGTGACAACAAGTACAAGGCGCGTATCAAGATCCTGGTAAAAGCGCTGACCCCTGAAGTCTTCGCCCAGAAAGTCGATGCGGAAATGGAACACCTGCGCGGTGGCCAGACCACGCTGACCGAAGCCGAAGTGCAGCGCGTCGCCAGACACTTCGTCGACCCGGACTACAAGGCCCTGGACAACCAGAGCGCCGCATTGGCCGAGCTTGATAAAGAGCATCCGGGCTTCGCCCGCTGGCGCACCCGCAACACCCTGGCCCACAAGAAGCCGGGTTATGTCGCCGTGACCCTGTCCCTGAAGCCGACCGGCGTTGCGCCGGGCGACATCACCGACAAGCAGCTCGACGCCGTGGCCGATCTGGCCGACCGCTACAGCTTTGGTGAATTGCGCACCTCCCACGAGCAGAACATCATCCTGGCCGACGTCGAGCAGGACAAGCTGTTCACCCTGTGGGGCGAATTGCGCGAGAACGGTTTCGCCACGCCGAACATCGGCCTGCTGACCGACATCATCTGCTGCCCGGGCGGCGACTTCTGCTCCCTGGCCAACGCCAAGTCGATCCCGATCGCCGAATCGATCCAGCGCCGCTTCGACGACCTGGACTACCTGTTCGACATCGGTGAACTGGACCTGAACATCTCCGGTTGCATGAACGCCTGCGGTCACCACCACGTCGGCCACATCGGCATCCTCGGGGTGGACAAGAAAGGCGAAGAGTTCTACCAGGTGTCCCTCGGCGGCAGCGCCAGCCGTGACGCCAGCCTGGGCAAGATCCTCGGCCCGTCCTTCGCACAGGACGATATGCCTGACGTGATCGAGAAGCTGATCGACGTGTACATCGAACAACGTACCGAAGACGAGCGCTTCATCGACACCTACCAGCGTATCGGCATCGACCTCTTCAAGGAACGCGTCTATGCAGCGAATCATTAAGAACAACGAAGTCGTCGACGAAACCTGGCACTTGCTGCCCAAGGATTTCAACATCGACGAAATCACCAACTGCGACGATTACATCGTCCCGCTGCAACTGTGGCGCGAACACAGCCGTATGCTCCTGGCCCGCGACGGCGGCCTGGGCGTGTGGCTGGATGCCGATGAAGAAGCCGAGGAAATCGGTGAAGACGTGGCAAGCTTCCAGGTCATCGCCTTGAACTTCCCGGCCTTCACCGATGGCCGCAACTACTCCAACGCGCGCCTGCTGCGTGACCGTTATGGTTTCAAAGGCGAATTGCGCGCGATTGGCGATGTGCTGCGCGACCAGTTGTTCTACATGCACCGCTGCGGTTTCGATGCCTTTGCCATCCGCCCCGATAAAGACCCGTACGAAGCCCTTGAAGGTCTCAAGGACTTCTCGGTGACCTATCAGGCCGCCACCGACGAACCGCTGCCGCTGTTCCGTCGCCGTTAAAAAATAAAGCCCTGACTCTGCATGGAGCCAGGGCTTTATCCTTTGGGGGTTATTCGATCTGAAATGGCCGCCCCATCGCTACCCAGTCGTTATAAAGTCTGGCCCGATCTTCCAATGCCGTGAGCACTGCTATCGGGTTGTCGAAAGCGCCTCCCGGCATCGGTACATCCCGGGCTATTCGCGTCCACGACTCTTGCGACGCATCAGCGTCACTCAACAGTCGCCATACCCGTGCCTGAAGATCCAGATAGTTCACCCGGTAATCCGCAGTCAAACTCAACGGACTCATGGCCCCCAGGAACCGCCTGCTGCCTGGATTCAGGGCCAATCGTTGCCAGACTTGTATCCTTGCGTTGCGCTGCCCTTCTTCGACACCCAGCAGCCAGGGTGTCGGGCCTAAATAGTCGCTTCCCGGCGCGTCCAGCCACAGGTTCAAACCCGTTCTTTCCCGGTGCGCGACCAGCCTGCGCAAGGTGTCCTCATCGGTCAAGGGGTTGTGCCACAACAGTACGCGATCCCTGGCGACGGCCTGATTCAGGACTGCCTGCGGGACTCTTCGAATCTGGTTATCGCTTAAATCCAGGGTTGTCAGGTAGGGCTGATCCATGATCCCGACCGGGCACGACGTGATTTGCGCATTGTCGAGCCTCAGCGTACGCAGCTGATTCATTCCCATGATCAAAGGAGGAGCGTCCAACGGATTGTTGCCAAGATCCAGTGATTGCAAATTAACCAACTGACTTAACTGCCCCGCAGCATTCTCTGAGAGTCTCAAATGAGTGGAGCGTAGACTCAACGTAGTGAGGTGTTGTAACTCGGGAATAGTGGATGGCAGCACGCCCACCCATTGTCCTTGTAAATTGGGTATCCGCAGGTCAGTGCCCTCCAGGTCCAATGAACGTAATAACGGAAAGCCTTCAAGAAAGCGATCCAGGGTATCTCGCCTGGTCAAATGGAAGTTACGCAGGTTCAACTCGACCACATCATTAAGCCGGACACTCAGCGCGGGCAAGCGATGAAAGTCCTCAAAATCCATATTCATCGTGAAGCCTGTGATATGGCTTCCGGAGTAATGGCTGTTTTGTTGCGGTGCACGCTTTTGCAAGACGGCGATCAGTTCATCGGCCAGCTCTCTCCTGGTCTCACATTCGTATTCATATGCCTCCTGCAACAGCTCTGTATTACGTATTTGGATTTGTGCCTGGTCAAGACCAGCGGCTTCGGGTTCCCCCATTTGCAGGAAAGGTATATCCATCTCTACGAGGTCTTGCGCCGTTTGCTCGATCCAGGCATTTAGATCCGTGTTCAGCTGCTGTAATTGATGATTCAAACCAAAAAGATGTGCCGCAGCCCCGTCACCGAACTGCTGCAAGAAAGCATCCATCTCGGCATTGGAGAACTCAGGATACATATATTCGAGCTGTGCCCTCGTCATTACTTGCGTCAACTCCTGGGCTTGAGGGGTTCCAGGGAAGCCTCCTCCTCTCAGCCCCTGCGCCTCGAAGGGCAACGCTGAATCCATTCTGGACAGACCAAGGGCCAATTCGGAACGGGATAAGAGCTGGTCGCTGACGTTCAGTTTCAACTCAGCTGCCGGGTCACTGGATGTGAACCCCAATACGTTATGCTCGTCCCTGGTCAGCACACCGACGACAGCTTCATAAATATTCGGAGCCGCAGCGGGTTGGGTCGACAGGCCATCGAACCTGTAGCCCGCATCCGACTTGATCAAGGTCCGGCAATCAGGTGTGTCGAGCGGCCCCGCGCGATCCAGAATCCGACCGCCAATCGAACTGTCGCGTACGTCTAATCGCAACCCTTTCGGCCATCCCGGCAGATTTACCAGAGAGTGCAACGCCAGTGTGTCCGATTCAGGGTTGCTGACTGACCGCAGATAGAGACCTTCAAGAGCCCGATTGATACGCACATGCTCCTGGTATTGGCGCGCCTTGCCGTCCAGTTGCTTGAACAGGTCCTTGGCCTGGACGGGGTCGGGTGGTGCCTGGAAGTCGACACCATGACGATCCAGTACTTGCTCGACGGCAGCCTTGGGCAGATCGGGGTATGTCCGTTGAAACAGCTGGACCCATGGGTGTTCCGACTGCTGGAGCGCCTGATATCGACGGTTGAATTCAGCCTGCGCGCTCGATGGATCGTGCAGTGCCGTGACTTCCTGATCGATCCTGAAACGGTCGATGGTATCGGCCAACAGCGGGGTCGGCGCGCGTCCTGCCTGCATCAGGCGCAGCATGTCATTGTCGACTGCGCTGACCCTGCCGATCTGTGCCAGCACTTCGTCACTGAATGTACCTGCCGGGACACCCACTCCACGCAACAGATCGGTACGCGTCGGCAATGGCAAGGCCGGCGTTGCGGTGATGTCCGGCCCGTGAACCGGTCCTGCTTCTGGAGGCGTCGAGGATTCGCGACTGCGTTCCCCTGCCTTGGCGAAAGGCCCCTCCTCTGCCCCTCCGTGGCCGATCGACGCGGCCTCTGCGACCAGCGGCAACGCATTGAGCACGCCGAACACCGTGCGAGTGACACCTTGCGAACGCTTGTCGGCCGTATCACCGTTGATGGCTTGATCCAGGCCGTAGCCGGCATCGATGAGTCCGGCAAGGGCCAACAACCCTTCACCACCCGGTACGAACAACGCCAGCGGACCAAACTGGTTGACCCATTGGACGATGGGCTCGACCACGGCACTCAGGTTGTCGCGGTTGACCTGCGCATCGTCGCGGATGGTTTCGACACTGGCCTGGGCGGCCTGCTTCATGGTCAGGACCAGCTGTGCAAAGGGATCGGTTGGCGAGGGTTGAACATCCAGATCGATGTAGTCGACAGGATTCCAGTAACCATCATTGTTGAAGAAGCCCGCCTCTCGAGTCAGATGATGCTGCGCCGGAAATTGCGCCATGCCGTCCAGCGCCGTCAGTACGCCGGCGTGAAACGTCCCGTCGCGGCGATCTTCATCGATAAAGTGCGATGCCAGCGCTTGCCGGGTTACGTACGACCGCCCCTGATCGACAATCCATTGGCGCAGGTGGCTTCTGTCTGAAAACTCGTGGATCGGGGAGGAGTTGCCCGGGATATACACAATCACCCTGTCGCTGGATCGATCACGGAAGCACCAGATATCCGTCGCCGAGTACCGATAGAGCTTGAGGAAGCTTGCCTCGACATCCGGAGGCATGCGTGTCGGCGCTTGCAACGGCTGCAGTGTCAACGTTGGCCACGCCTGATCCGGCGGCAAACCGGCAGCATGCAAGGCCAGTTCCAAACCTTTTGCCGACAGACTGTTTTCATGCCGCTGCAACCAGGCCGTCATGACAAAAGCGGCTTTGGTCGAGGTTCTCAAGGGATAAGACCCAGCCCCCTTGATCGCCTTGTCAGAGGGCCAGGCTTTATCGACATAGGCTTGATACTTCTCCTTGAAAAAAAGCGTCCAGACCCACTGTTTGAAATCGGCCGGCCTCAGAGGGAGCTGGGTTTGCGGCCCATAAGTCTGGGGCGTCGTCTGGCGGTAGATACCTTCATACACTTCATGGCCGTCACTCGGCTCGATGTTTTCCATGATGTGAATGGCAGGGCCGACATCGGGAGGCGTGTAGAAACCAAATGCCGTTTCGCCAAAGCGGCCATCGCCTACGGTCTGCTCATTGGAAAGCAGTGCCTGCACGAGCGATTGCGAACGCGCGACTTGCCCCTCGTGCCTGACAACCCGGCTGGAGCTCGACCAGAAGTCGTAATGCAGCGTGACCAGTTGAGCCGTTTGCGGATCGATATCCCGACCCCACTTTTCCCGAATCAACTGCTCGCCGAATTGGGCAGGGTTTTGTGGTAGCGCGGTATCGACTGCCGCGCTCAAGTCGTCACGCATTCGAGGCGCCGGGGCTGACCCCGACGCGGAGAGGTCAATAGGCGGTGGATTGATCATTGTGCATTCCCTCGCGTATCGCCGCTGACAGATGCGCGCGGCACCGAGAGGCCTGGATGTCTGGCCAACGCCTCGGTAGTCAGACGCGTGAACAGTTGTTGGTTCTGGTTTTTATCGTTTTCAATGATCGCCCTCATGCGTTGACTGGCAGTTGCACGCGGCAAGTCGACTTGTGCCTCCAGCTGAATCAATGCTTGCGCCGTGCGCTCGGAAATGGCGGTGAACTGGTCCTGATAAGTCGCCAGCAAATATTCATGCCAGAACCCTCGCGTGATGAGCGACGCCATGACGGCTGTCGGCGTCTCTGCCTTGACGACGGCCTGGTAGGCGTTTTCCAGCTGTTGTGGGGACACCTCGACATCCAGCCGAGTATTTACTTCTCGAGGCTGGGCGAGCAGATCCAGTCGCTGCGCCAGTCCGACGCGATAAGCAAGACTGAGTTCGTATGCCTGTTCACGATTGATCGATCCGGAACTGATACGGCTGGCGACGTCAATCAAGGCTTGCCGTTCGACCTGCTGCAAGCGGAACAGACCTCTGATCAATCGAACCATTTCGCCCTCAAGGGAACGATTGCCGCTACGCGCAGCCGCCATGGCCCGGTAACACAACACCCGCACCTCCAGGTTGCTGAAGATCCTGGCCGGATCGTCGGCACTGACCCGGCCGATCCGGCTGATTCGAAACAATGAGCGGCGCAACACATCGTCTTCACCCGCCGCCTCCAGCACCTCCCATACCCGTTGCGACATGACGGTCGGTAACCGGTTGTAATCGGCGGTATTGAGCAGTTGGCCGAGCAGGTTAAAAAAATCTCCGGAGTTCGGGGAAATCGACAACGCAGTCCAGAGCGTCTGTCGGTCTGGAATTTGATCGGAGGGAGTGGAGGTCATCCAGTCGGCGCCGCCAAGATCCAGAACCGGCGCTGTGGCGGCGACGGCACGGTAGTCAGCGGTAATCACCCCCAAATTGATGCCCTGTGACTGGTGATAAGCAGCGATCGCCTGCAGACTGGACGACGACAGCGGATTGCCATCGACATGGGTGCCGCGGTTCAACGCAGTTCGAGCCTGAAACACCGATTGCGGGATCTGCTCGATGGCGTTGTCGCGCAGATCCAGAGTCTGCAGATCGGGCAATTCGCTCGTCCCCACCGGCCATTCGATAATTCCGGTGCTTCGCAGTGCAAGATGGCGCAGCTTGCTCAGCGTGGTGACCGTGAGCGGCCGTCCGAGGGTTGGATTGAAACTCAGGTTGAGCGTCTGCAGGTGGGTCTTGCCGCTCAACGATGTGATCGCTTCAGGCGTCAGATTAATCTGGTTATCGCTCAGATCCAGGCGTATCAGGTTTGGCATATCGGCCACCGCTTGAGGAATGCGCGTCAATTGGTTGCCGGTCAGGCTCAACGAATGCAATTGGGTGAAGTTACGCAGAAACGCATTCAACCCCGCACTGCTGCCCACCTGGTTCATCTCCAGCGTGCCGATGTGATCGAAATGGCCGACGATCACCGGCATGTCACCCAATGGATTGGCATCGAAGGTCAAGCGGTAGTGCATGGGCGACGCTTGAAGGGTGACATCGGTTTCCTTGCGCCAGGCGCGCAGAATCGCCTGCGCCGCCCGACTTTTGCTTTGACGGGGCACCTTGCGCCTGGGGCCGTCGCCCTCTTGATAATGGCTTTCGCGATGGATCCAGTGCTCCAGCGCAGTGCAGATGTTCTGATATTCTTGCCTGAGACTTTCAAGCGTTCTGAGCACAAGCACTTCATCCGTTCCCAGGGTCACTAGAAAACGCTCGATCTGTGCCCTTGAATGCGTTGGATACAGCTCCCGGGCTCGCTGCACCAGTGCGGGTGACCGTTGCTCCTTGGTTTCGAGGCTGGTCAAGGCTCGCAATGTAGAACGCTGGATCGGTCGATCCGCCAGTCCCATGGGCGAGCTATAACCCGCACGTACGGGCAGAATGCCGATCACCCGGGAGACGGCATCCCTTCGCTGCAGGGCCAGGTCCGTGATTTTCTGCCGCAAACCGACACCTGCATCGTCCGCTTCGACGCCCAGGCTTTTGCGGGCGTGTTCGGGCAGGCTCTCCCAAAGCGACTGGAAAAAATGTTCGCGGGTACGGTTCGCATGGGTGTACAGAACCTCGTACTGAGGATCCCTCACGTCGTAACGGTCGGCGTAGGCTTCGATGAGCACTTTATGGGTCGCGTCATCCGGACCAATTCGGGGCTTGCCTTCCGAATTCACTGCCCATTCCATCATCTGTACAGAGACATCGTTCGGCCAGCCCGGCAAGTTTTCCAGGGCATCGAGCACGAGAAAATACGTGCCTTGATCGCTGGCGGCGCCCAGGTACAGCCCTTCATAGGCCCGGTTCAAACGCAACACCTGCACATACCGCCGTGCTTCTTCGGCCAGCCGTAACGGTACGCGGTCGGCCTCCAGCGCCTCCCACTCACTGACATCGGCATGTTCCACCAGCTCATCGGCGACACAACCTGCCAGTTCGGTAAACGCTTTCTGAATAGGTGCTGCAAGTTCCAATCGGGAAACATCGGCACGGCGAACGAGCCGGTCAAAGAGAGAGAGACGCAGGTTCTGCGCACGCCCGGCTATCAGGGTGGCGAACAACGTCGGCCAGGTCGCGGTGTCGGTGGTGTCGGAACCCAGCAGTAGCGAACGCTCCTGAGCACCCAGCTTCGCCAACAGTTGTGATGGATACCGTCCATTGAGCAACAATTCATCACGGATTTTTATTGTCCGGGTAGCCGAGGCCCGTCCGTAGCGTGTGACTTCACCACCGACAATATTGGTAATGCTCACGGCCGCGTCTCGTGGCCATGTTGCCTGCGAAGTCAGTATGAACATCTGCAAATCGGCATCGGCATAGGGCGCGGATGCCGGTGAGTTCATCTGTTCGATGAAGCGTCTGGTCTCTGCATCGGCGCGAAAACGGCGTGCTGTATCGACCAAGGTCGCCATGGGTTTGCGGCGGTCAACGAACAACTGCCGCAAAGGCGCTTCGTCGACGCCAATGCTGGAAAGGATTTGCAGGGCCCGGGTGTCGGACACCTCTTCCTCGCGATAACCCAGGCGTCGGAACAGGGTCAAAAGGTTCCAGTCCTGGGGCAATTCCGAGGCGTGTCGCCATGCGCCCGCACCGTTGGTTTCAAGCAACGGTGAGTAGCGATCGGTGGTTTTCGGAGACTGAATTTCCCACAGGCCCGTATCCGGTTTCGGACGCACAGCCAAGGCATTCGCGCCAATGGGCAGATAGCGAGTGCCCTGCCTCGAAAGAAGCCCTTGCTCATTGAGCCGTACGCCGGCGCGCATCGGTATTATCCGTTGATAAGCGGCGAGGTCGGATTTCCATAAACGCAAGGAACCGGATGAAACATCCACTGCCCTCAGCCCCTGGACAAAATTCGAAGCCCTGACGGCCTTGTAGGTTTTGCCAACCGCCGAGGCACCGGCGCTGATTGCCGCCAGCAAGACCAGATTCTCGAGGGTATCGAAAAAATGATCGGTGGCTTGTTCCTGTTCACCCTTGGCCCAACTGTCGAAACCTTCGTAAATTCCTTGCAGTAACTGGAAACCGGCCACGGCAAACATGACTTCGCCAACGACAGGCACAAACGATGCAAAAAACAGCGCGATGTTGAAGCCGACAGCCTCGTAGACCTCCAGCCGGGTCAACCGCGTTTTCTCATCCTCGTCATCGGTAGGTACGACCAACAACCTCGAATCAGCCACGACTTGCGCTGCACGCTGGCGGTACATCGCCATGAACAGATCGGTTTTCACATCCGTCGGGAGGTCAAATCCGGAGATCTGCGTGTAAAGGCTTGATAGGGGAAACGGAGATTTAGGTGGGTTCAGAAGCTGCAAATCCAATGCTTTCAGGAACTTGTCGCGATCCTTCAACGCGATAAAGCGAATGAAATAATTGCGAAATTCGGGCGTTTTCAAGCGATTGCTCAATTCCACTTCGAATCGGGTAAAGGTCACGTACTCCTTCAACGGATGCAATGGATCATCCGGCATATAAATCACACAACGGTAATCATCGTCGGTGTGTTCGCCGACAGGCCCGATGAACAACGGACCATTGATCTTGACTCCGAAAATTTCCAGGCGCTGATAGCCAAGCGTGTTATTACCCAACCTGATGATCGGACTGCCCTGTGCCACCGTTTTCAGCATCTGATAAACATCAGTACTGACATGCTTTTTCATTAAAGCGATATGCCTGGCAACTTCAAATTGATCTTTCGCCAGCGCCACATACTGATCGCGCAAACTACCCGCTTGCGTTCCGTCACCGAACAGCGCTTTCACATGAACTTGATATTGCTTGCCCAGATCCAGCGTGCGGCAAAGTTGTGCAAACTCATGGGGCTTTATCGACAGCACTTTGCTGGATCGGCCGGTGATTCGCTCCGGCACATAAATCAAGGAATCGTCGTGATAGTTTCCCGCCTGGGTCTCCGGCGCTTCGAAGTTTTCGCAGGCCGCGTTCAGCAGACCCCGGTCAATGGGCAAGACCAGCTTCTTGCGCAAGCCGAGCAAGCTGGAAGTCGAGCGCACATGCTGGAAAATCACGCCCTCGACATCGAAGGGTTCGCCCAGTTTACCCGACATCGCCCTGGCCAATAATGGCGCGCAAAATGATTCCGGAGACTTGAACGTCTTTAAATCGTCCAGCACATCATGCCGCGTTTGATAACTGGCTTTGAGACTTTTATAAAGTGCGTCGCGCAGGTCAGTCGAGGACTCAAGCAGCCAGGAGGGTGTCTGCTTTTTAATCAAATCAAAAAAAACGCCTTGTTGCGCAGGCGTCATGACGGGTGGTTTGGTACTGCTCGTTTTTACATCCATGTTGAACGACCTTGAAACTGATTGGAGCACTCAGCTTAAGATCGAACCTTTTTTGTAAATAGCGCAAATACCGGATGAATACAGCCGTCAATACAACAAGATTAAGAGAGGTTGATATAGATATGTACCACCACCGATTCGACTCACCTGTAACGAGGGCCTTGTTACTGAACCACGCAACAAGACCCTTGATATGGCTTTACCAGAAACGCTGCTGGGTCAATCGGCTCCACCAACTCAACAGCACGCGGTCCACTGAACCGCTGGCCGCCATGCCGATGCGTTCCTGCAGGCTTTTGCGTTCGGCGTAGTGCAGGTGATAAAGCTCCGACTGTTTGGCACGTTCGGCCAGGTATTCGTCGCTGGTCTTGAGTTCATCGACCAGTTGCTTGTCCAGCGCCGCGACACCCAGCCAGATTTCCCCGGTGGCCACTTCGTCGATGGCCAGTTGCGGGCGGTAGCGGGAAACGAAGTTCTTGAACAGTTGATGGGTAATGTCCAGGTCCTGCTGGAATTTCTCCCGCCCCTTCTCGGTATTTTCGCCGAACACCGTCAAGGTGCGTTTGTACTCACCAGCGGTCAGCACTTCGAAGTCGATGTCGTGTTTCTTCAGCAGGCGATTGATGTTGGGCAACTGCGCCACCACACCGATCGAGCCGAGGATTGCAAACGGGGCGCTGATGATCTTCTCGCCGATGCACGCCATCATGTAGCCGCCGCTGGCCGCGACCTTGTCGATGCACACGGTCAACGGGATGCCGGCCTGACGGATACGCGCCAGTTGCGAGGAGGCCAGGCCGTAGCTGTGGACCATGCCGCCGCCGCTTTCCAGGCGCAGCACCACTTCATCCTTGGGTGTGGCCAGGGTCAGCAGCGCGGTGATTTCGTGACGCAGGCTTTCCGTGGCCGAGGCCTTGATGTCGCCGTCGAAATCCAGCACGAACACCCGGGGTTTGGCTTCGGGCTTTTTCTTCTGCTTCTTCTCGGTTTTAGCCTGGGACTTGCGCAAGGCCTTGAGTTGGTCCTTGTCGAGCAAGGTTTGCTCCAGCCGATCGCGCAGCCCTTTGTAGAAATCATTGAGCTTGCTGACCTGCAGCTGGCCGGCCGACTTGCGTCGACCTTTGCTGCGCAAGGCCGCGAAACTGGCCAGGACCACCAGAATGGCGATCACCAGGGTCACGGTCTTGGCCAGAAAAACGGCGTATTCGGACAAAAACTCCACAGGGACTCCTTAAACGTTGCGCGGCATGGAAGCGCGCGGGATACCTTCAGCATACCCATGCGCCGCCCTTGCGGCCAGCCATGAAACCTCTGGCAACAGGCCTGTAACAGGCATTTCAAACAAGCGTATGTTTTTTCATTGACAGCTCACCGCCATCCTCATAACCTCGCCAAACCTTCAACGTACCGGGACGACGCGGACGTGGGCAGCATCTACTTGATTCGACATGGCCAGGCCTCCTTTGGTGCAGACGACTACGACGTCCTGTCGCCCATCGGTGTTCGCCAGGCGGAAATCCTCGGCCAGCACCTGGCCGAACTCGGTATCAGCTTCGATCGCTGCCTGGCGGGCGACTTGCGCCGCCAGCAACATACGGCCAACAGCGCGCTGGAACAATTCGCCGCCGTGGGCCTGCCGGTACCGATCCTGGAAACCGATTCGGCGTTCAACGAGTTCGACGCCGACGCGGTGATCCGCGCGCTGCTGCCGGCGATGCTGCCGGACGAACCCGAAGCCCTGAACATCCTGCGCAACGCCGCGCAAAACCGCGCCGAGTTCCAGCGTATCTTCGCCCTGATCATCGAGCGCTGGCTGGCCGGCACCTACGACACACCGGAGCTGGAAAGCTGGCTGGGGTTTGTCGAGCGGGTCCGGGCCGGTCTTCACAGAATTCTTGAAAGCGCCGACAACACCCAGAAAATCGCGGTGTTCACCTCCGGCGGCACCATCACCGCCCTGCTCCACCTCATTACGCAAATGCCTGCCAGGCAGGCCTTTGAATTGAACTGGCAAATCGTCAACACCTCGCTCAACCACCTGAAGTTCCGTGGTCGCGAGGTGGCCCTGGCTTCCTTCAACAGTCATGCGCACCTGCAACTGCTGAAGGCCCCGGAACTCATCACGTTTCGCTGAGTCCGGACTATTGTGACCCTGGCTGTAATCACCCAGCTCTAATTACCAAAAAAGGATCAAACCATGACCTCCGTAGCTGATGCCGTACAAGCAATGAAAGCCAAGTTCAACCCAGCCGCTGCTGCCGGTCTGGACCTGGTCTTCGGTTTCCGCATCGACGACACCAAGAACTTCTCGCTGATCGTCAAGGACAGCACCTGCGAGCTGCAAGAAGGCGAGAACCCGGACGCCCAAGTGACCCTGGTGATGGACGGCGAAACCCTGGAAGGCATCGTCAGCGGCGAAACCGACGGCATGCAGGCTTTCATGGGCGGCAAGCTGCGCGCTGAAGGCGACATGATGCTGGCCATGAAACTGTCCGAGCTGTTCCCGGCCTAAGACTGCGGCTCCCTGCTTCGGGAGTCTCGCTGGCTGCACACGAATCCCGCCCCTTGTGGCGGGATTCGTCGTTTTCGGCACCTGAAAACCGCCCGCCACGGATTTGCCGTCTATATTCCTTCTGGCCGCCTGGGTCAGCCAGCGGCTGTTTGTCCTCGACTCAAGTTGCGGAGAGCACCGGCATGAGCCCATCTGACGACCACAACGGTTTGAACCGCCGCCACGTACTGCAAGGCTTGTCCGCGGGCGCCATCGGTGCCTGGATCAGTCCGCTGTTCGCAGGCAGTAAAACGATGCCGGAAACGCCCGCCGACCTCATCCTGTACAACGGACGACTGCACACCGTCGACCGCAAGAAACCCCAGGCCAGTGCCGTCGCGATCAAGGACGGGCGTTTCGTGGTGGTGGGCAGCGATGCCCAGGCCATGGCCGTGCAAGGACCTGCTACACAAGTCATCGACCTGCACGGACGCACGGTGATTCCTGGCCTCAACGACTCGCACTTGCACCTGATCCGTGGTGGCCTCAATTACAACCTCGAACTGCGTTGGGAAGGCGTGCCCTCGCTGGCCGATGCACTGCGCATGCTCAAGGAGCAGGCCGACCGTACCCCGACGCCGCAATGGGTGCGGGTTGTCGGTGGCTGGAACGAGTTCCAGTTCGCCGAGAAACGCCTGCCCACCCTTGACGAACTGAACAAGGCCGCCCCCGACACCCCGGTGTTTATCCTGCACCTCTACGACCGCGCCCTGCTCAACCGCGCAGCCTTGAAGGTGGTGGGCTATACCCGCGACACGC
Organism: Pseudomonas sp. Irchel 3A7; assembly: GCF_900187565.1. GTDB lineage: Bacteria > Pseudomonadota > Gammaproteobacteria > Pseudomonadales > Pseudomonadaceae > Aquipseudomonas. The sequence continues at coordinate 20,175 of NZ_FYED01000008.1, read as the reverse complement.
CGAACCCGCCCGGCGGCGAAATCCAGCGCGATGCCAATGGTGACCCCACCGGCCTGCTGATCGCCCGCCCCAATGCGATGATTCTCTACTCGACCCTGGCCAAGGGGCCGAAGCTGCCGCTGGAGCACCAGGTCAACTCGACGCGCCAGTTCATGCGCGAACTCAATCGCCTGGGGGTCACCAGTGCGATCGATGCCGGCGGCGGCTATCAGAACTACCCCGACGACTATCAAGTCATCCAGCAACTGGCCCAGGACCAACAGCTCACAGTGCGCATCGCCTACAACCTGTTCACCCAGAAACCCAAGGAAGAACTGGCGGATTTCCGCAACTGGACCGGCAGCGTCAAGTTGCATCAGGGCGATGACTTCCTGCGCCACAACGGTGCCGGGGAAATGCTGGTGTTCTCCGCCGCCGACTTCGAAGACTTCCTCGAACCGCGCCCGGACCTGCCGTCCGGCATGGAGCAGGACCTGGAACCGGTGGTGCGCCATTTGGTGGAGCAGCGCTGGCCGTTCCGCTTGCACGCGACCTACAACGAATCCATCAGTCGCATGCTCGACGTGTTCGAGAAGGTCAATCGCGACATCCCCTTTGCTGGATTGCCCTGGTTTTTCGACCACGCCGAAACCATCTCCCCTCGCAACATCGAGCGGGTCAAAGCCCTGGGCGGTGGCATCGCGATTCAGGATCGCATGGCCTTCCAGGGCGAATACTTCGTCGAGCGCTATGGCGCCAAGGCCGCCGAACACACGCCGCCGATTGCCCGCATGCTGGCCGAGGGCGTGCCGGTGGGCGCCGGCACCGACGCCACGCGGGTGTCGAGTTACAACCCCTGGACGTCACTGTACTGGCTGGTCAGCGGGCGCACCGTCGGCGGTCTGGAGCTGTACCCACAAGGCTTGAGCCGCGATACCGCACTGGAAATCTTCACCCACGGCAGCGCCTGGTTCTCCTCCGAGCAAGGCAAGAAAGGCCAGATCAAGGTCGGGCAACTGGCGGATCTCATTGCACTGTCGGCGGACTACTTCCACATCGAGGACAACGGGATCAAGGACATCGAAGCGGTACTGACCATCGTCGACGGCAAGATTGTCTACGGCAGCGCCGAGTTTGAAAAACTCGGGCCACCGCCTATCCCGGTGGTGCCGGAGTGGTCGCCGGTGGCCAAGGTGCCGGGGCACTGGAGAGCAACGCCGCTGACGGCACAGGTTCATCAGTGCGTCGGGGCCTGTGCGGTGCATGCGCACAGTCATGAGCGGGCGCGATTGTCGAATGCGCCGGTCAGTGATTTTCGAGAGTTCTGGGGAGCGTTTGGCTGTTCGTGCTTTGCGTTTTGAATTCCGGGTCAGCGAAAAAACCTGTGGTTAGGGGGGATACCTGTGGCGAGGGGATTCATCCCCGTTCGGCTGCGAAGCAGCCGTAAATTCAGGCGACGCGGTCTGCCTGATGAGTGTCGGGGGCCGCTGCGCGACCCAACGGGGATGAATCCCCTCGCCACAGTTAAATCCCCTCGCCACAGGGTAAGCGGTGTTCTTACAATGCGGGCACCTCCCACACCGGCCACCCCATGGACATCGACCTCGCCCGCACCTTTCTGGAAATCGTCCGCCACGGCAGCCTTGCCGCGGCTGCCGAGAAGCTTCACGTCACTCAGACCGCGATCACCGCGCGGGTTCAGAAACTCGAAAGCCAGCTGGGCAGCACCCTGTTTGTGCGCAATCGTGCCGGGGCGCGCCTGACACCCAACGGCGAAGCCTTCGTGGTGTACGCCAATCAACTGGTGGAAACCTGGGAAGCCGCGCGCCGGGACCTGCCGCTGCCCGAGGGATACCACGACGTGCTGCACATCGGTGGCGAGGTCAGTCTGTGCAATCCGTTGATGCTCAGTTGGGCCGGCGAACTGCGGGAAAAAATCCCCAGCCATGCGCTGCGCATGGAGATCCGCGACGGTGAAAACCTGCTGCGCCAACTGGAACTCGGGGTGCTGGATGCGGCACTGGTCTATCAGCCCGAATACTGGCCGCGCCTGCAAGTCGAGCAGATTCTGGAAGAGAAACTCATCCTCGTGCGCCAACCCGGACGCGCCGATCCCTATGTGTACATCGATTGGGGTCAGGATTTCCGTCGCCAGCACGATGCCGCCCTGCCGGAAAAAGCCAAGGCGGCCCTGAGCTTCAACCTGGGCCCGCTGGCTTTGCAGTACATCCTCGAAAATGGCGGCAGCGGCTACTTCCGCACCCGCGTCGTGCAGAGTTATCTGGAAAGCGGCGTGCTGGAGCAAGTGCCCAAGGCCCCGGAGTTCAGTTACCCGACGTACCTGGTCTACTCCCGCGACCGCGATTCGGAAACCCTGCAACGGGCCTTCGATCTGCTGCGCGAAGTCATCAAGATCGATGACGACTGGTCGCAACGCTGGAACCCGCTGACCTGAGTCCGGTTTGCACCGGATCATGGCCGTTGTGTCCTCAAGGTTCATCCAACCAAAACGCCGGGATCGACTAATCTGCTGGAGATAACAATAACGACAGGTGATTGCAGTGAGGCAGACCACCGAAGCATTCCGCAGCCGTTACCGCGCCAACATTCACCCGCTCTACAACCCGTGGCTGCATGGCGCCTTCGTGCTGCTGTTCGGCATTTTGGCCATTGCGGCATTCTGGAGCACCGTGCACCGGGTGCAACCGCTGGCGTGGCTGGCGGTGCCACTGACCTTGTTGCTCTTCAACCTGGGTGTGTACCTGGTGCATCGACACCTGGGCCATCACAAAAAAGCCTTCGCGCGGATGTTCTACGCGCGCCATGCCGGCGACCATCACAGTTTTTTCGCACCCGGGTACATGACCTACGACAGCGCCCGCGACTGGCGGGTGATTCTGTTTCCGGCCTGGTTGATCGTCTTGCACACGCTGGTCATCACCTTGCCGATCTGGTGGCTGCTCAAGCAGTTCGATGCCAACGTCGCCGGGCTGGTCGCAGGCTGCCTGGTCCTCGGCTACCTGGCCTATGAGGTGTTTCACGCCTGCGAACACCTGCCGCCGCACAATCCGTTGACGCGCCTGCCGTGGATCCGCCAGATGCGGCGCCTGCACGAATTGCATCACCGCCGCGAAATGATGCAGGAGCGCAATTTCAACATCGTTTTCCCGCTGATGGATTATCTGTTCGGCACCCTCTACTGGGAGCCGGAGCAGGCCACCCCGTACCCGACGAGAACGCCCATGACGCGCATGAAGCATCAGATCGAGATTGCTGGAAATCCCATCGACGTACTCGCCTACGCCAGTTCCGTAACCCGTTGGCCGGAGTGGCATCCGTCATCGCTCAAGATCAACGGACAGCGAGGCCCCCTGCATGCCGGCGCGCGGTTCGAAGAGGACATCCGGGCCGGCGGGCGTGACGGGCATCTGAGCTGGGTGGTGGACGAGTACCTGCCGGGGCGGCGCTGGATTGCCCAGGCCCAGGGCGACCACGGTCTGTCTTTGATACTGACCTATGAGTGTGAAGCCAAGGGCGACGGCACGCTGTTTATCCGCACGCTTGAGTATCAGTTCAACGGCCTGGGGATGCGCGTCGCCAACAAACTGCTGCTCAGGCGCCGGATCGATCGTGAGTCGGCGGCGTCGATGCTGGCACTGCGCGAAATGGCGCAAAAACACCTGGCGCAGTGCGGAGTCAACGCGTGAGGCGACGGATCAGATTTCACCACTGCCTGTTGCTGGTGATCATTGCCATTGGCGCGTTCCTGCTGCTGATGCCGACCAAAGTGCAACCGGTGGCCTGGACGCCGCAGCCCGCGCCGTCTCTCAGCAGCGGCGTCTATGCCGATAATCACCGTCTCAAGGGCGTGGAGCGGGTCGGCGCCGCGAACATCGACGGCCCGGAGGCGCTGCTGCTGGAAGGCGATGCGCTGATCACCGGTTTGCATGACGGTCGGCTGATCCGCACCAGTCTCGACGGCAAGGTCACCAAAGTCCTGGCCGATACCGGGGGCCGGCCCCTGGGACTGGCTCGGCACCCCAATGGTTTGCTGGTGATCGCCGACGCGGTCAAGGGCTTGCTGTCGCTGGATGCCCAGGGTCGCCTGGTGGCAATGACCACGACAGCCGCCGGCGTACCCTTCGGTTTCACCGATGACGTGGCCATCGACAAATCCGGGCACTACGCCTATTTCAGCGACGCCTCCAGCCGCTTCGGCTACGGCGAGGACGGCGAGGCCATCATCGAGCACGGTGGTGACGGACGCTTGTTGCGTTATGACTTCCAGACAGGCAAGACCACAGTCTTGCTGGACAAGCTGGAGTTTGCCAATGGCGTCACCCTGGGGCCGGACGATGCCTTTGTGCTGGTCAACGAAACCGGCGCCTATCGCATCAGTCGTTACTGGCTGAGCGGCCCCAAGGCCGGCACCCACGATCTGTTCATCGACAACCTGCCGGGGCTGCCGGATAACCTGGCATTCAATGGCCGCGACCGTTTCTGGGTGGCGTTGTACGCGCCGCGCAACGCACTGCTCGATGCCACGGCGGCGCATCCGTTCGTGCGCAAGATGATCGTGCGGGCCATGACGATCCTTCCCAAACCGGTAGAGAAACGCGCGTTTGCCCTGGGCCTGGACATCGAGGGCAAGGTGATCGCCAACCTGCAGGATGGCAGCAGCGGCAATTACTCGCCGGTTACCACGGTACGTGAGTATGGGGAGTGGTTGTATTTCGGCTCGCTGAAGGCGAAGAACATGGTGCGGTTGCCATTGAGTACCGCCTTGGAGAAATAACCCGGATAACCCTGTGGGAGCGAGCCTGCTCGCGAAGAGGGTGTGTCAGTCGACACAGATGTATCTGACACGCCGTCTTCGCGAGCAGGCTCGCTCCCACAGGGATTGTTGGTTTTTTTCGCGGGGTATTTTTGCTTCATGTGGCACCTCGCATGGAGCCCGATGTTCGGACTCTGAACACTCGAGGTGCCGGTTTTAATCGCCGTTCCAACGGTTCAATCACCGGTCGTCGGTGACTCATTACGCTGAATCAGGACGACGACTGGAGTTGTTTGACGATCTTGTCCTTGACCTCCAGGCGCTTCGCCTTGAGCTTGGTCACCGCGTCATCGCTGGATTTGGCTTCCTCTGCCTCCACCACAGCTTTATCCGCCTGGGAATACTTGTTGATCAGTGAATCCAGTAACGGATCCTCGGCGCGTTTCTTCTGGATTTCTTCCTTTGTGCGTTTCAGATCCTGAAAAAGGTCGTGGGGCACCGGCATGGAACACCTCCGTTTGTTAATCGGTAGCAAACGCGACTGATTGCGTTCGCCAACTATCAGAATGGCCTTGGTTGGCCGGTTCTGTCGACCATCTGTCTGACCAGCGGTGTCCGTTCGTCGCCCTGTATCAAAAACGATAAAACCTTTGCCCGGGCGCCAGCCTCCACAGGTTAACGATCACCTCGATCACTTGTGTGGAGAAGCACCTATGGACGGATTCAACTTGCGCCACCTCGCTCTGGCCGTTGCCTTGAGTACCAGCATCGGCACGGCATTCGCAGCCACCTCCAACGACTTTGTCGACAAGGCCGCCGCCGGTGGTATCGCGGAAATCGAAACCAGCCGCCTGGCGCTGGAAAAGAGCCAATCGGCAGACATCAAGGCATTCGCCAACATGATGATCACCGACCATGGCAAGGCCAACGATGAACTGGCGACCATCGCGAAAAAGAATGACATCGAAGTGCCAGACGACACGACGCTGGTAAAGCAGGCCAAGGAAAAAATCCTCGACATGCGTGACGAGTCCTTCGACGCGGCCTACGCCAACAATCAGGTCAAGGCCCACGAAGACGCCATTGAGCTGTTCGAGAAGCAAGCCAACACGGTGACGGATGACAGAACCAAAGGCGCTACCGAGCTGAAAGGCTTTGCGCAGAAAATGTTGCCTGGGCTGGAAAAACATCTGGATATGGCGAAAAAACTCCAGGCTGCCCATCCGGGCAAATAATGGAGCTGTGATCCTTGTGGCGAGCGAGCTTGCTCGCGCTGGGCTGCGCAGAGCAGCCCCAAAAATCTGACAACCTTTGCGATCTCAGTGCGATTTTTGTGAGTGCTGCGCACTCAAGCGGGAGCAAGCTCCCTCGCCACATATTTTGTGTCTGCCTGCCAGTTTTATGTCCGCCACCTAGCCACCATCCGTGTCGATATCGGCATCCGTGTCATCGCTGGGCTTGGGTCGATCCGGGTTGGGCTTGAAGCCCGGACTGAATTCATTGTCGTTATCGGTATGGCGGTTTTTCTGGTCAACCGCCGTATCACCGCTCTGTGGCTCCGGGGTGCTTTGCGGGGGTTCGCCAAGATTTTTCTCTTTCATAAGAACCTCGTTCATCACTGCAAGTACGCGGCCGAAACACTCGGGCCTTGTAGTTTCGAAGTCACGACGCGGTCAACGTTCCCTTCATCAGCCTCCTACCGGACAATTGTGAACGCCAAAGACCCATTGTGGGAGCGAGCCGGCTCCGGGCGGCGATCCGACGAAGAGGCCAGCAGATTCACCGCCCATTCAAGCCAAGCCCAAAGTCCTGGCAAGGAACGGCGCCGTCCGGCTCTTTTTGCTCTTGGCCACTTTCTGCGGTGCGCCCGCCACGACAATCTTGCCCCCCTGATCCCCAGCCCCTGGACCAATATCGATCACCCAGTCACTCTGCGCCACCACGCGCATTTCATGTTCGACAACGATCACCGTGTGCCCCGCCTCCACCAGGTTGTTCAACTGTTCAAGCAAGCGATCGACGTCCCGCGGGTGCAACCCGGTGGTGGGTTCATCGAGCACGTACAGCGTCGCCCCGCGCTGATTGCGTTGCAGCTCGGTGGCCAGCTTGATGCGCTGGGCTTCGCCGCCGGACAGCTCCGTCGCCGGTTGGCCGAGACGCAGGTAACCCAGGCCGATATCGCGCAGTACCTCCAACGAACGACGCACGGCTGCTTGCTCGGCGAAGACCTCGACCGCCTGGTCCACGGTCAGTTGCAGTACCTGGGCAATGTTGCGCCCCTGCCAGGTGATTGCCAGGGTTTCTGGGTTGTAGCGGGCGCCGTGGCAGGTCGGGCATGGTGCATAGACACTGGGCATGAACAGCAACTCGACGCTGACAAAACCCTCGCCTTCGCAGGTCGGGCAGCGGCCCTTGGCGACGTTGAAGGAAAACTGCCCGGCGTCATAACCCGCCGCCTGGGCCTCGGGCGTGGCGGCGTAGAGCTTGCGCACGTTGTCGAACAGCCCGGTGTAGGTTGCCAGGTTGGAGCGCGGGGTGCGGCCGATGGGTTTCTGGTCGACTTGCACCAGACGTTTGATCGACGCCAGTCCCGCCGTCACCTGGCCACCGCTGACTTGCGGCGCATCGTCTTCCAGGCTCGGCTCTTGCGAGTCGGTGTCAGTGGACGGGCGACCGAGGTGCGCGCCAACCAGCTCCAGCAAGGCCTGGCTGACCAGGCTGGATTTGCCCGAACCCGAAACCCCGGTCACCGCGGTAAAACACCCCAGCGGAAACTCGACGTCGAGGTTGTTCAGGTTATTGCGGGTGATGCCTTCCAGACGCAGCCAATCGCTTGGCTTGCGCAAGGTTCGGGATGTGGCGATGTGTCCGGCGAATAGATAAGCGCGGGTTTGTGAATCAGTGACATCGGCCAGCCCCATGGGTGCGCCGCTGTACAGCACCCGACCGCCATGCTCACCCGCCGCCGGTCCGACATCGATCAACCAGTCGGCGCGGCGCATGGTTTCCAGGTCGTGTTCGACCACGAACAAGGTGTTGCCGGCGGCTTTCAAGCGTTGCAGGGCCTCGAACAACGCCTCGCCATCGGCCGGGTGCAAGCCGGCCGATGGTTCGTCCAGCACGTAGATCACACCGAACAACTGCGAGCCCAACTGTGTTGCCAGGCGCAGGCGCTGCAATTCGCCGGACGACAGTGTCGGGGTGCTGCGCTCCAGTGCCAGGTAACCGAGGCCGAGGTCAGTCAATGTGCTGACCCTTTCCAGCAGGTCCTGGGCGATCCGTTGCGCGGCCAGGCGTTTTTCCACCGACAGGTTCGGCGTGTGCCGTACATCCGGCGCATTGGCGTGACCACTGGCGCCGTGGGCGACGCGCTGTTCTCGGGCTTCGCGGGTCTGGCGGTGGGTCAGCACCTCACCCGCCTCCTCGCCCTCCTGCAGATAATGCTCGGCGGCCACCGGCCTGAGTACGTCGGCCACTTGCAGCAATGGCATCTGCGACAACTCACCGATGTCGTAGCCGGCGAAGGTCACCGACAAGGCCTCGCGCTTGAGGCGTTTGCCGTCGCACAACGGGCAAGGGCTGCCGAGCATGAATTGCGAGACGCGCTTCTTCATCAGCGCACTTTGCGAATGGGTGAAGGTGTGCAGGATGTAGCGCCGTGCGCCGGTGAAGGTGCCTTGGTAACTCGGCTCCATCTTGCGCTTGAGGGCGACCCGGGTTTCTTCCGGGGTGAGCCCGGCATACACCGGCACCGTCGGGGTTTCTTCAGTGAAGAGAATCCAGTCGCGCTGTTTTTTCGGCAGTTCACGCCAAGGGATATCGACGTCGTAGCCCATGGTCACGAGGATGTCCCGCAGGTTCTGGCCCTGCCAGGCCAATGGCCAGGAAGCGACCGCACGCTGGCGAATGCTCAGGCTCGGGTCCGGTACCATCAGCGCTTCGGTGACTTCATACACCCGACCCAGGCCATGGCATTCGGCGCAGGCGCCCTGGGGTGTGTTCGGCGAAAAGTCTTCGGCGTACAGCATCGGCTGCCCCGCCGGATAACTGCCGGCGCGCGAATACAGCATGCGGATCAGGCTCGACAGGGTCGTGACGCTGCCCACCGAAGAACGCGTACTCGGCGTACCCCGTTGTTGCTGCAAGGCCACTGCCGGCGGCAAGCCTTCGATGGAGTCGACATCCGGCACCCCGACCTGATCGATCAGGCGCCGCGCATAAGGCGCCACAGATTCGAAATAACGCCGTTGCGCCTCGGCGTACAGGGTCGAAAACGCCAGGGAAGACTTCCCCGAACCCGACACCCCGGTGAACACCACCAGGGCATCGCGGGGGATATCGACATCGATGTTCTTGAGGTTGTGTTCCCGGGCGCCGCGCACCCTGACCATGCCTGAGGGGGGAGTTGAGGTGCGCGTTGAAATCATCGGGTCGCCTTACATAAATTACTGAAAAAACACCATTCCCCTGTGGGAGCGAGCCTGCTCGCGAATGCGATCTGTCATTCAACATAGATGTTGCCTGACACTCCGCTTTCGCGAGCAGGCTCGCTCCCACAATGGGTTTTCTTAACCGTTGAGGACGGTGCGGATCATCTGGGTCAGCGCTTGTGGGCTGTAGGGCTTGCTCAGCAAATGGGTGTCGGGGCTGAGTTGGTGGTTGCGCGAGATAATGTCACGGGTGTGACCGGAGGTGAACAGTACGGCCAAAGGTGGGTTCTGCACTTTCGCCCACGCCGCCAGGTCAGAGCTCTTGATCAGGCCGGGCATGACCACGTCGGTGAAGATCAGGTCCACCACCACGCCCTCCAGCAACATCTGCATGGCGACGTCGGCATTGGCCGCCGTCAGCACCTGATAACCCTCTTCGCGCAGCAACTCCACCGTCGAAGTGCGCACGGCTTCATTGTCCTCGACCACCAGAATCCGTTCGTGCCCACCCCGTTGCGGAATATCAAGGACTGCTGCCTCACTGTCCGCTGTACGCAGGCTGCGCGGGAAATACAGCTGCACCCGGGTGCCCTCCCCGACGGTGCTGGACATCTCGACATGCCCACCGCTCTGCTTGACGAAACCGAACACCATGCTCAGGCCCAGCCCCGTGCCCTGGCCGTCGGGCTTGGTGGTGAAAAACGGTTCGAAGGCTTGTGCCAGCACTTGCGGCGGCATGCCGGAGCCGGTATCGGCCACCGTCACACGCACATAGTCGCCGGCGACGATCCCCTTGCCCGCGCAGAACGTGCGGTCGAGGGTGACGTTGTCGGCGCTCAACTCAATGATCCCCTCACCCTTCATCGCGTCCCGGGCATTGATCGCGAGGTTGAGGATGGTGTTTTCCAGTTGATTGCGATCGACAAACACTGCCCAGGGATCTTCGGCAGCGCTCATCTGGATCTGCAGGGTTTCCCCCAGGGCACGCTGCAACAGCTCGCCCAGGCCGTCGAAAATCTGCTGCGGCGTGCAAATCGCCGGGGACAGCGGCTGGCGCCGTGCGAAGGCGAGCAATTGCGAAGACAGTTTGGCGCCGCGCTCCACGGCAGCAATCGATGCCGCCACACGGCGCTGCACGTTGGCATTGCCCGGCTCATGACGCGCCAGCAAGTGCAGGTTACCGGCGATCACTTGCAACAGGTTGTTGAAATCGTGGGCCACGCCACCGGTCAAGCCGCCGATGGCTTCGAGTTTCTGTGACTGACGCAGTTGCTCTTCCGCCGCCAGCCGCGCGTCGACTTCGTCGGCTACGCGCTGCTCCAGATTACGGGTGAACCTGAGCAGGGACTCTTCGGCAGTCTTGCGTTCATGGATGTCAATCAATACCCCGGGGAACCGAAACGGTTCGCCCTGCTCATCAAACTCGCAGCAACCGCTGGCGAGCACCCACAGGTAAGTGCCATCGGGGCGCAGCACCCGGTATTCGGCGTTAAAGGGTGCGGCGGTTTCCATGGACTGTTTGACTTGCTCCTGAACCCAGCTGCGATCATCGGGATGGATGCGCGCTTCGGCGATGTCCTGGGGCAGGTTGTCCAGGGCTTGCCCGGCAGGATAGGAAAAGGTGCGGGCAAAGCGTTCATCGCCGCTCAGCACGTCAGCCTTGATGTCCCAGACAAACGAGCCAAGCAAGGCTCCGGCATTGAGTGCCAGGCGCACCCGTTCGTTGTCGGCGCGATAAGCATTTTCGGCGGCCTGGCGCAGGCGTTCGGAAATCACGAATTCGGTGGTTTCGACCACCATTGCCATGACGCCTGCAGGGCAGCCGTCATCGTTGGCGACCGGGCTGTAATACAGATCCAGCCAGACGTCTTCGGGCACTCCATCGCGCAGCAGCACCAGCACTTTGTTACGGTAGGACAAGGTGCCGCCGGCGAGGCAGGTATCGACCACATGCCGGTTGAAATCGGCGACTTCCGGCCAGCCCAGCTCCACCGGCGAACCCAACAGGTAGGGATGGCGCCCGCCGGCAAATTTCGAATAGGCGTCGTTGTAGATCATGTAGCCGGGCCGGCCCCAAAGCATCACCATCGGCAGCGGCGAGGCGAGCATCAGCTGTACCGTGCTGTTCAGGCTCCTGGGCCAGGTTTCGATGGCGCCAAGCTCGGTGTGGCTCCAATCGAACGCACGAATGCGCCCGGCCATTTCGCCGCTCCAGCCGGCACACCCGTGGCTATCGTCTAGAAACTGCATTGGCTGGCTCTGTATCCGGTGACTGCACCCGTTTGTTTCGAGCATCGCGGATGCCAATGGTTTCATAGAGGTATAGCTGATTCTCGCGGGACCCATGGCCACCGCAGATCCCGGTGGGAGCGAGCCTGCTCGCGAAGGGGCCGGCACATTCAACATCTATGGCGACTGACACTCCGCCTTCGCGAGCAGGCTCGCTCCCACAAGTTGCTAGCCGTGCGGCTACACCTCAATCAAATGCTTGAGCGGGTTGTAGCTGGTTTTCAAGGTGGCAGCGACATCGAGAATCGCTTTCTCAATGCCATTCAAGTGCATGCAAGTCAGTTCGATCGCCGCGCTCTGGTTGCCCGCTTCGATGTATTCGATCAAGCGCAAATGTTCGTCGTCGCGACAGGCTTCGTGGCTGTCGTCATCCAGGGCGGCGGCGTACAGCGAAGCCCGGGAAATCAGTTTCTGGAACCAGTCCAGCAATACCGGATTGTTCAAGCTGCGGGCGAGTTTGATGTGGAACTCACCGAGCAGATGAATCAACCGCTCATGGTCGCCGCTTTGGTGCGCTTCGTCCTCCAGCAACAGGTGATCGCGCAAGTCCTGGGTCACGGCGGTATCTCGCCGACGGCACAACTCGCTGACAATGCCGATCTCGACCAGGCGCCGGGTTTCGAACAGCGAACGGATCTCTTCGTCGCTGGGCAACGAGACCGACGCACCTTTATTGGGCTCGGTGGTGACCAGGCCATCGGCTTCCAGTTGCTTGAGCGCGGCACGAACCGACGTGCGGCTGACATTGAAAAGTTCAGCCAGCGAGGCCTCGCCGAGCTTCATGCCGGGCCGCAGGGTGCGCTTGCTGATCGCCTCGTAAACCCCTTGGTAGACGCGGTCGACCGTGGTTTCCAGTTTCTTTTCCGCCATTCGATGACTCCTTGAGCGCTATGCGACCGGTCCCAGGCGAATGAACAGCCTTGAAAAAGGGGGTTGCACGAGCAGGTTAATCCGGGTATCTCTAAATTGCATCCAGATTTTGCATACAATAATTAGAGGAATGCACCATTATGGGTCATCCAGTTGCAATTGAAGTGCGTAACGTCTCCAAGCGATATTCCGACGATCCCGGCCTGGCACCGGCCCTCGATCATGTATCGGTCGATATTGCCGACAACGAGTTCTTCACCCTGCTTGGCCCCTCCGGCTGTGGCAAAACCACCCTGCTGCGCACCATCGCCGGCTTCGAGCACGTCAGCGACGGTGAAATCCGCCTCGCTGGCGAACCCGTCAACGACTTGCCGCCGTTCAAGCGGCGGGTCAACACAGTGTTCCAGAGTTACGCGTTGTTTCCGCACATGAGTGTTGCGCAGAATATCGCCTTCGGCCTCGAGATGCAGGGTCTTGATCGCAAGCTGATCCCGCAGCGGGTCGATGAAATGCTGGCGCTGGTGCAAATGCAGCACCTGGCCCGACGCAAACCGGCAGAACTGTCCGGCGGCCAGCAGCAACGGGTGGCTCTGGCCCGGGCCTTGGCGCCGAAACCCAAAGTGTTGCTGCTCGACGAACCACTGTCGGCGCTGGACCTCAAGCTGCGCAAGGAAATGCAGGTTGAGCTCAAGCGTGTGCAAAAGGAAGCGGGCATCACCTTCATTTTTGTCACCCACGATCAGGAAGAAGCCCTGACCCTGTCCGATCGCATTGCCGTGATGTCCGCCGGCAAGATCCTGCAGATCGGTACGCCCAACGACATCTACGAACGGCCGCAGCATCAATTCGTCGCCCAGTTCATTGGTGACATCAACTTCCTGCCCGGGCACCTCAAACGCGGGCAAAACAACGAACACCTGTTCGTGCCCAGCGGTATGCCGGTGGAAATCCCCTGCCCGGCCCAAGGCATCGACGGCAAGGTGCAGCTGGCGTTCCGCCCGGAACGTTCGCAACTGGTGGACCCGGCGCAACCGCATCACCTGCGCGGGGTGATCGAGGCCGTGCTGTACGTCGGCACCGCAACCCTCTACCAGTGCCGCTTGAACAACGACATCAAGGTCATGCTGCGTGAAAACAACGAAGGCCTGAACCGCAGCCGTGGCGTCGGTGATCGCGTGGCGGTCAACCTGCCGCCTCACGCCTGCCTGTTGATGGAGGCCTGAGATGAGCGTCAGCAGCACTTCTCCCGCCCTTAACCGCGCGCTGTTGCTCAGCCCGGTGGTTCTGACCCTGCTGGCCCTGATCGCCATTCCGCTGGGCATCATGGGCTATATCAGCCTGCTGCCGCGCAACGTCTACGGTGGCGTCGACTGGCAGGCCGACTGGCAATTGCAAAGCTACGTGCAGTTGTTTTTCCAGGAAGGTTTCGACGGTGAGCTTGAGCTCAATTGGGTCTACGCCCAGGCACTGTTGCGCTCGGTGTTCCAGGCCGGTGGTACCACGGTGCTGTGTTTCCTGTTCGGCTTTCCGGTGGCGCTGTGGATGTCGAGCCTGACACCCCGTCGACGCAACCTGATGGTTCTGCTGATCACCATCCCCTTCTGGACCAACCTGCTGATCCGCAATTACGCCTGGCTGATCATCCTGCGCGAACAGGGCTGGGTCGCCCAGAGCCTCAATGCGCTGTTCCCCAGCGCCGGCGGCATCACCCTGCTCTACAACGACTTCGCCGTCAGCGTCGGGCTGGTCTACAGCTTCCTGCCGTTCATGATTCTGCCGATCTACTCGACCCTTGAAAAACTCGACTGGCGTCTGGTGGAAGCGGCCTATGACCTGGGCGCCAACCGCTGGCATGCGCTGCGGCGGATCATCCTGCCGCTGTCGATGCCGGGAGTGATTGCCGGTTCCCTGCTGGTATTCGTGCCCAGCCTCGGCGCCTTCATCACGCCGGCAATTCTCGGCGGCGGCAAGACCCTGATGATCGGCAATCTGATCCAGCAACAGTTCGGCACCGCGCGCAACTGGCCGCTGGGCAGTTCTCTGTCGTTCCTGCTGCTGGGGATTCTGCTGCTGTCCCTGGTGCTGTATGCCCTCTACAGCCGCAGTGCCGCCAACACTCTTCGTCGGGGAGCCACCGCATGATCGCCCTGCACCTGAAAAAACTGCCGATAACCCGGGAAGTCAGCCTGCTGATCCTGGCCTACCTGTACCTGCCGATCTTCGTGCTGATCGCCTACAGCTTCAACGCCAACCGCTCGGCGACGGTATGGACCGAGTTTTCGTTCGACTGGTATGGACGCATCCTGGCCAACCCGTCGATCCAGACCGCCGCGCTGAACTCGATCATCGTCGCCGGTATCGCCACAGTGTGCGCCACGGCGATTGCCTTGCTCGCGGCACTGGCAACTTACCGGCCGTTCTACGGGCAGAAGATGGTCGAAGGCGGGATCAACCTGCCGCTGATCCTGCCGGAAATCGTCACCGCCGTCGCCACCCTGCTGCTGTTCATGGCGCTGGGGATCAAGCTCGGTTTGCTGACGGTGATCGTCGCCCATATCGGCTTCTGCATTCCCTTCGCCTACCTGCCGATCCGCGCGCGGCTCAATGACCTGGACAAGAGTCTGCTGGAAGCGGCGAACGATCTGTACGCCAATCCCTGGCAGGTGTTCCGGCGGGTGACGCTGCCGCTGTTGTGGCCGGCGGTGCTGTCCGGTTCGGTGCTGGCGTTCGTGGTCAGCCTGGACGATTTCATCATGACCTTCTTCGTCGCCGGCCCCGGTTCCACGACCCTGCCGGTGTACATCTTCTCGGCGATCAAGGCCGGCGTGACGCCGGAGATCAATGCGATCTCGACCCTGATGCTGGTGATTTCCATCGTGCTGGTGGTGCTGGCCTTCTGGCTGGGACAGCGCGGTAAAAACCAATAAACCCTGGAGCCCGCTGTTATGAATAAAAAGCCCATGAAAAAGAACATCAAAAACATGTGTTTCGCCGTCACCGGTCTGGCCCTGAGTTGCTTCACCGCCATCAGCGCCCAGGCCGCCGAGCCCAAGCAACTGTTCTTCTACAACTGGACCGATTATTACCCGGTGGACCTGCTGGCCAAGTTCGAGAAGGAGACCGGCATCAAGGTCACCATGGACGGCTACGACAGCAACGAAACCCTGCTGGCCAAGTTGCAGGCCGGTGGCGCCGCCTATGACGTGATCGTGCCGTCGCAGTCGATCATGCGCACCCTGATCAACCAGAACCTGTTGCTGGAAATCGACGCGCCGACCCTGCCCAACTTCCAGTACGTGAAGCCGGCGTTCCGCGACCCGAGCTTCGACCCCGGCCGCAAATTCTCGGCACCGTACCTGTGGGGCACCACCGGGTTCTCCTATGACAGCGCGCGGGTGCCCGGCGGCAAGCTCGATGACTCGTGGAAAGAGTTCTTCGAGCCGCGCAAGGAACTGCAAGGCCAACTCGCCGCCCTCGACACGTCCAGCAGCGTGATCAACGCCGCCAGCCATTACCTGAACGTCGACGAATGCACGGAAAACCCGCAGGACGCCAAGCGCATTCTGGAACTGCTGCAAAAGCAGAAACCGTTCCTGAAGATGTACAGCTCGGACAACACCGTCGACCGCATGGCCTCCGGTGAGGTGATCATGATGCAGAACTGGAACGGTTCTACCGCGCGGGCCACCTTGCAGAAGAGCACCATCAAGTACGTGTATCCGAAAGAAGGCCTGGCGATGTTCCAGGACAACTTCGCCGTACCGAAAAGCGCACCGCACCCCGGCAACGCGAAAATCTTCATCGACTGGATGATGAAACCGGAAAACGCCGCGGCCGTGTCCAACGCCATCGCCTACGCCAACGGCATCCAGAGCGACAAGCTGATCGATGCCAAATGGCGGGTCATGGACGCCATCAACATGCCCGACGAGTTCGCCTCGCGCCTGCGTCCTGAAAAGGAATGCAGCAACAAGGCGCGGGAACTGCAGGACCGGATCTGGGCGAAGCTCAAGGGCTGATCTGAAACCCAGTCGCGGCCTTCGCGAGCAGGCTCGCTCCCACATTTGAAATGCATTCCCCTGTGGGAGCGAGCCTGCTCGCGAAGAGGCCCTCCCACACAACACCGAATTTGAGGTACGCAATGACTCCCCCCCGCTGGCTACGCAACGTGCGCCCCTACGGCGCCGCCGCCGAAGACCTGCTGATCGAAAACGGCCGCTTCACCCAGCGTCGCCCGGCCTCGACCAGCGAACTGCTCGCCACCGACATCGACGGCCAGAACCAATTGCTCACCGCAGCCCTGGTGGAAAGCCACGTGCACCTGGACAAAACCCTCTGGGGCCAGCCCTGGCGTCCGAACAGTGCCGGTCCGAACCTCAAGGACTACATCGCCAACGAGCGTCGTGTACTGCGCGAAGTCGAAGCCCCCATTGCACAACGGGCCGGCGCCCTGCTGGAGAACTGCATCGCCCGTGGTTCGCTGACCCTGCGTTGCCACGTCGACATTGACCCGGAATTCGGCCTGCGCCATGTCGAGGCCATGCAGCAACTGCGTGAAAAATACCGCGACTTGATCGACCTGCAACTGGTGGTCTTCCCGCAAACCGGCCTGATCAGTCGCCCCGGCACCGCCGAGCTGATGTGCGAAGCCATGGCGTTGGGCGTGGAGAACGTCGGCGGCCTCGACCCCTGCGGCATCGACAACGACCCCATCGCGCAACTGGACTTCGTGTTCAAACTGGCCAGCGAATTCGACCGTGGCGTCGACATTCACCTGCACGACAAGGGCGAGTTGGGCCTGTGGCAGATCAAACTGATCGCCGACTACACCGAGCGCTTCGGGCTTCAGGACCGGGTGATGATCAGCCATGCCTACTGCCTCGGCATGTTGCCGTGGAGCCAGGTCAAACCGGTGGCCGGACGCCTGGCGACACTGGGGATTTCGTTGATGAGTTCGGCGCCGGCCGATTGTGCGGTACCCCCATTCCTCGCCCTGCGCGAAGCCGGGGTGAATGTGTGCCTGGGCTCGGACGGTATTCGCGACGCCTGGTCGCCCATGGGCAACGGCGACATGCTGGAGCGGGCGATGTTGCTGGCGTTCCGTTTCGACTTGAACAAGGACGAGGAACTGGCGGCGGCGTTCGACGCAGCGACTGTGAATGGTGCCCGGGCCCTGGGCTGTGATGGATATGGCGTGGAAATCGGCCGGCCTGCGGACTTTCTGCTGATGCCGGTACAGACCCTGGGTGAAGCCGTGGTGTCGCGCCCCCTGCGTCAGGTTTATCGCGGCGGGCAGTTGATCGCTTCGGGTGGCCGTTTGCTGGACAGCCGTTTGTGAAGCGCATCGGCCTCAAAAGCAGCTGCGTGGTCGGCTTCGACGGCACCAAACACGTGCTCTGGCGCAACGGTGAGGTGGTGTTCGAAGGCGCGCACATTGTGTTTGTCGGCCGCGATTACCCGGGACCGGTGGATCAGTGGATCGACTACGGCAACGCGTTGATCGGCCCCGGTTTCATTGACCTCGATGCTTTGGGCGATCTCGATTCCACGGTGTTGACCCTGGACAACGGCGACGAGCGCGATATGGGCCGGATGTGGTCCGCCGAATACCTGGCGCGTGGCCCCCGGGAGAGCTACAGCCCGGACGAAGAAGTCTTCAAGTACCGCTACGCCTTCACGCAGCTGATCCGCAACGGCATCACAACGGCCATGCCGATTACCTCGATGTATTACCGCGAATGGGCGGAAACCTATGACGAGTTTGCAGCAGTGGCCGGTGTAGCCGCCGAACTGGGGCTGCGCACTTACCTCGGCCCCTGCTACATGAGTGGCATGAGTTACTGGCAAGCCGACGGCACGCTGGCCCACCACTGGGACGAAGCCCGGGGCATGGCCGGACTCGACGCGGCGCAACGGTTTTTCAGGGATTTCGACGGCACGAATGACGGCCTGATCCGCGGTGCGCTGCTGCCGGACCGCATCCAGACCTGCACACCGGCGCTGTTACTGCGCACCGCTGCGCTGAGCCGGGAACTCAATGCGCCGATGCGTCTGCATTGCTGCCAGGGCCTTGGCGAAGTGGCGATGGTCGAGCAATTGCGCGGTGCGTCACCGTTGGGCTGGTTGCAGCAACTTGACCTGCTGACCCCGCGCAGCCTGCTGCCCCACGGCATTTACACCCGTGGCGATGATGACCTGCAAAGGGTGGTGGACGGCGGCGCCAGCCTGGTGCATTGCCCGGTGGTGTTCGCCCGGGACGGCGAGGCATTGGACTCGTTCGGTCGCTATCGGGCCAAGGGCATCAACTTCGCCCTGGGCACCGACACCTGGCCGGCGGATTTGCTGGACAACATGCGCCAGGGCTTGAACATCGCGCGACTGATGGAGGGCGGCAACACGCTGACCAGCACCCTCGATCTGTACAACGCCGCCACCCTCGGCGGTGCCAGGGCCCTGGGCCGCGATGACCTTGGGCGACTGGCGCCGGGAGCAAAGGCCGACATCACCGTGTTCAACCTGCGTGGCCTGCACCTGGGGCCGCTGTTCGATCCCTTGAAAAACCTGATGCTGGCCGGGCGCGGTGACGACTGCATCGCCAGTTGGATCGACGGCCGCTGTGTGATGCAGGACGGTCAGGTCAACGGAGTCGACTACCCCGCCCTGCAGCGCCAGGCCCAACGACAATTCGAAAAACTGATGCGCAGTCACAGCGACCGGGCCTTCGGCCAACCGGACTGGAAAACCCTGTTCCAACCGGCCATTCCCTTCGCCGACGACTACAGCGCACAGGCGCCGCTGAGTGCCATTGATCCACTTCCTTAGAGAATGCCGCCCATGCAAAGCTTCGATTTCAGCACCCTGAGTGCGCGGGACAAATACAAGATTCTGATCGGCAGCGTGGTGCCACGACCTATTGCCCTGGTCACCACTGTCGACGGCGAAGGCCGCGTCAATGCCGCGCCGTTCAGCTTCTTTAATGCGCTCTCGGCCGATCCGCCGATCCTCGCGTTGGGCGTGGAGAACTACGGTGATCAGAGCCCCAAGGACACCACGCGCAACATCCAGCTCAACCAGGAATTCACCGTCAACATCGTCAGCGATGCCCTGGTGGAAGCAATGAATGTCTGCGCCGTGCCCTTCGCCCCCGGTTTCGACGAGCTGACCGCCGCCGGCCTCACCGCCATTCCCGGCACCACGGTCAAATGCCCGCGCATCGGCGAAGCCCCGGTGGCACTGGAATGCCGGCGAATGATGGCGCTGTCCATCGGCCAGTCGCGGGAGATCATCTTTGGCGAAGTGCTGATGGCCCATGTGCGGGACGAACTGATCGACCCGAAAACCCTGTACATCGATCAACTGGGGCTCGATGCGATTGGGCGCATGGGTGGCCATGGCTATGCGCGTACCCGGGATTATTTCGATTTGCCGACCCGGTCGTTGCAGGCGTGGACGGATGCACCGGGGGGTGGGGAACGGTTTTGGCCGGTGGGTAAATAGTCCGCGGTTGCACAATACCTGTGGGAGCGGGCCTGCTCGCGAAGGCGGTCTGTCAGTTGACATCAATACTGAATGTGCCGGCCCCTTCGCGAGCAGGCTCGCTCCCACACTGATTGCGGGATCAATGAAAAATCCCGGCTGCGCACGGTGGGGAACGGTTTTGGCCGGTGGGTAAATAGTCCGCGGTTGCACAATACCTGTGGGAGCGAGCCTGCTCGCGAAGGCGGTCTGTCAGTTGACATCAATACTGAATGTGCCGGCCCCTTCGCGAGCAGGCTCGCTCCCACACTGATTGCGGGATCAATGAAAAATCCCGGCTGCGCACGGTGGGGAACG
>NZ_FYED01000009.1 GCF_900187565.1 Pseudomonas sp. Irchel 3A7 | reverse complement strand
GGCCCCCAAACAGATCATCTGTGCAGCAATGCGCAAGCTCCTACATTTTGTCTACGCCGTTCTTAAATCGGGCCAGCCATTTGACCCGAATTTTGCGCTTGCCCGATGAGGGACAAGACGGTATCTACAGGGTCTCAACCTTGTATCAAGTAGGCACCGAACGGAACCCGATCCCGCAGCTTCTTGCATTTGCGGGGTGGGGGTTGATGCCCGGGTGGGCGATCAGGGAACCAGATTCGACATTTACCTGGAGGCGGCCAATGGCCGCGAGGAATCTCAACCTCGTCATGCGCGGGCTCCGGGTTAACGGACGCCAATTGCAAACGCTCTTGCGCAACTTCTGTTTCCCGGCGCCTTTTAACCTCTTCCTCCAGCCCCTGCTGTACCGCAACAAGGGGCTCGTCGGCAGTGGGTGGGCTGTTTGACCCCTGGGCCTTCTGCGCGGCCTGGATCAATTGGGGGTTGCGATTGCGCAACGCGGTGTTGTTGCCAACCCGTATGTTGGAGCGCGCCGCCAGCGCTTCAGCCTGCTGGTACTGTCCCTGCTGAAGACGCAACACACCGAGATAATGCAGGGTCGCGGGATTGTTCGGCTGGATATGCAGCGCACGCTCCAGCGTGGCGGCGGCCTGGTCCAGGTGACCTTCGGCATACTGCTGCGAGGCGGATTCAATCAGGGTGGTTGATGCGTTGTTGCTTTGGGGGGTGGCTTTTCGTTCGGCTGCGAACGAGCCAGGCGACGCGGCAGCGTACAACGCCAGGAGGAGACCGGGCAGAACACTCTTGGTTGGCATCAGGGACGGACTCGGCTGGTTCAGGATGGCACTGTCACTCCACAGGCTTTCCATTGCCCTGCGATCACGGATGAAGGCGCTCCTATCGACCTGACCTCCCCCTTGAAGTTCCCAGGCGACCGCGCTCAGGCACCGCAAAACGCTAGTTCATGATTTGTGATCCATAAGATCATTAATCATCATTTTACATGATCAAGCGTCCAACCTACCTTGGCTCTGCCAGACGCATCCACATCTGCCTGGCACTTTCCCGACAACAAAAAGAGATGGCTCTTATCCACCACCAGGGGACACCCGCCATGAGCAACCAGCCAGCAGACATCGCACACTACATTCACGGCCGCGCGACACCGGGCAATTCCGGTCGCGCGCAGAACGTCACCAACCCGGCCACCGGTGCGGTCACCGGCAAGGTGGCTTTGGCCAATGTCTCTGAAGTCGACGCAGCGGTGCAGTCGGCCGCGGCCGCGTTCCCGGCCTGGTCGGCGACGCCGCCACTGCGCCGCGCGCGCATCCTGTTCAAGTTCCTGGCGTTGCTCAACGAGCACCGCGATACCCTGGCGCAGATGATCACCCGCGAACACGGCAAGGTGTTCACCGATGCCCAGGGCGAAGTGACCCGCGGTATCGAAGTGGTCGAGTTCGCCTGCGGCATTCCGCAACTGCTCAAGGGTGACTACACCGAGCAGGTCTCGACCAATATCGACAACTGGACCCTGCGCCAGGCCCTGGGTGTGGTGGCCGGCATCACGCCGTTCAACTTCCCGGTGATGGTGCCAATGTGGATGTTCCCGGTGGCCATCGCCTGCGGTAATACCTTCGTGCTCAAGCCGAGCCCGATCGATCCGTCGCCCTCGCTGCTGATCGCCGAACTGTTCAAGGAGGCCGGGTTGCCCGACGGCGTATTCAACGTCGTGCAGGGCGACAAGGAAGCGGTGGATGCGCTGCTTGATCACCCGCAAGTCCAGGCCGTGAGCTTTGTCGGTTCGACGCCGATCGCCAACTACATCTACGAGACCGGTGCCCGCCACGGCAAGCGCGTGCAGGCGCTGGGCGGAGCGAAGAACCACATGGTGGTGATGCCCGACGCTGATATCGATCAGGTGGTCGACGCGTTGATCGGCGCGGCTTTCGGTTCCGCCGGCGAGCGTTGCATGGCGATTTCGGTGGCGGTGTTCGTCGGTGATGTCGCCGACAAGGTGATGCCGAAACTGGTGGAGCGTACCCGCACACTGAAGATCCTCGAGGGCATGAACCTGGCCGCCGAGATGGGCCCGATCGTTTCGCAAGTGGCCCACCAGCGCATCACCGGTTACATCGAACAAGGCATCGCCGAAGGCGCCGAGCTGCTGGTCGACGGCCGTGGCTTTGACGGCTCGCAGGCAGGCGCTGGTTGCGCCGAGGGCTTCTGGCTCGGTGGCACGGTGTTCGATCACGTCACCCCCGAAATGAAGATCTATAAGGAAGAAATCTTCGGTCCGGTGCTGGCGTGCATGCGGGTCAAGGATTTTGCCGAGGCGGTCGATCTGGTCAACTCCCATGAGTTCGGCAACGGCACCGCGTGCTACACCCGCGATGGTCACATCGCCCGGGAATTCGCCAGCCGCATCCAGGTGGGCATGGTCGGCATCAACGTGCCGATTCCGGTGCCGATGGCGTGGCACGGGTTCGGTGGCTGGAAGCGTTCGCTGTTCGGTGACATGCACGCCTATGGTGAAGAGGGTGTGCGTTTCTACACCAGGCAGAAGTCGATCATGCAGCGCTGGCCGAACAGCATTGCCAAGGGCGCCGAGTTCGCCATGCCGACTTCCAAATAAGCATTGTCGTTTTTCGGGTGGGGAGGGCGTGTTGGCGCGGGCTGGCACGCATTCCGTATTTCCCGGGGGGGCGAGCTCCTCGCTCCCGGTTTTTTACAGAGGTGAATCGTCATGCCATTGCTCAAGTTCGACATCATCCAGGGTCGCAGCGACGAACAACTCAAGGCCCTGCTGGATGGGACGCATCAGGCCATGGTCGAGGCTTTCGACGTGCCCGCCAGTGATCGTTACCAAAGCGTCACCCAGCACCGTCCGGGGGAGTTGATACTGCATGACACGGGGCTGGGGTACACCCGTTCGGGCAACGTGGTGTTGCTGACGGTGATTTCCCGACCGCGTTCACACGCACAGAAAATGGCGTTCTACCGCTTGTTGGCCGAGCGGCTGCAAACCGACTGCGATTTGTCCCCGGATGATCTGATCGTTTCGCTGGTAGAAAACACGGATGCCGACTGGTCGTTCGGTCGTGGTCGGGCGCAATTTCTGACCGGGGAGCTTTAGTTTTTTCACTCATCACATTCAGGTGCTGACATGTCCAATCCTCTGTTGTCCCTTTTGAACATCGAACTGCCGATCATCCAGTCGCCGATGGTGGGCGTCTCTACCCCCAAGCTCGCGGCAGCGGTGTCCAACGCCGGCGGGCTCGGTTCCATCGGCATCGGTGCGAGCAACGTCGAACAGGCGCGGGCCATGTTGCGCGAGACGGCTGCACTGACGGACAAGCCCTTCAATGTGAACCTGTTCTGCCACGCGCCTGCGGTGCAGGACAGCGTGCGCCAAAGCCAATGGCTGAGTTTCCTCGCACCATTTTTTGCAGAATTCGACGCCGCTGCGCCAACGTCATTGCGAGAGATCTACACCTCGTTCGTTGAAGACAAAGGCATGTTGCAGATGCTGCTGGAAGAACAACCCGCCGTCGTCAGCTTCCATTTCGGTTTGCCGCCACAATCGGCCATCGATGCGCTCAAGGACGCCGGCATCGTCCTGCTGTGTTCCGTGACCAGCCTGGCTGAAGCGCAACAGGCAGAACGTGCCGGTGTGCATGCGCTGGTGGCACAAGGTTACGAAGCCGGAGGACATCGAGGCGTGTTCGATCCGCAACAGGACAGCGAGATGGGTACCTTCGCCCTGGTGCGCGTGCTGGCCGATGCCTGCCGGCTGCCGGTGATCGCGGCGGGCGGCATCATGGACGGCGCCGGCATCAAGGCCGCCCTGCAACTGGGCGCAGGCGCCGCACAGTTGGGCACGGCGTTCATTCTGTGCCCCGAATCCTCCGCCAGCGCTGCCTATCGCGAAGCCCTGAAAGGCCCGCGCGCGCATCGGACCCAGGTCACCAGCGTTATCTCCGGTCGTCCTGCCCGGGGTATGGTCAATCGTAACTTCACCAGCCTTGAGGCCAATGCCCCGGCGTTGCCCGACTATCCGATCGCCTACGACGCCAACAAAGCGCTGAACGCCGCCGCAGCGGCCAAGGCCGACAGCGAATTCGCCGTGCAATGGGCCGGGCAGGGCGCACCTCTGGCCCGGGAAATGCCGGCGGCGGCACTGGTGAATTTGCTCGCCGCCGAAATGAACGCCTGACACCAATCTCCTGTGGGAGCGAGCCTGCTCGCGAAGGTGGTCAACGATGACGCGGGAAGCCTGAATCACTCAGGCTATTCGCGAGCAGGCTCGCTCCCACCGTTGCCGGATCAGTCAATCGCCGTCCCCAACACCTCAACGATCCGCCGGGAAATGTGTTCGACGTGGGTCTCCAGCGCAAAGTGTCCGGTGTCCAGCAACTCGACAACCGCATTCGGATTGTCGCGCTTGAAAGCCTCGGCCCCCGGTGGAATGAAGAACGGATCGCCTTTACCCCAGATGGCCAACGTTGGCACCCGGGCATCACGGAAGAACTGCTGAAACGCCGGATACAGCTTCAGGTTGTACTGATAGTCATAGAACAGATCGAGCTGGATGTCCTTGTTCCCCGGGCGCTCCAGTAGCAGGGCATCGAGGTAATACGCCTCGGGAGCGATGGCGTCCGGGTTGCTCACGCCTTCCGCGTACTGCCAGCGGGTGCCTTCCAGATGCAGGATGGCATCCTTAATCACCTGGCGATTTTCGCTCGATGGATCAGCCCAGTACTGGCGGATCGGTGCCCAGGCCTCACCCAGACCTTCCAGGTAAGCATTGCCGTTCTGGGAAATGATCGCGCTGACCCGCTCAGGGTGAGCCAGTGCCAGACGCAGACCTGTCGGCGCACCGTAATCGAAGACGTACAGGGCGTAACGCTTGAGATCGAGCGCATCGACGAACGCCTCAAGGGTATTGCCGATGGCGTCGAAGGTGTAGACGTAGTCGCGCTCGGCCGGAACCTCGGTGAAGCCGAACCCCGGCAGATCCGGCGCAATCAGGCGGTATTTGTCGGCCAGCAGCGGGATCAGGTCGCGGAACTGATGGGACGAACTGGGGAAACCGTGCAACAGCAGCAACACCGGTGCATCCGCCGCGCCGGCTTCGCGATAGAAAACCCGGACACCGTCGGCTTCGACGAATTTGTAGGCAACGCGGGTAGGTTGGGGCGATGACATGGCTGGCACTCCTGTAACTGATTAAATGTGATTATTACGGTTACTGGGCTTTATTGTGCACAGCTTTTGTAACTGGTCAAATTAATTTTATCGGTTACAATTGCTGCATTGATGCCCGGGATGAATTCCATGACTGTCACCGACGTAATGCCTGATCTGCCTTCACCCTTTGTCCTGGCCGATCATTCGGCGCTGGACTTGTTGAACACGCAGATGATGGTCGAAGGGCAAAAACGCGACCTTCTGCAGAACGACGCGCAGGCCGCCCAATGGCTGGAACAGATCGGCCTGGGCCTTGCCGCGCAAGCTGGCGACGGTCGCTTGCTCGGTGAACTGCGGGCGCTGCGCGAAAGCATCGAAAGCCTGATCGTT
Organism: Pseudomonas sp. Irchel 3A7; assembly: GCF_900187565.1. Classification (GTDB taxonomy): domain Bacteria; phylum Pseudomonadota; class Gammaproteobacteria; order Pseudomonadales; family Pseudomonadaceae; genus Aquipseudomonas. Next base: position 260,174 of record NZ_FYED01000009.1, on the reverse strand, counting down.
GCCCGTCGCGAAAACCGTTCGGCGGATCCGGCGGCGCTGAACAGGTTCCTGCTCGGCGCTGTGCCGCAGCTGGTCTGGGATCAGACGGGGGCGCCCGCGCTGGATCGCTTCCATCAACCGGACTTGATGAGCCAGCAGCTGAGCAGGCTGGCCTACGCCGCCGCCGAGTTGCTGGCCGAAGGCGATTTCAACCTGGTGCGTAAATGCGAAAGCGCGGAGTGTTCGCTGATGTTTTACGACCGCACCAAAGCCCATAAACGGCGCTGGTGCAGCATGGCGCTGTGCGGCAACCGGCATAAGGTTGCCGAGTTCCGCAAGCGTCGTCAGGGCGTGTGAGCCTAAAAAGCCCACGGTCGCCGACTGTAGGAGCGAGCCCTGCTCGCGATGGTATCAAGGACACCGCGTACCTTCAGACAGCATGCGTTATCGTTGACGACCATCGCGAGCAGGGCTTGCTCCTACAGGGGTAATACGGACTTAGAAATCCACGGTCGCCGACAATTTCAGCGTCCGGGGCTCACCCTGGGTCAGGTAGTTGTTGGCCGTCGAGGCCGAAGACCAGTACGCCTTGTTCGCCACGTTTTCGACGTTGGCGCGCAGGGTGATGTACTTGTCGTCGGCCTTGAAGCCATAGCGGGCGCCGAGGTCGACGCGGGTCCAGGCCGGGATGCTCAGGGTGTTGGCCGCGTTCACGTATTCGCCGCCGGTGCGCAACAGGCGACCGTTGAGCGCTGCACCCTGAAGGCCCGGAACGTCCCAGTCCGCGCCCAGGTTGTACTGGAAGCGCGGCACGCCGGCGGCACGATTGCCGTCATTGAGGCCGTTGGAGGTTTTCTTCTGTTCGGTGTCCATCCAGGTCGCCCCGGCCAGCACGCGCAAGCCATCCAGCGGTTCGCCGAACACGTTCAGTTCCACACCCTTGTTCACTTGCTCGCCGTCGACGCTGAAGGTTGGCAGGCGCGCGCCGGCAACGGTCGAGGTCGAGCTGTTCGGCATCTCGATGCGGTACACGCCCAGCGTCGCGCCGAAACTGTTCCAGTCGAGCTTGACCCCGGCCTCTATCTGTTTACTGCGGTTGGGGGCGAACACTTCGCCGGGGTTGGTGACCCCGGTGGTCGGCGCGGTCGGGCCTTGTTGCAGGCCTTCGATGCGGTTGGCGTAGAACGACACATGCTCCCACGGTTTGATGACCAGGCCGTAGACCGGCGTGGTGATCGACTCTTCGTAATTGGCGGTGCGCGCGCCGCTGGTGGTGTTCCACGCATCGGCTTCGAGGGTCTGGCGGCGCACGCCGAGGGTCAGCAACACGCGATCATCAATGAAGCCCAGGGTGTCGGACACCGCAGCGCTCTTGACCCGGGTTTTGCCGACGATGCGCGGGTCATGGATATCGCTGCCGAAATAGGTATTGGTCGGGCGCGGCACTTGCACCGGGTTGTACAGGTTGCCGTTGGGGCGGTTGGCCACCAGGATCGCTTCGAACGCCGAACGCTGTTCGCCCCAGGTGCCGGACAAGCCGAAGTTCATCTGGTGCGTGACCGGGCCGGTAGTGAAGTGGCCGTTCAGCCCGGCGATCGCGCTTTTGTTGTCTTCGTCATGGGGCGAATAGAGAAAGCCGACCTTGCCGCTGCCGTCGTTGCCGACATACAGCGACGAGTACTGACCGTTTTCCCGGGTGTGCTTGGCGCCACCACCGGCGTAAGCGGTCCAGTTGTCGTTGAGGTCGTACTCGGCGTTGACCATCCCGTAGGTGTCTTCCAGCTCCGACCAGGTCCAGTCCTGGGCGTAGTTGTCCTTGGCCGACGGCGCATGCGGGACCTTGGTGCCGTTGGGATAGACCACGGAACGACCATTGTTGATGCGCTGTTTCTGATAGCCCAGGTCGGTGGAGACCCGCAGGCGTTCGCCGCGATAATCCAGGCCGACGGCGACCAGTTGCGAGTGTTCGGATTCATCATCGACGGCGGTGTCGCCACCGTGATTGGCGAGGTTGACCCGGGCGCCGAAACGGTTGTCTTCGCCAAAGCGCTGACCGAGGTCGATGTGCCCGCCGACCTGGCTGTCACTGGCGTAGTCCAGGGTTACGCTGCGGGTCGGGGTGTCCTGGGCGCGTTTGGGTACCAGGTTGACGCTGCCGCCAATGCCGCTGCCGGACGGTGCCACACCATTGATGAAAGCGTTCGGGCCCTTGAACAGCTCGACCCGCTCCAGCGCCTCGGTGGTGATGATCTGCCGTGGCAACACGCCGTACAGGCCATTGAACGAAATGTCGTCGGTGGTCAGCGGCAACCCGCGAATGGTGAACACCTGTGAGAAGTTGCCGAAGCCGGCGGACTGGCGCACCGAGGCATCGTTGAGCAGCACATCGCCCACGGTGCGCGCCTGCTGATCCTTGATGGTCTTGGCGGTGTAGCTGACCACGCTGAACGGCACGTCATTGATGTCGCGATTGCCCAATACCCCCAGCCGCGCCGACCGCGCCACCTGGCCGCCGGCATAGGTATCGGCCGCTGCGGTGTTCACGCCGTTGACCGTGGTCGCGCCCAGCTCCAATGCCGCGCCGCTGTCGACCTGCGGTGCCACCGTGTAGCTGTCGGCACCGGTGTTGATCAGCGAATACCCGCTGCCCTGCAACAACCGGGCGAAACCCGACTGCACACTGTAGTTGCCTTGCAGACCGGCGCTTTGTTGATCATTGAGCAGGTTGGCATCGAACGACAGCAGCACCCCCGATTGTGCCGCGAATTGCGCCAATACACTGGCCAAAGAACCCGCGCCGATGGCGTAGCTGCGCGTGGCCGCGCTTTGCGTGGTGTCGGCAGCCAGGGCACTGTGAACCGGACCCATGGCGGTCAGCGCGATGGCCAGGCTCAAAGCGCTCAAGGGGAGGCGGGCGGGACGGACTCTGGAAAGGTACTGCGGCGATCTGGATGTCATGCGGCATGCCTGTGGATGCAAAGGAAAAATGAGAATTCCCCTACACACCGAACGACAGCGAAAAAGGTATCAGCGAAAAGCAAAAATAATGTCAGGCGACGAACCGGGCCTGTGTATCTGAACGTATCTCCTTTGCCGACAGCTACTTGCGCATACAAAAACTGGCCCTGCGCGACACGAACGCGATACACGGCGACCGCGTAATGGAGCTGCCCACAACGGCACTGCCCACAAAGCACCCCGCGCGCTTTTTACCCCGCGCTCATTGGAGAACTGCGATGTCCCGAAATAACAAATCCAAAACCGCCACCTTGCTCGGCGCTGCCTTCGTCGCCGCGACACTGACCGCGTTCGCCGGCCTGTCCCAGGCCCAGGAAACCAAACCAGCCGCCAACGCCGGCCAGGCCCCTGCCAAGAGTTGGCAGACAGGCATCAGCCGTACTGACCTGGTGCGCCGCGATCTTGATGTGGAAGGCCGTGAAGTCATTCAGGTGCGCGTCGATTTCGAACCGGGCGTCGTATCGCCGAAACATTCTCACCCTGGCGTTGAAGTGGCCTATGTGATTGAAGGGACGTTCGAGTACGAACTCGAAGGTCAGCCAAACGTCATCCTCAAGGCGGGCGAATCCCTGTACATCCCGGCCGGCACCGCCCATGTCGCGAAGAACATCGGCAAGGAAAAGGCTTCGGAACTGGCGACCTACATCGTCAAGAAAGATACACCGCTGCTGATCCTCAAGTAGTAAGTTCCTGTCGCACATGAACCCACCTGAATCGTCCGATTCAGGTGGGTTGGTGTACATATCCGTTTCTTCGGTGATCAAAAGCCCAAGCGAACATCCAATTGTGGGAGCGAGCCTGCTCGCGAAGGCGATTTGGCATACACCATGGATGTCGACTGACACGCCCCCTTCGCGAGCAGGCTCGCTCCCACAGGGAATTGGCAACGCACCCGCTAAGCCCGGCACCCGGTCGGCGCCCGGCTGCCCACCGCGATCAAACAAGCTATGCCAATCAACCCCAACGCCACTGTAAAGGTGATATGCATCCCGCTGGCAACAGCCTCCGGGTGCGCGAAAGCAACTTCAACCACCCCCGACGCCAAAGCAAACACCGCCCCCAACACCGCCGCCCCGGTGATCAACCCCAGATTACGCGACAGGTTGAGCAACCCCGACACCACTCCCCGCTGTTCCGGCTGGACATCAGCCATCACCGCCGTGTTATTGGCCGTCTGAAACACCGCATAACCCAATGTGATCACCACCATGGGTGTGATGTAGCCAATGATTCCCAGGCTGCTCGGCAACACAGACAACAGCAGGCAACCGAGCGCGATGGCAACCAACCCGACGAAGGTCATGCGCCGGGCGCCGAAACGGTCGGCAATGCGCCCGGCAGGTACCCCGGTCAATGCCGCGACCAATGGCCCGACCGACAGCACCAGCCCGACCCCGACGGCGTTTAGTCCGAGGGCCTGCGACAGGTAAAACGGCCCGACCACCAGCGTGGTCATCATCACCGTGGTCACCAACAGGCTCATACCCAGGCTGCCGCTGAGCTGCCGGTCATGGAACATCGCCAATCGAATCAAAGGCGCTGTTACGCGTTTCTCAACCCACACGAACAACCCGATCCCCACGCAAGCCGCCAGCAGCAATGCGATGTTGAGCAGGCTGAAATGGCCGCGTCCCAGGGTCATCGCCAGTGCGTAGGTGGCAAGTGTCAGGGCCAGCAGCAGGGTGCCCAGCGGATCGAAGGCGGGGCGTGATGTTTTCGGTTGATCGGCAGGTAAATAGCGCCAGGCGAGCAACAGGGTCAGCAAACCCAACGGCACTGTGATCAAGAAGATCGCTTGCCAGCCCAATCCGGCGATCAGCACACCACCAAGGGACGGTCCCATCGCCGTGCCCATGGCCGACATCGTGCCGAGCAAACCCATGGCGCTGCCGGTGTTCTCCTTCGCTACGGTCTCGCCTACGAATGCCAGGGTCAGTGCCATCATGATCGCCGCGCCGAGCCCTTGCAGCACCCGCGCGCCGATCAACAGTTCAAGGCTCGGCGCCAGGCCGCACAGGGTCGAGGCCAGGGTAAACACGCTGATACCGCACAACAGCAGGCGGCGCCGCCCCATCAGGTCGCCGAGGCGACCGACGCTGACAATCAACGTGGTGATGGCCAGCAGGTAGGCGAGGACGATCCACTGCACCTGTTGAAAAGACGCATCGAACACCTGGGCCAGCGTCGGCAAAGCGACATTGGCAATGCTGGTGCCCAGGGATGACAACAACATCGACAGCGACAGACTGACCAATGCCCACCTGACGGACAGTGCCCGTTGCCCGCTTTCTGTAAGGGTTGTTGTGGAGTCCATGCTGTTCCTCTTTTCTGGCCGCTCCCGATTGGAGCTACCGAAAATCTACGCCCGCGCCTAACATGGCGGAAGGCGCACCGATTGCACTTGATACATGCATCAGACGCCACTCCACACAGCCACGGTGCACACCATGCCCACGCCTGATTTCAACCTGCTGATCACCCTGGATGTCCTGCTGACAGAGGGCAGTGTGGCCGGCGCCGCCAAGCGCTTGCGGCTGAGCCCGTCGGCGATGAGCCGGGCGTTGGCGCGCTTGCGGGAAACCACCGGCGATCCGTTGCTGGTCCGGGCCGGGCGCGGCCTGGTGCCGACGCCGCGGGCGCTTGAACTGCGGGAGCGGGTCAGTCAGCTTGTGCTGGAGGCTGAAACGGTCTTGCGCCCAGCCGGGCAACCCGACCTCAATGGCGTGGTGCGCACGTTCACCCTGCGCACCAGCGAAGGGTTCGTCGAAAACTTCGGCGCCGCACTGATCGCACGTGTCGCGGAACAGGCGCCGGGCATACGCCTGCGCTTCATGCACAAACCCGACAAGGACAGCACGTCATTGCGCGACGGCACGGTCGATCTGGAAACCGGTGTCGTCGGCAAGGCTGCCAGTCCGGAGCTGCGGACCCAGGGTTTGTTCCGTGACCGTTTCATCGGCGTGGTGCGTGCGGGGCATGCGCTGGAGGAGGGCGAGATCACACCTGAGCGCTATGCGGTGGGCAGCCACATCAGCGTGTCCCGTCGTGGGCTGGACAAGGGACCGATCGATGAAGCACTGGCACCCCTTGGCCTGCAACGAAAGATAGCAACCATCGTCGCCGGCTTCTCTACAGCGCTGGCGCTTGCCCGTTCCAGCGACCTGATCGCCAGTGTGCCGGAACGCCACACCGCCAACCTGCGATGGGGCATGCACAGTTTTGCGCTGCCGCTGTCCTTGCCGGAATTTACCGTGGCCATGCTCTGGCATCCGCGCTTGGAGGCCGACCCTGTGCATTGCTGGTTGCGGGGGTGCTTGAGGGAGGTTTGTGCGCAATAGCGCACCTATAACCAACTTTATTAGTCTGGTTTAAATGAAAGTGGTTGATATTGAAATAATGGCTATTAGTCTGATGAGACAATGGCAGTCAATTGAGTTAGTTTAGCCATAAGTACCTGTGATTTTAATATAAAAAATATTTGAACTTATAAGTGTTCGTATTGTATTGAGCCGTGAAAGTAAACAAGTCGGCGATTGAGAGTCAGTCGCAGTCAATGGAAAACTGGCGAACCTTAACGAATGATGGCGATTAACAAGTAATGGCGTTTTGTATTGTTAGTTAGTTTGCTATTTTATTATCTCTATGAAATATAAGGTTTTTTTCGATTGGTATCTTGAGTAATTATTAAAATGCAGCACCGTGGGGCGCTGAGCATTCATTCTCTGATTTGACGAACTTCCAGTATTCGAGCTGTCAAAAAATAACTTCACAATTAAGCTCGCGCTTCTGCGAAGCGGTGCTACTGTTGGTATCTCTCGTTTAATCGCATTTCTCTTGTCTTTGGTAGAGGGCGTGTGCCATGCCGATTACAAATCCACGGATCGCGATACTCGGTAATAGAGTTCCAAGCGCGAATCTTCCCGAGATTTCGCACTTTACCGATCTTGGCAGCCTGTTGGCTGTCGCCGCATTCGACGTAGTGCTACTGGACATGCCCGGCACCCATGCGGGAAAGGTCCTGCGCAAATTGCGCTCCATCCCCCCTTATCGTTACACCCTCATTTATTGCTGCCGGGAACAGGATGCTCTGTGCGAAGCCCTGGGAGATGGTGCCTGCCCGGCCGATTCCAACGAAATCAAAACCAAATGGCGGGGGTGGCTTGAGCGTTTCAAGCTGTTCAATCAGGGGACGGCCCCCGAACGCTTCGAGAGTCGGGTGCTGTCCTGGCTGTGGATGCGCGACGACGCCCGAATCTACGCCCTGCGGGACCCTGAAGTCCCCCAGCATTATCGCTATCCGCTACTGGATGCCTTGGCGGATAGCGAGCAAGTCAACGCGTTTGTCTGGTTGAGCCTGGTGGCACAGCAGAACTGGCTGGAGGAAGGGGTGCTGGTCGACCGCGTCCGCCTCTGTTCGGATTGTGGCTCCGGAAGGCTCAACTTCATCGATGTGTGCGCCGAATGCCACGCCCTGGACATTTCCCGGCAACCTTCATTGCATTGCTTCACCTGTGGCCATGTCGGGCCTCAGGAATCCTTCCTCAAGGACGGGGTGCTGCTGTGCCCCAACTGTCTGAACCGTTTGCGTCACATTGGCAGCGATTACGATCGCCCGATGGAGAATTATCGCTGCCGGTCGTGCCAGGCGTTTTTTGTCGATGCCGAAGTCCAGGCGCGTTGCCTGGACTGCGGCCTGTCGCACACGCCTGACAAGTTGCGGGTGCGGGAAGTCAGGGATTACCGTCTGACCGAAGCCGGGCGTTTCCGCTGTCGCCAGGAATTCAGCGACCGTTCGGCCCAGCATTTCGGTCGGCTCAATCTATTGGGCGGCAAGGATTTCTATGACCTGCTGAGCTGGCAGATCCAGCTCGTGCGCCGTTACCCCGATCCTCCTTTCTCGTTGATCGGCCTGCGTTTCGTCAACCTGACCGGGACGTTGTCGCGCCTGGGCGAACAGCGCGGCCACGCATTCATCGACAGCGTGACCGATCGCTTGAAGGAAACCGTGAGGGACACCGACCGCTGTTCGCGAAGTACCGAAGAATTCTTCTGGATCATGTTGCCCCATACCGATGCCAATGGCCTGGCAATCGTCAAGCAACGCCTGGGTAAGGTCGCCGAGCTGTTTTCCGCGCCGGAAATCAGCGACGTTTCCCTGCGTGTCATCAGCATCACCGCGCCTCAGGATCTGCTCGATCAGGAAGACGGTGAACTGCTTCTGGCCCGTCTGGCCAGTGAACTGGGGTGATGCCATGAGCCCATTGATGGAGCAACTCTACAACCTGCTGGTTGCGTTCATGGGGACGGACGGGCTGAGCCGTTTGTTCTACATGCTTTTTCCATTGTTCCTGATGTTTGAACTGCCGCTGATGATCATGGTGTTGCTCGGCGTCTTGCGCTGGTTCACACAGCGCCGCAGCCGGGTGCCGAAAATCAGCGTCTATCACCCCAGGGTCTCTTGCATCATTACCTGCTACAGCGAAGGGATGGACGTGCAGACCACGCTGCTGAGCCTGTGCGAGCAGACCTATCAGGGCCACATCGAGATGATTCCCGTGGTGGATGGCGCCACGATCAACCAGCCGACGCTCAGCGCCGTGCGAAGTTTCAACGTTGATCCGCAGTTGTACCCCAGGCGTCATTTACGGCCGATCGCCAAATGGCAGCGGGGCGGACGGGTGTCGTCCCTGAACGCCGGCCTGTCGCTGGCCAGCGGCGAAATCGTGATGGCGCTCGACGGCGATACGTCCTTTGACAACAACATGGTCAGCTCCATCGTGCGGCATTTCGAGGACCCCTCGGTGCCGGCGGTTGCCGGCAGCCTGCGCGTACGCAATGTCTGGGGTTCCTGGGTGACCGCGATGCAGGCGCTGGAATACCTGTTGTCGATCCATATGTCGAAAATCGGTCTGTCCGAATGGAATCTGGTCAACAACGTCTCAGGCGCCTTTGGTGCGTTCCGTCGCAGCTTCCTGGTGAAAATCGGCGGCTGGAACACCCACACCGCCGAGGATCTGGACCTGACTCTGCGTATCAAGAGCTACTTCAAACGCCACGACCTGCGGATCCCCTTCGAGCCCGAAGCGGTCGGTCATACCGATGCACCGGCAACGCTCTGGCAGTTTCTGATGCAGCGACTGCGCTGGGATGGCGATCTGTTCTTCCTTTACATCCGAAAGCACAACCGCAATATCGACCCCAAATTGCTGGGCTGGAAAACCTTTCTGATGATCCTGCTCACGGGGTTCTTCTTTCAGTTGGTGCTGCCGTTTCTGATCTTCAGCTACACCTTGCTGGCGTTGTTCATTCTTCCGGGCAAGACCCTGCTGTTTCTGTTTGTGCTGGTGTATCTGCTGTACCTGATGATTACCACGCTGTTGTTTTTTGCCATGTTGTTGATGGTGTCCGACCGACCCCGACAGGACATGGTCCTGGGACTGCTGGTGCCGCTTTTTCCGCTGTTCATGCTGATCCTGCGGTGCTGGAGCGCGGTGGCCATGCTCAATGAGATATTCCGTCGCGGGCATGAAGAAAGCTCGATGGCGCCCTGGTGGGTACTCAAACGAGCCACGAGGTTTTGATATGCGATCGATACGCTTTGTCCTGGCCCTGTGCCTGCCCTTCGCATTGACAACGCTGCAGGCGGCGCCCTCGACGTGGTCCCAGGCCAGTTACGTCTGGGACAGCGAAGCGCTGCTCGATCCCGATCATCGGGCAAACGAACTGGCGGCGCTGCACAAGGCCGGAATGAACAAGATCTACCTGGGTCTCAAAGCCGCACAGATCCATGATCTGGCCACCACGCGCCAGCGGCTGGAGCAATTGCTGCGGCAAGCGGCGGTCGAGGGGATGCAAGTGAGCCTGTTGCTGGGCGATCCGGAATGGATCGCGCCAGAAGGGCGCCATCAACTCACCGAGTTGCTGGACAAGCTCAAAGGCCTGGCGTTCACCAGCCTGCACCTCGATCTGGAAGTCGAGCAGCTGGGTGTGCCCGTCCCTGATCAACGCTTGAAAGACCTGCTCGGGACCTTGCGCATGGCCGCGGCGCAAAGCCCCTGGCCGGTAGAAATTTCCAGTCATCATCGCTGGTTCGCCGAGCCCAGGCCCGGACAAACCTGCGTGCCCTGTGCGCTGCCCGATGCAGGGGTGCGCCAGGTGAGTCTGATGATCTACACCCGTAACCCGAAAAACAGCGCGCGCATGGCCGAGCAGATCGCCAGACGCTGGCCCGCGCTGCAATTTCGCCTGGCGCAAAGCACCGAGCCGCAACTGGATGCCACGGAATCCTGGGCCGGCGCGTCGACCGAACAGTTGCAACGCCAGACCAGCACCTGGCGCGAGCAACTGCAACCCCTGGGGATTGCCGGCATCGACTGGCAAGCCTGGCGAGACTTTCCAAAACGGTGAGCCGTCATGAAGATTCGTTTCGATAGTCGCAAGGAACTGAACCCGACTCAGGAGCAAGGTTTGAGTGTGCTTTACGCCCCGAGCAAACGCGCGGCGTTTCGTGTGCGCTGGTACCTGATCCTGTTATTGGTGGCGAGCCCGTTGATCTGGCTGGGCGGCAAGCTGGTGTACGGCATTCTGATGATCGACGCGCCGGCGCAACTGCGCTTGCCGATTCTGGAGGTGCGCGCGCGGGATGCCGGTCGGGTCGAGCAACTGTTCGTCAGGGCCGGTGACCAGGTGCGGGTCGATCAACCCCTGGCCAATCTGGACAACCCCGAGTGGCGTTCCCGGATGGCGCAACTCTCCGCTGTCCCGGCCAATACCACGCGCTTGAGCAATGCCAAACTGGGGGGCCGGGAGCGGCAATTGCTCAGGACCCGAATTGCCCGCTCGGAAGACCGGGTGAGGGTGCTTGAGGACCTGGTGATTCGTGGCGCCGTGTCTCGGGGCGAGGTGCTGGCCGCTCAGTCCGAACTCGACAGTTTCAAGGCGGACCTGTTGGCGTTCGAGCGCCGCGAGCAACTGGCCAATCAACCGTTGAACGACGAGCGTGAGAAGGCTGAACGCACCGCCGAGCAAAAATGGTTGCAGACGCGCCTGGCGGCATTGCCGGTCAAGGCCGCGCAGAGCGGGCGGGTGGCGGAAGTGCTGGTCAACCCCGGCGAAAACGTCGGCGCCGGTACCTTGCTGATGCGCATCGAGCAGCTTGAAGAGCCATTATTGTGGATCTATCTGGAACCGCTGAATATCAGCTACGCCGGGATCGGCCAGCCGCTACGCGTGCGCATGCCCGACGGCAAATGGCTGACGGCCCGTGTGGTGCAGGCGGTGGACAGCGCCGGCCGCACGCCAACGGTGTTGCGCGGGCCGTTTGCCGCCAGCGAAATGGGGCTGCAGGTGGCCGCCAAGTTTGATCAGCCGCTGCCGCCACGCTGGCGCATAGATCAGCTGCCGCTGAATGTTCGTTTCCCGACTGACTGGGATCAAATGATCACCGACAGTCGTGAGCTGATTCAGGAACTGGGCGACTTCATTGCAATGGCCAAACCCGAAACGAACACCGTGCCTGGCGATAAATGAACCCGCGGTTCAGATGTATTGATTGCGGCGCGCGCTGGCAGCGACTTCGGTCGCCAGCAAATGCTCGGCCAGCACATCGTTGAGGAAGCGGAACTGATCGTTGAGACCGACCACTTCGTTGTTGAAGTGATGACCGGCAGCCGGAATCAGCAACGCTTCGAATTTTTTGTCGAACACCAGGGTCAACACTTTACGAGACTCGAATTGCTGCGAGTAGTAGTTGTTGCCGAACACCGGAAAGCTCACGGCCAGGGTGACTTCGTTGATCATGACGTGCGCTCCTCGGTCAGGACGAACCAGCCAAATACGCTCAACGTGAAGGCCGTCAGGGCCAGGCAGGTCAGGAGATGGATTAGCATGATTCGACCCTCCGTTTCAGGGTTTCGTGTTGGGTTGCAATTGATCCTACGCTGACGGTCGGCGGGCGGAAGGTAATCGTGGCGATGGTGAATATCGATGGGAGTGATGGTCGGTTTTTGCAGTGTTCGTTCGGGCCCCATCGCGGGCAAGCCCGCTCCCACAGAGGATCTGTGGCGATCACAAGCCCCCTGTGGGAGCGAGCCTGCTCGCGAAGGCGGTTTTGAGGACGACATCAGGGCAATGGCCGCCACCTATACTCAATTCAGGGCCTTTTAAACGCCGGACATCCGGTCCGGCGCAGACTTCGGGGACCGCGATGAACCTGCGTTCGCTGATCGTCGCCGTGCTGATGGTGTTGGCGGGGTGCGTCACGGCCCCGCGCGCGCCGGTGGAAACACCGCAGGTCATGATCTCGCCGAGTACCTGGCAGCAAGTGGACCGGGAGATTGTCGCGGCATCGCAATCGGCCACCGAGCAGACCAAAATCTACGCCCGCGGCGCCATGGATTACTGGCGTACGCGGGTCTATCAACTGACCGAAGAAAACTTCATTCCCTGGTTCAGCAGCTACTGGACCCAGGAATGGCTGTCGATGAAAGTCAGCTGGTACACCCTCAGCGCCCAGGGCGAGCAGGATGCCTCGGAAAAGCGCCTGGCCGCTTACTTGCTGGAGCAATACCAGGAAAAAGTCCTGGCACCGGTGGCGGTGGAAATCGACCCCGATCAGATTCTCAGCCTGGCGTCGGCGTTCTATGTGGACATTCTCAAGGAAGACCTGCAGCGCATTTCCCAGCGCCACGGCGTGCCCATTGCCCAACTCAATGGCCGCATCCAGAAAGTCCCGGCCATTGCCCTCGGGCCACCCTCGGCGCGTGACGCCTCGCTGTATCAGGTGGTGTACGCCGAGCGGTTGAATAACCTGCCGGCCTACGCCGCGCTGATCGACAAGATTCACCGGGCCGGTGGCGACAAGGGCGTCGATTCGACCGATACCGCGATGGCGCCGGTCGCCAAGCGCGCCAGTCGTCGAATCGAAGCCGAGATGGCCCCCCGTGGCGCCGCCAGTGCCGTGGCCGCGGCGGCGGGCAGACTCGCGGGGGGATTGATCACCGTCGGGGTCGCGGGGATCCGCGCGCTGATTCAGGCCAGCGACCGGCCGGACAGCGAGGCGCTGATTCGCAGCAGCCTGGGTAATACGTTCGACAAGGCCTGGACCAAGCTGGTCCAGAACCCGACCACCGGTGTCATGGCCGGCACCCTGTACATGGCGGGGCAGATCGAGGGCAACCTGGCCGGCAGCGCTGAACCGCCGGTCGGTCTGGAGGCCGGCCATGTCGAATGGCAACCAAGCCAATCGACTAACCAGAGAATCAACCCATGACTCCAGGAGAACCCTCATGTCTTACGTGAATGCTTTTGTCGCTGCGGTGCCCACTGCCAACCGTGATAAATACAAGAAACACGCCGAGATCGCCGCCGGGCTTTTCAAGGACAACGGCGCCTTGAGCGTGGTCGAGTGCTGGGGCAGTGACGTGCCTGACGGCAAGGTGACTTCGTTCCCGATGGCGGTAAAACTGAAGGCGGACGAAACCGTCGTGTTCGGCTGGCTCATCTGGCCGGACAAGGCCACCAGCGATGCCGCGATGGAAAAAATGATGGCTGACCCGAGGATGCAGCCGGACGTCAATCCCATGCCGTTCGATGGCCAGCGAATGATCTTCGGCGGTTTTGAAACGATCGTGAAGGCGTGAACACCCGGGGCAGGATCACTCGGATGACGGGGTGATCCTGCAACTCTTGCGGTTACGAATCTCGCTGTCGGTTGGCCGCTCCTTGACGAACTCGAAGCGCGGCTCTCCTTCGTTGTAGTGAACCAGCCAGCCCCATTCCAGCTCGGACTCATCCTGACCGGATTTCGGTGGTACGGCCCACCATGGCTCTTTGCTGATGATTTCTCGCATGGCCCCCTCCAGTTGAAGCGTGTTTGCATGAACTATAACTTGGATGTCAGGAGGTGCCACGAATGAGCGACGAATCCCATGAGCCGTTCAAACGGCTGTTTTTTGCCCTGGACTGCGCGCCGGCGCAACGCAAGGTGATTGCCCAATGGCGCAGCGCCTTGCAACTGAGGAACGGGCGCCCGGTGCCAGTGGAGAATTTTCACTTGACCCTGAAATTCCTCGGTTCGGTCGCCACGGCGCAGATCGCCGATATCTGCAAGGCTGCCGCATCAGTGCGCACCTCGGACGAGCGCTTGACCGTGGTGCTGGATCGGCTGGATGTCTGGCGCAGGGCAGGGGTTCTGGTGTTGGCGCCGGAGCAGGCTTCGCCAGCGTTGTTGCGCCTGGTGTATGACCTGGAACAGGCCGTGTTGCCGTTTGTATCGGGGGATGCGCCACGGGAGTTTCGCCCGCACCTGACCCTGGCCCGGGATTTTCGCGCCCCGGTTCCCGAGTCCGCCACGCCACCGGAGTTTTTCCTGCGTGCCGATCGATTCGCCCTGTTCGAATCGCACAAGGGCCGGTACATACCGCTGGCCTCGTGGCCATTGGGAACTTCGTAGGCCAAACGAAAAAAAGGCGCCCGAGGGCGCCAAACTCACCTTAACCGAGGAGCCAGGTGAGGCCGTTCATCGGAGACGAGTGCAGCGGTGGTAAGGCGCTGCGTGAACGGAAATGGGAAAATCTGGTTCGTATATTGACTGTTCTGGCCAATTCGCGAGCAGGCTCGCTCCCACAGGGGGGAATGCATTCCAAATGTGGGAGCGAGCCTGCTCGCGAAGGCGGCATCAGATTCAACAATTGTTCTGAGTGAATTACTTACCGAGCTTCACCTTGGTCCAACCCCGGGTCATCACCCGTTGCACACCAATCGGCATGTCAGGGATGGCATACAAGGTCGCCATCACATCCTGCGACGGATACGAGCCTGGATCATTGCGAATCGCTTCATCCACCAACGGCGTGGCCGCCGCATTGGCGTTGCTGTAGCCGATGTTGTTGGTGATCTCGGCGATGATGTCCGCACGCATCAGGAAGTTCATGAACAGGTGGGCGTTCTCGACGTTGGCGGCATCGCGGGGGATGGCGACCATGTCGTAGAAACTGCCGGCGCCTTCTTTCGGGATGCTGTAGTCGATCTTCACCTTGTCCCCGGCTTCCTGGGCGCGGGCCTTGGCCTGCAGCACGTCGCCGGAGTAACCGACGGCTACGCAGATGTTGCCGTTGGCCAGGTCGGAGATGTATTTCGATGAATGGAAGTACGCCACCGACGGGCGAATCTTCATGAACAGCGCTTCGGCTTCGGCGATGTGTTGCTTGTCCTGATCGTTCACCGGGTAGCCCAGGTAGTGCAGGGCGGCCGGGAGCATCTCGGTCGGTGAATCGAGGAAGCTGATGCCGCAGGCTTTCAGTTTCTCCGCGTTTTCCGGTTTGAACAGCAAATCCCAGGAGTTGGTCGGGGCGTTGGCGCCGAGGACTTCCTTGACCTTGTCCGGATTGAAACCGATGCCGATCGAGCCCCACATGTACGGGAACGCATGGGCGTTATCCGGGTCGCTGGCAGAGGCGTTTTTCAGCAGCACCGGGTTGAGGTTTTTCCAGTTCGGCAGCTTGGATTTGTCCAGTTCCTGATAGACGCCGGCCTTGACCTGCTTGGCCAGGAAACTGTTGGACGGCACGACGATGTCGTAGCCGGATTTGCCCGCCAGCAGGCGTGCCTCAAGGGTTTCGTTACTGTCGAACACATCGTAGGTCACCTGGATCCCGGTCTCGTCTTCGAACTTCTTGACGGTGTCCGGGGCAATGTAATCCGACCAGTTGTAGACGCGCAGAACCTTGTCATTGGCCTGGGCGCCCGTAACCATCGCGCCCAATAAGGACAGTGTCAGCAGAGTCCTGCCAAACATTTTCATCGGTACAACTCCATTCATTTCTTATTCAAATCACACAAAATGCAGTCAACATAAAACCTGTGGCGAGGGAGCTTGCTCCCGCTTGAGTGCGCAGCACTCACAAGTTATTGGGGCCGCTTCGCAGCCCAGCGGGAGCAAGCTCCCTCGCCACAAAAGCTCAAGCCATCAGGCGGTTGCAGCGGCCCGTTGCGGTTGTTGCCAGGACTCGCTGGCGGTCTGATCCATCGCTTCCTGAATCGCTCGTTTGCGGCTGGCTTCGGCACGGCGGCTGAAGTACCAGACCATGAAGGTCACCATCGATACCGCCAGCAGGATCAAACTGGCCACGGCATTGATCTCCGGCTTCACGCCGAGGCGCACCGCCGAGAACACTTCCATCGGCAGGGTGGTGGAACCCGGGCCGGAGACGAAGCTCGCCAGTACCAGGTCATCCAGCGACAGGGCAAACGACATCATGCCGCCGGCCGCCAGTGACGGCGCGATCATCGGGATGGTGATCAGGAAAAACACTTTGAACGGCTTGGCCCCGAGGTCCATGGCCGCTTCTTCGATGGACAGGTCCAGCTCGCGAAGGCGGGCGGAGACTACCACCGCGACGTAAGCGGCACAAAACGTGGTGTGGGCGATCCAGATCGTCACGATGCCGCGTTCCATCGGCCAGCCGATCAGTTGCGCCATGGCTACGAACAGCAGCAACAGCGACAGACCGGTGATCACCTCCGGCATCACCAACGGTGCGGTGACCAGGCCACCGAACAGCGTGCGGCCCTTGAAGCGTGTCACCCGGGTCAGCACGAACGCGGCCAGTGTCCCCAGCGCCACGGCTGCAATCGCGGTATAGCAGGCGATTTCCAGCGAGCGCCCCACCGAACCCATCAGTTGCGAGTTGTCGAGCAGGCCGGCGTACCACTTGAACGACCAGCCACCCCACACCGTCACCAGCTTCGAGGCGTTGAACGAGTAAATCACCAGGATCAGCATTGGCAAGTAGATGAACGACAGGCCGAACACCAACATCAATTTTGAAAACCCGAAACGTTTCATCCCCGTGCCTCCATCTCTTTGGCCTGGCTGCGGTTGAACAGCAGAATCGGCACAATCAGGATCAACAGCATCACCACCGCCAGCGCGGACGCCACCGGCCAGTCGCGGTTATTGAAGAACTCTTGCCACAGCACGCGACCGATCATCAGGGTCTCCGGGCCGCCCAGCAGTTCCGGAATCACGAACTCGCCGACCACTGGAATGAACACCAGCATGCAACCGGCGATGATGCCGTTCCTGGCCAGCGGCACGGTGATTTTCCAGAAGCTGTTGAAGGTGCTCGAACCCAGATCGGATGCGGCTTCCAGCAGGCTCTGATCGTGCTTCACCAGGTTGGCGTACAGCGGCAGGATCATGAACGGCAGATACGCGTACACAACGCCGATATAGACGGCGGTGTTGGTGTTGAGGATCTCGATCGGGTGGTCGGTCAGCCCGGTCCACATCAAAAAGCCGTTGAGCAGACCGTTGTTGCTGAGGATGCCCATCCACGCATAAACGCGGATCAGGATCGCGGTCCAGGTCGGCATCATGATCAGCAGCATCAAGACGTTTTGCGCTTCCTTGCTCGCCTTGGTAATGGCATAGGCCATCGGAAAACCGATCACCAGGCACATCAACGTACTGAACAGCGCGACCTTCAACGAACCGAGGTAAGCCGAGAGGTACAGCTCATCTTCGCCCAGCAGCGTGTAGTTGCCGATGTTGAGCAGCAGATTGAATTTCTGCTCGGCGTAGGTGTAGATCTCCGAGTAGGGTGGAATGGCCAGGGCTGCTTCCGAGAAGCTGATCTTCATCACCAGGAAGAACGGCAGCATGAAGAACAGACACAACCACAGGAACGGAATGCCGATGACGAGCTTGCGACCGCTGGGCACCAGGCGCAGGAATTGCTGATTGAAGGTTCTCATGCGCGCAGTACCACGCCGCTGTCGTCTTCCCACCACACGTAGACCTGATCGTCCCAGGTCGGACGCGCCCCACGGCGTTCGGCGTTGGCCATGAACGACTGCACGACCTTGCCGCCAGGCAGTTCGACGTAGAACACCGAGTGGCCGCCGAGGTAGGCGATGTCATGCACCTTGCCGCTGGACCAGTTGTAACGGGTGTCCGGTTTGGTGGTGCTGACCAGCAGTTTTTCCGGGCGGATGGCGTAGGTGATCGACTTGTCCTGCACCGAGGTGCTGACGCCGTGGCCGACGTAGATTTTCTGTTCCAGATCCGGGCTGTGAATGATCGCGTGACCTTCCAGATCCTCGACAACGGTGCCGTCGAAGGCGTTCACGTTACCGATGAACTCGCAGACCATGCGGCTGACCGGTGCTTCGTAAATGTCGACCGGGCTGCCGATCTGGGCGATCCAGCCCAGGTGCATGATCGCGATGCGCTGGGCCATGGTCATGGCCTCTTCCTGATCGTGGGTCACCATCACGCAGGTCACGCCGACGCGCTCGATGATCTCCACCAGTTCCAGCTGCATCTGCGAGCGCAGCTTTTTATCCAGCGCACCCATGGGTTCATCGAGCAGCAGCAACTTCGGCCGCTTGGCCAGGGAGCGGGCCAGGGCCACGCGCTGGCGCTGGCCGCCGGACAACTGATGGGGTTTGCGCTTGGCGTACTGGGTCATGTGCACCAGGCGCAGCATCTCTTGTACGCGGGCGTCGATTTCAGCGGCGGGCAGCTTGTCCTGCTTGAGGCCGAAGGCGATGTTCTGCGCCACGGTCATGTGCGGGAACAGAGCATAGGACTGGAACATCATGTTGATCGGCCGTTCGTACGGCGGCATGTCGGTGATGTCGACGCCATCGAGCAAAATCCGGCCTTCGGTCGGGCGCTCGAAGCCGGCGAGCATGCGCAGCAGCGTCGATTTGCCTGAACCGGAACCACCGAGCAGGGCAAAGATTTCGCCTTGATGGATTTCCAGGGACACATCGTCCACAGCGGTGGTTTCGTCGAATTTCTTGGTGACGCGATCGACTTTCACCAACACCTTTTTCGGTGCCTGGTGACCTTCAAGGGCCTTCCTGTAGATGCTGGAGGCGTTTGCCATGTGAAACTCCCAACAGGTTTCAGTCGTCGGGCCAACGCGGCCTGACTTAATAGTTGATTGCAAACCCGAGTCTTACGGTGCCTGTGAGTCCAGCGGCGATCCCCTGTGGGAGCGAGCCTGCTCGCGAAAGCGGTGGATCAGTCAACATTGATGTCGCATGACACATTGCATTCGCGAGCAGGCTCGCTCCCACAGGGGGATTGCGTTTGACTCCCTTACCCAAACCACTCGGGTTTATCCGGTGCCGCCTTCCTGGCTGCGGTACTTGTTGTTATTGCAGTGTGTTGTTATCGCGAGCGACGGACGCGCAAAGGCACGCCCGCCTGTCCCGCGGGGGCAGAAAATTGTTTTTCGGGTTTTACGTCAGCGCGAGTGACGCAGCGCCGCCCGTTGCCGGCACGCTTGGCCGAACGCCTGGAAAATGCTCAGGTAGGGCGGGTTGTCCAGCACCTGCCATTCCGGGTGCCATTGCACGCCGAGGGCAAAGGCCTTGCTGTTCTGCACCGACACCGCCTCGATCAAGCCATCGGGCGCGATGGCCTCGGCGCGCAAGCCCGGGGCGAGTCGGTCGATGCCCTGGCTGTGAATCGAATTGACCTGGAACACCGGGGGCAGATCCAGGGCTTCGAACACACCACCCGGTTGCACCGTGACCGCATGGGCCGGTGCGTATTGCACCGCCAGGTCCGGATGGTTGGCTTCGCGGTGATCGAGGAAACCGGGCAGTTCATGGACTTTCTGATGCAGGCTGCCACCGAACGCCACGTTCATCTCCTGAAAGCCACGACAGATGCCGAGTACCGGCACGCCGGCGGCAATGGCCGCGCGAATCAGGGGAAGGGTGGTGCGATCCCGCTGGGGATCGTGTTCAGTGCCGGGGGCGCTGTCGGGGCCTTGATAGTGGAAGGGTTCCACGTTCGATGGCGAGCCGGTCAGCAATAGACCGTCGAGCTGCGGCAGCAGGTCATCGATTTCGGTCAGTTCAGCCAGGGAAGGAATGACGACGGGCAGCCCCAGCGCCGCAACGCTGACAGCACGCAAATACTTGTCGCCGCTGACATGGTAGGGGTGCAGGCCAATCTGTTTGACGCACGCAGTAACGCCGATCAATGGCTTGAATGCCATTTTTATCACCTCGAAGTTTCACACTTGAACGAGCTTTTCCGGAGCTTAGCCTTGTTGATTTTAATTAACAACTCTCATGTAAAAAATTCTAAACGCCGCACATCCGATCTTCAGGATTTACGGGTGTCTGGCGACTGATTTGGCACTCTCGTCCTCCTGAGAGGCCCGAAAATAAACGCTGAAAGGCTGAGTGTTCGCTATTGACTTCACTTTGCCTTTCGGATTGACTGGCTGCGTGAAAGGGCGGTGAACATAATAATTAACAGCTAATAGGTGCATCATGTCGGTCCCTCTGCGTACCGTTCAACTCAACGAAGCAAACGCATTCCTTAAGAAATATCCTGAGGTTTTGTACGTCGACCTTCTGATTGCGGATATGAACGGTGTGGTGCGCGGCAAGCGCATCGAACGCACCAGTCTCCATAAGGTTTACGAGAAAGGCATCAACCTGCCGGCGTCTCTGTTTGCGCTGGACATCAACGGCTCCACGGTGGAAAGCACCGGCCTGGGCCTGGACATCGGCGACTCCGACCGGATCTGCTACCCGATCCCCGGCACCCTGAGCATCGAGCCCTGGCAGAAGCGCCCGACCGCACAACTGCTGATGACCATGCACGAACTGGAAGGTGAGCCGTTCTTCGCCGATCCGCGCGAAGTGCTGGCCAATGTCGTGCGCAAATTCGACGACCTGGGCCTGACCATCTGCGCCGCGTTCGAACTGGAGTTCTACCTGATCGACCAGGACAACGTGAACGGTCGTCCGCAATCGCCACGTTCGCCGGTGTCGGGCAAGCGTCCGATGTCCACCCAGGTCTACCTGATCGACGACCTCGACGAATACGTCGACTGCCTGCAAGACATCCTCGAAGGCGCGAAAGAGCAGGGCATCCCGGCTGACGCCATCGTCAAGGAAAGCGCTCCGGCGCAGTTCGAAGTCAACCTGCACCACGTGGCCGATCCTATAAAGGCCTGCGACTACGCGGTGCTGCTCAAGCGTCTGGTGAAGAACATCGCCTACGACCACGAGATGGACACCACCTTCATGGCCAAGCCGTATCCAGGCCAGGCGGGCAACGGTCTGCACGTGCACATTTCGATTCTCGACAAGGAAGGCAACAACATCTTTGCCAGCGAGGATCCCGAGCAGAACGCCGCGCTGCGACACGCGATCGGCGGTGTGCTCGAGACCCTGCCGGCGCAGATGGCGTTCCTCTGCCCGAACGTCAACTCCTACCGCCGTTTCGGCGCACAGTTCTACGTGCCGAACTCGCCGAGCTGGGGCATCGACAACCGTACCGTGGCGGTACGTGTACCGACCGGCTCAAAGGACGCCGTGCGCATCGAGCACCGTGTAGCCGGCGCCGACGCCAACCCATACCTGCTGATGGCCTCGGTCCTGGCCGGTGTGCACCACGGCCTGACCAACCAGATCGAACCCGGCGCGCCGGTGGAAGGCAACAGCTACGAGCAGAACGAACAAAGCCTGCCGAACAACCTGCGTGACGCACTGCGCGAGCTGGACGACAGCGAAGTCATGGCCAAGTACATCGACCCGATGTACATCGACGTGTTCGTGGCGTGCAAGGAAAGCGAACTGGCCGAGTTCGAAAACTCCATCTCGGACCTTGAGTACAACTGGTACTTGCACACCGTTTAGGACGAACAACACCGATCAATTGTGGGAGCGAGCCTGCTCGCGAAGAGGGCGGCACATTCAACATTGATGTTGCCTGACACTCCGCCTTCGCGAGCAGGCTCGCTCCCACAGTTCGGTGCCCGACACAAAAACCCTATGGGAATGCGACCACTTATTCCCCTGCGTCGAGTCACAACCATGACAATCACTCGCAGCGACTGGGAGCAACGCTTCCAGTCCCTCAACATCGAAAGCCGTGCCTTCATCGACGGTCAATACTGCCCGGCCGCCAGCGGTGCCACGTTCGAATGCATCAGCCCCGTGGACGGCCGTTTCCTGGCGAACGTCGCCAGCACCGACGAAGCCGATGCCAACGCGGCGGTCGCCGTTGCACGCCGTACCTTCGAGTCCGGCATCTGGGCCAACCTCGCCCCGGTCGAACGCAAACGCATCCTGATCCGCTTCGCCGATCTGATCCTGGCTAACCGGGAAGAACTGGCGCTGCTGGAAACCCTGGACATGGGTAAACCCATCAGCGACTCGATGAACGTCGACATCCCGGCGACCGCCAACGCGATCCGCTGGACCGCCGAAGCCATCGACAAGATTTACGACGAAGTCGCTGCCACACCCCGTGATCAGCTGGGTCTGGTCACCCGTGAGCCGGCCGGCGTGGTCGCGGCCATCGTGCCGTGGAACTTCCCGCTGATCATGGCCAGCTGGAAATTCGCTCCGGCACTGGCGGCGGGTAACTCGTTCATCCTCAAGCCTTCGGAAAAATCGCCACTGACTGCGATCCGCATCGCGCAGCTGGCTTTGGATGCCGGTATTCCAAAGGGCGTGTTCAACGTGTTGCCAGGCTACGGTCATACCGTCGGCAAGGCCCTGGCGCTGCACATGGATGTCGACGTGCTGGCGTTCACCGGCTCGACGGCGATTGCCAAGCAACTGATGATCTACGCCGGACAAAGCAACATGAAACGCGTCTGGCTGGAAGCCGGTGGCAAGAGCCCGCACGTGGTGTTCGCCGACGCGCCGGACCTGCGCGTGGCGGCCCAGGCCGCGGCCAGCGGTATCGCCTTCAACCAGGGCGAAGTCTGCACCGCCGGCTCGCGTCTGCTGGTGGAGCGTTCGATCCGTGACCAGTTCATCCCGCTGCTGGTGGAAGCCCTGCAAGCGTGGAAACCGGGGCATGCGCTTGATCCAGCGACCACCGTTGGCGCGGTCGTCGATCAGCGACAGCTGGACAACGTGCTGCGTTACATCGACATCGGCAAAGAGCAGGGCGCCGAGCTGATTGCCGGTGGTCAACGCACCCTGGAGGACACCGGTGGCCTGTACGTCGAGCCAGCGATTTTCGACGGCGTGACCAACGCCATGACCATTGCCCGTGAAGAAATCTTCGGCCCGGTACTGTCGCTGATTACCTTCGACACGGCTGAAGAAGCCCTGGCGATCGCCAACGACAGCATCTTCGGTCTGGCGGCAGGCGTGTGGACCAGCAACCTGAGCAAGGCCCACACCTTCGCCCGTGGCTTGCGCGCCGGCAGCGTCTGGGTCAACCAGTACGACGGCGGCGACATGACCGCGCCGTTCGGCGGGTTCAAGCAGTCAGGCAATGGCCGGGACAAATCGCTGCATGCGTTCGACAAGTACACCGAACTCAAAGCGACCTGGATCAAGCTCTAAATAACAATAAAAGCGGCGGCCGCCGGTTGTGCCGGCGGCCATCGGAGAATCTTATGAAACATGTAAACAGCTACTACGCCGCCACCCGCAACTTCACCGGTGACTTTCCGGTACTTGAAGAGCGGGTGGAATGCGACGTCTGTGTGATCGGCGCCGGCTACACCGGCCTGTCCTCGGCGCTGTTCCTCGCCGAGGCGGGCTACAGCGTCACCGTACTCGAAGCGGCAAAAGTCGGCTTCGGCGCCAGCGGTCGCAACGGCGGTCAACTGGTCAACTCCTACAGCCGCGACGTCGATGTCATCGAAGAGCGCTATGGCGACAAGACCGCTGAAGTGCTCGGCAGCATGATTTTCGAAGGCGCCGACATCATCCGTCAGCGCATACAGCACTATGACATCCAGTGCGACTACCGTCCGGGCGGCATCTTTGCCGCGCTGAACAAGAAACAGTTCAAGGGCCTGGCCGAGCAGAAGAAGAGCTGGGAGCGCTACGGCAACAAGAACCTGACCCTGCTCAGTGAGTCGGATATCAAGCGCGAAGTGGGTTGCGACAACTATGTCGGCGGCCTGCTGGACATGCAGGGCGGGCACATTCACCCGCTGAACCTGGCCCTCGGCGAAGCCTCGGCGATCATCGGCCTGGGTGGCAAGATTTTCGAACAATCGGCGGCGGTGGAAATCACCTACGGCGAACCGATCACCGTGCGCACCGCCAAGGGCGTGGTACGGGCCAAGTACCTGTTGATCGCCGGTAACGCCTACCTGCCGCAGGGCCTGGACAATCGTGTGACCAGCAAGAGCATGCCTTGCGGATCGCAGATCGTCGTCACCGAGCCGTTGTCGGAAAAACAGGCCAAGAGCCTGATCACCAACAACTATTGCGTCGAAGACTGCAACTACCTGCTCGACTACTTCCGCCTGACCGCCGACAACCGCTTGCTCTACGGTGGCGGCGTGGTCTACGGCGCCCGCGAACCGGACGATATCGAGCAGTTGATCCGCCCGAAAATCCTCAAGACCTTCCCGCAACTGAAGGACGTGAAGATCGACTACCGCTGGACCGGCAACTTCCTGCTGACCATGTCGCGCATGCCGCAATTCGGCCGTATCGAGAAAAACGCCTATTACATGCAGGGCTACAGCGGCCACGGCGTCACCTGTTCGCACCTGGCCGGTAAACTGATCTCGGAAATGATCCGCGGCGACGCCGAGCGCTTCGACGCCTTCGCCTCGCTGCCGCACATGCCAATGATCGGCGGGCGCACGTTCTCCGCGCCGCTCACCGCCATGGGCGCCGTGTACTACTCGCTGCGCGACCGTTTCGGTATCTAAGCTATCACCGCGATCCCCTGTGGGAGCGAGCCTGCTCGCGAAGGCCATATCAGCCAACCCTGATGTCGCCTGATACACCGCTTTCGCGAGCAGGCTCGCTCCCACAGTTTGTGTAACATCAGGACCGGCGGCCTTTTTATTCAGCCGTTTATCGAACCTGCTGAGCAACACCAACAAACGTGATTTAATAGCCGCCTTTCACGTTTCCGGGACCGGAAAACGGCGTGATCCGCGCCTGCTCTCCACCCTTCCATTATCACTGTAGGAGCGAAGCTTGCTCGCGATAGCGTTGGTTCGGCCGACGCTGTAGTTCAGATCGAAATCGCGGGCAAACTCGCTCCTGCGGGTTGGCACATAAGGCTGTCATGGATACGGGCTCACGACTCAAATTAGTACGCGAAAGCTACAAACTGTCCCAGCGCGAGCTGGCCCGCCGTAGCGGCGTCACCAATGCCACCATCTCGCTGATCGAACAGAACCGCGTCAGCCCCTCGGTCAGTTCCCTGAAAAAACTGCTCGAAGGCATCCCCATGTCCCTGGCGGACTTCTTCACCTTCGACCAACCCCCGCGCGAACACCAATACGTCTTCCGCGCCAACGAACAACCCGACCTCGGCCGCCACGGCCTGCGCTTGCTGCTGATCGGCGCCTCCGTCCCGAGCCGGCAGATGCGCCTGCTGCGCGAGCAGTACGCACCGGGTGCCAGTTCCGGGGAAGAGCCGATCGTGCACTCCGAAGGCGAGGAGTGCGGGCTGGTGACGCGGGGCACGGTTGAGTTGACCGTGGATGGGCAGATCAGTGTGCTCAATGCCGGGGATGGCTATTACTTTCCGACGACCTTGCCGCATCGGTTTCGCAATATCGGGCAGGATGAGGCGGAGATCATCAGCGCGAACACCCCGGCGAACTTCTGAGGATGGCGAGGCCTGATTGGCTGGCGTGTTGAAACTGCTTTCACCCTGCGATACAAAAAATCCGACGCACATTCAAGCGTCGGATTTTTTTTGCTCTGAACTACGCTCATCAATGGCGTCTAAATTTCACAGGAAACCTCCCGCCATGAAGGAACGACTCATGTCCAGATCCAGCTCGTTGATTGCAGCTGTTACATGCCTTGCGTTGGTTTGCGGCTCCGTAACCGCTTTGGCTGATCCCGGCAATGGAAAAGGCCAGGGAAACGCCAAGGGAAACCCGCACAATGCCCAGGACCATGGAAACAAAGGCAAAAAGTCCGGGGGCGGCGATTGGGATAATGGTCCCAGTATCAATCACGCAAACGTGCTCGGGATTGTCGGCGATTATCGCGACTACTGGAGCCCCGGTCCTGCCTTGCCTCCCGGTATTCAAAAGAACCTCGCCCGAGGCAAGCCGCTGCCGCCGGGAATTGCGAAAAAGCTCGATGGCCGGTTGATCGGCAGACTGCCGCATTACGACGGGTACGAATGGCAGCAAGTGGGCACGGATTTGATTCTGGTCGCACTGGCGACCGGGCTTATCTATGAAGTGCTCAACGGCGCTTTTGATTAGGCATTTCCGCCCGTCGCCGGGACTTGAACTGTCTGGGTTTTAACGCGTCATACGACACGCGAAATCAACCCTACGGAAGCAATCATGCTTTTAAACAACAAGAGTCTCGCCGCTGTCCTGTCCTGCGCCATGATGCTCGCAGCCGCCCCGTTATTGCCTGCTGACCTTTCCATCATCAGTTCCGCACACGCCAAAGAAGGTGGTGGTGGTGGTGGTGGTGGTGGTGGTGGTGGTGGTGGTGGTGGTGGTGGTGGTGGTGGTGGTGGTGGCGGCGGCGGTCACGGCGGAGGCAATGGCGGTGGCCACGGTGGCGGTAACGGTGGTGGCCATGGCGCAGGCGTTGGCGGCGGCCGCAGCGGCTCGGATCACGCCGGCAAGTCCACCAGCAATGGTCACGGCAAAGGACTGGCCAGCGACCATGCGGGCAAGGCCACACGTAACCATGGCACCAGCGGCAATCACTATGGCAGTGAGCGCAACGATGATAATGGGCATGGCACCACGACTTCCGGCATCGCTCATTCCAAAGATACCCGTGGCATCAGCAAAGCCCGGGCCATTTCGGCCTCGACGCCGGGTGACCACAATGCGAAAGGGTTGAGCAACGCTGGCTCGAATAAATCCCATTAAGCAAGCGCAGGCAATTGAAAAAAACCGCAGTGATGCGGTTTTTTTATGCCCGAAATGAAGTCATTGTGCGAGGCCGAAAGCGTTTTCCGGTGTGGTCAGGCAACGGGTAGGGCGGGTTAAACTGGCGGCGTCTTTTTTATCACCAGGGAATGGAAATGACACTGACAGCCGAAACACTGGTCAGCATCGCGATGACCAATCCAGTCAATGCTCAAATCACCTCGCGCTTACCTGCGCTCGGTCTGAATCAATGCATGCTCACCGCAGGCTGCCTGTTCCAGGCTGTGTGGAATCATCAGTCGCAGCGACCCACGGACTGGGGAATCAAGGACTACGACGTCTTCTACTTCGATGCGGACCTGTCCTGGGAGGTCGAGAATGAGGTCATCCACTCGGCCCGGCGCCTGTTCCAGGACCTTGATGTCAACATTGAAATCAAGAATCAGGCCCGCGTTCACCTTTGGTACGGCCAACGTTTTGGCAAACCCTATCCACAGCTTCAGTCAGCTAAAGACGGGATCGATCGTTACCTGGTGGCGGGTACCTGTATCGGGCTGGACGTTGAAACGGGCGAAGTCTATGCGCCGCACGGCCTGGCTGACACGGAACAGGGGATTCTGCGCATCAACCCGAAAAATCCGCAGCCGGACCTGTTTGAGCAGAAGGCAAAAAGTTATCAGGCTCGCTGGCCTTGGCTCAGGGTGTTTCCTCAATGATCATCCCGATGGTTTCTGGAACTCGAAGAAAAGATGACAGATCTATTTGAATAATAGATCTGTCATCTTTGCAGGCAGATATTGGTTCGTATACGGATCTATCACCGTTTTGCTGCTGGTATAACAACGATGGTTTAAATCGTTATTACTGCAGTAGTGATGGGTAGATATGGGTTTCGCATCATTTGGGTGGCCATTTTAGTTCTTTCAAGATGCCTTTTTTCCAACAGAAATTGCCAAATTGAAAAGCTTCGCCTGCGTTTTCTGCTTTGCCATAACGCCTCGGATCACGCCGGCAACTCTACCATTAGTGGTCATGGCAAGGATTGGCCAGCGATCATGCCGGCAATGCGACTCGCAACCACGGCATCAGCGGCAATCACTACAGCAGTGAGCGCAATGACGATAACGGGCGTGGCACAACGACGTCCGGCATCGCCCATTTCAAAGATACCCGTTGCATTACCAAGGCCCGTGCCATATCGGCCTCGAAACCGGGCGATCACGACGCGAAAGGTTTAAGTAAGGCTGGCACGTCGAGATCCAAAAAGGCGTATTGAACAACGCCCAAGCGATAAAATGCCGCAGTGATGCGGTTTTTTTATTGGTGCACCAGGCATGGCGCGTTGCGCGCAAGCGCAACCAGCTTGGCTGTGGTGGCCTCGCTGGTGACTTGGAGGTGTAAGTCTTCTAAACACCCGGCAAGGGGGGAAGTGTTAGCCAAAGGCAAGGGTGTCGCGGGTGACTGCGAATCTAAAAGAAGCCCGAGGCAAAATGCTGGCCTGACGAACGGGAAGCGGATAGAGGCGGTGCAGCGCGGTGAGAAGGCCAATAGTTGCACGGAACGCTGCGACGTATATCTGACAGGCATAAGTAGGAAAGTCGCGCGAATTACCCTGGGAGATCTGTGCGCTTGCCAGTGTGCTACCGAGCGTCGAGAGGCGACGGGATGAGCATACAGAAGTCAGCCGAAGCCGTAGTGATCGACGAATGGAACAGGGCCCTTGGTGCAACTCGGGAGCGTCACATATGAATCAGGGGCTGCCGAAGAAACTTTGGGATCGACTCGGTTTGGTTTCGATTCTGAATACATAAACCGGCTTAGTTGTGTAACCTGAACCGCCGTATACGGAACCGTACGCACGGTGGTGTGAGAGGGTGGTGGATGTTCAATCCGCCTCTTGCTCGATACCCTGGGTTTTAAGTCGCCGGAAGTTTGCCTGATAGAAGTCTCCTCCTGAGTTTCTTATTTTTCATGCCGCTACTCGAAGTGAATTGGTTTGTTCGGGATTTGCAAGAAAATTATAAGGCGATGTTTGTGTTGTTTAAATAAATGTAGGAAGAAAATTACGTTAATTTGAGATGTTTCTGGGTCAATTTGGGAAAGGTAATTCACTGATTGTAAGTAATATCTGAAATTTAGCTTTTTCTTTGCGTCAGTTTTTTAATTGTACTAGTTTCGGTTTGTTGGCGATCAATCGTTGATTGGTCGACCGGTTTGCCTCGTCGTGTTTTTTGAATAATCAGCCTGCTGTTGGCAGCTGCTAGATAGATATGCAGCGGAAGGATTTTCTAATTAAATTAATAAAAATTCCAAGGTGCTCCAGGTATGAATAAGGTAGTCGTGACGCTTGAATCCACAAATCTCAATGTTCCTGAGATGATGTTGGCGCAAATTATTAGGCCTGAAAGGTATGGCCAACCATTGAGTGCATTTGCTCTTGAGTCGGTACCCGTGCCTTGCTTTCAATCCGATGAGTGCTTAGTCAAGGTCATGGCTGCTGGAGTCAATCACAATGGCGTTTGGGCTGCACGAGGATACCCAGTCGATGTCATTGATCTTCAACGGTCCCGCGGTGAGAAACATGACTTTCATATCGCCGGATCCGATGCTTCCGGAATCGTCGTTGCGGTAGGCAAGGATGTGCACGACATTGCTATCGGTGATGAAGTGGTACTGCACTGTGGTTGGTGGGATTGCGATGCAGTCGCCGATGAAATCATGGATAAGTCGGCAAAAATCTGGGGTTACGAAATCAACTTTGGAGCTTTCGCGGAGTACACACGGGTCAAGCGGCAGGCGATTCTGCCCAAGCCCGCGCACTTGAGCTGGGAGCAGGCTGCTTCATACATGCTCTGCGGGGCGACTGCCTACCGCATGCTGCATGGCTTCACCCCGCATACGGTTAAACCGGGCGATGTGGTCCTTATATGGGGGGGCAGCGGCGGAATGGGCTCGATGGCTATTCAATTGGTCAACGCCGCTGGAGCTATCCCCATTGCCGTAGTGAGCAGCGACGAAAAAGCGGATTACTGTCGACAGATTGGTGCCAAAGGCACGATCAATCGTCAGGAATATGAACATTGGGGCGTACTCGAAGATATAGAGAGTCCGGTTGTATATGCCCAATGGCTGAGTGAAGCCAAGCGTTTTCAGCAAGAAATCTGGCGATTGGTAGGAGATAAAAAAAACCCCAGTATTGTCATTGAACATCCTGGCGAAGATACATTTCCGACATCCTCTTTTGTGTGCGCGCCCGGTGGAATGGTGGTTATTTGTGCCGGAACCAGTGGGTACAAGGGCACATTCGATATTCGCTATCAGTGGATGCGACAAAAAAGATTTCAGGGCTCTCACTTTGCCAATCTGGTTCAATGCAGATTATTCAATAAGTTGGTTTGCCAGGGGCTGGTAAGCCCATGTCTAACTAGAGTTTTTGATTTTGAAGATTTACCGGAAGCCCATCAGATCATGTTCGAGAATAAGGAGCTTTTGGGGAACTTTGTCATTCGAATTGGTAGTCATTCGGAGGGTTGAGCGATGATGTTTATTCAAAGATTTGTCCATCTCGCTCGTGCGTTCCCCGAAGTATCGGCCATTGTTGATGTATCGTCGAAACTTTCATACGGCGAGCTATATGGTCAGGCGCAACGTTTAGCGAAGGTTATCGCTTCGACAAGTTCGGGCTCGATGATCGGTGTGCTGATGGAGAAAAGTATCGATTACATTGTCTCGATATTAGCTATTCACTTATTGGGGCGAACAGTCGTACCACTAGACAGGAGTTACCCGGTTGAGCGATTACAACAAATTATCACTTCCATTGACTTGTCGTTATGTCTGCTGAATGCGCAGGAAAACGTCGAGTTGACGGTGATGCTCGACAAACGGACCCGCTCGCTGCGTATTGACGAACCCGCCGCGCCGTCAGTAGGTACCGAAAGTGTCGAGATAACGCCCGAGTTTCTAGATAAAGTGCCGGCTTACATAGTTTTTACTTCCGGGACTACGGGACAGCCTAAACCGGTCATGGTGCCGTATCGATCATTTAGCACCCTGATCGATTGGATGGTGAAAGTGCCGGGTCAGGCTGGCACGACGTTGTTGTACGCAGCCCAGGGTTTTGATGTCTCATTTCAGGAGATCTACAGCGCGTTGTGCCATGGAGATCGTCTGCTGGTCATCACGGACGAGCAAAAGAAAGATCTGCACGAGCTGACTCGAGAGATGGTTTCTGCGGCTGTCACGCGCCTGTTTCTGCCGACCTCAATGCTGATCCCTTTCGTCACGTTCAATCTGCACGACTCGAAAGTATTGGCTGATCTGCGAGAAGTGATCTGCGCCGGCGAGCAGTTGAAGATCAGCCCTGTCGTCAGGCAATGGTTCAAGGCTCATCCCCAATGCCTACTAATCAATCACTACGGTCCGGCCGAAACGCATGTGGTGATGGAGCATCGGCTCGGTGGCGAGCCGGAAGACTGGCCAGATCTGCCTCCCATCGGTCAGGTCATCCAGGGCAGCACCGCTTACCTGCTTGATGACGAATTGCAGCCAGTAATACCGGGTACTAACGGACAGCTCTACATCGCCGGCCGCTCGCTGGCGCTAGGTTACTACGGCATGTCAACGCAAACGGCGGAGAAGTTTGTGACGCATCCCCAGACATACGAGCCGATGTACAACACCGGCGACATCTGTGTCCTGAACGAACAGGCGATGTTCGAGTACAAGGGGCGGCGTGACCGGCAGTACAAGGTTCGCGGCTACCGGGTCGAGTTGAAAGAAATCGAGGTCGTCGTCGCTGATTCCAAACTGGTCGACGATTGCTTCGTCTTGGCCCGACAGTCCGGCCGGACTACGACGCTGGTCCTGTACTTCACGGCTCTGGAACGCGATCAAGACCTCAGTAAGAGCCTGCATACGCATTTGGCGGCAACACTCGAGTATCGTAAGGCCCGTCACGCTCTGAACATTTTGCATCAGCAATACCAGCAAAATGGTTTTGTCTCACTTAACTATCAAACGCGCGTGGTCTATGGACGTATTTAACCGGATGGGCATGAGTCGGCTGTTCAGCGGCTCGGCATTGGTGGTGCCTTTGTCGTTTTTCCCGACGTTGGCGCGGGCGACTTTTCTGTCTTACTTTCTGATTTTTCTGAAGGAGCGCTTCGATCTTTCGGTGGATCAGATCGGGCTGTTTGTCGGCGGGTTTATTCTCCTGAGCTCAGTGTCCAGCCTGGTCTTCGGCGCGGTGCTCGACAGGCTGAGTATTAAGTCCTTGATGCTGATCTCATCCGTCATCCAGTCGGCGGTGTACCTGAGCCTGTTTATATTCAACTCATTGGCCCTGGTCTTCATCCTGTGCCTGTTGCTCAATCTGGCCTACCTGTCGCTGGAGACGGCCGTGCGCATGTGCATCGCTCGATTGTTTGCCCCCCAGGAAACCGCGTCGGTGCTGTCGCTCAAGTACACCTTCACCAATACCGCGTATGCATTGGGTCCGCTGATCGGACTTTGGCTGAATCGCCAAGGTGTTTCACCATTGCTATTCTGCAGCGCTTCGGCACTGGTCTTTACTGTGGTTATCGTCAGTCCGTTTGCAATGCCGAGGGTGGTCGATCGGCAAAACGTCGAAGGCGAAGGGTGGTTCGGTCCGCTGGCAATCATGGCCAAGGATCGCAACCTGCTGAAGTTCTCGGTGGCCAGCGTATTGTTGGCTGGTGTGTTCGGGCAGTTTCACATGTACGTGGGCCAATACCTGATCACGACCCATTCCACCGCGCAAATGTACGAGATCATCAATGTGGTGTTTGTCACCAATGCGCTGACCTCGATCCTGTTGCAATACCTGATCGGTCGAAGGGTGGCAGCTGAACGCTTCAGATATTGGATCTGTGGTTGCATTGTGGCGTTCGTGATCGGGTTGATAGGGTTTGCGTTCTCCAGCAGCCTTTACGCTTGGGTCTTCTTCACCGCCATTTTTACTGTGGGGGAAATTATCATTCAACCACTTGAGTTTTTCTACATCACCCGGATAGCACCGGCGCACATGGCAGGGGCTTACTACAGTTCGCAGAACCTAACTTACCTGGGCGCGGCGTCGACGCCGGTGGTGTGTGGTTTCATTCTCGCCGGCTTCAATCCGCTGTATTTTTTGTTGTACTTGTTGGTGTTGCTGATGGTGGGGGGGGTGATTTTCTATGTAGAAGGGGGAAAGCTAATCCAACCGGTAACAAAAAAGCCCCTGGCAAACGGGGCTGTTGGTGATCAAAGATCAATATGACTTCGCATACAGTGCCCAGGATTTGGTGGGCTGACCTGTAAATAAGCAGGTGGCTGCAACCTTGGGTTGAGCGAGTGGAATGCATCGAACTGTTACACCCAATTCGCTGATGGATTTTTCAACTTTCTCGTCATCAATGAAGGGGGCGAGAACGAATATATTGAGTTTGTCCTTGCGTTGGAAGGCCTTTATAAAATTGTCGAGTGTAGTAATTGTTTTGGTGTTGTCCGACAGTTTTTTTCTGGCACTTTCAAGTATGCCTGTCTGAATAGTCTGCAAGGTTTTTGGCAGGTCTTTAACAAAGCTATTCATCTCTACTTCTAACGTGTTCTTACTGTTGTCTCTGCAGGAATAAGAAATCATGTTCTGTTCCAGCTCTTTTATCCCGACTTCGACCCGAACAGGTACACCGCGCTTGATGTGATACCACTTTTTTTCGCCGCCATTCATGTCCCGCTTATCAACGCTGGCACGCAGGTTTTGCCCCTTCAGTTTTTTTTGGGAGATCCGCTTTTGCAACTTGTCGCAGTAGGCATGGATGGCTTCGGCATCCTGTTCACTACGTATGATCGGAACAATGATGACCTGCGTCGGTGCAACCAACGGTGGAATCACCAGTCCGTCGTCATCGCCATGGGCCATGATCATGGCACCAATCAAACGCGTGGAAACGCCCCATGAAGTGGTCCAGGCCAGCTCTTTTACCCCCTCCTTGTTAACAAAGCGGATGTCGGATGCCTGCGCAAAATTTTGCCCCAGAAAATGTGAGGTGCCCGCTTGCAAGGCCTTGCCATCCTGCATCATCGCCTCGATGGTGTAGGTGCTGACGGCGCCCGGAAAACGCTCCCAAGAGCACTTTTCGCCCTTGATTACTGGTATGGCCAAGTTCTCGACAGTAAACCGCTCATAGATATCCAGCATTTTAAGCGTCTCGTCCAAGGCCTCTTCACTGGAACTGTGAACAGTGTGGCCTTCCTGCCACAGGAATTCTGAGGTTCGCAGGAAGATCCTAGGGCGCATTTCCCAGCGCAGGACGTTGGCCCACTGGTTGATGAGTAGCGGCAGATCCCGATAACTCTGAACCCATCTTGAAAAGGATGCACCGATCACCGTTTCGCTGGTAGGCCTGATGATCAAAGGCTCTTCCAGTTCGCCAGCAGGAGTGAGTTTTCCATTTGCTGTCTGTTCCAGGCGGTGATGGGTTACGACTGCGCACTCCTTGGCAAAACCATCGACATGTTCTGCTTCTTTTTGGAGAAAGGATAATGGGATCAAAAGTGGGAAATATGCGTTCACATGGCCTGTATTTTTGAATTTTTGATCCAGCTCTCGTTGAATCTGCTCCCATATGCCATAGCCCCAAGGACGAATGACCATGCAACCTCTAACGGGAGAGTTTTCCGCTAGTTCAGACTGGCTGATGACTTGTTGATACCATTCGGAAAAGTTTTCACTTCTTGTGGGTGATATAGCGTTTTTCATAATGCCCCGGTTTTTCAAAGACAGCGTGTGATTTGAGATTGGTATTTCGTGGGTATATGTATATTTTTTGAGGTGTGAAATTTCAAGGGTTCATATCTTTTTGTTTGATCTTTCAGAAAATTCTTTCAGACAGATCCATTTTTTTTGTAAGGCTCTTTCATTTTCTTTGCGACATTTGAATACAGTAAACGTTGCTTGACGACATCATCGGTTTGCGCAACCACGGCACCATCCAGATCGGCGACACCCTCAGTGAAGGCGAAACCCTGGGCTTGACCGGGATCCCGCACTTCGCTTCGGAACTATTCCGTCGCGTACGCTTGAAGGATCCGCTGAAATCCAAGCAGCTGAGCCGGTGTCTGCACCAATTGGCCGAAGATAGCGCGACGCAGGTTCTCTTCCCGGAGCGCAGCAATGACATCATCCTCGGCGCCGTTGGTGTGCTGCAGTTCGATGTGGTCGCCAGCCGCCTTAAAGAGCAATACAAGGTCGAGTGCTCCTACGAGCTGATCACCGCGTACTACGCGCGTTGGATCGAATGCAGCGACGAGAAGAAGCTCGAGGAGTTCTCCAACAAAGCCGTGGAAAACCTGGCACTGAATGGCGGCGGTCACTTAACCTACCTCGCCCCGACGCCGTTAACCTAGCGTTGATGGAAGAGCGCTGGCCGGATATCAAATTACGCGCGACGCGTGAGCAACACTAAGCGCTGAGCTGCAAAGCAAAAAATCCAGTCGCGCACGCACCGGGGCTTTTTATTGGTGTGCCAGGCATGGCGCGTTGCTCACAAGCGCAACCAGATTGGCTGTGGTGGCCTCGCTGGTGACTTGGAGGTAAAAGTCCTCTACACACACCCAGCAAGGGGAATTGTTAGCCAGATGCGGGGTGTCGCTATGTACGGTGGTGTGAGAGGACGGCGGTTGTGAAACCGCCTCCTACTAGATTCTCGCATCAGGTCACAGCGTGTCAGCTTTCTCAAACCCTCGCTGCTCAATCACGCTAAAAATGTCGCGCACAGAGGCGTACTCGAAGATTGCAGATCGTGCTCGACCAGAAAACGCAGCAGACTGCCCATCCGCCTGGACTTGGCAAACAACGGACTGGCCAGCAACGACGCCAGCAGCCGCTCCCTCTCTTCACGATCGAGGGGCTCGGGAACCTGCGCCGCACTCGAATCGACCATCCGATTGATCACCATCGCCTGCCTCCGTGCAGGTCGCCGACAGGAATAGATGTCGTACTTCCGTGGATACCCTTGCAACCTGAGCCGGGAACGGGCTCGGGCGCTGCAACGACCAAGCGTAGCACCCGTGATGAGATCGGGAGGCAATTGCACTGATAGCAACCTGACATCCGACGAACGTTCCATCTGGAGGTCTGCAAAATTCGTAGGACATGTCCTGTTGTGGCGAGGGGATTCATCCCCGTTGGGTCGCGAAGCGGCCCCAAACCCTGCTAGCCCACTTCCTAAGACAAATCCGAGTGCCCGGTTTTACGGCGGCTGCGCCGCCGAACGGGGATAAATCCCCTCGCCACAATGGGTGTTTGGCGTCCTACAGGTCGGTTGCGGCAGCCGGAATCGATGCCTAGAGTTGGCGCGTCGCTGATCAATTAGCGATTGGGTTTCGCAGCCCACCAGATACGTGTAGTAACCTTGCACCCCACAAAACCTGCGGCAGGCGCATAAGTGCCCGTGCACCGTTTTATGGTGGCTGTGTGTGGGAGACCTTTTGGTCTGCCGGGTTCCTCGTATCCTCGGTCTGCGAACCCGCACATAGCTACCACCCCATTCGATTCGCAGCGACCGGGAGTAGCTCTTCTTACAGATACGAGGAAGTTTTACTTATGACTACGAATCAATCGCCCCGCCGCTTCATCCCCATGAAACAAATCGCCACCGACTACCCCGTCCTCCTCATCGACAACCAGGCCCCCATCCGCGAACTGCACAACTGCGTCAGCGAACGCCTGAACGCCGTCCTCCAGTACCTCAACCTCATGGCCTGCACCAGCCTCCCCGACTACGCCGAAAACGACGTCAACACCGTGACAAACATCAGCCGAATCCTGCTGCAGGATGACCGAGCACGCCATCGGCATCGCGGTGTTTCGGCGTGATCCGGCGGTGTATTGCACCGGTGATGACCCCGTGGTGCGGGTGCAAGTTGGAAGGTTGCGGCGCAAGCTCGCCGCGCATTACGCCACCCATGGCCAGCAAGACCCGGTGCGCTTGAGCATTCCGCCTGGCTGTTATCGTCTGGTGTATCAGCGGCTGCGGCCCAAGGGGATTGGCGCTCGCCACCCTGTGCTGCAGATTCAGCCGTTTACCTGCATCACCCGCGATGGCGATGACTTCACCCGGGGATTGTGCGAGGAGTTGAGCTGTCGGTTGTTCGAGTCGTTCGAGCAGGCGCAGACCGGGAGCAATCATGTGTTGATGCGGGTGGCGCGCAGCAGCGTGCAGGCAACGGACCCCAAGCGTGGCGGGCGTTACAGCTATTGTCTGGAAGGCAGCGTGCGGGTGGAACCGGCCCGGGTGCGGGCGTCGTTGCGGCTGGTGGATGTGGCGCAGGGCAGGATTCGCTGGTCGGCGCAATTTGATCGTAATCAGCCGTATGGCATTGCGACCCAGGAGGATCTGGCGGAGTCGATATGTCTGTCGCTGGCGGGGTATTTTGCCCGAGGGGCGCCTGACGAATAGGAGGGGCAACCGCGAGGTTGCCCCGGCGTGACGGTTATATGGTTTTCCATTCACCGCCTTCGTAAAGACGGGCGGCATCGTTAGCGAAAGTCAGATCGATTTCGATCGACTTGGAGCGTGAGGTACTGAACATGGTGCTGGTCTGCACGTTCTGTTCGAACCACACGAGGATGGTCTCGACGGGGGTCAGAACGGTATTGCCCGTGACCACTTGGTTAATGGCAACGTAGATGGGCGTGCTGACCTGATTGCCGTCAATGCCCGTGGACAATTGATTGACCCCCGGGTGAATGGGCGCGTAGTTGTTCACGAAGGTGAACGAGTCGGAAGGGCCGCCCGTGGTTGCCGGGCCCAGCAGGCCGGCGCTGTCGAGTATCGAGGTTTGTCCCAGGCCAATGTTGACGATGTTGGTCGAAACGTTGACTTGCACATTGTCCTTGAAAACATTGGAGGCGAACAGTTGATACTGGGGCGTCCAGCTGAACTGGTTGTTGCTCAGGTAGGCGTCATAGGACTGCCAGACCACGTTGTAGTCTTCGGTCCCCACTTTCTTGGCAAAGCACAACTTGTATTTGTTCTGTTTCAGCAGGGTCAGGTCCGCTGAGGCGATCTCGATCGTGACGACTTTTTGCGTGGCCGCCAGGGTCGACGTCAACACCTTGGCATAGTCCGACGTTTTCAGTTGCGTAGCACCCATGATCGACTTGACGGCTTCTTGCACATCATTGTGAAGCTGCTGGCTCTGTTGGCTGACAGCAATTGATTTGCTCATGGTTTCCCTCTTCCTTGGTGGTGTGTTGGGCAATCAATGGGTGGCGGGCAGTCAGCCCCGGCGGTCCATTGAGGGCTTCACTCTAGGCGCAGGGGGCAGGGTGGCTAAGTGTCTTGGCGTTACAGGCGGGTAACGGGGTTGTATCAACGCGGGGCCTTGCAGGGTGAAACAGCGGGGCGGTTCGACCGCCCCACTGTGGTCTTCAGGCGGCCGAACTTTTGGCCGATGCGTCGGCCCAGACGAAGTTCCAGCTGGTGCGCTTGCCCTTGGCAATGTCGATCAGCTTGTTCTCATACACCGTGTGATTGACCGTGCCGGTGTAGGTCAGGGTGCGGGCGGCATTGTTCCCGGTCACCTCGCCCGGCTGGCCACCCGACTCGATCATGGCTTTTTTCATGTCGGTTTCCGACGGGGCACTGCTCTGGTTTTTTTCCACTTTGACGAAACTCATGATTTCACCTCTTCCGTGATGGGGGGATCGGCGCAGGGCGGGGCCGACAGCCCCATGGCCCTGAAAACCCGCCGAAGGCCCTACTGTATTGACCGGCCCGGCGGTGCAGAAGTGACAACATCGGCGTTGAGGTAACAAGCGGGAAACAGCGACGTATCAAGCGCGGTTCGGTTCAAAGGGGAAAAGCGTCATAGCCATCATTCATTCCATCGATACCCATCATTAAAAAACGCAAGTTCTGTTTTTCTGTCATCAGAGGAGGATAGGGTCATTGCAATCTCGCCCTTGAAGGAACCTGCGCGATGAGAATTTCGACTCTGTTGGCCGTCGTCGCCGTGCTGACCGGCAGCCTTGCCGCCACCGTACCGGCCGTGGCGGCTGATCCGTCCTGCCATTTCCTGCCGATCGCCGACAGCAGCGCCAATTTGCAGCAGGCGAAAACGGTGGCGGTGCTTTACAGCGAAAACACGCTCAAAACGC
Organism: Pseudomonas sp. Irchel 3A7; assembly: GCF_900187565.1. Taxonomy (GTDB): domain Bacteria; phylum Pseudomonadota; class Gammaproteobacteria; order Pseudomonadales; family Pseudomonadaceae; genus Aquipseudomonas. The sequence goes on along the minus strand of NZ_FYED01000009.1, from coordinate 221,177 downwards.
AGCAATACCTCGAGAGCTATCACGCAGTGGCGGTCAAAGGGGCGAAAAATCCCGAGCTTGATTCGCGGATCAGCCAGGCGTTCGTCGACAGCTCCGATCCGCAGCGGGCGATCAATTGGTTGATGGGATCGTTGCAGAAAGAATTCGCTTCGGTGACGGTCTATGACAGCCTCGATGCGGCGGTGCAGGCCCATCCGGATGTGGTGGTGATGCTCGACACCTACAGCCGCCTGGTGTCCAAGCGCAACGACCAGGTCGAGGCGCGGTTCATGGCCAAGTTCTACGACGCCAACCTGCAATACATCGGCCAGGCCGAAGGCTCGCGGGCACAGCAAATGCCGTCGGTGTGGGTGCATGGCAAAGCCGCGCCGCAGATTGCCGCGCAGATCAACCAGCAGACCGAGTTGCAAGTGAAGGCGCTGCAGCAGTTCGATACGTCGTTGAAGGCGCTGGTGACGGCTGGCAGCGCGGGTCATGTCGCAAGCAACCAGTGACCTACCAGCCTTTCACCCCGCTCATGTCCGGCAGTTTGTGCGCTATGCCTTTATGGCAGTCGATGCAAGTCGCTTCACCCTTGGCCAGTGACGTCGAGTGCATGGTCGCGGCGCGCTTGCTCTGGCGGGTGAAGTCCATGAATTCGAAGTTGTGGCAGTTGCGGCATTCGCGCGAATCGTTGGCCTTGAGCCTGGCCCATTCATGTTCGGCCAGTTCACGGCGCAGGTTGAGGAATTTGTCGCGGGTGTCGATGGTGCCGAACAGCTTGCCCCAGACTTCCTTCGACGCCTGCATCTTGCGTGCGATCTTGTGGGTCCACTCATGGGGGACGTGGCAGTCCGGGCAACTGGCGCGCACACCAGAACGGTTGGTGTAGTGGATGGTGTCCTGCAACTCGACGAACACGTTGTCGCGCATTTCATGGCAGGACACGCAGAACTTTTCGGTATTGGTCAATTCCAGCGCGGTGTTGAAACCGCCCCAGAAAATGATCCCGGCGATAAAGCCGCCCAGTGTCAGAAACCCCAGGCTGAAGTAAACGCTCGGCCGACAGAGGATGCCCCAGTAGTCCTTAAGCAGGGCGAACAGTGCTTTCATGGCGCCTCCTCAAGGTTTTTGCGCGGCGTTGGCATCGTCTTGCAGGATTTTGTCGATGGTCTCGAAGCTGTTGCCCACCAGCGGCAGCACCTCTTTTTGCGGTACGTGGCACTGGTTGCAGAAGTAGCGACGCGGTGAAACGGCCGCCAGCGCCTGACCGTCGCGGTCCATGTAGTGGGTGATGCTGATCATCGTCGCCTGGGTACGCGCGCTGTTGGCCCGGCTGTGACAGGACAGGCACTTGTTGCCGTTCATGTCGATCTGATAACCGCGAATACTGTGGGGGATGGTCGGCGGCTGGTCGGGGTAATTGCGTTCGCGCTTGAGGTCCTTGTTTTCATCGTTGGCAATCGGCGGGGCGGGCATGCTCTGGGTCAGGGTGCCACCGGGCCGCCGTCCATCCGGACCCGGCGCATCCAACGGGTAATTAACCTCGGCGGCTATGGCCGCAGTCATCAAGGCGAGCAAAACCAACGGCAGGATTCGAAAAGTCATGACGGTGCTCCTCAGGCCGCGCTGATCAACTCGATGCGGATGGCGCATTTCTTGTAGTCGGTCTGTTTGGAGATCGGGTCGGTGGCATCGAGCGTGACCTTGTTGATCAGCTTGTTGGCATCGAAGAACGGCACGAATACCAGACCTCGCGGAGGTTTGTTGCGCCCTCGGGTTTCGATGCGCGCGCGGATTTCGCCGCGGCGGCTGATGAGTTTCACCTCACTGCCACGGCGCGCGTTCATGGCCTTGGCATCTTCGGGATGCATGTACACCAGCGCATCCGGCACGGCTTTGTACAGCTCCTCGACCCGCTGGGTCATGCTGCCAGTGTGCCAGTGTTCCAGGACGCGGCCGGTGCTCAGCCAGAACGGGTACTCGGCATCCGGGGCTTCGGCCGGCGGCTCGTAGGGCAGGGCGAAGATGATCGCCTTCTTGTCCGGGTAGCCGTAGAACTGCACGCCGCTGCCGGTCTCCACATAAGGGTCATAGCCCTCGCGGTAACGCCAGCGGGTTTCCTTGCCATCGACCACCGGCCAGCGCAGGCCGCGTTCGCTGTGATAACGGTCGAAGGCAGCCAGGTCATGGCCGTGGCCACGGCCGAAGCGGGCGTACTCTTCGAACAGCCCTTTTTGCAGGTAGAAACCGAAAGCCTTGGCTTCGTCGTTCTTGTAGCCGGCCTCGATTTGCCCGACCGGAAACTGGTCGACCTGGCCGTTCCTGAACAGCACGTCGAACAGGGTCTTGCCCTTGTATTCCGGCGACTTGGCCAGCAGCTCGGCGGGCCAGACTTCATCGATCTTGAAGCGTTTGGAAAACTCCACCAGTTGCCACAGGTCCGACCTGGCCTCACCCGGTGCACTCACCAATTGGTGCCAGAACTGTGTGCGGCGCTCGGCGTTGCCAAAGGCACCTTCCTTTTCCACCCACATGGCGCTGGGCAGGATCAGGTCGGCGGCCTGGGCGGACACGGTGGGGTAGACGTCCGAGACAATCACGAAATTTTCCGGGTTACGCCAGCCGGGCAGCGTTTCCTGCATGATGTTGGGACCTGCGTGCATGTTGTTGCTGGCCTGGGTCCAGTAGACGTTGAGCACCCCGTCCTTGAGCATGCGGCTCTGTTGCACGGCGTGAAAACCGACTTTCTCCTGGATGGTGCCGGCGGGCAGTTTCCAGATCTGTTCCGCGGTGGCGCGGTGTTTCGGGTTGGTCACCACCAGGTCGGCGGGCAAGCGATGGGCGAAGGTGCCGACCTCCCGAGCAGTGCCACAAGCCGAGGGTTGGCCGGTCAACGAGAAGGGGCTGTTGCCCGGTTCGCTGATCTTGCCGGTGAGCAGGTGGATGTTGTAGATCAGGTTGTTGGCCCACACCCCGCGAGTGTGCTGGTTGAAACCCATGGTCCAGAACGACACGACCTTGCGTTTGGGATCGGCGTACAACTCGGCGAGGCTTTTGAGTCGTTCAGCCGGGACACCGGTCTCCTTGGCCGTGCGGTCCAGCGTGTAGGGTTTGACGAACGCGGCGAACTGCTCGAACGAAATGTCCGTCCAGGTATTGGCCTTGTCGGCATTCTTCGCCTGTTTTTCCCGTGGATCATCCGGCCGCAGACCGTAGCCGATGTCATCGGCACCCTGGGCAAAGCGCGTGTGCTGGCTGATGAAGTCTTTGTTGACCGCGCCGCTTTCGATGATGTGGTTGGCGATGTAGTTGAGGATCAGCAGATCGGTTTGCGGCTTGAACACCATGGGAATATCGGCGAGCTCGAAGCTGCGGTGTTCGAAGGTCGACAACACGGCGACTTTTACATGCGGGTAACTCAGGCGGCGGTCAGTGACACGACTCCAGAGGATCGGGTGCATCTCGGCCATGTTCGAGCCCCAGAGCACAAAGGCGTCGGTGGCTTCGATGTCGTCGTAGCAACCCATCGGCTCATCCATGCCGAAAGTGCGCATGAAGCCCATCACTGCCGAGGCCATGCAGTGGCGCGCATTGGGATCGATGTTGTTGCTGCGAAAGCCGGCCTTCATCAGCTTGTTGGCGGCGTAGCCTTCCCACACCGTCCATTGCCCGGAACCGAACATGCCGATCGACTCGGGGCCTTTACTCTTCAGGGCCTCCTTGAACTTCGCTTCCATGATGTCGAAGGCCTTGTCCCAACTGATCGGCTGGAACTCGCCCTGCTTGTCGAACTGACCGTTTTTCATGCGCAGCAGCGGCTGGGTCAAGCGGTCGACGCCGTACATGATCTTGGACAGGAAATAGCCCTTCACACAATTGAGCCCGCGATTGACCTCGGCCTTGACGTCGCCATGGGTGGCGACCACGCGATTGTCCCTGGTCGCGACCATCACGCTGCAACCGGTGCCGCAGAAGCGGCAGGGCGCCTTGTTCCAGTCCAGGGTGACCATGTCCGCTTCGGTCACCAGATTGCTGGCGGTGGTGAAAATCGGCAGGCCAGCGGCAGAAGCTGCAATGGCCGCGGCCTGGGCCTTGACGAATGCACGACGCGACATGCTCATTCGACGTCTCCGGCGGAATCGAGGATTTCGTGATAGATCAACGCAGCGTTAAGTACACCCGGCAGATTGTTGATCTGTTCGATGCGTTGCAGGATCTGGTTTTCGTGGGTGGTTTCAAGCACGACCACCAGCTTTCCGGCGGTACTTTCCTGATGCAGTTCCACGCCGTCCAATAGACGCAAGTTGGCTTTGACGGCTTCCAATAATTCAGGTCGGGCAAGTATAACCAGGCTGGCGATGTGCAGGGCTTCGTCCATGCGCTGACTCCAACAGAGTATGGTCAGTTGGGTGGCCCGGGCGGGCCGTAGATCATTTGGAAAAACCAGATGATGAAACCGTAGCCACCAACGATGGCGACCGACAGCAACGGAAACAGGCAGACGACAAGGAACAGGAACAGCCGGGTTTCCTTGCGCCGCTGCATTTTTTGTTCTTCAGCCAATGCCATGGCGTTCACTCCGCCGAACTTGCAATCAGACTAGTTCACGAAATTTTCCCGGGTTTAACGGCGTGAGCCTTATCGACCGACGGTAATTGGAGAATGCTTGGAGGAAGAGTGGGTTGTATTGCTTTAAATCAATAGTGCGTTAAGTTGTAAGTAACTTACTGATAAGCGTTATTGTTTGAGAATGATTTAACACTCGTTTAAGCACTGGTTTGCACAATGGTCAAACCGTCGCGCACCCGTGTCAGCGCAGCGGCGGCGATCACGGTTTTGCTGAAGCTCCACCAGGGCACCGCTGCATCGGGTTGTTCAGGCGTGAGGAGGGTGCCGTTCGATACAAGGGCAAAAAGCCTGAGGCGACTCTGCTGTCAGGAGGTCATGCAGAGTACTGGGTTTCTGCTGATCAGGTGTGCACCAGTGCGATGGTGAACGAGACCACGATCATGCAGGCAAACGCGAAATTGAGATTCATGAGGTATCCATCCGGAACATGAGTGACGGCGCCATTCTGAACAGGCCGATAAAAAATAAGAAATTCGCCTTCATGATTTGAAAGATCGAAAGAATTGATATCTGGCATTTTTTTGCCGGGTTAGCCGGTTTGTGTTTGCCCTGTGTTTTGGCTAATCTCGCACAAACACGCAATTTCACGCACAAACAGGCAAAACCATGCACGACCACTCAGCCACTGAACTGCCGCATCTGCGCCGACAGAAAATCCTCCTGATCCTCGAACGCGATGGCAAGGTCATGGCTTCCGAGCTGAGCCAGCATTTCGCCGTCTCCGAAGACACCATTCGCCGCGACCTGTCAGAACTGGCCGGCGCCGGACTGGTTCAGCGGGTGCACGGTGGGGCGTTGCCGCGACCTAAAGATACTGGAAAGGACTACTTCACCCGCATCAGTGAAACCGATGAAGTGAAAACCCGTCTGGCGCAGTTGGCGGCCAGCCGGGTCGAAAACGGGCAGATCGTGATGTTCGACTCTGGCACCACCACCTTGCAGATCGCGCGGTCGCTGCCGTCGGACATTTGCATCACGGCGGTCACCGCGTCGCCGATGACGGCGATCACCTTGTCCGAATACAAGGGCATCAAGGTGATTCTGGCGGGGGGGCAACTCAATCCGGCGACGATGTCGGCCAGCGGGCATGAAACCCAGCGCCTGCTCGAAAGCATCAAGGCCGATCTGTTGTTCACCGGGGTGTGTGCCATTCACCCGCAAGTCGGCATCAGCTCCCTGCACTTTGATGAAGTGCCGGTGAAACAGGCGATGCTCGACAGTGCGTCCCACGTGATAGCGGTCACCACGGCGGACAAGTTGGGCGCGGTGGAGCCGTTCGTGGTCGCGCCGTGTTCGCGTTTGCACACGCTCATCACCGAGCGGCATGTAGCGTCGGGCAATGTCGAGGATTACCGCAGGCTGGGGATCGAGGTGGTGCAGGTGGAGGGGTGAGGACTTAATATCTGTGGTCACCCCAATCCCCCTGTGGGAGCGAGCCTGCTCGCGAAGGCGGTGTATCTGCCCATACACCTCTTGAGGCTGCTGGCCTCTTCGCGAGCAGGCTCGCTCCCACAGTTGAAACGCATTCCATCGTGGGACCTCAGCGCAACCGCTCCAGCATCTGGTAGTACCACATGCCCGCCGCCAGCATCGGGTTGCCCAGCAGGTCGCCCATGGGCACACGGATGTGCTGGCAGGCGGCGAAGGTGTCGAACTGCTGCAGTTGCCCGGTGATCGCCCGGCCCATGATTTCGCCCATGATGTGCGTGGTGGCGATGCCGTGGCCGGAGTAGCCCTGGCAATACCACACGTTGTCCGACAGCTTGCCCAGTTGCGGGATGCGGTTGATGACAATGCCCATCGCGCAGCTCCACTGGTAGTCGATGGCCACGCCTTTGAGCGCCGGGAACGTCTGCTCGATGCACGGGCGCAGTTCGGCGGCGATGTCGCGTGAATCCTTGCCGCTGTAGTTGGCGCCACCACCGAACAGCAGGCGGCCGTCGGCGGTCAGGCGATAGTAGTCGAGCACGAAGCGACAGTCGTACACGGCCAGGTCTTCGGGGTTGATCTGCCTGGCCAGGTCACCCAGTGGCGCGGTGGTGACGATGCCGCCCATGGCCGGGAAGATCTTGCCCTTGAGCTGGCCCGGTTCCAGTGTGTGGTAGACGTCGCCGGCCAGCAGCACCTGATCGGCGTCGATGCGACCGTGGGCGGTGCGCACACCCGGCGTGTCGCCGTGAATGATCTCCAACACTTCGCTGTTTTCGAAGATCAGCGCGCCAAGACTTTCCGCTGCCCGTGCTTCACCGATGCACAGGTTCAGCGGGTGCAGGTGCATGTTGCGGGTGTTCTTGATGGCGCCGTGGTAGAGATCGCTTTGCAGCAGGTCGCGCACCTGGCTGCGGTCGAGCAGGCTGACCTCATCGCCCATGCCACGCCGCACCGCCTCGTCGTAATCCTTGCGCAAGCCGTCCATGTGGCTGGGCTTGTACGCCGCATGCAGGTGGCCGTGCTTGAGGTCGCAGGCAATGCCGTATTTCTCCACCCGCTGCCGGATGATCTGGTGCCCGCGCCAGCGCAGGTGCCAGATGAAATCATCGACCTCATCGCCGAGGGTGCGGCGCATCTGTTTGCGCATCGCTTCGTCGCCCGACAGGCTGCCGGTGACCTGGCCACCGTTGCGCCCGGTGGCACCCCAGCCGATCTTATGGCTTTCGACGATGGCCACTTTCAGGCCTTTTTCCGCCAGCTCGACGGCCGTGGCGACGCCGGTGAAACCGCCGCCGATGATCACTACGTCAACCCGGTGCCGGCCTTGCAGGGGCGGGTAGTCGGTGTCCTGGTTGAGGGTGGCGGTGTAGTAGGAGTGGGTGCGTTGGGTCATGACAATGTCCTGGCAAAAGGGTGGAGTGAAGCTGGCGCCGCTCCTTGTGGGAGCGAGCCTGCTCGCGAAGAGGCCGGTACATTCAGCACTTTTGGTGACTGACATGCCGCATTCGCGAGCAGGCTCGCTCCCACAGGGAGGGGGCTGCGGATGGCGACTGGTTTACGCCTCAGTCAGATACCAACGCCAATCCTGCTCTCCCACTTCAGCCATGAACTGCCGATACTCGGCACGCTTGACCGCCAGATACACCCCCAGAAACTCCTGCCCCAACGCATCCCGCGCCCATACCGAGTTTTCCAGCGCCGTCAGCGACGTCAGCCAATCGGTCGGCAGCAGCTGCGTGGCTTGCGCATAGCCGTTGCCTTCGACCGGTTCGCCCGGATCCAGGTCTTCGCGGATGCCCCGGTGGATGCCGGCCAGAATCGCTGCCGCCGCCAGATACGGGTTGGCATCGGCGCCGCAGATGCGGTGTTCGATGTGCCGGCTGTTGGCCGGGCCACCCGGTACGCGCAGGCTGACGGTGCGGTTATCGACACCCCAGGTCGGCGCCAGGGGCGCATAGCTGTTGGCCTGGAAACGCCGGTAGGAGTTGGCATTGGGGCAGAACAGCAGCAGCGAATCGAGCAAGGAGGCGAGCATGCCGCCGATGGCCGTGCGCAGCAGCGGGGTACCCGCGGGGTCTTCGGCGGCGAAGAGGTTGCGGCCCTCGGCATCGGCGATGCTGACGTGCATGTGCATGCCGGTGCCCGCCAGATGATCGAAGGGTTTGGCCATGAACGTGGCCTGCATGCCGTGCTTGTGGGCGATGGCTTTGACCAGTCGCTTGTAGCGCACGGCCTGGTCCATCGCGAGCAAGGCATCGCCGTGTTCCAGGGTGATTTCCACCTGGCCCGGGGCGTATTCGGAAATCGCCGTGCGCGCCGGAATGTCGTGGAGTTTGCATGCCGCGTAGAGGTCGGCGAGGAACGGTTCGATCTGCTCCAGTTCGCGCAGGCCATAGACCTGGGTGTGTCTCGGTCGACCACCATCCGCATCCAGCGCTGGTTGCGGGCGACCGAGGTGGTCGCGCTTGGCATCGAGCAAATAGAACTCCAGCTCGCAGGCCATCACCGGGTGATAACCCTGCGCCTTCAGGCCTTCGATCACCTTGATCAACAGGTGGCGCGGGTCGGCAATGCTTGCCGGCATGCCTTCCTGCGGGTGCATGCTGACTTGCACTGCGGCGGTCGGAATCTGCCGCCATGGCAAGCGCACCAGGCTGCCTTCGAGCGGGTAGGCGCGGCAGTCAATATCACCCACATCCCAGACCAGCCCGGAGTTTTCCACGTCGTCGCCCTGCAAGGTCAGGCCGAGGATGGTGCTGGGCAGCGGACGACCGCTTTCGTACACCGCCAGCAGTTCTTCGCGGTGCAGCAGCTTGCCGCGCGGCACACCGTTGGCATCGAGGATGAACAGCTCGATCATGTCGATATCGGGGTTGTTCGCCAGAAAGCTCCGGGCGTCTTCAAGGGCTGCGAATTTCATTGTTCGTCACTCACGTTGGCGCCACGCAGGCGCACGGATTCAGGCCAGGGCACGGTGACGGGTACAAGCCCGGAGCGTGCTGGCAGCGATAGCGGAAAGAGGGGGCTCGATGCGTTGAAAACGCGATCAGGCGCGCAGGGTGCTATCCGGCGGACGTGCGGAGTGACGCAGTTTTGAGCGGCGCAGGGCCATGGGGAGGTTGACGATGCGTTTCATGAGGCAATGCCGTCCACGGCCAACAGCGAGGTGGCCTGAGTCGAGACGTGGTGCTCTGACGGCGAAGTGCGCATGACTCATGTTTCCAGCAGCGGAAAACGTCGGAGGCCGATAACAAGCCATCCGGGGGTGACTGGATACTAGGGGGGAAAGGGACGCCTGTAAATGTTTGTTTCGGTTCATAACCTGGCCACTGGGCTGCCTTGTCCTCTTACAGTCAACGTTAAGTGGCCCGTGTCGGTGTTTATATAAAATCGATGGTTCCTTAATGCTTCGGCGCAAATAACAGTCGTGCTTGGGCGAAACATTTCTCGGCAATCGCTGAACGCGGTTCGGTCTTGCGCATGACCAGGCCCAGCGGCGCAAGCACACTGGCGTCCGGCAGGTCGATGAACGCCAGGTGTTCGATGGGCTCTTCCAGGCCGCTGTCCAGCGGCATGATCGCGCAACAAAAGCCTTCGTGGATCGCCTGGAGCAACTGGTAAGTCGAATCGCTTTCGAGGATCGGCTGCGGGTTGAGGCCACGGCTGCGGAAACTCAAATCAATGGATTTGCGGTAGTGCATGCCGTTGCTGATCATCCCCAGCGGCAATTCGGCGGCGTCTTCCCAGCTCATTTGCGGGCCGTCGAAATGGAAGTGCCGGGTGTCATGCAAAAGGCCGACACGGGTCTCGCCGATCTCGAAAAACTCGAAGTAATTCGGGTTGACGTGATCGAGGTAGCACACCCCCAGGTCCAGTTGGTTGTTGCCCAGGCTTTCGATGATCTGATCGGAACTCAGGGAAGACAGGCTGAATTTGAGCTCCGGAAAGCTGTGGGACAGGCCCTTGATGTAGCTCACGGGGTTGAAGCTGCTCAGCGGCACCAGGCCCATGCGCAAGTTACCGACCAGTTGGCCACGGCACGCGGCGGCTTCGGCGAACAACCCGTCGTGGGCGGCCAGCAGGGTCCGGGCCCAGGCCAGCACACGTTCGCCGGCTTCGGTGAAACCTTCGAACCGCTGGCCACGGGTGACCAGCACCAGGTCCAGTTCATCCTCCAGGTTGCGCAGACGCATCGACAGGGTCGGCTGGGTGATGTGGCAGCGCGCGGCGGCCTGGCCGAAATGACGGGTCTGCTCCAGGGCGATCAGGAACTTGAGTTGTTTGATGTCCATGACGGCACCTGCTGACGGAGGATGGGAGAGGTAAGTATTGACTCGGGTGGGCAGGACACAAGGTTCGTGGACGATCTCATTGTCGTGGGCGAGCGTCCAATCACTGTTGTTTACGGGGTTATCGATCAGCTCTATTGCGGACTCGATGGCCCTGTGGGAGCGAGCCTGCTCGCGAAGAGTGAGTGTCAGTCGAAAGAGTCAGTATCTGATACACCGCTTTCGCGAGCAGGCTCGCTCCCACAGTGGTTCAATGGGTGTTTTTTGATTTGTTAATAACCGATAGATACGCTCGATAGTGCAGTTGGCTAGAGTGATTAGACAGTGCTTGTTTTACCGCTTTAGTCTCTGAAAGTTATTTAATTGGTACCTCCCGGAGAATTCCATGAGCGTTAAACCGGATGCATTGTTTATACCGTTGAATATTGCCGTGTTGACGGTGAGTGATACCCGTGAATACGCCAATGACACCTCCGGGCAACTGCTGGTCAGCCGCTTGCTGGAAGCCGGCCACACCCTCAGCGAACGCAACTTGCTCAAGGATGATCTGTACAAGATCCGCGCGCAGGTCGCGACCTGGATTGCCAATGACAATATTCAAGTGGTGCTGATCACCGGCGGCACCGGCTTCACCGGACGCGACAGCACACCCGAAGCGGTGGCCTGTCTGCTGGATAAACAGATCGACGGTTTCGGCGAGTTGTTCCGGGCGATCTCCATTCTCGACATCGGCACCTCGACGGTGCAAAGCCGGGCCCTGGCCGGACTGGCCAACGGTACGCTGGTCTACTGTTTGCCCGGTTCCACCGGCGCCTGTCGCACCGCGTGGGAAGGCATCCTCGCCGAGCAACTGGATGCCCGGCATCGTCCGTGCAATTTCGTCCCGCACCTGAAGTCTGTGCAGGCCTGCGGAGCAAGGGGATGAACACTGCAGCGATGAGCGCCCCGCCATTGATGCCGGTGGAGCGAGTTGTTCTGAACAACATGAGCCCTGTAGGAGCGAGGCTTGCCCGCGAAGAGGCCGGCCAATTCAACATCAGTGCTGACTGACCTGACGCCTTCGCGAGCAGGCTCGCTCCCACAGTTTTGATCTGCGGTGGATGTCAGTTGAGGACGAAGTCTACCGGCTCCAGCTGTGGCGGCAGTTGCATCACGCCCAAGGCCTCGAGGACATCGCGCTCGATGTTGCGCACGATGGCGTCGGTGGGCAGGTCGTTTTCGTCGCGGCCGAACGGGTCTTCCAGTTCATCGGCAATCGCATCCAGGCCGAAAAAGGTGTAGCTGACAATCGCGGTGAACACCGGCGTCAGCCAGCCTAAAGGTTCAGCCATGGCGAATGGCAACAGGATGCAGAACAGGTAAATGGTCCGGTGCAGCAACAAGGTGTAGGGGAACGGCAGCGGAGTGTTTTTGATCCGTTCGCAGACCGCCTGGGCGCGGGTCAGGTTGGCCAGATGGTTGGCCATGATCGTGTAGCGCCATTCGCTGATCACCCCGGCCTCATTGAGTGTCGAACACTGTTGACCGACCTGCAGCAGAACCTGCCCGCTGATGTCCGTGGCGCCGCCTTCAGGCAACGGCTGCAGCCAGTCGCCGCTGGTGGCCAGTTCGTTTTCCTTGCGCAGCCGGGCATTGAGCGCGTGGGCAAAACCGCACAGGTTGCTGAGGATCCTGTGCCGTTCAGCGGCGTCCTTGATGATCAGGGTTTCGCGAATCATCGAACGGATTTCCACAATCACATCGCCCCACGCCTTGCGCGCTTCATACCAGCGGTCATAACAGGCGTTGTTGCGAAAGCTCATGAAGATCGACAGCGACAGACCGAGTAGGGTGAACGGGGTGGCACTGACCTTGGAAAAATAACTCGGGTGCAAGGTTTCGATGAGCACGATGGCCGAAGCGAGCAAGGTCACCATCAGGCTGCGCCGCGCAATGCGTTTGGCGATCGAACCCTTGAGCGAAGTCAGCACGCCGATCAGATTGGGTTTGGGTCTGACGATCATGGTTTCAGCCGCCCGTCATGTTCATGAAACGAATGACCTGAACGTCGTCGTTCACTTCGAAGTTGTGCCGGTAAGGCTTGAGCTTCATCGCCTCGATGATGGCGTTCTCCAGACGTTCGGGTTGGCCCGGATGAGCCCGCAGTACCGCCTTCAAGTCGACGGCATGCTCGTTGCCCAGGCACAGCAGCAGACGACCTTCCACCGTCAGCCGCACCCGGTTGCAGGTGCCGCAGAAATTGTGGCTGTGGGGCGAAATGAAGCCCAGGCGAATCTGAGGCGCTTCGGCCAGTCGCCAGTAGCGCGAAGGACCCTGGGTCGACTCGGCGGAATCAATCAGTGTGTAGCGTTCGGCAATCCGCTCACGGACCTGGCTGCTTGCGTAGAACGACTCCGCGCGGCTGTGTTCATGGATGGTGCCCAGTGGCATTTCTTCGATGAAGGAAATGTCGAGGTTGCGGTCGATGGCGAAGCTCACCAGATCGTTGATCTCGTGATCGTTGCGACCTTTCATCACCACGCAGTTGAGCTTCGTATTGCGAAACCCCGCCTTGTTGGCGGCGTCGATGCCCTTGATCACCTGCGCCAGATCTCCGGTGCGGGTCAGCTCGCGAAAGCGTTGCGGGTCGAGGCAGTCGAGGCTGATGTTGAGGCGGCTTACCCCGGCCTCGAACAAGGGCTCGGCCAGTTTGGCCAGCTGCGAACCGTTGGTGGTCATGCACAACTCACGCAGGCCGGGCAGGGCGGCGATCTTCTGGCACAACTGCACCACGCCCGGGCGGATCAGCGGTTCGCCTCCGGTCAGGCGAATCTTGCGGGTGCCCAGTGCGACGAAGCTCTGTGCCACCTGATGGATCTCTTCCAGGGTCAGTACCCGTTGGCGCGGCAGGAATTCCATGTCTTCGGCCATGCAATACACGCAACGGAAATCGCAGCGATCGGTGACCGACATCCGCAGATAGTCCACGCGCCTGGCGAACCCATCGATCAAGACTCGTTCCGACATGACATCCTCGCTTGGCAGCGCACGCAATGAATGAATTGTGGGAGCGAGCCTGCTCGCGAAGAGGCCGGCACATTCAACATGGATGTCGACTGACCTGGTGCTTTCGCGAGCAGGCTCGCTCCCACAGATACAGGTTTGTTGAGCGCAGGCTAAGAGCAACTTCAGGGGCCGTCCAATCACTATTAATGACCGGTTGATCGAGTGGATCTATGATGGATTCAGTTGCTTCGTCAAATGTCTTTTTGTTTTTGTAAATTATTGAATTTAAACGATTAAAATCAATGATAAATATCCTCGATCATCTGGTCGCAAATAGCGATTAGACAAGATTTTATCCCCATCCATATGCTTTCTCCGTCAACCGATCAATGACCTTAATCGGGTCAAAGCCTGTGTGCATTGTCACGGAGAAGCCGCATGTCTCAAGTCGACCGCTACAAACCCTACAAAGGAGCCGCCGCCGGGTGGGGAGCGCTGATCGCCGTCACCAAGAACTGGCTGGGCAGCGAAAACGCCCTGAAAAACATCCGCGCAATGCTCAAGACCAACCAGAACGGCGGCTTCGACTGCCCTGGCTGCGCCTGGGGCGAGTCGCCGGAAAACGGCATGGTCAAGTTCTGCGAAAACGGCGCCAAAGCCGTTAACTGGGAAGCCACCGGCCGGCTGGTCAACCCGGCCTTCTTCAACAAATACAGCGTCGCGACCCTGTCGGAACAAAGTGATTACTGGCTGGAGTATCAGGGCCGCCTGACCCACCCGATGCGCTATGACGCCACGACCGACCGCTACGTGGAAACCAGCTGGGACGAAGCGTTTGCGCTGATCGCCAAGCATCTCAATGCGCTGGAGTCGCCGAACCAGGCCGAGTTCTACACCTCGGGCCGGGCCAGCAACGAAGCGGCTTTTCTCTACCAGTTGTTCGTCCGCGCCTACGGCACCAACAATTTTCCTGACTGCTCCAACATGTGCCACGAAGCCAGCGCGGTCGCGATGATCGAAAGCCTGGGCGTGGGCAAAGGCACCGTGGTATTCGACGATCTGGAACATGCCGACGCGATTTTCGTCATCGGCCAGAACCCCGGCACCAACCACCCACGGATGCTCGAACCGCTGCGCGAAGCGGTCAAGCGCGGCGCGCAGGTGATCTGTATCAACCCGCTGAAGGAGCGCGGGCTGGAGCGTTTCCAGCATCCGCAGCACCCGATCGAGATGCTGCTCAACGGTTCCGAACCGACCAACACTGCGTACTTTCGCCCGGCACTCGGCGGCGACATGGCGGTCTTTCGCGGCATGGCCAAGTTCCTCTTGCAGTGGGAGCGCGAAGCCCAGGCCACCGGGGGCGAGCCGGTGTTCGATCACGCGTTCATCGCCGAACACACCTCGGGGCTCGATGACTATCTGGCCGAGGTCGATGCCACCGCCTGGGAACATATCGAACAACAGTCGGGCATGTCCCTGGCCGACATCGAACTGGCCGCGCGCATGTACGCCCGGGCCAAAAGCGTGATCATGTGTTGGGCGATGGGCCTGACCCAGCACACGCACTCGGTGCCGATGCTGCAGGAAGTCATCAACCTGATGCTGCTGCGCGGCAATGTCGGCCGTCCCGGCGCCGGCCTGTCACCGGTGCGCGGTCACAGTAACGTGCAAGGCGACCGGACCATGGGCATCAACGAACTGGCGCCCACCGAGCTGCTCGATGCCCTGGAAAAGCGCTTCTCCTTCAAGCCGCCGCGCGAGCATGGTCACAACACGGTGATGGCGATTTCGGCGATGGAACAGGGGCGGGCGAAGGTGTTCATCGGTTTGGGCGGCAACTTCGCCCAGGCCACCCCCGACACCCCGCGCACCCACGCCGCGCTGCGCAACTGCGAGCTGACCGTGCACATCGCTACCAAGCTCAACCGCAGCCATCTGGTGACCGGGCGCGAAGCGTTGATCCTGCCGTGCCTGGGCCGTACCGACATCGACCTGCAAGCCGAAGGGCCGCAGGGTGTGACCGTGGAAGACACCTTCAGCATGATCCATATCTCCCATGGCCAGCTGAAGCCCAAATCAAAGCATCTGCGTTCGGAGCCTGCGATCATTGCCGGGATCGCCGCCGCGACCCTGGGCAATCACCCGATCGACTGGAACTGGGCCATCGGCGACTACGGTCGCATCCGTAACCTGATTGCCGACAGCATTCCCGGCTTCGAAGACTTCAACCGTAAGCTGCTGCACCCGGGCGGTTTCCACATGGGCAACAACGCGGCGGACCGCATCTGGAAAACCGCCAGCGGCAAGGCGCAGTTCACCCCGAGTGTGTTGCCGGAACACCTGATCAGCGAAGGCGTGCGCAACCTGGCGGTGAAGCCGCATCTGATCCTGCAGACCATGCGTTCACACGATCAGTACAACACCACGTTGTACGGGCTGGACGATCGCTATCGTGGGGTCTACGGCATGCGCGATGTGGTGTTCGCCAACGAGCAGGACATTCGCCGGCTCGGATTCGAACCGGGGCAGAAAGTCGACTTGGTAGCGCTGTGGGATGACGACCGCGAGCGTCGGGTCAGCGGCTTCACCCTGATCGCCTACGACATCCCGGCCGGTCAGGCCGCCGCGTACTACCCGGAGACCAACCCGCTGGTACCGCTGGAAAGTTACGGTGACCGCACCTACACACCGACCTCCAAGTTCGTCGCCATCCGGCTCGAACAGGCGAAAGCCAGCAGCCTGATTTCCAGTTCTGCGGCGTAGAAATGGACGTAGCGGCCCGAAAAACCTGTGGCGAGGGAGCTTGCTCCCGTTGGACTGTGCAGCAGGCCCCTGCTTTTCAATGATAGGGGGCCGCTTCGCGGCCCGACGGGAGCAAGCTCCCTCGCCACAGGGGTTGTGTTGTCTTGTGGCTATTGCGCCCCAAACATCACCGTCCAGTAAATCCCCGCATCACTCTTCGGATCAACCGCATACGCCGCCCCCAGATCGCGGAACTGCGGGTTCATCAGGTTGGCGCAATGCCCTGGGCTGGTCAGCCAGCCGTCGACCACCTTGCGCACGCTGTCCTGCCCGGCGGCGATGTTCTCGCCGATCTGCTGGAAGTCGTAGCCCGCCAGTTCCGCGCGGTCACCTGGCGTGCGGCCATCCCGGTCCTTGTGATCGAAGTAATTGTTGTTGGCCATGGTGCGCGAATGGGTTTCGGCGGCGGTCGCCAGGGTAGCGTTCCAGGTCAGTGGCGTGGTGGCGTTGAAGGATTGTGCGCCGCATTGGCGTGGTCGGGAACGTGCGACGTTGAGCTCAGCCAGCAGCTTCTGGCCTTCGGCCTGCCAGTCGCCGAGGCGGGCGCTCAACAGGGGGCGGGCCACCACGATGCGCCACTGGCGATCTTGATGGCTGACGCCGACATCGACGAACTGCGGGTCGAGCACGATCTGGCAAAAACTTTCCTGGATCGCCTTCATCGCCGACGGCGCATCACGCGGTCCCGACAGGCTGATCGCCTGCACATTCTTCATCGGGTAACCCGCGGCGCCCATGGCCTGCTGCAGATTGCCGATGCTGGCGGCGGACAGTACCAGTCGCGGATCGGCCGCCAGTGGCGGCAGTTCCGACGAAACCTGGCCGGCGCAACGTTGCACCTGGCTGCGGTAAACGTTGATCGATTCGATCAGTTGCGATTCATCGCTCGCCAGGGTGTTGGCAGCAAACAGCAGACCCAGTGAAAAACCGGCGAAGCGCATGGCGGACGATGTGAAGCGCATGAAGATCCCCTTTGGCTGACTGCGCCCATGATGCGTGAAGTTGTTCCCGTTAAGGCAACGGATTTTCCAGAATGTTGTGGCGTGTGTGCAATCATTTCACTACTACACTAAAGCGATAATTCCAACTGAGTCATCCTGATCATGCGCCTCGACTGGATAGCTGCCTGTTTTGCGCTGACTGTACTTGCTGCTCCGGCATTCGCCGCCGACCAGGAGCAGAAACAAAAACAACAAGTGGCCGAAGACAAGGCTGAGGTGCTCGAGCATAAGGCCGCGGAAAATCCCGGCCCCGCGCCGGCGCCAAAAGCGGAAGCCATTACCCAGTCCGAAGTCCAGGCCGTCGACCCCGCCGGTGCCGCGCCGCTGGACGACGCCATTACCTGCATGGCCCGTTCGATCTACTGGGAAGCCAAGGGCAAAAACGCCGCCGACATGGAAGCCGTGGCCAACGTGGTCATGAACCGCCTCGGCCATGAGGGCTTTCCCGATACTGTATGCGGTGTGGTCAAGCAGGGTTCGGAAACCAAGAGTTGCCAGTTTTCCTGGTGGTGCGACGGGCGTTCCGATTCGGTGCAGGAAGAAGTGCAATACGCGATGGCCAAGGAAATCGCGCGCAAGGCGCTGAACAAGCAACTGCCGGATCGCACCAAGGGCGCACTGTATTTCCATGACCGCACGGTGAAGCCGGATTGGGCCAGGGAATACATCAGAACCGTGGATATCGGTTTGTTCCGGTTTTACAAGCCGCAGGGTGGGGATGCGAAATAAGGCGGATGTTATTAGTTCTGCATTCGATCGGTAGCGAGGATCGATATCAGGGAGAACAACATGGAAAGCAGGAAAGTGGAGATGCCGTATGTCAAAAGCTCAATATTTATGATGGGTGGTTCGGGAGTGTTTATTGTGTATAGAAGTGTTAGGTAAATGCCCAGGCTGGCGAGGAGAGAAGCAAATAAGATGAACAAGGATTTGTTGTTTGCTCTTAGTTGCAAGGAGAGCCAGCTGGTCCCTTTCAAGTAAAACATCAGGGAAGCGGCGATAATGCCAAGTGAGATGGCTATTCCTGTAACGAATGTGAATCTCATGTCAGCCCCTGTCGGCATTGGTATGATCAAGGCAAAAAAACCAAACAGGAGTGAAATAAATTCCTTGATTCGATTGATCATTTTTTATTGCTCCTTTCGCTATTGCTGAAGTTTTAGGGTCCAGATTATATTTCCATTTTTGTCAAGTAGATAAACAGGGGTGGTAATGAATTCGGTGCGTTTGCCCACAAACATGTAAATTACCGCTTTCCGTGGGGCCCCTTCCTTCGCTTGCAGTCGGGCATATTCACCTTCGGGATAACCCTCGGCAACACCACCTCCTTCGACTGTCGGCGTGTTCAAAATTGATGCAGAGACCCGTATTGATCGGGCGGTGAGATTGTCTTGTCGGGAAAGTTCATCGTCAATGGACTGTAGTTTTTTCTCGTCGGCGTCTATTAGTTTTATCAGGACGGTTTGGACATTTGGAGACCACGAGATTATGTTTCTTGTTTCGTCACCTTTGTTGGTACTTTGTACTGTAAGGTCGAAGTATTGATTGGGCTGTTTATAGTCGTCTCCCCGAAGGGTTTTTTTGAAATAGGTTATCCAGTCAGATAGCGAATATCTATTTGATGCATTATCCGGCATGAACGCGGGTGCGTTGTAGGATACGCCGCTTTGTGTGTATACGATTTCGGTGTCGGCTTCAACTTTGCTGTTCTTGGCTTCGGATTTATACACCGCACATTCATTTTGGATAAGGGGATGGTGAAGTCCATTTCCAAATCCTAGCTGTTTCCATCGAAAAATAAGTTTGTCTGAAATCAGGTTGCATACGGCGTACCAGAGGTTGGTGCGGTTACCCGCTATCTGAGCTTCTGAAATGACATTCGTGTGAAGTTTTTTGATTTTGTCTTCGTGCGGTGTTATCCGGATGTTTTGCTCATCGTTCGAATGTGTGAGCATGGGCAACATCAACAAAAACAGCATCAGAGGCATACGTTTCATTTTGGGTTTCCTCTTTGGCTTCCATCAATCTATCGAACCCGCTCGGTTAGCAAGACACCTTTAGTTGGGGCCAACAGCGGCTCCAGCGCGCCGGGCACTAAAACTTCGCATAATTCAACGCATCCACCAGCGCCGAGCCACCGATACCCGTCAGCGAAAGCAGCAGCGCGCGGACCAGCGGTTCCTCGGAATAACGCGAGAATGACCCGGTATTGAGTGCCACTATGCGTTCGCGAATCATGCGGAATTTGTCGTAGTACGGCTTATCGGCAGGTGTTTCCAGCAAATAGGCATCGATGTGTCGCAAGGCGACGGTGCGTGCCTTTTCCGCTGCGCGACGAAGCGAGAGCGCGGAGACCAGTAGCATCACTGCGGTGAGCAGGAATGAAATGATGATGCTGGGTGGTGTGGGCCAGTTATCGAACAGGCTGCTGCGCGCCGCCAGCAGGATCAACATGACCAGCGTCGGCGCATAGATCAGCCGGCTGACCGCTGAGGTGCGCTTGGCGATCATTTGCAAGTCCACCCAGTCGTCGATGCAGGGATGTTTGTACTTCTCGCCAAATATCTCCCTGTGTTTGAGCTGCAAACTTCTTGGCCAGATTGCATGATGATCGCTTAGATGGCGGATGAAACGCGTCAGTAGCAGATTGGCATCCACGACCCAGAACACCAGTGCCTGGAACGTCAGGGTTGGAATCAGCCAGCTCAACATCCACACCCTTGATTCGCCTCGTACGGGAATTTGCTCCATTGGCCAAGCGACAAAAAGTACGCTGGTGACCACGACGAAAATCCAGGTAGCAAAAAGAGCGCGTAACATTCGGGCGCCGAACGACCCGCATACGCAGTGCTCGCCCCAGAAGGGGGCAATGAAGATCATCTTGCGTCCGTCCGGGCCAACCCTGGTGGATGCACAGGACTTGGCCCAATCATCGCTGGCCCTTACCAGCGGGAAAAAGATGAACATCAGGCCTCGTCCCAGTTCCTTGCACCAGCGACGAAGGGTCCAGCCCTTTTCGAGTCCTTTGCGGAAGAAGCGCAGTGCTTGCCCTCGCAAGGTCATGGGATACCTGCACATGTGTGGTTGCAAATCGTAGCTGATCTCGATCTCGGTTCTGTTGATGCACAGGCTGCGCCAGCCCCATGCCAATGCCGACAGCGATATCAGCACCGCGGCCACACGCAGCGCCACGGTTGGCCAGGCACTGATGCCTTCGAACAGGAACATCGGCTCACCCAACCCGTTGGCCGTCAACGTGCTACGCATCTGGTACGCCAGCATCAGCACAAGGACAAAGACGACGAGGGGAACCACGATGTACCACGCAGAGGCATTGGGTAAGTGGTTGATTGTGTCGGCGGCAGCGTCGTTTTTCAGCAAGGCCTGCCTTTCGGAGCGCCGGACAAGATTCGACGAGATAATGCCAAGTAGAATCAATAGAAAGGTGACCCAAAGGAATTCCGCGTGCCAGAAACGCGTGGCGATAAAAGCGCAGAATGCTGCCACCAGATACAGCGTGATGGGTACACCTCGCACCCAGCGATGGGTGAACTTGCTGTCATTCTTCGGAACTTCGATCCACCACCAGACGATGAACGCGCCGAGTAAAAGCAGTGTGACCGCCAGCGGTCCTGCCCAGAAGAACGATTGGGTGTTCTTGAGCTGATCGCGTACTGCCTGGGTCGTTTGAGGATAGGGCGGAGGTGACGGGTCCTGAAGGCATCGCAACGCCATCAGGTCATGCGGTCGCAGGTCTTGATCCGACCGGGACAGCAATGTCGGTGCTTCGCAACTTGCGGGGCGATTGCCACTCAGCGGGCTCGCCAATGGAATGAATCCGCTGATGCCAATCTCATAGATGCCGGGCGAGAGCAGCTCTGATTTTGAATAGTCGAATTTTGCCCGCTTGGCATCGAAGGATTGCGGCGCCAGCGCCGCCAGAACAGAGATGAACACAGCGCTTTGCAGGCTGTCGCGGAACGGCGGTACATCCTGCTGCAGTGCCCGCGTCAGCGACAGGCCGTAGGGTGCGGCCAATATCAGATTGCGCGTGGTTTGCGCCTGTCCTCGTTGCAGCATGCGTGCGTCGAGGTCGGTGGAAAAGTACAGTTTGTATGGCATCCGGTTCTTGAGCGCCTGCAATGCCAATAGCTTGTCGTAGGCATCGACACCCAGTATTCCGATGGCGCCGATGCCGCTTTCACCGTTGCGTCGATAGGCCTCATCCACTTGCGCTATGTGATCGGCCAGGCGCCGCAGATAATCAAGCTGGGAGTTTCCGTCAGCTTTTTCCAATGGACTCAAATCGATTTTACTGGGGTCCTTGTTGTTCTTGCCGGTATCGGTGCCAGTGGTTTTGTCACTGCTGGCGGCTTCCTCTGGAAGTCGGCCGTCCAGGCCGCGCAAGTAGCTGAAACGCAGAATCCACTGATTGATTACTGCCTTTTCATCGTCGTCGCGCAGGTTGGCGTCCTTGGCGACCTGGGCCTTGAAGCTTTCGATCAACGCGCGGCTGTAGAAACTGTCCCATTCCGAGATCAACGCGATGCGGTCGAAACTGCGCCAACTATTTCCCACACAAGGCGATCCGACTCGGCGCAGGCTGCCTTTGTTGCAACGTACCCCGAACGCTGGATCGACATGGCGCAGTTTCAGCTCTTCCAACAGCAGCTGCGTCATGGTGCCGTCGTCGCTGACGGTGCGCAGTATTTTCATGGTCTCTTTGTACGGCGATTTCTTGTTTTTCGTGTCCTTTTCCGTGTCCGAGTCAGCGTCCTTGTCCTGATCACGAGGCTTGAGGCTTTTATCGAGGAGCTCGTTGTCGGCAGTGGCCAGAGGTGAATAGATCTCGATATGAGGAGGGGCGTTGCCGTCGGCCTCCTCTTCGTACATATCGCGAAGAATCGTTGAGGTTGCGGGGCCGATGACCTTCAGGACAGCGGGTGTCTCGGGTGGCTGTGTGCCAGTAGCGGGCGATTCCCGTAGCCTGCCAAGTTTGGATGACAGGTTTACGCGTAATTTCTCCAGGTTCTGCAGTGGCTGTGAACCCAGAGCGTCTTGTTTGAGCCAGAACACGATTGTCTGGTTCGCAGGCGGCTGTGTTCCTTTTGGAGGTTGCACTCGATCAAGGGGGTTGGAGACAAACATTTCATAAGGGATGGCGAGATCGCTTACCGACTCCGTGTCGTTGAATGTGAAATCCCTGGTAAGCCTCAAGCAATGTATGTACTGCTCCTGAGCAGGTACTCTGTGGGAATTTTTGAACCCGGCCAAAAGGGCGTATCGAGTACGACGCCGGCGCTCGACTTCATCGGCATAAGGGCCCCCTTCGACCAACGCCACCATGATATCGGGGAGGGTGGTTTCTCCTGGTAGCGTGGTGATTTCGGGAACGCATAGTTTTTTTTCGGCCTCTTTGTTGCCGGTATCCCTGAGCTTTTTGCGATACCGCTCAAGCGCATCAAACGGGTCCTGCCATAGCCGTGCTTCGATAGGCAGTTGTGCCTGAAATTGTGCACCGACAGGACGTGGCTCCAGGAAAGGTTCGCGGGTCAGGGCGAATGTCGATACCACCAGACTGAGGATGACCGCACTGCCTGGTAGCCAAAAAGCCAGGTTAGTACCTGAATCCTTGTTGTTGTCCATGGCCTGTCCCTCAGGTGGCCGACTGTTACTAGTTATGTATAGACCTGATTAACCAGATGGTTAAGAGCGGCTTTTTACCGGGCCAATTGGACTTTTTGTTGTGGCTGACCCCATCAGGTGTCAATCGGTGTGCTGGATTGGAACGGTTTTCTGCTGGTTGGTTAGTTGCGGATGAATTAGCGGTGGATTTAATTTCATGATTCCAGAGGTTAAAGTTTTAAAGTGGCTTGTAATGTGCGCCAGCTTCTTTGTGGTATTTGTTTTTGTGTGGAGCGATTCAATTGAACAAGATTGAAGTTGTGGGCGGAGTTGTGAGGGGTGACAGGCTTATCCAGGTAGAATGCCTAGAAGTATTCTGTTTTCTATTGGGTGCCCGAGGTGCCCGGTAAAAATAGCTTTACGCCTTGCGGAGTGGCAATCAAGCTGATTTAGAGCGGTTTTATGCAGCGTGAAGGCAGGGAGCGTGGCACGCAGCATATTGAATATGATCCTGGCGGAGCCCATCGTTTATCGGCGGGACGCCCGTTAGTCCAGATATTGTGATGCAGTCACCTGAATCCAGTTTGTACCGATGGAGTGGAAAAAACATCAAGTAAGGTGACGGATTGTATATTTGCAGAATGCGTCTATTAGACGTTTTTTAAGCACTACCGACTTTTGGTGCTTGGATCCATCAGCGGTTGATTCAAAATATTGGCCTTCTCGTGATAGGCGTGTCTGTATTTGCTTGTAAGTAAGGCGTTGTGGTTATGTATTAATGCGATATGGAGATAGTGGATTACCGCTTGATTTCGAAATATTCCAAAAAAATATTGAACCTTCGCTCCTTGTATTTGATGCAGGGTGAGGATGTGTAAAGTTAATGATAATTTTCAAACAGGTTCTAACGTCAAGTTGTAACGCGGGCTATACACTGTGCCAAGCATTCGTGTCTACACGTAGCATGAACTCGTAAAAAGATCTCGTCGCCTTAATGGTCAGGCGTGTAGAGTTTGTATGGCGTGAAATATGTTTTGCCACTTTTCAGGTCATTCGAGACGCCCGCCATGCACCCCATCGGCCTCATCGTTTACCCCGGTTTCCAGGTCCTCGGCCTGTCCATGTCCGCCACGTTCGAGCTGGCCAACAACGCCGCTGACGAGCCGGTGTACAGCATCCGGTTGCTGTCCGAAACCGGCGGCCTGGTGCCCACCTCGGCAGGGTTCGCAGTGGAAACCACCGCATTCGATCAGCGTCCGTTCGACACGCTGCTGGTCATGGGCGATAACGTTATCCGTCCGGTCTCAGCAGGTTTGGTGGCGTTTCTGCAGCGAGCCAGTCAGAGCACCCGACGCCTGGGCTCGATCTGCACCGGTGCCATCGCCTTGGCCGAGGCCGGATTGCTCGATGGACGCAGGGCGACGACGCACTGGTGCCATGCCGCATCGCTGCAACAGGCCTATCCGAAAATCAAGGTCGAAGAGGACCGCATCTTTATCAACGATGGCCATATCTGGACCGCCGCCGGCATGAGCGCCTGCGTCGATCTGGCGCTGGCCCTGGTGGAAATGGATCTGGGCGCCGAGGTCGCGCGGCGGGTGGCCCGGCAGTTGGTGGTGTATCACCGCAGGGCCGGCGGGCAGTCGCAGTTTTCGGTGATGCTGGAACTGGCGCCCAAGACCGACCGCATCCAGGCTGCGTTGACCTATGCCAAGCAAAACCTGAAGTCCACGCTGTCGGTGGAAGAGTTGGCCAATGCCGCCAATCTCAGTCCTCGCCAGTTCAGTCGGGTGTTTCATGCCGAGACCGGCCAATCACCGGCCAAGGCCATCGAAAGCCTGCGGGTGGAGTCGGCCCGGCTGATGATGGAAACCGGTCGGCACTCCATCGATGTGGTGGCGACTGACACCGGATTTGGTGACCGGGAGCGCATGCGACGGGCGTTTATCCGGGCATTTGGCCAACCCCCGCAGGTGATTCAGCGTGCCAACCGGACATGACTGTCATCATGTCCTAAAAGGTGGTGCATACGACATTTTAGACTAAATATGATTGTCGTAATCTTGATCTCGTTGAAGCCCACTCCGTAAATGAGATCGCCATCATGACCCTCGTTAAAGCCGCCGCCGTACAGATCAGTCCCGTGCTCTACAGCCGTGAAGGCACGGTCAATAAAGTCGTGGAGAAGATCCTCGAACTCGGTAAACAGGGGGTGCAGTTCGCTGTGTTTCCGGAAACCATCGTGCCTTACTACCCATATTTCTCTTTCGTCCAGGCACCGTTCGCCATGGCTGCGGAACATCTCAAGCTGCTGGACCAGGCCGTGACCGTACCGTCGGCGGCGACCGACGCCTTGGGCGCAGCCGCCAGAGAGGCCGGCATGGTGGTGTCCATCGGCGTCAATGAGCGTGACGGTGGCACGCTGTACAACACGCAGTTGCTGTTCGACGCCGACGGTACCTTGATCCAGAGCCGCCGCAAGATTACCCCGACGTATCACGAGCGCATGATCTGGGGCATGGGCGACGGCTCGGGCCTGCGTGCCGTCGACAGCGCGGTAGGGCGCATCGGTCAGCTGGCGTGCTGGGAACATTACAATCCGCTGGCCCGCTACGCCTTGATGGCCGATGGCGAACAGATCCACGCCTCGATGTACCCCGGCTCGTTCGCCGGTCCGCTGTTCGCCTCGCAAATGGAAGTCAACATCCGCCAGCATGCACTGGAAGCGGCCTGCTTCGTGGTCAACTCCACCGCCTGGCTCGACCCTGAGCAACAGGCGCAGATCATGGCCGACACGGGTTGCCCGATAGGCCCGATCTCCGGTGGTTGCTACACCGCGATCATCGGCCCTGACGGCGTGGTGTCGGGCGTGTTGACCGAAGGTGAGGGTGAAGTGATCGTCGACCTCGACATGGGCCTGATCGACAAGCGCAAGCGCATGATGGATTCCCGTGGGCACTACAGCCGTCCGGAACTGTTGAGCCTGCTGATCGACCGTACACCGCATGCTCATGTGCATGAGCGCGGCGCGCATCCGAAGCTGTCCGAGACAGAGGCGGTGGAACAGATCTGACCCTCTGCAATCCGTAGGAGCGAGCATGCTCGCGATGGTCGCCAACGATGACGCGAACTGATTGGTTCAACGCGTTATCGTTTACGACCATCGCGAGCGAGCTCGCTCCTACAAGGGATGCGTTTCGTTTCAGTGGTTGCTGCGACGCCAGAAGACGCGCGCCAGCAGCGCATCGAGGCTGAGTTTGCCCGGACCTGTGAACACCAGGGGTACCAGGGCGGCAAGGTAGATCAGCGGCAGTTTGAAGTTGCCGTAACCTTTGTTGGTGATGGAGTAACCCTGGGCCAGCTCGCTCAGACTCGACCAGTCAGCGGGCCAGTGAACAGCGGCGGTCGCGACGATGGTGACCACGATCAGGCTGATCGCCGAAAACCGTGTGGCCAGTCCCGCCAGCAGGGCGAGGGCGCAGATCAGTTCCACCCACATCGACAGTTCCCAGTTCAACGTGGCCGGCAGGTGGTTGAACGGAAACAGGAAGCGGTCCTGGATATCGGCGAACCAGTTTTCGCCATTGTATTTCTCCAGGCCTGACTCGAAGAATTCCCAGGCCAGGAATACCCGCAGCGTTAGCGGCGCGATCCAGCTGCCGGCACGGTCAAGGTTCAGGTGCAGGCCTTTGACGGCCGATGAAATCGAAGTGCTCATGGACATTGGTCTCCTTCAAGTCAGGGATGTCGGGCGACGCGTGCCCGTTCAGCGCAAGGATCGGCTTGGCCAATCGACAGGTGAATTTCATCAGGCAGGTGTATCTGCGATGTGTCCCCGGCGCGGGGTTTGAAGGTTTGTTGTGTCTGGGGCGGGGCTGTACACACTTTGATACGTAGCCTCAAGGCGTTGATGACCCCTTGTGGGAGCGAGCCTGCTCGCGAAGGCAGTGGGTCAGTCGGCATGTATGTTGAAGGTGATGGCCTCTTCGCGAGCAGGCTCGCTCCCACAGGACTTTTGCTATACATTTTTCCCCCCGCCCATTGCATGGTGTAACCGCTTCATGTCTCTTGCGCTCGAACGTCTAGTCGCTGGCACGCCGATCCCTTTCGCCGGTAATCGTGTCACTGTGGTCAGCCCCGAACTGGCGGCGCGCTTCCAGCCCGGAGACCACCTGTTGGTGGAGCAGGTCAGCGGCGAATTGTTGTTGATTCCGGTGGCTGACCAGCAAGCGGCAGCCGTTGCCATCGAGCGTGCGGAGGCGGCGTTTACCGCCATGTCGGCGGTGTCGGATCAGGCCATCAGCACCTTCTTCGACCTGTTCGCTCAACGCCTGGAAAACCCGGCATGCTGGGCCTTGATCGAAGCGGCCAACCAGGCCGACATCGAGCGCGCCAAGGCCCGTGGTCGTTCAACCACGCGCTTGCTGGCCGACGAACGCATGCGCCGCGACATGATCGCCGGGCTGCGTGCCTGGCGCGATGCCCCGGCCTCGCGCGGCAAAGTCATCAGTTGTGTCGTGCACGATGGCTGGAAAGTCGAGCAAGTGGTGTCGCCGCTGGGCATCGTCGCGTTCGTCTTCGAAGGCCGGCCGAACGTCTTCGCCGATGCCGCCGGTGTGTTGCGCACCGGCAACACGGCGGTCCTGCGCATTGGCAGCGATGCGTTGGGCACCGCCCAGGCGATCGTCACCCATGCACTCAATCCCGCGCTCGCCGATGCTGGCTTGCCGAGCGGCGCCGTGTCGCTGGTGGAAAGCGTCAATCATGCCGCCGGTTGGGCGATGTTCGCCGACCGCCGTCTGTCACTGGCGGTGGCCCGTGGTTCGGGGCGTGCCGTCAGCCAGTTGGGCAGTATCGCGCAGCAGGCCGGCACCGCCGTCAGCTTGCACGGCACCGGTGGTGCCTGGCTGATCGCCGATACCGATGCCGATGCCACGCGTTTCGCCAGCGTGGTGCGCAACTCCCTCGACCGCAAGGTCTGCAACACCCTGAACGTCTGCCTGATTCACCGCGACCGCGCCACCGAACTGGTACCGCTGTTTCTCGACGCGCTGCAACAGGCCGGCAAGGCACGGGGCCAGGGTTGTAAGTTGCACATCGTCGAGGATAGCGAAGCGTTCCTGCCCGGCGATTGGCAAAGCGCGACCGTCGAGGTTTACCGCGCCGAAGGCTACCGCACCGAAGCCCTGGCCGAAGCGCTGCCCGAAGAGCAATTGGGCCGCGAGTGGGAGTGGGAAGAAACCCCGGAAGTCAGCCTGAAAATCGTCGACGACCTGGACAGTGCCATCGCCTTGTTCAATCGCTACAGCCCGCAGTTCACGGTGTCGCTGATCAGCGAAGATGCGGCGACGCAGGAGCGTTTCTACAACGCGGTCAACGCACCGTTTGTCGGCAACGGCATTACCCGTTGGGTCGACGGCCAGTACGCACTCAACAAGCCGGAACTGGGCCTGTCGAACTGGGAGAGTGGCCGGCTGTTTGCGCGCAGCGCGATTCTCTCGGGCGACGGTGTTTTTACCATTCGCAGCCGCATGACCCAGACGGATCTATCGGTCAAGCGTTGAGTCGGCGCCCCGACCCCGGGCGAAGGCCGCACTATACTTTTCATGTGCGTCTGTATTGGCGGGCGAGCACTCCAAAACGAATCAGATGTTCCATACGCTCGCCTGAGAGGCAGAGGGCTGCACCGCAAATGGGGCGGGCGGCGCATCTGCTTCCGTGAAGAGGGTTACATCATGAAACTTCATTCGTTTCAACATTACTCTCAGGATCTGGAAAGAGGCGTTCACGACACATGGATTACCGCCAGGGTGAAGTCAGCCCTGGCCATGGCCGAACCAAGCCTGGGTTTGCAAATCCATGTCAAAACCCATGGGGGCACGGTGGCGTTGAGCGGTCGCGTCAACACCCATAAACAGTGTGAGCAAGCGGTTGGTCTGGCTCGTTCGGTTCAGGGCGTCGTCGAAGTCGATGCCCGAGACCTGCTGACTCACGTGTTCACGCCAGGCCATATTCCAGAACCACCCAACGCTGAAGAGGCCCCTGAAAAGCGCTCACAATCGTCAACGAGGATGGACGATAAATAACCCTGTCGATCGTGTCGGTCCAGCGCTCCCGTGAGCCGGGAGCGCTGGACCGATCGTCTCTCTGTCAACAGGTTCAAACTTCAGGCTGCTGCTTCTGCGGATCGTGCGGGAAGGGCGCAGGTGTCCGGATACTCGCAGAGCGCCACGAAACGGTGGCTATTGGCATCCAGGGCATCGACCGAACCGGTCTCGATGTCGTACACCCAACCATGCAAATTCAACAGGCCTTTCTCCCGGGCCAGGCGCACGCTCGGATGCGTCTGGATATTGGCCAGTTGCGCGATCACATTTTCGCGCACCATCGAGCTGACTTTCGCCGCTTCACTGGCATGGGGCCGGGATTCGTTGATGACTTTTGCCGACTCGGCGTGTTGCAGCCAACTGCCGACGGCGGGCAAATGATCCATGCAGGTGCACTTGGCGACAGCGGTCATCGCGCCGCAGTCCGAATGGCCGCAGATGACGATATCGGTCACCCCCAGTACCGCGACGGCGTATTCGACCGTGGCCGACACACCGCCGGGATGGGGGCTGTAGGAGGGCACGATATTGCCGGCGTTACGGATGACAAACAGCTCACCGGGCTCTTGCTGGGTCAGCAGTTCCGGCACGACACGGCTGTCGGAACAGGTGATGAACAAAGTACCCGGGTGTTGGGTGGTGGCCAGGTGTTTGAACAGGTCAGTGCGTTGCGGAAAGGCTTCTTTCTGGAACTTCAGAAAACCTTCGATGAGCGCTTGCATGGTTGCGTCCTCGTGAATGTGCGGTGTTTGGCCCGCGCGGCAGTGCGGGCCCGGTGTCGACTCAGAAAGGACGCAGAGGCAGGAACTTGCCATCGAGGGTGATCACTGCACGATGACCACCTTCAGGATCTTCGACTTTCTTCATATCGAGCTTGAAGTTGATCGCGCTGATGATGCCGTCGCCGAACTGTTCGTGAACCAGGGCTTTGAGGGTGGTGCCGTAGATCTGGATCATTTCGTAGAAGCGGTAGATGGTCGGGTCGGTCGGGACACCCGAGAGGCTGCCGCGCAGCGGGATGATTTGCAGGCGGGCTACCGAATCGGCATCCAGTTCGAGTTTTTCGCCGATCACGTTGGCGGCGCTTTCCGGCAGCGGGTGCTGGCCGAGTAGAGCGGCAGTGACGTAAGCCAAGCCAAGGCCGGTGCCTTCAGCGACGTCTTCGAAGGACAGATTTTTGCGAGCTTTTGCGTCGAGAATCCTGGCGGTCAGTTCAAGGCTGGTGTCGTTGTAGGCATGGGACTGTTGCATGGTGAATCTCCTGTTGCAGGGGGATGTGCTTGGGTGTGGAGTCATCTTCTGCCGATCGATCCATAGCGTCCAAGACCGATATACAATGCAACGCATAAGTACTGCCTATGGATGGTTTGCCCATGCTGCTACGTCATCTGCGTTATTTGCTGGCCGTCGCCGACAACGGCGGTTTCACCCGTGCCGCCGAAGCCTTGCACGTGTCGCAGCCGACCCTGTCGCAACAGATTCGGCAGCTGGAAGAAACCCTCGGTGTCAGCCTGTTCGACCGCACCTCGCGCACGGTCAAACCCACCGATGCAGGCCAGGCCTATATCGAATGCGCCCGTCGGGTGCTGGTGGAGCTGGAGGCGGGCAAGCGTGCGTTGCATGACGTGAAGGACTTGTCCCGCGGCAGCCTGCGCCTGGCCATGACCCCGACCTTCATGGCGTATCTGGTGGGGCCGCTGGTGCGCGATTACGTGGAGCGGTATCCGCATATCCACCTGGAGGTGTTCGAGTTGTCGATGGACGACATCGAAACCGGGTTGGCGGAGGATTCACTGGACATCGCGATTGCGTTTGATCAGGTAAGGAACGCCGACATCGAGTCGATCCCTGCATTTACCGAGACGTTGGGGCTGATGGTTGGCCGGGCGCATCCGTTGTATGAGCATCAGACCCCATTGACCACGCAACAGATGGCGGAACTGGAGTTCGCTCTGTTGACTCCCGGCTTCGTTACCCGCACCTGTATTGACGAATATTTCGTTCAGGCGCGTATCACACCGAAGGTGGCCATTGAGGTCAATTCGGTCAATACCCTGCTGGAAGTCATTCGCCACACCGCGATGGCGACGATCCTTCCGGAACCTATCGCCACGGGCGATCGTGCCTTGCGCAAGATTCCATTGGCGGGTGAGGCGCCGAGGCGTGGGGCGGCGTTGCTTCGGCGCAAGAACAATTATCACAGCGCGGCGTCGTTGGCGTTTGTGGAGTTGGTGTTGGGTACAAATTTCTCATGACCACCACAACCCCCAGTGTGGGAGCGAGCCTGCTCGCGAATGCGGCAGCACATTCAACATTGATATCGACTGGCAGTCAGCTTTCGCGAGCAGGCTCGCTCCCACAGTGGATGTGGTTGAACCTGAATATCGGGCATTAAAAAAGGCCTGCTCTTTTTGAGAGCAGGCCCTTTTATTTAATGAGTCAGCGACGACTCAACTTAATTAGTACAACCGATCAATCACCCGAACTTCGTTCTGGTTCTGCATCGAGGCCCAGGCCTGTTTCAGCGTTTGCAGAACACTGCCGATGAAGTCTTTGTCGGCTGCGGCTTTCTTGCCGACGTAGCCCTGGCCGCGACGGTACATCTTCAGTCGGGCAAGCAGGTTCTGGTTGTTCTGGTCGAACTCCGCTTCATGGGCGTGGGGCGACAGGCAGTCGATATGAACCTGGCCCGTTTTGCTGATCCACAGAATATGGTTGTCGAGCGTATCTTTTTTCGCCGCGAACAGACGAGCCAGTTCTTCGATAGTCGGTTGATTGTTCAGATTCATCATAAAGCTCCCTTGACCAATTGGTGATCTTTCAAAGTTGATTCGCTAATACAAGTAGCCCATCGGTTAGTTGATCCCTGGCACCGAAACCAGGACGTCAGCAGTCGTCCGCCGAAATCGGCGAGGTCCTGCGTCTGTTGCATGTAGTCGTGTTGAATAACTGCTACGCAATAGCGTCACAACGAAGAGAAGCGGCGAAAACCTTCTGGCCCTGCCAACGCTTTCAGGGTCGGCCACAAGCTTCATGAGGATGGATCGCCAGCGCTTCTCGCCCTTGTACTGGACGTTCAGGCCAGGTCAGCTTCTTCAATCTGCCTTGTGGGCAGCGTGTATCCGGAAAAAACAGCTCGGCGGTCAGACGAGCTTGCTCAAACGTGTTGCCTGTACTCCCGATCGGGGAGACGTCTGCATCATGCAAGGGCAAATCGAAGGCGTCAACGGTTTTGTAGTGATTATTTTTGGTCACTACATATTGTCGGACAAAGCTGTGTGGAATTAAAAAAAGTGGGGGGAAAGCGCCGGTCAGGCGGGTTGCGGCGAGACTTCGAAGCGGTAGAGGGTGCAGGGATAACCCTTGATCGTTTGCTGATGCCGGGTGAATCCGTCCCGGCTAAGCCCCGGCATGATCGCCGTCCAGAACAGGCGCGCGGGCTGGTTGGCCTCGATGTGGAAAATCTGCCATTGACCGGGGAAGCGGCTCAAGAGGGTGGATACGACAAACCTCGCGACACCCTGGCCACGAAAGTGCCGTGCGACAAACAGGTAGCCGATGTTGTAGCAGGCGCCGGGCAGGTGGGTGTCGTCATCCACGGTCACGAAACCTGCCAGTTCGCCGTCGACGCGGATCAGAAACGGCCGGGTCGCGGGTTTGCGCCAGTAGTCCGGCAGGGGCTGAATGTTGAAAAAACCGTGCTCACCCAGTTTCAGCGGCAACCACTCGCTGAAGTCATAGGTGTAGAACTGCATCAGGTTTTCGATGGTTTCCAGTTCGTCGCGTTGGGCGGGGTGCAGTTCTATCGAGGGCATGCGAAGTCGCTCCTGATCCCGTCAGTCAAGGATAGTTCGAACGACGAGAAAACTGTGGCGAGGGAGCTTGCTCCCGCTGGGTCGCGAAGCGGCCCCTTTTCCCCAAAAAGATGGGACTGCTACGCAGTCCAGCGGGAGCAAGCTCCCTCGCCACAGGATCGGTGTCAGGCTTGAGTTGCCTTCAAGCCTTGCTCGACGGTTTTGCTGTGCGTTTAGCGCCAGTCGATGCCTTGCGCTTGGCGGGCTTGCGCTTGTTTTTCCACGGCGTGGCACCACGCCCGGCGGGGCTTGCCGGGCCGCTGATGGTCAGGCTCAGGCCTGCACAGCGGGCCACCTGTTTGCTCATCCATGCCGCCTGTTTGGTAACGAATTCTTCGAGACTCATTTCGCCGCTCTGCACCATGTCCAGTGCCTGCTCCCAGATCGCCGTGGTGCCCGGATCGGCAATCGCTCGCGGCACGGCATCGATCAGGCTGAACGCGGCCGGGGTTGCTGAAAGTGCCTTGCCGTTCTTGATCAGGTAACCGCGGTCGAGCAGGCCCTGGATGATCGAGGCGCGGGTCGCCTCCGTGCCGATACCGGTGGTGTCCTTGAGCTTCTGCTTGAGCAACGGATCTTCCACGAGCCTGGCGACGTTCTTCATGGCTTTGATCAGGTCGCCTTCGGTGAAGGGCTTGGGCGGTTGGGTCCAGAGGTCCTTGAGTTGTACGTTGGCCACCGCGCAATCAATGCCTTCCCTGAGGTTCGGCAGGGTTTGCGGGGCCGGCACTTCACGAGCCTTGTTCGGGTTTGGGGCAAGGGCCTCGGGCAGGGCGCGCTTCCAGCCAGGTTCGACGATCTGCTTGCCGACTGCGCGCAAGGCTTCACCGGCGCAATCGAAGTCGGCCTGGGTGCGGTCGTATTCGTGATTGGGCAGGAACTGCGCCAGATACCGTGCACGAATCAGGGTGTAGACCGCGCGCTGCTTGCCCGCCAGTCGTTCAAGGTTCTTCGCCGCCGCGGTGGGGATGATGCCGTGGTGTGCGCTGACTTTTGCATCGTTCCAGGCCCGTGAGCGGCGTTGTGGCTCCAGGTGGTCGTGCAAGGCGTTCAGCGCCGGGTCGGCCTGGCGCAATGCCGCCAGAATGCCCGGCGCCTCGCTGTGCTGGCTGAGTGGCAGGTAACCGCAGTCGCTGCGCGGATAGGTGATGACTTTGTGGGTTTCGTAGAGTGCCTGGGCGATATCGAGGGTTTCCTGGGCGCCAAGCCCGAGTTTCTTCGAGCAGACTTCCTGCAAGGTCCCCAGGTCGAAGGGCAGCGGGGCCACTTCGCGCATCCGCTCGGTACGCAGCTTGATCACCCTGGCACTCGCGGCGCCCGTCATCGCAGCAGCGGCCTGCTGGGCCCGCGTCTGATTCAGGCAGCGATCCTGATCGTCACAAACATCGGCGTCCGCCCGCCATTGGGCAGTGAAGGGGATACCGTGATGCAGCAGTTGCACGTCGATGGCCCAATAGGCGACCGGAATGAAATCGGCAATGCTGCGGTCCCGATCCACCACTAGGCGCAGGGTCGGCGTTTGCACCCGGCCGACCGGCAGCACGCCCTGATAACCGGACTGGCGCCCCAGCAGGGTGAACAGCCGGCTCATGTTCATCCCGATCAGCCAATCTGCCCGGCTACGGCCCAGTGCCGAATGATACAGGCTGAAGGTCTCCGTTCCCGGCTTGAGCGCGGCGAGGGCCTTGCGGATCGAGGCATCGTCCAGCGCTGACAGCCACAAGCGACGGATCGGTCCACGATAGCGGCAATGCTCCACCAGTTCCCGGGCGATCATCTCGCCTTCACGGTCGGCGTCGGTGGCGATGATCAGTTCGGCGGCTTCACCGAGCAGGCGCTTGACCGCCTTGTACTGGCTGGCCGTGCGGGGTTTGACGGTCATCTTCCATTTGTCCGGAATGATCGGCAGGTCCGCCAGCACCCAGCGCTTGTAGCGCGCGTCATAGGCATCCGGTGGCGCGGTTTCCAGCAGATGGCCGATGCACCAGGTCACCGTGACATCTGTTCCCAGCCAGCAGCCATCACCGCGACGTTTGGCGCCGAGCACGGCCGCAATGTCTTTGGCCTGGGAAGGTTTTTCACAGAGGTACAGCCGCATAACCACCATCGTCGATCAGTGTCCGGGAGGTGCACAGAATGGCGGGTGATGAGCGCGGGGGCAATCTTTATCTGTATGGATGTACAGCGGGTGCGTTGCGATGGGTTACCGGTCCCGTTCGGCTGTGATGCATTCACGAATGCAAAATCTGGGTTATACCTGATACATCGTGGTCTCAGGTTTTGGGGCTGCGACGCAGCCCATCGCTGTAGGAGCGAGCTTGCTCGCGATGAACGATAACGCGGTCACCTTCGTCATGAGGAACGAATTCCATGAAAAGCACCGGTCCTAGCCCTGTCATCACCATCGCCGAGC
Organism: Pseudomonas sp. Irchel 3A7; assembly: GCF_900187565.1. GTDB lineage: Bacteria > Pseudomonadota > Gammaproteobacteria > Pseudomonadales > Pseudomonadaceae > Aquipseudomonas. The sequence continues at coordinate 186,059 of NZ_FYED01000009.1, read as the reverse complement.
AGCCCGGCTGCCTGTTGGTGAAGTTTCACGGTATCCAGGTGGCCGCGTCCTCACGCGCGCTGGTGCTGCTGGAGGCCAATTATCCGCCGGTGTATTACGTGCCGCGAGAGGACATTGACGAGAAGTATTACGCCCGCACCGATCACACCAGCTATTGCCCGTACAAGGGCGATGCCAGTTACTTCAGTCTGCAGGTGCCTGGGCATGAAGGGGCCAATGCGGTATGGAGTTACGAGAACCCAAAAGTTTCTGTCGCGCAGATTCGTGAATACATGGCGTTTTACCCGGATCAGGTGAAGTTCGAGGTCGTCGAACTCGACGAGTGACTCACAAACCACTGTGGGAGCGAGCCTGCTCGCGAAAGCGGTGGGTCAGTCAACGTCGATGGCGACTGATCCACCCTCATCGCGAGCAGGCTCGCTCCCACAGGTTGTTACTGTCTACCCTCAGTTCTTATCCAGATCCACATTCCGCGTCTCACGCAAACACAGCATCCCCACCACCAGGCTCACCCCGGTGATCACCACCGGGTACCAAAGCCCGTAGAAAATGTCCCCGGTGTACACCACCAGCGCGAACGACACCGTTGGCAGGAAGCCGCCGAACCAGCCATTGCCGATGTGATAGGGCAGGGACATCGAGGTGTAGCGGATGCGGGTCGGGAACAGTTCGACCATCAGTGCCGCCAGCGGGCCGTAGCACATGGCGGAGATGATGATCAGCGCGACGATCAGTGCCACGATCATCGGTTTGTTGATCTGCTGCATGTCGGCCTGTTGCGGGTAGCCGGCGAGGGTTACCGCACCACGCAGGGCGGCTTCGTCGAAACCGTCGATCTTCACATCGCCGATGCTCACCTGCACGCCGCTGCCGGCCGGGGCGGCGGCACTGTTGTACGGCAGGCCCTGTTTGACCAGGAAGGTCTTGACCTTGTCGCACGGGCTGTCGAATTTCGCCTTGCCCACCGGATCGAACTGGAAGGTGCAGGTGGCCGGGTCGGCCAGCACGGTGATCGGTGCCTGGCGGCTGGCCAGGTCGATGGCCGGGTTGGCGTAGTGGGCCAGGGTCTTGAAGATCGGGAAGTACAGCGCGGTGGCCAGCAGCAGGCCGAGCATCAGTACCGGTTTACGCCCGACCTTGTCCGACAGCCAGCCGAAGAAAATGAAGAATGGCGCACCAATGGTCACGCTGACGATCAGCAGGCCGTTGGCCACGGCGGGGTCCATTTTCAGGAACTGGGTGAGGAAGAACAGCACGTAGAACTGTGCCGCGTAGAAGGTCACGGCTTGCCCGGCGTTGATGCTGAACAGGGCGATCAGCACGACTTTGAGGTTTTCCCATTTACCGAAGGAATCGCGGATCGGCGACTTGCAGAGCTTGCCTTCCTCTTTCATTTTCACGAAGGCCGGCGACTCGTGCAGGCTCAGGCGAATCCAGGTCGAGATGCCCAGCAGAATGATCGAAAACAGGAACGGAATGCGCCAGCCCCAGACTTCGAATTGATCGCCGGTGAAGTAGCGGCAGCCGAGTACCACTAGCAGTGACAGCAACAGGCCGAGGGTGGCGGTGGATTGAATCCAGCTGGTGTGGAAGCCACGCTTGCCCATTGGCGCGTGCTCCGCCACGTAGGTCGCCGCACCGCCGTACTCACCGCCCAGGGCCAGGCCCTGAAGCATGCGCAGAACGACGAGGATGATCGGCGCAGCGATGCCGATGCTGGCGTAGTTCGGCAGCAGACCGACGCAGAAAGTCGCCACCCCCATGAGGACGATGGTGGCGAGGAAGGTGTATTTACGTCCGATCATGTCACCCAGTCGACCGAACACCAGAGCGCCGAACGGCCTGACAATGAAGCCGGCGGCGAAGGCCATCAGGGCAAAGATGAACGCCGTGGTGTCGTTGACCCCGGCGAAAAACTGCTTGCTGATCACCGCCGCGAGAGCGCCGTAGAGGAAAAAGTCATACCACTCGAAGACCGTGCCAAGCGACGAGGCGAAGATGACTTTCTGGGTTTCCTGACTGGTCCCCGCGCTGCGCACGGCTTCCAGGCTCTGAACATGTTCTGACATATCGGTATCCCTCACAGTGATTGTTTTTGTTGTTCCACTGGTGTTGCTTGTCCGTGAATCAGATGCAAATCCCTTGTGGGAGCGAGCCTGCTCGCGAAGGGGGCGTGTCAGTCACCATCAATGTTGAAGATCCGCCGCTTTCGCGAGCAGGCTCGCTCCCACAGGGGGAGTGTCTACAGCAGGATTAAGGATCAATTGCGCGGCTTTCTCCGCGATCATCAGCGTCGGCGAACAGGTGTTGCCCGAGGTGATGCGCGGCATGATCGAGGCGTCGGCGATGCGCAGGCCGGGGATGCCATGGACACGCAGTTGGGCATCGACCACCGCATCCGCATCGTTGCCCATGCGGCAGGTACCGACCGGATGGAAAATCGTGGTGCCGATCCGGGCGGCGGCTTCGTGCAGTTGCTCTTCGCTTTGCAGACTGTCGCCGGGCAGGTATTCGACAGGTTTGAACTGTTTGAGGGCGGGCGCGGCAACGATGCGCCGGGTCAGGCGAATGGCATCGGCGGCCACGCGCAGATCCTCGGAATGACTCAGGTAGTTGGGCTGGATCAGGGGGGCTTGCTGCGGATCGGTGGAGCGGATTTCCACCCGGCCGCGGCTCTGTGGACGCAGGTCGCAAACCGATGCGGTAAACGCCGGGAAGGCATGCAGCGGTTCGCCGAAGCGCTCCAGGGACAGCGGTTGTACGTGGTATTCAAGATTGGCCGAGGCCTGCTCCGGCCCTGACCGGGCGAAGGCCCCGAGCTGGCTTGGCGCCATGGACAGCGGGCCGCTGCGGTCATACAGATACCGCAGGCCCATGCCCATCTTGCCCCACAGGCTGCCGGCGATCTGATTGAGCGTGCGGGCATTTTCCAGTTTGTAGATCAGCCGCAGTTGCAGGTGATCCTGCAGGTTGCCACCCACCCCCGACAGTTCATGGGCGACGCCGATGCCCAGGCGTTGCAGCAGCGGGCGTGGGCCGATCCCGGAACGTTGCAGGATGCTCGGTGAGCCGACGGAGCCGGCGCACAGGATGATTTCCTTGCGCGCCCTGAAGGTCTTCGCCTGACCCTGCCAACGGGCGCTGACCTTTGATGCCCGGGCGTTCTCCAGCAGCACACGGTCGACTTCGACGCCGGTCAGCACCGTCAGATTCGGACGACGGCGGATCGGCTTGAGAAACGCCTTGGCCGCGTTCCAGCGGATACCGGCCTTCTGGTTGACCTGGAAGTAGCCACAACCTTCATTGTCGCCCTGGTTGAAGTCATCGATGCTGGCGATACCGCTTTGCTCGGCGGCGCTGCGGAAGGCATCGAGAATCGGCCATGACAGGCGCTGGCGTTCGACGCGCCATTCGCCGGCAGCGCCATGAAATCCCGAATCGCCGGCAAAGTGGTTTTCGCTGTGCTTGAACAGCGGCAGCACGTCCTGCCAGCTCCAGCCGGTATTGCCCTCGGCGGCCCAGCGGTCGTAATCGTCGGCCTGACCGCGCATGTAAATCATGCCGTTGATCGAGGAGCAACCACCCAGCACCTTGCCGCGCGGATAACTCAAGGCGCGGCCTTGCAGGCCCGGTTGCGCTTCGGTCTTGAAGCACCAATCGGTGCGCGGGTTGCCGATGCAGAACAGATAGCCCACGGGGATGTGAATCCACGCATAGTTATCGCGGCCACCGGCTTCGAGCAGCAGCACCCGGTGTTGCGGGTCGGCTGACAAGCGATTGGCCAGCAAACAACCGGCCGGCCCGGCCCCGACCACGATGTAGTCGTATTCATCAAGGGAAGTCTGCATCCCTGACCTCGTGTTGTTGTTCTTGTTGTATCCCATCCTAGTTGTTAGCTTTCGTTTAAAGAATGTTAGTTTTTACCCACCCGCTGTGCGTTTTTAAACAGCGTCTTCAATCGCCAAGCCTCAAGGACGATTCATGTTCGACTGGAATGACCTGCGGTTTTTTCTGGAGTTACAGCGTAGCGGGCGTTTGCTGACCGCTGCCCGTCGCTTGAACACCACCCACGCCACGGTGGCACGACACATCGAGGCCATTGAAAAGAGCCTGGGCACCGCACTGTTTGTGCAGCATGCCCAGGGCTATGAGCTGACGCCGGCGGGCGAAGCGCTGCTCAAGCACGCCGAGGCCATGGAAAACGTCGCGCTGCTGGCCCAGGAGGAAATCACCCAGTCCACGGCGCCCCTGGGCAAGATCCGCGTCGGGGTCACGGAAGGGCTGGGCATCATGTTCCTCGCCAGCCGCATGAATGGCTTGTTCGAACGCTATCCGGGCCTTGAGGTGGAACTGGTGGCGGTGCCGCGCTTCGTCAGCATTCTCAACCGCGAAGCGGAGATCAGCATCCACCTTGAACGGCCGGCCGCCGACATGCTGGTCACACGCAAGCTCACCGACTATCGCCTGGCGCTCTATGCCAGCCAGGACTATCTCGACAAGTCGCCACCGCTGGGCAGTCGCGAAGACCTGGGGCGCCATGCCTGGATCGGTTACGTCGACGATTTGCTGTTCAGCCAGGAACTGATGTTCCTCAACAGCTTCTGCCGCAACCCCCGGGTGGTCTTTCACAGCACCAGCGTCATCGCCCAGCAACAGGCCGCCCGCGCAGGTTTGGGCATCGCCGTGCTGCCGTGCTACATGGCCAGCGCCGATCCCGGGCTGGTGCCGTTGTTTCCAGACGAAAGCATTCTTCGCAGCTACTGGATCAGCACCCGCCGCGAACTGCACAAATCCGTGCGGCTGCGGGTGATGTGGGATTACGTGGTGCAGTTGTGCGAGCGTGAGCAAGACTTGCTGCTTGGCCCTGATAGCTTGTAAGACCAAAACTTGCTCTGTTTCAGGCCTGACGCCTTCGCGAGCAGGCTCGCTCCCACAGAGTGCGGTGTCGGTCACAACACTCGTGCATGGCACCGAACAAACTGTGGGAGCGAGCCTGCTCGCGAAGGCGATGGTGCGCCCAGAACCGAAATGACAGCCCCCAAATGAATCAGGCGTGAATCAAGGGAGGATTTCGAATGCCGTGCTCGCCAGCCGCTCCCCATTCACCAGCACATGCACCGCATGCTTGCCCGCATAGTGCCGCCGGGTAGTGAGCTCCTTGATGTGCTGGCCACGACTCAGCTGCTCGGTGGCCTTGCCCGGCAGGGTCAGGGCCTTGAGCTTGAACACCTTCGCCGAGGTGCTGCCGTTGGCTTTTACATAATCGATGGCATAGTCGATCACCAGCCGCTGGCTGTTCTCGACCGTCGATTTGACGGCAAAGGACAGGGTGATCTTTTCTCCCAGGCCAATCACCGGCGGGTTGACCTGCACACCGATGATCTCGACTTCAGGCTTGCCGCCGGCACCCATGATCGCCAGCGCCCGCTGGTTACCCTGTTTGATCAGGCTGCGCAGGGCGTGTCGGGCGATCCACGCGGTGTGTTTGTTGTCCAGCGACCAGCCTTCGATCAGGTCCAGCACCCAGTCGGGATGGTCCTTGGTGATGTCGTTCAGGTGATTGGCCACGGACTTGCGCACGTAAAGACTGCTGTCGGCCTTGAGATTGTCGAGGATCCTGGCGGCCAGTGTCGGGTCGGCTTGAATCGGTTCCAGGCGAAACGACCATGGCAGGCGCGGGCGACACCCTTCGCTGGCCAGGCGCCGGACATGCTCGTTGTCGTCCAGCGACCAGTCGTGCATCAGCTGCAGCGAGCGCTCGATATCGCGACGCAGGAAATAGCGGATCGCGAACTCCGAGGAGCCGAACGCGGTGAAGTACTTGAGCGCGTCCATGGACAGCTCGAAACGATCCGCACCGTAGGTCGCCACGTAGTGCGGCAGGCACATGCTGACGAAGCCGCTGTTGAGGCGTGGGGCGAGGGCACGCAACAACTCCAGCGACGCTTCATAACCCAGCGGCAATACCGCGTGCAGGCATTCGCTGACGCGGGCCATGCGTTGCATCACCGACAGCTCCGCCAGGCCGGTCCTGGCCAGCTTCAGGAACGCCTTGGCATCGAACTCGGGATAGACCGCGGTCATTTCGGTGGCGATGTGATGGAGGCGTTCGGCGTTGAAGATTTCCTTCAGGGCGGGGGAGGGTTGGTCGGCAGCCATTTGGGTTCCTTGGAGTTTGTTGTTTATCCGGTGCACCGCGTTATCGTTCTTCGCGAGCAGGCTCGCTCCCACATTTGAATGCACGTCTTCTGTGGGAGCGAGCCTGCTCGCGAAGAGGCCTGCACAATCACCTCATTTCCTGGCGGCTTGCTCTTCCAGCTGGTCCGACTCAAACAACCGCGCCAGTTCCGCCCGGGCTTCCTGTGCTGTTTGCTTGACCTTTACCGCATCGTCGTAGATCGCATGCTGGGCTTCGAGTACCTGTTCGTCATGGTGCTTGAAACGCTTGATCCGTGCGTCGGCCTGCTCGTGTGTCAGTCCCAGGCCGATCAACGTCTGCCGGCTCATTTCCAGGCTGGAGTAAAAGGTTTCGCGCACCGCGTGGGCACCCAGGTCCACCAATCGATGCACATGCTGGCGGTTACGTGCGCGGGCAATGATCTTTATATGCGGATAAAGCTTGTGCACCAGTTCGGCGGTCTTGATGTTGGTGTCCGGGTCGTCGGTGGCGATCACGAAGAATTCGGCTTGCCCGACCTTGGCCGCACTGAGGATTTCCGGGCGCATCGGATCGCCGTAGAACACCGGCACACCGCCGAAGCTGCGTGACAGTTCGATGGTTTCCACCGACGTGTCGAGGGCCACGAACTTGATGTTCTGTGCCCGCAGGATACGCGCGACGATCTGTCCCATGCGGCCCATGCCTGCGATCACCACGCGGGGTTCATCGGCGTCGATTTCGCGAAATTGCTCTGGCACCACCACCGGTTGCACCTTTGGGCTGACCAGTCGGGCGCACAACAACATCAATAGGGGGGTCAACGCCATCGACAGGGTGATCGCAAGCACCAGCAAGTCGTACAGGCGCGGATCGAACAAACCATGATCACGGCCGATCTTGAATACGACAAAGGCAAACTCACCACCGGCGGCCAGCACGATCCCGAGGCGAATGGCGCTGATCTTGTTCAAGCCACCGCCGAGTCGGCCAACGATAAACAGCAACGGCAACTTGACGGCGATCAGCAGTACGGTCAGCCCCAGCACCACGATCGGCTCGCGCAGCAGCAGACCCAGGTTGGCCCCCATGCCGACACTCATGAAAAACAACCCGAGCAGCAGGCCCTTGAAGGGTTCGATCTGTGCTTCGAGTTCGTGCCGATATTCGGAGTCCGCCAGCAGCAGGCCGGCAAGGAATGCTCCGAGGGCCATCGAAATACCAGCCAGATCCATCAGCCAGGCGGTGCCCATCACCACCAGCAATGCGGTCGCGGTGGACACTTCCGGCAAGCCGGTCTTGGCGACCACGCGGAACACCGGCCGCAGCAGGTAGCGTCCACCGACCACCACAATGGCGATGCTGATCAGCACGCGCAGGCCCTGGTTCACATCGTCGACCGCGCTGAGGTTTTGACTGCTGCCTGCCAGCAGCGGCACCATGGCGATCAGCGGAATCGCGGCGATGTCCTGGAACAGCAGAATTGCAAAGGCCAGGCGCCCGTGGGGACTGGTCAGTTCCTTGCGTTCGGCCAGGCTTTGCAGGCCGAACGCGGTGGACGACAGGGCCAGCCCCAGGCCTAGCACGATCGCGCTGTTCAAGGGTTGGCCGAATATAAACAGCGCGGTCACGCCAATCACCGAGCCGGTCAACAGCACTTGCGCCAGGCCGACGCCGAACACCGATTTGCGCATCACCCACAAACGTCTCGGTGACAGTTCCAGGCCGATGATGAACAGCAGCAACACCACACCCAGTTCGGAAATGTGCGCGACGCTTTCCGTATTGCCAATCAGGCCCAGCCCCGAGGGGCCGATAATCACCCCGGCAAACAGATAACCCAGCACCGCCCCCAATTGCAGGCGTTTGGCCAGGGGCACGGTGAGAACTGCCGCGAGCAGAAACACAACAGCGGCTTGCAACAGATTGCCTTCATGGGGCATGAGAAAACTCCATCAACTCGGTACGGCGGGGGCGACAAGGATAAAGGCTGGGGTTGCCGCAGATCTACCGTGGATTGTCTGTCAGCTTGATGGCGGATGTGCCGACGCCTTCGCGAGCAGGCTCGCTCCCACAGGGATGGTGTGTTTTTCACAAGCCCCCTGTGGGAGCGAGCCTGCTCGCGAAAAGGTCCTGGCAGCCAGCGCTGATGCCGGCTCATTCCACCCGACTAGGGCTCACCACCTGCTCACCCAACCGATATTGATTATTCCCGCTGCGCTTGGCCGCATACATCGCCAGGTCGGCAATGTGGATGAGCCGGTCCATGCTCGGCGCATGGTCGGGAAACACGGCAACACCCAGGCTGGTGCCGATGTGGCGCTGGTCGTTGCCGATGGTCATGGGCGGGGAGAGTTCGATGAAGATTTTCTGGCAGATGCTGCGGGCTTCGTCCTGCAGGCTGATGCCTTGTGGCAGGCCCTGAAGAATGACCACGAATTCATCGCCGCCGATTCGGGCGACCGTGTCGGTTGAACGCAGAATCTTCTTCAAACGGGTGGCGGTGGTGATCAGCACGCGGTCGCCGGCTGCATGGCCGTAGCGGTCGTTGATGGCCTTGAATCCGTTGAGATCGACAAACACCAGCGCCACCCTCGTGGCGCTGACGCGTGCCTGTTCCAGCGCCTCGGACAGGCGCTCTTCCAGCACCAGTCGATTGGGCAATCCGGTCAGCGGATCGAAATGAGCCAGGTGTTGCAGGTAACTGGCAGAGGCCTTTTCCTCGGTGATATCACGCACCACGCCCATCATCTTGATCGTTTCATCGCGGTCGTTCTTGACCACGTTGCCGGTTTCCCGCAGCCAGCGGATGGTGCCGTCGGGCCAGATCACCCGGTACTCCTCGTCGTGGTTTTCGCCGGTTGCCAGGCATCGCAATTCGCCGGCCCGGACCCTGGCCCGATCGTCGGGGTGCACGCAGGCGCAAAACAGACTGTAGGAGGGCGTTACTTCGCCGGTCTTGAAGCCGAACATGCCGTAGATCGCGTCCGACCAGTAGAGCTTGTCGGTGTCGACATCCCAGTCCCAGGTGCCGATTCGGGCGAAGTACTGGCTGCGCTTGAAACGCTCGGCATCGCCGTCCTGGCGGATGTTCTGGCCCTCGGCCAGGCTGTTGATGATCGAGCGATATTCGGCCAGCTGTTTACGTAACCCGCGCTCGCGACCGATCAGCACGGCGATCAAAACGAGCATCACCGAGCCCAGGGCAGCGCAGGTCCAGAGCAACATCATTCGCAGGTTGCCATCATGGCGTTGTGAACCGTATGGAGAAGTGGGGGATAGCTTAGTTCAGCCAAACTTCGGCAAACAGCGGCAAACCCTCGTCAAGTGGGTACGATGGTTGCCAATTGCCTGAAAATCTGGGAAAACGGCGCCCATCAAGCCTTTCGGGCAACAAGGATACGAGTGAAAACAATGAATGACGACCTTCAGGTAATCGATCTTCAGGTGGGTGACGGAAAAGCCGCCGTCAAAGGCGCACTGATCACCACCCAATACCGCGGCTGGCTGGAAGACGGTACTGAATTCGACTCCTCCTGGAGCCGGGGCAAACCATTCCAGTGCGTGATCGGCACCGGGCGTGTGATCAAGGGCTGGGACCAGGGCATCATGGGCATGCAAGTCGGCGGCAAGCGCAAGTTGCTGGTGCCGGCGCACCTGGCCTATGGCGAACGCACGATGGGCAAGATCCCGCCGAACTCGAACCTGAGCTTCGAGATTGAATTGCTGGAAGTGCTGACGCGGGATGATTGAAGTCGGGACGATCGCAGCCTGCGGCAGTACCTGTGGAGGTAGCTTGCCGCAGGCTGCTATCTACTGATCTAAATGCTGGAACTAGCGAATCGTGTACCCGCTATCAACCACCCAGTCCTGGCCGATCACGTTGCGCGCACCGTTGCCAAGCTGGAACACAATCACATCGGCGACCGCGCCTGGTTCCAGGAACTGACCGCCGAGCAAGCGCTCATTGACCGTGTTGGCGACAGCGTTCAACTCTTCGTTCTTCAGTCCGAGCGTTGACCAGATGGGGGTCGCGGTAGGGCCGGGAGACACGGTGTTGATACGAATGCCGTGGGGCGCCAGTTCCACCGCCAGGGTACGGGCATGGTGGATCAATGCGGCTTTGGAGGCGATGTAGGCAGCCAGGCCTGGAAAGGTCACTTGCGCGAGGAAGGTGCCAATGAACACCACCGAGGCGGATGCCGCCAGTTGCCCGCGCAGGCAGGCCAGGGTGTTCAGCGCCCCGGCGCCGTTGACCGCCCATTGCCGGTCGAAAGCAGTCAAATCGAGTCCGTCGGCCAGTTCCGCAATGCCGGCGTTCGGCACCAGGAAACTCACGGGCCCCAGGGTCGAAGCCTGGTTTGCCAGCCGCTCCAGGTCGGCCTGCCGGGTGACATCACCGGCTACCCACGACAGCTGCGTCTTGAAGCGTTCGGCCAATTCACCGAGACCGCCGATCTGACGCGACATTGCCAACACGCGGGCACCCTGGGCCAGCAGCCGTTCCGTAACGGCCAGGCCGATTCCGGAACTGGCGCCGGTGACGACGGCCAGACGATCCTGAAAAGCATTGTTCATACACTGGGTTCCTTTTTGGGTAAATGAGCTTTCGCAATACACCTACCAAAAAGCAGGCCAACTGGAAGGGCCTGAAAACATTGGTGTCTATGCGTGATGGTGGTTTTTATGACTCGTTACGCATGCAGTCATTAGGACTTCATATAGTCTTAATGACTGCTCTGATTCTGCAGGCGCGAGCTCTGCTCGCGAGAAGCCCAAAAACGCCGTTGGGCATCTGGTTTAACGCGGAATCGTTAACGACGATCGCGAACGAGTTCGCTCCTACAAGGAGCAATCACGTATCTGAGGCTGTTTTTCAGGACGGCTTTTTAGTAGCGTCGGTGCGCTTCACGACCCATTACGTTGCTCTGGAAGGAAACCCATGTCGCCAATCAACGAATTCATGGAGACGGTCCAACAACTGGACACTGCTTATCGACACTGGACAGGCGCTGGCTTGCCCACCCCCGATTCCCTGAGCGCAGACGAGCGGCTGGCCTGGCTGCATGCCCATGCACCGTACGCCTTGCTGGCCCACGGCACGCAAGCCGATCCGCTTTTTTACTATGTCAATGAGCAGGCGCTGGCCTGTTTCAAGTACCCGCGCGAACAGTTCATCGGCATGCCTTCGCGTTTCAGTGCCTCGCCGCTGGACAGGGAAATGCGTCAGACCTTGCTGGAACAGGTCACCGCCAACGGCATCGCCCATGGCTACAGCGGCTATCGGGTGGATCGCCTGGGGCAAGCCTTCATGATTCACGAAGGCAGCGTGTGGACGCTGATCGATGAGCAGGGCGCTCCCTGCGGACAGGCGGCCTTGTTCTGGCCGGATCCGGAGCGTGTGGGGCTTCTCGCTTAGCTCCACCTTTAGCCAGGCAAAAAAAATCGCCGCCCTCGAAAGCCGAGGGCGGCGATTTTTATTGCGGGTGACGTCAGATCAAACCTTGACGATCCAGCCTGCTGGCGCTTCGATGTCGCCGGTTTGCACGCCGGTCAGCTCTTTGTAGAGCTTCTGGGTGATCGGACCGACTTCGGTTTCGCTGTGGAACACGTGCAGGTGGTCGTTGTAGTTGATGCCGCCGATCGGCGTGATCACGGCAGCGGTACCGCAGGCGCCGGCTTCCTTGAAGTCCGAAAGCTTGTCGATGAACACGTCGCCTTCGATCACTTCCAGGCCCAGACGGGATTTGGCCAGCTCGATCAGCGACAGGCGGGTGATGCCCGGCAGCACCGACGGCGAGTTCGGGGTCACGAACTTGTTGTCGTGGGTGATCCCGAAGAAGTTGGCCGAGCCGACTTCTTCGATCTTGGTGTGGGTCAGCGGGTCCAGGTAGATGCAGTCGGCGAAGTGTGCCTTCTTGGCCTGGGAGCCCGGCATCAGGCTGGCAGCGTAGTTGCCACCGACCTTGGCCGCGCCGGTGCCCTGTGGTGCAGCACGGTCGTAGGAGGAAATCAGGAAGTTATGCGGGGTCAGGCCGCCCTTGAAGTAGGCGCCGACCGGGATCGCAAACACCGAGAAGATGAACTCGGGGGCGGTACGCACGCCGATGTTGTCACCCACGCCGATCACGAACGGACGCAGGTACAGCGCGCCGCCGGTGCCGTAAGGCGGGATGAAGCGCTCGTTGGCGCGGACCACGTCCTTGCACGCTTCGATGAACTGTTCGGTGGACACGTGCGGCATCAGCAGGCGGGCGCAGCTGCGTTGCATGCGCGCGGCGTTCTGGTCCGGGCGGAACAGGTTGATCGAGCCGTCCTTGCAACGATAGGCCTTCAGGCCTTCGAAGCATTGCTGGCCATAGTGAAGGGCAGTGGAGCCTTCGCTGATGTGCAGCACGTTGTCTTCGGTCAGGGTGCCTTTGTCCCACTCGCCATTACGCCAGTACGACAGATAGCGTTTGTCGGTCTTGATGTAGTCAAAACCCAGCTTGTCCCAGTTGATGCTTTCGTTACCCATGACACCCTCTATCACTTAACAACCGCCGAAACGGTTCAAGGCTTCTGACGTTTTTCCGGATGGGCACAACAATACTTCATTCCGGGCCCATTTCGCAGCCCGGACTATCGGATGACAGGCAGATAAATGGTGTTGTCCTTGAGAATTCGCGAGCAGGCTCGCTCCCACAGGGTTATGTGAACGCCATAAATCCAATGTGGGAGCGAGCCTGCTCGCGAAGAGGCCAGCACTGCCGCCGTCAATTGTTCTGAATCACAGGTGCAGTGCGTGGCCAAGTGCTCGCAACGCCGCTTCCTGCACCGCCTCGCCGAGCGTCGGATGCGCATGGATGGTGCCGCCGATGTCTTCCAGCCGTGCGCCCATTTCCAGGCTTTGCGCAAACGCCGTCGACAGTTCGGACACCCCGACGCCCACCGCCTGCCAGCCGACAATCACGTGATTGTCGCGACGGGCGACTACGCGCACGAAGCCGCTTTTCGATTCCAGGGTCATCGCCCGGCCATTGGCGGCGAACGGGAAGCTGGAAACGATGCAGTCCCAGCCGGCCGCCTTGGCCTCGTCCGGGGTCTTGCCGACCACCACCAGTTCCGGGTCGGTGAAGCACACGGCGGCGATGGCGGTGGGGTTGAACTCGCGGGTTTTGCCGCTGATCAGTTCGGCCACCATCTCGCCCTGGGCCATGGCCCGGTGAGCGAGCATCGGTTCACCGCTCAGGTCACCGATGGCATACACGTTGCGCATGCTGGTCTGGCAGCGGTTGTCGATCTTGATCGACGAGCCGTTCATGTCCAGGTTCAGTGCTTCGAGGTTCCAACCCTGGGTGTTCGGCTTGCGGCCCACGGCCACCAGCACCTGATCGGTTTCCAGGTTCAGGGTGTCACCGTTCGGATCCAGTACCTGCAAGGTATTCGCCGTTGAATCAAAGCCTTGCACGCTGTGCTTCAAGTAAAGCTTCACGCCGAGTTTCTTCAGCTCATCGTGTACCGGCTGGGTCAGTTCGGCGTCGTAGGCCGGCAGGATGCGCTCCTGAGCCTCGACCACGCTGACCTCGGCCCCGAGTTTGCGGTAGGCAATGCCCAATTCCAGACCGATGTAGCCGCCACCGACCACGACCAGCCGCTTCGGCACGGCCGTCGGCGCCAGGGCTTCGGTGGAGGAGATGATCGGCCCGCCAATCGGCAGCATCGGCAGGTTCACGCTTTTGGAGCCGGTGGCCAGCACCAGGTGTTCGCACTGAATGCGGGTGTCGCCGACGTCGACGGTTTTACCGTCGACCACTTTGGCCCAGCCTTGCACGACCTGGACCTTGTTCTTTTTCAGCAGCGCCGCGACGCCGGTGGTCAGGCGATCGACGATGCCGTCCTTCCACTCGACGCTTTTACCGATATCCAGCGTCGGCGCGGACACGTTGATGCCCAGCGCCGAATACTGGCTGTGATGTTGCGTCTGATGGAACTGCTCGGCGACGTGAATCAGTGCCTTGGATGGAATGCAGCCAATGTTCAGGCAGGTGCCGCCCAACGATTCGCCTTCTACCAGAATGGTCGCAATACCCAACTGACCGGCACGGATTGCCGTCACATAACCGCCAGGGCCGCCGCCGATGATCAGCAGTGTGGTGTGCAGAGTTTGCATGTCTTACTCCATAAACAGCGTGGCGGGTTGTTCGAGCAGGCCGCGGATGGCCTGGATGAAGAGCGCCGCGTCCATGCCGTCGACCACGCGGTGATCGAAGGAGCTGGAGAGGTTCATCATCTTGCGGACCACGATCTGGCCTTTGATCACCATCGGCCGTTCGACGATCTTGTTCACGCCGACAATCGCCACTTCCGGCAGGTTCAGTACCGGAGTGCTGACGATGCCGCCCAACGCGCCGAGGCTGGTCAGGGTAATGCTCGAGCCGGACAGTTCATCGCGGCTGGCCTTGCCATTGCGCGCGGCGGTGGCCAAACGGGCGATTTCCGCTGCGCTGTCCCACAGGCTGCGGGCTTCGGCGTGACGCACCACCGGCACCATCAGGCCGATGTCGGCCTGGGTGGCGATGCCCACATGCACCGCGCCGAGGCGGGTGATGACCTGGGCTTCGTCGTCGTAGCGGGCATTGATCTGCGGGAAATCGCGCAGGGCGACGACCATGGCGCGGACCAGGAACGGCAGCAAGGTCAGCTTGCCGCGGGTCGCGCCGTGTTTTTCGTTGAGGTGCGCGCGCAGCTCTTCCACGGCCGTCACGTCGATTTCCTCGACATAACTGAAGTGGGCGGCGCGTTGCGTGGCGTCCTGCATGCGCTGGGCAATCTTGCGGCGCATGCCGATCACCGGGATCTGCTCTTCGTCGTTACGCTGGGCGTAAGCGCTGCTGACGGACGATGCATTCGACTGACCCTGAGCCAGATAGGCATCCAGGTCTTCGTGCAACACGCGACCCGCCGGGCCGCTACCACGGACCAGGCGCAGTTGAATGCCGAGGTCGAGTGCATGCTTGCGTACCGCCGGGGAGGCCAGCGGACGCTCATCGGCTTCGCGAGCGACCATGGGGCCCTGGCAAACGGCTGCCGGACGAGGTGCGACGGGAGCCGGTTTGCTTTCCACGACGGGTTCGGCTTTCGGCGCCGCCGCAGGTGCTTCTTTAACGGCAGCCGCTGGCGCAGCCGATTCCTTAACGTTGCCCGCGCCTTCGACTTCAATGCTGATCAGCACGCTGCCGACCGCCATGACTTCGCCCGGCTGCCCGCCGAGGGCGATGACTTTGCCATGCACCGGCGACGGAATATCCACCATCGCCTTGTCGGTCATGACATCGGCCAGCACCTGATCTTCGACGACCATGTCGCCGACTTTCACGTGCCACTGAGACAATTCAACTTCTGCGATGCCTTCGCCGATGTCCGGCATCTTGATAACGTGCGTGCCCATTCAGACCTCCATGACCCGTTTCAACGCCGCGCCCACACGGGACGGCCCTGGGAAATACGCCCACTCTTGCGCGTGCGGGTAGGGGGTGTCCCAACCGGTGACGCGTTCGATCGGCGCTTCCAGGTGGTGGAAGCAGTGCTCTTGTACCAACGCCGCCAGTTCGGCGCCGAAACCGCAGGTGCGAGTCGCTTCGTGAACGATCACGCAGCGCCCGGTTTTCTTCACCGACTTGGTGATGGTTTCCAGGTCCAGGGGCCACAGGCTGCGCAGGTCGATGACTTCGGCATCCACGCCGCTTTCTTCAGCGGCGACTTGCGACACGTAGACGGTGGTGCCGTAGGTCAGCACGGTGACGTCCTTGCCCGGGCGGGCGATGGCGGCGACGTCCAGCGGCACGGTGTAGTAACCGTCCGGAACCTGTGCGGCGGCGTGTTTCGACCAAGGGGTCACCGGGCGTTCGTGGTGGCCGTCGAACGGGCCGTTGTACAGGCGTTTGGGCTCCAGGAAGATCACCGGGTCATCGTTTTCGATGGAGGCGATCAACAGGCCCTTGGCATCGTAAGGGTTGGACGGCATGACGGTACGCAGGCCACACACTTGGGTGAACAGCGCCTCGATGCTCTGGCTGTGAGTCTGGCCGCCGTAGATGCCGCCGCCGCATGGCATGCGCAAGGTCAACGGTGCGGTGAATTCGCCGGCCGAGCGATAACGCAGGCGCGCGGCTTCGGAAATGATCTGGTCGTAGGCCGGGTACACATAGTCAGCGAACTGGATTTCCACCACCGGGCGCAGACCGTAGGCGCCCATGCCCACGGCGGTGCCAACGATCCCGCTTTCAGAAATCGGCGCGTCGAACACCCGCGAGGTGCCGTACTTGGTCTGCAGGCCTTCGGTGCAACGGAAGACGCCGCCGAAGTAACCGACGTCCTGGCCAAACACCACGACGTCTTCGTCGCGCTCAAGCATCACATCCATGGCCGAGCGCAGGGCCTGGATCATGGTCATGGTGGTCGTGGTCATGGCGGTTTCCAGCTGGATATTGTTGTTGTGATCGTTCATGTCAGATCCCCAGCTCTTGACGCTGGCGCTTCAAGTGCTCCGGCATCTCTTTGTAGACGTCTTCGAACATGGTCGCGGCGCTTGGAATCTGGCCGCCGGCGAGGGTGCCGTACTGTTCGGCCTGTTTCTGCGCGGCGATCACTTCAGCTTCCAGCTCGGCGCTGACAGCGGTGTGTTCCTCTTCGGACCAGTGGCCGACCTTGATCAGGTGCTGCTTGAGGCGCGCAATCGGATCGCCCAACGGGAAGTGGCTCCAGTCGTCGGCCGGACGGTATTTGGATGGATCATCGGACGTCGAGTGCGGGCCGGCGCGGTAGGTGACCCATTCGATCATGGTCGGGCCGAGGTTGCGGCGGGCGCGTTCGGCGGCCCAGGCGGAAGCGGCGTAGACCGCGTAGAAATCGTTGCCGTCGACCCGCAGGGAGGCAATGCCGCAACCGACGCCGCGACCGGCGAAGGTGGTGGCTTCACCGCCGGCAATGGCCTGGAAAGTCGAGATGGCCCACTGGTTGTTGACCACATTGAGGATCACCGGCGCGCGGTACACGTGGGCGAAGGTCAGGGCGGTGTGGAAATCCGACTCGGCGGTGGCGCCGTCGCCGATCCATGCCGAAGCGATTTTGGTGTCGCCCTTGATCGCCGAAGCCATGCCCCAGCCGACGGCCTGGACGAATTGGGTGGCGAGGTTGCCGGAAATGGTGAAGAAACCGGCCTCTTTCACCGAGTACATGATCGGCAACTGGCGTCCCTTGAGCGGATCGCGCTCGTTGGACAGCAGTTGGCAGATCAGGTCGACCAGCGGTACGTCGCGGGCCATCAGGATGCTTTGCTGACGGTAGGTCGGGAAGCACATGTCGTCGATGTTCAACGCCAGGGCCTGAGCGCTGCCGATGGCTTCTTCGCCGAGGCTTTGCATGTAGAACGACATTTTCTTCTGACGCTGGGCGACGACCATGCGGTTGTCGTAGATCCGCGTCTTGAGCATGGCGCGCATGCCCTTGCGCAGGATCTCCACCGGTACGCCTTCGGCCCACGGACCCAGGGCATTGCCCTGATCGTCGAGCACGCGAATCAGGCCGCGGGCCAGATCGGCCGTGTCGGAGGGTTCAACGTCGATTGGGGGTTTGCGCACCGTACCGGCATCGGTCAGATGCAGGTAGGAGAAGTCGGTTTTACAGCCGGGGCGGCCCGAGGGTTCCGGGACGTGCAGGCGCAGCGGTTCGTACGCTTGGTTCATGGCTTCTACGCTCGATCTTGTGAATTTCTTGTAGTGAGCTGACAGATTTCGTTCGGTAAAAGAAATCTTGTCCTACAACAATCATAGGCCCGGCCAAGAAGAATATTTCTCTCTGTTTCGTTGCGCTAAAGATCATTTGCAGATAAAAAATCTGCATAAACATAAAAAACAGGTGGTTTTGTCTCATGCGCAAACTGGACCGTACCGATATCGGCATTCTCAACAGCCTTCAGGAGAACGCACGCATCACCAACGCTGACCTGGCGCGCTCGGTCAACCTGTCGCCGACGCCGTGTTTCAACCGGGTCAAGGCGATGGAAGAATTGGGCCTGATTCGCGAGCAAGTAACCCTGCTCGATGCCGACCTGCTGGGGCTTCACGTCAATGTGTTCATTCACGTCAGCCTGGAAAAACAGGTGGAGGAGGCGTTGCAGCATTTCGAGGAGGCGATTTCCGATCGTCCGGAAGTGATGGAGTGCTACCTGATGGCCGGCGACCCGGACTACCTGATCCGGGTGCTGGTGCCGACGATCCAGTCGCTGGAGCGCTTCATGATGGACTTCCTCACCAAAGTCCCCGGCGTCGCCAATATCCGTTCGAGCTTTGCGCTCAAGCAGGTGCGCTACAAGACGGCGCTGCCGTTGCCGGCGAATGGATTGACGCTGGGCACCTGAAATCCCCCCAAACCCTGTGGGAGCGAGCCTGCTCGCGATTGGGTCATCAGATTCAACATCAATGTTGACTGACAGTCCGCTTTCGCGAGCAGGCTCGCTCCCACAGGTCAGAATTTATTCAGCGGGATCTTGAGGTAGGTCACGCCGTTGTCTTCGGCTGGCGGCAGATTCCCCGCCCGCACATTGACCTGGATCGCCGGCAGCAGCAGCGTCGGCATGCCCAATCCTGCATCGCGCCGGGTACGCATGGCGACAAAGGCGGCCTGGTCGATACCGTCGCGCACATGGATGTTGCCTTTGCGTTGTTCACCCACCGTGGTCATGCAGCGTGGTTCGCGGCCTTCAGGCGGATAGTCGTGGCAGACGTAGAGGCGCACGCCGGCAGGGAAGGCCAGCAACTTGTGGATCGAGGTGAACATCTGGTGGGCATCGCCACCGGGAAAGTCGCAGCGCGCGGTGCCCACGTCCGGCATGAACAGTGTGTCGCCGACCAGGATCACATCGCCGTCGATCAAGTAGGCCATGTCCGCCGGAGTATGGCCGGGGACATGCAGGGCCGTGGCCTTGAGGTTGCCGATACGGAATGACTCGTCGGGGGCGAACAGGTGATCGAATTGCGAACCATCGATGCAGAATTGCGGCTCGAGATTGAACAGGCTCTTGAACACGTTCTGCACCTTGCAGATCGACTGGCCGATGGCGATCTTGCCGCCCAGTTCCCGGCGCAGGTACGGCGCGGCGGAGAGGTGGTCGGCGTGGGCGTGGGTTTCCAGCAGCCATTGCACCTGCAAGTGGTGCTCGCGCACGAACGCGATGATCCGGTCGGCCTGCACGGTGGCGGTACGCCCGGCAGCGCCGTCGTAATCGAGCACAGGATCGACGATTGCGCATTGCCCGCCGTCGGCTTCGTAGATTACGTAACTGTAGGTGGAGGAGGCGGGGTCAAAAAAAGCTTCAATCAGGGCGGACATGGGGGTGATTTCTTAGTGGAGTCGCCATGAGGTTAGTTTCATTTTCCCCGCGTTGACCAGCCCCGCTTCAATTCAATTGATGAAAAAAGTTGTGCGGGCTCTATCCTGTCACTCAATCGATACCGGGCGTTCCCGGCCTTTGTCATGGATTACGAGCGTTCTATGTTGCTGGCGAGTTTTTTTGGTGTGGTCATGGGGTTGGTGCTGGGTTTGACCGGGGCGGGTGGCGGCATTCTTGCCGTACCGGCGCTGGTGCTTGGCCTGGGTTGGAGCATGACCACGGCGGCGCCCGTCGCGCTGTTTGCCGTAGGCAGCGCGGCGGCGGTCGGTGCCATCGATGGTCTGCGGCACGGGCTGGTGCGATATCGCGCGGCGTTGCTGATCGCGGCGCTCGGCGCGGTGTTTTCGCCAGTGGGCATCTACTTCGCCCATCAGTTGCCGGAAAAAATCCTGATGACCC
Organism: Pseudomonas sp. Irchel 3A7; assembly: GCF_900187565.1. GTDB lineage: Bacteria > Pseudomonadota > Gammaproteobacteria > Pseudomonadales > Pseudomonadaceae > Aquipseudomonas. Next base: position 166,071 of record NZ_FYED01000009.1, on the reverse strand, counting down.
TGTTCAGCCTGCTGATGATCATGGTGGCCGCGCGGATGTTGCGCCGTGAGCGCAAGGACGAGGGGCCGAGCGATCATGGCCATGCCAACTGGGGCCAGAAGAACTGCATGCTCGACCAGCACACCGGACGCTTTTCCTGGACCGCCAAATGCACCACGACCCTCGCGGCTCTCGGCGCGGTGACCGGCGTGGTCTCGGGGCTGCTGGGCGTGGGTGGCGGCTTTCTGATTGTGCCGGCCTTCAAGCAGCTGACCGATGTGCAGATGCGCGGAATCATCGCCACCTCGCTGATGGTGATCAGTCTGATTTCGGCCATCGGCGTGATTGGCGCGTTGCATGCCGGGGTGCGCATCGACGGTCTGGGCGTGGCGTTCATCGTCGCCAGCATCATCGGCATGCTCATCGGTCGAAAACTCTGCGCCCGGGTGCCGGCGCGGGGGTTGCAGGTGGGGTTTGCCAGTGTTTGCCTGATCGTCGCTGCCTATATGCTGATGAACGCAGCGCACTAAACCGGATATTTGCCCTCCTGTAGGAGCGAGCATGCTCGCGATGGGCGACAACGATAACGCTGGGTACCTGATGCCCCGCAGTGTTCTCGAGTGCATCGCGAGCAAGCTCGCTCCTACAGGTACATCCGCCGACGGGCTTACATCCTTGGTGCCGCGCCTCGCCGACAGGCGGTCGTACGCCCTAACTATCGCTCGCCACCGGCCATTCCAAAGCACCTGAATACCGCCCCCAAGGCAGCGTATGGCGCCGCCTGTCAGCTTTCGATAATCGCCTCCGACATCTCGTCCCCCGTCGCGGAGCGCGCCATGCACAACAATAAGAACTTCACGCATCGTTTTTTGCCTGCCTTGATCGCCAGCCTGTCCTCCCTTGGCCTGAGTTCCATGGCTGAAGCCGAGATCATGCTGTATGACAAGGACCAGACCACGTTCTCCACCGACGGCTACATCAATGCCTTCTATGTGAACAGTGATGTCGACCGTGACGGCGAGCAGTACGACCGTCGCCAGTCGCGGGTGAAAATGGGTTTTCTGCCCAACTACCTGGGCTTTAACATGGGCAAGCAGGTCGATGATCTCAAGCTCGGCGCACGCGCCTCGTTCTGGGTGACCATCAACGACAGCGAAACCAACGGCACCGACACCGCCATCGATGTGCGGCAGTTCTACGGCACCGTGGCCAATCCGCAGTGGGGCGAAGTATTGATCGGCAAGGATTTCGGCCTGTTTGCCCGCTCCAACATCCTGCTCGACGAACTGCTCGCCGGGTACGGCCAGGTCAGCGATACCTTGGGGCTGGTGGATGGCGGCGGGGTGTCGTTCGGCAACATCGGCACCGGTTATCCGTACCCGTTCCCGACCTCGCAGATCACCTACCGCACCCCGGTGATGGACGGCTTGCGGGTGGCCGTGGGCATCATGGACCCGGTGGACACCAACGACAGCAGCCCGACGGGCAAGGCCTACCAGGAAAACCCGCGCACCGAGAGCGAGATCACTTACCAGTTCGACCTCGCCGGCGCGAAAATCTACAGCTGGGTCAACGGCAGCTACCAGACCTCGGACAATACCGATTCCACCGTCGACACCGTCACGTCCAAAGGCGTCGGCTATGGCGTGCAGGCGAAAATGGGGGGCTTGTCGCTGACCGGCTCAGGTTTCCAGGCCAAGGGCATCAACCCTTTTTTCACCAACAATGCGGGCGAGCCGACCCTGCGTAACGTCGACAGCGATGGCTACCTGTTGCAGGGCTCCTACAAGCTGGGCAAGAACCGCCTGGCACTGTCTTACGGCAAGACCAAGGACGATGGCAACGGCGCGGTCGGCAGCGGCGCGGACTATGAAACCCGTGGCATCGCGCTGTTCCATGACGTCAATGACAACCTGAAACTGGTGGCCGAGTACAACCAGTTCGAAATCAACGGTCACGACACCAGCGACCAGAACGAAGACACCGATACCTTTGCGGTGGGGGCGGTGTTGACCTGGTAAGCGGCGCCGTAAATCCCTTTGTGGGAGCGAGCAGGCTCGCTCCCACAGGGGATTTAGGGTGACAGGTGGGTTTGCGACCCGACTCTCATCCCATCGAAGCCCCTGACCGCTACCCAAGTAGCATACGTCCACGCCCATAGCCTTCGTACACTCGTGCCTCCTACACACGCACCTGCGGGGGGCGATGATGCAGCAGTTCCAGAGCGAAGGGGTCGTCAGTGCAATGTCCCTGGCCACCGATCCCCGGCAGGTGACGCAGGAGCTGGCGCGGCAGTTGCTGCATCCGAACCTGGGCTTCGTGTTGTTCTTCTGTTCGGCCGAATACGATTTGCAGGCGCTGGGCCAGGCCTTGCAGCAAGGATTCGGCGGTATACGCCTGGCCGGTTGCACCAGCGCCGGGGAGATCACCCCGCTGGGTTACGGGCGTAATTGCGTGACGGCGGTGGGCTTCGATCATCGGCACTTTTCCATTGCCCTCGAACTGATCGACGAAATGGAACACTTCAGCCTGATCGACGCGCAACAGATGGTCGAGCGCCTGGTCAGCGGTTGTCGCAGCAATACGCTGGCACCGATCAAGGGCAACAGTTTCGCCTTGACGCTACTCGACGGCTTGTCCAGTCGGGAAGAAATGGTTCTGGCGGCCTTGAGTGCCGCGTTGGGCGACATCCCGCATTTCGGTGGCTCGGCTGGCGACGACAACTACCTGACCCACACCCATGTTTACTTCGACGGCGGCTTCCATAGCGGTGCGGCGGTGGTGGTGCTGGTCAACACCTGGCTGGATTTCGAAGTGTTCACCACCCACCACATCCTGCCTCGGACGGAGAAGCTGGTGGTTACCGGGGCCGACAGCGCCTCGCGACGGGTCTTCGAACTCAATGCCGAGCCGGCCGCCGCCGAGTACGCCCGGCACATTGGCGTGCCGGTGGCTGAACTCGACCACCGGGTCTTCGCCGCGCACCCGTTGGCGGTGCGGATCAACGAGCACTATTACGTGCGCGCCATCCAGCAGGTTCACCCGGACCTGAGCCTGAGCTTCTACTGCGCGGTGGAGAACGGCATCGTCCTCACCGCCATGACGCCTGGCCCGATGCTGCCGAATCTGCAAAACCTGTTCGCCGGCTTGCAGGAACGGCTTGGCGACCTGTTGCTGACCATCGGCTGTGACTGTTTCCTCAGGCGCCTGGAGCTCGAAGGCGACGGCAACCTGGAGCCGATCGGCCGGTTTTTGCGCGAACAGCGGGTGATGGGGTTCAACACCTACGGAGAACAGTTCAATGGCATGCACATCAACCAGACCTTCACCGGCGTCGCCATTGCCCGGGGCCGGTCCCTCGGACAGCGCTGAACTCCAGGCCCGGATCGCCGGGTTGCAGCACGACAATCAAAAGCTGCAGCGGATCAACGCGGCACTGATCGAGCGCATCGAGTCCGGCATCACCCGGGGCAACGATCCGTACGCGGCGTTCCAGCATTCGGTGGTATTGGCCGAGCAGGTGCGCGAACGCACGGATGCCTTGAACCAGGCCATGGCCGAGCTCAAGGCCGGCAACCACTTGCTCAGCGAAGCCCGCCTGCGTGCCGAAACCGCCCATCAGCACCTGATCGATGCCATCGAGAGCATTTCCGATGCCTTCGTATTGTTCGACGCCGAGCAGCGCATCGTATTGTTCAACAGTCGGTTCAAGGCGTTCTGGAGCAACAGCCGGGTGCGGATCAACGCCGGCATGCGCCTGACCGAGGTCAAGCGCCTGATGCAGAGCAACGGCCTGTTTACCGAAGAACCCCGCGGGCATGCCGACGAAAACCTGCTGTATCGCCTGCAGGACGGCCGCTGGCTGCAAGTCAGCGAACGGCCTACCCAGGAAGGCGGGCGGGTGATCCTGTTTACCGATATCACCGACGTCAAACTCAGCGAAACCGTGCGCCGCGAGCAGGCGGTGGCGCAGAAGTCGCATCTGTTGCAACGGGCGGTCGACAACCTGTCCCAAGGGGTGGCCATGGTCAACGCCGAGGGCATCCTGGAGTTGTGGAACCGCCGGTTCCTCGAACTCAGTGGCCTGGCCCCGGTGGCGGCCCATCGTCCGTTTGCCGAAGTGATCGCCGACAGCGAACTGACCCTGCTGACCCCGGCCAGCCGTGGTGTTAACGGGCGGCCGGTGCAGGAGTGCGAACAGCGCCTGTATGACGGCCGGGTCCTGGAAATCCGCACCCATCCGTTGCCCACCGGCGGGTTCGTCAACACCTTCACCGACATCACTGAACGCTACCAGCACGCCGAAGCCCTGAGTGAAAGCGAGCGCTGGATTCGCCTGATCACCGACCATGTGCCGGCATTGATTGCCTACCTCAATGCCGATCTGGTCTATGAGTTCACCAACAAGGTCTACGAGGAATGGTACTGCTGGCCGCGCGGCGTGATGCTTGGCCAGAGCCTGCGCGAAGTGCACAGCGAGCAGCATTACCAGCGGCTGGAATCCTATGTGGCCAGGGCGCTGGCCGGGGAAAGCGTGACCTTTGAATTCGCCGAGACCAACGTCAACAATCAGGAACGCTATATGTTGCGCTCCTACGTGCCCAATCGCCTGGCCAGCGGCGAGGTGGTGGGGATTTTCGTGTTGATCCGCGATATCACCGAACGCCGCCGCACCGCCGAAGCACTGCACCAGGCCTATCAGAACCTCGAGCTGCGGGTGCGCGAACGCACCGCCGAATTGACCACCCTCAACGACCAGTTGCTGCGGGAAATCGAGGAACGCCGCCGGGTCGAATCACGCTTGCGCGAGGCCAAGCTGGAAGCGGAGCAGGCCAATCTGTCGAAGACCAAGTTTCTCGCCGCGGTCAGCCACGACCTGCTGCAACCGCTGAACGCCGCACGGCTGTTCACCAGTGCCTTGCTGGAGCGTCGCGAGCCGATCTGCAATGAGGTTCTGGTGCGCAATGTCAGCAATTCCCTCGAAGACGTGGAGAACCTGTTGGGCACCCTGGTGGATATTTCCAAGCTCGATGCCGGCGTGATCAAGGCCGACATTGCACCGTTCGCCTTGAGCGAGCTGCTGGAAAACCTCGCCGCCGAATACACCCAGGTGGCCCGCAGCGAAGGACTGCAACTGTATTTCATCCCCTGTTCGGCTCTGGTGCGCAGTGACATCCAGTTACTGGCGCGGATCCTGCGCAACCTGTTGAGCAATGCCATTCGCTACACCTACAGCGGTCGTGTAGTACTGGGCTGCCGACGTCAGCACCAGCGCCTGTCGATTCAGGTGTGGGACAGCGGCATGGGCATTGCCGAAAATCGCCTGGAAGAAATTTTCCAGGAATTCAAGCGCGGGGATGTGCAGCGCCCGGACCAGGATCGCGGCCTGGGCCTGGGCCTGGCCATTGTCGAGAAAATCGCCGGGATTCTCGGACACCGCATTCAGGTGCGCTCGTGGCCGGGCAAGGGCTCGATGTTCTCGGTGGAGGTGCCGATGAGCGCCACCGCGCCCAAGCCGGTGCCGAGCCTGCTGATGAGCGAACCGATGCTCGAACGGCTGCGCGGCGCGCGGATCTGGGTGTTGGACAATGACGCCACCATTTGCGCCGGCATGCGCACATTGCTCGAGGGTTGGGGATGTCGCGTGGTGACGGCGCTGTCGGAAGAAGATCTGGCGCGGCAGGTGGACAACTACCATGCCGAGGCTGACCTGCTGATTGCCGACTACCACCTGGACAACGACCGCAACGGCATCGACGCCGTGGCCCGGATCAACGCCCGTCGCGCCTCAGCGATCCCGGCGATGATGATCACGGCCAATTACAGCAACGAACTCAAACAGCAGATCCGCGAGCTGGGGCATACCCTGATGCACAAACCGGTGCGGCCGATGAAGTTGAAGACGGCGATGAGTCATTTGCTCGCCAGGCCCTGATTTCTCGGTTGTCGGTGCTGGCCTCATCGCTGGCAAGCCAGCTCCCACAATGGATGTGTGCCGCCCACAAATCCCTGTGGGAGCTGGCTTGCCAGCGATGGGAGCGCCGTCGTCTACCTGTTTCAACGCCGCAAATACGACCCGAAATCAATATCACCGGCACTCAGGATCGCCTGCACGCGGTTGTGTACGTTGAGTTTGCGCAGGATCGCCGAGACGTGGGCCTTGACCGTGGTTTCGGCAATTTCCAGGGCGTAGGCGATCTGTTTGTTCGATTCGCCCTTGGTCATGCGCTCCAGGACCTGCAGCTGCTTGCGGGTCAGGGCCTGGAGCAGCTCCGGCGGGAAGCTCGGGGCGTCGTTCATTCGCCGGTGGGTGCTGCTTTTGGCCGTGCGGATGATGTCCGGGGGCAGGTAGACGTTGCCATTGAGAATCTGCTGGATAGCGTCGGTCATTTGCGCGCGGGGCGAAGATTTGGTGATGAAACCCACGGCACCGTAGGTGATGGCTTGCAGGACAATCTGTTTGTCCTGTTCGGCGGAAACAATCACCACCGGAATGGTCGGCGCTTCGTTGCGCAGGTTGATCAGGCCGTTGAGCCCATGCATGCCGGGCATGTTCAGGTCGAGCAGGATCAGGTCCAGGTCATCGTGTTCCTGGGTCAGTGCCAGGGCGCTGTCGAGGTCGGCGGTTTCCATCACCTCGCTGCCGGAAAAACCATCGCTGATGACGTTGTGTATGGCTTCGCGAAACAGCGGGTGATCGTCGGCAATCAGAATTTTGTACATAGCCTTTCACCTCATTATTTTGATTATGGTGTGGCAACAACACGCACGCGTAAAGCTCAGGGGAAGGGTTCCGGCCGGGCTGGGGCCAGTGGCAGATTGGCGGCTTGCCAGGCGTCCAGGCCGTCGCGATACCAATACAGCGTCTTATAGCCCAGGCTGGCTGCGCGTTTGACCGCGTTCCAGCTCAACCAGCAATCGGCGCGGCAATAGAAGACCAGCGGTTGTGTCGGGTCGCCGTTGGTCAGTTTTTGCAGGTTGCCCGCGAAATAGCCCTGCCATTGCGGCGTCAGCTCGCCGTCGCCGGTGTTGGCCAGCCAGTGACTGCCGGGCAGGTTGTCATGGGGCTGGTCGTCGATGAAACGGCCTTGCAACCATTGGCGGCGATAGACGTCGATCAACAACGGGCGTGGGTGTTGCCCCAGCAGGATTTGCAGGGCCGGGGTGTCGATGAGGGTCGCGCCTTGCAGCTGGTTCGGTGTCGGGCTGCGGTACAGGTCGATACGATAGCCGTCGGGGGAAAACAGCGGGGGTTCTGCGTGTGCGCCACCCAGCCACAGGCTGAGCGACAACGCAGCGAGAGTGGGACGCAACAGACGACGTCGGGCACGCGGCATGGGGATTGATCCTTATCGTTATGCGCCCATTACATGCCAGTCGTGGTGGGTTGGGAATGCGACGATAGACAGGTAAAACCAGTACTAAAGTAGTAATTTTTTGTGCCAATCCCACGCACCATGAAGATCCCTGTGGGAGCGGGCTTGCCCGCGATAGCGGTCCATCGGTTGACATTGATTTTGAATGTGCGATCCCCATCGCTGGCAAGCCAGCTCCCACAGGGATTTGGGACATCCTTCAGGTGGATTTACGCAGGGCGGCATGCTGCGGGTTGAAGGTCAGTACGGCAAGGAGCGTGAACGTCAGAGTCAGCGCAGCACACACCGCCAACGCCAGCGGATTGAAACGCTCATACAGCGCAAAGCGCACCAGTTCCACCGCGTGGCTGAACGGGTTCACCGCGCACAGCCAGTACAGCCACTCGCTGGCCTCGCGCATTTTCCAAAGCGGATACAGCGCCGAAGACAGGAAAAACAGTGGGAAGATCACGAAGTTCATCACCCCGGCGAAGTTCTCCAGCTGGCGGATCGCGTTCGACAGTAATAACCCCAGAGCGCTGAGCATCAACGCCACCAGCAACAGCGCGGGCAGGGCGATCAACAGGCCCATGGCCGGCGGCTGCACGCCGTAAAGCCAGGCAATCGCCAGGAAGGCATACACCTGCAACAGTGAAATCAGCGACGTGGCCAGCAGCTTGCTGCACAGCAGAAAGGTCCGGGGCAGGGGGCTGGTCAGCAGCACGCGCATGCTGCCCATCTCACGGTCGTAGACCATCGCCAGCGAACCCTGCATGCCGTTGAACAGCAGGATCATGCAGGCCAGGCCCGGAATGATGTAGACCTCGTACGGAATATAGGTGTCGTAGGGCTCGATGATGGCGATGCCCAGTGCCGCGCGAAATCCGGCGGCGAACACCAGCAGCCACAGCAGCGGGCGCACCAGGGCGCTGAGAAAACGTGTGCGTTGCAGCACGAAGCGCAGCCATTCGCGCAGGACGATACCGCTGAAACATTGCCAGTAAGCGTTCATCGGGCCACTCCTGTGGTGGTCAGGCGAGTGAAGGCCGAACCCAGGTCGCCACCGTGTTCCAGGCTCAGTGCATCGGCCTGCCCACTGGCCACCAGGCGGCCCTGATGGAGAATCAACAAGTCGTCGCTGGGCTGTACTTCATCGAGCAGATGGGTGGTCCAGAGCACGCTGATCCGTTGCTCGTGACACAGGTTGCGAATGTGCCGGTTGAGCGCCAGGCGACTGGCCGGGTCGAGGCCGGCGCTGGCTTCGTCGAGCAGCAACAGGCGCGGTTCGTGCAACAGGGCGCGGGCGATTTCCACCCGCCGGCGATGGCCGCCATTGAGTTCGCGCACCCGCTCGCCACGGCGCTCACCCAGGGCCTGGCGGGCCAGTTCCGCCTCGACCCGCCACTCGGTCTGGCGGCGAGACAAGCCATGCAGCGCCGCGTGGTAATGCAGGTTTTGCTCGACGCTGAGGTCCAGATCCAGCGTGCTTTGCTGGAACACCACGCCCAATTGCTTGAGCGCCGGACGAGGCGCGTTGCGCAATGAACAGCCGCCGACGCGGATATCACCCTGCTGCAGTTCATAGAGTCGGGTCAGCAGGGCGATCAGGGTGGATTTGCCGGCGCCGTTGGGTCCCAACAGCGCGGCGAAACGCCCGGGCGCCAGGCTGAAGTTCACCTGGCGCAATGCCTCCCGAGGACCGTAGGCGAAGCTCAGGTCGCTGACCTCCAAGGCGTTCATGGCGTCACCACCACGCCCCACGGGTAACGCCCGACCTTCACCGACTTGCTGACCTTGAGGCTGTCGACATCGATCACCGACACATCGCCGCTGACGCCGTTGGTGGCGAGCAATTGTTTTTGATCCGGGGTGAACGCCAACTGCCAGACGCGTCGGCCCACCAACAGGTAGTCGAGGATCTCGAAGGTCTTGGCGTCGACGACCGCCACGTGATTGGCCGGGCCCAGGGCCACGAACGCGTACTTGCCGTCGGCGCTGAGCTTGATGCCCACCGGCTGCACCTTGTCCGGGTGAACGCCCTTGATCTGGAAGTTCAGGGTCTTGAGCACATTACGGCTGGCGACGTCGAGAATGGTCACCGTGCCACCGATTTCCGCCGAAGCCCAGAGTTGCACACCGTCATTGCTGAACTCGACGAAGCGTGGCCGTTGATCCACCAGCGTGCTGTCGGCCAGGGTCTGGGTGCTGGTGTCGATCCAGTGCAGCATGTTGGTGGTTTCGCTGGTGTTCACCGCCCACTTGCCGTCGGGGCTGACCGCCATGCCTTCGGGCTCGACGCCGACGCTGATCTGGCCGAGCACCTTGGAGGTCTCGGTGTCGATTACCGTGACCAGCGCATCGTCTTCGTTGGAGACGTACAGCCAGCGGTTGTTGGGGTGCAGGGCGAATTGCTCGGGGTCCTTGCCCGAGGGCAGTTCCTTGATGATCTTGCGGGTGGCCACGTCCATCACCTGGACCCGGTCCGAGTCGCTGGCGCAGATGTACAGCAACTTGTTGTCATGGGACAGCAGCAGACCACGGGGGCGCTGGCCGACGGGCAGGGTCTCGGTGACTTGCAGGGTCTGCATGTCGATCAGGCTCAGGTTGTTGTCCTTTTCATTGGAGACCCAGGCGGTGCTGGCGGCGGCATGGCCGGCGGCGAGCAGCACGGCCCAGGAAAGCAGGGAGCGGCAAAGCAGAGTGCGGCGCATGGCAGTTTCCTTGTTGTAGTTGTTGTGTTCAGGGAAAGCGGCAGCTCACCTCGGGCTTGTCGTAACCCAGGCTGTCCATCTCGTTGAAGGGGTGCAGAAAGCCGTCCTGGGGCGAGGTGCTGACCAGCGCCCGGGGTTGCACGATCGGAATCGGTTGGCGCAGTTGGCCGTTCCACGGCCGGTAACTGAGCTTGCGGCCCTTGAAACCGTCCAGCGGCAATTGATCGCTGATTTCCAGGTCACGGATGGCCATCGGGTCGCTCTGGCGCAGTTTGCTCACGGCGCTGGCGATGCTGCGCACGGCGATCCATGCGGCGAAATCGCGGTCGTTCATCCAGCGCCCGGCCAGCGCTTCGAAGCGTTTTTGCAACTGCGCGGCGCCGTAGGTTTCCACGGTCTTGTGCCAGCCCACCGGGGTCAGGCCCTGGGTGCCGGCGACCGGGCGCGGGTACCAGGTCTGGTACGGCACGTATTCGCCGAAGTCGCCGCGCTCATCGGCCACCAGTACCACGTCGTATTCGGCGGTCTGGGTAAACAGTGGCATATCGGCCTGGGCGCTGCGCCGTTGATCGTTATCGAAACGCCAGGGTTTTTCCGCCACCAGTTGCAGGCCGAAGCGCTTGGCGGCGCGGCGCAGAGCCGTGGCGTAGGCTTGATCGTCCACGGTCGGGCCGACGATCAGTAACGCCCGCTGCCATTTGCGCAGCACCAGAAATTGCGCCAGCGCATCGGCGAGCATCGCCCGGCTCGGCAGACTGTGCAGCACATTCGGCAGGCAATCGGTGGTGCGCAGGCTGTCGTCAGGGCTGCCGGCGTTGAACAACAGGCTGTCGGGCAGCGCCGCACTGAGCTGGCGCAGGCTGCTGGCCGGTGCGTTCACCACAAACAGGCGCAACCCTTGTTCATGTTGGGTTTTCGCAGCGATGAGCAAGGCTTCGGGGCTGTCGACATTGGCACCGGCCAGGCTGTAGCTGTGATTGAGAAAGCGCCCGGTGCTGTTGCTGTCGGTGATCGCCAGTTCAGCGCCGCGCTGCCCGGCGTCCGTGGGTTCGGGAATGACGTTGGACAGCAGCGGGCCGGGATCGGGGCGATAGCCCAGATAGCCGATCCGCACCTGCAACGGTGCGTCCGCGGCCTGGCTCTGGGTGGCCAGCCCGGCGGCGCAGGCAATCGCCAGCAGGTAGAACAGGGCGTAAGGGGCAAGCTGGCGCATAGGGCACTCCATTACAGGTAGCGCCAGCATAGGAAGCCCATTCAGTGGTGCAAATATGCAGAAAGTACCAACCGGCCAGTACCAAGGTAGTAGACCACCCCGGACGGCGCGGTTTTAGCATGGTCGACAACGGCCACTGCTCTGGAGGGGATTGACCATGCGTATCGTCAAGGCGCTGCTCCTGCCGTTTCTGCTGATTTTGACCCTGATCGGCGTCGACCGGCTTCACGCGCCGCGTCTTGCGCCGTTGCAGGTCATGCCCGCGACACTGGGGCGCTAGCCATGTCAGCCCTGTGGCGGATCAATCTGTGGGTCTGCGGTTTTTTCACCCTGGTCACCCTGGCGTGCATGCTGTTGCTGATGCATCAGGCGTTGGAGGATGTGGAGCGTGAACTGCAATCGGCCGAAGCGGTGGTCGAGTACCTGAGCGAAACCGCCGGGCGTGACCCGGTCACCCTGCAACCACGACTGACCGCCAGCCTGCGCCATGTGCGCGTACGCTGGCTGGCGCCGGATGAACAGCCACAGCTACCGGTGCAAGACGGACTCGATGCCTGGCTCGGGCGCCTGCTGTTCGCGCAAGTTCCTCATGGCGCAAGGCTGGTGGCGCTGGCGGATGGCCGACGGGTGCAGATTGCCGTGGACCCGCGCGATGAAATCGATGAAGTCCGGGATTCCCTGCAGCAACTGTTGAGCCTGTGTGCGCTGGCGCTGATGGTCAGTCTGTTGACGATCCGCTGGGCCGTGCGACGGGGCATGGGTTTGCTCGAAGAACTGCTGCGGGCGTTGCAGCAGGTTTCGGCTGGCCGGCTCAAGGTGCGCTTGCGTCCGCAGGGCGGACCGGAGACGCGGCAACTGGCCGCGCATTTCAACCGAATGACCGCTGCACTGGAACAGGCCGGTACCGATAATGCCAGGCTGACCCGGGCGCTGTTGGCGGTGCAGGAGCAGGAGCGCACGCAGCTGGCCCAGACCCTGCACGACGATCTCGGCCAGTACCTGGCCGGCATTCGTGCCCAGGCTTGCCTGTTGCGCCTGGTGGCGGATCGACCGGAGACCGTCGAACGCACGGTACGGGAGCTGGAACACAACTGCGAGCATCTGCAACAAGGCTTTCGTGCGCTGGTGCACAACCTCTATCCGGTGGTGTTGCAGCACTTGCCGCTGGCCGACGCTTTCGCCTTGCTGGTGGAGCAATGGCAGGGCCGCCAGGGCATCGATTGTCAGTTGCGGATCAGTGCGCAGTTACCGTCGCTGTCGGCAGCGGACAAGACCCATCTGTACCGCCTGCTGCAGGAAGCCCTGACCAACATCGCCCGCCATGCCGACGCCAGTCAGGTGCGGGTTCGTCTGCAACACCACGGTGCGCACTTGCGTCTGCTGGTGCGCGATAACGGTCGTGGTGCCGCGCCATCCCGGCGCCCCGGCGTCGGCCTGCATTCGATGCGCGAACGCGCCCGCAGCCTGGGCGGTGACCTGCGCATCATCAGCTACCCCGGCGCCGGATGGGCGCTGACCTTGCGCATGCCTTTGGAGGCTTCATGAATATTCTGCTGGTCGATGACCACGCGGTAGTCCGCCAGGGCTACGCCAGCCTGTTACGCGCCGTGTTGCCGGCGATGGAAGTCCGTGAAGCGGCGACCGGTGAAGAGGCGTTGATCCGGGTCCAGGAAAGCGTGCCGCATCTGGTGATCATGGATTTCGGCTTGCCGGGCATCAGTGGCCTGGAAACCACCCGACGACTGCGCCAACGCCTGCCGCAACTGCGGGTGCTGTTTTTCAGCATGCACGATGAATTGCCTTTGGTGCGTCAGGCACTGGACGCCGGGGCGTCGGGTTACCTGACCAAAAGCTCGGCGCCGCAGGTGTTGATCGAGGCCGTGCGCCGCGTCCTCGCCGGCCATGCCTACATCGAACAGCCGCTGGCCACTCAACTGGCCTGCCATCCGCAACAGGACGCCAGCGACCCGCGCCTGCAGAGCATGACCCAGCGCGAACTGGAGATTTTCGTGATGCTCGCCAAAGGCACCCCGGCGCGGCAAATTGCCGAACAGTTGAGCATCAGCAGCAAGACCGTGTCCAATCACCTGACATTGCTCAAGAGCAAACTGCAGGTCAGTTCCCATGCCGAACTGGTGCATCTGGGGATTGATATGGGGGTGGTGCGCAAGGCGGGGTGACGCAGGGTAGAGAACTGTGGGAGCGAGCCTGCTCGCGAAGAGGGCGGTACATTCAACATTGATGTCGCCAGACACACCGCCTTCGCGAGCAGGCTCGCTCCCACAGGGGCCCGAGTGTTGTTTTGAAAATCACCTGTCCCACGTCGTCGGGCACCCCGTGCAGCCCTCCATGTTCGCATCCTGGAAATTCGCATAATGCTGACGCGAGCCGCTCAGGTTGGCGTGGGCCAGGTTGCTTTCGCCCAGCTTGGCTTCTTGCAGGTTGGCGTCGCTGAGGTCGGCGTCCTTGAGGTCGGCCTTGCTCAGCCAGGTCATTTCCAGGTCGGCGGCGCGCAGGTTGGTGTGGTGCAGCCTGGCCCCGGAGAGGCGGGCGAATTGCAGGTAGGCGGCGCTGAGGTTGGCATTCTCGAATTGCGCACCCTGGGCGAACATTCCCCAGCCCTGGATCGCCATCAGATTGGCTGAGGTGAAATCAGCCAGTCGCGCGTTGCTTTGTTGCAGGCTGGCGCGGGTCAGGTTGGCGCCTTGCAGCCGGGCCTTTTCCAGGTTGGCCAGGTCGAGGCGGGCATGACGCAGGTCGGCCTCGCGCAGGTCGGCGCCGCTGAGGTTCATGTGGCGCAAGTCCTGGTTGCTCAGGTTGGCGCCCTTGAGATCGGCGCCGGGGCATTGGCTGTGTTCAGCGATGGTGCAGCCGTTGATGATCAGTGGGGTGTCTTGGGCGTACGCCGTGGTAACGCTCAATAGAAGAAGTAGAGGCAGATAGTTCATGGCAAATCTCCGGGTTCCCTTGTGGGAGCGAGCCCGCTCGCGATGGTCGTCAACGATGACGCGGGGTGTCTGGTGCACCACGGCGGTCTCGAGTCCTTCGCGAGCAGGCTCGCTCCCACAGAGAGGGGTGGGGTGGATTACTTCTGCGCTGTCTTGTTATCCCAGCTCGGGATCTTGAACACCCAGAACGACCCGCCCTGAGCCACCGGTTTGGTCAGCTCGGCCATGTCGCCGCCCCACAACGGCACCGCGCCGCCGTAGCCGACGGTCACGCCGATGTACTGCTCGCCATCCTGTTCCCAAGTGATCGGTGGCGAGACGATGCCGCTGCCGGTCTGGAACTTCCACAGCTCCTTGCCGGTTTTCGCATCGAAGGCCTTGAAGAAACCGTCACCGGTACCGGTGAACACCAGGTTGCCCTTGGTCGCCAGTACACCGGCCCACAACGGCAGGTGTTCCTTGTGCTCCCAGACCACTTTGCCGGTGGTCGGGTTCATCGCCCGCAGGGTGCCGACGTGATCGTCGTACATGCGCTTGATGCGAAAACCCATGCCCAGATAGGCCGAGCCTTTCTTGTAGCTGACCTCTTCAGTCCAGTATTCCTCTTTCCACTGGTTGCCCGGAATGTAGAACAGCCCGGTGTCCTGGCTGTAGGCCATGGGGTTCCAATTCTTGCCGCCGAGGAACGGGGGCGAGACTTCCACCGGTTTGCCCTTGGTTTCCCCCGGCAGCGGCTTGGCCGGACGCTGGCCCTCGTTTTCCACCGGACGCCCGGTCTTGAGGTCGATGTGGCTGGCCCAGGTGATGTTGTCGACGAAGGGGAAGGCGTTCTGCAATTTGCCGTTGTCGCGGTCGACCACGTAGAAGAAACCGTTGCGGTCGGCATGGCCGGTGGCCTTGACCGTTTTTCCGTCCTTGTCCTTGTAGTCGAACAGCACCAACTCGTTGTTGCCGGAGAAGTCCCAGGCATCGTTCGGCGTGTGCTGGTAGAACCATTTCACCTCGCCGGTACTCGGGTCGACGCCGACCTGGCCCGAGGTATAGAGGCTGTCGTAATCACGTGGGTTGCCGTCCTTGGAGGTGCGCGCCCAAGTGTTCCAGGGGCCGGGGTTGCCGGCACCGACAATGATCGTGTTGGTTTCGGCATCGAAACTGGCGCTCTGCCAAGGGGCGCCGCCGCCATGGCTCCAAGCCTCGACCTTGCCGGTTTCGGTAGTCGGATCGTTCGGCCACGACGGCGCCTTGACGTCGCCGGTCGGCGTACTGTCCTTACCGTTCAAGCGTCCCATGTGGCCTTCGACGAAAGGTCGCATCCAGACTTCTTCGCCAGTGTCCGGATCGCGGGCGAAGAGCTGCCCGACCACACCGAACTCATCGCCGGAACTGCCATGGATCAGCAGCACCTTGCCGCTGGTCTTGTCCTTGATCAGCACCGGCGCGCCGGTCATGGTGTAGCCGGCGGCGTGGTCGCCGAATTTCTTGTTCCACACCACTTTACCGGTGTTTTTGTCCAGGGCGATCAGTCGTGCATCGAGGGTGCCGAAGTAGATCTTGTCGCCGAAGATCGCCGCGCCACGGTTGACCACGTCGCAGCAGGGCCGAATGTTGTCCGGCAGGCGGTGGTTGTAGGTCCACAGGCGCTTGCCGGTCTTGGCATCCAGGGCGAATACCCGCGAATACGAACCGGTGACGTACACCACGCCGTCGCTGACGATGGCCTGGGATTCCTGGCCGCGCTGTTTCTCGTCGCCAAACGAATAGGACCAGGCCGGGGTCAGCTTGAACACGTTCTGGTCGTTGACCTGGGCCAACGGGCTCCAGCGCTGGGCGTTGGTGCCCATGCCGTACTGCAGCACGTCCTTGGTGGTCAGGTGATCGTTGGCGATATCTTCCCAGCTCACCTTGCCGGTGGTGGCCGGTGCGGTTTCGGCGTAACCGGCCGCGCTCAGGGACAGGCTGCCGACCAGCAGAAAAGCCTGCATGGCGAGGCTCAAGGGGGAAAGGGCGGGTAGCGATCTTATTGTCATGGTTGCAGTTCCCAGTGGAGGTTTTGACCTGCACAGGGTGGAGCGCCGGGCGTGCGACGGATACGGAAAAAGTCCCGCCATTGCCGGGAAAACTTCCCATGGACCACCTGATTTGGAAGTCCGTCCAACGCCTTACTACCAAGGGATTAGACGGCGGCCACCAAAGCAGCATGGGGCCATGGTCCCGGGGTTTCTAAGATGGCTGCCATAGCCTCTGCCAAGAGGTTTTGCGTGCAATCCTGAGGGCATAACAATGACAACAAAACGCAACGCCTTGCTCGCCACCGGGCTGTTGGCCGGTTTCATCAGTGCGGGTTCCGTCTGGGCCCATGGCAATGTGGTGCCGCAGGCCGTCGCCACTCAGGGCCTGACCCCGATCAAGGAGGCCGGGGTGCAACTGGACGCCGATGGCTGGGCCGCCGTGAACCCTTATCGCACGGCCCCGGAGCACGACAAGGCAGTGGAGATCGGTGCGTCGGCCTACAACCAGAACTGCGCGGCCTGTCATGGCCTGGAAGCCAAGTCGGGCGGGATCGCCCCGGATTTGCGCATGCTCGACGCCGGTGAGTCGGGCGATGAGTGGTTCGTGGAGCGGGTGCGCCATGGCGCGGTGCGTGACGGTCGGGTATACATGCCGAAAATGGCCGACTACCTGAGTCAGGAAGCCCTGTGGGCGGTGCGCACCTATCTGGACAGCGTCCGCGTCGAGGAGTGACCCATGCGCCTGCTCGCGGTGTTGATCAGCGCTGTGTGGCTGTGCTGCCAGTCGGTGCAGGCGCAGGTTCGCAACTATGACGAAATGATCGCCGCTGGCGAGTTGAAGGTGGCGGTCTACAAGGATTTTGCCCCCTACAGTTTTGAACAGTCCGGTCAGCCCCGTGGCGTTGACGTGGAACTCGCCCAGGCTTTGGCCAAGGCGTTGGGCGTGCGCCTGACGCTGATCTGGGTGCCTGCCGGCGAGAAGCTTGACGACGATCTGCGCGATTACATCTGGCGCAGCAGCCCGTTGCACAATCAGCAACTGGCCGACCTGATGATGCGCGTGCCTTACGACCGCGACTACGCGCAAAAGCGCAACGAATTCGGCGAGCTGGAGAACGGCCATGTGGTGATGTTCGGGCCGTACCAGAATGAGCAATGGCAAGTCGCCTACGACCGCCGCCGACTGGACAAGGTCGCCAGCGTCGCAGTGTTCGAGCAGCACCCGATCGGCGTCGAAGTCGACAGCGTGCCCTCGTTCTACCTGACCTCGGTGTTCAACGGCATGCTCGCTGGCAAGACCCGCCACTATCCGGGCGTGCCCCAGGCGTTCGCTGCGATGAAGGCCGGTGAGGTCGACGCGGTCATGGCCATGCGCGGCGAAATTGACTGGCAGGTGCATGAAGCAGCCGATCCACAATGGGCCCTGGCGCAGAACGCCTACCCGAACATGGGCAAGCAGCTCTGGGAGATCGGCATGGCGGTACACGAAAGCAACCGCCAATTGGCCTATGCCGTGGAAGAGGCGCTGGAGAGCCTGATCCGCGACGGTTCGGCGAAAACCCTCTACGACCATTACGGCCTGCGTTACGACGTGCCCGAGATGTACCAATAGGAGCAGGCGATGAAATGGCAAAGGCGTTGTCTGTTGGCCTGCTGTTTGAGCGTGGCGGCCCATGCCGCCGCCGTCGATCCCGGTAAAGACCCGCTGCCATCGGTGATGTGGAGCTTCTATCACAAGCAAATGCTCGGCGATGCGCCGTTTGTGTTCGATGAGCGGGTCAAGCTGTTGGCGCCGCCATTTGCCGAGGACGCGCGACAGGTGCCGCTGGAAATCGATGCCAGGGCGTTCAAGGGCGATGTCGTGAAAATCCTCGCCTGGGCCGAACTCAACCCCTTGCCGAAAATCGTCGATTTCGAGCCGCTGGCTGATGTGTTGCCCTGGCTGTCGATCCGCATCCGCGTCGAGCAGGCCACGCCCCTGCGTGCGGCGGTGTTGACCCGTGACGGCCTGTGGCATGTCGGTTCGACCCTGATTGATGCGGCCGGTGGCGGCTGCACCGCGCCGAGCGTGGTACGTACCCAGGCCGGTTGGGAAGAGCATATCGGTGAAGTGATGGGCGGCCGGTATCCGCGCGAGGATTTCAGTCGCCTGCGCCTGCAGGTGGCGCATCCGATGGACAACGGCATGGTCAGTGGCATCCCGGAGTTTTTCATCAATCAGGCTGAGCTGCGTAATCAGCATGATCGACTGCTGGCGCGCCTTGAACTGTTCCCCGCCGTCAGCGAAAACCCCAGCCTGGCGTTCGATATCGAAGGGGCAGGGCAGACGCGGCTGTTGTTGCGCGATAACAGCGGCAATCAATTCGATGCGGCCATACCCTGACCTGAAGGAACCTGTCATGCGCTGGATGCTGCTGTTGTTGATCGGCCTGTGTTTGCCGGTCATGGCCGATCTCGAATATTCGCTCAAGCCCAGGCAGATCGCCGAGGACACCTGGCTGCTGGAAGGTAGCACCGATAATTTCGCCAGGGACAATGGCGGCAACATCGTCAACACCGCGTTCATCGTCACCGAGCGTGGCGTCGTGGTGATTGATAGCGGCCCGTCCAGGCGCTATGGCGAGGCCATGCGCCGGGCCATTGCCGCCACCACCGACAAACCGGTGATCCGGGTCCTGCTGACCCATCATCACCCCGACCATGTATTGGGCAACCAGGCGTTTGCCGATGTGCCGATTGGTGCACTGGCCGGCACCACCGAACTGCTGCACAAGCAAGGCGATGCCATGGCCGAGAACATGTACCGGCTGGTGGGGGACTGGATGCGCGGCACCGAGGTGGTGCTGCCGAACCTTACGCTGACCCCTGGCGTGGAAAGTTTTGGGAATCATGATCTGCGCCTGCTAAGTCTGGGTGGGCATACCGGTGCGGATCTGGCTATTCTCGACCAGCAAACCGGCGTGCTGTTTGCCGGGGACCTGGTGTTTTATCAACGGGCACTGACCACGCCCAACAGCCCGGGGCTGTCGGTGTGGCTGGCCGACATCGCGACCCTGCAGGGGTTGCCCTGGACGCAGATCGTGCCCGGCCATGGACCGGTCGCCCGCGATGCCGGACCCTTTGCGCAAATGCGCGATTACCTGAACTGGCTCGACCAGTTGATGCGCGAGGGCGCGGCCCATGGCAGCGACATGGCCGAAATGATCCGCAGCCCCACCCCCGAGCGATTCGCCGGGATCAGCCTGAGTCGCTATGAGCTGATTCGCAGCGTCAGTCATTTGTACCCACGCTATGAGCGCGCCCGGATGACGCGGGTGGATTCCAATGCAAACAACTGACTCACCCCCATCCCCTGTGGGAGCGAGCCTGCTCGCGAAAGCGGTGTGTCATTCAGCAAAGTTGCAGCTGACACGACGCCTTCGCGAGCAGGCTCGCTCCCACAGGGGGCAGTTGTCCATTCCTTCCGAACCTGTACCAAGGAACTAGAAATCTCCACATTGCGGCCAATTGTTGTCAGGGCGGCGGCGCCCAAGAATCTGCTCCAGACCGGGAAAATTTCCCGGAAATAACAACAATCCGCAGAGGAAGCCGTCATGACTCAACCCGCACGTCGCCAGCCCTTCGTCTTGAGCCTGTTGCTCAGTGCCATGCTGTTGTCCGGCCAGGCATTGGCCGGGGTTTCCGACGAGGACATTCTTCAGGACCCCAAGAACCCGGAACAGGTCGTCACCAATGGCCTGGGCGTCCAGGGTCAGCGCTACAGCCCACTGGATATTCTCAACGTCGACAACGTCAAGGAACTGCGACCGGCGTGGGCGTTTTCCTTCGGTGGCGAAAAGCAGCGCGGCCAGCAAGCGCAACCGATGGTCAAGGACGGCGTGATGTACATGACCGGTTCCTACTCCCGGGTTTTCGCGGTGGATGCGCGCACCGGCAAGAAGCTCTGGCAGTACGATGCGCGCCTGCCGGACGACATTCGTCCTTGCTGCGACGTGATCAACCGGGGCGTCGCGTTGTACGGCGACCTGGTGATCTTCGGCACCCTCGACGCCAAGCTGGTGGCGCTGAACAAGGACACCGGCAAAGTGGTCTGGAGCAAGAAAGTCGCCGACCACAAGGAAGGCTACTCGATCAGCGCCGCGCCCCTGGTGATCAACGGCAAGCTGATTACCGGCGTGGCCGGTGGCGAGTTCGGGGTGGTGGGCAAGATCGAAGCCTACGACCCGAAAAACGGTAATTTGCTCTGGAGCCGTCCAACGGTCGAAGGCCATATGGGCTACGTCTACAAGGACGGCAAAGCCGTGGAAAACGGCATTTCCGGCGGCGAGGCAGGCAAGAGCTGGCCGGGCGACCTGTGGAAGACCGGGGGCGCGGCACCGTGGCTTGGCGGTTATTACGACCCGGAAACCAATCTGTTGCTGTTCGGCACCGGTAACCCGGCACCCTGGAACTCGCACCTGCGGCCGGGCGACAACCTCTATTCGTCGTCGCGCCTGGCACTCAACCCGGACGACGGCACCATCAAGTGGCATTTCCAGAGCACGCCTCACGACGGCTGGGACTATGACGGCGTGAACGAACTGGTGTCGTTCAACTACAGCGAAGGCGGCAAGGAAATCAAAGCGGCGGCCACTGCCGACCGTAACGGTTTCTTCTACGTGCTGGACCGCACCAACGGTAAATTCATCCGTGGCTTCCCGTTTGTCGACAAGATCACCTGGGCCACCGGCCTGGATAAGAACGGCCGGCCGATCTACAACGAAGCCGGCCGCCCCGGCGCGCCGGGTTCGGAGGCTAAAGGCAGTTCGGTGTTCGTCGCGCCGGCGTTCCTCGGTGCGAAAAACTGGATGCCGATGGCCTACAACAAGGACACCGGACTGTTCTACGTGCCGTCCAACGAGTGGGGCATGGACATCTGGAACGAGGGCATCGCCTACAAGAAAGGCGCGGCGTTCCTCGGCGCCGGGTTCACCATCAAGCCGTTGAACGAAGACTACATCGGCGTGCTGCGGGCCATCGACCCGAAAACCGGCAAGGAAGTCTGGCGCCACAAGAACTTCGCGCCGCTGTGGGGCGGGGTGCTGACCACCAAGGGCAACCTGGTGTTCACCGGCACGCCGGAAGGCTTCCTGCAGGCGTTCAATGCCAAGACCGGCGAAAAGGTCTGGGAATTCCAGACCGGCTCGGGCGTACTCGGCTCGCCCGTGACCTGGGAAATGGACGGCGAGCAGTACGTCTCGGTGCTCTCCGGCTGGGGCGGCGCCGTACCGCTGTGGGGCGGCGAAGTGGCCAAGCGGGTGAAGGACTTCAATCAGGGCGGCATGCTCTGGACCTTCAAACTGCCCAAGGATCTGGTGGCCAGGCACTGACCCCGGACCCACCACCTGACCCCTTGTGGGAGCGAGCCTGCTCGCGATAGCGGTGTGTCATTCAGCAAAGTTGTACCTGACACGTCGCCTTCGCGAGCAGGCTCGCTCCCACAGGAGAGGGATTGGAGTGAAACCTACGACCAAATAACGAGAGCCCCTCCTGCCAACGATGCATTCGTCCGGCGCGCGGGGCTCTCTAGTATCGGTTCATCGCCTGTACAGGCATCGACCCAGACAGAGGTTCATCATGATCTACGCCCAACCCGGAACACCCGGCGCCGTCGTTTCCTTCAAGCCCCGCTACGGCAACTTCATCGGCGGCGAATTCGTCGCGCCGGTCAATGGCGAGTACTTCACCAATACCTCGCCGGTCAACGGTGAAGTGATCGCCGAATTCCCACGCTCGAGCGCCGCCGACATCGACAAGGCCCTCGACGCCGCGCATGCCGCCGCTGATGCCTGGGGCAAGACCTCGGCCCAGGACCGCTCCCTGGTGCTGCTGAAAATCGCTGACCGTATCGAGCAGAACCTGGAAATCCTCGCCGTCACCGAAACCTGGGACAACGGCAAGGCCGTGCGTGAAACCCTCAACGCTGACGTACCGCTGGCGGCCGACCATTTCCGTTACTTCGCCGGCTGCATTCGCGCCCAGGAAGGTGGTGCTGCCGAGATCAACGAACTGACCACTGCCTATCACTTCCATGAGCCATTGGGCGTGGTCGGACAGATCATTCCGTGGAACTTCCCGCTGCTGATGGCCGCCTGGAAACTCGCGCCAGCCCTGGCCGCGGGTAACTGCATCGTGCTCAAGCCGGCGGAGCAGACGCCGTTGTCGATCATGGTTTTTGCCGAACTGATCGCCGATTTGCTGCCAGCGGGCGTGCTGAACATTGTCCAGGGTTTCGGTCGTGAAGCCGGCGAGGCGCTGGCCACCAGCAAGCGCATCGCCAAAATTGCCTTCACCGGCTCGACCCCGGTGGGTGCGCACATCCTGCATTGCGCCGCCGAGAACATCATTCCGTCCACCGTGGAGTTGGGCGGCAAGTCGCCGAACATCTTCTTCGAAGACATCATGAACGCCGAACCCGCGTTCATCGAAAAAGCCGCCGAAGGCCTGGTGCTGGCGTTTTTCAACCAGGGCGAAGTCTGCACGTGCCCATCCCGGGCGCTGGTGCAGGAATCGATCTACGAACCGTTCATGGCCCAAGTCATGAAGAAAATCGTCAAGATCAAGCGCGGCAACCCGCTGGACACCGAGACCATGGTCGGCGCCCAGGCGTCGCAGCAGCAGTACGACAAGATCCTCTCCTACCTGAACATCGCCCAGGAGGAGGGCGCCCAGTTGCTCACCGGCGGCGCGGCCGAGCGTCTGGAGGGCGACCTGTCCAGCGGCTACTACATCCAGCCGACGCTGCTCAAGGGCACCAACAAAATGCGCGTGTTCCAGGAAGAAATCTTCGGCCCGGTGGTGGGTGTCACCACCTTCAAGGACGAAGCCGAAGCCCTGGCCATCGCCAACGACACCGAGTTCGGCCTGGGCGCCGGCCTGTGGACCCGCGACATCAACCGCGCCTATCGCATGGGCCGCGCGATCAAGGCCGGGCGGGTGTGGACCAACTGCTACCACCTGTACCCGGCGCATGCTGCGTTCGGTGGCTACAAGAAGTCCGGTGTCGGCCGGGAAAACCACAAGATGATGCTCGACCATTATCAGCAGACCAAAAACCTGCTGGTGAGCTACGACATCAATCCGCTCGGGTTCTTCTGACTTCCTGAAAACACCACATCTCCATTGTGGGAGCGAGCCTGCTCGCGAATGCGGCCTGACATCCAGCATCAATGTTGAATGTACTGGCCTCTTCGCGAGCAGGCTCGCTCCCACAGTGGTTTTGTGTGTTCGCCACCCCCTACCAACGCACCCCCAAACCTCCTTCGAAAGTAGCATTCGGGTGTCCTGCGCCCCGTGCATTAATGGTGCTACCGGAATCGCCCGGCACAAGAAGAGGAATGACCCATGTGGACTAAACCCGCGTTTAACGATCTGCGCATTGGCTTCGAAGTGACGATGTATTTCGCCAACCGTTGATTATTCACCCGGCCAGCCATTGCGTTGGCCGGGCCTGCCTTCTGGAGCATTGCTCATGCACATCCGCGTTCTGGGTTCCGCCGCCGGTGGTGGTTTTCCGCAGTGGAACTGCAATTGCCGCCAATGCGCCGGCGTGCGCAATGGCAGCCTGCGCGCGCAGCGACGTACGCAGTCATCGATCGCCCTGAGCGACAACGGAGTGGACTGGGTGCTGTGCAATGCTTCACCGGACATCCGCGCGCAATTCGAGAGTTTTGCGCCGCTGCAACCGGCGCGTCGGTTACGCGATACCGCCATCGCCGGCGTGGTGCTGCTGGACAGCCAGATCGATCACTGCACCGGTCTGCTGAGCCTGCGCGAAGGCTGCCCGCATGACGTGTGGTGTACCCAACGGGTTCATCAGGACCTCAGCAGTGGCTTCCCGCTGTTCCCCATGCTCAGTCACTGGAATGGCGGGTTGCAGTGGCAGCCCATAGGTCTGGATCGTGAGCCGTTCAGTATCGGTGCCTGCGAGCACCTGAGGTTTCACGCGATTCCACTGGTCAGCAATGCACCACCGTATTCGCCCCATCGTGGCAACCCGCAACCGGGGGACACCATTGGCTTGTTCATTGAAGACCTGCGCAGCGGCGCTTCATTGTTCTACGCGCCAGGGTTGGGGCAAGTCGACGACGAAGTGCTGGGCTGGCTGCAGCGCGCCGATTGCCTGCTGCTGGATGGCACCCTGTGGCGCGACGACGAGATGCGCGTTTGCGAAGTCGGGCAGAGCCTTGGCAGCGAAATGGGCCATCTGGCCCAGAGCGGGCCCGGCGGCATGCTTGAACTGTTGGAAGGTTTTCCCCGCCAGCGCAAGGTGCTGATTCACATCAACAACACCAATCCGATCCTCGACGAAGACTCGGCCGAACGGGCGCTGCTGGAGCGGCGGGGGATCGAAGTGGCTTACGACGGCATGGATATTGTGCTGTAGCGACTGACGCCTTCGCGAGCAGGCTCGCTCCCACAAGGGCACCGCAATCCACTGTGGGAGCGAGCCTGCTCGCGAAGGGGCCAGACCAGACACCGCAAAGCCTCCAGGAGATCGTAATGACCGATACAGCAATGACCCCCACCGAATTCGAAGCCGCCCTGCGCGCCAAAGGCGCCTACTACCACATCCACCACCCCTACCACGTGGCGATGTACGAAGGCCGCGCCACCCGCGAGCAGATCCAGGGCTGGGTCGCCAATCGCTTCTATTACCAGATCAACATCCCGCTCAAGGACGCCGCGATCCTCGCCAATTGCCCCGACCGGGAAGTGCGCCGCGAATGGCTGCAACGCATCCTCGATCACGACGGCGTGCCCGGCAGCGAAGGCGGCATCGAAGCCTGGTTGCGCCTGGGCGAAGCGGTGGGGCTGGATCGCGAGCAGGTCCTGTCGCAGGAACTGGTCCTGCCGGGTGTACGTTTCGCCGTGGACGCCTACGTCAATTTCGCCCGTCGTGCCTGTTGGCAGGAAGCGGCCAGCAGCTCGCTGACCGAACTGTTCGCGCCGCAGATCCATCAATCGCGGCTCGACGCCTGGCCCAGCCATTACCCGTGGATCGACGTCGCCGGCTACGACTACTTCCGCGCGCGGCTGAGCCAGGCCCGGCGCGATGTCGAACACGGCTTGCGCATCACCCTCGCGCATTACGTCACCCTCGAGGCCCAACAACGCATGTTGCAGATTCTGCAATTCAAGCTGGATGTGCTGTGGGGCATGCTCGATGCCATGAGCATGGCCTATGAACTGCAACGCCCGCCGTATCACACCGTCACCCGCGACCACGTCTGGCATCGGGGGATTGCCCTGTGAGCCTGATCGACCGCGAGCAGTCACCGTCGTTGCGCCGGGGGTTTCGCCTGCAATGGGAGCCGCGCCAGGACTGCCATGTGCTGCTGTACCCCGAAGGCATGATCAAGCTCAACGCCAGCGCCGGGCAGATTCTCAATCTGCTGGATGGTGAGCGCAGCGTCGCAGCGATCATTGATCGGCTGACGGCGGATTTCCCGGGCGTACCGGGGATCGACGAGGATGTGCTGGCGTTTCTGGAGGTGGCCCATGCGCAGTTCTGGATCGAGTGATGCGCCGCCGGGGCAGCCGGGGCCGCCGCTGTGGTTGCTGGCGGAGTTGACCTATCGCTGCCCGCTGCAATGCCCGTATTGCTCCAACCCACTGGACTTTGCCCGCCACGGCGAGGAATTGAACACCGAAGAATGGATTCGCGTGTTCCGCGAAGCACGGGACATGGGCGCCGCGCAACTGGGATTCTCCGGTGGCGAGCCACTGGTGCGTCAGGATCTGGCGCAGTTGATCAAGGCCGCGCGGGACATGGGTTACTACACCAACCTGATCACCTCGGGGATCGGCCTGACCGAGCAGAAGGTACGCGACTTCAAGGTCGCCGGGCTGGACCATATCCAGATCAGTTTCCAGGCCGCCGACGAAGCGGTGAATAACATGCTGGCCGGCTCGCGCAAGGCCTTCGCCCAAAAGCTCGCCATGGCCCGGGCGGTGAAAGCCCAGGGCTATCCGATGGTGCTGAACTTCGTCACCCATCGGCACAACATCGACCGGATCGCGCAGATCATTGAGCTGTGCCTGGATCTGGAAGCGGATTTCGTCGAACTGGCCACCTGTCAGTTCTATGGCTGGGCCGAGCTCAACCGCGTCGGCCTGTTACCGACCCGCGAGCAGTTGCAGCGTGCCGAGCGCATCACTAACGAGTACCGCGAGCGACTTGAGGCGCAAGGCCATCCGTGCAAGTTGATCTTCGTCACCCCGGATTACTACGAGGAACGCCCCAAGACGTGCATGAACGGATGGGCCAACCTGTTTCTCGACATCACCCCCGACGGCACGGCGTTGCCGTGTCACAGCGCCCGGCAATTGCCGGTGCAGTTTCCCAACGTGCGCGAACAGAGTATCGAGCACATCTGGAACGATTCCTTCGGTTTCAACCGATTCCGTGGCGATGCCTGGATGAAGGAGCCGTGCCGTTCCTGCGATGAAAAACACAAGGATCTGGGAGGCTGCCGCTGCCAGGCCTTCATGCTGACCGGTGATGCCGACAATGCCGACCCGGTGTGCAGCAAGTCGCCGCACCATGGCGTCATTCTCAAGGCACGGGAGGAAGCCGAAGCGCCGGGGCAGGGCATGGAGCACCTGACGTTGCGCAATGAGAAGGCGTCGCGGCTGATCTACCGCGGATAAATGGAGCGCCGATCACCTTGTGAGAGCGAGCCTGCTCGCGAAGAGGCCGTCACATTCAATATCGTGGGAGACTGACCCACCGCTTTCGCGAGCAGGCTCGCTCCCACAGGGATTTTCAGCGTCAGGAGGATCCGGGCAGATGACCTTGGTCTGATTGCATTCGCAGCCGGATGCGTTAGTGTGGCTTTACCTTCCAAAACAATAAAAAACAGGCTTTCCAATGAGCCAGAGTCTCAGTCAGCTGCGTAAATTCGTCTCGCCTGAAATCATCTTCGGTGCCGGCTGCCGGCACAACGTCGGCAATTACGCCAAGACCTTTGGCGCGCGCAAGGTGTTGGTTGTCAGCGATCCGGGGGTGATTGCCGCCGGTTGGGTCGCCGATGTCGAAGCCAGCCTGCAAGCGCTGGGCATCGAATATTGCCTTTACAGCGCCGTCTCGCCCAACCCGCGGGTCGAAGAGGTCATGCTCGGCGCCGAGCTGTACCGGGAAAACCACTGTGATGTGATCGTCGCCGTCGGCGGCGGCAGCCCGATGGATTGCGGCAAAGGCATCGGTATTGTCGTCGCCCACGGTCGCAGCATCCTCGAATTTGAAGGGGTGGACACCGTCCGGGTGCCCAGCCCGCCGCTGATCCTGATACCGACCACCGCCGGCACCTCGGCCGACGTTTCGCAATTCGTGATCATTTCCAATCAGCAAGAACGCATGAAGTTCTCCATCGTCAGCAAGGCGGTGGTGCCGGACGTGTCGCTGATCGACCCGGAAACCACCCTGAGCATGGACCCGTTCCTGTCCGCCTGTACCGGCATCGATGCCTTGGTGCACGCCATCGAAGCCTTCGTTTCCACCGGTCACGGGCCGCTGACCGATCCCCATGCACTGGAGGCGATGCGCCTGATCAACGGCCATCTGGTGCAGATGATCGCCAACCCGACGGACATCGCCCTGCGCGAAAAAATCATGCTGGGCAGCATGCAGGCCGGGCTGGCGTTTTCCAACGCGATCCTTGGCGCGGTGCATGCGATGTCCCACAGCCTGGGCGGTTTCCTCGATTTGCCCCATGGCCTGTGCAACGCGGTGCTGGTGGAGCACGTCGTGGCGTTCAACTACAGTTCGGCGCCGGAGCGTTTCAAGGTTATCGCCGAGACCTTTGGCATCGATTGCCGGGGTTTGAATCAGCGGCAGATCTGCGGGCGACTGGTCGAACACCTGATTGCCCTCAAACACGCCATTGGCTTCCATGAAACCCTTGGCTTGCATGGGGTCAGCACGTCGGACATTCCGTTCCTGTCGCAACACGCGATGCATGACCCGTGCATCCTGACCAACCCGCGCGAGTCCAGTCAGCGTGATGTCGAGGTCGTCTATGGCGAAGCCCTCTGACGAACAACAACGGGCCCTGGCCGGGCTGCTGGGACTGGGCAGCCACTCGGCCCGCAAGAGCCATTACCCGGAACTGGCCGCGCGCCTGGATGAACTGGAAGCCGAACGCAACCGCTACAAATGGCTGTTCGAAAACGCGGTCCACGGGATTTTCCAGGCCAGCCTGCAAGATGGCATGCGGGCCGCCAACCCGGCGCTGGCGCGCATGCTCGGTTATCAGGACCCGCAGGAGGTGCTGTTTTCCCTGAACGACCTGGCCAGCAACCTGTTTGCCGGTGGCGTGCAGGAATTGGAAACCATCGGTGAAGTCCTCAGGCGCCAACACAGCCTGCACGGTTACGAAACGCGCTTGCGCCGCAAGGACGGCAGCCACCTCGATGTGCTGATGAACTTGTTGCTCAAGCCCGGCCAGGAAGGCCTGGTGGAAGGTTTTGTCGCCGATATCACCGAGCGCAAACAGGCCCAGCAGCGCCTGCAACAACTCAATGACGAACTGGAGCTGCGCGTCACTGCGCGCACCGATGAACTGCTCGAAGCCAACCGCAACCTGCAGCAGCAGATCACCCAGCGTAAACAGATCGCCCAGGCCCTGCGCGACGCCCGTGATGCCGCCGAAGCGGCCAATCGCAGCAAGGACAAATACCTCGCCGCCGCCAGTCATGACCTGCTGCAACCGCTGAACGCCGCGCGCTTGCTGATCTCGACCTTGCGCGAGCGCAAGTTGCCGGACGTCGAGCAGGTGCTGGTCGAACGCACTCACCAAGCCCTGGAAGGCGCCGAAGACCTGCTCACCGATCTGTTGGACATTTCCCGGCTCGATCAGTCAGCGGTCAAGCCGGACATCGCGCCTTACCGCCTGGATGAATTGCTCGGGCCGCTGGTGTCGGAGTTCCAGTCGGTGGCCCAGGCGGAGGGATTGAATCTGCGGGTGCACATGGGCGATTACGCCATCAGCACCGACCTGCGCCTGATGACGCGCATCCTGCGCAACTTCCTCAGCAATGCCTGCCGCTACACCGAGGAAGGCAGCATCCTGCTCGCCGCCCGGCGCCGGGGCGATTATCTGCGCCTGGAGGTGTGGGACACCGGGCGTGGGATCGCCGCCGACCGGCTGGACTCGATCTTCCTTGAATTCAATCAGCTGGATGTCGGCCGTGCCGCCGACCGTAAAGGTGTGGGCTTGGGACTGGCCATCGTCGAACGCATCGCCAAGATCCTCGGCTATAAAATCGGCGTGCATTCGCTGCCGGGGCGCGGTTCGATGTTCAGCATCGAGGTGCCGCTTTCCCATGAAATCCCCTTGCCGATCAGCCAGGCGGCGCCCCAGCCGGGGACCGGTAACCCGTTGCCGGGCCGGCGATTGCTGGTGCTGGACAATGAAGTGAGCATCCTGGAGAGCATGGGCGCGTTGCTCGGGCAGTGGGGGTGCGACGTGGTCACGGCCACCGATGAAGCCTCGGCGCTGGCGGCCCTTGAGGGACGGGCGCCGGAACTGATTCTGGCGGACTATCACCTCGATCACGCGGTGGTTGGCTGTGATGTGGTGCGCCATTTGCGCGAGCATTTCCACCGGCCTATCCCGGCGGTGATCATCACCGCCGACCGCACCGACCAGTGCCGGCGCTCGCTGCAACGGCTCGACGCACCGCTGCTGAACAAACCGGTCAAGCCCGGCAAGTTGCGTGCGGTGTTGAGTCAGTTGTTGGGAGCGCCGGCTTAAAGCGCCCGGTACTGCAGCTTGAAGCCCAGCGTCGAGGTTTGACCTTGCTCCAGCAAGCGCAAGCCCGGCCGGCCGGGCAGGTGGTGCGCGTTGACCGGGTGGCTCACCGGTTCGAGACAGAAAAAATCCAGGCCAGCCGGGCAGTAAAGCAGGTAGTAATCGCCGCCTGTGGCCTGGCACTCCAGTTCATGACCCAGGTCAGGCTGCTGGATCAGGCAGTGACTACTCCATTGGCAAAAGCCGTTGTCGACCACTGTCTCGGGCAAGGCCTTGGGTTGCCGGAAATCCCAATCGGCGGGTAACGCAGCGAGCTGTGTCGGCAGTTTGGACGCATCGCACAACCAGACCTGTTCGGCCGGGGCCATCAGGCGAGTGTTTGTCGTACGTGGAAAGTAGGGGTGCAGACCGAGCCCGTGCCATGCGGCACGTTCGGCCAGGTGGGTGACGTGCAACTCGATGCTCAAGCGACCTGCGCTCAGCTCGAATCGTTGCCGGGCGCGGTAGGCGAAGGGCGTGCTGCTGTCGAGTTGCAGGATCACTTCGTTCGCTGATCGGGAAACCACTTGCCACGGTTGCTGCCAGGCACTGCCGTGGATCGGCAGCGGATCGGTGATGCTGTTGGGTGTCAGCGCCAGCCAGCCATCGGGGCAGTCGAAGCCGCCTTCGGCAATGCGGTTGGACCAGGGCACCAGGGGAAAACAACCGAGTTTGCCGGGCAGGCCGGTGTTCAATGCCTGCGCATCGGCGTGACGCAACAAGGGCTGGCCGGTGCCGAGTACGGTCCAGTTGACGATGCTCGCGCCGAGTTCAGGGGCAAGGGTGAGGTGGGTGAATTCGTCTTCGAGTTCGAGCAGCGTTGGTGTCATGTTGACCTGCTGAGTGAGTCGTTTTTTTGAGAAACACTGATCCTTGTGGCGAGGGGATTCATCCCCGTTCGGCTGCGCAGCAGTCGCAATACCAGACAACTCGGTATACCTGAAGGAATGCTGGGGCTGCTACGCAGCCCAACGGGGATGAATCCCCTCGCCACAGGGAAATCTTCAAGCCAGTAAAACCGTGCCCGCAGGAGATCCCTCAGGCACGGAGCGGTTGAAAGGCTCTTACAGGACCAGATGCGGCAACCAAAGCGACAGTGCCGGAATGTAGGTCACGGCCATCAGCACCAGGAACAGCACGCCATAGAATGGCAGCAGCGCCTTCACGGTTGTTTCGATACTGACTTTACCCACGGCCGACCCCACAAAAAGTACCGCGCCCACCGGCGGTGTTATCAATCCGATGCCCAGGTTCACCAGCATGATCATGCCGAACTGTACCGGATCGACGCCAATGCCGAGAATCACCGGCATCAGGATAGGCGTGAGGATCAGGATCAGCGGTGCCATGTCCATCACCGTGCCGAGCAACAGCAGCATGACGTTGATGCACATCAGGATCACGTAACGGTTGTCCGACAGGGTCAGGAACATCGTCGTGATCTTCGCCGGGATCTGCATCAGGGTCATGATGTAGCCGAAGCTGGCGGCGAAGCCGATCAGGATCATCACGATCGAAATCGTCCGCACCGTGCGGTGCATCAGTTTCGGCAGTTCGCTCCACTTGTAGTCGCGGTAGATGAACATGGTTACGAAGAACGACCACAGCACCGCAATGGCGGCTGATTCGGTCGCGGTGAAAATGCCCGACAGAATGCCGCCGAGAATGATCACCATGGCCATCAGGCCCCACATGGCTTCGCCGCAGATTTTCAGGGCTTCGCGCATCGGGATGACTTCGCCCTTGGGGTAGTCACGCTTCTTCGCGAAGATCAGGCACAGCACCATCAGGCAGGCGCTCATCAACAGGCCCGGCACCACGCCGGCCATGAACAGCGAAGCGATCGACACTGTGCCGCCGGCGGCCAGCGAATAGAGCACCGAGTTGTGGCTTGGCGGGGTCAGGAGCGCTTGTACCGAACCGCTGACGGTCACCGCCGTGGCGAAATCCCGGGGATAGCCTTTGCGTTCCATTTCCGGGATCAGCACCGAGCCGACCGAGGCCGTATCGGCCACCGAAGAGCCGGAGATCGCGCCGAAAAAGGTCGAGGCCATGATGTTGACCAGCGACAACCCGCCACGCACGAACCCGACCAGCACCCCGGCAAACGCCACCAGGCGTCTGGACATCCCGCCCTCCGCCATGATCGCGCCGGCCAGGACGAAGAACGGAATCGCCAGCAGGGAAAATTTGTTTACGCCCCCGGCGACCTGGATCATCAGGGCCTGGAACGGAATGTCGATCCACCAGGCGCCGATCAGGGCCGAAAGCCCCAGGGCGTAGGCGACCGGCATGCCGATCAGGATCAATGCGATAAAGCTGCCCAACAGAATCAAAGCGTCCATTCAGGCAGCCCCTTCGCTTTCTTCAACCAGGTCGAAACGTACGACCCGACGATTGCTCTGGTCACCGAGCAAGAGTTTTTCCAGCACGAAAATCAAGGTCAGCAGGCCACCCACGGGGATCGGCATGTAGGTGATGCCCACGCGCAGGGTCGGCAGGGCGCTCATGAACTGATTCCAGGTCGACAGGCACAGCTTGGTGCCCCATACGGTCATGAACACGCAAATGGTCGCCATCAGCAGTTGCGAGAAGAGGCTCATGCCCTTGCGCATGCCGGGCGACATGCGATCGGTCAGCATGGCCACCGCCATGTGCGCACCCGCCCGGTAACTGGCGGCGGCACCGATGAAGGTGAACACCATCATCAGCAGTATCGCGGTGGGCTCCGGCCAGCTGGAGCCGGTGCCCAGCACGTAGCGGGCGAACACGCCCCAGGGAATGATCAGGGAAATGGTCAGGACCGACAGGCCGGCGACCCAGATACAGGTCATGTACAGCCGGTCGTTGAAGCGCAGCAATAGATTCTTCATCGGGTTTCACCGTAACCGGGCGCGCACGAACGTCTACCCATGTGCAGACGTGCGCGCCGGGCCTTTCAAGGGAGCGGGAGAGTTACTGAACGGCCTCGATGCGCTTGATCAGATCGGCGTAGGGCGCGCCGTATTTCTCGCGGATCGAGGCGGTTGCGTCGTAGAAAGGCTTCTTGTCGACGGTGATGAACTCGACGCCGGCGGCCTTGAGTTTCTCTTCGCTGCTGGCGGACTTGGCGTCCCACAGGGTGCGTTCGTGGGCTTGCGCGGCCTTGGCGGTTTTCTTCACCAGCACTTGCTGTTCGGGGGTGAGTTTTTCCCAGGTGATTTTCGACATCACGATGGGCTCGGGCAGGATCAGGTGGCCGGTCAGGCTGTAGAACTTGGCGTTCTGGTAGTGGTTGTGTTCGAGCAGGGTCGGCGGGTTGTTTTCCGCGCCATCGATCACCCCGGTCTGCAGGGCGCTGAAGATTTCCCCGGTGTCCATGGCGATCCCGTTGCCGCCCATGGCGTTGATGGTGTCGATGAACATCGGGTTGCCTTGCACGCGGATCTTCATGCCCTTGAGGTCTTCGAGGCTGCGCACCGGTTTCTTGGTGTAGATGTTGCGCGTGCCGCCATCCATCCAGGCCAGGGCGACCAGGTTGAATTCGGAATGGGTGATCTTGTCGAGGATCTCGTCGCCGACTTCACCGTCGATGACTTTGCGCATGTGTGCCTGGTCGCGGAACACGAACGGCATGTTGAACACGTTCACGTCCGGCACCACCGGGCCGACGATGCCGAGGCTGACCCGGGCCATCTGGATCGCGCCGACCTGAGCCTGTTCGATCACTTCCTTTTCCGAGCCGAGTACACCGCCGGCGAACATCTTGAACGTCAGTTTGCCACCGCTGTCAGCCACCAGGGTCTTGCCCAGTTGCTCTTCGGCGACCACGGTCGGATAACCCGCGGGATGGATGTCGGCGAATTTGATTTCCAGCGCCTGGGCGACGCTGCCGAAGGTGAAAGCGAAAGGAATTGCAGCGGCGAGCAAGGTGCGTTTGAAGTCCATGGGCATTTCTCCAGTCTTGTTATTTTTGTATTCAAAGGCGCAGCGGTGCAGCAGAAGCGGTGGAGGCTATTGATCCAACAGTGCCGGCGAATCGTTGAACAACGGTTCCGGCAGACCTTTCACGCCGGGGTCGAGGGCGAACACCCCACCGGCGAGTGACTGCCGATCATGGTCGTCACCGGGGCGAATCGAGGTCACGAACAGCGTGTCCAGTCGACTGCCTCCGAAGGCGCACATGGTCGGTTTTTTCACGGGTACGGCAAGGGAGCGGTCGAGGCGACCGTCAGGGGTGAAGCGGTGAATCAGCCCGGCGTCGTTGGCGCAGATCCAGTAGCAGCCTTCGGCGTCCACGGCCGCGCCGTCGGGGCGGCCGGCGAACAGGTTCATGTCGACAAAGACCCGGCGACGGGTCGGGGTGCCGCTGTCGATGTCGTAGTCGAAGGCCCAGATCTGCTGGACCGATGGATGGGAATCGGACAGGTACATCGTGCGTCCGTCCGGGCTGAAGGCCAGGCCGTTGGGCACGATGAAACCGTCCAGATGTGCCGTCAGCGGCCCGCGTTGCCCGGCGCTGTAGCGATAGAGCCGGCCGTCGGCGGCATTGGCGGCCATGTTCAGCACCATGCTGGCGGCCCAGAAACGCCCCTGACGGTCACAGCGACCATCGTTGAGGCGCATGTCCGGGCGGGGATGATCGACGAAGGCCAGTGGCTCGCTGTCGAGACTGCCATCGTTATGTGCGTGCAGATGGAAGAACCCGCTCTCCATGCCGGCGACCCAGCCACCGTCGGGATGACGAGTAATGCACGCGAGCATTTCCGCGGCTTTCCAGGCGTCGACATGACCGGTGTCGGCGCTCCAGCGTTGCAACCCCCCGGCAGGAATATCGACCCAGTACAGGGCGTTTTCCTCCGAGACCCAGACCGGGCTTTCACCGACCGCATTGCGGGCATCGACAATCAATTCGGCTTGCATGGCAACTCATTCCCTTGGGTTTTTGTTG
Organism: Pseudomonas sp. Irchel 3A7; assembly: GCF_900187565.1. Taxonomy (GTDB): domain Bacteria; phylum Pseudomonadota; class Gammaproteobacteria; order Pseudomonadales; family Pseudomonadaceae; genus Aquipseudomonas. The sequence continues at coordinate 131,094 of NZ_FYED01000009.1, read as the reverse complement.
TTGGGATCAGGTGGCAGGCGCGGGTGGATTCAATCGTCGAACGGGCCGGCTGCGCAGAAGGCGCCACCCTGGTAGACCCGGGCCGGATCATCGGCGGCCGGCAGCGGCTGGGCTTCGACTTTTTCGCGGAACACTTCGGAGCTGTCCTTCGGGACATATCCCAGGCGCGTGGCGAAATGGTTGTCCCACCAGACGTCCTTGTTGTCGGACATGCCGTAGATCACAGTGTGGCCGACATCCGGTGTGTACAGCGCGCGTTCGAGCAATTGGGTGAGGTCGGCGAAGCTCAGCCAGGTACTCATCATCCGGCGGTTTTGCGGTTCCGGGAACGACGAGCCAATCCGCACGCTGACGGTTTCGATGCCATAGCGATCGAAGTAGAAGGTTGCCATGTCTTCGCCGTAGGACTTGGACAGGCCGTAGTAGCCGTCGGGACGGCGAGGGGAGTGGGCATCGATGACTTCATCTTGTTTGTAGAAACCGATGACATGGTTGGAGCTGGCGAAGATCACCCGTTTCACGCCGTGCCGGCGCGCGGCTTCGTAGATGTGAAACACGCCGCAGATGTTGGCACCGAGAATGTCTTCGAACGAATGCTCGGTGGAGACGCCGCCGAAATGCAGGATCGCGTCCACGCCTTCGACCAGTTGATGCACGGCCTGCTTGTCGGCGAGGTCGCAGGGTACGACTTCTTCACGGTCATCGATGGCCGGGGCGATGTCGGCGATGTCCGACAGGCGAATGACATTGGCATAGGGGCGCAGGCTTTCGCGCAAGACTTTGCCCAGGCCACCGGCAGCGCCGGTCAGGAGCAGACGATTGAAGGGGGCGCGGGCGGTTGAAGTGGTCGTCATGGGAGTCCCTGAACACGCGGTTGTTGTTATTGGATTCGTTGTAGGTTGTCGTACGACTAATTCGAGTATCGTAAGGGTTTCCGGTTCTTGTCAACGCGACTTTGGTGGAAATTGACGAGGGGTATTCTGGTCCTATTGATCCTGTGGCGAGGGAGCTTGCTCCCGCTGGGCTGCAAAGCAGCCCCAACTCGACACCGAGGTTCCTCGCGTTAAATGCCTTGGGAGCGCTACGCACTCCTGCGGGAGCAAGCTCCCTCGCCACAGATGATGTGTGAGTCAGCCAGTCGTTTTATAACAACGAAATCGGATAACTGATGAACAACCGGTTCTCATCGAATTCGTTGGTGCTGAAGTCCTTGCGGATGCTTGCGTTGCGCCATTTGACGTTGAGACTTTTCAACGGGCCGCTCTGCACCGTGTAGGCCAGTTCCGACTCGCGGCCCCATTCCTTGCCATCGGTAATGGTGCCGGTGTGCACGTTGTCGCCACTGATGTAGCGGTTCATCAGGGTCAGGCCGGGAATGCCGAGGGCGACGAAGTTGTAGTCGTGGCGCACTTGCCAGGATTTTTCCCGGGCGTTGTCGTAGCTGGAGTTGTAGCTGTCGTTGGCCAGGGTGCCACCGCTGGTGCCGTTGACCCGCATCCAGACATCGTCGCCGCTGAGTTTCTGCAGGCCGACATAGAAGGTGTTGCCGCCGTATTTGGCCGAGAGCAGGGCGAAGGCGGTCTTGTTGTCGAGGTCGCCGGCCAGGGCGCTGCCTTCTTCCTTGCCGATGAAGTAGCCCAGATTGGCGCCGAAGGTCCAGTCGCCGAGGGGCTGGCTGTGGCTGAGGTTGAAGTACTGCTGCTGATAGATGTCGCTGAGTTCGGCGTACCACACACCGACCTGGGTGCGCTTGTCGTTGAAGGCGTATTCGCCGCCACCGAAGTTGAAACGGTCCGAGGTGAACGCCGCTTTACCGTTCATGAACATGTCTTCCATGCTCGCATCGTTGCGCGGGCTGTTCTGCCGGAACTGACCGCCGTAGAGCGTCAGGCCGCTGATCTCCGTGGAGGTCACCTGACCGCCACGGAAGGTTTGCGGCAACGAACGGCCATCGTCGGAGCGCAGGATCGGCAGCACCGGCATCCATTCGCCGACCTTCACTTCGGTTTTCGAAATCTTGCCCTTGAGCGCCACACCCAGGCGGCCGAAATTGTCGGCGGGGCGGCCATCACCGTGGATCGGCAGCAACTGCGTACCGGCCGTGCCCTTGCCGCCATCGAGTTTCTGCGAGTAGAGCCCCAGCACATCCACACCGAAGCCGACTGGACCCGGGGTGAAACCGGACTTGGCATCGAGGATGAAGTTCTGCGTCCACTCTTCGGCCTTGCCCTGGGGGTAAGCCGGGTTGGTGAAGTTGCGGTTGAAGTAGGCGTTACGCAGGTTCAGCGTGGCCTTGGCATCGTCGGTGAAACCTTCGGCCTGGCTGGTCATGGGCAGGGCGAAGGCGAGGCTGCCGCAGCCGATCAGGCTCAAGGTATGGCGGCGGGCGAAGGAGGGACGCGGACTGCGGGCGGACGGATTGCGGGCGAGTTTGCTCACTGTGAGGCTCCATTTTTCTTGTTTTTATTATTTGTTATACGTCGTCGTACAACATTGAAGCGATTATTTGCGGGGATTTCCAGGGTTGTCAATCAGAAGTTATACGATGACTTGACTGTTGTGGGAGCGAGCCTGCTCGCGAAGACGGACTGTCAGTCAACAAGGCGGGTGAATGTGATATTGCAATTGGCGAGCAGGCTCGCTCCCACAGGAAGTGGCGGGTTGAACGTAGTTTGCGATCCCCCTGTCGCCGCGAGGTAGAGCGGATGCTAGTCTTGTTTAACGCTGAAGCAAGGGAGCCCTCATGGGCAATCACAAGATCGAGATTCGTCGCAGTAACGTCGAGAAAATTCTGCTGGGGGCCGAGAAAGTCTTCGCCGAAAAAGGCTTCGGCAGCACCGCCATGGCCGACATTGCCGCCGAGGTAGAGCTGCCGCGCTCCAATCTGCATTATTACTTCAGCACCAAGACCGAGCTCTACAGCGCCGTGCTGTTGGGCCTGCTGGAAGTGTGGAAACAGGACGCGCTGTGCTTCGAGATGTTCGACGATCCGCGTGTGGTGCTCAGCAGCTACATCCGCGCCAAAATGAACCATTCACGCAGCCGCCCCTACGGTTCGAAAGTCTGGGCCAACGAAATCATCCACGGCGCGCCGACCCTGGGCGAGACACTGGACGCGAGCCTGTACGACTGGGCCAAGATGAAAGAAGCGAAGATCCGCCAGTGGGTGGACGACAAACGTATCCTGCCGGTGGAACCCTCGAGCCTGCTGTACATGATCTGGGCCTCGACCCAGCACTACGCGGACTTTGATCACCAGGTGAATATTCTCAATGATCATCAGCCGCTGTCGGACATGCAGTTCGAACGGGCGGTACAGACGGTGACCAGTGTGATTTTGCGGGGGATTGGGTTGGAGCCGTAGTCTGAAGTGCTCTTTTCATTTATTAATGGTGGGTTTTCCGGCTCGACCTTCAATTTTACGAATAGCATCACGTTTTAGTCGGAGTTCTTTGTAAGTTATTGAGCTTACTATGCGGTTGAGGTCGCTGGCCGGTGCAGCTGTACTTGCTTTTTTTAATTCATTCCTTAGTTCGCTGATTTTGGCTTGCAGATGAGGGTTGTACTCGACGTTTGTTTGTGGGTGATTTTTGACGTATTCGTCAAATCTCTGCGCGTCTGTTTTTAATTCCCGTTTAAATTGACCGGATGGAGTCAGAAGCTTGTTAGCAGGGAGGTTTTGAGCTGATGTAACAGGTGGCGCGGAATTTAAGTTATTAAACTGTGCGAACTGAGAACTTGATGTTGACGCGCTGGGCACTGAGTTCGGTGTTTTGTTGATTGTATTATCCTGCAAACTGCTCAGTGTTCGGTTTCGTGATTGGATGCTACCAGCCGTTCGCCGAGTTGTATTAAGACGGGTTGTACTGGTTGATGGTAGATTGTTTGCGGTTGCACTAACTGGGCTGGAGGTAATCCAGGGACGGAAAAATTTATAATTGCCGGTTGGATCGTAATGATTGACCGGGTCGTTTCCACAATACGCATATGCATTAATTCCCCCCGGCATCAAAAGGGCTAAACTCATCCGGGGTCATAAATCGCATAAGTACAGGATTATAGAAACGATTACCCTGTCCAAGTGGGTAGTTTCCCGTTATATCGTCAGGGCACTCACCGTTAAATCCGAGCAAGCGACTTAATCCGCTCTCTGCGGGGTGATGGCCGTAGGCGGTATAGGCAAATTGCTGCGAATTATTGGCCGAGACCGTTTGCAGCAGTGAATGCGCTTGGTCGCTCCCCATCAGCGTGGTTTCGCTAACACCCGCTTCACTTTGCCTCTGCGCCAACGGCTGGGCTTGATGGCGGAAGATTGTCCGTTGTGTCTGTTGTCCCAGTTCGGTGATCAGGTGGCCCTCTTGGTAAAAGCGCTGCGTGCTGTCGGCCGCCAGTAGGCCTATACCTGTGAGCCGGTCCAGTGGATCGTATAAATACCGGCGCAAAATCTTCATTGATGAAACCGACATTACGAGGTTCTCGATGGTGAACTGGATGCGTGTCAGCTTTGAAGATATTTCGAGTGGTGTCTACTAGCAGAACTGATAGGTGGGTGTGGTTTGGAGTGGGGCGAATAAGTGGAGTAACGGGTGCGGTGTGTGATTTTGCAGGGGATTGGATTGGAGCCTTCAGACTGTCGGTGTAGCGACCGACCTCTTCGCGAGCAGGCTCGCTCCCACAGTTGAAATGCATTCCAATGTGGGAGCGAGCCTGCTCGCGAAAGCGCCCGATCAGACTCCGCTGAACTCAGACCGCGACATGGTAGGGATTGCGCGGATCATGATTCCAGTCCAGAAACGGCTTGCCGGTGTCCACCGGGACCATTTCGATGCAGTCCTGCACCGGGCAGGTGATCTGGCACAGGTTGCAGCCGACACACTCTTCATCAATCACTTCATAGGCGTGGGTGCCATCGGCCTTTTTCACGCTGGCCACGGCCTGGTGCGAGGTGTCTTCGCAGGCGATGTGGCAGCGGCCGCAACCGATGCACGCCTCCTGGTCAATCTTCGCGATCACCTGATAGTTGATGTCCAGGTACTTCCAGTCCGTGGTATTGGCGACCGCCCGCCCGGAAAACGCTGAAATGTTGGCGTAGCCCTGACTGTCCATCCAGCGCGACAGGCCGTCCTTCATCTCCTCGACAATCCTGAAGCCATGCAGCATCGCCGCCGTGCACACCTGCACCGAGCCACTGCCCAGGGCGATGAACTCTGCCGCGTCGCGCCAGTTGCCGATGCCGCCGATGCCGCTGATGGGCAGCCCCTGGGTCTGAGGGTCGCGGGCGATTTCGGCGACCATGTTCAGGGCAATCGGCTTGACCGCCGAACCGCAATAGCCGCCATGGGTGCTCTGACTGCCGACCATCGGATTGGCCACCATGCGCTCCAGGTTGACGCTGGTGATCGAGTTGATGGTGTTGATCAGCGACACCGCATCGGCGCCGCCACGGTGTGCTGCGCGGGCGGCGACGCGGATGTCGGTGATGTTCGGCGTCAGCTTGACGATCACCGGCAGCGAGCAATACGTCTTGCACCAGCGGGTGACTTGCTCGACGTACTCCGGCACCTGCCCGACCGCCGCGCCCATGCCGCGTTCCGGCATGCCGTGGGGGCAACCGAAGTTCAGTTCGATGCCGTCGGCACCGGTGGCTTCCACCAGCGGCAGAATGTGTTTCCAGGACTCTTCGACGCAGGGCACCATCAACGACACGATCAACGCACGGTCCGGCCAGTCCTTTTTGACCTGGGTGATTTCCCGCAGGTTGATCTCCAGTGAGCGGTCGGTGATCAGCTCGATGTTGTTAAAGCCGAGAACCTCTCTGTTGGCTCCGAAGTGCGCGGAATAGCGCGACGACACGTTCACCGCCGCGGGATCCTCCCCCAATGTTTTCCAGACCACGCCACCCCAGCCGGCCTCGAAGGCGCGGACCACGTTGTAGGCCTTGTCGGTCGGGGGCGCGGAGGCCAGCCAGAACGGGTTGGGGGACTTGATGCCGGCGAAGACAATCGACAGATCGGCCATTTACGCAGCCTCCACGTTGAGCATCAGGTGAGCATGAATGGCCTCGGCGGCCCGTTTGCCGTGTTGCACCGCTTGCACGGTGAGGTCCTGGTCGAGGCTGGTGCAGTCGCCGCCGGCATACACGCCGGGGATACTGGTTTGCAGCTGTTCGTCCACCAGGATGCGATCGCCCTGGCGCTTGAGCTCGCGGGCCAGCGGGTCGGCGAGGGCGCTGTCATCGAAGGTCTGGCCGATGGCCTTGAAGATCGCGTCGGCGGCCAGCTCGAAGGTTTCGCCGGTGGTTTGCAGGCGACCTTCAACCAGATGTGTGCGAGCGAAGCGCATGCCGCGTACCTGACCCTGGTCATCGAGCAACACGTGTTCCGGTTGTGCCCAGGTCAACAGGCGCACCTGATTGGCCTTGGCGATGTCCTGTTCGTGATGGGTCGCGCCCATGTCTTCGACGCCACGGCGGTACACCAGATTGACATCGTGGGCACCCAGGCGAGCCATTTGTACCGCCATGTCGATGGCGGTGTTGCCGGCGCCGAGCACGATGCAGTGATCAGCCAGAGGCAGTTCGGTCAGGTCTTCGGCCTGGCGCAGTTCGCGGATGTAATCGGTGGCGGCCACCAGACCGGGCGCGTCTTCATGGGGTAGGCCCAGCTGTTTGCTGGCCGCCAGGCCGAGGCCGAGGAACACCGCATCGAATTGCTGATGTAGATCGCTGAGGCTCAGGTTGTCCCCGAGTTTTTGCCCATGGCGGATTTCGATGCCGCCGATGTCCATCAGGAACTCCAGCTCCTTCTGCGCGTAATCGTCCACCAGTTTGTATTTGGCGATCCCGTATTCATTGAGGCCGCCGGCCTTTTCCCGAGCCTCGAAAATCACCACGTCATGGCCGTGCATGGCACTGCGATGGGCGCAGGACAGCCCGGCCGGACCGGCACCCACCACGGCAATGCGCTTGCCGGTGGCGGCGGCACGGGAGAACGGGTGCTGGCTGAAATGCGCGTTGTCCACGGCGTAGCGTTGCAGCAGACCGATCAGTACCGGCGCGCACTCATGGGCGTTGTTGCGCACACAGGCTTGCTGACAGAGGATCTCTGTGGGGCAGACCCGGGCACAACTGCCACCGAGGATGTTGGCCGAAAGGATTTTCTGCGCCGCGCCCTGGACGTTGTCCTGGTGGATGTTGCGGATGAACGAGGGAATATCGATCTCGCTCGGGCAGGCATTGACGCACGGTGCGTCGTAGCAGTACAGGCAACGCGAGGCTTCGAGGTGGGCCTGTCGGTCATTAAGCGGCGGCGCCAGGTCGGTGAAATGACCGGCGAGGGCGGCCGCGTTCTCGAAGGGGTGCGGGAGATGGGTCAGGGTCTTGATCACGGTTTTTGGCCTCACGGTGATGGAGGTTATGCCTCTGCATGGGCATTGTTTTTTGTGTTGTCCGGGCCGGCCTCTTCGCGAGCAGGCTCGCTCCCACAGTTGAAATGCATTCCAATGTGGGAGCGAGCCTGCTCGCGAAGGCCGAAGGCCTCGATCTCAGCGTTTCACTGCAACCGGCTGATTCAACTCAGCCCGCTTGCTCAACAAGTCAAACACCGCCGGATACGCCGGCCGTTCGATATAGCGCCCGACCCCACGCTCGGCCCGCAGGTCGCCATCGGCCCAGACCACCCGGCCCTGGCTGATGGTGTGGCTGGGCACGCCGCGTACGGTCTTGCCTTCGAAGATGTTGAAGTCGACCTGCTGGTGATGGGTCTTGGCCGAAATCGTCCGGGTGCCTTGCGGGTCCCACAGCACCAGGTCGGCGTCGGCGCCCACGCGGATCGCGCCTTTGCGTGGGTAAAGGTTGAAGATCTTCGCGGTGTTGGTCGAGGTGAGGGCGACGAAGTGCTGCATCGACAGGCGCCCGGTGTTCACCCCTTCATCCCAGAGCACGGCCATGCGGTCTTCGATGCCGGCCGTGCCATTGGGGATCTTGCTGAAATCGTCCTTGCCGGCGGCTTTCTGCTCGGCGCAGAAGCAGCAATGATCGGTGGCGGTGGTGTGCAGATTGCCGGCTTGCAGGCCATGCCACAGTGCGTCCTGGTGGCCGCGCGGGCGGAAGGGCGGGCTCATCACGTAACCGGCGGCGGTCTGCCAGTCCGGGTGTTGATAGACGCTGTCGTCCAGCAGCAAATGCCCGGCCAGCACTTCGCCGTAGACCGGTTGGCCCTTGGCGCGGGCGTAGGTAATTTCGTCGAGGGCTTCCTTGGTCGAGACATGCACCAGGTAGAGCGGCGTGCCCAGGGTTTCGGCGATGCGGATCGCCCGGCTCGCGGCTTCGCCTTCGACCTGGGAAGGGCGTGACAGCGGATGCGCTTCCGGCCCGGTCATGCCCTGGGCCATCAGTTTGCGTTGCAGGTGATAGACCAGCTCGCCATTTTCCGCATGCACGGTGGGCACCGCACCCAGTTCCAGGCAGCGCTCGAAACTCGCCACCAGGGTGTCGTCGGCCGCCATGATCGCGTTTTTGTAAGCCATGAAGTGCTTGAAGCTGTTGACGCCATGATGGATCACCAGCTCGGCCATTTCCTCGCGGACCTGCTCGCTCCACCAGGTGATGGCGACGTGGAAGCCGTAATCGGAAGCGGATTTCTCGGCCCAGCCGCGCCATTGATGGAAGGCTTCCATCAGGGATTGCTGCGGGTTGGGAATCACGAAGTCGATGATCGAGGTGGTGCCACCGGCCAGACCCGCCGCCGTGCCGCTGAAAAAGTCTTCGCTGGCCACGGTGCCCATGAAGGGCAGTTGCATATGGGTATGAGGGTCGATGCCACCGGGCATCAGGTATTGGCCGCTGCCGTCGAGCACTTCGGCACCAGCGGGTATGTCGAGGTCTTCGCCGATGGCCTTGATCAAGCCGTCTGCGCAATACACATCGGCGCGATAACTTTCATCATGGGTAATAACGGTGGCGCCACGAATCAACAGAGACATTCCGGATTCCTCGCAGGCATGACCGACTGATGCCGGTTCTAGATGTTTTTATAGGTGGCCATCGTAAACAGGTGTATTCCTGTCAGCGCTGTCAGGAATAAACGCTAGCTGCTGTTATGGGAATCAGCAAGAATATTTTTTATAAGCTTATATCTGTTTTAACGTATTGATTAATAACGTATTAAACTGAAAATCACCAAAATGGTGAGGGTGCTCACCATTTTGACGCACTTGACAGGTTCGAAATATGGTCAAGATTTTCTATGTGAAATCAGCTGTTTGAGCATGGTCTATGGTTGATGCGCGACATTGAAAAAAAGATCGACGCACCAGATTGAGTCCTGACTGTTCGGACAACTTGCCTGGCATTCGGCCTGAGTGGCATGGCAACTCGCCGAGGATTCAATGGTTGTACAAATAAAACTGATAAACATCAGTTGCTTAGTAAATGTTTATGGAACTGCCCGATGCACAAACGGGGTACCCGGCATGCTTATTGATGCCGCCAGCCCCTGATGAGCAAAAAATAATTCAAAGAACAGTGGAGCGGCCATGCAACAGATCAGATCGCAAGTGACCGAGCGCGACGGCTTGTTCGAGCTGGAAGCCGGCAGCGATGTCCTCGACAGTCCCCGTTACAACCACGACATGGCACCGACCAAGGTGCGCGAACGAACCTGGAACAAATGGCACATCACCGCGTTGTGGGTCGGCATGTCGATTTGTGTGCCGACCTATACCCTCGGCGGCGTACTGACGGCCTATTTTGGCCTGAGCGTCGGCGAAGCGCTGCTGGCGATCCTCTTCGCCAATATCATCGTATTGATTCCCCTTACCTTGAACGCCTTTCCCGGCACCAAGTACGGCATTCCGTTCCCGGTGTTGCTGCGTTCGTCGTTCGGCATCCTCGGTTCCAACATCCCGTGCCTGATCCGCGCCCTGGTGGCGTGCGGCTGGTTCGGCATCCAGACGATGTTCGGCGGCCTGGCCATCCACCTGTTTCTGGGGTCGGTGTTCGAGGGCTGGAAATCCCTGGGTGGCACCGGTGAAGTCCTGGGCTTCATGATGTTTTGGGCACTGAACCTGTGGGTGGTGATCCGCGGCGCCGAGTCGATCAAATGGCTGGAAACCCTGTCCGCGCCGTTGCTGGTGGCGGTGGGTGTGGGGTTGCTGGTGTGGGCGATGCCCAACGTGTCGATGACCGAATTGCTGGCGATTCCTCCCAAGCGCCCGGAAGGGGCCAGTGTGGTCAGTTACTTCGCCGCCGGGCTGACCGCGATGGTCGGCTTCTGGGCCACGCTGTCGCTGAACATCCCGGACTTCAGCCGCTACGCGAAAAGCCAGCAGGACCAGATTGTCGGGCAGATCATCGGCTTGCCGCTGACCATGTTCCTGTTCGCCGCGCTGGGCGTGGTGATGACCGCCGCCTCGGTAAAACTGGTGGGCGTGACCGTGTCCGATCCGGTGACCCTGATCGGCCATATCCAGAGCCCGGTCTGGGTCGCGTTGGCCATGGCGTTGATCATCATCGCCACGCTGTCCACCAACACCGCGGCCAACATCGTGTCGCCGACCAACGACTTCCAGAACATTGCGCCCAAGGCGATCAACCGGACCAAAGCGGTGATGCTCACCGGCTTCGTCGGCCTGGCGCTGATGGGGCATGAACTGCTGAAGAAGCTCGGGCTGATCGTCTCGGACATCAGCCTGGAAACCGTCTATTCCAACTGGTTGCTCGGCTATTCGAGCCTGCTGGGGCCGATTGCCGGGATCATGGTGGTGGACTATTTCCTGATCAAGAAACAGCAGCTGGACCTTGCCGGACTCTATCGTGATGACGTGTATCCGGCGTGGAACTGGAACGGCTTTCTCGCGTTCGGTGTGCCGATGGTACTGACGCTGTTGTCGCTCGGCAGCGATGCATTCAGCTGGTTCTACAGCTATGGCTGGTTCACCGGCTCGGCCCTTGGCGGGTTGATTTACTACGGGTTGTGCGTGATGCGGCCCAGTCCATCCGTGGCGAAATCTGCGGTGTGACGGCCGGCCCCATCGCTGGCAAGCCAGCTCCCACAGGGTTCTCGGGTGTTCAGAAAACCTGTGGGAGCTGGCTTGCCAGCGATGAGGGCCTGAAGAACACCAACGAATTGCCTGAAGAAACACATAAGAACAGCCTGAGGAGATCCCCATGAACGCAGCCGTAGACGTTCTGCAATCCAGCCATCAGCACATCAACCGCGACCGCTTGTGGCAGTCGCTCATGGAGCTGGCCAAGCTCGGCGCGACGGTCAAGGGCGGTGTCTGTCGCCTGGCCCTGACTGATCTCGACCGCCAGGCCCGTGATACGTTCGTGACGTGGTGTGAGGAAGCCGGCTGCACCGTCAGTATCGACGCCGTGGGCAATATCTTCGCCCGTCGTCCAGGGCGCAATCCGGATCTGCCGCCGGTGATGACCGGCAGCCACATCGACACCCAACCCACCGGCGGCAAGTTCGATGGCTGCTTCGGCGTGCTGGCCGGCGTCGAAGTGCTGCGCACCCTCAATGACCTGGGCATCGAAACCGAAGCGCCGCTGGAAGTGGTGGTGTGGACCAACGAAGAAGGCTCGCGCTTCGCCCCGTGCATGATGGGCTCCGGCGTATTCGCGGAAAAATTCACCCTGGAAGAAACCCTGGCCAAGGTCGATGCCGAGGGCGTGACCGTCGGTGAAGCGCTGAACGCCATCGGCTATGCGGGGCCGCGCGCGGTCAGCGGTCATGCGGTGGGCGCCTATTTCGAAGCGCACATCGAGCAAGGGCCTATTCTCGAGGACGAACGCAAAACCATTGGCGTCGTCATGGGTGCCCTCGGGCAGAAATGGTTCGACCTGAAACTGCGCGGCGTCGAAGCCCATGCCGGCCCGACCCCGATGCATCTGCGCAAGGATGCACTGGTTGGCGCCGCGGTGATCGTAGGCGCCGTCAACCGCGCCGCACTCGGCCATCAGCCCCACGCCTGCGGCACCGTCGGTTGCCTGCAAGCCTATCCCGGTTCCCGCAACGTCATCCCCGGGGAAGTGCGCATGACCCTGGACTTCCGCCATCTGGAACCGGCACGGCTGGACTCGATGATCGCCGAGGTCCGCGAAGTCATCGAAACCACTTGCGAAGAACACGGCCTGACCTACGAGCTGACACCCACCGCCGACTTCCCGCCGCTGTACTTCGACAAGGGCTGCGTCGAAGCGGTACGCGGTGCCGCGCAAGGGCTGGGCCTGCCGCACATGGACATCGTCAGTGGCGCGGGACACGACGCGATCTTCCTCGCCGAGCTCGGCCCGGCCGGAATGATCTTCGTGCCGTGCGAAGGCGGCATCAGCCACAACGAAATCGAAAACGCCGCACCGGATGACCTGGCGGCGGGGTGCGCGGTGTTGTTGCGGGCGATGCTGGCGGCTTCGGCAGCGATTGCGAAGGGGCAATTGGCGGCATAAGGATTGCCCTAGTCTGCCTGTGGGAGCGAGCCTGCTCGCGAAGGCGGTTTAACCTTCAACGTGGATGTTGGCTGACACACCGCTTTCGCGAGCAGGCTCGCTCCCACAAGTTCTTCGCACTATCGCAGACCCTGGCGGTCGTACTCTTCACAGGGATAATCGCATGTGTGGAGCGCCAATGAGCCAGGACGTCCTGACCACTGAAACCAGTCGCCGCCAGTTGCAGCAGATCATCACCGGGCTGTCCGACGGGGTGATTCTGCTGGAACTGGATCAGACGATTGTCTGGGCCAATGACGCCGCGCTGGCCATGCATGGTGTGGCGCGGATTGGCGAGCTGGGGGCCGATGCCGAGGACTATGTCCGGCGTTTCGCCTTGCGCTATCGCAACCATCATCCGGTGCCGGCGGATAACTACCCGATTCATCGCGTCGCGCGTGGCGAGACCTTCAGCGATGTGCTGGTCGAGCTGACCCCGGCCCATGACGAAGAACGCACCTGGGTCCACCGCGTGCGCAGTCTGGTGGTGACCGACTGCCACGGTGAGCCGGAGTCGCTGGTGCTGATCATGGACGATGTCACCGACTGGGCCAGCGCCGAGCAGCGCTTCGAAAAAACCTTCGCCGCCAACCCCGCACCGGCAGTGATCTGCCGGCTCAGCGATCTGCGCTACATCAAGGTCAATCCCGGTTTTCTCGAAATGACCGGTTTAGCACGGGATCAGGTGATCGGCAGCTCGACGTACGAGCTGGACGTGCTGGATCAGGCTGAAAACAAAGACCTGGCCAAGCAGCGCTTGCGCGAAGGCGCGACCATCCCGCAGATGCAGGCCGAACTGCGTATGGCGGATGGCGGCAACAAGCAAGTGATCGTCGCCGGCCAACCCCTGGAGCTCAACGACGAACCCTGCATGCTGTTCTCCTTCGTCGACATGGAGCCCCGGCGCAAGGCCGAAGTCGCCCTGCGTCAGAGCGAAGAGCGTTTTGCCAAGGCGTTCCGCCTGACACCGGTGCCGATCCTGGTTTGCAGCGCCGATGATCAGGTGGTGCTGGATGTGAATGAGGCTTTTCTCGAGACCCTCGCGTATCCCCGCGAAGAGGTGCAGGGCAAGACCATCGCCGAGATCGACTTCATCCATGACAAGGGGGCGAGGGCAAGGCTGGTCACGGCACTGGAAAAAACCGCAAGCCTGGATCGCATTGATGTTCGCGTGCGTAAAAAAAACGCCGAGGTGATTGATTGCGCCGTGTCGGCGGATACCGTCAACATTCAGGACAATCCTTGCTATTTGCTGGTGTTGATGGACATCACCGAACGCAAACGCACGGAGCTGGAGTTGGTGGCGGCTATCGAAGAAGTGATGAAAGACGCGTCGTGGTTCAGTCGCACCCTGATCGAAAAACTGGCCAACGTGAAGAATGTCGACTCGCCGCAACTGCCCAGTGTGTCCTTCACCGACCTGACCGTTCGCGAGCGTGAGGTGCTGGAGCTGATCTGCGAGGGGCTGGCCGACAAGGAAATCGCCGCGCGACTCAAGCTTGCGCCGAACACGGTGCGCAATCATGTGGCGACGGTCTATTCCAAGCTCGATGTGCACAGTCGCAGCGAGGCGATCGTCTGGGCGCGCGATCGTGGGTTGTTCGCCGGGACAGGGCGATCCAGGGGGCAGCGCTAAGGTGCAAATGCACCAGGTGTCATAGTGCAAATGGACGTTTTGGCAGGGGGCGGCGGCTCTTAGGCTGAGAGCGTGCGAACGGGGATCCATGGGTCTTCCGCGCGCGATTTACGAAGCCGCTCAAGGATCAGCCATGTACTCCATATCCATCACGTTTGCCGTCCCTTGCCACGAGGGTCGATTGCAATGATTCATCTGGCGCAACTGCGGCTGCAACTGGAACGCAGCTTTTCTCCTCTGGCCTGCGAATGCACCATTACCGGTGATCATTCGTTGACCGTGAAGCTTTACCATCCGGTATCAGGGCAGGTGGACCTGGTGGTGAGCGGGTTGAACGTGTCAGTGCTCAACACCCACGAAGCAGTGGTCACGCTAATCGAGGAACTGCGCTACGAACTGGAGAGCAATACCCTGCATCGCCCCGATCCTGTGCGCTAGTTTTTGTCGGTTTTGACTACAAACCGGACTGGAAAACCCACAAAAACGGCTTTTCTGTGACCCACTCATGAACTTTTTGGCAGTGTTTTGTTGTCACAAACTTGTCGATCACTTATCGCGGGTCATCCTATGAAAAGTCTTGGGAAACGCGTTTTCACTGCTGTTGCGCTCTGCGCCGTGATGCTCGGTGGCTGTTCCAGTCCGCCGCCACCTCCTCCCGCCGCGCCACCCCCACCGCCTGAAACGACTTGTCAGGCTTCCGATAGCACCCAGGTAATGGGTGATATGCGGGCCGAAGGGCAGGTGACGCGCGAGACCACCGTGACCCGGTGTGTCACGCAATAGGCTAACTCACCCTGTGGCGAGGGAGCTTGTCGGATCGCCGCACCGTCCCGTTGGGCTGCGAAGCTGCCCCGAAAAAGAGGGACTGCTGCACAGTCCAGCGGGAGCAAGCTCCCTCGCCACAAGTTATTTGTGGCCAGTGCTGTCGTGGATCAGGACAGGAAGCCGCCATCGACGTTCAGCGAAACGCCGGTGGTGTAGCTCGACGCATCGCTGGCCAGGTAAAGCACCGCACCGGCCATTTCGCTTGGATCCGCCACGCGCTTGAGCGGAATCTGCTGCAGCGCGGTGTTCAGGATGGCCTCGTTCTTGACCAGTGCCGAAGCGAATTTGGTGTCGGTCAGGCCCGGCAGCAGGGCGTTGCAGCGGATGCCGAACTGCGCGCATTCCTTGGCGAACACCTTGGTCATGTTGATCACGGCGGCCTTGGTCACCGAATAGATGCCCTGGAACACACCCGGCGAGACGCCGTTGATCGACGCGACGTTGATGATGCTGCCACCGCCGTTCTCGCGCATCAGCTTGCCGGCTTCCACCGACATGAAGAAGTAGCCGCGAATGTTCACGTCGACAGTCTTCTGGAACGCACTCAGGTCGGTATCCAGCACGTTGCAGAACTGCGGATTGGTCGCCGCGTTGTTGACCAGGATGTCCAGGCGCCCGAACTGTTCCTTGATGCCGGCGAAGACCTGGCTGATCTGCTCCATTTCACCGATATGACAGGCGATGGCCGTGGCTTTGCCACCCGCGGCGATGATTGCATCGGCCACGTGCTGGCAGCCGTCGAGCTTGCGGCTCGAAACGATCACATGGGCACCTTGCTGCGCCAGCAGTTTGGCGATGGCTTCACCGATGCCGCGGCTGGCGCCGGAGACGAAAGCGATCTTGCCGTCGAGGTCGAACAACTGAGTCTTGGACATGGGGTTCCCTTATGAAAAGTCTTGTTATGGAGCCAGGGGCGTAATCAGAGATCGGACTTCTGGATGACTTGCAGGCTCATCTGTTCCAGCAGTTTGTTCATGTGAATGAACTGCGCGAAGCGTTTGTCCTGGGTCTGGCCATGGTAGAAGCGGTAGTAGATCTGCTGCACGATGCCGGCCAGGCGGAACAGGCCGTAGGTGTAGTAGAAGTCGAAATTGTCGATCTGGATGCCGGAGCGCTGGGCGTAGTAATCGACGAACTCGCGACGGGTCAACATGCCCGGTGCGTGGCTTGGCTGGCGGCGCATCAGTTGCACCGGCGCCGGGTCCCCGGCTTCGATCCAGTAGGCGAGGGTGTTGCCCAGGTCCATCAGCGGGTCGCCGAGGGTGGTCAGTTCCCAGTCGAGCACACCGATGATCTGCATCGGGTTGTTCGGGTCGAGGATCACGTTGTCGAAGCGGTAGTCGTTGTGCACGATGCTGGAGGTCGGGTGATCGGCCGGCATCTTGTCGTTGAGCCAGGCTTTCACCGCTTCCCACTGCGGCGCATCGGGGGTCAGGGCCTTCTCGTAGCGATCGCTCCAGCCTTTGATCTGTCGTGCCACGTAGCCTTCGGGCTTGCCCAGGTCGCCCAGGCCATAGGCGTTGTAGTCGACCCGGTGCAGCTCGACGAACTTGTCGATGAAACTCTTGCACAGCGCTTCGGTTTTCGCTGAATCGAGGCCCAGTTCCGGGGGCAGTTCGGAACGCAGGATGATGCCCTTGAGTCGCTCCATCACGTAGAACTCGGCGCCGATCACCGATTCATCGGTGCAATGCACATAGGCTTTCGGGCAATACGGAAAGCCGTCGCGCAGTTGATTGAGGATACGGAATTCACGCCCCATGTCATGGGCGGATTTGGCCTTGTGGCCGAACGGCGGCCGACGCAGGACGAACTCCTGTTCGGGGTATTCGAGCAAATAGGTGAGGTTGGACGCGCCGCCCGGAAACTGGCTGATCTGCGGCAAGCCGCTGAGGCCCGGAATGTGCGCCTTGAGGTATGGATCGATCAGGCTGGCATCGAGTTCTTCGCCGGAGCGGATACGGGTGGACTGGTCAGTAAGCGCCATGCTTATCCCTTCTGCTTATTTTGGATGCCAGACATCATTGGCTAATCTAATGGTGTGCCTTGAGCGCCACAAGTGCGACACGGTCTTATAGGTTAGCGTGTTGCCGGATAATCAGCGTTCCTGATGTGTGAGAAACGGTCTCGGGGGCTATGGTTGAAAGGGGCTGATGGTTTCCAGGAAGGAGGTGTGAAATGGGCTGTCCGCAAGTGTGCGCCAGCGCCACCCTGCAATGCAGCTTCGGCGCCGCGCCGGCGGTGCTCAATGTGCTGCCGGTGAACCGCACGCTGACAGGCGGGCTGCCGGCGGCGAACATCATGGATCACATTCCGCTGGTGAATGTCACGACGTTCGGCATGTGTACGAGCCTGGCCAACCCGACGGTCGCCGCTGCGACTGCCGCGGCACTCGGGGTGCTGACGCCGATGCCATGCATCCCGGCCACCGCTACGCCATGGATTCCCGGGGGGGCGCCGACCGTGCTGCTGGGCAGCATGCCGGCGCTGGATGCCAACAGCACCTTGATGTGCAACTGGGCCGGGGTGATCAAAATCGTCATGCCGGGGCAGATGCAGATGCTCATTCCTTGATTTTTTGCAGGTACAGCATTCACCGAAAATGTTGATCGTGCCGACCTCTTCGCGAGCAGGCCCGAACATTCGCCACAACACATTCAGGTCTCCCACATTTGATCTGCGTCGTTCATAAATCCTATGTGGGAGCGAGCCTGCTCGCGAAGAGGTCGGTACAGTCACAGCAACACATTCAGGTCTCGGCCGGCTCGTTCCAGCGCCGAAACCACCAGCGCACCCTTGAGATCGGCTTGCCCTGGACATCCAGCGGCCGCCCATCGCTGGTGTAGCCTTGTTCCGGCTCGATCAGTTGCCCATTGAGATAGTGGGCCTCCACCGCCGGTTTGCCATTGGGATGAAAACGCTGGTAACGCCCCTCGCGAACACCATCGCGGTAGAGCTCGACTTCGGCCAGTTGGCCGTCGGGGAAGTAATTGAAGGCCTCGCCATCCAGCAGCCCGCGACGGTAAGAGGCCTTGCGTTGCAGCCAGCCTTCGGGGGCGTAGAAACTGGCGACGCCTTGCAGTTTGTCCTGTACGAAAGGCAGCTGCGCCGAGAGCTTGCCATTGGGGTGATAAAGCAGGGTCGTGCCTTGCAATGCGCCCTGGCTGTAGTGCAAATCGGCCTGGGCGCGACCGCCATCCTTGATGTGCAGCGCGCCGTCGAGTTGTCCGTCGAGCAAGTGACCCTTGAGCTGTTTATCGTTCTGCTGCACATCCAGCGGCGTTATGGCCATGGGCGCTCCCTGTCAGTTGACTTGCACCAGACCGCCCTTGATGGTCAGCATGCCGCCACCATCCACGGTCTGCGAAGCGGCTGCCTTGTTGGTCAGGCTGATTCCGGCATCGTTGGTCATCGTGGTGCCGGCCTTGTTTTCCAGCGATGTTCCGGCCTGATTGCTCAACGACGTCCCGGCTTTCTGACTGATCGAGGTGCTGGCCTGGGCCGCCAGGTCGGCACCGCTCTTGATCGTAAAACTGCCACCGCTTTGCAGGGTCAGGGTGCCGCTCACCTTGATGGTCAGGTTGCCGTCCACCGTCAGGCTGTAATCGCCGGTGACCTTGTGTTCGTAATTGCCGCCAGTGCTGTGGTTCTGGTCGGCACCGACCTTCACCGTGCGGCTGTCCTTGACGTCGAGACTGTCGGTGCCGGTCTGTATCGTCACACTCCGGTTGCCTTTCTCCAGGGTCACGGTTTCGTCACCGTCCTTCACTGTCCGGGTGCGCGCGTTTTGCACCGTGAGGGTTTCGTCGTGACCGACCGTGGCGGTGGTGTCGTTGAGTACGTTGATCTTCAGATCTTTCTGCGCCTGTAAAAACACCTCTTCGGCGTCTTTCTTGTCTTCGAAGCGCAACTCGTTGAACCCGCCACCGCCCTTGGACGACTGAGTCTTGATCCCCGATTGCGTCTGATTGGCGGGCAAGGCGTAGGGCAGGGCGTTGTCGCCGTTGTAGACGCAACCGGTGACTAATGGCCGATCCGGATCGCCGTCGATGAAAGTCACGATCACTTCCTGGCCGATGCGCGGCACGAATTGCATGCCGAAACCCTTGCCGCTCCAGGGCAGCACCACGCGCACCCAGCACGAGCTGGTCTCATCATTTTTGCCATCGCGATCCCAAGGAAACTGCAACTTGATTCGACCGTATTCGTCGGTCCAGATTTCTGCCCCGGACTTGCCCACCACGACCGCTGTCTGTGGATGCATTCGCGGCTTTGGCGTGGTGCGCGATGGACGAAAAGGCGTGGCCTTGGGGATGGCCTCGAAACGGTTGCGATAGTTCTCATGGCTGACGTCATGGGTCACCCGGGTCACCACCCAGTCGATGTTCAGCGTCGAGTCATCGTGCCCGGCGAGGGTGAACCAATGCCCCGGGACCAGCCAGCGGCAGTCGCTCTCGCCGACAAACCGCTTCTCCTCGCTGCGCAAGCCGTCCACCCGTTGTTTGGTCAGCGCATCGCCTCGGGCCTTGGCGGTGTAACCGCCCGGATGCTCATACAGCGAGCGTGGCCCGGCCACCGCTTCGGCCTGGGCGTACAGTGAGGTCGTCGGGGTGGTGAATTCGTAATCCGTCGCTCGATACACCCCGGCCACCGCCTGCACACACACCTGGCCCGCGCGAATACCGTGCAGCTCGCGCTCGCCCGGTTGCTGGCCGAGATAATTGACCTTGGGGCCGTTGGGAATCGGCACAAACGCATCGTTGCTGTCGCCCAGTACCAGCGTGTGCTTGCCTTCTTCGTGGGTGAAAAACCAGAAAATCCCTTCGTCCTGCAACAGTCGCGAGATAAAGCTGAAATCAGTTTCGCCGTACTGCACACAATACTCGCGCGGGGTGTAGCTACCGGTGAGCGAGAGTTTGAAGTCAGTAAAGCCGTGGGCCTTGAAAATCGTGGTGACGATGTCCGAGGTGCTGAGGTTCTGGAACACCCGGTTGTTGCTGGCCAGGGTCAGCCACCAGAGCCATGGCCTTAAAACAAGCTGATAACGCTCGGCCGTGGCATCGGCGGGGAGTTGGCGGATTTCGGCGACCAGCGCGTCCAGCGGGCGGGTTTGGGCGTCGTTGTGCAGGGTGGTGGTGACATGGGTGGCGATGGTGGTGGTCAGGTTCAGCGAAGATTCGTCGGTGAGGCCGTTGAGGATTTGCTGGCCAAACTGGTTGAGGGCTTCTTCACCGGAAATCGACTCAGGATAAAGCACCGCCAGCGATGCAGCGGTCAGGGAAAGACTGGTGTTAGTGTCGATGGAACGAGGCATCGAGTAACCTCAAAGATGATAGTCAAGAACCTCAACGCAATTCTATAAGCTGGCCACGCGAAATCTGGCCAGGAAATACAACGCTTGGTTATACATACTCTCTGGCAGACTGGCTAACGGGTTTACACCAAACTCTACTGCCGCGGTCATTACCCCGAACATTCTGTGAACCGGTGTTGCGGTATCGGGATATATTTGATTCCAATAAGCAAAAATCACATAAGCGAATGCCTGAATTTCTTCCTCTCTAGCCCCGGCTTTTAAGGCGACGCTCAGCATCAGGTGAGTCGTGTATGAAGGGCCAGCCCAGATCGGTAGATTGCTTCTGCGTGCTCTGGCGGTCCAATTATGGTCTTCCCGAGGTGTGCCGACATTGACTCGCATTGTTTCTTTGGTAATACGACCGTTATCCATGGGCGTTTCCGTCCATTTTATCGTGCCGGCAAGGTTATGTGTAATGTCATATAAGTAAGGCAACAAAGTTGCCGAGTCCAGAGTCCAGTAGCAGTCAGTCCAGGCTTTCCAATCCAAAGGGGCGTGCAGTGTTGAGTACTTTTCCTTTAGTAACTTATCGCGCTCCACCTCGATAATATTATTTTCAGCATAGGTGTTGATCTTTTTGGAGAGTGTTACCATTATTTTTTCTATGCCTTTTGATCTGAGTATGTCACCGGCGAGTGCGGTTTCTGTAATGAGTGTGGGTGTCGAGGTATATTCGCCGTAGATGGCCAGTGCCAGGTCTACGTAATTGTTGTAGTAACGAAACTGCGCAACCACCCCCTCTCTTTTTCGAGCAGCCATGCCGTCGCTACTCATCATGGCGTACATTGTCTTTTTGTCGCTGTCATAATCGGAGTAACGCATCCAGTTCGTCAGGATCCTGAACATGCTGGGAATATCTTTTTTATCGATGCTCAAGGCGTTACACACTTGCATGAATCGTGAAACTACCGCGAGGCACTCTCTGTCTTTAATTAAGTAGTATTTATCATCATTGCCTTTGGGCGTATCTTCCGAGTAGACGCCGTCGAAAATACGAAGTTCTGATCCTTTATGCATGAATAACATAGTAGCCTCGCTGTTATCCGTCCTGTATTAAAGTCGATAGTTTCATAAGGTCATAATAAAAGTGCTCCAGTGAAGCTGAGCGCTCCTGCCTGAGTCGGTCCGGTATTTGCCTGTACTACTCCAACACCCACTCCGCCAACTTCCCCGTCACCTGCGTCATCAACACATTTTCAACATCCCGGGCACCCGCCGCGCTGCACTTGGCCAGCACCGCCTGCACAATCCCGGTATCGAACTCAAACTGCTTGCCGGTCGCAGCCTTGTAACGCCCGCGCAGTTTCTCCAGCTTCGCCAACACAATCGCTTCCAGTGTCGTCTCATCCAGCGGCCGGTACGCCACCACCGTCATGCGCGCCAGAAAGGCCGGGCGAAACGCTTGCAGCAACACCTTGTGCAGGGCTTCGTTGAAGGCGTCGGTGCCGAGTTGCGCCACCGGCGTGTCGAGCAGCAATTCAGCGCCAACGTTGCTGGTGGCGAGCATCACGGTGTTTTTGAAGTCCACCACCAGCCCGGTGCCGTCCTCCATCACGCCTTTGTCGAAGACGTTGTAGAAGGCTTCGAGCACGTCCGGGTGGGCCTTTTCGATTTCGTCCAGCAGCACCACGGAATAGGGTTTGCGCCGCACCGCTTCGGTGAGGACGCCGCCGCTGCCATAGCCGACGTACCCGGGTGGTGCGCCTTTGAGTTGGCTGACGGTATGGGCTTCCTGATACTCCGAGAGGTTGATGCTGATCAGGTTGCGTTCGCCGCCGTATAGGGCATCGGCCAAGGCATAGGCGGTTTCGGTTTTGCCGACGCCGGTGGGACCGACGAGCAGGAACACGCCGACCGGTTTTTGCGGGTCGGTGAGCCCGGCACGATAGGCTTGCAGGCGTTGCGCGATGGTGTTCAGCGCGATGCTCTGGCCCATCACCCGCTGGCCCATGCGCTGGCCGACGGTGCGTACGGCATGGGCTTCGTCGGCGAGCATTTTGCCCACCGGGATGCCGGTCCAGCCGGCAATCACCGCTGCCACGGTTTTGGTATCGACCTGTTCCGGCACCAGCGGATCGTCCTGGCGGATCGCGTCGAGCCCGGCTTCCAGGCGCAGCAGTTCGGCGGCCAGGTGATCGATGCGGGTGTCGGTGGCTTCATCAGGTTTGTCGCTGTCGGCGCGCTCGCTCAAGGCCAGCAATTCACGACGGGTATCCAGCAGTTCGCGCACCGCCACCCGCTCTTCGCCCCAGCGGGTTTCCAGTTCGCGAATGGTCTGTTCGTTGCTCAGCGATTCGCCCTCGAGCCCGGTGATGCGTTCGCGATGGTCCAGTCCGGTGGCCTGTTCCCGGCGCAAGCGTTCGACTTCGTCTTTCAGGCTTTGCTGGCGGTGGCGCAGGCTCTCCAGCGGGGGCGGCACGTCATGTTGGCCGAGGGCGACCCGGGCGCACGCGGTGTCGAGCACGCTGATGGCCTTGTCCGGCAACTGGCGCCCGGAGATGTAGCGGTGCGAAAGCTTTACGGCTTCATGAATGGCCGCGTCGAGTACCTGCACGCCGTGATGCTCTTCCAGTTTGGCGGCAACTCCGCGAAGCATTTCCACGGCGGTGGTTTCGTCCGGTTCTTCCACTTGTACCAGTTGAAACCGCCGGGCGAGGGCCGGGTCTTTCTCGAAATATTTTTTGTATTCCAGCCAGGTGGTGGCGGCGAGGGTGCGCAACTCGCCACGGGCCAGCGCCGGTTTGAGCAGGTTGGCGGCATCACTGCCGCCTTCGACACCACCGGCGCCGATCAGGGTGTGGGCTTCATCGATAAACAGGATGATCGGTTTTTCGGCACTGCGCACGGCGTCGATCACTCCTTTGAGCCGCTGTTCGAATTCGCCCTTGACCCCGGCTCCGGCCTGTAACAGGCCAAGGTCGAGTACTCGCAAGGTGACGTCCTGCAGCGACGGCGGCACATCGCCGGCGGCAATGCGCAGGGCCAGCCCTTCGACCACGGCGGTCTTGCCGACGCCCGGTGCGCCGACCAGGATCGGATTGTTTTGCCGGCGCCGCAGCAGGATGTCGATGCACTGGCGGATTTCGCCATCGCGACCGACGATCGGGTCAATGCGCCCGGCGTGGGCGTCGGCGGTCAGGTCCTGGGTGTACTGATCGAGCACCGGGTCTTGCTTGGGTTGCGCATTGTCCTTGGCGACAGCGCGCGCAGCGCCGACGTGTTCCCGTGACTTTTCCGTCCACTCCAGCAGGTTGGCGCGCAGGGCTTCACGGGGGATGCGCAGCAGCGAAGACGCGCTGTTGAGCAGCAGGCTGCGGCGCTCGTCGCGGTCGATCAGTGCCAACAGCAACAGGCCGGAACGGATGCTGTCCAGGCCCAGCACACTGGCCTGGACCACGGCGTCCTCCAGCAGGCCGAGGGTATGGGTCGAAAGTGCCGGTGTGCGGGTGCAGCCAGACTTGAACAACTCCAGCGCCTTGTTGATTTCGGCGCTCAAGGCATCCCGCTCCAGGCCGAAGCGCGGCAGCAGCAAGGCAAAATCGCCACCTTCGATATCCAGCAGCTCCAGCAGCAGGTGTTCGATTTCAACGTAGTGATGACCCCGTTGCAGGCAGCGTTGCGCCGCCCGTTCGAGGGCGCGGCGGTTGTCCGGGTTGAGGCGTCCGATGAGGCTGGCGAGTTCCATGTTCAGGTGATCTCCAGCTGACGAAGGCGGGTTTCGATGCGTTGCACGGCGAGGCTGCTCTGGCGATGCAAACCGCCGTTCCAGCCGAGCAGGGGCGCAGCGTCGCGACCGAGTTTCAGAGGTCCGGCACCGCGCACCAGCAACACCAGGGTGATGTCCAGGTCCGGTCCGAAATACAGGGCGCTGAGGCTGGCCAATGGCGGGTGGGCTTCACCGTTCGGCAGAAAGCGTGCCGCTTGCGCCGGGCTCAGCGGGCCGAGCGTGAGGCGGATCCCGGCGTGTTCGTCCCACACCCGCGTACCGGCCACTGCGCTGCGCCCCAGTTGCAGGTTGCGGCCACCCGGTTGCAGTCGGCTGCGGCTGGCCGGCGGGATTTCGCGCCAGGCTCCTTCATAAGCACCGAGTTGCACCGGCAATTCAAACTGCTCGCGCACGATGGCGGCAAAACCGGCCAGTGAACGACGGCCATCGGCGTACAAGGCACTGCACGCCAGGACGGCGCTGTCGGCGATGGCCTGGCGCTCCTGCAAGGCCTTGGGCAGCAAACCGGTCAGCGCTCGCAACTGCGCGTGTACCGGGGAGGCGCCGGGCGGGGTGAATCCCACGGCAATCCGGTGTTTGCGCATCACTTTGTACAGCAGGCTCAACAGCCGATGCTGGAACAGATCGAGAAACTCGGCGGGTGCGTGATCCCTGGCCTTGGCCCGCTGCTGCAACCATTCCTGATAAGCGTAGGGCAGGGGGCCGTCGGGACCGCCGAGGCCAAACACCGGGGTGCAGAGAACCGGGGGCGCGCCGGGTGTTTCACTCAGGCTTTCGACCTGGCTGGCGGCGAACAGCGGCGTCAACGGCCCGCGCAAGCGCAAGGCTTCGGCCTGGGGCGCGCTGCCGTTGCCCAGCGTCGCGGCTTGCGGGTGCTCGCGCTCCAGCAGTAACAATGCCTGCAATAACTCGAACGCCTGCGGATCGCGGCGCAGGCGTTGGCTCAGGCTCAGAGCGACAGGGGCATGCCGGCTTGGGGTTGCCATGCCTTGACCTCCTTATCGGACTGCACCAGCACCGTGCGCACGAAGCGGTTGGCCGTGGCATACAGGGAAAAAAACTGTGCCAGCACCGCCGAAAACAACACGGCGCTGCTGCCGACGAAATGCTGCGGGTCGAGGTGCAGGCGCACTTCCAGTCCATTGCGCCACCCGCGCCAGGCGTCTTCGCCGATATGGGCGATCACCCGCTCGCAACCCAGGCCCAGCAGGCCCTGGATCTGACGCAAGGCCGCAGGCTCATCGCGCAGGTTGTGCAACTGCAGGATTTCCTTGAGGGCGTCCAGTGCCTGTGGACCTTCGACCAGCGACAAATGATTGAGGGTCAATTGCGACACCAGCCGCCAGCGCGACTCACCGCCCAGTTGCGGCAGACTCTGGGCGCTGGGGGGATTGCGCAATCGCGCCCAGGCCACCGGTCCCGGCCGTTCGAAACCCAAGGGGGTGCCGGCCGGCAGGCTTTGCGCCAGGTGTCGATTGGTGCAGAGCAGGTCGGCGGTAAGGCTGTAGTCGAACAGATCAGTGAGTGGGTTGAGTCGCGCGTCCACCAGGCTTACCAGCAAGTCGCTGCCCAGGCGATTGGGGGTCAAAGCGCTGACCCGACGCGCATGCCAATAGCGCTGACGCTCACCGCCACCGTGCTGGTTGCCGTAATAGGCAGGTACGCGCTGCACGCCTTGGGTGGAGCTGGCGCGCAGGGTGCGGATACTGTGGATTTCGACGCTGTTTTCCCGGTGACTGTCAGCGATCAATCGGTATTCGCTGCGGGTGCCGTCCGGGCGCAACGGTTCCGAGGTGCGCGGGAACAGGTTGACGACCGGTGCGCAACCCAGGGCAATGTCGCTGGCCTGAAGCGGCAGGCGGCCAGTCGGGGCACGGTCGAAGGCGATGTACAGAAAAAGCGTCTGGTCAGTGCTGGTGGCGCCGGCCAGCGGCAGGTCGAAGAAATTGAATTTTTCCGGGAACGCAAAATATTCGGCCAGCAGGCGCATGCCGGGATGCACGCCGTCTTCGTCCGGCAGCAGCACTTCCTCACTGGCGAAACCGACGATTTTCGGTAATCCATGCAAGGCCTTCGGAACGCTGCCCGGTGGCCCCGCGAGGACGCTGACCGCATGGGCGCCGAGCAAGTCATAGAGGCAGGCATTGGTCACCGGCGATGCGGCCAGGTGCACCCGCAACTGTTCGATACCGAGATCTTCCCAGCGGGTCTCCCCCAGGCAGCGCAGGCTCAGACGCAGTGCCGAACGGGCCTGCATCACGCCGGTCAATGCCTGGGCTTCATCGCTGCCCAGCAACAGTGCTTCGGTGATTTCCACCGGCCACAACCGCACCGCCGCACTGGTGCGAAAGTGAATGCTTTCGCCTTTGCTGGTGGTGACGAACAACGGGGTGTCCCGGGGTAACGGATAACCTTCATCCAGTTTGCCTTTGCCCGGATCGGGCTCGAACTGCACGATTGCGCAGGACGGCAGCGGACGCATGGCCAATGGGTAGAGCTGTTCAAGCAGGGCGTCGCTGAATTCGGCGTAATCGTCATCGAGCCGCCGTTGCAAGCGCGCCGCCAACAGCGCGAAGCCTTCCAGCAAGCGTTCGACATGCGGGTCGGGACACTCGTCCGGCGACAGTTCCAGGCGCCGGGCGACCTTGGGGTAGCGCTCGGCGAACTGGCTCCCGGCGTGTCGCAGCCAGGTCAGTTCGCGCTGGTAATAGTCGAGCAGTTGCGGGTCAATCGAGTCGCTCATGGCGCACCTCCAGACCCTCGCCGGTCTGTTCGATGACAAACGCCACCGGCCAGTGCTGGCGGCCGCTGCGCAATTGACCGAGCAGGCGAATGCTCAGTTGCTGTGGTTGCCCCGGTAACGGATTGACCTGAACCTCCCCCAGCAGTAGGCGCGGTTCGAAATGCTCGATGGCCGCGCGGACTTCCCGCGTCAACTGACGCCGGTCATCGCTGCGCTGCTGTTGCAGGGCGGTCCAGTCAGCGATGCCGTAGTCGAGGATGCTTGGCGGGGAGGTCAGCGCCCGTGGTCCACGGCGGGTGTTGAACAGGCGCAGCAACTCCGTGTGCACCGAGTCGAGCAGGTCCTGGCGATCGAATACCTGCGCGGTATCCGTCTCGCTTGAGGCCAGGCGCTCGAACAGCGGGGGGAGTATGCCGGTGCCTGCCATGGCCGCCGCGCCCGCTTACTTGACCAACTTGTTGGCGGCCATATCCCAGGTCGAGGCGGCCGTGCCTTCCTTGGTGCCGTCGTCTTTTTGCGCCGTGAGCTCCCACTTGATCTTGGTGAAATTCAGCGACAGGGTTTCCACCGGTTTACCGCCGGTGCCACCGCTGACACTGACATTGGACAGCACCACATTGGTCAGGGTGTAGATGATAAACGGCATCAGCTTACCGCTGCCTTCGGCGGCGTTGCGACCGATGGTGATCTTGGCTTCCGGGATCGGCTTGCCGGCGCAGCAGTATTCGTTGAGGGAAGGGGTCGAGCTGTCGACGAATTTGGTCAGGGTGAACTCGCCGATGTGCGGCTTGCCGGAGGTGCGCTCCGAGTTGCTGACATCGTTGGTCACTTGCATCGCCACGTTGTGGCTGTAGGACATGACTTCGATCTTGTCCGTGTAGCCCTCGAGCAGGCTGTCACCTTTGATGTCACCGCCGAGGTCGAGAATGATTGCATCCATCGCATGAGACTCCTGAAGGTTATCGTGATAAGTGGAGGAACAACCCATTGGCCGAACACCGAACCTGTTAAGCCGAACGCTGAACCTGTGGCGAGGGAGCTTGCTCCCGTTGGACTGCGTAGCAGTCCCATTTTCCGGGGTCGCTATGCGACCCAACGGGAGCAAGCTCCCTCGCCACAGGTTTCAGTGCAGCCACTAGTTGCAGCGGTCAGGCAGCGACCGGTGGCGGCAACGTGGCGACCAGGCGGATCGACGCGGTCAGCTCTTCAAGCTGGAAGTGCGGTCGCAGGAACACCGTGGCCCGATAGGCGCCGGGCTTGCCGGCGACTTCGGTGACGTCCACCCGGGCTTCCCGCAACGGGTACTGCGCCTTGATCTCTTGCGGCGCGTTATCGTTGATCAGCACGTAGTCGGCGATCCAGTTGTTGAGGTAGGTCTGGACGTTGTCGCGGGTCATGAAACTGCCAACCTTGTCGCGCATGATCACCTTCAGGTAATGGGCGAAGCGCGACGCGGCGAGCACGTACGGCAACATCGCCGAGATCCGCGCGTTGGCATTGGCCTCGTTGGTGTTGTAGACCTTGGACTTGTTGGTGGTCTGGCCGCCGAAGAACACGGCGATGTCGCTGTTTTTCTTGTGGCACAAGGCGATGAAACCGAGGTCGTTGAGCTCCTTTTCCCGGCGGTCGGTGATCGCCACTTCGGTCGGGCACTTGAGCGACAGGTCGCCTGAACTGGTGCGGAACGTGTGCGCCGGCAAGCCTTCCACCGCGCCGCCGCCTTCGGCGCCACGAATCGCCGCGCACCAACCGTATTTGGCAAAGGCTTCGGTGATCCGCTGCGACAGGGCCCAGGCAGCGTTGCCCCACAGGTATTTGCTGTGATCAGTGCCGTTGACGTCTTCGACGTAGTTGATGCCTTCCACCGGCGAGGTTTCCGGGCCATATGGCAGGCGCAGGAGAAAGTGCGGCAGCACCAGCGACACGTAGCGCGAATCCTCGCTCTCGCGGAACGAGCGCCACTTGATCAACTCCTGGCTTTCGAAGACTTTCGACAGATCCCGCGGCACGGCCAGTTCGGTGAAGCTGTTCATGTCGAACAGTCGCGGGCTGGCGGCGGCAATGAATGGGGCGTGGGCAGCGGCGGCGACGTTTGACAGTTTTTCCAGCAAGCCGATGTCCTGGGGATGCCGGCCGAAAGTGTAGTCACCCACAAGCAGGCTGAACGGGTGGCCGCCGAAGGTGCCGTATTCCTCTTCGTAGATCTTCTTGAACAACGCGCTCTGGTCGAATTCGACGGCTTTTTCCAGGTCGTTCTGCAGCTCTTTCTGCGTGACATTGAGCAAGCGCAGTTTCAGTCGTGAACTGGTTTCGGTGTTCTGCACCAGCAGGTGCAGGCCACGCCAGGAGGCTTCGAGTTTCTGCAGGTCCGGATGATGCAGCACTTCGTTGAGCTGGGCGCTGATCAGCTCGTCGATCTGGCTGATGCGGTCGTTGATCATCGCCACGGTGTCCTTGTCGATGGCCATGCCTTCGTCGAGTACCTGGGTGGCGAACTCCGCGAGCATGTCGCGGGCGTAATCCTGCTGGCTATCGTCATGGGCCATGCGGCCTTCGGCGATGATGCGGTCGAGCAGGGATAAAGTCTGGGTCGTACTGTCGCTGGCTTGGCTTGAGGCGGTGGCGGGCATGACGGAGTCTCCCTGAATGAGTGAGCGATCAGGCTTGCGGTTCGGCCGGGGTTTCGGCGTCGGTGTCGCCAGCGGGTGCGGCGGTGTCCGGGCGGGCCGATTTGATTTCCTGCAGACCCTCGGTATTGGCGATGACGTCGCGCAACAGCTTGTCCAGATCATCATTGCCATCGAGTTTGGTCAGCAGGTCGCGCAGGCGCTGGCGGGCTTCGAACAGCCGCCGCAGCGGGGTCACTTGCTCGACCACCTTGACCGGGTCGAAGTCGTCGATGTGCTTGAAGTTCAGCTCGATGTTGAGCTTGCTGTCGTCGCCGCTGAGGGTGTTGTTGACCTGCAAGGTGGCACGCGGAGTAATCGAGGCGAGCACTTCGTTGAAGTTGTCGCGGTCGATTTCGGTGAAGCGCCGTTCACTCAGTTTGGGCAGGGGCTCAAGGGGTTTGCCGGAGAGATCGGCAAGAATACCCACCACCAGCGGCAACTCCTTTTTTTCGATGGCGTCGCCGATTTCTACGTCGTAAGTGATTTGCACTCTGGGCGGGCGAACCCGGTCGAGTTTGTGCTGAGTACTTTCTGCCATGGCGGCTGACTCCGATGCATGAGGCGGGCGCAATGCATCGGGGTGGCCCGCTCATCGCTTTCCCTTACTGGACCGTAGGTTAGAAAGGGTGGCAGATGGACCTGTCGTTCCTTTGACAAACCTTCCACATTCGGCTTGGGTGCCGAACTACCCAAGACGCTAGAACAGGTCTATAAAAATGCAAGCGAAAACAAATTCGGACTGACCAGCGAAAAGGAAAATTCATTTTGTTTGCACGAGTGTTTGCCGCGACCTTGCTCTTGAGTCTCTGCGGGTGCTCGCTGTTCGGGCCACGGGTCGACCTCGACAGCCTGACCCTGGATGTCGCCCCACGGGCCAACGACAACACACCGATCGCCGTGGACTTCATCGCGGTCAACGATCCTGACCTGCTCAAGCAATTATCCGGCATCACTGCCCGGCAATGGTTCGCCGAGCGCGAGCAGTTCCAGCGCGACTACCGTCAGCTGCTCTCGGTGTGGGGGCTGGAGTTGGTGCCGGGCCAGTTCATCGATCGCCAACCCTTCCCCCTGGAGGGCAAGCGGGCGGCTGGACTTTTGGTCTTCGCCAGCTATAACACTCCCGGAGCGCACCGGTTGCGCCTGGATGATCAGAGCGACGCCTGGCTCAAGTTCGACAGTCGCGAGATGAACCTGGTCAGTAACGCTCCCTCGCAGTAACAGCGCCAGCCGCGGTGTGTGCGGCACCCAAGGACGTCGAAGGGAATCGTATGAGTCTGCTACCTGACGCGGTTTGCTGGCATGAAGGCATGCAATTGCTGCCTCAGCATTTTCAGTTGCAAGGGTTGCGGGCCGAAGCGCTGGTGGCGCATCTGGCGCACGCCTGCAATCCGTGGTTCTGGGGCGTCAGCCGAATCGAGTTCGATCCTTCGGCCTTGAGCGGCGGATTGGTGCGAGTGCTTCAGCTCCAGGCGACCTTGCCCGACGGTTTGCCGGTCAACATTCAAGCCGGTGTAGGACCGATGCTGGAGCTGGATATCGGCGAGGCAGTCAACGCCACCGACGATGCCACGGTCACGGTCTACCTGGCGATCAGCCCGCTGTGGCGTGCCGGTCAGTTGCTGCCGCTCAAGGGGCGCCTGCAATCGGTGGTCGGCGAGGCACTGCCGGATCTGACCAGCGGCGAATACCCGGAGTCGATCACCGTATGGCGGCCGAATCCACGGCTGTGCACGCAATTGAACAAGGCTGATTCGATCTGTCTGCCGTTGCTGAAGATCCGCAAGGAAGGTGGCGGCTTCCACGCGTTGCCTTACACACCACCCACGCCTTGCCTGTTGCCCGAGTCGGTGCTCGGCCGGCGAGTGGCCGGGCTGTGTGCCCGGGCGCGGGAAAAATGCATGTTCCTCACCGGGCGTCTGCGTCAGGCGCAGCAGGCCGGCAATCAGGACGATGCGCTGGAGATTCGCCGGCAACTGACCGCGCTCTGGGCGCGCCTGCCGGAGGTCGAAGGCACGCTGAACAATCGCCTGGCGACGCCGCAAGGACTGTACGGTCAACTGCTCGGCATGGCCGGTGCCTGGTCGGCCCTCGATCCGCTGGCTGGGGTCCCGGCGTTTGCTCCCCTGGATTTTCTTGAGTTGCAACGCGGCTATGAGCAGGTGCTCGATTGGCTGGAGCGGACACTGGAGCTGATCCGCGCCGGCTATCGCAGCCTGAACTTCGACCGCAGCGAGCAGATGTTTACGATTCAACTGCCCGACGACCAACCGAGCCAACGACTGGTCATCGGCTTGCGCATGCCCAACGGCGCCAGCGAACAGGCCGCTGGCGAATGGCTGCGTGGGGCGATCATCGCCTCTACGCCGCACATTGCGCTGCTCGGCCGCCAGCGCATGAGTGGCTTGGCGCACCAGGCCATGAGTCGCAATGAACAGGTGGCCTATAGCGTCGGCGACGACACTCGGTTGTTCGTGGTGACGGCCGAAGGTCCGTGGTTCGACGGGCAGTTGCCGCTGGTGATCGCGGCACCGGCCTCGAAGCCGGCCAGCAGTCCGTGGCAAGTGGTGCTGTTTGTCGCTCAGGCCAACGAAGGGGCTTGATCAGGGAAGGGGCGTGGCATGTCGCAAGTCAGTGCAAAGGGTACACGAGGCCTTCAGGATGCACCGTTGAGCAGCGCTTTTCGCGATGCCTGGCAGCAATGGTTTCAGGCCTGGAACGAGTTGCCCAAGGATAGCGAAGACGATTCTTTGGTGGAGGCGGTCGTCGAAATGTCCACCCAGGCCTCCCAACGCCTGTGGCGCACGGCGTTTGCCCGGGTCGGTGATGCCGCCACCGATCAGGTCAAGGCGCTGGTCTATGCCTTCGTGGCGCTGATCGATGAAACGCTGTTGTTCACCCCGTGGCCGGGGCAAGCGGCCTGGCAGGAAAAACCCCTGGAGTCGCGGCTCTACGCCAGTCGTCAGGCGGGTGAGCAGTTGCCATTGGCGATCAAGGCGCTGCTGGACGAACAGGTTCCTACTACCCGCGACCTGGCCAATGTCTATTTGCAATGCCTGATTCTCGGATTCCAGGGGGGGCTGCGCGGCGAGCAAAGTCAGGTGCAGCATGAAAAATGGCGGCTGGCGCTGTACACCTTCGCCTGGCAACACGAGGCCGGTTACGACGATGTCAGCGCCAGGCTGCAACAGCCGGCGCTCGTTGCGCCGGTGCAGTTGCCGGTGCGGCTCTCATTGCCCGACGGCTTGCGTCTGGGGTTGGGCATCCTCGGGATGGTGATATTGCTGACAGGCATGGGGCAGTTGTTCTGGCGCGACATCGGCCAGGAGCTTGAGCCGGTATTGCAGCTGTCTGATGTGGCCGCGGAGCAAGGCGAATGAGTCCCTTGGCGATCGTCGCGTTGATCGTCGTGGCGCTGTTGCTGCTGGCGGTTGTGCTGTTGGCGCTGTGGTGGTGGCGCACCCAGAGCGGCGCGGCGATTCGCAGTTTCTACATGGCCGTGCGTGCCATGGAGCAGGAACAGGGCATTCAGGATCGCTACCAGATGCCTTGGCTGCTGATGCTCGGCAATGAAACCCAGGGCTCGCAGTTGTGCCGCCGGTGGCAGCTGCAACCCACGGACAAACCCGCGTGGTTCGGACGCTGGTGGTCCGATTCCGATGGCGCGGTGCTGGTCGTTCCCCAGGCGCTTTTTTTGCCGGATGAAGCGATTAAACGGCAACGCGGTGGCTGGTGGCGACTGTTGGGCTTGATCTTGCGCCTGCGCAGCAAGCGGCCGCTGGACGGCGTGATCTGGACCGTGCCGGCCAGCCGCTTGGGCAACGTGGAACAGGCCGCCAGCCTGGGGCTCGAAGCGCGTCGGCGGTTTATCGACCTGTTGCAACGGTTCGGGCTGAGCTTGCCGGTGTATGTGGTGGTGACCGGTCTGGAAGAGTTGCCGGGGTTTCAGGAACTGATCTCGGCCCTGCCGCAAGAGGCCCGAGAGCGCACGCTGGGATGGTCTTCGCCGTTTGGTCCGGACGCGGCCTGGCAATCGCAGAACACGGATACTGCGCTGGATCAAGTGTACCGGGCACTGTCGGAATCAATCATCGAGATCGGTGCCTTGTCCGGGCAGCTGAGCAGTGACCTGTATGCTTTGCCGGAGCGTTTCGAAACCCTGCGCCGACCCTTGCAAACCCTTCTGGAGCCCGTGTTCCAGGGTAACTCTCAAGGCGAGGCGCCACGCTTTCGCGGTATTTACTTCACCGCGAACGAGCCGGCGGATGCAGCGCCCGATAGCTTTTCAGCCTATGACAGCGACTTGCAGCAGAACGCGTTTATCCGCCAGTTGTGGCGTCAGCGAGTGGTGGCCGAGCGCGGCCTGGCGCAGGTGGTGCCTCGCCTTTTGCGCCTGCGCCAACGCTGGCAGCGTCTGGCCGTCACGGTGTCGTTGGTGATCGGTGTGATCTGGGCAGGGTGCATGGTGTGGGTCTGGCAGCAGTCGGTCAAAGACGCCCATGAGCTGGCGCGCCACCTGCAGGCGGCGCAGAAAAACTTCGTGGTGGTCACTGACGACAATCATTGGCTGGAGCCGACGCGGCGCAATGTCCAGAGTTTCTGGCGGGTGCTGGAAAAGGCACCGCGCTGGACATTCACCTCCCTGGCATACCCCACGTCCTGGTTCTCTTCGCTGGATGAACGACTGGAGAACGAGCTGCGTGAGACGTCCCGGCGTCATTTGCTGCTTCCGCTGCAAACGCTGCTGACGTCCGAGATGACCCAACTCAAATCCATCCGTAACACCGAACGCCGCGGCAATGTGGAAAGCGAGGACCCGGCCCAATGGCAGAACTACGTCAAGGCCAATGAGCTGGTGTCGCTGGCGGTCAGCCTTGAGCAACAGAACCAGTGGTTCAGCCAGGCCCTGAACAGCCCCAAGGCGCCACTTGAAGATCTGGTGCAACTGAGTAACAACGCCCTGTCGCTGAACCTCAATGCCGGCACGCTGCGCCACGCCAATTACTACAACCGCTTGTTGTTCGATACCGATTTCAAGGCCCTGGACCTGAGCACGGACCGGGCGCTGATCGAGGAAAACTTTTCCGGGCTCATGGAGCGCTGGCTGGATCAATATTTCCTGGCCGACAACTTCGTGCGCCAGGCCGGCTACCTCAAGTTGCACCTGGAACAATTGGAAGCCGGCAGCGGCAATTCCCTGACCGAACTCGAAGACTTGCGCGGCCTGGTGGATGACCTGCAAGCGCAGATCGGCCTGACCAACTCCGCGTGGGGCCGGGGCAAGGGGCAGGACCTGGTACCGGGTTATCGGGAAATGATGAACAAGGTGCGCCAGAGTGCCTTGCTCGGGCCGCAGGTGGAACAGCGCCTGGAGCTGCAAGCGTCGACCTTGCAACAGCGTTTCCGTGACCAATGGATCGCACAGTTGGGCGCGCGGGGCAATCTGCTGGCGCAGCAGGGCGGTGGGCAACTGGTGTTGCAGGAACATGTGGTGCAACTGGACAACGCGGTGCAGGCGTTGTTCAAGCGTGACTTCGTTTCGCTGGCGATGCACTCGGATCAGTCGGATGACGTGGCCATACAGGGTGAAAACGTCGATGGCGATGACCTCAACGCGGCACTGAATTACTTTGCCAGCTACAAGAGCTACGTTGCCGAAGAGTTGCCACGCATCCCGGCGGATTATCGCGGCGCCCTGATGCAGGCCGCCGAAGGCGCGGTGGCCAAGGCCATGTGGCAGAGCATCAAGAATCATAATGACCAGACTCACGCCTATAGCGTGTTCAATGTGCAGGCCCCCCAGGCGATCGCGCTGCAAAAAGCCTTTGTCGAAGTGCGCCGCAGCGACCTCGCCACCCGTTTGCAAAGCGCCCTGAACCGCCGTGCCATGGCGCAGATTACCGAAGGCCTGAATGAAGTGGTGGCGCAGCCGCTGTTCGGCGGGCGCGCGGAAATCAGCCGGTGGGACGGCTCGAAGAACCTCGGCTTGCAACTGTTTGGCGCCAGCGATGTGCAGGAATTGAAACTGACCCTCAAACAGCAGTTCAACACCATGCTCGGCATCACCGAACGCCGCACCTCGGCGCTGGAGTGGCTCAAGACGCAGCAACAGAACCTGCCGGCGCTGGATTACGAGCGCGTGACCCAGTTCAGTGCGCTTAATGAAGAACTGCTCAAGTACAAGGATCAGAACCCGGCCAGCTCGCCGGCGCAGATCGAGCAATTGGTCAGCCGTGATTTCATTGACATGGACACCGGGTCCTGCGGCCAGATCCTGCAAACGGCCAACCTGTCCGGCGGTCGCGGCACCCTGGCGATGCGCGCGCTTGATCTGCAGCAAAGCGCCATGCAGCGCTGTCAGTGGCTGCAACAGCAACAGGCTTCAGCCGCCTGGAATGACCTGGCCAACTACTTCAATCAGTACCTGGCGGATCGCTTCCCCTTTGCCAATGGCCTGCAGGTCGCGGATGCCGATCCGGCGCGGGTGCAGCATTTGCTTGAGTTGATCGACAAGCGCCTGCCGGTGGCCCAGGCCGGGTTGCAACAGAACCAGACCCCCGAACGACTGGCCGCCGAGGACTTTCTCAACCGCCTGAAACAGGCCGGCACCTGGTTGGGGCCGATGTTCATTCGGGACAAGAGCGGCATCCTCGGGGTTGAAATGGATGTGCGCTGGCGTACCGATCGTGACGAAGAGCGGGGTGCCGATCAGGTGATTGCCTGGAGCCTGATCGCTGGCAACCAGCAGGTCAGTTATCCCGGTGAACCGCAGCCGAACCTGCGCTGGATGGTCGGCCAGCCGATCCGCCTGACCTTGCGTTGGGCGCGCAATGGTTCCCAGCGTCCTGCCAACGATCCGTTGCAACCGAACCTGGTCGTGCGCGACCTTGAGGCCGGTTGGGAGTACAGCGGTCCCTGGTCGTTGTTGCGGCTGATGCGCGCGCATTTTTCCGTGCAGCGTCAGCCGAATGTGGACTACACGGAGTTCCCGCTGAGCTTGCGCCTGCCGGTCACGGCGCAACCCAACGTAACTTCCGGACAAACCCTGATGTTTGTGCGCCTG
Organism: Pseudomonas sp. Irchel 3A7; assembly: GCF_900187565.1. GTDB lineage: Bacteria > Pseudomonadota > Gammaproteobacteria > Pseudomonadales > Pseudomonadaceae > Aquipseudomonas. The sequence goes on along the minus strand of NZ_FYED01000009.1, from coordinate 94,588 downwards.
TCGCTGATGAGCCAAGGCTCGAAATTGCCCTTGTCGATTCAACCGCCGCCAACCCGGGCTCCGCGCTCGCCATTTGCGTTCACGGGGACAACCGCCGTCAATTCGCTGCAGGAGGAGGGCATGTGAGCCTGCCATCAACGTCACTGTCGCAACGGATCAGCCAACTGCTGGAACCGATCAGCGCCGAGGCTCCCTGTGGGCAGGATCTGCGATACGAGCGTGAATTCGATCTGTTGCGTGAAATGCGCCGCGAGGACGACACCAGCCTGCCCACGGGGGTATGGCAATCGTCGATCAAACGGGCGCAATCGACAGAGGTGGAAGCGCTGGCGACGAGCCTGTTGCACGAACGGAGCAAGGATCTGATGCTCAGCGCCTGGCTGGGGGAAGCCTGGCTGCATCAGTCCGGGCTTGAGCGATTGCCTGACAGTCTGGCGCTGGTGGCCGGGTTGTGTGAGCGCTATCCGCAACAGCTTCACCCACAGGCCGAGGACGGCGATCAGTCCTGGCGGGTGATTCCTCTGGAATGGCTGGTGCGGCGCTACAGTGAAGTGCTGTTGACCCGTGTGCCACTGTTCGAACCCGGCAACAGTGAGTTCGAAGGTTTCTGCCTCGACAGTTGGCGACGTTTGCAGCTGCAACAGGTCCAGGGCAATGACAGCAAGGGAGCCAAGGCTTCGGCGGAAAACGCGCGCGGTGAACAGAAAAAACTCGTCGAGCAGGTCCGCGCAGCGCCTTTGTCCTCCTGGTTGCGCAAACAGGACAACCTGCAGCTCAGTCTGCAACAACTGCAGCGGCTCCAGGATTGGAGCGATCAGCAACTTGGCGATCAGGGGCCGGGGTTTCGTCCCTTGCAAGACATCATTGAAGCGTTAATGACGCTGGTCCGGGAGTTCATTGCCATGCACCCAAGACAGCCCGCCCCACCTTCCGTCGACGCTGCACCGGCTGCAATGCTGGAACCTCCATCCGACTCACCCGCAACGCCAGCACCACAGGTGTTTCGCGAGCCGGCCAGTCGCGAGGAAGCTTATCGGCAACTTCTGGTCATTGCCGACTATCTGTCGCGTACCGAGCCCCACAGCCCCGTGCCGTATCTGATTAAACGAGGCGTGGAGTGGGGCAACAAGCCGTTGAGCGAATTGCTGGGTGAGTTGATCAGCGCCGACGCTGAATCCCGCCGGCTCTGGACATTGCTCGGCGTCCTTTAATGGACCCGCACGTTGACGCTCGGCAGCGGTAGCTCGATGGGTGTCAGCACCGGTTGACCGGCGAAAAACGCCACCAGATTCTTGCCCACCAACTCCACGGTACCTTGGGTCGCTTCCGGCGACAGGCCGGCGACATGGGGTGTGAGGACCACATTGCTCAGGACTTTCAGGGCGTCCGGCACCTGCGGCTCGGCATCGAATACATCCAGCGCGGCACCGGCGATCCGTCGTTGTTCCAGCGCGGTGATCAGGTCGGCGGTCGCCACCACGCTGGCCCTGGCAATGTTGACGAGAAAGCCCTTCGGCCCGAGCGCGTCGAGTACCTGGCGGTTGATCAGGTGTTTGGTGCCCAGGCCACCAGGGGTGGCGACGATCAGGAAGTCCGAGGCGCGTGCCAGTTCCGTGGGGGTCGAACAGAAGTCGTAGGGCACGTCGCTGCGATGCTGGCGGTTGTGGTAGCACACGCGCATGTCGAAGCCTGCGGCGGCGCGCTTGGCAATGGCCATGCCGACAGCGCCGAGGCCGAGAATGCCCAAGTGTTTGCCGGCGAGGGACGGGCGCATGATTTTTGGCCACTCGCCCCGGCGCACGGCGGCATCGCAGCGTGGCACATCACGCACCAGTGACAGCAGCAGGGCCATGGCGTGGTCGGCCACGGACGAGGCATTGACGCCGGCGCCATTGGTGACAGCGATGCCTCGGTCGGCGGCCGCTTGCAGGTCGACCATTTCATAGCCGGCGCCGATCACGCAGATGATCTTCAGGTTAGGCAGGGCGGCAATTTCGTCGGTATACAGGCCCAGCGGGCCGCGGGTCAGAACGGCATCGATCCGGGCGCCGTGGCGGCTGATGGCTTCGGCGCGCTCGGCGGGGGTCGGGGCAAGGATCAGGTGGAAACCCTGATGTTCGAGGATGGGCAGGTAATCATTGATGGTTTCAACCAGTACCAGAACGGTTGCGGGCATGCTTGGCTCCTGTGGGCGGCAGATATCGGGCTCGAACGTCGCTTGAAAGTGCTGGCTCCGGGGCGTTTTGGCAACGCTGTCTTCGCAGCCGCGTCTCTCAGTGTAGGAGCTGGAGCGGCCTGCGATTGTTTTCTATGACACTGAATATTCAGGTTGGGGCAGGGTCATGGCTTTTGCGCTGTCAGAAAGCTGAGCGCAGCCTCGAGGATTTCATCGGACAAGGCCTCGCCCCGGGTGGCCCGGGCCAGTGTCAGGGCGCCGACCATCATCGAATACTGCACCAGCGCCTGTTGCCGGCTTTCGCTGGCATCGTCCGAATCCATCAGGTTGCCAAACGAATCGAGCAGTCGGTTCAGACCCTCCATGAACGGCTCGCGCAGGCCGCTATCGGCGGTTTCGTGGCACATGTCGCCGGCGAAGGCCACCACCGGGCAGCTGTCACCGGGGTTGTCGCGGCTGTGGGCGGACAGGTACGGCTCAATCAGTGCGCGGCGCGCAGCGGCTTTGTCGTCGGTGGTGGAGATGCGTTCCCGCCAGCGAGCACCCACTTCTTTGAATACCCGTTCGCTGGCCTCTTTGGCCAAGGCTTCCTTGGACTCGAAGTGACCATAGAAGCCGCCATGGGTCAGGCCGGCCGCGGCCATCACATCGACGACGCTGATCCCATGCAGGCCGCGCTCGCGGAACAGCCGTGTAGCGGCGTCGACAATGGTTTCGCGATTGAGGTCGGCTTGCTTGCGGGAAACTCGGGGCATTGGCGGCTCACAGGTAATAGGATTGAAAAATCAGAGGGCGTACTGGGCAATGCCGTTGCCGAACGACCAGTTTTCCTTCTTCACTTCCACCAGATTAATGAAAACATCTTCCAGGCGCACTGACAGTTCTGAGTTCAGGCTTTCGGCGATGGTTTTGTAGAGCAGTTTCTTCTGCTCGACGGTACGGCCTTCGCTGAGGGTGATCTGGATGATGACCAGCTTGTCGCTGCGCGGGATGCCCAGGTAGTTCGGATCGAAAATGAAATGATGTTCGTCGTGTTCGGCGAGGATCTGGAAGTTATCGTCCTTGGGCACGCCAATGGTGCTGTGCATGGCGGCGTAGATCAGCTCGCCGATGCGTTTGGCGTAGGTGGGGTCCTGCTGCTTTTTGATTTCGACGCGAACCAGTGGCATGGAGTGACTCCAGATCGAAGACAGGGTTGTTTAAAAATACATGATGATGGACCTTTATCAAGTGCGGATCGTTGTTTGGCGATGAAACGCAGGGGGTTGAATATCCTGGAATCCCTGTGGGAGCGAGCCTGCTCGCGAAGACATCGGCACATCCGACATCAAAGTGTCAGACCCACCGCTTTCGCGAGCAGGCTCGCTCCCACAGGGAATCTTTGTTGAATTCAGTTTTGTACTCGACACAAAACCAGTGTGGGAGCGAGCCTGCTCGCGAAGACGGCGGCACATCCAATATTGATGCGACTGACACACCGCTTTCGCGAGCAGGCTCGCTCCCACAGGGAATCTTTGTTGTATTCAGTTTTGTACTCGACACAAAACCAGTGTGGGAGCGAGCCTGCTCGCGAAGACGGCGGCACATCCAATATCGATGCGACTGACCTACCGCTTTCGCGAGCAGGCTCGCTCCCACAGGGAATGTTTGTTGAATTTAGTTTTGTACTCGGCACAACACCAGTGTGGGAGCGAGCCTGCTCGCGAAGACGGCGGCACATCCAGCATTGATGTGACTGACACACCGCTTTCGCGAGCAGGCTTGCTCCCACGGGGTTTTGTGTCTCTCACCTCTCAATTGGCACCACCGTTCCTCACCTAAGTCTTTGCTTCTTTTCACTAATCCCGGACAATCGCGCCCCTGTTTCGGCCGGGCGCTGCCTGTCGGGTATTCCGACGCGTTCTGGCCGGGTGGCAAGTGACCGGAATGTGGAGATCCCACCGGATGAATGATCAGGCCAATAGCGTTAACGAACGCTATGTAGCAGCGACACCCGCGACCCTTTCGAGCTGGAATCGCCAAGACACCACCTGGATGCTGGGCCTGTTTGGCACGGCGATTGGTGCAGGCACCCTGTTTTTACCGATCAACGCAGGCCTGGGCGGCTTCTGGCCGCTGCTGATCCTGGCGTTGCTGGCGTTCCCGATGACCTTCTACGCACACCGCGGCCTGACCCGCTTCGTGCTGTCCGGCCGTGAAGGCGCCGACATCACCGAAGTGGTGGAAGAGCATTTCGGTCTCAAGGCCGGCGCGCTGATCACCTTGCTGTACTTCTTCGCGATCTTCCCGATCCTGTTGATCTACAGCGTGGCCCTGACCAACACCGTGGGCAGCTTCCTCGAACATCAACTGCACATCATGCCGCCACCACGCGCGGTGCTGTCGTTCGTGTTGATCCTCGGCCTGCTGGCAGTGGTGCGTTGCGGTGAGCAAGTGATCGTCAAGGCCATGAGCCTGATGGTTTACCCGTTCATCGTCGCATTGCTGTTCCTGGCGGTGTTCCTGATTCCGCACTGGAACGGCGGCATCCTGACCACGGCCAGTACGCTGCCTGAGCCGTCGGCGTTGCTGCACACCTTGTGGCTGGCGATCCCGGTGATGGTGTTCTCGTTCAACCACTCGCCGATCATCTCGGCGTTCGCGGTGGACCAGAAGCGTCGTTACGGCGACCACGCCGAGCAGCGTAGCTCGCAGATCCTGTCCCGCGCCCACGCCTTGATGGTGGTGATGGTGCTGTTCTTCGTCTTCAGCTGCGTGCTGACCCTGTCCCCGGCGCAACTGGCCGAAGCGAAAGCGCAGAACCTGTCGATCCTGTCGTACCTGGCCAACCACTTCAGCAATCCGACCATCGCCTTCGCGGCGCCGTTGATTGCATTCGTGGCCATATCCAAGTCGTTCCTGGGGCACTACATCGGCGCCAGCGAAGGCCTCAAAGGCTTGATCGTCAAAAGCGGCAAACGTCCGGCGGCCAAGACCCTGGACCGCATGACCGCGGCATTCATGCTGGTGGTGTGCTGGATCGTCGCCACGCTGAACCCGAGCATCCTCGGCATGATCGAAACCCTGGGCGGCCCGGTGATCGCGGCCATCCTGTTCCTGATGCCGATGTACGCCATCCGCAAGGTACCGGCCATGGCGCGCTTCCGCGGCCAGGCGTCGAATGTGTTTGTGGTGGCGGTGGGGCTGGTGGCGATTTCGGCGTTGATCTATTCGCTGAGTGCCTGATACCCCAGGCATGCACTAAACCTTGTGGGAGCGAGCCTGCTCGCGAATGCGGTGTATCAGACACATCAATGCTGGATGTGCTGCCGCATTCGCGAGCAGGCTCGCTCCCACATTTTTTTGTGCAGTCTTCAGGTATGCCGGGGCATAAAAAAACGCCGCTCATCTCACGATGGGCGGCGTTTTTTATTGCGTTGCAGCGTTAGGCTTGAACGACCGGGATGTTGGCGTTCGCAGCAGCTTCACGGAACTCGGCGATCTGGTCGAAGGACAGGTAGCGGTAGACATCGGCCGCCATGCTGTCGATCTTGCCAGCGTATTCCATGTACTCCTCGACGGTCGGCAGGCGACCCAGGATGGACGCCACGGACGCCAGCTCGGCCGAAGCCAGGTAGACGTTCGCGCCGTCACCCAGACGGTTCGGGAAGTTACGGGTCGACGTCGACACAACGGTCGAGTTCGGCTCTACGCGTGCCTGGTTACCCATGCACAGCGAGCAGCCTGGCATTTCCATACGGGCGCCGGCCTTGCCGTAGATGCCGTAGTAGCCTTCTTCGGTCAGCTGGTGAGCGTCCATCTTGGTCGGCGGCGACAGCCACAGACGGGTTGGCAGCTGACCCTTGACCTGATCCAGCAGTTTACCGGCAGCGCGGAAGTGACCGATGTTGGTCATGCACGAACCGATGAACACTTCGTCGATCTTCTCGCCAGCAACGCTGGAGAGCAGACGAGCGTCGTCCGGGTCGTTCGGCGCGCAGAGCACAGGCTCCTTGACGTCGGCCAGGTCGATCTCGATGACTTCGGCGTATTCGGCGTCCTTGTCCGCTTCCAGCAGCTCAGGGTTGGCCAGCCAGGCTTCCATCGCTTGAGCGCGACGTTCCAGGGTACGGGCATCGCCGTAGCCTTCGCCGATCATCCAGCGCAGCAGGGTGATGTTCGACTTCAGGTATTCGGCGATCGACTCTTTGGACAGCTTGATGGTGCAACCGGCAGCCGAACGTTCGGCCGAGGCGTCGGACAGTTCGAAGGCTTGCTCGACGGTCAGGGTTTCCAGACCTTCGATCTCCAGGATGCGGCCGGAGAAGGCGTTCTTCTTGCCTTTCTTCTCGACGGTCAGCAGGCCTTTCTGGATCGCGTAGTAAGGGATGGCATGAACCAGGTCACGCAGGGTGACGCCTGGTTGCAGCTTGCCCTTGAAGCGGACCAGGATCGACTCAGGCATGTCCAGCGGCATGACGCCGGTGGCGGCGGCGAAGGCGACCAGGCCGGAACCGGCCGGGAACGAGATACCGATCGGGAAACGGGTGTGGGAGTCACCACCGGTGCCGACAGTGTCCGGCAGCAGCATGCGGTTGAGCCACGAGTGGATGATGCCGTCGCCCGGACGCAGGGACACGCCGCCACGGGTCATGATGAAGTCAGGCAGGGTGTGGTGGGTGGTCACGTCGATCGGCTTTGGATAGGCCGCGGTGTGGCAGAAGGACTGCATCACCAGATCGGTCGAGAAGCCCAGGCACGCCAGGTCTTTCAGTTCGTCACGGGTCATCGGACCGGTGGTGTCCTGGGAGCCCACGGTGGTCATCTTCGGTTCGCAGTAGGTGCCCGGACGGATGCCGGTCACACCGCAAGCCTTGCCGACCATTTTCTGCGCCAGGGTGTAGCCCTTGGTGCTTTCAGCCGGTGCTTCAGGCTTCTTGAACAGGTCGGAAGGTGGCAGACCCAGTTCGGCGCGAGCCTTCTCGGTCAGGCCACGGCCGATGATCAGCGGAATACGGCCGCCGGCGCGAACTTCGTCCAACAGGACCGGAGTCTTCATTTCGAAGGTGGTCAGGACTTCGTCGGTGCCGTGCTTGCAGACTTTGCCAGCATGCGGGTACAGGTCGATCACGTCGCCCATGTGCATGTTGGAGACGTCGAATTCGATTGGCAGTGCGCCGGCATCTTCCATGGTGTTGTAGAAGATTGGAGCGATCTTGCTGCCGAAGCAGAAACCGCCGGCACGCTTGTTCGGCACGTAAGGAACGTCGTCGCCGAAGAACCACAGAACCGAGTTGGTGGCCGATTTACGCGAAGAACCGGTACCGACCACGTCGCCGACATAGGCGATCGGGAAGCCGGCGTTGCGCATTTCTTCGATCTGCTTCATCGGACCGGTGACGCCTTGTGCGTCAGGCACGATGCCGTCGCGAGCCATTTTCAGCATGGCCAGGGCGTGCAGCGGGATGTCCGGGCGGGACCAGGCATCAGGAGCAGGGGACAGGTCGTCGGTGTTGGTCTCGCCAGTCACCTTGAAGACGCGCAGGCTGATCTTGTCGGCCAGGGTAGGGCGCTTCACGAACCATTCGCCGTCAGCCCAGGATTGCAGTACGCCTTTGGCGTGAACGTTGCCGTTCTTGGCTTTTTCAGCCACGTCGTGGAAGGCATCGAACATCAGCAGGGTGTGCTTGAGTTCTTCGGCGGCCACTGGCGCCAGTTCGGCGTCGTCCAGCAGGTTCACCAGGGTCACGATGTTGTAGCCGCCCTGCATGGTGCCGAGCAGTTCAACAGCGCGCTTCTTGTCGATCAGGGGGGATTTGGCTTCGCCTTTGGCGATGGCGGACAGGAAGCCGGCCTTGACATAGGCGGCTTCGTCCACTCCAGGTGGAACGCGATTGGTGATCAGGTCAACGAGGAAAGCTTCTTCGCCAGCCGGGGGATTTTTCAGCAGCTCGACCAGGCCTGCAGTTTGTTCGGCGTTAAGCGGCTGGGGAACGATACCCAGTGCTGCACGCTCTTCGATATGTTTGCGGTAGGCTTCAAGCACAGTTATTACCCTCATCAGTGGTCCCAAATGGGTGTCCGGGACGCTCATCCCGAAATTGCCGTACTCATGCGCTGCATGGCGTTGTGAGCCACTTAGCCAGAATTACCGACAATTCCTTACAGAAGCTGCTTTCAAAGTTTTACGCCTGCAGAACGGGAGCTGATGAGGGTTGGCGTCGGATTCTTCCCCGCTGGAAAAAACCTCCGCCAACACCGCTCTGAAGGAACGACTGTGCTCGTGACGCTTTGAAAACAGCTTCTAACGGACATTGGCGCCTAAAAAGGCTGGCTGATTCTACGGCAAAAAAAAATTAAAGGTAAGTCAGGCTCTATTGGACTTTGGTGGCGAACAGCCTCGGGAGTGCGACAGAGCCTCAAGCGCTGAACTTTGAGGGGTGATCAATACCGGACAAAGGGCTAACATGCCGGCCTGTTTTGCTTTTTCGTGTTCTGCCTACCTATGCCCAATCAGACCATCAAGACCCCCTGCGTCGGCCTTTGCTCCACTGTCTACGGTGACCTGGTGTGCCGTGGCTGCAAGCGTTTCCACCATGAAGTGATTCACTGGAACGGTTACAACGAAGAAGAAAAACGTGCGATATGGCTGCGCCTGGAGCAACTGTTGTCCCAGGTGATGGCGGCCAAGGTCGAGATTTTCGATGCGTCGCTGCTTAGAACCCAGCTGGAGCAGCGCAAGATCCGCTTCGTGCCGCATCAGTCGGCCTATTGCTGGGCCTACCAATTGATCGCCCGGGGCGCGCGGGTGATCAATAATCTGGAAGCCTACGGGATGGTTTTGTTGCCGGAGTTCCGCGACTGGAACCTGCCTGAATTGCGCGATGCCATTGATCGGGAGTTTTTTCTGCTGTCCGAGGCGCATTACCAGCGATACATCGCCCCCGGTTTCCTCAAGGATGCGTTTGGTGGCTGATTTCTTGAAGCTTCGCGAGCAGGCTCGCTCCCACAGGGAAATGCATTTCAACTGTGGGAGCGAGCCTGCTCGCGAAGGCGCCCTGACAAGCGCCGAAAATCTCAATGCTTGTTCGCAATCTCCTCCAGATGATCCTCGATCTCCTGCGGCTTGAGCACCAGCACATCGCTTTCCACCGCATCGAGCACCACTTCCGCCGTATTGCCGATCAACGTTCCGGACAACCCGCTACGCGCCACGGTGCCGATCACCGTCACTGCCGCCTGCAGTTTGTGCACCATGAACGGAATCAATACGTCCGCCGGGCCTTCTGAAATGTGCAGGTGCTCATCGTCGATGTCGAATTCCGCCTGGAACGCCTTGCACTGTTCGCGATAGCGCGCCTCGATGGTTTCGCTCAGTTGCAGCGTGGCGTCCGCCGACGACAACATGGGTGAGGGGTGGGCGCTGATCACGTGCAGATGGGCCTTAGCCAGGCTGGCGATGTCATAGCCGTAATCGATGATGGTGTTGTGCAGGTGGCGGTGTTCCGGGTCCACGTTGCCAACGTCGACGGCCGCCAGGATCACCTTGTCCTTCCACGAACCGGCGGTTTTCACCAGCAGGACCGGCGTCGGGCAGTGACGCAGCAGTTTCCAGTCTGCCGGGGTCAGCAGGGCCTTTTTCAGCGCGCTGTCGGGGAAATGCTGCTTGACCACCAGGCCGCAGCCCTCCGCCTGCTGCACATCGACGATGGTTTCATGCAGGCTCTGATTCCAGGCCTGCTCGGTGGTGACGCTGTAACCGTCCTCCAATAGCGCGGCCTTGAGCACGCTCAACATGGCGCTGTGATCATGCTTGGGGTCGCACACCAGCAGGTGCAGGTGCGCCTGGGTCACGCCGGCAATCAGTTTGGCCCGTTTGAGCGCCAGGCTTTCCGAGTGTTCGGGTTCGATGACCACCAGAATGCTGCGTATGGCTTGCATGATCGGGATCTCCTGAAAATGAAAAAGCATGGCGTTGCACAACTATAGTTGCTGCCCTGACGCCCGGGTGTTGATACATATCAACGGTCGGCGACTGGTGGTCTGCCGGCAGGCCGGTATAATCGGCGCCCTTCGTTTTGAACCTATTATCCCGTGGGCCCCATGATCCTTCCCGAAATTCACGAGTTCCTTGGCTGTCGCACCCCCGACGGCTGGGTCCAGGCCGCGCTGGCCGATCAGGAAACCCTGCTGATCGACCACAAGAATTGCGAATTCAAGGCCGCCAGCACCGCGCTGAGCCTGATAGCTAAATATCACTCCCATGTCGACCTGATCAACATGATGTCGCGGCTGGCCCGGGAAGAGCTGGTACACCACGAGCAAGTCATGCGCCTGATGAAAAAGCGCAAGATCGAACTGCGCCAGCTGTCCGCCGGGCGTTACGCCTCGGGTCTGCGCAAGGTGGTGCGCAGCCACGAACCGGTAAAACTGGTGGATACCCTGGTGGTCGGCGCGTTCATCGAAGCCCGCAGTTGCGAGCGTTTCGAGGCGCTGGTGCCGCATCTGGACGAAGAACTGGGCAAGTTCTACTTTGGCTTGCTGAAAAGCGAGGCCCGGCACTTCCAGGGTTACCTGAAACTGGCTTACCAGTACGGGGAGGCCAAGGACATTGCTCAGGTCATCGACAAGGTTCGCGCTGCCGAGCAGGCGTTGATTGAGTCGCCGGATGTGGAGTTCCGTTTCCACAGCGGCGTGCCGGCAGCGGCCTGATGCACTGAGAATGTAAAAAACTCTTAAAAGCATGAAACATCACTGAAAACCGGCCTTCATGGCCGATTTTCGCTGCTTCTTGTCTCTGTCCCGGCAACGATTGGCGGCATAATGCCGACCCCTCAATCAAGCGTTGGCAGTCGGGCGTCATGGATAACCTGGGTTTTGGCAAAGTATTGTTGGTGGAAGACGACGAGAAGCTTTCCGGGCTGATCGCGCATTTCCTGGCACAACACGGCTTCGAGGTGCAGCAGGTGCATCGCGGCGATCTCGCATTGGCCGCGTTCCTCGATTTCAAGCCGAAAATCGTCGTACTCGACCTGATGTTGCCGGGCCAGAGCGGCCTGCATGTGTGTCGGGAGATCCGCAGCGTGTCCGACACGCCGATCGTCATTCTCACGGCCAAGGAAGACGACCTCGACCACATTCTCGGTCTCGAATCCGGCGCTGACGATTATGTGATCAAACCCATCAAACCTCCGGTGCTGCTGGCCCGTCTGCGCGCCTTGCAGCGCCGGCAAGCTCCGGACAGTGGCGTGTGCAATGCGCTGGAGTTCGGTCATCTGAGCATTGACCGCAGCTGCCGCGAAGTCCGGCTGGCGGGCGAGGGCATCGAACTGACCACCATGGAGTTCGAACTGCTATGGCTGCTGGCCAGTGCCGCCGGCAAGATCCTGTCCCGCGATGACATTCTCAACCGCATGCGCGGCATTGCCTTCGACGGCCTCAACCGCAGCGTCGATGTGTACATCAGCAAGCTGCGTGGCAAGTTGAAGGACAATCCCCGCGAACCGGTGTGCATCAAGACCATCTGGGGCAAAGGTTACCTGTTCAATCCGTTTGCGTGGGAGCTGTAGATGCTGCGGTTATTTCTAGGGTTGTACCTGGTGCTGGCGGTGGGATTGGTGCTGGCACTGCAAACGGTCGAACACACGTTCAACGCGCTGCTCGACGACCAGATGCAGGCGTATAACCGTGAAGCGGTGCGCGGGCAGGCCTGGTCGTTGGTCGAACAGTTGCGCGGGCTCGACGGTCCCCGGCGCGAGCAGCAACTGCAACAACTGCGCCCGCATTACGGCCTGGGCCTGAGCCTGGTGCAGTCCGCCGAACTGAATCTCGATGATCAGGAAAAAGCCTTGTTGACTGAAGGAACGCTGGTGATCCGCCAGGATTACACGCAGTTCATTGCTTCGATTGATGGCGGTTCGCAGTTGCTGAGCATCAAGTTGCCGGCCGAGCCGAGCCTGATGCCGTTCTACATGGCCGGCGCGTACGTGATGCTCGCCGGCCTGATCGGCATCGTGCTGTTTTTCTGGGTGCGGCCACACTGGCGTGATCTGGAGAAGCTGCGGCTGGCGGCCGAGCGTTTCGGTGACAATGACCTGTCGGCGCGTATCCAGCTGTCAAAGCGCTCGAACATCCGCGATCTGGCCGAACACTTCAACCTGATGGCGGCGCGCATTGAAGGCCTGATCGCCAACCAGCGGGAATTGACCAACGCGGTGTCCCACGAGTTGCGCACACCGATTGCTCGGCTGTCGTTCGAACTCGACCAGCTCAAGCAGCACGCTGATCCGAGCCGCAACCGCGCGTTGATTGCCGACATGTACGCCGACCTCGGCGAGCTGGAAGAAATGGTATCGGAATTGCTGACCTACGCCAGCCTGGAGCGTGGCGCCACGGTCATCACCCGGGAAAACATTCAGGCGCTGAGTTGGCTCGACAGCGTCGTCGGCAGTGTCGCCCTGGAGGCTGAAGCGGCCGGGGTGCAATTGCTGATTATCGAGTGCCAGGTCGATGAGGTTCGCATCGAGCCGCGCTTCATGGCGCGGGCGGTGATCAACCTGCTGCGCAATGCCATCCGTTATGCCCGGGAGCGTGTCGAGGTGTCGCTGGTGCGCAGCGGCGACCACTACGAAGTGCGGGTCAATGACGACGGACCGGGCGTGCCGCTGGACGGTCGCGAGAAAATCTTCGAACCGTTTTCGCGCCTCGATGCCAGTCGCGATCGTCGCACCGGTGGTTTCGGCCTGGGCCTGGCGCTGGTCAGGCGAGTGTCGCAGTCCCACGGCGGGCACGTGGAAGTGGCGGATTCGCCGTGGGGCGGGGCGTCGTTTCGGATGACCTGGGCGCATCTGGATTAGATTGTGTTGTTTTTGCTGGCCCCTTCGCGCGCAGGCTCGCTCCCACAGGGGGGAATACATTCCAAATGTGGGAGCGAGCCTGCTCGCGAAAGGGTCATCAGCATTACCGGATCGTCAAAAGGTGTACACCACCCGCCCAGCCAACGAAGCCTGCATCCGCCGCTCGACAATCGGGCTGTGCGCCGCATCGCCCACCAGATACTGCACCGCCAGCATCGTCGAAACACTCCATTGTTCATCAATCGGCAGGGACCAGGTCAGGTCCGCCCCGCGACTGATCAGCCCGCCATGGGTGTCATGGACCTTGAACTGACTGCGTGACGCCTGGGTCGTGCTGACGCCATACCAGGTGCGCACATAGTCGCCATCGCCGAACTGACTGTTGAGGCTGCCCACCACCTTGCCATGCTCGCCGTCATAAAGCGGTGCGCTGATGCTCAGTTTCAAGCGGTTCCACGACGAACCCGTGTCGTGGTCGTCATCGTCTTTCTCCAACGCATGCTCAAACTCCGCGCCGAGTATCAGCGGACCCATGTGATAGCTCCCGTCCAGTCCGAGCACTGGCCGCGACTTGATCGAACCCATGCCGTTGAGCTCGTCCGAGCCTTTGTATCCAGTCTTGCGATCCTTGCGCACATCACTGGCGCCGATGTACACGCTGAGGCCGAAATCATCCTCGTCAAAGGCCCAGCCCAGGCCCCGCTCGCTGTCGAGGAATAGGCCATAAGGACTGACGATCTCACCGCCCACCAGCGGGGCGACCACTCGCTCGTCACTGCCGCTGTAGCGCGGTGCGCTGATGGCACCGGCACGCAGACTGTAGCGCCAGTCTTCAGCATGCAAGGCGGTGAAAGGCAGGAGCAGGCAGCAGGAAGTCAACGACAGACACAGCGGACGGAACATGGGGACACCCGAGGGAAATTTGGATGCCCCCATGCTAGGTGGCTGGCGACGTGCAATCTTTGGCAGCTTTGTCGCAAAACTGTCAAAGACTGTGAAAGGACCTAGCGGCTCAACCCCAGGCGCTCATGCCATTGCGCGATGGATTCTTCGGGGTAGTCATCGAACTGCTTGTCACCAGGCGCGACTTGGGCTTCAACCCCGGGTGCCTTGGAACCGAGCAACAAATGCGTGTGCTCCGGCGGCACCGGCAGCGGTGTGTCAATGGCCGACGCAAACGGGTAGATAAACTCAGGCCATTCGGGGCTGAACAGCCACAAACCCGAACCGCAAACCGAGCAGAAATGCCGTTCGGCACTGCTGCGGTGGGCACGCTTTTCGCCTTCGCCCTTGAGCAGGGCATGGTAAATAGCAATGTTCTTGCGCCCGCGAACTTTGAGGCTGTTGGCATCACCGGCAATATTGATCGCAAAACCGCCACCGCCCTGGGTCTTGCGGCAGATCGAGCAGTAGCAGCGTTGATAAGGGTAGGGGTGGGCGCTGTGCAGGCTGAACGAGACCGCGCCGCAATGGCAGGAGCCTTCGAGATGCATGGTGGCCTCCGGTGGCTGAAGTGATGCGGTTTAGCCTAGAAGATTGGCGGCGAGAGTGCCGACGTCTTCGCGAGCAGGCTCGCTCCCACAGTCGGAACGCAGTCTCCTGTGGGAGCGAGTCGGCTCGCGATCAACCGTCAGGGCAACGCCAGCAGGTCAGCACGAACATCCGAGTAACGGCCACTCATATCCTCATTTCTGCTGCAAAGCCTCAAGGGCAATTGCTCGGCCATAAACGTCACCTCATCAAAGGTTTTTGTGTAATCAGCAATTTTTATCTTGCTGCAGTCGGTATCTGCCATTGGGCCGGAGTAATAAAGTGCGCCGAAGTGGGTGGGAACCCGATAGCGCCATTTGACGCTGTAATTCCAGTCGGCGCCCAACCTGATGGTGGGTTCCGGTGGCCGAACCGGCGTTCTTTCCACCAGTTGTGCTGGAGTAATCCAGGCGCTTTTCATTAAGGCTGCAGTCGGTCTTTGTTCGGCGGATTCCACACCAATGACACACAGGTAGTGCATACCGACATCTCGGCTGACAGGCGTGTCGAGCATTGCGTCCCTGGCATCAAGAGTGCCGCTGTAGTTTCGCGGAGACCTGCAATCCATGGCATCTCTTACCGTCTTGAAGCGGTAATAGGGAGTACTTAACGAAAACTGTGCATTGAGAACAGGGTCCGGGCTGGTTGCATGTTCTGGCATGGTCACATACTGGGTTGGCCAATATTTCATTTCGGTCAGCTGGAAAGTAGCATCGGACTTGCAGATGTTCGAGTTCCTGATGAAAACGCCGTCGCTGAAACAACTCATTAAATAGTCCACTGGAAAAGCATAGTGCGTGTCGGGTGACCACATGACTTTCCCGTTTTTTACTTCACAGGGTGCATTTTCAAAGCACTGCTCGTCCGCCGTTGCACCGTGGGTGCTCGTCGCCAGAACACTGAGGATTTCGCCGCTTTGCCTGTCAAGCACAGGGCTTCCCGAGGAGCCGGGGCGTACGTCACGACAGCTGTTTTTCAATGTGGCGAAATAGACCCGGTCGCCTTCCACCAGTGTGGCCGCCGTAGACCTCTGAGAGCAGGCCGCCAAACGCAAGCCGGATTGTTCCAGTCCTTTGGGGGCGCCAACGATCAGCACATCTGAAGCGTCCTTCGACCATTGAGAGGCGAGAGCAATCGGGGTGATGCCTTGCTTGATCAGGGTATCGAGTGCGACGTCCAATTCCATGATTGCCAGGTCAGTCTGGTACAAATCTTTCCAGACGATGTCCTTGATGGCATAGGTTTTATAGCGGGTGGAAGTGTCGGTGAAATAATTGAACTTTACGCTGTGGCTTTCTGTTGGAGCCAGAGGGCGGTTAAGCACTCCAGGCGCACAGTGCGCGGCGGTGAGCAAGTAAGCCGGGCCGACGGCCCGGGCGTTTTCGTCGCGAGTGTCCATAAGGCTGGCGGTACAGCCGGGATCGTCGTTCCGGAATATCTTTCCAATACCATTCCAGCGCTTGTAATGTTCATCCTGATTTTTAAGTAATACCGCGTCGGATTCATTGGCAAGGCCTTCGCCGAAGTCCGTTGCGAAAATGGATGTAGAGAATATTAATGTGGTTGTCAGTGTGCATAAGGCACTCGGCTTTCTTTGTGTCATAACCAATCCCTGGTTGTTTCAATGAGTTTATTGATGCCTGCAATGAAGTTTTTCATTGTCGGAGAAACAGTAAAACTGCCGGGTGCATATAGCGAGACTTGTAACTGTTTTAAGGTGTTGCGCGAGGAAATAACGTTGTACAGCAAGAATGACAATGGCAAGGCGTTCAACAGGGCGTTGATCAGGGCGTTCAGTCGGTTGAAGTCCGACCTGTGAGCGGGCGTGGCGGGATGTGTTGTTTGTGCAGACGCCTTCGCGAGCAGGCTCGCTCCCACATTGGTCCTGCGTACACAGGTCGAATGTGAGAGCGAGCCTGCTCGCGAAGAACGATAACGCGGTCTATCGGGTAGGCACTCGCCACAAATACCAGGAAGCCACCGTCCGATACGGGCTCCATTCCAACCCGATCTCGATCATTTGCTTGCGCGTCGGCTGCACCTCCAGCCCCTTGAGCCGCCGATAACCCTCGCGCACGCCGAAGTCATCGGCCGGCAAAACGTCCGGTCGTTCCAGGCTGTAGATCAACAACATCTCCACGGTCCAGCGTCCCACGCCGCGCAGGGTGATCAGGCGCTCGATCAGTGCTTCATCATCCATCGCCAGCGCGGTGGCGTAATCCGGCACCACGCCGTCCAGCGTCGCCTGGGCGATGCCCTGGATGGTCGCGATCTTGCTGGCGGAAAACCCGCAACTGCGCAATTGATCGACATCCGTGGCGACGATCTGCTCAGGCCTGGGAAACGAAACCGACGGGAACAACGCCAGCAGCCGCCCGACAATCGCATCGCCCGCCTTGGCGTGCAGTTGCTGGTAGGCAATCGCCCGGACCAGCGATTCATAAGGATCGCGTGCGGCATGGGGTTGATGCAGGCACGGGCCGACCACGGCGATGTGCTGATGCCAGTCATCATCGAGTGACGATAAAAACTCAGTGGCTGGCTGGTAGCGGTCGCGCATGGGCTCAGGCTTTCCCGGACGGTTTCAACAGCGCGTTGATTTCGCCATAGGTCAACGCCTTGATGTCGTGGCTGTCGAGTTTGCCGTTCTGCAGAAAGCTTTTGGTCAGTGAAGCCATGGCGCCGTAGAGAAACTCGGCGATGTTCGAGCCGGCGCTCAGGCGACGCACGCCGAGTCCTTGCAACGCTTCAGGCGACGGCAGGCCGGGTAACCCCAGCACATTCAACGGCAGTGGTGTGCCCTGGCACAGCGCTTTGATCTCATAATCCGACGTGACACCCGCCGCGAACAAGCCGTTGGCACCGGCCGCTTGATACAGCGCGGCGCGCTGGAGGGTTTCTGCCACGCGATCTTCGGCGGGAACCAGGCCTCGCAGGTACACATCAGTGCGCGCATTGATAAACAGATTCACATGACGCCGAACGGCGACCTCGCGGGCGGTTTCGATCTTGCGGGCGAGCAGTTCGGGTGATGAGGCACCGTCCTCGATATTGATCCCCACCGCACCGGCGGCAATAACCGCGTCTACCACCTGGGCAACCCGAGCCAGGTCGTCGGAGTAACCGGCCTCGATGTCCACGGTCAACGGCACCGAGATCACCCGTGCAATGGATTCGACCGTCGATACCAAGCGTTCAAGGGGCAGGGTGTTGCCATCCGGGTAACCATGGACCCAGGCCACCGCCGCGCTGCTGGTGGCCACCGCCTTGTTGCCCAGTTGCTCCACCAGCCGCGCCCCGGCGGCGTCGGCGACGTTGGTGAGGATCAGCAGACCGTCCTGATGCAGTTGATGAAATTGAGTGTCGAGCCTGTCCATCGAATTTCCTTCCTTATGAAAAACACAGGGGGTCAGAATGCGAGTTGTTCGGTGAGCTGTATCGCAGCGTTTTCCAGCCTGAGCAGGAACGCCTTGCGCGGTTGGCCTCCAGCGTAGCCTGTCAGCGAACCGTCGGCACCGATCACGCGATGGCAGGGCACCACAATCGAGAGGCGGTTGTGACCGTTGGCCAGGCCCACTGCGCGACTGGCGCCGGGCTTGCCCAAGAGGCTGGCGATAGCACCGTAAGTCGTGGTCTGGCCGTAGGGGATTTTTGCCAGCTCGGCCCAGACCTGGCGGGAGAACTCGCTGCCGGGCATGTGCAGGGCAACGTTGAATTCGCTGCGACTGCCCGCAAAATACTCAGCCAGCTGTTCTTCGATGTGCTGCAAATGCGCGTTATGCCCCGGCGCCACGGCGTAACCGAACCGGTTTTGCAGGGCTTCGACTTCCCGGGTCAATGACGCCTGATCGAGGAACTCCAGCAATACCAGCCCACGTCGTTCGGCCATGGCGATCATCGGCCCCAGAGGCGTGGTCAGCCGGGTGAACAGCAAGGGTTCGCTGTTGGCGGCGCAACCGGGGGTGATGTGGAAGGATTTCTGGAACGCATCGCGGAAACCGCTCAGGGATTCGTAGCCTGAGTCGAATGCCGCGCTGTCGATGGAATCGCCCTGCTTTATTCCGCCCAATGCCATGCCCAGGCGCCGGGTGCGCATCCAGGCATGAAAAGTCATGCCGAAATACTGCTTGAACCAGCGGCGCAACTTCAGCGGCTCGATGCCTTCGGCCAGCAACTGGGCGTCAGTCCAGCGCTGCTCGGGGTTGGCGTCCACCGCTTTGAGCAGCTTCTGCACCCAGTCCGGGGCGGTGGCTGCGGCATTCAACGGTTTGCAGCGCAGGCAGGCGCGGTAGCCGGCGGACAGACATTCATCGGCGTGGGCGAAGAACTCGACGTTCTCGGGCTTGGGCTTGCGCGCCGTACAGCCGGGACGGCAAAAGATCCCGGTGGTTTTCACCGCAGTGAAAAACACCCCCTCGTAGGCGGTGTCGCGCTCGAGCATGGCGCGAACCATCTCGGCGTGGGGCGGAAGCTGCGTGTGTTGTAGGTTCATGGACGCAGCATAGAACGGGGCAGGGGCAGCCTCCACCGGAAAATCGACAGGGAATTTTGTTCATTCGCCATGAGATCAATGCCCCTGTGGGAGCGAGCCTGCTCGCGAAGGCGTAGTGTCAGCCACTTTAATGTTGGCTGTACCACTGCTTTCGCGAGCAGGCTCGCTCCCGCAGTTGGTTTCATGTTTCAGGTGCGCCGTGCCATCAGTAACACCGAGGCAGCGGCTGATAGAAGCCCCGCGCAGCAGCGGTTGAACATCCGCTTGCCCGACGGCTTGGCGAACCAGCGGCGCATGTGCAGGCCCATGTAGGCGTAGGCGGCGATGGCGACCCATTCGAGCGCCAGGAACAGCGCGCCCAGCACCGCGAATTGCGGCGTGATGGCGCGGCTCGAGTCGACGAACTGCGGCAGGAACGCGGTGAAGATCAGGATCGCTTTCGGGTTGCCCGCCGCCACCAGAAACTCCTGTCGGGCCAGCGCCAGCATGCCCACGGGTGCACCGGTCACGGTGCTTTCCATCCCGGGGTCGGCACGCCACAGTTGCCAGGCGAGATAGAACAGGTACGCCGCTCCGAGGATCTTGATCGCGTAGAACAACAACTCCGAGGTTTGCAGCACCACCGCCAGGCCCGCCGAGGCGAGGGCGATCATCCCGGCGAACGCCAGCAAACGACCCATCCCCGCCACACAGGCGATGCGGTAGCCGTAGCGGGTGGAGTTGCTGACCGACAGCAGGTTGTTCGGGCCTGGCGCCATGTTCAGGGCGAAGCAGGCCGGAAGGAAGAGTGTGAGGGCGGCGAGGTCCATGGGCGGGCTCCAGTAACGAGAGCCCTGTTTTTATCACGAGAGGCGGTTGGGCTGACCCGTACAGTCATGACGGCAAGCGCCATAGCAGTGGCTAACGGGCGAATTTTTTCGCCCCGGCCACGCACAGAATCACCGCCACGGTCACCCCGAGCATGCCGATGCTCACATGCTCGTGCAGCAAGGTCGCCGCCAGGGCCAGTCCAAAAACGGTTGCAGCAATTGCAGTTGTCCGACGGCGGCGATTCCGCCTTGGGCCAGCCCGCGATACCAGAACACGAAACCGATCAGCATGCTGAACAGCGACACGTACGCCAGGCTGAACCAGGCGGGTGTGCTGATGCCGCTGAACGAAACCGGCAGGCGCCACCAGGTCAGTGCCGCCATGACCGGTAACGCCAGCACCAGCGCCCAGGAAATCACCTGCCAGCCGCCAAGCGTGCGGGACAGCTTGGCCCCTTCGGCATACCCCAGGCCACAGGCCAGGATCGCCAACAGCATCAGGATGTCGCCCTGGGGTGAGGCGGTCAGGCCTTGGGCCACGGCGAAACCGACCACCAGCAGACTGCCCAGCACCGAGAAGATCCAGAACACCGGGCGGGGGCGTTCACCACCACGCAAAACACCGAATACTGCGGTCGCGAGCGGCAGCAGGCCGACGAACACAATGGAATGAGCAGAGGTCACGTACTGCAGCGCCAGCGCGGTCAGCAGCGGAAACCCCACCACCACGCCCAGGGCGACGATGGCCAGAGGCACCAGTTGATGGCGTGCGGGACGTTTTTCCTTGAACGCCAGAAGCAGGCACAGGGCCAGAATCGCGGCGATCGTCGCGCGGGCCACCGTGAGGAATACCGGGTCGAATTCCAGTACCGCCACCCGTGTCGCCGGCAGTGAGCCGCTGAAAATCACCACACCGATCAGGCCATTGATCCAGCCGCTCGCATTGCTGTCCAGCGCCCGGTTTTGCAGGTTCGACGTCCGTTCCATTTCGCTCACACTCATTGTTGGCTTGCATGAAACCCATCCTATGGCTGACTATCGATACAATCAAAAAATTGTCATGGATACATCTCGACATGCCGCGCTCCCGCTACAAGTCTCTCGTAGATGCCTTTGCCGCCGACATCCGTTCAGGGCGTTTGCCGCCCGGTACACGCTTGCCGACGCATCGGCAACTGGCCACCGAGCATGGTCTGGCGCTGGTCACTGCCAGCCGGGTGTACGCCGAGCTTGAAAGTATGGGCCTGATCAGCGGCGAAACCGGACGCGGGACCTTTGTCAGGGAGACAGCGTTGCCACCTGGGCAAGGCATTTCACAGTCCGTGGTGGCAGCGGGGATGATTGACCTCAACTTCAACTACCCGTCGTTGCCCGGTCAGGCGGATCTGTTGCGCACGGCCTTGCGCCAGCTCGCGCTGTCCGGCGACCTTGAAGCCCTGTTGCGTTACCAGCCCCACGCGGGGCGCATGCATGAGCGGGCCTCGGTCGCGCGCCATCTTGCCGATCGCGGCCTGAACGTGCCGGCCGAGCAGGTGTTGATCGTCAGTGGTGCGCAGCATGGCCTGGCGGTGGTGATGATGACGCTGCTCAAACCCGGCGATGTCATCGCCGCCGATGCCTTGACCTATCCCGGTTTCAAGACGCTGGCCGAAACGCTGCACCTTGAAGTCTTGCCGATTCCGGTCACCGACAAGGGGCCGGATTTGCCGGCCCTGGAAAAGCTCTGCCGCAATCGACCGGTGCGGGCCGTCTATTCGATGCCGACCTTGCATAACCCGCTGGGCTGGGTGATGGACGCCGATCAGCGCGAGCGCTTGGTGGCGATGGCGCGCCAGCATGACCTGACGATCATCGAGGACGCGGCCTACGCGTTCCTGGCGGAAAACGCGCCGCCACCCCTGGCGGAAATGGCACCGGAAAGAACGGTCTACGTGTCCGGTTTATCGAAGAATGTCGCCACTGGCCTGCGTGTCGGTTTCGTGGCCGCGCCCGCGCAATGGATCGCGGGATTCGAACGCACGATCATGGCAACCACTTGGAACACCCCCGGTGTGATGACGGCCATTGCCACGGCCTGGCTCGACGACGGCACCGTGAGCAGGCTGGAGGGGCAAAAGCGTGCGGACGCACGAGCCCGGCAAGCCTTGGCGCAGGAGGTGCTGGCGGGACTCAGGACGATCAGCCATCCCTCTTCGTACTTCATCTGGCTGCCATTGGCCGAAGACGCCCGGGCCGACCAGATCGCCATGGCGCTGATGCGCGAGCAGGTGTCGGTGTCGCCTGCCGAACCCTTTGCGATAACCCCCCATGTGCCGCACGCGATTCGCTTGGCGCTGGGCTCGGTGGACATGGACTTGCTGCGCGAAGCCTTGGTGAAAGTGAAACGGGTGGTGGGCTATTACGCGTAGTGGTCTCGCAGGGCAGTTTTCTTCAATACGCACGCCAAGGGGCTCATTACCTTGAGGCCTGGTTCAACTGACAGGAAGAAGGTGTGCGATGAGTCTGATGATGTCCATGGCGGCGTTTGCTTTGGCCGCTTCGATAACGCCGGGGCCGGTGAATATCGTGGCGTTGAGTTCGGGGGCGCGCTTCGGCTTTCGCGCCAGTCAGCGGCATGTGGCGGGGGCGACGCTGGGTTTTGTGTTGCTGCTGGTGCTGATGGGGCTGGGATTGCATGAGTTGTTGCTGCTGTGGCCGGCCATGACTCAGGTGGTGCAGTGGGCCGGCGTGGCGTTCCTGTTGTACATGGCGTTCAAGCTGGCGGCCGACAACGGGCAACTTGAGGCGAAAGAGGCGGGCCGTGCGCCGTCGATGCTGTACGGGGCCGTCATGCAATGGCTCAACCCCAAAGCCTGGCTGGCCTGCGTGGCCGGCATGGGCGCGTTTGTCGCCGATGGTGAGGCGCGGTTGGTGTGGCAGTTCGCGGCGGTGTACCTGGTGATCTGCTACCTGTCGGTCGGTTGCTGGGCATATGCCGGGACGTTTTTGCGCGGCTACCTGAACAACCCGGCGGGGATGCGCTGGTTCAATCGGGTGATGGCGCTGATGTTGGCGGTGAGTGCGGTGTATTTACTGCTGCCGTAGACATCGACAAGCAGGCTTTTTGTGGCGAGGGAGCTTGCTCCCGCTGGGCTGCGAAGCGGCCCCGACATTCCTTCAGACAGACCTTGCATGCAGGTCTTGCGACGGCTTCGCCGCCGAGCGGGAGCAAGCTCCCTCGCCACAAAAGCCCGTGTGAGCAAGTTCCGGCGAGTGGGATCACCCCCGATACTGTCCCGGCGTCGCCGCCAGATGCTGCTTGAACGCCCGTTGAAAATGCGCCTGATCGGCAAATCCGGCTTCCAGCGCGACGTCGGCGATCAGCTTGCCGTTGCGCAGTTGATCCTGGGCGAACTGGATGCGGCGGTTGACCAGGAAGGCGTGAGGCGTCATGCCGTAATGCTGGTTGAAGGCGCGGATCAGGTAGGACGGCGACAATTGTGCCGCTTTGCAAATGTCTTCGAGCTTGAGCATTTGCGTGCAGTGTTCACGGATGAATTCGGCGGCGCGTTCGAGCTTGAAGTTGGGCTCGCGCAACGGCTGATCGACCGGGTTCAGCCTTAGCTGCACCTCGGTGAAAAACTCCACCGCCGCACTGTGTTTATGCAAAACGTCCTGCTGCGGATCGACCAGCAACTCATACAAATCCTTCAAACCCTCAAACAGGTCGACATCCGGCGTATGGGTGACGCTGAAGCGGCGAAACGCCAGGTCGTCGCTGAAGCCGAGCTGATGCTGCAGGTCGGTGAGCCACGGGGTATCGACATACAGCATCAGGTAGGACCAGGGCTGGTCATTGATGGGGTTGCAGGCGTGAACATCACCAGGGTTCATCAGCACCACGGTGCCGGTACTGACCTCGAATCGTGATTGCTCGTGGACATAGGTACTGCGTCCGGCGGTGATCGCACCGATGGAAAAATGCTCGTGGGAATGCCGCGTGTAACAGACTTCGCGCCCGTCGGCGATGGCGCGTGCCTCGATAAAGGGCAGGGCATCATCGCGCCAGAAGCGCGGAGCCTTGTCCGGTTCCTTGGGCCTGGGCTTGGAGAACGTCATGGTCAATCCTCGGCAGATCAGCCCCGGAGTGTATTAGCTCTCGCCATCAAAGGCTCGTCGCAGCTCGGCGATATTCAATTTTTTCATCTGCATCATCGCCGCCATGGCGCGTTGGGATTTGGTTGTGTCAGGGTCTTTAAGCATCTCCATCATCGCCACCGGCACGATCTGCCACGACACGCCGAATTTGTCCTTGAGCCAGCCGCACTGCTGTGCCTCCACCGGTCCGCCGGCGGACAACCTGCCCCAGAAGTGATCGACTTCTTCCTGGGTCTGGCAATTGACCTGAAACGAGATCGCCTCATTGAACTTGAAGTTCGGGCCACCGTTAAGGCCAGTGAAACTGTGCCCGTCGAGTTCGAAACTGACCGTCAGCACCGAGCCTTCCTCGTGACCATGGATTTCCTGGCCGGCCTTGCCGTAGTGAGTGATGGCGGTGATTTTTGCGTGATCGAAGATCGCACAGTAGAACTTCGCAGCCTCTTCGGCCTGACCGTCGAACCAGAGGCAGGGGGTGAGTTTTTGAACGTGTAGCATGGCGGGTCTCCCTGGCAGGTTTTTGCATGCTGGATTATCAGCGTAGCCAGCCTGTGCTTGTCTGGTTGTGCCGTAGATCGACAAAACGCTCTTTTGCTCTTTGTAGGAGCGAGCTTGCTCGCGATGGGCTCCAGGGCACCGCTGAGTATCTGGTCTTGCGCGTTATCGTTCACCACCTTCGCGAGCGAGCTCGCTCCTACAAGGTTGCTGTTAGTCAATATGACTTCTATGTGTGTCCAAATGACTCCTTTTGAGAGGAGTCGTTTTGACATGGATCGCTCCAATCTATTGATTCATATGGCTTAAATATATGGCACGAGACTTGATACATCCAACGTACAACTGAACTGCTACAGGAGTACGGAAAATGTTCCATTTCTTCAGCAATCCTCAGAATGTTCTGCACCTTTCCAGCCGTGTACTCGGCGTTGGCCTGGCCATGCTGCTGGCGGGGATCTACGGCGCGTACCTTTATGACGGTCACCTGTCGATCCTGGCGCAAGTGTCATTGCACGCCATGACCATTGTCGGCCCGACCTTGCTGAAAATCGGTTACGTCATGCGCCTGCTGGCCCAGCACCGGTTGAGCAAGCCACTGGCCGGGGCGCTCGTCTGATGCGCAAACTGCTCGCGGCACCGGTCCTGAGTCTGGGTTTTCGTCCGTTTTTTTTGATGGGGGCCACGTTCGCCGCACTGTCGGTGGCGATCTGGGCCTTGTGGTTGTACGGCCGCTTGCCCGGCGCGCAACCAGTGGGCGGCATGCTTGCCTGGCATCGACACGAAATGCCGTTCGGGTTCGCCGTGGCAATCATCGGCGGGTTCCTGTTGACGGCGGTGCCGAACTGGACCGGCCGACCTGCGCTCAAGGGCTGGCCATTGATCGGGCTGGTGCTGGTCTGGGTGCTGGCGCGCCTGGCCTGGTGGATGCCGATTCCTCCTGCGCTACTACTTCTATCGCAGTTGCCTTTCCTGCCACTGCTGGCCATTGCTCTGGGCCGCGACCTGATAGCGGCCGGCAAGCGCGACAATTATCCGATTCTGCTGATGGTCATGCTGCTGGCCGGTTGTCAGGCCATGACGCTGTGGGGTATGTCGGTGGATGACGCAGGCCTGCAGCGGCGTGGTGTACTGGCCGCCTTGTGGCTGGTGGGTGCGATGATGAGCGTGATTGGCGGGCGCGTGATCCCGTTCTTCATCCAGCGCGGCTTGAATCGCCCGGCACAGCCTGCAATCAGTCCATGGCCGACCCGGTTCCTGTTGCTGAGTAGTTTGCTTGTGGCGTTGACCTTCGCCCTCGGTTTACATGATGTCCCCAGGCTCTGGCTGGCGGCGTTGTTTGTGCTGATGGGGGCTTTGCATCTGCTGCGCCTGTGGCGTTGGCATGATCGGGGCATGTGGCGCGTGCCGCTGTTGTGGTCGCTGTACCTGTCCTACGTCTGGCTGGTGGTGGCGGTGTTCGCGATGGCGCTGTGGCATGTCGGCCTGATGCCGCAACAGAGCCTGGCGACCCATTCGCTGGCGGTGGGTGGAGTGGGTGGGTTGATTCTGGCAATGATTGCCCGGGTCAGCCTGGGTCACACCGGGCGGCCGTTGCAGCCGTCGAAAGCCATCGTCCTGGGGTTTGCCCTGGTGCTGGTGGCGGGCCTGTCACGGGTGTTGCTGGTGCCGTTTTCCGGGTTGGGACTGGGATTGTCGGCGCTGCTTTGGTGTATGGCGTTCGGGCTGTTTCTGTTGCGTTACACCGGTATTTTGTTCAAGCCGAGGGTTTGACCCCGACACTGTGGCGAGGGAGCTTGCTCCCGCTGGACGGCGTAGCAGTCCCTTTCTTTATAGGGCCGCTTCGCAGCCCAGCGGGGGCAAGCTCCCTCGCCACAGGTTACTCATCGTCTGTTAGAGGGTTCTTGTGTGACCGGTGGTCGATACACCTCGGCCAGCGAAGCAAATTGGACTTAGCTGTAGGGATAACCAAGGCGCGCGTAGGTTGTTCATTGCCACAGCGACGCCCCCTTCAGAACACCGTGAGTCTGAGGAGCTTCGCAATGCTGACCCTCAATATCAATGGCAAGGACCAGGAACTGGATGTCCCCGCGGACATGCCTTTGCTCTGGGTCCTGCGCGATGTCGCGCACCTCACCGGGACCAAGTTCGGCTGCGGCATGGCCCAGTGTGGCGCCTGTACCGTACACATCGACGGCACGCCATTACGTTCCTGCATCACGCCGGCTACAGCCGTGGCACACGGCCAGAAAATCCTCACCATCGAAGGCTTGTCGACTGACGGTTCGCACCCGGTGCAGCAAGCCTGGGCCGAACTCGATGTGGTGCAGTGCGGTTACTGCCAGTCCGGGCAGATTATGTCGGCGGCGGCGTTGCTGGCGAAGATCCCGCAACCGACCGTCAGCGATATCGATCAGGCGCTGTCGGGCAACATCTGCCGTTGCGGCACCTATCCAAGAATTCGTGCCGCGGTCAAACGCGCCGCCGAGCTGGGTTGAGGTGGCCATGGACAGCATTTATCCGCTCTCGCGTCGTGGTTTTCTCAAAGGCAGTGCCGTGCTGGGCGGCGGTCTGGTGGTGGCGTTTGTCATCCCCGGTGGCCATCGTTTTGCCGTGGGGGCCGAGAACCAGGGCAACGCGTTCGCCCCCAATGCCTTCCTGCGCATCGGCAATGACAACAGCGTCACCGTGCTGCTCGGTCATTCGGAAATGGGCCAGGGCATCTGGACCGGCCTGACCATGTTGATCGCCGAAGAACTGGACGCCGACTGGTCAAAAATCCGCGTCGAACATTCCCCGGCCTCCGCCAAGGACTATGGCCTGGCGGGTTTTGGTGGCATGCAGATCACCGGCGGCTCGACCTCGACCTGGATGGAGTTCGACCGCTACCGCCAGGCCGGCGCGGCGGCGCGGTTGATGTTGATCGAGGCGGCGGCCAAGCGCTTCAACGTCGCACCTTCCGACATTCGTACCGAATCGGGTGTAGTGATTGCCGGCGACCAGCGCGCCACTTATGGCGAACTGGCCGACGACGCCGGCAAGTTGCCGGTGCCGGACCCTGAGACCATCAAATTCAAGGAGGCCAAGGACTGGAGAATCATTGGCAAACCCACGAAACGCCTGGACACGCCAGAGAAGATCACCGGGCGCGCCAGGTTCGGCATGGACGTGCAGTTCGAAGGCCTGATGACCGCGATGGTCGCCCGTCCCCCGGTATTCGGCGGCAGCGTCAAATCCTTTGAAGGCGCCGAGGCGCTGGCGATTCCTGGCGTGCACAAAGTGGTGCAGGTGCCGACGGGCGTGGCGGTGATTGCCGATCACTATTGGGCGGCGAAACTGGGGCGTGATGCGCTGCACGTCGAATGGGATCTGGGGCCGAACGCCGGGCTCGACAGTCAGAAATTGCTGGAAGACTTTCGCAAACTCGCCGCCACCCCCGGCCTTCCGGCCAGCCAGGCCGGCGATACCAAGGCCGCATTGGCCAAAGCGGCCAAGACCCTCGACGTCGAGTACAGCGTGCCGTATCTGGCCCACGCACCGATGGAACCGCTCAATTGCACGGTGAAAATTACCCAGGACAAATGCGAGATCTGGACCGGTACGCAGTTCCAGACCCTGGACCAGATGATTGCCGGGAAAATCACCGGGCTCAAGCCTGAGCAAGTGGAGATCCATACCGAGTTCCTGGGTGGCGGTTTTGGCCGCCGGGCCAATCCGACGTCGGATTTTGTCGCCGAAGCGGTGCAGGTCGCCAAGGCCGCGGGCGCACCGGTGAAAACCGTGTGGGCGCGGGAGGATGACATCCGTGGCGGCTACTACCGCTCGGCATTCCTGCACCAGGCGCGTGTCGGCCTGGGTGCCGACGGCTTGCCGATGGCGTGGAAGCATGTGCTGGTCGGGCAGTCGATCATGGTCGGTACCTCGCTCGAAGCGGCCATGGTCAAGAACGGCATCGACAAGACCTCGGTCGAGGGCGTGGCCGATAGCCCGTATCTCGAAGGACTGGCCGATCATCAGGTTGACCTGCATTCGCCGAAAACCGGTATCAGCGTGCTGTGGCTGCGTTCGGTGGGGCATACCCACACCGGCTTCGTCATGGAATCGCTGATCGATGAACTGGCCGCGGCGGCGGGCAAGGACCCGGTGGAATACCGACGGACCTTGCTCAAGAACCATCCACGGCACCTGGGTGTGTTGAACCTGGCGGTAGAGAAAGCCAACTGGAAAGCGCCACTGCCGGACGGCCATGCCTTGGGCGTGGCGGTGCATGAATCGTTCGGCAGCTACGTGGCCCAGGTCGCCGAGGTGTCCCAGGAGAACCTGGCGATTCGCGTGCATCGCGTGGTGTGCGCGGTGGACTGCGGGATTGCGGTCAACCCGCAGAGTATCGCGGCGCAAATGGAGTCGTGCATCGCCTTTGGCCTGAGTTTCACCTTGCACAGCAAACTGACGATCAAG
Organism: Pseudomonas sp. Irchel 3A7; assembly: GCF_900187565.1. Lineage (GTDB taxonomy): Bacteria > Pseudomonadota > Gammaproteobacteria > Pseudomonadales > Pseudomonadaceae > Aquipseudomonas. The sequence goes on along the minus strand of NZ_FYED01000009.1, from coordinate 65,656 downwards.
GACGGCAAGGTGGTGCAGTCCAACTACCACGATTACCAGGTGCTGCGGCTCAACGAGATGCCGGTGGTGCAAGTGCATATCCTGAACAGCAGCGAAAAACCCGGAGGCATTGGCGAGGCCGGTGTACCACCCACGGCGCCGGCGGTAGCCAACGCGGTGTTCGCCCTGACCGGGCAACGCCTGCGGGAGCTGCCGCTGCAACTGTCGGGGGTGTGAGATGAGACGACATCATTGGGTGCTTGGAGCGCTGATACTGGTTGGCCTTTTTGTCTATGCAACCGAGCTGTTCGCCGAAGATAAAGAGGCCGTGAAGGCCTTCGACACGGTACAGAAAGTGTTCCAGAGCCCGCGGTGCCAGAACTGCCACATTCCCGGCGATTCGCCGTTGCAGTTCGACGCGGGAACGCCCCACGCGATGAACGTTGTGCGCGGCATGGACGGCAAGGGGGCGGCGGGCTTGCCTTGTGCCAGTTGTCATGCCGAAGCCAATCCGCCGGCCAGCTACGGCCCGAAAGCGCCACCCGGTGCACCGCATTGGAGTTTGCCGCCGGCGGCGCACAAAATGGCCTGGATCGGCCTGCCGCCCGACCAGTTGTGCAGCATGATCAAGGACCGTACACGAAACGGCGACCGTGATTTCGCGGCGCTGATCAAGCATGTCCGTGAAGACAAACTGGTGCTTTGGGGCTGGAATCCGGGCGGTGATCGTGCGCCGGTGCCGGTGCCGCACGATATTTTTGTCACGCAGTTCAAGCGCTGGGCGGACGCCGGCGGGCCGTGTCCGGTAGTGGGTAGCTGACCAACGGCGAGTCGACATGGAGTCAAACCCGGTATCGAGGACTCTAAAGAGCATACCCACCCATGGAGTATGTGATGCTGATCTCAGGCAAACCGCACAAATCCAGTAAGCGTGCAGGGACGCCGCAGCAGGAGCGTGAGCTACTGCGCGATCTCGCCCGCAAGGCGGAGCAAGAGCTGATCGGGGTACAGATGGCGAGCATGGATGAGTTGACGCTGCTGCCCAACCGGCACGGTTTCCTGGCGCTGGCCCAACTGGGACTGGACGCCTGCGGGCAACTGGGCCGACCGGCGACGTTGCTGTTCTTCAATCTCGATGAATTCAAACGCATCAACTACCTGTTCGGTCGCACCGAGGGTGACAACGCGCTGAAAACCTTCGCCGATGTACTGCGTATAGGTTTTCGTGAAAGCGATGTGATCGGGCGGCTGGACGGTGCCACCTTCGTTGCCTTGCTGACGGGGTCCGCCTCGGTGGACACCCATGCAATCAAGGCGCGGCTCGAAGAAATGCTCGATGAACGCAATGCCACGGCGCATCGCGGGTATGACATACGCTTCAGTATCGGGCAGATCGAGCATGACCCGGCGGTTCATGGAACGGCTGAAGAGCTGTTGGAAGAGGCTGAAAGAGTGATAGGCAAGTAGAGTGACGTTGTATTTGCGGGCCTCTTCGCGAGCAGGCTCGCTCCCACAGTTGATCGCATTTAAACTCGATCAAAGGTGGGAGCGAGCCTGCTCGCGAAGGCGGCCTTAGTGGCAACGCATTCCGTCACTTGGCAAACAACTGCCCAATATCCTTGAACGCCTTGAACTCCAGTGCATTGCCGCACGGATCGAACAGAAACATCGTCGCCTGTTCGCCCACCAGCCCTTGAAAACGAATCCCCGGCTCGATCACGAAGCGCGTCTGCAATGCCTTCAGCCGCTCGGCCAGTGCCTCCCATTGCGCCATCCCCAGCACCACGCCGAAATGCGGCACCGGTACGTCATGACCGTCGACGGCGTTGGTATGGGCCGCTTCCTGCGAGGCGTTTTTCGGCGCCAGGTGGATGACCAGTTGATGGCCGAAAAAGTTGAAGTCGACCCAATGATCGCTCGAACGACCTTCTTCGAGGCCAAATACGCTGCCATAGAAGTGCCGCGCAGCCGCCAGGTCATACACGGGAATGGCCAGGTGAAAAGGGGACAGTTGCATCAGGCTTGCCTCGCTTGCATGGGGAGTTCAGGCAGAGTTTAGTCCTGTGCTTTTCGATTGAAAGACGATAGTTTTTGCATCGAGCTCAAATTATTTCGATCAATCGGTGGCCGCCATGCTTCGAGAACTGAAAACCTTTATCGCCGTGGCGCGCCATGGCACGTTCGCCGCCGCGGGCATGCACATCGGCCTGACGCAATCGGCGGTCAGCGCGCAGATCCGCAATCTGGAACAGGCCCTCGGCATTCGTCTGTTCGATCGCACCGGGCGTCAGGCGCTGCTCAATGCGGCGGGCCAGCGCGCGTTGCCGATGGCCAGGCAGATGTTGGAAATCTTCAATCGCATGGCAGTCAGTGATGACGTCAGCGAGTACCGTGGCGAATTGAAGATCGGCGCCGTGGCCACGGTGCAGACCGGATTGCTGCCCCAGGCATTGTTGCGATTGCGCCAGCAGGCGCCGCGCCTGGAGCCGAAACTGGTGCCGGGCGTTTCCCTGAACCTGTTGAGCCAGGTGGACACGGGAGAGGTGGACCTGGCGATCCTGATCAAGCCGCCGTTCGACCTGCCCAAGGAACTGTCGGCGCAAGTGATCCGCCGCGAACCGTTCGTGCTGATCGCGCCGATGGACCTTGAAGGCGATGACCCGCTCACGCTGCTCGCCGAACATCCCCATGTGCGCTACGACCGCAACTCGTTCGGCGGGCGCCTGGTGACGCGATTTCTGCGGGAGCGGCAGATCGATGTGCAGGTCGCACTGGAACTGGATGAGCTGGAAGCCATTGTGAAAATGGTCGAATGCGGGTTGGGGGTTTCGCTGTTGCCGGAGGCGGGGTTGTGGCTGGAGCATGGGGCGAAGGTCAGGGTAATTCGCTTGGGCGAGTTGACCTTCTACCGCGAAATCGTCCTGTTGCAGCGCTACAGCCAGCGGATGCAACCGATCCAGCAGTTGTTCGCGAAATGCCTGAACACCGAATAACCCTGTGGGAGCGAGCCTGCTCGCGAAAGCGGACTGACATTCAGTTTTGATGTTGGCTGGCACACCGCCTTCGCGAGCAGGCTCGCTCCCACAAGGGGCCATGTTGTGCGCGGAATCGCAGGCACAAAAAACCCGCCAAAACAGGCGGGTTTTTTGATGGCTAACCGAAGATCACTCTTCGATATTGCCCATGGCCGTGGTGTTGAAGCCACCGTCCACGTACATGATTTCGCCGCTGATGCCGGACGCCAGGTCGGAGCACAGGAATGCACCGGCGTTGCCGACTTCTTCGATGGTGACGTTGCGACGCAGCGGGGTTTGCGCTTCGTTGGCGGCCAGCATCTTGCGGAAGTTCTTGATGCCGGAAGCGGCGAGGGTGCGGATCGGGCCAGCCGATACGCAGTTGACGCGAGTACCGTCCGGGCCCAGGGAGCCGGCCAGGTAACGAACGCCCGCTTCCAGGGAAGCCTTGGCCATGCCCATCACGTTGTAGTTCGGCATGGTGCGCTCGGCGCCCAGGTACGACAGGGTCAGCAGGCTGCCGTTGCGGCCTTTCATCATTTCGCGACCGGCCTTGGCCAGGGCCACGAAGCTGTAGGCGCTGATGTCGTGGGCGATGCGGAAACCGTCACGGGTGGTGGCTTCGGTGAAGTCGCCGTCCAGTTGGTCGCCCGGGGCGAAGCCCACGGAGTGCACGATGCAGTCCAGGCCGTCCCACTTCTTGCTCAGTTCTTCGAAGACCTTGGCGATTTCTTCATCGCTGGCCACGTCGCACGGGAAGCACAGCTCAGGGCTCGAACCCCAGCCTTGTGCGAACTCTTCGACACGACCCTTGAGTTTGTCGTTCTGATAAGTGAAGGCAAGCTCAGCGCCCTCGCGATGCATGGCGGCAGCGATGCCGGATGCGATGGACAGCTTGCTGGCGACACCGACGATCAGTACGCGCTTACCGGCGAGAAAACCCATGTGTTGCTCCTCTCTTTCAGGTTATTGCGCAGTGTCTGGAACCAGGAAGGCGGCTTCCAGCAACTGCTGTGTATACGGATGTTGGGGGTCGGCAAAAATACTTTGCGCGTCTCCCTGTTCGACCACTTGGCCATGCTTGACCACCATCAGCTGGTGGCTCAGCGCCTTGACGACAGCCAGGTCATGGCTGATAAACAGATACGTCAGGTTGTACTTGGTTTGCAGTGAACGCAGCAGCTCCACCACTTGGCGTTGCACGGTGCGGTCGAGGGCCGAAGTCGGCTCGTCCAGCAGAATCAACGCCGGTTTTAGCACTAATGCCCGGGCAATGGCGATTCTCTGCCGTTGCCCACCGGAAAATTCGTGGGGGTAGCGGTGCCGGGTATCCGGGTCCAGACCTACCTCCTTGAGTGCCGCAATAATCGCTTGTTCCTGTTCCGCCTCGGTGCCGATCTTGTGGATCCGCAAGCCTTCGCCAACGATCTGGCTCACGCACATCCGTGGGCTCAGGCTGCCGAACGGGTCCTGAAACACCACCTGCATCTCCCGCCGCAGCGGCCTGACTTGTTGCTGCGTCAGGCAGTCTAGCTGCTTGCCTTCAAAACGGATGGCGCCTTGGCTGCCGATCAACCGCAGAATCGCCAGGCCCAGCGTCGATTTGCCGGAACCGCTTTCGCCCACGATGCCCAGGGTCTGTCCCTGGGGCAGGCTGAAATTGATGCCGTCCACCGCCTTGACGTAATCCACCGTGCGCTTGAGCAGGCCTTTCTTGATCGGGAACCAGACTTTCAGGTCTTCGACCGCCAGCAAGGGCGGGCCGATCACGTTGGTCGCCGGCGTCCCGCTGGGCTCCGCTGCCAGCAGGATCCGAGTGTACGGATGCTGCGGCGCGCGGAACAACTCTTCGCACGATGCCTGTTCGACGATGCAACCGCGCTGCATGACACATACGCGATGCGCAATTCTTCGCACAAGGTTCAAATCGTGACTGATCAGTAACAGCGCCATGCCCAGGCGAGCCTGTAATTCCTTGAGCAATTCGAGGATTTTCAGCTGAACGGTCACGTCCAGCGCGGTGGTCGGCTCATCGGCAATCAGCAATTCCGGCTCGTTGGCCAGGGCCATGGCGATCATCACCCGCTGGCGCTGACCGCCGGACAATTCGTGGGGCAGGGCTTTAAGGCGCTTCTCAGGTTCTGGAATGCCGACCATTTCCAGCAGTTCGAGGGTGCGTTTGGTCGCCACTTTGCCGACCAGGCCTTTGTGGATGCCCAGCACCTCGTTGATCTGCTTCTCGATCGAGTGCAACGGATTGAGCGAGGTCATCGGCTCCTGGAAGATCATCGCGATCCGGTTACCGCGGATGTGGCGGATGGTTTTTTCTTTCAGGTCCAGCAGGTTTTGCCCGGAATACTCGATGGTGCCCGATGGATGGCGGGCGAGCGGGTAGGGCAGCAGGCGCAGGATCGAGTGGGCGGTCACCGATTTGCCGGAGCCGCTTTCGCCCACCAGCGCCAGGGTTTCGCCGCGCTTGATATCGAAGCTGACATTCTCTACAACGCGCTGGCAGTGCTCGCCAACGACGAATTCGACGGCGAGGTCGCGCACTTCGATCAGATTGTCCTGATTCATTTCACTTCCTCGGGTCGAAGGCATCGCGAGCGGACTCGCCGATGAACACCAGCAGGCTCAACATCAGTGCCAGCACGGCAAATGCGCTCATGCCCAGCCACGGCGCCTGCAAGTTGGATTTACCCTGGGCCACCAGCTCACCCAGCGACGGGCTGCCCGCCGGCAGGCCGAAGCCGAGGAAATCCAGGGCGGTCAGGGTGCCGATGGCGCCGGTCAGGATGAACGGCATGAAGGTCATGGTCGAGACCATCGCGTTGGGCAGAATGTGGCGGAACATGATCGCGCCATTCTGCATGCCCAGCGCCCGGGCCGCACGCACGTATTCCAGGTTGCGCCCGCGCAGGAACTCGGCGCGGACCACGTCCACCAGGCTCATCCAGGAAAACAGCAGCATGATCCCCAGTAGCCACCAGAAATTCGGCTGCACGAAGCTGGCAAGGATGATCAGCAGGTACAGCACCGGCAGCCCGGACCAGATCTCCAGGAAGCGCTGTCCGGCCAGGTCGACCCAGCCGCCGTAGAAACCCTGCAAGGCACCGGCAATCACCCCGACAATCGAGCTGAGGATGGTCAGCGTCAGGGCGAACAGCACCGACACGCGAAAGCCGTAGATCACCCGGGCCAGCACGTCGCGGCCCTGGTCATCGGTGCCCAGCAGATTGTCCGCCGACGGTGGCGCGGGAGCCGGGACTTTCAGGTCGTAGTTGATGCTCTGATAGCTGAACGGAATCGGCGCCCACAGCACCCAGGCATCCTTGGCCTTGAGCAGTTCGCGGATGTATGGGCTCTTGTAGTTGGCTTCCAGCGGGAACTCACCGCCGAAGGTGGTTTCCGGGTAACGCTTGAGCGCCGGGAAATACCAGCCATCGTCGTAGTGCACCACCAGCGGTTTGTCGTTGGCGATCAACTCGGCGCCGAGGCTGGCGCCGAACAGGATCAGGAACAGCCACAGCGACCACCAGCCGCGCTTGTTGGCCTTGAACAGCTCGAAGCGGCGGCGATTGAGAGGGGACAGGTTCATCTCACTGCTCCCGGCTTTCGAAGTCGATGCGCGGATCGACAAAGGTGTAGGTGAGGTCGCCGATCAACTTCACCACCAACCCCAGCAGGGTGAAGATGAACAGCGTGCCGAAGACCACCGGGTAGTCGCGATTGATCGCCGCTTCGAAGCTCATCAGGCCGAGGCCGTCGAGGGAGAAGATCACCTCCACCAGCAACGAACCGGTGAAGAAGATCCCGATGAAGGCCGACGGGAAACCGGCGATCACCAGCAGCATGGCGTTGCGGAACACATGGCCGTACAGCACACGCTGATTGGTCAGGCCCTTGGCCTTGGCGGTGACCACGTACTGCTTGTTGATTTCGTCGAGGAAGCTGTTCTTGGTCAGCAGGGTCATGGTCGCAAAGTTGCCGATCACCAGGGCGGTCACCGGCAGCGCCAGGTGCCAGAAGTAGTCGAGTACCTTGCCGCTCATGCTCAGTTCATCGAAGTTGTTCGATGTGAGCCCGCGTAGCGGGAACCAGTCCAGGTAACTGCCACCGGCAAATACCACGATCAGCAGGATGGCGAACAGAAACGCCGGGATCGCGTAGCCGACGATGATCAACGAGCTGGTCCAGACGTCGAAGTGACTGCCGTGCCGAGTGGCCTTGGCGATCCCCAGGGGGATCGACACCAGGTACATGATCAGGGTGCTCCACAGCCCGAGGGAGATCGACACCGGCAGCTTTTCCTTGATCAGGTCGATGACCTTGGCATCGCGGAAGAAACTGTCGCCGAAATCCAGGGTGGCGTAGTTCTTGACCATGATCCACAGGCGTTCCGGCGCCGATTTGTCGAAGCCGTACATGTGTTCGATTTCCTTGATCAGCGCCGGGTCCAGGCCCTGGGCACCACGATAGGCGGAACCGGCCACCGACACCTCCGCGCCGCCACCGGCGATACGGCTGGTGGCGCCTTCGAAGCCTTCGAGCTTGGCGATCATCTGCTCCACCGGCCCGCCGGGAGCGGCCTGGATGATCACAAAGTTGATCAGCAAAATACCGAACAAGGTCGGAATGATCAGCAACAGTCGCCGAAAAATATACGCCAGCATCTGATTACTCCGTGCCCGCAGGGTCGGCTTGCAATTTGGTTTCGATCTCTATGGCCGGTTTGGCATCGGGCTTGACCCACCAGGTGGCGGTGCCGATGTCATATTTGGGGGAGACCTTAGGGTGACCGATGTGGTTCCAGTAAGCCACACGCCAGGTCTTGATGTGCCAGTTGGGAATCACGTAATAGCCCCATTGCAGCACCCGGTCCAGTGCGCGTGCATGAGCCACCAGGCTTTTGCGCGAATCGGCATTGATCAATTGCTCGACCAACTGGTCCACCACGGGATCCTTGAGGCCCATGGAGTTACGGCTGCCGGGTTTGTCGGCAGCCGCGGTCATCCAGAATTCGCGCTGTTCGTTGCCCGGCGAGTTGGACTGCGGGAAGCTGCCGACGATCATGTCGAAGTCCCGCGAGCGCACGCGGTTGACGTATTGCGAGACATCGACCCGGCGGATCACCAGTTCGATGCCCAGGTCGCTCAGGTTGCGCTTGAACGGCAGCAATACGCGTTCGAATTCGGTCTGGGCGAGCAAAAATTCGATGCTCACCGGTTTGCCGGTGGCGTCGACCATCTTGTCATCGACGATGCGCCAGCCGGCCTCTTGCAGCAGTTGATAGGCCTGGCGTTGCTGGGTGCGGATCATGCCGCTGCCATCGGTGGTCGGGTTCTCAAAGGCCTCGCAAAACACCTGTGGCGGCAGTTTGCTGCGAAACGGGTCGAGGATCGCCAGCTGATCGGCATCCGGCAGGCCGGTGGCGGCCATTTCCGAATTCTCGAAGTAACTGCGGGTGCGCGCGTAAGCGCCGTTGAACAACTGCTTGTTGGTCCATTCGAAGTCCAGCAACAGGGTCAGTGCCTGGCGCACGCGCACGTCCTGGAACACCGGGCGGCGCAGGTTGAACACGAAGCCTTGCATGCCGGTGGGGTTGCCGTTGGGGATCTGTTCCTTGATCAGGCGGCCTTCGGTGACGGCTGGAATGTTGTAGGCGTTGGCCCAGTTCTTCGCGGTCATCTCCAGCCAGTAATCGAATTGCCCGGCCTTGAGGCCTTCCAGCGCCACGGTGTTGTCGCGGTAGTAGTCGGTGGTCATGACATCGAAGTTGTAGAGCCCGCGGTTGATCGGCAGGTCCTTGCCCCAATAATCCTTGACCCGCTCGTAGCGTACCGAACGCCCGGCCTTGACCTCGGTGACCTTGTACGGGCCGCTGCCCAGCGGAATTTCCAGGTTGCCTTTGTTGAAATCGCGAGTGGCCCACCAGTGCTTGGGCAGTACCGGCAATTGGCCGAGGATCAACGGCAGCTCGCGGTTATTGCTGTGCTTGAACTTGAACAGCACGGTCAGCGGATCTTCGGCGACCACGTCTTCGACGTCGTTGTAGTAGCCGCGGTACATCGGTGCGCCATCCTTGATCAGGGTCTGGAAGCTGAACACTACATCCTCGGCCCGCACCGGATGGCCGTCATTGAAACGGGCTTCGGGCCGCAGGTAGAAACGCACCCAGTCGTTGTTCGGGGCTTTTTCGATCTTGCCGGCGATCAGGCCATATTCGGTAAAGGGTTCATCCAGGCTCTGCCTGGCCAGGGTGTCGTAGATCAGGTCGATGTCGTTGGCCGATACCCCTTTGCTGATGAAGGGGTTGAGGCTGTCGAAACCGCCGAAACCGGCCTGGCGGAAGATGCCGCCCTTGGGCGCGTCCGGGTTGACGTACTCGAAGTGTTTGAAGTCGGCCGGGTATTTCGGCGGCTCGTTGTACAGGGTCAGGGCATGTTGCGGGGCGGCACAGGCCCACCCTGCGAACAACAGGGCGCTGGCCTGCAACAGCAGGGCGCTGATGGGTTTCATCGATCTTTCTCCGAAGATTTCAGCCACCACGCACTCAGGCCCAGGGTGTAGGGCGGCGTGCTGACGAAGGCGAACCGGTTGCGGTAAGCCAGGCGGTGATAATTGAGGTACCAGTTGGGAATGATGTAGTGCTGCCAGAGCAGCACCCGGTCGAGCGCCTTGCCGGCGGCGACTTGCTCATCGCGGGTCTTGGCCGCGAGCAATTGATCGAGCAGATGATCGACCACCGGGTTGGCGATGCCGGCGTAGTTCTTGCTGCCCTTGACCCCGACCTGACTGGAATGGAAGTACTGCCACTGTTCCAGACCGGGGCTGAGGGTCTGGTTGAGGGTCATCAGGATCATGTCGAAATCGAACTGATCCAGGCGCTGTTTGTACTGGGCGCGATCGACCGTGCGCAGCCGTGCGTCGATGCCGATGCTGGCGAGGTTCTCGACGTAGGGCTGAAGGATGCGTTCCAGGTTCGGATTGACCAGCAGGATTTCCAGGCGCAACGGCTGCCCGGCGGCGTTCTGCAAGCGCTGGCCGTTGAGCTTCCAGCCGGACTCGGCGAGCAGGCTCAGTGCCTGGCGCATGGTGTCTCGGGGAATGCCGCGGCCCTGAGTCTGCGGAAGACTGAACGGTTCGCTGAACAATCTGGCGGGCAACTGCTCGCGCCAGGGCTTGAGCAACAGCCATTCATGGCCGACCGGCAGACCCGTGGCAGAAAATTCACTGTTGGGGTAGTAGCTCATGGCGCGATTGTAGGCACCGCTGAACAGCGTGCGGTTAGTCCACTCGAAGTCGAACATCAGCCCCAGCGCCTCACGGACCTTGGTTTCGGACAGGGTGGGGCGCCGGCCGTTCATGAACAGCCCTTGAGTCTGGGTCGGGATCTGGTGCGGGATCTGCGCCTTGATCACATCGCCACGACGTATCGCCGGAAAGTTGTAGCCGGTGGCCCAATTCTTCGCCTGATGCTCGATATAGATGTCGAACTCACCGGCCTTGAACGCTTCGAACGCCACGTCACTGTCGCGGTAGAACTCGACTTGCATCCGATCGACATTGTACTTGCCGCGATTGACCGGCAGGTCTTTGCCCCAGTAGTCCTTGACCCGTTCGAACACGATCTGCCGCCCCGGCGTGACCGAGGTAATGCGGTACGGCCCGCTGCCCAGCGGCGGTTCGAAGGTGGTGGCCTTGAAGTCGCGATCTTTCCAGTAATGCTGCGGCAGCACCGGCAACTCACCCAGGCGCAGGATCAGCAAGGGATTGCCGGCACGCTTGAAGACGAAACGAATGCGCCGGGGATTGAGGATATCGACCCGCAACACTTCCTGCAGGTTGGTGCGGTATTGCGGATGACCTTCCTTGAGCAGCAGGCGGTAGGAGAACGCCACGTCGTAGGCGGTGATCGGCGTGCCATCGTGAAAGCGTGCTTCGGGGCGCAGATTGAACACCACCCAGCTGCGGTCCTCGCTGTATTCCACCGATTGGGCGATCAGGCCATAACTGGAGGTCGGTTCGTCCCCGGAGGGGGCGTACTGGCCGGTACCGACCATCAGCGGCTCGTTGAGCTCGTTGATGCCATATTGCAGGAAATTCGGCGTGGCAACCGGGCTGGTGCCCTTGAAGGTATAAGGGTTGAGCGTATCGAACGTGCCAAACGCCATCACCCGCAACGTACCGCCCTTGGGCGCTTGCGGGTTGACCCAATCGAAGTGGGTGAATCTGGCCGGGTACTTGAGCGTGCCGAACTGCGCATAACCATGACTTTCGCTGATCGTCGCGCTTGCGGTGGAGCTCAAGGCCAGGCTGATCAGGAGCGAGAGGAGGGGACGCTTCAAGTAGTGAATCCGATCCAGGCGGCTTGGGCTTTGTGGCTCGTACAGTAACAGCTTGTATGGACAGGAAAAAGACGGGGGGTTAATGCGCTGTTAATTGCGGACGAGACAGTTCTGCTTGCGCCCATCCTGTGGCGAGGGAGCTTGCTCCCGCGCGGCGGCGAAGCCGTCGTAAACCCTGTGCACGCGGTATGTCAGAATTATCCAGGGGGCAGGGTTTGGGGCTGCTGCGCAGCCCAACGGGAGCAAGCTCCCTCGCCACAAAGTCTTTCGATGCCGCAAAAACAAAAAAAAGCCCCTGATAATCAGGGGCTCGTTTTTTTAGTGCGGATTGGAAACCGTCAGCATCTGCCCCGGCTTCAGCGCCTGACCCATTTTCGGGTTCCAGCGCTTGAGGTGCTGCATTTCAACGTTGAAGCGCTTGGCCACGATGTACAGCGAGTCGCCTTGCTTGACCTTGTATTGGGTCTGTGGCTTTTTGGCATCGCCCCTGGTTTTGGCGTTGGCCGCAACCACGGTGTTGATGCGCCCCTTACCGCGTTTGCTGGTGTCCTGCATAACCAGCGTCTGGCCGGGCTTGAGGTTCTTGCCGCTCAGCTTGTTCCAGCGCTGCAGGTCCTTGACGTCGACATTGTTGGCCTTGGCGATGGAGCCCAGGTTGTCGCCGCGCTTGACCCGGTAGTTGCGTTTGGCAACGGCCACCTGGGTCTCGTCCGCGCCGTCGAAGACCGGCTTGAGCTGCTTCTTGCTGATCAACTCTTCAGGACGCATGGTCTGCAGGCTGGTGGTCAGCAGTTGTGCCTTGGAGGTTGGCACCAGCAAATGCTGGGGGCCGTCGATGGTGGTGCGTTGCTTGAAGGCCGGGTTGAGCTGGAACAGTTCGTCTTCGTCGATGTTGGCCACCGCCGCGACCTTGGACAGGTCCATGCGCTGGTTGATTTCGACGACCTGGAAATACGGTTCGTTGGCGATCGGGTTGAGGTTCACGCCGTAGGCGTCAGGCGCCAGTACCACTTGCGACAAGGCCAGCAGCTTCGGCACATAGGCCTGGGTTTCGGCGGGCAGCGGCAGGTTCCAGTAGTCGGTCGGCAGGCCGAGCTTTTCGTTGCGCTCGATGGCCCGGCTGACCGTGCCTTCACCGGCGTTGTAAGCGGCCAGGGCCAACAGCCAGTCGCCGTTGAACATGTCGTGCAGACGGGTCAGGTAGTCCATTGCGGCGGTGGTCGAAGCGGTGATATCGCGACGGCCATCATAGAAGCGGGTCTGACGCAGGTTGAAGTAACGTCCGGTGGATGGAATGAATTGCCACAAGCCAACCGCATTGGCCCGGGAGTAGGCCATCGGGTTGTAGGCGCTTTCAATCACTGGCAGCAATGCCAGTTCCAGCGGCATGTTGCGTTCTTCAAGACGTTCGACGATGTAATGAATGTAGAGACTGCCGCGTTCGCCGGCGTTTTCGAGGAACGATGGATTGCTGGCGAACCACAGGCGCTGTTGCTCGATGCGCGGGTTGACGCCCAAGCCGTCCTGCAGCTGGAAGCCCTGGCGCATGCGCTCCCAGACATCCTGCGGGATCTGCGGGCTCGGCTTTTCGCTGATCCAGATGGGCTTCTGCTTGGCACGCGCGGCAATATTCGGAGCATGCGTCGCATCGGTCTGCGGCGCATGGCTGGAACAGCCCGCCAATGTCGCGGACACAGCCACCGCTATGGCTTGCGCCAGGCGGGTCAGAGCGTCCGAATTGATGGCTTTGCGAATAGATGACGACATTGGCTGGAAGTAAGTTCCGGGCAAAAATGTCGGGCGATTCTAGAAAGCGCACCCCTAACGGTCAACCATTCATGGTTTTCGTACCATCGTGCAAGCTGTTTAGAACGTGTCTTTCCAAGCCCTCAGTGTCGCAAAAACCATATCGGGCGCAGAGTTATCGGTGCCGGTCCGTTCGTCCGCTTTTTCTTTAACGGATGTTTCTCCGGCACGTAAAAACGGATTTGTGCGCTTTTCCAGGGCTATCGTCGAAGGCAGCGTGATGATCCCCGCTTCCCGTTGACGGGTGACACTGCCCAGGCGTTCGAGGGTGTCCGGATTGCCTGGTTCGACGGCCGCGGCGAAGCGCAGATTGCTCAGGGTGTATTCATGGGTGCAGTACACCTTGGTGTCTTCGGGAAGCGCGGCAAGGCGCGACAGCGAGGTGTACATTTGTTGAGGCGTGCCTTCGAACAGGCGTCCGCAACCCGCCGCGAAAAGGGTATCGCCACAGAACAGCAGGCCGGGGTGATAATAGGCGATGTGCCCCAGGGTATGACCGGGGACGGCAATGATCTCGAAGTCATGGCCCAGCACATTGACGCGATCGTTATCCTTGAGCGCGATGTCGCGCCCCGGGATGCTTTCGCTGGCCGGACCGTAGACGTTGGCGTCCGTCGCTTTCTTCAACTGGTCGACGCCGCCGACATGGTCATGATGATGGTGAGTGATCAGAATATCGCTCAACACCCAGCCCGGATTAGCCGTGAGCCAGGCCTGAACCGGCGCGGCATCGCCCGGGTCGACCACCGCGCAGCGCCGGGTGCTGGGGTCTTGTAACAACCAGATGTAGTTGTCGGTAAAGGCGGGCAGGGCACTGATCTGTATCATCGTCGGATTCGCCAAGCGGAAAACAATGGCGCATCTTAGAACTTCCTGGCGCGTTGGAGAATGCAATGACCGATAAAGCGTTCGCTCAGGCCGATCCTGACTGGCTGGCGTTGATCAGCGCCGCCCGTGAGTGGCTGTCCGGTCCACTCGGACAGTTTTTGCTGGATGAAGAGCGGCTGATGCTCGAAGAAGAGCTGGGCCGTTTCTTCGGCGGTTACCTGGTGCATTACGGTCCCTCGGCCCAGACGCCACCGTCGGCGCCGCAGGTGCAGCGCAATGTGCGCCTGGGTGCGCCGTTGCCGGGGGTCGAAATAGTCTGCGAGGAACAAGCCTGGCCGTTGAGCGAGCATGCCGCCGATGTGGTGGTGTTGCAGCACGGGCTGGATTTCTGCCTGTCGCCACATGGTTTGTTGCGGGAAGCGGCGAGCAGCGTGCGGCCGGGCGGTCATCTGCTCATCATCGGGATCAACCCCTGGAGCAGCTGGGGCCTGCGTCATGTGTTTGCTCACGATGCCTTGCGCAAGGCGCGCTGCATTTCTCCGTCGCGGGTGGCCGACTGGCTGAATCTGCTGGGCTTCGCGCTGGAGAAACGCCGCTTCGGGTGCTATCGTCCGCCGCTTGCTTCGCCCGCCTGGCAGACCCGTCTTGCCGGCTGGGAGCGCAAGGCCGGTGATTGGCAATTGTCCGGTGGCGGCTTCTATTTATTGGTGGCGCGCAAGATCGTGGTGGGCCTGCGGCCGGTCCGTCAGGAACGCCGCGAACCGATGGGCAAGCTTATTCCATTGCCGATGGCCAAGGTCAACCGCCGCCGCATCGAGCCGTAATACCTACTTTATTTTTCCGGCCGGGGTTGCCCCCGGTCTCGGGCGTTGTCGATCACCCATCGGCGAGCCACCGCATTTTCTGGATAGATTGGCATGAGCGATAGCGTAGAACTGTTCACCGATGGCGCCTGCAAAGGCAACCCCGGTCCTGGCGGCTGGGGGGCGTTGCTGGTGTGCAAGGGCGTTGAAAAGGAACTCTGGGGCGGCGAAGCCAACACCACCAACAACCGCATGGAGCTGATGGGCGCGATCCGTGGCCTGGAAGAGCTCAAGCGTCCCTGCGACGTGCTGCTGGTGACCGACTCCCAGTACGTGATGAAAGGCATCAATGAATGGATGGCCAACTGGAAGAAACGCGGCTGGAAAACCGCCGCGAAAGAACCGGTGAAAAACGCCGACCTGTGGAAGATGCTCGACGAACAGGTCAACCGCCACAACGTCACCTGGAAATGGGTGCGCGGGCACATCGGCCACCACGGCAACGAGCGCGCCGACCAACTGGCCAACCGGGGCGTGGATGAAGTGCGCGGGTTCAAGCAGGCCTGAACGACCGAGTTGCGGTCTTCGCGAGCAGGCTCGCTCCCACATGGAATCTGGAGTGGACACAAAGTTGTGTTCACTGGAGATCAACTGTGGGAGCGAGCCTGCTCGCGAATGGGTGCACACGGTCTATCTGAAAGACCCCGGCGAGCGTGTTAACATCGCCGCTTTTGCAAGAATGACCCGTTGAGAGCTGAGCACTGATGGCCACCAGATCCGTTGTACTCGATACCGAAACCACCGGCATGCCGGTGACCGACGGCCACCGGATTATCGAAATCGGTTGTGTCGAGTTGATCGGTCGGCGCCTGACCGGCCGGCATTTTCACGTTTACCTGCAACCGGACCGCGAAAGTGACGAAGGCGCCATCGGCGTCCACGGCATCACCAACGAGTTCCTGGTGGGCAAACCGCGTTTTGCCGAGGTGGCTGAAGAATTCTTCGAGTTCATCAAAGGCGCGCAGCTGATCATCCACAACGCGGCGTTCGACGTTGGCTTCATCAACAACGAATTTGCCTTGATGGGTCAGCACGACCGTGCGGACATCACGCAACACTGCTCGATCCTCGACACCCTGATGATGGCCCGGGAGCGTCACCCGGGGCAGCGCAACAGCCTCGACGCCCTGTGCAAACGCTATGGCGTCGACAACTCCGGTCGTGAACTGCACGGCGCCTTGCTCGACTCCGAGATCCTTGCCGACGTTTACCTGACCATGACCGGCGGCCAGACCAGCCTGTCCCTGGCCGGTAATGCCTCCGATGGCAACGGTTCCGGTGAGGGCGCGGACAACTCGGCCACTGAAATTCGTCGCCTGCCGGCCGACCGCAAACGGACCCGTATCATTCACGCCAGTGAAGACGACCTGGCCCGGCACGCGGCGCGTCTGGAGATCATCAGCAAGTCGGCGGGTGGGCCGGCGTTGTGGTTGCAATTGGCCGAGGCTGAAGCGCAGGCGTAATTTGCAGATGTAAGGCAAAAGCGCTTTTTGTGGCGAGGGAACTTGCTCCCGTTGGGGTGCGAAGCAGCCCCCAAGCGCTCCTTCAGCCAAACCGAGCTGGTCGGATTTACGACTGCTTCGCAGCCGAGCGGGAGCAAGCTTCCTCGCCACAAAGGTTCGTACCAAATTGCTTTTTTTTGCTCTGGCATGGTGCGGCGACTGACCCGCTTCAGTGCATCGCACTCGCCACATCCGCTTCAACCCTCTACCCTGAGGTGATTGGCAGGCTCTGGCCTGCCGCCTCAGGACACTGAGCCTCATGTATAAAGATCTGAAATTCCCGGTGCTGATCGTCCATCGCGACATCAAGGCCGATACCGTCGCCGGCGATCGTGTGCGGGGCATCGCCCGGGAGCTGGAGCAGGAAGGTTTCAGCATCGTCTCGGCGATGGATTACGCCGAAGGGCGCCTGGTTGCTTCGACGCATCACGGCCTCTCGTGCATGTTGATCGCGGCGGAAGACGCCAGCGCCCACTCGCATTTATTACAAAATATGGCTGAACTGATCGGACTGGCGCGGGTACGCGCGCCGGATTTGCCGATCTTCGCCCTGGGCGAGCAAGTGACCCTGGAAAATGCGCCCGCCGACGCCATGGCCGAGCTCAATCAACTGCGCGGGATTCTCTACCTGTTCGAAGATACCGTGCCATTTCTCGCGCGGCAGGTGGCACGGGCGGCGCGCAAGTACCTGGATGGACTGCTGCCGCCGTTCTTCAAGGCGTTGGTGCAGCACACCGCCGATTCCAATTATTCCTGGCACACCCCCGGTCACGGCGGGGGCGTGGCGTATCACAAGAGTCCGGTGGGGCAGGCGTTTCATCAGTTCTTCGGTGAAAACACCCTGCGTTCGGATTTGTCGGTCTCGGTGCCCGAGCTCGGTTCGCTGCTGGATCACACCGGGCCGCTGGCCGAGGCCGAGGCCAGGGCTGCGCGCAACTTCGGCGCCGATCACACCTTCTTCGTGATCAACGGCACCTCGACCGCCAACAAGATCGTCTGGCACTCCATGGTGGCCCGCGATGACCTGGTATTGGTGGACCGCAACTGCCACAAATCAGTGCTGCACTCGATCATCATGACCGGCGCCATCCCTTTGTACCTGTGCCCGGAGCGCAATGAGCTGGGGATCATCGGCCCGATTCCGTTGAGCGAGTTCAGTCCGCAATCGATTCGGGCCAAGATCGACGCCAGCCCGCTGACCAAGGGCCGGGCGCCCAAGGTCAAACTGGCGGTGGTGACCAATTCGACCTACGACGGCCTCTGCTACAACGCCGAACTGATCAAGCAGCAATTGGGCAACAGTGTCGAGGTGCTGCACTTCGACGAGGCCTGGTACGCCTACGCGGCCTTCCACGAGTTTTTCGCCGGACGTTATGGCATGGGCACCTCGCGCAGCCATGACGGTCCGCTGGTGTTCACCACCCATTCCACTCACAAGCTGCTGGCGGCGTTCAGTCAGGCGTCGATGATTCACGTACAGGACGGCGGTGCCCGGCAGCTTGACCGTGATCGCTTCAACGAGGCGTTCATGATGCACATCTCCACCTCGCCGCAATACGGCATCATCGCTTCGCTGGATGTCGCTTCGGCGATGATGGAGGGTGGGGCCGGGCGTTCGCTGTTGCAGGAAATGTTCGACGAAGCCCTGAGCTTTCGCCGGGCGCTGGCCAATTTGCGACAGCACATCGCAGCGGACGACTGGTGGTTTTCCATCTGGCAGCCGCCTTCGGAAGAGGGCATCGACCAGATTGCGACCGAGGACTGGCTGCTGCAACCGACGGCTGACTGGCACGGCTTTGGCGACGTGACCGACGATTACGTATTGCTTGACCCGATCAAGGTCACGCTAGTGATGCCGGGCCTGACCGCGGGCGGCGCACTCAGCGAGCGCGGGATTCCGGCGGCGGTCGTCAGCAAATTCCTCTGGGAGCGCGGGCTGGTGGTGGAAAAGACCGGGTTGTATTCGTTCCTGGTGCTGTTCTCCATGGGCATCACCAAGGGCAAATGGAGCACGCTGCTCACCGAGCTGCTGGAGTTCAAGCGCAGTTACGATGCCAACGTCAGTCTGGCGACCTGCCTGCCGTGCGTGGCGCAACAAAATGTCGCGCGCTATCAGGGCATGGGCCTTCGCGACCTGTGCAACCAGTTGCACAGCTGCTATCGCAGCAATGCCACGGCCAAACATCTCAAGCGCATGTACACGGTGCTGCCGGAAGTCGCGATGAAGCCGGCTGATGCCTATGATCAATTGGTGCGTGGCGAAGTCGAGGCGGTGTCGATCGATGCGCTGGATGGGCGCATCGCCGCCGTGATGCTGGTGCCTTACCCGCCGGGCATTCCGTTGATCATGCCCGGTGAACGCTTTACCGAGTCGACCCGTTCGATCATCGACTACCTGGCGTTTGCCCGCACGTTCGACAGCAGTTTTCCGGGGTTCGTCGCCGATGTGCACGGCTTGCAACACGAAGATGAGGGCAATGGACGGCATTACACCGTCGATTGCATCAAGGAATGAGGACCTTTGCGAGTATGCAACCTGTCATGAATCCAAATCACCCGGGGTTGTCGGTGCGCGTCGCCGACGACGGCTTTGCCGCCTACATCTGGGGCAGTGATTTCAGTTTTGAAGTGGCTGCCTACGGTGCGCCGGAAATAAGCCGGTCGGTGGAAGAATGGTCGGTCACACCGATTACGCCTTATCGCAAATGTTATGGCATCGATCCTGAAGAGTTCAGCAGTTTTCGCGACGCCGCCGACAGTGCAATCTTCATGGCCTTCCTCGATGACGAGCCGGTGGGGCACCTGGTGATCAGTACCAACTGGAATGGTTTCGCCCATATCGACGAACTGGCGGTGCATGCCCCGGCGCGACGCCACGGCGTGGCCAAGGCGTTGCTGGACGTGGCGCAGTTCTGGAGTCGCAAGAAGAAACTGCCGGGCATCATGCTGGAAACCCAGAACAATAACCTCGGCGCGTGCCGCTTGTATGAGCGTTGCGGCTATGTGATCGGCGGCATCGATCATTTGCGCTATCGGGGCATCGACCCCAATACCGCCGAGGTGGCGCTGTTCTGGTATCGAATGTTCGATAACCCGCTGGAAAACCCGATCAGCTCCCCAGCATCGCCGCGGCTTGTTCCGTGATGATGTCCAACAGAGCCTGAACGGCCGGCGAGGGTTCGCCGTTCTTCAGGGTCAGGGCGTAGACGCTGACCGGCACCGCGGGTGCCAGTGGGCAGGCGTCGAGGCCGGCGGATTTGGCGCCGAGGGCCGTGAAGGGGTCGACGATGGCCAGGCCTTCTCCGGCCTCGACCATGCTGCGCATCATCTGATGCGTCTGGACCCGGGTCTGAATCACCGGCGCCGGGCGCAGGGCGTGCAGCTTGTGCTCCAGGGCCGGGCTGAGTGGATCATGGCCTTCGAGACCGACCATCGCTTGCCCGGCCAGATCCTGCAGCGAGATGTACTTCTGTTTCGGTTGCAACCAGCCGTGGGGGGCGAGCAGTTGCAGCTTGCCTTGGGCGATCACCTGGCAATGAATCTCGGCGCGATCGGGATCATGCAGGCTCAGGCCCAGATCGCTTTCACGCAGCAACAGGCTTCTGACGATGTCACGGGTGGGTTGGCTCAGGAGAGTGCAGGGCGCGTCGGGCAAGCGTCGACGCAGGGCCGCGATGCTCTGCGGCAACAATTGCTGGGCCAGGGGCGGGGTGCAGATGATGCGCAGCGGCGGGGCCAGGTATTGCCGCAGGCTGTTGGCCAAGCGCTGCACGGGTTCGAGCGCATCGTAGACGTGGGCAATTTCCACCTGCAACTCCCGCGCTTCGCGGGTGGCCTGCAAACGCCCGCGTACGCTGGAGAACAGCATGAAACCCAACTGATCCTCGGCCTCGCGCAAAATGCGCTCGACCTCGGTCACCGGCAATTGCAGCCATTCGGCGGCGGTGCCCAGGTGACCGGTCTGCAGGAGTGCCTGGATCACTTCGATATGGCGTAAACGCATGCGTGAAGTCCATGTTCAGCAGGTGAAGGAGTCAGTGACTGAATCCTAACCCAAGTCCAAGCATATGACTTCTGCTCATAACGCCAAGTTATGAAGCGACAATCGATTCCGGTTCACGGGTCAGGGTTACGCCCGTTTGCACCAACTGAAACTCGTTGTCATCGAGTTTGTTGACGCGATCGCCAATTGCCAGTTTGTACGTGGTGACAGGCGCGCCGTCTGCCGACGGTGTGGAGTCCTGGAACTCATGCACGGAATAAATGCGGCCTTCCGCGTCTCTTGCATGGAACTGACCGACGAGTACTGCTGCCATCTGCTTAGAACCTCTGGAGATAAAACGCTTGATTTGCGGCTGTGTAGACCACCACCGAGCACGGTAAGTTTTCCTGCGTAAAAAAAATAATCAGGACGCGGATATACCTGTGTTCACTGGGTGAACCGCCGCCTGATCATCTATAACTACTGGCTCCTCCCACGGACAATCGAGAGTCTTCCATGAGCAATGTCTATACCGTCGCCGTAGTGGTCGGCAGCCTGCGCAAAGCATCGATCAACCGCAAGGTTGCCCTCGCGCTGGCGGAACTGGCGCCGGCCAACCTGAAGCTGAATATTGTCGAGATCGGCGATCTGCCGCTCTACAACGAGGACATTGACGGCGATTCACCGCCGGCAGCCTACAGCACTTTCCGACAACAAGTGAGTTCATCCGACGCAGTGCTGTTCGTCACCCCGGAATACAACCGCTCGGTGCCAGCCCCGATGAAGAACGCCATTGACGTAGGTTCACGCCCTTACGGCAAGAGTGCCTGGAGCGGCAAACCCGGTGCGGTATTCAGTGCTTCGCCGGGTGCGATTGGCGGATTTGGGGCAAACCATCACTTGCGCCAGTCCATGGTGTTTCTCGATGTACCGATGATGCAGCAACCTGAATCTTATCTGGGCGGCGCCGGCTCGGCGTTCGACGAGGCGGGCAATCCGTCCGAGTCGGTCCGGCCGTTTCTGCAAAAATTCATCGACGCTTACGCGAAATGGGTCGAACAGCACCTGTAGGAGCGAGCTTGCTCGCGATGGTCGTAAACGATTACGCGTGTTTTCTGGTTAAGCGAGTTGCTCTCGGGTTCATCGCGAGCAAGCTCGCTCCTACAGGGCTCTGTTTTTTTCGGAAGGTGACGTCGGTTGGGCGGCCTGTCATCCTGTTTGCTCATTTGTTCCAAGGCTGCCTTGAATGCTTGTCGCGTCACTGATTTTCCTGTTGACCATTACCCTGGTGATCTGGCAACCCAAAGGCCTCGGCGTTGGCTGGAGTGCGGTGTTCGGCGCGGTGCTGGCGCTGATTTTCGGCGTGGTGCACCTGGGTGACATTCCGGTGGTGTGGCAGATCATCTGGAATGCCACCGGCACCTTTATCGCGCTGATCATCATCAGCCTGTTGCTGGACGAGGCCGGGCTGTTTGCCTGGGCAGCGCTGCATGTGGCCCGCTGGGGGCGAGGCAACGGGCGCAAGTTGTTCGCTTACATGGTGCTGCTCGGGGCGCTGGTCTCGGCGTTGTTCGCCAACGACGGTGCGGCACTGATTCTCACGCCCATCGTGATCTCCATGCTCCTGGCGTTGCGTTTTTCCCCGGCGGCGACCCTGGCGTTTGTCATGGGCGCCGGTTTCATCGCCGATACCGCGAGCCTGCCGCTGGTGGTGTCGAACCTGGTGAACATCGTTTCCGCGGACTTCTTCGACATCGGTTTCAATCGCTACGCGGCGGTGATGATCCCGGTCAACCTGGTGAGCGTTGCCGCGACGCTTGCCATGCTGATGTGGTTTTTCCGTCGTGACATTCCAAGGGATTATGACCCTGAGCAACTGGCGCATCCGGCGTCCGCCATCCACGACAAAGCGACGTTTTATGCTGGTTGGGCGGTGCTGGTCATCCTGTTGCTCGGTTGTTTTGCGCTGGAGCCGCTGGGCATTCCGATCAGCGCGATTTCGGCAGTGTGTGCCGCCCTGTTGCTGGCCATCGCTGCCCGCGGCCACAAGATCTCCACGCGCAAAGTGATGAAAGAAGCGCCGTGGCAGATCGTGATCTTCTCGTTGGGCATGTACCTGGTGGTCTACGGTTTGCGCAACGCCGGGCTCACCGGGTTCCTGGCGGGGTGGCTGAACGGTTTCGCCGAATATGGCGTATGGGGCGCAGCCATGGGCACCGGGGTGCTGACGGCGCTGTTGTCTTCGATCATGAACAATTTGCCGACGGTGCTGATCGGCCTGTTATCCATCGATGCCAGCCAGGCGACGGGGATGGTGAAGGAGGCAATGATCTACGCCAACGTCATCGGCAGCGACCTGGGGCCGAAAATCACCCCGATCGGCAGCCTGGCGACGCTGTTGTGGTTGCATGTACTGGAGCGCAAGAGTATCCGGATCGGCTGGGGGTATTACTTCAAGGTCGGGATTGTGTTGACGGTGCCGGTGTTGTTGGCGACGTTGGCGGCGTTGGCTTTGCGGTTATCTCTTTAAACCGCGTTGGCTCATTCGCGAGCAGGCTCGCTCCCACAGGGAAATGCATTCCAATTGTGGGAGCGAGCCTGCTCGCGAAGAGGCCGGTCCAGTCACTACAAAATCTCAACCCTGGCCCGGCACGTTCGGCCAAAGATCCGCCACCAGAAACAACCGCTCGGCTTCTTCCCAGTCGCCATTGGCATTTTCCGTCAACCGCACCAACAACTGCGCCGGTGCTACGGGCGACAACTCACTCAACCACGCCTGCAATTGCCCGTTACTCCAGGTCTGTTCGGCAGGGTAATGCGCCGGCGCCAGCCAGGCATGGCGGGGCAGGGGTTGCCAGCGACCGGGTGGACTTTGCCCGATAAATTCGGGCCAATCCTTCTGATGCAGCCAGCGACCGCGCAGATGCTGTGGATGGGCACCGCCCGGAGGCACCGCTGGGCCGGGCCACGGATACAGCAAGTAGCCGCCCAGCCACAAATGTGCGCTGAATTGCCGGATATCCAGCGCCGCGAGGACTTCGCGGCTCTCCGGTCGGGCGGAAATCGGCAGTTGATGCTGGCTCAGGTGCGTGAGTTTGCGATCCAGTCGATCGTGGCACCCGGGTCCGAGCCACTGTGCGGTGTCGCGTCCATCCCCATTCTGCGGGCCAAGATAGAGCTTGATCGCCAGTTCCAGGTGATGCACGCCGTCGCGATCGCGCAGCAGCATGTCCAGTTCGCCCAGGGTGTGGCCTTCACGGCGGATCGGCATGTTGGCGGCAATCAGTTCGATGCCCGGTGCGTGTTCGACGGCAAATTGCCAGAGACGCTCGTAGTAAAGGCCCAGGCGCCGGGTGCGGGCCTGGGACAACCAGTGCAGCAAACCGTAGCTGTCCTGGTCCAGGCGCCGCAGCCAGTGTTCCAGGCGATCCGGCGCCTGTACCCAGTCGCTGCCGGCCAGCGGATGGCGCTGCGGCCACGGCGTGTCGGCGAGCATCGGCGGCGCCAGGATGACCCACGCCAGGTCGCGCACTTCGGGGTGGTGCAACCGGTGGGGTAACTGCAACAAATCTGGAAATAGGATCATCTTGCGAGCATAGCCTCAAACAGGAGTACATCCTTGTCGCTGAAAGGATTTTGTCTATCCCGAGCTTTCGCCCATAATCGTGCTTTTCGCCGTCGCAGAGCTTAGGGACCCCATGGAGCAATTTCGTAATATCGGCATCATCGGACGTCTCGGCAGTTCGCAGGTACTCGATACCGTCCGCCGACTGAAACGGTTTCTGCTCGATCGTCACCTGCACGTGATCCTCGAAGACACCATCGCCGAAGTCCTGCCGGGCCACGGCCTGCAAACCTCGTCGCGCAAGATGCTCGGCGAAGTGTGTGACATGGTGATTGTGGTCGGCGGTGACGGCAGCCTGCTCGGCGCCGCCCGGGCGCTGGCCAAGCACAATATCCCGGTGCTGGGGATCAACCGGGGCAGTTTGGGTTTCCTGACCGATATCCGTCCCGATGAGCTGGAAGTCAAGGTCGCCGAGGTGCTCGACGGTCATTATCTGGTGGAAAACCGCTTCCTGCTGCAGGCCGAAGTCCGTCGCCATGCCGAGGCCATCGGCCAGGGCGATGCGCTGAACGACGTGGTGCTGCACCCTGGCAAATCGACGCGGATGATCGAGTTCGAACTGTACATCGACGGCCAGTTCGTCTGCAGCCAAAAGGCCGACGGCCTGATCGTCGCCACGCCCACCGGTTCGACCGCCTATGCGCTGTCGGCGGGTGGACCGATCATGCACCCCAAGCTCGACGCCATTGTAATTGTGCCGATGTACCCCCATACCTTGTCGGGCAGACCGATTGTGGTCGATGGCAACAGTGAGCTGAAAATCGTCGTGTCCAAGGATATGCAGATTTACCCGCAAGTCTCGTGTGACGGGCAGAACCACTTTACCTGCGCGCCCGGCGATACCATCACCGTGAGCAAGAAAGCCCAGAAGTTGCGGCTGATCCACCCGCTCGACCACAACTACTACGAAGTCTGCCGGACCAAGCTCGGCTGGGGCAGCAAGTTGGGTGGTGGAGGCGACTGATGCTCGATCCCGCGCGTAGCTACGACCTGATCGGTGACGTGCACGGTTGCGCTCTGACCCTTGAGCATTTGCTCGACCGGCTCGGTTATCACAAACAAGGTGGCGTCTGGCGCCATCCTTCGCGCATGGCGGTGTTCGTCGGCGACATCATCGACCGCGGCCCGCGGATTCGCGAGGCGCTGCACATCGTCCACGACATGGTCGAGGCCGGTCAGGCGCTGTGCATCATGGGCAACCATGAATTCAACGCCCTGGGCTGGGTCACGCCGGCGCTGCCTGGCAGTGGCAAGCAGTTCGTCCGTGAGCACACGCCGCGCCACGCCCGATTGCTGAATGAAACCCTGACCCAGTTCGAACATCATCCGGGTGACTGGCATGACTTCCAGCAATGGTTCTATGAGCTGCCGCTGTTCGTCGACGCCGGACGCTTCCGGGTGGTGCATGCCTGTTGGGACGCCGGCCTGATCGAACCGCTGCGGGCGCTGTTTCCCGATGGGTGCGTCGATGAACACTTCCTGCAGGCGTCGGCCATGCCGGGCAGTTTCGCCTGCACCGTGTTCGACCGCCTGCTGCGCGGCACCGACATGCGCCTGCCCCATGGCCTGACCATGACCAGCGGCGATGGCCTGACCCGTTCGTTCTTCCGCACCAAATTCTGGGAGGACGACCCGCAGACCTATGGCGACATCGTGTTCCAGCCCGATGCGCTGCCCGACCCGGTGGCGCAAACGCCGCTGTCGTCCAGTGAGAAGAACAACCTGCTGCGTTACGGCATCGACGAGCCGTTGCTGTTTGTCGGCCACTACTGGCGCAGCGGCAAACCCGCGCCGATCCGCCCGAACCTGGCGTGCCTGGATTACAGCGCCGTGCTCTACGGCAAACTGGTCGCCTATCGGCTGGATCAGGAAACGCGGCTCGATCCGCATAAATTTGTCTGGGTCGATGTCGAGCGGCCAGAGGTTTTGCAATGAAAGAGAGGTTGCAATGAGTGCTGTGGCGGTATTGCGTCTGCCGCTGGCGGTGGACCTCAGCGGTTTCGTCAAATTGTTGCAGCGCATGCAAGTGCCGCACCGGGTCAGCGAAGAGGCGGGCGAGCAGGTGTTGTGGGTGCCGGACAACATCAGCGAAGACGTGCGCGCCTTGTATGAGCGGTTTCCGGAGGGCGATCCCGATCAGCAACTGGATGTTCCCGTGGCACAAACCGTTCGCCGTCCGGGTTTCGTCGAGCAGCTGCGCTACGCCAAAGCCACTGCGCTGGTCTTGCTGTTGAGCCTGCTGGTCGGCGCGCTGACGATGCTGGGCGACAACCTGAATACGATGCACTGGCTGACCTTCCTCGATTTCCGCATCGTCGGCGAGTACATCCACTTCACGCCTTTGGCCGACAGCCTGGCGGCGGGGCAGTGGTGGCGACTGGTCACGCCGATGCTGATCCACTTCGGCATCCTGCACCTGGCGATGAACGGCATGTGGTACTGGGAGCTGGGACGGCGCATCGAGTCGCGCCAGGGCAGCGTCAACCTGATCGGCCTGACCTTGCTGTTCAGCCTTGTATCCAATTACACCCAATTTCTTTTCAGCGGCCCGAGCCTGTTCGGCGGGTTGTCCGGGGTGCTGTACGGCCTGCTCGGACACTGCTGGATCTTCCAGCTGTTGTCGCCGAACGCCGCTTATCGCCTGCCTCGCGGGGTACTGGTGATGATGCTGGTCTGGTTGCTGCTGTGCCTGTCGGGGCTGGTCTCGATGATCGGCTTCGGTGAAATCGCCAACGCGGCCCATGTCAGCGGGTTGCTCGTCGGATGCTTGACCGGTTTGTTGGGTGGTTTGTACAACCGCCGTAAACTGGCCGTCTGAAACAGTCTTGTAAGTAGAGAACGCGGAGACCCAATGTCCTCTTTTAACGAAATGATCAAGAACATCACCCCGGACATCTACCAGAGCCTGAAACTGGCGGTGGAAATCGGTAAATGGTCCGACGGTGGCAAGCTCACCACCGAGCAACGCGAATTATCGCTGCAAGCGATGATCGCCTGGGAAATCCAGAACCTGCCCGAGGAAGAGCGCACTGGCTACATGGGTCCGCAGGAATGTGCGTCGAAGTCGATCGAAGTGCCGAATATCCTGTTCAAGTCGGATGCCATCCATTGATCGAGATTGGCCGCGGTGCAATCAGTAAAATGTCGGCGCGCCTGGACGGGCCGAACGTGCAATACGCATTTCGTCTGGGCGACGTCGAGGTTCCGGTCAATCCGTTGATCGGCACCACGGTGCGCCTGGAATACCTGGGTGCGATCCATTGCATCCATTGCGGACGCAAGACCAAAACCAGTTTCAGCCAGGGCTATTGCTATCCGTGCATGACCAAACTGGCCCAGTGTGACGTGTGCATCATGAGCCCGGAACGCTGCCATTTCGACGCCGGCACCTGCCGGGAGCCGGAGTGGGGCCAAAAATTCTGCATGACCGATCACATCGTCTACCTGTCGAACTCATCCGGGGTGAAGGTCGGGATTACCCGTGCCACCCAGTTGCCGACCCGCTGGATCGATCAGGGCGCCAGCCAGGCGTTGCCGATCGTGCGCGTCGCGACCCGCCAGCAATCCGGTTTCGTCGAAGACTTGTTCCGCAGTCAGGTCGCCGACAAGACCAACTGGCGGGCCTTGCTCAAGGGTGATGCGGTTTCGGTGGATCTGGCCGGGGTTCGCGACCACTTGTTCGACAGCTGCGCCGAAGGCCTGCAAGGTTTGCAGGAACGATTTGGCCTGCAGGCGATCCAGACGATCAGCGATGTCGAACCGCTTGAAATCCGTTTTCCGGTGGAGCAATACCCGGCCAAGATCGTCAGCTTCAACCTGGACAAGAACCCGATTGCCGAAGGCACGCTGCTGGGGATCAAGGGGCAATACCTGATCTTCGATACCGGCGTGATCAACATTCGTAAGTACACGGCCTATCAACTCGCCGTGCATCAGTAAGGACTCCAGCATGCGCACCGAACAACCGAAGATGATCTACCTGAAGGACTATCAGGCGCCCGAGTACCTGATCGACGAAACACACCTGACCTTCGAGTTGTTCGAGGACCACAGCCTGGTCCATGCGCAACTGGTGATGCGCCGCAACCCCGAGCGCGGCCCGGGCCTGCCGCCGCTGGTGCTGGACGGTCAGCAACTCGACCTGCTGTCGGTCAAGTTGGCTGATCGCGATCTGACGGCCGCCGACTATCAACTGACCGAGAATCACCTGACGCTGCACCCGACCAGCGCCAGTTTCACGGTCGACACCAGCGTGCGCATCCACCCGGAAACCAACACTGCGCTGGAAGGCCTGTACAAGTCCGGCACGATGTTCTGCACCCAGTGCGAAGCCGAAGGTTTCCGCAAGATCACTTATTACCTTGACCGTCCGGACGTGATGAGCACGTTCACGACAACCGTGGTTGCCGAGCAACACAGCTATCCGGTGCTGCTGTCCAACGGCAACCCGATCGCCAGCGGTCCCGGCGAAGACGGCCGGCACTGGGCGACCTGGGAAGACCCGTTCAAGAAACCGGCGTACCTGTTCGCCCTGGTGGCCGGTGATCTGTGGTGTGTCGAAGACACCTTCACCACCATGACCGAGCGCACCGTGGCGCTGCGCATCTATGTCGAGCCGGAAAACATCGACAAATGCCAGCACGCGATGAACAGCCTGAAGAAGTCCATGCGCTGGGACGAAGAAGTCTACGGTCGCGAGTATGACCTGGACATCTTCATGATCGTCGCGGTCAACGACTTCAACATGGGCGCGATGGAGAACAAGGGCCTCAACATCTTCAACTCCAGCGCCGTGCTGGCGAAGGCCGAAACCGCCACCGACGCCGCGCACCAGCGGGTCGAAGCCATCGTGGCCCACGAATATTTCCACAACTGGTCGGGCAACCGCGTGACCTGCCGCGACTGGTTCCAGCTGTCGCTCAAGGAAGGCTTCACCGTATTCCGCGATTCGCATTTCTCCGCTGACATGAATTCGGCCACGGTCAAGCGCATCCAGGACGTGGCCTACCTGCGCACCCACCAGTTTGCTGAAGATGCCGGCCCCATGGCCCACGCGGTACGTCCGGACAGCTTCATCGAGATTTCCAACTTCTACACCCTGACCGTGTACGAAAAGGGTTCGGAAGTGGTCGGCATGATCCACACCTTGCTGGGCGCCGAAGGTTTCCGTAAAGGCAGCGACCTGTACTTCGAGCGCCACGATGGCCAGGCCGTAACCTGCGATGACTTCATCAAGGCCATGGAAGATGCCAACGCTGTCGACCTGAGCCAATTCAAGCGCTGGTACAGCCAGGCCGGTACGCCACGCCTTGCGGTCAGCGAGTCTTACGATGCGGTGGCGAAAACCTACAGCCTGACTTTCCGCCAGAGCTGCCCGCAAACCCCGGACAAGGTGGAAAAACTGCCGTTCGTGATCCCGGTTGAATTGGGCCTGCTGGACAGCAAGGGCGCCGAAATTGCCCTGCGCCTTGCCGGTGAAGCGGCGGCGCAAGGTACTTCTCGGGTCATTTCGGTGACCGAAGCCGAACAGACCTTCACCTTCGTCGACATCGCCGAACAGCCACTGCCGTCGTTGCTGCGCGGCTTCTCCGCGCCGGTGAAACTGAGCTTCCCGTACAACCGCGATCAGCTGATGTTCCTGATGCAGCACGACAGCGACGGATTCAATCGCTGGGATGCCGGCCAGCAATTGTCGGTGCAGGTGCTGCAAGAACTGATCGCCCAGCAACAGAAAGGCGAAGCGCTGGTCCTCGATCAGCGACTGGTTTCGGCCTTGCGCACGGTGCTGTCCGATGAGTCGCTGGATCAGGCGATGGTCGCCGAAATGCTCTCGCTGCCGAGCGAAGCGTACTTGACTGAAATCAGTGACGTGGCGGATGTCGAAGCCATTCACATCGCCCGCGAATTTGCCCGCAAGCAATTGGCCGACGCGCTGTTCGAAGGCCTGTGGCTGCGTTATCAGGCCAACCGCGACCTGTCCAAGCAAACCCCGTACGTGGCCGAGGCCGAACACTTCGCCCGTCGTGCGTTGCAGAACATTGCGCTGTCGTACCTGATGCTCAGTGGCAAGCCGGAAGTTCTGGCGGCGACGCTGGAGCAGTTCGACGCATGCGACAACATGACCGAGCGTTTGACTGCGCTGGCCGTGTTGGTCAACTCGCCGTTCGAAGAGCAGAAAGCCAAGGCCCTGGCCAGCTTCGCCGCGCACTTCAGTGACAACCCGCTGGTCATGGATCAGTGGTTCAGTGTTCAGGCGGGCAGTGTGTTGCCGGGTGGTCTGGAGCGGGTCAAGGCGTTGATGGAGCATCCGGCGTTCAACATCAAGAACCCGAACAAGGTGCGGGCGTTGATCGGCGCGTTTGCCGGGCAGAACCTGATCAACTTCCATGCGGCGGATGGTTCCGGGTATCGCTTCCTGGCGGATCTGGTGATCGAGCTGAACGGGTTCAATCCGCAGATCGCTTCTCGGCAGTTGGCGCCTTTGACGCGCTGGCGCAAGTACGACAGTTCCCGTCAGGCGTTGATGAAAGGGGAGCTGGAACGGATTCGGGCTTCGGGGCAACTGTCTAGTGATGTGTTTGAGGTGGTCAGCAAGAGCCTGGCTTGATCTTCGGTTTGGCCTTGGACTTGGCGGCCTTCGGGCCGACCAGGTTCTTGGTTGATTGAGTACATATCCATTGCTGCGGTAACGGCCACTTATGGTTTCGCCCTTACGGCGAGTCCCTTTTGTCAAACGACACAAAAGGAACCAAAAAGTCTCGCCCCGAGCGTTCGGCCCCTCGCTGGGGCTCGGCGTTCCCTCGCTCCGGCATTCATCCGGGGGCATCGCCCTCCGGTTGGCTTCGCTGGCACCTACATGCGATGTGTTCGACTGCGTCGAACGGCGCTGCGCGCCAATCCCCGGATGAACACCTCCACTCAGCCTGCCGAAGGGGCGGGTGGATCAAGATCAAAAGCTTAAGGCGAGCTAACGCTCGGCCTGATGAGTGGTGAAAAGCAGCGGGTGTACGTCGACCCATTGTGGGAGCGGGCTTGCTCGCGAAGACGGCCTGCCAGCCGACCAATTTCTTGCAGATATACCCGGATCCCCTGTGGGAGCGAGCCTGCTCGCGAAAAACATCAAGGCAACGCAGTCATTCAGACAGGCCGCGTTATCGTTGACGTCCTTCGCGAGCAGGCTCGCTCCCACAGGGGTATGAGGACATCCGCCAAAGTCAGGTCGGCTGTCAGGCCGCCTCGCTCTGCTTTTGCTTTTGATCTTTCGCCCCTTCGGCAGGCCGAGCGTAGGTGTTCATCAGGGGGTTAGGCGCGTAGCGCCGTGCGGCGAAGCCGCACACATCGAGAGGAGGTACAGCGAAGCAAACCGTAGGCGATGCCCCCTGATGGACACCGTAGCGAGGGAACACCGAGCCTCAGCGAGGTGCCGTACGCCGGGGCGAAGCCTTTTGGTTCCTTTTTGGCGTTTGAAAAAGGGACTCGCTGTAAGAGCGAAACCATAAGTAGCCGTTACCGCAGCAACGGATATGTACACCGATCACAAAAACCAAAACCAAAACCAAAACCCAATCACCCCACCAAATACCCCATCATTCAGCTCCCCCCATACCCCCCACGGTTAACAAAACATAACGCACCGTCGATTGTCAGCCGTCGAAAAACACCGATAGGATAAGCCAGCTTCCGAAGGGGCTCTGGATTGCGGGTTTCAGGACTATGCTCTGAAACAGGTCATCCCGATACGCACCCTTGCGGCGCCCTGAAAGGTTGAATGACCTAACAATAATAAAGGGGGAAGGTCTATGAGTGAGCCTGTCATGGGTGTGGGTATTTGCCGCCCGCCGGCTTTACGCAAATTCGCGTTGCTGGCTACAGCGCTCTCGCTGTTGGGCTGTGCCGTGTGGTCGGCACCTGTGCTGGCGGCTGATGCGCCGGCATCCGACGTTGTTTATTCCGTTGAATCGGCCAAGGCCAGCAAAAGCCTGGTCCTCGATGTCGTGCACGCAGGCAAGCGTCTGGTGGCGGTCGGGGATCGCGGGCATATTCTGTATTCCGATGACCAGGGTACGACCTGGACCCAGGCCAAGGTACCGACCCGGCAACTGCTGACCTCGGTGTTCTTTGTCGATGACAAGCACGGCTGGGCCGTCGGTCATGACGCGCAGATTCTCGCCAGCGAGGACGGTGGCGTCACCTGGACCAAGCAGTTCGAAGATCTGAATCGCGAATCGCCGCTGCTCGACGTCTGGTTCCAGGACGCCAACAGCGGCTTTGCCGTGGGCGCTTACGGTGCGTTGATGGCCACCACCGATGGTGGAAAGAACTGGGAAGACGTCAGCGACCGCCTGGACAACGAAGACCAGTACCACCTCAACGCCATTGCCGCCGTCAAGGACGCCGGGCTGTTCATCGTCGGCGAGCAGGGCAGCATGTTCCGTTCCGCCGATTGGGGCCAGACCTGGGAGAAGCTCGAAGGCCCGTACGAAGGTTCGTTTTTCGGCGTGATCGGCACCGCACAACCCAATACGTTGTTGGCCTATGGCCTGCGCGGCAATCTTTACCGCTCCACGGATTTCGGCAGCACCTGGGAGCAAGTCGAGCTCGAGGCTGAACGCGGTGCCCTGGAGTTCGGTCTGTCCGGCGGCACGCTGCTCGACGACGGTTCCATCGTGATCGTCGGCAACGGCGGTTCGGTGATCAGCAGCAGCGATGACGGACAGACTTTCAGTGTCTTCAACCGCCGGGATCGTATTTCCATCTCTTCGGTGGTCGGTGCAGGAAACGGCAATCTGATTCTGGGTGGACAAGGCGGCGTTCGCGCCACTTCGCCAAACGGCGCGGAGCTGGGCAAATGAGCTACGTTAATAATAAGAAGGCGGGGCTATGACTTCCTTGAGCACTCATCATCAGGACAAGGCGACGTTTCTTGAACGCCTGATTTTCAACAACCGCCCGGCAGTGATCACCATCTGCCTGCTGGTCAGCATCTTCCTGTTCTGGCAGGCGACGCTGATCCGGCCGTCTACCAGCTTCGAAAAAATGATCCCGCTCGAGCATCCGTTCATTCAGAAAATGATGGAGCACCGCAACGATCTGGCGAACCTGGGCAACACCGTGCGGATCTCCGTGGAAGCCACCGACGGCGACATCTTCTCCAAGGAGTACATGGAGACCCTGCGCCAGATCAACGACGAAGTGTTCTACATCTCTGGTGTCGACCGCTCCGGCCTCAAGTCGCTGTGGAGTCCGAGCGTGCGCTGGACCGAGGTGACGGAGGAGGGCTTCGCCGGTGGTGAAGTGATCCCGCAGAGCTACAACGGCTCCCAGCAAAGTCTCGACCTGCTGCGCAACAACGTGCTCAAGTCCGGGCAGATCGGGCGGCTGGTGGCCAACGACTTCAAGTCGAGCATCGTCGACATCCCGCTGCTGGAGTCCTACCCGGACCCGCAGGACCAGGGCAAGTTGCTGGCGCTGGACTATCGCAAGTTCTCCCACGATCTTGAAGAAAAGATCCGCGACAAATTCGAAGCGCAGAACCCCAACGTCAAGATCCACATCGTCGGTTTCGCCAAGAAGGTCGGCGACCTGATCGATGGCCTGGTGATGGTGGTGATGTTCTTCGGTGTGGCCTTCGTCATCACCCTGATCCTGCTGTACTGGTTCACCAACTGCATGCGCAGTACGGTGGCGGTGTTGAGCACGACGCTGGTGGCGGTGATCTGGCAGCTGGGCCTGATGCACTTCTTCGGTTTCGGCCTGGATCCGTACTCGATGCTGGTGCCGTTCCTGATCTTCGCCATCGGTATTTCCCACGGCGTGCAGAAGATCAACGGCATTGCCCTGCAATCCAGTGAAGCGGACAACGCCCTGACCGCGGCGCGCCGGACGTTCCGTCAACTGTTCCTGCCGGGGATGATCGCGATCCTTGCCGATGCCGTGGGTTTCATCACGCTGCTGATCATCGACATCGGCGTGATCCGTGAGCTGGCCATCGGCGCATCCATCGGCGTGGCGGTGATCGTGTTCACCAACCTGATCCTGCTGCCGGTGGCGATTTCCTACGTCGGCATCAGCAAGCGTGCCGTGGATCGCAGCAAGAAAGACGCGACCCGCGAGCATCCGTTCTGGCGCCTGCTGTCGAATTTTGCCAGCGCGAAAGTCGCTCCGGTCTCGATCCTGTTGGCGTTGATCGCCTTTGGCGGCGGCCTCTGGTACAGCCAGAACCTGAAAATCGGCGACCTCGACCAGGGCGCGCCGGAGCTGCGTCCGGACTCGCGCTACAACAAGGACAACAACTTCATCATCAGCAACTACTCCACCAGCTCCGATGTACTGGTGGTGATGGTCAAGACCAAGTCCGAAGGCTGCTCGCGCTATGAAGCGATGGCGCCGATCGACGAGCTGATGTGGAAGATGCAGAACACCGAGGGCGTGCAGTCGGCGATTTCCCTGGTGACCGTGTCCAAGCAGATGATCAAGGGCATGAACGAGGGCAACCTGAAATGGGAAACCCTGTCGCGTAACCCGGACGTTTTGAACAACTCCATTGCCCGGGCCGATGGCCTGTACAACAACAGCTGCTCGCTAGCGCCGGTACTGGTGTTCCTCAACGATCACAAGGCCGAGACCCTGGATCGCGCGGTGCACGCGGTGCAAGAGTTCGCCAAGGAAAACAACAAGGACGGCCTGGAGTTCATCCTCGCGGCCGGTAACGCCGGGATCGAGGCGGCCACCAACGAGGTGATCAAGAAGTCCGAGTTGACCATCCTGATCCTGGTGTACATCTGCGTGGCGGTCATGTGCATGATCACCTTCCGCTCCTGGGCGGCGACCTTGTGCATCGTGCTGCCGCTGGTGCTGACCTCGGTACTCGGCAACGCCCTGATGGCCTTCATGGGTATCGGCGTGAAGGTCGCGACCCTGCCGGTGGTGGCGTTGGGTGTGGGGATTGGCGTGGACTACGGCATCTACATCTACAGCCGTCTGGAAAGCTTCCTGCGTGCCGGGCTACCGCTGCAAGAGGCGTACTACCAGACGCTCAAGTCCACCGGTAAAGCCGTGTTGTTCACCGGTCTGTGCCTGGCCATCGGCGTGTGCACCTGGATCTTCTCGGCCATCAAGTTCCAGGCCGACATGGGGCTGATGCTGACCTTCATGTTGCTGTGGAACATGTTCGGCGCACTGTGGCTGTTGCCGGCGCTGGCGCGCTTCCTGATCAAGCCGGAGAAACTGGCGGGGCAGAAGGGCAACTCGCTGTTTGCTCACTGATCCACGATCAGAAACACAAAAGCCGCAACCTCAGGGTTGCGGCTTTTTTACATCTCAAATCCAAACAACATCCCTGTGGGAGCGAGCCTGCTCGCGAAGGCGTAGTGTCAGTCGACAGCAGCATTGACTGAAACACCGCTTTCGCGAGCAGGCTCGCTCCCACAAGGTTATTGGGTGTTTATGAAGGATCGCTGCCCAGCACAACATTCAGCGCACTACGCGCGTCATCCAGTTGCACCAGCGTCGCATGCCGCGCACCCAACGCATCACGGTTCTCGATCGCCGTGAGAATCGCCTTGTGCCGTGGCAGCGCCAGTTCATGCAGGTTCGGTCGCTGGTTGGAATGCTTCAACGCTTCGGCAATTGCCACCGAGAGCATGTTGCACAGGTTGGCCAGCAGATCGTTGTGGGTCGCATCGGCGATGCGGCTATGGAAATCCAGGTCCGGTTGCAGCAAGGCTTCCGGCGTGGGGGCGGCTTCCATGCGTTGGTAGGCTTCGCCGATGGAGGCAATGTCGGCGTCGGTGGCGAATTGCGCGGCGAGGGCGGCGGCCGCCGGTTCGATGATGCTGCGCACGCTGGTGAGCAAGTCGAAGAACTCATTCTGCGGGCTGCTTTGCATCAACCAGTGCAGCACATCCGGGTCCAGCATATGCCAGTCCTTGCGCGGCTTGACCACGGTGCCGACTCGCGGACGGGAATACACCAGGCCCTTGGCGACCAGCACCCGCGTGGCTTCGCGCAGGACGGGCCGGCTGACGGCATATTCCTCGCACAACAGCGCTTCGGCGGGCAGTTTGTCGTCGGGCAGGAAGCGTCCCGAGACGATCTGCATGCCCAGTTCCTGGACGATACGCGAGTGCATGCTTTTGCGGTCGGAGGGTTTGCGGTAATCCATGGGGAGCGACGCGGTCCTGTGCGATAGGGTACCGCGCATGATAACAGGCACGGCGCAATCTTGAGCTGGGTGAAAGGCAAATGTGGGAGCGAGCAGGCTCGCTCCCACAGGAGGATGGGGGATGTCAGTGAGAGTGGCGCGGTACCTCAGCCCCGCGGCAACCGACCAGGAAGTCAAAGTCGCAACCCTGGTCCGCCTGCAGCACATGGTCGATGTACAGTTGACGGTAGCCACCGACCAACAATTGTTGCGGCGGTTGCAGGTCGGCCATGCGCGCCGCCAGTTCGGCATCCGGGATGTCCAGGTGCAGGCGGCCACTGGCGCAGTCGAGCTCGATCCAGTCGCCTTCCTTCACCGCCGCCAAAGGTCCGCCAGCCGCCGCTTCCGGTGCAACATGCAAGACCACGGTGCCGTACGCCGTACCACTCATGCGTGCATCGGAAATGCGCACCATGTCGGTTACGCCCTGGGCCAGCAGCTTGGCCGGCAGGCCCATGTTGCCGACTTCGGCCATGCCCGGATAACCCTTCGGACCGCAGTTTTTCATCACCAGGATCGAGTTGGCGTCAACGTCCAGTTCCGGGTCGTTGATCCGTGCCTTGTACATGTCGAAGTTTTCGAACACTACGGCGCGGCCACGGTGCTGCATGAGCTCCGGTGTGGCGGCCGAGGGCTTGAGCACTGCACCCAGCGGCGCCAGGTTGCCGCGCAGCACGCAGATGCCGCCGTCGGCGCGGATAGGATTGTCGAGTGTGCGGATCACTTCGTCTTCGCCGTAGATCGGGGCGTCCTTGGTGTTCTCGCCAATCGACTTGCCGTTGACGGTCAAGGCGTTGGGGTTCGGGATCAGGTTGGCTTCACCCAGGCGGCGCAGTACCGCGGGTAAACCGCCGGCGTAGTAGAACTCTTCCATCAGGAAACGCCCGGACGGTTGCAGGTCGACGATGGTCGGCATACCGCGACCGATACGGGTCCAGTCGTCCAGATCCAGTTCCACGCCGATGCGGCCGGCGATGGCTTTGAGGTGAATGACCGCATTGGTCGAACCGCCAATCGCGGCGTTGACCCGAATGGCGTTCTCGAAGGCCTCCTTGGTCAGGATCTTCGACAGTTTCAAGTCTTCGCGAACCATTTCCACTGCACGCATGCCGGACATGTGCGCCAACACATAGCGGCGCGCATCGACCGCCGGAATTGCCGCGTTGTGGGGCAAGGAAGTGCCCAGTGCTTCGGCCATGCAGGCCATGGTCGAGGCGGTGCCCATGGTGTTGCAGGTACCGGCCGAGCGGGACATGCCACCCTCGGCCGCCAGGAAGTCATCGATGGTGATGGTGCCGGCCTTGACCTGCTCGCTCAACTGCCAGACCACGGTGCCCGAACCGATATCCTTGCCCTTGTGCTTGCCGTTGAGCATCGGCCCGCCGGTGACGACGATGGCCGGCACATCACAACTGGCCGCGCCCATCAGCAAGGCCGGGGTGGTTTTGTCGCAACCGGTGAGCAGCACCACACCGTCAATCGGGTTGCCACGGATCGCCTCTTCAACGTCCATGCTTGCCAGGTTGCGGGTGAGCATGGCGGTGGGGCGCAGGTTGGATTCGCCATTGGAGAACACCGGGAATTCCACCGGGAAGCCTCCGGCCTCGATCACGCCGCGTTTGACGTGTTCGGCGATCTGGCGGAAATGCGCGTTGCACGGGGTCAGTTCCGACCAGGTGTTGCAGATGCCGATGATCGGCTTGCCGTGGAACTGATGGTCGGCGATGCCCTGATTCTTCATCCAGCTGCGGTACATGAAGCCGTTCTTGTCGGCGGTGCCAAACCATTGGGCGGAGCGCAGGGTGGGTTTCTTATCAGACATGATCGATTCTCTTATTGTATGACTATATTGTTCGAGCTGAAGCGTAACATAAGCGCAAACTCATCGCTTTGGAAGTGTTGTTGGTTAATTAGTATTACTATATAGTCGTTTTCAGCGGAGGGATGGCCCTGACGGTTTGCCGTGAGAGGCGTCCCCCGAGGTTCTATAAAAACAACAATCGGAGACCGATCTCATGAGCCAGGAACTGCGGCTTATCCGTCGCATCACGTTGAAACTGATTCCCTTCCTGATCCTGCTGTACCTGATCGCCTATGTGGATCGCTCCGCCGTGGGGTTCGCCAAATTGCACATGGGGGCCGATATCGGCCTCGGTGACGCGGCTTACGGTCTGGGCGCGGGGCTGTTCTTCATTGGCTACTTCCTGCTGGAAATCCCCAGCAACCTGATGCTTGACCGCTTTGGCGCACGGCGCTGGTTCGCGCGGATCATGGTCACCTGGGGCGCCATCACCATCGGCATGGCCTTCGTCCAGGGACCGAACAGCTTCTATCTGATGCGCTTTCTGCTCGGTGCGGCGGAAGCCGGGTTCTTCCCGGGCGTTCTCTACTACATCACCCAATGGTTCCCGGTGCGCCATCGCGGCAAGATCCTCGGGCTGTTCATCCTGTCGCAACCAATCGCGATGATGATTACCGGTCCGGTGTCCGGTGGCTTGCTCGGCATGGACGGCGTGCTGGGGCTGCATGGCTGGCAGTGGCTGTTCATCGTCATCGGCGCCCCGGCGATCCTGCTGACCTGGCCGACGTTGCGCTGGCTGCCGGACGGCCCGCAACAGGTGAAGTGGATGGATCAGGCTGAAAAAGACTGGTTGGCCGGCGAGCTGAAAAAGGACCTGGAGCAGTACGGCCAGACCCGTCATGGCAACCCGTTGCACGCCCTCAAGGACAAGCGTGTGCTGTTGCTGGCGCTGTTCTACCTGCCGGTGACCCTGAGCATCTATGGCCTGGGCCTGTGGCTGCCGACCCTGATCAAGCAGTTCGGCGGCAGCGACCTGGTGACCGGCTTCGTGTCTTCGGTGCCGTACATTTTCGGGATCATCGGCCTGCTGATCATTCCGCGCAGTTCCGACCGTTTGAATGATCGCTACGGCCACCTGGCGGTGCTTTATGTGCTGGGCGCGCTGGGCCTGTTCCTCAGTGCCTGGCTGTCGGTGCCGGTGCTGCAACTGGCGGCGTTGTGCCTGGTGGCGTTTGCGCTGTTTTCCTGCACTGCGGTGTTCTGGACCTTGCCCGGCCGGTTCTTTGCCGGCGCCAGTGCGGCGGCGGGGATTGCCCTGATCAACTCGGTGGGCAACCTGGGCGGCTACATCGGCCCGTTCGTGATCGGCGCGCTCAAGGAGTACACCGGCAACCTGGCCTCGGGCCTGTACTTCCTGTCTTGCGTGATGCTGTTCGGCCTGGTGCTGACCGGCGTGGTGTATCGCCTGTTGGAGCGCAAGCACGTGCTGCCGGCGGATGAGTTTGCGGCCAGCGCCCGAGGCGCATCCCGTACCTGACACAAAACACAAAATGACCACTGACCCTGTGGGAGCGGGCTTGCCCGCGATGACGGCGGCAATTCAACATTGATGAGCCAGACAGATCGCTATCGCGGGCAAGCCTGCTCCCACAGGGATTGGTGGGGGGCAGTTCTGCTTACAGGAGAAAATTCATGCGTTTGGTGCAATTTGAATTGAGTAACGGCGAACGCCGGGTCGGCATGGTCGAGGAAGGGCTGGTGCGCGAAGTGCGGGACGCACGCACGGTTCGCGACCTGGCCCTGGCGGCGATCGAGGCGGGCGTCAACCTTGAGCAACAGGTGCAAGGCATGGGGCTGGGTATCAGTCACGACTACGCCGAACTCCTGGCACAACTGCGCATTCTGCCACCGCTGGATCATCCGGATCCGGCGCACATGCTGGTCAGCGGCACCGGCCTGACTCACCTGGGCAGCGCTTCAGCCCGGGACAAGATGCATCAGCAGGCCGGCGATGAAGCGGCGATGACCGACACCATGCGCATTTTCAAATGGGGCGTGGAGGGCGGTAAACCCGCAGAAGGGCAGGCCGGTGTGCAACCGGAATGGTTCTACAAGGGCGACGGCAGCATCGTCGTGCGCCCGGGCCAGCCGTTCCCGTTGCCGCCGTTTGCCGAAGACGCCGGTGAAGAGCCTGAGCTGAGTGGCCTGTATGTCATCGGTCACGACGGCAAGCCCTATCGCCTGGGTTTCGCGGTAGGCAACGAGTTCTCCGATCACGTCATGGAGCGCAAGAACTACCTGTACCTGGCTCACTCGAAGCTGCGCAGTTGCAGCTACGGCCCGGAACTGCGGGTCGGTGAACTTCCTCAACATCTGGCCGGTACCAGCCGCATCCTGCGTGACGGTGAAGTGCTGTGGCAAAACGAGTTCCTCAGTGGCGAGGCCAACATGTGCCATAGCCTGGCGAACCTCGAGTATCACCACTTCAAGTACAGCCAGTTCCTGCGTCCGGGGGATGTGCACATCCACTTCTTCGGCACCGCGACCCTGTCGTTCGCCGATGGCGTGCGCACCCGGCCCGGCGATGTGTTCGAGATCAGCCAGGCTGAGTTCGGCGCGCCGTTGATCAATGGCATCGCACCGGTTGAAGCGGCTTTCGAACCCGGCACCGTCGGTTCACTTTGAGGAGTTACTGATGACCCGAATTCTTGGTCATAACTATATTGGCGGCCAGCGCAGTGCGTTGGGCAGGGTCAAACTGCACAGCGTCGATGCGCAAACCGGCGAGGCGCTGCCCCACGATTTCATCCAGGCCACGCCGGAAGAAGTCGATGCCGCCGCCAAGGCTGCCGCTGCTGCATACCCGACCTATCGCGGCTTGAGCGCCGAGCGGCGTGCGCAGTTTCTCGATGCGATTGCCGATGAACTGGACGCGCTGGGTGATGATTTCGTGACCCTGGTTTGTCGCGAAACCGCGTTGCCCGCGGCACGGATCATCGGTGAGCGCGGGCGCACCAGCGGCCAGATGCGCCTGTTCGCCAAGGTGCTGCGTCGTGGCGATTTCTACGGTGCGCGCATCGACCTGGCCTTGCCAGAGCGTCAACCGCTGCCCCGTCCCGACCTGCGCCAGTACCGCATCGGCCTCGGTCCGGTGGCGGTGTTTGGTGCCAGCAACTTTCCCCTGGCGTTCTCCACCGCCGGTGGCGACACCGCCGCGGCCTTGGCCGCCGGTTGCCCGGTGGTGTTCAAGGCCCACAGCGGCCACATGGCCACGGCTGAGTCAGTGGCTGATGCGATCCTGCGCGCGGCGGAAAAAACCGCGATGCCGGCGGGTGTGTTCAACATGATCTACGGCGGCGGGGTCGGCGAAGCGCTGGTCAAGCACCCGGCGATTCAGGCGGTGGGCTTTACCGGGTCGCTCAAGGGCGGTCGGGCGCTGTGCGACATGGCGGCGGCACGCCCGCAACCGATCCCGGTGTTCGCCGAGATGTCGAGCATCAACCCGGTGATCGTCCTGCCCCAGGCGTTGCACGAACGCACGGAAACCATCGCCCGTGGCCTGTCGGCTTCGGTGGTTCAGGGTTGCGGCCAGTTCTGCACCAACCCTGGACTGGTGATCGGCATTCGTTCGCCACAGTTCAGCGCTTTCCTGACGTTGTTGGCAGACATGATGGCTGATCAACCGGCGCAAACCATGCTCAACGCCGGGACCCTGGGCAGCTATGGCAAAGGTTTGCAGAAACTGCTCGATCATCCAGGCATCGAGCACCTGGCGGGTCACCCGCAACAAGGACGCCAGGCACAGCCGCAGTTGTTCAAGGCTGATGTCAGCCTGCTGATCAACGGTGATGAGGTTCTGCAAGAGGAAGTGTTCGGCCCGACCACGGTGGTGGTCGAAGTGGCGGATCAGGCGCAACTCAGTGCTGCGTTGAATGGGCTGCACGGTCAATTGACGGCGACGATCATCGGCGAGCCCGCGGATTTCGAGCAGTTCGCAGAGCTGACGGCGTTGCTGGAACAGAAGGTCGGGCGGATCCTGCTCAACGGCTATCCGACCGGGGTAGAGGTCTGTGATTCGATGGTCCATGGCGGACCGTATCCGGCGACCTCCGATGCGCGCGGCACGTCGGTGGGCACCCTGGCCATCGACCGTTTCCTGCGCCCGGTGTGTTTCCAGAACTACCCGGACAGCCTGCTGCCGGATGCGCTGAAAAATGCCAATCCGCTGGGCATCCAGCGACTGGTGGATGGCAAGCCGTCACAGAGCGCGATCTAACCGTCACGCACTAACCCCCTGTGGGAGCGAGCCTGCTCGCGAAAGCGGCGGAACAGTCCGGAAATTTATCGACTGACACTCTGCCTTCGCGAGCAGGCTCGCTCCCACAATTGTTCAGTGTGGTCCTGGAGTGCTGTGACGGGCACTGATGAGTGCCCACATTGAGCTATCATTGCGTTTTTCCCACTCAAAGATTGACTGCCATGACTGCTGTAACCGATACCTTGCTCAATGCCCTCGAACACTGCGGAATGGTGGAAATCGACGGGCTGCATGCCTTCGAATTTGCCCTTGATGTCGACGACAACCTGCACATCGAATGCATGGATGGCCGAGCGGCCAAGCACTGGGAATTCACCCCGGCACAGGTCCAGGCGGCGACCTACGACACCACCTTGCAAAGCTGGTTGATCACCGGTGATTCTGGTGAACACCGTCTGGTCTGCCTCGGTGATGTCATCAGCGGCGATAACGAAGACGACGCCCAAGAGGATGCGTAACC
Organism: Pseudomonas sp. Irchel 3A7; assembly: GCF_900187565.1. Lineage (GTDB taxonomy): Bacteria > Pseudomonadota > Gammaproteobacteria > Pseudomonadales > Pseudomonadaceae > Aquipseudomonas. The sequence continues at coordinate 22,928 of NZ_FYED01000009.1, read as the reverse complement.
TCTGGCCTCTGTTGATCGCCGGCAGCATCGGCGCGATGGGTGTTCAGGCCGCCTGCGCCGACGACTATCAATTGCTCGTGGGTTCCTATACCGCCGGGCAAAGTCAGGGCATTTATCGACTGAGTTTCGACAGTGCAACCGGGCAGATCGACGCCAGGCCGCTGCAAGTGATCAACAGCGAAAATCCATCATGGCTGACCTTGAGCAAGGATCAGCGGCGGCTGTTCGTGGTCAACGAAAATGGCCCCGGCCAGACTGATCCGGTCGGTCGGGTCAGCAGTTATGCGATCGACCCCAAGAGCCATGAGCTGAGCCTGATCAATCAGGTGCAGAGCCTGGGCAACGAACCGACCCATTCGAGCCTCAGCGCAGAGGCGAGCCATCTGTTTGTCAGTCATTACTCGGTAGCCGAAGACCCGGGCGGTACCCTGGCGGTGCTGCCGGTGGGCGCCGATGGCGCGCTCAAACCGGTGGTGCAGATGAGCAGTCATCCGGCCAGCCGGGTCAATCCCGAACGGCAGATGTCGGCGCATGTGCATTCGACGATTGCCTCGCCGGATGGCAGGTACGTGTTTTCCAATGACCTGGGCGCGGACAAGGTTTTTGTCTACCGCTTCGACCCCAAGGCCAATCCGGACCTGCCGTTGACCCCGGCCACGCCGGCATTCGTCCAGCTGCCACCCGGCAGCGGTCCGCGTCATCTGCTGTTCAGCGCCGATGGCCAACACGCCTGGCTGACCATGGAAATGAGCGCCCAGGTGGCAGTGTTCGATTACCGCGACGGCAAGCTTGAGCAGACGCAAATGGTCGATCTGGCTGCCGGTCAGCCGGTGTCGGACAAGGCGGCCGCTGCACTGCATGCATCAAAGGATGGCAAGTTCCTCTACGTCAGCAACCGCGGCACTGCCAATCAATTGCTGGTGTTCGCCATCGACCCTGTGACCGGCCATCTCAAGGAACTGCAACGGCGCTCGGTGGAGGGTGACCATCCAAGGGAATTCAGCCTCGATCCCAGTGGCCGATTCCTGCTGATCGCCAACCAGAAAAGCAACCAGATTGTCGTCGTCGAGCGCGATGCCAAGAGCGGTCTGCTGGGCAAAACCGTGCAAAAACTGCCGATGGACGCCCCGAGCGATCTCAAGTTTGTGCTGCGACAATAGGCCGCAGGCCCCGGTGCGCGGGGCCTGCAGCTTTCTATCAATGAGACTGATATTTGGTAATGCTACAAAGCATTTCAAGGCCTCGTTCCTCGAGGGTTAAGTTTGCTTCACGGCCCCACCGGGCAAGCAAGCCAACTGACTCCGAGGAATACCGCATGAACTTCAATCTCTTCTCTGTAATCGCCGCTTCCGCCATCTCGGCCACCGTTGCTCTGCCAGCCAGTGCCAACGTTGAAATCAGCGACAAAAAATCCCACGCCCAGAGCTACACCCAGAAATACCTGCAACAGAGCGCCAACTTCTACGCCGCGCTGGATCACAAAGCCCAGCACTGAAATTGTCTCCCCGCACCCTTTATGCAGGAGCGAAGTCACTTGCCGATCGAGCGTTGAGCGTTCGAAAAGTCTGAAGTGATGTCGCTCCTGCATAACGCGTTTACGACAGCATCATATCGCCATCAATCTATTGCTTGATATCACATGGCCATGCGTTTAACTTTGACGCTGATTTTTTGACTCCTTCTCAAGAAAAGGATCGATGACATGGCGATGCGTCTTGCAGTGGTGCTGCTGTTTCTCTATTCCACTCCCATCCTGTCCGCGGCAGAGCCCATTTCCGGGGAGCCTGACGCTGCCCGCGAGCGCATGATTAGTTTTATCGAAGACTGAGATAGTCTGGCTTAATGATCAACGCAGCTGATAGTTGATATAGACACGTCTAGTTGGTGGTCGATGCTTTTTTGATCGATTCTGTGGACTCTGAAACATGTCCACGGAGTTCATCATGGCCAGCGCAATCATCACTTCTGCCAAACACGGCGCCTATGTGGCTATCGGTCTTTACCTGGTCATGGTGCTGGTTGTCAGTCTTTCGCCGCAATCGCAACAAACCGTCGAACCGCCGATTCACGTCGCCCATCCTGGCATCCAGTTTGAACACCGCGCGCAACAGGCGCTGGCGGATCAGGCTGATCTCGCGGGAGTGGGCGGCGTATGAACCGTTGCAAACTTTTGGTTATCGCCTTCCTGGCATTCATCACCAATGGATTTTCCTTGTTGGGGATCGGTCAAGGTTCGGTAGGCGGGGTGGCACGGGCCATCGAGGCCAACCACAACATCACGCGCAACATAGAGACAGCCAAGGCCATGGGGATGCTGGCCGGCAACCCGCCGCTCAAACCCGATAGCGGGTTTTTCGGGCCATTCCATGTCGATTGCTCGGTGATCGGCATGTGTGAAGTTTTGGCGTAAGAGCCAACGGTCATCTATTGCTTTTGTGGCGAGGGAGCTTGCTCCCGCTCGGTTGCGCAGCAACCGCTATGCGTCATTCGCTTGAAACCATTTGGGGCCGCTTCGCAGCCCAGCGGGAGCAAGCTCCCTCGCCACAAAAAACAGTGCTCTTATTTCTGCATTACACCGGTAAACAGTTCTGACCCCAGAAACCGCTGCAACCAGTCCTGCAGCCGTCGATACGGCGTCTGCGCGAACCACTCGCGATCGACATGGGCGAATTGCCGTATGAACGGCATCAACGCCACGTCGGCCAGCGTCGGGTGGTCGGTCAGCAAATAGTCGCGACCTTCCAACAACTCATCCAGCGTACGCAGGAACGCCTCGCCCTCGGCGCGATAAAACGCCATCGGCTGTTCGGGATAGCGTTCGGCGTACTTGTAGCGGTTCAGGTGCACTTTGAACGCCTGATCGTTCTCTTCGATCAATGCCGCGAGGGCGAGCTGCCCTTGCGGATCGTCCTTGAGCAACCAGTCCTGCGGATCATGCTGGGCCACGGCCCAACGCATGATGTCCAGGCTTTCATCGATGACCCGACCGTCGACGCTCAGCACCGGCACTGTGCCTTTGCTCGACAGCGCGAGCATCTCGGCGGGCTTGGCCCTGAGGCTGACTTCGACGATGTCCACGGCAACCCCGGCGTAGCGCAGGGCCATGCGCGCCCGCATGGCGTAAGGGCAGCGCCGGAAAGAGTAGAGCGTGGTCATTTCACCTCCAGCGTGCTCAGGCCGTTGCCCTGACGGCGGACCTGGATCTGCACCGGAATGCGCTCATGCATTTCCTGAACGTGGGAAATCACCGCGACCTTGCGCCCTTGGGCCTGCAAGCCGTCGAGGGCATCCATGGCCAGTTGCAGGGACTCCGGATCGAGACTGCCGAAGCCTTCGTCGATGAACAGCGATTCGATTTTCAGCGTGCTTGACGCCATCGAGGCCAGACCCAGCGCCAGGGCCAGCGACACCAGGAACGTCTCGCCTCCGGACAGCGAATGCACCGAACGCAGCTCGTCCCCCATCTCGGTATCCATCACCAGCAAACCGAGCATGCTGCCACCACGCTTGAGGCGATAGCGCCGCACCAGCTGACGCAGTTGCACGTTGGCATGGTGCACCAAGAGATCGAGGTTGTAGGCCTGGGCGATCTTGCGGAAGGTGTCGCCGGTGGCCGAACCAATCAATGCATTCAAGCGCGCCCAGCGTTGATACTCGGCGTAAGCCTCGGCAATTTGCTGCGCCAGCGCCTGATTGGCATTCTGCCGGCGCTGGTCCTCGGCCTGTTCGGCGCGCAGTTCGGCGCAGAGCTGTTCGTTGACGGCGTACTGGTTTTGCAACTCGCTGAGGGCGCTGTCGAGTTGTTCTGCGTCAAGGTTACCGTTGTGCTGCGCCTGGTGATCGAGCAAGCGCTTGTCGCGTTCCTCCACCAGGACCGTGGCCTGTTCAATGGCTTTTTCGCAGAGCTGCAAGCGTTGACGCAACTCGCTGACCTGCGCGTCGTCGGCCCGCAACAGGTCTTCCAGGCCACCGTCATCCAGCTCCGGATGGCGGCCGCGCCAGTCGGCGATCTTGCCCGCCAGTTCCGTGTGTTCGCTTTCAAGAGCCTGCAAACGTTCCTGCTGCGCCTTGAGCTCGGCGGCGATTCGTACCTGTTGCGTATGTACGCTTTGCAGTTCCTGGGCGGTGCTGGTTTCGGCGCTGCGTGCGGTTTCCACGGCCCGTTCCAGTTGCTGTTGCCAATGCTCGGCGCTGCTGTGTTCGCCGAGCAGCTGCCCGAGTTTCTGCTGGCTCGCCTGCTGCTGTTCCAGCAGCGCACTGAATTGCTGCTGCGCGGTTTGCAGTTGCAGGACGCGGGTCTGCTGCCGATCCTGTTCCTTTTCCAGGTTCTGCTGACGTTGTTGCTGTTCGACCAGTTCTTCCTTCTGTTGCTCGAGTTGTGCCAGGCGCTCGCTGATCTGGCGATCGAGCTGCATGAAGGTCGCGGCCGGCTCAACGCGCAGCGCTTGCAGGGTCTCGGCCGGCAGCAGGCTGGCGAACGTGGCCAGTTCTTCGTCCAGGCGCTGACGGTCGCTGCCCAGTTCGCGCTGTTGATTGTCCAGGTGCTGGGCCGCTTGCTGGTGCGCGGTTTCGGCTTGGCGCAGTTGCTGGGTCAGGCGCGCCGCATCCTGTTGCAAAGTGAGCAGGGCCGTTTGCCGTTGCTCATCCTGGGTGATGCTTTGATTCAATTGGCTGTTTTGCTGGGCGAGCCAGGCGTCGCGTTTGTCCGCGTCCTGATTCAACAGCGAGGTGGCCAACGGGTGCGCTGCAAGGGTAGGCGCCAGGGCTTGCTGTTGCGCCGCCAGTAACTCCTGCTGTTGCAGCAGCTCCTTTTGTTGGGCGATCAGGCCGCCGACCTCGGCACGCAGGTCGGTGAGTTTTTCCTTGAGCACGTCGACAGCTTTCTGGGCGTTGGCCTGTTCGCTTTCATCGAAACGGCCAAGGCTTTGCAACAGCGCTTCGGGCCGATGATACGGATGCTCGTGGCTGCCACAGACCGGGCACGGCTGATCATCCTGTAACTGCGCGCGCAGTTCCTCGACACTCGCGCTGCGGGCCAGGCGCTGACGCTCCAGCAGCTCGCGGGTAACGCTAAGGGTTTGCTCGGCGACGCTCAGATCAGCCTTGGCTTTAACCCCGTCCTGAGTCAGGCGATCGCGTTCCTGTTGTGCGGCGAGCTGGCGTTGTTGCAGCTCGGCAGCGCGCTTGTCCAGATCCTGCTGGCTGGCCCACAACCGCGCCAGGTCTTCGATGGCCCGCAGTTGTTTGCGGTTGTCCTGCAACAGGCTGCCGAGAATGCCGATCTGCTCGGCAACGGCATCCGGTTCGGCGCCGGCTTCCTTGAACAGCACTTCCAGTTGCTGCTTCTGCGCGGTGAATGCTTGCGCGGTACGGCTGGCATTCTGTTCGAGAGTGGCCAGTTCGGCCTGCCCCTGATTCAGCCGGTTGCCGATCAACATCAACTGTTGCAGGCGATCTCGGTAGGCATTCCAGGCATCGCTCAGCGGTGCCAGATGAGCGCTTTGTTCCAGCCCGGCAGCCATGCGCTGCAGGTGTTCGGCGACCTGGGCCTGCCGGTCGAGCAAGGCTTGAATCGCACTCTGGCCCTGGGCACAGGCCTGTTCGGCGTTGTGTTTGGTTTCGGCGCCGAGGGCGGTGTCCTTGGCGAGGCGGGCGAGGGTGCTTTGTTCTTCGAAGGCCTGACGCAACAACGGTGTGCTGTCGGTCTGTTGTTGCTGCGCCTGGCTCAACGCGATCCGGGCTGCGCCGAGCTGTTGCTCCAGCTGGGTCTGACGCTCGGCGAGTTCGGCATGCTGCCGGGTTTGCCCGGCAATATGCGCTGCCAACGGGGTCAGTTGCGCGTCGATCTCGGCCTTGCGGGCGAACTGGTGCCGTTGTGGCGCCAGTTGCTCCAGGCGGTTCAGCTTCAGGCGTTCGCCGGCCAGGCTTTGCCATTGGGCCTGTGCCGATTGCAGCTGCTCGCAGGCACTGTGTTGCGCGTCCTGCAACTGACGCAGATCCTTGAGCCAGGTGTGCTGCAACTCAAGTTGCTTGAGCTGCGCTTGCTGCAATTTGAGTTGTTGCTGTGCGGTATTGAAGCGCTCATCCAGTGCTGCCCGGGCTTCGGGCGCCAGCGGTGTGACCCCGGTGGCCTGATCCTGCAGCAGTTTGTGGGTTTCGCGGGCTTCCTTGGTCTTGTCGAAAGCACGACGGCCCAGGCGGGTGTAGAGCGCCGTGTCGGTGAGTTTTTCCAGCAGTTCGCTGCGATCGTTGTCATCGGCCTTGAGGAAGGCGCTGAACTCGCTTTGCGCCAGCAACACGGCGCGGGTGAACTGCTCGAAGTTCAGGCCCAGTACGGACTCGATACGGCTTTTGAATTCGAGCTTCTGACTGGCCAGCAATTGGTCCTGATCGATGTCACGCAAGCTTTGCCGACTGGCCTGCAGCCTGCCGCCCGCTTTCTCCCGCGCACGGTTGGCTTCCCAGCGAGCACGATAGCGACGGCCGTCAATGCCGACGAAATCGACTTCCGCATAGCCTTCACCGGTACCGCGACGCAACAGGGTGCGTGGATCTGCGGTGCCGATATCACCGTCGATGTCCGGTGCCTTGGCCGATGGTTGAACACTGTTGAGCCGCGGCACCGTGCCGAACAGCGCCAGGCACAAGGCGTCGAGCAAGGTGCTTTTACCCGCGCCGGTCGGCCCGGTGATGGCGAACAGGCCGGCGCTGGCCAAGGGCTCGGCAGTGAAATCGATATCAAAGGGGCCGGCCAGGGACGCGAGGTTTTTCAGGCGGATGGCGAGGATCTTCATGGCTGTTCGCCCTCCATCTGCACGTCTTGCAGCAGTTCGGCAAAGTCCTTGAGGGTTTGCTCGTCGACCTCGCTGCCGTAATTGTCCATCCAGGCGCGACTGAACAGTTCCTGGGGCGTGAACTGGTCCAGTTCGATCAACGCGGCACCGTCTTCGGCGCCTTCACGGCTGCCATTGCCGGCGTATTCAGCCGCAATGCGCACCAGGCGTACGGCCTTGCCTTGCAGGGCGGTTTCCACCTGATGGCGCAAGTCCGGTTGCGGCTCGTCCAGGCGTACTCGCACCTCCAGCCAGGGCTGGCGTTGGTAGTCGGCTAGCAGGTCGATGTTCGGCAAGTCGGCCAGTTGCAGCAGGATCTCTGCCAAGGGCGCGGGGCCGAGGCGTTGCAGATTCACCGCGCGGGGAATGAGCCGGGGTTCGACGCTGACCAGGGTCTCACCCTCCAGGGTGATGTCGAGAATCTGGTGCTGGTAACTGATTTCGGAGAATGACAGTGGGATCGGCGAACCGCTGTAGCGAATCCGCTCTTCGCCGTTGACCTTCTGCGGCTTGTGCAAGTGACCGAGGGCGACGTAGCTGATGCTCGGTCCGAACAGGCTGGCGGGCAGCGCTTCGGCGTTACCGATGATCAGGCTGCGCTCGGAGTCTTCCGACACCGAACCTCCGGCCATGTGGGCGTGGCTGATGGCGATCAGCGCCTGACCTGGTTGACGCTTGGCGTTGGCCGCTTCGATCAGCCATTCGTGTACCTGACCGATGCCGCGCAGGTAATCGTCACCCAGATGCGCTCCGGTCACCTCGGCCGGGCGCAGGAACGGCAGTGCCAGGCACCAGCCGGCGATGTTGCCGCTGGCATCGGGCAGCGGCAGCAACAGACGTTCGGCGTCCAGTTGGCCGTCATCCAGCCACAGCACCCGGCCCAGCGCATGGGTGCGCAAGCGGCGCATCAAGGGCGCGGGCAGTTCGATCCGCGAGCCGGAATCGTGGTTGCCGGCAATCATCACGATGGTCAACAACGGTTGTTGTTCGTGGGCGCTGACGATGAAGTCGTACAGGCGTTCCTGGGCTTTGACCGGCGGGTTGACCGTGTCGAAGATATCGCCGGCGATCAGCAGCACATCGGGCTGATCGAGTTTGAGCTGACGCAGCAGCCAGTCGAGAAAACAGCCGTGCTCGAAATCGCGATCCTGGCCGTGCAGATTTTGGCCCAGGTGCCAGTCGGAGGTGTGAAACAGACGCAAGGCGAACTCCGCTATTGGAAAGGTGATGGCCGCTAGGAAAATGACAGCGGCGAAAGGGGAGAGAGTTTACTGGCAAACGCGTTTGCGGACGTACACGATTAACTGTGGGAGCGAGCCTGCTCGCGAATAAGGCGGCACATTCAACAACGAGGTCTCTTACACAACGCATTCGCGAGCAGGCTCGCTCCCACAGGTTTGCCTCGCTCGGAGTATTACTTGGGATAAAGCGGCGGCAGCCCGCTGTCGCCTACCGGGTCTTGAACCCGTTCGGCCGTCGGGATCGTGCGGATAGCCCGCCAAAGTTCCTCACCCTGCCAGTGCTGACCGGTTTCGCTGTACAGCGCGCCGTTCAAGCCGTCGAGGGCGTCGGACAGCGGGACGAAGCGGGCGGCCATGTCGGCCAGGGTTTCCGGTTGCTGCCGGGCCCAGGCGTCGAGGGCCTGGCGGGTGGCGTGGGAGTCGTTGGCCTGGCAGGCGCGCTTGAGGTCGTCGAGCACGGTGCGCGGGCTTGGGCCGGTTTGCGCGGCACGCAGGATTGCCGGTTGCCAGCGCGCGCGCCACCACAGGCCGAAGCCCAGCAGGGTGGTGCACGCGAAGATCAGGGTGCTGACTTTCCAGCGCCACAGGGTTTCGCTGTCGGCCGTCGCATTGAGTGGCGAGGTGCCGGCCGGCGTGTCGACCATCAGGCTCGGATTGGTCGCCACCTGCAGGGTTCTGGCCGGCAGGCTGCTGTGTTCCAGGTGATCTTCGAAGGTGTTCCACCAGACCACTTCAACCGACGGCAACTCGATTGAACCACTACGGGCCGGCACCAGGGCTTCACGGTCTTCGCGACTGCCAACCAGGCCGCGTTCGTTGTTCTGGTTGCCCAGCACCGGTTGATCCGGATAGCGGCGCAAGCCGCTGACCTCGGTGCCGGGCAATGGTGGCAGCTGCGAACTGGCCAGGCCTTCGGCTTTCACTGTCAGACTGCGGGTCAACGAATCGCCGACCTGAACGTGTTCCGGCTCCGGGTTCCAGGTCTCGCTCAAGGTCAGGCTGCGTGCCGGCAACCAGGGCAAGTCGGCGGGGTAGGTGATGGGTTTGGCCTTGACCGTCAGCAGCATTTCCTTGGAGCTGATGCGCATCAGTTTGCCGGACTTGGGCGCCTGCGACGTGGCATCCTGGGTGGGCTGGGCATCCACCAGTGCGGCATTGAAAATCTGCCCGGGAATGATCAGTTCACCGCTGTGCTGCGGGTAGATCGCGTAGCGTATTTCAATGACGCCATGGCGCACGCCGTTGATGTCTTTTTCGTAGGTGCGCGATTCACCCAGCTGTTCGATGCGCGCATCGGGAATCTGTGGCGGCGGCAAGCTGCTGTCGTCGTACAGCGACACCGAATGGTAGATGCGCAAGGTCAGGATCGCCTGGGCCTGCACATACACGCTGGTTTGATCGAGGCTGGCCTCGATGAACACCGGGGCCAGTTTGTTCGAGGTTTCCTGGGTTTCGCTCTCGACCACTTGCACGGTGATCGGCTGGCTCTGGATTTCGCCCAGTTTCAGCGCAGGAATCACCGCGCTGCCGTTTTGCAGCGGCAGCAGGGTGACGATCCAGCGGGTGGTGGCGCGGTTGTCGCCGCCGAGGGTGTTCAACTGGTTGACCTGACGGGTGCCACGCACTTCGAACAGCGGTTCCAGCGGCGTCAGGTCCGGCTTGCCGAACTGGGTCACGTCGTTGGATTCCAGGGTCAGCTCGATCGTCTCGCCGGAGTTCAGACGCGTGCGATCGACACTGGCGACCAGCTCGGCTGCCTGGGCCTGAACGGTCCACAACACAAAGGCGAACATGAAAGCGGTGAAGCGGGTCATCGAGTTTTTTCCTGATCCTGATGTTGTTGCTGTTCGTACCAGAATTTGCGTCTGAGCAGTTCCCCCGGGTCATCCGGGATCTGCCGCAGCCATTGCTCCAGCGCTTGCTGCTGTTCGCCCTCGATGCTGTCGCTGGCGGGGCGCATGGGCGGCGTGGTCTGTTGTTCGTCTCCCAGTTCACTGCCCGGGACTTCGTTGGTGCCTGGTTTGGGCGGCCTCGTGGGCGATTGCTCGTCATCGGAGCCGGTCTGTTGGTCAGCGCTCTTCGGCTCGCCGGTGCTCTGCGCCTGGGCGGCAGCGCCGGGTGGCGGTTCTTGAGGCTGCGCCTGAGGCTCTTCGCTGGCGGTTTTATCCGGTTCGGCGGCGGGCGGGTTGGCTTTGAGCTTGAGCAGGCTTTCCACCAATGCCTTGTTGGTCAGGGCCGGACGCAGGTCGGGCTGCCGCTCGAGTGCCTGATCATACGCATCCAGCGCGGCCTCCAGTTCACCGCTTTTGGCCAGGGCGTTGCCTCGATTGTAGTGGGCGTGGGCATCGTTGCCCTCGGCGAACCGCTGGGCGGCGCCGCTGTAGTCGCCGGCCTCATAGAGCGCGACGCCTTGCCACTGATGATCTTCGAAGTGCTGGGCGGCCTCGGCCGGGCGTTTCTGCTTGAGCAGGTGCAGGCCTCGCTGGTCGGGACGCAGCCACAGGTCCTGGAAATCGAAGGCATGGCTCGGTTGTGGCAGCGCCAGCAACAGCGGCAGGCAGAACAACCAGCCGCGACGACCGGCGCAGGCGGCCAGCAGCAGCAATGGCAAGAGCAACCAGTAACCCTGATCGGCCCAGGCATCCAGGCGCAGGGTCTGGCCGTCGTCGCGCAGGTTGCGTGGGCCGTCGAGCAGACCCAGCGCGCGCAGGTCGGAGTCGCTCAGGCGCGCATGGCGATAGCGTCCGTCCAGATCATTGGCGAAGGCTTTCAGGCCGGGGTCGTCCAGATGCGGCACCAGAATCGCACCCTGTTCGTCCTTCATGAAACTACCGTCCTCCTGAGTAATCGGCGCACCTTCGGCAGTGCCGACGCCCAGCATCAGGAACTGGGTGGATTTGCCGCCCAGTGCACGACGGATGCCCAGGCGTTCCTGTTCCGTCAGGGTCGAGCCGATCAACAGAATCCGGCCGTCGCCCAGGGCGCCTTGCTCCAGCAAGGCCAGGGCTTTGGTCACCGCCAGGTCGGCGCGATGACCGGCTTCGGGCATTAATGACGGCTTGAGGGCATCCAGCAGATTGCGGCTGGTGGACAGGTCGTCCGACAGCGGCACCAGCGTGTGCGCACTGCCGGCGTAGACCACGATGGCGGTCTGCGCGTCGCTGCGGTTTTGCAGCAGGTCCAGGAGCTTGCGCCGGGCCTGCTCCAGGCGGTTGGGTTGAACGTCGGTGGCGAGCATTTCCGGGGTCAGTTCAAGGATCACCACCAAGGGGTCGGCAGGTTTCTGGCTGATCTGTTCGACACGCTCCCAGCCCGGACCCAGTAACGCGAACACCGTCAGCAGCCACGCCACTCCGAGGGCCACCCAAGGCAGCTTGCTGTTACGCCCGCTGCCGCCGCTGAGCAACGCCGCATGAAAGGCCGGTGGCAGAATCATCTGCCAACGCCCGGCGCGTTTCTGTCGATGCCAGAGTTGCCACAGCAACCAGCCGAGCAGGGGCAACAACAGCAGCCACCAGGGACGGAACCAGTAAGGCCAGAGCGCGCTCATCGGCGCCTCCGCAGGCGCAGGCGTTTGAGACGCTGGCGCCAGTCGGGCAGTTGCGATTGCAAAAACAGGTCCTTGGTAAACAGCCGTTGCAGTGGATTGTCCGGCCAGAGCTCGCGGACCACCAACAGCATGCTCAGTAACAGCGCCATCGCCAGCGGCCAGTGATACAGCGACTGGGCCGGGCGGGCCTGGGTCGGTTGCTGGGTCACGGGTTCCAGTTGGTCGAGGGTGTTTTTGATCGCGAGCAGCTCCTTGGCGTCCCGCGCCCGAAAGTAGCGTCCGCCGGTCGCCTGCGCGATTGCTGTCAGGGAAGGCTCATCCAGGTCCAGGCTCGGATTGATACCCAGGAAACCCAGGGTGCCGCTTTCTTCCGGATCGGCACCGATACCGATCGGGTAGATTTTCACCCCTTCCTTGGCCGCCAGGCGCGCTGCGGTCAGGGGATCGATTTCACCGCCGTTGTTGGCGCCGTCCGTCACCAGAATCAGCACGCGGCTTTGTGCCGGGCGTTGCCGCAGGCGTTTGAGACCCAAGCCGATGGCGTCACCAATGGCGGTGTTCTTGCCGGCGATGCCAATGCGTGCTTCGTCGAGCCAGACGCGCACGGTATGCCGGTCGAAGGTCAGCGGTGCTTGCAGGTAGGCCCGGCTACCGAACAGGATCAGACCGACCCGGTCACCCTCGCGGCTTTCGAGGAAATCGCCGAGCAGGTGCTTGACCAGCGTCAGGCGGCTGACTTCTTCGTTCTGCCACTGCATGTCGGGGAAGTCCATGGAGCCAGAAACGTCTACCGCCACCAACAGATCGCGGCCACTGGCGGCAATGGGCAGCGGTTCGCCGAGCCACTGCGGGCGTGCGGCGGCGGTCAGCAGCATCAACCACAGCAGCAGGAACGGCGCCTGTTGGCGCCACGCCGGCAGGTTGGCGCGGGCGCGGCGCCGGGCGAGGCCTTCGAGGTCACCGAGGAAGCTGACCTTGAGCGCCGGTTCGCCGCTGTCGGCCACAGGCAGCACCAGACGCATCAGCCACGGCAACGGCAGCAGGGCGAAAATCCATGGCCAGGCGAACTCAAACATGTTTGCGAATCCAGGTATCGACAGCCTGGGTCAGCCCGGCGATGGCCTTGTCGTCAAGTCTGCACTCGGGTTTGTAGGCGCCTTCGACCAGCACCATCCAGCGGGTCAGCCCGGCAGCGGGGCAGCGGTTGTCGAGGAAAGCCAGCCATTTGCGGCCGTTGAGGGTGTGGCTCTGGCTGTAGGGGTAATGGTTGCGGCACAGGCGTTTGAGCAGCCCGTTGAGTTGCTGCAGCCAGGCACCGGCGGGGGCGCCGTCGTACGGCTTGGGCATCAGCGCCAGCTCCGCCAGCGCGGCGAGGCGTACCGGGTCCAGCGGTTGCTCGGCGCGCACGATGCGGCGTTTTTGTGGAATGAAGCGCCGCAGTTTCCACAGGCCGAAGCCGATGGCAGGCAGCAGCAACAGCAACAACCACCAGCCCGGCGCAGGCGGCCAGAAGGCGATTGGGGGTGGAGAAATCAACGGTTGCAGTTGATCCAGACCGTTCATCGACCTTTCCCCGAATTCTGAGGGTTCAGGTACTCGCGCAGTTGTTCGACCATTTCGCTCTGGGTGCTCAACGGCATCAGCAACACCCGTAGCTTTTGCGCCAGCAACTCCCAGCGGGCGATGCGTGCTTCGGCCTGAGCGCGGTAGGTCTGGCGCAGTTCGAAATTCAGCGTATCGAGTTCCAGTTGCGCGCCGCGCTCGGCAAAACGCAGCAAACCGGCGGCGGGCAGGGCGTGATCCAGCGGATCGGACAGCGGCAACAGCAACAGGTCACAGTGGCGCGACAGCAGGCTCAGCTGCTGTTCGGCGCTTTCGGACAAGACGCGCTCGTCGCAAATCACGATGACCAGACTGCCTGGACGCAACACCTCGCGGGCGCGGCGCAGGGCAATGCCGAAGGCATCACGGTCAGGTTCGCTTTCGGTATGTAACGACTGATTGACCCGCACCAGGCGGTTGAGCAATTGCAGCAGGCTCTGTTTGCTGCGTCGCGGTTTGATTTCGTAGTGCTCGTTGTCACCGAACACCAGCCCGCCGACCCGATCGTTATGCCCTAGCGCAGCCCAGCCGATCAGGCTCGCGGCCTGGGCGGCGAGCACCGATTTGAACATCAGCCCCGAACCGAAAAACAGGCGACGGCTTTGCTCGACCATGATGAAAATCGGCCGTTCGCGTTCCTCGTGGAAGAGTTTGGTGTGCGGCTCCTGGGTCCGCGCGGTGACACGCCAGTCGATGGTCCGCACGTCATCGCCGGCCTGATAGACCCGCACCTGATCGAAGTCCACGCCACGCCCGCGCAGCTTGGAGTGATGCAGGCCGATCAGCGGGCTGCGCTGACTTGGCGTAGAGAACAGCTGCACTTCGCGTACGCGATGACGCATCTCGATCAGCTCGGCGAGCGTGACGCGGATACCTGGCTGGGCTGGCGGGAGGGCGTTCATCGGGGTCAAGCGACAGCTACGACGTCGAGAATCCGCTGGACCACGCGGTCCTGGTCGATGCCGGCGGCTTCGGCTTCAAAGGAAAGAATGATGCGGTGGCGCAACACATCGAACAGTACTGCCTGAATATCCTCCGGGCTGACGAAATCGCGCCCGGCGAGCCAGGCGTGGGCCCGGGCGCAGCGGTCCAGGGCGATCGAGCCGCGAGGGCTGGCGCCGTAGGCGATCCACTCGGCCATCTCGGGGTCGAATTTGGCCGGGGTGCGCGTGGCCATGACCAGTTGCACCAGGTACTCCTCCACGGCATCGGCCATGTACAGGCCGAGGATTTCCTTGCGCGCGGCAAAAATCGCCTGCTGGCTGACCCGGCGCTCGGGCTTGGTCTCGCCGTTCAGGGCTTCGCCACGGGCCTGTTGCAGGATGCGGCGTTCAACGGCGGCGTCCGGGAAACCGATTTTCACATGCATCAGGAAACGGTCGAGCTGGGCTTCGGGCAGCGGATAGGTGCCTTCCTGCTCGATGGGGTTTTGCGTGGCCATTACCAGAAACAGCGGCGACAGCTCATAAGTGCTGCGCCCGACACTGACCTGGCGCTCGGCCATGGCTTCGAGCAGCGCCGATTGAACCTTGGCCGGGGCACGGTTGATTTCGTCGGCCAGTACCAGGTTATGGAAGATCGGGCCTTGCTGGAACACGAAGCTGCCGGTTTCCGGGCGATAGATCTCCGTGCCGGTAATGTCGGCCGGCAACAGGTCGGGGGTGAACTGGATACGGTGGAACTGGGCTTCGATGCCTTCGGCAAGTTCTTTGATGGCCTTGGTCTTGGCCAGGCCAGGGGCGCCCTCGACCAGCATATGGCCATCAGCAAGCAGGGCGATGAGCAAGCGCTCGATGAGTTTTTCCTGGCCGAGAATCTGCGTTGAAAGAAAGGTTCGCAGCGCGAGCAGCGCTTCACGATGTTCCATCGATGACTGTTCCTGGAAAGGGTGACCGAAGACGTTCGTATAACGCCAGGGCTGGGGGCGTTACTTTAATCCATCGCGGGGGG
The DNA here is from genome assembly GCF_900187565.1 of Pseudomonas sp. Irchel 3A7. Lineage (GTDB taxonomy): Bacteria > Pseudomonadota > Gammaproteobacteria > Pseudomonadales > Pseudomonadaceae > Aquipseudomonas. The sequence continues at coordinate 7,752 of NZ_FYED01000009.1, read as the reverse complement.
CGGCGACTAACGGCATTTTGAGCAAAGTGCGGGAAATGGTTGGCGAAAAATGTTGGAAGTTTGTACGGGTGGGAGAGCGGCGTCGTGTTTTCGGACCTCTTCGCGAGCAGGCTCGCTCCCACAGGTGGCCGGATTCTTTCGCAAAGGACGCGATCAATTGTGGGAGCGAGCCTGCTCGCGAAGAGGCCGGTACAGCTACTGAATGCTAGAGCTGACTGATGTAGGTCCCGGCCCCCTTGAGAATATTCTGCAAAGTCTCTTCCACCTCGGCTAGATCGCTGGCATCAGTGCTATGGGTGATCTCCAGCACATCATCCCCATTCAACGCATCCGCATCCGCCGCAGCGATTTCGATCAACAGGCGGGTAGGGCTCAGCGTGACTTTCACACCGTCCAGGGTCGAGGGTTCGCCGTCCAGGGTGATTTCCAGTTCATCCTCGTCCGGGTAGCGGCTCATCAGGAACATTTCGCCCTTGTCGCTGTGGCAGCAGAGCATGGCCATGTTGTCTTCTTCGTCGTCGCACGGGTTGACGATCAAGAGGGCGGTGGTCATTTGCATGGGTAGTTCCTGGCTCGACGAGCGTAATGAAGGCGAACAAAAGGTGATTCTGCCAGTCCCGGCGAATTTCTGCTCGCCCGAGTGTCGAAGGGCGTGATGTGGACGGTCAATGTGTTGCTGGTCATTTCTGGTACGTATGTGCCGCAAAAAACCGACAGAAAACCGCCATTTTCCTGCGCGACTGCTAGTGTTGTGCGATGCACCGCCACCAAGCTGCATACCGTTGACCGAATATGTCGCAGCATCGCAAGCACGGGCCTTGCCGCACTCGTTAAGCTGCGCAACGGATGAGCACCTGTAAAGGCATTGCGCTGCCCGCAGCCCAGTCGTTTTTGCAGATGCCCATTCAGGGAAGGTGAATGTGACCCGAGTGTCTCGTCCAGCTTCACCCACCTGTCGCCCTGTTTCCTCTGCCCGAGAATCAGGAACAGGGTGACGGGTAGCCCCGATAGGGGTTTTGCACGCGACGCTTCCATCAATAACAAGCCCAAGCGGAGTACCACAGATGGCGTTCTTCACCGCAGCCAGCAAAGCCGACTTCCAGCACCAACTGCAAGCGGCACTGGCGCAGCACATCAGTGAACAGGCACTGCCACAAGTGGCGCTGTTCGCTGAACAATTCTTCGGCATCATTTCCCTGGACGAACTGACCCAACGTCGGTTGTCCGACCTCGCTGGCTGTACCCTTTCTGCGTGGCGCCTGCTTGAGCGCTTCGATCACGCGCAACCGCAAGTGCGCGTCTTCAACCCCGATTACGAACGTCACGGCTGGCAGTCGACCCACACCGCGGTCGAAGTGCTGCACCACGACCTGCCATTCCTGGTGGATTCGGTGCGTACCGAGCTGAACCGCCGTGGCTACAGCATCCATACCCTGCAAACCACCGTGCTGAGCGTACGCCGTGGCAGCAAGGGCGAGTTGCTGGAAATCCTGCCCAAAGGCACCCAGGGCGACGACGTTCTGCACGAATCGTTGATGTACCTGGAAATCGACCGCTGCGCCAACACCGCCGAACTGAACGTCCTGACCAAAGAGCTGGAGCAGGTACTCGGTGAAGTGCGCGTCGCGGTCACCGATTTCGAACCGATGAAAGCCAAGGTCCAGGAAATCCTGACCAAGCTGGACAACAGCCAGTTCGCAGTCGATGCCGACGAAAAGAGCGAAATCAAGAGCTTCCTGGAATGGCTGGTGGGCAACCACTTCACCTTCCTGGGCTACGAAGAGTTCGTGGTCACCGACCAGCCTGATGGCGGTCACATCGAATACGACCAGAACTCGTTCCTCGGCCTGACCAAACTGCTGCGTACCGGCCTGACCTACGATGACCGGCGCATCGAAGATTACGCGGTGAACTACCTGGGCGAACCGACCTTGTTGTCGTTCGCCAAGGCCGCACACCCGAGCCGTGTGCACCGTCCGGCTTATCCTGACTATGTGTCGATCCGTGAAATCGACGCCAACGGCAAGGTCATCAAGGAATGCCGCTTCATGGGCCTGTACACCTCGTCGGTGTACGGCGAGAGCGTGCGTACCATTCCCTATATCCGCCACAAGGTCGCGGAAATCGAAAACCGTTCCGGCTTCCAGGCCAAGGCTCACCTGGGCAAGGAACTGGCGCAGGTACTCGAAGTACTGCCGCGCGACGATCTGTTCCAGACCCCGGTGGATGAGCTGTTCAGCACCGTGATGTCGATCGTCCAGATCCAGGAGCGCAACAAGATCCGTGTGTTCCTGCGCAAGGACCCGTACGGCCGCTTCTGCTACTGCCTGGCCTACGTGCCGCGTGACATCTACTCCACCGAAGTGCGCCAGAAGATCCAGCAGGTGCTGATGGATCGCCTGAAAGCCTCGGATTGCGAGTTCTGGACCTTCTTCTCTGAGTCCGTGCTGGCACGCGTGCAGCTGATCCTGCGCGTCGATCCGAAAAACCGCATCGACATCGACCCGCAGCAACTGGAAAACGAAGTGATCCAGGCCTGCCGCAGCTGGCAGGACGACTACGCAGCCTTGACCGTCGAAAGCTTCGGCGAAGCCCAGGGCACCAACGTGCTGGCCGACTTCCCGAAAGGCTTCCCGGCCGGTTACCGCGAGCGTTTCGCAGCGCATTCGGCTGTGGTCGACATGCAGCACTTGCTGAACCTGAGCGATAAAAACCCGCTGGTGATGAGCTTCTATCAGCCGCTGGGCCAGGTCTCCGGTCAGCGCCAGTTGCATTGCAAGCTGTACCACGCCGACACCCCGCTGGCACTCTCCGACGTGCTGCCGATCCTGGAAAACCTCGGCCTGCGCGTGCTGGGCGAGTTCCCGTATCGCCTGCGTCACAACAGCGGCCGCGAGTTCTGGATTCACGATTTCGCGTTCACCGCCGCCGAAGGCCTGGAGCTGGACATCCAGCAGCTCAACGACACCCTGCAGGACGCGTTCGTCCACATCGTGCGTGGCGATGCCGAAAACGATGCGTTCAACCGCCTGGTACTGACCGCCGGCCTGCCATGGCGTGATGTGGCACTGCTGCGTGCCTACGCCCGTTACCTGAAGCAGATCCGCCTGGGCTTCGACCTGGGTTACATCGCCAGCACCCTGAACAACCACACCGACATCGCCCGCGAGTTGACCCGGTTGTTCAAGACCCGCTTCTACCTGGCGCGCAAGCTCACCGCCGATGATCTGGACGACAAGCAACAGCGCCTGGAACACGCGATCCTGAGCGCACTGGACGACGTCCAGGTGCTCAACGAAGACCGCATCCTGCGTCGCTACCTGGACCTGATCAAGGCCACCCTGCGGACCAACTTCTACCAGACCGACGCCAACGGCCATAACAAGTCGTACTTCAGCTTCAAGTTCAACCCGCACTTGATTCCTGAACTGCCCAAGCCTGTGCCGAAGTTCGAAATCTTCGTTTACTCGCCACGCGTCGAAGGCGTGCACCTGCGCTTCGGCAACGTCGCTCGCGGTGGCCTGCGGTGGTCCGACCGTGAAGAAGACTTCCGTACCGAAGTCCTGGGCCTGGTAAAAGCCCAGCAAGTGAAGAACTCGGTGATCGTGCCGGTGGGCGCGAAGGGCGGTTTCCTGCCGCGTCGCCTGCCGTTGGGCGGCAGCCGAGACGAGATCGCGGCCGAGGGTATTGCCTGCTACCGCATCTTCATTTCCGGCCTGCTGGACATCACCGACAACCTGAAGGACGGCGCTCTGGTGCCACCGGCCAACGTCGTACGTCATGACGACGATGACCCGTACCTGGTCGTGGCAGCGGACAAGGGCACTGCTACCTTCTCCGACATCGCCAACGGCATCGCCATCGACTACGGCTTCTGGCTGGGTGACGCGTTCGCGTCCGGTGGTTCGGCCGGTTACGACCACAAGAAAATGGGCATCACCGCCAAGGGCGCGTGGGTTGGCGTACAGCGCCACTTCCGCGAGCGTGGCATCAATGTCCAGGAAGACAGCATCACTGTGGTGGGCGTCGGCGACATGGCCGGCGACGTGTTCGGTAACGGCTTGTTGATGTCCGACAAGCTGCAACTGGTCGCGGCATTCAACCACATGCACATCTTCATCGACCCGAATCCGGATCCGGCGACCAGCTTCGCCGAGCGTCAGCGCATGTTCGACCTGCCGCGTTCGGCGTGGTCGGATTACGACACCAGCATCATGTCCGAAGGCGGCGGTATTTTCTCCCGCAGCGCGAAGAGCATCGCGATTTCCCCGCAGATGCAAGAGCGCTTCGACATCAAGGCCGACAAGCTGACCCCGACCGAACTGCTCAACGCCTTGCTCAAGGCACCGGTGGATCTGTTGTGGAACGGCGGTATCGGTACCTACGTCAAAGCCAGCAGCGAAAGCCACGCCGATGTCGGCGACAAGGCCAACGATGCACTGCGCGTGAACGGCAACGAGCTGCGCTGCAAAGTCGTGGGCGAGGGCGGTAACCTCGGCATGACCCAGCTGGGTCGTGTCGAATTCGGCCTCAATGGCGGCGGTTCCAACACCGACTTCATCGACAACGCCGGTGGCGTGGACTGCTCCGACCACGAAGTAAACATCAAGATCCTGCTGAACGAAGTGGTTCAGGCCGGCGACATGACCGCCAAGCAACGCAACGAGTTGCTGGCAAGCATGACCGACGAAGTCGGTGGCCTGGTGCTGGGCAACAACTACAAGCAGACCCAGGCCCTGTCCCTGGCGGCTCGTCGTGCCCTGCCACGCATCGCTGAATACAAGCGTCTGATGAACGATCTGGAAGGCCGCGGCAAGCTGGATCGCGCCATCGAGTTCCTGCCGGCCGAAGACGCGATCAACGAGCGCGTCGCTGAAGGCCATGGCCTGACGCGTCCCGAGCTGTCGGTACTGATCTCCTACAGCAAGATCGACCTCAAGGAGCAGCTGCTGGGCTCCCTGGTGCCGGACGACGACTACCTGACCCGCGACATGGAAACCGCTTTCCCGCCGAGCCTGGTGAGCAAGTTCTCCGAAGCCATGCGTCGTCACCGCCTGAAGCGCGAAATCGTCAGCACCCAGATCGCCAACGACCTGGTCAACCACATGGGCATCACTTTCGTTCAGCGACTCAAGGAGTCGACCGGCATGAGCCCGGCGAACGTGGCTGGCGCCTACGTGATCGTGCGCGACATTTTCCATCTCCCGCACTGGTTCCGTCAGATTGAAAACCTGGACTACAAGGTTTCCGCCGATGTGCAACTGGAGCTGATGGACGAGCTGATGCGCCTGGGCCGTCGCGCCACGCGCTGGTTCCTGCGTGCCCGCCGCAACGAGCAGAATGCTGCCCGTGACGTCGCGCATTTCGGTCCGCATCTGGCGGCATTGGGCCTCAAGCTCGACGAACTGCTCAGTGGCGAGATCCGCGAAACCTGGCAGACCCGTTACCAGGCCTACGTCGCAGCCGGTGTGCCGGAGTTGCTGGCGCGCATGGTGGCGGGTACCACGCACCTGTACACCCTGCTGCCGATCATCGAGGCCTCCGACGTGACCGGCCAGGACCCTGCGGACGTGGCCAAGGCCTACTTCGCCGTGGGCAGTGCGCTGGACATCACCTGGTACCTGCAACAGATCAGCGCACTGCCGGTTGAAAACAACTGGCAAGCCCTGGCCCGTGAAGCGTTCCGCGATGACGTCGACTGGCAGCAACGCGCGATCACCATCTCGGTCCTGCAACAGGGCGACGGCAGCCAGGATGTGGAAACACGCCTGACGCAGTGGATGGCGCAGCACGAAAGCACGATCGAACGCTGGCGTGCCATGCTGGTGGAGATCCGTGCCGCCAGCGGTACGGACTACGCCATGTACGCGGTCGCCAACCGTGAGTTGCTGGACGTGGCGTTGAGCGGTCAAACGCCGACAGTGCCGCCTGCTACTGTCTCGGCCAATGCCGAGCTGGAGCCGGCTGCCTGATAGGCTGTTGAATGAAAAAACCCGCATTGAGAGATGCGGGTTTTTTTTGCCTGATTTTTTTGGGTGCCTGTTATGGCCCCTTCGCGAGCAAGCCCGCTCCCACACTGGTTCTATGTGCAACGCAAAAACATGTGGGAGCGAGCCTGCTCGCGAAGGGGCCATTAATATCAATACAAATTCATGCCTGGTTTATTATCTGTCATCGATACTTTATCTGTCGGGCTGGTCAATAAATTACTGAGAGACTGGTCAAACTTCTGCAGCGCCCTTGTTTGCACATTTTGTTGTTCATTTATATCTGCAACAATTTCTTCACTGCGCTTGTAGTCTGCCCACACCGGGCTGAGTGCTTTGGCGTCATGCCCTTGTGCAGTGGCAATATAGTTGAGGTTACGGTCGTAGAAGTGCGCACGGACATCCGCTTCAATATCGGAACTGCGCGAAGTCATGAGTTGACTGCGACTGTCGACCACCGCGATGACATCCGGTTTGGCGGCCTTGAGGCTTTGCATGTCCGGATACACCGTGACCGATCCGAACTGCCGTTGCAACGAGGCCTTGATCCAGTCTACCGCGAGGTCGGGATTGGACGTGGCCACGTAGGCGTCGTGGATCGACTGCACCAGCAGGCTCTGGCCGAAACCGGTGCCGGCGTTGGCCTGGTAGTCCTGCAGATAGGCGCGGTTGGCCTGGGTATTGCGGCTGTACACCACGCCCAGGGAGACATGGCTACCGCTGGGAACGCCGGTTACGCTGCTGCGACCCACCGGTTCACTGAAGATACCGTCCAGCGAGGAAACCGCGGACGGTGCAGTGGGAATCGAACAGCCGGTTAACAGCGCCGTTATCGTCAACGTACTGACAAGTGCAAGTTTCATGGTGTTTCTCCAGTGAAACAACATCAGTCGGAAAGTTAGGGTGCCGGAAATAACCGGCGGTGCATCCAGACTAAACCGGGATGGGCACAATGAAATAGCCAATATCAGTCTTTATGGGGGAGCCACTAGTTTTGTTTGATGTAAAGATGTCGGCGTAATTACCCGAAGAAATAAAAAGGCCCGAATGCGTAATTCGGGCCTTTTTATTTATGGCTAACCGTTCAGCGATCAGTTTTTCAGGGGGACCAGAACTTCTTCGTCCGGCGACAACACCATGAATACCAGTAACTTGGCCGGTTGGGTGGCGCTGGCGTTTTTCGAGACCAGATGCTCGGAACCGGCCGCTTCGTACCAGTATTGCCCGGCCTTGTAGGTCACTTCTTTCTCGCCTTTCACCTGCGAAGTGACGGCCCCCTCCAGAACGTAAGCCATGGCGGTGCCGTCGTGCCTGTGGGCAATGGACGCCTGGCCGGGCTTGTAGTCGACTTCGATCATCAAGGCTTTTTTGCCCGGTACGTTTTTCAGCATTTTGTCCTGCAATACCGTGACCTTTTCCGACGGATTACCCGCCTCATGGGCGAAGGCCGAGGCGGATACGGTCAAGGTCAGGGCGACAAAAGGGGCGGCACAGAAGCGCAAAACGTTCATGGTTCATCACCTGCGGTGGTTTAGTGGTCAGGAACCAATCTAGTGCGCTGTGGCGGGCAATCAAACAGCCAATATTCGAGAAGGCCAGGGGACCAATCGGGATGTAAAAACAAAAGATCGCAGCCTTCGGCAGCTCCTTGTATCTCGACTATCGCTCCATCAGGAGCGATAGTTCTCGACTGATCATCGAGGGAGGGACTTGGAAGCCGTGCAGCTCCTTAGGCTTTTTGCCTGTGATGTAGATCGTGCTCCAG
>NZ_FYED01000006.1 GCF_900187565.1 Pseudomonas sp. Irchel 3A7 | reverse complement strand
GTAGGAACGGCGTTGTGGCTGCATGAAAGACCCGCTTAAAAGGCTAGAAATGGTGTCCACTTAAATTTAAGTGCACACCATGTCCTGCCTTTTCAGGGCGGGCTAGATGACTTTGCCGGACGCATACCTCGCATTGATGACTTCTACTACAAGATGTCTGCTCTATGGTTCTTCGGTGAAAATGGCAGCCGGTTTCAAGGTAAAGGTTGGGAGCGCAAGGGGCGAAACAGCGATTTTCGCGAGCTTTCAAAAAGTCTTGTCCGCGTGATCGATGCTCCTTTTGCCGCCCGAGATAGGATAGTGATCCAAGAGATAAACCGTCTTACGGTCATGAGGAATCCGACTAGGGGTGCGCTGTTTTCCGAGATGCTTTGCCAGTTGTTCCCAAACTACTATTACGTTCTTAATCGCCCAGTTCTCGACTGGTTCGCCAGCTTGGATATTGCATTTCCGCGAGGGCTCAGTAAGGGCGAGCGATACGTTAATAGAGCTCGCCTGCTGCGCGCTGCTCTCAAGCGTGCAGATGATTACCCGGCAGAAAATCTGGCGGAGCTGGATTGCCTCATCTGGTTCGCTAGTACCTTGAGCGCCTAAAAGCAGTCAGTACAAATATCACCCAAGCGCATGGTCTCCATTCACGCTGGCGGCCATATAGCATTTTCACTGAGTGATCATCTCTCCGTGCGCAATAGTGGCTCCCGATCGGCTATTGGTTTTGTGACGGCACAACGCACGTAACCTCAAGATCCCAGTAACCCACTGCCCGGGTGGCAATTGATGTACTCGAAACACTGGGCATCGGCAGGGATCACTGACACCTCATGGTACAAACGCAGTGCGATCTGGAACTCAAGTGTTCGCACGTAGCGCATAAAGCCGCCGAAGATTGCCAGGTGAGTTGGGTGAGTTTTGGCCCATGCCTCCAGATGAGCCAACTCATCGAAATGAGCAAGCCCGAAACTCTTTTCCAACGGTTCTCCGGTCGTGGTGTCCAGCACACTCATGAAACGGCAGGAGAGACACCCAAGCGACCGTCCCTGATCCCGCAAGTAAGTCATGCCCTCCTCCAACACCGGCTGGATGTCGTGAAGATAGAGGTTACGTTCCTTGTCACGTGTGGCCGCCCAGTCCTGGCCGGAGCGCATCAGACAAAGGTTTTGACGACCGGCAAGACGCACACGGGAAGTGTCGTCATTGCTGGCAGCAGCTTCAGGTTTATGTCCCTGCAGCAGTTAGGCGATTACTGTTCTCAATTTGCCTGATCCTGTTTGCTCTCGTGGCGCGCAGCAGGCCTTCTTGATCATCCTTTTGTACTCGTTCAGAGCAACGTTTACATCGGAGAAACCAGCACGCTTTGTAGTCGTGATTCGCAGACAATCAGCCTGGTGTGGACACTTAATGCTGATGGAAAAAGTAAGGTAACCAAGACTGCGTCGCACCACTTGCGCCACAATGGCTGGCGCAAGCCAAGCGTGCTAATGCATCATCAGTTGATCGATACCCATTTTGGATGGCTCTCCTGTATGAAGACGGATCTCAATCATCAGTTAATCGTCGTTTCTGAAGAAGGGGAGCAAGGCCGGGAAGGCTCGGTAGCACGCAGCCTACGTAAAACCCGAGAAATGTTCTTCAACGAAAAGTATCCATGGAACCGGGGAAGCGCTTTAGTATTCCGGACAGTAGAAAAAGTAGCCAACTCGATTCAATCTGTGCCTGACGAAATCGCAATAATTTCGACAGAGGCATCGGCTTTGTTCTCCTTCCCCCCAGGACATCCAAGACGAAAACTGGTTTACGCCCGGCACCCCTCCTCCTCGACCCTTTACTATCCAGTTGCCAGTTTTCATCGAAAAGCCTTCGAACATAAATTCGCCGAGGCCATTCGCCTGCTTATATCCTTAGGCGCCAAAAAAATAAGAGTCGAGCACGAAAAAGGATGGGGGCGTGGCTTTGGTGTTGATTTTTCAGCGAGCGTACCCGAGGCAAACGCGCAAGGTTCGGCAGACTTTTCATCCTCAAATAAGGCCGATGACCGCCTTCTGTTTGTGGCCACGTTGAAGGGGCACGCCGCGCCAAAAATCCCCGATAATCTTGTGTGGTTTCCTCACGAGTCCGTGTGGCAGCAAATTGCCAGAGATCGAATCGACTGCGGACTTGAGGACTTCGATCTGACAATTAGTTATTCGGATGATTTTGGCGTGAACGCCAAACTCATCGCGAGTCTGACCAAAGGATCATTCGAATTGGGAGGGACATTCGAGGAGCACGAAAGCACGACTTGGCGTATCACCGGAGAGTTTAGTCAACCTCTCGATTAAATCGTCTCTAGCTCTCAGGTTCATCCCTCCAGCATTGGCTGTTCATGTCTGCTGAAAATAACCGCTTGGCCGGTCTCTGCCGGTCACGGCGGCTGAGCTCGGCGAAAGGCGCTCTTCTAATGTCTAACGACTCAGGGATAAATCACGGCTCTAGAAATCACGGACGAATGACCCACTGTCTGGCTAGCCGGAAAACTCCTAGTGTAGTAGCTTTGGGCTACTACGCTTCGCCATTCAAACTGCCGCGCAGGCAGCGTGGAATGCCTCCTTCCGATGGGATGTTTTACCCGTTTGGAGAGAGGTTTGCTCTGGCGAGCTTTCCCCACCTAGTCTGATATGGATATCAAATGCCAAATCTGATTTGCATCGATGTAGTCGACCAATCTCTTATTGAGCAATTTTCTGCCGATGGGGTCGGTTTTCCAGACCACACCATGTTATGTCCCGAAACTGGTGTGCTCGATACTTCCGTGTTGGAACGGATGATCGGCATGTCCAGGGCTCTTCGCCGAATCGAGCAGGCGAAAGTGAAACCCGGATTCCGAGTGATGGACTTTCAAAAGACCTCCATTGGTCGTCTGAAGCTGCTACTGAAGGACTTGTTCAATGTCCAGCAGCGCTTGCTCAAAAAGTCGAAAAGAATTGACGGATACCGCAGCTGGGAACGAGTCGTCATGAACGACATAGACCCGACATGGCACGAACTCAAAGGCACAGTGGCCCAGCGTTTCGGTGAGATGACCCAGGAAGACCAGGACACTTTGAGCACCATGCTCGAAAAACGGCTTGATTGGGTTGATAACGGGAAGAACTGGGAAACCGGACTAAAGGACTTCATTAAGAGTCGCACGTACGTCGATCAGTTTGGTGGGATGGTGGGCATCCTGCTTGATCGATTGGCGAGCTGGAACGAGCTCGACAACGAAGAGCGTCGAACGTTGGCAGATGGCGTCTATGCCATGGCCACGCCTTTCGGCAACGAGCTTCTGGGTATTTTCTTGACGTGCCAACCTGAGCTGATGGGGTACTACTCCACGATGCTGGAGAACGAGAGGAAGGCTAGACGAGTTGGCTTGATCGACTCGGCAGACCAGCCAGGTCAGACAGCGTCACCCGTCGAGCAGCCGACAGTATCTACTACCCCCGCCGCACCCTTGAGCCTCTATGCCCTCTATGCAGAGCTGTACCAGTTAGCCGAGCAGGCAAAAACTGATTCAGGGAACCTTCACTATGCTGAGCAAATTGAGGCGCTGGTCTCATCAAACCTTCCTCGTCTGAAAGAGGAATACTCACTCAGCGATGATACGGTTCGCAAAATACTTGGCGAGTGTATCGACGTTCTGATCAAGATTGGTCGTGAGCTGTCACTGCAGAATTTCGATGACGAAGAGTTTCTAATGGCTTTTAAAACAGCCTGGCTGGAGTTCTTCAACGAACGTTTGCAGGATGAGGTACCGGAAACCTTCTTGGCTGATTTGACCGAAGAGCGTGAAGTAGAATCGGTCGAACTCAAGACCCGTCTTGAGCAAGCTCAAGCGCATTGCGTCCAAATCGAGAACGACCTGGCTGGTTTCAACGAGAAACTCAAGGTTGCCAACTTTCGTGAAAAAGGCGAATTGCGCAGTAGCATTACCGAGGCAGAAGAGTCTCGCGTCAAGAGCAATAGGCTGCACCAAGAGGTGGAACAGCAAGGATGTGACCTGTTGTTACCACCCGGGTACCGGCTTGATTCACTCTCGGCAGACGGCCAAGAAATCGATCTGACACCGGAGGCTTATCACCCGTCAACCAAGGCTGCCTTTACGGCCTGGTCACGAACGTCATCTGCTGATCTGACTACTCCGCCCCTTCCCGATCCTCTTGATACACAAAGTAAAACCCTTGTCGATGATAGATCGCCGGCCTCTGTGGTTGATTTGGATGCGGATGAAGCTGACGCAGGCGATGAAGAGCCTCTGACCGTTGACGAGCCACAACAAATGGCTGCTCCCGAGGCAGCCCCAGAGCCAGCGCCTCTTCCCGAGCCTGAAATCAACGTAGCGCTTGAGCCCGCCGTCAACTTTGTTGATCCGGTTGAGAGGCAAGACGCCGCTTCAGATCCGAATCTCACCAGTATCGAGAATGATGTAGCTGATGAGTCAACTATGCAGGAAGCGTCGGAAGATGAAGTCAAGGTTTCTCGATTCTTCAACAAGCCAAAGGAAGCCCTAGAGCGGCTGGAGCATTGTCAGCAGACGATGGATGTCGTTCCCGCGATTGCAGTAGAAAACATCGCATTGCTTTGGTTGAAACGCGGGCAGCTTCCACTGGCCAGCAAGACGCTGGAAATTGCAGGTCGAATGGGCCTTGCGGGGGATCTGTTGTCGCTGCCACTGGTTCAGGCGGCATACCATGGCATGCACGTTTGGCGTGGTGACTCTGCGACCGTAACCCGGGTTCAGCAGAACCTGCATCAGCTGTCCTCGGAGATCATTGAAAGCTGGATTTATCGACGCCCAGGTGGACGTGTTGTTCCCTACCTGGTGTTCGCCGCCACACTTCAGCCCACATTGTTCTTCGGAATGATGACCAACGCGCCACGCTTGCTCGGCTCTGTCCTCGGCAACTTCGATGGCCCGGTGTCCCGGTTGATCGAAGAAGTGGTCAGTTTCTCCAGCCACAATACTCGTCTGGATGTAGATACCCTGCGTGAGCAACCCACAAGCAACGACAAAGAGGCGCGTGAAAAACTCGCCGCCCGTCTTGTTGAGTGGCAAGACCGTATCCTGAACAAGCAGACCGGCTGGGCTCCTGCCCGCAAAGCGATGAAAGAATGCTTGGCACGCGAAGACTTTGATCTCACCTACGAAAGCATCATCAAAGACGATGCTTCACGGATAGATGAGGTGCGTGCGTTTGCCGATCTGTATCGAGACAAGGATGAGCAGTCTCGGCTGATGACGGCTGAAATTCACAAGATGATGAACGAAAGTACCTCCGCTCCGCAGATCGAAGGCAATGCTAAAAATTGGTTCCTACGGTCAATCGACGAGATCGTAGACGTCGCCGATCGGTGGGTCGAAGGCCACAGCCTGCTGGGTCAACGCACAAGCGAAGTCAGTAAGTTCGCCCCCCGTTTCCTCACGATGCTCACGGCGGCTTCCGTGCACCTGGAGCAGCGCCTCCAGAACACCGAAGACCCAGAACAGCAAGCTGGCTTACTGCTCGCCATCAGTGTGCTCCAACGCATCAATAAAGTGGCAGAGCGGCATGAGGAAACGATTTGGGAGATTTCCCGAATTAATGGCTGGCTTCAGTGGCCTTCGGAATGGCTGGCCACATCATCAGACGATGATCCTCATCATCAACTGGCCATCCTAACGAACCAGCTTGAAAAGGGCGTGAGCGACCTGGAGCTTGCAGACCAAGCGCTGGAACGTAAAAACTTCCGTCACGCGCTGCTTCTGACGCTCAACCATGAAGATGTCTCCAAGGGTTCGATGGCGGAGAACATCGAGGCGATCAAGCGCTTGTTCTTGGAAGAAATTCGCCAATGCAACCTGCGAAGCGACCAGATAAGGGGGTTGCTGGATAACGCGAACATTGCCTCGCTGATCGACGATGAACGACATTACCAACTGCGTGGCGAGCTTGAGCACCTTCAGGATCAACTCAAAAGCCTCAAGGCGCTGGATGACATTGGTGAGATCCACCACAGCTTGGACGCTCTTGAATCAAGTATCGTAACCAAGTTCACGACCAAGAAACAGGAGCTTGAAGCATCCCTGGATGCACTGGTCAACCAAGCTTTGGTTGATCGCGGGGTGGATTGGGTACCCGCTACGTGGCAGGAGCAGATCCGTTCGGCGCTCAATACACATGACACGACTGTCGCAGAGGAGATGCTTGAACATCTCAAGCATTCGTTGGACAAGGGCGAGGCGCTGCAAAGCGATACCGAATCCGGCACTGAATTGCTCAAGCGCTTTCTTCTGCTTGAGCCTCAGCTTCACTCAATATTGAGTCAGAACCGCAATCCTCGTGAAGTGATCCGTCATCTTTCTAGCGCAAGCTTGAACGGTTTGTCTTTGGACACCTTGCCGACCTACTTCAAACTGGCCATCGAGGATTTGATCAGCCTGCGCCGCCGCGTCAAGTCGTTAGACAAAGCGACCTACGAAGAGCTGGTGCGCATTTTGTGTGCCTTAGGGCTTGAGGCCGTGACCCCCTCCTTCAGTAATGCGACTTCGCAGCGCACGTCTTTCTACTCACGAAGCCATATTGCCCACCTCACCCTGAACGTGAAACGGCGTGACACGGGACGAGGGATTGTGTTCTTCAGCCAAAAATCAGAAGAGCAGGCCATCAATGTATTGATTGCCAACGGCGAATGGACGCTCACCGAGCTTCGCATACTGCTGACTGAGCAGACCCAGTTTCTACATGACCGTACGGTTCTGATATCGGCGAAAGAGCTTTCGAACGATGAACGCAACGAGTTGGCCAAGTTCTCAAAACAGCTCAAGCATGCGCTGCTCCATGTCGATCCCGTCCTTATGACCATGCTGGCCGGTCTCGGTGTTTCGGATCATCAACGGCTCAAGACCTTCTTGCAACTGAGCTTGCCATGGACGTTCAGCAATCCGTACACCGGCAACCAGATGCAGCCGGCGCCGCCGGAAATGCGCTATGGACGCCAAAACGACATTAAGTCGCTGACCACCATGCGTAACGGCGCAGCCATGATCTTTGGTGGACGGCAGTTGGGTAAAACGACATTGCTCAAGGAAACACAGCGTTGGTTCCACAACCCTGAGCAACGCCACCATGCCTTCTTGTACCAAATGGATGGAGACCTGGATCGCGCTAACCTCTCTGGTAATGAGCTGGAAAAACACCGAAATCGGGTTTGGCAGATGATTCACCACGCCGCCGTAACGAGCGGCTTGGTCAAAAACTCGTACCCCTCAGACGCTGACGGGATGGTCGATGATCTGCGGGATTACTTCTCCAAAGACAACCCAGACGCGCTCATGGTTTGCTTGGACGAAATCGATCCGATTCTGGGACTCGATGCTGCCAACGGCTTCCGCATTTTCCGTGAGCTCAGTGGCTTGGTGAACAACAGTAATGGTCGGTTCAAGGTCGTAATTGCAGGTCTGGAAAACGTACGCCGGTTCGCTGACGCCGCGAACTACCCGCTGCATCAGCTCGGCAGTGCAATCCAGGTCTCGATCATGAGCCCAGCAGAGGCGCTTCAGCTCATTCGCGAGCCACTGGGGCATCTGGGTTATGAGTTCGATTCCCCCTTGCTTATGAACAGGATTCTTGTCGAGACAAACCGCCATCCCGGCTTGATTCACATTGTCTGCCATGAACTGATCCAGACCCTCAACGCGCGTCACAACCGGCGCGTGGGCTCGGTCACCATCACAGCCGACGACATTGAACAGATTCGAAAGGATCCGAACATTCGTCAGCTCATTTGCGACCGCTTTGACATCACGCTGAACCTCGACCTGCGTTACAAGCTGATTGCCTACAGCCTGATCTCGCAAAGCACCAGTAGCTTTTCTCCAAGCCGCGCGAAACTCATTGTCCAGGAATGGGCTCCGCATATCTTCGAGCCGATGACCGATGCGCAGTTTGAAGCGTTCCTCGATGAGCTGTGCGGCCTCGGCGTACTTCAGTACATGCGACGCACCGAAGGAGGCAAGGAATACGCTCTGCGCAACGCCAACATCATGAACTTGGTTGGTGGCCAGCAAAACATTGAAGACAAACTGTTGGCTGCGGTAGATGCGATCAATGAGAACGACCCGTTGTCCGCACACGCCTACCCGGTTAACGCTCCGCGCCCTTCCCCGCTCACGTTGCGAGACGAGAAATTGCTTATCAGCGAAGAGGTGCGTGAAAAGCCTACGTTCGGCGCCATTGAGGCACGCTCATCGAACTACTCCGTAGGCATCATCACAGGGTCTGAGGCCTTGGGGCTGGATCCTCAATGGATGCTTGAGTCTCTCCTGGCGATTGGGGAAGAAGAGCCTGCCCTGACCACCAACCAGTACTCGGGCCGTTACGTCCCAGCTCACAAAAGAGACACCGATCTTGGCTCCGCCAGTGAGTTCAAGAAACTGCTGGTCGACAGCGTCATTGGAGTCCAGTCGCTTCGCAAGAACATCATGTTCTTCGTTGAGATCACAGGGGAGCAACCGATAAGTACGACGTTGGATCTACTCGACGTTGCGCATGAAGCACGACTCAATACTAACGCCAAACGCAACCGTGTTCGGGTCATTTTCCTCATGTCGCCGCGTGCCCTTTGGCAGTGGGAGTCGAACCCACAGCTCACCCAAGGTCGAGAAACCATGCAGCCCTTCATCGCCTTGGATGTCTGGAAAAAGACCGCACTTGCTCACCTGCTGAACAGGCTCAACCTGGAAAACACCTCAACATCGACCAACACCTTGGAAAGCTATAGCCAGGGGTGGTATTTCTCCTTGGACAGGCTACTGGCCGCCAAGAATAAGAAATCTGAAGTGGTCAAGGTGAGCGGCTTCGGTGCGGCCTACACCTCTGTGCTTCAAGCCAAGCCCAAGAGCATGGAAGAGTTTCTCGGCAAGACCGGCGTGACCGCTGTGAGCTGGGGGCGACAAGTGCTAAGTGCGCTCTGCGAGCAAGAGCGTTTCGATGAAGAAGATATTGAGCTGCAGCTCATGGATGACTATGGGGATGTCGATCCACTACAGGCGCTTCGTTGGTTGACGCGCTTGCGCTTGATCGTTCCTTGCAGAGTAGGGAAGAAAAACTGCTATCGCATTTCTGAAAGTATCAAGGCTGCCCTGCTCAGTAAGGCGCCACAAGAGGCCAAGGCCTGATCATGTCCCAGCAAATAACAAGTCAATCTGGCTGGGTGCAGGTGATGCAAGGTGCGTGGGGGGCAGTTCCCGCTAGTGAACTGCTCCACTCCAACTCAGAAGCGTGGTCATCGATCAATTTGACCGCTCCTGATGTTGCCGAATGCACCAGTTTCGCGGTGGCGGGACGGGCTCTGAAATACGGTCAGTCAGTGGCGATTGCGCTGCCATTGATGGGTGGGGAAGGAATCACCCGACTGATGGTATATCTGCAGCGGATCCGGCTGGATTCACTGCAAGGGGGGATACGTTCGCCTTGGCTGAATCCGGGCAACATGGAGCAGTGTCCGGACATCGTATTCATCTCCCGGCCCCGTAACGGCTTCCACGATCTTTCGCGCGTGAAGGCCTTGCGTGCTCGCGTGCTGCGAGCATCTGACCTCAAGCGCAACAAGGCATCTGCTTCCCAAACGCTGATTGTGGATGGCTCCTCGGACGTGATGGAGCTGGTTGAAGCGATCAGCAAAGCAAGCAAGCCTTTCGTTCTGGTCATAGATGGCACGCTTGGAGGAAATGAAAACTTCGCAGCCGTGGATAGCGCACTGTCAGAGAGCTTCCCTGAGGTGCCTCGAATCACGTTGCTCTCGCTGGGTGACAGCGAATCTCTGGACAGGATGCGCTCGAACGGTACTCGCAGTCATCTATGGGTGATGCGGCTCGGCGATACAGCTGCACTGACTTCACCTGCAGGATCCGACTCTCGGTTCAAGCTGACGGTGATCCAGGATCGAAGGGCCAGTTCTGAGCTTGGACTGATCGCTGACCGATTCTTCGGTTTACGACGCGAGCTGGATCGGAAGGATTTCGTGCTGAAGGAACGCCTGGCCATCATCGGTAAGGTCTTTCGCAGCCTCAACGAATTGTCTCTCCCCCTTCCTTATTTGGAGACGACATTACAGGCAGCGACCCGCCCGGGTCTTTTCCCAATTCGTTGCCTTGAGCGATGGTTGCAAATTGCCGACAAAGGAAGCTGTCTGTTCGGTGAGTCAGATGTGGCTTCGCGTAATTTGATCCAGCAGCTGAGGGACTGGCATCAATTGCTTATGGAATCCATCACTGGCAAAGCGGGATGGCTGCTCAAACACCTCAAGGATTCATGCACGAACAAGACTGATACGTTGGTGCTGTGTGGCAGCCCCCATGAAGTAGCAGCTCTGGAACACTGGTTCGACAATGAACTCAACGAAGGCTGGAACGAGACCATTCAAATCACCGCAATGGATGGCGTGAAAGCCTATCGACAGTTCTCCGGGGTAGTCGAAGAAGTCGTCATTGTGGGAATGCTTTGGCCTAATCGGCAGCACTGGTTAGCAACGCCATGTCGCCGTCTGACCATTCCAGCCTACGAATACGAAAAGCCCTTCGTAGAGCGCATGCTCCATTTATGGTGGTCTAAGCATGGTGTTCAAAGTCGTGTCGATGGCGACAAGCTGACTCACTGGCAGCTCTGCTGGAATGATCGTCGATGCGACGATGTCGATACACTTCTGCCGTCCTTAGCTCTGGAAACGTTCACCCATCCTGATTGCAGTCTGTATCCGGCGAAAGAACGTGCTGTCTCTATCCCGTTGGCAGCGGAGTTCAATAATTGGCTGGATCTGCTGATGGAGCAGCCCGCAGAACCTATGGCCTCCGTGCAAAGCGGCGAGGCCTTAGTTCAGGATCTTGTCTGGATCTGCCTCGAAGAGGCGAAGGCAGAGTTGCCTTGGAGCAAGACCCGTCCGGTGCTCGTGCTGCGAGAGGAAGAAATTCACCCGACGCCTGCCGATGAGCTGACTGCAGGTGATCAGATCATCCTGCTCCGACACACCGATGAGCGTATCGCGACTCAAGAAAAGCTCTTCGAGATGGTGGCTCTTTCAGAGGGCATGCAGCAGTTCCTCAGAGCCGCCAACCGCTGGAGAACGATGGTCGATACCGTCTCCGCACAGCTGACGGTCGCCCAGGTGCAAATCCAGTTGCGCAAGGAAAAGGTGAGTGTGTGCGATGCAACGGTGGGCAGTTGGTATCGTCACAAGGTATATGGCCCCCGTGACCGAGCGGCGGTCACCGTGTTTGCTCGTCTTTCCGGTGCCAAAAATCCCGAGAGAGCGGCACTCTACGTAGCCAATGCCATCGAGCAGATACGAATCGCCCATCAACAGATTGGCAACCAGCTTCGCCGAGCCATTCTGGAAAGAGCTGCAGGTGCTACCACCGTCGAGATAGGCCAGTTGACGATAGACGGATGGGCCTTCGACGACATGATCGAAGTATCGGTGGTGAAGTCGATCCGGACAGCCCCCAAGCAGGTCATTTCTTCGAAAGAGGAAGGCTTGATCGACATCGTCAATGGGGTTGCGGACACACATCCTGGGCGTATCCACATGACCAACCCGGCTCTCAAGTCCCTGCGCGACTCGGTGTACCGTGACCATGGAAAATTCCGGGCTTGCCTGTCACTGATGGCCACAAAGTTATACGACCATTACAGTGAGAAAGCGGGTCGACTCCATGACGTGCTTAAGCTTTTTAAGCTGGAGAGCATCGACTTCGAACCCAAAATGTCCCCAGTGACAATGGGTATGTACGCAGACAACCGCAAATACAAGGGTAAGCCCGCGAACATGAACAGGCACTTCTGCCTTGGGAACGCCCGCGATCCCTCACGCACATTGCGTATTCACTTCGACTGGGATGCAGATGACAAGGTACTCGTCATCCATCACGCCGGCAAACATCTGGAAACCACACAATCTTAAGGACGAACCATGGCTCTCAACTACCGAGAAGAAATGGGCCTGACGGCTGCATTTCTTGAAGAGATGCGCCTGCGGCTGAGTGACAAGGACGTGGATGTACTGCCACAAGACGGCAAACTGTATGACGGCATCGAACCCAATCGCATCAGCCTGGTTGGCTGCCTGGGCGCAGCGCCCGACCCCGCCTATACAGGCCCACAACCTCCAAACTCAATCGGCATCGTGCTCTTGGTCTCTCCCGATAAGGACGGTTGGATCAAATGTGAGCTAAGTGGTCAATTCGATGTCGTGCATCGCTACATTCCTGATTTATGCAGCGTAGAAGAAAACCTGGTGCTTGATGCCGGTTCGCCAAAAAGGGGCCAAATCCTGCCCATAGCGTACAAGCGCTACACGGTGTGTTTCTCATCAATCATGCTTGATCTTGCCCCCCACAAGCCCAACGAGTGGGTCTCAGGGAAAGCTGCGATCGAAGCTGTGCTGAAGGCGGAACAACAACGATGGATTAGCGATCCTCGGGTCATGCGGCGCTGTCACACGAATGCGAATGGCAACGCGAAATTCGGTTACAACTGGAGCGACACTGCTCTGGCCGATCAGACGAGCCTCAACCGCACCGTTCATGAGCAGATCGTCAGCGACCAAAATACGCTCCTCAACTATGCGATAAACCTGCGTGCACGCCTTCGCCCTACCCCGTCAGCATTCGGTACGAACGCCCAAGGTAGCTTCCTGCTAGAAGTTTTTTTGGAAAACCAGACGACCACCGACCATGCCCGAGTCTTTGGCGTCGACTCCCCATACCTATTGGATGCCCGCCTGGTCACCAAACTCGTTGCTGGCGAGAACTATAAGGTGCCACATCGTCTGCAGCCGGAAGAATACCGCTACCGCGATAATGACGGCCTTCCTGGCTACGGCATCAGCTGTGCGGTCGTTGAGGTAGAAAATAAGCTGTTCATGACGGATGGAATGCCTACCTACGCTCAGCCCCGGGTTGACGCTCCATCGCCTGCTGAAGTCGGAATGGACTCAGCCCCGAGCTATGACATGCTTGCCCGCGATCCACTCCTGGTTTGCGACAGCTTCCTGAAAACGCAAGAGCGCTACCTCGGCGAATGGGCAAGTCGTATCAGTGCATTGGAATCAGCAGGGCTGATGGCAGATAAGGATGTTGCTATTGCTGACCGCAATGCCTTTCAGGAGGAAACCAGCCGGATTCGCGACGGTGTTGAGCTTCTGCGCAAACATGACGACCTGCGTCAATGTTTCCAATGGATGAACGAAGCAATGGGCGCCGCCATCAAGATTCAGGGGAAAAGGTTTACCGGATGGCACTTGTTCCAACTCGGTTTCATTCTCTCGCAGATACGATCGATCTACGAACGGCATGCCACCTCGGCTGAACTTCGAGGCAGCATGGAAACAGCAGACGTACTATGGTTCGCCACGGGCGGCGGCAAAACCGAGGCTTACCTCGGTATCATCAGCATGGCGTTGCTTTATGGTCGGCTTAAGGGACGCGATTACGGCACGACTGCCTGGCTCAGATTTCCATTGCGGATGTTGTCCGTTCAGCAATTCCAGCGGCTTTCCTTTGTGCTCGCCCAGACCAACATCTTGCGTCACCGTGAGCGTCTTGGCGGATGGCCATTCACGATTGGCTATTACACAGGTGAAGGCACGCCAAACCGGGTCAGCAGCACTTATGGCGAAGACGTCCAGAAAGGCTTCCTGCCATCTTTCAGCGACGAGCGCCTTAAGTCCTACCAGTTCATCTCCGATTGCCCTTATTGCGGAACCGCCGGCTCCATCAGCGTTGCGACCGATATGGCTCGCGCGCGCATCAAGCATGTATGTAGCAACCCCGAATGCTGGTCGAACTGCGAAGCCGATCCAGGAGAACATGGACAGGGTATCCAGGGGGAGATTGGTATCTACGTCTCAGACGAAGAATGCTACCGGTATCTGCCTTCTGTGCTTGTGGGCACAGTGGATAAGCTCGCCGTCATAGGCCATAACCATCGTTTTGTGAACTTCTTTGGCGAGGCGCGTTACTTCTGCCCTGAGCACGGCTTCTCTCAAAGATCCAAATGTGAACATCGTCGCATCGAGCAACGAAGCGAGAAATGGGAGGCCCTCGACTGCGGTAACAATACCCGCACTAGCGTGGTCAGAGTGGTACCCACCTCCCCTATGAAAGACCCAGGTTTCTCGCTGCTGGTTCAGGATGAGCTGCACTTGCTTCGCGAATCCCTCGGCAACTTTGACGCTCATTACGAGACCTTGCTCAGCACCCTGCAAATCAGTCACGGCGGGCGTGCGCCCAAAGTGCTCTCGGCAACAGCCACCATCAAGGATTTCGAAGATCACATCCATCACCTGTACCTGCGCAACGCCGTTCGCTTCCCTGCCCCCGGCGTCAACCAGGGCGAGTCCTTCTATGCTCGCAAAGCGAAGGATGACGAGACAGGCTCACACCTGATTCGTCGCTGGTTTGCAGGGATTCTCCCCATCGGTCGTGGCCGTGTTGCCATGAAAGCGGTGGCGGAAGCCAGTTCTCGCTTCCTGGATCAGGTAGATGACTGGCGAGGCAAGCTTGCAAACGGTGACGCACAACTGCTCAAGGCAATCGGCATAACCAATGGCCAGAATCAGGAAGCCCTTCGTTACATCGAGAAAAACCTGAACACCGACCTGGTGTATGCCAACAGCAAACGCAGCATCACCGAAATCATGCGATACATGGAGGAGGTCAACAGCAAGACCAATTTGGAGCGTAAAGCTCGGTTGCTGGATGGCGAAACCCGCCTGGACATGATCCTCGACGCAATTCGCCATGTCGAAACCAAGGATGCTGATGACACCTGCCGACACATCATTGCCACCAGCGTTGTGTCGCACGGAGTCGACATCGCGGAATTAAACTTCATGATCGTCGCAGGCTGGCCAAAATCGACGGCGGAATACATCCAGGCCTCCGCTCGAAGTGGCCGCGTTCATCCGGGCATCGTGCTCTGCGTGCTTTCATCACATCAGCTGTTTGAGTCTGGTGTTTTCATGAACTTCGGCGACTACCACACGTTCCTTGATCGCCTGGTTGACTCGGTTCCGATCAACAGATTCGCTCCTAACATCATCGACCGCACGCTACCCGGGGTCATGTCGGCAGTACTGCTCAACTGGGCCCCGCAGCAAAGATGGGGAGGCGACCTGAGCCACAGGGTGACCGACCTTGTCACGCTACTGCGAAGCGACATGGGAAAGGCCGCTGCAGCAGAAATCAAAACTGTCGTGATCAATGCGCTGCGCATCCCGGCAGCGCTGAGCAATACGTTTGACTCGCGAGTGATCGCCGGGTTTGACACCGCATTGATGACCCGTGTCGACAACGCGTTTTTTGAATTAGAGCGGTGGCCGGGAAGCAAGAACGAACAGACGTTGAGCGAAGCACTGGGTGACATCTTCGGGTATGCCCCCTTCCGCTCGTTTCGCGACATCGAGAACCAGATTGTGATCAAGCCAGTCAACAGTGCGGCTGATCAAGTATTCATGGCAATAGCCAGGTGAGGAAGGAAAAATGGACAAGGAATATGTGAGTCGCAGCCGCCTTTTCAGGGAAGCCTTCCTCCCTGGAGCCTACATGCGCCTTCGCAACCAAGCGTACGGTCGAGTTATGGGTATTCTCAACAATAGTGGTTCAGCGCTGGAAGGGGTTGATAAGCAACAGCTGCGCGAAGCTGTCCTGACATTCGTACATGACTGGGAAAGCGCCGGTGGCGAGGTCGACCCAACTTTTTTGACCGCCGCAGAAAAGAAGCGTCTGGAAATCCAATCTCCATCTGAAATTTTTGTCTCCCCTGCACCACTTATTCTCACCTGCAGGCGTTGCAAAGTGCTTGATTTTTACGACGCCCGCGAGCCAGATGACCGGACGCTTTCCAAAATGCAGTCCCGGATCAGAGAGCACAATGGCAGGAGCTTCATCCCTTGCAAACGCAGAGGTTGCTCGGGAGAAATGATCCAGCTTCCTTACGTTTCGGTACATCGGTGCGGTTACGCAAGCCCCGTCCACATTCCGCACCCCGCTCGTCGATCCACCAGCATCGGCTACCGAGATGCCGGTTCGTTCTTCCACTCATCGTTTTTTGATGTGGAAACCGGCGATAAGCTGTCGGGCTCATATCAGGACGAGTGCCCCGCGTGCAGTGCTTTGTTTGGTGCCGAAATTCAAAAGCGTGGAACACCACTCACCAGCGGTGAGTCTTTCTACGCCCAGAGTACCCAGTACATTGCGCTGAGCGAAGACAGGGGCAAGCTCATTGCCAGCCTCTTGCAGTGCTTGCAAGGATCAAGCGAAAGTGCCGAGGGCATGGCTCAAGACGTTGCCGAAGGTATAGCGCTCGCTTTGCTGAAAAAGATATCTGGCCGTGAGCTGGAACAAAAACTTTCCATGTTGCTCTCGGCAAATATTAGCGATGCAAACGAACAGGCCGCCCTGCGTACGCAGTTGGAGAGAAAAAGACTCAGCATCGCGAAATATGAAGTAATGGCCGAGGATGACGAAGATTTGGCCCAGATGCTTGATTCAACGCGAAAAGAGGTAACCACGATCGAGGCAAAGCTCGCGACATCAACCGGCTGTTTCAGTGCCATACGCAATTTGATTCCAGAACTCAGCACCCTGATCGAACTGGTCAGCAATCGGCGCACGCTCGAAGCCGTTTTCTTGCCCCACGATGTCCAGGGCAGAACGATCGAGCAGGAGATCGAAGAAACCACAGATATCGCGCAAAAAGACGTGCTTGCCGGTCAGTGGCAGAGTGTACAGGAACGCTATGGGATCGATTCGATCACGCACATCCCTGACCTTCGAGTGGTCTTGGCCACGCTGGGGTACACACGGGAAAGAAGCGCCCCTTCAATCAACCCTGACGCTCCTCCTGTAGTGCTCAACGCCTTTGCTGATCGCGTCGATGAGGGCATGAAAGGCAAAACGTCCATCTACGCGATGTCGGCGAAAACAGAGGCTCTATGGATTCGACTGGATCCTCGCAAGGTGCTTCGTTGGTGTATCGATTCGGCGTACCTCGAATCGCCTGATGAAGAGGTACTCAATGACAAAGCCCGCAGTCATGCGTACCTGTTGAGCCACTACCACGTCCTGGCTATGCATCCTGGCAGAGCAGCGAGGGAAATCCCGGCGCGCAATCCCGAAGAAGGTGCCCCTTTCAACCTGCTGCATTCGATCAGCCATGCGCTCATGCTCACTGCGCGCCGCCATACTGGGTATGACTCCAAGAGTATTCAGGAATACCTGATACCGATGGATTTGTCGGTCATCCTCTATGTGTCGTCCGTCCAGAATTATACCGCCGGCGGGTTGCTGACGTTATTCCAGCACTATCTCCTGCCCTGGTTTGATGACGCCAGCATGTTCGCCTTCAACTGCGCATTCGACCCCATATGCACGGATGTCGGTAATTCCTGCAGTGGCTGCGTGCAGATTGAAATTGGCTGCGAAACCTTCAACCAAGGACTGTCTAGGGCTTACATTCATGGCGGCCCAGCCAATCGCGAGTGCTCGCTGACCATCAAGAAAGGCTTTTGGGATAGGTCGTAGTAATACCCTGCTGGGCAGGCACGCTTGAATTTTTACTCTTAAGCAATGAGCACCTGGAAACGAGAAATGCCCTGCACGCTTTTGCGTGCAGGGCATTTTATTCGCTTATCAAACCCAACTTGGGCTGAGCCATACAAAGGTGCTCATGCCAAGCGATGTCCAAAAGTGCGATCCGATCCATCAGCGGCGAACATCTGGCCTTGAGGAGTGCGATCCGAACTATCGGAGGCCATGGCAGGTTGCAGTCTGGTGGTCTGGGTAAAGAAAGGATCTTCCTGATGGCGTGGTACCGCAAATACGCTGACGCTGAGGCCGATAGTGGCGACGGCGATCAGTTGGCTAATAGTTTTCATGGTGATGACTCCGGTCGTAATCAAGGATTTAGGGCCGGGTCGTTCAGATAACGTTGACCTGGTTCACCCGATGCAGTTGAATTTCTGCATGGGCTCAGATTAGGGCTGAGGCTTCTGCCTACGTTAGGCGAATACTGTTCTCGAATTGCCTGATTCCGTTTACTTAAACAACGCGGGAGGATTCTCCTGCTTTACTTCAGAATCTTTAATTCTCCATTAATTTTGTTCTGACCAAAACCGTATTAAAGTTACAATCACTTCGTGTAATCATGTATTTGGTTCGGGTTCGAAAGTTACAAAACAAACACTGCGCTCTATAAAATCATAATGTGCAGGATGGATCCTTAATGGTGACAGAGCAGCTTTGAAAGTTCTGGAAACACGAGTATTGACAACAACACATCAAGAATCGTAACGCCTGAGACCCAGTAAAATCCCTTCAACGCCCCCCTATAGTAGTGTGCTGGAATGAAAAACAATAAGACGGCAATCAACACGGACAGGAGAAAACCCGCAGCAAGTGGAAATGATGCAACGCCTAACTGTCCGCAATTTTTGTCCGCCATCGCAAGTAGATTAATCAGTTGCAATGCTGGAAACGACAGCAGCATAGCTTTGCAAGCGCAGGCCCTAGCAAAATCTTGAGCTTCTTCAGCGTACTCCTTAGAAAATGCAAAATGATCAATCATCTTGAGGAATGGCGCGATCACGAAAAGCAATCGCACAATCGCAATGAGGATGAGCCATTCCCAGGACATTTAAGTCACCGTTACATCTTCATTTGGTATAAGGACGCTGAGTAGTCCTTTCGAGGGTGCACTCAGGATTCTGATTTCTGCGTCGATCGTGCAGTATCCAGGGGCATTTGCCGACCACTGGCCAATAGGAGTGCTTGATTTGTGAGGTGCTCCCGATCGACTACACGCGGAAAGGGTAATATCGACCGTTGCCTTCCCGGTGGGCAGAGCCGAAAGAGCGACCTGAAGATCACGCGACTCCAATCTACAAACGGACAATATCAGCGGTACTCTTGACCGATTCTCATGGCTGATAGACATCTGTCCAGCCCCTTTCACTGACAGACTAGGAGGAAGCGCATCGAGGTTAAAATGTGCTCCGTGCTTACCCACTTTCTGACCCATGTTCATTCATCCCTCATAAGATGAAACCTGTGATTTCACACCGCAAATATAGCTCTCGCCCAATACATTGCGTAAAGCCTCATCTAGCTGGCCTCGATAGTAGTTAATTTCCCGATAGGGATGGAACCAAACAAGGAACTCATTCAATGCGTCTACATCGAAATCCATCGCGGCAACCGCAGCTCGGTCGACATAATGTGGCCGATCACTGAAGGTCAATTCAATGCAGATACCGTTGCATGTCAGCCGGAGTAATTCGAGTGCCCTTCCGAGCTTACAAGCGTCAGAATCGTACTTCTCTATAATTCCGTTGGCGTCACCTTGATAGTCCGCTATTTCTGATCGAAAATAAGTATCTCCGACCCAATACTCGCAATCGGCGCCAGCAAATGGAATAGAACGTCCTTGCAAAAAAACGGAGGCGAATTTGTCGAGTACATCACCCACGTTTGAATTTTCTGACAATGGCCAGACCAGCAGGGCATCAGGTGAGGATGATAGGAAGTAAGCGGTGGCGATTGCATCATCGCCCGCGAGTATCGTCTTCTCGATCCCGCCCTCAATGGGGTGTTCCTCGTGTGTAAATGCTAGCACGGCCACCTCCTCTACCGAATCGTCCAAGGTAAGTAACTCTAATCCTTTCCCGATCGAACCCACGGCAATAGAGTCAGCCTTCCTTTTCCAGCTCCACATTTTTCCCAGTATAGAAGGTCGTTGGACGAATCCAGTGTTTTAGTCACCCGAAAACTAAAAATGCCCCGCAGGCTCTCGCTTGCAGGGCATTTCCTTCGCTTACCCAACCAGGGCTGAGCCCTACAAAAGGGCTCAAGCCAAGCGACGTCCAGAAGTGCGATCCGCTCCATCAGCAGCCAGCGCCTGACCTTGTGGAGTGCGATCCAAACCATCGGCAGCCAGCGCCTGGCCTTGTGGGGTGCGATCCGAGCCATCGGCGGCAATGATCGATTGCTGTTCGGTGGTCTGAGTGAAGAAACGATCTTCCTGGTTGCTTGGTACGGCAAATGCACTGGCGCTGAGGGCAAAAGTGGCAACGGCGATCAGTTGGCTAACAGTTTTCATGGTGATGACTCCGGTCATAATCAAGGATTTAGGGCCGGGTCGTTCAGATAACCTTGATCTGGTTAACCCGTTGCAGTTGTGTTTCTGCATGGGTTCAGATTAGGGCTGAGGCTTGTGCTCACGTTAGGCGAATACTGTTCTCGGTTTGCCTGATTCTGTTTGCTTGTACAAAACCGCTACATTGCCTGTGCGCGCAGTCGGGCTATGTCCTTGCTGGGTGGAGCGCCGAACAGACGGCTGTATTCGCGACTGAACTGCGAAAGACTTTCATAGCCCATTTTGTAACCGATTGACGACACGTCGCTGGTTTCCGTCAGCAATAGGCGTCGCGCCTCCTGCAGCCGCAGTTGTTTTTGATACTGCAGCGGGCTCATCGCCGTCACCGATTTGAAGCGATGGTGCAACGCCGACGTGCTGAGGTTGATCAACTGCGCCAGGTTGTCGATGCTCAAGGGTTCTGCGTAATGATTGTTCAGCCATTCGATGGCCCGGTTGACGCGGTGGCTTTGAGAATCGGGCATGGCTATTTCGTGCAAGCGCTGGCCCTGCTCGCCCCGCAACAATCGATAGAAAATTTCCCGTAATGCCAACGGCGCAAGTGTGGCAATGTCCTCCGGTGTTTCCAGCAGCCGCAGCAAACGCAGCACGGCATCAAGCAAGGAAACGTCAGTACGCTCCAGGAACAAGCCACGACCTTCGTTTCGCGAAGCAGGCACCCCGATTGGGCTCACATCGGCGATCAAGCGGCAGATTTGCGCTGGATCAATGTCCAAGCGCAGGCACAGATAAGGTCGCTCGGGAGTGGTTTCGGTGACCTTGCCTACGATAGGCAAGGTCACCGAAACCACGAGATAATTCAGAGGATCGTAATGTAGGTTTCGTTGGCCAGGCGCACCTCTTTGCGCCCATCAATGACTACACACAGTGCAGGCTTGTGCACTTGATGTAGGTCTTCCGTAGGATGATCGCTACGAATCAGGTGCAAGTCCTGAATCGCCGTGGCGTGGACACCAAAGCCTGGGGCAAATCCTTTGATCAGAGTGGCCAGCTCGGCGCGCCGCAGGTCAATACCATCCGGCAGCTGAGCGTTTGCAAAGGTAGAAGACGGCATGCTGGTCACTCTCCCTAACCAAAGGTTGGATCGGAACAGTTAAGCCGATTGTAACGGCATCGGCCAGTGCCGTTCGGTTTCAGGATTTTGCAAGACATCCACGTCCAACTCTGGATGACCTGCTGGTCTGATTGCTATTGCTTCCCCGATAGGCTTGGCAATAACCGCCCCGCAAGCAGTTTAGGAAGTCCGACCCACTGAACCAATGATGGAGGCTGCAGCGAAACCTATAGCAGGCCCCAATTGCCCTAAAAGTATCACTTGCGCTTGAACGCCCCTTGGGCAGTGGCTAGCAACT
The DNA here is from genome assembly GCF_900187565.1 of Pseudomonas sp. Irchel 3A7. GTDB lineage: Bacteria > Pseudomonadota > Gammaproteobacteria > Pseudomonadales > Pseudomonadaceae > Aquipseudomonas. Next base: position 354,208 of record NZ_FYED01000006.1, on the reverse strand, counting down.
CACCTTGATCAGAGACTAAAGTGCCTTGCACGAAATAGAGGTTTCGGCCACTGCGACTCACTAGCCCTCTGGCGATTACTGTCCCTTCACGCGCAGCGCTGAGGTAAGAAATATTCAGCGTAACGGTCACTCCGTGAGTCTCCTCCTCATGTTCGCCCGAGTACAGCCCTGCGTACCCACAAGCGGCGTCCAGCAATGTGGCGATCAATCCTCCATGCAGCATTCCCTGACGGTTGAGGTGCTGGGGCTGAATGGGCATATGAAACTCGGCTTCTCCTTCAACCCAGTGAATCAACTCAATACCGAGGCTTTGCAAAAAAGGATTGTTGATCTGCACAGCTGTCTACTCCTATAGATTTGATTCCGGAACACGATTTATTGGAGACCGAACTTTGGTTCCGTTCCATCGCCTGGGATTCGAAAAATACTGTGCAGTACAACAATGCTTGGCAAGTGATAAAAAGCCGCTGCTCACTTGATAAAATCTGAAGCCACTGAGCAACGCACCCAAAATTATGGCCCGGCAATAATTATTCCCAGACCATAATGGTGAGTAATGCAACCAACGCACCGGATGAAAAGCAACGTCGGTGGTCTAGTGGCAATACACTGTCCAGAGCTGATCAATTCGTGTCGTGAAGCTCTGACTCATCATTTCCCTGCGCATCCCCCAATCCGGGTTCGTCGGCACACTCGCCAAACGCATCGTCCCCCTGCCCCACCTGCCATTGATGGCATCCATCACGCCCATCACCTTCTCGCACGCTTGCGGCTGTGAGATTAAAAAAAGATCCTCGGTGTACTCGCCCTTTTGGCATAGGTTAACCAGGAGCACCTCGGCTTTGCTGTACTTGAAGCCTGGGCGAAACACTCGATCCACCGCTTCTACCGCAGCCTTTGTCATCAAACGCACGTCATCCGTGGGGTACGGAAGTTCGACCAACACACCATTGGCGTACTTCGCTTCCTCTGGATTGAACATGCCGGTACGGATACTCACCCTGATCTTCTTGCACAGGGACTGCTGGGCCCGGAGCTTTTCCGTCGCTCGCATCATGTAGGTAGCAACCGCCTCCTTGATGGGTGCGATCTCGGTCAGACGCTTACCGAACATTCGACTGCAGCAAATTTCCTGTTTGGGTGGATCGGGCTCATCAAGCTCCAGGCAGGGTGTGCCCGCCAGCTCACGGGCAGTCTTCTCGATCACTACGCTAAATTTCTTGCGTAGCATCCAGGGATCGGTTTTGGAGAGATCCCAAGCGGTCTTGATGCCCATGCCTTCGAGATGAAGCGTCATCTTGCGCCCAACACCCCAGACATCAGATACCGAGCATTTCTTCAGCACCCAATCGCGCTTAGTTGGATCACGAAGATCGACCACTCCACCGCTCTGTGCTTGCCATTTCTTAGCGGCATGATTGGCCAGTTTGCTGAGCGTTTTCGTGGTGGCTATGCCTACGCCGACCGGGATTCCGGTACTTCGATAAACTTGAGCTCGAATGCGACGCCCTAGCGCTTCAAGATCTCCTGGCACACCTGCGAGATCTGCGAAGGCTTCATCGATGCTGTAGACCTCCACAGCAGGTACCAAGGACTCGATGACGGTCATCACCCGCTCACTCATGTCGCCGTACAAGGCGTAGTTCGAAGAGAAGGCAACGATACCGTGCTGCTTGAGCTTGTGCTTGATCTGGAAGTACGGCTCACCCATCTTCACGAATGGCTTACTGTCCGCGCTGCGGGCAATCACACAACCGTCATTGTTCGACAACACCACAATTGGCGTCTTTGCCAGGTCAGGTCGGAAAACGCGCTCACAACTTGCGTAGAAGCTATTGCAGTCAATGAGTGCGAAGACAGGCTCAGGCTTTCGGGTCATGAGCACGCACACTGAAGGTCACGACTCCCCAAATGATCAGCTCATCGCCTTCAAGGATGTAACGCGGCGGATAACCTGGATTCTCGGACTTCAAGATGATGCTCGCTCCTTGCTTGCACAGACGCTTGCAGACGGGCTCGCAATTCACAGCGGCAATCACGATATGCCCGTGCTCAGCGGTGATCGAGCGATCCACCACCGCCATGTCACCATCGAAAATCCCTGCACCTTCCATGCTGTGACCTTCGATGCGCACCAGGTAGATATGCGGCGCACGGATGTCCAGCAGCTCATCAATAGAGATGTGCTGTTCGAGGTGATCGGCAGCGGGTGATGGAAATCCTGCCGGAACTTTGAACGAGTAAAATGGAAGCTGGGCTCCCCCTTCTGCCAAGGGGCCGAGAATGCTAACGCTCATGAAAGACGCCTTACGAAACTGTATATCTATACAGTTAACGTCGAAGTGCGCTTGCGGTCAATCTCGATGCACACATTTCGACAAGTGGGACAAAACGAGATTATCGATCTCGACTAACAGGGCAAGCGCGCGCAAAAAAAAACGCCCCACGACAGCCCTTCTTTCAACGCAATTCTGTGCACCTATCCGATGCGGAACTGTTAGCGTGGACTCATTTGGCAACGTGGTGCACGGTAGGCATGGACTTAGATCTAAAATCTCTCTGGCAGCGTGAGCGTAAACGCCGGGAGGCACTGTGGAAGTTGGAGCGCTTACGTCCAGGTGCGTTGGAGGCACAAGCGTTGTTGGCTGAGCTCGATGAGGTGGAGCACCAGGATCTAGAAAACCCGATCGGGGATGCCTTCGACATGTCAATTGAAGAGCTACGCGAGCTGGTTCCTGAAACCCCATTTACAGGAAGTGACGGCTACCCGTTTGTCATCGTACTTGACCACCATATTCCGCAGCCCTGGAGACAGCGCTTTGAGGCCGCAAGCGCGCTTTCAACTCGCCTGCGAGAAGGCAGTTACGCGAACGATTGGCGCCGCTTTTTAAGACTGTGGGTGCACGAAATGGAGCTCCTCGCCGAGCATAGAAAAGGTGGTTTCAGTGATCGAATTTGATTTGAACGCAAACGACTGCGAAGCATTGCTGAGACACAACCAAAACTATGCCGACGGGTGATGACCCAAGGGAGAGACGGCGCTTGCAAGAGCCGCTAGAGGTACTGCGTAAGGCGCTGTTGAATCATCTGAACGTCGCACCGGCCAGCGCGTCGATTTGAAGCCAAAACACAACTCAAGTCGCAATCTCTTCGCGCTCGTACCAGTAAATGCATGAACTTGACCAGCATCGGCGTATTGATGACAGGCAGATCAGCCTGAAGCGGACGGTGGTCAGTGCTTCAAGCCCACAGGACTCAAGGTGCCATTGCAGGTCGAAGCCTGCATGGCCCTCGCGCTGTTAGAGCGGTACCAAACAGCAGGCCAATCCCAAGATGCGAAAGAAGTCTTGGCCGCCGCGGCAGAACACTTCCCGCGACTGCCTTGCATGAGGGATGTCCAGCTTGACCCAGATACCCCTATTCTCTGGCTTGACATCATCTATCCGAAACGTGCGTCAGGACAAATCCCGACATTGGAATGCCACGGTCTGTAGATTCAGTTTGGAGGGGCGTGACGGGGTGCCCCCTCACTTCACGGAGAGGTAAGGAAATTGGACGTTGATTTTTTTCTCAAAGAGCGCACCGCATTCATCAAACATTACTACGACGAAGCCATAGCGCCATTCGCTGAAACCATGCAGAAAGTCGAGGACGGTCTACCACCGTTTCTGCCGCCTCCCTTCGACCCGGAAACCATGAGTGAAGAACCAGCTTTTTTGGAGGAGTGGCTGCGAGCTCAAACAGGTTTGCAGGTAGTTGGCCAGACCTGTGTCTCGATGCTCTCGGAGTCTCTGAAAATCTTCTTCGTGACCCATGAAAAAAACGCAGGTTTGGACTTTGAAAAGCTGTGGGGAAAGAACATTTTTAGCAAAGGTTTCATCCATGGCTATCGAACCTGCTTCGCCAAGATGGGCGTTGACTGGAGCAAGTGCCCCGCAAACTTTTCCATTTTAGAGCAGGTAGTTCTGGCTCGAAATGCAAGTCAGCATGCGACCTCAATAACCTCTACACGGGCAGATCACAATGTAGCGGTGCTTAGTAAGCACCCAAGCCCACTGTTCGTCAGCAGCCATGAGATGAACCTTCTCGCGAGTAGAGGAGGCAGTTGGATGATGCCCCCCGCCGTTCATGTCACGCGTGATGCCCTACACCAGGCAGTAGCCGAAGTGGAAAAGCTCGCAGAGTGGATGAGTACTATCAATTTCAGGGCTCTGGTTAAAGCGCTGAAAGCAACCCCATAAATTCATCAATCGTCGGTTGGACAGGTTGCTGGTGTAAGCGCGAGCGCATTGCCATTAGCAAAGGATGTCTGCGATTGGCCGGCTTCTGCCCGTGCTGACAGGCAGCTTTGTTTTCTCTCTGCCTGTCCCAGCCACAAAGTGTGCTGGTCAATCTGCCGCAAAAGACTGGTCAGGTGAAATGCAAGCAGGTGGTCAAGGCAGTGCAATTACCCAAGTGGCGTATGTGGCGTATGCAACCTGACGCCGGTTTATGACTTCCCACTCTCCATTCAAGCAAAAACAGCTGTCAACGAATGATGTCGACACCGCCCATGTACTGTTTGAGCACCATTGGTACACGGATGGAGCCGTCGATCTCTTGGTAGTTTTCCAGTACCGCGACCAACGTGCGCCCCACCGCGAGCCCTGAACCAGTGAGGGTGTGCACCAGTTCTACCTTGCCGGTTTCTGGGTTGCGCCAGCACGCTTGTACGCGTCGGGCTTGAAAGTCACCGCAGCTGGAGCAAGAACTGATCTCGCGATAATTGTCCTGGCTCGGCACCCATACTTCCAGGTCGAAGGTTTTGATTGCGCTAAAACCCATGTCGCCAGTGCACCGAACCGACACGCGGTAAGGCAACTCAAGCGCCTGCAGTACACGCTCAGCACATGCAGTCATGTCCTCCAGGGCCTCCAAGGACTTTGTCGGCTCAACCAGCTGAACCATCGCAACCTTCTCGAACTGATGCTGGCGGTTCACGCTACGAGAATCACGACCTGACGTACCGGCTACATTGCGGAAGCACGGGGTGTTGGCGACAAACTTGATCGGCAATTGTTTGGCGTCGACGGTTTTGCCGGCCATTATATTGATCAGAGAGACTTCGGCATTCGGGATCAAGTACAGATCAGCTTCGCCGTCGCGAGCGATCTTGAACAAGTCTTCCTCCAATCTCGGCAAGTGGCCGCTGCCTTGCAGCGCCGATGCCTTAACCAGATACGGCGAGCAGACTTCTTCGTAACCGTGTTCACTTGTGTGCAAGTTGATCATGAATTGCACCAAGGCACGGTGCAGGCGCGCAACGGGGCCGCGAAACAACGAAAACTGGGCACCGGAAAGCCTGGTCGCAGCCTCAATATCCAGACCTCCGCTGAACTCACCCAATGCAACAAAGTCTTTGATTTCGAAATCAAACACGCGTGGAGTTCCCCAGCGCCGCACTTCTTTGCTGCCGTCCTCATTGCAGCGGAAGGGTACGCTGGTGTCCGGAAGGTTGGGCACAGTCAGAGCAATACTGTCCAGTTCTGCTCGAATGCCGTCGAGTTCGTTTTTGCCAGAGTCAAGTTCACTGGTCATGCGCTCGACGTCAGCCATCAGGGGAGCAATGTCTTCGCCCCTGGCCATTGCTTGGTCAATAGATTCTGAGCGGGCATTACACTCAGCCTGCAATTGTTCAGTGCGTACCTGCAACGACTCTCGGCTCTTTTCAAGCGATTCGATGCACGCGACATCCAGTTTAAAGCCTCGGCAGGCCAAGCGACCCGCTACTTCCTGAAGTTGGCCACTTAACAATTGGGGATTGAGCATATTTGTATCTCGCGTTTTTAATGCACGCCACTGCGCATACGGCTGGGTGCACGATGATTAGAAATTCATATGAATCTCGCTCATCGCTGAGACGCTTTTAAGGCGCTCTTAGGGCTTCACGCCGGCAATGAGGTGGAAGCGACGTCTGCTTGTCGCCCAGGCGACTCTTCGAGTGACATTGATTGAGCACGTACGCCCAAGCACAGCGCCTCATACTTGAATTACTCATCATCCGCCAAAAGCGTCGCGGTGAGGTCAACCTCTAAACAGCCGACCAACGATTCAATTCGATCAAGCAAGCATCGAACGCCTACAGTCGCTCTGAACTGCAATAAATATCAGCAGCCAACAGATCCAGAATCCTCAGCACCATCGGATCATCTTCCGACGACTCAGTGCACGTCTCTATGCTTCGGAATTCGCTGGACGGAGGAAGAGAGGCCATTAAATGGGAATACCATGTTCGAGGCGACCAATCAGGTCAGTGACGGCCATGCTGCCCTCCCCTACGCTGAGCACTTCCAATGGTGTCTTCGAATTCAAAGAAGGTGATGGCGAAGTCAGAAATGCCCTGGTTGCTTGGACATCGCCTTCAAAGAGCTTAATGGCAGCGTTTAGAACACGGATCAACGCCGCCAGGTTCTTGCTTTCGTTGACAGTAAACAGTCCAGCATTTGCCATCCTTGATAGCGTGTGAGGAGGTATCCCAGCGTACTTGCCTAAAATTTTTGCATCCAAAGACAACAGATCGACCAACTGCTCGAACAAGCCTAACGGCAGGCAGTGATCAACGAAATCGCTGGCCTCAGCGCCCAACAAAGGGAGATTCAAGGTTGTCCAGGTATCTGTTTTCATCGGTTCAATGAGTCATCTTCGTCGAAGGAGGCGGAGGCAAAGGCCAGGTCAACTGCTCACTGGCATTCCCAGTTTGATCAAGGCATTTACCCCCAAGCTGTCACGGACGTGCGCGTAATCCTGTGGCGCCCACGTCGCAATTTCAGCCTGGAACACCTCGATAGCTTTGAATGGCATCGTGGACACCGCTTCGAGCATTCCGACGCGTTTGTTGCTCCACCGATCGACGTCGTTCAGGCGAAGAAAGTAGGCATTGATATCTGGCGCATAAACAATTTCGGCATGAGCCTTCAGACATAAAAACTCCCGTAGCAGCTGTAGAGCTGCCCCCTGCCCTCGCACAGCCTCAACCGCTTCTATGAAGTGGTTGGCGCACAAAAGAAGCTCATTTCTTGGGTCAAACATTCACGTTATCCGAGGATGAATAATGGAGAAAATTCTGGATAGCGCTCTGGCGAAACGAAGGCATCAGGAATGCAGCTGTGCAGTAGCACCAGCATTTGCGTACGCATTCAGCGCTTCAAACGCAGGCGAACTCACATGCTTGCGAAAACCTCTACCACCCAAAATAAAGAGGGTGTCTTCGCTTTCAAAAAAACATCCGTGGTAGTCTTTTTGAAATCCAGTGATGAAACTGTCGCGTGCTGCAATTCGCCCTTCGCTGTCGAACACTGCGTCGTGAAAGAACAGCACAGTAGGTTGCAGGCCTCGTTTTTGGACGTCCCGCTCCTCGGATTCAGGGAGCACGATGTCCCACAGCATCCAGTTTCGAACAATGCAAAATGGCTGGCCATCGAACTCCTCGCGTGCCAGTTTGATCAGCTCTTCATCCTCTAATCGTGATCCCCCTAATATCTGGGCCGGGCCATACAGCACATCTTCAATCAATTCGGTTTGCACACTGTTGCCTAGTTTCTAAAAAATTCTAAAGCTGCACGAAAACCATCCAGGCCTCTGCAGATTTTGCATCGTTAGCTGCGCCTGCAGATCGAATAGCCTGGGCTTCGTCAGTGGATCATGTTGATCTCCGGCATGGCGCCATTTTCATGCCACCAATGACAGATGACATAACAACTGCCGTTGTGCGTGTCGCACAGCTGATACCCCCGAAGCTCATACACTCTTTCGACAAGCGACGTACGGATTGTCTTCCCATCCGCAAAACGCCCTCTTGTTTCAGAAAAAACGACACCAGTCATACATGGAAGCTGATATTCAGCGCAGCATAGGTAACCACTAATCGGCACACCGAAATCGATTTTCTGTGCGTCCAGCACACATTGTGGAAGCCCCATTTTTCTGCCTTTTTTTTTGCCTGCAAACGCCATCAAATTTCAATCGTGAAATCTGCAATGAAGCCTGTGTTTTCTTCGGGATAGCCTCGTGGATTTGAGATGAGTCGGCACCCTCCAATCTCCATATCAACAGCGCGATGTGTATGTCCAAAAATCCAAACGTCCACCATCGGCAGGAGCGCATGCCACTGGTTGGAATAGGCCGCGTTCAAGTGCCCGTCGTGCTTATCACCGACAGCTTCCAGCGCTGGGCAGTGATGCGTAATCACGATTGTTGTTCCGTCGAATGGCTTGTTGAGCTCGTCCATCAAAAAATCAAAAGCATCGCGGTTTTTCTCTATCACATCTGCCGGACGTAGCCGGCGAAAACTATCTTCGGCTCGAATCACCTGGAAGTCATTCATCCACATCCCGCATGTCACCATCGCCGCCACGGCATCTCCCGTGCACGAGAAGTCTGTCCACCCAGTCGTAGACAAAAACCGTGTTTGGTTGCAAACCCACACCTGATTTTCTAAAACGTGCACGTGCGGTAAAGCGGTTTCTCGCATTTTGCGAAGCGTGTGATCGATGTGACCTTTGTAGTATTCGTGATTCCCTGCGCAATAAATTACTGGGCAACGGAAGCTTTCGTTTGCCCATTTCACACCGCGAGTTTGGACGTCGATATCCCCTGCCAAAATGACCAGGTCACAATCTCCAGGCTCAGGGGCGAATGGAGAAAATTCGTTATGCAAATCCGAAAGCACGTAGAGCTTCATCTGTAGCCCGATCTCGATTTACAGCTAAATTGAAGGAACGAACACAAGGGTGAGACTGGATCTCTGGCCCTCAAGACCATGGGATATCACTCGCACCGCCATTCATATAAATATATAGATTTGAGTGGCGGATGGCAAACGCGGCATATAACCCTGTTTTAACGGAACGGAAAAATGTCTGTGCGCATTGCATTCGCCGCAGCGTTGAGGCTCCTGAGGACAGGGTGCGGCCTCAAGCAAGATGACCTGAGCGGCAGCCTCACACAATCGCACGTGAGCCAAATTGAAAATGGAAAAACGTCGCCCAGCCTTGAGGCGATCATTGAGCTGAGCGATGCTCTTAAACTGCACCCTGTCGCGCTGATGGCCTTGGTGTGTGCGGCGCAAGAAAAGCGGACTGCCAGCGATGTCCTTGAAATCGCCGAAAAAGACCTTCAGTCGAAGTCTCTACTCAAGGTCGCAATTGCCTTGGAAAAAGAGGAAAGACCTCACCCTCGTGTTACGGCAGCGGCTCTAGCACGGGATAAGGTTCAAACTTTGAAAGAACAAGGGCATTCGCAAGCTCAGATTGCAAGAGAGCTGGGGATGGCGGAGTCGACGGTTCGGCGTCATTGGCATCGTTCCGGCTAAACCTGCCATATTCTCTGTGCCCGATAATGCTCACGAGCTCCCCCACCCGTCCTGGCCCCCTATTTAACCACTGCTATGCTTGGCTCTCCATCCGAACGGAGTCGAGTCATGGCCGAGCAATATTCCCTTCCTGACGTACTGGCTAGGCTGTACGAAAACCAACTGGCGATCGAAGCCGCGCTGATGGAACTCGTCCTTTTAGAGGAGCAGCGCGGGTCATCTGAGGCTTGTGAGAACGCACGTGGTGCGCTTGAAAGGATTGGTGAGAACGCCGGGCACATCAAGCAGGGGATCGCCAGGTTGGGGGGAGATCCGGGAATGTCCAGATACTGACCCTTATGCCTCCAAGCGACATCGCCGCCTCCAAACTGCAATGCCCCGCAACCATTACTTACGAGTGCCTGCCCAATTGATTCTAAGTGAATCTGAATAATCTATGCGTTGACACTCGTGTGCGCCCCGTTCTCGCCCCTGCGAAGTGATTGTTGACTTATCTCTCGCGCAAGCTCGAAGCAGCCTCGCTCTTCGAAAACGGTTCACCAGGGCATCGCTTTCCTGGTACTTGGAGATGTCCAGCAATCGCATATGCCCTCAGCCGCTGGAGGGCATCCCGAAATCCAGCGACGCGTGATTCATCCCGATGCATATCACTCTTGGCGCTGATCATCTGCTCGCTCACTCCGTGATGGATTGTTTTCATGTTGTTGCTTCAGTTCGTGTCGCAGCTGTTTCACCTCGCTCCGAGTGTTTTCCAGCAGCGCCTGCGCATTCTTGGCTCGTGCATCGGCCTGGCTGACGGATTCGCGTAGGGAGGTGGACTCTTCGCGGGATCGGGCAAGCTGATCGATAAGCTGCTCTTTGGCCCCCTCCTCTCTAGCTGACGCGATGGCCAATGCGTTGATGTCTCCAGTGAGCCGCGCGATGGTGTCGTCTTGGGTGGCAATGACCTTGGCCTGTTGGCGGGAGTCGGTCAGCAGGCGCTCGTTGTCTCGATTCAGGCGGCTAAGCTCGTCTTGTTTCAGTGAGAGCGTCTGCTGCAACTGACGATGCTCAACCTGGATCTGCTGGAGCTGGCCTTCATGCCGGCGCTGTTCTTGTTCGCGCTGATCCTTCACGGCTGTGCGGAAGTGCTCAAGTGCGTCACGAGCATGCAGGTGCTTTTCTTCCAGCGAGCGAATTTGCTCATCTTTCTCATGTACCCGTACTTCAAAGTCAGCACAGCTCTGGCTTAGGCGAGCGTTTCGAGTGAGCTCAGACTGCAAGCTGCTTTGGCTCGTACTCAATTCGCTCGCCTGGACGTCTAACGCTGCCTGAAGGCTATCGTGCCGGCGCTGCAGATCGACCAAAGCAGCCTGAGCCTGCGCGAGCTGCTCATTGACCGATGCTCGGTGTTTATCGAGCTCAGCTCGCGCCTCAGCTACTTCTTCGGCGCCTTCTTCCAGAATTCGATCCAGCAACTGGCTGACCAGCCCGGTGAGTTCGCCACTCAAGCGTTCTCGGCGCTCCTTCGGGCGCGACTCCCCTTTTCCGAGCTCACCCAGATACCGGGCAATGGTCGTCATCGAGCCAGTATTTCCAAGCTCGACGCGCACAGCGTTGAGGCTCGGATTTACACCCCGAGCAATCAGCGCATCTCGCGCTATCTGGACGACTGCCTTGTTTATACCGCCGCGTGCCATGCATTCTCCTACGATTTCGTAGTGTGAAACGTATTACGTATTTACATCTTACACTCACCTAAAAATACAGTCACATAATTCACATTTCTATGATCAAATAATGGAGGCTTATCACACCATAGAGCCGATTTTTGCCTTTTCCGTCGCTGGAAAAAGTACGTTTGCGTAGAAGGGTCGAGATGAACAAGGCGGATCGCTACCTGCAGGCCGGCACCCGGGAAAACACCCGGCGCAGCTACCGCGCAGCGATAGAACACTTCGAAGTGACCTGGGGCGGGTTTCTGCCGGCGACTGACGATGGCATCGTGCGTTACCTCGCCGAGTACGCGGACAAGCACACCATCAACACACTGAAGCAGCGCCTGGCTGCCTTGGCTCAGTGGCACATCACGCAGGGCTTCCCTGATCCCACGAAGACACCGACGGTTAAGCAGATGATCAAGGGCATTCGGACATTGCATCCTGCCCAAGAGAAACAGGCGGCCCCTCTCCTTCTACTTCATCTGGAGCAAGCGGTGAGTTGGCTAGAGCGCGAAGCGGATCTTGCGGCTGAGCGTAGTGACTATAGAAACGTGATGAGGCATCGACGCGACATCGCTCTTGTGCTGATTGGTTTCTGGCGTGGCTTTCGGGGTGACGAACTCGCGCGTCTTCAGGTGGAACACACCCAAGCAGAATTAGGGGTAGGCATCACCTTCTATCTACCGCACACGAAGGGCGATCGACAACATCTGGGGGCTTCGTTCCACACCCCTGCGCTCAAGAGGCTTTGTCCCGTGCAGGCGTACATCAACTGGATCACTGTGGCCGGCATTGCGCGCGGGCCGGTGTTCAGGAAGGTGGATCGCTGGGGCAATTTGACTGAGACCGGTATCAACTCTGGCAGCCTGGTACCCCTGCTTCGCCGCATCTTTAAGCAGGCTGGCGTCTCGGCTGACCTATATAGCAGTCACTCGATGCGTAGAGGCTTTGCGACCTGGGCTTCAACGAATGGCTGGGATATCAAGGGACTGATGAGTTATGTGGGCTGGAAGGATGTGAAGTCGGCCTTGCGTTATGTCGATGCGCACATATCGTTTGGCGGTATGGCAGCTCTCGCCTCACCACCAAACACCCCTGCCAGCCAAATAGCTCCAGGAGCACCTGACTCTAGCGATCAGACTCCGACACAGGAGAAAGTGTCAGCAATGGCGGGCGGAGAGCAGAACGAACATCAGTGACTTTCTGATGTTTGCACGGAGCACCCCTCACTCTAGCAACCCTAACAACTGCAGCGTGGCCTCGCCTACCTATGAAACCCAACAATATTGTGGGTGACGATTATCTTCGGCAGAAGGCAAGGACTCTCTACTCGATTGGGAAAATCCGTTTCAACTACGTTTTCGAGATTGAGTGCAAGCAGGTCTGGCAGGGGTATTCAATTATCAGGTTGAAATGAACCTGTACCGATGACAAAGGCAATGCATCTGGAGATTTTGCGAACGTAGGCTTTAAACTGGCGCGCTATTGGAATTGGCCATATCAATTTCTCGCTAGGCCTGATCACAGCGTGCCGCCGTAGCCAGTCCCTGTAAGCGCGTACTTTGAATGTTCGCCAAAGCCGCTGAAGCCTTTGATCTAATGTGATCAAGGTTTGCTTGATAGATATTGGCCCGGGATCCAATCATCCCCACTGGCCACTGATAAAACTCAAACAGAAACAGATCCGCAAAATCACGAGCCAAGCTGAAGTGGCGCCCGGTCGGCCAAGGTGAATAGATGTCAATCTGATTGAAGCGTATTGGGCGCTGATGAGCGCGTGAGCTATGGTTTGTTTTTGACCTGAAATAGCCGGCAGTCGAACAACCAGTTCCCACGCAGCTAATGCTCGGCTGCACCGAGTACTTAATAACATGGGCAACCGGAACCGATACGATGCAATTAATCCAAGCTTCAGTGTTTTCTCCATGCGTCCCAACGCAGATTGCACCTAAGGGAATCGATACGTCTATCACGTAGGAGAATTTACCAGTCATGACTCACCAACCCCTTCAGCACAGAAGCAAATTTGATAATCAGTCATTCCAATTCTTGGCATGAGCCGACTCCATAAAGCCGGATACGAATTGCTGCATCCTGCCATTAATGCATTCGATCTTCCACTGCATGAGCCGTCGGCTGATTAGGGCGCTGTGCTCAGGCGAAAAGCCATTGCTTGCCGCTCCAAGCTCCTTGGCATCCGTAAAACCTACCGTATTACCTGCTGAGCGAATGAACTGCTCAATGCCATGATCTTCATCAGAGGAAAAGACCTCGTGGAGCCAACCAAGGATTATTATTGCAGCTCTCCTATGGGCAACACCGGCAATCAACGGCCCCAAATTGAAAGACTGCTGAAATGCGTAATTATGATTGTGCAGAGCGCGATACGGTATTAAGCGGTTCACTAAGCCAAATTTCGGGTATAAAAATAAAGAAATTAAAAATTTCGATGATCTCCACTCGGGCAGCTCAACTCCACCACTCTCATTGACCAGGCGACCATCCCTAACTCCACGAAATTCAAACTCACGCAATAGCGATTGCATTCGAAGCAAAGAATCGAATAACTGGCTAGCCTCATTATAGCGAGAAGCTGAAATACACCGCAGTCCCTGTTCGTGATACAGCTGGAACACCTTCATTGCTATGTTGAGCTTTGGGGCGGTGAGATCGACGGCATCAAGCAAAGGTGTATTGTGTTGGTCGCATACAACGGTAGCTACCGAACACCATTCCTTCCTGAACACAGGAAACTGAAAATTCGCAATGCTTTCACAAAGGCAACCATAACAAAAGCTTCTACGATAGTACCGTGGTATAATCCATGCACTGGGCGCCTGAAATAGTATAGCTCGCTGATCCATCCTTATATTGAGTGCATCGCATGCCAAACGCGCAAAAGCCGATGACGCCGTGAAATCTGGATCAAGGTCTTCTGACAGCGCACAGGAAGTCCATAGCTGCGCAATATCTTCGCGGTCAAGCGTTGAGCTCTTCGAGAATAGGCTCTGCCTGTAAACCCAGCTGGAGAAAATTTCACTTTCATTCGTTGGCCAATCAAAGCATTTCATTTTCGGTCGCCTCGATGACTTTGCTGATATATGTAAGCAGGGTGAAATAGTCTGAGCATTGTTTTAGCCAGGTTTCCTTCAGTTACCCTGAAAAGGTGATCGAGTGTCTGCCTGCAAAATTCAGCACCTGATCTCTCCGCAATCACAGACTCAAAGAAATCCTTATATTCAACTAGATCTAGAAATCCGGATAACTCAACGCATCTATACGAATATTGGCAAAGCGTCGAAACCTTCAGCAGCTCAAGAGACCCCTCCCCATTACTTGAAATCACAACATTAGTTTTTGGTAGCGCCCCCAAAATCCATTGTAGCTGTATAATAGATCGACGCTTAGAAGATTCTGATAGCGAAAAAATTCCGAAATCGTCAATATAGATAGTTGAAAAGTTTCTTAGAAAAAACAGCTCAACAACAAACCTTGGAATGCCAACTTTTTCCTGGAACTCAATGTCAAGGCCTAAGCAGTCGTAAAACTGCCCAAGCAGATCCAGCCCGGAAAGATCCGGATGCTCTGCGATACACATGACGGGGCGGAGAGATCGATGCTTCATATAATTCAAGCATGTTGTTAGCCCAAACCCTGGCTGAGATAAGACGTGGCACAAAGTGCCTTCGCAAGCCAAGGCGCCGGATATTGCATTCACTGCAATAAGTTGCGAAGGCGAAAGGTTCATACTGTTTTTTTCTTCATTTTTTTTGGATCGTGGATATTAAAGCCATATCTCATGGCGATCATATCAAGTTTAGAAAATTGAGCCGCAGTAATTCGCTCAATGCCTTGTTCAATTGCGTCCATTGTAAGGCACTTTAGTATTTTCACGATATTATCGAGTATCCCATGCGAATGCGCATAAATCAAAGATCTAAGCTTCTGACCTGCAACATTCGACGGCAACTTGAGTGGCAGGTAGGTCTCATAAGTAGCAATGAAGTCAACAAAATCCTGATCAAGCTTCCAAGCTCGTAATGGCCACTGAACAAACCGTCGATCTAAAATTCTATCCAAAGCTATTGCCTCATTAGCAACCGAGTTCCCAAAGGCGATAATACAAAGCTTAATATTTCCTTCGGCGAGACTTCGCATCAGAGATAGAAGAGTTCGTTTGTTGCCATAGGCTTCAAGCATCCCATCAGACAATTCATCAATGACAATAGCTCCAATATTTTCTGCTTGAATCTTTCTTACGATCATATCGACACGGTTCGCAGCGGTAGTCCGCTTTCCAACTTGCACACCAAATCGCTCGCACAACGCATCGTGCAACTTATAACGATTAATATTTTCCGTGAGGGTTACAAATATCATTTTCCTACCAGAGAGCTCACCGAGATGCTGAAGTCTATAAAATAGCGCGGACTTCCCATCCCCTCCCTCTCCATGGATGAATATACTGGAGGCTTGTATCTGATTATCCGTATATAACATATGCTTTAGGCAAGTAAACAGCGGCTCGTAGCGAGGCGTGTCAATCCAGATATCATGACGTGCGATTCTGATACGTTCCTCATTCGGCAAGTCTGCCTGGTGCCTCAAAATTTCTTTGATATGAGCATATGGCATAATATTTTTTCCCTATGGTATTTATGACTAATCTTTGTCTTCAATGATTCTAGGAACAAAAATATCCTCTACGAGATCTGCTTCAATTATTCTGGGCAAAAGCAACTGCTCTTGTTCAGCACTATCAGCACTCATTATCGTATAGATTTTGGAGTCATCGATCACTTCAGCCTCAGAAACGTTCGACTCCACGACCGCAAGATCTATTGCCGGGACAGTAGGTGCTGACTGGACTGGTGGTTTAGGGGAGTTCATAAAGGAAGTTTTCAGGGCGACAGCTTCTTGAATTATTTCTGCCTGATGATCCATAGCGTCATAGGCAAACTCATCATCTATGACACCGCTCGGCATATTGATCAAACCCTCTTTACGTTTCGACATTTGTTTATGGTTTGCATATGACTCCCAGTTCAGAGAAAGACCATCCTTGGTATATGAGCATGGAACCTTCAAGAAGCCATCTGGAGTCTTGGCCCAAATATAACTAAGGTCATAACGAGAATATTTTATATCTAGCCTGCTTCCTACATACTTTTTCAATTCCTCGCAAACAAACCTCCGACCAGCAAAGTTAATCCCATATGAATGTATTTTGTAATCAAAACCCGTCGGCATGAAATCCAAGATAAAACGATATTGATCCTTTGCGTCAATTACGCGAGTTGGATCATATTTTCCTTGATCACGGTAATGATTCCAGGCTTGGCGAGGGGTGCACCCCAGAGATCTATGGATCGTCCCGTGGTAAATTGTGACCTGCTTTAGAAACCACTCCGTGAACTGACGGAAATCCATGGTTGCATTTAGCTCACTTTCAAAGCTCTCTCGCTCTACAGGGTTACTGCCAGTTGATCCAGGAAGAAAGTGCACTGCAGTTGTCATAAATGTCCCTATTACTCGTTCGATGATCCCTCCATACCATTTTTTATTTTTCGGGCGATGATCCCACTCCATTCCCCACTCTCTGCACTGCTGGATAAATCTTTCGCTAGTAAACTCCGCAGCATTGTCAGTAAATATCACAACCGGCACGCCAAAAAATGAATACTCATTTGGGTTCTTTAGGAATGTGAACAAATGAAAATCTTTCGTCAGAACTGCAAATGCCAGTGCAGCTGCTACCGTGTCCAAGTTAGGGGCTTCGAGACTTAAATAAAAACCTAGCACTACTCTCGATTTGTCGCACAGAATCATTGTGACCCATGGCCGACCAATGATTACGTCTCTGTTTTGTTCGTCCACTAGCAGCAAATCAACGCGGGTGTGATCCATTGATACACGCTGGAGCAATAGATCTATTACAAGTTTTTTTGGCCTGAATCCGTATTTTTGATTGAAAGCTTCTTCCGTGAGTTTTTGTCGATCTCTTTCCTTTTCCGGCTTCGCTAGTAGAAACCTTCGAGCAGCATGCCGGGTGACAGGTCGCTCTCCCGACACATCACAATATCTCCGTGCGTATTTCAACAGAACGCTAATAGTTGCCTTCGAGCCCTTGTAATCATTTTTAAAAGATTTTTCTAATGCAGCTATTTGGCCTGCTGTAGAGCGATGACTACCTTTCGGCGTACCCTTGCTTTCTCGAACGAGACTTTTACCATTGCGGTAATCATTCAGCAGTTTATAAAACTGACTATGCTTTAACCCCAAATGGCTCATGCCTCTTTGGGGTGACATTCCTAGAATCACTTGATCGAAAATAGAGGCACGCTCACGCGCGATTGCTTCCTCCCGCTCATCAATAGTTCTTTCATAGTAAGGGATGAGTTCTTTGCTTGGCGGAACTCCGGACTCTTTCCAGTCTCTGGGGATGCCGTGATTAGGATTAATGATTATTTCCGTGGAGGGTAGGTTATTCTCGATAGCTTCCTCTGTGCCTAATGGCTTCTTATCCATAACCAAATTTAGACTCTCACTCAGATTGAATGACGTCCATCATAGTCAAAGACACCCTTCGTGCAAGCTGTCGGAAACTCATAAAAAACGTGGTTAGATGACCAAATCTCGATTATTATAAATATTGAAAACGAAAAATTTATGTAGTCAGATCTTGTAAAATCAGAAAACTTTCTGAATATCAGAAAGTTGTAAAATAAAATACAAATAATTCAATTTCAATATATTCGATAATCAACTATCCATCACTTTCACCTGTTCGCATAGCAATTTCATTTTTAGTTCCAAAATGTTCTATTCTACCAGTCAGCGCACTAGACGAACTCGATTGATTTTGGTTTTTAGGTATTCGACGACTTTAAGAATGTCGTGGAAGCACTACCGAAGGTCTACCCAAAGGCGCAAAGGGATATTCGATTGTCGCGGCCAAGCCCACTTCAAGGTCGAACTCCGAATCGTGCTGAGAATTTCATCACCAAGTCTGAGTTTCTCACGAGTCTGTGTGGCAAGCATCGCGTTAGCGCATTTAAGCCCCTCCATAGATAGGGCTTTATGCACCCGAAGCACGCCCGGAGTTAAGGGGTACTACTGACGGTTCATAACCGGAAAAATGAAAAATGCGTTCTATTAGCGGAAAACAGAAATCTGTTTTCCGCTAATAGAACGTGACCCTACTATAACCATATGATAAACATGAAGATTCTAGCTGTCCGGAATACTTTCAACGTTTACAACACCATCGAGATTGGTCCGATGCACGGCGTGCCAGTCCTCCAGCGCGCATGCTCAGCGTCATGTCGCACGGCGCCATGCTCAAAATCCGGTGATACCCGCATTGTTCACCAGGACGTCCAGCCTGCCGCGCTCTTTCAGGATCTGCGTCGTCACTCGCTGCCAATCATCTTCGCGCCGCACATCAAGGTGTAGATAGGTGACGCGATCATCGAGTGAACCTGCGACGGCTCTGTCGAGATCGTCGTTGATATCCGTGACGTAGACAAAGCAATCCTCCTGCGCGAAGAGTTGCGTAATCGCTGCGCCAATCCCTTGGGCGGCCCCGGTAACGATGGCAGTCTTTGTAGTGAGTTTATTAGCCATAAGAGATGCGGCGACTCCCTGGGTTTGATACTCGGAAAAGCAGTTGCCCCCTCCAACAGGGCTGGTGCCCCCGCGAAACGCCAGCGGGGGAAGTAATCGGCGCGTCTACGCAACGTTCCCCTCCTTCGCCGCGCTGGTGTTTTGCGCTTAGGAACCAGCAGCACTGAGCGCTTTGTGGTGAGGGGATCTATCCCCTCGCCACAAGTAGAGTGTCTGATCCAACACCCGATTCGCAGTGATTTCCGCCAGCATCACGCTGTTGGAAATGCCCAGCAGCGCATTGCGCGACCCGCCGTCCAGATGATCGACCAACTGATGCACCATCACATCGACCGAGGCCAGTGTCTCGACCAGATAAACCATCAGGGTTTCGCGCGTAGCTTCTGGGTCGACGGTAAACAGCGTGCTGGGTGTTCGCGGCGTGGCCTTGATGTCGGCCGTCGAGGGGAAGTGGTAATCGAGGGCGCGTTCGGCGGCTTCGTTGAGTTTGTTTGAATCGGGTTCGTATGGGGAGACCGGGTCGGTTTCCGGGGGATTGGGCGTGACTTTGAACATAAGCTCGCTTCCTGTTTGGGGTGCCTATCCTCTTGCTGCTAAACGAGAGGGAGGCAGCTGTGCGCAGGTTAGCAGACCGGGGAAGCTAGCAAAGCCGGCGCGCCCGAAGGCGCCCTGCGCACAGCCACCATCAAGTGCAGACATGGAAATGCCTGACTGACAGCGCTTGTGCACCTTGCTTACAACCCCGGGCTGCTAAACCCGATCACTGCCATCAGTGACCCGAACAAAGTTACCGAGCGGCCCCAAGGCGCACAAGCCGGCGGATTCTGGCGTACCCGTAGGCAACGACGCAAGGTCTTGTAGCTTTCAGGAAGCAAGTTGTAGGGCGCTTAAACAAGCAATATCGAGCGCGTTTAAATAACGCCCCTCCTGCTTCGCCCTTACTCGATCAACCCATTCTTGCGCGCCCACGACACGGCGTCATAACGACTCGAAACCACCAGCTTGGCGTAGATGCTTTTCAAGTTCCACTTCACCGTTTCCAGCGAGATGTTCAGGGTCAGGCCACGCGTTTGTTGGCCATTTCAGCAAAAACGCTGAATGTTGCGCTGTTCAACCAGCGCACAGTCAATTGTTCAACGGGTGGGTAGTCATGGCTGTCGGATGTTGTTACCGACGTCACTCGGTTGAGGAGGCGACGAGGGAGGGAATCTTGTATAAGGCGGTGGGGGGGCAGACTGAATCCCCGGTAAAGCCATGATTCTATCATTAGCCATTTGTTTAGCTGCATTTTTCCAACTAAAAAACTCTCCATTCCACATAAGTACCTTATCAATCGTTTCCGCATTCAATTGCCCATCAAGACCAAATAGCCTATAACTAACCCGCTTATATTCATCTATTCTTATTGCAGCCCGGAAAATATCATCAATCACACTAGAAAGAGTATCTGACTGTTTAAGGAAGTCATCATGCATATTTAAAAATTTATATGATTCGTCCACATAGGCATTGACGGCTTTATTGATGAGATACTTTTCAGGCGTCGTGCCTGCCGCAACTGCCGCTTTCCTTATCGCTTTATTGCCACCCAGAGTTTTTTTCATGGAAGGTAACGCATCCATGAAATCGGTGTCATCGAATCCCTTCTGCTTAAATAGTCGCATGACTGGTTTTAATAGCGCATGCCCTGTTGGATCCCTCCTGTTGATTGGGTTTCCTGCACAATATGCATAAACATTGAATCCCCCCTTCCCAAATGGACTCCAGCTGTCCGGACTATTAAACCGCATCAGCACGGGGTTGAATTGGCGGTAACCATTACCCAAATGATAATGCCCTGTCACCAGATCCGGCTGTTCGCCGTTGAAACCGAGCAGGCTGAGCAAGCCGTTTCCCATAGGGCGGTGGCCGTAAGGTGTGTAGGCGACGGAACGCGGCGGTGTTGCGTCGAGTGCGTTCAACACCGAGCGTTGTTGATCGGTGATGAGCAAGGTTGTTGCTACGGTGCCACCCTGATGCTGGTGCTGCGCCAACAGTTGATCGTCGTATTGAAAGATTGAATGCTGCACCAAGCCCTGGATTTCGGTGGCCAGGCGGTTTTTCTGATAGTAACGCCCGGTGCTTGCCTGCTCTGCTGGCGTGCAAACGGCCAGGCGATCCAGTGCGTCGTAGCGGTAGCGGCAGAGCGGTGGTTCGCGGTTCTTTCTCATTGGGCGGGCTCGCTGAAAGGTCCGTCGATTCAGGCTACTACTCTCGCGCAATTGGCCAGCGCTGCCTACTAGCAGAACTGCTAGTGCGCTGTTTGTGAAACAAGCCTGTTGGGATCACATGAATTCTCAGGACATCGAGCTCAGTGAAATCGAAAGAAATCGAACTGGGACGACACCTGAAAGCAGCGGGCGCCATCGACCAGCACCAGTCGACCGCTGCTTTCCAGCCTGCGCACGATCTGCCGGACGACCAGAACGTGCGGCGGATACGTTTTATGAGGTCTGCAGGTTAGTCGTCCATCACATGCTCGCCCCCACCCCCAGTGGAGTGGGTAAAGGGCAAATCCGAGCGTCGCGTTCAATCATGACCGTACGCTGTGAACCATTGTTCAAAATCCCGGCAAGACAGTGGCGCTGAAAAAAAGTTACCTTGCCCGATCTTGTAGCCTTGGTCTTTGAGAATCTCACACTGAATAGCGTGCTCAATACCTTCAGCCACTACGTGCAACGAAAGCCCTCTGCCTATTGCAATGACGGACTCGCTTAAAGCGCGGCAGGACATGTCGTGTTCCAGATCGTCGACAAAGCTCTTGTCCAGTTTCAGCTCGCTGATTGGCAGGTGCCGTAAATACCCAAGGCTGGAATAACCTGTACCAAAGTCATCAATGGCCAGTCGTACCCCCAATGCATGCAAATCCCGGATGGCTTGCTCGGCCCCCAGACTGTCGCTCAGCAACACACCCTCGGTCACTTCCACGCATAAATTAACGGGCTGCAAGCCGCAACGTTGCAGTTGTTGAGCAATCAGCGTCGCCAGGTTCAGGTTGTGAAAATTGATGGGCGAGAGGTTGATCGACACGGACGGAATCTGCAAACCGTGCCGCTGCCACTGGGCAAGCTGTTCACAGGCCTCGCGCAACACCCATTGACTCAGGTCATTGATCAGCCCGCATTCCTCGGCAAGCGGAATAAATTGCATTGGCGAGATAGTACCGAGTGTTGGGTGTGCCCAACGCGCCAGTGCCTCAACACCGACCAGACGCCCGCTGCTCAGGTCGATTTGTGGCTGATAATGGAGTGACAGGCCACTGTCAGTGAGCGCTTTGCGCAGTTCTGTTTCCAGCATCAATCGCCCTTGAGCGAGTCTGTTCATCTCTTCAAGAAAGAAACTGAAGGTCCCCCGCTCGGCCCGTTTGGCCTGGTACATGGCAATGTCAGCGCAATGCAACAGACTCTCCATGTCTTGACCATCCCCTGGGAACAGGCTGATGCCGATGCTGGCGGAAACAACGATAGAAGTGCCCGCAATCGTCGTCGGCGCCTTCAGGATCATCATCAGTCGCTCAAGAAAGATCGTGACCTGTGTCGCATTCATCCGCGGCAGTACCAACACGAACTCATCACCGGATAAACGCCCAACGAAATCAGACTCTCGAAGCACGCTGCGTAACCGTTGGGCCATGACTCGCAGCAACTCGTCTCCCGACGCGTGCCCCAAGGCGTCGTTGACTTGCTTGAATCGGTCCAGATCGATAAACAGAACGGCAAGCTCTGCAGCCTCTCGAGTCATTTCGAGAATGCATTTGTGTGCTTGGGAAAGCAGGAAGTTTCGGTTGGGCAAGCCGGTCAACGCATCGTAGAAAGCCATTCTTCGAATGGATTGACGCGCCTCCTCCCGCTCAAGTGCCAACATGCACAAGTGCGTCCCTGCCGACACCAAATGAGCGTGCAAGGGGTCGGGGCCGCGGCTTTCCCTGAAGTAGAGCGCAAAGGTCGCCGCAATCCGTCCCGCGCCGTTGCGCACAGGAATAGACCAACAAGCCCGCAAGCCTGACTGTTTCGCCAGACATTTGTACTCAGCCCACAGCGGGTCATTATTGATGTCGGTTACCAGAACCGGCTCACCCCGATAGGCGGCCGTGCCGCAGGAACCCGCCACAGGACCGATGGATAATCCTTCAATGGCCCTGGAGTAATCGGTGGGCAAGCCTGGACTGGCTAGCGGGTGCAAGATCCCCTCCTCGTCCACGCTCAGGATCGAGACAATGACTTCGGGGGCGATGCGCTCAATTTCGTGGCACATCATGGTTAGCACGCTCTCCAGGGGTTCCTCTTTCAGCAGTGCACCAATGACCCTCTCCTGCAGGACTTCATGCAGTTTTGACTGGGTAATGTCGGTCAATACGATCACGACATTTTCGAGCAAGCCTTGCGCGTCGAACACGGGTGTTGATGAGACGTGCACCCATAGTCGTTGACCGTTGCGCTTGCTGATCAAGGCGCTTACATCATGAGGTTGACCACAGAGAATGCCTTCCAGCCCTGGTTCCGCAGGCGCTTGCGCAGGAACATCGGAGACGAAGAACATCAGCGGTGACTGCCCGATCATTTCCTCACGGGAATAGCCCAGCAGCCGAATCAGCCCATCGTTGACATAGATAAGGTATGAGTTCGCGTCAACAATACAGGTGGCCGAACTGGTGACATTGACCGACATCGACAGCAAGCCGCGTTCGATGTCGTTCAAGCGTAATTGCGTTATATCCTTGAGGAAGGCCGCGTACAGGATTCGGTCATGAAGAGCGATTTTCGAGATAGACATAGAGCCCCAGCGCTCCTCGCCATCCTCACGCTCGATTCGGACATCCCGACTGACGCCCACGATTTTGTTGATCCCCGTCTCGCGGTTGGCACTGACATAGCCATCATGATGGGCGCGTAATGTGTGAGGGACCAGGGTGCTGACATTTCGACCCAGCACGTCAATCCGCGAACAGCCCCAAAACGTCTCGGCGGCGCTATTGAAAAACACCACCCGGTTGTGATCATCAATGATCACAACCGCATCGATCGCCTGCTCCAATGTTTGTATGAAAAAGTCTTCCGCCTCTGCGTCACTCGTCAGTCCGACTTTTGCATTCATTGCTGCTACTTTCCATACGGCCACCGGGCTTTATCCTTAAAGGCCTGTGGAGCACCAAAAGAGCCCTCTTCACTAGAGGGTGAGCGCAACATTCAATACTGGATCCTGATGCCAAAAAACGCGGTTCTGCCTGCCTCGGGACACAAGATCACAACAGTGCTCAGTCTCAAAGACTCAGGATAGCCCTGAAGTCTTTCCCGGTCGCACATGACTGGTCACAATCGACCTGCCGAACGACCCACGGTCGTAACAGTGACAGCACCGGACAAGGCAATTACAATTTGATTAACATCTAGCGATTGAGTGATTGAATACCCCATGGAAAGCAAGACTGCGCGCCTCACTGTGCTCATTGATCCCATCAAGAAAAAAGCGTTCGAGGAGCTCTGTGCAGCACAGGATTTGACGCCTTCGCAGGTGGTCCGCCAGCTGATTCGTGACTACCTGGACGCCCACGGCGCCAGCTATTCGACCAAAAGCAAGCACGCCACCAGCACCAAGCCATAACCCGGCACGGACCGTCAGCCTCTAAACAGTCGATGTCTCCTCAGCGAGACTGACAGCTTCAGCCAGCGCGGTGTTGAAGTCGGTGTGGTAATGCTCCGTGCCGATTTCTTGCAAGATCCCCACCCTTTCGAGCTTGTTACGCACTTTCGTATTCGCCTCGCAAAGTTTCACCACGATATGCCGCTTGTGCAGCTGCTGGATGACCTCCTCCAGCACCTGTAAGCCTGTGATATCCATGAATGGAACGTGCTTCAAACGGATAATCAGCAGGCGTGGGTCGGTATGGGTCTGAGCCAGGACTCGCTCGAAAGTCTCGGCCGCGCCAAAGAACAACGGCCCTTCAATCGTATAAATCAATGTCCCGGGCGGCAGGCGAGCATGCCCGTTGGCCCTTAGCTCTTCTTCCAGCTCGTGCTCGACGACCTGTTGCACCTCCACGGATGAGGCCATGCGGCGCATGAAGTGCAGCATCGCCAGAATGACGCCGATATTCACGGCGATCACCAGGTCGCTGAACACGGTGAGGCTGAAGGTGATGAGCAGGATCGATACGTCTGCGCGCGGGGCTCGCTGGACCATGCGCTTGAAATGCTTCAACTCGCTCATGTTGTACGCGACCACGAAAAGAATAGCGGCCAGGGCGCACAGCGGGATGTTTGAGGCCAGAGGTGCCAGAAACAGAATAATAAGCACCAGGGTGACGGCGTGCGTAATGCCGGCCAGCGGGCTTGTGCCGCCATTGCGGATATTGGTTGCCGTGCGGGCAATGGCCCCGGTAGCGGCAAAGCCGCCAAACAAGGGCGTGACCAGGTTGGCCACACCCTGACCGATCAGCTCCTGGTTGGAATCATGCTTGGTACCTGCCATGCCATCGGCCACCATCGCCGACAGCAGTGATTCGATGGCTCCCAGCATGGCGATCGTGAACGCCGGACCAATCAAATCGATGACACGCGACAGCGTGATTTCAGGCAGGCTCATCGCTGGCAGACCTTGAGGTATGCCGCCAAATGCACTGCCAATGGTGGCGACCCCCTCGAAGTGAAAGGTTGACTGTATCGCGGTAGCGACGGCCATGGCGATCAGCGGGCCAGGTATCCGTTTGAGTCCGGGAATTCTGGATGCGCTTATGACCAGGAAAAGGCTGATCACCGCCAACAGGGTTGTGGCGATATGAAGATCCGGCAGGGCCTGGAGCAGATGCCAGAGCTTTTCATGGAAGTGTTCTCCACTGACCTTCGGTAAACCGAAAAAGTCTCTCCACTGCCCGACCCATATGATCACACCGATGCCCGCAGTGAATCCGACGATCACCGGATCGGGAATAAACTTGATGATTGCACCGAGCCGGGCCATCCCCAGCAATAACAGCATGGCCCCCGCCATCATCGTGGCGATCTGCAGGCCGTCAACACCATGCTCGGCGGTGACGCCCGCCAGAATCACGATGAACGCACCTGTCGGACCGGCAATTTGCAAGCGGCTTCCGCCAAAGAGCGAAACCAGCAGACCACCGATGATTGCGGTGTAGATGCCTTGTTCAGGCTTGACGCCAGAGGCGATGGCAAACGCCATTGCCAGAGGGAGCGCCACGACCCCGACGATCACGCCAGACACTATATTGCGAAGCCAGTGCCCTCGCCCCAACAGCCCCGTCTTCCACGCCTCACCTATCGCAATCACGGCTAGCTCCTCAGTGGATGCATGTGCATAATATTAACATACAGTGATAATTGAAATGCCCTGACTCCACTGCTTCGTGTGGCTGGAGATGTTTATGGTGAACGCTCAGATGGAGCTGGGCGGGCATGCACTGCCAATTGAGAATTTTGAGAACGCGCATAGCGTGGTGACAGACATGAATCGTAAAGCTGTGAAAACCAAACATGCCGAAGGCGTGTCCTTCGACACCCATGTGATCGCAAACCCGACCAACCCCAAGGAGTGGATTGTGTTTTTCAAGAAGGACGCCGGGAGAAGTTATTTCCTGGTTGATGACAACGAAGAGGTCGAGTCTTTCGGGCATCTGGATGACTTGATCGCCGAGCTTCGAGACCTGGGCCTCAAGACTGCTGAAATCCACTTTTAACCTTTGGTTCACCCTTGATCATCGGGCATCCGGCCGCTTTCAACGTACCGGAGGTTCTGAATCAGGCGCTCCGGCATGATGCTGGCGCTCATGCGCGTGACTTCGGTCACGCACAAAGCGGCCGATGGCTTCGGACGGTGCCTTGCTGAAAAGGGCCAGTCAGGACATTCATCCAGGAATGCGGGCGATAACCTTGATCTCGAATTCGAACCCGGCGAGCCAGTTGACTCCGACCGCCGTCCAATTCGGATAGGGCGCATGCGGGAAGACTTCGCCTTTGACGGCCATGATTGTGCCGAACTGATTTTCGGGATCGGTATGAAAGGTCGTTACGTCGACGATATCGTCAAACCCGCACCCACCCGCTTTCAGGGTCGCTTCGAGGTTGGCGAATGCCAGACGGACCTGAGCCTCAAAGTCCGGCTCGGGCGAGCCATCGCTACGACTGCCGACCTGACCGGACACGAACAGAAGATCACCTGATCGGATCGCTGCGGAATAGGTCTGTGCTGTATAGAGGTCATGCCGACCCGTGGGGAATATGGCGTCACGTTTGCTCATACTGATTCTCCAGCTGTTGATTGAAGGCACCTTAGCGACCGGTTTTGCACGGATAAACCCGGGAACGCCAACAACACTGTTTGTGTAGTCGGAACAATGAGCAAGCAAACTGCAGCCGTCGATCAAGCCTTGTCTATCTGGCATCAAAGCAGGCTGTCGAGCGTCATCGTCACACCTGTGAATAGTTGGCAGAGAAATGTGGAACAACACACTCCCCCAACTCCTGAACAACTTCGTGCGCCGGGCGGCGGCCATGTATGTCAACCTGCGGATTGGCCGCTCCTCCATAAAAATCCTGCCTTCGTTCAATCACGATTCAGCGCATTCTCCAGCAACCCGACGCTCCCTCCACTCCTGAGCTTACGTAAAAACATACGACATGTACGCCACTTGACATACGAGGCGAATGTTAAATAGCATGGTTAACATACGGTTCGTATGTTGAGTTTTCCGTACGGACGGACATACCCCGTCAACCGCGGAAAAATCCGCACACCACGCAAGCCAACAGGAGCATTTATGATCGACAGCCTCGCTGGGTACCAGTCACCTTCAATGATCTCCGACACGGCGACTCGGGAATCCCTCAATGACTTTATCGCGAAAGTCCTGCAGGGGTTTTCCACTCCCGGTTCGGACGTCGCCAAGTACTTCGCCGACCCGGACGTCGCGATCGCCGGCTCCGGTCTGGACGAGTTCTTCATGGGAACCGAGGCGGTACAAAATGGAGTGGCGTGGGTGACCACCTTGAACATCCGCTGGGAACCTCGGCTGGTCGTGTCCTGGATGCGCGGTGACATTGCCTGGGCGCAGATCCGCATCGACGGCCACACGATTGAAAACAGTGAGCCGACGGTCGTCCAGTACGTCGCCACCGGGGTGTTCCAGCGCAAGGGCGACGGTTGGACCTGGTTGTACTGGGGCGGCGGCGAACCGCAAAAAGTAGCTCGACTGTAATCAGACATCGCCGCCAGTTCGACCTGACTCGAAGCCGTTAGCTGCAGGCATCCCTTTGATGATCACTGACAACAGTGGCGTGCAAACCGGGTGGATTGCCGCCAACGGCCAAGGTTCATCTGCCCCCACACAGCCTGTATACCGATCTCGATTGCCCGCCCCGTCATCGGGATTGCACCGGAGGCCCAGATGCCTTTTTTCAGAGCCTATGCATTTCATCGTGACGATGCCTTTCTCGAGAAGCATTGCCGACCCGCTGACTTTTTTGCCTGCGATACCTTGATACAGGAGGAGATTGACGGGCCTGGCCTCCCCCGCGCCGATGAACCCTGCGAACGACCAGACGCCGCTGCTCGTTCCCAATAAGGGTCGCCGCGCAGTCGCGTCAGACATGCGCGGCCATGGGGCACGTTATGCCCCTGCCGAATCAGCCTCTATGCACCCCTCCCCATTCGCGAGACGAGACAAGCAAATGGCGCCCGGTCAAAGGCACTCTTTTCCGAGAGCCTTGGCCCAGTCCCGCAGCAAATACTTCTGGATCTTGCCTGTCGAGGTTTTCGGCAACTCGCTGAACACCACGGTTTTCGGCAATTTGAAACCCGCCAGATGTTCACGACAGAACAAGATGATGTCGGCTTCCCGGGTACCCTGATAGTCGTCTTTGAGCTTGATGTAGGCACAAGGTGTTTCACCCCACTTTTCGTCCGGGCGGGCAACCACTGCCGCCTCCAGTACTGCCGGGTGACGATAGAGAACGTCTTCGACCTCGATGGTGGAAATGTTCTCCCCGCCCGAGATGATGATGTCCTTGAGGCGATCCTTGATTTCGACATAGCCGTCCAGGTGACGAACCGCCAGGTCGCCGGTATGGAACCAGCCACCCTCGAAAGCTTCGCGTGTGGCTTCGGGGTTCTTCAAATAACCCTTCATGACCGTGTTCCCGCGCATGAAAATCTCGCCAACACTAGCGCCGTCGAAGGGGACCGGCTCAAGGGTTTGCGGATCGGCAACCATCAGTCCTTCAAGGGTCGGATAGCGCACGCCTTGGCGTGCCTTGATCTTTGCACGCTCATTCAGTGGTTGCTCGTCCCATTGCGCATGCCAGGCACAGACGGTCACTGGGCCGTACACTTCGGTCAGACCATAGACGTGTGTGACCTTGATCCCCATCTCCTCGACCGCGCCGATGACTTTGGCCGGTGGGGCGGCGCCCGCTAGCATGGCGTCGACCGGATGATCGATGGCGACTTTGACCGAGTCAGGCAGGTTGACCAGCCCATTGAGAACAATGGGCGCCCCGCATAGATGGCTGACCCGATGTTCGTGAATCAGCGTGAGAATTTTTTGCGGGTCGACACGGCGCAGGAACACGTGAGTCCCGGCCAGCGCGGTCACCGTCCACGGATAGCACCAGCCGTTGCAATGGAACATCGGTAATGTCCACAGATACACCGGATGGTTTCCCATCGCCCAAGTCATCTGATTGCCCAGGGCGTTGAGGTAGGCACCGCGATGGTGGTAAACCACGCCCTTGGGATTACCCGTGGTGCCGGATGTGTAGCTGAGCGAAATGGCCTGCCATTCATCCTCAGGCCATTGCCAGGCGAACTGAGGGTCGCCTTCGGCGAGGAACGCTTCGTAGTCCAGATCGCTGACTGCGCGGCCTTCGCCGTATTCCGGATCGTCGACATCGATCACCAGTGGTGGATGGGAAAGCAAGCTCAACGCTTCACTGATGACGGCGTGAAACTCACGATCGGTGATCAACACTTTGGCCTCGCCGTGCTCAAGCATGAAGGCAATGGCCTGCGCATCCAGGCGTACATTCAAGGTATTGAGGACCGCGCCGATCATCGGCACGCCGAAGTGAGCCTCGAGCATCGCCGGAATGTTGGGCAGCATGACCGCCACCGTATCACCCTTGCCGATACCGCGTCCGCTGAGCGCACCGGCCAGCCGCCGGCAGCGCTCATAGGTGTGTTGCCAGTTGCGCCTTATGGAGCCGTGGATGACCGCCGGATATTGACCGTAGACAGAGGCAGTACGCTCAATGAAGCTCAGTGGAGAGAGGGCGATATGATTGACTGCCGAGGGCGCCATGCCCGTTTCGAAAATCGACATGAGGTATTCCTGTGGGGAGATCGCCAGCGTGAGCAGCGGTGCTGGAAACCTCCGATGGCTGATTGTTAGCTCTGATCAGGTTTCGATAACGCCCCGCCTGATCGGCGGGACGCTGCAACGGTGGAACATGGGGTCAAGCCGTTTGCTTCTTGTTCTTGCGCAAGAACGACCGCCAGGTCATGGCCCAATGTTGAGGGTCTTCCAGAGGCGCGCTCTTGAGCCTGTGGATTGCCTGGTTATGGGGCGAAGTCTTGACGATCTCCGGGTTGGAATAGGCCTCGTCGGAGATCCGCGCGAGCACCGCGATCCAGGTGTCCAGCGCCTCCTTGCCATACATTTCGCCCGGTTCCGGGGTGAACGGCTCCGGCACCAGCCACGGGTGGTGGCTGCTCCACATTGGATCGATGCCGAAGTCGCTCATACGGTTCTGCACATCGTGGACGTCAACCCCGGTGTCTTCCTTGAGTTGTTCAAGACTGTAGCGCGTCATCTCCATCCGCGGGCTCGTGGCCTCGGGATGTGAACGGGTCACGCCGCGTATCGCCAGCAGACCTTTTTCCATGTAGTTGTTGGCCAGAACCGAGATATCGGACGCTTCCGCCATCCCGGCGGCGCCCATGGCCCGCGACCAGGCATAGGCCTTGAGAATCACCGGGACGTTGCCCCAGAATTCGCGGATCTTGCCGGCGCTCTGCGCACGATCATAGTCGAGGCTGTAACGCTCACCATCGAAAGCGACCACAGGCGTCGGCAGGAATGGCGCAAGTTGCGCCGAACAACCATAGGCCCCCACTGCCGGCCCCCCTACTCCGCTTTTCGGTGCGCCGAATGTCTTGTGCAGCATGAACATGCACGCATCGAAACCGAGCTCTCGCGCACGGATCTTGGTCATCGCGCCGTTGAAGTTGGCGTGATCGTAGAAGCACAAACCACCTGCTTCGTGCACCACCCGAACCCACTCGCGGATTTGCGGGTTGTACACACCCATGTCGTCGGGGTTGTTCACCATCAACGCAGCGGTACGATTGGACACGGCGGCCTTGAGGGACTCGAGCGACGGGTAACCGTTCTCCTCGATCATCAGCGTAATGACCTTGAATCCGGCGGCAGCGGCAGTCGCGGCACTGCTGGGGTGAGTCTGGATCGTGGTAATGATCTCGTCTCGCTGCGCCAGTTCGCCACGGGAAGCATGGTAGGCGCGGGTCACGGCACAACTGGTGTACGCCGCGTCGGCGCCGCCACCTGCCTGGAAAATGAACTGATCCATCCCGGACAGTTCGCACAGAATCTTGTCCATTCCGTGCACCACTTCCAGCGCGCCTTGCAGGGTATCCTCGTCCTGGTAGGGATGAACGTGGGTGATTTCCGGGCGCCAGGCCATCGCCTCGTTGATCTGGGCGTTGTACTTCATGGTGCAGGTGCCGAACAGGCTGATGTTCATCATGCCCAGGGTCTGCTGCGACAGACGCAGGTAGTGATACAACACCTCGGGCTCGGACATTTCCGGCAACGCCGGTTTGCGCGAACGTCGCATGATCGCGGGAATCAGTCCGTCAGCACTGCCAACCGACGCCTGCACGTCGGGCTCGACATCGGAAAAAATCACACCGCGACGGCCGGGATAGCCCATCTCCAGAATGACGGGTTCGCTCCAGACGGGAGCGTGGTATTCCTTGAGTGTTGTGCTCATTGTGCGATTACCTTTTTAAGTGCAGCGGTCAGACGCTGAAGATCGGCCTGTGTGTGAATCTCGGTGACGCAGTAAAGGGCGCTGGCCCCAAGCGCTGGAAAATCCTGTGTCAGGTCTTTGCCGCCGAAGATTCCGAGCGCGAGCAGGCGCTTGTTGAGGTCTTTCACGCTGAGGCCGGTTTCGTCGAAATTCACCACGAACTCCTTGAAGAAGCCGGACGGGAACGTCACACGCACACCCGGAATTTCACCCAGCAGCTTCGCGGCGTAGTGAGCCCGTTGCAGGATGATTTTGCCCACGTCCTCAAAGCCTTTAGGCCCCATCATGGCCATGTAGACAGCATTGGCGATGGCCCACATGTACACCGAATGCCCTGTCCAATCGTTACCCTTGTCACGCAAACCGTAAGACGATTGTTCGAACAGGCTCAGGCCGAAACCGTATTCGCCAGGCTTGGTGGTTTCGGCGATGCTGATAAACAGCGTCGGGTACTGGTGGGCATAGAGTTCTTCGTCGCGGGTCGCAATGAAACCGCTGACACCGCCCCCGCAGTTCATATGCACGCCGAGCGGTTGCGTGGTACCGACCACGATGTCCGCGCCGAAATCGATCGGTGCAGCCAATACACCCAGCGAGATGGGATCGACACCGACGATGACTTCGGCGCCGGCGGCATGGGCAATGGCGGCAATCTCGGCTCCTTGTTGTTCGATCACACCGAAGTAAGACGGGGTTTCGAAATAGACGGCAGCGGTTTGCGCACCGATCGACGCACGAAGGTGATCGAGATCGAGCAACCCCGTAGCCGGGTCATAGTCGACGAGACGCACGACGATGTGGCTCGGCATGTCAATGGGCTCACAATAGTTGCGAATGATCGACAAGCGCTCCGGGTCAATGGCGCGTACCACCGCCACTTCGTTGCGCCCGGTAATGCGTGTAGCCATGCGAATGGCGTGGCCTGCGGCGCAGCCCCAACTGCGCACGGGCAGGCCGACCAGATCCATGTTCAGCAGTTCGCCGAGCTGGCTGCAGAATTCAAACCAGGCTTGATTACGACCATGGTCCGAACTCGGTTCGCCGAAAACCGAGGTCAGCCATTCATTGCGGCGTACCACCTCGTCGCACGCTGCCGGAACGTGATGCTGCCAACAACCGGCCCCCAGAAAGTTGAGGTTCTGCTCGCAAGTCTTGTTCTTCGAAAGCGTACTGACCAGGTGCCGACGAAGTTCGCTTTCATTGAGTGCTGGTGGCAAGTCAATCGGACGTTGCAGTCGATGCTCTTCGGGGATCTGCTGGAACAATTGCTCGATGCTGTCGACACCGATTGAGTCGAGCATTTCCTGTTTGAGGGCAGGAACGGAGTTCGCCATGTAGGGGTGGGCGACATGATTACTCATGGGGTTATCCTCGTTTTTTCGGATGAAACAAATGATCAGGATCGAACCCTGAAAAAGACGGACCGGTCTGGTCCTGTGTGCACACGTATGTGGCCGTTGAGCATGGCGTCGACTTCGGCGTCACCGGTATCGACGCGCAGGCAGCCGGCATCGAGGGAAAGGAGCTTGTCCATCGAGGTGATCACGATGATGTGTTCGCGCCCTGCCCGGCGGATGACCTCGGCGCTGATCTGCTGGTTGCCACGACCGAACAGGCTGCCATGGCCGCCAAGAACGCCGACGATGATGCGGGTCTCGTGCCCCTCCATCAGCCGGATCAACTCATGTTCATTGAGATCGGAGCCAACCAGCGCGCCGTCCATG
This sequence comes from Pseudomonas sp. Irchel 3A7, assembly GCF_900187565.1. GTDB lineage: Bacteria > Pseudomonadota > Gammaproteobacteria > Pseudomonadales > Pseudomonadaceae > Aquipseudomonas. The sequence continues at coordinate 320,712 of NZ_FYED01000006.1, read as the reverse complement.
ACCGCGTCTACGCCCAGCAGCGTCGAAGGCAGGCCGAGCTCCGTCATGACGCGCCGTGTCGTGGTACCCGGTCCCAACAGGTACAGGCAGCCAGATTTCATCTGCCTGACAACCTGCCGGGACACGGCGTCGAGTGCCATGTTTTCATTGGCAACGGAACCAGCCTTGGCGTTTTGCGTCAGGTGGCGCTCGTGCGGGCTGCGGGCGTAGCCATAAAGTCGCGCCGACACCTGATCACTGCGTATTGCAGCCTCATCGATGTCCATGACCTCAGCTTCGCGAAAGCGCACCGAGGGTTCTGCGGCAACGAACCGTGCTGCAAGACTTCCAGCATTCTGCGGATTGGTTCCGAACACGGCGGAGTACATTTTCACGCCCGTCGGGATACCCAGGATAGGCACGCGATCGCCGACCATTTCCAGCACATCACGCGCCGTGCCATCGCCCCCTGCGAAAAGGAGCAGGTCGACCGAGGCGTACGCCATGACGAGCGCGGCATTGCGGGTGTCATCGGGACGACTCGTTCCGGGAGTTGTCGTGTAGACGACAATCGGGTCGAGACCTGCAGCGCGCGCCACATCCTCCCCCAAGTCCCCAGAACCGGTCATCAGTCGAAACGGAGTCGCCGAAGCAGCCAGACGCTTGAGCGCGAGCAACGCCCGATCACTGGAGACCGGCCGCGCGCCGCGACGCCTTGCTTCCTGCAGAATCTCGGGTCCATCGGTGCCCTTCAATCCCACTGGCCCGCCCATGCCGGCGACAGGATTGACAATCAATCCGAGGGTTTTCCCCTGGCCTTCGTAAATGAGTGAAATATCGGAATCGCGCTGTTCACGCATTGCTCGGTATCCTGTGCTGAATGGCGAGGCTCCAGAGCCTGAGAGCACACTGCTCAGACTCATTGCATACGCCTCGTATGTCGGACACAATACGACATACGCGATGTATGTCAACTTACATACGTCGCGAATGTCAATTTTTTGATAAGGAACACGATCGATGGCGCAGAAGCGTGCGGAGATGATTGCGGAGACTCGCGGCAAACTGATCAAGGCTGCGCGAGACGCATTTGCTGCGAAGGGTTATGCGGAAAGTTCGATGGACGATTTCACCGCTCAAGCGGGTCTGACCCGTGGTGCGCTGTACCACCACTTTGGCGACAAAAAAGGGTTGCTACAGGCCGTCATCGCCCAGATCGACGGGGAAATGATGGAGCGCCTATCGGTCATCATTGAAGAGGCGAGTACGACCTGGGACGGCTTTATCGATGAATCCATCGCTTACATCAAGATGTCCCTGGAACCGGAAATTCAGCGCATCGTGTTCCTTGACGGGCCGGCGGTGCTGGGCGACCCATCGCAGTGGCCGAGCCAGAATGCTTGCATCCGCAGCACCCAACGCAGCATTCAAAAGCTGATGGATGAAGGGACCATCCGGGTGGTCGACGCCGAGGCAACGGCACGTCTGATCATGGGCGCCCTGCTCGGCGCGTCCTTGTGGATTGCACATGCAGAGGATCCCCAAACGGCCTCCGAGAAAGCAGGCGAGAGTTTCATCGCATTGGCTTGCGGATTGCTACAGCCCGGTAAGTCAGTGAATCAGTAACAAACAGGCGATCGGGCGGCACTCTTTATATTCATGATGGTGCTGCCTCATGCACAGGTAAACGCGGCCCACCGGCGTTGATCGCTAATCGCGGTTTACGGTGCAAAACGCGATCGGCCCACAGCAGAAGCAACGCCGACAAACAGATCAGCGCGCCACCCAACAGCTGGTCCAGTTGCGCGCTCATAGCTGCGGCACCGTGCATGCGCGTCATCGAGTGACCGTGCATGGGATACAGCACAGGGCCGAACAGCAGCACCCCACCCACCAGCACCTGCGGTAACGCCACTGCCAGACTGAAGGACCACTGCTGGCGCAATGGCAAGCCAGCACGCTGGCAATAACGACCCATGACCCGGCACAACCACAGTCCGCTCACGGCCATGGCCCATTTCATCAGCGCATACAACGTGGCATCGTCCATCAGGCTTTGATGCAGTTGCGGCAGCATCCACAGGCCACTCATTGCACCGAAGGCTACCACCACCCCAATGCGAACAGCCCTCCCTTCTGTCCTGAAACCTGCTTCGGCAGGCGACTCTCGGACGGCGGCGAACAATAAGAGAATGGGTGCCAGGTGGTGAATCAACGCGCTTTGCAGGCAGTGCAGCCAGACACTGTGGCGCGCAGCTGCATCCAGCGCAGGCTGCAGGCCAAGCAAAAACACCAGCGCCGCACCGCCCAGCAACAGTGGTTGACGCTTCCAACCTTTGGGTCCCCCGCTCGTCCAGCAAACAAACACGGCAATCACGAGCAACTCCAACCAAACCCAACTCGAGAATCCAGACATGACGACACCCCCAACCCAAACGCCTGAGCGCTTGGGTGTCAGTTGATTAAGGTCTGATCAGGCGTTGTGTTTGCAGCAACTGGCCGGCTGGCCGTCCTGGACACTGGCGTGGTCCCTGCTCGCTGGCAAATCCATGGCCGGGTTGCCGTTGAAGAAGTTATTGGGCTTAAGCTTGAAACCCACGTATTCCACTGGCATCACCGGAAAATCCTCCGGCTTGCAGATGTGGGTGTGGCCGAAGGTATGCCAGACCACCAGATCCCGGTTCTGGATCTCTCGATTGTTTTTCGTGTAGACCGGCAGGCCATCCCCAGAATGCTGGTTGGGGTAATCGCCAGACCCGTAGCGCTCGCCGGGTACGTAAGGGGTCACCCACAGATGCTTGGTGGCAAACCCGGCGCGTCGGCCAAATGAACTGTCCGCCTGGGCGAGCATGACCGGATTGTGCTCGGCCATCAGCTTGTAGCCGGGATGATTGCCGACGGCGTTCTTGACGTTCGGATTGATGATCTTCCAGAAGCGCCCCGTCTGGCCATTGGCTTGCCGTGCCGCATCCAGTTCATGGGTAAACGTGGTCGTCACACTGTCGAAAACGTTCCCCCAGGTATTACCCTCGCCTTGCGGGCGTGACTGGAAATTGGTTTCGGTCACGGAGTTGTGTTCGCCGTCCACCATCATGTGCAAGCGTGCGCTGAAAAAATGCTGGTGGGTCGGTCCATAGAACTCGGGGGTGACCATGCCGCCGCCGCTGGCTGGGCGCAGACCGGGAGCCAAAGCGGCGGTCTGGATGATCCCGGTCAGTTTGGCCTCGAGTTGAATCGTGCCGTCCTGATAGAGGTACCAGAAAAAGCCATAGTCGTAATTGGCCACGGTGCAGAAGAAGCTGATCACCAGGCGCCGGGAGCGACGCATTTCAAACACGCCCGTGCGAAATTCATAGTGCTTCCACAGCGTGCCGTAATCTTCCTCGTGCATGCAGATGGCGTTCTTCATGACAAACGGTTCGCCCTGATCATTGACCGAGGGCACATCGAAATAGCGAATGGCGCCCAGGCAATCACAGCCCAGTTCCAGTTGATTGGCCAGGCGACCGAGCCCGTATTCGCCACCGTCGAAAGCACATTTCCAGTAATGGTTCAGCTCGTTGTCCGAGTAGGGAACGCCCATGTCGGTGACACTGGCGCGATACATGATTGGGCGAACGACACCGCCGTCCTTGTAGCCCAGTTGATGCAGGACCAAGCCTTCACGAGGCGTGAAGCCGACGCGAAATTCCCAGTTCTGCCAACTCACCTTCCAGTCATCCACCGTAAAGCTCACGCCTTCAGGCTGCGTGATGTGCAGCGGCTTGAGCCCCTCGCGCGGCTGGCCCAGGGAAGCTGAGTCGTAGTTGATCGTTGCCTTGGGAATCGGTGTCAGACGGCCGTCATCCAACAGTTCAACCACCTCCCCCTTATTCAGATCGATGATTGCGACCAGCCCTTCGATCGGGTGGGCGTAGCCATTGTCAGTCAACTTGTCGCGGTAAAAAGCGACGCCGCGCATCAGCCGCTTGCCCCGATAACGCTCGTCATCGCCGAAGTGCCCAAATGACCAGGGATCGATCTGTACGTTTTCGATATCGGCATCAGTGAGGCCGCGACGTTTTACGGCCGCACGCCAGGCGGGATCGTTTTGCACGGCATCTACACACAACTCGAACTCCTCAATCATGATCGGTGCATGACCCTGGGTTTCAATGTCCAGTGGCTGCCAATGAATAAGGACCTGGCTGTTTAAATCGACCAGCGCTTCGAAGGTGTTGCCGGTCAGCTTATCCAGCACTAACGCAAATGCCCGCCGAGAAAATGCGCGACCGGGAACATGGGCCAACACTTCTTGCTTATCCGGCTCGGCGAGATGCAAATAGGGGAAGCGGCATTTGTCGTGAAGGTTTTTTTCTCGCTTGAGGATACAACTTGCCAAGGCAAGTTCCTGTAGCGAAAGTGGGTCAAGCGGGTGGGACGCAGTCGTTACTTTAAGAGTTACGTTCATGCTTGGTAAGCTTCCAGTTAAATGGACTTTTTGGGTGTAAGGCAGTCGGAGCAAGAAGAAACGCAGTGCCACAGCGTCTGGCAGGCTGTTCAATCAAATATTTTTTGTTCGACCTTTAATTACACCGTACAAAAACAGCACGACAAAAAGTAATGGCGTTCCATTCACCCAGGCCGATTCACTTCCGGTCAACAGCCCGTAGTTCTCATAGATCAGATAAACAGCCAGACTAAGCCCTGCTAACGCCAGAAGTGGACTGATCAGGACCTTGAGATACCTGCGATCATTGATCTTCTTGAAATGGGCAATGACCGCCAGCGAAATAAACGCCTGCAGTCCAATCAGCCCAAGCGTCGACAACGCCAGGGTGACCGGGAAGAGGAAAACAAAAGCGTCATAACCCAGCGAAGTAGGTACGGCGATGCTTATTGCAACCAACACCGTCACCAAAAGACTCGCATTGGCCGGGGAGTTTCGTCGTGGATGAATATTCGATAGAACACTCGGTAAGTGTTTATCCTTGGCAAGGACATGAACGTATCGAGTTGCAGCATTGTGAAGTGATAACAGGCATGCAAAATTACTGGTGCACAACATGACTGAAACAATGGTCGCGGTCGTTCCTCCGAGGCGTGTCGAGAATAAATTGATGATCAACTCACCTTGAGCCGTTGCTGCTTCGCCCTTGATCGCTTCAACCCCGATGTCGCCGACGATCAACCAGATAATGACAAAGTAGGCGACGGCCACCAGTGCCACGGCCAGGCGAGTGGCACCCGGAATGGATTTTTCCGGCCGCTTGGCTTCCATCGCATAGAGGGCCGCGGACTCGACACCGAGAAACGCTGCCAACGCGACCATCAGTCCAACACCCAACCCCGGCGACGTTATCGCCTCTATCGACACAGCCTCAACAGGAAAAGCGGCGATGCCTTTATCCATGAAAATGGATAGGCCCAGTAAAAACAGCATGAAGAACTCTGCAAGTACCAATGGCACCAGAATCCTGGCGGCGAAATCAATATTCGCTCGGCCCAGATAAGAGGTCAGCGCCATGAACAATACAGTCCAAGACGTCCAGCCAATATCCACGCCAAATGTTTGCAGGGTCAGATTGGTGTAGTAGCCCGACACAATCGCCAAGGCGATAGTAATTGCCACGTAAGAGGCTAATGCGACCCATGCTGCGCCAGTACCGACTCTTGCGCCGAAAACCACCGAAAGATACTTGTAAAACGCTCCTGCACCGGGAATCGCCCGAATCAACTCGCCATAACCTGCCGAGAAACAAACCATCAGAAATCCGGCAATCAGGAACGTCCCGGCAAGCCCGGGGCCGTTGCCAAGCTGAAAACCAATGGGGGCAGCTGTAAGAACGGCACCTAAAGGTGCTGCGGCTGCAATCACCAATAGTGCGATCTGATAAGTACCCAGGTTGCCTTTCAACTTTTCGCCCGTTCGAGGCGTCTCTTCAAGCAGGGACTCGGTTAGCTCTGTCATCATGAATGCTCCACTCTTTTGTTTTTATGGATCACGGAAACGGGTCGATGCAGCAGCGTCCTTGCCGGGAAATGGATGTCTGTTACATCCCAATGCTGACTGTTTCGGGAATAGTGCTGGCGCCATCGATCACGATTTGCGCACCGTTGATGTAACTGGATTCATCGGAAGCGAGGAAAGCCGACAACTCACCGACTTCATCGGGCTTGCCCAGGCGTTTCATTGGAATGGCCGTCGCCAGTTCATCCAGAACCGACTTCGGATCATCCGGGTTGACTTGCCTGGCTACCTGTTCAGCCATCGGTGTCCATATAAAGCCCGGGCAGATGGCATTGACCCGAATGTTATGGGGTGCCATTTCAACCGCCAGGGCCTTGGTGAAGCCGATCAAGGCGGACTTGGACAGCGCATAGGCCACTTCGCCCGGATCAGCGGTCATGTCACCGGTGACGGAAGACATGACCACAACCGCCCCTCCGCCGGATTCGATCATGTGCGGCAGAACCGCACGCGCGGTATGCCACGCACCTTTGACATTGACGTTGATATGCAGATCCAGATCCGCGTCGCTGGAGTCGAGAAACCTGGCGAGACGACAAATGCCGGCATTGCATACCAGTGCATTCAACTTGCCGAACCGTTTCATGCCTTTTTCGGCAATCAGCCGCATGGCCTGCGGATCGGTGACATCACCTACTTGCGCAAGCACTTCCACGCCATATTTGCTTTGAATGTCTGCTGCAACTTCATTGATTGATTCATCGAGATCAACCAGGATCAAGTTGGCGCCGTACTTCGCATAAATAGTGGCGTGAGATTTACCCATACCTTTCGAAGCCCCTGTAATCAAGGCCACTTTTCCGTTTAACTTGCTCATGATTTCCTCCATTTATTGGACAAAACAATCCCGTCACGCCTGGGTAATGACCAGGCATGTCGTTTACACATTACTTATTAGGTGTTCGTCGTCTTGCGGTAGGTTTTCAGTGTTTCAGAAGGCCGCTCACCAAACAGCTCCTTGTAATAGGCGCTGAACATGCCCATGTGCCAGAAGCCCCACTTGGCTGCCACTTCACTGACCAGAGCCGACTGATCGCTTGAGATGAGCTCTGCCCTGACACCGTTCAACCGTATGTAGCGCAGATAAGTCACAGGGCTGATACCCAAAACCTTGTTAAATGCATAATGCAACGAACGGTGGCTGGTTCGCAGTCCTGCGCATAAATCGGTCACCGTTAAAGCTTCACCTTTTCTCGACAGAATATAGTTGCGCGCACTGTCTACAACATGGCGATGGACGAACTGCTCTGCGTGAGACTTCTTCGACACTGGCAGGTCGGCGGTCATGCCAAGAAGGAGCTGCATGATGTCGAAAGTCAGCTGCTTTTTGGCTGACTCTGATTCAAGAATTAGAGGATTGGCCTCGACTGCCCGAAAAAAACTATCGAACCTGTGTCTGAAAGCGGCGCACTTCTCTGGCGAAAGCGAACTGACCTCTTTCGTAAAAGCGATGACATTTCTCTCGTCGAATTCTTCATCCGGCGAATATTTTCTGAAGGCTTCAATATCCACGCAGGCTCCGTAAATATCGGAGTAGCCCGGCGTCTTGAATTTGAGCTCGGAATCCGGGCGCAAAAAGAACACTGAATCAATGCAATCAAGCTCTTTGCCACACCAATAACCATGGCCACGCAGCGAAATGGGAATACCCAAGGCAAATTTGCCAGGGAGCGTCTGCCCATGCTGATCCACCGCCTGGTTCATCACCTCGCGGAAAATCTGCACTCCGCCAACGGAAATTTCAGTGACCGACCCCGCGAATGGCCCTGGGCTTATCTGCAGATACTCTTGCTGCCACTGCGATAAAGAGCTCGCCAATACGTTGGCGTCGGTGACAGCAACGCTCTGTAAACCTGCTGGGTGAGATTTTTGCTGGATCGGTTGTGATCTCATGGCATATCTCCAGGACGCATCAGTGTTCTTTTTATTATTCGAATGGCGGTTTTACCGCCTATCGAGCCTGTGCCTCGCGTCCTATGCTCAATGGCTACAGTTTCAAATTTACACGATGCTTATGGAGCCGGGGACAAGAGGCCTGAGATTGCGCATTTTTTTGATAGCCACGTCATCCTGCAAACACATCACTGAACAACAAGCCAATCAGTTGCTGAAATCACTTGGTCGAGCGGTACGACGCAGCCGTACCGCTACTTTGACTAAACCAGCCTTGACGGATCAGACCAGCGCGCTTCTTCGCTTGAGCTCAGTGTTGAGAATGAAATCATTCTCCGAATAGTCCACGGGGCAATCGATCACGTGCACGCCCGGTTCGCTGATGCAGCGTTGCAACAGGGGCAGGAAGTCTTCGGCACTTTCCACCCGGTGGCCGTTGGCGCCATAGCTTTGCGCATACATGACGAAATCCGGATTGCCATAGTCCAGGCCGAAATCGGTGAAGCCCATGTTCGACTGTTTCCAGCGGATCATGCCGTAGCCATCGTCGCGCAGGATGATGACCGTCAGGTTCATCTTCAGGCGCACGGCGGTTTCCAGTTCCTGGCTGTTCATCATGAAACCACCGTCGCCGCACACGGCCACCACAGGGCGATCCGGGTAAACCAGATGTGAGGCCATGGCCGATGGCAGGCCTGCGCCCATGGTCGCCAGCGCGTTGTCCAGCAGCACGGTGTTGGGCTTGTGGGCCTTGTAGTTACGCGCGAACCAGATCTTGTAGATACCGTTGTCCAGCGCGACGATGCCTTCGGATGGCAAGGCGCGACGCACATCAGCCACGAAGCGCTGAGGGTAGATCGGGAAGCGGTTGTCGTCCGCGCCCTCGATGATCTGGGCTTCGTTGGCTTCGCGAATCGCCAGCAGGCGGCTGAAGTCCCAATGCTTCTGGGTTTTGAGCGCCTCGCCGATCTGCCACACGGCGTTGGCGATGTCGCCCACCACTTCGATCTGCGGGAAATAAACAGGGTCGACTTCGGCAGAACGGAAGTTGACGTGGATCACCTCGGTTCCGCCACGGACCATGAAGAACGGCGGCTTCTCAATCACGTCGTGACCAATGTTGACGATCAGGTCGGCGGCCTCGACCGCGCGGTGGACGAAGTCGCCGGCAGAGAGTGCGGCGTTGCCGAGAAAGCGTGGGTGGCGTTCATCCACCACGCCCTTGCCCATTTGCGTGGTGACAAACGGAATGCCAGTTTGGTCGATCAGTTGCTTGAGGACCTTGGCGGTCATTTTTCGATTGGCGCCGGCGCCGATCACCAGGATCGGGCTGCGGGCGGTCTTGAGTTTTTCGACGGCACCTTCGATGGACTTGTGCTCGGCCAGGGGGCGACGGACCAGGCTCGGCGGGATCGGCATGCTTTCGGTCTGTTCGGCGGCGATGTCTTCAGGCAGTTCAAGGTGCACGGCCCCGGGTTTTTCTTCTTCAGCCAGGCGAAAAGCTTCGCGCACGCGCGAAGGAATGTTGTCGGCAGACGCCAACTGATGGGTGTACTTGGTCAGCGGCTGCATCATGCCGACGACGTCCAGGATCTGGAAACGGCCCTGCTTGGACTTCTTGATCGGTTTCTGCCCCGTGATCATCAGCATCGGCATGCCGCCGAGGTAGGCGTACGCACCGGCCGTGACCAGGTTGGTCGCGCCGGGGCCGAGCGTCGACAGGCTGACGCCGGTCTTGCCCGTGAGCCGGCCGTAGGTGGCGGCCATGAAACCGGCGGACTGCTCATGGCGGGTCAGTACCAGCTTAATGGTTGATTTTCGCAGGGACTCCAGCAAGTCCAGGTTTTCCTCGCCAGGAATGCCGAATACGAACTCCACGCCCTCGTTTTCCAGGCATTGCACAACGACATCTGCGGCCTTGGCCATTTCTCTACCTCGATATCTTTGGGCGCTCACGCGCGTTTACGATGGTCGATCAAGTGGCCAGCCTGACAGCGCCGGCCGCTACCTGCCCCAGAGGCTGACGCACGCCTGCCGTCGCATCCAATTCCTTTTCGGAATAAGGCCCCCTGCCCCTGCTGTCGATTCAGCACCTCAAGCTGCGCATGCTTTGGGCGCAGTTCCCCGAAAACAGCGCCGGTCGGTCAACTACACTGACTCGACACACGGTGGCACAGGGAATTCGGGCATGGCGACCAAAACTGCAATCGTATTCGCTGGCGGTGGCAGCCTGGGGGCTGTCCAGGTTGGCATGTTGCGGGCCCTGGTCGAGGCCAATGTTCGATTCGACTTGGTGGTGGGGGCTTCGGTGGGCGCCATCAACGGTGCCTACTTTGCCGCAAGACCCGATGCCGAAGGCGTCGAGGCGCTCGCCGGTTTCTGGCGCGGCTTGCGTAAAACGGACATCTTTCCCCTGTCCTGGCTCGATACCTGTAGAGGACTGATCAAGCGCCGGGGTTTTCTGTTGCAGCCGCAAGCCTTGAACCGACTGCTGGGGCAAGCGCTGCCGATCCACCGTATCGAGGACGCGACGCTGCCGCTGTACATCGTCACCACCGACCTGCTCAGCGGTGCCGAGACCGTTCTGTCCACGGGTGAACTCAGCCAGGCGTTACTGGCCAGCGCAGCCATCCCCTTGGTGTTCCCCTGCGTACAAATTGCCGATCAGTTCCTGATTGACGGTGGCGTGGCCAGCAATACGCCGATTTCAACGGCCGTCGCCCTGGGGGCCACCAACGTCGTGGTCGTCCCCACTGGAATGAGTTGCGCCCTGTCACAACCCCCCCGAGGTTTGATCGCCCTGGCCTTGCATACCGTCAACCTGATGAGCATGCGTCAGTTGGTGAGCGACATCGAACACTTCCGCACCCTCACCAGCCTGCACATCGTCCCGCCTTTGTGCCCAGTAGATGTCTCGGTGTTCAACTTTGCCCAGACCGAGTCTCTGTTGCAGCGCGCTTATGAGCAGACCCTCAGGTGGCTGGACCGTGGCGGGCTGGAACGCACCAAGGTTCCGCATTCCCTGATCACCCATTCACATGCCCATGAGCATTGAGGGGCCGCAGCGAGGCTCGCCTCAATCGGCAGGCCTGGCCTCAGGAAGAAAAACCTGAAAGTCGCTCAGGCGGACTTCAGGGCAAAACGCGAAGCCGGGCGATTCAGGCCGTAGTGCTCACGCAGCGTGCTCCCCGCGTATTCATGACGGAACAGGCCGCGCTTGCGCAGGATCGGCAACACTTCATCGAGGAACACTTCAAAGCCCTCGGGGAACGCCGGCGGCATCACGTTGAAACCGTCGGCGGCGCCACTGCGGAACCACTGCTCGATCAGGTCGGCAATCTGCACCGGCGTGCCCACCGGCACCCAATGCCCGCGCGCACCGGCCAGGCGATTGATCAGCTGGCGCAACGTCGGTTTCTCGCGGTCGACGATGTCGATGATCAGCTTGAAGCGGCTGGACTGGCTTTCGCTGCTGTCGAAGTTGATCAGCTGGCGCGGGAATGGTGCATCCAGGTCCTGACCGGACAAGTCCACGCCCAGCATGCGGCGTAACTGACCCAGAGAAATGTGCGGCAGCACCAGTTCGTTGAGCTCGTCGAATTTGCGCTGTGCTTCGGCTTCGGTGCTGCCAATGTACGGGCTGATGCCCGGGAGGATTTTCAGCTGGCGAGGGTCGCGCCCCACCGCCTTCGCCCGGGCACGGATATCGTTGGCGAATTCGGTCGCGCTTTGCAGGGTCTGGTGTGCGGTGAAAATCGCTTCAGCATGCCTGGAGGCGAAATCACGGCCATCTTCGGAAGAACCGGCCTGCACCTGCACCGGTCGCCCCTGAGGCGAGCGTGGCGAGTTGAACGGCCCTTTGACTTTGTAGTGAGCGCCCACGTGGTTGATCGTATGCACCTTATCGTTGTCGGCAAACACCCCGGAGGTCTTGTCCAGCACCAGCGCATCGTCCTCCCAGCTGTCCCACAGGTCACCGACCACCTGCACGAACTCTTCGGCCTGGGCATAGCGGTCATGGGCCGACGGGTGTTGGTCCAGGCCGAAATTGGCGGCGGCGGCGGCCATGGACGTCGTGACAATGTTCCAGCCAGCGCGGCCCTTGCTGAGGTGGTCCAGCGCACTGAACGAACGGGCCAGGTTGTAGGGTTCGCTGTAGGTCGTGCTGGCCGTGGCGATCAGGCCGATGCGTTGGGTCACCGCGGCAATCGCCGCCAGCCAGGTGATGGGTTCGAAACGAATGCGCAAGCCTTCGCGCCCGCTTTCGGCCAGTGACGGCGAATCAGCGAAGAAAATCGCATCCAGCTTTTCGTGTTCAGCGCGTAACGCCAGTTGCTGGTAATAGCCGATATCCATGGAAGATTCCGGCACCGATTGCGGGTGACGCCAGGCGGCTTCGTGATGGCCGTTGGGGTAGATGAAGAGGTTCAGGTTGAGTTGGCGTTCAGACATTTCCGCTCCTTGAAAAAGTGTGTTTGAAAAACAGCAAATCGCGCACGGTGCAGAGGCTCAGTGCAGCTCGGCGAAATCGCTCAGCACATCGTCGCGCAGAGCGATGAAACGGCTGTCACTGCGGTTGCGCGAGCGCGGCAGATCGATGTCGACAATGCGCCGGATCCGGCCGGGGTTGGGCTGCATCACCACCACGCGATCGCCCAGGAATACCGCCTCATCAACATCGTGGGTCACCAGGATCATGGTGATTTTTTCCTTGGCCCAGATGTTTTGCAGTTCGCCCTGCAGGCGTGCACGGGTCAAGGCGTCGAGGGCACCCAGCGGTTCATCCAGTAACAGGATGCTCGGGCGATTGACCAGGCCGCGGGCTATGGCCACGCGTTGCGCCATGCCGCCGGATAGCTGATGCGGGTAGGCATCGGTAAAGTCTTGCAGACCGACCAGTTCGATGTGCTCGCGCACGGTCTCGCGTTTCTGCCCGGGGCTCAGGGGTGAATTCTTCAGCCCGACAGCAACGTTCTGCTCGACGTTGAGCCAGGGAAACAAGCGGTGATCCTGAAACACAATGCCGCGCTCCAGGCCAGTGCCTTCGATGGGTTTGCCATCGAGCAGGATGCGCCCGTCGTATTCTTCGTCCAGGCCAAGAATCAGTCGCAGCAGCGTGGATTTACCGCAACCACTGGCGCCGACGATGCTGATGAACTCGCCAGGTGCGATGTCGAGATGGATGTTGTCGAGTACTTGCAATTGAGTCGAACTGCCCGGTCGGGAAGCGAATCGCTTGCTGATGTTTTGCAGGGTCAGGCTGTTATTGAGCATGTTGCAATCCTTATGAAAGTGCCGATCAACGAGCAGCGATGCCATACAGGCGCTGCATCCGCCGCTCGAGTGTCCGGGCCAGGGCATTGAGGCCCCAGCCCACCAGGCCGATAACCACCATCCCGAACAACACCAGATCCATCATGAAATGTTCGCTACCATCAATGAGCGTATTGCCGATCCCCTCCCCCGATACCAGCAGGTATTCGGCGCCGATGGTCGCCAGCCAGGAATAGACCAGTGCCAGGTAAAGCCCTGTGAATATCGACGGCAAGGCGGCGGGCAACATCACCCCGATGATGGTTTGCCAGCGGGTGAAGCCATACACCCGAGCCACTTCCAACAGATTGGGCGGGACGTTGCGCAAACCGTCGCAAGTATTGACCACCACAGGCACCAGTGCTGCCAATGACAGGAACACCACCTTGGCCACGTCGCCCAGGCCGAACCACACCGAGATCAGCGGGATCCAGGCGAACAAAGAGATTTGCTTGAAGGTATTGAAACTCGGACCAACAAGACGTTCGAAGTACCGCGACAGGCCCAACAGGCAACCCAGTATCAGGCCCAGTGTGGTGCCGATAAAAAAGCCGCTGAGGTTGCGCGCCAGGCTGGCGGAAATGGCCCGCCAGAATTTGCCCGACGCAATTTGATCCCAGGCCGTCGCGGCGACTTTTTCCGGCGAAACGAACAGGCCCGACTGGCTCCAACCCTGGTTCGACGCCAGCCACCACAGGGTGATGGCGGCAATTGGCAAGACCCAACCACGATATCTTCGACTGCCACGACCTACTGCAATGATCGCACTCATGACAAGCGCCCCCCGGCCGCTGCACGACCACGATTCAGGCGCCGCTCCACGTAATCGAAACCGCGGTCTATCGCCAGACCGAGCGCCCCCACCACCACAACGGCCGCCATCACCAGGTCCAGTTGAAACAGCTGGCGCCCATAGACAATCAGGTAACCCAGCCCCTCACTCGAAGCCACCAACTCGACCACGACCAGCGATAACCAGGCTTTGGTGAAGCCCAGGCGCAATCCGGTGAACAGCGTCGGGACGGCTGCCGGCAAGATGATGGAGCTGACGCTTTGTCGACGGCTGAATCCGTAGGCCCGGCCGACTTCCAACAGTCCCTTGGGTGCCTGGTGGAAAGCCTGCAAGGTGCACAGGGTGATCGGCACCATGGCGGCCTTGGCAATCAGCACATACTTGAGCGTTTCGCCGATGCCGAACAGCAGCAAGGCAAACGGCAACCAGCCAAGTACCGGGATCTGCACCAGGGCGTTGAAGGTGGGTAACAGATAATCCTCTACCGTCCTGAAAAGTCCCATGGCCAGCCCCAGCGCCATGCCGATGAAAGCGCCCAAGGTAAATCCGACGACAACCCGTTGCAGGCTGGCGGACGCATTCAGCCAAAGATCACCACTGGTGACCAGGTCCGACAAGGTCTGATAAATGTAGGCCGGCGGTGGCAGCACCTGCTCTGAAAGCCAGCCGCGCTCCACCCCCAGGTACCATAAGCCGAGCAACACCAGCGGCAACAGCCAGGGCAAAGCCTTGTCACCCAGACTCAACGTCCACCTGGACGTGCGAGGCACCTCAACCTTGCGAACCGGGCGGGTCGGTGACGGTGGCAAACGCTTGACGTTGTCGCTCGCGATTGCCGGTGCCGTGTACTGCTCTATCCTGACGGTCTGTGCCCTGGCCATTTGCCTAGCTCCCCTGCTTGCTGGTCGCGGACGCTACTGCATTGCCGGCCGGCTGTTTGCCATCCGGGCCATAGGGCGTCCAGTAGTTCTCGAGGCCCTTGGTTTTCAGGGATTGTTGCAAATAGCGGGTCTCGAACCAGCCATCAATACTAACCGGACGACGGATGAGCTTTTCCTCCTTGGCCTGATCCGCCACGGCCTGATAGCGGCCGAGCAGGAAGTTGTCGACCAGAGGCGAGGCCCGGTCCCTGATGCTGACCCCGGTAAAGTCAGCGCGCAGTGACTCTGCGGGTTCATTACTCTTGGCCCATTCAGCGAAGACCGCATCACGATGGCTGTCCTCCGACGTCCATTTCGCTGCGTCCACCAGGGTATCGACGACCTTTTGCACGTTGTCCGGATGTTCTTTTTCGTAGGCACCGCGAACCACCAAGGCGGTCTGCCGGGTGTAGCGCACATCCTGAGTCGGGTTGTCGTAAATGATGTCGATCAAGCCTTTGTCGCGCAGCTTGAACAGTTCGCGACCGCCGAATGCGGCATCTACCCCATTGGATACCAAGGCTGCCTGAGTGCTTCCGGTGTCGAGGTTGATCACCTTGATATCGCGCTCGGTAAGACCATGCTCCGCCAACAGGTTGATCGTCACCAGATGGCCATTGGTTCCACGGAAGATCGCCACCTTTTTGCCCTTGAGATCCTCGATTTTTTTGAGATCGGATCCTTTGGGAACGGCCAGGTAAAGATTGGCGCGCACCCCCAGTGCGGCCAGCAGTTTGGTGTCCAGTCCGTTGGAGCGCCCGACGACGGCGGGTAGATCGCCCTGGTAGGCGAAGTCGAGTTGCTGGTTTGAAAAGGCTTCGTTTACCGCGGGGCCGGCGCCCTTGAAGAAAAACCACTGCACCTCGGTCCCGGTTCCAGCGAAGGCTTTTTCCAGCAATTGTTGATTGCGCACGATGCCCAGGGGCGAACCACTGAACGTTACCGGGTCACCGCCGCCGGCCGTCGCTACACCAATGCGCAATACATCGGCCTGGGCCAACGGGATTGCAAAAACCGTGGCCAGGGCCGCAGCAATACTGCCCTTGAGAAACAGAGGGATACGTTTGGGTTTCATGTACGAGACTTCCTTGTGGCAATGAGGGTCGAGCTGTCAGGCGGCGAGGTGTTTTTTGTCGGCTTCGGTTTTCGGCGAGCGGGTATCCGGGCTTGGCTTGAGCGCCTGGCTCAGGCGACCGTCCACCCCTACCGGTACATCACCGTCGATGGTGGTTCGGCGCACGATGCGCCGGGCATCGCCGTAGTCGTTGATCGCGATATGTTGCGTGGCGCGGTTATCCCAGATCACCACGTCACCCTCATGCCAGCGCCAGCGCACGGTGTTGTCGACATGGGTTATGCGGTCGTGAAACAGACGAATCAGTTGTTTCGAATCGTTATTGCTGACGCCTTGTATGTGTTTGACAAAGTGCCCCAACAACAAACTTCTTTCACCCGACTCCGGATGCACCCGTACCAAAGGATGTTCGGTCTCGTAGACTTCGGCGGTAAATTGTTCGCGGTAGCGTTTCAAACCCGACTCATCGGTATTACGCGGCGCCGCATAGTCATATAAGTTGGTGTGCAACGCGCGGAGGCCATCTGCAAGTTGTTTCAATGGCTCGGGCAAGTCGGCATAGGCCGCTGCGGTATTAGCCCACACCGTGTCGCCGCCATAAGGTGGAATAACCACACCGCGCAAGATGGATATTTTGGGGTAATTGGCAACAAAGGTCACATCGGTATGCCAGGAGTTGGCGCGGGTTTCCTTGGCGTCCAGGTGCAGGATAGCGGCACTTTTTTCGGCGGAACGCACGGTCGGATGCGGCACCTGGTCACCGAAACGCCGGGAAAAAGCTTCGTGCTCGGCGTCGTCCAAGTGTTGGTCGCGAAAGAACAGGACTTTATATTTCAGAAGTGCCTGGTTAATGAATTCGAATGTTTCATCACTGATGTTCCCACCCAGCTTGACTCCCTCCAGTTGCGCACCAATACGACCAGCGACGGGTTTGATTTGAATGGTCATCGAGTTACCTCCTGTCTCACGAGTTGTTGTGGGACAGATCATAAAGACATAAAACACCCCATGACTAATCATCATTTCGTATAAAGATATAAGTGCGCTCCGTATAACTAAGCCGTCGTAAAAAACGGAGAAGCGTTATAAGGCTGCGGTTATTAGCTCATAACTAATTAACCAACATAAACGAAATTATGGAGCTGGCGTTCCAACTAACAGTGGCCTGACGCGCTCCCTTACCGGTTGTCGAGATTCAGGCGTTCTCGGGTGACGTGGAATATTCTGATGATGGCCCGTGAACATGAGCCGGTATCGGTTCGGATCAGCGACTGCCCTGGGTACACCGCCGGCTCTTTTTGTCTGAAGCACTGAAAAGGAGAAGCCAGCATGAACACCATGAAACTTCACCCTGCACTGGACAATGGCATCCAACCCGCCGCCGCCAATTTCACAGGTGGCACCCTGCAATGCCTGTGTGCAACCGACAAGGTCGAAGTCAGGATCGACGCGCAAACCGTGCACAACCACGCGTGCGGCTGCAGCAAATGCTGGAAACCGCAAAATGCGTTATTCGCGGTCATTGCCGCTGTACCTCGCAATAAGGTCAGCATTATTGCCCACGGCGAAAAACTGGCGATTGTCGACGAAGCCGCCAC
Source organism: Pseudomonas sp. Irchel 3A7 (assembly GCF_900187565.1). Lineage (GTDB taxonomy): Bacteria > Pseudomonadota > Gammaproteobacteria > Pseudomonadales > Pseudomonadaceae > Aquipseudomonas. The sequence goes on along the minus strand of NZ_FYED01000006.1, from coordinate 303,131 downwards.
CGTCCAACGCCATGCCTGCAAGCAGTGCCACGCCCATCTCTTCGGGCGTATCGAAAACAAGGACCATGCGTTATATGGCCTGGACTTCATTCACACCGAACTCTCTCCCCAGAAGGGATGGTCTGCACCAGGCTTCGCGGGGTTCGTGTCTTCCTTGATCGAAACCGGTACGCCACCGGCGCAAATGAAGGCTATCCGTGAGCGCCTGCGCTCGATCGGCCTGGAGCCCTATGATTGCCTGTCCCCGGATCTGATGGACGCACTGGCGACTCATGTCGCCAAACAGAAAGGCCTGCTCCCCGCCGCCTGATTGATCGGTCGCCGCGGTTTCCTGGCCCGGACCGCGGCACCGGTTCACCGCCCATGAGGAAAGGAACAGCATGATCAAAGGTCGTCGAGACGAGGTTTTCGATCAACGGATGGGGCGCTCAACCCTGCCACAAGCTATTGATATAAAAGAAAATAGAACATCAACCAGAGAGCTGATAACGCCAAAAACACATTTGCTTACAAAGCACCAGCTCGCTAAACACCGAGTTAGTAACTACAAGTGATAGGTTACGCTGCCTTACCTGACCAAGAGATGCACAGCCTTACATTATGCGCATCCACCTACCCAGCCTCCCTGCATTCGGGGCTTACCTTGCCCTTACTTGCCTGTTCGCGACCGCATGGCTCACCCACCCCGCACCAGTGCACTCATCCTTTGCCCTGATGAGTCCGACCCGGGCCGTGGCTGATCAAGTCGCCAAACCCATTTACACCAGTCGATTTGCCTCATCCGGCCTGGTGGATTTCGTACATTCCTCGGCAGTCACCGCCTTGCCTGACGGCAGCCTGATGGCAGTCTGGTTCGCCGGCACACGCGAAGGCGCGGCCGACGTGCAGGTGCGCTCTGCCCGCTTCGACGCGAAAACCGGCGAATGGGGGGCGGAACAGGTTCTGGCGACTCGGGATTCGACCCAACAGGGCACTCGCAAATACATCCGCAAATTGGGCAACCCGGTCGTTGCGCTCGCACCGGACAACCGCCTCTGGTTGTTCTACGTGTCAGTGTCCATGGGTGGCTGGGCCGGCAGTGCGGTCAATGTGATGGTCTCCGACGACTATGGTCGCCAGTGGTCCGAACCACGCCAGTTGGTCACCTCCCCGTTTCTGAATATCAGCACCCTGGTACGTTCGGCCCCGGTGTTCCATGCCGACGGCTCCATCGGTTTGCCGGTCTACCACGAATTCCTGGGCAAGTTTTCCGAGTACCTGTACCTGAGCGCTGACGGTGATGTGATCGATAAATACCGCATCAGCCGCGGCAATAACTCATTGCAACCCACGGTCGTTCCGCTGGATGGCCAGCGTGGCATCGCCTTGCTGCGCTATGCCGGCGATACCCACCACCGTGTCCTGGCGACCCGTACCGAAGACGCCGGGCAAACCTGGAGCGAACCTTATCCGCTCGACCCCTCGAACCCGAACTCCTCGTTGGCGGCCATCGCGACACCCGAACATGGGTTGTTGGTGGCGCTCAATGATTTACAGGAGGGGCGCTTCAAACTGAGTCTTTATGGTACCGATGCAAAAATGGACGATTGGCGCTCGCTGCGCGACCTCGACAAGTCTCCTGATCCTGAGGGCGATACGTTTTCGCCCGAGGCCTACAAGGAAATCATCGGTAGAGAATTCCGCGGATCCAGCGGCGCACTTCGCCAACCGCTGGAGGCCCAGTTCCTGAACAACCTCGACAACCGGGTCTGCAAGGCGCAAGGCTGCGTTTTCGAATATGAATACCCCTACTTCATTCGAAGTCCCGACGGTTTGTATCACCTGGTTTATTCCTGGAATAACACCTTCATCAAGCACGTCACCTTCAACGATGCGTGGCTGTCGGAGCGTGCCAAATGATCAACCTGTGGCAAGCCCATATCAGCTTCGCAATGATCATCTTCCTGTTGCTGCCGTCCTTTGGCTTGAAGAGGACCGCCCGGATCGGGCTATTGCTCGCCTTGCTGGCAGTCAGCTTCATACCGCTGGATGGCTTGTCGTTGGCCGCGTACTTGCGCAGCCACATTGATGACCTTGCCGTCACGACCCTGGTTTTCATGGCGTGGGGCTGTTTGCGTCGACTGGATTTCCTGCCGGCTGCGAAGCCAGGCACAACCACCGTACTGATTGTCTTCGCCGCCATGGCGCTGGTGCTCTATCCCGCAACGCTGGGGTTGACTTACCTGGACCCCTATCGGTTCGGTTTCAGTCCACGCCCGATGCTGATCTTCGTCGGACTGCTCACGGCAGGCCTGTTTTATCTGCGCAGTTATTTGGCCGTCGTGATGCTGGCTACTGCGACCCTGGCCTTCATCGGCGGGATAAAACCGTCACATAACTATTGGGACTACCTGGTCGATCCGCTGCTGGGCCTGTACTGCTGCTCGGCATTGCTGATGCTGGCGGTGCGCGGTATGCATGGCCGGCGAAACCCATCGCGTGGCTCAGTGGAAGACTCCAGGTCCGCTTGAGATTCAACGACAATTTTTTAACAGGGGTACATGGATGCGTTGGCTGCAATCGAGACGTTTGCATTACTGGCTAGGCGCAACAGCGATTGCGTTCGTGCTGTTTGCGTTACTGCGGGTAGTGTTCTTTTTCGGCTTTTCCGGTTTCGACGCCAGCGCGTTGAGCGCAGAAGATGCCGTTCTGGAAACCCTGGGCATCGGCTTTCGCTTCGATCTGCGCCTGGCCATCCTGGTCATGCTGCCACTGGCGTTGCTGGCCTGGATTCCGCGCTGGAATCTGGTGAGTAGCCGCCTGCTTCGCCGATTGGGACGCGTGTATGTGTCGGCCGCCATCGGCGCCCTGCTCCTGATCTATATCGTCGATTTTGGCCATTACGCCTATCTGGGTGTAAGGATCAACGCCACCGTCCTGCGCTTCATCGAAGACGCGCAAATATCCCGTGACATGGTCTGGCAGACCTACCCGGTCATCTGGATTTCTCTGGGCTGGCTGGCGACGGTCGCACTGGTGACGCTGGTCCTGGTGCGCCTGGAACGCCTGACGCTGGACCGCGCCCGCAAAGCCATCCACCCGCTCTCCGTCACCTGGGGCAGCACGCTGATGGTCGTGTTGGTGCTGCTGGGTATCCTGGGGCGCGTCGAGAACATGAACCTTGAAAACCCGGTGCCATTGCGCTGGAGCGATGCGTTCTTCTCCGGCAATAACCAGGTCGCGGCACTGGGCCTGAACCCGGTGATTTTCTTCTACGACACGGTCAAGGTCGGCCAGTCGCGCTATGACGAAGCGCAGGTGCGTGAGCACTATGCCGTGATCTCCAAATACCTGGGGGTCGACCAGCCCGACCCGCAAACCCTGAATTTCGTCCGTCACCAGGCGCCACAGCCCTACAAGGTATCGGGCACACGGGCGCCGAACGTGATGTTTGTGATGCTTGAATCGCTGGGCACCAGTGCCGTCGGGGCCTATGGCAACCCGCTCAATCCGACGCCCAATATCGACCGCCTGGCCACGCAGAGCTGGTTCTTCGAGCACTTCTATGTGCCGGTCACCGGCACCGCGAAAACCGTTTGGGCCAGCATCAGCGGGGTTCCGGACGTCACCCGCCAGGAAACCGCGACGCGTAATCCGTTGATCACCAAGCAACACACACTGATCAATGCGTTCACCGATTACGAGAAGATCTACACCATCGGCGGCAACTCCGGTTGGGCCAACATGAACGCCTTGATCCGTCAAAGCATCGACGGGGTCCGCTTGTACGAAGAGCGGGACTGGCAAGCCCCGGTGGTGGATGTCTGGGGAATTTCGGATCTGGATCTGTTCAAGGAAACCGACAAGATCCTGCAAGCCCTGCCCAAGGACAAACCGTTCTTTGCCTATGTGCAGACGGCCGGCAACCATCGTCCCTTCACAATTCCCAAGACCAATGACGGATTCGAGGTCAAGCACCCTACCCTGGCTGAAGTCCAGGCCGCGGGATCGCGCAGTGTCGAGCAGTACAACGCTGTGCGCCTGCTGGACTTCAACATCGGACGCCTGATGGAAATTGCCAAGGAAGGTGGTTGGTACGACAACACCATTTTCGTGCTGTTTGGCGACCATAACACCCGTATCGCCCAGATCCCTTTCCTGGCACCGGCTTATGAACAACTGGGCCTGGAAAGTAACGCGGTGCCGATGATCATCCACGCACCGGGCCTGCTCGGCACGCGGACCGTCAAGGAAGCCGTCGGCCTGGTGGACTTGCTGCCGACCGTGGCCGGCATGGCCGGCGTTGAGTTTCGCAACAGCGGCCTGGGGCGTGATATCCAGCAACCTGCGCCCGAGGGTGAGCGCGTAGTGCCATTGGTGCTGCGTGAAGGCACCTTCCCGTTGATTGCGGGCGTCACCCAGCACTACATGGTGCAGATGGAGCACGACGGCAGCTCGCCGACACTGCACGACCTGGCCTCGCCGACACCGCTGGACAACGTGGCCCAGCAAAACCCTGAAGAGTTCAAGCGCCTGGTTGAACTGACCCGGGGCATGCATGAAACGTCGAGATTGATGCTGTACCAGAACGTACGCAAGTAACCCTGTCGGGGCCGGACGACCGTACCGGCCCCGATTGCTCGCCCCCTCCGCTTTTGCAATTCCTTACTCTGTCTGACTAATCCCTGTGGCGAGCGAGCTGGCTCCGGGCGGCGTTCCGACGTTGGGCTACGTAGCGGCCCCAAAATCCAACCATCATCGCGATTTTTGTGAGTGCTGCGCACTCAAACGGGAGCGAGCTCCCTCGCCACAGATTTCTCACATATTCAAGACCCGCATACTGAACAACATTGCCCGGAAGGTACGCTTCCCTTCGCGACAGCCCGCGCCCGTCGGTCGAGTGTTCCAGTGCAAGCTACAATTGCTCACCTGCACACTAGAGCGTCACGGAGCGACCATGTTCGCCAGCCTGTTGGTCATCTTCACCTCATCCCTGGTCGTCATTGCCCTGTTCCATCGCTTGCGCTTGCCGCCGGTGCTGGGCTATCTGTGCGTGGGGCTGATGGTCGGACCGATGGCCTTCGACTGGGTAAAAGACAGCGATGCGTTGCCCCTGATTGCCGAAATGGGCGTGGTGTTTCTGCTGTTTTCCCTGGGGCTGGAATTTTCACTGTCGAAGATGATTGCGCTGCGCCGGGTGGTGTTCGGCTTGGGCACCTTGCAAGTGGTGGTATCCGGGGCAGTGTTGGGCGCCTTGTTGATGCTGGCAGGCGTGCCTACGGCGGCGGCGTTTTTACTCGGTGGTGGCCTGGCCCTTTCCTCTACCGCCATTGTCAGCAAGGAACTGGGGAGTCTCGGCGAAATTTTCAGCAGCCATGGCCAGAACGCTATCGGTGTGCTGTTGTTCCAGGACGTCGTGGCCGTGTTACTGCTGACGCTGGTCCCGGTCTTCGCCGGCACCAGCGATCAAGCCTGGTACTGGGCGCTTCCCCTGACGCTGGGTAAAACGTTGGTGCTGTTCGCAGGGCTGTCCCTGCTCAGTCGCTGGGTGTTGCCCCATTTGTTTCATGAGGTGGCGGCCTCGCGTTCCGCCGAACTGTTCGTATTGCTGGCACTGGTAATCGTGCTGCTGACTGCGGGGCTGACACACCTGATCGGTCTCTCCCCTGCCCTTGGCGCCTTTCTCGCCGGCATGTTGCTGGGGGAAAGCCATTACCGGCATCAGATCGAGGCCGATATTCGCCCGTTTCGCGACATCCTGCTGGGCGTGTTCTTCGTCAGTATCGGCATGTTGATCGACTTGCGCCTGTTTGCCAGCCACGGCGTGCTGATCCTCGGACTGACCCTGGGGCTGTTGCTGATCAAGGCCGGCGTGGTCGCACTGTTGGTCAAGTGGCGTGGCAGTGACAATGAAACCGCCTGGCGCAGCGGCCTGGCCCTGGCGCAGGGCGGCGAGTTCTGTTTTGCATTGATGACGCAGATGCAGCAGAACAATCTGATGCCGGCGGATCTTGGCGGATTGTTGCTCGCCGCGACCTTCTGCTCGATGCTGGTCACACCGTCGCTGCTGCGCATGGCCCCTCGCATCGCCGCACACTTGCACCGCAAGCCCAACGAAGAAGCCAGACTTGAGGAAATCAGTGCGCTCAACGCGCAGGCAAAAAAGCATGTGGTGATTTGTGGTTATGGTCGCGTCGGGCAATCCATCGGGCGATTCCTGCGCAACGCCCAGCAGACTTACGTCGCGCTGGACAGCGACCCGGTGAGGGTCCAGGAAGCGGCAGTCGCGGAAAGTACCGTGCACTACGGTGATTCACAGCGTGCAGACCTGCTGTCCGCCGTCGGGCTGGAGCGTGCCAGCCTGCTGGTCATCGCCGTCGACAATACCGGCACCGCCCTGCAAATCCTGCTGGCGGCACGCCGAATCAACCCGAGCGTACCTATCCTGGTACGCACACGGGACGATGATCAGGGGCCGGAGTTGAAAGCAGCCGGCGCCAGCGAGGTAGTGCCCGAACTCATGGAATCCAGCTTGATGCTTGCCTCGCATGCGCTGATTCTACTCGGCTTTCCTCAACAGGAGGTGCAGGAGCGGGTCGACAGGATCCGCAGTGACCGCTATCAACTGCTGCACGGTTTTTATCCCGGCGCCGAGGATGAGGAGTCCTGATTCCGGTCACGCCTCAATAACTGTGGGAGCGAGCCTGCTCGCGAAAGCGGTGTGTCTGACGATATCTCTGCTGAATGTGCCGCCCTCTTCGCGGGCAAGCCACGCTCCCACCGAGGATCAAAAACTGTGGGAGCGAGCCTGCTCGCGAAAGCGGTGTGCCTGACGACATCTCTGCTGAATGTGCCGCCCTCTTCGCGGGCAAGCCACGCTCCCACCGAGGATCAAAAACTGTGGGAGCGAGCCTGCTCGCGAAAGCGGTGTGCCTGACGACATCTCTGCTGAATGTGCCGCCCTCTTCGCGGGCAAGCCACGCTCCCACCGAGGATCAAAAACTGTGGGAGCGAGCCTGCTCGCGAAAGCGGTGTGTCTGACGATATCTCTGCTGAATGTGCCAGTATCTTCGCGAACTGGCTCTCTCCCACAAGGGGTTTACAACGGCCGCAAGTTTGGTGCCATCGAAGATCAGAAACCTGTTACCCCGCTCAACCCTTGTGCCCTACCCCCAGTGCCTCTGCCATTCGAACCAGGTCAGCAAAGGTCTTGGCGTGCATTTTTTTCATGGCATGGGCGCGGTGAATTTTCACGGTGATTTCGCTGATGCTCATCTGTCCGGCAATCTGCTTGTTCATCAGGCCTTTGACGGCAAGCGCCATCACCTCTCGTTCACGAACGGTCAGTGATTGGTAATGGTCGTGCAAGTCTGCAAGCTGTCGCTCGACTTCCCGGCGCTTGATATCCGTGGCAAGCGCGGCGGACACCGCGTCCAGAAGGTCCTGTTCACGGAACGGCTTGGCCAGGAAGTCCACGGCACCGGCTTTCATCGCCTTGACGGACATCTCGATGTCCCCGTGGCCGGTAATGATGATGATTGGAATATGGGTGTTCGACTCAACCAACTGCCGTTGGAAGTCCAGGCCGCTGTTACCCTGAAGCCGTACGTCCAGCACCAGGCAACTGGCGCCCTCGGTCTTCGGTTGCCGGACAAATTCCGCGGTGGAGGCGAACGTCTCGACGTTGATGCCCGCAGAGCGCAACAGGTTGCTCAACGCTTCGCGAATGGAGACATCGTCATCCACCACGAACACCATGGAACCCTTGCTTTGCAGCTCATTGACCGGAGCGTTCATGCACAAGCCTCTGCGGTAATTATCGGAAAAAAAAGAGTAGCACAGCGCCCGGTCCCTAAATGGAGACCGGCGACGCAAAGGGTAGCGTGAATTGCACGGTGGCCCCGCAGGGTCGGTTGGCGCTTGCCCACAACCGCCCTCCATGGGCCTCGATGATCGAGCGACAGATCGACAACCCCATTCCCAGGCCAGTGGGCTTGGTGGTGTAGAAAGACCTGAACACCTGATCGACGTTTTCCGCAGGGAACCCCGGCCCCGTATCGCTGACGCTGACGAGTAGCCCGCCCGCATCGTCCAGCACCGCGCCGATATGCAACTGTCGCTCGGCCTGGCGGATACTGCCCATCGCCTCCAGTGCGTTCATGATCAGGTTGAGCAGCACCTGTTGCAGCTCTACACGATCGCCTTCGACCAGCGGCAAAGCTTCGGTGAGTTGTGTCTGCAACGAGGTACCGCTCTTTATGATCTGGCCACGGGTGAACTCGATCATTTCGCCGATCGCGGCATTGATGTTCACCGGTTCCTTCTGCGGCGGCGCCTTGCGGATATGCCCACGGATCCGTCCCAGCACGTCCGCCGCCCGATTGGCATCCACGATAAGTCGGCCAAGTACATGGCGGACCTCGTCGAGCTCCGGCGGCTGGATGTTCAGCCAGCGTTGCGCGGCATTGGCGTTGAGGATGGTCGCGGCAATCGGCTGGTTGACTTCGTGAGCGATCGACGCCACCAGCTGCCCCATGGTCGCGACACGGTTGGCGTGGGCCAGTTCTGTCTGCACCTCGCGATAGCGGCGCTCGCTTTCGCGAATTTTTTCTTCCGCCTGCTTGCGGTCGGTCAGGTCCAGCACGAAGGCGACCCCCTCCTTGCTGCTGGCTTCGAACATTGCCAAACCGAGAATGACCGGCAAGCGGCTGCCATCTTTTTTGAAGTATGCCTTCTCGAAGGGTTGGGCATGGCCGGTTCGCACCGCTTCCAACATCGAGCGCTCGCTGAGCTCGCGGAACTCCGGCACCGTCAAATCCCTCCAGCGCAGGCGGCCCGAGACGACATCCTCCTGCGTGTAACCCAGCATGCGCAGAAAGGCATCATTGGCCTCGATAATGTCACCCTCGGCATTCCAGACAACGATCCCGATGATGTTGGCATCCACCAGGCGCCGGATCTTCGCCTCGCGCTCAGCGACCTCGCGGTACAAACGGGCATTCTCCAGTGAAATAGCCGCCTGTGACGCCACCAGCTTGAGCACGGCGATACGGGCCGGGCTGAACACACAGGCAGTCAGATTGTTTTCCAGGTAGAGCGCGCCGACGAGCTTGGCCTGGTTCATCAACGGCAGGCAGAGAATGGAACGGGCGCGATGCTGACGGATGTAAGGATCCGCGGCAAACGAAGCCTCGGTCATGGCATCGTCAAGCACAAGACTCTCTTGGGTACGCAGGACCTGATAGAGAACGGACTCCGGCAACAGCGCCATGCTGACCGGCGCATCGCGCAACTGCGTAGCGTTGTCGCCGGTGGTCACTTGCGCCGCAATCCGCTGCTCGCCACCGTCCGACAGAATCAGCAGGCCGCGTTCGGCACCGGCCTGTTCAATGGCCGTGCACATGACCATATCGATCAGCTTTTCCAGGACGATTTCACCCGAGACGGCCTGGGATACCTTGAGTACGGTGGCAAGATCCAGGTGTTCGACCGTGGTGGCCATGGTGGTCGTCGGGCCGAGCCCGAGCGCTTCGGTCCTCAGCGATGGGTACTTGGCATCAAGCTGGCGCACCTTGCCATCGGCGCCCCAACACAGGTAGCCGTAACGGGCGTCCTGCAAATAGACCCGGGCAATCTTCCCCAGGCCGCGCGCCGCGTAGAAGCGAGATGCACATTCGTTGGCGAGCGCTTCGATATGGACAAAGCCACTCTCCTGCGCCAGGTGGATGGCTTGCTCATAAAGCAACTCGGCATCGACCACACGTCCTTCAACGCGGGCGATTTCGGCGCCGACCAGCGCGGCCCGGCTGGCAAAATTCTCCGGGCACTGTTGCGCCCAGGTCTGGAGCTGGCGGTAACCGCGCTCCATGGCGACCCGTTGCTGCGCACGTTCCTCGACCGGGACTTCGTCGCACCAGGCCGCCCGGGCCAGCGCGTCATAGAAGTAAAATTCGGCTTCCTCGAAGAACGACTGGCAAACCCAGAGTAACCCCTGCGCCTTGGCAGCGGCGGACATGGCCGCGGCTGGATCATCGGCCATGTAGCGGGCCTGCAGTTTGCGGACCCAGTACAAACATTCAGCCAGTACCAGGTCCGGACTGCTGGACAGGTGGGCTTCGGTCTCGGGCTCGTTTTGCTCGCCGTCGTCGAGGCGTCCGAAGGTGGGCGTCAAGCCACGGAGCATCCGGATCAGCGTCAATTGCGTGAGGATAAAATCAACCACCAGGCCGAATCGCACTTTGCGGGCGTAAGCCAGGCCCTGTTCGGCTTCGCCTTGTACATCCGGCAACGGCTCGCCGGCGAACAGCAGATCGGCGGTGAGGTTGTTGCCGGCATAGGCGCCGTAAGGCAGATCGCCGATCCGGTTCGCCGCTGCAAAAGAACGCCGCAGCAAGTCCCGGCATTGCCCCACCGGCTTCATCCAGCGCACGGCAAAACAGGAGAAGCAAAGATAGGTGCTGGCCTCGAAACGTGTCAGACCGCGTCGATCAACGAGGTCGCAACCCAGCTGGCCGAAGCGGAAACCGGCCTGGTAGTCACCGAACCGCCGGCCGGCGACCCGGAACACATTCGCGTACAGCACGCAGGAGGCATCGCAGTTGCCCCACTCCAGGCTCAGGCTGACCGCCTTGCAAATCGACAGGCACGAAAGGTTCGTGTCCGTCTGCAAGGCCGGCGCGAAGAGTTTGCCCAGCGCATTGACGGTCATGAGGGCCGTGGCGTCCTCCATCAAGGGCAGATCAATCAGATCCTCGATGGCCCGGTCCCCCAACAACCGCCCGATCTGCTCATACTCGCGACGCACTTCATCGTCGCCGGGATGTGCCGACCACTCGATCCCCACATGCCGCAGGTAATCGAGACAGACAGCGACCGCGCCATCGCTGCGATCCAGGAGCAGATAGACGTCCATTTGCAGACAAGCAACGCTGGCGCGTTCGACCACCGTCATTACGCGAAGCGCCAGGGCAGTCAAGCGCTTGTCCGCGAGAGACAGCTGTCCGGTCAGGAGTTCGCACTCGGCCCGGTTCAACTCAAGTGCGAAGTACAACCCATGCTGGCGCACTCGACAGTCGTCGCTCAACAGCCCGGCGCCCGTGGTCAGATAGTTGAGCGCCGATGCATAGGCTGTTGACGCCTTGGCACGCTGGCCGGCCATCAGGTTGAACCCGGCCAGTTGCTCGCGCTCGCTTTGCTCGACAAGCAGCGCGGCACCGCGATTGAGCTGGCCGACGATGTCAAAGATCGCCTCTTCCAGACCTTGCGTCGGCGTCTGCACTGCAAGAAGCCGCCCGATGCGCAGGTGGGCTTGGGCGCGTGATTCCTTGGGGATCAGTGAATACGCGGCCTCATGGATACGATCATGGACAAAACCGTAGGCGCCTTCCAGTTGTTCGACCAATTCCTGGCGAATCGCCTCCCACAACACCGTGCGCAACTGTGCCATGGGCATGCCTGTCACGGTCGAGAGCGCGGTAGTGGTGGAGACGTTTCCCAGGCACGCCAGTTGTTGCAACACCTGCTGCGTTTCGGCCGGCAACCGGGCCAGTTTGTCGACCATCAGGTCCACCACATTGTCGGTGTAGCCCTTGGCATGAATGCGATCCGGGTACCAGCACCACCGACCGGCGTCATGATCGAACGTCAGCAGCTGCTCCTCGGCGAGCGCTTGCAGAAACTGGATGACGAAGAACGGATTGCCGGCGGTTTTGTCCAGCACCAGTTGCGCCAGGGGTTCGACGCGCGTTAGCTGATCATGCAGCGCCTCGGCGATCAGCTGTTCAATGTGCACCTTGGCGAGTGGCGCCAGGGTGATCTCATCCACCCTGCCCCCCGCATTGCGGATGGCCTGAAGCTTGCCCGTCAGCGGGTGCGTCGCATCCACCTCGTTACTGCGGTAAGCCCCCACCAGCATCAGGTAGCGAATATCCGGGCTGGTCAACAGGTCCTCAAGCAGGTCCAGCGTTGCCGCGTCGAGCCATTGCAGATCGTCGAGAAACAGTGCGAGCGGATGTTCAGCCCGGGCAAATACGCCGATAAAGCGCCGGAACACCAGAAGGAAACGGTGTTGCGCCTGTTGCGGATCAAGCGCCGGAACCGGTGGTGGCTCGCCGATGATGAGCTTCAGTTCGGGAATGAGGTCGGTCATGAGCCGCGCATTGGCGTCCAGTGCCGTTTGCAAGGCCTCGCGCCAGTTCGCCAGCTCCGTATCGTTCTTGCCCAGCAGCGCTCGCACCAGGCTTTGAAAGGCCTGTACCAGCGTCGAATAGGGAATGTCGCGCCGGTACTGATCAAATTTGCCGGCGGCGAAAATGCCCCGCGGCGGTACCAGTACCTTGTGCAGCTCATTGACTACCGACGACTTGCCAATACCTGAATAGCCCGTGACCAACACCAGCTCCGGCACTCCGTTCTTGACGATTCGGCCGAACGCGGAAACCAGGGTCTCGACCTCCTGCTCGCGCCCGTAGAGTTTCTCGGGAATCATCAGCCGGTCGAACGTGCCGTGGTCACTCAAGGTGAAGGGCTGGATCTGGCGCATCTGCTGCCAGTCAGCCAGGCACCTGCGCAGATCATGTTCAACCGCCGCAGCCGTCTGATAGCGCTCCTCGGCGGTTTTGGCAAGCAACTTCATGACAATGCCGGACAGCCCTTCGGGAACGCTTTCGACCCGCAAGCTCGGCGACAGCGGTTTTTTTGCGATATGGCAATGCACCCACTCCATGGGATCGGTGGCGGTAAAGGGCAGTGAGCCGGTCAGCATCTGGTAAAGCGTGACACCGAAGGAATAGAGGTCGCTGCGCGAATCGATCGAACGATTCATCCTGCCGGTCTGCTCGGGTGCCATATAGGCGAGCGTGCCAGCGATGGTCTCGGGCATCTGCCGCTCGCGGGGCAGCCGCGAGGCGAGGCCGAATCCGGTGAGTCGGGCATGTCCGTCGTTGCAATTGACCAGGATATGGCTGGGCTTGATGTCTTTATGGACAAGGCCACGCTGGTGAAGCTTGCCCAGTGCCACGGCAATACTGATGCCGTGGTGCAAAAAGGTCGTCGTTTCCATGGAGGCGTGCAACAACTGCACGAGCGGTTCGCCACCGGGGTCTTCGAGCACCAATTGCAGCTGCCCGTTGTCACGCACCAGCTCAAGTGGCCGTACCGCCCAACTGCGATCCAGCTCGTCCTTGAGCGCAAACTCATGAGAAAGGCGGGCAAGACAAGCCGGTAGTGGTTGTTCGGCGACGGGTCGAGTCACCAGAACGGGAGGGTTGCCACCTGCACCCGAGCGTAATTCCCGCCAGAAGATGCGCTCACCGTCGTCCCATGAAATCTGCATGCTGTTATCCCGATGATCGTTGTTTTCGACGGAATCCGGAGCGGGATAGATTAGCTATCTTATGGCAACCTTTCACGGTCAGCTCATCAAGGCTCGAGTGGCGGGTAGTCGGAACCCGCAAATGACCTGAAAAAACACAAGCGCCCTGCTCATGCGCAAGATGTCATGGAACGGCTGTGGCGACATCATCACTTGGTCTTAGCAAGCTATACGTAGATATACTTTTCCACCTGTTGAGAGTGCGTATCTTGTAAAGACGAAGGGAGCTGTCACGAGCAAATCATATGACGCAAAACACTCAGCTGCGCAGTGCGACAATCATTGCGATTGTCGATGATGACGATTCCGTTCGCAGTGCCCTGGAAAGCCTGATTCGGTCCAGTGGCTATAAAACCAGAACCTATTGCAGCGCACTGAAGTTTCTCGACGCGAACGCCCTGGCTGAAACCCATTGCCTGATTTCCGATATCCAGATGCCGGGCATGAGCGGCGTAGAGATGCATGAACAGCTCGTTGCAAGGGGCATCCACATTCCCACCCTATTCATCACGGCCTACCCTGACGCGGCACCTCCCATCGGTGCCGACGACCCCGGGCTGATTGCCTGCCTGCCTAAACCCTGCGACGCCGACAGGCTTCTGCACTGCATCGAAACGGCCCTCCTCCAGCAACACTGAGAGTTTTTCAATCCAGAACCGCCCATGACCACTGGTTTCTGAAGCAATGCTAGCTACGCTTCCTTGATCGACCTTCATGGAGAACGGGCATGGGCGGCGTCGCATATTCCAGCGGTAACGGCTTACCCATTGCCTGTCTGCTGGGAGTTTTCGTCCTGTTGGCCGGCTGTGGCAAAGAACCGGTGTCCCCGGCGCGCAAGCCTCCCGATGTCACCGTGATGACGGTCACCGCCCGCGATACCCCGGTGACTTTCGAGTTCGTCGCCCAGACCCAGAGTTCCCGCGAAGTGGAAATCCGTGCCCGCGTCGCCGGCTTCCTGGATCGACGGCTGTACACTGAAGGCGATTTGGTGAAAGCCGGGCAAACGCTGTTCCAGATGGACCGCAAACCCTTCGAGGCCGCGCTGCTGTCGGCCCAGGGACAACTGGCGCAGCAGCAGGCGCGCTGGGAAGTCGCCAAGGCGGCGCTGGCCCGGGTCCGTCCACTGGCGGCACAGAACGCGGTCAGCAAGATGGACCTGGACAATTCCGTCGGTGAAGAGAGGGAAACCCGCGCCGCCGTACTGGCCGCAGAGGGCGTGGTACGCACCGCACAGCTGAATCTCAGCTACACCACCATCACCTCCCCGCTCACCGGCCTTTCCAGCTATGCGAAAAAACAGGATGGCAGTTACGTAACACCGGGTGAGTCGGGCCTGCTGACCTCGGTGTCACAGATGGACCCGATGTACGTCAACTTCAGCCTCTCGGAAAACGAAACACTGAAATACCGCGACGAGATCAGCGCCGGGCGACTCAAATTCCCGGCCAGCAGCGATTTTGAAGTCGAAGTGGTGTTGGCCGATGGCACCGTGGTGCCTGATCGCGGCAAGGTGAATTTTCTCGCGCCATCGTTCAGCCAGGAAACCGGTACCTTTCTGGTTCGGGCGGTGCTGGCCAATCCGAAAGGACTGCTGCGTCCCGGTCAGTTCGTCAGGGCGCTGGCCAAGGGCGCTACCCGGCCCAATGCCATTCTGGTGCCGCAGAAAGCCGTGCTCGAGGGGGCCAGGAGCCATTTCGTCTGGGTACTCGATGCCGAGGGCAAGCCCGAACAACGGGTGGTCGAAGTGGGTGAATGGCAAGGCGATAACTGGTTCATCAGCAAGGGCTTGCGCGCCGGTGAGCGCATCGTGGTCGATGGCGCGATCAGGGTCACACCCGGAGGGCCGTTGAATATCGTCGACGCGGCCGGCACCACTGCGCCACCCGCCGCCGAAGGCGAAACGGTGAAAGCCGGTACGAAAGGTACGACCGGCGGAAAAGCGCCATGAGCATCTCCCACTATTGCATCGACCGGCCGATCTTCGCCTCGGTGATTTCCATCATCATCACCCTGGCCGGCGCTGTGGCCATGCTCCAGCTGCCTGTCGCCCAATACCCGGACATCACGCCACCGCAGATCACCGTCGCGGCCACCTACCCCGGTGCCGATGCGCAGGTGGTGGCCAATAACGTGGCCGCGCCGATCGAACAGCAGGTCAACGGCGCCGACAACATGATCTACATGAACTCGTCGAGCTCCGCGACGGGCAACATGACCCTCAACGTGTTCTTCGAGATCGGCACCGATCCTTCCCTGGCCCAGGTGGATGTGCAGAACCGGGTCAACCTGGCCCTGCCGCAACTGCCCTCCGCGGTGCAGAGCCAGGGCATTCAGGTGCAGAAGAAGTCGTCAGCCTTCATGATGGTCCTGGCGGTGTACTCCGCCGGCGACCGCTATGACAGCACCTACGTGGCGAACTACGCCAACCTCTACATCCTGGATGCGATCAAGCGCATCCCCGGTGCCAACCAGGCCAGTATTTTCGGCACCCCGGACTACGCCATGCGCATCTGGCTCAAGCCTGACCGCATGGCCCAACTGGGCATCACCGCCGCAGACGTGCAGAAAGCCGTGGCCAACCAGAACCAGCAGTTCGCGGTCGGCCGGGTCGGGCAATCCCCCACGGGGCAAGCCGTCGAACAGTCGTTCGCCGTGACCACCAAGGGGCGTCTGACCGAGCCGGTGGAGTTCGAGAACATCATCTTGCGCGCCAGCAACGACGGCGCCGCCATCGTTCGCCTCCGGGATGTCGGGCGTGCCGAACTCGGGCAGAAAGACTACTCGCTGCGCAGCACCTACCAGGGCGGCCCGGCGACCTTGATTGCCGTGTATCAGCAACCCGGCGCCAACGCCCTCGACGTTTCCGCCGCCGTGACCAAGACCCTGGCGGACATGAAGGCGACCTTTCCCGAAGGCATCGAATACAAGATCGTGATGGATACCACGGCCTTCACCCGTGCGTCGATTTCCGAGGTGATCCACACCTTCTTCGAAGCCCTGGTGCTGGTGGTCATCGTGGTCTACCTGTTCCTGCAGAGCCTGCGTGCCACCCTGATCCCGGTGCTGGCGGTACCGGTGTCCATCGTCGGTACGTTCATCGGCATGTCGGCGCTGGGATTTTCGGTGAACATGCTGACATTGTTCGGCATGGTGCTGGCCATCGGTATCGTGGTGGACGACGCGATCGTGGTGATCGAAAACGTCGAACGCAACATGCACGTGCACAAGATGAACCCCAAGGACGCGGCCAAGCGCGCGATGGACGAAGTGGCCGGGCCGGTGGTGGCCATCGTGCTGGTGCTGTGTGCGGTGTTCATCCCGGTGGCGTTCATGGGTGGCATCACCGGCCAGCTGTATAAACAGTTCGCGATCACCATTGCCATTTCCGTGGTGATCTCCGGCCTGGTGGCCCTGACCCTGTCGCCTGCCTTGGCCGCGTTGCTGCTCAAGCCTCAGCACGGCGACAAAAATGCCTTTTTTCGCTGGTTCGAACGCAGCTTCGAACGCATGACCGAGGGCTACTCCAACGCGGTGGCGTTCATGATCAAGCGCTTTGTGCTGGCACTGTTGCTGTTTGCCGGCATGATTGTGCTGATTGTATTGATGGGCCAGCGCATCCCCAGTGCCTTCCTGCCGCCGGAAGACCAGGGCTATTTGCTGGGGGCCATCATCATGCCCGATGCGGCGAGCCTGGATCGCACCGGCGAGGTCGGCAAGGTGGCCAGTGACTTCTTCATGAACGATCCGTCCGTCGAAGGCGTGGCCATCGTCAACGGTTACAGCCTGCTGGACGGCCAGAACAAGAACAACGCCGCCGCCTTCTTCGTCGGCTTCAAGGATTTCGAAGGGCGTTACAAGGACTCGGACACCATCAAGGAACAGAGCGCCCCGGCGGTCATCCAGAAAGCCGCCCATGCGTTTTCCACGGTTCAGGGCGGGATCATTCTGCCGGTCAACCCGCCGTCCATTCCCGGCCTGGGCACCACCGGCGGCATGGAGGTCTGGGTGCAGAGCAAGGGCGACGACAGCATCGACCAACTGGCGGAAATGGTCGGCAACCTTGTGGCCAAGGCCCGGCAGCGCCCGGAACTCGGCGCCATCACCTCCACCTTCAACGTGCACTCCCGGCAGCTGATGGTCGACGTGGACCGGGAAAAGGCCGAGACCCTGGGCGTGCCGGTGGAAGATGTCTACAGCGCCATGCAGACCATGTTCGGCTCGCTGTACGTTTCGCAATTCAACAAATTCAGCCGGTTGTGGCAGGTCATCCTGCAGGCCGAGCCGTCCTATCGCCTCAAGGCCGAGGACCTGCAACAGATCTACGTGCGCAGCAAAAACCTCGGCATGGTGCCGCTGAAGGCCGTGCTGACCACCCGCTACGTCACCGGGCCCGACCTGCTGACCCGTTTCAACAACTTCCCGGCGGTAAAACTCACGGCCAACGCGGCGCCCGGCTACAGTTCCGGCCAGGCACTGGCAGCCCTGGAGGAAATCAGCGCCGAGATCATGACCAATGACTATTCGCTGGCCTTGAGCGGTGAGGCGTTCGAGGAGAAAAAGAGCGGTGGCGCCTCGTCCCGGGTGTTCATCTTCGGCCTGGTGATGGTGTTCCTGATCCTCGCGGCGCAGTACGAAAAATGGTCCCTGCCCGTCGGCGTACTGCTGGCGGTACCGTTCGCGTTGTTCGGTGCGCTGCTGGCAGTGCTCATCCGGGGCTTGAGCAATGACGTGTATTTCCAGATCGGCCTGACCATGCTGGTGGCGCTGGCGGCGAAAAACGCCATCCTGATTTTCGAGTTCGCCGTATTGAACCGGGAAAACGGCATGTCGGCCTATGACGCGGCAATGACGGCGGCGAAGGAGCGTCTGCGGCCTATCGTGATGACGTCACTGGCGTTCATCCTCGGCTGCGTGCCGCTGGCCATTGCCGTCGGCGCCTCCGAGAACAGCCGCCACTCCATCGGTACCGGGGTGATCGGCGGGATGTTGGCGGCGACGGTGATCGCGATCTTCTTCATTCCCTTGTTCTACTACCTGGTGGAGCGGATGTTCGCGAAAAAGGACGAACCCCAGACATCCGCTCAAACGTCGTCTGCGCAGCTCCCCGACGGCGCGGCGCAGAACCGGCATGAGGGGGACTGAGATGCGCAAGCCCCCTCTTCCACTGTTGTTGTGCCTGGGCCTGGCCGGTTGCATGGTGGGGCCGGATTACCAACACCCGGAAATCGACACCCCCGCGGCTTATCGCTATGCGGACAAGGAAGCCAGGGACCTGTCCAACACGCTGTGGTGGGAGCAATTCCGGGACCCGGTCCTCAACGATCTGATCCGCACTGCATTGCTCGAAAACAAGGACATCAAGATCGCCGCCGCGCGGGTGGAGCAGTTCCAGGGCCGTTATGGCGAGACACGTTCGCTGTTGTTCCCGCAAGTCGGGCTCGGCGCCCAGGGCCAGCGGACCCGTTCGCCACGGGACAACGGTCCGGTGCCGCTGGATTCCTCCGTCGACCCGGTGTTCAACAACTATCAGGCCATCCTCAGTGTGAACTGGGAACTGGATATCTGGGGCCGTTTGCGCCGCCTCAGCGAATCCGCCCGGGCCGATCTGCTGGCCTCGGAAGAAGGTCGCCGCAGCGTCCTGTTGAGCCTGGTCTCCTCGGTGGCGTCGAGTTACGTGACCCTGCGCGATCTGGACCGGGAACTGGAAATTGCCCGCACCACCGCCAAGGTGCGTGGAGATTCCTACGAGATTTTCAAACTGCGCTACGGCGCCGGCACCATTTCCGAAATGGAACTGGCGCAGAACCAATCCGAATATGAGCGGACCCTGGCCTCGGTGGCGCAATTCGAACCGCTGGTGGCGCAGCAGGAAAACGCGTTGGCCGTTCTGCTTGGCCGCAATCCGGGGCCGATCATTCGCGGGCGTGACCTGGGGCAACTGGTCCTTCCATCGGTGCCGGCGGGCCTGCCTTCGGACCTGCTGGAACGGCGACCCGACCTGCGCCAGGCCGAGCTGAACCTGATCTCGGCCAACGCCCTGATCGGCGCCGCCAAGGCCCAGTATTTCCCGACGATTTCCCTGACCGGCCTGCTGGGTTCGGTCAGCAACCAGCTCTCGGACCTGTTCACCGGGCCCGCCGCCACCTGGTCCTATGGCGTGGCCGCGAGCATGCCGATCTTCACCGCCGGCGGCATCGCCGGGCAGGTGCAACAGGCAGAAGCGTTCCAGCAACAAGCCTTGCTGACGTACCAGCAGGCCATTCAATCGGCCTTCAGGGATGTGGAAAACGCCTTGATCGCGTCCAGTAAATCCCGCGAGCAGATGGCCTCCCAGGGGCGGCAGGTCGACGCGCTGCGAACCTACGCGCGGTTCGCGCGGCTGCGCTACGACAACGGCTACACCGACTACATCGAGGTGCTGGACGCCGAGCGCAGCCTGTTCGATGCCGAGTTGAACTACACCCGGACACGAGCCTTGGTGTTCACGTCCATGATTGATTTGTACAAGGCAACGGGTGGTGGGTGGGTGAGCAAGGCCGATGAGCTGAGCGTGTCCGGCAAATAACCCGACTTGCACTACTGTAGGAGCGAGCTTGCTCGCGAAAAACCTAAAGGCGCCACTGGCCATCTGATTTTACGCGTTATCGTTCACGTTCTTCGCGAGCAAGCTCGCTCCTACAGGTGGAGATTGCGCGCGGGCTATTCCCGATCCTCCTGCTCCCACTCCACCGGATGAAGTTCAAGATAACGGCTGACCGCAGCGCCCAAGGTCGCAAAAAACGCGTCTTCGCCAAACCGCGTGAACAGTCCGAAGCGCTTGAGCTTGTCCTTGACCGGATCCTTCATCTCGGCCACGCACAATTCGATGCCCGCCGCGTGCAAGGTTTCGTCCAGTTCGGCCAGCATGTCGGCAGACGTCACGTCGACACTGGTGACCGGCTCCGCCGCCACCACCAGCCAGCGCACGGGCGTGGGCGAGTCGGCCACGGCGTCCAGTACCCGGTCATGGAACAGTTCGGCATTGGCGAAAAACAACGGTGCATCCCAGCGAAACAGCACCAGGCCGGGGATCAGGCGCGCGTCGGGATAGCGTTTGGTGTCGTGATAGCCCTGCACGCCCTCGGCCCGTCCAAGGACCGCAGAGTACGGCCGCCAGGCATCCCACAGGAATTCGATGACCGCGATGACAATCGCCAGGCCGATGCCCTCGATCGCCCCCAGCACCGCCACGCCCACCGTACAGACGATCGACAGCCAGAACTCCCAGCGCTGCATGCGGTAGATGCGGCGCAGGTCGCTGACTTCGATCAGGCCGATGGCCGAGGCGATCACCACCGCCGCCAACGCGCTGGTGGGCAGGTTCTGCAACAGGTCCGGGGCCACCATCAGCAATAGGGCAACCGCCAGCGCGCCGACGACACCGGTCAGTTGGGTTCTGGCCCCCGCCGCCTCGGCCACAGGGGTGCGCGATGAACTGCTGCTGATCGGGAAGCCCTGGAACAAACCGCCCGCCAGGTTGGCGATACCCAGCCCGACCATCTCCTGGTTCGGGTCGACGTAGGTCCGGGTGCGCGCCGCGTAGACTCGTGACAATACGCTGGTGTCGGCGAACGAGACCAGGGCGACGGCGCAACCGCCGATCAACACCGGGACGATATCGGCGCGGGTGATCCAGGGAATGTCAAACGCCGGCAAGCCTTGTGGCAGTGAGCCGAGTACCGCCACACCTTGCGCCGCCAGATCCAGCATCCCCACGGCGACGGTGGCCGCCACCACGGCGATCAGGATGCCTGGCACGCGTTTTTTGTCCTTGAGCAGCAGGATCACCACCAGGGTCGCCGCGCCGACTGCAAACGTGACCCAATGAGTCTTGCCCGCCATCACCGCCGAAACGATGGCCCAGAGGTTTCTCAGGGGACCGTCGGTTTCGATCGAGAAGCCGAATAGCTTGGGCAGTTGGCTGATCAGCACCGTCAGCGCGATGCCGTTCATGTAGCCATAGCGGATGGGTTTGGACAGCAACTCGGTAATAAAACCCAGCCGCGCCACGCCGGCCAGGATGCACACCGTACCGGACACGATCGCCATCATGCCCGCCAGGGCCACCGCACGCTGCGGATCGCCGCCGGACAACGGCAAGATCACGGCGAGGATCACCGCCGCCAATGACGAGTCCGGGCCCAGTACCAGAATCCGGCTGGGACCGAACAGCGCATAAGCCAGCAACGGAACGATGGTCGCATACAGCCCATAGATGCCGGGTACGCCCGAGGCCACGGCGTAGGCGATACCGACCGGCACCAGCATGGTGGTCAGCACCAGGCCGGCGACGATATCGTGCTGCAACCACGCCATCTTGTAACTGCGCAGGGTTCGCAGCCCCGGCAGCCAGCGGCGCCAGCCGGTTTGATCGGCGCCCGACTCCTTGCGCGCGATCCGGCCCGGTTCCGGCAGCGGTGGCGAAGCATCTGAATGGCTCATAGCCCCTCGTCAAAAAAACGCAGATTCGCTTGAACGGAGCACTCAGAATTTTTCCGGAATGCGCCGGAACGGGTAATCCGGTTCACGGTAACCGCCCGGTTTCTGTCGCTTGGGCAACGTTACCTGTTCGCGCTTCACATCTTTGTAGGGAATGCGGCTGAGCAAGTCGGTGATGATGTTGAGGCGGGCCCGGCGTTTGTCGTTTGAATCGGCCACCAACCATGGCCCATAGTCGGTATCGGTCGCCTGGAACATGTCGTCGCGGGCACGGGAGTATTCATACCAGCGGCTGTAGGACTTCAGGTCCATCGGTGACAGTTTCCAGATCTTGCGCCCGTCCTTGATGCGCGCCTCGAGTCGGCGGGTCTGTTCTTCCTGGCTGACCTCCAGCCAGTACTTGAGCAGGATCACACCGGATTCGACGATGGCGCGCTCCACCAGGGGAACCGACTTCAGGAACTTGTCCAGCTGATCGTCGGTGCAAAAACCCATTACGCGCTCGACGCCCGCGCGGTTGTACCAACTGCGGTCGAAGATCACCACTTCGCCGGCCGCGGGCAGGTGCGGCAGGTAGCGTTGCATGTACATCTGGCTCTTCTCGCGTTCGGTCGGCGCAGGCAACGCGACGACGCGAAAGACCCGCGGACTGACCCGGTCGGTCAGTGCCTTGATCGTCCCGCCCTTGCCGGCTCCGTCGCGCCCTTCGAAGACGATACAGACCTTGATGCCCTCTTTAACGACCCATTCCTGCAACTTGACCAGCTCAACGTGCAAGCGCCGCAACTGATCCAGATAGTCCTGGTTCTTGAGTTTCGGGCTTTGCGCGGACGGCTTTTTCTGCGGGTTTTTTTTATCTTTTGCCATGATCAATACCTCACGAATGCAGGTCACTGACAACCGACGGGACGACCCTGCGGTACGGCTACAGGCTCTTGAAGAATGATGTCTGTTCAACCGCCGAGCGCGATGATCGCGACGATCAGCAACGAACCGGCGATGGCCAGGGTAATGGCGCCCAGCAAAGGTCTTACACCTGCGTAGCGCGCAAGAATCCAGCCCGCCACGAACAGCATCCCGACGCCGATCAGATTGGAGACGCGCACCGCCAGCATTGTCTGGTCCAGCACCATGAAAGGCACCACGAGCGGGAACGTCGAGAGTACGACCAGCAAAAACACGCCAAAAGCGCCCTTGAAATCATCCGTGCCAAGGCGTGGTGCTGAGGCGGCGGGTGCCTCGAGCAAGCGTTGGCGCAACATTTCCAGCCCGTCGGCGCCGGCCGCCGAAGCGATCCGCGGTGGCAGCGCATCAGCAATCAGCGTTTGCCCGGTGGTTGCATCCACGCCGCCGCGCAGGCTGGCAAGCAGTGTGCGGTTGCGACTGCGCTCGATCAGCACCCGCAGCAAATACATGGCCGCATCGGCGAGCCCCCAGGCGAGGTTGCAGCCGAGCGCGGCAATCATCATGACCCGTTCAGCTTCCTGATCCGTCGTCACCACGCTGATCGTTCCGGTGAAGGTCATCGCCATGAGCAGGCCGAAGATCACCTCCGAGACGCGGTCAATGGGATCGAGCACCGGTGCGCGCTTTTTTTCTGCAATGCTTTGCATGGGTCCAACCTCGTCGGACTCGGGTCCTGGTGTTGCCGTCCGGGTCCCCTGCCAACCGATACTGAACCGCTTTGACAGGGTAGGCCGTTTCCAGCCCCACTTCAGTGTAGTTTGAAACCTCCGCAGCGCTCACAACGACAAAAGACCGTTATACAACCCATAAGCCGCCAGCCCGGCCCCGGTGATCACACAGGTGAAGATTGCCTTTTCGATAGGGGTAAACAACGGCTGGCCTTGCTCATGTTTGGCCTTGGCGAACAAAATCACTCCGGGTGCGTACAGCAATGCCGAGAGCAGCAGGTATTTCACCCCGCCGGCATACAACAACCACGTTGCGTAACCGAGCGCTACGCCGCCGATCAAAAGATCCTTGGCCCGTTCCGACGAAGCATTTTCATAGGTTTCGCCGCGCCCGCTCAACAGCACCGCATACGCCGCCGACCACAGGTACGGCACCAGGATCATCGAGGACGCGAGGTAGATCAGGCTGGTGTAGGTACCGGCGGAAAACAGTGTGATCAGCAGGAAAAGCTGAATCATCCCATTGGTCAGCCACAACGCATTGACCGGCACGTGATTGGCGTTTTCCCTGGTCAGGAAGGCCGGCATGGTCCGGTCCTTCGCTGTGGCGAACAGTATCTCGGCGCACAGCAGCGCCCATGACAACAAGGCACCGAGCAGGGAAATCGCCAACCCGATGCTGATCAGCAACGCTCCCCAGGGGCCGACAATGTGTTCAAGCACCGCGGCCAGCGACGGGTTCTGCAGGTTGGCCAATTGCGGCTGGCTCATGATCCCCAGCGACAACACGTTCACCATCACCAGCAGTGCCAGCACGCCGAAAAAGCCGATGACCGTTGCCCGGCCGACATCCTCACGTTTCTCTGCCCTGGCCGAATAGACACTGGCGCCTTCGATGCCAATGAAGACGAAGACCGTCACCAGCATCATGTTGCGTACCTGGTCCATCACACTGCCGAAGTTGGGGTTGCTGCGCCCCCAGATGTCGCGGGTAAAGACGTCGGCCTTGAAGGCCACGGCGGCAATGACAATAAACATGATCAGCGGCACGACCTTGGCCACGGTGGTCAGCTGATTGATGAACGCCGCTTCCTTGATGCCGCGCATGACCAGAAAGTGCACCGCCCACAACAAGACCGAGGCGCAACCAATGGCAACCGGTGTGTTGCCTTGGCCAAATACCGGAAAGAAGTAACCGAGGGTGCTGAACAAGAGTACGAAGTAGCCCACATTGCCCAGCCAGGCGCTGATCCAGTAGCCCCAGGCCGAGGAAAATCCCATGTAATCGCCGAACCCGGCCTTGGCGTAGGCATACACGCCGGAGTTCAGCTCCGGCTTGCGATTGGCCAGGGTCTGAAAGACGAAGGCCAGGGTCAACATACCAACGGCGGTGATGGCCCAACCGATCAGCACGGCGCCGGCATCGGCTCGCTCCGCCATGTTCTGTGGCAAAGAGAAAATCCCGCCACCGATCATGGAGCCCACTACCAGAGCGATCAGCGCACTCAAGCGAAGCTTTTGCGTCGGATCCGACATCGCTGTACTCCCTGCCTGTCACGCAACCGTCCAAAACTGGTTTTAAGCTAAGCAGCTAAAGCGTAATAACGTTCGTCAATTAATGTTCATTTATCGCGGATTTTTTATACCTAATCACGCTAAATCTGTCGCATTTAATAGCGTTCTTATTGGAAGTAGATAAAAGTCACTATTGGCTTGAACCGAACTTTACAAAACACGAAAACAAACTAGCGTCTAAACTTCAATGAACCCCATAAATAGAAACCACACTTTGCCAAGGCCTCTGGAAAGGGCTTCCTCGGCATCAATACTTATCGACTGAGTTTTATTCAATCAGTCATTGACGCGCCTTGGTGATCCGGCATTGACCCAAGTCAGGTGTTTGATTAGTGAAGAAAACTATTCTGTTTTCTCTCTTTTCCCGCAATGGAGGCAACCATGTCAGAATCCCCCGGAAAATTGCGTCTCGGTGCACTTATAGCCTTGGTTGTCGGCTCGATGATCGGTGGCGGGATTTTCTCCTTGCCGCAGAACATGGCCGCCAGCGCTGACGTCGGTGCCGTACTGATCGGCTGGGCGATCACCGCCGTGGGTATGTTGACTCTGGCCTTCGTTTTCCAGACCCTCGCCAACCGCAAACCTGACCTTGATGGCGGTGTCTACGCCTATGCCAAGGCCGGGTTCGGTGACTACATGGGTTTTTCATCGGCCTGGGGCTACTGGATCAGCGCCTGGCTGGGAAACGTCGGCTACTTCGTACTCTTGTTCAGCACCCTGGGCTACTTCTTTCCGGTATTTGGAGAAGGTAATACGCCTGCCGCCGTGATCGGCGCATCAGTGCTGCTGTGGGCCGTGCATTGGCTCGTGTTGCGGGGGATCAAGGAAGCAGCGTTCATCAACCTGGTGACCACGGTAGCCAAGATCGTACCGTTGCTGCTGTTTGTGCTGATTGCGCTCTTCGCTTTCAAGCTGGATATCTTCACCGCCGACATCTGGGGCTTGAAAAACCCCGACCTGGGCAGCGTGATGAACCAGGTGCGCAACATGATGCTGGTCACGGTGTGGGTGTTCATCGGTATCGAAGGCGCGAGCATTTTCTCGGCGCGTGCGGAAAAACGCAGTGATGTCGGTAAAGCCACCGTCATCGGTTTCATTTCCGTGTTGCTGATCCTGGTTTTGGTGAACGTGTTGTCGCTGGGCATCATGACCCAGCCGGAGCTGGCGAAACTGCAGAACCCGTCGATGGCCGCCGTGCTCAAGCACGTAGTGGGTGATTGGGGTGCAATATTGATCAGCGTCGGCCTGATCATTTCGCTACTGGGGGCACTGCTGTCGTGGGTGCTGCTGTGCGCGGAGATCATGTTCGCCGCGGCCAAGGACCACACCATGCCGGCGTTCCTGCGAAAGGAAAACGCCAACCATGTACCGGTCAACGCCCTGTGGCTGACCAACGCCATGGTGCAGTTGTTCTTGATCATCACCCTGTTTTCCTCCAGCACCTACCTGTCGCTGATTTACCTCGCCACCTCAATGATTCTGGTGCCGTACCTGTGGTCGGCGGCCTACGCCTTTCTTCTTGCAATGCGTGGCGAGAGTTATGAAAACGCCGGGGCTGAACGCCAGAAAGACCTGTTCATCGGCGCTATCGCACTGATTTACGCGATCTGGCTGATCTATGCCGGCGGCGTCAAATACCTGCTGCTGTCCGCCCTGCTCTATGCCCCCGGCGCGATCCTGTTCGCCAAGGCCAAGCTCGAAGTCAACAAACCGGTTTTCACCCACGTCGAGAAGCTGATTTTCGCAGCCGTCGTCATAGGCGCCCTGGTGGCCGCCTATGGGCTGTATGACGGTTTCCTGACCCTGTAGTAAATGATTTGTCATCCGGAGGATTACTGTGATGTCCAAGGAAAAAGTTAAGTACGGCGTTCACTCCGAAGCCGGCAAATTGCGCAAAGTCATGGTTTGCTCTCCCGGACTGGCCCATCAGCGGCTGACCCCGAGCAACTGCGACGAGTTGCTTTTCGACGATGTGATCTGGGTCAATCAGGCCAAGCGCGATCACTTCGATTTCGTCACCAAAATGCGCGAACGTGGTATCGATGTACTGGAAATGCATAACCTGCTGACCGATACAGTCCAGAACCCTGAAG
Organism: Pseudomonas sp. Irchel 3A7; assembly: GCF_900187565.1. Classification (GTDB taxonomy): domain Bacteria; phylum Pseudomonadota; class Gammaproteobacteria; order Pseudomonadales; family Pseudomonadaceae; genus Aquipseudomonas. The sequence continues at coordinate 276,000 of NZ_FYED01000006.1, read as the reverse complement.
CCCTTAAATGGATTCTGGATCGCAAGATCACCTCCGACACTGTAGGCCTCGGCCTGACCAACGAGGTGCGCAGCTGGCTCGAAGGCCTGGAGCCACGCAAGCTGGCCGAGTTCCTCATCGGCGGCGTGGCCGGTGAGGATCTACCGGAAAGCGAAGGCTCCGCCGTGATCAAGATGTACCGCGATTACCTGGGCCACTCCAGCTTTCTGTTGCCGCCATTACCCAACACCCAGTTCACCCGCGACACCACCTGCTGGATCTACGGCGGCGTAACACTCAACCCGATGTACTGGCCGGCTCGGCGGCAGGAAACCCTGCTGACCACCGCCATCTACAAATTCCACCCCGAGTTCACCAACGCCTCCTTCGAAGTCTGGTACGGCGATCCGGACAAGGATCACGGTCAGTCCACACTCGAGGGCGGTGACGTCATGCCGATCGGTAACGGCGTCGTGTTGATCGGCATGGGCGAACGGACATCCCGTCAGGCCATCGCCCAGCTGGCGCAGTCGCTGTTCAACAATGGCGCAGTGGAAAAAGTCGTGGTCGCCGGCTTGCCAAAATCCCGCGCGGCGATGCACCTGGACACCGTATTCAGCTTCTGCGACCGCGATCTGGTCACGGTCTTCCCGGAAGTTGTGCGGGAAATCGTGCCATTTGTCCTGCGTCCCGACGACAGCAAACCGTATGGCATGGATGTTCGACGGGAAAACAAATCGTTCATCGACGTGGTTGCCGAGTCCTTGAATCTGAAGCAATTGCGCGTGGTGGAAACCGGCGGCAACAGCTTCGCTGCCGAACGCGAGCAATGGGACGACGGCAACAACGTGGTGGCGGTGGAACCTGGCGTGGTCATTGGCTATGACCGCAACACCTACACCAACACCCTGCTGCGCAAGGCCGGTGTGGAAGTGATCACCATCAGCGCCGGCGAACTCGGGCGCGGACGCGGCGGCGGCCACTGCATGACCTGCCCGATCATTCGCGACCCGATTGACTACTGACCTATAAACCTTAGGAGATCAAAAAATGGCGTTCAATATTCATAATCGCAACTTGCTGAGCCTGGAACACCATACCGCTCGCGAATTGCGCTATCTGCTCGACCTGTCCCGCGACCTCAAGCGCGCCAAGTACACCGGCACCGAACAACAGCACCTCAAGGGCAACAACATCGCGCTGATCTTCGAAAAAACCTCGACCCGCACCCGCTGCGCGTTCGAGGTCGCGGCCTATGACCAAGGCGCCAACGTCACCTACATCGACCCGAACTCCTCGCAGATCGGCCACAAGGAAAGCATGAAGGACACCGCTCGCGTGCTGGGGCGCATGTACGACGCGATCGAATACCGTGGCTTTAAACAGGAAATCGTCGAGGAACTGGCGAAGTTTGCCGGCGTGCCGGTGTTCAACGGATTGACCGATGAATACCACCCAACGCAAATGATCGCCGACGTGCTGACCATGCGTGAACATGCCGACAAGCCGATCCATGAAATCAGCTACGCCTATCTCGGCGACGCTCGCAACAATATGGGCAATTCCTTGTTGCTGATCGGCGCCAAGCTGGGCATGGACGTGCGCATCTGCGCGCCGAAGGCCCTGTGGCCGGCGGACGACCTGGTGGCTCGTTGCAAACAATACGGCGAAGAAAGCGGCGCCCGGATTACCCTGACCGAAGACCCTAAAGCCGCGGTCAAGGGTGTGGACTTTATTCACACCGACGTTTGGGTGTCGATGGGCGAGCCCGTCGAAGCCTGGGCCGAGCGCATCCAGCAATTGCTACCGTACCAGGTCAACGCCGAACTGATGAAGGCCAGCGGCAATCCGCGCACCAAGTTCATGCACTGCTTGCCGGCGTTTCATAACAGCGAAACCAAGGTCGGCAAGCAAATTGCCGAGCAATACCCGAACTTGAAGAACGGCATCGAAGTGACCGATGACGTGTTCGAGTCACCGGCCTGCATCGCTTTCGAGCAAGCGGAAAACCGCATGCACACCATCAAGGCGATTCTGGTGTCGACTTTGGCTGATCTTTAACGGCTCACCCGGGTTTGCTCTTTGTGGGAGCGAGCCTGCTCGCGAAAACGGTGGATCATTCAACATCGTTGTTGACTGGCACACCGCTTTCGCGAGCAGGCTCGCTCCCACAGGAGACCGAGTCACCGCTTACTTCTCTTTAAGAAGGACTGCATCATGCGTATCGTCGTTGCTCTGGGCGGTAACGCCCTGCTCCGCCGGGGTGAACCCATGACGGCGGACAACCAGCGTGCCAACATCCGGATCGCCACCGAACAGATCGCCAAGATCCACCCCGGCAACCAACTGGTGATCGCCCACGGTAACGGTCCGCAGGTCGGCCTGCTGTCGCTGCAAGCGGCCGCCTACACTTCCGTTTCCCCCTATCCGCTGGACGTGCTCGGCGCTGAAACCGAAGGCATGATCGGCTATATCATCGAACAGGAACTGGGCAACCTGCTGGCCTTCGAAGTGCCTTTCGCCACACTGCTGACTCAGGTCGAAGTCGACGCCAATGACCCGGCGTTCCAGAATCCGACCAAACCCATCGGCCCGGTCTATACCAAAGCCGAAGCGGAGAAACTCGCCGCCGAAAAAGGCTGGGCGATTGCCCCGGACGGCGACAAATTCCGGCGCGTGGTGGCCAGCCCCAAACCCAAGCGCATTTTCGAGATTCGCCCGATCAAGTGGTTGCTGGAAAAAAACAGCATTGTGATCTGCGCCGGCGGTGGCGGCATACCGACGATGTATACGTCGCCGGGCAAGCTCGAAGGCGTGGAAGCGGTCATCGACAAGGACCTGTGCTCGGCGCTGCTGGCCGAACAGCTGGAAAGCGATTTGCTGGTCATCGCCACCGACGTTAATGCGGCTTTCATCGATTACGGCAAACCCACCCAGAAAGCCATTGCCCAGGCCCACCCCGATGAAATCGAAAAACTCGGCTTCGCCGCCGGTTCCATGGGGCCCAAGGTCCAGGCCGCCTGTGAGTTTGCGCGCAACACGGGGAAAGTCGCAGTGATCGGTTCGCTCTCGGATATCGAGGCGATTGTGCAGGGCAAGGCCGGCACCCGCATCAGTACGGAAAAACCTGGCATCAGCTACGTTTAAAAAAATAAACTCCCAGGGCAGATCCAGGGTCTGCCCTTCTCCAAGACCTTCAAAGGAGAGACGACATGGCTACGTTCGAGCCCGGTCATTTGCACATCGAGCGCCACGCGCTGAACAAGGACGATGTCAGTTACAACATCCATATCGACTACGAGGTGGCGCAGGACCCCAAGGAAGGCAAAGGCATGCTGTTCAAGATGCATGGCACGATCCAGGGCAAAGAGGTCAACGACCCCTTCTTCCTGCCCAAGGATCAGGCCTACAACTTCGCCAGCAACGTGACGAAAATCGCGGAAAAGTACGGGATTCCCAAGGCGCTGAGCAGCATTGGGTCGATTCACAAGTACTACGACGCGATGTTCGAAGATGTGCGGGTGCAGTTGAACATGAAATCCGGCGACCCGGTAAAGCCCGAACACCTGGAATAACCCACTCCCCCTGTGGGAGCGAGCCTGCTCGCGAAGACGGCTGATCATTCAACATCCATGCTGACTGACCTACCGCTTTCGCGAGCAGGCTCGCTCCCACAGTGGATCATCGTCGCTTACAGACTCATCTCCTGCTCCCTGATCAGCTTCTTGTTGATCTTCCCGACACTGGTTTTCGGTATGTCCGCCACCACCCTGATCTGCCTCGGGATCGCCCACTTGTTGATGCGGCCGCTCTCGACGTATTGAAGCAAATGAGCCGCCAGCGTTGACTCGGTAAGACACTGTCCCGGCGCGCAAACAACCAGCGCCACCGGCCGCTCCCCCCACTGCGCATCAGGAATGCCGACAACCGCCACCGACGTGACGGCCGGATGCTCGCTGATCAGGCTTTCCAGCTCCAATGAGCTGATCCACTCGCCGCCCGTCTTGATCACGTCCTTGATCCGGTCCTTGATTTCCACGACACCCAGGGCATCGATCGAAGCAATGTCGCCGGTGTGCATCCAGCCGTTTTCCCACAGTTGCGCGCCTTGCTCGGGCGCTTTGAGGTAACCCTGGGTCAACCACGGGGCACGGACCACGATTTCGCCCAGCGCCTCGCCATCCTGAGCGACCTCGTTGCCGCCGGCATCGATGATCCGCAGGTCGACCATCGGCACCGCCACCCCGGTCTTGATCCGCGCGGCCACCTGATCTTGCGCCGGTTGCGCAAGTTCGGCGTCGCTCAGGTGGGACAGGCACAGCAATGGACAGGTCTCGGACATCCCGTATCCGCTGTGCACGCGCATACCCCGTTCCGTTGCCTGGGCGGCGAGCCCGTGGGTCAAGGCGCTGCCGCCCAGGAGCATTTTCCAGCCACTGAAATCGGTTCGGGCCGCTTCGTCACAGCCCAGGATCATTTGCAGAATCGTCGGTACGCAGTGGGAAAAGCTGACCTCTTCTTCGCGGTACAGACGGACCAGGCTATTGGGCTCGTAGCGACCGGGGTAAACCTGCTTGATCCCCATCAAGGTCGCGACATAGGGCACGCCCCAGGCATGAACGTGGAACATCGGGGTAATGGGCATGTACACGTCATCGGAACGCAGCAACGGCAGGCCCTGGTACACGCCGAGGGTGCCGACGGCGTTGAGCGTATGCAGCACCAACTGGCGATGGGTGAAGTAAACGCCCTTGGGGTCGCCGGTGGTGCCGGTGGTATAGAACAGGGTCGCTACCGAGTGTTCATCGAAGTCCGGGAAGTCGAAATGCGGTTTCGCACCCGCCAGCAGGCATTCGTATTCACCCACCACCGGCAGCGTGGTCGCGGGCGCTTCGCCGTCACTGAGCTGGACAAAGCCTTTGACGGTCGTCAGCTGATCGTGAATCTGCTCGATCAACGGCAGGAAATCGTCATGAACCAGCACCAGATCATCCTCGGCGTGGTTCATCGTGTAGAGCACCTGCTCGGCGGACAGGCGAATGTTCACCGTGTGCAGCACGGCGCCGATCATCGGCACGGCAAAAAAACATTCCAGATAGCGGTGGCTGTCCCAATCCAGCAAAGCCACGGTATCCCCGGCCTTGACCCCGGCTTTCGTCAGCGCGTCGGCCAGGCGTTTTATCCGTTCGTTGAGTGTCTGGTAGTTGTAGCGCAGCTTGTCCGCGTAGACGATTTCCTGATCGGGGCAATAGCGTCCGCCCGAGAGCAGCAGGCTCTTGATCAACAAGGGATAGGTGTAGGCGTCTTGCGCGGGCGCGATTATTTTTGTGGTCACCACAGTGAACTCTTCCTGATGCTGTTGGTTGTCAGAGCTGCGATGCGGCGCCCCTTGTGGGAGCGAGCCTGCTCGCGAAAGCGTCGGGTCAGTCAGCATTGTCGTCAGCTGACCCATTGCATTGGCGAGCAGGCTCGCTCCCACAGGAGGTCGAGTCGCATGGATAGTCGCTGATCAGAACTGCGATGCGTCGAGCAGAAACAGCGACTCGCTGCCGGCTTTCACCGAGGCGCTCAACGAGTGGATCCGCGGCAACAGACGGGCGAAATAGAACCGCGCCGTGCCCAGTTTGCTCGCATAGAACTCGTCCTGCGCCTCCTTGCCGAAAGCTGCCTTGGCCATCAAGGCCCACATGTAGGCGTAGGCGGTGTAGCCGAACACTTGCAGGTACTCCACCGAAGCGGCGCCGATCTCTTGCGGATTGTTTTGGCAGCGATCCAGCACCCAGGCGGTCAGTTCGTCGAGGTTATCCAGGGCCGCGTCGAGCGGCTTGACGAATTCCGCCAGCTCGGTACCCGCCGTGGTGGTGAAGTGGCGGATTTCATCGGCGAACAGCTTGTAGGCCGCGCCGCCGTTACCCACGATCTTGCGCCCGACCAAATCCAGCGCCTGAATGCCGTTGGTGCCTTCGTAGATCTGGGTGATACGCACGTCGCGCACCAGTTGCTCCTGGCCCCATTCGCGGATGTAGCCGTGGCCGCCGAACACTTGCTGGCCGTGCACGGTGGTTTCCAGGCCAAGATCGGTGAGGAACGCCTTGGCCACCGGGGTCAGCAGCGCCACCAGGTCTTCCGCACGTTTGCGCGTGGTGGCGTCTTCGCTGAACTTGGCGGTGTCCAGTTGCATCGCCACGTAGGTCGAGAAAGCACGGCCGCCTTCGTTGGAAGCTTTCATGGTCAGCAGCATGCGACGCACGTCCGGGTGGACGATGATCGGGTCGGCCACCTTGTCCTTGTTCTGCGCGCCGGTCGGGGAACGGCTTTGCAGGCGGTCACGGGCGTAAGCCAGCGCATTTTGATAAGAACGCTCGGCCGTGGCCAAGCCCTGGATACCAACGCCCAGGCGTTCGTAGTTCATCATGGTGAACATCGCCGCCAGGCCTTTGTTCGGCTCGCCGACCAGATAACCCACGGCTTCATCGAAGTTCATCACGCACGTGGCCGATGCCTGGATGCCCATCTTGTGTTCGATCGAACCGCAATTCACCGGGTTGCGTGCACCCAGGCTGCCGTCGGCATTGACCAGGAATTTGGGCACCAGGAACAGCGAAATGCCTTTCGGCCCCGCCGGCGCGTCCGGCAGCTTGGCCAGCACCAGATGGATGATGTTTTCGGTGAGGTCGTGCTCGCCGCCGGTGATGAAGATCTTGGTGCCGCTGACCTTGTAGGAACCGTCGGCCTGAGGCTCGGCCTTGGTGCGGATGATCCCCAGGTCGGTGCCGGCGTGCGGCTCGGTCAGGCACATGGAACCGGTCCAGACCCCGGCATACATGTTCGGCAGATAGGCGGCTTTCAGCTCTTCGCTGGCGTGGGCATTGATCGACAGGCAAGCCCCGGCGGTCAGCATCGGGTACAGGCCGAAGGAAAGATTGGCCGCGTTGACCATTTCCTCGACCTGAGCCGAAATCGCCTTGGGCATGCCCATGCCGCCGTAGGCCGGATCACCGCCCACGCCGACCCAGCCACCCTCGGCAAAGGCACGGTAGGCGTCAACAAAACCGTCAGGCGTAGTCACCTCGCCGTGACTCCAGGAACAGCCCTGCTCGTCGCCACTGCGATTGAGGGGGGCGATGAGGCCGGCGGCTACTTTGCCGGCCTCTTCAAGCACCGCGCTCGCGGTGTCTTGATCCACCACCTCGGCCAAGGCAGGCATGGCGGCCCACAACGTGGAAACATTGAAAACTTCGTTGAGTACGAACCGGATGTCGCGCAGCGGCGCTTGGTAATCAGACATGTTTGAAATACTCAGGCAATGTCAGGGCATCGACGATGCCCTGGTCAATGGAAGTGGCACTCTTATGAGAGGACGCTCAGGAGTGGACGCCGACAAGCTCCGTCGAACGTTCAGCGGACGTAGACGGAACGGGAGTGATGTTTCGCAGCAGAAAGAACGACAGCGCCGGAATCAGGATCAAGGCACCGAGCATGTTCCACAGGAACATGAAGGTCAGCAGGATGCCCATGTCGGCCTGGAACTTGATCGGCGACCAGGCCCAGCACACGACACCCGCTGCCAGAGTGATGCCCACCAGCCCCACCACCCGGCCGGTGAACGACACCGCGTTGCGGTAGGCCTGTGCCAAGGGCATGCCCTGGCGCTGGTATTGCAACTGCACGCTGAGCAAGTACAGCGCATAGTCCACACCAATCCCGACCCCCAGGGCGATGACCGGCAGGGTCGCCACTTTTACGCCGATGCCCATGGCGACCATCAACGCCTCGCAGAGGATCGACGTCAGCACCAGCGGCAGCAGCGCCACCAGGGTTGCACGCCAGCTGCGGAAGGTGATCAGGCAAAACAGCGTCACCGCCGCGTAAACGTAAAGCAGCATGGTGTGGTTGGCTTCACGCACCACGATGTTGGTTGCCGCTTCAATCCCGGCAGTGCCGGCGGCCAGCAGGAACTGCCGATCCTCGGTACTGTTTTCCCTGGCGAACCGGTCGGCGACAGCCACCACCGCGTCCAGGGTCTCGGCCTTGTGGTCCTTGAGGAAAGCAATCACCGGCATCAGCGAACAGTCGGTGTTGAACAGCTCCGGCGCATTGACCGAGGCCTGTTGCGCCGCATAGTTCAGTACGTTCTGGTTGCGCTGGATGCTGTTGAGCTTGGGGTTGCCTTCGAAGGTACCGGCGGTGATCTGGCGCACCGCGTTGACCAGCGAGGCCGTGGCTTGCACGCCCGGTTGCTGTTGCAACGCCCAGGCCAGGCGATCGGCCAGGATCAGCGTCTGGTAATTCAGGCAACCTTCGGGCGCGGTCTTGATCATCACCGCGAACAGGTCGCTGGACAGCGCATAGTGGCTGGTGATGTAGGCGTTGTCGCGGTTATAGCGCGAGTCGGCACGCAGCTCCGGCGCGCCACTGTCGAGGTCGCCGATCTTCAGTTGCAGGCTGACCATGAAGCCGCCAACGCCCAGCACCAGGGCGACCAGGACCGCGCCCGTGGCCCATTTGGGTGTGGTGAAGCGGTCGAGCATGTCCCACAACTTGCCAAAGCCCCGATGCTCGGCGGCCCGGGTGTCGATTTTCAATGCACGGGCGGCGGCCTTGCTGCCCACGCCGATGTACGACAGCGCCACCGGCATCAGCAACAGCGACGTGAAGATCAGCACCGCCACGCCGATACTGGCGGTGATGGCCAGGTCCTGGATCACCGGAATGTCGATCAGCATCAGCACCGCGAAACCGACGGCGTCGGCCAGCAGCGCGGTAACCCCGGCAATGAACAGACGACGGAAGGTATAACGCGCCGCCACCAGTTTATGGGTGCCTCGGGCGATGTCCTGCATGATGCCGTTCATCTTCTGCGCCGCGTGGGACACGCCGATGGCGAAAATCAGGAACGGCACCAGCACGGAGTAAGGATCGATGGCGTAACCCAGCCAGGCGACAATTCCCAATTGCCAGACCACCGCGATCAGCGAACAGCCGACCACCAGCAAGGTGCTGCGCACACAGCGGGTGTAGAGGTAGATGATGACCAGCGAGGTGACCACCGCCAGGCCGAAGAACATCATCACCTGGATCAGGCCGTCGATCAGGTCACCCACCAGTTTGGCGAAGCCGATCACCCGCACCTTGTAGTGCCCCGTGCCCTCCTCCCCGGCCTTGCGCGCCGCGCTGTCACCGGCGAACTCGATCTTGTCGCGCAAGCGCTCTTCAAGCATCCGTGAAAACTGGTGATAGTTGATACCGCTGCCGGTGGCCGAGGCCTTGTCCAGCAGCGGGACAATGAGCATGGTCGATTTGAAGTCGCTGGCCACCAGGCTGCCGACAATGCCGGCGCGGTTGATGTTCTGGCGCAGTTGTTCGATATCTTGAGGTGTACCCTGATAGGCATCGGGCATCACCGGGCCGCCCTGGAAACCTTCTTCGGTGGCTTCGGTCCAGCGCACCGCCGGGCTCCACAGCGATTTCATCCAGGCGCGATCGACGCCCTCGGCGAGGAACAGTTCGTCGTTGACCTGCTTGAGCACGTTCAGGTACTCGGGGTCGAAGATGTCGCCCTGGGTGTTCTCCACCACCACCCGTACCGAGCTTCCCAGGCCGCGCAACGATTGGCGGTTCTCCAGGAAATTCTGAATGTACGGCTGACTCTGCGGGATCATCTTCTCGAAGCTGGGGCGCAATTCCAGGCGGGTTACCATCATGTAGCCCAGTACCAGGGTGATCGCGGCCATCAACAGCATAAACAGCGGCCGGTGGTTGAACACCCATCGTTCCAGCCGGTTGCCGGAACGGCGATCGAAGTCACGCAAGTCGCTGATCACCGGCATGGTGTCTTGCTCAATACTGCCCATAGGAGGGTACCCGCTCTGATTTAACTGTTTTTATTCTTTGGAAAGCACGCGTGCGCCACGACTGCCCACCACAATCAACGCGCCGTCGGCGGCCTGGACGGCACCGGCCACGGGTGACTGATTCTGCTGGGCGAGCAACTGCAACTGCGTCCCGTGATCCGGGCTGAGCAACAGGTGCCCGGCCTGGGTGAACAGCCGGAAGTGACCGTCTTCACCCAGCGTGGCGGCCGTGATGCTGACCTGCAGGCCGCTGTTGAGCAGCGTCCAGTTGATACCGCCATCGGTGCTGCGCAGCACATGCCCACGCAAGCCGTAGACCAGCACTTCGCCGGGCTTGCCGATCACCCCGAAAAAGCTGCCCTGATAGGGTGTCTGCAACGCCATGAAGTGTTGCCGGGCGTCATTCCATTTCAGTAGCAGCCCTTGCTCGCCGGCGATGTACAGCCCGTCGCCCGTGGCGGAGATGGCGTTGAGGTGAAAGCCCTGCGGGTTGTCGGTACGGTCCTGGAACGGCGTCCAGTGTTTGCCACCGTCTTCGGTGCGCAGGATCAGGTTGAACACACCCACCACGTAACCCAGGTTGTCATTGGCGAACCAGACATCCAGCAGTGGCTTGTCGGCGCCCTCCTCGGTCAGCCGCTGACCTTCGGCGACCAGCAGCGGCCATTGCTCGTTGCCCGGCTCGGCCTGGGCCAATGCGGCATAATGCTTGACCAGCAAGGCACCGATCTGGCGGCCATCCAGTTGCTTTTGCCAGGTCGCGCCGGCATCGCTGCTGTGCAACACCACGCCGTCGTTGCCGACCGCCCAGCCCTTCATCGGCGAAGGGAAGTACACGGCATTGAGGTCGGCACTGACCGGCACGGCGGCTTGCTGCCATTGCTGGCCGGCGTCATCGGAATAAAGAATGTGGCCACGCTGCCCCACGGCAACCAGTCGCTCGCCGGCACGGGTCGTGTCCAGCAATGGGCTGCGCACGGCCAGGGTACTGGGGGTGGCGGGCAGATCGAGCACGTCAACGTAGGCGGCAGCCTGAGCGAATCCATGCAACAGAGCCAGCGCGGCGCCCAACAGCAGCGGCACACACTTCTTGAACGAACACATACGACGTCCCCTTGAAAAAACGGCGCCGGGTGCACGCAGTGCAACCCGGCGTTGAAACCCGATGCTTAGCGGATACCGGCGCCCGCCAGGGACTCCGGCGACCACTGCGCCTTGGACAGCGAGTCGATGTAGCGGATGCCGCCGTAAGGACCCACTACACCGTTGATGTTGTAGGAGCCGCCGACCAGGTCGTAGATCATGAAAGGCGTGGAATCCGGTACCTGCTTGTCATAGCTCTGGCTGAGGAAGGCAAAGGAACCACGGTAGAGCTGACCACGAGCGTCGTACTGATCGGAAGCCAGTGCCGCCCAGCTGTCTTCATCCAGGTAGAAACGACGCTTCTGGTAGACGTGACGCGCGCCGGCCTTGAGGTTGCCCTCCACCACCCAGACGCGGTGTTTCTCCCAGCGCACGAAGTCCGGCGCGATGTGGTTGGCGGTGGTCAGGCTTTTCGGGTCCTGGGCGTAGGTCAGCTTGTAAGTGTTGTACGGCACGATCATTTCCTGCTTGCCGACCAGTTTCCAGTCGTAGCGATCCAGCGCGCCGTTGAACACGAACACATCGTCATAGGTGCCCGCGCCGGCAGTGCCCGGGTTAGGCGTGTCGTAGGCCAGGTTCGGCGCCAGTTTGACCCGACGTTGCCCCGGCAGGTACTGCCACGCGCGGCGTGGCTGTTCCAGCGGGTTGGCGGCGTCCTTGAGCATGATCGACTCACCGGCCCGGCGTGCGGGACCGGTGTAATACAGCTTCATCTGGTAGTACACATCGGCGCTGCTGATTGTCTGCGCCATGTTTTCGTAGATCGGGTAAGTGATGAACGCCTGCCCGGTGGTCGCAAGGCTTGGCACACCGGCCGAGTCGACGTTCCAGGAGTCGTACTTGGAGTTGATGTTGACCCCCTGGTAACGCAGCAGGAAGTTCCACATCGCCTCGCTGCCCGATTGCGGAATCGGGAACGGCACGCCGGGCAACACGTTATCGATGGCCAGGCCACCTTCCAGCGACTTGGCGCCGGTGGCGTTTTTCACGCTGTTGTCCAGCACCGTCTGCGGCAATGCCACGGTGCGGTGGGTCGGGTAGACATCGACACGGAAGGTGGGGAAACGCTTGGCCAGTTCGACGGTGGTGGCCGAGAGCATGGTCTTGTACTGGTCAACGTTTTTGCCATTGATCACCAGCAGCGGTTTTTCGCTGGCAAACGGGTCCGGACGCATGCTGTCGCCGGCCTTGAAGCTGGCCGGGGCGGTGGTCAGGCCACCGGAATAGGCCGGAATGGAGCCATCGGCGCTGGCGGCTTTTTCGGCGCCCACCAGGGTCAGGCTGCTGCCGAGCTTGCCGGCTTCCTGAGTCGATACGGCGGCTTGGGCCTGGGCGGCCATGGCCATGGCCAGCGAGGCGGCCAACAGGGTTTGCACGAATTTCATGGTTTCTAACTCCTGCTTAGTGACTAAGCATTGGGTGAATCAAAAGGTGGTTTTCAGCGTCAGGTACAGCGCGCCACGGTCTTCGGTGGTCGCGCCGCCGCCCGAGAAGGCTGAATAGCCACCGGCGTAGCACGCATAGTTTTCGTTACCGCTGAAGGCGTTCGGCGTGGAGCCGTCGCCACTGCCGGCGTTTGCCGCACCAGTGCTGTTACCGCTGACGTTGCACTTGTCAGCCTTGCCGAAGGCGTCCACGTACTTGAGGTCGACGAAGTACTTGTTGTAAACGACGGCACCGACGCCGATCGCATAGTTGCCGGTGTCTTTCGCACCGCCGCCCGACACCGGTGACACACCGTCGAGGCCAACGTTGACCGACATCGGCATATTCATGTCCACGCCCGGGAACACCTGGTACCAGGTCGGGGTGAAGTTGACCGCGATGCCCCAGTTGTCACGGGTCGGCGCGTCGATACCGCGATAGCTGCTTTTGCCCTTGTAGAGCGCTTCGTTCTTGCTATCGAGCTTGAGCAGGTTGCTGTAGTACAACTCGGTGAGCAGCACGGCCGAATCGAACACCGGGGTCTTGGGCAGGGTCATCAGACCGTTGATTGTCCAGTGCAGGGTGTCGCCGGTGGCGCTCATGCTGTCGCCATCTTGCGGGGTGTCGTAGATCACGCCGGTGGCTGCCGTGCGTGGCGGCAACAGGCCAAGACCCTGACCGAGCCCCAGCGGGCTGGTGGTGCTGACGATGGCCGGAATGCTCGCCAGCGGCATGTTGTGGCGGATGTTCAGGTCACTGCCGACGCTGATGCCGCCGACATCCTTGGACAGGCTGAAGCCGAAGATGTCGATCTTGTCGGAATAGGCCAGTTGATAGGTGGCGGTGCTCAACGAGTTCAGCGTGTTGACCACGGCAGGCACCTGCCCCGCCGGCGGCGTGCCGTTGGGGTTGGCCGAACTCAAGCCTCTGGCGTCGAGCCAGGCCTGGGGCAGGATGTCGGAAGTCTGGCGGTAGTAAACGCCGAGCGTGCCGTCCAGCCAGGCAGGCGACCATTTCGCCATGACGCCCCAATCGCCGTGATGGTCCGGTTCCAGGTCGTTGCCACGTCGCACGTTGGTCAACGCGTTGCAAGGGGCCAGGCCACACCCGAGCGGGCTGCCGGGGGTGATGGAGTTGGTGTTGCCCAGCAGGAACGACTGCGCACCGGTGCCCACCAGATCGGAACCGCCATAGTAAGTGCCCGCTTCAGGCAGGCGTGCTTCATCCCAATCCAGGAAGTACTGGGCACCCACGGTCAACTCAGGGTTGAGGGTGAACGACATCGACACCTGATTGCGCGGCACGAACAGTTCCTTGGCTTCGGTACCCGGCGATGCCGCCAGCTTGGCCAGGTCCAGCCCGGATTGGCCGTAGCTCATCGAATGCACCGGGTTGAGGATGGTTTCACCCCAGAACACGTTGTGCTGCCCGGCCTTGATGCTGAACATCGACTCTTCGCCCACTTCGGTGCTGTAGAACACGAAGGCGTCGAGGATTTCACCGGAGGGACCGGTGTAATAACGCTGGGCATAGTTGCTCAGGTGCGGACTGCCAAAGCCGACATTGTCGCGAGTGACGGGCGCAAGCCGTGGGTCGTTGGCGACCAGACCCGACGTGCCGCCGTTGCCGTTGACGAACGGGTTGGAATTGGAGCCGGTGTTTTCATAGGCCTTGTCGTACCAGCTGGCGGCGCTGACGCGAAAACCCATGCTTTGCTGGTAAACCACATCCATCTCGGTCAACAGGTCGACACGGTTGGTGATGTTGGTCCCGGCCTTGCGGAAGTTGTAGTCGCCGTCGTTGTTGTTCGGCGTGCCGAGCATGCGTTTGTCGGCACTTTCGGTGCGAACGCCGTAGTTGTACTTCACGGTGTTGTCGAAGCGCACGGACCAGTCCGGATTGCCGGTGTCCAGCTCCATCGCTTGGGCGGCCGGCATGGAAGCCGCCAGGATGGCCAGGGCCAGCAGGCTGCGATGCGAAGGGCGTGTGTGGCCGTGACTCTTATTGTTGTGCATTGCGTTGTCTCCGCCTTTTTGTATTTGTTTTAAGCGCAGTGGTCCCCGCTGACTCTTGGTGGGAGAGCCAGTGCCTTTGAGGCGTGAGGACGATTGACGGGTGATTGAATCTAGCGATCCAGGTCCAGAATGAGTGCTTCTGCCTGGGGCCACGGGCCGTAGCCCGACGCCGGATTGAGGTGGCCGACGGCACCGAGGTTGACCAGCTCCGCCTCCCAGTCCCGGGCCAGGCGCGAAGCCGCGTCGAAGCTGGCGAGGTGATCGTCGGTGCTGGCAGCGACGAGGCTGCGAAAGGGTAACGCTCCTTGCGGCAGAGGGGTCCAGCCGTGGTCGCGAAGGGTTTGCGGGCTTGGGTAACCTTGCGGCCATTGGGCCGCCAGGTCCGGCGGCGCGGCCAACAGTGCGCCCTTGATCGGGCGACTGTAGCGAGCAGCCCAGTGCGCCACCATCAGAACGCCGGCACTGTGGGCGACGAGGATCACGGGGCCGTCGATTTGCTCCAGCTCCTGCTGGATCGCCCGTACTCGGGCAGTGCAGTCGAGCTTGTCGGTCTCAAGTGGTGGAACGCTGCGAACCTTGCTCAAACGGGCTTCAAGCAGTGTTTGCCAATGTTCGGCAACATGCTCACGCAGTCCCGGTACGATCAGAACGGTGGCGGCAGTTTGCAGTTTGTCCACTTGGATACCCTCGGCTTCTCAGTGACTCGCCTGGCTGTTTCGCCAGAATCTTTTTGTAGGACTGACATTAAAGAGCCGGGGTGGGCTGCGCTTTTCATTTGACGACAGTGACTTTTCTTTTGATGACAGCTTTACTTGAGCTGCCAGGTGGTCGCGCGGAAGCTGCTAACGTGGCGTTGTAACCTGTTCACTTTCTGACGCGCTGGCTATATTCGGCCGCGCTCGTTTCCATCGGAACCCCTGCAGGAACGCCTCTGCATGCCTAAGCTCGTTCGCGCCGCTGTCTTGACCAACTACCTGGATGTTGCTCATTACCTGGGGTTCAACCCACACGATGTGCTGGCGGGCGTCGGCCTGAGCAAGGCCCGTCTGCAAGCGCCCGAGCATCGGATTCCGATCGATGCGGCGGTTCGCCTGCTGGAAGAGTCGTCTGTCGCCAGCGGTTGCCAGAGCTTCGGCCTGAGCATGGCCGAATCGCGTCAACTCTCGGATTTCGGCGTCGTCAGCCTGCTGCTGACTCACCAGCGCACGTTGCGTGATGCGTTGCAGGTGCTGGTGCACTACCGGCACCTGATGAACGAATCGCTGGCGATCTTCATCGAAGAAGCCGGCAAGATGGTGATCATTCGCGAGGAAGTGGTGACCGACTCACCCATGCCCTGCCGGCAAGCCAATGAACTGGCCATCGGCGTGATGTTCCGGCTGTGCGCCGCGCTGCTCGGTGCGCACTGGCAGCCCTACAGCGTGAATTTCACGCACCAGCCTCCCGACAATCTGCAACTGCATCGGCGCCTGTTCGGCTGCAATCTGGAGTTCGGCAGCGAGTTCAATGGCATTGTCTGCCCCGATGCCAGCCTCGACATCGCCAACCCCCATGCCGACCCGGCGATGGCGCGTTACGCCCAGCGCTATCTGGATTCGCTACAAAGCCATGAAGGGCCCTCGACGCTGTTCGAGGTGCGCAAAGCCATTTACCTGCTGCTGCCCATGGGACGCGCCACCATCGAGCAAATCGCCCAGACCCAGGGCATGAATGTGCGGACCCTGCAACGTCGCCTCAAAGACGATGGCTGCGCCTTCAATGACCTGATCAACGACGTGCGGCGCGATCTGGTGCTGCGGTATCTGGAAAACCCGAACTACTCGCTGGGCCGCATCGCCGACATGCTCGGCTACTCCATGGCCAGCTCTTTCACGCGCTGGTTCATCAGCCAGTTCGGCATGCCGCCGGCGACGTGGCGCAGTACGCAAAAGCGTGGCACGTTGAAAGCAATAGCTGACACGACCACCCTCCCCGATCCGGGTAAAAACTGAACCCTGTGGGAACGGCGGTGCGATGATTCGACTTGCTCGCGAAGGCTGCGGGTTAGGCGACGTATTTTTTTGTGTACATATCCATTCCTGCGGTAACGGCGGCTGGCGGTTTCGCTCTTACAGCGACTCA
The DNA here is from genome assembly GCF_900187565.1 of Pseudomonas sp. Irchel 3A7. Lineage (GTDB taxonomy): Bacteria > Pseudomonadota > Gammaproteobacteria > Pseudomonadales > Pseudomonadaceae > Aquipseudomonas. The sequence goes on along the minus strand of NZ_FYED01000006.1, from coordinate 259,463 downwards.
CTTTTCCAAACGCCGAAAAGTAAGCAAAAGGCTTCGCCCCGGCGTACGGCACCTCGCTGAGGCTCGGCGTTCCCTCGCTACGGTGTCCATCAGGGGGCATCGCCTCCGGTTTGCTTCGCTGCACCTCCTCTCGATGTGTGCGGCTTCGCCGCACGGCGCTGCGCGCCTAACCCCCTGATGAACACCTACGCTCAGCCTGCCGAAGGGGCGAAAGATCAAAAACCAAAGCAGAGCGAGGCGGCCTGACAGCCGACCTGACTTTGACGGATATCCTCATACCCCTGTGGGAGCGAGCCTGCTCGCGAAGGACGTCAACGATAACGCGCCCTGTCTGAATGATTGCGTTGCCTTGATGTTTTTCGCGAGCAGGCTCGCTCCCACAGGGGATCCGGATACATCTGCAAGAGATTGGTCGGCTGTCAGGCCGCCTTCGCGAGCAAGCCCGCTCCCACAATGGGGCGACGTACACCCGCTGCTTCTCACCACTCATCAGGCCGAGCGTTAGCTCGCCTTCCGCTTTTGATCTTGATTCACCCGCCCCTTCGGCAGGCTGAGAGGAGGTGTTCATCCGGGGATTGGCGCGCAGCGCCGTTCGACGCAGTCGAACACATTGCATGTAGGTGCAGCGAAGCCAACCGGAGGGCAATGCCCCCGGATGAATGCCGGAGCGAAGGAACGCCGAGCCCCAGCGAGGAGCCGGACGCTCGGGGCGAGCCTTTTTTTGCTTATCTTTTTTTTGGCGTTTGAAAAAAAAGTAAGTCGCCGTAAGGGCGAAACCGCCAGCCGCCGTTACCGAAGAAACGGATATGTACACCATCCAAAACCCCGGTCGCCTGAAACATAGCCTTCGCGAGTAGGCTCGCTCCCACAGGGGGGTATCAGGAATCACAAAAAAAACGGCGACCGCTGGTACGGTCGCCGCAAAAACCGGGGCCTTTGACGCCGGTGGAGTGCCGCACTGCGCCGGAGTGAGCGCAATGCAGCGCCGCGAGTAAAACGGTACGGAGTTACATCCCCCAGTGCAGCAACAGCAGCACAAGAACCACGAGGAATACGGTTTCCCCAACCATCAGCAGGATCGGCTTGATGCCCACTGCCGCCAGTTCCTTGAGCTGGGTCTTCATGCCCAGGGCGCTGATGGACACCACCAGGCACCAGCGTGACAGTTCATTGACCGAGCCCTGCACCACCGGGGCCACCCAGCCGGTGCTGTTGAGGCAGGCCAGCAGCAAAAAGCCGACCGCGAACCACGGCAGCAGCGGCGGCCGTTTGCCGGTGGGATCGGCGCCCTGCATACGCGTGACCATCGCGGCACAAACGATCACCGGCAGCAGCATGGCGACCCGCATCAGCTTGACCACCGTGGCCGTGTCGCCGGTCTCGGTCGACAGGCTGTATCCGGCGCCGACCACCTGGGCGACATCATGGATGGTCGCCCCCAGGAATACCCCGGCCACCTGGGGCGACAACGACAGCCAGTTGGCAATCATCGGGTACAGGATCATCGCCAGGGTCGACAGCGCCGAGACCCCGATCACCGTGAACAAGGTGGCGCGTTCCTTCTGCGGGTGGTTCGGCAAGGCCGCGGCCAGCGCCAATGCCGCCGAGGCACCGCAGATCGCGGTGGCGCCACCGGTGAGCATGCCGAACAGTCGCTGGAAGCCCAGCGCCTTGGCCGCCACTACCGAAACGCCGATGGTCACCACCACCAGAATCACCACCAGCGCAAAGGGTTTCCAGCCCAGTGCGGCGATCTGTTCGAGGGTGATGCGCATGCCCAGCAGCGCTACGCCGATGCGTAATACGGTGCGTGCGGTGAACTCGATGCCGGCCTTGCAGGTGCCTTCGCCGGCGAGGAAGTTCAGCGCCATGCCGAGCAACAGGGCAAACAACATGACCGGCGCACCGTAGTGCTCCGACAGAAAGGTCGCCGCCGCCGCGACAATCAGGCTGACGATGAACCCCGGCGCCAGTTCGCGCGTACGGCTGTGGATGCGGGTCAGAGCGATGGCGCTCATGGCGCGGCCTCCTCGGTGATGATGACAATGAATACCTGGCCGTCGACTACCTCGACCGGGTAGTTGGCGACCTTGAGCTTGTTGGAGTTGAGCAAGTAGCCACTGGCCAGATCGAAACGCAGGCCATGGGCACAGCATTGAATCACCCGACCGTCGAGGCGACCGCCGCACAACGAGGCGCCCTGGTGCGGGCAACCGTCATCGATGGCGAACAACTCACCGTCGATGTTGAACAGCGCGATGCTCTTGTCATCGAATTCGAAGAGCGCACGGCCCCCGACCTGCGGGAGTTTTCCGGCAGGCACATGGACTCGCAGGTTCATGAGGGTTGTCGCTCGCCGGCCCGTTCGAGCAAGGCTTCGTACATGACGCCAAACAGCGCTTCGGGGGGCTGTGCGCCCACCACCGTCACGCGCCGGTCAAACTGGAAACAGGGCACGCCGCCGACAGCCCCGGGGTTGCCGACAAAAGGCTCGCCGTTGCCGTACAGACAGTCCGCCACAAAGCCAGCCTCAAAACCGCACGACTGGGCGATGGCGAGCAACGTTTCGCGGTTGCCCAGATCTTCGCCGTGATGGAAATACGCGGCGAACAGACGATCGAGCAAGGCATCGCGCTGCCTGGAATTACCCAGCACGCTGACCCGCTCCAGCAGGCGATGGGCATCGGCGGTGTTGGGCATCGTGGCAATGCGCCTGAAATCGATGGCCTCCCCCACCGCCAGCGCGGCCTGTTGTACTTGGGATTGGCGCAACTGCACCTTTTCAGCACTGCCCAGACGCTTGCGGTAAAACGCGTCGAAGGGTTCACCTTGTACCGACAGTTGTGGCAACAGCTGCACGCCGTGCCATACCGTGGTGAATTCCACCTCCGGTTGTCGGGCGCGCAACAGTTCCTGCGCGCGCTCCAGTTGGCGCTTGCCGATCAGGCACCAGGGACAGATAAAATCGAAGAACACATCAATACGCAGACGACCACTCACAACTTCACCTCTAACACGGATTCGCCCACCGACTCGGACACCCGCTCACCCCTGAGCCGGGCGATGTCCCGGTGGTAATGACACTTGGCATAAAAGAACACCGCCGCGGCCGCGAGGCTGACCAGCGGCACAAACTGGAAGGCAGCCTGCAAGCCGATCAGGTCCGACACCTTGCCGGTGATGAACGGCCCCGGCGCCAGGCCGAGCATGTTGTTGGCCAGGGTCAGCGTGGCGAACGCGGTGCCATGGACCGAGTAGTGGGTCAGATTGGCAACCATTGCCCCGGCGGGCCCGGTGGTGCCAGCGGCGATCAGCATGCCCAGGCAGATCAGCGCCAGTTGTGCGGGGCCTGCCGGCAGGGCGAACGCCGCCGACAGCAACAGGCAACTGCCCAGGCAGAACGCGATGGCCAGGGCGACCTTGCGCTGGGGCGAGTGACGACACAGACGGTCGCTGAGCATGCCGCACAGAATCATCCCGGCACCGCTGCACAGCACGATGACCGCCGCCATGCCGCCGGCTTTGTCCGTGCCCATCTGGTAGTAGCGGTTCAGGTAACTGGGCATCCACACAATCACGGTGCCGGCGACGAACAGCTGCAGGCCGCTGCCAACGTAGGTGGCGATCACCGAGCGACTGGAAAACAGCGTGCGCAACGGCTGACTGACCTTGGCCGAGGCCTTGTTCAGTGCCTGTGCAGCGCGTTGTGGAGCAATGCGTGCTTCCTTGACGATGAGCGGATACAGCACCGCCAGCAGCAGGCCGAACAGCGCCATGCCGGCGAACGACCAGCGCCAGCCCAGCTTCGCGGCGATAGCCCCGCCCAGGGCCATGCCCAGCACCGAGCCGAACATGCCGCCGGCCATGAAGGCACTGGCCAGGGTGGCGCGCATGTGCTTGGGAAAGACTGAAATCACCACCGCGATGCCGACGCTGCCGTAGGCCGCTTCGCCGACGCCCACCATGAACCGGGCGATGAACATCTGCTGGTAGTCCTGCGCCAGTGCGCAGCCCAGCGTTGCAAGGCTCCACAACAGCGCCATCAACGCCAGGCTCTTGACCCGGCCGAAACGGTCGGCCAACAGCGACAGCGGAAACGTCAGCAGCCCGACCATCAAGGCCACGATGCCACTGAGCAGGCCGAGCTGGCCGTCGCTCAGTGCCCATTCGCCCTTGAGCATCGGGAACACCGCGTTCAGCACCTGGCGCGACATGTAATCGGAAATCAACAGGCCGAACGTCAGGGCAAAGACGATCCAGGCGTATTGGCGCGAAACGCTGACGGTACCGTCGTCATCGTCGGCGGCGATTGGGTGAAAGGCCATGCAGCCTCCTCGAAACTTTGTTTTTGTTGTTATCGAGCGTGATGCGGTGCAGCGAGCGAGAGGCCATCGACCTCCCGCCCCGGCTGTCGGTCAGCCGCGCTGCGGCACACCTTTTTGCCCGGCCTTGCGGTTGGGCGACATACCGTTGGCCAGCAGAGTTTCTTCGATGCTCTGATACTGCACACCGATCCGGTAGATCTCCCGGGCCTCTTTGCCGGAGGCAATTTCGCGCCCCAGTTCGTGGGCGACCCGCACGGTTTGTTCGATCTGCTGCACCGAGCTGAAGCGCTTGCCCTTGTGATCAATGATAGTGTCTTCAATGCCCACGCGCGGGTGCATGCCCATGGCCAGCGCCATGGTGTTGAACGGCAGCACGTTCTTGAGCAGCGATTCCGCGGTCAGGGTGCAGCCGTCCGGTGCGCGATGGATGAAGTTGAAGAAGTTGAACGGGTTCGGGCCATCGAAACCACCGCCGATGCCAATCCAGGTCAGGTTCAACGGCCCCATGTACAGGCCCTTGCGCACCATGCGCTCCAGGGTTTCCATGGCGTGCATGCCGGTCAGCTGGAAATGCGGCTGAATGCCATTGTCCATCAGGCGCTTGAGGTGCTCGGTGACCCACGCCGGCCCGGCCGGCACGGTCATCTCGCTGTAGGCCGCCTGATAGGCCGGATTGGCCAGGGAGGTGCCTTCCAGGTACTCCGGATAGAGCAACTCCATGATGTTCATCTGGGTGGTGTTGATCGCCACCGTGACCTGATCCGGTTTTGGCGTCAGCTCGGCCAGCATGTGACGGGTATCGTCGGACAACCATTTGGCCGCCTCGCCATCGCTTTCCGGGGCGAAGGAAATCGAACCGCCGACCTGGATGATCATGTCCGGCACGGCTTCACGCACACCGGCGATCAGCTCGTTGAACTTGGACAGGCGCTTGGAACCCTTGCCATCCAGTTCACGTACGTGCAGGTGCAGGACGGTTGCACCGGCTTCGTAGCAATCGACCGCCTTCTGCACCTGCTCATCCATGGTCAGCGGAATGTCTTCAGGAAAGTCTTCCGGCATCCATTCAGGGCCGTACGGGGCCACGGTGATGACCACCTTTTCCATGTTTTCCGGGTGTAGGGAATCGTCGAAGAATTGCATGAGTTACTCCTGTTCTTATGGTTTTCCGCCCAGCCGGGAGCCTGCCCGGTGGGCGCAGTTACGAGTGCGAATGCAGAGGTGGTCGATCAGTACGTCTTGTCGCCGATAATCCCGGCGCGCTCCATCTTGCGATGACACGACGGGTAATCCATGACGGCGTAGTGCTGGGTGCTGCGGTTGTCCCAGATGGCGATGCTGTTGGGCTTCCACCGCCAGCGCACCTGGTACTCGGGAATGTAGGCCTGGCTGATCAGGTAGCGCAGCAACTCACTGGCGCCCGGGTTCGCGTCCTGGCCAAAGCGCACACGCTCGGGGGTGTGGTAGTTGCTGAAGTGGGTGGTGAAGGCGTTGACGAACAGTACCTTCTCGCCGGTTTCCGGGTGCGTGCGCACCACCGGGTGTTCGGCATCCGGGTACATGGCCTTGAGCGCCAGGCGCTTTTCGATCGGCATCGCCGCGCCGAAGCTCGCCTCAATGCTGTGCCGGGCGCGCAGATCAGCGATCTTCGCCTTCACGTCTTCAGGCAAATGTTCATAGGCTTCAACCATGTTCGCCCACATGGTGTCGCCGCCGACCGGTGGGCATTCCACGCAGCGCAGCACGCACCCCATCGGCGGCGCCTCGCGCCAGGTGGCGTCGGTGTGCCAGGCGTTTTCGTAGCGGTCCATCGGCTGGTCCGGCTTCTTGTAGATTTGCACCAGGCCGGGATGATCCGGGTCGCTGCCGGCCACCGGATGGTCCTCCAGCTCGCCGAAGCGCCGGGCAAACGCCACGTGCTCGGCGCGACTGATGTCCTGGTCGCGCAGGAACACCACGCGATGGGTGAGCAACTGCGCACGTATCTCGGCAAACAGACCATCGTCATGAATGGCATCGGCCAGGTTGACGCCGATCAGTTCCGCGCCGATGTGGCAGGTCAATTGTTCGACTTTCACGGCAGGCTGCTCCCTTAAATGACGAAAATCGACGAGCCGGTGGTCTTGCGCGATTCCAGGTCACGATGGGCCTGCACGGCATCCTGCAAAGCATAGTGCTGGTTGATCTCGATCTTGATCCGGCCGCTGCCGACGTGATCGAACAACTCGCCGGCCAATGCGGCTTTTTCCGCAGGATCGGCGATGTAGTCGGCCAGTGCCGGGCGGGTCAGGAACAGCGAGCCTTTCATCGCCAGCATCACCGGATCAAAGGCCGGGATCGGGCCGGAGGCCGTACCCACGCAGACCATCAGGCCACGACGCTTCAGCGAATCCAGGGAACCGGCGAAGGTGTTCTTGCCGACGCTGTCGAACACCACGTTGACACCGACGCCGTCCGTCAATTCGCGAACACGCTGGGCGACGTCTTCATGGCTGTAGTTGATGACATGGTCGCAACCGTGCGCCCGGGCGATGTCGCCCTTGACCTCGGTGGACACGGTGCCGATGACCGTCAGGCCCAGCAGCTTGGCCCATTGCGACACGATCAGGCCGACGCCACCGGCGGCGGCATGCAGCAAAATGCTGTCCCCGGCCTTGAAATCGTAGATACGTCGCATCAGGTACGAGGACGTCAGGCCACGCATGGTCATGGCCGCGGCGGTTTCGAAACCGATGGTTTCCGGCAGCTTGATCAACGGCGCGGCCGGGATCAGGCGCTCGGTGCTGTAGGCGCCCAGCGTATTGAGAAACCCCGTGTAGGTAACGCGATCGCCCACTTGCACATTGGTCACACCGTCCCCGACGGCCTGAACCACGCCAGCGGCTTCGACACCCATGCCGTTGGCCAGCGGAATCGCGTAGGTGCCATTGCGAAAGTAGGTGTCGGCATAGTTCAGGCCGACCGCTACGTGACGCAGCCGAACCTGACCGGGTCCGGGATCGCCCACCTCGACGTCTTCATAGCGTAGGACTTCGGGACCACCGGTTTCGTAGAAGCGGACGGCTTTGGCCATGTTTTCTTATTCTCCAGTCTGCAATATGGGCGTGCTGCATCGAATTGCGCTGACTGGACTGTAGGTCCAATGGCTGGCTGATCGCTTCTCATATGACGACAACGACTTTTCATTTCATGACAGCGGATCGAACGGTGTGCCCGGGATCGGCGCCAGCGATGGATGACTTATCCGACGCCTGTCGCTACCCTTGCGCACCTCGGTGCCTGACAGTGTTCGAGGCCGAATCACCTTTCATCCAGACGAGCATGTCATGAAATCCCCTGCAGGTTTGCTGCTGTCGGGTATCGAGCTGGACCGCTCCAGTTCCATTCCCCTGTACCGTCAACTGTATTTGCAGATTCGCAAACAGATTCTCGGTGGAAAGCTTCAGGCCGGCGTGCGTCTGCCGTCGACCCGCACCCTGAGCCAGGAACTTGATCTATCAAGGATCACTATCCTCAATGCGTTCGATCAGCTGATTGCCGAAGGTTTTCTCGCTTCACGCACCGGTGCGGGCACCTACGTCGGCAGCGAGTGGGACAGCAATGACAGGGCCGACGCTGATCAGCAACGGGAGCCGCCGCGCCTGTCCGATCTGAGCCAGTCCATGCTGTCGCTGCGCAGCAACCATTTTCGCGGCATTTCCTATGCCGACTGGGATCCGGCGAGCCCGACCTCGTTCCTGCCCAGCCACAGCACGTATGACGCCTTTCCCCAGCAGGTCTGGAAACGGTTGATGAACCGTCATTTGCACAAGCCGACCAAGGCCATGCTCGGCTATGGCGAACTGCAGGGCTTGAGGGAACTGCGCGAGGCGATTGCCGAATACGTGTTTGACGCCCGTGGCATCGAGTGCACGTCCGCGCAGGTGGTGATCGTTTCCGGCGCCCAGCAAGCCTTCAATCTGCTGTCCATGCTCCTGCTCAACCCCCAAGACAGCGTGTGGATGGAGGATCCCGGGCATATCGCCGCGCGGATCGCTTTCCAGGCCCATGGTTGCCAGTTGGTGCCGCTGCCTATCGACGAGCAGGGGATCGATATCCGGCAAGGTCTTGCGCAATGCCCTGAGGCACGCCTGGTCTTTACAACACCGTCGCGCCAGCACCCGCTGGGAATCACCATGAGCCATGGGCGGCGACTGGAGCTGATCGATTGGGCCGCGCGTCATCAGAGCTGGATCATCGAGGACGATTGCGACAGTGAGTTGCGCTACGGCAGCCGCCCCCTGCCCGCGCTGCATGCCATGGATCACTGGAACCGTGTGATCTATGTCGGGACTTTCAGCAAAGTGCTCTACCCGTCTCTACGGCTGGGTTACGTCATTTTACCGCCAGCGTTGGTCGAACCGTTTTGCACCATACGCGCGGTCATGGATCGCAGTCCGCCCACGCTGCTCCAGGCCGTCACCGCCGACTTCATGCGCGAAGGTCATTTCCTCGGCCACATCCGCCGGTTGCGTGCTCTCTACCAGGCTCGCCAGGCAACACTGGTGGAAAAGTTCCAGCACCGCCTGGGAGGTTTTTTCAATATCACTCCGGTGGAAGCCGGCATGCACGTGATCGCCTGGCTGCCCCCCGAAGTCAATGGTGACACCCTCGCCAAGGACCTGGCACGGCACAATATTCACACCTACCCCTTGAGCGATTATTGCCTGGCGCATGAGCTGCCACCCGCACTGCTGATCGGGTTTGCCGGCACGCCCGAGCACCTGGCCGAAGAACGGGTCGAAGCACTTGCCCAGGCGTTGAGCGAGCTGGGGTATATCGCCTGAACCGCCTGGCGACGAGGAAAGTGGTCTTATCATTTAAATAGTAATGGATCTATCGAGAGTTCCTGGCCGGCGCGATAAAGGCTGCGCCGGCAGACCCGGCGTCTGAACCAGGAACGACTCCAATGAACAATAAGATCCAGGACCGATTCAATGCCCTGCTCAGCCACAAGGCTGCCGAGGCCGGGGCACCTCCCACACTGAGCGAAGCGCTGGCCCGCCAGTTACTCGACCGACTCGGGCAACTGCGTCTGTTTGCCCATGCCTATCCCCTGCTGACCAACCTCACCCATGGCCTTGTCACCCCCGGCGACCTTCTGGACTTCGCCTATCGCCATGAGTTGCAAGGCCTGAGCCTGCACCTGCTCGACGGTGAAGAAAACAGCCTGAGCCAGATGACCGCCACGCAACTTCAGGCCTTTGCCGAAAAAGCCGATGCGCTGGGCCTGGATGTACATCTGGAGATCAGCAGCACACGCAAACACGATGTCGATCAGGTGATCGCCATCGCCAGGGCGTTGGGGACCCGCAACATACGCGTTTACTCACGCTACGAAGGCGCGCTTTCCCGGGTCATGGACATGATCGAATCTGACCTGCATTACCTCGCGCAGCAGGCTGACGAGCATGACCTGTACTTCGACTTCGAGCAGCACGAAGAACTCAAGAGCGCAGAAATCGCGCAACTGCTGAACCGACTCAACCACCCTCGGCTGCATGCCCTGTTCGACTTCGGCAACATGATCAATGCCTGCGAACAACCGATACAGGCGTTACGGAGCCTGGCACCGCACATACGCCAGGTGCATCTGAAGGGGGTGCGTATCGTTCCCGAGCAAAACGGCTTCGGCCATTACGGCGTGCTGCAGGGGAGTGCCGAAGACGACCTGCCGAATGCACGCATGTTGTTCGAACTGCTCATGCTCGGCGACTCATCCCCGCAAGTCATCGCGTTCATCCTCGAGCAGGAAAACCATTACGTCGCCCCGGCATTCCGCCAGATCGACGAAACCGCCGACCCGTTTATCGCGTACCGGGAGATGAGTGAAACGGCGTTGCCTGCCGGGTTCTCGCTGGAGCGGATGCTGGCCGACGAACACCGCTGGGCGAACAACCAGATCGCCTATGTACGCGGTTTGCTGGCCGAGTTCCGAACGCTGGCCGAGTTGACCCTGGCCAAGTGACACGCGCTTTTACCCATTCGTCTGGAGAATAAAAATGACAACGCACGACAAAGCCAAATGGCTCAGATTCCTGATTCTCATCCTCGGGGGCGGCACCATCTACAAACTGGCGAACCTCAAGGACGCCTTCTATGTGCCCATGCAAGAGTTCATGGGGTTGACCCACACGCAAATCGGATTGTTGCTCAGCGCCAATGCCATCATTGCCACCGCGCTCTTTGTCGTCGGCGGCATGCTTGCCGACCGTTTCGATACACGCAAACTGATTCCCGTCGGCCTGCTCGGTACCGGCAGCCTGGGGCTCTACCTGGCCAGCTTTCCGTCCTTCAGCAATCTATTGATCGTGTTCAGCCTGCTGGCTGTCTGCGCCGACTGCATCTTTTGGCCGTCACTGCTCAAGGCCATCCGCAACCTGGGTGACGACAAGGAACAAGGCCGGTTGTTCGGTCTGCTGGAAGGCGGGCGTGGCGTGATCGATACCCTGGTCGCCTTCTCTGCATTGGGTGTCTTCATTGCCATGGGCTCGGGTGCGGCGGGTTTGAAGTCCGCGATCCTGTTCTACTCGGTCATCGACATTCTTGCTGGAGTCCTGACCTGGTTCCTGCTCAAGGGCAATAGCGAACAGACGATTGCCAAGCCGAGAAACGGTCTGGGGAATCTTCTGGAGGCGGTCAAGGTACCGGGTATCTGGCTGGTGAGTCTCAACGTGTTCATGGTCTATATCGTGTATTGCGGTTTGACTTATTTCATTCCCTACCTCAAGGAGGTGTATGGACTGCCGGTGGCACTGGTGGGCGCCTACGGCATCATCAATCAGTACTTCCTCAAGATTCTCGGTGGCCCCGCCGGTGGCTTCATCGCGGACAAGCGGTTCAAGAGCACCAGCCGTTACCTGAAGTGGGCATTCATGGCGTTGCTGCCGTTGATGGGCGTGATCATGCTGATCCCGAAAAGCCCGAGTTTCATCTACGCGGGCATGGCGGCCACCCTCTCCTTCGCCTTGATTGTCTTTTCCATGCGCGGCGTGTTCTGGGCCCCCATGGGCGAAGTCGGCATTCCCCAGCACATCACCGGCTCGGCCTTCGGTATCGGATGCCTGATCGGTTACGCGCCGGGCATGTTCGCCTACGTGATCTATGGCGCTATCCTCGATCACTTCCCGGGTCAACAGGGTTACAACTATGTGTTCGGCTTGATGAGCCTGCTGGCCATTCTCGGGTTCATGGTCTCCAGCCTGCTGTATCGGGCCGTCCTGAACAAACCGGGCGCCCCTGAAGGCGTAGCCGTACCGCAAACCTGAGCCTCCTCGATACGAGCGGTAAGAGGCCGGCAACAGGCCTCTTCTGGCTACTGGCTCCGGTCATGCCGCACTGTTGCGGCATTGACTGGCTACGACCACTGGCGGTTTGACCCCACCCAGCACCAACCCCGAAGCAAACAACACCCCGAGGATCACACCGCCCGCCCCCAACAGTTGCCAGACATTCGGCCACACGCCCATGACCGATGACACCAACATGGTGAATACCGGCGCCAGGTTGAAGAAAATCGAGGTCCGGGCGGCGCCGATGGCATGGATTCCTTTGAACCACAGCAAATAGGCCACCACTGACCCGCCGATCGCCAGGTACACAACGGCTTCATGCACGGCAAGCGATGCTTGCCGGATGCTGGCGATCGGGTCTTCAAAAAGGAAGCCCAGTACGATCAGGCCAAGCACACCGAACAACATGGAGAAACTGGTGGTTTCCAATGGCGTCGCGTCTTTGACGAACCGCCGGGTGCCGACCATGTTCGCCGCCCAGGCCATGCTGCCGGCCAGGATCATCGCGTCACCGCTGACCACCTTAAGCCCCAGCAATACCTGGATATCGCCACGGGTAATCACCAGGCCGACACCGAGCAAACCCAAGGCCAGGCCGATGGCACGGCCGCGATCGATCCGTTCGCCTTCCAGCAGCACGGCAAGGATCATGGTCCACAGCGGCGTGGTCGCCAGGATCAGCGCGCCGTTGATAGGCGTGGTGGTTTGCAGGCCGAAAAACGTTGCGACACTGAACCCGGTAAATCCGAGCAGCCCCAGACCGATGAACGCCAGCAGGTTGTTCTGCAGCACACTGAACCGTAGCTTGCCCACCAGGCCGAAGATCAGCAGCAATAACAGGGTCGAGATGGAGAAGCGCTCAATGGATGCGCTCAGCGGTGCCATGCTCTTGATGATGTAGGCCCCGGCGTTGAAGTTGGTGCCCCAGAAAAACGTGGCACCCAGGATGCCGGCATAGGCCAGCGGGGTTGCTTTGCTCATGGTTGTTTCCTCGCCAATCGCTCGACAAACTGCCGATCGTTCGCACCTGCACTTCAGGCGCCGGACTATTCTTGCAAGCCTGGCGATGGGGAAAAATTCCCTGTTTGTTCACCTTATCTGTGAGAAAACGCCCATGTTCGATTGGGAGGATTTGCGCTATTTCATTGTTTTCGCCCAGGAGCGATCGCTCTCGGCGGCGGCGCGAAAGCTGAATGTCGACCACGCCACGGTAGCGCGGCGTATCAGTGCGCTGGAAAGCTCGCTGAACGTGAAACTGGTGGACCGACGCCCGCGCTCGTATGTACTCACGGTGGATGGCGAGCGCATCGCCCAGTCGGGACAGCGCATGGAAAGCGAGTCGTTCGCAGTGCAGCGCACCGCGCAAACCGGCCAGGAAAGCCATGCCGGCGAAGTCACCGTCAGCGCTCCGCCGGCCATGGCCTGTGCGTTGATCGCACCGCGTATCAAGCTGTTGCGCGAGCAATACCCGCTATTGTCGTTGCAGTTGATTGGCAGCCTGGGCAGTGCCTCTTTGTCGCGTCGTGAAGCCGATATCGCCGTGCGCCTGAGCCGGCCCAAGGAACCGGACCTGGTGGTGCGCAAGGTCGCCACGGTGTCATTCGCGCTGTATGGCTCGCAGGATTACCTGGCCAACACAGCCCCGCAGGATCGGGTGTTCATTGCCTACGACGAGAGTCTCGATCAAAGTCCGCAGCAGGTCTGGCTCAAGGAACAGGCGGGAGATCGACCGATCCTTCTACGCAGCAATGATCTGAATATCCAGGCCAATTTCGTCCAGGCCGGTGCCGGTATCGCGGCCCTGCCCGGTTTTCTCGGCGCGCGTTACGGCCTGCAAGCCGTTGAGGCAGAGGGACCGCGACTGGAGCGTGACGTGTGGTTGCTCGTGCACAATGATATCCGGCACATCCCGTCCGTCCAGGCGGTGATGAGTTTCCTGGTGTCCTGCTTCGAGCGAATCAACCAATGGCCGCTCAATCCGGTGCCGGTTCCCTGAACACCAGCAGTCTGCCGGTGGCCCGCTGAACCGTTTTGCCATGCTGATTGCGGGTTTCCATCAACATGGTCACCACGCCCCGGTCGGTCTTGGTGGCGGACGGTTCGATGGCTTTCACGGTCGTCGTCAGCCGCAATTCGTCCTCCGCATGGGTTGGGTGCGGCCAGTTCAGTTCGATGCCCAGGCCGATGATGCCGTCGGCCAGCGGCACACTGTCGACCAGGAGTTTCATGGTCAACGCCGCGGTGTTCCAGCCGCTGGCCGCCAGCCCGCCGAACAGGCTCATGCGGCCGGCCTCGTCATCAAGATGGAAAGGTTGCGGATCGAACTGTTGGGCAAACGCCAGCATCGCGTTTCGGTCGACGCGAAGGGTGTCGCTTTCAAACACCTGCCCCAGTTGCAGGTCATCGAGGTAGAGCTTTTCCCAGGCATGAACGGTCATGATTCAACCCTCTGCAAGTGCCACCCGTGCGGCAGTTCATGATACTGCGCAAACCGGGGTTATGGACCTTCCCTACTCTTGTGGCCGAACCTCCACCCACTGCCAGAACAGTTGGTAGCCGACCGCCAGCACCACCGGGCCGATGAACAGACCGATGATACCGCTGGTGACCATGCCGCCCAGCGCGCCGATCAACACCACCGGCATCGGTACGTCGACCCCGCGCCCCAGCAGCAACGGTTTGAGCACGTTGTCCACCAGCCCGGCGACAAAAACGTAGATCGCAAACACGATAGTCACCGTACTGGCGCCCTCGGTGGCAAACACATAGGCAATCACCGGTAGCGTGATCAATGTCACCGGCAATTGCATGATGCCCAGCAACAGCACCGCCAGCGCCAGCAGCCCGGCGCCGGGTATGCCCTTGAATACAAATCCCACGCCCACCAGCAGCATCTGGATGAATGCGATACCGACCACGCCAAGCGCCACGGCGCGGATCGTGGCGGTGCAGAGCGCGGCGATTTTCGGCCCCCTGTCCGGGCCACTGACCCGCGAGGCGATCTGTACCGACGCACGGCTGCCGGCTTCGCCGTAGGCCATGAAGATCCCGGCGATGATCAGGGCGAAGATGAAGGTCAGAAAACCCATCCCGACACCGGCCAGTTTGCCCAGCAGCGTCAGGCTTACACCTTTGATTTGCGGGATGTATTTCTCGGTCAATCCGGGCAGATCGGTGGAGGCCTGCAACCAGATGGCCGACAGCGGCTTGCCGATCAGCGGCCAGCCGGCAACGGACTCGGACGGCGGGGGAATTTGCAAGCCTTCGTTCTTGACGACCGTCATGGCCTGTTCCACCGAGTCGGCAATCGAGGTGCCCAACAGGTAGATCGGCACCATGAGGATCACGATGGATACCAGCACGATCAAGGTGGCAATCCGCCCTTCCTTTTGCCCCAGCGGCCCCATGAGCTTTTTCTGCAACGGGTAGAGCGTGATGGCCAGGATCAGCGACCACAGCATCAAGTCGCGGAACGGACTGAAAATTTCAAAGCAGAACAGCACCAGAACCAAAATCAACCCGGCGCGGATCAGGACATCGAGCAACCCGCGGGACAAGGCCTTCTCTGAGAGCGGACTGGGCACCATTGATATCTCCTGGCAGTTCACTGCGAAGATGGGGAGTCGGTTTGCCCAGCATAGACGCTCAACCGGCACTGCGTTTTTCTTGAACAGCATCGCAACTCAGCACACCGGCTCAATATTCGCGCTTGAATTCAAGTCACGATGCTTTGCTCCAGGAAACAACCGCGACTGGATTGGCTCATGACGTTTTTCTCACACGATTGCGCTGCCCGACTGACTCTGTGGCTACCACTGTTATTCGCCAGTTGGGGCGTCATGGCCGATGAGCCGGCGCAGAACGCCCAGGGCTTTCTGGACGGTGCATCACTTGACGTGCTCAGTCGAAATTTTTACCTCAACAGCGACTACCGCTCTCCTTCACCCTCGGGCAAAAGCTATCGGCAGGAGTGGGCACAAGGCTTTATCGGCACATTCCAGTCAGGATTCACGCCCGGCACGATTGGCGTAGGGCTCGATGCCCATGCCTTTTTGGGTTTGAAACTCGATGGCGGCAAAGGTCACTCCGGCACAGGGCTGTTGCCGGTCGACAGTGACGGGCGCAGTGAACCCAATTACTCCAGCGCTGGCGGTGCCCTGAAAATCAACGCGTCGAGAACCACGCTGGCCTATGGTGAGATGCTGGTGGAAACCCCGGTGTTCGACACCGCGGACAAGCGACTGCAACCGGAATATGCCACGGGGTTTGTGTTGAACAGTCGAGAAATCGATGGTTTGAATCTTCAGGCCGGGCACTTCACGGCCTTCAAGAATCAGGACAGTTCATCGTCCAAGGGCGATTTTTTCGGTTATGGCGCCAATACCGAAGCGGGCGGTATTTCGTTCCTGGGCGCCGACCTGTTCACCCAGCGCCCCATCGGCGGTGCGTTGTATGCCTCGGAGCTGACCGACACCTGGCACCAGTACTACGGCAATCTGCACTGGAAGCAAAACCCATGGTTCCTCGATGCCAACCTCTATCACACGCGGGATACCGGCCAGGCGCTGGCGGGCGCCATCGACAACACCGCGTTCAGCCTGTCAGGCAGGTACACCGTCGACGCGCAGGCTTTTACCCTGGCCTGGCAAAAAATCAATGGTGACACACCCTTCGACTTTGTCGGTGGCGACTCGATCTACCTTGCCAACTCGATCAAATACGCCGACTTCAACGGCGCGGGTGAGCGCTCATGGCAGGTACGTTACGACCTCGACCTGGGCACGTTTGGCCTCCCCGGCCTGAAGTTCATGACGCGTTATGTCAGGGGCAGCGGGATCGACGGCACCCACGCGCCCAAGGGCGGCGCCTACAACCCGTTCGATGCGTCAGCCGGTGAGTTCGTACCGCAACAAGGCGCTGACGGACGGCATTGGGAGCGTGACATTGACCTGCACTACATCGTGCAGTCCGGAGCGGCCAAGGGCTTGTCCCTGCAGGTGTCCCATGTGTCACATCGTGCCAACGCGGCCCAGGCCGGCGATGACATTGACAGGATCTACGTCGTCATCCAGTACCCGCTGGGCTTCGGGCCTTTCTAACCAGAAATCGGGGGTACAGCCGCAAAAGCCAGGTCGGCTGTCAGGCCGCCTTCGCGAGCAGGCTCGCTCCCACAGGGGATCTTCAGCGGGCACAAACAGTGTGTGCGACACACATCGAAGGTGGGAGCGAGCCTGCTCGCGAAAAACGTTGGGGCAACGCGATCATTCGGTTAGCCCGCGTTATCGTTGACGTCCATCGCGGGCAAGCCCGCTCCCACAGGGAAATGAGCACTCTGCCAAAGCCAGGTCGGCTATAAGGCCGCCTCGCTTTGGCTTTACGCGGTGCCCGCCCTCCCGAGAGGCCGAGCGCAGGTTCTGCGCAGTGGGCAACCCGGCATGGATGCCGGGTTAGCCGCGCACGGCCAGGGATGGCCGATCGCGGCGGGCCCACGGAGCAGGACCGGAGCGAGGGCATGCCGAGCCACAGCGAGGCACCGAACGACAGGGGCAAGAGCGCTTGGTTACTTGGCGCTTCTCCAAGTGACCCGCCGTAAGGGCGGAACCAATAGTGGCCGTTACCGCAGGAATGGATATGTACTCGGCCAACAGCATCCAGGTCGGCTGTCAGGCCGCCTTCGCGAGCAGGCTCGCTCCCACAGGGGATCTTCAGCGGCCACAAACAGTGTGTGCGACACACATCGAAGGTGGGAGCGAGCCTGCTCGCGAAAAACGTTCGGGCAACGCGATCATTCGGTTAGCCCGCGTTGTCGTTGACGTCCATCGCGGGCAAGCCCGCTCCCACAGGGAAATGAGCACTCTGCCAAAGCCAGGTCGGCTATAAGGCCGCCTCGCTTTGGCTTTACGCGGTGCCCGCCCCCTCGAGAGGCCGAGCGCAGGTTCTGCGCAGTGGGCAACCCGGCATGGATGCCGGGTTAGCCGCGCACGGCCAAGGATGGCCGATCGCGGCGGCCCACGGAGCAGGACCGGAGCGAGGGCATGCCGAGCCACAGCGAGGCACCGAACGACAGGGGCAAGAGCGCTTGGTTACTTGGCGCTTCTCCAAGTGACCCGCCGTAAGGGCGGAACCAATAGTGGCCGTTACCGCAGGAATGGATATGTACTCGGCCAACAGCATCCAGGTCGGCTGTCAGGCCGCCTTCGCGAGCAGGCTCGCTCCCACAGGGGATCTTCAGCGGGCACAAACAGTGTGTGCGACACACATCGAAGGTGGGAGCGAGCCTGCTCGCGATGGCGGCAGTCCGGTCGACAATGCAGCGCCTGATCCACCGCCATCGCGAGCAAGCTTTGCTCCTGCAGAATCAGATCGAGGGGACAGCCGCGAACATCAGGTTGGTTGATTGAAAAGTGGCGGAAGGCAGCCGGAGTCGAACCGGCCCGGGAACGGATGCCGTCCCCAACCGGGTTTGAAGCCCGGCCGCGCCACCGGGCGCGATTGCCTTCCTGATTATCAGTGATCTGCTCGCCGGGCCAACGCATTGTCCTGGCGGATATGACGCTTGTCGCCAAACCGGCGGGTCAGGCCGAGCCGGTCGAAGTACTCGAGAATCTGAATGCTGCGCTTGCGCCCCAGGCCCACCGCATCGCGAAATGCCGCCACCTGGATCACCGGATTGGCGTCGGCCAGTTGCAACAGCATAGCCGCCAGACGACGGATCATCGTGTCGGTATAGAACAGATCCCGCACCACCTGATGCATCAGCCCCAGCCGGGCCATTTTGCGCAGCAGCGAGCGCACCGTGGCTTCGTCATGCCCCAGGTCGCGCACCCACGGCGGATCGAAGCCGCCCGCCTCGAACAACGGCTGCAATTGCTGCCACAGGCTTTCATCCTCTTCACTCAGGCGTACCTGATGATCGGGCCAATGCAGCCATGGCCCGCTGGCGGCGATGGCACCGCTGGCGAGCAATTCGTCGAGCAGGCTGATGAAGGTCGGGCGGTCGAGCGCCGTCCCGGTGAAACGGCGCAGACGATCACGGTCCGGACCCGTTTGATCCGGCTCCAGTTCATGAAAGCGCGCCAGGTGTTGCAGCAGATCGGCTTTCAGGGCCTGCCAGCAGGCAGCGTCGAACAACACCGGCCCTTGCCGCGTTTCGATCAAGCGCACGTCATCAGGCAACACCCAGCTTGTCCGCGGTTGATTGAACTGGCGCTCCAGTCGTTGGGGATCGAGTCCAGTCGCACTGTTGGCCAGCAGTACCGGCAGCAGGGTTTCCAGTCGAGCGCTGCTGGCCAACGCATGTAGCTGCACCATCCGTTGGGGACTGCGACGGTGCCGGGTCGGTGCGAACGGGTCGAGTACCCGTCCGCCGCCCAGTGTGCGTTGGGCACTCTGGTCGCGCAGGATCAACGGATCACCCTTCACGGCCTGCACCGGCCTATTAAGCAAGATTTGCGCGAACATCCTCTCGCCCGGCGCCAGGCTGGCGTATTCGAGCAAGGCCACGTGTCCGCTCACGTCTTGAGTGCCAATGTGCACATGCACCGGTTGGAAATGTTCAAAGGAACGGGGCTCACCGGGCAGTAACTGAAAGTCGATGTCCAGTCGTTGCGTCGGTGCGTACAGCCATTCGGCCACCAGCCATTGACCACGATGAATCTGCTCCAGTGCCAGGCGTTCGGCATGCAGGTTCAACGCGACGCGCTGGCCGGCCATGGCGCTTTCGGCGGTTTGATTCTGCGCATGCAAGCCCCTCACCCGTACCGGTTTTCCAAGGGGACCCAGCAGCAATGTATCGCCCACCGCCACCTGCCCGGACAGCGCGGTGCCGGTGACCACGATACCCGCGCCGGCCACGCTGAACGCCCGGTCGATCCACAGGCGAAAGCCGCCATCCAGGCTGCGTTGCTGCACGTAACGCTGGGCATCCAGCAAGGCTTGACGCAGGGTTGCGATGCCCTGGCCGGTCACGCTCGACAAGGCAATCAACGGCGCATCCGCATAGGGACCGGGCGCCAGCAAGGCGCTGATTTGCTCGCGCACGGCTTGCACCCGGGCAGGTTCGACCCGATCGCATTTACTGATGGCCACCAAGGCCCGCGGGATGCCGAGCAATTCGACGATCGCCAAATGCTCACGGGTCTGCGGCATCACACCGTCATCGGCCGCCACCACCAGCAGCACCAGATCGATGCCCTGCGCGCCGGCGAGCATGTTATGGGTGAAGCGCTCATGGCCGGGCACGTCGATGAAACCGCTCAAACCCGCGCCCGGTTCAAGCTCGGCGTACAGATAACCCAGGTCGATGGTCATGCCGCGTTCGCGCTCTTCCCGGCGTCGGTCGCCGGTCTGCCCGGTCAAGGCCTGGAGCAAGGCGGTCTTGCCATGATCGATGTGCCCTGCGGTGCCGACAATCACCCTGCCCGGTCCCCGATCTGCAACCGGTCAAGCTGCGCCAGCCACGCCGGTTCGTCGTCCAGTTGCCGCAAGTCCAGCCACAAGGCGTCGTCATCAATGCGCCCGACCACCGGGATCGGCAAGCCGCGCAAGGACTCTTCCAAACCATGCAGACAGCGCCCGCGAAGACGTTTGGAGCTATGCGGACGCAGACACAGCGCGGCACTGGGCAAACGCGCCACCGGTTGGCTGCCACTGCCGATCATCCCCAGCGCCGGCACCGCACTGACGCTCCAGGCAGCGCCCAGCACCCGCGCCAGTGACGGTTGCAGGCGCTCTGCCTGGGCGAGGATCTCCGCCTGGGGCCGTGTCAGCAGACGCAGGCTTGGCAGGCGTTCGGCCAAACGATCCGGGTTGCGGTACAGACCCAGCACGGCTTCGAGGGCGGCCAGGGTCAGCTTGTCGACACGCAGCGCGCGCTTCAGCGGATTTTTCTTGATCCGGGCGATCAGGTCCTTGCGCCCGACAATCAACCCGGCCTGCGGCCCACCGAGTAATTTATCGCCGCTGAAGGTGACGATGTCGGCCCCGTCGAGCAAGGCCTGACGCACCGTGGGTTCGGCGGGCAGTCCCCAGCGTGTGAGGTCCAGCAGACTGCCGCTGCCCAGGTCTTCGAGCAGCGGCAAGCCATGTTGATGCGCCAGTTGTGCCAGTTGCGCCGTGGGCACCCGGGTGGTGAACCCCTGAATGTCGTAGTTGCTCGCATGCACGCGCATCACCAGACCGCTGCGCGGGCCAATGGCGGCTTCGTAGTCGCGGGCGTGGGTACGGTTGGTGGTGCCGACTTCGTGCAGCTTGACCCCGGCGCGGGCCATGATGTCGGGAATCCGAAAGGCGCCGCCGATCTCGATCAGCTCGCCCCGGGAAATGATGCCTTCCTTGCGCGCCCCCAGACTGTTGAGGGTCAGCAACACAGCGGCGGCATTGTTGTTGACCACGGTCACCGCTTCGGCGCCGGTCAGCTCGCGGATCAACCCTTCGATCAGATCGTCGCGGTCACCGCGCTTGCCGCTGTGCAGGTCGAACTCCAGATTGAGCGGGTAGCGCGCGGCCATGTGTACGGCCTCGATGGCTTCCTCAGGCAGCAAGGCGCGGCCCAGATTGGTGTGTAGCACGGTGCCGGTCAGGTTGAAGACCCGGCGCACATGGCTGCGATGCTGATTGGCCAGGCGTTCTGCGACCCGGCCTGCCAGTACCTCGGGGCTGGTTTCAACGGCTTCGACCTGGCCCTGGCGTACGCTTTCCCGCACTTCATCGAGCAATTGCCGCAAAGCGGCCAGCAATGCCTCACGCCCGTAGCGCTCGGCCAAGGGGCCGTACGCCGGGTGGCGCAACAGGCTGTCGATGGAAGGCAGATGCGGGATTTGACTGACAAGGCTTGCGGGCATCAGGCGCTCCGGAAAGCGAAGGGGTTGGAGGGCAGTGGTCAGTTTCGAGACTGGCGGCGTCTGACCCGGCCCCTTCGCGAGCAGGCTCGCTCCCACATCCAGAGTGTAGACCCTGTACTCACTCGTCTCCCGGTGCAAGCAACAGATTCGGCGCCAGCCGCTGGTAGCCGTCCTGGGCCAGGCGCATGTCCAGCATCAGGCTGGCCAGGTCCGCCGACAGCGCTTCGGCGTGGGCGTCGTTTTCCAGATAGAGCAGCTTCAGATAGGCATTGCAGCCCGGACAGACCTCGGCCCGCAGCGGCGCCTGATTGGCGGCGTGGCGATCGTCTTCGAGGCTCAGGTACTCCAGGCCTTTGCTTTGCTCGCAATACACACACTTGACCCGCACCACGTGCCATTCACAGGCGCACAACGAACAGACCAGGTAGCGCAAACCGTTGTGCTTGCCGCGATTGCGGATGACGCCGGCCATGGCCGGCGAACCGCAGGCCGGGCACTGGCTCAGGCTGGTGCCTTGTGTCAGTTGCAGATTCGGCGTGCTCAGCAGCCAATGGCTCCAGGCGGTTTGCAAGGCCGCGCCGAGAAACGGCACCAAAGCTGCCGGCACCAGCGAATACTGGCCACTGACCAGTGCCACCGCCCAGGCCCGGCGGTGTCCGGGGGCGGCTTGACGCAAGGTGTCCAGCGCCTCGGCCACGGCGGGTTGCTCGGGGGCGGTGTAGCGTTGCAAAAAGGCATCGAAATAGGCCTGCCAATCGTCCTCGCGGCTCAGGCTGTCGGCGGCGAATGGCGGCAGTCCGTGTTGCAGGCACAGCTCGATGCGTTGTCGGTCGAGGGGCTCGCCGAGCGGCGGATCATCCAGCACTTGCTGTTGCGCCCGGCACACCCCGGCCAGCAGTTGCAGGTAATCGGCCAGCGGATGCCTCACGTCCTGATGCCCTTGGGCCAGATACTCGAGGCGCTCGGCGCGCAGGCTGAACAGGTTATGCGGCGGCAGGTGCAGAAACGGCGGCGAACCCGCCGCCGCTTCGATTTGTCCGGGTTCGAGGATGGTCGCCAAGTCGCTATCCTTTTTTATCCAAAGGCATTTTGTTCAACGGCGGCTCGGGGCGCTCGTCGCGGGTCACTTCCCGGTACCACAGTTCATGATGCCTGCGCGCCCAGGCGCGGCTGACCCAGCCATGCATCATCGCGCTGACCGAGCCCTTGATCCAGATTCCGGCGTAGATGTGCACGATGATGCTCAGGATCAGCACGAAACCGGCCAGTGCATGCAGCAGCATCGCCCAGCGAATGCTGGTGATGCCGAAGTACTCACTGAAGTACGCGCGCCAGATCACCAACCCGGTGAACAGCAGCACCAGCATGCACAGCAGTAAAGTCCAGAACAGCAACTTCTGCCCGGGGTTGTATTTGCCGATCGGTGGTACGCCCTCCTCTTCGTTGCGCATCACCCGGTCGATGCGCCGCAGCCACAACCGGTCATTGCTGATGAAGTAATTGGCACGCCAGAACTGCACCACCAGGCCGAGAAACAGCAGGAACATCACCACGCCCATGAACGGGTGCAGGATGCGCGTCCAGGGGCCGCCGCCGAACAGATTGCTCAGCCAGAACAACGCCGGATGAAACAGCGCCAGCCCGGACAACCCGGCCATCAAAAACAGAATCGCCACCAGCCAGTGATTGGTGCGCTGGTTGGCGGTGTAGCGAAGGATCTGCTTGCGGATCATGATCGGTCCCCTGTCTTCGGAGGGTGCTTGGGATCATAGGTGTGCACCGCTGGATCGACTTCATGCACCGCCGGGTCCGGGCCGTGGGGCAGCTCATCCTCTTCGACCACCTGCGGCCCGACGCGCACGTAGTGGAAGAACCCGGCCAGCACCGCCGCGCCCATCGCCAGCAGCGCCAGGGGTTTGCTCAGGCCTTTCCACAGGCCGACCAGGGGGCTGATCACCGGGTCGCCCGGTAACCCGGCATACAGTTTCGGCGTGTCGGCGTGGTGCAGCACGTACATCACATGGGTGCCGCCGACGCCAGCCGGGTCGTACAGACCGGCGTTATCGAAGCCACGGCTCTTGAGGTCGACGATACGCTCGGCGGCATGTTCCTTCATGTCTTCCTTGGTACCGAAGACGATGGCGCCGGTCGGGCAGGTTTTCACGCAGGCCGGTTCCAGCCCTACAGCCACCCGGTCCGAGCACAGCGTGCATTTGTAGGCCTTGTGATCCTTTTGCGATATGCGCGGAATGTTGAACGGGCAACCGGTGATGCAGTAACCGCAGCCGATGCAGTGGTCCTGGTCGAAATCGACGATGCCGTTGGCGTGCTTGATGATCGCCCCGGGACTGGGGCACGCCGCCAGGCAACCGGGTTCGGCGCAGTGCATGCAACCGTCCTTGCGGATCAGCCATTCGAGGTTGCCGGCATCGGTTTCGTGCTCGGTGAAACGCATCAGGGTCCAGGTTTCTGCGCTCAAATCCTGCGGATTGTCGTAGGTCCCCAGGTTATGGCCGACCTCGTCGCGCAGTTCGTTCCATTCCGAGCAGGCGACCTGGCAAGCCTTGCAGCCGATGCACTTGGTGGTGTCGATGAGCTTGGCGACTTCCTCCAGGTTACGTACCGAAGATGGCACGGTGGTGGTGGCCGAGCGGGCAATGATGTCTTGGCTGGCCATTTAGATTTTCTCCACGTTGACCAGGAATGACTTGGATTCCGGGGTCTGGGTGTTGCCATCGCCGAGGAACGGCACCAGGGTGTTGGTCAGGTAACCGTGGCGCGTGAGGCCGGTAAAGCCCCAGTGCAGCGGGATCCCGATCTGGTGCACCACCTGATTGTTGACCTGCAACGGCCGGATTCGCTTGGTCACCACCGCCACCGCTTCGATGTGCCCGCGCTTGCAACTGACGCGCACACGATCACCGGCGACGATGCCTTTCTCCTTGGCCAGCACTTCGCCGATTTCGACGAACTGCTCAGGCTGACTGATCGCGTTGAGCCTGCAGTGCTTGCTCCAGAAGTGGAAATGCTCGGTCAGCCGATAGCTGGTGGCGGCGTACGGGTAATCCTTGGCCACGCCGAGCGAGTCCCATACCGAATCGAAGACCCGTGCCGCCGGGTTGCTGGTGGCATTCTTGTTTTGCGGGTGCAGCGGGTTGATGCCGATCGGCGTTTCGAAAGGCTCGTAGTGTTCGGGGAACGGGCCTTCGTTCATCTTGTCGACGGCAAAGAAGCGCGCCACGCCTTCGGGGTTCATGATGAACGGATTCATCCCCGCTTCCGGCGCCACATCGGCCTTGTAGTCCGGCACATCGGTGCCGCCCCAGGCTTTGCCGTTCCACCACACCAGGCGTTTTTTCTCGTCCCACGGCTTGCCTTGCGGGTCGGCCGAGGCGCGGTTGTAGAGAATCCGCCGGTTGGCCGGCCAGGCCCAGGCCCAGCCTTGATGCTGATGCATGCCGAACGGATCGTTGTTATCGCGCCGGGCCATCTGGTTGCCCGTCTCGGTCCAGCTGCCGCAGAAAATCCAGCAACCGGACGCGGTGCTGCCATCGTCCTTGAGCTGTCCGAAGCCGGAGAGTTGCGCATTGGCCTTGATCGCCGCGCCCGTGGCGTCGGTGAAATCGGTGGTGGCGCTGCCGTTGATTTCTTTTGCCAGTTCCTCCGGTGAAGGCTCGTCGGCAATCTTGTAGGGCCACGACAGCTTGAGGATCGACTCGGCCCAGGCACCGCCGTTGGCCTGGTAACGCTGACGCAGGCGCAGGAACAACTCGCTCATGATCCGCACGTCGGTGCGCGCCTCGCCCGGGCCGTCGGCACCTTTCCAGTGCCATTGCAACCAGCGGCTGCTGTTGACCAGCGAACCGTCTTCCTCGGCGAAACAGGTGGTGGGCAGGCGAATCACTTCGGTCTGGATATCGGCGCTCTTCACATCGTTGTACGGCCCGACATGCCGCCAGAACTCCGAGGTTTCGGTGGCCAGCGGATCCATCACCACCAGCCATTTGAGCTTGGCCAGCGCCGTCATCACCCGGTTCTTGTCGGGCAACGCGGCAATGGGGTTGAAGCCCTGGCACATGTAGCCGTTGACCTTGCCCTGGCCCATCAGGTCGAAGACCTTGAGGATGTCGTACTGGGGAATGTCCAGTTTCGGCAGGTAGTCGTAGCCCCAGTTGTTCTCGGCCGTGGCATTGGCGCCGTACCAGGCTTTCATCAGGCTGACGTGGAACTTGCCGTAGTTCTGCCAATAGGACAGCTGTCCGGGACGCAGCGGTGTTTGCGTGCGTTTGACGATATAGGCCTGGTAATCCTGCTCGGCATCGCCGGGCAGCGTGAGGTAGCCCGGCAGCGAGTTGGACAACAGGCCCAGGTCGGTCAGCCCCTGGATGTTGGAGTGCCCGCGCAAGGCATTCACACCGCCGCCCGGCATGCCGACGTTGCCCAGCAGCAGTTGCACCATCGCCGCGCTGCGGATGATTTGCGAGCCGATCGAATGCTGGGTCCAGCCCAGGGCGTAGAGAATCGTCATGGTCTTGCCCGGTGTCGAGCACGTGGCGATTTCTTCCCAGATTTTCTGCATGGCATCGACCGGCATGCCGCAAATCTGGCTCGCCAGTTCGAGGCTGTAGCGGCTGTAGTGCTGTTTCATCAATTGATAGACGCAGCGCGGGTCCTGCAGGGTCGGGTCGACCTTGACGAAACCGTCTGCACCGAGTTCATAACCCCAGCCGGATTTGTCGGTATAGAGACGCTTGGCCGCGTCATAGCCACTGAAAATGCCATCCTCGAAGCCATAGCCGGCTTTGACGATGAATGACACGTCGGTGTAGTTGCGCACGTATTCGTGCTGGATCTTGTCTTCAGTCAGCAGGTAATTGATCAGCCCGCCCATGAAGGCGATGTCGGTGCCGGTGCGGATCGGCGCGTAATAGTCGGCCACCGAGGCGGTCCGGGTAAAACGCGGATCGACCACGATCAGCCGCGCCTTGTTGTGCGCCTTGGCTTCGGTCACCCACTTGAAGCCACATGGGTGCGCTTCTGCTGCGTTGCCGCCCATCACCAGAACCAGATTCGCGTTGGCGATATCGGTCCAGGTATTGGTCATGGCACCACGGCCGTACGTCGGGGCAAGACTTGCCACCGTCGGGCCGTGTCAGACACGCGCCTGGTTATCAAACCCCAGCATGCCGAGACTGCGAATGACCTTGTGGGTGATGTAGCCCGCTTCGTTGGACGCCGCCGATGCCGCGAGGAAACCGGTGGTCAGCCAGCGGTTCACCGTCTGGCCCTGGGCGTTTTTCTCGATGAAGTTGGCGTCGCGGTCGGCCTTCATCAGGTCGGCGATGCGATCCAGCGCTTCATCCCAGGAAACACGCGTCCACTCGTCGCTGCCGGGTTTGCGCACTTGCGGGTATTGCAGGCGTCCGGGGCTGTGAATGAAGTCCAGCAGGCCGGCGCCTTTGGGGCACAGGGTGCCGCGGTTGACCGGGTGGTCGGCGTCACCTTCGATGTGAATGATGTTTTGCGCGACATTCTTGGCCGCATCGCCCTGGCTGTACATGATCAACCCGCAGCCGACCGAGCAATACGGGCAGGTGTTGCGGGTTTCATGGGTGTGGGCGAGCTTGAAATGACGCACCTGTTCGGCAAAGGCAGGCGTCGGGGCCATACCCAACGCGCCCAGGCTAGAGCCTGCAAGGCCGATACCGGCGACCTTGAAGAACTGACGACGGCTGAGGTCCATCGTGCACTCCTGATCAGTTGGAAATCCGGTGCTTTGCCGGATTTTTCTGGACAATCACGGTCGCGGCAGACGGGCTGCCGACATCTCAAACTTTAGTCAACACACTGACAATCTGTGTGAAAACCGACCGTCGGCCGTTTGTCGAACCCTGTGGGAGCGGGCTTGCCCGCGATAGCGGTCGGTCAGCCAACATCAATTTTGACTGTGCCGCCGTCATCGCTGGCAAGCCAGCTCCCACAGGGTGTGTGTTTTATGACTATTGAGCAGGCTCGCCCCCAAAGGGGATTGGCGCTTATCATGGCGCCATATCCAACCCTGCCGTTACGAGACCACGCATGACTTTCGATTTTGATCAGGTGTTCGACCGCCACAACACCGGCAGCACCAAATGGAGCCGCTACCCGGCCGACGTGTTGCCGATGTGGGTCGCCGACATGGATTTCGCCGCGCCACCGATGATCATCCAGGCCCTGCAAAAGCGTCTGGAACACCCGATGGTCGGCTACAGCGTAGCCCCGGACAACCTGCGCGAGGCCATCGTTGCCGACCTGTGGAACAAGTACGCCTGGCGTGTCGAGCCGCAAGAACTGATCTTCCTGCCGGGGGTCGAGTCAGGCTTCAACATGGCGCTCAAGGCGCTGGTGCAACCTCAACAGAATGTCGTGGTGCAGGTCCCGAACTACCCGCCGCTGCGCCATGCGCCGGGCCATTGGGGCCTGAACAAGGTCGAGCTGAATTTCGACACGCAAGCGGACGGCACCTACGCCACCCCGCTGCACACCCTGAGCCAGTCGCTGCGAGGCGGTGGCGCCCTGCTGCTGAGCAACCCGCACAACCCGCTGGGCAAAGCGTTCCCTCGGGAAGAACTGCAAGCCATCGCCGACATCTGCCAGGAGCACGACGCCTGGATCATCTCCGACGAAATCCACGCCGAACTGTGCTTCGACGGGCGCAAACACATTCCGATGGCAACCCTTAGCCCACAAGTCGCCCAGCGCACCATCACCCTGATGTCGGCCAGCAAGGCCTACAACATCGCCGGGCTGAAAACCTCGTTCATGATCATTCAGGACCGCCACCTGCGCGAGCGGGTCAACCACGCCCGTTGCGGCATGGTCGACAGCGTCAACCCGCTGGGCCTGGAAGCCACCCGGGTGGCCTACAGCGAGGCCGGTCCCTGGCTGGCCGAGTTGAGCGCTTACCTGCAAGGCAACCGCGACTACCTGGTCGACGCCGTGCGCAGCCGCCTGTCGGGCATCACCATGAACGTGCCGCAAAGCACCTACCTGGCCTGGCTCGACTGCACGGCGCTGGGGCTGGACAACCCGCAGCAGTTCTTCCTCGAACAGGCAAAAGTCGGACTGAGCCCGGGCCTGGATTTCGGCGATGACTGCAAACAGTTCGTGCGCCTGAACTTCGGCTGCCCACGGTCCTTGCTGGAGGAAGGGATCGCGCGGATGGAGCGTAGCTTGCGTAACCTCAAGGCGTGATTCGCCATCTGAAACGCTGAAACTACTTGTGGGAGCGGGCTTGCCCGCGATGACGCCGGCACAGTCAACGTTCGTGTTGACTGACACTCTGCTATCGCGGGCAAGCCCGCTCCCACAGGGTCCGATGCGTTTGTAATTGCCTTGCAAGCCATCTGAAACCCAACCGAACTCCAGCCAATACACCACGGTCAACCCTTTGACTCCCCACGCTGAGACTGGAGATCAATGATGACCGACTATCCAAAACCACCCTTCCCCAAACAACAGCAGCCCGTCCCCGGCTCCCAGCGCAAAATGGACCCGTACCCGGACTGTGGCGAACAAAGCTATAAAGGCTCGGGACGCCTTGAGGGCAAGATTGCGCTGATCACCGGTGGCGACAGCGGGATCGGCCGTGCCGTCGCCATTGCCTTCGCCCGCGAAGGTGCCGATGTCGCCGTTGCCTACCTCGATGAACAGGAAGATGCCGAGGAAACCGCCCGCTGGGTCGAACAGGCGGGTCGGCAATGCCTGCTGCTGCCCGGCGACCTGGCGCACAAGGTGCATTGTCGGGCGCTGGTGGAAAAAACCGTCGAACACTTCGGCCGCATCGACGTGCTGGTCAACAACGCCGCGTTCCAGATGACCCATGAGAGCCTCGAGGACATACCCGATGAGGAATGGGTGATGACTTTCGACGTCAACATCACCGCCATTTTCAGGGTTTGTCAGGCTGCGCTGAAACACATGAAGCCCGGCAGTTCGATCATCAATACCAGTTCGGTCAATTCGGACATGCCCAACCCGACCCTGCTCGCCTATGCCACGACCAAAGGCGCAATTGCCAACTTCACCGCGGGCCTGGCACAAATGCTCGGGCCAAAGAATATCCGTGTGAACAGCGTGGCGCCGGGGCCGATCTGGACGCCCTTGATTGTCTCGACCATGCCGGAGGAAACGGTGCAGAACTTCGGTGGCAACACACCGCTGGGGCGGCCGGGGCAACCGGTGGAGGTTGCGCCGATTTATGTCCTGCTGGCCTCGGATGAAGGCAGCTACATCACCGGCCAGCGCTTTGGCGTGACCGGGGGCAAACCGATCCTTTGACGTCGGGGGTCTAATGAAAAATGGAACCCTTGGACGCGTCGAGTGCTCCACAGCTTACTCGGCCACGACGTGATCCTGTAGGAGCGAGCTTGCTCGCGATGGACTGAAGAGCGCCGCATTTAGCCAGTAAGCACGCGTTATCGTTAACGGCCATCGCGAGCAAGCTCGCTCCTACAGGTTTACGCCATGGCGGGGCTTTCGCTATCTGGAGGTCGTCATGTCCGCAGCTTTGCAGCCATGAGCTTTATCGCCTGGGTTGCGGTGTTGGGAGCCGTGCTGCTGACGCTGGCACTCACCTCGTCATACCTGCGCTGGCTGCCGGTGACCACTTCGGCCGTGTGCCTGGCCCTGGGGGTGGCGATCGGGCCGGCGGGCCTGGGCTGGCTCCGGCTGGATATCAAGGATGCGGCGGTCTGGATGGAGCACCTGACGGAAGTGGCGGTGTTGTTTTCGCTGTTCGTCTGCGGGCTCAAGCTGCGACTGCCGCTCAAGGACAGGAAGTGGCGGGTGGCATTCGGCCTGGCGGGGCCGGTGATGCTCCTGAGCATCACCGGCGTCTGCCTGTTACTGCACTTTGCCTTCGGCCTGGCGTGGGGGCCGTCATTGCTGATCGGCGCGATTCTGGCGCCCACCGACCCGGTGCTCGCATCCCTGGTGCAGGTCAACGACGCCAAGGATGACGACCCGGTACGTTTCGGGCTCTCCGGCGAGGCCGGTCTCAATGACGGCATCGCTTTTCCGTTTGTGATCCTCGGTTTGCTGTTCTTGCAACAAGGCGAGGGTTCGTCCAGTGCCTGGCTGGATGATTGGGCGCTCAAACGTCTGTTATGGGCTGTGCCCGCCGGCTTGCTGATTGGCTACTGCATGGGACGCGGCATCGGGCGCCTGACCCTGTCGATGCGTATCCGCAATGCCGACAGCACCCTCTCCCCCAACGACTACCTGACGTTCGCCCTGATTGCGCTGGCCTATGTCGCGGCCGAGGCGGTTCATGGCTACGGCTTTCTCTCGGTGTTCGCCGCCGGTCTGGGCTTGCGTCGGGCCGAGGTCAAGTCAACGGGGCACACTCAACCGCCGGCCGAGCACTTGGTACAAGCGGTGGTCGGTCATCAGTATGTCGAGCCCGATGCCGCGGTGCATGGCGATGTGGCGAATCTGGAGGAGAGCCAGGTCGCCGCCGGCATCATGATCGGTGACATGCTGTCTTTCGGCGGCCTGGTCGAACGGGCCATGGAAGTGTTTCTGGTGACCCTGCTCGGAGTGGTACTGATCGGGCACTGGGACTGGCGTGCACTGGCGATCTCATTGGTACTGTTCTGCGTGATTCGGCCCCTGAGCGTCGCGCTCGTGCCTTGGGGCAGTTTGCTGAACGGCCGGCAACGTCTTTTGATCGGCTGGTTCGGGATTCGCGGTATCGGTAGTTTTTACTATCTGTTCTACGCCTTGAACCACGACCTCCCGACAGCAGTGGCCGGCCTGTGTACCGACCTTACGCTGTCGGTGGTGGCGCTGAGCATTTTGCTGCACGGCATCAGCACCCAGCCGATGCTGGCACGATACGAGCAACACAACCGCCGGCTCACTTCATCGTCGCTGCGATGATGTCCACCAGGTTTATCTGGGTAAAGGGTTTGGACAGGCGCGGGAGTCTGGCCGCAAAGCCATCCAGGCGTTCGGCATACCCCGTGGCAAGGATGATCGGCAGGTTCGGCATCATGATCTGGATGGCCTGCGCCAGTTGCGCACCATTCATTTGCGGCATGGCCATATCGGTGATGACCAGATCGAAGTGCTGCTCGCTTTTCAGTAACTGCAACGCCTGGGCAGCCGATTCGGCAATACTGACATGATGCCCCAGGTCTTCCAGCAACAGGCAGGTGCTGGTCAACACCAGGCTATCGTCATCGACCACCAGTACATTGAGTCGCTGAACCTGCGGTGCGTCCGGCTCCGTGGCCTGTCGTCCGGTCACCGAACCGGCCTTGGCCACCGGCAGCCAGAGTTCGGCGGTGGTGCCTTTGTCCTTCTCGCTTTTGAGCAGGAAGCGCCCCCCCATCTGTTCGATAAAGCCATGCACCATCGATAGCCCCAGTCCCGTCCCCTTGCCGACACCCTTGGTGGTGAAAAACGGGTCCATTGCCGAAGACAGGGTGGCGTCATCCATGCCTTCCCCTGTGTCTGTGACGGAAAAGCACACGTAGCGCCCCGCTGCCAGGGCTGAATGGGGATGATCCAGGACCACTTCCGTGCGCGTGCCAAGCACGAGGGTTCCGCCATTGGGCATCGCATCGCGCGCATTGGTCGCCAGGTTGAGAACCGCCAGCTCAAGCTGATTGACGTCGGCCAGCACCGGCTCGGGTTCTGGCGTAAAGCGGGTTTCGATTTTCACCGTAGGCCCCAGGGAGCTGCGCAAGAGTCCGGTGATGCCCTCCACCAGCTTCGGTATTTCGACGGCTTCGGCCTTGAGTTCCTGGCGCCGGGCAAACGCCAGCATGCGCTGGGTCAGGGAGACGCCACGCAAGGCGCCCTGGACGGCGTTGTCCAGCAGACGGGTCAATCTCGGATCGTCTGGCATGCGCTTACGGACGATTTCCAGATTGCCGAGAATCACGGTCAGCAAATTATTGAAGTCGTGGGCAATCCCGCCACTGAGCTGGCCGATGGCTTGCATTTTCTGCGCCTGGAACAGCGCCTCGCGGGTTTGCTCGAGAGTCTGCTGCGCTTGTGCCGCCTCGGTGATGTCGCGGGTGATCTTGGCGAACCCGAGCAATGTACCCGTATCCCCCCAGATCGGGTCCACCACCACATGGGCGAGAAAGCGCGTGCCGTCCTTGCGCAGGCGCCAGCCCTTGTTTTCGAACCGCCCTTCGCGCACCGCAACGTCCAGGGTGCGCAGCGGCTCGCCGGCTTCGCGATCCTCGGGGGTGTAAAACATCGAGAAATGCTTGCCGATGACTTCATCGGGCAAATAACCCTTGATGCGTTGGGCTCCCGGGTTCCAGTTGCTGACGCGCCCGTCCGGGGTAAGCATGTAGATGGCGTAATCGGTGACGCTTTGCACCAGCAAGCGAAATTGCTGTTCGCTTTGCTTGAGGGTTTCCTCGGCCATTTTGCGGTCGGTCAGGTCGCGGGTGATCTTGGCAAACCCCAGCAACCGGCCCGAAGGATCGCGGATCGGATCGATCACCACATGGGACCAGAAGTGCGTGCCGTCCTTGCGCACACGCCAGCCCTCGCCTTCGAAACGTCCTTCGCGAATCGCCGTGTCCAGCGCCCGTTGCGGCAAACCGGCCTGGCGATCCTCGTCGGTGTAGAACCGCGAGAAATGCTGACCGAGAATCTCGGCCTCCTCATACCCCTTGAACCGCCTGGCGCCGGCATTCCAACTGGTAATGATGCCGTCGGGATCAATCATGTA
Source organism: Pseudomonas sp. Irchel 3A7 (assembly GCF_900187565.1). Classification (GTDB taxonomy): domain Bacteria; phylum Pseudomonadota; class Gammaproteobacteria; order Pseudomonadales; family Pseudomonadaceae; genus Aquipseudomonas. Next base: position 226,228 of record NZ_FYED01000006.1, on the reverse strand, counting down.
GATCGCGTAGTCGACCACCGCATCGATCAGCAGACGGAAGCGCGTCTCATCGCTCACGTCCACTTTGGTTCGATCCTCGCTCATTGGGTTCTCGCGTCATGATTGTTTTTCTGGAGTATGCGACAAACTGTCGATTTGAAAAGCCGAAACTTCGGCGCTCACCCGACCACCCTTGATGCCTCAAGCAAGCGATTTGCCAATCGACCACCAGCGCGGCAGCAACTGCCTGACCTTGCTCTCGCCAAAGCGGTCATCGATCAGCATCACCACGCCCTGGTCCTGCTGGGTGCGGATCACCCTTCCGGCGGCCTGCACCACTTTCTGCACACCGGGAAACAGATAGGTGTAATCGTAGCCGGCGCCAAAAATCGCGGCCATGCGCCCTTTCATCTGTTCGTTGACCGGATTGAATTGCGCCAGTCCCAGGGTGGCGATGAACGCGCCGATCAGTCGCGCACCGGGCAAGTCGATGCCCTCGCCGAATGCCCCGCCCAGCACCGCAAAACCGATGCCTTCGCTACCTTCGGTGAACTGATCGAGAAATTGCTGGCGTTGCGCTTCTGCCATGCCCCGGGACTGCGACCACTGCCTGATCCCCGGATGTCGTTCGGCCAGCAACAGCGACACTTGCTGCAAATAATCAAAGCTGCTGAAAAACGCCAGGTAGTTGCCCGGGCGCTGGCCGAACTGGTTGGCGATCAACTCGACAATCGGCGCCACGGACGCCTGGCGATGGACGAACCGCGTGGATATCCGGCTGACGATGTGAACCTGCAACTGGTCGGCGTCAAATGGCGATTCGACGTCGATGCTCACGGTGTTCGCCGGCGTCCCCAGCAGATCGGCGTAGTAGTGGCGCGGGCTTAGCGTCGCCGAGAACAGCACGGTGCTGCGTGCGGCCGTCAGGCGCGGCCCGATGAAGCCGGCAGGCACCACGTTACGCAGGCACAGCTGCGAGCGCTGTCGTTTGCGCTCAAGGTCGCGTTTGCTGATATCGAACAGGAAATGTTCGTCGAAGAGCTCAGCCACGCGGCTGAACTGCAACAAGTCGAAGTAAAAACCCTGGAGCGTGCTGTCCAGCCCCTGCGGGTGATCGTTGAGGTAGTCGCCGATGCTGGCACTGCAGGCTGACATCGCCTGGAGCAGTTTTTCCGGGGTCTTGTCATAAGCCTGATAGGCGCCCTGCTGCTGATTATGCAGGGCGTTCCATTCGCGATTGACCCGCTGGAGGGGCTTTTTCAACGGCTCGGGAGCGCTTTTTCGTACCGTGTCGAGGGTCGCCTGATCGAGGCTGGCGCTGTACATCTGGCGTGCGCGCTCCACCAGATTGTGGGCTTCGTCCACCAGCACCGCGACGTTCCACTGGTTGGCCTGGGCCAACCCGAACAGCAACGCGCTGAAGTCGAAGTAATAGTTGTAATCGGCAACGACCAGGTCGGCCCAACGGGCCATTTCCTGACTCAAGTAATACGGACATACCCCATGCGCCAGGGCGATGGTGCGCAATGCATTTTGATCCAGCAGGTTCAGTTCACTGGCGGCCTGGCGCGCGGCCGGCAAGCGGTCATAGAAACCCTGGGCCAACGGGCAGGATTCGCCATGGCACGCCTTGTCCGGGTGCTCGCAGGCCTTGTCCCGGGCAATCATCTCCAGAACGCGCAAGGGCGGGGCATCGGCACTGTCAATGATGACCTGCGCCGCATCCAGGGCCAGTTTGCGCCCCGGGGTCTTCGCCGTGAGAAAGAACACCTTGTCCAGCCGCTGTGGCGCCAGGGCCTTGAGCATCGGGAATAGCGTGCCGACGGTCTTGCCAATCCCCGTCGGCGCCTGGGCCATCAGGCAACGGCCGGTGCTGACGGCCTTGAACACCGATTCGGCGAGATGACGCTGCCCCGGTCGAAAATCGGCATGGGGAAACCTCAGCGCCTGCGCCGCCCGGTTGCGCCCCTCGCGATGGGCCATTTCCCGCTCGGCCCAGTGCAGGAACCGGGTGCAATGTTCTTCGAAGAATTGCTGCAGCTGCGGGGCGCTGAAAGTCTCGACCAGACAGGTTTCCTTTTCGCTGACGATGTCGAAATACACCAGCGCAAGGTTGATCTGGCCAAGCTCACGTTTGCGGCACATCAGCCACCCGTAGATTTTCGCTTGGGCCCAGTGCAGTTGACGGTGATTGGCCGGCTGCTTGCTCAAGTCGCCGCGGTAGGTCTTGACCTCCTCCAGGCAGTTTTGCGCGGGATCGTAGCCATCCGCCCGCCCCTTGACCTTCAGATTCTGATAGAAGCCTTCGAGCGCGACCTCGCTCTGATAGCCCTCGCTGCGCCGGGACGCCACCGTGCGATGGCCGAGGATGCCCTCCAGCGCGGTCGGCGACGGCGTGAAGCGCAGGTCGAGGTCGCCGACCTTGGCAGTGAACTCACACAGCGCCCGCACCGCGATGCTGTAGCTCAAGCGCCCTGCTCCGCCCATTGCACGTAGCACACGGCAATCGGCATGCAGTGCTCATGGCAGAACTCCAGCCAGCGCAGTTGGTTGTCCTGCAGACGATCCCCCGGGCCTTTGACTTCGATCATGCGGTAGGTTTTTTGCTCAGGCCAGAACTGGATCAGGTCCGGCATGCCGGCGCGGTTGGCCTTGATGTCGAGCAACAGTCGGTTGAACCAGTGCTTGAGGTGCTCGGCCGGCAAGCAGTCCAGGGCTAGCTCCAGCAATTCGTCGCTCAGTACGTTCCAAAAGACGAAGGGCGATTGCACGCCCCATTTTTCGCTGTAGCGCCTGCGAATGGTCGACAGATAACGACCGTCGTCCAGTTCCGCCAGGCAGGCTTTGAACAGATCGGCCCTTCGCTCATGGAAGTCCTCGTTGAGCAAATCCACCGGACCGCGCTGGAACGGATGGAAAAAGGCTCCCGGCAGCGGTGCGAAAATGGCTGGCCAGCACAACAGGCCGAAGAGTGAGTTGATCAGGCTGTTTTCGACGTAATGCACCGGCGCCGACGCTTGCGCCAGGTGCCCCTGAACGTAAAATTCCACCGACATCTCCGGGTCGGTCCTGGGCAGTTGCAGCTCCAGGCGCACCATTTCCCGCGCGGACGGACGCTTGACGGGTGGCCCGCCCAGCTTGCGCCGCAGCCGGGGCAACATGCGCAGCAATTGCTGTTGTTCGGCGGCGCTTTGTGGCGATTGTTCGGCCTGGGTGGCGAGGGCCAGGGCCAGTTCATATTCCCCGCAACGCTCCAGCACGCGGATCAACCGCTGACGCGAGCCCGGATAGGCGCATTGGCGGTACAACGCCAGCGCCATGGAGAAGTCCGCCATGCGTTCGCAATGCTGGGCGATCTGGAACAGCAGCTTGTCACGACGCCTTTGCAACCAGGGGTTGCTCAGCGTCAGCCCGTTGATCTGCTCGACCACCTCGACCACCGCCACTCCAGCCTCGAAGTGTTGCTGGTATTGATGAAGGAACATGCAGGCATCCACGTCCTCACGGCTGCGAAGCCCTCGGGAATCCGCGCAGAACTCGACTTTTTCGTAGGTAAAGATGCCCAGGTCGGCCAGCACGAACTCCGACCAGTCCTGGTAAAGATTGCCGAAAAACATCAAGCGCAAGCGATCGCAAAGGCCCATGATGGTCAAACTGAACAGGCGCTCGTTCAGCGACGGGCACCATTGAGCGAAGCTGCGCGACTCGGGAAATTGCTCGATCAGCGCCGGCAGCCAATCGAGCTTTTTGCCCTTGGGCTGCTCGATCGCGCTACCCAGGCATTCAACGATTTCGGCCTTGAGCAACAGCTCGAACACCTCCTCGACCGACAACGGCAGCTGTTCATCGACCCAACCCAGCGCCACTAGCGGTTCGGCTGCGCTGGCGATGTCACCGATTTCAACGTAATGCAGTTTGCTGCACCTGAAATGAATGCCCTTGCGCATCACCATCCTGACCAGCAATGCCCGGGATTCACGGGGCAAGCCATTGAACGCGTCGATGAACCGTTGCTCCTCGACGCTCAACACATCGGCATAGCGATGCTGAAGCCAATCAAGCACTTGCATGAAGTTGTTCAAGTAATAGAACGGATCGTCGAGGGGGTTTGCGGTCACGGGAAAATGGGCCATGGCGAGCGAGTACTGGTTATGCGTACAGATACCAGCAACGCCCCGCCCGGTGCAATCGGAAAAGGATGGGCGGAGGCGTTGTCAGGAAATTTTTTCCGCCGCGTCGAACTTTCTGCCGATCCGTTGCACCAACCGCGATAGAGGTGCTGTCGAACGCGACAGTCGCTGCGTTTTTTTGAAGTGTTAGAGGTGGATATGAACATCAAGACTCTGGGTTTTCCCTTGGCGGCAGCGGCTTTTATGATGCTGACCGGGTGCTCCACGCCAACGGTGGTCACCCTGCAGAATGGCACCCAGTATTTGACCAAGGACATGCCGAAAACCAAGACCAAGGACGGCTTCTTCGAATTCGAGGATATTTCCGGGGCGAAGGTCAAGGTCAAGGCTGATGAAGTGACCACGATTCGCCAGGAAGACTGACGACCGCGTTATCGTTCTTCGCGAGCAGGCTCGCTCCCACAGGGAGGCGTGTGATCCTTGTGGGAGCGAGCCTGCTCGCGAAGAGGCCCTTACAGGCGCCCAATCACCCTCAGGCGATCACAATCCCCGCGCCCGACAAACTCTCCAGCCCCACCCCGACCAACGTCACCGAATCATTGCCGAAGCTCAACACCGTATCCTGCCCCACCACCGAGGCATGGGCCCGGAAGTCGTCGTTCGGCGTCACACCCTGTACCCCGAGAAACACCAGTTTGTCGTTGGTCTGATAGCCCAGCACCCGGTCGTGGCCGAACGTGCCGCTGAACAGGAACGTATCGATCCCGCCCCCCGACTCCAGCAGGTCGTTACCGGCCCCGCCGACCAACACGTCGTTGCCGTTGCCGCCCATCAGATGATCATTGCCATCGAGGCCGAACAACCAATCGCCGACCGCTTGTGCCTTGAGCATATCGTTGCCCGCGCTTCCCTTTGCCGACGACGCGTACTGTGTCAGCTGGTTGCCGGCCGCCAGCCCGTTGGAGGTGACGCTGTGGATCACCTCATTCTTGAACAGCCCCCATAAAAAGCCCGGTTCCTTGCTGACGATGCTGCCGATGTCGCGGGTGATGCTGATGCCGCCATTGGCATCGCGGATGTACAGGTTGCCGGCACCGTCGTTGGCAAAGTCGAAATTGTTCACCGACTGCTGCAAGTCGAGCACGTTGTAACCCTTACCGCCCGCCAGGATGTTGTAGCCACCGGCATCGCGAAAGGTGTCGTTGCCGTCGCGGCCTTCCAGATAGTCGTTACCCTTGCCACCCTGGATCAGGTCGTTGCCGTCGCTGCCGATGATGAAGGTGCTGCCCTTGTGGGCCTCGGCATTGCGGTTCAGGTCCTGGACCCAGGTATTGGCCCGCGCCGGGTCCGACAGATTGGCGACGATGATGGTCGAGTCTTTGCGGGTAAGGTCATAGAACCCGGACTCCAGTACCCGGGTCATGCCGTCGCCGTAAGCGGTCGGCAGGTGGGAAATCCAGGTCGGGATGTTGAGGATGGAAAACGGCAACAGATTCCAGGCGGTCGACGCGTAGTGGTCATTGAAGCTGACGATGTTGTTGGTGGCCGAGGCTTGATCGGCATCGTGTACGCCGACCGAGGCCAGGTTGAACGTCGAGCCATCCAGCGCACGGAACACCGGATCGTTTTCGTAGCCGACGTTCAGCACCTTGTCGCTGCTGCCTTGAGTCGGCGAGGCATAGGCGATGTAGTTGGAATCCTGGAAGAAACCACCCCACTTTTCGCCGCTCAAATCCGCCAGGCTGTTGACCGCCAACCCGCCGAGGCTGTGGCCGCTGACCAGCACGTCCTTGCCGGACAGCCCATTGGCCCGGGCAAACGCCGCGACGTCAGCGAACAGCTGGCCGAACGCTTCGCCCGCGTAGTTTTTCGCATAATCCTGTGGCCCCAATGCCGCCAACAGGTCGTTGATGACATCGCCGATGGAATCGCTGATCTGGCTCTCACGAGGACCACTGGTGCCGCGAAAGGCGACGCCGATTTCCGTGAGATGCCCCTGGGCATCGTATTTGCCGAGGATTTCCACCTGAGCGCTGGTATAGCCGGCCTTTTCGCCGAAGAAAGTCCCCCGGGCATCGACTTTGCCGTCGTAGCCCAGTTGCGCGGCGGTGATGGGTGTCCAGCCGGCTTTCTGCACCGCGTCCAGGGCGGCTTTTTCCGAATCGGGATTCCAGGGAATACCGGGAATCACCCCTTGCGAATCGCTGCCGCCGATCAGCGCCGTCACCAGCGTTGCCGGCAGGCCCACGCCGAAACCGTTGTGCTGGTAACCGGTGGCAAAGCCGTTGTCGAGGTTGTGGTAGGAATACAGCGTGATCGCCATCGCGTCGCTGAACAACGCTTTGGCATCTGCTGAACCCAGGTTCTTGTAGTCGTACACACCCATGGTTATTGCCTCTCTCTCTTTGTTGGAATTGTCAGAGATAGCTCACAGCCGGGACACCTCGGTCACGAGGCGCCCCGGAGCCTCCATTGCTGTTACAAAAACCTGTTACGCAAACACAAAGCCGGAAGTCGACAGGTTATCCAGGCCTACGCCGACCAGGGTCACGGAAAAATCGCCAATCTTGAGCACCGTGTCTTGACCGGCCTGGGAAGCATGCTGTCGGTAGTCATAGCCCTGCCCGGCGCCTTCAACGCCCATGAACACCAGGGTGTCGCTGCCCTGATAGCCATTGATCGCATCGAATCCGAAGGCGCCGCTGAACAGGTAGGTATTGCTGCCGTCCCCGGTGGAATGCATCACATCGTTGCCGGTGCCGCCGACGAAGGTCACGTGGCCCTTGTCGCTGCGCAACAGGTCATCGCCACCGTTGCCGAACAGCCAGTCGCCTTCGACGCCGGCCAGCAGCGTATTGCCCTGGGCATCACCGTTTTGCGAATGGCTGTAGCGGGTCAATTCGGCGCCGTTGAGCAGGCCGTTATCAGTCACGCTCCAGGTGATGTCTTTGGAGCTCCACCATGATCCGGATTCCTGGCTCACCAGCGCGCCGATGTCCCGGGTCAGGCTGATGCCGCCATAGGCGTCACGCACGAACAACGTGCCATCGCCATCGTTGGCGATGCTGAAGTTCTGCAGCGGCTTGAGCAGTTCGAAGGTGTTGTTGCCCTTGCCGCCCAGCAGCAGGTTGAAACCGCCATCGTCACGGAAACGGTCGTCGCCATCGCGGCCTTCGATGAAATCATTGCCGGCACCGCCCTTGAGCAGGTCGTTGCTGTCGGTGCCGATGATGAAGGTGCTGCCCCCGTGCGGCTCGCCGCTGCGCCCCAGGTCTTCGACCCAGGTGGCGCCACGGGACGACGCCGACAGGTTGGAGACGATCAGGGTCGAATCCTTCCCGGTCAGGTCATAGAAGGCCGAATCGATCACCCGGTTCAGCCCGTCGGCATAGCCCAATGAGCCATGGGCGCTCCAGTTCAGCGGGTTGAGGATGCTGAAGGGCACCAGGTTCTGTGCGGTGGAGGCGTACTGATCGTTGAAGTTGACGATGTTGTTGGTGGCCGAGGGTTGATGAGCGTCATGCTTGCCCAGTGAGCCACTGCTGAAGGTGGTGCCATCGAGCACCCGGAACACCGGGTCGTTTTCGTAACCGATGTTGAGCACATTGTCACCGGTGGCGCTTTGCGTCGGCGAGGCGAAGGCGATGTAGTTGGCATCCTTGAAGAAGCCGCCCCAGTTGTTGCCGCTCAACTGCGCCAGGCTGTTGACCCCCAGCCCGCCAAGGCTATGCCCGCTGACCAACACATCCTTGGCGCTCAAGCCGTGGGCGATGGCGAATGCAGCGACGCTCTTGAGCAGGTTGTCGAAAGCGTTCTTCGCGTAGTTGCTCGCGTAGTCCACCGGGCCGACTGCCGCCAGCAGGTTGTTTTTCATGTCGCCGAATGTGTCGCTGTAGCCCAGGCCGCCGGTGCCACGAAAGGCGATGCCCAGGCCGATCAGGTTCCCCGTCCCATCGTATTTACCGAGGATTTCGGCTTCGGCGCTGGTGAAGCCATCCTTCTCGCCAAAGAAGGTACCTTGGGCGCCAACCTTGCCCTGATAGCCCAGCGTCGTGGCGCTTATCGGCGCCCACCCACCGGCCGGCAATGGCTGGCCGGTGGGTGTGTAGGCATAGAGCGTCAAGGCGATGGCATCGCTGTACAACGTTTTGCCGGCCTCGCTGCCGGCGTTTTTGTAATCAAACAGTCCCATGTCGTTACCTCTCCATTCATTTGCGGCTGCATCATGCTTTTTGTAGGGGCAATCATCGACTTTGAGGACCCTGCCCGAACGCTTCGTCGACCCTGGCCAGATCCTGCTCACTCAAGGTCCCGGCGTAGTAATGCAATTTGGTCCAGGCCATCAGATAGTCGTAGCGGGCCTGGGCCAGGTCGCGGCGGGTGGTGAAGAGTTGTTGTTCGGCATTCAGTGCATCGAGGTTGACCCGTTCGCCGCCGAGGATGCTTTGCCGGGTCGACACCACCAATGCTTCGGCGGAGACCAGGGCTTTCTGATAGGCGCGCAGTTTGCTCACCCCTGACAGGCAGGCGCTGTACTGTCGGCGCAGCTGGATCAAGGTCTCGCGGGTCTTGCCGTCCAGTTCGTACTCGGCCTGCTCCATCGCGCGGCTGGCCTGGCGGGTCGAGGCCGACACACCACCGCCGGCGTACAGCGGCACATTGATTTCGATGCCAATGGTGTTGGTGTCGTAGCGCTGGTTGTAGGTGTTGCCGCTTTCCGATTCGTTCTGGCGCACCGTGGCGTAGGCGCTGACCTTGGGCAGATGCCCGGCCCGATTGCGTTCGACTTCATAACGCGCCACTTCCAGCGCCTGGCGTTGGGAAGCCAGATTCGGGTTGTTGGCCACGGCCATTTCATGCCAGGTGTCGTAATTGGCCGGTTGCAGGGTGAACGTCTGGAAGTGTTGATCCAGTGGGGCCAGATCGGCGATGTCGATGGCCGGCACGCCGATCAGCGCACCGAGTTCACGCAGGGACGCATCCTGTTCGTTGCGCGCCTCGATTTCCTCGGCGGTGGCCAGTTCATAGCGCGATTCGGCTTCGAGAATGTCGGTGCGTGTGCCTTCGCCTTGGCGAAACATCTGCTCGTTCTGCTGGAACTGTTGCTCGAAGGCTTTTTTCTTGGCTTGGGCGATGTCGATCTGGTCCTGGGCAAACAATGCCTTGGTGTAGTTTTCCAGCACCCGCACCAGCAACTCCTGGCTCTTGCCGCGAAAGTTTTCGTCGGCGAACAACGCCTGCGCAACGCCCTTGCGATAAGCCGCATAGGCCTCGTAGTCGAGCAACGGCTGTTGCAGGGTCAGGCTGGAGCCGTAACTGCTGTAGTTGCGGTCATCGCTCTGGTGTTGCCTGCGCTCGTCGAGGTAGGTGACCTTGGAATTGTTGCGGCCCTTGTTGTAGTTGTAACCCAGTCTCGGCAGCAGCCCGGCGCGGCCAATGGCACGGTTCTCAAGGCCTGCATCACGTTCCTTGATGGCCCCGAGGAATACCGGATCATTGCGTAATGCCTGTTCATAAATGTCGAACGGTCCCATGGCCGCCACGGCCGGGTTGCCCGCGAGCAGCATCAACGCCGCCCCGAGCATCGAAAGCTTTTTCATACAGCCGAACATCCTTATTCCTCGGTCAACGCAGAGCCGGCCCGGTCGAGCAGCGGTTTGAACAAATAGTTGAGGAGCGAACGTTCACCGGTGCGCACGAACATTTCCGCCGGCATGCCGGGCTTGATCACCAGGCCGTTGAGCTTTTCCATGGCCTGGTCGCTGACACTGCTGCGCAGCACGTAGTACGGTGCGCCGGTTTTCTCGTCGACCATCTGGTCGGCGGACACCAGGCTGACTTCGCCTGGCACGCGTGGGGTGCGGCTCTGGTTGAACGCGGTGAACAGGATGTCCACCGGCAAGTGCGGGCCGACCTTGTCGATGAGGTTGACCGGCAGGCGCCCTTCCACTTCCAGGCGTGTGTCCTGCGGCACGATCTCCAGCAGGTTTTCGCCCTGACGCACCACCGCGCCTACGGTGTGCACGCTCAGGTTCACCGCAATGCCATCCGCCGTGGCGATGATCTCGCTGTGCTGCAGGTCGAATCCGGCGGAGGTCAACTGTTCTTCCAGCGTCACGCTTTTGAGCTGGGCATCGGCCAGTTGGCTGCGCACTTCTTTCTGGTATTCCTCGATGTGCTGTTGCAGCTTCAAGCGCGATTCGACAATGCCCTGCTCCACCCGACCGCTTTCGCCGAGGTTTTCCGCCAACTGTTGCTGCACCTGCGACAGTTGCCGCTGATAGTCCATCAATCGGTTGCGCGGGATGTAGCCGTTTTCCGCCAGTGGCGTCAGATTGCTTAGTTGTTGTTGCAGGGAGTCGGCCTGAGCGTTCAGGTCAGTTCGGGCACGGCGCATGCCGGCCAGTTGCGCACCGGCGCCTTCGATGCTGGCGCGCAAGGCGGCCTGCTCGCGGGCAAAGGCATCGCGACGGCTGCTGAACAACTGACGCTGGCCTTCGAGTACCAACGCCAGGCGCGGGTCGGGATCGTTACTCAGCTCGGTGGGAAAGTTCACCTGCTTGAGGTTGTCCCGTTCACTTTGCCAACGGGCGAGACTTGCCCAGGCCATGCGGTACTGCGCCTGCAGCGATTGCACATCCGCGGCGACCTGGGTCTCGTCGAGCCGGAACAGCGGCTGGCCCTGTTTCACCGACTGGCCTTCGCGTACCAGAATCTGGCTGACCACGCCGCTACTCATCGACTGCACGGCCTTGCGCTTGCCCGAAACCACCACCGTTCCCTGTACCGGTATGCCCTGATCAAGGGGCGCGAGGCTGGCCCAGGCAAAGAAACTGCCGGCGCCGACGATCGCCAATACCCAACCCAGGCGGACAAAGTAACGCGCATCGTGTTCAGGGCGTTTGGCCAGGTAGTCTTGCTCCATCGCCGCTTCGTTTTGAGGGTTCATGGGTGTGCTGCTCATGCGCCGCAACTCCTTGTCGTCGGCTGAGACTGCCAGCTCATGCTGAGCCCGCCCGGCGCTTGCACGGGTCTTTCCTGTTGGGCTTGCTGAGCCCCCGAGAGTGCCTTGAGTACCTCCTGGCTCGCACCGAACGCCTGCAAGCGCCCCTCGTTGAGCACCAGCAACTTGTCGGCCTGGGCCAGCGCGGAGGAACGATGGGTCACCAGGATCACGCTGGTGCCCTGGGCCTTCAACTGTGCAATCGCGCCGGCCAGCGCCGCTTCGCCCACGGTGTCGAGGTTGGAGTTCGGCTCATCCAGCACCACCAGGCTCGGCTGGCCGTATAGTGCACGCGCCAGGGCCACCCGTTGTTTCTGCCCGCCGGACAGGCCACTGCCGTCTTCGCCAAGCACGGTGTCGTACCCTTGCGGCAGGCGCAGGATCAGTTCGTGAACCCCGGCCTGCTGCGCAGCGGCCACGACTTTTTCCGGGTCGGCTACGCGAAACCGCGCAATGTTTTGCGCGATGCTGCCGCTGAACAACTCGATATCCTGTGGCAGATAGCCGATGTAGGGCCCGAGGTCGTCGCGGTTCCAGCGGTGGATGTCCGCACCGTCGAGCCGCACCGTCCCGCCGAGGGTCGGCCAGACGCCCACCAGCACCCGCGCCAGTGTCGACTTGCCGGAACCGGAAGCGCCGAGCACGCCCATCACCTCACCCGCCGCCAGGTGGAAACTGACCCGATGCAGCGTCGCCGCCCGCTGCCCCGGAGGCCCCGCGCTGACCTGTTCAAAAGTGATCTGACCTTTGGGCGCCGGCAGCGCCATGGCCTCGTCGCTCGAGGGAAAGGCTTGCAGCAAGGCGTCGAGACGGTGGTAGGCGAGCTTGGCGCCGCTCCATTGCTTCCACACGGCGATCAACTGATCGATAGGGCTCAGCACGCGGCCCATCAGGATCGAACCGGCAATCATCATCCCGGCGGTCATGTCGCCCTTGATGACCAGCAAGGCACCAAGGCCCAGTACCAGCGATTGCAGGCACAGGCGCAGGGTTTTGCTCAAGGAACTGATGACGGCGCCGGTATCGCTCGCCTGGTTCTGCAGGCCGAGGAAGCGTGAATGCAGCTGGAACCAACGATTGCGCAACACCCCCAACATGCCCATGGCCTGAATGGTCTCGGCGTTGTGCAGGTGACTGGTGGCCAGTTGGCTGGATTGCTGGGAGTACGCGGCAGCTTCGGCCAACGGCTGTTTGGTCATGGACTCATTCAGCCAGGCCAGCGCAATCAGCAACAAAGCCCCCGCCGTGGCAAAAACACCGAGCCAGACGTTGAATAGATAAATCACCAGCAGGTACACCGGAAACCACGGCGCATCGAAGAACGCGAACAATGCCGGACCGGTGACAAACTGGCGAATATGTGTCAGATCGCCCAGTGCCTGTCCGGCGTTGCCTTCGCCCTTGAACAGGTTGCGCTCGAACGCCGCTTGATACACCCGCAGGTTGAACCGTCGCTCCAACTGACTGCCGATACGGATAACGATGAAACTGCGAACCGCCTCCAGCAAACCGATAAAGGCAAAGAATCCGACAATCATCAGCGACAACATGACCAGCGTCGTTTCATTCTGCGAGGACAGTACCCGGTCATAGACTTGCAGCATGTAAATGGAGGGCGCCAACATCAGAATATTGATCAGGGCGGTAAAACAGCCGACGCTGATCAAGATGCTCTTATAGTCCCCCAGTGCCTTTATTAAGGGTGCGGTGGCTGGGGCCTTCGCCATCTTCATGGATAATTCCTGAGTTGATATCCATCGCCACGCCTGGGCGCAGTTCCAATGAACTGTCCACGCGCGGTCGATATATGGTTTTTCCGTTGATCGTTTGCAACTAACAAGCAATGTTCAGTGATGCATGAGTGTCGAGGACTGCTTATGTAACTAATGCACCGCCCGCTCGAAAGTAATGCGCTGACCCGACGGCAACGTGCCTTGATAAAACCCTTCCTGCCGGCGGCTGAAGAACAGGATCTTCGAGCCTTCCTTGCCGGTGATTGCAATACCGTCCGGTTCGGGGAACCAGCCGATTGCCTGCTCGCCCACCCAGGCGCTGAAGCAGTCCGCGCCAGCGCCGAGCGTCTGGTTGGGGTGCAGGTCGATCAGGCATTGAGTCGGCGCAACGACGGGCGATTTGTCCGTGTCTTGCGCGGTATTCAACGTGGCCAGCCACTGGCCGGCCAACGCCGAGGGATCCGCCAGTTTCAGAATGTTTGCCATGGTTGCATCTCCAGAAAAGATCATCAGCACTGCCATTAGCCACGTGCTTGCCCTGCAGGAAAAGGCGCTGTGCGTCATGGTTTTTTGTACTCCGGGCCGCGACCCTGAGAGAGCGGCGCATCGAGCGCCGCCCTCCTTGTTCACCTCACATCAAGCCACGATGTCCGAGTACGCCGCCTGGCCCACGGTGCTGACCAGGAAATCAGCCACGCCATGCCCGGAGAAGTCGATCGACAACAGGCTGTTGCCACCCGACGTGCTGAGCACCGCATCGCCCACCGCCCCGGTGAAGGCGCTGACAAAGTGCAGCCCCGCGCCGTTGGTGATGCCGGTCAGGTCGATCTTGTCCAGGCCGCTGACAAAGTCGAGGATCTGGTCGACCGCGCCAGGCCTGGAGTCACTGCTGGCCGCAAACACGAAGGTGTCGGAACCTGCGCCGCCCCACAGTTTGTCAGCACCGCCGGCGCCAAAGAGGATGTCGTTGCCGGCACCGCCCTTCAGCTCATTGGACAGGTTATTACCGATCAGCAAATCGCTGCCCGAACCGCCAATGGCGTTCTCGACGGCGACACCCTTGGCGATGGAGACGTTGCCCACCAGGCCGCCAACGTCGGAGAACGACGCTTCGTTGAGGTTGATCTTCTGGTTCTGGGTAAACCCGGAGAAGTCCAGGGTGTCCTTGCCGCCGGCGTCCCACACCGAAAACACCACTTTGTCAGCCGACGAAGACGCGCTCAGGAAGTCGCGGCCGGCGTTGGAATTGAATCCATAGGTGGTGTCGCCGGTGCGGGTCGTGGTATTGGCGCCGTAGAGCTGCTGAATGGCGGCGATATCGTCCATCAGCGGGCCGGACGAATAGGCTTCGACGCCGCCCTTGCTGAAGTTCTGGCTGGTGTTGCTTTCACTCCAGTAGCTCATGACGCTGTAACCGCGGGTGTCTTGCCCGTAGGAGGCGTCATTGTAGGTCGGCGCCCCTTCGCCCGCGTTGTAGTCGCCGGGGTGAGCCAGGCCCAGGGAGTGGCCGATCTCGTGGGTCAGGGTTTGCCGGCCATAATTGTTCAGCTCCGGCGTCTTGTTGGCCGTGTAGCTGCTGTTGATCAGGTACCAGGATGTCCCGTCGTAACCGGCCCCGGTGCCAGGCAGGTAAGCAAACGCCGCCGCACCGTCCTGGCCGCCGCTGTAATTGCCGAAGGTCATGTGGCCGTCACCGCCACTGGCCTTCTCGGTGAAAGTGAGCTTGGCCACATCGGCCCAGGATTGCATGGCGAGCACGGCCTGGGCTTTCTGTTGCGCGCTGAACTGACTGAAACCGGTGATCCCGTGCTTGTACATCGTGCTCGAAGATGCCGACGTCAGGAAGGTATAGGTCAGTTCGATCTTGCCGCTACCGTCCTTGTCCTGGTAAGCAGCGCCGTCGCGCAGCAATTGGTCGGCGGCCTGGTCGACGGAGAACGAGGGTTTGCCATTGACCGTGAGGTTGCCGCCCCGATCATACTGATGGCTGAAGCTATTGACCTGATTGAATGCAGAACTGCTTGCAGCTAATGCTGACAGCGGCAAAAACGCCTGTTCGGCGGTATCAATAGCGTAGCTTTTTACTTTCGACATAAACACACTTCCTTGTTTAGCTATGGAACAGTTTTTGTCTGATAGCGACAATCCCTGGCGAGATCGTCCTATCACTCGCCCATTGAAGGCGAACGAAAACTGACACAATTTGAAATCTAACGTCCACTACTTTTTTGGCGTCAAATTTAGTGTGTTTTGGGAAGTGCCCGGAAACATTAGGCGCGATAAGAAAGCCTGGTATTAAAAAATATTGAGAGCGCGTAATTGTCGGACAATCAACAATTTAATTATTAAATAAAGATAAGTTGTTCGAGGTACGAAACGTCTGACTATTGATGTTTAAACCGATGAATTAATCACCCTTGATACCGAGTTATCGTTCTTCGCGAGCAGGCTCGCTCCCACAGGATATGCGCCAACCTTGTGGGAGCGAGCCTGCTCGCGAAGAGGCCACAACAGGCCCGGCATTAGCTTCAGGCAAACGGTGTCCAGCCCTGGCCAACCGGCGCTATCGATCCGGCGACCCCTCTTCGGTGTGGCAGGTTTCGCACACTGCCTTAAACTGCGATACAGCCCTGTGAACGAAAGACGGGCCTCACGAAATGATCCGGGTGAAACCGACATGAAAATGGTCACGCCCTTTTTGGCCGCTCTCATCGCCGCCAGCGCGTGTGCGACAACGAGCCTTTGTGCAAATGCCGGGACTTATACGGTCATCACAACCAGCTTCGACTGCGCCAGGACCAGCGCACCTGCCGAGAAGCTCATCTGTCGCGACCCGCAACTCAAGCAGATGGAAATCGAGCTGACACGCCTTTATCGCCTGGCGCTCACGGACGATCATTCGGTACCACGTCCGGACAAGGTCGAGATCGAACAACGGTTCTGGGTCGACGCCCGCAACCAGTGTGGCGCCGGAGCAGACGCCAAGGCATGCCTGATCCAAAGCTATGCCGAGCGGGCGCACCAGCTTCGCCAGGGTTCGGCCATCGTGCGAACCAAAGACCCGAGCAGACTCACAGACGGCCCGGTCGCCTTTCGTTGCGCCGGGCTCAACGCGCTGGTTGCCGCCACGTTCTTTAATGTGCAGCCGCGTGTCGTGTACCTGAAATGGGCAAACGTCTCGGCCACCCTTCTCCAGGTGCCGAATGATTACGCCACCCAATACAACGGCAAGGATTACCGGGGTACCTACAGTTTCTGGCAAACCGGCAACGAGGCTTTGTTGCAGATACCGGGCTCCAGCCAAATGACTTGTACGCCGGAGCCCGTCGGCTGATCGCGCCACGGGACGTCCTGTCCCGATGGCGCGACCCAACCGGTCAGCTGCCGGTGCGGATCTTGTTCCACACCCGGGTACGAATCCGGTCGATGTTCAACGGCATCGCTTCGAGCGCGAACAGTTTCCCCATCATTTCCGGACTCGGGTAAACCTTGGTGTCATTCTTGATGGCCGGATCGATCAGGCTGTCTGCCTGTTCGTTGCCATTGGCGTAGTGCACATAGTTACTGATGCCGGCCATTACGTCCGGGCGCAGCAGGTAGTTCATGAAGGCGTAACCAGCCTTTTCGTCCGGGGCGTCGGCGGGCATGGCGACCATGTCGAACCAGATCGCGGCGCCTTCCTTGGGAATCGAATAACCAATGTCGATACCATTTTTGGCTTCTTTGGCGCGATTCTCCGCTTGCAGGATGTCGCCAGAGAATCCGACCGCCACACAGATATCGCCGTTGGCCAGGTCGCTGGTGTACTTGGAGGAGTGGAAATAGCTGACATAGGGCCGGACTTTCATCAGCAGCGCTTCGGCCTTTTTGTAATCTTCCGGATTTTTACTGTGGTGCGGCAGGCCCAGGTAGTTCAGCGCGGCGGGCAGCAGTTCCGGGCCGTTATCGAGGATGGCCACACCGCATTTCTGCAGTTTTTGCATGTTTTCCGGCTTGAAGATCAGGTCCCAGGAATCCACGGGCGCGTTATCCCCCAGCACCGCTTTGACCTTGGCGATGTTGTAGCCGATACCGGTACTGCCCCACAGGTACGGGAAGCCGTGCTCGTTGCCCGGATCGTTGGTCTGCAAGGCATTGAGCAGCACCGGATTGAGGTTCTTCCAGTTGGGCAATTGGCGCTTGTCGAGTGTCTTCAGTGCTCCGCCTTCGATCTGTCGCGCCATGAAGTGGTTGGACGGGAACACCACGTCGTAACCGGATTTGCCGGTCATCAATTTGCCGTCGAGGGTTTCGTTACTGTCGTAGACGTCGTAGGTGAAGGCGATGCCGGTTTCTTTCTGGAAGTTCTTCGTGGTGTCCGGCGCGATGTAATCGGACCAGTTGTAGATCTTGACGGTTTCCGCTGCCTGACTGATTGCAGCGGCGAGCATCAGTGGTGCCAGGGTCAGTGTCTTTCGGAGCATGGGGCGATTCCTGTGCAGGTTTTTTTGTTGGCAGGCAATCAAGGATTCAAAAAATCAAAACGTAGCTCTTGCGCACGGTCTCCTGGATACCCCAGATACCGAGGGTGTTGGCCGGCAACATCAGTGCGTCACCGGCTTCTATGTGCAGGGTTTCACCGTCGTCCGGGGTGAAGGTGCAGCGGCCCTGGATGAAGTGACAGAACTCCTGGGCGACGATCTGCCGCCGCCAACGACCGGGCGTGCATTCCCAGACGCCGGTTTCGACGCCGTCATCGCGCTCCACGCTGGTGGTCGACGCCACCGCCACGGGTGCACCCAATGGCACGGCGACCGGGTTCGACTCTTCCAGCTTCAGGGTTGCGGTGTTCTTGAATTGCGTGATGCCCATGGGAGTACCTGTCGATGAAGCCTAGGGATGAAGTGCGCGCGGTTTACTGCATGAAACTTTCCATGAACCCCGCGACCCCGCTGGCGAGCCTGCGCCGCCAGGGTGCGGAGGCCGGGTTGGCCAAGGTCTGGTCTTCGTGAACGAAACTGCGGATGATCGCGTTGTAACCGAGCCAGCGGCACGGTTCGGGCTCCCAGGCCTTCAGCGCGTCGAGCCCGCCCTGGGGAATGACCCACGGCTGGCGAACCAGCTCGGTGTCGCGCTCCAGAATCAGGTCTGCCAGGGTTCGCCCACCCAGGTTGCTCGCACCGACGCCTTCCCCGCCGTAACCGCCGGACAACGCTATGCCGCTGGCGCGATCACACAGCATGTGCGGTTTGAAACGCCGGGACATGCCCAGATTGCCGCCCCAGCCATGGGTGATCCGCACGTTCTTGAGTTGCGGAAACAGTTCGCCGAACAGATAGCGTCGCAGTTCGATCTCGCTGCGGGTCAGGTCGAAGTCATGGCGCAACCGGCCGGCAAACTGGTACCCGCCCCGAGCACCAAAGATCAACCGATTGTCGGCCGTGCGCTGGCCGTAAGTGACCTGACGGCTGCTTTCACCGAAGGCCTGACCGTGACTGAGACCGATCTCGTCCCACGTAGCGGCAGACAGCGGTTCGGTGGCGACGATCAGGCTTTGTACCGGCAACTGATAGCGCCCCAACGGCGGCAGCGTGACGGCATAGCCTTCCACCGCCGGCACCACCCAGCGGCTGCGCACCGAGGCTTGCGCCGTGCGCAGGCTGCCGGACTGCCACTGTGTGACCGGGCTGTTTTCGTAGATCCTGACCCCCATGCGCTCGACCGTGCGTGCCAGGCCGCGCGCCAGCTTCGCCGGGTGCAGGGTCGCGACGTGGGGCGCATGGATGCCGCCGTAGGGTTTGGCGATGCGGATCTGTTGCGCCAGCTGTTCCGGGCTGAGCCAGCGGTAATCGTTTTCGTTGAGGCCCTGGCGATAGAGTTTGTCCAGGTACTGGCGCAGACTGGCTTCCTGCTCCGGGTAGCGGGCGGCACAATACAACGCTCCGCCCTGGCGCAAATCACAGTCGATACCTTCACGTTCCAGGACAATCCGTACTTCTTCGGGGATGTTGTGCAGCAAGTCGTAGGACGCCCGGCGCCGTTCCGGTGAAAGGCCTGCCAGCAGCCGGTCTTCACCCAACAAATTGCCCATCAGCCAGCCGCCATTACGGCCCGAGGCGCCAAAACCGGCGGTTTGCGCCTCGATGATGGCAATGCTCAGGTCCGGTGCCTGACGCTTGAGGTAGTACGCGGTCCACAGCCCGGTGTACCCGGCACCGATGATCGCCACGTCGATGTCCAGGTCCTGCTCCAGCGCCGCACGCGCCAGCAGCGGCTCGTCGAGTTGGTCCATCCACAAACTGATACTGCGCCATGCCGGCATGCAAGACTCCGCCACTCAAACTTCGATGGCGTTGATCCTAGTGCGCGGGGTCAGTGACTGTCTTGCGCGCGTGCACGCAAAGAAATTTGCTTGGCGTAGGCCTTGGGCGACTGACCGGTGTGCTGGCGAAAACAGCTGTAGAACGCCGACAGTGAGTTGAAGCCGGCGGCGAATGCCAATTCGTCGATGCGCAACGGCGACGCCGCGCTTTCCAGCGCCGCCAGCAGGTGCTGCAGGCGGGCCTGGTTGACGTAGCGATAGAAGCTCTGGCCGAGCACCTGGTTGAGCAGATAGGAGATCTGGTTGCGACTGTACCCGCACTCCTTCGCCACCCGTTGCAGATCGAGCTCAGGGTCGAGATAAGGTTGCTGGCGCTGGAAGTACTGTTGCAGGTCGTCAGCCATGAAACTCAATTGGCGTGGCGACAAGCCGAGGCGACTGACCGCCGGGCGTTGCTTGCCGTCGGTTTTGCTGGTGGTTGGCTCGTGAACCAGCGAGGCATACTCGTTGACGCGCCAGATCAGTCCATCGCGCACGGTGATGGCCTCGCTGGCGCGAAACGATACCAGGCCTTCGCCACCGCGCAGGGTGATGCGGTACTGAATGAATGCCGTGTTGCCATCCAGGCGAATGCGGTCCGAGTGCTCCAGCGCTTCATCCGGATCGCGGGGCATGCTGCTGCGTACGTACTCGCGCAGCTCGTCCAGGCCCATGACGCGGTTCTGGAAAAAGTCGCTGTACTGAATCTCAGGGTGATACAACGCCATGACCCCGTCCAGATCCCGGTGTTTCCAGCGCAAGTGATAGCGCATGACCGTCTCGCACGTGGCCTGGGTTTGCAGCGGACCATCATCCTCGGCGTGCATAAAGGTCTCGACGAAAAAAACCGAGCTTGCCGAAGTTTCCTGCCCGCTTCAATGGCTGTCCGGCCAGGGGAACCGCGCTCGAACAGTGACCTGAATCAAAAAAAATGCAGCAATCGCCAAACGGACTGAAAAAAACACATTTTTTTCACATCCGGATGCTACTTTTAAAGTCTGTCACTGGTTGAGCCAATGAAGGCTCTTCCCTCCTAACATGAGCTAAAGGAAGCGCTCGATGAAGAAGGCGGGCAACACATGAATAAAGGGTTCAGCAAGGTCACTTTTCCAAATGCCTGCCAGCTGATGCGCTGGCATTTTCATCCCATGGGTTTCGAGGCGAGCATGGATGCCCCGGGCAGCATGATAGCCCGTCTGTTTGATCGGGCCAGTGGCGAGACCATGATCGCCATTGCCGGCATTCCTTGTGCGACGGTCATGAATGCCGCCGATGTCGAGCGAATAATCGAAGCGGTAGAGGATGAACTTGAAGCGTTCATTCCACCGATGGCGCTCAGAAGTTATGCATGAAGCCTGATAGCCAACAAAAAGCCCACTGAATGTGGGCTTTTTCATGCCTGATGCAAAACACTGTGGGAGCGAGCCTGCTCGCGAAGAGGCCGTGTCAGTCAACATCAATGGTCAATGCCAGACCGCCTTCGCGAGCAGGCTCGCTCCCACAGGGATTGGGTGCATCCGCCAAAATCAGGTCGGCTGTAAGGCCTCCTTCGCGAGCAGGCGGCCCATATTGACTTCAAACCGCAGTCTTGGCCTGCCGATGATCAGCAAAGAACGCCTTGCCCTTGCCGATCCGGTCGGACGCCTTGGGCGTGTTGGCAGCCTGGGTATCCTGCCCGTCGACATACCAGTAGCAATGACTCACCGCCCGGGTGATGCCGACGTAAGCCAGGCGCAGAATTTCGTCCTTTTGCGCGTTATCGTACGGTTCGCTGTCACCGGTCTTGCCCAGACCCGCCATGCGGTACACCTGATTCTTGTAAGGCGAACTGGTCAGGTGCTGACAATCACCGAGCAGGAATACCGCATCAGCCTGGAGGCCCTTGGCACTGTGATAAGTCAGTTGCTTCAAGCGCCGCGCTTCGTAGGGCAAGCTAGAATCCACATTAACTACAGACTTAATATGCTCTTCTATCAATAACTTATCGCTGCTTTTTCGATAAAGCATCAAGATTGAATCGCCCTTTCGATAATGCTCGATCAAGCGTTTGGCCATGCCCTGGTCATCCCGATCCAGCACGTTGACCGGCAGCAAATCCCTCGGCTCGCCACTGGCCTTGGCCTTTTTGCCGGCGATCGCCGGCGCAGCGCGCACGATGTGCTCGGCGGCGTCGATGATGTGCTGGTGGCTGCGGTAGTTGTCGCTGAGCATGATTTTGGTGGTGCTCGGCGAAGAGAATTCCTTATTGAACTCCATGAAAAAACTCGGCGAACTGCCGCGCCACCCGTAAATCGATTGCCAGTCGTCGCCGACACAAAGCAAAGACGAACGCTGGGCTCCGCGTCCTACGTGCATGGCCGGCCCGCGACTGCGGATCTCGGCCAGGCTGGCGCGGATCCAGGAAACGATTTGCGGGGAGACGTCCTGGAATTCGTCGATCATCAGGTGCGACAACGGTCGCAGCAGCTCATCGCTGAGCAGCTTGAGATTTTCCGGGGAGTGCTCGCTGAACAGGGCAAACATCCGGTTGTAGGTCATGATCGGCGGCTTCTGGTCCAGCAAATGGTCTTCCAGAGCGCGCCAGTACAGGCTCAGGGCCTCGAAGAAAAACCGGTCCGGGTCGTCCTTGGCGAAGCTCATCTGGCTGACGGCGTTCGGTACATCCAGGCCGAGGTTCTCGATAAACCCGGCGGCGGCGACAAAACAATCCAGCAGCGGCGCAGACGCCAGTTCGCCCTTGACCTTGTAATCGAAGCCCGGCCCGGCACTGGCATCGCCGGCCAGTGACGCCAGGACACGCTTCGATGACTCATAACTATCCAGCCATATCAGTGGCTTACGACAGAAAGCTTGAAACAGGGTGCGCTTTACTGCCCATTCTGCGCGTACCGTCAGCTTGGCGTTCGGGCGGGTGACCTGCGGGTTTTCCCGTGGATCGAACCCCAACACGACCCACGCGTCCAGGGACGGAATGTAACCGTGACTATGGAATGTCGAGCCGTTGATATCGAAGGTCTGGCGATTCGGCTCAATGCCCCTGATCGGCCAGGCCTTGGCGCGAAACCACAAATCTTCGATCGTGTCGCACAGCTCTTCATCGCGCTTGGCCGCCAGTTCGGTTACGGCCATGCGTTTCTGCACATCCGGGTGATCGCGCTCCAGTTCCTTGAGCTGCAAGGCGTGGCGCGACAATGGCTGGATCAATTCGCGAAAGCGTTCATCGCGGGTGTACAGGGCGTGGTAACAGGCATTGAGCTGCTGGCGCTGGGCGTCGTTGATGCGCAGGTCGAACGGGTTGCTGTCCACCTGTTCATCATCGCCTTGCGCGCGAAGGCTGAGGTTTTCGAAAGCTTGCAGGCGCTCGAACCCCGGCAGGCTGCGCACCATCGGCAGAATCCGCGAGTGAAAGGTACGCACCAGATCCCGCGCTTCCTTGAAACTGAGCGCCCGCCCCCAGAGCGCGAAGATCTCGATCAGCTTACTGATGAAATCCTTGCGTGACTCGCGGGTGAAGGTCACCACGGTCATGGAGCTGAGCTCGAATCCCAGATAATGCGCCAACAGCACAATGCGCAGGACCAGCGTTGTCGATTTACCGGCCCCGGCACCGGCGATCACCGAGGTTGAGGGCGTATCGCTGAAAATCATCTTCCACTGGGCGGCGCTGGGTTGCGCATGGGCCGGCAACAGTCGGGCGACATCGGCCTTCATGCGCTTTTTCAGCTCGGCGGTCAGCGGCAGGCGCCAGTCGTCGAACAGGTGATCATCAATGTTCGGCGGCCGATGCTCGGTAGAGCGCGAATCGCGAATCAGCAGCACCTGTCGGCCTTCTTCCAACCCTTCGAGCTTGCCTTCCTTGTAGCCGTACTCCACCCCGGCAATGTGCCCGCTGCGGAAACCATCCGCCTGGCCATGCAACCAGGACGCGCGGTGTTGTGCACGCAGGCGCGTCAGGCCGTGGCCGAAAAAACGGGCAGCCAGGCGCTTGAGCAGCGGCATCTCGGCCAGTGGACGAAGTTCAGGCGGAAGATCGGGGGTGTGTTGCGACACGCGGACGGACTCCAGGGTGTGAGGCTGTTGAAGGCTATGGTGTCTGCATTTGCCTTTGAGTTCTAGTGAAATGCTTATGACTCATTGGCTTATGCGTTGAAGTGAAAGCTGGATGAGAGTGTTTCGAGATGACTTCACATCAAACAATCCGATAGTTATGAGGCATTTTTTACGCTTTTTATCGATTGTTGGCTGAAGGATGATGCCCGTCATCAACCACCGGTCTCGCTTCATGGCCCAGGCGCCTTGCCCCATGGCGAACCTTTCCAGGAGACGATCATGCTTGAACTCAGACCTTTCAACTCGCTCGGTGGCGCACACCACGGCTGGTTGGATGCCCATCACCACTTTTCGTTCGCCGAGTACTACGACCCCCAGCGTATGAACTGGGGCAACCTGCGGGTGTGGAACGACGACGTGATCGCCCCTGGTACCGGTTTCCCGCAACACCCTCACCGGGACATGGAAATCATTACCTATGTGCGTGAAGGCGCCATCAGCCATCAGGACAACCTTGGCAACAAGGGCCGCACCGAAGCGGGTGACGTTCAGGTCATGAGTGCCGGCACCGGCATCGCCCACAGCGAATACAACCTGGAAGCGACGCCGACCAAGATTTTCCAGATCTGGATCATTCCCAACGAATCCGGCCTGGCACCGTCCTGGGGCGCCAAACCCTTCCCCAAAGGCCAGCGCGAAGGTTTTGTGACCCTGGCCAGCGGCAAGTCGGGCGACGATCAAAGCCTGCGTATTCGCGCCGACGCGCGGCTGGTGGCGGCGAATCTGAAGGCTGGGGAAACCGCCGAATATCATCTGGACGCTGGCCGTCGTGCGTACCTGGTACCCGCGACCGGTATCATTGAAGTCAATGGCTTGCGTGCACAAGCTCGAGACGGTGTTGCGGTAGCCCAGGAGCAGGTGCTGCGAGTAACGGCGATCGAGGACAGTGAAATCGTGTTGGTGGATCTGGCTTGATCCGGTAAAGCCGGGCCAAAAAAGGGGCGACCAAATTGGTCACCCCTTTTTTTTCGTCAAGCCCTTTGTGGCGAGGGGATTTATCCCCGTTGGGTTGCGAAGCGACCCCAAACCCGGCAAATGCAGTTCTTCTGATACACCGCGTCTGCAGATTTACGACTGCTACGCAGCCGAACGGGGATAAATCCCCTCGCCACAGGGCCGTCACTTATTTCGCGGAAATCGCGCCATCCACAAGGGTTTGGGCTTCCGCCACCAACTGCTTGAGATGCGCATCACTGACAAAGCTTTCCGCATAGATCTTGTAGATATCCTCGGTACCCGACGGACGCGCCGCGAACCAGCCGTTTTCGGTCATGACCTTCAGGCCGCCAATCGCCTGGTCGTTACCCGGCGCGTGGCTGAGGATGCTCTGGATCGCCTCACCCGCCAGTTCGGTCGAGGTGACTTGCGCTGGCGACAGCTTGCTCAGCAGGGCTTTCTGCTCTGGATTGGCCTTGGCGTCGACGCGCACCGAGAACGGTTCGCCCAGCTCATCGGTCAAGGCACGATAGGCCTGGCTAGGGTCACGACCGGTGCGGGCGGTCATTTCGGCTGCCAGCAGCGCCGGGATCAGGCCGTCCTTGTCGGTACTCCAGACACCACCGTCCTTGCGCAGGAACGATGCACCGGCGCTTTCTTCGCCACCAAAGCCCAGGGAGCCGTCGAACAGGCCATCGGCAAACCACTTGAAGCCAACCGGTACTTCGTACAGGCGACGACCCAGGCGCTTGGCCACGCGATCGATCAGGCCGCTGCTGACCACGGTTTTGCCCACGGCCGCATCGGCGCGCCAGTGCGGACGGTTCTGGAACAGGTAATCGATAGAGACTGCGAGGTAGTTGTTCGGCGCCAGCAAGCCGCCGGATGGGGTGACAATACCGTGACGGTCGTGATCCGGGTCGCAGGCAAACGCCACGTCGAAGCGCTCTTTGAGGCCGATCAGGCCTTGCATGGCGTGAGTGGACGACGGGTCCATGCGAATCTGGCCATCCCAGTCGACGGTCATGAAGCGGAAGGTCGAATCAACCTGCTTGTTCACCACGTCCAGATCCAGGCGGTAATGCTCGGCAATCGCCGACCAGTAGCGCACCCCTGCTCCACCCAGCGGATCGACACCCAGACGCAGCTTGGCATCGCGGATCGCATCGAAATCGATCACGTTGATCAGGTCGGCGACGTAGGTGTTCACGTAGTCGTGACGATGGGTGGTTCTGGCCTTCAGCGCCTGCTCATAGCTGATGCGTTTGACGCCCGCAAGCTTGTTGGCCAGCAGTTCGTTGGCCTTGGCTTCGATCCACTTGGTGATGTGGGTATCGGCCGGGCCACCGTTGGTAGGGTTGTACTTGTAGCCACCACTTTGCGGCGGGTTGTGGGACGGCGTAATGACGATGCCGTCGGCCAGGCCCGAGGTGCGTCCGCGGTTATAGCAAAGAATCGCGTGGGAAATGGCCGGCGTCGGCGTGTATTCGTCGCCTTCGGCGATCATCACCGTCACGCCATTGGCGGCCAGCACTTCCAGGGCGCTGGCGCCGGCCGGCGTGGACAGCGCATGGGTGTCGATGCCGACGAACAGCGGACCGTCAATGCCCTGGGCTTCGCGATACAGGCAGATCGCCTGACTGATCGCCAGCACGTGCCATTCGTTGAAACTCAGGTCGAAGGAGCTGCCTCGGTGCCCGGACGTGCCGAACGCCACGCGCTGGGTCGAGATGGCGGCATCAGGCTGGCCGGTGTAATACGCCGTTACCAGTCGCGGGATGTCGACCAACAATTCTGCCGGTGCCGGTTTACCCGCAAAATGACTGAGTGTCATGCAAAACCTCTGGAATAGAGTGGTTCAGGAATTGGAACGCAGTTTACTGGCAGTTTGACCGCGGCGCGACGTTATCGATCCCGGCCCTGCCCACCCGCCATGTTATAAATCCCGAACTACCCTGCTCAGTCGATCGACTCGCGGCGCAACGCATCCCCCAACAAGCTCAGTGCGGTGGCCAGGTCATGATCGCTGCCGACGCTGTGACTCAAGCGCAGGTGCTGCGTATGCAGGCCCTGGAGACTGAACAGTTCTCCCGGCGCAATCACCACCTGATGCTTGAGCAGGCGCTGGAACACCTGGCGTACATCGACCCGGCGCATCGAACGCACCCAGACGGTTGCGCCACCTTCAGGCTCGACGAATTGCAGGGCATCACCCAGTCGCTCGCACAGCAGCTGGATCATCTGCACCTTGCTGTCCTTGAGCCGGCGTCGCAACAACTGCAAGTGCTGATCGATGCGCCCGTTGCTGTACAGGCGGGCAATGGCTTTCTGGCGAATCGGTGACAGGCGGAAGGCGCGCAGCAGAAACTGCCGTTGCAACGCGGCGCCCAAATGGCGCGAGAGCAGATAGCCGTAGGGGGCTTCCGGCCCGATGATTTTCTCAAATGTGGAAAACACCATCAGCCGTTCCGGGGCCAGCAGATCGCGAAACCGCAGTCCGTCGGGCTCGAAATCAAGCTCACCGTAACAATCGTTTTCCAGTACCCAACAGTCATGACGCTCCAGCAATTGCGCGACGGCTTGTCGGTTGTCGTCCGGTGCACGGCTGCCACGGGGCATGTTCAACCCGGATGAAACCATCACCAGACGCACCGGTTCGTTTTCCAGCAACTCCTTGAGGCGTTCGTGGTGCAGGCTTCCATTGGCCAGCAAGGGCCATTCGATCACCCGCACACCCGCGGCCTGGAACAAGCGCAATATCGCCCAATCACAAGGCGACTCCACCACCACAGCAGCATCCTTGAGGCACAGCACGGCCATCAGAATTTCCAGCACACCGCGAAGATCCGCACCGATGTAGACGTCATCGGCATGCCAGCAGCGGACAGGTGAGGTGGTGTAGCGTGCGGCCAGCGCCATGCGTAGCTCGAGCTCACCGCAGGGCTGCGAATTCGGTTGCGGCTGGCGCGGGTACTGGCGCAACAGCTCTCTTTCCAGCAACAGCAATGGACTGTCGATCGGCTGCAACAATGCCGGGTCATCGCTACTCAACACCAGCATTCCAGGGCGACGAGCGTTGATATAGACGCTTTCGAGCAAGTCGTTACCACTGTAGAGCCTGCCGATGGACGGCGTCGGCAGCGCGTAGTAGCCAGACTTGGCCACCGAATACACCCGCCCTTCTTTCTCCAGTAGAGAGTACGCGTACTGGATGGTCGAGATCGACACGTTCAGGCGCTCGGCCAGTTGGCGCAAGGACGGCAAGCGCAGGTGTTCATCGCTGGCGGTTTCGCCGATCAGGCTGATCAGGTAACGGTATACCGCCTGGTAGGCGAAGTCGGTTTCACGGGGGCCTTTCATGGCAAGGGACCGTGGGCGTGACAAGCCAGGTCACGCGGGGCTGTCAATCCATGCACTTTCAACGACCTGCCAACCCTTCATCCGTCATCGAGGTGTTTACCTTGCCCTCGTCGGCTTCGCCCTCAACGTCCGGATCATCGGTCGCCGATTCAGCGGCCCTGTTCTCATTTGCAGGCAGCGGTCCCATGCGATAGAGCTTGCCGATGAGACTGACCGGCAAACCGCTGACATCGACCATCCATTGCATGACCTGATCCGCGGCCGGCTGCCCCTGCATGGCCCGGTGCAATTCCGGCATGGCCACCAGCATGCCGGGGTGGCATTGGCGCAGAAAACGCTCGAGTGTTGCGGCATTGTCACCAAAAGGGGCAAACAACAGACACACCATTTGCGCCTCGCTAAGACCCAGACTGCGTTGCGCCTCGGTCGCGGCCCGAGCGCGCAGGTCCGCCAGCGTCGCCGGATTGCCGAATACCTGCTCCGCCAATTCGCACAAGCGCTCCGGCAGGTGCTTGCGGCGCATCATCACCAAGGCTCGTTGCAGATATTCGGCGACACCCCCCTCGTAGCTGCGACCGTGTACGAAGCAGGCTTGCAGCCCGCGCAGGTGTGCCGAGACCGGAAGGCTGACGTATTCGTTGTCGCTGAGCTGCGCCGCCAGTTCGTCTGCCTGGAATCCGAGAAATTCGGTAAGCAACGGCCAACGCTCCTCCAGATTGCTTACCAGCATGTCGTGGATATCGATAAACGTTGTGCGGCGGCAGGTTTCGAACTGTTCGGCCGGACGCCAGGATTGCTGGTCGTCCTCGGTGTAAAACCGCTGGTAGTCTGCGCTGCCCAGTTCATCGAGCAGCGCGAACAAACCGGCATAACCCGGCTCGTGATGCTCCGAAACCTCAAGTCCAGCCTTGACGGCTGCGCGCTTCAAACCCTCCATGAATTGCTTTTGCCGACGAGGTGTATCGCTGCTCACCAAGGCATCGACACCATGGTTCCAGCGGGCGATTTGCCCATGGAACTCCCCGGTGGCCAGATAACCGTCATCCCACAGATCAAGCGGTCCGTCCAACGCCCGGCGATGCCCCAGCATCAACAGATTGGTCCGATTGGATTCACGCCCGGCCGGAGAAATCGGCGCCGCATGGTCAAATGGCAATACTTCCCGGTTATCGGCCATGAGCACTTCAACCCGTGGATCGTCATAGATGAATAACGCGTTGCAGGTGCGATGGATGTTTTCCAGCGCCGTCGGGTTACTGCCGTTCAAGCGTAACGTCGCCACCCGTAACTGAAACGTCGCCGGCGCCCGGCTGGCGATGGTCAGTTGCGCGGCACGCAGCAACGCCAGGGTGTAGCAACTGTCACGGGAACCTGACTGGATCGCCAGCACTTTGAAGTCGCCTATCTGCTCCATGCCCCCGGCGGCCACCCCCAAGCGTTGAATCAACAACTGCAGTGCCGTGCGTTCGGCGCGGGACAAGAAACCCAGCAATCGTTGCAGTACTTGTTGATAGACATAGTTCATCGCTTGATCATGAATGTTGGTCATCTTTATTTACCTGATGCTCGTAAGTTCGATACTGCACAAACAACTGCACGCACAGCGCAGGGAATGGCCTGAAATGATTGGATGAGTGGATTTATTGCCGAATGCTAACACTGAAATTTTCAGCTCGGCATTTCAGGTTCTGAAAGGGTGCAGACACCTTTGAACACCCGTGGACGGCTCAAAAGCCCGGGCTTAAGGGTTTGTTGCTTCGATAGGCAACATCCTAGGAAACGCCCTACAGAGTCCCACAGATGTTTAATACAGAAAATAGAGAAAGAAGTTGCCAACAACTGTTCTGCAACTACATAAAAGTGCGCTTTATTTTGAGTAGACAGCCGTACAGCGCATTGAAAAGTATCGGTCCGATACCCGTCCATGACTCGTTCCTTGAGATGAAAGTAATCATCCAATTATCAGGCCTTAGTTGCTGAATAGAAGCTACAGATCGAGCGCAAAAACCAGTTCAGTTGCTGAACGGCCCCATCGACAGGTCAACGGGATGTCGGGTGCAGGAAAGTGATGAAAAAAAAGTCCGTGGGGGCACGGACTCTTTAAGGGGAAGTTGAAGCTCGGTCAGGCGGGTTCGACCTGCAGGGCGACCCGTTCACGGCAAGGGCATTCGCCCATGTAGCGATGCGCTTCGACAAACTCGGCAAACGGGAAGACCCGGGTCTTGAGCGGCAGCAGAACGCGGTCGGCGGTCAACTGGTTGATGTCACGCAAGGCACGTTGCAGCGCGACCTGATCCTGGATGATGCCCAGTTCCGGCTTGCCGGTGAAGTTGCCGATGCAGTGCACAAAGAACTGAATGTTCTTCTGGAACGCCGCGCAGGCCGGGAATGGCGTCTGGTTGCCGCCTTGCAGGCCGTACAGGACCAGACTGCCGCGCGGTGCCAGCACATCGCCGAGCAGCGACATCTGCGGTCCGCCCAGACCATCGAACACCACGTCCACGCCGCGATTGTCGGTGATCTTGTTGATCCGCATCAGCAGATCTTCTTCTTCGGTGACGATGACCTTCTCCGCCCCCAGCGACAGCAGATACTCACGCTCCTCCGCCGTCTTGGTCGCGGCAATCACCCGTACACCCAAGGCTTTGCCCAGCTGTACGAACGATGGGCCGGCGCAGTGGCTGGCGTCGGTGACCAGGGCAAATTGCCCGGGTTTGACCCGCGCCAGATCGACGTAGGCGAAATAGGCGATCAGCAGCGGCGTGTAATGCACGCTGGCTTCGATCGAGCTAAGCACGTCCGGGTAGCGAGTCAGCGACGAGCGTGGCAGAACGATCTGTTCGCCGTAGACCGGATAGTCGTTCGGACTCTCGGCCGGGAAGCTGGCGACCTTGTCACCGACAGCCAGGTCGTCGACACCCTCCCCGACGGCGGTGACGACACCGGCCATTTCCTGGCCCAGGCCAGAAGGCAGGCGAGCATGGGAGGAAGCCAGGTTCTGGCGCCAGAGAATGTCGTACCAGCTGATGCCAATGGCTTCGACGCGCACCTGCACTTCACCCGGTGCAGGCAAAGCTGCCGCATGCTCTTCGCATTTGAGCACCTCGGCTGGACCAAACTTGTGAAAACGGATCGTGCGGGACATCGCAAACCTCGCCAAATAAACCTCTAATGCCATGAACTCTAGCTGGGCTTTCAACCCAACACTATCAGTGGCTATTAATAGTCGACATGCCTGTCATTGATTCCGCAGCAGCGGCAACATCGTCAAATGTCGTCAGAAACCGAAGCAGCATTTGTAGGAAAACTGAATTACTCGGTGCAGAGTACCAGCCTTTCCCCGTAATATTCCTGCTGGCCATTGTTCTCATATGGCCGCTCACGTCAAGTTTGCTGACTCTGCCAGGACTCCAGATGAATCGTAATGACCTGCGTCGTGTCGACCTGAACCTGTTGATCGTATTCGAAACCCTGATGCACGAACGCAGTGTGACCCGCGCTGCGGAGAAATTGTTCCTTGGTCAGCCGGCCATCAGTGCGGCGCTCTCGCGCCTGCGTGGCCTGTTCGATGATCCGTTGTTCGTGCGTACCGGCCGCAGCATGGAGCCGTCCGCGCGCGCCGTGGAGATCTTCGCCCTGCTCTCTCCGGCGCTGGATTCGATCTCCACCGCCGTCAGCCGTGCGGCGGAATTCGACCCGGCCACCAGCACCGCAGTGTTTCGCATCGGGCTGTCGGACGACGTCGAATTCGCCCTGCTGCCGATGCTGCTCAAGCGCCTGCGCGCCGAATCCCCGGGAATCGTGCTGGTGGTGCGACGGGTCAACTACATCCTGATGCCGGGCTTGCTCGCATCGGGGGAGATCTCGATCGGCGTCAGCTACACCACCGACCTGCCGGCGAACGCCAAGCGCAAAGTACTGCGCCGCAGCTCGCCCAAACTGCTGCGCGCCGACACCGTGCCCGGGCCGCTGAGCCTGGACGACTTCTGCGCGCGCCCCCATGCGCTGGTGTCATTCGCCGGGGACCTGAGCGGCTTTATAGATGAAGAGCTGGAAAAACTGGGGCGCAAACGTCACGTGGTACTGGCCGTGCCGCAGTTCAACGGGTTGAGCACGTTGTTGAGCGGAACCGATATCGTTGCCACCGTGCCTGATTACACGGCCGACGCGCTGACGGCGGCGGGCGGTGTACGGGCGGAGGATCCGCCGATGCCGGTGCAAAGCTTTGAGTTGCACATGGCCTGGCGTGGGTCCCAGGATAATGATCCGGGGGAGCGGTGGTTGCGTTCGCGGATTCAGATGTTCTTCGGGGATCCGGATAGCCTGGCGTAACCCGGAAGCATTTTCCGAAGCCGAGACGACAGTCCCTAATGAGGGCCTCAATCGGCTACAATAGCCAGACACTGACATCAGGGTGCCGAATATGGAAAAGCTGAGTTTGCAGACCAAGAAAGCCTGGTTCGCCAAGCACCGTAAAGCCAACTTCGCAGCCAGCCTGCGCCTGGAAGGCTTCCTGCCGTCCCCGAGTGACGGCGAAATCAAGCTACCTACCCGCGAAGCCGCCCTGAAGGCTGTACGGCACATCAAAGCTTGAGTAACGACAAGTACGGTACTGATCAAGCCCCGGATTGCTATCCGGGCACCGACGTACTGATAAATCTACTAAACCTGCGTGACTCCAACGATCTCGACGAAGCCGAACGTTACCTCAACGAAATTGCTTCAGCGCAGATGGAGTTTGTTCTACCCCCTTACAGCCTCAAGACCTTGCAGCAGGTGCATCGCACCCTGTTCGGAAAAATCTATAGCTGGGCTGGTGAACTCCGAACTCTCGGGATCAGCAAGGGCGACACAAGGTTCTGTGTTCCCGAGTTTATCGAAGGGGAAGTCAAAAAAGAGTTTTCGAAAATGGCCAAAGCGGGATGGTTCGAGGGGTATTCCCGAGACCTCCTGGTCTCATCGATCGCTGAGTCCTACGGCACGCTGAACATTGCTCATCCCTTCAGGGAAGGTAATGGTCGAACCCAGCGCATTGTGTTCGAATTCATCATCTTCAATGCGGGCTACTCAATAGATTGGGGTCTCGCCGAACGGCAAGAGTGGATTGACGCATGTATTGCCCCCTTCTACGGCGATGATCGGCCTCTAATCACAATATTTGACCGATGCATCGGGTCGACTATTGAGGAAGTGGACTTTTAAGACACGCCAAAACAAAGGCGCCCCCCAAATGTGCCCTTACCCGCTGTGCTGCACGCAGGGGATCCGGATAGCCTTCAGATGATAATCGAATCTGATGGCCTCTTCGCGGGCAAGCCCGCTCCCACAGGTTATGCGCAAACCCTGTGGGAGCGGGTTTGCCCGCGATAAGAGCGACTCGGCCCCATGCCCGACCTTTACCACCATGGAAAGACTGAATTTCCATTAACCCCATTGATCAAGTTCCAGCCAAAGGCGCAGGCTAGAGAGCTAACTCGGCTCTCATATCATTCCGAATGATAGTTACCTTCGCCCCATTCGATTCGTGCGATACCAACCCGCCGAGCATCATTCGCCAATCTCAATACATTGGCGGATGCATCCATGGAACAGTCACTCAAACATTTGCGCTTCCCGTTGGCCCTGTTGGCCGTAGTGGTGCTCAGCGCATGCGGCAAGGCGCCGGAAACGGCCGCCACCCTGCCCGCTGCCAAAGTCAGCGTGGCCAAGGTGCTGGAGCAACCGGTCAACGAGTGGGACGAGTTCACCGGGCGCCTTGAAGCACCGGAAACCGTAGAGATCCGTCCACGGGTGTCCGGGCAGATCGATGAAGTGGCTTTCACTGAAGGCGCATTGGTCAAGAAAGGCGACCTGCTGTTCCAGATCGACCCGCGTCCGTTCCAGGCCGAGGTCCGCCGCCTTGAAGCCCTGGTTGCCCAGGCCCGCGCCAATGCCACCCGCAGCGAAAACGAAGCCCAGCGCGGTGAGCGCCTGCGCACCAGCAACGCGATCTCCGCCGAGTTGGCCGATTCGCGCACCAGCGCTGCCCAGGAGGCTCGCGCCGCGGTCGGCGCCCTGCAAGCGCAGCTTGATCTGGCGAAGTTGAACCTGAGCTTTACCCGCGTCACCGCACCGATCAGCGGCCGCGTCAGCCGTGCGGAAATCACCGCCGGCAACCTGGTGACCGCCGACACAACCCCGCTGACCAGCGTGGTCTCCACCGACAAGGTCTACGCCTACTTCGATGCCGACGAGCGTGTGTTCCTCAAGTACACCCAGCTCGCCCGCCAGGGCAAACGCGGCGCCACCACCCCGGTGTACATGGGCCTGTCCAACGAAGACGGCAACCCGCACCTGGGCCAGATGAACTTCGTCGACAACCAGGTCAACCCGAAGACCGGCACCATCCGTGGTCGCGCCGTGTTCGACAACAGCGACGGCAGCTACACCCCGGGCCTTTATGCACGCCTGAAACTGGTGGGCAGCGGCACCTACAACGCCATGCTGATCAACGATGAAGCGGTCGGTACCGACCTGGGCAAGAAATTCGTGCTGGTGATGGATGCCGACAACAAGACCGCCTACCGCGCAGTCGAGCTGGGTCCGAAAATCGAAGGCCTGCGTATCGTGCGCAACGGTTTGAACAAGGACGACACCATCATCGTCAAGGGTCTGCAACGGGTACGTCCAGGTTCGCCAGTCACCCCTGAAGTGATCCCGATGGCCAGCGAGCAAACCCTCGCTGCCCTGGCACAACAACGACAAGCGCTGGAAGCCAGCAACCTGCCCCAAGTCGCACCTGCCAAGGTCGCGCCGGGCACGGCTGTGAAACTGGCTGCTGCGAACCCACGCGGATAAGGGATAACGACTCCGATGAATTTTTCCCAATTCTTCATTACACGGCCGATCTTCGCAGCGGTGCTATCGCTGCTGATCCTGATCGCCGGCTCTATCTCGCTGTTCCAGTTGCCGATCAGCGAATACCCGGAAGTGGTGCCGCCGACCGTGGTGGTGCGCGCCAACTTCCCGGGCGCCAACCCCAAAGTCATCGGTGAAACCGTGGCCGCTCCCCTGGAGCAGGCCATCACCGGCGTCGAGAACATGCTGTACATGTCCTCGCAGTCCACCGCCGACGGCAAGATCACCCTGACCATCACCTTCGCGCTGGGCACCGACCTGGACAACGCACAGGTGCAGGTGCAGAACCGCGTGACCCGGACCGAGCCCAAACTTCCCGAGGAAGTGA
This sequence comes from Pseudomonas sp. Irchel 3A7, assembly GCF_900187565.1. Lineage (GTDB taxonomy): Bacteria > Pseudomonadota > Gammaproteobacteria > Pseudomonadales > Pseudomonadaceae > Aquipseudomonas. The sequence goes on along the minus strand of NZ_FYED01000006.1, from coordinate 191,412 downwards.
CGCGCATCGGTATCACCGTGGACAAGGCTTCCCCCGACCTGACCATGGTCGTGCACTTGACCTCGCCGGACAAACGCTACGACATGCTGTACCTGTCCAACTACGCGATCCTGAACATCAAGGATGAGCTGGCGCGGCTCGGTGGTGTCGGTGATGTACAACTGTTCGGTATGGGCGATTACTCGCTGCGGGTCTGGCTCGATCCGAACAAGACCGCTTCGCGCAACCTGACCGCGACCGATGTGGTCAGTGCCATTCGTGAGCAGAACCGTCAGGTGGCCGCCGGCCAACTGGGCGCGCCCCCGGCTCCGAATGCCCAGAGTTTCCAACTGTCGATCAACACCCAAGGCCGTCTGGTTTCCGAGGAAGAGTTCGAGAACATTATCATTCGTGCAGGCGACAACGGTGAAATCACTCGCCTGAAAGATATTGCCCGAGTCGAGCTAGGCTCCAGCCAATACGCCCTGCGTTCATTGCTGAACAACCAGCCGGCCGTGGCGATCCCGATTTTCCAGCGCCCGGGTTCCAACGCCATCGAAATCTCGAACGAAGTTCGCGGCAAGATGGAAGAGCTGAAGAAGAGCTTCCCCCAAGGCATGGACTACAGCATCGTCTATGACCCGACGATCTTCGTGCGCGGCTCCATCGAAGCGGTGGTTCACACCCTCTTCGAAGCGCTGATCCTCGTGGTGCTGGTGGTGATCCTGTTCCTGCAAACCTGGCGCGCCTCGATCATTCCGTTGGTGGCGGTGCCGGTGTCGCTGATCGGTACGTTCGCCGTGATGCACCTGTTCGGATTTTCGCTCAATGCCCTGTCGCTGTTCGGGCTGGTACTGGCCATTGGTATCGTGGTCGACGATGCGATCGTCGTGGTAGAGAACGTCGAGCGAAACATCGAGCTGGGCCTCGAGCCGATGGACGCCACCAAAAAAGCCATGGGCGAAGTGACAGGTCCCATCATCGCCACGGCGCTGGTGCTCTGCGCGGTGTTTGTCCCGGCGGCATTCATCTCTGGCCTGACTGGACAGTTCTATAAGCAGTTCGCCCTGACCATCGCCATTTCGACGGTGATCTCGGCCTTCAACTCGCTGACCCTGTCGCCTGCACTGGCCGCGGTATTGCTCAAGGGTCATGACAAGCCCAAAGACCGTTTCTCCAGGGTACTGGACAAGATTTTCGGTGGCTGGTTGTTCCGCCCGTTCAACCGCTTCTTTGAAAAAGCCAGCCATGGTTATGTCGGCACGGTTGCCCGCGTAATCCGCAGCAGCGGTATCGCCCTGCTGTTGTACGCAGGCCTGATGGTCCTGACATTCTTTGGTTTCTCCAGCACCCCGACCGGTTTCGTACCCGGCCAGGACAAGCAATACCTGGTGGCGTTCGCGCAATTGCCGGATGCGGCGAGCCTGGACCGCACCGAAGACGTGATCAAGCGCATGTCCGACCTGGCCCTGAAACAGCCAGGCGTGGAAAGCGCGGTGGCCTTCCCTGGCCTGTCGATCAACGGTTTCACCAACAGCCCGAACGCCGGCATCGTGTTTGTGACTCTCAAGCCGTTCGACGAGCGTAAAGACCCGAGCATGTCCGCTGGCGCCATCGCCGGTGCCTTGAACGGCCAGTACGCCGGGATCCAGGAAGCCTACATGGCGATCTTCCCGCCACCGCCGGTACAGGGTCTGGGCACCATCGGTGGTTTCCGCCTGCAGATCGAAGACCGGGGCAACCTGGGTTACGACGAGCTGTACAAGCAAACCATGAACGTCATTGCCAAGAGCCATAACGTGCCGGAACTGGCCAACCTGTTCACCAGCTACACGGTAAACGTGCCGCAGGTCGATGCCGCCATCGACCGCGAGAAAGCCAAGACCCACGGCGTGGCCGTCAGCGACATCTTCGACACCCTGCAGATCTACCTGGGTTCGCTGTATGCCAACGACTTCAACCGCTTCGGTCGCACCTATCAGGTCAACGTTCAGGCCGAACAGCAGTTCCGCCTCGAATCCGACCAGATCGGCCAGCTCAAAGTACGTAACAACAAGGGCGAGATGATCCCGCTGGCGACCTTCATCAAGGTCAGCGACACCTCGGGTCCGGACCGCGTGATGCACTACAACGGCTTCATCACCGCTGAAATCAACGGTGCGGCAGCCCCCGGCTACAGCTCCGGCCAGGCCGAAAAAGCCATCGAGAAACTGCTCAAGGAAGAACTGCCCAACGGCATGACCTACGAGTGGACCGACCTGACGTACCAGCAGATTCTGTCCGGCAACACGGCGCTGTTCGTGTTCCCGCTCTGCGTATTGCTGGCGTTCCTGGTGCTCGCGGCGCAGTACGAAAGCTGGAGCCTGCCACTGGCGGTGATCCTGATTGTCCCTATGACCCTGCTGTCGGCCATCACCGGTGTGATTGCGTCTGGAGGCGATAACAACATCTTTACCCAGATCGGCTTGATCGTACTGGTGGGGCTTGCCTGTAAGAACGCGATTCTGATCGTCGAGTTCGCCAAGGATAAACAGCAAGAAGGGCTGAACCCGCTGGCGGCGGTGCTGGAAGCTTGCCGCCTGCGTCTGCGGCCGATCCTGATGACCTCCTTCGCGTTCATCATGGGTGTGGTGCCCCTGGTGTTCTCCAGCGGTGCCGGTGCCGAAATGCGTCATGCCATGGGTGTGGCGGTGTTCTCCGGCATGCTCGGGGTGACCTTCTTCGGCCTGCTGCTGACGCCGGTGTTCTACGTACTGATTCGTAACTTTGTCGAGCGCGGTGAAGCGCGTAAAGCCGCCAAGGCGCTGAAACTGCAACCGCAGCCGGAGTCGCACTGATGAGTCTGAAAGCCTTTCTGCCGAGCCTGCTGGTACTGGCGCTGAGCGCCTGTGCCGTCGGCCCGGACTACAAGACCCCAGCCACTGAACCTGCCAACATCACCACGGCCACCGATGGCGCGGCCGGCCAGAAGAACTTCGACCGTTCGCGCTTCGAAGGCATCTGGTGGCAACAGTTCGAAGACCCGACCCTCAATCAGTTGGTGACCGAATCCCTCAAGGGCAACCGTGATCTGCGCGTCGCCTTTGCCCGCTGGAAAGCGGCCCGGGCGATTCGCGATGACGTCAGCAATGACGCCATGCCGACCATCACCAGCCGTGCCAGCAGTGATTTGGGCAAGGGGCAGATTCCTGGCCAGACCACCCAGCGCGTCAATAGCGAGCGCTACGACCTGGGCCTGGACATGGCGTGGGAGATCGACCTGTTTGGCCGCATCCAGCGCAACCTGGAATCGGCCAACGCCGAACAGCAGGCGTTTGAGGCCGATCTGTACCAACTGCAAGTGACCATGATTGCCGAATTGGTGGATGCCTACGGTCAGTTGCGCGGCGCACAGCTGCGGGAAAAGATCGCCCTGGCCAACCTGAATAACCAGCAGGAGTCGCGCAAGATCACTGTCAGCCTGCGCGATGCCGGCGTTGGCGATCAGCTCGATGTCGAGCGTGCCGATGCCCGCCTGGCTTCGGTCGAAGCCAGCGTGCCGCAATTGCAGGCCGAGCAGGTGCGGCAGAAAAACCGTATCGCCACGCTGCTGGGTCAGCGCCCGGACAAGTTGAACGTGGACCTGAGCCCGAAAGACTTGCCCGCGATTGCCAAGGCCCTGCCGATCGGTGATCCGGGTGAGCTGCTGCAACGCCGTCCGGACATTCTCAGCGCCGAACGCCAACTGGCCTCGGCCACGGCGCGTATCGGCGTGGCCAAGGCTGATCTGTTCCCGCGTGTCAGCCTCAGCGGCTTCCTCGGGTTCACCGCCGGGCGTGGTTCGCAGATCGGCTCCTCGGCGGCCAACGCCTGGGCGCTCGGTCCGAGCATCACTTGGGCGGCATTCGACCTGGGCAGTGTGCGTGCCCGCCTGCGTGGTGCCGATGCCGATGCCGAAGGCGCGCTGGCGAGTTACGAGCAGCAGGTGTTGCTGGCCCTGGAAGAATCGGAAAACGCCTTCAGCGACTACGGCAAACGCCAACAGCGCCTGATCTCGCTGATACGTCAGAGTGAATCGAGCCGTTCCGCTGCCGACCTCGCCGAAGTCCGCTACCGCGAAGGCTCCGCCGACTTCCTCGTGCTGCTCGATGCCCAGCGTGAACGCCTGGCGGCGGAAGACACCCAGGCCCAGGCCGAAGTCGATCTGTATCGCGGCATCGTCGCGATCTACAAGGCCCTCGGTGGCGGCTGGCAGCCGGAGACAGTCGCCAGCAAGTAATCGTTTTTACAGAGCTCCTTTGGTTGGCCGCAACCAACCAATTCTTTGCCCCGCGCCCCATTCCGGTCGCGGGGCTTTTTTTTGAAAGCAATGTAAATCCCTGTGAGAGCGAGCCTGCTCGCGAAGACGCCGGCACATCCTGCATCGCTGGCGCTTGACCCACCGCTTTCGCGAGCAGGCTCGCTCCCACAGGGAACTGTTGTTGAAGTTGATTGTGGGCTCGACACACAACCAGTGTGGGAGCGAGCCCGCTTGCGAAGACGCCGGCACATCCTGCATCGCTGGCGATTGACCCACCGCTTTCGCGAGCAGGCTCGCTCCCACAGGGGACTGTTGTTGAAGTTGATTGCGGGCTCGACACACAACCAGTGTGAGAGCGAGCCTGCTCGCGAAGACGCCGGCACATCCTGCATCGCTGGCGGCCGACACACCGCTTTCGCGAGCAGGCTCGCTCCCACAGGGGACTGTTGTTGAAGTTGATTGTGGGCTCGACACACAACCAGTGTGGGAGCGACCCTGCTCGCGAAGACGCCGGCACATCCTGCATCGCTGGCGCTTGACCCACCGCTTTCGCGAGCAGGCTCGCTCCCACAGGGATCATTGGCGATCCTGGATATTACGGTTTTCCTGGACGGTCACCGTGGCGGTTGTACCGGCACGCAGTTTGTCTTTGCCGGCATAGTCCGCATCGATCTTGATCCGCACCGGCACACGCTGTGCCAGTTTCACCCAGGTGTAACTGGGGTTGATATTGGCCAGTAAACGCCCACCCGGCAGGTTTTCCCGGTCGGCGATGGCGAAGGCGATGCTTTGCACGGTGCCGCCGAAACGTTCGCCACTCATCAATTCGATGTCGACCCGGTCACCCTCTACGATTCGCGGCAGTTTGGTTTCTTCGAAATAGCCACTGACATAAAACGAGTCGCTGTCCACCAGCGCCACCAATGGACCACCCGCTGTCGCGTAGTCGCCCTGACGGGTCAGCAGATTGGTCACATACCCGCTAACCGGCGATTCGACCCGGGTGCGTTCAAGGTCGTGCTCAGCCTCGGCCAACGCGGCAATAGCCAGTTGCACGTTGGCCTGGGCAAATCCCAGGTTGGCCTGGTTGCGCAGCAAATCAGCCTGGGCCACCGACACCTCGGTGCTGGATTTCTCCCATTCTTCGCCAGAAATCGCCGAACGTTCCTTGAGGGTTCGCCGGCGGCGCTCTTCGCTTTGACGCTGACGCAGCAGCGCCTGGCTGGCGACAATGGCCGCTTCGGATTGCCCAAGCGAAGCTTTGGCCACTTCCACCGATCGCTTGGCATGGTCCACCGCCAGGGCGTAGCGCGAAGGATCGATTTCCAGCAGCAACTGGCCCTTCTCCACATGCTGGTTGTCGTGCACGCCGAGGTTGACGATGCGTCCGGCGACGTCGGCAGACAAGGTCACCACATCGGCACGCACCCGTGCATCCCGGGTCCAGGGGGCACGGGTGTAGTGCTCCCAGGCGAACCATCCGAGCACAAAAGCCAGCACCACCACCGCCAGGGTCGTGAGTTGAGCAAGGATCTTCTTCAAGGCATCAGGCTCCCATCACCAGAATCAACGTCGCGCACACGCAGGCGTACAACGCGCCTTCGAACAAGGCTTCATGCCAGACGAATTGCAGCACGCCCAGGCGCCGCAGGATCCAGTCCAGCAGCAGGAAAATCGGCAGGCCCAGCAGCAGCGCCTGGGCAATCGGCGGCAGGTAGACACCGCCTATTTCAAGATCAATGGGCAAGCGCCGGTACTCCTTGCGATGGGACAGGTTCAAAGTGACCACGATGGCGTTCCAGAAAGGACACCACGATCAACAACGCCACGCGCATGCGAAACACCGACCATAAGTGTTCATGGACGCTGGAGTGCAGTGCATCCAGCTCATCGCCCAAGGCGTGCAGGCTGTCGAGTACGTAATCGACTTCAATGCCGGGGCGACCGGCGATCAGCCGCCCGGTATCCCGAACGGTGTCGAACAACCGGGTTTGGGTTTGCGAACTCAGCAGCACATTGTTCTGCCCCTGCTGTCGGAGCTGGTTCAGGGCGATGCCCAGGGCCAGGCAGCCGAGACTGACTTCGAACAGGTCGCGCGATGGTTTGTCCTGGATGGCGGGCAACAACCCCAGCATCATGGTCAGGCGGTCGACCATGCGACTCTCGAAGGCAAACTGGTTTTCATCAGTGGCCGGGATTTTCTGCAAGGCATAGACCTGCTCGCAGTTTTCCTGATGCAATCGACGAATGCGCAGCGCAGGCCTGAAGGGGAAGATCAAGGCATACACACTCAACGCCAGCGCGGCGGCGCACGTGTAGGCACCGGCAAATTCGAACCACTGGATCGCGGTGTTCTGCCCCAGTCCGGTGTTCTGCGGACCCAATAGCAGAAAGGTCGACAGCCCGAGACCGATCCCGGTGCCGGTGGTGGGCGGGCTGGACAAGCCCACCGCGACGGCATACAGCAAAGGCGCCAGCAACAAGGCCAACAGTTCGAAACTGCTGATCATCGGCACCAGCGAAAACTGGAGCACCGCCGACACCACCAGTGCCAGCCCCAGGCCCCGGGCATAACTCTGGGCTGCCAGCAGCGGCCGGGGAAACGTCGCCATCAACGAGCAGAGGATCCCCGCCACGATCATCCCGCCCCGCGCGCCGTCCCAACCGGTTTCGATCCAGATCAGGCCCGCCACCATCAGCGCGCAGTAAGCACGGATGGCGTTCATTGCCGCCAGGGTGTAGTCCAGGTGCAACGGGTTCGCCTTGCCGCGAAACATGCTGCTGGCCTTGCGTCCACTCTGGATCGCATCGCTCAGTTCCAGGATGGTTTCAAGCTGTTGCAGCATCCGCGCCTGTTCCCAGCGCAATGACCATGACAGCGAGCGTAATGTGGCCTTCAGAGGCTCGATCAGTTGCTCCGAGCGGTAAGCCAGGGCATCGAAGCGTTGCTGCAAGGCGGCAAACCGGCGCCGCTGCTCATCAGGCAAGGCGCGTCCTTGCCGGGCCAGTTCATCGAGAAAGGCCAACTCTTCGCTGAGCAATTGCTGTATTTCAGCCGGGATCTCGCCTTCCCAGCGTTCAAGCAACAACTCGCGCTGGTGACGCAAGGCGGTGAGCCGCGCCGTCAGCAACAACAGTTGATTGCCGAGCAATTGCACCAGATCGTCGGCGCTGCGCAACCGCGGGGCGTCGTAATACAAATGCCGACGTACCCCCTCCAGCGCGCTGATCTGCCCGAGCAACTGCATTTGCCGACGGTGGAAGTCGGCCTCGCTTTCCTCGGTACGAATGACGGCGCCGGCATGGGTCGCCAGCAGCTTGATCACCTGATCGATCCTGGCGAAGTAATCCTTGGCCACGGCTTCCGGGCGCGCGGTCAGCAAACTGACGACACACACGCAGGCCACCGCCAGCAGCGTTTCGGTCACCCGAGTCACGGCCAGCAGGAAGGTGCCGTCCGGATCGGGCACCGCCAGCAGCCCTACCACCACCGCCGTGTAGCCGCTGAGCACAAAGGCCTGGGAACTGGTGTAGCGCAACAAGGTGCCACCGGCGGTACACAGCGCCAACCACAGCGACAACGTAATAAGGAAAGGCACCGGTGCCTGGGGGAATATCGCCATGATCACCACCGCCACGATCGCGCCCAGCGTGGTACCGATGACCTGACCGAAACTGCGGGCCAGGGTCATGCCGGCCAGGGGCTGGCTGACAATAACCACGGCCATGATCGACCATTTGGGCTGTTCGAGGTCGAAGATGAAAGCCAGGTACAGCGTCAACAGCCCGGCCGTGATGGTTCTCATGGCGAACAGCAACACCCCGGGGCCTGGGTGCAGGATTGCCTTGAAATACTGAAGCAACGGTTGCATGGGAAGGCTCGTGGACGGCTATCCAGCAAGCGTAGTCACTACCTGGATGCCTCGACAGGTTTTGGCGTTGACGACATCGGCGGGCAAACTCGGTGAATCACCGGCAAATTCACCCGACGTCAGATCAGGGGCTGCGGCGTCAACGTTTGACTCACAGCCCCTCCTGACCGAAGCTGCTCACTTTGCAAAAGCTTGCCAGCTCCCGGATTCCTGCATGCCCCAGTCCCGCCGCTACCTGCTCATCAGCCTCTGCGCCCTGCTCATCGTCGGCCTTGCGTGGTTTTCCCTACGCAGTACAACCCCTGTGGTGCCTGAGGCGATCAAGCGCGGCTACAGCGAAGCACTGGCCCAGGCCCGCGCCGGCCAGCCCGGCGCTGCGCGGGTGCTTTACCAGCAATTGGCCCGCCCGGACCTTTCGCCCAAGCGGCGCGTCTGGCTGCATGCCGAATTGCCCAACTACCCCAGCTCCGTGGCCTTGAAGCTGGCGGATGCGGACTTGCAACACGAAGTGCCTGAGGTTCGTATCGCAGCGATCAAGAGCATCAGCGGCTTGGTGCCCAGCGGCCAGCGCAGCCTGTTGCTCGGGCCATTGCTCGATGACAGCGAGCAAAGCGTGCGGCTGGCTGCCGTCAACGCATTGCTGGGGTTGTCGCCGGATGACCTTGGCTTGTACTTCGGGCCGCTGGAACAGGCCATCGATGCCTGGCAGCAGGTGCTCAAAAACACCCCGGAAAGCGCCGACACCCACTACCAGCTGGCTCGCCTGTATTTGCACAATGCCGAATTGAAAGAGGCACAACAGGAACTCGACCACACCTTGCGCCTTGCCCCCGACAACCTGCCGGCGCTGGTGATGCAGATCGAAGTACTCGATAGGCAGGGCCAAAGTGACGCGGCCCGCCAGCTATTGGCCAAACAGCTTAAAGCACAACCCGATTCGGCTTATCTGCAACACGCCCTGGGCCTGTGGTTGCTGCATCACGGTCAAAGCGAATTCGCCCTGCTCGGCCTGTCCAAGGCCGTCGAGCTTGAACCGGACAACAAGGATTACCGCTATGACCTGGCGACCACACTGCACGGCGAGCAGGAGCTGGAGGCCGCGCAAAAGCAGTTGCAGGAAATCGTCCAGCGCCACCCCAACGATCGCAAGGCCCGGGTATTGTTGATCAATTACTGGAAAGAAAGCGGACAGTTGCAGAACGTACAGATACTGCTGGCGCAACTGGAACAGCAAAATCCGGACGATCCGGCTCTCCAACAGGGGCTTTAAAGACTGTAGGAGCTCGCTCGCGATGGTGGTCAACGATGGCGCGGGATGCCTGACTCTCCGCGAAGCCCTCAGGTTTTTCGCGAGCAAGCTCGCTCCTACAGGTCAGTAAACACATCTCGGTACAAAAGGTTGAACGCTCGTCGCGACCAAAGGTCAAGTGAACAGGTAGCACGTTCAGGCACCTGACGCCTGCTGCCTCGCTTCCCCCTAGTCATGAGAGGGCATTCTTTGTCTACAGCCAACGAAATGATCAGCGTAAAAGCCGCCACCGGGATCGAAGGTCTGGATGACATTCTTGATGGTGGCCTGTCCCGTGGCCACGTGTTCCTGCTGGAAGGCGAACCCGGAACCGGCAAGACCACTGTCGCCCTGCACTTTCTGTTGGCCGGGGCCCAGGCTGGCGAGCGCTCGCTTTACATCACGTTGTCCGAAACCGAACGCGAACTGCGTCAGGGTGCCCGTTCCCATGGTTGGGAACTGGACCAGAACGTGTCCATTTTCGAACTGACGCCGCCGGAAAACCTGCTCAATGCCGAGCATCAGCAGACGCTGCTGTACTCCTCCGACCTCGAGTTGGGCGAAGCCACCAGGCAGATCTTCGAAGTGGTCGAACGGGTCAAACCCACCCGCGTGGTCCTCGACAGCCTGTCCGAGATTCGCTTGCTGGCGCAGAGCTCCCTGCGCTATCGCCGACAGATTCTCGCGATCAAGCACTACTTCGTGCGCTACGACGCCACCGTCCTGCTGCTGGACGACCTGACCACCGAATCCCTCGACAAAACCGTGCACAGCGTGGCCCATGGGGTGATTCGCCTGGAGGAGCTGACCCCCAATTACGGCGCCGAACGCCGACGCATCCGGGTGGTGAAGTACCGGGGCCAGAAATACCGCGGCGGTTTTCATGACTTCACCATCATGGGTGATGGCGTGCACGTGTTCCCGCGGCTGGTGGCGGCCGAACACCGCGGCGCCTACCTGCGTCAGCAGTTGACCAGCGGCATCCGGGAAATGGACGCCTTGCTCGGCGGCGGCATCGAGACCGGGTCCAGTACCCTGATCCTCGGCCCGGCCGGTACCGGCAAATCCCTGATTTCGATGATCTTCGCCGCCGCTGCCGTGGCCCGGGGCGAAAAAGCCGCGCTGTTCATTTTCGACGAAGAACTGGGCTTGTTGTTCGAGCGCATGAAGCCATTGGGCATCGACCTGCAGGCGCTGCAAGACACCGGCAATCTGCTGATCGAACAAGTGGATGCCGCCGAACTGTCCCCCGGCGAGTTTTCCCATCGGGTGCGTCGTTGCGTCGACGAGCGCGACATCAAGACGGTGGTGATCGACAGCATCAATGGCTATCAGGCCGCGATGCCGGAAGAAAACGCCTTGGTGCTGCACATGCACGAGTTGCTGCTGTACCTCAACCGCAAAGGCGCGGCGACGTTCATGACCGTCGCTCAACACGGTCTGGTCGGCGACATGCAGGCCCCGGTGGACATCACCTACCTGGCCGATACGGTCATCCTGCTGCGTTACTTCGAAGCGCTGGGCAAGGTGCGCCGGGCCATCTCTATCATCAAGAAGCGCACCGGCAGCCATGAGTCGACCATCCGTGAATACCGGATCAGCGTCAAAGGCATGACCATCGGTGAACCGCTGGAAGCTTTCCAGGGTGTACTGCGTGGGGTGCCGACTTACCATGGCGCGAGCATGCCCTTGCTCGGGGATGAACAGCCGTGATGCTCCAGGAAGCGACGTCCGAGCGCGCGATCATTCTCGCGCCACTGGGTCGCGACAGCCAGATTGCGCTGATGATGCTCAATGAAGCGGGTTTCGACGGGGTCATCAGCCGGGATCTGCGCGAGCTCTGCAACGAACTGGAGCAAGGTGCAGGCTTGCTGCTGGTGTCCTCGGAAGCCTTGCTGGGCCAGGATCTTGAACCGCTGCTCAGGCTGATCGAACAGCAACCTGCCTGGTCCGATCTGCCGATCGTCTTGCTGACTCACCATGGTGGCCCGGAACAGAACCCGGCCTCGCGTTTCGGCCCGCAACTGGGCAACGTCACGTTCCTTGAGCGCCCTTTTCATCCGGTCACCTTGATCAGCCTGGTGACCACCGCCTTGCGCGGCCGCCGACGACAGTACGAAGCCAGGGATCGGCTGGTCGATTTGAGCCAAAGCGAACTGCGATTGCAAAACACCCTGGAAACCCTGGAGCAGCAGGTTGAAGAGCGCACCGCACAGTTGCGTCATAACGAAGAAGTGCTGCGCCAGTCGCAGAAAATGGAGGCGGTCGGGCAACTCACCGGCGGTATCGCCCACGACTTCAATAACATGCTGACCGGCATCATCGGCAGCCTGGAATTACTGCGCCGGCGCCTGGCCCGGGGGCGCCTTGAGGATCTGGACAGCCTGATCGACCTCGGCGTGACCTCCGCCAACCGTGCGGCAGGCCTGACCCATCGCCTGCTGGCGTTTTCTCGTCGGCAGTCGCTGGATTCCAAACCCGTGCAGATGAATAACCTGGTGGTGTCCATGGGCGAGTTGTTGCAACGCAGTGTCGACGAAAGCATTCGCCTGGACATGCAGCTGAGCGAGCAACTGTGGGTGGCCGAGGCTGACCCGAATCAACTGGAAAGCGCCCTGCTCAATCTGGTGATCAACGCCCGGGACGCCATGCCCGATGGCGGCAACCTGGTGGTCAAGACTTCGAACCGGCATCTGGACGCGCAATTCACCCAACCTCACAGCAATCTTGATCCGGGCGATTACGTGGTACTCAGTGTGACCGATACCGGCTGTGGCATGCCGCAAAGCACCATCAACCGCGCCTTCGATCCCTTCTTCACCACCAAACCCATCGGTCAGGGCACGGGGCTGGGGTTATCGATGATCTACGGCTTCAGCAAACAGTCGCGCGGACACGTGGCCATTCAAAGTGAAGTGGGTAAAGGCACCACAGTGAGCCTGTACCTGCCGCGTTTCGGGGGTGAAGTGCCACGGGACCTTCCGGTTGAAAGCTCGCATCCGCTGTTTGCCAGCAACGGTGAAACGGTGTTGATCGTCGAGGACGATCCCGCGGTGCGGGTATTGGTCAGCACGGTGTTAAGCGAACTGGGCTATGCCTTTGTCGAGGCCGGCGATGCGGACAGCGCGATGCCGATCCTTGATTCCGGGCAACGTATCGATCTGATGATCAGCGATGTCGGGCTTCCTGGGATGAATGGCCGGCAACTGGCGGAAATCGGCCGGCAGCACCGGCCTGAACTCAAGGTGTTGTTTATCACCGGTTACGCCGAACACGCGGCCGTGCGCGGTGGTTTCCTCGATTCAGGCATGCAGATGATCACCAAGCCGTTCACCTTCGACCTGTTGACGGCGAAGGTGCGGGAGATGATAAGAATTTGATGCCCTGCCGGAAAATGTGGTCAATTGTGGGAGCGAGCCTGCTCGCGAAGACGGCGGCACATCCTGCATCATTGGCGATTGACCCACCGCTTTCGCGAGCAGGCTCGCTCCCACAAGGTTCATTACCAGGCTCACAGTCGTCAGGACAGCATGTCCTGCATGATTTCCTGCAACACATCCAGGTCGAACGGCTTGGCCAGGATGGGTGCTGTACGGGTGATCGGGCTGTCAGTTTCGCGGATTTCCTGCGGGTAGCCGCTGATGAAAATCACCTTGAGTTCCGGCCGCAGCTTCACGGCGGGTTCGGCGATCTGTACGCCGGAGATACCGCCCGGCAGCCGGAAGTCCGTGATCATCATGTCCAGGTGCGGCTTGCTGGCGAGGATTTCAAAGGCCTGTTCGCCGTTTTCCGCCTGCAATACCCGGTAACCCTCCCCCGACAGATAGGCCGACAGTACCATCAGAATCGAGGGGTCATCTTCGACGATCAGTACGACATCTTGTGCATCTTCACTCATGGGAAGCCTTTGTTCGGTCAATAGCTGCTGATACGACCGTGGGGTCGATCAGAGGTTGCGTTTATCGGGCTGTTTTCCTACAGCGGCAGACAAACGCGAAACAGGGCGCCTTCGCCAATCCGGCTTTCGACGGTAATGGTACCGCCATGGGCGGTGACAATCTGTTCGGAAATAAACAATCCCAGGCCCAGTCCGGCGACGGCATGCTTGGCCGACACCCGCTCGAACTGCTGGAAAATCCGTTGCTGGTTTTCTTCACTGATGCCGATCCCGAAATCACGGACCTCTACCCGGGCCTCAGCGTTGTCACTGTACACCTTCACGGTGATCGGGCTCTTGGCTCCGTATCGCAGGGCGTTGGTCAGCAGGTTGGAAATCACCTGCTCAATGCGGAACTCATCCCACTTGCCAATCACCGGTTGCTCGGCTTCAAGCGTCACGGAAGCCTCGGCGGCCTCGATCTGCTGGGAAAAATTCTGTAACAAACTACGAACCAACACCGACAGATCAAAGCAGGTCGGCCGGATCGACAGCTTGCCGGTGCGAATGCGCGACACATCGAGCATGTCTTCGATCAAGCGGATCAGGCTTTTGATCTGCCGTTCGTCGCGGTCGACCATGGCGTGCATTTTATCGAGGGTAAACGCGGCAGCGTTGTCCCGGGCCAGGTGCATCTTGCGCAACTGGGTTTCCAGGATCAGGCCATTGAGCGGTGTGCGCACTTCGTGGGCGACGATGGACATGAAGTCATCGCGCATGCGCACCGCCTGCTCCAATTCCCGTTGCGTGCTTTGCAACTGCGCCAGCAAAGCCTCTTGTTCGCGGCGACTCTGTTCCAGCGCTTCGACCTGCTGTTTCATGGCCTTGCTCTGGCGAAACAACTCGACAAACACATTGACCTTGCTCTTGACCGCATGAATGTCTAGCGGCTTGTGCAGGAAATCCACGGCACCGCTTTCATAACCCTTGAACGCGTAGTTCAGTTCACGGCCGGCGGCGCTGACGAACACGATCGGTATGTTTTTGGTCTTTTCCGTACCACGCATCAATTCGGCCAGTTCGAAGCCGTTCATGCCCGGCATCTGCACATCGAGAATGGCCATGGCGAATTCGTGTTGCAGCAGCAACGACAGGGCCTCGTCGGCCGACTGTGCTTTGAAAACGATACGATCTTCGCGCTTGATCAGCGCTTCAAGTGCCAACAGATTCTCCGGCAGATCGTCAACGATCAGCAGTTTGGCCTGGATATGACTTAGCATGCGATTCGTTCCAGCTCGACAAGCAGACGGCCGATGCCGCGGATAGAGAGAATATGGTCGGGCTGGTGAATATCCAGCGCGGCCTGGGGCATGGTCGCGACCTGGGCCTCGTCCGGGTCCTGCACGATTGTCAGGCCACCATGGCGCTTGACCTGCGTCATGCCGTGGGCGCCATCGCGGTTGGCACCAGTCAGCAACACCGCGGCCAGGGCCGGGCCGTAAGCGTCGGCGGCCGATTCGAACAGATAATCGATGGCGGGCCGCGAATAATGCACACGGTCCTCCAGGCTCAAGGAGAAACTGCGGTCCCGCTCCACCGACAAGTGATAACCGGGCGCTGCGAAATACAGTGTTCCGGCTTCGATCGGTGTCTTGTCACTGGCCTCCATGACCGGCAGGGCAACCCGCCGGGCGAAGACTTCCGCCAATTGACTGCGGCGCTCGTTCGGCAGATGCAGGACCACGATGATGGGCAGCGCGAAACCTTCCCGCAGCGGCCCGAGAATACTCAGCAGCGCCTCAACGCCACCGGCCGAGGCGCCGATCACGATCGCTTCTATAGAAGGCAAACCTGTTGCACCGTTCATGATTTTCGGTAGATCCGTTCTTGTTTGACCAGCGGCTCGAACTGATTGCCGAAGGCCGAAAAATCCGGGGTTTCCTTGCTGCCCAGCACCAGGAAGCCCCGGTGGCACAGGGACTCGTGAAACAGTCCGAATGCACGATCCTGGAGGCTTTTATTAAAATAAATCAATACGTTACGACATGAAATTAATTGAGTTTCTGAAAATACACTGTCCGTTGCCAGGCTGTGATCGGCGAAGGTCACGTTCTCACACAACGACTTGTCGAAAATCGCATAACCATAAGCCGCCGTGTAGTAGTCGGCGAACGAACGCTGGCCACCTGCCTGCTGGTAATTAGCAGTGTAGGCGCGGACATTCTCCATCGAGAAAATCCCTTGCTTGGCTTTTTCCAGCGAGCGCGGATTGATGTCGGTAGCGTAGATGATGGTGCGATCGAGCAGGCCTTCTTCGCGCAGCAGGATGGCCATCGAATAGACCTCTTCGCCGGTGCTGCAACCGGCGATCCAGACCTTGATCGATGGATAGGTCTTGAGCAGTGGCACGACCTCCCGGCGAATCGCCAGGAAGTGCGAAGGGTCGCGGAACATTTCGCTGACCGGAATCGTCAGCAACTGCAGCAACTGCATGAAGGCGGCGGGATCGTGCAGGACCTTTTCCTGCAAGGCCGAAATGGTATTGCACTCGAACTGGCTCAACGCGTGGGTCACCCGGCGCTTGATTGACGCGCCGGAGTAATCGCGAAAATCGTAGCTGTACTTGAGGTAGATCGCCTCGATCAGCAGCCGCAATTCGATCTCGCTATTTCGCTCCACTGAAAAATTGCCCTCCACTAGATACGTTCCATTTTCGGTAACCACACACGAATCAGCGAAAACAGCCGATCCAGGTCGATGGGCTTGGCCAGGTAGTCGTTGGCTCCCGCTTGCAGGCAACGCTCCTGATCGTCCTTCATGGCCTTGGCCGTCACCGCAATGATCGGCAGCTTGCGCCAGCGCGGGTCCTTGCGGATCTCGATAGTGGCTTCGAAACCATCCATCTCCGGCATCATCACGTCCATCAACACCAGGTCGATGTCTTCGACTTCATTCAATCGTGCAATCGCTTCACGTCCGTTTCGGCCGATGATCACCACGGCTCCCTTTTGCTCCAGCGCACTGGTGAGGGCGAAGATGTTGCGTACATCGTCGTCCACCAGCAGCACTTTGCGACCTTCGAAGACCTTGTCGCGACTGCGCGCGGTCTTGAGCATGGTCTGGCGTTCATGGGACAGCCGGGATTCGACTTTGTGCAGAAAGAGTGTCACCTCATCGAGCAAGCGCTCGGGCGAGCGTGCGCCCTTGATGATGATCGAACGTGAGTACTTGCGCAGTTCGGCCTCTTCGTCCCGGGTCAGGTTGCGCCCGGTGTAAACGATGACTGGCGGAAACGAGCAGATGTCCTCGGTGGACATCCGCTTGAGCAGGTCGCCGCCGAGCATGTCCGGCAACTTGAGGTCGATGATCATGCAGTCGAAGATTGTCGTGCGCAGCAGGTCCAGCGCCTCCTGGGCGTAACCGACTGCGGTGATCTCGATGTCATCGTCGCCGATCAGCCGTGAAATGCTGTCGCGCTGCAAATCATCGTCTTCCACCAGCAGCACGCGCTTGACCTTCTGGGTCAATTTCGCTTCCAGGCGCGCAAACACGTCCTTGAGTTCTTCACGGGTGGTCGGTTTGACCGCATAACCGACGGCGCCCATGTGCATCGCCGCTTCCACCCGATCTTCGACCGAAATCACATGCACCGGAATGTGCCGGGTTTCGGCGTGTTCCTTCAGGCGTTGCAGCACGGTCAGGCCGGAATGGTCCGGCAGGCGCATATCGAGCAGGATCGCATCGGGAACAAATTCCCGGGCCAGGTCGTAGCCTTCGTCCGCGCCGTGGGCCACCAGGCACTGATAACCCAATTCATGGGCAAGGTCGTAGAGGATGTGCGCAAAGTTTGGCTCGTCTTCCACCACCAGGATGCAGCGGGTAGTGAACGGCGCCTTGCCGCGGTCATCGTTGAAACGCGGGATATCGACTTCGGCGATCAATGGCTTGAGCGGTGCCGGCGCCGGATTCGGAACGTGCGCCAGCGGCCTGGTTTGCATCGGTTCAACGGGCTCGTCCCCCGGTTCAACGTATTGTTGGGGCAAGATCAGGGTAAAGGTGCTGCCCTGCCCCGGCGTACTGAACACACTGATGGAACCGCCCAGCAATGCTGCCAGGTCGCGGGAAATCGACAGGCCCAGACCGGTGCCGCCGTAACGGCGGTTGGTGGTGCCGTCGGCCTGGCGGAAGGCTTCGAAGATACTTACCTGCTGATCCTCGGCGATGCCGATCCCGGAATCGCGAATGATGAACGCAACACCGTCGTGCGGTGCCGAGGCCACGCTCAAGCTGACGTGCCCCTTATCGGTGAATTTCACCGCGTTGGACAACAGGTTCTTGATCACCTGCTCCAGACGCTGGCGATCAGTGAACATCATGGCCGGCGCCCCATCCTGCAACTCGACGTGGAACTGCAGTTGTTTGTCCGCCGCCAGTGGTTCAAACATCCCGCGCAAACCATCCACCAGACGTGCCACGCTGGTGTTCTCCGGGCGGATTTCCAGCTTGCCGGCCTCGACCTTGGAAATATCGAGGATGTCGTTGATCAGGTTGAGCAAGTCGTTGCCTGCGAAGTAGATCGACTCGGCAAACTTGACCTGTTCGGCGCTGAGGTTTTCCTGGGGGTTTTCCGCCAGCAACTTGGCGAGGATCAGCGAACTGTTCAGCGGCGTGCGCAGTTCGTGGGACATGTTGGCGAGAAATTCCGACTTGTATTTGCTCGAGCGCTGCAACTCCTCGGCGCGCTCTTCGAGCTGGGCCTGGGCCTGATTCAGTTCGGTATTCTTCAGGTCCATGGCGTCGCGTTGTTCGGCCAGAACTTCGGCCTGTTCGGCCAATTGTTCGTTGGTCTGCTCCAGCTCGACCTGCTGGGTTTCCAGGTGCGCCTGGGACTCCTTGAGAATCCGCGACTGCTCTTCGAGTTCTTCGTTGGCGGTCTTGAGTTCTTCCTGCTGAACTTGCAACTCTTCATTGAGTTGCTGGGTTTCAGCCAGCACTTCCTGCAAGCGCTGGCGATAGCGCGCGGCTTCGATGGAGGTGCCGATGTTGCCGGCAATCAGCTCGAGCAATTCGATGTCACGCTCGTCCGGCAGGCGCAGGAAACCCAGCTCGATGACCCCGTTGACCCGATCATCATCGCTGGTCGGCACCACCAGCACGCTGCGCGGCAGGCCTTCACCGAGACCGGAACTGACCTTGAAGTAGTTGCTCGGCACATCGTCCAGGCGAATCAGCCGCGCCTGTTGCGCCGCCTGGCCGACAATCCCTTCATCGCCGTAAATCTGTTGATCCCGCTCCTCTTGCTCGCGGGACAGGCCGTACGACGCCACGCGCGTGAGTCCGCCGTGCTCCTCACGCACGTAGATGGCCGCTACTGCGGTGCCCAGGTACTGCGCGCAAAACTGCAGAATGTTGCGTCCCAGCAAATTAAGGGACAGTTGGCCCAGCACTTGTTCGGCCAGTTCGGTCTGACCATTGCGCAGCCAGGCCTGGCGCTCCAGGCGCTCGGCGCTGGCCTGCTGCCTGGCAAGGTTGACGCCGTACTGCTCTGAAAGGCTCATCAGATCGCGGCGACCGATATAAGCCAGCAACCCGCTGATGGCAGCGATGAACAACAGATAAAGGGCAATGCTCCAGATCGTGGTGCGGCGTACTTCCTCGTTACGGGCGGCGCGCAGCTGTTGCTCCATGTCGATCACATCTTCGAACTGCTTGCGGATCTCATCGGTCAGGCGTTTGCCCTTTCCGGCCCGCACCGCGCTGCGGTAGTCACCGCTGGTGCGCTGCAAATCGATCATGGATTGCGCGTAGTCGGCCCACTCCACCTGCAAGGCTTGCAGGCGGTGCAGGCGGTCGGTCTGCACCGGATTGTCGGCGGTCAACTCCAGCAAGGTATTGAGCACGACCTCGATTCGCGGCTTGGCCGTTTCATAGGGTTCGAGAAACTTGTCGTCACCACTGAGCAGGAAACCGCGCATGCCGGTTTCCAGATCGACCGTCAGCTTGACCGCTTCATTGGCGTTATTGATCACCCGGTCCGTGTGCTCGACCCACTGGATCGTCGACAGCAGGTACGTGATCAGCGACACGAAAAAAACCGCACTGATGGCGCCGACGCCCAGCGGCAGGCTGATGTTGCGGCTCAGGAGTTTACGAAATCGTTGCTCATCAACCGAAGACACGGAGGTCATAGTCAAGCCTTGTTGAACGGGTGAAAAACAAGGAGTTTGCCCCAAAACCGACGCATCGATCCAACTTTCTCACGGGTTATGGCGCAAAGTCCTACATTCAGCTGCTACCGCACCAGAGGATGCGGTTATCCTTTCCACTATTCTTTTTATAGCGCGTTGGGAACTTGTCGGGATCCGCCACTTACTCATGCAATAGGGTCGGCGATTTCGATTGACCGGCAACCACCCAATTACCTCGAGACTTTCACTATGCCTGCCAACGCCTCCACCATTCTGGTTGTCGAAGACGACTCCATCGTGCGCATGCTGATTGTCGATGTGCTGGAGGAGCTGGAGTTCAAGGTGCTGGAGGCCGACGGCAGTGAGCAGGCTCTGGCATTGCTCAACGACCTGAATCGCCACATCGACCTGATGATGACCGACGTCGGGCTACCGATAATGGACGGGCGGGAACTGGCCAACGAGGCGCGTTCGCTGCGCCCCACGCTGCCGATCCTGTTTGCCAGCGGTTATGCCGAAAACATTGAGGTGCCTGCGGACATGCATGTGATCGGTAAACCGTTCTCCATTGATCAGTTGCGTGACAAGGTCAAAAGTATCCTCGACAAATCCTGATACCCGCCGTGGTTTAATCACTCCCCTTTTTCCCCTGCCCTTTGCCCGTTTCAAGGAATCCCCGTTCATGAGTCAGCCCCGCGCAACCAAAGTCCTGGTCATTGGTTACGTCTGGCCCGAGCCCCGCTCTTCCGCAGCAGGCGGGCATATGATGCAAATCCTCGAGAGCTTCCGGCAGCACAGCTGGGACATCACCTTCAGCAGTCCCGCACGCTCCGGCGAACACCGGGCAGACCTGGCAGCACTGGGCATTGACGAAGTACCGATCGAGCTGAACGACAGCAGTTTCGACACTTTTATCAGCGAGTTGGCCCCGGATGTGGTGTTGTTCGATCGCTTCATGATGGAAGAACAGTTCGGCTGGCGCGTTGAAAAATACTGCCCCGATGCGCTGCGGGTGCTTGAGACCTCGGACCTGCAAAGCCTGCGCGACGCCCGACACCAGCGGCTCAAGCAGCGTTTGAAGGCCAGCGATGATGCCAATGATTTCAGCGAACTGTTCGCACCGGCGTTGCGTGAAGAGTTTGAGTTCATGGCCGACACGGATCTGGCTAAACGGGAGATCGCGGCGATTTATCGTTGCGACTTGAACCTGATGATCTCCGAGGTGGAAATCGAATTGCTGGTCGAGCAATTCAAGTTGCCCCGGGATCTGTTGCACTGGTGTCCGTTGATGGTTGATCTGCCGAGTACGGCGCCCGTGCCATTCGAAGCGCGTGCGCACTTTCTGCATATCGGCAACTTCCGCCACGCCCCCAACTGGGATGCGGTGCTCTGGCTGAAAACCGCAATCTGGCCGCTGATCCGTGCGCAACTGCCCGGTGCTCAATTGCACATCTATGGCGCCTACACACCGCCCAAGGCGACTGCCCTGCACAACCCGGCCCAGGGTTTCCATGTGATGAACTGGGCGGAGGATGCGCTGCAGGTCATGTCGGCGGCACGGGTGTGTCTGGCGCCGCTGCGTTTCGGTGCCGGGGTCAAGGGCAAGATTGTCGATGCGATGCTCACTGGCACGCCCAATGTCACGACGCCGGTGGGTGCAGAGGCGATGCATGGCGAGGAACCATGGCCGGGGGCGGTGACCCGCACGGCCCGGGCATTCGCCGACAGTGCCGTGCAACTCCACCAGGACAAGCGCCGATGGCTGGATGCGCAGGCACAAGGACTGCAGCTGCTGGTCAATCGTTACCAGCAGCGTGTTCATGGTCCTGCCTTGATTGCCAGGATTGAGCATTGCCTGGAACATCTGCCGCCCATCAGACGGAATAACTTCACCGGCAGCATGCTGCGTCATCATCAGCACAAGAGTACGCAATACATGGCGCAATGGATCGAAGCGAAAAACCGTCTGTAGGAGCGAGCTCTGCTCGCGAAAAACGTCTGGACACCGCGATCATTCAGGCAGGGCGCGTTATCGTTGACGACCATCGCGAGCAGAGCTCGCTCCTACAGGGGGTGATCCGTCGATTGGCATGGCTGCCCCGAACGAGGCATGATCAGCGGGCGATAACAACAAAAGCGTCCCGATATGAACCGCACTGCCAAAGTGACCGACCCTTCCTATGAGCTGATGGACGACCACAACGGGTTGTCCATCATCTATCGCCAGCATGGCTTCCCCTGCCCCCTGGTGCGCTGGCATTTCCACAAGGAATACGAACTGCACCTGATCGTCGCCAGCTCCGGCAAGGTATTCATCGGCGACTACATCGGTAATTTCTACCCTGAAACCCTGTTCCTCACCGGCCCCAACCTGCCCCACAACTGGATCAGCCAGGTCGCCGAAGACGAGGTGGTGGCCAAGCGCGACATGTTGGTCAATTTCACCGACGAGTTGTTCGACAGCGGCTATCAGGTGTTCGCCGAGCTCAAGACCCTCGCGCCGTTGCTGGAGCGTGCGCAGTACGGCATCGAATTTCGCTGCAAGCAGACGATTCGCAAAGCCATGGAGCTGATGCAGCGCATTGCCGATACCACAGGAATGACCCGCCTCGGGCACTTTTTCATACTGCTGGAAGTGCTCGCGGCCTGCGACGATTACCAGTTGCTGTCCGGCGCGACCACGCCGCAACTGGCGGACGAGCACAACATCGACCGCACCAACCGGGCGGTGGATTACATCTTCGCTCACTACGCCCGGGACTTGACGCTGGAGGAAGTCGCCGAGCATCTGGGCATGAAGCCGACGTACTTCAGCCGGGTGTTCAAACAGGCCACCGGACGCTGCTTCATCGAGTTCGTCAATCGCCTGCGCATCAGCAAGTCCTGCGAGCTGCTGGCCGATGGCGACAAACCGGTGACCGATGTGTGCTTCGAATCAGGCTTCAACAACATTTCCAATTTCAACCGGCGCTTCCAGCAGCTCAAGGGCATGACCCCGTCGCACTATCGGCGGTTGGTGGTGCAGCGGCTGACCGAGCAGAACCTCACCTGAGCACACCCCTGTGGGAGCGAGCCTGCTCGCGAAAGCGATGTGTCAGGCGACAGGTTTTTTGACTGAAATACCGCATTCGCGAGCAGGCTCGCTCCCACAGGTTATGGCCTGTTTTCACAGCTGAAACCTGTACGTATCCGATACCGCCCCCTCGCTGAAAAGCCCTTCTCTACGTTAACCACCCCCAACCCCAGTGCAAAATAGTATCAATCCAAGTGCGAGGGATGATTTGTCTCGCCCTCAATTGAAGGCTGTAATCAGCGCACATTCTTCCTGCCGTCGGAAGACACAAAAACAATAACTGTCCTTCTGTATCCCGCCGGGTGCAGAAAAGGAGTGCACGATGCAACCTTCTGTAAAAGCTCTGCTAGCCCTCACCTGCATGACCCTCAGCAGCGTCAGCCTCGGCGCCCAGACCCTGACCATCGCCACCGTCAACAACAGCGATATGATCCGCATGCAGAAGCTCTCGAAAACCTTCGAGGCCGAGCATCCGCAGATCAAGCTCAATTGGGTGGTGCTCGAAGAAAACGTCTTGCGTCAGCGCCTGACCACCGACATCGCCACCCAGGGCGGGCAGTTCGACGTGCTGACCATCGGCATGTACGAAGCCGCACTCTGGGGCGCCAAGGGTTGGCTGGAACCGATGAAGGATCTGCCTGCCAGCTATGCCCTCGACGATGTGTTTCCCTCGGTGCGTGAAGGCTTGTCGGTGAAGGGTTCGCTGTATGCCCTGCCGTTCTATGCCGAAAGCTCGATCACCTATTACCGCACCGATCTGTTCAAGGACGCCGGCCTGACCATGCCCGAGCGCCCGACATGGACCCAGATCGGCGAATTCGCCAGCAAGCTCACCCACAAGGATAAAGAACAGTACGGCATCTGCCTGCGCGGCAAGGCCGGCTGGGGCGAGAACATGGCATTGATCACCACCGTCGCCAATGCTTACGGCGCACGCTGGTTCGACGAGCAGTGGAAACCGGAATTCAGCGGCCCCGAGTGGAAAAACGCGCTGAACTTCTACGTCGACACCATGAAACAATCCGGCCCTCCGGGTGCTTCGAGCAACGGTTTCAACGAAAACCTGGCGCTGTTCAACAGCGGCAAATGTGCGATATGGGTCGATGCCAGCGTCGCCGGCTCGTTCGTCACCGACAAGACCCAGAGCAAGGTCAGCGACCACGTCGGCTTCACCTTCGCGCCCGATGAAGCCACCGACAAAGGCTCGGCCTGGTTGTACTCCTGGGCACTGGCGATCCCGACCAGTTCCAAGGCCAAGGACGCGGCGAAAACCTTCAGCGCCTGGGCCACGTCCAAGGAGTACGGCGAACTGGTGGCCAAGACAGACGGCATCGCCAACGTACCGCCCGGTACCCGGGCCTCGACTTACAGCGAGGCCTACATGAATGCCGCGCCGTTCGCCAAAGTCACCCTGGAATCGCTCAAGGCGGCGGACCCGGGCAAGCCGAGCGCCAAACCCGTGCCGTACATCGGCATCCAGCTGGTGACCATCCCCGAATTCCAGGCTGTCGGCACCCAGGTCGGCAAACTGTTCTCGGCGGCATTGATCGGCCAGACCACGGTCGACCAGGCCCTGGCCGCCGCCCAGCAAACCACCGAACGCGAGATGAAGCGCGCGGGTTATCCCAAATAACAACAGTGCGGTGGTTGCGACTGTCCTGATTACCCGGACACCGCGTTGCCTCCATCGCGGGCAAGCCACGCTCCCACAGGTCCAATGACGTCATTGTGGGAGCGAGCCTGCTCGCGAAAGCGGTGGTCCAGTCGCAGAAGATGCATCGGCAGTCCCGGCCCCTTCGCGAGCAGGCTCGCTCCCACAGTGGTTCATTTGTCTGTTTCTTATCGGTGTTTACGCCATGAATACTTCAACTGCCAAAGCTCACATGGAACTCCCCCAACCGCTGCGTAAAAGCCGGTTGACCAACCCCGGCTGGTTTCTGGTCAGCCCTTCGGTGGCGTTGCTGCTGTTGTGGATGATCGTGCCGCTGGGCATGACTGTTTACTTCTCGATGATCCGCTACAACCTGCTCTACCCCGGCGAAAACGAATTCGTCGGGCTGGAGAACTTCACTTACTTCCTCACGGATTCGGGGTTCATGCCCGGTGCCACCAACACCTTGCTACTGGTGGGCAGCGTGCTGTTGATCAGCGTGGTGCTGGGGGTGTTGATCAGCGCGCTGCTGGAGGCCAGTGACTTTCTCTGTCGCGGCATTGTGCGGGTCTTGCTGATCTCGCCGTTCTTCATCATGCCCACCGTCGGCGCGCTGATCTGGAAAAACCTGATATTCCATCCGGTGTCGGGGATTCTCGCCTACGTCTGGAAGCTGTTCGGCGCGCAACCGGTGGACTGGCTGGCGCACTACCCGCTGCTGTCGATCATCATCATTGTCTCGTGGCAATGGCTGCCCTTCGCGATCCTGATCCTGATGACCGCCATGCAGTCCCTCGACCAGGAACAAAAGGAAGCCGCGCGCCTGGACGGTGCCGGACCGATCGCGATTTTCTGGCACCTGACCTTGCCACATCTGGCGCGGCCGATTGCGGTGGTGGTGATGATCGAAACCATCTTCCTGCTCTCGGTATTCGCCGAAATCTTCACCACCACCAACGGCGGCCCCGGCTACGCCTCGACCAACCTCGCCTACCTGATCTACAACCAGGCGCTGGTTCAGTTCGACGTCGGCATGGCATCTGCCGGCGGCTTGATTGCGGTGGTGATTGCCAACATCGCGGCCATCGTCCTGGTGCGGATGATCGGCAAAAACCTGACCGACAAAGCCTGAGGCCCGCGCCATGACCCTACAACAATCCCGCCGCCTGCAAAGCCTGCTGCTCGGCACCCTGGCCTGGGCCATCGCCATCCTGATCTTCTTCCCGATTTTCTGGATGGTACTGACCAGCTTCAAAACCGAAATCGACGCCTTCGCCACGCCACCGCAGTTCATCTTCACGCCAACGCTGGAGAACTACCTGCACATCAACGAGCGCAGCGACTACTTCAGCTTCGCCTGGAACTCGGTGGTGATCTCCTTCAGCGCCACGGCCCTGTGCCTGCTGATTGCGGTGCCGGCGGCCTACTCCATGGCGTTCTACGAAACCCAGCGCACCAAAGGCACACTGCTGTGGATGCTCTCCACCAAGATGCTGCCGCCGGTGGGCGTGTTGATGCCGATCTACCTGCTGGCCAAGAGTTTCGGCCTGCTCGACACACGCATCGCGCTGATCGTGATCTACACCCTGATCAACCTGCCGATCGTGGTCTGGATGATTTACACCTACTTCAAGGACATTCCCAAGGACATCCTCGAAGCCGCCCGCCTGGACGGCGCCACCCTGTGGCAGGAAATGCTCCGGGTACTGCTGCCGATCGCCAAGGGCGGCCTGGCGTCCACCGTGCTGCTGTCGCTGATCCTGTGCTGGAACGAAGCGTTCTGGTCGCTGAACCTGACCTCGTCGAAAGCCGCCCCACTGACCGCGTTGATCGCCTCGTATTCGAGCCCCGAAGGGTTGTTCTGGGCCAAGTTGTCGGCGGTCTCGACCCTGGCCTGTGCACCGATCCTGATCTTCGGCTGGATCAGCCAGAAACAACTGGTGCGTGGTCTGTCGTTTGGCGCCGTGAAATGAAGATCGATCCGATTCCTTGTGGGAGCGAGCCTGCTCACGAAAGCGGTGCGCCAGTCAATGTTGATGTCGACTGACACACCGCATTCGCGAGCAGGCTCGCTCCCACAGAAAAGCACGCCCGGCTCAACTGAATAAAAACAAGCGGAGGCCCATCACCATGGCCAACCTGAAAATCAAGAATCTGCAAAAAGGCTTCGAAGGCTTTTCCATCATCAAGGGCATCGACCTGGAAGTGAACGACAAGGAATTCGTGGTGTTCGTCGGCCCGTCGGGTTGCGGCAAATCCACCCTGTTGCGCCTGATCGCCGGCCTTGAGGAAGTCAGCGGCGGCACCATTGAACTCGACGGGCGTGACATCACCGAGGTCAGCCCGGCCAAACGCGACCTGGCGATGGTGTTCCAGACCTATGCCCTGTATCCGCACATGAGCGTGCGCAAGAACATGTCGTTCGCCCTCGATCTGGCTGGCGTGCCGAAAGCCGAAGTCGAGAAAAAAGTCGGCGAAGCGGCGCGCATCCTCGAGCTGGGGCCGATGCTGGAACGCAAGCCGAAACAGTTGTCCGGTGGCCAGCGCCAGCGCGTTGCGATTGGCCGGGCCATCGTGCGCAACCCGAAAATCTTCCTGTTCGATGAGCCGTTATCCAACCTCGACGCCGCCCTGCGGGTGCAGATGCGCCTGGAGCTGCTGCGCCTGCACAAAGAACTGCAAGCCACCATGATCTACGTGACCCACGACCAGGTCGAAGCCATGACCATGGCCGACAAGGTCGTGGTGCTCAATGGCGGCAAGATCGAGCAGGTCGGCTCGCCCCTGGACCTGTATCACCAGCCGGCCAACCTGTTTGTCGCAGGCTTTCTCGGCACACCGAAGATGGGTTTCCTCAAGGGCCAGGTCACCCGGGTCGACAGCCAGGGCTGCGAAGTGCAACTGGAGGCCGGCACCCGCATCAGCCTGCCGCTGAGCGGCGCCAACCTGAGCGTCGGCGGCGCCGTCACCCTGGGTATCCGCCCGGAACATCTGGAGTTGGCCAAGCCGGGCGACTGCACCTTGCAAGTCACCGCCGATGTCAGCGAACGCCTGGGCAGCGACACCTTCTGTCACGTGCGGACCGCTTCCGGCGAAGCCCTGACCCTGCGCGTTCGCGGTGACCTGGCCAGCCGCTACGGCGAAACCCTGAGCCTGCACCTGGATGCCGGCCACTGTCATTTATTCGATGCCAACGGCGTGGCGCTGACCCGCCCGTTGCGCGCTGCCGCCTGACTTATCGAGTGCTTGTGATGAAACTGAACAAACAAAACCTCAACCGTCTCGCCCCCGAGGTAGTGCTGCCCGCCTACTCCCTGAGCGACACTCGCCAGGGCATCGCGCATATCGGCGTCGGCGGTTTCCACCGCGCCCATCAGGCGTATTACACCGACGCGTTGATGAACCTGGGCGAAGGCCTGGACTGGGCTATCTGCGGCGTCGGCCTGCGTGCCGAGGATCGTCGCGCCCGGGACGATCTCAAGGAGCAGGACTGCCTGTTCACCCTGTTCGAACTGGGTGATACCGACGACACCGAAATCCGGGTGATCGGGGCGATCCGTGACATGCTGCTGGCCGAGGACAGTGCCCGGGCGCTGATCGATAAACTCGCCGATCCGCAGATCCGCATCGTTTCGCTGACCATCACCGAAGGCGGCTATTGCATCGATGACAGCTCTGGCGAATTCATGGCCCATCTGCCGCAGATCCAGCACGACCTGGCGCACCCGGATGCACCGAAAACCGTGTTCGGTTTCCTTTGCGCCGCGCTGGCCAAACGCCGGGCGCAAGGCACACCGGCATTTACCTTGATGTCCTGCGATAACCTGCCGCACAACGGCGCGGTAACCCGCAAGGCATTGCTGACCTTTGCCGCGCTGCGGGATGCCGGGTTGCGGGACTGGATCGAGGGCAACGTGAGCTTCCCCAATGCCATGGTCGACCGCATCACGCCAATGACCAGCACCGAACATCGCCTGCAACTGGCGGACAAGCACGGCGTGGACGATGCCTGGCCAGTGGTCTGCGAGCCGTTTGTGCAATGGGTGCTGGAAGACAAATTCGTCAACGGCCGCCCGGCCTGGGAAAAGGTCGGCGTGCAGTTCACCGACGACGTCACGCCTTACGAAGAGATGAAGATCAAGCTGCTCAACGGCAGTCATCTGGCGCTGACGTATCTGGGCTTTTTGAAGGGCTATCGTTTTGTTCACGAGACCATGAACGACCCATTGTTCGTGCGTTACATGCGCGCCTACATGGACCTAGACGTCACACCGCAACTGTCGCCGGTACCGGGGATCGACCTGACCGAGTACAAGAACACTCTGGTGGCGCGCTTTTCCAATCAGGCCATTGCCGATCAACTGGAGCGCGTGTGTTCGGATGGTTCGTCGAAGTTTCCCAAGTTCACCGTTCCCACGATCAACCGCTTGATCGCCGATGGCCGGGAAACCAGGCGTGCGGCGCTGGTGGTGGCGGCCTGGGCGTTGTATTTGAAGGGCGTGGATGAGCATGGCGACACTTACTCGATTCCTGATCCGCGGGCGGCGTTCTGTCAGGCATTGGTGGCCGACGATGCATTGATCACCCAGCGGTTGCTGGGGGTCGAGGAGATTTTTGGTTCGGCGATACCGCGTTCGGCGGAGTTTGTCGCGGCGTTTGAGTGGTGTTGCAACAGTTTGCGGGAGGTTGGGGTGACGCGGACTCTGGAGCGGGTGCTGGCTTAAGTAAGGCAGTGGATGCACTGCCGTCTTCGCGAGCAGGCTCGCTCCCACAGGCGAATGCATTTCAAATGTGGGAGCGAGCCTGCTCGCGAAGGGCTTCACCGAGATCGACCTGACACACCAAGGACTTTTCCATGGCAACCCGACAACTATTCCTGGGCATCGACTGCGGCACCCAAGGTACCAAAGCCCTTATCCTCGATGCCCTCAGCGGCCAGGTCCTGGGCCAGGGCTCGGCGGCGCATACGCTGATCAGCGGCGCCAACGGTCGTCGCGAGCAAGACACCACGCAATGGCTGGAAGCGTTCACCCTCGCCACCCGCCGCGCGCTGTTGGCGGCCAATGTCGACGGCATGGACATCCTCGGCATCGGCGTTTCCGGCCAGCAACATGGCCTGGTGCTGCTCGACGATCAGGGCCAGGTCCTGCGCCCGGCCAAACTCTGGTGCGACACCGAAACCATCGCGGAAAACGATCGATTGCTGGCTCATCTGGGCGGCGAAAAGGGCTCGCTGGAACGCCTTGGCGTGGTTATCGCACCGGGGTACACCCTGTCCAAGCTGCTGTGGACCAAAGAGCAACACCCGGAAGTCTTTTCCCGTATCGCCCGCATCCTGCTGCCCCATGACTACCTCAACTATTGGCTCACCGGCCGCAGTTGCAGCGAATACGGCGATGCTTCCGGCACCGGCTACTTCAACGTGCGCAGCCGTCAGTGGGATTTGCAGTTACTGCGCGACATTGACCCCACCGGGCGCCTGCAAGCCGCGCTGCCGGAACTGATCGACGCCCACGCGGCTGTCGGCACCGTACTGCCGGGTATCGCCGAACACCTGGGCATCAACCCGCAAGCGCTGGTGTCCAGCGGCGGCGGCGACAACATGATGGGTGCCATCGGCACCGGCAACATCCAGCCCGGCGCGATCACCATAAGCCTCGGTTCATCCGGCACGGTTTACGCCTATGCCGACCAGCCGAAAATCAGCGCGGATGCGTCGGTCGCGACCTTCTGTTCTTCCAGTGGCGGCTGGCTGCCGCTGATCTGCACCATGAACCTGACCAATGCCACCGGCGTCATTCGTGAACTGTTGGAACTGGACATCAAACCCTTCAACGACCTGGTGAGCCAGTCCCCCATCGGGGCCGAAGGAGTGTGCATGCTGCCGTTCCTCAACGGTGAACGTGTCCCCGCCCTGCCCCACGCCACCGGTAGCGTGCTGGGCTTGACCATGACCAATCTGACCCGGGCCAACCTGTGCCGTGCCGTGGTCGAAGGCACCACGTTCGGATTGCGATATGGGCTGGACCTGATGCGCCACAATGGCTTACAAAGCCGCAGCATCTGCCTGATCGGCGGTGGCTCGAAAAGTCAGGTGTGGCGCCAGATCGTCGCCGATACCATGAACAGCCCCGTGATCTGCACCGAGCAAAGTGAAGCCGCCGCCCTTGGCGCGGCGATTCAGGCGGCCTGGTGCAAGTCCTGGGCAAACGGGCAAGAGGACAGTCTGGCCGATCTGTGCGCGCGTTGCGTGAAACTCGACCAGGCCAGTGAAACCCTGCCGATTGCCGAAAACGTAACAGCCTCGCAAAAGGCCTATGAACGCTATCAACAGCATGTCGCAACCCTTTAAAGAGTGAACAACTATGTATCTGGTGTGTGGCGAAGCGCTGTTCGATTTCTTCAGTGAAAACGATGCCAGCGGTCTGGCTTCAAAAGTGAATTTCAAGGCCATTGCCGGCGGCTCGCCGTTCAACGTCGCCGTGGGTTTGCGTCGTTTGGGCGTGGACGCCGCGCTGCTTGCCGGGCTGTCCACCGACTACCTGGGTCGGCGTTTGCTGCAAGTGCTGCAGGAAGAAGGTGTGCGCACGGACTATCTGCTGGATTGCGCCGCGCCCACGACCCTGGCGATGGTCGCGGTCGGCGCCAATGGCTCGCCGCACTACAGCTTCCGGGGTGAAGGCTGCGCTGACAGGCAGTTGAGGCCCGAACATCTGCCGACGCTCGGGCCTGAGGTGCGCGGACTGCATATCGGCTCGTTCTCGCTGGTGGTGCAACCGATTGCCGATACCTTGCTGGCACTGGTGCAGCGCGAAAGCGGCAAGCGACTGATCAGCCTCGATCCCAACGTGCGGCTCAATCCGCAACCGAACATCGAGCTGTGGCGTTCGCGGATTGCCACCCTGGTCGAGCATGCCGACCTGATCAAGGTCAGCGATGAGGACTTGAGCCTGCTGTATCCCGAGCAGGATCCTGCGCGGGTCATCGACGGCTGGCTGCAGCATCGCTGCCAGTTGGTGTTCCTGACCCGGGGTGGTGAAGGTGCGACGGTGTTCAGTCGTGCGTTTGGGTCATGGTCGGTGCCGGCCTGTTCGGTGCAGATCGCCGATACCGTGGGGGCTGGCGATACGTTCCAGGCGGCGTTGATTGCCTGGTTGACCGAGCAGCAGATGGATTCGGTGGAGGGTTTGCAGCGGCTCAGTCGTGAGCAGATCGACGGCATGGTTCGGTTTGCGGTTCAGGCAGCTGCTCTGACTTGCGGCAAAACCGGGCCGGATTTGCCGTATCGGCATCAGTTAACGCTTCAGTGAAGCTGATGGCCTCTTCGCGAGCAGGCTCGCTCCCACAGGTTTTGTGTTCACTGAAGATCCAGTGTGGGAGCGAGCCTGCTCGCGAAGGCATTCTGCCAGGCGCTACAAAACCGAAAAGTTGTAGCTGATGATCAACCGGGTCTCATCCACATCCCGGGCGAATTTTTCGTAGTTGGTCCGATACGTCGCGTTGCGCAAGCGCAGGCTGACATCCTTGAACGCCCCGCTCTGCACCACGTACTTGAGTTCGCTGTCGCGCTCCCACTCCTTGCCTTCCTGATCGCTGCCCGGCACCTTGATGTGGTCGCCATTCACGTAGCGGGTCAGGAACGTCAGGCCGTTGAGGCCGATGGCCTTGAAATCATAGTCGTAACGCAACTGCCATGAGCGCTCTTGCGCGGCGGCAAAGTCGTTGACCTGCACGTAGTTGACCAGATACGGATTGGTGCCATCCAGGTACGGCATCGAGTTGTCACCGTTCATACGCTGCCAACCGGCGCTGAACGTATGGCCGCTGATGGCGTAGGCAAGCATCCCGCTCAACGCCCGGTTGTCGATGGAGCCCGCGCGGGCCGCGCCGCTGTCGGCACTCTTGAGCAAGCGCAAATCGGCCTTGAGCACGCCGCCGCCCAAGGGCTGGTTGGCCAGCAAGCCGAGAAAATGCTGGCGGTAGATGTCTTCGAGTTCGGCGTAGTGATACTGGCCGGTCAGGCGTTCATTGATCTTGTAGTCAAAGCCATACATATCGAAATGATCGGCTGTGATGTTGCAGGCATAGCGCTTGTTCTTGCAGTGCACGCGGATGTCCTGGGAATCCGTGGAATCCCGGGCGGTGTACTTGTCCAGGCGCGCGGCCATGAAGGACAGATCCTTGACCTCCCTGGACGTAAGCATCGCGCCGTTGAACATCGTCGGCAGCAGACGTCCGTCGTTGTATTTGAGCAACGGCACGTCCGGCAACAACGCGCCGTACTTCAACACGCTTTGCGAGACCCGGACCTTGGCGGTCAGGCCGAGCTTGGCGTATTGGTCCACCGAGCCTCGCGGGTTACTGCCGCTGGAGGGTAGCAGGCCGCTGTTGCTACGGTCCGGGCTGGAGTCGAGCTTGATACCGAGCATGCCCAATGCATCGACACCAAACCCGACCGTACCCTCGGTGTACCCCGATTGCAGGTTGAGAATAAAGCCTTGGGCCGACTCTTCGCGCTTGGACGCGCCTTGCTCGGTAGACGTGTGCCCGTCACGAAAATCACGATTGAAATACACCGTGCGCGATTCGATGTTTGCCTTGCTGTCATCGATGAAACCGCCCGCTTGAGTCGGTCCGGTAAAACCGGCACACAGGACTAAAGCGCCGAAGCCGAGTGACTGGCGCGCGGTGATCAAGGTAAAGGGGGGACGCATGAAAAACTCCAACAGTGCTGCGCGGACGCCAGGGCGCACGCAGCCAAAAATAGCCTTCGCCCGGACCAGTGGCTGGCCGGGGAAGTGAACACGCGGGGGTGAGGGGCAATGATGGCAGAGGGCTTTT
Source organism: Pseudomonas sp. Irchel 3A7 (assembly GCF_900187565.1). Lineage (GTDB taxonomy): Bacteria > Pseudomonadota > Gammaproteobacteria > Pseudomonadales > Pseudomonadaceae > Aquipseudomonas. Next base: position 158,364 of record NZ_FYED01000006.1, on the reverse strand, counting down.
CCTGAATGCAGACGACTTTAGTCTGAACGGGATTGGAATGCTGTAGGAGCGAGCTCGCTGGCGAAAAACCTTAGGCCGCTGCTGGGCCTCTGACCTCACGCGTTATCGTTCACGTGCATCACTAACCATGCTCGCTCCTGCAGGAGAACCGCCAAACGGTAGTGGCAAAGCGACAGGTGGCGTTCAGGTGGGTTAACCAATGCTTAATCGTGCGGTCCAACACTTACTGGACCGCACGCCTTCAGAGTCCTCTGACGCCCAGTGCGGCAGGTTCGACGACACGTCGAGCAACCTTGCGACTGCACTGGAGATTGCCTCATGAACTCGCGCGCCCTGCTCGTTTCCGCTGCCTTTGTGTGTGTCTCGTTTACCGGTCTGGCCCAGGCCAACGACACCACCTCCTCTCAAGCCGTGCCCTCTTACCACTACGGCATGCCTCTGCATGTAGGCAAGGTCATTGCGCTGACCGAACCCGACACACTCGACTGTGAAGTGATCACTGCGAAAATGACCTACATCGATGATCAGTCGGGTAAACCTGCGGAGCTCGCTTACCGGAAACTTTCTGACGCCTGCAGTTATCAGAACTGACGGAAAAGTCTGAAATAACGCCTTGCGGTATTCGCGTGAGGGATCTGACGCTATGCTCTGGATCCCTCACTGCCGCAAGGATCAGCCATGCAGTTCTCGTTTCGCACGTTGTCGATTTTTACCGCCGTTTTGTGTCTGTTGCTGGCCTTGATCTGGGGTGTAATACCCGACTGGATGCTGGCCACCTGGGATATCGACTATTCACTGGCGGCAGGTCTGATTGCCCGACGCACGGCGGTGCTGTTTCTGGCGTTGGGCGTGATGTTTTATCTGGTGCGCAACGAAGCGCCCTCTGCGACTCGCAATGCGCTGAGCAATGGCTTCATGGTCGGATGCTGGGGGTTGGCGGTACTGGGCTTCGGTGAATGGCTCAATGGCCATGCCGGACCGGGTATCTTGCTTGCGGTCGGAGTGGAACTGGCGCTGGGCCTGGCTTTTTTTCAGACCCGGCGCGTGTCGGTGGAGTTCGAAGCCGCGGGTTAAAGTGCTTTACGCATCGGCTGGGTATGCCCGGGTTCGATGTAGTGATGCTGGAGATCGGTGCGCAACCCTGCGATCAGTTCGTTGATTTCCCGACAGCCATTGAGTCGCCGGGCATCGATACCCGTCTTCAACAGATCCAAATGGTCGGTTTCCCCATCGGCGTACACTTTTACGGTCATCGACAAATCCGGCGACAGCGTGCATTGGCAGCGTCTCGGCAGGAAACTGCTTTCAATGATATTGCGAAGTTCCAAGGCAGAAAGAAACATGGCGACCCTCTCCTTTTGTGAGACTGCCAATCAACCATCGGCGCTGACTCATTTGATATCCCGGTCAGCTCAAGAACAGATACAGCATAAAACATGCCTTGGAATGCGCCCGGTTGTTCATCGGTAAATCAAGGTTTTGTGTAACCTCGCATTAACACCTGCCATGCAATTTGCAAAAAAGCGCCTGCGATCACCGTGCAATTTGCACACACTTGCCTGTTTGCAATAGTTGAGACGGCGTAAAAAATTCGACCTGCGGCGTCGGGTCAGCTCGACAAAGCTGTCATGGAGTAACCGGATTATCGTGCCGGAGCGGACCTTCATGTGTCCGCTGCTGACCACCACCTTCACGCCGGAGCGTCACTTAACCCGGCGCGTTCTGCCACATACCGCAAACTGTCGAAATTGATGTTGGCGCCAGAATCTATGGCCACGAGGCTCTGGCCCCGGGCGCCGGTGCACGCTACGTACTGCTTGATCCCGGCTACGGCCAGGGCGCCGGAAGGCTCGGTGATCGAACGGGTATCGTCGTAGATATTCTTGATCGCGGAGCAAAGTTCATCATTGCTGACTGTCAGCACTTCATCGACGCAAAACCGGCACAATTCGAAGCCATGGGCACCGATTTGCGCGACCGCCACGCCATCGGCAAAGGTGCCCACGGTGGGCAGGACCACACGCTCATCGACTTGTAGCGCTGCGCGCAAGCAAGCGGAATGTTCTGACTCTACGCCGATGATGCGCACTTCAGGCCGCAGGTATTTGACGTACGCCGCGATGCCGGCGATCAAGCCGCCACCTCCCACCGGGACAAAGATCGCGTCCAGCGCCCCCTGATGTTGGCGCAGGATCTCCATGGCGACAGTGCCCTGTCCGGCGATCACATCCGGATCGTCGAAGGGCGAAACAAAGGTCTTGCCGGTTTGCTGTGCCAGTTCCAGCGCATGGGTCAAGGCAAACGGAAAGCTCTCACCGTGCAGCAATGCCTCGGCGCCGCGACTGCGCACGCCCAGCACCTTTAACTCCGGCGTGGTGGCAGGCATGACTATCGTGGCCTCGATGCCTAACTCCCGAGCTGCCAGTGCCACGCCCTGGGCATGATTGCCGGCCGAAGCGGTGATCACGCCGTGAACTTTTTGCGCGGTGCTCAGGTTCACCAGTTTGTTGTAGGCACCACGGATCTTGAAGGAAAAGGTCGGCTGCAGATCTTCGCGCTTGAGCAGAATCTTATTGCCCAGCGCCTGGGACAACGCGGGGGCCGGTTGCAGCGGCGTACACACGGCCAGTTCGTAGACCGGCGCGGCGAGGATCTTTTTGACGTAATGCTCTAGCAGGGTCTGTTGGGCGGTGGCGCTCATGTTCGTCTCCTGATATTGATCAGAACCCCGAGACAGAAAATGAAAACCCGCCTCTAGGGCGGGTTGGGTGCTGCAGTCGTGAGCTAGCCCGCCAAATGAGGAATGGCGGTAATAATGCTTGGCTGGCAGCGCAATACTGTGGAAGTCATGCCCGAAAACTAGCCGGGTGCTGATGGCAAGTCAATGGCTAATGTCCATCGGCGGCTGTAGGCTGGCAATTCTGCTCATCGTCCCAAGGAGGGAAACCATGAAGCCTGTCGCCCTACCCCTGATTGCCCTGATTGCCTTTGCCGGCTACACCGTTTCGGTGATGCTCCAGGCCGAACAGTCTTTGATCGATTTTGGCATCAGCCTCATGTCACGCCCGGATACAGCGCAGGTGGTCATTGATCTTTATTTGCTGGCGACGCTGGCCGGCATCTGGATGTACAAGGATGCGCGCAAGCGCGGGAAATCGGGGTGGTCGGTGGTGCCGTATCTGGTGGTTACTGCTGTATTTGTGTCGGTTGGGCCGTTGTTGTATCTGGTGGTGCGTAATCTCAAGGACATCAAAAAATCGGTGAGTGTTTCGCAACAGGGCTGATCCCGAATTTGAAGTACTGTTGGTATTGCCTTCGCGAGCAGGCTTGCTCCCACGGAAAGCAGTAACGCCGCAGATCCCTGTGGGAGCGAGCCTGCTCGCGAAGACGGTCTTACAGTCACCTGATTCACTTCGCCAAGCGCTTCAGCCCAAGCACCATCACCCCCGCCCCCAGCATCATTGCGCTCAGAAACATCGGATAGGAAACCCACCACGGCGTACCTGCCGTCATCATGCTGAACTCGGACATGCCGCCAATGCTCGCGATCAGGTTCAACGGCAGGAATACCACGTTGATCAACGTCAACTTGCGTAGCAGGTTGTTCATGCTGTTGTTCATCAGGTTGCCGCGCGCGTCGATCAGCCCGGAGAACACCGTCGAGTAGATTTCAGCCTGTTTGTAGCACTGGTTGTTTTCGATGATCAGATCGTCGATCAGGCCAATGGCATGGGCGTCGAAATGTTCCTTTTGCGCATGGTTGCGCAGCCGGGTCAGGACTGCACCATTGCTGTGGATGGCGTTGATGTAATAGATCAGGCTTTCGCTGAGATTGAACATCTGGATCAGGTGCTGATTCTGCATCGATGCGTTGAATTTCTGTTGCAACTCCCGGGCAACCAGCTTGATGACTTTCAGGTGACCCAAATAGTGATGGATGTTGTTGAACAACAGATCAAGTAACACATCCTGCGGCGTGTTCAATGCCTTTCCCCTGCCGAGCCCATTGAGCGGTGCGTCGTCAGTGGCGATTACCAGCAGGCGATCCGCACAAAACAGCAGGCCGCAGGACGATACTTCGAAAGACAGACTACCGGCACCCGAGTAGTTTTCCGGGCGCTTCCAGATCAGGAACAGGTTGTCGGGGTGGAACTCGATCCGTGAAACCTCATCGGGGTCAAGCGCCGAAGCCAGGGCATGCTCATCAAGCTTGAAGTGACTGTGCAGCAGGTCCCGCTCGGCGGCATCGGGGTTGCTGAACAACATGACGTCGGCATCCAGGCGATCAACGGCGTGCAACGCGCCATCCGCCAATTGAAAACGCTTGATCATCGGCCGCTCACCAGGCCTGGCCGCGACGTTTAAGCTCCAGGCGGCGAACAAACTCTTCCAGCACCAATGAATACAGGTCGTCCTGCAGGTAGGCGTCTTCGATGCCGGCGTCCAGGTTCGGGTTGTCGTTGACTTCGATCACCACCACTTTGTCGCCGGACTGCTTGAGGTCGACCCCGTAGAGGCCATCGCCGATCAGGTTGGCGGTTTTGACCGCCAGTTCCACCACTGCCCGCGGCGCTTCGTGAACCGCCAGGGTGCGGCATTCGCCGTTGATGGCCTGGCCCTTGGCCTTGTGGTTGTAGATTTGCCAGTGGCCCTTGGACATAAAGTATTGGCAGGCAAAGATCGGTTTGCGGTTGAGCACACCGATGCGCCAGTCGTATTCGGTGTAAAAGAACTCCTGTGCCAGCAACAGTACCGAGTGTTCGAACAGCTCGGCGGTGGCTTCGAGCAGCGCTTGCCGGCTTTCGACCTTGATCACGCCTCGGGAGAAACACCCGTCGGGGATTTTCAACACCAGCGGAAATCCCAGCCGTTCGCCAACCCGTTCGAAGTCTTCCGGTCGCTCCTTGTAGAGGATTTCGGTGGCGGGCATGCCCAGTTGATGGCTCTTGAGCAGGTCGGTCAGGTACACCTTATTGGTGCAACGCAGGATCGACGCCGGGTCGTCCATCACCACCAGTCCTTCGCTCTCGGCCTTCTTGGCGAAGCGGTATGTGTGGTTGTCGACGCTGGTGGTCTCGCGGATCAACAGGCCGTCGTACTCGGCAATCCGTGCGTAATCCTTGCGTTCGATCAATTCGACGTCGATACCCAGCGTCCTGCCGACCCTGACAAAATTGTCCAGCGCCTTGGCATTCGACGGCGGCAAAGCCTCCTGGGGATCGTGCAGGATGGCCAGGTCATAACGGGCCAGCCGTCGTGAACGCGGCAGGCGCCAGATCTTGCGACTGAAACTGTCCAGGGAATGGGCGAATTGATCTTCCTGATCCTCTCGCAACTTGTGCAGTGCGCCGGACTTTATGCCTTCGATGTGCCAGCCATTCGTTCGGCGAAATTCAACTAACAAGATAGGGCAGGCAAAGACTTCGAATAACTGTCGGGCCAGATCCTGCAAGGGTTCAATATGGGTCTTGCCGAAATAAAGTGTCAGGGTAAAACCCTCGGTGTCGCTGTAAGCATGATGGCTGAGGGCTTTTTCCAGGGCTTTATCCAGATCGTCCAGCGCCAATCCATACAGGGATTTCCGGGTCAGTTCGCTGATAGTCCGCACCGACGGAATGACCTTGTGCCCGCGGGCTTCGCCCAGCAGCGAGCAGTAATAACCGTGCCCCAGGTACTTGTAGCTGCGGCACAGGTTGATGACCTGAACGCGCTTGCCTTGCTCATTGTCGCGGGTTTGTTCCAGGTATTCCTGAGCCGTGACGATGTCTTCGCTGGGAAAATAAGAGGCCCAGTCTTCCTTGCGTTCGACGATGATAATCAACTGGCTCGAAGTTCTGCTGGTGTCTTTTAAATAAGTTGCCGCTGGCAAAGTTTGCTCGGATACTTCGCGCCAATGACCTTGTACCGCTGACATAGTGATTGATCCGTTGGAGAACAAGACCTTTCCTATTAAGCACGAGATTTTTTGAAAGTCTCGTTCCGTTACGCAACTTTTACGGCGGTCATATGAATACCCTTTTTCGTTCGGCGGTAATCAAAGACTTACCCGCTTTATTGCAACTGGAAGAGCAATGCTTCACCACAGACCGGCTCAACCGTCGCAGCTTTCAATGGATGATCAGCCGCGCCCACGGACAACTGCTGGTGGCCCAACGCGGTGAGCATCTGTTGGGTTATGCGGTGGTGCTGTTCCACCGAGGCACGTCGCTCGCGCGTCTGTATTCGATTGCCATCGCGGCCCAGGCCCGGGGCAATGGACTGGGCAAGCAGTTACTCGATCGCGTCGAAGCCTGCGCTCTAGAGCACGATTGCGCCTATTTGCGCCTGGAGGTGCGGATCGACAATCCAGGGGCGATTGCTCTGTATGAGCGTAATGGTTACCAGCGCTTTGCCCTGGTGAAAGACTATTACCAGGACCATGCCGATGCATTGCGCCTGGAAAAACGCATCCTGCGGCGAGGGAGCTTGTCGGATCGCCGCACCGTCCCGTTCGGCGGCGCAGCCGTCGCAAGACCTGTTTGCACGATGAGCCAGAAAGAATGCCGGGGGGCGCTTCGCACCCCAACGGGAGCAAGCTCCCTCGCCACAGGATCAAAAGCTACTTGAGGCCGATCTTGTACAACGCCCCGTTCTCTTCATCGGTCAGCACGTACAAATACCCATCCGGTCCCTGCCGTACATCGCGGATGCGCTTGTTGAGTTCGCCCAGCAAGCGCTCTTCGTGAACGACCTTGTCGCCGTCAAATTGCAGGCGGATCAGTTCCTGGGTCACCAGTGCGCCGATAAATGCGTTGTGCTGCCAGGCCTTGAAGCGATCCCCGTCGTAGAACGCCATGCCGCTCAGCCCCGGGGATTTTTCCCAGACATGGTGCGGCCGGAGGGTGCCCTCGGCGGTTTTTCCGTTGGCTTCCGGGATCGGCAGGCCGGAATAGTTGATGCCGTGGGTGGCCAGCGGCCAACCGTAATTCTTGCCACGTTCAATGATGTTGATCTCGTCGCCGCCCCGGGGACCGTGCTCGTTTTCCCAAAGGGTGCCGGTCCAGGGATTGAGCGCCGCGCCTTGCGGGTTGCGAACGCCGTAGGCCCAGATCTCCGGGCGCACACCCGCCTGACCGACAAAGGGGTTGTCGTTCGGCACCTTGCCATCCGGGTAGATCCGCACGACCTTACCTTGCAGTTTGTCGAGATCCTGGGCGGTCGGGCGATCATTGTTTTCGCCCAAGGTAATGAACAGATAACCATCGCGGTCGAACACCAGTCGCGAACCGAAATGGTTGCCGACGGAAAGCTTGGGTTCCTGACGGAAAATCACGGTGAAATTCTTCAGGTTCGCCAGATCTTCGGACAACTGCCCGCGACCGACGGCCGTGCCGGCCTTGCCACCCTGACCGCCACCTTCGGCGTACGACAGATAGATCGTGCGGTCCTGCTTGAAATCCGGTGACAACGCCACATCCAGCAAACCGCCCTGCCCTTTGGCCCAGACCTTGGGTACGCCGTTGATGGGTGCCGAGAGTTTGCCGTCGGCGCTCACCACTCGCAGGTTGCCGGGTCGTTCGGTCACCAGCATGCCCTTGCGGTCAGGAAGGAATGCCAGCGCCCAAGGATGCTCCAGCCCCTGGACGATCGGCGTGACCTCCAGGGTGCCCTGCTCGCTTTTCAGGTCCTGGGAAGGCGCCGCCAAGGCAGGCAGCGTGGCGGCCAGTAAAGCGCCGGCGCATGCAAAGGCCGGGAGAGATTTGCAAAACATGGACGGTTCCTTTTGTCATGTAGATGGTTCAGCGATTGCCGGTGGCAGCATCTCGATGAGGTGGATTGGGTATGAATTTCGGCGCACTGGCAGGGGGCGACTGAGTTTGCGGATAGCGATTGCCAATGCCGCCGTTGTCGAGGGTCGGCGGTCGCGGCACCGGCACGGTATTGGGCCCGCGAATGGCCGGCGCGCTGGGTTGGGTGCCCTGCATGCTGTTGGGGTTGGCACGGCGGATCGGGCTGTTGTAGGGATTGTTGTTGCTGTTTGGCAGGTTTTGGGCGACCTGCAACGGTTCTCGCGGCGAAACGCCCTGCGCGAGAACCTGATGGCCGAGAACGCCGCTCAAGGCCAGCAGGATGAGGCCGGGTACGCATCGGTTCATGGGAAGCCTCTCGACGAATGCGTGAATAGTGTCTTCGATAGCACGCTACGCCCAGGGTTCGGATTTGTTAACCAAAACCTCCACAGCGAGATGTAACACGAAGTTGATCCAGCACTGGAACGGACTGCAAGTCACTGAAACTTTTGCACAAGGGCGCGGGTCACCTGAACATCACTTGCGAGTAGACGACCATGGCACGGGCAATCTGGAAAGGCGCAATCAGTTTCGGGCTGGTGCATATTCCTGTGGCGCTGGTCTCGGCGACTTCATCGCAAGGGGTGGATTTCGACTGGCTCGACAGTCGCAGCATGGACCCGGTGGGCTACAAGCGCGTGAATAAAGTCACCGGCAAGGAAGTCACCAAGGAACACATCGTCAAAGGTGTCGCTTACGAAAAAGGCCGCTACGTGGTGCTCAGCGAAGAGGAAATCCGCTCCGCACATCCGATGTCGACCCAGACCATCGATATCTTTTCCTTTGTCGACAGCGAGCAGATTCCGTTGCAGAACATCGACACGCCTTACTACCTGGCACCGGACAAGCGCGGCGGCAAGGTCTACGCACTTCTGCGTGAAACCCTCACCAAAACCAACAAAGTCGCGCTGGCGCGCGTGGTGCTGCATACCCGTCAGTACCTCGCCGCCTTGATGCCGCTGGAATCGGCCCTGGTGCTGGTGAAACTGCGCTGGCCGGCGGAAGTGCGCAGCCTGGATGAGCTCGCCCTGGGTCCGGACGTGACCAAGGCCGAACTGGCCAAGGGTGAACTGGACATGGCCAAGCGCCTGGTGCAAGACATGAGCGCCGAGTGGTCGCCGGACGATTATCGGGATGAGTTCGAAGACAAGATCATGGCGTTGGTGGACAAAAAGGCCCATGAAGGCAAGATCGAGGATGTTGAAACGGATACGGGGGAAGAGGCTCGCAAGACGGCGGATGTGATCGATTTGACCGAGTTGCTCAAGCGTAGCCTGGGTGGCAAGGGGGCAGATAAGCCAGCCTCCAAGCCCAAAGCTGCAAGCAAACCTGCGGCAAGAAAGAAAGTCAGCAAGTGATCTGTTGAATGTCCCGGCCTCTTCGCGAGCAGGCTCGCTCCCACAGGGGATTTGCGGTGCACGCAGGCCCCATGTGGGAGCGAGCCCGCTCGCGAAGGCTTTTTCAGATCAGGACAAAGATCGCCAGCAAACCACCAAAGATCGCCCACTTCTGCAGGTAATAGAGTTTGCGGTTGCGCTTCTTCAGTTCCTTGCCATGCAGGCGAATCTTGTAGATCTTGCCGAACAGACGATTGATGCCACCGGTCTTGTCGCCCGCCTCGTTCGGAGCGCCGGCGGCCGACATGACGGTGCGGCTGAACCAGCCATTGAACGCTGCCGCCCAACGGTACTTCATCGGACGCTCGACATCGCAGAACAGAATGATGCGGTTCTGCCCGGTGGTGTTTTCGGCGTAATGAATATAGGTCTCGTCGAACATTACCGCTTCACCGTCGCGCCAGTGGTAGTTCTGGCCGTCGACATTGATGTAGCAACCGGCGTCGTTGGGCGTTTCCAGGCCCAGGTGGTAACGGTAGGAACCGGCATAGGGGTCTCGGTGACGCACCAGTTTGGAACCCGGGGGCAACTCGGCGAACATGGCAGCCTTGATCGAGCCAATGCTCTGCACCAGCTCGGTGGTGCGCGGGCAGAGTTTCATTGCCGACGGGTGGCTGTCGCCGTACCACTTGAGATAGAAGCGTTTCCAGCCGGTCTTGAAAAACGAGTTGAAGCCGACATCGTCGTACTGGTTCGAACGCTTGATCTCACCGGCCCGCAGCAGGTTCTGGCCTTCGGCGCGAATTTCTTCCCAGTGGGCCTGCAATGGACTCAGGTCGGGGAAATCCGCCGGATTGAGGTAAGGCTTGTTGGGGATCTTCGAGAACAGATAAAGGAAGCAATTGATCGGTGCGAGAAACGTCGAGTGATCGCTCAATTGGCGGCCGAGTTTGTGACGCACGCGACCACGCAGGTGAACGTAAGCAACGGATACAACGTAAATTGCGGCAATGATGAGTTTCACGGAAATCGTCACACGTCAGAAGTGAACAAACTGCGCCCCCTGCCAGCCAGCAACCTGCGGGTCTTGTGCAGCGTCTGAAAACGAAACAGCGGTCTCTGCGCCCGTCCTTGAGCGACGCCGGACATCGGCATCCGGTCGAAAGATGGCATTTTAGCCATCGTCTGTAACCAATTGTTAGCGTTCAAGTGTGAAAATCTGTCCACCGGGAATGGTCAAAGCAGCGCTGCGGTCTTATTGCCCTATCGTTTAAAGAGCCAGACCAGTACAATCGCCGCCAAACTTTACGCGCCCCCCCTTGGTTGATGACGGGTATGACCCCGGCCTCAGCGCACTTCGACTCGGCCGCACCCCTTGCTACTCAGAATGCTTCGCAGGAAAAACCTTTGATCTCTACAGCTAACATCACGATGCAGTTCGGCGCCAAGCCGCTTTTCGAAAACGTCTCGGTCAAGTTCAACGGTGGCAACCGTTATGGCTTGATCGGCGCCAACGGTTGCGGCAAGTCGACATTCATGAAGATTCTGGGCGGTGACCTCGAGCCATCCGGTGGCCAGGTCATGCTCGAGCCGAACGTACGCCTGGGTAAATTGCGCCAGGACCAGTTCGCCTACGAAGAATTCACCGTGATCGACACCGTGATCATGGGCCACGAAGAGCTGTGGAAGGTCAAGGCTGAGCGCGACCGCATCTACTCGCTGCCGGAAATGAGCGAAGAAGACGGCATGGCCGTGGCCGAGCTGGAAACCGAGTTCGCCGAAATGGACGGCTACACCGCCGAATCCCGCGCCGGCGAACTGTTGCTGGGCCTGGGCATTCCCCTGGAACAGCATTTCGGCCCGATGACCGAAGTCGCACCAGGCTGGAAACTGCGCGTGCTGCTGGCGCAGGCGCTGTTCTCCGATCCGGAAGTGCTGTTGCTCGACGAACCGACCAACCACCTGGACATCAACACCATCCGCTGGCTGGAAACAATTCTCACGGCGCGTAACAGCACCATGATCATCATTTCCCACGACCGTCACTTCCTCAACAGCGTCTGCACCCACATGGCCGACCTGGACTACGGTGAACTGCGCCTGTTCCCGGGCAACTACGACGAGTACATGACCGCGGCGACCCAGTCCCGCGAACAACTGCTGTCGGACAACGCCAAGAAAAAAGCACAGATCGCCGAACTGCAGACCTTCGTCAGCCGCTTCTCGGCCAACGCCTCGAAAGCCAAGCAGGCCACTTCCCGCGCCAAGCAGATCGACAAGATCCAGCTGGCCGAAGTCAAGCCATCGAGCCGCGTAAGCCCGTTCATCCGCTTCGAACAGACCAAGAAACTGCACCGCCAGGCCGTGACCATCGAGCAGATGTCCAAGGGTTTCGACGGCAAGACCCTGTTCAAGAACTTCAGCTTCACCGTCGAAGCCGGCGAGCGCGTAGCGATCATCGGCCCGAACGGTATCGGCAAGACCACCCTGCTGCGCACGCTGATGGGCGAACTGAACCCGGACGCCGGTTCCGTGAAGTGGACCGAAAGCGCGGAGCTGGGCTACTACGCCCAGGACCACGCCCACGACTTCGAAGACGATGTCAGCCTGTTCGACTGGATGGGTCAGTGGACGCAGGGCGAGCAGATCATTCGCGGCACTCTGGGTCGCATGCTGTTCTCCAACGACGAGATCCTCAAGTCGGTCAAGGTCATCTCCGGTGGTGAGCAAGGTCGCATGCTGTTCGGCAAGCTGATCCTGCAAAAACCGAACGTACTGGTGATGGACGAACCGACCAACCACCTGGACATGGAATCCATCGAGGCGCTGAACCTGGCGCTGGAGAACTACCCGGGCACGCTGATCTTCGTCAGCCACGACCGCGAGTTCGTATCGTCCCTGGCCACCCGCATCATCGAGCTGAGCCCCAATGGCGTGACCGACTTCAGCGGCACCTACGATGACTACCTGCGTAGCCAGGGTGTGGTGTTCTAAGGGCAGCTATCAGTTTCAAGCTGCAAGCTGCAAGAAAAAGCCCTGTCCTGGTGATGGGGCTTTTTGCATTTCATGACCTGATTTTTTTTGCCAAGACCATTCGCGAGCAGGCTCGCTCCCACATTTGGAATGCATTCCCCTGTGGGAGCGAGCCTGCTCGCGAAGCGGTCCTTATGAACAACGATGATTTAGAGACAAGTAGTTAGCCTGCTTCCTTTTATCCCGCCGCCAAGCCATCATGCAGTTCTCCCACCGCCGCCCGCGAACGAGCCCTCATGTCTGCGCAGCAACAGCCACCGCAAAGCTCCATGGCGATCACCCTGCAGATCGTCTCTATCGTTTTCTATACCTTTATTGCCTTCCTTTGCATCGGCCTGCCGATTGCGGTGTTGCCGGGGTATGTTCACGAGCAGCTCGGGTTCAGCGCAGTCATCGCGGGATTGACCATCGGTTCGCAGTACCTCGCCACCCTGCTCAGCCGGCCCATGGCCGGGCGCATGTCCGACAGCATCGGCACCAAGCGCGCGATCGTTTACGGCTTGTCCGGCATTGTGTTGAGCGGCGTGCTGACGCTGCTGTCGACGATGTTGCAAAGCTTGCCGTTGCTCAGCCTGCTGATCCTGATCGCCGGCCGCCTGTTGCTCGGCATCGCCCAAGGCTTGATCGGGGTCGGCACCATCAGTTGGTGCATGGGCCAGGTGGGTGCCGAACACACGGCGCGCTCGATTTCATGGAACGGCATCGCGTCCTATGGCGCAATTGCCATCGGCGCGCCGCTGGGTGTGGTGATGGTCGATCAACTGGGGTTCACCAGCCTGGGGATCGCCCTGTCGGTGCTGGCCGCGCTGGGGCTGCTGTTGATCCGCAACAAACCTTCGGTGCCGGTGGTACGGGGTGAACGCCTGCCCTTCCGGGCCGTGTTCGGGCGCATTGCGCCCTTCGGTGCGAGCCTGAGCCTGGCCTCCATCGGTTACGGCACCCTGACCACCTTCATCACCCTGTATTACGTCAATCGCGGCTGGACCGGCGCGGCTTACTGCCTGACGGTATTCGGCGTGTGCTTCATTCTGGCGCGGTTGTTGTTCATCTCCAGCATCAGCCGCTTCGGTGGATTTACCTCGGCCATTGCCTGCATGACCATCGAAACCGTCGGTCTGGCGCTGCTGTGGTTCGCGCCGTCGACGGGCTACGCCTTGATCGGCGCCGGGCTGACCGGATTCGGCCTGTCGCTGGTGTATCCGGCCCTGGGCGTCGAGGCGATCAAGCAAGTGCCCAACTCCAGCCGTGGCGCGGGGTTGAGTGCCTATGCGGTGTTTTTCGATCTGGCGCTGGCCATTGCCGGGCCATTGATGGGCGCGGTGGCGCTGAACCTGGGGTATTCGTGGATTTTCTTTATCGCGGCGTTGCTGTCGGTGAGTGCGTTGGCGTTGACATTGCTGCTCAAGCGCCGGGCGATGGATTAAGGCCCACCGCAATCCCTGTGGGCATCTATTGATCCGCGGTCTGCATCCCCGCCCGGGTCGCCTTGCCCAGGGTATGGGAGAAGAAGCGCCCGGCCTCGGAAATCAGATTGCGATGAATGTCTTCACGGTCGACGCCATCGGCATCGGTGCACAGTGCCGGCATGATCACGATCTGTTCGTCGTTGCACGGCGCCATGAACACGAAGTGCCCTGCCCCGGCCAGTAATTTGAAGTCTGGCGTGACTGGCAGTTTGCGCGCCAGTGCGGCGGCGTTTTTGTCGAAGGGCACCAGTTTGTCGCCGTCACCGCTGTACAGCAGTACCGGCACATGCACGTCGGCCAGGGTATGACGACCGAACTTGAGGCTCAGCGGCGCCATCAGCAACAACGCACGGACGCGCGGGTCAGCCACCGGTTGCAAGTCATCACGGTCGACGATCAGCTCGCCCTGGGTATTACAGGCATCGCGGTCGTCCGGACGTTCCTGACAGTAACGGCGCAGGCGATCCAGGTCCGGTGTCGCGCCAGACAGTATCAACGCTGTCTCTCCACCCGCCGAATAACCGATGACGCCAACCTGATCGGCATTGACGAACGGCGCCAGCATGCGGTCGCCCAGCGTTGCAGTGATGGCTTCGGAAATCTGGATCGGCCGGCCGTAGAGGTTGCTGATGGTGCCGAGCCGACTATGGTCTTTAGAGTTGTCCCCCGGATGAATCACCGCCACCACCACGAACCCCTTGCGTGCCAGCGACGTGACCAGGTCATGCAGGGCCAGCGGGGTTCCGGTGTTGCCGTGGGACAGCATCAGCAGGGGAAAACGGCCCATGGCGACTTTGGTGTCTTCGCCGGCCTCGACCGTGTACCCCTCAAGCTTGCTGGCGTGCTCTTTTTCGCTGGACGGATAGAACGCGATGGCGCGCATCGGTTGCAGATCAAGGGGATCGAGGAAACTCATCTCGTGGTAGCCGACGCTCCAGTGAGGATGCGGCGCAGGGGCGGCGTGCACTGAATTCAGGCTGCTGAACAGACACATCAGTAATGTTGCACAAAGACGCATCATGGGATGCCCCACCCTGTACCGAACCGGAGACGTTCACCCTCGACTGCATAACCCGGGCCATACCGTTGAAATCATGCAACAGCTAGAAACAAAAAACTCCGCACCTGACCCTTGCGTGATCAGAATACAGAGTTTTTTGGGGATTGCCTGCGTCGTTCGACGTCTTTACGCACGCCTTACGCGGCGGCGAACAGTTGCTCACTGATTTGCGTGTGGGCGTCGCTCATGGCTTTGATACGCACTTCGTCACCGTAGGCCAGGCCGTGGGCGCGGACGAATTCGATATCGGTGATGCCGAGGAAACCGAACATCACTTTCAAGTACTCTTCGTGGGCAACGCCGGTCGCCTGGCCCGCATGCAGACCACCGGAAGTCGAAACGATCACCACTTTCTTGCCACCGCACAGGCCTTCAGGACCGGCTTCGGTATAGCGGAAAGTCTGGCCGGCAACGGCGATGCGGTCGATCCAGGCCTTCAGCTGAGTCGGGATGGTGAAGTTGTACATCGGTGCTGCAATCACCACGGCATCGGCGGCAAGGAATTCGGCCAGGGTCGAGGCGCTCAGCTCGGCTTCGTGCTGTTGTGCGGCGTCGCGCAGTTCAGCGGTCGTACCGGCTGCCACCAGGGTGGTCGAGGAGAAATGGCTGATGGCATCGGCGGCCAGGTCGCGGTAGGTCACCACGGCCGTTGGCTCGGCGGTTTGCCAGGCTTTCACAACTTCGCTGCTCAGCTGACGGGAAGCCGAGTTGTCACCAAGAATGCTCGAATCGATATGCAGCAGTTTCATGTGGGATCTCCAGGTGAGGATCGCCGCCAGGGCGATCTGATGGAGACAATCCTACAGACGAAACCAATAGTTGATTAGGCTGCATAAATGCGAAAGTTTGTCCTGCCGATAGAACAATCGAGGTTCACCTGCAATACCGTCAAGGCCCAAGAGGTTAGCTGATCGGTCACCTCTCCCCGCTGACTATTGAGCATCAAATCCCAGCGCAGCCACCCGTGCATCCGACCAAAATCCCTGATTGCCGTCGCGGTATGTTGATCCGGACATTGGCAGAAATAGTTGTACAAAAAAATTGACTTGTACAGTGCGCACCCTATCCTTTAAAAGCTGTACAAGAGTTATCAAATTGTACAAGTAAAGAGAAGGGGTAGAGCTCCATGGTCGATCGCGCGCACACCGGAAAGACCAGGATCAGCGCCCCTTGCATGCGAACTGATCCATCCCGCCTGGCGAGTGATCCGCGACCCGCCTCTGTTGTCGCCGCGCCCCCCTTACGGTCCTTGAATTTGCCCGAGGCCCGACGGGCAATGGAGACGCAACGTGTCTGACTTCCTGCGATGTTTCGCCCAAGACTTCGGAACGCTGAACGCCGGTAATCTGCACACGCTCAAGGCGCTGTACAGCCACGATGTGCGCTTCAGTGATCCGCTCCATGAGATCCAAGGCCTGACAGCGTTACACGACTACTTCACAGAGCTGTATGCCAACGTCAGCGAACTTGGCTTCACGTTTCACGGCCATGACCAGATGCAGGAAGGTGCCGGCTATTTGCGCTGGACCCTGCATTACCGTCATCCCCGTTTACGCCGTGGCCAACTTATAGAGGTTGTTGGCTGTTCTTATCTGCTATGGCACGAGAAGGTGTATCAGCATCGCGACTATTTCGATGCAGGCGCCCTGCTCTACGAGCATCTGCCGTTAATGGGGACCGCCATTGGCTGGCTGAAAGGGAGGTTGGCATGAAACGCATCTGGCTCACTGGAGCCAGCAGCGGCATTGGCGCCGCCCTGGCGGATATTTTACTGACCCAAGGTCATTTCCTGGCCGTCAGTGCCCGCAATGTAAAGGCCTTGGAAAGCTTGCACAGGAACTACCCGCAACAAGTACTGCTTCTGCCAGGTGACCTGACTGAGCCTGACGTGGTTCAGGCCATGGGGCAGCGAATCGGGCAAGTCTGGGGTCATCTGGATCAGGTCATCCTCAACGCGGGCACCTGCGAGTATTTGGATGCAGGCGTCTTTGAAGCCAACATGATTGAACGCGTGATGCGGGCCAATTTGTTTTCCGCTGCTTACTGCGTGGAAGCTGCCCTACCGCTGTTGCGCAAGGCTCAGCGGCCTCATCTAGTGGCAGTGTGCAGTTCGGTGACCTACCTGCCGTTACCGCGCGCCGAAGCTTATGGCGCCTCCAAGGCGGCAATGCGTTACCTGTTTCAATCGTTACGCATCGACCTGGTACACGAGGGTATCGACGTCACGCTCGTCAGCCCGGGCTTCGTCGATACGCCACTCACACAACAGAACGATTTCCCGATGCCGATGCGTTGGCCGGTCGGTAAAGCCGCCGCCTACATCACCACCCGGTTGGAAAAACGGCCATTGGAAATCGCCTTTCCCGGTTCATTCATTGCTGCTCTTCGCGCATTGGCCATATTGCCTCAGCGCCTGCAACTGGCATTGGGCAAATGCATGGTGCGTCCGGTTAAAGAAGAATCTTCATGAGAACAGCCATCATCGGCAGCGGTATTTCCGGCCTGACCTGCGCCTACCTGCTCCACCGCCAGCAAGACGTCACTGTATTCGAGGCCAGTGACTGGATCGGTGGTCATAGCCATACGGTTGACGTCGAAATAGAGGGCGAACGCTATGCCATCGATACTGGCTTCATCGTCTTCAACGACTGGACCTATCCCAACTTCATCCGTCTGCTGGATCAACTCGGCGTAGCCTCGCAACCCACCGAGATGAGCTTTTCGGTTCAGGATCCGCGTACCGGCATTGAATACAATGGCAGCAACCTCAACCAGGTGTTCGCCCAGCGGCGCAATCTGCTTTCACCTGGATTCTGGGGCATGTTGCGTGAAATTTTGCGCTTCAACAGCCAAGCCCTGCGTGACCTGGACGAACAGCGCATAACTGCCGAGACCACGCTGGGTGCCTATCTACGGGAAAACCGCTACGGCCAACGTTTTATCGAACACTACATAGTCCCTATGGGGTCGGCTATCTGGTCGATGTCAGTGGGCGAGATGCAGCGCTTTCCGCTCCAGTTTTTCGTACGTTTCTGCAAAAATCACGGGCTCCTGTCCCTTGCCAATCGGCCACAATGGCGTGTGGTCAGCGGCGGTTCGCGCAGCTACGTATCCGCCTTGAGTGCCGGCTTTGTCGAACGTATCCGCCTCAACTGCCCGGTGTATCGGGTGGAGCGTGACTTAGGTGGGGTCACCCTGCACTGTGCGACAGGAAGCAAGCGCTTTGACAACGTAGTGTTCGCCTGCCACAGCGACCAGGCATTACGCCTGTTGGTCGCTCCCAGCCAAGCCGAACGGGAGATACTCGGCGCGCTGCACTACGCCGAAAACGATGTGGTGCTGCACAGCGATACCCGTCTGTTGCCGAACCGTCGCCGAGCATGGGCGAGCTGGAATTACCGCCTCGGTGACTCAGCCCAGCATCTGGCCGCTGTCACCTACAACATGAATATCCTGCAAGGGCTACAGAGCAACACCACCTTCTGCGTCAGCCTGAACCAGACCGCGGCCATTGACCCGAGCAAAATCCTCGACCGTTTCCGCTACGCCCACCCGCAATACAGCCAGGCAGGAATGGTTGCTCAGGCACGATGGCAAGAATTACAAGGCGCCCAGAACAGCTATTACTGCGGCGCCTACTGGGCCAACGGTTTCCACGAGGACGGCGTGGTCAGTGCCTTGCGAGTGGCAGCCGCGTTCGGAGAACGACTGTGAACAGCGCCCTGTACCGCGGCTGGGTCAACCACCGCCGGCTGCTGCCGCGCGCCCATGGGTTTCGCTACCGCATGGGTATGCTCTACCTGGATCTGGCGGAACAACAACAGGTGCTGGCCTTGTCCTGGCTGGCCGGACATTCGCGCTGGGCTGCCTTTGCCTTCCGCGAAACTGACTACCTGCCGCAGTCAACGCGTCAGGGCATGTCCCTGATCGATGCCGTGCGCCAGCGTGTGGAACAGGCCCTCGGGCACGCGCCGCAGGGAAGAATCTGTCTGCTCACCCAGCCGCGCAGCTGGGGGCTGTCTTTCAATCCGATCAGCTTGTTTTATTGCTTTGAATCGGACGGCAGTCTGGCCGCCATTCTCTGCGAAGTCAGTAATACCCCTTGGCGAGAGCGTTACCACTATGTGCTGCCGACCAACGCCACCGGTGACTCAGGCCACAGGGTCGCCAAGAGCTTTCACGTCTCGCCCTTCCTGCCTCGAGACCTGGAGTACCGCATGCGGTTTTCAGCTCCCGGCCAGGCGCTGCACGTGACCATGCAGGATTGGCAAGGTGAGCAAAAAGTATTTGAGGCGGGCCTGGGTCTGGAGCGTGTCGAACTGACGCGCCAAAGCCTGCATCGCCACCTTCTGGACTTTCCCTGGATGACCGGCAAGACCCTGCTCGGCATTTACTCGCAAGCCCTGCGTCTGCTGCTCAAGCGTCTGCCACTGTTTTCCCATAAAGCTGCCGTCGGTGAATATCGCACCGCGAATCTGGAGTCTCGCCATGACGAATCCTAGCTTGACCCCAATGACCTTTGGCTCTGCTGCCAACGGGATAGGCGCGCGCGTATTGAAGAAAGGCGTCTTGCGTCAGCTGGCGCACCTGCGCAACGGTCATTTGGTAATCATCGTCGACGGTGAGCCACTGAGTTTTGGCCAGCCTGGTGCGACGCCACATGGCGAAATCGAAGTGCACAATGCGGCGCTCTGGCCCATGGTGGCGGTCAATGGCTCAATTGGCGCCGGCGAGGCTTACATCCACGGATACTGGAGCAGTCCCGATCTGACCGCCGTGATCCGCGTGTTCGTTGCCAACCTCGAAGTGCTGGATGGAATGGAGCGCGGCCTGGCTCGTATAAGCCGTCCTTTGGTAAAAGCGCTGCATTGGCTCAACCGCAACACCCGCCAAGGCTCGCAACGCAACATTTGTGCGCATTACGATCTGGGCAACGCGCTGTTCGAACAACTGCTGGACCCCAGCATGATGTACTCCGCCGCCATGTTCCGCTCAAACAACGATAGCCTCCAACAAGCTCAAATGTACAAGCTGGAGCGCATCTGCCAAAAGCTCGATCTCAAACCCAGTGACCACCTGCTGGAGATCGGCACCGGTTGGGGCAGCATGGCCATTTATGCGGCCACCCGATACGGCTGCAAGGTCACGACCACCACGCTGTCGCGTGAGCAGTTCGCCTACACCCAGCGCCGTATCGAAGAGCAGTGCCTGCAAGGCCGGGTTACCCTGCTGTTGCAGGACTATCGTGACCTGGCGGGCAAATACGACAAGCTGGTGTCGATCGAGATGATCGAGGCCGTCGGCCACCGCTTTCTGCCCACTTACTTCAAACAGTGTGCCCACCTGCTCAAGGAACACGGGCTTATGCTATTGCAAGCCATCACCATTCGAGACCAGCGCTACGAGCAGACGAAAAAAACAGTCGACTTCATCCAGCGCTATATCTTCCCGGGCGGTGCCTTGCCTTCGGTGAGCTCCATGCTGCACACCATCAGTCGCGACACCGACCTGAACCTTCATCACATGGAGGACTTCGGCCTTCATTACGCCCGTACCCTTCGCCTGTGGCATGACAATCTGCGACGTAGCCGGCACAACCTGGAAGCGTTGGGTTACGACCAGACGTTTTACCGCCTGTGGGAGTTTTACCTGTGCTACTGCGAGGGCGGCTTTCTGGAACGAAGCATCGGCACCGCGCACCTTTTACTCGCCAAACCCGGAGCACGGCCGCAGCCCTTCGGTCTGGAGGCGTGAACGTGCGAGGCCGGTCGTTGCTCAACGCAGGGCTTTTCCAGCTCGGCTGGTTCGCCTGCGTTTTGGGTGCGCAACGGCCGTGGCTATTGCTGATTGCAATAACTTGTCTGGCGATACACCTGCTTTGGATTTCAAAGACCCCCAATGAGTGGCGCTTGCTGTTATGGGTGGCCGCCTGCGGTTGGATTCTGGACAGCGCTCTACTGCACCTCGGGGTATTTCAGTTTCCCGGTGCCACGCTTGTTTTACCCCTTTGGCTGGCAATACTTTGGCTTCTCTTCGCCAGTACTTTGCGTCACAGCCTGAGCTGGACAAAGCGCCCCTGGTGGATGGGCAGCCTACTGGGGGCGTTTGGCGGGCCTCTCTCTTACTGGGGCGGCGCCAGGTTAGCGGACGTGGGCCTGCCGCTGGGTGTTTGGCCCAGTGTCCTGATACTCGCATTGATATGGGCGCTATTGATGCCGGCATTGCACCGGATAGCCCTGGAGTCTGCGCGTTGACTCAAGACTGCTTGCGCAAGAATAAGGTGATCTGGCCAACTTCCACTTCGAATTTGGTCATGAACGAGCGATTGATTATGGTGTTCTTGTCCATCAAGTACATCCAGTCGTCTAAATGAACCTCATACTCCTTGCCATCCACCGGCAACCTCAGCACATAGCGCCAGCGCAATGTATTCCCTGCAACCTCGCCATGCGCTTCGCCCACCACGTCGCCAGCGGTTCCACGCCATTGGCCAGGTCCGGCCGGGGTCAGCGTCCACACCCGTTTTTGCTGAGTACCGTCGCTGTATGTAAATGACTCGTCGAGGATCAACTGGTTACCGGCGGAATGGCCATTGATCTCTACGTGGAAGCGTTTGGTGACCTCACCTGAGCGCTTTTGAAACATGCCCCAGGCTTCGACCCGCCCCTCGAAGAATTCGCGCAAATCAAGCTTGGGCATTTCCTGGCTGTAGGTCTGCACATCCACCCGGCTGCAACTTGCAAGGCTGATGCACAACGCCAAGATCCATATCCTCAACATGTGCATTTCCTCTACGGTTTCAGGGTTTTGCGGCGCCCAGCAATTGGGCGCGCAACTGCGGGTTGCGGGTTCGGGGATCAAGCCAGATGGCAAAAAAAGCTTTGGCGAACGCGTCATCCCGCACCACATGCCGTAGATTCTCGCCGACGTAAAAACGTGCGCCCTCAGCAGGCAAATAGACGCCTGTGATGCGATCACCGGCGCGCACATCGACAAACGCCTGCCGCATCTCCTGCTCCCAACGGGCCATCAACTCCGAATTCGGAGGCGTGGGCGACAGGCGTCTGATCTCCTTGATGCTGGCCTCGACCAGATCCTCGCGACTAATATCGCGGCGGTAGGTCAGCTCCAGCGCAAAAGGCCTATTCACACCGGTCGGATCGCCGGCAATCAGGCGTGGGCTCCAGAATTGCGCGTTGTAGATGGAGAAACCGAATACGCGCAGCTCCCCGCTACCCACCCGACGAGCATCGGGTAAAGCCTCGCGCCAATCAGCAAACAGGTCTGCGCTCAGGAGCATCGGAACGAGACAGATAAGGTGGCGGAATAAGCGGTCCTTCTGCGGGGTCATGCAAAGGCCTCGATAAGACTCAAGAGACGCCCTTAAAAGCTATACCAAATTATTATTTTGTACAGCTTTTATCTCGAGACTGGCCCCGCTGAAAAACGCGCACACCAGAACCTCAGAACTGAAGGGACCATTGCCCCCTCATCCTCTCACTATTTTTTTGAGGAGCTGCATCCCGTTCGTTCTCAAGCGGGTAGTACAGATGAGTAGCCATCGCTGCTCAGCCTTTCACTCGCCGTCACCTGTGTCCTGATCAAGGTACGGTTCAGGGCGCTGCGGATGTCTTCGCAGGGCTCTCCTGGCGGCTTTGGCAAAGTCATCCACATTTGCACCTACCGCATGGCCGGATGCGCCTTCCCGGCTTTCTCGCAAGCGACCCTGTCCGCTTCGGCGTTGGCGCCAAAATCCACAGCCAACTTATCGATCAGACCGCGGACCGAAGGCAACAACCCCCTGCGAGACGGGAAGACTGCATGGATAAGTCCACTACGAAGTACGAACTCAGGCAGTACTTCCACCAAGAGCCCATCATGTATGGCATGGCGAACCATGATCTCAGGCATTTGCACGACCCCTACCCCCTGTATGGCGGCGCGGTGCAGTGCATCAAGGTCCGAAGTAACAAATCTTGGCGCGTGGACGGCCTCGATCAGTTGATCTTTTGCGCCTAAAAAAGTCCACCTGTGCTCACGGTTGGGTGGGCCAAGATCCATGCTCGGCAAACGTGCCAAATCCTTGGGTGTTTGCAGTGTCAGCCCTTCAATCAACGATGGCCGCGCGACCAGCTTCTGATGGCTGTCACCCAACACTCTCATCACCAGGTTGTCGTCCTCCAGTGGCGGAAAACGCACTCTCAGCGCGATGTCATACCCCTCACCCAACACATCAACGCGACGATTTGTACTATCGATATGCACCTGAACTTTAGGGTGCAGTACCATGAATTCCGCGATGATGTCACTGACCCCCATGGCACCCAAAGCCGGTGGGCAACTGATACGCACGATTCCCTGAGGTTCGGAGCGCGAATGCTCGACCACTTGTTCGGCTGCATCGGCTTCAACAAGCATCGCCACGCAATGGCGATAGTAATCCTGACCGATCTCTGTGACCGTGAACTTGCGGGTTGATCGCTGGATCAGGCGGACACCGAGCCGCTCTTCAAGCGAGGCAATGCGCCTGCTCAGTTTCGATTTCGGTATGTCGAGTTTTTTACTCGCACTTGTGAAACCGTTGTGGTCGACGACCTGAACAAAAAAGTACAAATCATTGAAATCGTACACGGAGCAATTTACTCGCAGTCTGAATACAGGGCGGAGTATCGCAGGTGATAGAACGTGTTTCACATACCCCGCCGGGAGAAACCGCTCTAAGGGAGTGCGGAGGCTGCAGTAGGCCCTCTACCGGACTTGACGCACGATAGCGTGAGCATGATCGCTGGTGACTCGCCGCCCGCAATACATGCCCGGCTCAACCCTTTGATCGATACATTCAATGCCCATGGAGACTGTTTGTCATGAAGGCTGCACGCATGAGTGATGCGCAGGTCGCGGCCTTTTGCCTGGCCTTGCCCGGTGCTCGAGAGGATTACAAATGGGGTGGCGTGCGGGTGTTTTCCGTGGCCGGCAACAAGATGTTCGCCTTGCAGAACCTGCGTGGCGAATCCCTGGCGTTCAAGGTCGACAAGGATCTGTTTCTGGGTCACTGCGACCGTCCCGGCATTCATCCGGCGCCTTATCTGGCGCGGGCCCAGTGGATCATCATGGCGACACCCTACCCGCTTGGCGCCGAAGAGTTGCAGGGCTTGTTGCGACGATCCCATCAACTGGTGGTCGGCAAGTTGCCCAAGCGCACGCAGGTGGGGTTGTTGCTCTAAACCCCGGTCGTTAATAAGACGAATATTTTGTGGCGAGGGAGCTTGCTCCCGTTGGGCCGCGAAGCGGCCCCCTCTTACCCCAAAAAGAAGGGGACTGCTGCGCAGTCCAACGGGAGCAAGCTCCCTCACCACAGGGGTTGCATCAATTTCTTTCAGAACAAGGCGAACAGATGGGCGCCGAGAAACAGCATGTCGATCCAGAACACCTGATGCAGCAGCACGATGAGCCAGAACACCAGTTGAAAGGAAAACTTGCGCGTCTTGTGCCGAAACATTTGCTGCGCCAGTAAGGCGCCCGGCCAGCCACCGGCGAACTCCAGCGCATGCAGGACGTTCTCCGGGGTACGCCAGTGATCGGCGCGCGCCTTGCGCTTGTCACTCCAGTAGAGCAAGAACGCCAGCACGCTGACGATGCCGTAGGCCGCCAGGGGGATCAGCGAAACCCCTCGCAGCCACATCGACATCGAACCGAACAGCGGCAGCGCGCACAGGATCGCGAACACCAGCAACTTCAACCGAAGATTACGGATCTCGCCTCCCGATGGGCGTGCGGAGTGTTTGCGCGCGCCCGAGTCACTCATGGCTTGGCCGCGGTCCAGTCGACCCAACCGAACTGCCAGGTGGCCAGGATGACCAGCCCGAATGCGATCCGATACCAGGCAAATGCCGCATAGCTGTGGCTGGCAATGAACTTGAGCAAGCCCCTGACGGCGATCATCGCGAAGATGAACGCGGTGACGAAGCCGATGGCGAATACCGGGAAATCGGCCGGTACGAACAGCTTGTGGTACTTGTAGCCCGAGTACACGGCGGCACCCACCATGGTCGGCATCGCCAGGAAGAACGAAAACTCGGTGGCGGTCTTGCGCGACAGGCCGAACAACAAACCACCGATGATTGTGCAGCCGGAGCGCGAGGTCCCCGGAATCATCGCCAGGCACTGGGCGAAGCCGACTTTCAGGGCATCTTTCCAGGTGATGTCGTCCACTGTTTCGGCATGTACCTCATGCTGACGATTTTCCGCCCACAACATGACGATACCGCCCACCACCAACGCGGCGGCCACCGTGATCGGGTTGAACAGATAGTGATGGATCAAGTCGGCGAAGATCACCCCCAGAACCACGGCGGGAAAGAAGGCAATCAGCAGGTTCGCGGTAAAGCGTCGTGCGCTGGGTTGCGTCGGCAAACCAATGACCACATCGAAAATCTTGCGGCGAAATTCCCACACCACCGCCAGGATCGCCCCCAGCTGGATAATGATGTTGAACGCCATGGCGCGCTCGCCACCGAAATTGAGCAAGTCGGCCACAATGATCTGGTGCCCGGTACTGGAAATGGGCAAAAATTCTGTCAGCCCTTCTACAACCCCAAGAATCAATGCCTGAAAGGCAGTCCAAAGATCCATCAATCCCCCAAAGGCTGTGCGTCAACGCATGCCCCGTCAGTATTTTTCAAAGCGTTCAGCGTAGTTGAAAACCCGCGTGCACAAGATACCCGCAGGCCGGGGAAAATTCCGTGAAAAATCAATTTGCATTCAGGTTTTTCCGCGCGGGGCCGAAATCCTGTGAGAGAAGCCCGATTGGCGTTGCCGTGTTCTCGGGCCGGACAGGATGCTGGCGATCTCTTCTTACAAGAACAACCACAAAAACAAGAATCTGGAGCACCGCGTTATGAACAGCTTGCGCAATATGTCGATCAGTCGGCGTTTGTGGCTCATCTTGATCGTGGCCGTCGTGATGCTATTGGCATTGGGCGCCTTGATGCTCAAGCAGATTCACGAAGACCTCAATGAGGCCAAGGCGCAGAAAACCCAGCATGTGGTGCAAACCGCCAGTGGCATTCTCACCTACTACCACGGCCTGGAAACCGCCGGCACCCTTACCCGCGAAGCTGCGCAGAAACAGGCGCTGACCGCCGTTCGCGGACTGCGCTATGACCAGAACGATTATTTCTGGATCAATGACCTGACGCCGGTGATGGTCATGCACCCCGCCAACCCGAAACTCGATGGCCAGAACCTCTCGGCGATCCGCGACCCGGACGGCTTTGCGGTATTCAACGAAATGGTCGCCGTCGCCAAGGCCAAGGGCGCCGGCATCATCAACTATCGCTGGCCGAAACCGGGTGCCAGCGACCCTGTGGAAAAGACCTCCTACGTCAAACTGTTCGAACCCTGGGGCTGGGTGATCGGCTCGGGCGTGTACATCGATGACATGCAGGCCGAGTTCTACGGCCAGGTCTGGGAAGCATCGGCGATCGGCCTGGCCATCGCACTGATCATGGCGGCGCTGGTGATCGTGATTGCCCGCAGCATCGTCCGCCCGCTTCAGGAAACCGTGAACGCGATGGCCAATATCGCCAGCGGCGAAAGCGACCTGACCCGCAGCCTCGACACCCACGGCCAGGATGAAGTCACGCAACTGGCGCGACACTTCAACGCCTTCACCACCAAACTGCGGCTGGTGATCGGTGAGTTGCAGGTGTCCGCCAGTGCCCTGGGGCAATCGTCCAGCGAGCTGGGCAACGACGCCACCCAGGCCCAACAACGCAGCCAGCAACAATCGCAACAGATGGAACTGGTGGCCACCGCGATCAATGAAGTGACCTATGGCGTGCAGGATGTGGCGAAGAACGCCGAGCATGCCGCCAGCGAAATGCGCGATGCCGAAGCCCAGGCGCAACAAGGCCAGATCAACATCGACGGCAGTCTCAAGCAAATCGATACCCTGTCCTCCACCATCGATCAGGCGGTGGAAGTGATCCGCACACTGGCCAGCGAAAGCAACCAGATCGGCAGCGTCCTGGAAGTGATCCGCTCCATCGCCGAGCAAACCAATTTGCTGGCCCTCAACGCCGCGATCGAAGCGGCCCGCGCTGGCGAGCAAGGTCGCGGGTTCGCGGTGGTGGCCGATGAAGTGCGCCTGCTGGCCCAGCGTACCCAGAAGTCCACAGCAGAAATCCAGTCGATGATCGAACGCCTGCAAAGCCACTCCGAGGCAGCGGTCAAGGTGATCGGCGACAGCAGTCGCGCTTCGCAACTCACGATCGAACAAGCCGGTCTGGCCGGCGCCAGCCTGAATGCCATCGGCCAGGCATTGCGCAACCTCAACGGACTGAACGCATCGATTGCCAGCGCGACCTTGCAGCAGGCGCATGTGGTCGAGGACATCAACCAGAACGTCACGCAAGCAGCCGGGCTTTCCCACAGCACCGCGCTGGCAGCTGAACAGTCCAGCGTGGCGAGCGTGCGGCTCAAGGATTTGAGTGAGCAGTTGAACGGGTTGCTCAGGCAGTTCCGCGTATAAGCCGAAGAATCACCTGCATGACCCCTTGTGGGAGCGAGCCTGCTCGCGAAAGCGGTGGGTCAGTCGGCATAGATGTTGGCTGGGTTGGCCTCTTCGCGAGCAGGCTCGCTCCCACAGGAGGGTGCCTGAGGTTACAATCCGCCCCCTCTCTGACTTCCCTCAAGGAACCTGCATGTCCGGGCTTGAACTGTTTGCCGCCACTCTCGGTGTCATTGCCGTCTGGTTGACGGTCAAGCAGAACCCCTGGTGCTGGCCGATCGGCCTGGTCATGGTGCTTATCTATAGCTGGATCTTTTTCGAAGTGAAGCTGTATTCGGACATGCTGCTGCAAGTGATCTATGCCGGCCTGCAGATCTACGGCTGGTGGCAATGGACCCATGCCGGCGATGCACGGCATGGGCGCGAGGTCAGCTGGCTCGACGGTCGATACGTAGTGTTCGGCCTGGCCCTCGGCGCGATTGGCAGCCTGCTGTTGGGCGCCGCCATGGCCCACTGGACCGACGCCGCCCAACCCTGGCTCGATGCCGCACTCACGGGTTTCAGCCTGGTGGCGCAATTGTGGATGGCGCAAAAACGCGTGCAGTGCTGGCCGCTGTGGATTGTCCTGGATGTGATCTTCGTCGGGTTGTTCGTCTACAAAGCGCTGTACCTGACGGCCGTTTTGTATGGATTGTTCCTGCTGCTGGCTGTGCAGGGCTGGCGCGAATGGCGCGCGGCCCCGGCGTTGCGCACATGAAAGTCCTGGTGCTCACAGGGCCGGAATCCAGCGGTAAAAGCTGGCTTTCGAACGAGATTCACGCCAACTTTGGCGGCATATTGGTCAATGAGTACGTTCGGCACTTCATCGACAGCAAAGCACGCGAAACCCGCTATGATGACATTTCGTCAATAGCACATGGCCAGCTGACTTGGGAGGATGAAGCACGCGCCAAACAGCCGTCACTGCTGATTCTTGATACGCACCTCTTGAGCAATATCCTTTGGAGTCGCACGTTGTTTGGCGATTGCCCGAAGTGGATCGAGCAAGCATTGCTGGCACGGCATTACGATCTGCATCTGCTGCTGAGCCCTGAAAACGTGGCCTGGCATGACGACGGGCAGCGTTGCCAGCCGCAACTGGTAGAACGCCAGGCGTTTTTCCACGCCAGTCGCCAATGGCTCGACCTGCACCGCCAGCCATATCAGGTCCTGCAAGGGGATTGGCAACAGCGCCAGGACGCGGCATTAGAGGCAGTGACACGCTTGCTCAAGACCTGACAGGGGTGCCCGCCCTGGCGAACTGTCCATTCCTGAAACACTCATCCTGCGCAAACCCGCGAGATAAAGCCTTCCGGGCAATTCGGCAAGAAATGTTAAGCCACTGATACAACTTGCCTGCAGCGCCCGTAGCGAGCTATGGCGCCAGCGGAGACGGCGTTCTAGAGCGGTTCTGTCTCAGTGGCTTTACATTTTTTTTTGACTACTTCGACAATTAAAGCCAACCCGCTGTTTTCAATGGAAAAACCAAAAACGGCACACCTTCTGCTCTGTACCTCGCACCGCTGATAAGGGCCAGCGTTGCACTCACAGAAGGAATTGCCGCCGTGGGGAAATTCAATAATAAAAGCTTCTATAGCCTCCTGCTGATCGGATGTGCACTGGGCTCAAGTGTCTGCGTGCCTGTACAGGCCGACAACGGCATCATTGTGATCACCCGTGATGTCAAAACGCGCATGGCCACCCGTGCGCCGGTGATTCCCGACCCCAACCCCACCACTGTCAACGCCAACCCGTCGCAACAGATCCTCAAACAAACGAACGAGTTGAACGACGGCGACTTTGCAAGCGTCACCAGTGGCACAGGCATCTCCGGCCTGATCAATCAGGGCACCGGCAACCTGGGCGGCAACATCAGCAACCAGACCCAGCTTTCCAACCTCCCCGCCGGACGTTCGGGCAACTCCGGCAGCGGTATCGCCAACATGGTCAATTCAAGCGTCCAGCGAGGCCTGGGTGCGCTGAATATCATGACGGGAGACCGTTAAGATGAATCGTACGCTGCTGATTCTCGCCATGTTTTGCAGTGCATCGACCTTTGCCCAATCTCCCGTCATCAATAACGCCGAAATCGACGGTTCGGGCATGCAGTATCAGGGCAACCTCGCCGTCAACCAGGCGGCGGGCGATCTGCAACAACAAGCCAACGCCCGGGCCTTCGCCAATGGCCACAATGCCAGTGCCAGCACCCAGATCCGCCAACGGTTGCGTACGGTGGTCGACCCCAATATGGAAGCTCGGTCCAGCATCCAGGGCGCGTCCTTCAGCCATGGCAACGGCGCACTGGGCGTTAACCAGAGCTCGGGTGCCAGTAACCAGCAAGCCAACGCACTGCGCATCAGTATCAGTACTCAGCCGCAAAGTATCGACGACAGCGTCCTCATGCAACAGAACGTGGCGCTGCTCAACAACTCCGATCCAACTGACTCCACACCCGGCTTCCGCCAGGTCACCACCAGTGACCAGGCTTTCACCGGTAGCCGTGGGGTGATTCAGTTGAATCAGAGCGCCGGGGTGGGAAACCGAATGGCCAACACCCTGAGCGTACGGGTCGTGGATTGACCCAAACAGGTAGGAAACAACACTTAACCTAAAATAAGTACGGAGAATCACCATGAAACCTTCGATGGCACTCAAGCCTCTGGTTTTCGCAATTGCTGCGGTCATGGCTGTTGCTGTACAAGCTGGACAAAACGATAGGGACCGTGGCCACGGCCACAACAATGGCCATCATAACGGCGGCCACCACACCCCTCCTCCAACCAAGATCCCTGTCTATGCGACTGCCAATGCCTGGGATAAGCAGAGCAGTACCAACAACCGCATCTACAACGAAGGGGTTGAGAACAGCGCCGAGATGAGCAGCTCTGCCGATGGCACCAGCGGCAACGTCGGCGTCAACGTGGCAGCAGGCGCAGGCAACCAGCAAGACAACGCGGCCGCCATTGCAAACGCAGGCGCCGACTCCAGTCTGGATAACAGCTTCGTGTTCGGCAATGCGTCCGCCACCGCCAGCGTCCGGCAGTACAGCAACAACAACAAGGTGGTCAACTACGGCGTAACAAACTCTGCCACGATGAGCGGATCGGGTAATAACGGCAGCGGCAACATGGGGATCAACATTGCTGGCGGCGATTTGAACCAGCAGAAAAACACCATGGCAATTGCCAACTCCAATGCACCACTGGGCAGCGCAACCGCCACCGCCTCTGCCGATCAAAACGGTCCTGGCCTCGTAGTGACCAACTCCGCCGATCGGACCTATCGCCTCGATACGATCACCCTCACCACAACCAAAAGCGGTAGTTTCTCTCGCGATAAGTCCTTCGAGGCCAGCGGCAGTCAAAGCGCTTCTTCGAGCTGGAACAAAGCCGGTTCCAAGAGCTCTGAAGCCAGCGGCTCCTTTAGCGCTGATATAAGCGGTTCTCACAGCAGCAGTGCAAGCGGTTCCAACAATAGTGCTTCGAGTGGTTCCAACAGCAGCAACTCGAGTGGTTCCAACAGCAGCAGTGCCAGCGGTTCTTCGAGTGCTTCGTTGACTGCTTCTCTGGGTGCTACTTTGGACGCTGAAGCAGCGGCTTCCAGTTCCACTACCTTCAACAATGGCTTTGGCGATCGCACCCGTAGCAGGAGTTCCGAGGCATCGCTCAGCGCATCGCTTGACGCAACACTTGACGTAGCGGTAGATAAGTCGTTCGACAAATCGCGCGAATCTTCGTTTGACCGGTCGCGCGATTCCTCGTACGACAGGTCGCACGAATCCTCGTACGACAAATCGCGCGATTCCTCGTTCGAAAAATCGATCGATAAATCGTACGAGAAAGCGAACGCCTCTTCCTTCGAAAAATCGGGCAGCAAATCGTCCGAATCCGAGTGGGAAAAAGCGAAAGCCTACAGTGAAAGCAGCTCTTATGATTTGAGCAACTCTGTCTCTTATCAAGTGCTGACTCCAACCGGCTGGGCCAACCCTGTCACCAACACTGCAACCCTGAGCGGTTCGGTGAATGGCGGCAGCGGCAACCTAGGCGTCAACGTAGCGGCCGGTGTGGGTAACCAACAAAGCAACTCGCTGGCCATCTCCAACACCTCGTTCTAATGCTGTCTCTGGAGGCCCCCTCACGGGGGCCTTTTTTCAAAACATCCAGGGGGCGTCCAATCATGCGAATTATCGCCTTGGCATTTTTGCTTTGCGTGTCCAGTGTGATCGAGGCTGCGCAACTGCCGCTTTCCATCCTGCCGGGTGGCGCGGTGGTGTATAAGCCGATCCAGAGCATACGCGAGCGCAAGTTTGCCGACCTGGTGCAACAGAAAACCGATTTCAGTTGCGGCGCGGCTGCGCTGGCGACCGTATTGCGTCAGGCCTATTGGCTGGACGTGAATGAAGAACAGATCATTGAAGGGATGCTGGCACACGCCGATCAGGATCTGGTCCGCGTTCAGGGCTTTTCCATGCTCGACATGAAGCGTTACGTGGAAAGTATCGGCATGCGGGCCCGTGGCTATCGGGTGGCCACTGAAACGCTGAACGACATCAAGATACCGGTTGTTGTACTCATGGATATCCGTGGCTACAAACACTTTGTGGTCATGCAAAGAGTCCACAACGGCTGGGTGTATATCGGCGATCCGGTACTCGGTCATAAACGCTACAAGGTCGAAGACTTTGTCAAAGGCTGGAACGGAATCATCTTTGCCGTCATCGGCCAGGGCTACGACAAAAACAATGCGTTGCTCGACCCACCTTTACCCCTGACCGCCAAGAACCGCATCAACGCCTTCAGCCCGGTGCAGGACGCTGAGTTGATGGACTTCGGATTCATCCAGAGCGACTTCTTCTAATAACACTTCTTCTAATAAAAGGGAGCACGACGCTCCAGGAGCATTCAATGAAGACTCCAATCTGGCTGGCAATGGTTTGCCTGACCGCCAGCCTGCCAACCCAGGCAGAATTTTTCAAACCCATCGAACTGAAAGATCAGGAACTGGCGAACCTTCGCGGCCGCTTTGTCATGCCGGGACGGGTCATCAGTTTCGGCGTTGTCATGACCAGCACCTGGCAAAATGCCAACGGTGATGTGATCGGGGCACGTTCCTCGATGCAAATTCAGCAGTCGACCATCAAGCCGCAGTTCTATGTGTCGATGATCGACGAAAATGGTACCGGCTCTGCGCGTTCGCAAAGCACCGGTACCGGCACCGTTGCTGGCGGCAATGGCCTCAACAGCACCCAAGGGGTCACTCAAGTGGTGCGTGCTGCCGGTGACAATAATACGGCCTACAACAATGTTGATATCAACGTCGAAAAGGCTAATCAGGCACCCGTAACGCAACAGCAGGGCCAGGCATTGGCCGCAGGCTCGACCTTGACCGGCGCCAACGGTGCAGGCTCGATGAGCATTTCCTCGACCGGCAATGGCGTGCAACTCAATATCGTGGCCAACAACAATCAGGGCAGTACCGTGCAGCGCCTGGCCCAGGGTGGGCTGATGCAGAATACGACGTTGCTGGGCGGCAGCAACCAGGTCCGCAACCTCACATCCTTCAATGTCGTGTTGCGTGACAACGTAACCACGGCCGGGTCGTTGAACGGCAATCTGGATCAGCTCAAAGGTCTTCGCACTCTCGGATTCTGATCTACGCTCAGTCTCATCAGATGTAGTCAGAAGGGACGGCTAACCCATGCACCGATCGATAACGTTCAGAGCTATCGTTTGTTTGAGCGGCCTGGCCCCGGCAACTTTGCTTTACGCAGCAACGGATCCCCAGGTTGAAGCACTAAAACAAGAACTCATGGAGTTGAAACAGCGTTACGAAGCACAACAGAACGCACTGATGGTACTCGAGCAGCGCGTTCGCCAAGTCGAAGCGGCACCTGCGTCACCTGCTCCCAAACGCCTGACCAAATCCCCTGCCGAAACCACCCGGGGTGGTCAGGCAGTGGCCGCGGGTGCGCCCGGAACCACGGGCAGTTCCTACGGGCAGTCGCTCAAGGATGACTCGGAACCGGCACAAAGCGTATCGAACCTGTACGACGAAGCCAGCGGGTTCTTCGGTGGCGGCAAGTTCAGCGTCGAAACCGGCCTGACCTATACCCACTACGATACCCGGGCACTGACGCTCAACGGCTTCCTGGCACTGGACTCGATTTTTCTCGGCAACATCAACCTCGACCGCATCAAGGCCGACAACTGGACACTGGACCTGACCGCCCGCTACAACGTTGCACAACGCTGGCAGTTCGACATTAACGTTCCCGTGGTTTATCGCGAATCGACGTATTCCTCCGGAGGCGCCGGTGGCGCAGGCCCGGTTACGTCTGACGCCAGCGTCACCCGCGACCCGACCATCGGCGATGTGAACGTTGGCGTGGCCTACAAGTTTCTGGATGAGTCGGAAAGCCTGCCCGACGCAGTCGCTACACTGCGCATCAAGGCGCCGACCGGCAAAGACCCCTACGGCATCAAGCTGGTCAATGACCCTGGCAACGATAACCTCTCGGTGCCCGAGGACTTGCCTACCGGCAATGGTGTCTGGGCCATCACCCCGGGTATCTCGCTGGTCAAGACCTTCGACCCGGCCGTACTGTTTGGCAGCCTGTCCTACACCTACAACATGGAGGACTCTTTCAGCGACATCAGTCCTCAGGAAGGCTCCAAGGTCAAAGGGGACGTGAAGCTGGGTGATTCCTGGCAGATCGGCGCCGGCATTGCATTCGCCTTGAACGAGAAGATGAGTATGTCGTTCTCGGTCACCGATCAATTCGCCCGCAAGAGCAAGATCAAACCGGACGGCGGCGATTGGCAGTCGATCACCAACAGCGATTACAACTCGGCCAACTTCAACATCGGCATGACCCTGGCAGCCACCGACAACCTGACCATCGTTCCCAACCTGTCCATCGGTCTGACCGAGGACTCGCCAGACTTTTCCTTCAGCCTGAAATTCCCGTACTACTTCTGATCCGACACCCACAAAAAAGCCCCGCGTAGCGGGGCTTTTACTGTAGGAGCGAGCGTGCTCGCGATGGTCGTTAACGATTACACGGGATGCCTGACACCCCCGTGGCGTCCTCAAGTCCATCGCGAGCGAGCTCGTTCCTACAGTAGAGGGTTTACCGGATCTGATGCTTGTGCAACAAACGGTAGAAGGTAGGCCTGGAGATCCCCAGCACCTTGGCGGCGATACTCAAGTTGTCGCTGTGGCGGTTAAGTACATCGCACAAGGCCTGGCGCTCTGCCCGGTGCTTGTACTCTTCCAGTGTGCCCATCGGCGGGGCAATACCCTGATGGCTGATCAACCCCAGGTCCCGCGCTTCGATCTGTCGACCCTCGGCCAGTACCAACCCGCGACGTACCCGGTTGGCCAGTTCACGAACATTGCCCGGCCAGTCATGCTTGCCCATGGCAACCAAGGCGTCTTCACTGAAGCTGCGTGGGCGGCGGCCGGTTTCATGGCTGTAGAAATGGGAAAAGTGGTTGGCCAGCAGCGACAGATCACCATTGCGCTCACGCAAGGGCGCGGTGGCGACCTGCAACACGTTCAGGCGATAGTACAGATCTTCGCGAAAGCGCTTCTTCTCGATCGCGGCTTCGAGATCGACATGGGTCGCGGCCAGCACCCGCACATCCACGGGAATCGGCTGACTGCCACCTACCCGCTCGATGTGCTTTTCCTGAAGGAAACGCAACAGGTTCGCTTGCAGCTCCAGGGGCAGATCACCGATCTCATCGAGAAACAGCGTGCCACCATTGGCCGCTTCCAGCCGTCCGACCTTGCGTTGATGGGCCCCCGTAAAGGCCCCCTTCTCATGGCCGAACAATTCGGACTGGATCAGGTGCTCGGGAATCGCGCCACAGTTGATCGCGACAAAGGGTTTGCTGTGGCGCAGGGATTGCCGATGCAGCGTGCGGGCGACCAGTTCTTTACCTGTCCCGCTTTCGCCGCGGATCAATACCGGCGACTCGGTGGGCGCCAGTTTGCTTAGCAGCTTGCGCAATTCGCGTATGGGCTTGCTGTCGCCCAACAGTTCGTGCTCGGGCTGATCGATATGCACCGTGCCCTGCCCGCGCAGGCGCGCCATGCCAAAGGCCCGCCCCAGTGTGACCTGGACCCGGGAGACATCGAACGGCAAGGTATGGAAGTCGAAAAACCACTCGCAGACGAAGTCCCCGACATTCTGCAGGCGCAGGACTTCCTGATTAAGGACGGCAATCCACTCCGTACCACTGCGGCTGATCAGCTCTTTGACGGCATCCGGGCGTTCAAGGTGAAAAGGCTGCAGGCGCAACAGGCCCACATCACAGGTTCGGTCGGCGGCGTTTTCCAGCGAGCAGCTGTCAACATCCCAACCCACGGAGCGTAATCCCGGCAATACTCGATGGCAGTCGTCGCAGGGATCAACCACTAATAGACGTCGTAAGGCAGGCGCTTCGTTCATGACTGTTCCTTGGCGCCAAATTCTAGGAAATTTTATTAAAAACAGTCATTTGGCGGACCTGGCTGTAACATTAGCAAGAATTTGACGTGGCCTTGTACCGTTTGACTATAGAGTCGTTGGGTAAATAGTTATAAGAACCGGCATTGTTAGTTACCTAACGACTCCAACCTTTCATTCAGCTTTCAAAACATGTGCTTGCGATGTGCATTTGAACAAAAGTTGAAATTTCTTTTATTTGTGTGTGACCCGAACCCCGGTTGCGGACATCAGTACAAGTAACCTGCCGAACGGTAAGCCCAACCGTCGGCACATCACTTGATTGGGCATACTGAGAGAACATCCTATGAACGCCCCGCTCCGTATCAACGAAGCTCTTTTGATTGCCGACCGCGCATTCCAACCTTTCCAATGCGTGGCCTGGGCGCCGCAGGACGGCAATGGCGAACTCTGCCTGACCGTCATCGACCGAACCAACAACAGTATAGGCCGCAAGCAGATCCCGAGCAGTGCCTATACCGACCCTGAGCAGCTTCAACGCCTGCTTGAACAGGCTCGTGAAGAGTTGAGCCAGGAAGGTTACAAACTGCAGTCGTGGTCGATGCCGCACTGATCATTTTTGCGGATTACTTCGGTAATCCGCGCCCTCCTTTTTTGCCGTTAGTTGCCTGGTTTTCATTTCCAACTGCACGTGTCTCGCATCGTTATTTGAACTGGCTCACATTAATCCTTTGCACGCTTGCCATTGGTTCGAAAAGACACTGTTGTGGCACACAACGACCCTCCGCCTGTTATTTCTGCCAGTTGTGCATCCGGGCATTCAGGGATTGAATGATCTTCTAATAAGTCGCCAACCAACTTCTGGACAACGACGACTCGCAAGGAGATGCGTGCATGTCAATCCAGTCCGTTTTAGCCGTCCCGACCGCATTAAGTTACGCTGGCAAGCTCGATATCAGCTTCGCCACCCAAGGTAAAACCCAGGTGTACTTCGCCGGCAGCACTTCCAGCCTGGCCAACGACGTCACCATCGATTCCCAGGGACGTTTGCTGGTGGCGGCAAAAGTCGGTACGCCAAGTGGCAGTCGTTTTGGCCTGGCCCGTTTGCTGGAGGATGGTTCGGCGGATCTGGCATTCGGCTACAAAGGCAGTGTCATCGGGCAGTTCGAACCGGGCTTTGAAGCCATGGCCGGCAAGGTTCACGAATTGCCCGACGGGCGGATTCTGCTGACCGGCCTGCACTATGAAAATGCCCACCGCACCCTTCCCGCCGTAGCATTGTTCGATCCACAAGGTTGTCCGGTCCAGCAGTTTGGCGACAACGGTTACTGTGTGGTGCGACTGCCGGGCAATCTATCCCACGGGATTCGCGATGCCTGGCTGCCTCCCGGAGTGCCGGGGGCCGAAGCCTGTGATGCCGGCGTCCAGCAAGACGGTAAAATCGTGCTGGTGGCCAACCATCATTTCGAACTGGCCGATCACGCCGGCATGCTCATTCGGCTCGACACCAACGGCGAGCTGGACAACACATTCAACGGCCGTGGCTTTGTGATCGTCAGGCACTTGCTGATGAACACCTGGCTCAATAGTGTCAGGGTGCAGCGCGACGGCCGGATCCTGGTGGGTGGTTCGATCAACTTCCCCGAAGAGGGCTTGCTGGCCCGCTATAACCCCGACGGCAGCCTTGACGATCGCTTTGCCGTGGATGGTTTCATGAGCTTCAAGGCTCAGGGACAAAGCGCGCAAGTCAGCCAGATCGTCCAACTGGAAGATGGCGATATGCAATGTTTCGGCAGCAGCCGCGATCCCATGCGCTGCCTCTCCCTGAAACTTCACATCAATGGCCGCCCGGACAGGCATTGGAACGACGGCCAGGCGCAATTGCTGGAAATCGGCCGCAGCGGATGCCAGTGGACCGCTGCCCAGGCACAGCCCGATGGCAGCGTGATCACGGCCGGTGCAACCATTGGCGGTGTCGAGGCCGACTTTATTCTGGGTCGATATCTGGCCGACGGGCAGCTCGATCGCAACTTCGGCGACGGTGCCGGATGGGTTCGCACTCGACTTGGCCGCAGTCTCGATACGGCAACTTCATTGGCCATTCAGGCCGATAAAAATATCGTCGTGGCCGGTTATTCACTGGACGGTAACTATCATGCAGTCGTTGCACGTTTTCTAGGCTGATCCATCTTATTGTTCCTGCACTTGATCTTCTCTTTCGCTTACGGCAACTTGCGCGCTTCTTAATACAAGGAGTAGCCGATGTCCGGTTCCATGGCCCAGGCGTTCGCGCATAACTTTCTCGGCAACTCACCACGCTGGTACAAAATCTGTATTGTCGGTTTTCTTATTATCAATGCAGTGGTGCTGTGGACCGCAGGTCCGGTGGCGGCGGGTTGGCTGCTGGTGCTGGAGTTCATCTTCACCCTGGCCATGGCGCTCAAATGCTATCCGTTGATGCCCGGGGGATTGTTGCTGGTCGAAGCACTGTTGCTCAAGATGACCTCGCCCCAGGCGCTTTATGACGAACTGCTGCACAACTTTCCGGTGATCCTGTTGCTGATGTTCATGGTGGCCGGGATTTACTTCATGAAAGACCTGCTGCTGTTTCTTTTCTCGCGCTTGCTGCTTGGCGTGCGCTCCAAGGCCATGCTGGCATTGATGTTCTGCTTTTTGTCGGCGTTTCTGTCAGCGTTTCTCGATGCCTTGACCGTGACCGCCGTGATCATCAGTGCGGCTGTCGGTTTTTATTCGGTGTATCACCGTGTGGCCTCAGGCACCGATCCGCGGCAGGACAGCGAATTCAGCGACGACCGTCACCTGCCCAAACTCCATCATGAAGACCTCGATCAATTTCGCGCCTTCCTGCGCAGTCTGCTGATGCACGGTGCCGTCGGCACGGCCCTGGGTGGCGTCTGTACGCTGGTGGGCGAGCCGCAGAACCTGTTGATCGGACATGAGATGGGTTGGCACTTCGTCGAATTCTTTCTGAAGATCGCGCCGGTTTCGCTGCCGGTATTGGTGGCCGGCCTGGTGACCTGCGTCCTGTTGGAGAAACTGCGCTGGTTCGGTTACGGCACGTTGCTGCCCGACAACGTACGGGCCGTGCTGGCCGATTATGCCGCCCAAGACAATGCCGAGCGCACCGCGCGCCAGCGTGCAGCGCTTATCGTGCAGGCAGTTGCAGCACTGATCCTGATTGCCGGGCTGGCGTTTCATGTCGCGGAAGTGGGTTTGATCGGTTTGATGGTGATTGTGCTGATCACCGCGTTCACCGGGATTACCGACGAACACCGTCTCGGCACTGCCTTCAAGGACGCGATGCCGTTCACCGCCCTGCTGGTGGTGTTCTTCGCCGTGGTGGCAGTGATCCACGATCAGCAACTGTTCAAGCCATTGATCCAGTGGGTACTGGCCCTGCCGGTCGATCAACAACCGGGCATGCTGTTCATTGCCAATGGCCTGCTCTCGGCGATCAGCGACAACGTGTTCGTCGCGACGATCTACATCACCGAAGTGAAACAGGCGTTCATTGCCGGGCACATGAGCCGAGAGCATTTCGAGACGCTGGCCATCGCGATCAACACCGGCACCAACCTGCCTAGCGTGGCCACGCCCAATGGCCAGGCGGCGTTTCTGTTTTTGCTGACGTCGGCGATTGCCCCGCTGATTCGCCTGTCTTACGGGCGCATGGTGTGGATGGCGCTGCCGTATACGGTGGTGATGGGTGTGTTGGGTTGGTACGCCGTGAGCTACTGGCTGTAACCCCCCGACCCAAAAAATGTGGGAGCGAGCCTGCTCGCGAAGGGGCCAGGTCAAGCAACATTAATGTTGAATGACACACCGCTTTCGCGAGCAGGCTCGCTCCCACATTGGTTTTTGTGCGAACTATCGAGGGAGGATGTACCGCTCGATTGCCAGTGCCGCGCCCTCTTCGGCATTGCTTGCCGTGACCACATCCGCCTGACGCTTCACCGCCTCTTCCGCCTGCCCCATGGCGATCGACAACCCGGCACAATGGAACATCGCCGGGTCATTGCCACCATCCCCCATTGCCGCCGTCTGCGCCAAAGGCACTGCGAGGAATTCGGCCAGCGTCTTCAGCGCCTCACCCTTGTTGGCCTGCATCGCGGTCACGTCCAGATACACCGGTTGCGAACGCGAGACCTGGGCCTGGCCTTCGACTTTCGCCAGCAACTGAGCCTCGAGCTCAATCAGCAACTCGGTGTTGTTGCTGGCGGCGACGATCTTGTTGATGCGGGCCAGGTACGGCTCGAAGCTTTCGACCGCCACCGGCGGGTATCCCAGCCCGTGCTGTTCGCGGGGCACCATGGGGCCGGTCGGATCTTTGACCAGCCAGTCATCGCCACTGAATACCCAGACTTCGATCTCCGGTTGATCGGCGAACAGCGCCAGGGTCGTCAATGCTGCCGCCGTCGGCAAGTAATGCGCGACGAGCAAACTGCCATCCGGATGAACAAGGGTGCCGCCGTTGAAGGCCGCCGTGGGCAGGTCGACGCCCAAGGCCTCGATCGCCTGCAGCATGGCTCTGGGCGGACGCCCCGTGGCCAGGCTGAACAACACGCCGGCTTCGCGCAACGAACGGACCGTGTCGATGGTGCGCTGGCTGAGGCTGTGATCGGCCAGCAGCAAAGTGCCGTCCATGTCGCTGAGCAAAAACCGGATGGGCTGTGGCGTGGCGTCACTCATCCGAGGCCGTGCCAGACGCGACCGTCGCGAGTCAGCAGCTCTTCGGCAGCCTTCGGCCCGTCTTCACCCGCAGCATAGCCTTGCACCGTGGCATCTTCCTGCCAGGCGTCGAGGAACGGCTGCACTGCGCGCCAACCGTTTTCGATGTTGTCGGCACGCTGGAACAGCGTCTGATCACCGGTCAGGCAATCGTAGATCAGGGTTTCGTAGCCGGTGGACGGCTGCATCTCAAAGAAATCCTTGTAGGCAAAACCCAGTTCGATGTTGTCCATCTTCAGGGCCTGCCCTGGACGTTTGGCCAGCAAATCGAACCACATGCCTTCGTTGGGCTGGATCTGGATGCGCAGGTAGGTCGGCGCAAGCTCATCGACCTCGGTATCGCGGAACTGTGCATACGGCGCCGGTTTGAAACAGATGACGATTTCGGTATCGCGCACGCTCATGCGCTTGCCGGTACGCAGGTAAAACGGCACGCCCACCCAGCGCCAGTTGTCGATCATGACCTTGAGCGCCACATAGGTTTCGGTATTGCTGTCAGGCGCGACCCTGTCTTCCTGGCGATACCCCGGCAGGGATTTGCCACCGACTTCCCCTGCGGTGTATTGACCGCGTACCGAATTGGCCCGGGCCTCTTCGACCGACCAGGGACGAATCGCGCCGACCACCTTGGCCTTCTCGCCACGGACCGCATCGGCACCAAAGGCAGCCGGTGGTTCCATGGCCACCATCGCCAGCAACTGGAACAGGTGATTGGGCACCATGTCCCGCAGGGCGCCGGTGTTTTCGTAGAAACTGCCACGGGTCTCGACGCCGACGGTTTCGGCGGCGGTGATCTGTACGTGGTCGATGTAGTGATTGTTCCAGAACGCTTCGAACAGGCTGTTGGAAAACCGGCTGATCAGAATGTTCTGTACGGTCTCCTTGCCCAGGTAGTGATCGATGCGGAAGATCTGCTTTTCCGACATGACCTTGAGCAAGCAGGTGTTCAAGGCTTCGGCCGTTGGCAGATCGGAACCGAAGGGTTTTTCGATCACCACCCTTCTGAATGCTTCCGGGCTTTCTTCGAGCAAACCGGATGCGCCGAGACGGCGCACCACCTCACTGAAAAAACGTGGCGCGGTGGCCAGGTAGAACACCGCGTTGCCCGTGCCGCTGGCGGCGATTTTTGCCGCCAACGCTTGATAGGTGCTGTCGTCCAGGAAGTCGCCCTGGACGTAGCTGATGCCTTTGGCAAGTTTGTCCCACAAGTCTGGATCAAGGGATTGATCACCCTTGCCGACTTTGCTGGCCACTTCGCTGCGGATGAAGTCTTCGAGTTTTTTCGCGAAACCTTCATCGCTGATGGCGTTGTGGTCAACGCCGATGATCCGCAGTCCGTCCCCGAGTAAACCGTCGCGCTTGAGGTTATACAGCGCCGGCATCAGCAGGCGCTTGACCAGATCACCATGGGCGCCGAACAAAAACAGCGTGGTAGGTGGCGCGGGTTCAGCCTTGGATTTTCTGCGGATCACATGGGTCATTTTTTCGCAGTCTCCACATGGCCGCCGAAGCCGAAGCGCTGGGCCGAAAGGATCTTGTCACCAAAGGTGCCCTGCCCGCGGGAGCGATAGCGCGAGAACAGTGCGGTCGTCAGCACGGTTGCCGGTACCGCTTGCTCCATGGCCGCTTCGACGGTCCAGCGACCCTCCCCGCTGTCCGCCACCGAACCGGAGTAACCGTCGAGTTTCGGATCGCTGGCCAGGGCATCGGCGGTCAGGTCGAGCAGCCAGGACGAGACCACGCTGCCACGGCGCCAGACTTCGGCAATGTCGGCAACGTTCAGGTCGAAGCGCTGGTCTTCCGGCAGATTGGTGCTGGATTTGGTCTTGAGGATATCGAAGCCCTCGGCGAAGGCCTGCATCATGCCGTACTCGATGCCGTTGTGGATCATCTTGACGAAGTGCCCGGCGCCGGCGGGACCGGCGTGGATGTAACCGCGCTCGGCACGATCGTCATCGGATTTGCGGTCCTTGGTACGCGGGATATCGCCCATGCCCGGAGCCAGGCTGTCGAACAGTGGATCAAGACGTTTAACGGTCTCGGCATCGCCGCCGATCATCATGCAGTAACCGCGCTCCAGCCCCCAGACACCGCCCGAGGTGCCGACGTCGATGTAGTGCAGGCCTTTTTCCGAAAGGGTCTTGGCCCGGCGGATGTCGTCCTTATAGAAGGTGTTGCCGCCGTCGATGATGGTATCGCCGGCTTCGAGCAAGGTGCTCAGGGTGTCAATGGTTTCTTCGGTCGGTGCGCCTGCCGGCAGCATGACCCACACCGCTCGCGGTTTGGCCAGGCCAGCAACCAGGGCTGGCAAATCGGCAACGCCAGTCGCGCCCTCTTCGATCAAGGTCTCGACGAAGGCGGTATTGCGGTCGTACACAACGGTGGTATGGCCGTTGAGCATCAGGCGCCGCGCAATATTGCCGCCCATGCGGCCCAGTCCAATAATCCCGAGTTGCATGTGCTGATGCTCCCTACTACAAATAAATGTGTGTCAAAGGTTATAGCCCAACGCGACTAATGTGGGTTAGTCCAGAGCGCTGGCTTGAAGTTTCCGGGCATTGTGCCCGATCCAGACAGATAACGTCGGGAATCGTACCGAAGACACAACGACCATGAAAAATAAAAAAGTTCCCTTCACGGGCAAAAGAAATCAAAATTGGCGCCGATAGTAGATCAGCCGCTGATTTCACGCGGATCTACAGTTGAGACACGCCATTTGCGAGGTGAGCAATGGGCACAGTACACACCGCACTGCCAGCACAAACCCTTTATGTCACGATCCGTCGCGATGAATTGCGCCAGTTGAAAGACGAACGCGACCAGTTGAAACAGGAGCTGGCGCAACTGCGCTTGTTGATCCAGGGCCAACAGCCCTTACCCGTGACCCAAGGCGCTCCCCACGCCTGACGCCCTCGCCTGAATCGGAAGCGGCACTGCCCTGCTTCCGATACGCCTTCGCCCTTCGCCCTCTCTGGCAAACTCACGAAGTTTTCACATCCACTTGTTGATACTCCGGTTCATTGTGGCCGCTCGGTATCCGGGCAGCCCCCGTTCGTCGGCGACTTTAGTGCTCTGGCGGTGGATGTGATCATTGGCTGGAGCATTGAATGGCTTGGTTTAAACGCAGCGACAAGTCTGCGGACGGTTTCGATTGGGCAGGGTTTTTCTGGCTGTTTCTGTTCTTCTGGTATTTCTCCGGCATCACCCAACTGCTGATCCAGCTGACGGGCACTTCCGGTTTTACCGGCTTCCGCCAGGCGTTTGTGATGAGCGCCATCTGGCTGGCGCCGATGCTGCTGTTCCCCAGACAAACCCGTGTCATGGCTGCGCTGATCGGCGTGGTGCTCTGGGCCTGTTCCATGGCCAGCCTGGGTTACTTCTTCATCTATCAGCAGGAATTCTCCCAAAGCGTCATCTTCATCATGTTCGAGTCGAA
This sequence comes from Pseudomonas sp. Irchel 3A7, assembly GCF_900187565.1. Lineage (GTDB taxonomy): Bacteria > Pseudomonadota > Gammaproteobacteria > Pseudomonadales > Pseudomonadaceae > Aquipseudomonas. Next base: position 114,452 of record NZ_FYED01000006.1, on the reverse strand, counting down.
CGTGTCTGAAGCCGGCGAATACATGACCCAATACTTCGCCTGGTGGATGGTGGCCGCGTTCCTCGCGCACACCGCGTTCGCCTGGTTCCTCTGGACACGCTTGCGCCCGGTGTACATGCCCCGAGGTCGGGCCATGGTGGCTGCAACTGCCATTCTGGTGGCCGTGATCGGTTATCCGCTGATCAAGCACACCTTGCGTACCGGCAGTTTCGCCAGCGGCTTCGAAAAGTTCGAAACGCGCATCGAGCCGGCCGTGCCATGGCAAATGGCCGTGGCCTATCACCGCTACCTGGATACCCTGGCGGGGATGCAGGAAATGCTGACAAGTGCCAGCAAGATCCCGCCACTGCACAATCTCAAGGATACGATGGCCAACCAGCCGGCAACCCTGGTGCTGGTGATCGGCGAGTCCACCAACCGCCAGCGCATGAGCCTCTACGGCTACCCGCGGGAAACCACCCCGGAACTGGACAAGCTCAAGGATCAACTGACGGTCTTCGACAACGTCATCACGCCACGCCCCTACACCATCGAGGCGTTGCAGCAGGTGCTGACCTTCGCCGATGAAGACAATCCGGACCTGTACCTGTCGACGCCGTCCCTGGTCAGCATGATGAAACAGGCGGGCTACAAGACCTTCTGGATCACCAACCAGCAGACCATGACCAAGCGCAACACCATGCTCACGACCTTCTCCCAGCAGGCCGACGAACAGGTGTACCTGAACAACAACCGCAACCAGAACGCCGCGCAGTACGATGGCGATGTGATCGAGCCGTTCAACAAGGCCCTGGCCGACGCGGCGCCGCGCAAGCTGATCGTGGTGCATCTGCTCGGCACCCACATGAGTTACCAGTACCGCTACCCTTCGACCTACGACAAGTTCAAGGATCGCAACGGCGTCCCGCCCGGCGTGCGCGACGATCAGTTGCCGACGTACAACAGCTACGACAACGCAGTGCTGTACAACGACTTCGTGGTGTCGAGCCTGATCAAGGACTACGCCAAGTCCGATCCGAACGGCTTCCTGCTTTACCTTTCCGACCATGGCGAAGACGTTTTCGACTCCCCTGGCCACAGCACCCTCGGGCGCAACGAGAGCAAACCGACGGCACCGATGTACACCATTCCGTTCATGGCCTGGGCCTCGCCGAAATGGCGTGAAACCCACGACTGGAATTTCGCCGGTGAGCTGGGGCGGCCGTACAGCAGTTCGCACCTGATCCACACCTGGGCGGATCTGGCAGGCCTGAGTTTCGATGAACTCGACCACAGCAAGAGCCTGGTCAGCGACAGCTTCAAGCCACGACCCTTGATGATCGGCAACCCGTATGAGCGTCAGCAGCGGCCGCTGATTGACTTCAGTCTGATCAAGCCCAAGACGAAGCCGGACACGGCGGAAGTCGTACTGAAGTAACGGTTTCAACACAATCAAAACCTGTGGGAGCGAGCCTGCTCGCGAAGGCGGAATTTCAATCGACATCATTGTCGACTGACCTACCACTTTCGCGAGCAGGCTCGCTCCCACAGTGTTTTCTCGGTGTCAGCAAGACCTAGAAGATAATAATTATTCTCGTTAACCCCTAAATCCCTCCCCCCTCCTTCGTCTTTGAACAAACGGAAATTTTTCAACGACGACAAGGAGTCGGCTGCGATGTTCGCGCCTATCACCCGTTCCATGACTTTTACCCTTGGCCTATGCGGTGCCGCATTGAGCCCGGACTTGCTGGCTGAAACCGGGCCGGAAACAGCGCCATTGGCGTCTACGCTCATGCTCGGCGCCACCAACGTAACCGCCCAGAGCCTGGGCAGCACCACCGAAAACACCGACTCATACACCACCGGTTCCATGAGTACGGCCACCCGCCTGAACCTGTCGATCAAGGAAACCCCGCAATCGGTTTCCGTGGTCACACGCCAGCAAATGGACGATTTCAAACTCGGCACCCTGTCCGAAGCCATGAGCCAGACCACTGGCGTAGTGGTGCAGCACAACGACTCGGACCGGGTCAGTTATTCTTCGCGTGGCTACTCGATCAACAATTTCCAGGTCGATGGCATGTTGAACACCTTCAGCTACATGAAGTCCGACTCCGACACCATCATTTACGACCGTATCGAAGTGGTTCGCGGTGCGACGGGCTTGACCACCGGTGCCGGCGATCCTTCGGCCACCATCAATATGGTGCGCAAACGGCCGACCGCGCAGTGGCAAGCAAAGACCGGTGTCAGCGGTGGCAGCTATGACGATTACTACAGCTACCTCGACGTCGGCGGACCGCTGGCTTTCGACGGACGCCTGCGCGGGCGCGGCGTGGTGGCCTACCGCGACAGCGATTCATACCGAGACAAATACCAGCAACAACGGGAAGTCGGTTACGGGGTCCTCGAAGCCGACCTGACCGACGACACCCTGCTGGCGGTGGGTTACGACTATCAGAACAAGCATGTCCAGGGTACGTCCTGGGGCACTGTGCCCTACTGGAACTCCGACGGCAGCAAGGCCAACCTCGGACGCTCGACCAACATGGCCACGTCCTGGAGCTCCTGGCCACTCAAGGACAAGACCGCATTTGCCAACCTCGATCATCAACTGGGTGGCGGATGGCAGCTCAAGGCGGCTTACACCCACCGCGAAAGTGACACCGACGGCAAGATCTATTACGCCGGCGGCGGTTTCCCGAACGCGGATCGCAGCGGCATGATTGCGAACGTCAGCCATATGATCGGCACGCAAAAGATGAAGGCCTATGACTTCAACGTCTCCGGGCCGTACTCGCTGCTCGGTCGCGAACACGAACTGATGGTCGGTTACGGTGAGGCCGAACGACGCGAGGATTCGCCTTATCTGGTGGACGGCCCGGGAGCGGCGGATTATGAGAATGTTCCTGACTGGAAATACATGGGCAACATCGGCAAGTTTCCCGACACCGTCACCGGCCTGACAGGCTCGAAAGACTACACCCGGCAGAAGGCCGGTTATCTGGCGACGCGCCTGAGCCTCACCGATGAACTGCACGCGGTTCTCGGCAGCCGCTACGGCAGCTGGAAAACCTCAACCACCACCAACAGCTACGACAACAACTTGCAACTGTCGAGCGTCGATCACAGCAGCCAGCAACAGAACGACATGTGGACGCCCTACGCCGGCCTGCTTTACGACCTGACCCCGGAGTACACCGTTTACGTCAGCTACACCGATATTTTCAAACCGCAGACCGAGCGCGACAGCAGTCGCAAGTACCTTGAACCGGTGGTTGGCAGCAACTATGAACTGGGCCTCAAGGGCAGTCTGCTGGAAGAACGATTGAACCTTGCGACCGCGCTGTTCTGGAGCAAACAGGACAACGTCGCCGAACTGGACGACTCGGTGCCGCCGGACCCGGTGACCGGCGAAGAGTTCTTCAAGTCGGGCGGCAAAGGCAACAAGGTGCAAGGCTTCGAAGCCGAGCTGTCAGGTGAGGTCATGGCGGGCTGGAACATGAGCGCCGGTTACACCTACACCCACTCGGTCGATGGCGAAAAGCAGCGCATCAACACCAACCAGCCTTTGAACATGTTCCGATTCTCCACCGCCTTTCATTTGCCCGGCGAATGGCAGGCGTTGACCGTGGGCGCTGCCGTGAATTGGCAGAGCGACGTCTATCGAGCCGGCAACCGCCCGGTCGGGCGCCGTACCGATGGCAGCCTCATCACCGAGCGCACGAACATCCGCCAGGAGGCCTACACCGTGGTCAATCTGATGTCGCGCTACGCGTTCGACCGGCACCTGTCGGCCTCCCTGAACGTCAACAACCTGTTCGACAAGAAGTACTACGACAACGTCGGTTTCTACAACGGCGTCTACTGGGGCGACCCGCGTACGGTGACCTTGAGCCTGGACTGGAAACTCTAGGGGTTATTAATTCCCATTTAACGGAATCGGCGGATAATGAGGCTTCGACTTTGATCTGTTGACTCATGGACGAAAGGCATCCGACATCTGTAAGTGGGAGGCACACCATGAAACGTACTACGCTGATTCTCGCTGTCCTCACAACACTAGGCTCCGCCGGCGCCTTTGCCGAAGGTGGCGCTGAACGCATGAGGTACTACTACGAGACGCTGCGCTATAACCAGCAAGTGGCGCTGGGCAACATCACACCAAGCCAGGCCAGTGAACTGCGGGTCCCGGACGATCAAACGGCACAAATGACCGAGTCCTATAGACCGAAATGATTGTTACACCTCTGACTGCTTGCTCTTCAGTCAGAGAAAACCGTTGGGCGTCCTGATGGACGCCCTTTTTTATGCGCGGATCAAAGTGATTTGATCCAGAACATCATGCGCCCGTGCGCCGGGTCGAACTCGCCCGGGGCGAAGCCGAACTTGCCGTAGGAGGCTTGCGCCACTGCATTGCCTTCCAGCACTTCCAGGGTAATTCTGCAGCAGCCACGCTGACGGGCAATGTCCTCGACCTTTTGCAGCATTCGCTGGCTCAGGCCCAGTCCGCGAAACTTCGGCACCACGGCCACATCGTGCACATTGACCAATGGCCGGCAGGCAAAGGTCGAGAAGCCTTCAAAGCAATTGACCAATCCGGCCGGCTCGCCGCCGACAAAGGCCAGTACGCTGAATGCGTGGGGACGCTTGGCCAACTCGCCTGGCAGCTGTTCCAGCACGTCATCGGTTAGAGAGTGTCCGCCGCCCATCGGGTCCTGGGCGTAGCTGTTCAACACCAGGCCGATGGCCTCGGCATGTACCGGGTTGGTGTAACTGGCTTGCAGCACAAGTATTTCCGCGAAATCCATTTCCATCCTCGATCACATTCATTTGGCCCCAGTGCGCAGATCGCCCTGGAAGGCCTGGCGACGATATCGCGGGCGTGTCCGTTTGAAAATCAAAAGATCGCAGCCTTCGGCAAGTGGATCCTTCGCGATATGGAACGTCCTTGTACTCCTGTGAAAGCGAGCCTGCTCGCGAAGGAGGTCAACAACCATCTGCTTTTTGTCCGAATGACCGCGTTGCCCAGCCGCTTTTCGCGAGCAGGCTCGCTCCCACAGGGACATGCACCTTTAATGCCCCCAGATCAAGGCTTCGGTCCATCCCAGCTCGGCAAAATCCTCAGCCCGCAGGTGCGATTCGCCCGCACAGAAAAACTCGTCCAGTTGCGGCGGTTTCACCGATGTGCCGCTGAGCATGGCGTGCACCTGTCCCCGGTGATGGATCTGGTGCTCGAATAGGTGCGACAGCAGACGCAAGCGGCTGTCATGTTGCGGCGTGTCCCGGGCGATGGTCACCACCTTGCCCAGATCGGCATCGCGCATCTGCTCGCAGTAGGCAATTAACCGCCGGTCGACATGAGCCTGCTCCCGCTTGAGATCCAGGGCCTGGGTGAACGGCTCGTCGTCCTTGAAAAACAGGTAGCAGTCGGGGTGTGGATCAGCGCCGCGCAACTCGCGCTCAAGCGCATCCACGTAAAACCAGTCGCAGGTCAGGATGTGGTTGAGGGTGGCGCGGATGCTTGGAAAGAAGCTGACACGCGGGGCAACCAGATCACCGGGGCTCAACTGACACCAGGCCTTGGCCAGTCGATGATTGGCCCAGGCGTTCTGATAAGCCATGGTCAGCAAATGGTGGGACAGAGGCTGGTTCATGCTGAAACCTCCTGAATCTCATATCTCCCAAGCCTTAGACTTGTGCGAAACGCTCCAGCTGCATTTCCTGCAGGCGGCTGAGGGTACGGCGGAACGGGAATTCCAGGTAGCCCTCGGTGTAGAGCGAATCCATCGGCACCTGCGCTTCGAGGTACAGCGGTACCTTGCGGTCGTAGCACTCGTCCACCAGGGCAATGAAACGCCGCACGCCGTCGTCATGCACCGATAACTGCGGCAATTCGCGATCCCCGGCTTCCACCCGCACGGCGCCGTCCTCAGTACCCCGGGCGATGCGTCCGGCGCGTTTTTGCGCGCTCAGGTTGGGGACGTCACTCAACAGGATAACGCTGAAGGTGTCGCACAGGGCCATGAAATCCATCGCGGCAAACGGCTGTTCACACAGATCGGCGTAACGACACCAGAGCACTGTTTTGCTTGCCTGCACCACCTCGAGCGAACGGTAACCGACCTTGACCGGTTCGCTGGACACCGCTTGGCCGACGGTCAACAGCCTGAACACATCGTCCAATGCGCTGGGCTGTCCGGGCGTGGCGACCCAGTAACGTTGCAAGCCTTGCCCCGGGTGCAGACGATGATCTTCGCCACCGTCCACCGCAATCACCTGCATGTGCTGCTTGATCGCAGCGATGGCGGGCAGGAAACGGTCGCGGTTGAAGCCGTCGGCGTATAACCCATCAGGCGGCAGATTGGAGGTGCAGACCACCACCACGCCCTGCTCGCACATCACCTGAAACAAGCGCCCGAGAATGATCGCGTCACCGATGTCATTGACGAACAATTCATCGAAGCACAGCACCCGCACTTCTTCGCTCAACTCGCGGGCCAGCGCTTTCAACGGGTCGGCGGTGCCGGTGAGCTGAAACGAGCGCTGATGCACCCAGCCCATGAAATGGTGAAAGTGCTGGCGCCGGGCCGGAACCTGCAAATGCTGGTAAAACTGGTCCATCAACCAGGTTTTACCGCGCCCGACCGGGCCCCAGAGGTAAACGCCAGTGATCGGCTTGCGGCCTTCATGCAGCGCTTCATGACACTTCTGCAAAGCCCAGACGGCATGTTCCTGGGCTTCGTCCTGGACGAAGCCCTTTTGTTCAATGGCGTACTGCCAGGCGCTGAGGGGGGAGTCGACATTCATGCGCGGCAGTATGCCACCCGCGCACGATGACTACAGTGAAATGTCCAGCCGGGCAATCTTGCCCTGCTCATTCAGGCGAAACATGTAGCGCAGTTCCAGGGGGCTGCCGGGAAACGTGCCGGAGATCAGGCCATTGACCAGCACCTTGCCGGTACGCTGTTGCACCTCCAGTACTTCGACCCGAGGCTGGTAGCGTTGGCCGGTGTCCTGCATCCATTGGGCGATGGCTTGGGTGCCGATCCGGTGCTGGCCCTCATCGAACACATTGGCATCTTCGGCGAAGAAACTGCCGACCCGCGAGGTGTCGCGGGCATTGGCGGCGGCAATGTAGGCGGCGATGGCGGGCGCCAGTGCAGAGGCGGGATTGGACATGTTGCGGCTCCTTGTTTGTTGGTTCTGGAGCCATGCTAAAACAGGACGCTGTCAATTCTTGTCAGGAGTGAAACGCCCGGATTCATCCAGTTGCATTTGCTTGCGCCAGGTCCGCAACAGGTCACTGCGCCGCCCCGGGTAGCGCTCGCCCAGCTCACTCGCCTGCGATATCCGGTCGGTGCGAAAAGTCCGATAAGCACTGCGCAACTCACACCAGGCCACGATGATCCGCACCTCGTTAAGAAACCCCAATGCCAATGGCCAGATCAGCCGTTGACTGGGCACTTGTTGGGCGTCGGCATAATCGATGTGCAGCTTGGACTGATCACGAATGGCCTGGCGAAACACATTCAACGGCACCGCATTGGGTGCGAAACCATACCCCGGCGGTCCCGGCATCACGGTCGGGTTGCGTAACGCGTCCAGCGCTTCCGGTGCGAGTACCGCGGCAATCTTGGCCAGCGCATCGGCCGCCGCTTTGCTCAGCACTTCATCCCCCCGCTGATCCACATAGCGCAGCCCCAAAACAATGGCTTCGGTTTCGTCGGCATTGAGCATCAACGGCGGCAGGAACAAACCGCTGCGCAGTACGTAACCAATCCCCGCCTCACCGTAGATCGGTGCGCCCAGCGCGGTGAGTTCGGCGATGTCGCGGTACAGCGTGCGTTCAGAGATATCCAGTTCGCCAGCAAGCGTGGCCGCCGTCACTGGACGGCTCTTGCCGCGAAGCACTTGCAACAACGTCAGTAAACGGGTGGTTCGCGACACGATTGGCAGGTCCTGTCCAGAGAGTCGAGGGAGCTTAGCAGAGGCCCCTGTCAGAAACTGTCAGCAGCAAGGTGGAAAAACCACATGCCTGAGCAAAGCTTGCTCCTGCAGTGGATCGGGTACATCTGCAAAAGCCAGGTCGGCTGTCAGGCCGCCTTCGCGAGCAGGCTCGCTCCCACAGGGGAATGAGCGCGACGCAAAAGCCATCATCGCGAGCAAGCTTTGCACCGACAGGCGGAACAAGGGAAAAGGAGCTTGACGCTGAATATTGCCGGGACCATATTAAATAGATGTTGTTTATAATCTATATTCACCTCGACGTACCTTCAGGAGTCTCCCATGCATTACAAAGTGTTTGGCCGTAAAACCGGCTTGCGGGTTTCCGAGCTGGCGTTGGGCGCCGGCAATTTCGGCACCGGCTGGGGCCATGGTGCCGAACGTGATGAAGCCAAGGGCATTTTCGACGGTTATCTGGAGGCTGGCGGCAACTTCATCGACACCGCCAACGGCTACCAGGGTGGCCAGTCCGAAGCCATGCTCAGCGAGTTCATCGCCCCGGAGCGGGATCATCTGGTCATCGCCAGTAAATACACCTTGGGGACTACACCGGCAGCCGGCATTTCCCACACCGGCAACAATCGCAAGAACATGGTTCGCGCCGTGGAAGAAAGCCTGAAGCGCCTGAAAACCGATCATCTCGATCTGTTCTGGGCGCACATGAGCGATGGCGTGACGCCGATGGAAGAGATCCTGCGTGGTTTCGACGATCTGGTACGGGCCGGCAAGATCCATTACGCCGGGCTGTCGAATTTCCCGGCGTGGCGCATCGCCCGTGCCGATCTGCTGGCCGAGGTACGCGGTTTTGCGCCGATTGCCGCGATTCAGGTCGAATACAGCCTGGCCGAGCGTACCGCGGAGCGCGAGCAACTGCCGATGGCCGAGGCGTTGGGCCTGGCCGCCACCCTCTGGTCGCCGCTGGGTGGCGGCTTCCTCACCGGCAAGTACCGCAACTCCCAGGGCGATAACCGCGCCACTAAACTCGGGATGTTGGTTCACGCCGAGAAAGGCGCCCGGGAAACCGCCCTGCTCGACACCCTGCTGGCGGTCGCCGCAGAACTGGCGGCCAGCCCGACCCACGTGGCCATCGCCTGGTTGCGCGAACAAGCCAGACGCTCGACCACCACACTGATTCCGATTCTCGGCTCACGCACTCGCGAACAACTGGACGCCACCCTGGGGGCGTTGAACGTGCAGTTGAATGCCGATCAACTGGCGCGGCTCGATGGCGTCAGCGAGGTGGCTAAAGGTGTGCCCCATGAATCGATCAGCGGTTCCTTTGCACGGTTCAGTGGCGGCGTGACCCTCGACCTGCCGAAAATCCCGGTGGCCTAAAAAAGCTTCGCGGGCAAGCCCGCTCCCACAGGATTTTTTGCAGAACCTGTGGGAGCGAGCCTGCTCGCGAAGAGGCCGTGTCAGCCAACATCTACATCAATTGACACACCACTTTCGTCGGAACGCCGCCCGGAGCCGGCTCGCTCCCACAATGGTTTGTGTTTTACCGGTCAACCTTATGCTTGGCCGCATAAAGGCACAGCATTTCCATCGCCAACGTCGCCGCCGCCAACGAGGTGATTTCCGCACTGTCATAAGCCGGCGCCACTTCCACCACGTCCATGCCCACCAGGTTGATCCCGCGTAGACCGCCGAGGATCTCCAGCGCCTGCACCGTGCTCAAGCCGCCACACACCGGCGTTCCGGTGCCCGGAGCATAGGCCGGGTCAAGACAGTCGATATCGAACGTCAGGTACACCGGGTGATCGCCGACCCGCGCCCGAATGACTTCGACAATCGCATCAACGCCACGTCGATGCACCTGCCGCGCATCCAGCACCTCGAAGCCCTGATGATTGTCGTTGGTGGTGCGCAAACCGATCTGCACCGAACGCGACGCATCGACCAGGCCTTCCCTGGCGGCGTGCCAGAACATGGTGCCGTGGTCGATGCGCTTGCCCTCTTCGTCCGGCCAGGTATCGCTGTGTGCATCAAAGTGGATCAGCGACAGCGGACCGTGCTTGCGGGCGTGAGCCTTGAGCAGCGGATAGGTGATGAAGTGATCACCGCCGAACGTCAGCATCGCACTGCCCGCGTTGAGGATGTGTTCGGCGTGGGCTTCGATGCTTTCCGGGGTCGACTGCGGCGAACCGTAATCGAAGTCGCAATCACCGAAGTCGACGACCGCCAGATGATCGAACGGATCGAAGGTCCATGGCCAGTGGCGCTCCCAGGCAATTCCGGTGGACGCGGCGCGAATTCCCCGCGGCCCGAAGCGCGCGCCGGGGCGGTTGCTGGTGGCGGTGTCGAACGGCACGCCGCTGACTGCCACGTCGACGCCGCGCAAATCGCGGCTGTAGCGGCGACGCATGAAACTGGTGATGCCGGCGTAAGTGCTTTCGGCGGCGGTGCCATACAGGCTGTCGCGGGTCATGGCCTGATCGTTTTGCATCGGGACGTCCATCTCGGGTTCCTTATTATTGGCGGCTACGAAAAGCGGTCCACATGCGAGTGCGCTGGCGCATGTCCTTGAGGCTCATGCTGCGATCGGCGTACAGCCGCTCGCGAACCTCATGCGGCGGGTAGATGTCCGGGTCGGTGCGCACCGCCTCATCCACCAACGGCGTCGCGGCCTGGTTGGCGGTGGCAAAGAACAGGGTGTTGGTCAGCGCCGCGACCGATTCCGGACGCAACATGAACTCGATGAACTGGCGCGCCGCTTCGGGGTGTGGCGCGTCCTTGGGAATCGCCAGGTTGTCCTGCCACACGAGGGTGCCTTCCTTGGGAATCCGGTAGGCGATTTCGTAGGGCTTGCCGGCCTTGCGTGCCTGATCGGCGGCCATGCTCGCATCGCCGTTGTAAGCCAACGCCAGGCAGACACTGCCATTGGCCAGATCATTGATCTGCCGCCCGCTGGCCACGTACAGCACCGAAGGCTGCAGCTTATGCAACAGCGCCTGGGCCGCTTCGAGATCGTCCTTGCTGGTGCTGTAGGGATCCTTGCCCAGATAGTGCAACGCCAGGCCGATCACTTCCTGGGGCGAGTCGATGATCGCAATGCCGCAGTCCTTGAGCTGGCTGGCGTATTCGGGTTTGAACAACAGATCCAGGCTGTTGAGCGGCACGTTCGGCAAGCGTTTCTGTACCGCCTCGACATTCATCCCCAACCCCAGGGTGCCCCAGGTGTAAGGCACGCCATAGCGATTACCGGGGTCCACCGCCGCCAGTTTTTCCAGCAAATCCGGATCAAGGTTGGCGTAGCCCTTCAGACCTTCGTGGGGAATGGCTTTCAATGCGCCAGCCGCCAGGCCACGCGCCAATACGCTGGACGACGGCACCACGACGTCATAGCCGCTGCCGCCGGTGAGCAGTTTGGTTTCCAGCACTTCCGGCGCGTCGAAGGTGTCGTAGCGCACATGAATGCCGGTTTCCTGTTCGAAACGCTGCAGGGTTTCAGGGGCGACGTAATCGGCCCAACTGTAGAGATTGACAACGTTGTCCTCGGCCTGGGCCGCTGCGGCCATGGCAAGGAACAGCGCGGGGACACACATCTTGAACACGGTAGCCATGACGAACACCTGACCGGAGGAAGTGGTTGCAGGATGCGTCGTCGGATACATTGATAAAATATAAAGATTATTAACCTGACATTACCCAGGAGTAATGTTTGATGCTCGGTCAACTCCACGATCTGGATCTGCACCTGTTGCGCCTGTTTGTCAGCGTGGTGGAGTGTGGCGGCTTCAGCGCGGCCCAGGGTGAACTGGGCCTGAGCCAGTCCAGCATCAGCCAGCAAATGGCCAAACTGGAAACCCGCCTCGGCTATCGGTTGTGCAGCCGTGGCAAGGGCGGATTCAGCATCACGCCCAAGGGTGGACAACTGCTCAGCGCCACCCGAGGGCTGTTCGAATCCATCGAAGCATTCCGTCACCAATCCAACGGCGTGGCCGGGCGCTTGATCGGCGAGGTGCGCCTGGGCTTGTCCGAAGCCCTGGACCCATCGGTGTTGCAACGGGTGGCCGAAGCGATCCGGCGTTTTCGCGAACGCGACGAATCGGTGCGCATCGAATTGATGAGCGCCATGCCTGGCGAAATGGAGCGTTTGCTGCTGCAACAGCGGCTGGACCTGGCCATCGGCTATTTCTCCCAGGTGCAGAGTGCTTTTGACTATCGCGAACTGTTTACCGAAACCCAGCACCTGTACTGCGCGGCGGGCCATCCGCTGTTCAACAACGACGCGCCGGATGACCTGGCGCTGCAAGCTTGCGACCGGGTCGATCACCCTTACCGCTTCCTGCGTAGCGACGAGCCATTCCAGGGCAAGCTGTGCTCGGCGCGGTCGGAACAGGTCGAAGGCACCCTCGCCTTCATTCTGTCCGGCAAGCATGTCGGCTATCTGCCTGAGCACTTTGCTCGTCACTGGGAAGACAAGGGGCTGCTGCGGGTGGTACGCCGCGAAGGCATGAGCTTCGACGTAGCGTTTCACCTGGCCCGGCACCGGGCGCAGGTGCCGGGGGATGCGCAGAAGGCGTTCGAGGAAGACTTGTTGGCGGCGTTTGCCTGATTTGAAGGTGAACCATATTTCTGTGGGAGCGAGCCTGCTCGCGAAGGCGTCCTGACAGGCAACATCGATGCTGGATGTTCCGGCCTCTTCGCGAGCAGGCTCGCTCCCACAAGGATTGTGCTTGTGCTAAGAGGCTCATCGCTCGCCACAAAATAGTCTTTCTGGCATCCTGCGCCTCCATTTTCTGACCCGGCCCACCCCTGGACCATGAACGCCTCTGAAAAACTCCCTGCCCCACGCCACAATGACCTGATCTATGGCCTCGACGACCGCCCGCATCTGACCGCCACCGTGTTCGCCGCCCTGCAACATGTGCTTGCCAGTTTCGTCGGCATCATCACGCCGACGCTGATCATGGGCAGCGCCCTGGGCCTGCAAAGCGAGATTCCCTACCTGATCAGCATGGCGCTGTTCGTCTCGGGCCTGGGCACTTTCGTGCAGGCGCGACGCTTCGGTCCGATCGGTTCCGGCCTGCTGTGCCTGCAAGGCACCAGTTTCTCGTTCATCAGCGTGATCCTCAGTGCCGGTTTCATGGTCAAGGCCCGGGGTGGCGGCACCGATGAAATCCTCTCGACGATCTTCGGCGTGTGCTTCTTCGCCGCGTTCATCGAAGTGGTATTGAGCCAGTTCATCGGTAAGTTGCGGATGCTGATCACCCCGGTGGTGACCGGCACAATCATCACGCTGATGGGATTGTCGCTGATCAAGGTCGCCATGACCGATATTGCCGGCGGTTTCGGCGCCACCGACCTCGGCGCGGCCAGCCACCTGGGCTTGGCGGCGCTGGTGCTCGGGACCATCGTGGTGTTGAATCGGGTGGACGTACCCTTCCTGCGTCTGGGCGCGATTGTCATCGGCCTGACCCTCGGCTATGTCGTCGCCTGGCTGCTGGGCCACGTCGATTTCGCCAGCCTGCCCGCCGTACCGCTGATGAGCGTACCGGTGCCGTTCAAGTACGGTTTCTCCTTCGATTGGGTGGCGTTCGTGCCGGTGGCGGTGATTTTCCTGGTGTCGCCACTGGAAGCGGCCGGCGACCTGACCGCCAACTCGATGATCTCCCGGCAGCCGGTCAAAGGCCCGCTCTACATCCGCCGGATCAAGTCCGGGCTGTTGGCCGACGGTCTCAACTCGGCCATGGCCGCCGTGTTCAACAGCATGCCGATGGTGACTTTCGCCCAGAACAACGGCGTGATCCAGTTGACTGGCGTAGCCAGCCGTTACGTGGCGTTTTTCATTGCCGGGCTGCTGGTGGTACTGGGGCTGTTCCCGATGATCGGCGCGGTGCTGCAACTGATGCCCAAGCCGGTACTCGGTGGCGCCGAACTGGTGATGTTCGGCACCGTGGCCGTGGCCGGCATCAAGATCCTGGCCGAAGCGGGCCTGCATCGACGCAACATGCTGATCGTGGCGATTTCCATCGGCATGGGCCTGGGTGTGGCGGCCGTGCCGGAAGTCTTGCGCGAGCTGCCCAAGGCATTGCACAACATCTTCGAATCGCCAATCACTGTCGGCGCGCTGTGCGCGATCCTGTTGAATATCTTCCTGCCCGAGGAATTCATCGAGCTGGAAGAAGATGACTTTGATCCGGAAGCCTCGATCCTGCAGGTCATGGAAAACCCGGATATCCCGGCCAAGGGTGAATCCGCTACAGCTGCGGTTGTCGCAAGGTTGAACAGTTAGATAAATGCTCGAGTCCTGCAGGAGCAAAGAATCGTTCACACATCCAATGTGGGAGCGAGCCTGCTCGCGAAGAGGTGGACACATCCGACATTGATGTCGACTGTTACACGGTCTTCGCGAGCAGGCTCGCTCCCACAGAGGTAATGCGGGGGGCTTGTTCGGCACGATGTGATTGGTGGACAGTAGCAAGCCGATAGCCGCTACATCTGAACCAGGGAGCTGCGAAGAACATGGACGCCACACCTGCCCTTTACACCGAACGCTTGATCCTGCGCCCGCTGGAGCTGGCCGATGCCGAGGCCATCCAGCAACAGTTCCCGCACTGGGAAGTGGTGCGTTACCTCAACGCCCTTGTGCCGTGGCCCTATCCCGCCGACGGTGCGCTCACCTACCTGCGCGACAATGCCCTGCCGGCAATTGCCCGTGGCGAGGAATGGCACTGGACGATTCGCTTGAAATCGGCACCCGGGCAGTTGATCGGCAACATCAGCCTGATGAACGAACAGGACAACAACCGAGGTTTCTGGCTTGCTCCAAAGTGGCAGGGTCAGGGCTTGATGACCGAAGCCAGTGAAGCAGTCACTGCCTACTGGTTCGAAACCCTGGGACAAGACGTCCTGCGGGTACCGAAAGCGGTGCCGAACATGGGTTCGCGCAAACTCTCGGAGCGCACCGGTATGCGTTTGATCGGCACCGATGGGGGCGATTTTGTCGGCGGGCGATTTGCCAAAGAGATCTGGGAAATCACCCGGCAAGAGTGGCTACAGCGGCGCTAGCGAACGCTTGCAGGAGCAAAGGGCCGTTCACACCCATCCACTGTGGGAGCGAGCCTGCTCGCGAAGAGGTCGGCACACTCAACATTAATGTCGAATGTTGCGCCGCCTTCGCGAGCAGGCTCGCTCCCACAAGGGTTACGAGGTGAAAAGGACACCCGGTTTAGCCCGCTCATCCACCGTCAACTCAAACACATCCGGGCGCGCGTAATGTCCGACCACGTCGTAATCGTACCGGGCGCGGATCAAGTCATCGGTGTCGATTGGCGCCGTGATCAAACCGGCCTCGCCACGCAATGGCCCGGCCAGGATGTCGCCCGTGGGACCTACGATCACGCTGCCGCCGGCAATCAACGGTCGATCCGCCGGCCAGTTCGCCACTTCAATACCCAAGGCCTGCGGCGAATCCTGAACCTGACAGGCGCTGACCACGAAGCAGCGGCCTTCATGGGCGATATGGCGCATGCTGATCTGCCACATCTCCCGCTCGTCCACCGTCGGCGCGCACCAGACTTCCACCCCTTTGGCATACATCGCGGTGCGTAGCAGCGGCATCATGTTTTCCCAGCACACCACCGCGCCGATCCGCCCGACCTGACTGTCGATCACCGGCAGGGTCGAGCCATCGCCCTTGCCCCAGATCAGCCGCTCCGTGCCGGTCGGCATCAGCTTGCGATGCTTGCCTGCCAGCCCCGCCTGCGGGTCGAAATACAACGCGGTGCAATACAACGTGCTACCCGCCCGCTCGATGACGCCGATGACCAGATTCGCACCCGTGCGCGCAGCCAGGCCGGCCAGCGCTTCGGTTTCTGCGCCGGGGACATCGATGGCATTGGCAAAATATCGGGCAAACGCCTCGCGCCCTTCCGGCAGCCTATAACCCAGCTGCGTGCCGAAGCCCTCGCCTTTCGGGTAGCCGCCGAGCAGCGCCTCGGGCATCACCACCAGGGTGGCGCCGGATTCGATAATCGCGTGTTCATAGGACAGGATCTGTTCCAGAGTCTGTGCCTTGCCACCGGGCAAGGCTCCGATTTGCAGGGCGGCAACAATTGACTTGGGCATTGAGAAAGCTCCATTGGCGTCTGGTGTTGCTCATTTTCAAGCGCCACGGGGCCATGAATAAAGCCCCATTCATTGCTGAATGATATGAGCCAGATAAATATCGACGACTCCGTGAAAAACGGATCGCCTGGTCAATGATTCTTCGAACACCGGCTACTCTCTACTTCGCTGTGGCAAAACACAGCGGTATCGGGATTCGAGGATCAGGATGAAAAAAACCAAAAGACACCTGCTGGCCCTGGCGACCTTGTTGCCAGCCGTCCTTGCCCAGGCCGATGACGGCGGCATCAGTTTCTGGTTGCCAGGCCAGTTCGGCGCACTGGCCGCGGCGCCTACCGAACCCGGCTGGAGCCTGCCGCTGATTTACTATCACCTCAGCGCCGAAGATGACGCCAACAAAGGCATTCCACGCGCCGGACGAACCACCTTTGGTCTTGATGCCAAAGCAGACCTGTTGTTCGCCTTCCCGACCTATACCTTTGCCGAACCTTTGCTCGGCGCCCAGGCCGCCATTGCGTTGGGCGCCGCGGTCGCTCGCTCCGAAGCCAATGTCGATGTAACGCTGACGGGGCCACGGGGCCGTACCTTTTCCGGCGGCACGGACGACAGTTTGAAGGGGGCCAGCGATCTCTATTTATTGGGCACCCTGAAATGGAACCAGGGCGTTCACAATTTCATGGTCTACAGCATGGGCAATATTCCGGTCGGTGCCTACGACCCGGATAGGCTGGTCAACATCGGCCTGGGTCATGCGTCTCTGGATGCGGGGGGCGGCTACACCTGGTTTGACAAGAAGAACGAGTTCTCCGCCGTAGCCGGCATGACCTACAACTGGGAAAACACCGACACCGACTATCAGAACGGCATCGATGCACACCTGGACTTGAGTGCCTCGCACTTCATTACCGACCAGACCCACCTGGGCCTCGTCGGCTACGTTTTCCATCAGGTCACGGGCGACAGCGGAAGCGGTGCCGTGTTGGGTGATTTCAAGTCCAAAGTCAGTGCCATCGGCCCTCAGGCCGGACACTTCTTCAAGGTGGGGAAAACGCTCTGGTACACCAACCTCAAGGGCTACTACGAGTTCGACGCGAAGAATCGGCCGGAGGGCTGGAACGCGTGGCTTACCCTGGTGGTTCCCCTATCCGAGTGACTTCCACATATCATGAACAGTGCTCCACTCACTGCTTAATGATATGAACCCAATGAATATCACCAACATCGATCTCAACCTGCTCAAAGTCTTCGAGGCGTTGCACGAGGAATCCAGCGCCAGCCGTGCCGCACTGCGCCTGGGTGTAACGCAGTCGGCCGTCAGCGCGGCCCTGCGTCGGTTGCGCGAGGTGTATGGCGATCAACTGTTCGTACGCACCGGTCGTGGCCTGTCGCCAACGCTCCAGGCCAATCAACTCAAGCCGGTGGTCAGCGATGCCCTGAACAAATGCCGCCAGAGTCTGGCAATGGTCGACCCCGGCGCCAGCCATTACGACGGCCGCTCCGTGACCGTGGGCATGTCGGATGATTTCGAGGTTGCCTACGGCCGGCGATTGATCGAAGAAGTCGCCCGCCGCGCGCCGAAGCTGCGCCTGATCTTCCGCCAGACACACAGCCAGATCGTTGCCCAGGCCCTGATGGAGCGCAGCATCGACCTGGCGATCACCGCTGGCGGGTTTGCCGAACGCCTGCTCAGTCGCCAGGTGTTGGGTGAAGGGAGTTACGCGTGTCTGGTGGATCCGCTGAGCCTGACCGCAGACCAGCAAAACATCAGTCTTGAGGAGTTCGTTGCCCGCGAACACATCCTGGTGTCGTCGGGAGGCTTCATCGGCATCACCGACGAAGGACTCGCGGCGTTGGGCATGAGTCGGCGCGTCTGTGCCTCGACCACCCATTTTGCGGCATTGCCGCACCTGCTCAAGGGCAGTCAGGCGGTGGCCACCATTCCGACCCACGCGGCCCAAGGCATCGCGACGTTCAGCGGACTGGTACTGCTGCCCTGCCCCCTTGCGTTGCCTCGCTACCCGATCGAACTGGGCTGGCGCACCAGCGCCCAGCTCGATCCGGTGGTGTTAAAAGTGCGCGAGGCGATCGTCGCGAGCTTTACGTAAGCGTTACTTGTTGGCGGCCATCAGGCGATTGACTTCGCTGCGCACCATGTTCGAGAACTCCGGTGGCGACATACCATCGAGTTCGGCGCGGACCCACTCGGCCCATTTGCCTTTGCGTTTGGCGCGCTCACCAAACAACCGGGCGGCTTCGCCCTTGGCTTTGCCCAGGTTGTTTTGCCAGAGTTCGAACAGACGGGATTTTTCATCTTCAAGCGCAGCGCGCTCGGCAAGGGATTTGTCGGCCAGATTGAAGCTCATGGGAATTTCCTGCTGCGTAAATAGGCGACATCTTACACTGTAGGAAGAATCGTCCTGAGCAGGATTTGCATCCGGATCGAGTCTGCGCGCAAAGTCGCTGCAACTTTTTCAATCGCAGCGCACTCCATTGTTCACTGTCCACTCACCTGCAAGGAGTACTTCAATGGCCCGCAAAACCGCCGCCCAAGCCGCCGAAGACCAAATCAAGGATCAAGCCTTCAGCGAGCTTCAGGCTCTGATCGAAGAGTCGGAAAAACTGCTCAAAAGCAGCGCCTCACTGGTGGGTGAGGAAGCGGAGACACTGCGAGGGCAAATCGCCCTGAAACTCCAGCAGGCCCGGGACTCGGTGACCAGCGTGCGTAACCGGACACTGCCCGCGGTCGAAGCCACCGAAACCTACATCGGCGGTCATCCCTGGCAAACCGTGGCGGTTTCCGCCGGTTTCGGTCTGGTGGTGGGGTTGCTGCTGGCCCGCCGGTAAACAGCACACGCAAAATTCAGAATTGGATTGCAATCCCCCTGCTCGCGAAGACGGCGTATCAGTCGACATCAATGGTGCCTGACACACCGCTTTCGCGAGCAAGCCCGCTCCCACATTGATTGCGTTTAACTCAAACCAGCCAGTTCCCGCAGATTCGCCAGCGTCTGCGCATCCAGCGCAATGCCGTTGTCCTGCGATTTGGCACGTTGATAATGGCGTCGATCCCCCGGCAATCGTTTCAATCCCACGCCATGCATCTGCCGCACCAGCTCCTGGCTGCGCTCGGCAAAGCTCTGCCCGGCGGCCTTGCTCGGGTCGATGACGATCAGCAACTGACCGGTCCACGGCGTCTTGGCGCCGGGGTGATTTTTCCAGTCGAACTCGAAAGAAAAATTGCCCCCGGTCAACGCTGCGGCCAACAGCTCGACCATCATCGACAACGCCGAGCCCTTGTGCCCGCCGAACGGCAGCAACGCGCCGCCTTCGAGAATCGCTTTCGGATCCTGGGTCGGCTGACCGAGGCCGTCCACGCCCATGCCCGGTGGCAAGCGCTCGCCCTTGCGTGCGGCAATCTGCACATCGCCATGGGCAATGGCGCTGGTGGCCAGATCGAACACAATCGGCTCGCCGTCGGCACGAGGCGCGGCAAAGGCGATGGGGTTGGTGCCGAACAACGGGCGGTCGGCGCCGTGGGGCACCACACAGGTCATGCTATTGACCACACTGAGCGCCACCAGTCCTTCATAGGCGAACGGTTCGACGTCCGGCCACAGCGCAGCGAAATGGTGCGAGTTGCGGATGGCCAGCACCGCGATGCCGGCACTGCGGGCCTTTTCCACCAGCAAGGCACGTGCCGCCGCGAGCGCCGGTTGCGCAAAGCCGTTGCCGGCATCGACCCGCACAAACCCCGAAGCCACATCCTCGACCAGCGGAACGGCCTTGCCATTCACCCATCCGCTCTGCAACGTCGATACATACCCGGGCATGCGAAACACCCCGTGACTGTGGGCACCGTCGCGCTCGGCGCCGGCACAATTTTCGGCCAACACCCGAGCGACGTCGGCCGAAGTGCCGTGACGCAGGAATATCTTCTCAAGCAATGCTGTCAGCTCGGCGAGGGACAGTTTTTGCGAGACATCAGTAGACACATGATCGAGTGGTGCAGACATCTGAAGCTCCAGACTAATTATTGGAGGGAACAACAGCATAGGTAGACCGCCGATTAACAACGCGCGGCGAGCGACCTGTCAACCCTTCGCTTGCGCCTGTTTGCACAAACACCGGTTGCCCGTGCGTTAACTATCTACCGCCTGCGCCCTGGTACCGTTTTCTAGTCTCGACGCTCCATCCATTGGCGCTCTGCGTAGTGCCTTGCACGAGACTCGACAATGTCTGCATCCGTTACTCCACTGTTTTTCCCTGAAGCCCTGAATTCCCCCGGGCGTTGGACTGAACTGGGCAAAACCCATGGGTTGACGCAAAAGGATTTCGAATGGTTCAGCCACGTGAAACTGGCCAGCCATGCGTTACGCAATCAACAAAAATCGCCGATGCTCGCCGAAAGAATCCTGGTCGGTACGGGCGAGTTGTCTCTCCCCCTGGCAGGCTGTTTTGTGCTGAGCGCCACGCCCGATGACAAAGGCGAGATTCTCTACACGCCTTATGCAGGCATAAAGAAATTCAAGAGTCGCACAGCGCTGTCCACACAAATCAAAAACCAATTGGATAGCGCGGAAGAAGACGATGACTTGTTTGCATTCATGTCATTGTCCGCACGCAGGACGCTGGCCGAAGTCACTGATATCACCGTGAAGTTCGAGACCATCGACGGGAACGTATTCGGCGATCAGAGCGCCGTGATCAAAACCAACCAGCGCGGCAACGATCAAGCCATGCTCGATGAACTCAAAAAGCTGCCATCGCTCACAGCCCTGCTCGACACCGTACTTGATGAATTACTGCAGTCAGACTTTCCGGGTGTGAAACAAAGCGAGATGCAGGTCAACTTTTACTCCGAAGCAGCCACCGAGAACATCGAGGGCACCACATCGACACGACGCTGGATCAAATCCATGTCCCTGGGTGAGTCGGTGCTGTTGTACTACCGTCATCAGCAATGGCCCACCGGGCACTACCCAGAGTTTTCTCACAGCAAAAAAACGCCGGTGAAGCAGGACCTGCAACGCTGGGAAACGGCGGTAAAAACCGCCTCAAGCAGTTTGATCAGTCAGTTGTCGAAAGAACTGCAAAATTACTGGGACAAGGCGAGTGTCGACGGAGCAACCCGTCGCGAGTTCTTTTCCCGGGCCATTCTTGAGAAAGCGCTGGCCGAACTGCTGCTCAAGCGCGAGGCTGGGGTCATCACCCCTGAGCAAAGCCGAACGTTGCACTCGCTTTTCGAGTCTTCCTCCGCCCTGACCCTCGAAACCGTGCGGTTGTGGGAATACCAGCCGAACTTCGTAGAACTCGCCGGGTCGCTGATGATCAGCAAGGACAGCGCCCATGCTTTCCTCTACACCCCTAGCCGGGGATTGCTGGTCCTGAAGGACTATCAGGACCTGAAGAACACCCTGGTGACAAAATCAATCTCGGCCGGTCACGACGATGAACTCTACGGTCTCATGAGTCTTGAGGAGCGCCGCCTTTTCATCGGCTTCCATCAACCGCAAATCTCCGGTGCCGCGATAACCGGCTCGGTGTTCAAGACGCTGTTTGAGTCAATCATCAGCAAACAAGTGCAAAATATGGACTATGCCCTGCAGGTACTGCGGCAAAGCGATGACGCGGTGGACATCCATGCCTTGTTCGACAAGGCGTTGGACATACGCTCAATGGTCGGCGAGCAACTTCTGACGCTGGACGCCGATGAACGCTGGAGCACCCGACCGGCCTGGTTGGACAATTTCCAATCTTCGATGGTGCTGGCCGATACCGCGGCGATTTACGTCAAGACCCTCACGTCTATCGAATCGCCGATCAACAGTGAATTCGCCGGCCAACCGATCAACACGAAGGCCGCACAGCGAGCGTATCTGGAAAACATGAAACCACGGCTGGCCCATGCGCTTTCCGTGGGCGTACGCGCAGAGGCCGCCCTGCGCGAACTGGGTGGCACCTTGCGCAATACCGATTGGCATCTGGTCGATAACGTTTTCAACCCGGAGCGGGCCGACCGCAAAACGCGCCGGGTGATCAATAGATTCCGCCCGGACGTTTTTTCCCTGGTGCTGGAGTGTTCCGGCCAGAAGAACGTGTTGCCTTTGGCCCATTGCGTGCTGTTGACCGAACGGGGCGGACTCGATATCCAGCATTCCGGGCGAGCCATCCTGTGGACGCCGGCGGCCGGGCTGGAGGTGTTCGCCACGGTCGGCATCGCACGGCAGCAACTCGACCTGCGCCTGCGCGATGCTGAAAAACGCCTGGAACTGCTGGAGAACCTCAGCCCCGACCAGTATCAATTCCACCGTCGCTACACGCTCAACAGGCTGCAACTGATCGAAGGCAACGTTTTGCAGCATGTGGCGCAATCCGCCATTGATCACTTCCTGGGGCGGTGTGAATCCATACGCTCATTGGACGTGAGCGACACACTACAAAACAAGGCGCTCAAAAAGCTGACGCAGACCCCCATCGATATCAACTTGCGAAGAGCCGCGTCGATCGCCGAGGCCATCACTCGCCAACATTCCCTGCCGGGATGGCTGGGCATGGCGTCCGTCGAAGAACAACAGTTGCACCTCGAATTGTTGCAGCAATACAGCCACAACGTGACCGACGACAAGGACTACCTGCACGGCGTGCAAACGCTGGCGGACTATGTTCGTCAGACACTCCGATCGCTGCTGACGAGCCGCTTCCCCGGACAAACCCTTGATCCCGACAAGATCGAGATTTCCCCGCAACTGGCCTTGGCGGGGCCTGCGCAAAGCCTGACCGATTTTGCCTTGAACCACGTCAACATCGCCCAGGGCACGGGGTTTCGGGTCGCCTCGAAAACCGCTGACGCCCTGCCGGCCGGTCTGAACCAGGCGGCCGTCAGGCAGTTGTTACTGTCACTGAATATCCGGCAAGATTTTGGCAAAAAACTGACGGACGCACTGTCGGGCACCGATGCCGCTGAACGAACGTTGCGATTTACCCAACAACTGCCGTGGCAACTGTTGCAGCACGCCCATGCCTTGAAACTGCAACGGCATCTGTCCACCAACGGTTTCGACTTGATCCGCCAGGTCCTCGATATGCCGGATGCCACCGCCCGCCACACGGTCAAAGGCGCCCACGCCATCATCAGGCCGCTGGAACTGATCAAGACTGCCGGCGCCACCGCCGTCAAAGCCCTGGGCCTGTACCTGATTGGCCCCGGGACCGGACAAAAAGGATCGCATATCCTGTTTGCGCCCTATCGCACGGGGCCGGTATTCGCTGAGTTCGACACCGAGGCCGAACTTGTCGCGGCAATCAACACGCCTGGGGAGCTTCAGGATCTGATTATCCGGCGTCTTCCGGAAAATCAGCAGGTATCGTTTCGCAGCCTGTTCGAGTCAAACATCGGCGAAACCAGTGAAATCACCCTCGGTTCCACCGCCATCGAGGGCAACGTGCTCATCCAGTTTTTCAATGACAACGCCAGCCTGCTTGCGCAGATGCTCGGCAGCCAGTCGAAACCAAGCGAGCAGTCGGACTGGCACGTGGTCAAACAGTTGTTCAGCTCCGGCATCAGACAAGTCTCAAGCCTCTTGCCGGGCAAACTTTCGCGCATCCCGTATTTGTGGCAAAGCTTCAAGGATTTCAAGGACTCCGCCGAAGCGTTGCAGGACCATCATTGGAAACGTGCAGTGCGGGGCTTTATCGCCGGAGCCGCGCAAATGATTTCGCTGGGCAGGCTGGAATTGGAGGCTTCGCCGATCCCTGAGCAATCGGCTTGCGACACCGCGCCGGTCGATACCACTGTAGTCGCGCAGCCATGGTCGCAGGTGAAATCCACCTCACCTCTGCGCACTCTGCTGCAGCATTTTGAAGTCTCGTCCGTTCAACTGAAGGATCTGAAACAAGACAGCGCCAACGGGACGTACCTGGATGCAACCGGCAAACATCAATATGCCCCCATTGCAGGCAAGGTCTATCCCGTACAAAAAGCCGACAAGGTATGGCGGGTGATCAAAGACAAGCAAGAAGGCCCTGCTCTGCTGGCCACCTCTGATAAACAACTGGTCATCGATCCGGGCACGCGCGGCATTGGCTACGGAAAAGCCTTGTCTAAAGTGTCGAAAAAGCATGACGAATTTGTCACCAGCTACCAAGCGCGGCAGGTTTTGAACATAGAAGCACGAGGGATGACGGAAATTCGTGCCAAATTCCCGGCCAAGGCTGCCATGCTGGTTAGCGCAATTGATCTGGCGCGCTTTTACGCATTCAACGCCCTGCACAACCTCAGTCAACTCAGGGGGCTCACCCCGGGCACACGACTGGAGACATTCCTTAAAGAGTTCTTTGATGTCAGCAACGTCGATGCGAACCTGCTGGACAAGATCAAGGAAGCCATCGTGCCTGTCTGCAACGACCTGGTGGATCCCGATAACGACCTGCTCAATGACGAACGTCTGGTCGTCGGTTCAAACAGAAACGTGAATTCCGATGTGATCGCTTTCACCGACGCAAACGACCCACTCAAGCGCGTGCATTTCTCGGAGCATTTTTTTGCGCCTGGTCTTGATTGGTATGAATACTCGTTGACTGAACCTTTTGATGTCATCACCCACAGTCAGGCTTCCACGATCACGCACGAAATATCGCATCAGAGCAAAAAAACGGTGGATATCGTGTACGTGGAGTCGAGGCGCCCGTTCAGTGATCTTGTGGAGACCCTGACCGAGCAGGGCCAGGAAATGAAACAGGAGCAGATCGAGCTTCAGCGAAATGCATTGTCGTTGGACACCCCCAGGGAGAAGTTGTTTTCCAGATGGAACGATAATCTGAATGAGTGGATCGATTTGGATTTTACTGATATCGACCACGATGCAGTCGACGCGATCCTGGAAATAACCGGTCGCGACACAATCGACGAAGCGCGGGATGACTTCCTGGATGAAAATAACGCAGAGCCTCGAATCAACATCATTTTGCGCAATGCCGACTCGATAGCCCGGCTGATAAGCGAAATGGGTCGGCAACTGGACCCGATGCCGGCGGCCAATCCCTGATGGTCAACGCCGCCTGTAGGAGCGTGCTCCTACAGGCGTGATAGATCGTTTTGATCATTTTTTCACGTCGTTTACGGATAATGCTGCCCATGGGCGCTGCCTTTGCGCCCACGCACGCGAAAAAATCTGCACTTTGATGTTTAATTGCCATGATCGATGTTCTCGCAGGCTGCCCTCAAGGTTAGAATGGCGCAAATCAGGATGAGTCAATGACCGACAGCCCTTTCTCACAAGCCGAATACGACGCTATCACCGATGCCGCTGCGCACTGGTGCATGCGCTTGCACGCTGATGACTGCACGCCACAAGAGCGCGTGGCGTTCGAGCAGTGGCGGGATGCACATCCGTTGCACGCCTTCGAGTACGAGGCGATGTTGGAAATCTGGGAAGTCGCGGGCGATCTGCCGCGCCCGGAGCCTGCCGTGGTGCCGTTGGTTCAAGTGAAACCGCAAACCCCATGGCGCACCTTCGGCATGGCCGCCGCTGTCTGCGCGCTGGCGCTACCGTTGGCGGCCTATAGCGGCTGGAACCTGGGGTGGCTACCCAATTCGTATGAGCACTTCGAGGCCAGCGACAATGTGCGCAAAGTCACCTTGAAGGACGGCAGCCATGTCGAACTGAACCTGGGCAGCGAGCTGACTTACAGCAACTACAAGGATCGTCGTCAGGTCACCCTGGAAAAAGGCGAGGCCTTTTTCAGCGTTGCCCACGACACCAGTCACCCGTTCGTAGTGAAGGCAGCCGAAGGGAAAATCAGGGTCACCGGGACCCAGTTCAACGTCTGGATGTATGAAGACCAGGTGAAAGTGAACCTGATTGAAGGCTCGGTGCTGGTCAGCAGCAACGATGACTTGCCGGGGGACGGTTTGAGGCTGGGTCCGTCGATGCAGGCAAGCTATGGCCATGGCGATTTCATTCCACGGATCAGCCAGACCTACGACAATGACAACTCGCTGGCCTGGCGCAGCGGCAAACTGGTACTCGACAATCTGGCGCTCAACGACGCGCTGCCGCTGATCAATCGTTACCTGGAAACGCCCTTGGTCGTCGCCGACAACAGCACCGGCGCGATCCGCATCGGCGGCATCTACAACATCAAGGAACTCAACACCCTGGTAGCAACGCTGCCCAAGGTGCTGCCGATCTACCTGACGCGCAACAAGGACGGCAACCCGGTCCTCAATTCGATTCCGCAGCGCACTCCAAAAAGCTGAAGGCCGCCACCCTTGCGGGGAGCGGCCTTCATGCATCATTCAAACACCTGTCACTTTACTGCGCCGCCACCTTCCCGGCCTTCTCCTCCTGTTCGCGAATTGTTTGGGCCTGGTAGTTGGGATCCGACGTGATCTGCTGCTCGGTGAACGGCAACACACTCAACTGTTTCTTGGAAAACGCCAGGGTCTGGTCATTGGCGTGTTTCGACGCCGGATCACTGGACAGCGAGAATGCCAGCACCCCGTGAGCCTGCGGTCCCTTTTCGTCGAAGGTCACCACCTGCAAGTAGCTGGTGCCACTGACGACTTCGCGCTTGCCGTCGCTTCTGGGCACGCTCTGAATGGCGTTATACACACCCAGCGTCCCCGGCCCGCCATGGATCGGCGTTTGCCGGCCACCGCTGCTGACCACCTGGATATCGCCCCAACGGCTGTTCGGCTTCAGTCCTGACGCATTGACCTGCTCGACCGACGCCAGCATCGCCTGGCGCAACGCCTGCGCCACCTCAGGCCGGTCGACCGCCAGGCCACGCGGGGTGTGTTGCGGGTCTTTCGGATCGAACGCCACGCGCCAGACATCAGGGGCCTGTTCGAGAGGCTCCATGACATTCTGGAAATGCACGAAGCCCAGGCCACTGTCGAGATTCGCCTTGCGATCCCAGGCCTTGAGACTGGCACACAGCGGCGCCAGGGCTTTGCCATCGGCCCCCAGATCGGCCGCGCAGAATTGCAGCAGGTCCGGCATGACTTGCGCGGCCTGATACACCTGATCATCCATCACCATGTGTTGCAGATCCGTTGCCTTGAGCGGGCCGGCCTTGGCCAGTGTACTCAGGCGATCCAGGGCAAATCGCGAGCGCAAGCCCAAGGGCTGGCTGTCCTGGCTGATCAATGGCGAAAAACCGGTCAGCGGCTGCGCCGGGTTGGCCATCCACGCAGAATCATTGGAGTGCTGCACGAAGTCCCTGCGCAGCAGTTGCGGCAACTTGTCCGAGGCATAAATGCCCTTTTGCGCCGCCTGCGGGTCGATGTCCCAGGCGCAGGCACTGTTGGAGCCGTCGAGAACGATCATCTGCAAGCCAATGCGCGGGTCGCTGCACTGTGCCAGCTTCTCGGCGCTGACGTTCGGCACCACCGACAGGTTCATGTACAGCGTTTGCCCCTGATCGTCTGCCGCCAGGGTGTTGACCCACGGAATACCCTGGATCTTGTGCACCGAATCCTGAAACTCCTTGAGGTTGTCGGCACGGTTCATGGCGTACCACTGTTGCAGTACGCGGTCGTTATCCAGGTTGGCGTCGCGCAAGCTGTAGGCGAACTGATTGTCCCAGTCCAGTTTCCCGGGCCACTGCACGATCGGGCCGAACTGCGAGCTGTAGACCACATGGGAAACCGCCTTGACCGAACCGTCCGGCTGCCTCACGTCAACCGTCAGCGTCTGTTTGTGCATGGGCAAGGATTTGCCGTCGAGCAGGTACCGGGTCGAATCCTTGGGGTCCAGTTGCAGGCGGTACAGAGTGAAATGCTTGGACGAATCCACGGTGTGGGTCCAGGCCAGGTGCTGGTTGAAGCCGATGTTGATCAAAGGTAGCCCCGGCAACGCAGCGCCCATCACGTCCAGTTTGCCGGGAATGGTCAGGTGCATCTGATAAAAGCGCATGCCGCCGACCCACGGGAAGTGCGGATTGGCCAGCAACATGCCGCGCCCGTTGAAGGAACGCTCGCCGCCTACCGCTACGGCATTGCTGCCACGGTCGAGGGCAAACCGTTGCATACGCGAGTCGGCTACCTGAAACGCCGACTGTTTTCCGGCATTCGTCGTGGCGGCAGCCGGTGGTGTGGCGCCCGCCAGCGCTTCGGCAAACTGACCTACGCCACCTTCCACCAGCAGGCGACGGGTCAGCTTGACCAGATCTTCGGCGGTGATTTCCCGCACCCAATCGCCCTGGCACTGCTGCGGCAGCCCCTGGGTCCGACGCTCTGTCAGGGACCGGTTATATCCGGCCACATAGCCCTCGACCAGCGCGCGCACCTCCGGGGGTTGCGCCTGCCAGAACCCGGCAACGGCCTGGGGCGTGTTCAGCCAGGTGAAAAACAGATCGCTGACCCGGTTCTCACGCTCTTCCACCGTGAACTGATCCGGACCGAAAAATCGCGAACGTTGACCGTTCACCGTGACGATCTCATTGGCCAGCAAACACAGGTTATCCTGAGCATAGGCATAG
Organism: Pseudomonas sp. Irchel 3A7; assembly: GCF_900187565.1. Classification (GTDB taxonomy): domain Bacteria; phylum Pseudomonadota; class Gammaproteobacteria; order Pseudomonadales; family Pseudomonadaceae; genus Aquipseudomonas. Next base: position 85,910 of record NZ_FYED01000006.1, on the reverse strand, counting down.
CCGATTCCGTAACCGAGCCCCCGCTCGTTCTCGGCCCGAATATGTGGCACGCCGAAACTGGTCCGGCGGATATCGGCACTGGCCTGCTCAGGCTGGCTGCGGGCGTTCGCCGCAAGACTCAGCCCCAGAAACACACCTGCCAGGCTCAACCTGGTTAACTGGCTGGAAATAATCACACTCGCTCCTGATCGAAAAACGATGGTCACAGTTCTGCGTACTGACACGCACTGCGCATCCTTTCAGGGACGAATCAAACGGCAAAAATTTAGGAGAAAAGACCGCGATCCAGCGGCGGCTTACAGACCGCTAACGCCATGATGACGAAATTTCTACATTTAAGTCTTCATGATTTGCGTGGCTCATACGTCTTGTTAGGCAAGAGCGCCCATTTTTCCTGATCAGGCTCTGAAAAGGAGTTTTTGCAATGTACAACTCGCAACTGCCAACGGACGGTAGCAACACGCCAAAGAGCACTTCCATCGGGGTCGGAGTCTTCGACCAACGTACCGAGCGCCACGGCAACGAGCGGATTCGCTTCCTGCTCAAAAGCTTTGGCCTGCGAACCAGTCTGATTCGTCTCAAAGTCATCGACGCCCTGCTGACGGCCGCCGAAAACGACCGCAGCCTGGGTGTGCGCGGGGTGCACAGTCACTTGCTGGAACTGGATATTCCCCTGTCCTTCCTGAGCGTGCGCGAAGTGTTGAAACGCCTGTGCAGCGAAGGCGTGATCGTGCTCAACGAAGACAAAAGCTACAGCCTGGACCCGCGGGCTGCTGCCGTTTTGGAGCACCACTGACAAGCCTCACGCTCACATTGCCATGTAGGAGCTGCCGGAGGCTGCGATCTTTTGATAGTTTAAACCACATCACAAGATCGCAGCCTCGTTGCACTCGACAGCTCCTACGCCGGTAGCGGGAGCACCTTCAATAGTCAGGGCTTGACCTTGCGCCGCATCACACCATTGATGACCACCACGACCACCGCCACGCCAATGGCGATGTACTGGAACAGTTTTTCGCTGATAACCCCGGTGTTCTGCAAATAAGTCAGGCCAAACATGATCCCCAGCACGGCCAGGGCGATCAGAAGGGAATATTTCAAACGTTGCGACTGGGTCATGGGCCTTTTCCTGAATGTAAGCCTGAAACTGAAAAAAATGTATCCGCTTTGTATCCGCACGCATGCCAAGCCCCTACCGTTTTCCGGGGATGGGGCGCAGCAAACAGGGTCTCATGTTACAGCCGATGAAGCGTTTTGGCTTCATTGCGGCGATAACCATGAGGATTTTCAAATGTTGCGTCGAATCACACTGCTGATTCCCCTGCTGGCCCTGCTTTCCCTGAGCGGCTGTATCGTCTTCCCCCACGGTGGCTGGCACCATGACCGTCACTACGACGACCGGGGCGGACCGGGTTACTACCCGCATCGTTAGCAAACCGGATCTTCTGCAGAAGCTGAGCTTGCTCGCGATGGACGTCAACGATAACGGGGGCTACCCGATGATCGCGTTGCCCGAACGTTTTTTGCGAGCAGGCTCGCTCGCACAGAGGCAATGCCTCGGACACATAACTGACAAATCTGTAATGTCGCCTTCATCTGACTGACAGCGTTGATCTAAGATCATGAAGCTGCCGAGCTTGTAGTAATTCGAAACAAACCTTGAAGGTATGGCCGGAAAAACCGGTCAAAATGCGTTTTTTCGCCCGCAATCCGAGACCCGTCACGACATGCGAACTCCTCTGCGTCTGGCTGCCTTGAGCGCCCTGTTCATTTCCTCCCTGGTCCAGGCCGCCGACCTGATCCCGATTGAAGTTCACCGCGACGCCAATTGCGGTTGCTGCAAGAAATGGATCAGCCACCTGGAGGCCAACGGTTTCAAGGTCGAGGATCATGTCGAAGCCAACATGAGCCTGTTCAAGGAAACGCATGGCGTGCCACCGCGCCTGGCGTCTTGCCACACCGGTTTGATCAACGGCAAATTCGTCGAAGGCCATGTCCCGGCCGACCAAGTATTGGCCCTGAGCAAGCGCGATGACCTTCTGGGCGTGGCCGCACCCGGCATGCCCATGGGATCACCGGGCATGGAAATGGACGGCATGAGCGATGCCTATCAAGTGATCGGCCTGAAAAAGGACGGCACGGATGTCATCGTGGCGGACTACCCCGCCCATTGATCTTCGGCGCCTACATCAGTTTGTTTCTGGCGGCCTTCGGTGCCGCCACACTGCTGCCCCTGCAATCCGAAGCCGTGCTGGTCGGCCTGTTGCTCAGCGACCGGTATTGGCTGTGGTCACTGCTGGCGGTGGCGACACTGGGCAATGTCCTCGGCTCGCTGGTGAACTGGTGGCTGGGGCGTGCCATCGAGCGCTTCCGCGACCGGCGCTGGTTTCCGGTCAGCCCTGCCCATCTGGAAAAAGCCCGAATCCATTATCAGCGCTATGGTCATTGGTCGTTGCTGCTCAGTTGGCTGCCGGTGATCGGCGATCCGCTGACCCTGGTTGCCGGGGTGATGCGCGAACCGCTGGGGCGCTTCCTGCTGATCGTGACCCTGGCTAAAGGTGCCCGTTATGGCGTGCTGGCCCTGGCCACGGTGGGCTGGATGGGTTGAACCAACCGGCGTGGCCATTGCCTGTTTAATGTCGCCCTAATCATGCCGATCCAGCATCGGCGGATTTCCAATGGAGCTCCCCCATGCCTTTGCCCCTCACCCGCTGGCTGCCCGGTCTGCTGCTGACCGCCGCCCTGCCCGTCATCGCTTACGCCGAGGCCCCGGCATATGGCCCCGAACTGCAAGGTTTCGAGTACCCCTACACGGTCAAGCATTTCGCCTTCGAGTCCCAGGGTAAATCCCTGCAGATGGGGTACATGGACGTCGCCGCCCATGGCAAGGCCAACGGGCGCAGCGTGGTGCTGATGCATGGAAAGAATTTTTGCGGCGCGACCTGGGAAACCTCGATCAAGGCCCTGAGCGACGCCGGTTACCGGGTCATCGCCCCGGATCAGATCGGCTTTTGCACTTCCAGCAAGCCGGACCACTATCAATACAGCTTCCAGCAACTGGCGAACAACACCCAGCAATTGCTCAAGGCCCTCGGCATCCAGAAAGCCACCCTGCTCGGCCACTCCACCGGCGGCATGCTCGCCACTCGCTATGCCTTGCAATACCCCGAACAGGTCGAACAACTGGCCCTGGTCAACCCTATCGGCCTGGAGGACTGGAAAGCCCTCGGCGTACCTTATCGCACGGTGGATCAATGGTACGAGCGCGAGCTGAAGCTCACGGCCGAAGGGATCCGCAACTACGAACGCAACACCTATTACGGCGGACGCTGGAAGCCTGAGTTCGACCGCTGGGTGGACATGCTCGCCGGCCTGAACAAAGGCCCGGGGCATACGCAAGTCGCGTGGAATTCGGCCTTGATCTACGACATGATCTTCACCCAGCCGGTGTACTACGAATTCCAGAACCTGAAGATGCCGACGCTGTTGCTGATCGGTACGTCCGATACCACGGCCATCGGCAGTGATATCGCCTCCCCGGAGGTCAAGGCGAAACTCGGCCACTACGACGTTCTCGGCAAACAAGTGGCCAAACTGATCCCCCAGTCGACCCTGGTGGAATTCCCCGGCATGGGCCACGCACCACAAATGGAAGAGCCGGCGGAGTTTCACAAGGCGTTGCTTGACTGGCTGAACAAAACCAACCCCGTGCGTTAATGAGGTAAGGCTGATGGCGGTGCAGATTGCGGTGATTGACGATTGGCAGGACGTGGCCCGAAACGTGGTCGACTGGTCCCTGCTGGAGGACATCGGCCAGGTGAGTTTCATCCACGACTACCCGACCGACAGTGAAAGCCTGGCGCAGCGCCTGGAAGCCTTTGAAGTGATCTGCGTGATGCGCGAACGCACCCGGTTCGATGAGGATCTACTGCGCCGCTTGCCCAACCTCAAGCTGCTGGTGACCGGCGGCATGCGCAACGCTGCGCTCGACTTCAAGGCCGCTGCCGCCCTGGGTATTCAGGTGTGCGGCACCGACAGCTACAAACACGCAGCGCCCGAACTGACCTGGGCCTTGATCATGGCCGCGACCCGCAACCTGGTGGCCGAAGCCAACGCATTGCGCGACGGCAAGTGGCAGCAAGGCCTGGGGGGCGACCTGCATGGCAAGACCCTGGCGATCCTCGGCCTGGGCAGCATCGGTCAGCGAGTAGCACAGTTCGGTCAGGTATTCGGGATGCGCGTGATTGCCTGGAGCGAAAACCTCACCGCGGAGCGAGCCGCGCAAGTGGGCGTGACTTATGTCAGCAAGCAGGAGCTGTTCGAGCAGGCTGACGTATTGTCGGTGCATCTGGTCCTCAGCGACCGCTCCCGAGGGCTGGTGGATGCCGAGGCGTTGGGCTGGATGAAACCCACGGCACTGCTGGTCAACACCGCGCGCGGGCCGATTGTCGATGAGGCTGCGCTGATCAAGGCTTTGCAGAAACGACGCCTGGCGGGTGCGGCGCTGGATGTGTTCGATGTCGAGCCGTTGCCGCCTCATCATCCGTTCCGGACCCTGGAGAATGTACTGGCGACGCCGCATGTGGGGTATGTCAGCCAGCAGAACTACCAGCTGTTTTTCTCGCAGATGATCGAGGATATACGGGCCTGGTCCGAAGGTGAGCCGATTCGATTGCTGAACTGACTCCGCGTTTTCGTTCATTCGCGAGCAGGCTCGCTCCCACAATGGATCTTCTCTGGACACAGGTTTAGGGACCGACAGAGATCCCCTGTGGGAGCGAGCCTGCTCGCGAAGAGGCAAGAACATTCACTGCACAACCCAAGCCGCGCACCGCAATGGTGCAAACAAACTGTTCACCCACGCACACCGATGTGACAGTTCTGCTTCATTTTCATCCGATTTCACAAAAAAACCTGCCCTTCGTCGGTGCGCAAGCCTCGTAATCCGGCACGTCCGTACCTCTTTAAACCGATTGTCGAACAATTTTGCCATCCGGGCTTTACCGCTCTAAGTTCTGGTCTAGGCTCACTTTCGCGGGGCGAAACCGGTCGGTCACAAAGCGGAAAAATAATCGAAACTTTTGCCGTTCGTGGTCGGTCGACTGAAAGGAAGGTGCGTTGCGACTGGTGCAATCCTTGCAATGGCTACTCCACCCAAACTGCTTCAGCGCATTGGGCAGCGCTTGCTCACCGATGTGCAGCGCTTTTGCGCCCGGCCACAGGATGTTTGGCCAATGAAATACCGTTTGCCAGAGCTAAGAATTAGATCAACAACACGGGAGATTCATATGATCAGTGCGGTTTTAGATGTTCAGGGAGAACGTGCTCATCAGCATGTCGGCGAATCGAGCGCCGTAAGTGCTCCCGCTGCCCAGTCGATCAACGTTACCGGCACCAGGACGCTGAGCCCGGTGGCCAAACAGAATCCCAATCGGAAAAAAGTGTTGTTCGTCACATCGGAGATTGCCGACCTGGTGAAAACCGGGGGACTGGGTGACGTTTCCGCCGCCCTCCCACGGGCCATGACCCATCTGCACGACGTGCGGGTGCTGATTCCCGGTTACCCGCAGGTGCTGCACAGCGAAAACCCGATTCACATCATTGGTGAACTGGGCGGGCATGCCGCGCTGCCACCCTGCAAGATCGGGCGCATGGACATGCCCGATGGCCTGGTCATTTACGTGTTGATCTGCCCTGAACTCTACGAGCGCGAAGGTTCTCCCTACGGCGCCAACAATGGCCGCGACTGGCCGGATAACCACATTCGCTTCGCCCGCCTGGGCCTGGCCGCAGCCGATATCGCCGCCAACCTCGCACAAATTCACTGGTGCCCGGACCTGGTGCACGCCCATGACTGGCCCGCCGGTCTGGCGCCCGCCTACATGCACTGGCGCGGGCAGCGCACACCAACTTTGTTCACCATCCATAACCTGGCTTATCAAGGTGTGACCAGCCTGGGTTCGTGCCCTGAACTGGGCATCCCCCATCACGCGCTGCAACAGGAAGGCATGGAGTTCTACGGCAAGATGTCGTTCCTCAAGGCCGGCATGGCCTATTCCAGCCATATCACCACGGTCAGCGCCACCTACGCCCAGGAGATCACCACCCCGGCGTTCGGCTGCGGTCTCGACGGATTTCTTGCCGCCAAGACCCAGCAAGGCCTGCTCAGCGGCATTCCCAACGGCATCGATGAAAGCTGGGACGCCGCCACCGATACGCACCTGTTCCGTCCCTTCGGCATCGGCGACTGGGAAGGCAAGGCGGTCAATGCCGCCCATGTGCGTCAGCTGTTCGGCCTCGACGACTCCGAAGGCCCGCTGTTTGCCGTGGTGTCGCGCCTGGTCTACCAAAAAGGCCTGGATCTGACCGAAGCGGTTTCCGAATACATCGTCAAATCCGGCGGGCAGATCGCGATCATCGGTCGTGGCGAGCCAGAAGAAGAACAAGCCATGCGCGAACTGGCCCTGCGCTTTCCCGGGCAGATCGGCGTACGCATCGGGTTCAACGAAACCGATGCCCGCCGCATGTTTGCCGGCAGCGACTTCCTGTTGATGCCTTCGCGCTATGAACCCTGCGGCCTGAGCCAGATGTATGCCCAGCGTTTCGGCTCGTTGCCGGTGGCGCGCAATACCGGCGGCCTGGCCGACACCATCGAGAACGGCGTGACCGGTTTCCTGTTCGACGAATCCACGGTGGAGAGTTATCAGGAGGCCCTGAGCCGAGCGTTCCATGTGTTTGCCTTCCCCGACCTGCTGAACGCCATGCGCTGCCGGGCCATGACCCAGCCTTTCAACTGGTGCCAGGCGGTCGAACCCTACGCCGAACTCTACGAACAGCTTGTGGCTAAAGCCCTGGGGAAATCGAACAAACAGTAAGAGGCTTTCAAGATGCCGTTACGGACCCTTGAGACCTGGCCCCACGGCGCAATCATGCTGGACGCTGAACACACGCAATTCGCGTTGTGGGCGCCAGATGCGTTCTACGTCAGTGTCGAACTGGAAAATGGACAGTCCTTGCCGTTGCTGCCTCAGGCTGACGGCTGGTTCGTGATCAACACCCGCTGCCCGGCAGGCACGGGTTACCGCTATAGCATCGACGGCGAACTGGAGGTGCCGGACCCGGCCTCCCGCGCCCAGGGCGGGGATATCGACCAGCGCAGCGTGGTGGTCGATCCCCATGCCTACTGTTGGCAACACAGCACCTGGCAGGGCCGTCCGTGGAACGAGGCGGTGATATACGAGTTGCACGTCGGTGCGCTCGGCGGCTTCCAGGCCGTCGAGCAGCATCTGGCGCGCCTGGTTGAACTGGGGATCACCGCGATCGAACTGATGCCCGTGGCGCAATTTCCCGGCGAACGCAACTGGGGCTACGACGGGGTCCTGCCCTACGCGCCCCAGGCATCCTACGGCTCGCCCGAACAACTCAAGCATCTCATCGACACCGCCCATGGACACGGCCTGGCGGTGATTCTCGACGTGGTCTACAACCACTTCGGCCCGGACGGCAACTACCTGCACCGCTACGCCAAAGGCTTCTTCAATGAAGACAAACACACACCTTGGGGAGCGGCCATCGACTTCCGCCGACGCGAGGTGCGCGACTTCTTCATCGACAACGCCTTGATGTGGTTGCTGGAGTATCGCTTTGACGGCTTGCGCCTGGATGCCGTGCATGCCATCGAAGACCCGGACTTTCTTCAGGAACTGGCGCAACGGGTACGCCAGCAGGTCGACCCGCCGCGTCACGTCTGGCTGATGCTGGAAAACGAACACAATCAGGCCAGCCTGCTGGAGCAAGGTTACGACGCTCAGTGGAATGACGATGGCCATAACGCCCTGCACGTACTGTTGACCGGTGAAACCGACGCCTACTACGCCGACTATGCGCATAACCCCACCGAACAACTGGCCCGCTGCCTGAGCCAGGGTTTCGTATTTCAAGGTCATATCAATCGCCATGGCAAACCCCGTGGAGAACCCAGCGGGCACTTGCCGCCCAGCGCCTTCATTCTGTTTTTGCAGAACCACGACCAGATCGGCAACCGCGCCTTTGGTGAGCGCCTGCATCAATTGGCCCATCCCGATGCCTTGAAAGCCGCCACCGCGCTGTTACTGCTGTCGCCGATGATTCCGCTGCTGTTCATGGGCGACGAGTTTGCCGCCGAGCAGCCGTTCCTGTTTTTCACCAGCCACCATGGCGAGCTGGCCCGGCTGGTGCGTGAAGGACGGCGCAACGAGTTTGCCGCATTCAGTGCATTTGCCGATCCACACAAACGCGAACAGATTCCCGATCCAAACGCACCAGAAACCTTCGAAGCGTCCCGGCCTTCGCTGAGCGCCGGCGGCGCTTCGGCCATTCACGATCTGTATCGCCGGCTCTTGCAGATTCGCCATCAGCAGATCATCCCGCGCCTGCCGGGCGCCCAGGCATTGGGTGCCGAAAGGCTGGCCGACGGCGCGGTCTCGGCACGCTGGTTGCTGGGTGACGGCAGTCTGTTGCGCATTGACCTGAACCTCGGCAACACGCCGGTGGTCCACACCCCACAGGCCGATGCGGTGCTGTTGTTCGAGCATCCTCCAAACGCCTTCGGCCTGTTGGACCAGGGCACGCTTGCCCCGTATTGCGCGCTAGTCACCCTCAAGGCCGCAGCCCCTTTGCTACCCCCGGATGGAGAGCCTCAATGAGCGATGCGCAGCTTGAAATACTGGCGGGCCATGCCGGTCTGGCAGTGGACTGGATCGACGCCAATGGTCGCCCGCAAAAAGTCGCCCCTTCGGTGTTGCGCAATGTCCTGACCGGGCTCGGCCACCCGGCCGGCAGCGCACAGGAAATCGACGCCAGCCTGCTCGAATTGCAAGAGGTGCAACAGACCCGTCACCTGCCGCCGTTGCTCACCGCCGACGTCGGTGTCGGGCTCAGCCTGGCGCATTACTTCGAACCGCAAACGCCGTGCGAGATTCACCTCGAAGACGGTTCGGTACTCACCCTCAAACTGGACGCCGAGGCGACGCTGCCCGGGTTGATTCCGGTCGGTTACCAGCAGGTCAGCATCGAAGGGCAAACCTTCACCCTGGCCGTGGCGCCTGAGCGCTGCTACAGCGTGGGCGATGCCGTTGAGAACCCGACGCCTCGCGCCTGGGGCCTGAGCGCGCAGCTGTACGCTTTGCGCCGCGCCGGCGATGGCGGGTTCGGCGATACCCAGGCCCTGGAAGACCTGGCCAGGGTCGCGGGTGAACGTGGTGCCGAAGCGCTGGCGATCAGTCCGCTGCACGCCATGTTCGCCAGCGACGGCCAACGCTACAGCCCCTATTCGCCGTCCAGTCGCTTGTTCCTCAACAGCCTGTACTGCGCGCCCGGCGCAATCCTTGGCGAACGTGCATTACGCGCCGCCATCGACGCCACCGGCCTGGCTGACGAATTGCGGCATCTGGAAAACCTGCCGCTGATCGACTGGCCGGCCGCCGCCGAAGCCAAGCATCGGCTATTGGAAGCGCTGTATGACGGCTTCGTCCAGGGTGAACACCCGTTGCACGCCGACTTCAGCAGCTTCCGCCACGCCGGAGGCGAAGCCCTGGAAAACCACTGCCGGTTCGAAGCCATTCAAGAGGCGCGCGCCGCCAAGGGCGAAGACCTCGACTGGCGGCACTGGCCCGAACAATGGCGTAACCCGCGCAGTATGGCCCTGGCCGAATTCGCCGAAGAAAATGCCGGACGCATCGGCTTCTTCGCGTTCTGCCAGTGGCTGATCAGCCGTTGCCTGGAACGCGCGCAAGCCGCTGCACGCAGCGGCGGCATGAGCATCGGCCTGATTGCCGACCTGGCCGTCGGTGCCGACGGCGGCGGTAGTCAGGCCTGGAGCCGTCAGGACGAACTGCTCGCGTCCCTCACCGTCGGCGCGCCACCGGACATTCTCAACCGCAGCGGCCAGGGCTGGGGGATTTCCGCATTTTCCCCCGAAGGCCTGGTGCGCAACGGTTTTCGCGCCTTCATCGAAATGCTGCGCGCCAATTTTGCACACGCCGGTGGCCTGCGCATCGATCACGTCATGGGACTGCAACGCTTGTGGGTGATCCCCAATGGTGCACCGCCCGCCGATGGCGCTTACCTCTATTACCCGGTGGACGACCTGCTGCGCCTGCTGACCCTCGAGTCCCATCGCCACCAGGCCATCGTTCTCGGTGAAGACCTCGGCACCGTGCCGGACGGCCTGCGGGAAAAACTCATCGCCCGTTCGATGCTCGGCATGCGGGTGTTGTTGTTCGAACAGGACAACACCCACTTCAAGCCGATCCTCGACTGGCCGGACAACGCCCTGGCGACCACCAGCACCCATGATTTGCCGACCCTCAATGGCTGGTGGCATGGCCGTGATATCGACTGGAATGCCCGCTTGGGCCTGATCGACGCCAACACTGAAATCGAGTGGCGCCACCACCGTGAACGGGAACGCGAAGGCCTGCGCCGCACATTGAGCCAGGACCCGCAGAACTTCCGCGAAGAATCCCATGAGACCGACCAGGTGCTTGACGCCAGCGTGCGTTTCCTTGGCCATACCCGCGCGCCGCTGGTGTTGCTGCCGCTGGAAGATGCCCTGGGTATCGAACAACAGGCCAACCTGCCCGGGACCATCGATACCCACCCCAATTGGTCGCGACGCTTGCCGGGATATAGCGAAACCCTGCTCGATGAACCCGACGCGGCCCGACGCCTGGAACTGCTTGCTTGCGCAAGGCTTCAGGCGGCCGAGCGTGACCAATGACCGAAAAGCCAATGCAACCGCTGCGAGCCACCCTGCGCCTGCAGTTCCATAAAGGTTTTACCCTCGATGATGCGGTTCCACTGGTGCCGTACTTCGCCCGCCTCGGCATCAGTCACGTGTATGCCTCGCCGCTGCTGAGTGCCCGTGCCGGCTCCATGCATGGCTACGACGTGGTCGATCCGACCACGGTCAACCCGGAATTGGGTGGCGAAGCGGCGTTGCACCGCCTGGTCAGTGCATTGCGCAGCCAGAACATGGGGCTGGTCCTCGATATCGTTTCCAACCACATGGCCGTCGGCGGCAGCGACAACCCCTGGTGGCTGGACCTGCTCGAATGGGGGCGACTGAGCCCCTATGGCGAATTCTTCGACATACAGTGGCATTCACCCGACCCGTTGATGGAAGGCCAACTGCTGTTGCCATTTCTGGGCAGCGACTACGGCATCGCACTGCAGGATGGCACCTTACCCCTGCGTTTCGATGCGCTGCGCGGCGCCTTTCACGTCGAGCATTACGACCATCACTTCCCGATCTGCCCCAGCCATTACGGCGAACTGCTCAAGACCGATGCCGAACCACTCAAGTCACTGGCCGACCGTTTCAGCACGCTGAGCTATCAGACGGATGCGCACAGCCTGGCGATGCCCCTGAAAGACGAACTGCGCGAACTGGCCAGCGATCCGCAAATACGCCAGGCCATCGAACACAATCTGAAAAGTTACGACTCACTGACCCCTGAAGGCTTGCAAAACCTGCACAGTCTGCTGGAACGCCAGAGCTATCGTCTCGCCAGTTGGCGCACCGCCGCGGACGACATCAACTGGCGGCGTTTTTTCGATATCAACGAACTGGGTGGGCTGCGGGTGGAACGCCCGGCGGTGTTCGAGGCAACCCACGCGAAGATCTTCCAGTTGGTGGCACACGGCCTGATCGATGGCCTGCGCATCGACCACATCGACGGCCTCGCCGACCCTCGGGGTTACTGCCGCAAATTGCGACGGCGCGTCGACCGCCTGGCACCGGGCCGGCACCTGCCGATCTATGTCGAGAAGATCCTCGGCGAAGGTGAAACCCTGCACCGCGACTGGTCGGTGGACGGCACCACCGGCTACGAATTCATGAACCAGTTGTCGCTGCTGCAACACGCTCCCGAGGGCGAAAAAACCCTGGGTGAACTCTGGCAGCGCTACAGCGAGCGTCCGGCCGATTTCAGCCAGGAAGCGCAATTGGCGCGCCAGCAGATCCTCAACGGTTCTTTGGCCGGGGATTTTGAAAGCGTCGCCCAGGCCCTGCTCCAAGTGGCCCGGGAAGACCTGATGACCCGCGACCTGACCCTTGGCGCGATCCGTCGCGCGTTGCAGGCGCTGATCGTGCATTTTCCGGTGTACCGCACCTACATCAGCCCCCTCGGCCGTTCGATCCAGGACGAAGCTTTTTTCCAGCACGCCATGGACGGTGCGCGGCAAACCCTCAGCGAGGCGGATTGGCCGGTGCTCGACTGCCTGGCCGGCTGGCTGGGTGGCGAGCCCTGGCGCAAACGCCCCGCAGGACGGGTGCGCAAGCGGCTCAAGCATGCCTGCGTGCGCTTTCAGCAGCTGACTTCACCGGCGGCGGCCAAAGCGGTGGAAGACACCGCGTTCTATCGCTCGGCCGTGCTGCTGTCGCGTAATGACGTCGGATTCAGCACCGAACAGTTCAGTGCACCGATCGCCGACTTTCACACCGCGTGCGCCCAACGCCTGGCCGAGTTCCCGGACAACCTTCTGGCCACCGCCACCCACGATCACAAACGTGGCGAAGACACCCGCGCGCGCCTGGCGGTATTGAGCGAACGCAGCAGCTGGTACGCCGACCAGATCGGCCTGTGGCGTGCCCTCGCCCGGCCCCTGCGCTTTGATGATCAATCGCCATCTCCGGCCGACGAGTTGATCCTGTATCAAGCGATCCTCGGCAGCTGGCCGCTGGATTTGCGCAGCGATGATCAGCCCGCGCTGGAGGACTACGCCAAGCGACTTTGGCAGTGGCAACGCAAAGCCCTGCGCGAAGCCAAGTTGCAAAGTAGCTGGAGCGCGCCAAACGACCCCTACGAACAAGCGACCCAGGCGTTTGTCCGGGGCCTGCTGCTGACACCGGAAGGCGAGCTGCTGCGCTCGGCCCTGGGCAAAGCCGCGCAAGCCATCGCCGTCCCCGGCGCACTCAACGGTTTGGCGCAAACCTTGCTGCGCATGACCGTGCCAGGGGTGCCGGACCTCTATCAGGGCAATGACTTCTGGGACTTTTCCCTGGTCGATCCGGACAACCGCCGGCCGGTGGATTACCCCAGCCGCCAACAGGCCTTGCAGCAATCGGTGGAGCTTGCTGATCTGCTGGCGAACTGGCGTGACGGGCGCATCAAGCAGACCTTGATTGCGCACACATTGAGCCTGCGCGCCGAGCATCCGGAACTGTTTCGACGGGGCACTTACCACCCCCTCGAAGTACTCGGCAGCCAGGCGCATCGCGTACTCGGATTTGTTCGAGAACAGGCGGGTAAACGGGCCATCGTGATCGTGCCGATCCGCTGCGCATCGCTGCTGGAAAACAGTGCCGAACCGCAGGTGAGCGCGCTGCATTGGGGCGATACACGGGTCCATTTGCCGCTTGCTACCGCCGGGGAAAATCTCAAGGGACTTTTTTCAAGCGTCGCAGTCACAAAACACAGGGAGCTGACGATCAGCGCCGCGCTGGGGGACTTCCCGGTCAATCTCATTATTCAAACTACCCACACTTGAGTTGAATCAGGAGCATTGCGATGAGTACCGACGATAAACGCATCCGCGAGTTTGCCTATCAGATCTGGGAGTCGGAAGGTAAACCCGAGGGCCAGGAAGCCCGGCATTGGGAGATGGCGCGCAAACTGGCCGAAGCCGAAGCCCTGGCGCCGAAAAAATCACCCAAGGCCGCGGGAAGCAAAACGGCGGCCAGTAAGCCTGCTGCCGGCAAATCGCTCAATGGCAAGGCTGAGCCAAAAACCAAAGCCAAGGCCAAACCTGCCGCTGCCTCCAAGGTGATTCCACCGGGCGAGAAAGCCGCGGAAAAAAAGCCTCGCGCCGCGCGTAAACCGCCTGCGGTCTGACCCGTCGCGTTGGTCCTGAATGACCTTGTGGCGAGTCTTCTCGCCACCACGCAGGCGCTCGTCGGGCATATACCCCCTGTGGGAGCGAGCCTGCTCGCGAAGACGGAGTCACAGCCAACATTGGTGTCGACTAACACGACGCTTTCGCGAGCAGGCTCGCTCCCACATTTTGACTGCGCCGTTGTATCCCCTTTGCAGGAGCACTTATGACCCGTCCAAAGAAAGACACGCCGACACCTCAAGAGCCATCGCGCATCCGAGAAGGCCTGCCCTTTCCATTGGGTGCGACCTGGGACGGTCTTGGGGTCAATTTCGCCCTGTTTTCCGCCAATGCCACCCGTGTCGAACTGTGCATTTTCGACGATGCCGGGGAAGTGGAGCTTGAACGCATCGAACTGCCGGAATACACCGACGAGATCTACCACGGCTACTTGCCCGATGCCCATCCGGGGCTGATCTACGGCTACCGCGTGTACGGCCCGTACGACCCGGCCAACGGTCATCGCTTCAATCCCAATAAGCTGCTGATCGATCCCTACGCCAAACAACTGGTGGGCAAGCTGAAATGGTCCGAGGCCTTGTTCGGCTACACCATCGGCCACCCCGACGCCGACCTCAGTTTCGACGAACGCGACAGTGCGCCCTTCGTGCCCAAATGCAAAGTCATCGACCCGGCACACACCTGGGGCCACGACCACCGGGTCAGCGTGCCGTGGGACAAGACGATCATTTATGAGACCCACGTGCGCGGCATCAGCATGCGTCACCCTTCCGTCCCCGAGAACGTGCGCGGCACTTTCGCCGGATTGATGGTCGACGACGTGCTCGAACACATCCGCAAGCTCGGCGTGTCCACCGTGGAGTTGCTGCCGATCCATGCCTTCGTCAATGACCAGCACCTGCTGCACAAAGGCATGACCAATTACTGGGGCTACAACAGCATCGCCTTTTTCGCCCCCGACCCGCGCTACCTGGCCAGCGGCAAGATTGCCGAGTTCAAGGAAATGGTCGCGCACCTGCACGAAGCCAACCTGGAAGTGATCCTCGACGTGGTCTACAACCACACCGCCGAGGGCAATGAACAAGGCCCGACCCTGTCCATGCGCGGCATCGACAACGCCTCCTACTATCGCCTGATGCCCGATGACAAGCGCTTCTATATCAACGATTCCGGCACCGGCAATACTTTGGACCTGAGCCACCCCTGCGTGCTGCAAATGGTCACCGACTCCCTGCGCTATTGGGCCTCGGAAATGCACGTGGACGGATTCCGTTTCGATCTGGCGACCATCCTGGGGCGTTATCACGATGGCTTCGACGAGCGCCACAGTTTCCTTGTGGCCTGCCGCCAGGACCCGGTGCTGCGTCAGGTCAAGCTGATCGCCGAGCCCTGGGACTGCGGCCCCGGTGGCTATCAAGTCGGCAAGTTTCCGCCCGGCTGGGTGGAATGGAACGACAAGTTTCGCGACACCGTGCGCGCCTTCTGGAAAGGCGACGACGGGCAACTGGCGGACTTTGCCAGCCGCATGACCGCTTCGGGCGAGATGTTCAATCAGCGCGGCCGACGCCCCTATTCCTCGGTGAACTTCATCACCGCCCATGACGGCTTCACCCTCAACGACCTGGTGTCGTACAACGATAAGCACAACGAAGCCAACGACGAAAACAACCAGGACGGCAGCAATAACAACCTGTCTTGGAACCACGGCATCGAAGGTCCTACCGACGACCCGGAAATCAACGAGTTGCGCCTGCGGCAGATGCGCAACTTCTTCGCCACCCTGTTGCTGGCCCAGGGCACGCCGATGCTGGTGGCCGGCGATGAATTCGCCCGCACCCAGGATGGCAACAACAATGCCTATTGCCAGGACAGCGAGATCGGCTGGGTCAACTGGGACCTCAGCGAAGATGGCAAGGCCCTGCTCAAGTTCGTCAAACGCCTGATCAAGTTGCGCCTGGCCTACCCGATCCTGCGCCGCGGGCGCTTCCTGGTGGGCAATTACAACGAGGACATCGGCGTCAAGGACGTCACCTGGCTGGCCGCGGACGGCAGCGAGATGACCACCGAGCATTGGCACGATGCGCACAATCGCTGCCTGGGGATGCTGCTCGACGGTCGCGCCCAGGAAACCGGCATCCGCCGCAAGGGTGCCGACGCCACGCTGTTGCTGGTGGTCAATGCCTACCACGACATCGTCAACTTCCTGCTGCCGGAAGTGCCCGACGGCGGTTTCTGGACCTGCATGATCGACACCAATCAACCGTCGATCCGCGGTCAGGAGCGCTTCGAGTTCGGCCACGAATACTCGGTCACGGGCCGTTCGTTACTGCTGTTCGAATTGCAGCATGAGGAAGAGGAGTGAGCTGAGTTGAGTTAAAACCTGTGGCGAGGGAGCTCGCTCCCGTTTGAGTGCGTAGCACTCACAAAAATCGCAATGGTTGTCAGATTTTTGGGGTCGCTGCGCAGCCCAACGCGAGCAAGCTCGCTCGCCACAGGAATAGGGAAGACTCGAAACAATCCGGACAGAAAAACGTACCGTCTGGAACATCGAGGCGACGAATAGCGCTACATGAGCAATACTCTGCTCGCGGCGATTCCAGGGTTCGGAACGCGGCCAATTGCTATCAACGAGAACAAGGACGTAGCCATGAAACCGCTCTCTCTCCTCGAAAACAGCCAGTCGGCACAGATCTGGAACAGTGCCCCGCAACTGGACAACGTCCCGGTCATCAACACGCAATCCCTGGTCCCGCCGGGCGCACGCGCCGTGGTGATTGCCCCGCATCCCGGCGATGAAGTGGTGACCTGCGGCGGCCTGCTGCAGCTGCTCAGCAGCATGGGCCATCCGCTGCAATTGATTTCAATCACCGACGGCAGCGCGAGCCACCCGGGGTCGCAGCAGTGGTCGGAGAAACGCCTCAGCGTGTTCCGCGCCCAGGAAAGCGTCGAAGCCTTGCGCCGGCTCGGGTTGCCGATGCACAGCCTGAAGTGGATTCGCGGCGGCTTCACCGACAACGCCCTGGCCGAGCATGAACAGCAATTGACGCGGTTCATCGCCCGCTACCTGCGGCCCGGCGATGTGGTGTTCAGCACCTGGTCCGAAGACGGCAACAGCGACCACGACGCCGTCGGCCGTGCCAGCGCCAACGCCGCCGCCATCGCCGGCGCCGACTTCAATGAAGTACCGGTCTGGGCCTGGCACTGGCCGACGCGCGATCATGGCCTGATCCCCTGGCACCGCGCGCGCAAGGTACGCCTGGACACCTGGACCGTGGCGCGCAAAAGCCATGCGACCCATGCCTACGCCAGTCAGCTGGACGGCGAGCCGGCCATCGGCATCGCCCCGCTGTTGCCACGGATACTGCTGGAGCGGATGCGGCTACCTTATGAAATCGTCTTCGTCTGAACTGTGGGAGCGAGCCTGCTCGCAAAAGCGCTGGGTCATTCGCCATCGATGTTGGATGTGAGGGACTCTTCGCGAGCAGGCTCGCTCCCACAGGGGATATTTGTTGAATTTGATTTTGTGCACGACACAAAACCAGTGTGGGAGCGAGCCTGCTCGCGAAGACGACGGCACATCCAACACCGATGCTGACTGACCCAGCGCTTTCGCGAGCAGGCCCCCACATTTAATCGATGCGGCGCCGAAATCATCCAGACTGAACTGCCCGCCTCCACATCAGTCGCATGCATAAGCCAGCTTCGATTCAGAGGAGTGAAAGTGACCAGTACCTCCAAGCCGCAGACGGTCGAGTCAGCGACGTTGAACCAAACGCCGGCCATTCATCGACTGCGTGTGCTGACCGTCAACACCCACAAGGGCTTCACCGCCCTCAACCGGCGTTTCATCCTGCCGGAATTGCGCGAAGCGGTGCGCAGCACCTCGGCGGATCTGGTGTTTTTGCAGGAAGTGGTGGGCGAACACGATCGTCACTCCTCGCGTTACAACGATTGGCCTTCGACTTCGCAATACGAGTTCCTGGCGGACAGCATGTGGAGCGACTTCGCCTACGGCCGCAATGCGGTCTACCCGGACGGTCACCACGGCAACGCGTTGCTGTCCAAATACCCGATCCGCGAATACCGCAACCTCGACGTTTCCATCACCGGCCCCGAACGACGCGGGCTGCTGCATTGCGTCCTGGACGTGCCGGGTCACGCCGAAGTCCATGCGATCTGCGTGCATCTGAGCCTGCTGGAAAGCCATCGCCAACTTCAATTGCAGTTGCTCTGCCAACTGCTCGAATCCCTGCCCGACCACGCACCGGTGATCATCGCTGGCGACTTTAACGACTGGCAGCTGCAAGGCAACGCCGCCCTCGCCCGTCGCGACTACCTGCACGAAGCCTTCGAACGCCACCACGGCCGCCCGGCAAAAACCTACCCGGCGCGGTTTCCGCTGCTGCGCCTGGATCGCATTTATCTGCGCAATGCCAGTAGCCATGAACCGCAGATCCTCGGGACCAAACCCTGGACGCACCTGTCTGATCATTTGCCATTGGCCGTGGAAGTACACCTGTGAACCCGTGCCCGTCATGTCGAAAAACATCAAGAACCGTCAACTGAATCGTTAAACCTGTTACTTCTGACAGTAGCGACGCCAAAAAACTATTGCTACGTTGCACACGTCCGTATTGCCTGAGCGCACGGACATGCGACTTACAGTAGCCGTCGTTGCTGAAGTTTTTTGATTACGGGTCATTGCTGTCCCGATGCCGTCTCGCAACTCGCGCTGCCGAGGGTGTCTGAAGCCTTGCCATTTTTGACAAGTGGCAACTCAGTCGCCGAATCCCAAGCGGAGACGAGCATGAATTTTTCCAGCCAACTGCCCAAGTACCGTTACAGCGCCTGCGCCGTTTCAATCTGGCTGTGCATCGGTTGGCCGCAACCGGTACAAGCGGCCTGCACCCTCACACCCACCGCCGGTAATGACAATCATGTCTGTGACAGCGGTAGCAGTGGAGCGCTGAGCGACCTGACGGGCAACAACAGCTTGACCTTCCCTGCCAATGGCACCGGTGTGATCAATGACAATGTCACGTTTGGGGGCGGCAGCGATACGGTCGACATGAAATCCGGGCGCATCGTCGGGGCGCTCAATCAGGGGGACGGGGCTGACAAGCTGATCATCGATGCCGGGGAGATTACCGGAGCGGTCCAACAGGGTAATGGTGTCGATGATTTCACGATGCGCGGTGGCACTATCCAGTCTCTGGCTCAAGGCGACAGTCGTGACTTTTTCCGGATGACTGGCGGCACCATCCGCGGTGCCTTCGAAGATGGCGATACCGCTACCATGGATGGCGGCACCATTGGCAGGGTCGACATGAAGCTCGACAAGAACTTCTTCCACCTGTCTGGTGGGCAGATCCTTGGCAACCTGATTACCGGTTTCGACATTGATACCATCATCATTACCGGGGGCAAGGTCGGGGGCAATATCAGCGTCAGTGGTGGCAACGACAGCATCACGGTGTCCGGAGGCGAGGTCGTCGGCGAGATCCGTACCAGCGTCGGCAACGACACCTTCCTTTGGGAAAAAGGAGGCATTCTGCACTCGGCAATCCTGATGGAAGGCGGCGATGACACGGCGACGCTGCGCAATCTCGACGCAAACCCCCTCGCCCAGAACCCGAGCCTTAACGGTGGCGCCGGCAACGACGTACTGACCTTTGATAACACCAAAACCGCCGGGGCCGGTCGCTACGTCAATTGGGAAACGGTCAACCTGAACAACAGCTCGCGACTGGATCTCGCCGACAACTTCGTTCTGGGTGACAGCGCCAGTGGCACAGGCATTCTCAATATCGATCAAAGCAGCACCCTGGCGTCGACACAAGGCAGCATCTCGCCCTTCACGGCTGGCCAGGCTGCTACCTTGAACAACGCCGGGACCATCGACCTGAGCAGCGGCAATTCACGCACCAGCGACACGCTGACGGTACAGGGCAATTACACAGGTAGTGGCGGTCAGTTGCTGGTGCAAAGTGTGCTCGGTGACGACAGTTCACCCAGTGACAAGCTGGTGGTCAAGGACGGGACATTGACCGGCACTACATCGATCAGCGTCAGCAATGTGGGTGGCGGCGGCGCGGAAACCTTGCAAAACGGCATTCAAGTGGTTGAGACCCAAGGCGCGGCGATCAGCGACAGTGGCGCCTTCAAGCTCAAAGCCCCGTTGTCGGCAGGCGCCTACGAGTATGTCCTGTACAAGGGCGGCGTCACCGCCGGCAGCGAAAGCAGCTGGTACTTGCGCTCCTCGGTCGTGGCTGCACCGCTGGTCTCGGTCCCCAACCCCGACCCGACCTTACCGCCAATTCTGGTGCCTCTGGTCGCGGCACCGGTGGCCGCTCCCGGAAGCCCGTCATTGCCAACGCCCCCACCCGGTGCTGCGCCAATTCCGTTGTACCGCCAGGAAGTGCCCGTCTGGTCGGTATTGCCACCCGCCGCCGCGAAACTGGCCCTGACGGCCCTCGGCACTTTCCATGATCGCCAGGGCGATCAACGCCTGCTGACAGAAACCGGTTCATTGGGTGCGGGCTGGGGCCGGGTCTACGGCAAGGACTTCGATCAGACCTGGGCCGGCACCGTTACGCCACGGCTCGACGGCTCGATAAAAGGGTATCTGGTGGGCAATGATTTATACAGCTCACAAACTTCCGGTGGGCAAACCCAGCGAACAGGTTTATTCGTCGGCGACAGCCGATTAAAGGGGGATGTCGATGGATTCAATCAGGGTTATCAAAATAAACGTGCCGGCAAAGTGGAACTTGAAGGCAAAAACCTCGGCCTGTACTGGACCCTGATAGATCCCATGAGTTGGTACGTCGATCTGGTAGCGATGTACACCTGGCTCGACGGTGAGAGCCGCTCCGACCGAGGCCTCAAACTCGACAACAAGGGGCATGCCCTCACACTTTCAGCAGAGGCCGGTTATCCAATTGCAATTACCGACAACTGGGACATCGAGCCACAAGCGCAAATTATCCACCAGAAGGTCACGCTCGACAGCCAGGACGACGGCATTTCCCGAGTGTCTTTCGATTCGGACCCGGCCTGGACCGGGCGAATCGGCGCGCGACTCAAGGGTCGTTACAACGCCGGCGGCCTGCCGCTGCAACCCTGGCTGCGTGCCAATCTGTGGCGCAGCTTATCCGCCACCGACACGGTCACTTTTGCCGGTGTCACCGATATCGACACCCAGCAAAAATCTTCCTGGGCCGAACTGGGCATTGGCGCCGACCTGACGCTCGCCAAAAACATCAGCGTTTACGCCAATGTCGGTTACAGCAGCAATTTAGACAGCAATCAGCAGCGTGGAACGGCCGCGACTGTGGGTGTAAGGATCAGTTGGTAATACCGAGCAACCGCTCTAGCCCGCACCTTTTTTTGACGTTTCCACCATTAAACAAGAACTTAGGGATGCGCCGTAAATCAGTCACTTATAAGACCTGAAATACCCCTACCACTTATCGGCCATTTTCTTGACGCAGTGGCTGGGGTCTTCTTGACTTCACCGTACTACCCCCGGAAACACTATCAGGGGCAAGCCCCCAAGACTCCCGAGAACACGGGCGGCCCCCGGCTTGCCTCCTTACATTCGGTCGCCCCTCGCTCGGGGTAGGAGAGACGCCAAGGCATGTACGGCACGCGATTGCAAGGTAGCCCGCCATGAAA
Source organism: Pseudomonas sp. Irchel 3A7 (assembly GCF_900187565.1). GTDB lineage: Bacteria > Pseudomonadota > Gammaproteobacteria > Pseudomonadales > Pseudomonadaceae > Aquipseudomonas. Next base: position 64,358 of record NZ_FYED01000006.1, on the reverse strand, counting down.
ACCTCACTCACCCAACAAGAGATCAAAATCACTTTTTGCACTGTCTCGAGTTCACTCCTGCTGTGCTCCTCCATGGAAGTGCAGGCCTCACCGGCCGAGCAAGAAACAACCCCCTGGTACCGCCAGGACATCCCGGTGCTCACCCTGCCCGCTCTCGCCACCCCGTACCCCGGCCGATTCAGCCCTGCCCCCGACCTGCGAAGTAGCCACTTCACCACCGAAGACGCGACACCCTACGCCTGGGATCAGATTTATGGACAAGCCTCACGCCAGGCACAAACCGACGCCCTGACCCAGGGATTCACCAATGCCGGCTCCGGCGATATCAAAGGCCCGGCGATCCTGACCCTGCACAGCAACAGCGGCCACACCCAACGGGTCGGGCTGATTGGCGGCACCAGCCAGATTCAGGGCAACAGCCATGGCCTGCTGACCAACCGCGGCCAGTCCGACCCGCACACCGACACCCTGAACCTGCAAGGCGAAAGCCTCGGCGCCTATTACAGCCTGACCGGCCCGCAAGGCTGGCACGTCGACCTGTCGGCCAGCGGTGGCCGCGTCAACGGCTTCAGTCGCAACGAACAAGGCGTCCGCCAGGCCGCCGAAGGCAGCGCGGTGACGCTGTCGGTGGAAGGTGGCTTCCCGATCGGCATCAGCGAAAACTGGGTGGTCGAACCCCAGGCGCAATTGATCAACCAGCGGATCACCCTGGATACGCCCTATGCGGGGTCAGGCAACGCCTCCTCCAGCGACCTGACGTCGTGGAGCGGCCGGGTCGGCGCCAAATTGAAAGGTAGTTACGACATCAATGGCCTGGGCGTCGAACCCTATGTGCGGACCAACTTGTGGCACACCGTGTACACCGGCAACACCGTGACCCTCGATCAGGTCGACAAGATCAGCAGCAGCCGATATTCCTCGACGGTCGAAGTCGGCCTGGGCCTGGTCGCCCGGGTGACGCCAGCCGTCAGCCTGTATGTCAGTGCCGATTACAGCAGTGATGTGGACGACAATGACTTGAACGGGGTGATTGGCAGCCTGGGGGTACGGATGCGCTGGTGAATTAAAACCTCAAGAGTTGTGTTGTCTGGTATGACGCTTTCGCGAGCAGGCTCGCTCCCACAGGTTTCACGGTGATCCCTGTGGGAGCGAGCCTGCTCGCGAAGATAGCGACGCGGTTTCGGATCAGCCCTGCAGACTCAACATCAACAGTCCGCATGCAAACCCTCGGCTGATCACCCCTCAACACCTGTTATTTCTGACAGTAGCGCCTCAACCCACCTGTTGATACCGTGGAAAAAGCACTGTGCATCGTGATGTGCGGTCGAATAAGCCATGCCAACAGCTTGCATTGCCCGATGTTTTCCGACGCAGGAAACCCGTAGTCCCTGATCCGTATCGCTCTTGACGTTGCCATGGTCCGCCCCGCAGGTGCGGGGCCGGCGCGTCCTATCGAGCGAGGATGGATCATGAGCACACCCGTTTCGTCTCTCAAGCACCTGAGCTTTGCTGTCGTGTGGTTGTTGGCCCTGATCTGCTGGCCGCTCACCACTCACGCTGCCTGCACGCTCGTCCCCACCGCCGGTGATGACACCTTCACTTGCGACAGCGGCACCAGCCCCGGGCTCACCGACACGGGCGGCAATAACAGCCTTTCCTTTCCCGCGGCCGGCACCGGGATCATCAATGACGATGTCACCTTTGGCCCTGGCGCCGATCTGTTGCACATGAGCTCCGGCACCATCGCCGGATCCGTGGACATGGGCGACGGCGCAAATATCGCGCAACTCTTCAATGGCACCATTACCGGATCGTTCCGCCAGGGCGATGGCAACGATACTGCACAGGTCAGTGGTGCCAGCCTCACAACCTTCACCCAAGGAACCGGCAATGACAGTTTCACTATCAGTGGCGGGTCCGTCAGGTCGCTGGACCAAGGGGATGGCGGTGACAGCTTTACCATGAGTGCCGGCACCATCACTGACCTCCTTGAAAACAGTGAGCAAGCACTCATGAGCGAAGGTTCGATTGGCCGGGTCGCGATGAACCTGGACCATAACTCGTTCGAAATGCTGGGTGGGCGGATCGTCGGCGACCTGGACGCCGGCACCGACGACAACAACGTCATCATCAAGGGCGGTAAGGTTGGCGGCAATATCATTGTCAGTGGCGGCGGTAACCTCATCACGGTGACCGGGGGTGAAATCGTTGGACAGGTCCGCGGGGGTACCGGTGATGACTTGTTCTCATGGAACACTGACGGGCTTATTCGATCGGCCATCCTGATGGGTGCCGGCGACGATCAAGCGCTGCTGCTCAATCTCACTGAAACCACCTTATCGTCCCCGTCCAGCATCGATGGCGGCCAGGGCAACGACACACTGACGTTCGACAACAGCCGGTCCGCCAATCCGGGTCGCTATCCCCATTGGGAAACGGTGAACCTGGACAACGGATCGCACTTTGACCTGGACGGCGATTTCGTCCTGGGCGACAGCGTTTCGGCTACGGGTGAGTTCAACATCAACGGCAGCAGTGTGTTGCGGGTCGACCAAGGCAGCATCACCCCTTTCAGCGCCGCTCAACTCGCCACCTTGCACAACAAGGGCCTGATCGACATGACCAGCGGCAGCGCTGCAGCCAGCGCAAGCAACCAACTCACGGTCACGGGCAATTACATTGGCGACAATGGCCAGCTGCACCTCAATAGCGTGCTGGCCAGCGATGACGCCGCCAGCGACAAACTGGTGGTGGATCGAGGCACGCTGCAAGGCTCCACCACCCTCAGCATCGTCAATCTGGCGGGTTCAGGCGATGTGACCCGACAGAACGGCATCCTGGTGGTCGAAGCCCGCAATGGTGCCACGGGCGGCGCTCAGGTTTTCACCTCCGCCGGGGCCGTTTCCGCAGGGGCACATGACTACTACCTGTTCAAAGGTGGCGTTACGCCGGATACAACCCAGAACTGGTATTTGCGTTCAGCCGTCGTTTCGCCACCCCTGCCCGAACCGATAACCCCATTGCCTGGAGTGGAAGACCCAGCCGTGCCCTTGCCTGAACCGGAAGACCCGCCCGTGACGCTTCCCGCGCCCATCAAGTTGCCCACGATCGGACCGTACTTACCAGAGCTGCCGGAAACCAAACCCGGCCAACCACCGATCCCGCTCTATCGTCAGGAAGTCGCGGTGTATTCGGCGCTGCTGCCTGCCGTCAACCAGATGGTTCTGGCCGCACTTGGCACCTTCCACGAGCGTCAAGGCGATCAGAACCAACAGCAACAGGACGGCGCCCTCCCGGCGGGCTGGGGTCGGGTGTATGCCGGCAACAGTCGCCAGAGCTTTGCCGGCACGGTCAACCCACGCCTGGACGGTTCGGTTTCGGGTTACCAGGTCGGCAGCGACCTCTACGGATGGACCACCGATGATGGGCAGACCCGGAAGGTAGGTGTGTTCGTCGGTCACAGTCGCTTGCAAAGCGACATCGACGGCTTCACCGGCGGCTTCCAGCATCGCGACGCCGGCAAAAGCACAGTGCGCGGCGATAGCGCAGGCCTGTACTGGACACTCATCGATCCCTACGGCGGGTACATCGACAGCGTGCTGATGTGGACGGACCTGGATATCAACAGCGAGTCCAATCGCGGGATCAAACTCAACACCCGGGGCCATGCCACGACACTGTCGTTGGAGGCCGGTTACCCGTTGCAGGTCTCCCAAGGCTGGATCCTGGAGCCGCAGGTACAGCTGATCAGCCAACACCGCACGCTGGAGGGTAAAAATGATGGCATCGCCGATATCGATTTTGACTCCGACAATAGCGTAACGGCTCGCCTCGGCGCCCGGCTGCGCGGCACTTATCAGGTGGCCGGCATGCCCCTGCTGCCCTACGTGCGAACCAATGTCTGGCATACCTTGTCCGGCACCGACCGGGTGATGTTCAACAATGTCACGGCGATCGACACGCAGCAGAAGTCCACGACCCTGGACCTGAGCATGGGCATGACCGCGCAAGTGTCGAAGGCTTTAAGCCTGTATGGCGAGGCTGGATACGATACCCAGCTGGACAGCAACGCGCTGAATGGACGCAGGATGACGCTCGGGCTAAGACTGGATTTTTGATGGAACACACACCGACGCCTTCACGAGCAGGCTCGCTCCCACAGGTTCAGGGTTGATCCCTGTGAGAGCGAGCCTGCTCGCGAAGGTAGCGACGAGGTTGCGGATCAACCCTCCGGACTGAGCATCAACACCGCCAACGGCGGCAGATTCAGCACCAGCGACAACGCCTGGCCATGGCTCCCACAGGTTCAGGGTTGATCCCTGTGGGAGCGAGCCTGCTCGCGAAGGTAGCGATGAGGTTTCGGATCAACCCTCCGGACTGAGCATCAACACCGCCAACGGCGGCAGATTCAGCACCAGCGACAACGCCTGGCCATGGCTCGGCGCTTCCTCGGTCGACGCCCCGCCGCTATTGCCATAGTTGGAACCGGCATAGGTCGACGAATCGCTGTTGAGCAACTCGGTCCAGCGCCCGGCAAACGGCACGCCGACCCGATACGCCTCACGGGGCACCGGGGTGAAGTTGGCCACCACCAGCACCGGCCGACCTTCCTTGCTCCAGCGCAGCCAGGCGTAGACGCTGTTGATCGCATCGTCGCCAATCAGCCACTGGAAACCTTGCGGTACGTCGTCCTGTTCGTGCAACGCCGGCTCTTCCCGGTACAGACGATTGAGGTCGCCGACCAGTTTCTGCACGCCCTTGTGTTCCGAGTATTGCAGCAAGTACCAGTCCAGTTGCTGGTCGTGGTTCCACTCGCGCCACTGGCCGAACTCGCACCCCATGAACAACAGTTTCTTGCCCGGATGTGCCCACATGAAGCTCAGGTAGGCCCGCAGGTTGGCGAACTTCTGCCAGCGGTCGCCGGGCATCTTGTCGATCAGCGAATGCTTGCCGTGCACCACTTCATCGTGAGAGATCGGCAGGATGAAACGCTCGGACCAGGCGTACACCAGGCCGAAACTCAGTTCGTTGTGGTGATGGGCGCGGTACACCGGATCCTGCTGGATGTAATGCAGCGAATCGTGCATCCAGCCCATGTTCCATTTGTAGGCGAAGCCCAGGCCACCCTGTTGCGTACTCTGGCTGACGCCTGGCCATGCCGTGGATTCCTCGGCGATCACCAGCGCACCCGGCGCCTCCAGGGCGACCACGTCGTTCAGATGACGCAGGAAGTCGATGGCTTCGAGGTTTTCCCGACCGCCGTGGCGGTTCGGTACCCATTCGCCAGCCTTGCGCGAGTAATCGCGGTACAGCATCGACGCCACCGCATCGACCCGCAGGCCGTCGACGTGAAAATGCTTGAGCCAGTGCAGCGCCGAGGCCAGCATGTAGCCGTGCACCTCGGTGCGCCCCAGGTTATAGATCAGCGTGTCCCAGTCCTGATGAAAGCCTTCCTGCGGGTTACCGTATTCGTACAGCGCGGTGCCGTCGAACTGGGCCAACCCATGGATATCGGTCGGGAAATGTGCCGGTACCCAGTCGAGAATCACGCCGATTTCAGCCTGGTGGCAGGCATTGACGAAGGCCGCGAATTCATCGCCGCTGCCGTAGCGCGCGCTGGTGGCGAATTGCGACAGCAGTTGATAACCCCACGAACCCCCGAACGGGTGCTCCATGATCGGCATCAGTTCGATGTGGGTGAAACCCAGTTCCTTCACATACGGGATCAACCGCTCGGCCAGTTCAGGCCAGGTGTACTGGCGGGCCACTTCACCCAGATCGTCCAGTTCGCATTGCCAGGATCCGGCGTGCAGTTCGTATATCGACAGTGGCGCCGTCGGACGTTGCCGTTCACCACGGGACTGCATCCAGTCCTGGTCCTGCCAGTCGATCTTCAGCGGTGAGGCGACTTTCGAGGCGGTGTCCGGCGGCAGTGAAGTGGCCAGCGCCATCGGGTCGGCCTTGAGTGGCAGAATGCCGTGCGCACCGAGGATCTCGTATTTATAGGCCTCCCCGGCCTGCAGGCGGGGAATGAATATTTCCCAGACCCCGGTGGGATGACGCAGGCGCATGGGATGCCGGCGACCGTCCCAGTTGTTGAAGTCACCGACCACCGACACCCTTCTCGCATTTGGCGCCCATACGGCGAAACGCACGCCGTCGACACCGTCGACCGTTTTCAGTTGCGCGCCGAGGCAACTGCTCAGGTCCCGGTGATTGCCTTCGGCAAACAGATACAAGTCCATCTCGCCGAGCAGCGGGCCAAAACTGTAGGGGTCTTCGGACAGCTGTTCACCACCGGCCCAACGGGTGCGCAGCTGATAGGACTGCGCCCGGTCGAAGTGACCTACGAACAGTCCAGGTGTCTGGGTGACTTCAAGGTTGCCGAGTTCTTCCCCGGAGTCCCTCGCCACCACTTGTACGCTCAAGGCGTCCGGCAGGTAAGCCCGAATATACTGTCCGCCGGCACCATCGCCGTGGGGGCCGAGAATTGCAAAGGGGTCGTGATGCTCGGCGCGCACCAGGGCATCGATATCCCGTGCCCTGGGCAACAGTGCTTCTTTGTGATGATGACCCTGTTCCTTGTTCGAGAAACTCATGACTACTCTCCACCAAGATCGGAAAAGGGTTTGAGCCCACTCAATAACCCGTACAGACCGTGCAACGGCACGGTGAGCCAGGTGGGGCGATTCTCTGCCTCATAGGCCACTTCATACGCTGCCTTCTCCAGGCCGAACAACGCCAGCGCGGCGTCCTCGCCCTCAGGATCTTGCCATGCATGGCCAAGCGTAGCTGCCGATTGCCGATAAGCGACCACAAATGCATGTTTTGCTTCATTTAAATATCGATCGGCAACGCGCTGGCGAGCGGCTTGTGCGCCTTCGGTGGTGTCGACGTTGTGCACGTTGATCGCCATTGCCGCCGCATAGTCGAAGGAACGCAGCACACCGCTGACATCTTTGTACGGGCTGTGTTTGCCCCGACGTTCGTGCAAGGGGCGCGCCGGCTCGCCTTCGAAATCGATCAGGTAGGCATCACCCTTGATCACCAGCACCTGGCCCAAATGCAAATCGCCGTGCACCCGAATGCGCAAGCCCCCGGCAGTCTGTTTCGCCAACGCCTGCACATGGCTGAGGATGGCTTTTTTGTTGTCCAGTATCTTGCTGACCAGGGTTTTGTCCGCCGGGTTCAGTTCGTTTTGATGCTGTTTGAGCAACTTCAACGCATGTTCGATTTGTGCCACGACATCTTTGGCGGTCGCCAGCGCATCTTTTTGCGTGGTGATTTGCGGGGCGAAGTCCGGGTTGTCGCTCGGCGCCGCCAGCACTTGATGCATTTCCCCCAGGCGCTGGCCGAGCATGCCGGCGAAATCCCTCAACTCGCCAAGCGCGTTGTAGTGCTGTTCCTGCTCGGACATGGCATCGGCCAACTCGTCGCGCAATGCCCGTTCGAGGTTGTTCTGCGTCCACTCCCAGGCATCGCCCTGATTACTCAGGTAGCCTTGGGCGATCATCAGCAGATTGTCTTCGCCAGCCCCGTCGCGACGTACCACTGAGCCCAGCAGCGGCGAGATATGGCGGAAACCGGCGTTCGTCAGGTACGCACTCATTTCCAGTTCCGGGTGCACACCCGACGCGACCTTGCGGATCAGTTTCAGCACCAGGCTGTTGCCGACCACCACCGAGCTGTTGGATTGCTCGGCCGACAGATAACGCACCTCCGACTCCGCCGTCAGGCCCAGTCTGGCCAGCTCGGCGGTGGGTTCGAAACGGATCTCGCCGCCATCGGAAGGCAGCACCGTGTTGTTGTGCATGCCCTGCAACACCGCGCGTATAAAGTTTTCCAGGCTGAACGCATCGGTGATCAAACCGACCTGAGGGCCGCGGCGCACCCTTGAAAGAGCAAGCTGCTGCGGCAACGCGGTACCGACCTGATCTTCTGCAATAAAACCGAACGGCAGTTGATACCGGCTGGTCTGGCCGGCGCTGGTCACTTCGATCTCACTCAACAACACCGGGTGTTGCGCATCACCGAAACGCACGCCGTAGGCCAGGTTGACCTGTTCGATGGCGGCGTCCTTGCCGGCGAACCAGCGACGGTTTTGCAACCAGTTCGGCAGGATGCCCTGCTCCAGGGTGTGACGTGACGGTGCCTCGAGCAGTTCTTCCATGCGTTTTTTCAGCACCAGCGTGGTGAAGTCCGGCAGGCTTTGCGCCGGCTCCACGTGCCAGTTCGGCATCTGGTTCTCGGCGGCGAGGCCAAACCAATAGAACCCGTAAGGCGCCAGAGTCAGGAGGAAATTCAACTGGCCGATGGGCGGGAAGGCATTACCGCCGAGCATCTCCACCGGCACCATGCCGACGTACGCCGCCAGGTCCAGCTCCACGGCTTGTGCGCTGCGCGAAACGTTGGCCACGCACAGAATGATTTCGTGTTTGCCATCGGCTGCGGTGTATTCCCGGGTATACGCCAATACCCGGCGATTGGTCGGCGACAGCATTTTCAAGGTGCCACGACCGAAGGCCTTGGATTGCTTGCGCACCGCGAGCATGCGCCGGGTCCAGTTGAGCAGCGAATGCGGGTCGCCGGCCTGGGTCTCGACGTTGACCGACAGGTATCCGTATTGCGGGTCCATGATCGGCGGCAACACCAGGCTGGCCGGATCGGCGCGGGAGAAACCGCCGTTACGGTCGATGGACCATTGCATCGGCGTACGCACGCCATCGCGGTCGCCGAGGTAAATGTTATCGCCCATGCCGATTTCATCGCCGTAATACAGGGTCGGCGTGCCGGGCATCGACAGCAGCAGGCTGTTGAGCAATTCCACGCGGCGACGGTCGCGCTCCATCAACGGCGCCAGGCGCCGGCGAATCCCGAGGTTGATCCGCGCCCGACGGTCGGCCGCATAGTAATTCCATAGATAGTCACGCTCCTTGTCGGTGACCATTTCCAGGGTCAGCTCATCGTGGTTGCGCAAGAAGATCGCCCACTGGCAATTGGCCGGGATCTCCGGGGTCTGGCGCAGAATGTCGGTGATCGGGAAGCGGTCTTCCTGGGCCAGCGCCATGTACATGCGCGGCATCAGCGGGAAGTGGAAGGCCATGTGGCATTCGTCGCCGTTGAGGCCTTTTTTGTCGGTGTCACCGCTCTCTGTTTTACCAAAATACAGCTGCGTGTCTTCCGGCCATTGATTGGCCTCGGCCAGCAGCATGCGGTCAGGGTAGTTCGCGTCGATTTCGGCGCGGATCTGCTTGAGGACGTCGTGGGTCTCCGGCAGGTTCTCGTTGTTGGTGCCGTCGCGCTCGATCAGGTACGGGATCGCGTCCAGGCGCAAACCGTCGATGCCCATGTCGAGCCAGTAGCGCATCACCGACAGCACGGCTTTCATGACCTGCGGGTTATCGAAATTCAGGTCCGGCTGATGGGAATAAAAGCGGTGCCAGAAGTACTGGCCGGCCACTGGGTCCCAGGTCCAGTTGGACTTTTCGGTATCGAGAAAAATGATGCGGGTGCCATCGTACTTTTGGTCGTCATCGGACCACACATAGAAATCCCGCGCCGCCGACCCTTTCTTGGCCTTGCGCGCGCGCTGGAACCAGGCGTGCTGATCGGAGGTGTGGTTGATGACCAGCTCGGTAATCACCCGCAAACCACGCTTGTGCGCCTCGGCGATAAAGCGCTTGGCATCGGCCATGGTGCCGTAGTCGCTGTGCACGCCACGGTATTCGGCAATGTCGTAGCCGTCGTCGCGGCGTGGCGAGGGGTAGAACGGCAAGAGCCAGATGGTATTGACGCCCAGATCGGCGATGTAGTCGAGTTTGGCAATCAGGCCGGGAAAGTCGCCGATACCGTCGTTATTGGAATCGAAATAGGATTTGACGTGAACTTGATAGATGACCGCGTCCTTGTACCAGAGCGGGTCCTTGATGAACGTGGCTGCCTTGGGTTTCTTCGCCATTTGAAACTCCTGTTGAATTCGAAGTAAGCCCCGTTGGAATGGGAGCCTTTGTGGCGAGGGAGCTTGCTCCCGCTCGACTGCGAAGCAGTCGCAAACCTATGAATACCCATCTTCCTGAAGAAACAGGGACCGCTACGCGCTCCAGCGGGAGCAAGCTCCCTCGCCACAAAATCCGATTCCCACAGGAGCGAGCGGAGTATCTAAGAGGTTGTAATCCGCCAAATCCCGAACGGCTGGTACGCCGGGTCGATCCGCATGAACTGGTACTTGCCGTGCCAGGTCCAGCGATGGCCATTCATCAAGTCTTCACCGTGGGTGCTGGCATCATCGGGCAGGCCCATTTCCCACAGCGGCAATTCGAAATTCGCCTCCTGAACGTTATGCGGGTCGAGGCTGACCGCCACCAGGATAAAGTTGCTGCCGTCGGCGCTGCGCTTGCCGAAGTACAGGATGTTGTCATTCCAGGCGTTGTAGATTTTCAGCCCCAGGTGCGTGTGCAGCGCCGGGTTCTGCCGACGGATGCGGTTGAGCTGGGCGATCTCGGCAACGATGTTGCCCGGCGCGGTGAAGTCCCTTGGGCGGATCTCGTACTTCTCCGAGTTGAGGTATTCCTCCTTGCCCGGTATCGGTGCCGCTTCGCACAGTTCAAACCCGGAATACATGCCCCACAAACCGGAACCCATGGTCGCCAGCGCCGCGCGGATCAGAAACCCCGGGCGCCCGGACTCATGCAGGAAGGCCGGGTTGATGTCCGGCGTGTTGACGAAAAAGTTCGGCCGATAACACTCGCGCCACGGCGATTCGTTGAGCTCGGTGAAGTAGGTCGCCAACTCCTGTTTGGTGTTGCGCCAGGTGAAGTAGGTGTAGCTCTGGGAATAACCGACCTTGCCCAGGCGCGCCATCATCGCCGGCGTGGTGAAGGCTTCGGCGAGGAAGATGACGTCGGGATACAGCGCCCGCACGTCGGCGATCAGCCATTGCCAGAACGGCAGCGGCTTGGTGTGCGGATTGTCGACACGAAACAGCTTCACGCCCTCAAGGACCCAACCAACGACGATATCGCGCAACTCGACCCACAGGCTCGGGATCGCCTCGACGGCATAAAAGTCGACGTTGACGATGTCCTGGTATTTCTTCGGCGGGTTCTCCGCGTATTTGATCGTGCCGTCCGGGCGCCAGTTGAACCAGCCAGGATGCTGCTGCAACCAGGGATGGTCCTGGGAACACTGGATGGCGAAATCGAGAGCGATCTCCAGACCATGGTCGGCGGCGGCGGCCACCAGGCGACGGAAGTCTTCGCGAGTGCCCAGTTCCGAATGAATCGCCTCGTGCCCGCCCTCCTCGCTACCGATGGCATAAGGGCTGCCCGGATCATCCGGACCTGCCGTCAGGGAATTGTTCGGGCCTTTGCGATAGCTGCGGCCAATCGGGTGGATCGGCGGAAAATACAAGACGTCGAAACCCATGTCCTGAATCATCGGCAACCGCGAATGCACATCGTTGAACGTACCGTGCCGCGCCGGATCGTCGGTGATCGAACGCGGAAACAACTCATACCAACTGGCAAACTGTGCCAGTGTACGCTCGACATCCACCGGGAACTCGGGACTCAGGCTCAGGTAAGCGCGCAGATCGGCCTGGGCCATCAGGTCGGCGCTACGTTGGTGCAGAAACAGGGCGACCTGCTCGGTTTCCAGCAGCCCGGACAGTTCATGGTGCAACGCGGCCAGTTGTTCGCGCAGCGGTCCTTCCGCCCGATCGGCGGCTTGTTGAACCTGAAGGCGGCCTTCCTGCAGTTCCAGGCTGACGGACACGGCGGCCAGGTGCTTTTTTTCCAGCTCATAGCGGAAGCTGGCGAACTGATCGATCCAGGCTTCGATACAGAACACACAGCGGCCCTGCTCCTCGACGCGGAACGCGCCTTGCCAGCCGTTATTGCCCAGATCGGCCATGACTTCGCTATGCCAGACCTCCTCGCCATCGGCACGCCAACGCACGCGCACGGCGAGCTTGTCGTGACCGTCGGCAAACACCTTGCTGGTCACCACCACGTCCTGGCCCACAACAGCCTTGACGGCAAACTGCCCGCCTTCGAGGGTCGGCATGGTGTTTTCAATCACGATTCGCGGCAGCAGCAACGCCTGAGACAGCGGAATGTGCGGGTTGTAGCTCAACTCAGTCGGTTTTTCAGCAGTCATCGAGCATCTCTCCTTTACGCCCCAAGGACGCTCTTGTGTCTGATCGTCATCCACATCGGTAGATCCCTCGCCGAATGAACTCACTTAGGTTCCGAGCGACTGGTGCGTGCAAAAGTTCATCGGCAATTGACTGGAATCAAATCCCTCGCACGGCGGTCAACCAACTTAAGCACGACTCACGCCATGTGCCACTGGAGGCTTGAACGATGACCAATCCATTCCCCGCCAAAACCCCCGACCCGAACATCGACGATCCGGTGATCCCGCCGACCGATCCGCAACCCGTGCCCGAACAAGAGCCGCCAGGCAGCACCCCGCCACCCCGGGAAGAACCGCCGACGACCATGCCGCCGGTGATCGTCAATCCCTGAATTTCCACACATCCCCTGTGGGAGCGAGCCTGCTCGCGATGACGGTATTCCTGCCATGACAGAGGCGGCGGATGTCCCGGCCTCTTCGCGAGCAGGCTCGCTCCCACAGGAAATGGCAGCGTGACGCCTACGAGGAGTCGCGGTCCTTTTCGAACCTGTTCACAATCATCGGCATTACGCCGAGGATCAGTAACGCCAGGAACGTACTGAGTACCGCTGTCGCCTCCCGGCCCAATCCGGCCGAAACGCCGATGGCGGCGGTCATCCACAATCCGGCGGCCGTGGTCAGGCCTTTGACGTGGCCCTCATCACCGTCCTGGTTCTTCAGTATGGTCCCGGCACCGAGAAAACCGATCCCGGCGATCACCCCCTGCACCACCCGGCTCATGGCATCCGCCTGGGAACCGGACATCTGCGGCACCAGCACGAACAGCGCCGCGCCGAGTGCCACCAGCATGTGGGTGCGCACGCCCGCGGCCTTGCCCTTGTGTTCGCGTTCAAAACCAAGAATCCCGCCCAGCACCGCCGCCATCAGCAGGCGCACGGTAATACGGGTCAGTTGCGAGGCATCGCCGATGTCGGCAAATTCTGCTTGCAGGGTCACCCAGACTTCATGCCACCAGGCGTTCATGGCGCTGTCCTTGTGAAGGGCTATGGAAGATGGACCGCGCCGACCATTAATCGGTTGCACAGAACGATAGTCGGTGCCAATGCCCTAACGTGTAACCCGTCGCAAAAAAGGATCACGTCATGTCCGTACGCATCCAGAACCAGACCTGTTTCTTTACCACTGAAAATGGCGAGGAAATTCGCCTGTGCCCCGATGTGACCATCATCACTGACAGTGACAAAGCCATGTCAGCGGTAGACCTCAACGGCCAGCGCATCTACATCACCGAAGCAGAAGCCGACGCATTGACCGTAGCAGGCGCGGTGGATGGTCGCCGGCATTTGAAGGCTACGGACAGTGATTCGGTGATTTGACTGACCCGCATCAACAACCTCCGCAAGCGCCTGGTATAGGCGTTTGCGTCCCGCCGCGACGGGTGCTTCAACTTGTCGCATGCCAGCCTTCAGAAACCATCTGATCCGGTTTTTATTGCAATACCTGAGTCTGTTATGCAATCAGATCGCCGCTCATAGTGCTCATGCCTGATGGAGGCTGATGAGCGAAAGACCATGAGCGAGCTAATCCCCGTCCGAACCGTAGAAAGCACCACGCCAGTCAAGATTCATGAACCTTCACGCCCAAAGATGAAGGTCAAGACCAGTGACAACCTGATCCACACCCGCAGCTTCACCGGCCTGTTCCGTAACCTGCGCATCAGCGGCGCAGGCTTCCTGTTCCTGCTGTTCTTCGGCACGGTGTGGTTGAACTGGGGCGGCCGCCAGGCGGTACTCTGGGACCTTTCCGAAAGCAAATTCCACATCTTTGGCGCGACGTTCTGGCCGCAGGATTTCATCCTGCTTTCGGCGCTGCTGATCATCGCCGCATTCGGTCTGTTTGCGATCACCGTATTCGCCGGACGGGTCTGGTGCGGCTACACCTGCCCACAGAGCTCCTGGACCTGGATCTTCATGTGGTGCGAGAAAATCACCGAAGGCGAACGCAACCAGCGCATCAAGTTGCAAGCCGCGCCCTGGGGCCTGAACAAGTTGATGCGCCGCTCGGCCAAACACACTTTGTGGCTGGCGATCAGCCTGCTGACCGGCCTGACCTTCGTCGGTTACTTCACGCCGATCCGCCCGTTGGCCGAAGAGCTGCTGACCTTGCAGATGGGTGGCGTCAGCCTGTTCTGGGTGTTGTTCTTCACCGGCGCCACTTACATCAATGCCGGTTGGCTGCGCGAAGCGGTGTGCATGCACATGTGCCCCTATGCGCGGTTCCAGAGCGTGATGTTCGACAAAGACACCCTGACCATCTCCTACGACGTCGCCCGTGGCGAAAACCGTGGCCCGCGCAAACGCGAGGTCAAACCGGCGGAAGTCGGCCTGGGCGATTGCATCGATTGCCAAGTCTGCGTCCAGGTCTGCCCCACCGGCATCGACATCCGCGACGGCTTGCAGATGGAATGCATCGGTTGTGCGGCGTGCATCGACGCCTGCGATTCGATCATGGACAAAATGGGCTACGAACGCGGCTTGATCAGCTACACCTCGGAGCATCAGTTGCAGGGCGGCAAGACTCACCTGCTGCGGCCACGCTTGATCGGCTACACCACCGTGCTGCTGGTGATGATCGCGGCGCTGGTGGTCGCGCTGATGGAGCGGCCGATGGTGTCGCTGGACGTGAGCAAGGACCGGGGCCTGTTCCGCGAGAACAGTCAGGGGCAGATCGAAAACATCTACAGCTTGAAGGTCATCAACAAGACCCAGCTGCGCCAGGACTACCACCTGACCCTGGTCGACGGCGACGGCTTCCAGTTGCAAGGCAAGTCCGAACTGAGCCTGGCGCCCGGCGAGATCGTCGATGTGCCGGTATCAGTAGCGATGACGACGGAACGGCCAAGCAGCAGCTCGCAGAGCATCAGCTTCAAGATCGTCGACAGCGATGAGCCCGGCATTTTCAGCGTGGCGAAAAGCCGGTTTGTTGCGCCGCTGAACCGTTGATCCCTTAGACTGCGGTGCCCTCATTCGCGAGCAGGCTCGCTCCCACAGTTGACCGCATATCCCTGTGGGAGCGAGCCTGCTCGCGAATGAGGGCACCACGTAATTTCTGATAGACACATATCGGGCACTCGATGAAACGCTACGAAAAATTCGCCGACGACATCGCTGAACTGATCCGCTCCGGCGTCCTCGGCCCCGGCCAGCGCGTGCCGTCGGTGCGCTACGCCAGCCAGACCTACGGCGTCAGCCCGTCCACGGTGTTCCAGGCCTATTACCTGCTCGAACGTCGTGGCCTGATCCGCGCCCGGCCGCGCTCCGGCTACTTCGTCAACGCCCATGCGCCACGGCCGTTTTCCGAGCCGGTCATCAGCAGCCAGGTCAACGAATCCACCGAAGTCGACGTCAGCGAGCTGGTGTTCTCGGTCCTCGACTCGATCAAGGACCCGAACACCGTGCCCTTCGGCTCGGCATTCCCCAGCCCGACGCTGTTTCCGCTGCAACGGCTGTCACGCTCGCTGGCCAGCGCCAGCCGCGAGATGGACCCGCGCATGGTGGTCACCGACATGTCACCGGGCAACCCGCAACTGCGCCGGCAAATCGCCCTGCGCTACATGGTCGGCGGGCTGATGCTGCCGATGGAAGAACTGCTGATCACCAACGGCGCCCTGGAAGCGCTGAACCTGTGTCTGCAAGCCGTGACCCAACCTGGCGACCTGGTGGCCATCGAGGCCCCGGCCTTCTATGCCTGCCTGCAGATTCTGGAGCGGCTGAAGCTCAAAGCCGTGGAAATCCCGGTGCACCCGCGCGACGGCATCGACCTCGGCGTCCTGGCGCAAACCCTGGAACGGCACCCGATCAAGGCCTGCTGGTGCATGACCAGTTTCCAGAACCCCATGGGCGCGACCATGCCTGAAGCGAAGAAACAGGAGCTTGTCGAGCTGCTGCGTCAGCATCAGGTCCCGTTGATCGAGGACGATGTCTACGCCGAGCTGTACTACGGCCAGCAGGCACCGAAGCCGGCCAAGGCGTTCGATACCGAAGGGCTGGTGATGCATTGCGGTTCGTTCGCCAAGAGCCTGGCCCCGGGCTACCGCGTCGGCTGGGTGGCCGCCGGGCGTTATGCGCAGAAAATCGAACGCCTGAAGCTCATGACCTCGCTGTGCGCCTCGATGCCGGCCCAGGCCGCCATTGCCGATTACCTGCAACACGGCGGCTATGACCGGCACCTGCGCAAACTGCGTTACGCCCTGGAGGAACAGCAAAGCGCCATGCTGTCGGCCATTGCCCGCTATTTCCCGGCCGATACCCGCGTCAGCCAACCGGCCGGCGGCTACTTCCTGTGGCTGGAACTGCCGGCGCAGATGGATTCGTTGAAGTTGTTCCAGATGGCACTGGCGCAAGGGATCAGCATCGCGCCGGGGCCGATTTTTTCGCCGGCCCAACGGTTCAGGAATTGTATTCGGTTGAATTACGGCAGCCCGTGGACGGAAGACGCGGAAAAGGCGATGGAGACGTTGGGGCGGATTGTGCGGTCGTTCTGATGATTTGATGTTGTTTGGACCGCCGCCTTCGCGAGCAGGCTCGCTCCCACAGGGGTACGCGATCAACTGTGGGAGCGAGCCTGCTCGCGAAAGCGGCGGTTGAGATTAAGTCAATCCAATGCCTAACGCCCACCACCCAGATCAACAAAAGTCCCGGTCGCATAAGAAGCCTTGTCCGACAGCAACCAGACAATCGCCTCGGCCACTTCATCCGGCCGCCCGCCCCGGGCCATGGGGATGGCCGATTCAAGTTTGCTGACTCGATCCGGATCGCCGCTCAGCGCGTGGAAATCGGTGTAGATGTAACCCGGTCGCACCGCGTTGACGCGAATCCCCTCACCCGCCACTTCCTTGGACAGGCCGATGGTGAAGGTGTCGAGCGCGCCTTTGGAGGCGGCGTAGTCGACGTACTCGTTGGGGGAACCGAGCCGTGCGGCGACCGAAGACACGTTGACGATGCTGCCGCCCTGCCCGCCGTGCTTGGGCGACATGCGCAGGATCGCGTGCTTGGCGCACAGGACCGGCGCCAGCACATTGGTCTTGAGGATTTTCAGAATGCGGAATTCGGACATTTCGTCGACCCGGGACTTGTGCCCCACGGTGCCGGCATTGTTCACCAGCGCCGTGACCCGCCCCAGTTCGTTGTCCACGCGATGAAACAGCGCGATCACTTCATCTTCGATGCTGACATCGGCGCGCACTGCAATGGCTTGCGCACCCAAGGCACGGACTTGCTCCAGCACACCTTGCGCGGCCTCTTCGTCAGACTGATAGTTGATGCAGATCCGATAGCCTTGCTCGGCGGCCAACAGGGCTGTGGCGGCGCCAATGCCGCGACTGCCGCCGGTGATGACAATGACTTTTTCCATGCAAGCTTTCCCCGTTTCAAGCGTATGCGGTCGGGGGGAAGAATAACCGGCCTTTTCGGTTTTTGCATGGCTTCGGTGGTGTTTGCCCGGACGCCATCGCGGGCAAGCCCGGCTCCCACAGGTTTTGCATATCCTGTGGGAGCGTGGCTTGCCCGCGATGAACGATAACGCGGTCTATCAGGCCAGCGCCAACTGCTCAGAACGGTGAATCTCCTTCATGAACCGTTCAGCCGGCAGCGGATGCCCGAGCAAATAGCCCTGCAACGAATCGCAACCGAGTTGAGTCAGGAAGTCCTGCTGCACGCCGGTCTCCACGCCTTCAGCGACGATACGCAGGCCCAGCGCCTGACCGAGGGCGACGATGGCGGAAACGATGGCGGCATCGTCGCTGTCACGCTCCAGGTCACGCACGAATCCGCGGTCGATCTTCAGCTCATTGGCCGGCAGGCGCTTGAGGTACATCAGGCTCGAATAACCGGTACCGAAGTCATCGATGGACAGATCGACACCCATTTCCGACAGCTCCTGCAGCACTGTCATGCTCGCATCGGCATCACTCATGGCAGTCGTTTCGGTAATTTCCAGGGTCAGGCTGTTGGCCGGCAAGTGGTGCGTGGCCAGGGCCCTGGCCACGCTCTGCACCAACCCGGCGTGGCAAAACTGCAAGGCCGAGAGGTTCACCGCAATGCGCCAGTCGGTGTAGCCGAGGACGTACCACTCGCGCATCTGCCGGCAGGCTTCGTTGAGCACCCAATCGCCAATCGGGATGATCAGCCCGGTCTTCTCCGCCAGTTCAATGAACTTGTCCGGCAGCAGCATGCCCTGGGTCGGGTGTTCCCAGCGCAGCAACGCTTCGGCGCCGACGGGCTTGCCGTTATTGGCGTCGAACTTGGGCTGGTAATACAGGCTGAACTGTTGTTGCTCGACAGCGTTGCGCAGGTCTTGCAACAGTTGCAGCTGCTTGCGCGCGTTGCCGTTCATCGAGGCGTCAAAGAAGCTGTAGCCGTTTTTGCCCGCGCCCTTGGCGTGGTACATCGCGGCGTCTGCATTCATCAGCAATTCATGGGCGGTCTGACCATTGCCCGGATAGAGCGCAATGCCGACGCTGGCGGAGATTTGCAGATCGTGTTCGGCGACGCGGAACGAACGCGCGATCAACCCGACCTGACGCGCCGCCAGGTTCATCGCGTCATTCTGTTCGCTCAATTGCACCAGCAGCACGAACTCGTCGCCGCCGATACGCGCCAGGGTGTCCTGACTGCGCAAATCCTCGCGCAACCGCAGGCTGACTTCACGCAACAGCTGGTCGCCCATGTGATGGCCGAAGGCGTCGTTGACTGGTTTGAAGCCATCCAGATCGATGAACATCAACGCAAAACAGCCGCCCTCGGCGTCCACACGGGACATCGCCTGATCGATGCGGTCAGCCAGCAACACGCGATTCGGCAGGCCGGTCAGGGTGTCGTGCAGGGCCAGTTGGGTCAATTCGCGGTTGGCTTCGGTCAGTGACAAGGCCAGGCTGGCGGTGCGGGCTTCCAGGCGCGCATCGAGGATCGAGGTCAGCAAGGCGATGCTCAGCACCGCCAACGTGGTGATCAGCACCAGGTTGTCCAGGCCATTGCCGTTCAGACCGTTGCTGGCTGCACCGCAGAAACTGCCATCGGGAAAACGAGCCGCCGCCATGCCGGTGTAGTGCATGCCGACGATGGCAATCCCCATGATCACCGCTGCGCCGCCGCGGATCAGGCGCACATGGGGCGTGTGCTGACGCAGATGAAACGCAATCCATAAGGCCGCCCCGGACGCGCCAACCGCAATCAGCAACGAGGCGCTGAAGAGCGTCGGGTCGTAATCGATCCCCGGCTGCATGCGCATGGCGGCCATGCCGGTGTAATGCATGGCGCTGATCCCCGCGCCCATGGCCAATGCGCCGAACGCCAGTTGCGAGGCCGGCAATTGCGGCTGACTGACCAGCCACAGGGCAAAACCGCAGGACAGGATACCGATCAGCAGCGACAACAACGTAAGGGAGACGTCGTAACCCAGGTCGATTGGCAGCTTGAACGCGAGCATGCCGATAAAATGCATCGACCACACGCCGACGCCCATGGCGAAAGCGCCGCCCGCTGTCCATAAATGCACGGCACGCCCCTTGGCGGTGGCGATACGCCCGGTCAGGTCGAGCGCCGTGTATGAAGCGAGAATCGCGACACAGAGCGAGATGATAACCAGCGTGGGGGAATAACTACCGATGAGCATAAGACGTCTCGCCACCGCCCCCCGTACTGCTTCCTTTCTCGGTGGGGCAAATCGGGCGATTGTACTGATTCCGCCATTGAACGCACTGAAAAAGTAATCATTTAGCCATCAGGCCGATGAAACGCTTGTTTTAAGGTTTTACATTAACTGAAATTCGGGTTTGAAAACGACGTGGCAGACCCATTCGCCAGCATCCCACCGAGCAATGTGGCGAGGGAGCTTGCTCCCGTTGGGTCGCGAAGCGCCCCTGAGATCGGTCCCCCCATGCTCAGATAAATCGAGCCAGTATTACGACCGCTTCGCGCTCGAGCGGGAGCAAGCTCCCTCGCCACAAGAAAAGCGGTTCAAAACAGATTAGTGATTTATTGGTTGTTGCTCACCTGAAGCTGCCCGTCCCACCCGCCACCCAACGCCGCAATCAACTGCACGCTGGCGATCAAGCGGCTCTGCAACAGGCTCAGGGTCGTACGCTCATTGCTCAACGCCGTGGCCTGAACCACCACCACATCCAAATAGGCAATCACGCCGGCCTTGTACTGATTCCGGGTCAGGCGCAAGGATTCGCGTGCCGCGTCCAGGGCTTGCTGGCGCACCACGGCTTCGTCCTCCAGGACCTTGAGCTGTATCAGGTAATCCTCTACTTCGCGGAAACCATCGAGCACGGTCTGGCGGTATTTGGCCACGGTTTCATCGTAAGCCCCTTCGCTGCGATCCACTTCCGCCGAACGCTGACCACCGTCGAACAGGGTCATGGCCAGTTGCGGCCCCACCGACCAGAAGCGGTTGGGCACGCTGAACAAGTCCTTCGAGGTACTGCTGCTGTAACCGCCGTTCAAACTCAGGGTCAGGTCCGGGTAGTAAGCCGCCTTGGCCACGCCGATGTTGGCGTTGGCGGCCATCACCGAGCGTTCGGCGGAGGCAATGTCCGGGCGCCGTTCCAGCAACTGCGATGGCAGGCTCAGCGGCACCTCGGGCAAAGCCGGAATGTCCTGGGTTTCAGCCAGTTTGAATTGCGCCGGCGGCAGGCCGATCAGCACGGCGATGGCGTTTTCGAACTGGGCGCGTTGCCAGATCAGATCGACCATGTCCGCCTCGGTGCTCTTGAGCTGGGTCTGCGCCTGAGCCACCGCGTCCTTGCCGGACACACCGGCACGGTACTGGTTTTCCGTCATTTTCAGCGAACGCCGGTAGGCCTCGACGGTCGCTTCCAGCAGGCGCTTCTGCTCATCGATGACCCGCAATTGCAGGTAGTTCTGCACCAGTTCCGACTGCTGGCTCAGGCGCATCGCCGCCAGATCGGCATAGCTGGCCTCGGCGTTGGCGGTGTCGGCTTCCAGGCCACGGCGCAATTTACCCCAGACATCCGCTTCCCAGCTCACACCGGCCTGTGCGGTGTAGGTATCGCGAATGCCGCTCGAAGTGCTGGTCAGGCTC
Source organism: Pseudomonas sp. Irchel 3A7 (assembly GCF_900187565.1). GTDB lineage: Bacteria > Pseudomonadota > Gammaproteobacteria > Pseudomonadales > Pseudomonadaceae > Aquipseudomonas. The sequence goes on along the minus strand of NZ_FYED01000006.1, from coordinate 43,118 downwards.
GAACTGCTGCTGCCGCTACCCTGGCTGGAACGGTTTTTCCCGACGGTCAGGTCCACCGTCGGAAAAAACGCGCCCCGGGCACTACGCACCAAGGCCTGGGCCTGGCGGTATTGGGCTTCGGACTGGGCAACGGTCTGGTTGGCGCTGTTGAGCTTTTCGATCAGGCCATTGAGCTGCTGATCACCGTACAACTCCCACCAGGCACCACGGGCCAGGGCATCGCTCGGACTGGCCTGACGCCAGCCGGCCGCTTCCTTGTACTCCATCGGCGCAGCAGCTTGCGGGCGCTGGTAATCCGGGCCGATGGCGCAAGCACTGAGCATCGCCACGCACAACGACAGGCTCAGCAACCGCGAGCCTCGGGCCTTGATCAACGATGTGGCCAGCGGTGTGGCCAGGTTGAATTGCGATGTGTCAGTCATAGCGGAGTTTCCAGAGCAGCATCGGTACGCACCCCACGCCAGTGGTTGAAGCGATGGCGCAGTTTGTCGAGATAGAGGTAAACCACCGGGGTGGTGTAAAGGGTCAGCACCTGGCTGAAGATCAGCCCGCCGATGATGGTCAGGCCCAGCGGCTGGCGCATTTCCGCCCCTTCGGCGCGACTCAGCAGCAAGGGCAAGGCACCGAGAATCGCCGCCAGGGTGGTCATCAGGATCGGCCGCAAACGTTGCAGACAGGCGTTTCGAATCGACTCCAGCGGTTCCATGCCTTGCTGGCGTTCGAGTTGCAAGGCCAGGTCGATCATCAGAATCGCGTTTTTCTTCACCACGCCGATCAGCAGGAACAACCCCAGCAATGAGATCAGGCTGAACTCGCCGCCCAGGGCATAGATCGACAGCAACGCGCCGACACCCGCCGACGGCAAGGTCGAGAGAATGGTCAGCGGATGAATATAGCTTTCATACAGCACGCCGAGCACCAGATACACCGCCACCAGCGCGCCAAGGATCATCCACGGCTGGCTTTTCTGGGTCGCGGCAAAGGCATCGGCGGTGCCGGCCATCTTGGCGATGACGTCTTCCGGCAAGCCCACCGAGGCAATGGCACGCTCGATGGCGGCACTGCCCTTCTCCACCGTCACCCCTTCGGCCATGTCAAAGGCAATGCTTTCCGAGGCGAACTGGCCTTCATGACTGACCCGATCGTCTTCCAGGCTGTTTTCGTAATGGGCAATGGTCGACAGCGGAATCCGCGCACCGTCTGCGGTGATCACCTGGACCTGCTTGAGGGTAATCGGGTCCTGGGCGTATTTCGGATTGACCTCCATCACCACTTGATACTGGTTGAGGCTGTCGTAAATGGTGGAAATCTGCCGCTGACTGTAGGCGTTGTTCAGCACCGCCGTGACCATGTCCATGTCCACGCCCAGGCGTTTGGCCTGGTCGCGGTCGACGATCAGCGTCACCTGCTGCGCCCCACGGCCTTCCCGGGCGTCAATCGCGGTCAGCTCCGGCAAGGCCTTGAGCGCCGTCACCACTTTCGGATACCACTCGCGCAACGCCCCCAGATCACCGCTTTGCAGGATGTAGGAATACTGCGACGAGGTCTGCTCGCGACCACCGCCGAATTGCAGGTCCTGGTCGGCCATCAGCATCAGCTGTGCACCAGGCACCTTGGGCATTTCCTTGCGCAGACGCTCGATGACCTTTTGCGCGGAAATATTGCGCTCCTTGATCGGTTTCAGGCGTACCAGCATGAACGCGTTGTTGGTGCCGTTGGTACCACCGATGAAGCCGGCAACGCTTTCCACCGCCGCGTCCTTCAACACCTCGCGGCGGAATATTTCCATTTTCGGCTGCATCACGCTGAACGACAGGCCGTCGTCGCCGCGTACGAAGCCGATCAGTTGGCCGGTGTCCTGCTGAGGCAAAAATGTTTTTGGAACAACCACATACAGCGCGATGTTCACGCCGACTGTCACGAACAGACTTAGCAACGTCAATCGACGATGACGCAGCACCCAGTCGAGGCTGGTGGCGTATTTAGCGACCATCCACTCGTTGGCGCCCTGGCTCCAGCGTTGAAGGCGGTTTTCCTGACCCGGGGTGTGCGGCTTGAGCCAGCGGGCGCAAAGCATCGGGGTCAATGTCAGCGAGACCACCAGCGACACCACAATGGCGGCCGCCAGGGTAATGGAGAACTCGCGGAACAGGCTCTCGATGATTCCACCCATGAACAGGATCGACAGGAACACCGCTACCAGGGACACGTTCATCGACAGCAAGGTGAAGCCGACTTCCTGGGCGCCGAGATAGGCAGCCTTCATCGGTTTGATGCCTGCGTCGATATGCCGGGAAATGTTCTCCAGCACGACGATGGCATCGTCCACCACCAGCCCGGTGGCCAGAATCAGCGCCATCAGCGACAGGTTGTTCAGCGAAAAACCGTAGAGGTACATCACCGCAAAAGTGCCCACCAGCGACACCGGTACCGCCAGGCTCGGGATCAGAGAGGCGCGAAAGTTACCGAGAAACAGGAATACGACCAGGATCACCAGGGCCACGGCGATCAGCAGGGTCATTTCCGCTTCGTGCAGCGTGGCCTTGATCACCGGTGAGCGATCCATGGCCAGGTTCAGTTTGACGCTGGCCGGCAGCACTGCCTGCAACGCCGGCAACTGGGCCTTGATCTCGTTGACCGTCTCGATGATGTTGGCGCCAGCCTGCCGGTTGATCACCAGCAGCACTGCCGCGTCGTCGTTGAAGAAACCGCTGTTATAACGGTCTTCGACGCCGTTGCTGACCTTGGCCACATCCTTCAGGCGCAGGGCCGCGCCGTCCGCGTAGTGGATGATCAGCGACTCGTAGTCCTTGGCCTTTTCCAGTTGATCGTTGGCCTGCACCTGCCACAGCCGCTGACCGTCTTCCACCGAGCCCTTGGGCCGGCGTACGTTGGCATTGGCGATGGTGTTGCGCACGTCGTCCAGCGCCACGCCGTACTGGTTCAGCGCCTGGGGTTCGAGTTCGATGCGCACCGCCGGCAAGGAACTGCCGCCGATCTGCACTTCCCCGACGCCCTGCACTTGCGACAGGCTCTGGGACAGGATGGTCGAGGCCAGGTCATACAGTTGGCCTTTTTCCAGCACGTCCGAGGTCAGCGACAACACCATGATTGGCGCCTGGGACGGGTTGACCTTCTTGTAGGTCGGCATGCTGCGCATTCCGCTGGGCAGCAGGTTGCGCGAGGCGTTGATCGCCGCCTGCACTTCCCGCGCCGCACCGTTGATGTCGCGGTCCAGGTCGAATTGCAGGATCACCCGGGTCGAACCCTGGCTGGAACGGCTGCTCATGGTGTTGACCCCGGCGATGGCGCCGAAGGATCGCTCCAGCGGCGTCGCCACCGTGGAGGCCATGACTTCGGGGCTAGCACCGGGCAGGCTGGCCTGGACCACGATCACCGGGAAGTCCATTTGCGGCAACGGCGACACCGGCAACAGGCCGAAGCTCACGCCGCCCAACAGCATGATCGCCAGGCTCAGCAACATGGTCGCGACCGGGCGTTTGATGAAAGGTCCCGACAGGTTCATCGACCGTCTCTCCCTGCATCAACCCCTGTGGGAGCGAGCCTGCTCGCGAAAGCGGTTTGTCGGTGAGTATCGATGTTGAAGGTGCAGGCCTCTTCGCGAGCAGGCTCGCTCCCACAGAGTCTATGGCTCAACATTTTCACACCGACACCTCTTCGGCTTGAGACTTGCCGAAGCGTCGACCCAAGCGGTCGAAGTAGAGATAGATCACCGGGGTCGTGAACAGCGTCAACACCTGGCTCAACAGCAAACCGCCAACCATCACCAGACCCAGCGGCTGACGCAATTCCGCGCCGGAGCCGGTCGCCAGCATCAACGGCACCGCGCCAAACAACGCGGCCAGGGTGGTCATCAGGATCGGTCGGAAACGCAGCAGCGCCGCCTGATAGATCGCCGTCTGCGGGTCCATGCCCTGATTGCGCTCGGCATCCAGGGCGAAGTCGATCATCATGATCGCGTTCTTCTTCACGATACCGATCAGCAGGATGATGCCGATGATCGCGATCATCCCCAGGTCGTTGCCGCTCAACAGCAAGGCCAGCAACGCGCCGACCGCCGCCGAAGGCAAGGTGGACAGAATGGTGATCGGGTGGATGTAGCTCTCGTACAGCACGCCCAGCACGATGTACATGGTCACCACCGCCGCCAGGATCAGCAGCAAGGTACTCGACAGCGATGCCTGGAACGCCTCGGCCGCGCCCTGGAACTGGGTCTGCACGCCAATCGGCATGCCGATGTCCTTCTGCACCTGCTCGATGATCTGCACCGCATGCCCCAACGCCACACCGGGGGCCAGGTTGAAGGACATCATCACCGCCGGAAACTGGCCAATGTGGGTGATCGCCAATTGCGCCTGACGCTCTTCGATATGGGCCAGGCTGGACAACCGCACCTGACCGCCGTCAGTGGTCTTGACGTGAATCTGATCCAGCGCCTGCGGGCCGATTTTCTCGCCGGACTGCGATTGCAGCACCACGCGGTATTGGCTGGCCTGAGTGTAGATGGTGGAAATCTGCCGCTGACCAAAGGCGTCATACAGCGCGTCGGTGATGTTCGACACGGACACCCCGACCCGCGATGCGGCATCGCGGTCGATCACCAGATAGACCTGCAAGCCCTTGTCCTGCAAGTCGCTGGCAACGTCGGTCAGCTCCGGCCGATCCGCCAGGGCTTCGACCAGACGCCCGCTCCACAGGCTGAGCAGTTCCGAATCCGGTGACGACATGCTGAACTGGTACTGCGTGCGGCTGACCCGGTCCTCGATGGTCAGGTCCTGCACCGGCTGCATGTACAGGCGAATGCCGACCAGCTTGTCCAGTTCCGGCTGCAATCGGGCAATCACTTCGGTTGCGCTCAGGTCGCGGTTGCCGTGGGACTTGAGGTTGATCAGCAAGCGGCCGCTGTTGAGCGTCGAGTTATCACCGTCGACACCGATGTAGGACGACAGGCTCTCGACCGCCGGATCGGCCAGGATGACCTTGGCCAGTTCCTGCTGACGTTCGCTCATGGCCGCGAAGGAAATCGACTGCGGCGCCTCGGAGATGCCCTGGATCACCCCGGTGTCCTGCACCGGGAAGAAGCCCTTGGGCACCACCATGTAGAGGAATACCGTCAACGCCAGGGTGCCGACGGCCACCAGCAACGTCAGCGGCTGATGCTTGAGCACCCACTGCAATTTGCGTCCGTAGGCGGCGATCATCCAGTCGATGGCAGCACCGCTGGCGCGGTAGAAACGGCCCTGTTCTTCCTCTTTGGGCTCACGCTTGAGCAGCCGAGCGCACATCATCGGTGTCAGGGTCAGGGACACCACCAGGGAAATCAGGATCGCCACCGCCAGGGTGATGGCGAATTCGCGGAACAACCGCCCCACCACGTCGGCCATGAACAACAGCGGAATCAACACGGCGATCAGTGACAGGGTCAGGGATACAAGGGTGAAACCGATCTGTTTGGCGCCCTTGAGCGCCGCGTTCAGCGGGCTGTCACCCTCTTCGATGAATCGGGAAATGTTCTCCAGCATCACGATCGCATCGTCCACCACGAAACCGGTGGCGATGGTCAGGGCCATCAGGGTCAGATTATTGACCGAGAACCCCGCGAGGTACATCACGCCAAAAGTACCGATCAACGACAGCGGCACGGCCACCGACGGGATAATCGTGGCACTGGCCCGGCGCAGGAACAGAAAGGTGACCATGACCACCAGGGCGATGGCGATCAGCAGTTCGTGTTGCACATCCTTGACCGAGGCGCGGATGGTCTGGGTGCGGTCGGTCAGTACGACGACGTCGAGGCCGGCCGGCAGGTTGTCGGTGATGCTCGGCAGCAAAGCCTTGATCCGGTCCACCACTTCGATGACGTTGGCACCCGGTTGACGCTGGATGTTCAGCAGCACCGCCTGGTTTTCATTGGCCCATGCCGCCAGACGCTCGTTTTCGGCGCCGTCGACGATCTCTGCCACGTCCTTGAGCCGCAACGGGGCGCCATTGGCGTAGGCCAGGATCAGGTTGGCGTAGTCCTGTGGCGAGGTCAGTTGATCGTTGGCGTCGAGCATCGACACCCGGGTCGGGCCGTCGAAATTGCCCTTGGGCTGGTTGACGTTGGAAGCGCCGATCAGGGTGCGCACGTCCGACAGGTTCAAGCCGTTGGCCGCCAGGGCCTCGGGGTTGACCTTGATTCGCACCGCCTGACGCTGGCCACCGGCAATGCTGACCATGCCGACCCCGCTGATCTGGGCGATTTTCTGCGCCATGCGCGTGTCGACCAGATCGTTGAGCTTGGGCAGCAGCATGGTCTTGGACGTGATGGCCAGCGTCAGCACCGGGGTATCGGCCGGGTTGACCTTGTTGTACACCGGTGGTGCGGGCAGGTCCTTGGGCAACAGGTTGGTCGCGGCATTGATCGCGGCCTGCACCTGCTGTTCGGCGACGTCCATGTTGATGTCGAGGCTGAAGCGCAGGGTCAGCACCGAGGCGCCGCCGGAGCTGGTCGAGGCCATTTGGGTCAGGCCCGGCATCTGCCCGAATTGCCGCTCAAGCGGCGCGGTCACGGCGCTGGTCATGACATCCGGGCTTGCACCGGGATAAAGGGTCATGACGCGAATGGTCGGATAATCGACCTGGGGCAATGCCGACACCGGTAGCAACCGGTAGGCGATCACGCCGGCCAGGATAATGGCCAGCATGCTCAGGGTGGTCGCTACCGGGCGAAGGATAAACAGCCGCGAGAGGTTCATGCGCCGCCCTTTTTCGCCTTGTCGGCAGGCGCCGGTTCAGCGGTATTGGTCGCCGATCCGCCTTGCAGATGGCCAGCGGGACTGGTCGGTACTTGCGTCGGGTCATTGACGACTTCCACGTCGCTGCCGTCCTTCAAGCGATCGGTCCCTTCCAGCACCACGCGCTCACCGGCGGCCAGGCCTTCGGTGACCACCGTGTTTTCACCGTCGCTGGCACCGATTTTGAGCTGACGGATCTTGACCTTCTTGTCGCCGTCCAGGGCGTAGACGAACGTGCCGTTGGTGCCGAACTGGATCGCGGCGGACGGTGCGAGCACGACATCCTTGAGGGTGTCGGCCAGCAGGCGCACGTTGACGAACTGGTTGGGGAACAGCGACTGGTCGCGGTTGTCGTAACGCGCCTTGAATTTCAGGGTGCCGGTGGTGACGTCGATCTGGTTGTCCAGGCTCTGCAGCACGCCGGTGGCTTGAAGTTTGGTGTCACCACGATCCCAGGCCTCGGCCGGCAGTTTGGCACCACTGCGATAGCGCGCGAGCACGGTGTCGAGGCTGTTTTCCGGCAAGGTGAAGGCCACGCTGATGGGTTGGGTCTGGGTGATGATCGCCAGCGCCGTGGTGTCGTTGGCCGCCACCAGGTTGCCCACATCCAGCTGGCGCAGGCCGACGCGCCCGGTGATCGGCGCGCGGATCCTGGTGAATTCGAGGTTGAGCCTGGCGTCGTTGACCGCCGCCTGATTGGTCTTGACCGTGCCCTGGTATTGACCGACCAGCGCTACGGCGGTGTCCAGTGTCTGTTTGGCGATGCTGTCTTCCTTGTACAGGCCGGTATAACGCTCGACATCCACCTGAGCGTTTTTCAACTGCGCCTGGTTTTGCAACAAGGTGCCCTCAGCCTGGAGCAAGGCGTTCTGGTACGGGCGCGGGTCAATCTCGGCCAGCAGATCGCCCGCCTTGACCATCTGCCCTTCCTCGAAATGGATCTTCACCAGCTCACCGCCCACACGGCTGCGCACGTTGATGGTGTTCAGCGCGGTAACCGTGCCCAGCGCCTTGTAATACAGCGGGAAATCACCCTTGACCGCCGGCGCGACACGCACCGGAACGGGGCCTGTCGCCCCGCCGAACCCTGGGCGCATCCCCCCTGACCTGCCAGCGTGCCCGGCCACGGCTTTCGGCTGCGCGCCCTCTTTCGGCGCAGCACCGCCGGGCCAGAATTTCCAGCACAGGGCGGCGATGACCAACAGCACGAGCAGGCCGAACAGCCAGCGACGGGGACTACGGGAAGCAGAGGATTGCATTGAGTGATCAACCATTGGGCGCGTGGGCTTTTATTACATGAGGCTGAACGATAAGCACTGGCGGGGTTTAAGCAAAGCGCCTTTACCGGCAATTTACCTTCGGCTTACGTAACAGGAGATTTATCCAAGACACTGAAACACAAATGAAAACGGCCTGGGAGGGCCAGGCCGTTAACAATTGTAAAAGCTTACTTACTTCAGAACACTTATTTCAGAACACTTATTTCAGAACTTTGAGCGCCGCTTCGTAGTTCGGCTCATCAGCGATTTCGCCAACCAGCTCGCTGTGCAGCACGTTGTCGTTCTCGTCCAGCACCACCACGGCACGGGCGGTCAGGCCTTTGAGCGGGCCGTCGGCGATGGCTACGCCGTAGTTCTGGATGAACTCGGCACCGCGCAGGGTCGACAGGTTCTGGACGTTTTCCAGGCCTTCGGCACCGCAGAAACGCGCCTGGGCGAACGGCAGGTCGGCGGAGATGCACAGCACCACGGTGTTGGCGATGTCATTGGCCTGGGCGTTGAACTTGCGCACGGACGTGGCGCAGGTCGGGGTGTCGACGCTTGGGAAGATGTTCAGCACTTTGCGCTTGCCGGCGAAGTCTTTCAGGGTAACGTCGGACAGATTGCCGGCAACCAGGGAAAAGGCTGGCGCCTTGGAACCGGCTTGAGGCAATTGGCCATTGACTTGAACCGGGTTGCCTTTAAGAGTCACTTGAGCCATGAACGGAGTCCTTCTGAACGTTGTTGTAGAGAATATTGAAGAGGCCGAAGTTAACCACGAAATCGGCCGGCGACCTACCCCGGATACAAAAACGCGAAGACAGCCCCAATCCCCTGTGGAATTGAACCCTGTGGGATTGTGTATAAAGCGTACCCCCCTCTCCCGCCGCCACCCGGTGTTCATGACGAAAGGCGCGCATCGCATCCGGGGCATCACAATATTTGTTACGACTTTCTGTAACCGCATTGTCGATCCAGCCCGCGATCATTCGACTATAAGTCAGCAACCCACATCCCACGGAGACACCACCATGCGATTCATGATCATCATCAAAGCCAGCCAGGACTCCGAAGCCGGCGTGATGCCCAGCACCGAACTGCTGACCGCGATGGGCAACTACAACGAAGAACTGGCCAAGGCCGGCATCCTCCTCGCCGGCGAAGGCCTGCACCCCAGCAGCAAAGGCGCCCGCGTACGCTTTTCCGGCGACAACCGCTCGGTGATCGACGGCCCCTTCGCCGAAACCAAGGAACTGATCGCCGGCTATTGGTTGTGGCAGGTGAAGTCGAAGGAAGAAGCCATCGAATGGGTCAAGCGCTGCCCCAACCCGATGCCGGGCACCGAAGCCGAGATCGAGATTCGCCAGGTGTTCGAGGCGGCGGATTTTGGTGAGGAATTCACGCCGGAGTTGCGGGAGCAGGAAGAGCGGGCGTTTGGGCCAGGGAAGAAGTGCTGAGCGGGTATTAAGTGATAGCGCGATCACGTCCTGGTGCCGTGCTGTTGGCGGACGTGATCGGTTATCACAAGATGTGAAAGGCTAAACAGGATATTCACGTCGATCCCTGAACATGACATACAGTGGGTCCAACCCGGCCTCGTCAGGGAAGACCACGATGTAGTCGTCGAAATGAACAACTTCGTTATTACTCAAGGGTTCGAGAAGCGGTACGGGAGGAGATTGAACAAAACTCAACGGCCTCGGTTGTGATCTCTTCTCGGGTGAGCTGCTTGCAAGAATGATTGAACGGGACCAGAAAATCGTAATCGGCGCGGTGCCATCAGCGGTAAAGCTGAAGGCGCTCGTACCTTGTTCCTGGCGCGCCAACCTTACCCGCACCGTAGATTGCGAAACCTGGGCGGAAGACGCAGTGATGTAAACCTGCGACATGGATTTAATACCCTCTATGCCCAGAAGACTGGCCCCGGGCGCAGCGGTCATAACCCTGGAACCCATCCGGAAAGGAATATTCACCTCAGCTTTGTTCTGCGCGAGGATTTGCCAATTCCTACCTTCGATAGGCGCCAGTTCGGACAGCGGAACGCCAAGGCCGTAGATCTGGGTATCTGCACGACTGGAAAAGCCGAAATTCAGCACAGACGCATATTCGTTTGTGCTGAGCGAGGTACCCGAAGTGTTCCGCCATGTAATTTCAGCCACCGCCGAGCGGATGGACTTCTGTAGATCCTTGTGTTGAGACAACTCTAACGCCGATGCCCCACTCGCCAATAAAAGCTCCGGAAGTTTGTTCGCCAAGGCAAAGGAAGCAGACATGCTGCAGATCGTCTGTGCAGGTCCCACACCGGCCTGGTTACGTGCACGAACCAACTGCTCCTGTGCCCCTGTCAGCTGTGTTTGAACTTCATCATGTAAGGCGCGATATCGGTGGGCAGTATTCGCCAGGTGCGCCAAGTAGCGAGAATGAAGTGCGGAAACCTGTTGTAGCTGGCCCTGCCATTGCGCCTGATCGGATCGAGCATAGGTGGCATCACGCTGCGTGCCGCTCATGGCGAACTGCACACTCATCTTCCAGAATTCAAATTTTCTGACAGCAATACGTGCTTGCTCCTGAGCTGCTTCCAGAGCACGGATATTTGTCTCCAGATCCGTGAAACTGGTATGACTACCCGCTTGACCACGCCGATGCGCAATCAATGTCTCCAAATGGCCTAGCGCTGCTTCAAGGGCGTGTTCCGACACGGTCACATCTGTGTTGATTTTTTGAGTATTGGCCTGATTTCTTGCTAAAGGACTCAATGGCGCAAGACGGGCCGGAGGTGGGAAAGCCTCGCCTCTGAAGGCTGCCGCGCCTTGTTTGTTATGCCAGGCCCTGACATGAAGAATGACCCCTCCCGCGCCACCCGAGTCAAACCTGTCGTCAGGGTAAAACAGAAGGTCTGCCCCTTTGGGATGGCCAACAATGCGGTCGAAGTGGTTGATCAGGTTGTCATGATCTTCCTTGGGCATATCAACGGCCCAGATCCTGTCAATCAGCGCCTGAAACTCAGGCGCGGTGTATTCCTTGAGTGTTGCTTTAAGCTCCATTGGTTCGTCCTTGAATCTATTTGGAAAACGGTCGAAGACCATGGCACCTGCTCGGTAATGAGCAAGTGCCGCTAAGTTGTCAACGAGGCAAATTATTCAGGTTTGAAGCCGGGTTTGTTATTGGCCACGCGCCATTCTTTGACAACCCTTAGTACATCTTCCGGTGTACTCTCGCAGCCTTCCTTTGGAAAAAAAATCACGTCAGAACGGTCAGGATGTTCAGTTACTAACTCAAAATGCATCACCCCTTTATCTATGAAGTCTTCAAACTCATCTGGAGAAAGGTCCTCTCTCTCTTCGTATAAACCTCGTAAAAACTGTAAAAACTCCACCTCTGTATAGTCTTCATATTTATCTTTCATAATCATGATTAGTCCCCTTTCCTATGAAGATCAATATGGCGCCTTGCAGTCAAAACGACCAAATTATCCATGTCGTATACCTCCCCTCCTTGGGCAACTTCTTCGAGATGATGAATTTCATACTTTTTACGACCTCCGTTCCTATCATCTGCGGAGGCATAAGGAGCGTTACCTCTTTTCATCAAATGCAAATCAATAGGGGTAAATCGAGACCTGAGCTTCGGATCCGCCTCAATCGCCTTCCAGAACGCACGCCTGAATTCATGAAAATTTCTAAACTCTTTCCCTCTCAACTGATCAGCAATATGCGATGGAATAGGCGCCCCCTTACCTCGCGCAGCATCACCCAACCATACCCCTGAAACCGCCTGCCCTCCGCCCGTGACGACACCTGGATCATCCCGTCGATCGCGAAACAGGGCGTCTGGCGAAGGAAGCTCCATATCCCCCGGATACCCAGGAATACTCGCACCAATCTCCCCTTCGTCAACAGCCGGAAACGTCTCGTTTGGTGGTAGGACGGGGATGGCCGGGTTGCCGGGATACACCAACGGATCGGTCGGCGTGGTCGGTAATGTGGTCGACCCGAGTTGTTCGCTGCCCGGTGGCACCAAGGGTTTCCAGCTACTGGCCGGCGGGATCGGCCAAGGAACAACCGCAGGTACGACCCCAAGCCATCCGCCGGCACTGTTCGGCGCCTTGATGCTGATTTTGTCGAGATTGAAAGCGTCGGCCCAGAACTCCGACCGTTCCTGATAGCGCAGTTCGAACTCACGGTTTTCACCGACCCACGTGCTCTTCGGCGCATAAGGGGAGAATCCTTGCTCGATGCGTTTTTGGTTTACCTCATCGAACTGGCTTGCAAGCAGGGGGTGTTCGCCAAGGGACTGCCACAGTGCCTGGTCAAAAGCCTGGAACGATTTGAATTCCCGGCCTCGAAACAGATCGCCGATCTGAGACGGGATGGCTGCCCCGCTCGCCTGACTGGCGGCTTTCCACCAATCCACCGTAGCCGGTTGACCGGTCCCGGTGACGACCCCTGTACCCATCGGTGGCACATCGAACGATAGATAGATCGGCTCCAGTCCAGGCACGCAGACAATGCAATCCTGAATGCGCCAATCGACACCGGTCGGGATGTCTTGAAACTGAGGTTCCGACACTGTGAGGCGAGTCTGGTCAGAGACAGTCGCTGTAGTCGCGGCTTCTGGCGTGAACTGCACATACCTGGTCGGTGATCCAGGTATCTCAGCGATGTGTTGACCGCTCAAAGGATCCAGTACTGCATTCACCACCGGAACTCGGGGATCAATCTCACCCCCGGTACTCGCGACAATGACCGCCGTCGAGCCCTCAGGCGTGGACAAAGGCTTGAGCCGAAACCCGGACTCTACCGATCCCCCCGTGTCAGCGATTGTTTGCAGCTCTTGGCTGTCGTAAAGATCCAGTGTCTGTGCGGGGACGGCGACAGCGTGAAACAACTGAGTCCGCTGTTCCTGAGTCAACTCTCCGTTACCCAGCTCGGACGGATAGGTCATGCCCCCGACAAATATCGCAACTTGCGGGACAGTGAGCGTCGCTAATGCGCTTCCTATTGCAGTTGTCGCCCGTGCCACGGCAACTGCCAATCCATCGGCTGTTCCGGAAACCCATACCCCCCGGGGATTGAACAGCATTGAAAGAGCGGTTACCGAAGACGGCAAACGCAAGGTATTGGTCTGCTTGGCCCTCTCTATCCGCGCATCTTCATCGGCCTGCTGCTTGAAGCGAATGCGTGCATTGCGCTGCTCGGCAACTTGTCGATGACGCTCCCATATCGCTTCCCTGTCACGCCAGACAACGGTCTGCTCGGCATGATATCGAGCCAGGGTGCCGGATTTTTCCGTGAGTACGTTTATCTGTGCGGACAGCAGTCGTGCTTCCTGAGCAGCGTGGTAGGCGCTTTCCCAAATCTGATGACCGTTACTGAGCGCATCTGCGAACTGGTCCAGGCGCGCGAGGTAGTCATTCGCCGAACGAGTGAGTGGGTCATGACCATCGAATGAGTTGGCGGTTGCACGCTTTGCATTGAGCTCTGCGGTCTTTCGGGCAATCAGCCCGTCGATTTCGCTCTTCTCCTTGGTGATGAGATACAGCTGCCAGCGTTCGCTCGAATCGCTGTTGGGTGGTCTACTGGCCGCTGATACTTCCTGCTCCAGCGATGACGTCAATTGCGCGCTTTTCGCGAAGAAGCTTTGATCGACAATCGCTCTGAAGTTGTCATGACGCGCAACCCAAGAGGCAAGGGTTTGCTGTCGTGTCTGCAAGCGAGCCAACTCCTGGGCCTGCACGGCGGCAGCCGCTGCCTGAAGTCGCTGTTGTTCCTGGGCTTGCAGGTACTCTTGCTTGACCCGCCTGCGGGCCTCCCTTGTTTTTTTGCTGGGACCGCTGAAAGCCCCGGATGCGCCGACGCGGTTTCCGCCAAAACTACCGCCGCCCCCCGATCCGCCGCCCGAAGCCGGTGGGCCGGACCTGATCACGACATCTCCTGACGTTCCATCGCTCAATGTGTTTTGTGCCATACAGTCTCTCCTTGTCTGTAGGGCGCAGCATGTCGATGGGGTGGTGATCAGGTGCGGTACATATTTATGGGGTGGGATTTTTGTCGAATGTCATGGCCAGTGATTTCGCGGGGAGTTTGAAGGGATCGCAGAGCCATACGCTGCTGGGGATTCAGCAGTCGATCATGTTGGGGGAACTGGCGGTGAATCGGGTGCTGGATAATCTTGATCCACCTTAGTCACCGCTAAACCCTTGTGGCGAGGGAGCTTGCTCCCGCTGGGCTGCGAAGCGGCCCCAAAAACAGCGCACGCGGTGTATCAGGGGTACCTTGCCAGCGAGGGATACGACTGCTGCGCAGCCGAGCGGGAGCAAGCTCCCTCGCCAAAAAAAAAACGGCAAGCCCGCCATCGCGTTTATACCGATGACGGGCTTCTTTGTTTTCCAATTCCTTGATTCGTATTAACTTTTCAGTACACAAAAAGCACCGGAAAACCTGCGCTCAAAACCAAAGAATCACCCCCTCCGACTGGCTAACCCTCATTTAGCTGCTAGCTTCAAGAGACACGTCCTACAGCCTTGATAGCAAAGAGATTACGCAATAACGGCCGCCAAGTGCCGGGTCTTCCCAATGAGCCACCAGGGAACCGGGGGAATCATGTTGAACAAAATGGGAATACACATTTTTCTTGTGGCGACTTCGTTCGCACCTCTTATTTGTGCCCACGCCGACAACGCCGAGACCGCCAACAGGAGCAACAACCCGCTCAACCTCGAGCCGGGGATGAACCTGCAGGACTACTACACACCGAGGTACTACGGCTCCAACATCCACACCAACGACCTGCTGGTACGCGGCACGTTGCCGATTGCACCGAATGATTTCATCGGCGTGCCCCAGTTGTTGCGCGGTACGGCGCCGATCAGCACCCATCCTGATCCGAACGGCGGCTACAGCACCGGTGAAGGCGACCTCAACCTGTTCGATATCTTTCTGCTGAAAACCGAGGGCGTGCAGTTGGGTATCGGGCCGATGATCACCGCCCCCTTTGCCGATCAGGATGAACTCGGCACCGGCAAATGGCAGGCCGGGTTCGCCGCCGTGGCCATCGACGCGTCACCTCGCGGCCTGCTGGGCGCGCTGGTGCAATACCAGAGTTCATTTGCTGGCGACCACGACCGCGAACATGTTGAAACGGCGACGCTGCAACCTTTCGTCATTCACAACCTGGACCACGGCTGGTACCTGCGTTCCACCGGTATCTGGACCTTCGATCTGAAGAACGACACCCACTACATCCCACTCGGTTTGGGTGGCGGAAAAGTCTGGAAAGACGGACCCAATATCCTCAACGCCTTTATCGAACCGCAGTGGACCGTCGAGCGCAAAGGCGATGGCGTGCCGCAGTTCACCCTGTTCGTCGGGCTCAACGCCACGTTTGGAAAGTGAGGCACTGCCATGCACATTGCAATTCGCACAGCCGGTTTCGGCCTGATGACGATGTTTGTCAGTTGTGGCGTGGGTGCCGACTTCACCGCCACCCCGGAACAAGCCCGGGGCATCGCCAGGGAAGCCTATTTGTACGGATTTCCGGTGGTGGAAATGTACAAGACGCTCTACAGCCAGGCCGTGGACAAGAAGAGTTCGAACTACAAGGCGCCGTTTAACCGGATCGGCAACACCGCCAAGGCCTTCACCGCCCAGGACACCGCGTTCGTCACGCCCAATGCCGACACGCCCTACTCCTTCGTCTGGATGGACCTGCGCACCGAGCCTCTGGTACTCACTTTGCCGCCCGTTGAAGAGCAACGTTACTACTCGGTGCAATTGATCGACGCCTACACGCAGAATTTCGCTTACCTGGGGACCCGCAGTACCGGCAACAAGGGCGGCCAGTTCATGATTGCAGGACCCGACTGGAAAGGTAAGCAACCGCAGAACATCGACCGTCTGCTGCGCAGCGAAACCAACATCGCCTACGCGCTGTATCGCACGCAGTTGTTCGATGAAGAGGACCTGGCCAAGGTCAAGCAGATCCAGAAGGGCTATAAGGTTCAATCCCTGAGCCGGTACACCCGGCACAAGGCACCGCGCGCCGCCGCGAAAATCGACTGGCCGAAACCCACGCCGACCATGAGCGACACGCCGGATCTGTTTCGCTACCTGAATTTCATGCTGGCCTTTGCACCGGCCCAGAGCGTGGAAAAAACGCTGCTCGCGCGTTTCAAGACCATCGGCATCGAAGCCGGCAAGCCGTTCAATCTGACCAAACTGAGCGCCGATCAACGCAAAGCCCTGGAAGACGGCATCAGCGACGCCAAGGCGGAATTCGCCGCCTTCAAGAAAACCAGAATCGATACCCATGAGGTCAGCAGCGGCGATTTCTTTGGCACCCGCAATCACCTCAAGGGCAATTACCTGTACCGCTACGCAGGCGCCAACCTGGGCATCTTCGGCAACTCTGCCGAGGAAGCCAATTACATTGGTTACTTCGTCGACAGGAATGATCAGCCGGTCGACGCCTCCAGGCACGACTACACCCTGCATTTCGCCAAAGGCGCCCTGCCCCCGGCCGAAGCGTTCTGGTCGCTGACCCTGTACAACGCGAAGAACAAATTGCTGGTAGACAACCCGCTCAACCGCTACCTGATCAACTCGCGCATGCTGCCCGACCTCAAGCTCGACGCCGATGGCGGCCTGACGCTATTCGTACAGAACAAGGCACCGGCCAAGGATCTGCAAAGCAACTGGTTGCCGGCGCCGAACGGGCCGTTTTATGGCGTGCTGCGCCTGTACCTGCCTGAACCGGAAGTCGCCAGCGGTCAATGGAAGATGCCGCTTTTGACCCCCCATAAACCAATGAACCAATAAGCGGAGTCAGCCATGGCCAGGCCTGAGGGCAACAGCTATAGCGTCGATCTGACGTTGGCGCTTTTCCGGGAGGCAGCATGACCGCACTCAATGACCTCAACGCCCTGCAAGCCAGCATCACCGAAGCCGTGCTTGGCCAGGATCAGGTGATCCGGCAAATCCTGCTTGGCCTGTTGGCTAACGGGCATTTGCTGCTCGAGAGCCTGCCGGGATTGGCCAAGACCCGTACGGTCAAGGCGCTGGCCAGGCATCTGGACGCGAAGATGAGTCGCATCCAGTTCACACCTGATTTGTTGCCGTCTGACATCACCGGCGCCGAGGTGCTGCATCAGGTCGACGGCAAGAACGAGATACGGTTTCAGCCCGGGCCACTGTTCGGCAACCTGATCCTGGCGGACGAAATCAACCGCGCGCCGGCCAAGGTCCAGGCCGCGTTGCTCGAAGCCATGGAAGAACGCCAGATCACCGTGGCCGGCAACAGCCATGTGCTGCCGGATCTGTTCATCGTGGTCGCCACCCAGAACCCGATCGAACAGGAAGGCACTTACCCGCTGCCTGAAGCGCAGATGGACCGTTTCCTGATGAAGGTGCTGCTCGATTACCCAAGCGCCGACAACGAAAGCCAGGTGCTGCGCCTGTTACGCGAAGAAGAGCAGGCCCTCGGTGCCAGGACCGCTGCGGTGCAAGGCTTCGCACTGGCCCAGGACGTGATCTTCGCCGCGCGCCGCGAAGTCAGTGCGGTGCATGTGTCGGCGGCCATCGATCGCTACCTGATCGATCTGATCAATGCCACGCGTCGCCCGGCCGACTACGACGCCGACCTCGCCCGCTGGATCGCCATCGGCGCCAGCCCGCGCGGTGGAATCGGACTGGACCGCTGCGCCCGCGCCGATGCGTGGTTGCAGGGTCAGGACTTCGTCTCGCCGGACAACGTACGCGCTGTGGTGCACCCGGTGCTGCGTCATCGCCTGCACCTGAGCTACGACGCGGTGGCCGACGGTGTGTCTGCCGATCAAGTGCTCGACCGCCTGCTCGACAAAGTGGCGATTCCTGCGTGAATGCCGATGGTCTGGTCTATGTCTCCCTGGCGCAGTTGATGACCCTGGAGTTCAAGGCCCGTGACCTGAGTTTTCTCGCGCGTCAGCCCCGGGGCAGCATTCTGGCCGGCAACCATGCCTCACGCCTGCGTGGCCGTGGCTTGAATTTCGATGAATTGCGTCGCTATCAGCCCGGCGATGATTTGCGCCACCTCGACTGGCGCGCCTCGCTGCGCACCGGCAAACCGGTGGTGCGCACCTTCACCGAAGAGCGTGACCGCCCGGCGTTGATCCTCGTGGACCAGCGCATGAGCATGTTCTTCGGCTCGCAACGCAGCTTCAAATCCGCCGTCGCCGCCGAGCTCGGGGCCTTGGCGGCGTGGATGGTGTTCAACGCAGGTGACCGGGTCGGCGGACTGGTGTTCAACGACCGGCGCATCGACAGTGTCGCGCCGCTGCGCAGCCGTACACGGATCGAAGCGCTGTGCAGCCGCATCGTCCAGCAGAACCGGGAACTGAACGCCGCCAACCCGGACGCCGAAGGCGAAGACCAGCTCGACAAGGTGTTGCAGCAATGTCTGGCATTGGCGGGGCACGATCACTTGATCTGTATCGTCAGCGACTTTGCCGGTGCCGGTGAGCGCACCTTGCAGCTGATGCGCCAGCTGGCGGCACACAACGACGTGATCGCCATGCAGGTCTACGATCCGTTGGCGCTGAACCTGCCGAAAAATGGCCGGCTGTTGATCACCCAGGGCCAGTTGCAGGTGGAACTGGCAGTGGAGCGTCGTCAGGTGCACCAGCCCTTGGGCGATTTTCTCAGTGGGCGGCTCAAGGACGTTGCCACCTTGCTGCGGCGCAGCCAGGTGCCGTTGATGATGTTCAGCACGGCGACCGAGGCCCATGAGCAACTGCGCGCCGAACTGGGCAAGCTGACCGGGGCGCGGCGATGAATCCGAATGTCCCGAGCATCGAGCAACTCAAGGAAATCGCGCTTCCTGCGCCGGTCAGCTATGCGCCGCAGACCTGGGGTTGGTGGGTGCTGCTCGGTTTGCTGGGGCTGACGGCGCTGATCATCGCCGCCCGGCGGTATTGGCAATGGCGGCGCGATCGCTATCGGCGCGAGGCATTGGTGCGGTTGGCGCAGTTGCAGCAGCGCAGTGATGACTTGAGTGCGTTGCGCGAGCTTCCAGAGTTGCTCAAGCGCACCGCCCTCTCAATGCCCACCACCCATCACCCTGTGGGAGCGAGCCTGCTCGCGAAGGCGGCCTCACATTCAAAATTTGCGGTGACTGACACGCCGCTTTCGCGAGCAGGCTCGCTCCCACAGGTGACCGCACTAGGCGGGATGGACTGGCAAGACTTTCTGCAGGCGCACGTTGCGCCCCCCCTCCCCGCCAACTTCAGCCAACAACTGGCGCTGCTGGCCTACGCGCCTGATGCGGTTCTGCAAGCCCTCCCCTCCGAACAGCGCCAGCAACTGTTCGCCACCTGCAAAACCTGGGTGGAGCACCATCATGTGGCAACTTGATTACCCCTGGCTGTTACTGCTGTTGCCGTTGCCGTGGTTCGGTTATCGCTACCTGCCCGACTACCGCGAGGCACGCAGTGCGGTGCGGGTGCCGTTTTTTGCCGCCATGAGCCACGCGGTCGGCCAGGCACCGAATCAGGCCGGCACCCGCAGCAATCGCTGGCAGCTGGCATTGAATCTGTTGGTGTGGGTGCTGTTGCTGCTGGCGGCGGCCCGACCGGTGTACGTGGAAAAACCCATCGAACGCCAGCAACCGGTGCGAGACCTGATGCTGGCCATCGACCTGTCCCAATCCATGGAAACCACCGACTTCACCGATGCCAGCGGCCAGAAGATCAATCGGTTGGCGGCGGTGAAGGGCGTGGTGCACGGCTTTATCGACAAACGCAAAGAGGATCGCCTCGGCCTGATCGTGTTCGGCAGCGGTGCGTATCCGCAGGCACCGCTGACCCTCGATCACGCCAGCCTGTCGCTGTTGCTGGACGACACCGGTATCGGCATGGCCGGTCCCAACACCGCCATCGGCGATGCCATCGGCTTGAGCCTGAAGCTGCTGGAACAGGCCCATGAACAGGAAAAAGTGCTGATCCTGCTGACCGACGGCAATGACACCAGCAGCGCCATCACGCCGGATCATGCGGCGGCCATGGCGGCCGCCAAAGGCGTGGTGATTCACACCATTGCCATTGGCGATCCGCAGGCTTCCGGCGAAGCCA
Organism: Pseudomonas sp. Irchel 3A7; assembly: GCF_900187565.1. Taxonomy (GTDB): domain Bacteria; phylum Pseudomonadota; class Gammaproteobacteria; order Pseudomonadales; family Pseudomonadaceae; genus Aquipseudomonas. The sequence goes on along the minus strand of NZ_FYED01000006.1, from coordinate 22,962 downwards.
GGGTCAACCTGACCAGTTTGCAACAGATCGCCGAAGCCACCGGTGGCAAGTACTTCCGCGCCGAAGACCGCACCGCGCTGGATCAGGTCTACAGCACCCTCGACACGCTCACGCCCCATCAGGTGAAAACCCTCAGCCATCAACCGAAAAAGGATCTGTTCTGGTGGCCGCTGGGGGTAGCGATTGCGCTGCTCGCGCTCTATCAACTGGGCGCCATGCTGCGTCCGCGCCTGTCCTTGGCCCGTCAGCGGCAAGAGGCCTGAGATGGACATCGATCTCGGCGACTTCCACTTCCTGCGTCCGCTGTGGCTGTTGCTGCTGCCCTTCGCTGCCGTTCTGCCACTGCTCTGGCGCCGCAGCCGTGACCTGCAACGCCGCCTGCGTGGCAACATTGCCGGGCACTTGCTGCCGCACTTGCTGATCACCCCGCAGGACCGACAATGGCTGCGACCGGTGCACCTGGTCTGCACGCTGCTGATACTCGGCGCCCTGGCCGCCGCCGGGCCGACCTGGGAGCAGGATCGGCCGGACTTTCTGGAAAACCGTGCACCGCTGATCATCGCCATTGATCTGTCGCCGTCGATGGACGCCACCGATGTGCAACCGACGCGCCTGGAAGCGGCCAAACACAAAACTCATGACCTGATCCAGCGTCGCGCCGGCGCGCGCAATGCCCTGATCGCCTACGCCGGCAGTGCGCACCTTGTACTGCCGGCCACGGACGATCCCAGCCTGCTCGACACCTTTATCCAGGCCTTGAGCACCGACCTGATCGGCAAGCCGGGAAAAAATGTCAGTGCAGTGATCGACCAGGCCAAACGCTTGCTGGCCGAGGAAAAATCCCCCGGCACCCTGCTGCTGATCACCGATGGCGCCGACACTTCAGCGCTGGACGGTCTGGACCGGCAATTGGCAGACAGCGCGCTGCAAGTGTTGATACTGGCGGTCGGCAGCCAGGACGGCGGGATCATCCGCGATGCCAGTGGCCAGCCGCGAATCGATAGCAGCGGTCGGCCGGTGCTGGGCAGTTTTGATCAGGCCGCGCTCAAGCAGCTGGCATCCAAAATGGATGCGCCTCTGGGCAGCCTGACGCTCGACAACGACGATCTGGACTGGGTCGACCTGCACGCCCAGGCGCACTTCCAGCGCGCCAGCGACGAACAGCGTGAATTGCACTGGAAGGATGCCGGCTACTGGCTGTGCTGGCCGCTGCTGTTGCTTGCTTTCTTCAGTGTGCGCAAGGGCTGGAGCCTGAACTGGATGGCCGGTTTGCTATTGGCGGTCGGACTTGGCTGGCCACCTGCGCCGGTACAGGCCGGCGCACTGACCGACGCCTTCTTCACCCCTGACCAGCAAGGGCGCTGGGCCTTCGAACATGAGCACTTCCCGCAGGCCGCCGCACACTTTGCCGACCCGTACTGGAAAGGCATCGCCGCCTACAACGCCGCCGATTTCGACCTGGCGCTGGCCAGCTTCGCGCGCCTGCAAACGCCCCAGGCGTATTTCTACCTGGGCAACATTTACGTGCGTCGCTTCAAGTTCGACGAAGCGATTGCGGCCTACACCCAGGCGTTGAAGCTGCAACCGCAGTTCCCCGAAGCCACGGCCAACCTCGCCCTGGCCATCGCCTTGCAGAAAGACACCGAAAGCGCCGAACAGAACGCGCCCGAGGTCAAGCCTGACGACATCAAGATGGACAAGGCACCGGGCAAGGGTCAGAGCAAGGCGTTGCAGACCCAACAGGCGGCGTCGGATGAACAGTGGCTGCAGAACCTCAGCACATCGCCGGCGAAGTTCCTGAAACAGAAATTCGGTTTGCAGGATCAGGCGGGAGTGAAGCCATGATCAATCTGTTAAACCGAGTCGCGGCTATCGCTGGCAAGCCAGCTCCCACAGGTTCTGAGTTGTTCACAAAACCCTGTGGGAGCTGGCTTGCCAGCGATAGCGCCAGATCAATCACCACAAATCTCGGCACCTTGCTCCTATGCCTGTTCAGCACAGCCACCCTCGCCGCCGAACCTGAATTAAGGGTCCAGACAAGCCTGCAACCCAGCACCCCACCCATGGTCGGCAGCCTCGTCGAACTGCAACTCGACATCCTCACCGACACCTGGTTCACCGACGCCCCCACCCTGCCCGACCTGAAACTGCCGGGGGCACTGGTCATGCCCCCGGACGGCCATGCCGAACACCTGAACCAGACCCTTGACGGTAAATCCTTCAATGGCATGCGCTACAGCTTCCTGATCACCCCGAATGTGGCCCGGGGTTTCGACATCCCCGCCCTGACCGTGCGCGCCACACCCGGCCAGGCCAGCGCCGAACTCAGCGCGCAGAGCCAGCCGTTGCATTTTGTCGCGACGCAACCGCCAGGGTTCGCGCCCGGTGAGCCGGTACTGGTCGCCCAGAAGCTGAGTTTCACCCAATCAATCAACAACGCCGACACGCCGTTGAAAGTCGGCGATAGCCTCACCCGGCAATTGATCCTGCAAGCCGACGGTGCCCTGGCCATGTCGTTGCCGACGCCAGCACTGAACGATGTCAGCGGCCTCAGTCGCTACCCGAAAAACCCGCAGGTCAGGACCCTGGATGACGGTCGCGGCCATTTCACCGGTGGCCAGCGCATCGACAGCGTGACTTACCGGATCGACCGCGAAGGCCATCACACATTGCCAGCCATCGAATTGAAATGGTGGGACGCCGGCAGCCAGCAGGCCCGAATCGCTCAAGTCCCCGCCGTAGCCTTTGATGCCGTGGCCAATAGCACCTATCGGCCAGTGTTTTCGATCACCGAAGACCTGAAAAAACTCGGGCAGCAAAACCGCGTGCACCTGTCGGGATTTGTCCTTGGCTTGCTGGCGCTGCTGTTGAGCGTGGCGTTGCTGACCGGGTTCGTGCGCCCGTTCATTCATCGCGCGTACCTGCGCTGGCAAGCACGGCGTCACGCCCGTCATGTGGCCTGGCTGGAGTCCGCCGACTACGCCTGGCGGCAGATCTCTCAGCAGCTCGACGGCACGCCGCCGCAGCTGAGCGCCCTCTATCTGTGGACACGGCGCATCCGCAAAGGCCTGAAATTGACCGCTTTCGGCCCTCGCCTGCAAGCACTGTTGCGCGCCTGTTACGGCCGGGAGCCGACCAAAGATCAGGCGTTGCTTCAACTCAGGCAATCCTTGACTACGCTGCATAGTCAGGCCGAACACGACAAAGAATCAGTCGCTCCCGCACTGCGACCACTGAACCCCGTTCACGAGAAGGATTTCCCATGACGAACCCGATATCGATCCGCCAGCATCACGGACTGAGGTTGTTACTGACGCTGATCCTGAGCCTGCCATTGCTGGTGCAGGCGGCCGAGCCGTTGCCCTCGTGGAACGACGGTCCATCGAAAAAGAACATCATCGAATTCGTCCAGGCCGTGACCGACCGGAACAGCAAGGACTTCGTCAAACCCGAAGATCGTATCGCCGTGTTCGACAACGACGGCACGCTGTGGAGCGAGCAGCCGATGTACTTCGAGTTGTTGTTCGCCCTCGATGAAGTCAAGCGCACCGCGCCACAACACCCGGAATGGAAAACCACCCAGCCGTTCAAGGCGGTACTGGAAAATGATCACCAGGCCCTGGCGGCGACCGGCACGGACGGCCTGCTGAAAATCGTCGGCGCGACCCACAGCGGCATGACCACCGAAGCTTTCGATGACTACGCCAGGACCTGGCTGAGCCAGGCCCGTCATCCGAAAACCGGCAAGCCGTACACCGAAATGATCTACCAGCCGATGCTGGAAATGCTCGACTACCTGCGTCGCCTGGACTTCAAGACCTACATCGTCTCCGGTGGCGATACCGGTTTCATGCGCGCCTTTGCCGAAAAGGTCTACGGCGTTCCACCCGAGCAGGTCATCGGCACCACCTTTGTCACCGCGTTTGAGTACAAGGACGGCAAAGCCTCGATCCTGCGCACGCCAAAACTGGCCCACAACGACGATGGGCCGGGCAAACCGGAAAGCATCGATGCCGTGATCGGGCGTCGGCCGATTCTTGCTTTCGGCAACTCCGATGGCGACCTGCAGATGCTGCAGTGGACCGCCGCCGGGCCGGGTAAGCGCTTCATGGGCCTGGTGCATCACACCGACGCCAAACGCGAATGGGCTTACGACCGCGAATCGAAGATCGGCCGTCTGGACAAAGCCCTGGACGAAGCAAAAACCCGTGGCTGGACCGTCGTCGACATGGCTGCCGAATGGCGGCGGATCTACCCCTTCGATGCCCCCATCCCCGAGCAAGTGCAATAAAAGCGTGATGCAGGACCGCAATGAACGTTTGTCGCACCGAGCGACGCAAAGCAAAAGGAGCAAGTCATATGACTGGCATACGCAAATGGTTACCGAAGGCGGCCCTGCTGGCGGCTTCGGTGATGGCGTTCTCGGCAACCGCCGGGGCCGCCGATAAACCCAATATCCTCGTAATCTTTGGCGACGACATCGGCCAGACCAACATCAGTGCCTATTCCATGGGCGTGGTCGGCTACAAGACGCCGAACATCGACCGCATCGCCAAGGAAGGCATGATGTTCACCGACTACTACGCGGAGAACAGCTGCACCGCCGGACGCTCGACCTTCATTACCGGACAGTCCCCACTGCGAACCGGCCTGTCCAAAGTCGGCATGCCAGGCGCGTCGGTCGGCTTGCAGGCAAGGGATGTCACCATTGCCCAGGCGCTCAAGGCACACGGCTATGCGACGGGGCAGTTTGGTAAGAACCATTTGGGGGACAAGGATGAGTACCTGCCCACCAACCACGGTTTTGACGAGTTCTTCGGCAATCTCTATCACCTCAACGCCGAGGAAGAACCCGAACGTCCGTACTGGCCGAAAGATGATGCCGCGTTCGTCAAGGCGGCCTCTCCACGTGGCGTGATCCACAGCTTTGCCGATGGCAAGATCGAAGACACCGGCGCGCTGAACAAAAAGCGCATGGAAACCATCGACGACGAAACCACTGCCGCGGCGCAAGCATTCATCGAGAAACAGGCCAAGGCGGACAAACCGTTCTTCGTCTGGATGAACACCACCCGCATGCATGCTTTCACCCATGTTCGCGAATCCATGCAAGGCCAGAGCGGCATGCCGGGCAACGAATATGCCGACGGCATGCTCGAGCATGATGGCGACGTGGGCAAGCTGTTGAAGACGCTGGATGACCTGAAAATCACCGACAACACCATCGTCGTCTACACCACTGACAACGGCCCTAACCAATGGTCCTGGCCGGATGCAGCGACTACTCCGTTCCGCAACGAGAAGAACTCCAACTGGGAAGGCGCTTACCGGGTTCCGGCGATGATCCGCTGGCCGGGCAAGGTCAAGCCCGGTGAAGTGTCAACCCAAATGTTCTCCGGAATGGACTGGTTCCCGACCTTGCTGGCTGCCGCCGGCGATACCGATATCAAGGAACGCCTGCTCAAGGGGGCTGACGTCGGCGGGAAGAACTTCAAGGTGCATCTGGATGGCTTTAACCAGTTGGACTACCTGACCGGAAAGACCGGCAAAAGTGCACGTACCGAGTTCTACTATTTCAACGATGACGGCGTCCTGGTGAACATGCGTTTCAACGACTGGAAGATCGTCTTTTGCGAGCAGCGTGCTCCCGGCGGCTTGAAGGTGTGGAGCGAACCGTTCACTTGCCTGCGCGTGCCCAAGCTTTTCAACTTGCGCATGGATCCCTACGAGCGTGCCGACGTCGTGTCTGACCAATATTATGATTGGCTGACCAAGAACGACTATCTGCTGTTCGACGCCACCCGAAGATCCGCAATGTTCCTGCAGACCTTTGTCGATTACCCGCCTAGCCAACGCCCGGCGAGCTTCAGCATCGACCAGATCCGCGAGGAAGTGGACAAGAAAATCGATGAAAAAATGAAAGCTGCCAAGTAACACCGCTTTACACCGCTCGCCCTCATCGGCGAGCGGCCCTATTTTCCATTGGAGACCGCGTTAACTTCATTCGCGAGCAGGCTCGCTCCCACAGGGATTTTCCGCTCACCAAAGATCTACTGTGGGAGCGAGCCTGCTCGCGAAGGGGCCGGTGCAGTCGCTGATGTATTTGAACCGGAACAAGGCAATCGGCAATGTCCTCACGCGTCACCAGCAAGTCGTCGGCCATACCCGCCCCTCACGTCGCCTCCCCGGCGCTGTTGATCCCTGCCCTGCTGCTGTTCGTTTCCGGTGCCGCGGCGCTGGTGTATCAGGTGTTGTGGATCAAGCAGCTGTCACTGGTGGTGGGCGTCGAGGTGTATGCCATCACCACGGGGATCAGCGCGTTTTTTGCCGGGCTTGCCCTGGGCGGCTTGCTCTTCGGGCGCTGGGCCGACCGCTTGCAGCAACCGGTCCTGCTGTATGCCGGGCTGGAAGTGCTGGTGGCGGTACTCGGTGTCGGCGCGACCTTCGCCATGAGCCTGGCGGCCCAGCCGTTTGCCTGGCTGGAACAGCAGATCGGCCTGCTGGCCTGGGTGTTGCCGTTTACGCTGGTCGGCCTTCCGGCGTTGCTGATGGGCGGCACGCTGCCGGTGCTGGTCCGCTCCCTGGCCAGCGATCCACAGCAACTGGGCAAGGCCGGCGGCCACCTGTATGCGGCGAACACCGCCGGCGCGATCGCGGGGACCCTGCTCGCCGCGTTTGTGCTGATTGCCACCCTGGGCGTACGTGGCAGCGCGCTGGCCGCCGCGATGCTCAACCTGCTGGCCGCCGCCGCTGCCCTGTGGTTCCAGCGCCAGCGTCCGCTACCAGTCGAAACGCCGACACGGCACCCTGCCGACAAGGCGCCGGACCGCCTGGCGCTGTGGCTGTATTCGATTGCCGGTGGCGTGGCCCTCGGTTACGAAGTGGTCTGGTCGCAATCGATCGTGCAGTTCATGAGCACCCGCACCTATGCCTTCGCCGTGGTATTGGCCACCTACCTCACCGGCCTGTTTCTCGGCAGCGCCCTGCTCGCCCGACGGGTCGACCGCCTGCGCGATCCCTGGGGCGTATTCGGTCTGCTGATCGCCGGTGCAGGGCTGATTGCGTTGCTGGAAATTGCTGTGCTCGGACGCTGGCTCGTGCTCGCGCAAAGCCTGGTCGAAGCCTGGGTGCTGTCGCTGGGTGCCAGTGAACTGGCGGGCATGTGCGCGCGCTTTGCCGTGGCGGCGTTGAGCATCGTCTTCGTGCCGACGGTGCTGCTGGGCGCGGCGTTTCCCGTGGCCCTGCGCTTGAGCGTCGGGCGCGAGCATGTGGGGCGCCATGTCGGTGAAGTCGTAGCGTTCAATACCCTCGGCGGCATCATCGGGGTGATGCTCTGCGGGTTCGTGCTGATCCCGTTGCTGGGGCTGGTGCGTACGTTGGGATTGCTGGCGATCATCGCTGCCGGGATCGGGTATTTCTCGGTGCGCAAGGGGCATGGGGTCAAGAAAGGCCGGCGTCAGGGCGTCATCGCGGTCGGCCTGCTGTCGGTGGCCGTGGCGCTGCTGACCCCGGTGAACAAACTGGCCAGCCTGCTGCCTGGCGCACGCAATGCCAACCTGGCTTTTTACGAGGAAGGACGTGGCGGTACCGTTGCCGTGGTCACCCAGGGCAAGGGGCAGAAGGCCTTCCAGCGGTTGTACATCCAGGGTGTATCGAACACCGGCGATGCCATGCCTTCCCTGCGCTACATGCGCATTCAGGCGCTGTTGCCGCTGCTGATCCACAACGCCGAGCCTCGTTCAGCGCTGGTGATCGGCTTTGGCACCGGCATCACCGCCGGCGCCCTGACGCGCTATCCGGGCCTGGAGCACCGGGTCGTCGCCGAACTGCTGCCATCGGTGGTCAAGGCAGCGCCGTTGTTCAAGGGCAATTTCGATGCCGCCGCCGATCCGAGTATCGATGTGCGCCTGCGTGACGGTCGCCAGGAACTGCTGCGCAATCCGCAGCGTTATGACCTGATCACCCTCGAGCCACCACCGCCCTCCGCGGCCGGTGTGGTCAATCTGTATTCCCGGGACTTCTACCAACTGGCTGCCAGCCGCCTTCAGAATCAGGGCCTGGTCGCCCAGTGGCTGCCGCTGCCGACGCAAAACATCAACGATTCGCGCTCGCTGGTGCGCAGTTTCCTCGATGTCTTCCCCTACGCCACGCTGTGGACCAGCGAGTTCCACGAGATGCTGATGGTGGGCTCGCTGGAGCCGATCGAGCTGGATGTCGGGAAAATCAGTCAACGCTTCCAGCAGGACAGCGTGCGTGGCACCTTGCAGGATGTCGGTATCGGCTCGGCCGCCGCGTTGCTCGCCACCTGGGTGACTGATCGCGCCGGCCTGGAACGCTTTGCCGCTGACGCGCGTCCGGTGACCGATGATCAACCGCGCATCGAATATGCACCCTGGGTCCGGACCAAGGAGATCACCCGGGTGTTGCCGGCGCTGCTGGACTTGCACACTGCCGCGCCGCTGGTGAATGCCGATGCGGGTTTCAATGAGCGGATGAGCGCGCACCGGCAACGCCTGATGCAGTTCTATCGGGCGAGCCTGCATGCCTATGACGGCGATCGCGATGCCTGGGGCCGGGATATTCGTGAGGTGATGCGCGGGGATGGGGGGAATCCGTATTACCGGTGGTTTGTCGGGGAGTGATTCAGTGCCTGTTGGATCGCCATCGCTGGCAAGCCAGCTCCCACAGGGTTTTGTGGGAGCTGGCTTGCCAGCGATGGGGCCATCAACCCCTATACATCACTTGGATTTGAGTTTGAGATAGGACTGATGCATATCCACCGCCCAGCCATCGATCACGCCTTTGACATCATCGGCCTTCATTACCTGGGCTTTGTTTTCCAGCGGTTTGCCGGTGCCCTTGCGCACGACCTGGGCCAGGACATGATTGTTGCCGCCATCGAGGAACACCGCTTCGGTGGCCAGGTCGGTTTCCTGATCGCGGATACCGCTGGCGGTGCTGACCGCTGCGGCCACCAGGGCAATCGGGATCACTTCATAGGGCTTGAGGCCTTCGGTCTTGCTGCTGACAGCGGTGATCGCCGCACGCACCACGATGACACCCGGGCCCGGGCCGGATGCCAACGGCAAGGATTTGCCGATTTCACGCTTGAGCGCCTGGTCGTAGTAGCTGGTAATCCCGTTCAAGGTGGTCTGGGGGATTGTCTCGGTCGGCTGGGGTTTGGGATACAGCTGGGTCGGTTCGACGTAAACGCTGGTGAACTTGTTGATGTCGAGCTTGGGATCGACCCAACGCATCACGGTGGCGCCTGAGGGTGACTTGGCTTCCTTGAGCTGGCTGTAGTTCTTGAGAAACCCGGAATACTGGTCCGGCTCCACGACCTTGCTGGCGCAACCGACCATGGCAATCGAGGCCATGCACACGGTGCCCATCATCAGCGCTAACTTCATGCGGTAACTCCTGTAAAGAAGATCGACTACGGTTAGGAACAGAGGTGTTACAGGTATAGCCAATAAAGAGCCCGGCGCTCGCGAAAAACACAATATTCATCTAATGCAACTGAGCACATCACAAGCGTGATTTGACAGACGCCGACCATCCGGCAAAGCTGCATCGAGCATGTACGCGCGCCTGACGGCAAACGCAACCGGACTACGGAAGTCGCAATGCCGAAAGATAAAAATAAAGCGGTAACCGCAAAACCTGATTCGCAACCGACCCTGATTAACCGTTACCTGTTCCCCGTCACCATTGGCATCCTTCTCCTCGCTGTCACGGGCATCGGCTGGTTTCTGTTCGGCAGTCACCCGGCGCCCGTGACTTATGCGCCGGTCAGTACGCCTGTCGTTCAACCCATCAAGCCACGACCGGTTGCCCCTGTGCCGGGAATGGCGCCGCCAAAAATGGTCGATGAGCAGCAATGTCAGGGCTGCCACGACGCCCAGGTCAAGGACTGGCAAGGCTCCCATCACCAATTGGCGATGCAGGAGGCCAACGCCGAAACGATGCTCGGCGACTTCAACAACGTCACCTTCAAGGCGGAGAACGAAACCACCCGTTTCTCGCGCAAGGACGACGGCTTCTGGGTCAACACCCCTGGCATCGACGGCAAGAATGCCGATTTCAAGGTCGCCTACACCTTTGGCATCGCGCCGTTGCAGCAATACCTGATTGCAGTCGGCGACGGACGCTTGCAAGCCCTGGGTGTGGCCTGGGATACCGAGAAGCAGCGCTGGTTTCATCTCTACCCGGGCCAGGGCGTGACCTTCAAGGACCCGTTGCACTGGAGCAAACCGAGTCAGAATGCCAACTTCATGTGCGTCGAATGCCACACCACCGGTTACAAGCGCAATTTCGATGCGGCGAAAAATACCTTCGACAGTCAGTGGAACAGCCTCGGTGTCGGCTGTCAGGCCTGCCATGGCCCGGCCTCCGATCACCTCGAATGGACGGCGAAGAAAACCGAGCTGATCCACGCCGGTTTCGCCGTCGACCTCAAGGATAAAAACACCACCGTCGAAATCGAAACCTGTGCCCGCTGCCACGCCCGCCGCGCGCCGCTGGGCGATGGTTTCACCGTCGGCAAGCGCCTGATGGACGATTACCTGCCGAGTACCCTGACCCGCGAGCTGTACGCCCTGGACGGCAAGATCAAGGATGAAGTGTTCGAACACGGCTCCTTTGCCCAAAGCAAAATGTTCGACAAGGGTGTGCGGTGCAGCAATTGCCATAACCCCCACAGTACCGAACTGAAGGCACCGGACAACGGCGTCTGCCTGCAATGCCACAACTCCGCGGGCAAGACCTCCGTGGAAGGCATCGACGGCAAGGGCCTGCAAGCGAAGAACTATGACGCCATCGAACACACCCGCCACACCCCGGGCCAACCGGGTTCGCAGTGTGTGGATTGCCATATGCCCGGCAAGTTCTACATGGGCAACGACTTCAGGCATGACCACAGCTTCAGCATCCCCAACCCCGAACGCGCGCAAAGACTCGGCACGCCGGACGCCTGCCTGACCTGCCACCAGGGCAAGGCCGGCGACAAGGTCACAGAACAGTTCAAGCTGTGGAACACCGCCAACGCCGGCACGGCGCAAGCGCCACGTTACGACGAAAGCCTGTGGCTGATCCGCAACGGTCAGCCCGGCGCGGCGCAAGCCCTGTACGAGCAATTGCAACGCAGCAACCTGCCGGCGATTCAACGGGCGAGCCTGCTGGCCGAGTTGCCGCTGTACCCCAGCGAACAGGCGCTGAAACTGGCGACAAAGGACTTGAGTCATCCGGCACCGCAAGTGCGAGAAAGCGCCGTGCGGGCAATCAGCGCCTTCCTGCCGCCGGCCGAGCGTGCACCGCTGTTGGCGCCGGTACTGAGCGATCCAGTAAAAGCCGTACGCATTGCCGCGGCGCGGGACGTGCTCAGCGTGGCGCGCAACGGTCTGGGCAGCGCCCAGGACGCCTGGAATGCCGCCATTGCCGAGTACGAAGCGGTGCAAAGGAGCCTGGCCGAACGCGCCGAAGCCAACCTCAACCTGGCGATGTTGTACCAGGCCAGCGGCCGCGGTGGCGAGGTCGAAGGCCTGCTGCGCACCGCGCTCCAGCGTGATCCGGACTTTCATCCGGCGCGGGTGACGCTGGTGCAATGGCTGGAAGCCAATGGCCGCAGCCAGGAGGCCCAGGCACTGCTCGCGCAAAGCCTGAAGGACCACCCGGACGTTGCGCTGCTGCAACACACTCAGGGCCTGTCGCTGGTGCGTGCCGGCAAGTCCGGGCAAGCCATGCCGTTCCTGCGCAAAGCCGCGCAACTGGAGCCGCAAACCGCGCAATACGGCTACGTGCTCGCGGTGGCGCTGCATGACAGCGGCAAGGTCGATGACGCCTGCGCAGAGCTGGAAAGGCTGTTGAAGGAGCAGCCGGCCAACCGCAATGCGCGGCTGTCGCTGATCCAGTACTACCTCGACAACGGGCAGGAACCCAAGGCGCAGGTGCTGCTGCAGGGCTGGAAGAAAATCAACAGGGGCGATCCGGCGTTGAAGTGAGTCCCTGCACGTTGTAGGTGCGAGCTTGCCCGCGATGGAAGTCAGGGCGCCGTGTTTCGTCAGGCTGACCGCATAATCGTTGACGCCCATCGCGAGCAAGCTCGCTCCTACAGGAATGTAAAAATTCTTTCGATTTTTGGTGACACCATATAGCCACTACTGGCAAAGTGCCTGCCGCGTTAACATCACCCCAAGTATCCACCTCGAGGCCTGCATGAAGCACGCCTCGGCCAATGACGGCACAGTCCAGTCGCAAGGAAAAAAATGGTAGTTCTGCGCAAGTTTTTCACCGTTACAGCCCTGACCGCCACCCTCCTGACTTCCGGCTGCGCAAGCATCGTCGGGGACAGCAAGTACCCTGTAAACGTATCGAGCACCCCGAGTGGTGCCAACTTCACGGTCCAGAACAAGGACGGTGTCGTCGTTCATAGCGGTTCCACGCCCAACTCCGTGACGCTGCCTTCGGGTCGTGGCTACTTCAAAGGCGAGACCTACACCATTACCTTCAAAAAAGAAGGCTATGCCGATACCACCGCAAAACTGGATACCAGCATGAGCGGCTGGTACTGGGGCAACATTTTGTTCGGCGGTCTGATTGGCATGCTGGTCGTCGATCCGATGACAGGTGCGATGTACAAGCTTCCGGCTGACGCCGCAGGAAACCTCGGCAGCCCACTGGCCGGTGAAGCGCCGAAGAACCTGACCCTGCTGGAAATCGATCAAGTGTCGCCAAGCGATCGCGCGGCGCTGGTTCGCATCAACTGATAAAACCAAGAGATCGCAGCCTTCGGCAGCGCCTACACAGAGCTGTCGAATGCTGCGATCTTTTGCGTTTTTGGTGCTTAGCGCCGCCGAAACAACGGTCGCGGTTCAATCACCGACCGCCCGTACAACACACTCATCCCCGCCAACCCTTTCAGCGCATCCTCCGCGGATTTGTCTTCACGCACTGCGAAGCTGTCGAAACCGCACTGACGCATGTGGCTGAGTTGATCGCGCAATACATCACCGATGGCGCGCAATTCGCCGGTCCAGCCCAATCGCGTACGCAGCAGATACGCCTGGCTGTACGCGCGCCCATCGCGAAAACTCGGGAAGTCCAGGGCGATTAACGGCAGTTGGGCAAACCAAGGCTTGAGGCTTTCCACTTCATCGTCCGGCCCCAGCCACACCGCGTTTTGCTGCGGGTTTTCCAGCCACCGGGCCAGCGGCAGAATCAGCGCACCGGCCGGTAACCCGGTATCGGGCTCCCTGACCAGTGCCCAGGGATCATCCGCGTCAATCCGCGCCACGCCCTCCTCCAGTCGCAACAGATTATTCATGCCGACACCTCCAGCACCTTCGGGTACACCGTCTCCTTGAACGGCTCCAGGCCGATGCGATGGAAGGTGTCGACGAACAACTCCTCGCTCTCGCGGTAACGCACGAAGGTCTCGATGATGCGCTCGATGACATCGGGCACTTCAACGGCGCTGAAAGACGGGCCAATAACCTTGCCCAATGCGCTGTTCTTGCCCTGGGCGCCACCGAGGGTGATCTGGTACCACTCGCTGCCGTTCTTATCGACCCCGAGGATGCCGATGTTGCCGATGTGGTGATGACCGCAGGCATTCATGCAACCGGAGATATTGAGGCTGATATCACCCAGGTCGTGCAGGTAATCGAGATCTTCGAAGCGTGCCTGGATGGCCTGGGCGATGGGAATCGACTTGGCGTTGGCCAGCGCACAGAAGTCACCACCGGGGCAGGCGATGATATCGGTCAGCAAGCCGACATTGGCGCTGCCCAGATTGTGTTCGCAGGCCAGGCGCCACAACGCATACAGGTCGGCCTTGGGCACGTCCGGCAGGACGATATTCTGTTCATGGGCGATACGGATTTCGCCGAAGCCGAAGCGCTCGGACCACTCAGCCACGGCGTCCATCTGCGTGTCGGTGACATCGCCCGGTGGCGCGGCAATGCCGGGTTTGGTCGACAGCACCACGCTGGCGTAGCCCGACACTTTGTGCGGTTGCACATTACGCATTACCCAGCGCGCGAATGCCGGGTTCTCGGCCAGATGTGTGCCGAAATCAAGGTTGGTGTCTGCCAGCGTACGATAATCCGGCGCGACGAAGGCACTGGCCACGCGCTCGAACTCATCGAGGGTCAGTTGCGCCGGGCCATCCTTGAGGTACTGCCACTCCTCCTCCACTTCCCGGGCGAAAGCGTCGATACCCAGGGCTTTGACCAGGATCTTGATCCGCGCCTTGTACTTGTTGTCCCGCCGGCCATGGCGGTTGTACACGCGCAACACCGCCTCGACGTAGGACAGCAGGTGCTGCCACGGCAAGCCGTCGCGGATCTGCAAACCGAGAATCGGCGTACGCCCCAACCCACCGCCGACAATCACCCGCAGCAGCATTTGCCCGTCTTCGCCGGGGTAAAGATAGAGGCCGATGTCATGCATCATGATCGCCGCCCGATCCTGCTCGGCCGAGCAGATGGCGATCTTGAACTTGCGCGGCAGAAACAGGAATTCCGGGTTGATGGTCGACCACTGCCGCAGGATCTCCGCCAGCGGTCGTGGGTCGATCATTTCGTCGGCGGCGACCCCGGCAAAAGCTTCGGTGGTGATGTTGCGCACGCAGTTGCCGGAGGTCTGGATCGCATGCATTTCCACCGCGGCCAGGCGTTCGAGGATGTCCGGCACCTGGGCCAGTTCGATCCAGTTGAACTGCATGTTCTGCCGGGTGGTGAAGTGGCCGTAGCCGCGATCGTAATCCCGGGCGATGCTCGCCAGGGTTCGCATCTGCCGGGCACTCAGCGTGCCGTAGGGAATCGCCACTCGCAGCATGTAGGCGTGTTTTTGCATGTACAGGCCATTTTGCAGGCGCAACGGCAGGAACTCTTCCTCGCTCAGCTCGCCGGCCATGAAGCGTTCGACCTGATCGCGAAACTGCGCAACCCGCTCGAACACCAGCGCCCGGTCATAGTCGTCGTACTGATACATCTGGCTACCTCATCAGGGTTGATCGGGCTCTGTGGCTGATCCCAGTCGCTCAAGGTGGAAACCTTGTGGGAGCGAGCCTGCTCGCGAAGGCGGAGTGTCAGGCGACATTGATGGTGAATGTGCCGGCCTCTTCGCGAGCAGGCTCGCTCCCACAAGGTCTGCGCTCAGGCCGATGGCATCAGACAATTCGGCTCGTTCTCGAGGATGTGACTATGAACCCGCGCTGATCTGCATTACAGATTCAGCTGTTTTCAAAAAAACCGTATCAGAGGCCAACCAGCCCAGCCTTGGCTACTTCCGATCTGATCCGCATAAATCAGTTTTTCCTGAGTCTGTTTTGGATTTGCCGATGTTTTTACAGTTGCCCGACTTTGCAACCGTGGAAGCATTGAGCATGAGCACAACAACTAACGGACAGACCTATAACTACAAGGTCGTCCGCCAATTCGTCGTGGCGACCGTATTCTGGGGCGTCGTGGGAATGGCGATGGGCGTGTGGATCGCCTCGCAGCTGGTATGGCCCGAGATGAACCTCGACCTGCCGTGGACCAGTTTCGGCCGCTTGCGTCCGCTGCACACCAGCCTGGTGATTTTCGGTTTCGCCGGCAGCGCGCAATTCGCCGCCAGTTATTACGCGGTGCAGCGTACCTGTCAGGTGCGGCTGTTCTCGGACAAACTCGCCGCCTTCACGTTCTGGGGCTGGCAGTCGGTGATCGTGGTGATGCTGATCAGCCTGCCGCTGGGTTACACCACCACCAAGGAATACGCCGAGATCGAATTCTCCGGCGCGGTGTGGATGACCGTGGTCTGGGTGGCCTACGCCATCGTGTTCTTCACCACCTTGGTGCAGCGCAAGACCAAGCACATCTACGTCGGCAACTGGTTCTTCGGCGCGTTCATCGTCGTCATCGCCATGTTGCACGTGGTCAACCACCTGTCGATCCCGGTGAGCTGGTTCAAGTCCTATCCGGTGTATTCCGGGGCCACCGATGCCATGGTGCAGTGGTGGTACGGCCACAACGCCGTGGGCTTTTTCCTGACCACCGGTTTCCTCGGGATGATGTATTACTTCGTGCCGAAACAGGTCGGCCGCCCGGTGTACTCCTATCGTTTGTCCATCGTGCACTTCTGGGCGCTGATCACCCTGTACATCTGGGCAGGTCCCCACCACCTGCACTACACCGCGCTACCGGACTGGGCGCAGTCGCTGGGCATGGCCATGTCGCTGATCCTGCTGGCACCGAGCTGGGGCGGCATGATCAACGGCATGATGACTCTGTCGGGCGCCTGGCATAAATTGCGCACCGACCCGATCCTGCGCTTTCTGGTGCTGTCGCTGGCCTTCTACGGCATGTCGACCTTCGAAGGGCCGATGATGGCGATCAAGACCGTCAACGCCCTCTCCCACTACACCGACTGGACCATCGGCCACGTACATGCCGGGGCATTGGGTTGGGTGGCGATGATTACCTTTGGCGCGACCTATCACATGGTGCCGAAAGTCTTCGGCCGTGAGCAGATGCACAGCACGCCGCTGATCAACCTGCACTTCTGGCTGGCGACCATCGGCACGGTGCTGTACATCGCTTCGATGTGGGTCAATGGCATCACCCAGGGCCTGATGTGGCGCGCGATCAACGACGACGGCACATTGACCTACTCCTTCGTCGAAGCCTTGCAGGCCAGCCATCCGGGGTTCGTGGTGCGCTTTGCCGGGGGCGTGTTCTTCCTCGGCGGCATGTTGCTGATGGCTTACAACGTGTGGCGGACGGTTCGGGTGTCAGACCTGAAAATGGCAGAACTTGAGGCGCAGATAGCCTGATGATCGAAATCGCGCTGAATATTCTGGGAGCGGTGAGCCTGTGGCTGGCGGTGGAATATTACTTGAGACACCAGACTGCCGAGAGTCTCGAGGATGCCAGTTTGATTCCGTTTGCCGATGATCCGGAGGTGGCGCGGCGGGTGGAAGCGGCTACTGGCAAAATCATCAACGCCGTGGCACCGGAAGAGGTGAAGTCGGGTTGGGGAAACCTCGAAATCTGATGCGCCACCCATCCCCTGTAGGAGCGAGCTTGCTCGCGAAAAACGTCAGGACAACGCAATCAATCAGACAGCACGCGTTATCGTTGACGTCCATCGCGAGCAAGCTCGCTCCTACAGGGACATGCGTCAAGCCAAGGCTTCAGCTGCGCTCGCGGGGAATCAGGCTCTGCAGCTGTTGCGCCAAAAAGTTCGCATCGAACGCAAAGGTATCCGGGTCTTTCAAACCGTTGGTCTTGCGCCACTGCCAATCATTGGAAGGTGGCAGGCAGACCAGCGAAACGCTGCCATAGCGCGCAGCGGTAAAGCCCATGACCGCCAGGGAAATCTGACCGCCCACGCCCATCACATCCGGCACGAATTCCACCGGCTTGCCGGCAATCACAATGGATAATTTCTCGGTTTTGAACGTCGACGCCTCCACCGGAACGCTTGGCCCGAAGGCAACGTACTGCTCGCGGCTCACCTCCAGCAGATTCGGTGCCTTGACCGGCTCCAGCCACTGCTGGATCTGGTCGAACAGTTCACCGATGCGCGTCGCCCAAACGGCCGATTGCGACTCGAATACCTGCTTCTTGTGCGCTTCGCTTTCTGCGTAGTGACGAAGCATCTCGCCCAGTTGCTGTACATCGTCCATTGCGGTGTTCCTTTGGTTGAAGCGGTGCTACGGATATCCAGCATGGCAGATGCGCGCTGCCGGCGTACGACTAAACGCCGGGAGGTCTCTAGCCGGGCATGCGACGCAGGCGCGCCATGCTCAAGACATCGACCCACTGGCCGTCGCGGAACCCGTAATCGCGCAGCAGCCCTTCGGTTTCGAAACCGAATTTGCGATACAGGCCGATGGCGGCTTCGTTGTCAGCGTAAACGGTCAGTTCGACGCGGCGCAGGTTCATCCAGTTGTCGGCGATGTCCAGTGCCGCCGCCAGCAGCTTTGAACCCACGCCTTTGCCCTGCCATTCACGCGCCACGCCCATGCCGAAGCTGCCGGCATGGCTGCGGCGGATACGGGAAAACTGTTCCAGGGTGATGTTGCCGACAACCGCCCCCTGGTGCAGCGCCACCAGTTGCATCACCCGCTCGTCGTCCGACGCCAGGCGTTTGCGCCAGATATCGGGGGACAAAAACGGCATTTGCAGCGTCTGACGGACAACCACCGGCTCACGGTAGAGCGCGGTGATGCCTTCGAGGTGGGATTCCTTGAGGCGTTCGAGAGTGATGAGCGATTCAGTGACGGGCATGGGTGATTCATCCTTGAGGCAGACATGACGGTTCACTCTACAACGCTACCATCCCTGCTGGCGAGAATCCTTGTGGGAGCGAGCCTGCTCGCGAAGAGGCCATCACATTCAACACTCGTATTGACTGACATGACGCTTTCGCGAGCAGGCTCGCTCCCACAGTTTGAGATGAGTCAACCCTCGAACCACTCCCGACGTTCGCTGAAGGTGTTATGGATCAACTCCACCAGCATCTGCACCTGCTCCTCGCCCTCCGACCCGGCATTCACCGCCATCCACACCTGGCGCTGCATCGCTTGACCGAACAGCTCCGGCAAACCGGTCAACCCGCGATCGAAGCGGCTCATGTAGCCGGGCAACAAGCCAATGCACGCGCTGCAGCGGATCATCTCCAGCATCAGCTCATAGGAATGCAACTGCACGACCCCGGCCAGGCGCTGGTCCACCAGATTGTTCCATGGCCGAAAACTGTCGACCTGACGATCATGCTGCCATTGCACCAACATAAAGTCGGCCAGATCCTCGAGGCTGTCGGGGCGCGAGGCGACCCGTGAATAGCGCTTGGCGATGTGCGGCAGGTAGTCGAGTTGCGCCAGGGCCCGGGGCTCACTGGTGGCGAAACTCGGACCGGGCAGCGGCGAATCGGTGCCGGCCAGCCACACCACCACATCGGCCGTGACTGCTTGCAGGGTCAGTTCGCTGTCCAGGGTGATGATGTCCAGGCGGACGCTGGCATTGCGTCGCAGCAATGCCACCAGATCGCGCCCGAGAATGTCGTGCAGGATCGACTCGGCGATAGCCAGGCGCACCAACGGTTGCTGGATCACCGGCAGGTCACGTTCGTGGGCCAGCGCAATCAACTGCGACTGCAATTGCAACCCGTCACGACTGAGGACAAGGCCATTGTCCGAGGGGCTGAACAATGAACACTGCAACTGGGCTTCCAGCTGCGCCAACTGCTTGCGCAAGAGGGTGGCCTTGATGTTGAGGCGGCGGGCCGCCTGCATGAAGCAGCCGCAACGGGCACTGACGCTGAAACTCTGCGCCAGCACCGGATCGATCTGTGCCGCGCGGAGGCGCCAGGATGGAGTTTTATCAAGGGGGACGCGGTACTCGGCCATACGCCGATGACCGGAAGCTTCCAAGAATGACATCGATGACTCCCTGTCGGTCTATCTATGGGAGCTCCATCCTGCGCATCGATCATGAAGCGGGTGTGACAACACACCTGTAGGAGCGAGCTCTGCTCGCGATGGATACCCAGACAACGCGATCATTCAGACCGGGCGCGTTATCGTTGACGTCCATCGCGAGCAGAGGGACGCGTGCCCTTGAGATCAGGTACTGGGACTTTGTCGAAAGCTAACGGCCAGGCGGTTCCAGCTGTTGATGGTGGTGACCGCGATGGTCAGGTCCACCAGTTCGCCTTCGCTGAATTGGCCCCGGGCCTCCTCGTAGACATCATCCGGCACATGGCTTTTCGACAGCAGCGTCACGGCCTCGGTCCAGGCCAGGGCTGCACGCTCGCGCGGGTTGAAGAAGTTGCTGTCGCGCCAGACCACAATGGAATACAGGCGCCGATCGGTCTCGCCCAGGCGCCGGGCATCCACCGAGTGCATGTCGGTGCAGAACGCGCAGCCGTTGAGCTGCGACGCGCGGATCTTGATCAAGTGCAACAGCGCCGGCTCGATGCTCAGGCTGCTGGTCAGAGCCTCCATGGCGATCATTGCTTTCATCGCCTTGGGTGAAGCGCTGTAGTAATCCAGTCGAGGGTTCATGGCAGGCCTTTTCAATCAGGTGAATGTTTCAAGATTGGCACACACACCGGGCGATGCCAGATCCAATTATGCGAAAAAACGGTGGACCACTTACCACGATCGGTCATTGAAAAAACACAGGACTCCACACCCTGCTTTCAAATACCGACAACAGGCTTTAACGCACTGGCCCATTGAACTTCCAACAACACATTGGTCACCACGTTAAGTTCAAAATTGGATATTTTCTATCGTTCGATTCGCTCACTAAACTGGCGCCGTCATCCAGACACTTGCAACTTCACTTCAAAAGGTAAACATCATGAAAAATATAGTTATCGTCGGCAGCCTGTTGTGCGCAGCGTTCTCTGGCCTCTCCTTCGCCGAAGGTGGCAGCGACCGCTTGATCGAACGCGCCAATGCCCGTGCCCAGCAGGTCGCAGCGCAAAACGAACGGATTCAAAACGACAATCAGAACACCGCTGAACGTGCAGAAACCAAGCCCGCCAAATCCAGCTGAAGTGCTGAATTACCAATGGCTGTTGCACTGACTCATCCTTGCAAGACAAATATCTCTGCAAGGATGAGTATCTAAAATAATAGTATTCAAGCAACAAAGAAAGCCCTGCAATAATCATTGCAAGGCTTGTGGCGGAGCAACACCAAAACTTGTCACCCGAAGATATCGAGCAAACTCGACAGCTTCAAAGAGGGCGACAGACTAACGGCGATTATCCGATCAATCGATAGCCAATTCTGCGATTTCCGGGCAGACCATTGCCCACTAGTCCAATCCAGCGTTTTTTCCCTTCGCAACTTCATCCCTGCCGACAAATCCGGGTACTCTTGCGCCATGTACAGCGCGAACCAGATCACCCGTCGCAGGAGCTTGCCGGTATGGAACTACATGTTGTCATTAACGGCCGCAAGGACCTGGCGGGCCAGTTGTACAACCAACTGCGCAGCGCCATCGAATCAGGTCGTCTGGCAGCAGGGACGCAGCTCCCGCCGAGCCGCTTGCTGGCCGAGCAGTTGGGCATCTCGCGCAAGACCATTTCCGATACCTACGCCCAGCTGACCTACGAAAACTTCCTCACCGGGGTGATCGGCAAAGGCACCTACGTCAATGCCCGGGCTTCAAAAATCGAGCGCAAGCAAAGCCATACCGAGCTGGCCGGGTTCGAGGTGATCGAGTCCTGGCGCAATCTGCCGGTGTTTCTGCGCCACCCGACCCTGGAAGGCTCGCTGCGTTATGACTTCATCGGCGGCGCCACCAGCAAGGGCCAGTTTCCCCAGGATGACTGGCGCCGCTGCACCTCCCATGCCTTGCGCCAGATCGCCGCATCCAAGGGCCTCTACAGCCTGCCCGAAGGTTTGCCGGCGCTGCGTAATGCCATCGCCCGGCACATTGCGTTTTCCCGCGGGGTCAATTGCCAGGATGACGACGTGGTGGTGTGCAACGGGGCGCAACAGGCGCTGGACCTGATCGCCCGGGTGCTCACGCGGCCCGGCAGCATCGTGGCCATGGAAGACCCCGGCTATCCGCCGGCACGCCTGTTGTTCGGCACCCACGGTGCCACGGTCATCGGCGTTCCGGTGGATGCCGAGGGCATCCAGGTGGACAAGATCCCCCTCGGCACGCGGCTGATTTACGTCACCCCTTCGCACCAGTTCCCCTTGGGCATGCCCATGAGCCAGGAACGACGGGTAGCGCTGCTGGCCAAGGCCCATGAACTGGGCGCCATCATCATCGAGGACGACTATGACAGCGAATTTCGCTATGAAGGTCGGCCAACCGATTCGCTGCAAAACATGGATCAGCGCGGGATCGTCGCCTACGTCGGGACCTTTTCGAAAACCCTGCTGCCGGAGCTGCGCCTGGGTTACGCGATCCTGCCGCCGGCGATTCTCGAGGCGGTGGTCCGCGCCAAGCAGCTGACCGACCTGCACACCTCCACCCTGCCCCAGTGGGCGCTGGCCAAATTCATCGCCGAAGGCTGCCTGCTCAAGCACATTCGACGCTGCCATACGATCTATGCGGGCCGGCGCGACCGGATCCTAGCGCGCATGGCCGGCGATCTCTCGCCATGGCTGGAGGCCGTGCCGACCATGGCCGGTTTCCACATGGTGGTGATGTGCAAAGTACCAATCGACGTGCCACTGGTGATCGAGCTGGCTAAGAAGGTGGAAGTCGGGCTCTATGCCATCGACAGTTTTTACTACCAACAAACACCGCAAGCCGGGTTCTTCCTGGGTTTCGGCGCCATCGAGACCCTGGATATCGACATCGCCCTGGATCGTCTGAGAGACATTTTGCAACAAGTTGCCTGATGGATTGGACTGCGGCTTTATCCGGCGATTGGCTATTGGTGGTCCGGGGGTGCAGGCCTATCCTGCATAGGCGTAATCCCTCAATGAGCAGGATTCGTCCGGCCTGATTCAGGAGTGTGAGCCAATGTCCTACAAAGTGATCAATACCGTAAAGGTGCAGGCCGTTGCCGGCCGCTCGGAAGAACTGGGTAAGCAACTGCAAAAGATTGTCGACACCCTGCGCGAACTACCGGGCTGTGATTCCTATATGGTCGACCGCTGCCCTGAGGACAGTAACCGCTGGACCGTCAGTGCCCACTGGCAATCGGAAGCGGCGATGCAATCGCATTTCAGCAGCCCTGAAGTGCAAGGGTTTATCGACCTGATCGATTGCCAGTTGGCCAACGCCGTCGACTTCAACAGCTTTCCGATCCGATAGAAAAACGATTAAAGATCGCAGCCTTTTGGCCGTTCCCGCAGAGTATGGGTACCTCTGTAGATACCGTCTTGTCCCTCATCGGGCAAGCGCAAAATTCGGGTCAAATGGCTGGCCCGATTTAAGAACGGCGTAGACAAAATGTAGGAGCTTGCGCATTGCTGCACAGATGATCTGTTTGGGGGCC
>NZ_FYED01000024.1 GCF_900187565.1 Pseudomonas sp. Irchel 3A7 | reverse complement strand
TCCAGTCAGCCACGCACCCGAAATATCGATAAGCCCAGACACCTAGTTAGCTAGAGATGGTGTCCGCATAGTCGGACACCCTCTCAAAGTCTACGTAGCTGACTAGATGACATTGCCGAACGCTTACCAAAAAACATGTGCCGCGCACCCAAGTGTTGCTTGGCCAGCTTTGGTCTCGATCGCGCTCTCGCCCATATGCAGACGTTTGGCCTGCTCTAGATGCGATATGTGATGTCTCACCGCGCGGAACTATCAATGGGGCAGCTATCAAGGCTGCTTTTAGGCGCCGGCTTTTGGAACTGCAGGGAGGACGGTGTTGTTACTGCCGTCGGTGGCTAGTCGGCACTGCTTATGCGAAGCCGATTGAGCACGTCTTACCGCGTCGGCACTATCCGCAGTTCTCAGTAGAGTTCTGGAATTTGGCGGTAGCCTGCACCGATTGCAACAGTATCAAGACCGATAACGTGTGGGGCACGGTATCGTTGTCGCGCCGCCGTTACCCGAGAGCCAGGGATTTCACAGAGGCATTTCATCCACGATTTCATCGATACGATGACCATGTCCGCTACGCCCGGTTAGAAACCAATTTCAGCAGCGTGGTGTTATTCACCGGTGTGACTGTCCAGGGTATGCATCTTTGCAGGTCCTTACTTCACCGCATTGCTGCCAAGGAAACGCTGGTCAAAAATAACCCCGACTTGGCGCCAGCGGTGGAGCAAATTCGTAACTTCGAGTCTAAAGCAGAAGGCTTGCGCCTGACGCGGCTGGATTCGTTCTGTTCTGCTCTGGATCACAGTATTTTGCGTTTGCTTGAGTAGGTGCAAATCGATGCGGCGGTCGGCAGGTTAAGTCGGCGGTCTACGTCAAAGTGGCACCGGCGTCATAATTTCGATTCGGGATAATATTGCTCACGAGGCCCGGGTTGATTGGACTCGAGCTTCGTCTTCTTGAGCAAGCTGGGAGTGCGTTTGGCCAGTAAGGATCGGACTCGATTCCTTACGCTGCCTTTCATTCGTTAAGTCCTTGCGATCAGAACGCGAATGGCTCAGACACTTGGATCAGCATCCGCTCGACCTCGTTGGTACCAGGTGTGGTGGAAAGCAGTTCGTATGGTTTCCATCCCGCAAGCCGTTCCTTGGGCTTTGAAAGCCATCGCATGGCCTTGGTGTCATCCCCGAAAACTACCTGGGCCAAGGCGGCGATATGCCCTAGCCTAAATAGCATGTCGCTTTGGTAAGCGCTCATTGGTCGAATAGAAGATGGCCTGTTTCTCAGCATCTTCTTCAGCGCATTGGTCTGATCAGGCTCTGAAACGATCTGTAGGTAAAGCCCTACAAGAGATGTGATCCTCTCAGGCATGAACCCGGCCTCAATCAAAGCATGTATTTCTTGATCTGATTTGTACCGAGAGATGCCAAGAAGCAGCTCCAGCCGAATTCGGTAAGCACAGTAAGTATCTTCACGCATGACCTCGGCAAGCATCGCTCCACTCCTCGATCACATTGAGTTGAATACAGCATTCTTCCAATTCTTCTTCTTGGGAAGTCGGGCGTTAGGTTTGGTTGCAGGGCAACCCTTCTTGTTAGAAGTCCTTAATAGGCGTGGCGGCCAAGGCGAGCCTCTATAAGCGGCGCATTTAATTGGTTCTCAAACAGCTCAGCTGGGAAACCCCTGATTTGCCTAGGGTTGAGAGGTAGTCAGTCACGCCCATATCAGTGGCGTAAGTTGCATTTATTTCAAAATAGATGTATTTATTGCGAAATGTCACAATTGCGCTGTCCAGATTGGGGCACTCGTCTTTATCTCGAACGGAGTTTCCTAATGACGTCCTGGAATCATTCATCAGCCGGTGATGATTTCGTTCAGGATCAACGGATGGGAGTACACCTACAGCTCGGTTTTTTTGTGCACTACCGCGTTGGTGATGGGCATACAAGAACTATCCAAAACCGCCATTTGTTCAGGTGAGGCTTCAGGATATGGGGCGGGAGAAGTGGCGAGATTGGCTTCCAAAGTAGCAGGCATTACAGGCAGTTGAAATTTGTTAATGAGGCGAGTAACGTAGCTCGGGCGTTATGTATAAAAACAAATAGACGTATTCAATGGAAGCTTATAGATGTTTGCTATGGATGGACGGCCGCAAGGCCTTGGTGCGCTTGATTTCCCATTATTTCACTCTTGTCCGAGGTGCGCCGCCGGTGCGTTGGCGCCACACGGAATAAGGTGTAAGCTATGTTAGCGCCAGTCTTTCCGAGTTGCTCTCTTTCTGAAAGTTTCACTCGCACCCTATTTGAAAAGCTTGAATTGGAAGTGAACCGGCATGGATTTGACCGCTTCCAATTACGCTTGAGTGTCTGCAATACAGCAGATATAAATAATGAGCTAGTAGTTAGCAACTATCCAGAAAGCTGGCGCAAGATTTATGATGAGTTAGGCTATTCACTTGTTGACCCCCTTGTGTCCCACTCCACTCGTAATGTCACTTCAGTTATATGGAGCAAGCGATTATATAGCTCGCCAGATCAGATCAAATTGTGGCAGCTAGCTCAGGAATATGGGTTAGAATATGGTGTGACTTTTGCCCTCCACGGTCCTGCCGGTCAGAAGGGCATTTTCAGCCTGAACACCCTTTTACCCGAGACACAAGCGATAGCACTAATTAGAGAGCGGTTAGGGCAACTAAGTCTACTGCGCGACGAGGTTCTTCAAGCAGCCTTATCATTGGCAATTCCAGCGGCTAATGTTTCTCAGATAAATCTGACGAAGCGGGAGAAGGAAATGCTTCATTGGAGTGCTAATGGGAAGACCAGTTGGGAAATTTCGAATATCTGCGGTTGTACAGAAGACAACGTAGAATTTCACTTTAAGAACATCCGTCGAAAGTTTGGAGTAACTAGTCGGCGTGCTGCTGTTGTGCACGCCTTATCAATGCGGCTTATTTAGGCTTCGTGTGAAGTATGCCTGAACGGCCTTCGTCGACATGGTTCCGCCATCGAGACCTAGTGCCGTCGAATCCTCTGTTCCGGCAGGCGTGAGGACTAAGTGGCAGTGTTTTGCTCTTCAATTTGCGCTAGGACTTTAGCCACCTGCTTGCCGAACCCGATCGGGTCTTCCAGCATCATCAAATGACCGCGGCCAGGCATCACCACCACGCCTTCGGCCATACTGCGTGCCCAGTCAGGGATATCCCAACCTGCAAGTGACTTCTCACCTGCCAGCAGACGCACAGGCAGTCTACCAAATAAGGCCTGCAATTGATTTGGGTAGTCGGAGCTGCCAGTTACCGCCACTACCGAGCGAGCCATGGCTTGAAGCGTAGTGGCCGGCTGATGCTTGAGCCACTGCACGGCACGACTGACTAGCTCTGATTCGGCTTTCAATTCGGAACGTGCCAGCCAAGTGTCGGGGTGGGCGACGTAGCCTGCAAGCATCTCTTCCACCTCGTAGCGAGGCAGACTTGCGACTGAAGACGACCAAAAAGCATCTTTGAGGCTGAAGTTGCCTTCAACGCTGATCACGCTTAACACCCGCTGCGGATAGCGCAGTGCAAAAACGTAAGCCACTACACCGCCAACCGAGTGCCCTACCAAGTGAACTTTACGCTGCGCGAAGTGCTGCTCAATCCACTCTTCAAGGTGTATGACTTGCGCCATGATATCAATGGTTTCCGTGGTCTCGCTCGCCAGACTGCCATAGCCTAACAAGTCGGGCGCCGCGCACGGCCTACCCTCCAGCGCACCTTCGATGAGCTGGTTTTTCAACGTGCCAATCAAACCATTAATGAATATAACGGGAGCTTTTTCTGCGGCACTCATGTGCGTCTCCATAAGCAAAAATAACATTAGTCATACTAATTAGCATGCTACTCACCCCCGGTGCCACCTCCCATTTTTGGGAGGTTGTACCCTCCAGACTAACTAACTAGATTCAGCGCCCAGCCGTCATCTCGTGATGTCGACATGGGTTGCACCAGATGGAGAGTGTGGCGCCTGCCGCCAGTTTTACTTTTATAGGAAAGGGACATGGAAGTTCAGAATGACAGGGGAATGTGCCCCCTTGCCAGCCATCTGCTGCAGCCGGTCCACGGGCTGTTGAATGCGGAGTTCCAAGCCGATCCAGGCAATCTTGCTGACAAAAGTTTTGAGTCGATCACGCAGCGCTTCAGCAAGAAGGCCGCGTGGTTGATGCCCGACTCTGGGTTGCTGGTTGATCTGGAGTGTGATGCTCTCGCCAGAACTATGCTCGCTCAAGGTACCGATGCTGTGAAGCACTTGGCCCAGCCCATGAGGCTTGAAGGCGCGGAGTCGTTCATCGCCCATCAATACGCACCTCAAGGCCTCGCCCACGGTAGCCTGTTACATGCATCATCTAGTGCCAGCAGGTCGCATTTAGCGCTGTCTTGCGCTTTGCACCATGTGCACAGCGCCCAGTTGGGTGCGGCCCGTTTGGAAGAGAACCCCAATCGTTTGTATCGCCGCTTTCTCGAACACCAGGGCTTGCAGCTGCCTGCAATTTCCTCGTCCCGTGCCAGCCGCGACCCACGTCTTTTACCAGAAGCCTGGACGCTGATTCAACTACGGCTGAGCCTGGCTGGCCGACCTGAACGCAACATGGCGAAAATCCTTGGCGCAGCGCTGTTCGAAACGCTTTGCCCGGTACCTCCGATTTTGCATGCGCTGAAAGGCCTGGCCGGTCTCAATTCTTACCTCGATCAAATAGAACGCGTGACTGCCAAACGCCTTGATCTGGTGATCGCTCAAGCGATCAAGCTGCACCTGGACAATATGCCGGCTAGCGATATGTTGAATGCCTGCCAGGGTATAGACGAGGGCTTCAGTCTAAGCATGGCAATCATGCAGCGCTGGCTCGACGAACTGTTCACATGGATCGACGACGGACAGCTCGGTGCGCGCCAGCAGATGATTCAGTTGGTCAAGGACAAAGCGCGCTATGCCTGTGGTTACCATGGGCGGATGAAGCTGGACCGTATGCCCTTCGATGAATTGATGAGCAGCGACCCTGCTCGCTTTGTCGACGCGCTTGCCCGCTCAGTCTGGGTCGTTCCCGGCCAACCAGCGCGCAGTCGTTTGGTCAATGAATTGATCAGCTTCAAAGGTCCGATGTTCCGAATCTTCAACGATACCGACCTTCACGTCATTCGGCGCTGGATCACTGACCTCGAACCGCAATCAGCGCAAGTGCCAGGCGGGGCAGAGCCGGCAACCCCGGTCTCCTCGACTTGGCAAGAAAACGCCCCTCTATTGCCGTTGGCCTCATCCCGTCTTCCCGGTGTGCGAACGCTTTACCACCAGTTGATCAATGTCGAACGCTTTCCGCAGGTCAGGGCCTCGGCGAAAGCCTTCGCCAACCGCTGGCTGGCGCAGACCCTTGCCAATGCCAGTGCTAGCGATGGCGCGCTGCCGTCGTCACGGTATGAGATCGAGCGTTTAAGGGATTGGTACGACGCGAAGGCGATGGGGCAGGTCGACACCTACCGCAAGCAAAGCGACATCGAAAAAAGCCGTCAGCAGGTGATAGAAGAAGCCGTGTCGTTGTGCCCAATGATTTTTATCGACGGCGCGTGGCTTCAACAGTGGTGCAGCCCGGGCCTGCTCGACAGCCCTATTGGCGCATTGTTCTACCAGACTTACTCGGACGAAATCGGCAACGGCGAGCAGCACCAGAATCACGCCAATATATACAGACAGCTAATGCGGGCGATGGACATCGAACTGCCCGAGTTCGATCAGCCGGCCTTCGTCGAATGGGACGGCTTCGCTGATGAGGACTTCGAGGTTCCAGTGTTCTGGCTGTGCTTGTCTTTGTTTCCTCGCAGCTTTCTGCCCGAGACGCTCGGCTTGAATCTGGCCATGGAAATGTCCGGCGTGGGCGGTGCGTACCGACAGGCACGAGATGAACTGCGGCACTACGGATTTCCAACCCACTTCGTAGATCTGCATAACACTATCGACAACGTTGCCACCGGCCATTCAGCAATGGCACTGCAGGCGATCGAATGTTTCATGGATGACTACGCACAAGTGTCGGGCAGCGCCGAGACGCTTTGGCAACGCATCTGGGTCGGCTATCGCGCCCTGCGGCCACCGCAGAAAAACCTGAAAAGCTGGTGGGCGCGCAACAACGCTTACCCTCTCAATATCGCTGAATCGAGGACACTTAAGTGACTTGCTATGTACTTGGCATCTCCGCCTATTACCACGACAGCGCCGCGGCGCTACTAGGCGATGGACATATTGTGGCAGCCGCTCAGGAAGAGCGATTCAGTCGTAAAAAACAGGATTCCCGCTTCCCGCGAAACGCCATCGACTTCTGCCTGGCAGAGGCCGGCATTACTTTGTCCCAGGTCGATCACATTTACTACTATGAAAACCCTTACAAGAAACTTGGGCGCATCGGCTCGACCTACCTCAACTTCGGCGTAAAAGGTATGGGTTCCTTTCTCAGCGAAATGCCGGCCTGGCTGACGGAAAAAGTGCATGTCAAACGCACTTTGAAACGCGAACTGGCTGGCTGCCGCAGCGCTGATGGCGCCTGCCCCTCGATTAGCTATGTCGATCACCATCAGTCCCATGCCGCTTCGGCGTTTTATGCCAGCCCCTTCGACCAGGCAGCGGTGCTGTGTATAGATGGTGTAGGCGAATGGGCTACCACCTCTGCATGGCTGGGAGACGGCAAGCAATTAAACCCGTTGTGGGACATTCGTTTTCCGCACTCCCTGGGTTTGCTCTATTCCGCGTTTACTTACTTCTGCGGCTTTAAGGTGGACTCCGGCGAGTACAAGCTAATGGGCTTGGCACCCTATGGCGACCCAATTTACGCGCAGACGATTCTCGACCACCTGATTGACGTCAAAGACGACGGCAGTTTCTGGCTAGACATGTCCTATTTCGATTATGCCGTCGGCGATTGCATGGTCAGCGATAAGTTCGCCAGCTTGTTTGATGGCCCGCGCCGTGAGCCTGAAAGTCTGTTGACTCAGCGTGAGTTTGACCTCGCCGCCTCGGTGCAGCAAGTGCTGGAGGGCGTGATCATCAAACTGGCGCGCACCCTCAAGGCCCAAACGGGCGCCCGACACCTGTGCATGGCCGGCGGCGTCGCGCTTAATTGCGTGGCCAACGGCAAGCTCCTGGAAGCCGGCATATTCAATTCGATCTGGGTGCAGCCGGCCGCGGGCGACAGTGGTGGCGCGCTGGGGGCTGCCTACTCAGGTTGGTACGACCGCCGTCAGGCCATGCGTCCACCTCAAAAAGCCGACCGCATGGACGGCTCGCTGCTCGGAAGCTGTTACAGCGACGATGAGATCGAGGCGGCCCTTGATGCATGCGGAGCCGTCTACCGCAAGGTCAGCGATGACGAGCGCAGCGAGATCGTCGCGCAAAAATTGGCGGACGGACGGGTCATCGGTTGGTTCCAAGGCAAAATGGAGTTCGGGCCACGCTCGCTGGGATCGCGTTCGATCCTGGGCGATCCACGTAATCCCGACATGCAAAGCGTGATGAACCTGAAGATCAAGAACCGCGAATCGTTCCGCCCCTTTGCTCCAGCGGTGTTGGAAGAACACGCTGCCACCTGGTTCAACCTGAACGACACCAGTCCGTACATGCTGTTTGTGGTTCCTGTCAGCTCAGCCATCAGTCTTACCCCCGTTGTGGACAAGACGATGCAAGGTATAGACAAGCTCAAAGTGGTCCGCTCGCGGATCCCGGC
Source organism: Pseudomonas sp. Irchel 3A7 (assembly GCF_900187565.1). GTDB lineage: Bacteria > Pseudomonadota > Gammaproteobacteria > Pseudomonadales > Pseudomonadaceae > Aquipseudomonas. Next base: position 13,070 of record NZ_FYED01000024.1, on the reverse strand, counting down.
GGTGACCCATGTCGATTACTCGGCGCGCGTACAGACCGTCAGCGAAAAATCGAACAGCGCATTCCACGCATTGCTCAAGCGCTTCCATACCCTGACGGGCTGTCCGGTACTGATTAACACATCGTTCAACGTGCGTGGCGAACCCATCGTCGAAACGCCTCTCAACGCCTACCTGTGCTTCATGCGCACGCACATGGATGACTTAGTCATCGGTCCTTTCGTGATGGAAAAAGATCGTCAGCCAACGCTGAACCACGATGTCGACTGGCGCACCGAATTCGAGCTGGACTGACTCCTCCACCTGATTGGACCCCTTGAACATGTTGACTGTTATTAGATACCTGCTCGTGCCTGTACTGGCGCTGCTATTTGTTGTCCTGCTGCCCGTCGGCTTCGTTCTGTCGCTGGTGGTAGACCCTTTACAGCTGAAACGTAAAAAGACCCCACACAGCTATTTCAAGTTGGCCTCAGCGGCCAAACGTCAAACTCTTTGAGTCGTGCAGGTACGTTATGCAAACGCAAACTTTTTCCCATGAAGCCGCGGTGCAGGAAGTCTACCGACTGACACCGCAGATCCGCGAGTACGATGAATTCATGTACTTGGGTGTGCGCTGGCTGCCTTACACAATGTTTTTTCATCAGGCCAACTACCAGTCTACGGTGATTAACACCGATGAGCTGGGTTTTCGCTTGAGCCAATATCGCGATACCCAAGTCAGCGTTGCGCGGCTGCCGGCCCGGACTCCGGTAAATATCCTCGTGGGTGGCTCTACCACCCTCGGCACGGGGGCCACCTCCGATGCCTGGACCGTCGCCTCGCGCCTGGCCGCACACAGCGACGAGCCTTGGCTTAACTTCGGAGGGCGTGGTTACAACGCGGTGCAGGAAGTCGTGATGTTTCTTATGCATCAGCACCGATTTGGGAAAATCAATAACGTGGTGGTGTTCAGCGGCATGAATACTCTCACGCTCGAAGGCCTGCCCGACGAACTTGCCACTGAACATGGCCGCTACTACTACTCGTATGAGTACGACCACTACATGGGCAAGTACAACGACGACCTCAAACGTCGCACCAACACCTATGCCTCTGAGCTGGACAAGCGCAATAGCCTGTTGAGCCGAATGAAGCAGTACATCGACGATCGCTTCAACGATGAAAACCCGGCCGACAAAGTGATCGACGACAGCACCACCGACACCGCCCAGCGTGTCCAGCGCGCCGCATGGGTGGTAAGCAATGCCCTCAAGCAATGGCAACAGCTGCTGGCGCCGTTTAACGCCCGGTTGACCTTCGTTCTGCAGCCCATGGCCTACTGGACTCGGGATTTTCTCACCGCCGATGAAGAAGCTGTATTCAATGCCATCGACAGTTGCCCGAACAATTTCTGGCGCCTGTTCAGCCAGATACTCGGCCCGGAAAACCATGCGCCTTTCGCCTCAGCCATCGAGGCCGAGTGCAAACGCCTAGGGATTACTTTCCACGACATGAATCAGATGTATCGACAGTCACCACTGCTGTCGCACACCGTTTTCGTTGATCGCGTGCATTTCAATGACGCGGGATACGACGAAGCAGCCCGGCTCATCCACCAAAACCTCTACTGAGTGATCCGCCCATGAAATCGATCACAGAGAAATCCGAGCCGAAAGGCTTTTTCGGCAAGCTGAAGCATGTCGTCGCAAGATTGTTTAAACGCAAGAAGAAGAAGCCCAACTCAATCTACCCGCTGCGTTGATCTCAACTTTACTGCCAAGGAAGACCCAATGAAGATTTATTCCATGAAACCCGGCCACGATGGTGCCGTGGCCCTCATCGACACCGAGCAGCAACGGTTGCTATGGTCATTTGAGGCGGAAAAGGATAGTTTTCCGCGCTATGAAGCGTTCAACCCAAATCAGTTTGTCGAAACGGCGGGTCTGATGGACCAAGTCCCCGATGTAATCGCCATCAGCGGTTGGGGCAAGAATTCTTTAGATGAAGGAGCAGCGGTTGGCGCTGGTTACTACGGCATCACCGACGACCAGGCAATTAGCGAAACCCGCAACCTGTTTGGCAAGGAAGTTCAGTATTTCAGTTCCAGCCACGAAAGCTCACACCTCTGGTGCGCCTACGGTCTCTCTCCTTATCATCAGGGCCAGCCTGTCTATGCGCTAGTGTGGGAGGGCGCGCTTGGCGACTTTTATTTCATCGATGAACAGCTCCAAGTCCACCATCTGGGCTCTGTGATGAAAACGCCGGGAAACAAGTACGGCTTTCTCTACGCCCTGGCCGACCCGACGTTTACGCTGCCCAAAGGCAAGTTGCGCTTCGAAGACCCAGGCAAGCTGATGGCGCTGTGCTCCTATGGCGAATCCGGCGAGATGACCCCTCAGGAACAAGAGCTGACGGACTTTTTGCTCGATCGCGACAGCATCTTACTCAGCCTCGCGAAGGACGACCTCAAGAATTCGCCTTATTACAACATTGGCCTTGAACACCCAGACTTCACGCGTATGGCCAAGCGCTTCTCCGATGCCTTGTTCGAACGTTTCCACCAGTACGCACGCAAGCACCTTACAAAGGGCAAGCATCCGCTACTGGTGGTGGGCGGTTGTGGCTTGAACTGCGACTGGAACACCATGTGGAAAGATTGTGGTCTGTTCGATGACGTGTTTGTGCCGCCGTGCACCAACGACACCGGGTCGGCCATTGGCACTGCGGTGGATGCGATGCGGCGGCTGACGGGGAAAGCCAAAGTGAGTTGGGACGTTTATTGCGGCCCAGCGTTCGTCGACGACAAGCCCGACATGCACGACGTACACAGCGAGCCGCTGGACGTCGCTAAACTCGCGGAGTTTCTGGGCAACGGAGGTATTGTTGGCTGGGCTCAGGGACGTTGCGAAATTGGCCCGCGTGCTCTGGGCAATCGCTCAATCCTGGCCGAGCCTTTCTCCACCGAAACCCGTGACCGCCTCAACGCCATCAAAAAGCGCGAAGGCTTTCGTCCGGTCGCTCCCATCTGCCTCGAAGAAGAAGTGCACCGCCACTTCGACTGGCAGGAGCCATCGCCGCACATGCTGTATTTCCAGAACGTCATCAATCGTGACCTCAGGGCCATTACCCATGTCGACGGCACCGCGCGCGTTCAAACCGTTAATCGTGAGCAAAACCCCAGCATTCATGCCTTGCTGAGTGCCTTCCGCGATCGCTTCGGAGCCGGCGTACTTTGCAACACCTCATTGAATTTCAACGGCACGGGGTTCATCAACCGCACTAGTGATCTCTATCACTACAGTCGGAGCAATGGGCTTGATGGTTTCGTCTACAACGACACCTTTTGCACGTTCAAATCCAAGGTATAAATCGGTCGACTAAGCCAGGAAGCATGATGAAAAAACAAATTATTTACGTCTATTCGATTGGTGGTCCGCCATTAGACTACTTCTACCCGAAGATGACAGAACGCGCCTCGGTGCATACCTGCATCGTCAGTCCAGTTTCAGCATTCAACCGCGCCATCATTGATCGCTATAGCGACAGCGTTTCAGACTACAGCAGCCTCAGCGCCGACGCGGCGATGTCCGAAGTGCAAAAGTACGCCGAGAAAATCCGACCCGACGCGCTGTTTTCCTTCGCTGAATTTCTGCTCAAAGCGGTGTCCGAGATGGCCGAAAATCTTGGGCTGCGCGGGGTTGGACCGAATGTGCTTCAGGCCCGCAATAAAATCCTGATGCGCCAGCGCTGGGAGGCGGCAGGCCTGCCGCAGCCTCTGTTTTGTCCGGTACTGTCCCTTGCGGACTTGCCGGCTACCCGTCAGCTACGACTGCCTTTTATTATCAAGCTCGCCTATGGTGCCGGTTCTATCGCCCAACAAGTCATCCGAAATCACGACCAAACTGAAGCTGCAGTGGCAAGGATGCTTGAGCTGACCGAGACGACACGACTGCAAGGCGATCATGAATTCAGCGAGAGCGAAGGTTTTCCACAGCTTATCGCTGAAGAGATCATTAACTCCACTACCGACTCCTGGTACGACGAGGATGGGTACGGCGACTATCTCAGTGTCGAAGGACTCGTCCGTGATGGCGAGTATTACCCCATCGCGATGACAGGTAGATTGCGCACTATCGAACCCTTCACAGAGCTAGGAAACGTCGCTCCCTGTGCGCTCCCGCCAGAAAAGAAGGGTCGGATTGTAGAGTGGGTGCGTCAGGCCATTGATTCGTTGGGCTTAGAGAATTGCGCCACGCACACCGAGCTCAAACTGATGGCCAACGGTGAAATTGCGTTTCTGGAGACCGCTGCACGGATGGGCGGAGTAGCCATTGCGAAGGAGTTGGACGAGGTCTTCGCAGTGGATTACGTCGGGCTGTTTCTAGATATTATCCTTGGGAATGATTGCCAGATACCGGCGTTCGAGGCCACCCCACCACGAGGCGCGGCGGCTTCTATTGCTCTGATCGGTTGTGACAGCCGAGGGGTACAGTGGTCATCGGCTCGGATGTTTGTGCCCGATCAGGTGGACTGGGAAACCCTTACCGGCGAGGACACCACCGTCAGTGTTCAACTAGCGCAATCTATCTCGCCAGGCTCGCCGTTCCCCCCTTACGATCTCTCCGGTGGCGTACTCAACTATGCGGGCCAAGCCTTCTTGGTGAGCACCAATGCTGCCACCCTCAAAACCTCGGCTTACAAGCTGCTTGATGAGCTCGAACAGCATCTGCCGGAACCAGCCTGAGCTTATGGGGCAGCTGCGGCTGCCCACTTTTTCCCCTATCGGATCAATTCATGAACGCGAGACAGTTGAGCTTTAAACTGTGGGTGATCAACCTTGCCTCCATTGCCGGTTGCACCGTCAGTTACGTTTACCTTTCGTATTACCTTTATACAGCGACAGGCAATGTTCTGTTAGCTGACGCGGTATTAATAGCACCAATGCTGGTCCCGGTACTCTTGTACGCCGCGATAAAAAAAGTCGCAGCCTCTGGTTCGCCCCGTCCTATTTTTGCGTTGGCTAACGTGGGGTGCCTATTCAGCTCATTAGCGATTTACACGCTGTTGCCAAGCGTGCCAATGATTGCCCTGGGTGGCGCACTGGTAATCGGCTTTTTCGATGCCTTGCAACGGGTTAGTCGCGTTGTCGCCATCAAGCGCTTTTTCTCTGGTGAAGATGTGAAGTTCGCGGTGCCGATGACGCTTACTGCCCAATTCATAGCTGGTGGGCTGGCGGGGGTATTACTGGTTTATTTCAGGGGCGAGACGACCCCGATGATTATCCTTAGCACGGTGGCCACCCTGTTCGTATTGGCAGGGTTAGTATCACTACTGTTGCCACGGAGCAAAACTATCGAGAAAACGGAGGGGCCCAATGCTCCGAAGTTGCTTAAGAGTGATAGCCTCGCGAGGCTGCTGAAAAGCAATCCCATACTAAAACAATATCTAATGGGCTCCATCGTCTTCGTAAGCATATTTCAAGGTTTTTTTAATATCTCTCGCGTCGCCCTTCCCGCTCACCAGTTGGGGCTGACTGACGAATATGTAGGATATCTGCAGATAATCAGCAGCTTCGCTGCGTTGGCTGCTGCTCTGGCGTTTTATTTTTACAATAAAACCGGACGCACATTGGGTGCCAAAGCTGTTCGCATGGTTAGTGTTTTAAGTTTGGGTGCACTATGCGCTGCCAGCACAGGGACTGGTCTGGCCAGCAGCTTTATCGCTTACTTCGCTTATATGTTTATGTGGGAAGTTCTGTTTTTCAATTATGAAGCAAACGTGGTGAGCGCTTGTTCATCCGAAGATATGGCGCACGTCGCCACGTATCAATACGCGGCGTCATATTTCGGAATTATAACTGTAACCTTGCTAGGAGGTTTAGTAACCCAGTATTTAGGCCTTTTGTCCACAGCCTGCATCTTGTCCGCGGGCTACTTACTATACATGATTGGCAACTCGTTTTCGTCCAGACCTGCTACCGTCATCCAGTATAGTGAGTAAAAACAGAGGCGATAATACTGCAATCCATCCGGCAGAATTGAGTGAGAAATTTCACTGATGATTTGCATGCTGATCGTGTGCTATTGCTACGGTATTCGCTCTTTGCGGCGGCTGTGCGAAGAGACTCATTTGAACTTGGCTTATCGCTGGTTCTGCCGGTTGAGCCTTGAGGATGAGGTACCTAATCACTCGACATTTTCCAAAAAACGGCACGGCGGTTCCGGGACCGTGATCTTTTTGCGGGCTGTTTAATGAAGTGTTGCGTCGCTGCATGGATGCGGGCCTCGTCAAGGGTGAAGGCTTTGCGGTAGGCGCTAGCATCATCAAGGCGGACGCGAGTCTGTCGCGACGGGCAGATATGGGGCGGGAATCGCTCGAAAAGGTTCGGGAGTAGATAATGCCTATAACTGCCGTAGTTGCATTATGGCATCCGAGATGCGTTGAGCATTCGTATCCAGCGTTTCTAATGCAGAAACTGCGTTAGCCGCGACATTCCCAACTCCATTTTCAGAGAGCCACTTTGTCACCTCTTCAATGGCCGCACTGATGGCGTGCTGGTTATGCAATAGCAGTGTTAATGCGTCCGCTGTGGCAATGTTGGCTTCAGAATTATGTGGCATTGGGTATCGTTCTTTTGTTGCTGGTGCTGCAAGCTTAGCTGAACTCGCCGCTACTGGAGCCAATTATCCAGATCCGGTGAAACTTGGCTGATTGCACTGTATGGACAACTTAATTGCAATCTGCCTAGCTAGTCGCATGCACCAGATTCGACCAGCACCTTTAGCAAACATCCCCGGCAGTGATCGACCCTAAGATGCCGGTCACCTCCCAGCATAGTAATCGTCCGATCAGCAGAGGTCGTGTTTTGGGCTCATGGTTCAAAGGGCATAAAGCTTATCGAGCACCTCAGACCAAGAATAGGCTGCCAGAATCCTGGCCATGTCAGACTTGCTTCCATAGCAACGGTAGAGAAATTAGAATCAGTAGGTTTTTCCCATCTGGAAGCGGGAAATCGAGCAGGTCACTGAGCACCTCCTCGCTACCTGACCTACGTAACTTATATTCTTCCCTGAAAAGCTGATGCTGAGTCTACCGGTGACGCTCATGTGCTCCCAAGCACCTCGGGTGAAATCAATAGAGAATGTTTGATCTTCACCTAGATATGTCTCAGCTAGCCGCCAGATGCCTTCGTGAGGCATGGTCGACCCATTTTAGAAGATGCGGAGTCAATGCTGAAAGCCTGCTTCAAAGACGGATACGGGGACTTAGAAGGTATTTGTTCACGAGTGCAAATCGATGAGCTCGAGGCCAACTGATTCAAGCTCGCTGTGTCGACCTATCTAAGGAAAACCAAAACCGAAGAGGACTCCTGCCGCTTCTTAACTGCGAGCCTGTCATGCAAAATCCTTGCGATTAGAACGCGAATGGCTCAGACACTTGGATCAGCATCCGTTCGACCTCATTAGTGCCGGGTGTGGTGCAAAGCAGTTCGTATGGTTTCCATCCCGCAAGCCGTTCCTTGGGCTTTGAAAGCCATCGCATAGCCTTGGTGTCATCGCCGAAAACCACGTGGGCCAAGGCGGCGATATGCCCTAGCCTGAATAGCTTGTCGTTTTCGTACGCACTCATTGGTCGAGTAGGACGTGGCCTGTCTCTCAGCATCTTCTTCAGCGCACGGGTCTGATCCGGATCTGAAACGATCTGTAGGTAAAACCCTATGAGAGATGTAACCCTCTCGGGCATGAAACCGGCCTCAATCAGATCATGTATTTCCTGATTTGATTTGTCCCGTGAGATGCCAAGAAGCAGCTCCAGCCGAATTCGGTAAGCGCAGTAAGTATCTTCACGCATGACCTCGGCAAGCATCGCCCCATTCCTCGATCATATTGAGTTGAACACAGCATCCTTCCAATTATTCCTAAAGGGAAGTCGGACGTTGGGTTTGGTTGCAGGGATAGACACTTCTTGCCGCCACCATGCACAGGCGAGTCACCAAGTGAGCGTCTTCCACAGAATGTCAGGCGTGGCCAGGGCGAACCTCTCTAAGCGATGCACTTTAATAGGCTTGCAAAAAGCCCAGCTGGGAACCCTTGATTTGCCTAGGGTTGCAAGGTAGCCAGTCGCGCTCATATCAACGACGTCAGTTGCATTTATTTCGGAATAGTTGCATCTATTATGAAATGTCACAGCCTCCGCCCACCAGCGCCGGCCCGGACGCCGAGTGGTGCGGCTGACGAAACGGGCGCTGCGGCCAATGACTCAACGGCAAGCAACTGACGACCGATTGAATGGCTGCCACCTCCAAGGCCTCACTTTCGGCCAGCGGTGGCAACAGCCCCGGCAGGCGACTCGCCAATAGTGTTTTCCCCGTCCCCGGTGGCCCGCTGAACAGCAGGTTGTGAGCGCCTGCGGCAGCAATCAGCAGCGCTCGCTTGGCCGCGAGTTGTCCCTGTACTTCATTCAAGTCGGGATAAGGTTTGCTGGCGTAGAGCAAACCATTGGAAACATAAGGCTCAATCGGTGTATGCCCATTGAAATGCGCCACGGCCTCCAGCAAATGATCCACCGCAATCACTTTCAGCCCCGAGGCCAGGCACGCTTCCTCGGCGTTCGCCCGCGGCACCATCAGCCAACGCCCGGCCTTGCGCGCCGCCAGCGCCGCCGGCAACACCCCTCGAACCGCCCGCACTGCCCCTGACAGTGCCAATTCTCCCAAGCACTCCACGTCATCCAGCGTCAACGTCGGCACCTGCACACTGGCTGACAGAATCCCCAAGGCAATGGCCAGATCGAACCGCCCGCCGTCCTTGGGCAAATCCGCCGGCGCCAGATTCAAGGTGATGCGTCGTGCAGGAAATTGCAGCCCCGAATTGATAATCGCACTGCGCACCCGATCCTTGCTCTCCTTCACCGCCGCTTCGGGCAGGCCGACCATGGTCAGCGACGGCAAGCCATTGGCGAGGTGGACTTCAACGGTAACAGCGGGGGCATCCACACCAATCTGGGCGCGGCTGTGGACGATGGAGAGGGACATGGTCGTTCCTTGAATTGTACGGGGGCCGCTTCCTGCGGGTTTTTTAAAGGGTAGTTGTGGTGGGGTATTTTTGCGGGGTGACAGAGAAGGGGAACTTTCGCAGGATGTTACGGGGTAATAAGGGGTCAACAGAGGGCAAAAAACCGCCGTTCAGACGGTTTCTTAAGGAGCATACGATTTAGGCGCATACGCCGACCTTTTGCTTAAAAATCTAACCGCCGTATCCGTGATCAGTAAGGTGCTGATCAGCAGTCGTGCCCAAGCAAAGACGAATCGTTGTAAAAAAACCTGGCCAGCGTTGGCGGAAATAACGTTCCGCTAAATTTTTTAACCCTTGCTGGGCATTAAATCCAGCATCACGCTGCCTTTTCTTGTTTCGCTCAATTTCTCTGCTGATGATCAACCGTGCCGTAGCTAGCCGTTCGCAGTTGAGGTTCAGCATTTCGATTGTGTGTTGAACAAGTTCTGTTACATCTTGATGCTGATTATCAGGCCAAGCCCCAAAGTTTGTACACGCATCTTCATTCGGGAAAAGCTTTCCGGTACTTCTTTCTAAGCGAAACAGGAGAGATAGCTGTGGCAGATGAAGTGGGTTAATAATCCAGCCTTCACATTGAAGCGGTAGTCGACCAGCTTGGATCATTCGATCCTTATGCGCATCGCAGCTCAAATTTTCACTCAAAGGTTCAAGTGCGTAAGGCGCATGGGCATGTTTCCAAGAGCCGCCAGAGCAAACAGCCAAGAGATTGTTCCAATCTAGCGCCCAATTATGCTCAGGAGAGATATCCGCTTTGGGGTGGAAATGTTCAACCCTACATTTCAGCGGATCATTTTCATGGATGCTAATTTCGCAGAATGCGCAGAGCCCTCCTTGGTCACTGATCAACTGCGTCCGACAAGCTGTGTAGGCGGCAGGACCGTCAAAGAGTGCGTTGTCCCGCATTTGCTCCCAGCTACTTTCCGGCGCAGCATTACGGTAGGTAGTAAGCTCTACAGGCTCAGGTTTCCGAGGTACGTCCTTCAATCCTCCTGCTCCCATTTTCGGTTTTCTATATGCAAGTCAGCCTCTAAGAGCTCAGGTTCGTTGCCCTGATAGCGGTCATCCAAAATCTGTCTTAGCTCCAAAGCGCGAGGGCTATTCCAATCATCTAAATCTACCAGTGCTAGGTACTCTCTGAGCTCTTTCGTTGCACTATTAGAAGACGGGCGTACGTCTTCCAACCCTAAAACTTGCTTCAGCATACGTTCAGGTTCCGCTCCTTCAGTTCCTGGCGGGGCCGAGAAAATTTTGTTATCTCGAAGAATACGTATGCATTCGGATGGAACCGTGGTTAGTACCTGGGGGCTATGGGTGGTAACAATGAATTGTGTTTTTGGGAACGTACGAAGCAAGTCCTCTAATACCCTTTGCTGCCAAGCGGGGTGTAGATGAAGGTCAACTTCATCAATCAACATGACTCCGGGTGCAAGTAAAACAGGTGTTCCAAATGAAGGTATATCACTTGCCGAGGCTTCAAACCATGTCGGATTGAGCTCTCGTACTTCGTCGAAGAAGGCGGTAACTGCATCCTCGGTAGGATAATCTAATAATTGGTGCAAATGGCTATTGCCTATTGCGAGGCGTCGAGCAAAGTCCATAGCCAGTGCCAGCATGCTTTGGTAACCCTGACTAAGCTGACTGACCTGAAGTGGGCTTGGCCCATTCCCAGCATCGACGACAAATTTGTGTTCCTTACTAAACCTAGGATTACTGTAGTCGCCGCCTAAAACTTGATTTATGGCTAGTCTAACCGCACTCAGTGCTACGCTTTCTTCGTATTCTTCTGGGCGGCAGCCTTTATTGCTGCGTAACTCGACTGACTCTTCGATATCAAACCACTTAAGCATTTCCCGAAAATCGCTTCGTGCATGCAGGGCATCGAATAAAGCTGACGTAGGGTGACTATAATTTTGATTGCCAGCACGCAACCGTTGCGGAATTTCGATATAGCCTCGTTGAGCGCCGTAATAGGCAAAAATCGGTAGTAGATCGGGCTGCTTTGATTTTAAGCTTTCATTAATACGTGCCAAATCCCGCGATAGATCAGACTCCCCTATTTTCTTTGATGGAGCCTTACCTCTCCAGATGTCCCATTTTAATGGTGTGGTGGTTTCTACAATAACCTGTGAAAAATCACTAGCTCCCCATCGCTCTTGTGTACCACGAGTCCCCCATGATTCGATTCGAAAATCGGTGTCTTTGATACCGACCCCAGACAATCGCTGGTTAGGAGAAGACAAATATCGAAGAACTGGCGAAAGCCCAACAGAAATCCCATCCAAAATAGCGGTTTTACCGCCACCGTTTTTACCGACAATAACAGTCAATCGTGGATGAAGAGTCAGCTCCAAATTCTCGAAGCAACGAAAGTTATTCAGGGTGACCTTGCTCAAACGCATGTCAGGTAACCTTTCCTATTGAGGCTTTCACTAAAAGTCGAACTCACAATTAAAATTGCTGATTCGTCTCAGGGTGTCAGTCATTAGATTTAGCATCATTGGTATGTCTTAGGAGATGGTTGCAGCTAGCGAATGGTCTCCCTTGTCTCTGTTCACTTTAACAAAATCTCCGGTGATAGGGCCGTGGTTCGCTTTAGGGTTCACTTATTTTTTGAAGCTTAAGAGTGCTGAACGGCTAACACAATCAGCTGCGAAGGTCCGCTTTTTGTAGGACTGTGCCTAAATGGGTGAAGGACGCCGGTGAAAGCGTGCCGATGGTCTTGTCTGATTGAGGTTGCCACTTAAGATCACGACACGATGCTACCTTAGGAGGCGCAAATGAAACGGAATGGGATGCGCCGGATTCACCCAGGTGAAATTCTCAGTGAGGAGTTTTTGAAGCCGTTGGGTATGACCATCGAGGCTTTGGCTCGCTCGCTGAACGAGCCAGAGGCAGAAATAGGTGATGTTGTGAGTCAGCAGGCCGGTATCAGTGCAGGTCTGGCGAAGAAGTTATCCATCCACTTGAACACCACGTCCGAGTTCTGGCTGAATCTGCAATCGACCTATGATTTGCGGTCAGCTCAGATCGAGCGTGGTTAAGCGTCTGTGCTCAAAGTGATTGCAGCATCCGCGAAGCTCGCTTCCACCAAGGCGTATTGATCGCACGTCTTGGTTCCTCTCGATCAGGCAATACGTGCGGTACGTCCTGCAATCGAATCCACGGCTGATTATTCCAGTGCAACAAACTCAACGACATTTGCGGCCAATTGAGCAGGCTCAGTTGTGGGCGTTCGGTTTTGACGGGGTATTGGGTGTCTCGCAGGGCGGGGACGACTTCGTGGGTGAGCCATTCGCGCAGGGCTCGGTATTCGGGGCAGTAGTGGTAGACGAGGAGGGCGTAGACGCCGGATTCGCTGATCAGCAGGGTGTTTTCAATGTGGCCGTGGATGAGGGTTTTGGCGGTTTGGTATTGGTCGGGATCGAGTTTTCGGAGTTGGCGGTCGTTGAGGTGGAGGCGTAGTAGGCGGCCCAGGTCGCGGGCGCTGAACCAGGGCTGGTTTTGGATGAGTAGGGCGTGGAGGTGGAGTTTGTGGCGGGTGAAGACAGACGGAATCAGGTAAGCATCATCTCGATTCATTGATACAGCTCCTTTTGCTTAAAGGGCTGCCGGCAATTGTCGCCAAACAATTGGGTGGCAGTTGTACGCGGGTTGGCGAACCGGAGCAAAAGGAACCCGGCAGACCCGGAGGTCTCCCACGCACAACCGCCATGACTTGCGTCGATGGTCGTCATGCTCCTTAAGCTTCCAGGTCGCCAAACCCAGTGCTGAACATTCAGCTGAGGGTGAGCTTAGGAACCGGAGCATTGCGACGCAATCGGACGGCGGATGAGAACTTTGTAGGACGTTGCCGGGATTTTTGCGGGGCTTGGGATCGAAAGATCGCAGCCTGCGGCAGCTCCTTGTATCTCGACTATCGCTCCATCAGGAGCGATAGTTCTCGACTGATCATCGAGGGAGGGACTTGGAAGCCGTGCAGCTCCTTAGGCTTTTTGCCTGTGATGTAGATCGTGCTCCAG
>NZ_FYED01000025.1 GCF_900187565.1 Pseudomonas sp. Irchel 3A7 | reverse complement strand
GCAACCTGCTGCCGAAAACTGCGTAACTCATTGTTTACCAAGGAGTTTTCCGTTTCGACTGCGCCGGAAGTGGGGCGAATTATAGACATCTGAAATCTGCCGTCAAGCACTGATTTGGTTTTTCTATCAGAAGGAACAAATTACCTGCCTATATATAGACGCGCCCGCGGTGATTGCGCAGTATATTGCCCAATACCAACAACAGCACCCAAGCTCCTCACTTCGGACGACGCCACTCAATGAATGATCAGCCTCGCAGCCTTGCCTCGACCTTGTTTTCGGTGGGCCTGCTATTAATAGCCATGGCATCGATCCAGTCCGGAGCTTCCCTGGCCAAAAGCATGTTCCCTGTCATCGGTGCCCAGGGGACAACTACCCTGCGCCTGATTTTCGCCAGCGTGATCATGTTGTTATTGCTGCGTCCATGGCGAGCGAAGCTTACAGCCAAGTCCCTGCGCACCGTCATCGTCTACGGCATGGCGCTCGGTGGCATGAACTTCCTCTTCTATATGTCCTTGCGCACAGTCCCCCTGGGGATTGCGGTGGCATTGGAATTCACCGGACCATTGGCCGTTGCCATTTACGCCTCACGCCGGGCAATCGACTTTCTCTGGATAGCCCTGGCGGCTGTCGGATTGCTGTTGCTGATACCGACCGGTGCCACGACTGCGAGTATCGACCTGCCAGGTGCCGGGTACGCATTGGGCGCCGGGGTCTGCTGGGCGCTGTACATCCTATTCGGTCAAAAGGCCGGTTCTGATAATGGCGTGCAAACTGCTGCACTGGGCGTGATGATTGCCGCTCTGTTCGTGGCCCCCATCGGAATCGTTCATGCAGGTGCCGCACTGCTGACGCCATCCCTGATCCCGATCGCCATCGGTGTCGCCATCCTGTCCACCGCCCTACCCTACACACTGGAGATGGTCGCACTCACACGCATGCCGGCCAGGACCTTTGGCACATTGATGAGCATTGAACCCGCATTCGGTGCGTTGTCCGGCTTGCTGTTCTTGCACGAATACCTCTCCCTGTCACAATGGATGGCTATCCTGTGCATCATCCTGGCTTCCGTCGGCGCCACTATGACCATGGGCAGCGCCTCAAAGCCCGCCGTTGCGGCGGATTAATGCAAGATTTGACGAGGTGCTGGTATTTACCGCTCATTTAGGCCATGTTTAGGTCCGCAACCTAGTGTAAGCCATGGATTTTTCAGGATAGGGATATCAGAACGCTTCAAACGTAAGCGAATTCTGCCAGACCGGGCGTCAGATCCGGAAATGCACCAAGGAAAGCAATGAAACGAATTTTGATACTGATCGCCGTACTGGCAGTTGCGGGCTGCGCGGCAACGTCGAAAACGCAAACGAAACACGGCAAGAAAGGGCTGCACATCAACTGTTCCGGACTGTCATCCTCTTGGGACAAGTGCTACGCCAGCGCTACCAATTCGTGTGCCCCCAAGGGATATAAGGTCATCGCCAAGTCAGGGGATGCCGTGGAAGAGCCCGGCGATTATCCGTTTGGCCTCAACCCAGCGGGCTATACCAGCCGCAGCATGATCGTCATTTGCAAATAAATTGATACTTCGCCGTCAGTTTCCAGTACCGCTAATCTGACGGCCGATCTCATCGTAACTGGACTTCAGCACCTTACGCTGAAGCTCTGGCGTGGCAAGCATCCGCGCCACCACTAACGCACCAATGCATTGCGACAGGATGGCCCAGGCCAGGCTGTCGCTCTCCAGCACCTGTGCCCAACTCTCCTGAAGTCGACAAATCCAGTGCTCCGCCTGCTGTCGAATCATCACGTCAGAACGGGCAATTTCGGCGCCCAGAGCCGGCAATGCGCAGCCAGTTTCCGGATGATCCACGTGGGACATACTGAGGTAGTGCTTCAAGCAGCGCTCAAGCTTGTCGCGATCCTGATCAGCCCCCAATCGTTCAAGACTCTGGCGCAACTCACGTTCGACAATTGAAGCGAACAACTCATCCTTCGACGAAAAGTGGCTGTAAAAAGCGCCCCCACTCAATCCGATCGCTTTCATCAGGCCGTCGACACCCACCGTGGAAAAACCGGCCTTCTTGGCAGACACCGCGCTGCTTTGCAGCAGTTTCTCCCTGGTTTCCAGTTTGTGATTGGCCGAGTAACGCATTGCCCTTTCCTCTGGGTTGATCACCTTGACGCTGACCGAATCGTAGCATAACGTTCGTTTAGTTAACGATCGTTTACTAAAGGGATCTACCCATGAACAACAAGAAGGTCGTACTCGTTGTCGGTGCAGGCGATGCCACCGGCGGCGCCATTGCAAGGCGCTTTGCACAGGAAGGATTTGTCGCCTGCGTCACCCGCCGTAGCGCGGATAAGCTGCAACCCTTGGTAGATATCATCCGCGCCAACGGTGGCGAGGCTCACGGTTTCGCTTGCGATGCCCGCAAGGAAGAAGACGTGGTGGCGCTGGTCGAGCAGATCGAAAACGAAATAGGGCCCATTGAAGCGTTTGTGTTCAACATCGGCGCCAACGTCCCCTGCAGCATTCTCGAAGAAACTGCCCGCAAGTATTTCAAGATCTGGGAAATGGCCTGTTTCTCAGGGTTCCTCAACGGCCGCGAAGTGGCCAAGCGAATGGCCAAGCGACAACGGGGCACAATTCTGTTTACCGGTGCCACTGCCGGTATGCGCGGTGCCGCTGGCTTTGCCGCATTCGCAGGTGCCAAGCATGGGATCCGTGCGCTGGCGCAAAGCATGGCCCGCGAACTTGGACCTATGAATATCCACGTCGCGCACATCATCGTCGACGGTGCCATCGATACCGATTTCATCCGCGACAACTTCCCCGAAAAATACGCCACCAAGGATCAGGACGGCATTCTCAACCCCGAACACATTGCCGAAAACTACTGGTACCTGCACAGCCAGCCCCGCGACGCCTGGACCTTCGAGCTGGACCTGCGTCCCTGGAGCGAACGCTGGTAAGCCCCCCTACAACAATAATCAGAGTGCATCGACCATGAGCAAAACCGTGGAGTTCCTGTTTGACCTGGGCAGCCCCGCCACCTACCTGGCGTACACCCAGCTGCCCAAGATCTGTGAGCAAACCGACAGCCAGTTGATCTACATCCCGATCCTGCTTGGCGGCGTGTTTAAAGCCACCGGCAACGCTTCACCCGCGACCATTGCAGCCAAGGGTCGCTACATGTTTCAGGACCTCGACCGTTACGCCAGACGCTACGATGTGCCACTGAAGTTCAACGCGCATTTCCCGATCAACACCCTGATGCTCATGCGCGCCGTCACCGGCATGCAGTTGCGCCATCCCGAGCGCTTTGCCGCATTCATCGATTGCCTGTTCAAAGCGCTGTGGGTTGAAGGCCGCAGCCTCGATGAACCGGCAACTGTGGCGGCAGTGCTAACCCGCAATGGTTTCGACCCCAACGAAGTGCTGGCCCTGACGACCGATGAGGAAGTCAAAGCCGCGCTCAAGGCCAACACCGAGAAAGCGGTACAGCGCGGTGTATTCGGCGCACCGAGCATGTTTGTCGATGGTCAGTTGTTCTTCGGCCAGGACCGTCTGGAGTTCGTCCGCGAAGCCCTGGGTTAAACCTCGATGACCAACCGCCCCTGTGCCGCCCCCGACAGGAGCAGCCCAAGGGCGACCTCGGCGGTTTGCAAAGTGAACCGCCGTGGATCGAGCATCGGTGTGAGCCTGCCCGCCTCGATCAAGCTTGCCGCCTCGCGCAAAATTTCACCGTGATGCTCACGTCCATGCCCCGTCAGCAGCGGCAACAAGGTGAAGACACCGGAATAAGTCGCCCCGCGAAATGAAAGTGGCGCGAGACTGTGCTGGCCCCAGCCCAGGCAACTCACCACATGACCGTGATACATCCGCACAGCTTTGAATGACGCATCCAGTGTTTCACCACCCACTGTGTCATAGACAATATCGAATCCCTCCCCGGCCGTGTACTCAGTCACATAGTCCTCGACCGACGACTCGTGATAATCGATAAAGGTTGCCCCCAAGTCCTCTATCAACCCCTGCTGCCAAGCAGAACCCGTCGCAAACACCTCGGCACCGAATGCACGGCAGATTTGCACAGCGACATGCCCCACTCCACCCGCCCCGCCGTGAATCAACACTTTCTGACCCGCCCGAACCCGAGCACGGTCGACCAATCCTTCCCACGCCGTGATCAGTACCAACGGCAATGCTGCGGCTTGACGCATGCTCAGATTGCCCGGCTTATGCGCCAGCAACCGCGCATCGACCACTGCGTACTCGGCCAACGAACCCTGGACCCCGCCAATCCCCGTTGCCATGGCGTAAACCTCATCGCCCGGCTCCCAGTCAATGACGCCCTTCCCCAACGCTTCCACCGTTCCCGCCAGATCCATGCCCAACACCGCCGGTAACGGCTGACGTGCATGAGCGGCCTGGCCTGAGCGGATTTTCCCATCCAGCGGATTCACCCCGCTGGCGGCAATCCGCACCAGCACCTGCCCCGCTCCAGGTATCGGTCGCTGAATGGAAGCCAAGCGTAGCGGTGCATTAGCCGAGTCAACAATCAGCGCGCGCATGTGCAGTGAGTCAGTCATTTCGCCTATTTCCATCAGAAGTGGTTGTAGGATTGATCTTCCGCCAACCCACTCATGCCGATAAGACGCTGTATCGCTATAGTGAGCATGCCCATTTGGCATGAATGAGAAACCCTGTGGACAAACTCAATGCAATGGCCATTTTCGTCCGGGTGGTCGAACGCGGCAGCTTTTCCGCCGTTGCCCGGGAGATGCAAACCAGCCAGCCGACCATCAGCAAAGTGCTGCGAGCTTTGGAGTCGGAACTCGGGGGCGAGCTGATAGCCCGCAGCACCCGACGACTTTCCCTGACCGATGAAGGACAGCGCTACTACACCGAGTGTCGCCGAATCCTCGCAGCGGTGGACGCCGCCGAACACAGCTTCCAGTCCGGCCGGGAAGTCATCGCAGGGCCACTGAGAATCGGTTCCTCGGTCAGCTTCGGGCGCTTGCAGATTGCGCCGCGTCTGCCGGAGTTTCTCAGGCGTCATCCTGAAGTTCAGATTGACCTGCAACTGAGCGACCAGAACCAGGACCTGGTCAGCGAAGGCCTGGACGTCACGTTCAGGATCGGCACATTGAACGACAGCGGCTTGATCGCCCGCCATGTCGGTACCACCCACCGGGTGACGGTCGCAACCCCGGATTATCTGGTGCGACACGGTCAGCCCCGCACACCGCAGGAACTGAGCGGGCACAATTGCCTGCTGTTCAACCTGCTAAACAGTCAGAACCTATGGATTTATGAGAAAGGTGCCCAGCGTCACGAAGTACGGATCAAGGGCAATGCGCAAAGCAACAACTCCGAAGCGATTCGCGAGATGGTGCTGGGAGGATTGGGGATCGCGTTGTCACCGACATGGCTGTTCAGCGAGGATCTGAAAGCCGGGAGAGTGGCCGCGATATTGCAGGAATTCACCCCGCAATCACTGCCGATACATGCCGTGTCCCCGGCGAATCGTCGCCAATCCGCCAGGGTCAAAGCCTTTGTCGATTACATGGCTCTGGCGCTGGAATCAGCGCCCGAGCTGCAGCTGGTTAAATAGCCGCCGTACGAGTGTTCAGCCATTCAAGGGCCGCGCCGTCCAGCAACGGACTCAAACGCTCGCGCACTTCGGCGTGGTAAGCGTTGAACCACTGCTTTTCCTCTTCGGTCAGCAGCGACGGTTCCAGGCAACGGGTGTCGATCGGGCACAGGGTCAGGGTTTCGAATTTCAAGAACTCGCCGAATTCGCTGCTGCCAGCTTCGCGGTTCATTGCCAGGTTCTCGATGCGAACACCCCAGCGGCCCGGACGGTAGGTGCCCGGCTCGATGGAAGTGATCATGCCCGGTTGCATCGCGGTTTGCGGCGCTGGCACAGCTTGATAGGCGATGACTTGCGGGCCTTCGTGAACGTTGAGGAAGTAGCCCACACCGTGCCCGGTACCGTGACCGTAATCGACGCTTTCGGCCCAGATCGGCGCGCGGGCGATGGCATCGAGCAGTGGCGACAGAATGCCTTTGGGGAACTGGGCGCGAGACAAGGCAATCACGCCTTTGAGCACGCGGGTGCAATCGCGCTTCTGCTCGGCCGTCGGTGTTCCCACCGGCACCATCCGCGTGATATCCGTCGTGCCGCCCAGGTACTGGCCGCCGGAGTCGATCAGCAACAGGCCGTCACCTTCGATCACCGCGTGCTCTTCTTCGGTGGCGTGGTAATGCGGCATCGCGCCGTTGGCGTTGAACGCCGCGATAGTATTGAAGCTCAGCGACACGTAACCCGGACGACGTTCACGCGCAGCGGTGAGTTTTTCGTCGATGGTCAACTCGGTGATGCGCTCACGGCCCAGCGCCGAGTCGAGCCAGGTGAAAAACTCACAGAGCGCTGCACCGTCCTGCTCCATGGCCTGACGAATGTGCTCAGCATCGGCCAGGCTCTTCTGCGACTTGGCCAGGGTGGTCGGGTTCAGGCCTTCGATCAGCTTGACGCCGCAGCTCAGGTTGCCCAGCAGACCGGCCGTTACGCGTGCCGGGTCGACCAACAGGCTCGCATCGTTCGGCACCGCGCTCAGGGCAGCCGCCACTTCGCTGTAATCGCGCAGGGTCACGCCGTCCTGCTCAAGCACCGCACGCAACTGGGCATCGACCTTGCTCAAAGCCACGAACAAAGTGGCTTGCTGCTGGCTGATCAACGCAAAAGACACGAAGACCGGGTTGAACGACACATCGCCGCCGCGCAGGTTGAACAGCCAGGCGATGTCATCGAGGGTGGCGATGAAATGCCAGTCGGCACCCTTTGCCCGCAAGGCTTCGCGCAGCTTGGCGAGTTTTTCGCCACGGCTGACAGTGGCCTGCGGTGGCAAGTGCTGATAGATCGGTTCGTTCGGCAGAATCGGGCGATCAGTCCAGACTTCGTTCAATAGATCGATGTCAGTGCGCAGGCGCGCGCCGCGATCTTCGAGTTTGCTGCCCAAGGTTCGCGCCGAAGCCACGGCCATCACCGCTCCATCGACCGCGACGACGCCGCCCTCAGGGGTTTGTTCGGCCAGCCAGTCCAGAGGACTCGGTTGGCCCGGCTGCAGCTTGACCAGTTCGATGCCGCTGCCCTTGAGTTCCTTGGTCGCTTGTTCCCAATAACGGCTGTCGGCCCAGACACCGGCAAAATCCGGGGTGACGATCAGGGTGCCGACCGAACCATGGAAACCGGACAACCACTGGCGCCCTTGCCAGTAGCCCGGCAAGTATTCAGACAGGTGCGGGTCGGCCGACGGCACCAGAAGCGCGTGAATGCCCTCCCGGCTCATCAGCTCGCGGGTTTGCGCCAGGCGCTGGGGCACCGATCCATTGATCGAAGACTGCGTACTCATCGTGACTCCTGCTAACCACTTATCATTGTTTGTGTTGTTGTGTAGCGCCGATCAATGCCGGAACGCTGTTTACTTAAGAAATGTTGAGTCTTACCAATTCCTGTGGCGAGCGAGCTTGCTCGCGTTGGGCTGCGCAGCGGCCCCAAAAATCTGACAACCATTGCGATTTTTGTGAGTGCTACGCACTCAAGCGGGAGCAAGCTCCCTCGCCACAGATGTCTCACTGACTCAAGATCCGCCTAAGTGAACAGCATTGCGATCAATGCCGGCGCTTTTTTTTGCCCTATTGCCAAAATGCCGGAGCACTGGCGCAGGCTGCTTTAATCAATTGTGCCGCTTGATCGATGTCCTGCTCGGTGGTGAAACGCCCCAGGCTCAAGCGAATGGTGCGACTCGCCGCGCGAGCGTCATGCCCCAGCGCTAGCAGCACGTGGGAGGGTGCATTGCTCGCGGAATTGCAGGCCGAAGTCGCGGAAAACGCGATCGAGGCGAGCAATACCGTCGAATTGAACTCGCCTTCATTGAAGGTCAGGCTCAGGGTATGGGGGATGCGTTGGCTCGGGCTGCCGTTGAGGCGTACGCCGGGAATGCTGAACAGTTGCTCGAGCAAGCGCTCTCGCAGATGCACGATCAAGGTTTTTTCTTCATCGAATGCAGCCGCCGCCAGCGCAAAAGCCTCGCCCATGGCGACGATTTGATGCGTCGCCAGGGTGCCGGAACGCAAACCGCCCTCGTGCCCACCGCCGTGGATCTGTGCCAGCAAGCGCTGTTGCGCGCGCGGCCCGACGTACAGTGCGCCGATACCCTTGGGGCCATAGAGTTTGTGCGCCGAAAAGGACATCAGGTCCACCGGCCACTCGGCCAGGTCAATCGCCACTTTACCTGCGCCCTGCGCTGCGTCGACATGGAACAACGCCTGGCGATCACGCACCCGCTGACCGATGGCCGGGATGTCGTTGACCGTACCGAGTTCGTTATTGACCAGCATCAGCGACACCAGAAAGGTGTCCTCGCGCATGGCTTCGCTGACCGCTTGCGGGGTGATCAGGCCATCGGCGTCCGGCACCAGGTACGTTACCGCGACACCGGCATCCTGCAACTGCTTCGCGGTATCGAGGATAGCCTTGTGTTCGATCTGGCTGGTGATGATGTGGCCGCCGGCAACGCCGCGCGCCTGGGCGACGCCCTTGAGGGCCAGGTTGTTGGATTCGGTGGCGCCGGAGGTCCAGACGATCTGCGCAGGGAGGGCGCCGACCAGTTCGGCAACCTGGCGCCGCGCCTGCTCGACCGACTGCCGGGCCTGTTGACCGAAGGCGTGGGAGCTGGAAGCGGGGTTGCCGAAATTGCCGCTGAACCCCAGACACTCGACCATGACCTTGATGACCCGCTCATCCACCGGCGTGGTGGCGGCGTAGTCGAAATACAACGGACGTTTATTCATAAAAGACTCGCAGAGCGTGTTCCGGGATCAGGAAGCTCGTGACTGTAAACGTCAAGACGCAGCCTTGTGAGCTGCGCCCGGTTTCAGAGCGCTACCAATACCTGATCGGATGCCGTTAAAGAAGTACAACTTCATTTAAGAGTGCGTAGGAACGCTCCTGAAAAGCGAGCTTAACAGGCATCGGGCAACCGGTTGAAGCAATGCGTCAGCTAAAGCTTTCGAGCAGGATCGGATACAGCGATGCCACCAGCAGCGCGGCCATGCCCCAGTTGAACAGGCGTAACCAGCGGCGGTCCTTCAGCACGTTGCGCAACAGGGTTCCGCACGCGGCCCAGACACCGACGCTTGGCAGGTTAATGATGGCGAACACCGCGGCAATCACGATGACGTTGGTGAAGTAACCCTGCATCGGCGTGTAAGTGCTGATCGCGCCGATGGCCATGATCCAGGCCTTGGGATTGACCCACTGAAACGCGGCGGCACCCAGGTAGCTGATCGGTTTGGCCTCGCCCTTGTCACTGTCCGAAACCGGCCCGGAATGGGCGATTTTCCACGCCAGATACAGCAAATACGCCGCGCCAACGTATCGCAGCACGGTATAGAGCACAGGGTAAGTCTGGAACACCGCGCCCAAGCCGAAACCCACCGCCACGACCAGCACGAAAAAGCCGCAAGTGATGCCAAGCATGTGCGGAATGGTGCGGTTGAAGCCGAAGTTCACACCGGACGCCAGCAACATCGTGTTGTTCGGGCCGGGCGTGATCGAGGTGACGAGGGCAAACAGGGCGAACCCCAGCAGCAGATCGAGCGAGAGTGTCATGGGTGGCAGTCCATCAGGGTCGGTCAGGTATTGACCCTATCGCACACCTCGGCGCAAACCCATGGACAGTTAGGTGAAAGTTCGAGCAGTACAGTTCTTGCTCAGCTTGGACGACCGTGCAGCTGTACAGCTCGCTCGGCGTTCATTTCACCCTGCTTGTCGAAGCCAAACGTCTTTGGCGACTCACCGAGGATTTCGGCTTTTTTCGCGTGGTATTCGTCGAAGGACAAACCGCGGCGATTCAATGCCTCCAGCGCCAGTTCCCGGGTTTCTTCGGCGGTGTAGGGGCGCAATTCCGGAGATACATGACTGGCACATCCGGCAAGAACCGAAAGGCTCGACAGCAACAAAGTGGTGATCAGGGTTTTCATCTTGAGCGTCCTGGCAATCTGGGTTCGGGGCAATGAACACAGGCTACTCGCGCCTTCGCATGGGCAGAAATCAACGCTCTCGATAGTCGCTATTGAGTTTTCCTAATTTCAGTCCCCTCAACACGACATATTCTATAATGATCTATAAATATTAATTTAACTTCTTTTGCGGAATAACAACGAAGCTTTATAACAACTCCATCCGCAGGTGCACTGTTGCTCACGCCACTGTTCGCCAGGCAACAGTCATTCAACAAACAGCCCTGCAAAACCAACAGCGCGGACTGATCAACGCGCTGCAAGCCTTGTAAAACCTGGCTTCAAGGGATTGGTACAGCTCTTGCTCAAGGGGGTTAAGCCCAGTGATGACTCACTGCTCCTCCAGCAACTGTTTAAAAAGGAACTGATCATGTCGCGTCCATTGAAAGTCGTTGCCCTCTCCGGCGGCACCTGGCGTCCCTCCCGCACCCTGGTGCTGACTCAAGCGCTATTGGCGCAATTGGCCGAGCAACTGCCGATCGAGAGCAGGCTGATCGAACTGGGCGACATCGCCCGGCCACTGGGCGCGGCGCTGTCCCGTCAGGAAGTGAGCGTGGAAATCGAAGCCGAGCTGCAAGCGATTGAAAACGCCGACTTGCTGATTGTCGCCGCGCCGGTGTATCGCGGTTCCTACCCTGGCCTGCTCAAGCACCTGTTCGACCTGATCGATCTGAATGCGCTGATTAACACCCCGGTGCTGCTGGCCGCCACCGGTGGCAGCGAACGCCATGCGCTGGTGCTCGATCATCAGTTACGGCCGCTGTTCAGTTTCTTCCAGGCGCTGACCTTGCCGATTGGCGTGTATGCCACCGAAGCCGATTTCTCCAATTACCAAATAACCAGTGAGCCCTTGAAGGCCCGCATTCGTCTTGCTGCAGAACGCGCCGCGCCGTTGTTCGGTGCGTATCCCAACAATCTGCTGAAAATCGCTTAAGGACTTCTTCATGGATGTTTTCTGGTTTCTACCCACCCACGGCGACGGCCACTACCTGGGCACCACCCAGGGTGCTCGCCCGGTGACTCTCAACTACCTGAAGCAAGTGGCGCAGGCTGCTGACAGCCTCGGCTACCACGGAGTGCTGATTCCCACCGGCCGCTCCTGCGAAGACTCGTGGGTGATCGCGTCGGCGCTGGTGCCGTTGACCGAGCGTCTGCGTTATCTGGTGGCGATCCGCCCCGGGATCATTTCGCCGACCGTATCGGCGCGCATGGCCGCCACGCTCGATCGCCTGTCCAACGGCCGCTTGCTGATCAACGTCGTGACCGGCGGCGATCCTGATGAAAACCGCGGCGACGGCAGCTTCCTCGATCACAGCGAACGCTACGAAGTCACCGACGAATTCCTGAAAATCTGGCGCCGGGTGCTGCAAGGCGAATCGGTGGATTTCGAGGGCAAACACCTGCGGGTGCAAAATGCCAAGGCGCTGTATCCGCCGGTGCAGAAACCCTATCCGCCGCTGTACTTTGGCGGTTCGTCCGAAGCCGCCCATGACCTGGCTGCCGAACAGGTGGATGTCTACCTGACCTGGGGCGAACCACCCGCTGCTGTGGCGCAAAAGCTTGCCGATGTCCGTGAGCGTGCTGCGCGTCATGGACGCACGGTGAAATTCGGGATTCGCCTGCATGTGATCGTGCGCGAAACCGCCGAACAGGCGTGGAAAGCCGCAGACAAACTGATCGAACACATCAGTGACGAAACCATCGCCGCGGCGCAAAAGTCGTTCTCGCGCTTCGATTCGGAAGGTCAGCGGCGCATGGCGGCACTGCATGACGGGCGTCGCGACAACCTGGAAATTTCGCCCAATTTGTGGGCCGGCGTCGGCCTGGTGCGTGGCGGTGCCGGGACGGCGTTGGTGGGCGATCCGCAGCAGGTGGCGGCGCGCATCAAGGAGTACGCGGACCTGGGGATCGAGAGTTTCATTTTCTCCGGCTATCCGCATCTCGAAGAAGCTTATCGCTTTGCCGAACTGGTGTTCCCGCTGCTGCCCGAGCCATACGCCAGCCTTGCCGGGCGCGGTGTCACCAATCTGACCGGGCCGTTTGGCGAAATGATTGCCAATGATGTGCTGCCCGCCAAAGCCACGGCCCGACCCTGCAACCCCTGTGGGAGCGAGCCTGCTCGCGAAGGCGGCAGCACATTCACATCGAAGTGTCTGAAAGACCGTCTTCGCGAGCAGGCTCGCTCCTACAGGGGTACTGCGTCGACTTTTAGAAGGAATCCCGCGTGACTGCCAAGCCGCACAGCGCCCTGATATCCCCGCTGCAAACCGCCCGCCAATTGGCCGCCGGGTTTGCCTTGACCGCCGTCGAGCGCGATGAGCGGGGCGGTACGCCCAAGGCCGAGCGTGACGCCCTGCGCCACAGCGGCCTGCTTGCATTGAGTATTCCCACCCGATTCGGCGGCCTCGGCGCCAACTGGAGTGAAACCCTGACCGTGGTGCGCGAGTTCGCCAAGGTCGACAGTTCGCTTGCCCACGTGTTCGGCTTCCATCACCTGATGCTCGCCACCGTGCGCCTGTTCGCCCGGCCCGAACAATGGCAGCCGTGGTTCGAACAGACTGCGCGCAAGAACTGGTTCTGGGGCAATGCCCTCAATCCTTTGGACACCCGCACCGTGGTGAAAAACCTCGGAGGCTGGCGTGAGTTTTCCGGCAAGAAAAGTTTCTGCTCCGGGGCCAGCGACTCGGAAATGCTGATCGCCTCGGCGGTGGACGAAAGCGCGGGCGGCAAGCTGTTGATCGCCGCCATCCCCAGCGGTCGCAGCGGCATCACATTGCACAACGACTGGAACAACATGGGCCAGCGCCAGACCGACAGCGGCAGCGCCACCTTCGAACGGGTGCGCGTCGAAGAATCGGAACTGCTGCTCGACCCGGGCCCGCTGAGTACGCCGTTCGCCTGCCTGCGCCCGCTGATCGCCCAGCTCACGTTTACCCACATGTTCCTCGGCATTGCCGAAGGCGCCTTCGAAGAAGCGCGGCAATACACGCTCACCGAAACCCGGCCGTGGCACAAATCCACGGCTCGGGATGTGCGCCAGGACCCTTATGTGCTCGGCCACTACGGCGAATTCTGGGTCGCCCTCGAAGGCGTACGGTTACTGGTGGAACGCGCCGCCGACCTGCTCGACAAGGCGTGGGCCAAAGGGCCGGATCTCAGTGCCGAAGAACGCGGGCATCTGGCCACCGCTATCGCCACCGCCAAGGTTGCCGCGACCCGCAATGGCCTGGAGTTGTGTAGCCGCTTGTTCGAAGTGACCGGCGCGCGCTCGACTCACGCCTCGCTGCGCCTGGACCGGCACTGGCGCAACCTGCGCACGCAAACCCTGCATGACCCGGTGGACTACAAGATTCATGAACTGGGTGATTGGGCGTTGAACCAGGCCCTGCCGATTCCGACTTTTTATTCATAGCTTGCCCTACAAGGAGCGTGCCCCATGCAACTGCTGACCTTACCGCCCTCGCCCGCTCTGGCCACGTCGATCCGTGCCACGGCCCAGGTGTTCGAAGACCCGAAATCCCAGGCCTTGCTCGCGCATCTGCAACAAGTCGCGCCGAGTGAAGCCAGTGTGCTGATCATTGGCGAAACCGGCACTGGCAAAGAACTGGTGGCGCGACACATTCATAACCTCAGCGCACGGCGCAACCGGCCGTTCGTGGCGGTGAACTGCGGTGCGTTTTCAGAGTCCCTGGTCGAGGCCGAGCTGTTCGGTCATGAGAAAGGCGCATTTACCGGCGCGTTGAGCGCCAAGGCCGGCTGGTTCGAAGAGGCCGACGGCGGCACGCTGTTTCTCGATGAAATCGGCGATTTGCCGATGGCGATTCAGGTCAAGTTGCTGCGGGTGCTACAGGAACGCGAAGTGGTGCGCCTGGGCTCGCGCAAGAGCATTCCCATCAATGTGCGAGTGCTGGCGGCGACCAACGTGCAACTGGAAAAAGCTATCAACGCCGGGCACTTTCGCGAAGACCTGTACTACCGGCTCGACGTGGTCAGCCTGGAGTTGAGCCCGCTGCGCGATCGTCCCGGCGACATCCTGCCGCTGACCCGCCACTTCATCGACGCCTACAGCCAGCGCCTGGGTTACGGCAGCATCACCATCAGCAAAGAGGCCGAACTGAAACTGCGCAGCTACAGTTGGCCGGGCAACATTCGCGAACTGGAAAACGTCATTCACCACACCCTGCTGATTTGCCGCAACGGCGTGATCGAACGCGACGACCTGCGTCTGTCGAACATGCGCATCGAGCGTCAGGACGACCACCATGCACAGGTCGACGACTCCGCCGAAGCACTGCTGAATAGAGCTTTTCAGAAGCTCTTCGAAGAGCAGGCGGGTGCGCTGCATGAGAAAGTCGAAGACGCCTTGCTGCGCGCCGCCTACCGATTCAGTCATTACAACCAGGTGCACACCGCTGCCCTGTTGGGGCTGAGCCGCAACGTGACCCGCACGCGCCTGATCAAGATCGGCGAGCTGGCGGTGAATAAGCGTCGGCCCACGGAAAATGTGCAGGGTGAACGGTTGATGCAGCTCTCTATTTAACCCACCAGATTGCAATGCAGTGCGTGGTCGTGGCTGCGCTCCAGGCTGTGCAACACCTGGAACGAGCCGAAGGTCACGGTTTTCGCCTGGTGTGCGCGGATCAACTGCCAGAAATCCTCTTCGCCGCTTTCAAAACTCCGGAACGCGGCTTCCCCGGCCTCGCGGGTTTGCCATTGCAGGTAATTGAGCACCCGCCGGCCATCATCGCTCGCCTGAATGCTGGCACTCAGAAAGCCGCTGTAATGCTGAGCCAGACGCTCGGTCTGCCGGGATAACGCCGACACCAGTGCCGGTTGCTGATGGGGTTCGATCTCGAATTCGATCAGCTGGGTGAAGCTGCGATTTTTCTCTGGCGCTTGCATGAATAGTCCCCCAGTACCTGTAAGACGGATCTTGCGATCCGAAGGCGTGCAGGTTAAAACCTCAAGTTAACTAGAGGTCAAGGGGCATTTTTCAAATGATCACCTCGGAAAACCTGCATAAAGAACTCACCGTCGGCCAGTTGGCGGCACGCAGCGGCGTGGCGGTCACGGCGCTGCACTTCTATGAGTCCAAGGGCTTGATCAAAAGCAATCGCAATCATGGCAACCAGCGGCGATATCCACGGGAGGTGCTGCGACGGGTGGCGCTGATCAAGGTAGCTCAGCGCCTGGGCATTCCATTGGCGGAAATCGGCGAGGCTCTGAATACCCTGCCGGATAATCGAGCACCGACGGCGGCGGACTGGAAGGTCTTGTCGGCGCAGTGGAGTCGGGATCTGGATGAACGGATCAATCAGCTGACGCTGTTGCGCGACCGGCTCAATGGCTGCATCGGTTGTGGCTGTTTATCGATGGAGGCGTGTCCGTTGCGTAATTTTGGCGATGTGTTGGGGGAGCAGGGACCGGGGGCGCAGTTGCTGGACCCGAGGGTTGATCCAGAATAAGCGGTGCGGCCTTCGCGAGCAGGCTCGCTCCCACATTGGATCAGTGGCATTCACAAAATCCATTGTGGGAGCGAGCCTGCTCGCGAAGGCGTCCTATCAGCCACTGAAAAATCAGAACCCCGGCGCAATCTGCCCCTTGTAGCGCGTCAGGATGAACTGCCGCACGTCATCGGAGTTCAACGCCTTGGCCAGTTTCTGCAGGCCCGGATCGTTGATGTTGTCCGGCCTGGCCACCAGGAACTCGATGTACAGGCTCTTGCCCTTCTCGACGATCAACGCACTGTTGGTGTCGATCCCGGCTTCCAGTGCGTAGTTGGCAAACACGAAGGCCAGGTCCACCTGGCTCACCGAACGCGCCAGCAGCGCACCTTCCAGTTCACGGATTTTCAGGTGTTTGGGGTTTTCGGCGATGTCCCGTTGCGTTGCCAGGGTATTGCTCGGGTCCTTGAGTTTGATCAACCCGGCTTCGTGCAGCAGCACCAGCGCGCGACCGGTGTTCACCGGGTCGTTGGGGATCGATACGGTAGCGCCGTCCTTGAGCTCGGAGATGTTTTTGATCTTGGTCGAGTAAGCGCCGAACGGTTCGATGTGAACGCCGACCACCGGCACCAGATCGGTGTGGCGGGTTTTGTTGTAGTCATCCAGAAACGGTCGGTACTGGTAATAGTTGGCGTCGAGGTTCTTCAAGGCCAACTGCTGGTTGGGCTGGATGAAATCGGTGAACACCTTGATGTCCAGGTCCACGCCTTCCTTGGCGAGGGTCGGTTTGACGAATTCGAGGATTTCCGCGTGGGGCACCGGGGTGGCGCCGACGGTGAGTTTTTCGTTGGCGTGAGCGCTCAGCGAAACCAGGGCAGCCAGAATGGCCAGGGTCTTCTTCATAGTGTGCTCCTAGGCAGATTTAGGTGGCCGTCGTGGGGCGGACGTGAGGCCGGACTTTTGTTTCTTTTAAATGGAAAGGAATCGAATGCTTACCGCCGGCTGTAACGCGCCACCAGTCGGTCGCCACTCATTTGCAGGGCCTGGACCAGAATCAACAACAGCACCACGGTGACCACCATCACGTCGGTCTGGAAGCGCTGATAGCCGTAGCGGATCGCCAGATCGCCCAGCCCACCGCCACCGATCACCCCGGCCATCGCCGTGTAATCGACCAGCACGATCGCAGTCACCGTGACCGCCGCCAACAGCCCTCCCCGCGCCTCGGGCAGCAAGGTGTGGCGGATGATCTGCCAGGTGTTGGCGCCCATGGCCTGGGTCGCTTCCACCACGCCGCGATCGACTTCCCGCAGCGCGGTTTCCACCAACCGCGCGAAGAACGGTGTGCACCCCACCACCAACGGCGGAATGGTCCCCGGCACGCCCAGCGAGGTGCCAACCAGCAAGGTGGTCAGGGGAATCAGCACGATCAGCAAGATTATGAACGGCAGCGACCGCAGCATGTTCACGATCACCGACAGCACCCGGTAGACGCCGACCGCTTCATGCAATTGGCGCTTGCCGGTCAGGAACAGCAGTACCCCCAGCGGCAGCCCAAGCAACACGGTAAAACCGAGGGCCGCGCCGAGCATGCTCAGGGTGTCGAGGCAGGCCTGGCCGATGTCGGCCCAATAAATGTTCTTGAACAATTCAGCCATGATCACGACCAGTCATGACGTGGCGGTTTCACGCCATTGAGCAGCCAGTTGCCGACCACGTGGTACTTCCAGCGCACCGGATCATGCAGGGTATGCACCCGGGCATTGCGCCAGTGGCGATCGAAGTTGTGCTTCTTCAGGGTCGAGCGGGTGCCGCCGAGTTCGAACAACTTGTTGGTCGCTTCAATCGCGATTTCAGTGCTCAACACCTTGGCCTTGGCCACCGCCAGGGACGCGCGGGCAACGTTGTCTTCGTCCGGGGCCGGGCGCGCCGCATCCAGCGCCCAACCCGCTCGTTCGAGCAAGGCTTCGGCGGCTTCCAGGCGAATTTCCAGGCCACCAACCTGAATGATGGTCAGCGGGTCTAAGCTGGCTTTTTCCACGCCCGCGTCAATCCAGGGGCGGGCGAACTGTTGAACGAACGCGATGGTGTCACGCAGCGCTGCGCGGGCGATGCCGGCATCGATGGCAGCGGTGGTCAACTGGGCAAACGGACCGGCCAGGGTCGGGCTTTCATAGGAGCGATGCGTGGGGAATAGATTGAACGCCGAAACGTGCAGATCCTCGGCCAGCACCGTGCCGCTGGACGTGGTGCGCTGGCCGATGCTGTCCCAGTCGTCGACGATCACCAATCCTCGGGTGCCGCGTTCGACGAAGGCCAACTGGCCCTTTTGCTCTTCGTCCAGCGCCAGCACCGCCAGCCAGTGGGCGTAAAGCGATCCGGTGCAATAACCCTTGCGTCCGTTGATCACATAACCGTCGCCGTAACGTCGGACAGTCGCCTGTATGTCCTGCACGTTTTTGCCGCCGGTTTCCGACAAGGCATTGGCAAAGCGGTGACCTTGCAGCGCCAGGGCGAAGAAATGCGCTTGTTGCTCCGGCGTGCCCTGCAGACGAATGTCTTCCAGCAGGCAATAGTGGTTTTGCGGGATCTGCCCCAGGGACGGATCGGCCGCAGAAATGATTGCGATGACTTGCGCCAGCACCGCGTAGGACACCTGCGCGCCGCCGAATGCTTTCGGTACGGTGATGCCCCACAGGCCGCTGTTGGAATACAAATCGACGATCTCGGCGGGCACCTGGCGGGTGCGGTCGCGCTCGGCGTCCTGTTCCAGCAGGATCGCGGCGACCTGCTCGGCCACGCGAAGGGCTTCGGCTTCGTCGGCGATCCGGTGGGCGGCCGGCGGGTTGATCGGATAGACGGCAGATTCGGACAAGACAGACATACAAGACTCTCGATACAGGTGATACCTGAGTCATTGCAGCTTCTGTGCCTGACCGTGAGGGCTAATGTTTTCGGGTAGTTCAGAGGCGTTTCGGGGGGGCCAGGGTGATGAAGCCGGGCAATCTGCTGCTTCACTGTTGATGGCTGAACAGTGGCGCTTACGCCCGGAATACGCCCATCGCCGGCGGTGATCTTTTTTGTGAACTTGAAACATGCCGAAAGTCAAAATCAAGAGATCGCAGTCTTCGGCAGCTCCTTGTATCTCGACTATCGCTCCATCAGGAGCGATAGTTCTCGACTGATCATCGAGGGAGGGACTTGGAAGCCGTGCAGCTCCTTAGGCTTTTTGCCTGTGATGTAGATCGTGCTCCAG
>NZ_FYED01000028.1 GCF_900187565.1 Pseudomonas sp. Irchel 3A7 | reverse complement strand
GTAAGCGTTCGGCAATGTCATCTAGTCAGCTACGTAGACTTTGAGAGGGTGTCCGACTATGCGGACACCATCTCTAGCTAACTAGGTGTCTGGGCTTATCGATATTTCGGGTGCGTGGCTGACTGGAAAGTTTACCGAACGGGCAATGAAGCATTTCTCATGAGCCATTTTGTGCAGCGTCTGAGCTTTTGCGATCTCAGACCCCGATGCCAGAATCACTTTCGGCCTCAAAACAACTGACGTGAACTGACCAGCGCCGTCGCTCTCCTCGACCATTGTTCCTTGAGCATTGTCCTCGTAGGCCACCACAACGATCCCGGCCTCAGCACAAAGGCCAAGGTACCAAAGCTTGTGGCACGCAGATAAGGATGCCAAGAGCAATTCCTCGGGGTTCCAGCGTGTTGGGTCTCCTCGAAAACCGGGATCGGACGACCCCTCAATCGGTATTTTGCCGTTAGCTGCGATTACGTGCGCCCGGCTGTAACCCCGATAAGATGACGTTCCTGTTCCGTTGTTGCCGGCCCAAGTTACCTGGACTTCGTACTCGTGCGTTTTATCTACCATTGATCCCTCCTAGGAAAGTTTTCGAAAAGTCCGTTAAAAAGCGGACTTATTGAGCAGGCACCCATCGATGAGGTAGCAGCTCCATAATCTCACTGGCCCGCTGCGTCGGCAGGCGAGTGAGGACGTCCTTTAAATAAGCATACGGATCATGCCCGTTGAGTCGCGCCGACTGGATCAGGCTCATGATCGCCGCCGCCCGTTTGCCGCTGCGTAGTGACCCTGCAAAGAGCCAGTTTTTGCGCCCGAGTGCCCACGGCCGGATCTGGTTCTCGGCCCAATTATTGTCAATGGGTACGGCTCCGTCATCAAGGTAGCGCGACAGCGCCTTCCAGCGTTTTATGCTGTAATCCAGTGCTCTGCTGATCGCCGAACCATCGTGCACTAGATCACGCTGGGCGATCATCCAGGCATGCAGCGTATCCATCACCGGTACGGCTTTTTCTTGCCGTATTTGGTGCCGTAAATCCGGCTCCAGGTCGCGGATCTCACTTTCAATTTCGTACAGCAGCTGAATGTAGCGAAGAGCCTGCTCGGCCAGTTGGCTTTTGTTGGTGGCGTGCAGTTCGAAGAACTTGCGCCGCGCATGGGCCATGCAGCCGATCTCGGTCACGCCGAGTTCGAAACTGGCCTTGTAGCCACCGAAATCATCGCAGACCAGCTTGCCCTTCCAGTCTTGCAGGAAGTTGCGGGCGTGCTCACCAGCCCGGCTGGGGCTGAAGTCGTAAACGACTGCCGCTGTTCCGCAGAACTGGCTGGTGGCGTAGGCCCAGACATAGGCGCGATGGGTTTTCTTCGCACCTGGGGTGAGCATCTGTACCGGCGTTTCGTCGGCGTGAATGACCTGCTGCCCAATCACCACCTCGCGCAGCGCATCGACCAGAGGCTGCAATTGCACACCGCTCACGCCAACCCATTGGGCCAAGGTTGAACGTGGGATGGCCATACCGGCTCGACCAAAAATCGATTCCTGACGGTAAAGAGGCAAATGGTCGGCATACTTCGCGATCATGACGTGGGCTAGCAACCCTGCGGTCGGGATACCCTTGTCGATGACCTGTGCCGGCACGGGCGCCTGGATCAGTGTTTCGCAGTCATCACAGACCCATTTGCCACGGACATGGCGCTCGACAGTAAAAACGCCAGGCGTGTAGTCCAGTTTTTCGCTGACGTCTTCACCGATACGCTTGAGTGCGCAGCCACATGGGCAGTGAGTATTGTCCGGTTCGTGATGGATCAACGTGCGAGGAAACTCCGGCGGCAACGCCGTGCGTTTAGGCTTTTGCTTTGTCTCCGTCGCAGTTGAAGGTGTTTGCAATGCCTGAAGCTCAGCCTCAATCGCCGCGATATCGGTATCGATCAGATCGTCCAGCAAGCTGGCCTGTTGCGGATTTAACTGTTCGCTGCGCTTGGCAAACTTCAACCGCTTGAGCTGCGCGATCTCGTGGGTCAGTTTCTCGATAACCGTTTGGTCGCGGTGGATCTTTTTGCCCATTGTCTCGACTGTCTGATCGAGACTTTCCACACGCTGCATCAACTGCGCTGCCAGAGCGCGCAGTTGTTCAGGAGTTAAGTGGTCGAGATTGGGGAACGAAGTCATGCCGCCGATTTTGCCAGAGCGGGCGAAAACCGACGACCGGCTGATTGGACAATTGCACGGTCAGGTGGGACGTGGCAGAGATTACAGGATGGAAATCGCGTTGCCTGGCCCCACTCTTTGCCAAGGCAGACCCAGCACTAGGGCATGCAGTTGCTCGGCGGCCAACTCTAGCTGCGAACCGTGCCGAGAACCGGGCCAGAAGAACTTGCCCTGATGCAGGCGGCGGGCCGCCAGCCAGATACCCAGCCCATCGTGCACCAGCACTTTAATGCGATTGGCGCGGCAGTTGGCAAACAGATAAGCGCAGTGCGGCTGCGCCGCACCAAACACCGCGACCACCCGTGCCAGCGCGGTTTCGGTGCCGGCGCGCATGTCCATAGGCTCGGTGGCGAGCCAGATGGAGTCGATGCGGATCATCGCAACAGGTCTCGCAGAAAGGTCGCACAGGCAGCCGCGCTTTCGGCCGGCCAGTTCACTTTGACGGTGCCGCGTGGGTATGGGATTTCGAGGCAGATGGTGGATGCTGTGATATCCGTTCGTGACGTTGACGACGACGGTAATGTCAGCGGGATGAAGGCAGGTTGTAGGGCGACTGTTTTTTGCGATTGCAGTCGAATCCACTTATGGACGAGGTTCGCGTTGAGGTTGTGGCCCAGCGCGACGCTGGCAATCGAGGCGCCAGGTTCGGAGCACTCTTGAATGACTCCAGCTTTGAAGGATTTGGAGTAGGAACGGCGTTGTGGCTGCATGAAAGACCCGCTTAAAAGGCTAGAAATGGTGTCCACTTAAATTTAAGTGCACACCATGTCCTGCCTTTTCAGGGCGGGCTAGATGACTTTGCCGGACGCATAC
>NZ_FYED01000013.1 GCF_900187565.1 Pseudomonas sp. Irchel 3A7 | reverse complement strand
CTGGAGCACGATCTACATCACAGGCAAAAAGCCTAAGGAGCTGCACGGCTTCCAAGTCCCTCCCTCGATGATCAGTCGAGAACTATCGCTCCTGATGGAGCGATAGTCGAGATACAAGGAGCTGCCGAAGGCTGCGATCTTTTGATTTTAATCTTGATATTGATCGTTAAAGATCGCAGCCTCGTTGCACTCGACAGCTCCTACAGGCCTGAGCCTTGTGCGTTGCGGTAACGATTTTCGAGGGGTAGGCAAGCGATGTATCACGGAGAACGATTGAACGCCTGGACGCATTTGGTCGGGGCGGTGGCGGCGTTTGTCGGCGGGGTGTGGCTGATTGTTGTCGCCAGCCTCGATGGCAGTCCGTGGAAGATTGTCAGCATGGCGATCTACGCCTTTACCTTGCTGGTGTTGTACAGCGCATCGACCGTCTACCACAGCGTGCGCGGGCGCAAGAAAGCGATCATGCAGAAGGTCGATCACTTTTCCATCTATCTGCTGATCGCCGGCAGCTACACGCCGTTCTGCCTGGTGACCCTGCGCGGGCCTTGGGGCTGGACGCTGTTCGGGATCGTCTGGGGGCTGGCGCTGATCGGCATCCTGCAAGAGATCAAGCCGCGTTCGGAAGCGCGGATTCTGTCGATTGTGATTTACGCGGTGATGGGCTGGATCGTGCTGGTGGCGGTCAAGCCGTTGCTGGCGGCATTGGGTGGTGCCGGGTTTGCCTGGTTGGCGTTGGGTGGCGTGTTTTACACCGTGGGCATTATCTTTTTTGCTTTGGATCACCGCCTTCGGCATGCCCATGGGATCTGGCATTTGTTCGTGATTGCCGGCAGTTTGCTGCACTTTGTCGCGATTTTGTTTTATGTCCTTTAGAACACGCAGTGGCTTTACCTGTGGGAGCGAGCCTGCTCGCGAAGGCGTCAGTTCAGCCCACATCATCGTTGGCTGATCCACCGCCTTCGCGAGCAGGCTCGCTCCCACAGGGGGTATTTATTGGATTCAAGAGGGTGTCGGGATAAGGCGATCCAGTTGTGCCTGGGCCCGGCGACTGAAGATCTGCAACAAGTCGTTCAAGGTGTGAGGCGGAGGTTCGGCGGCGCGGGTCACTGCGTACAGGGTGATCGGCAGCGGCGGTGCCAAGGGGCGAATGGTCGTCGCGGCAGTTGACGCGCCGAGTGCCGTGAACGGATCGATCACCGCCAGCCCGGCACCGGATTCCACCATCGCCCGGGCCAGTGAATAGGTCTGCACGGCGATTCGCACCCGGGGCGGCGGTTCGACCGCTTCGAGGTAGCTGTCGAGCCGGGCGGCCAACGGGTCGGCGCTGGACAGGCCAATCAAGGGCGCACCGGCCAGGGCCATCAATGGCAGCGGTTGGCCGACGTTCTCGTCCGGCCAATAACCCTTCGGTGCCAACGCCACCAGCACCCCCGACGCCAGGGCCTGGGCCTTCAATCCAGGATGATCCGGGCGCTGCAAGGTCAGGGCGACATCCACTTCGCGCATCAGCAGGTTCTGCACCAGTTCGCGGCTATGGGCGCTGGACAGTTCGCAGGCGATGTCCGGGTAGCGCCCGGTCCATTCGTGAATGGCCGGCGGCAGCAATGACAGGGCCAGCGCCGGGGTAGCGCCGATGCGCAGGCTGTGGCCCGGCTGGCGGCGCAGGCTCTGGGCCAGACGTCGCACGCCTTGCAGGCTTTCGCTGACCTTGTCGACTTCGCGCTCCAGTTCCAATGCTTCCGGCGTCGCCTGCAGCTTGCCGCGTACCCGCAAGAACAACGGGAAACCCAACTGCTGCTCGGCATGCTGCAGCACCTTGGTCACCGCCGGTTGCGAGACGTGCAGCAATTGCGCGGCCGCGCTGATGGAACCGGTCTGGCGGATAGCCTGGAAAATCTCGATGTGGCGAAGACGCATGGCAAGTCCATAACCTTTGTTTATGGGTCAGGTATCTTTATTCATTGTCCGCCTCCTGTCATCCGGCTCTAACCTCGGCTTCGTCTTCACAACGGTTTTAAGGACGGACATGGCTCAGCGTGTGTGCATCATCGGCGGCGGCGTGATTGGTCTGGCAACGGCCTATGCGCTGGTGCGCGACGGCTTCGAGGTGACGGTGGTCGAGGCCCGGGACTCGCTGGGCAGCGAAACCAGTTTTGCCAATGGCGGCCAGCTCTCCTATCGCTATGTTGCGCCGCTGGCCGATGCCGGTGTGCCGCTGCAAGCCATTGGCTGGATGCTGCGCGGTGATTCGCCCTTGAAGCTGCGCCCGCGCCTGGACCCGGTGCAGTGGCGCTGGATGGCGTCATTCCTTGCTGCCTGCCGAAGCTCGGTCAACCGAGAAAACGCCGGGCACCTGTTGCGTCTGGCGCTGTTGAGCCAGAGCACATTGAAAAGCTGGCGCGAGGACGATGGGCTGGCCGGTTTCCAATGGCGGCGCAACGGCAAACTGGTGACCTTTCGTACCGCCGGCAGCTTCGAGCAGGCTCGCAAAAAACTGGCCGATCCGCAACAGCAGCAGGTGTTGTCGGCGATCGAGTGTGCAGCGCTTGAACCAGCGCTGGCCGATGCCCCCTTTGTCGGTGCGATTTACACCCCGGACGAAGAGGTTGGCGATTGCCATGGGTTCTGTCAGCAGTTGGCCGCACGGCTGAAGGCGTCGGGTCATTGCGAGTTTCGCCTGGGCCAGGCAGTGACCGGCATCCGCCACGACAATGGCACGGTCAGCGCCATCGAATTGGGTGACGATGTGCAACCGGTCGAACACCTGGTGATCGCCGCCGGCCACCGCAGTCCATTGCTGGCGCTGCCCGGCCTGCGCCTGCCGCTTTATCCGCTGAAGGGTTACAGCCTGACCGTGCCCATCGGCGCCGGCCACCGGGCGCCGGACGTAAGCATCACTGACTACGACCGCAAGATCGTCTATGCCCGCATCGGCGAGCAATGGCGGGTGGCGGCGATGGTCGATATCGTCGGTTTCGACCCCGCTGTCGATCCCGAACGCCTGGCCCTGATCAAGCGCCAGGCGCGCGACACCTTCCCCAATGCCGGCGACTACGAGTCGGCGGTGGAGTGGGCCGGCATGCGTCCGGCGACGCCCAGTGGTGTGCCGTTGCTCGGTGCCACGGCTTATCGCAACCTGTGGCTCAACCTCGGTCATGGCGCGCTCGGATTTACCCTTGCCTGTGGCAGCGGTCGGTTGCTCAGCGAGCTGATCGGCCAGCGTCAACCTTCCATCGACCTGCACGGCTTCAATCACCGGGCCGCTTGAATTCCATTTTGAAGAGGACACTGCAATGACCATTACCCGACTGCACAGCAACCCTCGCCTGTCTGGCGCCGTGACCTTTGGCGACCTGGTGTTTCTCTCCGGCCAGGTGCCGGGCGATGCCGTGGATGCCGGCGGCCAGACCCGCGAAGTGCTGGCGAAAATCGATGCCTTGCTGGCCGAAGCCGGCAGCGACAAGGATCACCTGCTCAGCGCGACCATTTACCTGAAAAACATCACCGAGGATTTTGCCGCGATGAACGAAGTCTGGTCGGCCTGGCTATCGCCGGGGCAGGCCCCGAGCCGCACTACGGTGCAAGCCGAACTGGCTCGTGCGCAGGTACTCGTGGAAATCACCGTCATCGCCGCACGCCTCTGAAATACCCAACACCCACAACGGAGAATAACAATGCAAAAAATCACGTTGCTCGGCTGCACCCTCGGGCTGTTGCTCGGTAGTCAGGTCCAGGCCAGTGAAGCGCCACTGACCGGCACATTGAGCAAGATCGCCAGCGCCAACAGCATCACCCTGGGCTATCGCGATGCATCAGTCCCGTTCTCTTATGTGGGCGATCACACCGGCAAGCCGATGGGCTACTCGGTGGATCTGGCGGGCAAGATTGTCGAGCGCATCCAGCAACAACTGGCACTGCCGGATCTCAAGGTGAAGTACAACCTGGTGACCTCGCAAACCCGCATTCCACTGGTGCAGAACGGTACCGTGGACCTGGAGTGCGGCTCCACCGGCGTGACCGCCGAGCGCCAGAAGCAAGTGGCGTTTTCCTATGGCTTCATCTACGTCAAAGGCCAGCTGCTGACGGCCAGGGATAGCGGCATCAAGCGCTTCGCCGACCTGCGCGGCAAGAACGTGGTCACCACCGCCGGCACCACCAACGAGCGTTTTCTGAAAAGCTACAACGTCGACAACAAGATCGATATGTTCGTGATCAGCGCCAAGGATCACGGCGAAGCGTTCCAGATGCTGCAGTCGGGCCGCGCGGCGGCGTTCTACATGGATGATGCACTGCTCTACGGCGAGCGCGCCAAGGCCCACGATCCGCATAAGTGGGTGGTGGTCGGGGAGGAGCAGTCGCGGGAAATCTACAGTTGCATGGTGCGCAAGGACGACCCGCAATTCCTGGCGCTGGTTAACGGGGTGTTGGGTGATCTGTATAGCTCGGGCGAGATCAACGGTATCTATCAGCGCTGGTTCGAACAGCCGATTCCACCGAAAGGCTTGAACCTGGAATTTCCGATGACCAGCGAACTCAAGGCGATCATCGCCAAGCCGGTGAGTGATCCGGTGCAGTAAGTCAGCCTTTAGACCGTGTCGCGGCCATTCGCGAGCAGGCTCGCTCCTACATTGGAATGCGTTTCACTGTGGGAGCGGGCTTGCTCGTGAAGAGGCCCTAGAAATCACCCCAAAGCTGCTGGGCCACAGATAACGCCACCACCGGCGCGGTCTCAGTCCGCAACACGCGCGGACCAAGGCGTGCAGCATGAAAACCAGCCCCCTTGGCCTGATCCACTTCCGTATCCGATAAACCACCTTCCGGACCAATCAGGAACGCCAGGGTCGAAGGCTTGGCATGACTGACCAATGGTTCGGCCACCGGGTGCAGCACCAGCTTCAGCTGCGCTTCGGTCTGTTTCAACCAGTCGGCCAATACCATCGGTGGATGAATCACCGGCACCCTGGAACGCCCGCACTGCTCGCACGCACTGATCGCCACCTGGCGCCAGTGCAGCAGGCGTTTATCGGCGCGTTCGTCCTTGAGCCGGACTTCGCAGCGCTCGCTGAAAATCGGGGTGATTTCGCTGACGCCCAATTCGGTGGCTTTCTGAATCGCCCAGTCCATGCGCTCGCCACGGGACAGGCCCTGGCCGAGATGAATCTGCAGCGGGGATTCCACCTGGCCAGTGAACTGCTCGTCGATCTGCACGACCACGCGTTTTTTGCCGACTTCCACCAGCGTGCCGCGAAATTCATGGCCGGAACCGTCGAACAGTTGCAACGCATCGCCCTCGGCCATGCGCAGTACGCGGCCGATGTAATGGGCCTGGGCTTCGGGCAGTTCGTGCTCGCCGGTGCTCAGGGGGGCGTCGATGAAGAAGCGGGACAATCTCATGTTGGGTCTCTGTAATTCATGTATAGGTCATGGCGACGCTTTCGCGAGCAGGCTCGCTCCCACAGTTGACCGAGTTCTCTGTGGGAGCGAGCCTGCTCGCGAAGAGGTCATTCCAGACGCTGCGAAAGCTTAGGTGAAATCAATCAGCCCGGATCACGGAAGCCGGGATGGAAATCCTTCGGCACCGCCACGCTTATGCCATCGCGGGTGGCGATGTCGATGCCTTCGCTGGCGACCTCGGCCAGAAAGTCGATCTGCTCCGGGGTGATAACGTACGGCGGCAGGAAATACACCACGCTACCCAGCGGTCGAAGCAAGGCGCCGCGCTCCAGGGCGTGCTGGAATACCCTCAGACCGCGACGTTCCTGCCATGGGTAAGCCTCTTTTGTGGTTTTGTCCTTGACCATCTCGATGGCCAGCACCATCCCGGTCTGGCGCACTTCGCTGACGTTCGGGTGATCCACCAGATGCGCGGTGGAGGAGGCCATGCGCTGCGCCAGGGCCTTGTTGTTCTCGATGACGTTGTCTTCTTCGAAGATGTCCAGCGTCGCCAGTGCCGCCGCACACGCCAGCGGGTTGCCGGTGTAGCTGTGAGAGTGCAGGAAGGCGCGCAGGGTCGGGTAGTCGTCGTAAAAGGCGCTGTAGACCTCGTCGGTGGTCAGGCACGCGGCCAGTGGCAGATAACCGCCAGTCAGAGCTTTGGACAGGCAGAGGAAGTCCGGACGGATGCCGGCCTGCTCGCAGGCGAACATCGTCCCGGTGCGGCCGAAGCCTACGGCGATTTCATCGTGGATCAGGTGCACGCCATAGCGGTCGCAGGCTTCGCGCAACAGCTTGAGGTACACCGGGTGGTACATGCGCATGCCGCCGGCCCCCTGGATCAGCGGCTCGACGATCACCGCAGCCACGCTGTCGTGATTCTCGGCCAAGGTCTGTTCCATCGCCGCGAACATGTTGCGCGAGTGCTCTTCCCAGCTCATGCCCTCAGGGCGCAGGTAGCAATCCGGGCTTGGCACCTTGATGGTGTCGAGCAGCAGGGCCTTGTAGGTTTCGGTGAACAGCGGCACGTCGCCCACCGACATCGCCGCCATGGTTTCGCCGTGGTAGCTGTTGGTCAGGGTGACGAAGCGTTTCTTGTTCGGCTGGCCGCGGTTGAGCCAATAGTGAAAGCTCATTTTCAGCGCGACTTCGATGCAGGACGAGCCGTTATCGGCGTAGAAGCACCGGGTCAGGCCTTCCGGCGTCATCTTCACCAGACGCTCGGACAACTCGATCACCGGTTGATGGCTGAAACCGGCGAGGATCACGTGCTCCAGCTGATCGACCTGATCCTTGATGCGCTGGTTGATCCGCGGGTTGGCGTGGCCGAACACGTTGACCCACCAGGAACTGACGGCATCGAGGTAGCGCTTGCCTTCGAAGTCTTCCAGCCAGACGCCTTCACCGCGCTTGATCGGGATCAGCGGCAGTTGCTCGTGGTCTTTCATCTGGGTGCAGGGATGCCACAACACCGCGAGATCGCGCTCCATCCACTGTTTATTCAAGCCCATTTTCATTCTCCTCGAGGCGGTCCGTGACAGGCGCGGACATGCAATCGCGCAAGCCTATGCAATGCATCGCACGGGGACAACCCATTGTGTCTAATGAGCTACTTTGTATAGGCAGATAGACGTTGCTGGCGGGCGTCTGAAGGCTGACGTATTCTTCGCGGTTCTTGAGCCGTCTGGCTCGAAAAACCGCTATTTTCATCTGTATTTCCGGAGTTCGCTGAATGTCTGTCGGTTGGCTGCGCGCCTGTGCGCTGGTGATGTTGGGGCTGTTCAGCGTGTCTGCGCTGGCCAAGGATAAAACCGCGATCGTGATCGGCGGCGGAGTCGCAGGCCTCACGGCTGCTTATGAACTGCAAAACAAGGGCTGGCAGGTCACGCTGCTGGAAGCCAAGCCGAGCCTGGGCGGCCGTTCCGGCATGGCCACCAGCGAGTGGATCGGCAACGACAAGACCCAACCGGTCCTGAACAAATACGTCTCGACCTTCAAGCTGAGCACCACGCCGGCACCTGAATTCGTGCGGACCCCGGGTTATCTGATCGACGGCGTGTATTACACCGCTGCCGATCTGACCACCAAGGAGCCGGCGACCGCCGAAGCGCTCAAGCGCTACGAAAAGACCCTGGACGACCTGGCGCGCTCGATCGAAGACCCGCAGAACCCGTCCGCCAACAGCACGCTGCATGCTCTGGACCAGATCAACGTGTCCAACTGGCTTGATCGCCTGAGCCTGCCGCCCACTGCCCGACAGCTGGTGAATCAGCAGATCCGTACCCGTTATGACGAACCGTCGCGCCTGTCGCTGCTGTACTTCGCGCAACAGAGCCGCGTTTACCGTGGTGTGGCCGACCGTGACCTGCGTGCTTCGCGTCTGGTCGGTGGCAGCCCGGTACTGGCCCAAGCCTTCGTCAAACAACTGAAAACCATCAAGACCAGCTCCCCGGTCTCTTCCATCACTCAGGACAAGGACGGCGTCACCGTCAAGGTCGGTAGCGTCGGCTATCAGGCGGACTACGTGGTACTGGCCGTGCCGTTGCGCGCCTTGAACAAGATCCAGATGACGCCGGCGCTCGACGCCCAGCACCTGGCCGCGATCAAGGGCACCAACTACGGTTGGCGCGACCAGATCATGCTGAAGTTCAAGACGCCGGTGTGGGAAAGCAAGGCGCGGATGTCTGGCGAGATCTACAGCAACACCGGGCTGGGCATGTTGTGGGTCGAGCCGGCTCTCAAGGGCGGCGCCAACGTGGTGATCAACCTGTCCGGCGACAACGCCCGGGTCATGCAGGCCTTTGGTGACAAGCAGATTGCCGACCAGGTGCTGATTCGCCTGCACGCGTTTTATCCGCAGGCACGCGGTTCGTTCACCGGTTATGAAATCCGTCGCTACAGCAACGACCCCTCGATGGGCGGCGCCTACCTGGCCTTCGGCCCGGGCCAGATCAGCAAGTACTGGCGCCTGTGGGAACGTCCGATCCAGCGTGTAGCCTTTGCCGGCGAACACACCGACACCTTGTACCCGGGCACCCTGGAAGGTGCGTTACGCACCGGTCAGCGCGCGGCCAGTCAGGTCGAAGACCTGGCAGCCGGCAAGTCGTTCGAACCGGCGAAGGCCGTTCCAGTGGCAGCCGCCGCTGCAGCCGGCGCCGTGGCGGCGAAGAAGGGCAACTTCTTCAGCAACCTGTTCGGTGGTTCGGATGACGACAAGAAACCGGAGCCGGTCAAGGCGCCTGAGCCTGTTGCTCCGCCAA
The DNA here is from genome assembly GCF_900187565.1 of Pseudomonas sp. Irchel 3A7. Classification (GTDB taxonomy): domain Bacteria; phylum Pseudomonadota; class Gammaproteobacteria; order Pseudomonadales; family Pseudomonadaceae; genus Aquipseudomonas. The sequence continues at coordinate 223,968 of NZ_FYED01000013.1, read as the reverse complement.
CTCCGGCACCTGCTCCGGCGCCAGTCGCCGCGCCGGCACCGGTCGAAGCACCGAAGCCAGCGGCACCGGTGAAGGCCGAGCCAGCCAAGAAGGCGCCGGCTAAAACCCCGGTGAAGAAGCCGGTGGCCAAGGCTGAAGTCAAAAAAGCCCCGGCCAAGGCGCCGGCGAAAAAGACTGAAGTGGCGAAGAAGCCAGCAGCGGCGACTGAGACCAAGGCTCAGTAGCGTTCAGGCGTAAAAAAGCGCGGCCCGAGGGTCGCGCTTTTTTTTGCTCATCAAACGTGAGACATCCCGGTTTTTCCTGTGCTGTGCCCGGGAGTTGCACAATCCACGATCCCGGTCCTACACGTTTCAGTGGTTTATCAGATACTTCCCACAAAATAACCAGAACCAAATGATAGGTGGGGCCTGAACTTAAAGTCTATGCTCTGGAAAACCGGAGGGGATATGAAAACACTTTTAGCAGTAATTGTTTTGATAATGATCTCGGGATGTGTAAACGGCGCATTCGTTCTTAAAAGACACGCTCCGGAGCTGGCCCATAAATGCCATATTAATCCTTACGATCCTGATTGTTTAGACCCGCCTCCAATCTTCAAAAGCTCTTAAGTCGGCCTACGGAAATTTCCATAAAGTAATCTCCGTACCATCCGGTAGTACTCTGACCTGCCTTTCCTTTGGCTTTGGGATACGACCAGGGACGAATCCAGAGCGTGCCCAGCACAAATTTCCGTTACGCTGATCGTAAATGACCAGATTCCCGTCATCTTGAATAACCATACAGGTGTTGTACCAGAGCGATTTATCAATGCTATGAGTGCTTTCAGCAATCCACAATCGCCTTCTGGATGGATCGTAAAGAAAGCCATTGTTACTGATTACAAACATAAGTGGCTCACCCATTCTTTTCGGGTACAAAGTTTTACTATAAGGCTGATTGCCATCAGCAACCCAGACTACAGAGCCTCCATCAGTAATGACCAAATTTCCATCAGCCTGTAATACCAATTGAAATCGTCCATTCTCGGACGTGAGGTATTGTCCTGACGACATCTTTTGATTGGGAGGTAGCACCGGGCTGCCACTTGCTTGAAACGGGGTATAAGTAATAGCCATGTTCTTCACCTTGATCAGTGAGTGTTATTGAGTACTCATTCAATCAAGTTAAAAAATGGAAGTGGCTATACATATTTATCGTTTGTCAAAAAATATCTGCTGCTGATCTATCGCTTTCGCGAGCAGGCTCGCTCCCACAAGGGAGCTGATGCGAATAGGAAAACCGTGTTCCCCACAGATCCACTGTGGGAGCGAGCCTGCTCGCGAAGAGGCCTCGGCAGGCGGAAAAAATTTCCAGCCTTGCACTCACTCCCTGCCAGACTTTGGCCTTTAATCTTTCCTTAACTCAGCCATTTCAGACTCTTGATCGCATTTCTCGATATTTCAAAGCAAAATTTTCCGCTTTAATTCGATAGATAACTCGATAGTCTTTGGGCCAGCACTCACAGGATCCAGGCAATGCAGCTACGTAACTCTACTTCCCGTTATGGTTTGGTCAGCATAGTCATGCACTGGGGCGTGGCATTGGCAGTGTTCGGTCTGTTCGCGCTGGGGTTGTGGATGGTCGGTCTCGACTACTACAGCGTCTGGCGCAAAGACGCGCCGGATCTGCACAAGAGCATTGGCCTGGTACTGCTGGGTGTGATGCTGCTGCGGGTACTGTGGCGCTTCGTCAGTCCGCCGCCGCCCACCTTGACCAGCTACAGCCGTATGACGCGCCTCGGCGCCCATTTCGGCCATGGCTTCCTGTATCTCAGTCTGTTCGCTGTGATGATTGCCGGTTACCTGATTTCCACCGCCGAAGGTGTCGGGATTCCGGTGTTTGGCCTGTTTGAAGTCCCTGCACTGGTATCCGGACTACCGGACCAGGCAGATACCGCTGGCGTGATTCACCTCTACCTGGCGTGGGTGCTGGTAATTTTTTCCGGCCTCCATGCGTTGGCAGCATTGAAGCACCACTTTATCGATCGCGATGTGACCCTCAAGCGAATGCTGGGTCGCAAAGCCTGAAGCTCAACCTCGACTCCAAAGGAAAACAAAGTATGTTGAAAAAGACTCTGGCCGCTCTGGCAATCGGTTCCGCCCTGTTGTCCGCCGGTAACGCTATGGCCGCTGACTACGTGGTCGACAAGGAAGGACAGCACGCCTTCGTTGACTTCAAGATCAGCCACCTGGGCTACAGCTACATCACCGGTACTTTCAAGGACATTGACGGCAAGTTCAGCTTCGACGCTGCCAAGCCTGAAGCCAGCAAGATCGAGTTCAACGTGAACACCGCCAGCGTGTTCACCAACAACGCCGAGCGCGACAAGCACATCGCCAGCGGTGATTTCCTGAACGCAGGCAAGTTTGGCAAAGCCACCTTCGTGTCCACCAGCGTCAAACCCACCGGTAAAAACGCCGCCGGCAAAGACACTGCCGACGTGGCCGGTGACCTGACCATCGCCGGCGTGACCAAGCCGATCGTGGTCAAGGCCACTTTCCTGGGTGAAGGCAAGGATCCATGGGGCGGCTACCGTGCCGGTTTCGAAGGCACCACCAACCTCAAGCGTTCCGATTTCGGCAAGCAGAAAGACCTGGGTCCAGCGTCTGACGCGGTTGAACTGTACGTAACGTTTGAAGGTGTCAAAGCGAAGTAATTTTCGCGCCTGACACATAAACGCCCGCTGCTCTCACGAGCGCGGGCGTTTTTTATTGCCGTACAACAAACTCTGCCGGTATCAACAATCCCTGTGGGAGCGAGCCTGCTCGCGAAGACGGCGGTATGATCAACATGGAAATGACGGATAGACCGCTTTCGCGAGCAGGCTCGCTCCCACAGGGTTTCTCATTTGCCATAAAAAATGCCCCGGGTCTTTCGAGCCCGGGGCATTTTTCATTTCAGCGACAAATCAGCGATTGCGGGTCAGCAACGCCGGTTTTTCGCCGCGAGGGCGGCTTGGCAGTTGATCCAGCTGCTCAGGTGTCGGGAAGCGGTCGGCCTTGGACTCCTTGTGCATGATCTTCGGCGCGTTGCCCCGCGGGTTCTGCACGGCCGGTTCCGAACGGGCCTGGTCGTCACGGGCCGGACGACGATTGCGCGAGTCTTCGCGACGGGCCTGACCGTCACGTGGCGCACCGTTGCGTGGGCCGCTGCGTTTGGCTGGCGGCGTACCGGTGCTGGCGCCATCACTGTTGCGCGGACCGTTCTGACGACCCTGTGGCTTGCCGCCACGTGGAGCGCCCGAACCGGTAGCTGTACCTTGTGCCGGAGCACCCGGACGGCGGCCGCGGCCATGGGCTGGCTTCTGTTGTGGCACGTAGTCGACGCGGTTACCGAAGTTATCGATATCGTCGTCCAGGAACTCATCCGGCGCACGGTCGGCAGCGGCGCGAGGCGGCTGGCTCGGTTGACGCTGTTCACGGGCCGGGGTGCCTTCGCGCGGCTTCTGTTCACGGGCCGGGCGTTCGCCGCGACCGGAGGCGGCAGGTTTTTCCTTGCCCTTGTCCTTGCCCTTGTCTTTACGGCCGCCACCGCTGCCGTTCGGACCATCACCGCGCGGGCCACGTGGATTGCGCGGGTTGCGCATGTCCGGGCGTTCGCGGGCTTCCGGTTTTTCAGCTTCCACGGCGCTGGCATCGAAGCCCATCAGGTCGCCATCGGCGATTTTCTGCTTGGTCATGCGCTCGATGCTTTTCAGCAGTTTTTCTTCGTCCGGGGCCACCAGCGAGATCGCCTCGCCCGAACGACCGGCACGGCCGGTACGGCCGATGCGGTGCACATAATCTTCATCGACGTTCGGCAGTTCGAAGTTGACCACGTGTGGCAACTGGTCGATGTCCAGGCCGCGGGCGGCGATGTCGGTGGCGACCAGGATGCGCACACTGCCTGCCTTGAAATCGGCCAGGGCTTTGGTACGGGCGTTCTGGCTCTTGTTGCCGTGGATCGCAACAGCGCTCAGGCTATGCTTGTCCAGGTACTCGGCCAGGCGGTTGGCGCCGTGCTTGGTGCGGGTGAACACCAGCACCTGTTCCCAGGCGCCAGCGGTGATCAGATGCGCCAGCAGCGCACGCTTGTGGCTGGCGGGCAGGCGGAACACGCGCTGTTCGATGCGCTCGACCGTGGTGTTCGGCGGCGTGACTTCGATGCGTTCCGGGTTGTGCAGCAGCTTGCCGGCGAGGTCGGTGATGTCTTTGGAGAACGTCGCCGAGAACAGCAGGTTCTGCCGTTTGGCCGGTAGGCGCGCCAGGACTTTCTTCACGTCATGGACAAAGCCCATGTCGAGCATGCGGTCGGCTTCGTCCAGCACGAGGATTTCAACGTGGGACAGGTCGACGCTGCCTTGGCCGGCGAGATCGAGCAGACGGCCAGGGCAGGCCACCAGCACGTCGACACCGCGGGACATGGCCTGAACCTGCGGGTTCATGCCGACGCCGCCGAAGATGCAGGCGCTGACGAATTTCAGGTCACGGGCATAGACCTTGAAGCTTTCGTGCACTTGTGCGGCGAGTTCGCGAGTGGGGGTCAGGACCAATACACGCGGTTGGCGCGGGCCGTGACGCTGGGATTTGTCCGGGTGACCGTTGGGGAACAACCGCTCCAGGATCGGAAGGGCGAAACCGCCGGTTTTACCAGTACCTGTCTGCGCCGCGACCATCAGGTCGCGACCTTGCAACACGGCGGGAATGGCCCGCTGTTGCACCGGAGTAGGCTCGGTATAGCCCGCATCTTCGATAGCGCGGACTAAAGCCTCGGAGAGACCGAGGGAAGCAAAGGACATGAGTAATCCTGTTTTAGTTAGGGCTTGGCCCAATGGGAGTCTTGCCTGGCGCGAATGGCGTTTAAGAGGACGCTATCCCGTCCGGTCCTGCCGGGTCTCGAAGGCTCGTCTGGAGCGCTCGCGCGGGCTGAAAAGCTGCGCTGTAGCGGGGTCGAGATGCCTTGAACGATTCCGGGCGTCCGGGCGTGAGCCTGGCGGGAAGGCCGGAGTATAACAGAGCAATCACTGCGCGCCGCTTTCCTGCTGCTCAACGGTTTTTGTACGGGCGGCGCTGACACTGGCGGCGCTCGCTGCATTTGTCGGGGCAGCACCGTAGCGGGCGCTTAGCTCGGCATAGGCCGGTTCGCGCTTGAAGCGCTTGAGCTCGGCACCGAAGCGCTGCACCAGCAAATCCATACCGGCATTGCGCCGCACCGCCAGAAACTGGCTCTGCTGGCTGATGATCGTGGGGTTTTCGGTAATCCTGTCGCGGATGTTCAGCTCGTCGAGCAGATGCTGGCCGACACGGCGGTCGGTGATCAGCAGGTCGATCCGTCCGCGCACCAGTTTGCCGAAGTTGGCTTCATGGCTGGGTGCCGGCTCGCGGGTGAACAACGTCGACTCCCTGAAATCCTTGCTGTAGAGGTAACCCGGCGAGGTGCCGATAGTCAGGCCGCGAAGTTCGTCGAGGGTGCGGAACGGGTGTGGTCGATCATTGGCATAGAACATCACGAACTGGACTTCCGAGAGCGGTTCGCTGGGGTAGAGCAGGGTCGCGTCGCGCTCATCGCTGTGAAAAATGTCCAGCGCGCCATCGGCCTGACCCGTTTCAAGCATCGACAGACAACGTTTCCACGGCAGGAACTGCCACTCCACTTCGATGCCCAGGCGCTTGAAGACAATCGCCGTGGTTTCGTAGTCCAGGCCCAGGGATTTGCCGTTTTCCTCATACACGTAAGGAGCCCAGGGTTCCGTGACAATGCGCAATTTCTCGCCCCGAGCGGCAAAGCTCAGGCAAGTGAAGACAAACACGGCGATTAACTGCGTGATCAAAGGCATGGGCTTGAGATTACGACGAGAAACGGGAAAGAGCCAGAAACTGGCTGCAGATGCTCTATCTCCGTGTCTTTGCGCACAATAAAAGTGCATGTGAAAACAAAAGATCGCAGTCTGCGACAGCTCCTACAGAAATTTCACATTCCAATGTAAGAGCTGCCGCAGAGTGCGATCTTTTGATCTTTCTTTGACGATTTTTAACGCGGCAACTTCAGGTTGTTCCACACCGCCAGGCTCGCTTCGGCCTGATTCAGTGTGTAGAAGTGCAATCCTGGCGCGCCACCTTGCAGCAAGCGATCGCACATCTCGGTGATGACTTGCTCGCCGAAACGCTGAATGCTTTGGGTATCGTCACCGTACGCTTCCAGTTGCTTGCGGATCCAGCGCGGGATTTCCGCACCGCAGGCGTCGGAGAAGCGTGCCAGTTTGCTGTAGTTGGTGATCGGCATGATGCCCGGCACGATCGGGAGGTTCACGCCCAGCGCCCGCACGCGGTCGACAAAGTAGAAATAACTGTCGGCGTTGAAGAAGTACTGGGTGATCGCGCTGTCGGCGCCGGCGTTGGCCTTGCGCACGAAGTTGGCGATATCGTCTTCGAAGTTACGCGCCTGCGGATGCATTTCCGGGTAGGCGGCGACTTCGATGTGAAAATGATTGCCGGTCTCTTCACGAATGAATTCGACGAGGTCATTGGCGTGGCGCAACTCACCACTGGCCATGCCCATGCCCGACGGCAAGTCGCCGCGCAGGGCAACAATGCGCTTGATGCCGGCCGCTTTGTACTCGGCCAGCAGGCCGCGCAAGTCGTCCTTGCTATCGCCCACGCAAGACAAGTGCGGTGCGGCAGGGATTTTCACTTCGCTTTCGAGCTGCAGCACGGTATTGAGGGTGCGATCACGGGTCGAACCGCCAGCGCCATAGGTGCAGGAGAAGAAGTCGGGGTTGTATGTGGCCAGCTGACGAGCAGTGGCGAGCAGCTTTTCATGCCCAGCATCGGTCTTCGTAGGGAAGAACTCGAAGCTGTAGCGACGATCTTGGGACATGGTCATATCCTTGGAAACAAGAGCCTTCGAGGCGCTGCTGTCCCATGTGGGAGCGAGCCTGCTCGCGAAAGCGATTTAATGGCCAGCGCAAATGTTGAATGCGATGGCCCCTTCGCGAGCAGGCTCGCTCCCACAGGGAGAGCGAACAATCAGCGCCTGTTAGTAGCGATAAGCGTGCGGCTTGAACGGGCCTTCGACGGTCACGCCGATGTAGTCGGCCTGGGTCTTGGTCAGTTGAGTCACAACGCCGCCGAAACCGCGGACCATTTCCAGGGCCACTTCTTCGTCGAGTTTCTTCGGCAGTACTTCAACCGTCAGGCGCTCGGCTTTCTGGGCTGGCGACAGGTCGGCGTACTTCTGGCCGAACAGGAAGATCTGCGCCAGAACCTGGTTGGCGAACGAACCGTCCATGATACGGCTTGGGTGGCCAGTGGCGTTGCCCAGGTTAACCAGACGGCCTTCGGCCAGCAGGATCAGGTAGTCGTCGTTCTGGGCATCGAATGCGCCAGGACCGGTACGGTGGATCTTGTGAACCTGTGGCTTCACTTCTTCCCATGCCCAGTTCTTGCGCATGAAAGCGGTGTCGATTTCGTTGTCGAAGTGACCGATGTTGCAGACAACAGCGCGTTTCTTCAGGGCCTTGAGCATGTTTGCGTCGCAAACATTGACGTTACCGGTGGTGGTCACGATCAGGTCGATCTTGCCCAGCAGCGCTTTGTCGATGCTTTCTTCGGTACCGGTGTTGATACCGTCGATGAACGGCGAAACCAGTTCGAAACCGTCCATGCAGGCTTGCATGGCGCAGATCGGGTCGACTTCGGAGACTTTTACGATCATGCCTTCCTGACGCAGGGACTGAGCGGAGCCCTTGCCCACGTCACCGTAACCGATGACCAGCGCTTGCTTGCCGGACAGCAGGTGGTCGGTACCGCGCTTGATCGCATCGTTCAGGCTGTGACGGCAGCCGTACTTGTTGTCGTTCTTGCTCTTGGTCACCGAGTCGTTGACGTTGATGGCCGGGATTTTCAGCTCGCCCTTGGCCAGCATGTCCAGCAGGCGGTGCACGCCAGTGGTGGTTTCTTCGGTCACGCCGTGAACGCGATCCAGTACCTGTGGGTACTTCTTGTGCAGCAGTTCGGTCAGGTCGCCGCCGTCGTCGAGGATCATGTTGGCATCCCAAGGCGCGCCATCCTTGAGGATGGTTTGCTCCAGGCACCACTCGTACTCCTGCTCGGTTTCACCTTTCCAGGCGAAAACCGGAATGCCGGCAGCGGCGATGGAGGCGGCAGCCTGGTCTTGAGTCGAGAAAATGTTGCAGGACGACCAGCGTACTTCGGCACCCAGGGCAACCAGGGTTTCGATCAGCACGGCAGTCTGGATGGTCATGTGGATGCAGCCGAGGATCTTCGCGCCCTTGAGCGGTTGCTCTTCGGAGTACTTGCGGCGCAGACCCATCAGGGCCGGCATTTCGGATTCGGCGATGATGGTTTCGCGACGACCCCAGGCAGCCAGGGACATGTCGGCGACTTTGTAATCGTTAAAATCTGCAGGCGTGATAACAGCGCTCATGAAGAGCCTCCATTCGTAATGTATGCGAATGGGCGCCGTTGTGCGTTTAGTGTCGGGCCGATCAAGGCCTGGCAACGCCCCATCCGAGCCTGACAGGTCCAGCCTGCTGCAGCGCCCCTCGGACAGGTGGCGGGAAAACGGTAGCAAGTTGAAGTTACCGTTTTGAAACGGGGGCGATTATAGCTTTCTTTGAGCTGCAAGTTGCAAGCTGCAAGCGACAAGCGAGAGCAGGTCGGCTTTTACTTGCAGCTTGTGGCTTGAGGCTTGAAGCTGGGGGCATTCACCACCATCGTTCAACCACCTCGGAGTCCCCCATGAATTTCCACACCCGCAAATGGGTCAAGCCCGAAGACCTGAACCCCAACGGCACGCTGTTTGGCGGCAGTCTTCTGCGCTGGATCGACGAAGAAGCGGCGATCTACGCCATCGTTCAGCTGGGTAACCAGCGCGTCGTCACCAAGTACATTTCCGAAATCAACTTCGTCAGCGCTTCCCGTCAGGGCGACATTATCGAACTGGGCATCACCGCCACCGAGTTCGGCCGCACCTCGATCACCCTGACTTGCGAAGTGCGCAACAAAATCACCCGCAAAAGCATCCTGACCGTCGAGAAAATGGTGTTCGTCAACCTTGGCGAAGACGGATTGCCGGCACCGCACGGCCGGACCGAGATCAAGTACGTCAAAGATCAGTTCAAGGATGATGACGCCGTTCAATGAATACGGTGGCAGCCCCTTCGCGAGCAGGCTCGCTCCCACATTGAAACGCAATCCCTTGTGGGAGCGAGCCTGCTCGCGAAAGGGGCAACGGAGATTTATCGGGCTACTGAACAGGCGTGATCCGCGCGGGTCGTAACTACATCGCACGCCAGCGGTTCAGGAGCGTTATGGACACTCACAAAACCGGCAAGACCCCCGACCTCTCGCCCAAAGAAAAGCACGAAGTCGAGAAAAGCCAGCCACCGCGCGCGGCGGTGCTGCACGAAATCATCCGCACCCAAGGCGATCAGGAACTGGAGCGCAGTATTGCCGCGCTGTGGTGGTCGGCCCTGGCTGCCGGCTTGACCATGGGCCTGTCTTTGATGGCCATGGGGCTGCTCAATTCCCGCCTGCCGGACGACGAAGGTTTCAAGGTGATCGCCAGTTTCGGCTACTGCGCCGGGTTTCTTGCGGTGATCCTCGCCCGCCAGCAACTGTTCACCGAAAACACCCTGACGGCCGTGTTGCCGATCATGAGCAAACCCACGCTGGGCAACTTTGGTCGGTTGCTCCGGTTGTGGTCTGTGGTGCTGTTCGGCAACCTTTGCGGGACCCTGCTGGTGGCCTACGTCATGCTGGAGTTGCCGATTTTCGACAGCAAGACCGACGTGGCCTTCCTCGACATCGGTCGCAAGGTCATGGAAAACCACCCCAGCCAGATGTTCGCCAAGGGCATTATTTCTGGCTGGATGATCGCCACCATGGTCTGGATGATCCCATCCATGGAGAGCGCCAAGATGTGGATCATCATCCTCATCACCTACTTCATGGCGCTGGGGGATTTCACCCACATCGTGGTCGGTTCGCTGGAGGTCTCGTACCTGGTGTTTGCCGGTGAACTGCCTTGGAAGGATTTCTGGCTGGTATTCGCCGGTCCCACGCTGGTAGGGAACATCATCGGTGGCAGCTTCATCTTCGCGTTGATCAGCCATGCACAAATTCGCAGTGAGAGCGGGCCGCCAAAAAATACAGCGGATCAGGGCGAGGAGCCCGACCCGCAAAAGATCAAAAAATAGTCGATTTCAGCTTGGGGCATTAACCGCTGCTACGCCACGGCGTTGCAGGTAGATGAAAAACAGCGCGGTCAGCACTGTCAGGCCGCTGACCAGCGCGCCCGTCCAGGGCAAGTCCGCCAGATCCGCGCCGCTGGCCACCACCAATCCGCCAATCCATGCGCCCGCTGCGTTGCCGAGGTTGAATGCGCTCTGGTTCAGGGTCGATCCCAGGTTTGGCGCTTCGTGGGCCTGATCGATGATCAGCAATTGCAGGATCGGGCACAACGCGAATGCAAAAATCCCCCACAGCACCAGGGTAATCGCCGCCGGAATCACCGAGTGGCTGGTCTGGCTGAAGGTGGCCAACACCAGCACCACGGCCAGTGCCATGCCGACCAGCGACGGCAACAGGCGACTGTCGGCGAGGCGGCCACCGAGCATGCTGCCCGCCGTCAAGCCCACCCCGAACAACAGCAACATGATTGTCACGCCATGGGGGCTCACGCCAGTGATGTCCTGCAGGATCGGTGCGATGTAGGTGAATACGCTGAAAAGGCTGGTCGAGGCCAGCACACTCATGCCTAGCGCCAGCAGCACGTTGACCTTGCCCAAAACCTTGAACTCGCTGGCGAGGTTGGCCTTGTCCATCGCAATGTCCTTCGGCAACCAGATCCATTGCGCAATGGCGGCGATCACACCGATCACCGACACCGCCCAGAACGTCGAGCGCCAGCCGGCGTATTGCCCAAGTGCGGTGCCCAGTGGCACGCCCAGCACGTTGGCCAGGGTCAGGCCGGTGAACATCATCGCAATCGCCTGAGCCCGTTTGTTCGGCGCCACCAGCCCGGCGGCGACCACCGAGCCGATGCCGAAAAACGCACCGTGGCATAGCGCGGTCACCACTCGGGCGGCCATCAGCGTGGCGTAGTTCGGGGCCAGGGCGCAGAGCATGTTGCCGAGGATGAACATCAGCGTCATGCCCAGCAATGTGGCTTTGCGCGGCATATTGGCGGTGCCGACCGCGAGGATCGGCGCGCCGAACACCACGCCCAGGGCGTACCCGGTGATCAACAGACCGGCATGAGGAATGCTCACCGCGAGGTCGCGGGCAACATCGGGCAGCAGACCCATGATGACGAATTCAGTGGTGCCGATGCCGAACGCGGCAACAGCGAGGGCAAGCAAAGCGAGTGGCATGCGCAAGGTCTCTGTCGGTAGTCTTGACGCTGTGATCAGGCATACGCATGCCGAAGACCGTTCTCGACGAGAGCGGGCAAGGGCGGATGTTATTGGAATTAGTCTGTGCGCAACTGAGTGCGGCGTGGTCGCTTGCAGTATAAACAGCTGCTGACATATCGCGAATCAATTCTGTGGGGGCGGGCCTGCTCGCGATGGATATCAACGATGACGCGTGTTTTCAGGATATACGCGTTGTTCTGACGTTTTTCGCGAGCGAGCTCGCTCCTACATGGGATGCGGGAAAACAAAAAGGAGTGTGCCGTGCTTGCGACGGCTCTGGTGTTGGTGGCGGCGCTGTTGCATGCGGCGTGGAATACCCTGATCAAATTCAGCGCTGAGCGCTTGTTGGTGGTGGCCTGCATGGACAGCGTGGCGATGCTTTTTGTCGCGCTGATGTTGCCTTTCGTGGAGCTGCCGCCCGTTGAAATCTGGCCCTGGATTCTGGCTTCCGCGGCATTCGAGTTGCTCTATCGCTATCTGTTGATCCAGGCCTACCGGGTCGGTGACCTCGGGCTGGTCTATCCGTTGATGCGCGGGTTGTCACCCCTGGTGGTGCTGGCGCTGACGCTGATCTTCGCCGGGGAAGCGCTGACCCATCAGCAGATCTTCGGGATTCTGCTGATCCCGCTTGGCATGCTGTGCCTGCTTTGGCAGGGCGGAGGCGGTGCGCGCCTGCCTTGGTCGATGTTGCCGGTGGTGGGGCTGATCGGCCTGTGCATCGGTTGCTACACCTACATCGACGGTCAGGCGCTGCGGCGCTGGTCGCACCCGCTGGACTATCTGGTCTGGGTGACGCTGCTCAGCGCCTGGCCATTCCCGTTGCTGGCCTGGGTGCGAAAGCGGCCGGCGTTCAGGTTGTTCTGGCGTGAGCAGTGGCGTTTGGGGCTGGCGGTCGGGTTCTGCGTGTTGTTCAGCTACGCTTTGGTGCTGTGGGCCATGCAGCTGGGCTCGATTGCCGAAGCGGCGGCGTTGCGCGAGATCAGTGTGATTCTGGTGGTGCTGTTCGGCATGCGTTACCTGAAAGAACCTTTTGGCAGGCCACGGCTACTGGCCTGTGGACTGGTGCTGATCGGCATGCTGGTGATGAAATTCTGACGGCTCTGTAACGTGAAGAAGGGACTGCTTTATGACGGTTGCTCTGTGGTGCATTTTGATTGCGATTTTCCTGCCGTATGTATGTGTGGGTGTGGCCAAGATCAGCGGCGGGTTCAGGTTGAGACACAACCATGACCCCCGGGGTTTTCTCGATTCGCTGGAAGGATTGGGCAGGCGCGCAAATGCGGCGCAACTGAACAGCTTTGAAGTGACCCCGGCGTTCGCCGCGGCGGTGATCGTGGCTCACCTGGCCGGTAATGCGGAATTGGTGACGATCAACGTGCTGTCGGTGTTGTTCATCACCAGCCGGCTGCTGTACATCATTTTTTATCTAACGGATCTGGCGACGTTGCGGTCGTTGATGTGGTTTGTGGGGATGGGGTTGATTGTGGCGTTTTTTGTTGTGTCGGCCTGAATCTTTATTGCCGATAACGACCCCTTCGCGAGCAGGCTCGCTCCCACAGTGGATCTTCATTGAACACAAATCTTGTGTTCGGCAATGAACCCGTGTGGGAGCGAGCCTGCTCGCGAAAGCTATCTGATGGCCAACGCTTGACTCAGGGCTTGGTCTTCTCTGCATCAGCCACCTGGGGCACTTGCGGCAGCGCCGCGCCCTTAGGCCACAGCATCCAGATCTGCCCCTGTTGCTTCATGTCCCCGGCCAGTTGCCCGGCCGCATCGCCCGTGCCCCAGAACAGATCTGCGCGAACCTCGCCGGCAATTGCGCCGCCCGTGTCCTGCGCCGCCACCGGTCGAACCAATGCGGTGCCATCCGGTTTGGTGGTGGATAGCCACAACAGGCTGCCCAGCGGAATGACCTTGCGATCTACCGCTGCGCTGTAACCCGCCGTCAACGGCACATTCAACGAGCCGCGAGGCCCTTCGTTGCTGTCGGGGTTGCGGGTGAAAAACACATAACTTGGATTGCTGCCGAGCAGTTCCGGAATGCGCGACGGATTGGCCTTGGCCCAGGCGCTGATCGTGCCCATGGTCACGTCCTCTTTCTTCAGTTCGCCTTGCTCCACCAGCCAGCGTCCGATCGGCCGATACGGGTGGCCATTCTGGTCGGCGTAAGCGATGCGCAACTGGCGACCGCTGTCGAGCTGGATACGACCCGAACCCTGGATCTGCAGGAACTGCAGGTTCATTGGATCAGTCAGCCAGGCCACCACCGGTGCCTTGACCCCCTTGGTTTCAATCGTTGCCGCATCGTCGTATGGCTTGAGTACGCGGCCTTCGAGCCGGCCGCGCAGACGTTTGCCTTTGAGTTCCGGGTAGATGCTGTCCAGGGCAACGATGATCATGTCGTCGGGCACGCCATACACCGGGATGTTCGCCGTTGCCGTCTGGGTCAGGCTGCCGGGGTAGACCGGTTCGTAGTAACCGGTGATCAAACCGTTGGGGTTGTCATTGGCGGCACGCAGGCCATAGACATCGAGGTTCTGCTTGATAAAGCCACGAATCTCGCCAGCGGTTTGCGGTACGTTGGCGGCTGCTGCGCAGGTGGTACCCCAGACCGGGTCGGCCTTGAGTCGTGTGCAGGCGCTGCGCCACGAGCCGAAGCCAGCAACCAGGTCATTGTCGGAAACTGCCGGCAGCGCCTCCCACGTGGCGCTGGAGTAGGTGGCCAAGGCGTGGGTTTTCGGTTGTTGTTTGTCGCCACCGGTGCAGCCTGCGAGCAGGGCCACCATTGGCAGGGTCCAGGCCAGGCTGCAACGCCATGCCTTGATACGGCTGTTCATGGAGTAATTCCTTTGCCGGTTGCCTGAGTGCTCCATGCGCTCATGCAACCCGTATTGATAATAGGGCTATTGGTGTTTGCCGATGACGCGAGGATACTGGCCGCCGTTTCCTGTGACCTGAAGCTGCCATGACTCTTAAAAGACTTACTGTTGTATTGCTGGCTTGTCTGACGTTGTCCGCCTGCGGCGGTGTCGATCCCAATTCGCCACTGGGTCAGCGCAAGGCCATTTTCAAGCAAATGCTCAAGACCGGCGAAGACCTGGGTGGCATGTTGCGTGGCCGTATTCCGTTCGATGGCCCGAAATTCGCTGACGGCGCGGTGAAACTTGACGCGTTGTCCCGTGAACCCTGGAAGCATTTCCCGCAAATGCGTGAAGAAGACCATACCAGTGCCAAAAGCGATGTCTGGCAACAGCAGGAGCGCTTTCAGGAAATGGCCCGCACCCTTGAAGCCGCTACCGGCGAACTGGTGATCGCCAGCCAGGTTCAGCCCTACAAGGCCAGCAACCTGGGGCCGGCGGTGCAGAAGGTCGAAGACGCCTGTAGTGCGTGTCATAAAGAATTTCGGGATCATTGATTGGCGGTGCCGGGTCTGACGCCTTCGCGAGCAGGCTCGCTCCCACAGTTAATCGCATTCCCCTGTGGGAGCGAGCCTGCTCGCGAAGACGGATCTGGCAACGCCAACGATCCACGTTTTTTACCGTTTCTTACTTATCCAACTCATCGACCGCTTCCTGCAATTGCTTGCGGGACTCGGCGAGCTTCTCTTTGCGCTTGTCGATCTTCTCGGGATCGCCTTTTTTCATGGCCTTGTCGAGGTCGGCCTGACGCCTGCTGACTTCGTGCTTGGCGTCGAGCACCTTGTTTTCCCGTTCTTTTTTCAGTGAGGCGTCCGTGCAGTTGGCGGTGACTTCGCTCAGGGCTTTTTCCAGCCCCGCCTGCTGCTCGGCATTACCGTGGGACTTGGCCAGTTCGATCTGATTGATGATGCCTTGCTTCTTGGCGGCGCAGCCGGTCAGTCCCGGTGCATCTTCGGCCGCCATCAGCGGGGCGGCCATCACGCTGCAAAGGGCCAACAGGGCGAGCGGTGAAAGAAATTTCATAAAAGCTCCATGTGAAAAGGCAATCGTGTCGATGCAGCGATGGCTTGTTTGAGCCCATCGGTACTAGAGGGTTCCCGGGTGCCAAGGCATTACCGGTCGTTAAAAACCGTCAATCCCTGCCGCCCGTAATGTTTCACTCAAGGCCAGGACCTGCGGGTCGCGGAAAAACGCGCTCAGTTGCGCTGCGCGTCCCGGGCCGATCCCGGATTCGGCCTGCCATTGTTCGATGTTTCGATTCGCCAGCGCCTGCCATGAATCAACGAGATGTGCCTGGCCTGTCGGTGGCATGCCCAGGGCTTTGAGCCAACGGGCGAAAGATCGTTGCCGGGCACTGTCGAAACTGCTCGAAAGTCGCGCGGCACTGCGCTCGCCGAAACCATCAATGTTAGCAAGCTCCTGAGCATCGAGGGTCAACCAATCGAGCAGACCTTTCAGGCGGCCTGATTCAAGAAGCTTTTCCCAGGTGCCAGGGCCGACATGGGACAAAGCCAGGCCCTGCTTGCCACTGAGCCAAGTCAGGCGGGCGAGGAATTGACCCTCGCATCCCGGAGTGGGTTGCCAGCAGCTTAGCGAATGAAAATCCGTTGCCAGCGGCACGTTCAGTTCCGGTCGCTGGGTGCTGCGCAGCACCACGCCATCCAGTCTGGGAATGGTCAGGCCGGCCAGGCTGATGGCGACCTGGTCACCGGGCCGAATGTCCAGAAATTGCCAGCGTTGCAAGGAGCTCACACTGACACGCTTGATTTGCCGGTCATCGAGCATCACCGGCGTCAACTCCAGCACCGGGGTGATCCGCCCGGTCCGGCCGATCTTGAAGTGAACCTTGCGCACTTGCGCCAGTGCCTGGGCGAAAGGGTATTTCCAGGCGGCGATCCAGTAAGGCGGCTTGGCTTGCCACCGTTCGGCGGGTGGTCGGTTTGCCTGGCGCAGGACGATGCCATCGCTGGCAAACGGCAGGGGCGAGCGAAACCAGTGGTCGCGCCAGCGCTGTGCGTCGGCCAGTGCGCTGATCGGTTGGCTGTACGCTTTGGTACCGGGAAATCCCAGTTCATCCAGCATCGCGACGCGCTCTGGCAACTTTTCCGGACCTCGGGGCCAGTCCCAGACGAACAGGCCTATCCCGGTTGCCTGCTGCGAACTTAGTGCTTTGCGAGCCATCAAGCCCGCGACGGTGGCACGGGCATTGAGACTGCCGTCCCGAGCCTGCACGTGCCCGTCCAGGCGCCAGTAGAGTTCGCCTTGCACCAACAGGTCCAGGGGTTGCGAGAGGTGTTGGGGGATGGCTGCAATCTGACGTACCGAAGTCGTCCAGTCCTGGCCATGTGAACCATCGCCACGACTGATCGCCTGGGTCAGCCGGCCCTGGCGATAGATCAAGGTTACGGCAACGCCGTCGACCTTGGGTTGGACCCAGACGTCCGTGCGATCACGCAGCCAGTGTTCGACGGCTTGATCGTCGTGGAGTTTTTCCAGGCCTGTGTGGGCGATGGGGTGGGCAATCGTGCCGCGCGCGGTGCGCAGTGGATTTGTGGGTGAGTCACGATTGTAGCATTGGTGCCACTGGGCAAGGCGCGCGCGGGACTGGTCATAGAGTTCATCGGTGACCAGGGATTTTCCTTCGCGGTGATAGCTGTCGTCCCAGAGGTCGATC
This sequence comes from Pseudomonas sp. Irchel 3A7, assembly GCF_900187565.1. Taxonomy (GTDB): domain Bacteria; phylum Pseudomonadota; class Gammaproteobacteria; order Pseudomonadales; family Pseudomonadaceae; genus Aquipseudomonas. The sequence goes on along the minus strand of NZ_FYED01000013.1, from coordinate 206,921 downwards.
TGTTTTTGCAGTGCAGCGACTTCGTTCGAGGCGCGTTCGGTTGGCCAGTCGGGGCATGGGGTGGCGTTGGCGTTCAGGCTGGAAAGGGTCAGCAGGCAAGTGAAAAACAGGCGCAGGGTGAGGGGCATCGCGAGCGTCCTTGCTCATTGGGGTGCCTGAAGGCTAGGCGAGTACTGGCTGGCTTGAAGGGTGGGTGTTTTGCCGAATGTTTTGTTGTCTGGACTGGCTTCTTCGCGAGCAGGGGAATGCGATTAACTGTGGGAGCGAGCCTGCTCGCGAAGGGGGCGATGCGGTCTCGAATGCAAGGCCATAAAAAGCCCCGCACGGCAAAACCGTGCGGGGCTTCTGGTACAGCCGGGAAAGGCTTACAGGCCGGCGGCGGAACGCAGGGCGTCGGCGCGGTCGGTTTTTTCCCAGGTGAAGGTGGTGAAAGTATCGTCACCCACAGTCTTGGTTGCCGGGGTACGACCGAAGTGGCCGTACGCTGCGGTTTCCTGGTACATCGGGTGCAGCAGGTCAAGCATCTTGGTGATCGCGTATGGACGCAGGTCGAACACTTCGCGGACCAGCTTGACGATCTTGTCATCGCTGATCTTGCCGGTGCCGAAGGTGTTCAACGAGATCGAAGTCGGCTGGGCGACGCCGATGGCGTAGGACACCTGAATCTCGCAACGCTCGGCCAGGCCGGCGGCGACGATGTTTTTCGCCACGTAACGACCGGCGTAGGCAGCCGAACGGTCAACCTTCGATGGATCTTTACCGGAAAACGCGCCACCGCCGTGACGGGCCATGCCGCCGTAGCTGTCGACGATGATCTTGCGGCCGGTCAGACCGCAGTCACCTACCGGGCCACCGATGATGAACTGGCCGGTCGGGTTGATGTGGAACTGGGTGTCCTTGGTCAGCAGCTCGGCAGGCAACACGTGCTTGACGATCAGTTCCATCACGCCTTCGCGCAGGTCGTTGTACGACACTTCCGGGTTGTGCTGGGTCGACAGAACAACGGCGTCGATACCGACAACCTTGCCGTTTTCGTAACGGCAGGTTACTTGCGATTTGGCGTCCGGACGCAGCCAAGGCAGCAGGCCGGATTTACGGGCTTCGGCTTGCCTTTGCACAAGCTGGTGCGAGAACGTGATCGGTGCAGGCATCAGTACGTCGGTTTCGTTGCTGGCGTAGCCGAACATCAGGCCCTGGTCGCCGGCACCCTGATCTTCAGGCTTGGCGCGGTCGACACCCTGGTTGATGTCAGGAGACTGCTTGCCGATGATGTTCATCACGCCGCAGGTCGCACCGTCGAAGCCGACGTTGGAGCTGGTGTAGCCGATGTCGGTGATCACGTCACGAACGATCTGCTCCAGGTCAACCCAGGCCGAGGTGGTGACTTCGCCGGCGATGATTGCCACGCCCGTTTTCACCAGAGTCTCGCACGCCACACGGGCGAACTTGTCTTCAGCAATGATGGCGTCCAGTACCGCATCAGAAATCTGGTCGGCGATTTTGTCCGGATGCCCTTCAGACACGGACTCGGAGGTGAAAAGGGAGTATTCGCTCATCTCGATTTTTTCCTGAAATTACCGATGGTGAGTGTCGCCAGCCGGCCGCTGAAAATGGCGGACCTGGATCTGGAAACCATTACGTAAGCCTACATAGAGGCTTTCCCCGGGAACGAGTCCCGCAGCGGTGGCCCAACGGGCCAGGTCGTCCTGTTCAAACCCCAGCCAGAGATCACCGCAGGCCTCCTTGGCCCAACTCTGGTTGTGGCTGCATAACTCTGTCACTAACAGGCTACCGCCTGGTTGCAGCAAATTGGCCATGTGCTTGAGCGCATCGGCCGGCGCGGCGAAATGGTGCAGCACCATGTTCAATACAACGCAATCGGCCTTGAGGCTCACGCCGTTCAAGGCATCGGCCAGTTGCAGGCTGACGTTGGTCAGCATCTGGCGCTCGCACACCTGACGCGCCAGTTCGAGCATCGCCTGGCTGTTGTCCAGCGCCGTGACCTGGGTGAAGCGGCGCGCCAGTTCCGGTAGAAAAGCACCGTCTCCGGGGCCGACCTCGATGGCTGTGGCACCTTCGCTGAAACTCAGTTTGTCGAGCAAGGCCACCACGCTATCGCGGTATTGCGGCAGGCCGGCGATCAAGTCTTGCTGGGCGCGAAACTTCTCCGCGACCCGTGAGAAAAAATCCTGGCTGGCCGCCGCCCTTTGTCCGTGGACCTGAGTTATCCGCGACTGCACATCGGCAGGCAGGGTCAGCTCGTCCACTTCGTCGAGCAAGGCCATGTGCAGTTTGCCGCCCAGGGTTTCGGTGTGGGGCAGGGCGCGACGGTAGAAAATCGCGTTGCCTTCACGGCGGGTCGCTACCAGGTCGGCCTGGGCCAATACCTTGAGGTGATGGCTCATGCCGGACTGGCCGATACCGAAGATCTGCGCCAGCTCAAGCACGCCAAACGAATCGTTGGCCAGCGCGCGCAAAACATTCAGCCGCAGAGGATCGCCAGCGGCCTTGCACAAGGCCGCCAACTCATCGCAATCGTCATGGCGAATGGAAGGCACACGTAAATTCATAAGGCCGGCAGTCTAGTCATGCGTCGGAAGCACCGCAAGAGCAATATCAAAAAGTTTTGATATTGCTCGATAGATGGCACTTCTTAACGTTAGCTTCAGTCAACAAACGAGTGGCGGAAAGGTTTCACCAGCCGAAACCGTCGTTATCGATTGGAAAAACGCCTTCAGATGACTATCTGTCATTGCCCCGAGGCGGCTCGGTGAGGGAAAATGCTCGCCTTTTTTCCGTTTCGTTTTATTCACTCTCGATTCAGAACCCGCAGGAGAACAGCGATGCCTAGCCGTCGTGAGCGTGCCAACGCCATTCGTGCCCTCAGCATGGATGCCGTGCAAAAAGCCAACAGCGGCCACCCCGGTGCCCCTATGGGTATGGCGGATATTGCCGAAGTGCTTTGGCGCGACTACCTCAAGCACAACCCGAGCAATCCATCGTTCGCCGACCGTGACCGCTTCGTGCTGTCCAACGGTCATGGCTCGATGCTGATCTACTCGCTGCTGCACCTGACCGGCTACGACCTGTCGATCGAAGACCTGAAGCAGTTCCGCCAGCTGCACAGCCGCACCCCGGGTCACCCGGAACTCGGCTACACCCCGGGTGTTGAAACCACCACCGGTCCACTGGGCCAGGGCCTGGCCAACGCCGTGGGTTTTGCCCTGGCCGAAAAAGTCATGGCGGCGCAATTCAACCGTCCTGGCCACAACATTGTCGATCACCACACCTACGTGTTCCTGGGTGATGGCTGCATGATGGAAGGCATTTCCCATGAAGTCGCTTCCTTGGCCGGCACCCTGGGCCTGGGCAAGCTGATCGCCTTCTACGACGACAACGGCATCTCCATCGACGGCGAAGTCGAAGGCTGGTTCACCGATGACACGCCCAAGCGTTTCGAATCCTACAACTGGCAAGTGATCCGCAATGTCGACGGTCACGACCCGGAAGAGATCAAAATCGCGATCGATACCGCTCGTAAAAGCGATCAGCCAACCCTGATCTGCTGCAAGACCACCATCGGCTTCGGTTCGCCGAACAAGCAAGGCAAGGAAGATTGCCACGGCGCCCCGCTGGGTGACGCGGAAATCGCCCTGACCCGTGCCGCGCTGAAGTGGAACCACGGCCCGTTCGAAATCCCGGCCGACATCTATGCCGAGTGGGATGCCAAGGAAGCCGGCCGCGCGGTCGAAGCCGAGTGGGACCAGCGTTTCGCAGCCTACTCCGCGGCCTTCCCGACCGAAGCCAACGAACTGATTCGTCGTCTGAGCGGTGAGCTGCCGGCTGACTTCTCCGAAAAAGCCGATGCTTATATCGCCGAAGTCGCTGCCAAGGGCGAAACCATTGCCAGCCGTAAAGCCAGCCAGAACGCCCTGAACGCGTTCGGCCCGCTGCTGCCTGAGTTCCTTGGCGGTTCGGCTGACCTGGCCGGTTCCAACCTGACCCTGTGGAAAGGCTGCAAAGGCGTCACCGCTGAGGACGCCAGCGGCAACTACATGTACTACGGCGTGCGCGAGTTCGGCATGACCGCGATCATGAACGGCGTTGCCCTGCACGGTGGCCTGGTGCCTTACGGCGCGACCTTCCTGATGTTCATGGAATACGCCCGCAACGCCGTGCGCATGTCGGCCCTGATGAAGCAGCGTGTGATCCACGTCTATACCCACGACTCCATCGGTCTGGGCGAAGACGGTCCGACTCACCAGCCAATCGAGCAACTGGCCAGCCTGCGCTGCACGCCGAACCTCGACACCTGGCGTCCAGCTGACGCTGTTGAATCGGCGGTGTCCTGGAAGTATGCGCTGGAGCGTAAAGATGGTCCTTCGGCCCTGATCTTCTCGCGTCAGAACCTGCAACACCAGACCCGCAATGCCCTGCAGATCGCCGACATCAATCGTGGCGGCTACGTGTTGAAGGACTGCGCCGGCGAGCCTGAGCTGATCCTGATCGCCACTGGTTCGGAAGTCGGCCTGGCCGTTCAGGCCTTCGACAAACTCACCGAGCAAGGTCGCAAGGTGCGTGTGGTTTCCATGCCTTGCACCAGCGTGTTCGATGCCCAGGATGCCGGCTACAAGCAATCGGTCCTGCCGTTGCAGGTCAGCGCCCGTATCGCCATCGAAGCTTCCCACGCCGACTACTGGTACAAGTACGTCGGCCTGGAAGGTCGCGTGATCGGCATGACTACCTACGGCGAGTCGGCACCTGCGTCGGCCTTGTTCGAAGAGTTCGGCTTCACCCTGGAAAACATCCTGGGTCAGGCTGAAGAGCTGCTGGAAGACTAAGTTCAGGGTATGTATTGCCTGTTCTGGCGCCATCGCGGGCAAGCCCGCTCCCACAAGGATCTTCGCCGACCCTGTGGGAGCGGGCTTGCCCGCGATAGCGGTCGGTCAGGCAACGCTGCAGTGACAGATTCACCACGGTAATCGAGAACCCCCATGCCTCAACCGCGTCCCTACAAAGTTGCACTCAACGGCTACGGCCGGATTGGTCGTTGCGTCTTGCGTGCGTTGTTCGAGCGAGGCGAGAAGGCCGGGTTTGAAATTGTCGCGATCAACGATCTGGCCGACATGGCCAGCATCGAATACCTGACACGCTTCGACTCCACCCACGGGCGTTTTCCCGGTGAGGTGAAGGTCGACGGCGATTGTCTGCATATCAATGGCGACTGCGTGAAGGTATTGCGCAGTGCCACCCCCGAAGGCATCGATTGGGCGTCGCTGGGCGTCGATCTGGTGCTGGAATGCTCTGGCGCTTATCACACCCGTGAAGACGGCCAGCGTTTCCTCGACGCGGGCGCGCCGCGCGTTCTGTTTTCCCAGCCGATGGCCAGCGAGGCGGATGTCGACGCCACCATCGTCTATGGCGTGAACCAGGATTGCCTGACCGGTGACGAACTGCTGGTGTCCAACGCCTCTTGCACCACCAACTGCGGCGTGCCGCTGTTGCGCCTGCTGGATCAGGCTATCGGCCTGGAGTATGTATCGATCACCACGATTCACTCGGCGATGAACGATCAGCCGGTGATTGACGCCTATCACCATGAAGACCTGCGCCGCACCCGTTCGGCGTTCCAGTCGGTGATTCCGGTGTCCACCGGTCTGGCGCGCGGCATCGAACGCCTGTTGCCGGAACTTGCCGGGCGAATTCAGGCCAAAGCCGTACGTGTGCCGACGGTGAACGTGTCCTGCCTCGATATCACGATGCAGACGGTGAGTGACACCGACGCCACCGAGGTCAACCGGATCCTGCGCGAGGCTGCCACCAGCGGCCCGCTCAAAGGCCTTCTGGCCTATACCGAGTTGCCCCACGCCAGTTGTGATTTTAACCACGACCCACATTCGGCGATCGTCGATGCCAGTCAGACCCGCGTTTCCGGCCCACGGCTGGTGAACATCCTGGCCTGGTTCGACAACGAATGGGGTTTCGCCAACAGAATGCTGGATGTTGCAGAGCACTATCTGCAAACAGCGACTCCAACAACTGCTCTCTAAATCAGTAACCCAGGAAATGCGACCCATGACCGTGTTGAAGATGTCCGACCTCGATCTGCAAGGTAAGCGCGTACTGATCCGCGAAGACCTCAACGTCCCAGTCAAGGACGGTGTAGTCACCAGCGATGCGCGAATCCTGGCTTCGCTGCCGACCATCAAGCTGGCCCTGGAAAAAGGCGCGGCAGTGATGGTTTGCTCGCACCTTGGCCGTCCGACCGAAGGCGAATTCTCCGCCGAGAACAGCCTCAAGCCAGTCGCCGACTACCTGAGCAAGGCGCTGGGGCGTGAAGTGCCGCTGGTAGCCGATTACCTGGGTGGCGTCGACGTGAAAGCCGGCGACATCGTGCTGTTCGAAAACGTGCGCTTCAACAAGGGCGAGAAAAAGAACGCCGATGAACTGGCCAAGCAATACGCCGCCCTGTGCGACGTGTTCGTGATGGACGCCTTCGGCACGGCACACCGCGCCGAGGGTTCGACGCATGGTATAGCCAAGTTCGCCAAGGTCGCTGCTGCTGGCCCGCTGCTGGCCGCCGAACTGGACGCACTGGGCAAGGCCCTGGGTGCACCGGCCAAGCCAATGGCTGCCATCGTTGCCGGTTCCAAGGTTTCGACCAAACTCGACGTGCTGAACAGCCTGAGCCAGATCTGCGACCAGTTGATCGTCGGCGGCGGCATTGCCAACACCTTCCTGGCGGCTGCCGGTCACCCGGTCGGCAAATCCCTGTACGAGCCAGACCTGCTGGACACCGCCCGCGCCATCGCCGCCAAGGTCAGCGTTCCGTTGCCAGTGGATGTGGTGGTTGCCAAGGAATTCGCCGAAAGCGCAGCGGCCACCGTGAAACTGATCGCTGACGTCGCTGCCGATGACATGATTCTGGACATCGGTCCGCAGACCGCAGCGAATTTCGCCGAACTGCTGAAATCGTCGAAAACCATCCTGTGGAACGGCCCGGTCGGCGTGTTTGAGTTCGACCAGTTCGGAAACGGCACCAAGGTGCTGGCCCAAGCCATCGCGGACAGCGCGGCGTTCTCCATCGCTGGCGGCGGCGACACCCTGGCGGCCATCGACAAGTATGGCGTTGCCGAGCAAATCTCCTACATTTCTACCGGTGGCGGCGCGTTCCTCGAGTTCGTCGAAGGCAAGGTGCTGCCAGCCGTTGAAGTCCTGGAAAGCCGGGCCAAGGCCTGAGGCCGCCCGTTTGACCAGGCAAGGGAGTGTTTACATGGTCAAGACGTTAGCGCTGTTGATCGTCGCGGGTTCGCTGGCGGCTTGCGGGAGTAACCCGAAAGCCACGCCGGAGCCTGCGCCGGCTGCACCACAGAATGGCTGTTACCAGGCCGACTGGCAGGCGGAAACCAATCCGGTGCTCAACAAGCGTTCCGGGCCTGACGGCCTGGACAAATACGAGACACAGACCCCCGCCAAGGAACATGGTTGTCCTTGACGGGTCTGACTCTTTACCCAGTGCCGATGGCGTGCGCTGTCGGCCGAGGAACACGGATGAAAGGTTTTATCGCCATTACGGCGCTGGCTTTGCTGGCCGGATGCACTAACTTGAACCCGTTCCAGTCGTCCGCTGCGGCCGACAGCTGGACCACCTGGACCTGCGACAGCCAGGCCAAAGTGCTCTGGCGCTACGCCGATGACAGCCGCAAGGAAGTCGATGTACGTCTGGGCGGTGCCGATCAGGTCTATCGCTTGAAGCAGGAGCCGGGTGCGTCGGGTGCGCTGTACAGCAACGACATGCTGGCGTTTCACGTAAAAGGTGAGGAAGGCCTGGTTTACTGGGTCGCCACCAATGATTTGATTGGCCGCGGTTGTAAAGCGCAATAGCTGACACGAGACCCAATGTGGGAGCGAGCCTGCTCGCGAAAGCGGTCTGACAGGCACTGCGATGTGGGCTGCAAGATCGCCTTCGCGAGCAGGCTCGCTCCCACAGGGGCGGTGTCGAATTTGAGATTGATGCAACACCGAATTCGCAGCCCGGGCTCAACCCCCGATCTGCAATAACTTGAATAGCCGCCGCCGCTACGGCAGGCTGGCACGATTAACGACCCTCAACCGGGAGAGACACACACAATGGCACTTATCAGCATGCGCCAGATGCTGGACCACGCAGCCGAGTTCGGCTACGGCGTTCCAGCCTTCAACGTCAACAACCTTGAGCAGATGCGCGCCATCATGGAAGCCGCTGACAAGACTGACTCCCCGGTGATCGTCCAGGCTTCGGCCGGTGCTCGCAAATACGCCGGTGCGCCGTTCCTGCGTCACCTGATCCTGGCGGCAATCGAAGAATTCCCGCACATCCCGGTGTGCATGCACCAGGACCACGGCACCAGCCCTGACGTCTGCCAGCGCTCCATTCAACTGGGCTTCAGCTCGGTGATGATGGACGGTTCCCTGGGCGAAGACGGTAAGACTCCGACCGACTACGACTACAACGTGCGCGTTACCCAACAAACCGTGGCCATGGCTCACGCCTGTGGCGTTTCGGTAGAAGGCGAACTGGGTTGCCTGGGTTCGCTGGAAACCGGTATGGCCGGTGAAGAAGACGGTATCGGCGCTGAAGGCGTTCTGGATCACAGCCAGATGCTGACCGACCCGGAAGAAGCCGCTGACTTCGTCAAACGCACCCAGGTCGATGCCCTGGCCATCGCCATCGGCACCAGCCACGGCGCCTACAAGTTCACCAAGCCGCCTACCGGCGACGTGCTGGCGATCGACCGCATCAAGGAAATCCACAAGCGCATTCCGAACACTCACCTGGTGATGCACGGTTCGTCTTCGGTTCCGCAAGAGTGGCTGGCGATCATCAACCAGTACGGCGGCGACATCAAAGAGACCTACGGCGTACCGGTTGAAGAAATCGTCGAAGGCATCAAGCACGGCGTGCGCAAGGTCAACATCGACACCGACCTGCGCCTGGCGTCCACCGGTGCGATGCGTCGCCTGATGGCCACCAACCCGAGCGAATTCGACCCACGTAAGTTCTTCGGCGCCACCGTGACCGCCATGCGTGACGTGTGCATTGCGCGTTATGAGCAGTTTGGTACTGCCGGTAATGCTTCGAAGATCAAGCCGATCTCGCTGGAGGCGATGTTCCAGCGTTACCTGAAAGGTGAGTTGAACGCCAAGGTCAACTAAGCCCTGCGCGTTCCAGCTCTACAAAAAACCCGCAGAAATGCGGGTTTTTTTATGGGTGATGATTTGATGTTGGTGTACCCATTGTGGCGAGGGAGCTTGCTCCCGCTGGACTGCGCAGCAGGCCTTCTTTTATTGGGGCCGCTTCGCGACCCAGCGGGAGCAAGCTCCCTCGCCACAGATTCGGTATCTGGCTCGTTTGCTACTTATCGTGATCAATATCCAGCTTGCTGAACGTCACTTTCCCGCCTTCACTGGTGTACCCGGTGTTGTCCTGCACATACACCCCGGCCTTGAAGTACAACGGCTTGTCGCGCCATTTCGCGCTGATGATGGTGTCCCACTGGTAACCCGCGGCACTGATGCCCAACGCGCCGCCGGGGCTCAGGTGGATGAGGTAGGAGAACTCGCGGTCCAGTTTCACGCCGGTTGCGATGGTGATGACCCGGCCCGTGTCGTCATCGGGGTGCATGCGCACTTTGGCGACGATGTTGCCGGTCTCGGTGGCTGTCTTGTATTGATACTCCACTTTCACCATGGGCTTCTGGCTTTGATAGGCGTGGATCTGACCGATGACGATCTTGCCCGAGCTTGGCACTTGATTGACTGCCAGGGTAGCGCGCAGGGAATTGTCGGCATCCGGGTAGTACCAGTTTTTCAGGGTGCCGTTGCTGTAGGTTTCCCGCAGTTCGGTGCGGGGATATTTGGCATTTTCGGTTCGGGTACCGGTCACCGGGGACCAGAAAAACAGTGTGCCGGTGTCGGAGTGGAAGTATTGATCCTTGAAGCCGTTCACCAGTTTGGAGGTTTCTACGGTGTACGGCGGGCTGCCGACAGGAACGCTGAGGTTCCAGGTTGCGAGGTCGATCATAGGCAAAGCTTCCACGATTTTTTTGCAGTACGAACGTACCAGAAGCTCTAGCACGGGCCTTTTAGGGCGGTCTTTATAAGCGTAGAAGGCTTTTTTGTTAATGCCTGCCTGACAAATGGGTGACGTCAAAATCCTGTTAAAAGGCCATCTCTCCCGGTTTTAGCGGTCTTCAGGCATGACCGTTAGTCGGTAAATGAACCTATTGGTTAAATGATGGCGTACTGACACCTTCTGCTTTACTGGATCCAGGTCTAGAGTGAAGTATTAAAATTTGTCCGGTTTTCACGAGAGACCGGCCTGACGTCCTGAACAAAGAGAAGCAGCATGGAATGCGCGCAATCCCCGCCAGCTGAAGGCCGTTCTACGTTATTAATTGTCGACGATTACCCGGAAAACCTGATCAGCATGCGCGCGTTGTTGCAGCGCCAGGACTGGCAGGTCATGACCGCTGCTTCGGGTTTCGAAGCGCTCAGTCTGTTGCTTGAACACGATATCGACCTGGTGCTGCTGGATGTGCAGATGCCGGGCATGGACGGTTTTGAAGTGGCACGCCTGATGCGTGGCAGTCAGCGGACCCGGCTGACGCCGATCATTTTCCTGACCGCCAATGAGCAGTCCCAGGACGCGGTGATCAAGGGCTATGCCAGTGGTGCCGTGGATTACCTGTTCAAACCGTTTGACCCGCAAATTCTCAAGCCCAAGGTCCAGGCGCTGCTGGAACACCAGCGCAATCGCCGGGCCTTGCAGCGTCTGAGTCATGATCTGGAGGTCGCTCGCGCCTTCAATGCTTCGGTGCTGGACAACGCCGCCGAGGGTATTTTGGTGGTCGATGAGGGCGGTCAGATCCGCTTTGCCAACCCGGCGATGTCGCGCCTGCTCAATGCCACGGTACAAGAACTTCAAGGTCGGGCGTTTCTGGATTTCCTGCAAAAGCCGCACATCCCGAACTGGGCCACTTCGGACTTGTTGGCCGGTTATGAACGCGGTGAAACCCTGCGCTTGCACGATGCGTCGCTGCGCACCGCGCCCGGTCAGCTGGTGCCGGTGGCGCTGTCCTGTGCGCCTTTGCCTGCCGAGCAGCACGCCATGGTGGTCACGGTGCTGGACATGTCGGTCGTGCGCCACCTGCATCAGTAACTCGAATTTCAGGCGGTTACTGATCCGCTGACCGGGCTGCTCAACCGCCGTGGGTTTTACCAGACCGTGGAAAATCTTTTGCTGCGTGGCGAGCGCACCGACAGTGCCTGGGTGCTCTTGTACCTCGACCTGGACGGCTTCAAACGGGTCAATGACTCCCTCGGTCACGATGCCGGTGATCGGGTGTTGCGCTGGGTGTCCGAGCAGTTGAAGGCTTGCCTGCGGCCCTTCGACATTCTGGCGCGTATGGGCGGTGATGAATTCACCGCATTACTGGACCTGGAATTCCCCGAGCAAGCGGCCAAGATTGCCGAGAAATTGATCGAGCGAGTCTCGATCTGTCAGCAAATCGATGGTCTGGATATTGCCCTGGGTGCCAGCATCGGCATCGCCACGTACCCGGATTGCGGGGCCAATCTGGACGGATTGCTGCGGGCATCCGACATCGCGATGTACGAGGCCAAGCGCGCTGGTCGCCAGCAATATCGCTTCTACGATCATGAAATGAATGGCCGGGCGCGTTCGCGGTTGATGCTGGAAGAAAGCGTTCGTACGGCCATCGAGAACCGCGATTTCAATCTGGTCTATCAACCGCAGGTGGCCATCGCCGGGGGACAGATCCGCGGCTTCGAAGCCTTGTTGCGTTGGCAGCACCCGAGCGTCGGTGATGTTCCGCCGGGACTGTTTTTACCGTTGCTGGAAGAGGCGCGATTGATCAGTCGCCTGGGTAGCTGGATTTACCAGCGCGGCGCCGGACAACGCAAAGCCTGGGAAGCACTGTTTGCCGAGGATCTGGTGTTGAGCGTCAGTTTGAGCGGCACCCAGTTCGCCATGCCCAATCTGGTCACCGAATTGCGCCAGGTACTGGAGCGGCATGGCTTGCAGCCCCGTCATCTTGAAGTAGAGGTCACGGAAGAAGCCTTGACGCATAACCCGGAAGAAACCCGTAAACAACTGCGTTTGCTGCGTAGCCTGGGCGTCAGGGTGGCGCTGGACGATTTCGGTTCCGGGCAGTGTTCGCTGGCGCATTTGCGCGATCTGGAGCTGGATACGCTCAAGCTCGACCGTCATCTGATCGCTCGGCTGCCGGAGTCTTCACGGGACGCAGCGCTGGTGCGCAATGTGATCGAGCTGTGCAAGCAGTACGACATGCTGGTGATCGCCGAAGGCGTGGAAACCATGGCGCAATATGAATGGCTGCAAGCCAATGGCTGTGAGTATGTGCAGGGGTTTCTGGTTGCGCGGCCGATGATGGCCGAGGACACCGGTCACTTCGTGCAGCCCTTCGACTGGAGCGCGCTGACCCGCTGAATTCGCTACACTGGCCATCTTTCCGTCCTTTGTGTTGCCGTTGCGATGACCGCGTTGAAATACCTCCAGGCCTATCCCGCTTCGCTGCAGGATCAGGTACGCCAACTGATCGACGACGGTCGGCTGGGTGACTACTTGAGCAAGCGCTACCCGCAAAAGCACGGGGTGCAGAGCGACAAGGCGTTGTATACCTACGCCCTAGAACTCAAGCAGGAATACCTGCGTAACGCCCCGGCCATCGACAAGGTGTTGTTCGACAACCGCCTGGACCTGACCCACCGCGCCCTTGGCCTGCACACCACGATCTCACGGGTGCAGGGCGGCAAACTCAAGGCCAAGAAGGAAATCCGTATCGCCTCGCTGTTCAAGGAGGCGCCCTCCGAGTTTCTGAAAATGATCGTGGTTCACGAGTTGGCGCATTTCAAGGAATCCGATCACAACAAGGCGTTCTACAAGTTGTGCGAACACATGCTGCCGGGTTATCACCAGGTGGAGTTCGATGTGCGGGTGTACCTGACCTGGCGGGATATGCAATCTTTCGAGGAGCATAAATGGACGTAAGCAAGACCAAGAGCAGCTTCTATCGTCGTTTGTATGTGGCGTACCTGATCGACAGCGGGCTGGCCAGCAGTGTTCCGGCTTTGACCGAGGTCACCGGAATGCCGCGGCGCACAGCCCAGGACACCATCGCCGCGCTGGCGGATCTGGATATCGTTTGCGAGTTCGAACAGGAAGAGGGCGCGCGAAACCACGCTGGGCGCTACCGGATTCGTGGCTGGGGGGCGATTGATCGGGGGTGGATCGAGCGTAATCTTCGGCAGATCAAGGCGGTGCTTGAATATCCCTGAGTGTTGTAGTGACTGATCTGACGCCTTCGCGAGCAGGCTCGCTCCTACAGTTGAAATGCATTCCAATGTGGGAGCGAGCCTGCTCGCGACGAGGGCCTTACGAGCGACGCATCCCGATGTGCGGAATACCATCCTCGACGAACGCTTCACCCGCCACCTCAAACCCGTACCGCCCGTAATACCCCTGCAAATGCGCCTGGGCCGAGAGATAGATCGGCATGTCGGGCCAGTATTTCTCCGCTTGTTTCAGCGCCTGCGCCATCAACTCATGCCCCAACCCGGTGCCTCGTGCCTGTGGTGCAATGATTACCCGGCCGATCACCACGTCACCACCCTGTAACTCGGGATCGAGCAAGCGCAGGTACGCCACCAATCGATCCCCGTCCCAGGCCATCAAATGGCAAGTGTCGCCTTCCAGATCCTGGCCATCGATGTCCTGATAGACGCATTTCTGCTCGACGACGAACACCTCGGCACGCAACTGCAAAATGGCGTACAGCTGCTCCTTGCCCAGATCGCTGTGGTGTTTGCAGACCCATTCGATTGTCATGTCCTGATTCCTTGAAAACGTCCCTGTGATGGTAAGCGCCCCGGCGATGGATGTCTTTATGGCGGAGAAATCTGTGACAAAGACCAAAATGCCATCATTCATTTCGCGCTTCTGTGTCTTCTTTGTGTAATCTGGAATCAAGCGATGTGCTGGCTTCAATGAGCTAACGTTTAGTGCCTGGGTGTGCCGGTAAGGGGCTTGGAGTTTTAGCTGAAAACACGTCGGGCATCCCGCCCGCTAAGGATTTTCTAGCATGCCGCGATTGCATCGAGCCTTTGCTTTGACTGGATTGCTGTTGCTCATTCAGGACGCGGCGGCGGAAAAGCTGCGTCTGGTGGCCGATGCCTGGCCGCCCTTTACCGATGCCACGCTGGTCAATGGTGGCCTGGCCACCGATATTGTCAGTACCGCGCTGGCGCGGGCCGGTTATGCCAGTGATTTCGAGCAGGTGCCCTGGGCGCGAGCGTTGCTCGGTGTGGGCGAGGGGCGATACGACGTGCTGGTCAATGCCTGGTACACCGACGAACGCACCAAGCTCGGCCAGTTTTCCAGCGAGTATCTGGTCAACCGTGTGCGCTTTATCAAGCGTAAAGACGCGCCGATCGAATTCAACAATCTGCAGCAACTGCACACCTACCCGGTTGCGGTGGTGCGAGGGTACGCCTATTCGCCGGCGTTCGATGGCGATGCGTCGTTGCAGAAGGTTCCGGTACACAGCTTCGCCATGGCCGTGCGAATGGTCGCCGCCGACCGGGTCAAGCTGACCCTGGAAGATGAATACGTCGCGCGTTATTACCTGGCCCGTGAATCCGCCAAGGTGCGCAATGCCGTGGAATTCCTGCCCAAGCCGCTGAGCGAGAACAGCCTGCACATCCTGGTCAGCCTGAAGAACCCCAAGCATGAGCAGATCGTTGCCGGTTTCGACCGGGAGATTGCCAGGATGAAGGCGGATGGGAGTTATGAGCGGTTGATGAAGCAGCATGGGATGTAGGTAAAAAGCAGCTGCAAGCTGCAAGCTGCAAGCGGCAAGTTGGAGTGATGTGGAGCCCTGCTTTTTCTTGGAGCTTGCAGCTTGTAGCTTCAATCTGTTTTCAACAAATGCGCCGCCAGGGTCCGCAACGGCCCCAGTTGCCGGCAGATCAACGCCAGTTGTGTCTGCACCAGCCGCTGGCCTTCATCGATTTCATCGGGCATTTGCTCGAGCTCGTTGGCCAGCGCTTCTTCCTCATCGCTCTGAATCGCAATGGCGGATTTGCTGGCCAGCCCCTGGGCGATTTCGTCGATGCTGACCGCCAGTTTCACGCCGGCACCCTGGATCAAATGCTCGCGTACATCCGACGGCAGCTGGGTTTCCCGGTGCGCGCCCAGGCCTGACAAATAACTGAGCAGCGTGTGCGAGAGCACCAGAAAACGGAACCCCACATCCGCTTCCTTACGGAAATGCCCCGGTTCCATCAGCATGTTGGCCAGGGTGGTCGACAGCGCCGCATCGGCGTTGTGCGCATTGCGCCGGGCCAGGCGATAAGCCAGGTCGTCGCTCTTGCCGGCAGCGTATTGCTGCATGATCTGGCGCAGGTAAATGCTGTTGCAGGTCAGGGTATTGGCCAGCACTTTGTTCAGGCGTCGGCCCTGCCAGTCCGGCAGGAAGAGGAATACCGCGAGACCGGCGATCAGGCTGCCGAGCAAGGTATCGAACAGCCGTGGCAGGAATAGACCGTAGCCGTCACCCACCTGGTTAAAACAGAACAACACCATCAGGGTGATCGCGGCCGTCGCCAAGGTGTAGCGGGTGGTGCGGTTGGTAAAGAACACCACCCCGGCGGCAATCGCGAAGCACGATTGGATCAGCGGGTTGGGGAACAGGTCGAACAGCGCCCAGGCCAGGGTCAGGCCGATGGCGGTGCCGATGATCCGCTGACCGAGTTTGCGCCGGGTGGCGCCGTAGTTCGGCTGACAGACAAAAAGGGTCGTCAGGATGATCCAGTAACCTTGGGACGGGTGGATCAAATGCACCATCGCATAACCGATGCTCAAGGCCAGGGGCAGGCGCAGGGCATGGCGGAACAGCAGCGATGTCGGCGTCAGTTGCGTACGCAGGCGCACCCAGACGTCCTTGAAATTGCGGGGTGAGCGGTCGAGCAGGCTGCTGTCGGTCGCGTCGGCCAGGGCATCAGGGTTGCTGGCGTCGCTGAGCAAGCGGTCGAGGGTGCCAAGGTTCGCCGCCAGCGCTCGCAACGAACGCAGCAAGCCGCGCCAGGCCGGGTTGCTCTGGATGCGCAGGTGTTCAAGGGAGGCGTGCAGATCGCTCAGGGCTTCGGCGAAGCTGGCGTCATAAACGAACGGCTGGCGCATCTGGATCGACTCGGCCAGCGCCCGGCAGGCTTTCCCCTGCTGCCGCAGCAGGCGCTGGCAGCGGAACAGCACGTCGCTGTGGAAGAACGCTTCGGCCAGGGCGTTGTAAGGGTAATGCGAGGAACTGGCGCGCTCGTGGATGTCCTGGGCGAGGAAGTACAGCTTCAGATAGCGGCTGACTTTCGAGCCCGGGCGACCGTTGCCCACGCGGTGGAGAATGATTTCCTTGGCCGCGTTGAGTGCGGCGACCACGCGACCGTTCTGCTGGGCCAGCTCCAGTCGCCGTGCTTCCACGTCCATCTGCCGGACGGGTTCGAACAGCGACGACTTCAACTTCAGGTAATAACCCAGCTCCCGGAACAGTTTCGCCAGGCTCTGCTGCACTGGTTGATTGGAAAACAGCGCCTGCCACAACACCGAGAGCAGGCCGTACCAGGCCGCACCGGCCACCAGCAGCACCGGCTCATGCCAGACATCGGTCACCGCGCCGCCGCGCTGATCCACGCCGATCATGGTGTAGACCGACAGAATCAGCGTCGCCGAGGCAATCGCGCCATAGCGTTCGCCCAAGGCACCGAGCATGGTCAGGCAGAAGGCGGCCAGGGCGAAGGCGATGATGAAAAAGATGGGGTAGGGGAACAGCAGTTCGACCGACAGCGCGGCGACCAGGAAACACACCAGCGTCACGGCCAGCGCGTTGAGGCGGCCTTGCCAACTGTCGTCGGTCTCGGCCAGGGCGCTGGCGATAATCCCCAGGAACAACGGGATCAGCAGCCCCATTTCATCCTGATACCAACACAGCGCCATGGTACCGGTCAGGGCGATGAACACCCGCACGCTGTAGCTGAATTTATCCAGCGCCCAAAGGCGACGCAGAGACTGACTGAACGAGGTCAATGACATGAAATGCGAAGGCCTTCCGAGGCGATGCCGCTAAATTGAGCCAGTAATGACGCCGACGCAATGGCGGCGATCACATCTGACAGCAAAATCTGTTCCTTTACCGAACAATGCCCGCCTCAATTTTTCAGGCAAGCCAAGAAACCTGTGGGAGCTGGCTTGCCAGCGATAGCGGTCTGACAGTCAACAAAGTTGTTGGATGTACTGACTTCATCGCTGGCAAGCCAGCTCCCACAGTGATTGCATTTCACATTAGAGAAATGAGGTATCAGACGTACTGCGCAGCTGCGTAACCCGAAGCCCACGCCCACTGGAAATTGAACCCGCCCAGATGCCCGGTCACGTCCAGCACTTCGCCGATGAAATACAGCCCTGGGCTTTTCAGCGACTCCATGGTCTTGGATGAGACCTCGTTGGTATTCACCCCGCCCAGGGTCACTTCGGCGGTGCGGTAGCCTTCGGTACCGGCCGGCACGACTTTCCAGCTCGCCAGTTTTTCGGCGATGTCCGCCAGTTCCGCGTGGGTGTATTGCTTCATCGGTTTGGAGACAAACCAGTTATCCGCCAGCAGGTTGGCCATCTTCTTGGTGAAGATTTCACCGAGCAGGGTTTTCAGCTCGCTGTTGGGGCGTTCGGCTTGCTGTTGTTGCAGCCAGGTCGGCACGTCGTGGTCTGGCATCAGGTTGATTTCGACGGTATCGCCTGATTCCCAGAACGAGGAAATCTGCAAAATCGCCGGGCCGCTGAGGCCGCGGTGGGTGAACAGGATGTTCTCGCGGAAACTCTGGTCGTTGCAGCTGACCAGGCAATCCACCGATGTACCTGACAGTTCGGTGCACAGCGCCTTGAGCTGATCGGTGATGGTGAACGGCACCAGGCCGGCGCGGGTCGGCAGCAGGTCGTGACCAAACTGCTTGGCTACCTGATAGCCGAAGCCGGTGGCGCCCAGGGTCGGAATCGACAGGCCACCGGTGGCGATCACCAGGGACTCGCAGGTGATCTGCCCCATCGTGGTATCCAGCAAATAGCCTTTCTCAAGCTTTTCGATGGTCTGGATCGAGGTGTCCAGGTGCAGGCTGACGCCGACCTGATTGCACTCATCGAGGAGCATTTCGAGGATGTCGCTGGATTTGTTATCGCAGAACAACTGGCCGAGCTTTTTCTCGTGGTACGGCACGCCGTGCTTGGCGACCATGCCGATGAAGTCCCACTGGGTGTAGCGGGCCAGGGCGGATTTACAGAAATGCGCGTTCTGCGAGAGGAAATTGCCCGGTTCGGTGTACATGTTGGTGAAATTGCAGCGACCACCGCCCGACATCAGGATTTTCTTGCCGGCCTTGTTGGCGTGGTCGAGCAACAGCACCTTGCGCCCGCGCCCGGCGGCGGTCAGCGCACACATCAACCCTGCGGCGCCAGCGCCAATGATCACGACTTCGGTAGAGCGCAAAACGGTGTCCTCTCAGTGTTCACCACAATACAAACTGTGGGAGCGAGCCTGCTCGCGAAAGCGGTGTGTCAGTCAACCATGGGCCAACTGACAGATTGCATTCGCGAGCAGGCTCGCTCCCACAGGGGATCTTCGTAGGTTGGAAGATCGCTTACAAAATACGCACGCGCAACGAACGGCCCTTGATCTTGCCGTCGTTCAGGCGCTGCAGGGCCTGCTTGGCGACGCCACGTTCCACGGCCACGTAGGCCTGGAAATCGAAAATCGCAATCTTGCCGACCTGGGCACCCGGGATCCCGGCGTCACCGGTCAATGCGCCTAGAATATCGCCTGGACGAACCTTGTCCTTGCGGCCGGCAGCGATACACAGGGTGCTCATCTGCGGCAGCAGCGGGCCGCCGCCCTTGGAGGTGAGGTTGTCCACCTGATCCCAGGTCAACGGCGTCTTCTGCAATTGTTCGATGGCTTGTGCACGCTGCGCCTCGGACGGCGCGACCAGGCTGATGGCGATACCTTTCTCGCCGGCACGACCGGTACGGCCGACGCGGTGGATGTGGATTTCCGAATCGCGGGCGAGCTCGACGTTGATCACCATGTCCAGGGAGTCAATGTCCAGGCCGCGCGCCGCGACGTCGGTGGCCACCAGTACCGACGTGCTGCGGTTGGCGAACATCGCCAGTACCTGATCGCGGTCACGCTGTTCCAGATCGCCGTGCAGGCCGACGGCGGAAATGCCTTTGGCGGTCAGGTGATCGACGGTTTCCTGAACCTGTTGCTTGGTGAAGCAGAAGGCCACGGTGGACGCTGGACGGAAGTGGCCCAGGACTTTGGTCACCGCGCTCATGCGCTCTTCCGGGGAGATCTCGTAGAAGCGCTGCTCAATCTGGGTGTCGTCGTGGAACGCCTCGGCCTTCACTTGCTGCGGGTTGCGCATGAACTTCGAGGCCAGCTGCTTGATGCCCACCGGGTAAGTGGCGGAGAACAGCAGGGTCTGGCGACGTTCCGGGGCCTGCATGATGATTTCTTCGATGGAATCGTAGAAACCCATATCGAGCATGCGGTCGGCTTCGTCGAGGATCAGTGTGTTCAGGCCATGGAGCACCAGCGAACCCTTGCGCAGGTGCTGCTGGATGCGTCCCGGGGTGCCGACGATGATGTGTGCGCCATGTTCCAGCGAAGCGATCTGCGGGCCGAGAGACACGCCGCCACACAGGGTCAGGACCTTGATGTTGTCTTCGGCACGGGCCAGGCGACGGATTTCCTTGGCGACCTGGTCGGCGAGCTCGCGGGTCGGACACAGGATCAGCGCCTGGCAACCGAAATAACGCGGGTTGATCGGGTTCAACAGGCCGATACCGAAGGCGGCGGTCTTGCCGCTGCCGGTCTTGGCCTGGGCGATCAAGTCCATCCCCTTGAGGATCACCGGCAAGCTTTGCGCCTGGATCGGCGTCATCTGGGCATAACCGAGGGAGTCGAGGTTAGCCAGCATGGCGGCGGACAGCGGCAAAGTATTAAAAGCGGTGGCGATGGTGGTCACGGGACTGGCCTGCAAAACAAAATGTCGCGCAGTGTACCAGCCTCTGGCCACTTTCCTCGAAAGTTCTGGACGAACGCAAACCAGTGGCGAGGGGATTTATTTGTGGCGAGGGGATTGATCCCCGTTCGGCGGCGAAGCCGTCGCAAAAACCTGTGTGCACGGTTCGCCTGATGGGGCACTGGGGTCGCTTCGCAACCCAACGGGGATAAATCCCCTCGCCACAAATGTTCTCCTCAATGTTCGATGTGTTCTTCCGGGCGTTTGACGCGCCGTCCGTCTTCCCGCGACAGCTGGGAGAAGATCGTCGCCGCCAGCATCGCCATGATGCCAACGGTCACGAACGTCAGCTGAAAGGCGCCCAAAACGGTCTGAACGCCATCGTTCCCGATCTGTGCCGTGAACCCGCCGAGCAGCGCTCCGGCACAGGCCACCCCCAGGCTCAGGGACAGTTGCGCCACCACCGACAACAAACTGTTGCCGCTGCTGGCGCTGGCGTCGTCGAGGTCGATCAGGGTCACGGTATTCATCGCGGTGAACTGCAAGGAGTTGATCGCCCCGAGGATCGCCAGCAGGCACAGCAGCAGCCAGTACGGCGTCTGCTCGCTGACCAGGCCCATGCTCGCCAGCATGATGCCCAGCGCCAGGGTGTTGCCGGTCAGGACGATGCGGTAGCCCAGGCGCTCGATCAGCGGTCGTGCCACCCACTTGGCGATCATCGCCGCCGCGGCCAGCGGCAGCATGCTCATCCCGGCCTGTGACGGTGAATAGCCCAGCGCCACTTGCAGCAGCAACGGCACCAGAAAGGGCAGGGCGCCGCTGCCGAGTCGGGCGAACAGGTTGCCGAGGATGCCGACGGCGAAAGTCCGGGTCTTGAACAGCGACGGTGCGAACAACGGATTGTCGATATGCCCTGCGCGCAGCCAGTAAGCCGCCAGGCAAGCCATGCCGCCGAACAGCAGCAACATCACCCGCAGGTGCGGTAAATGCAGTTCGCCCAGGCCTTCCATGGCGATGGTGATCAGGATCATCGCCGCCCCGAACAGCACAAAGCCAAGGCTATCGAAACGGGTGCGTTCGGAGCCGCGCAGGTCCGGGATGAATTTCCACACGGCGTAGCAACCGATTACCCCCACTGGCAGGTTGATCAGGAAGATCCAGTGCCAGGTCAGGTATTCGACCATCCACCCGCCCATGGTCGGGCCAATCAACGGGCCGAGCAGGCCGGGGATGGTGATGAAACCCATGATGCGCACCAGCTCCGAGCGCGGGTAGGCGCGCAGCACCACCAGCCGCCCGACCGGCAGCATCAACGCGCCGCCCAGGCCCTGGATCACCCGGGCGCCGATCAGCAGGGTCAGGCTGTTCGACATGGCGCAAAGCAGTGAGCCGAGGCTGAACAGCAGAATGGCGCCGAAGAAGATTTTCCGGGTGCCGAAACGGTCGGCGATCCAGCCTGAAGCGGGGATCAGCAAGGCGACGGTGAGCATGTAGGCGATGATTACGCCCTGCATGCGCAGCGGGTCTTCCGCCAGGTCCGCGGCCATGGCCGGCAGGGCGGTGTTGAGGATGGTCCCGTCGAGGGACTGCATGAAGAAGGCAATGGCGACGACCCACGGCACCCAGCGGGCGGTGACAGGGTCGAGAGGTGGGCGGTTGGGCATGGGACCTCTTGTCAGTGTGAATCAGGGAGTCCGTGGTGGCTTCTTCGCGAGCAGGCTCGCTCCCACAGGTTATTCACCGTCCATGTGGGAGCGAGCCTGCTCGCGAAGCTTTTAAAGGGTCAGTGTGAGCCGGCTGACCAGTGCCCCCGGCAACAACGCCGACGCCGTTGCCCGCTGGCTGTAGGTGCTGGCCGACAACAGCAACTCGCGTTCAGCGGTCAGCGCTTCCAGCTGCGAGCCCAGCAAACTGTAGGCACTGTCATCGAAACGCATGGTGCTGACCGGTGCCTGGATCTCGCCGTTCTCGACCCAGAAGGTCGCAAAGCGGGTCATGCCCGTCATGCGTGCCCCCGGCTGGTCCGAAAAATTCAGGTACCACAGGTTGCTGATGTACAAACCGGTGCCCAGTTGCTTGAGGACGTCCGCCTCCAGCAGCGCCCCAGCCTGCATGTTCAAGGCGCTCGGCGATTCCCCGCCGCTGGCGCCGTTGGCGGTCAGGCCATACTCGGCGGCGCTGCGTGAGCCGACCAGTTGCGCGCCGGCCCTGCCTTCGACAATCAACTTGAGATCACTGCGCGGATAGCCTTCGTCGGAGAACGCCGGGCTCAACGAACCACTGACTTTTTCATCCAGCGACACCAGCGGGCTGAAGCTTTGATCACCCCCATAGAGCTTCTGCAGCGGGCTGCTCTTGCTGGCAATCGACTGCGCCGAGAAACCACCCCAGCACAGCATGCCCATGATTTCTTCCAGCGCGGCCGGCGCCAGGTAAGCGCGGTATTGACCCGGCGCCAGGGTGCGCGTTGGTCGCCCCAGGTAGTCAAGTTGCTCGCGGGCCTGCTGGAAGCGCTTGGCAAAACCCTCACTGCTCCAGTCGTGCCCGGCGTAGCTGGCCTTCACGGCCTGGCCGTTTTCATGGAACAGGCTGAAGTCGAAGTTGAAGCTGTTGGCCTGATGCCAGCCGAATGCCCCGGCGGAACTGGCGAAGCCACGGCTGATCGGACCTGCCGCGTAGAAACCGACCAGGTCCAGGCCTTCGGCGGCGCGGGTGATTTCGGCGACTACTTGCTCGGTATCCGGCAGTGGATGCTCTTGAACATTCTTACTCTGCCAACCGTTGTAGTTGAGCAGCAGATAGGGGTCTTGCGGCAGCAGCGGCAGGGTTTCGCGCAATTGTTGCAGGCCTTCGGCCAGGCGTTGTCGGTCCACCTGCGGATCGCCGGACAGGGTGATGTCGAGGTCGGCGTGACGGCCATCGTTGATCAGTTTCAGACTGAGGCTCGCCTGCTGGACCTGCCCGGCCTGGCGCACCTTGGCGTGGTTGAAACGCACGAAGGCCGACGATTCGGCGGCATAGCCGAGGGTGAACTGTTCCGGTTCACGCAAGGCTTCGCGCAAGCCGTTGACCAAGGCCTTGAACGATTCGGCTTGAGCTTTGGACGTACTCATCAGGCGTCTCCCCCAAACACATCAACATTGCTGAATACACAGGCCGGTGACGCATGGCCGACGCGGATCACCTGGTTCGGTTCGCCCTTGCCACAGTTCGGGGTGCCAAGGACCTTGACGGTGCCGGCATCGCCGACAGCGCTGAGGCTCTTCCAGAACTGCGCGGAAATCGCCCGGTAATTCGGGTTCTTCACCACGCCCTTGAGTTCGCCGTTCTCGATCAACTGGCCCCATTCGCAACCGAACTGGAATTTGTTGCGCGCATCGTCGATGGACCAGGAGCGGTTGGTGCTCATCAGGATGCCGTGTTCGATGTTGCCGATCAGGTGTTCCAGCGGTTGATCGCCCGGCTCGATATTGAGGTTGGCCATGCGATCGATCGGCGGACGGTTCCAGCCGCAGGCGCGGCTGTTGGCGACGCCGTCCAGTCCAGCGCGGAATTGCGATAGCGCACCGCCCAATGGCCGAAGCAACAGGCCTTCGCGGATCAGGAATTGTTTGCTGGCGGCGCTGCCGTCGTCGTCATGGCCGTAGCTGGCGAGCTGTTCGGGAATGTCCGGGTCGAAGGTCACGTTGAGCAGTTTCGAACCGTATTGCAGGCTGCCGAAGTCTTCGGGTTTGACGAAACTGGTGCCGGCGTAATTGCGCTCGTCGCCGAGGATGCGGTCCAGTTCCAGCGGGTGGCCGATGGATTCGTGGATCTGCAGCATCATCTGGTCGGGCATCAGCAGCAGGTCGCGCGGGCCTTGTGGGGTGTTCGGCGCCAGCAGCAATTGCAGCGCCTGATCGGCGATTTTCGGGCCGGCACCGAACAGGCCGCAGCGACTGATTACATCAAAGCCGCCCTGTTGGCCGAAGTTCTCGCGGCCCAAGGTGCGGGTCTGGCTGTCGTTGCCGTCGTAGGCGGTGACTTCCAGGCCGGGATAGACGAAGCGCTGTGCCTGGCGCAGTTCGGCGCCTGCGGTATTGAGGTAGATCTGCTCGACGTGGGTGATGCCGATGCTCACCTGCCAGTTCACCAGGCGCTCGTCCTTGGGCACGGCGGCGGATTCGGCGCCGAGCAGTTGATAGCAATCGCTCAGGGACGGGAACGGCTGGTCGAGGTTGGGCGAGAAGTAGTCGGCGCGGTCGCTGGACACGGTTTGTTCGCGCAGGTCCAGCAAGGCGTGGGATTTGAGTCGACGGGCCTGCTGTTCGGCGCGTTCGAGGGCGGCCTGCAAGCCCTGTTGTGACAGGTCATTGGTGGCGGCATAGGCTTCGACGCCGTTGACCCGTACGGTCAGCATCGCGCCTTCGTCACGGCGCAGGCTCGGCGGTTCCGCCACGTTCTTGCGCACCGACAGGTACTGGCCGGACTCGCGCACATAACGCAGGGAAAAGAATTCAGCGCCCGTGCGCAAGGCAGCGAAGCGCTGCTTGAGCTGGGGGTGGAAATCGAACATTCGGGAACCTCCTTGGTATGGAGTGAGGGCGGAGCGGTGCTGCAAGGAGAGGGGTGAAACGATTGCGTGGCGCTAGAGTAGGCCTGCGTGGGGGCTGGATCAAGGATGGAGCGGTGCGGGAAGGTTTAACCGGGGTGAGTCAGATACAGATGTGTTGTTTTACAAGGCCTCTTCGCGAGCAGGCTCGCTCCCACATTGGACCTGTGAATAACTCAGGTCTTATGTGGGAGCGAGCCTGCTCGCGAATAGCCGTAATACGGTGTAACGGTATTACGCGGTCTGGCTGACTTCACGCATCGGCTTGCCCTTCACCGGCGCATCGCCGGCCACATAATAGGCGGCCTTGCTGCGCGGCAATGGCTGGCGGCCACGGATCTTGTCGGCGATTTTCTCGGCCATCATGATCGTCGGCGCATTCAGGTTGCCGGTGGTGATGATCGGCATGATCGAGGCATCGACCACGCGCAGGCCTTGCATGCCATGCACGCGACCTTCGCCATCGACCACGGCCATCTCGTCGGTGCCCATCTTGCACGAGCAGGACGGGTGGAACGCGGTTTCGGCGTGCTCACGGATGAACGTGTCCAGCTGCTCATCGGTTTGCACTTCGATGCCCGGGCTGATTTCGCGGCCGCGGAAGGCGTCCAGTGCAGGTTGCTGCATGATTTCACGGGTCAGGCGAATGCCGTCGCGGAATTCCTGCCAGTCCTGCTCGGTGGCCATGTAGTTGAACAGGATGCTCGGGTGCTGGCGCGGGTCCTTGGACTTGACCTGGATGCGACCACGGCTCGGCGAACGCATGGAGCCCATGTGCGCCTGGAAACCGTGCTCTTTCACACCATTGCTGCCGTTGTAGTTAATCGCTACCGGCAGGAAGTGGTACTGGATGTTCGGCCATTCGAATTCCGGACGGGTACGAATGAAACCGCCGGCTTCGAACTGGTTGCTGGCGCCGATGCCGGTGCCGTTGAACAGCCACTCGGCACCGATGGCCGGCTGGTTGTGCAGGAGCAGCGACGGGTACAGCGAGACCGGTTGGGTGCAAGCGTATTGCAGGTACAACTCAAGGTGGTCCTGCAGGTTTTCACCGACGCCCGGCAAGTCGTGGACCACTGGAATGTCGAGCTTGTTCAGCAGCTCGGCAGGGCCGACGCCGGAGCGTTGCAGGATCTGCGGCGAAGCGATGGCGCCGGAGCACAGCAGGACTTCCTTGCGTGCCTTGACTTCAACGCGTTCTTCAGTCGCGCCGACCAGGTAACGCACGCCGACCGCACGCTTGCCTTCGAACAGGATCTTGTCGGTCAGGGCGTGGGTGACGATGGTCAGGGTCGAACGCTTCTTGGCCACGTCCAGGTACCCGCGAGCGGTGGAAGCGCGACGGCCTTTGGGCGTCACGGTGCGGTCCATCGGACCGAAACCTTCCTGCTGGTAACCGTTGAGGTCTTCGGTGCGCGGGTAACCGGCCTGCACGCCGGCTTCGACCATGGCGTGGAACAACGGGTTGTTGCCGGCTTTTGGCGTGGTCACGCTGACCGGACCTTCACCACCGTGGTAGTCGTTCGGGCCTATGTCACGGGTTTCCGCCTTGCGGAAATACGGCAGGCAATCGAGGTAGGTCCAGTCTTCCAGCCCAGGCAGTTTCGCCCAGCCGTCGTAGTCCATGGCGTTGCCGCGGATGTAGCACATGCCGTTGATCAGCGAGGAACCACCCAGGCCCTTGCCGCGACCGCACTCCATCCGGCGACCGTCCATGTGTGGCTCCGGATCGGTTTCGTAGGCCCAGTTGTAGCGACGGCCTTGCAGCGGGAACGCCAGCGCGGCAGGCATCTGCGTGCGGAAGTCCATGCGGTAGTCCGGGCCGCCCGCTTCGAGCAGCAGGACGGTGACGCCTTCGTCTTCAGTCAGACGGGTCGCCAGGGTGTTACCGGCCGAGCCGGCACCGATGATGATGTAATCGAATTCTTGGGACATTGAATGCACCCTCTTTGAAGTTGGTTCAGGTCAGGCCATGGCGAGTGCTGCGCACTCGATTCGCGAGCAGGCTCGCTCCCACAGTGGAACGCGTACTTCTGTGGGAGCGAGCCTGCTCGCGAAGACGGCCTCGCAGGCGAAGCGAATGTCGCCTTAGAACACCGAGGCGTAATCGCCCAGCTCGACCTGTACCGATTTGATGCGGGTGAAGTTGTTCAGCGAGCTGATCCCGTTTTCACGGCCAACACCCGACTGCTTGTAGCCGCCGACCGGCATCTTGGCGTCGGATTCGCCCCAGGCGTTGATCCAGCAGATACCGGCTTCCAGCTGATGAATTACGCGGTGGGCGCGGTTCAGGTCCTTGGTGACGATACCGGCGGCCAGGCCGAAGTCGGTGTCGTTGGCGCGGCGGATCACTTCTTCTTCGGTTTCGTAGCTGAGGATCGCCATGACCGGGCCGAAGATTTCTTCACGGACGATGGTCATGTCGTCGGTGCAGTCAGTGAATACGGTCGGTGCGACGAATGCGCCTTTGCCGAATTCGCCGTCAGTCAGACGTTCGCCACCGCACAGCAGACGTGCACCTTCTTCCTTGCCCTTGGCGATGTAGCCCAGCACGCTTTCCATGTGGGCGAAGCTGACCAGCGGGCCGAAGTTGGTGTTTTCGTCTTCCGGGTTGCCGATGCGGATGCGTGCAACACGTTCAGCGATCTTGGCTTCGAACGCGGCTTTCAGGTGGGCCGGTACGAATACGCGGGTACCGTTGGTGCAAACCTGACCGGAGCTGTAGAAGTTGGCCATCATCGCGGTGTCGGCGGCGCGGTCGAGGTCGGCGTCGTCGCAGATGATCAGCGGGGATTTGCCGCCCAGTTCCATGGTCACGTCTTTGAGCGAAGAGCTCGAAGCGCTGGCCATGACTTTCTTGCCGGTGTCGGTGCCGCCGGTGAACGAGACTTTCTCGATGCGCGGGTGCTCGGTCAGCCAGGTGCCGACTTCGCGGCCGCTGCCGGTCAGGACGTTGAACACGCCTGCTGGCAGACCGGCTTCGGTGTAGATTTCGGCCAGTTTCAGGGTGGTCAGCGAGGTGACTTCGCTTGGCTTGAAGATCATCGCGTTACCGGCCGCCAGGGCAGGTGCGGATTTCCACAAGGCAATCTGGATCGGGTAGTTCCACGCGCCGATGCCGGCCACGACGCCCAGCGGCTCGCGACGGGTGTAGACGAACGACGTGGTGCGCAGCGGGATCTGCTCGCCTTCGATGGCTGGCACCAGGCCCGCGTAGTACTCCAGCACGTCGGCGCCGGTGACGATGTCGACGTAACGGGTTTCGGAGTAAGCCTTGCCGGTGTCCAGGGTTTCCAGGGCGGCCAGTTCGTCGTTGCGCTCACGCAGGATGTCCACGGCGCGACGCAGGATGCGCGAACGCTCCATGGCGGTCATGGCGGCCCAGATTTTCTGGCCCTTTTCGGCGCTGACGACGGCGCGCTCGACGTCTTCCTTCGTCGCACGTTGTACTTTTGCGAGGACTTCACCGTTAGCCGGGTTGATGGCTTCGAACGTGGCGTCGCTGCCAGCGTCGGTGTACGCGCCATCGATGTAGAGTTTTTGCAGTTCGAAACGGGCCATATTGTCCTCGCAAGTGCATCAGTGATTGGCGCGTTCAGGGGTTGAGCGTTCTATGTGTGCTCTAACTCACCTGCTTGGCCAGTTGGAAATCCATGTATTCGTAAGCGATCCGGTGCGCCTGCTCGGTGTCGAAAGCGTCTCCCGACAGCGCACCGCGCAGCCACAAACCGTCAATGAGGGCTGCCAGGCCACGGGCTGCACTGCGCGCATCGTCGAGCGACAGTACGCGGCGGAACTGGCAGCACAGGTTGGAATACAGACGGTGATCGTTGATCCGCTGCAACCTGTGCAAAGACGGGTGGTGCATGCTGGTGGCCCAGAAGGCCAGCCAGGTTTTCATTGCCGGGCCATTGACCTGGCTGGCGTCGAAGTTGCCTTCGATGATCACCTGAAGGTGCGCCCGCGGGCTGTTGTCCTTCAGCGCCTGACGGCGCGCGGTGACGTTCTCGCTGAGGACGCTCATCAGATACTGCGCCGTGGCAGCAATCAGGCCGTTCTTGTCCTGAAAATAGTGACTGATGATGCCATTCGAGACACCGGCCAAACGGGCGATCAGCGCAATGCTGGCGTCCCCCATTCCGACCTGATCGACGGCCAGTAAAGTGGCTTCGATCAATTGCTGGCGGCGAATGGGTTGCATACCGACCTTGGGCATCTTGCACATCTCCTTGGGCCTTCCGGCAGACGCAAAACGTCTATCGGATTGAGGGCCAGTCTATTTTGTTTTGATTGAACGTTCAATCAACAAAGAATAAGATCTGCGACAAATCGTCGCTGCCTACAGGTTTTTCCTACATGTAGCTGGCGGAAAAACGACATCCCAAAACGCTCGAAACCCACGCGCACTGGCGCTCCCGGGCTTCGGGCTTTTTTCGGGGTGTCTTTATATCACCCACTGGTCGGCTGCCCACTAACCGATTGGTCGGGTTCCGTGTTGCCTTGCGTTCTTCACTCGCACTGCCTGGAGCATCTGTGCAATGAGTTCTGCCTCGCTTATAAAGACCCCGCCGGAAAAGGTGACGGTCAACGGTTGGGTGTTCTACACCTCTACCGCGTTGATTCTGTTGTTGACCGCCATTCTGATCATCGCCCCGCAAGAGGCGGGCAAAATGCTCGGAACGGCCCAGGCCTGGTTGTCCCGCAGCTTTGGCTGGTACTACATGGTGGTGATTGCCGCCTATCTGATCTTCGTCGTCGGCCTGGCGTTTTCGTCCTACGGCAAACTGAAACTGGGCAGCAAGGACGACACCCCGGACTTCAGCTACGGCGCCTGGGCGGGGATGCTGTTCTCGTCGGGTATCGGCATCTCGTTGCTGTACTTCGGCGCCTCCGAGCCGCTGGATCACTACTTCAACCCGCCGGAAGGCGTCGCTGCCAGCAACCTGGCGGCACGTCAGGCGGTTCAGCTGACGTTCCTGCACTGGGGCCTGCATGGCTGGGCGATCTACGCATTGGTCGGCCTGGCCGTGGCGTACTTTGCCTACCGTCACAACCAGCCACTGGCGTTGCGTTCGGCGCTGTACCCGCTGGCGGGTGAGCGTTGGGTCAAAGGCGCGGCCGGTCACGCGGTGGACGGTTTCGGCATGTTCGTGACCCTGTTGGGTCTGGTGACCAACCTGGGGATTGGTTCGCTGCAAGTGTCGTCGGGCCTTGAAAACCTGTTCGGCATGGAGCACAGCAACACCAACCTGCTGATCGTGATCATCGTGATGAGCACCGTGGCGACCATTGCTGCTGTGTCGGGTGTGGAAAACGGCATTCGCCGTCTGTCCAACCTGAACATCGTTTTGTTCAGCGGCCTGCTGATTTTCGTGCTGCTGTTCGGCCCGACCCTGCACCTGCTCAACGGCTTCGTGCAGAACATCGGTGACTACCTGAACGGTGTGGTGCTGAAGACGTTCGACCTCTATGTGTACGAAGGCGACAGTGAGAAGTCCGACCGCTGGTTGGGCCTGTGGACTCTGTTCTACTGGGCCTGGTGGATTTCCTGGGCGCCATTCGTGGGCATGTTCATCGCGCGTATTTCCCGTGGTCGCACGGTGCGTGAACTGGTCGCTGGCGTGCTGCTGATCCCACTGGGTTTCACCCTGGCGTGGCTGTCGATCTTCGGCAACTCGGCCCTGGACCTGGTGATGAACCATGGGGCGGTGGAACTCGGCAAGACGGCGCTGGAACAGCCGTCCATGGCGATCTACCAGTTGCTTGAACACTACCCGGCGTCGAAAGTGGTAATCGGCGTCTCGATTTTCGTTGGTTTCGTGCTGTTCCTGACACCGGCGGATTCCGGCGCGGTGATGATGGCCAACCTGTCGTGCAAGGGCGGTAACGTCGACGAAGACGCCCCGCACTGGTTGCGGATTTTCTGGTCGGCGGTGATCACCCTGGTGACCATTGGTCTGCTGTTCGCCGGTAACTTCGAAGCCATGCAAACCATGGTGGTGCTGGCGGGACTGCCGTTCTCGGTGGTGCTGGTGTTTTTCATGTTCGGCTTGCACAAGGCCATGCGCCAGGACGTGCAGATCGAGCAGGAACAAGCGGAACTGGCGGCACGCGGTCGCCGTGGTTTCACCGAGCGCCTGACTCAACTGGACCTGCAACCGAGCCAGTCGGTGGTACAGCGCTTCATGGACAAGCATGTAACGCCGGCGCTGGAAGATGCCGCCGTGCAAATGCGCGCTCAAGGCCTGGATGTGCAAACCTTGCTGGGCAAGTCCAAGCGTTGCATGGGCCTGCGGATCGAGATGGAAGAGGGCAACCCTTTTGTCTACGAAGTCAGCCTGGATGGGTACCTGGCCACGCCAACTGAATCGGCTCAATCCGATGAGGCACGCCAGCGCTACTACCGTGCCGAGGTGTACCTGCACAACGGCAGCCAGGACTACGACTTGATGGGCTTCACCCAGGATCAGATCACCCGTGACGTGCTCGATCAGTTCGAAAGCCATAGGCAGCTCCTTGGCCGGGTGTATAGCTAAGTTGTAAGTGGCGCGGTGTTTCCATGACACCGCGTCGCGTTCTTCGCGAGCAGGCTCGCTTCCACAGTTGACCGCATTCCAATGTGGGAGCGAGCCTGCTCGCGAAGGGGTCATTAGCCGCAAAGCAGATTGACCCGATATCCCCATAAACAAAAACGCCGCGATCCTCTCGCGGCGTTTTTGTGTCTGTTGCCTTACCCCAGGTTCTTGCCGAGCAGTGCGTGGTACAGCTCGCTGTCGCCGAGAATCCCGACCACATGGTTGTTGTCGTGCAGTACAAGCTTGTTGCCGGTCTGGTAGCGGATCTGCAGCGCGTCGCGCATGCCGATGCTCGAATCCACCAGGGTAGGTCGACGACCCAGGCCTTCAACCGCTTGCCCCGGTACCCAGTTCTGCAGGTCCAGCACCGAGCCGTTCTGGCGTGCGCCCTTGATCGTGTTGCCCTCTGCCAGGTCGAGCCACGAATCGCCGCCCGGATCCAGGCAGACCGAACCGTTGATGCGCTTGCAGTTGTCCAGGGTGCGCATCAGGCTGCGGCCGCACAGTACGTTCAGCGGGTTGGTGTGGGCCACGAAGGTCCGCACGTAGTCGTCCGCCGGGTTGAGGACGATTTCTTCAGGCTTGCTGTACTGGATGATCCGGCCGTCTTTCATGATCGCGATACGGCTGCCGAGCTTCAGGGCTTCGTCGAGGTCGTGGCTCACGAACACGATGGTTTTGCTCAGCTTGCGTTGCAGTTCCAGCAGTTCATCCTGCAGGCCCTGGCGAATCAGCGGGTCGAGGGCCGAGAACGGTTCGTCCATCAGCAGAATGTCGGCGTCCATTGCCAGCGCACGGGCCAGGCCCACACGCTGTTGCATGCCGCCGGACAGCTCATCGGGCTTCTTGTTGCGCCATTGGGTCAAGCCCACCAGTTCGAGTTTTTCATCGACCAGCTTTTTGCGTTCCTTCTCCGGCCGACCCTGCATTTCGAGGCCGAAACTGATGTTCTCGCGCACTGTCAGCCAAGGCATCAGGGCAAACTTCTGGAACACCATCGCAATGCGCTTGGTGCGCATCATTTTCAGTTCGGCGGCCGTGCAGGACGCAATGTTGATCTGCTTGCCTTCGTGCTCGACGAACAACTTGCCGCGGCTGACGGTGTTGAGGCCGTTGATGCAACGCAGCAGGCTGGACTTGCCGGAGCCGGAAAGGCCCATCAGCACGCAGATTTCACCTTTTTCGATATCCAGGCTGGCTTTTTCGACGCCAACGATCTGCCCGGTCTTTTTCAGGATCTCGCTGCGGGTCAAGCCTTGATCGAGAAGTTTCAGTGCTTCGCGCGGATCTTTGGTGAAGATCACGTCGACGTCTTCGAAGCGAATTATGCTCATGCGTCACCCCCTACTTTGGCTTCGGGTTGTTTGCAGATACGGTCGAGCATGATCGCCAGCAGTACGATCGCCAGGCCCGCTTCGAAGCCCAGGGCGATATCAGCAGTGTTCAGTGCGTTGACCACCGGTTTACCCAATCCATCGGCGCCCACCAGTGCCGCGATCACCACCATCGACAGCGACAGCATGATGCACTGGGTGATGCCGGCCGCGATGCTCGGCATGGCGTGGGGCAGTTCGATCCGTGTCAGCAGTTGACGACGCGAGCAGCCGAAGGCCTTGCCGGCGTCCATCAATTCTTGTGGGACATCGCGGATGCCCAGGTAGGTCAGGCGGATCGGCGCGGCAATGGCGAACACCACCGTGGAGATCAGGCCTGGCACCACACCCAGCCCGAAGAGGGTCAGGGTAGGAATGAGGTAAACGAAGGTCGGTACGGTCTGCATCAGATCGAGTACCGGACGCATTACAGTGTAGAACATCGGCTTGTGCGCGGCGACGATGCCCAGTGGCACGCCGATGACCACGCAGACCAGGGTGGCGAACAACACCTGGGCGAGGGTCTCCATGGTTTCCTGCCAGTACCCCAGGTTGAGGATCAGCAGAAAGGAGGCGACAACAAAGGCGGTCAACCCCCATTTGCGCTGGATCAAGTGGGCCAGGAGGGCGATGAGGCCGATCAAGACCAGCGGGTTGAACCAGGTCAGCGCGAAAGTCACGCCGTGGATCATCGTTTCCAGCGTCACGGCAATGGCGTCGAAGGTGTTGGCGCCGTGTTGCGTCAACCATTCGACAAAGCTCGCAATGTGCTGGCCTAGAGGTATTTTCTGATCAATCAGCATGGTAGTGAACGTCCGCATGCAAGGAAATAAACAGCCCGGGCAGGCAGACCTGCCCGGCATAAGCGATTACTGCGCGAGCTTGGCTTTCACGGCCTCCAGGCCTGGTTTACCGTCAATGGTGGTCACGCCAGCGAGCCAGGTATCGAGTACCTGTGGGTTCTTTTTCAGCCAGGCCTTCGCGGCTGCGTCAGGCTTCATCTTGTCGTCCAGGACGTTGCCCATCAGCGTGCTTTCCATGTCGAGGGTGAAGACCAGGTTTTTGAGCAGCTGACCCACGTTGCTGCATTCCTGGGCGTAACCCTTGCGGGTGTTGGTGTAGATGGTCGCCTGGCCGAAGTTGGGGCCGAAGAACTCGTCGCCGCCGGTCAGGTACTTCATCTTGAAGCGTGTGTTCATCGGGTGCGGTTCCCAGCCCAGGAACACCACCGCGGTGTTGCGGCGCTGGGCGCGATCGACTTGCGAGAGCATGCCTGCCTCGCTGGACTCGACCACCTTGAAGCCGGCGTCTTTCAAGCCGAAGGCGTTCTTGTCGATCATGCTCTGGATCAGACGGTTACCGTCGTTACCCGGTTCGATACCGTAGATTTTGCCGTCCAGTTCTTTCTTGAACTTGGCGATGTCGGCGAAATCCTTCAGGCCTTTGTTGTACAGCTCTTCCGGTACGGCGAGGGTGTATTTGGCGTTTTCAAGGTTGGC
Source organism: Pseudomonas sp. Irchel 3A7 (assembly GCF_900187565.1). Taxonomy (GTDB): domain Bacteria; phylum Pseudomonadota; class Gammaproteobacteria; order Pseudomonadales; family Pseudomonadaceae; genus Aquipseudomonas. The sequence continues at coordinate 172,741 of NZ_FYED01000013.1, read as the reverse complement.
GCGCAGGGTGTCCACGGTGCCGGCATCGCGATAGGGCTTGATGTCGTTTTCCATGGTCGGCATCCAGTTGCCGAGGAAGATGTCCATGTTCTTGCCATCGGCCAGCGACTTGTAGGTCACTGGCACGGAAATCATGGTGGTTTTGGTCTTGTAGCCCAGGGCATCGAGGACGACGCTGGTAGTGGCGGTGGTGACAGTAATGTCAGTCCAGCCGACATCGGAGAAGTTTACGGTGCTGCATTGGGCCGGTTCGGCGGCTTGCGCCAGAACCGGCAGACTAAGCATGGCGGCCAACAACAACGACGGGGAACCTTTCATGGATGGACTCCTTGGTGTTTTTTTTGGCAGTGTTCCGACTGGACCACCGCACTTATAGAGTTGCGGCTGGATGGCGTTTTGGAGACAGCTCTACCACGGCGCCTTGCAATCGAGTCGATATGATCATGTACCAGTGAAAATCTGACGCCTACAGGGTGCGTCGTAACCAGTACAGGGATGGTCGCATCCAGTGTCAGTGACGTCGTTTACAGATTTTTTCAGCCCCATTTCCCCCTCTGCATCGCAAAAAAACGCCGAAAACATGGCGTAAAACGCCCACGGCGTTAGTGGACATGAGTGCGTCGGTTAGAGACGTCGAACGACAAGACAAAAGCCTGATGATGCAGTCATCTCGGCGGATTGCAGCTTGAGCGTAGCAGCTCCGCCACCGGGCGTTTTTGCGCCTGGAGTTGGCTCATCCAGGAGTTCGGCAGTAATGGCTATCAGTGTTTTCGACCTGTTCAAAATCGGCATCGGCCCTTCCAGTTCGCACACCGTGGGACCCATGCGGGCGGCGGCTTTGTTTGTACAAGGTTTGCGTGAACGGGGTCTGCTGGAGCAGGTGCGCAGGGTCGAAGTTCAGCTCTATGGTTCGTTGTCCGCCACCGGCATCGGTCACGGCAGCGACAACGCGGTGATCATGGGCCTGATGGGCGAGTGGCCGGATGCGATCGATCCGTCGCAAATCGGCATCCGCATCGCCACCCTGCGCGAAACCGACACGCTGTTGCTCGACGGTCGTTTGTCGGTGCCCTTCATCTGGGGTCGGGACATGCGCCTGATCGACGAAAACCTGCCGTTCCATCCCAATGCCATGACCCTGATTGTCGAAGGCAATGACGGCGAGTTGCATCGCGACACCTACTATTCGGTCGGCGGCGGTTTTGTCGTCGACGAGGCCCAGGCCTCCAGCGGGGTGGTCGACCTTGACCGCACTGTGTTGCCCTATGATTTTTCCTCTGCTGCCGAGTTGTTGGAGCTGTGCAAGAAGCACAATCTGCGCGTAGCCGAACTCATGATGGCCAACGAGAAGGTCTGGCGCAGCGAAGAGGAAATCCGCAGCGGCCTGATGAAGCTCTGGCGCGCCATGCAGGATTGCGTCGATCACGGCCTCAAGCACGAAGGCATCCTGCCCGGTGGCCTGAATGTGCGCCGGCGTGCGGCCAAACTGCATCGCAGCTTGCAGGAGTTGAACAAACCCAACGTGATCGGCTCGACCCTCAGCGCCATGGAGTGGGTCAACCTGTTCGCCTTGGCGGTCAATGAAGAAAACGCCGCCGGCGGGCGCATGGTCACGGCACCGACCAATGGTGCGGCGGGGATCATTCCCGCGGTGTTGCATTACTTTATGAAGTTCAGCGAGGACGTGACCGACGCCAACGTCGTCGACTACTTCCTCGGTGCGGCGTCGGTGGGGATTCTGTGCAAGAAGAACGCTTCGATCTCCGGTGCCGAAGTCGGTTGCCAGGGCGAAGTCGGTTCGGCCTGCGCCATGGCCGCGGCGGGGCTGTCGGAAATCCTCGGCGCCACCCCGGAGCAACTGTGCAACGCGGCGGAAATCGGCCTGGAACATAACCTGGGGCTGACGTGCGATCCGGTGGGCGGTCTGGTGCAAGTGCCGTGTATCGAGCGCAACGCGATTGCCGCGGTGAAAGCGATCAATGCGGCGCAAATGGCATTGCGCGGCGATGGACAGCACTTTATCTCGCTGGATCGGGTGATCCGCACCATGCGTGATACCGGTGCCGATATGCATGACAAATATAAGGAGACATCGCGGGGTGGGTTGGCGGTCAGCGCGGTGGAGTGCTGATACCGAGCTGACTTCATCGCTGGCAAGCCAGCTCCCACAGATTCTTTGGTGTAGCTGATATCTTGATCACACCCTGAATCCCTGTGGGAGCTGGCTTGCCAGCGATGGGGCCAGACCAGTCAAAACTGCGCGTAAACTGAACACTCGATCCAAACCGCGCCACCTTTTGGCGCGTCGCTAACAGATAAATAGTCTCACCGTCGGCGGGGTATCATGGGGTCCCTGACCGCCCGTCACCCGTGCCTGCGGTGACACTCTTTCCGGGCTGCTCGCAGCCCTGTTCCCACAAGTGCTACCGATTTGCTCACACGCAACGGGGCAGAGCGCTTGTCGCCACTGATGGCACTTATAACCCCTACTCGCCGCGCGTCATATATAGACACATTCCGACGTCGTTTTTAGGAGTTATTGAACGCACATTCAAATTTAGGCATGGCAATTGCTCTGTCATTACAAAGCCCGTCTCCCACGCGAGAACGATGGCAATAACAAGAGCCTCCGCCTGAGGCCATCACCCGCTTTGTGTGAGGAGATACCGCGATGACGACGTTCAACTCCGGGGCCCAACCCCAGAACCGTGCGCCTCAATCCATCGGCTTTCTGCTGCTGGACAATTTCACGCTGATTTCCCTGGCCTCCGCAGTCGAACCCCTGCGCATGGCCAACCAGTTGTCCGGCCGCGAGCTGTATCGCTGGACGACCCTCACCGTCGATGGCGGTCAAGTCTGGGCCAGTGACGGTCTGCAGATCACCCCCGACGCCTCCATGCACAAAGCCCCTCCAATGGACACCGTGATTGTCTGCGGCGGCATCGGTATCCAGCGCACTGTTACCCGTGAACACGTTTCATGGCTGCAAAGCCAGGCGCGTCAGTCCCGTCGCCTGGGTGCGGTCTGCACCGGCAGCTGGGCCCTGGCCTGCGCCGGCCTGCTGGACGGTTTCGATTGCAGCGTGCACTGGGAATGCCTGGCGGCGATGCAGGAAGCCTTCCCGCGGGTGGCCATGAGTACCCGCCTGTTCACCCTGGACCGTAACCGTTTCACCAGTTCCGGTGGCACCGCGCCGCTGGACATGATGCTGCACCTGATCAGCCGCGATCACGGCCGTGAACTGTCCGCCGCGATCTCGGAGATGTTCGTGTACGAGCGCATCCGCAACGAACAGGATCACCAGCGCGTGCCGCTCAAGCACATGCTCGGCACCAACCAGCCGAAGTTGCAGGAAATCGTTGCGTTGATGGAGGCCAACCTAGAAGAGCCGATCGACCTCGACGAACTGGCAGTGTATGTCGCCGTGTCCCGTCGTCAGCTGGAGCGGCTGTTCCAGAAGTACCTGCACTGCTCGCCTTCGCGTTACTACCTGAAGCTGCGCCTGATCCGCGCGCGGCAGCTGCTCAAGCAAACGCCGATGTCGATCATCGAAGTGGCATCTGTGTGTGGCTTCGTGTCCACGCCGCACTTCTCCAAGTGCTACCGCGAATACTTCGGCATTCCGCCACGTGACGAGCGCGTAGGTTCCAACACCACGCAGCAAGTGGCGATGATGCCGCTGCCACAAGCCCTGGTGCTGTCGCCGTTGTCCGGGCCGTTGTCAGCGCTGAGCCAGGCGCGTAATGAGTCGACTTTCGCTAGCGTAAGGCTTTAATCCGCGGCGCCTTCTTCGCGAGCAGGCTCGCTCCCACAGTTGACCGGGTTCCCACAGAGGAGTGCGGTCGAATGTGGGAGCGAGCCTGCTCGCGAAGGCGATTTAACGGGCGACGTGGCTTTGTTGGTATTCGGCCAATGCCGGCAGCAATTGCTTGTCGATAGCCTGGCGCACAGCTGGCAGGATGGTCGCGCTGCTGGTGTACATCTGCTTGACCATGGTGCGCAGCACGATGGCCCGCTCGTTGTTCAAACCTCGCACCGCACACTCGCAAGCCTGCTCGGCTGTGGCGCCGTTCGGCACTTGAAAGCCCAATGCCTTGAGCTGGCCCAACAAGTCTTCCTGATCAATCAAATCGGCGTGCATCATGACGCAAATCCTTCTTCTGGGAATGGAGTCGTGGCTCGATTCTGGTAGGGGGGCAGGGTGGCGGCAAGGGCGATTTGTCGCAATGGCCGCATTGGCTATGAAAGCGTCGTTTTCGGGCTATTTACCCGCGAGAGGAGTCGGCACACTGGACTCAGCTCGCTTCACGATGGTTTGGTCACCCTCGCACGGCAGCTCCTCAACAGTACCTATTGCCTCGATCCTGTCACGGCTTGATCGGGGCTTTTTTTTGCCTGTGGTTTCAGTGTTGCCCGTCCGGACGCCATCGCGGGCAAGCCCGCTCCCACAGGGGTTGCGAATAACCTGTGGGAGCGTGGCTTGCCCGCGATGAACGATGACACGGTCTAGCGTTGCAATACCAAAATGCGCGACAACAACTCATCCCGATCGACATAACACCCCTGGAAATGCCGGGCACCGGTAGCGGGATCGAAGGCGTTACGGGCGTGGAGGGTGCGGCGGTTGTCGAAGCACCAGAGCTCGCCGGGGTTGAGCCTTTGCATCAGCCTGAACCGGGGCTCGCGGGTCATCGCGATAAAGCGGCGATAGGCGCGATAGAGCCTGGGCATCTGTTCCACCGACGCATCGAACGGCCCGCGCAGAAAGTTTGCCATGCGGATTTCCGACACTTGTCCCAAGGCGTCCAGGGCGATGATCGGTGCGAGGCAACGGTAGTCGCTATGGCGGTCCTTGTTGCGAAATTCCACAGGGATCTCGCAGAGGCTTTTGAATGACTCAGGATCTTCCTGGCGCAAGGCATCGGCGATGGCAAAACCGTCGACAAAAATACTTTCGCCCCCCTCGGCGTCATTGACCAGGCAATGCAGGAATTGCAGTCCCGGTTGCAACTCCCGGGTCGGCAAATCGCTGTGCAACGGCAGGTTGAAAGCGGTGTAGGCGTTGCTGTCGGCATCGGACTTGGATTGCACGTTGAACAGCACGCCGAAATTGCTCTCGCGGATGAAGGAAATGCGCTGCGCGATCAGCTTCAGCGAGCCGGGTTCGGTGGGTACGCCTCGGACCTGGGTCAGGCCGGTGTCCCGCACGGCCAGCAGCCATTGCAACAGGGCATCGTTATCGTTCATCAGCGTTCGATACTCGAACACCGGCAACTGCAGATCGCTATGCCAAAGACTGGCTTTTGGCTTGGCTGCCAGGCGCTCGGCGCGGGATTCGTCGTCGTAGGCGTGGGCACGCAACCAGCCAGGGTCGAAGCGGCTGTGGTGGCCGTCCTGCCATTCGATGCTGAGGCAGCCCTCAGCGTCGATGCTGGTGTCGGCGGGTAGCAAGTTTTCCGGGACATCGACGATTTCCAGCACTTGCTCGCGGGTCACCGTGTAGACGCATTGCGGGCACGGGCAGTTGTCCCGCAGCCATTGATGATGGAAGGGGCTGACGCGGTGGTCGGCCCACTTCACCAGAACACGATCCGCCATCGCCTGCACGCCTTTGAGCGCGCTGATCAACGGATAAGTACGGAAGTCGGCAAAAGCAGCGGCGGTGTTCATGCGATCTCCTTGTTATTTTTTGGGCGGTAATGCGATCACTCGGCCAACGTAGGCGGGGGGTGGCAGGTCAGTCTGTTCAGCGACCATGGCTTGCAGTTTGCCCAGGGTCACTGCGCTGAACGGTGTGGAACTTGGCCCGGCGAGGTCGACATGCAGCAACATTTGTTCGTTGCCCGCCAGCTCTTTCGTGTCACCCACCAGATGCAGGCTGTGGTAGAGGTGCAAGCGTTTGCTGTCGTGGGCGATGATCTGCGTGTGCACTTCGACTTCGGCATCGCGCTTCACTTCGTGCAGGTAGTTCAGGTGCAGTTCCAGGGTGAACAGCGAGTTGCCGCTGGCTTCGCGGTTGTTGCTGTCCATGCCCAGGCGATCCATCAGCGCATCGGTGGCATAGCTGAAGATCAGCAGGTAGAACGCGTCGCGCAGGTGGCCGTTGTAGTCGACCCAGTCGGGGATGATTCTGGTTTGGTAGGTGGTTAGTGTGGGCATGTTTCAAGGTCCAATAGGGGAGGTGACTGGTCTATCGTCTTCGCGAGCAGGCTCGCTCCCACAAGGACCGCGCATAACCTGTGGGAGCGAGCCTGCTCGCGAAGGGGCCGATCCTGATGGCGCATTACTCGCTAAAAGTCATCCCATGCTTCTCTTTGGTGGTCTTCACCGCCTCCAGCACCGCCAGCAGGCAGTCATCACGATAGCGCTCCAGCGCAGAAATGCTGTGTTTACCCAATTGATCGCTGGTGCCATCCACCACATCGTCGATCAGTTTTTCGGTCAGTTCCGGCGCCGGCAGGTAGGTCCACGGCAACTGCAGGGCCGGGCCGAACTGTGCCATGAAGTGACGCATGCCGGCATCGCCACCGGCCAGGGTGTAGGTCAGGAACGTGCCCATGAACGACCAGCGCAGACCGGCACCAAAACGGATGGCGTCATCGATTTCGCCGGTGGTCGCCACGCCGTCATTGACCAGGTGCAATGCCTCGCGCCACAACGCTTCGAGCAAGCGGTCGGCGATGAATCCCGGCACTTCCTTGCGTACGTGCAGCGGGCGCATGCCGAGGGATTCGTAGACTTTCATCGCCGCCTGCACGGCTTCCGGGGCGGTGTTCTTGCCGCCGACCACTTCCACCAGGGGCAGCAGATAAACCGGGTTGAACGGGTGCCCGACCACGCAGCGTTCCGGATGGGTCGAACTCTCGTAGAACTCGCTTGGCAACAGGCCAGAAGTACTGGAACCGATCAAGGCGTCGGGCTTGGCTGCGGCGCTGATTTTGCTGTGCAGTTCCAGTTTCAGTTCAAGACGTTCAGGGGCACTTTCCTGGATGAAATCGGCGTCGCGAACACATTCTTCGATGGTGGTGACAAAGCGCAGGCGATCCTGCGAGGCACCCGGCGCCAGGCCTTGTTTCTCCAGTGCGCCCCAGGCGTTGGCAACGCGTTTGCGCAAGGCGGCTTCGGCACCGGGCGCCGGGTCCCAGGCCACCACATCGAGGCCGTGGGCGAGGGCGCGGGACACCCAGCCGCTGCCGATGACACCGCTGCCCAGGGCTGCGAAGGTTTTGATTTCGGTGATAAAGCTCATGGTGATTTCCTAAAGGATTCGGTGTTGCCCTTGTGGGAGCGAGCCTGCTCGCGAAAGCGGTGTGTCAGTCGACTGAAATGTCGGCTGTGACGGCCTCTTCGCGAGCAGGCTCGCTCCCACAGGGGTAAAGAATGAATAGTGATTAGCCGCGCTGTTTCAGGCCCATTTTCTTGCGGCCTTCAGCCGGGGTGAGGACCCGGGCACCGAGGCGGCTGAGGATTTCGCCGGCGCGCTCGACCAGTTGGCCGTTGGTCGCCAGAACGCCCTTGTCCAGCCACAGGTTGTCTTCCAGCCCGACACGCACGTTGCCGCCGAGCAGCACGGCCTGCGCGGCCATCGGCATTTGCATGCGACCGATGCCAAAGCCGGCCCAGACCGCATCGGCTGGCAGGTTGTCGACCATGGCTTTCATGGTGGTGGTATCAGCCGGGGCGCCCCACGGGATGCCCAGGCAGAGCTGGAACAGCGGGTTGTCGAGCAGACCTTCCTTGATCATCTGTTTGGCGAACCACAGGTGACCGGTGTCGAAAATTTCCAGCTCGGCCTTCACGCCCAGCTCTTGAATGCGTTTGGCGCCGGCACGCAGCTGCGCCGGGGTGGATACGTAAATGGTGTCGCCATCGCCGAAGTTCAGGGTGCCGCAATCGAGGGTGCAGATTTCCGGCAGCAGTTCTTCGACATGGGCCAGACGGGTCAGCGGGCCGACCAGGTCAGTGTTCGGGCCGAACTCCATCGGGTTCTCGCCCGCGCCGATTTCCAGGTCGCCGCCCATGCCGGCGGTGAGGTTGACGATGATGTCGACGTCGGCTTCGCGGATGCGCTCCATCACTTCGCGGTACAGCGCCACGTCGCGGCTGAACTTGCCGGTTTGTGGGTCGCGAACGTGGCAGTGAACCACGGTGGCGCCGGCCTTGGCGGCCTCTACGGCGGCGGCAGCGATTTGTTTCGGGGTGACCGGCACGTGTGGGCTCTTGGCGGTCGTGTCGCCAGCACCGGTGAGTGCGCAGGTGATGATGACGTCGTGGTTCATTTTTCGGTTCCTTACAGGCGTGGTGGTCCCGTTCGCAGCCCGGTCGGGCTGCGAATCGGTGGTTCGATTGAGGGTTACTTGCTGGTCAGCTTGAGGTTTTCAGCCGCGGGCTTGCCATCGAAGGTGGTCACGCCTTCGAGCCAGCGCTGCTTGTCTTGCGGGTGATCCTTGAGCCACTGTCTGGCCGATTCGAAGGCGTCCTTGTGATCCAGCAACGGCTGCATCATCCGGCTCTCGTCTTCGGCGGTGAACGTCAGGTTGCTCAGCAGTCGGCCAATGTTCGGGCATTGCTCGGAGTACTTCGGCGCGGTGACGGTCCAGACCGTGGCCATGCCTTCGTTCGGGCCGAGAGCGTCTTCACTGCCGGTGAGGTAAGTCATCTGCACGTTGACGTTCATCGGGTGCGGCGCCCAGCCGAAGAACACTACGGCTTCCTTGCGGCGCACTGCGCGATCCACCGCGGCGAGCATGCCGGCCTCGCTGGACTCGACCAGCTGGAACTTGCCGAGGCCAAACTGGTTCTTGGCAATCATCGCCTTGATCTGGGTGTTGGCGCCCGAGCCAGGCTCGATGCCGTAGATCTTGCCGCCCAGCTCTTTTTCGAACTTGGCAATGTCGGCGAAGGTTTTCAGACCCTTGTCGGCGAGGTAGGTCGGAACGGCAAGGGTGGCGCGGGCGTCTTTGAGGCTTGGTGCTTCAAGCACTTTGACCTGATTGGCGTCGACGAACGGGGTGATGGTCTGGGTCATCAGCGGGTTCCAGTAACCCAGGAACAGGTCCAGGCGCTGATCGCGGATGCCGGCGAAGATGATTTGCTGGGAGGCGCTGGTTTGTTTGGTGCTGTAGCCGAGGCCGTCGAGCAATACCTGGGTCATTGCACTGGTGGCGATAACGTCGGTCCAGTTCACTACGCCCATGCGCACGTTCTGGCACGACGCAGGTTCGGCTGCCATGACACTGGCGCTCAGCAAAGCGGTACCGCTGAGTGCAAGAACACAGCTGCTGATCAGTCGTTTCATCTCAGGATTCCTCGGCAGTTTCGTTATTGTGGGTCCGGTCGTCTTTGTGCGCCGGTGATGCCAAGTTACGCAGCTGTGCCCCCATAAAAGCGCACTGCGGCGACCGACTCTTGCACTGCAGCGACCTGCCCTCTTGAATGCCTGTTGCAAGTGGCGTATCAACGTCCTCACGCTACCTGCCATCGAGTGCGCTCCATGTCCCAGGATTTCTATTTCTTGTTGATGCCAGGTTTCTCGGCCATTGGATTTATCTCGGCCATCGAGCCGCTGCGGGTCGCCAATCGCTTTCGCGGCGAGCTTTATCGCTGGCATGTATTGAGTGCCGATGGCGGGGCGGTGCTGGCCAGTAACGGCATGTCGGTCAACGCCGATGCGGCGCTGGAGCCGCTGAGGAAAGGCGCGACGCTATTGGTGGTCGCCGGCTTCGAACCGCTGAAGTTCGCCACCCCGGCCCTGGAGCACTGGCTGCGTCGTCTGGACAACGAAGGCGTGACCCTTGGCGCCATCGACACCGGCAGTTTTATCCTCGCCGAAGCCGGTCTGCTCGATGGCCACCGCCTGACCCTGCACTGGGAAGCCATCGATGCCTTCAAGGAGTCCTATCCGCAGCTTAGCGTCACCCAGGAATTGTTCGAGATTGACCGTCGACGCATCACCTCCGCCGGCGGCACTGCATCGATCGATTTAATGCTGGATCTGATCGCCCAGGCCCATGGCCCGGAACTGGCGATCCAGGTCAGCGAACAGTTCGTGCTGGGCCGCATCCGCCCGCGCAAAGACCACCAACGCATGGAAGTCGCCACGCGCTACGGCATCAGTAACAAGAAACTGGTGCAGGTGATCGGCGAAATGGAGCAGCACAGTGAGCCGCCGCTGAGCACGCTGGAACTGGCGGAATCGATCAAAGTGACGCGCAGGCAGCTTGAACGGCTGTTTCGCCTGCATCTGAACGACACGCCAAGCAATTTCTACCTGCGGCTGAGGTTGGAAAAGGCGCAGCAATTGTTGCGTCAGACCGATATGAGTGTGTTGGAAGTGAGTATCGCCTGCGGCTTTGAATCGCCGTCGTATTTCACCCGTAGCTATCGGGCGAAGTTCGAGCGGTGCCCGAGGGAAGACCGGCGGACCGCGAAAGCCTGAACACCGAGAACACCTGTAGGAGCGAGCCCTGCTCGCGAAAAACGCCTGGGCGACGCGTTCATTCAGGCAGCACGCATGATCGTTAACGTCCATCGCGAGCAGAGCTCGCTCCTACAGAGTTGAAGGTTACTTTTTCAGGAGTGCCGAACAGGCCGCCTTGTAAGCCTCATGCTGATATTTGTTCAGCGTCCCCGGTAGCTCAAAACCGTGCTTCTTGGCCTGCGCGTTGATCGTCTGCGGCGACAGCAGCATCACCTCGCAATTCTCCAGCAACTGGAAAACTCCCTCGATCTTGAACGTGGTCGGCCCACCGGCGAATTCGCCTTTTTTGCTGCGCTTTTTGATCGCGATCCGATCTATCGAATTCTCGCGAACAAACGACGCGACCTGAGCGGCAAAGACTTTGACGTTGGCGGCTTCGTCGTCATCGTCCAGGGCGATTTTCTTGGTGGCGAGCGCGACGTGGCTCAGAGCCGAACCATCAAGGGCGGCCACGGCAATGATTGCTTCGCTGCCTTTGATTTCGATGCCGCAGATTTTCATGGTGAATCCCTTTTAGGTGAAGGCGTGCAGCCTACAGCTCAATTGAGTGAAGTTTGCATTTACTCCTGCCCAATCGACTCCAGAAACTCCGACCGCTCATCACTGATCCGCGCCACGCAATCATTTTGCGCAATGGTGAAGGCTTTGCTGCCGGCCGTAGCCGGGAAGGCTTCGACGGCGCAGTCGGCGTCGCGGGTTTTCAGCCATTGTTGCTGGGCGGTCTTGAGTTTGGCGGTGATGTCGGCCAGTTGCGACGGGTTCTTGCCATAGAGCGACTGCATGCGCTCGTTCAGGCTTTTGTAGTTTTCACTCAGCAGATCTTCGGCGGTGGTTTTGCTGAAGGCGGAGCATTCCAGGGTCTGGACGTCGTTTTCGACCTTGTCGCAGGGGTTGTCGTCGGATTCTTCCGCTGCGTGTACGCCGGTCGCAATCAGTGCCAAAGCCAGGAAGATCGATTTCATTTACGTCACCACCCCTTATTCGAGTAAAGCATCCAGTGAAGCATTCTTATGATGCGGCGAATTCTGGCCCATGCAGGCGGGCTTGAACAGGTCGCGGATTGTGCCTGGCGACGACCCTTTGTCGCGGATTGACGCTTTCGGCAAACCCCCTGTCGTTTTTGCACCCGGCTGCCCCGGTCCTCAGGCATATGCTGGCCCCAAAGCGCCGGCAGACGATTCGGCGCATGAATCGCTAATAAGGGGACAGCCTGATGAGCCCAGCCGAATTGCACGCCGACAGCATCGTTATCGACGGGCTGATTATTGCCAAGTGGAACCGCGAGCTGTTTGAAGACATGCGCAAGGGCGGTCTGACCGCGGCCAACTGCACCGTGTCGGTGTGGGAGGGCTTCCAGGCCACCGTCAACAACATCGCCGCCAGCCAGAAACTGATCCGCGAGAACAGCGACCTGGTGATCCCGGTGCGCACCACCGCCGATATCCGTAAAGCCAAAGAGCAAGGCAAGACCGGCATTCTCTTCGGCTTCCAGAATGCCCATGCCTTCGAAGACCAGATCGGCTATGTCGAGGTGTTCAAGCAGCTCGGCGTCGGTATCGTGCAGATGTGCTACAACACCCAGAACCTGGTGGGCACCGGTTGCTACGAGCGCGATGGCGGCCTGTCGGGCTTCGGTCGTGAAATCGTTGCCGAGATGAACCGTGTCGGCGTGATGTGCGACCTGTCCCACGTCGGCTCCAAGACGTCCGAAGAAGTCATCCTCGAATCGAAGAAACCGGTCTGCTATTCCCACTGCCTGCCGTCGGGTCTCAAAGAGCACCCGCGCAACAAGTCCGATGAAGAGCTCAAGTTTATTGCTGACCACGGTGGTTTCGTCGGCGTGACCATGTTCGCGCCGTTCCTGGCCAAGGGTATCGATTCGACCATCGACGACTACGCCGAAGCCATCGAGTACACCTTGAACATCGTTGGCGAAGACTCGATCGGTATCGGCACCGACTTCACCCAGGGTCATGGCCAGGACTTCTTCGAATACCTGACCCACGACAAAGGCTACGCCCGCCGTCTGACCAGCTTCGGCAAGATCATCAACCCGCTGGGCATCCGCACCGTGGGCGAGTTCCCGAACCTGACCGAGACCCTGCTCAAGCGCGGCCATTCCGAGCGCGTGGTGCGCAAGATCATGGGCGAGAACTGGGTCAACGTCCTGAAAGACGTCTGGGGCGAATAAGCCGCCGCACCCCTGAATCCTTTCCCCCGGCCGTCCGTGCCGGGGGCAACACCAAAATTTTTCTGGAGTTAAGTTTCCATGGCCAAGATCGCCCCGCAATTGCCTATCGAAGTCGACAGCGAAACCGGTGTCTGGACCTCCGACGCCCTGCCGATGCTGTACGTACCGCGTCATTTCTTCGTCAACAACCACATGGGCATCGAGGAAGTGCTGGGCGCCGAAGCCTATTCCGAAATCCTCTACAAGGCCGGCTACAAATCCGCCTGGCACTGGTGTGAAAAAGAAGCCGAATGCCATGGCCTGGAAGGCGTCGCGGTGTTCGAACACTACATGAAACGCCTGTCGCAACGCGGCTGGGGCCTGTTCAAGATCCAGGACATCGACCTGGACAAGGGGACGGCCAGCGTCAAGCTCGAGCACTCGGCGTTCGTCTACGTGTACGGCAAGGTCGGACGCAAGGTCGACTACATGTTCACCGGTTGGTTTGCCGGCGCGATGGACCAGATCCTCGCCGCTCGTGGCAGCAAGATCCGCACCGTGGCCGAGCAAGTCTACGGTGGCTCCGAAGAGGGCCACGAAGACGGCTTGTTCATCGTCAAGCCGTTGTAAGTCGAGGAACCCGCCATGGCTTTCGAAGCAATGTTCCAGCCGATCCAGATCGGCAAACTGACCATCCGTAACCGCGTGCTCAGCACCGCGCACGCCGAGGTCTACGCGACCGACGGCGGCATGACCACCGACCGGTACGTCAAGTATTACGAAGAGAAGGCCAAGGGCGGGATCGGCCTGGCGATTTGCGGCGGCTCGTCCGTGGTGGCCATCGACAGCCCGCAGGAGTGGTGGAGTTCGGTGAACCTGTCCACCGACCGCATCATTCCGCACTTCCAGAATCTTGCCGACGCCATGCACAAGCACGGCGCCAAGATCATGATCCAGATTACCCACATGGGCCGTCGCTCGCGCTGGGACGGCTTCAACTGGCCGACGCTGATGTCGCCGTCGGGCGTGCGTGAGCCGGTGCACCGTGCCACCTGCAAAACCATCGAGCCGGAAGAAATCTGGCGGGTGATCGGCAACTACGCACAAGCGGCACGCCGCGCCAAGGCCGGTGGCCTGGACGGTGTCGAACTGTCGGCAGTGCACCAGCACATGATCGACCAGTTCTGGAGCCCTCGGGTCAACAAGCGTACCGACGAATGGGGTGGCAGCTTCGAAGGCCGCATGAAGTTCGGTCTGGAAGTCTTGAAAGCCGTGCGCGCCGAGGTCGGTGACGATTTCTGCGTGGGCATGCGGATCTGCGGTGACGAGTTCCACCCGGATGGTTTGTCCCACGAAGACATGAAGCAGATCGCCCAGTATTACGACAACACTGGGATGCTGGATTTCATCGGCGTCGTGGGCTCGGGTTGCGACACCCACAACACCCTGGCCAACGTGATTCCGAACATGAGCTACCCGCCGGAGCCGTTCCTGCACCTGGCCGCCGGCATCAAGGAAGTGGTCAAGGTTCCGGTGCTGCACGCGCAGAACATCAAGGACCCGAACCAGGCCACCCGTATCCTGGAGGGCGGTTACGTCGACATGGTCGGCATGACCCGCGCGCACATCGCCGACCCGCACCTGATCGCCAAGATCAAGATGGGTCAGGTCGACCAGATCAAACAATGCGTCGGCGCCAACTACTGCATCGACCGTCAGTATCAAGGCCTGGATGTGTTGTGCATTCAGAACGCGGCGACCTCCCGTGAGTACATGGGCGTGCCGCACATCATCGAAAAGACCACCGGCGTGAAACGCAAGGTGGTGGTGGTCGGTGCGGGTCCTGCGGGGATGGAAGCCGCCCGTGTAGCCGCCGAACGTGGCCACGACGTGACCCTGTTCGAGAAAAAGGAATTCATCGGCGGGCAGATCACCACGGCGTCGAAAGCGCCGCAGCGTGACCAGATCGCCGGTATCACCCGCTGGTATCAGCTGGAACTGGCACGGTTGAAGGTCGACCTGCGCCTGGGCACCGCGGCAGACGTACCGACCATCATGGACCTGCGTCCGGATGTGGTGGTACTCGCCGTCGGCGGCCACCCGTTCATCGAGCAGAACGAACACTGGGGCGCGGCTGAAGGCCTAGTGGTCAGCAGCTGGGACATCCTCGATGGCAAGGTGGCACCGGGCAAGAACGTGCTGGTCTACGACACCATTTGCGAATTCACCGGCATGTCGACCGCGGATTTCATTGCTGACAAAGGCAGCCAGGTCGAGATCGTCACCGACGACATCAAGCCAGGCGTGGCGATTGGCGGTACGTCGTTCCCGACTTACTACCGCAGCATGTACCCCAAAGAAGTGATCATGACCGGGGACATGATGTTGGAGAAGGTTTACCGCGAAGGCGACAAGCTGGTGGCGGTGCTGGAAAACGAATACACCGGCGCCAAGGAGGAGCGGGTGGTCGACCAGGTGGTCGTGGAAAACGGCGTGCGTCCGGACGAAGAAATCTACTACGCGCTGAAGGAAGGCTCGCGCAACAAAGGCCAGATCGACGTCGAAGCCTTGTTCGCGATCAAGCCGCAGCCATGCCTGGAACAGAGCGGTGATGGCTACCTGCTGTTCCGCATCGGCGACTGCGTGGCCCAGCGTAACGTACACGCGGCGATCTACGACGCGTTGCGGTTGTGCAAGGATTTCTAACGGCTTGCAGTAAACCCTGTGGGAGCGAGCCTGCTCGCGAATGCAATCTGTCTGCCGATGTTGATGTCGACTGACCCACCGCTTTCGCGAGCAGGCTCGCTCCCACAGACGTCGCCGACCAAGATTCTCCAAGTTGTACTGGCGGGAGCTCCACCATGTTGAACACCCTTCTTCCAATCCTGTTGTTCGCTGCCCTGGGCCTCGCGGTTCTGGGCGCGTTGCGGCGGGTGGCCATGTGGCGCCGGGGCCGTGCCTCGAAGGTCGACCTGATCGGCGGCCTTTTCGCCATGCCCAAGCGCTACATGGTCGATTTGCACCATGTGGTGGCGCGGGACAAATACATTGCCAACACCCACGTCGCCACGGCCGGTGGCGCGGTAGCGTCCATCGTGCTGGCGATTCTGGTGCATGGTTTCGGTCTGCATAACCGCTTCCTCGGTTATGCGCTGCTGTTGATGTCGGCGGTGATGTTCGTCGGCGCGGTCTTCGTGTACCTGCGTCGGCGCAACCCACCTTCGCGCCTGTCGAAAGGCCCGTGGATGCGCTTGCCGAAAAGCCTGATGGCGTTCTCGGTGTCGTTCTTCCTGGTGACCCTGCCGGTGGCAGGCATCCTGCCGGAAAACTTCGGCGGCTGGCTGTTGGCCGTAATACTTGGCGTCGGCGTGTTGTGGGGCGTGTCGGAATTGTTCTTCGGCATGACCTGGGGCGGGCCGATGAAGCACGCCTTCGCCGGTGCCCTGCACCTGGCCTGGCACCGTCGCGCCGAACGCTTTGGCGGTGGTCGTTCCACCGGTCTCAAACCCTTGGACCTGAACGACTCGGCCGCCCCGCTGGGCGTGGAAAAACCCAAGGACTTCACCTGGAACCAACTGCTCGGCTTCGACGCCTGCGTGCAGTGCGGCAAGTGTGAAGCCGCGTGCCCGGCGTTCGCCGCCGGTCAGCCGCTGAACCCGAAAAAACTGATTCAGGACATGGTCGTCGGCCTGGCCGGTGGCACCGATGCCAAGTTCGCCGGTAGCCCTTATCCAGGCAAGGCGATTGGCGAACACGCCGGCAACCCGCATCAACCGATCGTCAACGGTCTGGTGGATGCCGAAACCCTGTGGTCGTGCACCACCTGCCGCGCTTGCGTCGAGGAATGCCCGATGATGATCGAGCACGTCGATGCCATCGTCGACATGCGTCGTCATCTGACCCTGGAAAAAGGCGCGACCCCGAACAAGGGCGCCGAAGTCCTGGAAAACCTGATCGCCACTGACAACCCGGGCGGTTTCGCACCGGGTGGGCGGATGAACTGGGCGGCGGACTTGAACCTCAACCTGCTGAGCGAGAAGAAATCCGTCGACGTGCTGTTCTGGGTCGGCGACGGTGCTTTCGACATGCGCAACCAGCGCACCTTGCGCGCCTTCGTCAAAGTGCTCAAGGCCGCAAAAGTCGACTTCGCCGTGCTGGGCCTCGAAGAACGCGACAGCGGTGACGTGGCCCGTCGCTTGGGCGACGAAGCGACCTTCCAGTTGCTGGCTAAACGCAACATCCAGACCCTGGCCAAGTACAGCTTCAACCGCATCGTGACTTGCGATCCGCACAGCTTCCATGTGCTGAAAAACGAATACGGCGCCTTCGACGGCAACTACCTGGTTCAGCACCACAGCACCTACATGGCGGAAATCATCGAGGCTGGCGCGTTGAACCTCGGCCAGCACAAGGGTGACAGCGTGACGTATCACGACCCGTGCTACCTCGGCCGCTACAACGGCGAATACGAGGCGCCGCGTCAGGTACTGCGCGCCCTCGGCATCGAGGTCAAGGAAATGCAACGCTCCGGTTTCCGTTCACGCTGCTGCGGCGGTGGCGGCGGTGCGCCGATCACCGACATTCCAGGCAAGCAGCGGATTCCCGACATGCGCATGGAAGACATCCGTGAGACGGGTGCCGAACTGGTGGCCGTGGGTTGTCCACAGTGCACCGCGATGCTCGAAGGCGTGGTCGAACCACGGCCGCTGATCAAGGACATTGCCGAACTGGTGGCTGACGCGCTGCTGGAGGACCAGGTCCCAAAGTCGTCCACCCCGGCCAAACGTGAACCTGCGGAGGTGCACTGATGAGCGACATTATCCGCCGCGACCCCCGCGCCGAATGGATCGCCCGTAACCGCCTGCACCCGCTGCACGCGGCCATGCAACCGGCGCAACACAGCTGGATGGGGCCGAACGGCGTCATCCGCAAGAATCCCCATGGCATTGGCTTCATCGGGCCGAACGGGATCAAACGTATCGACCGCAGCGGCGCGCAACAGGGCGGGTCGGCCAAGCGCTCGGCCGCCGTTGAAGTGCAATTGCCGCTGCATCAAGTGCCAGCGCCGGCGTTCTACATTTGCGTGGTGCCGGACATGGTCGGTGGCCGCTTGAGCAGCCACGACAAGGACTTGCTGGGCCTGGCCCATCAACTGGCCGGCAAGGACGGCGCGGTCCTGGCCGTGGTCTTCGGCGAACACAAGGAAAGCGCGTTTGCCACCGCCGGCGTCGATCGCTTGCTGGTGCTCGAAGGCGACGAGTTCAGCGGTTATGCACCGGAACAACGGGTCCAGGGCCTGCGGGCTGTGGATAACCAGTTCAGCCCGCGTCACTGGCTGCTGCCGGATAGCCGCAGCGGTGGTGGTGAATTGGGTCGACGCTTTGCCGCCGCCCTGGGCGAGCGCCCGGCCACGCGGGTCTGGCAGGTCAAGGATCAGGAATGCATCGGCCGTGCCGGTGCTGGCTTGCAAGACCTGGCGCGCCCGGTCGCACGCTTGATTCTGGCCGCCGTCGAATGCGCCGAGCCGGTCAGCGAAACCCGTCACGAAGCCTTGCCAATGGAGTTATCCACAGCCGTCGCGCGCAGCTTGTCGCGCATCGAGGATCTGGGCGCGGTGGCGGTGGACCCGGCAGCGATTCCCATGGCCGAGGCCGAATTCATCTTCTCCGGTGGCAACGGCGTCAAGGACTGGGATCTGTTCCACCAGGCCGCTGCAGCGCTTGGCGCCACCGAAGGGGCATCCCGGGTGGCGGTGGACGATGGCTTCATGGCCCGTGACCGCCAGGTTGGCGCGTCCGGTACCTGGGTCACCGCACGGGTTTACGTGGCGGTGGGGATTTCGGGGGCGATCCAGCACCTGCAAGGCATCGGTGCCTGCGACAAGGTGGTAGCGATCAACCTCGACCCCGGCTGCGACATGATCAAACGGGCCGACCTGTCGGTGATCGGCGAGAGTGCCGAGATTCTTCGGGCCTTGATCGACGCGGTAGCGGCCTACCGCAACGACGCCAAGCGCGATGCGGCTTAAGGGAAGGAAAGGGTTATGAGCACGAAAATCATCAGCCTGGTGTCCATCGGCGCCCACCCGACGTCCGGTCGACCCCGTCGCGCGGAACAAGATGCGCGGGCGGTGGAGCTGGGTCTGCAACTGGCTGGGGATAACTTGCAAGTGCTGCACGCCGGCGACGTTGCCGAGCCAGCGCTGCGCGCTTATCTGGGCATGGGCCTGGAACAGCTCCATGTGCTGGAACAACCGGAAGGCGCCGATGCACTGCCGGCGCTGACCGCGTATTTGCGCGATGCCGGTGCCCAGGTGGTGCTGACCGGCAGCCAGGCGGAAACCGGTGAAGGCTCGGGCATGTTGCCGTTCCTGTTGGCCGAAGGCCTGGGCTGGCCGCTGGTGGTGGGGCTGGCGCAGGTCGAGTCCATCGACGGTGGCTCGGCGCTGGTGCTGCAAGCCTTGCCTCGTGGCCAGCGTCGTCGGCTGAAGGTGCGCCTGCCGTTTCTGGCGACTGTGGATAACGCTGCGCCCAAGCCACGCCAGAGCGCCTACGGTCCAGCGCGGCGCGGGGTGTTGCAGGCCGATGAAGTGGAGGTCATCGATGATGAACTGCTGGTGGTGGCCACCCTGCAACCGGCCAAACCACGGCCAAAACGCTTGAAAGTGATCAAGGCCAAGAGTGGTGCCGACCGAATGAAAGCCGCTACGGCGAAAGCCAGTGGCGGTGGTGGACAAGTGCTCAAGGGCGTTACGGCGCAAGCTGGGGCTGAAGCGATCCTCAAGTTGCTGATCGAAGAAGGCGTGGTTCGCTGACCAACAATCACCCAGATCCAATGTGGGAGCGAGCCTGCTCGCGAAGGGGGCGTGTCATTCAGCATTCAATTTGGCTGACCCACTGCAATTCGCGAGCAGGCTCGCTCTCACAGGGTGTCGTGTCACCTAATTGATGGGAAAACAATGGCAGTTGAATTTCGTTCGGCAGTGCGCGCCGATGCGCGAGAGATTGCGCGTTTGTTCCAGATTTCATCCGAGGGCGCTTCAGATTACATCTGGAGCCAGATCGCCGAACCCGGCCAGGATCTGCTCGACGTCGGCGCCCTGCGCTACGCCCGTGACGATGTGGATTTTTCCTGGCAGAACTGCCTGATCGCCGAGGCACATGGGCAGGTCGTGGGCATGATGCACAGCTACGTGATGCGCCACGATCCATTCGCAGCGCCGGTAACCGATCCAGTATTGGCGCCTTACGCCACGATGGAAATCCCCGACACCCTCTACATTTCCAGCCTGGCGCTGCATGAGGGCTGGCGTAACCAGGGGTTGGGCAAGGTGTTCCTGGCGTATGCCTACGACCGTGCCAACCAGCTCGGGCTCAATGGCCTGAGCCTGATCGACTATGCCGCCAACACCGGTGCCCGGCGCTTCTATGAGCGCCATGGCTTCCGTATCGTCGATACCTGCACGATCACACCGCATCCAATGATTCGGGTGACGGGTGAGGCCTATCTGATGTATCGGCCCTAGCGCCGCTTTGCCCGCAATGGGTCCCTGTAGGAGCGAGCTTGCTCGCGATGGACGTCAACGATAACGCGGGCAACCTGAATGAACGCGTTGTCTCAACCGCCATCGCGAGCAAGCTTGCTCCTACAAGAAGCCCGCCCGTGGATGAGTGCGTTGAGCTACATTTTTACTGTGCGCTGGTCAGGGTGAAGCACACTGTTACGGAGTTCTGAGAGGTTCAGCGCAAATCATAAAACCTGGTTTTTATGAATGGGTTGGCCATGAAGCCTGTAACGCTGTTGCTGCTTCTCGCATGGGTTACGGCCGTATCTGCGGGAGCGGTGGAGGGTGCCCGGATGAACGCGCCTGAGCGGCGCTACGAGCCCGAGCAGGACTTCTATCAATGGCTGGGCTCCGATCAGGGGCGTAAAGCCTCCCTTGCCCAAATGCGCCAACGCTGCGACCGCGTGCTGGATGCCAGGAAGAGCCTGGACTGTTCAGTGTCTGTGGTCGCCCGCATGTTCGAGGTCAAGGCCGCCAATCAGTTGCCGGATTACTACCGGGCGATCAAGCGCAAGCACGCTCGGGCCATTGAGGCCGATCCGGAGCTGAAAGTGTTGTTTTCAATGTTCGGCGCTCAGTCGCTATCAACCCTGAAGACAACCGGCGATTTCACGGTGAAAAGAACCTCGCGGCGCGAGGTGCTCAGGATTCATCCGTATTCCAGCGACTATTTCATTGCCCAAGAGGTGTTGCCGTTCATCGATGTCGACGCGGCCAACGGTCACTCGGCACGTTTCGTTCTCGATACCGGTGCGCCGCAAACCCGGGTCAATCAAGACACCGCGAAGCTGATGGGGATCAGGTTGTTGACCGACTCCCACTATGCCTACAGCACGTTTTATGGAGAGCGTGATCTGTCCGCCCGACTGGGCATACTCGACGCCATCAAGGTAGGCGGCAGCGAATTCAGGAACGTGCTGGTGTTTGTCAGCGATCGGGACAACTTGCTGGGACTGGACCTGATCAGCAAGCTGGGGCGGCTTAAAATCACCCGTAAAACCCTCGAACTCAATTCCGCACCGCCCGCCCGCTGTGAATCGCCGATTGTGTATAGCCGCCTGGATATCAACCAGCGACTGGTTATCGCTGCACGGCTGGATTCCCGCGCCACGCAGGCGATTGTCGACACCGGTAACGTCGATTACCTGACGTCGGCTTCACCTGGGGATCAGGTCAATGTTCACAGCGCCGGCAACTGGCCCTTGAGTGTTGACGAAAAGCAGCGCTATCAAACGTTCAAGGGCCTCCTGAAATTGCCGGGCACCACCCTGGCAACCACCTACAAATACTACCCGGACTTCACTATTCCACCGTCGTGGGTGCTTGGCCGCTATGTACCGTCGATTTTGATGGGATGGCGTGCATTCGATGACTTTGTGCTGCATCTGGATATCGAGGCGGGGCGATCGTGTTTGAACAAGATTGGATAAGTACGGGCGGTTTTGATGTGTTTACCCACAATGCCTGTTGGCGGAGCTGTGGATAAGGTGTTTGCCCATTGCTGCAGGCCAGGTTAATCGGGGGTTGTAGCCCTCAGTTCAAAAAATAACCAGCCTAAGCTTCGGTTTTTCATGGGTTTTTTCACAGGATAAGTGCAGGACTTGCCCCCAATCTCTGTTGGCGCTTCTGTGGATAAGATGTTCGCTTACCGCTACAGGCCATATAAAACGAGGGCTTCAGGCTTCTGGTTAAAAAATGATCATTTGCGTGATTTCCACCGTTAAACCTTGCGCCAGCCCGTATTTTTCGCAGCGCACAGCGGTTTTCCACAGCGGTGCAGAAGTTGCCCCCAAAGTCTGTTGGCGCTTCTGTGGATAAGGTGTTCGCCATCCTCTACAAGCCACGATTTACTTGATGTCCAGCGAGTTGATCAATAAATGATCGGTCGCTGTCGAAAACCCTGCTTCTGAATAAGTCACGGATTTTCTTCGGTTTCTGCGGAGAAATTTTGCAGTCTTTCCACAGTTGTCCCCATTTGCTGTGGGTGGAGATGTGGATAACTTGTTTGCGGAAGGCTGGGAGGTGCGGGCGGTATAGCTCTGAACGGAATAGATCATATTTCGTACAGTTCTGAAGCGGTGGCTGTGTCAGGTGGAATGTGTTGTAAGAGAGGGCGCGTTCGCGAGCAGGCTCGCTCCCACAAGGGATCTGTGGGAGCGAGCCTGCTCGCGAAGCTTTGGATCTTAGCCTTGAACCGGAACCCCTTTGAGGTACGGTGCAGGCTCGGCCCCCAGGTTGCTCAACAGACGCTCGCTGTACCAATCCACAAAGTTCACCACACCAAACTCATAGGTCTTGGAGTAAGGCCCTGGCTGGTAAGCGGTGGAGTTGATGCCGCGCTGGTTCTCTTCCGCCAGGCGACGGTCCTGATCGTTGGTGGCGTCCCAGACCTGGCGCATGCGCTCCACGTCGTAGTCCACGCCTTCGACGGCGTCCTTGTGGACGATCCACTTGGTGGTGACCATGGTTTCCTGGGCGCTGATCGGCCACACGGTGAACACGATGATGTGGTCGCCCATGCAGTGGTTCCAGGAGTGCGGCAGGTGCAGGATGCGCATCGAGCCCAGGTCCGGGTTTTTGATGCGGCCCATGAGTTTGGCGCAGCCCTGCTTGCCGTCCATGGTCATCGACACGGTGCCCTTGAGCAGCGGCATGCGCACGATGCGGTTACGCAGGCCGAAGCTGGCGTGGGCGTAAGGGATCTTCTCGGCTTCCCAGGCAGCGGCGGAGGCCGCGACGTGGTCCTTGAACGCCTGGTCGGCGCGCGGGTCGGTGACGTCGTCCCATTCCAGCAGGGTTTTGAGTAGTTCCGGGTGCGACGCGTTGCAGTGGTAGCACTCGCGGTTGTTTTCCAGCACCAGTTTCCAGTTGGCCTTTTCCATCAAGGTGGTGGTGATCGCCACCTTGGTGTTCTCCATGTCGTACGGTTCCATGTAATGGCTGAGCGTCGACAGGAAGTCATCGATGGCCGGCGGATTTTCCGCCAGGCTGATGAAGATGTAGCCGCCAGCGGTCTTCACATTCACCGGCTTGAGGCCGTACTGCTTCATGTCGAAGTCGTCGCCCATCTCGGTGCCGGCGAACAGCAGGCGACCGTCGAGTTCGTAGGTCCACTGGTGGTAGTGACAAACCAGTTTGGCGACCTTGCCCTTGTCGCTGGTGCACAGGCGTGAACCACGGTGACGGCAGACGTTATGGAATGCATGCACCACGCCTTCAGCGCCACGGATCACGATGATCGGGTTCTTGCCGATCTGCAGCGTCAGGTAGTTGCCCTTGGTCGGGATCTCGCAGGTCATGCCGGCGATCAACCACTCCTTCTGGAAAATCTCCTGCATGTCGATATCAAACAGGCGCTCGTCAGAGTAAAACGGCTGCGGCAGCGAGAACGTGCGTTCGCGCTCTTGCAGCATCTGGGCGGTGGCCTTGCGTGCGGGTTCCAGCGGATCGCCCAGGCTCAGGGTAGTAGTGACGTCCATCGTTTAATCCTCAAGGCCATCTGCGTGGCCGGCGAAAAGTGGCTAATCGGTGTACTGCTAATGGTTGCTACGCAAGGTGTAAAGATTGTGTCTTGGTATGGGGCGAGTGTGGGGCCGGCGCTGGCCAGAACCTTATCCATGGGCGACATGATGCAATCTGTTCCCGACGCGCAAGCCCCGGTAGTTGCGGGCTGGTCGCGATAAGCATGTGAATGTCGCAGATAGGTAAATGGGTGGTTCGCGCTATACGCAGAATCGCCAACATGAAGGCCGACAGTCGGCCGTGGAGATCAGCATGTCCAACAACTTCCTGAACCCGGTAACCACCCAGACCTGGGCCAATGGTCGGCACATCGTCCGTTGCGTCAAAGTCATCCAGGAAACCTGGGATGTGCGCACCTTTTGCTTCATGGCCGATCAGCCGATCATGTTCTTCTTCAAGCCGGGGCAGTTCGTCACCCTGGAGCTGGAGATCGAAGGCCAGCCGATCATGCGTTCGTACACCATTTCCAGCTCGCCGTCGGTGCCGTACAGCTTCTCGGTGACCATCAAGCGCGTACCGGGCGGCAAGGTCTCCAACTGGCTGCACGACACCTTGCACGAAGGCCAGGAACTGGCGGTGCACGGCCCGGTCGGGCTGTTCAACGCCATCGATTTCCCGAGCCCCAAGGTGCTGTACCTCAGCGGCGGCGTGGGCATCACGCCCTGCATGTCCATGGCGCGCTGGTTCTACGACACCAACGGCAACGTGGATATGACGTTTATCCACAGCGCCCGTTCGCCGAAAGACATCATCTATCACCGCGAACTGGAACACATGGCGTCGCGGATCGATAACTTCAGCCTGCACCTGATCTGCGAGAAGCATGGGATGGGCGAGCCCTGGGCCGGTTATCGCGGTTACCTGAACCACAAAATGCTGGAACTGATGGTGCCGGACTTCCTTGAGCGGGAAGTCTTCTGCTGCGGCCCGACCCCGTACATGACCGCAGTCAAGCGCTTGCTGGAAAACGCTGGCTTCGACATGAAGCGTTACCACGAAGAATCCTTCGGAGCGACCCCGCCCGAGGCTCGTGCCGATGCCGAAGAGCACGCCGAACAAGCGGCCGAGGCGCCGGAAGTGGACGCGGCGGACCTGCATCAGGTGGAGTTCACCGCGTCCGGCAAAAGCATTCGCGTAGCGCCTGGCGAGACCGTTCACGCGGCCGCAGCCAAGGCCGGTTTGCTGATACCCAAGGCGTGCGGCATGGGCATCTGCGGCACCTGCAAGGTGTTGAAGCTGGGCGGCGAAGTGGAGATGGAGCACAACGGCGGGATCACCGAGGAAGACGAGGCTGAAGGGTACATCCTGTCGTGCTGCAGTGTGCCGAAGGGGGATGTGCGGATCGAGTACTAACCCCTTTGTGGAATGCCTCTTGTGGGAGCGAGCCTGCTCGCGAATGCGGTGTGTCATTCAAATCGATATTGACTGATCCGACGCTTTCGCGAGCAGGCTCGCTCCCACAATGATCGGTGTTTAATCCACAAACAAATCCGGCATCAGCTTGTCGCTGGTGTCGGGGGCAAACCGATAGTGTTCGAACTCGGTGGTGCCGTTTTCCCGCAAAACTTCTTCATCAATCAGCAGCCGCCCGGTCAGGCTGCGCTCGGTGCTGCTCAAGATCACATGGGCGGCATCCGCCATGATCGCAGGCGTGCGTGCATGCTTGAACGACTCCCGTGACCCCAGCTGAAACTCGATCGCAGCGGTGGCAATCATCGTCTGCGGCCACAGCGAGTTGACGCTGATGCCGTAATTCCTGAACTCCTCGCTCATGCCCAGCGTCAGCATGCTCATGCCGTATTTGGTCACGGTATAGGGGCTGTATTGGGCGAACCATTTGACGGCCAGGTTCAGCGGTGGCGACAGGTTGAGAATGTGTCCCTTGGACTGCTTCAGGTAGGGCAGCGCGGCCTGGCTGCACAGCAGCACGGCGCGGGTGTTGATCTGGTGCATCAGATCGAAGCGCTTGAGCTCGAGGTGTTGAACTCCGGTCAGCTTGATCGCCCCGGCGTTGTTCACCAGTGCATCGATACCGCCGAAATGCTCGTTGGCCTGGGCCAGGGCTTGATGCACGGCAACTTCATCGCGCACATCCACCTGCAGCGCCAACGCCTTGCCGCCTGCGGCCTCGACTTCCTTGGCCACGCTATAAATGGTGCCCGGCAGCTTGGGATGCGGTTCGGCACTCTTGGCGGCAATCACGATGTTGGCACCATCACGCGCGGCGCGTAGCGCGATCTCTCGGCCAATGCCACGGCTGGCGCCGGTGATGAACAGGGTTTTGCCTTGCAATGACATGCGTACGCTCCTGATTGTTGTTGTCTGTACGGCTCGTCAGACAATGTAGACCAAGACTTCAGGTGCGAACGATCAGGGGCGATTGGTTTGACTTTTTGTGGGAGCGAGCCTGCTTGCGAAGGCGGCGGGTCAAACAACATTTGCGTTGACTGACACGCCCTCTTCGCGAGCAGGCTCGCTCCCACAGGGACAGTGGGCCTTAGTGGGACATCACTTGGCGGATGTCATGGGCCAGTTCGCGCACACGCTCTTCCTCGGTATCCCACGAGCACATGAAGCGAGCGCCGCCGTTGCCGATGAACGTGTAGAAACGCCAGCCCTTGGCCGTCAGGGCGGCGATGGCCGGTTCCGACAGTTGCAGGAACACGCCGTTGGCCTGCACCGGGAACATCAGTTCCACGCCCGGGATGTCGCTGACCAGTTCGGCCAGCAACTGTGCGCAGTGGTTGGCGTGGCGGGCGTATTTGAGCCAGGCGTCGTTTTCCAGAATCCCGACCCAGGGCGCGGACAGGAAACGCATTTTCGACGCCAGTTGCCCGGCCTGTTTGCAGCGGTAGTCGAAATCTTCGGCCAGTTTGTGGTTGAAGAACAGGATCGCCTCACCCACGGCCATGCCGTTTTTCGTGCCGCCGAAGCACAGCACGTCCACGCCGGCCTTCCAGGTCAGGTCGGCTGGCGAGCAGCCGAGGAACGCGCAAGCGTTGGAGAAGCGCGCGCCGTCCATGTGCAGATTCAGGCCCAGCTCTTTGCAGGTGGCGCTGATGGCGCGGATTTCGTCCGGGGTGTAGACGCTGCCGACTTCGGTGGCCTGGGTCAGGGTCACGACGCGCGGTTTCGGGTAGTGAATGTCCTGGCGCTTGAGGGCGATTTCGCGGATCGATTCCGGGGTCAGCTTGCCGTTTTCGGTGCGGGCAATCAGCAGTTTCGAGCCGTTGGAGAAAAATTCCGGCGCGCCGCATTCGTCGGTTTCGACGTGGGCGGTTTCCGAGCAGATCACGCTGTGGTAACTCTGGCACAGCGACGACAGGGCCAGCGAGTTGGCAGCGGTACCGTTGAAGGCGAAGAACACTTCGCAGTCGGTTTCAAACAGTTTGCGGAAATCGTCGGACGCACGGGCGGTCCATTCGTCGTCGCCGTAGGCGCGCTGATGGCCATGGTTGGCCTGCTCCATGGCGGCCCAGGCTTCAGGGCAAATGCCGGAATAGTTGTCGCTGGCGAATTGTTGGCTCTTATCGGTCATGGCCTGCTTCCGTGGTCGAGGCGCCTATGGTGAAGCGTCTCGTGGTCAATGAGGGTGCGCACTTTACCGAAGATCGTCCGGGGAGCGCACGGGATGTCTCTGTCAGAACATTACTGGGATGCCGGGCAATTATGCACGTGTCTATGAACGTGACACAGCCGCACTTAAAGCAGCGCGATGGAGCGCTGGATCTGCTCAAATGGCTGGCGCTGCTGAGCATGCTGCTCGATCACCTGCGATATGTCGGTTATTCCGCCGATTGGCTGTATGTGCCGGGTCGTCTGGCATTTCCGTGGTTTTGCCTGGCGATGGCGGCCAATCTGGTGCGGGCTTCGGCAATGACGACAGGCAGGCAGTGGCGTTATCTGGGCTGGTTGCTGCTGTTCAGCGCGGTGAGCGAAGTTCCCTACCGGATGTACATCCCCAATCCCGACACCCTGAATGTATTGCCCACGCTGGCGCTTGGCCTGTTGGTGGTGCGCGGCTGGCAGGACGGGGTCCTGCCGGCGCGACTGCCGGCGCGACTGCTGGCCGGCGGTGCGCTCGCGCTGGCGGCTATGTTCCCGGAGCGGCTGATGTTCGGGTTCTTCGGTGTGTTATTACCGCTGGCGATGTTGCTGGCGATCCGGCGACCCTGGTTTTTCGCACTGCTGCCGGGGCTGGTCTGCCTGGCGGCCAATCAATTGCAGGTGCTCTATTACTCCGTTCGATTGGGTAACGGCGTGGCGATGGCGGCGGTTGCCACTTGTCTGATTGCGCCATGGCTCGGGCTGTTCCTGTTGCGACACGCCCAGGACGTAAAACCACCGCCGATGCGACGCTGGGCATATGCCCTGTACCCCGCGCATTTCCTTGTGCTGCTGGCATTGCGACAGGTTCTCGCATAACCCCGGAAACCGAATGCAAATCTTGTGGGAGCGAGCCTGCTCGCGAAGGCGGCGGGTCAAACAACATTTGCGTTGACTGACACTCCCTCTTCGCGAGCAGGCTCGCTCCCACAGGGGATTGGCGCTGGTTCTCAGTGCGTGGCCGGCTTGCCATTTCCCGCCATGTCGTAAACGCACCTTTGCGTGGCGCCCATAGGCATTTGACCACGCCAAGCCAGTCATACCATCGCTATCAAAGGGCACTGCCGAAACACCAGTGCCTTACCGAGACGAATGGCGCACAGATGCCGCTGGGAGAGACGCGATGTTCAGCAAGCAAGACAAGATCCAGGGTTACGACGATGCACTGCTGGCGGCGATGAATGCCGAGGAGCAACGTCAGGAAGATCACATCGAGCTGATCGCGTCGGAGAACTACACCAGCAAGCGCGTGATGGAAGCGCAGGGCAGCGGCCTGACCAACAAGTACGCCGAAGGTTACCCGGGCAAGCGCTACTACGGTGGCTGCGAGCATGTGGACAAGGTTGAAGCCCTGGCCATCGAACGCGCCAAGCAACTGTTCGGCGCCGATTACGCCAACGTGCAGCCGCACTCCGGTTCCTCGGCCAACAGCGCCGTGTACCTGGCCCTGCTGCAAGCCGGCGACACCATCCTCGGCATGAGCCTGGCCCACGGCGGTCACCTGACCCACGGCGCCAAGGTGTCGTCCTCGGGCAAGCTGTACAACGCCGTTCAATACGGTATCGACACCAACACCGGCCTGATCGATTACGACGAAGTCGAGCGCCTGGCGGTCGAGCACAAGCCGAAAATGATCGTTGCCGGTTTCTCGGCCTACTCCAAGACTCTCGACTTCCCGCGTTTCCGTCAGATCGCTGACAAAGTCGGTGCGCTGCTGTTCGTCGACATGGCCCACGTGGCCGGTCTGGTCGCTGCCGGCCTGTATCCAAATCCGCTGCCTTACGCCGACGTGGTCACCACCACCACCCACAAGACCCTGCGCGGTCCGCGTGGCGGCCTGATCCTGGCCAAGTCCAACGAAGAGATCGAGAAAAAGCTCAACGCCGCGGTCTTCCCCGGTGCCCAGGGCGGCCCGCTGATGCACGTGATCGCCGGCAAGGCGGTGTGCTTCAAGGAAGCGCTGGAGCCTGGCTTCAAGGCTTACCAGCAGCAAGTGATCGACAACGCCCAGGCCATGGCCGGCGTCTTTATCAAACGCGGCTACGATGTAGTGTCCGGCGGTACCGATAACCACCTGTTCCTGGTCAGCCTGATCCGTCAGGGCCTGACCGGCAAAGAGGCGGACGCTGCACTCGGTCGCGCCCACATCACTGTGAACAAGAACGCTGTCCCGAACGATCCGCAGTCGCCGTTCGTGACCTCCGGCCTGCGCATCGGCACCCCGGCGGTGACCACTCGCGGCTTCAAGGTTACCCAGTGCGTCACGCTGGCCGGCTGGATCTGCGACATCCTCGACAACCTCGGCGATGCCGACGTTGAAGCCAATGTCGCCCAGCAAGTATCGGCCCTGTGTGCGGACTTCCCGGTTTATCGCTGAGTGCGGTTTTGGAGTAAATGACTATGCAACGCTACTCAGGCTTCGGCCTCTTCAAACACTCCCTCAGCCACCATGAAAACTGGCAGCGGATGTGGCGCACACCGACCCCGAAAAAGGTCTACGACGTGGTCATCGTCGGCGGTGGCGGGCATGGTCTGGCGACCGCCTACTACCTGGCCAAGGAACACGGCATCACCAACGTGGCCGTGGTCGAGAAAGGTTGGCTGGGCGGCGGTAACACCGCGCGCAACACCACCATCGTTCGCTCCAACTACCTGTGGGACGAGTCGGCGCA
This sequence comes from Pseudomonas sp. Irchel 3A7, assembly GCF_900187565.1. Taxonomy (GTDB): domain Bacteria; phylum Pseudomonadota; class Gammaproteobacteria; order Pseudomonadales; family Pseudomonadaceae; genus Aquipseudomonas. The sequence goes on along the minus strand of NZ_FYED01000013.1, from coordinate 142,727 downwards.
CCTGTACGAACACGCGATGAAACTGTGGGAAGGCCTGTCCCAGGACCTGAACTACAACGTGATGTTCTCCCAGCGTGGCGTCTACAACCTGTGCCACACCCTGCAGGACATCCGTGATTCCGAGCGTCGGGTCAGCGCCAACCGCCTCAACGGCGTCGACGGCGAACTGCTCGATGCCAAGCAAGTGGCCGACGAGATTCCGTACCTCGACTGCTCGAAGAACACCCGCTACCCGGTGATGGGCGCTACCGTCCAGCGTCGCGGCGGCGTGGCCCGTCACGATGCCGTGGCCTGGGGCTTTGCCCGTGCCGCCGACGCACTGGGCGTGGACCTGATCCAGCAGACCGAAGTGATCGGTTTCCGTAAGGAAAACGGCGTGTGCATCGGTGTGGAAACCAACAAGGGCTTCATCGGCGCCAAGCGCGTTGGTGTGGTCACTGCCGGTAACTCCGGGCACATGGCCAAACTCGCCGGTTTCCGTCTGCCGATCGAATCGCACCCGCTGCAAGCACTGGTGTCCGAGCCGATCAAACCGATCATCGACAGCGTGATCATGTCCAACGCCGTGCACGGTTACATCAGCCAGTCCGACAAGGGCGACCTGGTGATCGGCGCCGGTATCGACGGCTACAACGGTTACGGCCAGCGTGGTTCGTACCCGGTGATCGAACACACCATCCAGGCCATCGTCGAGATGTTCCCGGTCCTGTCCCGCGTACGCATGAACCGTCAGTGGGGCGGCATCGTCGACACCACCCCGGATGCGTGCCCGATCATCTCGAAAACCCCGGTACCGAACATGTTCTTCAATTGCGGTTGGGGCACCGGTGGCTTCAAGGCCACACCTGGCTCGGGCAACGTGTTTGCCGCAAGCCTGGCCAAGGGTGAAATGCACCCGTTGGCCGCACCTTTCTCCATCGACCGTTTCCACAACGGTGCGTTGATCGATGAACACGGCGCTGCTGCGGTCGCCCACTAACAGGAGAAATCCCCATGTTGCATATCTTCTGTCCTCACTGCGGCGAACTGCGCTCCGAAGAGGAATTCCACGCATCCGGCCAGGCGCACATCCCGCGTCCACTGGACCCTAACAGCTGCACCGATGAGGAGTGGGGCGACTACATGTTCTTCCGCGACAACCCTCGCGGTCTGCACCACGAGCTGTGGGATCACGTCGCCGGTTGCCGCCAGTACTTCAACGTTACCCGCGACACCGTGACCTACGAGATTCTCGAAACCTACAAGATCGGCGCCAAGCCACAATTCACCGACAAGACCGATAGCCCGAAAGCGGCCACCACGGCTCTGGGAGAGAAGGTATGAGCCAGATCAATCGCCTGTCCAACGGCGGACGGATCGACCGCAACAAAGTCCTGAGCTTCACCTTCAACGGCCAGAGCTACAAAGGCTTCGAAGGTGACTCCCTGGCCGCTGCACTGCTGGCCAACGGCGTCGACATCATCGGTCGCAGCTTCAAGTATTCCCGTCCGCGCGGCATCTTCGCCGCCGGTGCCGAAGAGCCGAACGCGGTGCTGCAGATCGGCGCCACCGAAGCCACGCAAATCCCGAACGTGCGCGCCACGCAACAAGCGCTGTACCAGGGCCTGGTCGCCACCAGCACCAACGGCTGGCCGAGCGTGAACAACGACATGATGGGGATCCTCGGCAAGGTCGGCGGCAAGCTGATGCCACCGGGTTTCTACTACAAAACCTTCATGTACCCGCAATCGTTCTGGATGACCTACGAGAAGTACATTCGTAAGGCCGCCGGTCTTGGCCGCTCGCCGACCGAGAACGATCCGGACACCTACGACTACATGAACCAGCACTGCGACGTGCTGATCGTCGGCGCCGGCCCTGCCGGTCTGGCCGCTGCACTGGCCGCTGCGCGCAGCGGTGCCCGGGTGATCCTGGCCGATGAGCAGGAAGAATTCGGCGGCAGCCTGCTCGACTCCCGCGAAAGCCTCGACGGCAAGCCTGCCGTGGAATGGGTCGCCAGCGTCATCGCAGAACTGAAGAACACCCCGGACGTGCTGCTGTTGCCGCGCGCCACGGTCAACGGCTACCACGACCATAACTTCCTGACCATTCACGAGCGCCTGACCGATCACCTCGGCGACCGCGCACCGATTGGCCAGGTACGTCAGCGCATCCACCGGGTTCGCGCCAAGCGCGTGGTCCTGGCGACCGGCGCTCACGAGCGTCCGCTGGTCTACGGCAACAACGACGTGCCGGGCAACATGCTGGCCGGCGCTGTGTCGACTTACGTACGTCGCTATGGCGTGGCACCGGGCAAGAAGCTCGTGCTGTCGACCAACAACGACCACGCCTATCGCGTCGCGCTGGATTGGCTCGATGCCAGCCTGCAAGTGGTAGCCATCGCTGACGCTCGCAGCAACCCTCGCGGTGCGCTGGTGGAAGAAGCGCGCGCCAAGGGCATTCGCATCCTCACCGGCAGCGCCGTGATCGAGGCTCGTGGCAGCAAGCACGTGACCGCTGCCCGCGTGGCCGCGATCGATGTGAAAGGACACAAAGTCACCAGCCCTGGTGAATGGCTCGACTGCGACATCGTCGCCAGTTCCGGCGGCTACAGCCCGGTGGTTCACCTGGCTTCGCACCTGGGCGGCAAGCCGATCTGGCGTGAAGACATCCTCGGTTTCGTTCCGGGCGAAGCACCGCAGAAACGCGTGTGCGTCGGTGGCATCAACGGCGTCTATGGCCTCGGCGATTCCCTGGCCGATGGTTTTGAAGGGGGCGTGCGCGCTGCCAGCGAAGCCGGTTTCGGTGCGGTCGAAGCGACCTTGCCCAAAGCCCTGGCCCGTCTGGAAGAGCCGACCCTGGCGCTGTTCCAGGTGCCGCATGAGAAGAACACCGCACGGGCGCCGAAGCAATTCGTCGACCTGCAGAACGACGTGACCGCTGCCGCCATCGAACTGGCGACCCGCGAAGGCTTCGAGTCGGTCGAGCACGTCAAGCGCTACACCGCGTTGGGCTTCGGCACCGATCAGGGCAAGCTCGGCAACGTCAACGGCCTGGCCATTGCCGCCCGTTCGCTGAACGTGACCATCCCGCAGATGGGCACCACCATGTTCCGCCCGAACTACACACCGGTGACTTTCGGTGCCGTGGCCGGTCGTCACTGTGGCCACATCTTCGAGCCGGTGCGTTACACCGCGCTGCATCAGTGGCACCTGAAAAACGGTGCTGAATTCGAAGACGTCGGCCAGTGGAAACGTCCGTGGTACTTCCCGAAAAGCGGTGAAGACATGCACGCGGCGGTCAAGCGCGAATGCAAAGCCGTGCGCGACAGCGTCGGCCTGCTGGACGCCTCGACCCTGGGCAAGATCGACATCCAGGGCCCGGATACCCGCGAGTTCCTCAACCGCGTGTACACCAACGCCTGGACCAAGCTCGACGTGGGCAAGGCCCGTTACGGCCTGATGTGCAAAGAAGACGGCATGGTGTTCGACGACGGCGTGACGGCATGCCTGGCCGAGAACCATTTCGTGATGACCACCACCACCGGTGGCGCGGCCCGCGTGCTGCAATGGCTGGAGCTGTACCACCAGACCGAATGGCCGGACCTGAAGGTGTACTTCACTTCCGTGACGGATCACTGGGCGACCATGACCCTGTCCGGGCCGAACAGCCGCAAGCTGCTCAGCGAAGTCACTGACGCCGACCTGAGCAACGAAGCCTTCCCGTTCATGACCTGGAAAGAAGCCTTGGTCGGCGGTGTGCCGGCGCGGATATTCCGGATTTCGTTTACCGGTGAGCTGTCGTACGAAGTCAACGTGCAAGCCGACTACGCCATGGGCGTACTGGAAAAAATCGTCGACGCCGGCAAGAAGTACAACCTGACGCCGTACGGCACCGAAACCATGCACGTCCTGCGGGCCGAGAAGGGCTTCATCATCGTCGGTCAGGACACTGACAGCTCGATGACCCCGGACGACCTGAACATGGGCTGGTGTGTGGGCCGCACCAAACCGTTCTCGTGGATCGGCTGGCGCGGGATGAACCGTGAAGACTGCGTACGTGATCAACGTAAGCAGCTGGTCGGCCTGAAGCCGATCGATCCGAACAAGTGGCTGCCGGAAGGTGCGCAACTGGTGTTCAACACCAAGCAGGCGATCCCGATGACCATGGTCGGTCACGTGACCTCCAGTTACCTGCACAACTCCCTGGGCTATTCGTTTGCCATGGGCGTGGTCAAGGGCGGCCTGAACCGCATGGGCGAACGTGTGTTCGCGCCCCTGGCGGACGGCAGCGTGATCGAGGCGGAAATCGTTTCTTCGGTGTTCTTCGATCCGAAGGGCGAGCGCCAGAACGTTTAATGGCCTTGGGTCCTGTGGGGTGGCTGCTGACGCTTTCGCGAGCAGGCTCGCTCCCACAGGAGATTGCGTAACCCTTGTGGGAGCGAGCCTGCTCGCGAAGACGGCAGAGCAGTCACCACAAGGCCAACAGAATTCAGAACAGGTGCTTTATGACCGCAGCCAATGTTTACCAACAACGCCCAACCTCCGGGGCCAAGGCCGAGTCGTCGCTGCATCATGCCGACCTCGCCAGCCTGGTGGGCAAGGGTCGCAAGAACGCCGGCGTGACTGTGCGCGAGAAAAAACTCCTCGGCCACCTGACCATTCGTGGCGATGGCCACGATGCCGCATTCGCCGCGGGCGTGCACAAGGCCCTGGGTATCGAATTGCCCGGCGCGCTGACCGTCATCGTCAAAGGCGAAACCAGCCTGCAATGGATGGGGCCGGATGAGTGGCTGCTGATCGTCCCGACCGGCGAAGAATTCGCCGCCGAGCAAAAACTGCGTGAAGCGCTGGGCGATCTGCACATTCAGATCGTCAATGTCAGCGGCGGCCAGCAGATCCTCGAACTGAGCGGCCCGAACGTGCGCCAGGTCCTGATGAAGTCCACCAGCTACGACGTGCACCCGAACAACTTCCCGGTGGGCAAGGCGGTCGGCACGGTGTTCGCCAAGTCGCAACTGATGATCCGCCACACCGCCGAAGACACCTGGGAACTGCTGATCCGTCGCAGCTTCTCGGACTACTGGTGGTTGTGGTTGCAGGATGCTTCTGCCGAGTACGGCCTTAGCGTTCAGGCCTGATTACAACCCGCCATGGAGGCGACCCCCTGTGGGAGCGAGCCTGCTCGCGAAGAGGGAGTGTCAGGCGACATCAATGTTGCTGATACACCGCCTTCGTCGGAACGCCGCCCGGAGCCGGCTCGCTCCCACAGGAGGATGTTTTCTTTACCGATTCAGCAGGAGTCACCGCACTATGAGCCGCGCCCCAGACACATGGATTCTGACCGCCGACTGCCCCAGCGTGCTCGGCACGGTGGACGCGGTGACCCGCTTTCTGTTCGAGCAGGGCTGCTACGTCACCGAACACCATTCCTTCGATGACCGCCTCTCGGGGCGTTTCTTCATTCGTGTGGAATTCCGCCAGCCCGACGGTTTCGACGAACAGTCATTCCGCGCCGGCCTTGCCGAGCGTGGCGAAGCCTTTGGCATGATCTTCGAGCTGACCCCGCCCCATCACCGCCCGCAAGTGGTGATCATGGTGTCCAAGGCCGATCACTGCCTCAACGACTTGCTCTACCGCCAGCGCATCGGCCAGTTGTCCATGGACGTGGCCGCCGTGGTCTCCAACCACCCCGACCTCAAGCCGCTGGCCGACTGGCACCAGATTCCGTACTACCACTTCCCGCTGGACCCGAACGACAAGCCGTCGCAGGAGCGTCAGGTCTTGCAGGTGATCGAAGAATCCGGCGCCGAACTGGTGATCCTTGCCCGCTACATGCAGGTCCTGTCGCCGGAGCTGTGCCGCAAACTCGACGGCAAGGCGATCAACATCCACCACTCCCTGCTGCCGGGCTTCAAGGGCGCCAAGCCCTATCACCAGGCCTATAACAAGGGCGTGAAACTGGTCGGCGCCACGGCGCACTACATCAACAACGATCTGGATGAAGGACCGATCATCGCCCAGGGGGTCGAGGTGGTGGATCACAGCCATTACCCGGAAGATCTGATCGCCAAGGGGCGGGATATCGAAGGCCTGACCCTGGCCCGGGCGGTGGGTTATCACATTGAGAGAAGAGTGTTTTTGAACGCCAATCGTACGGTCGTTCTTTAGATCGCTTTCGCGAGCAGGCTCGCTCCCACAGGGGGGGGCGTTCTCCGGCCCACTGTGGGAGCGAGCCTGCTCGCGAAGAGGCCCTTACAAGCAACACAAGACAAACAGGCAATAACCCGAGCAATCAACGCGCCGCCACTCCCCGGCGACGCGACCGCTACATAAAAACAACAGCGAGGTGAAAGCATGTCTGGCAATCGTGGTGTGGTGTATCTCGGCGCTGGCAAGGTCGAAGTACAGAAAATCGACTATCCGAAAATGCAGGACCCGCGTGGCAGGAAGATTGAACACGCTGTCATCCTGCGTGTGGTGTCCACCAACATCTGTGGTTCCGACCAGCACATGGTGCGCGGTCGTACCACCGCTCAAACCGGCCTGGTCCTGGGTCATGAAATCACCGGTGAAGTGATCGAAAAGGGCCGCGACGTCGAAAACCTGCAAATCGGCGACCTGGTGTCTGTACCGTTCAACGTGGCTTGCGGGCGCTGCCGTTCCTGCAAGGAAATGCACACCGGCGTGTGCCTCAGCGTCAACCCGGCGCGTCCGGGCGGTGCTTATGGCTATGTCGACATGGGCGACTGGACCGGTGGCCAGGCGGAATACGCGATGGTGCCGTACGCCGACTTCAACCTGCTCAAACTGCCTGATCGCGATCGCGCGATGGCGAAAATCCGCGACCTGACCTGCCTCTCCGACATCCTGCCGACCGGTTATCACGGCGCAGTGACCGCCGGTGTCGGCCCAGGCAGCACCGTATACATCGCGGGTGCTGGTCCTGTCGGTCTGGCCGCTGCCGCTTCCGCTCGCCTGTTGGGCGCAGCGGTGGTGATCGTCGGTGACGTCAACACCGTGCGCCTGGCTCACGCCAAGGCCCAAGGCTTCGAAATCGCCGACCTGTCCCTCGACACCCCGCTGCACGAACAGATCGCCGCGCTGCTGGGCGAGCCTGAAGTGGATTGCGCCATCGACGCCGTAGGCTTCGAAGCCCGCGGCCACGGTCACGACGGCGTCAAGCACGAAGCCCCGGCCACCGTACTCAACTCGCTGATGGGCGTGGTACGCGTAGCCGGCAAAATCGGCATCCCGGGCCTCTACGTGACCGAAGATCCAGGTGCCGTGGACGCCGCCGCGAAAATGGGCAGCCTGAGCATTCGCTTCGGCCTCGGCTGGGCAAAATCCCACAGCTTCCACACCGGCCAGACCCCGGTGATGAAGTACAACCGCCAACTGATGCAGGCGATCATGTGGGACCGCATCAACATCGCCGAAGTGGTGGGTGTGCAGGTGATCAGCCTGGATCAGGCGCCTGAGGGGTATGGCGAGTTTGATGCGGGCGTGCCGAAGAAGTTTGTGATTGATCCGCATAAGTTGTTTAGTGCGGCGTGATTTTATTTGCAAAAAATGAAGGGCGACTTTATGTCGCCCTTTTTTATACAAGGATATCGAAATTAAAATAGATCGCCGTGCATTGCTCTGATTTGCGCGGCGACGTTTTGAGGAGGGTCGACTTGGGGAAGCAAGTCAGGCCTGGGGCCGTAGTGCATGCTTCTATTATTAGGTCCAACCAGTCGAGTCATTGCATAAGGAAAGTCGCGCTGGGCTTGAGCGATGGTTACTCCAGTATTGATCGCTGCCGAAGGCGCTATTCCTTTAATCTCTCCAAATCCCACGGCATCGATTAGTGGCAGGTGTTCGCTTGGCAATTTTCCAGCCAACTGTTTATTTAGGTTGATGGCGGATAATCTGCTAACGCCGGCCTTCATCCGTTTTGAAGTAAGTGAAACATTGATAAGGTCTTTGCCATCTAATTGATCAAAGATTTTGGCCAATATTTTTTCGGGCATGTGATTAAGACTGGTTCGAGGTCGCAAATCAGGAGTTGGACTAACTCTTTTTGCAGTACCGGGAATAGCGTTGCCCCAGGGGGTGGCTAAAGTTTTGGAGGAGGCTCGCATTTTTACGATACTTGGTAGGTTGCTTCGCACTATTGCCCAGCGGGAGAAGTGTCCATTTCGATCTGCCCGATTCACCGGATCTCCCAAGCAATACGCATACGCATTCAATCCACCCCTCCCAAACGGACTCAAACGGACACTGTCGGGACTATGAAAGCGCATTAACAAGGGACTAAACGCCCGATACCCATTCCCCAACAAATACCATCCCGTCAATGGATCCTGCCGTTCGCCTTTGAAGCCGAGCAGGCTGAGTAAGCCACCTCCAGTAAAACAGTGGCCGTATGGGGTGTAAACGAAGGTATGAGGTTGTTTGGCGTCGAGCAGGGTCAGTACTGAACGCTGATGATCTGCGGCGAGAAAAGAGCTTTGCGCAGCCGCGCTGCCCTGGCGCTGTTGCTGCGCCAGCAGTTGATCGTCGTGTTGCATGATCGAACTCTGCTCCGTGCCCTGAATCTCGGTAGCCAGGTGATCTTTCAGGTAAAAGCGCTGGGTGGTGGCTTGCACCGAAGGTGTGCTGGCAACCAGCCGATTCAGTGCGTCGTAATGGTATTCAACCAGTGGTGTCTTGAGGTTGGGCTGCATGGGCTGAGTTCCCCTGAATGGCCATCGGTCCAAGTCTTCACTGTGGCGCATCCCATTCACACTGCCTACTAGCAGAACTGATAGGGTCGCCACCTCCCGCTCGTAAGTTGGTTAAAAAATGCCCACTGCACCCAGGAACATGCCCACGCATCCCCGGTCAAACCGGCAGCTTTTACGCCCATCAGCCGGGCGTTTTTCATGGCACAAGAGGATGTCCGAATGAAGATTTCACGCGGTTTTGCACTGGCATCGCTCATGACCCTGGCGGCCAGCCCGGTGTTTGCCCAGTTCAGCCTGGGCGATGCGGCCAATGCCATTTCCGGGATGAAAGGTGAAAACGCCGCCACGCAGGCTGCGCCGACTTCGGAGACCGCAGACCTGCTGGGCGCGCTGAGCCAATTGAACGTGACGCCGCAACAGGCCGTCGGTGGTGCCGGGGCGATGCTTGGTCTGGCGAAGAATCAGTTGAGTTCGACCGACTACTCGGAGCTGGCCAAAAGCGTGCCGGGCCTCGACATTTTGTCCGGTGGCGGGGAGCTTGGCGCTCTCGCCGGATTGCTCGGGGCTACCGGCCAGGCAGCCGGGCTGAATAACGCGTTGGGCAACGTCAAAAGCACCGACGACTTGAACAACGCCTTCAGTACCCTGGGCATGGACAGCGGCATGGTTGGCCTGTTTGCCCCGGTGATCCTGCAATACCTCGGTCAACAGGGCGTCGGTGGTTCGCTGCTGCAGAGTCTGGGCGGCATCTGGGGCACGGGCTCTGGAATTGACACCGACAGTTGATCAGCGGCTTTCGGCGCGCAAGGCGTCGATGCGCAGGTCTTTCTCGGTCCAGAGCTGGTTGACCCAGTTCTGGACCTGCTCACGAAACAGCGGATCGTTTTCGTAATCGCCCTGCCACAGCGCCGGGTCGAGTTCGCGGGTCTTGATGTCGATGATGACCCTCGGCACATTGCCGCTGATCAAGTCCCAGAAACCCGGAATCGCTTGCTGTGGATAGACCACAGTGACGTCGAGAACCGCATCCAGTTGTTCGCCCATCGCGGCCAGCACGAAGGCCACGCCGCCCGCCTTGGGCCTGAGCAGGTGGGTGAACGGTGATTGTTGCTGGGTGCTTTTGGCGGTGGTGTAGCGGGTGCCTTCCAGATAGTTGACCACGGTCACTGGCTGACGCTTGAACAACTCGCAGGCTTGTTTGGTGATCTCCAGGTCCTTGCCGGCCAGCTCCGGGTTTTTCGCCAGAAAGGCCTTGGTGTAGCGCTTCATGAACGGGTAATCCAGCGCCCACCATGCCAGACCCAGGAACGGCACCCAGATCAGTTCTTTCTTGAGGAAGAATTTGAAGAACGGCGTGCGCCGGTTCAGCGTCTGGATCAGCGCCGGAATATCGACCCAGGATTGATGGTTGCTGATCACCAGATACGAGGTGTCGGTGCGAAGATCGTCACCGCCACGAATGTCCCACTGGGTGGGGATGCACAGGCGGAAGATCAGTTTGTCGATCTCGGCCCAGGTCTCGGCAATCCACATCACCGCCCATGACGCGTCATCGCGAAAGCGACCGGGCAGGACCAGCTTGAGCAGGGCAAATACCATCAAGGGCCCGAACAGGACCAACGTGTTGAGCAACAGCAGCAGGGTGACGAAACAGCCGGTGAGCAGGCGGCGCATAGGCAACTCTTGAAAGCGTGTGGGCGCGCCATGATAAGCAGCTTCGGGCGGCAGGCCAAATCGGCGGATGACGAATACTTCACCCTGGTAGCGATAAGCTTGGTCAACTTAAACTGATCCGTCAGTTGTATTGTTAATGAGTGCCTCTTCGCGAGCAGGCTCGCTCCCACAGTGGATCAGGGGGGCACAGGTTAGGGAACGACTCGAAACCCTGTGGGAGCGAGCCTGCTCGCGAAGCGATCTGAAGAACGAACGAATAGCTGGCGGGTTGTCTAAAATTCCGCTGCCCATCTTTCAAGGACAACGATCACGTGAAATCCCTTCTCGCACTGCTGTCGTTCATCGCCCTGCCGGCCCTGGCCGCCGAGCCGACCCTCTACGGGCGTTACGAATACATTGCACTGCCGGAAATCGGCGGTGAAGTGCTCAAGGCCAAAATGGACACCGGCGCCCTGACTGCGTCGCTGTCGGCCAAGGACATCGAAACCTTCACCCGCGATGGCGAGGATTGGGTGCGTTTCCGCCTGGCGACCAAGGATGCGAGCAACAAGGTGTACGAACACAAGATTGCGCGAATCAGCAAGATCAAGACCCGCTCCGAAGAAGACGAGGATGAGGACGTGGCTGCGCCTACCAAGCGGCCGGTGGTTGATCTGGAGTTGTGCCTGGGTAACGTCAAGCGCACGGTTGAGGTGAACCTGACCGATCGCAGCAGTTTCAATTATCCGCTGCTGATCGGTGCGAAGGCGTTGCGTGAGTTTGGGGCGGCGGTGAATCCCGCGAGAAGGTTTACGGCGGATAAGCCGGATTGTTGAATGAGCGAATTTACCTCTTCTCGGGTATCAGAATCGCCGCCGCATGGGATGAACTCTAAGCTTCATTGTTCATTTTGACTTAGGCGTTTATCAATGTTTTTTCTTATTTTAGCCAGAGTATATTCTACTTTTTCTATCAAGCGGGATGGTCCGGGATTTTCCCTTAACCATGCGTGGTTGATGATGAGTTCATCAAGCGATGCACTATTGGCACTCCCCAATGCACTGTCTAAATAATTTTCAAATTGTGTCCGGGCGGGCGGGTACTTAGATAAATTACCATCATTAGAATGAACAGTAGGGGTTCTTCCTATAGGAGTGGAAGTGTTTTTCATGGGATAATTAATTGGCACAGATTCATTTCGCCCGTTTATAGATGTCTGTGTAGAGAAATCCGCCAACGCCGACACATTGGTACTATTGTCAACATTTATTGATGCCGGCTTTTGGGTTTTAACTGCACGGACCCTGATATTTTCACGAAACTTAATTTTGAAACTCTTCCACATATGGCCCGTTGGATCTGATCGATTAACCGGATCCCCCCCACAGTACGCATACGCATTCAACCCCCCCTTCCCAAACGGACTCCAACGATCCGTGCTGTTAAACCGCATCAACACCGGATTGAACTGCCGATACCCATTCCCCAAATGATAATGCCCAGTCAGCGGGTCCGACGGTTCGCCATTAAATCCAAGCAAGTTGCAACCGCCGTTTTCCCGTGGGCGATGACCATAGGGTGGGTAAGCGATGGGATGGGGTCGATTCGTGTGGAGAGCACTCAGCACTGAGCGCTGTTGATCGGTTGCCAGCAGGATTGTTTTGAATGAATGAGTAGGCATTGGTTAATCCCTGCACCAGATTCCAAGTAAGGGGTATCAGACTCAGTCCTTTTTCGGCCTTTGCCTACTATCACAACTGCTAGTTCCTACAGACTACACCGCTGATTTACCCTTGCCGATTGACGCCGATTCCCCCTTGGTTCACCGTTCGCCCACTCACCTGACGGGCTCGGACGCCATGCCTCATATCCTGATTGTCGAAGACGAAGCGGCGATTGCCGACACCCTGATTTTTGCCCTGCAGGGCGAGGGGTTCACCACCACCTGGCTGAGCCTTGGCGCGGCCGCGCTGGATTATCAGCACCAGACGCCGGCGGATCTGATCATCCTCGACATCGGCCTGCCGGACATCAGCGGTTTCGAAACCTGCAAGCAACTGCGGCGTTTCAGTGATGTGCCGGTGATATTTCTCAGTGCCCGCGATGGCGAAATCGATCGTGTGGTGGGTCTGGAGATCGGTGCCGACGATTACGTGGTCAAGCCGTTCAGCCCCCGGGAAGTGGCGGCGCGGGTCCGGGCGATTCTCAAACGCATGGCCCCGCGTGCGATAGAAGAGCCGGCGTCGACCCTGTTTCGCATCGACAGCGAGCGCGTGCAGATCAGCTATCGCGGTCAGCTGCTGACCCTCACCCGTCATGAGTTCCGCCTGTTGCAATGCCTGCTGGAGCAGCCCGAACGCGTGTTCAGTCGCGAGCAATTGCTTGATGCGCTGGGCGTGGCCGCCGATGCCGGTTACGAGCGCAGCATCGACAGCCACATCAAGAGCGTGCGCGCCAAACTGCGGCAGGTGAAGGCCGATGCCGAGCCGATCCAGACCCATCGCGGCCTCGGCTACAGCTACAACCCGGGGCACAGCTGATGCCGTTGGGGATGCGGATTTTCCTGGTCTATGTGTTGTTCATCGGCCTGACCGGCTACTTCGTGCTCAACACCGTGATGGAAGAAATCCGCCCCGGGGTGCGCCAGTCCACCGAAGAGACCCTGGTCGATACCGCCAACCTGATGGCCGAGATCCTGCGCGACGATTTCAAGGCCGGCACCCTTAATCAGAACCGCTGGCCCGAACTGCTCAAGGCCTACGGTGAGCGGCAGCCGAAGGCGAACATCTGGGGTTTGTCGAAGAACCAAGTCAACCATCGCATCTACGTCACCGACGCCAAGGGCATCGTGGTGCTCGATTCCAGCGGCGCGGCGGTCGGCCAGGATTACTCGCGCTGGAACGATGTGTACCTGACTCTGCGTGGTGAGTACGGCGCTCGCTCCAGCCGTAGCGACCCTGATGATGCCAGCTCATCGGTGATGCATGTCGGCGCACCGATTCGCGATAACGGGCGGATCATCGGCGTGGTCACGGTGGCCAAACCCAACAGCTCGTTGCAGCCCTATGTGGATCGTACCGAACGCCGATTGCTGGCTTATGGCGCCGGGTTGATCGGCCTCGGTCTGCTGTTCGGCGCCTTGCTGTCCTGGTGGCTGAGCCGGGCGCTGCGGCGGTTGACCGCCTATGCCCAAGCGGTGAGCGAAGGCCGTCGGGTCGAGGTACCGCATTATCGTGGTGGCGAACTGGAGCAACTGGCGATGGCGGTGGAGCAGATGCGCACTCAGCTTGAAGGCAAGGCCTATGTCGAGCGTTATGTGCACACGCTGACCCATGAATTGAAGAGTCCGCTGGCGGCGATTCGCGGCGCGGCGGAGTTGCTGCAAGGCGAGATGCCGTTGGATCAACGGCAGCGTTTTGTCGGCAACATCGACAACGAAAGCGCGCGGATGCAGCAGTTGATCGAGCGGTTGTTGAACCTGACGCAGGTTGAACAGCGGCAAGGGCTGGAGGAACGCGTGGAAGTGCCTTTGGCGGCGTTGGTGGATGATTTGCTGAACGCTCAGGCGGCGCGTATCGAAGCCAAGGCACTGCGTGTGGAGCAAGGGATTCCATCGGCCGTAACGTTGATCGGCGAACCGTTTCTATTGCGCCAGGCGCTGGGCAATCTGCTGGAGAATGCTCTGGATTTCACCCCGGCCAAGGGTGTGCTGCGGTTCAGCGCCGAACGGATGGGCGAGCAGGTCGAGTTCACGCTGTTCAATCAGGCCCAGGCGATTCCCGACTATGCATTGCCGCGATTGACCGAGCGTTTCTACTCACTGCCCCGGCCGGACAGTGGGCGCAAAAGCACCGGGCTCGGGCTTAACTTTGTCGAGGAAGTGGTCAAGTTGCATGGTGGGACGATGAGCATCGGCAATGTTGAGGGTGGGGTGGAAGTCAGGTTGCGCCTGGCTTAGGACCGAGTCGCGGCCATTCGCGAGCAGGCTCGCTCCCACAGTTGATCTGTGGTGTGCAGTGACTTTGTATCCACAGGAGATCCATTGTGGGAGCGAGCCTGCTCGCGAAGGGGCCATGTCAGTCTCCACACAATCTCCATATTCCCCCCATAACGCCCCCACACAGCCATCCCAGACTCTCCCCATCCAAAACAGGGAGAGTCCCATGAACCGCAGCCTGACCCTAAAACTCGGGGCAATCGCCCTTCTGATTCTGTTGTTGCTGATCCCGCTGTTGATGATCAACGGCGTGATTCAGGACCGCCAGCAACTGCGCGATGGTGTGCTCGAAGACATCGCCCGCAGCTCCAGCTACAGCCAGCAATTGAGCGGGCCGTTGATGGTGGTGCCGTACCGCAAAGTGGTGCGCACCTGGAAGCTCAACGAAAAAACCAACCAGCGCTATCAGGATGTTGGCGAAGAGCGCGGCCGGTTGTATTTCCTGCCGGAGCGCTTTGAACTTGACGGCCAGGTCCAGACCGAACTGCGTTCCCGGGGGATTTATCAGGCGCGGCTGTTCCATGCCGACAACCGCATCAGCGGGCATTTTTCGCTGCCGGCGCAACTGGGCATCAAGGAAGATTTCGCCGACTATCAATTCGACCAGCCGTTTCTTGCGGTCGGCATCAGCGATATTCGTGGTATCGAAAACGCCTTGAAACTCGAGCTGAATGACCAGACGCTGGACTTCGTTCCGGGCAGTCAGGTCGGCTGGCTGGGCGAGGGTGTCCATGTGGCGCTGCCGGCCCTGGAGGCGAAGCAGGCCACCGAACTGGCTTTCGCTTTCGACCTGAAGCTGCAAGGCACTGGCCAGTTGCAGATCCTGCCGGTGGGTAAGACCAGCAACGTCTCGCTGACCGCCAACTGGCCGCATCCGAGCTTCATCGGCAACTACCTGCCGGCCCAGCGTGAAATCACCGATCAAGGCTTCACCGCCAACTGGCAGACCTCGTTTTTCTCCACCAACCTGCAAGAAGCCTTGAACGGTTGCGTCGCCCGCAGCAGTTGCGAGGCGTTTCATGGCCGCAGCTTTGGCGTGAGCTTCATTGACCCTGTGGACCAGTACCTGAAAAGCGATTGCGCCATCAAATATGCGCTGCTGTTCATCGTCCTGACCTTCGCCGGTTTCTTCCTGTTCGAAGTGCTGAAAAGCCTGGCGGTGCACCCGGTGCAATACGCGCTGGTGGGTGTGGCGCTGGCGTTCTTCTATCTGTTGTTGCTGTCGTTGTCCGAACACATCGGTTTTGCCTTGGCGTATTTGCTGTCGGCTAGCGCTTGTGTGTTGTTGATCGGGTTCTATGTTTGCCACGTGCTGCGGAGCGTGCGCCATGGCTTGAGTTTTTCGGCGGGATTGGCGGCTTTGTACGGGCTGCTTTATGGCTTGTTAAGTGCCGAGGATTACGCGTTGTTGATGGGGTCGTTGTTGCTGTTCGGGTTGTTGGGTGTGTTCATGGTGCTGACGCGCAAGCTGGATTGGTATGGAGTCGGGCAAAAAGCGGCCAAGCCGTTGCAGTTTGATATTGGAGCGGTGGAGTGAGCGGGTGGGTGGGGTTGCGTGAGGATCGGCGGGAAGGGGAGATGTTGGCGACGCTGATTTTGCAGTGGCTACCAGATAAACCGCGCTGGTGCTTTCGCGAGCAGGCTCGCTCCCACAAGGGATCTTCAGTGAATGCAGATCAAAATGTGGGAGCGGGCTTGCCCGCGAAGAGGCCGGAACAGCCGGTGAAGAATTAGGGCTTGGGCATCGTCGCCAACATCGATGGCCGCTGGCTCACCTCGAAATACCACGCCGCCAACTGCGGATTCGCCGTGCGCCAGTCCAGGTCGGGATGGCGCAGGTCCAGGTACCCCAACGCACAAGCCACGCTGATCGCCGCCACGTCGAAGTGGCAGGTCAGTTCGGCAATCGCGTCTTTTTCCAGCAGCGCCACGGCGCGGCGGATTTTGTCGCGTTGGCCGTCGAGCCAGGCGTCCCAGTGTTTTTCCGGGGCGCGCAGGGCGACTTCGTAGCGCACCAGTACTGCCGCGTCCATGATCCCGTCGGCCATCGAGGCCAGGGTCAGGCGCCGCCAGCGGGTGGAGCCTTCGCGGGGAATCAGCGGGTTGCCGACGTGCTGGTGGTCGAGGTAGTCGAGGATCACGCGGCTGTCGTGGATGACGCTGCCGTCAGCCAGGCGCAGGGCGGGGATCTTGCTCAGGGGGTTGTCGTCGATCAGCGACTTGTCCGGGTCGACGGGCGTGAGCACACAGTTTTGCAGGGCCACGCGGTCCTGTTGACCGGTTTCGTGCAGCAGCACCATGACTTTGCGAACGAAGGGGGAAAGGGAGTTGTGGTACAGGGTCATGCTCGGGGCGGACATGGCGGCGTCTCGGTCGGTGGCGGTGAGTCGAGGCAGCATAGCGCGTTGAGGGGATAGCTCAATATCACCCAGACACACTGATCCCCTGTGGGAGCGAGCCTGCTCGCGAAAAGGGCGTGCCAATCTGCATCAATGCTGGATGACACACCGCATTCGCGAGCAGGCTCGCTCCCACAGGGTTATCTGTGTTCAGCGGCGTTGCAGCAGACCGCGCAAGGCGAGGACGGCGGGTATGCCCAAGCCGAGCCAACTCAAGGCATCCCACACACCATCGCCGAGCAAGGCGGCGAACAACCCCGCTGCGCTGAACAGGGCGATGACGGTGGGCGTGGCGAAGACCTTCCAGAAGCTTGACTGCCGGGGTTTCATGCCACCTTCTCCGCGTTTTCCAGCACGGGTTTTGCCGCCTTGCGCCGCACGACCCACAGGTAAACCCCACTGCCGAGCACAATGATGGTCAGCACATCCAGGGTCGCCCAGAGGATTTGCATCGGCATGCCGCCGTAGTCACCGAAATGCAGTGGCTGCGACATGCCCATGGCGTCCATGTACCACGGACGTTCGGCCACAGCGGTGACTTGCAGGGTGCTGGCGTCGATCAACACGGGCGTCAGCAGGTGCGAGGTCAGGTGCGTGCTGCCTTTCATGAACACCGCGTAATGGTGCTCGCTGGAAAAGCGTGTGCCGGGGAAGGCAATGAAGTCAGGCTGCATGCCCGGTGCAACCTCCTTGGCGATGTCGAGCAAGCGCGTGGCGGGCGCCAGTTGCGTCAGCGGTGGCGCATCGCGGTACGGCGCGACCATCGCACTGAGGCTGTCATTGCGCCATGCGGCGATGAGCAGGTCGGCGCAGGCACTGATGACGCCGGTCACGCCGACCACTAAAGCCCAGGTCAAGGTCACGACGCCGATCAGGTTATGCAGATCGAGCCAGCGCAGGCGGGTGGATTTGTCCTGGCGCACAGTGGCGAATTTCAAGCGGCGCATGAACGGCAGGTACAGCACGGTGCCGGACACGATCGCGATCACGAACAGCAGGCCCATGAAAGCCAGCAACAGCTTGCCCGGCAGCCCCGCGAACATGTCCACGTGCAGGCGCAGCATGAGCATCATGAAGCCGCCATTGGCCGACGGCATCTCCAGCGCTTCACCGGTGCGGGCGTCGAGCATGAAGGTGTGGGACGAGT
This sequence comes from Pseudomonas sp. Irchel 3A7, assembly GCF_900187565.1. Taxonomy (GTDB): domain Bacteria; phylum Pseudomonadota; class Gammaproteobacteria; order Pseudomonadales; family Pseudomonadaceae; genus Aquipseudomonas. The sequence continues at coordinate 124,842 of NZ_FYED01000013.1, read as the reverse complement.
TCGGTTCGGTGCCGGCGGTGGGCGCCATGATCGCGATCGCGGCGTTCGGCTCGTCTTCGTCGAAACCGAAATACTGCATGACTTCGCCCGGGCGATGCTTTTCAGCTGCCAGCACAAGCTGCTGCAAATTCAGCTGCGGGGTGTCCGCCGGCATTTGCTTCAACTCGGCGGCATCGCCCAGCAAGTGGTCGATCTCGTGGTGGAAGATCAGCGGCAGGCCGGTCAGTGCCAGCAACAGCAAAAACACGGTGCAGATCAGGCTGGTCCAGGTGTGGACGAAGGACCAGCGGCGAATTGTTTTACTTTTCATTTCATGACCTTCAGAAATACCAAAGCCGTCCTTGCTGGACGGCCTGGGTACTGGGCGTGTCAGATCAAGCCGTTACCACTTGTAGGTGGCACTGGCCACGACACTGCGTTGGTCGCCGTAGTAGCAATAGAAACCGTCGCAGGTGGAGATGTAATCCTTGTCGAACAGGTTGGTTGCGTTCACAGCCAGCGAGGCACCTTTGAGGCTGTTATCCAGGCGCCCCAGGTCGTAATGGACCGCCGCATCGAACACGGTGTAGGCGTCAGCCTTGCCCAGCCAGGTATTGCCCTGGTCGCCGTAGGTGTTGCCGGTGTAACGCGCGCCGGCGCCGATGCCGAAGCCGTCCAGCACGCCGTTGTGCCAGGTGTAGTCGGCCCACAGCGAAGCCTGTTGGTTAGGCATCAATTGCAGGCGATTGCCTTTGAAATCGCCTTTTTGCACTTCGGACTTGGCCAGGGTGTAAGCCGCGATGACCTTGAGGTTCTCGGTCACGTCGGACACTGCTTCCAGCTCCAGGCCTTTGACTTTCACTTCACCGGTCTGGCTGGTGATCGAGACGTTATCCGAGTTGGTGGTGGTGACGGAGACGTTTTTCTGGGTCAGGTCATACACCGCGGCGCTCAGCAACGTGTTGCTGCCCGGTGGCTGGTACTTGATGCCCAGCTCCCATTGCTCGCCTTCGGTCGGCTTGAACGAATCGGTCGGCGAGGCCGTGGCGTTGCTGGTCGGCTGGAACGATTCGGCATACGACAGGTACGGGACGAAGCCGTTATCGAACACGTAGCTGATCGCTGCGTTGCCGCTGAAGTTGGTGTCGCGCTCGGTGTTGGTGGCATCGCCCTTGTTGAAGAACTTGGTGCCGGTGTGAACCCAGTCCTCGCGACCACCCAGGGTCAGGCGCCAACGGTCGAGGGCCATCTGGTCCTGAATGTACAGGCCGGTCTGGTAGGTCTTCTGATCGTAGTCATAGAACGCCGACGAGCGCGGTGGCCGAACGATGGGTTGACCATAAATCGGGTTGTTGACGTTGGTGGGCGGAGCGCTGCCGAAAATCGACGTGTAGTTGGTGTTGCTGCGCTGATGATCGAGACCGATCAGCAGAGTGTGACGAATTTCGCCCGTATCGAAGTCGGCCTGGAAGTTGTTGTCCACGGCGAACTGGCTGATGTCTTCGTCGACGCTGGTGGTCGAACGACCTACGTTGCCTTCGTCGTCGACCATGGTGAACGGGTACGCGCCGACGGTGATGCCCTGGAAGGACAGGTCGGACTTGGTATAACGCAGGTTCTGGCGGAACTGCCAGACATCGTTGAGGCGATGCTCGAAGGCGTAGCCCAGCGCGTAGTAGGTGCGGTCGTAGTATTCCCAGTCCGGGTCGCCCAGGTTCTTGTGGTGGGAAACATCGCCGAACGGCATGTTGATCTTGGTGCCCTGGATCGGCAGGAACTGGCTGGTGATGCCGGTATCGTCACGGGTGAATTGCGTGAGCAAGGTGAATTTGGTGTCTTCGTCGATGTTCCAGGTCACGCTCGGCGCAATGTTGTAGCGCTTGTTGTCGACGTGGTCGATCTGGGTGCCGCTGTCGCGCACCACGCCGCTGAGGCTGTAGAGGAATTGACCTTCATCGTCGATCTTGCCGGTGCTGGCGAAGTTGATCTGGCGATGATTGTCGCTGCCGTATTGCAGCTGGATTTCGTTGCTCGATTCAGCGCTGGGACGACGGCTGACCATGTCCAGCAGACCGCCCGGCGGGGTCTGGCCGTAGATCGACGAGGCCGGGCCACGCAGCAGGGCGAGGCGGTCGAGGTTCCAGGTTTCCTGTTTCGGGTTGGCGTACACACCTTTTGGCAGTGGCAGACCATCGAGGAACTGGGTCGGTTCGAAGCCGCGCACACGTATCCAGTCTGCACGGGTGTCGCTGCCATAGCTGCTGGCGGTGATGCCGGGCATGTAGCGCACGGCGTCGTCGAGGCTGTGTACGTTGCGGTCGTCCATTTGCTCGCGGGTGGCAATCGAGATCGAACGGGGGACTTCGACCAGTGCGGTGTCGGTCTTGGTGCCGGCGGCGGTGCGCTTGGCCACATACCCTTCAACCGGGCCCCAGGCGCTTTCGGTGTTTTCCACGCCGATCACGCTGGTGGCCGGCAGGGCCATCGCGCCTTCGGGCACGGCCACCAGGGTGTAGGTGCCGCCGCTCTGTTCCAGCTGCAGGCCGGTACCGCGCAAGGCTTCTTGCAGGGCGCCGGCGGCATCGAACTGGCCTTTGACCGGGGCGGACGTCTTGCCCGCGGCCAGCGATGGATTCAACGACAGCGCCAGACCGGCTTGACTGGCGATCTGGTTCAGGGTGCTGGCCAATGGCGCGGCGGGCAAGTTGTAGGCGCGAATGCTGGATGCCTGTTCAGCGGCGATCAGTTGGCTGCTGGCCAAAGGGGTGCAAAGGGCAATGGCAACCGCCAGCAAACTGGGGCGCAACAAGGTGTCTAGCGAACGGGACATACAGCGGCTCCTGAAAGTGAATACTTCTCAATTGCCTACGTGCCGAACGAAAATCAAAAAGTGATAGGGCTGGATGAAAATAATTTCGATTCATCAATCTGTGGTGAGGCTGATGGCGCTATCGCGGGCAAGCCACCATAAAATCAGGGCTTGACCTCGGTTTTCGCCGCCACCTTCACCCACCACGGCGTACGCTGTTCGATCTGCACCGGCAATGTCGGCAGCAGGGCGTTCAGGGCCAGGTCGGTGTCTTTGAGCGGGAAGCTGCCGGTGATCCGCAGGTCGGCCACTTCCGGGGCCACTCCCAAATGTCCCTGGCGATAGCGACCGAGTTCGTGCACCAGGTCTTCCAGGCGTGCGTTGTCCACCACCAGCATGCCGCGGGTCCAGGCATCGGCGCCCTGGTTGAGCGCGGCAACCGGTCCCAGGCCGTCGTTGCGGATCAGCACTTGCTGACCTTCGCGCAGAATTTGCTCGTCAGGGCTCGCTTGCGGATGGGCAGCCACCGCGGACTGCAACACGCTCAGGCGCGTGCCTTGTTCTTCGCGCTTGACCAGGAACCGCGTACCCAGCGCGCGCATGCTGCCTTCACGGGTTTCGACGATGAACGGCCGGTTGTCGCCGTGACCGGTCTCGACGAGGATTTCCCCTTCCTGCAGGATGATCAGCCGTTGCTTCTCATCGAAGCGCACGTCCACGGCACTGTGGGTATTGAGGTTGATCAGCGTGCCGTCGGTCAGGCGAAGGGTGCGTTGCTCGCCGGTGGCGGTGCGTTGGTCGGCCAGCCAATAGTCGACCGGCAGGTAACGCTCACTGGCAAACAACACCAGGCCGATCACCGCGACGACACTGGCCAGACCGCTGCCGAGCCTGCGCACCCGTCGGCGAATGCCTGCGCGCGATTGCAGCAGGGCGGTGCGGGCCGGGCCGCTGGCGACGTTGAAGCGTTGATCGAGCATGCCCAACTGACGCCAGGCCCGCGCATGCTCCTCGTGGGCGGCATGCCATTTGGCGAATTCTTCGCGCTCCACCGGGTTGGCCGAATCCAGCGACAATTGCCAGGCGATCGCCGCGTCCAGGACCTGCGCCGATACCGGTTTGGAACTGACCGGGCTCATGTCGGCTCCCCGTACAACGCGATGTAGCACTGACGGATGCCCTGGGCCAGGTACTGGCGCACGCGGGGCACCGACACACCGAGGCGCTCGGCGATTTCCGCGTGGCCCAGGCCGTCGAGACGGTTGTAGAGAAACGCCGCTCGGGCCTTGCTCGACAACTTGCCGAGCAGGCGATCGATGTTTTTCAGGTCTTCGAGGATCATTTGCTGTTCTTCCACCGACGGTTGCTCGGCTTCGGGAATCAGCATCAATTCGGTGAGGTAGGCCTGTTCCAGCGCGGCGCGGCGAAAATAATCAAACAGCAGGCCCTTGGCAATCGCCACCAGAAACGCCCGGGGTTCGCGGGGTTCCTTCAACGCTTCACGGCCCAGCAAGCGCACGAAGGTGTCCTGGCTCAGGTCTTCGGCCCGTTGCGGGCAGGCGACATTGCGACGAAGCCAGGCCAATAGCCAACCGCGATGGTCGCGATATAGCGCACCGACGAGCTCACTTTGAGGGCTTGGGACTGACGACACGCAGCATCACCGATTGGGAAGTGTTAACTAACGAGAATTGTTCGCGATTGTGTCAGAGGCGGGGGAGGTAAAGCAATTGGCGTTGGTCGGGTGTTTTTTGAGGGGGGGGCAGTTGGACCGCGTTATCGTTCTTCGCGGGCAAGCCACGCTCCCACAGGTTTCGAGTCGTTCACAAAATCAGCGCACAACACAAAACCTGTGGGAGCGTGGCTTGCCCGCGAAGAGGCCGGTACAGTCACCGAATGTCAGAAGGACGGCGTACTCTGGCGCCGCTTCCACTGATTCAACCGCTGCTGCAAATTCAACGGGCTATGCACCTGCTGCTGCCGCGCCCGGCTGAACAGGATCAGCGCCAGTTCGGCGGTGGCCAGGGCATCGGCGCTGGCGTTGTGGCGCTCGAAGACTTCCAGCTTGAACCAGTCGATCCACTCATCCAGCCCGGCCTCGCGGATGTTGGCGTGCGGGCACAGCAGCGGTGCGATATCGGCCACATCCAGAAAGGCATGCTGCAACTTGTAGCCCAAGTGATCTTTCAGGGCGCGCCCGAGCATGTGCTGGTCGAACGGCGCATGAAAGGCCAGCAACGGACTGTCGCCGACGAACTCCATGAAATCGAGTAACGCGTGCGCCGGTTCGCTGCCGGCGGCAATTGCGCTGGGCGCCAGGCCGTGAATCAAAACGCTGGGGCCGAGTTTGAGTTCGGCGCATTGCAGGGTGCGTTCGAACTGCTGACTGAAATCGATCGCGCCATCCTCGATCACCACCGCGCCGATGGACAGCACCCGATCCTTGTTCAGGTTCAGCCCGGTGGTTTCCAGATCGAGCACCACCCAGCGTTGTTCGCGCAGGCTGCACTCGCTCAGCGCGGTCGCCGTCGGCAAGCGTTGCAGACGCTGTTGCAGTTCCCCGGTCAAAATCGGGCTGGCCGGGCGCAGCCATGAAAACAGACTCATAACTGATACCGCAGGGTCAGGCTGCTTTGCAGGCGTTGCGCCTGGCGCAGGGATTCGCGCAGGATCCGCCGGTCCAGATGATTGAGGCTATCCGGATCGACCCGGTTGGAGTAGGGCAGATTTTCCCGGGTCTGTAGCTGATGTTGCTGCATGCGGGTTTGCTGGATGAAGTGATAGGCCTCTTCGTACGCCGCGCCGTCCAGCGGCTCGATGACCTCTTTATCGACCAGTTGGCGAAACCGCTCCAGAGTATTGTTGGTCTCGATGCCATGGGCCAGGGCCAGCAGTCGGGCGCCGTCGACAAAAGGCGTCAGGCCCTGGATCTTCAGGTCCAGGGTGGCTTTCTCGCCATTCTTGCGCGCCAGCACGAACTCACGGAAACGGCCTACGGGTGGGCGATTGCGCAATGCGTTCTCGGCCATCATGCGCTGAAACAGGCGGTTGTCGCCGACCTGATCGAGAATCCCGCGACGCAACTGCTCACAGCCTTGCTCGCTACCCCAGACCACGCGCAAATCGAAATAGATGCTCGAACCCAGCAGGTTTTCCGGCGTCGCCTCGCGGATAAACGCGGCAAAGCGACGTGCCCATTCGACCCGGGACAGACACAGCTCGGGATTGCCGGCCATGATGTTTCCCTTGCACAGTGTGAAGCCGCACAGCGCCAGACTGTGGTTGATCTGGTGCGCGATGGGCAGCAATTTGCCACGGATTTCCGCTGCATGGGCCGCGTCCCGGGCTTCGAACAGAATGCCGTTGTCCTGATCGGTGTGCAGCGTCTGCTCGCGACGACCTTCGCTGCCGAAACACAGCCAGCTGAACGGTACGCCGGGGTCGCCTTTTTCGGCCAGGGTCAGTTCGATCACCCGGCACACGGTGTGGTCGTTGAGCAGGGTAATGATGTGGGTGATCTGCGTCGAAGACGCACCGTGGGCCAACATGCGCTCCACTAGCTGGCCGATCTCGCCACGCAGCGCTACCAGGTTTTCCACGCGGGGGGCATTGCGAATGGTGCGGGCCAGGTGCACCAGGTCAACCCGTTGCAGGGAAAACAGATCCCGTTCAGAGACCACGCCGCACAAGCGCTGATCCTTGACCAGGCAGACGTGGGCGATATGTCGCTCGGTCATGGCAATCGCTGCATCGAACGCGCTGTGATCCGGGCTCAGGTAAAACGGCGACTGGGTCATATGCCGCTCGATGGCCTCGGTGAAATCACCGGTGCCGTTCGCCACCACCTCGCGCAAATCGCGCAGGGTGAAAATCCCCAGTGGCGCCTTGTGTTCATCGACCACCACGATGCTGCCGACCTGCTGCTCGTGCATCAGGGTCACGGCTTCACGCAACGGCGTGGCCGGGCTGCATGTCACCGGATGGCGCATGGCCAACTCACCCAGGCGGGTGTTGAGCGAGTATTGGGTGCCGAGGGTTTCCACGGCTTTTTGCTGGACTTGCTGGTTGACCTGATCCAGCAGGCTGCTCACGCCGCGTAGGGCAAAGTCGCGAAAGGTGTGGGAAATGGCGAATAGCTTGATGAACGCCAGCTTATTGAGCTGTAGGCAAAAGGTGTCTTCGGCGGCCAGGTGTTCGGTGCGGGTCGCCCGTTCACCCAGCAGCGCGGCGAGAGGGAAGCATTCGCCGGTGGTGATTTCGAAGGTGGTTTCGGTGCCGCCCTTGGCCGAATGCGGACGCTCGCCCACCACCCGACCCTGCTTGACGACGTAAAAGTGCTCAACCGGGCCATCGGCGGGCTTGATGATGCTCTCGCCGGGGCCATAAAAACGCAGCTGACATTGCTCGACCAGGTACGCCAGGTGCGCGTGTTCCATCTGGTTGAAGGGCGGGAAGCGCTGAAGGAATTGCAAAGTGCCCTGGATGTTCTGCAACACCGCGGTTTTCCCTGCCTGTGTGAAGGCGTCCGCTTTACTCATAACCATTACCGCAGTCTTTTTTGGATTTGTTGTTGTCGGATGACTCACCCATGGTCGACCCCTGCGGTCAGGGTGCCCATTGGACGTAAGTCTAGGTAGGCAAATAGTGTGATGGAATGTCGGAAAAACCTTACGCAACGGCGCGAAAAATCGCTCTATTCTGCTATTGGAAAAGTATCCGACGAAGTGCACATTGAAGCTCTGCTTAGTGATGTCTCACCACTGTGTCAGGGAATTGAATTGAACATGTAGAGAGCGCCATGTCCGACCACGATATTTTGAGTGACGCCGAGCGCGAAGCGCTCAGTGCCGTCATGCTGGAACCCGACCTGCCGCCGCAGCGGGTGCTGATCGTTGATGACGACAAGGACGCCCGAGAGCTGCTGTCAGAGATTCTGGCGCTGGACGGCATTCGTTGCATGACGGCGGCCAGCGGCGAAACCGCGCTCAAGATGCTCGAAGAGAAACCCTCGATCGGCCTGGTGATCACCGATCTGCGGATGGGGCATATCGATGGTCTGGATCTGATCCGCCAAGTGCGGGAGTCGGTACGGGCGGCGATGCCGATCATCATCGTCTCGGGTGACGCCGACGTGAAAGACGCCATCGCTGCGATGCATTTGAGCGTGGTGGATTTTCTGCTCAAGCCCATCGATTCCGGCAAATTGTTGGGGTTGGTCAAGCATGAGTTGGGAATGGATTTGTAGGATCGAGGGCTTTTGTGGCGAGGGAGCTTGCTCCCGCTGGGGCGCGAAGCGGCCCTTTGCGGTTTACCAGTCAAATCCCATTCGCTGACTTTACGACTGCTTCGCAGCCGAGCGCGAGCAAGCTCGCTCGCCACAGGAATACCTTCACCACCAAAATCGCGGTGAACAAAAAAGCCCTGATCGAAAGATCAGGGCTTTTTCATGTCCGGCATCAGCGCTCAGTTACAGGCCATTGGCAGCCTTGAACTCGCGACGACGACGGTGCAGAACCGGCTCGGTGTAGCCGTTCGGCTGTTTGGTGCCTTCGATCACCAGTTCGACCGCCGCCTGGAAGGCGATGTTGCTGTCGAAGTTCGGTGCCAGCGGGCGATACAGCGGGTCGTTGGCGTTCTGACGGTCAACCACCGGCGCCATGCGCTTGAGGCTTTCCATCACTTGCTCTTCGGTGACGATGCCGTGACGCAGCCAGTTGGCGATGTGCTGGCTGGAAATACGCAGCGTGGCACGGTCTTCCATCAGGCCGACGTCATTGATGTCCGGCACTTTCGAACAACCGACGCCCTGGTCGATCCAGCGCACCACATAACCGAGGATGCCCTGGGCATTGTTGTCCAGTTCATTCTTGATCTGTTCGGCGGTCCACTGCGGATTGACTGCCAGCGGGATGGTCAGGATGTCGTCCACCGATGCACGGGCACGCTTGGCCAGTTCGGCCTGACGGGCGAACACGTCGACCTTGTGATAGTGCAGCGCGTGCAGCGCGGCGGCGGTCGGCGATGGCACCCAGGCGGTGTTGGCACCGGCCAGCGGGTGAGCGATTTTCTGTTCCAGCATCGCCGCCATCAGGTCAGGCATGGCCCACATGCCCTTGCCGATCTGCGCACGGCCTTGCAGGCCAGTGCTCAAACCGATATCGACGTTGGAGTTCTCATAGGCGCCGATCCATTTTTCCGCCTTCATGTCCGCCTTGCGCACCATCGGGCCGGCTTCCATGGAGGTGTGGATTTCATCGCCGGTGCGGTCGAGGAAACCGGTGTTGATGAACACCACACGCTCGCTCGCCGCCTTGATGCAGGCCTTGAGGTTGACCGTGGTGCGGCGCTCCTCGTCCATGATCCCGACTTTGAGAGTGTTGCGCGGCAGGCCCAGCACGTCTTCGATGCGCCCGAACAGCTCGTTGGTGAACGCAGCTTCTTCAGGGCCGTGCATTTTCGGTTTAACGATGTAGACCGAGCCGGTGCGGGTGTTTTTGCGCGAGGTGTTGCCGTTCAGGTTGTGCATCGCCGCCAGAACAGTCACCAGACCGTCGAGGATGCCTTCCGGCACTTCGTTGCCAGCTTTGTCGAGGATCGCGTCGATGGTCATCAGGTGACCGACGTTGCGCACGAACAACAGCGAGCGACCGTGCAGGCTCAATTGGCTGCCGTCGACCGCAGTGTAGGTGCGATCGGCGTTCATGGTGCGGGTAAAGGTCTTGCCGCCCTTGGCGACTTCTTCCGACAGGTCGCCCTTCATCAGGCCGAGCCAGTTGCGGTAGATCACCACCTTGTCATCGGCATCGACGGCGGCGACGGAGTCTTCGCAGTCCATGATGGTGGTCAGCGCAGCTTCCATCAGGACGTCTTTGACGCCGGCAGCGTCGGTCTGGCCGACCGGGGTGCTGGCATCGATCTGGATTTCGAAATGCAGGCCGTTGTTCTTCAGCAGGATCGCGGTCGGTGCCGAAGCATCGCCCTGGAAGCCGATAAGCTGAGCGTCGTTGCGCAGGCCGGTGTTGCTGCCACCTTTGAGGGCGACCACCAGTTTGCCGTCAACGATGGTGTAGCGGGTGGAATCGACATGGGAGCCGGCCGCCAAAGGCGCCGCTTCGTCGAGGAAGGCACGGGCGAAGGCGATGACCTTGTCGCCGCGAACCTTGTTGTAGCCTTTGCCTTTTTCCGCTCCATCGGCTTCGCTGATGGCGTCGGTGCCGTACAGCGCGTCGTACAGCGAACCCCAGCGGGCGTTCGAAGCATTGAGGGCGAAACGGGCGTTCATCACCGGTACCACGAGTTGTGGACCGGCCATGCGGGCGATTTCTTCATCGACGTTTTGCGTCGTCGCCTGGAAATCGGCCGCTTCTGGCAGCAGATAACCGATGTCTTGCAGGAAGGCTTTATAAGCCACGGCGTCGTGGGCCTGGCCGGCACGAGACTGGTGCCAGCCATCGATACGAGCCTGGAAATCATCGCGTTTGGCGAGTAGGGCTTTGTTCTTCGGCGCCAGGTCATGAATGACCTTGTCGGCACCGGCCCAGAACTGATCGGCGGTGAGGCCGGTTCCGGGAATGGCTTCGTTGTTCACGAAGTCGAACAGGACTTTGGCGACCTGCAGGCCACCGACTTGAACGTGTTCAGTCATTGCTTGCCTCACTCTGCTCAGCTATTTCGCTTTTCAGCTCTTCAATTTAACAATGAAGCCTCTGGCATTTAAACCACAAACCCTGCGACCAGTGCATGCCATTTCTGACGGCTGGGTTGGGACCAATCAACGGCGTTGAGGCCTTGCTGACGGGGCTTTCAGGGATGCGACTGCGCCGGTGGCAGACATCGATCCAACGTTATGTAGTGCGCGCTGCGGCATACTACATGATGAATTGCGCTTGTGAAAATTAGACTAATTACGTCGTTCTGCGACCCCGTGACGCATTGCAGTCACGTCGGGGATCGGGATGTTCTCAAAAAAGTATGAGATTGTTCCAGTTAAATATAAAAAGTTGTACACGATTTGTGGCTGGCAGGTGAATCAGCGGGGGGCCATTCGCGAGCAGGCTCGCTCCCACAAAGGATTGCGCGGTCTCTGTGGGAGCGAGCCTGCTCGCGAAGGCGTCAGACCTGCCAGCGCAGGTTTAACCCTTGCCTATACTTGGATTTCTAAAACAAAAATCATGACCAGAGGGCTGCGCCATGGACCACCTCGTTCTCACAGTTTTCGCTCCAGACAAGCCTGGGCAGGTCGAGCGCATTGCCCAATGCATTGCCGAGCATGGCGGTAACTGGCTGGAAAGCCGCATGTCGCGCATGGCCGGGCAATTTGCCGGGATTCTTCGGGTGGGCGTACCGGCCGAAGGCTACGATGAGCTGGTGGATGCCTTGAAAGGGTTGTCCACCCAAGGCATTCGGGTGTTGATCGCCGAAAGCAGCATCGAGCAATCGTGCACCTGGAAACCCATTGCCATGGAGTTGGTGGGCAATGACCGGCCGGGGATCGTGCGCGATATCACGCGGTTGCTGAGTGAGCAGGGCGTCAACCTGGAACGGCTGGTGACTGAAGTGCGCCCGGCACCGATGAGCAGCGAGCCGCTGTTTCACGCCGAAGCGATCCTTGCGGTGCCGTTGACGCTGTCCCTCGACGTGCTGCAATCACGCCTGGAAACCCTGGCCGATGATCTGATGGTGGAGTTGGTGCTGCGCAGTGAACCCTGATGGGTTATCCAAGTTAAACGTGCACCTGCCTGTGGATAACCTGTAGAGACAGCCCGCCAGGCCACATCCGCCGTGGCTTGGCAGGGTTTGATCAAAAAATCGCCAGTATTCAGTGACTTGCGCACAAACGCCGGGGATCACGCTGTGGATAACCTTGGGAAGGAACCTTGCAGGCCACGTCAAACGTGGCCTGCAAGGGGTTGTGCGTTTTTTGATCAGTTTCGGCGGCGCAGACTTATCCACGCATCAACGCTGTAAACCGCCAGACCGGCCCAGATAAAGATGAACGCCAGCAGCGTGCTCGACGACAAATGCTCGCCAAACAGCAACACGGCCTGCAGCAATACCAGGGTCGGCGCCAGGTATTGGAGAAAACCGAGGGTTGTGTAGGGCAAATGCCGGGCAGCGGCGTTGAAACACACCAGCGGCACCAGCGTCACCGGCCCGGCCGCCACCAGCCACCAGGCTTCGGACGTGGTCCAGAACTCGGCCTGGGCGCTGCTGGCGGTCGGGTTGAATAGCAACCAGGCGACGGCAATCGGTACCAGCATCCAGGTTTCCACCACCAGCCCTGGTAGCGCCTTGACCGGTGCCTGTTTGCGGATCAGTCCGTAGAAACCGAAGGTCAGGGCCAGCACCAGCGACACCCATGGCAGGCTGCCAACCTGCCACACCTGTTGTGCCACACCGATGGTCGCCAGGCCCACGGCAATCCACTGCATGCGCCGCAGCCGTTCGCCGAGGATCAGCATGCCCAGCAGCACGTTTACCAGCGGGTTGATGTAGTAGCCGAGACTGGCTTCGAGCATGCGTCCGTTATTGACCGACCACACATACGTCAACCAGTTGGCCGCGATCAATGTGCCGCTGAGGGCCAGGATCGCCAGCCGTCGTGGGTTTTCCCGCAGTTCGCGCCACCAGCCCGGGTGCTTCCAGACCAACAGCAACAAGGCGCCGAACAGTGCCGACCACAGCACCCGGTGGATGATGATCTCCACGGCGGGCACGCTGGCGATGGCTTTGAAGTAGAGCGGGAAAAGTCCCCAGATGATGTAGGCACTCAGACCCAGAATGTACCCGCGACGCGGGTTGGCGGCTTGCATGCAGAATCCTTGCTTAGGCAGCTAACAAAGAAGCGATTGTAAGGAGGTTTGTCTACGAATGTCCTGCTGGAATGGTGAGCACTGAGAACCTGTGGGAGCGAGCCTGCTCGCGAAAGCGGTGTGTCAGCCACAGATGTGCTGGATGTGCCACCGTAATCGCGAGCAGGCTCGCTCCCACATTGAATCTGGGTGAATCAGAAAAGTTTGAGTGGCTCTTCGTTGAGTGCCGCCAATTGCTCACGCAACGCCAACACCTGGTCGCCCCAGTACCGCTCGGTGCCGAACCACGGAAAGCTGCGCGGGAAGGCCGGGTCATCCCAGCGCCGGGCGAGCCACGCGCTGTAGTGCATCAGGCGCAGGGCGCGCAACGGTTCGATGAGCGCCAGTTCCCGCGGGTCGAAGTCGTGGAACTCGTTGTAGCCGTCCATCAATTCCGACAATTGTCCCAGGCATTCCTGACGGTTGCCGGCCAGCATCATCCAGATGTCCTGTACGGCCGGACCCATGCGGCAGTCGTCGAGGTCGACGATGTGGAACATTTCGTCGCGGCACATCATGTTGCCGGGGTGGCAATCGCCGTGCATGCGGATGTTCTGGTGCGGCGTGTTGCTGTAGGCATCTTCCACACGTTTGAGCAGGTCGCGGGCTACGGACTCGTAGGCGGGCAGCAAACTGCGCGGTATGAAATTGCCTTCGAGCAAGGTCGCCAGCGAGTCATGGCCGAAGTTTTTGACTGCCAGTGCTTCGCGGTGCTCGAACGGTTTGGTCGCACCGACCGCGTGCAGGCGACCGAGCAATTGCCCCAGCCGATACAGCTGATCGAGGTTGCCGGGCTCCGGCGCGCGGCCGCCACGGCGTGGGAACAGGGTGAAACGGAAGCCGTTGTGCTCGTGCAGGGTTTCACCCTTGTGGATCAACGGCGCAACCACCGGCACCTCGACTTCGGTGAGTTCGAAGGTGAACTGGTGTTCTTCCAGAATCGCTTCGTTGGTCCAGCGCTGCGGGCGGTAAAACTTGGCGATCAACGGCTCGGAGTCTTCGATGCCGACCTGATAGACACGGTTTTCGTAGCTGTTGAGCGCCAGAATGCGCGCATCGCTCAAGAAGCCGATGCTTTCTACGGCATCGAGCACGAGGTCTGGGGTGAGGGTTTCAAACGGGTGGGCCATGCTGACTCCTGCGCGCAGCAGGCTGCTGCGTCCGGCCAGGCATGGTAGCGCAGACGAGCCGACTTTAGTGTTTAGGCTTGAGATGTGGGGCGTCTGGACTGACGTCATCGCGGGCAATTCCGCTCCCACAGGATATGCGCCATGTTGAAATCGGCGCAGGACCTGTGGGAGCGAGCCTGCTCGCGAAAGCGTTCTGTCAGGCGCCGATGATCCCGCCATCTTCACGGGTAATGGCCATGACCGAAGAGCGCGGCTTGCCGTTGGGCAAGTGCTCGGGGAAGGTCGAGCCGCCGAATTCGCCTGGATGCTGGATCCCCACAAACAGGGTCTTCTGGTCCGGCGAGAAGCTGATGCCCGTCACTTCGCAACCAATCGGTCCAACCATGAAACGGCGAATTTCGCCGGTCACCGGGTCGGCGCAGAGCATCTGGTTGTTGCCCATGCCGGCGAAATCACCGGCATTGCTCGCATCGCCGTCGGTTTGTATCCACAACCGCCCGGCGTCATCGAATGCCAACCCATCCGGGCTGTTGAACATGTTCTGCGGCGTGATGTTCGATGAGCCGCCCTTCGGTGTGCCGGCGTGCACTTGCGGGTTGCCGGCGACCACGAACAGGTCCCAGGAAAAACTTTTCGAACCGTGATCGTCGCGGTCGGTGCGCCAGCGCAGGATTTGCCCGTAAACGTTTTTTTCCCGCGGATTCGGACCGCCCGCCGGTTGCCCGTCTTCACCGCGCTTGGCGTTGTTGGTCAACGTGCAGTAGACCTGACCGTCCTTGGGACTCACCACGATCCATTCCGGGCGATCCATGCGCGTGGCCTTCACCACGCTGGCCGCCAGGCGCACGTTGATCAGCACTTGCGCCTGATCGGCGAAACCGCTGCCGGCATCGATGCCGTTTTTGCCGTGGGTCAGCTCGATCCATTCACCCTGGCCTTTCGGGTGATCGGCATTGCTGTCGCCGGCGTCGAAACGCGCCACGTACAAGGTGCCGTGGTCGAGCAAGTCGCGGTTGGCCTTGGGGGTTTTGTGGTTGATTTTGTCGCGGCTGACGAACTTGTAGATGAATTCGCCGCGTTCATCGTCGCCCATGTACACCACGGCATGGCCGTCATTGGTTTCGGCCAGGGCGGCGTTTTCATGTTTGAAGCGACCCAGTGCGGTGCGCTTGACCGGGGTCGATTGCGGATCGAACGGATCGATCTCCACGATCCAGCCGTGGCGGTTGAGTTCGTTGGGGTTTTTCGCCAGGTCAAAGCGCGCATCGTGCTGATGCCAGTTGATCTCTTTACTGGTCGCCACCGCGCCATAGCGCTTCTGTGCGGCATCGAGCTTCAGTTCTGCATCGGTGCTACCAAAGCAGTCGGTGAAGTTCTCTTCGCAGGTCAGATAAGTGCCCCAGGGTGTTTTGCCGTTGGCGCAGTTCTGGAAGGTGCCGAGAACAGTCTTGCCGTGTGGGTCGGCGCTGGTTTTCAGCAGCTCGTTGCCAGCGGCCGGACCGCTCAGGCTGATCGGGGAGTTACCGTGGATGCGGCGGTTGTAGCGCGAATCCTGGACGAATTGCCAGTGACCGTTTTTGCGCTGCACTTCGATGACCGCCACGCCTTCGGCAGCCAGTGCCTTGTGCACTTCTTCGGCCGATTGCGGCATGCCGCCGTGGGGGTAGAGGTAGCGGTAGTTGGTGTACTCGTTGTTGATCGCCATCAGCGCCCGGTTGGGGTCGTCGGGAAAGGCGAACAGGCTCATGCCGTCGTTGTGATCACCGAACTGCACTTCCTGCTGCTCGGCGCTGCCCTGGCCGCTCGGGTCGAAAGCCGGGCCGTTCTTGTGCAAGGGTTGACCCCAACTGATCAGCACCGAGGATTTGTAGCCCGGCGGCAGGCTGATGCTGTCGGCGGTGGCCGCGGGAATGCTGTCGAAACCCAGCAATTGGCTCGTGCCGGCACTGACACTGGCGGCCAGCACGCTGCGACTCAACAAGTTGCCGCCCAGAAACATTGCGGCGCCGCACAGGACTCCTGCGCTGATGAATCCACGGCGGCTGAGGCCGACCATTTGTTCGAGGTCGGTGGTTTGGTGTTCTTCCAATAGGCTCACATCAGGCTCCCTGCGGTTTGTGCAGTCACCTTAATGATGGGTGATGAAGGTTTTGTTGCAGCGCGTTTACAACGGCGTACCCAGCAACACGTTGGACGGCGAAAACTGCACGCTCACCGGTTCTCCCATGGCCAAGCGCCGCGATTGCAGATGTTCGGGATCGACCAGTGCGCAGAGTGTCTGGCCGTTGGGCAGGGCGATGCGCACTTCACTGGGGCCGTCTTCGGCGTCGAGAATTTCCTCGATCGTGCCTTTGAGGCAATTGTGTCCGGGCGTTGCGACGTCTTCGGCGCCGAGCAATTCAAGCCAGCCGGCCTTGATCAGGGCCACCACTTCGGTGCCGGGTTGCAGCTCCAGGCGCAGGGTGCTGTCGTGGGTGATTTGTGCGTCGATGCTCAAGCCTTCGGCCAGTTCAAGGCGAACTCTGTCGTTGTGGCCTTGGGTTTCGATGGCGGCAACCTTGCCATGCAATTGATTACGCGCGCTGGTGCGCAGCATCAAGCGGCTGAGCAGGTCGAGGTCGCTGGCTTCTTCGGCGGCTTCCAGCACCTGGGCCTGCAAGGCTTGCAGCTTTTGATACAGGCGCAAAACCCGCTCGCCTTCGCTGGACAGTCTGGCGCCGCCACCACCCTTGCCGCCGACGCTGCGCTCCACCAATGGCTTCTGCGCCAGGTTGTTGAGTTCATCGATGGCATCCCAGGCGGCCTTGTAGCTCAGGCCCGCGCTTTTCGCCGCGCGGGTGATCGAGCCCTGTTCGGCAATGTGTTGCAGCAGGGCGATACGCTGCGGGCGGCGGACAATGTGTTGGGACAACAACGTGGGCAGGGACATGGCAGAGCGCTTCGGGCTGTGACGATGGGGGGGACGTTGGCGGCTGGGAGCCCGGGAGTCAAGTCGAGCCACGGTCCTTGTGGGAGCGAGCCTGCTCGCGAAGAGGTCGTGTCAGCTGAAATCACTGCTGCTGACACACCGCCTTCGCTAGCAAGGCCGCTCCCACAGGTTTTTGTGTTTTGGGGTCAGATTGTATCGCCAGGTTTTGGGGTACGAGCCAGGCAATACACATCAACCCGTGCGGCACCTGCGTCCATCAGCAGGCGGGCCAGTGCTTGCGCCGTGGCACCGGTGGTCAGCACATCGTCCACCAACGCCAGGTGACGTCCTTTGAACGATGCGCCGGGTGCCAGCGCGAACGCATGGCGCAGGTTTTTCCGCCGTTCGTTGGCGTTCAGCACCTGTTGCGCGCTGGTGTCCTGGGTCCTCAGTAGCAGTCTTTCATCCCACGGCAAGTCCAATCGGGTGCTCAGCCAGCGCGCCAGCATCGCGGCCTGATTGAACCCCCGTTGGCGCAGCCGTCGGGTGGCCAGCGGCACCGGCACCAGTAAATCGGGACGCTGCAGATCATCTTCGAAGCGATGTTGCAGGGCCTGTGCGAGCAGCTCGGCCAGCAGGTGGCCGAAGGGCCACTTCGCGCTGTGTTTGAAGCGGGTGATCAGGCTGTCTATCGGAAAACTGTAGGTCCAGGGGGCAATGACGTGTTCGAAGGCCGGCGGCTGCTTCAGGCACTGGCCACAGGTCAGGCCAGCCGCGGGCAACGGCAGGGCGCAGGTCTGACAGTGATCGCCGAGCCAGGGAAGCTCCGTTTCGCAGGCCATGCAGAGGGGCGTATCGCCATCGGCGGCTTCGTCGCAAAGCAAACAGATCTGTTTATTTTTTAACCAGATGTAAACCTGTCCATTGTGTCGTGGTTGACAGCGCATCGCTCTTCCTTAAATATGCCGAACATCCGTGTTGCGCCTGTGGGTATTCCGTCCCGCAGTCGCTTGCCCAGCATAAAACCTTGTACGGCTTAAAATAAAGGTAACGCCCATGAGCGCCAGCACCTCTGCAACCCTGCGTCATGACTGGTCTTTGGCCGAAGTCAAAGCACTCTTCGTTCAACCATTCAATGACTTGCTGTTCCAGGCGCAGACCGTGCACCGCGCGCATTTCGACGCCAACCGCGTCCAGGTGTCGACCCTGTTGTCGATCAAAACCGGCGCCTGTCCGGAAGATTGCAAATATTGTCCGCAGTCCGGTCACTACAACACCGGCCTGGAAAAAGAAAAGCTGATGGAGGTGCAGAAGGTCCTCGAAGAGGCCGCTCGTGCCAAGGCCATCGGTTCGACCCGTTTCTGCATGGGCGCGGCGTGGAAGCACCCCTCGGCCAAGGACATGCCGTATGTGTTGAAGATGGTCGAAGGCGTGAAGGCCCTGGGCCTGGAAACCTGCATGACCCTCGGTCGCCTGGATCAGGAGCAGACCGAAGCGCTGGCCAAGGCTGGCCTCGACTACTACAACCACAACCTCGACACCTCGCCGGAGTTCTACGGCAGCATCATCACCACCCGCACCTACAGCGAGCGCCTGCAAACCTTGGCATACGTGCGTGATTCGGGGATGAAGATCTGTTCCGGCGGTATCCTCGGCATGGGCGAGTCCCTCGATGACCGTGCCAACCTGCTGATCCAGCTGGCCAACCTGCCGGAGCATCCGGAGTCGGTGCCGATCAACATGCTGGTGAAAGTGGCCGGCACGCCGCTGGAGAACGCCGACGACGTCGACCCGTTCGACTTCATCCGCATGCTCGCCGTCGCCCGGATCCTGATGCCCAAATCCCACGTGCGCCTGTCCGCCGGCCGCGAAGCCATGAACGAGCAGATGCAGGCCCTGGCGTTCTTCGCCGGCGCCAACTCGATTTTCTACGGCGAGAAACTGCTGACCACCGCCAACCCGCAGGCCGACAAGGACATGCAACTGTTCGGGCGTTTAGGGATCCTGCCGGAAGCTCGCGAAGAACATGCCGACGAAGTGCATCAGGCGGCTATTGAGCAGGCGCTGGTGGAGCACAAGAGCAGCGAGCAGTTTTACAACGCGGCTGTTTGAATCGCCCACCATTGACCTGATTGAAATGCAAAACCCTGTGGGAGCGAGCCTGCTCGCGAAAGGGATCTGACAATCGACATTTTTGTTGAAGGTGAGGCCCTCTTCGCGAGCAGGCTCGCTCCCACAGTGGACTTGTGTCACTGGATAGACGAGGCCTGCATGTCTTTCGATCTCGCCGCACGCCTGGCTACCCGTCGTGCCGAAAACCTTTACCGCCAACGCCCGCTGCTCGAAAGCCCGCAGGGCCCTGAAGTGGTGGTCGATGGCCAGCCGCTGCTGGCGTTCTGCAATAACGACTACCTGGGCCTGGCCAATCACCCGCAAGTGATCGAAGCCTGGCGCGCGGGTGCTTCGAAATGGGGGGTTGGCGGCGGTGCTTCGCATCTGGTGATCGGCCACAGCGGCCCGCATCACGCCCTGGAAGAAGCCCTGGCCGACCTGGCCGGCCGTCCGCGTGCCTTGCTGTTCACCACCGGCTATATGGCCAACCTCGGTGCAGTCACGGCGTTGGTGGGGCAGGGCGATACGGTGCTCGAAGACCGGCTCAATCATGCCTCCCTGCTGGATGCGGGATTGTTGTCGGGGGCGCGTTTCAATCGCTACCTGCACAACGATGCGGCGAGCCTGGCCGCACGTCTTGAGAAAGCCACCGGCAATACGCTGGTGGTCACCGATGGTGTGTTCAGCATGGACGGCGATATCGCCGATCTGCCGGCATTGGCCCGGGAAGCCAAGGCCAAGGGCGCGTGGCTGATGGTCGACGATGCTCACGGTTTCGGCCCGCTGGGCGCGAATGGCGGCGGCATCGTCGAGCATTTCGGATTGAGCATGGAAGACGTGCCGGTGCTGGTCGGCACCCTCGGCAAGGCGTTCGGCACGGCGGGGGCGTTTGTCGCCGGCAGCGAAGAGCTGATCGAGAGCCTGATCCAGTTCGCCCGACCTTACATCTACACCACCAGCCAACCGCCGGCCCTGGCCTGCGCCACGCTGAAAAGCCTGGATCTGCTGCGCAGCGAGCACTGGCGTCGTGAGCATTTACAGACGCTGATCCGTCAGTTCCGCCAGGGCGCCGAGCAGATCGGCCTGGAACTGATGGACAGCTTCACGCCGATCCAGCCGATCATGATTGGCGACGCCGGGCGCGCGGTGCGCTTGTCGCAGATGCTGCGCGAACGCGGCTTGATGGTGACCGCGATCCGCCCGCCGACCGTGCCTGCCGGTAGCGCCCGTCTGCGCGTGACCCTGACCGCCGCTCACAGCGAAGCGCAGGTGCAGCTATTGTTAGAGGGACTGGCCGATTGTTTTAAACAACTTGGACCGGAGCCAAGCGATGCGTGACCGACTGATTCTGCTGCCCGGCTGGGGCCTCGGAATTTCGCCGCTGGAACCCTTGGCCGCGGCCCTGCAAGGCCTGGACGAGCACCTGCGGGTGGAAATCGAGCCATTGCCGGAACTGGAATCGAGCGATCCTGAAGAATGGCTCGATGAGCTCGACTCGACGATCCCCCAGGACACCTGGCTCGGCGGCTGGTCGCTGGGCGGCATGCTTGCGTCGCAGTTGGCGGCGCGTCGCGGTGATCGGTGCTGCGGCTTGTTTACGCTGGCCAGTAACCCTTCTTTTGTCGCCCATGAGCAGTGGCCAAGCGCGATGCCCGGGGAAACCTTCGATGCGTTTCTGGCGAACTGCATCGCCGACCCGCGCATGACTTTGAAACGCTTTTCGTTGCTCTGCGCACAAGGCGCCGAAGACCCGCGCGGGTTGTCTCGGTTGCTGCTCGGTGGTGCGCCACATAGCGCAGCACCCATGTTGATGAGCGGCCTGGAAGTGCTCGCGCAACTGGATACCCGGCAAGCCTTGCAGGCTTTTCGCGGTCCACAGTTGCACCTGTTCGCCGGCCTCGACGGGCTGGTGCCTGCCGAAGCGGCGGGCGACGTGCTGACGTTGCTGCCCGATGTCGAAATCGGCCTGATCGAACAGGCCAGCCACGCGTTTCTTCTGGAAGATCCCCACGGTGTGGCGGGGGCGATCCAGGCCTTTTTGCATGAGTGCGGCGATGACTGACTTATCCCTTCCCACCCCACCTGGGGGGTTGCCTGACAAACGCCAGGTAGCGGCTTCCTTCTCCCGTGCCGCGGAGAGTTATGACAGCGTGGCCGAATTGCAGCGTGATGTCGGCAGCCAGCTGCTGAGCCGTTTGCCGGACGATTTCGTCCCGGGGCGCTGGCTCGACCTGGGCTGTGGCACCGGGCATTTCAGTCGCGCGCTGGGTGAGCGGTTCCCGACGGGGCACGGCGTGGCGCTGGACATCGCCGAAGGCATGCTCAATCACGCCCGACCATTGGGCGGCGCCACGCACTTCATCGCTGGCGATGCCGAGAATCTTCCGCTGCGCGATTCGACCTGCGACCTGATCTATTCCAGCCTGGCGGTGCAGTGGTGCGCGGACTTCGCTTCGGTACTCAGCGAGGCTCATCGCGTGCTGAAGCCTGGCGGAATTTTCGCGTTTGCTAGTCTGTGCGTGGGCACGTTGTTTGAACTGCGTGACAGTTGGCGGCAGGTGGATGGCATGGTGCACGTCAACCGCTTCCGTGAGTTCGCGGATTATCAGCAGTTATGCGCGGCCAGCGGTTTGCAGCCGATCAGTCTGCAAACCCGTCCCCACGTGCTGTACTACCCGGATGTGCGCAGCCTGACCCATGAGCTCAAGGCGCTGGGCGCGCACAACCTCAACCCTGGCCGGCCGGGTGGACTGACCGGTCGGGCGCGGATTCTGGGGTTGATCGAGGCCTATGAGCAGTTTCGTCAGGCCCAGGGCCTGCCGGCGACTTATCAAGTGGTGTACGCCGTTATGGAGAAACCCTTATGAGCGCAGCCTATTTCATCACCGGCACCGACACCGATGTCGGCAAAACCACGGTGGCCGCCGGTTTGCTCTACGCCGCAAGGTCTGCGGGCCTGAGCACAGCGGCGGGTAAACCGGTCGCCTCCGGTTGCGATGTCACGCCCAAAGGCTTGCGCAACGCCGATGCGTTGGCGCTGCAGGCGGAATGCTCGGTGCCGCTGACTTATCAACAGGTCAATCCGGTCGCCTTCGAACCGCCCATTGCCCCGCACCTGGCGGCACGCGAGGCGGGTGTGGCATTGACGGTGCAGTCGCTGTTGGTGCCGATGCAGCAGATTCTCGACATGCAAGCCGACTTCACCTTGATCGAAGGCGCCGGTGGCTGGCGCGTGCCGCTGGCGGATCAGGACAATCTGTCGGACCTGGCGATGGCGCTGGGTCTTCCGGTGATTCTGGTGGTCGGCGTGCGCCTGGGGTGCATCAACCATGCGTTACTGACCGCCGAGGCCATCGCCCAGGACGGTTTGCAACTGGCGGGGTGGGTGGCCAATATCATCGATGCCAAGACCTCGCGGCTGGAAGAGAATCTGGCGACACTGGCCGAGCGAATCCCGGCGCCGTGTCTTGGGCGGGTGCCGAAACTCAAATTGGTCACGGCCGAAGCGGTGGCGGAGCATCTTCAGCTGGATTTGCTGGACTGAAGGTGTGGGCGTTGTCTATGACAAGGCACTGTGCCATTAGTGTTTTTGTCGGGCGTTTTGCTCACGCGTCTGCTTCAATGCCCGCTGTTGATCCTTTGCAAGGACGGGTTCTCCCATGGAAATCTCAGGAAGCACTGCTTTTTACGCCGGTCTGAGCACTATTCAGACAGGGCAGAACCGTGTTGATCAAGCCGCCGGGCAGATCGCCAATAATACGATCGAGGGCTCGGTCACCAGCCAGTCATCCGAGGTTCAGGTTGATCGCCTGCGTTCGGTCGATCGCAGCCAGCAATCGGACCTGACCAGCAGCATGGTGGAGATGGCCCAGGGTAAATTTCAGGTGGAACTGGGTGTCAAAGTTGCCAAGGCATCCGATGAAATGCTCGGTACGTTGATCGATACCTTCGCCTGACGCTTCTGAACCCGCAACGCCGACGCCGCGATCATTCGCGGCGTTTTTCTGCGTAAGTCCTTCTCTGCAAACTATTCTTTCCTACACTGCGTGTAGCTCGTCGAGCGCCGTTGCGTTGCCGTGCGCGTGGGTGTGGCGATGGGGCGATGACGAATGGCAAAAGATCGGCGCTTGACAAGCTTTTGGCGTAAACGTATGTTTCAAACAACTGTTTGACCGCCACAACAAATCCACGCGGTCGTTCATTCCCGGTTACATCAGCAGAGGTTTATCGCTATGCCTGACTACAAGGCCCCCTTGCGTGATATTCGCTTCGTTCGTGACGAACTGCTCGGCTACGAAGCGCACTATCAGAGCCTTCCGGCTTGCGCGGACGCAACTCCGGACATGGTTGACGCCATTCTCGAAGAAGGCGCCAAGTTTTGTGAGCAGGTACTGGCTCCGCTGAACCGTGTGGGCGACCTTGAAGGCTGCACCTGGAGCGAGTCCGGCGTTAAGACCCCGACTGGCTTCAAGGAAGCGTACAAGCAGTTCGTCGAAGGCGGCTGGCCAAGCCTGGCCCACGACGTCGAGCACGGCGGTCAAGGCCTGCCGGAATCCTTGGGTCTGGCCATCAGCGAAATGGTGGGCGAATCCAACTGGTCGTGGGGCATGTACCCGGGCCTGTCGCACGGCGCAATGAACACCATCTCCGAGCACGGCACGCCTGAGCAGCAAGAGGCTTACTTGACCAAGCTGGTGTCCGGCGAGTGGACCGGCACCATGTGCCTGACCGAACCTCACTGCGGTACCGACCTGGGCATGCTGCGCACCAAGGCCGAGCCTCAGGCCGACGGTTCCTACAAAGTCTCCGGTACCAAGATCTTCATCTCGGCCGGTGAACACGACATGGCCGACAACATCGTCCACATCGTGTTGGCCCGCCTGCCGGACGCACCGGCCGGTACCAAAGGCATTTCCCTGTTCATCGTGCCGAAATTCCTGCCGAACGCAGACGGTTCGATCGGTGCACGTAACGCGGTGTCCTGTGGTTCCCTGGAACACAAGATGGGCATCCACGGCAACGCCACCTGCGTGATGAACTTCGACGCGGCCACCGGTTACCTGATCGGCCCGGCGAACAAAGGCCTGAACTGCATGTTCACCTTCATGAACACCGCACGCCTGGGTACCGCGCTGCAAGGCCTGGCCCACGCTGAAGTCGGCTTCCAGGGCGGCCTGAAATACGCTCGCGATCGCCTGCAAATGCGCTCGCTGACTGGCCCGAAAGCGCCGGACAAAGCGGCCGACCCGATCATCGTGCACCCTGACGTACGCCGCATGCTGTTGACCATGAAGGCGTTCGCCGAAGGCAACCGTGCGATGGTTTACTTCACCGCCAAGCAAGTCGACATCGTCAAGTACGGCGTGGACGAAGAAGAGAAGAAGAAAGCCGACGCACTGCTGGCGTTCATGACCCCAATTGCCAAAGCCTTCATGACCGAAGTCGGTTTCGAATCGGCTAACCACGGCGTGCAGATCTATGGCGGCCACGGTTTCATCGCCGAGTGGGGCATGGAGCAGAACGTTCGCGACAGCCGCATTTCCATGCTGTACGAAGGCACCACCGGCATCCAGGCACTCGACCTGCTGGGTCGTAAAGTACTGATGACTCAAGGCGAAGCCCTCAAAGGTTTCACCAAGATCGTGCACAAGTTCTGCCAGACCCACGAAGGTAACGAAGCGGTCAAAGAGTTCGTTGCACCGTTGGCTGCACTGAACAAGGAATGGGGCGAGCTGACCATGAAGGTCGGTATGGCTGCCATGAAGGATCGCGAAGAAGTCGGCGCGGCCTCGGTGGACTACCTGATGTACTCCGGTTACGCCTGCCTGGCCTATTTCTGGGCCGACATGGCGCGCCTGGCGGCCGAGAAACTGGCTGCCGGCACTTCCGAGGAGGCGTTCTATACCGCCAAGCTGCAGACTGCGCGCTTCTACTTCCAGCGCATCCTGCCGCGTACCCGCACTCACGTTGCAACCATGCTGTCGGGCGCCAACAACCTGATGGACATGAAAGAAGAAGACTTCGCGCTGGGTTACTAAGCCTTAGCGCCGATCTTCAAAAAACCGCTGGTCCTTCGGGGCTGGCGGTTTTTTTTGCCTGTTTCTTTCTCGTCTGTAGGAGCGAGCTTGCTCGCGATGGACGTTAATAATAACGCGTGCTCCTGATTAAACGCGTCGAATTAAAGTCCATCGCGAGCAAGCTCGCTCCTACAGGTTTTTTGCAAACTAAACGTGCAGGGCTAGTTTATGAAGTGCAAGTAAGCGCCTCATGGCTATTGAGCGGTGATAAGAGGCTTCAATAATTAAGTCGCTTATATGTCGACTGTCTGCTCTTGTTGAATCAGCAATTACTTTGCCAATCCGAATGGTGGCGCGGAATGAGGAGTCGACGGCCTGTCAGTCTTTGTTTGTGGGGGGTTGTCCCCAATGCCGGGGGCGTTTTACCCCGAGGTTGCGTAAGTGCCGAGCGCCGAATTACGCGCATTAAAAAATTGTAAATAAATGCTGCTGAAATTATTTGTTACGACTACAGTGCAATCAAGCGTCGCCGCAGAGCGACGCGCCAATACTTATCAGCCAACGATTAGCGAGCACTTCGCCAGTCTAGTCATGCCCTGCGTCCAGCAACTTAAGTTAGAGATTGCTGCGAGCGCCGGCAGCAAGGTTTCTGGCCATGAGTCCATCTCGCAACGGGTTATCCGGAGCCTGGCAACTCCGTTCTGAATCGGGAGTGTCATCATGGTCAAAAATCTACACATCCTGCGCAGCCTCCCTCTGGTCTGTGCGCTCATCGGTTGCCTGTCAGTGAACCCGGTTTTCGCCGCTGACCCCGAAGAGGTTGAGCCGCCCATACCGGAAGTACCGAGCCTGCAATCGTTGCGCGGCATGACGCCACCCGATCCATCCGGCACCGAGGGCGGGCGCAAGGTCGATCTGATGACCGACTACGTACTCAACCGCTCGGCGGCGATCCTGCTGGGCAAGGCCCTGTTCTGGGACATGGAGGTCGGCAGCGACAGCACCACCGCTTGTGCATCCTGCCACTACCACGCCGGGGTCGATCACCGGACCACCAACCAGATCAACCCGGGCCAGGCGCACACCAACGCCAACGTCGCTTCGATTTTCAACAAACCGTTCACGGCATCCGACATTCCCGGCGACGTGCCCTCCTACACCACCCGATCCGGCGGCAAGGGCGGGCCGAATTATCCGTTGAAGAAAACCGATTTCCCGACCCATGTGCTGGCGAACCCGCTGGATCGCAACTCTGCGATCCTCTATTCGACCGACGATGTGATCGGCTCACAGGGTGTGTTTGACGCCAACTTCGTCAAACCGAATCAGCCGCGCTTCGACAAGTGCACACAGCAGCCGGACAGCATCTTCCAGGTCGGCGGCATCAATGTGCGACGCAGCACCGGGCGCAATGCGCCGTCAGTGATCAACGCCGCGTTCAACGTGCGCAATTTCTGGGACGGCCGGGCCAATAACGTGTTCAACGGTTTTTCACCATTCGGCAACCGCGACCCCGACGCCGGGATCTACGTGACCAAGGACAGCAGCGGTGTGGCGCTCAAAGTGCGGCTGGCGCTCAACGATGCTTCTGCCGCTTCGCAGGCGGTAGGCCCGCCCGGCAGTGCCGTGGAAATGTCCTGCGGCGGGCGCACCTTTGCCGACATTGGCCGGCGCATGCTCGATACGCTGATGCTCAAGCAGCAACGCATCTCGTCCACCGATTCTGTGCTGGGCCCGGTTTCCGGCGCTCGCCGCCCGACCTACCGTGAACTGATCAAGAACGCTTTCCAGCCACGCCTGTGGAATGCCACGCAGCAGGTGTTGGTGGGTGGTGCGCCCTACACCCAGATGGAGGCTAACTTTCCGCTGTTCTTCGGTCTGGCGATCCAGATGTATGAAGCCACACTGGTGTCGGACCAGGCGCCGCTGGACGCCTGGCTGCAGGGCGATCACACGGCCATGAACGAGCAGCAGGTGCAGGGTATGAATCTGTTCCTGGGCAAGGGCAAGTGCGTCAACTGCCATGGCGGTGCGGAACTGACCAACGCCGCCAGCCGCTTGCAACTCCATCCCCGTGAGCGCATCGAGCGCATGGTCATGGCGGACGGCCTGACTACGCTCTACGACAACGGTTTCTACAACACCGGCGTGCGGCCAACCTCGGAAGACCTCGCACTCGGCGGCGCCGATGCCTGGGGCAATCCGCTGTCCTTCACCCGTCAATACAACACGCTGCTGCAAGGCGGGAAGATTCCTGACTCGCTGGCTGTCGATGTCTGCACCTTTGAAGCACCGTTGAGCGCAGCGATTCCCTGCGATGCGACGCTTGCGCCAAACGTTGGTTTCCGCGATGCGGTCGACGGCGCCTTCAAGACACCGACGCTGCGCAACATCGCGCTGACCGGGCCGTATTTCCACAACGGCAGTCGCTCGACGCTCAAACAAGTCATGGAGTTCTACAACCGTGGCGGCGACCGCCGTGGCGAAGACGCGAGCAACACCAGTGGATTCGAGCACCCGGTGGTCAATCAGCACAACGGCTCGAACCTCGATCCGGACATGACCAACCTGAACCTGACCCCCGATGAAGTGGATGCCGTGGTCAAATTCATGGAGGTCGGCTTGACCGACCCGCGAGTCGCGTGGGAACGGGCACCCTTCGATCATCCCTCGCTGGTGTTGCCTCAGGGTCATGTGGGCGATGAAACCGCCGTGACGCAAAAACCGGTCAGCCTGAAGATCACCACCCGCCAGGCAATGGACGCCAACATCCAGCTCAAACCGATCGGTGCTGAAGGTCGCCGACCTGAAGAAGGGCCGTTGCAACCCTTCAACAACGATATTTGATTGGAAAAATCCCGCCGCAACTTAGCCACCGACCTTGTTGAAGGGGGCGGTGGCTGGTGTTGCATACGGTTACGCATTGCCGAAAAAAACCTCGTCCACTTGCTCAGTAAGTCTGGGCTTCTGCCGTTAACAATGATGGCCATGTGACCTTGGTCAGAATGTGTGTGCTTATTGGCCTGCATTGCAGGCACAATGCCATCAAATTGCTATGACGGTCGGAGCTTTACCCTTGCCGCGTTCTTCCGCTGTACGTTTCAGTCATTTCCTGCCGTCGTTGCTGCTGTTGCTGGCGGGGCTTGCGGCTGCGTACGTCAAGGACCTGAACGTCTTCTTCACCTCGCTGTTCAACGTACTGCCGACCTTGGTGCTGCTGCTTGGCGGTGCTTATTGCGCGGTTTACCGACGTCAACGTGAACTGTTTCTGATGGTCACGGTGTACATCGCCTACTTCCTGCTCGACACCCAGACTGACTATTACCGCGACAACGGCAAAGTGCGCGAAGACGCTGCGGTGGTCTTTCATTTGTGCTGCCTGTTGCTGCCGTTGCTGTTTGGCGTATTCGCTGCGTGGCAGGAGCGAACGCACCTGTTCCAGGACATGGTGGCGCGTTTCGCCGTGTTGCTGGCGGTGGGCAGCGTGGCGTTGGGGCTGGAGCAGAGCTATCCACAAGCGTTGCTGATGTGGCTGTCGGAGATTCGCTGGCCGGCCTTGCACGGCGCCTGGATGAGCCTGATCCAGCTGTCGTACCCGGTGTTCATCGCGTCGTTCGTGCTGCTGGCCTGGCAGTACTGGCGCAACCCGAGACCGCTCCACGCCGCACAACTGGTGGGCTTGCTCGGGCTGTTCTGGATGTTGCCGAAAACTTTCATTCTGCCGTTCACCCTGAACATCATGTGCAGCCAGGTGATGTTGATGATCGCCGCCGCCGTCGCCCATGAGGCTTATCAAATGGCCTTCCGCGACGAGCTGACCGGGCTGCCGGGCCGCCGCGCACTGAACGAACGCATGCAGCGTCTGGGACGCAACTACGTGCTGGCGATGAGCGATGTCGACCACTTCAAGAAATTCAACGACACCCACGGCCACGATGTCGGTGACCAGGTGTTGCGACTGGTGGCCAGCAAACTGTCCAAAATCGGTGGCGGCGGTAAGGCGTATCGCTACGGTGGTGAAGAGTTCGCCCTGGTGTTTGCAGGCAAGACTCTCGAAGAATGCATGCCGCACCTGGAAGTGATCCGAGAATCCATCGCCACCTACAACATTCATCTGCGCAATCAGGACAGCCGTCCGCAGGATGATAATCAGGGGCGCCAGCGTCGCTCCGGTTCTGCCGCTTCGAGCGTGTCGGTCACCGTCAGCATCGGCGTCGCCGAACGGGTTGAGCAACGCACCCCCGAAGAAGTGCTCAAATCCGCCGACCAGGCGCTCTACAGCGCCAAGGGCGCCGGGCGTAACTGCGTGATGGCATTCGGGCAGAACCGCCGTGGCGCCGTGCGCATGGACGCCGCTACGGTTGAGTGATGATGGCGCATTCAGCGTCTGGACTGTGATTGTGAGGCATGGTTGCCGGCAGTAGGTTGAACACATCTGCCGCCGGAGAAATGACCATGCCCGAGTACAAAGCTCCCCTGCGCGACATGCGCTTTCTGATCGACCACGTCTTCGACTATCACAGCAACTACGCGGCGCTGGGCGCCAATGACGCCAGCCCGGACATGATCAATGCGATCCTTGAGGAAGGCGCGAAATTCTGTGAGAACGTGCTGTCGCCCCTCAATCGCAGCGGCGACGAAGAGGGCTGCCATTTCGACAATGGCGTGGTGACGACGCCCAAAGGTTTCAAGCAGGCTTTCGCACAATATGTGGAAGGTGGCTGGCATGGCCTGGCGGCCGATCCGGCCTACGGCGGCCAGGGTTTACCCAGCTCTCTGGGGCTGGTCATCAGCGAAATGGTGGCTTCCAGCAATACGTCGTGGGGCATGTACCCCGGCCTGACCCATGGCGCCATGTCGGCGATCCACGCCCACGGCACCGAAGAGCAGAAACAGACCTATCTGAGCAAACTCACCGCCGGCCAGTGGACCGGCACCATGTGCCTGACCGAAGCCCATTGCGGCACCGACTTGGGCATTATCAAGACCCGCGCCGTACCCCAGGCCGACGGCAGCTATGCCATCTCCGGCAGCAAGATTTTCATCTCTGCCGGTGAACATGACATGAGCGACAACATCATTCACCTGGTGCTGGCGAAACTGCCGGATGCACCGGCCGGGACCAAAGGCATTTCGCTGTTTATCGTGCCCAAGTTCCTGCCTGATGCCGCGGGTGAAGCAGGAGAGCGCAATGGTGTGTCTTGCGGCTCCATCGAACACAAAATGGGCATCAAGGCTTCGGCCACTTGCGTACTGAATTTCGACGAGGCCAAGGGCTTTTTGATCGGTGAAGCGAACAAGGGCCTGAACTGCATGTTCACCATGATGAACCACGCACGGCTGGGCACCGGCATGCAGGGCTTGTGTCTGGGCGAGGCGAGCTTTCAAGGCGCGATCAGGTACGCCAATGAGCGTTTGCAGATGCGTGCGTTGACCGGTCCTAAAGCCCCGGAAAAAACGGCCGACCCGATCATCGTGCATCCCGATGTACGCCGGATGTTGCTGACCATGAAGGCCTTCAACGAAGGCAACCGCGCACTGACCTACTTCACTGCGCAGTTGCTGGACGCCGCGCACCTGGGTGCGGATGAAACGGCGCGTCAGGATGCCGAAGACCTGCTGGCGTTCCTGACGCCGATCTGCAAGGCCTTCATGACCGAAACCGGCCTGGAAGTGACCAACCACGGCATGCAGGTGTTTGGTGGTCATGGCTTTATCCGCGAGTGGGGGATGGAGCAACTGGTGCGCGATTGCCGCATCGCACCGATCTACGAAGGCACCAACGGCATCCAGGCGCTGGATCTGCTTGGGCGCAAAGTCCTCGGCAGCCAGGGCAAACTGCTGCGTGGCTTCACCAAAATCGTTCACAAGTTTTGCGCGGCGAACGCCGGGCATCCGCAATTGGCCAGCTATGTGGCTCAGCTCAATGAGCTGAACCAGCAATGGGGTGAGTTGACGACCCAGGTGGGCATGGCGGCGATGAAAAACCCGGATGAAGTGGGTGCCGCGTCGGTGGATTACCTGATGTACAGCGGCTACATCGTCCTCGGCTACCTGTGGTTGCGTATGGCGTTGGTGGCGCAGGCACAGCTTGAAACGGGGGAAGGCGATGCCGATTTCTGTCGGGCGAAACTGGCGACCACCGAGTTTTACTTCAAGCGATTGTTGCCGCGTACCGCCGCTCATCGGGCGGCGATCGAGGCGGGGAGTGACTGCCTGATGCAGCTGCCGGCGGAGTTGTTTGCGCTCTGACGCCAGCCTTTTGTAGGAGCGAGCTCGCTCGCGATGGTCGTGAACGATAACGTGTGAAACCTGACACCCAATGGCGCCCTCAGGTTTTTCGCGAGCAAGCTCGCTCCTACAGATTCATCTTTTCATTCCTCGCACACGGCGATGACCAAAAATTACAAAACGGTCATGTGCTGACCCTATGTGTCGCAAAAGTTGTTGGGTTACACTCGGACCCATTCAAAACACTATTCCTGTGAATCACCAGTATTAGATCTTGCGAGGTTTGCCATGGCTGACTACAAAGCGCCCCTGCGCGATATGCGCTTCGTCCTCAATGAAGTATTCGAGGTCGCCAAACTTTGGGCCGAGTTGCCGGCGCTGGCCGATACCGTTGACGTTGAAACGGTCGAAGCCATTCTCGAAGAAGCCGGCAAGGTCACCAGCAAAAGCATCGCACCCCTGAGCCGCGCGGCTGATGAAGAAGGTTGCCACTGGGCGGACGGTGCTGTCACCACCCCGGCCGGTTTCCCACAGGCCTATCAGACTTACGCTGAAGGCGGTTGGGTCGGCGTGGGCGGTGATCCGTCCTACGGCGGCATGGGCATGCCCAAGGCGGTTTCGGCCCAGGTCGAAGAGATGGTCAACTCCGCCAGCCTGTCGTTCGGCCTGTACCCGATGTTGACCGCCGGGGCTTGCCTGTCGATCAATGCCCACGCCAGCGAAGAACTGAAAGCCGCCTATCTTCCGAACATGTACGCCGGGGTCTGGGCAGGCTCCATGTGCCTGACCGAGCCGCATGCCGGCACCGACCTGGGGATCATCCGCACCAAGGCCGAACCTCAGGCCGACGGTTCCTACAAGGTCAGCGGCACCAAGATCTTCATCACTGGCGGCGAGCACGACCTCACCGAAAACATCATCCATCTGGTGCTGGCCAAGCTGCCGGACGCGCCGGCGGGGCCGAAAGGCATTTCGCTGTTCCTGGTGCCCAAATTCCTGGTCAATGCCGACGGCAGCCTGGGCGCGCGCAACCCGGCGAATTGCGGTTCGATCGAACACAAGATGGGCATCCAGGCGTCCGCGACCTGCGTGATGAACTTCGATGAAGCCGTGGGTTATCTGGTCGGCGAGCCGAACAAAGGCCTGGCGGCGATGTTCACCATGATGAACTACGAACGTCTGGGCGTTGGCATCCAGGGCCTGGCCAGCGGCGAGCGCTCCTACCAGAACGCCGTCGAATATGCCCGTGACCGCCTGCAAAGCCGTTCGCCGACCGGCGCGCAGAACAAGGACAAGGTGGCCGACCCGATCATCGTCCACCCGGACGTGCGTCGCATGTTGCTGACCATGAAAGCCTCGAACGAAGGCGGCCGTGCTTTCTCGACCTACGTGGCGATGCAACTGGACACCGCCAAGTTCAGCGAAGACGCCACCACGCGCAAACGCGCGGAAGACCTGGTGGCGCTGCTGACCCCGGTGGCCAAGGCGTTCCTCACCGATCTCGGCCTGGAAACCACCGTGCACGGCCAGCAGGTGTTCGGCGGCCACGGCTACATCCGCGAATGGGGCCAGGAGCAATTGGTGCGCGACGTGCGTATCACCCAGATCTACGAAGGCACCAATGGCATTCAGGCGCTGGATCTGGTGGGGCGCAAGATCGTCGGCAGCGGCGGCGCGTTCTACAAGCTGTTCGCCGACGAGATTCGTCACTTCACCGCGACCGCCAGCACTGATCTGACGGAGTTCACCAAACCGTTGAACGACGCCGTGACCACTCTCGACGAACTGACGGCCTGGTTGCTGGATCGTGCGAAAGCCAATCCGAACGAAATCGGCGCGGCGTCGGTCGAGTACCTGCAAACCTTCGGTTACGTGGCCTACGCTTACATGTGGGCCTTGATGGCCAAGGCAGCGTTCGGCAAGGAAGCGCAGGACGATTTCTATGCGAGCAAACTGGGCACGGCGCGGTTTTATTTTGCCCGCCTGCTGCCGCGTATTCACTCGTTGAGCGCCTCGGTGAAAGCCGGCAGCGAGTCGCTGTTTCTGCTGGAGGCGGCACAGTTCTGACAATGTAACGTCATGTAAGCATTCTCTTACATGACGTGCTGCTTTTCTCCCATAGAAGCAGATTGGATCCACAGCTAATCTACTTCTCATGGACGTCGCGCAGGAAGCGCAAAGCAACAACACGGACACGTAGGATTCTGCCAGGACGGCGGAGTGAAATGGATGTCAGGGAAACAGTCTGCAAAGCCCCGCTTCGGCGGGGTTTTCTTATGCCTGCGAAAAAGTATTCAGCTCAGGCCATCCCGTTCATCCGGCCGACTCATCACCTCTTCAAGCAATGTCCGCAGCAACGCCAGCGAGGCCTGTTGCCGTTGCACATCGCGACACACCAATCCGACTTTCAGTGGCACCCGTGGTTCGCTCAGGGGTTTCCACAGCAAATCCTTATTGCCATGCGCCTTTTGTGAACGCCCCGGCAGCACAGTCGCCAACCGCGTGTGCGGCAGGCTGTCGAGAATCCCGGCCATGTTGTTCAGTTCGGCTTGCACCTGTGGCCGACGCCCCAGATTTGCCAATTGCGCCTGCCAGATTTGCCGCACCTGAAACTCTTCACCCAGGAGCAGCATGGGCAATTCGGCAGCCTGGCTCATGGATACTTTCTTGAATTCCCGCAATGGATGCTCAGCCGGGATCACAAGGGTCAGTTCATCTTCGTACAACATCACGCCATGCAGCCCCGGTTGGCGGGGCGGCAAGTAGCTGATGCCGATATCCAGTGAGCCATTGAGCAGTCGTCGCTCGATTTCCAGGCCCGTCAGTTCATAGATCTGCACCACCAGATGCGGTTGCTCCCTGCGTACCCGTTCGAGCATCTGCGGCACCAGGCTGGTATGCACGGTCTGCAAGACACCGATGGCCAGCGTACGCAGCGCTTGCCCCTTGAAATTGCCTAGCGCCTCGCGTGCCCGTTGCAGACCGTCGAGCAAGGGCAGGGCGTGGTTGTACAGCGTGTGGGCCGCGAGCGTCGGCAGCAGGCGTTTGCTGCTGCGCTCGAACAGACTCACATCGAGGATCTGTTCGAGGTGGCGGATCTGCTGGGACAGCGCCGGTTGGGAGATGGACAGTCGCTCGGCGGCCCGGCCCACATGGCCTTCTTCATAGACCGCGACGAAATAACGCAGTTGCTTGAAATCCATAAGTAATACTTATCGAAAATGCTGGGAAATCGAAATGGCTCAACGCCTTGTCTGAGCCTAGTCTACCGATATTCACAAGGCTTACAGGGCCACAGAACACGATGAATACCGTTTGCTTCGATGGTGTTTACATTGGTAATGCAAAAAACCTCAAACGAGGGTTGAACAAATGAATTTGTTCAGCCTGCGCCGTCATTCGCCGAGTCTTGATGATCTGGTGACGAACGCTTCTTTCCCGTCCAGTGGCGACAACCTTTCCAGTGAGTGTCTGATGCCCAGTGTCGAGCGGCCGCAGCAGGTTTTTGTGCGCGGCCAGGGCTCATGGCTGTGGGACAGCGATGACCGCGCCTATCTGGATTTTTCCCAGGGGGGCGGGGCCAACAGCCTCGGTCACAGCCCCAAGGCGTTGGTCAACGCGATAACGGCGCAGGCTCAGACACTGATCAATCCCGGTTTCGGCTTGCACAATCGCGGCAGGCTCAACCTCGCCGAGCGCTTGTGCACCAGCACCGGCAGCGACCAGGCGTATTTGCTCAACACCGGCAGCGAAGCCTGTGAAGCAGCGATCAAACTGGCGCGCAAATGGGGCCAACAGCACCGTGGTGGTGCCTCGCGAATCATCGTTGCCAACAAGGGTTGTCATGGCCGTAGTTTGGGGACGATTCCGGCGTCGGACAGTTCGACGCTGATCAATCGATTCGAGCCGCAGCTTCCGGGCTTCAACCATGTGCGGTTCAATGATCTTCCGGCGCTGCACGCGGCCGTGGATGAGCAGACGGTGGCGATCATGCTCGAGCCGATCCAGAGCGAGGCCGGGGTGATGCCGGCCACGGCGCGTTACCTCAAAGGCGTCGAGCGACTGTGCCGTGAACTTGGCATCCTGCTGATCCTCGACGAAGTGCAAACCGGCATCGGTCGCTGCGCCACCTTGCTCGCCGAACAAGCCTACGGCGTCCGGGCCGATATCGTGGTGCTCGGCAAAGGGCTGGGTGGTGGCGTGCCCCTGGCGGCCTTGCTGGCGCGGGGCAAGGCCTGCTGCTTTGACACCGGTGAACTGAGCGGCACCCATCATGGCAATGCGCTGATGACCGCGGCGGGCCTGGCCGTACTCGACAGCGTGCAGGACAAAGGGTTTCTCGAGCATGTCGGGGAAACCGGCCAGCACCTGCGTGAAGGCCTGCAGCGTTTGTCCCATCGTTATGGCCACGGCGAATTGCGCGGCCAAGGGCTGCTCTGGGGCCTGACCCTATCAGACGATTGCGCCGACGACGTGGTCAAAGCGGCGTTGTACGAAGGCTTGCTGCTCGATGCGCCACAACCGGACTGCCTGCGCTTTACCCCTGCGTTGACTGTCAGCAAAGCCAACATTGACGAAATGCTGCTGCGCCTGGCCCGCGCCTTCTCCCGAGTACGCACCGCACAAGTGCAGTGCCGCAAAGGGATTGCCGTCTGACGCAGAAGCATCCCGCACGAATTCCCGAACCGTCTCGCGGTATAACGCGCGCCCCACGCCTGATTTTTTTGGCGTGGGGCGTTTTTTTGTGGCCGGGTTTTGCCAAAGGCAATCTCGGCTTGAGCTATGACTGGATCAATGGCTTTTTAGAGGGCGTCGGCAAGGAGTGCCGATGCCAGCGAAACAATATTGTTGTGGCGTTGGCTTTGAATTCTATACCACTGGGTGGTATGTTTTTAGGAAGGGATGCCAATGTCACCAAGGCTGTTCAAGACAAAACGTTTTGCGATGCAGGCCGCGAAGGCCTGGATCGGTGATGACGAGCTTCGGGAGGCATTCACCGAAATGCTCAAAGGGCAGGCGATTAATCTCGGTGGCGGGGTCTGGAAGAAGCGTTTGAATGCCAATCGGCATCGGTCGATTCTTTTGGCAAAGGGTAGCCGTTACTGGGTTTATCAGTTTCTCTATGCGAAGAAGGATCAGAGCAACATCACTCTGAAGCACTTGGCCGACTTACGTGAATTAGCCAAGACATACGGAGGGTTGACCGAGATCGAAATCCAGCGCTTGCTGGATATCAAGGAGTTTATGGAGATACCTCATGGGTAAAAAATACAAAAGTGAAATAGCGGAGTCGATCCACGAATCGGCCAGTGCCCTGTATGCCATTGGTGCAATCAGCAAAGCGACCATGCGTGAATTCGATGAGTCATGTCTCGCTACAGTGCCAGAGGCAATCCCGGCAGAGCAGATCAAAGCATTGCGCGAGCGCAACAATGTCAGCCAGCCGGTCTTCGCGCGTTACCTGAACACCAGCGCTTCCACCGTCAAGCAATGGGAAGCAGGTGATAAACACCCCAGCGGTATGGCGCTGAAGCTGCTGAGCATCGTTCAGAAACACGGTCTGGAGATACTCGCGTGAATAGTCGGGCTGAACCCTGACCAACGGCACAGGTCGATTGCATGTATGGTTCGCATGAGCCGACTTCAATCAGGAGCTGAACCCATGGATTTTATTCGCATCATCATCGCCATTCTGTTGCCGCCGTTGGGTGTGTTTCTGCAAGTAGGATTCGGCGGGGCGTTCTGGCTGAATATTCTGTTGACCCTGTGTGGTTACATCCCGGGGATCGTGCATGCGGTGTATATCATCGCCAAGCGCTGAGTATTGTGTCGCCCGGTAGATAGCTTTCGCGGGCAAGCCCGCTCCCACAGGGTATGTGGTGTACACAAAATCTGTGGGAGCGAGCCTGCTCGCGAACGGGACGACACAATTTCTGTTCTGAGCGTAGACCTCAGTCTTCCTGATCCATCACCCGCCGATAAAACATCCATTCCTGCTCCAGCGCATGGGCCTGGTTGCCGGCCTTGCGAAAGCCGTGGCGTTCGTCCGCATAGTAATGAGCCTCGACCAGAATGCCTTTGTTCTGCAACGCCTCCACCATGTCACGGGTTTGTTGTGGCACGACCACGGCATCCAGTTCCCCCTGAAAGAAGATCATCGGCACGCGGATGTTGCCCGCATGCAACAACGGCGTTCTTGCGGCGTAGCGCTCGGCGTCCTGTACGGGATCGCCGATCAGCCAATCCAGGTAGTCGCCCTCGAACTTGTGTGTCGCCCGACCCAAGGCGACGGGATCGCTGACCCCATAAAGACTGGCGCCGGCCCGAAACACGTCGTGGAAGGCCAGCGCGCAAAGTGTGGTGTAACCACCGGCGCTGCCGCCGCGAATGAACGCCTTGGCACCGTCAATCAATCCGCGTTCGGCAAGATGGCTGACCACCGCGCAAGCGTCTTCGACATCGACATCCCCCCAACCCAAATGCAACGCCTGGCGGTAAGCCCGACCATAGCCGCTGCTGCCACGGTAGTTGAGGTCGGCCACGGCGAAACCGCGCTGGGCCCAGTACTGAATGCGCGGATCGAGCATCGGGTAACACGCGGATGTCGGTCCGCCGTGGATGAACACCACCAGTGGCGGTTTTGCTTCGCCAGTCATCGCCGGGTAGAAGAAACCGTGGGCCTCGCCCGATCCGCTTGGATAGCGCAAGGTTTGCGGGCGGCTGATTTGCTCGGCGGGCAAAGGCGCGATGCCGCCGGCCAGCACCTTGACTTGCCGGGTCTGGCGGTCGATGGCGATCACCGCCGAGGAGCTGACCGGCGAGGCCGCGATGCAATAAATGAATTGCTCATCCAGGGCGAGGCTGCGAAAGCGGCTGTAGTCGCCCGTGAATGCTTCACAACTGGCCCCGCAAACGCCCAGTCGGCCAAAACCGCCTTCGGTCCAACTCGCCAGATAATGGTCCTCGCCCAGCGGTAACCAGGTGCAGCCGCCGAGTTGCCAAGGGGCAGGGCCATGATCGGCCGCTGCGCTCGGCAATGGGATCAGACCGTTTGCCGACTCGATCCAAGGCTGCCAGTAACCGCCACGATCCGTCAGGCACAGCAATCGGCCGCTGCTATCAAACCGTGGTTGTTGCAGGGATTCTTCAGCGCCATCACCGGCCACGCAGCGGGCCGGTCCAAATTCACCAACGCCCTGGCGTTCGGCAACCATCAAACGGGTCGCGGTCCAGGGTTGATCCGGGCGACTCCACTCGATCCACGCCAGACGCCGCGCATCAGGACTGAGGGTCGGGGCGGCGTAGAAGTCGGCGCCTTCGGCCAGCAAATGGCGCTTGCGGTCGGCCAGATCGATCGCCACCAGGCGGTGCCGATCACGGTTTTCTTCAACCGCCAGCACCTGACCCTTGGCGTACTGTAAGTCGCCGTAGCGGCAGATGCCGGATGTCAGCACCTCGGGTGCCTCATCCTTTAGCGATTGGTGATACAGCTGCTGATCGGCCTCGTTGACGAATACCACCCCATCGTCCGTCAGACAAAACGCGCCACCACCGTATTCGTACACCCGACTGCGCACGCTGAAGCCCGGCGGCGTCAGGCATTTCGCTGCGCCATTGCGCCAATGCCAGATGCGGCAGGCGGCGTCCTCCGGGCGGTATTCGTTCCAGAACAAGCCCTGTTGGCCGACCAGCAGTTCGGCAAAATCGATGCCGGCCGCAACGGCTTTGGCGGCGCTGAAGGGTTCAGCTTTTGGCGATGAGGCGTGAGTTTCGTTCATTGCGAAAGGCCAGTTGTTCAATGGTCTGGGTCGCGTGCTCAGCCTCTTCGCGGGCCTTGAGGATCACGCCGTGATGCTGCGATTTGCTGCACACCGGGTCGGCATTGCTCGCGTCACCCGTGAGCATGAATGCCTGGCAGCGACAGCCGCCGAAGTCTTTTTCCTTCTCGTCGCAGGAGCGGCACGGCTCGGGCATCCAGTCGTAACCGCGAAAACGGTTGAAGCCGAACGAGTCGTACCAGATGTGCTGCATGCTGTGGTCGCGCACGTTGGGAAATTGCACCGGCATCTGTCGGGCACCGTGACACGGCAGCGCCGTTCCGTCCGGCGTGACGGTCAGGAAAATACTGCCCCAGCCATTCATGCAGGCTTTGGGGCGTTCTTCATAATAGTCCGGCGTGACAAAAATCAGCTTGCACGGATGCCCTTCAGCTTCAAGTCTGGCGCGGTATTCATTGGTGATGCGTTCGGCACGGACCAGTTGTTCCCGGGTCGGCAACAGCCCCACGCGATTCAGCTGCGCCCAACCGTAGAATTGGCAGGTCGCAAGTTCGACGAAATCTGCCTCCAAGGCAATGCACAGCTCGATGATGCGGTCGATCTTGTCGATGTTGTGCCGATGAGTAACGAAATTCAGCACCATCGGATAGCCGTGGGCCTTCACCGTTCGGGCCATTTCCAGCTTCTGCGCGAAGGCCTTTTTCGAGCCGGCGAGCAGGTTGTTCACTTGCTCGTCGCTGGCCTGGAAACTGATCTGGATGTGATCGAGGCCTGCCTTCTTGAAGTCGCTGATTTTCTGCTCGGTCAGGCCAATGCCGGAGGTGATCAGGTTGGTGTAGAAACCCAGCTTGCGCGCCTCGGCGATCAGCTCGGCGAGGTCCTGGCGCACCAGCGGTTCCCCCCCGGAAAAGCCCAACTGCGCCGCACCCATCTCCCGCGCTTCGCGGAACACTTTGATCCACTGTTCAGTGGTCAGCTCTTTGCCTTGTTCGGCGAAATCCAGTGGGTTGGAACAATATGGGCATTGCAGCGGGCAGCGGTAGGTCAGCTCGGCCAGCAGCCATAGCGGCAGGCCGATTTCCGGTTTGGGCGGTAACTTGTCTGACGCGTTATCAGGCAAGTTCGATCCAGTGCTGAGCACGGGCGACCTCCATGAATTGCTCGATGTCGTCACCGAGCTCGGGCACGCCGGGGAACTGCTTGTCGAGCTCGGCGATGATCGCTGCGACATCCCGCTCGCCATCAATCAGACCGCCGATCAACGCGGCGCTTTCATTGAGTTTAATCATGCCTTCCGGGTACAGCAGCACATGGCCTTTTTGCGCCGGTTCGTACTGGAAGCGGTAGCCGGGACGCCAGGTTGGAGTCTTGCTGCGATCGAAACTCATAAGGTGATTCCTTTGTGCCAGACCCGTTGCCCGGTCACGCTGTGATAGGGCGGGCGTTTGAGTTCGTAGGCCATGCTCATGGCATCGAGCATGCTCCAAAGAATGTCCAGTTTGAACTGGAGAATTTCCAGCATGCGCTCCTGGCCTTCCCGCGTTGTGTAGTGCTGCAAAGTGATCGCCAGGCCGTGTTCGACATCACGGCGCGCCTGGCCCAGGCGCGTACGGAAATACTCGTAGCCGGCCGGGTCGATCCATGGGTAATGCTGCGGCCAGCTGTCCAGGCGTGACTGGTGGATCTGCGGTGCGAACAGTTCGGTCAGCGAACTGCTGGCGGCTTCCTGCCAACTGGCGCGGCGGGCGAAGTTGACGTAAGCGTCAACAGCGAAACGCACGCCGGGTAGCACCAGTTCCTGGGAGCGCAGCTGATCGGGGTCGAGGCCGACTGCCTGGCCCAGACGCAGCCAGGCTTCGATGCCGCCGTCTTCGCCGGGGGCGCCGTCGTGGTCGAGCAGACGCTGAATCCATTCGCGGCGGATCTCGCGGTCCGGGCAGTTGGCCAGGATCGCGGCATCTTTGAGCGGGATGTTCACCTGATAGTAAAAGCGATTGGCGACCCAGCCCTGGATCTGCTCGCGGGTTGCCCGGCCTTCGTACATCGCCACGTGGTAGGGGTGGTGAATGTGGTAATAGGCGCCTTTGGCGCGCAGGGCGGCTTCGAATTCGGCGGGGGACAATGGGGTGTCGGTCATTGCGGGTCTCCGGGGCTAACCGTAGAAATCTTAGTGTCTGGACTGGCCTCTTCGCGAGCAGGCTCGCTCCCACAGTTGATCGAATTCTCCTGTGGGAGCGAGCCTGCTCGCGAATGACCGCGCAGCGGTCTTAATCCCTACAGCACAATACTCATGCCGTCATACGCCACTTCAACATTGCGTCGATCCAGCTCCGCGCGTTCCGGCGAATCCTCATCAAGAATCGGGTTGGTGTTGTTGATGTGGATGAGCACCTTGCGCTGATCGGGCAATTGCTCCAGCACTTCGAGCATGCCGCCCGGGCCGTTCTGCGCCAGGTGGCCCATTTCCCGACCGGTGCGGGTGCCGACGCCGCGTCGCTGCATTTCGTCGTCGTCCCACAGCGTACCGTCCACCAGCAGGCAATCGCTGCTGGCCATGATCTCCAGCAACGATGCATCGACCTTGCCCAAGCCTGGCGCGTAGAACAGTTTACCGCCGGTGTTCAGGTCTTCGACGATCAGGCCGATGTTGTCGCCCGGATGTGGGTCGAAGCGGTGCGGCGAGTAGGGCGGTGCGGCGCTACGCAGTGGCAGCGGAGTGAAAAGCAGGTTAGGGCAGGCCGGGATATTGAAGCTCTGGTCCAGTTCGATGCGGTTCCAGATCAGGCCGCCGTTCCAGTGAGTCAGCATGTTGAACAACGGGAACCCGGTGCTCAGGTCTTCGTGGACCATGTCGGTGCACCAGACCTGATGCGGGCAACCTTCACGCAGCATGAGCAGGCCGGTAGTGTGGTCGATCTGGCTGTCCATCAGGATGATTGCGCCGATGCCGGTATCGCGCAGCGCGCGGCCCGGCTGCATCGGGGCGAAGCTCTGGAGTTGGGCACGGATGTCCGGTGAGGTATTGCACAGCACCCAATTCACGCCGTCATCGGAGATCGCGATAGACGACTGGGTTCGCGCCTTGGCCCGCAGGTTGCCGTTGCGAAAACCGGCGCAGTTCACGCAGTTGCAGTTCCACTGGGGGAAACCGCCGCCGGCGGCGGAACCTAGAATCTGGACAAGCATGGATGCTCCATCATTGCAACGTTGAAATTAAAAGTAACGCTGAAAATAAAACGCCTCGGCATAACCGAGGCGTCGTACTGCATGTCTGCCAAGGCAGAGATTAGCGGCTGGCGAAGTACATGGTGACTTCAAAGCCGATACGCAGGTCGGTGTAAGCAGGTTTTGTCCAAGACATGGGGGCGTTCCTTCAAGTGATGGGACTGGTGGCATCTATACATATAGTCCACCTCCGGCAAGAGGTGTCAGATAGTTAGGCAGCTATGTTACTTAAAATTTCAATGGAATTGGCTGCAAATGTTCGAGAAAGTTAATTGCAGCCTCGGTAATGATCATTTTGCCACTTGCCAAGGCGAGCCAGGACGCGGCCCGCTGGACAGGCAACGCCAACCGCCTTCGGCTTGAATCAGGCGTCGTGTGGCGGCGATGAGCGCAGGTTGATCCAACACAAGAATCGCGTCGGAGAGTTGAACCAAATATTCCGACGAGCGGTTGGCCAGCTTGCCCTGCCAAAGCAGATCGGCGGCTTGGGCGTTGGGTAATGCGTCAGCGCAGAATTGATCGACAAGCGCTTGGCGAAGAGTGACGAAACTGGCGTCATCGATGCCATGGATCATTTTTGGCAACTCATTGAGGAACTGCTCGATGTGTTGCAATAGATCCGACGGTGCGACGTTGGGTGATTGCACGCCGAACAGCAGCCCGGTTTGTCCGTGCATCTGACGCAGTGCGCTGAACACCGCGTAGCCGAGCTGCAACTCCACGCGCAGGCGCTGGTAGAAAGGCGTCTGCGTGAGGTGAGCGAGCAATCGCCACGCTGCGTCGTCGGCGATGTCCGTGGATGCAGTCGGGCAAAACAGCAATACCGCGTGTTCGCTGGAGCCGGTGTCGATCTGGTTCCAGAGGTGTTGCGAGCGAATCGTTGGCGGAGGTGTCAGTTGGTTGTCCGGTGTGCCGGGTATGCGGCTCAGTGACAAGCCCATTGCCGCTTGGGTCTGGGCGCCGAAGCCCATCGCCAGACCGTCCCAGCGGGCAGTCGACCAGAGTTGCTGCAAGTCATCCGATTCCGCGGTGGGCTCAAGGCATTGAGCGGGCAATGCCT
This sequence comes from Pseudomonas sp. Irchel 3A7, assembly GCF_900187565.1. Lineage (GTDB taxonomy): Bacteria > Pseudomonadota > Gammaproteobacteria > Pseudomonadales > Pseudomonadaceae > Aquipseudomonas. Next base: position 81,742 of record NZ_FYED01000013.1, on the reverse strand, counting down.
TGAGCAGTTGCCGAATCGGCATCAACGCAACGGTCGTCGGTTCGTCCTGTGGGAAAACCTCATCAGGGTTTGCCAGCGTTTTCAGCACATGTTCCAGGACAGTGGGCATCGGCTCCTGGAGTCCGGTCATCTTCAGCAGCCATTCATTGCCCGATGCGCTGAACGAAAAATCCACGCCCGCCTGCCGGGCTTCTTCGCGCAACGGTTGCAAGTTGTTTTCCAGGCGGGACTGGAGACTGCTGCAAGGTGCCGCGTCCAGGCGCCAACGCAGATACAGCGCACCTTCAGCACTGTTATCCGGCAACGCCTGGCTGAATTGCATTGGCGAACGCTCGCGGCGACTGCGCGAGCGATCCTGGGCAAACGTGCGCAGGCCACGGTGGGCGCTGGTCTGTCCGCGAATCAATCCGGCGTTGGGCGTTGGCGTTTCGCAGCGCAAAAACGGGTTGGGCGCCGGCAGTTGCCATTGGCCGGTGAAGTTATCCACAGCACCGATTTGTCGGAGGATTTCCTTGAGCGCCTTCACGCCGTTTTCGGATAACCCGGCTTCACGCTGTTCGCTGTCCAGTCGCGCCAGTTGCAAGGCGCCGCTGATTTGCTGCTGGCGCTGGAGCAGAACGGAGTATTCGTTGCGCAACTCACTCCAGTCTTGCCGAGCGAAAAAGCCCAGCCAATCCAATAGCTGTTCGCGGATCGCAGTTGGCTGCGCATTGCTGTTCAGCGTGAGTTCGATGTGCAGCAGGGCTTGCCCGGCGAATTGATACAGCGGGGCTGCTTTCAACTGTTGGGCCAGCCCGCGTAGTTGCAGTTCAGCCAGCAGCCCACCGGGTTTCGCTACATTCAGCCAATGGCACAGGAACGCCAGGGCTTCAGGGGATGATTCGGGCAGCGCTTCAAACGTAAACAGCAGGTCCAGGCGCCGTTGGTTCATCTGTTGATAACTTCTGTTCGTAGCATTCATCAGCGGTGCAGGTGCTTGTTGCGGAGCTCTTTTGCCCTCGGGAATGGCATCGGCGAACACTTGGGCCAGCGTTTTCAGTTCTTCGAGCGGTTGAGGACCCGCCAGGCTCAACGTCATCTGCCCGGCCTGATAAAACCGTTGATAGAAATCCTTCAGCGCTTGCTGAAACTCAGGTTGCGCAACCGGCAGGCTGTCGCGATTGCCAGCGTGAAAACCCCGCAGAGGATGAATTTCAGAAAGTCCATCGAACAGCGAAAACTGCTGTTGAGCCGTCGCATCCTGGGACCAGGCAACAAACTCCGCCTGCAGAACTTCCCGTTCCCGCTGCTGATCATCCACATTCATACGCGGATGGGCGAGCATGTCTGACAGACGCTCCAGCCCGCCGCTGAAAGCCTGAGGCGGTAATTCGAAAAAGTAATCGGTAGTGCGCTCGCAGGTGCGTGCATTCACCTGCCCGCCATGACCCTGGACGTAGGCCATCAGCCCTTGGTCCGCAGGAAAACGTTGGGTCCCCAAAAACAGCAGATGCTCCAGAAAGTGCGCCAGGCCAGGCCACGCCAACGGAACATCATGACTGCCGACGGCGACCCGCAACGCAGCAGCGGCGCGTTTCAGATCGGGCACATGACGCAGCGTTACCCGCAGACCGTTGGCCAGGGTTTCAGTGTGGGGGCGAGGGAGATTCAGCGCAGGCATGGGCACTTCCGGAACAGTGAAGTGCCAATGCTAGCGGATCAGCGCTTGTTAAGCGCGCCGTAAAGCTCGGGACGGCGATCGATGAGGTAGCGATTGGCGGCGCGGGAATCGACCATCAATTGACGATCCAGCTCGCCGACAATCAAGGCTTCATCGAGGCCGGCCTGGGCGATGCGACTGCCATCCGGCGCGGCGATGCTGCTCTGGCCGCAATAGTGGATATCGCCTTCGTGTCCGCAGTAGTTGGCGTAGGCCACGTAGCACTGGTTTTCGAAGGCGCGGGAGCGGACGGTGACGTCAGCGACGAAATCAAAGGGAATCATGTTGGCCGTCGGTGCCAGAATCAGCTCGGCGCCCTCGAGGGCCAGGCGTCGGGCATTCTCCGGAAACTCCAGGTCGTAGCAAATCAGGAAGCCGAGTTTCCAGCCGTTGAGTTCAACCACGGGGAATTCGTCGCTGCCGGGGCTGAACATCGAACGGTCAAGATCACCGAACAGGTGGGTCTTGCGGTAGTTGCAGACGCGCTCGCCCTGGGCGTCGATCAACTGCACGGCGTTGTAGATCTGGCCGTCCTCGGTGCGTTCGGGATAGCCATACAAAATGGCGATCCCGGCGGTTCGGGCGATGCGCGCAACTTGCTGTGCCGACTCACCATTGTGTACCTCCGCCAACACACTGACGGCATCGACGCCGATGTTGTAACCGGTCAGGAACATCTCCGGCAGCACCAGCAAATCGGCACCTTTGGCTTCCTGCGCCAGCTGCTGCAGACGTTGCAGGTTGCCGGCGACATCCAGAGGCAGCGGTGGACATTGGTAAAGGGCTACACGCATCGGGGATTCCTCTTACTCGGGAAGGGCGATAGGGCCTATGTCTTTGAACACATCACCCGGGCCCGGGTTCTCTTTATGTGTGGCTCCGCCGAAATGTTTCATGATGCCCCACACTGCGTTGAGCGATGTTTGCACCGCGCCTTCGACCCAGGCGGGCGTCCACGAAACGTCGTCGCCGGCAATGAATATCCCGCGTTGTTCCGCAGGCATCTCGTCCTGCATGAAGTGCGCGTACATGCGCTGGTTGTAGCGGTAGTGACCAGGCAAGGCGCCTTTGAAGGCACCGAGGAAATGCGGGTCGGCTTCCCATGAAACGGTGATCGGATCGCCGATGATCCGAGCGGCGATGTCGACTTTCGGGTAGATCTTCTTCAACGCATCCAGCGCCAGTTTCACGCGTTTTTCCACCGGGTGCGGGAGCATTTTCAACGCATCGCTCATCCACGAATACGACAGGCAAATCACCCCAGGCTTGTCGTCGCCGTTATCGAACAGGTAAGTGCCACGGGTCAGGCGATCGGTGAGGGTCATGCTCATCAGGTCACGGCCGGTTTCCGGATCCTTGTCCTTCCAGAACGGGCGGTCGACCATCACGAAGGTTTTCGACGACTGCATGTAGCGGGTACGGTCCAGGGCCATCCACATCTTTTGCGAGAACAGGGTTTCTTCGCATTCGATCTGGGTGGTCAGCAGCCAGCTCTGGCAAGTGGTCAGCACCGCGGCGTATTCGCGGGTATCGCCGTTGTTGTCGGTGACCGCAAAGCGGCCACCCGGCGCGTGGGCGATTTTTTTCACGCCGGAGCGTGGAGCGCCGCTGTGCAACGACTTGAGGCTGGTGCCTTGTGGCCAGTGTACGCAACGTTCCGGCGCATGGCGCCAGATGCCTTGCGGGACTTGTTCCACGCCACCGACCACCAGGTGCTGGTGATCGTCGCAGTTGGTCATCACCACGCGGAAAATTTCCAGCATCGAATTGGGGAAGTCGGAGTCCCAGCCACCGGTGCCGAAACCGACCTGGCCGAACACTTCGCGGTGATGGAACGACAATTTGGCGAAGGCTTTGGAGGTGGCGACGAAGTCGTAGAAGGTGCGGTCGTCCCACAGTGGCACGAGGGTGTTCCACAACTCTTTGAGGCGCGGTACGTCGCGGTCGCGGATCGCTTGCTGGATATCGGAGAACTGCGAGCCGGCTTCCAGGGCGTCGGCCCAGGCGTCAGCCACTTCCTGGAACAATGCAGGAAGATCCGCCAGTTTCTGCGCGTAATGGGTTTTACCTTCCAGATCGATGACGGTGCTGCCGGAGGCTGGCGTCAGCGGGTTGGGGAAAGGTTTAGTCTCAAGACCCAGCTTGTCGACATAGTGATAGAACGCGGTGGACGACACCGGAAAACGCATGCCGCCCAACTCGGCGACGATGCCATCGGTGCCGTTGAACGCTTGGGAGCGAAGACGACCGCCCAGCTTCGAAGCTTCATAGACCACCGGCTTGAGGCCGAGCTTCATCAGTTCGTATGCGGCCACCAGCCCAGCGATACCGGCGCCGACAATCGCCACTTCGGCACCGTGATTGTGCTCGGGAATGCTGCCCAGGCCGGCCGGGTGCTCGATCCAGTCGTCGAAGGCGAAAGGAAAGTCCGGACCAAAAATGGTGACTGGTTTTTTACCGTCTGCAGGATGGCGATTGTTCTTGTTCATGGCTGACCTTGCTGGCGACCCGACGGGGAGTGCGCGTCTGAGTATAGGAAAAGATGGCAGCCATTCTAGAGAGCGTGGAACACGTTAATAAGACGCAAAGTGTCGTCGTTTTGCTAAATAATATATCGATATGACGAAGGTATGAATCGAATTGACAATACTGACCCTTGTGGGAGCGAGCCTGCTCGCGAAAGCGCCAGCCCAGACACCACCCATTCAAGACTGAAAGCTCAAACCGGCTGCCCCCGATCAATCTTGCTGCTCAAGATGATCGAAGTCGTCGTCTTCTCCACCCCATCCACACTGCCAATCTGATCCAGCAACTGATCCAGTTGCTCCGGCGAATCGGTACGCAACCACGCCACATAATCAAATTCGCCACTCACGGCACACAGCTGTTGCACCTGGGCCATGGCACTGAGCCGGCGCAGCACTTCCTTCCCGGAGCGCGGCTGCACCGTGATCCCCACGTACGCCTGCAATCCACCATCCACCACTCGCTGGCCAAGACGCACGCCGTAACCGGTGATCACTTTGGCCTTTTCCAGTCGCGCCAGGCGTGAAGTCACCGTGGTGCGGGCGATGCCCAGTTGCCGGGCGAGCATGGCCACGCTTTCGCGGGCATTGATCTGCAGGGCGGCAATCAACTGGCGGTCGATTTCGTCAAGAACGGGCGGGCGAGTGTCAGGCAATGGGGCATCTCCAGCGGTATGGATCGGTGGATGAGTATGTTACAGGCACATCCCGCGCAACGGATGTGTGATCTGGCTTCACGACCGTTCGTGCCATTTTTGACTGCGACAAATTGTCATAAGTAACTAGGTAGTACATTATTCCGCCCCTTGTCACAAATGGGGAAAATTTCCGACATGAATACTTCTGGGGCTGCCGCCGGCAGCAAAGGGTTGCTGGCGGGGCTGGGTGTCCTGATCGCACTGATCGGGCTCGGCCTGGTCGGCGGCGGTGGTTATCTGATCGTGTTGGGCGGCAGTTGGTATTTCCTGCTGATGGGCTTGGCGATGCTGGTTTCCGGGCTGATGATCGCCCGCCGCAAACCACAGGGCGCCTGGCTGTATGGCCTGGCACTCATTCTGACGGCGATCTGGGGGGTATGGGATGCCGGTTTTGAATACTGGCCGCTGGTTTCGCGTGTGCTGACGTTCGCCGTGATCGGTCTGGTCGTCGCATTGATCTACCCGACACTGGTCCGCGCTTCCGGCGCGACGGCGGGCCGTGGCGCCTACGGTCTTGCAGGCATTCTGGGCGTCGGTGTCGTCGCAACGATGGCCTACATGTTCGTGCCAACCCACGTGGTCACGGCCGCCACTGAACCCACGGTAACGCCGGTTGCACCGGGCAATGAGCAGAAAGACTGGGCGCACTGGGGCAACACCACGGCCGGCAATCGCTTTGCCGCGCTGGACCAGATCAACAAGGGCAATATCGACAAGCTGCAGGTGGCCTGGACCTTTCGTACCGGCGACATCCCGCAAAGCACCGGCGCCGGCGCCGAAGACCAGAACACCCCGCTGCAAATCGGCGACACGGTCTACACCTGCACTGCCTACGGCAAAGTCTTTGCCCTGGACGCCGACACCGGCGCCCAGCGCTGGAAGTTCGACCCGCAAGGCACCGCGCCTAATTGGCAGCGTTGCCGCGGCCTGGGTTATTCCGAAACCCCGGCATCTTCGGACAATCAGCCCGCAGCCTGTACGAAACGTCTGTTTCTGCCGACCGGCGATGCGCGCCTGATCGCCATCAATGCCGAAACCGGCAAACCGTGTGAAGAGTTCGGCAACCAAGGCACCGTCGATCTGACCACCGACATGGGCGAAGTGAAGCCCGGTTACTACCAGCAAACCTCCACCCCACTGGTCGCAGGGGATGTGGTGGTCGTCGGTGGCCGCGTGGCCGATAACTACTCCATTGGCGAACCGCCAGGTGTGGTGCGCGCCTATGACGTGCGTAGTGGTGAACTGGTGTGGGCGTGGGATCCGGGCAACCCGAACACCACCAAACGCCCTCCGGCGGGCGAGACGTATACCCGTGGTACACCGAACGTATGGTCGGCCATGTCCTACGACGCCAAACTCGGTCTGGTCTACTTGCCGACCGGCAACGCCACACCGGACTTCTTCGGCGGACAGCGCACCGAGTTCGATGACAAATGGAGTTCGTCCATCGTCGCCCTCGATGTGAAGACCGGTCAGGTGCGCTGGCACTTCCAGACCACTCACCACGACCTGTGGGACTTCGACCTGCCAGCCCAACCGCTGCTGTACGACGTGCCGGACGACAAGGGCGGCATGCAGCCGGCCTTGGCGCAAGTCACCAAGCAAGGTGAGATTTTCCTGCTCAACCGCGAAACCGGCGTGCCCATCGCCCGCGTCGAAGAGCGTCCGGTGCCGCAAGGCCATGTGCCCGGCGAACGTTACGCGCCAACCCAGCCGTTCTCGGTGGACATGCCGTCAATCGGCAATAAAACCCTGACTGAAGCCGACATGTGGGGCGCCACGCCATTCGACCAGTTAATGTGCCGCATCCAGTTCAAGGGCATGCGTCACGAAGGCGTCTACACCCCGCCGGGCATGGACCGCGCCTTGCAATTCCCGGGCTCTCTGGGGGGCATGAACTGGGGCAGCGTCTCGGTTGATCCGAACACGAATTACATGTTCGTCAACGACATGCGCCTGGGCCTGGCCAACTACATGATCCCGCGCGACAAGATCGGTGCCGGTGCCAGCGGTATCGAAATGGGCGTGGTGCCGCAGGAAGGCACGCCGTTCGGCGCCATGCGCGAGCGCTTCCTCTCGGCGGTCGGCATTCCGTGCCAGAAACCACCGTTCGGCACCATGTCCGCCATCGACCTCAAGACCCACAAACTGATGTGGCAAGTCCCGGTCGGCACGGTACAGGACACCGGCCCGCTGGGCATCCGCATGCACCTGCCGATCCCGATCGGCATGCCGACCCTCGGCGCCTCCCTGGCCACCCAGTCCGGCCTGCTGTTCTTCGCCGGCACCCAGGACTTCTACCTGCGCGCCTTCGATACCGGCAACGGCAACGAAATCTGGAAGTCGCGTTTGCCGGTGGGCAGCCAGTCCGGGCCGATGACCTACGTATCGCCGAAAACCGGCAAGCAGTACATCCTGCTGACAGTGGGCGGTGCGCGTCAATCGACGGATCGCGGGGACTATGTGATTGCCTACGCTTTGCCCAATTAAGGGCTGAGAGGCAGGTATGAAAAAGCCGCGCGATTGCGCGGCTTTTTTCTGTGTGAAACTTCAGCGAAGCTACAGTCACGCGTAGTCGAACGGGAGAGCCGACGCGATGGCAATGAAGAAGATGCCGGCAGCAGTGCGCGAACATGCCTTGCAGATCGCCCATCACGAAATGGGCCACTATGTCGTGGCCCGGGCGTTGGGGTTTGAAACAGGAGGCGTGACCCTCACAGTGACCATGGACCTGAGGCACAAAGGGGGCGCCTCCATCAGCCTGGTGCGACCCATTTCGTCAATGGACGCCATGAAGGAATACCTGGAAGCCCGGATGATGATCCTCTTCGCGGGCGCCATGGCGCAGACATTGCCTTCGGCACATATGCGCGCGAAACGGGTTGATAAGTCGCAAGCGGTCGCCATCCTCAATGGTGCATTCGGCGCGGAACGGGATGACGCAAAAATCAGGGAATTGCGGCAGTTACTGCGCAACATCACCTATCCCGATACCGATCCGGCGGCGTGCGACAGCATCACGGCCGAGCTGAAGGCGATCAACGACCATCTGTGGTTGCGCACTCAAGAGATCGTCGAAGCGTTGGCAGGCACCATTACCGAGCTCGGAGAGGCATTGGTAGAGCGCATGGCCCTGGTCGAACAGTGGGGCAGGCCGGCGGACACCTATGAGGTCGTGTTGACGCGGGAAATGCTTGAGCAGTTGGAACCTCTGTAGGAGCGAGCTCGCTCGCGAAGGTCGTGAACGAAAACGCGTAAAACCAGATGCCCCGCGGTGTCCTCGGGTTTTTTCGTCGGAACGCCGCCCGAACCAAGCTCGCTCCTACAGGTTCTTCAACTGATCGGTCGACGCGTCAGCACCTTCACCACATCATCAATCACCGCTTTGCTCATCGTCGTCAGATAGTGCGCGGCCCAGGCGTGCCGGTCGGAGTTCTGGGCGTAGGCGGCATCCACGGTCAGGGATTTGGCGAGGAACAGCAGGTCAGAGGCTTGGGCCAGGGCATCGGTGATGGGGACGTCGCGGCAGACGTGGAACAAAGGCTGGTCAGAGAGATACAGGAAGGGGGTGAAGCCGACGGTTTTTAACTCTGAGGGTTCAGGCGGATTTGTTTTCGTCATGGTGCAGCTCCTAATTTGAGGTGCTGTCACATTCGTTTCCAAGCGAATGGGTGGCAGCTATGCGCAGGTTGGAAAACCGGGAAATTAGGAAACCGGCACGCCCGAAGACGTCCCACGCACAGCCGCCATAACTTGATGGGCAAACTGTTGCGCTAATTTCGACGGGTTTCCAAGCCCGATCGCTGATTGGCAGCGACGTCCGGAGACTATCCCGTCGAAGAAAGCGCAACAAGGCGGCAAAGTGCCCAAAAGCAAGATTCGGAGTTTGCCTACGACGTCATCCGATATTGCGCGACATTAAGTAAACAAAACTAAACGCGGCGAGCGATTTTACAAGGCGTCGTAGGGCTTGTGCGGCTGAACCAAACGCATGAGGTCCGGGCTGTCGCTCTCCGAACTATCGGAAATCATCATTAACAATTGCCGCGGGAAGCAGGGTGGTCGGACGTCTGCAGGAGTCATACATTTATTCCTTTGAGGTTATATTCCTTTGGTGGCATATTTGTATGAAGTGGGACGTTGAATATACCGATGAGTTTGAAGCCTGGTGGAATCGCCTCAACGACGCTGAGCAGGACTCGGTCCAGGCCACGGTTATGATGCTGGGTGATGAGGGGCCGCACTTGGGATTTCCTTACACCAGCGATATCAAGGGCTCACGGCATGGCAACCTCCGTGAGTTGAGGGTGCAACACGCTGGCAGGCCTTACCGTGTTCTGTATGCCTTTGATCCGCGACGCTGCGCGATCCTGCTGATCGGGGGTGACAAAACCGGACAGGATCGTTGGTATCTGGAGCATGTACCGCTGGCTGAGCGTCTATACGACGAGCACTTGGAAACATTGAAAAAAGAGGGCAATGACAATGGCTAAAAAATTTGCTGATCTGGTGGCACGGCGCTCTCCTGAGTCTCAAGCGCGCGTCGCCGCTCTGCACCAGAAGCTACGAGCAGAAATGCCACTGCATGAGTTGCGCCAGGCTCAGGCGTTGAGCCAGGACACACTCGCCAAGACATTACATGTCAACCAGGCGGCGATCTCCAAAATGGAGCGACGCACCGACATGTACATCAGCACGCTGCGCAACTATATCCGCGCCATGGGCGGTGAACTGGAAATCATCGCGACCTTTCCCGAGGGACAGGTAAAGATCGAGAACTTTGCCAACTGAGCAGTCAGACACGAAAAAGCCGCGCATTGCGCGGCTTTCTTGTTTGGTGGGCCCACACGGACTTGAACCGTGGACCAAAGGATTATGAGTCCTGAAAATGGTCACCAGAACGCCACGCAACTACGCGCAAAGCGTGCTAAATCAAAGGTTAGTCGTAGTTGCGTGGAGTTGCAATGCACTTGGTTAGAGGTACGTTACGTACCTCACGACGTACCTCGTGAGAGGTGCCTTTTGCGGTCAATCCTTTTTTAGATATTCGGGCGGTGGGATGTAGAAGGTGCCGTCTGCGCGCAAATGATCGTAGGTGTCGACTAAATGGATTTTCGAGCCTCGGCCAGGCCACTCAAAGTGAAGGACGACATCGCTGGTTTTGTATTTGCCATGCACAGTCTTATAGGCAGGGATGCCTATGTGGTAATGCCAGAGGCTATTTTTTACGGTGTAGATATACACTGGGTCCGTGGACGAAAGACTCGACCACGACGGCGCAATCTTTCCCTCAAAGCGGGTAAAATCACCAAGGCCGTGTTGTTGGAATTTCTGAGCGAAAGTCAGCACAGCAATCTGTTGTGGAGCCGGGTAATTGGCAAATTCGATGGCGAATTTAGTATTGTAGTGAACCGAGTACGTCAATCTCGCATCCTTGCTAAAGGCTAACCCTGCTTCGCTTTTTTGGCGACTGCGAGAATGTGTTCGCGCATTTCCTCTAAAGACAGGCCGCGCGGCAGCTCATACGACGGTGTTTGCCGGGCAGCATGCATCCGTTCAAGATCGATACCGACCATGACTTCACGCTTGTCTTTGCCTTGCAAATGTAGGGGATGCACGGTGCACCTCATTGGTAGTAGGTGCCACTGCGTTGCGTAGTGGCACTGGAAGCTTAGCAACTATGTCACCTGATACTCAAATTTGATTACTAAATAGCAGACAAAAGGGCTTAGTACTTTTTGGAATAACATTCGCATTTTCTCCTGTGAGCTACACTCAAACATGCGCCGATTTATCCAGACTTGCAGGGGCGCTCCATAAATTCCTGCTAAAAATGGAGTCACCGCCATGATCCTCGATGCACAAGCCCGCCAAGAAATTCGCCAAGCCCTTCTTGAAAGCTCCCACAGCGACGTGTACGCCCTGATCCCGTTGCCGGATGGCGACAGCCTGTTGATGCTCGCACATGCTGGGAATATCGCCTTTGCCATGATCGACGACCGGGGAGACGACCTGTTCGACCCTCACCTGATGCAAGATGTCGGTGCCCTGGTGCTGGTCGACCTTGAACGGAATCGCGAGCTGACCCTGTAACGAAAAAAGCCCGGTTAATTCCGGGCTTTTTTACAGTTCCAACGGCGACAGCGACGGACTGTCCCCGACGTTCGCCGCTGGAAGTAGCGAGGTTATCACAGCAATTGGTCGCGGCGGATCTGACTGACGGTGCGTTTGGTTTGTACCTGGGGTTGGCGCGAGCGGGAATTTCCACCGCCATGCTCAGAGCCGCTGCCCGCATACGTCGTCAGAGAGGCGTCTCGCGTCTGCCTGATAAGAGCTTGATCGGCTTTTTCCTGTGGTGACAACGGTAACTCACTAGCCCACTGCCGACGCTGCGGATCATCCACCGGTGTCATGCTCGGTGGCACTTCACCGATGGGATTCCGCCAGTCGCACGCCTCCTGTGGTGTCACCGGCTCGACGGTTTCATCGGTTAGCACACGTTCGGCCTTCTGCGCATGTAGACCTTTGCTAAGGGCGAACGCGACCCTGGCGGCGATCTGGATATCAGACATGTTGCCGACGTTGATCTGGGTGTTGTTCACCACGTCCGGGTCATCCTTTTGTGGCGCTGGCATCAAACGAGACAAGCCTTGCCGTAGAAATTCAGCAGGGTTGTCCTGGGCGAACTTGAGCAGCCACCGAACGCCACCCAGTTTTCGGTAAACGGTCATGATGTCAGCGGCCATCTCAGCCGTGACCAGCTGGCGCTCGCCTTTATCCAGCGAGCCTTTCCGACGTCCACCAGTCTTCGGCGCGCCGATCCGGGCAGTCATGTCACCAACCTCACCAACGGCTCCGTGGTGATCGCGGACAGTGAGCCGTCCTCGAACTCGGTGAAAATCACTTTCAAGGTCTTCGGTGCCTGTTGTGGCTGATGGGCGAGCCAGTCGGTCAGCGCCTGCACCAGCGCGTGTACTTCGGCGTATTGATCGCCGTGGGGGGTGAACCAGAGGGTGGCTGCCATGGGTTACACCTCCGGAGTGTTGCCGTAGAGTTTGCGCGGTACACCGGGATTGTATCGGGCTTCGGTTTTAACAGCGATATCGAGCGCTGGCAGCACCGGCGATTCGTCCACCTGGCGCATGCCGACAATTCGGTCGGCACCGTCGCGCTGGATTTCAAATTTGACGTCGCCCACCGTGAGCCAGCGCATCAGGCCAGCACCGTCGCGGAACACCTGTACGCCTATGTTTTTAGGTGGCCGGGTTTTGGCCACAGGGGGGAGTTGTTCGAAGTCGGTGTAAGGCTTCGGTGCGTTGAACATCTGCCGTATCGGTTTCCGCTCTTGCATGGCTTCAGCCACACGCCTTTCGACTTCATCCGCGATGATTTTCTCAATGGCAGCACCCAGGCCATGACCTTCGGGCGCCGGGGCTTGCGCCTGTTCCTGTCGTGCCATTTTCCTTTCAAGTAACCGCAATTTAGCAGACATGATCAGGAACTCGCGGCGGAGATGCTGGCATGAATTAAACTGCCCCATCCGGTGCTGGTTGAAAGTGAAGATACCCTATGCCAGGTAACCGCACTGGTGCCTGATGTTGCGACACAAACAGCGGCAACCAGGTCGCCAACTTTCATGCCCGCGGCATTACTGCCATGGCTGCCGACTCCGGCGCCAGTAAAGAAGTTGGCACCTTCGACGACACTGTGGACATGAGTTGATTCATAGGTCCACAGGCTGCCAGCGGAAGCGAAGCCCAGGTCCAATATTTTCCTAACAGGATTTGTACTTGAGTAAGCCATGGTTTAGTTCCTCTGTTTACGAGCCTTTTGCCGTTTTTCCAGACGGCGCTTTTCTTTTGCCATTTTGGCGTCAACTTTCCGTAATTTTTTAATGTGCATATTAGCCACCATCCCTAATGCGAATGAGTTCCCTATATCGGCTCTGCATCCTTTCATCCGCCAGCCATTGTTTACGGTTATTCTTCATGGCGTCATGCATCAAGTTTATTTCATTAGCCAGTTCTGCACCGCCACGAGGTATATTGTTGACCCCGATTGCCTGACCATATAACCCGAGAATTACGGTAGGGTCGTTCAAGGCGTGGAGGCCGTTGTTCAGGAAGGTGTCAAAGTGTCGTTTCTCTGCCTCGCTTAAGGATTGCAGGTAGTTATCCACCATACGCAGATTGGCTTGGTAAGCGTGACCCCATTTATCCCGAAGAATACCCTCGGTGCGCGGCTTCATTTTTTCATTATAGTCGTACAGGGCATTGTATTCGGCATCGCTCATGCCATTGGAATTACTAGGGGATGCACTTCCCTGTGCTGGCTTACCCTGGCCTGCGCCAAGTTGTTGGGAGCTTAAACGTTTATTGAGCTTGTCCAGCCACTGGAGCGAAGCATTTAAAAACTGTTGTTTCTGCTGCTGCGTGCCACCGAGGGCTTGCAGGTGATTAGCGAACAACTGCGCCAGCCAGTCGTTATTAAGTTCGCTAGGTAAGGTAAACCGATGGCGCGGTGTAACCTGCCGCGCTGGCTTTGTCGCGTTTTCCATAAAAAATGAAATAGCGGACTGGATTAAATGTGACGGGTAGTTCAACTTAGTGAAGTCACTTAAAAAGAGTCCGCCAAGTTCGGCCAGTACAATCTGTGCATGCTGAGGCGTGGCACCAGCCGGAAGTGCCGCGCCAAACAAGGTTGGGCCTGACTGATGTTGCCGTGGGGTCGGCGCATCTATTTCGGTGCGGCCCCAGGTGTCGGGCGCTGGTGATAAGGGCGCCAGCACGGGCATTCCAGGATCGTAAGGCTGGAGTTCACCGCCGCTATTATAAAGTTCCAGGTCATTAGCCACGTTTCACCCCCGGTGCCCAAACGGTGTAATAACCCATACGTGGATGAGTGATTTCGACGCCAATTTCTTTCAGCGCTGGCAACAGGGTCGGCAACTTAGCCTTTACCTGGCGGTAGGTATCTTCATCGAACGGCAGGTCTGCAACTTCGACAATCTTCTCGATTAACCGACATTCTTCTGCCACATAAAAGCCGAAGCGCTCATTGTTCGCAATGGCAAACAGGGATGTAATAATTTTTTGCGATACGGACATTATTTTATTCCTCAAGATATTAAGGCGGATATACTGGGCATGGCGTGAGTTGTTCACCGCGTGGAGCAGGATTTCCTTAAGCGTGTTCACAGCAGCGACTCACGTTTAGTTGTCCCAGCGCGGGCGACAAGGTCTCGCATTAACTTCCACGGCCTGGTGCACGGGCGATGCAAATATAAGCTTTCCACCGGTTTGCCATAAATGTCCAATTCAGGCTTCAGCGCATCAAGAACGCCTCTTTCGTCCTGCCAGCAATATGCACAGCAATCCGATGAAGGCGGACGGCGGGCTAACAAGCGTTTTGCGACTTCGGGGTCGGACGTAGTAGCGAGTGAGATAAGGCGCCATGACTTGCTACGGTCTGCTGACTGCCACATCGCCACTTCCCATCCCAACTCAAGTGTCTTTTGCGTTGACTCTTTTAATAAGAAATTGCGAACTTGGTCAGGTGCCGGTGCCGCTTCACCGATGCTGTAGCGTACCAGTTCGATCAATTTATCGAGCGGGCAGCGTAGGGCTATAAAGTGCCGTGCCGTGAACTGGATGTGGGCCAGTAAAATGAGTTGCTGCTCGGTGTTCATCTTAACGTGGCGCTTTCGAGAAGCGCGGACAAGGCGTCATTGCGATTGTGGTGGCCCTTTGACATCAGTACCCCATCACAAAGCCTTTTTATACAGTATCCTCCTGCGCCATTCTCGACCGGTCCCGCATAAAAAATATCAAACCCAGGCGGCAGACCGGCTTCGCTTACAAGGAGGGCGGGAAGTGGGTGGAAACTAAGCAGAATCACATTCGCATATCCGCGTCCAGCATCAAGGACCAGCAGTTCCGCATATGCGCTACGGTCAGCCCAGATGCAGTTGATGCGGTCGAATGCATGGAATTGATCTGAAACAACGCTCCACAATCCTGATAGAACAACCATTTCCTTAGTTATGCCGCGTTCAATAACTGCCGACCAATCCATGTTTCGGGATTCGTGGAATGCCACGGCGCTACGCATCAGCGGCTTAATCTTAAAGGGTGGAAGTTCGGGTGTCGGTGCGGTTTCTGTGCTGGGTGTGTCGCGCATGATTGGATGCTCCGAAGTTGTATGCAACTTGAGCATGCGCCTGCTTAGGTTTTACGGGTGCGGGTTGTTCGTTAGAATCCGTTAAATTCTTTAACGACTCGACGCACCGTCTCAATATCAGGGGCCTTAATACCGCGCCGATCATAATAGCGCATCAGGATTGAGGTCCATCTACACCGGGGTTTACCCTCAAACGCAGACTTCTTGGTGCAACGGATCACGTCTTCGATATGCGCCTCGATCCAGGCTGTGCGGAACGCGCGCATGGTAGCCGCTTTAGCATCATCCACAGCCTGCCGACGTTTAAGTTCGTCATCCCTGTCGTACAGGAAGCTTTGAGTCTCAAGCGATAACCCGGCAATCTCGGCAACGTAGGGCAAGCTGGATTCAATCGTGGTTCCCATCACCAAATACCCCTTCAGATTGCCCCGATGGTGCGGCTGCCAGTTCCTGCTCTATCAGGTGGTCAACCAGTTCCACAACGGCGTCCAGTGCTTCCATGTCACCCTCATCACAGACCCTGTCGATCAGGGCGCGCAACTCAATCATGCTCATAACCTGAAACCTCTAACTGATCTAACCCTTATTCCATTGAAGACTTTACGGCCCTTCGGCTGCCATGGGGAATCTCGATACTCAAACCAACTATCGATGATCGTGTGCAGCGGCCTTGTCAGAAACCTCGTTTTCCACATCTCGACCTCCCAGGATCGCGCCAGAGCGACGATCTCAATGTCAGGTGATGCAACATCCAGCCTCATGGTCTGCATGTCCCACAGTGCGGTCAGATACCAGATTCCGCACCCTGACGTACCTCAAAAACGTACCTCGCGGTCTTGAGCGCCGCACCAGCTGGGCATGACACGCGGATTCACTATCCGTTTATGGTGTTTTCAAGCTGCCAAACGGCGGTTTGAAAAACGGCAAGTGTGCTTTGCATTTCCTGCTGGGATTTTCTAGTTGTGCGCGCCCACTGTAGATATTTGGTCATTGTCAGAAGCTGATAAAAGCCGCTCCAGCAATTCCGCCATGCTTTCACCATCACGGCATCTTTCGCGCAATTTATTAAAAATAGGCTCTGGTAATAAAACCTGAAGCTTCTTAAACCCAGCATCAAGACGACGTTGCATATATTCCTTTTGCGCAATGCAATGCGCTGTAGGTTTATTCGGCACCGTCGCCAGCAGATAACTACCGGAATTCAGCATTCGATCCAGATCAGGGCCAGGGACCATTTCTCGCGCCTGATTACGTGGTACCACCAATTTTGACTTCATTTCACAGAACCTCTGAAAAGGGCTGTTCCCATGTTACCGCCTGTTCCCACCTGTTCCGCTAACGCTGAAACCCTTACGGGGCAAGGGCTGGTTGAGGATTTTTACCCCCTGTTCCGGGGGGTCTATAGAGAAACAAGAAAAGCGCCCCTTTTTAATTAAAATAACCAAAAAGAAGTTGTTTTTTCAATGTGCATCCACCTACGGGAACATATATATATTTATGTATATAGAAGCTCTATTACGGGCCTTTGCGCGTTCCCGGAACACCCCCGGAACACCCCCGGAACGCGGTAACGCCGTCACAGAGGCAACCTGACACACGCGAGGGTCGCATCTGATGGGGTAGCCTCAATCGTCAGCAACTCCAGTAGGTAATCCAAAGCAGCGCGCAGTTGCTTGGCATCCATCTTTTTGGCCAATCTTAATAAAACAGAACGTGGCACCCATCCTGCTTTGAGTGCCTCGGCTTCCGACGTGCGCGTCGGGGTAAATTGGTTTTCTTTCAGGTAACGGAGTAACTGAGCCGCGTGGCTTTGGACTTCACCGCTGTGCATGTAGTCATCCATGAAAGCCAAGATTGCCTCATTCGAAGCCTGTACAGCCTTCCGCGCCCACTCGATGTGCGCGGTCGTGATAGTGGGGGCTTTTTCGTTATCGTAAACGGCCAACACCCCGGCAATACGCTCTGCCTTTTCATAGCTGCGGGTGTAGAGCACTTTCGCTGCGGGAGATTTAGCTTTTAGCTTGAGCGTGTGGAATTCATCCAGCAGAGCATCCAGCGCTTTATCACCTGCTGCGTCGATAGCAATAACAATCGGGGCACCGTGAAACCCGAGTTTCACCATATCCATGCGCAGCATGGCGGACTTGACACTATTAGGTAACTCGACGCCTTTCTTGGTTCTGCATGGTTTGTCATCCCTCTCAGATGCAACAAACAAAAAACGCCCCAGCAAACCATCCTCGACATTCCCCAGATTAAGCGCCTCACCTAATTTCAATGGAGTGGCAAAACCAAGAAAACTAACAGCAGGATGCTTGACGTTGCGTCCGGGGGCGCCGACCTTGTTTCGACATTGGTGCATGCTTCGTGATGCAGTGAATAACGCCAGTAGAACACCTGTAAAATCGACCATGTTCGGATTGGCGTTGCGCCCGGTCATGTTGGCAAAAAAATGCGCCACTTCGCCTACACACATAAGCAAGCCGCCATAGTCCTTTAGCAGATCCTCCAGGCTACCCCCCGAAGTCATCCGCCCCCTGACATCAGCACCGGCGCGGTTTGCCAAACCCATAGCTTCCATGGTGGGAATGTCCTTACCACCCCCTGACTCGGCTACCGCGCAACCATACAGGTTTAAACCGCTATCGTTTGGCAGGGCATAGTAGTAGCCACACCCGGCAGCCATGGCGACTGTTACCGCCAGCGTGGTCATTTCAATCTGAGGTTTGTTGGCGCCCGCCATGATCGCGGTGACGGCATCGGCCATGACGCCGGGAAAGGGTGAAGGGAAGGTCGTCGGTGATTGCGCAGGCGAAACCGCGCATCCAAATTTCGGCATGGATGGGGTGGGCTTGCCGGTTTCCTTCGTGTACCGCGCTAGCACCGCCCCATTGAATTCCACTTGGGTGCGCTCGGTACAATGACCATGGAAGCAACTGAAAGCCGCGTAGGGGTGCCCGTGGGTGTTTGCCAGGCAATACATGGTTTCCTTATCGCCGCCGTCCATGCTGTGCTCATGGGCGAACGGGCACTCGATCATGAACCTCTCCCCATCCTCAGTACTGCGCACCATCCCCAGTTTGATCATGGCTTGTAGAATTTTATCGTCGCTTTTTACCTGCTCAAGTCTGGAGTGATTGCCGTTTTTGCCTTTGGACTGAGGTGCGGGCACCAGCATCAGCATGGCGTCAACATTCACCGGCTGACCAGTGAAGCGAAACGTTTCTGCACCTTCCAAGGGTGTGTACAAAGGCTGCTCGCCCCGGTAGACCGATTGATCAAACTTCACCGCGCCAACACCAAGCTCATGCTCGATTAACGCCTGGACGGCCTCACATGCCGCTATGCCTTCTTGCCGGTCAGTCACCCTGGTTTGCGCCAGAACCACCCGGCAGCGGGGCGCCTCGGGCATGCTGCTGGCCGTGGTGTAAGCGAAGCCCTGATAGCGCTTCAGATACCCCAGCAGCATGGAGTAGGTTTCCAGACTGTCGAAGCCGTCGCAGTCGAGAGGCAAGTAGCAGCGCGGCTCGGCAAGATGTTTCTGCCGCCATGCCGCTTTCCCAGGATACTTCTCTGGCTTGCTGTGATACCCCTCAGCCATCGGCGCGCAGATGAAGGTTTTACCCTTGATCGTGCCGCGCCCAACTAATATGTCATCGGTGAATTCGTCAAAGCTGGCGGCTTCGCACTGCACGGGGCAGTTATCAAATTTGCTCGCGCCGAGTGAAACTTGGATGGTGTTTACTGCCTCTATATCTTGGGCCATAATTGTGCTGCTCCTAGTTTCTCCTAGTGGCGGCGCTGAAGTTGAAAGCCTTGGTCCGGCTTGTTTAAATGAATGACCCCGTATGACGGCCTGCGGGGTCATTTTTTTATTGATGTGCCTCGTAATAGCGCTGCCAAACATGGACGTCCACTTCGTAAGCCACACACTTTTCGCTATATGGGCGCCTTTCAGTCGAGTAGACGTAAGCAATGTCACCTCTAACCTCGACGTGCTCGATAAAAGCAACATTGATGTAAGTCTGACCATTCGTGGTTTTTAGAAAATTAGTCATTATTGTTCACCTCGTCTTTATAGATTTCCTTGAGTTGCCGCTCCATCTGTTTGCAGGCTTCCTTCGTTACTGGAAACTTGCGTGCCATCATCGGAAACAGGTCAGCGAGAGGATGGAATTCACATTCGTCGCTGTTCACTTCTTCGGTGCTGGCCATTACTCACCCCCGGCAAGAGCGCAAGTAATCAACAAACGCTTCAAGGTCAAAGATGAATTCCTTGCCAGGGCGCAGGACAGCGCCGGTTTCGGCTAGACCGTTCGCGTCACGGTTGCGGAGCAGATAGGCAAGCGTGCGCGGCTTGAGGCCGGGTACTTCTTCAAGCAGCTGAGCGCGGGAGACGATAGGTTTAGTTGCAGTGCTCATTGTCGAGGCTCCGCAGAGTGTTCTGGAGCCTCCATTTTATGCGGGTCGATTTCCTGACCCGGCGCTCACCCATCAGAATCGAGGGGGTCGCGCCGGATACGATCCAAGCGACGGCGGATGGCATCATGGGTCAGGGTTTCGCCCAAGTGCTGGTAGGTGATAGTCAGGAATTCGATCAGGTCTTCGTCGTAGCGGTCGTCAACCTGCACTTCACCGCCCGCACGCTTCCAAGCCTGAACCAGCCACTGAAGCTCCCGATCTGGTTCCTCCGGGTCGATAGGCTCGCTCAAGGCGTCGAGTACCATGTCCACCAGATTGGTGTCCTGCATCAGCCGCCGAACCTGCTCAGGATCGAGCCCACGACCGTAGGTGATGCGTTCGGCCAGCTCCCAGTGCAGGTGTGCCCTTGCCCGCAGCGGCAGCGCTGCAATGGCCTTGTAGGCCTGCCCAAGCTGGCGTGTACACTTGGCAGGTTCGGCACTGGCGATCAGGGGCTTCTGCCTCTCCCGGTAGCGCCTGCCCTTCATGGCGGATTCGACTGCCTGGATCAGCGGATCAGGATCTACATCCCAGTCCTTGGCCCGTTCGCGAAGGTCGATCATTCTGTCAGCCTCCTGAAGACCTCAGCCATCGCCTTATCGGCTGCGGCTTGCTTGGTCTTGATGCTGAGGTGGGCGTAGCGTGCCGTCGATTGCTGGCTGCGATGGCCGAGGATCTGACCCACGGTATAAAGGTCGGTGTCGGCGTTGATCAAGCTGGTGGCTGCATCATGCCGCAGGTCGTGAAACCTGAACGCGACTAGACCGGCTTCCTTAAGCGCTTTGTTCCAGTGCTTGCGGAAGCACAGCGGTTTCTCGCCATCAGCGCGACCGAACACCAGCCCCTTGGACTTCCTGTGCAGCATCAGCGCGGCAATCGCAGGCGCTGGGAACACCAGCACCCGAGGGTCGCCGTTCTTCGTGATAGCAAGCGTGGCCGTGCGTTTCTTCAGGTCGATACCTTCCCAGCGCAACGACTGCAATTCGCCCAGGCGCGCACCGGTGGTCATTGCCAAGGTGACCAACAGCTTGAGCAACGACCACTCTGATTTATCGCAGGCAATGAGCAATGCCTTGCGCTCATTGTCGTCGAGGAAGCGAATCCGCTGGTTGTTTTCTCCACGGCTGGCGATGCCTTTTGCCGGGTTGACGCTGACGTATTCCTCGTCGACGGCGAACTTGAACAGCGCCGACCAAGCCGCTTTGCGCCTATTCACCGTGGCCGGTGCTCGACCTTTGGCGTAAGTCTTGAGGTCAGCCTTGATCATGCTTTCGGTGATGTCGAGTAGACGTACTTTGCCGTGCGCATCGGCCAGTGCCTGGACGCGACCTTTGCGCGAGATATCGCGGCCCGTCCACGCTTCCGTGTACAGCTCGGCCAGTTTTTCGAGGGTGATCTTGGCTTTCGGATTACCGAGTGCTTCAAGGCGCTGGTGATCGCGCAGCAGATCGTTGGCCCAGGTCGAGGCGTCTTTCTTGAGGATGAAGGTTTTGGTGCTGATCAGCTTGTCGCCGTCGCGGATTATCGCTTTGTAGCGGGTTCCCGTCTGGCGCTGGATCTTGACGTAGGTGACGTGCATGGCGTAACTCCCAAGGCCCGGATGGGCCTAGCTCGTCGAACGGGAGGACGTACCTTTTCCCGTACCTTGCACGCTTTCGGTTGTTGCGACATCGCAGGTAACCCCTTGATGTTTATGGAGAATCTGGTGGGCCCACACGGACTTGAACCGTGGACCAAAGGATTATGAGTCCTCTGCTCTAACCAACTGAGCTATAGGCCCCAGTAGGTCGCGGATTATAGCGACGGTTTCGCGGCTGTGCTATCCGAAAAATCCAATACGGCTGTACGAAGAAACGTCGCGGCGAATTCGTCGGGGGGCAAGGGCAGGCTGACGATGTAGCCCTGGATCTGCTCACAACCCTCGAAGGCCAGAAATTGTTGCTGGGCCTGGGTTTCGACGCCTTCGGCAATCACGGTGAATTGCATGCTGCGGCCGAGCGCGATGATGGCGCGCACGATGGCGGCGTCGTGTGGATCATCCGGCAATCCGCGAACGAACGACTGGTCGATCTTGAGAATGTCCAGTGGCAGGCGCTTGAGGTAGCTCAAAGACGAGTAGCCCGTGCCGAAGTCGTCGATCGCCAGCTGCACGCCCAGCTGCTTGAGTTGATGCAGAACCGCCAGCGCTTCTTCCGCCTGGCTCATGATGAAGTTTTCAGTAATTTCCAGTTGCAGGAGCCCGGGTTTGAGGCGGTAGTCCTTGAGCAACTGTTCGATGCGCCCGAGCAGGTTCGGTTGACGCAGTTGTGCGCCCGCGAGGTTGACCGATAGCGGGCCGAGACCTACGTAGGTTTTGTTCCACTCGTGCAATTGCCGGCAGGCGGTCTCCAGTACCCAGTCGCCGATCTGCAGGATCATGCCGTTTTCTTCGGCCAGGGAAATGAAGTGCTCCGGCGGTACGTCGCCAAAGGTCGGGTGACGCCAGCGAATCAGTGCCTCGGCACCGACCAGGCGATAGTCGTCGAGGCTGATCTTCGGTTGGTAGCACAGGTAGAGTTCATTGCGCTCGATGGCGCGTCGCAGTTCATGCTCCAGTGCTATGCGTTCACTGGCTTGCGCGGTGAGGTCGCAGGTATAGCTTTCGACCCGGTTACGGCCCTTGGCTTTGGAGCGGTACATCGCCGCATCGGCGTTCTTGATCAGCGTGGCCACATCGCAACCATCCTGCGGATAAAGGCTGGTGCCGATGCTGGAACTGATGAAGAACTCATGCTCTCCAGCCTGGAACGGTGCGGTGAAGCAGTTGAGCAGCTTGGTAGCGATGTTGTCGGCATCGCTGGGTTGCTGCAGACCGGGCAGCAGGATGATGAACTCGTCGCCGCCCAGGCGTGCCACGGTGTCGATGTCGCGCAACTGCTCCTTGAGGCGCACGGCAATGCCCTTGAGCAACAGGTCGCCGACCGGGTGGCCGAGGCTGTCGTTGATGTGTTTGAACCGGTCCAGATCGAGGAACAGCACTGCGCCCTGGCCACCGACTTCTCTCTGGGTATTGAGTGCGGTCTGCAAGCGACTTTCGAACAGCGTGCGGTTGGGCAGGCCGGTCAGTGGGTCGTGGTGAGCCTGGTAGTCGAGTTTGGCCTGGGCGTGTTTGAGGCTGGAAATGTCGGCGAACACCGCCACGAAGTGGGTGATGAATTTGTCCCGGTTACGCACTGCGCTGATGGTCAGCCAGCTCGGGTAAAGCTCGCCATTTTTGCGCCGGTTGGAGATCTCGCCTTGCCAGTGCCCTTCGGCGGTCAATTGATGCCACATGGCGGCGTAGAACGCGCTGTCATGCAGGCCCGAGGCAAGCAAGCGCGGGGTATGGCCCAATGCTTCGCTTTCGCTGTACCCGGTGATCTCGGTAAATGCGCGGTTGACGGCGCTGATGTGCTGCTGGGTGTCGGTGATCAATACGCCTTCGGCGGTGCTTTCGAACACCGTGGCAGCCTGTTGCAGTTTTTCCTGCATCAGGTGCCGCTCAGTGATATCCCGGGCGATGGTCAGCATGCAGTCCTCGTCGCCGATCGGTAGCGGACGACTGGACACCTCGCACAGGCGGATCTGCCCATCGCTGCGGCGGATATGGCAACTGAAGTCGCGGACGAATCCATCGCGGTGCAACAGGTCGAGCATCTGTTTGCGTTCGTTGAGGTTGACCCAGATCCCTAGATCCAGAGCCGAGCGATCCACGGACATCGCACTGTTGAAACCGGTGATGCGGCTGAATCCTTCGTTGACTTCCAACAGCAAGCCATCACTCTGCCGTGACAGCAGCAAGCCATCCGGGGAGGCGTGGAAGGCTTTGGCGAATTTCTCTTCGGAGGTTTGCAGTTGCTGTTGGGTTTCCTTGAGTTGGGTGATGTCGCGTACGACCACCACCAGCGCCGGGGTTGTATCGAGGTCGAAGGGTTCGGCCGAGATCAGGCCGGTGAACACCTGGCCATTGCTGCGGCGAAAGGGCATCTCGAGGTTGCGGATGCTGCCGGCCTGCAAACGCTGCAACAAGCCGGGTCCCACGCCGGGAATGCCCCAGATGTTGAGGTCGGTGGCGGTCTGGCCGATAACGTCCTCGGCCTTGAGGCCGATCTGTTCTTCGAATGCTTCGTTGACCTCCAGCAGGCAACCGTCGGAGAGGCGAGCAATGACCAGAATGTCCGGGCATTGCTGGAATACCGAAGCAAATTTCTGTTCCGACAGACGAAGTGCTTCTTCGGTGCGCTTGGTTTCGCTGATATCGATCATCAGCCCGCGCATCACCGGTTCATGACCGTGTTCGATCAGGCTGACGATATCGCGGACCCACAAACAGCGCCCATCAGCGGTGATGACCCGATAATCCAGGCTGTGATCACGCCCGGCCAGCACTTCGTGATCGCAGAAACTCTGCGCGCGGGTGAGGTCGGCCGGGTGAATGATGTTGCGCCAGAAGCCTGGAATCAGCCAGTGGGACAGGGGGTAACCGAGCAGATCCTCGGCGTGGGGTGATACGTAGCTGTAAGTGAAGTCGCTAATCCGCGCTTCCCAGGCGATGGCCGAAAGGCTTTCTACCAGCCCGCGGTAATGGTATTCGCTACTGCGCAGTTCCTGCTCCAGATCGACTCGGCGGGCAATTTCTGAGCTCAGCCGGCGGTTGATGCGGATCACTGCTGCCAGCACAGCGATCAGCAGCAGCAATCCTGGAAGGCCATAGACCAGCAGATCGGACCAGAAAGTCCGGTGATCGAGGACGTTGCCGACCCATTGTTCCTGGATTGTGCTGATTTCGGCCGGAGTCATGTCCGCCAGGACTTTATCCAGGATGCTGACCAGCATTTTGTTGTCTCGCGGCACGCCCATGGCCAACTGATAGCGATAGGGGGTTTCGCCGCTGACATACAACCCATCCAGCTTGAGCTGGCGCAAACTCCAGACGCTGGAAGCCAGATCACCCACCACAGCATCCACTTCATCTGTTGCCAGCGCCTGCAAGGCCGAACTGACGTTGGGCATGGCCACCAGATTCAGGTCGGGATGGTGGGTGCGCAGCAGTTCATGGGGCGCATAATTTTCCACAACCGCGATTTTCAGTCCGTAAAGGTCCTGTAGCTTGCGCGGTTGAGGGCCGCCGACATGGGCCAGGATGACAATCGGGAAGTCCAGATAGGGGCGGGTAAACGACAGATAAGCCTGTCGTTCTGGAGTCGACATGATGCCAGGCAGCAGGTCCAGCTTGCCTTGTTTGGCCTGCTCCAGCACGACCGACCAACTGACGGGTTCGATGGGCGTGAGTTTGACCGCCAATCGCTGGCGAATCAGGTCGATATAGTCTGCTGCAAGTCCCTGGTAACGGCCCTGATCGTCACGAAACTCAAAGGGCGGCCAGGACGCATCGACACCCAGGCGCAAGTCCGGGTGGGCCGCAAGCCAGCTACGTTCTTCGTCGGTCAGAGTCAGCGCGCCAGCCGTTGCGGTCCAGGTCATCAGCGACAGCAAAAAAAGCACGGTCGGCAGTCTGGGCATAACGGTCTCGTTATGGCTCGGGGAATGATTCGAGTGTAGACGGGCAAATCGACGGGAGGGGTATGGCGGGGGGATTTAATCTGCATAAAGCAAAACCCCCGGCCTGGGCCGGGGGTTTTGTGATCACTCGTCGAGGAAAGAGCGCAAATGCTCGCTTCTCGTCGGGTGGCGCAGCTTGCGCAGCGCCTTGGCTTCGATCTGACGAATCCGCTCACGGGTCACGTCGAACTGCTTACCAACCTCCTCAAGGGTGTGGTCGGTATTCATGTCGATACCGAAGCGCATGCGCAGTACCTTGGCTTCACGGGCAGTGAGGCCGGACAGCACTTCGCGAGTCGCTTCTTTAAGGCTCTCAACGGTAGCAACATCGATTGGCGACTGCATGGTCGAGTCTTCGATGAAGTCACCCAGATGGGAGTCTTCGTCATCACCGATCGGGGTTTCCATGGAGATCGGCTCTTTAGCGATCTTCAATACCTTGCGGATCTTGTCCTCAGGCATTTCCATGCGTTCGCCCAGCTCTTCCGGCGTCGGTTCGCGACCCATTTCCTGCAACATCTGACGGGAAATACGGTTGAGCTTGTTGATCGTCTCGATCATGTGCACCGGAATACGGATGGTGCGGGCCTGGTCGGCGATCGAGCGAGTGATCGCCTGCCGGATCCACCAGGTGGCATAAGTCGAGAATTTGTAGCCGCGGCGGTATTCGAACTTGTCTACCGCTTTCATCAAGCCAATGTTGCCTTCCTGGATCAGGTCGAGGAATTGCAGGCCACGGTTGGTGTACTTCTTGGCGATGGAGATCACCAGACGCAAGTTCGCTTCAACCATCTCTTTCTTCGCGCGGCGGGCCTTGGCCTCACCGATCGACATGCGACGGTTGATGTCCTTGATCTCGGCGATGGTCAAACCGGTCTCGGTTTCCAGCGCGGTCAGCTTCTGCTGGCAACGAATGATGTCCGGTTGCAGGCGACCAATGGCTTCAGCGTATTTGGTCTTGCCCTTGGCCAGTGCGTCGGTCCAGCTTTCGTCGATTTCATTGCCCGGGAACTGGCGCAGGAAGTCGGCACGCGGCATGCGCGCATCACGAACGCAGAGCTGCATGATTGCACGCTCTTGTTGACGCAGACGGTCCAAAGCACTGCGAACACGCTCGACCAGGCCTTCGAATTGCTTCGGCACCAGTTTGATCGGCATGAACAGCTCGGCCAGTGCCAGCAACTCGGCAATCGCTGCCTTGTTGTGCCGACCGTGCTTCTTCAGGGCCTTGCGGGTGATTTCCATTTGATCGGCCACAGCGCCAAAACGCTGTGCGGCGATAATCGGATCCGGACCGCTTTCGGCTTCTTCTTCGTCATCCGAGGCTTCGGCGTCGTCGTCGTCGGAGTCGTCATCCGCTTTCGCGGCCTTCGCATCGATCGGCGGTGGCACTTCTGCTGCAGGCGGTGCAATGCCGTCATCCGGGTCGATATAACCGCTCAGGACGTCGGACAGGCGACCACCTTCGGTGGTGACGCGAGTGTACTCGGAGAGAATATGGTCAACCGTGCCAGGGAAGTGCGCGATGGCGCTCATCACTTCACGGATGCCTTCTTCGATACGCTTGGCGATTTCGATTTCGCCTTCACGAGTCAGAAGCTCGACCGTACCCATTTCGCGCATATACATGCGCACCGGGTCAGTGGTGCGACCGATATCGGTCTCCACCGCCGCCAACGCAGCGGCTGCTTCTTCCGCAGCGGCCTCGTCGGTATCGGCGTCGGCCAGCATAAGGGCGTCCGCATCCGGAGCACTCTCGTGTACGGGGATCCCCATGTCGTTAATCATGCGGATGATGTCTTCCACCTGCTCTGGATCTGAAATATCCTCAGGCAGGTGGTCGTTGACCTCGGCGTAAGTCAGATACTTCTGCTCACGGCCCAGTTTGATCAACTCAATAATACGAGACTGCTGTTGCGCTTTTCCGGACATAACACCCTATCCACTGAAGGTCTTGGCGGGCAAAAAACAAGCCGAGGATTATACCTGAGCTATGACCTCACGCGCCAGTTGAGGTCGGGTTTGATGCGGAAACATTCTGTTTTAAGAGGTCGCGCATCTGTTTTGCTATCTGAATTTGCTCTTCAGCCGACAATCCCGGCTGCCTTGCTTTCTTGATGAGTTCGTCAAGGGTCTGCGTGTGCTGACCCGCGGACAATCTAGTAATGGTGTCTAAAAACTGTTGTTCAAGGTTATCGCCGTCAATTAGCCACTCCTTTTCTGCGAGTGCTCTCAACAGGCGACCTTGCTCTGTGCCGTGCCAACGGGCCATCAACTGAATAGAGTTTAGCTTAGGATTTTTCTGCACGGCCTCGATCAAGGCGATTAGTACCTGAGCGTACGTGTTGCTCTCGTTGGCAAAGTGATCGGCGCTCTCGACCTTGCCGGCCAGTTGTGGGTGGTGGATAAGCGTTCGCAACGCGATAAGCGTCGGGGCCTCTACCGCCACTGGCGTGCGTGGAGCGTAGGACTCATCGCGATCACCGCGCTTGCCGTTTTTGCTCCAGGGTTTCTTGTCCCATTTCTTGCCGCCGGCACCGGGCTTCTTCGGCGTCCATTCCTGCTGGGGCGCGTAGGCCTCCTGGGGTTGATGGAAGTCTGAATAGTCCGGCATGGCGTCGTAATCCATGCCCGGGTCATAGGCTGGCGGCGCGTCTTGAGGTGCGCTGTGAACCAGTTGGCTGACCGCCTCGCCGCTCAAGCCGGTGATTTCCAGCAAGCGTTGGCGCATCAGGGTGCGCAGATTGGCGCCTGGGACCTTGTCGATCAGCGGTGCCGCGAGGGTGGCCATATGGGCCTTGCCTTCGAGGGAGCGCGGATCGGCTTCTTCGGTCAGTTGCTGGAAGAAGTAGTCCGCCAATGGCTGAGCGTGTTGGTTGATGCGTGCGCGGAAGGCATCGGTACCTTCGGAGCGGACCAGGGTGTCCGGGTCTTCGCCTTCGGGCAGGAACAGAAAGCGCGCCCGACGGCCATCCTGCAAGCTCGAGAGCGTTGCTTCCAGGGCTCGCCACGCGGCGTTGCGGCCAGCCTGGTCGCCATCGAAACAGAACAGGACGCTAGGCACCACGCGGAACAGGCGCTTCAAGTGTTCTTCGCTGGTGGCGGTGCCGAGGGTGGCCACGGCGTTACGCAGGCCTTGTTGAGCAAGGGCGATCACGTCCATATAGCCTTCAACCACGATGATTTCATCGAGGTTGCGGTTGTTCTTGCGGGCTTCGAACAAGCCGTAGAGTTCCTGGCCCTTATGGAACACCGGGGTTTCCGGAGAGTTCAGGTATTTGGGCTTGTCGTCACCCAATACCCGGCCACCGAAGGCGATGATCCGGCCGCGGCTGTCGCGGATCGGGAACATCACGCGGTCACGGAAGCGGTCATAGCGCTTGCCGGTCTCGGCGTTTTCCACCAATAGGCCGGCGTCGATCATGGCTTTCTGTTGAAGGCTGTCGCTGCTCAGGTGCTTGTACAGATTGTCCCAGCCTGGTGGCGCAAAGCCGAGGCCGAAATCACGGGCGATTTCACCGGTAAGGCCGCGGCCCTTGAGGTAATCGACGGCGGCCTTGCGCTGGGGATGGCTTTTGAGCGCCTGGCGGTAGAAATCGGCGGCGGCCGTGAGCAGCGGGTAAAGCGGTGAGTCAGTCGGCTGCCGGGGTTTGTGCGATCGGCCGTTTTCTTCCCGGGGAATTTCCATGCCGGCGGCTTTGGCCAGTTCTTCGACAGCCTGGGGAAAGTCCAGGTTGTCGTGGTCCATGATGAAGCCGAGAGCATTGCCCCCAGCGCCGCAGCCGAAGCAGTAGTAAAACTGCTTGTCGGGGCTGACGCTGAAGGATGGGGTTTTCTCTTTGTGAAACGGGCAGCAGGCGGTGTGGTTCTTGCCGGCTTTTTTCAGTTGCAGGCGAGAGCTGACCACGTCGACGATGTCGGTGCGGTTCAGAAGGTCGTCAATGAAGCTCTGGGGAATTAGCCCGGCCATGGCGTTCTCGTCATCTGCGCTGAAAGGGACCCGAAACGAGGTGCTGCCGAACGCGGGTCGTTGTGTGAGGCGCGCAAGGTGTGCGGCTCGACCAGTGTCGTCTGCGTAATCGCTGTCGGGAAGTGTATCTGCCGAAAATCCACTGACGTTAATAACATTCAGTATTCGACTATTTGAAAGTATTGCGCTGAGTCCGTCTGCGACCAGTCATTGGTCTCGGATAGCTCATAATGTGGCACGCAAGCGGTGCCTCGGGCTGATCGTCGTGAGAGGAATCAGTGGGTGTGCTCGTCAGTAGCCTTGAAAGGCTCGTCAGAAAAGACGTGCACCGCTGGCAAAAAAGCCAGGTCTGACGCGGTGAAGCAGATTCGTCTCGGTCGCGTCTGCGGCTTCGACGGTGAAGCATCAAGCGTTTTACGCAAATGCCATAAGCCCGGCTGAGGGCCGGGCTTGGCAGAAGCTTGCTACGAACGTCTGTGTATTAGTACAGACGAACGGCGCGGCGCTGTTCGCGCTGAACTTTCTTGGCGTGACGCTTAACAGCGGCTGCTGCTTTGCGCTTACGCTCAGAAGTTGGCTTCTCGTAAAATTCGCGGCTACGAACTTCAGCCAGTACACCGGCTTTTTCGCAGGAGCGCTTGAAACGACGCAGAGCTACGTCGAAGGGTTCGTTCTCTTTTACTTTGACGGCTGGCATCCAGAGCTACCTTCATTCATTACCGGGGTCAACATCCTCGCGGCAAAAGAGCACTTGAAGACGTCGGTTTTTAAGGGTTGCGGATGTTAACCCCTCAACGCTCGGAATGCAAAGCCTCTGATCGAAAACCGCTGGTCGGGGCATCACGCGGCGACTATTATGCGCGCCTTCGAATTCAGCCTAAACAAGGCGCAAACCCATGCTAGTACTGGGATTAGAAACCTCCTGCGACGAAACCGGCGTCGCACTATACGACAGTGAGCGGGGCCTACTGGCCGACGCGCTGTTCAGTCAGATCGACCTGCACCGCGCCTACGGCGGTGTGGTGCCGGAGCTGGCCTCGCGCGACCACGTCAAGCGCATGCTGCCCTTGATTCGTCAGGTGTTGGCTGAAGCCGACTGTGTGCCAACCGAGATCGACGCCATCGCTTACACCGCCGGTCCCGGGCTGGTAGGGGCATTGCTGGTGGGTGCTTCCTGCGCGCAGGCGCTGGCCTTTGCCTGGGGCATTCCAGCGCTGGGTGTGCATCATATGGAAGGCCACTTGCTGGCACCTATGCTGGAGTCGCAACCACCGGAATTTCCGTTCGTCGCTTTGTTGGTGTCCGGCGGTCATACGCAGTTGGTGCAGGTCGACGGAATCGGTCAATACACGCTTCTGGGCGAGACGCTGGACGACGCCGCGGGCGAGGCCTTCGACAAGACCGCCAAGATGATGGGGCTCAATTATCCGGGTGGCCCGGAAATCGCTCGCCTGGCGGAACAAGGGATTGCAGGGCGCTTCGTTTTCCCGCGTCCGATGTGTGACCGTCCTGGCCTGGATTTCAGCTTCAGCGGCTTGAAAACCTTCGCCTTGAATACCTGGCAGCAGTGCGTGAGCGCCGGGGACGACAGCGAGCAAGCCCGTTGCGACATCTCGCTGGCGTTCCAGCAGGCCGTGGTGGAGACTTTAACCATCAAGTGCAAGCGTGCCCTCAAGGCGGCAGGCATGAAGCGTCTGGTGATCGCAGGCGGCGTTAGCGCCAACAAGTCATTGCGCGCTTCTTTGGAAAAAATGCTCGGCGACATGAAGGGTGATGTTTTTTATGCCCGTCCGCAGTTCTGTACCGATAACGGTGCAATGATTGCGTTCGCCGGCTGCCAGCGTTTGCAGGCCGGTCAGCAGGAAAGCCTGGCGATCAGTGTGCAGGCACGCTGGCCGATGGAGCAGCTGTCGGCATTGTGATGAGTGTTGCTCATGGCCGGCATCTAAAAATGCCGTTCGCGCCCGGCAAACAGGTCGCGTAGATTGCCGCGATGGCGCCAGACGATCAATGCCGTGAGCGTACTCATGGGTAGCAGCGCCGCCGGTTCTTGCCAGGCCAGCAGCGGCAGGGTCAACGGCGTGGCGATGAGCGCGGCCAGCGAGCTGGTTCGGGTCAGGTAGAACGTCAGCAACCAGGCGCAGACCGCCAGCAGCGCTGCAGGTGGATACAGGCCCATTAACATTCCGGCAGCGGTGGCGACACCCTTGCCCCCGCGAAAGCGGAAGTACAGCGGGAACAGGTGACCGATGACGGCGCAGACGCCGATCCAGGCCTGATCTTGTAGCGAAAGACCCGCAACGCCGGCGATCAGCACAGGTAGCAGGCCTTTGCAGAGGTCGCCGAGCAAGGTCAGGATGGCAAGTTTCTTGCCCGCCAGACGCAACATGTTGGTGGCGCCGGCATTGCCCGAGCCACTCATTCGCGGATCGGGGTTACCGGTCAGGCGGCTGAGCAAAATGGCAAAGGACAGAGAGCCGAGCAGGTAGGCGAGGATCGCCAATAACCAAAACATGCTAACTATTCCGGGGCGAGGACGCCCTGATTCTAACGGCGCAATGCGCCCTTGTCGTGTAGCGGAGAAAAGTGCTTGGACAGAGTGTTTATCGAGGGCCTGGAAGTCGACACCGTGATCGGTGCCTACGACTGGGAGCGAGGCATCCGACAATGCTTGCGTCTTGATCTGAGTTTCGCTTGGGATAATCGTCCGGCGGCAGCCGGCGACGACCTGACCCTGGCACTCGATTACGCGAGCGTTTCGTCGCGCATCCAGGCCTTTGCCGAACAGGCACAGTTCCAGCTGGTCGAGACCTTCGCCGAGCGTCTGGTTGAAGTGCTGATGAGCGAATTCAAAATCACCTGGGTGCGCCTCAAGCTGACCAAGCCAGGCGCTGTTCCTGCCGCTACCGGCGGCGTGGGCGTGGAGATCGAGCGCGGATGTCGCTGACTCAGGTGTATCTCGGGCTCGGTAGCAATATCGACCGCGAATCCCATTTGCGGGCTGGTCTGGACGCTTTGGCGGGTTTCCTCGTGGATATCCATTGTTCGCCGGTCTTCGAAAGCCAGGCGGTAGGGATCAAGAGCGGACCGTTTTTCAATTTCGTGGTGTCTGCCTTTACCGATTTGCCACTGATGGAGCTTGATCGTCGGCTGAAATTCATCGAAGCCGACAATGGTCGTTATGCGCCAGATCGCAAGGGTTTGCCGCTGGACATCGATGTACTGCTGTTCGGCGAGCTTGCAGGCAATTTCGATGGCTTGATTCTGCCGAGAGCCGAGATTCTCAAAAATGCCTTTGTGTTGTGGCCGCTGTCGCTGATTGCGCCGGATCGGGTCCATCCGGGGGTGGGCAAAAGTTTTGCGACACTGTGGGGTGAAGCGCAGATTGATCAGGTGTTGGCGCCGGTGGCGTTTGAGTGGCGTGGGGAGCAGCTGACGCCTTCGAATTTGTTGTGACCTGACTGACGTCTTCGCGAGCAGGCTCGCTCCCACAGATTGACACTAACCCTGTGGGGGCGAGCCTGCTCGCGAAGTCTTTCAAATCGACGCCGCTTCCTTGTAAGCCTTCAACGCCCTGAGTCGTTCACGCTTGATCGCCTCGCCCAGCTCGGGACCTTTGAATCCCTTCTCCAGCAAAGGCTGAACCGCAACGCTACGAGCTGCCGTCGCCGCTCCGCGCAGGTAATCCGCCTGTGGATAACTCATCTGCTCCAGGCCTTTGCGTCCACGGGCGTCCATCTCGCACGCCGCAATGAACTCCTCGAAACGTTGGGGGCGACGATAAACGTCGAAGCTTTGCAGCAATTCCAGCAGAGTCGATGGCTTCAGTTCCAGAGCACGGTGGCCGTGGGTGTGATATTCGCCCACCAGTAGCGCCAGCTCTTGGCAATCCCTGGGTGCCTTGAAGCGCTCATTGACCGCTTTGATCAGCTTGAGACCCTTGAACTCGTGGGCAATGTGCCGTGGCCACTCTTTCTCGGGCGTCAGTCCTTTGCCCAGGTCATGCAGCAGGCAAGCCCAGCGCACGGTCAGCGGCTGATTGTGCTTTGCAGCCTGCTCCAGGACGCTGAGAGTGTGTGCGCCGGTGTCGATTTCCGGATGGTGAGTCTCGGGTTGAGGAACCCCAAACAGCGCGTCGATTTCCGGCATCAACACCTTGAGTGCCCCGCACGCGCGCAACACTTCGATGAATACCTGTGGCTGGCTTTCCATCAGTGCACGGGAAATTTCTTTCCAGCTGCGTTCCGCCGTCAGGGCTTCAAGCTCGCCTGACTCGCTGAGTTGGCGCATCAGGTCCAGTGTTTCCGGGGCGACAGTAAAACCCAGTTCGGCATAACGCGCCGCGAAGCGGGCAACGCGCAGAACCCTGAGAGGATCTTCGGCGAATGCAGGGGAAACGTGACGTAGTATGCGCGCTTCCAGGTCGCGCTGGCCGTGATAGGGGTCGGTCAGGTTCTGGTGATCGTCCTCGGCCATGGCGTTGATCGTCAGGTCGCGGCGGATCAGGTCTTCTTCAAGTGTAACTTCTGGGCTGGTGTGAAAAGTGAAGCCGCCATACCCGCGTCCGCTTTTGCGTTCGGTCCGGGCAAGGGCGTATTCCTCCCCGGTCTTTGGGTGAAGAAACACCGGGAAATCCGAGCCAACCGGGCGAAAGCCCCGGGCGAGCATTTCTTCGGTGGTGGCGCCAACCACGACCCGGTCAATGTCAGTGACAGGTATGCCCAGCAGGCGATCACGTACCGCACCGCCGACTTTATAGATCCGCATAAAAAACCTCCGTTAGCTCGACAGGATAACCGTTGCGTCGGGCTTTCGGAGGCACAAACAGGTTCAAAGATGGATGACGGCCAGGTCCAGCCGCCCGTAATCACCTTCGCTGTGTTCGCTCCTGGGGGGAACATGGTGGGTTTTCATCACCTGATCCCCTTGCAGGGTCTCCAGATGAATGTCGAAGCCCCACAGGCGGTGCAGGTGCTTGAGTACTTCCTCGGTGGAGTCCCCCAGCGGTTTGCGGTCGTGTTGCTGATGGCGCAGGGTCAGGGAGCGGTCGCCGCGGCGGTCGATGCTGTAGATCTGTATGTTGGGTTC
Organism: Pseudomonas sp. Irchel 3A7; assembly: GCF_900187565.1. GTDB lineage: Bacteria > Pseudomonadota > Gammaproteobacteria > Pseudomonadales > Pseudomonadaceae > Aquipseudomonas. Next base: position 47,542 of record NZ_FYED01000013.1, on the reverse strand, counting down.
GCGATTGCCCAGGTTGTACTGGGCCGCCAGGGTTTCACGGATGATCCGGTAGCCGCCCTCGTCATGAATCGCCGGAACCAGCAGATCGTCCTTCTGGTCGTCGTCGAGAATGCTGAACAACTTCAGGTCGCGGATCACTTTAGGTGACAGGTACTGCAGGATGAAGCTCTCATCCTTGAAGCTGCTCATGGCGAACTTGATGGTAGATAGCCAATCGGTGCCTGCAATTTCCGGGAACCAGCGGCGATCTTCTTCCGTAGGCTCTTCGCACATGCGACGGATGTCGCGGTACATGGCAAACCCCAAAGTGTAAGGGTTGATTCCACTGTAATAGGGGCTGTCGAACCCAGGCTGAAAGACAACGCTGGTATGGGAGGTCAGAAACTCCATCATGAAGCCATCGGTGACGAGGCCTTCGTCATACAGGTCGTTCATCAACGTGTAATGCCAGAACGTTGCCCAGCCTTCGTTCATGACCTGGGTTTGGCGTTGTGGATAAAAATACTGGGCGATCTTGCGCACGATCCGCACGATTTCCCTCTGCCACGGCTCCAGCAGCGGCGCGTGTTTTTCGATGAAATAGAGGATGTTTTCCTGCGGTTCGGCAGGGAAGCGTGCATTGTCCTTGTCGCTGTACTTGTCCGCGCCTTTTGGAATGGTCCGCCACAAATCATTGATCTGTTTCTGCAGATGTTCTTCCCGGTCCTTCTGCCGGCGACGTTCCTCTTCGGCGGAAATCGGATAAGGCCGCTTGTAACGGTCGACCCCGTAGTTCATCAGGGCGTGGCAGGAATCGAGAAGGTCCTCGACTGCGTCGATGCCATGGCGCTCTTCACATTGCATGATGTACTGCTTGGCGAACACCAGGTAATCGATGATCGAACTGGCATCGGTCCAGGTTCGGAACAGGTAATTGCCCTTGAAAAAGCTGTTGTGCCCATAGCAGGCATGCGCCACGACCAGCGCCTGCATGCAGATGGTGTTTTCTTCCATCAGATAGGCGATGCACGGGTCTGAGTTGATGACGATCTCGTAGGCCAGCCCCATCTGGCCGCGGGTGTAGGATTTCTCTGTGCTGAGGAAGTGTTTGCCATAGGACCAATGGTGATAACCCAGCGGCATGCCGACGGAGGCGTAAGCATCCATCATCTGTTCAGCGGTGATCACTTCAATCTGGTTGGGATAAGTGTCGAGCGCATAGCGGGCCGCGAGACGACTGATTTCGCGGTCGTAGGCCTGGATCAGCTCGAAAGTCCATTCGGAGCCGGTGGAAATGGGTTGGCGCTTCTGCTCTTTGGCGGTCATGTCACTAACCTGCGCTGGAAGAGTTCACGGAAGACCGGGTAGATATCTCCGGCCGAGACCAGTTGTTGCTGGGCAAAAGTGTCAGAAAAGGCTTCGGCGATGCGCTCGTATTCGAACCACAGGGCCTGATGTTCGCGTGGGGTTATCTCAACGTAAGTGTAGTACTGCACAAACGGCATGATCTGGTTGATCAGGATGTCGCGGCAAATCGGCGAGTCATCGTTCCAGTTATCGCCGTCGGAGGCCTGGGCCGCGTAGATGTTCCACTCGTTGGCTGGATAGCGCTCGGCCATGATCTCCTGCATCAGTTTCAAGGCGCTGGATACGATGGTCCCGCCGGTTTCGCGGGAATAGAAGAATTCTTCCTCGTCTACTTCGCGCGCGCTGGTGTGGTGGCGGATGAACACGACGTCGATCTTGTCGTAGTTACGCTTGAGAAACAGATACAACAGGATAAAAAAGCGCTTGGCGATATCCTTGGTTGCCTGGGTCATGGAGCCGGATACGTCCATCAGGCAGAACATCACCGCCTTCGAACTGGGGTTGGGCTGCTTGATGAGCAGGTTGTATTTGAGATCGAAGGTATCAAGAAACGGTACACGATGAATTCGCGCGCTGAGTTTTTCGATTTCCGCTTCGAGTTCCTGGATATCGCCGAAATTGTCCGGTTCTTCCTGCTTCAATCGCAGAAGTTCTTCTTTGGCGTCCCGCAGTTTCGCGCGACTGCTGCCTGACAGGGCGATCCGCCGTGCATGGGCTGAACGCAGGGTGCGGATGATATTGATCCGCGACGGGTTGCCCTCGTTGCTGATCCCCGCGCGTACAGTCTTGAAGGTATCGGTGCCGGTCAGGTTGCGTTTGACCAGGTTTGGCAGCTCAAGGTCTTCGAACATGAATTCGAGGAATTCTTCCTGAGTGATCTGGAAGACGAATTCGTCCATCCCTTCGCCCGAATTACCGGCCTTGCCAGGCCCTCTGCCGCCGCCACCTCCCGGTGGGCGGGCAATGTGTTCGCCGCTGGTGAACTCCTTGTTGCCGGGGTGCACCACGGTTTGCTTGCCTCCGCGGCCATGGTGAAGCACCGGCTCGTCGATGTCGCGGCCGGGAATGCTGATTTGCTCGCCATGCTCCATATCGGTTATGGAGCGCCGGCTGACCGCCTCTTCGACAGCCTTTTTGATGTGATCACGGTAACGCCGCAGAAACCGCTGACGGTTTACCGTGCTCTTGTTCTTGCCATTGAGACGTCGGTCGATCACATAGCTCATGACTGCTCCTTAGAAGCTGTCCTGAAAGGGGCAAGCCATCAAGCAGCACGCCGAGTGCCAAGGGATGTACACGCTCCCCCAAGCGCCGTGGTTACTGCCTGAACCTCGCTACCGACTTTCGAACACCTTCCTGAGGCCTGTGTAGCAGAAAAAGTGCAAACAGGCCTCGGGCTGACGACAACCGGTCTTGCCGGTGGCGGGTTACTGCGATTTTCTGACCCGCAGATACCACTCGGACAGCAGTCGTACCTGTTTGTCGGTGTAGCCCCGCTCGACCATCCGTGTGACGAAGTCGTTGTGTTTTTGCTGGTCTTCTTTGCTGGCCTTGGCATTGAAGCTGATGACCGGCAGCAGGTCCTCAGTGTTGGAGAACATTTTCTTCTCGATGACCACCCGCAGTTTTTCGTAACTGAGCCAGGTCGGGTTCTTGCCGTTGTTGTTGGCGCGGGCACGTAATACGAAGTTGACGATTTCGTTGCGGAAGTCCTTCGGATTGCTGATGCCCGCTGGTTTTTCGATTTTTTCCAGTTCCTCGTTCAGTGCCACACGGTTGAGGATTTCGCCGGTTTCCGGGTCGCGATATTCCTGGTCCTGGATCCAGAAGTCCGCATACAGCACATAGCGGTCGAAGATGTTCTGGCCATACTCGCTGTAAGACTCGAGGTAGGCAGTCTGGATTTCCTTGCCGATGAATTCGATATAACGCGGCGCCAGGTACTCCTTGAGGAAGCGCAAGTAGCGTTCGCGGGTTTCAGCCTGGAACTGTTCCTGTTCGATCTGCTGTTCCAGCACGTAGAGCAAGTGCACCGGGTTGGCGGCGATTTCGTGCGGATCGAAGTTGAAGACCTTCGACAGGATCTTGAACGCGAAGCGGGTCGACAGGCCATTCATGCCCTCGTCGACCCCGGCATTGTCGCGGTATTCCTGGATCGACTTGGCCTTCGGATCAGTGTCCTTGAGATTTTCGCCGTCGTACACGCGCATCTTGGAGTAGATGTTGGAGTTTTCCGGTTCCTTCAGGCGAGAAAGCACGGTGAACTGAGCGAGCATCTTCAAGGTGTCGGGTGCGCAATGGGCTTTTGCCAGCGAACTGTTGAACAGCAGTTTGTCGTAGATCTTCACTTCGTCGCTGACCCGCAGGCAGTAAGGCACCTTGACGATGTAGATCCGGTCGATGAACGCTTCGTTGTTCTTGTTGTTACGGAAGGTATGCCATTCCGATTCGTTGGAGTGGGCCAGCAGGATCCCGGTAAACGGAATCGCACCCAGGCCTTCGGTACTGTTGTAGTTGCCTTCCTGGGTGGCGGTCAGTAATGGGTGCAGCACCTTGATGGGCGCCTTGAACATTTCGACGAATTCCATCAGGCCCTGGTTGGCCCGGCACAGTGCACCCGAGTAGCTGTAGGCGTCGGCGTCGTTCTGCGGGAATTCTTCCAGTTTGCGGATATCGACCTTGCCCACCAGTGCCGAGATGTCCTGGTTGTTTTCATCTCCCGGCTCGGTTTTGGCCACGGCGATCTGGTTGAGGATCGACGGATACAGTTTGACCACGCGGAACTGGCTGATGTCGCCACCGAATTCGGCCAGACGCTTGGTTGCCCAGGGCGACATGATGGTATTGAGGTAGCGCCGTGGAATGCCGAAGTCTTCCTCGAGGATTGCGCCATCTTCAGTGGCGTTGAACAGCCCCAGAGGCGATTCGAAAACCGGCGAGCCCTTGATCGCATAGAAGGGCACTTTTTCCATCAGTTGCTTGAGCTTTTCGGCCAGGGACGATTTACCACCACCGACGGGGCCAAGCAGATAGAGGATCTGTTTCTTCTCTTCCAGACCCTGGGCGGCATGGCGGAAATACGACACGATCTGGTCGATGCATTCTTCCATCCCGTGGAAGTCTTCAAAGGCCGGATAACGGCGGATCACCTTGTTGGAAAAGATTCGCGACAGCCTCGAGTTGGTCGAGGTGTCGAGTAGCTCCGGTTCACCGATGGCCAGGAGCAGACGCTCTGCGGCGGAAACGTAGGCGCTACGGTCCTGTTTGCACAGTTCCAGATACTCTTGCAGCGTGAGTTCTTCCTGGCGTGTGGACTCGAAACGTTGTTGGAAGTGGCTAAAGATACTCATGACGTCACCTCGCTCGATACGTGGAGCCGACGCCGGATCACTCAGTCGATGCTGGCAGCAACCGAACAGGCAGTTGCTGTTTACCCCCCAGAACTCTCTCGGAGCTGACGACTCCGAAAGCTACTCCCGATGATCCGCGCGCCGGTGTACCGGCTCTCCCCTGTTTTGGATGGCCTGCGCTTAAGGATAGTTGGGAATTTGGCAGGTAAAGGCGAGATACGTAATTAGTTGTGGCAGACCGTTCGTCTGCCACCGCGCTAGCCCGCGCATGCCGGGGGCTTGCGCGTTACAAAAAAATTATTCGGAAGTGCCTTGCGCCGTTTCCGAAGGAAACGTCGTACGCCACAGCTCAAAACCGCCATCCATGCTGTAGACGTCGGAGAAGCCCTGGCTGATCAGGTAAGCGGCAGCGCTCTGGCTGGAGTTGCCGTGGTAGCAGACCACAACGGTCGGTGCATCCAGGTCGGCCGCGCGGATGAAATCCGAGATCGAATGATTGTCCAGATGCTTCGATCCACTGATGTGCAGGGCGGCATAGGTGGCAGGATCACGGATATCGACCACTACCGCGCCTTGTTCGCGCAGGGCATGGGCCTGTTCAGGGGGGATACGTTTGAATTCGCTCATGGCGGGCTCCTGTGGCTCGGCTGAAAGCGCAGTCTAGCGCGGGGCGCTGGCTGACGATGGTTCGGAATTGAGTGGAGGGGCTGGAGGTTTGGCGGCATGGCCATGCTCGTCGCATTTGCAGGACAGGCGTTCGCCGTTGTCGACATTCATCAGGGTCAAGGCACCACCCCAGACGCAGCCGGTATCGAGGGCCGAAATACCTGGCTCGAGGACTTTGCCTTCCAGTGCGGCCCAGTGGCCAAAGATAATTTTCAGGTCCTTGGTCTTGCGTTCCTTATGCAGGAACCAAGGCTTGTATCCCGGCGGCGCGCTGTCGAGACCTTCCTTGCTCTTGAGGTCAAGCTTGCCTTCGGCCGTACAGAAACGCATCCGGGTGAAATAGTTGGTGATCACCCGCAGTCGAGTCACGCCTTTAAGGTCATTGTCCCACTTTGCCGGATCGTTGCCGTACATACCGTCAAGGTAGGGCGCAAACAGGTTGTCGTCGCGCAGGGCGGTCTCAACCTCGGCGGCGCACTTCAGGGCTTTTCGCAGTGACCACTGCGGCGGGATCCCGGCATGCACCAGCGCGACATTGCGCTGCTCGTCGTAATGCATGAGTTTTTGCTGACGCAGCCATTCCAATAACTCCGCGCGATCCGGTGCTTCGATGATTTCGCGCAGGGTGTCGGCTTTCTTCAGGCGTTCGATATTCTGCCCGGCGGCCAGTAGGTGCAGGTCGTGGTTGCCGAGTACGCAAACCAGCGATTCGCGGATGCTATAGAGGAAGCGCAAGGTGTCGAGCGATTGCGGACCACGGTTGACCAGGTCGCCGACCAGCCACAGGCGATCTTTTGCGGGATCGAACGCCACTCGTTTGAGCAGGCATTGCAGGGCCTCCAGGCAGCCCTGCAGATCACCGACGGCATACGTCGCCATCAGTGCAACGCTCCAGGCACTGCGAGACGGAACGGTGCAATGATGGCGTCGAATTGTTTGCCGTCGTCGGCAATCATCTGATAGCTGCCTTGCATGGTGCCCACCTTGGTGGTCATGACCGTGCCGCTGCTGTAGGTGTGACTCTTGCCGGCCTCGATCAGCGGTTGCTGGCCAACCACGCCCGCACCGCGAACCTCTTCGACATGTCCGTCGCCATCGGTGATCACCCAGTGCCGTGACAACAGTTTGGCCGGTATCAGGCCATTGTTTTGCACGGTGATGGTGTAGGCGAAGGCAAAGCGGTCGTGTTCGGGTTGCGATTGTTCTGCCAGATAGCGGGTGACGACGCTGACGTCGACCTGATAACGAGGATCGGACATGCAAGAGGCCTTAAAAACGAAGCGGGACGCGGGGCGTAGCTGATGGAGTTCAGTCTAGGCCAAGTATCGGGTAGTAAACCAGACATGGGCGCTGGTGTCCTACCCGATAACGCTTCGACCCTCTCAGGCGTCCGCAGGCTTGTGCAGGGGTTGTTCGCTGAGTTTGTCTGCCAGGCGCACGAAGGCGGCCAGATCGAGTTGCTCGGGACGCAAGCTGCCGTCGACGCCAGCGGCTTCGATTTCGGCGTTGCTCAGCAGCAACTTGAGGGTATTGCGCAGGGTCTTGCGACGCTGGTTGAAGGCTTCGCGTACGACGCGCTCCAGTAACCGGTGGTCCTTGGCCGGGTGCGGCAACACGGCGTGAGGCACCAGGCGCACGATGGCTGAATCGACTTTCGGCGGCGGGTTGAACGCGCCCGGCCCGACGTTGAACAGATGCTCAACCCGGCAATGATACTGGACCATGATCGACAAACGACCCCAGTCACCGCCGCCAGGCCCTGCCGCCAGACGCTCGACCACTTCCTTTTGCAGCATGAAGTGCATGTCGCGAATCAGGTGGGCGTTGTGCAGCAGGTGAAAAATCAGCGGTGTAGAGATGTTGTACGGCAGGTTGCCGACCACGCGCAGGCTGTTCGGCGCGGCGTTCAGGCTATTGAAGTCAAACTTCAGCGCATCACCCTGATGCAGGTTGAAGTTGTCCCTGCCGGCGAATTGCTGATTGAGGATCGGGACCAGGTCCTTGTCCAGCTCCACTACGTCGAGTTGGGCGCCGCTATTGAGCAGGCCTTGAGTCAATGCACCCTGGCCCGGGCCGATCTCCAGCATCCGGTCGTCGGGTTTGGCGTGGATGGAGCGCAGGATGCGGTCGATAACGCCGGCATCGTGCAGAAAGTTCTGGCCGAAGCGCTTGCGCGCACGGTGTTGGTATTGCTCGGTCATAAACGGGTCTCGGCCATCTGGTAGGCGGTTTCCAGGGCGACTTGCAGGCTGCCGGTGTCGATTTTGCCGCTGCCGGCCAGATCGAGAGCGGTGCCGTGGTCGACCGAAGTGCGGATGATCGGCAAGCCAAGGGTCACGTTGACTGCTGCGCCGAAGCCTTTGTACTTCAGCACGGGCAGGCCCTGGTCGTGGTACATCGCCAGCACTGCATCGCAGTGCTCCAGATATTTTGGGGTAAACAGAGTGTCGGCGGGCAGGGGGCCACGCAGGTCCATGCCTTCGCCGCGCAGGCGCTCTAATGTGGGTTCGATGATATCGATTTCTTCATGGCCCAGGTGTCCGCCTTCACCGGCATGGGGGTTGAGCCCGCACACCAGGATGCGTGGCTGGGCGATGCCGAATTTTTCCTGCAGGTCGGTGTGCAGGATTCGCGTGACCCGCTCCAGGCGCTCTGGCGTGATCGCATCGGCAATTTCGCGCAAGGGCAGGTGGGTGGTCACCAACGCTACGCGCAATCCACGAGTGGCGAGCATCATTACTACTTGCGCGGTATGGGTCAGGTCGGCGAGAAATTCCGTGTGCCCGGAGAAGGCGATCCCTGATTCATTGATCACACCCTTATGCACCGGAGCAGTGATCATCCCGGCGAAATCCCCGTCCAGGCAGCCTTGGCCGGCGCGAGTCAGGGTTTCCAGAACAAAAGCGGCATTGGCTTTGTCCAGTTGCCCGGCGACCACGCTGGCGTTCAGCGGAGTATCCCAGACATACAGGCTGTTGGCGGGAGCGGGTACGTCCGGCCAGCTGTCCGGTGTGACCGGCAGCAAGTCGACCGCCACACCCAGCTGCGCGGCCCGCTCAAGGAGCAGGTCGCAGCTGGTAATGGCAATCAGGGGATGTGGCTGGGCTTGCGAGGCGAGCAGCAGGCACAGGTCGGGACCTATGCCGGCCGGTTCGCCGGGGGTCAGCGCGAAACGTTGGGGTTTCACTGCGCTGCCTGGTCGGCGCCAGGGAGTTTGATTTCTACGTACGCTTCGTCACGGATCTGACGCAGCCAGGTTTGCAGCTCTTCGTCGTATTTGCGGTTGCGCAGTACGGTCATCGCTTGTTGCTCGCGAGCCTGGTTGGTGCTGTCGGTGGCACGACGGCCAAGGACTTCCAGAACGTGCCAGCCATATTGCGTCTGGAACGGCTTGGACAGTTGACCTTGCGGGGTGTTGGCCATCACTTCGCGGAACTCGGGGACCAGTGCGTTCGGATCGATCCAGTTCAGGTCGCCGCCGTTGAGGGCAGAACCGGGATCTTCCGAGAAGCTTTTCGCCAGCTCACCGAAGTCTTCGCCCGCTTCGATGCGGGTGTAGAGCGACTCAGCCAGAGCCTTGGTCTTTGCTTCGTCGCGGATCGGGCTCGGCTTGACCAGGATATGCCGTACATGCACTTCGTCACGTACCTGGGCTTCACCGCCACGCTTGTCGGTGAGCTTCAGGATGATGAAGCCACCTGGCGTACGCATTGGCTGGGTGATATCACCGACGGCCATGGTGCTCAGCAGGCGATCGAACGGTGGTGGCAATTGAGCAGCTTTACGCCAGCCCATGTCACCACCTTCCAGTGCCGTTTCGCTGGCGGACCTGGCGATGGCCAACTGACCGAAGTCGGCGCCTTGCTTGAGCTGCTGGTAAACCGCGTCGGCCTGCTTGGCGGCATTCTGAATTGCGTCGGAGTTGGCGCTTTCCGGCGTAGGAATCAGGATGTTGGCCAGGCGGAACTCTTCGGACAGCTGCATCTTGCCAAGGTCGGAAGCCAGGAAGTTTTTCACCTCTTGCTCAGACACCTGGATGCGCTCGGCCACTCGGCGCTGGCGCACACGGCTGATAACCATCTCGCGACGGATCTGGTCACGTGCGTCGTCATAAGACAGGCCGTCACGAGTCAGGGCCTGGCGGAATTGATCGACCGTCATGTTGTTGCGCTGGGCAATGGTGCCGACAGCCTGGTTCAGTTCTTCATCGGTAATGCGGATGCCGGAGCGTTCGCCGATCTGCAGTTGCAGGTTCTCGACGATCAGGCGCTCAAGCACCTGTTGCTCCAGTACGCTGGCCGGCGGCACGGCAGTACCGCGCTTGGCGATGGTTTGCTGGACTTCATGGACGCGCTGGTCCAGTTGGCTCTGCATGACCACGTCGTTGTCGACGATCGCCACCACTTTATCGATGGACTGTACCGCGGCGTTGGCCGCGGTACCCAGGAACAGCGCGCCCAGCAACAGCGGGCGCAGACAATCAGAAAGCTTGGTCTTCACGTTCACGATAACCTTGGATGCCTTTGTCGAGGAAGCTCTCTACCTTGGCGCCGGTGAGGCCGCCGAGTCCCTTCAGAACAATTTGGAGGAAGACGCCATGGTCGCCTTTTTCGTTTTCCGGTGCATCCTGACTGAATTCATCATAGGAAACCCAGTAACGGTTGATCAGGCGCAATTTCCAGCAGCAGTTGTCGTACTCGAAGCCACCGAAGGCCTCCAGGGTACGGTTGCGGTTGTAGTCATACTGCCAGCGGCTGATGGCGTTCCATTGTGGCACGATCGGCCAGATCACCGAGAAGTCGTGCTGTTGGATCTTGTAGTAATCCTTCACGTAGCCAGGCTGGCCGGGAACGCCGTAGTCACCGCCGCCCACTTGCCATTGACCGGTGTTCTGGTCGTAGCGGATCTGGTCATTACGATAGCGATAGCCGGCGTTGATGACCTTGTTCGGATTGTCTTCAGGCTGGTAGTGGAACATCGCGCTACCCGAGCGAGGGCTGCGACTGTCCGGGTCCCAGTTATAATCGGCAGTGGTACGCCAATCGCGGTTCCAGCGATATTCGTACTCCAGTGCATAAGGGGATACGTCAGAGTGCGCATCCTCGCGGATTTTGGCATCGATCCCCGGCAACTGGACTTCGCGATCCTTGAAGTACAAGGCCTGGCCGACGCTGATGCGTTGACGCTCGAAACCGTTGTCTTCGATCCAGCGGCTGGTCACGCCCAGCGACAATTTGTTCTCGTCGCCGACACGGTCGGAGCCGGAGAAGCGGTTGTCGCGGAACAGCGACGAATAATTGAAGGTGTATTCGCTGGTATCGAACACGGGAATGTCTTCCTGGTCCTTCTCGGGTACATAGAGATAGAACAGGCGAGGCTCAAGGGTCTGCCGGTAGTTCTTGCCGAACCATTGGGTATTGCGATCGAAATACAGGCCGCTGTCGATGCTGGCAATCGGCACGCCACGGCTCTGGCTGCTGCCAAAGTCGCCATTGAGCTTTCTCTGTTCTGGAGTTAGCGCGGCAATCTGAGCTTTACCAATGCTGTCCAGGTCCAGATCATACTGCGTGTACTGGTACTTGAGCTTTGGCTTCAGGAAGCCATAAGTCCACTCCAGTGGCAGGGCGACGGCCGGTGCAAGGTTGAGGCGATCGCCGTTGGCGCGAGCCAGACCCCCAACATTGGTGTCGAGACGCGGCTCGACATTGCCATCTTCATCGGTAAAGGTGCCGTTTTTCAAATCGCGATCGAAGCGTACGATTTCAGTGTTGTAGGTGAAGTCCAGGCCGCCTGGATGAAACGGCAACGCCCCATCGAGGGTGATCTGTGGCAGGCGGTCGTACGGTGTGATGTACGACACGGTTGCCAGTTGAAAGGCCTGGGCGTTGATACGAGCGACGTAACTGTCGCCGCGATAGCTGACAGCACCTTGCTGGTTCACGTAGTCGGAACTTTTCACGCCGATCTGATCGGTCTGCAGATCCTGGAAGTAGTAAGGGTCACTGATTTTGGTGTAGTCGACGTAGGTGAAGACGCGCGAATCGAGGCCACCCTTGTGTTGCCAGTTGTACATGTAGCGCGTTTTGTCGTAGTCGCTCTGCAACTCGCGCTCGTTGTCTTCGTCGTTGAGGTACGCGGCGCCGAACTGACCTTCGGTGGACTTGGTCAGGTAACGGAACTCGCCTTCCATCAACAGGCCGCGCTTGCTCATGTAGCGCGGATACAACGTGGCATCGTAGTTCGGTGCCAGGTTGAAGTAGTACGGCGTGACGAGCAGGAAGCCTGTATCGGTGCCGCTGCCGATGGTCGGCGGCAGGAAACCGGACTGACGGCGGTCGTCGATCGGGAAGTAGATGTACGGCGTATACAGGACCGGGAAGTCCTTGACCCGCAGGGTCACGTTGGTCGCGGTACCGAAGCCGGTGGCCGGGTTCAGGGTGATGTTATTACCCTTGAGCTGCCAGGCGTTGCTGTTCGGTTCGCACGTGGTGTACGTACCGTCCTTGAGGCGGATGATCGCGTTCTCGGCACGTTTGGCGTACAGCGCGTTACCGCGGATACGGGATTTGTGCATCACGTATTCAGCGTTGTCGACCTTGGCTTCACCGGTATCGAGTTGCACGTCGGCATGGTCGCCGACGATCAGCGCACCGTTGTCGCGGATGCGCACGTTGCCGGCCAGTTCGCCACGGCTCTCGGCCTGGTAAAGGTTGGCTTCGTCGGCTTCGACCTGCATGCTGCCTTGGCGCATGACCACGTCACCGGCCAGGGTAGCGACTTGCTCATCCTGCTTATAGCGAGAGGCTTTTGCGCCGATAAAGGTTGGCGCGTCACTTTTACTCGTCTTGTCATTCATGCCAGGACGAATCGGTTCGATATAGGAACCAGAGCAGTAAGGACCGGTTTCGGCCAGCTGTGCTGCAGTGAGTTGTTCGCGGGGAACCCAGTCGAGGTGGCTGTAGTCTTCGCTACGGGACTTCAGGCCGCGGCCCTTGGACTCGGTAACCAGCACGGGCTTGGCGCCAGTGTCTTCACTGGAACCATCCTGTGCCGCAGCCTCGCCGGTAGCGCTGACTGCACTACCGTCATGGACGGGACGCGGAGGCAAGGCTGCCGCCGGTTTTTTAGGCGCACAGTCCCAGGCACCCGAAGCAGAGACTGAGCAGTCATACTGTTCCGCGGCGACCACGAAGGAAGTGGCTAGTGGTTGCAAGGCCAGCAGACTGCCGGTTACCAACAACGGAAATTTTTTACGAAACGCGGGGGATTTCAATGCCATCTTATTAGTCCGGGCTTCCTGCGTGCCATCTGCCCGCGGTGTGGGCCGCACGCCTCTCGATGGTCTGAAAAAGATGCTGGATAATAAAGCATGACCCGCTTGACGGCTAGCGCCGTCGGAGACCCTTGCAATGCCTGACCAAGATGTACGTTTGCAACACCTGAAAGTTTGGCTCGATGAACAATTGGCGATCCTTTTTGCAGAACAGGGTTGGGGTGCCATACCCCCGGCCACATTGACCGCGGCCAGTAGCGACGCGAGTTTTCGGCGTTATTTTCGTTGGGAGGGCGCGGATAAAAGTTTTATCGTCATGGATGCGCCGCCCCCGCAGGAAAACTGCAAACCTTTCGTGGATATCGCTTTTTTGCTGGCGAAATCCGGAATAAATGTGCCGAAAATTTATGCCGAAGATCTCGAGCGCGGTTTTCTTTTGCTCAATGACCTGGGCAACAAGACGTATCTGGACGTGATCGAGAGCGAAAACGCCGAAGATTTGTTCAATGATGCCCTGCAAGCGCTATTGGCTTTTCAGCAGTTGCCGATGGTGGCTCCCCTGCCGAGCTATGACGTGGCACTGCTGCGCCGGGAACTGGAACTGTTCCCCGAGTGGTATGTGAAGCGTGAGCTGGGCATCGAGTTCGATGCGGCGCAGCAAGTACTCTGGCAACAGGTCAGCGATCTGCTGATCGACAGTGCTCTCGCCCAGCCGAAGGTCCTGGTGCACCGCGACTACATGCCGCGCAACCTGATGCTCAGCCAGCCGAATCCCGGTGTGCTGGATTTCCAGGATGCGGTGTATGGCCCGGTGACCTACGACGTGACCTGCCTGTTCAAGGATGCATTCCTCAGCTGGCCAGAAGAACGCGTACGCGGCTGGCTGGAAAGTTATTGGCAGCAGGCCGCGGCGCTGGATATTCCGGTGCAGCCGGATTTCGAAGACTTCCTGCGCGCCAGTGACCTGATGGGCGTGCAGCGTCACCTGAAAGTGATCGGCATTTTCGCCCGCATCTGCCATCGCGATGGCAAACCGCGCTATCTGAGTGATGTGCCACGCTTCTTCGCTTATATAGAAACCGTGATCGCACGCCGCCCTGAGCTGGCGGAACTGGATGTGTTGCTGGCCAGTCTGCGGTCCGGGGTGAAGGCATGAAGGCGATGATTCTGGCGGCGGGCAAAGGCGAGCGCATGCGCCCGCTGACCCTGACCACGCCAAAACCGCTGGTACGTGCAGGCGGGGTTCCGCTGATCGAATACCACCTGCGCGCGCTGGCCGATGCCGGGTTTACCGAAATCGTGATCAACCATGCCTGGCTCGGTCAGCAGATCGAGGACTATCTGGGTGATGGTTCGCGCTATGGCGTGAGCATCAGGTATTCGCCGGAAGGGGAGCCGCTGGAAACCGGTGGCGGGATCTTCCGTGCGTTGCCGTTGTTGGGCGACGAGGCATTTGTCGTGGTCAATGGCGATATCTGGACCGATTACGATTTCAGTGTGCTGCATCAGCCGATTGTCGGCCTTGCTCATCTGGTGCTGGCCAACAACCCGGCCCATCACCCGACCGGGGATTTCCAGTTGATCGACGGCCAGGTCTCTGACGGTGTACCCGGCGCCGCCAATCTGACGTACAGCGGCATCGCCGTGCTGCATCCGCAGCTGTTCGAAGGGTGCTCTGCCGGGGCTTTCAAGCTGGCACCGTTGCTGCGTACTGCAATGGCGAACGGGCAGGTGTCCGGTGAGCGCCTGAACGGGCAGTGGGTCGATGTCGGCACTCACGAGCGCCTGGCTGAAGCGCAAGCCCTGATCGAAGCGAGACGCTGACATGTTGTGGCCAGGGACTCTGATCGGAGCCGGAGCGGGCTTTGCCATTGCCAGCATTCCGGGGGCCATGCTCGGTGCCTTGTTGGGGCAGGCGCTGGATCGACGCCTGCACTTGCAAAGCTGGGCGCATCTGCGTGAAAAACTCGGTGGTCGTCCTGTACTGCGCAACGATGAATTGCTGTTCGTCTTGCTGGGGCGTTTGGCCAAGTGCGACGGGCGAGTGGTTGATGGTCATATCCAGCAGGCGCGTCAGGAGATGCGCGCGCTGGAAATGAACGAGCCGGCTCAGCGTCGGGCGATTGCCGCGTTCAATCGCGGCAAGTCGGGCAACGACCGGTTACGCGGCTACTTGCGTCGCCTGAGTGCCCAGCCCCATGCGGCCGAAGGGGTGTTGCGTGCCTGTTGGCGGATGGTTTGGGCCGATGGCCGGGCAGGCACCGGTGAGCGAGAACTGATCGCTCAGTGGGGCAAATGGCTGGGCTGGACGCCGCATCAGGTGCAGGCGTTGGCGACGGACTATGAGCCGCATAAGCGTCCACAGGTCAGCAATGCCGTGACTTATCAGGACGCACTGCGCCTGTTGGGTGTGTCCGCAACCAGTGAGCCGTCGCAGATCAAGCGCGCCTATCGGCGTCTGCTCAGCCGTCATCATCCGGACAAGATTGCCGGCAGTGGGGCGACGGCGTCCCAGGTGCGGGAGGCAACCGAGAAGACCCGGGAATTGCATAGTGCCTATACGTTGATTCGTCAGCGGCGGGATTTCCGTTAGCGGGGTAGATTTGTGTCGTTCGTGATGCCGCTTTCGCGAGCAGGCTCGCTCCCACATTTGATCTCCAGTGTCAGAAGATCGAATGTGGGAGCGAGCCTGCTCGCGAATGGGGCGACCCGGTCTATCAGTCCGCCGTACCCTGCGGATTCAACCACCCCCGCACCCGGCGAACCAACTGCTCCTGCTGTGCCTTGTTATCACCCGGCAACGCCTTGAGCGATACCTGGCTGAATGCCGAGGTTTTCAAGCGTTTGCTCGCTTGCAACCGGGCCAGCGCCGCGTTGCGATCCAGCGGTTTGTCCATATAGAAAATGTCTGCGGTTGGCAGTTTCAGGTTCGGTGCGAGTTCGTCCAGTTCCGGTTTTGCCTGAGTGGGTGTCTGCGCGGCGACCATGAGGAACCGCTCGACTTGCGACGGTTGCTTTTCGCTCAGGTAGCGCGCGGCCCAATATGCGCCGGTGCCATGCCCCAGTACGACGATGCTGCGAGCGCTTTGCTGTTCGGCGAACGCGATGGCTGCGTCGATACGGGCAAAGATCCGCTCAGCGTCGGCCTTCGACTGTTCTTCGCTGGTTTCGGCGACAGGCTTGTCGACTACGTCTGCTTCACCGCCGGCCGCCTGTTCGATGGGGGCCGCGGTGGTCGAGTCCTTGCTGCCGACATCCGGTGTTTTAGGCGCTGGCGGCACCTCGACAACGCGTGGTGCAATGGCATCGCTTTGCAAGTCCGGCAAGGTGATACTCAGGCTGCTCCACTCGGCATTCGGCAAATTGCGCCGCAACGGACCGATTGCTTGCGGCCAGTCAGCGGTTTCGCCAGCGCCCGGGATGATAATGACCGCGCCTTTGGGTTCGGCGGTGTTGGCCGGCTTCCACAAGGCCAGGAAGCTGTCGCTGCCCGCCTGCAGTTGTTGCTGTTGCTGGGCCGGGATTTTTCGCTCAAGTGCTGCTGCTTCTTCCTGACTACGCTCAGGCAGCGGCTGACGTTCCACCGGTTTTTCTTCGGCGGCCTTTTCTGTGGCTTCAGCCGGGGCGGCAGGTGCCGGGTCGGCAGCCTTAACGGAAAAAGCCCATGGCAGAATCAGCGACAGGCACAATGCTGGCAGTGCCAGGCGGTAGACAGGGGGCATCGGATATTCCAGGCCAGAAGTTATTCCGGCAGCCTAATGGGTTGGTCAGTATTTGTCAGTGTGTGAGAGTTCGATGATGCGTTTTCGCTGCCTGTGGGTTATCGGCTGTTTATGGTTTCCCTTGATGGGCTGGGCGGCGGCCGCGCCGCCGGCGCATGTTGCCGTCCTGTCGCCCAAACAACAGCAGTGGCTGGCGCAGCAAAGCGAGCTACGAGTGGGGCTGGTATTGCAAGCGCCCTATGCGCAATACGATCGCCGCCTGCAGCGTTTGTCAGGGGTCAACGTCGAGCTGATGAAATGGCTGTCCAAGGCGCTTAAGGTCGAGCTGAGCTGGCGCAACTTTCCCGACGTTGAACAGTTGGAAGCGGCGGCGCGCGCGGGTGAAATCGACATCGCGCCCGGGCTGACCCAGACCCCCGGCGGATTACGTCTGTGGCAGTTCTCCGATCCGTATATGCGGGTACCGCAACTGGTGGTCAGCGACCAGAAAAGCACCGGGACGGTGGAACTGGAAAAACTCGACAGCCAGACCCGTGTCGCCGTGCGCATGCCCAGTGCCACCGCCGATTACCTGCGCGGCAACTATCCACACCTCAACCTCCAGGGCGTTCCGATGGAGCGTCAGGCGTTGCAACTCTTGTTGAGCCAGCAAGCCGGTTACGCGGTGGTCGATGAGGCGCAGTTGGGGCGACTCTCTATCGAGCCGGAGTTCGCCGGATTGGTGGTAGTGGGTGACATCGGCTTGCCGCAATTGCTGAGGGTGGCCACCCGGCGCGACAAGCCGGAGCTGGCGGGTATCGTCGAAAGCGCATTGCGGGCTATTCCGGCCAAGGATCTGGAAAACCTTCACAACCAGTGGCTGCAGCCCAAGTACCCAAAACTCACCGAGTCTCCAGGCTTTTGGCAAAACCTCTGCCTGTTGCTGTTGGTACTGGCACTGAGCAGCATGGCTATCGTGTTCTGGCAGCGTCGCCAACAGCACAGTCTGGAGCAGCGACTGGCGGCGGCGCAGGAAGACATAGCCTTGCGTGCCGCCAGCGAGGAGGCGTTACGACTCACGCAGTTTTCCATCGACCAGAGCACCGTCGGCATCCTTTGGGTCAACTGGGACAGTCACGTGCGCTACGCCAACCGCGCGGCCGAGACCATGCTGGGGTATCCGCCGGGCGGGATCATCGACCGGCCTTTGATCGACTTCGAGCCCGGCCTGCACATGGATCGCTGGTTGAACCTGTGGAAACGCGCCCGGGCCAGCGACGAGTCGCCCCAAAGCTTCGAAACCAATTGCTTGCGAGCCGATGGCAGCATCCTGCCGACGGACGTCTCGCTGAGCTTCCTGCGTTTTCGCGATGGCGAGTATCTGGTGGTCTACCTCACCGACGTCACCGAACGCCGTCGCGCCCTGGCCGCTTTGCAGGAAAGTGAAGCTCGGCTGCAAGGGATCGCAGCGAATGTTCCCGGACTGGTCTTTCGCCTGGAGCGGGCGCCGGTGACAGGCCAGATCGACTTTGCCTACATCAGTGAGGGCAGTGAAAGTCTGGTGGGTTATTCGCCGGCCACCTTGGCCCACCGTGACAAAGGCCTGCGCAGCCTGGTGCATCCGGACGACAAGGCCAGTTATCACCAGACTCAGGATCATGCGCTGGACACCGACAGCGACTGGTCGTGGCAAGGGCGAATTCTCACGCGCCAAGGGGAGCAGCGCTGGGCGGAAATCAAGGCGATTACCCGGCAGCTTGAGGACGGTGCCTACGTCTGGGACGGAATTGTCTGGGACATCAGCGAAAGCAAACGCATCGAACTGGAACTGGCCAGCTCCCGGGAGCAACTGCGGGAGTTGTCCGCGCACCTGGAAAGCGTACGCGAAGAGGAAAAGGCCCGCATTGCCCGGGAAGTTCACGACGAGCTGGGTCAGATGCTGACCGTGCTCAAGCTGGAAACGTCCATGTGCGAACTGGCCTACGCGCAACTCGATCCCGGGTTGCACGAACGCTTGAACAGCATGAAGCGCTTGATCGCCCAGCTGTTCCAGTTGGTGCGTGATGTGGCGACGGCGTTACGTCCGCCGATTCTCGATGCCGGCATTGCATCGGCCATCGAGTGGCAGGCCCGCCGCTTCGAGGCGCGTACGCAGATTCCGTGCCTGGTGCAGGTGCCGGACAATTTGCCGGTACTCAGCGATGCCAAGGCGATTGGTCTGTTTCGAATCCTTCAGGAAGCGCTGACCAATGTCATGCGTCACGCCCAGGCGCATACTGTGGAACTGACGCTGGCCCTTGAACACGACGAGCTGTGCCTGACGGTCAGCGATGATGGCGTAGGATTTGTCGTTACAGAGGGTAGGTCGACATCCTTTGGATTGGTCGGCATGCGTGAACGGGTGCTGATCATGGGTGGGCAGTTGTTGCTTGAGAGTGCGCTGGATGAGGGTACGACTCTGATTGTGCGTGTGCCGTTGGATGAGGCCTGAAAAATTGTGTTGTCTGGTCTGACGCCTTCGCGAGCGGGCTCGCTCCCACAGTGAGTCGGGTGTGACAAATATTTGTGCCGCGACCCAAAACTCTGTGGGAGCGAGCCTGCTCGCGAATGATATTGAATCTGGAGAAGAACGTGATCCGTGTACTGGTAGCCGAAGACCACACCATCGTCCGCGAAGGCATCAAGCAATTGATCGGCCTGGCCAAGGATTTGCTGGTGGTGGGGGAGGCGAGCAATGGCGAGCAGTTGCTTGAGACCTTGCGGCATGTGCCCTGCGAAGTGGTGTTGCTCGATATTTCCATGCCGGGGGTGAACGGCCTGGAGGCGATTCCGCGGATCCGCGCGCTGAACAATCCGCCGGTGATCCTGGTGTTGTCGATGCACGACGAGGCGCAGATGGCGGCACGAGCGTTAAAGGTCGGCGCTGCGGGCTACGCGACCAAGGACAGTGATCCGGCCCTGCTGTTGACTGCCATCCGCAGGGTCGCGGCGGGCGGGCGTTATATCGACCCGGACCTGGCTGACCGCATGGTTTTCGAAGTCGGCCTGACGGATTCGCGGCCATTGCATTCATTGCTCTCGGAGCGTGAGTTTTCCGTGTTCGAACGCCTGGCCCAGGGCGCCAACGTCAACGATATTGCCCAGCAACTGGCCTTGAGCAGCAAGACCATCAGCACCCACAAGGCGCGGTTGATGCAGAAGCTCAACATCACCTCTTTGGCTGAACTGGTGAAGTACGCGATGGAGCACAAGCTCCTTTGAAAGATCATCGATCATTGTGGGAGCGAGCAGGCTCGCTCTCACAGGGCTCCCCGCATCGTTGGCGATAGCAGACTTATCCAATAACGACAGTCCTTTCCGACCGTTTTTGCTCATTCCTGCAGCTTGCGGCTATCCGTTTGCCACTGCATTTACCAAATCCCGCCATCCTTGTAGGGCAATCCCTACCCCCAACCTTCCATCCGGCTGAGGCGATTCTCTCCTGCGTCCCGATTTGCGCGGTCCCCGGCGTCCACTAGGCTTAGTCCACAGCAGTCATCAACAACAAAGGTGTGGGTATGAGCCAGGTCGATTCAAGCGCAGGGGCCAATGATGTTTTGGTCAGCTTTCGTGGAGTGCAGAAGAGCTACGACGGCGAGAACCTGATCGTCAAAGACCTCAACCTGGATATTCGCAAAGGCGAATTCCTCACCTTGCTCGGACCATCCGGTTCCGGCAAGACCACCAGCCTGATGATGCTCGCCGGTTTCGAAACCCCGACGGCGGGCGAAATCCTGCTGGCCGGGCGCTCCATCAACAACGTGCCGCCGCACAAGCGTGACATCGGCATGGTGTTCCAGAACTACGCGTTGTTCCCGCACATGACCGTGGCCGAGAACCTGGCGTTCCCGCTGACCGTGCGCGGCTTGAACAAGAGCGATGTCAGCGACAAGGTCAAGCGCGTGCTGAGCATGGTGCAACTCGACGCCTTTGCTCAGCGTTATCCGGCGCAGCTGTCCGGCGGTCAGCAACAGCGTGTGGCCCTGGCCCGCGCATTGGTGTTCGAACCGCAACTGGTGCTGATGGACGAACCCCTCGGCGCACTCGACAAGCAATTGCGTGAACACATGCAGATGGAAATCAAACACCTGCACCAGCGTCTGGGCGTGACCGTGGTCTACGTGACCCACGACCAGGGCGAAGCCCTGACCATGTCCGACCGGGTAGCAGTGTTCCACCAAGGCGAGATCCAGCAAATCGCCCCACCGCGCACGCTCTATGAAGAGCCGAAAAACACCTTCGTCGCCAACTTCATCGGCGAAAACAACCGTCTCAATGGCCGCCTGCACAGTCAGACCGGCGACCGCTGCGTGGTGGAACTGGGGCGTGGTGAAAAAGTTGAAGCGCTGGCCGTGAATGTCGGCAAGACCGGTGAACCGGTGACCTTGTCCATTCGCCCGGAGCGCGTGAGCCTCAATGGTTCCAGCGAGTCTTGCATCAACCGCTTCTCGGGACGGGTGGCGGAATTCATCTATCTGGGCGACCACGTCCGGGTTCGCCTGGAAGTCTGTGGCAAGACCGACTTCTTCGTGAAGCAACCGATTGCCGAGCTCGATCCCGGGCTGGCGGTGGGTGATGTGGTACCGCTTGGCTGGCAGGTCGAGCACGTTCGTGCGCTCGACCCACTTCTAGAGGCGCATTGATCGCCCCCTGCTTCAACAACACCAACCCTGCACGTGGAGAGAACAATAAATGTTGAGATCCCTGAAATTCACCGCTCTGGCACTGGGCATGATGGGGGCAGCGAGCGCTATGGCCGCTGGCCCGGACCTGACCGTGGTGTCCTTTGGCGGGGCGAACAAGGCCGCGCAGGTCAAGGCCTTCTATGCACCGTGGGAAGCGGCAGGCAACGGCAAAATCGTGGCAGGCGAGTACAACGGTGAGATGGCCAAGGTCAAAGCCATGGTCGACACCAAGAGCGTGTCCTGGGATCTGGTAGAGGTTGAATCGCCAGAACTGTCCCGTGGTTGCGACGAAGACATGTTCGAGCAACTCGATCCTGCGCTGTTCGGCAAAACCGAAGACTACGTCAAAGGCGCTATTCAGCCATGCGGCGTGGGCTTCTTCGTGTGGTCGACCGTGCTGGCCTACAACGCCGACAAGCTGAAAACCGCACCGACCAGCTGGGCGGATTTCTGGGATACCAAGCAATTCCCGGGCAAGCGCGGCCTGCGTAAAGGCGCCAAGTACACCCTGGAATTCGCACTGATGGCTGACGGCGTTGCGCCCAAAGACGTCTACAAAGTGCTGGCCGGCAAGGACGGTCAGGACCGCGCGTTCAAGAAACTGGATGAACTCAAGCCAAGCATTCAATGGTGGGAAGCCGGCGCACAACCGCCGCAATACCTTGCTTCCGGTGACGTGGTCATGAGTTCGGCCTACAACGGCCGAATCGCTGCCGTACAGAAAGAAAGCAACCTGAAAGTGGTATGGAACGGCGGCATTTACGACTTCGACGCATGGGCCATCCCGAAAGGTCTGGATAAAGCGCGTGCTGAAGCGGCGAAGAAGTTCATCGCGTTCTCGGTGCAGCCACAGCAGCAGAAGACCTATTCGGAAAACATCGCCTACGGCCCGGCCAACACCCAAGCCGTACCGTTGCTGGCCAAGGATGTCCTCAAAGACATGCCGACCACCCCGGAAAACATCGCCAACCAGGTGCAGATCGACGTCAGCTTCTGGGCTGATAACGGCGAGCAACTGGAACAGCGCTTCAATTCCTGGGCTGCCAAGTAACCAGAGGGCTCGCCCTCCTGTGAGGGCGGGCTTTTGTGGCGAGGGAGCTTGCTCCCGCTTGAGTGCGCAGCACTCACAAAATTGGCGATTTTTTACGTAATTTTGGGGCCGCTTCGCAGCCCAGCGCGAGCAAGCTCGCTCGCTCGCCACACGAGTTCGCTCCCACATTATCGATTGATCAAAGATTTCCGGAGTACGCCATGGCCATCGCCATTCCCGTGAACGCGGGCACTGACCCCACCTTGAAGCAGCGGCTCAAGCACGCCGAGCGGGTCAACCGCTGGAAGGCCCAGGCCTTGATCGCGCCGCTGGTGCTGTTTCTGTTGCTGGTGTTCCTGGTGCCGATCGTGGCGCTGCTCTACAAAAGCGTCGGTAACCCGGAAGTAGTCGGCGGCATGCCACGCACCGTGGCGGCCATCGCCAGTTGGGACGGCCGCGGCCTGCCCGCTGAACCGGTTTACAAGGCTGCCAGCGAAGACCTGGCTGAAGCCCGCAAGAATCAGACCTTGGGCGATTTGTCCAAGCGCTTGAACATGGAGTTGGCCGGCTACCGCAGCCTGCTGACCAAAACTGCCCGAGCCTTGCCATTCGCCACCGAACCGGCCTCTTATAAAGAAGCGCTGGAAGGTCTCGACGAGCGCTGGGGCGACCCCGCCTACTGGCAAGCGGTTCGCCGCAACACCAGCAGCATCACTCCGTACTACCTGCTGGCCGCCGTCGATCACCGTATCGACGACCTCGGCGAACTGGCGCCGGCCACACCCGACCAGGCGATCTACCTCGACATCTTTGCCCGCACCTTCTGGATGGGCCTGATCATTACCGTGATCTGCCTGGTGCTGGCCTATCCATTGGCTTACCTGCTGGCAAACCTGCCATCACGGCAAAGCAACTTGCTGATGATTCTGGTGCTGTTGCCGTTCTGGACGTCGATCCTGGTGCGTGTCGCGGCATGGATCGTTCTGCTGCAATCGGGTGGCTTGATCAACAGCGGCCTGATGGCTCTAGGCATCATCGATAAACCGGTGGAGCTGGTGTTCAACCGCATCGGTGTCTACATCTCCATGGTGCACATCCTGCTGCCGTTCATGATCCTGCCGATCTACAGCGTGATGAAAGGCATCTCGCCGACCTACATGCGTGCGGCGATTTCCCTGGGCTGCCACCCATTCGCCAGTTTCTGGCGGGTGTACTTCCCGCAAACCTATGCCGGTGTCGGCGCCGGTTGCCTGTTGGTGTTCATCCTCGCCATCGGCTACTACATCACCCCGGCGTTGCTGGGTAGCCCGAACGATCAGATGGTCAGCTATTTCGTCGCCTTCTACACCAACACCAGCATCAACTGGGGCATGGCGACCGCGCTGGGCGGGCTGCTGCTCCTGGCGACCGTGGTGCTTTATCTGATTTACAGCTGGCTGGTGGGCGCGAGCCGCCTGCGCCTGAGCTAAGGGGAGAATGAAATGCTGAGTCCTTATATGTCGCCCATCGAGCGGGTGTGGTTCTACAGCTTGCGGATTCTCTGCGGCCTGATTCTGTTGTTCCTGATCCTGCCGGTACTGGTGATCATTCCGCTGTCGTTCAACTCCGGCAGCTTCCTGGTGTACCCGCTGCAAGGCTTCTCGTTGCAGTGGTACCACGACTTCTTCGCGTCGGCGGAGTGGATGCGGGCACTGAAGAACAGCATCATCGTTGCCCCGGCGGCCACAGTGCTGGCCATGGTGTTTGGAACATTGGCAGCGATCGGCCTGACCCGCGGCGATTTCCCGGGCAAGGCGCTGGTCATGGCGTTGGTGATTTCACCGATGGTGGTGCCGGTGGTGATCATCGGTGTGGCCAGCTATCTGTTCTTTGCGCCCTTGGGCCTGGGCAACAGCTTCTTCTCGCTGATTGTGGTGCATGCGGTGTTGGGTGTGCCGTTCGTGATCATCACGGTGTCGGCGACCTTGCAGGGCTTTAACTACAATCTGGTGCGTGCTGCTGCGAGCCTCGGAGCTTCGCCGCTGACCACATTCCGTAGAGTGACCTTGCCGCTGATTGCTCCCGGTGTGATCTCCGGAGCGTTGTTCGCCTTCGCCACCTCGTTCGATGAGGTGGTGGTGACGCTGTTCCTCGCCGGCCCAGAGCAAGCAACCCTGCCACGGCAGATGTTCAGCGGTATCCGCGAAAACCTCAGCCCGACCATCGCCGCCGCCGCGACGTTGCTGATCGCCTTCTCGGTGATTCTGTTGCTGACCCTGGAATGGCTGCGTGGCCGTAGCGAGAAACTGCGTACCGCGCAGGTCTAGCGCCACGCTTCTATCAACTGTGGGAGCGGGCCTGCTCGCGAAAGCGGAGTGTCAGTCGACTCAAATGTCGAATGTTCAACCGTCTTCGCGAGCAGGCTTGCTCCCACAGGGGCTCTAGCGGACCTTCAGTTCATTCACGACCTGAATACCAGCGAACCCCAAATCCCCAGCTACTATTGTGCCCAGCTCCCCTACCTATAAGAGGCTGCGCACATGAGTCTTTCTTCTTTCAAAATCGCTCACAAACTGATCACCGGCGCAGGGGCTATCGAGCAACTGGCGGCGGAGCTGACCCGTCTGGACATCGACAATCCGCTGATCGTCACCGACGCCGCCCTGGTCAAGTCCGGCACGGTCGAACTGGCGCTGGCGCAGCTCGGGGAGCGCAGCTACGAGATCTTCGACCGGGTACTGCCTGATCCGGAAATCGCCATCGTCGAAGATTGCATGCGGGTTTACCGTGAGGGCGGGCACGACGGGTTGATCGGTCTGGGCGGCGGCAGTGCCATCGATATCGCCAAGAGCGTTGCCGCCTATGCCGGATATCACGGGGCGCTGGAGGATTTGTTCGGCATCGACCAGGTTCCGCGCAAGGGCCCGCCGCTGATCGCGATTCCAACCACCGCCGGCACCGGTTCGGAAGTGACCAACGTGGCGATCCTCTCCGACAAGGTCGCGCAATTGAAGAAGGGGATCGTCAGCGACTACCTGTTGCCGGATGTGGCGTTGGTCAGCCCGCAAATGACCCTGACCTGCCCGCGCAGTGTCACCGCCGCCAGTGGCATCGACGCGTTGGTGCATGCCATCGAATCGTACCTGTCGATCAACGCCTCGCCGATAACCGACGCCCTGGCCATCGGCGCGATCAAGCTGATCGCCAAGGCTTTACCCAAGGCCTACGCCAACCCGTCCAACTTGCAGGCCCGTGAGGACATGGCCACCGCCAGCCTGATGGCCGGCATGGCGTTCGGCAATGCCGGGGTCGGCGCGGTGCATGCGCTGGCATATCCGCTGGGGGGGCGCTTCAACATCGCCCATGGGGTGAGCAACGCTTTGTTACTGCCCTATGTCATGACCTGGAACAAGATGGCTTGCATCGAACGCATGCAGGATATTGCCGAAGCCATGGGGGTGAAGACCGCTCATCTGAGTGTTAGCGAGGCGGCCGATAAAGCCGTGGAGGCCATGAGCATGTTGTGCGCGGCTGTGGAAATCCCCCCAGGGCTGCGCAGTTTCGGGGTGCCGGAGGACGCCATCCCGGCCATGGCCGTCGAAGCCGCGGGGATCGAGCGTCTGATGCGCAATAATCCGCGCAAACTCAGTGCCGTCGATATCGAGAAGATCTACCGCGCGGCTTATTAGAACCTTTGCCGTTGAAACTGATGGCAAAGCCCAATCATCGCGCTCACGGTGCGCGCGTCAAAGCATGAGGTATACAATGCGCGCCATCGTGATTTAGCTCAGAAAAGGTGCGTCATGCAGCCCTTCGTAATTGCTCCGTCGATTCTCTCCGCCGACTTTGCCCGCCTGGGCGAAGAAGTGGACAACGTCCTGGCCGCCGGCGCCGACTTCGTGCACTTCGATGTCATGGACAACCACTACGTTCCAAACCTGACCATCGGCCCGATGGTGTGTGCGGCGCTGCGCAAGTACGGCGTAACCGCGCCGATCGACGCGCACCTGATGGTCAGCCCGGTGGACCGCATCGTCGGTGATTTCATCGAGGCCGGCGCGACTTACATCACCTTCCACCCGGAAGCCACGCAGCACGTTGACCGTTCCCTGCAACTTATCCGCGAAGGCGGCTGCAAGTCGGGTCTGGTGTTCAACCCGGCGACTCCGCTGGACGTACTCAAGTACGTGATGGACAAGGTCGACATGATCCTGCTGATGAGCGTCAACCCGGGCTTCGGCGGGCAGAAGTTCATTCCCGGCACGCTCGACAAGTTGCGCGAAGCGCGGGCCTTGATCGATGCGTCCGGTCGCGACATCCGCCTGGAAATCGATGGCGGCGTGAACGTGAACAACATTCGTGAAATCGCTGCGGCGGGTGCCGACACCTTTGTCGCCGGCTCGGCGATCTTCAATGCCCCGAACTACCAGGAAGTGATCGAGAAGATGCGCTCCGAACTGGCGCTGGCTCGCCCATGAGTGGTTTCGAGCAGCTGTTCCCGGGAAGTCTGCCAAGGCTGGTGATGTTCGATCTGGATGGCACTTTGATCGACTCGGTTCCTGACCTCGCGGCGGCTGTGGATAACATGCTGCTCAAGCTCGGCCGTGCACCCGCCGGTATCGAATCGGTTCGCGAGTGGGTCGGCAATGGTGCGCCGGTGCTGGTTCGCCGCGCGCTGGCCGGTGGTCTCGACCATTCGGCGGTCGATGACACCGAGGCCGAAAGAGCGTTGGAGATTTTCATGCAGGCGTATGGCGAAAGCCATGAGCTGACCGTGGTCTATCCCGGCGTGCGCGACACCCTGAAATGGCTGCACAAGCAGGGTGTCGAGATGGCGCTGATCACCAACAAGCCGGAGCGCTTCGTCGCACCGTTGCTGGATCAGATGAAGATCGGCCGGTATTTCCGCCTGATCATCGGCGGCGATACCTTGCCACAGAAAAAACCGGACCCGGCCGCGCTGTTTTTCGTGATGAAGATGACCAACATCCCGGCCTCGCAATCCTTGTTCGTCGGCGATTCGCGCAGCGATGTGCTGGCGGCGAAAGCGGCGGGGGTCAAGTGCGTGGCGTTGAGTTACGGCTACAACCATGGGCGGCCGATTGCCGAAGAGTCGCCGACGCTGGTTATCGATGATCTGCGCAAACTAATTCCCGGTTGCCTGGATCCGGCCGCTGAGATAACGTTGCCCGACGCTGTCCAACCCCCTTCTGGAAACGCCATCGTGGTGGTCACTCGCAAACTCTGGATGAAAGTCATCAAGGCCCTGGCCCGCTGGCGTTGGCGCGCCTGACTTGTTCCTGGCCGGTTACCCCGGCGCGTTTGCATACCTGACTGTCAGACCCTCAAGCCACGAGGCACATCATGATCCGCGAAGAATTCCTGCGTTTGGCCGCTGCCGGCTACAACCGCATCCCGCTTGCCTGCGAAACCCTGGCCGACTTCGACACGCCGCTGTCGATCTACCTGAAACTGGCTGACGAACCCAACTCTTACCTGCTGGAATCGGTACAGGGCGGCGAAAAATGGGGCCGCTACTCGATCATCGGCCTGCCGTGCCGTACCGTGCTGCGGGTTCATGATCATCACGTCAGCGTGACCGTCGACGGCGTTGAAACCGAAAGCCATGACGTCGAAGATCCGCTGGCCTTCGTCGAAGCCTTCAAGTCCCGCTACAACGTGCCGACCATCGCCGGCCTGCCACGTTTCAACGGTGGCCTGGTGGGTTATTTCGGCTACGACTGCGTGCGCTATGTGGAAAAGCGTCTGGGTAAATGCCCGAATCCGGACCCACTGGGCGTGCCGGACATTCTGCTGATGGTCTCCGACGCGGTGGTGGTGTTCGACAACCTCGCCGGCAAGATGCATGCGATCGTCCTGGCCGATCCGGCGCAGGAAGATGCTTTCGAACAAGGTCGTGCGCGTCTGGAAGAGCTGCTGGAGAAGCTTCGTCAGCCGATCACTCCGCGTCGTGGGCTGGATTTCAGCAAGCAGCAATCGGCTGACCCGGTGTTTCGCTCAAGCTTCACACAGGACGATTACGAAAAAGCCGTCGACACCATCAAGGAATACATCCTGGCCGGTGACTGCATGCAAGTGGTGCCGTCCCAGCGCATGTCGATCGACTTCAAGGCTGCCCCGATCGATCTGTACCGCGCGCTGCGCTGCTTCAACCCGACGCCTTACATGTACTTCTTCAACTTCGGCGACTTCCACGTCGTTGGCAGTTCGCCGGAAGTGCTGGTGCGGGTCGAAGACAATCTGATCACTGTGCGTCCGATTGCCGGCACCCGTCCGCGTGGTGCCAACGAAGAGGCTGATCTGGAGCTGGAAAAAGACCTGCTGTCGGACGCCAAGGAAATCGCCGAGCACCTGATGCTGATTGATCTGGGCCGTAACGATACCGGTCGCGTGTCGGAGGTCGGTTCGGTGAAACTCACCGAGAAGATGGTCATCGAGCGCTATTCCAATGTGATGCACATCGTGTCTAACGTCACTGGCCAGTTGAAGGCCGGCCTGACGGCAATGGACGCATTGCGGGCGATTCTGCCGGCGGGTACGTTATCCGGCGCGCCGAAAATTCGCGCAATGGAAATCATCGACGAACTGGAACCGGTCAAACGCGGTGTTTACGGCGGTGCCGTCGGCTACTTCGCCTGGAACGGCAACATGGACACTGCCATTGCGATCCGCACGGCGGTGATCAAGAACGGCGAACTGCATGTGCAGGCCGGTGGCGGCATCGTCGCCGACTCGGTGCCGGCGCTGGAATGGGAAGAAACCCTGAACAAGCGTCGCGCGATGTTCCGTGCGGTTGCCCTGGCTGAACAAACCCCGCAGTAACTAGTCCTGTGGGAGCGAGCAGGCTCGCTCCCACAGGTCAATGTTGCTCTTCAAAAATCCAGACTGACGCCGACGGTAATCCCCTGCTGGGTAAAGTCGTCGTCCTTGCGCAACGTATAGCCGCCACGCAGCGCCAGATCGGCGGTCAACTTGTGGCTGACTCCCAGACTCACACGATTCAAGTGGCTTTGTGGCGTGTAGCCAACAAGCTTGAAGTCGAGAGTTGGCAGGCTATTGAGAGCGATATTCACCTTCTGTACATCGTCCTCATACTCGCGCTCATGGGCATATTCGCCGAACACTTGAGTCTGCGGGGTGATTTGGTATTTACCCTGCAGCCCGGCGCCGAGACGTTTTGAATCACGTTTCTGGTCATCAAAGGTCAATGCCGTGGAGCGGTTGTCATTTTCCGAGTAGCCGTCGACTTCCACTTTCGCGTAATCGGCGCTGATGAACGGTGACAGGTGCCACTCACTGCCCGGCTGCGCAATGTCGTAGCCAATACGTGTGCTGAACGCCCAGAGGTAGCCATCGGTGTCGCCTTTTTCCGCACCCTCGCTCGCACCCAGGTCGAATTTACGCTTGAGGTTGTCGTAGTCCAGTTTGCCGCCGGTCAATGCGGCATCGGCCCACCAACGGTTTTGCTGGAACTGGGCGAATACGGTGGCCAGGTAGCTGTTGAGTTTGTAGTCGGAGTCGTTACTGCCTGCCTCCAGGTTCTGACGATAGAAGCCGGCCGCCACGCCCACACGCCAGGCTTCATTGAGGCGATAGCTGCCGCCAATGTTCAGGTTGTAGCCGCTGCCATCAGCGCTGGCGCCGCTGGTCTGGCTGTCGACATCGAGATGCTGGCCGCCTCCGGCGACGATGGCGCGCCATTGGCCGACGGCTTGCCAGTTCTCCCAGTCCGCTTGCCATTGGCTGCGCAATTCATCCTGATGCGCACGCAAGGTGGCGTGGGCCATTTCCGGTAACAGCGTCAGCTCCCAGGGCGCAGCGAGTAAGGAGTATGCGTAGTCGGACACCAGCTTTTGCCCGGCTTCGGTCGGATGTACCCCATCGTTGTAAATCAACTTGCTTGGATCCGGGGTGGCGCTGTTAATGCCGTAAGTAGCGTTTTCGGTGCAGCTGTCACCACTGAAACAAGTGGCAGTCAGATTCTGGCCGGTAGCGAAACCGAATCGCGCTGGATCGGCGAAGGTTTCCTGCAACAGCAGTGGAATGTTCAGCGGGATGATTTCGGCATCGATCCCTGCCAGTCGCGTAACCAATTGCCGGTTGAAGGCTGCGCTCAGCTGTGACGTGGGCGTCTGCAGAGGCGTGCCGTTGATCGCTGGCGTCAAACCCAGGTCGGGCAGCAGCCAGACCATGATGTATCGGGCGCCGGCGGTTTGCAGAACCTGAGCACTGTTTGCCAGTCGGTCCGCAGCGGCGTTTGCTTGAGCGCCACTTTGAACACGGCCTTGAAGAAAGTCATTACCACCCCCGGAGAGGTAATACAGCGCGTTCGGATCGGCGAGGAAGTTGTTGGTCGGCAGATAGCCTGCACGGGTGCGTTCACCGGTGGCGGATGCGGTGGTGATCGAGTCGAGGATCTGGTCGGTGCGATAACCACCAACGGCCCAGTTATTGCCATCAGGCAAACCCTGGGAAGCACGCGCGGCCGAGGTTGAAGCGGCGGTCTGGTCCGGTGAAAAACCGAGTCTTGCACCCAGCAGTTGGGTGGAGTTTGCGGAGTAAACTTCGCCACTGCCGTCCTGATAAGTCGGTCCGGTACGGTTGGTGAAGCGCAGGGTAGAGCCGGGAGGGCCACCGGCGTCGGTAAACTGCCCCGCATCGTTGAGGCTGTCGCCGAAGACGATAAAATTCGAATAGGGGTTGGGCGCCGCGATTGCTTGAGTGCAGGCTATGGCAAGCAAGCAGCCGGCAAGCGGTGCATAGAGCGTCTGTCTGATCATGAGCAAGTCCGTTTGTTTATTGTTTTAATGAGCGAAACGACAGTGGCAAAAACTATAGAGCCAGATGCCATTCGGCGCGAACCCGCCGAATGTTACATAAGGTTCGATCGCCCCATATTGCGCGCTCTGCCCAGCTAAGTTACTGTGCCAAGACGTATAAATGAGACCTTCCCCGTGTTGATCGTCAGCAAACTACTGGATCAAGTCATCAAGGCACACGCCCGCTGGCGTTGGCGCGCCTGAATCCTTCTGCCGGCCCTGCCGGATCTTTACCGCTTTGCCTTCTTTGCCCGTAAGACACACCGCTTTGCTGCGCGATTTCAGCGACCGACAAAGTGCAGGACGCTGCGGGTCAATCATTCGAAGGCTGTATTAAAGTCAGTGAATTCAAGAGGTTCTTAACGCCATGTTGCTGATGATCGATAACTACGACTCTTTTACCTACAACGTTGTGCAGTACCTTGGTGAGCTCGGCTCCCAGGTCAAAGTCGTGCGCAACGATGAACTCACCATTGCCGAAATCGAAGCCCTCAACCCTGAGCGCATCGTTGTGTCTCCTGGCCCTTGCACCCCGACCGAAGCCGGCGTCTCGATTGACGTGATCAAACACTTTGGCGGCAAACTGCCGATTCTTGGTGTCTGCCTCGGCCACCAGTCCATCGGCCAGGCCTTTGGCGGTGATGTGGTCCGTGCCCGTCAGGTCATGCACGGCAAGACCAGCCCGGTGTTCCACGAGGACAAGGGCGTGTTCGCAGGCCTGAACAATCCGCTGACGGTTACCCGCTATCATTCATTGATCGTCAAGCGCGAAACCCTGCCCGACTGCCTTGAACTGACCGCCTGGACTCAGCACGAAGACGGTTCGGTCGACGAGATCATGGGCCTGCGCCATAAAACCCTGAACATCGAGGGGGTGCAATTTCACCCCGAGTCGATCCTCACCGAACAAGGCCACGAACTGTTCGCCAACTTCCTCAAACAAACCGGCGGCACGCGCTAAGGACTTTTCATGAATATCAAGACAGCCCTGAGCCGTATCGTCGACCAGCTCGATCTCACCACTGATGAAATGCGCGATGTGATGCGCGAAATCATGACCGGGCAATGCACGGACGCGCAAATCGGTGCGTTCATGATGGCCATGCGCATGAAGAGCGAAAGCATCGATGAGATCGTCGGCGCCGTGTCGGTGATGCGCGAGCTGGCAGACAAGGTCGAACTCAAGACCCTCGACGGCGTGGTGGATGTAGTCGGCACCGGTGGTGATGGTGCCAACATTTTCAACGTTTCCACCGCGTCTTCCTTTGTCGTGGCAGCGGCAGGATGCACCGTGGCCAAGCACGGTAACCGTGCGGTGTCGGGCAAGAGCGGCAGTGCCGATTTGCTTGAGGCGGCCGGGATCTACCTCAACCTGACGCCTGTTCAGGTGGCGCGTTGCATCGACAACGTCGGCATCGGTTTCATGTTTGCCCAGACCCATCACAAAGCCATGAAGTACGCTGCCGCCCCGCGCCGCGATCTCGGCCTGCGAACCCTGTTCAACATGCTCGGCCCGCTTACGAATCCGGCTGGCGTGAAACATCAGGTGGTCGGCGTGTTCAATCAGGCGTTGTGCCGGCCATTGGCCGAAGTCCTGCAACGTCTGGGCAGCAAGCATGTGCTGGTGGTGCATTCGAAAGACGGACTGGACGAATTCAGCCTGGCGGCACCAACCTTTGTCGCCGAACTCAAGAATGATCAGATCACCGAGTACTGGGTCGAACCAGAAGATCTGGGCATGAAGAGTCAGAGCCTGCATGGTCTGTCGGTGGATGGCCCGGAGGCCTCGCTGGCGCTGATCCGTGATGCGCTGGGCAAGCGTAAAACCGAGAACGGCCAGAAAGCCGCCGAAATGATTGTGCTCAATGCCGGGGCGGCGCTGTATGCCGCTGACCTGGCCAGTAGTTTGAAACAAGGCGTGGAGCTTGCGCACGACGCCCTGCACACCGGTCTGGCTCGGGAAAAACTCGAAGAACTGGGTGCCTTTACCGCGGTATTCAAAGTGGAGAATGAGGGATGAGTGTACCGACGGTTCTGGAAAACATTCTGGCGCGCAAGGTCGAGGAAGTTGCCGAGCGTAGCGCTCGTGTAAGCCTCGCCGAGCTGGAACGTCTGGCCAAGGCGGCCGATGCACCCCGTGGTTTTGCCCAGGCGTTGCTGGCTCAGGCCAAGCTGAAACAGCCGGCAGTCATTGCCGAGATCAAGAAAGCCTCGCCGAGCAAAGGCGTGATCCGCGAGAACTTCGTTCCCGCCGACATCGCCAAAAGCTACGAGAAGGGCGGTGCGACCTGTCTGTCCGTACTGACCGATATCGATTACTTCCAGGGCGCCGACGCGTACCTGCAGCAGGCCCGCGCGGCATGCAATCTGCCGGTAATCCGCAAGGACTTCATGATCGATCCCTACCAGATCGTCGAAGCCCGTGCCTTGGGCGCCGACTGCGTGCTGTTGATCGTCTCCGCTCTGGATGACGTGAAAATGGCCGAGCTGGCGTCGGTAGCAAAAAGCGTCGGCCTCGATGTGCTGGTGGAAGTCCACGATGGCGACGAACTGGAGCGGGCCTTGAAGACCCTCGACACGCCATTGGTTGGCGTGAACAACCGCAACCTGCACACCTTCGAGGTCAGCCTGGAAACCACTCTGGATCTGTTGCCGCGTATCCCGCGCGACCGCCTGGTGATCACCGAAAGCGGCATCCTCAATCGCGCCGATGTCGAATTGATGGAAATCAGCGACGTTTACGCGTTTCTGGTGGGCGAAGCCTTCATGCGTGCCGAGAGCCCGGGTACTGAATTGCAGCGATTGTTCTTCCCTGAGCGTGGCATTCCTGTCAGCGGTTCGACCCTCGACTGATTGCTCATCGACCGAGTCGACCCTTTCGCGAGCAAGCCTGCTCCCACATTAGATCTCTGGTATCAGCAGATCCCTTGTGGGAACGAGCCTGCTCGCGAAGGCGGCATAAGATGCACCACAGGCTTCAAGTCCTACGGAAAACCTTATGACCTCACCTCTCTCCCTGACCATCGAAACCGGCCTTCAAGCCGAACAGGATCTGTTGGCATCGGTCTGTGCCGGCGACGCGGAATTCGGCCTGCTGTTCTGGCAACCGAGTGATCGGGCGCTGGTCATGCCCCGCCGCTTGAATCGCTTGCCGGGTTTCGAGGCAGCATGCGAAGTCTCGGCAGCGGCAGGCTGGCCAGTGCTGCTACGCGAAACCGGCGGCGAGCCGGTGCCACAATCGGCCTCGACCCTCAATATCGCACTGGTTTACGCGCCACCGCGCAGCGAAGGCGACCTTAACCGCATCGAATCCGGTTACCGACGCCTGTGCGATCCGATCTGTCAGTTGCTGGATGAGCTGGGTGGCACTTCATCCCTTGGCGAAATCGACGGCGCGTTTTGCGACGGACGCTTCAACGTCAATCTGGACGGGCGCAAGATGGTAGGCACCGCCCAGCGCTGGCGGCAGAGTCAAGGCGGTCAGCGTCCGGTCGGGCTGGTACATGGTGCAATGCTGCTGGATAACGAGCGCGAATCGATGGTTGCGGCGGTCAATCGCTTCAACAAGGCTTGCGGTCTGGAGCAACGGGTGCGTGCCGAGAGTCATATCGCCCTGCATGAGAAGTTCACGCCACCAGGTGCGCTGGCACGTCTCGACGAGCTCTACCGGCAAATGCTGGTGCAGATGTTCGGCGCTTGAATATCCGGATTTAGCGCGTACCGAAGACCACCATGGTCTTGCCTTTGACGTCCACCAGGTTGCGTTCCTCCAGATCCTTGAGTACGCGACCGACCATCTCCCGCGAACAACCGACAATCCTCCCGATTTCCTGACGGGTCACCTTGATCTGCATGCCGTCGGGGTGAGTCATCGCATCCGGTTGCTTGCACAGTTCCAGTAGGCAGCGAGCAACACGACCGGTTACGTCGAAAAACGCCAGGTCACCCACCTTGCGAGTGGTATTACGCAGGCGTTGTGCGATTTGTCCGCTAAGCACGTAAAGAATGTCTGGATCCTGCTGCGACAATTCACGGAATTTCGCATAACTGATTTCCGCAACTTCGCATTCGACCTTGGCGCGCACCCAGGCGCTGCGTTCCTGTTCCTGGCCTGCTTGTTCAAACAGGCCCAGTTCGCCAAAAAAGTCCCCGGCGTTCAGGTAGGCGATGATCATTTCTCGACCATCGTCATCCTCGATCAGAATCGTGACCGAACCTTTAATGATGAAGAACAGCGTTTCCGAGCGGTCGCCGGCACAGATGATGTTGCTCTTGGCCAGATAACGACGGCGCTGGCAATGCATCAACAGCTTGTCGAGGTTCTTGATCTTGGGTGTGGGGGCAATAGCAACCATGGTTGTATCCCGAAATGACTGCACGGATATGTTGGTTTTTTTAGGAATTACGGAAACAGTTGCGAAGATGGCTATGCGCCAGCGATTTGGCGTCAGCTTAACAGACACTTCCTGCAATATTCGAGAATTTACCTACAAGGCAGATGGTTATGTCCTAGGAAGGCGAACGCGGTCAATCACGGGGCCTGTGCTAAGCTGGCGACCCTTTTTTAGACAGTGGAGTCTTGGCGATGAAGGCACGCATCCAATGGGCTGGCGAAGCCATGTTCCTCGGCGAATCCGGCAGCGGTCATGTCGTGGTCATGGACGGTCCGCCCGATGCCGGCGGTCGTAACCTGGGTGTCCGGCCGATGGAAATGCTCCTGCTGGGTGTTGGCGGTTGCAGCAATTTCGACGTGGTCAGCATCCTCAAGAAATCCCGCCAGGCGGTCGAGAGCTGCGAAGCCTTCCTCGAAGCCGAGCGCGCAACCGAAGATCCGAAAGTATTCACCAAAATCCACATGCACTTCGTGGTCAAGGGCCGCGGGCTGAAAGAGGCCCAGGTCAAGCGCGCCATTGAGCTGTCCGCCGAGAAGTATTGCTCGGCGTCGATCATGCTGGGCGCTGCCGGTGTCGAGATCACTCACGACTACGAAATCATCGAGCTTGGCTGAATCGACATTCAACTATCATAAAGTCTGTGCAGACTCTGGCGATCCCCTGCTGACGTCTGCATAATGCGCCACTTTTTTCAGGGTAGTGGCCTGTCAGCCGACAGGCCGCACACCCGAACAGACAACCAAAATCGCCATCGCGAAGAGGTGTTAACCGTCCTACGCAGGTGCGTCGTTCGCATCTGACGGGCATGCTTGATCACGCGGCCGGGCCGCAATACATAGAGAGTTTTTAACGGTGAAAAGCAAACTCAAGCTCCACGGGTTCAATAACCTGACAAAGACCTTGAGCTTCAACATCTATGACATCTGCTACGCGGAAACCCCGCAAGACCAACAGGCTTACGTCGAGTACATCAATAAAGAGTACAACGCCAAGCGCCTGACGCAGATCCTCACAGAAGTTGTCGATATCATTGGTGCCAACATCCTGAACATCGCCAGTCAGGATTACGAACCGCAGGGCGCCAGCGTCACGATTCTGATCTCTGAAGAGCCGGTGACCCCGACCGACAGTCAGATCGAAGAATCCCCGGGTCCATTGCCCGAGATCATCCTGGCCCACCTCGACAAGAGCCATATCACGGTGCACACCTACCCGGAAATCCATCCGGATGACGGTATTGCCACTTTCCGTGTGGATATCGACGTGTCGACGTGCGGGGTCATTTCACCGCTCAAAGCGCTCAACTTCCTGATTCACCAGTTCGATTCGGACATCGTGACCGTGGATTATCGTGTGCGCGGCTTTACCCGTGACGTTGAAGGCAAGAAGCACTTCATCGACCACGAGATCAACTCGATTCAGAACTACCTCTCCGAAGACACCCGCGACGCGTACCAGATGACCGACGTGAACGTGTACCAGGAAAACCTGTTCCACACCAAAATGCTGCTGAAGAACTTCGAACTGGATAACTACCTGTTCGGCGACGCCACCAGCAACCTGTCACCTGAGCAACGTACCCAGGTGACCGAGCGTGTGAAACACGAAATGCTCGAAATCTTCTACGCGCGCAATATGCCGAACTAAGATCTTCGAACACAAAAAAGGCGACTACCTGACGGCAGTCGCCTTTTTCATGTCTTTAATAAAAACTGTGGGAGCGGGCTTACCCGCGATGACGGCCGCACTGCCCCTACAATGCTCAGATCCGATAAGTGCTCTTGGTCATCACCTTCGCCATCAAGCTCATCCCGAACTTCACCGGTGCAGGAAAGCGGAAACCGCCGGCCTCGAGTGCACTTTCGGCATGCTGCTCTTCATCAATGCGCATCTGCTCAAGAATCGCCCGGGACTTTTCATCCTCCGCCGGCAGCTGCTCAAGGTGTTCGTTCAGGTGTTTGCACACCTGATCTTCCGTCGCCGCGACGAAACCCAGGCTGACTTTGTCGCTGATCAGCCCCGCGACCGCACCAATCCCGAACGACATGCCGTAGAACAGCGGATTGAGAATGCTGGTATGGCTGCCCAACTGCTTGATGCGTTGCTCGCACCAGACCAAATGGTCGACTTCTTCTTCGGCGGCATGTTCCATGGCTTCACGCACTTGCGGCAGCTTGGCGGTCAAGGCCTGCCCCTGGTACAGCGCCTGGGCGCAGACTTCACCGGTATGGTTGATGCGCATCAGGCCGGCAACGTGCCGGGTGTCTTCGTCGCTCAGTTTTGCATCCGGCTGCACGATGGCGGGCGATGGACGGTACGGCTGGCCACTGAAGGGCAACAAGGTACGCATCGCGGCATCGGCTTGCAGCAGAAGGCGGTCAATCGGCGAGTAGTGACGTTGGGTAGTCATGCTGACCTCCGGAGGAATCTCGGCGGCCAGTTTAACCCAATCGGCCGGGGAAGGTTTGCGCTGGGTCATTGTGCTGCAGTTGCCATGACAATGCTGTGATGCATTTGTGGGGGCGGCGGTGCGCCGCTCCCACAAGGTTTGTTGCAATCAGCCCGGCGGCCAGTGCATCTGGCGCTGTCCCAGCACGTGCATATGAATGTGATAGACGGTCTGTCCACCTTCTTCATTGCAGTTCATGACGACGCGGAAGCCTTTTTCGCAACCCAGTTCCAGGGCCAGGCGCTGGGCGGTGAACAGAATATGCCCGGCCAGTGCCTTGTCGTCCTCGGTCAGGTCATTCAATGTGCGTACGGGCTTTTTCGGAACCACCAGAAAATGCACCGGTGCCTGCGGGGCGATGTCGTGGAAGGCCAGTACCTGGTCGTCCTCGTAAATGATCTTCGCCGGGATTTCCCGGTTGATGATCTTGGTGAACAGAGTATCCACAGCTGTTTCTCCGTTGTTTGAGCTGGCCTGAGTGTACCCATGGGGAATGCACCAGCCCAGTGTTTTACCGTAGGACAGTTCAGCGCGGGCAGTAAGCCTTGTTGACCATGCCGGTGATTGTCCGGATCAGCCATCGCGAGCCGAACCGGGGCAGGGCGGCAAACCAGCGGTTGCGTCGACCAGGAATAATGATTGCGCGATTTTTCTCCAGGGCTCGAACGGTATAGAGCGCGACTTCCTCGGGGCTCATCAGCAGCTTGCTGTCGGCCAACTTGTCCGCGTTCAACTGCGCGGTGCGGAAAAACGCCGTGCGAGTCGGACCGGGGCAGAGCACCGAGACCTTGACCGCACATTTTTTCAGCTCGACGCGCAGTCCTTCGGAAAAGTGCAGCACATACGCCTTGCTCGCGTAATAAGTGCTCATCCACGGGCCGGGATGAAAGGCTGCGACCGAGGCGACGTTCAGGATCTGCCCGCCGCCCTGCAGCGCCATGCTGTTGCCGATGGCATGGCACAGGCGAGTGAGCGCCAGAATGTTTACTTCAATCAGATCCTGCTCGGTCATCCAGTCCTGAGCCAGAAACGGTCCGCAGGTGCCAATACCGGCGCAGTTGACCAGCAGGTCGATCTGCCGGTCACCCTCCTCGAGCTCCAGTAGAAAGCCGGACAGCCGCAGCGGCTCACCCAGGTCGCAGGCACGGAACAACACTTCCACGCCAAACCGTTGAGTCAGTTCGATCGCAATACTTTCCAGCTGATCACGTTGTCGGGCCACTAGAATCAGACTGCGGCCGCGCCGGGCCAGCGCTTCGGCCAGGGCCAGGCCGATGCCGCTGGATGCGCCAGTGATCAGTGCGTAACGGGTCATGCAGTTCTCCATCGCAACAGCTCCGTGCCGCGACGCAGGTGTCACGAGCAGGGAGCGCTGTTCATTCTTGCGCAGAGTCTACAGGGGGCTGGGCTGCTTCGGCTGCATCGTCCGTTGAAATTGCGGGCGTTTCGGTCTCAACGTCGATTTCATCGGTGATCACCGAGCCACTTTCGTAGCTGCTTTCCAGGCTGCTTTCGTATTCCTGCTGGATGGCGGAGATACCACCGAGCATGGCGCCGACGAAAAACAGACCGATGAATACAATCCACAATGAACACAGCACTTTCACCGCGGTGCTGTTGGGTGGGGGAGGCGGGCCATAACGGTTGGCTCCAGTGTTGCCTGGCACGACCATGATCACCAGCGGGAAGAAGCTGCCCACGAAGGGTACGAGGTTCAGCAACCAAAGCCAGCCTGACCAGCCGATATCGTGCAGGCGCTGAACGCTGAACAGAATGCTGACAATCACGAACGCGAGGAACAGGAAAAACGCAAAGATGCCGCCGATGATCAGGCCTGTGGTGGAGTCGCCACTGACCAGTCCGAGGCCGATGAGTGCGAACACGCCCACGATGGGCAAGGTCACCAGGCTAAGGACCATGGTCCAGGCCAGAAAACGCAGGCGGCCTATCCGCCCTTCGACGCTGAACGGCTTGAGTGTGGCGAATTCGGGAAGGCTGTCGCCGACGTTGGCCCGGGGCGGCGCATAGGGGGAATCGGGTTCCTGTGTGGTATCGACGTGTTCGTGAACGTCCGACAGATTCAACTCGATCGGCGTCTCGGTTTCTATCCGGGCGTCGATGCCGGTTTTGCTCAGCGCCTGTAGATAAGTCTGTGCGTCACTGTGAGACAAATCGCGCTTGAGTGCGACGGCGCGACCACTGAACAGGCGCTCGATAGCGCTGACATCACTCTTGAACAGACCGGCCAGGTTGAGCTTGGCCGTGGTGATTTCGACACCGGGCTGTAGAGCACCGTCGAAAACGATCTTGTAGCGGGGTTCACTCATGGCCGAGGCATCCTTGTCGCGCGTGTTGAAGCAGTGAGTGTAAGACCAGCCTGGCGTCGCTGGTCCGGATTTCTTTCAGCGCGGCCAGCGCTTGGGTAGTTGCGCTGCGTGTTCCAGTGCCTTGCGGTACTCGGCGTCGAGACGCGTCACCAGTTGATCGACGCTTGGCAGGTCATCAATTTCACCGACACCCTGGCCCGCCGACCAAACGGTTTTCCAGGCCTTGGCTTCGTCGCTCAACGGCTTGAGCTTCGAGCCGAAATTGACTTCGCCCTTGTTTTGCAGCGCGGCCATGTCGAAACCGGCAGCCTCCAGGCTTTGGCGCATGAAACTCGCTGGTACGCCCGACACTGCGGGAGTATGGATGATGTCTGCGGCCCTGGAAGTCAGCAGCATCTCTTTGTAGGCCTCAGGCGCATGACTTTCGGTGGTACCGATAAATCGCGTGCCGAAGTAGGCGAGGTCCGCACCTAGTAGTTGCGCGGCGAGAATTTCGTGACCGTGGTTTAGGCAGCCAGCCAACAGCAACGTCTTGTCGAAGAACTGGCGGATCTCGGCGATCAGCGAAAACGGACTCCAGGTCCCGGCATGCCCCCCGGCACCCGCAGCGACAGCGATCAAGCCATCCACGCCGGCCCCGGCCGCTTTCTCCGCATGGCGTCGCGTCGTCACATCATGAAATACCAGGCCACCATAGCTGTGTACTGCATCAACCACCTCTTTCACGGCTCCGAGGCTGGTGATCACGATCGGCACTTTGTGCTCGATGCAGATTTCCAGGTCCGCCTGCAGTCGTGGGTTGCTGTTGTGGACGATCAGGTTGACCGCATACGGCGCGGGGTTTTCCAGCGTTGCCAGCCCGGCTTCGATTTCCTCCAGCCAAGCCTTGAAACCGCTACTCTCGCGCTGGTTCAGTGCTGGAAAGCTGCCAACCACGCCATTGCGGCAGCAGGCGAGTACCAGGTGCGGATTGGAAATCAGGAACATTGGCGCTGCAACCACGGGCAGACGCAAACGTTGTTCGAGCAGAGCGGGCAGTGCCATTGGAAGTACCCCGGTGAGTTATACCTGTTGGATTTAGAACGGCCGAACGACGACCAGAATTACGACTGCCAGCAATATCAGAACAGGCACTTCATTGAACCAGCGATAAAAGACATGGCTGCGGGTGTTTTCGCCACGGGCAAAACGCTTTACCTGGGCGCCGCACATGTGGTGATAGCCGATCAGCAACACCACGAGGGTCAGCTTGGCGTGCATCCAGCCTCCCTGACTGAAATAGGCGCCCGGATTAAGACTGATCAGCCAGCCACCGAAAATCAGTGTAGCGATCATCGCCGGACCCATGATGCCGCGATACAGCTTGCGCTCCATGATGCTGAAGCGTTCCTTGCTGACGGTATCTTCGCTTTGAGCGTGGTAAACGAACAGGCGCGGCAGATAAAACAGGCCGGCAAACCAGCACACGACGCTGATGATGTGAAAAGCTTTGAGCCATAGATAAAGCATTTTTAGTTGTTCCCAGGTTCACGGTAGCCCGGATAGTAGAGGCTTGACGCTCCGCACGTCACCTTGCAGGTTGTCGCAGGCGCGCGCGGCCCCTATTATCGACGGCTTTCCAGTGGGTTCGTTGAGGGCAGGTTTATGGTCAAGGTCGGTATCGTCGGCGGCACGGGTTACACCGGTGTCGAACTGCTGCGTCTGTTGGCGCAGCATCCGCAAGCAGAAGTGGTTGTCATCACTTCCCGATCCGAGGCCGGCCTGGCCGTGGCCGATATGTACCCGAACCTGCGAGGCCATTACGACGGCCTGGCGTTCAGCGTTCCGGACATCAAGACTTTGGGTGCCTGCGACGTGGTGTTCTTCGCAACGCCTCACGGTGTTGCACACGCCTTGGCAGGTGAGTTGCTGGCGGCCGGGACCAAGGTCATTGACCTGTCTGCGGACTTCCGTCTGCAAGATGCCGATGAGTGGGCCAAATGGTACGGCCAGCCGCATGGCGCGCCTGAACTGTTGGAGGAGGCGGTCTATGGGCTGCCGGAAGTCAATCGCGAGCAGATCAAACAGGCACGCCTGATCGCTGTGCCGGGTTGCTATCCGACCGCTACGCAGCTGGGCTTCCTGCCACTGCTTGAAGCGGGGTTGGCCGATGCCTCGCGCCTGATCGCCGACTGCAAATCCGGCGTCAGTGGTGCTGGTCGTGGCGCAGCTGTAGGTTCGTTGTACTCAGAGACGTCGGAAAGCATGAAGGCCTACGCCGTCAAAGGGCACCGTCATTTGCCGGAAATCCGCCAGGGTCTGCGTCGTGCG
The DNA here is from genome assembly GCF_900187565.1 of Pseudomonas sp. Irchel 3A7. Lineage (GTDB taxonomy): Bacteria > Pseudomonadota > Gammaproteobacteria > Pseudomonadales > Pseudomonadaceae > Aquipseudomonas. Next base: position 5,152 of record NZ_FYED01000013.1, on the reverse strand, counting down.
GCGGGCAAGGACGTTGGCCTGACCTTCGTTCCACACCTGACGCCGATGATCCGTGGCATTCACTCGACGCTTTACGCCACCGTGGTGGATCGCTCGGTAGATCTGCAGGCGTTGTTCGAAAAGCGTTATGCCAACGAGCCGTTCGTCGATGTCATGCCGGCCGGCAGCCATCCGGAGACCCGTAGCGTGCGCGGCGCCAACGTTTGCCGTATCGCGGTGCATCGTCCACAGGACGGTGATCTGGTGGTGGTGTTGTCGGTGATCGATAACCTGGTCAAAGGTGCATCGGGCCAGGCGGTTCAGAACATGAACATCCTGTTCGGGCTGGATGAGCGTCTGGGTCTTTCCCACGCGGGCATGTTGCCGTAAGGCTTTACCACTTAAAGTGAAAAGGCCCGTTGAACGGGCCTTTTTGCATTCCGGGCTGACGATTGAGATGGTTGATATACCATAACAATAGTTGACCGATTTTCTAGGACAAGCGGATAATGCGCGTCATCACGCATTATGGCGGCGTAACGCCGGGAGATAGTCAGCATGAGCGTCGAATCCTTCACCCCCACGGCTTTGCAATTCACACACGGTGCCGCGCACAAGGTGAAGAGCCTGGTCGATGAAGAGGGGAATGATCGCTTGAAGCTGCGCGTATTCGTTACGGGCGGCGGTTGTTCAGGTTTTCAGTATGGCTTCACCTTCGATGAAGAAGTGGCCGATGACGACACCATCGTCGAGCGCGAAGGCGTGAGTCTGGTTGTCGATCCGATGAGCTTCCAGTACCTGGCAGGTGCCGAGGTGGATTACCAGGAAGGTCTGGAAGGTTCGCGTTTCGTCATCAAGAACCCGAACGCGACCACTACCTGTGGTTGTGGCTCCTCGTTCTCGATCTGATCAGCGCGCCTGTATCATTAAAACGCCGCATGGCTTCACGGCCCTGCGGCGTTTTGCTGTCTGACGTTTATGCGGGATAGATTGCGCCCAATACGCGCAAGCCTCGGGCGCCGGTGACGCTCGGGCGATTGGCTGCGATGCCCTCGAGGCAGCAGTGGGCCAGCCAGGCAAAGGCCATGGCTTCGACCCAGTCAGGATCTACGCCGTATGCGGATGTGCTGCTGACTTTTGTCTTCGGTAGCAGGCCGGCGAGGCGATTCATCAGTGTAGTGTTATGCGCGCCGCCGCCGCAGACCAGCAGCTCCTGCGTATCCGATTGGGCGCTTTGCAGTGACTCGACGATGGTCAGTGCGGTGAGCTCTAGCAGCGTTGCCTGCACATTTTCTGCGGCGAAAGTTGGCAGCGGTGCCAGGTGTTGCATCAACCACGGCAGGTTGAACACTTCACGACCGGTACTTTTCGGGCCTTTGGTCACGAAAAACGAATCGCTGAGCAACGCCCTCAGCAGTACCGGTTCAACCTTGCCACTGGCGGCCCACTGGCCATCGCGGTCAAAGTTGGCGCCGCGTTGCTGGTGTATCCACGCATCCAGCAGCACATTCCCTGGACCGCAGTCGAAGCCGGCGACGGGTTTGCCAGGTTCTATGAGGCTGAGGTTGCTGAAGCCGCCGACGTTCAGTACGGCGCGGTTGCCGACACGCTCTTCGAACAAGGCTTCATGAAAGGCAGGAACCAGCGGCGCGCCTTGTCCGCCTGCCGCAACGTCGCGACTGCGGAAGTCGCCGACGACGGTGATACCTGTCAGTTCGGTCAGCAGTGCCGGGTTGCCGATCTGCACCGTGAAGCCGCGTGCCGGTTCGTGGCGAATGGTCTGCCCGTGGCTGCCAATCGCGCGAATGTCGTCAGGTTTTAGGTGCTGTTGAGCAAGTAGAGTGTGAATGCCCTGTGCGGCCAGTTTTACCCAGTTCTGTTGGGCAATGGCAGAGCGGGCAATCTCGTCCGGGCCGCTGGCGCACAAGCCAAGCAGCTCGGCGCGCAGGGATTCGGGCATGGGGATGTAATGCGTGGCGATCAGTTTGATCGCCGGGGCGAGCTCGATCAGCGCAATGTCCAGGCCATCAAGGCTGGTTCCGGACATAACACCTATATAGAGCGCCATGGCTTAGCGTTTACTCGAAGCCAGTTGAGTGGCTTTCTCTTGGTCCATGCGAGCCATCAACGGTTGGCTCTGCGCGAGGAAACGTGCACGTTCTGCTTTGGAAATCGGATCAGCCATTGCCACTTTCTGACCCAGCGGGTCGACGTGCACGCCATTGACCTGGAACTCATAGTGCAGGTGCGGGCCGGTAGACAATCCGGTGGTGCCGATGTAGCCAATCACCTGCCCCTGTTTGACATTGCTGCCCGTCTGGACACCTTTGGCAAAGCCCTGCATGTGGCCGTACAGGGTTCGGTAGGTATTGCCATGCTGGATGATCACGGTGTTGCCGTAACCGCCACGGCGGCCGGCGAGCAATACTTTGCCATCGCCGGCGGCCTTGATTGGCGTGCCGCGCGGGGCTGCGTAGTCGACGCCTTTATGGGCGCGGATCTTGTTCAGGATCGGATGCTTGCGGCCCATGGAGAACTTCGAGCTGATGCGGGCGAAGTCTACCGGGGTGCGGATGAACGCCTTGCGCATGCTGTTGCCGTCAGCGGTGTAGTAGCTGCTGTTGCCTTGTTTATTGGTGTAACGCACGGCGGTGTAAGTCTTGCCGCGGTTGGTGAAGCGCGCGGACAGGATCGGGCCATTGCCGACGGCTTTGCCATTGACGACTTTCTGTTCGTAGATCACGTCGAACTCGTCACCCTGGCGAATGTCCTGGGCGAAGTCGACGTCATAGCCAAACACACTGGCCATGTCCATGGTCAGGCTATGGGACAGACCGGCGCGAGCGGCAGATTGCGACAGCGAGCTGTTGATCACGCCATGAACATAGGCGGAGCGCACGGTTGGCTTGGCAGTGATGCGGTTGAACGTATAGCCCTTGTCGTTCTTGGTCAGGGTGATGGTTTCGAGATCGCTGACCTTGCTGTGAAGGTTGGTCAGCTGGCCATCCGGGTTCAGTTCGAATTCGAGTTTCTGTCCGTGCTTGAGTTGGCTGAATTGCTTGGCCTGCTTGTCGCTGGCCAGCACTTCATGCACCGACGTGGCCGGAAGACCAACCTTCTCGAACAGAGTGGAGAGGGTGTCGCCCTTGGCGACGATCACTTCCCTGTGGTTTGGCGCCTTCTTTTCTTCGACAACCGGTGCGGGTGCGGCTTGGGCGGTTTCCTGAGTGTCTTGCGCGCTGTTTTCAATCTGCGCGAATGGAGAAGTTGCTGGCTCATTTGTGGCCTGGACGGCCTCGGCAGCGTCTTGATCTTGTGTCAGTTGTTCAGCAGGGCTTTCCAGTTCAAGACTCAGGGTCGTCTTTTTTGCTTCGACATCACTGGAAGGAAACACCAGAAGCGCCAGGCTCAGAAGAGCGGCGATACCACTTGCTGCGAGCAGGTGGGTCTTCGGGTAAAGCGGTGGCGCTTTAGACGATTCTTTGGTCATAGGTAATTTTGACTTTGAAAAAGATGAATTGGAAAAGATGAATGACATGATGAAGATGAAATAACTGTATAAAATATAACCAAATCATCTCTTAAGCAAGCTCGCGGACTCTCTGTCCACGGATTGGCGTCCGTGCGCCGGGCAAACCTTGTATTTGACGCGCGTTCTTGTATGGTTGGTTCCCTTTGAATCTGAGCCTTGCGGGTCTGTTATGAAGTCGGTTGAAGAGCAGCTAGCGCTGATCAAACGTGGTGCGGAAGAACTGTTGGTCGAGTCCGAGCTGATTGAAAAGCTCAAGCGCGGCCAGCCGCTGCGTATTAAGGCAGGCTTCGATCCGACTGCGCCGGATTTGCACCTGGGTCACACGGTGCTTATCAATAAGCTGCGTCAGTTCCAGGAGTTGGGGCACCAGGTGATCTTCCTGATTGGCGACTTCACCGGAATGATTGGCGATCCGAGCGGCAAGAGTGCGACGCGCCCTCCGCTGACTCGCGAGCAGGTTCTCGAGAACGCAGAGACCTACAAGACTCAGGTCTTCAAGATTCTTGATCCGGCCAAGACCGAAGTGGCATTCAACTCCACCTGGATGGATCAGATGGGGCCGGCCGATTTCATTCGCCTCACTTCGCAGTACACCGTCGCGCGTATGCTCGAGCGCGATGACTTCGACAAGCGCTACACAACCAATCAGCCCATTGCCATTCACGAGTTTCTCTATCCGCTGGTTCAGGGGTATGACTCGGTTGCCTTGCGTGCTGATGTCGAGTTGGGTGGTACCGATCAGAAGTTCAACCTGCTGATGGGGCGCGAGTTGCAGCGCGGTTATGGTCAGGAGGCTCAGTGCATTCTGACCATGCCATTGCTCGAAGGTCTGGATGGCGTGAAGAAGATGTCCAAATCCTTGGGCAACTATGTAGGTATCCAGGAAGCGCCAGGCGTGATGTATGGCAAGCTGGTTTCCATTCCTGATGCTCTGATGTGGCGTTACTTCGAGTTGCTCAGCTTCCGCTCCATGGATGAGATCAATGCTTTCCGTGCTGATGTAGAGGCGGGTGCTAATCCGCGTGATATCAAGATCAAGCTTGCTGAAGAAATTGTTGCTCGCTTCCACGGTGAGGAGGCTGCGGCCAATGCTCATCGTGCGGCCGGTAATCGTATGAAGGACGGCGAGCTGCCGGATGATTTGCCCGAGATCGAATTGACCGCCGCCGAAGATATGCCGATCGCTGCCGTTCTTAACAAGGCGGGTCTGGTGAAGAACTCTGCTGTTGCGCGGGACCTCCTTGGTTCTGGTGGTGTGCGTATAGATGGCGAGGTTGTTGATCGCTCCTTTATATACGTGCTGGGCGCGACCCATGTTTGCCAGGCAGGGAAGAAGGCATTTGCGCGTATTACGCTCAAATCCGAATAAACCTGAAATAAAGGGTTGACGGCGAATTTTAGAAGCCTATAATTCGCCCCACTTCCGGCGCAGTCGAAACGGAAAACTCCTTGGTAAACAATGAGTTACGCAGTTTTCGGCAGCAGGTTGCTTCAGGTCATCGAAGCCGAAAGGGAGTTGAAAAAGAGGTGTTGACAGCAGCGAGTAACGCTGTAGAATTCGCCTCCCGCTGACGAGAGATCGAAAGCGCAAGTGGTTGAAGTTACAAAGGATTCTTTGAAAACTTCTGAAAATAACCGCTT
>NZ_FYED01000003.1:141397-471877 GCF_900187565.1 Pseudomonas sp. Irchel 3A7 | reverse complement strand
TACATCTTTGATTTCTCGCGGAGTAACTTGTGATGCTGATAATCTGTTGACTAGCAGTCTGATACCACAAGCACCCACACGAATTGCTTGATTCAGTTGTTAAAGAGCGGTTGGTTAAGAGCTTTCGTCTCAACCGAGGCGCGCATTCTACAGCAGCCTCATTTGCTGTCAAGTGATTATTTTCAGAAGTTTTCAAGGTTTTCCTCAACAACTTCAACCACTTGCGCTTTCGATCTCTCGTCAGCGGGAGGCGAATTCTACAGCGTTACTCGCTGCTGTCAACACCTCTTTTTCAACTTCCTTTCGGCTTCGATGACCTGAAGCAACCTGCTGCCGAAAACTGCGTAACTCATTGTTTACCAAGGAGTTTTCCGTTTCGACTGCGCCGGAAGTGGGGCGAATTATAGACATCTGAAATCTGCCGTCAAGCACTGATTTGGTTTTTCTATTAATAAGGTGCAAAAAGGGGGAAACATCGCTTCTTCTATATAGAAGGAGCCACATCCGGACAGTAAGCACTTAGCCACTGCCAATGAAATGCGAGGAAAGAGAGATTGGAGGGTTATGAAAAGGTGGTGTCCCAGGGCAGGTTCGAACTGCCAACCTTCCCCTTAGGAGGGGGATGCTCTATCCAATTGAGCTACTGAGACACAAATTGCCCGCGAGAATACGCAGAGCGATAGACGGCGTGCATGTTAACGGGCAAGCCCACCTTTGTCATGTCATCCGTGGGCTTTTTAAGTGTAGGAGGATGCTTCAGAAGACGACGAAGTTTTACCTGGAAAATCACGAGGCGACTCATGACACCTTCCTCACGCCAGCGGAAGCGCCGGACAAATACCACTCGACAGCCCCTCCCGGCCAGATCCTGAAGCCCCCTATGACAAAATCCTCTGCCATCCATCCTAAATCGCCCTCACCGCCTATCCATCTCTAGTAAATCGGCCATTTGCCACTATCCTGTAAAGGGTAAGGAACAGTGATCGATTCGTATGACATGCCCGTCAGAAATCTTGACGTCGACTGTCAGGCAGAGGACGCAACCGGCGATACGGATCTGGACAGCTTTCCAAACCAGTCCGCATTTCTGATAATTGGTGCTGGCATAACGCCTTTACCCAGTTCAATATTTGTCACAGAATTGACGCCAATGATCTGGCAAGTTTGAGGCATGATGCGCGCCTCTATCAATTCAGGTTGAACATTTGGCCATAGCGCTTGTCGTATCAGACATCCTGCGGCCAATCCCGAGAACCGCTCCCCTGAACTAACCGGTTAAATATATGCGCCCATTGAAACAGGCAATTTATTCCAGCCGTACGGCTGACAAGTTCGTCGTACGTCTGCCAGACGGAATGCGTGAACGCATTGCCGAGGTGGCTCGCAATCATCACCGCAGCATGAACTCCGAAATCATCGCGCGCCTTGAGCAGAGCCTTATTCAGGAAGGTGCGCTGGGCGAAGAACTAAGCATGCGCCTGGACAGCCCAGAGCTTTCATTGCACGAACGCGAATTGCTGCAACGCTTCCGCCAACTCTCCCACCGCCAGCAAAACGCACTCGTCTCACTCATTGCCCATGATGCCGAGATGGCCACTGACGCCTCCTGACTCACATTGAAAGCTCAAGCCAGCCTGATCGCTGGCTTTTTTTTGCCTGAAATTCAGGCAAAAAAAAGCCCGCTGGGTAGCGGGCCTTACTGGAATAAAACTCAGAGCAGGAAGATCGTGGCCAGCCCAAGGAAAATAAAGAACCCACCACTATCTGTCATGGCCGTGATCATCACACTGGCCCCCATTGCCGGATCGCGCCCAAGCCGCGCGAGCGTCATCGGAATCAAAACGCCCATCAACGCAGCAAGCAACAAGTTGAGCGTCATGGCAGCAGTCATCACCACCCCCAACGACCAGCTGCCATAAAGCAGGTAAGCAACAACCCCGATCACACCACCCCAGATCACACCATTGATCAGCGCTACCGCCAACTCCTTACGCATGAGTCGCGAAGTATTACCGGTGCTGACCTGGTCCAGCGCCATGGCCCGAACGATCATGGTGATGGTCTGATTACCGGAATTGCCACCAATGCCCGCAACGATCGGCATCAGCGCGGCAAGCGCCACGAGCTTTTCGATGGAACCTTCAAACAGGCCAATCACCCGAGATGCGACGAATGCAGTGATCAAGTTCACCGCCAGCCAGGCCCAACGGTTGCGCAACGACTTCCAGACCGATGCAAAAATATCTTCTTCTTCACGCAGACCCGCCATGTTGAGAACTTCGTTTTCGCTCTCTTCACGAATCAGGTCGACCATCTCATCGATAGTCAAACGACCAATCAGCTTGCCGTTTTTATCGACCACAGGTGCGGAAATCAGGTCGTAGCGCTCGAACGCCTGGGCGGCATCGTAGGCTTCTTCGTCCGGATGAAAACTCACCGGATCACTGGCCATGACTTCAGAAACCTGCTTTTCCGGATCGTTGACCAATAAACGCTTGATCGGCAGAACGCCCTTGAGGACGCCGTCATAGTCGACCACGAACAGCTTGTCTGTATGACCGGGCAGCTCCTTGAGACGCCGCAGGTAACGCAGAACCACTTCGAGACTGACATCCTCGCGGATGGTCACCATCTCGAAGTCCATCAATGCACCGACCTGCTCCTCGTCGTAAGACAACGCAGACCGCACGCGCTCGCGCTGCTGGGCATCGAGGGTTTCCATCAGCTCGTGGACGACATCTCGCGGCAGCTCGGAAGCCAGGTCAGCAAGTTCGTCGGCATCCATGTCCTTGGCGGCAGCCAGGAGCTCATGATCGTCCATGTCGGCGATCAGGGTTTCACGGACCGAGTCGGATACTTCGAGAAGGATGTCGCCGTCGCGATCAGCCTTGACCAATTGCCAGAGCGTCAGACGATCGTCCAGCGGCAAGGCTTCAAGGATATAGGCGACGTCGGCGGAGTGCAGGTCGTCGAGCTTGCGCTGCAATTCGACGAGGTTCTGCCGGTGAACCAGGTTTTCGACCCGATCGTGATGCGGGCCTTCCTGGCGGTGGGTCAGGTCTTCAACCACTCGCTGACGCTGCAACAGCTCAACAACCTGAGCGAGGCGGTCCTGCAAGCTTTCCTGTGTTTTCTTTACTTCAACTTCAGACATAGGCGAACTCCACTCCCAGCAGTGGAACACGCCGGAAGGATCAATCAGTCAATTCATGATTGGAAAAACGTTTTACTGAGTAACTACTGGGTAAGTCCATGGAGGTATTCCACAAGCCCCGGCGGGGCTGACGGGCGCAATGATACACCGCCTGACGGTTTTAAATGTTAAAAAATCGCGGCTGAAACAAGCGCTTGCAAGACAAACCTGAGCGCCATCCTGATCCTTGAAACTGCGACGACTTATCCTGAAAAGAAAACACACCGCAGCGGAAAAATGTGGCGACTACGCTTGAGAACAACGTCATGGAGGACGCCCGATGCCACCGAGCGCACACTATTCTTTACTCATCAGCCTGCTCTGCTCGCCCTTGGCACTTGCCACGACCATTCACCGATGCGAGGCGGACAACGGGCACATCACCTTTACCACGCTGAGCTGCACGACAGGCGAAAGCTTTTCGCTCCAGGATGTCCGCACGCCCGCACCCGCTGGCGCAGTGACAGCTCTAATGCCTGAAACCGAGCGTGGCGATACACCCGGCACTAAAATCCAGAGAAGAGTTCCAACTGTTGTCGGCAAGGCCCAAGACAAATGCGGAAATCTGATCAGCGCGAAAGAGCGGCGGGAAGCAATCATCAATCAGCGGATTATCGCGGGCATGACTCAGCGAGACGTCGAAAGCGCTCTCGGCAAGCCAGACAAGATCAGTATTCGGAACTCGAGCACACGCTATCGCTACGAAAACAAACGAGGCCGTGGCGCGAACATTGAATTCGATGAGAACGGATGCACGAAAGGAAAAGCCAAATCCCAGACGGCAAAAAGCCCGCATTAAATGCGGGCTTTCTGTTGTATGGTGCACTCGACAGGATTCGAACCTGTGACCGCTCGGTTCGTAGCCGAGTACTCTATCCAGCTGAGCTACGAGTGCATTTGTGTTTTTAAACCAGACCACAACTGGTTGAAACAGAGTAGCTCACATTACTGCAAACAACTCTTAAATGGTGCACTCGACAGGATTCGAACCTGTGACCGCTCGGTTCGTAGCCGAGTACTCTATCCAGCTGAGCTACGAGTGCATTTGTTGCCGCGCATTATAGGCCGTTCAATCTGTTTGTAAAGCGCTTTTTTCTAGTAATTTCAACAACTTACCGAAGAAGCCAGATTACAACGTACTACGCAAATAATGGCGGAGAACGGGGGATTCGAACCCCCGACACCCTTGTGAGGTGTACTCCCTTAGCAGGGGAGCGCCTTCGGCCACTCGGCCAGCTCTCCGCAACACGGGGCGTATATTAACCAGCTTCTTCCCCGTTTGCAAACATAAAAAACGATAAAAATTAATGGCTTGGTTCTTCGTCCTTCTCTTTCTTGATGCGCAGGTAAATTTCCTCACGGTGGACAGCCACCTCTTTAGGCGCATTCACACCAATACGCACCTGATTTCCTTTGACGCCGAGCACGGTCACGGTGATTTCGCCATCACCAATAATCAGGCTTTCTGCGCACCGACGAGTCAGAATCAACATACCTTTCTCCTCACGCCTTACATTTCAGGGACAACAGTCTGCAAAAAAAAGGCACTCGACCTACAACCAACGCGGTCGCGGCCTACATGCCTGAGTATTGACTAGCGCGAGCAAAAGAACAGCCTCGGGGTCACGCCATTCAAAAAAACAAAGGGCGCGGTCAGACCGCGCCCTTTGGTGAACGCATCACTCGCCCTGGCGGACCGGTGCGTCCAGATCGAAAGCCGTGTGCAGGGCGCGCACAGCCAGTTCCAGATACTTCTCTTCGATCACTACGGAAACCTTGATTTCCGAAGTCGAGATCATCTGGATGTTGATGCTTTCCTTGGCCAGGGATTCGAACATGCGGCTGGCTACGCCTGCGTGAGAGCGCATGCCAACGCCGACGATCGACACCTTGGCGATCTTGGTGTCGCCAACGACTTCACGGGCACCGATCTCACGAGCGGTGTTTTCCAGCACGCCTTGTGCCGCCTGATAGTCATTGCGGTGCACCGTGAAGGTGAAGTCGGTGGTGTTATCGTGCGCAACGTTCTGCACGATCATGTCGACTTCGATGTTCGCGGCGCTGATAGGGCCGAGAATCTTGAACGCAACGCCCGGGGTGTCTGGCACACCACGGATGGTCAGCTTGGCTTCATCGCGATTGAAAGCGATGCCGGAAATGATCGGCTGTTCCATGGTTTCCTCTTCATCAATAGTAATGAGGGTGCCCGGACCCTCCTTGAAGCTGTGCAATACGCGCAGCGGAACGTTGTACTTGCCGGCGAATTCCACCGCACGGATCTGCAACACCTTGGAACCGAGGCTGGCCATTTCCAGCATCTCTTCGAAGGTGATCTTGTCCAGGCGTTGAGCCACGGACACCACGCGCGGGTCGGTGGTGTAGACACCGTCGACGTCGGTGTAGATCTGGCACTCGTCAGCCTTCAGGGCTGCCGCCAGGGCTACGCCGGTGGTGTCGGAACCGCCACGACCGAGCGTGGTGATGTTGCCGTGTTCGTCGACGCCCTGGAAACCGGCGACAACCACCACGCGACCGGCCTTCAGGTCGCCGCGAATCTTCTGGTCATCAATCTGCAAGATACGCGCTTTATTGTGCGCGCTATCCGTCAGAATCCGTACCTGATTGCCGGTGTAGGACACCGCGGGCACACCACGCTTCATCAGCGCCATGGCCAACAGGGCAATCGTCACCTGCTCACCGGTGGACACGATCACATCCAGTTCACGAGGAACCGGTTGGCCGTCGCCACTGATTTGCTTGGCCAGATCGATCAGACGGTTGGTTTCGCCGCTCATTGCAGACAGCACAACCACCAGGTCATCGCCGGCATCGCGGAATTTCTTAACCTTGTCGGCGACCTGCTCGATTCTCTCGACAGTGCCGACCGAGGTGCCTCCAAATTTCTGTACGATCAAAGCCATTTCAAAGCCGCCTCTGCCCATGAAGGGCGCCCAAATAATCACTCAAACAGCGTACCGGCCCGCCACTAGACTGCGGGCCGGACACCCTGCCTTATAAACCCTGCTCTACAAATGGAACGGTCAGCGCCAGTGCTGCATCCAGTGCGCCAGCGTCGGTACCGCCGCCCTGCGCCATGTCTGGACGACCACCACCCTTCCCGCCCACTGCCGCAGCGGCTTGCTTCATCAAATCACCGGCTTTGAGTTGGCCAGTCAGGTCTTTGGTTACGCCTGCAACCAGAACGACCTTTTCCTCATGGACACTGCCGAGCAGGATCACTGCGCGACCGAGTTTGTTTTTCAGCTGATCGACCAGCCCCAGCAGCGCCTTGCCGTCCTGGCCGTCCAGACGCACGGCCAACACTTTCACGCCCTTGACGTCCTGCGCTTGCGCCGACAGATCGTCACCGGCCGCGCTGGCCGCCTTGGCTTGCAACTGCTCGAGTTGCTTCTCCAGCAGACGGTTGCGCTCCAGCACAGCCGACAGCTTGTCGATCAGGTTGTCGCGGCTGCCCTTGACCAGGTTGGCCGCTTCCTTGAGTTGTTCTTCAGCCGCATTCAAGTAGGCCAGTGCCGCAGCACCGGTGACTGCCTCGATACGACGCACACCAGAGGCCACACCGCCTTCGCTGATGATTTTCAGCAGGCCAATGTCGCCGGTACGGCTGGCGTGGATACCACCGCACAGTTCAACGGAGAAATCCCCGCCCATGCTCAGCACGCGCACGCTGTCGCCGTACTTCTCACCGAACAGCGCCATGGCGCCTTTCTGTTTGGCGGTTTCGATATCGGTTTCTTCGGTTTCAACAGCGGAGTTCTTGCGAATCTCGGCGTTGACGATCTCTTCCAGGGCCTTCAGTTGCTCAGGCTTGACGGCTTCAAAGTGGCTGAAGTCGAAGCGCAGGCGCTGACTGTCAACCAGCGAGCCTTTCTGCTGAACGTGATCGCCCAGCACCTGACGCAACGCGGCGTGCAGCAAGTGAGTGGCCGAGTGGTTCAGCGAGGTAGCGTGACGCACCTCTGCTTCGACATGGGTTTCCACTGGTGTACCAACGATCAGACTGCCCGAAGCCAGTACGCCATGGTGCAGGAACGCGCCGCCAGTCTTGGTGGTGTCGCGTACGTCGAAACGCGAAGCACCGGCCTGCAGATAACCACAGTCGCCAACCTGGCCACCGGATTCGGCATAGAACGGAGTCTGGTTCAAAACCACGACGCCCTCTTCGCCTTCACTTAATACGTCGACCGACTGCCCGTCTTTATAGAGAGCAACGACTTTCGCCGAACCTTTGGTCGCGTGGTAACCGGTGAACTCGGTGTCGACGTCGACCTTGACCAGGCTGTTGTAGTCCATGCCGAAGGAGCTGGCCGAACGTGCACGGACGCGCTGGGCTTCCATTTCGCGCTCAAAACCTGCTTCGTCGATGGTCAGGCTGCGCTCACGGGCGATGTCGCCGGTCAGGTCCATCGGGAAACCGTAGGTGTCGTAGAGCTTGAACACGACATCGCCCGGCACCACGTCGCCTTTGAGCTCGGCCAGATCCTGCTCGAGGATTTTCAGGCCCTGTTCCAGGGTCTTGGCGAATTGCTCTTCTTCGGCTTTCAGTACACGTTCGATGTGTGCCTGCTGGGACTTCAGCTCAGGGAAGGCTTCGCCCATCTCGGCGACCAACGCCGCGACGATCTGGTAGAAGAAGCTGCCCTTGGCGCCCAGCTTGTTGCCATGACGGCAAGCGCGACGAATGATCCGGCGCAGTACGTAGCCACGGCCTTCATTGGACGGCAGCACGCCGTCGGCAATCAGGAAACCGCAGGAGCGAATGTGGTCAGCCACGACTTTCAGGGAAGCCTGGGCGTCATTGGTGCAACCGATGGCCTTGGCCGATGCGTTCAGCAGGCTCTGGAACAGGTCGATCTCATAGTTCGAGTGAACGTGCTGCAGCACGGCACTGATCCGCTCCAGGCCCATGCCGGTATCCACCGACGGTGCTGGCAGCGGGTGCAGCACGCCGTCGGCGGTGCGGTTGAACTGCATGAACACGTTGTTCCAGATTTCGATGTAACGGTCGCCGTCTTCTTCCGGCGAGCCGGGTGGGCCACCCCAGATGTCGGCGCCGTGATCGTAGAAAATCTCGGTGCAAGGACCGCACGGGCCGGTATCGCCCATGGTCCAGAAGTTGTCGGAAGCGTACGGCGCACCCTTGTTGTCGCCGATGCGAACCATGCGCTCGGCCGGAACGCCGATTTCCTTGGTCCAGATGTCATACGCCTCGTCATCGCTGGCGTAGACGGTGACCCAGAGCTTTTCCTTCGGCAGGTTCAGCCACTTCTCGGAGGTCAGGAAGTTCCAGGCGTAGGTGATTGCATCACGCTTGAAGTAATCACCGAAGCTGAAGTTACCCAGCATTTCGAAGAACGTGTGGTGACGAGCGGTATAACCGACGTTTTCCAGGTCGTTGTGCTTGCCGCCGGCGCGCACGCATTTCTGGCTGCTGACGGCGCGGGTGTACGCGCGCTTTTCCTGGCCCAGGAAGCAGTCCTTGAACTGGTTCATCCCCGCGTTGGTGAACAGCAGGGTTGGGTCGTTGCCCGGAATCAAAGAGCTGGAGGCTACACGGGTGTGGCCTTGCTCTTCGAAGAAGCGAAGGAAGGCTTCACGGATTTCTGCGCTTTTCATTAGGTTCTTCCACGGAGGCTGCGGCCAAAGGCCTGTTCGAAACGTCAACAGACGAAACGACGGCAAAGGGCCGCATTATATCGGCCCTGCGCGCGGGGTACAGCGTGTTTATACGATAGAAACGGTCAATTGGACTGCTAACGCTATCACTTACGGGAAAAGTCGACGAATGTCGCGACGACCTGCTCGATTTGCCCAGCGCTGACGTCCATGTGCGTGACCATCCGCAAGCGTGCGGCAGCGCTGAGCTTGACCCCGCGTTCGGCGGCAAACGCCTTGATCGCCTCGGCACGGTCACCCATGTTCACGTAAACCATGTTGGTCTGTACCGGCTCGACCTCATAACCCGCCGCGCGCAGGCCTTCGGCCAGCGATTGGGCGTTGGCGTGGTCGACAGCCAGCCGCTGGACGTTGTTATCCAAGGCATACAAGCCTGCCGCCGCCAGAATCCCGGCCTGGCGCATGCCGCCGCCAACCATCTTGCGCAAGCGCCGCGCCTTGGCGATCAACTGCGCCGAACCGCACAACACCGAACCGACCGGCGCGCCCAGGCCTTTGGACAGGCAGACCGAGACGGAATCGAAATGCTGGGCGATCTCCCGGGCATCGACACCCAGCTTGACCGCCGCGTTATACAGCCGGGCACCGTCCAGATGCAGCTGTAACCCGTGTTCACGGGTAAAGCTGCGGGCTCGGGCCAGGTAATCCAGGGGCAGGACCTTGCCCTGCATGGTGTTTTCCAGCGCCAGCAGGCGGGTGCGGGCGAAGTGGAAGTCGTCCGGTTTGATCGCGGCGGCAACCTGCGCCAGGTCCAGCGAACCATTGGCCTGCACTTCCAGCGGTTGCGGCTGGATCGAACCCAGCACTGCCGCCCCACCCCCTTCGTACTTATAGGTATGGGCTTGTTGGCCGACGATGTACTCATCACCGCGCTCGCAATGGGCCATCAATCCCAGCAGATTGCTCATGGTGCCGGTCGGGACAAACAGTGCCGCGGCAAAACCCAGGCGTTTTGCCAACTCGGCTTCCAGACGATTGACTGTCGGATCTTCGCCATAAACGTCATCCCCGGTGGCCGCTGAGGCCATCGCGTCGAGCATGCCGGCGGTGGGCTGGGTGACTGTGTCGCTGCGAAGATCGATAACGCTCATGAATCTGGCCTCGGTTAGCAGGGGAAAATCCCTTTCAGGTAGGAATTACTGTGGTCATGCCGACGAATAATCAACCCTTGAAGAGCAAAAGGCTTATTCATTCGACGAAAAAGTCGATAGCAATCATCAGATAGCAGCAATGCACAGGTGCGAAATATGTGTTAAAAACGCTGCGCCGCCCGACAATCGGGCGGCAAAACGTTCTCAGGGCGGGGTGCAACTCCCCACCGGCGGTAATTGCGCGCAATGCGCATAGCCCGCGAGCGCTTGGTGACGGCACGGCTTCGGCGGTGACTGGCGGCAAGGTCAGCAGACCCGGTGTGATCCCGGGGCCGACGGTCATAGTCCGGATGAAGAGAGAACGGGATTGGCGCCGCCAAGGCTCTATGCCAAAGCGCCGTCCGCAGGCACTTGTGCCTGCGCACCCTTAAATCCCATTCGATTCATAACGCCCTGTTTTTCACACAAACAGGAGTCAGAACATGCAACCCACCGCAATCGACAGCAAAAGCAAACACCATCAGGGCGAGCGCGTTGCGTTCATCCAGGCCTGCTGGCACAAGGAAATCGTTGACCAGAGCCGTAAAGGCTTCGTCGCGGAAATGATTGCCCAGGGTTATCAGGAATCCGACATCGACTTCTTCGAAGTCGGCGGGGCTTTTGAAATGCCCTTGCATGCCAAGTTGCTGGCCAAGACCGGCCGTTATGCCGGCATTGTCGCGGCAGCCCTGGTGGTGGACGGCGGGATCTACCGTCACGAATTCGTCGCCCAGTCTGTGGTCAGCGGCCTGATGCAGGTTCAACTGGAAACCGAAGTGCCGGTGTTCTCGGTGTCCCTGACCCCGCACCACTTCCATGCCGGTGAAGAGCACCAGAAGTTCTTCTTCGAGCATTTTGTGCATAAAGGCCAGGAAGCGGCGAAGACTTGTGCAGATACGTTGAGCAAGGTGCGTGCGTTGCGTCGCACTGAGCCGCGTGCGGTAGCCGTCTAACCACCAAAATACCTGTGGGAGCGAGCCTGCTCGCGAAAGCGGTTTAACATTCAAAGGTGATGTCGTTTGTTAATCCGTCTTCGCGAGCAGGCTCGCTCCCACATGGGTTCCATGACAAACCTGAGATCGTAATCAAGCCAGGTTTTCGTCGGTGGTCGGCACGATCAGGATGCCGGCGCGCAGGCCGTTCTTCACCTTGGGGTTCGGAAAGATGATCCGGGCGCCCTCTTCCTCGATGATCCAGCGGGTATTGGCGATGTCCTCAGCCAGCAAATAACCCACGTCCAATTCGGAAAAGTTCTCGATGTCCGCCGGCAGGTTCAAGCGGAAGCTGTCGCTGTGCTTGATGATTTCCCGCGCCACGCTGAACAGCTGCAACCCATCAAGCGCTTGTTCAGTCGACTCCGGCTCGGTGCCTTCGATGATCTGTTTGAGGCGGGTTTCCAGCCGGGACACGTTGACACCGTCGTTCTGCCCGAATGGTCGCGCCTTGCCCAGCTCGAGGGTGAAAGACTCGGCGCCGAGCTTGTCGTAGGTGTAGGAACTGAAGACGATGGACGGTTTGTTCTGCAGCAACACCGCTTCCATGCCGGCGGCGCGCAGACGAGCCAGCTCCTGGCGCGAATGCTGGCGGTCTTCTTTCCATGGGTACAGTGCGAACTGCTCGATTTTCGAACCGCGGATCGCGGTGTGCAGGTCGTAGTGCAGGCGCTGGCGATCCGGCAGGCTGAAGAAACTGGCGGCCAGGCGCTCCAGTTCACAGGCGCGCAAGGCTTCGGAGCCGCTGCTTTGTTCGTGACGGCCATTGAACAGCCGATTGACGTCCTGCTCGACGAAACGCTCACCCTTGCGAATCGCTTCAGGATTGCCGAACAGGAACAGAATGCGTGCGCGCGGCTTCAGATCGCCGCGAGCGATGTCATGCAACAGTCGATCAAGCAATTCGATCGGTGCTGTTTCGTTGCCGTGGATCCCCGCTGACAGCAGCAGATCCAGGCCATTGTCGCGCGCTTCGGGCGGCCGGACTTCCAGCGCGCCCTCGCTCAACCAGCGCATGCGCACGCCTTCGACAGTCAGTTGAGTCTTCTCCGCCGGTTCGCGGCCGGCGAGGGTCAGTTCAAGCAGTTTGCCGAGGGCGAGCATAGAGCGGTTTCCTTAGTGGTCGTGGTTGCAATCCGGGCCGTGAACGTGATCCTCGTCGTCGCCGAGCTCAGCCGGTTCCATCTCCAGTTGCAGACTTACCAGATTAGTCGCCAATGGGCGCAACAGCAGGTTGGCGTATTCGGCGTCACCTTCTTCGACGTCCACGCCGATCAGCAATTGGCCGCGGCCGTCTTGCTGGATCCACAGCTCTTTGCCTTGCCACATGACCGCGACGCGGGTGCAGGAAGTTTCCAGTTGCGTACCGTCGGTGTCTTCAAGGATCAGCTGCAGTTTGTCGCTCATGTAATTACGCTCTCATTGGAGATGAAGCGACGCGCTGTCGTGCCCGAAAGCGCGCCGTCGATCAATTGATCTGGAATGGATAAACCGCGCCCAGTTTAAGGATTTGCGTCAGTTCATCCAGTGCCGTCCGGCACTCAAGCAGCAATTGCGGGTCCGCAAGATCGTTTTCGGTCATGCGGTCGCGGTAGTGCTTGTTAACCCATTCGGTCAATGTGCCGTACAACGGTGCCGTCATGATAACGCCTTGATTGACCGCCGCCAGTTCGGTTTCGTTGAGCGCGACGCGCAACCTCAGGCAAGCGGGGCCACCGCCGTTCTGCATGCTTTGCTTGAGATCGAAAACTTTCACTTCCCGGATCAGGCCGCCGGAGCTGGTCAAACCCTGCAGATACTGCCAGACACGTTCGTTGCCATGGCATTCTTCCGGGACGATCAACAGCATGGAACCGTCAGGACGCGACAGCAGTTGGCTATTGAACAGGTAGGACCGAACCGCGTCTTCCACGGTTACCGCGGAACGCGGTACGCAGATTGACTGAAATTTCCCACCGACCTTGGCGAGTTTGCTCTGCAGTTCAGCGAGCATCTGTTCGGTCTCGAGGAACGCGTCCTCGTGGTAGAACAACACCTCACCGTTACCCACGGCGATCACGTCATTGTGGAACACACCCTGATCGATCACCGATGGATTCTGCTGGGCATAGACCACACCGTCATCCTTCAAGCCATGCAGACGCGCCACGGCCTGGGACGCTTCCAGGGTCTGGCGGGCCGGGTACTTCTGCGGAGCCGGGTAGCGGTTATCGAACGCACTGCGACCGAACACGAAGAACTCGACACCGGCTTCGCCGTATTCGCGGCAGAAACGGGTGTGGTTGGCCGCGCCTTCGTCACCGAACTGGGCCACGGCCGGCAGGGCCGCGTGGTGCGCGAAGTGTTTCTGGTCGGCGAACATTGCCCCCAGCACGCGGCTGGTGGTCGGGTGTTCGATGCTGCGGTGGTATTTGCAATTGAGGTTAGCGGCGGTGAAGTGCACGCGGCCATCCGCAGTGTCGGCACTCGGGCTGACGGTGGCGGCGTTGGCAACCCACATGCTCGACGCCGAGCAGCTGGCGACCAGCAGCGGCATCGCGTCTTTTGCCGCGCGTTCGATCACTTCAGCGTCGGTGCCGCCAAAGCCCAGGCGACGCAGTGCCGCCACGTCCGGGCGCTCCTGTGGCGCCAGCACGCCTTGCTGAAAGCCCATGTCCATCAGTGCTTTCATCTTCGCCAGGCCTTGCAGCGCTGCTTCCTTCGGGTTCGAAGACTGCTGGCTGTTGCTCTGGGATGCGACGTTGCCGTAGGACAGGCCGCCGTAGTTATGGGTCGGCCCCACTAGACCGTCAAAATTGACTTCATAGGATTTCATCAGCGAGGCTCCACGAGAATCTGTTTGTTATAGGCTTCTAGTAACAATTGAGTAAGACCGCGTCGCGGCCATCGCGGGCAAGCCCGCTCCCACAGGTTCAACAGTGTTCACATAATTTGTGTACGACTCGGACCTTGTGGGAGCGGGCTTGCCCGCGATTGGGCATCACGCCATCTTCACACCAGGTGTAAGCGCTGCGGGCAACACCAGGTTAGGGGTTTCCAGCGAGGCCACTGGATACGCGCAGTAATCCGCCGCGTAGTAGGCACTGGCGCGATGGTTGCCCGAAGCGCCGACGCCGCCGAAAGGCGCGCTGCTCGCAGCACCGGTCAGTTGCTTGTTCCAGTTGACGATACCGGCGCGGCTTTCCAGCCAGAATTGCTGATAGCACGCCTCGGAATCCGACAGCAGCCCCGCCGCCAGACCGTACGCAGTGTCGTTGGCTTCAGCGATCGCCGCTTCAAAATCAGCGTAGCGGATCACTTGCAGCAACGGGCCGAACAGCTCTTCGTCCGGGCGTTCGGTCACGGCGGTCACGTCGAGAATGCCAGGGGTCAACAATGCGGCCTGAGCCTGAGGTTGAGTCATTTCCAGCAAGGCCAGCGCACCGTTGGCCAACAAATGCTCCTGGGCTTCCATCAATGCTTTGGCCGCGCCAAGGGAAATCACCGAGCCCATGAACGGCGCCGGTTGCTGATCGAAGGCACCGACCGAGAGGGTCGAGCTGACCGCCACCAATCGCGCCAGCAATGCGTCGCCCCACGCGCCTTGCGGCACCAGCAAGCGGCGCGCACAGGTGCAGCGTTGACCGGCAGAAATGAACGCCGACTGAATAATGGTGTAAACAGCAGCATCCACATCGGCGACCTGATCGACCACCAACGGGTTGTTGCCGCCCATCTCCAGCGCGAGGATCTTGTCCGGGCGACCGGCGAATTGATTATGCAGGTGATTGCCGGTGCGGCTGGAACCGGTGAAGAACAGACCGTCGATGCCCGGGTTCGCCGCCAAAGCGATACCGGTTTCGCGGGCGCCTTGCAGCAGGTTCAGCACACCGGCCGGCAAACCGGCCTCGATCCAGCATTTGACCGTCAGCTCGGCGACTTTGGGCGTCAGCTCGCTAGGCTTGAACAGCACGCTGTTACCGGCCAGCAACGCCGGCACGATATGCCCGTTGGGCAAGTGGCCAGGGAAATTGTAGGGACCAAACACCGCTACAACACCATGTGGCTTGTGACGCAATACGGCGGTGGCGTCGCCCAGCGGGCCGCTCTTCTCGCCAGTGCGCTCGCGGTAGCTCTGGACCGAGATTGCAATCTTGTTGACCATGCTGGTGACTTCGGTCGCCGATTCCCACAGGGGCTTGCCGGTTTCCTCACCGATGGTGCGGGCCAGTTCGTCAGCATGGCTCTTCAGTGCAGCGGCAAAGGCCTCCAGCACCGAGATACGCTCTTCCAGGGTCCGGCGAGCCCAACCCGGGAACGCCTGACGCGCCGCTTGCACCGCCGATTCAACCTGAGCGGCCGTGGCGCCTTGACCGGACCACAGCACTTGCTGGGTCACCGGGTTCAGCGACTCAAAGGCTTCGCCCTGACCGGCCAGCCATTCACCTGCAATGTATAGCGACTTCATTATTTCGACTCCCGGGCTGCGGACAACGGAACGGCGCGCACCTGATCGCCGGCGTTGAGTTGAAGACGTTTGGCGGTCAGCGGGTCGACCACCAGCGTGCCGGCGGCGAAGCGTGCGGGTGCGGCAGTGATCCGGCACTCTTCGCGCTTGCGGTTGTGGATAATGAATGGCGTGGCGTCGTCACCCGGCGTGCCGATGGCCAGCACCAGCGCCTGACTGTCGCGTACGGCGCGGATCTTGCCGGTTTCGCACTCGATCGCGGGGCCTGCGTCGAAAATGTCGACGTAGCCTTGATAGCTGAAACCTTCGCTCTTGAGCATCGACAGCGCAGGCTCGGTATCAGGGTGCACCTGACCGATCACGTTGCGCGCATCCGGCGACAGGAAGCAGGTGTACAGCGGGAATTTGGGCATCAGTTCGGCGATGAACGCCTTGTTGCCCACGCCGGTCAGGTAATCGGCCTGGCTGAATTCCATCTTGAAGAAGTGGCGGCCCAGGCTTTCCCAGAACGGCGAACGCCCGGCGTCATCGGACACACCGCGCATCTCGGCGATGATCTTGTTGCCGAACAGTTGCGGGAACTCGGCGATGAACAGCATCCGCGCCTTGGACAGCATGCGGCCGTTAAGGCCACTGCGGAAATCGGCGTGCAGGAACAGCGAGCACAGCTCGGAGTTGCCGGTCAGGTCGTTGGCCAGGAACAGCGTCGGGATTTCGCGATAGATGTTCAGCTCCTGCGAAGCACTCACCGTCAGACCGACGCGGAAGTTGTACCAGGGCTCACGCAGACCAACCGCGCCGGCGATGGCGGAAATGCCCACCACGCGACCGTCGTCATCTTCGAGCACGAACAGGTAGTCCGCATCGCCCCGCCCGGCTTCACCGCGAAAGGTCTTCTCGGCCCAGCCGACCCGATGGGCCAGACGCTCTTCGTTGGCCGGCAAAGTGGTCAGGCCGGTGCCGGTGCTGCGGGCCAGGTCGATCAGAGCGGGTAAATCGCTGCTGCGTACGGGACGAACGATCATGCTATCTCCTCAAACGGGCCGCTTGCGCCACCCGTGAAACTCGCTGCTTTTCAGGCATTTTTTTGAAGCAGGCGTTAAACCGCCACCAGGCGCACGCTCGCACCTTCACCGACACCCAGGGCTTCGGCCGCTTCCAGGTCCAGGGTCACGGGTTTGCCTGGCGCGTAATCGAGCTCAAGCATGACGGCGCGGTAATCCTGCAACTGCGCGTTGGCCACCAGATACTGTCGACCGACACCTTTGACCGGCTCGCCGATTTTCACCGGTACCACGCGGCTCTGGGCAATCGAACGGATCCCCGAGACGCGGGCATGCAAGGTCGGGCCGCCGTCGAAAATATCGATGTAGTGATCGGTCTCGAAGCCTTCGCGCATCAGGATGTCGAAGGTGATTTGTGCCCGCGGGTGCACCTGGCCCATCGCTTCCTGCGCGGAGTCCGGCAGCAGCGGCACGTAGATCGGGTAATGCGGCATCAGTTCGGCCAGGAACGTACGGCTCTTCAGGCCGCACAGACGCTCGGCTTCAGCGTAGTTGAGGTCGAAGAAGTTGCGGCCGATGGCATCCCAGAACGGCGAATCGCCATTTTCATCGCTGTAGCCGACGATCTCGGTCACCACGGAATCGGCAAAGCGCTCCGGATGGCTGGCCACGAACAGCAGGCGTCCACGGGAATTGAGTTCGGCCCAAGGCGAACCCACCAGCTCGCGCTGCACGTAGAAACTGGTCAGCAGGCTGTTACCGGTCAGGTCGTGGCACTGGGAGAGCACATGAATCTTGTTATGAATCTTCAGCTCGCGGGAAGCGTGAACGAAGGTTTCATTACGGAAGCTGTAGAACGGCTCGGAATAACCGGCGGAGGCAACGATGGCCGAACAGCCCACCAGCTTGCCGGTGGTGGTGTCTTCGAGGACGAAGAAATAACTCTCTTCACCGTTGAAGCTCACCTCGGCGGCGAATGACGCTTCGCTCGCGGCGATCTTGTCGCTCAGGCGTTCAACGTCATCCGGCAAGGAAGTGACACCAATCGGGCTGTCCGCAGCCAGACGCTGTACCTCGCCCAGATCAGCCATTTGCGCGGGGCGCATCACCAGCATGGTGTCACTCCTTTCTAAAAACTCTTTGAGGAAATAAGCCGGGCCACTCAGCGCGACACTGTGGGAGCGAGCCTGCTCGCGAATGCGTCCTTTCAGACAACAACGATGTTGGCTGTCGGCCCTCTTCGCGAGCGGGCTCGCTCCCACATATATAGATAGAGCGGGCACGGCATAAAAATTTGGTTCGACGCCTGAACGGTCAGGCGCCGAGGAGCTATCAGGCTTGCGTCAGTTTTGCCGCAGCGCGTTCGAAGCGGTCCAGACCGGCATCGATATCGGCGTCTTCCACCACCAGGCTCGGGGCGAAACGCACCACGTCCGGGCCCGCTTGCAACACCATCAGGCCTTCTTTTTCAGCGGCGTTGAAGATGTCCTTGGCCTTGCCTTTCCAGGCATCGGTCAACACGCATCCGATCAACAGGCCCAGGCCACGCACCTTGGTGAACAGGCCGTACTTCTCGCCGATCTGCTCCAGGCGTGCCTTGAACTTGTCGTGCTTGGCGTTGACGCCGGCCAGCACTTCAGGGGTGTTGATCACGTCGATCACCGCTTCGGCGACCGCGCACGCCAGCGGGTTGCCGCCGTAGGTGGTGCCGTGGGTGCCGACGACCAGGTGCTTGGCCAGGTCTTCGGTGGTCAGCATCGCCGCGATCGGGAAACCGCCGCCCAGGCTCTTGGCGCTGGTCAGGATGTCCGGGGTCACGCCGTAATGCTGGTACGCAAACAGTTTGCCGGTACGGCCCATGCCGGTTTGCACTTCGTCGAAAATCAGCAGCGCGTTGTGCGCGGTGCAGAGTTCGCGGGCGCCTTGCAGGTATTCGAGTTCAGCCGGGATCACACCGCTTTCGCCCTGAATCGGCTCCAGCACCACCGCGCAAGTCTTGTCGGAAATGGCAGCTTTCAGCGCGGCCAGGTCGTTGTACGGCACGTGGGTGATACCGGTGATTTTCGGACCGAAACCATCGGAATACTTCGACTGGCCACCGACGTTCACGGTGAACAGGGTACGACCGTGGAAGCTGTTGAGGGCGGCGATGATTTCGTACTTCTCGCTGCCGAAACGATCGTGGCCGACGCGACGGGCCAGCTTGAAGGCGGCCTCGTTGGCTTCGGCGCCGGAGTTGCAGAAGAACGCACGCTCGGCAAAGGTGGCATCGATCAGTTTATGGGCCAGGCGCAGGGCCGGCTCATTGGTGAACACGTTGGACACGTGCCACAGCTTGTTGGCCTGCTCGGTCAAGGCACCGACCAGCGCCGGGTGCGCATGGCCCAATACGTTTACGGCAATCCCGCCGGCGAAGTCGATCAGCTCGCGACCGGACTGGTCCCAGACGCGGGAACCGGCGCCACGCACAGGAATGAAGGCGGCAGGCGCGTAGTTGGGAACCATAACCTGGTCGAAATCGGCGCGTTGTACCGCAGCGTGCTCAACGGACATCGGAGTCTCCTGAAGAGAAAACACTCGCCTGAAACTGGCGAGCGATGGGGGGATTGTAAGGACAGTTTTCAGCCCGGCCTTGCCGCCAAGCGACAACTTCTTATAGCGCAAACCCCGGATTTTCCCGGGTTTACGGCAATGCGACATATAGGGTCGCAAAGGCGCAGTTTAACTGTCCGACAGGGTTAGCGGCAGGGTTGCGGGGGATTTGATTTGCGCAAACTGCGCCAGCGGTCAGCCGCGCTCGGACGGCACCGACGACAACTCGAACGGACTGCTGCTGCGTCGCTGGTTGCGATCTTCCCGCGGCGTGGCGCCGAAGAAGTTGCGGTAGGCGCTGGAAAAATGCGGCCCCGAGGAAAAGCCGCAAGACAGGCCGATCTGAATGATCGACTTGCTGGTTTGCATCAACATCTGCCGGGCCTTGTTCAGGCGCAGCTCCAGGTAGTACTGGCTCGGCACACGGTTGAGGTATTGCTTGAAGATCCGCTCCAGTTGTCGACGGGAGACGCACACATGCTGGGCGATTTCGTCGGTGGTCAGCGGTTCTTCGATGTTGGCTTCCATCAGCAACACGGCCTGGGTGAGCTTCGGATGGCTGGAGCCGAGGCGATTCTGCAATGGAATGCGCTGACGCTCGCCGCCTTCACGGATACGCTCGACCACCAGCTCTTCCGACACCGCACCGGCCAGCTCCGCACCATGATCACGGGCCAACACCGCCAGCAACAGGTCGAGTACCGACATGCCGCCACACGCAGTCAGGCGGTCGCGGTCCCAATCGAACAGATGACTGGTGGCAATGACCTTCGGGAAGCGTTCGGCAAAATCATCCTGCCAGCGCCAGTGCACGGCCGCGCGATAGCCATCGAGCAAGCCGAGTTGCGCCAACGGATAGACACCGGCCGACAGGCCACCGATCACACACCCGGAACGCACCAGTTGCTTCAACGCACTGCTGAGCGCCGGCGCCAAAGTCGTCGGCGGCTCGTCGGCAAGCAGGAACAGTTTCTGGAAGTTTTCGAGCTTGCCGGTCCAGGCTTCGCCGGGCAATTGCCAGGCGCCTTCGGTTGGCGGTTCAGCTTGCAAGAACGACAGTTCGTAGACCACGTCCGGATGCACACGCTGGGCAACACGCAAGGCCTCCTCAGCCAGCGCAAGCGTCAGTGCTTTAGTGCTGGGCCAAATCAGGAAACCAATTCGATGGGCAGTCATGGGTGGGCAATCCGAAACGAAGAACAGTGATGAAGGCATGGGCCAATGCTAGCCCGTAAATGAACACAAATCTCAAAACCAACAGCGATCCCTTGTGGGAGCTGGCTTGCCAGCGATGGCGGTCTGTCTGTGCCAGAGATGCAAACTGAACCACCGCTATCGCTGGCAAGCCAGCTCCCACAGGGATCGGGGGCCGGCCTTGGATTGCGAAGCATGCACTATCGCGGTGCACAACGGCAGTCTTGATTACTTGAGGCTGCCCGAGAGGAATTGCTGCAAGCGCTCGGATTGCGGGTTCACCAGCACTTCACGCGGGTTGCCGCTTTCTTCGACGACACCTTTGTGCAGGAACACCAACTGGTTCGACACTTCACGGGCGAAGCCCATTTCGTGGGTCACCACCACCATGGTCCGGCCTTCCTGGGCCAGGGCCTGCATGACTTTCAGCACGTCGCCGACCAGTTCCGGGTCCAGCGCCGAGGTCGGCTCGTCGAACAGCATCACCTCGGGCTCCATCGCCAGCGCACGGGCAATTGCCACGCGCTGTTGTTCACCACCGGACATGTGGCCCGGGTAAGCGTCCTTGCGATGTGCCACGCCCACCTTGTTCAGGTAGTGCTCGGCTTTCTCGCGGGCTTCTGCCTTGGATACACCGAGTACGTGCACCGGCGCTTCCATGATGTTTTCCAGCGCGGTCATGTGCGACCACAGGTTGAAGTGCTGGAACACCATCGACAGACGCGAACGCATGCGTTGCAGCTGTTTCGGGTCGGCGGCCTTCAGCGCGCCGTCCTTGTTCGCCACCAGCTTTAGCTCTTCGTTGTTGAGCAGGATCTTGCCCGCGTGCGGCTGCTCCAGCAGGTTGATGCAGCGCAGGAAGGTACTTTTGCCGGAGCCACTGGAGCCGATGATGCTGATCACATCGCCAGCCGCCGCTTTCAGGGACACGCCCTTGAGCACTTCGTGACTGCCATAGCGTTTATGCAGGTCTTGGACTTCAAGTTTGTACATGCGGTCGGTTCTCACAAAAAGCAGTCAGTCAGTCGTTGAGCAAGCGCCCGTGACGCAGCGCTTCGCGCCCCGCCACCTTGGCCAGCCAGAAACCGGGTTGGGCATAACGCAGCCGTTCAATGGCAAACAGCACCCCGGACGTACCAGCACACACCGTGCTGACCCGATCCGCCAGCGGATCGATCACTTCAAAAATCTCATCACCGGCTTCGATCCACTCGCCAGGGCTACGCAGAAAACTCACCACGCCAGGATGCGGCGCGAACAGCAACTCAGTGCCTTCGAACGGCATGCCCTCGCAAGGCTCATACGCTGCATTCGGCCAGTCGCCGCTGATCAGGCCTTGCTCGGCGAGGAACGCCAGAATGCCTTCGGCGTGCGCCTCGGTCTCAGCGCGACCGGTGTCGGCCTGACCACCCAGCTCAATGGTAGTCGCCAGGCACGCCAGCGGAATCTGCGCGTCCGGGAACAGACGCGACAACCGCAACCACGGCAGCGAACAGGCTTCGTCGAAGGAGCTGCCGCCGGAATCTTCCGCCAGCAGGCCGACCCGCACATTCAGGTGCGCGGCCAGCGAACGCCACTGCGGCCAGTGCTGCGGCAAGGCGTACATGTGCAGCGCCGCTTCGCAATCGCAGTGCAAATCCAGCACCACATCGGCGGTGCAGGCATGGCTGAGCAAGACACGCTGCATGCCCTGTAATTGGCTGCTGGCCGGTGGCAACGCGGCCAGCACATCGCTCATGGTCTGGCGGATCAAACGGATGTTGGCGTGCGGATCATCGCCCAGATGCCCATCGAGCTCGGCGGCCACTGGCGCACTGAGTTCAACGAAATCGCGGTTGAAATTCTTGCCGCTGCCCGCCTCGAAACGCCCTTGATGATTGCCCTGCAGCAACTGACCAAGGCCCAGCGGGTTGGCCACCGGCACCAGCTCGATCACACCGTTGAGCAAGCCCTGGGCTTCGAGTTCGGCCAGGCGCTTTTTCAGCGCCCAGGCCGTGCGCATGCCTGGCAGTTCATCGGCGTGGAGGCTGGCCTGGATGTAGGCCTTGCGCTCGCCACTGCCGAAGCGGAAGACCGAGATCTGGCGCTCGCTGCCCAGATGGCTCCACGGCAATGCATGATCGATGCGTTCCATATCAGTGCTTCCGCGGAGCCAGGTAGCCCAGCCAGCGGCGCTCGGCCAGCTTGAACAGCTTCACCAGAATGAAGGTCAGGCACAGGTAGAACACGCCGGCGGTGATGTACGCCTCGAACGGCAGGTAGAACTGGGCGTTGACCGTACGCGCGGCACCGGTGATGTCGATCAGGGTCACGATGGACGCCAGACTGGTGGTCTGCAGCATCATGATCACTTCGTTGCTGTACTGCGGCAGCGCGCGACGCAGGGCCGACGGCAGCAGGATGCGCTTGTACATCTTGACCCGCGACATGCCCATGGCCTTGGCCGCTTCGATCTCGCCGTTCGGCGTGGCACGCAGGCTGCCGGCGATGATTTCGGCGGTGTAGGCGCTGGTGTTGATGGCGAACGCCAGGCACGCACAGAAGGTTGCACTGGACAGCCACGGCCAGAGGAAGCTCTCGCGCACGGCCTGGAATTGCGCCAGACCGTAGTAGATCAAGAACAGCTGCACCAGCATCGGCGTGCCGCGGATCACGTAGGTGTAGAGCCACGCGGTCATGTTGACCACGGCGTTTTTCGAGACCCGCATCAAGCCCAGCGGCAGCGCGCACAGCAGGCCGAAGAACAGCGACAGCGCGAGCAGTTTGAGGGTGGTCACCAGGCCGCCGAAGTACAGCGGCAAGGACTCCCAAATGACGTTGTAGTCGAAGATCATAGATCAGCCGCCCTTACGCCTACCGAGTAGCGCTTCTCAAGGTGACGCAATGCCAGCAACGAGACACTGGTGATCACCAGGTACAAAGCCGCCACTGCGAGGAAGAAGGTGAAAGGCTCACGGGTGGCATCGGCCGCCTGCTTGGCCTTGAACATCATGTCTTGCAGACCCACCACCGAAATCAGCGCGGTAGCCTTGGTCAGTACCAGCCAGTTGTTGGTGAAACCCGGAATCGCCAGGCGAATCATCTGCGGCACCAGCACCCGGAAGAACACCTGAAAACTACTCATGCCGTAAGCCATGCCGGCTTCGGCCTGACCTTTGGGAATCGCCATGAACGCGCCACGGAAGGTTTCCGACAGGTACGCACCGAAGATGAAGCCCAGGGTGCCGATACCGGCGGCCAACGGGTTCAGGTCGATGTATTCGTCGTAGCCCAGCATCGGCGCGACGCGGTTGAGCAGGTCCTGGCCGCCATAGAAAATCAGCAGGATCAGCACCAGATCGGGAATGCCGCGGATCACCGTGGAGTACAGATCGCCCAGCCAGGCCAGCCAGCGCACCGGCGACAGACGCAGTGCCACGCCGATCAGACCCAGAACAATGGCCAGGGCCATGGACGACAAGGCGAGCTGAAGCGTCAGCCAAACGCCATCGAGGATGACAGCCCCGTAGCCTTTCAACATGATTCAGGTCCTCGAGAGTTGGGATGAAAAAATGGCGCAAACCGCAGAGACCCTGTTGCTTGCGCCATTTCGGACTTGTCGCCGGACGTGTTACTTGCCGTAGATATCGAAGGCGAAGTATTTGTCCTGGATTTGCTTGTACTTGCCGTTCTCGCGGATGGCAGCGATCGCGGTGTTGATCTTGTCTTTCAACGCGTCACCCTTGCGCACCGCGATACCCACGCCGTCGCCGAAGTATTTGACGTCGGTGAAGGCCGGGCCTACGAACGCGAAGCCTTTGCCAGCGTCGGTTTTCAGGAAACCGTCATCCAGCAGCGTAGCGTCTGCCACGGTGCCGTCGAGGCGGCCGGCGGCCACGTCCAGATAAATTTCGTTCTGCGAACCGTATGGCTTGATCTCGGCACCCAGCGGAGCCAGGACTTCGCGGGCGAAGCGCTCGTGGATCGAACCACGTTGCACGCCGATGTTCTTGCCTTTGAGCTCGGCCAGGTTGTCGCTGACCTGAGTGCCGGCCTTCATGACCAGGCGCGCCGGGGTGTTGTAGTACTTGTTGGTGAAGTCCACGGACTTCTTGCGGTCTTCAGTGATCGACATGGACGACAGGATCGCGTCGATCTTGCGCACTTTGAGTGCCGGGATCAGACCGTCGAACTCTTGCTCGACCCACACGCACTTGACCTTCATCTCTTCGCACAGTGCGTTGCCGATGTCGTAGTCAAAACCAACGATGCTGCCGTCCGGTGCTTTGGAGGCGAACGGAGGGTAGGCCGCTTCAATGCCGATTTTCAGAGGTTTTTCGTCGGCGAAGGTTGGCAGGGACAGCACGGAAGACAGTGCCAGGGCGCCAAGCAGCACGAGTTTCTTCATCTTGGGACTCCATCGGAAAAGGGCTAAAACGGCAGAGTGAGCGACAGCCCAATATGCGAATGAGTGGAACCGGAAAGCGTTGCTGCGTCCTACATTGCGTGTGCGAAATTTCAACACAGGCAACGACGAGCGAATGATCGGCATTCTAACGACAGGCCCGAAGCCGATATTTCTTCAATGCGACAACTAGTTACAGAAGCACCGAGAAAGCCGTTTGGGCACGTTGACAGCCTTGCAAATTCATGCAAGAGCAAAAGACAGTAAACCGATCTATGTTGCAAATTGCGGGCCTATTATTGGCAAACCCTTCTAATCCGGCAAGCTTGGCGTGGGGTGTTATTTTTCTCGAGGGTTTTTTCAGTCCGCACACAGGTTTTCGCGTTTCCCAATGCCCCGTATCGGCAAGAGCGGTTACACATTGAGTTACTTGAGAACTGACAGGTAACAGTGGGAAAGGGCCTACGGGGGAAACCGATAATTATTGGCTGATGTTTATGTGGTGTCTGATCGACTGCCTTCGCGAGCAGGCTCGCTCCCACAGGGGATTTGTGGGGTATGAAAGATTTGTGCTTCAACTCGACCCATGTGGGAGCGAGCCTGCTCGCGAAGAGGCCAGCCCAGACAACACAAAACCCCAGGCAATAAAAAGCCCCATCAGGTGCAACACCTGACAGGGCTTCGATAACGCCGAACGCTACTTACGCAACATTCATCGTCTTGTGCGTATCAATCAAATGCTGCACCACACCCGGATCGGCCAGGGTGGAAATATCCCCCAACCCTTCGTATTCCGCCGTCGCGATCTTGCGCAGAATCCGCCGCATGATCTTGCCCGAGC
Source organism: Pseudomonas sp. Irchel 3A7 (assembly GCF_900187565.1). Taxonomy (GTDB): domain Bacteria; phylum Pseudomonadota; class Gammaproteobacteria; order Pseudomonadales; family Pseudomonadaceae; genus Aquipseudomonas. The sequence continues at coordinate 446,403 of NZ_FYED01000003.1, read as the reverse complement.
GAGTCTTCGGCAGCCCCGGCGCCCACTGGATGACATCCGGCGAAGCAATCGGGCCGATCTCTTTACGCACCCAGTTTTTCAGCTCCAGGCGCAATTGCTCGCTGGTTTCTTCGCCAGCGATCAAGGTGACGTAGACATAAATGCCCTGCCCCTTGATGTCGTGCGGCACACCGACCACTGCCGCTTCGGCAACTTTCGGGTGAGCAACCATCGCACTTTCGATCTCGGCGGTGCCCATGCGGTGGCCGGAGACGTTGAGTACGTCATCCACACGACCGGTGATCCAGTAATAACCATCGGCATCGCGACGAGCACCGTCACCGGTGAAGTACATGCCGCGGAAAGTCTTGAAGTACGTATCGACGAAACGGTCATGGTCGCCGTACAGCGTACGCGCCTGACCTGGCCACGAATCAAGGATCACCAGATTGCCCTCGGCCTCGCCCTCAATGATGTTGCCCAGGTTGTCCACCAGGGCCGGCACCACGCCGAAGAACGGACGTGCCGCAGAGCCCGGCTTGAGGCCATGAGCACCCGGTAGCGGGCTCATCATGTTGCCGCCGGTCTCGGTCTGCCACCAGGTATCGACGATCGGGCAACGGGATTGGCCGACATTCTTGTAGTACCAGTCCCAGGCTTCCGGGTTGATCGGCTCGCCCACCGAACCGAGCAGGCGCAGGCTGCTGCCATCGGCGCCTTCAACAGCGGCAGTACCCGCCGCCATCATCGCGCGGATCGCGGTCGGCGCGGTGTAGAGGATGTTGACCTTGTGCTTGTCGACGATCTTCGCCACACGGGTGATGTCCGGATAGTTCGGCACACCTTCGAACAGCAGCGTGGTTGCGCCATTGGCCAGCGGGCCGTAGACGATGTAACTGTGGCCGGTGACCCAGCCGACGTCGGCGGTGCACCAGTAGATTTCACCCGGGCGGTAGTCGAACACGCGCTCATGGGTCATGGCCGCGTACAACAGATAGCCGCCGGTGGTGTGCTGCACGCCCTTGGGCTTGCCGGTGGAACCGGAGGTGTAAAGGATGAACAGCGCTTCTTCGGCGCCCATCTCTTTTGGCGCGCAAACGGTGCCGGCCACTTTCATCAGGTCTTCGTACCAGATGTCGCGGTGCTGGTTCCACTTGATGTCGCCACCGGTGCGCTGGCACACGATGACTTTCTGGATGCTGCTGGTTTCCGGGTTGGTCAGCGCGTCGTCGACGTTAGCCTTGAGCGGGATCTTCTTGCCGGCACGAATGCCTTCGTCGGCGGTGATCACCACTTTCGAGCGGCAGTCGATGATGCGGCCAGCCAGGGCTTCCGGCGAGAAACCACCGAACACCACCGAGTGAATCGCGCCGATCCGGGTGCAGGCCAGCATGGCGACCACGGCTTCGGGAATCATCGGCATATAGATAGTCACCACATCGCCGCGGTGCACATCCTGGCCACGCAAGGCGTTGGCGAACTTGCAGACTTGTTCATGCAGTTCGCGGTAGGTGATGTGGCGGCTTTCGGAAGGGTCATCCCCTTCCCAGATAATTGCGACTTGATCGCCGCGCTCGGCCAGATGACGGTCGAGGCAGTTGTAGGAAACGTTCAGGGTGCCATCGGCGAACCATTTGATGCCGACATGGTGATCGTCGAAGGAAGTCTGCTTCACCGTGGTGAAAGGCTTGATCCAGTCGAGGCGCTTGGCCTGCTCGCGCCAGAAACCGTCCGGGTTGACGACCGACTGCTGGTACATGGCCTTGTAGGTCGCCTCGTCAGTCAGCGTATTGGCCAGAACCTCGGGACGAACGGGATACAGAGAAGCCGCACTCATCTTTCTTACCTCGGTGGAATAGTTGTTTTTGTATGGCCCCCGTTTTAGCCGGGCCGGCGCCATAGAACCATTCGACGATGGTAGTAACAAGGCCCTACAAAATGTCGTGGATAGCCGTATCGCCGCAGTTCCTGTGGGAGCGAGCCTGCTCGCGAAGAGGCAATCAAACACACCCATTTCTAACCTGGCGCGCCATCGCGAGTAGGCTCGCTTCCCCAGAAAGCGGGATTGTTACAGGATCTGTCAAAAGTGTTTATCAGAACCACGTCTATATGAACGTATCCCCCGCGCCTAAAATTCGCCTCGCCAACCCGGCAACCTGAGTTAACCCAGTTACAGCCCCCACGAAGGCCGTTAACCCAAACCAAGTAGCGCAGTTCCACACGCAACCCCAAAAAGGTTGCGTGACCCCATTCGACCTTAAAAAGGTAAAAATCAGATGAAAGCTTTATGGGTACTGGCTCTCGGCAGTCTGTGCTTAACCGCCATGGCAGACGAGGTCCAGACTGATGTCGCACAGCAACAACCGCCTATTGAGGATTACACCTACTCAATGCACCTGGACATCGCCAACGTTATTTCCATGAGCGAAGTGCCCAATGTCTGTGAAGTTGTCCCGATGAAAATGGAATACGACGACTCCAAAGGCCAACGCCATATTCTGCGCTACAGCGTCATGGGCAATGGCTGCTCCAGCGGCTGATCAGACTGCACCGGATCGCACCCTTTTCAGCGCAACGCCGAGGGTCGATTTCAGCCCGGCTTCGGTCGGGCTCAGTTGTGTCTGGAGTCATCGAAAAGCGTTTCGAAACACAAGATGTAGTGAAAAAAGGCCTTTTTTGATCACTTCTTGAGCAAATCCGATATCAAGCTTTTTTTCTGAAAAAAAATCTGCACCCGGCAAAGCCCTATAATCCCTAGCTCCGACCGAAAAACCCTGCTCATCGACCGCTCCATGCGCGGATTCGCCCCACCACGGCCGTAAAAATTTCCTTATAATGCCGCCTTAAACGGGCCTGCAATATTCCCTTACAGGGATGACAGCCAGTCTGAAGCCCACGCCGAAGTCCTCACCGACTTTTGCGCCCGTCAGAGGCTCTCAGTACCCGTACAAAATTATGTTTATTTGCCTGCGTGTACCGCTGCAAAAAACGCTATCAACGCGGCCAGTACGGCCGTGTGAAAAACCAGACCATCCATTTTCACACGGGCACACTGGCCCTCACGCAGGAGACGACACGTCATGCTGAGCTGGGACGAATTCGACAAAGAAGACACGGAAGTAGCGGCCAAGAGCGCCAACGCCGGCCACGCCACTGAAGCCAATATGGACCGTCTCGACAGCGCCGGTGGTGCCGCCGCCCTGGAAGCCCGCGCCGTGACCGCCGCTGACTCCGCCGCCGTGGCCCGCGCCAAAGCCGCCCTGGACTCTCTCGACGTCGCCGAAGGCCTCGCCGAACTCGAAGGCGCCTCCGCCCGTGTCGCCGTTGACGAAAAACGCATGATCAACTGCCGCGCCGACCTCAACCAACTCGTGCCCTTCAAGTACGACTGGGCCTGGCAGAAATACCTGGACGGCTGCGCAAACCACTGGATGCCGCAAGAAGTCAACATGACCGCCGACATCGCCCTCTGGAAAAACCCGGAAGGCCTGACCGACGACGAGCGCCGCATCGTGATGCGCAACCTCGGCTTCTTCTCCACCGCCGACTCCCTGGTTGCCAACAACCTGGTCCTGGCCGTGTACCGCCTGATCACCAACCCGGAATGCCGCCAGTACATCCTGCGCCAGGCGTTCGAAGAAGCGATCCACACCCACGCCTACCAGTACTGCATCGAATCGCTGGCCATGGATGAAGGCGAAATCTTCAACATGTACCACGAGATCCCATCGGTCGCGAAAAAAGCCACCTGGGGCCTGAAATACACCCGCTCGATCTCCGATCCGAAGTTCGAAACCGGCACCGTCGAAACCGACAAGGAACTGCTGCGCAACCTGATCGCCTACTACTGCGTTCTGGAAGGCATCTTCTTCTACTGCGGCTTCACCCAAATCCTCTCCATGGGCCGCCGCAACAAAATGACCGGCGTCGCCGAGCAGTTCCAATACATCCTGCGCGACGAATCCATGCACCTGAACTTCGGCATCGACGTGATCAACCAGATCAAAATCGAAAACCCACACCTGTGGGATGCCGAAATGAAGGAAGAAGCCTCGCAGATGATTCTGCAGGGCACTCAGCTGGAGATCGAATACGCCCGCGACACCATGCCTCGCGGCGTGCTGGGCATGAACGCGGCGATGATGGAGGACTACCTCAAGTTCATTGCTAACCGTCGTCTGTCGCAGATTGGTTTGAAAGAAGAGTACCCAGGCACGACTAACCCGTTCCCTTGGATGAGCGAGATCATGGACTTGAAGAAAGAGAAGAACTTCTTTGAGACGCGGGTTATTGAGTATCAGACGGGTGGGGCGTTGAGCTGGGATTGATTCCTATGCTTGCCGTGATTTGACGATGTAAATCGACAAATCGAATTGCAAAAAGGCTCCGATCTGATCGGGGCCTTTTTTATTGGGTAGGAAAACTCCTACTCATCTCAAACTTACTCGGTAAAGCTCCTACAGCATTTCCAGCGTTGTCTGCATTGATGAGGCTTCAGAGCATCTCTAAGCTCTAATGCAGGTGCCTAAGAAACACCCAACGTAGAAAGCTAACGTCCTCACATAGGAACGCATAATGGTAATAGCCATGAATGCGCGATCTCTGTGTGGAAGAATCGGCTTGTTGGGATTTCTTAGATCCTCTACGTCGGGCTCCGGCCTTCTCCATCTTCCAACGTAGAGGTAATGGATATGCCCGATTTTTTCATTCCGACAATCTTCACCCGCCATAACCTCCCCCTTCACGCCCTCCTTCTGGAAAACGAGCCATGGTTCTGCGCTCGCGATATTGGTCGCTTGATGGGTGTCCACCTGAGTGATCGTATGGTCAGCATGCTGGATAAAGATCAGCGTCGCATTGTGTGGATTGAGTATTTCCGACAACCAGAAAAACAGCTCTTGCTCAGCGAGTCGGGTGTGTATGCGCTGTTGGTTTATCACTACATCCCTGGGAATCGATTGTTGCGTGAGTGGTTGACCCATCAGGTAGTGCCGGCCCTGCGTGATGCGGAACAGCCGGAAAATTCGGCTCGACCGATGCTGAGTTTGTTGGATTGGCCGCAGATGTCGTTGAGCCTGCTGCATTGGCAGGATGAAGGCTGGATTCGGCTGCGGGATATGCCGTATCTACTGCACGATCAGACGCAGCGGCACGCACCCGTTGAAAAGCCTTGGTGGCGGAAGATTGCCCAGGTGTTTCAGTCGTCGAAGCATTTGGTGGGTTGAGTGATGTATTTATAGAGACGATCCCAAGCCCACTCGCTAATTCTGTGGACTTTTACCACTCTGTATCGTCCGAGGGTTCGACCCTCGGCGATCTTATGAGCGGCCCTCTGGGCAATTCTGAGCTTCAGACGTGGTTAGCCAAGCTGCCCGTGCACCAGCTCAATCAGGGCTCAATTGCTACCAACCGCTGTTTCAGCCTCTCATTCAGCAAAGCTCCGTGCACCCCAGAATGGATTTCCCGATGGCAACTTGGGCATACAGCCCCCACGTAACGCGGATGGTCTAACCCGCCATCTGATACCCGGTTTACGTGATGCGGCTCTAAGTAGGGCGTGCCATCCCTTTTCATGAAAGGAGCTGGCTTCTCGCAGCTTTCGCACTCGCCCTTCGCACGCAACAACACGTAGTGCGAAACCTTTCGACTTCGCTGATAGATCTTACGCGGCGCGGACTGCCCCAAATCATCTCTGCTAGGTTTACATGCAGCGAGTGCAGCCAACCGTGCGGCCGCCAGCGATTCGGAAAGGTCAGTCTTATCCTCATCCTGTACTTCAACCTCACTTATTTCAGCGGGAATTCCCACAGGAACTAACCGAAAAACAATCGCCATTCGATCCCGGCCAGTAACATCCGGCTGGATCCGGTTAAACATGTCGGCGCAAGAAAACTCGCCCATATATGCGTGACCATTACCTTTCCCACGGGCCTTAAACAAGTGCAGCGCTCGGCCATTATTGGCATGCTCCGCAATGGCTCGATTGCCTCGCGTCAAAGTCATCGGCCCGCGTTGTCCTTGACCGGTATAAATGAAAGCGCCGTCTTCCCAATGGTCGGCATACCCGTATTGCTCACCGCTATCGCCCGTGAACAAAAAAATCGCAGGGTAGGTAGTGGACGATGTAATGCCGTCTTGAAAGCTTCCACCAAACAGTCCATTGATCTCAGTTTTTCGGTCGTACACAGCCCCCTTCGTGAACTGCAATACAGGCTCACCCTCCCCTCGTGGCAACTCCACAATAGTGAAGCCTCGCTTTATTAGGTAACTGTTGGTCGGGTGCCCACCGGAGAACTCTCCTACGGCAATGCCAGTAGCCAAAGAGACGATTTTCTTTGCCGGATACAGCTGACCGCCATCATGAACGGCGTAACGGTGAGCTAGATTATCTTCCCAGCCCTGCCACTCTCGCTTACTCCGAAATTTACGATCAAACTCCAGCAATGCTTTGTCTATTCGTTCCTTCGAAACCGCTTTAATCACCACGAGTGCTTCCCTTTGTCGGCAATGGCTGTAGGAATTTTCCTATCGTCACCAAAGTACAAAAGGGTTTCAATACGTATCTGGGCGAAACGCCACTATTTCTAAGCAAAACTGCTAAATAGCGTTAATTTGACTAACACCCTGTCACTAGTTTTGAGGCGTCAAGCTCGGCGAGCATGCTCGCGAGGCGCGCGAAAAATAACGCTTGATGTCAAATGCCCAGTGGTGTCCTTAATTTTTCGGAAGCAGCTGCGCTGCGTGATGCGCAGCCGTCGCGCATGGTGGAACGCCCGACGCTGAGTGTGCTTGATTGGCCGAAGATGTCGCTCTGCATGCTGCATTGGCAGGATGAACCGTGGATTCGGTTGCGGGATATGCCGTGCGTGTTGGCGGATGATCCTTTCAATCGGCGAGAATCCTGGTGGCGGAAGGCATCCCGCGTGATGCGTGGATACTGACTGCTCTCCCCTACTAAAATCCGCTGCCTGAAATATTCGCAGCGGATTTTTTTTGTTTCTGGGTACAAACAGTCAACTCGCACGGGTCGGTTTGCCTGGTGTTCCGCTTAGTGTGGTTTTTGGGGCTGCTTCGCAGCCCAGCGGGAGCAAGCTCCCTCACCACAATGTGGGTGCCGGGCTTGAGTACTTGTTGTTTTTGGGAATCGCGACCACAGGACTTCTGCGGTGGGGTTACTGCCTGGCCTCGAATCCATCAATGATGTCTTGAGGGGGCTTGTCGAAATCCGCGGATATCCAAATTTTCGAGACACCCCCTACGGTCATTAAAGAACCGCCCTACAGCCACAAACTGTCCCGCTCGTTAACGTCGCGCAGCCCTTACTCGGGGCTGCCGATGGACGAACACACAAGGACAATCAGTGGCTCGCAACAAGGACATTCCCCTCGTCAGAAACCCGCCATCCGGTGACGGTCATCACGTCACCTACCGCTACATGACGGCCAACGAACTGGCCGAGCGCGAGGCCCGGCAACAAGACTACGAGGCCATGCTCGCCAGGCAAGACGCATACATGCGCAAGCGCCAGATCGTCGAGGTCGAACAAGAAACTTTTCAAGTGGGCTGCGTCTTCGCCAAGTCCTGCAAGTTGCCGGACGCGGTCATCAACTACTCGAATCCTTCGGGGATGGTGCCCACCGACAGCCTTGAGGATTACGGCGAAATCGCCTGGCTTGGAACGCGTGAGGTAGGCGATGGCGGGCTGCTGAATCTGGAAACGATCAGCGGCGCCACTCTTTCGCTTGGTGTTGGGCAACTCGAACTGCGCAAGCCGGTTTTACGCGCTCTGCCCGCCGTGGGTGCAACTGCAAGCGCTGCATTGGCCGGCCTGGTCGCGGTGTTTTGGTCACCCACCTTGGGCGACAGCGCCCTCTATTCCGAAGACCAACTGCGCGCCCTCAAACAAGCCCGCACCCGCGTGCGCCTGCAAATTGAGCAACAGGCTGACGGCAGCCTCAAGGGTTACGGCTTCTACACAGGCAACAATCGCGATTGGGAGATGGTCGATGTCGTGCAGATCGTTATGCGCGGCAGCCAGTACGTTGCCGACCTCGGTGAAGGTGTCGAACTGATCTGGACCCCGGCCGTCGACGACTCCGACATCCTCGGTATTCCCAAACTGGAGGCTGCCCCGCAGGCGCCGCATATCTGGGTTTTTCCGCCGACAAAGCAGGCGGACAGCATCATCGTGAATCCGATTTATCCGCCTGAGTACAAGGATTTCATTCTTGTGTTTCCGGTGGGGTCGGGGGTGAGGCCGGTTTATATTGTGGTGAGTGTCCGCGGCAAAGGCACCGCTGAAGCTGGCCATTCGTACCACCCTGCTCCAGAGACAGAGGACATAGCTGCCTTCCCCAACTTGAAGAGAGCAAAGAAGAAAACGCCTTACAAGGGTGGTCTCCGGGATCGCTGGATTGATGTAAAGGGTAGAACCATATACGAGTGGGATTTTCTACACGGTGAACTGGAGGCGTATCGCGCAAGTGATGGCAGCCACCTTGGCTCATTCGATCATAAAACCGGCGAGCAACTGGATCCACCCAAAAAAAATCGCAGTATTAAGAAATACCTATGAGGGCTCTATGGGACTGAAAATTAGACTTGAATGGTACGACAAGGAAACCGAATTGGGCGAAGGAGAGGAGTTGTCGCAAGATTTTGGTGATGACGGTTCTGTGATTGAAGCACTGGGCATGCCTATCGAAAACAACATAAACAACGGTGGCTTTGACGTTGCCCCCCATTGGGTCAGTACGCTGCAACCCCATTTCCTCCATGTCATTCGCTTGTCCTCCTATGACTATCAGGTGGCATTCATCTATCGTGACAAATGGTAAATGAGGATGTTTATGGGCCGCACACCCGTTTGACTTTCCCACAGCAATCGCCTCAGAAACCACCCTCAAATTTATCAGTGATGTCGTGGAACCATGGTTTATGTAATCGAAGCCTTTTACAGAGATAACGAGCTCCTTGCATTCGAAGAAGAGCTCCCGACTGGAAATGTTCAGGAAATAAAACGGATCATGGCATGGACCGCTGAACAACAAGGCTGGGAAGGATACGACCTGACGAACGAGCAGCTTGAAGCCCTGGAAAACTTGTTGGGAAAAAAGATTGATGACCCAGCATATTTATTTCAACTTAACTGCAACGCTTGAATGCAGCCGCACAAACTCGCCGCTCAAGTAAAAAAACAATCATCTGATCAGTTTTTTGCTTCTCTACCGTCACCATTTTGGCCTCATGGGATAGTGAAATGGTTGAAACCCAAGTGAGCGTATTGAACAAAAACCTGAAGTGAGCGAGCTTTGATCATTTAACGGGTGAACAGATAGATCCCCCCAAGAAAAACCGCAACATAAGTAAGTACTTGTGAGGCTAGGATGGGGCTAAAAGTCCGATTGAATTGGTATGACAAAAAAACCGAAGCATTAGAGGGAAAAGAATACTCGGCCGATCTTGGTGACGACGGCTCGATCATTGATGCTTTGGGCCTCATGGAAGAGCTTGAGATTTATGACGGAGGGTACGATGTAAAAAATGACTGGATACCCAAAATTCAACCCTTGTTTGGTCACAAAATCGAGCCAAATACATTCGACTACCAGATATCTTTTCGATACAGGAATACTTGGTGAAAACAGTTCTTTTTCGCTTACTGGACTTTCCCCTAATCCTGAATACAGACGATTAGTGGTTTGAAAAGGGATGGCTCACTGCAATCGCCTCAAAAACTGCGCTCAAATTTATCAGTGATGTCGTGGAACCATGATTTATGTAATTGAAGCGTTTTACAGAGATAGCGAGCTCCTGGCCTTCGAAGAGGAGCTTCCGACTGGGAAGGATCAGGAAGTAAAACGGATTATGGGATGGACCGCTGACCAACAAGGATGGGAGGGATACAACCTCACTATCGAGCAGCTTGGAGCTCTGGAGAACTTGTTGGGGAAAAAGATTTATGACCCAGCATACCTATTTCAACTTAGCTGCAACGCTTGAATGCAGCCGCACCAACTCACTGTTCAAGTATATAAATCTGTGGCGAGGGAGCTTGTCGGATTGACGCACCGTCGCGCTCGGCTGCGTAGCAGTCGCCAATCCAGGCAACGTGGTCTGCCTGATGCTCCGCGTTTGCTGGTTTTGGGGTCGCTTCGCGACCCAGCGGGAGCAAGCTCCCTCGCCACAGGTGGGTGTTCGACTTGGTGTCGGTTGTGAGTTTGGGATTCGCGAGCAGGCTCGCTCCCACGGGTTTGGTGGGTTGCCGTTGATTTTGTAGTGTGTTGAAAACAGTGAGTGCAACGGGTCTCGCGTCCCGCTATTAATACCCTTCCCTCTCACGGACCCGAGCCCCATGAAATTCGACCTCGCCTACTGCCTCAGCCTCGACGACAAGTTGTCGATTTATGACGTGCGCGATCTCAATTTCGACGAGACCATGGCGTTCGATTCCGCCCAGGAGCATTTCCAGTGCCCCAACGATGCCTGTCGTTTGGCGTTCGATGCGGCGAATGGGTTGGGGACGTTTAATGCCAAGAACGTGAATTACGTGCGCACGCCGCATTTCAAGAATTTGCCGAGTACGCGGCATGTCGAGGGTTGTCCTTATGTGAGCCTGAAGACGCCCGCGTCGGAGGCGGATGGTACGGAAGCGGATGACGGTCGTGAGGAGCATTTTCCGTCGGAGTTGTTGCTGACGCGGCGTCAGTATGTGCGCAAGCCGCACAGTCCGAAGGGGGTGGTGAACGTTGCGCGGGATGAGGCGATTGCGTCCTCAGCAGACACTGGCGTCGAGCCTTCAGCCCAGGATTCGGCACCGGACAAGACCAGTGTCTTCGCCCACCCCGTGGAGTGTTTTGTCTCGAATTTCGAGGACAGGGAGCTGCTTAAGCGCATGCCGCTGAAGATCGGTGAGCATGCGGCGACCTACGGGGCGTTTTTCAAGAAGATCGAGTATCTGCAGGACAATAAGGGGCTGATTTACTGGGGCAAGGTCAAGGAAATCAAGGACTACACCCAGAGCTTTCGCATCGATTTCGAGAAGAAGGTCTGGTTCGAAAAGAAGCCGTATTCGGTCAATGTTTACTTGAGCAAGAAGCTGATCGACAGCTACCGCAAGCGCAAGGCGTTCCTGGAAGAGATCAAGCATGCCATCGAGAGTGGGCGCGAGTTGTACTGCTTCTTTTACGGGGTGACGCCGGCGTTGAAGCAGGTGCCGAGCAAGAAAAACCCCGAGCAGACGTTCGGGGTGTTCAGTGCCGACATTGAGAATCTGGATCACTTTATTGTGCGGGAGGCGCCGGGGTTGGAGGGCAAGTGACTCGAATCAATGACTCGCGCCAGCCTCTTCGAACGCCCGGATTTCTCGCCTGACGTCTTGACGTCGGTTGCGGGCTTTCTGAACGCCGGACTCATCAAGACCGCAATATTGGCGTAGCCAGTGAGCCATCATTTCTTCATCCGGCAAGGCATAACCTTTGACGCTGTTGCCTCTGACGAAGCCATTGATCCTGGCATCAAAGCGGCTCGCCATGATTTCATCAGGTGGTAAACATCCCCACTCAGCCGCGTAGTCCTCAAAGATCCAGGCGATTTCATTAATATGGCCTTGCGCGCTACGGTGACCGCGCTTGTACAACTGATAGTCATGACAGCCTTCGTCGAATCGCTCCTGCATGACGTCAGGAGCGATCCATTGCAAAGCGTCGTGGTTCATCGCGTCACGCATCACTCCATTAAGCCAGCGATCAGTAAAGCGTTTAACAAAGCCCTCCACATCGGCCTTTTTCGCGTCCGCGAAAATCATGCAATACCGGGTTTGCACATGGATGACGAACAGCACGTGTTTGCGTTGAACGCTGATGGCGTGGACCAGCCACTGTTCGGCTGACTCATCAGGCTTATCGTCTTCAATAATGGACGATGGTGGTTTGTCCACCGGGGTGATTTTCTTGCCCTTGTGGACACGACTGAAGAAATTGCTGGCGGCTTCGGTACAGTTAAAGATCAACATCCTGGTTCTCTGGTAGAAGGCTGGTGGTAGCAGTTCTCAGTCCTGTCGCACGATCTCATCAACCCACTCCAGCTCATAGGGCTGGCGAACAACATGCGAGATGTAAGCCCGTGCGTCTTCACTGAGAGTCGATAACTCCGCCTCGGTCAGCAAGTCATGCATCACCATCAAAGCCAAGCCTCTGAGTGCACTGGAACGGGATTGGCTGTTCGCATCAAAGGCATCGTACATGTCCTTGTTTCGATCCCGAATCAAGCCATAGAGCATGCCATACCGAGCGTGAGCCGAGAGCGCCCCGTGTTGGGCAATTGCCTTGGCATCGGCCAGAACGCCCTGACAAAAACGATCGAGCGCAATCCTGCGCAGCTCCTTGAACTTCTTCCAGTCACTTTCAGCGATCGACATGATGTCCTCCTGCAAACAATTGAATGGCGAATATTAGATTGTTGCGAAAAAAACGATCCGCACCAATCTTCAAAATCGATGGATCAGTAGTTGAACCTCCATTGCGCCTGCACGGCAAGGGGGTCACCGTCCGTCCGGCTGGAAGGCATGGAATAGAAAAAATCAAAAAATCAATTTGATCCGCGCTCAAAACAACTGTACAAAAACACAGTATATTTTGATCAACACTCTCGAGCCCGGAGAACACCATGGCCTCTCAAGCGATGAAAATCACCCTGGAGCGTATCGCCCTTTTCCAATTCACCCCGGCCCATTGCGCCCAAGCCCGAGCGATGCTGGGTTGGAGTGTGGAGGAATTGTCTCGGGAAGCCGGGGTTTCGGTGGAGGCCATTCAGCGTTTCGAGGCCAGGCGCGAGGTACTGGATGTCACGCGGTTGGCGTTGGCGTATCGGTTTGAGTCGCAGGGGCTGGTGTTCTTCCCGGGGTTTGCGCCGGGGCGTGGGATGAATGTGAAAGGGTCGACGCCGAATCCGGTGGGGCGGGCGGATTTTGCGATGGTTGAGTGAGCCAAACCATCGATTGACGATTATTCCCATATAGGTATATTTCGCATAAATCAAAAGACGGCGTAGGCAGCGTTTTTTGGTAGGACCGATTTATGCGAAAGGATTTAAAAATGGTTGAAATCGAAGAAAGCAGCGGGAACGTCTACGAAGACCTCGGAACGCCCAACGCCAGTGAAATGCGGGTCAAATCCCAGTTGGCTGCAAAAATCGGTGAAATCATCAAGGCTCGCCATTTGACCCAGGTTCAGGCATCAGAAATTTTGGGTCTGTCGCAACCCAAGCTTTCCGAGATGTTGCGTGGGAAGTTTCGGGGGATCAGTGAAGCCAAGATGATGGAGTGTCTGTTGCTGCTCGGGCGTGACGTGCAGATCGTGGTCAAGTCGGCCCCTCGATCACGAAAAGAGGGCCGACTTGAAGTGGTCTTTACCTGATGCGCAATTTGCCTTGATCGGACACGTTGTCGCCCTTTCGCTACGGCTTGAACACAGGTACCCGCCGTGCATGGGAGACCTGTTCATACCCATACGCCAACGCCAGCAACCTGGCATCGCTCCAGCGAGGTCCGAAGAAGTAGACCGAAGTGGGCACGCCGTCATCGTCTAATCCGGAAGGCACCATGATGCCGGGATAACCCGCCAGCGGTACGACGTTCATGGCGGGTGATTCGACGTCTGATACGAGGGCGTCCAGTTGATGGGTTGTTAGCAACTGATCGATGGCTGCGGCGTTTTCGCTTTGGATTTTCTGCCAGAGCTGATTGTAGGTTTGCTCGTCAAAGACAATTTTGCTGGCCGCAATCAAGTTGTCCTGGTTATGACATTCAACGCTGCCGGCATTGAACAGCAGTAGATCCTCCAGTGTCAGGGCAGGAACACCGGTTCGCGTGGTCAGGTAGCGAGGCAAGTCTCGCTTGAGACCCATTTGCAGTGCTTCCCCTACCTTTTCTGAAAGCGGGTCAATCAGCTCCACGGGGATCAAGGTTGCACCTGCTGCCTGCATGAGTTCCAACGCTTGGGAAAAATGCGGATCGGTCAGAAGCGGCAAATTACCGCGATCAAATTTCGCGGGGTAGCCGATTCGCCGTCCGACCAGCGCGTCTGGACGCAACAACGTGGTGAAGTCCACCGCTTCCAGGTTATGCGGCTTCTGGACCGGATCAGCGACATCGTTGCCCATCATGGCATTCAGCAGGAGTGCAGCGTCGCGAACCGTGCGCGCCATCGGCCCGGGCGTATCCAGTTTGTGAGTCACCGGGATAATGCCGCTACGGCTTAGCAGTCCCACCGTGGGCTTGATGCCCACCACACCATTCATGGACGCCGGGCAACTGATCGAGCCAGACGTTTCCGTTCCGACGGTCAGGGGTGCAAAACCTGCGGCGACGGCTGCGGCGGAGCCGGAACTGGAACCACAGGGATCGCCACTGAGCACGTGCGGATTTTTGGTTTGCCCGCCCCGCCCACTCCAGCCGCTGGGGAGATCGGGGTCGCGAAAATGTGCCCATTCGCTGAGATTGGTTTTTCCAAGAATCACCGCGCCGGCCGCCCTGAGGCGTTGCACGATAAAGGCGTCGTGCGCGGCGGGTTGCCCGACCAAGGCCAGTGAGCCGGCACTGGTCTGCATTTGATCGGAGGTGTCGATATTGTCCTTCAACAACACCGGAATGCCATGCAATGGACCTCGGGTATAGCCGCCCTTTCGCTCCCGATCCATTGCCTCGGCAATCACCAAGGCATCGGGATTGAGTTCGATGATGGCGTTGATTGCCGGCCCGTTTTTATCCAGCTTGTCGATCCGCTCCAACAGATGCCGGACCAGCATCACGGAATTCAGCTGGCCGCGATCCATCCACTGGTTGACTTCATCGACATTTAAGTACTCCAGCCCCGTTTCGGGCGCGGAGGTCTGCGCACTGGCGCTCGCGACGCCCGCCGCCATTGAAAACAGGGCAATTCCGGCCAGCCGCTTCATGCAGCCGTTTAACGTTACGTCCATGTAAAAATCCTTCTGACTGATGGCGGATGAATGATTTCACCCGCTTTTCAGCCTACAGAAGCGGCCGGAATTGTCCGTCATCACGGCTCACAGCTTCTCGTACGAATGTTCGCCTCTGTTTGTAGTCGCCCCACCCGACGCTTTGTTGATCTCGGACATCTGCTGTTCAACCTCCAGCCACCAGGCTCCGCCCCGCTGCGGATGCTTCAGGTTGAAAGCCTCACCCATCTGCGGCGTGGTGATCGAAACGCTGCGTTCCCAGGCCAGGGCCAGGATACGGTCGAAGGGTTCGTACCAGGCGTGCATCGACAGGTCGAAGGTGCCGTTGTGGATCGGTAACAGCCAGCGACCTTTGAGGTCAAGGTGGGCTTGCAGGGTTTGTTCAGGTTGCATGTGCACGTGCGGCCACTCGACGTTGTAGGCGCCGGTTTCCATCAGGGTCAGGTCGAACGGGCCGTATTGCTCGCCGATGCGTTTGAAGCCGTCGAAGTAGCCGCTATCGCCACTGAAAAAGATGCGCGTGTCACCGTCGATCATCACCCACGAGGCCCAGAGGGTGCTGTTGCCGTCGAACAGGCCGCGCCCGGAAAAGTGTTGCGACGGTGTGGCGATGAAGCGAATGCCTTCGACCTCGGTGCCTTCCCACCAGTCCAGTTGCCGGACCTTGCTGGCGTCGATACCCCATTTGATCAGGGTGTCGCCTACGCCCAGCGGTGTCAGGAAATAACGGGTCTTGTCGGCTAGCTTCAGCACCGCCTGATGGTCCAGATGATCGTAGTGATCGTGGGACAGGATCACCGCTTCAATCGGCGGCAGTTGATCGAGGCTGATGGGCGGCTGATGAAAGCGCTTGGGTCCGGCCCACTGCACCGGCGAGGCGCGTTCGGCGAAGACCGGGTCGGTGATCCAGAACTTGTCCCGCAGCTTGAGCAATACCGTGGAATGTCCGAGGCGATAGATGCTGTGGTTCGGCGCAGCGATCAGCGCCGCTTGCGTCAGGGGTTGCACCGGGACCGGGGCGTTCGGGCGTGTATCGTGCGGTTTGTGGAAGATCACGTTCCAGAGAATGCGCAGGGTCTTGCGAAAGCCCTCGCGCTTGAACGGTGCATGGTTGCGGTATTGCCCTTGTGTCTGACGGGAAGCTTCAGAGGTGTCGGCGATATCCGCCGGGGAAGTTGAGTTGGCCATGACTGAAATAACTCCAAAAAACCGTCGCTTGGGACGATAAATGGCCAAGGCACGCACGCATCAGCCGAACACTCTATTTATGACCGTGCAGGATTAACAACACATTACACTGCACAGTGTAGTTTCTAGGTTGCATCAAAGCCGATCGCAAGTAAACTACCGAGTGTAATTTCCCTTCATTCTGCCGAAGCCGCATTTATGACAGCTCCCCAGCGCCTGACCGACCGAAAACGTGAAGCCATCATTCAGGCGGCCATTGCCGAATTTCGGGCCAACGGTTTCGAAATCACCAGCATGGACAAAATTGCCGCCACCGCTGGCGTGTCGAAGCGCACGGTGTACAACCACTTCCCCAGCAAAGAAGAGTTGTTCGCCGAGATCCTTAATCAATTATGGGCGCGGGTGACGGCAGAGCAGGAAACGCCCTACCGCCCAGACTTGCCGCTACGCGATCAGTTACGCCCGATACTGGCGGCAAAGATGCACATGCTGGGCGATGACAATTTCCTCGACCTGGCACGGGTGGCGATTGCGGCGGCCATCCATTCCCCGGAACGTGCGCAGAGCATGGTGGCGCGCATGGGTGAGCATGAAGAAGGTTTGACCCTGTGGATTCGCTCCGCCCAGGCCGATGGTCGCTTGAAAGCGGTCGCCCCCGACTTTGCCGCACAGCAAGTCCAGGGCCTGCTCAAGTCCTTCGCGTTCTGGCCGCAGATTTCCATGGGTATGCCCGCCTTGGCGGCCGAGATGCAGGGCTCTGTGGTGGAGTCGGCACTGGATATGTTTCTGGCCTGTTATCAGGTGCCATAAATGACAATATCGGTCAGGCAGATAGCCCCAAATCGATCACCGCAATGTGTTTCAGGATGAAACTGGCGCTGAAATTTTACGGCAACTTCAGCGCACGCCCCAACTCATCAAACAAGGTCACCACCGAGCGTGTTTTTCGGGCCAAAACCATCAGCCCCGCACCAAACTGCGCACCGCCGAAATCTCCGGCACGTCCCGCCTGTTCATGTACACCCGCAACGGATCGCTGATGTTGATCCTGTCGTCGATGTTCTGATCCAGCAGCAACTGAATCAACTCGCGCTTGAGGGTCATGATGTGTTCGGGGCCGGGTGCCCAGACGAATTCGCTGGTGGGGATGATGCCGTCGTCCGCCACGTCCATGCCGAAGGCATCTTCGCTGAAGCGGACGATGTAATGGCCGGTCTTGCGATTGAGGCCGACGAAGCCTTTGAGTTGGTCGGCAGCCTGGCAAATGAGCTGGGATGTGACGCGCATGGTAAACCTCACAAAAAGTGATCGTTGGTTTACACGCAGGGCCAGCGAGCGGTTTTCCCTCTGCCGGGGAAGTTGCCGGGGCCAAGGGTACTGCAAACGAGCGCACAAAAACGCTGACGAACATCAGCTTTAAACAGGTTTATGTCGGTCTCGCGATAGCGTTGGCAACGCTCAGTTGTTAAAAGGGACGTCTTTGAAAACCATCGCGAAAGGATCTCGACCATGCCTGCCACCTTCACCAAAAGCGCCCTGATGCTGAGTTTGCTGCTCGGCACAGTTCAACTCCAGGCCCAAGCCGCCATCGAGCCTGGCCCCGCTGCTTTGGCTACAAGACTGGGCGTTCCCCACCCGGCAGTGATCGCCCACCGTGGCGCGTCGTTCGATGCACCGGAGTCCACCGCCGCCGCCTACAAACTGGCCCGTGATCTGGGTGCCGATTACCTGGAACTCGACCTGCAACGCAGCAAGGACGGCGTGCTGTTCGCCCTGCATGACAACAACCTGCAACGCACCACCGACGTCGCGATCAAGTTCCCCGAGCGCAAGGACAGCCCGGCCAACGCGTTTACCATGGCCGAGCTGAAAACCCTGGACGCCGGTAGCTGGTTCAATACCGCCTACCCGGATCGCGCACGCCCTGCCTACACGGGTCTGAAAATCCTGACCCTCGATGAAATCATCGACATCGCCCAGGCCAATCCACGGCACAAGCCGGGGCTGTACATCGAGACCAAGGAACCGCAGCAATTTCCCGGCATCGAGCATGACCTGAAGGCGAAACTCCAGGACCGTGGCTGGCTTAGCCCTGCCGGTTCGAAACTGGCGAAAAGCGAGCTGGCTGTCGGTCAGGGTAAAGGCAAGGTGATCCTGCAAACCTTCGAGAAGAGCAGCCTCGAACTGCTGCAAAAGGAAATGCCGCAAGTGCCGAAGATCCTGTTGCTATGGGTCGGCGAAGGCAATATCGAGCCTGCATCCAAGGTGACGTTTGCCGAGTCCGGCGAGAAGGACAAGGCTGCGTACTACGCCAAGCAGCAACCGAAGGACAAAGCCGAATTCCAGCGCTGGGTCGACTACGCCAAGGCCCAGGGCGCGATCGGCACCGGCCCGTCCGCCGCGTTGACCCAGGGTGGCGATCAGAGTTACGCGGATCTGGTGCAGCCCTGGATGAACCAGTACACCCACGATCAAGGCCTGCTGGTGCACGTCTATACCATCGATGAGGCGGTGGATTTTCAGAAAGTCATGGATGCGGGGGTGGATGGGATCTTTACCAATCGCACCAGTGAGTTGTTGAAGTTCTATAAACGTCCGGCGGCGAGTGTTGATCAGGTGTTGAAGAACAACGGGTATTGATCCGGGACCGAGGCGTTTGCATTCGCGAGCAGGCTCGCTCCAACAGGGATTGGCGTGAATCTGTGGGAGCGAGCCTGCTCGCGATGGCTTTAGTCCAGACAAATGGAATTTAAGGCTGAATTAAGTTGCCACAGTTAATCTGATTCCACTTAAACAACTCACCCAAGGAAAGAAGCTCATGAAAACGTTGACTGCTCTGTTCGCCGCTGCAACCCTGACCCTCACTGCCGGTTTGGCCCAGGCCGATGTGCCCGTCGACCAAATCCCGCAACTGGTCAAGGACGGCAAGATCAAGCCGCTGGAAGAACTGAACCAGATCGTGTTGAAACTGCACCCGGGTGCCACGATTACCGACAGCGACCTGGATCACCACTTCAATGGCTATGAGTACGAAGTCGAGTTGCTTGACGCCAATAAAGTTGAGTGGGACGTGGACTTGAATGCCGCCACCGGCGAAGTCCTGAAGAACAAAAAAGACGACTGAAACACACGCACAAAAAAGCCGCACGATTTCACGATCGGGCGGCTTTTTTGCGTCTGGGTGATCGGTCAGGGTCACGCAATCGTCACCAAACCGTCAAACAGCCTTGCGATGATGCGGCCTGTGGGAGCGAGCCTGCTCGCGATGGTCGTTAACGAAAACGCGGCGTAACTGGATAAACGCGGTGCCCTGACGTTCATCGCGAGCAGGCTCGCTCCCACAGGAGATACCTCCCCTTGCGAGTCCTCATGAACCACAGCATCGATCAAAGCCATCGCGATCCGGATCTGTTCGGTTTGCTGTACGGGTTCAGTTTTCGCCCCGGTGAACGCGGACGGGAGATCGACTCGGCCAAGGCGTTGCACTACCTGCAACAACCGCAGGACGACGAACAATTTCTCTGGCTGCACCTGAACCTCGCCCATGCCGCGTGCGAACGCTGGATGAAAAGCCATCTGGAATTGCCCGACGAATTTTTCGAAGCCTTGCACGAAGGCTCGCGGTCGACGCGTATCGAGCATGTCGATTCGGCGCTGCTGGCGGTGGTCAACGATGTGGTGTTCAACCTCAGCAGCATGGTCTCCTCGGATGTGTCGACGTTGTGGGTGTGCGTGCGCAGCCGCCTGATCATCAGTGCGCGCCTGCAACCGCTGCACTCGGTGGACAAGTTGCGCTCGTCGGTGAAGGCCGGCGAGTGCTTTCGCTCGCCCCTGGAATTGCTGGTGCACCTGCTGCGCGATCAGGGCGAAGTGCTGACACAGATCGTGCGCAAGACCAGCCTGAGCGTCGATCAGATCGAAGACGAGTTGTTGTCCTCGCGCTTATCGACCAACCGTGCCGAACTGGGCGCCAACCGAAGGGTGCTGGTGCGTTTGCAACGCCTGCTGGCGCTGGAGCCGGGCTCGTTGCTGCGGCTGCTCAACCGCCCGCCGCCGTGGCTGCAAAAGGAAGACGTCAAGGAGCTGCGCAAATCCACCGAGGAGTTTGCGCTGATCATCAATGACCTGACGGCGCTCGGTGAACGCATCAAGCTGTTGCAGGAAGAAATCGCCGCCAACCTCAACGAACAGAGCAACCGCACGCTGTTCACCCTGACCGTGGTCACGGTGCTGGCGTTGCCGATCAACATCATTGCCGGTTTTTTCGGCATGAACGTCGGCGGGGTGCCGCTTTCCCAGGATCCGGAAGGGTTCTGGATTCTAGTGGCGCTGGTGGCGACTTTTACCGTGATAGCGGGACGTTGGGCGTTTCGTAAGCGGCGGGATTATTAAGCTCGTTTGAAATCCTGTGGGAGCGAGCCTGCTCGCGAAGGCGGCATGCCAGACAACGATGTGTTGACTGATACACCGCTTTCGCGAGCAGGCTCGCTCCCACAGGTTATGCGTGGCTGTGCTCACGCATAACGAACCGCTCACGCACCACGTCATACACCCAGTGATAAACGTAGGTGTACGGCAGGAAAAACAGCAGTACCCCGATGTCGAGCAGGAACGCCTGCCACAGACTGATGTTCAGCCACCAGGCAATCAGCGGTACGCCAAGCGCCACCAGCCCGCCTTCGAACAACAGCGCATGCACCACCCGAACCCAGGCGTTGTGCGCAATGGCCAAGCGCTTGAGCACTTGGTCGAACAGGCCGTTGAACACCACGTTCCAGGCCAGGGCCAGGGCAGCAATGACGAGGGTGACGACGCCCATTTCCACCATCGGCTTGTCCATGATCCACGCCAGCAAAGGCGTACAGATCAGGATGGCCAACAGTTCGAAACCGACGGCCTGGAAAATACGTTCAGTGATGGATTTGTGGGTGCTCATGACCTGACTCCCGAGTAACGATGGTTGCCATGGTCCAACATCACACCGATACTTCATAACCAATAACCATCGATCAAGGCGATAGTTCATGGCGTCCCAGGAAGTGTTGCAGGCGTTCGTTCAGGCAGCGACGCAGGGTTCTTTTTCCGCCGCGGCGCGCAAACTGGGGCGCAGTCAGTCAACCATCAGTGCGGCGGTGGCCAGCCTGGAAATCGACCTGAACCTGACGCTGTTCGACCGCAGCAGCCGCAAACCCACCCTCACCCCGGCCGGGCATGTGATGCTGCAGCGGGCCGAGGACATCCTGGCCGCCACCAGTCGCCTGGAAATGAGCGCCAGTCAGTTGTCCCAAGGGGTCGAGGCGAAGCTGACCGTGGCGCTGTCCGACACCTACCAGTCCGACCGCTTCGAAGCGTCGCTCAGTGCTTTCGAGCAGCGATATCCGGACCTGGAACTTGAATGCCTGATCGCCGAATGCGACGACCTGGTGGCGCTGGTACAAAGCGGTCGGGCGCAGCTCGCCTTCGCCGAAATGCAGGACAGCTATCCGCCAGACCTGGTCAATTCGACAGTGGATGAACGCACGGAAATCGCCCTGTTCGTATCACCCAAACATCCCTTGGCCACGCTGAAACACATCGATCAGGAGGTGCTGCAACGGCACCGGGAATTGCGCCTGGCGACCATCGTCAATCCCTATGAAAGCCGGGCGAAGGGCCGTGTCTGGTCGGCGCCGAGTTATTTGATGCTGCTGGAAATGGCCCAGGGCGGATTCGGCTGGGCACCGCTGCCGCGCTGGCTGGTGGAGCGATTTGGCCCGGGGTCGCTGCAGCAACTGCACGTGCGCGGTTGGCCGAAAACCGTTTACGTGGATGCACTGTGGTCGCGGCTCAACCCGCCGGGGCCGGCGGGGAGCTGGTTGTTGGGCAAGATGTTGGAATAGCGACGCGGCCCTTCGCGAGCAGGCTCGCGAAGGGGCCGGTGGCATCCCATCACTCTAACGCCTTGAGCCGCCCCTCGATAAACCGCCGCTCCGGCTCTTGCCGGGTCAACGCCAAGGCCCGCTCGTACGCTTGCCGCGCCTGTTCCACCCGTCCCAACTGCCGACAAAACTCCGCCCGCGCCGAATGCGCCAGGTGGTAATCCTGCAGTTCACCGCGAGCCAGAATCGCTTCGACCAGCGTCAACCCCGCCAACGGCCCATCGCGCTTCGACAGCGCCGCCGCGCGGTTCAACTCGATCACCGGCGATGGAACGGCCCGCAGCAGCACGTCATACAGGCCGACGATCTGTTCCCAATCGGTATCTTTCACCGATGGCGCTTCGGCATGCACCGCGGCAATCGCCGCTTGCAGGCAGTATGGGCCGAAGCGACGGGTGCTCAGCGCACGCTCGACCAGCGCGCAGCCTTCGGCAATCATCTCGCTGTTCCACAAGGTCCGATCCTGGTCATCAAGCAAGATCAATTCGCCGCTCGCGGAGGTTCTGGCCACCCGCCGCGACTCGTGCAACAGCATCAGCGCCAGCAGGCCCATGACTTCCGGTTCCGGTAACAACTCCAACAACAAGCGGCCGAGGCGAATCGCTTCGCGGGTCAGGTCTTCGCGGGTCACTTGCGCGCCGATGGACGCCGAGTAGCCTTCGTTGAACACCAGGTAAATCACCCGTAGCACGCTGTCGAGGCGTTCGGGCAACTCCGTCAGGGACGGCACTTGATAGGGGATTTTCGCATCGCGGATTTTCGCCTTGGCGCGCACGATGCGCTGGGCGATGGTGGCCGGCGCCGAGAGAAAGGCCCGTGCGATTTCTTCGGTGGTCAGGTCGCAGACTTCCCGCAGGGTCAACGGCACCTGGGCGTCCGCTGCCAAGGCCGGGTGACAACAGGTGAAGATCAGGCGCAAGCGATCGTCTTCCACGTCTTCGTCACTCCAGTCGGCCTGCTCCAGCGCCTCCAGTTGCGCGATCAACAACGGTCGTGAGGCGGCGAAGCGGGCGCGCCGGCGCAACACATCGATCGCCTTGAAGCGCCCGGTGGATACCAGCCAGGTGCGTGGATTGTCCGGCACACCGTCCTGCTGCCAGCGCTCGACCGCGACAAAAAACGCCTCGTGCAAGGCCTCTTCGGCGAGGTCGAAATCGCCGAGCAGGCGAATCAGCGTCGCCAGAATGCGTCGCGACTCCTGGCGATAAATCTGCTCGACCCGCACCTGCACCGAAAGACCTGGCATCTCAAGGATTCAACTGGCGGACGGGGCGCACTTCGACACAGCCGACCCGGGCCGCCGGAATGTCCCCGGCGACCTGGATCGCTTCGTTCAGATCCCTGGCATCGATCAGGTAGAAACCGGCCAATTGTTCCTTGGTCTCGGCGAACGGGCCGTCGGTGATCGACAGCTTGCCGTTGCGCATGCGCACGGTGGTGGCGGTCTGCACCGACTCCAGCGCCTCGGCGGCGACCATCCGGCCACTGCCCTGGATCGTCTCGGCGTAGGCCATGCATTCCGCATCCTGCGGGCTTTCGGGCAGCGAATGCAGCAGGTTTTCATCGCTGTAGACCAGACATAGGTATTTCATGGCGCTCTCCTGATCGAACGGATCAACTATGGTCGCAGAGGGGCATTCTGACGCGGCTTGCCGATCAACAGCCGGGCGATCAAGGCTGCAGATCGAACAGGGTCGCGCCGCTGGTCATGTCGAACGGCGCCGACCAGTGTTCGTGGACGATCTGCCACAACCCGGCCTCCTGCCGATAGCACGCGGTGACGCGCATCCAGCAGGCCTGGGTTTCACCCTTTTCGTTGGTGCCGCCGCAATGGGCCAGCCAGTGGGCAAATGCGATCTCCTGGGACGGTTCGATGGTCACTTCATGGAACTCGAACGTGTGCGGGCCGGGGCACATTTCCATGCAGGCCTGCCAATGGGCGCGATAGGCAGGTTTGCCCTTGAATTGCAGGGCTTTGACAGCGTCGAAGGAGACAATGTCATCGGCATACAGGGCCATGACTTTGTCCACGTCCTTGGCGATGACGGCCTGGCGATAGTTCTCGATCAGGTTCTGGATCTGGGTTTGTGCGTTCATGGTGGTTCTCCGTGGTTTTTATTGGAAGACACCCTTAGTCGTCTGGCGATCCGGCGAATCGACAGGTGAAATAAAAATAATCCAAACGGCCAGACTCGCTAGAATCCGAGACTCATTTTTGATGGAAAAAGGACACTCCAGTGACAGCCCTACTCGTGCCTTATGAAAGCCTGAACGCGCTGCAGCGCCAGCAGGTCGAGGCCATTGAAGTTCACCCGGATCAAATCAAGTTCTCCGGGGATATTCACGGTGCATTGCACACCTTGCTGTCCCGCCCCGGCCCCGGCGTCAAAGGCTTTGCCCTGCTGGCCGATGACATCCCCGTGGCCTTCCTGCTGCTCAAGCGCCCGCCCGTATTGCCGGCCTGGGCCGATGAGCATAGCGCTACATTGCATGCCTTGCAGGTCGACCAACGCCTCCAGGGCAAGGGCTATGGCAAAGCCTGCCTGCAAGCGCTGCCCGAAGTGGCGCGCCAGGCGTGGCCGGAAATCAGGGGCCTGGAGTTATCGGTGGATGCGGATAATGCCGCGGCCATCGCGCTGTATGCAAAGTATGGATATGTCGACAGTGGCGAGGCGTACAAGGGGCGGATCGGGTATGAGCGGCGGATGGGCCTGAGATTCTGAGGCAAACCCCAGTCCCCTGTGGGAGCGAGCCTGCTCGCGAAAGCGGTGTATCAGGCAACATTGATGTCGACTGATACGCCCTCTTCGCGAGCAGGCTCGCTCCCTCAGAGTTAGAGATTGAGCACCATCTCATGCCACGCCATCCCGCCATGATCCGATGCCGAAGGCTTGACGTAGGCAAAGCCAAACCCGGCATACAGCGGAATATGCCGTTCCTTGCACATCAGGTGGATGCTGGCCTTGTCCAGCGCACGCATGCGCTCGATGAATTCGCCCATCAGGCGCTTTGCCAGGCCCTGGCCTTGATAATCCGGATGCACCACCACCGACATGATCACCACATGCGGGCCGGCCGGGTCGTGGCCGATCAGTTCCTTGAACGCTTCGTCCGACATTTCCACCTGAAACGCCGCACCGGAATTGATGAAACCGGCGACCACGCCGTCCACTTCGGCAACGATGAACCCCTCGGGCCAGGTGGCGATGCGGGTGGCGATTTTTTCGCGGGTTGCGGCTTCGTCACCTTCATAGGCAACGGTTTCAATGGCGTAGCAGCGGTCCAGATCAGCAGGCGTGACGTGGCGGATGACGGTGTTCATGGCGGGTCGCAATCAGATGGAAAGGCCGGGGATCATAAATCAGCGTCGGCATGACATCGAGAGACGAATCGTCCGATTCGCCTCTCGATGCACGTCTCACGCCTTGATCGGCACCCAGATTTCCAGTTTTCCGGTATTGAGCTTCGGGTTGAAATCCTCGCTGTAGCGCTCCAGTTCCGGTGCATTCAACACCTCATGCCCAGACTGCGGCTGCCAGGTGCCGAAGATGTACTGAAACAGCTGCGGCAAAGTATCCAGCGGACCTTTGTGCTCGAACACCGCGTACCGCTGAGGCTGAACCTCTACCCAGCGGTACTGGTCCGGCAAGTCGTCGAGCTTGCTGATTTCGACGCCGGCAATGTAGTCGAAACCGCCCTTGCCATCGAAATTGCAGCAGACGCCGTAGGTCACTTCGCCTTTCTGGCCCGGGACATTGCCGATGTGGGGATTGAATCTCTCCCAGAGTGCTGGAATGCCTTGAGTGGTTTGCTGGGTAAATCGACCGCCTAGCCCTGCGATCAGCAGGAAGTGTCCGTGTTCGAAGCGCGGCTCCGCCGGTTCGACGCGTGTTTGCTCATCCATGGCTCGACTCCTGGAGCGAAAAGTGGGTTCGGCTGGGAGTATAGAAGCCAAACCCGATTCGCCCAATTACAGGGCGTGCAACGGCTCGACGGCGGCGCTGCCGATAAACTCGTTGTAGCCCGATAGAATCACATACACCGCGAAATAGCAGAAGATCGCCGCCGATGCCATGTAGGAATAGCGCAGCAGTTTGTCGCCGAGCAACTTGCCGCCATGGCTCGCCGCGAAGCACAGGCCCACGCACCAGAGAATGCCCGCGCAGAGAAACCCGCCCAGAAACAGCGCCGAGCTGAGGGCTCCACCGCCACCGGAACGAGCGATCAGCGTGCCGCCCACCGCGGCGAACCAGAGGATCGCACTCGGCGACGACATGGCGAGGAAAATCCCGCGAAAGAACTCCTTGCGATGGGAGTTGTGGCCGACCTCGGCAGTCTCGGCCAGCAGCGCCTCGTGGTGGATCGCCGAATGAATCATCTTCGCCGCGAAGTACACCAGCAGCGCCGAACCGCCGATCCACAACACCCAGCGCACGGTTTCGTATTGCAGCAGGACGGTCATGCCGGCCAATGCCAGCACGGCGTAGATCAGGTCGCCGACACAGGTGCCCAGGCCCAGCGCGAAGCCTTGAAAATAGCCGCGCTGCATCGCCAACGTAATCATCGCGATGTTGGCCACGCCTATGTCCAGGCACAGCGAAAGGCTCAGCAGGAAGCCACTGGTAAATTCCATCGACCCAATTCCTTCGGAAAAATTTGTTTACGCACAGGCTGGACAGTCTGCCACAGCTCACCGTACATTCCGCCACAGGTCACCGCAGTGACCAGCGTCGCTCGGACGGTTCCGGGCGCTTACGTTATCCGAGGCAACAATGGCCGAACAAGGTTCGCCGCGCCGCTTTGCGCGCATAGATCGACTCCCCCCTTACGTTTTCAACATCACAGCCGAGCTGAAGATGGCCGCCCGTCGTCGTGGCGAAGACATCATCGACTTGAGCATGGGCAACCCCGACGGCGCCACCCCGCCTCACATCGTCGAAAAACTGGTGACCGTCGCCCAGCGCGAAGACACCCATGGTTATTCGACGTCCAAGGGCATTCCGCGCCTGCGCCGGGCGATTTCCAACTGGTACAAGGAACGCTACGAGGTCGACATCGACCCGGAAAGCGAAGCCATTGTCACCATCGGTTCCAAGGAAGGCCTGGCGCACTTGATGCTGGCCACCCTGGATCAGGGCGATACGGTGCTGGTGCCGAACCCGAGCTACCCGATTCACATCTACGGTGCCGTGATTGCCGGCGCCCAGGTGCGATCGGTGCCGCTGGTGCCGGGCGTGGATTTCTTCGCCGAACTGGAACGGGCCATTCGCGGCTCTATTCCGAAGCCGAAGATGATGATCCTCGGCTTCCCGTCCAACCCCACCGCGCAATGCGTGGAACTGGATTTCTTCGAACGGGTGATCGCCCTCGCCAAGCAGTACGACGTGTTGGTGATCCACGACCTGGCCTACGCCGACATCGTCTACGACGGCTGGAAAGCCCCGTCGATCATGCAGGTGCCGGGCGCCAAGGACATCGCGGTGGAGTTTTTCACCCTGTCCAAGAGCTACAACATGGCGGGCTGGCGCATCGGTTTCATGGTCGGCAACCCGGAACTGGTCAACGCCCTGGCGCGGATCAAGAGCTACCACGACTACGGCACCTTCACCCCGCTGCAAGTGGCGGCGATTGCCGCGCTGGAAGGTGATCAGCAATGCGTGCGCGACATCGCCGAACAATACCGGCAGCGGCGCAACGTGCTGGTCAAGGGCCTGCATGAACTGGGCTGGATGGTGGAGAACCCGAAAGCCTCGATGTACGTCTGGGCCAAGATTCCCGAGGCTTACGCCCACCTGGGTTCGCTGGAATTCGCCAAGAAACTGCTGGCCGAAGCCAAGGTCTGCGTCTCGCCGGGTGTGGGTTTCGGCGAATACGGCGATGACCATGTGCGCTTCGCCCTGATCGAAAACCAGGACCGGATTCGTCAGGCCGTGCGTGGGATTCGCGGGATGTTCCGGGCGGATGGTGTCGTCAGCAAATCCTGACGCCTATATAAAACACTGTGGGAGCGAGCCTGCTCGCGAATGCGGACTGACATTCAACATCTTCGTTGAAAGTGAAGCCGTCTTCGCGAGCAGGCTCGCTCCCACATTTGGTTTTGTTTTGCATTCCACTCTCGTGAACCTGGTAGTTCTGTCAGTTCCCGACGCTGGAACTACGTGAAAGGCTGGAAGCCTTTATTGACGTGTCGTCAAACAAAGGTCCTCCCATGCCCACATCAAAACCTGCCAATCACACATCCTGCACCTTGTTGTTAGCCGGCGACAGCAAAAACACCGTGCTCGCCGAAATGGCCGGCAGCATTCACCGCCTCGCCTACTCACCCTTTGGTCAGCAGTCTGCCCAGCAGAAGGTCATGACGCACCTGGGGTTTAACGGCGAACTGCGTGAGGCGAAGACTGACTGGTATTTTTTGGGGAAGGGGTACCGCGTCTATAACCCGCGATTGATGCGGTTTCATAGCCCTGACAGCATGAGCCCATTTGGGAAGGGAGGGTTGAATGCGTATGGGTACTGCGGGGGTGAGCCTGTATTGAGTTTTGATCCCACAGGCCATATTCCTTGGAAACTGTTGTGGGTGACGGTAAAGAGGCAGGCAGGAAGAACAGCTACTGCAGTTTTGGATTTTTTTTCTGACAATCCTTCGGCTGGTTTGAACGCCGATGTGGACTTGCCGCGTGCTCAATCGAGCTCAGGAGGTGGGGGGCTTTGGGAAGTTGGGACAAGCATGGCGGCAAACAATAAAAATCCCAGGCCTCCAAAACAGAAGCTAGGGAAGTCGCGAACAAAAAAAAAGAGCTTGTCAAAAGGCCCACCTCCCCCTGCCACAGGCACTGATGCCCAGCCAGACGCCACTTCTGCGATTAAAAACAACAACGTCCACACCGGATTTGTTCTCGAGGGCAACTATGGTGTGCGTGCACAGAACGAGTACAGCAAGGTCAAATCAGAGGGCGGACTCAAGATCAGCGGCACCGATTCTGGTGTCAAACAGATCCCTGCAACTGCCAGCGGGATCCGAAGTCCGTTGCCAGATAAGCATTGAGATTGACGGCCTGAATGCAGGCACAAAAAAACCGCATCTCTGCGGTTTTTTTGTGCCCGATACAGATTTAGACGAACAACGACAACAACAGAATAAAGCCCAACCCCACCACCGACAGGATGGTTTCCATCGCGGTCCAGGTCTTGAACGTCTCTGCCACGGTCATGTTGAAGTACTGTTTCACCAGCCAGAAACCGGCGTCGTTAACGTGAGACAGGATCAACGAACCGGCACCGGTGGCTAGCACCAGCAGTTCACGGTTAACCCCTGGAATCATCCCGACAACCGGCACCACGATGCCCGCGCCGGTAATGGTTGCCACGGTCGCCGAACCGGTGGCGATGCGGATCACCGCCGCCACCAGCCACGCCAGCAGGATCGGCGAGATCTGCGCTTCTACCGCCATGTTGCCGATGACATTACCCACGCCGCTGGTCACCAGCATCTGCTTGAAGCCACCACCGGCACCGATGATCAGGATGATCGCGGCGGTTGGCGCCAGGCTCGCGTCCAGCCATTTGAGCATCTGGTTGGAACCGATGCCCTGCTTGTAGCCGAAGGTGTACAGCGACAGCAGCAACGCCAGCAGCAGGGCCGAGATCGGGTGGCCGATCAGGTCCATGAAGGTGCGGAAGAAGTTACCTTCGGCCAGCACCACATCCGCAAAGGTCTTGAGCAGCATCAGGAACACCGGCGACAGCACGGTGATCAGGGTGATGCTGAAGCTTGGCAGATCGGCGGAATCCGATTCGCGGGCCAGTTGATCCACCAGCTCCTGATTCGGGTGACCGGGGATGTGCTTGGCGATGAAGGTACCGAAGATCGGACCGGCAATGATCGCCGTTGGCAGTGCCACGATCAGGCCGTAGAGAATGGTCTTGCCGATGTCGGCGCCGAACACGCCGATGGCCAGCAGCGGACCCGGGTGCGGTGGCACCAGGCCGTGTACGGCGGACAGACCTGCCAGCAACGGGATACCGATCTTGATGATCGACACGCCGGTACGCCGGGCGACGATGAACACCAGCGGAATCAACAGCACGAAGCCAATTTCGAAGAACAGCGGAATGCCCACCAGGAACGCGGCGAACATCATCGCCCACTGCACCTTGTCCTTGCCGAAGGCGCGGATCAGGGTCTGGGCGATTTGGTCCGCCCCGCCCGACTCGGCCATCATTTTGCCGAGCATGGTGCCCAACGCGAGGATGATCCCGACAAACCCGAGTACGCCACCGAAGCCGTCCTGGAATGCCTTGATGATGGTGCCGATCGGCATGCCGGAGGTCAGCCCGAGGAAGGCTGCGGCGATGATCAGGGCAATGAAGGGGTGAAACTTGAACTTGGTGATCAGGACAATAAGCCCGATCACCGTAACCACTGCATCGAGCAGCAGGAACGTCTCGTGGGACATGCCAAACATTAGGGGTGTCTCCTGGTTGTTGTTGTTATTAAAGCGGGTAATGCGAATGCCATAAGGACAGCGCTATCTCTGTAAGCAAAAATTAACCGACGCGTTTCAGGCCATGCTCGAGCCACCAGTGGTGGGCCTGAACAGCCAGCTCATCGACGCTGTGGTTCGAGGCATCGAGGGCCAGGGTCAACGCCTCGCCGACGGGAGATTCGAGGGTGGCGAACTGGCTGTCGATCAGGGTCGACGGCATGAAGTGGCCGGGGCGATGCGATACGCGGTCGGCGGCAACTTCGGGGGTCAGTTCAAGGAACACGAAGCCCAGGCCTGGCAAGGCACTGCGCAAGCGTTCGCGATAAATGTGCTTGAGCGCCGAACAGGTCAGCACCGGGCGCTGGCCCAGGGCGTCGACACGGCGCAGTTCATCGCACAGGCTGTCGAGCCAGCCGGCACGGTCTTCATCGTTCAGGGGGATACCCGCGCTCATCTTTTCGATATTGGCGGCAGGGTGGAAAGAGTCGCCTTCAATGGCAGTGGCGCCGCTGAGCTGGCACAAGGCCTCGCTGACGCACGTCTTGCCGCAACCGGCAACGCCCATGATGACCAGGGCGGTGATGGGATGATTCATGTAACACCTCAGCGCGCAGACAGCGCTACCTTTGACAGCTATGACACTGGACCAAAAGCAGAAGTTGCCGACGCCTTCTTGTCATTTTTGTGGGTTGCAGCATGTTGTTCCCAACGCCAAAAAGCGAGGATCAGGCGAACCCCCGCTCACGCATTTGCAGCTGCATCGAGACAGCGCTACCTTAGTGCCTTGAATTTTGTTTGGCAAGCCATCGATGACTTCAACCAAGAACGATAAAAATACCCGCACCACTGGCCGCCCTACCCTGAACGAAGTCGCGCGCCTGGCCGGTGTCAGCCCGATCACCGCGTCCCGCGCCTTGCGCGGCGTCAGCACCGTGGCCACGGAACTGGTGGAAAAGGTGCAGAACGCGGCGCTTGAGCTCAACTATGTGGTCAACTCCGCGGCCCGCGCCCTGGCCTCGGCCCAGAGCCATTCGGTGGTGGTTTTGGTGCCGTCGCTGTCCAACCTGTTGTTCATCGACACCCTGGAAGCCATTCATCAGGTTTTGCGGCCCAAGGGCTTCGAAGTACTGATCGGCAACTTCCACTATTCCCGCGACGAAGAAGAAAACCTGCTGCGCAACTACATGGCCTATCAGCCCCGTGGCTTGCTGCTCACCGGTTTCGACCGCACTGAAAGTTCGCGACGGATGATCGAAGCGAGCAACATCCCCTGCGTGTACATGATGGAGCTGGACAGCGCCGCCGGCCTCAATTGCGTCGGTTTTTCGCAACTGGCCGCCGGCGAAACCGCCGCCGGACATTTGCTGTCCCGTGGCCGCAAGCGCCTGGCCTACATCGGCGCGCAACTCGATCAGCGTACGCTGCTGCGGGGCGAAGGTTTCCGCCGAGCCCTGCAAAAGGCCGGTCTGTATGACCCTGCGCTGGAAGTGCTGACCCCGCGCCCGTCCTCGGTCGGCCTGGGCGGCGAGTTGTTTTTGCAGATGATCGCCAGTCATCCCGATGTCGATGCAATCTTCTTCGGCAACGACGACTTGGCCCAGGGCGCACTGCTCGAAGCCATGCGCTGCGGCATCAAGATCCCCGAGCAGGTGGCGATTCTGGGCTTCAACGACCTGCCCGCTTCGGCGCACATGGTCCCGCGCCTGAGCAGCATCAGCACCCCACGCGAAGCCATCGGCCGCCGCGCGGCGGAGCAGATGCTGACGTTGATGGCTGGCAACACCGTGGCCAAGCCGGTGCAGGACATGGGGTTTGAGTTGAAAGTGCGCGAAAGCACCTGAACAGCCACCGCTTTTGTGGCGAGGGAGCTTGCTCCCGCCAGGTCGCGCAGCGGCCCCAATCCTGACTGACTTGACTATTGGGGACTGCTTCGCAGCCCAACGCGAGCAAGCTCGCTCGCCACAGGAGCGGTATTTCAACTAACCTTTTTAGAACAACGAATGTCGCCCACTGGTGTCGCGAATTTTCGATTCGCCAACGGAGTCGCCCCATGGAGCATGCACTGAAGATTCTCGGCAAAGCCTCGTCAATCAACGTCCGCAAGGTCTTGTGGACCTGTGAGGAACTCGGCCTGAGCTATGAACGCGAGGATTGGGGCAGCGGATTTGGTTCGACCCACAGTCCGGAATTCCTGCGGTTCAATCCCAACGCGCAAGTGCCGGTGATCATTGATGAGAACGGTCCGCTCTGGGAATCCAACACCATTTGCCGCTACCTGGCCGGCAAACACCACCATCATCACAACGAACTGCTGCCCACCGAACCGGCCGCCCGCGCGCGGGTGGAGCAGTGGATGGATTGGCAGGCCACCGATCTCAATTCGTCCTGGAGCTACGCGTTCATGGCATTGGTGCGCAAGGATCCTGAGTACCAGGACCCGCATCGCGTGGAAGTCGGCGTGCGTGGCTGGAACCAGAAAATGGGCATCCTCGAACATCAACTTGCGACCACCCAGGCGTATGTCGCCGGGGACAAATTTTCCCTGGCCGACATCGTCATCGGCCTGTCCGTCAACCGTTGGTTGATGACCCCCATCGCCCGCCCAGACTTCCCTGGCATTGATGAGTATTTCAAGCGCCTGGCGCCACGACCCGGTTTTCTCAAGCATTGCTGCAATGGCCTGCCCTGACCCGACGCGAGACTTACAACCGTTGCCGCTCGTCGGCAAACGTTTGCCTTCTTTTCAGCTGAACATCCGTCAATTTTAAGTTAAGACACTGATTTATAAGGACTTATCTTTACAGGCACAGTATTTGCTCAAAGCACTGCACCACAACCACCTACAAGGCAATTCATCATGTTGGTCAGTGCAATAACAAACCACGTCATTCCGCTTTCCAAACGTGCGGGTGAAGATCCGACCGCCGAAGCCGCCGCCGGGCTGCAAGGCGCCATGGCCCAGGCCCTGCAAAACAATGTGCAGGCGCAAGCCGCGCAAACCAGTACCCAGGTTCAGGAATCCGCGACTCAACAGGCCACGCAACAGGTCAGCGAAGCCACGCGGATCAGCGACAACGTCGATGAGGCGTTCGCCAAAACCCGCGTAGGCCTGCAAATGTCCGAAATGAAGCTGCCTGACGACGTCATCAACAAATTCAAGGAAGGCTCGGCCACTTCCGAATTCAAGGACTACATGAGTAAAACCCCGGAACAGCGCATGCGCGATGCGATTCTGGAGGAGATGGGCCTGACGGCGGAAGAAGTTGAACAGATGCCGCCGGAGAAGCAGAAAGCCGTGGGTGAAGAAATCGCCCAGCGCATGGAAGACAAGCGAGAAATGGCGCAGGCCGAGAAAGAGCAAAAGGACGACAATCAGAACAAGGCTCAGGTGGTGGATAAATTCCTGGCTTCGCTCTAACGACAATGCCCATCTACCCTTGTGGGAGCGAGCCTGCTCGCGAATGCGGTACATCAATCAACATCAACATTGATTGACACGCCCTCTTCGCGAGCAGGCTCGCTCCCACAGGCTCTGAGCGACGTTCAGTTCAATTGCAAGGTCGAGTTGAACTGGCTGATCGCATCCACCACATGCCGCGACCCTTGCTGGATCTCCAGAATCACCTCCCCCGCCTCGTTCGCCAACTCCACTCCGAGCCCGGTTCGACTCAGGCTCGATTGCATGCTCGACACCGCACTCACGGATAAATCGTGGTTCTTGCGCACCACATCGACAATCTCCACCGTCGCCTGGCTGGTGCGCGCGGCGAGGCTGCGCACTTCATCGGCCACCACCGCAAACCCGCGCCCATGTTCCCCGGCGCGGGCGGCTTCGATGGCGGCGTTGAGCGCC
This sequence comes from Pseudomonas sp. Irchel 3A7, assembly GCF_900187565.1. GTDB lineage: Bacteria > Pseudomonadota > Gammaproteobacteria > Pseudomonadales > Pseudomonadaceae > Aquipseudomonas. The sequence goes on along the minus strand of NZ_FYED01000003.1, from coordinate 412,000 downwards.
AGCAGGTTGGTCTGATCGGCGATGCCGCGGATGGTCTGCACGATGGTGCCGATGATGTCGGACTGCTTGCTCACCGCATCGATGCTCAGTGCCGCTTCGTTCAAGTCCCTGGATATGTCCTGGATGATCTGCACCGTTTGCTGCACCACCTCGGAGCCTTTGCGCGCGCAGACGTCGTTTTGCACCGAAGTGCTGTGGGCCGATTCCGCAGCGGTTTGCAGGGTGGTCATTTGGCTGGTGATATCGCTGGCGAATTTCACCACTTTGTACAGCCGCCCCTTGGCATCGAACAACGGGTTGTAGGACGCTTCCAGAAAAACGGTATGACCGTATTTGTCTTTGCGTTCGAAACGGTGCGAGTGATATTCGCCGCGATTGAGTGACGCCCAGAACGCCTTGTAAGCCGACGACTCGGCCTCGGCACGGTGACAGAACAGGCTGTGGTGCTGACCGATGACTTCGTTGAGCGAGTAGTGCATGGTCTTGAGGAAGTTTTCGTTGGCCGTGATCACCCTGCCGTCCGGGGTGAATTCGATCACCGCCATGGAACGGCCGATCGCCGCCAGCATGCTTTGGTTTTCGTGTTCCTTGTTGACCCTGTCGGTGATGTCCGTGGCCACCTTGATCACACTGCGCACCTGACGATCAGGGCCATACACAGGCATATAGCTGGCTTCGAGCCAGATTTCCTTGCCGCTCTTGTTCAAGCGCAAAAAAGTGCCGCTGACCGCTTCGCCGCGCGCCAGATCACGCCACAACTTGGCGTATTGCTCGCTGCGGTAAAACGCCTCTTCACAGAATATCCGGTGATGCTTGCCGCGTACGTCTTCGACGTTGTAACCCATGGCCCTGCAGAAATGTTCGTTGGCATCCAGCACGATGCCGTCGGGTGTGAATTCAATCATCGCCATTGAACTACTGACCGCGGCCAACTTGGCATTGGCTTCGGTCAGCGCACAACTGAAACGTTCGATTTCCAGCAGGTCAGCCTTGTTATGCAGGTTAAACATGGTCGTATCACCCTAAGCGCGGTCTTTTGATTAATGAAAGCAACGGATCTTTCACACTCACCACTACGTTCCTCGGAACAGGTACGCGCGCCCCTCCAAACAGGAAGGACTTGTCAGGTAATTATTTGATGTTGAATCGGAGGGTCCCTGGTGCGACTTCCTCATCAAGACATCCTTCTCTTGATAGCCCGGAGCCGGGCAGCCCTAACATGCTCATAAGCAAAATCCATTTACCGAACCGCTCCCTCTCAACCCGTGACGGTGCCTTGGCTTGCGCACTCTTGGGTCTCAATCCCAAGCATCAGATTGCGACCGACATAGTTAGTTACGCCTCAGCATAGACAGGCATCAGGGCCGCGCAAGGCCACTAGTCGGCCACTATCCGGGACAAAATCGGTTCAGCGTCACAAGACGCGGACCCGCAGTGGGGGGATTTTTTACTGGGCAAACAAGAAGAACATAGGCCCAAGCGCAATGCTCACCATTCGGTCGTTATGTTCGACCAGTCGGTTTTGAGCATAAATTTCAGTCCAGGCCCCCGTTGGGCTGACCTGCTCGGGAATACTGAATGGGCAGCAACCCTTGCCCAATCCAACTTCCTTGAGATTGCTCATCATCATGTTGCCTTTGGCATCAGGCCCATCCACTCCAAACACTTTGACCGTGTGGATTTTGTTGTGATGCTGCCAGGACGAGACCTGCCCGTTCATGCCGAAGTCGGACAAGTTGACGAAATGATTTTTCGGCGTGCTGAGCAGCGACAGTTTTGTGCCCGAGTAGTCCGGGTCGCTCCAGACACAAAAATAGCCGTAATCGCAGGTACTATCGGAACGCCTCGTGTCGCCGGGGACAGGGAACGTCAGCACGATGGAACCATTGTGATAGACCACTTGTGTGAAACTGACTTGTTTGCCCCCCGCTTTGCGCCGCAGCTGCCGATCAATCTGCTGCTGCACCTCGGCTTTTTGCTCTGCCGTCATGTCGGGCTCAAACAACGTGTAGGGAATACGCGTGACCGACACATTCTTTGCAGAAAAAAACAGTGCGCCGATGCCGACACACAGTGCCGCGACTCCAACGAACCATTTGGTGTTCATGAAAAAACTCCGCTCCCTGTAAGCACTGACTAATTCATGCGTTTGCAGGGAACAGAGTCGATTCAGCCGCGATTGCCTGTCTACTGTCAGAAATAACAGACCCGACGGTCGGCGCGGTTACGTGTCCCCGGGAGAAAACGGCTCACAGACTTGCCCTGACCCGGTTCGCCACCTCACCCGGCACCCAGTCCTTCCACACCTGCGGCTGCTCACGCAAAAACGCTTCGGCCACTTCACGGGGCTTCTGTCGTTTTTCGCTCATCTGCCCCAGGGTCTGATTCAGCAGATCGATCGGCAGGTCGACTTTTTCGAAGAACGCCACCAGGTCCGGGTACTGCGCCTTGAACGGCGCAGACACGCCGATGGCCAGGCTGGCCGGCATTGAGCGCGTGCCTTTGGGATTCGGGTTGTTGGCGTCGGCCAGGGTTTTCCAGGCTTCGGCGTCGAAGGGCGGCTCGTCGAGTTTCACCAGTTTGAAACGGCCCAGCAGCGGCGTTGGCGACCAGTAGTAGAACAGCACCGGTTTGCCACGACGGATCGACGATGCCACCTCGGCATCCAGCGCCGCGCCGGAGCCGGTGCGGAAGTTGACGAAGCTTTGCGTCAGGTCGTAGGCCTTGAGTTTCTGGCTGTTGACGATCTCCGAGGTCCAGCCGGTAGGGCTGTTGAGGAAGCGTCCACGGCTGGGGTCTTCGGGGTCACGGAACACGTCCTTGTACCTGGCCAGGTCAGCCACGGATTTCAGTTCCGGCGCCAGCGGTTTGATGCCGCGTTCCGGGTCACCCTTGATCACATACTCCGGTACCCACCAACCTTCGGTCGCACCCTTCACCGTGTCGCCCAGGCCGAATACCTTGCCTTCGGCGGCGGCCTTGACCCACGCCGGACTGCGCCCCGCCCACTCCTCACCGATCACTTGAATGTCGTTTTTGGCCAGCGCCGCTTCGAGGCTGACGGTGCTACCCGGCAAGGTGTCCGTCGGGTAGCCGTAACCTTTCTCCACGATCAGGCGCAGGATCTCGGTGATGAGATTGCCGCTTTCCCAGGTGAGGTCACCGAAATGGATGGGTGCGGCTTTTTCCGCCGCCGGTGCCTGGTTGGCCATCAGGCTCAGGGCCAGCAGCGAACTGCCGAGCAGGGTTTTGATCGATCTCATGCGGACCTCTTGTTCTGTGGGTTGAGAGTGAGCAATTGATTGGCGCTGTGCCGGGCACACAAGGCCTCGGAGCGGGTCATGTAGGCGCTGACCGAACGCAGGGAAATGCCCAGCTCGGCGGCGATTTGCGGGTAAGTCAGGCCGTCGACCCGCGACAACAGAAAGGTCGCCCTGACCTTGCCGGGCAGACGCGCCAACGTGCGATCGAGGCCATGCAGCGCCTGGGTGAGTTGCGCCAGCTCTTCGGGCGAAGGTGTTGAAGATTGATCAGCCTGCTGCAGTTGATCCAGATGTCGGCGTTCCAGATCGCGCCGACGCCACAGTTGATAAATCAAGCGGCGGGCAATGGTGGTCAGCAAGGCGCGAGGCTCGCGGATCGACACCGGCTGCGGTGCTTCGAGCAACTGCACGAAGGTTTCGGCGGCGATGTCTTCGGCACTGGCAGCGGTTCCCAGGTATTGGCGTAAGCGCGCGCAAAGCCAGGGGTAATGGGCGCGGAACAATCCGCCCACGTCGTTGCGATGGGAAAGGTCGGTGCCGGACATAGAGGCTCCAAAGGTTAGGGGTCGCTGAATGTCCGGTCGTCCGGTGACGCGATCCTAGCAAGGAGCCTTATTCATTAATAATATTTAAAATTCATTTTTATATTCCATTATTGAATTTCAGTTTCGCCTGATCGATCGCTTTCGCGAGCAGGCTCGCTTCCACAGGTCCGCAGATCAGCCTGTGGGAGCGAGCCTGCTCGCGAATGGATCTGCCGACTCAACGCTTGAACCTCAACGCAACCGCACGAACCCCAACGCCTGCGCTTGCTGCTGGTAATCGAGAATGATCTGGTAGTCACGCTCACTGGCCGGCAACACCTCCAACAACCCGAGAACCTGCGCCACCTGCGGGAGTTCGATCAGCGCCTGATTCATCACCCCCCGAATCTCTTCAGCCTGCTCCTCACTCACACTCGCTGCCGTGATATACGGCAAGGTCGGACTGATGGCACTGCGCGCAACCACCCGCAATCCGGCAACCTCCTCTGCGGCGTACCGAGTCAGATAGGCATAGGTCACACTGTCGATGGCCGCCAGGTCGGCCAACTCTTCGCGCAACCAGCGCAGGCTTTCGCGATGGCTGCCGCTGATGTCGACCCTGGCAAAAAATTGCCCGTCCCGATGCAGAGGCGCCAGCCGATGACGCAACAGGTTCATGCCGCTGTTGGAGTCTTCGCCGTTGATCACGCCACGGCTGCCAAAAAAATCCGGCAAGGTTCGCCGTGGATTGTCGGCGCGACTCAGCAGCAGGCTGCAATGGTTGCCGCCGCTGCTGTCCGGCAGTTCATAGCGAGGTCGGCCGAGCACCCGGACCTGGCCGCGCAACGCCGTCATCAGCGGATAGCCGCAGGTTTGGGTCAGCAGCAGGTACGGCGACAGCCAGAGGTCCATCAGCGACAGGCCCTCGACGTCATGGCGCGTAGCGCCCAGTCGCTCAAGGACCAGCGCAAGCCAACGTTCGTTGGCCTGGCGGATGGGTTCAGGGGCGACGTACATGAGTAATTCGGCAAGGTGTCGAGTCATCAAAAACCTTCCATCCAACAAAGATCCACTGTGGGAGCGAGCCTGCTCGCGAAAGCGATTTAACATCCAACAGATAAGTCGACTGAAACACCGCCTTCGCGAGCAGGCTCGCTCCCACAGGGTTCAGTGGTGGGCAGTCATCAGTGAAACGGATGCCGCGGACTGTCGATCGCCCTCACCCCATTCTCCCGCCACAACTGTCCATACCCTCGCACCAGGAACCCGCCACTGCGGGCCAGCCATTGCTCGCGACGCGCGCGATAGACCCGTGGCAAGTCGTACCAGGGCAACCCTGGCAAGTCGTGATGCACCAGGTGCAGGTTGAGGTTAAGGAACAGCCAGCGCCAGGGCCACGCTGCCTCGTTGAGCACGGTGCGTTGCTCAGGTAGCGCATGCGGGCGGTGTTCATAGTAGGAACGGATCATCGCGATCGACAGTGCCGGCATGCTGACCAGCAACAGGTAATGCCACACCGGCAATGCGCTGTAGCGTGCGATGAACAACAGCATCAGCAGGGTCAACGCGCCATGGCTGAGCCACATCAACCAGGCCTGGCGCTCACCGGTCTTGAGTCGTTGCAATTCTTGCCCGGCCAACCCCAACAAGGCCAGCGGCGCACCGAGGGCGAAGCGGCCGAGCACGGTTTTGTTCAGCCAGTGCAGGCCCTGCTCGAACAGCGAACTGCGCTGCCAGCGCTCAGCACTCAAGTAACGGCTTTCCGGATCGCGTCCGGGGATGGTCAGGTCTTCGTCGCGGTGATGCAGCAGGTGGCTGTCGCGATACAGGGTGTAGGGATACCACACGGCGAACGGTGCATAACCCAGGACTTTGTTCAACGCCGGCCAGCGCGTCGGATGACCGTGCAACAGTTCGTGCTGCACCGACAACCAGAGCACCACCATGGGAATCAGCAACAGCGTGCTCCACCACAGACCCAACGAATGGCTGTTCAGAACAATGGCGAACCAGGCGCTGTACACACCGGTCAACAGCAACCAGGTCGGCCACTCGGTGCGGGCGGTCAGGCGTTGGCGCAGGGTTTCGATTTCTTCTCGGTGGGCGCTATCGAAGTAATGGGGCATGGCGTTGCTCGGATCGGGGACCAGTCCCCTTCTGTGCAACGACGCCAGGATTTCTTGCAGAATATTTTCAGAAGATCGCTCCCGTGCAGCACATGGGAGCGATCGGTCAGCGCAGAATCAATGCCCAAACACGTTCAGTTTTTTGGCCTTCTTGTCGGCACGTTTTTCAATGGCGGTTTTCGCCGGTTTTTTCTTCAGCTCTTTTTTTGATTCCATACCTTTAGACATGATGCGTACTCCACTCACGAGGGGGTGAGAACAGGTATACACCTATCCCGACGCGCGCGTTCTTTTATAATCGCGCACTTGCCCCTCCAACAGTTTAGTCCCATGCACAGCACCCATTACGCCCGACTCGATGAGCCGTTATGGCCATTGATGAACAAGTTCTATCGCGCCCACCAATCGTCGATGAAAGCGGTTCGCGACGCGCAGCTGTGGGTCGCACGGCGTGACGAGATCATCGCGGCACTCTGCTTGCGTCCGGTAGCCGGCGGGCATTGGCTGACGGGGTTGTTTGTCGATCCGGCCTGTCGCGAACAGGGAGTCGCTGCCGCATTGATTGCTGAAGCGGTGAAAGATCTCGAGTTGCCGGTCTGGCTGTTCTGCCATCCCGACTTGCGCGGTTTTTACCAACGCCGCGGCTTTACCTTCGATCCGCCGATGCCCTACGCCATGGTCGAGCGTTTGAGCCGTTACGCCCGCAGTAAACCGATGATCGCCATGGGCCTGGAACCCAAAGCCAACCCAGTGATTGACTAAAAACTACATATAACCTGCTCGCGAAGACGGCCTGTCATTCAATATCTATGTTGACTGACACACTGCTTTCGCGAGCAGGCTCGCTCCCACATGGGTTCCGGGTGGATACGAATCAGTCGTCGGCGTTGGGATCAAGATCCGGGAACATCACTTCGGTGAACCCGAACTTGCTGAAGTCGGTGATGCGCGACGGGTATAGCCGGCCGATCAGGTGATCGCATTCATGCTGCACCACCCGTGCATGGAACCCGCAAGCGATGCGCACGATGGGCTCGCCCTTGGGGTCGAAGCCTTCGTAGCGGATCTGTTGATAGCGATCCACCGCGCCACGCATGCCCGGCACCGACAGGCACCCTTCGAACCCTTCCTCCATGATCGGGCTCAGCGGCGTGATCAACGGGTTGATCAGGATTGTCTGCGGTACGGCTTCGGCGTCTGGATAACGCTCGCTGTGCTCGAAACCGAAGATCACCAGCTGCAGGTCGACACCGATCTGCGGCGCGGCCAGGCCAACCCCGCCGACGCTTTCCATGGTCTGGAACATATCGTCGATCAGTTGCCACAGCTCGGGGCTGTCGAACATTTCGGCCGGCACTGGAGGGGCAATGCGCAGCAGGCGTTCATCGCCCATTTTCAGAATTTCACGGATCATGGTCAGGTTTCGTCAATGGTCGGTTTGGGTTTTGAATGATCGCGGCCCAGCCCCGACACGTGGTGTTTTTCCTCATGGACGGGGCCATGTTCGCCCGGGGCTTTCTCGCCAGGGTCTTTGCCTTCGCGCGACATGTGCTCGATCACCGCGTTCATCTCGGCCCCAAGCAGTAGCACCGCGGCGGATATATAGAAGTACAGCAACAGCACGATGATCGCACCGATACTGCCATACATGGCGTTGTAGTTGGCGAATTCCTTGACGTACAAACCGAAGCCCAGGGACGCGATGATCCACACCACCACTGACAGCACCGAACCTGGGGTGATGAAGCGGAACTCCTGCTTGACGTCGGGCATGACGTAATAGATCAGTGCCACGGCAACCATCAGCAGGATCACAATCGCCGGCCAGCGCACGATGTTCCACAGCGTGACAATGAAGTATTCAAGACCGACTTGCGACGCGATCCAGTTCATCACTTGCGGGCCGAGTACCATCAACGCGGCGGCAATCAGCAGCATGCCGGCGATGCCGACGGTGTAGATAATCGACAGCGGAAAACGCTTCCACGCCGGCCGGCCTTCGACCACGTCGTAGGCGGCGTTCATCGCGCTCATCATCAAGCGCACACCGGCCGAGGCGGTCCACAGGGCAATCACGATACCCACCGACAGCAGGCCACCCTTGGATTGCTGGAGCTGGTCGATCACCGGGTTCACCTGCTCCAGCGCCTGGGGCGGCAATACCAGTTCCGATTGCAGGCGCAACCAGGAAAAGAAGTCCGGCAGATGCAGGAAACCGATCAGGGCAATCAGGAACAGGATGAAGGGAAACAGCGAAAACAGCATTTGATAGGCCAGCGCCGAGGCGTAGGTCGACATCTCGTCGTCGACGAACTCGGTGACCGTGCGCATCATCACACGGTGCAGGGGCAGGCCTCTCATGTCCGGGAAAATCATTCGCGTCTCCATTCGCCGCATACTGGATTGGGTTGAGATCGTGGCGACTCAGGGGCCGTTTTCATTCATCAAAGTAGCCTACCTGGCGACTTTGAAACAATTTCATCGCTCAAGTTCAGGCTGACACAAAAACGGCCATCCGTGGATGGCCGTTTCTGTCGCTCATCAAAGGCCGTATCACGCTTTGTCGACGCCTTTCTTGATCGCGTCCTTGGCTTTACCGATTGCTTGCTGCGCCTCGCCCTTCCTTTCCTGAGCCTTGCCTTCAGCTTGCAGATTCGGATTGTTGGTGGCCTTGCCGACGCCTTGCTTGACGTTGCCAGCCGCTTCGTTGGCCATGCCTTTTACTTTATCGCCAGTGCTGCCCATGGTGTTTCTCCTGTGAACAAATCAATGAGATAAGTCGTTACACAAGGTTGACCGAGGGCGTTTGCAGGGAGTTTCATTTATTTTCCCAGTGACATTTCATCGTTCAATGCAGGTTGGGCTTTATGTTTGCCCGGCAACCCCCGAGAATGCGCAACGTATTCAGGCCCTGGCGCTGAAGATCCAATCCCGTAGGAATGTTATGAAACTCGATAAAAAGCAGGCCATTGCCCGCAGAAATCAGGAACTCGGCGGTGCTGTGCTTGGCGTCAACAACTGCCACTTCACCGAATTGAACCGCAACCGCAACATCTGGTGGTTCGACATCCCGGTGGCGCGCCTGGCCATTGGTCAGTACGAGTGGATTCACCTGCTGATGCACACCCCGGATACCGACGAACTGCTGCACCTGAAAGTGCCGACGGTGTTCCTGCGCGAGAAGCTCGAAGGCCTTGTGGTGCGTAACCAGGGCAAGCGCAAGGCGGCCCTGAGCCTGGAACTGAGCGCCGACAAGGACTCCTGGCTGCAGGACATGCGCCCGGCGGGCACCAACGTCAATTTCGCGCCGTTCCGTCAATAACATTAAAAGCTTCGCGAGCAGGCTCGCTCCCACAGTTTTGACCGAGTGACTTCAGAAAGCATGCGATCACCTGTGGGAGCGAGCCTGCTCGCGAAGGCAACTTCAGCGGCGCTGAAGATGCTCCGGACAGAAACAAAAAGCCCCGCATCTGCGGGGCTTTTTGTTTGATTACGCGGCGGTTTTCTTCGCGTTGATCTTCTTCAGCTCTTCATCGCGCAGTTCCCGGCGCAGGATCTTGCCGACGTTGGTGGTCGGCAGCGCATCGCGGAACTCCACGGCTTTCGGAACCTTGTAGCCGGTGACGTTCGCACGCATGTGCTCCATCACTTGTTCCTTGGTCAGGGTCACGCCCGGTTTGGCAACGATGAAAATCTTGATCGCCTCGCCCGACTTCTCGTCCGGCACGCCGATGGCCGCGCATTGCAGCACGCCCGGCAAGGTCGCCAGTACGTCTTCCAGTTCGTTCGGGTACACGTTGAAACCGGAAACCAGGATCATGTCTTTCTTGCGATCGACAATGCGCATGTAGCCATCGGGCTGGATCAGCGCGATGTCGCCGGTCTTCAACCAGCCTTCGCTGTCGAGGATTTCATCGGTGGCTTCCTGGCGCTGCCAGTAGCCCTTCATCACCTGCGGCCCCTTCACGCACAGCTCACCGATTTCGCCCATCGGTTGTTCAGCACCGGCATCATTGATGATTTTGCACAGGGTCGACGGCACCGGAATGCCGATGGTGCCGATCTGGATCTTCTGGATCGGGTTCACCGTGGCCACCGGGCTGGTTTCGGTCATGCCGTAACCTTCGCAGATGGCGCAACCGGTGACGGCTTTCCAGCGTTCGGCAGCCGCCAGTTGCAGGGCCATGCCACCGGACAGGGTGACTTTCAGCGCCGAGAAATCCAGCTTGCGGAAGCCTTCGTTGTTGCACAGGGCCACAAACAAGGTATTGAGGCCGACGAAACCGCTGAACTTCCACTTCGACAACTCCTTGACCATCGCCGGCAAATCGCGCGGGTTGCTGATCAGGATGTTGTGGTTGCCGATCAGCATCATCGCCATGCAATGAAAGGTGAAGGCATAGATGTGGTACAGCGGCAGCGGCGTGATCAGGATCTCGCAGCCTTCATTGAGGTTGGAACCCATCAGCGCCTTGCACTGCAACATGTTCGCCACCAGGTTGCGATGGGTCAGCATCGCGCCCTTGGCCACGCCGGTGGTGCCGCCGGTGTATTGCAACACCGCGACATCGCTGCTGGCCGGGCTGGCCTCGGTCACTGGCTGACCGTGGCCCTTGCTCAACACGTCGTTGAACTTGATGGCTTTTGGCAAGTGATACGCCGGCACCATCTTTTTCACGTACTTGATCACGCTGTTGATCAGCAGACGCTTGAGCGGCGGCAACAGATCGGCGACTTCAGTAACAATGACGTGCTTGACCCCGGTTTTCGGCACCACAGCCTCGGCCAGGTGTGCCATGTTGGCCAGGCAGACCAGGGCCTTGGCACCGGAGTCGTTGAACTGGTGTTCCATTTCCCGCGCGGTGTATAGCGGGTTGGTGTTGACCACGATCAGCCCGGCGCGGATGGCCCCGAAGACGGCAACCGGGTACTGCAACACGTTGGGCAGTTGCACGGCGATTCGATCGCCTGGCTGCAAATCGGTATGCTGTTGCAGGTAGGCGGCAAAGGCACCGGACAATTCGTACAGTTCACCGTAGGTGATTGTCTTGCCCAGGTTGCTGAATGCCGGTTTGTTGGCGAAGCGTTGGCAGGATTGCTTCAACACTGCCTGAATATTCGGGTACTCGTCTGGATTGATGTCGGCAGCAATTCCAGCTGGGTACTTATCCTTCCAAAAGTCTTCGATCATGGAAGCCCACTCCTCAGCAACGCGAATTCAGCACCGCATTTGATGCGATTATTATTGGTGTTTGTCTATAGGTGAGTCTGGCTTTTTACTAGGCCGAGAAGTCACAAAGCGCGCCGAGAGTAGCAGCTTTGAATAGGGTCGACTAGAGCCAAAAGCGGCCTCTACGGTCACAATGGTGACTCAAGAATAACAAGCAGTCATTTTAGAGCAATAAACCTATATGTCGCTGAAAGCCACGAAATTCGGGGCCTCTAAAAACTGTAGGAGCGAGCTTGCTCGCGAAAAACGCTCGGACAACGCGCCCATCCAGACAGGGCGCGTTATCGTTGACGTCCATCGCGAGCAAGCTCGCTCCCACAGGGACCAACCATTCACCGCTTACGCGATATCCCGCAACTCCCGCCGCAGAATCTTGCCCACCGGCGTCATCGGCAACGACTCACGCAAGACAATGTGCTTGGGCACTTTGTACGCCGTGAAGTTTTCCTTGCAGTAGGCCTTCAGCTCTTCAAGGCTGACACCCGCTTCGCGGGCGACCACGAACAACTTCACCGCCTCGCCCGAACGCTCGTCCGGCACACCGATCACCGCGCAGTTGGCCACTTTCGGGTGCGCCATCACCACGTCCTCGATCTCGTTCGGGTACACGTTGAAACCCGAGACGATGATCATGTCTTTCTTGCGATCGACGATGCGCACGAAGCCGTCCGGGTCGATCACCGCGATGTCGCCGGACTTGAACCAGCCGTCGGCATCCAGCACTTCGTTGGTCGCCTCGGGTTTCTGCCAGTAGCCCTTCATGATCTGCGGGCCTTTGATGCACAGCTCGCCGCGCTCGCCCAATGGCTGCTCGACGCCTTCATCGTTGATCACCTTGAGCGTGGTGCCCGGCACCGGCAGGCCGACCGTACCGATGCGCGATTGGTCGCCATAGGGGTTGGTGCAGGCCACCGGCGAGGTTTCGGTCAGGCCGTAGCCTTCGGTGATACGGCAACCGGTCAACTGTTCCCAGCGCTCGGCCGTGGCCTTGACCAGCGCGGTGCCGCCGGAGTTGGTGAGCTTGAGGCTGGAGAAATCCAGGGTTTTGAAGTCCGGGTGGTCCATCAACGCCACGAACAGCGTGTTGAGCCCCAGCAGCGCCGAGAAACGCCAGTTTTTCAGCTCCTTGATAAAGCCGGCAATGTCCCGCGGATTGGTGATCAACACGTTGTGGTTACCGGTCACCATCATGCACATGCAGTTCGCCGTGAACGCATAGATGTGGTACAGCGGCAACGGCGCGATCATCACCTCTTGGCCTTCACGCAACAGCGGCTGGCCGTCACTGGCAAACTGACTGAGACAGGCCCGCGCCTGCTGCATGTTGGCCACCAGATTGCCGTGGGTCAGCATCGCGCCCTTGGCCAGCCCAGTGGTGCCGCCGGTGTATTGCAGCACGGCGATGTCGTTGAGGCCGGCACTCAGCGGTTTGATGCCCTTTCCTTTGCCCTGGTGCAAGGCGCTCTTGAAGGAAATGGCCTGGGGCAAGGAATAGGCCGGGACCATTTTCTTGACCTTGCTCACCAGGGTATTGACCAGCCAGCCTTTGGCGGCGGGCATCATGTCACCCATTTTCGCTTCGATCAGGTACTGGATATCGGTGTCGGCCAGCACTTCCTGGACCTTTTGCCCGAACATGTTCAGGTACACCAGCGCCCGGGCGCCGGAATCCTTGAACTGATGACGCATCTCCCGCGCGGTGTACAGCGGGTTGGTGTTGACCACGATCAGTCCTGCACGCAAGGCGCCGAACACGGCGATCGGGTATTGCAGGACGTTGGGCATCTGGACCGCGATGCGATCCCCCGGCACCAGGTCGGTGTGGGTTTGCAGGTAGCCGGCGAATGCGGCGCTGTAGCGTTCCAGTTCGGCGTAGGTCAGGGTGACACCCATGTTGCTGAACGCCGGGCGATCAGCAAACTTCTTACAGGAACGCTCGAACACCTCGATGACCGACTTGTACTCAGCGACGTCAATGTCCAGTGGCACGCCGGCCGGGCGCTTGTCATTCCAGAAATCAGGTTGCATTGTTCTTGTCCTCTTTACCTGAGCCTATCCGGGGCCGCTTTTCTGTCATTTCTCGCTCATTTCTCGGAAAGCGGAAAAGCGGAGCTTCTCGGACACTAGCAGTTATGGCGAATCAGGCAAATATGTGCACGTGTGTCATAGATCGTGTGAATCTTGCTGCCGCGGCACGGCCTGATCAGACGACCGGCGAAGGATGCGCTATAAACTTGAGCTGCAAGCTTTAAGCTGCAAGCCGCAAGCTCCATGCCCCATGCCCCAGCAAAGGAATCGCGATGATCCACGATACGTTCTGGTTGACCACCAGCGACCGCAGCCGACTCTTCGTCAATCAGTGGCTGCCCACTGGCAGTCCCAAGGCCGTGATCCTGCTGGCGCACGGCATGGCGGAACACAGCGGTCGCTACGCGCGTCTGGCGGAAAAACTCTGTGATCAAGGCTATGGCGTGTACGCCCCGGACCTGCGCGGACATGGCAAAACTGCCGAAAACGGGACGCTCGGCCATTTTGCCGACACGGACGGTTGGGCCAAAGTGGTGGGTGACCTGGCCTGCCTCAACCAACACATCGGCCAGCAACATCCCGGCGCGCCGATCGTGCTGCTGGGCCACAGCATGGGCAGCTACATCGCCCAGGCGTACCTGTTGCATCACAGCGCCAGCCTGCATGGCGCGATTCTCAGCGGTTCGAACTTCCAGCCCGTGGCGCTTTATCGCGCGGCACGCCAGATCGCCCGTTTCGAACGCCTGCGCCAGGGCCCCAAGGGCCGCAGCGCTCTGATCGAATGGTTGTCGTTCGGTTCGTTCAACAAGAAATTCAAACCGGTGCGCACCCCATTCGACTGGCTCAGCCGCGATCCGGCGGAGGTCGACCTGTACGCCAACGACCCGCTCTGCGGCTTTCGCTGCACCAATCAACTGTGGATCGATTTGCTTGGCGGGTTGCAGCAAATCAGCAAAGCGTCCAATCTCGCCCAGATCGATCCGGGCCTGCCGTTGCTGGTGATCGGCGGCGAATGTGATCCGGTGAGCGAAGGCAGGCGTCTGAAAGATCTGGCCGGCGCCTTGCGCGAGGCCGGAAGCCAGAGCCTGCAACTGACCGTTTACCCGCAGGCGCGGCACGAACTGTTCAACGAAACCAACCGCGATGAAGTGACCGCCGATGTGCTGGCCTGGATCCACCAGACCCTGAGCAATCCCCGGCCACACCGAACCGAATAGTTTTTTGTGAATCTTTTTACTCGTCACAGGAATTCAGACCGATGACCCAGGTTACCAACACCCCTTACGAAGCCCTCGAAATCGGCCAGACCGCCAGCTTCAGCAAGACAGTCGAAGAGCGCGACATTCAGTTGTTCGCCGCGATGTCGGGCGACCACAACCCGGTGCACCTGGACGCCGAATATGCCGCCAGCACCATGTTCAAGGAACGTATCGCCCACGGCATGTTCAGCGGTGCGTTGATCAGCGCCGCAGTCGCCTGCGAATTGCCAGGACCGGGCACTATCTACATCGGCCAGCAGATGAGCTTTCAGAAGCCGGTGAAAATCGGCGACACCCTGACGGTGCGCCTGGAGATCCTGGAAAAACTGCCGAAGTTCCGTGTGCGCATTGCCACACGGGTGTTCAACCAGCGCGATGAGTTGGTGGTGGATGGCGAGGCGGAGATTCTGGCGCCGCGCAAACAGCAATCGGTGACCCTGACCGAGTTGCCGGAAATCAGCATCGGCTGATTCACAGCACAAAGAAATGTGGGAGCGAGCCTGCTCGCGAAGAGGGAGTGTCAGGCGACTTCAATGCCGCCTGACAGACCGTATTCGCGAGCAGGCTCGCTCCCACATGGGACTCCCCACAGCTCACACAGGTGTTACCAATCGCGCTTATGAACGTGCGCGCGCCTGGTTACGCAGGGCTTTGACCTGATCGTGGTTACGCTGCACACCGTGGTACTGACGTTCAACGATGTCACGAATGCCCACCAGGTTGTGTTTGTTGATTTTTTCCATGGCATCGCGATAAGCCTTCAGCGCATGGTCTTCACCGCGCTCGGCTTCGTTCAGCACAGCTTCTTCGTCCTTGCCGGTGAACATCGACTTCACGTCGACCCAGCGACGGTGCAAATCGCCGCTGACACTGGTGGATGTTTCCGGATCGCCACCCATCGAACGCACGGCACTCTGCAATTCTGCGGCAGCCGCAGCGCAATCGGCCGAGCGTTGCACGAACAGGGTTTTGAGTTCAGGGTGTTTAATGTCTTCAGCGCAAGTCTTGAACCCTTCCTGACCGTCCTTGCTGGTTTCAATCAGGTCGTTGAGTACAGAAATCGCTTCTTTATTCATGTCGGTCATTTTTCAATTCCTTGCGGTTGATGAAAGATGCCTTAAGTAGTGCAGCCTGCATGCCAGCTTCGAACCGATCAATTAACCGTTATATTTCATATAGTTAGATAAAACCTGGAAATCTGTATCCGTTTTTTTTGCATGATCTGTCATTTGGCCTGCATGCAGAATGCCTGTATTTTTCCGACTCATTGAATCAAGACGACTGAGTGATGAACCCTGAAAAGCTCGAACTGCTGATAACCCGCGAAATGCCCTTCGGCAAGTACAAAGGCCGGATCATTGCGGACTTGCCGGGGCCCTACCTGAACTGGTTCGCCCGGGAAGGTTTCCCCCATGGCGAACTGGGTGGCCTGCTGGCGCTGATGCAGGAAATCGATCACAACGGTTTGTCGGAGTTGCTGGAACCGCTGCGCGCCAAACATGGCAAACCTGCCCCTCGCCACTGATTCACTCATCCCGCCCCTGATCGAGTAACCCCATGCCCGACAACACCCGCCGCGCCCGTGATGAAGCCTTCTGGCAAACCTTTGCCGATCGCTACGATCTGCAACCCGGCCCGATCAACCTGGAAAACGGTTATTTCGGACGTATGTCGCGCACGGTGGTCGAGGAATATCAGCGCAACATCGAACTGATCAATCGCGGCAACTCGGTTCACGTTCGTCAGCGTTTCGAACAGGGCGAAAGCATCAAGATCCAGGCGCAAGTGGCCAATCTGATCGGTGTGTCCGCCGAGACGGTCGCGCTCACCAGCAACGCTACGGAGGGTTTGCAGTCGCTGATCCGCAACTACAATCGCCTGCAGCCGGGTGACCAGGTGCTGATCTGCGATCTGGAGTACGACACCGTCAAGGGCGCCATGCGCTGGCTGGCGAAACATCGCGGTGTCGACGTCATCGAGATCGAACACCGGCACCCCGCCAGCTTCGACAACTTGATCGCCACCTACCGTGAAACCTTTGCGCGCTACCCGCGGCTCAAGCTGATGGCCCTGACCCATGTCACCCACCGTACCGGCCTGGTGATGCCGGTGCAGGCCATTGCCGCTGCCGCCAAGGAGCATGGTATCGACGTGATCCTCGATGGCGCCCACGCGCTGGGTCAATTCGAGTTCAACCTCGATGAACTGGGCATCGACTTCGCGGCCTACAACCTGCACAAGTGGATCGGTGCACCGTTGACCTTAGGCTTCCTCTACATCGCCCCTGAGCGCCTGGCGGACATCGACCCGGACATGGGCGAAATGCACTTTGCGCTGACCGACATTCGTGCCCGTACGCCCTACAGCACACCGAACATCCCGGCCTTGCTGACCTTGCCGCTGGTCATCGAGGAACATCACGCGATGGGCGGTTCCGCGGCCAAGGGCACGCGCCTCAACCACCTGCGTAACCTCTGGGTTCGTGCGGTACGCGAGTTGCCCGGCATTGAAGTCCTGACCCCGGACGACCCTCGACTGTATTGCGGCATCACGTCGATGCGCTTTACCGCCCAGGCCGATCAACAGGCGATGGTCGAGCGGCTGCTCAACGACTACAACCTGTTCACCGTGGTGCGCACCGGCGCGGCGTGTGGTCCGTGCATCCGGATTACGCCGGGGCTGACCACCACCGCCGACCATATGAAACGACTGGTCACGGCGCTGACGGAGCTGCGCTGACCTGTGGGAGCGAGCCTGCTCGCGAAGACGGATTCATATCCAATGAAGATGCTGACTGTCAGATCGCTTTCGCGAGCAGGCTCGCTCCCACAGATATCCCACAGGTCTTCTTCCAGGCAAAAAAAAACGGTGCACCGACCAAGCGCACCGTAAAGCCGTAGAACACACAACGAAGTGTCAGGTAAAGCTGATCAGTCCAGCAGCGCCAAGGCCTCGGCGGTGCATTCTTGAATGCGGGCCCAGTCACCGTTCTTGATCCACTCCGGATCAAGCATCCAGCTACCGCCCACGCACATGACGTTTTTCAGCGCCATGTAGCTCTTGATGTTGGCCGGGCCTACGCCGCCGGTCGGGCAGAATTTAACCTCGCCGAACGGGCCGCCCAGGGCCTTGATGGCCGCGACGCCGCCGCTGACTTCCGCCGGGAACAGCTTGAAGCGGCGATACCCCAGGCCGTAGCCTTCCATGATGCCCGAGGCGTTGCTGATACCTGGCAACAGTGGGATCGGGCTGTCGACGCTGGCTTCCAGCAGGTCGCGGGTGATACCCGGCGTGACGATGAATTGCGAACCGGCCGCTTCGGCCGCGGCCAGCATATGGCGATCGAGTACTGTGCCGGCACCGGTCACCAGTTCCGGACGCTGCTCACGCAGGACCTGGATGGCCTTGAGGCCGAACTGCGAACGCAGGGTCACTTCCAGGGCGGTCAGGCCACCAGCAGCGAGGGCATCGGCCAGCGGCAGGATGTCCTGCTCGCGGGCGATGGTGATCACCGGCAGGATCCGCGCCTTGGCGCAGAGGCTGTCGATCAGGGCAACTTTATCCGCCATGGAAACGGTCGGGGATGGGTTTGTCATAGCGGCTGTTCCTTGGCTCATGGGCACCAGTAAATCTCTAACGTGGGTTGCAGAAACGCGCGAATCGGCAGTGCGGCGACGTCGTCACCGGCCAGTGCGGTATCGAGAGTGGTCAACTTGGACTGACCGGAAATCGACAGAATTACGTGTTTGGCCGAGGCCAGCAGCGCACGGCTCATGGTCAGGCGCTGATGAGGCACGGTCGGCGCCAGCATCGGGTAGCAGCGACGGCTGCCGTCGGCCTGCAGGGCTTCGGCGAGGTTCGGGCTGCCCGGGAACAGCGACGCGGTGTGGCCGTCGTCCCCCATGCCCAGCACCAGCACGTCGATCGCCGGCAATTCGGCGAGCAAACGGTCGGCTTGTTCTGCTGCCTGTTCCAGGTTGGCGGTGGCGCTGTACAGGCTCAGGAATTGCGCCTTGGCCGCCGGGCCTTGCAACAGATATTTCTTGAGCAGGCCAGCATTGCTGTCGGCGTGTTCCACCGGCACCCAGCGCTCGTCAGCCAGGCTGATCACCACGTTTGACCAGTCCAGTGTCTGCTTGGCCAGGTGCTGGAAAAACGCTACCGGACTGCGGCCGCCGGACACCACCAGGGTCGCGGTGCCCTGGGTGTCGATCGCCTCGTTCAGGTGTTTGGCCACGTTCAGTGCCAGGCCTTCGGCCAAGAGCACGGGGCTCTTGAACGCATGGGCGCTGACACCCCGGGGCAGTTTCAAATTAGATATCGCCATACCACGACCTCCCGTCCCGCGTGATCAGTGCAATGGAACTCATGGGGCCCCAGGACCCGGCCGCGTAAGGCTTGGGCGCATCACCGGATTTCTTCCACCCGGCGATCAACTGGTCACACCACTTCCACGCGGCTTCGATTTCATCTTTACGGACAAACAGGTTCTGATTGCCACGCATCACTTCCAGCAACAACCGTTCGTAGGCATCGGGAATCCGTGCACTGCGCCAGGTGTCGGAAAAATTCAGCTGCAACGGACCACTGCGCAGCTGCATGCCCTTGTCCAGGCCTTGATCCTTGGTCATCACACGCAAGGAAATGCCTTCGTCCGGTTGCAGGCGGATAATCAGCTTGTTGCTGATTTGCAGGCGCTGCTCGGGAGCGAAGATGTAATGCGACGGTTCCTTGAAGTGGATGACGATCTGCGACAGCTTCTGCGGCATGCGCTTGCCGGTACGCAGGTAGAACGGCACGCCCGCCCAGCGCCAGTTGCGGATATCGGCCCGCAGGGCGACGAAGGTTTCGGTGTCGCTCTGGGTGTTGGAGTTCGGTTCTTCCAGGTAACCCGGTACCGACTTGCCTTCACTGTGGCCGGCGATGTACTGACCGCGCACTACTTGGGTGGTCAGGCCTTCCGGGCTGATCGGCGCCAGCGCCTTGAGGACTTTGACTTTCTCGTCGCGAATGCTGTCGGCGGACAGGTCGGCCGGCGGGTCCATGGCGATCAGGCAGAGCAGTTGCAGCAGGTGGTTCTGGATCATGTCACGCAGCTGACCGGCCTTGTCGAAGTAACCCCAGCGGCCTTCGATGCCAACCTTCTCGGCCACGGTGATTTCCACGTGGGAGATGTAGTGCTGGTTCCACTGGGTTTCGAACAGGCTGTTGGCGAAACGCAGGGCGATCAGGTTCTGGACGGTTTCCTTGCCCAGGTAGTGGTCGATGCGATACGTGCGGTTCTCCGGGAAGAACTGCGCCACGGCATCGTTGACCTTGCGCGAGGACTCCAGGTCCGAACCGATGGGTTTTTCCAGCACCACGCGGGTGTTTTCCGCCAGGCCAACCTTGGCCAGGTTCTCGCAGATCGCACCGTAAACCGCTGCCGGCGTGGCGAAATAGGCGATGACCCGTTGCGCGCTGCCCGCTGCTTCGGCCAGCGCCACATAGTCTTCGGACCTGAGGAAATCGACGTGCAGGTAGCTCAGGCGCGCGAGGAAACGCTCGACCACGGCTTCGTCCAGCTCCTTGGCACCGACATAGCGGCGCAGCTCGGCGGCGATGAACGTCAGATGCTCCTGCTCGCTGCCGGGTTCACGGGCCAGCGCGATGATGCGCGTGTCCTCGTGCAGCAGGCCTGCACCGTCGAGTTGATAAAGGGCAGGAAACAGCTTGCGCAGGGCCAGATCGCCGAGGGCGCCGAACAAGGCGAAGGTGCACGGTTCAACCGTAATCGAAGGCATGATGTTTGTTCTTTTATCAAGTTAAGCTACAAATACCTTTTTTCAAGGCATCACTCAAGGGAAAATGTAGTAATAACCACAACATTTTCGCAAAATACAGATTCCGAGTGGTGGTCGGTCGGAGCCATCAGTAGGATAGGCCACCGTTACGGGCCGCATCAAAGGCCCTTTTTGCATTAGCCGTGCGCTTATCGGCGCAGGTGAATCAAGGAAATCCATATGGACCGCGTGCGAAATCTACTGGAGCAGATCCAGAATCGCCTTGAAGAGCTGAACAAGGCCGAACGCAAAGTCGCCGAAGTGATCCTGCTCAACCCACAGCAGGCCACCCGGTTCAGCATCGCCGCCCTCGCCCAGGCCGCATCGGTCAGTGAGCCGACGGTCAACCGTTTCTGCCGTTCGTTCGGCGTCAGCGGCTACCCCGAACTGAAGCTGCAACTGGCCCAGAGCCTGGCCAGCGGCGCGGCGTACGTCAGCCGTGCGGTGGAGGCCGACGACAATCCGGAAGCCTATACCCAGAAAATCTTCGGCAGCGCCATCGCGTCCCTGGACAGCGCTTGCCAGGCGCTGGACCCGAACCTGATCAGCCGCGCCGTCGACCTGTTGATCCAGGCCCGGCAGATCCACTTCTTCGGCCTCGGCGCTTCAGCCCCGGTGGCCCTGGATGCGCAGCACAAGTTCTTCCGCTTCAATCTGGCCGTGACCGCCCATGCCGACGTGCTGATGCAGCGCATGATTGCGTCGGTGGCGCACACCGGCGAGTTATTCGTGATCATTTCCTACACCGGTCGCACCCGCGAACTGGTGGAAGTGGCCCGCATCGCCCGGGAAAACGGCGCATCGGTGCTTGGCTTGACCGCGGAGAACTCACCCTTGGCCAAGGCCAGCACCTTGAGCCTGAACATCCCGCTGCCGGAGGACACCGACATCTACATGCCGATGACCTCGCGGATCATTCAACTGACTGTGCTGGACGTGCTCGCCACCGGCATGACCTTGCGCCGGGGCGTGGACTTCCAGCCGCACTTGCGCAAGATCAAGGAGAGCTTGAATGCCAGCCGGTATCCGGTGGGTGACGAGTTCAACTGATCCAGTATTTTCATTGCCTGACCGGGCCTCTTCGCGAGCAGGCTCGCTCCCACAGTGGGCCTGCGTTGAACACACATACTGTGTCCAGTAAAGATCTATTGTGGGAGCGAGCCTGCTCGCGAAGACGGCCGCCCCAACACCGCAAAACCCAAATCTAAGCGCCCACCCGCGCCTGCAAACTCAAATGCGCCCGCTCCCCCGGCTTGAGACACAAACTGTCAGTGCCGCCGCTCGCTGCTTCCACACAGACAAATTCCGATATCTCATTCCAGCTCACCCCCAACAACGGCCGCGAGCCCGGGTGCCAGACCACCGTG
The DNA here is from genome assembly GCF_900187565.1 of Pseudomonas sp. Irchel 3A7. GTDB lineage: Bacteria > Pseudomonadota > Gammaproteobacteria > Pseudomonadales > Pseudomonadaceae > Aquipseudomonas. The sequence goes on along the minus strand of NZ_FYED01000003.1, from coordinate 390,381 downwards.
TCCGCCGTATCACCGGTATCGATGCACAACGCCCGCTGCCAGGCGTGGTCGTTGAGCTGCAGTTCGCCGTCATGCTGGAACACCCGCTGACATCCTCCATCAACCCGTAGTTCGCCTTCCTGCTGACACATCTGCCGGTTCAACTGGTCGTAACCTTGCGCGCCGTCGAGGCCAGACAGCGCTACCTCACCAACGTCACCAATACGCCAGTAGGCGTGCAACGCCTGGCTCAATTGGCAGGGCAGGCTGTCGTGATGCTCGGTGCTCAGGCGCAGGTCCATGCGCTCACCGAGGTGCGCGTGCAGGTCCACTTGCCAATCGCACAACTCCAGCCGCCAATGCAGACGCACGCCATCATCGTCGCTACTGCTGTCGAGCAGTTTCCAGTCCAGCAAGCGTGCCCAGCCATGGGACGGCCAGGCATTTTCACTCGGATGACGGCCATACCACGGCCAACACACCGGCACGCCACCGCGAATAGCCCCGACCTGCGGCCACTTCGCCGCACACCACAGCCAGGGTTTCTGGCCCCGGGGCTGAAAGTGCAGCAACTGCGCGCCCTGGCGACTGAACACCGCCTGACACAGCGGATGATCAATCATCAAGACATCGCGCTTCTGATAGCGCTCCCACGCAAACACCGGTCGTTCGCGCAAGGATTTGAAGAAGCGTTGGAGCGGATGCTCAAGCATGTGCCACGGTCCTGAAAATCATGGGTGTATTCATCTTCTTGTGTTCAGCGAACCGCTGTGGCCAAAGCCTTTGTGGCGAGGGGATTTATCCCCGTTGGGTTGCGAAGCGACCCCAAAAAACGGGACTGCTGCGCAGTCCAACGGGGATAAATCCCCTCGCCACAGGTGTGCTTTGGCTTTCCCCAAAAAAAAGCGGACAGCCATGGCTGTCCGCAAAATGCGCACATAGAGAGGAGCTTATCGCAACCGCGTCAGAACACCGACTGAATTTTCAGGCCGGCCACCAGTGCGTTGTCGACTTCATCCACACCGCCCGGATGAGTGATGTATTGCAGGTTGGGACGCACGGTCAGCCAGTTGGTGACGTGGAAGCCGTAGTTGAGTTCGTAGTTGTACTCGGTGTCACGCAGGGGCGAGAACAGGGGATCGTTGTAGTCGGTGACACCATTGGCGGCGTTCACCAGCTCGGCGTTTTTCTTCACGTCATCGTTGACATGGATACGGGAGAAACCGATGCCGAGGTCATCTTTTGGACGCGCATCGAACGGCCCCTTGTACACGAACATCAGCGACTGGTAGTTGTCGACGATGTTGGTGTCCTTGTCGTGGAAAGTGGCGTTGGCGGCGATGTTCAGGCCACGGGAAGCGTCACCGTTGTGGGTGGTCAGCTGTTGCTGGGCAACGAACCAGTAGCCGTGCTTGCTGCTGTGGCTGCGATAGGCATTGCCGCTGGTTGCAGCGTCATTGCCATTGTCGTCTTCACGAACGTCATCAGCGCTGGCCGTGCTTTTGTAGTAACCGACACGGTACTCGCCCGGCAGGTTGCCAGGATTAGGCAACCAGACCAGTTCCACCGGCAGGACGGTGCCCTCGGTACCACTGCCGCTGAGTTTGAATCCGTTACCGTGCTCCAGTTGCGTCGGGTTCTGGTTGTACGCGCCGATCTGCGCATAGAACTCAGGCGAGATGTTCCATTTCAGGCGGATAGCGGCCTGGCTGACCGGCCAGTTGTACCAGATGTTGGTCGCCCAGTTACCCACCTGGGAACCGCAGAACGCCAGGTTCTGGAACTCGCAAGGGAAGCTGTTGAAGTCTTCGCCTTCACCGAAGTAACCGGCCTTGATGTCCAGTTTGTTGTCGAAGAACTGATGCTTGATCCACAACTGGGTCAGACGGACCATATGGCCACGGCCGTAGACTTCCTGGGAGGAACTCAAGGTGCCGGCACGCGGATCGCCGACACGGTCATTGGAGATGTTTTCACCGTTACGGTTGGTGAGCTGGATCTTGGCCTGGGTGTTATCCCAGCCGAACAGCTTTTCCAGGTCCAGCGCCGCGCCCAGGCCAAACTGATCACTGTAGCGAGCGGTCTTGTCATCGTTGAACCCACCATGGAGGTTGCCGCCCACTTCACCGACATAGTCCATCTTGATGTCGATGCCTTGCTCGATCAACCGGGTCCGTTCGCCACCCCAATCACCCGTCATCCATTCGGAATCGGCGCTAAACGCGTCAGCCGCGTGCACACTACCGGCCAGCATCATGGCCGCAACGGCTGATAACTGGCAGATAAGCTGAGCGTTATTGTTCTTCTTCATCCCTACATCCTCGTCTTATTGTTATTAACTTTTTTGTTTAACGCGGTTACATCGGTTGCGAAGAGCGACAGGCCGCTCACCGCATATCCCCCCTGTGAAAGATGCCCCTTGTGGGAGCGAGCCTGCTCGCGAAGGCGATGTGTCAGACGACATCTGTGTTGAATGTCAGACCGCTTTCGCGAGCAGGCTCGCTCCCACAGGGGAATCACCCACAATTTTTGATCTTCAGCGGCCTTTGAATTGAGCGACGTTGGCAGCGTGGCTCTCGGTTTTCGGCAGGCCGGCAGCCCCCAGGCGTTCGCCGGTCTTGGCATCGAACAGCAGCACTTTCGATGGATCGAATTGCAGGGTCAGGGTCTCGCCCACCGCTGGCGCAACATCAGGCGCCAGGCGACAGCAGACCTTGGTGTCGTTGAGATTGACGAAGACCAGGGTGTCGGGCCCGGTCGGTTCGGTGACCTGGACTTCGGCGCGAATGGTCGGCAAACCGTTGGCCTCGCCGTTGGCCAGGACGATCTGCTCCGGGCGCATGCCAAGGATCACTTCACGATCTTCGAGACCGGCGTCCTGCATGCCCAGCGGCAACTCGCAACGGGCCTGGCCGCTGTCGAGCAGCGCCAGCAGACGACCGTCCTTGCGCTGCAGGCGCAGCGGGATGAAGTTCATCGGCGGCGAACCGATGAAGCTCGCCACGAACAGGTTGGCCGGGTTGTTGTAGATGTCCTTCGGCGTACCGAACTGCTGAATGATCCCGTCCTTCATTACCGCCACCTTGTCCCCCAGGGTCATGGCTTCGATCTGGTCGTGGGTCACGTAGACCGTGGTGGTTTTCAGGCGCTGGTGCATCAGTTTCATTTCGGTGCGCATCTCGACCCGCAGCTTGGCGTCGAGGTTGGACAGCGGTTCGTCGAACAGGTAGATCTTCGGCCGCCGCGCCAACGCACGGCCCATCGCCACGCGCTGTTGCTGACCACCGGACAGCTGGCCGGGCTTGCGATTGAGCAGGTGTTCGATCTGCAACAGTTTGGAAACCCGCGCGACTTCTTCATCGATGTCGGCGGTCGGCATTTTGCGAATCTTCAGGCCGAAGGCGATGTTGTCGCGCACGCTCATGGTCGGGTACAGCGCGTAGGACTGGAACACCATGGCGATGTCGCGATCCTTCGGGCTCATGCCACTGATGTCGGCGTCGTCCACCAGGATCGCGCCGCCGCTGATGGTTTCCAGGCCGGCGATGCAGTTCATCAAGGTGGATTTGCCGCAGCCGGACGGACCGACCAGGATCAGGAATTCCCCGTCATCGATCTTCAGTTCGATGTTCTTCAGGGTGTCCGGCAAACCGGCGCCGTAAGTCTTGTTGACGTTGCGTAATTCGAGAGTTGCCATGTTTCTACCCCTTGACCGCGCCGGACGTCAGCCCACGCAGGAAATACTTGCCAGCGAATATGTAGACCAGCAGTGTCGGCAGCCCGGCGATCATCGCGGCGGCCATATCAACGTTGTATTCCTTGGCCCCGGTGCTGGTGTTGACCAGGTTGTTCAGGGCCACGGTGATCGGCTGGGCATCACCGCTGGCGAACACCACGCCGAACAGGAAGTCGTTCCAGATCTGGGTGAACTGCCAGATCAGGCAGACCATCACGATCGGGATCGACATCGGCAGCAGGATCTTCCAGAAGATCGTGAAGAAGCCCGCGCCATCGAGCCGCGCAGCCTTGACCAGCGCATCCGGAATGCTCACGTAGTAGTTGCGGAAGAACAGCGTGGTGAACGCCAGGCCGTAGACCACGTGTACCAGCACCAGGCCTGTGGTGGTATTGGCCAGGCCGAACTTGCCGAGGGTGAACGAGGCCGGCAGCAGCACGGTCTGGAACGGCAGGAAGCAGCCGAACAGCAACAGACCGAAGAACAGCTGCGAACCACGGAAGCGCCACATCGACAGCACGTAACCGTTCATGGCACCGATGAAGGTCGAGATCAGTACCGCCGGCACGGTGATTTTCACCGAGTTCCAGAAGTAGCCGCCGACCACGTCCCAGGCCTTGATCCAGCCAATGCCGTCGATCACGGCCGGCCAGCTCAACAGGTTGCCGGTGCGGATGTCTTCCGGGGATTTGAAGCTGGTCAGCAACATCACCACCAGCGGGATCAGGTACACCGCAGCGGCCAAAAGCAGCGTGGCGTAAATCGCGATACGGCTGAAGCTGATGCCCGGTTTGCCGAGTTGATTAGTCATGGCGTTTGCCTCGCAGCTCGGAGTACAGGTACGGCACGAGGATGGTCAGCACGGCACCGAGCATCAGCATGGCGCTGGCCGAACCGATGCCCATCTGGCCACGGCTGAAGGTGAAGGAATACATGAACATCGCCGGCAGGTCGGACGAGTAGCCAGGACCGCCGGCGGTCATCGCCGCCACCAGGTCGAAGCTCTTGATCGCGATGTGCGCGAGGATCATGAAGGCACTGAAGAACACCGGGCGCAGGCTCGGCAATACGATTTTCAGGTAGATGGTCGGCAGGCTCGCACCGTCGACTTGCGCGGCACGGATGATCGACTGATCGACACCGCGCAGGCCTGCCAGGAACATCGCCATCACAAACCCGGAGGCTTGCCAGACAGCGGCGATCACCAGGCAGTACACCACGCGATCCTGGTCCACCAGCCAGTCGAGACGAAAGCCTTCCCAGCCCCAGTCACGCAACATCTTGTCCAGGCCCAGGCCTGGGTTGAGCAGCCATTTCCACGCGGTACCGGTGACGATCATCGACAGCGCCATCGGGTACAGGTAGATGGTGCGGATGAAGCCTTCCTTGCGGATGCGCTGGTCCAGCAGCACCGCGAGGAACACCCCCAGCACCAGGCTGATACCGATGAACATGCCGCCGAACAGCGCGAGGTTCTTGCTCGCGACCCACCAGCGATCGTTGTCCATCAGGCGCATGTATTGCTGCAGGCCGACCCACTTGTAGCTCGGCATGAAGCTGGAATTGGTGAAGGACAGAATGAACGTCCAGATGATGTAACCGTAGAAGCCAACCAACACGACCAGCATGCTCGGCGCCAGTACCAATTTGGGTAACCAGCGTTGCAGCGCATCGAACGGTGAGGCTTTGCTGAAAACCGCCACAGAGCTCATCGGGATAATCCAGGTTAGAGAAATGAAACTGGCACACCGATCCCTTGTGGGACAGGATCCTGTGGGAGCTGGCTTGCCAGCGATTGGATCAACCGGGTTCAAAGTCAAACCGAGTCGCCTGCATCGCTGGCAAGCCAGCTCCCACACAACCCCATTCCAACAAGGAACAGGCGGTGTCAGGGATTACTGGGCCGCTTTGACAGCCGATGCCAGTTGGGCGCTGGCCTTGGCCGGGTCGGCGTCCTTGTCGTTCATGAAGTTGGTGACCACATCGAAGATCGCGCCTTGCACGGCCAGGGAGGTAGCCATGTTGTGTGCCATGCTCGGTTGCAGGCCGCCGGTCTTGTCGTCCGCCAGGAAGTCCTTGGCCGCGGTTTGCGCGCAGGCGTCGAAGCCCAGTTTGTCCATCTCGTTCAGCATGTCAGTGCGGACCGGGATCGAACCCTTGTTGATGCTGAAGACTTTCTGGAAGTCGGTGCCCAACGCGACCTTGGCCAGGTCTTGCTGTGCGGCGATGTCACCCTTGCGATCGGCCTTGAGCTTGAACACGGCCATCGAGTCGATGTTGTAGGTGAAGGCCTTGTCGGTGCCCGGGAACGGCACGCACTGATAGTCCTTGCCGGCGATTTTCTTCGCGGCGGTCCATTCGCTCTTGGCCCAGTCGCCCATCATCTGCATGCCGGCCTTGCCGTTGATGACGTCGGCGGCTGCGATGTTCCAGTCACGGCCGGCGCGGTTCGGGTCCATGTAGGTGGTGATTTTTTTCAGCTCGGTGAAGGCTTTGGTCATGTCAGCACCCGACAGGGTTTTCTGATCGAGTTCCACCAGGGCTTTCTTATAACCGTCAGCTCCCATGACCGACAGCACCACGTCTTCAAACACGGTGCTGTCCTGCCAAGGCTGGCCACCGTGGGCGAGCGCGATAAAGCCTGCGGCCTTGAGTTTGTCGCCAGCGGCATAGAATTCTTCGAGGGTGGTCGGTGCCTTGTCGATCCCGGCTTTCTTGAACACTTGCGGGTTGATCCACAGCCAGTTCACACGGTGAATGTTCACCGGCACGGCCACGTAGTCGCCTTCATATTTCACGGTGTCGGAGACTTTCTTCGACAGCAGGCCATCCCAGTTTTCCGCCTTGGCGACATCTGCCAGCGTGGTGGTGCTGAGCAGGCCAGTGCTGCCCCACTCCTGGATGTCCGGCCCCTTGATCTGGGCAACGCCCGGCGGGTTGCCGGCGACGGCGCGACTCTTGAGAACGGTCATGGCCGTGGAACCGCCACCACCGGCGACTGCGCCGTCCTTCCAGGTGAAGCCGTCTTTTTCGACTTGCGCCTTGAGGACATCGACCGCTGCCTTTTCACCACCGGATGTCCACCAGTGAACGACTTCCACCGAACCTTTGGAATCGGCGGCAAGGGCACTGAGCGGGAACGCGGACAGAGGAACCAGGGAGGCGAGAGAAATGACAGTAGCGAGGCGAGAAATCGCATTCATCTAGTAGTACCTTTCTTGTTGTTATGCATTGCAAGTCTGGTGCTTGCGCTACACAGGATTTTAAACAGGGGATGCCCCTTCGCAGGTAACGAAGGGACGCGCGAATGTCACCACATGGTTACACAGAAGCGCTCTGGGACAATGCTGCCAGCGCACTGGCCATGCTCGGCGCCAGGGGCAGACGCGGGATCAGCAGTGCTTGCCAGGCGTGATAAAGATCGGGTTTACCGGCCCAGATATCGGCGCTTGGACGGTTCAGCGGGTCGAGTTCGTGATGCCAACTGCCACCTTCGCGGTCGATGAAATGACTGTCACAAAATTCCCAGAACAGCCGGTAACAGCGTTCGAATTGCTCATCGCCCGTGCGTTTGAGCAAGGCACTGGCGGCAGCACTGGCTTCGCAATGGGTCCAGTGCAGGCGATGACGGACCACCGCGCGATTGTCCCAGTCGAGGGTGTAGACGATGCCCGGCGCGCCATCGATGTCCCAGCCATGACGGCAGTTTTGCTCGAAGAGTTTCTGCGCGTCGGTGGCCAGCCACCCCGGCGTGAGCATGCCGGCCCGCACCCGCGCCGCTTCGAGGTGCAACAACAACCGCGCCCATTCGAAACCGTGACCCGGCGTGGTGCCATAAGGGCGGAAACCGTCGGCCGGGTTGTCGCGGTTGTACTCGCGCAGCGGCTGCCAGTCGCGATCGAAATGCTCGACCACGAGATAATCATTGGCGGCGGCGTGACCATGAATCACCCGCTCGACGATGCGCTGGGCACGGCACAACCAGCGGTTATCGTCGGTGACGTCGGCCAGGGCGAGAAAGGCTTCGGTGGCGTGCATGTTGCTGTTGGCGCCGCGGTAGGCCTCTTCATCGCTCCAGTCGCGATTGAAGGATTCGCGCATCGCGCCTTCCTCCTCGCTCCAGAAATACGTGTCGATGATGTCGATGGCATCGTCGAGCAAGGCTTGCGCCCCGGGACGTTGCGCGACCACCGCGGAACTCGCGGCCAGCGCCACGAAGGCATGCAGGTAGGCGTTCTTGCCGGTGTTGCCGTCACGGTGTTCGGCAACGGCGAACCAGCCGCCATGCAACGCATCGCGCAACGGTCCGCGCAGGGACTGGATGCCATGATCCACCAGCTCGGCAAAACCCGGCAGACCCTGAATGTGAGCCATGGCGAAGCTGTGGGTCATGCGCGCGGTGTTCATGGTTTCGGCTTGCGCGTCCGCAGGCAGATGGCCTCGTTCGTCGAGATTGCCGAAACCTTCAGGTAGCTTCGAAGCCTTGGCGAAACCCAGCAGGCGAAGGCCTTCGGCGGCGAGCCACTGCTGATGGGCGGGGGCGTTCAGCCAACTGCTGAAGGCAGGTTGGAAGTGGTCCATTGGGGGGCCTTTTTTGTTGTTATGACTGAGGGGCAGTCTAAACAACCGGCCGGGACGGGCTTGTAACGAAGGGGGCGAGCTATGTCACCAACCTGTGACAATTGCCTTGAGGAAAATGTTGAATGATCTGACGCCTTCGCGAGCAGGCTCGCTCCCACAGGGGGATCTGTGTCGTACGCAAATCCAATGTGGGAGCGAGCCTGCTCGCGAAAAACGATGACGCGGTATCCCTAATCAACACTGCGCGGCAATTGAAGAGTCACCCTTAAACCACCCTCACGCAAATTCTGCAAACTCACCTCCCCCCCATGGCTATGGGCAATATTGCGCGCAATCCCCAGCCCCAACCCATACCCCTGCTGCTGCCCGGCCAAACGGAAATGCGGTTCGAACACCTGCTCCAGCCGCTGCTCGGGAACCCCCGGTCCTTCGTCGTCGACATGCAGCACAAACGCACTCTCATCGTCATCGATGTGCAGGTGCGCGTTCCGGCCGTACTTCAGGGCGTTGTCGATGAGGTTGCCGATGCAGCGCTTGAGCGCCAGCGGTTTACCCGGATAGGTGGCCAGCGCCCGCCCCTGCTGGGTCACGCGGCCATTACCGTTCGGCGCCAGATAAGGCTCCACCAGACAGTCGAGCACATAGTTGAGGTCCACCTGCTCGATGTTTTCATGGATGTCCGTGTCTTTCACACATTGCAGCGCGCCCTTGACCAGCAGCTCCAACTCATCCAGATCGCGACCGAACTTGGCTTGCAGCTTTTCGTCTTCGAGCAATTCGACCCGCAACCGCAGCCGGGTAATCGGCGTGCGCAGGTCATGGGAAATCGCACTGAACAACTGACTGCGTTCGGTCAGGTAACGGCTGATGCGCTCGCGCATGGTGTTGAAGGCACGACCGACTTCGACCACTTCACTGCCCCCGCCCTCGGCCACTGGCTCGACGTCGGCACCCAGCGACAAGTCCCGCGCCGCGCGCGCCAGGCGCTTGAGTGGCCGGCTCTGCCAGTGCACCAGCAGGCCGATGAACAACAGCAGAAAGCCGCTGGTGAGGACGATGAACCACACCTGCTGCGCCGGCAGGCCTTGCTCTTCAAGACTGGTGTAGGGCTCGGGCAACAGCGAAGCGATGTACAGCCATTCGCCGGGTGCCATCTGGATTTGCGTCACCAGCACCGGCGGGTTCACCGGTTCCAGGGTCAGCGCGTAGTGCGCCCAGGAGCGTGGCAACTCATCGAGCTTCAGGCCGCCATTGAAAATCCGCAGGTCTTCGGGGCTGACAAAGGTCACCGAAATATCGGTGTCTTGTCCCAGGGATTGACGCAGCACTTCGTCCACTGCCTTGATCACCGCGGCCTTGCGCGGGGTGATCGGCAGCACTTCCATGCCCAGGGGTTTGTCGTTGAGGGTGACCACGAACCGCGTGCCGCCCATGCTGCGCAACTGGTCGAGCACCAACGGCCGAAACGCCACCGGCAACGAGCGGAAATAACTGACGCTGGCGGTCATCGAATGGGCGAGGCTGCGGGCACTGGTGACCAGCCCCTCGAGTTGCGTGGCACGCAATTGCGAAACCCAGATCACGCTCGACAGTGCCTGGGCGAACAACACCGCCAGCAAGGTCAGCAGCAACATGCGCCCGAGCAGCGAGCGCGGCACGGGTATTCGTCCGGCGAGCTTGCGCAGGGATTCAGTGGCCATTGCTGGCAATCACATTGGCTGCCAACTGGTAGCCGCTGCCACGCACGGTGCGAATCAGCCGAGGTGGTTTTTCCGTGTCGCGCAGGCGCTGGCGCAGGCGACTGACCGCCATGTCGACGATGCGATCGAGCGGCATCAATTCACGGCCACGGGTGGCGTTGCCGATGGTGTCGCGGTCGAGGATTTCCTGGGGGTGATCGAGGAACAGTTTCAGCAAGGCGAAATCGGCACCGGACAGAATCACTTCTTCGCCATCGATGTGAAACAGCCGGTGGCTGACCATGTCCAGCCGCCAGTCATCGAAGGCCAGCACTTCACCGCCGTTACGCTCCTGACCAAACTGGGCACGGCGCAACAGGGCCTTGATGCGTGCCTGCAATTCACGGGGACTGAAAGGTTTGCCCAGGTAATCGTCGGCACCCAGCTCCAGGCCGATGACCCGGTCGGCCTCGTCGGAACTGGCGGTGAGCATGATGATCGGCACTTGCGCCCGCTTCGGATGCTGGCGAATCCAGCGGCACAAACTGAAACCGTCCTCGTCCGGCAGCATCACGTCGAGGATCACCAGGTCGCTCGGTTCATCGTTCAGGGCCTGGCGAAAACCGGCGCCATCGGGCGTGGTACGTACCTGGAAACCGGCGCGGGTCAGGTAGGTGTCCAGCAACTCGCGTATCTCTTGATCGTCATCGACCAACAATATCGACTTGTTGACTGAGCTCACTTCGAAGGCATCCTTGTTGTTGGAATTGGGGCGGATTATGCCTGATCGTGCGTAAATCTTTGGTGTCTGTGAGAACCTCTTCGCGAGCAGGCTCGCTCCCACAAGGTTATCGGCGATCCTGTGGGAGCGAGCCTGCTCGCGAAAGAGGGAGACGCGGTTTCAGGCCTGGTCCAGCGCCACACCCGCGCCAACCAACCCCGAATACGGCGCCGTCACCAGCCACACCGGTATCCCCTTGAAGTAATCGCTCATGCAACCCTTGTCGGCAAAGCACCGGGCGAAACCGCTTTCGAGGAAGAAATCGGCGAAGCGCGGAATCACGCCGCCGACGATGTAAACGCCACCGCGTGCACCGGTGGTCAGCACGTTGTTGCCGGCCACGCGACCGAGCCAGCAGCAGAACTGCTCAAGTACTTCCAGGGCAATCGGGTCGCCCGCCAGGCCGGCGGCGGTGATCGATTCCGGGGTGTCGAGCACAGGCGCGTGGCCATCCACCGCGCAGATCGCGCGGTAGACTCGCGGCAAGCCGCCGCCGCTCAACGCCGTTTCGGCGCTGACATGACCGATCTCATTGAAGATGTGTTGCCACAGTTGAGTCTCACGCGGACTGCTCAGCGGCAAATCGACATGGCCGCCCTCCCCCGGCAGCGCGGCAAAACGCCCTTCGCCGAGATCGAGCAAAGTGCCGACGCCCAGCCCGGTGCCCGGACCGATCACCACCGCCGGACGCAACGGCTCCGGCGTGCCTTCGCAGACCACGCGGAATTCGCCCGGCTGCAAACGGGTCATGCCCAGGGCCATGGCCGAGAAGTCATTGACCAGCAACAACTGCTCCACCTGCAAGGTCTCGCAAAATCCCCTGCGGCTCAGGCGCCAGTGATTATTGGTGAATTTGAATTCGTCGCCGCTGACCGGGCCGGCCACCGACAGGCACACCGAACCGATCGAACCCGGCACCAGACCCAACCCGCTCAGGTAGAGACCGATGGCCTCTTCCGGGCTAGCATGGTCGGCCGTCGCCAGCACCTGGACCGATTCCAGCTGCTGGTTTTTCCACAACGCGAACCGTGCGTTGGTCCCACCGATGTCACCGACCAAAGCCAGTTTCAATTAAGCGTCTCCAGGGCAGAAGTAAAGGCGCTGGCGCCCTGCTCCGCCGAGCTGAAGGCCATGCGCATGAAACCAAACAGTTCGCGACCGGTGCCGATGTTGTTGCCCAACAGGCCCTTGGCCGGCGTGCGCGCTGCGAATTCTTCGGCGTCCACCTTAAGCTCCAGGGTGCCTTTGATGCCATCGACGCGGATGATATCGCCCTCTTGCACCCGCGCCAAAGCGCCGCCCACATAAGCTTCGGGACTGACGTGAATGGCCGCCGGGATTTTCCCCGATGCGCCGGACATGCGCCCGTCGGTCACCAGGGCGACTTTGAAGCCACGATCCTGCAGCACGCCGAGGAACGGCGTCATCTTGTGCAGTTCCGGCATGCCGTTGGAGCGCGGCCCCTGGAAGCGCATCACCGCGACGAAATCCTTCTCCAGCAAACCGGCCTTGAACGCGTCGGCCAGGTCCTGCTGATCCTGGAACACCATGGCCGGGGCTTCGACGATCTGGTTTTCCAGGGCCACGGCCGAGACCTTCATCACCCCGCGACCGAGGTTGCCTTCCATCACCCGCAAGCCGCCCTCTGGCGAGAACGCGCGAGCGACCGGGCGCAGGATGCTTTCATCGAGGCTTTCGGTGATGCCTTCACGCCAGACCAGCTCGCCGTTGTCGAGGAACGGTTCCTGGGTGTAGCGGCTCAGGCCATGCCCCAGCACGGTGTTGACGTTTTCGTGGAGCAACCCGGCGTCCAGCAGTTCGCGGATCAGGAACGACATGCCGCCCGCGGCCTGGAAGTGGTTGATGTCGGCTTTGCCGTTCGGGTAGACGTGGCTCAGGGTCGGCACCACTTCGGAGAGGTCGGCCATGTCCTGCCAGGTCAACTGGATACCCGCCGCCATGGCGATCGCCGGCATGTGCAGGGTGTGGTTGGTCGAGCCGCCGGTGGCGTGCAGGGCGACGATGGAGTTGACCAGCGAACGCTCGTCGACGATTTCGCCGATCGGCAGGTAGTCGCCGTTCTGCTTGGTAATGCGCGTCACCTGATGCGCCGCTTCGCGGGTCAGGGCGTCGCGCAATGGCGTGTTCGGGTTGACGAAGGAAGCACCCGGCAAATGCAGGCCCATGACTTCCATCAGCAACTGGTTGGTGTTGGCGGTGCCGTAGAAGGTGCAGGTGCCGGGGCTGTGGTAGGAGTTCATTTCCGACTCCAGCAGCTCTTCGCGGCTGGCCTTGCCCTCGGCATAGCGCTGGCGCACGTCGGCTTTCTGCTTGTTGGAAATACCCGACACCATCGGCCCGCCCGGCACGAAGATCATCGGCAGATGACCGAACCGCAGCGCGCCCATCATCAGGCCCGGGACGATCTTGTCGCAGATGCCGAGCATCAACGCGCCATCGAACATGTTGTGGGACAACGCCACGGCGGTGGACAGCGCGATCACCTCACGGCTGGGCAGGCTCAGTTCCATGCCCGGTTCGCCCTGGGTCACGCCATCGCACATGGCCGGGGTACCACCGGCGAACTGACCGACCGAGCCGATCTCGCGCAGGGCCTTTTTGATCAGCTCCGGAAAGACCTCGTATGGCTGATGCGCCGAGAGCATGTCGTTATATGACGAAACAATTGCGATGTTGGCGGAGTTCATCATCCGCAAGCTGTTCTTGTCGTCGCTGCCGCAACCGGCCACGCCGTGGGCGAAGTTGGCGCATTGCAGTTTGCCGCGCATCGGGCCGTCGCTGGCCGCACCGCGAATCAGTGCAAGGTAAGCCTCACGCGTGGCGCGACTGCGGGCGATAAGCCGTTCGGTGACCTCAAGGACGCGGGGATGCATGTGTAGAACTCCAGGCTAACGGATGTGGCGACCTGATTGTCTATGCTGATCAAACACCGGTGTCGATGGGATGACAGACGGTTTTGTTGACCATTCGGACCAGTTGATTCAGGTCACTCGTTGTAGATTGAACAAAATATTGCCATTAAAAAGGCTTGTTTTCTATTTTTTTGCGAATAATCTTGTAATTCCAACAACAAAACGACGGCGGCGCTGATAAATGACTCTTCGAATCGCAATCAATGGTTTTGGCCGAATTGGCCGTAACGTCCTTCGCGCACTCTATACCCAAGGCTATCGTCAGGATTTGCAGATCGTCGCCATCAACGACCTGGGGGACAGCGCAATCAATGCGCACTTGCTCAAGTACGACACTGTTCACGGCACGTTCGACGCCGATGTCCAGCACGATCAGGAAAGCCTGACCGTCAACGGCGACCGTATCGCGGTCAGCGCCATTCGCAATCCGGCCGACCTGCCGTGGGCCGCGGAAAAGATTGATGTGGTATTCGAATGCACCGGTCTGTTCACCGACCGGGCCAAAGCCGCCGCGCATATTACGGCCGGCGCACGCAAAGTGATCATCTCGGCGCCGGCCAAGGGCGCAGACGCCACTGTGGTGTACGGGGTCAACCACGACATCCTGCGCCAGTCGCACCAGATTATTTCCAATGCGTCGTGCACCACCAACTGCCTGGCCCCGGTGGCCCAGGTGCTGCACCGCGAACTGGGCATCGAAAGCGGTCTGATGACCACCATCCATGCCTACACCAACGATCAGAACCTGACCGACGTTTATCACACCGACCCGTACCGCGCGCGCTCGGCCACCCAGAACATGATCCCGAGCAAGACCGGCGCCGCCGAAGCGGTCGGTCTGGTGTTGCCGGAACTGGCGGGCAAGTTGACCGGCATGGCGGTGCGCGTACCGGTGATCAACGTGTCCCTGGTCGACCTCACCGTGCAGCTCAAGCGCGAAGCGTCGGCCGATGAAGTCAATGCGATCATGAAAGAAGCCAGCCAACACTCGAAAATCCTCGGCTACAACACCCTGCCGCTGGTCTCCAGCGACTTCAACCAAAACTCGCTGTCGTCGATTTTCGACGCCAACCACACCAAATCCAGCGGCAAACTGCTCAAGGTGCTGGCCTGGTACGACAACGAATGGGGCTTCTCCAACCGCATGCTCGATAACTGCCTGGCGCTGTGCAACGCCGAATAAGCCCCCCCTACATGTAGGCGCGAGTTCTGCTCGCGATGAACTGTCGAACACCGCGGGGTATCAGGTTCCCCGCGTTATCGTTAGCGACCATCGCGAGCAGAGCTCGCTCCTACAGGGTTCGTGTCATTTCTGGAGCCCCCATGATCGGCATCACTTTCACGCAAAAAACCATGGCCGCGCGCAAGCGCATCGCCCTGGTCGCCCATGACCACTGCAAAGTGTTTTTGCTGGACTGGGCCGAGCGGCAGAAAGACCGGCTGGCGCAGCATGAACTGGTCGCCACCGGCACCACGGGGTTGTTGTTGCAACAACGCCTCGACCTGCCGGTGGAGAGCATGATCAGTGGCCCACTGGGTGGCGACCAACAGCTCGGCGCGCGAATCGCCGAGCAACGGGTCGACATGCTGGTGTTCTTCTGGGACCCGTTCGAACCGCAACCCCACGACCCGGACATCAAGGCGCTATTGCGGGTCGCGGCGGTCTGGAACATCCCGGTGGCGTGCAACGAATGCAGCGCTGACTACCTGCTCAGCAGCCCGTTGATGGATGAGGCGCACGAGCACCGGATTCCGGATTACGCGACGTATTTGCAGGGCCGTGCGTAAAGCTTCACAAATCAATACTTGACCATTCGAGCGGATGATAAGCATTATCATTCGCTCGAAACGGATCAGGTCTTCCCGTGAGTCAATCGCGCTTCAACGACGTCTTCATCACCCAGCGAGTCTCCCTGCTGCGCACGCTGGAGCGGATGGTCAACAATCACAGCACCGCTGAAGACCTCCTGCAGGAGACCTACCTGCGCGTGACCCGCGCGCTCGGCGAGCGGACCATTGATCACCTGGAACCCTTCGTTTTCCAGACCGCCCGCAACCTGGCGCTGGACCATTTGCGTGCGCGACGCATCCACTCGCGCACCATGGTCGATGACGTGCCGCCGGACGTGGTGGAAAGTGTCGCCGCCCCCGCCAGCAGTGCCGAGGACGCCGCCCATGCCGAACAATTGCTCGAGCGTCTGAACGTGCGCCTCAGTCAACTCAGCCCCCGTCAGCAACAGATTTTCATCCTCAGCCGCCTGCACGGGCACAGCTATCTGGAGATCGCCGAAAAACTCGGCGTGTCGCTCAGTACCGTGCAAAAGGAGCTGAAACTGATCATGACGATCTGTATGGGCGTCGCAGGACGCAGCTCCAAGCTTTAAGCTGCAAGCCGCAAGTTAAAAACGGCAAGTCAAAGGCCTAACCAAGCTTGCAGCTTGAAGCTTGAAGCTTGAAACTGCTTTTCAAAAGCCTGAGGAAACCCCGTGACGGACACCCACCGCTCCCCTTCGCCCTCACCGGCGCAGGCCACTGCAGACGCGATGGACCAGGCCCTGGACTGGCTCATCGTGCTGGACAGCCCGAGCGAAGAACAGACCCGCCAGTTCCACCAATGGCTGGCGGCCGACCCGGCCCATGCAGAGGCGTTCGCCAGGGCCCAGGCGATCTGGAACGGTCCGCAAGTCACGCAGTGCGCGCAAAGCCTGGCGGCGCGGCCAGCCAAAGTCACCCTGCTGGCGCGCCTGCGCCCGCACTGGAAACCCTTGGCCACCGCCGCCGTGCTGATCCTCGGCCTGTTCAGTTTCAGCAATCTGCCGCTGCGCCTGCAGGCCGATCACCTGACGGTGGTCGGTGAACGCCAGCGCCTGCAACTGGAGGACGGTTCGAAAGTCCTGCTCAACACCAACTCGGCATTTTCCAGCACCATCAACGACCAGCAGCGTGTGGCGCGCCTGTATCAGGGCGAAGCGTTTTTCGAGGTGCAACCCCATCGCGGCCAACCGCTGGAAATCGACGCGGGCCCGGTCACCGCCAGTGTTCGCGACACGGCATTCGCCGTGCGTTATCTGGATGGCGTGACCCAGGTTCGCGTGCAGCGCGGCGATGTCGATCTGCGCGCCACCCGCGACGACGCACGGGTTCGCCTGACGGCCGGTGAAAGCATCCGCATCGGCCCCAACGGTTTCGACCGGCCGGCCAAGCTGGATGCCGCCACCGACCTGGCCTGGGTCCAGGGTCGCCTGGTGTTCGAAAACTGCCCGCTGAACCAGGTGCTGGCGGAGCTGCGTCGCTACTATCCGGGCTGGATCATCAACAACAACGAGCAGTTGGCCGATGTTGCCGTCACCGGAAATTATCGTCTCGACCAGCCCCTGGACGTGGTCCGCTCACTGGCCCACATCACTTCGGCCCGGCTCAAGGAATTCCCTGCCTTAGTGATCTTGAACTAAATGAGAATTATTTTTACTCGATAGCTGAACGTCGTACGTCTCGTTATAGCCAATGCAATTGATTCGCATCTCTGAATGCCAATCAGCACCTATAAAGATTCGTGCGACACGGAGCGCTATCGATGTCCTCTCGCCTTACCCGCCAGTCCTCTTCACCTTCGCGCATGCTCTCGCTGCTGACCGCCGCCATCCTGATGGCCGGCACTGCACCGGTCATGGCCGCCACTGCCGAACAGCCCAGCCGCAACATGGGCGACTACGCGTTCGCCATCGCGCCCCAGCCGCTGGTCTCGGCACTCAATGACTTTACCGCCGTGACAGGCTGGCAGGTCGGCTTGCCGGCAGAACTGGCTGAAGGGGTGACATCGCCGGGTGTACGCGGGTCGCTGGCGCCGGAAAAGGCCCTGGATCGCCTGTTGGTGGGGACCAACCTGAGCTATCGCAAACTGGGCAATAACAACATCGTGCTGGAACGCCGCACCAGCGCCGGCACCCTGAATCTGCAACAGGTGACCATCAGCGCCACGCGTAACGAGCAGGACGTGAACAGCGTGCCCAGCACCGTCACTGTGCACACTCGCGAAGAACTGGACCGCAACAACGTCAATACCATCAAGGATCTGGTGCGCTACGAGCCGGGTGTCTCCGTGGGTGGTGCCGGTACACGGGGCGCAATCAGCGGCTACAACATCCGTGGTATCGACGGGAACCGCGTGCTGACCCAGATCGATGGCGTTGAAATACCCAACGGCTTCTTCAACGGCCCTTACGCCAAGACCCAGCGCAACTACGTCGACCCGGAAATCATCAAACGCGTCGAAATCCTCCGCGGTCCGGCTTCGGTACTGTACGGCAGCAATGCCATCGGCGGCGCGGTCAGCTACTTCACCCTCGACCCGGACGACATCATCAAACCCGGCCAGGACGTCGGCGCGCGCCTGAAGACCGGTTACAGCTCCGCCGACGAAAGCTGGCTCAAGTCCGCCACCGTGGCAGGTCGCGCCGATCAGTTCGACGGCCTGCTGCATTACAGCCAGCGCGACGGTCATGAAACCGAATCCTATGGCAGCAACAACAGCACCGGCTTGACACGCACCGCCGCCAACCCGGAAGACGTACGCGCCACCAACGTGCTGGCCAAGATCGGCTGGAACTACAACGAAGATTCGCGCCTGGGCCTGGTGTACGAGAAGTACAAGGACGACCGGGACACCGACCAGAAAAGCGCTTACGGCGGTCCGTTCTTCGCGGGTGCTCCCACCATTCCTGCCAGCGTACTGCCCGGCGGCATGTACCAGTGGCGCACCGGTAACGACACCATTACCCGCGAGCGTTTTGGCCTGGAGCACCGCTTCGTCCTCGACAGTCTGCTGGCGGACAACGTCAAGTGGAGCCTGAATCACCAGATCGCCAAAACCGACCAGAGCACCGATGAGTTCTACTTCCCGATCACCCGTCAGGTCCTGCGTACCCGGGACACGATCTATGAAGAAAAGCAGTGGGTGTTCGATGCACAACTGGATAAAGCCTTCAGCATCGCCGACACCGAGCATGTGCTGACCTATGGCACCACCATCAAGCAGCAGAAAGTCACCGGCTCGCGCAGCGGTAACGGTACCTGCCTGGCGGTCGGTCGCGGATGCACCGCCATCGGTGCCACCAGCACGGCGGACGTACTGAAGAAATCCAGCGACTTCCCGGACCCGACCATCAACACCTACAGCGTGTTCGCCCAGGATCAGATCAGCTGGAACAACTGGACCTTTCTACCGGGCCTGCGCTACGACTACACCGAGCTCAAGCCGCACATCACCCAGGCGTTTCTCAACACCGTGGCCGCCGATGGTCGCGGCACCGTCAGCGACGACAACAAGACCTGGCACAAAGTCTCGCCCAAGTTCGGCCTGACCTACGCCTTCAACGACCATTACACCTGGTACGGCCAATACGCCGAAGGGTTCCGCACCCCGACCGCGAAGGCACTTTACGGGCGTTTCGATAACACCGCCGCCGGCTACCGCGTGGAACCGAACCCGGATCTGGATCCGGAGAAAAGCCAGAGCTACGAGACCGGTCTGCGCGGCAACTTCGAGCAGGGCTACTTCGACGTGGCGGTGTTCTACAACAAGTACCGCGACTTCATCAACGAAGACGCCGTTACCCCTGGCTATGACGAACCCACTTTCCAGAGCGCCAACATTAAACATGCCACCATCAAGGGTGCAGAGATCAAGGGCCGCCTGAACCTCGATGCCTTTGGTGCGCCACAAGGCCTCTACACCCAGGGATCGGTGGCTTACGCCTACGGTCGCAACAACGACAACGGCGAGCCGATCAACAGCGTCAACCCGCTGACCGGCGTGTTCGGCCTTGGTTACGACCAGGACAACTATGGCGGCTTGCTCAGCTGGACCCTGGTCAAGAGAAAGGATCGCGTCGACGACAGCAACTTCAAGTCGCCGGACGGCGTCAGCAGTCAGTTCAAGACTCCGGGCTTCGGCGTGCTGGACCTGAGCGCCTACTACAAAGTGACCGACGACGTGACTGTCAGCGGTGGCGTGTACAACCTGACCGACAAAAAGTACTGGCTGTGGGATGACGTGCGCGGCTACGACAACGTCGGCGAAGCCTCGGTGACGCAACCGGCCAACCTCGATCGCCTGACTCAACCGGGCCGCAATTTCGCGGTCAACCTGATCTGGGATATCTGACCACATCACCACGCAGCGCGACTGATGAACGTCGCGCTGCGAGGATTTTTACTGTCATGCGCCTGCTCATTCGTCTCGTTAGCAAGCACTTCTCTTTCTCAAGGACTTCCCATGACCAACCAGGACACCGCTCAACGCCCGGCTTTGCGCTCGCAACGCCTGAACCAGATCACCCACGAGCCCCACAGCAAACTCGACGCCCTGGTCAAAGCCCACGCTCCGTTCGAAACCCAGGCCAACTTCGCCCGTTTCGTCGTGGCGCAGTACTTGTTCCAGTCGGAATTGGCAGCGCTGTACAACGATGCCGAACTGACCGCCATCGTCCCTGACCTGCCTGATCGCTGCCGTGCTGAAGCGGCCAAGGCTGACCTGGCGGACCTGGAAACGGACGTGCCGGCACCGATTGCCGGTGCCGTCAGTAACCCGAGCAAGGCTGAGGCGCTGGGCTGGCTCTTCGTCTCCGAAGGTTCGAAACTGGGCGCGGCGTTCCTGATCAAGCGTGCCGTGGGCCTTGGCTTGAGCGAAACCTTTGGTGCCCGTCACCTGGGTGAACCGGCCGGAGGCCGTGCTGAAGGCTGGAAGCGTTTCGTCAAGACTCTCGATGGGCTTGAACTCAGCGCCCAGGAAGAAGCCGAGCTGGATAAAGGCGCCATCGATGCGTTCAACCGCTTCACGGTGCTGCTGGAGCAGGCTTACACCCCGGAACTCGCCTGAAGAAACACTATCCCTGTGGGAGCGAGCCTGCTCGCGAAGAGGCCAGCACATTCAGCATTTATGTCGACTGGCACACCGCTTTCGCGAGCAGGCTCGCTCCCACAATGGACCGAGCACGTCTGCAAGATTCCGATCCACCTCACGCCCCCGAACCCATGCCAGCCTCCTCCAAACTCACCCGCCTCCTCTTCGGCCTGCTGGCCTACATCAGCCTGGGCATCGGCCTGATTGCCATCGTCATTCCCGGCCTGCCAACCACCGAATTCATCCTGCTGGCGGCCTGGGCCGCCACCCGCAGTTCGCCACGCTTGAGCGCCTGGCTGGAAAACCACCGGCTGTTCGGCCCCCTGCTCAGTAACTGGCGCAACGGCAAAATCATCGCGCGCCGGGCCAAGCTCAGCGCCACCGTCAGCATGTTGCTGTGCGCCACGCTGATGCTGGTGATGCTCGATCATGGCTGGCCGGTCTACCTGGCCGTCGCCGGAATGGGGCTGGGCAATCTGTGGATCTGGTCGCGACCGGAATCACTGCCGCAACCGTCCTGAATCTCACCGCGTTTTTTCCCGTTTTTAATCCACTTTCCGGCACACGTTTGGAATCTGGTCGCCCCCTCAGCCCTCTAGATTCAGTTGGCGATTTTTTCTGTTTTTTTATTGATTTTCAGCACATTTTCCCGCGCAAACGTTCAACCACTACCGTTCGTCGGGACCTCTCTCATGCAACGCCATCCCCACGCCGATGTGCAGTGAATGGCGCTGAATGGATTTGGCGTATCGAGTCAACCCGACTCACAGCCAACACTCATTCATTCGCGAGTTCGCCCTATGTTCGACTCACTGTCCATCCGCCTGAAAACTGTCCTGCTCTCCGGTCTGTGCCTGCTCGGCGTTGTCACGCTGATCGTCGGCATGAACTTCTACCAGACCAATCAGAACGATGAACTGGTCAGCGCCTCCAGCAGCAAGATGCTCACCGAGAGTGTGCAAAACCTGCTGCAGGCCAAGGCGGCCGAACAGGCGGTGCGGGTGCAGAAGACCTTCGGGGAAAGCCTGCTGGTGGTCACCGCCCTGGCCGATCAGATCAAGGACATACGCGCCATGGCTGCCAAGCGTTCGCTTGAGGCCGGGGCCTTGCGCGAGGAGCTGAACCAGAGCCTGAAAACCGCCTTTGAGCGCAACAGCAAGGTGCTGGGGATCTGGCTGGCTTTCGAACCCAATGGCCTGGACGGCAAGGACAGTGAATTCGCCAATGACGCGGCTCGCCAATCCAACGAAGCCGGACGTTTTGCCACGTACTGGAGCCGTGCCGGCGGCACCGGGTTGAACACGATCATGGTCGAAGACGACATGACCAAGACCGACCTTAACCTCAGCGGCACGCCGTACAACGTCTGGTACACCTGCCCACGCGACAGTAAACGCACCTGCCTGCTCGACCCGTATGCCGACACCGTCGCCGGCAAGGAAATGCTGATGACCACCATTTCCGTACCGCTGCTGGTGGACGGCAAGGCCATCGGCGTGGTCGGTGTCGACATCGCCCTTGATGCGCTGCAAGCGGCGGCCGTCGACTCCCAGCGCGACCTGTTCAACAGCGCCGGTCATATGCTGATCGTCTCCGGCAGCGGTGTGCTCGCCGCCTACAGCGTCGACGCCGGCAAAGTCGGTAAAAGCATCGGCGACACCCTGGGCGCGGACGGCAAGGATGTCCTGCAATTGCTCGGCGCCGGCACCCCGAAGATTCTTGAACAGGGTGACCTGATCCGCGCAGTCTATCCGGTCAGCCCGATCGCCGACTCCAAGGCCTGGGGCGTGGTGATCGACCTGCCCAAGCAAGTGCTGTTGGCCGATTCGGTGAAACTGCAAGCGGTGCTCGACGACGCCCAGCAAAGCGGCACGATCAAGGCGGTAGGTGTTGCAATCATTGCCGGCCTGATCGGTTTGCTGCTGATCTGGCTCACCGCCTCGGGCGTCACCCGGCCTATCAACAGCGTGGCCGAGATGCTCAAGGCGATTGCCAGCGGCGACGGCGACCTGACCCAACGCCTGCACTACAGCAAGAAGGATGAACTGGGCGAACTGGTCAGCTGGTTCAACCGTTTCCTCGACAAACTGCAACCGACCATCGCGCAGATCAAACAAAGCATCACCGATGCTCGCGGCACCGCCGACCAGTCTTCGGAAATCGCCCGTCAGACCAGCGAAGGCATGCAGGTGCAGTTCCGCGAAATCGACCAGGTCGCTACCGCGTCCAACGAAATGAGCGCCACCGCCCACGACGTCGCCAACAGTGCGTCGAACGCGGCCAGTGCCGCCAAGGGCGCCGACCAGTCGGCCCGCGATGGCATGCAGATCATCGAGCGCAGTACCCGCGACATCAACCAATTGGCCGACGAAGTCAGCAAGGCCGTGACTGAAGTTGAAGCGTTGGCGGTCAACAGTGAGCAAATCGGCTCGGTGCTGGAAGTGATCCGCAGCATCGCCGAACAAACCAACCTGCTGGCACTCAACGCGGCAATCGAGGCCGCCCGTGCCGGTGAAAGCGGTCGCGGGTTCGCGGTAGTGGCCGACGAAGTGCGCAACCTGGCCAAACGTACCCAGGATTCGGTGGAAGAAATTCGCCTGGTGATCGAACGCATCCAGAGCGGCACCCGCGGCGTGGTCGCCACCATGCATTCGAGCCAGACCCAGGCCCACAGCAACGCCGGGCAGATCCAGCAAGCGGTCCAGGCCTTGAGCAAGATCAGCGACGCGGTCACCGTGATCAGCGACATGAACCTGCAAATCGCCAGCGCCGCCGAACAACAGAGCGCCGTGGCCGAAGAGGTCAACCGCAACGTCTCGGCGATCCGCACCGTCACTGAAACCCTGACCGGACAAGCCACCGAATCGGCGCAGATCAGCAGCCAGCTCAACAACCTGACCACCCACCAGATGAAACTGATGGATCAGTTCCGGGTGTAATGATCCCATCGCAAATCCCCTGTGGGAGCGAGCCTGCTCGCGAAGACGGACCAATCGTCAATATGAATGTTGACTGACAGACCGCTTTCGCGAGCAGGCTCGCTCCCACAGTTTTTTCATCTGCTGCACAGGCTTTTTGATCTATGCTCGGGCTCTCGCTCCGGAGGGCCTTCGATGACTGATTTACTCACGTCCATTCAAGCCGCACTCGGCTTGCCGCACACGCCAATCCCTTTCACCTCTACGGGCGCCCTGCCCTCGGCGTTTGCCGTCTCGGACCTGGCCTGCGCCAGTATCGCCGCCGCGGGCCAAACCATCAGCCAATTGCTGCACCAACAAACCGGACGCTTGCCCGATCTTGAAGTCGATCGGCGCCTGGCCTCGTTCTGGTTCTCCAGTTCGATCCGGCCTGTGGGCTGGAGCGTCCCGCCGTTGTGGGATCCGGTCGCCGGTGACTATGCAGCCAAAGACGGCTGGATTCGCCTGCACACCAATGCCCCTCATCACCGTGCCGCAGCCGAATCGGTGCTTGGCGCCTGTGCCGACCGTGCGGCAATGGCGAGCAAGGTGGCGCAATGGGCCAAGCGCGATCTGGAGCAGGCCGTGGTCGACGCCGGAGGCTGTGCCGCCGAAATGCGCAGCTGGGCACAGTGGCAGGCCCACCCACAAGGTCAGGCCGTGAACGCCGAACCGCTGATTCAGTTCGATCATCACCGCAGCCCCAACGGCACACCGTGGCAGGGTTCGGTGGCGCAACCGCTGGCCGGGATCAAGGTGCTGGATCTGACCCGCGTGCTCGCCGGTCCCGTCGCCAGCCGCTTTCTTGCGGGCCTTGGCGCCGACGTCTTGCGCATCGACCCGCCGACCTGGAACGAACCGGGCGTGGTGCCGGAAATGACCTTGGGCAAGCGCTGCGCACGCCTGGACTTGCATGACAACGCCGATCGCCGCGTATTCGAAAGCCTGCTCAAGGACGCCGATATCGTGCTGCACGGCTACCGCGCCGATGCCCTGGAGCGCCTGGGTTACGGTGCAACTGAGCGGCAGAAACTGGCTCCCGGCCTGATCGACGCAAGCCTCAATGCCTACGGCTGGAGCGGCCCGTGGCTGAACCGTCGCGGCTTCGACAGCCTGGTGCAGATGAGCAGCGGCATCGCCGAAGCCGGCATGCACTGGAAGCAGGCGGATAAACCGACGCCCCTGCCGTTGCAAGCCCTCGATCACGCCACCGGGTATCTGATGGCGGCCAGTGTGATCACATTGTTGGCCGAGCGCTTGCGCAGTGGGCGCGGTGGGTCGGCGCGGTTGTCGTTGGCGCGAACGGCGAAGTTGTTGATCGAGACTGGACCCGGTATCGCGCAGCCGCTACAGGCGGAGGAAGAAAGCGATCAGGGCATGCTGGTGGAACAGACTCCCTGGGGGCCGGCGCACCGATTGCGTGTGCCACTGAAGATCACCGGTACGCCATTGCAATGGTCGATTGCAGCCTCTGAATTGGGTTCCCATCGCGCGCAGTGGTGGTGACGGTCCGATTGCTTTCGCGAGCAGGCTCGCTCCCACATTGGCTCCCG
The DNA here is from genome assembly GCF_900187565.1 of Pseudomonas sp. Irchel 3A7. Taxonomy (GTDB): domain Bacteria; phylum Pseudomonadota; class Gammaproteobacteria; order Pseudomonadales; family Pseudomonadaceae; genus Aquipseudomonas. The sequence continues at coordinate 365,281 of NZ_FYED01000003.1, read as the reverse complement.
GTCTCGCTGAGGAACTCGGTCAACTGTGGGAGCGAGCCTGCTCGCGAAGGCGCCAGAACAGCCAATACAAAAGCCGGATCAATTCAGTCAGAACGACTCAACGAAGTCCAAAGCAACTGCGCCGCATACCCCCGAAACGGTCTCCACCCCTCAGCCCGCATCAATAGCTGCCGCGCCGTCACCGCCTCCCCCTCAAGCGCCGCCAAGGCATTGATCAACCCCACATCCCCCGTCGGAAACCCATCCATCTCGCGCAACTGCCGCAAAGCAATGTACTGCGCCGTCCAGTCACCAATCCCATACAACGCCAGCAACCGCGCCACGCCGCCCTCCCGACCGGGTTCGAACAACAGCGGATCATCCAGCAACGCCTGAGCCACGCCCGACAACGTGCGGCCACGGCTTTTCGGCATGCCCAGTGTCGCCAGGTCCGCCGCCGCCAACACCGCCGCCTCGGGAAACACATGGCTGACGCCACCTCGCGGCGAGGTCAGTGGCACGCCATATTGCGCCACCAGTTTCCCGGCGAGCTTGATTGCCGCCCCTACCGTAATCTGCTGTCCCAACACCGCGCGAATCGCCAGTTCCAGCCCGTCCCACGTCCCCGGCACACGCAGCCCCGGGCGCTCGGCAATCAATCGCGCCAGCAGCGGATCAACCGCAAGGTGTCGATGGATCCTGCTCAGATCGGCATCCAGATCAAACATCCGCCGCACTCGCGCAACGATCTCGGGCACGGCTGTCGGGTCGGGAAAATCGAGGGCCAGCTCCAGTGAGTCCGCTGTCGCCTGTTTGATCGACAGGCTGCCATGAACACCCTTCAAGCCGATGCTGCGCGAGTAAACGCCGTCGATCACCTCTTCCATTCCGGCAATCGCCCGCGCCGACAAGAAGCCGAGCATCGCCGGCCAGTCGTAGGGTGGTTGAAACGCAAGCAACAACTTCATACCGGTCCCTCAAATTGATCAATGTGACCAGATTATCCTTTGTGGGAGCGAGCCTGCTCGCTCCCACGGGATTTCACCAATTGCCCGCCCCAAGGCATACTTGCCACCCTCCGCACTCCAGAACCTGAAACCGCCCCATGCGTATCCACGTCAGCTTCATCGACCGCGTCGGTATTACCCAGGAAGTCCTGGCCTTGCTCGGTGGCCGCAATCTCAACCTGGATGCGGTGGAAATGATTCCGCCCAACGTCTATATCGATGCGCCAACCCTGAGCCCGGACGTCCTCGAAGAACTGCGTGATGCGTTGCTCAGCGTGCGTGGTGTACAGGCGATGACGGTGGTCGATATCTTGCCGGGTCAGCGCCGGCACTTGCAGCTCGATGCACTGCTCGCGGCCATGACCGATCCGGTGCTGGCTTTAGACAGTGCCGGCAAGGTGCTGCTGGGCAATCCCGCGCTGATTGCCCTGTATGGCCGCGAACCGGCCGGTGAAAGCGTTGCCGATCTGTTCGCCGACCCGGCGCTGCTCGACGCCCTGCTCGAACACGGCTTTCGCCTGCCACTGCGGGAAATCACCGTCAACGGCCAGACGTTGTTGCTCGACGCCACCCCGATCACCGACGCCGGCGCCTTGCTGACCCTCTATCAACCGAACCGCATCGGCGAACGTCTGTCGGCGTTGCACCATGATCACGCCGAAGGTTTTGACGCGCTGCTGGGCGAATCGCCGGTGATCCGCACCCTCAAGGTTCGCGCGCAACGGGTGGCGGCCCTTGATGCACCGCTGTTGATCCAGGGTGAAACCGGCACCGGCAAGGAACTGGTGGCCCGGGCCTGTCACGCCATCAGTGCGCGGCACAACTCACCGTTTCTGGCGTTGAACTGTGCAGCATTGCCGGAGAACCTCGCCGAAAGCGAACTGTTCGGCTACGCCCCCGGCGCCTTCACCGGCGCACAACGCGGCGGTAAGCCTGGACTGATGGAGCTGGCCAACCAGGGCACGGTATTCCTCGATGAAATCGGCGAAATGTCACCGTACTTGCAGGCGAAGTTGTTGCGCTTCCTCAACGATGGCAGTTTCCGGCGAGTGGGCGGCGATCGCGAAGTGAAGGTCAACGTACGCATTCTCAGCGCGACTCACCGCAACCTGGAAAAAATGGTTAGCGAAGGGCAGTTCCGCGAAGACCTGTTTTACCGCCTCAATGTCCTCAACGTCGAAGTCCCACCGCTGCGCGAGCGCGGCCAGGACATTCTGCTGCTGGCTCGTTACTTCATGCAGCAGGCCTGCGCGCAGATCCAGCGTCCGGTCTGTCGCCTGGCGCCGGGCACTTATCCGGCCCTGCTGGGTAACCGCTGGCCGGGCAACGTGCGTCAGCTGCAAAACGTGATTTTCCGCGCCGCGGCCATTTGCGAAAGCAGCCTGGTGGACATCGGCGACCTCGACATTGCCGGCACCTCGGTAGCGCGCCAGAGCGACCACGACGTCGACAGCCTGGAACAGGCGATGGACGAGTTCGAGAAAACCCTGCTGGAAAAACTCTACGTCAGCTACCCCTCGACCCGCCAACTGGCCAGCCGCCTGCAAACCTCCCACACCGCGATCGCCCATCGGTTGCGCAAGTACGGCATTCCCAACAAGCCGTAATCCTTACAGTTGAAACACCTCTCCCAGCCAACAAAAATCTACTGTGGGAGCCAGCCTGCTGGCGATAGCAGTCTCACAGACAATAAAGATGTTGAATGTGATGGCCCTATCGCCAGCAAGCTGGCTCCCACAGGTTTTGAGTTTGACCCGTAAATTTCACTCTAAAAACGACCTCCACCTGTACTGAAAACGCTACAGCGGAACGATATCGCTACACCCCTCTCCAACCACTGCCCTGCAAGGCTTTGATCCACTTCAGCTTTTTTCTTGAGCCATGCCTGTAGCGATTTCGCTACAGGCAGCAAATGATCATCGCTCAAATAATCACCTAAGCTATTGATTTAAAACAATAAAAAAAGATTGGCCGCGTTTTTGCTTAATTACCACTCATAAATCAGGGCAATTGCCCCAGCATTCAATCGCGTCCACCAGACGAGTCTGGCCCCTTAGGAGTTTTCCATGAGCGAATTGCGTTTTACTGAAGATCACGAATGGCTGCGCACCGAAGCTGACGGCACTGTCACAGTCGGTATCACCGCGTTCGCACAGAACGCGCTGGGCGACGTGGTTTTCGTACAACTGCCTGAGCTGCAGTCCTACGAAAAAGGCGCTGAAGCAGCCACCGTGGAATCGGTAAAAGCGGCCAGCGGCGTGTACATGCCCCTGGACGGAGAAGTCGTGGAAGTGAACCCGGCGCTGGACAGCAGCCCGGAACTGGTCAACGAAGACCCGCTGGGTGAAGGCTGGTTCTTCCGTTTCAAACCGGCTGACGACTCGGCTGTCGCCAAACTGCTGGATCAGGACGCCTACGACCGCCTGATCAAAGCCCAAGCCGAAGCCTGAGGAACGTTGACATGACTCAAGTGAATCCTGCCGTTGTAAACATCAGTACCGCCAACGAATTCATCGCCCGTCACATCGGCCCGCGCGCCGGCGACGAGCAGGCGATGCTCAACAGCCTGGGTTTCGACTCCCTGGAAGCCCTGAGCGCCAGCGTCATCCCGGACAGCATCAAGGGCACCAGCGTCCTCGGCCTCGAAGACGGCCTGAGCGAAGCCGACGCCCTGGCGTTGATCAAGTCCATCGCCAGCAAGAACCAGCTGTTCAAGACCTTCATCGGCCAGGGCTACTACGGCACCCACACACCGTCGCCGATCCTGCGCAACCTGCTGGAAAACCCGGCCTGGTACACGGCCTACACCCCTTACCAGCCGGAAATTTCCCAAGGCCGTCTTGAAGCGCTGCTGAACTTCCAGACTCTGATCAGCGACCTCACCGGCCTGCCGATCGCCAACGCGTCCCTGCTCGACGAAGCCACCGCCGCTGCCGAAGCCATGACCTTCTGCAAACGCCTGAGCAAGAACAAGGGCAGCCACGCGTTCTTCGCCTCCGTGCATTGCCACCCGCAAACCCTCGACGTATTGCGCACCCGTGCCGAGCCTCTGGGTATCGACGTCGTGGTCGGCGATGAGCGTGAACTGACTGACGTCAGCGCTTTCTTCGGCGCCCTGCTGCAATACCCGGCAAGCAACGGTGACGTCTTCGACTACCGCGAACTGACCGAACGCTTCCACGCCGCCAATGCCCTGGTGGCGGTGGCTGCTGACTTGCTGGCCCTGACCGTGCTGACCCCACCGGGCGAGTTCGGCGCCGACGTGGCCATCGGTAGCGCGCAACGCTTCGGCGTGCCGCTGGGCTTTGGTGGCCCGCACGCGGCTTACTTCTCCACCAAGGATGCGTTCAAGCGCGACATGCCGGGCCGCCTGGTCGGTGTGTCCGTGGACCGTTTTGGCAAGCCGGCGCTGCGCCTGGCGATGCAAACCCGCGAACAGCACATCCGCCGCGAGAAGGCCACCAGCAACATCTGCACCGCTCAAGTGCTGCTGGCCAACATCGCCAGCATGTACGCCGTGTACCACGGTCCGAAAGGCCTGACGCAGATCGCCAACCGCGTGCATCACCTCACCGCGATTCTGGCCAAGGGCTTGAGCGCACTGGGTCTGAGCGTCGAGCAGGAAAACTTCTTCGACACGCTGACCATTAAAACCGGCGCGCAAACGGCTGCGTTGCACGACAAGGCTCGCGCCCGGCAGATCAACCTGCGCGTGGTGGATGCCGAGCGTCTGGGCCTGTCCCTCGACGAAACCAGCACCCAGGCCGACGTTGAAACCCTGTGGGCGCTGCTGGCCGAAGGCAAATCCCTGCCGGACTTCGCCGCCCTCGCTGCCTCGGTACAAAGCACGCTCCCGGCCGCACTGGTGCGCCAGTCGCCGATCCTCAGCCACCCGGTGTTCAACCGTTATCACTCGGAAACCGAGCTGATGCGCTACCTGCGCAAACTGGCGGACAAGGACCTGGCGCTGGATCGCACCATGATCCCGCTGGGTTCGTGCACCATGAAACTCAACGCCGCCAGCGAAATGATCCCGGTGACCTGGGCCGAGTTCGGCGCCCTGCACCCGTTCGCCCCTGCCGAGCAGAGCGCCGGCTACCAGCAACTGACTGACGAACTGGAAGCGATGCTCTGTGCTGCTACCGGTTACGACTCGATCTCGCTGCAACCGAACGCCGGCTCGCAAGGTGAGTACGCCGGTCTGTTGGCGATCCGCGCCTATCACCAGAGCCGTGGCGAAGACCGCCGCGACATCTGCCTGATCCCGTCCTCGGCCCACGGCACCAACCCGGCCACCGCCCAGATGGCCGGCATGCGCGTGGTCGTCACCGCGTGCGATGCCCGTGGCAACGTCGATATCGAAGACCTGCGCGCCAAGGCCATCGAGCACCGCGAACACCTCGCCGCGCTGATGATCACCTACCCGTCGACCCACGGCGTGTTCGAAGAAGGCATCCGCGAAATCTGCGGCATCATTCACGACAACGGCGGCCAGGTGTACATCGACGGCGCCAACATGAACGCCATGGTCGGCCTCTGCGCCCCGGGCAAGTTCGGCGGCGACGTGTCGCACCTGAACCTGCACAAGACTTTCTGCATCCCTCACGGCGGTGGCGGCCCGGGCGTTGGCCCGATTGGTGTGAAATCGCACCTGACGCCGTTCCTGCCGGGCCACGCGCAAATGGCACGCAAGGAAGGCGCGGTATGCGCCGCGCCATTCGGTAGCGCGAGCATTCTGCCGATCACCTGGATGTACATCCGCATGATGGGCGGCGCGGGTCTCAAGCGCGCTTCGCAGCTGGCCATTCTCAACGCCAACTACATCTCCCGTCGCCTCGAAGAGCATTACCCAGTGCTCTACACCGGCAGCAACGGCCTGGTGGCGCACGAGTGCATCCTCGACCTGCGCCCGCTGAAAGACAGCAGCGGCATCAGCGTCGATGACGTGGCCAAGCGCCTGATCGACTTCGGCTTCCACGCTCCAACCATGTCGTTCCCGGTGGCCGGCACGCTGATGATCGAGCCGACCGAAAGCGAATCCAAGGAAGAACTGGACCGTTTCTGCGACGCCATGATCCGCATCCGCGAGGAAATCCGCGCGGTGGAAAATGGCACGCTGGACAAGGACGACAACCCGCTGAAAAACGCCCCGCACACCGCGGCGGAGCTGGTCGGCGAGTGGTCGCATCCGTACAGCCGCGAGCAAGCGGTGTACCCGGTCGCTTCGCTGATCGAAGGCAAATACTGGCCGCCGGTCGGTCGCGTCGACAACGTGTTCGGCGATCGCAACCTGGTCTGCGCCTGCCCGTCGATCGAAAGCTACGCTTAAGGCAATGAGGGGGTGGATTTATCCGCCCCCAATTTCAAGAGCACCGCATATCCCCCTGTGGGAGCGAGCCTGCTCGCGAAAGCGGTATGTCAGGCAACATTGATGGTGACTGACCCACCGTTTTCGCGAGCAGGCTCGCTCCCACAGGTGATCTGCACCTGATATCACATTCCGCCATACCTATAACAAGAAACCGGAGAACAACCATGTCGTTAAGCGTGTTCGACCTGTTCAAGATTGGCATCGGCCCCTCCAGCTCCCACACCGTCGGCCCGATGCGCGCAGCCGCGCGTTTCGCCGAAGGCCTGCGCCGAGAAAACCTGCTGACCGCGACCACCTGCGTCAAGGTCGAGCTCTATGGTTCACTCGGTGCCACCGGCAAGGGCCACGGCAGTGACAAGGCTGTGCTGCTGGGCCTGGAAGGTGAACACCCGGATACCGTGGACACCGAAACCGTCGCCGCTCGCCTGCATGACATTCGTGGCAGCGGACGCTTGAACCTGCTCGGCGAACACAGCATTGCGTTCAACGAGAAAGAACACCTGGCGATGATCCGCAAACCGTTGGCCTATCACCCCAACGGCATGATTTTTCGCGCATTCGACGCCGCGGGCCTGCAGATCCGCAGTCGCGAGTATTACTCGGTCGGCGGCGGCTTTGTCGTCGATGAAGACGCCGCCGGTGCCGATCGCATCGTCGAAGACTCAACCGCGCTGACCTTTCCCTTCAAAAACGCCAAGGAACTGCTCGGTCACTGCGCCACCTACGGGTTGTCCATCAGCCAAGTGATGCTGACCAACGAAAGTGCCTGGCGCCCCGAAGCGGAAACCCGTGCCGGTCTGTTGAAGATCTGGCAAGTGATGCAGGACTGCGTTGCCGCTGGTTGCCGTAACGAGGGCATCTTGCCCGGCGGCTTGAAGGTCAAGCGTCGGGCGGCTGCGCTGTATCGGCAATTGTGCAAGAACCCGGAATCGTCCCTGCGCGATCCGCTGTCGGTGCTGGACTGGGTCAACCTCTACGCCCTGGCCGTCAACGAAGAAAACGCCAATGGCGGACGCGTCGTCACGGCGCCCACCAACGGTGCGGCCGGGATCATTCCGGCAGTGCTGCATTACTACATGCGTTTCATTCCCGCGGCGAACGAAGACGGGGTGGTGCGTTTTCTGCTGACCGCCGCGGCCATCGGTATCTTGTACAAGGAAAACGCCTCGATTTCCGGCGCCGAAGTCGGCTGCCAGGGTGAGGTTGGCGTGGCGTGTTCCATGGCGGCCGGGGCCTTGTGCGAAGTCCTCGGCGGCACGGTGCAACAAGTGGAAAACGCCGCGGAAATCGGCATGGAACACAACCTGGGCCTGACCTGCGACCCGATCGGCGGGCTGGTGCAAGTGCCTTGCATCGAGCGCAACGCCATGGGCTCGGTCAAGGCCATCAATGCGGTGCGCATGGCCATGCGTGGCGACGGACAGCATTTCGTCTCCCTCGACAAGGTCATCCGCACCATGCGCCAGACCGGCGCCGACATGAAAAGCAAATACAAGGAAACCGCCCGAGGCGGTTTGGCGGTCAACATTATCGAGTGCTGATGTGCTCTCATCTGCATCTGCACCCTTTTTCAGGAGCTGAATATGTCCACCGAACAACTGTTGAAAACCCCGTTGCACGCACTGCACATCGAACTGGGCGCACGCATGGTGCCATTCGCCGGCTATGACATGCCGGTGCAATACCCGCTGGGCGTGATGAAAGAACACCAGCACACTCGCGATCAGGCCGGGCTGTTCGATGTATCGCACATGGGCCAGATCCGTCTGACCGGCGCCAATGCCGCCAAGGCCCTGGAGACCCTGGTGCCGGTGGATATCATCGACCTGCCGGTGGGCATGCAGCGCTATGCGATGTTCACCAACGAGACCGGTGGCATCCTCGATGACCTGATGGTCGCCAACCTGGGTAACGACGAATTGTTCCTGGTGGTCAACGCGGCCTGCAAGGACCAGGACCTGGCACACCTGCGCAAACACATCGGCGAACAATGCCGTATCGAACCACTGTTCGAAGAGCGCGCCCTGCTGGCCCTGCAAGGTCCGGCGGCGGTCACCGTGCTGGCGCGCCTGGCTCCGGAAGTGGCGAAAATGACGTTCATGCAGTTCGCCCGTGTGCAATTGCTGGGCGTTGACTGCTTTGTCAGCCGCTCGGGCTACACCGGTGAAGACGGTTTCGAAATCTCCGTGCCGGCCTCCAGCGCCGAAGCCCTCGCCCGCGCCCTGCTGGCGGAACCGGAAGTCGAAGCCATCGGCCTTGGTGCGCGCGACTCGCTGCGCCTGGAAGCCGGCCTGTGCCTGTACGGCCACGACATGAACACCGACACCACTCCGATCGAAGCCAGCCTGTTGTGGGCCATTTCCAAGCCTCGTCGTGCCGAGGGTGCGCGTGCCGGCGGTTTCCCTGGCGCTGAAAGCGTGTTCGCCCAGCAACAGGGCGGTGTCAGCCGCAAGCGTATCGGCCTGCTGCCTCAGGAACGTACTCCGGTGCGCGAAGGCGCAGAGATCGTCAACGAAGCGGGCGAGATCATCGGCAGCGTCTGCAGCGGCGGTTTCGGGCCGACCTTGGGCGGTCCTTTGGCGATGGGTTATGTCGACAGCGCTTATATCGCTCTCGATACTCCAGTATGGGCGATTGTTCGTGGGAAAAAGGTTCCTTTGCTTGTAAGCAAAATGCCATTTGTTCCGCAACGCTACTATCGCGGCTGATTGATTGTTCCTATAAGTAACGCGGTTGCGTTAACAATGCACTAATGTGTAACGCAACCGCCATAAAAGAGTGCATCGTTTGGCTCTAAGCTTCGATTATGAACTTTGCTTATAACGTTCGAAAACAATTGAACAGTCGTATCGAATAAGCTGCCACTAATGGCCCGAAAAACTGCCAGCAACCCGAGGAAATGCGGGCTTCGCAGGGGCTTGTTTTTTCTCCCATAGTTGGCGTAGAGTTTGTTCACTGTGTTTGCATGGGTCGCTTGGAATCGTGACCTGGGCAGTAGCCACCAAGTTAGCTACATCCCGTTCGACGTCTTCTTACTCTCCTGCAACCAGCCCCAGTACTCTTTCATGAGAAGGAGACTGTCATTAATTTTAGCGTCAAAGGAAATAAGAAATGTCCCAACGTCAGAGCGGTACCGTCAAGTGGTTTAACGACGAGAAAGGTTTTGGTTTTATCACTCCAGAAAGCGGTCCGGATCTGTTCGTGCATTTCCGCGCTATTCAGGGCAACGGTTTCAAGAGCCTGAAAGAAGGCCAGAAAGTGACCTTCATCGCTGTGCAAGGCCAGAAAGGCATGCAGGCTGACGAAGTACAAGCAGAAGGCTAATCTTCTGTAACGAAAAAGCCCCTGATGCTGACATCAGGGGCTTTTTTGTGCGCGTAAATCCGTAAAATGGCTTCTTTTTTCCCTTTGAGTGCCGTCATGTCGAAACACCTGCTGAAACCCCAGGGCGAATTTCCTGCCGCTGGCCTGGGTCGTCGTCTGGCGGCGATGTTCTATGATTTCCTGTTGTGCACCGCCCTGCTCATCGTGACCAGCGGCGCCTACAAGATGATTCAGATGGCGATCATCGGTGAAGAAAAAATGCGCGCGCTCACGGAGACCGGAGCGCTCGATGGCGACCCGCTGCTCTCGACCGTACTGCTGTTCGTTCTGTTTGGCTTCTTCGCCAAGTTCTGGACCCACTCAGGCCAAACCCTGGGCATGCAGGTCTGGTGCATTCGCGTACAGAATGCCGATGGCTCCTCCATCAGCCTGTGGCAAGCGCTGCTGCGCTTCGTGGTGTCGATCGCTTCGCTGCTGTGCGTGGGCCTCGGATTCATCTGGTCGCTGTTCGACAAGCAGAAACGCAGCTGGCACGACATGTATTCCAATACCCAGCTGGTGCGGATTCCCAAAAAGACCAAATAGCTACAGGGCGCAAAAATCACTGTGGGAGCGAGCCTGCTCGCGAATGCGGTGTATCAGCAAACATTAATGTCAGCTGATACGCCCTCTTCGCGAGCAGGCTCGCTCCCACAGTTTTTTGCGGTTTGAGCGCTATTAAGCGTTGCCTGCCAACTTCATCCGCGCAGCCTGGGTGAAATCCAACATGCGCTTGAGCGGCCGAATGGCCTGGGGAATCAGCGCAGGATCGACAAAGATCTCGTTGGTCCCCTCTTTCAAGCTCTTCAGCGTGCGCTCAAGGGTATTCATCGCCATCCACGGGCAGTGTGCGCAACTGCGGCATGCGGCCCCGTTGCCGGCGGTTGGCGCTTCGATAAACACCTTGTCCGGGCACAACTGCTGCATCTTGTAGAAGATGCCGCGATCAGTGGCGACAATCAAGGTTTTGTTCGGCAGGGTCTGTGCCGCCGCGATCAACTGACTGGTGGAACCCACAGCGTCTGCCAGCTCGATCACCGAGGTGGGCGACTCTGGATGCACCAGGATCGCCGCATCGGGATACAGCGCCTTCATGTCCTCGAGCTGCTTGGACTTGAACTCTTCGTGAACGATGCAAGCTCCGTCCCACAGCAGCATGTCGGCACCGGTCTGGCGCTGGATGTAAGTGCCCAGATGCTTGTCTGGCCCCCAGATAATGGTTTCGCCGTTGTCCATCAGGCTTTCAACGATCTCCAGCGCGCAGCTTGAAGTCACTACCCAATCCGCTCGCGCCTTGACCGCCGCCGATGTATTGGCATAGACCACCACCGTACGCTCGGGATGCTGGTCGCAGAACGCGGAAAACTCGTCGACCGGGCAACCCAGGTCCAGCGAGCACGTGGCTTCCAGCGTCGGCATCAGGATGCGTTTTTCGGGGTTGAGGATCTTGGCCGTTTCGCCCATGAATTTGACCCCGGCGACCACCACGGTCTTGGCCGGATGGGCATTGCCGAAGCGGGCCATTTCCAGCGAGTCGGAAACGCAACCACCGGTTTCTTCGGCCAGGGCCTGAATGATCGGATCGCAATAGAAGTGGGCAACCAGCACTGCGTCCTGAGCCTTGAGCTCGGCAGCGATGGCAGAACGGTAATAAGCTTCCTCATCGGCTGTCAGCGGCTTGGGCTGCTTGGCGTCGAGGTGGGCTTGAACCAGAAGGCGTTCGGAAATCTGCGTCATGTTCGCAAGACCTGCAGGCGCATTCGCGCGAAAGTCGAGTATACACCCGGCTCCGGACCCAACAGGGTACCGCCGGGAAAGTGAGTATTGATCAGGCACGGACAGCGTTGAAGCTGCGCAAGGCTACAGAATATCCTGTGGATGCAAAAGATGATTCTGATCTGTGTCATGCAGTACGGCCCGGGAACCGGGCGGACTTAAATCGCGGGCAAAAAAAAATCCGGAAATCCTCACTTTCGTGGGCCTTCCAGACTTTTAAAACAGCTTGAAAATGGTGGGTCGTGTGGGATTCGAACCTACGACCAATTGGTTAAAAGCCAACTGCTCTACCAACTGAGCTAACGACCCGCTGTGTGGTGGCGCGTATAATACTGATTTTTAAGGACTATTCAACACCTATTTTGAAATAAATCAAAAATAAGGTGTTGGATCGCTGATTCCGGCCGCCGCAAAGCCTTCCGCACGCAGGCGGCAGCTGTCGCATTTGCCGCAGGCACGGCCATCGTCATCGGCCTGATAGCAGGAAACGGTCAGGCCGTAGTCCACCCCAAGCTTCACACCTGCCTGGACAATCTGTGCCTTGCTCAGGTTTTGCAGGGGCGCCTGAATACGGAAGCCCTGCCCTTCAACACCGGCCTTGGTGGCCAGATTGGCCATGCGCTCGAAGGCCTCGACGAACTCTGGGCGGCAGTCAGGATAACCGGAGTAGTCGACAGCGTTCACACCGATAAAGATGTCACGCGCACCCAGCACTTCGGCCCAACCCAACGCCAGTGACAGGAACACCGTGTTGCGTGCCGGCACGTAAGTCACCGGGATGCCTTCCCCCGCTACTTCCGGCACGTCGATACTGCTGTCGGTCAGCGCCGAGCCGCCGATGCCGTTCAGGTTCAGACCGATCACCTTGTGCTCGACCACACCCAAGTCACGGGCGACACGCTCGGCGGCATACAGCTCTGCGTGGGAACGCTGACCATAGTCGAAACTCATGGTGTAGCAGCTGTAGCCTTCAGCGCGAGCCATGGCCACGACGGTTGCCGAATCCAGGCCACCGGACAGGAGGATGACCGCACGTTTTTCCACAGTGTTCAATTGTTCCGTCATATCAGCGCCCCGGCTCGTCATTCCAAAGATATTTATGCAGCTGCAATTGCAGGCGCACTGGCAGATTGTCCGCCACCACCCAGTCAGCCAGATCCCGAGCATTGAGGTCGTGATGACTTGGCGAGAACAGGACTTCCCCGGCGCGCTGGTCCAGACCGTACTGGATCAGCTTGGAAACGGACCAGTCATAGTCTTCCCGCGAGCAGATGACAAATTTCACCTGATCGTTGGGCGTGAGCAGTTCAATGTTTTCGTAACGATTGCGATGGGCTTCCTTCGAACCCGGAGTCTTCAGGTCGACGACACGACTGACCCGAGGATCCACCGCCGAGATATCGATAGAACCACTGGTTTCCAGTGACACTTCGTAACCGGCGTCACACAACCGCTTGAGCAATGGAATGGCATTGGGTTGTGCCAGGGGCTCGCCGCCCGTGACACAGACGTAACGTGGACGGAACCCTGCCACTTGCTCGAGGATATCGTCGAGCGTGCGAATGGTTCCGCCGGTGAAGGCGTAGGCGCTGTCGCAGTATTGGCAACGCAACGGGCAACCGGTCAGGCGCACAAAAACCGTGGGCAGGCCGGCAGTCCGAGTTTCACCCTGCAACGAGTAGAAAACTTCGGTGATTCTCAATGTGTCTTGCATAGTCGCCACGGGCGTAACAGCTAAACAGGCTGTCCGCCTCCGTCAGGCACTTCAAGGAACCCCGGCAATGCGCAGATCCCAAAAAGCGTGTTTCAGAAAAAAGGGGATGAATTCTAACAAAAAACCCGCGACAAGCGCGGATTTCTTCGAAACAGGTCAAGCAGCCCTTACATTTTTTGCAGATCACGCTGTGCCAACTGAGCGGCGGAAGTACCCGGATATTGGGAAACCACCTGCTGCAGAATGCCTTTGACCCGGTCGGTATGACCGAGGCGGCGCTCTACATCAGCGAGCTTATACAGCGAATCAGGCACTTTGGCGTGCTTCGGGTAAAGCTGTGAAACCTTGGCAAACGCCTGACCTGCACCTTGCAGATCACCTTTGGCCAGGTTCACCTCACCCAACCAGTACTGGGCATTGCCCGCGTATTGGCTATTCGGGTATTTGCGCAGGAATGCGGCGAAAGCCTGGCTGGCCTTGTCGAAATCCTTGGCCTTGATCAGGTCGAAGGCTGCGTCGTAATAGAGCTTTTCCTTCGCCGGGTCTGCCGGCTCGCTGCCCGCGGCGGGTGCTTGAGCGGCTGCCGCTCCTGCACCGGCGGCTGCGCCTGCTGCTGCACCGGGGGCATTCAAATCGCCACCGGTGGAAGAATTATCGGGAGTCGCGGCTGGTGCAACGCCGGATCCTATGCGCCGATCAAGATCCTGATATCGCTCCAGGCTCTCTTGCTTCATGCGCGCTACATCATTTTGCAGTTCTTCAATCACACCCTGTTGGCGCGAGATCTGATCCTGCATTTGTTGCAGTTGGTTGAACAGCTGGCCCTGTGCCGAGACAGGGGCCGAAACCCCTCCCCCGGCATAGGCGCCGTTCGTACCGTAACCCGCAGGCGGATAACTGCTCCCGCTATTGTTATAGCCGGAGTCATTATCGACCACAGGAACCTCAGCCCACACCGCAAACGGTGCGAGACTGAGAGCCAGAACAGTTACAGCACGACGGCACGTTCGCATGACGAATTACTTACGCAGTTCGACGCGACGGTTTTGAGCCCAGGACTGCTCGTCGTTGCCGGTAGCAACTGGACGCTCTTCGCCGTAGGAAACCAGTTCCAGCTGAGCTGGGGAAACACCTTGCAGTACCAGGTAGCGTTGAACGGCTTTCGCACGACGCTCGCCCAGTGCCATGTTGTACTCACGAGTACCACGTTCGTCGGTGTTGCCTTCCAGAACAACGCGAGCGCCGTTTGCTTTCAGGTCTTTGGCGTGAACGTCCAGAGCGCGCATGGCTTCTGGCTTCAGGTCCGAGCTGTCGTATTCGAAGTAGAAAGTGGTGATTGCGCGCAGAGCAGCTTCTTCGCTCAGGGAGCCGTCAACTGCACCAGTGTTTGCGCCGTAACCAGCGTTTGGATCTACCGCGCCTTCACCGGCATTGTCGCCGCCTTTGGACGAGCAACCTACAGCTACAGCCATGGCCAGAGCCAGCGCAGCAAATTTACCAAACTTCAGCATTTCCATCGTGAAACTCCTAATGAACCCCAGTGTGTTAAGTAAAACGTAAAGCGCCGCGTCAGTTCAGGTAAGGGGACCAGGAAGGTTCTCTGACTTCGCCTTGTGCGGTAGGAAGCGGGAGCCTTACGCGTCCATTGATGGACACGAGCATCAAGACTCCCCGGCCCTGCTGGCGGGTGGCGTAGATTACCATGGTGCCGTTGGGCGCAACAGTAGGCGACTCGTCCAGAGTGCTATCAGTGAGGATCTTTACACTACCGCGCTGCAAATCCTGAGCCGCCACCTTGAAATTGGTGAAACCGTCCTGGCGGTGGATCATCACCAGGGTCTTTTCGTCAGCCGACAGTTTAGGGTTGGCGTTGTAGTTACCGACGAAAGTCACACGCTCGGCACCGCCACCACCCACGCTGGTTTTGTAAATCTGCGGTTTGCCGCCACGGTCGGAGGTGAAGTAGATGGTCGAACCATCCTTGCCCCAGAACGGTTCGGTGTTGATGCCCTGGCCGTTGGTGACGCGACTGATCTGACGCGAACCCAGGTTCATCACATAGATGTCCGGGTTGCCATCTTTGGACAAGACGAATGCCAGGCGATTGCCATCCGGCGACCAGGCTGGCGCACCGTTCAGGCCTTCGAAGTTGGTGATCTGTTCACGGCGACCGGTGTCGATGTTCTGCATGAAAATGCGCGGACGCTTCTGCTCGAACGAGACGTAGGCGATGCGCTTGCCATCCGGAGCGAAACGCGGCGACAGGATCGGCTCGCGCGATTGCAACAGGGTCACGGCGCGGGCACCGTCATAGTCCGAACGTTGCAGCGTGTAGCGAGTGTTCTTCTCGGAGAAGCGCTCGGCTGTCACGTACAGCAGGCGAGTCGAGAACGCACCTTTGATACCGGTGAGTTTTTCGAACGACTGGTCGGAGATGTAGTGCGACATGTCGCGCAGTTGATCGACGCCGCCCGACACGCTGCCGGTCAGCACTTGCTGCTCGGTAGCGACGTTGAACAGTGCGTATTGAACCTGCAGGCGACCGCCCGCCGGAACAATGCTGCCGACCATGACGTACTGGGCACCCAGCGCCTTGAAGTCACGGAAGATGATTTCGCTGGCCTGGCTTGGCTGGCTGATCATGTTCTGTTTTGGAATCGGCGAGTAGTAACCCGAGTTGCGCAGGTCGTTACCGATGATTTCGGCCATGTCGTCCGGCAGCACGCTGCCGCCCTGGAAGCCGAACGGCACGACCGCGATCGGAGTGGCCCGATCGCTGCCGCTTGTTACCAGAATGTTTTTCTCATCTGCCATCGCCATCCCTGCCATGCAGCAGATAGCGACCAGCATTCCTCGAAGAAGGTTTCTCACAAGGCTAGATCCTCAGGTGTGAATGTCATCTTGAATGAACGATACGGAGCAAAATCGCTCGGCTTCATTCCCTGCATTTCTGTCAAACGTCCAATATTCTTCACCGCCGCTACAGCCGACGCGTCAAACGGACCGTCACCACTGGACCTGGAAACGCTGACCGAAGTCACCGTACCGTCCGGCAACATGCCGATTTGCAACACGACCGTCATGCCTTTGCGGGCCGAAGGTGGACGGGCCCAGCCTTCCGCTGCACGAGCTCGAATCAGGTCATCGAAACTGCCGGCGACTTCGTCACCCTGCTCATCGGCCAAGGCCTGCTGACGCTGCGGCGTGTCGGAAAGCAAATCTGCCAGGGCCTGAGCCTTTTTGTCTTCGGCGGATTTACGTGCCGCATCCTGCGCTTTCTTCTTCGCAGCATCGGCAGCAGCTTTCTTCTTCGCTTCTTCGGCGACTTTCTTCTTCGCCTCTTCAGCTTCAGCTTTCTTCTTGGCGTCTTCCGCGGCTTTCTTCTTCGCGTCTTCGACGATCTTTTTCTTCGCTTCTTCAGCGGCCGCTTTCTTGGCCTCTTCTTCAGCAGCCTTCTTGGCTTCTTCTTCCGCTTTCTTCTTGGCTATATCAGCCAATTGTTTCTCTTCTGCCTTCTTGGCTTCGGCGGCCTTTTTCGCGTCGTCGGCTTTCTTGGCTTCATCAGCCTTTTTCGCCTCTTCCGCTTTCTTGGACTCGTCGGCCTTCTTGGCTTCCTCGGCCTTTTGAGCCGCTTCTTCTTTCTTTTGTTCCGCAGCCTTCACTGCTTCCTGCTCGACCTTCTTCTGTTCCATCTGCTCTTCTTCGGTCTGGCGCGCGGCGGATTTCTTCGCCTCACCCGCAATCTTCTGATTGGTCTGGGTGGTTGCCTGACTTTTCGATTTCAGCTGGTACAGTGTTGCCTGAACAATCGGCTTGGCCGGCGGCAGCTCCGGTGTGAAGGCAAAACTGACGAACAGCATGCCGAACACCAGCACGTGCAAGCCAATCGCCCAGACACTAGGCCAGAAGTAGCTTTCCGAGGCGGACGGCTCTCGCTGTTGCTGCATCAGGGCGCCTCGGTAATCAAGCCAACATTACCGACCCCGGCTTTCTGCAACCCGCCCATGGCACCCATGACGGCCCCGTAGTCGACGCTCTTGTCGCCACGGATGAAGACCTGGGTACGCTTGCCGCCTTCGTTGCCGACGCGAATGATCTTGGTCACCGCGTCAGTCATCTGCGGCAGGGTCATGGCGCGATCTTGTTGCTTCTCTGTGTCGACTTCGCTGCCAAGGTTCCAGTAGTAGGTCTTGTCAGCCTTGATCGAAATGGTCAGGACCTGGGTGTTGTTGTCCTGCGGCAAGGCTTCGCTGGAAACCTTCGGCAGATCAACTTTCACACCCTGGTTGAGCATCGGCGCGGTCACCATGAAGATGACCAGCAGCACCAACATCACGTCGATGTAAGGCACCACGTTCATCTCGGCGACCGGCTTGCGCTTATGTCGAGCTCGAGCGATTAAAGCCATTGGAAATTACCTGCTTATTCTTCGCTGGTGTGCACTTTACGGTGCAGGATCGCCTGGAATTCGTCGGCGAAGGTGTAGTAACGGCTCAGCAGGGTTTCGCTGCGAGCAGAGAAGCGGTTGTAAGCGATAACGGCCGGGATGGCGGCGAACAGACCGATCGCGGTGGCGATCAGGGCTTCGGCGATACCTGGCGCCACGGTGGCCAGGGTTGCTTGTTGCGCAGTCGCCAGGCCACGGAAGGAGTTCATGATGCCCCAGACGGTACCGAACAGACCGATGTACGGGCTGACAGAGCCGACGGTGGCCAGGAACGGCAGGCTCTGCTCGAGCTTTTCTTCTTCACGGGAAATGGCAACGCGCATGGCACGAGCCACACCTTCCATCACCGCCTCCGGGTCAACGCCTGGCTGCTGGCGCAGACGGGAGAATTCCTTGAAACCGGCACGGAAGATCTGCTCGACACCCGAATCCGGGTCCGGGTTGCTGCCCGCCTGACGGTAGAGTTTGGACAGGTCGATACCCGACCAGAAGCGCTCTTCGAAGCTCTCCAGGGCGCGTCGACCGGCGCGCAGCAGGTTGCTGCGCTGAAAGATCATGATCCATGAGGTCACCGATGCGGCTACCAGGGTCAGCATTACCAGTTGCACCACGATACTGGCATTGCTGACCAGGCTCCACATGGAGGAATGGTCGACGACGTTAGCTTCCACGCTTTATCTCCTGCTTTGAGTGTGTACCCGCGCCGCTCACGTCGGCAAAGGCCGCTCGTAGAGCTTCGGGAATGGCCCGGGGTTTTAAACTTTCAGTGCGCACACAGGCCACCAGAAACTGCCCTTCACAGAGCAGTGCATTATCCGTGGCCCGCCTGACCTGCTGCTTGAAGCGCAAGCTGGCACGGTTCAATTCGATTACTTCAGCGCTTACCAGCAGCTCGTCATCCAGTCGCGCCGGCGCGTGGTAGCGCGCTTCGCTGGAATGCACGACGAACAACAGGTCCTCCCCTGCCAGCTGCGATTGGGCAAAGCCCAGCTCTCGTAGCCGCTCGGTTCGAGCCCGTTCCATAAACTTGAGGTAATTGACGTAATACACGATGCCGCCCGCATCGGTGTCCTCGTAATAAACGCGACAACGATGTGCGAAAGGCTCAAGCCCGTTTTGCGCGCGCATACTCTAGTGCTTACTCCTCGGGTTGCCAATCCGGCCAGGCAACTGTTTTTCAATGTTCTGCGGCTTTCTGGCGAAAGTACGGTCCTAGGACAGCACAATGCCCGAAAATTCAGCCCGCAAAAGTTAATTAATCGTCCACGGCATCGAGAAACTCGTCTACCACGGGCATCTCGCCCAATCGTGACGGAATGTTTAAGCCGAAGTGCAGGTACGCATGCCGCGTCACCACCCGGCCCCGCGGGGTACGCATGATGTAGCCCTGCTGAATCAGGTAGGGTTCCAGCACGTCTTCAATGGTGTGGCGCTCTTCACTGATGGCCGCCGCGAGACTGTCGACCCCGACCGGCCCGCCATCGAACTTCTCGATCATGGTCAGCAACAGACGTCGATCCTGGTGATCGAAGCCGCGCTCATCGACGTCCAGCAGGTTCAGGGCCAGGTCGGCAATCGGCTTGGTGATATGGCCCTTGGCACGAACTTCCGCGAAGTCCCGCACCCGGCGCAGCAAGCGGTTGGCGATCCGCGGCGTGCCGCGGGCACGCCGGGCGATTTCGAAGGCGCCCTCCGGGTCCAGCGGCAAGCCAAGAATGTTCGCCGAACGACTGACAATCGTCGACAGATCGGCGTTGCTGTAGAACTCCAGGCGTTGGACGATCCCGAAACGGTCACGCAACGGGTTGGTCAACATCCCCGCCCGCGTTGTCGCGCCGACCAGGGTGAACGGCGGCAGATCGAGCTTGATCGAGCGCGCGGCCGGGCCTTCGCCGATCATGATGTCGAGCTGGAAATCTTCCATCGCCGGGTACAGCACCTCTTCGACGATCGGCGACAGGCGATGGATCTCGTCGATAAACAGCACGTCGTGCGGCTCGAGGTTGGTCAGCAACGCCGCCAGGTCACCCGGACGCTCGAGGACCGGCCCCGAGGTGCTTTTGATCGAAACCCCCATTTCCTGGGCAATGATGTTGGCCAGGGTGGTTTTACCCAATCCCGGAGGACCAAAAATCAAAGTGTGGTCCAGGGATTCGTTGCGCCCTCGGGCAGCCTGGATGAACAACTCCATTTGCTCGCGAACGGTCGGCTGGCCAATGTATTCGGCCAGGCTGACGGGACGAATCGCCCGGTCCTGGACTTCCTCGCGGTCACGGGGACCACCCGTGGCGGCGATCAGACGATCAGCTTCAATCACTTAGATCATTCCCTTCAGGGCACGACGAATCATGTCTTCACTGCTCAAGCCTTTCTCCTTGATCGCGGAAATCGCCTTGCTGGCTTCCTGCGGCTTGTAGCCCAGGGAAATCAGCGCGCTGACCGCGTCGTTCTCGGCGGTATTGACCGGCGCGGGTCCGTCCGGCTGGTTCGGCACCAGGGCGAACATGCTCGGCACGGTTTCCCAGGCCTTGAAGCGATCCTTGAGTTCCACCAGCAGACGCTCGGCGGTTTTCTTGCCCACACCCGGCACCTTGGTCAGCGCCGAGGTATCCTGGGACTGCACGCAACGGACCAGTTCGTCGACTTCCAGGCTCGACATCAGGGCCAGGGCCAGTTTCGGACCCACGCCATTGAGACGGATCAACTCGCGAAAAAAGTCTCGCTCGCGCTTGCCGACGAAGCCATAGAGTAACTGCGCGTCTTCGCGTACGACCAAATGGGTGTGCAACGTCAGCGGCTCGCCGACCGACGGCAAGCGATAAAGCGTGGTCATGGGCACTTCAAGCTCATAACCCAGGCCGTTTACATCCAGAATCAGATGCGGCGGCTGTTTCTCAGCCAGTGTGCCGCGCAAGCGTCCAATCACGTTACAGATCCTTGAGCGTTGGCCAGCTCGAAGCCAGCGACTGACAGAATGAGGAATTCGCGCCGACAACCCAGGCGCAAACACCTCATTCCCTAAAATTGACTGCTGATGCTATCAGAGACGCAGACGCCCGCCACGACTGCGTGCCGTACCCAGGCCATGGGGCAACAGACTGGAACGGGTGTGAGCATGGCAAATGGCAATGGCCAGCGCGTCCGACGCATCGATTTGCGGTTTGCTGGTCAGCTTCAGCATGTGCATGACCATCATTTGCACCTGTTCCTTGTTGGCGGCACCGGTGCCGACCACTGCCTGCTTGACCTGGGTCGCGGTGTATTCCGCAATCTCCAGGCTTTCCTCTGCGCCCGCCACGATGGCAGCACCACGGGCCTGCCCCAGCTTCAGGGCGGAATCAGCGTTGCGCGCCATGAACACCTTTTCAATGCCCATGGTCACTGGACGGTAGGTCTGAATGATCTCCCGCACCCCGCGATAGACAATCTGCAGGCGTTCATGCAGTTCGCCGGCTCCGGTGCGGATGCAACCAGAAGCCACGTACTCGCAGCCACGTCCGGTATCGCGTACCACGCCATAACCGGTAATGCGCGAACCGGGGTCGATACCAAGGATTAAAGTCATAACGCCTGCGGGTTCAGTAAAAGCAAGAAAATCGAATAACAAATGTGGGAGCGAGCCTGCTCGCGAAAGCGGTTCCATATTCAGCAACGATACTGCCTGAAAATCCGCATTCGCGAGCAGGCTCGCTCCCACAATGGACCCTGGTCGCCCTTAACCGAGCTGTGCAGCCACCGACTCCGGAATATCCGCGTTGGAATAGACGTTCTGCACGTCATCCAGGTCTTCGAGCATGTCGATCAGCTTGAGGACTTTTTCCGCGCCTTCCAGATCCAGCTCGGCGCTGGTGGTCGGCAGCATGACGATCTCCGCGTCATTGCCCTTGAAACCCGCCGCTTCCAGCGCGTTACGCACGGAATAGAACCCGGCAAACGAAGTGAATACATCGATGGACCCGTCTTCGTTGGTCACCACGTCATCGGCATCGGCTTCCATGGCCGCTTCCATCAATGCATCTTCATCGACGCCGGGCGCGAAGGAAATCTGCCCCTTGCGCTCGAACAGATACGCAACCGAACCGTCGGTGCCGAGGTTGCCGCCGCACTTGCTGAACGCATGGCGCACTGCCGCTGCCGTGCGGTTGCGGTTATCGGTCATGCACTCGACCATCACCGCCACGCCGCCAGGACCGTAACCTTCGTAGGTCAGCTCAACCACGTCGTCAGTGTCGGCAGCACCGGTGCCACGGGCGATGGCGCGATCAATGATGTCGCGGCTCATGTTCGCACCAAGCGCCTTGTCCAGGGCCAGGCGCAGACGCGGGTTGGAGCCTGGATCGCCACCACCCTGACGGGCAGCGACAGTCAGCTCACGAATCCACTTGGTGAAGATCTTGCCTCTCTTGGCATCCTGACGTTCTTTGCGGTGCTTGATGTTCGCCCACTTGGAATGACCTGCCATAACTCGCTCCGAATTCTCTTTGAAACATCGCCCGCCACGCTGGATAGCGCCGGCCGGCAAACAAAAAAATCGACCCTGTCAAAAA
The DNA here is from genome assembly GCF_900187565.1 of Pseudomonas sp. Irchel 3A7. Taxonomy (GTDB): domain Bacteria; phylum Pseudomonadota; class Gammaproteobacteria; order Pseudomonadales; family Pseudomonadaceae; genus Aquipseudomonas. The sequence continues at coordinate 343,077 of NZ_FYED01000003.1, read as the reverse complement.
ACGAAAGGCGCATCCGAAGATGCGCCCTTCAGGTCAGCCTTACTCGGCCTTAGGCGTTTCACGCAGACGAATGTGCAGTTCGCGCAATGCCTTGGCATCCACCTGGCCCGGCGCCTGAGTCATGACGTCCGCCGCGCTCTGGGTTTTCGGGAAGGCGATCACTTCACGGATCGACTGGGCGCCGGTCATCAGCATCACCAGACGATCCAGACCGAAGGCCAGACCACCGTGCGGTGGCGCACCGTATTTCAGTGCATCGAGCAGGAAGCCGAATTTCTCTTCCTGTTCCGCTTCGTCGATACCCAGCAGACGGAATACTGTCTGCTGCATCTCTTTACGGTGGATACGGATCGAACCGCCACCCAGCTCGGTACCGTTCAATACCATGTCGTAGGCACGGGACAGCGCGGTAGCCGGGTTGGCTTCCAGCTCTTGCGGCGTGCACTTCGGCGCGGTGAACGGGTGGTGCAAGGCGGTGAAACTGCCGTCGTCGTTCTCTTCGAACATCGGGAAGTCGACCACCCACATCGGTGCCCATTCGCAGGTCAGCAGGTTGAAGTCGTGACCGACCTTGATCCGCAGCGCGCCCAGGGCTTCGCTGACGATCTTGGCTTTGTCGGCACCGAAGAACACGATGTCGCCATCGACTGCACCCACACGATCGAGGATCACGTTCAGGGCTGCTTCAGGAATGTTCTTGACGATTGGCGACTGCAGGCCTTCGACACCTTTGGCACGCTCGTTGACCTTGATGTACGCCAGGCCCTTGGCGCCGTAGATGCCGACGAACTTGGTGTAGTCGTCGATCTTGCTGCGCGGCATGCTCGCCCCGCCCGGCACGCGCAGTGCGGCAACGCGGCTTTTCGGGTCGTTGGCCGGACCGCTGAACACTTTGAATTCAACGTCCTTGAGCTGGTCGGCAACGTCAACCAGTTCCAGCGGGTTACGCAGGTCCGGCTTGTCCGAACCGTAACGACGCATGGCCTCTTCGAAGGTCATGTGCGGGAACTCGCCGAATTCCAGACCCAGCACTTCCTTGAACAGGTTGCGGATCATGCCTTCGGTCAGGCCAATGATGTCTTCTTCATTGAGGAAGCTGGTTTCGATGTCGATCTGGGTGAATTCCGGCTGGCGGTCGGCACGCAGGTCTTCATCGCGGAAGCACTTGGCGATCTGGTAGTAACGATCGAAACCGGCCACCATCAGCAGCTGCTTGAACAGCTGTGGCGATTGCGGCAAGGCAAAGAACGAACCGGCGTGGGTACGGCTTGGTACCAGGTAGTCGCGAGCACCTTCCGGGGTAGCACGGGTCAGGATCGGCGTCTCGACGTCGAGGAAGCCGTTCTCGTCCAGATAGCGACGGATGCTGGTGGTCATGCGCGAACGCAGACGCAGCTTCTCGGCCATTTCCGGGCGACGCAAGTCCAGGAAGCGATAGCGCAGGCGGGTTTCTTCGCCGACATCCGAGTAATCGTTGAGCGGGAACGGCGGGGTTTCCGCCTCGTTCAGCACTTCCAGTTCGTAGCCCAGCACTTCGATCATGCCCGACGCCATGTTGGCGTTGGTGGCACCGGCCGGACGCAGGCGCACCTTACCGGTGACCTTGACCACGTATTCGCTGCGCACACGATCGGCAACGGCGAAGGTTTCAGCGCGGTCCGGGTCGAACACCACCTGGGCCAGACCATCACGATCACGGATATCGAGGAAAATCACCCCACCGTGGTCACGGCGACGGTGGACCCATCCGCAAAGGGTAATTTCCTGGCCTTCCAGGCTTTCGTTCAGTTGGCCGCAATAATGGCTGCGCATCATGGTCGTGGATTCACTTCTGTAATTCGACATTCGGTTGGAGACCTTGCGTACGCCGGTTGACCGACATGGCAAGCGCTCACGTGTTTGGTTCGTTCAGAGCACTCGGTTCAGAGCATGGCCCTAGTCAGCTTTGTCGCCGCCGGCCAGATTCTTCTTGGAACCGGTCTTGAAATCGGTCTCGTACCAGCCGGTACCGCTGAGGCGAAAACCCGGCATGGACAGCATCTTCTTGAGCTCTGGTGCCTGGCACGCAGGGCAGTCGACCAGCGGTGCATCGCTGATCTTTTGAATGGCTTCCAACTGATGACCACAGGAAGCACATTGGTAATCGTACATCGGCATGGGGGTTGTCTCGGCGATCAGATTGCTACCGCGCACGCTGGGTTTTGCGGCAAAGAGCGGGATTATATCCATTAAATGCAGCCTGTGCAGCCGTAAGACTGCACGGATCGACATGCAGCCTTTTACCGCGCAGACGGAGCAACGGCCACACAGCCTCCTTCCTTCAAGCTATGCACAACACAGACAACCCGCACCAGCCCGGTGAAATTCCTCACCCCACCATGACGCAAATGCACTTCGCGATCCACGTGAGACAACAATGCACTGACCGAGCAGCAATTGATCCTGGCCATTTCAGCCAGGATATCCCAGTAAACCTGCTCAAGCCGCAAGCAGGTGGCGAAGCCATTCAACCGCACCGAGCGGGACAAGGGCTGGGCAAGCCCCATATCGAATTCACTGACAAACGGATCAATCCTTATGTCCTTGAGCAGACCGATCCTTCCTTCCTTGCGCCTGTCTTCATCAACCATTGCGTTGACACTCCTTTGCCATCCCTGGTTTCCATAAGAGTCTGTCCGCTTATAGAACCGCGAGGGCAAAGTTATATCCAGATGACTTTTTGACCATCCGCGTAGGAGAAGCCAACAACTGAAGGCAGATCATGGAGAGCGTCCTACGCCCGAGCTTTTCCTGCTCTATCTGGCGAAATTTCACTCAATAGGCAGGTGATTTTCGCTCAAGCATAGGCAACGCGCGAATAGCACCCCATAAGGCGTTATTCACGCGCCGGTTTTACTGGTCCAGCAGGGCACGGAGCATCCATGCGGTTTTTTCGTGAACTTGCATACGCTGGGTCAGCAGGTCAGCCGTCGGCTCGTCACTGACTTTCTCGAGCAGAGGGAAAATTCCGCGAGCCGTACGCGTCACAGCCTCCTGCCCCTCTACCAATTGCCTGATCATGTCTTCGGCAGCCGGTACGCCCTCTTCCTCTTTTATAGAGGACAGGCGCGCATAAACAGAATAGGCACCAGGAGCCGGGAATCCGAGCGCGCGAATTCGCTCGGCAATCGAATCGACCGCCAGGGCCAATTCGTTGTATTGCTCCTCGAACATCAAGTGCAGGGTCCGAAACATGGGACCGGTGACGTTCCAATGGAAGTTATGGGTCTTCAAATAAAGGACGTAAGTGTCCGACAGCAGGCGCGAAAGTCCGTCGACAATGGACTTGCGGTCCTCTTCACTGATACCGATATCGATTGCCATGCTTTTCCCCTAAAGGTGATGGATTCCATCCGACAGGTGCAGGACCACTCTAGCAAGCCTGCTGCCACGCTGCAGCCCTGGATGCCATCTCGACCTGCGACAAATCGCCCCCGATGCACCGCTGGACTCCTTGATTTGAGTAGCCACAAGCTTTGCTGTTAAATAGGCGGTGTGTCGCTGGCGCCCTTATTTTCCGGGCGCTGCGCATAGGCTGATAAACAGGTACGTGCTCAACGCCTCTTATTGTTCTGAAGCGAACCGTGCCTCGTCAGCTCTTCCTTGTGAACCGTCTGAACGTGAGTTAATCAAAATGTTGAAAATCGTCCACCTGCTAATGGGCGCAGCAGCCTTGCTGCTGTCCTTCATCCCTAGCCTGCGAACCGAAGCCGTACCTTACCTGCAACAACCCGATGCGCTGTACCTGGCCTTGTTCGGCCTGCTCAACCTCACCCTCGCTCCAGTCATCCCCAACTGGAACAAAGGCCCGCGCCATCAACTGCAAAACCTGGTCAGCGCACTGCTGGTTCTGGCTGTCGTTGTGCAAACCCTGACGCTGCTTGCGCCAATGCCCGTCATTGCCGGTCAACCTGCCGTTCTGTTCAGCCTGGTTGCAGCCCTGGTTGCCGTTGTTCTGCACCTGGCCATCAGCTTCTACAAATCGTCACCGGCTGCTGCCGCGCCAAGCTATGACATGAGCAACCGCGATACCGGCACCGTCAAGTGGTTCAACACCTCCAAAGGCTTCGGCTTTATTTCCCGTGACTCCGGCGACGATATTTTCGTGCACTTCCGGGCCATTCGCGGCGAAGGTCACCGCGTCCTGGTCGAAGGCCAGCGTGTGGAGTTCTCCGTCATGAATCGTGACAAAGGCCTGCAAGCCGAAGATGTGATCGCCGCCCTGCCGCGACGCTGATCCGAAGCCATAAAAAAACCGCGAACAGCCTGTGGCTGCTCGCGGTTTTTTAATGCCTGCATTTCAATAATGCGGTGGTGGCGCTTCTTCCTCGAAAGCCTCGAACTGGCCAGCCATTTCTTCCTGGCGCTTGAGCAACGCAGCCATTTGCAACTGCAGGCGTTCAACGGCCCGCTGCTGCGCCGCCAGCACATCATTCAATGCCTGGATGGTGTCATCCTGAAACGCCAACTGGCTTTCCAGATCGGTAACGCGTTCTTCCAGGCTCATGATTCAACCCTCCAGAAACGTGAAGTCATCGGTCAACACCAGACGCAACCGCTCGCGAATCGCGGCAACCTGTTCGACACTGTACGGCTTTGCAGGGTGCTTGCCCCAGACCGGAGCCGGCCAGGCGGCGTCCTCCCGCTTGCGCACGATCACATGCATGTGCAACTGACTGACCACATTACCCAGGGCCGCGACATTCAACTTGTCCGCGTCGAATGAATCCTTGAGCGTTTCTGCCAATGCCGTGGTTTCCTGCCATAGCTGCTGCTGATCGGCGACATCCAACTGAAATATCTCACTGATATCGTCGCGACGAGGTACCAGGATGAACCAGGGATAGTTCGAGTCATTGGACAGCAGCAGCCGACACAACGGGAAATCACCGATCGGTAGGGTGTCTTGTTGAAGTCGTGGATCTAAAGCGAACACTTTGGGCACTCCCGCCGGGTCATCATTTTCAGCTTAGCGCCCATCCCGAGAGAACGCGCACCAAGCGACTGGACGGCAGCATACCTGCGAACGCAGCCGTCTTCACGACGAACCACCAAGCCACCACTCAAACTGCCCCGGGATGTAACACCTGACGCCAAAACGCACCAATACGGAACCAGCACCGACTGCAAAAACGCTGAAATGACTGACAGATAACGATTCGTTCAAACGTCGAAAAACGCTGAACTGTATGAATTCAGTACAGCGATTGAGATTTTTTGCACCAAAACCGCACAGTGCGTCTACGCTGAGTCGTTCGAACATCCGCCTTTTACTCACTGGCGGGGTGAACCGGTAACGTTTTCGGTTGTCACGGGGCGGTAACAGCATGGTCAACACGATGCAAAGAATGGCGTCAAGCCCAATCACCAACAGGATGAACCCCCCGGTTTTATGAGGTTTTAACGGCATCAGGCAGTGCTTCAGAAAAAAATATCGGCAGTTTTCCGATTTGTGCACGCTTGTTGCATTCACACCCACATCGTCTATAAAGCACCGCTGGAAGTGGAAGCCTTGAGACTAAAAAAAACAGTGGCAGGGTAGCCCGATGGAGATTCACACGTTTCACCAGGGACTCTTTTTACCGATGCACCAGCCCAGAGAAACAGCATTAAAGTTGTCAGTCCGGTTGCATCGAGGCTGTAAATTTGCGACATCTAGCAAGCTGTTTGCGACAGGGTCGTAAAGATGCTGAAAGGATAGATGCGCAAGTATCGCCAACATTGTCGGCGTGATATAAGTTTGCGCCGACACAAAAAGAAAGAGCCGCCCAGATAATAAAACAGGTGGAGCGGCAGTACTCTTCTAAAAAACCAAAGGAGCAAATCACGATGCGCGTGATGAAGTGGAGCATGATCGCACTGGCTGTTGCAGCAGGCACCTCGCAGTTCGCAATGGCGTCTTCCCAGGAAGAATCCAAGGGTTTCTTCGGCGACCAGAGCCTGAAACTGAAAACCCGTTTTGAGTACATGAACCGCGATTACAAAAACGGGGATTCGAACTCAACTGGTACTTCCGGCTATCGTCAAGACTCCGGTATCAGCCAACTGCTGACCTACGAGTCGGGCTTCACTCAAGGTACCGTTGGTTTTGGTCTCGACGCCATGGCCATGGGCGCCGTCAAGCTGGACGGCGGTTCGGGCCGCGCCGGTAACGGCCTGTTCGCTGTCGACAGCGAAGGCGATCCGCAGAAATCCCAGGGCAAGGTTGGCGGTGCAGTCAAACTGCGTCTCTCCGACACTACCGTGAAATGGGGCCAGCAGTTCGTTGCCAGCCCAGTATTCGCGACCGACGACAGCCGTATGCTGCCAGAAGTTGCTACCGGTACCCTGATCACTTCCAAGGAAATCAAAGGCCTGGAACTGAGCGCTGGTCGCTTCAACGCACTGAGCGCCCAAACCGGCATGGGTCGTGACAGCATCGCCGGTCTGCCAGATGAAGATGGCCTCCACGGCAAAGGCTTGAGCAACGCCATCAACATCTTCGGTGCCAGCTACAGCTTCACCGACAACTTCACCGGCGCCGTGGCTGCGTCCGATGCTGAAGACTACTTCAAGAAGTACTACCTGAACCTGAACTACACCCTGCCGATCAGCGACGATCAGTCCCTGAACTTCGACCTCAACGGTTACAAAACCAAAGGCGATGATCGCGGCGACCTGGTTGAAGCCCTGGGCGACGGCCACGCAGGCGTAGACAACAACCTGTGGTCCCTGGCAGCAGCTTACAGCCTGGGCGCGCACAAGTTCACCGTGGCTTACCAGCGTTCCAGCGGTGACAACGCTTACTACTATGGCGTTGACGGTAACAGCACCATCTTCGTTGCCAACTCCATCCAGATCTCCGACTTCGTGGGTCGTGACGAGAAGTCCTGGCAGGCTCGCTATGACCTGAACATGAAGGAATACGGCGTTCCAGGCCTGAGCTTCATGACCCGTTACGTGATGGGTGACAACATCACCGTTGAAGGTGCTGATGGCGAAGGTAAGGAAAACGAGTGGAACATCGAGTCCAAATACGTTGTTCAGGAAGGTCCAGCCAAGGATCTGTCGTTCCGCGTACGTTTCGCCAACTACCGTGCTAACGGCGCGTACGAGGACTACCAGAAAGACAACTACGACACCCGTGTGATCATCGAGTACCCGCTGAGCATCCTGTAATCAGGGTGTAAGACCGGAAGTACTGTAGATCAAAAAACGCCCACCTCTTCAGGTGGGCGTTTTTTTATGCCTGCCACATGCTGAACTCAGCAGCAAACAACTTCCGCGCATAACATTAGTACTTTTTTCAATGAACCGATCAATAGTTACAAAAAAGCCCAAGGGACTATTAATCCCTCGGGCTCATGCAGTAACTAATGAAAGAACGCTTACTGTACCGATGCTTCCTGAACCACACGAACAACCCGCTGTGGAAAGGGAATGTCGATACCGGCAGTTTTCAATCGATCACGGGACTGTTCGTTAAACATGAACAGCACATCCCAGTAATCCGCTGTTTTAACCCAGACACGCAGTGAAACAGTGATCGAACTGTCACCCAGCGTCGAAATGACTGCCTGCGGTTCCGGATCAGCCAAAACACGCGGGTCCTTGGCCAGCTCCAGCAATACATGACGAGCCTTTTGCAGATCCGCCTCATAGTCGACACCCACATCAAACACCACCTTGCGGGTCGGCTGACGGTTGGTGTTGGTGATGATGCCGTTGGACAGGTTACCGTTTGGCACGATGATGGTTTTGTTATCGCCAGTGCGCAGTACGGTGTGAAAGATCTGGATACTGTCGACCGTACCGGCAACACCCTGGGCTTCGATCCAGTCACCGATACGGAAAGGACGGAACAGCAGAATCAACACGCCGCCGGCGAAGTTCGCCAGGCTACCCTGCAAGGCCAGGCCAATGGCCAGACCCGCCGCACCGATGGCCGCCACGAACGAGGTGGTTTCCACGCCGATCATCGACGCCACGCTGACAACCAGCAGAATCTTCAGAATGATGTTCGCCAGGCTGCTGATGAAACCTTGCAGCGCCAGGTCGGCATTACGCAGGGCGATCAGGCCGCCGAGCTTTTGTGTGACCTTGTTGATCAGCCACCAACCGATGGCAAGGGTAATGATGGCCAGCAACACACGGCTGCCATATTCCATGATCATCGGGATCCAGGTTTGGGATACCTTGACCAGGTTATCCACTTCAGCATTCAAATCCATCTACGTTCTCCTGATTTGCGGCGATCCGGCACGCGAAAAAATTAAGCGGCAGAAAGGTCCTGCCGGATTGAACACAATCCAGGTGGGAGCGAGCCTGTTCGCGAAGAGGGCATATCAGTCGACATCACTGTTGAATGACACACCGCTTTCGCGAGCAGGCTCGCTCCCACAGGTCCCGCTCTGAGCGTCAGTCGCGGAAGTTGTTGAACTGCAGCGGCATGCCGAATTCCTTGGCACGCAGCACCGCAATGGCTTCCTGCAGGTCGTCACGCTTCTTGCCGGTGATGCGCACCTGCTCGCCCTGAATGGCGGCCTGGACCTTGAGCTTGGCGTCTTTGACGTGAGCGACGATCTTCTTCGCCAACTCCTTGTCGATGCCTTCCTTGAGCACGGCTTCCTGTTTCATCAGTTTGCCCGAAGCAAATGCGTCCTTGACCTCAAGGCACTGCACATCGATCTTGCGCTTGACCAGGCACAGCTTGAGGATCTCGATCATCGCTTCAAGCTGGAAATCCGCTTCAGCGGTCAGGTTGACGGTCAGGTCCTTTTCCTTGAACTCGAAGCTGCCCTTGCCTTTCAGGTCATAGCGACGATCGAGTTCCTTCACGGCGTTCTCGACCGCGTTGGTGACTTCGTGTTTGTCCAGTTCGGATACCACGTCGAACGACGGCATGTAATCTCTCCAATAAAAGGCGCACCAATGGAGCACGCCTGGCTTGCGGTAAAAATCCGCGCTGATTATAACGGGTCTTTCCCATCATTCACTGCGAGCCGTCCATGCACGCGTTAAACAGAGCAAAAAGCTGATGGCCACCACCTGGCATGTCCTGGGCGCCGGCAGTCTCGGCACGTTGTGGGCCACGCGCCTGGCCCGGGCCGGGGTGCCGGTGCGGTTGATCGTGCGCGATGCCACGCGCTTGCAGGCCTATGAGGCGGCTGGCGGGCTGACACTGGTCGAGCACGGTGAAACACAATGCTACCCGGTGCCCGCCGAAACGCCCGACAACCAGGAACCCATCCAGCGTCTGCTGGTTGCCTGCAAAGCCTACGACGCTCAACACGCCGTAGCCCAATTGGCGCCACGCCTGGCCCCCGGCGCCGAGCTGATTCTGTTGCAGAACGGTTTGGGCAGTCAGGATGCCGTCGCAGCGCAGGTTCCACAGGCGCGCTGCATTTATGCCTCCAGTACCGAAGGCGCCTTCCGCGATGGCGACTGGCGCGTGGTCTTCGCCGGCCATGGGTTCACCTGGCTGGGGGACGCCGGTCATCCCGTTGCTCCGATCTGGCTGGACGACCTGGACGCCGCCGGTATTCCCCATGAGTGGAGCACCGAAATCCTGACCCGGTTGTGGCGCAAACTGGCGCTCAACTGTGCGATCAACCCGCTGACGGTGCTGCACGATTGCCGCAATGGCGGTTTGCAGGAGCATCACTGCGAAGTCGCCACCCTTTGCGGCGAATTGACCGAACTGCTTGAACGTTGCGGCCAGCCTGCCGCTGCCGAGAACCTGCAACTGGAAGTCGAACGGGTCATCCATGCCACCGCCGCCAACTACTCGTCGATGTACCAGGATGTCAGCAACCGGCGCCGCACCGAAATCAGCTACCTGCTTGGTCATGCCTGCAAAGTCGCCTCCAGGCACCAATTGAACCTGCCGCACCTCAATCAGCTCGAGTCAAGGTTGATCGCTCGCCTGCACAGCCTTGGATTGCCCAGCGACTGAGCAGCGGCTACGCTGGCCACTTGTTCCTTTGCAGCGATAAACCTGATGCCATTGCGCCAGCGCCTTGAAAACCTTCCTGTCGGCCAGAAACTGCTGGCCGCCCTGTTGGTGCTGTTGACCACTGTCCTGCTGGTCGCCAACCTGACCTTTATCAGCGCCGCGTATTACATTTCCCAGGAAAGCATGGCGCCCCAGGCCCTGCAAACCATCGGCCGGCTGGTGTCCAATCCGAGCCTGATCTCCGAAGCGCTGGCATCGCCACAAAGCGCACAACGCCTGCTCGATGAACTCAACAGCTATTCACCGCTGCGTGCCGCCGCCCTGTATGACGGCAAGGGCGAACGCCTGGCGCAGCTGCAACACGGCGACCATCTAAAGCTGCCGGAGCGTTACCGGCACATCGAATCCTGGCAAGCCACCGAATTTCGCAGCAATCAGGTGATCACCCTGCCCCGGCCGGGCACCGCTCCCGGGCATTTGCTGTTGGTGGCCAGCAGCGAACTGCCAATGGCGTTCTATACCGGAACCCTGACCGCCAGCCTCGGCATCCTGATTTTCAGTGTCCTGCTATGGCTGGTGATCGCACGGCAGATCAAACGCTTGATTACCCGCCCTATCCATCAACTCGAAGAGCTGTCACGGCAAGTGACCCGGGAAGAGAACTACGCCCTGCGTGCCTCTCGGGGCAACCACGATGAAATCGGCAGCCTCGCCGAAGCCTTCAACACCATGCTTTCGCGCATCGAGGCGCGGGAACAGCAACTCAAACGGGCGCGGGACGACTCACAGGCGGCCTATGACCAGGCTCAGGGCCTGGCCGAAGAAACCCGGCACACCAATCGCAAACTGGAACTCGAAGTCCAGGTGCGCAGCAAGATCGAGAAGAAACTCACCGGATTCCAGAACTACCTCAACAGCATCATCGACTCCATGCCATCGGCGCTGATCGCCCTCGACGAACAGCTCTACGTGACGCAGTGGAACCAGGAAGCCAGCGCCCTCTCCGGCACCCGCCTGGACGAAGCCCTGAACCAGCCGATCTTCCTTGCTTTCGAGCCACTCAAGCCCTTTCTTCCGCAGCTCAAGCAAACCGTCGAACAACACACGGTGGCCAAGATCGAGCGCGTCACCTGGGTCAAGGACGATGACGCTCGGCATTACGCCCTGACCTTTTATCCATTGATGGGCGGCGCCGGGCGTGGCGTGGTGATCCGGATCGACGACATTACCCAGCGCCTGTCACTGGAAGAAATGATGGTGCAGTCGGAGAAAATGCTCTCCGTCGGCGGTCTCGCTGCCGGCATGGCCCACGAGATCAACAACCCGCTGGGCGCCATCCTGCATAACGTGCAGAACATCCGTCGCCGGCTGTCTCCCGAATTGCCGAAGAACCTCGAACAAGCCGAACAGGTTGGCGTCGAGCTGTCGACGGTCAACGAATACCTGCAAGCGCGGGAAGTGCCGCAGCTGCTCGATGGCATTCAACAGGCCGGTGCCCGCGCGGCGAAAATCGTCACCCACATGCTCAGCTTCAGTCGCCGCAGCACCCGGCAAATGGCTCCGTGCGACCTGCCGGCACTGATCGATCAAGCGGTGGAAATCGCCGGTAACGACTTTGACCTGGCGATCGGTTTCGACTTCAAGGGCCAGGCCATCATTCGCCAGTTCGACCCGGCACTGGGTCCGGTGCCCGGCACGGCCAACGAATTGGAACAGGTGCTGCTCAACCTGCTGAAAAACGCCGCCCAGGCCATTCATCAGCGTGAAGACGACCGCGAGCCGGGGCGGATCATTCTGCGCACCCGACTCAATCCGCCCTGGGCGGAAATCCAGGTAGAGGACAACGGCATCGGCATGAGTGAAAACGTGCGCAAGCGTACCTTCGAACCGTTTTTCACCACCAAGGAGATTGGCCAGGGCACAGGCCTGGGACTGTCGGTTTCGTATTTTATTATCACCAACAACCATAAGGGACAGATGGAGGTGCAATCGACCCTGGGCCAAGGCACCTGCTTCACCCTGCGCCTGCCCCTGGCGGGCACCCCGCTCGTCTCACAAGAACTCAATCAGCTATCGAGGTAACCCATGGGCTTTCGCTTGTCGAAGATTTACACCCGCACCGGCGACAAAGGCGAAACCGGACTGGGCGATGGTCGCCGTGTGCCCAAGGATCACCCGCGGATCGAGGCCATTGGCGAGGTCGATACGTTGAACAGTCAGGTGGGGGTGTTGCTGGCAGGGCTGACGGCGCAGAGCACCCGGTTTCCGGGGCTGAAGGAAGTGATCGAGGTATTGGCACCCTGTCAGCACCGGTTGTTCGACTTTGGCGGCGAACTGGCGATGCCGGAATATCAGGCATTGAACGCCGCAGAAATCGAACGCCTGGAAGCGGCGATCGATGTGTGGAATGAAGAACTGGGACCACTGGAGAACTTCATTTTACCGGGCGGTTCGCAGCTGATTGCCCAGGCTCACGTCTGCCGCAGCCTGGCACGCAGCGCCGAGCGCCGGTGTCAGCACCTGAATGCGCTGGAGCCGCTGGCCGGGGTGGGGTTGGCGTATATCAATCGGCTTTCGGATTTGTTGTTTGTGGCGGCGAGGTTGATTGCCAGAAGGCAGGGGGTGGCGGAGATTTTGTGGCAACCTGCTGCGAAACCAGAGGTTTAGTCGGCGCCTGTCAGCCCTTCTTCGCGAGCAGGCTCGCTCCCACACTCAGCCGTGTACCCGGTCAACTGTGGGAGCGAGCCTGCTCGCGAAGAGGCCAGTAGCCTCACTGAAACGTCAGGCCTCAGGCCAAAACGCCCGAATCCCTGCCACACCCTGGGCACCCGCCGCCCAGGCTTTCTGAACCTCTGCCGGGCCTACGCCCCCCAGCAAAAACACCGGCTTGCTGAAGCCCTCGATCAAGGTCGAGGCCTGTTCCCAGCCCAGCGGCTGAGCGCCAGGATGCGTCAGGGTTGGCTGCACCGGCGACAACGTCACGAAGTCCACGCCCATCTCTTCGGCCAGCGCCAATTCTTCGGCGTTATGGCAGGACGCGGCCAACCAGCGCGCTGCGGGCAATGGCCGACCAGCAGCCGCGTACTTGCGCAATTGTGCCGAGGTGATGTGCCAGCCGGCGGACGGAAAATCCCCCAGCCACTCGAACGGTCCCTTGATCATCAGCTGCGCCTTGCCGGCGCACAGCCCGACCGCATCCACCGCCAGATCGCGGTACTTGGGGTCGTAACCATTCGGTGCGCGTAGCTGGATCAACTTGATACCGCCCGCGATTGCTTTCTGAATCCCCCGCAGCAAGGCCGGGGTTTCCAGGTCTTCCGGGGTGATCAGGTACTGTTCGGGCAACCGAGCCGCGGCGACGATTGGACGGTTGGCCTCGGGGAACTCGTAACCCGACAATTCACGCGCTGTGACCCAGGCCAACGGCTGACCTTCCGCGCCGTGAGGCTCGCCGGTAAACGCCGAGACTTCCCAGACATCCAGCAACACCTGCTTGTCCGGGTAATCGTGGCGGACCTTGATCAGCGGGCGCGCCGCGCTGACCACGATGCCCAGCTCTTCGTGCAGTTCACGGGCCAGTGCGGTTTCGACCGACTCATCGGCCTCCACCTTGCCACCGGGAAACTCCCAGAGGCCGCCCTGGTGCTGAGTGTCGGCACGACGGGCAATGAGGATTTTGCCGCTGCCGTCACGGATAACGGCAGCCGCTACGTGTACTCGTTTCACCACGCAATCTCCTCCAGTCCGGCCTTCTGCCAGGCCTTGAAGGCTGGCCATTGGTAGAGGGTTTCAACATAAGCTTCGTCGGTTGCCGACAGCTTGACCCGGTAGGTGCGCAGGCGCACGGCGATGGGTGCGAAGAACGCGTCGGCCAGCGTTGCACGTCCGAACAGATACGGACCGGTTTCGGTGGCGGCGGCTCGGCATTCGGCCCACAACGCCGACATACGCTCGATATCGGCCTGGACGTCGGCCGGGTTTGGCGACAGCGGCGCGTCATGGCTGAGGTCGAATGGCATGTTGCCGCGCATGGCGAAAAAGCCGCTGTGCATCTGCGCGCAGGCAGAACGCGCCTGGGCACGGGCGGCAATGTCTTCAGGCCACAAGCCCGCTTCGGGGAACTGTTCGGCCAGGTACTCGGCAATCGCCAGGGAGTCGGCGATGGTGCCGTGTTCGGTCTTCAACAACGGGACCTTGCCGGTCGGCGAGTGCTTGAGCAGACGTTCGCGGGTGTCCGGCTGGTTCAGTTTGATCAGTTCTTCGGTGTAGGTAGCGCCGGTCAGATCGAGAGCCAGGGCGCCACGCAGGGACCAGGAGGAAAGCAGTTTGTCGCCGATGATCAGGTGGAGGCTCATGTTCGGGACCTTTAGAAGAGGGGACACGTCAGTCTAGTTCGTGACTGACAGACCGTCTTCGCGAGCAGGCTCGCTCCCACATTTGATCCTGCTGCGCACATTTACTGTGTTCACTGAGATCTCCTGTGGGAGCGAGCCTGCTCGCGAATGGGTCGACTCGGTCTTACGTACGGTACTCGGCGTTGATTTTCACGTATTCGTGGGACAGGTCGGTGGTCCAGATGGTTTCGCTGCAATCGCCACGACCCAGCTCGATACGGATGGTGATTTCTTCCTGCTGCATCACCGCCGCACCCTGGGCTTCGGTGTAGGTCGCGGCGCGGGCGCCACGGCTGGCGATGCACACTTCGCCGAGGAACACGTCGATCTTGCTCACGTCCAGGTTCGGTACGCCGGCACGGCCGACAGCGGCCAGGATGCGGCCCCAGTTCGGATCGGAAGCAAACAGTGCGGTCTTGATCAACGGCGAGTGAGCCACGGTGTAGCCGACGTCCAGGCACTCCTGGTGATTGCCGCCGCCGTTGACTTCAACGGTGACGAACTTGGTCGCGCCTTCGCCATCGCGAACGATGGCCTGGGCCACGTCCATGCACACTTCGAACACCGCTTGCTTAAGCTTGGTGAACAGCTCGCCCTCGGCGCGGGTGATTTCCGGCAGTGCAGCCTGACCGGTAGCGATCAGCATGCAGCAGTCATTGGTCGAAGTATCGCCGTCGATGGTGATGCGGTTGAACGACTTGTTGGCGCCGTCCAGCATCAGGTTTTGCAGCACATCGCGGGAGACTTTGGCGTCGGTGGCGATGTAGCCGAGCATGGTCGCCATGTTCGGGCGAATCATGCCCGCGCCTTTGCTGATACCGGTGACGGTAATGGTCACGCCGTCGTGCTGGAACTGACGGCTGGCGCCCTTGGGCAGCGTGTCGGTGGTCATGATTCCGGTGGCGGCCGCTTCCCAGTTGTTGACCGACAGGTCGTCGAGGGCCGCTTGCAATGCGCCTTCGATTTTCTCGACCGGCAGCGGCTCGCCGATCACACCGGTGGAATACGGCAGCACCTGGCTGGCATCTACGTCAGTCAGTTCAGCCAGTTTGGCGCAGGTGCGTTCGGCTGCGGCCAGGCCTGGCTCACCGGTACCGGCGTTGGCATTGCCGGTGTTGGTCAGCAGGTAACGTACCGGACCCTGCACACGCTGCTTGGCCAGGATCACCGGAGCGGCGCAAAAAGCGTTCAGGGTAAACACGCCAGCGACTGTGGAACCTTCGGCACAGCGCATGACCACGACATCCTTGCGCCCCGGGCGCTTGATACCGGCCGAGGCGATACCGAGTTCAAAACCGGCAACCGGGTGCAACGTTGGCAAAGGACCAAGACCAACAGCCATGAATGAGCTCCTTACAATGATGTCAGCACCGCTATGCTCTTTTTTTCAAGAAGGCGGTGGTTTAAATGGCAAAACGCCGCGACGGCATGAGCCGGTCGCGGCGCGGGTATATCAGCGTATGAAACGGGTTTTACTGGATCTGCCCGTGGCAATGCTTGAACTTCTTGCCCGAACCGCAGTAGCACAGCTCGTTGCGGCCCAGCTTCTGCTCATTGCGTACCGGCGCAGCGGCAAGGGCCACATCGACCTCTTCCCCGATCGGCTCCACATGCTCAAGGCCAGGCGCTTCTTCGTGGTGGAACTGCATGCGCGCGGCCAGCGCTTCGGCTTCCTGACGCAGGCGCGCTTCTTCTTCGATCGGGTCTTCGCGGCGAACCTGAACGTGCGACAGCACACGGATCGAGTCGCGCTTGATCGAATCCAGCAGCTCGGAGAACAGCGTGAACGACTCGCGCTTGTACTCCTGCTTCGGGTTCTTCTGGGCATAACCACGCAGGTGGATGCCGTGACGCAGGTGATCCATGGTCGACAGGTGGTCTTTCCACAAATCGTCCAGAACACGCAGAACGATTTGCTTCTCGAAGGTGCGCAGCGCTTCGGCGCCGGCCTGGTCTTCTTTCTCGTTGTACGCCGCCATGAGTTCCTGCATCAGCTTCTCACGCAGGGTTTCTTCGTACAGGTGATCGTCTTCGTCGAGCCATTTCTGGATCGGCAGTGCCACGCCGAAGTCGCTTTGCAGCGCTGCTTCCAGACCCGCCACGTCCCACTGCTCAGGCAGCGACTGCGGCGGAATGTGCGCACTGACGGTGGCGTTGAGCACGTCCTGACGGAAGTCGGCGATGGTTTCACCGATGTTGTCGGCGGCCAGCAACGTGTTGCGCATGTGATAGATCACTTTACGCTGTTCGTTGTTGACGTCGTCGAACTCGAGCAGTTGCTTACGAATGTCGAAGTTGCGGCCTTCAACCTTGCGCTGAGCCTTTTCGATAGCGTTGGTCACCATGCGGTGCTCGATCGCTTCGCCAGGCTGCATGCCCAGGGCTTTCATGAAGTTCTTCACCCGATCAGAGGCAAAGATACGCATCAGGCTGTCTTCCAGCGACAGGTAGAAACGGCTGGAACCGGCGTCACCCTGACGACCGGCACGACCACGCAGCTGGTTGTCGATACGGCGCGATTCGTGACGCTCGGAAGCGATCACCTGCAAACCGCCCGACTCCAGCACTTGCTGGTGACGTTTCTGCCAGTCGGCCTTGATCTGGGCAATCTGCTCAGGGGTCGGGTTTTCCAGCGAGGCCACTTCCACTTCCCAGTTGCCGCCCAACAGGATGTCGGTACCACGACCGGCCATGTTGGTGGCGATGGTCAGCGCACCCGGGCGACCGGCCTGGGCGATGATCTCGGCTTCTTTTTCGTGGAACTTGGCGTTCAGAACCTTGTGTTCGATGCCTTCTTTCACGAGCAGGTTGGACATGTGCTCGGAAGTTTCGATGGTTGCAGTACCCACCAGCACCGGACGGCCGGCAGCCATGCTTTCCTTGATGTCATTGACGATCGCCGCGTATTTCTCGTCGGCAGTCAGGAACACCAGGTCGTTGTAGTCTTTACGGGCCAGCGGCTTGTTCGTCGGGATGACGATGACCTGCAGGCCATAGATCTGATGGAACTCGAACGCTTCGGTGTCGGCCGTACCGGTCATGCCGGACAGCTTGTTGTACAGACGGAAGTAGTTCTGGAACGTGGTCGATGCCAGGGTCTGGCTTTCGGCCTGGATGTTCAGGTGTTCCTTGGCTTCGATGGCCTGGTGCAGGCCTTCGGACAGGCGACGACCCGGCATGGTACGACCGGTGTGCTCGTCGACCAGCACGACCTGACCGTCCTGCACGATGTATTCGACGTTGCGATGGAACAGCTTGTGCGCGCGCAGGCCGGCATAAACGTGAGTCAGCAGGGCCAGGTTGTGCGCCGAGTACAGGCTCTCGCCTTCAGCGAGCAGGCCGAGACGGGTCAGCGAGTCTTCGACGAACTGGTGGCCGGCTTCGTTGAGTTCGACCTGGCGGGACTTCTCGTCAACGGTGTAGTGGCCGGCCTTGGTGACTTCGCCTTCGACTTCTTCGACGTGCAATTCCAGCTGCGGGATCAGTTTGTTGATCTCGATGTACAGCTTGGAGCTGTCCTC
This sequence comes from Pseudomonas sp. Irchel 3A7, assembly GCF_900187565.1. Classification (GTDB taxonomy): domain Bacteria; phylum Pseudomonadota; class Gammaproteobacteria; order Pseudomonadales; family Pseudomonadaceae; genus Aquipseudomonas. The sequence continues at coordinate 325,189 of NZ_FYED01000003.1, read as the reverse complement.
GGCCTGACCGGAAATGATCAGCGGAGTACGGGCTTCGTCGATGAGGATGGAGTCGACTTCGTCGATCACGGCAAAATTGAGTTCACGCTGGAATTTTTCTTCCAGGCTGAACGCCATGTTGTCGCGCAGGTAATCGAAGCCGAATTCGTTGTTGGTACCGTAGGTGATATCGGCGGCGTAGGCTGCGCGCTTCTCTTCCGGCGGCTGGAACGGCGTGACCACGCCGACCGTCAGGCCGAGGAACTCATAGAGCGGACGCATCCAGTTGGCGTCACGACGGGCCAGGTAGTCGTTCACCGTCACAACGTGCACGCCCTTGCCGGACAACGCGTTGAGGTAAACGCCCAGTGTCGCCACCAGGGTCTTGCCTTCACCGGTGCGCATTTCGGCGATCTTGCCTTCGTGCAAGGTCATGCCACCGATCAGCTGGACATCGAAGTGGCGCATCCCCATGACGCGCTTACCGGCTTCGCGAGCGACCGCAAAAGCTTCCGGCAACAGCTTGTCGAGGGTTTCCCCTTTGGCGAAGCGGGCCTTGAACTCATCTGTCTTGGCACGCAATTGATCGTCCGAAAGGGCCACCATTTGCTCTTCGAAGGCATTGACGAGTTGCACCGTCTTGAGCATGCGCTTGACTTCACGCTCGTTCTTGCTTCCAAAAAGTTTCTTTAACAAAGGCGCAAACATATCGGCAGGATCTTCCACACTAAAGGGATGGAGGGCGGCCCCGTGAGTCGCCCGAGCAGCCCTCATGGCCGCATGCGAACGAGCATTCTACCCGGAAACGATGGTGAGGAAAGTGGCGTTATTCCACGATGCTGGCACAGCGCTTTGACGGGGCTCACTTAAAATAGGGGCAAATGGCTGAACTTCAAGCCATACAACGCAGAAGTTACTCGTTGATTTAATGGGTAAAGCGCGCGTAATGCAATGGGTCGGGTGCATCCAGTGCTTTCTGCTACCATGGCGGCTCTGTTACTTCAGGTGTCTGATCATGGCATTTCGCCCTCTTACGGCCAGAGCACCCGCCGTCCTGCTTCGCGAAGCCAAGCCGCTCAAAGCCATACTCGGCCACGCCCAACGCCTGGGCCATCTGCAACGTCTACTGGAGAGCCAACTTCAGCCCGCCGCTCGCGAACACTGCCATGTGGCGTCGTGGCGCGAAGGCAGTTTGTTGCTGATTGTCACCGATGGCCATTGGGCCACCCGCTTGCGCTACCAGCAAAAGCGCCTGCAACGGCAACTGCAGATGTTCGACGAGTTCGCCAGCCTCACGCGAATCCTGTTCAAGGTGCAGCCGCCCACCGTGCAGCACGGTGCGGCCGGGCATACCATGGATTTGTCCAACGATGCGGCGGCGACGATTCAGGCAACGGCCGATGGCATCAGCGATCCGAATCTGCGCGCCGCGCTGGAGCGTTTGGCGGCGCATGCCAGGCCCAAGGCCTGACATAGCCCCCTGTGGGAGCGAGCCTGCTCGCGAAAGCAATGTATCAGTCAACCTATGTGGTGACTGACAGACCGCCTTCGCGAGCAGGCTCGCTCCCACAGTTTTTACCGTGCCCGCTCGCTAGCGGCGTTTGCTGCCACCTAGCAACGACCCCATCAACCCGCGCACCAACTGTCGCCCCAATTGATTCGCCGCCTGGCGCATCGCTGATTTCAACGCCTGCCCCGCCGCCGTGCCGAGAAACTCCCCGGCCTGTTCGGTGAAGCTCGGTTCTTGAGGCGCCGGTTTGCCTGACTCCGCTTCGGGTTCCGGCGCCAGCCCCTTGCGTCCCATCAGCACTTCATAGGCCGACTCACGATCAATCGGTTTGTCATAACGCCCCTTGAACGGCGAACCGGCGATCAACACGGTGCGTTCAGTCTCGGTCAATGGCCCGATCCGCGACTGCGGCGGAGCCACCAACACCCGCCGGACCATCTCCGGCGTGCCCTTCTCCTGCAAGGTGCCGACCAACGCCTCGCCAATGCCAAGTTCCGTCAGCACCGACAAGGCATCGAACGCCGGGTTAGGCCGGAAGCCGTCAGCCACGGCCCGCAGGGATTTCTGCTCCTTGGCGGTGAACGCGCGCAAACCATGCTGGATACGCAGACCCAGTTGCGCCAGCACGTCATCCGGCAAATCGCCCGGCGATTGGGTGACGAAATACACGCCCACCCCTTTCGAGCGTATCAGCCGCACCACCTGCTCCAGACGATCCTGCAAAGCCTTGGGGGTGCCGGTGAACAACAGGTGCGCTTCGTCGAAAAACAACGCGAGCAGCGGTTTGTCCGCGTCGCCACGCTCCGGCAACTGCTCGAACAGCTCGGCCAGCAGCCATAGCAGGAAAGTCGCGTAGACCTTCGGAGCTTCATGCACCAGACGACTGGCATCGAGTAAATGAATGCGCCCGCGACCCTCTGCCGTCGGTTGCAGAATATCTTCGAGTTGCAACGCCGGTTCACCGAACAGCGCCTCGGCACCTTGCTGCTCAAGGGTCGCCAGACGTCGCAACAGGGCCTGGCTGGAACCGGTGGTCATCAGCGCCGCGTCGTCACCCAACAGTTCCGGGTTGTCCTTGAGGTGAGTAAGCAGCGCCTTCAAGTCCTTGAGGTCCAGCAGCAACAGGCCTTCGCGGTCCGCGACCTTGAAGGCGGCGTACAGCGTCGACTGCTGGCTGTCGGTCAGTTCCAGCAGGCTGCCCAGCAACAAAGGCCCCATTTCGCTCAAGGTCGTGCGCAACGGATGACCGGACTGACCGTGTATGTCCCACAACGTCACCGGATAGGCCGCCGGCTGGTGGTTCAGCCAGGGCATCCCGGCGATCCGCTCGGCGATCTTGCCCTGGGGGTTGCCCGCGGCGCCCAAACCGCACAGGTCACCTTTGATATCGGCGGCGAACACCGCCACGCCGGCATCGCTGAAGGCTTCGGCCATGCGTTGCAGGGTGACGGTCTTGCCGGTCCCGGTCGCACCTGCGATCAAACCGTGACGGTTGGCCAGGCGCATGGCCTGGGCGATCGGCTGCCCCGAAAGATCGGCGCCGATAACGAGTTGCAATGAGTCAGGCATTTGGTCACCTATGGTTAATCTTTGGTCCTGCACGGCCGATAGGAATTACAACAAAGCAGACAGACACAATCTGTTCGGAGATTTCCCTTAAGGAGCGATGGAGATATCACTTGCTTTCAACCTTGCCCATTTTGCGTTCCTTTATAAAAGCACGCGATGGGCATTAAGACCTTAGCGGACCCCCAAGCCATGAACAAAAATCTACGCTTCAGCCATAAAATCCTGCTTGCCGCCGCCTTCATCGTCATGGCCACGTTCGCCTCGTTCACCCTGTACAACGACTATTTACAGCGCAATGCCATCCGCGAAGACCTGGATAACTATCTCAACGAGATGGGCGACGTCACCGCCAACAATATCCAGACCTGGCTGACAGGCCGAATTCTGCTGATTGAAAACCTCGCGCAGAACATTGCCATCAATCCGGAACAAGCCAATGTTGCCGCGCTGCTTGAGCAGAAAACGCTGACATCGACCTTCATGGCGTCCTACTTGGGTGATGCCACCGGGCACTTCACCATCCGTCCGGATGCGAAGATGCCCGACGGCTTCGACCCACGGGTCCGCCCCTGGTACAAGGGGGCGGAAAACACTAGCGCCCCGACCCTCACCGAACCCTATATCGATGCGGCGACCGGTCAAACGATCATTTCCATGGCCACCGCTTCGAAAAAATCCGGACAAAGCGTCGGTGTGGTCGGTGGTGACCTGAGCCTGCAAACCCTGATCGACACCCTCAGTGCACGTGACTTCGACGGCATGGGCTATGCCTTCCTGATCAACGCCGACGGCAAGATCCTGGTCCACCCGGACAAAACCCTGGTGATGAAGTCCCTGAGCGAGGCGTACCCGCAAAACACCCCGCGTATCAGCCGCGACTTCAGTGAAGTGGGGGTCGAGGGCAAAACCCGCATCGTGACTTTCACGCCGATCAAGGGCCTGCCATCGGTCAACTGGTACATCGGCCTGTCGATCGACAAGGAAAAAGCCTTCTCGATGCTCAGCGAATTCCGCGCTTCGGCGGTCGTTGCGACGGTCATTTCCGTTGTGATCATCATTGCCCTGTTGAGCATGCTGATCCGCATCCTGATCCAGCCGCTGCATGTCATGACCCGCGCCATGGCCGACATTGCCGACGGTGAAGGCGACCTGACCAAACGCCTGACCATCGTCAACAATGACGAGTTCGGCACCCTCGGCACCGCGTTCAACCGTTTCGTCGAGCATATCCACGGCTCGATCCGTGAAGTGAGTTCGGCAACCGGCCAGGTCAACGAAGTGGCGTTGCGGGTGGTGGCGGCTTCGAACTCGTCGATGTTCAACTCCGACCAACAGGCCTCGCGCACCAGCAGCGTCGCCGCGGCGATCAACCAGCTCGGCGCCGCCGCCCAGGAAATCGCCCGCAACGCGGCGCAAGCCTCGAATCAGGCCAGCGATGCCCGCAGCCTGGCCGAAGATGGCCAGCAAGTGGTGGATCGCAGCATTGTCGCGATGAATCAGCTGTCGAGCATGCTCAGCGCCTCCAGCAGCAACATCGAGTCGCTCAATAGCAAGACCGTGAACATCGGGCAGATCCTCGAAGTGATCACCAGCATCTCCCAGCAAACCAACCTGCTGGCGCTTAACGCCGCCATCGAAGCGGCGCGGGCGGGTGAAGCCGGCCGCGGGTTTGCGGTGGTGGCCGATGAAGTGCGTAACCTGGCACACCGCACCCAGGAATCGGCGCAACAGGTACAGACCATGATCGAAGAGCTGCAAGTCGGCGCCCGCGAATCCGTCAGCACCATGAGCGACAGCCAGCGCCACAGTCAGGACAGCGTGGAAATCGCCAATCAGGCCGGCGAGCGCCTGAGCAGCGTGACCCGGCGCATCGGTGAAATCGACGGCATGAACCAGTCGGTAGCCACGGCGACCGAGGAACAGACGGCCGTGGTGGAGTCGATCAATGTCGACATTACCGAAATCAATACGTTGAACCAGGAAGGCGTGGAAAACCTGCAGTCGACGCTGCGGGCCTGTGCCGATCTTGAGCAGCAGGCGGCGCGGTTGAAGCAGTTGGTGGGCAGTTTCCGAATTTAGTGCCTGAACCGGCCCCTCCGCGAGCAGGCTCGCTCTCACATGCGAATCACAGTGGACACAGATTTTGTGTACGACCGAGATCCCCTGTGGGAGCGAGCCTGCTCGCGAAGGCGGCCTGAAATACACCGCAAAAACCCCGCAGCCTCCCCACCCACAAAACCCCAACCGAACATCTATTCTTCAGTAAGGTCAACCAAGGAGATCAACGGACTGGAGGGATGTTTATCGTGCATATCGCGGACATAACCATGTTCTACGCCCCCGCCAGCGGTGGCGTGCGTACTTATCTGGATGCCAAACATCATCGCCTGTGCACAAGGTCGGGCATTCGCCACAGTTTGCTGATTCCCGGGCCATCCTTCGGTGAACAGGATGGCATCTACACCGTTCCGGCTCCCGCTCTGCCCTTCGGCAAAGGCTATCGCTTCCCCCTTCGTCTGGCGCCCTGGCGCAATGTCCTCCACGATCTGCAACCTGACCTGATCGAGGTCGGCGACCCTTACCTCACCGCCTGGGCGGCCCTGGATGCGCGGCGGCAACTGGATGTGCCGGTGATTGGCTTTTATCACTCGGACCTGCCACTGCTTGCCAGCAATCGCATGGGCAACTGGGTCACTCCCAACGTCGAGGCTTATGTCAGCAAACTCTACGGCAACTTCGACCGCGTGCTGGCGCCGAGCCGGGTCATGGCTGACAAGCTGACCGGTCTGGGGGTGAGGAATGTATTCGTGCAACCCCTGGGCGTCGATTTACAAATGTTTCATCCCGACGCGCGCGATCCCGACCTGCGGACCGAACTGGGTCTGGAGGAAAATACGCATCTGCTGATCTTCGCCGGGCGCGGGTCCAAGGAAAAAAACCTGCCGGTGCTGCTCGACTGCATGGTGCGCCTGGGCCGACGCTATCACTTGCTGCTGGTGGGCTCGTCGATGCCGACCGCCGTGCCGGACAATGTCACCGTCATCGATGAATTCTGCCCGGCCGCGCAAGTCGCCCGCCTGATGGCCAGTGCCGATGCACTCGTACATGCCGGCGACCAGGAAACCTTTGGCCTGGTGACCCTCGAAGCCATGGCCTGCGGTATCCCGGTAGTGGCCGTGGCGGCTGGCGCCTTTGAGGAAATCATCACCGAAGAATGTGGCCTGTTGTGTACCCCCAACGATTCCTTGGCCATGGCCAACGCCGTGCGCGAACTGTTCAGCCGGGATAGCGCAGCCATCGGCCAGCAGGCGCGACGCCATGTCGAGCGGCATTACGCCTGGGATTCGGTGGTCAACAGCCTGCTCGGTCACTATTACGCCGTACTCGGCAGCCAATGGCCGCGGGCGGCCAATGGTTGAGCCCATGACTGCGCCCAGTCTGCTACTGGTGCTGCACGATGTGGCACCGCAAACCTGGGCCGATTACCAGCCTTTTGTCGACGCCGTCGACACGCTCGGCGATGTACCGATGACCTGGCTGGTGGTACCGGATTTCCACAAGCACAACGACCTGCAAGCCCATCCGGGGTTTCGCAACCAGCTATCGGCGCGTATCGACAAGGGCGATGAACTGGCACTGCACGGCTACTTCCATTGCGATGACGGACCGGTGGCGAACAATCCCCGGGACTGGTTCATGCGCCGGATCTATACCCACGAAGGTGAGTTTTACGGTCTGTCCCGAGAGGCCGCTTTTGCCCGTTTGCGCGCCGGTATCGAAATGTTCCACCAATATCAGTGGCCATTGCAGGGTTTCGTCGCTCCCGCCTGGCTGATGAGCGAAGGCACGCGGCAGGCCTTGCGCCAACTCCCCTTGACCTATACCAGCGATGCGCAGCACCTCTATCGCCTGCCCGACTTCACAGCCGTGGATGCACCCGGACTGGTCTGGAGCGCACGCAGTGCGTGGCGCCGGGGTTTGTCGAAGCTCGTCAGCGATCAACTCGAACAACGCTGGCGGCAAGCGTCGGTGATTCGCCTGGGCCTGCACCCGGTGGATATGCGACATGAGTTCTCTCGCACCTACTGGTTGCAAACCCTCAAGCGTCTGCTCACTGAGGGTCGCGTGCCTATGACAAAGGCGTGCTGGCTGGCACTGCAAAATGACCGCATGGGGCGTGCTGCATGAGCCGCGGGATTCTGTTGCTGATTGCCCTGCTCGCCGCGGTGCTGATTCCCTGGCTGTTGGGTGGCAGCGATACATGGTCGCGACTGAACACCTTTCCGCTGAATTGGCTGCTGGTGATGTTCGGCATGATCCTGCTGTGCTGGGTGGTCAACACCCTGCGCCTGCGCCTGTTGCTGGGGGATCAGCGTGAAAAGGTAAGCCCGGTCAAAAGCCTGGGCGTGGTTATGGCCGCCGAATTTGCCTATTGCGCCACCCCCGGCGGTAGCGGCGGGCCACTGACCATCATGGCGTTGCTGGCGCGTAATGGCGTGCGTCCGGCCAGGGGCAGTGCCGTGTTCGCCATGGACCAGTTGAGCGACCTGTTGTTTTTCCTCTGCGCCTTGAGCGGGATCCTGATTTATGCGTTGTTCCAGCACCTGAGCCAGCGCATGGAGTGGCTGCTGATCGTCAGCGCCATCTCGATGTTCGGTGGCCTGGTCTGTTGCGTGGTGGTGGCCCGCTATCACCGCTTGCTGATTCGGCTAAGTGGCCGATTACTCATTCGTCTCAACGTCCAATCCACCACGCGCATGCGCTGGGCACGAAAACTCCTGCAGTTTCTGGCGGCGTTTACCGACACCCTCAAGTTGCCGTTTCAGACATTGATCAAGGTGTTTGCCTTGACCTGCCTGCATTGGATTTTGCGCTACAGCGTGCTGTACCTGGCGCTGCGTGGACTTGGTGCGGATTTGCAGTGGGCCTGGTGCTTTCTGATCCAGATGCTGTCACTGAGTGCGGGGCAGTTCAGCCTGTTGCCGGGTGGGGCCGGGGCGGCGGAATTGACATCGGCGGCGCTGTTGGCGCCCATGGTGGGAAAATCCACGGCGGCTGCAGCGATCCTGATCTGGCGGGCGGTAACCTATTATTTCTATCTGCTGGTGGGCGGGCCGGTGTTTCTCTTGATGCTCGGACGCCCCTTGCTCAAAAAGCTGATGAAGCTCAAGCAGGCTTAGGGGGATCTTCGGGTTCTTGCTGCAACTGTTCCCACAACTCGGCTGCTCCCGGAAATTCCGTGCCATCTTCCGGACTCATGTCATCGGGATCATACCGGCTCAAACAGCCCTCGCCCAACGTGGCGGGCGCCTTGGAAGTGGCTTTGTCCAGTGGATCGGCCATGGTCATGTCCCCTATTCAGAAACAGCTGCGCAGAAACGGCGAAGGGCCTGCAGCGATTGAACGCCCAGGCCCTTCGAATTTCAACCGTATTGTGCTGCGATCAGAACACCACGGTCTTGTTGCCGTGCACCAGCACCCGGTCTTCCAGGTGATAACGCAGGCCACGGGCCAGCACCATCTTCTCGACATCACGACCGAAACGCACCATGTCTTCGATACTGTCGCTGTGACTGACGCGTACCACGTCCTGTTCGATGATCGGACCGGCATCCAGCTCTTCGGTCACATAATGACAGGTCGCACCGATCAATTTCACTCCACGCATGGAGGCCTGGTGATACGGCTTGGCACCGACGAACGACGGCAGGAAGCTGTGGTGAATGTTGATGACCTTATGTGCATATTCGCTGCACAGTTCAGGCGGCAGGATCTGCATGTAGCGGGCCAGTACCACGACTTCGGCATCGTGCTGTTTCACCAGACGCGAGACTTCGGCGAACGCCGGCTCCTTGTCCTGCGGATTGACCGGCACGTGGTAGTACGGAATGCCGTGCCATTCGACCATGCTGCGCAGGTCGTCATGGTTGGAAATCACGCAGGCGATCTCGCAGTCCAGTTCATCGCTGTGCCAGCGATGCAGCAAGTCGGCCAGACAGTGGGACTCGCGACTGGCCATCAGCACAACGCGCTTTTTCTGCGCGGTATCGGTGATGCGCCAATCCATCGAGAACTCTTCGGCAATCGGCGCAAACGCTTCGCGCAAGGCTTCGATACCGAATGGCAGCGAGTCGGCACGAATTTCGTGACGCATGAAGAACCAGCCGCTGAGATTGTCCGAGTGATGGCTCGCTTCAGTGATCCAGCCGTTATGTGACGCCAGAAAGTTACTGACTTTAGCAACGATACCGACGCGGTCCGGGCAAGAAATCACCAACCGAAAGGTGCGCATGAGGGGGAAACTCCAGAACTTCGCAAAGGCCGTCATTCTAGCGATTACGCAGCAAAACTGCAGTATTGATCAGGCAGCGCCTTGCGTGATGGCAAGCAACCCGTGCTTTGTCAGCTCTCGAGGCCTGCGAGGTGGCAGTGTTGTTTGCCATCTACCAGCAATCAATTGTGAACATCTGTAGCGACAGCTTCGAACTTTTTAACTGCGCATCCAATGCGGGCCGAAATCACCGTAATTAAATTAAATAAACCCCGGTTAAATGTTTACTTGATGAAACAGCCTGACTATTATTGCCGCACTGTCCCCTGCCATCCCGCGTCCTACATAAGGTAGTAATCATGTCCTTGATCAACGAATATCGCGCCACCGAAGAAGCAATCAAAGAGCTGCAAGCCCGTTTGAAGAATCTGTCCCAAGACGACAAACTGCAAACCGAGCTGGAATTCGAAGGCAAACTGCGCACCCTGATGGGCGAATACTCCAAGTCCCTGCGTGACATCATCGCGTTGCTGGATCCTGAATCCAAAACCAAGGCACCACGCGGCGGCGCAGTAAAAACTACCGGTACCAAGCGTGCCCGCAAAGTTAAACAATACAAAAACCCGCACAACGGCGAAGTCATCGAAACCAAAGGTGGCAACCACAAGACTCTGAAAGAGTGGAAAGCCAAGTGGGGCGGTGACGTGGTTGAAGGCTGGGCTACCCTGCTGGGCTAAGCCACAGAGCCTGTCGCAGATAAGTACGCGACAAAAAATAACGCCAGCATAACGCTGGCGTTTTTTTATGCCCGCAGTTCTACCCGGCGCGTTTTCGATTTCAAAGATTCAAACGTTTGCGCAAGTCCTGAACATACTCGTGCCATTGATCGAGCACCTCTTGCTGAAACGATGTCGCTGTAAGCGCCAATTGGGCTGCGGCCTCTATGAAACTTTCAACGGTATTGGGCGCCCCCCACTCAGGGTCTGACAAACGTTTCTGACAGAATATTCGCCAGCGCTCTTGCTCTTCGAAACTCAACGTGTCGGAAAAGTTACGTGCGCGATATCGAAACAATAACTCAGGCAAACGTTCATCATCGAAAGGCCACTGGGACTGCGCTAATTGCGCCGGATCGACCGTACGGACTTGTTCGCATAGCCGTCGATCGCGGTCACCGATAAAACCGTCGTATAACTGTTGTTCAGGATCCTGGCTGAAGGAAAACTCCTCGCGGGCATAAACCCCTGCAACTTTATCCTGCCAAACTTTCGCCGCGTCATTTAGCCGCAGTGCACGCTGCCGATACAGCGCCATGTCCAGCCCCAGGCGCTGCTGATCTTCCGGGCGAAGTACCGCCAACGGTGCCACCACCGGGCATTTATTGATGTGAATGAGCTTGAGCGGTACCGGCAACTCACCTTCGGCCAGATCATCACGGCGGGTGTACAAGCGCTGGCGCAGGGATTCGGCATCCAGATCCAGCAAGCCCTGTGGATCTAGGTGCAGGTCGCAGACAATCAATGCATTCTTGTTGCGCGGGTGCCATGCCAAAGGCAGCACTACGCCGACGTAGTTTCGCGCCGCGGAAAACCGCCCGGACACATGCACCATCGGTTGCAGCAGGCGGATCTGATCCAGCACCTTTTGTTTGCTGCGCAACTGAAACAGCCACTCATACAGTTTCGGCTGCTTATCCCGAATCAAACGAGCCAGGGCGATGGTGGCGCGAACATCCGACAGCGCTTCATGGGCATGACCGTGATCGATCCCGTTGGCGGCAGTCAGGCGCTCCAGCTTGAGCGTCACCCGCCCTTCGTCGTCCGTCGGCCAAACAATCCCGTCTGGACGCAAGGCATACGCGGCACGCACCACGTCGATCAAATCCCAGCGACTGTTGCCGCCCTGCCATTCCCGCGCGTAAGGGTCGAAAAAGTTGCGGTACAGGCTATAGCGGGTCATCTCGTCGTCGAAACGCAGGGTGTTGTACCCCGCTCCGCAAGTACCAGGGGCCGCCAGTTGCGCATGCACCCGGGTCATGAAGTCAGCTTCGCTCAGGCCTTGTTCGGACAAGCGGCCGGGCGTAATGCCGGTAATCGCACAAGCCGCCGGGTGCGGCAGGATATCGTCACTGGGCTGGCAATAGAGATTGACCGGTTCGTCTATTTCATTGAGATCGAAGTCAGTACGCAGCCCTGCCATTTGCAGGGGGCGATCGCAACGGGGGTTGATGCCCGTCGTTTCATAGTCGTACCAGAAGATGGAGGTCACGGGCTAATCCTGAACTGTAGATCGGCGAAGTCTAGGCGTTCACGTCCCGCTCCGGCCAGCAATCTTGTCATTCAATCACCTCTGCCTTATTACCGTGTAATACATAGTTATGTCGTTTCTCCCGGCGAGGCTGCTAGCATCGGGAGACGAGACAATCCCGATCAGGCCACATCATCAGGTTGCCCATGCTCGAGACCGCGGCACTGCCAAGGAAAGCGACGCTGTTCCCGCCACTGGATACGCGTTACCAGGTCGAGACGCCGGAAGGCATCGATCTGCCACTGCGCCCGGCCGGGTTGATGGTTCGTGCACTGGCGTTCTCCATCGATCTGGTGTTGCGCGGCTTGATCCTCGGTCTGTTGTTCATTGTCCTGTCGATGCTGGGAAAACTCGGCGCGGGACTCGGTTCGCTGCTGATTTTCGGCGTGAGCTGGTGGTACATGGTGCTGTTCGAAGTCCTCAATCAGGGCCGCTCACCGGGCAAGCAATGGATGGGCCTGCGTGTTGTGCAGGACGATGGCACCCCCATCGGCTGGTCCGCGTCACTGCTGCGCAACCTGCTGCGCTTTGTTGACCTGTTGCCATTCGGTTACTTCCTTGGGGCGATCAGTTGCCTGCAACATCCCAGCTTCAAGCGACTGGGCGATATCGCCGCCGGTACGCTGGTGATCTACCGTGAACAACCGCTCACCCGACCGCAACTTCCGCCCGCCCAGCCGCGTCGCCCGGCTTTTACCCTGACATTGATCGAACAACGGGCCATCCTCGGTTTCGCCGAACGCCAGGCGGAACTGTCCGATGCCAGGGTCAATGAACTGGCATCGATCCTTGCCAAGCCGTTGCAGGTACCAGCGCCACAGGCCGTTGCCGAACTGAACGGCATCGCCCGTGGCCTGTTGGGGCCGACATGAAGCAAAGTCTTTTTGAACATCGGCACATGGCCGAATGGGAGCAATTCGACGGCCTGCTGGAACGGCTGGAGCGGGACAGGAACGCCACCGGGGTCGACAGTTTTCCCGACGATTATCGGCGCATCTGCCAACACCTGGCGCTGGCTCGGGAACGTGGTTACAGCAGTTTTCTCATCGACTCATTGCAGCAACAAGTCCTGCGTGGGCATCAACAGCTGTATCGGCATCGCAGCCGACTGGGCGCCAATGTGCTGGCGTTCATCCTCGCGGACTTCCCCCGTCTGGTACGCGAACAGTGGCGTTTCGTGCTCGCCGCCAGCCTGATGTTTTTCGGCAGCCTGATCGGCATCGCGGTGCTGGTCTATCTGTTCCCGGACCTGGTCTACAACCTGATTCCGGCCGAGCAGGTCAGCGAAATGCAGAGCATGTACGACCCCGAGGCCGGTCACCTGGGGCGCTCGGCAGAACGGGCGGCCAGCGAAGACTGGGTGATGTTCAGCTACTACGTCATGCACAACATCGGGATCGCCTTTCAGACCTTCGCCAGCGGTTTGCTGTTTGGCCTGGGCAGCGCGTTTTTCCTGTTTTACAACGGCTTGATCATCGGTGCGGTGGCCGGGCATCTGACGCAGATCGGCTACGGAGAGACCTTCTGGTCTTTCGTGATCGGCCATGGCGCCTTCGAACTGAGCGCCATTGCCCTGGCCGGAGCCGCCGGCCTGCAACTGGGCTGGGCCTTGATTGCACCGGGCCGCCTGGCCCGTGCCGAGGCCTTGCTTCTGGCGGCACGCAAGAGTGTGCTGCTGATTTGTGGGGTCATGCTGTTTCTGCTGATCGCGGCGTTTATCGAAGCCTATTGGTCGTCGATGACGGCACCCACGCCCCTGACCAAGTACCTGGTCGGGGCAGCGCTCTGGCTGCTGGTCACGGCTTATCTGCTGTTTGCCGGACGGACCCGCCATGCGCCTGAGTGATGCCAGTGTGGTGATCCGCCCACGCCCCACCTGGGAAGCCATGGACCTGGGTGTGCTGTTGAGCCAGCGCCACCGGCGCCTGCTGATGACCAGCTGGGCCATGGTGACCTTGCCGGCCTTTGCCCTGCTGACCTGGCTGCTGTGGGAGTCGCCCTCCTTGGCCGTGTTCATTTTCTGGTGGCTGAAACCGGCCTTCGAACGCCTGCCGCTGTACATCCTGTCCAAGTCCCTGTTCGGTGAAACGCCCACACTGAAACAGGCCCTTTATCAATGGCCACGACTGCTCAAGCCACAACTGCTGGCCAGTCTGACCTGGCGCCGGCTGAGCCTGAGTCGCAGCTTTCTGCTGCCAGTGGTGCAGCTCGAAGGGCTGGCGGGTGAGGCACGACAGCAGCGTCTGCAGGTGTTGTTGCAACGCGACGCCAGCGCGGCGCGATGGCTGACGTTGATTGGCGTGCACCTGGAAACCGCGCTGTGGATCGGTCTGATGCTGCTGTTCTATTTGCTCCTGCCGCAACACGTAGCCCTCGATTGGAGCTGGCAGTCGCTGATAACCGCCGCCACGCAGGACTGGCGCTGGCTGGAGCACTTGACCAACGCGTTTTACGTCCTGGTGCTGGTAATTTGGGAACCGATCTACGTGGCCTGCGGCTTCAGCCTTTATCTGAACCGGCGCACCGTGCTGGAAGCCTGGGACATCGAACTGGTGTTCCGGCGGTTGCGCCAACGCTTGAGCCACTCAGCTGTCGCATTGCTGCTGGCGGTGATTTTGCTGATGCCCACCGGGCAAAGCGTCTGGGCTGCAGGGCCAATCGTGACACCCGACAGCCCGCGCCTGCTGGAACAGCCACTGACCAGCCAGGCGTCCCGGGACAGCATCAAGGTGATCCTCGATCAGCCCCCGTTCAAGAACAAGGAAACGATCACGCGCTACCGATTCGGCGATGACAACACCGCTACCGAGACCCCGGACGACCGCAAAATCCCGCAATGGCTCAAGTCGCTGTTCGAGCTGTTTGACAGCCAGCGCTTCGGTGCCGTGGCCACGCTGATCGAGGCTTTGCTGTGGGGGACCGTGATCGCCGCCGTCGGCCTGTTGATCTGGCGTTACCGCGACTGGTTACAGGCTTTCGTCAGTCGTCGCCCAAACCGTGGCAAAAAAATCGCGCGACCAATGCCGCAGCAGGCGTTCGGCCTGGACCTTGACCGCGAAACCTTGCCCGCCGATATCGCCGCCAGTGCCGAAAGTCTCTGGCAAAGCCACCCTCGGGAAGCGCTCGGAATGCTCTATCGCGCCTTGCTCAGCCATTTGCTGCACGACTTCGGCATCGCGCTGAAAGCCGCCGACACCGAAGGCCAGGTGCTGGAGCGCGTCGAGCAATTGCAACAACCGGCCTTGCTGGCGTTCAGCCAGAACCTGACCCGACACTGGCAGAACATGGCCTACGGGCATCGCCTGCCCCCCACGCATTCACAGCGGGAACTGTGTGATGGCTGGCGTGCCTTGTTCGGCCCGGGAGCAGGCCGTTGAGCCGGCGCGCCTGGCCGTTGATCCTCAGCGCCTTGATTGCCGTGCTGCTGGCGGCACTCAGTGCCTGGCTGTATCTCAAGGCCATGCCCTACCCGGCTGAAATCGACCATGGCCCCTCGCCGGAAGCCCAGGCCAACCCCTACCTGGCCGCTGAACACTTCCTGCGCAAACAGGGCCTGACCGTCAGCCACGCCAATAGTCTCGACATCTTGCCCAGCCTGGAACCGCATCAGCACAGCCTGTTGTTGCTGGGGGACCGCTACAACATGACGCCCCGGCAAATAGATCAAGTGATGAACTGGGCCAGGGCCGGTGGACGACTGTTGTTCGTCGCCCAGTCGTTGTGGGATGAAAAGACCGGGCAGAGTAACGACCGGTTGCTCGACCGGGTGCAACTGCGCCAATCCTTGAGCAAAGACCTCAAGGACCCGCCACCCGACAATCAAAACGGCAGCGGCGATGACCCCTACCCGAAACTGACCAAACTGTATCTGGAAAACGAGGACGCGCCGGCCTATGCGACCTTTGACACCGCATTCCATCTCGAAGACCCGAAAAATCTCGCCCAGGCCTGGGCCAACAGCGGCAAGGCCACGCACATGATGCAACTCAGCCATGGGCTCGGTTCAATCATCGTGGTGACCGACGCCGACCTGTGGAAAACCCCGGCCATCGAGCAGTACGACAACGCCTGGTTGCTCTGGTATCTGACCGCGGACACCCGCGTGACCCTGCTGTACGACACCGAACACGACAGTCTGTGGACGTTGTTGCTGCGTTATTTCCCCCAGGCGCTGGTCGCCTTGATTGCCCTGATCGGCCTGGGTGTCTGGCATGTCGGTGTGCGTCAGGGACCGATACAGTCACCCGTTTCGAAAGCGCGTCGGCAACTGCAGGAGCACCTGCGTGCCAGTGCCGACTTCATGTGGCGTCGCAACGGTCAGCACAAACTGCTGCAAGGGTTGCAGCAAGACATTCTGCGCCGCGTCCGGCGGCGTCACCCCGGTTATGACCAACTCGGTGTCACCGAACAATGGCTGGTGCTTGCACGCCTGACCGGCCAACCCACACTCGCTATCAGCCAGGCCATGGGTCCACGCCCGAAACAGCGGTTTACCAGCGTTGAATTCAGCCGTCAGGTCGCCCAACTGCAAACCTTGAGGAACGCCTTATGAGTGAATCGATCGAGCCCGATGCCCCCAGTCATGCCGCTCAACAACGTCAACGCGCCAGCCAGTTGGCACGAGCCATACGTGGCGAACTGCAAAAGGCTGTAATCGGCCAGGACAGTGTGATCGATGACGTACTCACAGCCTTGATTGCCGGCGGCCACGTGTTGCTCGAAGGTGTACCCGGGCTGGGCAAGACCTTGCTGGTACGGGCGCTGGCGCGATGCTTCGGTGGTGAGTTCGCGCGCATTCAGTTCACTCCGGATTTGATGCCCAGCGATGTCACCGGCCATGCGGTGTACGACTTGCAGACCGAGCAATTCAAACTGCGCAAAGGTCCGCTGTTCACCCACCTGTTGCTGGCCGACGAGATCAACCGCGCCCCGGCGAAAACCCAGGCTGCACTGCTCGAAGCCATGCAGGAACGCCAGGTTACCCTTGAAGGCCGCGCCCTGCCCATCCCGCAACCGTTCATGGTGCTGGCCACGCAAAACCCCATCGAACAGGAAGGCACTTACCCGCTTCCGGAAGCCGAGCTGGATCGCTTCATGCTCAAGGTGCGCATGGATTACCCCGACGCCGAGCAGGAATTGAGCATGGTGCGCCAGGTCAGTCGCTCGACCCGCGCCGACATGCTCGACGTGCAGCCATTGCGCACGGTTTTGCAGGCCAAGGATGTGCTGGCCTTGCAGCGCATTGCCAGTGACCTGCCGCTGGATGATCAGGTGCTCGATTATGCCGTGCGCCTGGCCCGCACCACCCGCAGCTGGCCCGGGCTGACCCTGGGTGCCGGCCCTCGGGCCTCGATTGCGCTGGTGCGTTGCGCGAGGGCGCGGGCCTTGTTGCGTGGTGGCGGGTTCGTGATTCCGGATGACATAAAGGGGTGCGCGCTGGCCGTGCTGCGTCATCGTGTGCGTATCGCGCCGGAGCTGGACATCGAGGGACTTGAGGTCGATCATGTGCTGGGGCAACTGCTCGATCAAGTGCCGGCGCCGCGGCTGTGACTCTAATCACGCTGCGGCCCTTTGTGGCGAGGGAGCTTGCTCCCGCTGGGGTGCGAAGCAGCCCCAAAACCAGACGACGCACTATGTCAGACCAACCGCATGCGCCTGTGTTACGACTGCTTCGCAGCCGAGCGGGACGGTGCGACGATTCGACAAGCTCCCTCGCCACAAAAAGCGTTTCTACCAAACAAAGTGTGCGCCGATGAAGCCCACCCGCCTGCTGCTACTCTGGCTCTCCGTGCTGCTGGCCATCGGCATCGTGCTGGGCGCCTTGCAGGCGCTGGAATTTGCGCTGCCTTCATACTTGTCGCGAATCAACTGGGGTTTGCTTTTAGCCCTGCTGGCCCTGGCGCTACTGGATGCCGTGCGCCTCAAACGCATGCCCTCCCCCCGCCTGCAACGGCACATGCCCGGCAGTCTGGCATTGGGGCGCTGGGGTGAAGTCCGGCTGGAGCTCGAGCATGATTTTGCTCAACCACTGGAGCTGCAACTCTTCGACCATGTGCCGGACGGCCTGAGCTTTGAAAACCTGCCTCTATCGGTGTCATTGCAGCCCGGCCAGCGCAGCCTGAACAGTTATCGTCTGCGCCCGCTCAAACGCGGTCACTTCAGTTTCGAACACTGCGAAGTCCACCCGCCAGGCCCATTGGGTCTCTGGACCGACAAGCGTGTGCTGAGCCTGACTGACAACACCCGTGTCTATCCCGACTTCGCCCGCCTCTATGGCGGTCAACTACTGGCAGTGGACAACTGGCTCAGCCAGCTCGGCGTACGCCAGCGCCAACGCCGCGGTCAGGGGCTGGAGTTTCATCAACTGCGCGAGTTCCGCGAGGGCGACAGCCTGCGGCAAATCGACTGGAAAGCCACTGCCCGCCAACGCACACCGATTGCCCGGGAATATCAGGACGAGCGCGACCAGCAGATCATCTTCATGCTCGACTGCGGTCGCCGCATGCGCAGCCAGGACGGTGAGCTGGCGCATTTCGATCACGCGCTCAATGCCTGCCTGCTGCTGAGCTACGTGGCGCTGCGCCAGGGCGATGCGGTGGGGTTGAGTACGTTCGCCAGCGAACAACCGCGCTACCTCGCCCCGATCAAAGGCAGCGGGCAACTCAATGTCCTGCTCAACACGGTCTACGACCTGAACAGCAGCCAGCGCAGCGCCGACTATCAAGCCGCCACCACCCAACTGCTCGCCCGACAAAAACGCCGGGCGCTGGTGGTACTGATGACCAACCTGCGGGATGAGGACGACGAAGAACTGCTCACGGCGGTCAAACGCTTGAGTACGCAGCATGTGGTGCTGGTCGCCAGTTTGCGTGAAGACGTGCTCGACCACCTGCGTGAAACGCCGGTGCAGACCTTGTCCGAGGCTCTGGCCTATTGCGGTACGGTAGGTTACTTGAATGCACGGGCAGAACTTCATGAGCGGTTAAGTGCGCATGGGGTTCCGGTGCTGGATACGCGACCCGGGGAACTGGGTACGCAACTGGTGACGCGGTACTTGAGCTGGAAGCGTAGCGGCAGTGTTTGATTTGCCTTTCGGATTCTCATCGTCTGCGATGACGCCTTCGCGAGCAGGCTCGCTCCCACAGGGGATCTTGTGAATCACGCAGATCAATTGTGGGGGCGAGCCGGCTCCGGGCGGCGTTCCGACGAAGCGTCTAAAGCTTCATGCCGATGCCGGCAACGTTTGAAAACTGAAGTATTGCTTCAACGCCTCCACCAGTTGCCCATACTCCGGCGGTGCCCGTTGCAGGCTGAACCCGGCGTCATAGTGGTGAGGGGTTGCGTCTTCGTGGCACCACAAACAGCATGCCCGCAGGTCGATGACCTGTTGGCAGCCATCACTGGCGGGAATCTTCAGGCGCAAGTCGAAGTCCGCGCCGATCATCATCGGCAACTGACTGATAAGCATCAGCCCGTCATCGGAGACATTGCCCAGATAGCCGATGGGTTTGTCGGTGTTGCTATTGAACACTTTCAGAAAATACGGCAGTTGATGCCGCTCGATCCGGCGGTCAGTGAACATGCTGAATTCGCTACGCAAGGCCCTTAAGCAGGGCCGCACTAATGCTTCGGAACAGGCCTGCCGGTAGCTACCCAGGCATAAGCGGCCCGCTCTCCCCGATCCTGGTGCGACAGTCCGTCAATCGCTGCCGCTTACTTCTGCCGATCACAGGTGTTACCTCGGTTCAGAGTCAAGGCTCTAAACCGATTATTCGACTATAGCTCACTGCCGCCGGTCGGCCAGCTGTTGAATGACAACCAGCGTCAGAACTGCGTCGGGCGCACCGCTGCGGCACTGCGGGTCGGGTAGTGGCCCAGGCTCTGCAGGGTCTCCAGTCGGGCGCGGGCGCGGTAGGCGTATTCACTTTGCG
The DNA here is from genome assembly GCF_900187565.1 of Pseudomonas sp. Irchel 3A7. Lineage (GTDB taxonomy): Bacteria > Pseudomonadota > Gammaproteobacteria > Pseudomonadales > Pseudomonadaceae > Aquipseudomonas. Next base: position 305,622 of record NZ_FYED01000003.1, on the reverse strand, counting down.
GATACGAGGCGATGATGAACTGATACGTCTGGGCGGCATCAATGAACATTTTCTGCCGTTCCAGGCACTGTCCGCGCATCATCGATACTTCCGGCCAGACATATGGCCGCGCCCGGCTGGCGCGCTCGACCTTGGATAATTCGAGCATCACCTGCTCGCAGTTGCCCCGGTCATAGGCGCTGTAGGCAAGGTTCAAATGATGGTTCATCGAAAAACGGGTGCAGCCCGTGACACTGATGAGGGCAAGGGCGGCAATGAGCATGAATCGCATGAGGGATCTCCTGTCTTGACCGCTGTATCGACCCATGGGCGGAAATCTTCAGGCTGTTCGGCGCAAAGTTGCCGCGTTCAATAAAGAAAGCAATAAGTAGTGCAAACGAACAATGACTACAACTTCGGACCATAGTAGCCTCACTCAGCGCTTGAACTCAGGAGTCTTTGCATGTCCGTCCGTCGTACCAAAATCGTCGCTACCCTTGGCCCGGCCAGTAACTCGCCGGAAGTTCTCGAACAGCTGATTCTGGCTGGCCTGGACGTGGCCCGCCTGAACTTCTCCCACGGCACCCCCGACGAGCACAAGGCTCGCGCGCAGCTGGTGCGTGACCTGGCCGCCAAGCACGGCCGCTTCGTCGCCCTGCTGGGTGACCTGCAAGGCCCGAAAATCCGTATCGCCAAATTCGCCAACAAGCGCATCGAGCTGAAGATCGGTGATCAATTCACCTTCTCCACCAGCCATCCGCTGACCGAAGGCAACCAGCAAGTGGTCGGCATCGACTACCCGGACCTGGTCAAGGACTGCGGCGTGGGCGACGAGCTGCTGCTCGACGACGGTCGCGTGGTGATGCGCGTCGACACCGCTACCGCCACCGAACTGAACTGCACCGTGACCATCGGCGGTCCGCTGTCGGACCACAAAGGCATCAACCGTCGCGGTGGTGGCCTGACCGCACCGGCCCTGACCGAGAAAGACAAGGCCGACATCAAGCTCGCCGCGGAAATGCAGGTCGACTACCTCGCCGTGTCCTTCCCGCGTGACGCCGCCGACATGGAATACGCCCGTAAACTGCGCGACGAAGCCGGCGGTACTGCCTGGCTGGTGGCGAAGATCGAACGCGCCGAAGCCGTGGCCGACGACGAAACCCTCGATGGCCTGATCAACGCGTCCGACGCCGTGATGGTGGCCCGTGGTGACCTGGGCGTGGAAATCGGCGACGCCGAACTGGTGGGCATCCAGAAGAAAATCATTCTGCACGCACGCCGCCACAACAAGGCTGTAATCGTCGCGACCCAGATGATGGAGTCGATGATCCAGAACCCGATGCCGACCCGCGCCGAAGTGTCCGACGTAGCCAACGCCGTGCTCGACTACACCGACGCCGTGATGCTTTCGGCCGAAAGTGCTGCCGGTCTGTACCCGCTCGAAGCCGTGCAAGCAATGGCGCGTATCTGCGTCGGCGCTGAAAAGCACCCGACCAGCAAGACCTCCAGCCACCGTATCGGGAAGGAATTCCAGCGCTGCGACGAGAGCATCGCCCTGGCCACCATGTACACGGCCAACCACTTCCCGGGTGTGAAGGCGATCATCGCGTTGACCGAAAGCGGCTACACCCCGCTGATCATGTCGCGCATCCGCTCCTCGGTGCCGATCTACGCATTCACTCCACACCGCGAAGCCCAGGCCCGCGCGGCGATGTTCCGTGGCGTGTACACCGTTCCGTTCGACCCGGCCTCCCTGGCGCCTAACGAAGTCAGCCAGAAAGCCATCGACGAGCTGGTCAAGCGCGGCGTGGTGGAGAAAGGCGACTGGGTCATCCTGACCAAGGGCGACAGCTACCACACAACCGGCGGCACCAACGGCATGAAAATCCTGCACGTTGGCGACCCGATGGTCTGAGTGACCGGTTGCTGAAAGACAAAAGCCCTGCCATGTGAATGGCGGGGCTTTTTGGTTTCTGATCCTGAAGATGTGTTGCCTGGTCTGACGCCTTCGCGAGCAGGCTCGCTCCCACATTAAATCGGAGTACGCCGTACCATTGTGGGAGCGAGCCTGCTCGGGAAGAGGCCAGCCCAGTCACCACAATGCTTAATGCCGGTTGATAAACCCCACCAACGCCGCCATCGCCTCCGGTGAGCGCAACCGCTGGGTGAACAACGCCCCCTCCTCTTCAATTACCTTGCGCAACAGCTCTCGATCCGGGGCTTTCATCAATTGCTTGCTGATACGAACCGCCTCCGGTGGCAAGGACTCGAAGCGCAACGCCATTTCCCGCGCCCTGGCCAAAGCTTCTTTGCCACTGCCCAAGGCTTCGGACGCAATGCCCCATGCGGCCGCTTGCTCACCGTTGAATCCTTCACCGAGCAGTAACAGTTCTGCCGCTTTGGCCTGCCCGAGCAGTCGCGGCAGGATCAGGCTGGAGCCGAACTCGGGGCACAGGCCAAGGTTGACGAATGGCATGCGCAAGCGTGCGTCGCGACTGACGTATACCAGATCACAGTGCAGCAACAGCGTCGTGCCAATACCCACGGCAGCGCCCGCCACGGCGGCGATCACCGGTTTGCGGCACTCGAGCAGGTTGAGCATGAACTGGAATACGGGGCTGTCGAGATTGCCAGGGGGTTGCTGGATGAAGTCGGCGATGTCGTTACCGGCGGTGAAGCACTCGCTGGAGCCGGTGATCAGTACCGCGTTGATTTCAGGGTCGCTATCGGCCTGCTTCAGCGCTTCGGCCAAATGACTGTACATGGCGCGGGTCAGGGCGTTTTTCTTCTCGGGGCGATTGAGGCGCAGCGTCAGCAGGCCGCGTTCGCGTTGCAGCAAAATGGCTTCGGTCATGGCGTGTCCCGATTGAGAGGATCGACTGTGGCGAGCGAGCTTGCTCGCGTTTGAGTGCGCAGCGCTCACAGATTTTTGGGGCCGCTGCGCAGCCCAGCGCGAGCAAGCTCGCTCGCCACAGAAATCAGCGCTCAACCACGGGGCAGGAACACATCGGCCAGCAGTTGATTGCGCGGCAGTCCCGCCAGATACAGGCGCCGGGCAAAGGCGTCGACGCTGTCGGGGGCTCCGCAGAGTAAGGCCAGGGTTTGCCGGGAAACAAGCCGCAGTTGCGCCAAAGCCGCTGGCAACTCGGCCGCAGTCCACAGCTCGATACTCAGGTTCGGACGGCTGGCCGCCATGGCCAGCAGTGGCTTGGCCAGATAATGCTCACTCGCATCATGGGCCAGGTGAATGACACGGATCGCGCCTTGGTGATCCTGGCGCATCGCTTCACGCAGCACGCCAAACAACGGCCCCAACCCGGTGCCGGCGGCCATCAGCCACAGAGGTCGGTCGTGCCAGTCAGGGTCGTAGTGCAAGGCCCCGCCGCGCAACTCGCCCAGGCGGATCGGATCGCCGATCTTTAGCTGACGCGCCGCGTCGCTGAATTCCCCTGGCAGGCGACAATCGAGATGAAACTCCAGGAAGCGGTCGTCTTCCGGCAGGCTGGCGAGGGAATACGGCCGCGCAACGTTGCCCGTCCACAACACCAGATGCTGGCCGGCGCTGTATCGCAACGGCCGCTGCGGGGTCAGGCGCAAGCGCAACACGCTATCGCTCAACCAATCGACGGCCGCCACCTCGGCCGGGCGGCCGTCCTGTTGCGGGTCGAAGGTGTGCACCTGCAAGTCCTCGACCACCTGACACTGGCACGCCAGGCGCCAGCCTTGCTGACGCTGCTGCGCACTCAAGGCATCCGGGCGGCTGTCGCTCGGCAGTCCTTGCACACACTGCACCAGGCACGCATGGCAACTGCCGGCGCGACAGCTATAAGGCACTGCCACGCCGTTCTGATTCAGGGCATCGAGCAGATTGCTGCCCGCCGCCACCGACCACTGGCGGTCGCCGACGCGCAACTCAGGCATCGACGTTTTCCCACGCTGCCGCGCAACGGTTGCGCCCGTCACGCTTGGCGCGATACAGCGCCTGATCGGCCTGCTGCAAGGCATCGTCGAGATCATCCCCTTGCTCGAGCAGGGTCATGCCGGCGGACAGGCTGAGATTGCGCACGTTGAGCCCGATCAATTCGACATCGGTGAACGCGATGCGCAGCCGTTCGCAACACAACGTCAAACTGTCGGCATCGCAATCGGGCAGCAACACCACGAACTCTTCGCCGCCGTAACGGGCCAGGACGTCACCGTCGCGCAGGCATGCGGTGGCCACGCCGGCAAAGGCTTGCAGCACCTGATCGCCAGCGGCATGACCGTGCAGATCGTTGATGCGTTTGAAATGGTCGAGGTCGATCAGCGCCAGGCCATGCACGACGCCGACTTCCATGGCATTGAGTTCGCGGGAGGCCAGGCGCAGGAAATGCCGGCGGTTGAACAAGCCGGTCAGTTCGTCGGTGGCGACGAGGTCTTCGAGCTGGCGCATCATTCCGCGCAACGTGTCCTGGTGCGCCTGCAAGGCAAAACGCCGCTGACGCATGCGGTGGCGCGAGGCCTGGACATAGCCGGCATAGAGCACCAGCCAGACCAGTACGATCAGCAGCACACACACCTGCAACGCCGCCAGGGCCGGGTCGGGCAGCTGGAAGTGGTAGCCCTCCCATAGCGTGATCGCGCTGAAACTGAAGAACACCAGCAAGGCGCAGCGCAGGAATGAGCGACGGGACAGATGGAACAGCCCGAACAGCAGAATCAATACGTAAAAAACCAGGAACGCCCCGCGCGCATCGTCCAGATGGGCGATCAGCCAGGTTTGCCAACCCAGCCCCAGTAACACTTGGGCTTCAGTCAGGCTGGGGTCGGCGAAACGCAGATTGCAACCGGAGTAGAACACCGCGAACAAGGCCGCCTGGCTGATCACCACCAGCGCGCTGCCCAGGGCCATACCCGTCAGTGAGTCCTGGTAGTGACCGGAAAAAAACGCCAGCCACACCAACAGCAATGCCAGGGCGTAGGTGCCGGCCGCGAGGGCAAAACGTTTGATTAGCAATCGCTGGATGGCGTTATGGGTCAATCGTTGACTCACCGAATGAAAGAAGACTGACAGAGCGTCCTACTCTACAGACTGGATGTCACTTTAGTGGCGTGGCCGATAAATGACCATCGATTTTCCGGCGAGATCCTACTTGAGGTTCTGATACATCTGCGCCGAGTGCGTTACCTGTGGCGAGGGGATTCATCCCCGTTCGAGTGCGAAGCAGTCGTAAATCCGATGCACACGTTATGCCTGATGGACCGAGGTGCAGTTTTCGGGGCGGCTTCGCCACCCAACGGGGATAAATCCCCTCGCCACAGGATTGGACTATCGGCGGGTGTGCCCTTGAGCGAGGCGCGCTATACTGCCGCGCCTTTTTAGCGTCGCGCCAGCATGCCCGGCGGGCCTTGGGACCTTGAGGTCAGCTTCAAGTCTCAAGCTTCAAGCGGCAAGTTCAGAGCAGTACGCGTACTGCTTTCAGCTTGCCGCTTGAAGCTTACAGCTTGAAGCTGCCCCTCGAACTATTGAATGTTCCCGTCTTTTAGAGGAGCGCGACTCATGACCGTGATCAAGCAAGACGACCTGATACAGAGCGTTGCCGACGCCCTGCAGTTCATTTCCTATTACCACCCCGTGGATTTCATCCAGGCGATGCACGAGGCCTACCTGCGCGAAGAATCGCCGGCAGCCCGTGATTCCATGGCGCAGATCCTGATCAACTCGCGCATGTGCGCCACCGGCCACCGTCCGATCTGCCAGGACACCGGCATCGTGACCGTGTTTGTCCGCGTGGGCATGGACGTGCGTTGGGACGGCGCGACCATGAGCCTGGACGACATGATCAACGAAGGCGTGCGTCGCGCCTACAACCTGCCGGAAAACGTCCTGCGCGCTTCGATCCTCGCCGACCCGGCGGGCGCTCGCAAGAACACCAAGGACAACACCCCGGCCGTTATCCACTACTCCATCGTTCCGGGTAACACCGTGGAAGTGGACGTGGCGGCCAAGGGCGGCGGTTCCGAGAACAAGTCGAAAATGGCCATGCTCAACCCGTCCGACTCGATCGTCGACTGGGTTCTGAAGACCGTTCCGACCATGGGTGCCGGCTGGTGCCCACCGGGCATGCTCGGCATCGGCATCGGCGGCACCGCCGAGAAAGCCGCGGTGATGGCCAAGGAAGTGTTGATGGAATCCATCGACATCCATGAGCTGAAGGCCCGCGGCCCGCAAAACCGTATCGAAGAAATGCGTCTGGAGCTGTTCGAGAAGGTCAACCAGCTGGGCATCGGCGCCCAGGGCCTGGGCGGCCTGACCACCGTGCTCGACGTGAAGATCATGGACTACCCGACCCACGCCGCTTCGTTGCCGGTGTGCATGATCCCGAACTGCGCCGCTACCCGTCACGCGCACTTCGTGCTCGACGGCTCCGGTCCGGCATCGCTGGAAGCGCCACCTTTGGACGCCTACCCGGAAATCGTCTGGGAAGCCGGTCCGTCGGCCCGCCGCGTTAACCTCGACACCCTGACCCCGGAAGAAGTGCAGAGCTGGAAGCCGGGCGAAACCGTCCTGCTCAACGGCAAAATGCTCACCGGTCGCGACGCCGCACACAAGCGCATGGTCGAGATGCTGAACAAGGGCGAAACCCTGCCGGTGGACCTCAAAGGTCGCTTCATCTATTACGTCGGCCCGGTCGATCCGGTGCGCGAAGAAGTGGTGGGCCCTGCCGGTCCGACCACCGCGACGCGAATGGACAAGTTCACCCGTCAGATCCTCGAGCAAACCGGCCTGCTGGGCATGATCGGCAAATCCGAGCGCGGTCCGACCGCCATCGACGCGATCAAGGACCACAAAGCCGTTTACCTGATGGCAGTGGGCGGCGCGGCTTACCTGGTGGCGCAAGCGATCAAGAAATCCCGCGTGGTGGCGTTCGCCGAACTGGGGATGGAAGCGATCTACGAGTTCGACGTCAAAGACATGCCTGTCACTGTTGCAGTCGACAGCAAAGGCGAGTCGGTACACATCACCGGTCCTGCCATCTGGCAGCAAAAGATCAGTGAAAGCCTGGCGGTTGAAGTGCAGTAAGCACTTGGACTGACCCGAAAAAGGCGACAGGGCTATCCCTGTCGCCTTTTTTATTGGCCCATCACCGGCTTTTGTGGGAGCGAGCCTGCTCGCGAAAAACCTGAGGACAACGCGTTCAGCAGGACGAACGCATTATCGTTGATGACCTTCGCGAGCAGGCTCGCTCCCACAAGGAGAAGTCGCTCATGTTATGGTGCGCCCCCTCCGTACCCCATGTGTAATGCCCAGCATGTTCTTGTCATCCCGCCCCCTGCGCTTGACGCTCTATACCTTGGTGATCATCGCCGGTGCCGCCATTGTCGCCACCCTGGCCATGCGCCACACCGTGCGCCAATCCCTGGTCGAAGACGCGGCCCGTGCCAATCAGCAACTGGCGCTTTACGCCACCTCGCTGCATACCTTGATCGAACGCTACCGCGCCCTTCCCTCGGTACTGGCGCTGGACCCGCAATTGCGCGACGCGCTCAAAGGACCGGTCAGCCCCGAGCAACAGGACGTGCTGAACCGCAAACTGGAAAAAATCAACGGTGCCGCCGATTCCTCGACCCTGGAATTACTCGATCGCACCGGTCTGGCCGTGGCGGCGAGCAACTGGCGCTTGCCCAGCAGTTACGTCGGCCACAACTACGGGTTTCGTCCCTACTTCAACCAGACCCGTACCCAGGGCACCGGACGCTTTTATGCGGTGGGGGTGACCAGCGGTATTCCGGGGTACTTCCTGTCCAGCGCCGTGACCAACGACGACGGGCAGTTTCTCGGCGCCATGGTGGTCAAACTCGAGTTTCCCGAGCTGGAGCGCGAATGGCGCCAGGGTAACGACACGCTGCTGGTCAGCGACGCCCGCGGGATCATCTTCATCGCCAATCAGCCAGGCTGGCGCTACCGGCACTTGAAACCGCTGAGCGACAGCGATCACGCCGAACTCAAGGCCACCCGCCAATACAACAAGCAGCCATTGACGCCGCTTGAATACCAATCGTTGCGCCGCTTCGACGACAACAGTGAACTGGTACGGGTGAAGGGTCCGGACAGTGATGCCGACTACCTGTGGGAATCCTTGCCGCTCGCCGCCGAGGGCTGGACCCTGCACTTGCTGCGCCGTCCCCAGGTTGCCTTCGAAGACAGCCGCAACGCCGCACTCGCTGCGGCCGGATTGTGGCTGACCCTGGTGTTCCTGCTGCTGTTTCTCAATCAGCGCTGGCGTTTGGCCAAACTGCGTCAGCGCAGTCGCGAGGAGCTCGAACAACTGGTGGAAGAACGTACCCGCGACCTGCGCACCGCCCAGGACGGCCTGGTGCAATCGGCCAAACTCGCCGCTCTCGGGCAGATGTCGGCCGCCCTGGCCCACGAGATCAATCAACCGCTGACGGCCCAGCGCATGCAACTTGCGACGCTGAGGCTGCTGCTTGATCACGGACGGGTCGACGAAGCGTACAAGGCACTCAAGCCGGTAGACGAGATGCTGACGCGCATGGCAGCCCTCACCGGTCACCTGAAAACCTTTGCCCGCAAAAGCCCCAGTGGCTTGCGCGAACGCCTGGACCTGGCGGCGGTGGTCGACCAGTCGCTGCATCTGCTCGACACCCGGTTACGCGACGAGCAAGTCAGCACAGTGCTGCACCTGGCACGCCCGGCCTGGGTCCGCGGCGACGCGATTCGCCTGGAGCAGGTGCTGATCAACCTGCTGCGCAATGCGCTGGATGCGATGCAGGACAAACCCTGCAAGCGCCTGGAAATCCGCCTCGAAGCCGAAGAACAAGTGTGGCACTTGAGCGTTATCGACAACGGCAGCGGCATCGCGCCAGAAAACCTGTCCAAGGTGTTTGATCCATTTTTCACCACCAAACCGGTGGGCGATGGCCTGGGTATCGGCCTGGCGGTTTCTTTCGCTATCGTTCACGAATCGGGCGGTTCCCTGACGGCCGAAAATCACGCCAATGGCGCGGTCTTCACCCTGACCCTACCCATCGATCTGGAGGCCCATGGCTCATGCTCAACTCAGTGATGGTCGTGGACGACGAAAGCAGCATCCGCAGCGCCGTCGAACAATGGCTGAGCCTGTCGGGATTCGAAGTGCAGTTGTTCAGCCGTGCCGACGAGTGCCTGGCGCAGTTACCGAAGCATTTTGCCGGGGTGATTCTCAGCGATGTGCGCATGCCCGGCATGACCGGCCTGGAACTGTTGGCCGAGGTCCAGCGCCGTGATGCCGACCTGCCGGTGATCCTGCTGACAGGCCACGGCGACGTCCCCATGGCTGTCGATGCGATGCGCGATGGCGCCTACGACTTTCTGGAAAAACCCTTCAGCCCCGAAACCCTGCTCGGCAGCCTGCGCCGGGCTCTGGACAAGCGCCGACTGGTCCTGGAAAACCGCGCCCTGCACGAACAGGCAGACAACCGCGCCAAGCTCGATGCTACGCTGCTCGGTGTATCCCGAGGCTTGCAGGTTTTGCGCGGGCAAGTGCTGGACCTGGCGGCGCTGCCGGTCAACGTGCTGATCCGTGGCGAAACCGGCAGCGGCAAGGAGCTGGTTGCCCGTTGCCTGCACGACTTCGGACCGCGTGCCGACAAACCTTTTGTTGCATTGAACTGCGCGGCCATCCCCGAGCAATTGTTCGAAGCCGAGCTGTTCGGCCACGAAAGCGGCGCCTTCACCGGCGCCCAAGGCAAGCGCATCGGCAAACTCGAATACGCCGATGGCGGCACGTTGTTTCTCGATGAAATCGAAAGCATGCCCTTGGCGCAACAGGTGAAATTGCTGCGGGTGCTGCAGGAGCAGAAGCTCGAACGCCTGGGGTCGAACCAGAGCATTCGCGTGGATTTGCGCATCATCGCCGCGACCAAACCGGACCTGCTCGACGAAGCACGGGCCGGACGTTTTCGCGAGGATCTGGCCTACCGATTGAATGTCGCCGAATTGCGTCTGCCACCGCTGCGCGACCGCCGCGAAGACATTCCATTGTTGTACGAATCCTTCGCCCGCCATGCCGCCGAGCGCCTGGGTCGTTCATTTTCGCCATTGAGCGGGCCGCAGTTGAGCCATCTGCTGAGCCACGACTGGCCGGGCAACGTGCGCGAACTGGCAAACGTGGCCGAGCGTCAGGTGCTGGGGCTTGGCGAGCCTGTGCCCGCGGGCATCGAACCCGGACAATCTCTGGCGGCGCAGCAGGAAGCCTTTGAAGCACAGTGCCTGCGTGCGGCGCTGACCCGGCACAAGGGTGATGTGAAAGCCGTGCTGGAAGAACTGCAACTGCCGCGTCGCACCTTCAATGAAAAAATGCAGCGGCATGGGTTGAGTCGCGAAATGTTCCTTCCCGAAGCCTGATTTCCTAGTGTTTGGTCTGGCCTCTTCGCGAGCAGGCTCGCTCCCACAGTAGCCCGGAGTACATCGCACCATTGTGGGAGCGAGCCTGCTCGCGAAGAGGCCGGCACATACAGCAATACTGCCGAACCGAATGAGCGATTTTCCGCTCGCAACGAAGTTCCTATAAGCGGATTTCCGCTCATCACAATCTGAAAACCCCTCTAGACCGGCCCTCTCCCTCTTGGCACAGCTCCTGCTATAGCCCCCGCAGGCCGCGTTTAATCGCGCTCCACAAAAACAATTAAACGAAGGATCCTTCAATGGATAACTCAAATACCCTGCCCCTTGGGTCGGCTGCCGCGACAGCCAAACCAAGAACCACCTCCAGCCGCATCAAATCGATCTTCAGCGGCTCCGTAGGCAACATGGTCGAATGGTATGACTGGTACGTCTATGCCGCCTTCTCCCTGTACTTCGCCAAGACCTTCTTCCCCAAGGGCGACACAACCGCCCAACTGCTGAACACCGCAGCGATCTTCGCCGTGGGCTTCCTGATGCGCCCGATCGGCGGCTGGCTGATGGGCCTGTACGCCGACAAGGTCGGGCGCAAAAAGGCCCTGATGGCCTCGGTGTACCTGATGTGCTTCGGCTCCCTGCTGATCGCCCTCAGCCCGAGCTACGAAACCATCGGCATCGGTGCGCCGATCCTGCTGGTGTTCGCCCGTTTGCTGCAGGGCCTGTCGGTCGGTGGCGAATACGGCACCTCCGCCACTTACCTCAGTGAGATGGCGACCAAGGAACGTCGCGGCTTCTTCTCCAGCTTCCAGTACGTGACCCTGATCTCCGGCCAGCTCATCGCGCTGGGTGTCCTGATCGTCCTGCAAAACGTACTGACCACCGAAGAGCTGTACGCCTGGGGCTGGCGCATTCCGTTCGCCATCGGCGCGCTGTGTGCCGTGGTCGCGCTGTACTTGCGTCGCGGCATGGAAGAAACCGAGTCGTTCACCAAGAAGGAAAAGGCCAAGGAAAGCGCCATGCGCACCTTGATGCGTCATCCCAAGGAACTGCTGACCGTGGTCGGCCTGACCATGGGTGGTACGCTGGCGTTCTACACCTACACCACCTACATGCAGAAATACCTGGTGAACACCGTCGGCATGAGCATCTCCGACTCCACCACCATTTCCGCCGCCACACTGTTCCTGTTCATGTGCCTGCAACCGATCATCGGCGGCCTGTCGGACAAGATCGGTCGCCGACCGATCCTGATCGCCTTCGGCGTACTGGGCACGATTTTCACCGTGCCGATCCTCACCACCCTGCACACCATCACGACCTGGTGGGGCGCGTTCTTCCTGATCATGGCGGCGCTGATCATCGTCAGCGGCTACACCTCGATCAACGCGGTGGTCAAAGCCGAACTGTTCCCGACCGAAATCCGCGCCCTGGGCGTTGGCCTGCCGTACGCACTGACTGTGTCGATCTTCGGCGGCACCGCTGAATACATCGCGCTGTGGTTCAAGAGCATCGGCATGGAAACCGGTTACTACTGGTATGTCACCGCGTGTATCGCTGTGTCGTTGCTGGTGTACATCACCATGAAAGACACCCGTAAGCACTCGCGGATCGTCACCGACTAAATCCGACCGAGTTACACCAAAAGGGGCAGTCCGTCGGGGTCTGCCCCTTTTTTGTTTGCGTATGAAAAATCCTTCATCCCCGTGAATGGCGGATTAATCACGAGTTAATGCGCGTCCCCCATTCTGATCCTGCCAAAACGATTAACTGCGATGCGATCGCTGAGCGCTGAACGCGAAAATGGCTGACGCGCTTAACATCTACTTAATCGATTGTTTTTAGCATTATTTTGCGCTTTTTAATCAGTTTAATTGGCGTAGCATGAAACCCATGCCCAAGACACAAAACGCCAAAGAACCTGGAGAAATGAAGATGAAAACCAAACTGTTCCTCGCCCTGGCCCTGTCCGTACTGGCTGCCAACACCTTCGCCGCCGACGGTTACGACCGCACAGGCTCCGCTGTCGCAGCAGACGGCTATGACCGCACCGGCTCCGCCACTGTCGCCGCTGATGGCTACGATCGCACCGGCTCCGCCACTGTCGCTGAAGATGGCTACGACCGTACTGGTTCGGCGACGTTCGCTGCTGACGGTTATGACCGCACGGGTTCGGCTTCCATCAGCTGATCCGCCATGGCGGCACTAAAGCCCGGCTTTGCCGGGCTTAGTCATTTCTGGAGCACTGCAAATATCCTGTTGGTCACGCACCCTGTGGGAGCGAGCCTTCGAAAGCGGTGTAACGGGCCACATTGTTGTTGGATGTGCAATCGCATTCGCGAGCAGGCTCGCTCCCACAGGGATCTCATCTGGCTGGAAATCAGTAGCTTGTCCTTGCACTATGGCTCTCCTCCGATTGAAGCCTTCAGGAACACTGGTCCATGCCCGATGACATCCACTACTACGAACCCGCCAACGGCCACGGCCTTCCCCACGATCCGTTCAACGCGATCGTCGGCCCGCGCCCCATTGGCTGGATTTCTTCACAGGATGCCAACGGCCATTTAAACCTGGCGCCTTACAGCTTCTTCAACGCCTTCAACTACATTCCGCCGATCATTGGATTTTGCAGCATCGGGCGCAAAGACAGCCTGAACAACATCGAACAGACCGGCGAGTTCGCCTGGAACCTGGCCACCCGCCCACTGGCCGAACAAATGAACCAGAGCTGCGCCAACGTAGGCCCGCAGGTCAATGAATTCGAATTGGCCGGGCTGAGTACCGTCGCCTCGAACATCATTGCGGTACCACGGGTCGCCGAAAGCCCGGTGTCCTTCGAGTGCAAGGTCACGCAGATCATTCAGTTGCAGCGCGCGGACGGGAATGTGGTGCCAAGCTGGCTGATTCTCGGCGAAGTGGTCGCCGTGCATATCGCCAAGTGGCTATTGAAGGATGGGGTGTACGACACCGCCGCGGCAGAACCGATTCTGCGCGGCGGCGGGCCGGCGGATTATTTCCAGCTGGGGCCTGAGGCGTTGTTCAAGATGTACCGCCCGGGGGCGGTGAAATAGTTACCAGATCAACTCGCCGTCTTCGCCGACACCTTTGAGGTGGGTCAATTGCAAGGCGGCGGCTTCATCCGCTTCTTTAGCGGTCTTGAAGGTCTGCTCTTCCAGCAGCTTGTTGAAGCGAGGCGCTCCCGCACCACCGATGGCTTTGGTGGCGATTGCCGCGTAATACCCGCCTTCACGGGGGACTACGGCCGATACTGCTTCGAAGGTTTCAAAGGCTTTGCGTGCCATGTCGCGCATCCTGGCTAGTTGAGAATGCTGCCATTAAACCCTCAACCGGCCAGTTTGTGTACCGCCGCCCCGGACTGACCCAGGGCTTGCGCCGCCGACACATCCTTGAAGGTGTGAAAATCCAGGCTGTTGACCACCAGTTCCTGCACCAGCTCGGCAAAAACCTCCATGGCCGGGGTACTGAAGTAGGCTGTCATCGCCTGTTGATTGACCCAGAAACCGGACACCAGCCACAACTCGGGGTCGCATTGCGAATGCTGCAAGGCAAAGTTCAGGCAACCTGGCGCTGCGCGGGATGGTTCGATCAGTGCACTGAGGCGCACACCCAGCTCTTGCGAACGTCCGGCGCGCGCCCGGACAAAGGCCATATGACTGACGGGGATCTGCTTTGACATGTTCAACCCTCCCGGGGAGTCGCGTGGCAGCCAGGGGACGGGCTGCGACAGGATCAAAGGTTAAGGGTCGATGTGCATGGGTCGTTAGTCGATTCCTGCCGCTGCGTTGCACGATCCTGCGAGACCGTGCGGGCAGCCTGTAACAATGTGTAAAACGCTGTCACGGTTCTGCCACGCGAGTTTCAAGCAAGTTTTCCCGCCATCGCTCTGTCTTGTCAGGGTGAAAAAACAAGCCCGTGCAGAATCAGGCAAGCATCAGGCAGGATGTGTCTACCACTGTTGCTTGCACAAACTTAAGCTCGGTCCATTGCTCATGCTTATACGAGGATGCCTTGCATGTCGTCACTCGATCACTTTCCACAGGCCCCGCTGGATGCCGAGATGGAAAAGCAGCGCGTGGAACTGGCGGCGATCATTCGGCGCAACACCGCCGAAGATGGCAGTTATGCCACCGCTGTCGAATCACTGTTCATGTCGCGCCACAGCCAGAACCACGAGTTTGCTCCGGTACTCGCGCAACCGGCGTTGTGCATCATGGCGCAGGGTCGCAAGGAAGTTCGCCTGGCCGACGAGTACTTCAATTACGACCCGCTGAATTACCTGGTGGTCTCCGTTTCGATGCCACTGAGCGGTCGAGTGGTGAACGTCTCGGCTGAAGAGCCGATCCTGGCCGTGCGGCTGGACATAGATCCGGCGGAAATCACCGCGCTGATCGCCGACGCTGGCCCCATTGGCGTACCGACCCGGCCGACCGGGCGCGGACTGTATGTGGAACGCCTGGACACGGCGATGCTCGATGCGGTGCTGCGCCTGGCGCGGTTGCTCGACACACCGAAAGACATTGCGATGCTCGCGCCGCTCATTCGGCGGGAAATTCTCTATCGGTTGCTGCGCAGCCAGCAGGGCCATCGTCTGTACGAAATCGCCATCGCCAACAGCCAGAGCCATCGCATCAGCCAGGCGATCAAATGGCTCAACGGCAATTTCGAGCAACCGCTGCGCATCGATGATCTGGCCAGGGAAGTGAACTTGAGCGTCTCGACCCTGCATCACCGCTTCAAGGCGATGACGGCGATGAGTCCGTTGCAGTATCAGAAGCAACTGCGCCTTCAGGAGGCGCGTCGCTTGATGCTGGCGGAGGGACTGGAAGCCTCGGCGGCGGGTTATCGGGTCGGGTATGAAAGCCCCTCGCAATTCAGCCGGGAGTACAGCCGGTTGTTCGGGGCGCCGCCATTGAGGGATTTGGCGCGGTTGCGGTTGAGTGTTTAGCTGAAACTTGTATTGGTTGCCCGGCCCTCTTCGCGAGCAGGCTCGCTCCCACAGTGGTTTTGTGTACACCTATCCATTGTGGGAGCGAGCCTGCTCGCGAAGGGGCCAGCAAGTCAGGCACCGAGAACGCGACACGCCTGCGCCGGCAACGTCACCGACACCGGATGCCCGATGCTCAAGCCAATCCCCTGACACGGCGTGCTCAGCGCGGTAAATGACACCCCGGAACACTCCACGGTCGTTTCAATCGTCGCACCGATATCACGCACGAACGTCACCTTGCCCAGCAAGCGGTTGCCCGCCGTCGCCTGCGGTGCCGACAGTTGCAGGTCTTCAGGGCGAATCAGCATCTTCACCTTCTCCCCCACCACAATGCTGCTGCAGATCGGCACTTCCAGCGCATCACCGCCTGGCAGGCTGACCTTGCCGTTGCCCAGTGCGGTGGCCGGAAAGATGTTGCCGGAACCGATGAAATCCGCGACGAATTCGTTGGCCGGATGGCGGTAGATCTCGATCGGCGTACCCACCTGCTGCACCCGATGTTCACCCAGTACAACGACGATATCGGCCATGGTCATGGCCTCACGCTGGTCGTGGGTGACCATGATGGTGGTGATGTTCAGGCGCTGTTGCAACTGGCGGATTTCCACCTGCATCGACTCGCGCAGCTTGGCGTCCAGCGCCGACAGCGGTTCGTCCAGCAGAAGGATTTTCGGGTGGTTGGCAATCGCCCGGGCAATCGCCACGCGCTGACGCTGGCCCCCGGACAGTTTGGCCACCGGGCGATTGATCATCGGTTGCAGCTGGATCAGTTCCAGCAACTCCACCACCCGCGCCTGCTGGTCAGCCTTGCTGACCCCGCGCAGTTTCAGCGGATAGGCGATGTTCTCTCCTACCGTCATGTGCGGGAACAGCGCCAGGGATTGAAACACCATGCCGAAATTACGCTGGTGCGCCGGGGTATGGCCGATGTCCTCGCCGTCCAGGCGAATCTCGCCGCCGGTCAGCGTTTCCAGCCCCGCGATCATCCGCAGCAAGGTGGTTTTGCCGCACCCCGAAGGGCCGAGGAAACACACCAGTTTGCCCTCGGGCAAATGCAGGTTCACATTTTTTACTGCGCAGGCCGAGCCGTAATGTTTCTCGACGTTTTCCAGAATCAGACCAGACATAAATCACCTCAAGAAATCAGAACGAAACGCCACCTTCACCCACCAGCTTCTCCAGCGCCCAGATCAGGACGAAGTCGATCAGCACGATCAGCACGGCAAACGAAAATACGGTGGGGTCGAGCGAAGACACGGTGCGGCTGTACATCCAGATCGGCACGGTCATCACGTCGATGGTGTAGAGGAAATAGGTCACGGTGAATTCGTTGAACGAGACGATGAACGCCAGCAGCATGCCCGCCAGAATCCCCGACTTCATCAACGGCACCACCACGTCGACAATCGCCCGCAGTGGCGAGGCCCCGAGCATTTGCGCGGCTTCTTCGACTTCGCTGCCGATGGAAAGCATGGCCGCCGTGCAGTTCTTCACCACGAATGGCAGGGCAAGGATCACGTGGGCAATCACCAGCCGCGAGGTGGTCATGTGGAACGGCAGGCTGTCGAACACCAGCAGCAATGCCAGGCCCAACACCACCATCGGAAACACCAGAGGCAATGACATCAATTGCAGCGCCACGGCCTTGCCACGGAACTCGCAACGGGTCAGCGCATAGGCCGCCGGCACCGCGATCAGCGTGGCGAAGATCATGGTCAGGCACGCCACCATCAGGCTGGTGGTCATGGCCTGGCCGAGACTCAGCACGTCACTGGAATCGGGCGAGACAAAGGTGTGCCAGGCGGCCTTGTACCATTGCAGGCTGTAGCTGCTTGGCGGAAAGTCGAGGTTCGACGCGCCGCTGAAGGACATGACGATCATGGTCAGGATCGGCAACACCGCCAGCAGCAGAATGACACCGGAGAGGATCCCGGCGAACTTGCCGGTGTCACCCGGCAACAGCGAGTGGCGCTTCTTGGTCAGGGAACTCATTGCGAAGCCTCCAGCATGCGCCGACGACGGCCTGTGATGTATTCGGACAAAGTCATGATGGCCAGCGTGGTCACGATCAACACCACACCGGCTGCGGAGGCGGCGGGCCAGTTCATCAGCGGGGCGATCTGGTCATGCACCATCACCGCCAGCATCGGCACACGACGGCCGCCGAGCAGCAAAGGCACCACGAAGCTGCTGGCGTTGTAGGCGAACACCAGGGTCGCACCGGTGATGATCCCCGGCAGACTCATCGGCAACACCACCTGGCGGAACACCTGCAAGCGACTGGCGCCCAGGGTTGCAGCGGCTTCTTCGTAGCTGCGGGCGACACCGCGCATGGCGCTGGCAATCGGCAACACGGCCAGCGGAAAGGCGGTTTGCACCAGGCCCATCAAGACGCCGTTCTGGTTATACAGGAGCATGATCGGACGCTTGATCAGGCCCAGGCCCATCAGTGCCTGGTTGAGCATGCCACCGGGGCCGAGGATCACCAGCCAGCCGTAGCTTTGCAGCAGCAGGTTGACCAGCAACGGCAGCAGCACCGCGGCGAGGAAGATCCGCCGCACGAACGGCGAAGTCAGTCGCGACATGGTGTAGGCCACCGGGATCGCCAGGATCACCGCGATCACCGCGCTGATCAGTGCCAGGCGCAAGGTCAGCAGCAAGGACTTGAGGTAGTACGGTTCCAGCAATTGGGCATAACTGGCCAGGCTGAACCCGGACCATTCCGCGCCTTTGGTGCCCACGCTCATGCGCAGCACCAGCAGGCTGGCGGCAATCAGCACGCCCAGAAACAGCATCGACGGCGAGAGGAAAAACCAGGCGCGGGCCGTCGGCGAAACACCCCGGTTGGCGCGCACGGGGGCGACACTCACCGGATGGGTCAGAGGTTGGTGTTCCATAGCAAAGGTCTCGTCAATGGAAAGCAGCTGACAAACACAAATCTTCAGAGCGAATTGGCCCGTTGTGGGAGCGAGCCTGCTCGCGAAAGCGATCTGTCAGTCGACATTCAGGGTGAATGTCAGTCCGCATTCGCGAGCAGGCTCGCTCCCACAGGGGATCTTCAGTGGCTGAAAATCCTGTACTCGTCACTCAATCAGGAAGAAAAGATTTCCGTGTAACGACGAATCCATTGGTCATGCACGGAGGCCAGGAAGGCGTTGTCGTGCATGATCGCTTTCTCGGCAATCTGCTCCGGCGTGAGGATGTACGGGCTCTTGCGCGCTTCGGCGGAGATGATTGCCTTGGCGTTGACCGGGCCGTTGTAGATGTCTTCGGCCATCTTGCCCTGCACCAGCGGGTCCAGGGAGTGGTTGATGAAGGCGTAGGCCAGGTCGGTGTCGCCCGGACGATTCTTCGGCATCACCGAGAGCATCAGGTCGGTGTAGAAACCTTCCTTCATGCCGAAGGTGGCGCCCAGGCCGTAGTTCGGATCGCGGATCTGTTTCGGGAAAAAGGCTGGAGCGTAGAGGCCGCCCATGTCCAGGGAACCGGTGCGGAAAAGCTCGGCGATCTGGTTCGGGTTTTCGCCCAGGGTTACCACGCGGTCCTTGAGCTCGGCGAGCTTCTTGAAGCCCGGCTCGATGTTGTGCTCGTCACCACCGGCCAGTTTGGCGGCGATGATGATCAGGTCCATGGCCTCGGTCCAGTTCGGCGGCGGCAGGAAGATGTTCGGCGACAGGTCGGCGTCCCAGAGGGCCGCGTAACTGTTCGGAGCTTCCTTGATGGTGCGCGTGCTGTAGACCAGGCTGTTGCACCAGAGCAGGTAACCGATACCGTGGCCATTGGCGCCGGTACGGTATTTCTCCGGTACGTCGACCAGGTTGGGAATGCGGTTGAGGTCAGGCTTTTCCAGCAGGTTGGCGGCGGCCAGACCTTCGGCACCGACGCCTGCCAGGGTGATGATGTCGTATTGCGGACGATCACCGCCGGCCTTGAGTTTGGCGACCATTTCCGAAGTACTGCCGGTGCGGTCGGCGATGACTTTGCAGCCGTACTTGTCTTCGAATGTCGCAGCGATGTTGCGCAGTGCTGCCAGACCGGTGTCATCGGACCAGGTCAGCAGACGCAGGGTCTTGCCTTGAAAGCGGGTGTCACTGGCGTTGGCCTTGACGAACGGCAGGCTCATGGCCGCCGCGGCAACCGAGGCGACGCCCACGGTTTTGATGAATTGACGTCTGTTCAGATCGTGCTCGCCCATGAAGGACTCCCTTTGTTTTTGTAAGTTATGAGGTTGGTCGCAACCGTTGCATCCGCGCGGCCAGATCTGCCTTGAGCCCCGTATTTACGGGGCCGGAGCTGAGCCGACGGGTTCATCCTGAGGTCGTGCAAAACACCTGACTATCGAAAAAAACTCATTGAAGCCATGACGCCAGCGCATGCCTCCTTTTACCTGTGGGAGCGAGCCTGCTCGCGATGGAGGTCAACGATAACGCGGGGTATCAGACAACCCGCGTCGCCCATGCGTCCTTCGCGAGCAGGCTCGCTCCCACAGAATGAAAGCGGGCGTCAGACGGCCCGAATCACATGTTTGATTTCCTGGAAAGCCTGCAAGCCCCACGGCCCCAATTCGCGGCCAATGCTGCTCTGCTTGTAGCCACCCCAGGCGGTCTGCGGGAAGATCACCTGCGGCGCATTGATCCACACAAGCCCCGCCTGCAAAGCATTGGCTACGCGATCCGCTGCTTCGGCATTGCGCGTGACGACGCTGGCGACCAGACCGAACTGACTGTCGTTGGCCAGGGCAATCGCTTCGGCTTCCGAGGTGAAACGGCGCACGCAGATCACCGGGCCGAAAATCTCTTCACACCACAGCGCACTGTCCAGGGGCACGTCGGTGAAAATCGTCGGCTGCAAAAAATATCCGCGCGGCAGGTCCGCTGGACGATTGCCGCCGCAAACCAGCGAGGCACCGGCACTCAGTCCGCGATCGATGTGGCCGAGCACGCGCTGGTATTGCGCCTGATTGACCAGTGCGCCCATTTCCACGTTCGGGTCGAACGGGTCGGCCACGCGGATGGCTTCGGCGCGAGCTTTCAAGCGGGTCAGGAATTCATCGAACAATTGATCGGCAACCAGCACCCGGCTGGTGGCGGAACACATTTGCCCGGCGTTGAAGAAGCCGCCACCGCAGGCCACTTCCACGGCCAGCTCGATGTCAGCATCGGCCAGCACCAGCAACGACGATTTACCGCCCAGTTCCAGGCTCACGCCTTTGACGCTTTCTGCCGCGCGTTGCATGACCTGCACGCCCACCGCATTGCTGCCGGTGAAGGAAATCTTGGCGATACGCGGGTCCGTCGACAGCGGCGCGCCAACGGCCAGGCCGGTACCGCACACCACGTTGAACACACCGGCGGGCAAGCCGGCATCCGCGATGATCGCCGCCAGTTCCAGCTCCGGCAGCGGTGTCACCTCCGAAGGCTTGAGCACCACGCAGCAACCGGCGGCCAGGGCCGGGGCGAGTTTCCACGCGGTGGTGACCATGGGGAAATTCCACGGCACGATCAGGCCGACCACGCCGCACGGTTCGCGGCGCAGGCGGGCGCTGAAGTCATCGCTCGGCAACTCGACGGCGCTGTCCTGTTTCGCGTCCAGCCCTTCGGCCAGGCCCGCGTAGTACTCGAAGGTGGCGATCACATCATCGACGTCGATGGCCGCTTCAAACTGTGGCTTGCCGTTGTTGCTCGACTGCAAGTGCATCAACTGGTCACGACCGGCCTGCACGCCCGCGGCGATTTTGCGCAAGATCGCGCCGCGTTCGGCACCGGTGGTTTTCGACCAGTCGGCGAAGGCCCTGGTCGCCGCGCTGACGGCTTGATCGACCGCTTGCTCGTCACCGCCCACGACGGTGGTCAACAGGGCTTCGGTGGCCGGGTTGATCACGCGCAGATGTTCGCTGCCGGCCGACCATTTACCGTCGATGAACAGACCGTCCAGAGTCGTTGGAAAACTCATTTCGACACCGCCTGGGTCCACACTGCCTTAGTCCAGGTAGCCTGGTCGATTTCAATCAGGGTGGGCCCCTGGCGATCAGTGGCTACACGCAAGGCGCTGCGCAGTTGCTCGACATCGTTGACCGCTTCGGCGGCGCAGCCCAGAGCTTTGGCCACACCGATGAAGTCCGGGGTGTAGATGTCGACGCCAACCGGCTCGATGGCGCGGTTGACCATGTATTTCTTGATTTCTTCGTAGCCCTGGTTATTCCACAGCAGCACGATCACCGGCGTGCGCGCTTCAACGGCGCTGGCCAGCTCCGGCAGGGTGAATTGCAGGCCGCCGTCGCCGATCAGGCACACCACTGGCGGACGCGCACCGTTTTCCACACTGCCGCCGAGCCAGGCGCCGATCGCCGCCGGCAAGGCGTAGCCGAGGGTGCCGTAGCCGGTGGACGAGTTGAACCAGCGACGTGGGCGCTCAGGGTTGAACGTCAGGTTGCCGGTGTACACCGGTTGGGTGGAATCGCCGACGAATACCGCGTTCGGCAATTCGTACAGAACGGTTTCCAGGAAGCGGGTCTGGGCCAGGGTCGGCGCATCCCAGTTGGCGGCCAGTTCTTCACGCAAACGGGCGGCACGTACCTGGCCCCAATCGTTGCGGCGCTCGGCCAGGGATTTGTGGGACAACGCGCTGAGCAAGGCTTGGGCGGCGTTGCGCGAGTCGGCGACCAACGCAACATGTGGCGGGTAGTTGCGCACGGTCTGGTCCGGGTCGATGTCGACGCGCAGCAGCTTGCCGGGAATCTCGAAACCGCCGGCGAAGGTGACGTCATAGTCGGTTTCGGCCAGTTCGGTGCCGATGGCCAGCACCACGTCGGCCTCGGCGACCAGCGCGCGGGTTGCGACCAGGCTCTGGGTCGAACCGATCAGCAACGGGTGAGCAGATTCGAGCATGCCTTTGGCATTGATGGTCAGGGCGACAGGGGCATCCAGCAATTCGGCCAGCTCGGTCAGCTCGGCAGCGGCATCGATGGCACCGCCACCGGCGAGAATCAGCGGGCGCTTGGCGCCGGCCAGCAACTCGGTCATGCGGTTCACGGCGGTGGGTGCAGCACCGGCGCGGTCGATGTTTACCGGTACGCTCGTCAGCAGGTCATCGGCCTCTTCAACCAACACGTCCAACGGAATTTCGATGTGCACAGGACGCGGGCGACCGGCCTGGAACAGCGCAAAGGCACGGGCCAGCACGCCCGGCAATTCGGACGCCGACATCAGGGTGTGGGAGAACGCCGCCACGCCGCCAACCAGCGCGCTCTGGTTCGGCAGCTCATGCAGCTTGCCGCGACCGCCGCCCAACTGGTTGCGGGTCTGCACGCTGGAGATCACCAGCATCGGGATCGAATCGGCGTAGGCCTGGCCCATCGCCGTGGTGATGTTGGTCATGCCAGGGCCGGTGATGATGAAGCACACACCCGGTTTGCCGCTGGTGCGGGCATAGCCGTCGGCCATGAAGCCGGCGCCTTGTTCGTGACGCGGAGTGACGTGGTTGATGCTCGAACGGGCCAACCCGCGATACAGCTCCACGGTGTGAACCCCCGGGATGCCGAACACCTGCTCGACCCCGTAGTTTTCGAGTAACTTGACCAATACTTCGCCGCACGTCGCCATGTCATTGCCCTTCTTGTTCGTTTGAGACGCCGGGCCTGCGCTGTGTTTATGATGAATTCGCAGGTCCAGGGATGGCCTCATTGGAACGGGCGACACGTAGCCGCAACAATGGATAAAAAGTCATACTAGCCATGTCCTCACGTCATACCTTGGATCCCAATGAAACGACTGCCTCCCCTGCCGGCGCTGCACACTTTTCTGATTACCGCGCAGTGCTGCAACTTCACCCGGGCCGCCGAGCAACTGCACATCACCCAAGGCGCGGTGAGTCGACAGATCGCCGGGCTGGAAGATCATCTGGGTTATGAACTGTTCATCCGCCAGGCCCGGGGACTGGACCTGACCGCCGAGGGGCGCGAGTGGCTGCCACGGGTGCAGCAGATTTTCGGTTTGATCGACGAGGCGGTGGAGCAGATCGGCGAGAAGCGCGAAACCCTGCAACTCAAGGCGCCGACTTGTGTAATGCGTTGGCTGCTGCCACGCCTGTTGCAGTGGCAAAAAGAGCGGCCGGACGTGCC
Source organism: Pseudomonas sp. Irchel 3A7 (assembly GCF_900187565.1). Classification (GTDB taxonomy): domain Bacteria; phylum Pseudomonadota; class Gammaproteobacteria; order Pseudomonadales; family Pseudomonadaceae; genus Aquipseudomonas. The sequence goes on along the minus strand of NZ_FYED01000003.1, from coordinate 282,135 downwards.
GGTTGAACTGACCACCACAGTCAAACACGGCGTGGACTTTCATCGCGAACAGTTCGATGCGGCGGTGATGTACGGCGGGCCGCCGGACAGCTCTCTTGAGTCTTGTCTGCTGTTCGATGAACAACTGACCCCCGTGTGTTCACGGCCCATGCTCGAAGGGTCGTTGGCTTTGCAAACTCCGGCTGACCTGCAACAACACTTGTTGCTGCACCCCACCCGCGATGAACGGGACTGGAAAGCCTGGTTGAAAGCGGCGGACGTGCACTTGACCAATGTCGGCAAGGGCCAGCACTTTGAAACGTTGGACCTGGCGATGTCGATGGCATCCCAGGGCACGGGCGTGGCAATTGGCGACTGGTCGTTGATCGGCGATGACCTGAATGCCGGGCGACTGGTCATGCCCTTTGAGTTGAAGGTGAAAACCGGATTGGCGTATTACCTGGTATTCCCGGAAAAACCTGCACCTTCGCCGAAGTTGCGCGAGTTGATGGGTTGGCTGGTGGAACAGGCGCAAAGTCGGTGAATACTTCGCCCCTGTGGGAGCAAGCCTGCTCGCGAAAGCGATCTGACAGCCGACATCGCTGTTGAATGTAAGTCCGTCTTCGCGAGCAGGCTCGCTCCCACAGGTGATTTGTGTGCTCAGTACCCGACGGTAAACCGCTGCCGAGAGTGCTTCGGCGCTTCGACTTCATCGAGCATCGCTATCGCATAGTCGGCGAACGTGATCCAGCTGCGCCCTTCACGGCTCACCAGCAAATCATCCTCGCCGATCCGAAACGAACCGCTGCGCTCACCCTCGACAAATTCCGCCGAGGGCGACACAAAGGTCCAGTCCAGTTCCTTTTCCTGACGCAGGTTTTCCAGAAACAAAGCTCCGGCGCTGGCCTCTGCCTTGTACTCCGCCGGGAAGCCTGCGCTATCGATCACCCGAGTGCCATCCGGCAACAACAGAGAACCGGCACCGCCCACTACCAGCAGGCGTTTGACCCCGGCCTGCTTCATCGGTCCGATCACGGCACTGGCCGGAAGCGTGGCGAAATGCGCGGCACTGATCACCACATCATGCCCGGCGATCGCCGCTTGCAACGCGGCGGCATCCAGCGCGTCGACAGCCTTGCTGGCCACACCGGCACGCAGGCCGATCTTCGAGGTGTCACGGGCGATGGCGGTGACGCTATGACCGCGACGCAGGGCTTCTTCCAGCAGTTGGCTGCCGGCACGACCGGTGGCACCGATGATTGCGATATTGCTCATGACGTTCTCCTGTTGGCTGTATTCAATTTGACTTGTACACACAGATCATTGTGGTGAGGGAGCTTGCTCCCGCTCGGCTGCGAAGCAGCCGTAAAACCTGACAACACGAAGTACCTGACACACCGTTGGGGAGCGCTACGCACTCCAGCGGGAGCAAGCTCCCTCGCCACAAAAGCTTCTGCATCAGAAAAAACGGGTTACCACTTCATCTCGCCCTTGGCGACTTTGGCGCTCAGCTCCAGGGAGCTTTCTTCGCCCAGTGCCGGGAAGCGCTTTTTCATCGCGGCGATCAGTGCAGTGGAATCCTTGGCCTTGGCGGTTTCTTCGTCGAACGCCTTGATGTAATCGGCAGTGAACTGCACAGCGGCCTGGGACCGGGTGCTCTCGCCGAGATAGTGTCCTGGCACGATGGTTTCCGGATTCAACGTTTTGATCGAGTGCAGCGTAGCCAACCAATCGGCATGGGACTGCGGGGTCTGGGTGTCGGCCATCCACACATGGATGTTTTGTGCCACAACCACACCACCGACCACGGCCTTGATCGAAGGGATCCAGACGAAGCTGCGATCCGGTTGTTTGCCTTCCAGGCCGACCACCTGCAACTTCTGCCCTTCGAGGATCAGGCTGTCGCCCTTGAGTACCTCGGGCACGATGGTTTTGGCCGGCGCGTCAGCCCCCAGCTTCGGCCCCCAGAACGCTAATTTTCCGGCGACGGTCTGCTTGATGTGATCAACGGTCGGTTGCGAAGCGAGCACCTTGGCCTTGGGGAATGCAGCGGTCAGGGTGTCGAGGCCGAAGTAGTAATCCGGGTCGCCGTGGCTGATGTAGATGGTGGTCAATTGCTTGCCGCTGGCACGGATTTTTTCCACCACCTGCTCGGCCTGGGACTTACCGAATTGCGCGTCCACCAGGATCACCTCTTTCGCACCGCTGACCAGCACCGAGGTCACCGGGAAAATCGCCTGGGTTCCGGGGTTGTAGACATCCAGCGTCAGCGTCGATGCACTGGCGTGGGCGGCAAAACCGAGGGCGGTGGCGAGGAAAATACGCTTGATCATTTTTTACACCGTGTTCTGAATGGAAAGCCCGCCCTCTGTGGGAGCGAGCCCGCTCGCGAAGGTCGCAAGGGCAACGCGTTCAACCCTGTCTGCACGCGTTATCGTTGACGACCTTCGCGAGCAGGCTCGCTCCCACAGAAGAACAGAAGCCCGAGTAGGCATGGGCACAGAGCTTAGTTGCCTGGTTCAGTACAAAAAATGCGATGCTGGAACATAGTTTGTTTCTGAAATCGGGCAAATCATGGATCGTCTACAAGCAATGCGGGTGTTCGTCACAGTGGTCGACCTCGGCAGCCAGTCAGCGGCAGCCGATCATCTGGAGCTGTCGCGACCGGTGGTTTCCCGGTATCTGGCGGAACTGGAAGACTGGGTTGGCGCACGCCTGATGCACCGCACCACACGCAAGTTGAGCCTGACCGCCGCCGGCAGCGAAACCCTGCCCCGCTGCCGCCAGATGCTGGAGCTATGCAACGACCTGCAAGCCGCGGTCAGCGAGCCGGACGACGCCCCCCGCGGCCTGCTGCGCATCAGCGTCAGCACTTCGTTCGGCCAGGCGCAACTGGCGGAAGCCATGGCGGCATACGTCAAGCGCTATCCCGGCGTCAGCATCGACATGCAGATGCTCGACCGCACGGTGAACCTGGTGGATGAGCGCATCGACCTGGCGATCCGCACCAGCAACGACCTGGACCCGAACCTGATCGCCCGTCGACTCACGGTCTGCCGTTCCGTGATCTGCGCCTCCCCCGCTTACCTGCGCGAGCATCCGACGCCGCAGCGGGTCGAGGACCTGAGCCAGCACAACTGCCTGACCCACTCCTACTTCGGCAAAAGCCTCTGGCATTTCGAACAGGACGGTGAACAGATCGCGGTGCCGGTGCAAGGAAACATCAGCGCCAACGAAGCCAGCACCCTGCTGCGTGCGGCCATGGCTGGCGCCGGGGTGGCGATGCTGCCTACCTATCAGGCCGGAGTGCACATCCACAGCGGCGAGCTGGTGCGCCTGCTGCCCCATGCCGAACCACGGCAGTTGAACATCTATGCGGTGTATGCCTCGCGCAAGCACATGCCCGCGGCGTTGCGCAGTTTGCTGGATTTTCTGGTGATGAGATTTCCCGAAACACCTGCGTGGGATGTTGGCCTGTAACCGCAATTCCCCTGTGGGAGCGAGCCTGCTCGCGAATGCGGAGTGTCAGTCAACGAATTGTTGAACGTTAAACCGTATTCGCGAGCAGGCTCGCTCCCACAATGGGAAACATCAGTGTTCTGAATGTCGTGGCACATGCATGACTTGGTTTGCTGGCATCTCACCGACCCTGACCTATGCTCAATGTAAATACCCACGGGTATTCGTTCAGAGGTCGACGCCATGAACATCAGAACAAGAAGGTACCTCGCCATTTTCATCACCTGCGCGGTAACGCTCGGGCTGTATGGCGCTGCGGCCTGGCGCGTGGAGCAGTTGCGCAACCTGCCCCGTGATTACGCCAGCTGCAATTTCGAGCGTTGCATTCCCCACAACGCGACCCTCAACGCCCTGCGCTGACGAATGCCGTTGAAGACAGCGGATCAGGCCTGGTTGTCCTGATCGGCCTTCAAGCGGTCGCGAAACGCCTTGGGCGAAATCCCCACCCGTCGTCGGAACAGGCGCGTGAAGTTTGTCGGATCAGAGAACCCCAACACATCGGACATTTCATAGATGGTCATGCTGGTGTAGGTCAGCAAGCGCTTGGCCTCCAACAACTGCCGTTCGTGCATGATCTGCAAGGCCGGTTGCCCCGCCAGTTCGCGGCAGGTGCCGTTGAGGTGGGACACGGAAATGCCCAGCCGATGAGCCAGGTCCTCGACCTTGACGTGCTGGCGATAGGTCTCCTCCACCAGTTGAATGAAACCGTTGAGGTATTCCCGGGCACGCTGCGGCCGTTGTGTGGCTGAGTGCCGCTGGATCACCTGGCGGCTGACCCACACCATGATCACGCTGACCAGCGAATGCATGAGCATTTCCCGCGCCGGTTGGTGGCCTGTGTATTCGGTTTGCAAGGCAGCAAACAGGCTGTTGAGGTATTCACTGTCCTTGCCGGCCGGGTAACTTTCGGGCTGGGCCAGGGCATTGACCGAGTTACCCAGTTGCGCTTGGAGATGGGAGACCAGTGGCGCGGCCAGGGTCACGACGAACCCTTCGACGTCTTCGGAAAAACGGTAGCCATGCACCGACAGCGGTGGCATGACCAGGATCGCCGGTTCGTTCAGTTGCGTGCGTTTACCTTCGATTTCAAGCTCTGCCTGACCTTTGAATACGAAGAGCAACTGGCATAAATCGGCATGGCGGTGGGGTTTGATTTCCCATTGATGTTCGCGGCTGCGTTTGGAGATGGTTTCACAGTGCAGCAAGTCCGGGGTTGGCCAATCCAGGCTTTCACCGTAGAGCTTGAACACTGGAATCGAAGGCAGGTCAGGCTTGTTCATCACTTCAATCCAGGCCTCGGAATAGATGACGGGCGATAATCGCACCGATTGGCAGAATGTACAGGTATCGGCTCAGTTTTCACCTTCAATTGACAGACCCGCAAGGGAAAAATGCAAGCACTCGATCCATAAAAATCACTCACCGACCTTGGTCGCGTGGAGCTTGCGAGTCATAAAAACAATGAAAATGCTGAAAACCCAAGTCGCCATTATTGGTGCCGGCCCCTCCGGTCTATTGCTCGGCCAATTACTGCACAACGCCGGTATCGACACCCTGATTCTCGAGCGCCAGACGCCCGATTACGTGCTCGGGCGCATCCGTGCCGGTGTCCTTGAACAAGGCATGGTAGAGCTGTTGCGCCAGGCCGGCGTGAGTCAGCGCATGGACGCCGAAGGGTTGGTCCACGGCGGCTTCGAACTGGCGCTCGATCACCGCCAGGTGCACATCGATCTGCAAGCCCTTACCGGCGGTAAAACGGTGATGATCTACGGCCAGACCGAAGTCACCCGCGACCTGATGGCCGCTCGTCGGGAGGCCGGTGCGCAGACGATTTACCAGGCCGCCAACGTGGTGCCCCATGGCATGAAAACCGAAGAAACCTTCGTCACCTTCGAGAAGGACGGCAAGCAGTATCGCCTCGATTGCGACTACATCGCCGGTTGCGACGGTTTCCATGGGGTGGCACGGCAGTCGATACCCGCCGAGTGCCTGAAGGTGTTCGAACGAGTCTATCCCTTTGGCTGGCTGGGGATACTGGCCGACACCCCGCCGGTCCACGAAGAGCTGGTCTACGCTCGCCACGAACGCGGTTTCGCCCTGTGCAGCATGCGCTCGGCGACACGCACCCGTTACTACCTGCAAGTACCGGCGGATGAAAAGGTCGAGGCCTGGTCTGATCAACGCTTCTGGGATGAACTCAAAACCCGTTTGCCGCAAGCCCTGGCGGAAAAACTGGTGACCGGACCGTCCATCGAAAAAAGCATCGCGCCGCTGCGCAGTTTCGTGGTCGAACCGATGCAGTATGGGCGCATGTTCCTGGTTGGCGACGCCGCGCACATTGTCCCGCCCACCGGTGCCAAGGGCTTGAACCTGGCGGCAAGCGACGTCAGTACCTTGTTCAATATTCTGCTGAAGGTTTACCGCGAAGGCCGTGTCGATTTGCTGGAGAAATATTCCGACATCTGCCTGCGCCGGGTATGGAAAGCCGAGCGGTTTTCCTGGTGGATGACATCGATGCTGCACCGTTTCGAGGATCACGATGCCTTCAGCCAGCGCATCGCCGAGTCGGAGTTGGAGTACTTCGTCGACTCTGACGCCGGTCGAAAAACCATTGCAGAAAATTACGTCGGGCTTCCGTACGAGGCTATCGAATAGCCTGCTACCGACTTACACTGGCGAGCATCCCCGCTCGCCCTCGCCTCTTGCGGGACCATCACTGCCCGCAGGTTCTCCCGTGACCAATCTCAACCAGCCTGAAACGCCCAAACCGGCCCTTCGCAGCGTGCTGGTCGCCCTGATGATGGCGATCTTTCTCGGTGCGCTGGACCAGACCATCGTCGCCGTGTCGATGCCGGCCATTTCCGCGCAATTCAAGGACGTCAGCCTGCTGGCCTGGGTGATTTCCGGCTACATGGTGGCGATGACGGTGGCGGTGCCGATCTACGGCAAACTGGGCGATCTGTACGGGCGGCGCAAGTTGATGTTGTTCGGCATGGGCCTGTTCACCCTGGCGTCGTTGTTCTGCGGCATGGCCCAGAGCATGGAGCAACTGGTGCTGGCGCGGATCTTTCAGGGGATCGGCGCGGGCGGGATGATTTCGGTCAGCCAGGCGATCATCGGCGACATCGTGCCGCCGCGCGAACGCGGGCGTTATCAGGGTTACTTCAGCAGCATGTATGCGGTGGCCAGCGTGGCCGGTCCAGTGCTCGGCGGTTATATGACCGAATACCTGTCCTGGCGCTGGGTGTTCCTGATCAATCTGCCGCTGGGACTTGGCGCCTGGTGGGTGGCCCGGCGCAACCTGGTTGGGCTGCCGATTCCGCAGCGCACCCCCATCATCGATTACCTGGGCACGCTGCTGATGATCATCGGCCTGACCGCGCTGTTGCTCGGTATCACTGAGGTCGGTCAGGGGTATTCATGGCGCAGCAGCGAAGTGCTCGGTCTCTTTGCTTGCGCCGGCGTCGTACTGGCAGCGTTCGTCTGGCATGAGCGTCGCGCGCGGGAGCCGCTGCTGCCGATGCACCTGTTCGCCAACCGCAATGCCCTGCTGTGCTGGTGCACGATTTTCTTCACCAGTTTCCAGGCGATTTCGTTGATCGTGCTGATGCCGCTGCGCTTTCAGAGCGTTACCGGCGCAGGCGCCGACAGTGCAGCGCTGCATTTGCTGCCACTGGCGATGGGGCTGCCGATAGGTGCGTATTTCGCCGGCCGTCGCACCTCGGTGACCGGTCGCTATAAACCGCAGATTCTCACCGGTGCGATCCTGATGCCGATCTCGATCCTCGGCATGGCCTTCAGCCCGCCCCAGGCTTTTGTGTTGAGCAGTTTGTTCATGCTGCTCAGCGGGATCGCCTCGGGCATGCAATTCCCGACGTCTTTGGTGGGTACGCAGAACTCGGTGGAACAGCGAGACATCGGTGTCGCCACCAGCACCACCAACCTGTTCCGTTCGCTGGGCGGCGCGGTGGGCGTTGCCCTGATGTCGGCGCTTCTGCTGGCGTTTTTGCAGGATTCGAGCTTCGCGCACCTGGCCGGCTCGTCACTGATTGCCGAGGGACATTCGGGCAATGTTCTGCTGGACGGCCTGAACGCCACACCGGGGGATGCGCAGAACGCCTTGCGCGCCGAACTGCTGCTGACCTTCCGGCATTTGCTGATGGTCAGCGCGGCGGTGTCGTTGCTGGGACTGGCGGCGGCGGTTGCCATGCCGAACATGTTGCTGCGCGGGCGTGAGGACAAGGTTCGGTAGCCAGACCGCGTCCCCACCATTCGCGAGCAGGCTCGCTCCCACAGTGCGCGGTCCTTGTGGGAGCGAGCCTGCTCGCGAAGGCGGACTGTCAGGCACCGCCATTCAAGGGCTGTAATACCCCACCGCCACCAGCAAATGCCCGACCTTCTTCAGGTAGGCGTGCTTGTCCTCGACCTTGCCGGTCACCGGATTCTTCCACCGGTATGCGTACTCGCCATAATCCTGCTGGCTCATCAGCGCCAGAATCGGCTCCCCCACCGGTTTGCCTTCCGGGTCCTTGATCTTGCCGAAATCCGTGTTGATCAAGCGCAGGTTGGTGCCGTGGGCGACGTAGCGCCGGGTGTTCAGGTCGACGACAAACACATACAAATCATCCTGAAGATAACCGCCCTTGAGGGCGTTGATCGCCGTCAGGGTGCCCTTCTCGTCCTTGGCCAGGTCGGTCGCCGCTTTGTTCAGCAAGGCCATGGCTTGTTCCGCCGAGGCCCGTGGCAGGTAGTAGCCGACCGCGAGGATCCGCTGACCGACACGCTGGTAGTACACATGCTTGCGCTCGACCTTGCCATCGGCCCAGTTCTGCCAGCGATATTCCGCTTGCTGGATACCATTGCCCTCCGGCACTTTCAGGGCATCCTTGAAGGATTTGCGCAGATCCGGCCCGAGGACCTCCGACACATCCCGACCAATCAGCGCCGCGGAAGGACCGCCGCTGGCAAGCATCACGCCCTTGGTGTCGACGACAAACACATAACGGTCCTTGTCGACGAACTCGCCCTGGCGGCTGAACGCGGCGAAGGCCTTGTCACCATTGTCGTGGTAGTAGGCCAGGGCTTTTTCCAGCAAGGCGATGGCGGCCTGACTGTCAGCTTTTTCCGTCCCGGCGGCCTGAACCTGGCCCAGGCACAACAAAAGCATCCCGCCCAGCAAGGCCAGCTTATGCAGAACCCCCATTGCGCATCCCTCGTTCTTGTTGATGTTTCAAGAGCGTAGACGGCAATGGGGCATGTATGGGTGTTCAGCGGTGCGCAGTGTGCCGGAACTGCTTTTTGTGGCGAGGGAGCTCGCTCCCGATCGTTTGCGCAGCAGCCGCCTATCAGACAACGCGGCTTGTCTGGTCAACCGCAGCGAATGGAGTGGGGCGGCTGCGCCACCCAACGGGAGCAAGCTCCCTCGCCACAGAAGCGCCCTCGCCACAGTTGTTCAGTATCCGGTCTTTTACTGCCTTGCGCGCAGTTGCTGTTGCAGGTTCTGGATCTGCGCCTGAAGGGTGTTGATGTTGCGGGTGACCTGGCCACGGAAGGCGTCGAACTCCGCGGTATTGGTCGAGCCTTGAGCCGGTGTCGGGCGATTGTCCTGCTCGCTCTTGAGGATGACGATCTCCTGTTCCAGACGATCGATGGCGGCGTTCGGGTTGCCTTGTTTTTTCAATGCGCTGATGTCGGCACCGAGGCTTTTCAGCTGGGCGTCGAACTTCTCAGTGTCCGCCGGGGCACTTTTCAGCACGGCTACGTCGCTATTCAAGACTTTGACCTGAGCCTGCAATTGAATGGTGGCGGTCTGTTGCTCAGCGGCATGAGCGGTATTCTGAGCGGTGATCTGCTCGAGGCGTTTGTCCAGCTCGGTGGTCTGGGCGGTCATCTGCGCCAGTCGCTTGTCCAGCTCCGAAGCCTGACCGGCCACGCCCTGCTGCTGTTTACCCTGATCCTGCAGCTGGCTTTGCAGCTGTTTGATTTGCAATTTCAAGGCTTCACTGTCGGAGGTCACATTGGTCTGGCTGGCGACCACCTTGCCGGAAATGTCCTGCAGGCGCCCTGCCGCTTCCTCACTGATACGCGCGAAGCTTTCCTGGGTCGCCACCAGTTGCTGCTCCATCAGCGAAATCTGCTGGAAGCTCCACCAGGCCAGGCCCGCGAACGCAAAGAACAAAGCGCCGACCAGCGCCCACAACGGCCCGGTGCTCGGGCTCTTGACCTTGACCACGGGCGCCGTGCGCGAATGCACGGACGTACGCGAGGTGGGTACATAGTCATCGTCGTCGAGGCTATCGGCACGCAGGCTCGGTACATCATCGAAGTCGTCGTTGGCATCGTTACGCATGGACATGGAGTCAACCTTTGTGAAACGGTGATGGCTTGATGCGGCGAGTATAACCCCCACGGCCGCACCGATTGACCCTCAACCCCGTAGTCGGTTCAGTCCAGGGGCCGTTCAACGAATGTCCTGGGCCTTCCACCAACTGCAGAATTCATCGAGAGCGGTCCACAGGCTCACCTTCGGGTCGTAATCCAGATAATGCCGGGCACGGCTGATGTCCAGGGTGAAATTTTTGTTCATGACCTGCATGCCCAGTCGCGACAGGGTCGGTTCCGGACGACCCGGCCACAACCTGCACACGCCTTCGTTCAGTGCGGCAACGCTGTAGGCCAAGCCGTAGGAACGGTAGCGCGTTACTTGTGGGACCTCCATGTTGCGCATCACGTAATTGACCACGTCCCACAAGGGAATCGGTGTTCCGTTGCTGATGTTGTAGGCCTTGCCCAGGGCCGAGCCGCTGGCCAGCAAACTGCTGAGCAGCGCTTCATTGAGGTTCTGCACGCTGGTGAAATCGACCTTGTTCAGGCCGTTGCCAATGATCGCCAGGCGTCCCTTGCGCTGCATCTTGAGCAGGCGCGGGAAGATGCTCATGTCACCGGCACCGGTGACGAAACGCGGGCGCAGGGCCAGGGTTTCGAGGCCGAATTCCTGGGCGCCGAAGACCTTTTGCTCAGCCAGGTATTTGGTCGCGGCGTAGGGATGCTTGAAGCGCTTGGGTACTTGCTCCTCGGTCAGGCCCAAGTGGTCACGGCCATCGAAGTAGATCGATGGCGACGACAAGTGCACGAGGCGCCGGACCCGCTGCTTCAGACAGGCCTCGACCACGTTCTCCGTGACCTGGACGTTGCCCTGGTGAAAGTCCTGATAGCGCCCCCACACGCCGACGGCACCGGCGCAATGCACCACGGCCTCGACATCGGCGCACAGTTCGCGGGTGAACTCGGGGTCGCTGAGGTCACCCTGAACGAATTCGGCGCCACGCCGCACCAGATGCTCCACACCCTCGGCCCGGCGACCGTTGACCCGCACTTCCAGGCCCTGCTCCAGGGCGAAACGCGCAAAGCGCCCGCCGATGAAGCCGCTTGCGCCGGTGACCAGAATCTTCATGAGGTATTCCTTCGGATACAGCTGCAAGCGTCAAGCTACAAGCTGCAAGTTAAAAAAGGATGCGCAAGCTCTTCACTTGCGGCTTGCAGCTTGACGCTTGCAACTGCTCTCAGGCCACCAGCCATTGCTTGGACGCGCGCACCAATTGATCGGTGAGCAACCCCAGCAACTGACCGCCATTGCGCCAATGATGCCAGTACAACGCCACGTCGATCGGCTTATCTGGCAAAAGCTCCAGCAAAGTGCCGCGCTCCAGCTGTTCGCGAACCTGCAGTTCCGGCACCAGCCCCCAGCCGAGTCCGGCTTCTGCGAGACGGATGAAGCCTTCGGACGATGGGCACAAGTGGTGCTCGAATCCGCCATCGACACCGAGGGACGCCAGATAGCGATGCTGGAGGAAGTCATCCGGGCCGAATACCAGGGCCGGGGTTCTGGCCAACTGGTCGGCACGCACACCTTGCCGAAAATGCCGGGCGATGAAGGCCGGGCTGGCCAATGCCCGGTAACGCATCGCCCCCAGCAGCACGCTGCGGGCGCCGGACACGGGTCGCTCGCTGGCACACAGGCAGGCCGCCACTTCCCCTGCGCGCATGCGTTTGAGGCCGACGGTCTGATCTTCGACGATCAGGTCCAGCAACAAATGCTGATCCGCACAAAAATCCCCTACGGCTTGCGCCCACCAGGTCGCCAGACTGTCAGCGTTCAGAGCGATACGCAGGCGCTCTGGCAGTCCTTCTTCGTCCAACGCCGGGACCAATGTTTGCAAATCGCGCTCAAGCAAACGCACCTGCTGCACATGATTGAGCAGACGCCGGCCAATCTCGGTCGGCGACGGCGGCGTGCCCCGCACCAGCACCGGTTGGCCGACCCGTGCTTCAAGCAATTTGATGCGCTGGGAAATCGCCGATTGCGACAAGCCCAGTACCTGCGCAGCCCGTTCGAAACCCGCCTGCTCGACCACCGCGGCCAAGGCAGAAAGCAATTTATAGTCGAACATCAGTTTTCCTAATGAGCGATCACCACTATTGGTTTTTCTTATACAGCGTCCTGCCGGAGAATGGCCAGCAAGAACTCTTGAACAGGATCACTCACATGGCTGGCGAAACTTCATTGGCAACATTGCTGCGCAGCATGAGCCCGCAACTCAACGCCGGCGAATACGTGTTTTGCACTCTGCATGACGGGCGATTGCCTTCAGGCGTGGACATCATTGGCAGCTTCCGTGAACAGGAAGGCCTGACCGTGATTCTCGAACGCTCTCACGCCGAACAAGCCGGTTTCAGCTTCGACTACGTCGCGGCCTGGATCACCCTGAACGTGCACTCGGCCCTCGAAGCCGTCGGCCTGACCGCCGCCTTCGCCACGGCACTGGGCAAGGCCGGCATCAGTTGCAACGTGATTGCCGGCTACTACCACGACCATTTATTCGTCGGCCAGGCCGACGCCGAGCGCGCCATGCAGGTGTTGCGCGACCTCGCAGCCAACGCGGAGTAGCAACTATGTGGCAAAGCTATGTAAACGGCCTGCTGGTGGCCGCGGGCCTGATCATGGCGATCGGTACCCAAAACGCCTTTGTACTGGCCCAGAGCCTGCGACGTGAACATCATTTGCCGGTGGCGGCACTGTGCGTGACCTGCGATGCGTTGCTGGTGGCCGCCGGGGTGTTCGGGTTGGCGACGGTGCTGGCGCAGAACCCGACTTTACTGGCAGTGGCCCGCTGGGGTGGCGCTGTATTTCTGATTTGGTATGGCAGCCAGGCGTTGCGCCGTGCCTGTTCGAAACAAAGTCTGCAGCAGGGTGAAAACCAGACGGTGCGCTCTTTGCGCGCGGTGATGCTCAGTGCGCTGGCAGTGACGCTGCTCAACCCCCATGTGTATCTGGACACCGTCCTGTTGATCGGTTCGCTCGGCGCGCAGCAGACAGAACCCGGCGCTTATGTGGTCGGTGCAGCCAGTGCCTCGTTGCTGTGGTTTTTCACCCTCGCACTGGGCGCGGCGTGGCTGGCTCCGTGGCTGGCTCGACCGAGCACCTGGCGAATTCTCGACCTGTTGGTCGCGGTCATGATGTTCGCTGTAGCGTTGCAACTGATCATGGCGGGTTGATTTATTCCAAAAGGCTCTGGAACCTCTATTCCACACAGTTGTTGCGTGGTTATGCCGCACCCCCGGTGCTATGATCCGACTCCTGCGCCGCAAAGAGTATAAAACTCCCCGGCGCTTGTCTGGCCGCCCGTGATCGGCCTTGCGCTCACCGCAACTGACCTGATTAGGAGATCCACCATGGCTTTCGAATTGCCGCCACTGCCTTACGCACACGATGCACTGCAGCCGCACATTTCCAAGGAAACTCTGGAATACCACCACGACAAGCACCACAACACCTACGTCGTGAACCTGAACAACCTGGTGCCAGGCACCGAGTTCGAAGGCAAGACCCTGGAAGAAATCGTCAAGACTTCCTCGGGCGGCATCTTCAACAACGCCGCTCAGGTCTGGAACCACACTTTCTACTGGAACTGCCTGGCGCCAAACGCCGGCGGTCAACCAACCGGCGCACTGGCTGAAGCCATCAACGCTGCGTTCGGTTCGTTCGACAAGTTCAAGGAAGAGTTCAGCAAGACGTCCATCGGCACCTTCGGTTCCGGCTGGGGCTGGCTGGTGAAAAAGGCTGACGGTTCCCTGGCCCTGGCCAGCACCATCGGCGCCGGCAACCCGCTGACCAACGGCGACACCCCGCTGCTGACCTGCGACGTCTGGGAACACGCTTATTACATCGACTACCGCAACCTGCGTCCTAAGTACGTCGAAGCGTTCTGGAACCTGGTCAACTGGAAATTCGTGGCTGAGCAGTTCGAAGGCAAAACCTTCACCGCTTAAGCTCGATGCCAGACAAAAAACCCGGCTTTTGCCGGGTTTTTTTATGGAAGGATATGAGCAGAGGAACGGTGGTGACTGTTCCGCCGTCTTCGCGAGCAGGCTCGCTCCCACAGGGGAACCGGATACATCTGCAAGAGATTGGTTGGCTGTCAGGCCGCCTTCGCGAGCAGGCTCGCTTCCACAATGGGTCGCCGTACACCCGCTGCTTTCACACTCATCAGGCCGAGCGTTAGCTCGCCTTCAGCTCTTGATCTTGATCCACCCGCCCCATCGGAAGACTGAGTGGAGGTGTTCATCCGGGGATTGGCGCACAGCGCCGTTCGACGCAGTCGAACCCATTGCATGCAGGTGCAGCGAAGCCAACCGGAGGGCGATGCCCCCGGATGAATGCCGGAGCGAAGGAACCCCGAGCCTTGGCGAGGGGCCGGACGCCGGGGCGAGCGTTTTTTTGCTTACTTTTTTGAGGCGTTTGTCAAAAAAGTGAGTCGCCGTAAGGCCGAAACCGCCAGTGGCCGTTACCGCAACAACGGATATGTACTCCGACAACCCAGAGCTTGGTCGGCCCTAAAGCCGCCAAGATAAAGAGATCAACAACGCAAGCCAATTTCCCACGATGAAACCAGCCTTCACCCCCTTGCCCCGGCGCCACAGCCGTCTAACATCAGTCAGAAGGAAAATATCTCCACATCCCTCCTCAAGTTGAAGGACTCGACAACCGACACAGTACTAATCGGACAATTACCGCAGACAACTGCATATCGGCCAAGCTGCAGGCAAAATCCCCCATGGATGATTGTCCCTTTGACTGCCATCACGGGATTGCCAATACTCATGGCAACTTGATGCTACCCGCACGGAACAAGGAATAACCCTTTGAAGCTGGAACTCAAGAACAGCTTGTCGGTGAAGTTGCTCCGGGTCGTACTCCTGTCGGCATTGATCGTCGGCGTGGTCTTGAGCTGCGCGCAGATCGTGTTTGATGCCTACAAAACACGCCAGGCCGTTGCCGGCGATGCCGAACGCATCCTCGACATGTTCCGCGATCCCTCGACCCAGGCCGTCTACAGCCTGGACCGGGAAATGGGCATGCAGGTCATCGAAGGCCTGTTTCAGGACGATGCCGTGCGCCAGGCCTCCATCGGCCACCCCAATGAAGCCATGCTCGCGCAGAAATCCCGCGAGCTGCAGCACTCCAGCAGTCGCTGGCTGACCGACCTGATTCTCGGCAAGGAACGCACCTTCACCACCCAATTGGTGGGACGCGGCCCTTACAGCGAGTACTACGGCGACCTGAGTATCACCCTCGACACCGCCACCTATGGGCAAGGCTTTATCGTCAGTTCGGTGATCATCTTCATATCCGGCGTGTTGCGCGCCCTGGCGATGGGGCTGGTGTTGTATCTGGTGTATCACTGGTTGCTGACCAAGCCCCTGTCGCGGATTATCGAACACCTGACCGAAATCAACCCGGATCGTCCCAGCGAACACAAGATCCCGCTGCTCAAGGGTCACGAAAAAAACGAGCTGGGGATCTGGATCAACACCGCCAACCAGTTGCTGGAGTCCATCGAGCGCAACACCCATTTGCGCCACGAGGCGGAAAACAGTCTGTTGCGCATGGCCCAGTACGATTTCCTCACCGGCCTGCCGAATCGTCAGCAACTCCAATCACAACTGGACAAGATTCTGGTTGACGCCGGCAAGCTGCAACGACGGGTGGCCGTGCTGTGTGTCGGCCTCGATGACTTCAAGGGCATCAACGAACAGTTCAGCTACCAGACCGGCGACCAGCTGTTGCTGGCCCTGGCCGATCGCCTGCGTGCGCACAGTGGACGCCTTGGTGCCCTCGCCCGCCTCGGGGGCGACCAGTTTGCCCTGGTGCAGGCCGATATCGAACAACCCTACGAAGCCGCCGAGCTGGCCCAAAGCATTCTCGATGACCTGGAAGCGGCGTTTGCCCTCGATCATCAGGAAATCCGCCTGCGCGCCACCATCGGCATCACCCTGTTCCCCGAAGACGGTGACAGCACCGAGAAGCTGCTGCAGAAAGCCGAGCAGACCATGACCCTGGCCAAGACTCGCTCGCGCAACCGCTATCAGTTCTACATCGCCAGCGTCGACACCGAGATGCGCCGCCGTCGCGAGCTGGAAAAAGACCTGCGCGATGCCTTGGTCCGCGAGCAGTTCTACCTCGTCTATCAACCACAGATCAGCTACCGCGACCACCGGGTAGTCGGCGTCGAGGCGTTGATTCGCTGGCAGCATCCGGAACACGGGCTGGTTCCGCCGGACCTGTTCATCCCGCTGGCCGAGCAGAACGGCACCATCATTGCCATTGGCGAGTGGGTGCTGGATCAGGCTTGCAAGCAATTGCGAGACTGGCATGACCAGGGTTTCAGCGACCTGCGCATGGCGGTGAACCTGTCCACCGTGCAACTGCACCACGCCGAGTTGCCAAGGGTGGTCAACAACCTGCTGCAGATGTATCGCCTGCCACCGCGCAGCCTGGAGCTGGAGGTGACCGAAACCGGCCTGATGGAAGACATCAGCACCGCCGCCCAGCACTTGCTCAGCCTGCGTCGCTCCGGGGCGCTGATCGCGATCGACGACTTCGGTACGGGTTATTCCTCACTGAGCTACCTGAAAAGCCTGCCGCTGGACAAGATCAAGATCGACAAGAGTTTCGTTCAGGACCTGCTCGATGATGACGACGACGCAACCATCGTTCGCGCCATCATCCAATTGGGCAAGAGCCTGGGCATGCAGGTGATCGCCGAAGGTGTGGAAACGGCCGAACAGGAGGCTTACATCATCTCCGAAGGCTGCCACGAAGGTCAGGGTTATCACTACAGCAAACCGTTGCCGGCAAGGGAATTGGGCGCTTATCTGAAGCAGGCCCAGCGTAGTAACGCCGCTATTTTGTAACCTCTGTAGGAGCGAGCTCGCTTGCGATGGACTCACAGGCGACGCGTTTTGTCAGACAGCACGCGTTATCGTTAACGTCCATCGCGAGCAAGCTCGCTCCTACAGATCTGCTACACCCGTCCCGTGAATAAGAAATATTTCCAAGCACAACCCTTTACACATAATGCGAAAGATTTGCATTATGTGGCAGTTTTGCGCGCCGGGCGCGCCATTCCACCCCCTCTCGAAGCAGGATGTTCGCCATGATTCGTATGCCTCTGGCTACCGCCAGTCTGTTGGCCATCGCAATTTCCCTCGCCGGTTGCGGTGAAGGCAAAGACAAGGAAAAAGCTGCCGCACCAGCGCCGGCTGCCAGCACCGCTGCTGCCCCGGCTGCTCCAGCCGCTGCACCTGCCGCTGCCGGTAAAGTCGATGAAGCCGCTGCCAAAGCCGTTGTCGCCCATTACGCCGACATCGTTTTCGCTGTCTACAGCGATGCCGAATCCACCGCGAAAACCCTGCAAACCGCTGTAGACGCCTTCCTCGCCAAGCCGAACGCCGACACCCTGAAAGCCGCCAAGGCTGCCTGGATCGCCGCCCGCGTTCCTTACCTGCAGAGCGAAGTCTTCCGCTTCGGCAACACCATCATCGACGACTGGGAAGGTCAGGTGAACGCCTGGCCACTGGACGAAGGCCTGATCGACTACGTCGACAAATCCTACGAGCACGCGCTGGGTAACCCGGGTGCCACCGCCAACATCATCGCCAACACTCAGATTCAGGTCGGCGAAGACAAGGTCGACGTGAAAGACATCACCCCGGAAAAACTCGCCAGCCTGAACGAGCTGGGCGGTTCCGAGGCCAACGTCGCCACTGGCTACCACGCCATCGAATTCCTGCTCTGGGGCCAGGACCTGAACGGCACCGGCCCTGGCGCCGGCAACCGCCCTGCTTCCGATTACCTGGAAGGCAAAGGCGCCACCGGCGGCCACAACGACCGTCGCCGTGCCTACCTGAAAGCCGTGACCCAACTGCTGGTCAGCGATCTGGAAGAAATGGTCGGCAACTGGAAGCCGAACGTGGCCGACAACTACCGCGCCACCCTGGAAGCGGAACCGGCTGAAAGCGGCCTGCGTAAAATGCTGTTCGGCATGGGCAGCTTGTCCCTGGGCGAACTGGCGGGCGAACGCATGAAGGTTTCCCTGGAAGCCAACTCCCCGGAAGACGAACACGACTGCTTCAGCGACAACACCCACAACTCGCAGTTCTACGATGCCAAAGGCGTTCGTAACGTCTACCTGGGCGAATACACCCGTGTCGACGGCACCAAAATGACGGGTGCCAGCCTGTCGTCCCTGGTGGCCAAAGTCGACCCGGCTGCCGACACCGCACTGAAAGCCGATCTGGCCGCGACTGAAGCCAAGATGCAGGTCATCGTCGACCACGCCAACAAGGGTGAGCACTACGACCAGTTGATCGCTGCCGGCAACACCGCCGGCAACCAGATTGTCCGTGACGCCATCGCTTCGCTGGTCAAGCAGACCGGTTCGATCGAAGCCGCCGCTGGCAAACTGGGTATCAGCGACCTGAACCCGGACAACGCTGATCACGAGTTCTGATCAACGCTGGCTGAATAAAGAGGCGACCTTCGGGTCGCCTTTTTGTTGGCCTGAACACGCCCCATTGTGGGAGCGAGCCTGCTCGCGAAAGGGCCATCATTGGCAACATCTTCGGTGCGACCATTACCGCTTTCGCGAGCAGGCTCGCTCCCACAGGAGTTTGTAATGTGTTCATGGGGTGTGCCCCACCTCAAGCAAACGATAATTCCTCTTATTCAAACCCCCCTACCCTGTTAGACTTTGCGCCCTTGTTTTGCTCGTCTTGCAGGATGTCTGATGCCCCCGCTGCCTCTTCGCTTGTCCGCACTGTTCCTGGCCCTGGGCCTGAGTGCCTGCGATGACGCCCCGCGTTTTACCAAGGCAGAACCCGGTGAAGCCCGCTCCGGGGGCAGTGCGACCGTGCGCAAGACCGATCAGAACGCCTTTTCGCTGCCATCGGCCAACCTGCCGCCATCGCGGCGCGTGGACTTCAGTGTCGGCAACAGTTTCTTCCGCAACCCTTGGGTCATCGCCCCGTCGACCACGACCGCCCGTGACGGCCTCGGCCCCTTGTTCAACACCAACGCCTGCCAGGGTTGCCATATCAAGGACGGTCGCGGTCACCCGCCTGCGCCGGATGCGCAGAATGCCGTGTCGATGCTGGTGCGCCTGTCGATTCCCGATGCTCCCGCCTACGCCAGGATCATCGAGCAACAGGGTGTCGTACCGGAGCCGATCTACGGCGGACAATTCCAGGACATGGCCGTGCCCGGCGTAGTCCCGGAAGGCAAGGTGCGGGTCGATTACACGCCAGTGCCGGTTCGCTTCAAGGACGGCACCGTAGTCGAGCTGCGCAAGCCGACCTTGAACATCACCCAATTGGGTTACGGCCCGATGCACCCCGACACCCGCTTCTCGGCCCGGGTTGCACCGCCGATGATCGGCCTGGGCTTGCTGGAAGCCATCCCGGAAGAGGCCATTCTGGCGAACGCCGAGGCGCAGGCTAAAGAGAAAAACGGTATCGCCGGTCGACCGAACCGGGTCTGGGATGACACACAGCACAAGACCGTCATTGGACGATTTGGCTGGAAAGCCGGGCAACCGACCCTCAATCAACAAAATGTTCACGCGTTTTCCGGTGATATGGGCCTCACGACCAGCCTGAGACCCTTTGATGACTGCACCGATGCGCAAACCACCTGCAAACAGGCACCGAGCGGCGCCGGCCCCGATGGCGAGCCGGAAGTCAGCGACAACATCCTGCGTCTGGTGCTGTTCTACACCCGCAACCTCGCCGTCCCGGCGCGCCGCGATGTCGGCGCGCCTGAAGTGCTGGCCGGCAAGAATCTGTTTTACCAGGCCGGTTGCCAGTCCTGTCACACACCGAAATACACCACCGCCGCCAACGCCGCCGAACCTGAGCTGGCCAATCAAGAGATTCGCCCTTACAGCGATCTGCTGTTGCACGACATGGGCGACGGCCTGGCCGACAACCGCAGCGAATTCCAGGCCGGCGGTCGCGACTGGCGTACCCCGCCGTTGTGGGGCATCGGACTGACCGAAGCGGTCAGTGGCCACACCCAGTTTTTGCACGACGGCCGCGCCCGCAACCTGCTCGAAGCCGTGCTCTGGCATGGCGGCGAAGCTGCAGCTGCGCAACAACAGGTTTTGACTTTCAATGCCGAGCAGCGCGCTGCGTTGCTGGCGTTCTTGAATTCCCTTTAATACCCATTCCACCCGCGGGAGCCCGACATGTTCCGTCCCAAATTGTTGTTCACCAGCCTTGCCGCGCTAGCCTTGGGCGCTTGTTCGCCACAGGACCCGCAAGCCGTCACTTCGGCGGCCATCGCCAAATCCGTGATACTGCCGACCTACACCCGCTGGGTCGAAGCCGACCGCCAACTGGCCATCAGTGCCCTGGCGTACTGCGAAGGCAAGGAAACCCTCGACACCGCCCGCGCCGATTTCCTGCACGCACAAAAAGCCTGGGCCGAGCTGCAACCGCTGCTGATCGGGCCGCTGGCCGAGGGCAATCGTTCGTGGCAGGTGCAGTTCTGGCCGGACAAGAAGAACCTCGTCGGCCGTCAGGTCGAACAACTGGTCACCGCGCAGCCTCAGATCGATGCCGCCGCGCTGGCCAAGTCCAGCGTTGTGGTTCAGGGGCTGTCGGCCTACGAATACATCCTGTTCGACAGCAAGCCTGATGTAGCCAACGCCGAGCAGAAGACCAAGTATTGCCCTCTGCTGATCGCCATTGGCGAGCGCCAGAAGCAGCTGGCCGAAGAGATCCTTAAAAGCTGGAACAACACCGACGGCATGCTCGCGCAGATGAGCAAGTTCCCCAACCAGCGCTACGCCGACTCCCACGAAGCAATCGCCGATCTGCTGCGTGTACAGGTCACCGCCCTCGACAGTTTGAAGAAAAAGCTCGGCACGCCGATGGGCCGCCAGAGCAAGGGCGTTCCACAACCGTTCCAGGCCGATGCGTGGCGCAGCCAGTCGTCCCTTACCAGCATGGAAGCCAGCCTCGCCGCCGCCAAAACGGTCTGGGAAGGTGTCGACAATAAAGGCCTGCGAGGCCTGTTGCCAAGTGAGCAAAAACCATTGGCCGACAAGATCGACGCCGCCTATGCCGCGTCGTTGAAACTGTTCGCCAGCAACCAGCGCTCGCTGACCGAACTGCTCGGTGAAGATGCCGGTCGCCAGCAACTCAACGACATCTACGACAGCCTCAACGTCGTCCACCGCCTGCACGAAGGCGAACTGGCCAAGGCGCTGGGTATCCAACTGGGCTTCAACGCCAACGACGGTGACTGATGAGGGCGAGTGCCATGCTGCGACGCCAGGCTCTGACTTTAGGTAGTTTGCTGCTGGGAGCAGTGACACTGGGCGGCTGGACGCTGTTCAAGCGCAAGGATCAGAGCCCGCTGCTGCTTTCGGCGCGGGACGATACCGACGGCAAGCATTACGCCGTCGGTTATCGGTTGGACGGCACCCGGGTGTTCGCCACCCGGGTCGGTCAGCGCTGCCACGACATCATCAACCACCCGACGTTGCCGATCGCACTGTTTGTCGCCCGGCGGCCGGGCACCGAGAGTTACCTGATCGACTTGCGTGACGGCACCCTGCTGCAAACCGTGACGTCCCGGCCGAACCGGCACTTCTACGGTCACGCGGTGATTCATCAGAGTGGCGATTGGCTGTACGCCACCGAAAACGATACGACCGATCCGGGTCGCGGCCTGCTCGGCGTGTACACATTCGAAGGCGAACGGCTGGTCCATAGCGGCGAGATTTCCACCCACGGCATCGGGCCGCATCAGGTGTCTTGGATGCCCGACGGCGAAACCCTGGTGGTGGCCAACGGCGGGATTCGTACCGAGGCCGAAAGCCGCGTCGAGATGAACCTCGATGCCATGGAGCCGAGCCTGGTCCTGATGCAACGCGACGGCACATTGCTGAGCAAGGAAACCCTCGCCCAGCAGATGAACAGCGTGCGTCACCTGGGCATTGCCAGCGACGGCACCATTGTCGCCGGCCAGCAATTCATGGGGGCGGCTCATGAGCCTTCGGAACTGCTGGCGATCAAGCGTCCCGGTCAACCCTTCGTGGCGTTCCCGGTGCCCGAGCACCAGTTGCAGGCGATGGGGCACTACACCGCGAGCGTCGCAGTGCACAGCGATTTGCGCCTGGTGGCGTTGACCGCGCCCCGGGGCAACCGCTTTTTCATCTGGGACCTGGACAGCGGCGAAGTGCGCCTGGACGCGCCACTTCCCGATTGCGCCGGGGTTGGCGCGGTGGCCGACGGTTTTGTCGTGACCTCGGGCCAGGGACGCTGCCGGTACTACGATTGCCGTCAGACAGATCTGGTTGCAAGACCGCTGGAACTGCCGGCGGGGCTCTGGGACAACCATCTTCATCTGATCTGAGATTGCCCTGCTCGTTGTAGTAGCGAGCTTGCTCGCGATGGACGTTAACGATTACGCGTGTTTACTGGGTAAACGCAGCGCTCTTGAGTCCATCGCAAGCAAGCTTCGCTCCTACAGGATTTGCACCTACCTGTAACAAGTGCCAGTTGGATTCCCCTTCCTACTCGCGGTAATGTTCCCCCCTGTCTCACCTGATTTACTCCAAGGAACTGGAAATATGCTGCGTCGCCGCATGCTGATCATGTTGGGTGTTGTTCTGCTGATCGTGCTGGTGCTGGCCGGGTATAAAGCCTTCTCCATCTACACGATGATCCAGGGCTTCTCCGCGCCGAAGCCACCCATCAGCGTCGCCGTGGCCACGGCTACCGAACGGCCCTGGCAAGCTCGCCTGCCCACCGTAGGCACCCTCAAGGCGTTGCAAGGCGTGGACCTGAGCCTGGAGGCCGACGGCACCGTCGTCGATGTGCAGTTCGAGTCAGGGCAGAAGGTCAAGGCCGGTCAACCCATCGTCCGGCTCGACAGCGCCGTTGAAAGTGCCTTGCTCGAAACCGCCCTGGCCGACCTCGGACTGGCCCAGGTGGATTACAGCCGTGGCAGTCAACTGGTGGGCAGCCAGGCCATTTCCAAGGGTGAGTTCGATCGACTCTCGGCGGTACTGAAAAAGAGCAAGGCCACGGTCAATCAACTCAAGGCTGCCCTCGGCAAAAAAAGCATCCTCGCCCCCTTCAGCGGCACCATCGGCATTCGTCAGGTGGACGTCGGCGACTACGTGGCCACCGGCACCATGATTGCCACCCTCCAGGACCTCAGCAGTCTGTACGTCGACTTTTTCGTACCTGAACAGTCCGTGCCGAAGATTGCGGTCGGCCAGCCGGTGCAGATCATAGTGGCGGCTTTTCCGACGGAGACGTTCCCCGGCACCATCAGCGCGATCAACCCGAAAGTCGAGAACAGCACGCGCAACGTGCAGGTCCGCGCAACCCTGGCCAACCCCGACGGCAAGCTGCTGCCGGGAATGTTCGCCAGCCTGCAGGTCATTTTGCCCGACCCGCAGCCACGCATCGTCGTGCCTGAAAGCGCGATCACCTACACGCTCTATGGCAACTCGGTCTATATCGCCGCCCAGAAAAAAGCTGAAGACGGCAGCGTGGAAAAAGACGACAAGGGCCAACCTGTCCTGATCGCCGAACGGCGTTTCGTCGAAACCGGCGAACGCCGTGATGGCATGGTGATGATCACCAAAGGCGTGCAGAACGGTGAAATTGTGGTGACCGCCGGCCAGATCAAACTGGACAATGGTGCGCACATCGCCATCAGCGACGACAAGACCCTGGCCGAGAAAAACGGCCAGCCCCGCGCTGACGGATCAAGGAACCCCTGATGGCTTTTACTGATCCGTTCATTCGCCGCCCGGTGCTTGCCACCGTGGTCAGCCTGCTGATCGTGCTGCTGGGCTTCCAGGCCTGGAGCAAGTTGCCGCTGCGCCAGTATCCACAAATGGAAAACGCCCTGATCACGGTGACCACCGCGTACCCGGGGGCCAACGCCGAAACCATCCAGGGCTACATCACCCAACCGATGCAACAGAGCCTGGCCAGCGCCGAGGGCATCGATTACATGACCTCGGTCAGTCGCCAGAATTTCTCGGTGATTTCGATCTATGCGCGCATCGGCGCCAATAGCGATCGCCTGTTCACCGAACTGTTGGCCAAGGCCAACGAGGTCAAGAACCAGTTGCCTCAGGACGCCGAAGACCCGGTCCTGAGCAAGGAAGCTGCCGACGCCTCGGCGCTGATGTACATCAGTTTTTTCAGCAAGGAATTGAGCAACCCGCAGATCACTGACTACCTGTCGCGGGTGATCCAGCCGAAACTGGCGACCCTGCCGGGCATGGCCGAAGCCGAGATTCTCGGCAACCAGGTATTTGCGATGCGCCTGTGGCTGGACCCGGTGAAGCTTGCCGGTTTCGGCCTGAGTGCCAGCGACGTGACCAACGCGGTACGCCAATACAACTTTCTCTCCGCCGCCGGCGAAGTGAAAGGCGAGTATGTGGTCACCAGCATCAACGCCAGTACCGAGCTCAAGTCCGCAGAAGCGTTCGCGGCGATCCCGCTCAAGGTCGATGGCGACAGTCGCGTGCTGTTGCGTGATGTCGCACGGGTGGAGATGGGTGCGGAAAACTACGACACCATCAGTTCCTTCGGCGGCACGCCCTCGGTGTACATCGGCATCAAGGCCACGCCGGGCGCCAACCCGCTGGACGTGATCAAGGAAGTGCGCAAGATCATGCCGGATCTTGAAGCCCAACTGCCGCCGAACCTCAAGGGTGAAATCGCCTACGACGCCACACTGTTCATCCAGGCCTCGATCGATGAAGTGGTGAAAACCCTGTTCGAAGCGGTGTTGATCGTGATCGTGGTGGTCTTCCTGTTCCTTGGTGCGCTGCGGTCGGTGGTGATCCCGGTCGTCACCATCCCGCTGTCGATGATCGGCGTGATGTTCTTCATGCAGATGATGGGGTATTCGATCAATCTGCTGACGCTGCTGGCGATGGTGCTGGCCATTGGTCTGGTGGTCGATGACGCCATTGTTGTCGTGGAAAACATTCACCGTCATATCGAGGAAGGCAAGTCGCCGCTGGATGCGGCCATTGAAGGCGCCCGGGAAATCGCCATGCCGGTGGTATCGATGACCATCACCCTGGCGGCAGTGTATGCGCCGATCGGCTTCCTGACGGGGCTGACGGGGGCACTGTTCAAGGAGTTCGCCCTGACCCTGGCCGGGGCTGTGGTGATCTCCGGCGTCGTGGCCCTGACGCTGTCGCCGATGATGTGCGCCTTCCTGCTGCGTCACGATGAAAACCCCACCGGCCTGGCCCATCGTCTCGACCTGATTTTCGAAGGCCTCAAGCGCCGGTACCAACACCTGCTGCACGGTACCCTCAACACCCGACCGGTGGTGTTGGTCTTTGCCGTCATCGTGCTGTGCCTGATTCCGGTACTGCTCAAGTTCACCAAGTCGGAACTGGCACCGGATGAGGACCAGGGCATCATTTTTATGATGGCCAACGCCCCGCAACCAACCAACCTCGACTACCTGAACACCTACACCGACGAGTTCATCTCGATCTTCAAGGCGTTTCCCGAGTACTACTCCTCGTTCCAGATCAACGGCTTCAATGGCGTGCAATCGGGCATCGGCGGCTTCCTGCTCAAGCCCTGGAACGAGCGCAGCCGGACCCAGATGCAGATCCTGCCCGACGTTCAGGCCAAGCTGGAGAGCATTCCCGGGCTACAGATTTTCGGCTTCAACCTGCCGTCGTTACCGGGCACAGGTGAGGGTCTGCCCTTCCAGTTCGTCATCAATACCGCCAACGATTACGAGTTGCTGCTGCAAGTGGTGGACCGGGTGAAAAAACGCGCGATGGAATCCGGCAAGTTCGCTTTCGTCGACGTCGACCTGGCCTTCGACAAACCCGAAGTAGTGGTGGATATCGATCGTGCCAAGGCTGCGCAGATGGGCGTGTCGATGCAGGACCTGGGTGGAACGCTGGCGACCTTGCTCGGCGAAGCGGAGATCAACCGGTTTACCATTGAAGGCCGTAGCTACAAAGTCATTGCCCAGGTGGAGCGACCCTTCCGGGATAACCCTGACTGGCTGAACAATTACTACGTCAGGAACATCCAGGGTGAATTGCTGGCCCTGTCGACACTGATTACCGTGACCGACCGGGCGCGCCCACGGCAATTGAACCAGTTCCAGCAACTCAACTCGGCCATTCTTTCCGGGGTACCGCTGGTCAGCATGGGCGAAGCCATCGACACCGTGCGCCAGTTCGCCCGTGAAGAAGCGCCTGTAGGGTTTGCCATCGACTACGCCGGCGCATCACGGCAATACGTGCAGGAAGGCAGCGCCTTGTGGGTCACCTTTGCCCTGGCATTGGCGATCATTTTCCTGGTGCTGGCTGCGCAGTTCGAAAGCTTCCGCGATCCGCTGGTGATTCTGGTGACCGTGCCGCTGTCGATTTGTGGCGCGTTGCTGCCGCTGTTTCTCGGCTGGTCGAGCATGAACATCTACACCCAGGTCGGATTGGTGACACTGATCGGGTTGATCAGCAAGCACGGGATTCTGATCGTCGAGTTCGCCAACCAGTTGCGCAAGGACAAGGGCCTGACACCGCGCGAGGCCGTGGAGGAAGCCGCGGCTATTCGCCTGCGTCCGGTGTTGATGACGACCGCTGCGATGGTATTCGGCATGGTACCGCTGATCATCGCCACGGGGGCCGGGGCGGTCAGCCGGTTCGATATCGGTACCGTGATTGCGACCGGGATGTCGATCGGCACGCTGTTTACGTTGTTTGTGTTGCCATGCGTTTATACGTTGTTGGCAAAACCCGATAAGCCGTTGCACTGATAACCTGTGGGAGCGAGCCTGCTCGCGAATGCACTGAAACAGTCGGCACGAACGTGACTGATACACCGCATTCGCGAGCAGGCTCGCTCCCACATGTGATCTGCGACATGCCTGAAATCGCGCAACAAAAAAGGCCTCGCATCAGCGAGGCCTTTTATTTGGGCTTCAATATTTTCAACTTTGCGGCCTCAATCCTTGAGACAGTCCGAAGATGAACAGCAATAAATCATGATCGGGCTGAGTGGCCACGGATGCCTTGGCGACCCGTGGCAGGGGGCAATGGTCGCCACTCACTGAACTAAGAACTTGCGTGCGTGGCTGCTCCCAAGCTGCCACCGCGAGTGAAGCAACTGCCAAGGCTCCTACTAAAAACAAACCTCGCGCAACTTCAAGTTTCATTGCTATAAACCTTTGATGGCGCTGCCAAACGCCGTCTTGTAAAAATAGACGAGCTTTTCCCAGTCCGTAGGGCTGAACGACGAGTGGCGACGCAACTGCTTCAGGTCGTGAACGGCCGCCTGCCGTGCGCTCAAACGCTGCCGGCATTTCTCCAGATCAATCAGCGCTATTTCGACCTTGGCGGCCTCGCGTTCACCGGTCACGCGCACGAACACATGCTTGGTATAGAGGCAACTGTGCTGCCAACGGCCCTTGTGCATGCGCGCCAGGTTCTCGGCCAATTCCTTCAACACCCGATCGTGCAGCGCTTCACCGTGACGCTCACGCTCACCAGACGCGTACCAGTGTTCGAGTTCCAGGAAACCATCCAATGATTTGGTCACCAGCAATGCGCGCCATTTGTGCACGGGATCGCGCTGTGCACCGCAGAAAACGATTTCCGGGACACCCACGCCGAGCTGGCCGACACCGATGAGGGCGTCACGCTCGCGCAACACTGTCGGCCGCCCGACCGGATGCAACAGGCTGCGATAGGTGTGCCCGGTCTGACGCTTGGCATAGAGCAGCTGGCCATCACTGCCCACGACGCGCTCTACGCCACTTTCTCCTCCGCGCCGGACATTGGGTTCTTCCACCCATTCACCGCGCTGATTCCAGAAATAGTCGAAGCAGTCCTGGGAAACGACGTCCGATCCTGCTGCACACTGCACTGCCATCCTGTTACCTCTTGCGTAATACGTAAACCCGCCACATGGCATAGAGCGGTAAAAAGTCCAGACGTTCCTGAATACGGAAACCCGCCTCTTCAAATTCCTGTTCTACCGTAGCAGCAGGTAACACAAATCGGTTTTGGTAACCGACTTGCCCACGCGTGCGTTCGAGACGCTTGCGTTTCCAGGCCTTGAAATTGCCATCCACCCACAGTGACAGGATCACGCTGTCGCGGGTGACGCGCTCGAATTCGCGCAGAATCACCCGTCGATGCTCGGCTTCACCGATGTGATGGAGCAAACGCATGCAGAAAATGCTGTCGACGGCGTTATCAGGCAAGGCGATGTCGAATGCAGAAGTGTGCAAGGGTTGTACCCGTTTCACCACATCGGCCGGCTGCGCCTGCGTGGCTATCTTCAACATCGACTCGGAGTTGTCGGCGCCGATGATCACCCGATTGGGTTTTTCCGCCAACAAGGGCCAGAAACGCCCCGCACCGCATGGCAGATCGAGTACCAGACCTGGCTCGCCAACCAGCGTCAGCGCCTTTCGCGCCAGTTGCTCGTCACGCCAATGGGACAGTTTACGACTGACGCCATCCTGATGTTTGAGCAGGTACTGCTGTGCGTGCTGGTCGTCGTATTTCTCGGAAAAATCAAGTTTGATCGGGGCGGCCATCATCAAGGTCTCCTGTACTTCTGATGACGACCACCTTAGGTAGCGTCGTGTCAGTGTCAGGTCATGCCTTTGTGAAAAAATTGTCATGTAAAACCCCGAATCGTTTCGAGGTTTTACATGACTAGGCCACCGATCAGGATTGCCCTTCTTCAGGTCGCTCAGCTCACCCGCGACCTAGACAGTTCCACCTGAAAACGACAGCCATGGGGTTCCATGTTGGTCAGGCTGACGCTCCAGCCCTGGTTTTCACAGATTCGTTGCACCAGCGACAATCCCAGGCCCAAACCCTCTCCGCGCTTCTCGTTGCCGCGCACGAAAGGCTCGAACATCGCCTCGCGCTTCTCTTCGGGAATACCCACACCGCTGTCCTCGACCATGAAACCGCTGTCTGACAGGCTCAGGCGAATGAAGCCCTGCTCTGTGTAGTGCAGTGCGTTACGCAACAGGTTACCCATGACCGCATGCAGGAATGTCGCGTTGAAGCGCGTGTCGTGCGGCTTGCCCGGCTCGATAATCAGTTTCAGCCCTTTGGCCTCGATCGGTGCACGCCATTGACTGATCAACCCGTCGGCCACCTCACCCAGCGTTTGCTGTGGCGACATGCCTGCGTCTTCGCGCTGTGCCCGGGCCAGCATCAGGAAGGTTTGCACCAGATCGCGCATTTCTTCGCTGGCGCGAGCGATTCGCTCAACCTGAGCGCGACCACGCTGATCAATACCGGGGTTTTCCAGCAGCAGTTCGCAGGA
The DNA here is from genome assembly GCF_900187565.1 of Pseudomonas sp. Irchel 3A7. Lineage (GTDB taxonomy): Bacteria > Pseudomonadota > Gammaproteobacteria > Pseudomonadales > Pseudomonadaceae > Aquipseudomonas. The sequence goes on along the minus strand of NZ_FYED01000003.1, from coordinate 252,930 downwards.
ACTTGCAAGCACCATCAACGGCGTGCGCAACTCGTGGCTGACGTCACTGGTGAACATCCGCTCCCGGGTCAATGCCTGGCGTAGGCGTCCCAAGGTAGCGTCGAAGGCTACCGCCAGTTCGCCCACTTCATCAGCCGCATAATCCGGCGCCAGTGGCGGCGCCAGCCCCAGCAACTGGTCGCGATGACGCACCTGCCGGGCCAGTCGTACGACCGGTGCCATGACCTTGCGCGCCAGGACCCAGCCGAGAAAAACCGCCAGTGCCAGGCTGAGCACGAAGCCCACCAGCACCACGGCAAACAGTACTCGTTCGCGCTCTTCGAAGTCGCTCTGATCCTGAAGCAGTACGTAGCGTCGACCGTCGACGATTTCGACCATGGCGTGATACGACAGCTGCTCGCGGAACACCTCGTGAAACCCCGAATCCAGGTGCCGCAGATCCTTGGGCAGTTCAAAATCGCCCGGCCCACCGCTGAAATAGAACAGCTGGTCCGGTTCGGGGCGATGGCTCCAGTCCGAGACGTTATCCATCAGCAACAAGCGCTGAAGATCGCCGCCCAAACCTGCGGAAATCAATTTTTCTTCCACCAGGTGCACGGTCGCCACAATGCCCATGGCAAAGGCACCCGCCACCAGTGCGCTCATGAGCGCAAAGGCAATGATGATCCGTTGAGCGAGGCTCTGTCTAAACTCCATCACGCCCCTCTGCCAAGCGGTAACCCACACCGTGCACGGTGTGCAGCAACGGTTTGGCGAACGGTTTGTCGATCACCTGGCGCAGCTGATGCACGTGGCTACGCAGGCTGTCGCTGTCCGGGCAGTCATCGCCCCACAGCGCCTCTTCGAGAATTTCACGGCGCAATACGTGAGGACTTTTCTGCATCAGCACTGCCAGCAACTTCAGGCCCACCGGGTTGAGTTTGAGCAAGCGGCCTTCGCGGGTGACTTCGAGTGTATCGAGGTCGTAGATCAGATCGCCGACTTGCAAGGTGCGGCGACCACCGCCCTGGGACCGGCGCATGACGGCTTCAACCCGCGCCGCCAGTTCAGACAAGGCGAAAGGTTTGATCAGGTAGTCGTCGGCACCGGACTTGAAGCCCTGCAACCGGTCGTCCAGTTGATCGCGAGCGGTGAGCATGATCACCGGCGTATCACGGCGGGCATCTTCGCGCAGGCGTTTGCACAAGGTGTAGCCGTCGATGCCGGGCAGCATGATGTCGAGCACGATCAAATCGTAATGTTCGGTGGCCGCCAGGTGCAGGCCAGACAAGCCGTCTTGCGCGCAATCCACGGTGTAGCCTTTGAGCCCCAGATAATCGGCCAGATTGGCCAGGATATCGCGGTTGTCTTCAACCAATAAAATTCGCATGGGCACCTTCTCCGTACACGGTAACGGCCGTCTTGGCCCGCGCAGCTTAAGGCCAAGTGTGGCTCACGGCTAGGATTGCGTGCAGCGCTCAATGAGGTGGAAAAGCCTGCCCGGGGCTTAACGACTTTTTCACTTTCGGTTCACGGGCCGGCGACAGGATCGGGTTCACACTTCGCGCGGTTGCGCTCTTCAGTCACATCACCGACCCAGGAACTGCCATGGTTTCGACCTCCATCCGCCCCGCTTCCCGCCCGCTCAACGTTTGGCTGTGCCTGGGCGTACCCGCCGTTGGGGCCATCCTTTTGATCCTGCTGGAATTGACCTCGCTGGATATGGACCTGGCCAAACTGTTCTACGACCCGGTCGCAGGAGGCTTTATCGGGCGACACAGTTACTTCCTGGAAACCGTCCTGCATGACCGTGCCAAGCAAGTGGTCATTGCCTTCTCGGTGTTGGCCATTCTCGGTTTTGTCGGCTCGTTCTTCATGGCCAGGCTCATGCCGTTCAAGCGAGAGCTGGGCTGCCTGGTGCTATCCCTTGGCCTGGCGACGTCCTTTGTCACCCCCATGAAAGCGGTGACGGCAGTACAGTGTCCGTGGAGTCTTGAACAGTTCGGTGGTCACGAAACCTACAGCGAATTGCTCAGCCCGCGCCCTCCCACAGAGAAACCCGGGCGCTGCTGGCCTGGCGGACACGCCGCGACCGGTTTCACTCTGTTTGCGCTGTTCTTCGTCTTGCGCGACCGTCGTCCGCGACTGGCCCGCGCGGCGTTCGTCTTTGCCTTCGCTCTGGGTTCGGTGTTTTCCATCGGGCGGATGATGCAGGGGGCGCACTTTTTCTCCCACAACGTGTGGACGGCGGTGTTCTGCTGGTTGATTTGTCTGGGGGCTTATTACTGGATTTTGTATCGGCCCGGTGCAAAAACCGAAATCGTGGCCAAAGCACAACCAGTTAGCACCTGAAACGCAGATTGAAAATGTGGGAGCGAGCCTGCTCGCGAAGAGGCCGGAACATTCAATACTTATATCGCCTGGCACACCGATTTCGCGAGCAGGCTCGCTCCCACAATGGATTGAAGTGGCCATCAAAATACGGGCAATAAAAAACCCCGCCTGCTTTCGCAGGGCGGGGTTTTCAGTACAGGGGGTAAGGCTGGCTTACATCATGCCGCCCATGCCACCCATGCCGCCCATGTCTGGCATGCCGCCACCAGCACCGCCGTCTTTTTTCGGTGCATCAGCGACTGCTGCTTCGGTGGTCAGGATCAGACCGCCGATCGAGGCTGCGGCTTGCAGAGCCGAACGGGTTACCTTGGTTGGGTCCAGGATGCCCATTTCGATCATGTCGCCGTATTCGCCAGTCGCAGCGTTGTAGCCGAAGCTGCCTTCGCCGTTCTTGACCTTGTCGACAACCACGCTTGGCTCGTCGCCGGAGTTGGCAACGATCTGACGCAGCGGCGCTTCAACAGCGCGACGCAGTACAGCGATACCTACGTCCTGATCGGCGTTGTCGCCTTTCAGTTCGGTCAGTGCTTCCAGAGCACGGATCAGGGCCACGCCACCGCCAGGCACCACGCCTTCTTCAACGGCTGCACGGGTAGCGTGCAGGGCGTCTTCAACGCGGGCTTTCTTCTCTTTCATTTCAACTTCGGAGCCAGCGCCAACCTTGATCACTGCAACGCCGCCGGACAGCTTGGCCAGACGCTCTTGCAGTTTTTCACGGTCGTAGTCCGAGGAAGTCTCGGCAACCTGGGCACGGATCTGAGCAACACGACCTTCGATGTCAGTATGAACGCCAGCACCGTCAACGATAGTGGTGTTTTCCTTGGACAGGGTCACGCGCTTGGCGTTACCCAGGTGCTCCAGGGTGGTGCTTTCCAGGCTCAGGCCGATCTCTTCGGAGATGACGGTACCGCCGGTCAGGACGGCGATGTCCTGCAGCATGGCCTTGCGACGGTCGCCAAAGCCTGGTGCCTTGACGGCTGCGACTTTAACGATGCCACGCATGTTGTTCACAACCAGAGTCGCCAGGGCTTCGCCTTCAACGTCTTCGGCCACGATCAGCAGTGGACGGCCGGCTTTGGCAACGGCTTCCAGCACTGGCAGCATTTCGCGGATGTTCGAGATCTTTTTGTCGACCAGCAGGATCAGCGGGCCGTCCAGCTCGGCGACCATGGTCTCCGGCTTGTTGACGAAGTACGGGGACAGGTAGCCACGGTCGAACTGCATGCCTTCAACGACCGACAGTTCGTTTTCCAGGCCCGAGCCTTCTTCAACGGTGATCACGCCTTCTTTACCGACTTTTTCCATGGCTTCGGCAATGATGTCGCCGATGGAGTTGTCGGAGTTGGCGGAGATGGTACCTACCTGAGCGATAGCCTTGGTGTCAGCGCATGGCTTGGACAGGGCTTTCAGCTCTTTGACGATCGCGATGGTCGCTTTGTCGATACCGCGCTTGAGGTCCATCGGGTTCATGCCGGCAGCGACGGCTTTCAGGCCTTCATTGACGATCGATTGAGCCAGAACGGTAGCGGTGGTGGTGCCGTCGCCTGCGTCATCGTTGGCACGGGAGGCAACGTCTTTGACCAGCTGCGCGCCCATGTTTTCGAAACGGTCTTCCAGTTCGATTTCCTTGGCTACGGAAACGCCGTCCTTGGTGATGGTCGGAGCGCCGAAGCTCTTCTCGATGATCACGTTACGGCCTTTCGGGCCCAGGGTCGCTTTTACTGCGTCAGCCAGGACGTTGACACCGGTGAGCATTTTCTTGCGGGCGGAATCGCCGAATTTAACTTCTTTAGCAGCCATGATCGATATTCCTTAAATACTTTGTAGTAGCGGGAAAATGAGCGGGGAATCAGCCTTCGATAACAGCGAGGATTTCGTTCTCGCTCATTACCAGCAGGTCTTCGCCGTCGACTTTCACAGTGTTGCTGCCGGAGTAAGGACCGAACACAACCTTGTCGCCCACTTTTACGGACAGTGCACGCACTTCACCGTTTTCCAGTACGCGGCCGGTGCCGACAGCGAGGATCTCGCCGCTGTTGGCTTTTTCAGCAGCCGAACCTGGCAGGACGATACCGCCAGCGGTTTTCTTTTCTTCTTCGCTGCGACGGATGACGACGCGGTCATGCAGAGGACGAAGCTTCATTGTCGATCTCTCCTAATTGTGGTTTTCATCGGCCGGTGTAGTCCCGGCGGGTTTAACAAAGTCCGGCGGTGCCGGGTGCGGCTCGACAAGCGAGACGCGGAAGTCTGTCTGGCGTGATTGCCAGAAACCTTGCGGTGACCGATACATAAGGGCGCATAAGCTTATTACAAGGGGCGGGGAGCAAAAAAATTTCAGGTTAATGCCCCGCAAACGAACACGGCACCCGAAGGTGCCGTGTCGCTGTGACGTTACTTGGTATCGCGATGTTCGAACTCGCCTTCGATCACGTTGGGCTCGCGGCCCAGCGGTTCACGCGGCGCGGGACCGCCACGGGACTGGAGGTCCTCGGCGAATGCACGTTGGCGGATCGCTTGCTCCTCGGCACGCCGGCGCATTTTATTGGCCAGCAGGCGACGGCTGATTGGCAGCAGCATGACCAGGCCGATCACGTCGCTGATGAAACCCGGAAGGATCAACAGGCCACCGGCCAATGCCAGCATCAGGCCTTCGAGCATGGTCTGCGCAGGCAGCTCGCCACGGTTCAGGCTTTCACGGGCACGCAGCGCCGTGGCCAGACCGGCGATCCGCAGTACGAACACGCCGAACATCGAGCCGAGAATGATCAGCAGCAGGGCCGGGAAAAACCCGATAGCCCCTGCCACCTTGACGAATACGAACAGCTCCAACACCGGAAACAGCAGAAAGAGCAACAAAAAAGGGCGCATCAAATGGTTCCTCAACGCAAGAATGCCTTGCCAGTTCACCTTAGATGACGTCGCCGTTTCGTGAATTCAAGCGTCGGCCACTTCATTTTTCGGCCAATGCTCGGCGTGGGCCAGAAAAACCAAGGCTTCGCGAACTTGTGTCGGCGTATTACATGGAGCCTGGAACGGCAGCCAGTAGATGCCCTGGCCGATCCGCAGGTGCATGCCTTCGGTATCGATACCGACCATTTGCGCCGGCGCGGTTTTCGGCAGCCCCGCCAGGTCGACGTAATGGGCAATGGCCTTGGCGTGATCGGCGTTCATGTGCTCGACCATGCTCACTTCGGCCTTGCCGGCGAAGGGATTGGCCAAGGTCAGGTCGTTGACCCAGTGAATGGCGCCGAAACCTCCGATGTAACGGTGACGCACCGGTTGCAGTACCCAGAAATCGAAATCATGGGCCTTGTGATAGTTCTGCGAATCCGGGAAGTAGCGGTAGTAACGCTCGGCGGCGGCTTCGATGGCGGCCTCGTCCTCGATCTGGTGCGCCTCTGCCAGGTAGGTCAAGCGACCGACAGCTTGCACATCTTCGGCTCCACGCTCGCCGACGAACAGCGAGCACTTCGGGTCTTTCTGCAAATTGTGGGTGTGCTGGGCGATACGGCTGATCAGGATCAACGGCCGGCCCTGCTCGTCCAGACAGTACGGAACCACGGAACCGAACGGAAAACCGGGCATTGCCTTGGAGAGCGTCGACAGGACTCCGCGGTATTCCTTGAGCAGCAATTCTCGGGCATGCTTGGCAACTTCAACGCTCAATTTATGACTCCTTATATAGAATCCGTCAGAAAAACGGACGGGCGACTGGTGAAAGTCCCAGTACGCCATCGGGGCAGTTCTCATGTGCAGCCAGGCCATGTCAGGCGCAGATCGAGAGGCTCTCTACAAGGAAACCACTCAGAACTGCTACCGGGGCATGCGAATGCAACTCACTGACAAAGTAATCATTATCACCGGCGGTTGCCAGGGTTTGGGCCGTTCCATGGCCGAGTATTTCGCCGCCAGGGGCGCGAAGCTTGCGCTGGTGGATCTCAACCAGGAAAAGCTCGATGACACCGTGGCCGCGTGCAAGGCCAAGGGCGTCGAAGCCCGCGCCTACCTGTGCAACGTGGCCAATGAAGAGCAAGTGACCCACATGGTCGCCCAGGTTGCCGAAGACTTCGGCGCGATCCACGGCCTGATCAACAACGCCGGCATCCTGCGTGACGGGCTGCTGCTCAAGGTCAAGGATGGCGAGATGACCAAAATGAGCCTGGCCCAGTGGCAGGCGGTCATCGACGTCAACCTGACCGGCGTGTTCCTGTGCACCCGTGAAGTCGCGGCGAAAATGGTCGAGCTGAAGAACAACGGCACGATCATCAATATCTCGTCGATTTCCCGCGCAGGCAATGTCGGCCAGACCAACTACTCCGCCGCCAAGGCCGGTGTCGCCGCCGCAACCGTGACCTGGGCCAAGGAACTGGCGCGCTACGGCATCCGCGTGGCCGGTATTGCACCGGGCTTCATCGAAACCGAGATGACCCTGGGCATGAAACCCGAAGCGCTGGAGAAAATGACTTCGGGCATTCCGCTCAAGCGCATGGGCAAGCCGCAAGAGATCGCCCATTCGGCGGCGTACATTTTCGAGAACGACTATTACACCGGCCGGATTCTGGAAATGGATGGCGGGTTGCGCATTTAAATCCCGACCTAAAACGAATGTGGGAGCGAGCCTGCTCGCGAAAGCGGTCTATTGGTCACCATCGAGGGTGGCTGACAGGACCTCTTCGCGAGCAGGCTCGCTCCCACAGGGGCTGTATTTCAGTGAATCAATCGTCGCTGATGGTGATGTTCGGCATCGCCGGCGTCGCCGCTTCCTGCAATACGATCCGCGCACCGACATGGCGGGCCAGTTCCTGGTAAACCATGGCAATCTGGCTGTCCGGCTCGGCGATCACCGTCGGTTTGCCGCCATCGGCCTGCTCGCGGATGACCATCGACAGCGGCAACGAGGCCAGCAGTTCGACGCCGTACTGGTTGGCCAGTTTCACGCCGCCGCCCTCACCGAACAGATGCTCGGCATGTCCGCAGTTGGAGCAGATGTGCACGGCCATGTTTTCCACCACGCCCAGCACCGGGATGTTGACCTTGCGGAACATTTCCACGCCCTTGCGTGCGTCGAGCAAGGCCAGGTCCTGCGGTGTGGTGACAATAACGGCACCGGCCACCGGGACTTTCTGTGCCAGGGTCAACTGGATGTCACCGGTACCCGGCGGCATGTCGATGACCAGGTAATCCAGGTCGCCCCACGCGGTTTGGGTCACCAGTTGCAACAAGGCGCCGGAGACCATCGGCCCGCGCCACACCATCGGCGTGTTGTCGTCGGTGAGGAAGGCCATGGACATCACTTCCACGCCATGGGACTTGAGCGGAACGAACCATTTCTGATCCTTGACCTCGGGACGGGTGCGCTCAGGTATACCGAACATGATGCCCTGGCTCGGGCCGTAGATATCCGCATCGAGAATCCCGACCTTGGCGCCTTCGCGGGCCAGGGCCAGCGCAAGGTTGGCGGCGGTGGTGGATTTGCCGACGCCACCCTTGCCTGAAGCCACGGCCACCACGTTCTTGACGTTGGCCAGGCCTGGAATCTGCGCCTGGGCCTTGTGCGCGGCAATAACACTGGTGATATCAACGCGGGCAGTTGTCACGCCGTCCAGGCCTTCGATGGCCATTTGCAGCATCTGTGCCCAGCCGCTCTTGAACAGGCCGGCGGCATAGCCCAGCTCAAGCTGAACGCTGACGCGGTCACCCTGAATGTCGATGCTGCGCACGCACCCGGCGCTGACCGGGTCCTGGTTCAGGTAAGGGTCGGTGTATTGGCGAAGGACGGCTTCCACCGCTGCGCGATTGACGGCGCTCATGGGCAACTCCGATAGCAAGACTGGAAAATCAGGTGGGTATCCTAACCGTTCCGCACCCAAGTCGGCATGCCTGAAGATCATTTGTTGCGAACGCATTCTGTGGCGAGGGAGCTTGCTCCCGTACGGTTGCGAAGCAGCCGTAATCCAGTTGACGCAATTCTATTGCCGGAGCCGGACTGCAAGGGTTGGGGCGGCTTCGCCACCCAGCGGGAGCAAGCTCCCTCGCCACGAAAACCTTCTTGCACCAAGAAAACCTGTCGCCACTTTAGTAAAGGACGATACATCTGGAATCTGGCCAGAAAGGTGAAAAATATGCGCCGGCGCTTTATAGTGGCCGACCTCCGTTTCATCAAGTAGCCGAGCCCCATGTCCGAGCCACGCAAGATCCTCGTCACCAGCGCCCTGCCCTATGCCAATGGTTCGATTCACCTCGGCCATATGCTGGAATACATCCAGACCGATATGTGGGTGCGCTTCCAGAAGCACCGCGGCAACCAATGCATTTATGTCTGCGCCGACGACGCCCACGGTTCTGCGATCATGCTGCGCGCGGAAAAGGAAGGCATCACCCCGGAACAACTGATCGCCAACGTCCAGGCTGAACACAGCGCCGACTTTGCCGAGTTCCTGGTGGACTTCGACAACTTCCACTCCACTCACGCCGAAGAAAACCGTGAGCTGTCGAGCCAGATCTACCTGAAGCTGCGCGACGCCGGGCACATCGCCACGCGTTCGATCACGCAGTATTTCGACCCGGAAAAGAAAATGTTCCTGGCCGACCGCTTCATCAAGGGCACCTGCCCGAAATGCGGCACGGAAGACCAGTACGGCGACAACTGCGAAAAATGCGGTGCGACCTACGCACCGACCGACCTGAAAGATCCCAAGTCGGCGATCTCCGGCGCCACCCCGGTGCTCAAGGATTCCCAGCACTTCTTCTTCAAGTTGCCGGACTTCCAGGAAATGCTGCAGGCCTGGACCCGCAGCGGCACCCTGCAAGACGCCGTCGCCAACAAAATCGCCGAATGGCTGGATGCCGGCCTGCAACAGTGGGACATCTCCCGCGATGCGCCGTACTTCGGCTTTGAAATTCCAGACGAGCCGGGCAAGTACTTCTACGTGTGGCTGGATGCGCCGATCGGCTACATGGCGAGCTTCAAGAACCTCTGCAACCGTACGCCGGAGCTGGACTTCGACGCGTTCTGGGGCAAGGACTCCACCGCCGAGCTGTACCACTTCATCGGCAAGGACATCGTCAACTTCCACGCCCTGTTCTGGCCAGCCATGCTCGAGGGCGCGGGCTACCGCAAGCCGACCGGCATCAACGTGCACGGCTACCTGACCGTCAACGGTCAGAAAATGTCCAAGTCCCGTGGCACCTTCATCAAGGCCCGGACCTACCTGGATCATCTGTCGCCGGAATACCTGCGCTACTACTACGCGGCCAAACTGAGCCGTGGTGTCGACGACCTCGACCTGAACCTCGAAGACTTCGTGCAGAAGGTCAATTCCGACCTGGTCGGCAAGGTTGTCAACATCGCCAGCCGTTGCGCCGGTTTCATCCACAAGGGCAATGCCGGTGTCATGGTCGACACCAACGCCGCGCCGGAGCTGACCGAAGCCTTCCTGGCCGCCGCGCCTGGTATCGCCGATGCCTACGAGGCCCGCGACTTTGCCCGCGCCATGCGCGAAATCATGGCCCTGGCCGACCGCGCCAACGCCTGGATCGCCGACAAGGCACCGTGGTCGCTGAACAAACAGGAAGGCAAGCAGGATGAAGTCCAGGCCATCTGCGCCACCGGCGTCAACCTGTTCCGCCAGCTGGTGATCTTCCTCAAGCCGGTGCTGCCGCTTCTGGCTGCCGATGCCGAGGCATTCCTGAACGTCGCGCCATTGACCTGGAACGATCATACGATCTGGCTTGCCAACCATCAGCTGAACGAGTTCAAGCCGCTGATGACCCGTATCGACCCGGTTAAAGTGCAGGCCATGACCGACGCTTCGAAAGAAGACCTGACCGCCAGCCAGACCGACACCGGCGAAGCTGCACCCGCCGGCAACGGCGAACTGGCCAAGGATCCGTTGTCCCCGGAAATCGAATTCGACACCTTCGCTGCGGTCGACCTGCGCGTTGCCCTGATCGTCAAGGCCGAAGCTGTGGAAGGCGCCGACAAGCTGTTGCGCCTGACGCTCGACATCGGTGACGAACAGCGCAACGTGTTCTCCGGGATCAAGAGCGCCTACCCGGACCCGTCCAAGCTCAATGGTCGTCTGACCATGATGATCGCCAACCTCAAGCCTCGCAAAATGAAATTCGGCATCTCCGAAGGCATGGTGATGGCGGCCGGTCCTGGCGGTGAAGAAATCTATCTGCTGAGCCCTGACAGCGGCGCCAAGCCTGGTCAGCGGATCAAGTAAGGCACGGCGGCAAAGCGATCCCACAGTCGTGCCTGGCGCGCCTGTGGGATTTTCATGTCTGGCCCACCCTCCGCCCTTGCCGGATAATGCCTAAGCTTTTCCAGACAGCGGTGTTAAACAACTCCGTCCTTGCCGGCACGATCATGACCGAAACACTGCTCACGCTTATCAGCACCGCCCTGATCAACAACCTCGTGTTGCATTGGCCGCTGGGTGTCGATCCGCTGCTGGGCAGCGAACGTCGGCAAGTCCATGCCCTGGGCGTGGCGACGACCTGCCTGATGCTGATTGTCGGCCTGCTCGGTTATGCGCTCTATCATTGGCTGCTCATCCCGCTGGAATTGACGTCGCTGCGTCTGTTCGTGTTCCTGCCCCTGAGCGTGCTGCTGATCGGTCCTCTGTTGAAGGGCTTGTCCCGGGTATTTTCGACGCTGTCGTTTGAAGGTCTCTGGCCGCTGCTGCTGGGCAACGCCGGCGTGCTCGGGGTGGCGCTTCTCGGCATTCAGGGTGACAAAGGCTTTTTTGCTGCCGCAGCCCTGAGCCTGGGCGGCGGGCTGGGGTTCTGGCTGGTGCTGAGTCTGTTCAACGACCTGCGTCAACGCACACTCGATAACGATGTTCCCCTGCCCTTTCGCGGCTTGCCGATCGACCTGATCGGCGCCGGCCTGATCGCAGTGGCCTTTCTCGGATTCAGCGGACTGATCAAAACATGAGTCTGATTCAACGCATCGACGCTCTCTTGCCGCAGACCCAATGCGGCAAGTGCGGCCATCCCGGATGCAAGCCCTACGCTGAAGGCATCGCCAACGGCGAGCCGATCAACAAGTGTCCACCGGGCGGCAACGAAACCATCAACGCCCTGGCCGAACTGCTGAAGGTACCGGTGCTGGAACTGGATCTCAGCCGTGGATCCGCCCCGGCACAGATTGCGTACATCCGCGAAGCCGAGTGCATCGGTTGCACCAAGTGCATCCAGGCCTGCCCGGTAGACGCCATCGTCGGCGCGGCCAAGCTGATGCACACGGTGATTATCGACGAATGCACCGGTTGTGACCTCTGCGTGGCGCCATGCCCTGTGGATTGCATCGAAATGCATCCGTTGCCGATGGCCACCGTGCTGCCGATTGTCGGTGGCCTGGCGTTCAGCCTGGAAGAACAACGGGCCCGCGCCGCCAAACGTAATCACGCACGACGCCGTTTCGAGCAACGCAACGCCCGCCTGCTGCACGAAGAACAACAAAAAGCCGCCGAGCGCCAGGCCCGTGCGCAACGCGCCGCCCAACCCGCGCAAGTGGCGCTTGACCCGGTGCAAGCCGCCCTCGAACGCGTCCGCGCACAGAAAGCCGCCAATGCCGATGCGGCGCTGAAGAAAGCCAAGATCGATCTGGCAATGAGTCGGGCGCAACTGACCAAGTCACTCAAGGCTTTTGGCCATCCGCCGACCTTCGAACAACAGTCGCAGTTGATCGCTCTGCAACAGCAATTCGAAGCCGCCGAGCAAACCTTGGCACAACTGGAAAGCGCAACGCCGCCGTCCCCGACACCCGCTACGGTTGCTGCTCCACCGAAGAATGCCGACCTGAATCGGGCGAAGATCCAGTTGGCCATGCGCCGCGCGGAACTCAAAAAAGCCCAAGCCGCCGAGGCGCCCGCCGAGCAGATCGAAACCCTGGAACGTGCCGTCAGTGAAGCCGAACGCCAGGTGGATGCCTATGCAACCCCTTGAGTCGGTCGACGAACGCCTTCAGCAGGCCATGAAACTGGTTCTACTGGCTACGTTGCCAGGGATGCTGGCGTTGTTCTGGCTATACGGCTGGGGGGTGTTGATCAATCTGATGCTGGCAGGCGCCAGTGCACTGGCCGCTGAAGCGGCGGTACTGCAATTGCGCAAGCGCCCCCTCAAACCGACCTTGAGCGATGGCAGCGCCCTCGTCAGTGCAACCCTGTTGGCCCTGGCCTTGCCACCCTATTGCCCGTGGTGGCTGACGGTGAGTGCTGCCGCGTTTGCCATGGTGTTCGGTAAACACCTGTATGGCGGTGTCGGAAGTAATCCGTTCAATCCGGCGATGCTTGGTTTTGCTCTGGTAATGGTGGCTTTTCCGCAACAGATGACCCACTGGCCGGCGTCCCACGGTTTGAATCTGACGGGCGGGTTACATCAAGTGTTCGGTTTCGCTCCAACCCCGGATGCGTGGGTTGGAGCCACGGCACTGGACAGCCTGCGGATCAATAAAAGCCTCACCATGGACGAACTGTTCTCGGCCCATCCGGCGTTTGGTCATTTCGGTGGTCGCGGTGTGGAATGGGTGAACCTGGCCTTTCTCGCGGGTGGCGCGTTTCTACTGCAACGACGCGTGTTCAGCTGGCATGCGCCGGTCGGCATGCTCGCCAGCCTGTTTATCATCAGTCTATTGTGCTGGAACGGCTCGGGCTCCGATTCCCACGGCTCACCGCTGTTTCATCTACTGACCGGCGCCAGCATGCTGGGAGCGTTCTTTATCGTTACAGAACCGGTGTCCGGCGCCAAAAGCCCTGGCGCACGACTGCTGTTCGGCATCGGTGTCGGGCTGCTGACGTATCTGATTCGTACGTGGGGCGGCTACCCGGACGGCGTGGCTTTTGCGGTGCTGTTGATGAACCTCTGTGTGCCGGCGCTGGAGCGGTTTGTCGCGGCCAGACAGCAGCGGATGGCATCATGAACCGAGCTTCGAGCGTTGCCGTCCTGACATTACTGGCCGTCCTCGGAGTCGGCCTGACCTGGTTCGCGCAGCACAGCAGCGAGCCACGGATCGCGGCGGAGCAACGCCTGATCGACAGTCGTAACCTGCTGGACCTGCTACCGCCCGGCAGCTACGACAATCAGCCTCTGGATCAAACGCTCACACTCGAAAAAACAGCACTGGGCAACAGCACACTGCTGACGGGCTACCGGGCAACCAAGGCCGGGCAGGCGTATGCCGTGCTGCTGCGCAGCCAGACCCTGGGTTACGCAGGCGCCATCGAACTGCTGATCGCCGTCGACGCTAACGGGAGGCTGATTGGCATCAAAACTCTCAAGCAAGCGGAAACACCGGGGCTCGGCGCACGGATCGCCGACTGGCCCAATGCCTGGCTTCAAATGTTTTCCGGCAAGTCCCGAACCGATCCGGTCGACAACGGCTGGGCCTTGAAAAAGGATCAAGGGCAATTCGACCAGATTGCAGGCGCGACAATGACTTCCAGAGCGGTGATAAACGCCACCCATGACGCGCTGCGCTACTTCGATGAGCACCGACAACAACTGCTTGGGAGCCCTTCCCATGAGTAAATCATTACTGTTGCAGCATTCACTGATGCTCGCGCCGCTTATCGGCGCCACCGGTTCACTGGTGAGCGCGCTTGGCCTGTGGCTGATGTTCATCGTGGTGATCAGTGTTTTTGGGCTGGGCATGAATGCACTGCGCCCGCGCTTGCATGCGGCGACGCATTTGCCGGCAAGCGTGCTGCTCGCCGCAACGCTGACCAGTTGCGCGGAACTCGGGGCGCAAACCTGGTCGTTGCAATGGCATCAACAGGTGGGAATCTATACCGCCTTGATTGCATTGCAATGTGTCGTGCTCGACCTCACGGGTTTCTTCCAGAGCAGTTGGCGCGATCGCCTGCGCCTGTGCGGCCTGTTCGGTGCATTGATGGTGGGCCTGGGCGTGCTGCGCGAACTTATTGGTAACGGGACTCTGGGTAATCATCTACCGTGGCTCGCTGCTGCGACGCAAACGGATTGGCGCGGCTGGGTGCTGACCGCCGACGGAGGCTTGCGCCTGGCCACACTGGCCCCTGGTAGCTTCATTTTGCTGGGGTTGCTGGTCGCCGCATGGCAGGCCTGGCAGCGCCCGACACCTTCACACTGACCGCTTTCGAGGAATCGCACTGCCCATGAATGCCGCAAAACGTCTGGAAATTTTCCGCAGGCTGCATGAAGACAACCCGGAACCGAAGACCGAACTGGCCTATTCCTCACCGTTTGAACTGCTGATTGCGGTGATTCTTTCGGCGCAATCGACCGATGTCGGCGTCAACAAGGCCACGGCAAAACTGTTCCCGATAGCCAATACCCCTGCGGCAATCCATGCCCTGGGTGTCGAGGGCCTGTCGGAATACATCAAGACCATCGGCCTGTTCAACAGCAAAGCGAAAAACGTGATCGAGACCTGTCGCTTGCTGGTGGAACGTCATGCCGGGGAAGTGCCACAGACCCGTGAAGAGTTGGAAGCCCTGCCAGGCGTGGGCCGCAAAACTGCCAACGTGGTACTCAATACCGCATTTCGCCAGCTGACCATGGCCGTGGACACCCATATTTTCCGAGTCAGTAACCGCACCGGCATTGCGCCCGGCAAGAATGTGGTCGAAGTCGAGAAAAAACTCATGAAGTTCGTGCCCAAGGAGTACCTGCTCGACTCCCACCACTGGTTGATCCTTCACGGTCGCTACGTTTGCCTGGCCCGCAAGCCCCGGTGTGGCAGTTGCCGCATCGAAGACTTGTGCGAATACAAGCACAAGACCTCCGACGATTGAGCCACTATTGGATTTATTGATTCGTCGATTGAAAAAATCTTTTTTACCCGCCGGGAGATTGTCGATATAAGGAGCCCCAAAGGCCTTCTTAGCCTGGAGTAACTAAATGAGCACTGGCAAAGAGCAATTGGACGTAGATGAAGAATTCACTGCCGTTGAGGCTGATGATGCCGAACCTGTGGTTGAAGTAGCGAAAACCAACCTGAGCAAACGGCGTACCATCGACAATCTGCTGGAGGAGCGCCGACTGCAAAAGCAATTGGCCGATTACGACTTTGATTTATGACACCTGAAAGCCTCCCGAAACGGAGGCTTTTTACTGTGTGCCGAACCGCGATAAATGCCCGTTCATCACCTATGGTCGCCCCGGAAAAAATCACACTAGCCCATTGCGCTGAGCCAGTTCGATCAGGTCTACCAGGGAGCGTGCATTGAGCTTCAGCAACAGGCGCGTCTTGTAAGTACTGACGGTCTTGTTGCTGAGAAACATCCCATCGGCAATCTCCTTGTTGGTCTTGCCCCTGGCCAGCTGTTGCAAGACCATCATTTCCCGCCCTGACAGGCGATCCACCATATCGGCTTCACTGGCGTTCCCGAGACTGGCGCGCACGGTATGTAAAGCCTGATTGGGGAAGTAGCTGTAACCGGACAAAACCGCTTTTATCGCACTGAGTAACTCCGTGAGATCCTGCTGCTTGCAAACATACCCCGCAGCCCCCGATTGCATGCAACGCATGGAAAAGTGTCCGGGAGCCTGGGAAGTCAATATCAGCACTTTCATGGGCATTGCCGCTGATGCAAGACGCGCAATAACTTCCAGCCCGTCCAGTTTCGGTATTCCGATATCCAGAATGACAATATCCGGCATGTGTTCGCGAGCAAGTTGCAATGCATCCACGCCGTTATCGGTTTCTGCAACAACTTCGTAGCCATGACGCTCCATTAGCATACGTACCGCAAGACGAATGACGGGGTGATCATCCACGATCAGCACTTTATTCATGGGCAAGTCCAATTTTCGCTGTTCGAATTTTTAGAGCCAGCACAATAGCCTAGTCGTTTCACCCATGGCATGCCGCCCCCCCCAACGACCTGCACCAAGAGACATTCCCTACAAGAATCGCGGATTAGTCCTACAAAACACCCTCGAACACAACGCGAAAAAAATTGTATCCGCGCGAGCAAATTACGCTTTACAACATTTTTAGTATCAACTTGCAACTTAAAAACAAAAACCAAAATCCAGCAAACAACATCCAAATGGACACTCGACACTAAAATTCAACTGACGTCACCCACTAAAACACTCACACCAGAAATATCACACATCGAGCACCCATTTACTCTTACAGCAAAAAATTCCAGATAGATAATTATTATCAAACCAACAGCATCAAACCACCGACCGAAAAAAACAAAATAAACATGACTTACAGCCAACACGAAGACATTAAAGACAAATGAATGGCGTAACATAACTCTCAATAACGCGCATTACATCTCAATCTGAACGAGAAAACACACAACACGACGAGTAACAGGAATGAACAAATTTAAAAAAAGAATAACCAACCCCATGACAATAATCGCGACATTCGCAACGCTGTCTGAAACATCGGCAGCGATCTCTCTTCCGTTCCTGGACAATCAGGAAAGAGAGATATATGTCTGGTTTCTGATCAGCTTCCCCTTTTATCTACTGTTCCTTTTCTTTGCCACACTCAACTTCAATTACCGATCTCTGTACTCACCTTCTGATTTTGAAAAGGACGAGCATTTTCTGAAGGCCATGAACGAGGCGCAGACACAGGAAAACAATGCTTCGGTAAATGACTTGCGGCCAGCCGCCTCTCCCGGCAGTGCACAGGCTCCGCCAGACGAAACAGGGTTGCAGCCTCCGCTCCATATTCGCCTGCCCGAATTACTGAGGGATCTGCACATCATCGATACACGCCGGATGAAAAACAAACCCGAACTCAGCGCTTCACTGGAGAAGATACAAAGGACACAGGAAAAGCGGCCGCGCGTCATTTTGTTTCTTACCGGTGCGGAATCGGAAAAATTACTGAATGGACGTGTACTCAAATATTTCAAACAGACAAAAAAACGCGGCAGCGCCCATTTCTGTGTGGCTTATAACTTGAGTTCGCAGGGGATGACTGTCATGGACCCCGATTGCCGACTGACACACAACGCTCAGCAGCAGGATAGGTCCGATCAGTGAGAGGCAGACGGGAAGGTATCTATCAGGTCAAACGTGAATCGTTGTATCGCACATTTAAAAAACCTCTTGCAGATTTGTGGCCCCGTCGATGACGAGGCCACAAATCCATCACAGGCTCAAACCACTCAGAACAGCTTGCGGCCTTTGTTTGCAGCAATACGCATGCGCAAGGCATTGAGCTTGATGAAGCCCGCCGCATCGGCCTGGTTGTAAGCGCCGCCATCTTCCTCGAAGGTCGCGATGTTGGCGTCGAACAACGACTCATCGGACTTGCGACCGGTGACGATCACGTTGCCCTTGTACAGCTTCAGGCGCACGACGCCGTTCACGTGAACCTGGGACGCATCAATCATCTGTTGCAGCATCAGACGCTCAGGACTCCACCAGTAGCCGGTGTAGATCAGGCTGGCGTACTTCGGCATCAGCTCGTCCTTGAGGTGAGCCACTTCGCGGTCCAGGGTGATCGATTCGATCGCACGGTGGGCGCGCAGCATGATGGTGCCGCCAGGCGTCTCGTAGCAGCCACGGGATTTCATGCCCACGTAACGGTTCTCGACGATGTCCAGACGACCGATACCGTGTTCACCACCGATACGGTTCAAGGTCGCCAGCACGGTGGCCGGGGTCATTTCGACGCCGTCCAGGGCCACGATGTCGCCGTTGCGGTAAGTCAGTTCCAGGTACTGCGGCTTGTCAGGAGCGTTTTCCGGGGAGACGGTCCAGCGCCACATGTCTTCTTCATGCTCGGTCCAGGTGTCTTCCAGCACGCCGCCTTCATAGGAGATGTGCAGCAGGTTGGCATCCATCGAGTATGGGGATTTTTTCTTGCCGTGACGCTCGATCGGGATCGCGTGCTTTTCAGCGTAATCCATCAGTTTCTCACGGGACAGCAGGTCCCATTCGCGCCACGGGGCGATCACTTTCACGCCAGGTTTCAGGGCGTAGGCGCCCAGTTCGAATCGAACCTGGTCATTGCCCTTGCCGGTGGCGCCATGGGAAATGGCGTCAGCGCCGGTTTCGTTGGCGATTTCGATCAGGCGCTTGGCGATCAGCGGACGAGCGATGGAAGTACCCAGCAGGTACTCGCCTTCGTAAACGGTGTTGGCGCGGAACATCGGGAACACGAAATCGCGCACGAACTCTTCGCGCAAGTCGTCGATGTAGATTTCTTTCACGCCCATGGCCTGTGCCTTGGCGCGTGCCGGTTCGACCTCTTCGCCCTGACCCAGGTCAGCGGTGAAGGTCACCACTTCACAGTTATAAGTATCCTGCAGCCACTTGAGGATCACCGAAGTGTCCAGGCCGCCGGAATACGCCAGAACGACCTTGTTTACGTCCGCCATGCCATCACTCCACGGGGTTCTACGGAAAGCCGAGAAGTCTACCGCTCATGCAGGATAATTTACAGTGGCGCGACAGCTTATGACGACGAAGCGACAGATTATGTCGAGAGAGCGACGATGACCAAGGAGTCAGGATGTTGCCGAAGCGGCCGGCTTCGTGGCTTGAGGCGCCACTTGTTCCGGTGGTGCTCCCCGCTCCAGACGCACCGCAACCCGGCGGTTCTTCGAGCGATTGGCGTTGTTGGTATTGGGTGCCAGCGGATAACGCTCGCCATGGAAGCGCACGGTGATCTGCGACTCCTGGATGCCGTTCGCCTTGAAGAACTCCATGACGGCCAGGGCGCGGCGACGTGACAGGTCACGGTTGGTCAGGCGATTGCCGCTGTTGTCGGAATGGCCGTCGAGTTCGATGTGATTGACCGTCGGATCGGCCTTCATGAATTCGAGCATCACCTGCAGCCTGGCTTTCGCGGCAGCATCCAGCTCGATGCCGCCGCCGGGGAATCCGACTTCGGACTGCTTCACCTGATCGAAATTCTGTGGCAACAGCTTGGCGACGCACCCCTGGTAGTCGGCAAACGCTTTATTGAACTTGACCGGTAACAGGCGCACTTCCGACACCCGCCCATCGCCAGAGGCATGCCGTACCACGGGACTGCGCCCATCCATCAGGCCACTGATCAAGCGTCCGGCCTGAGCCTGGGAGCTGTTGAACAACACGTTTCCGCTGCCGATTCTCACCGTACCCAGATTGATATCGCCCCGCCCCGGTTGCCATGGCGATGCGGCGGCCAGCAAGGTAGCCGAACCTCCACCCATCATGGCGTTGTAGGCATTGAGACGAAACGTCGCCTGCTCTCCGGCTCGACGCACGAACTGTCCCGAGCCGAAATCGGTGATCGGCTGGGTCAGGCGGCACTCGAACTTGTCGCCTTCGACCGTCCACTCAATGCTCTCCAGACGGGTCTGGAAAGTGAGCGCCATCGCGGGAAGGCTGGCAAACACACTGAGCAAGGCTAAATAACGCTGGCGCACGGGAGGCTCCACTGGCTTCTACAACAAAAAGACCGACACACAGATGTTTACGGCATACCTGTTGGATATCGGAAGCTTCCTGCAAAACTTGATAGCGAGTGCCTGCAAGAGTCTTTTCCGGTAGCATTCCCCTCAGTTTGACCCGCCTGGAATCCCCTCATGTCCGACCGCCTGACCCTGCTGCGTCCCGACGACTGGCACATTCATCTTCGCGATGGTGCCGTGTTGACCAATACCGTCGCGGATGTCGCGCGCACCTTTGGTCGCGCCATCATCATGCCCAA
Source organism: Pseudomonas sp. Irchel 3A7 (assembly GCF_900187565.1). GTDB lineage: Bacteria > Pseudomonadota > Gammaproteobacteria > Pseudomonadales > Pseudomonadaceae > Aquipseudomonas. The sequence continues at coordinate 232,892 of NZ_FYED01000003.1, read as the reverse complement.
CCTGGTACCTCCTGTCCGCAATGCGGCTGAGGCCGACGGCTACCGCCAGCGCATCCTCGCTGCCCGCCCGGCCGGCAGCCGGTTCGAACCGCTGATGGTCCTGTACCTGACCGACCGCACCCAACCCGAAGAAATTCGCGAGGCCAAGGCTACCGGTTTCATTCACGCCGCCAAGCTGTACCCGGCCGGCGCGACCACCAACTCGGACTCTGGCGTCACCAGCATCGACAAGATCTTCCCTGCACTCGAGGCCATGGCCGAAGTGGGAATGCCCTTGCTGATCCACGGCGAAGTCACCCGTGGCGATGTCGACGTGTTCGACCGCGAAAAAATCTTCATCGATGAGCACATGCGTCGCGTGGTCGAGCGTTTCCCGACCCTCAAAGTGGTGTTCGAACACATCACCACCGCTGACGCCGTGCAGTTCGTCAACTCGGCTTCGGCCAACGTTGGCGCGACCATCACCGCGCATCACCTGCTGTACAACCGCAACCACATGCTGGTGGGAGGGATTCGGCCGCATTTCTATTGCCTGCCGATTCTCAAGCGCAACACGCACCAGGAAGCGCTGCTCGATGCCGCCACCAGCGGCAGCGAAAAATTCTTCCTCGGCACCGACTCGGCACCCCACGCCCAGCACGCCAAGGAAGCCGCCTGCGGTTGCGCCGGCTGCTACACCGCTTTTGCTGCGATCGAGATGTATGCCGAAGCCTTCGAACAGCGCAATGCGCTGGACAAGCTCGAAGCCTTCGCCAGCCTCAACGGCCCACGCTTCTATGGCCTGCCGGTGAACACCGATCGCATCACCCTGGTCCGCGAAGAGTGGATCGCCCCAACCAGCCTGCCGTTTGGCGAGCTGACCGTTATCCCGCTGCGCGCCGGTGAAAAACTGCGCTGGCGCCTGCTGGAGGAACACGCGTGAGTGAAGACCATTTCGACGACGAACAGGAAGGTCAAGGCGGCGGAGGCGGTCCTCGTCATCCAATGGCTGCCCGGTTCCGTGGTTACCTGCCGGTTGTCGTCGACGTAGAAACCGGTGGCTTCAACTCGGCCACCGACGCCCTGCTGGAAATCGCCGCGACTACTATCGCCATGGATGAAAAGGGCTTTGTCTACCCTGATCACACCTACTTCTTCCGGGTCGAGCCTTTCGAAGGCGCGAACGTCGAAGCGGCAGCGCTGGAGTTCACCGGGATCAAGCTCGATCACCCGCTGCGCATGGCCGTGAGTGAAGAGTCGGCGTTGAACGATATCTTCCGCGGTGTACGCAAGGCGCTCAAAGCCAACGGTTGCAAGCGGGCGATTCTGGTCGGTCACAACAGCAGCTTCGACCTGGGCTTCCTCAACGCCGCCGTCGCGCGCCTGGACATGAAGCGCAACCCGTTTCACCCGTTCTCCAGTTTCGACACGGCCACCCTCGCCGGCCTGGCTTATGGTCAAACGGTGCTGGCCAAAGCCTGTCAGGCAGCCGACATCGACTTCGACGGTCGCGAGGCCCACTCGGCTCGCTATGACACGGAGAAGACCGCCGAGCTGTTCTGCGGCATCGTCAATCGCTGGAAACAAATGGGCGGTTGGGAAGACTTCGACGATTGATCCGTCGCAGTTCACTTGAGACAAACGCAAACCTGTGGCGAGGGAGCTTGCTCCCACTGGGCGGCGAAGCTGCCCCCTATCCCTGAAAAGCAGGGAACTGTTGCGCAGTCCAACGGGAGCAAGCTCCCTCGCCACAGGTTCAGCGTCGCGCTCCAGTGAGCAGTATTGGTTTCATCGTGAATAAAAAAACCGGCCTCAAGGGCCGGTTTTTTTGTACCTGCTTTTTGTAGCAGGAGCGTGTGCCTTACAGCGCAGCAGCGTGCTCGGTCAGGTAAGCCGCGACGCCTTCTGGCGAAGCGTTCATGCCCTTGTCGCCTTTTTTCCAGTTCGCAGGGCAGACTTCGCCGTGCTCTTCGTGGAATTGCAGAGCGTCGACCAGACGCAGCAACTCTTCCATGTTACGGCCCAGCGGCAGGTCGTTGATGATCTGCGAACGGACAACGCCTTTGTCGTCGATCAGGAACGCGCCACGGAAAGCCACGCCATCAGCGGACTGAACGTCGTAGGCTTTCATGATGTCCTGCTTGATGTCGGCAGCCATGGTGTAACGGACTTCGCCGATACCGCCATTGTTGACCGGGGTGTTGCGCCACGCGTTGTGGGTGAAATGCGAGTCGATGGACACGGCGATCACTTCAACGTTGCGTGCCTTGAACTCAGACATGCGGTTATCCAGAGCGATCAGCTCCGACGGGCAAACGAAGGTGAAGTCCAGTGGGTAGAAGAACACCAGGCCGTATTTGCCTTTGATGGCAGAGGACAGGGTGAAGCTGTCTACGATTTCGCCATTGCCGAGTACGGCCGGTACGGTGAAGTCAGGGGCTTGTTTGCCTACGAGTACGCTCATTGGATATCTCCTGGTGTAGAAACGTGAAAAACAAGGTTTGCGCCAGCCTGCCACCCTCAGGCGACAGCCCTGTGACACGAACCCGTTTCGCAAAGACCGGCCATCATACACTGCGTGTTTGGCCTGTCCTCAACGGTTTTTCCCACGGGTTAAAAAATGCCGGAGCGTGTTCCGTTTCTCGGCCCATCGAAAAACACCGTTCGTCAGCCCTTGGAAAAGCCTTCCCAATGCACTTTGACAATCATTCTCGTTAACATTAAGATCCATCGCATTCGAGACATAAACGAGCGACGGTTTTCACTTATGTATGTTTGCCTCTGCACTGGCGTCACCGACGGCCAAATCCGCGATGCGATCTATGAAGGATGCTGCAGCTACAAGGAAGTCCGCCAGGCCACCGGCGTTGCCAGTCAGTGCGGTAAATGTGCCTGCCTCGCCAAGGAAGTGGTCCGCGAGACCCTGACAAAATTGCAGACGGCCCAGGCCGCGATTCCTTTTCCTGCAGAATTTACAGCTGCCTGAATACCGAATTTCAAAGAACCGGACTGATGTCCGGTTTTTTTATGCCTGAAAATCAATTGCTTAGGCTCTAGACGCGGAACACAAACATTCTTATTCCGATTAATTTTCATTTAAGTTTCAATAACTTAGGTTTGACACTCTTAGTTGTGCGGCTCAAACTCTGCTTTATAGACAGCTAATACAGGGCAGGACCCCATCATGAAAGGCGACGTTACAGTCATCCAGCATCTCAACAAGATCCTTGCCAATGAGCTGGTCGCAATCAATCAGTATTTTCTGCATGCGCGCATGTATGAAGATTGGGGCCTGAACAAGCTCGGCAAACACGAGTACCACGAATCCATCGACGAGATGAAGCACGCGGACAAGCTGATCAAGCGCATCCTGTTCCTCGAGGGCATACCAAACGTCCAGGACCTGGGTAAGCTGCTCATCGGTGAACACACCAAGGAAATGATCGAGTGCGATCTGAAACTCGAACGCACAGGCCTTGGTGATCTGAAAGTAGCCATCGCACATTGCGAAACGGTTGGCGACTACGGTAGCCGTGAACTGCTTGAAGATATCCTTGAGTCTGAAGAAGAACATATCGACTGGCTGGAAACTCAACTCGGCCTGATCGACAAGATCGGTATCGAGAACTATCTGCAATCGCAGATGGGTGAAGACGAATAATTTCTACGCAATAAAAAAGCCCCGCTCTCTTTTAAGAGGCGGGGCTTTTTATTGCCCGGATTTCAGCACTGGCCGAAATCCCTGTGGGAGCGAGCCTGCTCGCGAAGGCGTCGTGTCAGTCAACTTCACAGGTACTGGCAGACCGCATTCGCGAGCAGGCTCGCTCCCACATAAGCAGATCAGGCTTCGGTTTTTGCAGCTGCAGCTTTAGCGGCAGCGTCTTTGATCAGCGCCTGCAACGAACCATCAGCGGACATTTCGGTCATGATGTCGCTACCGCCGACCAGCTCACCAGCGACCCACAGTTGCGGGAAGGTTGGCCAGTTGGCGTATTTTGGCAGGTTGGCGCGGATTTCCGGGTTCTGCAGGATGTCCACGTACGCAAACTTCTCACCACAAGCCATCACAGCCTGCGCGGCTTTCGCGGAGAAGCCGCACTGCGGGGCATTCGGAGAGCCTTTCATGTAAAGCAGAATGGTGTTGTTGGCAATCTGCTCTTTAATCGTTTCGATGATATCCATGGAGCACCTCGGCTGAACTTTCCGACTCATGGGTCGGCACGGTGGCGCATTGTAACGGAAAGCCGAGGGCCATGCTCGGTCTCTCCGTCAGATACGATCAAGCCGCCGCCACGGTCACCGGAACGCCATTCAACGCCGCATTCCCCGACAACTCATCGAGCTGACATTCGTCTGTCAGGTCATTGGCACTGGAGCCCGGCTGGCCGCTGGCAATGGTCATTTGCACGCCCGGTCGCGCATGGCCCCAACCGTGCGGAAGGCTCACCACTCCTTTCATCATATCCAGACTGCCCAGCACTTCCACTTCAATCACCCCGACCCGCGAACTCACCCGCACTCGCTGACCGTCGCTCAGTCCGCGACTGGCCAGGTCATCCGGGTGCATCAACAACTGATGGCGCGGCTTGCCCTTCACCAGACGGTGATAGTTGTGCATCCACGAATTGTTGCTGCGCACATGTCGGCGACCGATCATCAACAACTCATCGGCGGCTGGTGCCTGCAATGCTGCGAAACGGGCCAGGTCGGCGAGGATCTCGACCGGGGCGGCCTGGACATGCTGATTGGCGGTTTTCAGGCGCGGAGCCAGGTTGGGCTTGAGCGGCCCCAGATCGACACCATGGGGATGGTCGAACAGGGTCGTCAACGACAGCTGATGCTCCGACACATCGCCATACAGGCCCATGCGCAAGCCACGATCGATCATTTGGGCCGGGGGGATGGTCGGCTTCAAGTCCTTGCCGGTTTTCGTGGCGAATGCCTTCGCCAGCCCGACGAATATCTCCCAGTCGTGCAACGCCCCCTGGGGCTTGGGCAGAATAGCCCGGTTGAAACGACTGACGTTGCGTACCGCGAACATATTGAATGTCGTGTCGTAATGATCGTTTTCCAGCGCCGAGGTGGACGGCAGGATCAGGTCGGCGTAACGCGTGGTTTCGTTGATGTACAAGTCGACACTGACCATGAACTCAAGCCCGTCCAGCGCCTGTTCCAGCTGACGGCCGTTCGGCGTGGACAACACCGGGTTGCCCGCCACGGTGATCAGCGCCCGAACCTGCCCTTCCCCTTCGGTCAGCATCTCTTCGGCCAGCGCCGACACCGGCAGTTCGCCAGCGTACTCCGGAAGCCCGGACACCCGGCTCTGCCACAGATTGAAATGCCCACCCGACGTGGAGGCCACCAGATCCACCGCCGGCTCAGTGCACAAGGCCCCCCCCACACGATCGAGGTTGCCGGTGACCAGGTTGATCAACTGCACCAACCAATGACACAGCGTGCCGAATGCCTGGGTCGAGACACCCATGCGGCCATAGCAAACCGCGCTCGGCGCTGCGGCGAAATCCCGCGCCAATTGGCGGATCTGTTCGGCCGGCACCGCGCACAACGGACTCATGGCCTCGGCAGTGAAATGGGCGATTGCCCTGCGCACTTCATCCAGACCGTCCACCGGCAAATGACTGTCGCAGGTCAGGCCTTCGGCAAACAAGGTATTGAGCAGGCCAAACAACAACGCCGCATCACCACCCGGGCGCACAAACAGATGCTGGTCGGCAATGGCCGCCGTTTCGCTGCGACGCGGGTCGACGACCACGACTTTACCGCCCCGGGTCTGAATCGCTTTCAAGCGTTTTTCCACATCCGGCACGGTCATGATGCTGCCGTTGGACGCGAGCGGGTTGCCACCGAGAATCAGCATGAAGTCGGTGTGATCGATGTCCGGGATCGGCAGCAACAAACCGTGGCCGTACATCAAATGACTGGTCAAGTGATGGGGCAATTGGTCGACCGACGTTGCGGAAAAACGATTGCGGGTTTTCAGCAGGCCAAGAAAGTAATTGCTGTGGGTCATCAGCCCATAGTTGTGCACGCTGGGGTTGCCTTGATAAACCGCCACCGCGTTTTGCCCATGACGCGCCTGAATCGCAGACAGGCGTTCGGCCACAAGATTGAAAGCATCTTCCCACTCGATGGGCTGCCATTCGCTGCCCACCCGCCGCATCGGTTGATGCAGGCGATCCGGATCGTTCTGAATATCTTGCAGGGCGACAGCCTTGGGGCAAATGTGCCCGCGACTGAACGTATCCTGGGGATCGCCCTTGATCGAAGTGATCTGCACATTGCCGGCCTCGACCTCGGTGGTTTCGATGGTCAGGCCGCAGATGGCTTCACACAGGTGGCAGGCACGGTGATGGAGAGTCTTGGTCATGGCCAGTCTCTGTCTTGTTCTGGGCGGGCGATTTCGGCCGCGGGAACAAAACTATGGCGCTTGCACCGCTGCCGCGCCAGCGACGTTCGTCTTGTGAATTGACGGCCATCAGGCCAGCGGATGAGCCCGGGGGATCAGCAGCGGACAACAGGTCAAAAACCGACCGCCAGCGCGCCGCCACCGCCCCGTTCGATTGCCAAGCTGCGCAGGCGCGGTGTACAAATGCTTGGCTGCCGTCCGAAAACAGGCTTCATAAGCGCTACTGCGGTTATCCCGTAGCCCCTCTGAAATCCCCTAAAAACCGTAGCCCTATTGGTAAGACGCGACATTTAATTATAAGATCGCGCCTTCCCCTATTTCGTCGCCCCGTGCGGCTTACGCCGCAGGTCTCGCCCGTTGTTCCGTTAAACAAGGCTTTGAGCATCTGCGGTTTGTAGCAAAAAGGTAGTCAATGATGAGCGCAAGGCACTTTCTCTCCCTGATGGATTGCACGCCCGAAGAGCTGGTCAGCGTGATCCGTCGAGGCGTTGAGCTCAAAGACCTGCGTAACCGCGGTGTACTGTTCGAGCCCCTGAAAAACCGCGTGCTCGGGATGATTTTCGAAAAATCCTCGACCCGCACCCGCATTTCGTTCGAAGCCGGCATGATCCAGCTCGGTGGCCAGGCGATCTTCCTGTCGCCGCGCGACACCCAACTGGGCCGGGGCGAGCCGATCAGCGATGCCGCCATCGTCATGTCGAGCATGCTTGATGCGGTGATGATCCGTACCTTTTCCCACAGCACCCTGACCGAATTCGCCGCCAATTCGCGCGTCCCGCTGATCAACGGTCTGTCCGATGATCTGCACCCGTGCCAGTTGCTGGCCGATATGCAAACGTTCCTCGAACACCGCGGCTCCATCCAGGGCAAGACCGTGGCCTGGATCGGCGATGGCAACAACATGTGCAACAGCTATATAGAAGCGGCGATCCAGTTCGACTTCCAGTTGCGCATCGCCTGCCCGGAAGGCTACGAGCCGAACCCGAAATTCGTGGCCCTGGCCGGCGATCGAGTGACCATCGTTCGCGATCCGAAAGACGCCGTGCGCGGCGCCCATCTGGTGAGCACCGACGTCTGGACCTCCATGGGCCAGGAAGAAGAAACCGCCAAGCGCCTGCAGCTGTTCGCCCCGTATCAGGTCAACCGCGCCCTGCTCGACCTGGCCGCCAGCGACATGTTGTTCATGCATTGCCTGCCGGCCCATCGTGGTGAAGAGATCAGCGTCGACCTGCTCGACGACCCGCGTTCGGTGGCCTGGGATCAAGCTGAAAACCGTCTTCACGCACAAAAGGCCCTGCTCGAGTTTCTCGTCGAGCCGGCGTACCACCACGCATGAGCCAGCCATTACTGCTCAACCTGCGCAACCTCGCCTGCGGCTATCAAGAGCAGCGCGTGGTGCAAAACCTCAACCTGCATTTGAACGCCGGCGACATCGGTTGCCTGCTGGGCTCTTCCGGCTGCGGCAAGACCACCACCCTGCGTGCCATTGCCGGTTTCGAACCGGTGCACGAAGGTGACATCCAACTGGCGGGCGAGACGATCTCCAGCGCCGGTTTCACCCTCGCACCGGAGAAACGTCGCATCGGCATGGTGTTCCAGGACTACGCACTGTTTCCGCATTTGAGCGTGGCCGACAACATCGCCTTCGGCATTCGCAAGCATCCGCAAAAGGATCGCGTCGTCGAAGAGCTGTTGGAACTGGTCAACCTGAAGAACCTCGGCAAACGCTTTCCCCATGAGCTTTCCGGTGGTCAGCAACAACGTGTCGCCCTGGCCCGCGCCCTGGCGCCGGAACCGCAACTGTTGCTGCTGGACGAACCGTTCTCCAACCTTGATGGTGAATTGCGCCGCAAGCTCAGCCACGAGGTTCGTGACATTCTCAAGGCCCGAGGCACCAGCGCGATTCTGGTCACCCACGATCAGGAAGAAGCTTTCGCAGTCAGCGATCACGTCGGCGTGTTCAAGGAAGGCCGGCTGGAACAATGGGATACGCCGTACAACCTGTACCACGAACCGCTGACACCGTATGTGGCCAGCTTCATCGGCCAGGGCTATTTCATCCGCGGCCAGCTGAGCAGCCCGGAGTCGGTGCAGACCGAACTGGGTGAATTGCGCGGTAACCGTGCCTACACCTGGCCGGTCGGTGGCGCGGTGGATGTGCTGCTGCGTCCCGATGATATCGTTTATGCCCCAGACAGCAGCTTGAGGGCGCGGATCGTGGGCAAATCGTTCCAGGGTGCATCGACGTTGTATCGCCTGCAGATGCCGACCGGCGCACAACTGGAATCGATTTTCCCGAGCCATGTCGATCATTTGGTCGGCGCTGAGGTTGGCATTCGTGTCGCGGCGGAACATCTGGTGTTGTTTCAAGCCTCCAGCAGCATCGCCGCGCAGATCCCGGTCGTGGAATCCGGAGTTCGGCGCTACAGCACCGCCAGCTGATAAGCACAGACCCAATGTGGGAGCGAGCCTGCTCGCGAAAGCGGATTGTCAGTCGAATCATCGCCGGCTGACACATCGCCTTCGCGAGCAGGCTCGCTCCCACACTGGTCGGTTTCTAACCTGGAAAAAGGGTTCCATTGGCCACCAGCGTCGCATTCCCGCCAATCTTCACCCGATCCCCTTCCAGTCGGCAGAACAGTTCTCCACCGCGAGTCGAGCACTGGTAAGCCGTCAGGCTCGATTTGCCCAGGCGCTCGGCCCAATACGGAATCAGACTGCAATGGGTCGATCCGGTTACCGGGTCTTCATTGATGCCGATGGCCGGGGCAAAGTAGCGCGACACGAAATCCTGTTTGCTGCCACGGGCGGTGACGATGGCACCCAGCCAAGGTAGCTTCGCCAGGGCAACCATGTCCGGCTGACAATCGAGCACGGCCTGTTCGGATTCGAGTACCACAAACAACTCATTCGAACCCAGCACATCGACGGCCTCCACGCCTAACGCGCGCTCGACGTCCAGGGTCACGCCCACTTCCGATGGCACGATCGCTGGAAAATCCAGCCACAGACACCCACCCTCACGACTCACGCTCAGCGGGCCGGACTTGCAGGTGAAATCCAGGCGCTCGACGGGCTCCTTGTAGATTTCAAACAAAACATAAGCGCTGGCCAGGGTCGCGTGACCGCACAACGGCACTTCGGTGGTCGGGGTAAACCAGCGAATGTGCCAGCCCTGCCCTTCACGCACGACAAAAGCCGTTTCGGCCAGATTGTGCTCGGCGGCGATTTTTTGCATCAACTCATCGGCAAGCCAGGCATCCAGCCGATAGACCATCGCCGGGTTACCACTGAACGGTCGGTCGCTGAACGCGTCGACCTGATGAAACTCGAGCTGCATAACATTCTCCCTTTGTCAGGCCACCGCATGAATTCGCTGAAAGATTTTTGTAGGAGCGAGCTCGCTCGCGAGGGTCGTTAACGATAACGCGCGCCTTCTGATTCCCCGCAGTGTCCTTGAGTCCATCGCGAGCATGCTCGCTCCTACAATGATTAACGTTCTGCGGCTAGCCTCAGGCACGGCCGATATCAGCGAATTTTGCCTGGGTATGTTCGGCCAGTACGGCTGGGGCCAGTTCGACTTCCAGGCCACGACGGCCGGCGCTCACAAAGATGCTGGAGAAAGGCTGGGCTGAATGATCAATAAAGGTGCGCAAACGCTTTTTCTGCCCGAGCGGGCTGATGCCACCCAACAGATAACCCGTCGAGCGTTGTGCGGCGGCCGGGTCGGCCATTTCGACTTTTTTCACTCCGGCCGCCTGGGCCAGGGCTTTCAGATCCAGACTGCCCCTCACCGGCACCACCGCCACCAGCAACTCGCCTTTTTCACTGGCCGCCAGCAGGGTCTTGAACACCTGCGCCGGGTCCAACCCGAGTTTTTCCGCGGCCTCTAACCCATAGGACGCAGCCTTCGGGTCATGTTCATAACTGTGCACTCGGTGTTCGGCCCGAACCTTTTTCAGCAAATCCAATGCGGGTGTCATGACAGCTCCAGACATGGCGGCAGTAAAAATACTGCGCCGGATTCTAGGACATTGATCCACAAAAGGCTCTATCGCACCGCCGTTACAAAATGTCAGGCACGCGCCATTGAGTCGTTTTTGGCTGCTCAACAACGCAATCATTCATAGAACTAATAGTTACTTTGTGACCAATGGTTCACTTTCGACCTTTGACAGCAGTGTTTCTTGTCTATATTTTTTCGTTTATGAAACTGTACGAAAAGTCTTACCGCAGTGCCCAGCTGTAAACCGGGAACAGGATGGGGATTCTGCCTCGGTGAAAAACACGCTTTGACCCTGTTGGAGCGCAAGCGCCAGACAAGAAAAAAAATGAGGTTTCAATGACAACTGCTTTACAACAACCGTCGCTCTCGAGCCAATGCATGGCCGAGTTTCTAGGCACTGCGCTGCTGATCTTCTTTGGTACCGGTTGCGTTGCCGCGCTCAAGGTCGCGGGTGCCAGCTTCGGCCTGTGGGAAATAAGTATTATCTGGGGTGTCGGCGTCAGCATGGCGATCTACCTGACGGCGGGGATTTCCGGCGCTCATCTCAATCCTGCCGTCAGCATCGCGCTGAGCATTTTTGCCGACTTTGAAAAGCGCAAACTGCCGTTTTACATTTTCGCCCAGGTGGCTGGCGCCTTTTGCGGTGCCTTGCTGGTGTACACGCTGTACAGCAATCTGTTCTTCGATTTCGAACAAACTCACCATATGGTTCGCGGCACCGAAGCCAGCCTTGAATTGGCGTCGGTGTTTTCCACCTTCCCCAACCCGAGCCTGTCCACATCCCAGGCCTTTCTGGTCGAAGTCATCATCACGGCCATTCTGATGGGCGTAATCATGTCATTGACCGACGATAACAATGGTTTGCCCAATGGCCCGCTGGCGCCACTGCTGATCGGCCTGCTGATTGCGGTGATTGGCAGTTCGATGGGGCCACTGACCGGTTTCGCGATGAACCCGGCCCGTGACTTCGGCCCTAAACTGATGACTTTTTTCGCCGGTTGGGGCGACATTTCCTTCACCGGCGGACGTGATATCCCGTATTTCCTGATTCCGGTTTTTGCACCGATCGTGGGTGCCTGCCTCGGTGCCGCGGCTTATCGCGGGGTCATCGCCCGCCATCTGCCGAGCGCCGTATCAGCTACGCAGGACTCAACACCGGCCGTTGACGGCAAACCGAGAATTTCTTGATACCGTTGGCGCATGATCCTGCCAAATAGATCGCGCGCCAGACCTCACCCCCTTTTTTCGTCCAAGGCAATCGACATGACCGACACTCAGAATAAGAACTACATCATTGCCCTCGATCAGGGTACGACCAGCTCCCGCGCGATCATTTTCGACCGCGATGCGAACGTGGTTTGCACCGCACAGCGCGAATTCGCGCAGCATTACCCGCAAGCCGGTTGGGTCGAACATGACCCGATGGAAATCTTCGCCACCCAGAGCGCGGTGATGGTCGAGGCCCTGGCGCAAGCCGGCCTGCATCACGATCAGGTAGCAGCCATCGGTATCACCAACCAGCGTGAAACCACCGTGGTGTGGGACAAGAACACCGGCCGCCCGATCTACAACGCGATCGTCTGGCAGTGCCGACGCAGCACCGAAATCTGTCAGCAGCTCAAACGCGATGGCCACGAGCAGTACATCAGCGAAACCACCGGCCTGGTCACCGACCCGTATTTCTCCGGAACCAAGCTCAAGTGGATCCTCGACAACGTCGAAGGCAGTCGTGAACGCGCACGCAACGGCGAATTGCTGTTCGGCACGGTCGACAGCTGGCTGATCTGGAAATTTACCGGCGGCAAGGTGCACGTCACCGATTACACCAACGCCTCGCGCACCCTGCTCTTCAACATCCACACCCTGGAGTGGGACGCGAAGATGCTGGAGCTGCTGGATATCCCGCGGGAAATGCTGCCGCTGGTGAAATCCTCTTCCGAAATCTACGGTCACACCAAAAGCGGTATCGCCATCGGCGGTATTGCTGGCGACCAGCAGGCGGCACTCTTCGGCCAGATGTGCGTCGAAGCCGGTCAGGCCAAAAACACCTACGGCACCGGTTGCTTCCTGCTGATGAACACCGGCGACAAAGCCGTAAAATCCAACCACGGCATGCTCACCACCATCGCCTGTGGCCCCCGTGGCGAAGTGGCCTATGCACTCGAAGGCGCGGTGTTCAACGGCGGCTCCACCGTGCAGTGGCTGCGCGATGAACTGAAGATCATCAACGACGCCCACGACACCGAATACTTCGCCAACAAGGTCAAGGACAGCAACGGCGTGTACCTGGTCCCCGCCTTCACCGGCCTCGGTGCCCCGTACTGGGACCCCTATGCCCGTGGTGCGCTGTTCGGTCTGACCCGTGGCGTACGCGTGGATCACATCATCCGCGCTGCACTGGAGTCGATCGCCTACCAGACCCGCGACGTGCTCGATGCCATGCAGCAGGACGCCGGCGAACGCCTCAAGGCCTTGCGCGTGGATGGCGGTGCAGTCGCGAACAACTTCCTCATGCAGTTCCAGGCCGACATTCTCGGCACCCAGGTCGAGCGCCCGCAAATGCGCGAAACCACGGCGCTGGGCGCTGCTTATCTGGCGGGCCTGGCCTGCGGTTTCTGGGGCAGCCTGGAAGAGTTGCGCGGCAAGGCCGTGATCGAGCGCCAGTTCGAACCGACACTGGACGAAACGGCGAAGGAAAAACTCTACGCCGGCTGGAAAAAAGCCGTCAGCCGCACCCGCGACTGGGAGCCACAGGAAGGGGCTGAATAAGCCACGACTCAGACTGGAATCTGCATGTAACTGGCAGGGAGAGGATTCGTGCGGCATCATGGGCAAATTTTGCACGGCAGCCCAAAGGACGCCCCATGAATCTGCCTCCCCGTCAGCAGCAAATCCTCGAACTGGTCCGCGAGCGCGGCTATGTCAGCATCGAGGAAATGGCCACGCTGTTCGTCGTTACTCCGCAAACCATCCGCCGCGATATCAATCAACTGGCGGAAGCCAATCTGCTGCGTCGCTACCACGGCGGCGCCGCTTACGATTCCAGTGTCGAAAACACCGCCTACGCCATGCGCGCCGATCAGATGCGCGATGAGAAGCAACGGATCGGCGAAGCCATTGCGGCGCAGATCCCCGATCACGCCTCGCTGTTCATCAACATCGGCACCACCACCGAATCCATCGCCCGTGCATTGCTCAATCACAGCCATCTGAAGATCATCACCAACAACCTGCACGTGGCCTCGATGCTCAGCGCCAAGGACGATTTCGACGTTCTGCTGACCGGCGGCAACGTGCGACGCGATGGTGGCGTGGTCGGTCAGGCCAGTGTCGACTTCATCAATCAGTTCAAGGTCGACTTCGCCCTGGTCGGCATCAGCGGCATCGATGAGGATGGCAGCCTGCTGGATTTCGATTATCAGGAAGTGCGGGTGTCCCAGGCGATCATCGCCAACGCCCGCAAAGTGATCCTCGCCGCCGACTCCAGCAAGTTCGGGCGTAACGCCATGATCCGACTGGGGCCGATCAGCCTGATCGATTGCCTGGTCACCGATCAACAGCCCGTGCCAGCGCTCACACAGCTATTGAATCAGCACAAGATTCGGCTGGAAGTCGTTTAACCCGTCTGTCACGACGCCTTCGCGAGCAGGCTCGCTCCCACAAGGGTTACGCTGAACGGGTGGGAGCGAGCCTGCTCGCGAAGGCAATCTCAAAAACACTTCCCTCCTGCGCCCCAGCACGCACCTGAATGTTCGAATATTTTCCTTTAGCCGCCCTTCGATGAGTTTTTTCAATCGAAGCCGACTGGCTGTGCGCGTCTTTATGGGCTAATATTTTCGCAAATGAACATTCATGTTCGAATTCAAATACAGAAAATCAAAGAATTCCGAGGCCTTAGCCGATGCCCACTTCTACCTTGCCTACGCCCCCTCTTGCCGAGGTCTACGATATCGCCGTCATCGGTGGCGGCATCAATGGCGTGGGGATCGCAGCGGATGCCGCCGGCCGCGGACTCTCGGTGTTCCTTTGCGAAAAGGACGATCTGGCCAGCCACACTTCTTCGGCCAGCAGCAAGCTGATCCACGGCGGTCTGCGCTACCTCGAACACTACGAGTTCCGCCTGGTGCGCGAGGCTCTGGCCGAGCGCGAGGTGCTGCTGACCAAGGCACCGCACATCGTCAAGCAAATGCGCTTCGTGCTGCCGCATCGCCCGCACCTGCGTCCGGCCTGGATGATCCGCGCCGGCCTGTTCCTGTATGACAACCTGGGCAAACGGGAACAACTCAAAGGTTCGAAAAGCCTGAAGTTCGGCCCGGACAGCGCCCTGAAAAGCGAAATCACCAAAGGCTTCGAATACTCCGACTGCTGGGTCGACGATGCACGCCTGGTGGTGTTGAACGCCATGGCAGCCCGGGAAAAAGGCGCTCACGTCCACACCCAGACCCGCTGTGTCAGCGCACGTCGCACCAAAGGCCTGTGGCACCTGCACCTGGAGCGCGCCGATGGCAGTCTGTTTTCGATCCGCGCCAAGGCACTGGTGAATGCGGCCGGCCCTTGGGTCGCCAAGTTCATTCGTGATGACCTGAAAATGGAATCGCCCTACGGCATCCGCCTGATCCAGGGCAGCCACCTGATCGTGCCAAAGCTGTACGAAGGCGAACACGCGCACATTCTGCAAAACGAAGATCAGCGCATCGTGTTCACCATTCCGTACCTGAACCACTTCACGCTGATCGGCACCACCGACCGCGAGTACACCGGCGATCCGGCCAAAGTGGCGATCACCGAAGGCGAAACCGATTACCTGCTGAAAGTGGTCAATGCCCACTTCAAAAAGCAGATCAGCCGCGACGACATCCTGCACAGCTATTCCGGTGTGCGTCCGCTGTGCAACGACGAGTCCGACAACCCGTCGGCCGTCACCCGCGATTACACCCTGGCGCTGTCGGGCAGCGGTGAGGAAGCGCCGCTGCTGTCGGTGTTCGGCGGCAAGCTGACCACCTACCGCAAGCTGGCCGAATCGGCGCTGGCGCAACTGGCATCCTACTTCCCACACATCAAGCCGAGCTGGACGGCCAATGAAACCCTGCCGGGCGGCGAAGGCATGACCACCCCGCAAGCGCTGAGCTCGCAGATCCGCGACAAGTACGACTGGATTCCGACCGAGATCTCGCGCCGCTGGGCCACCACCTACGGCAGCCGGACCTGGCGCATGCTCGAAGGCGTACAAAACCTGAGCGATCTGGGCGAGCACATCGGCGGCGGTCTCTATACCCGCGAAGTCGATTACCTGTGCAGCGAAGAGTGGGCCACCACCGCCCACGACATCCTCTGGCGTCGCAGCAAGCTTGGCTTGTTCACCACCGCCGCAGAGCAGGACACGCTCAAGGATTACCTGAACAAGGTCGAACAGAACCGCAGCAAGATCGAAGCGGCCTGATCGGATGTCCGGAAAAACGAAAGCCCCTGAACCTCACGATTCAGGGGCTTTTTTTTGCGCTGTTTTTAATCAGTCACGTAAATCCGATTCATGAATAGGCTGTTCACGATGGGTCGCCCGTTGGTATTGCGCGGGCCAGACCGCCTTGTGTCCACCGAGGTCGTCATCCGCATGCAGTGGCCAGTACGGATCGCGCAACAACTCCCGGGCCAGGAAAATGATGTCTGCCTGACAGGTGCGCAGAATGTGCTCAGCCTGTGCCGGTTCGGTAATCATTCCTACGGTGCCGGTAGCAAGCCCTGCTTCTTTGCGTACACGCTCAGCGAAGCGGGTCTGATAGCCAGGCCCTGTCGGAATCTCCGCGTTGACCGCCGTACCGCCCGATGAGACATCGATCAGGTCCACCCCCAGGGACTTGAGACGCCGCGCCAGCTCCACGGTTTCGTCGGGATTCCAGCCGTCCTCCACCCAATCGGTGGCCGAAACCCGGACAAACAACGGCAACTCTTCAGGCCACACCGCGCGCACCGCTTCGGTGACCTGCAACACCAGACGAATGCGATTTTCGAATGAACCGCCGTACTGGTCACGCCGCTGATTACTCAGGGGCGAAAGAAACTGGTGCAACAGATAACCGTGGGCGGCGTGCACTTCGACCACTTTGAATCCGGCAATGAGTGCGCGTTTAGCCGCATCGACGAAGGCCTGAACAATGTCAGCTATCTCGCTTTCTTCGAGCTGCTTGGGCTTTGTGTGCTCAGGGTCGTAAGCGATCGAGGACGGGCCGACTGGTACCCAGCCGCCGTCTGCGGGTTTCACACTGCCATGTGTGCCCAGCCATGGCCGCCAGGTACTGGCCTTGCGTCCCGCATGGGCCAGCTGGATGCCCGCTACGGCGCCCTGAGCGGTAATGAAGCGGGTGATGCGTTGCAGCGGTTCGATCTGTTCATCGTTCCACAAACCAAGGTCTTGCGCGGTGATGCGCCCGTCGGCGGTGACCGCCGTGGCTTCAGTAAATACCAGCCCCGCCCCGCCGATGGCACGGCTGCCGAGGTGGACCAGGTGCCAGTCATTGGCAAGGCCATCGACGCTGGAATACTGGCACATCGGCGATACCGCGATACGGTTGAGCAGGGTCAGTTGGCGAAGGGTATAGGGTTCAAGCAGCAGACTCATGGGGCACCTCTCGAATCAGTGGGCAGGCTCCAGGGTTCTGTTTGAAAGTCGACGAGTGACAGGAAAAAGGTTCAGCACCCGCCCCCGCGGGCAAAAAATTCGACAAGACGTCACAAGGAAAATCAAGCAGTGATTAGAGCCTAGTCGACAACGGGGGATGAGGGAGGGTTCAGAGGGATTTGGTGTAAGGGAAATCGCTTTCGCGAGCAGGCTCGCTCCCACAGGGCATGCATAAATCCTGTGGGAGCGAGCCTGCTCGCGAAGGGGTCAACGCGGTTCGATGTGGGCAATCATCAGCTGAACGGTTTCGTTACCGCGGAATTCGTTGACGTCGAGTTTGTAGGCCAATTCCACCCACTTGATGGTTGGATTCGGCCAGATGTCACGGTCGATACCAAAGGCAATGCCATCGAGCTTGACCGAGCCACATTCACTTCTGAGCACCACTTTGAGGTGCCGTTCACCCACCACCCGTTGCTCGACCAACTGAAACACTCCGTGAAACAGCGGTTCCGGGAAGTGCTGCCCCCAGGGCCCTGCGTGGCGCAAGGCACGGGCCAGTTCCAGGTGAAACTCCTCGACGGCCAGGGTGCCGTCCGAGAGCAGGCGTCCGGTCAGGTCTTCTTCGCGCAATTGGCGACGCACTTCAGCATCGAAGGCTTCGGCGAACAACGGAAAATTCGCTTCCGGTAACGTCAGGCCAGCGGCCATGGCATGGCCACCGTATTTGGTGATCAGGTTCGGATGCTGCGCCGCCACCACGCTCAGTGCATCACGAATATGAAAGCCCTGGACCGAGCGCCCCGAGCCCTTGAGCAAGCCGTCGCCTGCATCGGCAAAGGCGATGGTCGGACGGAAGTAACGCTCTTTCATACGCGACGCCAGGATACCGATGACACCCTGATGCCACTCGGGATCGAACAGGCACAAACCGAACGGCATCGATTCCACCGGTAAATCCTTGAGCTGGGCCAGCGCTTCACGCTGCATGCCCTGCTCGATGGATTTGCGGTCCTGGTTCATGCCGTCCAGTTGGGCGGCCATTTCCCGGGCCAAACCGGCATCTTCGGTGAGCAGGCATTCGATGCCCAGGCTCATGTCATCCAGGCGCCCCGCTGCGTTGAGGCGCGGGCCGACGATGAAACCCAGATCGGTCGAGGTGATGCGCGCATGATCACGCTTGGCCACTTCGAGAATCGCCTTGATCCCCGGCCGGGCACGTCCGGCACGAATCCGCTCCAGGCCCTGATGCACCAGAATCCGGTTATTGGCATCCAGCGGCACCACGTCGGCGACGCTGCCCAGGGCCACCAGATCGAGCAATTCGCCAATGTTCGGCTGCGGCCTGGTTTCGTACCAGCCCAGGCTGCGCAATCGCGCGCGCAGGGCCATCAACACATAGAAAATCACCCCGACGCCGGCCAGTGCCTTGCTTGGGAAGCCGCAACCCGGCTGGTTCGGATTGACGATGGCATCGGCCAACGGCAGTTCATCACCGGGCAAGTGGTGGTCGGTGACCAACACGTTGAGCCCGGCCTTCTTCGCCGCCGCCACGCCTTCGACGCTGGAAATGCCGTTGTCCACCGTGATCAACAACTGTGGCTGGCGCTCCAGCGCCACCGCGACGATTTCCGGGGTCAGGCCGTAGCCGTAGTCGAACCGATTGGGCACCAGGTAATCGACGTGCGCGGCACCCAGCAGGCGCAAGCCCAGCGTACCCACAGTACTGGCCGTGGCGCCGTCGGCGTCGAAGTCACCGACGATCAGGATCCGCTGCCGCTGCTCCAGCGCCACCACCAACAAATCTACGGCTGCATCGATGCCCTTGAGCTGCTGGAACGGAATCAACCGCGCCAGGCTCTTGTCCAGCTCGGCTTCGGACTGTACGCCCCGCGCCGCGTATAACCGGGTCAGCAGCGGCGGAATATCACCGAGCAATGGCAGGGTGTCGGGCAACAGGCGAGGTTCGATGCGCATAGGGTAACGGGGGCTTCTCTCAAGTACACAGGATTAAATCGGGTGATGCGTACTGGCTGCAAACAATCAGCCGCGTTCGCCGGCCAGCCATTGCAACTGGACTTCGTGCTGGCCACGGTCATCGGTGACGAAAATCGTCCCTTCGCTGATCATCACGTCCCACTTGATGACGCGGGGCATGTCTTTGGCCAGGGTTTCCAGGACTTCCTGAGGCACGGCGGCAATATTGACGTTTTTCAGGTTTTTTACCGCCGGCACCACTTTGCCTTCCCAGACACGCAGGCTGCCGTAAGCCAGCAGGCTGGTGCGTTCGGTACGACGCGAACACCAGGTCAGGCGCTCGGCATCCGGCTGACCGACTTCGATCCAGTGCAGCACACGGTCATCCAGGCTTTTTTCCCACAAGGCTGGTTCATCCACTTCTGACAGACCACGGCCAAAAGACAGCTGCTCGTTGTACCAGAGGGCGTAGGCCAACAGGCGCACGGTCATGCGCTCTTCGGTTTCAGAAGGGTGACGGGCGATGGTCTGCTTGACGCTCTCGTAGACACTGCGGTCGAGGTCGGTGAGATTCAGTTCAAACTTGTAGGTCGTGGACGGCTGGGCCATGAACGGGCTTCTTGATACGTGGAAAGGCGGCAAGTCTAACCGATGCGACAGGCAATCATCGAGTTGATGGCGATCTACCTTGAGCGCCTGACAGTCGGCTATGTTAAAAGTCTGTATTCGCCAAGTCTCTCGTCCTACAGGATCCCGTATGCCGCTCACCACCAAACCGCTCTCAGGTCTGAAAGTCATTGAGTTGGGCACCTTGATTGCCGGCCCGTTTGCCTCGCGTATCTGCGCTGAATTCGGTGCCGAGGTGATCAAGATCGAATCCCCGGACGGTGGTGATCCGCTGCGCAAATGGCGCAAGTTGTATGAAGGCACTTCGCTGTGGTGGTTTGTGCAGGCCCGCAACAAAAAGTCGCTGACCCTGAACCTGAAGCATCCGGACGGTCTGGCGATTCTGAAAAAACTGCTGAGCGAAGCAGACATCCTGATCGAGAATTTCCGCCCCGGCGTCCTGGAAAAACTCGGCCTGGGCTGGGACACCTTGCATGCACTGAACCCGAAACTGGTGATGGTGCGGCTCTCGGGCTTCGGCCAGACCGGCCCCATGAAAGATCAGCCGGGATTTGGCGCGGTCGGTGAATCCATGGGCGGCCTGCGCTACATCACCGGGTTCGAAGACCGGCCACCGGTGCGCACCGGGATTTCCATCGGCGACTCGATTGCCGCGCTCTGGGGTGTGATCGGCGCGCTGATGGCCCTGCGTCACCGCGAGGTGAATGGCGGACAGGGGCAAGTGGTGGACGTGGCGCTGTATGAAGCGATCTTCGCCATGATGGAAAGCATGGTTCCGGAGTTCGATGTATTCGGTTTCATCCGCGAACGCACTGGCAACATCATGCCTGGTATCACCCCCTCTTCGATCCACACCAGCGCCGATGGCAAACACGTGCAGATCGGCGCCAACGGCGATGCAATTTTCAAACGCTTTATGCTGGTCATTGGCCGCGAAGACCTGGCCAATGACCCGATGCTGGCCAGCAACGACGGCCGCGACAGTCGCCGCGACGAGCTTTACGGGGTCATCCATCGCTGGGTCAACTCGCTGCCACTGGACGCAGTACTTGAGTACCTGAATCAAGCTGACGTACCCGCCAGCCGGATCTTCAGCGCCGAAGACATGTTCAGCGATCCGCAATACCTCGCTCGGGAAATGTTTCTGCAGGCCAAGCTGCCCGATGGCAAAGACTTCAAGATGCCAGGGATCGTGCCGAAACTCTCTGAGACACCCGGTGATTGTGAATGGGTCGGGCCGCAACTGGGCGAGCATAACGCCCAAGTACTCCAGGAACTTGGCTATGACGCGTCGCAGATCACACAGCTGCGCAAAGACGGAGCCATTTGAGCTGAAACGTCTGCGTGCGCGCCCCTTCAACTATCGCCTGTTGCGTTACGGGCGGGTTTTGTGCGCGTTTGCAGGCCTGCTGTTGATCACTGTTCTGGCCATGCCTGCGCTGGCGCAATCCAAGGAATCCCTGCTCTGGCTCAAGCGGGATCTGCCGCCACTGTTCATTTTCGACGGACCGAAAAAAGGCCAGGGGGTCATCGATCAACTGTTGTCACGGTTGATTGCCGGTATGCCCAAGTACCAGCACAGCGTGATGAAGGTTAATCGTGCTCGCGGCTTGCAGATGCTTCACGAGCCATCCCTTGTCTGCGACGCAGCGCTGAATTGGAGCAAGGAGCGCGAAAGCTGGATTGCATTTTCCATCCCGGTCTTCCGTGCAATGAGCAATGGCCTGGCGGTGAAACGCGTTGATCGGGAGGTGCTGACGCCGTTCATCAAGGATGGCGAGGTGGACCTGGCGGCGCTGCTGGCCACTGGCAGCGTCAGCCTGGGCATTGTTGCCGAACGCAACTATGGCGACTTCCTCGACGCACTCATCAAACAAGCCCCCCCGAAAGCCCTGACGCTTCATTACGGCAACGACGCCTTGGGCAGCCTGTTGCAGATGCAACGCCTTGGGCGCTTGCAGTTGCTGTTGGGTTATCGTCCGGAAATCCGCTACCAGGCCGAGCAGCAAGGGATTGCGGAGGATGAATTGCAGTTCTATCCGATTCGCGGCACGGGCAAATACCTGTCCGGCTATATCGGCTGCACCGACACTCCCCAAGGCCGGCAGGCAATCATCGAAATCAACCAACTGCTGCGCACCCTGCCCCGCGACCACCTGAGCGAAGCCTACGCTGCCTGGCTCGACCCGGAAAGTCGCAGCGAGTACCTGGAAGCCTCCAGGAAATTTTTCGAACAGCAGGCCGGACAATGACAAATTCCAGGCAAAAAGAAACCCCGAGAAGTGGGGAGACGACTCGGGGTTAAACGTGGCCTACATAAAGACCCGTAACAGCAAGCTACAAGCACCGGAGCACAATGCTTGATCCTGCTGTTATGGGGTCTGACTGACTTAGGGGCAGGAAGGTTCCCGCCAATGACAATTCAATTTCTGCTGGCCAGCAGCTTGTCTTGAGCAGCATTGCGCAATGCCGCGATAACACAGGGCTCCAGGCGTCCTTCGGCGATCAGCACATCACGATGCAAGCCATCGACCACATCGGTCAACGAACGCTTGTCAGTCAACTGCGCCTGATTGAACTCCCGATCGACCACGACCACACCGGTCGCATTCTTCAATGTCACCCGGCATTCGCCATGAAGGCCTGACGGGGTCAACGTCACCTGGTACGGGCTTAGAGCCTCACCGAGCAAGAGACTGATACTTTCCATCTCGATCACCACTCAATAGTCCGAAAACAAAGTGCCTGGGGCGTGTCTACAGTAAATGACCGCCGGCCCGAGAAGAAAGTTCTGAAAGCTCTCTGGTCGATAGAGGATGCATGTCAAAGATGACAGGGAAAAAACAGGCGTATCACGTCTGTCGGGTCAAAAACTCAGACAGCACACATACCTGTGGCGAGGGAGCTTGCCGGGTGAGGCATGAAAAAAAGCCCGTCAGGAGACGGGCTTCAATGTGTGACAGCTTTACTGGTTACAGCGGCTTGCCGCGATTACCGTGCTGGCTGACAAAGGTCTGCACGGCTTTCAGGTCGTTCGGCAACACGGTGCAACGCTCGTCTCGCTCAAACAGATCGGAAAGATGCACAGGCAGCTCCAGCGCTTTTCCTACACCGGCTTTTTCCACCGCATCCGGGAACTTGACCGGATGGGCCGTGCCGAGGATCACCATCGGGATATCCAGGCTGCGGCGGCATTCGCGTGCGGCCTTGACGCCGATGGCGGTGTGCGGGTCCAGCACTTCCCCGGTCTGCTCGTAGACTTCGGCGATGGTTTCGCAGGTTTGCGCATCATCCACGGCCAGCGAGTCGAACAGTTTGCGTGCTTCGGTCCAGCGCTCCTGTTCGACGCTGAAGCCTCCGCCCTGCTTGAAGCTGTCCATCAGCCCGGCAATCGCCGCGCCGTTGCGACCGTGCAAGTCGAACAGCAGACGCTCGAAGTTCGACGACACCATGATGTCCATGGACGGCGACAGGGTGGCGTGCAGGGTTTCCTTGACGTACTGATTGCCGCTCATGAAGCGGTGCAGGATGTCGTTGCGGTTGGTGGCGACGATCAACTGGTTGATCGGCAGGCCCATGTTGCGCGCCAGGTAACCGGCGAAGATGTCGCCGAAGTTGCCGGTCGGCACCGAGAACGACACCGAACGCGCCGGGCCACCCAGTTGCAGGGCTGCGTGGAAGTAGTAAACGATCTGGGCCATGATCCGCGCCCAGTTGATCGAGTTCACCGCCACCAGGCGGGTGCCCTTGAGGAAGCCCTGGTCGGCGAAGCTCGCCTTGACCATTTCCTGGCAGTCATCGAAATTGCCTTCGATGGCGATGTTGTGGATGTTCTCACCGAAAATGGTGGTCATCTGCCGACGCTGTACTTCGGAAACGCGGTTGTGCGGGTGCAGGATGAAGATGTCGACGTTTTCGCAGTGCTTGCAGCCTTCGATGGCGGCCGAACCAGTGTCACCGGACGTGGCGCCGACGATCACCACGCGCTCGCCGCGCTTTTCCAGCACGTAGTCGAGCAGACGACCGAGCAGTTGCAGGGCGAAGTCCTTGAACGCCAGGGTCGGGCCGTGGAACAGTTCCAGCACCCATTCGTTGCCGTTCAGCTGACGCAGCGGCGCCACGGCGCTGTGGGCGAACACGCCATAGGTTTCTTCAAGGATCTTTTTGAAATCGGCATCAGGGATGCTGCCGGTGACGAACGGGCGCATGACGCGGAAAGCCAGCTCGTGATACGGCAGGCCGGCCCAGGAAGCGATTTCTTCCTGGGTGAAACGTGGCAGGTTTTCCGGGACGTACAAACCGCCGTCGGTGGCCAGACCGGCCAGCAGGACGTCTTCGAAATTCAGGGCCGGTGCCTGGCCGCGGGTGCTGATATAGCGCATGGGGGCAAACCTTCGGTTTGGGCTTCAAGCTACAAGCTACAAGCTACAAGTTAAAAGCAGCTTGGCTTTTACTTGCAGCTTGCAGCTTGCGACTTGCAGCTGTGTTAATTCAAATGTTCGACGCGAATCCGGACTACCGGCCCAACCACGCCCTGAAGAGCCTCCAGTGCCTGGATGGCATCGTTGATATGCTGCTCCAGCACGCGGTGGGTCAGCAGGATCATCGGCACCAGGCCGTCGTGTTCCTCGACTTCCTTCTGCATGATCGATTCGATGTTGATCCCGCGCTCGGACAGGATGCTCGCCACCTGGGCCAGCACGCCCGGATGATCCTTGGCCTGAATGCGCAGGTAATAGGCGCTTTCACAGGCTTCGATCGGCAGGATCGGGTGAGCCGACAACGAATCCGGCTGGAAAGCCAGATGCGGTACGCGGTTTTCCGGGTCGGAGGTCATGGCGCGAACCACGTCCACCAGATCGGCGATCACCGACGAAGCAGTCGGCTCCATGCCGGCGCCGGCGCCGTAGAACAGGGTCGAACCGGCGGCGTCGCCGTTGACCATCACCGCGTTCATCACGCCGTTGACGTTGGCGATCAGGCGATCGGCCGGAATCAGCGTCGGGTGCACGCGCAACTCGATACCGGTCGCGGTGCTGCGCGCCACGCCCAGGTGCTTGATGCGATAGCCCAGGGCTTCGGCGTAGTTCACGTCAGCGGTGGTCAGCTTGGTGATGCCTTCGGTGTAGGCCTTGTCAAACTGCAACGGGATACCGAACGCGATGGACGCCAGGATCGTCAGCTTGTGCGCCGCATCGATGCCTTCGACATCGAAGGTCGGATCGGCTTCGGCGTAACCCAAAGCCTGGGCTTCAGCCAGCACGTCTTCAAAGGTCCGGCCCTTCTCACGCATCTCCGTGAGAATGAAGTTGCCGGTGCCGTTGATGATGCCGGCGACCCAGTTGATGCGGTTGGCGGACAGGCCTTCACGGATCGCCTTGATCACCGGAATGCCACCGGCCACGGCCGCTTCGAACGCAACGATCACGCCCTTCTCGCGAGCCTTGGCGAAAATTTCATTACCGTGAACAGCGATAAGCGCCTTGTTCGCGGTGACCACATGCTTGCCATTCTCGATGGCCTTGAGTACCAGCTCGCGGGCAACGGTGTAGCCGCCCATCAGCTCTATGACGATGTCGATCTCAGGGTTCGTGGCCACATCGAAGACATCGTTGGTAATCGCAATACCGGTCGTTTGGAACTGAGGCTTTGGCGTGCGAATGGCAATTTGCGCCACTTCGATCCCACGCCCGGCACGACGAGCAATTTCCTCGGCGTTACGCTGAAGTACGTTGAAGGTACCGCCACCGACGGTCCCTAACCCACAGATGCCTACTTTGACCGGTTTCACTGTGAACTCCCCATAAAACGGCCGACTCGAGGCCGGCCGTGAAAACAGCCGCAGGTTCGCGGCTCTCTATTAATGGCCCGGCGATGTCGCTGCCGGACCATGATCGTCAAGGCTTGCCGTGACGATGCGAATTTTACTTCGCGCCCAACGCCAGTTTGGCGACTTGTGGCGCAGGCTGATAGCCCGGAATGACCTGACCGTCAGCCAAAACGATGGCCGGTGTGCCGTTCACGCCGATCGACTGGCCGAGGGCGAACTGCTTGGAAACCGGGTTATCGCACTTGGCGGCCTTGATTTCCTTGCCGTCGACCATCTTGTCCATGGCCGCTTTCTTGTCTTTCGAGCACCACACCGCTTGCAATTGCTCGTCACCCGGCGAACCCAGGCCCTGGCGCGGGAACGCCACATAACGTACTTCGATGCCGCGCTTGTTCAGCTCGGGCACTTCGGCGTGCAGTTTGTGGCAATACGGGCAGGTGGTGTCGGTGAACACGGTGATGTGCGATTTGGTTTCGCCGATGGCCGGGTAGACCACGGTTTCAGCGACCGGAATCTCGTTGATCAGCTTGGAGATGCCCAGGCGTTCGGTCTTCTCGGTCAGGTTGACCGGCTTGCCGTCCTTGAGCTGGAACATGTAGCCCTGGACCACATACTGGCCGTCGGCGCTGGCGTACAGCACGCGGCTGCCCTTGAGTTTGACTTCGTACAGGCCCGGCAGCGGACTGGCGGTGATGGTTTCTACCGGCACTTCGAGCTGGAGGTTTTCCAGGCTCTTACGGATGGCTTTGTCGGCCGCGTCATCGGCGACGGCAAAGGTGCTGACCAACGCAATGGCTGCGGCGGTGAAAATCTGGGTCAGACGCATGAGAACTCCTGAAGGCGGACAAATGGGACGACCAGAACGCCGGTACCGAAACACCGGGTCATAACCGCCCATCGTGCAAACCGGCAAAGCCTACCACATAAGGCCCGTGGGGCCGAATGCGGGTGATACAAGGCATTAGCAAGGCACTTCTGTGGGAGCGAGCCTGCTCGCGAAATCAGTCTATGCGCGACATCAATGCTGAATGTGCCGCCGTATTCGCGAGCAGGCTCGCTCCCACAGTGAACAGGATCAGCCTCGGGGATGGTGTTTGGCGTGCAGGTCTTGCAAGCGCGCCCGGGCGACGTGGGTGTAGATCTGCGTGGTCGACAGGTCACTGTGCCCCAGCAACATCTGCACAACCCGCAAGTCGGCGCCATGGTTGAGCAGGTGCGTGGCGAACGCATGGCGCAAGGTGTGCGGCGACAGGGACTTGCCGATCCCCGCCACCTTGGCCTGATGCTTGATCCGGTGCCAGAACGTCTGGCGGGTCATCTGCTCGCCGCGCTGGCTGGGAAACAGCACATCACTGGGACGGCCGCCGAGCAACTCGCCACGGCCATCGCGCAGGTAACGCTCGACCCAGACAATCGCCTCCTCGCCCATCGGCACCAACCGCTCCTTGCTGCCTTTGCCCATCACGCGCAGCACGCCCTGGCGCAGGTTGACCTGCTCCAGTGTCAGACTGATCAGCTCCGTCACCCGCAGGCCGCAGGCGTACAACACCTCGAGCATGGCCCGATCACGCTGACCGATTGCCTCGCTTAAATCAGGTGCCGCCAGCAAGGCCTCGACATCCGCTTCCGACAAGGATTTGGGCAACGGCCTGCCAAGCTGCGGCATATCGACGCGAAGGGTCGGATCAATGGCGATCAGCTTTTCCCGCAACAAATAGCGATAGAAGCCCCGCACGCCCGAGAGAAATCGCGCGGTCGAACGGGGCTTGTAGTTTTGCTCCACGCGCCAGGCCAAATGATCGAGGATCAACTCCCGGCCAGCGTTGGCCAGTTCCAGGCCCTTTTCCTGCAACCAGCCGTTGAACAGCGCGAGGTCACTGCGATAGGCATCGCGGGTGTTATCGGAAAGACCTTTTTCCAACCACAGGGCATCAAGGAATTGGTCTATCAGTGGATGATCAATGGCAGGCATAAAGGCTCAGGCAAGACCGGCAATACGGCCAAGAAAGATAAATCGCGGGCAACAAAAAAGCAGCCCGTAGGCTGCTTTTTTCTGCATCGGAAGCTGGACTTAAGCCAGTTTTTCCTTGATGCGAGCTGCTTTACCCGACAGGTCACGCAGGTAGTACAGCTTGGCTTTACGTACGTCACCGCGACGCTTGACAGCCATGCTGTCGATTTGCGGGCTGTAGGTCTGGAAAGTACGCTCTACGCCAACACCGTTGGAGATTTTACGAACGGTGAATGCACTGTTTACGCCGCGGTTACGCTTGGCGATAACAACACCTTCGAACGCTTGCAGACGCGAACGGTCGCCTTCCTTCACTTTCACCTGAACGACAATGGTGTCGCCCGGGGCAAAGGTAGGGATCTCTTTGGTCATCTGCTCTGCTTCGAGTGCAAGGATGATTTTGTTAGTCATGCTGTGCTCCTAAGGTAAATCGTCGGATCTACCATCGATACGTTGTTAACTATCGTCCCGCTCGCGGATGTATTCCTCGAGCAGCTTCTTCTCTTCTCCAGAAAGCGAGCGGCTTTCCAGAAGATCGGCGCGTCGTTCATAGGTCCGACCAAGGGACTGCTGTAAACGCCAACGCCGGATGTGCGCGTGATTGCCACTTAGCAATACGTCGGGAACACGCTGATCCGCATACACCTCCGGTCGGGTGTAGTGCGGGCAATCCAGCAAACCATCCGTAAAGGAATCTTCCTCGGCGGAGTCCGCATGCCCTAAAGCTCCAGGCAGCAGTCGTGTAACCGCATCGATCAGGACCATCGCCGGCAGCTCGCCGCCAGACAGTACATAGTCGCCAATCGACCACTCTTCATCGACATGAGCTTCAATAAAACGCTCGTCAATGCCTTCGTAGCGGCCGGCAATCAGGATCAATGCATCCAGATTCGCCAACTCGCGTACCGCCGACTGAGTCAGTTGACGGCCTTGGGGCGACAGGTAGATCACCTTCGCACCCTCCCCGGCGGCTGCCTTGGCCTGAACCAGAGCATCTTCCAGGGGCTTGATCTTCATCACCATGCCCGGACCACCGCCAAATGGGCGATCATCCACAGTGTGATGTCGATCCGTCGTGTAGTCTCGCGGATTCCAACAGGTGAGCTGCAAGAGCCCCTGTTTCACCGCACGACTGGTGATGCCGTACTCGCTGATGGCGGAGAACATCTCGGGAAACAAACTGATCACTTCTACGCGCAAGTTAGCCACGCTTAGAAGTCCGCATCCCAATCCACCTTCATCTCGCCTGCGACCAGGTCGACGGCCAACACGCATTGCTCGGTATAGGGCAACAGGCGTTCGCGATCATCCAGGCTGCCAGCGCAAGGCTTGACCACCATTACATCGTTCGAGCCGGTCTCCAGCAGGTGATCGATCTTCCCGAACAGTTGCCCGAGGGTGTCGATAACCTTGAGACCTTCCAGCTGGTACCAGTAGTACTCGCCGTCGGTCAGTTCAGGGAACAGGTTGCGCGGCACGCAGATCTCATAACCGGCCAGAAGACGAGCTTCTTCACGATCATCGAGACCCTTGAGCTTTGCGACCAGGAACTTGTCATTCCCGCGTCCGCTGACCAGCTCTACCTGCTTTACATTGCCGTCACGCTTGAGCGTCCAGGTTTTGTAATCCAGCAGGTTTTTGATCGGATCAGTAAAGGAATACACCTTCACTTCGCCGCGAACGCCGTGAACAGAGTAAATCTTGCCGATAACGATCAAATCATCAGCAACAGCTGGCGTCGCGTTCATATTGCTCAGGCCGCAGCCTTGGCAGATTCCTTCAACAACTGAGCAACGCGCTCAGAAGGTTGTGCACCAACGCTCAGCCAGTAGGCTACGCGCTCTTGGTTCACGGACAGACGAACTTCCTGACCACGAGCAACAGGGTTGAAGAAACCAACCTGTTCCTTGTGCGAACCGTCGCGCGGGTTGCGGCTGTCGGTTACGGTCAGGTGGTAAAACGGGCGCTTTTTGGAGCCGCCAAGGGCAAGACGGATTGTTAGCATGTGAACATCGTTCCTGTAGTCGGTGCTGCAAATCTAAAGGCACAGCGGGCATGGGTGCCCGAAAGGCCGCATATTCTAAGGAATATCCGGACTTTTGCAAATGACTTTTTCCGGCGACCTACCGGCCGCCATGCAGATTTGCTATAGAGCCGTCGTTGAAAACGGCCGATCAGCTCCCGCCAAGTGCGGGTTTGCTGGAGATCCCACTTCCGTGTGGGTTGCGCAAGAGCAAGCCCTTGCGCGGATTCTTTACATCTTTGGCATACCACCGCCGGGCAACATACCGCCCATGCCGCGCATCATTTTGGCCATCCCGCCTTTGGCGGAGAACTTCTTCATCATCTTCTGCATCTGCTTGTGCTGCTTGATCAAGCGACCGATGTCCTGCACCTGAGTGCCGGAGCCCATGGCGATACGACGCTTGCGCGAACCGCTGATCAGTTCAGGGTCGCGGCGCTCGGCCGGGGTCATGGAGTTGATGATGGCTTCCATCTGTTTGAACTGTTTCTCTGCCGCACTCTGGGCGTTGCCCATCTGCGCCAGGTTCACACCGCCCATGTTCGGCAGCTTGTCCATGAGACCGCCGAGGCCGCCCATGTTCTTCATTTGTTGCAGTTGATCGCGGAAGTCTTCGAGATCGAAGCCCTTGCCCTTCTTCAGCTTCTTGGCCAGCTTGTCGGCCTTGTCCTTGTCGAGGGTCGCTTCCGCCTGCTCGATCAGACTGAGCACGTCGCCCATGCCGAGGATGCGCGAAGCGATACGCTCAGGATGGAACGGGTCGAGCGCTTCGCTCTTCTCGCCCATACCGATGAACTTGATCGGCTTGCCGGTAATGGCACGCACCGACAGGGCAGCACCGCCGCGGGCATCGCCGTCGACCTTGGTCAGGATCACACCGGTCAGCGGCAACGCATCACCGAAGGCCTTGGCCGTGTTGGCGGCGTCCTGGCCGGTCATGGCGTCGACCACGAACAGGGTTTCGACCGGGTTGATCGCGGCGTGCAGGGCCTTGATCTCGCCCATCATCTCTTCATCGATGTGCAGGCGACCGGCAGTATCGACGATGACCACGTCGATGAATTTGAGTTTTGCTTCCTTAATAGCCGCCTGGGCGATGTCGACCGGTTTCTGGCTCAGGTCGGACGGGAAGAAGGTCACACCGATGTCGCTGGCCAGGGTTTCGAGCTGCTTGATCGCCGCCGGACGGTAAACGTCTGCGGACACGACCATGACCGACTTCTTCTTGCGTTCTTTAAGGAAGCGCGCAAGTTTGCCGGCGGTAGTGGTTTTACCAGCACCCTGCAAACCAGCCATCAGGATGACGGCAGGCGGAACGGCGCTCAGGTTCAGGTCTTCGTTGGCCGCGCCCATCAGGCTTTCGAGTTCGGCCTGGACGATTTTCACGAAGGCCTGGCCCGGCGTCAGGCTGCGCGACACTTCGGTGCCGACGGCGCGTTCCTTGACCGAATTGACGAAGTCCTTCACCACCGGCAGGGCGACGTCAGCCTCGAGCAACGCCATGCGCACTTCGCGCAGGGTGTCTTTGATGTTGTCCTCGGTCAGCTTGGCCTTGCCGGTGACATGGCGCAGCGTCTGCGAGAGACGGTCGGTTAAGTTTTCAAACATTGCGCGATCCTTTCAGGCCCTGTGTAGACCGGGATAATGGCGGCCCGAACCGGACTAAACATGTGCTCGGCGAGCCTGCGGCGTGGGCAGGTCGCGGATTATAGCGAAGACTGCGCTTGGCGGACACCTCGCCGTCAGCTTGTCTGGTCTTTCGTGGCGCGGGGGTTCTATGCCAAACTCAGCGACTTTCGGGCTTGCCTAACAGGACTTATGCTCCCCTTGTCACCCAGTTTGCTGACCACCCTCGCCGCCGCCTGCTTATATGCCGCTGCGACTCTCTATCAGGGCACTCGCCTGGCTACCTGCGCCAAGGCCAACAAACGCCTGCTGGTTACGCTTGGCGTACTCGCCGTGCTGGCCCACGGCGCCAGCCTGCTCGCCCATCTGTTGACCCCGATCGGTCTGGCCCTGGACTTTTTCAGCGCTTCGAGCCTGATCGCCGCAGCGGTCATCGCCTTGACCCTGCTGGCCTGCTCACGGATCCCGGTGGAGAACCTGCTGGTGCTGCTGTTTCCGCTGGGCGCCATCACGGTGCTGCTGGCCCAGTTCGCCCCCGCCGGCACCGTGCAAGTGATCGATGAGGAACCAGGCATCCTTGCCCACATCCTGCTGTCGATTCTCGCCTACGGCATGTTCACCATTGCGGTGTTCCAGGCCTTGCTGCTGCTGGTTCAGGACCATCAGCTCAAACATAAGCACCCCTCCGGGCTGATCAAGAACTTCCCGCCACTGCAGACCATGGAAAGCCTGCTGTTCGGCTTCCTCTGGGCCGGCTGGACCCTGTTGTCGATGTCGTTGATCTCCGGCTGGTTGTTCGTCGATAACCTGTTCGCACAGCATCTGGTACACAAAACCTTGCTCGCCTGCCTGGCCTGGGTCGTCTTCAGCGTGCTGCTCTGGGGCCGTAACCGCCTCGGCTGGCGTGGACACAAAGCCATTCGCTGGACCCTCGCCGGTTTCTGCCTGCTGATGCTGGCGTATTTCGGCAGCAAGCTGGTCCGTGAATACATCCTGCACATTTGACGGGTGGCATTAATGGACGACTTGCCCTTAGGGCCGATGCTTGCAGTGGTGGTCCTGCTGATTTTATGGTCAGGCCTGTTTTCCGCCATCGAATCCGCACACCTGCATTTGCTGGCCAAGCGCACGGCTTCGCGCTCCAGCGACAAGCCGCTGGCCCGGCTGAACTTCCCGCTCGATAGTCTGATCTTCTGCAATACCCTGTGCCGCACCCTGGTAGTCGTCCTCTGCACCTTGTTGGCAATTTTCACCTGGGCCGAAAACGGTCCGTGGGTTGCCTGCCTCGGCGCAGGTGCCATTGTGCTGGTGTTTGCCGACTACCTGCCGCGCGCCCTCGCCGTCCGCCATCCGGATGCAATTCTGGCCCTGGGCAACACCCTGCTTCCCGTGCCGTTGAAAATCGTCTATCCGGCCGCCTGGCTGCTCAATGCCATCAGCCAGTTACTGATGCGTCCGTTCGCTCGCAAAGCCAAGGTGGTGCAACAGAGCGAAGACGAGGTGCCGAAGGAACGGCACGACGATCATGAACCCGTCGTCTGCCGCCCACATTCGCTGCCGGGCATCCATGCGCTGGACAACATCACGGTCAACGACATTCTGGTACCGCGCAGTGAAGTCGACGGAATCAATCTCGACGACCCGATCGAGGACATCGTCGAGCAGTTGCGCCATAACAAGCGTACACGCCTGCCGGTGTTCCACAGTGATATCAACCAGGTCGAAGCGGTGCTCAACACCCGGCAAATCGCCCATTTGCTCCCTGATGGAAGCCTGACGCTGGAAGCGCTGCTGGCGGCCAGTCGCGAACCTTATTTCGTTCCGGAAAGCACCCCGCTGCAACTGCAGTTGCTGAACTTCCACAAGCAGCAGCGACGCCTGGGCATGGTGGTCGACGAATACGGCGAAGTACTCGGCATCGTGACCCTGGAAGACATTCTCGAAGAAATCGTCGGCGAATTCGAAAGCCAGCAAAGCCTGGACAACCCGCATATCCATCCACAGGCCGACGGGCGCCTGGTGATCGATGGCGCCGCATCGATACGCGACCTGAACAAGAGCCTCGGCTGGCACCTGCCAAGCGACGGCCCGAAAACCCTCAATGGCCTGGTGACCGAAGCGCTGGAAACCATTCCGGAGAGCGCGGTATGCCTGAAGATCGGCCGTTATCGCCTGGAAATCCTTGAGACGGAAGAGAATCGCGTCACACGGGTTTTGATCTGGCATACGAGCTCGATGCCTGTTGCCATCTGATGTGGCGAGGGAGCTTGCTCCCTCGGACGCGTAGCGGCCGCAAACGTTTTAAATCGGAGAAATTGAGCCTTGCGCACTCAGGCCTGCTTCGTAGCCCAGCAGGAGCAAGCTCCCTCGCCACAAAGGCCTGCATTCGATCCAAGCCCCTTGTTGATTCGTTAGCCTCCTTCCTATAATCGAGCCGCTTACCCAAGCCGCCCTACCCCTGTGCTACCCGCACCCCGCTTAAAACCCACATCCCTGGGTGTTCGACCATAATAATTCGCTCCACTGGGGCAACATGACTGTCAGGGATAACCGCATGACGACCAGCACGACTTACAGCGATTCCACACCCGCGCAACCGACCAACTCCGCCACTCGCGTAGCCACGGCAAGTTTCATCGGCACCGCTATCGAGTTCTACGACTTCTATGTCTACGCCACCGCCGCGGCGCTGGTGATCGGCCCGGTGTTCTTTCCACAGACCTCCGGCACGGCACAGATGCTGTCGGCCTTCCTCACCTTCGGCATCGCCTTCCTCGCCCGCCCGCTGGGCTCGGCGCTGTTCGGTCACTTTGGCGACCGCATCGGCCGAAAATCGACCCTGGTGGCCTCCCTGCTGCTGATGGGCGTGTGCACCACGCTGATCGGCGTGCTGCCGGGTTACGACAGCATCGGAGCCTGGGCGCCGATCCTGCTCTGCGTACTGCGTTTCGGCCAGGGCCTTGGATTGGGCGGCGAATGGGGCGGCGCGGCGTTGCTGGCCACGGAGAACGCACCCAAGGGCAAACGTGCCTGGTTCGGCATGTTCCCGCAGCTCGGCCCATCCATTGGCTTCCTCGCGGCCAACGGCCTGTTCCTGACACTGGCCATGGTCCTGGACGATGAACAGTTCCGCTCGTGGGGCTGGCGCATTCCGTTCCTGCTCAGTGCCGCACTGGTGATGGTCGGCCTGTATGTACGCCTCAAGCTCCACGAAACACCGGTGTTCGCCAACGCCGTGGCGCGCCAGGAACGGGTAAAGATCCCGCTGATCGAACTGTTCAGCCAATACTGGCTGCCGGTGCTGCTGGGTGCGGGCGCGATGGTGGTGTGTTACGCGCTGTTCTATATCTCCACGGTGTTCTCCCTGAGCTATGGCGTGTCGACACTCGGCTACAGCCGTGAAACCTTCCTGGGCCTGCTGTGCTTCGCCGTCCTGTTCATGGCCGCGGCCACACCACTGTCGGCCTGGGCCAGTGACCGGTACGGGCGAAAACCGATACTGATCATAGGTGGCGTGCTGGCGGTCCTGTCCGGGTTTCTGATGGAACCGCTGCTGACCCAGGGTTCGACTTGGGGCGTGGCGCTGTTTCTGTGCATCGAACTGTTTCTGATGGGCGTGACATTCGCTCCCATGGGCGCACTGCTGCCGGAGCTGTTTCCGACCCACGTACGTTATACCGGCGCATCGGCGGCTTATAACCTGGGCGGGATTGTCGGGGCTTCGGCGGCACCGTTCTTCGCGCAGAAACTGGTGGCAATGGGTGGTTTGAGTTATGTCGGCGGGTACGTGTCAGGGGCGGCGGTGCTGAGTTTGATTGCCGTGCTATGCCTGAAGGAAACGCGGCATAACGATTTGAATCGGGTTGCCTGATAGATTGCCTTCGCGAGCAGGCTCGCTCCCACACTGATTGCACACCTCTGTGGGAGCGAGCCTGCTCGCGAAGGCGTCGGGACAGGCCAAACATACCCCCGGCCCGTCGCGAATTTTCCCCTATCCATTGGCCTCTCGCTCTACGCGTAACAGCTTATCCCCGCTATACTCATCGGCTTTTCCTGAATAAATGCCAATAGGGTCCCGCCGCGCATGGATAAGACCTACCAGCCGCACGCCATTGAAACCTCCTGGTACAACACCTGGGAGTCCGAGAATTACTTCGCCCCGCAAGGCGCGGGCGAGTCCTACACCATCATGATCCCGCCGCCGAACGTCACCGGCAGCCTGCACATGGGGCATGGCTTCAACAACGCGATCATGGACGCCCTGATCCGTTTCCGTCGCATGCAGGGTCGCAACACCCTGTGGCAGCCGGGCACCGACCACGCCGGTATCGCCACGCAAATGCTGGTGGAGCGTCAACTCGAAGCCCAGGGTCAGAATCGCCACGATCTGGGCCGCGACAAGTTCCTCGAGAAAGTCTGGGAATGGAAGGATCAGTCCGGCGGCAACATCAGCCGTCAGATCCGCCGCCTCGGCTCGTCCGTCGACTGGAGCCGTGAACGCTTCACCATGGACGACGGCCTCTCGGAAGCCGTCAAGGAAGCCTTCGTACGCCTGCACGAAGACGGCTTGATCTACCGCGGCAAGCGTCTGGTCAACTGGGACACCAAGCTGCACACGGCGATTTCCGACCTCGAAGTGGAAAACCACGACGAAAAAGGATTCCTGTGGAACCTGAAATACCCGCTGGCCGACGGCGCGAAGACCGCTGAAGGCAACGATTATCTGATCGTCGCGACGACTCGTCCGGAAACCATGCTCGGCGACTCCGCCGTGGCCGTTAACCCGAACGACGAACGCTACAAAGCCCTGATCGGCAAATTTGTCGAGCTGCCGCTGGTCGGCCGCCGCATCCCGATCATCGCCGACGATTACTGCGATCCGGAATTCGGCACAGGCTGCGTGAAAATCACCCCGGCCCACGACTTCAATGACTACGAAGTCGGCAAGCGCCACAACCTGCCGCTGCTGAACATTTTCGACAAGAACGCCATCGTTCTGCCAGCCGCCCAGGCGTTCAACCTCGACGGCACGCTGAATGAAAGCATCGACGGCAAGATCCCGGCTGAATATGCCGGCCTGGACCGTTTCGAAGCGCGCAAGCAAATCGTGGCGGCGTTCGATGCGGCCGACCTCTTGGTCAGCGTCAACGATCACGCCCTGAAAGTACCGAAAGGCGACCGCTCCGGCACCATCATCGAGCCGTGGCTGACCGACCAGTGGTACGTGTCCACCAAGCCGCTGGCCGAGCCTGCGATTGCCGCCGTTGAAGACGGCCGCATCCAGTTCGTCCCCAAGCAATACGAAAACATGTACTTCTCGTGGATGCGCGACATCCAGGACTGGTGCATCAGCCGTCAGCTGTGGTGGGGCCACCGGATTCCGGCCTGGTACGACGAGTCGGGCAAAGTCTATGTCGGTCGCGACGAAGCCGAAGTGCGCGCCAAGCACAACCTCGGCCCGGATGTCGCCCTGCAGCAGGACAACGACGTACTGGACACCTGGTTCAGCTCGGGCCTGTGGACCTTCTCCACCCTGGGCTGGCCGGAAAAGACCGAATTCCTGAAGAAATTCCACTCCACCGATGTGCTGGTCACCGGTTTCGACATCATCTTCTTCTGGGTTGCCCGGATGATCATGTTGACGATGCACCTGATCAAGAACGAGGATGGTACGCCGCAGGTGCCGTTCAAGACCGTCTACGTGCACGGCCTGGTACGTGATGGCCAGGGCCAGAAGATGTCCAAGTCCAAGGGCAACGTCCTGGACCCGCTGGACATCATCGACGGCATCGAGCTGGAAGAGCTGGTGCAGAAACGCACCTCCGGCATGATGCAGCCGAAACTGGCGAAGAAGATCGAGAAGCAGACCCGCGACGAGTTCGCCGACGGCATCGCCAGCTACGGCACCGACGCCCTGCGTTTCACCTTCTGCTCGCTGGCGTCCACCGGTCGCGACATCAAGTTCGACATGGGCCGCGTCGAAGGCTATCGCAACTTCTGCAATAAAATCTGGAACGCCGCGCGCTACGTGCTGGACAAGGGCGAAGACTGCGGCCAGAACGGCGAAGCCTACGAGCTGTCGCTGGCCGATCGCTGGATCATTTCGCAACTGCAACGCACTGAAGCCGAAGTGACCCGTCAGCTCGACCAGTTCCGTTTCGACCTGGCTGCACAAGCTTTGTATGAGTTCATCTGGAACCAGTATTGCGACTGGTACCTGGAGCTCTCCAAACCTGTGCTGTGGGACGAAAACGCACCGGTTGAGCGCCAGCGCGGCACCCGTCGCACTTTGGTTCGCGTGCTGGAAGTGGCCCTGCGCCTGGCGCATCCGTTCATGCCGTTCATCACCGAAGAAATCTGGCAGCGCATCGCGCCGCTGGCCGGCATCGAAGGCAAGACGATCATGCTTCAGCCTTGGCCAGTGGCCAACGAAGAGCGCATTGATCAAGCCGCCGAAGATGACATCGAATGGCTCAAGGGCCTGATGCTCGGCACGCGTAACATCCGTGGCGAAATGAACATCGGCCCGGGCAAACCGTTGCCGCTGTTCCTGAAGAACGTCAGCGCCGAGGATCAACGTCGCCTGAGCGAAAACGAGGCACTGCTGAAAAAACTGGCGCGCCTCGAATCGATCACCGTCCTGGCAACCGGCGAAGAAGCACCACTGTCGGCGACCGCGCTGGTTGGCGAGATGCAAGTGCTGGTGCCGATGGCCGGCCTGATCGACAAAGGTGCGGAACTGGCGCGTCTGGACAAGGAAATCCAGCGCCTGCAAGGCGAAGTGCAGCGTGTCGGCGGCAAGCTGTCCAACGCTGGCTTCGTGGACAAGGCGCCGGCTGAAGTCATCGACAAGGAACGCGCCAAACTGGCCGAGGCTGAACAAGCCTTGGGCAAACTGGCGGAGCAGCATGCGCGGATTGCCAGCTTGTAACGGCAAATCGCAATGAAAGAGGGAGGCCCGCAAAGGCCTCCCTTTTTTGTGCCCGTACCTTTCCCCAAAACACCACACCCTCCTGTGGGAGCGAGCCTGCTCGCGAAGAGGCCACATCAGCCAACATCAATGTTGAATGACAAACCGCTTTCGCGAGCAGGCTCGCTCCCACAGGGTGATGCAGTGATTTTCACAATGGGGTTCACAACGGCAGGATGTGGGACAATGCTCGCCACTTTCAGCCATACCCGAATCGACCACGCCCATGAACGCCCCCCGCACACCCAAACCTGCGCGCAAGAAGCCTGAAACCGCGACCCCGACCAAAGCCGTCGAGCCGCGTGAAAAGGCCAGCCTGCATCCGCGCAATCGCCATCAGGGTCGCTACGACTTCCCGGCGCTGATCAAAAGCACACCGGAACTGGCGAAGTTCGTGATCATCAATCCGTATGGCAAGGAAAGCATCGACTTCGCCAGCCCGGATGCGGTACGCGTGTTCAACCGGGCGCTGCTCAAGGCTTTCTACGGCATCGCCCATTGGGACATCCCAACGGACTACCTGTGCCCACCGGTGCCGGGCCGTGCCGATTACGTGCACTTCCTGGCTGACCTGCTGGCCAGCATGAACGACGGCAAAATCCCGCGCGGTGCGCAGGTCAATGTCCTCGATATCGGTATGGGCGCCAACTGCGTTTATCCGTTGATCGGATACAGTGACTACCGCTGGCACTTTCTAGGCTCCGAAATCGACCCGACGGCGGTGGCCTCGGCTAAAGCCATCGTCCAGTCCAACGGTTTGAACAAAGCCATCCAGTTGCGCCAGCAAACCAATCCCAAGCACATCCTGATCGGTTTGCTGGAGCCGGGTGAGCGCTTTGACCTGACCATGTGTAACCCACCCTTCCACGCCTCGATGGCCGAAGCCACCAAGGGCAGCGAACGCAAATGGCGCGCACTGGGCCGCGCCGACCCGAAACGCAAACTGCCGGTGCTGAACTTCGGCGGTCAGTCGGCGGAATTGTGGTGTGAAGGGGGTGAAGCGCGTTTCGTGACGCAACTGATCGCCGAAAGCGCGAACTTCCAGCATAAGGTGCTGTGGTTCAGTACCTTGGTGTCGAAAGCCTCGAACCTGCCGGCCATCGAGACCGCACTGAAAAAGGCGGGCGTACTGGAAAGCCAGGTCGTGGAGATGTCGCAAGGACAGAAACAGAGTCGCTTCGTTGCCTGGACCTTCCAGACCAAGTCCGAACAGCAGATCTGGCGCCGCGAACGCTGGACGCGCTAAAGCTTAGTAGCCGACACAGCCTCCCCTGTGGGAGCGAGCCTGCTCGCGAAAGCGGTGGATCAGCCGATTTCTTTAGTGACTGACACTCCGCCTTCGCGAGCAGGCTCGCTCCCATAAGTAGTTCAGGGGTGCTTGCAGAATATCGCCAAATCGCAGACACAAAAAAACCGTGCCCGGATTACTCCGGCGCACGGTTTTTTTTATCGCTGCGTCTTACTTGTTCACAGCGTCGGTCAGGCCTTTGGCCACAACCAGCTTGATCACTTTCTTGGCAGGGATTTCGATGGCTGCGCCAGTCGAAGGGTTACGACCGGTACGGGCAGGACGCTCAGTCACTTTCAGTTTGCCGATGCCTGGCAAAGTGATTTCGCCGCCGTTTTCCAGCTGATCGGCAACGATTTGGCCCAGTTGGTCCAGAGCGTTACGCGCGGTGGTTTTTGGCGCGTCGATAGCTTCAGCGATGTCGGCGATCAGTTGGTCTTTAGTAAGAGCCATGTAGTGTTCCTTCCCTATCAAATTCATATGGATTGCAGAGTGCAGTGTCAGCCATCGAGCCCGATCTTCTGGATCTGGCACCCTCGGCGATAACCGCGACGAGTCGGGTTATAGATGCCGAAATCAGGGTTTGGTTCGACCTGACAATTGCTGACTGCACGCTTAACGCAGTGACTTCGCGTAAGACCGGGCAAAACTAGCACAGAGACGGGGAAATATCCGCCTCTAGCTACCCATTTGGTCAGCTTTATTGCTCTAAATCGGCAAAAAAACGCATAAGCACTGTCGGGCCCCGTGCAATTGCCCTTCGTACCGCGCCAAAAGCAGCGGTTGCGGTACACTGAGCGCTTTTTCGGAGAGCCCGCCCCGCTCTCTCCAACCAGCCGAGAAGCCCATGCCGATCCGTCATTGCATCGTCCACCTGATCGACAAAAAACCCGACGGCACTCCTGCAGTTCTCCACGCTCGCGACTCTGAATTGGCCGAGTCCGCAGCCATCGAGAACATGCTTGCCGACCTCAATGAAAGCTACAACGCCAAACAAGGCAAAGCCTGGGGTCTGTTTCACCCGGAGTCCGGCGCCTTTCCATTCAGCGGCTGGCTGAAGGAATACCTTGATGGCGGCCAGGACTTCACCGCATTCAGCCGCGTGGCGGTGGAACACCTGCAAAAGCTGATGGAAGAATCCAACCTCTCGGTCGGTGGCCACGTACTGTTCGCGCACTATCAGCAAGGCATGACCGACTATCTGGCGATCGCCCTGCTGCACCACAGCGAAGGCGTGGCGGTGACCGAGCAACTGGACGTAACCCCGTCCCGTCACCTGGACCTGGGCCAGCTGCATCTGGCGGCGCGCATCAACGTCTCGGAATGGCAGAACAACAAGCAATCGAAGCAGTACATTTCCTTCATCAAGGGCAAGAACGGCAAGAAAGTCTCTGAGTACTTCCGCGACTTCATCGGCTGCCAGGAAGGCGTCGATGGCCCGGGCGAAACCCGCACCCTGCTCAAGGCCTTCAGTGACTTCGTCGAAAGCGAAGACCTGCCGGAAGACTCCGCCCGGGAAAAAACCAAGACCCTGGTGGATTACGCCAGCAGCCAGGCCAAGCTCGGCGAGCCCATGGGCCTGGAGGAGCTGTCGGAACTGATCGACGAGGATCGTCCGAAAGCCTTCTACGATCACATCCGCAACAAGGACTACGGCCTGTCGCCGGAGATCCCGGCCGATAAACGCACCCTGAACCAGTTCCGCCGCTTCACCGGTCGCGCCGAAGGTCTGTCGATCAGCTTCGAAGCGCATTTGCTGGGCTCGAAGATCGAGTACGACGAAGAAGCTGGCACCCTGATCATCAAGGGCTTGCCGACCTCGCTCACCGACCAGCTCAAGCGCCGCAACTGATGCTGGGTAACGTGCTGAAGAAAGTTCTGCTGATCCTGCTGGTGGTGGTGGTTTATCAGAACTGGGGCAAGATCGAGCGGCTGTTCAATCCCTCGCAAGTGGTGTCCGAGCAGACCCAGGCCACGGCCAATGTGGTGCTCTACACCACCGAATGGTGCGGCTACTGCAAACTGACCCGGCGCTTTCTCGATCAGAAAGGCATTCCGTACAAGGAATTCGATATCGAGAAAGATGCCGAGGCACGCAAGGCTTACGAGGCGCTGGGCGGTGGCGGGATTCCGTTCATTGATGTGAACGGGACGCTGATTCGCGGGTATGACCCGGATGCGATTCTGGCTGCGCTGAAATAATTAATCAGGTTTACACAATCCTTGTGGCGAGGGAGCTTGCTCCCGTTGGAGTGCGCAGCAGTCCCTCTTTTTTGGGGCCGCTCCGCTGCCCAACGGGAGCAAGCTCCCTCGCCACAGGTGTGTGTGTCTGTAGGTGAATCAGTGAGTTTCGATGCGGAAGCCCAGCCGCGGAAAGTGCACATGCACCCAACCACCACGTTCATCCTCGCGACGCACGATCAACTCCTCGCTACCGGCAAACATCAACTCCCCCGCCACCGGATCGATGCCATAGTCAGTCGCCGCGATCACCACCTGCTGGCCAACCTCGAACCCGTTCGGATCGATGAACTGCTCATCCGGTAAAGCAGCAGGCGTAGTGTTGCGTGCTATTGCCAGCGCCTCTTCCGAAGTCATCTCGCTCGGCGCCCCATGGCCGAAACCCAGCACCCGTGCCAACCAGGCCGACACGGCCGGATAGTTATCCACAAGCGGCGCCGTCACCGGTGTTGCCTTGAGGAACCACAGTGGATGCGCCATGGCGAAGTCGGCAATCGACGGCTCGCCAAACAGGTAATCACCTTCCTCGCGCTGTAACTGTTGCTCCAGGCGCACCATGATCGTCGGCCATTGATGCCGCGCTTGCCCGGCCGTCAACTTTGTAGCGCTGCCTCCGCTGAAAAAACCCGCGCGATCTGCCAGAAATGCCTTGATCGCTTCCTGCGGCAAATTGCCAAAACGAACAGCGATCGATTCCGGTTGAAACACCAGGCTGACCGCATGCTGGAACACCACCGAATCGGCCCAGGCAGCGAAGGTTGCGGCGATCATTTCCTGGCCTTCCGGGAAGAATGCCGGGAGGGCTTTTTCCTGATCAAGACGACGGGCGATCAACGCCGTATCGCAATAAATATCCGCGCCGATCTGCAACACCGGGGTCTTGCGGTAGCCACCGGTCAGGGCCGTGAGATCGGGTTTTGGCATCACTGGCGAGACTTTCACCGAGCGCCAGGACAGCCCTTTGAATCCCAACAACAGTCGGGTCTTTTCGGCGAAGGGGGACGTCGGGTAATGATGAAGAATCAACTCGGACATGCTCGGCTCCGCCGCACTCAAAATGAGCCTCCAGCTTAGCGCGCAATCGGTTGGCAGCCTACAGATCCGCCTGATGGGAACCGATCAGTCAGATTGATAAGCCGGCAGCAGCACTGGCCACCAGACACTCCTTGGCGCTCTTCTTGAGTTTTTTGATCAACCGTTCCTGACGCAACGCTTCGCTTTTGTCGCGGCAGGCTTCGGTATAGACCAGCGCCATGGCCGGGCTGGAGAGAAAGAAGCGCGCGCCTTTGCCGCTTTGGTGCTTGGCGAAGCGGCGCACGGGATCATCGCTGATCCCGCAGTAGAGCGAACCATTGGCCGCGCGCACGAGGTAGACGAACCAGAGCTTGCTCACGGGAGAGTCAGCGTCGACAGGATTTTCGCTGTGGGTGGTCACGGATCGATCAAGGCTTGAAGGGAAACAAGCCGCAATCTTATCAGCGACTGGCCTGAAATGCCTTCAGCCCCTTCAGAGCTTGCCCGCGAACGGCTTTGCGCACCAACGGCGTCCAGCCCAGCAGCAAGCCTTTGAAACCCAGCGCCTGTCGGGACCACTTCCACAGATCGAAACTGTCATGATGTTCGCAAATCTTGCCGTCGCGGAAAACGAAGCGAGCCTGGATGTCGTTGACCACGGTGTTGCCGGTCTGACTGAACAGATAAGTCGCGATCCAATGGGCGCCACCGGTGCGCTCGTCGCTGCGCACGTTGTCGAAGGTCAGGGAGAAATCCTTGGCGCGGGTGGTGAGCATGCGCCACATATCGCCGGCATCACGGCCGCGAAGCTCGCCAAACGCCGGATCACTGAATACCACGTCATCGGTATAGCAAGCGCTCATGGCCTCGGCATCGAGCCGCTGAAAGGCCTGGTAGAACCGGGTGATCAAGGCGCTGTGGGCTTCACTCATGGGCAGACTCCCTGTTGTGCAAATCGGCATCGAAAGATTGCCTGCACGATAGTCTGCAAATGCACACAAGACCACCGGCATTCGTGGGCCGAATGCCGGTGGTACGAGGATTCAGATTTTTTCGCTTTGCACCTGAACGTACAGCGAACGTCCGGCACCGAGGCCGGCAACAATGGCGCCGAGGCCAATCACGCCAAAGATCCAGCCCACGGCGGTCCAGCCGCCGGTCAAGTCATGCACGATGCCCACCGCGAACGGCCCCATGGACGCCAGGGTGTAACCGAAACCCTGGGCCATGCTCGACAGGTTGGCCGCGACATGCGAGTCCCGCGAGCGCAGTACGATCAGGGTCAGCGCCAGGCTGAAGGTCGCGCCCTGCCCCAGACCAAGCAGGATCGCCCAACCCCACAGGCCTTCAATCGGGGCGTAGAGGCAACCGAACAGACCACCGAGGGTCATCACCATGACGATCACGATCGCCGGGCGCTGGTCCTTGCCACGGGTGGCAAGCCAGGGTGCCGCCAGGGAACTGATCAGTTGAACGATCACCGAACCCGACAGCACCAGGCCCGCCTGGGTCGGAGTCAGTCCACGACCGATCAGGATCGAAGGCAACCAGCCGAACACGATGTAGGCCAGGGACGATTGCAGGCCCATGTACAAGGTCACTTGCCAGGCCAACGGGTCGCGCAGCAATCCCCGGACGCGATAGGCGACGTTATGCGCGCCGTGTTTCTGACCGACTTGTGGCAGCCAGAATAGCGCCGCGACCAGCGCCGGAATCACCCAGAAACCGAGGCCCAATGCCCAGCTCTTGTCGAAATGTTCGCTCAACGGCACGGTTGCACCCGCCGCCATCGCCGCGCCCAGACACAGGGCCATGGTGTAGACGCCGGTCATGGTCCCGGCCTGTTTCGGAAAGTCGCGTTTGACGATCCCCGGCAGCAACACACCGATTACACCGATGCTGGCACCGGCCAGCACACTGCCGGCGAACAGACCAATCTCACCGAATGAGCTGCGCAGGATGATCCCGCCCGCC
Organism: Pseudomonas sp. Irchel 3A7; assembly: GCF_900187565.1. Lineage (GTDB taxonomy): Bacteria > Pseudomonadota > Gammaproteobacteria > Pseudomonadales > Pseudomonadaceae > Aquipseudomonas. The sequence continues at coordinate 188,283 of NZ_FYED01000003.1, read as the reverse complement.
AGTGTCAGCAGGATGCCCAGTACTACTCGCTCGGCACCGAAGCGCCGCGCCAGAATCGGTGCCAATGGCGCAAACAAACCGAGGCAAAGCACCGGCAGAGTCGTCAGCAACCCGGCCTGCGACGCCGATAATCCGAGGCTTTTCGACACCTCGCTGAGCATTGGCGCCATGCTCGACAACGCTGGACGCAGGTTCAGCGCGACCAGAATCAGGCCCAGCAGCAGCAACCATGGACGGCGCAGGATCGGATGGCTTTGCTGGACCTGTTCGTCATCGGCCTCGGCATCAATCAGTAGCTCTTCAAGCTCCGCCGCGCGTTTGGATTGTGGAAGGTGACGGCTGGCGTTATCGGTTTCAAGGTTCATTGATCAACTGCCTCGATATAGCTTTGGCCCGTTCCGGGTCGCGCTGCTCGACCGCTTCGAGCAGTTCGATATGCAGGTCGAACACTTCCTGGCGGCGCGGGGTGATGTTCAGGCAGTGCCGCAGCTGAGCGCCGACGACACTGGAGAAATAGCGATATAACTCGCTGAGGGTCGGGTTGTGCGCGGCGTCCACCAGGCGCCGGTGGAACACCAGATCGCAAGCGATATAGGTGTCGAGGTCGCCATGATAGTGGCTGCCGCTGACACCCAATGCCTCGCGCAAAACCACCAGGTCTTCATCGGTACGGCGCAAAGCGGCCAGGCCAATGGCTTCAACCTCGAGGATGTGACGGGTTTCGCGGGCCTGTTCAAGGGAGCACTGCGACAACACCTTCAGGGTGTCCAGCGGATCGACCACCGCCCGCAGGTAACTGCCATCGCCCTGGCGGATCTCGATCAACCCGGAAAACGCCAGTACCCGCATGGCTTCACGCACGGTATTGCGGCTGATGCCCAGTTCGGCGGACAGCTCGGGTTCGGTAGGCAAGCGTTGGCCAACCGCCCAAACGCCCTGATTAATGCGCTGACGCAACTGATCCAGGGCCTGATCGACCAGGGATCGTTTCACTAATGGAGAAATGTCTGACATAGGATTCGCCCTTTCATCCAATCATAGGATGAATTTTCTGACATGTTAGTCAGATCCATGTAGGACAGCAACCGCCTACGGTCAGTGGGAGGGAAAGGAGCGGGATTTTCGATTAGTCAAAATTACCCTTTAAGGGTAATTTCATGGATAGGGTCAGGGTTTCTTACGGAAAAGAACACACCCCATTATGACTTGGCACTGATCAAGGCAGATGTCAGGCGGCTTGGAAGAAAAGCATTCACCAAGAGCGCAGAGAAAACCGGACTGGATCTGGGCTTCAGTCTCAAAGAGATGCAAGAGATCGTCTTCGAGTTGCAGAAAAAGATGTTGTACAAATCTATGACCACCTATGAGGATCATCGAGTGTGGCAGGACGTGTATCACATAAACTCACAAGATCTGGAGATTTACATCAAGGTGACATACCGCCCTGCCGGCGGCCCACCGGTAATATCCTTCAAGGAGAAAAACCCATGAAAACCCAGCAATGTTTCAGCTGCGGTGCACGTGAGGGAATGAGGCATTTCGAGGGGCGCGGCGAAACCTTGAGTGTCAAAGGCATGGAGCGCCGTGTCGATGATCTTTCTGGCTGGGAATGCCAGCAGTGCGGGGAAGTCGAGTGGGACCCCGATAGCGCAGAGCGTTATGGCGAAGCAGGTGATGCGCTGGTCATCGCTGCCAGGCAAATGATCGGCGCCGAGATGAAACGCATCCGTCGCAAGCTGCACCTTACGCAAAAAGAAACGGTGCAACTCCTGTCAGGTGGCGGGCACAACGCGTTTTCACGGTACGAACGCGGTGAAGTACTTCCGCCGAAGGCGTTGATGCTGCTGATGCGCCTGCTCGATCGCTATCCGCATTTGCTTGCCGATGCGAAAGTCCTGGGCGAAGGTGCGGATTTGCGGGGCGGGTTCAAATATACCGAGCACAAGGATTATGAAACGGTCACGGTTTCCTAAGCCCCCGAAAGTATAAAAACAAACCCGGCACAAGGCCGGGTTTGTTTTTACGAGTCAGCCTGGCATCAATGCAAAATCTGGCTCAGGAACAACTTGGTCCGATCATTCTGCGGGTTGTCAAAGAAGTCGTTCGGCGCAGCCTGTTCGACGATTTCACCCTTGTCCATGAAGATCACGCGGTTGGCCACGGTGCGGGCGAAGCCCATTTCGTGGGTCACGCAGAGCATGGTCATGCCGTCTTCGGCCAGGCCGATCATGGTGTCGAGTACTTCTTTCACCATCTCCGGGTCGAGTGCCGACGTCGGTTCGTCGAACAGCATGATTTTCGGCTTCATGCACAGCGCACGGGCAATCGCCACACGCTGTTGCTGACCACCGGACAGTTGCCCCGGGTACTTGTGCGCCTGCTCTGGAATGCGTACGCGCTCCAGGTAATGCATGGCGATTTCCTCGGCCTTGCGCTTGGGCATCTTGCGCACCCACATCGGCGCCAGGGTGCAGTTCTGCAAGATGGTCAGGTGCGGGAACAGGTTGAAGTGCTGGAACACCATGCCGACTTCACGGCGGATCGCTTCGATCTGCTTGAGGTCGTTGGTCAGCTCCACGCCATCGACCACGATGCGGCCCTGCTGGTGCTCTTCCAGACGGTTGAGGCAACGAATGGTGGTGGACTTGCCGGAACCCGACGGGCCGCACAGCACGATACGCTCGCCCTGCTTGACGTTCAGATTGATGTCTTTCAACACGTGGAACTGGCCGTACCACTTGTTCACGCCCTGCATCTGAATAATGCCTTCAGGGCTCACAGGCTGTTTGATTGCTTCGCTCATCAGAGAACTTCCTAAATTAGGTAGCGACTTAGCGCTTGTGGCCTGTGTCCAGCTTGCGTTCCAAATGCATGGAATAGCGGGACATACCAAAACAGAAAATCCAGAACACCAGGGCGGCGAACACATAGCCTTCGGTGGCCATGCCCAGCCATTTCGGGTCGGCGGCGGCTTGCTTGACGCTGTTGAGCAAGTCGAACAGGCCGATGATGATCACCAGGCTCGTGTCCTTGAACAGCGCAATGAAGGTGTTGACGATGCCGGGGATCACCAGCTTCAGGGCTTGCGGCAGAATCACCAGGCCCATGCTGCGCCAGTAACCCAGGCCCATCGCCGCGGCCGCTTCGTACTGACCTTTGGGAATCGCTTGCAGACCGCCGCGCACCACTTCGGCCACGTAGGCCGACTGGAACAGGATCACGCCGATCAGCGCCCGCAGCAGCTTGTCGAAGTTCATGCCTTCTGGCAGGAACAGCGGCAGCATCACCGAGGACATGAACAGCACCGTGATCAACGGCACGCCGCGCCAGAATTCGATGAAGGTCACGCAGACCACACGAATCGCCGGCATGTTCGAACGACGGCCCAGGGCCAGGACAATCCCCAGGGGCAGCGCACCGGCAATGCCGACGGTGGCGATCACCAGGGTCAGCATCAGGCCGCCCCATTGGCTGGTCGACACCTGGGTCAGGCCGAAAACGCCGCCATGCAGCAGGCACCAGGCAATGATCGGGTACAGCACCAGGAAGCTCAGCCCGTAAACGGCTTTGCGCTGGAAGCGCGAGATGAACAAGGGTGCCACGCCAATGACCGCCAGCCACACGGTCAAGTCCACGCGCCAGCGCATGTCCACCGGGTAATAGCCGTACATGAACTGGCCGAAACGCTGCTGGATGAACACCCAGCAAGCGCCGTCCTTGGTGCAGTCGGCCTGGGAGGTGCCGACCCAGTTGGCGTCGAGGATCGCCCACTGCAGGATCGGCGGAACCACCAGATAGATGAGGTAGAACGCAAACAGGGTCAGCAGGGTATTGAGCCAGCTGGAGAACATGTTCGCGCGCATCCACGCCACGACGCCGATGCTGCGGCTCGGTGGGGGCATGTCGGGTTTGAATGTATGAGTACTCATGCGCTTTTCCTTACCGCTCGATCAGCGCAATGCGCTTGTTGTACCAGTTCATCAGCAGGGAAATGCTGATACTGATTGCCAGGTACACACTCATGGTGATCGCAATCACCTCGATCGCCTGGCCGGTCTGGTTCAGCACGGTGCCGGCAAACAACGAAACCATTTCCGGGTAACCGATACCGGCCGCCAGCGAAGAGTTTTTCGCCAGGTTCAGGTATTGGCTGGTCAGCGGCGGAATGATCACGCGCAAAGCTTGCGGGATGATCACCTTGCGCAGGGTCGGGCCGTTGCGCAGGCCGAGCGAGTGGGCCGCTTCGGTCTGGCCATGGCTGACCGACTTGATGCCCGAACGCACGATCTCGGCGATGAACGCCGCGGTGTACACCGTCAGCGCCAGGGTCAGGGCCAGCAGTTCCGGGATCAGGACCCAGCCACCGACGAAGTTGAAACCCTTGAGCTGCGGCATTTCCCAGTGCACAGGTGCACCGAAAATCAAGGCGCACAGCGCCGGGATCACCAGGAACAACGCCAGGCCGACCCAGAACTTGTGGAACGGCTCGCCGGTTTCTTCGAAACGCTTGTTGGCCCAGCGGGTCATCAGCACGATGGCGACGATGGCCACGACGATGCTGATCACAAACGGCCAGAACCCATCGGCCATCAGCGCGGCCGGCATGTTCAGGCCACGGCTGCTGACGAAGAAGGTGTCGCCGAAGTTATGGCTGTTGCGCGGCCCCGGCATGGTCAGGAACACCGCGAAGTACCAGAACAGGATCTGCAACAGTGGCGGGATGTTACGGAAAACCTCCACGTACACCGTCGCCAGTTTGGCGATGATCCAGTTCTTCGACAGTCGGGCCACGCCGACGATGAAGCCGAGGATGGTCGCCAGGATCACGCCGATGAAGGTCACCAGCAACGTGTTGAGCAGGCCGATCACGAACACACGGGCATAACTGTCCGCTTCGGTGTAGGAGATCAGGTGTTGAGCGATGCCGAATCCGGCACTGCGCTCCAGAAAGTCGAAACCGGAGGTAATGCCCCGGTGCTGAAGGTTGGTCTGCGTGTTGTCGAACAGGTACCAGCCCATCGAGACCACCGCGACAATGGTGATGATCTGGAAGAGCCACGCACGCACTTTTGGATCGCTGAGGCTGAGCCTCTGCTTTGGTGCGCCGATTGAATTTTGCATGAAGTGCCCCGGAAATAATGGAACAGAACATCACCCGGCAGTTGGCCTACCGGGTGATAGAACCATCAGCGCACTGGTGGTGCGTATTGAATGCCGCCAGCGTTCCACAGAGCGTTCAGCCCGCGGTCGATTTCCAGCGGAGTGCTCTTGCCGAGGTTTTTCTCGAAGATTTCGCCGTAGTTACCGACTTGCTTGACGATCTGCACGACCCAGTCTTTCGGCAGTTTCAGGTCCTTGCCGTATTCGCCGTCAGCGCCGAGCATACGAGCGACATCCGGGTTCTTGGTGGCCTTGGCTTCGGCTTCGACGTTCTTCGAGCTGATACCCGCTTCTTCGGTGTTGAGCAGCGCGTAGCCAGTCCAGCGCACCACGGCCAGCCACTCGTCGTCGCCGTTACGTACGACCGGACCCAGAGGCTCCTTGGAAATGGTTTCCGGCAGAACCACGTAGTCCTTCGGCGAAGCCAGCTTGCTGCGCTGGGCGAACAGTTGGGACTTGTCGGAGGTCAGCACGTCGCAACGACCGGATTCCAGCGACTTGGCGCTTTCATCGGAGGTGTCGAAAGTGATCGGGGTGTATTTCAGACCGTTACCGCGGAAGTAGTCGGAAACGTTCAGCTCGGTGGTGGTACCGGCCTGGATGCAGATGGTCGCGCCATCCAGCTCTTTGGCGCTTTTAACGCCGAGCTTGTTGTTTACCAGGAAGCCGATGCCATCGTAGTAGGTAATGAAGCCTGGGAACTTGAGGCCCATGCCGGCGTCACGGGAGCTGGTCATGGTGGTGTTGCGCGACAGGATGTCGATTTCGCCCGACTGCAGAGCGGTGAAACGCTCCTTGGCGTTCAACTGACTGAACTTGACCTTGGTCGCATCGCCGAACACGGCAGCGGCGACGGCGCGGCAGAAGTCAGCATCGATACCCACGATCTTGCCGGTGGAATCCGGAACCGAGAAGCCTGGCAGGCCATCGCTGACGCCACACTGCACGAAACCTTTCTTCTTCACTCCATCCAGGGTTGCACCCGCCTGAGCGAACCCGCTGACACCGAGAACTGCGGCTGCAGTCACGATTGCCAGAGTGGATTTCAACATCTTCATTCAAACCTCCAGTTTTGCTCTTGTTGTGTCGGAGCGTGAGTCCCGTCGCACCCTTTTGAGGCGTTGTCGACCCGAGTTGGCTTGTTTTAGGGTCAACCGACGTAGAGACCGTAGCTATGAGTCTAGTAGGAGAAAATCCACAAAATGGACAACTCACTTCTCACCAATCGGCCGAACGGGCTGTAGCCCTTTCAAGTTCGCGAAGCCCGTAGCGGCCACTGGCGAACATCCATCACCGGATTTTTTGCTATCCCACCGCCAAAAATGGCCTGATAGTGTTACCGACAGATGTGGGATTTTCGTACCAGCTTCCCTATAGCAAAGCCCGTACCACACTGGCTTCCAAAGCAGTTAAGCGACAGGTCAATAGCAAAACTTGTAACCTTGCGACATCTTCGTAACTGATCAACCAGACGCGCACTCACGCCCCGCACTCAATGAGCGCGCACGCACACATTTGGAGCAGCCATGACCGAGCCCCTGATTCTAGAACCCGTCAAGCCCGCAGACGCCTGCGTCATCTGGCTGCATGGCCTCGGCGCCGATCGATATGACTTCCTGCCGGTCGCCGAGGCACTGCAGGAAACGCTGTTGTCCACCCGCTTCGTTCTGCCTCAGGCCCCGACCTGCGCCGTTACCATCAACGGTGGCTACGAGATGCCCAGCTGGTACGACATATTGGCCATGAGCCCGGCGCGCGCGATCAACCGCGATCAACTGGAAGAGTCGGCACAGAGGATCATTCATTTGATCGATGTGCAGCGAGCCGTTGGAATAGACGCCTCGCGGATTTTCCTGGCAGGTTTTTCCCAGGGTGGCGCAGTGGCTCTACACGCCGCGTTTGTGAAATGGCAGGGACCGTTGGGTGGCGTACTTGCCCTCTCGACCTACGCACCGACCTTCAGCGATGAACTTGAATTGTCCGCCAGCCAGCAGCGCATTCCTGTGCTGTCGTTGCATGGCCAGTACGATGACGTGGTGCAGAATTCGATGGGCCGTACCGCCTACGAGTATCTGAAGCAGCATGGTGTCACCGTGACATGGCAGGAATACCCAATGGGCCACGAAGTGTTACCCGAGGAAATTCGCGACATCGGGGTCTGGCTGGCCGAACGTTTGCGTTAAGCCTTTATGTTGCTCTTTTTGTTTAAAAGCGCCCTTTGATCCATCCCTCTACGCCGCGCCCGATTCTTGCATTACACTGGCCGGCGTATATTCCTTAACCAATTGATGAGATGACCGTGCTCAAAGCACTCAAGAAAATGTTCGGTAAAAGCGAGACTGAGCAACTCGCGCCAGTCCCCAGCGCGCCGTCGCACTCCCACGGCCATCGCAGCGACGCCAGCCAGGCCGACCGCCACGTTCCCGCAGCCGCCCCGAAACATGAACCCAAACCTGTTTCTGCCGCCGTTACCGTTGCCGAACCTGTGCGCAGTGAAGCACCCAAACCCGCCAAACCGCGTCGCGAACCCAAGCCCAAGGCGCCGGTCATTCCATGGAAACTCGAAGACTTCGTCGTCGAACCCCAGGAAGGCAAAACCCGTTTCCACGATTTCAAACTTGCTCCGGAACTGATGCACGCCATCCAGGACCTGGGCTTTCCGTATTGCACGCCGATCCAGGCGCAGGTGCTGGGCTTCACCCTCGCCGGCAAAGACGCCATCGGCCGCGCCCAGACAGGCACCGGCAAAACCGCGGCGTTCCTGATTTCGATTATCACCCAGTTGCTGCAAACCCCGCCGCCGAAAGAGCGCTACATGGGCGAGCCCCGGGCATTGATCATCGCGCCGACCCGCGAGTTGGTGGTGCAGATCGCCAAGGATGCGGCGGACCTGACCAAATACACCGGCCTCAACGTCATGACGTTCGTGGGCGGCATGGACTTCGACAAGCAGCTCAAACACCTCGAAGCCCGTCACTGCGACATCCTTGTGGCCACCCCCGGCCGCCTGCTGGACTTCAACCAGCGCGGCGATGTGCACCTGGACATGGTCGAAGTCATGGTGCTGGACGAAGCCGACCGCATGCTCGACATGGGATTCATCCCGCAGGTGCGCCAGATCATTCGCCAGACCCCGCCCAAGAGCGAGCGCCAAACGCTGCTGTTCTCCGCGACTTTCACCGAAGACGTGATGAACCTGGCCAAGCAATGGACCACTGACCCGGCGATCGTCGAAATCGAAGTCACCAACGTGGCCAGCGAAAACGTCGAGCAGCACATCTACGCGGTGGCCGGTGCCGACAAATACAAACTGCTCTACAACCTGGTCAACGACAACGGCTGGGAGCGGGTCATCGTCTTTGCCAACCGCAAGGATGAAGTGCGACGCATCGAAGAACGCCTGGTGCGCGATGGCATCAACGCCGCGCAGCTGTCCGGCGACGTGCCGCAGCACAAGCGCATCAAGACCCTGGAAGGTTTCCGCGAAGGCAAGATCCGCGTGCTGGTGGCCACCGATGTCGCCGGTCGCGGCATCCACATCGACGGCATCAGCCATGTGATCAACTTCACCCTGCCGGAAGTCCCGGACGATTACGTGCACCGCATTGGTCGTACCGGTCGCGCCGGCGCCGATGGCGTGTCCATCAGTTTCGCCGGCGAAGACGACTCCTACCAGCTACCGTCCATCGAGGCGTTGCTGGGTCGCAAAATCAGCTGCGAAACACCACCGACGCATCTATTGCGGGCGGTAGAGCGCAAACGTCACTAACTGACGATGTGCAGAAAGAGGCGCAGCCGGAAACGGACTGCGCTTTTTTTTCGTCTGTCTTTTCGTCGTGAAGAGCTTGCTAGACATATCTAAAAGTCCATAATAGACAAAATAGTTTACCTGCCCCTCCCGGAGCCGACCATGTCCAGCACCCCTTACGTGATCACCCAACCCCAGGCCCGCGAGCTGCTGACGCAAGTCGACGTGCCGCAGATCCTGCGCAAACTGTTCCGCGACCTGGCTGCCGGGCAAGCGGTACAACCGGCGCAACAGCTGGTGGAGTTTCCACAGGGGGCCGGCGATTTCATCAACTACCTGGGTGTGCTGGCCGAAGATGGCGTGTACGGGGTCAAGACTTCGCCGTATATTGTGCGCGAACAAGGGCCGCTGGTGACCGCCTGGACCTTGCTGATGTCGATGCAGACCGGCCAACCGCTGCTGCTCTGTGATGCCGGTGAGCTGACAACGGCACGCACCGCCGCGACCACCGCCGTGGCCGTCGATGCACTCGCCCCGCTGAAAGCGACTCGCCTGGCGATCATCGGCAGCGGCAAAGTGGCCCAGGCGCACTTGCATTACGTGAAAAACCTGCGCGACTGGCAGAGCATCAGCCTGTACTCGCCAAGCCTGAGCGAAGATGCGCAAACCGCAAACCTGCTGAAAAGCCTCGACCCGCGCCTGACCCTGGCGAACACTCGCGAAGCGGCCATTGCTGACGCCGATGTGATCATGCTTTGCACCTCGTCCGCAGGTCCCGTGATCGACCCGTCTGACTTGAGCAAACCGGCGCTGATCACCTCCATCAGCACCAACGCCCCGCGCGCCCACGAAGTGCCACCCCAGAGCCTCAACGACATGCAGGTGTTCTGCGATTATCGTCAGACCACCCCGGGTTCGGCCGGCGAAATGCTGATCGCTGGCGAACAACATGGCTGGAATAAAAACGCGATCGTCGGCGACCTGCCGGACCTGCTCAGCAACAAGGTGCAGCGCCCCGACTACAACCGCCACGTGTTCTTCCGCTCCATCGGCCTGGGCCTGGAAGACATTGCGCTGGCCAATGCCATCTATCGCCTGCAGCACTAACACCTCAATTCACCTGTGGGAGCGAGCCTGCTCGCGAATACGATCTTTCATTCAACATAGATAGTGACTGATCCGACGCTTTCGCGAGCAGGCTCGCTCCCACAGAAAATCTCTAAGACATTGGTATTTTCGCTTGATCAGGAGACGTTCATGAGCCAGGCAGACTTCATCATCATCGGCGGCGGGATTGCCGGCGCTTCCACCGGTTTCTGGCTGTCGCAGCATGGGCGCGTGATCGTGCTCGAACGCGAATCCCATCCGGCCTATCACTCCACCGGACGCTCAGCCGCGCTGTTCACCGCCGCCTATGGCACGCCTCAGGTTCGCGCCCTGACCCAGGCCAGCCGCGATTTTTTCGACGCCCCGCCAAGTGGATTCTGCGAACACCCGTTGCTGACCCCGCGTGGCGAGATGACTGTGGACTTCAGCGGCGACCCGGCTGAATTACAAAACCAATACCTGAGCGCGAAAGCCACAGTGCCAGAGATGCAACTGCTCAGCGCCGAAGAAGCCTGCGCCCGCCTGCCGATTCTGCGCCGGGAGAAAGTCCACGGCGCGATCTACGACCCGACCGCCAGCGACATCGATACCGACGCCCTGCACCAGGGCTACCTGCGCGGCATCCGCCGCAACAAAGGCGAAGTGCACACCGACTGCGAAGTACAGGGCCTGAGCCGTGACGCCGAAGGTATCTGGCAGGTACAGACCAACACGCAGACCTTCAAGGCGCCGGTCGTCATCAATGCCGCGGGCGCCTGGGCCGACAAGATCGGTGAGCTGGCCGGCGCCAAACCATTGGGCCTGCAACCCAAGCGTCGCGCGGCCTTCATTTTCGCCGGCCCCGAAGACGTGGACATCCATCACTGGCCGATGCTGGTCAGCCTCGACGAATCCTTCTATATGAAACCCGACGCCGGGATGTTCCTCGGCTCGCCCGCCAACGCCGACCCGGTGGAACCCCACGACGTGCAGCCCGAAGAGCTGGACATCGCCATGGGCATTTACCAGATCGAAGAAGCCACGACCCTGACCATCCGCCGCCCGACCCGTACCTGGGCCGGCCTGCGCAGTTTCGTCAGCGACGGCGACTTGCTGTCCGGCTTCGATCCACAGGTGCCGGGACTGTTCTGGGTTGCGGCACAGGGCGGCTACGGCATCCAGACGTCGCCGGCCATGGGTCAGGCCAGCGCCGCCCTGGTACGCGGCGAGGCACTGCCCGAGCAACTCACCCGCTTCGGCCTGAGCGCCGACATGCTCTCCCCTGCCCGCCTGGGCTGACATTGTCTTCAGGTGACGCGCCTCCACGATTGCGTCACACTTTCAGAGCCCCGTTCTACGGGGCACTGAAGCCGCCCCGGAGCCCCACCGTATGAATAGCCCCACTGTATGAATGCCCCCGAAAAAGACCCGGCCCAAAACGACGCCTCCCTGGATAACTTTCGGGCGATCGCCGATGCCATCGCTACGCTGTTCTTCCCTCACGCTGAGGTGGTGCTGCATGACCTGCGCACGCAAAAGGTCGACTACATCGCCAACAACCTGTCGAAACGGGAGATCGGCGATGACTCGTCGCTGGAAGACATGCTCAGCGAAGATGTCAGCGAACGAAATATCGGGCCGTACGAAAAACTCAATTGGGATGGTCAGAATATTCGCAGCGTAAGCACCGTGCTGCGCGACAGCGAAGGTCATCCGCTGGGTGTGCTGTGCATCAATCTGAATATTTCGCTGTTCGAGAATGCCAAGGCTGCGCTGGATCTGTTCCTGTCGCCGACCAAATTGATCCCGCAACCGGATTCACTGTTCCGCGATGACTGGCAGGAGCGGATCAACACCTTCCTCCACGCCTGGCTGCGCGAGCGCCAGCTGAGCCTGAACCTGCTGACCCGCGATCACAAACGCGAACTGGTGTTGGCGCTGCACGCCGAGGGCGCATTCAAAGGCAAGAGCGCATCGAACTATGTGGCCAATGTGCTGAACATGGGGCGGGCGACGGTGTACAAGCATTTGAAGGAATTGAAGGACTGAGCCTTCAGATGTTGCATTGGCTGATCCGGCCTCTTCGCGAGCAGGCTCGCTCCCACAGTTAAATGCATTCCCCTGTGGGAGCGAGCCTGCTCGCGAAGGCGGTATATCAGTCGCCGTAGATGTCCGACTTGAAGTACTTCTCGGAAATCTTCTGGTACTCACCACTGGCACGAATGCCATCGATGGCCGAATTCAACTGGCTGACCAACTCGGTGTTGCCTTTGCGCACGGCAATCCCGGCACCCTCGCCCACGTATTTCGGATCCTTCAATTCCGGTCCGACAAACGCATAGCCTTTGCCGCGCGGCATCGACAGGAAGTCATTGAGCGGAATGGTGTCAGCAAAAATCGCGTCCAGGCGACCGGCCGCCAGGTCCATGTAGATCTCTTCATTGTTACCGTAACGCTTGACGTTGATACCCTTGGGTTCGAACACCTCAGTGGCATAACGGTCGGTGGTGGTCGCACGCTGCACGCCTATGGTCTTGCCCTTGAGGCTGGCGTACTGGTCATCCACCACCGCGCCTTCCTTCATCACCAGGCGCGATGAGGTGAAGTAGTACTTGTGGGTGAAATCCACCGACTTCTTGCGGTCTTCGTTGATCGTCATGGACGACAGCGCCATGTCGATTTTCTTCACTTTCAGGGAAGGAATCAGACCGTCGAATTCACTTTCGACCCACACACACTTGACTTGCATCTGCGCGCACAACGCGTTGCCGATGTCATAGTCGAAACCGACGATCTCGCCTTTTTCGGTTTTGGAGGCAAATGGCGGATAAGCCGCCTCGATACCGATGCGCAAGGTTTTCTCGGCGGCAAACAGGCTACTGCACGCCAACAGGCTCAGGGCCAGACCGGTGATGAGGGGGAACTTCTTCATATTCGTTCTCTCGCGGGTTTGTTGTTGGTTTGGCAAGACAGAAGAAAAAGCAGAAACGGGGAAAGCCTTTTTTGTACTTATAATTCCATACTGGACTTTTATGTATAGATCGTCAATCGGGCAAAGGGGATTGTGCCCAGCCAATGGTCGGGAGGTGAGTCAACAAGATTGTTGGTTTGACGCCATCGCAGGCTTGCCCGCGATGGCGTACTCGTGAGCAATGCAGAAATTACTGTTTCCAGCGATCCGCCGCCGCATGATCGCTGTCCCGCCCCTCGACCCAACGCGGGCCATCGGCGGTATTTTCCTTTTTCCAGAACGGTGCGCGGGTTTTCAGGTAGTCCATGACAAAGGCGCAGGCATCGAACGCTGCCTGGCGGTGGGCGCTGGCGGCGCCAACGAAGACGATCGGTTCGCCGGGCTCCAGCGCACCGATACGATGCAACACTTCCAGCTTGAGCAGCGGCCAGCGCTGCTCGGCCTCGGTGGCAATTTTGCCAAGAGCCTTTTCGGTCATGCCCGGATAGTGCTCGAGGAACATCCCGGCCACGTCGAGCCCGTCATTGAAATCACGCACGTAGCCGACAAAACTCACCACCGCACCGACACCGACATTGGCGGCGTGCATGGCGTTGACTTCGGCACCCGGATCGAACGCCGTGGACTGCACGCGAATCGCCATGATCAGCCCCCGGTCACGGTCGGAAAAAACGCCACTTCATCGCCATCGCTCACCGGCTCGTCGAGTTGGCACAGGTCTTCGTTGCGCGCGCACATCAGGTTCTGTTCGCGGAGCACGTCAGCCCCCTCACGTTGCGCCAGCAACGCCCGCACGTCGTCGACGGTGGCGAATTGGCCTTCGACCTTCACCGAATCCACACCCAGCGCTTCACGATAACGGGCAAAAAACTTTACGGTGACATTCATGGTTGATCCGCCTGGAAATGACCGCTCTTGCCGCCGACCTTTTCCAGCAGCCGTACGCTTTCAATGGTCATGCCGCGATCGACAGCCTTGCACATGTCGTAGATGGTCAGCGCGGCGACACTGGCGGCGGTCAGCGCTTCCATTTCCACACCGGTCTGCCCGGACAATTTGCAGCGCGCCACAATGCGCACGCTGTCGTCGCCTTCGGCACTGAGTTCGACCTTGACGCCCGTGAGCATCAGCGGATGGCACAGCGGAATCAGATCACTGGTTTTCTTCGCCGCCTGAATGCCGGCAATACGTGCCACGGCAAACACATCACCCTTGGGGTGACCGCCGCTGACAATCATCTGCAGGGTTTCGGGCAGCATGCGCACCAGCGCTTGGGCCGTCGCCTCACGAAACGTCACGGCTTTTTCGGTAACGTCGACCATGTTGGCGCGACCTTGGGAATCGAGATGTGTCAGCACGGGATTACTCCTGATCAGGAGCATCGATTGTAAACCTGCGGGTCAATTTTCCGCACGCAAGATTATCCGATCAGCACATTCCCCTGTGGGAGCGAGCCTGCTCGCGAAAGCGGTGTGCCAGCCAATATCACCGTTACTGGCATACCGCATTCGCGAGCAGGCTCGCTCCCACAGGGGGTTAAGGGTCAGGCATGAAAAAACCGGGCGGTTGTGAGGCCGCCCGGTTTGGGTGAAGGTTTACAGATGCGATTCGGCGTATTCGGCCAGAATCGACCGTGGCACCCCTTGCAGGGTGATGTGCACGCCGTTGGGGAAATCCTTGAAGCGTTCGGTCAGGTACGTAAGTCCCGAGCTGGTTGCGGACAGGTAGGGAGTGTCGATCTGTGCCAGGTTGCCCAGGCACACCACTTTGGAGCCGGCACCGGCACGGGTGATGATGGTTTTCATCTGGTGCGGTGTCAGGTTCTGGCATTCATCGATCAGGATCAGGCTCTGCTGGAAGCTGCGGCCCCGGATGTAGTTGAGGGATTTGAACTGCAACGGCACTTTGCTGAGGATGTAGTCGACGCTGCCATGGGTGCTTTCGTCATCCATGTGCAAGGCTTCGAGGTTGTCGGTGATGGCGCCCAGCCAAGGCTCCATTTTTTCCGCTTCAGTGCCGGGCAGGAAGCCGATTTCCTGATCCAGACCCTGCACGCTGCGGGTAGCGATGATCCGCCGGTAGCGTTTGCTGACCATGGTTTGTTCAATGGCCGCCGCCAGGGCCAGGATGGTTTTACCGGAACCGGCGGCACCGGAGAGGTTGACCAGGTGGATGTCCGGATCGAGCAAGGCAAACAACGCCAGGCTCTGATAGATGTCACGCGGCTTCAGACCCCAGGCTTCCTGATGCAGCAGCGGTTCCTGGTGCAGGTCGAGGATCAGCAGCTGGTCGTTCTCGATCTCTTTGATCCAGCCGACGAAGCCCTGTTCGTCGATGATGAACTCGTTGATGTGCACCGCCGGCAAGTTGTCTATCAACTTCACCTGATGCCAGGTGCGACCATGACCCTGACGGGTCTCGACCTTGCTCACGAGGTCCCAGAACGAGCCCTTCATCTCGTGGTAGCCATTGGGCAGCAGCGATACGTCGTCGACCAGTTGGTCGGTGCTGTAGTCCTCGGCCGCGATCCCACAAGCGCGGGCCTTGAGGCGCATATTGATGTCTTTGGTGACCAGCACTACTGGCTTCTTCGGATCGCGGGTGTGCAGGTCGATCAACTGATTGATGATTTTGTTGTCGTTCAGATGTTCGGGCAGAACGAGGTGAGGCTCAGCCTGCTTGCTCATCAAAATTGACAGCAAACCTTTCGGCCCACTCTTGCCGCGCTGGATCGGCACGCCCTGCTCAACGTCCTCGGGAGAGGCATCGCCCAGGGTCTTGTCGATCAGGCGAATGGCTTGACGACATTCGGCGGCAACGCTGTGATGCCCGCCCTTGAGCTTGTCGAGCTCTTCCAGCACGGTCATCGGAATGGCGACGTGGTGTTCTTCGAAGTTGAGCAGCGCGTTTGGATCGTGAATCAATACGTTGGTATCGAGTACATAAAGGATTGGCTGGTTGGAAGAAGAGCTACGTCCGTGATCATCCATACTCGGTCACCTTTGTCAGAGCCAGTGGACGCAATACCTTGGCGGTGCTGCGCCTCGAAGTGGCCGCCGATCTCACCTACGGAGACTTAAGTGACTGCAAACAAACGGGTCTTGGAAGACGCCACCTGTGTTGCAGGTTTCGGCGGTCTGTCTTCCTAATACTCCAAAACGTGTGACAGAAAAAAGTACTTTGACGCTTTTTTGAAGTTTATTTTGCAGAGTGACGAAAAGCCCTTGGCGGACTGCCATCACCCGTTTACAGTCGGAGATCAACCTGCAGCAAAAACCCTCCAAAAATCGCTCTTCGCCCAATGTTCATGGGCTTTCGGCACTTTCATCGAAAACCGTTCTGACAATCCTCCCAACCGATTCCGCTCTGTGATGTTTGCGTCATCAGCCAGGGCAGCGCCGTTTTAACCCCCTCCTGCTTCACATTGAAATTGATCACGCCATGACGCCACAGCAGCATCAGGGTCAATACCCGCTGCGCGCTCTGGCTGGCCTTGAGCTTGCCGGCACCGTCCTGGGCATCGATGTCCCACAGCGCCACCTGTAAGCCCTGGGACTTGAAAAAGGCTTCGGCATCCGACCGTCGCTGGCCATCGGGCGGACGGAACAACGGCACGTAGTTTTCCGGTAATTTGCTTTTGACCAGATCGACGCTGCGCCGTACCGAATCCTGCCAGTCCTGCCAGTGACTGTGCGAGCGGAACTCCCAGCCTTGCACGCCGATGCACTGACTTGAATAGGTCGATTGCAGACTGGCGACCGGACCTTGCGCCAGTCGCGCCTGGATGTCCTTGCCAAGGACGAAGAAGGTGCCGCTCATGTTCGCCTTGCGCAGGTACTCGGTGATCCAGGTCGTGTTGTCAGGGACGGCATTGGCGGCGCTGTCGAAGGTCAGCAGAAACAGCCGGTCATGCATGGCGTCACCATTGCGTTCGTAGTCGCCAAAATGATCGACTTCGCTGCTGGCTTGCGGAAACAGCGCAGCCTTGCGCAACTGCTCGTCCAGGTACTGGGCATGAAACAGCCGGCCCGGTTCGGCCCACTTGATGTAGTAGCTGTCCTCGCTGATCTGGAATTTTCCGGCCTGCTCACGCAAGGTGGGCATGTCCTCTACCAGAAAACAGAAGGACGCATCCTGATCGCAACTCTGTTGGGCGAATTCGAAGTTGGCCAGCAAGCGTTGCCACATGCGCTGGCGAACGCGGTTGACCGATTCCATATTGACTGTGCGCAGGCCCAGGCGCTGAGCCAGCGCGCGCTCATCCAGGGATTCGCTGGCCAGCAGCACCCGGGCGAACATGAGGATTTCGGCGCGTGATGCCACGTCGAACAGCGTCGGGTTGTTGAGCTTTTCCGGCCAGGTGCCGCGATCAAGCGTCGCCACGTCGCCCGGCGCCGCCATGGCGCCAAAGCTCAGAAGCCACACAGAGAATAAAAGAACGATACGCAATGGGATGTCTCCATAACAAAACCCGCGCGGCACTATAGCCGATCCAACCCTTATTACCGCAGCCGCACCAAAGTCCTGTGGGAGCGAGCCTGCTCGCGAATGCGGTGCGTCAGCCCCCAACAATGCCAACAGGCAGGCCGCTTTCGCGAGCAGGCTCGCTCCCACAGGGGAATTGTGGATAGCCACCGATCACCTATTACCCCTATAGCTGGAGTCAACACGGACAACCCCCTAGAATCGCCCCCACGATTAAAGGAGACGACTTCATGCTGATGGTGATTTCACCCGCCAAGACCCTCGATTACGAAACACCGCCGGCGACCCAGCGCTTTACCCAGCCGCAGTACCTCGACCATTCCCAGGAGCTGATCCTGCAATTGCGTGACCTGACGCCGGCACAGATCAGTGAGTTGATGCACGTCTCCGACAAGATCGGCGGCCTCAATGCCGCGCGCTTCGGTAGCTGGACCCCGGCATTCACTCCGGAAAATGCCAAACAGGCCTTGCTGGCATTCAAGGGTGACGTGTACACCGGGCTGAACGCGCAAACCTTCAGCGAAGCCGACTTCGATTACGCCCAGCAACACTTGCGCATGCTCTCGGGCCTCTACGGCCTGCTGCGTCCGCTGGACCTGATGCAACCCTACCGCCTGGAAATGGGCACCAAACTGGCCAACGCGCGGGGCAAGGACCTGTATGCGTTCTGGGGCTCGCGCATCAGCGAATGGCTGAACGAAGCCCTGGCCGATCAGGGCGATGACGTGCTGCTGAACCTGGCCTCCAATGAGTACTTCTCGGCGGTCAAGCGCAATGCCCTGAACGCACGCATCATCAATACCGAGTTCAAGGACCTGAAGAACGGTCAGTACAAGATCATCAGCTTCTACGCGAAAAAAGCCCGGGGCATGATGAGTCGCTTCGTCATCGAGGAGCGCATCAACGATCCTGCTGCCCTGAAACAGTTCGACGTCCAGGGCTATCGCTACAGCGCCGAGCAGTCTAAACCGGACAATCTGGTGTTCCTGCGCGATCACGCCCCCGAGTGATCCACCCGGTCGGCGCATGGCATGCAAATCCCGCCTGCGCCGACCATTGATTGACGCCACTTTTCCCGCCCACATCGCCATTTTTATGGCGCCAAAAATACATCATTCGAGTTTTTAACTTTAGTTTCATTCGACTTCGATCTTTTTTTTCAGTAGTGGCACTGAAAATTTTTATCGGTAGTGGCAAAAAACTATCCCTTTCAATAATCCGCCTATATATAAAGGGCGAAACGGCAAGTGCTATCAATATGAGAGCAGTGCCATCTTTTTCAATATTTCAAGAAATTTCAGAAATCGCGATGGGCGGGCCGGAACTTCAATCGAATGCACCGCTCATACCACCGGTAACGATTCTCACAGATCTTGTAGGAGATGACTTACGCAGAACAGAGATCCAAGTAGCAAAGTTGTCACATCAACTTTCGCGGACTAATCCCTGATTTGGGCAACATAGTAAGGACAGGAGATAACCGATGAGAACTATCCCCTACAGGGCCAAGGCAGCGCCCCTATAACGTGCTCACCCGAGCACTCAACCGCTTGATCCACGGGCTTACGGCCTGAAATCGGGCGCGCAGGAACATTGCACGAATATCTTCGGAACAGAGGATCGGCTGCATAACAGGGCAAGTCACAACAACAAGCCCAAGTTGCGCACACCTTGAGTGCACTTATTTAGACACTCGGAACTTTAATGCCAGCACAAGGTATTGCTGCGCCTGTCAGGCGCACTTGCGAGTGCACTATCACCGCTGAACACCATTAACTCCGGCCATCTAATGGCTTGATAAACACAGAGGTAATTTGCGATGCGCATCAGCATATTTGGTTTGGGTTACGTTGGCGCTGTATGTGCCGGTTGCCTGTCTGCACGGGGCCATGACGTCGTTGGCGTTGATGTTGCCAAAGACAAGATCGATATGATCAACGCAGGTAAATCGCCCATCGTTGAACCGGGCCTGGGCGAACTTCTGGCGCAAGGTATTCAGACGGGCCGCCTGCGCGGTACCACCAACTTCGCCGAGGCGATTCGCGACACCGATCTGTCGATGATCTGTGTCGGCACGCCGAGCAAAAAGAACGGCGACCTGGAACTGAACTACATCGAAGCCGTGTGCCGCGAGATCGGTTTTGTCCTGCGTGACAAATCCACCCGCCACACCATCGTGGTGCGCAGTACCGTTCTGCCGGGCACTGTCGCAAACGTTGTCATCCCGATTCTCGAAGACTGCTCCGGCAAGAAGGCCGGTGTCGATTTCGGCGTTGCCGTAAACCCTGAGTTCCTGCGCGAAAGTACGGCCATCGCCGACTACGACCAGCCACCCATGACGGTCATCGGCGAATTCGACAAGGCATCGGGCGATGTCCTGCAATCGCTGTACGAAGAGCTTGACGCACCAATCATCCGCAAGGACATCGCTGTCGCCGAGATGATCAAGTACACCTGCAACGTGTGGCACGCCACCAAGGTGACCTTCGCCAACGAGATCGGCAACATCGCCAAGGCGGTCGGCGTCGACGGTCGTGAAGTGATGGACGTGGTCTGCCAGGACAAAACCCTGAACCTGTCCCAGTACTACATGCGCCCAGGCTTCGCCTTCGGCGGTTCCTGCCTGCCAAAAGACGTGCGTGCCCTGACCTATCGCGCCGGTTCCCTGGACGTGGAAGCGCCGCTGCTCAACTCGCTGATGCGCAGCAACGAATCCCAGGTGCAGAACGCCTTCGACATCGTCTCCAGCCACGAGAAACGCAAAGTCGCCCTGCTGGGCCTGAGCTTCAAGGCCGGTACCGATGACCTGCGCGAAAGCCCGCTGGTTGATCTGGCGGAAATGCTGATCGGCAAGGGTTTCGACCTGAAAATCTACGACAGCAACGTCGAATACGCCCGTGTCCACGGTGCGAACAAGGACTACATCGAGTCGAAGATCCCCCACGTCTCGTCCTTGCTCAACGCTGACTTCGACGACGTGATCAACAACTCCGACGTGATCATCCTCGGCAACCGTGATGAGAAATTCCGTGCACTGGTCAAGGACGTTCCACACGGCAAGCAGGTGATCGACCTGGTTGGCTTCATGTCCAAGGCCACCAGCACGGCTGGCCGCGCTGAAGGGATCTGCTGGTAAAGCAGCAACAAGCTTCAAGCTTCAAGCTTCAAGCTGCAAGTAAACCGCTCTTCACTTGCAGCTTGCGGCTTGAAGCTAGCAGCTGCCTTCAGGCAACTGACTTCAGGATTCCGATTATGCACAGGCTAAAGCACGGCCTACTTCAGGCCGCCGGTTGGCTGTTTTATTTAAGTTTACTGATGGGCATCGCCATGGCGTTGCCTGTGTCCACGTTCGACTCCGAGTCGAAGGACTTCATTTTCCTGATCGGTATCGTCGGTATCTGGCGTTACTCGATGGGTGCCACGCACTTTCTGCGCGGCATGCTGTTTCTGTACGTGGTCTACCCGCACCTGCGGCGCAAAGTGCGCAAGCTGGGCAAGGCGGCGGACCCGTCCCACGTGTTTCTGATGGTCACCAGTTTCCGTATCGATGCGCTGACCACCGCGCAGGTCTACAGCTCGGTGATCCGCGAAGCCATGGAGTGCGGCCTGCCGACCACCGTGGTCTGCTCCATCGTGGAAATGTCCGATGAGCTGCTGGTGAAAAGCCTGTGGAGCCGGATGAACCCACCGGCCCACGTGAAGCTCGACTTCGTGCGCATTCCCGGTACCGGCAAACGCGATGGCCTGGCCTTCGGTTTCCGTGCCATCTCCCGTCACCTGCCGGATGACCGCGCCGTGGTGGCGGTGATCGATGGCGACACCGTGCTCGGCGAAGGCGTTGTGCGCAAGACCGTGCCCTGGTTCCAACTGTTCGGCAACGTCGGCGGCCTGACCACCAACGAATTCTGCGAAGTGCGCGGCGGCTACATCATGAGCGAATGGCACAAGCTGCGTTTCGCCCAGCGTCACATCAACATGTGCTCGATGGCCCTGTCCAAGCGCGTGCTGACCATGACCGGGCGGATGTCGGTGTTCCGTGCCACCGTGGTCACCAACCCGGAATTCATCGCCGACGTGGAAAGCGACTCGCTGCAACACTGGCGCCTGGGTCGTTTCAAGTTCCTCACCGGCGACGACAAGTCCAGCTGGTTCAGCCTGATGCGTCTGGGCTATGACACCTTCTACGTGCCCGATGCAGCGATCAACACTGTCGAGCATCCACCGGAAAAGAGCTTCATCAAGGCCAGTCGCAAGCTGATGTTCCGCTGGTACGGCAACAACCTGCGGCAGAACTCCCGCGCCCTGGGCCTGGGGATCAAGCGCCTCGGTGCATTCACCTCGGTGGTGCTGTTCGATCAACGCGTGTCGATGTGGACCTCCCTGCTGGGCCTGACCGTGGCGTTGATCGCCACCTTCAAGTACGGCACCGCGTTCATCCTGGTGTACCTGCTGTGGATCGGCATTACCCGCCTGATCCTGACCCTGTTGCTGTCGTGCTCCGGCCACCGGATCGGCCCGGCCTACCCGGCGATTCTCTATTACAACCAGATCGTCGGCGCGCTGGTGAAGATCTACGTGTTCTTCCGCCTCGACCAACAGTCCTGGACTCGCCAACCCACGTCTCTATCCCGTGATCTCGCCAGCTTTCAACGTTGGTTCAACACCTGGTCGTCTCGGACCATGACCTTCTCCGCCGGCAGCATTTTCGTCGCCGTGCTGTTGATGATGGTCTGACCGAACTCGCCTGAATTAACTAGGAAACCGCCCTTATGAATACCGCCGTCAACGCCAACGTAGTGCATGAATCCGAAGCCCAGCGCCAGCACGCCCGCGTGAAAATCCCGGCCAAGCTGCGTTTCTTCGGCCCCGACCGGACACCGGTCGAAGCGCGAGTGATCGACCTTTCCGCCGGTGGCCTGGCCTTCAACGCCGGGCAACTGCCGCTGAATATCGGCGATAAGTACAAGGCTCGCCTGCAATTCGTCATCGACAACCTTGGCCTGGCCATGGACGTGGAGCTGCTGGTGCGCTCCTACGATCGCCAGACCGGTCGTGCCGGCTGCCAGTTCCAGAACCTGGAACCGCAGGACATCTCGACCCTGCGTCACTTGATCACCTCTCACCTGGCCGGCGACATCGTCAGCATCGGCGAAGTGCTGGCGACCCTGCAGCGCGACAACTTCACCAAGGCGCGCAAGAACAAGGACGGCGGCCATGGCATGACCCCATTCGGGCGCCTGAAAGCCGTGACCTTCAGCCTGGGGATTTTCGTCGTCGGCCTGGCCGCATTCGGGTTCATTTTCAAGTCGGTGTACGGCATGTACTTCGTGAGCCACGCCCAGGCCGGCCTGGTCAGCGTGCCAGGCGTGAACATCACCATGCCCCGCGACGGCACCGTACAAAGCCTGGTGAAAGCCGACGGCGTGGCTGCCAAAGGCGCGCCGCTGGCGACCTTCAGCACCAGCATGCTCGACGTGCTCAAGGGCCATCTGGAAGACGATCAACTGGCACCGGCCAAGGTTGAAGAACTGTTCGGCAAGCAAATGACCGGCACCCTGACTTCGCCATGCGATTGCACCGTGTCGCAGCAAATGGTTGCCGACGGCCAATACGCCAGCAAGGGCGATGTGATCTTCCAACTGGTGCCGCGCAACACCGAAGCCAATGTCGAAGCCCGCTTCTCCTACCGCCAGTTTGGCGACGTGCTGCCAGGCACCGCCGTGCGCTTCCAGATCGCCGGTGAAGACAAGACCCGCACCGGCAAGATCGTCAGCAGCACCAGCCTGAAAAGCGCCGACCTGTCGTCCGACATCCGCGTGCTGATCCAGCCGGACGAAGCACTGGACAGTACCCTCGCCGGTCGCCCGGTGGAAGTAAACAGCGACCGCGGCCCGAACCTGAACTGGCTGATCGAAAAAGCCATGGCAGCTGGTCTGTAACCGGAGGACATGCCTGTGAGTATTCCTACCCTCAATACACCGCCGCCCCTGTGGGTGCGAGCCTGCTCGCGAAGCGGTCAACTCGGTTTGTCTGATGCACCGCGCCGCCTGCTTCGCGAGCAGGCTCGCTCCCACATGGGGTCTCTGTGTGCAGTGGCATTGGCAGTCAGCCTCGCCGGTTGCGCCGGCTTGCCCGATCAGCGCCTGGCCAACGAAGCCCTCAAGCGTGGTGACACCGCCACCGCCGCCGCGAACTATCAGCAACTGGCGGACCTGGGCTACAGCGAAGCCCAGGTTGGTCTGGCCGACCTTCAGGTCGACAGCCGCGACCCGGCGCAGATGAAACAAGCCGAAGCCACCTACCGTGCAGCGGCGAGTGTTTCGCCTCGTGCCCAGGCGCGTCTCGGTCGTCTGCTGGTGGCCAAGCCCGGTGCCACCGAAGCCGAACATCAAGAAGCCGAAGGTCTGCTGAAAAAAGCCTCCGCCGCCGGTGAAGGCAACACCCTGATCCCGTTGGCGATGCTGTACCTGCAATACCCGCACAGCTTCCCCAACGTCAACGCGCAACAGCAGATCAGCCAATGGCGCGCCGAAGGCAAGGCGGAAGCGGGTCTGGCGCAAGTGCTGCTGTACCGCACCCAGGGCACCTACGACCAGCATCTGGATGACGTGGAAAAGGTCTGCAAGGCCGCGCTCAACACCACCGACATCTGCTATGTCGAACTGGCCACGGTCTATCAGAAAAAGGCCCAGCCGGAACAACAGGCCGAGCTGATCAAGCAGATGCAGGCAGCGCACGCTCGCGGCACCGTCTCGGCTCAGCGAGTCGACAGCGTCGCCCGCGTACTGGCCGATTCGACCCTGGGACAGACCGACGAAAAAACCGCGCAGTCGCTGCTCGAACCCATCGCCCCGGGCTACCCGGCGTCGTGGGTCACCCTCGCACAGCTGATCTACGACTTCCCCGAACTGGGCGACGTCGACCAGATGATGGAGTACCTGGACAACGGCCGCGCCGCCGACCAGCCGCGCGCGGAACTGCTGCTGGGCAAGCTGTACTACGAAGGCAAGATGGTCCCGGCGGACGCCAAGGTCGCCGAAGAGCATTTCCAGAAAGCCGTCGGCCGCGAAGTCGCCGCCGATTACTACCTCGGCCAGATCTATCGCCGTGGCTACCTGGGCAAGGTCTATCCACAGAAGGCTCTCGACCATCTGCTGACCGCTGCGCGCAACGGCCAGAACAGCGCCGACTTCGCCATCGCCCAACTGTTTTCCCAAGGCAAAGGCACCAAGCCTGACCCGCTCAACGCGTACGTGTTCAGCCAGCTCGCCAAAGCCCAGAACACCCCGCAAGCCACCGAGCTTGCGCAAACACTCGAAGCCCAACTGCCGCCTGCGCAGCTGGCCGAGGCCCAGCGTCTGTTGAAACAGGAACAGGCGACCCGTGGTGCCTTGAGCCAGAACACTCCGCAACTGCAGGCCCTGCAAGAAGACGGCGAGGAATCCCTATGAAATTGAATCCATTCATGAAGGCCGGCATCGGCCTGACGTTCGCGCTTATCTGGTCGTGCCCGACACTGGCGGCGATGACTGAAGAAACCAAGAACTACGGCCTGGACGTGAAAATCACCGGCCAGTCCGAAGACGACCGTGACCTGGGCACCCAGAGCGGTGGCGACGTCAATGGCCTGGGTCTCGACCTGCGTCCGTGGGTCTATGGCGAGAGCGGCGCGTGGAGTGCCTACGCCATGGGGCAGGCCGTGACGTCCACCGACATCATCGAGACCGACACGCTGCAGGAGTCCGATAACGACGGTACCCAGACCACCGACAACGGTGATCGCAAGACCAAGAAAAACTACCTGGCGATGCGCGAGTTCTGGGTCGGCTACAGCGGCTTCACGCCCTACCCCGGCGAGATCCTGAAGTTCGGTCGCCAGCGCCTGCGCAACGACGACGGCCAATGGCGCGATACCAACATCGAAGCCTTGAACTGGACCTTCGACACCACCCTGCTGCGGGCCAACGCCGGTATCGCCGAACGCTTCAGCGAGTACCGCACCGACCTCAAAGAACTGGCGCCGAAAGACAAGGATCGCCTGCACGTCTACGCCGATACCGCGTATCAGTGGACGCCAGGCAACTGGGTCGGCATTCGGGGTCATCACACCCACGATGACGGCAAGCTCGATTACCCGACGCCGGGTGAACCCGGCGACTCGCTGGACAAGAAACAGAACGGCGACATCAGCTGGCTCGGCCTTACCGCCGACAGCGATGCCTACAACTGGCGCAACACCAATACCCTCAACTACTGGGGCAGCATCACCGGCATGAGCGGCGACCGCGACACGGTCAACCCGCTGAACGCCGATGGCACCGCGCCCGCACAAGCCAAGCGCAGCGGTGATGTCGACGGCTGGGCCACTGACCTGGGCGTGCGCCTGCGCCTCGATCCGCAATGGCAAGTCGGTGCGGCGTACGCCCGTGCCAGCGCCGATTACGAACAGAACGGCCTGGAAAGCAACCGCTCGAACTTCACCGGTACACGCTCGCGGGTACACCGTTTCGGCGAGGCCTTCCGCGGCGAAATGAACAACTTGCAAACCGCGACCTTGTTCGGTTCGTGGATGCTCAACGACGAATACGACGCCAGCCTGATCTACCACAAATTCTGGCGTGTCGACGGCAACAAGCCAGTCGGCAGCAACGGCATCGATGCCGTGCAGAACGACACCGACGACATCACCGGTGCCGTGCTGTCCAGCACCTCGCTGCCGCTGGCCGATGGCGAAAAAGACATGGGTCAGGAAATGGACCTGGTGGTCACCAAGTACTTCAAGCAAGGCCTGTTGCCGGCAGGGTTGAGCCAGTCGATCGACGAGCCTTCCGCCCTGGTGCGTTTGCGTGGTGGTGTGTTCAAGCCGGGCGATGCCTACGGCAAGGAAGTCGATTCGTATATGCACCGCGCGTTCATCGACGTGATCTGGCGCTTCTGATGCACATTGCGAAGGGAGTCTCCCAGATGAATCATCAAGCCCGAAAAGGCTCGATCAGCCTGTTGGCCGGCGCGATGCTGCTGGCCAGCGCGAGCGCCTTCGCCAATGTGGAGCCGGCTGCCCCTCAACAGGGCAAGCCGGCAACCATGGCCAAAGAACTGCAACAGGCCAAGACCTACACCGTCAGCAGCGCACCGACAGCGCCGCTGGAGCTGGCCCAGCCAAAACTGCCGGACGTCTCGGGCTACACCGCCGAGGCCGTCGCCGCGAAAATCGTGCGCAGCAAGGCCGGCAAAATCAGTGTGCGCCGGATGATGCAAGAGAACGCCCTGAAGGACTTCATCGGCGGCGACAACAAGATGGCCGAGTGGGTGGTGCGTCAGCACGGCATCCCGCAGGCGATCTTCATCGACGACGGCTACATGAACCTCAAGGACCTGGCGAAAAAACTGCCCAAGCAGTATTTCAGCGAAACCTCGCCGGGGGTGTTCCTTGCCAAATTGCCGATCGTAGTAGGTGAGAAAGGCATCCTGGAAATCGACAAGCAGACCCAGGAACTGCGTCTGTCCCAGGAGGCCGGTTCGTTCCTGGTCAACGATGGCCAGTTGTTTGTGCGCGACACCAAAATCACCGGCTGGCGCGAGAAGGACAACGGTCCTGCAACCTTTCGTTCGCCGAATGAATTCCGTCCGTTCCTGCTGGCCTGGGGCGGTACCCAGACCTACATCGCCAACAGCAAGATGGCCAGCTTCGGCTACGCCAACAGTAAGTCCTACGGCGTGAGTATTTCCCAGTACACGCCGAACATGGCCAAGGTGCTCAAGCGTCCTGAACCGACCGGCTGGATCGTCGGCTCCGAATTCTCGGACATGTGGTACGGCTTCTACTGCTACGAAACCCGCGACTTCGTGGTCAAGGGCAACACCTACAAAGACAACATCGTCTACGGCATCGACCCCCATGACCGCTCCCATGGCCTGGTCATCGCCGACAACACGGTGTTTGGTACCAAGAAGAAGCACGGGATCATTATTTCCCGTGAGGTCAACGACAGCTTCATCTTCAACAACCGCAGCTACGACAACAAGTTGTCCGGCATCGTGATCGACCGTAACAGCGTCAACAACATCATTGCCTACAACGAGATCTACCAGAACCACACCGACGGCATCACCCTCTACGAGAGTGCCGACAACCTGTTGTGGGGCAACAAGGTGCTCAGCAACCGTCGCCACGGTATCCGCATTCGTAACAGCGTGAACATTCGCCTCTACGAAAACGTCGCCATGGCCAACGGCCTGACCGGTGTCTACGGCCACATCAAGGACCTGACCAATACCGACCGCGACATCAAGCTCGATCCGTTCGACGCCCAGGTGTCGCTGATCGTGGTCGGTGGTGAACTCGCGGCCAACGGCAGCGGCCCGCTGTCCATCGACTCGCCACTGAGTGTCGAGCTGTATCGCGTGTCCATGCTCGCGCCGACCAAATCCAGCGGCATCAGCTTCTCGGGAATTCTCGGCGAGCGCCAGGATGAAATTCTCGACCTGCTGGTGCGCCAGCAGAAAGCCGTGCTGATCGACCCTGTCGAACGCCAGACCGAAATGCGGGACTGAGGATAATTTTATGCACCCACACTTGATCAAATTACTCAGCCTGTCGGCCCTGACGGCCGGCATTCTCGCCGCCAGCACCGGCGCGCGTGCCGATGAACCCCAGGCGCCGAAATTCTCGGCCGAACCGTGCTGCAGCCTGTGCCCGGCCGCCCACGACCCGAAGAATTACACCACCCGCTACCAGCAGAACTTCACCACGCTGGTGCAGGCTCAGGGTGACTGGCTGTTCCGTACGCAAGAGGACTTGCGCACCGAGTTCGACACCACCCCCGCCGGCTACAAACGCATGAAGCAATTGCACGATGCGTTCAAGAGCAAAGGCGTGGAACTGGTGATCGTCTACCAGCCGACCCGTGGCCTGGTGAACCGCAACAAGCTCAACCCGGCCGAAAAGGCCAGCTTCGATTTCGACAAGGCTCTGAAGAACTACAAGACCATGCTCGGCCGTTTCGCGCAGATGGGTTATGTAGTGCCGGACCTGTCGCCGCTGACCAACGAACAACTGCCTGAGACCCTGCCCGCCCACGACTTCTACTTCCGCGGCGACCAGCACTGGACTCCGTATGGCGCCCAGCGCACGGCAAAAGTCGTCGCCGAAAAGGTCAAGCAGATCCCGGCCTTCGCCGACATTCCCAAGCGCGAATTCGAGACCCATAAGTCGGGTCGCATGGGCAAGACCGGAACATTGCACAACATGGCCGGTCAACTCTGTGGCACCAGCTACGCGATCCAGTACATGGATCAATTCACCACCGAGCCCAAGGGCGAAGCGGGCGATGGCGATCTGTTCGGCGATTCCGGCAATCCGGAAATCACCCTGGTCGGCACCAGCCACAGCGGCAAGAACTACAACTTCGCCGGTTTCCTCGAAGAGGCCATCGGCGCCGACATTCTCAACGTGGCGTTCCCCGGCGGCGGCCTGGAAGGTTCGATGCTGCAATACCTGGGCAGCGACGAGTTCCAGAAGAACCCGCCGAAAATTCTCATCTGGGAATTCTCGCCGCTCTATCGCCTCGACCAGGAAACCATCTACCGCCAGATGATGGCGCTGCTGGACAACGGTTGCGAAGGCAAGGCCGCACAGATGTCCGGCAGCACCACCTTGAAACCGGGCAAAAACGAATTGATGGTCAACAGCAAAAACCTCGACCTGCGTAACAGCAGTCACCAGGTCGACATCCGCTTCGCCGATACCTCGGTGAAAACCCTGCAAGCCACCCTCTGGTACATGAACGGGCGCCACGAGGACATCAAGATCGACAAACCGGAAACCTCCGACACCGACGGGCGTTTCGCCTTCGAGTTGCGCACGGACGAAGACTGGGCCTCGCAGAATCTGCTGGCCGTCGAAATCCAGGGACCTGAAAAAGCAGGTGCCGCGCCGCAGAAAGTCGAAGCGAAAATCTGCAAACGCAACGTATTCCCGGGCGCTGAGCAACGTACCGCTTCAGCCGGGCAATGAGGTCTGCTATGCGAAATCCGAAACTTGCAACACTGACGCTTTTGAGCCTGGCGATGTTCGCCGGCGCGACTCAAGCGGCCGCGCCATTGCGTCCGCCTCAGGGCTACTTCGCGCCGATCGAGAAAGTCAAAACCGGCGACAAGAGCGAAGGCTGTGATGCCATGCCGACGCCGTACACCGGTTCGCTGCAGTTTCGCAGCAAGTACGAAGGCTCGGACAAGGCCCGTTCGACACTGAACGTGCAATCGGAAAAAGCCTTCCGCGACAGCACCGCCGACATCACCAAAATCGAGCGCGGCACCAGCAAGCGCGTGATGCAGTTCATGCGTGACGGTCGTCCGGAACAGCTGGAGTGCACCTTGAATTGGCTGACCGCCTGGGCCAAGGCCGATGCGTTGATGTCCAAGGACTTCAACCACACCGGCAAGTCCATGCGCAAATGGGCGTTGGGCAGCATGGCGTCGTCGTACATTCGCCTGAAGTTCTCCGACTCCCATCCGCTGGCCAACCATCAGCAGGAGTCGCAACTGATCGAAGCCTGGTTCAGCAAGATGGCCGATCAGGTGGTCAGCGACTGGGACAACCTGCCGCTGGACAAAACCAACAACCATTCGTACTGGGCTGCCTGGTCGGTGATGGCAACGTCCATCGCCACTAACCGCCGCGACCTGTTCGATTGGGCGGTGAAGGAATACAAGGTCGGCGTCAATCAGGTCGACGCCCAGGGCTTCTTGCCCAACGAACTCAAGCGTCAGCAACGCGCCCTCGCCTACCACAACTACGCCCTGCCACCGCTGGCGATGATCGCCAGTTTCGCCCAGGTCAACGGTGTGGATCTGCGCCAGGAAAACAACGGCGCCCTCAAGCGCCTGGGTGATCGCGTGCTGGCGGGGGTGAAAGACCCGGACGCGTTCGAGAAGAAGAACGGCAAGGAACAGGACATGACCGACCTGAAGGTCGACTCCAAATTTGCCTGGCTCGAACCGTTCTGCACGCTCTACACCTGCTCGCCGCAGGTGCTGGAGAAGAAGCACGAGATGCAACCGTTCAAGACCTTCCGCCTCGGGGGTGACCTGACCAAGGTCTACGACCCGGCAAACGAAAAAGGCAAAGGCTCGTAAGACAAATGCAATCCCTTGTGGGAGCGAGCCTGCTCGCGAATGCGGTCTGTCATTCACCAAAAATGTCGACTGGCACAACGCTTTCGCGAGCAGGCTCGCTCCCACAGTGAAGTGATGTTTGCCCTCCAGATTACTGTGGGGGGTTTGGGGGGGCCGTTGGCCCTTGACTGTTGATTCAAACAAGGAGAGATCGGGATGGTTTTTTCGTCCAACGTGTTCCTGTTTTTGTTCTTGCCGATCTTTCTCGGCTTGTACTACCTGAGCGGGCAACGCTATCGCAATTTGCTGCTGCTGATCGCCAGCTACATGTTCTACGCCTGGTGGCGTGTGGACTTCCTGGCGCTGTTCGCCGCCGTCACGCTGTGGAACTACTGGATCGGCCTGAAAGTCGGCGCCGCCGGGGTCAGGACCAAACCGGCCCAGCGCTGGCTGCTGCTCGGCGTGGTCGTCGACCTGTGCATCCTCGGCTACTTCAAGTACGCCAACTTCGGTGTCGACAGCATCAACGCCATGATGACCTCGGTGGGCCTGGAGCCGTTCATCCTGACCCACGTGCTGTTGCCGATCGGGATCTCGTTCTACATCTTCGAGTCCATCAGCTACATCATCGACGTCTACCGTGGTGACACCCCGGCGACCCGCAACCTGATCGATTTCGCGGCGTTCGTGGCGATCTTCCCGCACCTGATCGCCGGCCCCGTGTTGCGTTTTCGCGACCTCGCCGATCAGTTCAACAACCGTACCCACACCCTCGACAAATTCTCCGAGGGCTGCACACGGTTCATGCAGGGTTTCATCAAGAAGGTGTTCATCGCCGACACCCTCGCGGTGGTGGCCGACCATTGCTTCGCCCTGCAAAACCCGACCACGGGCGATGCCTGGCTTGGCGCACTGGCGTACACCGCGCAGCTGTACTTCGACTTCTCCGGCTACAGCGACATGGCCATCGGCCTGGGCTTGATGATGGGTTTCCGCTTCATGGAAAACTTCAAGCAGCCGTACATCAGCCAGTCGATCACCGAGTTCTGGCGGCGCTGGCACATCAGCCTGTCGACCTGGCTGCGCGACTACCTGTACATCACCCTGGGCGGCAACCGCAAAGGCACGCTGACGACCTATCGCAACCTGTTCCTGACCATGCTGCTCGGTGGCCTGTGGCACGGTGCGAACATCACCTACATCGTCTGGGGTGCGTGGCACGGCATGTGGCTGGCCATTGAGAAAGCCATCGGTCTGAACACTTCGCCGCGCAGCTTCAACCCGATCCGCTGGGCGCTGACCTTCCTGCTGGTGGTCATGGGCTGGGTGATTTTCCGTGCGGAAAACCTGCACGTGGCCGGTCGCATGTACGGCGCGATGTTCAGCTTCGGCGACTGGTCGCTGTCGGAACTCAACCAGGCCAGCCTCACTGGCCTGCAAGTGGCGACGCTGATCGTGGCCTACGTGACCCTGGCGTTCTTCGGCCTGCGCGACTTCTACAGCAATCAACAGCCAGAGAAGACCAAGCCTGCGGTGAATGTCGATGCGGATGGCCCGGCTGCCGCAACAGCCGGAACGATCAAGGCCGTGCCTGGGGATAACCCGGCCAGCATCCACCAGCCTGGCTACACCGTCGGCGTCGAAGCCCAGGTGCAACCGGCCTACTGGACCGCTGACTGGTCGCGCTACGTGATGCGCGCCCTGGTCCTGCTGTTGTTCATCGCCTCGATTCTCAAACTCTCGGCGCAAAGCTTCTCGCCGTTCCTTTACTTCCAGTTCTGAGGGATCTGACCATGACCCGCTCATTACGCATCTTCTACATCGCCCTGTTCCTGGTGACCCTGCTGGCCCTGGGCCTGTGGTCGGTTCGCAGCTTCCTGGGCTTCAGTACCAACGCCGATGCGACGGTGCTTAACGGCCGCTGGACCAAGGCCGTGGAAACGCACTACGACGACGAGTTCCCGATCAAGCGCCTGGGCACCAACCTCTGGGCGGCGCTGGACTTCAAACTGTTCAACGAAGGTCGTCCGGGCGTGGTGCTCGGTCGCGACCAATGGTTGTACAGCGATGAAGAGTTCCACCCGATCGTCAACGAAGAGCTGAACCTGCAAGGCAATTACGCGCTGGTCGAAGGCGTGCGCCAGACCCTGAAAAAGCAAGGCGTGCAACTGGTGATGGCAGTGGTGCCGGCCAAGGTACGCCTGTACCCGGAACACCTGGGCGAGGTTAAACCGGCCAGCATCCACGCCAACCTCTACAAGGATTTCCACCAGCGCCTGGCCGCCGACCGGATTCCTGCTCCTGATTTGCTGGGGCCATTGCAAGCGGCCAAACGCGACGGCAAGCAAGTGTTCCTGCGCACCGACACCCACTGGACTCCGGAAGGTGCCGAGATCGCCGCCAATCGCCTGGCCAAGACCATTGCCGACAAGTTCCCCTTGAGCGGTGACCCGCAAGACTTCGTCACCGAACCTGCGGAAAAAATTACCCACAAGGGCGACCTGCGTCTGTTCCTGCCGCTGGACCCGCTGTTCGAAAACCTGATGCCGGCGCAAGAGCCACTGCAAAAGCGCAACACCATAGCCGCTGGTGACCAACCGGCCGGTGACGACGCGCTGTTCGCCAACACCGAAGTGCCGGTCGCGCTGATCGGCACCAGCTACAGCGCCAACCCCAACTGGAATTTTGTGGGCGCGCTGAAACAAGCCCTGCGCAGTGACGTGGTCAGTTACGCCGAAGACGGCCACGGCCCGGTACTGCCGATGCTCAGCTACCTCAAAAGCGACGCTTTCAAGAACAGCCCGCCACAGGTGCTGATCTGGGAGTTTCCTGAACGCTATCTGCCTGTGAACAACGAAATCGGCGACGCCGACCCGCAGTGGGTCGCAGAGCTTAAACAAGCCGGCGCCCGCCAACAAAACGTAGCCGCAAACACTAAATCCGAGACGCCCGACCGGGCGCAAAACTGAAAGAGAGAGGTACTACCATGACTTTCACTACTACTCCTCGTCGTCTCGCCAAGACCTTTGCACTGGTTGCTGGTATGAGTGTGCTCTCGATGCAGGCCTTCGCCGCTGGCGACTCCGCGCTGTACGGCCCGACCGCCCCGAAAGGCTCGACCTTCGTGCGTGTCTACAACGCCGCCAACGCTGAAGTCAGCGCCACCGTCGGCAGCACCAACCTGAGCGAAGTCGCGCCACTGTCCAGCACTGACTTCAGCTTCATGCCGGGCGGCGACTACAGCGCCAAGGTCGGCAGCCAGACCCTGCCGGTGAAACTGGCCGGCGATCACTATTACACCCTGGTCAACAACGCCGGCGGCGCGCCGCAACTGATCGAAGAGCCGCCGTTCAAGAACAAACAGAAATCCCTGGTCCGCGTGCAGAACCTCAGCGACAAGGCACTGACCCTGAAGACCGCCGATGGCAAGACCGACGTAGTGCCGAACGTGGCCGCCAAGGGCCGTGGCGAACGTGAAATCAACCCGGTGAAAGTCAGCCTGGCGCTATACGATGGCGACAAGAAAGTCGGCGACGTGAAGCCGGTCGCCCTGGAGCGCGGTGAAGCGGCGGTGCTGTACGTCACCGGTAACGGCAGCAGCCTGTCGCCAGTCTGGGTGAAACGCCCGGTGTCGACGCGCTAACACATTTACCTGATTGACCCCTATCCCTGTGGGAGCGGGCTTGCCCGCGATGAGGCCCTTGAGACCGCCATCGCAGGCAAGCCAGCTCCCACAAGGACCGGGTCGTCAGTCCGGACACGGAACAAAAACAAGAGTGAAACGACACAGCGTTCGTAGCTCTAACCAAACGATTTTCAAGGAGTAACAACATGATTCCGGTGATCTTGTCAGGTGGTAGCGGCTCACGTCTTTGGCCGCTTTCCCGCAAGCAGTTCCCTAAGCAGTTCCTGGCCCTGACCGGCGAGCACACGCTGTTCCAGCAAACCCTGGAGCGCCTGGTCTTCGAAGGCATGGACACCCCGATCGTGGTCTGCAACAAGGACCACCGTTTCATCGTCAACGAACAACTGACCGCCCGCAAGCTGGAAACCCAGCGCATCCTGATGGAACCGTTCGGCCGCAACACCGCGCCGGCCGTGGCCCTGACCGCGATGATGCTGGTCAATGAAGGTCGCGACGAGTTGATGCTGGTACTGCCGGCCGACCACGTGCTGGAAGACCAGAAAGCCCTGCAACGTGCCCTGGCCCTGGCCACCGTTGCCGCCGAAAACGGTGAAATGGTGTTGTTCGGCGTACCGGCCACCAAACCGGAAACCGGCTACGGCTACATCAAGTCGACCAACGATTCGCTGTTGCCTGAAGGCGTCAGCCGTGTCTCGCACTTCGTCGAAAAACCCGACGTGAAACGTGCCACCGAGTTCGTCCAGTCCGGCGGCTACTTCTGGAACAGCGGCATGTTCCTGTTCCGCGCCAGCCGCTTCCTCGAAGAACTGAAAAAGCACGATCCGGACATCTACGACACCTGCCTGCTGACCCTGGAACGCAGCCAGCAAGATGCCGACAGCGTCAGCATCGACGAAGCCACCTTCGCCTGCTGCCCGGACAACTCCATCGACTATTCGGTGATGGAAAAAACCCGGCGCGCCTGCGTGGTGCCGCTGACCGCGGGCTGGAGCGACGTCGGCTGCTGGTCCTCGCTGTGGGAAGTGAATGAAAAAGACGCCAACGGCAACGTCACCAAAGGCGATGTGGTGGTCCAGGACAGCCGCAACTGCATGATCCACGGCAACGGCAAACTGGTATCGGTGATCGGCCTGGAAAACATCGTCGTCGTCGAAACCAAGGACGCCATGATGATTGCGCACAAGGATAAGGTCCAAGGCGTGAAACAGATGGTCAACACCCTCAACGAACAGGGTCGCAGCGAAACCCAGAACCATTGCGAAGTCTATCGTCCGTGGGGCTCCTACGACTCGGTGGACATGGGCGGGCGCTTCCAGGTCAAGCACATCTCGGTCAAACCGGGCGCGTGCCTGTCGCTGCAGATGCACCACCACCGTGCCGAGCACTGGATCGTCGTCAGCGGCACCGCCGAAGTGACCTGCGACGAGAACGTGTTCCTGCTGACCGAAAACCAGTCGACCTACATTCCGATTGCTTCGGTTCACCGCTTGCGCAACCCGGGCAAGATTCCACTCGAGATCATCGAAGTGCAATCGGGCAGCTACCTGGGTGAGGACGATATCGAGCGGTTCGAGGATATCTACGGGCGTACGACGCCAATCGAACGTGGGGTTTCGGTGAAGACCATCGCGCAGTAAGCCTCAAGCAAAACAAAAGCCCCCGCCCAGCCCGCTGCGTTCCCTATCCGCAGTGGGGTGGTCGGGGGCTTTTTTTGTCTGAGTTTTGTGTTGCTTCGGCTGGCCCCTTCGCGAGCAGGCTCGCTCCCACAGTGGTTTTGTGAACGCCACAGATCAACTGTGGGAGCGAGCCTGCTCGCGAAGGGGCCATAACATTCGCCACAAACTCTCGCCCATCGCCAACCTGCCCCGCGCTTAGGTACGATGGTCCTTCCATTCCCGAGGTTTGCGCGTCATGTTCATCGGCGTCCTGCTGGTCATCACCTGGCTGATCCTGTTGCTGCGCTATCCGGCCAAAGCCCTGCCCGTGTCCATGGCCGCCGCCGTGGGGCTGGGCATCGTCGCCACCTGGGTCATCTGGATGGACCACCGCGAACTCAAGCAACTCCAACGCCTGGAGCTGCGCATCAGCTACGCGCCGCAACACTGCCCCGCCGACCGCCCGCTGCAATTGACCATGAACAACGGCAACGACGTACCGCTGACCGAATTGCGTTGGCGGGTAGCCGCTTATGCGCCCGGCGATACGGTCAACCTCGCCGACAATCAATACGCTGCCCCCCGCTACCGTGGACCGGGCGAATTGCTGGCTGGTGGCAGCTGGGAAGACTGCTTGCCGCTACCGCCGCTACGCCCTGGCTACCGCCCGGAAACCCTGGAGTTTCGCGCCGAGCGTTTACAGGGTAGTTTTTCTGACTGAGCTTTCCCCAACCCGCTTTTCCCACTGATTGCACAAGGACCGCGCCATGCCTGTTGCATTGATTACCGGATGTTCCAGCGGCATCGGCCGCGCCCTCGCCGAGGCATTCAAAAGCGCTGGATACGAGGTCTGGGCCACTGCGCGCAAGGCTGAAGACGTGGCGGTGCTGAGCGCTGCCGGCTTCACCGGCGTGCGACTTGACGTCAACGACGGCCAGGCCCTTGAACAGTTGAGCGAACGGATCAGCCAGCAGCTTGGTGGCCTCGATGTGCTGATCAACAACGCCGGTTACGGCGCCATGGGGCCGTTGCTCGATGGTGGCGTGCAGGCGATGCAGCGCCAGTTCGAAACCAATGTCTTTTCCATCGTTGGCGTGACCCGCGCGTTGTTTCCGGTGCTGCGCCGGGCCAAAGGGATCGTGGTAAACATCGGCAGCGTGTCGGGGGTGCTGGTCACGCCGTTCGCTGGCGCCTACTGCGCGTCCAAAGCCGCCGTGCATGCCTTGAGCGATGCCTTGCGCATGGAACTGGCGCCGTTTGGCGTGCGGGTCATGGAAGTTCAGCCCGGCGCGATTGCCTCCAGTTTCGCCAAGAACGCCGGCTTTGAGGCCGAGCAGCTGATCAGCGAACAGTCGCCGTGGTTTGCGCTGCGTGAAGGCATTCGCGCGCGGGCCAAGGCGTCCCAGGACAACCCGACCCCGGCCAGCGAATTCGCCGCCGCTCTGCTCAAGGCCGTGCAGCAGAGCAAGCCGCCGCGGCTGGTACGGTTGGGTAATGGCAGTCGGGCGTTGCCGTTGATGGCGGGGTTGTTGCCTAAAGGCTTGCTGGAATCGGCATTGATGAAGCGGTTCGGGTTGCGAGGGCAACTTTGAGACCGAGTCGACACCTTCGCGAGCAGGCTCATTCCCACAGGGAAGCGCATTTCCAATGTGGGAGCGAGCCTGCTCGCGAAGGCGTCGAAACAGGCACTACTGAATTTCAGGAAACAACATGACCGACTTCAGCGAATACTTTGACGAAGTGATCCAGGCCCACGTAGCCATCGAAAAATGGCTGGCCGAGGAGCAGGATGCATCCGAACTCGAGCGCCTGCTGACCCGTTTTTCGCCGCAGTTTTCCATGGTCTCGCCCCTGGGCCGGGTGCTGGACTTCGACGCGCTTGAACAGCTGTTCATGCTGGCCGGCGGCAAGAAGCTCGGGTTTCGCATCCAACTCAGCGAGTTACGCGGCCTCGCATTGCACAACGGCGGCGCGACGGTCAGTTATCGGGAACAACAGACCGACGCCACGGGGTTGCATTCGGACCGCCGCTCGACCGTGGTGTTCGAGAAGCAGGCGGATGGCAAGGTGCTTTGGCGGCATTTGCAGGAGACTTTCTGCAGCTGAATGTCCCCACCCCCAAAGCCGCCAACCTTTAAAGTTTTCCCTGCCCTGTAAGATTAACTTTGTATGTCGCTCCCTTACAGGGCAATAGAAACATGCTCAAATATTCAATGCCCACCCGCCTCTCGCCAAGCCATTACCTGCCCTATAACTTGCCTGCCAGCCCATAAAGAAATGGGCTTGAACTTTCTGACTACCAAATTATAGAAAGGCAACAATATGGACGTTATCACTCACAACCAATTCTCTTTTTCAGTGCCTGGAGATCGTGACCCCGCGTTTGGCGAAAACGGTGTCATCAACTTATATAAACTTGACCACGAACTTGACCACGATCGGCATGTAAAAGGCATTCATGTGCTCGCAGACGACAAAATACTGGTCGGCGCATGGCTCGCCCGTGACTTGAAGGGCCTTTATGGCCTGGCACGATTCAACCCGGATGGCAGCCTTGACACCTCCTTCGCAGACAACGGTCTGGTACATGGCAACTTCCCCAATGGCTACGACTCAGCCGGTGGCAAGCTGGCGATACAGGCCGACGGATCCATCCTGATGCTGGGTTGGTCACGAAAAACAGACGTCTTCAGCCCCAAGCGCCTGGTGATCATCCGCTTCGACCAGCAGGGCACGATTGACCAAAGCTTTGGCGGGCAGGGATGCGTAATTATCGACAACAGTTCCCTGGGCGAACTGGTCAGCGACTCCAGTAACCTGCAATTACTCGAGGGCGGTAAAATGCTTGTCAGCGCCACTTACCACAATGGAGAGACTTCAACCGGCGAGATAATACTCGTGGACAGCAAGGGCAACCTCGATAAAAGCTTCAACGAAAGTGGCAGGCTGCAAATTAAACACCCATCTTTTTCCGAGACCTCGGCCAATGCTCTGCTAGTGCAGCAGGACGCTATTCTGGTCGCTGGAAGTGCACGCTCAGCAACTTGCGAAACACTTGGTTATATCGCACGTTATTCGCACACAGGCGAACTTGATAGCAACTACGGCAGCCTGGAGACTCCAGGTTTCTCGACGCTGACAATTCCGACTGGCACGGTGATCGTTCATGATCTGATCGACACTGGCGAAGGCAAGGTCGTCGGCGTTGGGCAGGCCAGCACCGCACAAAGAAACTGGGGGCTGTTGGTGGGTCTGGAATCTACCGGAAATCCACACCCGGCATTCAATAGTGGCCGGCCGGTGCTGACGTTATTCGATCCTGAACATGGCAACGAATGGGTCTGTGGCCATCGACAGGTCGACGGAAAAATTCTCGCTGCCGGAGGCTCCAAGCGCCTTTACGCCGCACGCTATCAGGCCGACGGTTTGATCGACCGCAGTTTCGGCCAATACGGCGCCATCGTGGAAGACGCCGAACTGGTCACGACTCCGGCCCAGCTTCAGATACAGGCCAACAGGCGGGTACTGCTGGCAGGCAACACGCTGGGAGTGGGTGGTGCGGTCGGTCATGTTTACGGCTATCGGGGTTGATCGGTCCCGGCAGCGAACATGGGATCAGTTCTTTTTCAAAAGGAATTTGAAATGACGAAACTTCTGAATATCAAAATGCACAACGTTGTAAACGGGATCAAGAAAGGTGTGCCTGTGACGCTCGGCTTCACCCTTGAAACCGATGGTGCTCCACCTCCCGTCGGATCACGCCTGCAATTCCGGACCTATGCGGATGTGACCCTGCTGCACGCCTCCATGCCGGTCAGTGGAGCGCAAATGATCAAGCCCCCCCATTCAGGGTTCAGCACCCTGACAATTACGCAGGCACAAACACAGGGATGGAATCCTGAACGTACGGTGACATTGACGTCCGATAAAAACCTGCCCGGATCATCGATCGCAGATTTATGCGGGATTGTTTATTACCAACCCACCTATGAGGAAGACTTCTACTGCCCGGTCCTGGCAATGAACATTGAGGAGCAGGATATTCAAGCCTCCCAGGTGTTCAAGGGTGAGTGGCAGGATCATCTGACCGGAGCCTGGATTTACAGTTATGACGTTGTCCTCAGGGCAACCAGGCATCCGTTCACTCAGTGGAAATTTTCCTGCGCCGGTTTGCCGTTGGGCACGAAAATTCATGCCAATCCCTGGCTGGAGGTGGCGCATGACGGTTCCGAAGGCGTGATTGAACTGTACACACCAGCAGGTGACCGGTATCTGCTGGAGCCAGGCAAGGATTTGAATGTCTCCATTCAACTTCTCTATCCGTTGGCAGCGGGGCAGGACCCCGCATTGCGCACCCTTCCAAATCTCGTGGCCTATCCACGCTGAGCCCCCACGAAAAACACCTCTATCCGCCCGGATAGAGGTGTCTGTTGACGTGGGCAGAACAAGAGCATTCTCTACTCGCCAGCCGCAGTCTTGACCACCACCGTACATGTGATCCCCGCCGCCAGGAGCACGCCTTCCGGCACTTCATCAATGTGAATCCGCACCGGCACCCGCTGCGCCAGACGCACCCAGTTGAACGTCGGATTCACGTCGGCGATCAGTTCGCGGCTTTCTGGATTGTCACGGTCGTAGATCCCCCGTGAAATGCTTTCCACATGCCCCTTGAGCACTTCGCCGCTCATCAGTTGCATGTCAGCCTTGTCGCCGACGCGCACGTAGGGCAGTTTGGTTTCTTCGAAGAAGCCGTAGACCCAGAACGAATTCATGTCGACCACGGCCATTTTCGCTTCGCCGATACGTGCATAGTCGCCGCGATGGACGTTGAGGTTGGTCACGTAACCGTCCACCGCCGCACGGACTTCAGTGCGCCTGAGGTTGAGTTCGGCGGCTTCGAGTTGCGCCTGGGCCTGTTGGTAATCGGCCAGCGCCGAGTCGGCGATGTTGCTGGCGTCGTCGCGGTTTTCTTTGGAGATCACCAGATTGTCCAGGTCCGCGCGGCGATGGGCGTTGACCTTGCGCATCTCCCATGTGGCCTTGCGCGAGGCCACCAGCGACTGTGCCTGTTTGACCGCGAGGCGGTAGTGCTCGGGGTCGATCTGCATCAACAGGTCGCCCTTCTTCACCAACTGGTTGTCACGCACCGGCACGTTTACCACTTCGCCGGTGACGTCGGCGGCGACGTTGATGATATCGGCGCGTACCCGACCGTCACGGGTCCACGGCGTCTGCATGTAATGCACCCAGAGGGTGCGGCCGATCCATATCGCCAGGGCCAATACCAGCAGGGTGGCGAGCAGGCTGAAAAGCTTTTTCATCAGGGCATTCTCAGTGGTAGACAGTCAGCGCCAAAGCGCCGAACAGACAGGTAAACAGACTCAGGCGAAGCAGTGCCGGGTGCCAGAAGAAGCGGTACAGGTCGAACCCGGAGAAAAACCGGTCAAGCGCCCAGGCCAGTGCCGCGGCTATCAGAAACATCAGGGTCATGGTGGGCATGTACACGCCGTGGAAGGCGATTTCACGGGGCATGGTCAAGTCCTTGGGGCCGGGCGGTGACGGGGGCATAGCTGGACAACGGCGACTGCGGGTCCAGCAGCGAGGTGCGGATGAAGTGCAGATAGCTTTTCACCCGACGCAATGCCGAAGTATCGAAGTGCGGGGCAAAGGGTTCGTCGGTGGCCTGCACACGGCTGATCGCGTGGTCGACCGCGATCAATGCGCGTTCCAGATTGCTCTGTCCCGGCTGCAGAAACAGCCGCACCAGCGCGCGGCCCATGACGCGGATCGACTGGCGCCATGGCTGGGATTGGGCATAGGCAGGGTGCACCGGCAGAATCGCTTGTTCCTTGCGCAACTCGATGATGGCGTGGCCGACTTCCAGCACCACGAACATCCAGCGCAGCAGATCACGCTGCACCTGCGGCTGCCCCGCCGCGAAGCCGTAGGCCTGATGCACCAGGTCGCGGGTGCGGCTTTCGAAACTCGACGCCAGGCCCTTGAGTTTGCCGCTGATGGCATACACCACCTGGCCGCGCAGGTCCTGCTCCAGCCGCCGCCATAACCAGCGGCTGTTGGGCGGCAGAATGATCGCCCCCGCCGCCGCGCACACCAGCATGCCCAGCACCATGGCGATGTAGTCGTTGATAAAGGTGTAGGGGTTGTAGACCGTGAGATTGTCCGGCACCGAACCGATACTGAAGAAGATCAGCAAGCCCACCCCGACCCCGGCATATTGCGGGCGCGATGCGAGAAACGCGCCGAGCACGAAGACCGGCGCGAGCATCACACACAGCAAGGGGAAGCCGTCGATCCACGGGAAGATGAAGAACATCTCGACGAAACCGATCACGGCCCCGAGCAAGGTGCCGCAAGCCATCTGGAACGCCATGCGCTTGGGATTCGGCGTCGCGGCGGACAGGCCCACGGTGGCGGCGGCGATCAGGGTCATGGTCGCCCCGCTCGGCCACGCCGTGGCCACCCAGTAGCTGCCCAGCACCAGCAGAATGAAAGACGCACGAATCCCCGACGCCGCGGCCGCCAGCCAGTTGGTTTGCGGGGTGAACGGTTCGTCCCAACGCTCGCGCTCATGGCTGTGATCCGCCAGGGACGCGTGGGTCTGTGCATAACTGTGCAAGTCGTCGACGAAGCGATAGAGCAATTCGTAGGCGGTGTGAAAATCCAGTTGCTCAGCGTCGCTCGGATTGTTCTCCTGGAAAACCGCCCGCAGACTGCGCACCCGCGCCGGCAAACCTTGCTTGTAGGCCGTCAGGGCCGTGACCAGTCGTGCTGCATCGGCGCTGGTGAGGGCACGACCGCTGTAGCCGTCGAGCAACTCGGCCAGATCCTGCAAACCCGGTTTGATCGCACCCTCCACGTGATCGGCACCGTTGCTGCGCAGGCGCTCGAGCAACTGATGCAAGGCATTAAAGCGGGTGGTAATGCCCATGAACTCGCTGTTAAGGCGACTGAGCCGACCGTTGCGTCGACGCATATGCGGGTCTTCAAACACGGTGACACTGCGCAAGCTTTCCAGACCCACCGTCTCAGCGATGAAGCGCACGTTGCTGGCTTCGAATGCCTCGCGTTTACTGCGGCCGCGCAAGCCGTCCGTCACGAACAAGGCGAACACACCGAAGCGCTGGTACAAAGCGTTGCGCATCGCGGCACTGGCGGTTTGCGGCAGGATCGCGGCGCTGACCAGGGTCGAGCAGAGAATCCCCAGGGAGATTTCCAGCACCCGCCAGACCGCCATCATGAACGCGCCATCGGGATGCGCCAGCGCCGGCAATCCGACCATCGCCGCGGTGTAACCGGCCAGTACAAAACCGTAGGCGCGGAAGTTGCGACTGCGCGCCGCGCCCGCCGAGCAAATGCCGACCCAGATCGCCAGCGAGCCGAGAAACAGCTCGGTGTTCTGCGCGAACAAGGCAATCAGCGCCACCATCACCGCTGAGCCGGCCAGGGTGCCAAGGAAGCGATAGAAACTCTTGGCGAACACCTGGCCGCTTTGCGGCTGCATGACGATGAACACGGTGATCATCGCCGTGCGCGGTTGCGGCAACTCCAGGCGCATGGCCAGCCAGAGCGTGAGGAACGCCGCAATCAGTACCTTGAAAATGTACACCCAGGTCACGCCGTCGCTGCGCGTCCAGTCGAAGAAACCCCGGCGCCATTCAAGGGAATACAGCCAGCGCAAAGGTGCGGGCAAGGGCATCATGAAATCCTGCTC
Organism: Pseudomonas sp. Irchel 3A7; assembly: GCF_900187565.1. GTDB lineage: Bacteria > Pseudomonadota > Gammaproteobacteria > Pseudomonadales > Pseudomonadaceae > Aquipseudomonas. The sequence goes on along the minus strand of NZ_FYED01000003.1, from coordinate 144,684 downwards.
ATTGGTCGAAAAGTGTGCGACGAATTGGACCTTGTGGGAGCGAGCCTGCTCGCGAAAGCGGCGTGCCAGGCGACATCATCATTGACTGATAAGGCCTCTTCGCGAGCAGGCTCGCTCCCACAGGGATTGTGTTCAACGTAAAAGAACCGGGGTTTTCGGTGCTGCGGTCTGGCGGTCTTCGGGCACGTCGTAGCCTGCACCGAGCCCGCCACCGAGCGCCGTCACCAGCCCGGCATGGGCACTCAGCCGCGCGGCCTGGACCTGCTGCTGAACTTGCTGCTGCTTGAACAGCAGGTTCTGGGCGTTGAGTACGTTGAGGTAATCGGTGAGCCCGCGCTGGTAGGCGATCATCGCGATGTCATAGGTTTTCTGCGCGGTAGCCACCGACTCGGCCGCGAAGGTTTGCTGCTTGTCCATGGACTCGCGACGGATCAACTGATCGGAGATGTCTTTCAGCGCATTGATCAGGGTCTGGTTGTACCTGGCCACCGCGATGTCATAACCGGCCGAGGCTTCGCCCAGCTGCGCACGCAACCGGCCGCCGTCGAAAATCGGCAGGGAAATCGCCGGTCCCACGCTGTAGTTGAGTTTCCTGCCAGTCAAAAACTCCAATGCCCCGCCGCCGGTGGCCATGTAGCCGAGGCTGCCGACCAGGTCGACATTGGGGTAGAAACCGGCATGCGCCACATCGATGCCCCGGGCCTGGGCCGCCACTTGCCAGCGGCTGGCGACCACGTCCGGCCGTTGACCGAGCAACTGCGCCGGCAATGACGACGGCAGCTTCAGCGCCGCGCCCAGCGACAGCGTCGGCCGCTGCAATTTCGCGCCCTCCCCCGGTCCCTTGCCCGCAAGCGCAGCCAGCTGATTGCGGCTCAAGGCAATTTCTTCATCCAGTGCATCGATCTGCCGGTGGGTTTCCGGTAAAGGCGTTTCGGCCTGGCTGACCTCGAAATGGGTGCCGATGCCGCCGTTCAAGCGTTTTTGCGCCAGATCAAGGATCTGCTGTTGCTGCTTGAGGGTCGCCTCGACAATGTCCCGCTGCGCGTAATGCAGCGAGAGCTCGATGTAGACGCGCACGATGTTGTTCTGCAATTCGAGCTGCGCCTGGCGCGCTTCGGCGACGGTCATGTGGGCCATGTCCACGGCGCGTTCGGTGGTGTTGCTTTCGCGCCCCCAGAGATCGAGGGCGTAACTGAAACCCAGCGCGGCGTTGTTATCCCAGGTGGTGCTGTTGGCCAGATCACCCGGACCATAGAACTGATCGGTGGGCCAGTTGTGGCGCTTGAGCGTGGATTGACCGTTGATCTGCAACGCTTCGGCCGCTTTGGCGACACCGGCCATGGCCTTGGCCTGCCGTACCCGCGCAGCGGCCATGGCCAGGGACGGGCTGCCTTGCACGGCGAGTTCGATCCAATGGTTCAGTTGCGGGTCGCCATAAGCCTGCCACCATTGGGCGGTGGGCCAATGAGCATCCTGCGCGGCGCTCTGGATGGCCTCGTCGGTGGCCAGGGAATCGGCCTCCAGCGTCTTGCCCTGCGGGGCAATACCTCCGGTTCCGATGCAGCCGCTGATGACCAGGGTTAAAGCCAGAATACTGAGCGGCTCAAGCGCTCTGCTGATGCGACGCGGCACTGCTGAAGATTCCTGAGGAGGGGAGGTACAACGATCGGCGCAATTCTATGGGGCGACCGGAATGGCGATAAGCTGGGATTCCTGTGAATCTTTGTTACCGTTAACGCGATAATCCTTAAGTCTGGGGTCTCAGATCCTGAAACTTCGTGTCACAATTTGCCATCGAACCCGAGAGCACCCCATGGACACTTTGCAAAACATGCGCGCCTTCAGTTACGTGGCCGAGGCCGGCAGCTTCACCGCTGCCGCCGTGCAACTGGACACCACCACGGCCAACGTCTCGCGCGCGGTCTCCAACCTGGAAGCCCACCTGCAAACCCGTCTGCTCAACCGAACGACCCGACGCATTGCCCTGACCGAAGCCGGCAAACGCTACCTGCTGCGCTGCGAGCAAATCCTGGCTTATGTCGAAGAAGCCGAGGCCGAAGCCAGCGACGCCCATGCGCGGCCGGCCGGCCAGCTGAAAGTGCACACCATGACCGGCATCGGCCAGCACTTCGTGATCGACGCCATCGCCCGCTACCGCAAGACCCACCCGGACGTGACCTTTGACCTGACCATGGCCAACCGCGTGCCGGACCTGCTGGACGAGGGTTACGACGTTTCCATCGTGCTCGCCAGCGAACTGCCGGACTCGGGCTTCGTTTCCCAACGCCTTGGCATCACCTACAGCATCGTTTGCGCCTCCCCCGCCTACGTCAAAGCCAACGGCTGCGCACAAAAACCCAGCGACCTGCTCAACCACGCCTGCCTGCGCCTGGTCAGCCCCGTCATCCCCCTGGAAAAATGGGCCTTCGACGGCCCCGATGGCCAGGAAATGGTCACCATCAACAGCTCACCGTTCCTGGTGAACTCGGCCGACGCGATGAAAACCGCGATCACCAGCGGCATGGGCGTTGGCGTACTGCCGCTGTATGCGGCGATTGACGGCCTGCGCAACGGCTCGCTGGTGCGCGTCATGCCCAAATACCGCTCGCAGGAGCTGAACCTGTACGCGATCTACCCGTCGCGCCAGTACCTGGATGCGAAAATCAAGACCTGGGTGGAATACCTGCGTGGATCGTTGCCGGAGCTGTTGGCGGCGCATCAGGCGGAATTGGCGGCTTACGAACTGAGCGGCAGCCTGGCGGGGGCGCGGGTGGCGAATTGATTGTCTGAGCCCTTGTGGGAACGAGCCTGTCGCGAAGGCGATTTCACATTCAACATCTATGCAATCAGGTAGATCGCTTTCGCGAGCAGGCTCGCTCCCACAGTTGGATCCGGCGAATGTCCGAGAGATATTGGTCGGCTGTCAGGCCGCCATCGCGGGCAAGCCCGCTCCCACAGAAGAGCAAAAGCAAATCGGTGAACACCCGCCCCGCTCTTCACCACTCATCAGGTCGAGCGTTAGCTCGCCTTCAGCTTTTGATCTTGATCCACCCGCCCCTTCGGGAGGCTGAGTGGAGGCGTTCATCCGGGGATTGGCGCGCAGCGCCGTTCGACGCAGTCGAACCCATCGCATGTAGGTGCCAGCGAAGCCAACCGGAGGGCGATGCCCCCGGATGAATGCCGGAGCGAAGGAACCCCGAGCCTTGGCGAGGGGCCGGACGCCGGGGCGAGCGTTTTTTTGCTTACTTTTTTGAGGCGTTTGTCAAAAAAGTGAGTCGCCGTAAGGG
>NZ_FYED01000003.1:0-141301 GCF_900187565.1 Pseudomonas sp. Irchel 3A7 | reverse complement strand
GAGGGCGATGCCCCCGGATGAATGCCGGAGCGAAGGAACCCCGAGCCTTGGCGAGGGGCCGGACGCCGGGGCGAGCGTTTTTTTGCTTACTTTTTTGAGGCGTTTGTCAAAAAAGTGAGTCGCCGTAAGGGCGAAACCGCCAGCCGCCGTTACCGCAGCAACGGATATGTACACCCCCCCACCCACAGCATGGTCGGCTATAAGGCCGCCAAGCCAAGGCCAAACTGACAGCGCCGTCAGTTAGCAGTCACCTTCCTGACCGTCAAACAGGTTTATAAAGAAACATACCAACCTGTCGATCACCCAGCCCTGGCGCCTCACTCGCATGCGAATCCAGCAAAAACCCGCCCTGCTCGTCGCCCTTCTGATTATTCTGGCAGCGCTGGGCCTGTGGTATGCCACCAAACCCGCCAAGGCAAAGCTCGCGGCGCCCAGCGCCATTCCTGTGCGCGTGGTCAGCGTCGTCGAAAAAGACGTCCCTCGCTACGTCAGCGGCATCGGTTCGGTGCTGTCGCTGCACAGCGTCGTGGTGCGTCCGCAAATCGACGGCATTCTTACCAAAATCCTGGTCAAGGAAGGCCAACTGGTGAGCAAAGGCGACTTACTGGCCACCATCGACGACCGCTCGATCCGCGCCAGTCTCGACCAGGCCCGGGCACAGCTGGGTGAAAGCCAGGCGCAACTGCAAGTGGCGCAGGTCAATCTCAAGCGCTACAAGCTGCTGAGCGTCGACGACGGCGTATCGAAACAGACTTACGACCAGCAACAGGCACTGGTCAACCAGCTCAAGGCTACCGCTCAGGGCAACCAGGCATCGATTGATGCGGCACAGGTGCAACTGTCCTACACACAGATTCGCTCCCCGGTCAGCGGCCGCGTCGGTATTCGCACCGTGGACGAAGGCAACTTCCTGCGCATGACCGACACCCAAGGCCTGTTCACCGTCACCCAGATCGACCCGATTGCCGTGGAGTTCTCCCTGCCGCAACACATGCTGCCGACCCTGCAAGGCCTGATCAGCGATCCGCAATATGCCCGGGTCAAGGCCTACATCGGGGCCGACACCGACGGCGAAACCGGCAACCTGCTGGGTGAAGGCCACCTGACCCTGATCGACAACCAGATCAATGCCAACACCGGGACCATTCGCGCCAAGGCCGAATTCAACAATGCCGGGCAGAAACTCTGGCCGGGCCTGCTGGTGACGGTAAAGATTCAGACAGCCTTGGACAAAGATGCGCTGGTGGTACCGCCCACCGTCGTACAGCGTGGTCTGGACCAGCCTTTCGTTTACCGGCTCAAGGGCGACAAGGTCGAAACCGTGCCGGTGCAAATGGTCTTCCAGGGCAGCGGCCAGAACATCATCAAAGGCGTGGCGCCGGGTGACGTGCTGGTCAGCGATGGCCAGTCGCGGCTCAAACCCGGTGCCACCGTGCAAGTGCTGACCGACCCACCGCAGGTGGTGCAATCGGAGGCTGCGCAATGAAAGGCCACGGCTCGATATCCGCCTGGTGTATCGACCATCCGGTGGCGACGGTCCTGCTGACGTTCGCCCTGGTGCTGCTGGGCGCCATCGCCTTTCCGCGCCTGCCGGTGGCCCCCCTGCCCGAGGCGGAATTCCCGACCATCCAGGTGGCGGCACAATTGCCCGGCGCCAGCCCGGAAACCATGGCGTCTTCGGTGGCCACGCCTCTTGAAGTGCAGTTCAGCGCCATCCCCGGCGTGACCCAGATGACCTCGAGCAGCGCCCTCGGCTCAACCATCCTGACCCTGCAATTCACCCTCGACAAAAGCATCGACACCGCCGCCCAGGAAGTGCAGGCCGCAATCAATACCGCCGCCGGCAAGCTGCCCAAGGACATGCCCAACCTGCCGACCTGGCGCAAGGTCAACCCGGCCGACAGTCCGGTGTTGATCCTCAGCGTCAACTCATCGCTGATGCCCGGCCCCGAACTCAGCGACCTGACGGAAACCCTGTTATCCCGTCAGATCAGCCAGATCGACGGTGTAGGCCAGGTCGCCATCACCGGTCAGCAACGTCCGGCGATCCGTGTCCAGGTGTCGGCGGACAAACTGGCGGCCATCGGCCTTACGCTGGCGGACATCCGCCTGGCGATCCAGCAGACCAGCCTCAACCTGGCCAAAGGTGCGCTGTACGGGGAATCGAGCATCTCGACCCTTTCCACCAACGACCAGTTGTTCCACCCTGATGACTACAGCCAGCTGATCGTTTCCTACAAGGACGGTGCACCGGTTCATCTCAAGGATGTGGCCAAAGTCGTCAACGGTTCGGAGGATGCCTACGTCCAGGCCTGGGCCGGCACGCAACCGGGAGTCAACCTGGTGATCTTCCGCCAGCCGGGGGCCAATATCGTCGAGACCGTGGACCGCATCCAGGCAGCGCTGCCGGGCCTGGAAGCCATGCTTCCGGCGTCGGTACAGGTCAAGACGCTGATCGACCGCACCCAGACCATCCGGGCCTCGCTGCATGAGGTGGAAATCACCTTGCTGATCGCGATCATGCTGGTGGTGGCGGTGATGGCGCTGTTCCTGCGCCAGTTGTCGGCGACCCTGATTGTGTCGGCGGTGCTCGGGGTGTCGCTGATCGCCAGCTTCGCCCTGATGTACCTCATGGGTTTCAGCCTGAACAACCTGACGCTGGTGGCGATTGTGGTGGCCGTGGGGTTTGTGGTCGACGATGCGATTGTGGTGGTGGAGAACATTCACCGTCATCTGGAGGCCGGCGACGGCATGCGCGAGGCCGCGATCAAAGGTGCCGGGGAAATCGGCTTCACCGTGGTGTCGATCAGCTTCTCGCTGGTGGCGGCGTTCATTCCACTGCTGTTCATGGGCGGCGTGGTCGGGCGGCTGTTCAAGGAATTCGCCCTGACCGCCACCTCGACCATCCTGATTTCGGTGGTGGTATCCCTGACCCTGGCGCCCACCCTGGCGGCGCTGTTCATGCGCGCCCCGGTGCACGATGCCCACGGCAAGAAAGGTTTCGGCGAGCGCCTGTTGGACCTCTATGAAAAAGGCCTGCGCCGCGCCCTCGCCCATCAGAAGCTGATGATTGGTGTTTTCGGTCTGTCAGTGGCGCTGGCCGTCGGCGGTTACATCTTCATTCCGAAAGGTTTCTTCCCGGTACAGGACACCGGTTTTGTCCTCGGTACCACTGAAGCGGCTGCGGACATTTCTTACGGCGACATGGTGAAAAAACACCTGGCGATGGCCGAAATCGTCGCTGCAGATCCGGCCGTACAGACCTTTTCTCACTCGGTCGGCGTATCGGGCAGCAACCAGACCATCGCCAACGGCCGCTTCTGGATCGCCCTGAAAAAACGCGGTGACCGCGATGTTTCGGCCAGCGAGTTCATCGACCGGATTCGTCCGCAACTGATGAAAGTCCCGGGCATCGTCCTGTACCTGCGCGCCGGCCAGGATATCAACCTCAGTTCCGGCCCGAGCCGTGCCCAGTATCAGTACGTGCTCAAGAGCAACGACGGTGCGGTGCTGAGCACCTGGACCCAGCGCCTGACGGAAAAGCTGCGCAGCAACCCGGCATTCCGCGATGTTTCCAACGATCTGCAACTGGGCGGCAGCATCACCCACATCAGCATCGACCGCAGCGCGGCTGCACGCTTCGGCCTGACCGCCAGTGATGTTGACGAAGCGCTGTATGACGCCTTCGGCCAGCGTCAGATCAACGAATTCCAGACCCAGATCAACCAGTACAACGTGATCCTGGAACTGGACACCAAACAGCGCGGCAAGGCCGAAAGTCTCAACTATTTCTACCTGCGCTCGCCCTTGAGCGGTGAGATGGTGCCGCTGTCGGCGCTGGCCCGGTTCGATGCGCCCACCATCGGCCCGTTGTCCATCGCCCATGACGGCATGTTCCCGGCCGCCAACATGTCGTTCAACCTCGCACCCGGTGTGGCGTTGGGCGATGCGGTGATCATGCTCAACCAGGCCAAGGCCGAGATTGGCATGCCAGTGGCGATCAGCGGCAATTTCCAGGGCGCGGCACAAGCATTCCAGAGTTCGCTGGCCAGCCAGCCCTGGTTGATCCTGGCGGCGCTGGTGGCGGTTTACATCATTCTCGGCGTGCTCTACGAGAGTTTCGTCCATCCGCTGACCATCATCTCGACGCTGCCTGCTGCGGGCCTCGGTGCGGTGATCATGTTGTGGATCTGCGGGCAGGACTTTTCGATCATGGCGCTGATCGGTCTGGTGTTGCTGATCGGTATCGTGAAGAAAAACGGCATCCTGATGATCGACTTCGCCCTCGAAGCGCAGCGCAAAGGCGGCCTGCCACCGGAAGAAGCGATCTTCCAGGCCTGCCTGACGCGGTTTCGGCCGATCATCATGACCACCCTCGCCGCCCTGCTCGGCGCCCTGCCGCTGATGCTCGGCTATGGCACCGGTGCCGAGCTGCGCCAGCCCTTGGGGATCGCGGTGGTCGGCGGCTTGCTGGTGAGCCAGGCGCTGACGCTGTTCACCACACCAGTCATATACTTATGGCTGGAGCGGCTTTTCCATCGGCCTAAACCAACAGCGCTGCCGGCGCTGGCGACCACAGACTGAGGCGGGGTCATGCGCGTTCTGATTATCGAAGACGAGGAAAAAACCGCGGACTATCTGCACCGCGGCCTGACGGAACAGGGTTACACCGTGGACCTGGCCCGCGATGGCGTGGAAGGCCTGCACCTGGCGCTGGAAAACGACTACGCGGTGATCGTCCTCGACGTCATGCTGCCGGGCCTGGATGGCTTCGGCGTCCTGCGCGCCTTGCGTGCGCGCAAGCAGACACCGGTGATCATGCTCACCGCCCGCGAGCGTGTCGAAGACCGCATCAAGGGCCTGCGCGACGGTGCCGACGATTACCTGGGCAAACCGTTTTCCTTCCTCGAACTGGTGGCTCGCCTGCAAGCGTTGACCCGCCGCAGCGGTGGCCATGAACCGGTGCAAGTGAGCATCGCCGACCTGTGGATAGATTTGATCAGCCGCAAGGCCACCCGCGCCGGCACGCGCCTGGACCTGACCGCCAAGGAGTTTTCGCTGCTCAGTGTGCTGGCCCGGCGTCAGGGCGAAATCCTCTCGAAAACCGCCATCGCGGAAATGGTCTGGGACATCAATTTCGACAGCGACGCCAACGTCGTCGAAGTCGCGATCAAACGTCTGCGGGCCAAGCTTGACGGGCCATTCGATGAAAAACTGCTGCACACGATCCGTGGCATGGGTTATGTGCTGGAGAGCCGTGGTGTCCAGTAATAGCATCGCCCTACGCCTCAGCGGGATGTTCACGCTGGTGGCGCTATTGGTGTTCCTGGTGATCGGCTGGGCGCTGTACCAGCAGGTCGACAAAGGCCTGGGTTTGCTGCCTGAAGCCGAACTGGATGCGCGTTACAGCGTGCTCGAATCCACCGTTGGCCGTTACGGCACGCCCGAACATTGGGTGAAGATCAACAACAAGCTCAAGCTGCTGGGTGAAGAAGACAAACGCATCAGTTTCTGGATCATCAGCGACGATCCACACTACGAATACGGCAACCTGACGCCGCGGATCCGCGAGTTTGCCCAGGGGCCGCTGGGCATGCGCGACATGACGTTGCCGAATCAGCCTTACCCGCTCAAGGTGCTGGTCAGCCAGTTCCCGGCCAAGGATCAACGGCCGCCACTGCGCTTCATGATCGGCATCGATACCGAAACGTTCCACCAGACTCAACACCAGTTGCTGATCGCCCTGATCAGCCTGGCGATTGTCGGCGTGCTGCTGGCCTCGGCACTGGGTTACTGGGTGGCGCGGATCGGCCTCAAGCCACTGATCAAGCTGTCTCAGGAGGCCCAGCGCCTGGCCCCGCCCTTGCGTTCCGGGCGTTTGCGCATGTCATCACTGCCACCGGAGTTGAACCAGTTCGTCAATTCGTTCAACTCCACGCTGGAGCGGGTCGAACTGGCTTACTCGCGGCTGGAATCGTTCAATGCCGATGTCGCCCATGAACTGCGCTCGCCGCTGACCAACCTGATCGGCCAGACCCAGGTCGCGCTGACACGTGGACGCTCGGCGGAGCATTATTTCGAAGTCCTGCAATCGAACCTTGAAGAGCTCGAGCGCCTGCGCTCGATCATCAACGACATGCTGTTCCTCGCCAGTGCGGACCAGGGCAGCAAGGCCACCAAACTGACCTCCACGTCGTTGGCCGATGAGGTGGCGACAACCCTGGAATACCTGGATTTCATCCTCGAAGATGCTCAGGTCCAGGTGCAGGTCAGCGGCGATGCGCAAGTGCGGATCGAGATCGCGCACCTGCGACGGGCGCTGATCAACCTGCTGAGCAACGCGGTGCAGCACACCGAACCCGGACAGGTGATTGAGGTGCGAATCGAAGCCGAGGAGCATCAAGTCAGTATCGGCGTCGCCAACCCCGGTTCGCCGATTGCCAACGAGCACCTGCCGCGCCTGTTCGAACGCTTCTACCGCGTCGACGCCTCGCGCAGCAACAGCGGCAACAACCACGGATTGGGACTGGCGATCGTCAAGGCGATCGCGCTGATGCATGGCGGGGATGTGTTCGTGCGCAGCGATCACGGCATGAACACCTTCGGGATTCACCTGCCGGTCTGACCCCCTTCCCTTTGTGGGAGATTCCATGGTTGAGGGAAAGTATCTGAGCAACAAAAGTCCACTGTGGGAGCGAGCCTGCTCGCGAAGAAGCCCTCACATCCAACATCCATGCTGACTGATCCACCGCTTTCGCGAGCAGGCTCGCTCCCACAGTGGTTTCGGGTTGACCACAAACGTGTGAACATTCAACTATTGCCTTTTGCGCAACAGTCCTTTCATGAATCCGCTCTTTTTCCCATCGCCCGACATCCTTATCTTTGCCCGCACCAAACAGCACTTGCCAAGCAAGAAGGTTTTAAAGATGTCCAACAGTATGGGTATTGCCAGCGCTTTTGTTTTGTCCTCTTTGTTCGTGACGCCATTGGCCATGGCTGAAGAGTCGCAGGCTTTCGTCGCACAAAACGCCGCACGCGCCGCTGCTTACCAAGAGCACCAGATCGAGATGACGGCCAAAGCCCAGGAAGGCACCCAGGCCCCGCAAGCATCGAGCATTCAGGCCCAGCCACAGGCCGAGAAAGACAGCTGATCGACGCGCATCGCTCCTGTTTCCCTCGACACTTTTCATCGGCTCTTCCCCTTGAACAGTTGTCTTCAAAGCCGCTGCTATCAGCGGCTTTTTTTCGTTGTGGGTCCAACCCCGTTTGCTTCGCCATCCCCATGTAAACATCCCCGACGCCCCCAACAGTGACGTTCCAAGTTGACCCAAGGAGCTTTTCCGCACGTGCGTTTCCCATTCCGATCCACACCGTTGGTCATTGCAATCGCTGCAACGATGACCACCAGCGTCCAGGCCGCCGATGATTCGTCTGCCGCAGGATTCGTCGAAGGCTCGAGCCTCAACCTCAACGCCCGCAACTACTACATGCACCGCAATCGCCTGCAGCAGGCCGACGACAACATTGAGTGGGGGCAAGGTTTCCTGGGTGTCTTCGAGTCGGGCTACACCGAGGGTACGCTCGGTTTTGGCATCGATGCCCACGCCATGCTCGGGCTCAAGCTCGACGGCGGTGGCGGCACGGACAATTCGAGCATCCTGCCGGTCAGCGATGGCAACGGCAAAGCGCCAGGGTCGTTCTCGACCGCCGGCGGCACCTTGAAAATGCGCGCTTTCGATACCGAGTTGAAGGCCGGCGACCTGTTTCTGGCCAACCCGGTGATTGCCGGGGGCGAAACCCGCATGCTGCCCCAGACCTTTCGCGGCGTCAGCCTGACCAACCACAGCATCGACGGTGTGATGATCGAAGGCGGCCAGGCCAGCTTCACCAAGCCGTACAACCAGAGCGGCCATACCCGCATCGGCACGTCCTACGGCAGCCTGCCTGATGGCGAGGACAGTCGGCACCTGAACTGGGCCGGCATGACCTGGAGCGGCCTGCCGGGACTGACCAGCAGCCTGTATGCCGCCGAACTCAAGGACATCTGGAACCAGTACTACTTCAACCTGGACTACACCTACGCGCTCAATGACCTGATCAGCCTCAACCCAGGCCTGCACGTCTATCACACGCAGGACACCGGTGATGCGCTACTGGGCGATATCGACAACAACACTTACAGCCTGCATTTCACCGTCGGCGTGGGTAATCACAGCGTCACTGCCGCTTACCAGCGGGTCAACGGCAACACCCCGTTCGACTACATCAGCCAGGGCGACAGCATTTTCCTCGACAACTCCCAGCAGTATTCGGACTTCAACGGCCCCAATGAACGCTCCTGGAAACTCAAATACGCCTACGACTTCGTCGGACTTGGTTTGCCGGGCCTGACATCGGCCGTGTCGTATTCCCGAGGAAAACTGGACCTGACTCAGGTTGATCCCGACAGCCCAGGCTATGCCGCGTGGTACAGCGCCGATGGCAAGAACGCCAAGCACTGGGAGCGTGACGTTGACCTGAAATACGTGGTTCAGAGCGGCAAAGCCAAGGATCTGGCGCTGCGCCTGCAATGGGCGACCAACCGTGGCGGCAATGGTTACGGAGTACTGGATCAGGACACCGATGAATACCGGGTGATCATCGACTATCCCCTCGATTTGCTCTGATCACTCTGGCACCTGCCGTACAACCTGTGGGAGCGAGCCTGCTCGCGATAGCGTCAGGTCAATCAACATCGACGCTGAATGTTGCGCCGCCATCGCGAGCAGGCTCGCTCCCACGGTTTTGTTCACCCTGGCAGACCTCAGTTGGTTCATTTAACCGGCCTTTTCCCTGGCTGCTACGTTTATGGAACTACGCTTACCCAGTCATCCAAGCAGACATCAGCCCCCATGACCGTACGCCGCACTCCCAATCGTTCAGGCAGCGCCGGACGGCCCGAGATCCTGGTGATCCTCGGCAGCAGCCTGACGGTCATTGCGATACTCAGCATCGTCACTTTTCTACTGATCCGCGAACATACCAACGCCCAGCAGGCAGCCACACGCGGCGCGACCACCATTGCGCAATTGATCGATGCCGACGTGTTGCGCACGGTGGAGCTCTATGACCTGACCCTGCAAGGCCTGATTGCCGCGGCGCAGCGGGATGACTTGAAGCAGGTTTCTGCACAAATCCGTCATCTGGTGCTGTTCGACCGTTCCACCACGGCCCGCTACAAGAGTGACATCCTGCTGCTGGATCAGCAGGGTGAAGTGCTCGCCGACTCATCATTGATCGAGCCCAAACCGGGCAACTTCGCCGACCGCGATTATTTCCTCGCCCATGCCTTCAATCGCGACACCGGCATGTTCATCAGCCGCCCCTTCAAGCCTCGCTGCGACTGCGACTACAACGACGAATGGCAAATCAGCTTCAGCCGACGCATTTCTTCGTCTACCGGGGCGTTTCTGGGTGTCGCGGTGGCCTCGATGCGCCTGGCGTACTTCGATCAGCTGTTCAACAGCCTCGACATCGGGACCGACAGCACGCTGGCCATCATCAACGACGACGGGGTGCTCTTGGCGCAGAAGCCGTTTCTGCAAGACAACACGGTCGGCAAAAGCTTCGCCGACCGGCCCAACGTCGTGCGCATGCTGCGCGAGGGCAGCGGCAGCTTTGACGGCGTATCGAGCGTTGACCGCCAGCAACGCCTGTACACCTTCAGCCGGGTCGGCAACCTGCCGCTGACGGTCATCGTGGCCCTTTCCAGCGACGAAGTCTTCGCCACCTGGCAGCGCACGGCCATTGTGATCAGCGGCGCCACCGGGGTCCTGTGTATCGCGCTGCTATGGCTGACCTGGTTGCTCTGCCGCGAACTGCGCCTGCGCTACAGCGCCGAACAGGAACTGGCGCAACTGGCCGCCACCGATGCCTTGACCGGCGTGGCCAACCGCCGAACCCTCGACCAGACCCTGCGCCACGAGTGGTTTCGGGCGCAACGGTCCGGCAAGCCGATGTCGGTGCTGATGATCGATGCCGATCACTTCAAGGCCTTCAACGACCGCCACGGCCACCAGGCAGGCGACGAGGCATTACGCTCGCTGGCCGATGTCATTGGCGCCAATGTCCATCGTCCGACAGACCTGGTAGCCCGCTACGGCGGCGAGGAGTTTTCGGTGATCCTGGCTGAAACCGGCAACGACGGTGCACGGCAGATTGCCGAGCGCATCCGTGTGCAGGTGGAGCAGTTGCCACCGGTGGCAGGCGATGAACAGCCGATGACGGTCAGCATCGGCATCAGTACCTGGACGACAGAGAGCGACATCAGCCTGGAGCAATTGCTGTTTGCGGCAGACAAGGCGCTGTATCAGGCCAAGGAACGGGGGCGAAATCGGGTGGTTTCTGCCTGAGTTTTGCATTGTACCAACCGGCCCCTTCGCGAGCAGGTTCGCTCCCACAGGATGGCGCGGACTGAATGTGGGAGCGAGCCTGCTCGCGAAGGGGCCGGTGCAGACACCACAAAACCCGAGCATAAAAAAAGGCCACCCGAAGGTAGCCTTTAAAAAACTAGAGAGGTTTTTTACTTACACGGCCGCAACAGGGCGCATGTAAGAGATCGGTGCAGTGCTGGCGTCTTCGAACGTCACGACTTCCCAGGCATCTGTCTGCTCAATCAACTTGCGCAGCAGCTGGTTGTTCAGTGCGTGGCCGGACTTGAAGCCCTTGAACTCACCAATCAGGCTATTGCCCAGCAGGTAGAGGTCACCAATTGCATCGAGGATCTTGTGCTTCACGAATTCGTCTTCGTAGCGAAGACCGTCTTCGTTCAGTACACCATCCGCGTCGACCACGATGGCGTTTTCAACGCTGCCGCCGAGTGCGAGGTTGTGCTTGCGCAGGTACTCGATGTCACTCATGAAACCAAAGGTACGGGCGCGGCTGACTTCTTTTACGAACGAAGTGCTGGAAAAATCCACGCTTGCACTTTGTGTGCGGTCACGGAAAACCGGGTGATCGAAATCGATCTCGAAGCTCACCTTGAAACCTTCGAAAGGGACGAAAGTGGCGCGCTTGTCGCCGTCTTCCACTGTCACTTCCCGCAGGATACGGATGAACTTCTTGGCGGCGTCCTGTTCTTCCAGGCCAGCCGACTGAATCAGAAATACGAAGGGTCCAGCGCTGCCATCCATGATCGGGACTTCGGACGCGGAGAGCTCGACGTAGGCGTTATCGATGCCCAGGCCAGCCATGGCCGAGAGCAAGTGCTCCACCGTATCCACCTTCACGTCACCGTTGACCAGCGTCGTCGACATGGTTGTCTCGCCGACGTTGGCCGCACGAGCCGGAATCTCGACCACGGGATCGAGGTCGGCACGGCGAAAGACGATGCCGGTGTCGATCGGCGCAGGCTTGAGGGTCAGGTAAACCTTCTCCCCGGAGTGCAGACCTACACCTGTGGCACGGATAATATTTTTCAGTGTGCGTTGTTTAATCATGGCTTGGGCCGCTTCAGCGCAAATTGCGAACTGGTATCAACAAAGGCTGGCGATGATAGCAGACCACGCCTTTGCTGAACACCAATCACCTTCATAGCCCTGATACATTTCATCAATCGGCCTGACGACGCAGGAAAGCCGGGATGTCCAGGTAGTCCAGATCATCCTGCGGATTCATCTTCGCGGCAGTCGCAGCACCGGCCTGGGCCTGGTTGCGCATGACGGTCGGACGGTCCAGGTCACGGTAGTTCACCGCTGGAGCTTCCTGACGAACAGGGGCTTGTTGTTGCGGCTGGGAAGCCATCGAGGTGTGAACGGTATTGTCGATGACCTTCACAGGCTTCTCGATTTTAGCGCCCAGACCAGTCGCCACCACAGTCACGTGCAGCTCGTCGCGCATGTCCGGATCGATAACGGTACCGACCTTGACCATGGCGTGCTCGGAAGCGAAGGCTTCGATGATGCTACCCACGTCGGAGTACTCACCCAGGGACAGGTCAGGACCGGCGGTGATGTTCACCAGGATGCCGCGTGCGCCTTGCAGGTTCACGTCTTCGAGCAACGGGTTACGGATGGCCGCTTCAGTCGCTTCACGCGCACGGTTCGGACCGCTGGCGCAGCCAGTGCCCATCATCGCCATGCCCATTTCGCTCATCACGGTGCGTACGTCGGCAAAGTCGACGTTGATCATGCCCGGACGCTTGATGATGTCGGAGATACCGCGAACGGCACCGGCCAATACATCGTCAGCCTTGGCGAAAGCCGACAGCAGGCTGGCGTCCTTACCGAGGATGGTCAGCAGCTTCTCGTTGGGAATGGTGATCAACGAGTCGACGCTTTCCGACAGCAGGCGGATGCCTTCGTCGGCGAGCTGCATGCGTTTGCGACCTTCGAACGGGAACGGACGGGTCACCACCGCAACGGTGAGGATCCCCATTTCCTTGGCCACTTCAGCAATGATCGGCGCAGCACCGGTACCGGTACCACCGCCCATGCCGGTGGTGATGAACACCATGTTGGTGCCCTGCAGGACTTCGGCAATGCGCTCACGGTCTTCGAGAGCGGCCTGACGACCTACTTCAGGGTTGGCACCGGCGCCCAGACCTTTGGTCACGCTGGTACCCAGTTGCAGGATGGTCCGCGCGCTGATGCTCTTGAGCGCCTGGGCATCAGTGTTGGCGCAGATGAACTCAACGCCTTCAATGTTGCTCTTGACCATGTGATTCACGGCGTTGCCGCCGCCACCGCCAACACCGATAACTTTAATAACCGGGCTTGCGGGGATGTTGTCTACGAGTTCGAACATTTTCCCTCTCCTTTACGTTCTCTAGTTTTTTCGCCTACTGCTTTTGCTGCCTGCCGCTCTTACTGCTCTTGCTCTGCTCTTGCTCTGCTCTTGCTCTGCTCTTGCCGCTTGAAGCTTGTGGCTTGAAGCTGCTTCTTAAAAATTGCCCTGGACCCAGCTCTTGATTCGATCGAGCAAGGCGCCTTTCGGTTCTTCGTTGCTGTAGCTGTCGCGGCTGCCGATACCCGAGAACGAAATGCCGTCGGATTGCTTCTGCAGGCCGTACATCAACAGGCCGACACCGGTGGAATAAATCGGGTTGCGGATCACGTCATCGAGGCCTTTCACGCCGTGTGGCACGCCCAGGCGCACCGGCATGTGGAAGATTTCCTCGGCAAGTTCGGTAGCGCCTTCCATCTTCGAGGTACCGCCGGTCAGCACGATGCCGGCCGGGATCAGGTCTTCGTAGCCACTGCGGCGCAGTTCGGCCTGGATCAGCGTGAACAGCTCGTCGTAACGCGGCTCGACCACTTCGGCCAGGGCCTGACGGGACAGCTCGCGCGGCGGACGGTCGCCAACGCTTGGCACCTTGATGGTTTCGCCGGCGCCGGCCAGTTTGGCCAGGGCGCAGGCGTAGCGGATCTTGATTTCTTCGGCGTACTGGGTCGGGGTGCGCAACGCCATGGCGATGTCGTTGGTCACCTGATCGCCCGCAATCGGGATCACCGCGGTGTGACGGATCGCGCCTTCGGTGAAGATCGCGATGTCGGTGGTGCCGCCGCCGATGTCCACCAGGCACACGCCCAGCTCTTTCTCGTCATCGGTCAGCACCGAGTAAGCGGACGCCAGTTGTTCGAGAATGATGTCGTCGATTTCCAGACCGCAGCGACGCACGCATTTCTCAATGTTCTGAGCGGCGTTGACGGCGCAGGTGACCACATGAACCTTGGCTTCCAGACGTACGCCGGACATGCCCAGAGGCTCGCGGACACCTTCCTGGTTATCGATCACGTAATCCTGCGGCAGGGTGTGCAGCACGCGCTGGTCCGCCGGAATCGCCACGGCCTGGGCAGCGTCGAGGACGCGTTCGAGGTCGGCGGAGCTGACTTCGCGATCACGAATCGCCACGATGCCGTGGGAGTTCAGGCTGCGGATGTGATTACCGGCCACGCCCACGAACGCCGAGTGGATACGGCAACCAGCCATCAGCTGCGCTTCTTCAATGGCGCGCTGGATCGACTGCACGGTGGACTCGATGTTCACCACCACGCCCTTCTTCAGGCCGCGGGACGGGTGCGTACCGATCCCGACGATATCGAGCGTGCCATCGTCCGCGACCTCGCCTACCAACGCCACCACCTTGGAGGTGCCGATATCGAGACCGACGATCATTTTGCCGCTTTGCACGTTTGCCATGGGTCCTGCCTCTCTTAATTCTTCGCGACAGCGGGTACGGCTGTCGTCGGCGCTACAGGTTCCCGCCAGCCAACAGCGAGGCCGTTGGCGTAGCGCAGATCGATGCGCGCAATGTTCGTAATCTGTTCTTTGAGCGTCTTGTCATAGATGGCAATGAAACGGCGCATCTTCTCTACCAGGTTGCCGCGTCCCAGCAGCAGCTCGATTCCGGGGCCCGCACTACCGGGGCCAGTGGTCAGGAACCAGCTGCCTCGTTCACGCAATTCCAGGCGTGCAATCGAGAAGCCCAGCGGCCGGAGCATCTGGCTCAGTACCTGGTATTGCTGCATCACTTGCTGTTGAGCCCGCTGTGGGCCGAACAGTTGTGGCAGGTGTTCGTAATTGGCCAGTTCACGCGGGGTGAACGCCTGCCCCTGGTTGTTCAACAGCGATTCGTCGCCCCAACGGGCCACCGGCAGTTGTTCTTCCAGGCGGATCACCACTTGATCCGGCCATACCCGACGCACTTCGGCGTGGGCAATCCATGGCATCTGTTCCAGCTCGGTGCGCATGCTCGCCAGGTCGATGGTGAAGAAGCTCGACGCCACATACGGGGCGATTCGCTGTTGCACCGCTTGCTGGCTGATGTAGCTCAAGTCGCCCTGCACGTTGATTTTGGTGATCGGCCGGTCGGCGTACGGCAGCAAACGCTGCGCGCCTTCGTAAGTACCGAACCCCAGTGCAACCAACAGCACTGGCCAGAACAGGCTTTTCAGAAAACCAAAATTGGCTTTCGGCAGGCGCGCGGACATCGGCTCTTTGGCCACCATTCGGCTGGCACCCCGCGGCACCGGCTTGCGACCGGGTGCGGATGGCTGATGACGTAGCTGTGCGCCTTGCATCGTTTTATCCTCGCGCCTCAATGCTTGCTGCCAGGATCGCCAGAACCAGTTGCTGGAAATCCAGGCCGGCGGCACGGGCCGCCATTGGCACCAGACTGTGATCGGTCATGCCCGGTGCGGTGTTGACCTCCAGGAACCAGAACTGCCCGTCGGCGTCCTGCATCACGTCCGCCCGGCCCCAACCGGCGATACCCAGCGCCTCACAGGCTTTCGCCGTGAGATCCATGAGTTCCTTTTCCTTGACGCTGTCCAGGCCACACGGAATGCGGTACTGGGTATCGTTGGCGATGTACTTGGCGTCGTAGTCGTAGAAGCTGTGCGTCGTGCCCAGGGCAATCGGTGGCAACACCTGGTCACGCAGGGTGGCGATGGTGAACTCCGGACCTTGAATCCATTGCTCGACCAACACTTGCGAATCGTAGGTACTGGCCGCTTTCCAGGCGTCGATCAACTCGGACGCGGAAGTCACTTTGGCCATCCCGATACTTGAACCTTCATGGGCCGGTTTGACGATCAAAGGCATGCCCAGTTCCGCTGCCGCGCAAATACAGTCGGCTTCGCTGCTCAACACGGCGTGACGAGGCGTCGGAATGCCCAGGCTGTGCCAGACCTGCTTGGTGCGCAGCTTGTCCATGGCCAGCGCCGACGCAAGGATGCCGCTGCCGGTGTAAGGAATGCCCAGGCATTCGAGCAGGCCCTGCATGCTGCCGTCTTCACCGCCACGACCGTGGAGGATGATGAAGGCGCGGTCGATTTTTTCGCTCAGCAAACGCTGCAGCAGGTCATCGCCCACGTCGAGACCGAACGCATCCACACCCGCGCTTTGCAGCGCATCGAGAACGGCGTTGCCCGACTTCAGGGACACTTCGCGCTCGGCGCTCTTGCCACCGAACAGCACGGCGACCCGGCCGAAGTCTTTCGGCGCGACAGTGGAGACGAGGTTGGCGTAGGCAGCAGTCATTTCAACTTCCCCTCGACCGGCGCAGCCACGGCGCCGGCGAACAACTCACTTTTCAACAGTTTCGGTGCGAGACCGCCGATATCACCGGCGCCCTGGCACAGCAGAATGTCGCCGGCGCGCAGCAGCGGCTTGACCACCGGCGCGAGATCGACACCCCGCTCGATGTAGATCGGGTCGAGCTGGCCGCGCTGGCGGATGCTGTTGCACAGCTTGCGGCTGTCGGCACCCGGGATCGGCTCTTCGCCGGCTGGATAGACTTCCATCAACAGCAGCACGTTGGCGTCGGCCAGTACATTGACGAAGTCGTCATACAGATCGCGGGTACGGCTATAGCGGTGCGGCTGATAGACCATCACCAACCGGCGCTCCGGCCAGCCACCACGCACGGCCTTGATCACCGCCGCGACTTCGGTCGGGTGGTGGCCGTAATCGTCGACCAGCATCACGTTGCCGCCGTCTACCGGCAGTTCGCCGTAGACCTGGAAGCGTCGGCCGACGCCCTGGAACCCGGACAGGCCCTGGACGATGGCTTCATCGCTGACGCCTTCGTCGGTGGCGATGCAAATGGTCGCCAGTGCGTTGAGCACGTTGTGGTTACCCGGCATGTTCACCGAGACATCCAGCGGCTCGCGATCCGGACGCAGCACGGTAAAGAAGGTCTGCATGCCCTGCTGGCGGACATTGATGGCGCGTACGTCGCAGTCTTCGCCAAAGCCATAGGTGACGGTCGGACGCTTGACCTGCGGCAGGATTTCACGCACCACCGGATCGTCCAGGCACACCACGGCCAGACCGTAGAACGGCAGGTTGTGGAGGAACTCGACGAAGGTTTTCTTCAGTTTGTTGAAGTCACCGTCGTAGGTCGCCATGTGATCAGCGTCGATGTTGGTGACCACGGCCACCAGCGGCTGCAGATGCAGGAAACTGGCATCGCTTTCGTCAGCCTCGGCGATCAGGTAACGGCTGGTGCCGAGCTGGGCATTGGTGCCCGCGGCATTCAGACGGCCACCGATGACGAAGGTCGGGTCCAGGCCACCGGCGGCAAACACCGAAGCGATCAGGCTGGTGGTGGTGGTTTTGCCATGGGTACCGGCGACGGCGATGCCGTGGCGATAGCGCATCAGCTCGGCCAGCATTTCTGCACGCGGCACCACGGGAATGCGGCGCTCCAGCGCGGTGGCAACTTCCGGGTTGGACGTGTTCACGGCACTCGACACCACCAGCACGTCGGCCGCGGCAGCGTTTTCGGCGCGGTGACCGATGAAAATCTGCGCGCCGAAGGATTCCAGGCGCTCGGTGACCGGCGATGCTTTCAGGTCGGAACCGGACACTTCATAGCCCAGGTTCAGCAACACTTCGGCAATCCCGCACATGCCCACGCCGCCGATTCCGACGAAGTGGATGCGACGGATGCGGCGCATTTCCGGTTGTGGCATGGCTTTCTTGTTCTCAACCATGGGCCACCTCCAGGCAGGTATCGACCACGTTACGGGTGGCATCGGGTTTGGCCAGGCGGCGGGCCGCGGTGGCCATATCATTGAGTCGTTGCGGTTGCATCAGGACCTCTGTCAGGCGAGCGGCAAGATCCGCTGCGCCAGTCGTTCTTTGCGGCATCAGGAAGGCTGCGCCTTCGCGGGCCAAATAATCGGCGTTGCGGGTCTGGTGATCGTCGATCGCATGGGGCAAGGGCACCAGCATCGAGGGCAGACCGGCGGCAGCCAGTTCGCTGATGGTCAGCGCGCCTGCGCGACATACCACCAGGTCGGCCCAGCCATAGGCTTGGGCCATGTCTTTGATGAAAGGCTGCACTTGCGCCTCGACGCCAGCCGCGCGATAGCGCTCTGCAGTCACTCCATCGTGGTTTTTGCCGGCCTGATGGAACACGTCCGGGCGCAAGTCGGCGGCGACTTGCGACAGGGCTTCAGGCAGCAACTTGTTCAACGGCTCTGCACCCAGGCTTCCGCCCAGGATCAGCAAACGCGCCTTGCGA
This sequence comes from Pseudomonas sp. Irchel 3A7, assembly GCF_900187565.1. Lineage (GTDB taxonomy): Bacteria > Pseudomonadota > Gammaproteobacteria > Pseudomonadales > Pseudomonadaceae > Aquipseudomonas. The sequence goes on along the minus strand of NZ_FYED01000003.1, from coordinate 123,291 downwards.
CCGGCCAGGGCTGGTCGCGGTGTTTCGAGGAACAGCTCGGTGCGCACCGGGTTACCGGTGGTCCGACGGCTGTTCGACAGGGTAAAGGTGTCGGGGAACGCTTCACAGACCCGGGCGGCCAACGGCACCAGCAGCCGATTGGCGGTACCGGCCACGGCGTTCTGCTCATGAACGATCACCGGCACACCGGCCAGTTTGGCGGCGACACCGCCAGGACCGGTCACATAACCACCAAAGCCGACCACGCAGACCGGCCGCAACCGACGAATGATCGCCCGCGCCTGCCAGACCGACTTGAGCAACATGAACGGCGCCTTGAGCAGGGACAACTTGCCCTTGCCACGCAGACCGCTGGCGTGAATCCGGTGCAGCTCGATGCCGGCCGCCGGAACCAGGTCGTTCTCGATGCCGCGCGGCGTGCCGAGCCAGTGCACGGAATAACCGCGGGACTGGAACTCGCGGGCACAGGCCAGCGCCGGGAACACGTGGCCACCGGTACCGCCGGCCATGATCAATACATTAGCGCCCATGGTTCGGCTCCTCGGCGAAGTCGCTCTCATGGAATTCCATCTCTTCACTGCCCAGGTGGGTTCGACTCTCCCACTCGATGCGCAGCAGCAAGCCGAGACAGGCGCAGCAGATCACCAACGAACTGCCGCCATAACTGAGAAACGGCAAGGTCAGCCCCTTGGTCGGCAGCAGCCCGACGTTCACCCCGATGTTGATCAGGAACTGACCAATCCACAGGAATGACAAGCCGTAGGCCACATAGGCGGCAAAAAACTGCTTGGCCTTCTCGGCCCACAATCCGATGTACATGCCGCGAATACAGACAAAGACGAACAGCGCGACCGTGCACAGCGAACCCACGGCACCCAGTTCTTCGGCAAGGACCGAGAACACGAAGTCGGTGTGGGCTTCCGGCAGATAGAATTGTTTCTGCACGCTGTTACCCAGGCCAACGCCCAGCCATTCGCCGCGACCGAAAGCGATCAAGGCTTGAGACAACTGATAACCGGCACCGAACTGGTCGGCCCACGGATCGGCGAAGTTGGTCAGGCGCGCCATTCGATACGGCTGCATTTGAATCAACAACACCACCGCACCGACCGCCAGCACCACCATCAAGGAAAAGCGGAACAGCCCGACCCCGCCGAGGAACAGCATCGCCGCGGCAGCCCCCATCATCACGACGGTGGCACCGAAGTCCGGCTCCATCAGTAGCAGGCCCGCCATCGGCAGCAGAACGATGAACGGCTTGAAGAACCCCATCCAGCTCTCACGCACTTCTTTCTGACGGCGCACCAGATAGCCGGCGAGGTAAATCACCACGAACACCTTGGCGATTTCGGAAGGTTGTACGTTGAAGAAGCTGAAGCCGATCCAGCGCATCGAACCGTTCACTTCACGACCGATCCCCGGAATGATCACCATCACCAGTAACCCGAAGGCACCCAGCAGCATCAGCCAGCCCAGGCGTTGCCAGGTGGCGATCGGAATCATCATGGTGACAATGCAGGCACCCAGGCCCAGCACGACATAAATGAGGTGGCGAATCATGTAATACAGGGGACTGCCCGATTGTACGGCCGCCACTTCGGTCGACGCCGAGGCAATCATGATCAGCCCCAGGCCGAGCAGCGACAGGCATCCGACGAGCATCGGAAAGTCGAGATCGATACCGCGTCCGGTGATGAGCGGCGATGGATACGGCTTGATGATGCCCCTGAGGCTCATGCCAGATCCTCCACGGCGCGGACGAACTGGTGACCACGGTCTTCGTAGTTCTTGAACATGTCGAAGCTGGCACAGGCCGGCGACAGCAGGACCACGTCACCCGCTTGAGCGGCGGCGCGGCACTGCTCCACGGCTTCGACCAGCGAGCCGACGCGGATCAACGGCACGGCATCGCCGATGGCATCGCCGATCTTGTCGGAGTCACGGCCCATCAGAATGACGGCGCGGCAGTTGGCCGCCACCGGACCGCGCAGGTCCTTGAACTCGGCACCCTTGCCGTCGCCACCAGCGATCAGCACGATCTTGCCGTCGATGTCCGCGCCCAGGCCTTCGATGGCTGCCAGGGCGGCACCCACGTTGGTGGCTTTGGAGTCGTTGTAATAGCCCACGCCGTCCAGGTCACGCACCCACTGGCAGCGGTGCTCGAGACCGGCGAAATTGCGCAACGCCGACAGCATGGCGTCGAACGGCAGGCCGACAGCGTGGCCCAGCGCCAATGCCGCCAGGGCGTTGGACTGGTTGTGGGCGCCGCGAACTTTCAGCTCACGCACCGGCATCAGGTTCTGGAACTCGAAGGCCAGGTATTTCTCGCCGCCTTCTTCGCGGATACCGAAGGCCTTGAAGTCAGGCTTGTTCAGGCCGAAGGTCCAGCAAGGCTGGCCCTCGCCCATCAGCGGCCGGCTCAGGGCATCCTGGCGGTTGACCACGAACTGCTTCGCGCCACGGAAAATCCGGTGCTTGGCCAGGTGATAGGCCGGCAGGCCGCTGTAGCGGTCCATGTGGTCTTCGCTGATGTTGAGTACGGTCGCGACTTCGGCGTTGAGCTGATCGGTGGTTTCGAGCTGGAAGCTCGACAGTTCCATCACGTACAGCTCGATATCGTCGCGTAGCAAGTCCAGCGCCGGCGTACCGAGATTACCGCCGACGGCGACACGCTTGCCGGCCGCAGCCGCCATCTCGCCAACCAGGGTGGTCACGGTGCTTTTCGCGTTGGAACCGCTGATCGCCACGATCGGTGCCTTCGCGTTACGCGCGAACAGCTCGATATCGCCGGACAGGTTCACGCCACGGGCAGCGGCAGCCTGCAGGGCCGGGGTCGCCAGCGCCAGGCCGGGGCTCACGTAGAGCTCGTCGGCACGGCACAGGAATTCGACGTCCAGCTCGCCACAACGCACTTCCACGTGCGGATAGTCACGCTTGAGCGTGGCCAGTTCCGGTGGATTTTCCCGCGTATCGGCCACGGCAAACGCCACGCCCCGGTTCGCCAGGAAGCGAACCAGGGACATGCCGCTCTTGCCGAGGCCGACAACGATGCGGAAGTGGTCAGAAGCGATCAGAGACACGTGTTTCTACCTCAGCTTCAGAGTGGCAAGGCCAATCAGCACGAGAATCACGGTGATGATCCAGAAACGGACGATCACGCGCGGCTCGGGCCAGCCCTTGAGTTCAAAGTGGTGATGAATCGGCGCCATGCGGAATACGCGGCGACCGGTCAGCTTGAAGGACGCCACCTGAATGACGACCGACAGGGTTTCCATCACGAACACACCGCCCATGATGAACAGGACGATTTCCTGACGGACGATCACGGCAATGGTGCCCAGGGCCGCGCCCAGCGCCAGTGCTCCGACGTCACCCATGAAGACTTGCGCCGGGTAGGTGTTGAACCACAGGAAGCCCAGCCCCGCACCGATCAGCGCGCCGCAGAACACGATCAATTCACCGGCGCCCGGTACGTAAGGAATGAGCAGATATTCGGCGAATTTCACGTTACCCGACAGGTAGCAGAAAATCCCCAGGCCACCGCCGACCATCACGGTCGGCATTATCGCCAGGCCGTCGAGACCATCGGTCAGGTTGACCGCGTTGCTCGAACCGACGATCACGAAATAGGTCAGGACGATGAAGCCTGCACCCAACGGAATGCTGTAGTCCTTGAGCATTGGCAGGATCAGGGTGGTTTCAACCGGCGTCGCGGCGGTCATATAAAGGAAGATCGCCGCGCCCAGGCCGAACACCGACTGCCAGAAATATTTCCAGCGGCTCGGCAAGCCGCGGGAGTTCTTCTCGATCACCTTGCGGTAGTCATCGACCCAGCCAATGGCGCCGAACAGCAGGGTCACCAGCAGCACGACCCAGACATAACGGTTGGTCAGGTCAGCCCACAACAGGGTACTGACGCCAATGGAAGACAGAATCAACGCGCCGCCCATGGTCGGGGTGCCCGACTTGGACAGGTGCGATTGCGGGCCATCGTTACGAACGGACTGGCCGATCTGACGGTTCTGCAGGGTGCGGATCATCCACGGGCCATAGCACAGCGACAAAACCAGCGCGGTCAGTACACCGAGAATCCCGCGCAGGGTCAGGTACTGGAAGACCGCGAAGCCTTTGTAGAACTGTTGCAGATACTCCGCTAGCAGCAGCAGCATTAATGTTTCTCCAGACTGGTCCCGCACAAAGCGGCGACGATGTTTTCCATCGCAGCGCTGCGCGAGCCCTTGATCAAAATAGTGGTGTTTGTGTCTTGCTCGGCGCCCAAGGCCTTGATCAGCTCAGCCTGCGTGCTGAAGTGAAAAGCCTGTGGGCCGAAGGCGTTGACGGCGTGAAGCATCATTGGCCCGACCGCGTACAGCGCAGAAACCTTGCCCCGGGCGTAGTCGCCCACGTCGCGATGCCCCTGCTCCGCCCAATCGCCCAACTCGCCGATATCTCCGAGCACCAGAACGGTGCGGCCGGAAAAGCCGGCCAGTATATCAACGGCGGCGCACATGGAGGTGGGGTTCGCGTTGTAAGTGTCATCGATCACGCGCATGCCATTGCTGGCCAGTTGCGCGACGGTGCGCCCCTTGACCGGCTGCACTGCGCCCAGGCCCGTGGCGATGCCGAACAGCGACACCCCCAACGCATGGGCGGCGGCCGCAGCCGCCATGGCATTGGCAACGTTATGGGTGCCGAGCAGATTCAACTGAACGCGCTCCACACCTTCGGGTGCATGCAGATTGAACGCCGGGCAGCCACGCGCGTCGGTGGTCAGATCGCTGGCATGGAAATCTGCGCGGCTGTTGCTCAGGGCAAACGTCAGCACCTTGCGGCCGGCTGCGCGTTTCTTCCAGATCTCGAACGCCTTGTCATCCAGATTGAGTACGGCGACGCCATCGGCATCCAGCCCTTCAATGATCTCGCCCTTGGCTTCGACGATTTTTTCCGGCCCGCCGAACTCGCCAACGTGGGCAGTCCCGGCATTGTTGAGAATGGCCACGTGGGGCTTGGTCATGGCGACGGTGTAGGCAATTTCACCCAGGCGCGATGCACCCAGTTCGATCACGGCGGCAGTGTGTTCCGGCGCCAGTTCCAGCAGGGTCAGCGGAACGCCGAGGTCGTTATTCAAATTGCCACGGGTGGCCAGTACCGGACCGCGGGTACGCAGGATGCTCGCGAGCATTTCCTTGACCGTGGTCTTGCCGCTGGACCCCGTGACGGCTGCAACCGGCTGAATGAATGCCGAACGATTCAGTGCGCCCAGTTTCCCCAATGCCTGACGGGTGTCGCCTACCAGCAATTGCGGCAAGCTGCTGCCGGCGACTTCGCGCTCGACCAGTGCCGCCACGGCGCCTTTGGCCGCCACGTCATTGAGATAGTCATGACCATCGAAACGCGGACCGGCCAAAGCGATAAACAGCTGGCCCGGCTTGATGGCGCGACTGTCGATGCTGACACCGTCGAAGCTGGCATCGGTACCGATCAAACGGGCGCTCAATGCGCCGGTCAGTTCGCTGAGTTTCAAGGCTTTAAGCATGGGCTACCTCCCACACGGTCAAGGCATGATCGGCCTCGACCAGATCAGAGAAGGCATGACGCTCGCCGTTGATTTCCTGATAGTCCTCGTGACCTTTTCCAGCCAGCACGATCACGTCGTCGGCCGACGCTCCAGCAATCAGCTGGGCAATCGCCTGGCCACGTCCGGCAACGAAAGTGACTTTGTCCACAGCCGTGAAACCAGCGCGGATGTCGTCGAAAATGATCGCTGGATCTTCGGTACGCGGGTTGTCGTCGGTGACCAGCACGCCGTCGGCCAATCGCTCGACCACTTCGGCCATCAGCGGACGCTTGCCGCGATCGCGGTCGCCGCCGCAGCCGAACAGGCACAGCAAGCGACCTTTGACGTGTGGGCGCAAGGCAGACAGGACTTTTTCCAGGGCGTCCGGGGTGTGGGCGTAATCGACGACTACCAACGGCTGGGTACCACCGCCGAGGCGCTGCATGCGACCGGCCGGGCCTTCGAGCTTCGGCAACACTTTAAGAATTTCGTCCAGTGGGTAGTCCAGGCCGAGCAAGGCGCCAATGGCGGCCAACACGTTGCTCAGATTGAAACGACCGAGCAAGGTGCTGCGCAGGTGGTGCTCGCCCTGCGGCGTGACCAGCGTGGCGCGCACCCCTTCGTCGTCGAACTGCGCTTCGCGGCAATACAGGTAAGCGCTTTTGTCGAGCAGGCTGTAGGTGATCAAGCGCGACTCACGCTTGTCGGCGGCCAGTTGCCGACCGAAATCGTCGTCGAGGTTCACCACCCGACATTTCAAATCGTTCCAGGCGAACAGCTTGGCCTTGGCTTCGCCATAAGCGTGCATGGTGCCGTGATAGTCCAGGTGATCGCGGGACAGGTTGGTCATCACCGCCACATCGAACGCCAGCGCGGTGACCCGGCCCTGGTCCAGGCCATGGGACGACACTTCCATGGCCACCGCTTTGGCGCCGGCCTTTTTCAAGTCGCCAAGGGTCGCTTGCACGGCAATCGGATTCGGCGTGGTGTGCAGGCCGCTTTCCAGCGCGCCGTAGAAACCGGAACCCAGGGTGCCGACGATGCCGCAGTGCTGGCCAAGCAGGTCCAGCGCCTGGGCCACCAGTTGGGTCACGCTGGTCTTGCCGTTGGTCCCGGTCACACCGATCAGGTTCAGGTGATGACTGGGTTCGCCATAAAAACGTCCGGCGATATCCGACAGCTGCGCCGCCAGGCCCTTGACCGGAATCAATGGCACATCGGTGATCGGCAGCACGGTGGCGCCTTCCACTTCATAAGCTACGGCAGCGGCACCGCGCTGCAATGCATCGCCGATATGCGAGCGACCGTCGAACCTGCCGCCCGGCACCGCGAGAAACAGGTCACCGGCGCGCACGTTGCGGCTGTCGAGTGCCAACTCACGGATCAACAGATCGTGACCGGCGTGGGGAAATATCTTGTTCAGACTTAATGACATCAGCCGCGCCCTCCATTGGCTTTCAGCGGAACGACCGGGGTGGCGTTGGCTTGTTGAACAGGTGGCAAATTGTCCGGGGTAACGTTCATCAGGCGCAGGGTGCCGGACATCACTCGGCTGAACACCGGCGCCGAAACCAGACCACCGAAGTAACCAGCCTTGGTCGGCTCATCGATGACGACCACGATGGCGTAACGCGGATCGCTCATCGGACCGAACCCGGCAAACAGCGAGCGGTAGGAATTCTCGGCATAACCTTTGGTGCCGACCGAGGTTTTACGCGCAGTACCGGACTTGCCGCCCACGTGATAGGCCGGCACCTGCGCGCGGAATACGCCGCGCGGAGCCTCGATCACCTGTTGCAGCATGGTCTGCATGGTTTTCGCGACCGTTTCCGGCAACACCTGCGTGGTTTGCGGTGTTTTGTCGGTTTTGATCAGTGTCAGCGGCGCGAGGCGGCCGTTGTTGGCCAGGGCCGAGAAGGCATGCACCAGCTGGATCGCCGTCACCGAAATACCGTAGCCGTAGGACAACGTGGCCGTCTCGGCCTTGCGCCACTCGCGGTAGTTCGGCAGGTTGCCGACGCGCTCGCCCGGGAAGCCGAGGCCCGTGTCCTGGCCGAGGCCAAGTTTCTGCGCCAGACGGAAAATGGTTTCACCGCCGATATCGAACGCAACCTTACTCATGCCGACGTTACTGGAATTGATCAGGATGCCGGTCATATCCAACACCGGACCTTCCGTCTTGGAGACGTCCTTGATGGTGTATTTCCCGATCTGCAAAGTGCCCGGATACACCTCGACACTGTCGGTCGGCTTCCAGCGCCCGGTTTCGATGGCGGCGCTCATGGAAATCGCCTTCATGGTCGAACCCGGCTCGAATACGTCGATCATCGCGCGGTTACGCATCATCGCCGGTTGCAGGTTACGGCGGTTATTCGGGTTGTAGGTCGGCTGGTTGACCATGGCGAGGATTTCGCCGGTCTTCACATCCATGATCACCAGGCTGCCGGCCTTGGCGCCGTTCTCGATGATTGCGTTGCGCAGTTCGCGGTTCGCCAGATATTGCAGGCGCAGGTCAATGGACAACGCCAAGGGCTTTCCGGCCTTGGCGTTTTTGGTGACCTGGACATCCTTGATCAGCCGGCCGCGCCGGTCCTTGATGACCTGTCGTTTGCCGGGGACTCCAGCAAGCCATTCCTCATAGGCCAGTTCGACACCTTCTCGACCATGGTCATCGATGTCGGTAAAACCCACCATGTGGGCGGTGACTTCACCGGCCGGATAGAAACGGCGAAACTCTTCGATGCCGTAAACTCCCGGCACTTTCAAGTCGAGCACAGCCTGACCCTGCTCAGGCGTCAGCCCGCGCACCAGGTAAATGAATTCTTTATTGGCCTGGGCTTCGAGACGCTCGGCCAGGGCTTTCGGGTCTTGCCCCAGCGCAGCAGCCAGCGCCGGCCACTTTTCCTTGGCCAGCTGCATTTCCTTGGCGTTGGCCCACAGGGTAGTCACCGGCGTACTGACGGCCAGAGGCTCGCCGTTACGGTCGGTGATCAGACCACGGTGAGCCGGAATCGGAATGTGACGAACGCTGCGCGCGTCACCCTGACCTTTGAGGAAGTCACGGTCGACCACTTGCAGATCGATAATGCGCCAGGCGATCGCCGCCACCATGACACCGAGCAGACCCAACACCAGGCGAAACCGCCAGGGAAAGAGTGCGCCTTCGAGTTTCATCATGGCGCCACCATCTGCACTTCGGCGGCACCGGGAATGCGCATTTTCAGTTGTTCAGTGGCCAGCACTTCGATACGGCTATGGGCCGTCCAGGTGCTCTGCTCAAGAATCAATCGGCCCCACTCGGCCTGGGCCTTGTCGCGCACGCTCAACTCGTTGTACAGCGAATTCAGCAGCTGACGATTCCAGTGGGCGCTGTAGGACACGCCGATGGCAGACATGAGCACGCCAACGAACAGCAGCAGCATGAAAAAGCTTCCGCCGGGCAGTGGCTTGGCGAAAAGCTTGCTCACCGCAGCTTCTCCGCCACACGCATGACAGCGCTACGGGAACGTGGGTTGGCCTTGAGTTCGGCGTCGGAGGCCGTCTGCGCTTTGCCATGGACTTTGATTTTCGGTTCGAAGGCGACATGCCGAACCGGCAGGTTGCGCGGCAGGTTGTCGGCTTCGCCTTTCACCAGCTTGCGCATGAACAGTTTGACGATACGGTCTTCGAGGGAGTGGAAGCTGATTACCACCAGACGGCCGCCCACTTCCAGGCAGTCGAGAGCGGCTTCGAGGCCGGCTTCCAGATCGCCCAGTTCGTTGTTTACGTGAATACGCAGGCCCTGGAACGCACGGGTAGCAGGGTTCTTGCCCTTTTCCCAGGCCGGGTTGGCGACTTTCAACACTTCAGCCAGATCGGCGGTGCGCTCGAACGGCTTGATGTCGCGACGCTCGGCCACGGCACGGGCCATGCGCCCGGAAAAACGCTCTTCGCCGTATTCCTTGAACACCCGGGCGATTTCTTCCACCGGTGCGCTGTTGACGAACTCCGCCGCACTGATCCCGCGGGACGGGTCCATGCGCATGTCCAAAGGACCGTCGTTGAGGAAGCTGAAGCCGCGCTCAGGATCGTCGAGTTGTGGCGAAGACACACCGAGGTCGAGCAAAACGCCGCTGACCTTGCCGTGCAGACCACGCTCTGCGACTTCGGATCCAAGCTCTGCAAAGCTGCGCTGCACAACGACAAAGCGGCCGTCTTCGGCCGCTAGCGTCTGCCCGGTGGCAATCGCTTGAGGATCTTTGTCGAATCCGAGCAACCGACCATCAGGACCGAGCCGGCTGAGAATCATCCGGCTATGCCCGCCGCGCCCGAACGTGCCATCCAGATAGCAGCCATCAGGACGTACGGCGAGAGCCTCGACGGCTTCGTCAAGCAGTACGGTGATGTGGTTAAAGCCGCTATCAATAGTCACAGGATCAAATCACGCAGTTCATCAGGCATGGCGCCCGGTTGTTGAATAGCAGCCAGGTCGGCGGCAGAAACCGCATTCCAGGCATCCTCGTCCCACAATTGGAACTTGTTCAGTTGGCCTACCAACATCGCGCGCTTATCCAACTTGGCATATTCACGAAGACGCGGCGGAACCAGGAAACGACCACTGCCATCGAGCTCGAGGTCGACGGCATTACCAATCAGTAAACGTTGCAGGCGGCGGTTCTCTTCGCGAAGCGAAGGCAGTGCGCGCAGTTTGGTTTCAATAATTTCCCACTCATCGAGGGGGTAAACACACAAACACGGATCAACGGCATCAATTGTGACGATCAACTGACCGGAACTACGCGAAACGAGCTCGTCACGGTACCGGCTCGGCATGGCGAGACGGCCCTTTGCATCGAGACTGATAGCGTTGGCTCCGCGAAACACGTCAGCGTTTCTCCAAATATTAGCGTTTTGCGCTCAAAAAACCCACTTCATGCCACTTTCCGCCACTTGCGCACACTATAGGAATGCGCCCACCACACCGTCAAGGCGCGGATTAAAGGAAAACCCTTACAGAACTGAGATTTAGGAGCATAAAAGGAGGGGTAACGAGAATCCGGCAGATGCATTCGCCCAATAACTTGAATCAGCACAGAAGGCTGCGTTCGAAAGTTAAAGTGATTTATTAAGAGTAAGATTTTTTCGGTATTACGAAAGTGCTTATGCCGACGTTTTGAAAGGGGGAGAAATCGGGTACCGCATGGAGTTTATGCGTTCGTTACCAGAGCAGGCCAATCGATATCACAAAACGCCTTCTATCGTGATCTGCACGAAGGGAAATGGCGATCACCGCCCCCGCTCAAATGATTTAAGCAGAGGGTAGAAAAAAGGTGGAGAGTCGATCTGTAAGCCGGGTTCTGTCTTGAACAGTCATTCGTCTACGATGGCCATCACTGGACATCTTTAGCAACCTACCCGGTCCCAGCGCGGGCCACGCCTTGGGACCCTATTTGGTCTTGCTCCAAGTGGGGTTTACCTAGCCACGAACTGTTGCCAGACGTGCGGTGCGCTCTTACCGCACCTTTTCACCCTTACCGGCGCCGAAGCGCTTAGGCGGTTATTTTCTGTGGCACTTTCCGTAGGCTCACGCCTCCCAGGCATTACCTGGCACTTCGCCCTATGGAGCCCGGACTTTCCTCCCCCCCCTAATTTTCATAGAGGGCAGCGACTGTCCGATCGACTCTCCGCCGCGAAGGTTAACGGCAGAGCGCCCGAAGAACAAGCGATAAACGCCTTCAGCCACGCCTGCGCGTCGGGTTTTACTCGCCCTTCTGTTTATCCAGCGCAACTTGATAGAGCACATTCTTGCGCTCACCGGTAATTTGCGCCGCCAATGCCGCAGCACGCTTGAGCGGCATTTCCTCAAGCAAGAGGTTGAGGATGCGCATCGCTTCGCTGCTGACAGCGTCCTCGCTCTCGGGAGCCGACCAACCTGCCACCAGCACTACGCACTCGCCGCGCTGCTGATTACTGTCCGACTCGACGAACTGGCGCAACTCGGCCAGTGGCAAGCCCTTGAGGGTTTCGAATGTCTTTGTCAGCTCGCGCGCCAGCAATGCGGGGCGATCGGCGCCGAACACCAGCTCCATGTCTTGCAGACATTCAAGGATGCGGTGCGGGGCTTCGTAAAAGATCAGCGTGCGCGGCTCTTCCTTTATCGCCTCAAGACGAGCGCGTCGCCCCACCGCCTTGGCCGGCAGGAAGCCTTCAAAGATGAAACGATCCGACGGCAGGCCGGCCGCCGACAATGCAGCAACCAATGCACAGGCGCCCGGAACCGGCACCACATTGATCCCGGCCGCACGGGCCTGACGCACCAGGTGATAACCCGGATCGGAAATCAGCGGCGTTCCGGCATCGGAGATCAGCGCCACATCGTCACCCGCGAGCAAGCGGGTAATGAAGCGGCTGCCTTCATCGCGCTCGTTGTGCTCATGGCACGCCGCCAGTGGCGTAGGGATGCCGAAATGCTGCATCAAGCGCTGGGAGTGCCGGGTATCTTCGGCAGCGATCAATGCGACCTCGCGCAGGATCTTCAGCGCGCGCGCACTGATGTCATCCAGGTTGCCGATGGGCGTCGCCACCACATAAAGCGAGCCAGCAGCGGAATTCAAAGCACCTGGAGCAGTCAAAGCGCACACCTCATGATCGATAAAGCCGCCATTGTAACGCGTAGCGACGCTGGCGATATGTGCAAGCACCATCAGGTTTTGCAGCTGTTTGTGCCGCATCGCAACATTTACACCAGCTAAATTGATCGATTCACGCCAGCAACATCGCGCCCCGGCCAGCGCTTGGGTACAATTCCACGCTAATTTGATCGAGTATCAGGAACACTTACATGATCGCTTGCCTGCGGCTGTTCACTGCCCTCTGCCTCGCTGCCTTGCTGGCGGCTTGCGCCAGCTCGCCCTCCTCCAGCCTTGGCGAACTCCCACGGACCCCGGACGCCAGTATCGAGCAACTGCTTGAAAAGGCCGCCCAAAGCAAATCGCCGGAAGACGCCGCCTTGCTGCGCCTGAGCGCAGCAGACCTGGCCTACCGCCAGGGCAACGCCGCCCAATCCGCGCAGATCCTGCAGCAAGTGCCCGTGGAGCAACTCAAGCCCGGCCAGCAGGTATTCGCCAACACGCTGGCCGCCGAATTGGCCATGACCCGTAACCAGCCGAAAGCTGCGCTGACCGCCTTGAGCCATCCGAGCCTGCAGCGCCTGGGGGAATTGCCGGAAGAGCAACAGGTCCGCACTGGCACCGTCCGTGCTCGCGCACTTGAAGCCGATGGCCAGACCCTGGCTGCCGCCCGGGAACGCATCTTCATCGCTCCGATGCTCAGCGGCGAAGCCGCCGGCAAAAACCACGAAGCCATCTGGGTACTGATCGCCTCGCTACCGACCGACCAACTGCAACCAGGCACCGCCGATGACCTCGGCGGCTGGATGGCCCTGGCTCTGGCGGTAAAAACTGCCGGCACCCTGGAACAGCAGCAGGCCGCCATCGACAACTGGCGCAAGCAGAACCCGAAACACCCAGCCGCCGTTCAATTGCCGCTGCCACTGACCAAACTCAAGGAACTGGCCAGCCAGCCCCTGAGCAAGATCGCCCTGCTGCTGCCGCAAGACGGCCAGCTGGCCTCGGTCGGCAAAGCATTGCGCGAAGGTTTCATGGCCGCTCACTACCAGGCCCAACAAGCCGGACAGCAACCACCCGCCATCGAATTCTATGACAGCTCACGCCTGACCTCCCTCGACGAGTTCTATCGCAAGGCCCAGGCCGATGGCGTGCAACTGGTCGTCGGCCCGCTGGAGAAGCCGCTGGTCAAACAGCTGAGCACTCGCCCGCAATTGCCGATCACGACCCTGGCACTGAACTACAGCGAAGGTGAACAAGGTCCGGCGCAACTGTTCCAGTTTGGTCTTGCAGCCGAAGACGAAGCCCGTGAAGTGTCCCGCCGCGCCCGCGCCGACGGTCTGCATCGCGCAGCCATCATGGTGCCGAAAGGCGAATGGGGCGACCGCGTACTGCGGGCGTTCAGCCAGGACTGGCAAGCCAATGGCGGCAGCATCGTTGCCACCGAACGCGTCGACCAGCCGGTTCAGTTGGCCCAGCAGATTGCCGACATGTTCCAGCTGCGCCAGAGCGAAGGTCGCGCCAAGAGCCTGCAAAGCACGGTAGGTTCGCAAGTCGCCGCCCAGCCTTCCCGTCGTCAGGACATCGAGTTCATCTTCCTGGCCGCCACGCCGCAACAGGCCCAGCAGATCAAACCGACCCTGAACTTCCAGTACGCGGGCGATGTTCCGGTTTACGCCACGTCCCACGTGTTCAGCGCCAGCGGCGACGTGAACCAGTACAACGACATGAACGGTATTCGCTTCTGCGAAACCCCATGGCTTCTGGATGCCAATGATCCACTGCGCAAACAGGTCACGGCACAATGGCCTCAAGCCGCTGGCAGCCTGGGTCGCCTGTACGCAATGGGTGTCGATGCCTATCGCCTGGCACCACGCCTGGGGCAGCTCAAGGCCCTGCCGGACAGCCGCATCGAGGGTCAATCGGGCAGCCTGGGCATGACGCAGAACCAGCGCGTCGTGCGGCAGTTGCCATGGGCCGAGTTCATCAACGGTCAGGTTCAACGCCTGCCGGACACTTCGCGCTGATGCCTGACAGGTCACGCCAGCAAAGCGGTAAGGATGCCGAGCGCCAGGCGCTCGAGCATCTTCAACAACAGGGTCTGCGCCTGCTGGCGCAGAACTGGTTGTGTAAACGCGGCGAGCTTGATCTGGTCATGCTAGATGGCGATACAGTAGTATTCGTTGAAGTTCGCTACAGAAAAAACACTCAATGGGGTGGCGCGCTCGATAGCATCGATGAGCGCAAACGGCAGAAACTGATTTTTGCCGCGCAGTATTTTCTTCAGCGCGAGTCGCGCTGGGCCAATTCCCCTTGCCGTTTCGACGTGGTTGCCATTGATAGCGACCTCGATCAGTTGAACTGGTTACAGAATGCCTTCGACAGCTGATCGCTTGCACCCCGAACCGGATAACACCCAACACTTTTGCTCTTTGTTTTGCGGGCTGCACATTCACGTGCCGGACAGCCGCGCTCATTAAGGTCACACAGATGGACATGCAATCCCGAATTCGCCAGCTTTTTCAGGCCAGTATCGACACCAAGCAACAGGCGATGGAAGTACTTGCACCGCACATCGAGCAAGCCAGCCAGGTCATGGTCAACGCCCTGCTCAATGAAGGCAAAATGCTTTCCTGTGGCAATGGTGGCTCCGCCGGCGACGCCCAGCACTTCTCCTCCGAGCTGCTCAACCGCTTCGAGCGTGAGCGTCCGAGCCTGCCCGCCATTGCGTTGACCACCGACAGCTCGACGATCACCTCGATCGCCAACGACTACAGCTACAACGAAGTGTTCTCCAAGCAGATCCGTGCCCTCGGCCAACCGGGGGATGTCCTGCTGGCAATTTCCACCAGCGGTAACTCGGCGAACATTATTCAAGCGATCCAGGCCGCACATGATCGCGAAATGATTGTCGTAGCATTGACCGGTCGCGATGGCGGCGGCATGGCGTCGCTGCTATTGCCCGAGGACGTGGAGATTCGCGTACCGGCCAACGTCACCGCACGTATTCAGGAAGTCCACCTGCTGGCGATCCATTGCCTTTGCGATTTGATCGACAGCCAACTGTTCGGGAGTGAAGAATGACCCCTAATCGCCTCGGCCTACTGGCCCTGACCCTGTGCCTCGGCATCAGCGGCTGCACCTCGGTGGTTAAAGCCAGCCGCGAAGCACCGATTGAAGATGACCGTGGCACCCGCACCTTCGGCAGCAAGATCGACGATTCCCTGATCGACACCAAGGTTGGCGTAAATGTCGCCAAGGCCGACCCGGCACTGGATAACGACTCGCACATCGTCGTCACCAGCTTCAACGGCGTCGTGCTGCTCGCCGGCCAAACACCGCGCGCAGACCTCAAGGCCAAGGCCGAACAGGCTGCTGCCGCTGTCCAGCGCGTGAAGACGGTGCATAACGAACTGCAAGTGCTGCCGCCTTCTTCGCTGCTGGCACGCCAGAACGACACCTGGCTGACCACCAAGATCAAGACCCAGATGCTCGCAGACCCGAACATCCCCGGCTCGCGCATCAAGGTTGTCACCGAGAACGGCATCGTCTACCTGCTGGGTTTGCTGACCAAACAGGAAGCGGCTCAGGCGACCAATCTGGTGCAGGGTGTTTCCGGTGTTCAGAAGATCGTGAAGCTGTTTGAGTACATCGACTGAGATGCGCCTGCAGGAGCGAGCTTGCTCGCGAAAAACGTTCTGATATTGCGTTCATTCAGACAGCTAGCACCGCCGCTCACCTCCATCGCGAGCAAGCTCGCTCCTACGAAGTAACAAAAAAGGCGATCCTTGCGGATCGCCTTTTTTATTACTTCACCACTTTCAGGCTCGGCCGACCGCTGGGACGCGGCGGCTCGCTGTCAGGTGGCGGAATATCATCATCCGGCTCGATCTCATCCTCATCTTCCAGAGGCGATTCCAGATCGAACACCATGCCCTGACCGTTCTCCCGTGCGTAGATACCCAGGATCGATGCGATAGGCACATACAGCGTATGCGGCACACCACCGAAGCGGCCTTCAAAGCTCACCGCTTCGTTATCCATGTGCAAATGGCGCACGGCTTGTGGTGATACGTTCAGGACAATCTGCCCGTCACTGGCAAACCCTTGCGGCACCTGGACCGACGGATACTCGGAATTGACCAGCATGTGCGGGGTGCAATCGTTGTCCACAATCCACTCGTAGAGCGCGCGGACCAGATAAGGTCGACTGGAGTTCATAGCGGCTCCTTAAGCCTTAGCGCATGTCGCGTTCGACACCAGACAGACTCGCCTGGAAAGCCTCACGCGCAAACTGGCGCTCCATGTAATCAAGCAACGGCTTGGCTGGCCGTGGCAGTTCTATACCCAGAATCGGCAATCGCCAGAGTATTGGCAATAGGCAGCAATCCACCAGGCTTTGTTCCTCACTGAGGAAAAACGGCTTGTCGGCGAATAACGGCGACACGCCGGTCAGGCTTTCGCGCAATTCCTTGCGCGCCACGGCACGAGCGGCTTCCTTGGTCCGCGAATCCAGAATCAGATCCACCAGGCCACACCAGTCTCGCTGTATGCGATGCATCAGCAGACGGCTGTTGGCACGCGCCACTGGATAAACCGGCAGCAGCGGCGGGTGCGGATAACGCTCATCCAGGTATTCCATGACCACCGTAGATTCCCACAACGCCAGGTCACGATCGACCAGGGTGGGCAAACTGCCGTAAGGGTTCACTTCGATCAGTTTAGGCGGCTGACGGCCAGCTTCCACGTAAATGATCTCGGCGCTGACACCCTTCTCTGCCAGTACGATTCGCACCCGGTGGGAATAGTGGTCGGCGGGGTCGGAGTAACAGGCCAACCGATTGGTCACGCCCATGGCGATCCTCCTCGCTTGTAAAAATAATCGAAAGCGGAAAAACGAGCGCGCCCAGAGGGCGTCTCCCGTAACGCCTGGCCAGCCAGACTCGTTACACCTTCAGAGACGCCCTTGGGCGCGCGCGATTAACAGCAATTGCTTGAAGCGTTATCAGTGCACGTCTTTCCAGTACTCACGCTTGAGCAAGTAAGCGAATACGAAGAAGAACGCCAGGTACAGCAATACATAGGTACCAATGCGCTGATGTTGCAGCTTAACCGGGTTAGCCGAGTAAGCCAGGAAGGTTACCAGATTCTTGACCTTCTCATCGAACTGCTCTTCGGTCAAAGATCCACTCTTCGGCACGATGGTCAACTGATCGCACGCTTCATGAGTCAGCGCCGTACCGGTCAACGGATCATATTGCTTCTTGCCGTCTTCGACGATCTGAACCTGTTTGCAACCGATGACCTGACGACCTTGCAGGCCGACCAGGACGTTAGGCATGCCGACGTTCGGGAAGACCTTGTTGTTCACACCCCAAGGGCGCGACGGATCTTCATAGAACGACTTCAGGTAGCCGTAGAGCCAATCGGTACCGCGAACGCGAGCCACCAGGGTCAGGTCCGGCGGCGCCGCTCCGAACCAGGTCTTGGCGTCAGCCGGCTGCATGCCGATGTTCATGTGATCGCCGATCTTGGCGCCGGTGAATACCAGCTTTTCAAGCATCAGTTCGTGAGGAATGCCCAGGTCGTCGGCCACACGCTCATAGCGCTGAAACTTGGCGCTATGGCAGCCCATGCAATAGTTGGCGAACGTACGCGCACCATCCTGCATGGCAGCTTTGTCGGACACGTCGATGTCGATCTTTTCAAGCTCCGGGCCACCGTGTTCAGCAGCGAAAGCGAACACTGGCAGCGCAGCAAGCATCAATACCGCAAATAGCTTTTTCATCAGCCAGTCACCCTTTCCGGAACCGGTTTGGTCTTCTCGAGCCTGGTGTAGAACGGCATCAGAATGAAGTAGGCGAAGTACAGGAAGGTACATACCTGCGACAGCAACGTACGGCCTGGCGTCGGGGCCAGAACACCCAGAATGCCAAGGATCACGAACGAGATGCAGAACACCACCAGCCAAATCTTGCTCATCCAGCCTTTGTAGCGCATCGACTTGACCGGGCTGCGGTCCAGCCACGGCAGGACGAACAGCACTGCAATGGCCGCACCCATGGCGATAACGCCAAGGAGCTTGTCCGGGACCGCCCGCAGAATCGCGTAGTACGGCGTGAAGTACCAGACCGGAGCGATGTGCTCAGGTGTCTTGAACGGGTTGGCTGGCTCGAAATTCGGCTTCTCGAGGAAGTAACCGCCCATTTCCGGGAAGAAGAACACGATAAAGCAGAAGATGAACAGGAACACCACCACACCGACGATATCTTTCACGGTGTAGTACGGGTGGAAGGCAATGCCGTCCAGCGGTATGCCGTTTTCGTCCTTGTGCTTCTTGATGTCCACGCCGTCCGGGTTGTTCGAACCGACTTCGTGCAACGCCAGAATGTGCAGCACCACCAGACCCAGAATCACGATCGGCAAGGCCACCACATGCAAGGCGAAGAAGCGGTTCAGGGTGATACCGGAAATCAGGTAGTCACCACGGATCCACTGGGTCAGGTCGTTGCCGATGACCGGGATCGCACCGAACAGCGAGATGATCACCTGGGCGCCCCAGTAGGACATCTGGCCCCACGGCAGCAGATACCCCATGAAGGCTTCAGCCATCAGCGCCAGGTAGATCAGCATGCCGAAGACCCACACCAGCTCCCGTGGCTTCTGGTAGGAACCGTAGAGCAAGCCACGGAACATGTGCAGATAGACCACGATGAAGAACGCCGAAGCGCCGGTGGAGTGCAGCAGACGCAGGATCGAGCCGTACTCGACGTCGCGCATGATGTATTCGACGGAAGCAAACGCTTCTTCCGCCGACGGGGTGTAGCTCATGGTCAGCCAGACACCGGTGACGATCTGGTTGACCAGAACGAGCAGCGCCAGGGAACCAAAGAAATAGAAGAAGTTGAAGTTCTTCGGGGCGTAGTACTTGCTGAGATGGTCTTCCCACATTTTGGTCGCGGGAAAGCGCGCATCAACCCAATCCATGAACTTGCTCATCACGCTTTCTCCGTATCGACGCCAATGATAATGATTTCATCGGTCTCATAGGAATGCGGGGGAACTGGCAGGTTCAAAGGCGCAGGTTGCGACTTGTAGACGCGGCCAGCCAGGTCGTAATGGGAGCCGTGGCAAGGGCAGAAATAACCACCCACCCAGTCCTTGCCAAGGTCAGCGGGAGCCACTTCGGGACGGAATGTCGGCGAGCAACCCAGATGCGTGCAGATACCAATCAGCAGCAGAACCTCAGGTTTGATCGAACGGGTTTCCGGATCGACATAGGTCGGTTGTGTCGAGTTCTTGGAGGTCGGGTCAGACAGCTGACCCTCGATCTTTTTCAGATTCCCCAGGATTTCCTCAGTACGGCGGACGATGAATACCGGCTGGCCGCGCCACTCAGCAATCATCTGCTGGCCTGGCTCGATTTTGCTGACATTCACTTTCACCGGTGCACCTGCGGCTTTCGCCTTGGCACTGGGAAACCATGACCCCACGAACGGGACCGCAGCCCCCACCGCTCCTGCAGCACCCACCACGGATGTGGCTGCTACCAAGAAGCGACGCCGGCCTGCATTCACGCCGTCATTGCTCATTCAGTCCTCTCCCATCAGCTTTGTGGCCTGTTAAATCAGGCATCTACTAAGTAAAACTCTGTACTTATAAAAATTTTGCCGAATGGTAATGAAAAGCCCCAATTCTGACAAGGTAATTACCCCAGGGCACCACTGCCAAGCCTTGTAGTATAGGGCCTCTACGGATGTGGCAAGTTGTCACAGCGCAATTCTTTGATAAATCGCAGGCACAAAAAAACGCCCAGCTCCGTGAGGAAACTGGGCGTTCTTTTTTGAACGTGGAAACGAATTAACGCTTCGAGTACTGCGGACGCTTACGCGCTTTACGCAGACCAACTTTCTTACGTTCAACTTCACGTGCATCGCGGGTTACGAAGCCGGCTTTACGCAGAGCGCTGCGCAGAGTTTCGTCGTAGTCCATCAGAGCGCGGGTGATGCCGTGGCGGATTGCGCCAGCTTGACCACTTACACCACCGCCGATCACGGTGACGTAGATGTCGAATTTCTCGACAGTCTCAGTCAATTCCAGCGGCTGACGAACTACCATGCGGGCAGTTTCGCGGCCGAAGAAATTATCCAGCGAACGGTTGTTGATGGAGATGTTACCAGTACCCGGACGCAGGAAAACGCGTGCGGTTGCGGTCTTGCGACGGCCAGTGCCGTAATTTTGAGTCGCCGACATAATGAACTATTCCGTTAAATCTTCAGTTCTTGGGGCTGCTGAGCAGTATGAGGGTGTGCAGCGCCCGCATAGACTTTCAGCTTACGGTACATGTCGCGACCCAGCGGGTTCTTAGGCAGCATGCCTTTGACCGCGGTCTCGATCACGCGCTCAGGGGCCTTGGCGATCAGCTTTTCAAAGTTGATCGACTTGATGCCGCCCGGGAAACCGGAGTGGGAGTAGTACATTTTGTCAGTGGTTTTAGCACCGGTAACACGGATCTGCTC
Source organism: Pseudomonas sp. Irchel 3A7 (assembly GCF_900187565.1). Classification (GTDB taxonomy): domain Bacteria; phylum Pseudomonadota; class Gammaproteobacteria; order Pseudomonadales; family Pseudomonadaceae; genus Aquipseudomonas. Next base: position 102,610 of record NZ_FYED01000003.1, on the reverse strand, counting down.
GGCGTTGATAACGACGATGTAGTCGCCGGTGTCAACGTGAGGAGTGTACTCAGGCTTGTGCTTGCCACGCAGACGGCTCGCGATTTCGGTGGCCAGACGACCCAGGGTCTGACCAGCAGCGTCGACGACAAACCAGTCGCGCTTTACTGTTTCCGGTTTAGCAGTAAAAGTTTTCATTCTTTATAGCCTCAGGGGCCGCCCTGTAAATTAGACGGCGGATCTTACTGAATAGTGCGTACTTTGACAAGTCAAAGGCAGCCGGATACAGACGCTTTCGGGGGCTCGGGTCGGCGCGTCCGTTCAACGGCAAGATTCTTCGGCGGCGGCGCATCACTTCCACTGCAGAAAGAGGTGCGCAATTATGCAGATTGCGAAAAATAATTCAACCTGCTTTTATGATTGTTTTGCCCAAGGAGCACCCGATGGACTATCGCCAGCTAGGCCGGACCAATCTGAACGTGAGTGCAATCTGCCTCGGCACCATGACCTGGGGTGAGCAAAACAGCGAAGCCGAAGCCTTCGCCCAGATTGAGCGAGCCAAGGGCGCCGGGATCAATTTCATCGACACCGCCGAGATGTACCCGGTGCCGCCCAAGGCCGAAACCTACGCCACCACCGAACGCTACATCGGCAATTACTTCAAAAGCCGCGGCGATCGCGCCGACTGGATCCTCGCCAGCAAGATCGCCGGCCCCGGCAATACCATCGACTACATCCGCGACAAAAACCTGCGGCACAATCGACAGCACATCACCGAGGCCGTGGATGCCAGCCTCAAGCGCTTGCAGACCGATTACATCGACCTGTATCAATTGCACTGGCCGGAGCGCAGCACCAATTTCTTCGGGCAACTGGGCTATAAGCACAAGATCGAAGCCAATCTGACGCCGCTGGAGGATACCCTCGAAGCGCTCGACGAACAGGTCAAGGCCGGCAAGATCCGCCACATCGGCCTGTCCAATGAAACCCCGTGGGGCACCATGCGCTTCCTCGCCCTGGCCGAAGCCCGTGGCTGGCCTCGCGCGGTGTCGATCCAGAACCCCTACAACCTGCTCAACCGCAGTTTCGAGGTCGGCCTGGCGGAAATTGCCATTCGCGAACAATGCGGCTTGCTGGCCTATTCGCCGCTGGCGTTCGGTTTTCTCTCAGGCAAGTACGAAGGTGGCGCCCGCCCGCCAAAAGGCCGCCTGAGCCTCTACAGCCGTTTCAGCCGCTATTTCAACCCGCAGTCGGAAGCAGCTTGCAGCCGTTATGTTGCACTGGCGCGCGAACATGGCCTGGACCCGGCACAAATGGCGCTGGCATTCGTGACGCAACAACCCTTCGTGACCAGCAACATCATCGGGGCGACGACGCTTGAGCAGCTGGACAGCAACATTGCCAGTTTTGATCTGAAACTGTCGGACGAAGTACTGGAAGGGATCGAGGCGATTCACAAGGACCAGCCGAATCCGGCACCTTGATTGATTCATGGACCCATTCGCGAGCAGGCTCGCTCCCACAGGAACTCATCTGGCCTGTGGGAGCGAGCCTGCTCGCGAAAACGATCTGACAGTTCCTGCAAATCAAAGCGACCGCGCAATGATCTCCTTCATGATTTCATTGGTCCCGGCATAAATCCGCTGCACCCGCGCATCCGCCCACGCCCGGGCAATCGGGTATTCCCACATGAACCCGTAGCCGCCGTGCAACTGCACACACTCATCGAGCACCTTGCATTGCAGGTCCGTACCCCAGTACTTGGCCATCGCCGCCGTGGGCACGTCTAGCTTGCCTTGCAGGTGCAGTTCCAGGCAACGATCGACAAAGACCCGACCGATCTGAATTTCGGTCGCCATCTCCGCCAATTTGAAACGGGTGTTCTGGAAATCGGCAATTGCCTTGCCGAATGCCTTGCGTTCGCGGGTGTAATCCAGCGTCCATTGCAACGCCGCTTCGGCTGAAGCCAGGCCGCCGATGGCCACGGTGAGACGTTCCTGAGGCAATTCCTGCATCAGGTAGGCGAACCCCATCCCGGCCTGGCCCAGCAAGTTCTCCTTGGGCACCCGTACATCCTGGAAGAACAGCTCCGACGTGTCCTGGGCCTTCATGCCGACCTTCTCCAGGCGCTTGCCCTTGTCGAAGCCCGGCGTATCGGCCTCCACCAGAAACAGACTGGTACCCTTCGCCCCCGCCTTCGGATCGGTCTTGGCGACGACAATCACCAGGTCAGCGAGATAGCCGTTGGTGATGAAGGTTTTCGAGCCGTTGATCACATACTCGTCGCCATCCAGCACCGCAGTGGTCTTCACGCCTTGCAGATCGGAACCGGCACCCGGTTCGGTCATAGCGATGGCAGTGACCATCTCCCCGGAAACCAGTTTCGGCAGGTATTTGTGTTTCAGCGTTTCACTGCCGTAATGCAGGATGTAAGGCGCAACGATGTCCGAATGCAGGGAGAAACCGATGCCGGTGAGCCCCAGGCGCCCCACTTCTTCGATCACCACTGCGCTGTAGAGAAAGTCCGCCCCCAGCCCGCCGTATTCTTCCGGCAGATGCGAGCACAACATCCCCGCCTCCCCTGCCTTGTTCCAGAGTTTGCGGTCGATATAGCCTTGTTTTTCCCATTGCCCATGGAACGGCACGGCCTCCTTTTCGAGGAACGTTCGCACGCTGTCGCGAAAAAGCTCGTGCTCGGAACTGAACAAGGTTCTGGGGATCATGCGGCACCTGTCGTTATTTTTAGAAGAGATTGACCTTCAGAGACTAAGCCCCGCGTCCGATACAGGACACTGGACACATCCGACAAAAAATAAGACGATCCAGCCGTCTGGTGACCACTTTCCCCTATAAGAATAAAGTTGAATTATGTCTAACCAAGCCTCCACGCCCCTGCGGCGCGTCAGCATCCTGGCCATCGACCGGGTTTTCGCCTCCACCCTCATGCAAGCCAAGGATTTCTTCCACCTCGCCAGCCTGCGCTATGGCAAACAGCTGGGCCACGGCCTGGTCCCGGCCTTCGAAACCCGACTGGTCAGCCCCGACGGCAAACCGGTGAACAGTTTCAGCGATGTGATCATGCCAGTGGACGGCGGACTGGAAAATGCCGACATCATTGTCCTCCCTGCGTTCTGGGACGACTTCGACACCCTGTGCCAACGCTACCCTCAAGTCTTGCCCTGGCTGCGCCAGCAACATGCCCGCGGCGCGGTACTGTGTGGCGAGGCCACCGGAGTGTTCTGGCTGGCCGAGGCCGGCCTGCTCGACGGCAAGGAAGCGACCACCTACTGGCGCTTCTTCAGTGCCTTCGCCGAACGTTTCCCGAAGGTTTACCTCAACCAGGACAAGCACCTCACCGACGCAGACAACCTGTACTGCGCCGGCGGCACCACCTCGGCTTGCGATCTGTATATCTACCTGATCGAGCGGTTCTGCGGCGCCAATGTGTCCCAGGCCGTGGCCCGGGATATTCTCTATGAAGTGCAGCGCAGCTACTCGCCGGGACGTATCGGCTTCGGCGGCCAGAAACTGCACCAGGACGTGATCATCCTGCAGATCCAGCACTGGCTCGAAGAACACTTTGCCGACAAGTTCCGCTTCGAAGACGTCGCCCGGGAACACGGCATGAGCATCCGCAATTTCATGCGCCGCTTCCAGACCGCCACCGGCGACAAGCCGCTGCACTACCTGCAACGCCTGCGCATCGAAACCGCCAAGGGCCTGCTGTCCGGCAGCCGCAAGAGCATCAAGACCATCAGCTATGAAGTGGGTTACGACGATGCGAGTTTCTTTGCCCGGCTGTTCCGCCAACATACTGAACTGTCGCCCAACCAGTATCGGCAGCAGTTTCAGCAAGCGGCGTAGCACTTTAAGTAAACACAAATCCCCTGTGGGAGCGGGCTTGCCCGCGATGGCGTCGCATCATGCAACATTCACTTTGCTGGCACTCCGCTATCGCGAACAGGCTCGCTCCCACAGAGGTTGTAGTGAGCCAAACAGAGCGTACAAAAAAGGCCTGCAATGCAGGCCTTCTTATTTCAGGTTTCTTTTTCCTACGTAATAAATCGAATTCAGTGCGCTGTAGCACCGGAATTTGCTCATATTCGCACATTGCCCAAAACTCCAAGCTGTTTCCCTGCAAACACCATCAGTTAATCAGGGAAGATCAACAGTGACTATTGGATCAAGCTACAACTACCCTTCATATGTATCCCGCGATGGCGCTCGAACGAAGCGCTCGACTGCAAACAAATGGGCAGCACGTTTCCCTAACCCACCAGACTTGTGCTTTGACTATCGAACGCTGGTCGAACAGGAAAATGGCATCGCAAGGGCAACTGACCCACAGCACAGAATCTGCATCATCGGCGCAGGAGTAACTGGACTGACTGCCGCTAGAGAACTTTATCGTTGCGGTTTCACCAATATCACCCTAATCGAACAATCCAGACGTATAGGCGGCAGGCACCTGACCGTTCCTGGCAGTCGAAACGCCACAGCGGCTCATACACCGTTTGAAATGGGCGCCATGCGGATGCCCTTCTTCAACCGGGCTGACGAGGCACCGACAGAAGGCCGTTCGCTGATGGCGTACTACGCTAAAACGTTTGACTTGGTGTTATCCGACTTTGCCAACCCCGGAAGCCAATGGGTCAGCTCGACAGGCATCTATCTTCGCGAAGGCAGTGTGGGCGGTGGATCGGCGCCGCAAATGTTGATCTGGAAAAACCAGGATGGCTTGACCCCTCCTCCCGGCGAAGAACTTCAAAAGGTCTACGCCAAGTGGAAAGCCTTTGCCGATCGTATGACCCGGCACGTCGCGGAGGTTTACGCCAGCCCCGAATGGGAGACGATGTGGGCCGCAATCGTCGACAAGTATCAGAGTATTTCATTTCGAGATCTGGTCAGTATGCCGGCCTTGCAAGCCTGGGACAGAGGGTCGCCCGGTGATTTTGGCGGGATGGGCATGTCTGCCGAGGAGTCGGCTATTTTCTACGCGATAGGCATCGGTGATGGCAGTTGGGGAGCCTTTTATGATGTCTGTTCCCTTTATCCCTTGCGTACGGCCATATTTGGATTCAGCAGCCAACTGCAACTGATACATGGTCGGGTGGACCCAAAGGGCGACCCGCTGGACTCTCCCCACTTGAGCAGCGAAGCCGTTTTTGACTCGATGGGGCTGAGTTTCGACAGACCTCGCTACGTTGGGCTTGCTGCTTTGGATGAATGCCTGATGTTCATGGACATCGACCAAACCGGCAAGTCCGTCTATGAATACATCCGCGAAAGGAACAACGGGTTACTCACCGATTCATCAGTTACCAAACTTAAGAAACTAAGTAACCAAAAAATACGGGTGTACTTCAATTGGAAACACAGCCAACCCGAACAAACCCAAGAGCGCTTCGATGACTTTGATTCGGTCATCGTAACGCTCCCTTCCTGGCTGATCGAAACTCGGATCAAGCTCGATAACTTCAATCAGGAGATGCTGCCTTTCGAGACAATCAATGCCTACAAAACGGCGCACTGGGAAACCAGTTGCAAGGTCTTCGCGCCGTTAAAAAAATCATTTCTTTCGACAAACACCAAAATCCCGCAAACCATTGTCACCGACAGTTTTATCCATGATGTTTACACCTACCGTTACAATGATAACTACACCTATGACTGCATCCTTCTAAGTTACACATGGGAGGACGACGCCACAAAACTCGCCACTTTCACCGATAAAGAACTGGTAAGCAGATGCGCTAAAGAGCTGGATCGCATCCTCATGAACGCAACCAATATCCAGGAAAGGATTTCCCCTTATATCGGTATTGATCAAGCTGTAGTCCAACGATGGATAACCGATAAAAATGCCTTGGGTTGTGCAAAATTATACCGCCCCGGCACCTACTACGATGCTGTCGGCCTGATGAAGTACAACCGGGACTTTGCGCATATATCAGGTTTGTATTTGTCCGGTGAATCATTTTCCGTCGATGCCGGCTGGACGGAGCCGTGTTTTCGCGGTGCCATTGATGCGGTCATTCATATCTGTAACAAAACCGCTGCGACCTTCAATGGCGGGTTCTCCATGAGTGATTACCCGCACTACCAACTCAAAACCTGACTGCCCCCATTTCAAAGCCATGGACATTATCCATGGCTCCTCCTTCCGTGCCTGCTACACAGTGCAGCCGATCATCTTGCTCATCCATCTTGGGAAATGGACTACGAGCTAAAAGGAAGTGGCTGACTTTCGCCAGATTCCTGATTCCCCTCTTATGACCACGTCATTAAACAGCGTGTAAAACAATAAAAAGAGGTCGTTAGAATGAGCGAGCCAACAAGCCCAGTTCGTGTAGCAGTCGTGCAATTCGATCCACAAGTCGGCATCGAAAAATGTCAAGGTAACCTGCGTCGCAGCCTGGAATTGGCACTTGAAGCGGTAAACGGCGGTGCGAATCTCATCGTTCTGCCCGAGCTCTCCAATACCGGCTATTTCTTCAGCAATCGGCAGGACGCTTTCGCCCATGCAGAGCCTGTTCCCGACGGGCCAAGCGTGCAGGCCTGGAGCGAATTCACCCGCAAGTACAACGTCTACCTCGTAGCCGGCCTGGTAGAGCGCGACGGCATGCGGCTCTTCAACACCGGCGTTCTGCTGGGTCCCGACGGATTTATCGGCAAATACCGTAAAGCCCACCTGTGGAACCTGGAAAAGCTCTGGTTCACACCGGGCGATTCGGGCTTTCCGGTTTTTGAAACCCCCATTGGCCGCATCGGGCTGTTGATCTGCTGGGACATCTGGTTCCCGGAGGTCCCGCGAATCCTCAGCCAGCAAGGCGCGGACATCATTTGCAGCCTGAACAACTGGGTCTGGACACCGCCGCCGCTATTCGATGATGCCGGTAAGTGCATGGCTTCGTATTTGACGATGACCGCGGCTCACGTCAACAACGTGTTTATCGCCGCCGCCAGCCGGATCGGCGAGGAGCGCGGCGCGCGCTACCTGGGTTGCTCGTTGATAGCCGGGACCAATGGTTGGCCAATGGGTGCCGTGGCTTCGGCAGACAAGCAGGAAATCCTGTTTGCCGATATCGACCTGACCAGCTCCCGCAGTGCGCCCATCTGGAACAATCTGAACGACCTGCATCGCGATCGCCGAGCCGATCTTTACGATCAGATGCTCGGCTATACCCAGCATTCCTGCCTCCCGCGCTGATTCAGGGAGCAGAACTTATGGAAATCACATCCGACAAAGCACAGCCAGTCCGCAGAACACCATTTGATACAGCAGTCGCCTTGCTGATGGTCGGCGCGACGTTGTTGATTATTTGGCTTTCATTCACTAACCGTTCCTTATGGTCCGCTCATTGGCCGAGTTACAGCGACATGGTGTCGGGGCTACCCGAGCCAAGTGCCTGGTTGCGCTGGGTGCTGGGCGACATCAGTGAAGTGGCTTTCTACAAACACGAGTTCGCCTCGATCGGTCTTTTGGCGGGGGCGTATTTGGCTTATTGGGCGAACAGAACAGCAAGATCCTGGCAAGGATTTGCCATTTCCTATGGGACTGGATTGTGGCCGTGGCTGATCACCAGTTCGTTGCTCGGGCTGCTGCTGAGTAACTTGATGTGGGGCTGGACGGTGACTGCCGATAGCTGGCAACCCACGTTTGCCGCGTTCGTCTCCCTGCCTGCGGCGATGGTGCTGATGTTTGGCGGTGGCTGGAAAGTCACCATCAACGGCGCAATCATGGGGGCTGTATTCGTCACTCCGATGTGTTTGCTGATCGTCAACTACGTGTGTAACCCATTGGCCTTGCCAGCAGTGATCGGCAATGTGCTGGGCATGGCGGTTGCCAGCGTCGTGGCGTTTCTGCTCTGCCGCTACTGTCCGAGCCTGGTGAGGTCCGGGCAATCCGGGACGCCCCCCGCCCCCACCACCGCCCCCGCTATCAAGGTCCCCGACTATGGCGTCGTTTGGGCCATGCGTCGGGTTTTGGCGGACTTCTCCGAAGCGCCGTTCTTTGGCAACGAACTGGCCAGTCTGGGCTTGTTACTGGGTGCATTGCTGGCATACAGCTTGAATCCCCTGAGCCCGGCGTACGGGTCGGACCTGCTGCTGCACATCATAGGTGCACAGGCATTGACCTCGGCCATCGGTGTGCTGATCTGGCGTCGACAATGGATGATGTGCGGCTGGTACCCCACTTACATCCCTCTGGTATCAGTGGTGCCCGCTGCGATCCTGGCCTATGGGGGCAGTTGGCAGATCATCATTTCCAGCGCGTTGCTGGGAGCATTGCTCGCGCCACCTCTGGCGAGTGCGATTGCCAAACGATTACCGGCCGACATGCACGCCTACATCGCCAATGTCCTGTCGATGGCAATCAGTACGTTACTCATCGTCCCGCTGATCGGGTACCTGATAGCGAACTGATGCACTCCGCCATTTGGCTGCATCGCGACCTGAAACCCGATGCAGCCTCTTTACATCACAAACAAGCGAGGTATGACATGGACCTGCCCAAACTGGCCATCGCGGCGCTCGGCGGCACGGTTAGCATGCAAGCAAGGCATACCGGTGAAGGTGTAATCCCGACCGTCAGCGGTGAAGCCCTGCTGGCCTCGATACCGGAACTGACGACGCTGGCCCAGGTGACCGTAGAAACCCTCGGCATGCTGCCCAGTGCTTCTCTGGATTTCGAATTTTTGCTGAGAGTGCTGTCCTGGGCGAAGTTTCAGGTCGACCAAGGCGCCGGCGGTGTCGTGGTCATTCAAGGGACCGACACTCTCGAAGAAGCCGCAGTGTTCTTTGATTACTTGTGGCCCCATGACATCCCCTTGGTGCTGACGGGTGCCATGCGTTCGGCAGCACAGCCGGGGGCCGACGGCCCGGCGAATCTGCTGGATGCCTGCCGCGTCGCCCTGGCGCAGAGCAGCAGACAACGTGGTGTTCAGGTGGTGATGAACGGACAGATTCATCAAGCCTGTAGCGTACGTAAAGTGGACTCACTGGCGTTGCAGGCGTTTTCCTCTCCGATCGTCGGACCCGCAGGCCTGCTGTTGGAAAACCACGTTCTCTACCTGCACCCACCGCGACAACGCACGGTTTTGCCCTGGCCGCAACAGACTACACAGAAGGTTGCGATGCTTGAGACATCACTTTCAGCCGACACCCTGCTACTGGAGAATATGCTCACACTCGGTTACGACGGGCTGGTGATTGGTGGTTTCGGCGCCGGCCATGTCTCGCAGAGTTGGGCGACGGTGATTGAGCACCTCTGCGAAAGCATCCCTGTGATCATTGCGACCCGAACCGGTTCCGGCTCCACCGCACTTGCCTCTTACGGCTTTAGTGGCGGTGAGATGGATTTAATCCGCAAGGGCGCGTGGATGGCGGGTTTTCTATGTCCGCGCAAAGCAAGGATTCTGCTGTGGTTGTTGCTTGGCTGCCAACGACAAGATGAGTTGGCGCGGTATCTCGGCAGTGGCATCGATCTTCAACACTGACACACAGCCCTGTGGGAGCGAGCCTGCTCGCGAAAGCGGTGTACCCATCAAACATGGGTCGACTGACACTCCCTCTTCGCGAACAGGCTCACTCCCACAGGGTCCAGCGGTGATGTCATAAAAAAAGGCCTGCAATGCAGGCCTTTTCATTTACCGAACTTTGTTACGGCTTATGCGCCCGCGACAGGAATTCGTGGGACTGCATTTCCAGCAGCCGACTGAGCGTGCGCTGGAACTCGAAGTTCAGGCGTCCACCGGTGTAGAGATCCTTGAGTTCGACTTCAGCAGAAATGATCAGTTTCACGTTACGGTCGTAGAACTCGTCGACCATGTTGATGAAGCGTCGGGCGATGTCGTCGGTGGTGACGCTCATCTGTTCGACACCGCTGAGCAGCACGGCGTGGAAGATCTTGCCCAGTTCGATGTAGTCGTTCTGGCTGCGCGGGCCGTCGCAGAGTTCGCGGAAGTCGAACCAGGCCACGTCATCACAGGTGCGCACCGCACGGATCTCGCGGTTCTCGATCATCAGCACATCGTTCTCGATCGCTGCCGTGCATTCCGGCGTCAGCGCGCGGAAGCTTTTGCGCAGGCTTTCGTGGGACGCTTCGTCGAGCGGGAAGTGGAACAGCTCGGCTTGTTCGAGGTGACGCAGGCGATAATCGACGCCGCTGTCGACGTTGACGATCTCTGTGTTCTGCTTGATCAGCGCAATGGCGGGCAGGAAACGCGCGCGTTGCAGGCCGTCCTTGTACAGGCCGTCCGGCACGATGTTCGAGGTGGCGACCAGGGTTACACCGTTCTTGAACAACTCTTCCATCAGCGTGCCGAGGATCATGGCGTCGGTGATGTCGGAGACGAAGAACTCATCGAAGCAAATCACCCGGGCTTCGGTGGCGAAGCGCTTGGCGATGATGGTCAGCGGGTTTTTCTCGCCGCCCAGGGTCTTCATCTCTTCGTGCACGCGCTTCATGAAGCGGTGGAAGTGAGTACGGGACTTTTCCTTGAACGGCAGCGCTTCGAAGAAGGTGTCGACCAGGTAAGTCTTGCCGCGACCTACGCCGCCCCAGAAGTACAGGCCCTTGACCGGCGCCTGATCCTTCTTGCCAAACAGTTTGCCCAGCAGGCCCGGTTTGTTCTGCTCGGCCGCGACCAGGTCGTCGTACAGGCGCTGCAAATGACGCACAGCCGTTTCCTGCGCGGCGTCATGGAAAAATTCCGGGCGTTTCAGATCAGCTTGATATCGTTCTAGGGGCGTCATAATTCGTTAGCAAGGCAACAAAAACGGGCCGACACTGTAGCGATGGCCCGTGGGAATGGCAATCGGCCCTTGGTAGGACCGAGCCGTGGATTATTCCGGAACCGGCGTCAGAGCAATTCGCAACGCCTCTACCGCAGCGTCCCGAGCGGTGCTGTCAGCGAACGCTGGGCTATCGGCAACGCACTCGCCTTCCAGCCAGACGCTGAAGCTCAGGGCTTCACTGCGCACGTCCAGAGCCTGACCCGATTGCAGCTGTTTGGTCACTTGTCCGGCGGTTTTGCCGTCGGCGAAGTTGCGCGACAGCAGCAGTTGCTCGCCATCGGCGGCCAGCAGGCGGAAGCGGAAACTGCCGTCGTCTTCGCGGAAGCTGACAAAGCGCGCGGCCTTCGCGGCTTTCTTCTTGGTGGTGGTCGCCACCTGCGCCTGGGCAACGAAAGAACGCAGGCCAACAGCCTCGCGCAGTTCGTTGAGGAACGGCGTCGCCACCGCACGGGCCTTTTTCGCACCGTGCTGCAAGATGTCTTCCAGATCTGCCGGGCGCTCGATCAACTGGTGATAACGCTCGCGAGATTCACCCAATTCATTGTCCAGCAATTGGAACAGGCGATTCTTCGCCTCCCCCCAACCCAGGCCCTGCAACAATTCGCTGCGGAACTCGTCGGACTGTGCCGGAGTGGCAAATGCCTGGAACAGGGTGAACAGGTGCGAATTGTCCGGATCTTTCGCTTCGCCCGGCGCGCGGGAGTCGGTGACGATCCGCGAAATCGCGTCCTTCATCTCTTTGGCGCTGCTGAATAACGGAATGGTGTTGTCGTAGCTTTTCGACATCTTGCGGCCGTCGAGGCCCGGCAGCGTGGCCACGCTTTCTTCGATCAATGCCTCGGGCATGGTGAAGAACTCTTTGCCCCGGCCAAACAGATGGTTGAAGCGCTGGCCGATGTCCCGCGCCATTTCCACGTGCTGGATCTGGTCACGACCGACCGGCACCTTGTGCGCGTTGAACATCAGGATGTCCGCGGCCATCAGCACCGGGTAGCTGTACAACCCCATGGTAATGCCGGCGTCCGGGTCTTCTCCGGTCTCGACGTTCTTGTCCACCGAAGCCTTGTAGGCGTGGGCGCGATTGAGCAGGCCCTTGGCCGCGACACAGGTCAACAGCCAGGTCAGCTCGGGGATTTCCGGGATGTCGGACTGGCGGTAGAAGGTTACGCGGTCCACATCCAGGCCACCGGCCAGCCAGGTCGCGGCGATTTCCAGGCGCGAGCGCTGGATGCGCAGCGGGTCATCGCATTTGATCAGGGCGTGGTAGTCGGCCAGGAAATAGAACGAATCGGCATTGCTGTCACGGCTGGCGACGATCGCCGGGCGGATGGCACCGGCGTAGTTGCCCAGGTGCGGCGTGCCGGTGGTGGTGATGCCGGTGAGGATGCGGGTACGGGTCGTCATGGGTAATCGCTTGTCAGACTGCAATCAATTCGAGAGACGCGGCAGGATCAGATCCTTGAGATCGGTCAGCTTGCCATGAAAAAAGTGTCCGCATTCTGCCACTTTCAGCAGCTCATGGGGACGTTCGAGCTTGTCGGACCACTGGTAAACGACTTGCGGATCGATGACTTCGTCGGTTTCCGGCTGGATCAGGGTCAGTTCGCCGTGTTGCGGCAGTTGATCCTGATCCCCCAGGCGCATGACCGCCGGCGCGACCATGAACAGGTGTTTGAGCCGCTCGCCTTGCGCTTCCAGGCGTCCGCCGAGACTTGCGGCAACAAAACCGCCGAAGGAGAAACCGAACAGGGTCAGGGGCAAGTCGGGGTGTCTGGCCCGAAACCACTCGGCCACGGCCTGGGCATCATCGACTTCGCCGGTGCCCATGTCGTGGGTGCCTTCGCTGGCACCGACACCGCGGTAGTTGAAACGCAGCGTGATCAAACCGGCGTCGCGAGCAGTGCGCTGCAGGGTCGAGACCACTTTATTGAGCATGGTGCCGCCCTGCACCGGGTTCGGATGGCAGATCAGCGCCAGACCGCGCGGCTGCTCATTGTCCAGGTAAAGTGCTTCCAATTGCCCGACCGGGCCGTTAATCACTACAGGGGTTTCACGCATAAGCAAGGAAGGAACTCCGTGACCTCGAATCGGGTCGACTCGTCTAGCAAATTGTCTGTAGCTGTCCATTGCGAGTGAATCGCGGTATACAGCGCAGGTTCGAGCCGTTAACGTAAAGCAAAGCCGTTTATAGAGGAAGGACTCGTGGAACACTCGCTCTTAGTTTGGTTGTTGCCGACTCTTGCCCTGGTTGTGGGTGTCGCCATTGGATTCCTGATCGCTCGCCTTGCGCCGAATGCCGCGCCTAGCAGCACGCAACGTCAGCTGGACGATATTCAGGAACGTTTCGACAGTTATCAGAACGAGGTGGTGACCCACTTCAACAGCACTGCGACACTGGTCAAGAAACTGACTCAGAGCTATCAGGAAGTGCAGGATCATCTCGCCGAGGGTGCCAACCGCCTGGCCCTGGACGAGCAGACCCGCCAACGCTTGCTGGCCTCCCTGCACGCCGACGCGGCGCAGGCTCCACGGGAACGCCTGACGCCACCGCGCAATCAGGAACCACCGCGCGACTATGCACCCAAAGCCCCGAACGCCCCGGGCATGCTCGATGAGCATTATGGCCTGAAGAAGTAATTAGACTTCGCGCCAATAAAAAGCCCCCGGACGAGTGATCGTCCGGGGGCTTTTTTGTTTCTGTTTTTTTGGGTGCCAGTTCTGACCTCTTCGCGAGCAGGCTCGCTCCCACAGGGGACTGCATTTCAACTGTGGGAGCGAGCCTGCTCGCGAAGAGGCCCGAACAAACGACACAAAAAGCCCGCCCGATCGATAAAGGATCTGGCGGACCTGTCAGTTTGGCTCAGGTATTAACTCAACACTTCACTCGCTACCTGATCAATCGCCCCCTTGGTGATATCGACAATCAGATCCGCCTCCGCTTCGGTGAGGATCAGCGGCGGAGCGAAACCGAGTATGTCGCCATGGGGCATCGCCCGGGCAATCATGCCGCGCTCAAGGCACGCTGCCGAAACTTTCGGCCCAACCTTCAATGCCGCATCGAACGGGGTGCGTTGCTCGCGATCAGCCATGAACTCGACCGCTGCCAGCATGCCGTCACCGCGCACTTCGCCCACCAACGGATGCCCTTCGAGGGTTTCGCGCAGTCGACGATTGAGATAGCTGCCGACCTTCTCGGCATTCTCGGTCAGGTTTTCCCGCTCAAGGATATCGAGGTTGGCCAACGCAGCCGCCGCGCAGATCGGATGACCCGAATAAGTCCAGCCGTGGCCCATCGCCCCTTGGGATTGGGAGGCTTTTTCGATCACGTCCCAGACTTTTTCGCCGACGATCACCGCCGACAACGGTGCATAGGCACTGGTCAGGCCTTTGGCTGTGGTGATCAGGTCCGGACGCATGCCGTAGCGCTGACTGCCCATCTTCGAACCCAGCCGACCGAAGGCGCAGACCACTTCATCGGCGATCAGAAGCACGTCGTATTTGTTCAGGACTGCCTGGATCGCCGCCCAATAACCGGCCGGAGGTACGATGATGCCGCCGGTGCCCATCAACGGCTCGCCAATGAACGCGGCAACAGTGTCCGGGCCTTCGGCAACGATCATTTTTTCCAGTTCGTCGGCGCAGTAGCGCACGAACGCCGTTTCATCCATGCCGGTCGGCGCCTTCCGATACCAGTGTGGGCACACGGTGTGCTTGATGCCTTCGGCCGGCAGGTCGAAATGCTGGTGAAAGCTTGGCAGACCGGTCAGGCTGCCGGTCATGATGCCCGAGCCGTGGTAACCGCGGTCGCGGGAGATGATTTTCTTCTTTTGCGGCCGCCCCAGCACGTTGTTGTAGTAACGCACCAGTTTGATCTGGGTTTCGTTGGCATCGGAACCGGACAGGCCGTAATAGACCTTTTTCATGCCTTCAGGAGCCCAGTCCATGATGCGACTCGACAGCTCGATGATCGCTTCGCTCGAGTGGCCCATGTAGGTGTGGTAGTAAGCCAGCTCCTTGGCCTGCTTGTAGATCGCATCGGCAACTTCGGTACGGCCGTAGCCGATGTTGACGCAATACAGCCCGGCGAAAGCGTCGATCAATTCGCGACCCTCATGATCGCGAATGCGGATACCCGAGGCCCCCTTGATGATGCGTCCCTTGAGCGCCCCGCTGGCGTGATCGTGGGCGTGGGTCGAAGGGTGCATGAAATGCGCGCGGTCTTGTTCGAACAGCGTATCGAATTCTTGATTCATGGCATGTCTCCTGAGAACTGGCCTTAGAACTGGCCTTGATGGTGCAGGCAGAAGTATTTGGTTTCGACAAAGGCTTCGAAGCCTTCGGTGCCGCCCTCGCGGCCCAGCCCCGAGGCTTTCATGCCACCGAACGGGATCGGATGGCCGGTGAACTTCACGCCGTTGACCGCGACCATCGCGTGATCGAGACGACGAATCAGTGGATAAATCAGGTCCAGGCGATTGGAACAAATGTAGGCGGCCAAGCCGTATTCGGTGTCATTGGCCATCTCGACGGCTTGATCAAGGGTGTCGAATGGCATCACCCCGGCAATCGGCGCGAAGTTTTCTTCGCGGTAGATGCGCATTTGAGGTGTGACATCGGCCAGCACTGTCGGTTGATAGAACAAGCCGCCCAAGGCATGAGCCTCGCCGCCGACCAATCGTTGGGCGCCTTGTTGCAGGGCATCGGCCACACGCTCGGCAGTGACATCGAATGCCGCCTGGTGCATCAGCGGCCCGATGTCGACGTTTTGTTCCTGCTCGTTCACCAGCGCCGGTCCGACGCGCAACTCACGCACTGCCGCAGCAAAGCGCTTGAGAAACTGCGGATAGATCGAGCGTTCGACCATGATCCGATTGGCCGCACAGCAATCCTGGCCGGAGGTCTGGAACTTGGCCTGCACTGCAACTTTCACCGCCAGCGAAAGATCGGCGTCGGCGCAAACGATAAACGGCGCGTTACCGCCGAGTTCCAGCGAAACCTTTTTCACATCCTGGGCCGCCGCTTGCAGGACCAGCTTACCGACGCGGGTCGAACCGGTGAAACTGACCGAACGTACGCGGCTGTCCTGTGCCAGGGTTTGCATGGCCATTTGCGGATTGCCCAACACCACGTTGAATACACCGGCTGGAAAGCCCGCCTCCTCCGCCAGTTGCGCCAGGGCGAACGCCGAGTAAGGCGTTTCGTGCGCCGGTTTGATGACAACCGTGCAACCAGCGGCCAATGCCGCGGCCGCCTTGCGGGTGATCATCGCCGACGGAAAATTCCATGGTGTCAACAGCGCGCAGACGCCAACCGGTTCCTTGAGCGTGCCCAGGTGCGCGCCCGGAATATGGCTGGGAATGTTCTGCCCGTACAGGCGGCGTGCCTCTTCGGCGAACCAGGGAATGAAACTCGCCGCGTAAGCAATTTCGCCCCGGGATTCGGTCAGCGGCTTGCCTTGTTCCAGGCTGAGAATCCGTGCCAGGTCTTCCTGGTGCTCGAGAATCAATGCCGCCCAGCGCCGCAGAATCTCTGCGCGGGCATCCAGGCTTTGTTCGCGCCAATCGGCAAACGCGCGGTGCGCGGCGTCGACGGCAGCGACGATTTGCGGCTGGTCGAGCATCGGTACATGGCCGATCAACTTGCGGTCGGCCGGGTTATGTACGGCGACGCTGTGTCCACTGTCGCTGTGAACCCAATGGCCATCGACGTAACAAAGGGCCTTGAACAGCAGTGGATGTTTGTAAGTCATGGCGTTCACTCCAATCCGTTTGCGTGAATCCATGCTAGGGCAGCAAGGCCCGGGGGATTTGAGGTTTTGCCGGGGTTCAATGGGTGGTTCTTTCTGATTGAACAGGGGCAATCAACGTATTTTTGCGGTGGGTGTCAGGACTCTTGCGCCAGTTCGGCCGGCAAGGCACCGGCGGTCTTGATGGTTTTGGTGACGATGTAGGTGAAGTAGCGTTCGATGCCCAGGTCGTCGAGCAATAACTGGTCGATAAAGCGCTGGTAATGGTCGATATCCGGTGACTGGATCATTGCCATGTAATCGACACCACCACCGGTGGCATAACAGAACGCTACTTCGACGGCCTCGTTCATGCGTTGTTCGAAACGCCGCATATCCTGTGCGGTATGCCGGGCCAGGGTGATTTCCACCAGCACCTGCTGACTCTTGAACACGGTGCTCCAGTCGATCTGCGCCCTGTAGCCCTTGATCAAGCCCAGGGTTTCGAGTTTGCGTACCCGTTCCCACGCCGGCGTTACCGACAGGTTGATGGCCTCGGCCAGGCTCGACTTGGTGATACGCCCGTCTTCGGAGAGGATCCGCAGGATTTTCAGGTCATAGCGATCAAGTTTATGCATGGGCCAGGGATCTCCAGTGATCAGAAACCATGTGGGAGAGACCTGTGGGAGCGAGCTTGCTCGCGAAGGCGGCGCATCAGTCGACATTACGGGTGTATGTCAGTCCGCAATCGCGAGCAGGCTCGCCCCCACAAGGGTTGTGATCAAACACTCAGGTCAGGACATCGGCGATGACTGCAAGGGTATCGCCACACTGCACCAAACCGGGAAAATGCCGTGCCGCCAACAAGCCACTGCGCGCCGCGCGATATTCCACCGGAGCCACGCCGCTGCGGGTGGCGTCGTAAACGCGGGCGATGACTTCGCCCTTGCTCACGGTGTCACCCAGATCACGGCACATTTCCAGCAAACCATCGTGCTCACTGGCGATGAAGCAATCGCCATCGGGCATGTCGAGCATGATTGATTCTGATGTCTGCACCTCGCCCTCAAGAATCCCGGCATGCACCAGCAAATTGCGCACTCCGCGCTCGGCAATCGCCACGCTGTGCGCACTCGACGACCCGCCACCGCCCAATTCAGTGGTGACGAACACCTTGCCCTGGCGCTCGGCGGCGGTGTCGTACATCGCTCCGGCATCCAGCTCCAGCATGCGCATGCTGTACGGCGCATTGAACGCGCGCATGCCGGCCTCGCATTGCGCTTGCTGGTTTTTATCCGGCAGCACGTGGCAGGCGGCGAAAGGCAGGAAGTCCAGGGTGCGGCCACCGGAATGGATGTCCAGCACGATATCCGCCAGCGGCAACAACGTTCGGGTGAAGTAATCGGCGATCTTCTCGGTCACCGTGCCGTCCGGTTTGCCGGGAAAGCTGCGATTGAGGTTGCCCTTGTCGATCGGTGAGGTGCGGCGCCCCGCATGGAACGCCGGAGTGTTCATGAACGGCACGATAATCACCCGACCAGTGACCTGCGCGGCCGTCAGGCCATGGGCCAGTTTGCTCAACGCCACCGGCCCTTCGTACTCGTCACCATGGTTACCGCCGGTCAGGAGCGCGGTCGGTCCTTGACCGCGCTGAACCACCGTGACCGGAATCATCACCGCCCCCCAGGCCGAATCGTCCCGGGAGTACGGCAATTTGAGAAACCCGTGCTGCACGCCTTCACGGGTGAAATCCACCGTGGCGCTGATCGGGTTGTCAGGCAATTCGTTCATGGCTCAATCCTTCACGAACAGTTGGCGTGGCACGTTGCACAGGGTTTCGACGCCGGTTTCGGTGATCAGAATGCTTTCGGTGATCTCCAGCCCCCAATCATCCATCCACAGGCCCGGCATGAAGTGGAAGGTCATGCCAGGCTGCAACACGCTGGTGTCGCCGGGACGCAGGCTCATGGTGCGCTCGCCCCAATCCGGTGGATAACTGATCCCGATCGGATAGCCGCAACGGCTGTCCTTGTGGATACCGAATTTCTCCAGCACCTTGAAAAACGCCACGGCGATGTCACCGGTGGTATTGCCCGGTCTGGCTGCGTCGAGCCCGGCGGCGATGCCTTCGACCACAGCTTTTTCGCCGTCGAGAAAATGCTGCGGCGGTTTGCCGAGGTACACCGTGCGCGAGAGCGGGCAGTGATAACGCTTGTAGCACCCAGCGATTTCAAAGAAGGTGCCGGCGCCCTTCTGGAACGGCGAATCGTCCCAGGTCAAGTGCGGTGCGCTGGCATCGGCCCCCGTTGGCAGTAACGGCACAATGGCCGGGTAATCGCCGCCATGACCGTCAGCACCGAGAATGCCACTGCTGTAGATTTCCGCCACCAGCTCATTTTTGCGCATGCCCGGTTCGATCCGTTCGAGGATTCGCCCATGCATGTTTTCGACGATGCGCGCGGCGATGCGCATGTAGGCGATTTCTTGAGGGGACTTGACCGCCCGCTGCCAGTTCACCAGCCCGACCGCGTCGATCAGTTTGGCCTTGGGCAGGTTTTTCTGCAGTGACAGGTAGGCTGCGGCGCTGAAGTAATAGTTGTCCATTTCCACGCCGAGGGTCAGTGCACCCCAGCCGCGGGCCGTGATGACCTCCCGCGACAGGTAGTCCATCGGGTGACGTTCCCGGGACTGCACGTAGATGTCCGGGTAACCGACGATATTTTCCTGCTGCATGAATACCGTGCGTTTGGCGCCGTTGGCATCCTGCCCGCGACCGAACCACACCGGCTCGCCGTCAAGGGCAAGCAGCACGCATTGGTGGACGTAGAACGACCAACCGTCATAGCCGGTCAGCCACGCCATATTCGAGGGGTCGGTGACCAGCAACAACTCGATGCCCTGCGCCTGCATGGCCACTCGCACCTTTGCCAGACGCTGAGCGTATTCCTCCCGTTCGAACGGAAGATTGACGACTATCTGAGACATGCATCTGCCCTCTTAGAGATCAAGCGTGATAAATGACGCACGGATGAAAAAACTGTTTAACTCGCGAACTGCAATCCCTTGCCCGCCGAACGCGCGCGCTCGAACGCCAGGTTGGCCATGGCCGTATCCTGGGCGCCGGTGCCGGTGAGGTCGCACAGGGTGACTTGCGCAGGGTCGCTGCGACCGGGACGCCGGCCCGCCAGTACCTGACCCAGCTCTGCGAAGTTCGATTCGTCGGTGATGGCTCCTGCCACGAGGGCATGGTGCAGTTCACCGAGAATGCGGGTCTGGCTCAGTCGATCGGCCACGTAGCGATCGACTTGCGCCAGGACCTGGGGGGAGATTTCATTCTTGTGTTCTGCGTCCGACCCCATGGCGGTAATGTGCAAACCGGGATGCAAGTGACGTACATCTATGAGCGGCTCGCGACTTGGAGTGCATGTGATCGCGATGTCCACATCGGCCATGGCCTCGTCGATGCTCGCGCAAGGCATCACCGCCAGACCGGTGTCGCGGGCCAGTTCGATACAGAACGCTTCAGCCTTGGCACCGTCACGCGCCCAGACACGAACTTGGGTAATCGGTCGCACCAGTCGCAACGCCTGAAGTTGCAATGCCGCTTGTTCCCCGGCACCGATCAGCGCCACGCTGCGGCTGTCGACCCGCGATAGCGCACGCGCCGCCACCGCTCCCGCCGCCGCGGTGCGAACGGCAGTCAGGTAGCCATTGTCCAGCAGCAAGGCATCCAGCAGTCCGGTGCGTGCCGAGAGCAGCATCATCATGCCGTTGAGGCTCGGCAGCCCGAGTTTCGGATTGTCGAAAAAACCCGGGCTGACCTTGATCGCAAAACGCTCCAGACCTGGTAGATATGCGGTTTTCACGTCCACTTCGCCGTTGTGCTCGGGGATGTCCAGACGCAGGATCGGCGGCATCGCCACCGCAGCCGTGTTCAGCAGCACAAAGGCCTGTTCGATGGCTTCGATACTCGGCAGATCCAGCGTCACGCAAGCGCGCAGATCCGTTTCGCTCAATAGGGTGACTTCACTCATCAACGCGGCACTCCGTTCAGTCGTTATTGTTGGTTTCACGCATCCGCGCCGGCGAGGACGCGCAAGTGCTGATCGATATCGACGTTGCGCCCGCTGACCACCACCACAATCGGTCCGCGCGGCTCGATCAGGCCATCGAGCAACGCGGCAATCCCGACCGCCGCCGCGCCCTCCAGCACCAACCGCTCTTCGCGGTAGGCGTGGCGCAGGGCGTCGGCGATTGAGGTTTCGCTGAGCAGGTGCAATTGATCGCAAAGGTCACGGGTCATGTGGAAGGTGTAATGGTTATCCAGGCCAATCCCGCCACCGAGGGAATCGGCCAGGGTCGGCAATTCTTCGACTTCCAGCGGGTGCCCCGCCGCCAGGCTGGCGTGCATCGCCGCGCCACGCTGCATGCTGATGCCGTGGGTGACAATCTGCGGGTTGGCCCGTTTGATCGCCAACGCTACGCCAGCAAACAGACCGCCACCGGACAACGGCACCAGTACTTGGGCGACGTCCGGTTGCTGTTCAAGGATTTCCAGGCCGAGGGTGCCCTGACCGGCGATGATTGCCGGGTGATCGAACGGCGGTAGCAGCGTTGCGCCTTGCTCACGGGCAATCCGCTCGGCTTCGCGCTGGGCGTCATCCTGGGATTGACCGACGATGCACACTTGGGCACCGAGATCGCGAATGGCCTGGACCTTGTTGGCCGGCACCCGGTGCGACAGGCATATGGTCGCTTTCACGCCTTGCCGTGATGCGGCGTACGCCAGGGCACGGCCGTGGTTGCCGGTCGACGCCGCCACCACGCCACGCGCCTTCTCTTCGACACCGAGTTGCGCCACCGCATTGCTCGCGCCGCGCAATTTGAAACTGCCGGTGATTTGTTGGGATTCGAGCTTGAGATAAACCGCCACTCCCACTCGCTGGGACAGACTGGGCGAATATTCCATGGGAGTGCGCCGCACCAGCGACTCAATGCGTTGGCGGGCGAGATAGATATCGTTTAGTTGCAGCGCTGACATGACCGCATCCCACTGAAGTGTTGGGCGCAGTCTAAGAGAGCTCGATTGTCGCGATGAATGTACTAGGGCAATTTAGTCGACAAACTTTTGGGGGCGCTTTCCCTGGTCAGAAATCATGGATTTGCGGGTACTGGCCGAAGATCTCGCGCATGCCCATTAACGCTTCACGCATCTCCTGATCGCTGCATTCAGCGCCGACACACACACGGACCGCCCGGGGCCGAGGTGTACCGCGTACCGTAAACGGGTCGGGTGAAGTGACTGCAATATGTTTGTGGCGCAGCGCCCGCACCAGGCTGTCGAGCTCCCAATGCGGCGGTATCCCGATCCAGGCATTCAATGCATGAGGATGCTGGCCAAGCAGGTATTCGCCCAGGTATTCGCTGACCATCGCCTGGCGTCCACCCAATAGCTTGCGTTGCAAGCCCACCAGCGTGTCGGCGCGACCATCGCGTATCCAGCGAGCTGCAATTTCCGACACCATCGGCGTGGCCATCCAGCTGTTGACCCGCAATATGCTTTCAGTGCGCAAGGCCAGCCGCTTGGGCATCACCAGATAACCGATGCGCAGGCCGGTCAGCACCGATTTGGTCATGCTGGTGCAATAGAACGACAGCTCCGGCAGGTAGTGACTGATCGGCGGGGCACGACGCTCATCCAGCAGCGGGCCGTATACGTCGTCCTCGATGATATGCACACCGAAACGCCGGGCAATGTCGGCAATTTCGCGCCGGCGGCTGTCCGGCATCAGGCTGGTGGTCGGATTGTTCAGGTTCGGCGTACAGACCAGTGCAGTGATGCGTTCATTGCTGCACATGTCTTCGAAATGTTCCGGATCAATACCATGACGATCCATCTCCAGGCCTTTGAGCGTGAAGCCCAGTACCTGGGAATTACCAATGACACCGTGATCGGTGACCCCTTCACACAGCACCACATCGTCGGGGCCGGCCAGCGAAGCCAGCGCAAGGAAAATGCCATGGGCCGCGCCATTGGTGATCAGGATGTCATCACGCTCGACCTTCAGGCCCTGGCGCCCGATCCAGTGCATCGCCGCCTCACGGTGTGATTCGAAACCGGCGATCGGGCGAAAGGCGTGAATCCACGGTTGATCCTCTTCGGTACTCAACTCGCGGCAGGTCTCGCGCCAAAACTGGTCATGCTCGCGGGTGTGCATGATCCGGGTGATGGAGAAATCCACCAGTGCCCGCTCGGGGCTGTCGAGAATGTAGGTAGCGACGCGATCGCTCATGCGTCGCGACACGAAGCTGCCACGCCCCACTTCGCAACGCACCAGGCCCTGACGCTCCAGCTCCTTATAGGCATTGGTCACCGTCTGCACGCTGATGCCCATGGCGTCGGCAACATTGCGTTGCGGTGGCAGACGCTGATCGTTGGCCAGGACACCCTGCTCGATATCGTCGGCAATCGCCTGTACCAGAATCTTGTATTTGGACTCGCCGCTACGGGCGATTTCCAGTGCTGCTTTCCACTTGTCCATCGGCGCTAAACCCGCGTGCATGCCAGTGCCGACAGCATCCCGCGAGAATCCGTGCAAAGCAATTGTCCTAGTGCAATGCAATGTTGCACAGGGCTTTTGTATGCTCGGTCCAAGGTCGATGCACAGGCTACTTGTCCAGCCTCCAACAACAACCAATCGATCTGTACCGGAACTGTGCCCCCAAGCTTCGGCTCAACAGGAAACGGCTCTCGTACGCTTTGCTCTTGTCACACTGCCTCCTACCACAGAGCCGTCCAACGACGGGTCCACAAGAAACAGGAGATTTTATCGATGAGCAATTCCTTTCCCGGCACTCCCCATGTTTTACGCCGCCTGTTCGTGGCTTGCGCGATGCTGGGCCTGGCCGCCAGTGCCCACGCCGCCACTACGCTGGAAACCATCAAACAGAAAAGCAGCATCCGTATCGGCTATGCCAACGAAACCCCGTTCGCTTTTACCGAAACCGATGGTCGCGTGACCGGTGAATCGCCGGAAATCGCAAAAGCTATCTTCGCCAAAATGGGTATCAAGGAAGTCGACGGCGTTCTGACCGAATGGGGCTCGTTGATCCCGGGTCTGCGTGCCGGTCGTTTCGACGTGATTGCCGCAGGCATGTACATCACCCCGGAACGCTGCAAACAGGTGTTGTTCACGGATCCGCAGTACCAGTTACCGGATGCATTGCTGACCGCCAAGGGCAACCCGAAGAACCTGCACAGTTATGAAGACATCGCCAAAAACCCGGATGTGAAGCTGGCGATCATGGCCGGCACGGTCAACCTGAAATATGCACGGGATTCCGGTGTGAAGGATGCACAAATCCTCCAGGTGCCGGACACCACCGCTCAATTGCAAGCCGTGCGCGCCGGCCGCGCCGATGCGGCGGTGGGCACTCAACTGACCATGAAAGGCCTGGCCGCCAAGGGTGGCGACAAGGTCCAGGCGGTTGTCGAGTTCAAGGACGACCCGTCGCACACCGGTTACGGCGCCCTCGCCTTCCGCCCGGAAGACAAGGACCTGCGTGACGCGGTGAACGCCGAACTGAAAAAGTGGCTGGGCTCTGAAGAACACCTGAAAACGGTCGCACCGTTCGGCTTCGACAAATCCAACGTGACAAGCAAAACGGCTGCCGAGCTCTGCGCTCAATAGTCGAAACAGGCATGGCGCCACGGTGCGATGCCTATTTCCCTGCTTAATCCGGATGGCCAGGTGTGAACCATGGGTGAATTACTTCCGTTATTGATACAAGGCGCCTGGGTAACCCTCCAGGTGACGTTCTTCGGCTCGATACTGGCGATTGTCGCGGCGATTCTCGCAGCGCTCGGGCGCATGTCGCCATGGCGTCCCCTGAGCTGGTTTTCCATTGCCTACATCGAGGTGTTCCGCGGCACGTCGCTGCTGGTGCAGTTGTTCTGGCTGTTTTTCGTGTTGCCGTTGCCGCCGTTCAACCTGGAACTGAGTCCGTACAGCGTGGCCATTGTCGGTCTCGGCCTGCACATCGGCGCGTACGGCGCCGAAGTGATGCGCGGCGCGATCAGCTCGGTGGCAAAGGGGCAGTACGAGGCGGCGACCGCATTGAACTTCAGTGGCTACAAGCGCTTTCGCCGAATCATTCTGCCCCAGGCGTTGTTGGCGGCGATTCCACCGGGCACCAACCTGTTGATCGAATTGTTGAAGAACACCTCGCTGGTGTCGCTGATCACCTTGTCCGATCTCAGCTTTCGGGCTCGGCAACTGGATCAGGCGACGTTCCAGACCCTGGAAATCTTCAGTCTGGCGCTGGTGATGTATTTCGTCCTGGCCCAGGCGATCAATATCGGGATGCGAGGCATTGAGCGGCGCCTGGCGCGCGGTCGGATGCGTGGAGGATTGTCATGACCCTGTTCGACTGGACCTATGCCTGGCAGATCCTTCCCGATTTGCTGCGCGCATCGCTCAATACCGTGGGGATTACCCTGATCGGCTTCCTGATCGCCATTGTGCTCGGGCTGTTCCTGGCCATTGGCCGACGCAGCCGCACGTTGTGGCTGTCATGGCCAACCGCCGGGGTGATCGAGTTCATTCGCAGCACGCCGCTGCTGATCCAGGTGTATTTCCTCTATTACGTGCTGCCCAATTACGGTGTGAGCATGACCGCCATGCAGGTGGGCATCATCGGCATCGGTGTGCATTACGCCTGCTACATCGCCGAGGTTTATCGAGGAGGCCTCGACGCCGTACCCCGGGCGCAATGGGAGGCCGTTACGGCACTCAACATCGCACCGTACAACGCCTACCGCAACATCATCCTGCCCCAGGCCCTGCGCCCCATCCTGCCGCCGCTGGGCAACTATCTGGTGGCGATGCTCAAGGACACGCCGGTGCTGTCGGCCATCACCGTGGTGGAAATCATGCAACAGGCCAAGAACATCGGCTCCGAAAACTTCCGTTACCTGGAGCCCATCACCATGGTCGGTCTGTTTTTCCTCGCCCTGAGCATCGCCTTGGCTTATCTGGTACGGCGCCTTGAACTGCGCCTGGAGCTACGCAAATGACCTCTCCACTCTCGACATCCAACGACCTTTCCCGGCGCGGCAACCTGACACCGCTGCATCCGCAGGAGGCCACGGCCATGCAGACACCCAACCCGGTCAAGCCGATTGTCAGCTTTCAGGACGTCACCAAGAGCTACGGCAATTTCACGGTACTCGACCATTTGAATCTGGATGTCACGCCAGGCGAAAAGGTCGCGATCATCGGCCCCAGCGGTTCGGGGAAATCCACGTTATTGCGGGTGTTGATGACTCTCGAAGGTATCGATGACGGCTTGATCCGCATCGATGATGACCTGCTGACACACATGCCCAATCGCAACGGCGTGCTGGTACCGGCCAATGACCGGCACATCCGTCGCGTGCGCGGCAAGATCGGCATGGTGTTTCAAAGCTTCAACCTGTTCCCGCACATGACGGCGCTGCAAAACGTCATCGAAGCACCGGTGCAGGTGCTGGGCATGAAGCCCGCCGAAGCGCGCGAACGAGCGGCCGATCTGCTGGAGATGGTGGGGCTGGGCAGCAAACTGGGGCACTACCCTTCACAGTTATCCGGGGGGCAGCAACAACGGGTGGCGATTGCAAGAGCATTGGCCATGCGCCCCAAAGTCATGCTGTTCGATGAAGTGACCTCGGCACTTGACCCGGAATTGTGCGGCGAAGTACTCAACGTCATCCGCAGACTCGGTGCCGAACACAACCTGACCATGTTGATGGTGACGCACCAGATGGGGTTCGCCCGGGAGTTCGCCGATCGGGTGTGCTTCTTTTACAAAGGACAGATCCATGAACAGGGCACACCTGCACAAATCTTCGAACACCCTCAACAGGAGCGTACCTGCGCGTTTCTCAGCGCAGTGAAAGAGGCTAACTGAAAGGGCGAAAACCAGATACCAATGTGGGAGCGAGCCGGCTCGCGAAAGCGGTGCGTCAGACAACATTCATGTCGACTGACACTCCCTCTTCGCGAGCCGGCTCGCTCCCACATTATTTTATTGCGGCGTTTTTATGGATACTGCTGAACCGTACCTTGTTGCTGACCGCCATACTGCTGGCCAGGAATCGCCTTGAGGTTGACCTCCACACGGCGGTTCTGCGCGCGGCCGTTGACGTCTGCGTTGCTGGCAACCGGGTTATCCGGGCCGGCGCCACGGGCGCTCAGGTTGGCACCGCTGACACCTTGCGAGGTCAGGTAAGTCGCGACGCTCTGGGCCCGACGCTGGGACAGGTCCATGTTGTGCTGACGGCTGCCGGTGCTGTCGGTGTAGCCGACAATTTCGATCTGGTTCTGGTTGAATTCTTTCAGCGAGCCGGCCAGGTTATTCAGCGGCTGGTAGAAGCTGGAAGCGATGTTCGACGAATCAGTGGCGAACGTGATGTTGCCCGGCATGATCAGCTTGATCTGATCGCCCTCGCGCTGAACTTCAACGCCGGTGTTGGCCATGCTGGCACGCAGTTTTTTCTCCTGCTGGTCGGCGTAGTAGCCGTAACCGGCAGCGGAAGCCCCCACTACCGCAGCACCGATCAGCGCGCCTTTGCCACGGTTGTTGTGGTCGATGGCGGCACCCGCCAGGGCGCCGGCCAATGCGCCGAGGCCACCGTATTTGGCGGTTTTGCTCATGCCCGTGGAGCCGCTATCGGCCTGACCCTGATTGTCGTAAGGGTTGGGCGATGCGCAACCGGACAATAGCGCTACGGCAGTAGCCACAATAATCAAACGACGTTTGGTGAACATGAAGTGCTCCTACTTTTTACATTCTGTGGTGCAACGGACGTAAGCATCGAACCTTTGCGGGCGTTGGATCGTTTCGACGGATGAAAATTCCGCGCGTTACAAATCAGGCCCTGACAAAAGGATTTTCGCGCATCTCATCCCCCAGACGGGTGTCGGGACCATGTCCAGCCACCACAGTCGCCTCTTCGTCGAGCGTATACAGCCGCTGCTTGATCGAACGCACGATAGTCGCCTGATCGCCACCCCACAAATCCGTGCGACCTACGCCGCGACGAAACAGGGTGTCACCGGCAATCAGCAGCTTGGCATCCGAAAACCAGAAGCTCATGGAACCCGGCGTATGACCCGGTGTGTGCAACGCCACGCCACAACCGCACGCCAGCTCCTCATCATCGGCCAACCAGCGATCCGGCGATGGCACCGGCGTATAGGGAACACCGAACATCTGACACTGCATTTCCAGATTGTCCCAGAGGAACTGATCTTCCTTGTGCAAGTGCAATGTGGCGCCGGTTTTTTCCTTCAACTGGCCGGACGCCAGGAAGTGATCGAGGTGTGCATGGGTATGAATGATGCTGACCACTTTCAGGCCCAAGGCATCCAGTCGCGCGAGTATCAGCTCGTGATTGCCACCCGGATCGACGACGATGGCCTTTTTCGTGATCGGATCGCCGATGATCGTGCAGTTGCACTGCAACGGGCCGACGGGGAAGGTTTCGCGGATCAGGGAGGGTTGCTGAGACATCGGGGCCTGCTCGATAAACGGGGGACGAGCGATTTTCGCACAAATGAGTATCCAGCGATTTGTTGTGCCGTGTAACGTGAAAATTCCTTAACCCAGCACCCCCAACTCCTTGGCCCGTGCCACCGCCTGCGTGCGTCGTTCAACGCCCAGCTTGCTGTTGATATGGCTGGCATGGGTCTTGACCGTGTGCAATGAGATAAACAGCTGATCACTGATTTCCTGGTTCGAGCAGCCTTGGGCAATCAGGCGCAGGACAGCCAATTCACGCGTACTGAGTTGCTCGGTGGCGGGAGCGGACTCCAAGGCAGGTCTGGCAGCCAATGCAGGCAGTTTCTCTGCAAGGTCCTGAGACAAGGTCGTCTGCGCACAGCTTTGCAGTTGTCCGCGAAGCCAGTCCGAATGCTCGGCCAATAGTCTGTCAAACGGTTGCAGAACGCCGCCTGCAGCGGCGTCCAGCGCCTGGTTCAGTGCCTTGCGCGCCTCGGGTTCGCGCCCGCTACCCAGCAACAACGAGACTTTCTGCGTCAACGCCATCGCACTGAGCAGCTGTCGGCCGGATTGCTGACCCTGTTCGAGCAACGCGTTCAAACGCCCCTCGGCGAGCATCGGCTGCCCCTGAATGACCTCCAGCAAAGCCTGTTGCAGCTCGATGTGCAGGGGGAGTTGCGGGTGGAATTCCGGCGGAGCTGCCGGGTGCCCACCGTTATAGGTTTGACCCAGCCGCGCCAGCCAGGCTTGCGCAAGATCGATGCGCCCCTGGGCCAGCCAGAGTTCACATTTGACCAAGGTGATCATCGCCAGATAGTAGATCGGCGGCACGTCCCAGATATGCATCAGTCGTTCGGCTTCACTCAGTTCGGCAAAGGCCTTGGCGAATTCGCCGCAACTGCCTTCAAGCCGGGCGATGACGCAATGCCCGATCAATACGCTGATGTCACGACAGGCTCGCGCCTCGCTCAAGCCTGCCTGCAAGCGCACCCGCGCCGCTTGCGGTTGCATGCGCAGCGCCAGCAGAAAACCTTCGTACAACGTCAGCCGTGCGCGTACGGCGTAGAGTCGTTGCGGTGACAGACCCTGCAGGCGTTGCAGTCCCTGCCGGACTTCATCCAGCGAGCGCAGGATTTCCCCTCGTGCTTGCAGCACGCGTGCGCGGTCGTAGTGGGCCAGCGCTTCGAACAATGGGTTGCCGACCCGTTGCGCCAGTTCCAGCGAATCACGGTTCAACCCGCGCGCACGCCACAAGTCACCGTCGGCAATGGCCAGGTTGGACAGGGTCGAAAGGCACATCAACCGCTGGCCGTAACGCTTGCACGGCAGGCTCTCCAGCGCTTCGGTGCAATAACGCAGCGTGAGTTCACGATTACCGCGGCCACGAGCGATGATCCCGCTCAAGGCCAGCCATTGCGCCAGCATCGACTTCTGCGCGGTGGCGGACGGGGCCGGCAGGAAACGGCTCAAATGGCTGGCCAGTTCCTCGGCGGCATCCAGCTGACAGGCCAGTCCCAACGCCCAGCTGTAGAGCACGATCAGTCGTGGTGTACTGATCAGCAGGCTGTCGGGCAAGTCCATTTTCCAGCGCAGCAACATGCCGACATTCTGCTCGGCCAGCAGTTGTTCTTCCGACAGGTTTTGCACCAGGTTCGCCGCGACGTCCAGATGCCCGGCGCGCAACGCCTGCTCTACCGCTTCATCGAGCAGCCCCTGGGCATTGAACCAGCGACAGGCGCGCAGGTGCAGACTGGCGGCCGGCACCATCGACTGGGCGACAGGCCGCGAGCGCAGCAGATCGGAAAACAGATGGTGGTAGCGATACCAGTGGCCATGCTCGTCCAGCGGCACCAGAAACACCTGATGGGCCGCCAGAAAGCGCAGGATTTCGGCACTGTCATGGGCGTCGCGTACGGCATCGCACAATTCGCTGCAGAAGCGCTCCTGAGGCGCCGTATCGTAGAGAAACGCCTGCACCTCGGCCGGCAGGCAATCGATCACCTCTTCAAGCAGGTAGTCGCGGATCAGGCCTTCACCCCCGTGAAGCGCCTGGGGCAATGCGCCTTGCGTACCTGCTTCCGATGCCGCCAGCAGCCAGAAACGCAATCCCGCCACCCAGCCCTCGCTACGTTGAATCAGGTTCTCCAACGCCTCACCGCGCAAGGAGCTGCTGTGCCGGTCGAGCAGGCTCAAGGCTTCATCGTGGGTCAGGCGCAGGTCTTGTTCATGCAGCTCCAGCAGTTGCCGCGACAGCCGCAGCCGTGCCAGATGCCAGTCGGGACGCTGGCGGCTGGTGACCATCACCAGCAGGCCATCGGGAAGGTGGTTGAGGAAGAACTGCAGGCAGCGATCGAGTACCGGGCCCTGGGCCAGATGATAGTCATCGAGCACCAGCAACAGTGGCGTCGCCGTCGACAGATGCACGGCCAGTTCGTCGAGCAAGCCGTCCAGCCACTCTTCGAAGGCGAACGGCTGATGGCGCTGACGCATTTTCAACAGTCCAAGGGACTGCCT
Organism: Pseudomonas sp. Irchel 3A7; assembly: GCF_900187565.1. Lineage (GTDB taxonomy): Bacteria > Pseudomonadota > Gammaproteobacteria > Pseudomonadales > Pseudomonadaceae > Aquipseudomonas. The sequence continues at coordinate 72,051 of NZ_FYED01000003.1, read as the reverse complement.
GCCCAATTGCGGGTAATAGTCTTGAAGGCCTTCGAGCAATCGCTCGAGGAATCGACCGGGGTCACTGTCCCGCGGGCTCAACCCCAACCATAGGCTTTGCCAGTGTGCCGGCAGCGCCTGGCAGAACTCCACCGCCAATGAACTCTTGCCGAACCCCGCCGGGGCGCTGACCAGCAGCAGCCTGCCACCGAGCCCCGCACTCAGACGCTCGCACAGGCGCGGACGCAGTACATGGCCGTCGGGCAATGGCGGTCGGAAAAAGCGCCCGTCCAGCGCGGCGACAGCGACGCTTGCAGGACCTGGTGGGGGGGACAGATCAGTCATGGCCGGCTCTTGTTTGAAATGCGGGTGGCGGCGTTGCAGATGTCCGCAGACTAGCGGTAAACGAGAAGGGAATGAAGGCAATTGCTACAAATGGCTACAAAAAGTCTACGAACCTCAACGGTAGGAGCAGCCGGTCGACGCTCGATTGCTCGCGAAAAACCCGAGAGCTGCGCGGGGTGTCAGGTTTCATGCGTTATCGTTGACGACCATCGCGAGCAGGCTCGCTCCTACAGTCGCACGCACCGTTTCGACCTCAAAAAAAAACGCCCCGAACCAGTCGGGGCGTTTCAGGAGGATGCGGCCTCGGGTTGCTATGGCTTAGCGAATACCTTCCTGACGCAGGGCGTTCGGCGTGAAGTCCGCGGTGGTGGCGGTGAAGCCGAAGTCATACGCCGACTTCTCTTCGTTCTTCATGCCCAGTGCCAGGTAACGGCCCGATTGCAGGTCGTACAAAGCCTCCAGGGTGTACCACGGAACCTGGACGTTGTAGTAGTTCTGGGCATGAGCTTCCGCCACACGCCACAGTTGATCACGACCATCGTAGTGGTCGATCACTGCTGCTTGCCAGGTGTCTTCGTCGATATAGAAGTCACGTTTGGCGTAGATGTGACGCTGGCCTGGCTTCAAGGTTGCCACCACATGCCAGACCCGGCGTAGCTCGTAGCGAGCCAGGTCCTGGTTGATGTGACCGGCCTTGATGATGTCGGCGTACTTGAGCTTCGGATCGTCGAGCTTGTAGCTGTCGGAAGCGATGTACATTTCCTTCTTGCCTTCGAGTTTCCAGTCGTAACGATCCGGCGCACCGTTGTACATGTCCAGGTTGTCGGAGGTACGCAGACCATCGGCAGCGGTACCCGGACCGTCATAAGACACTTGTGGTGCACGGCGCACGCGACGCTGACCAGCGTTGTAGACCCACGCCCCACGAGGTTCCGCCACCTGGTCGAGGGTTTCGTGCACCAGCAGCACACCACCGGCCAGACGTGCCGGGGCGGTCACTTTCTGCTTGAAGTAGAACAGGATGTTGCCCGGGTTCGCCGGATCGTAATCCTTCATCTTGTCACGGAACACGAACTGGTCCTGGAAATACACCAGGCTGAACGAGCCGTTTGCCTGCGGCGTGGCCTGGGTTACCAGACGGGTCACGCTGCCGCCGCGATAGCGGGTGATGTGGTTCCAGATCACTTCGACGCCACTTTTCGGAATCGGGAACGGTACCGCGGTTTCAAAGTTTTTCAGCCCGTTGCCGCCGGAGACCAGCTCCGTGTTGGTGGCGTTCTTCTTGATGGAGGCGAACACATCATCCGGCACGGTAGCACCGCGATGGGACGGGTAGACCGGCATCTTGTAGGTTTCCGGGTAACGCTTGAACATCGCGTACTGCCCCGGAGCGAGCTTGCCCTTGTACTGGTCAACGTTCTGCGCGGTGATGGTGAACAGCGGTTTTTCGCTGGCGTACGGATCGGACAGGAAGCCCTTGCTGTCGACGGTGCCAGCATTTTTCGGCATCGGTTTCCAGGCCGGAATCGAACCGTCGGCGTTACCCGCCGCCTCAGCCCCCATCGGGGTCAGGCTCTTGCCCAATTTGTCCGCTTCGGCCGCCGGAACCGCTGCCATTACGCTGGTCGCCAGCAGGGAAAGCCCCAGGACACCGGCGTGGAACAGACTCTTTGTTATTTTCATGTGTGTACTCGTCCTGAAAATACGGTGCTTAGAAGTTCACGCCGAAGCTGAGCGCAACGAAGTCGCGATCATCCACGGTGGTGTACTTGCCGTCGAAGAAGTTGGTGTATGCCAGGCTTGCGGTGTAGGTGTTCTGGTACTCGGCGTCGACACCCAGGCTGACCGCTTTGCGACCTTCCTCGAAGTTGCCGCCAGGACCAGGCGAGTAACCTTCCACGTCGTGGGACCAGGCCACGTTCGGCTTGAGGTTCACACCGGCGAAGACGTCGTTGTATTCCCAGATCGCACGACCGCGATAGCCCCACGAGGTCGCCGTGGTGAAGCCTTCGTTGTTGCAATTGCGGCTGAGGTTGTTGGTCGGAGTACCCGGACCGGCACCGTTGATGGTGCTCTGGTTGAGTGCCACGCAAGTGTTGGCGCCGCCGGTGGTCGGCAATTCACCAGGACCGTAGACCGGATCACGGCCATAACGGACGTCGGAGGTGCTTTCCAGGCCGCCGACGTGGGTGACGCCCACTTCACCCACCAGGGTCAGACGGCTAGCGCCCATGACCTGATCGAAGAAGTGCGTCAGGGTGGTCTGGAACTGGGTGACTTCCTTGCGGCGATAGCCGTGCAGGTCCTGACCCGGTACACCGGCCAGCAGCGAAGCGTTGGTCAGCGCACCGCCCAGAGGACGTACACCGGCGAACAGGATATCGGTGGAGTTGAGCTGCACCGGTGCGTTCGGACGGTAGCTGATTTCACCGCTCCACGCCGTACCGGTAGGCAGGGTGGTGGAGAAGCTCAAGCCGTAGAGGCGGATGTCTTCCGGATACTCGACGAAGTAGCTCGAGTTACCCGCGACGATCAGCGGCGCCAGGGCACGCAATTGCGCCGGCAAGGCACCGACCCTGGCAAAGGTCGAGGCTGGAGCGCCCGTGGCACTGAAGATCGGCGCACGGCTGTGGTAGTTCATGAAATAGGCACCGAACTCGGTGTCCAGCGGATCGAACATGTATTTGAGGGACATGCCCCACTGACCACTGTCCCGCGCATCGCGGTCCGGGCCACGACGCACCAGCACACCTTCGTTGTTGGCGTCGACACCCAGCGCAGTCAGTGTCGGCAGCGCTGCGGCAGGAATCGTCGAGCGGCTGTTCAATACGCGCAGGTTGTCGGTGCAACCATCGGCAATGATGTCGGGTTGCGAGAAGAACGTGCCGCAGTTGTCGACGACGGTCTGGTCCCATTCGATCTGGTAGAAGGCGTCGGCCGACAGATTGTCGGTGAGGCTCTGGGACACGTAGAACATGTTGACCGGGATCAGGCCTTCCTTGATCTCGGCACCTGGACGACGGAACGCGGAGACGTCGATCGGGTTGATCGAGTTGATACCGCTGCCGATGAAGGTACTTTCACCCCAGCTCACGACCTGTTTGCCCAGACGCACGGAACCCGGCTGATCGGCGATGGAGTAGTTGTGATAGACGAAGGCATCGAGGATCTGGCCGCCGGCGGATTTGGCGCCTTCCTTGCGGTTGCTGTCGCTGATGTCCTTGAACGGACGGCTTTCGTCCTTGAGTTCGAAGTCGTACCAGTATTTGCCACGGACGAAAACGCCGGTGTCGCCGTATTTCAACTCAAGGTCATGAATGCCCTTGAAGATTTTCGAGAAGGTTTTACCACTCTCGAAGTTCAAGTGACCGTCGTCGGAAGTCTGGGACAGGCCGCGGCCGCCGTTGTTGACGCCGATGAGGTTCTTGTTGGCGCTCTCAGTAGACCAACTGGCACCGATCGACAGGGATGAGTCGAACTGACCTTCGATTTCACCAACGTTGAAGCTGACGCCGAATGCAGGCCCGGCGAGCGTAGAGGCAAGGCTGACGGCCAGAGGCAGTTTAGCCCGGCGCCAGAACTGGTTTACTGATGTCATCGACGCTACTCCATGTGCATTTTATTGTTATGGCAGTGAGCACTTTTAAAAACGCTTGGAGGACAGGGAGCCATGGCATCCCAAAGTCATTCCAAAGTTGCATCGCCCCGGTTTGTGCGTTTGCTCCGTTCTTAAAAATCCTTGAGCGGACTATAGCCAGCAGGTAGTAGTGCTTGATCCCTCTAAAGTGTGATTTGCACCCGCCAGCCACTCTGGAACAGTCCTTTCGCCAGACCGACACCCGTCGGCACGGCAAGGATGGCTCAAATTTCGGATTTGACAAGCCAAGCGCTTGCTTGGTGGGGCTGGCGTGCCTTTTCGGGCACGCCAAAGGGGGCTTAAAGCGTCGAAAGGAAGGTGCTGTTGGTGGCTTGCCATTCGAGGATGTCGACGCGAATTTTCTTCTTGTCGAGCTTGCCGACACTGGTCTTGGGAATTTCAGTAACAAGGGCGATCTGACTGGGGATAGCCCACTTGCTCAAGTGACCCAGTTCCACGAACGGTTTGAGGTGTTCCTTGAGTTCCCGGGCCCCGATCTGATGGCCTTCACGCAGCACCAGCAAGGCAAACGGCCGCTCGCCCCACTGCGGATCGGCAATCCCCACCACTGCTACTTCGCGTACCGCCGGGTGGCGACTGATCAGGTCTTCGAGGTCGAGAGAGGAGATCCACTCGCCGCCCGTCTTGATCACGTCCTTGATCCGGTCGCGAATGTCGATCACGCCCATGCTGTCCAGCGTCGCCACGTCACCGGTGTGCAACCAGCCCCCGGCCCAGAGCTCGGCGCCTTTCTGCGGTTCGTTGAAATACCCTTCGGTTAGCCACGGCGCACGCAACACCAGTTCCCCCTGGGTCTCGCCGTCGGCAGGGAGGAAGTTACCCTCGGTGTCGACAATCGCCGCCTCCACCAATGGCCCCGGCACGCCGGCCTTGATCCGATACGTCGTGCGCTCGTCTTCGGTACCGGCCATCAACTCGTCGTTGAGGTGCGCGCACGATACCAGTGGCCCGGTTTCCGACATGCCGTACGCCGCGGTCAATTGAATGCCTTTGGCCTTGGCCGCGTCATACAGCGCACGATTGAGCGCACTGCCGCCGATGACGATTTTCCAGCCACCGAAGTCAGTATTTTGCGCCGCCTTGGCATTGAGGACCATTTGCAGGATGGTCGGCACACAGTGGGAGAAGGTGACCTTTTCCTTGCGCCACAACTCCACCAGGAACTCCGGGTCGTAACGGCCGGGATAAACCTGCTTGAGCCCCAGCATGGTCGCTACATACGGCAGCCCCCAGGCGTGTACGTGGAACATCGGGGTGATGGGCATGTACACATCGTTGGTACCCAGCAAGCGCACGCTGTCGATCGCGCCCATGATGGTCGACACGCCCATGGTGTGCAGCACCAGTTGCCGATGGGTGAAATACACGCCCTTGGGATTACCGGTGGTGCCGGTGGTATAGAACGTGGTCGCGACCGAGTTTTCGTCGAAGTCCTGGAAGTCGTATTGCGGACTCGCGGCGGCCAGCAACTGCTCATACTCGCCGACGAGATTCGGCAAGTCAGCGGTTTTGTCCGGCAGGTCGGTCAACAACAGGGTTTTCTCGACGGTGGTCAAGTGCCCCGCAATCGCCTTATACAGCCCCTCGAACTCGCTGTTGACCAGCACGTAGCGGTCCTCGGCGTGGTTCATGGTGTAGAGGATCTGCTCCGGCGACAGGCGCACGTTGATGGTATGGATCACGGCGCCGATCATCGGAATGGCGAACATGCATTCCAGATAACGATGACTGTCCCAATCCATCACCGCCACGGTGTCCCCGGGCTTGACCCCGGCCGCCGTCAACACGTTGGCCAGCCGCGCGACCCGTTCGATCAGGGTCGGATAGCTGTAGCGCAACTGGTCGCGGTAAACGATCTCACGGGTTTTCTCATAACGCGTACCGGACATCAGGAGCCGTTTGATCAGCAGCGGATACTGGTAAGCGCCTTCGGCTGGGGGGATAACGCGTGTCTGCAACATAAGAATCCCTTTTCTGACTGCACGGTCGTGGCTGAAAGTAAGCACTTTAGTGCCCCTGATCGCCAGCCAAATCAGCCAAAGGAATGATTTGCAGAACCGCCCAAATGCTAGCGTTGCGCCAGCATTTGTGGGCAGTCGTCGAACGTTACAGTCAGTGCATCTCGGTAAACGCCAGCTTCACGCCGATCGCAATCAACACCGCGCCCATGGTCCGGTCGAACCAGTGGCCCATGCGGGCGAAACCGGCGCGCACGCGCTGCTGGCTGAACAGCATCGCCACCAGGCAGAACCAGATCGCCGTCGCCGCTGCGAGGTAAATACCGTAACCGGCCTGCACCGTCAGTGGTGTGTGCGGATTGATCACCACGGTGAACAACGACAGGAAAAACAGCGTGGCTTTCGGATTCAGGCCGTTGGTCACGAAACCCGACGTGAAAGCGCCGCGGGCCGTGCGCTCGCCCGCTTCCTTGTGCAGGTCGTCCGCCACGGCCTTGGCCGGTTGCGCCCGCAGCGCCTTGAAGCCGATGTACAGCAGGTAAGCGGCGGCGGCCCATTTCAGGGCGTTGAACAGCACGATCGACTGGGACACGATCAGACCGATACCCAACAGCGAATAGCCAACATGCAGGAAAATCGCCGAGCCCACGCCCAGCGCCGTCCAGGTACCGGCGCGACGTCCGTGGGTCACGCTCTCACGCACCACCACGGCAAAGTCCGGGCCGGGGCTGGCCACGGCCAGCAGGTGAATCAGAGCAACGGTCAAGAACTCGGTCCAGTACATGGGGGCTCCTTCAGGCCAAGCGTAACTATTTATTTCATCTGGTAGGCTGGGCAGATTACGCCTTCAGTTCACCGCACAAAAGGTACAGTTGATGACGAACATTCGCCGCGCCGTTTTCCTCGACCACCCGTCCCTGGATCTGGGCGATCTCGACCTCAGCCCGCTTCGCGGATGCTTCAGCCAATTGCAGCTGCTCCCCCAGACCTTGCCCGATCAAGTGGTCGAACATCTGAAGGGCGCAACCGTCGCCATCACCAACAAGATCATGATCGACGCTGCCGCCATCGCCGCCAGCCCCGAACTGAAGCTGATCCTGATCACCGCCACCGGCACCAACAACGTCGACCTCGCGGCTGCCCGCGCCCACGGGATTACCGTGTGTAACTGCCAGGGCTACGGCACGCCCTCCGTGGCGCAACATACGATCATGCTGCTGCTCAACCTGGCGACACGCCTGGCCGATTATCAAAAAGCCGTCGGTGAAGGTCGCTGGCAACAGGCGAAGCAGTTCTGCCTGCTGGACTACCCGATCGTCGAGCTGGAAGGCAAAACCCTCGGTTTGCTCGGTCACGGTGAACTCGGCGGCGCCGTCGCGCGACTGGCCGAAGCTTTCGGCATGCGCGTGCTGCTGGGCCAGATCCCGGGGCGCCCTGCCCGTTCCGACCGTTTGCCGCTGGACGAGCTGCTGCCGCAGATCGACGCACTGACCTTGCACTGCCCGCTCAACGAACACACCCGACACTTCATCAGCGCCCGTGAACTGGCCTCGATGAAGCCCGGCGCGTTCGTGGTCAATACCGCCCGTGGCGGCCTGATCGATGAACAAGCGCTGGCCGACGCCTTGCGCAATGGTCATCTGGGCGGAGCCGCCACCGACGTGCTGAGCGTCGAGCCACCGGTCAATGGCAACCCATTGCTGGCCCACGACATCCCACGACTGATCGTTACCCCGCACAACGCCTGGGGCAGTCGCGAAGCGCGGCAGCGAATCGTTGGCCAAGTGACCGAAAACGCCTTGGGATACTTCAGCGGTAAGGCGCTGCGGGTCGTCAGTTGATAAACTGCGGCACTTTTTTCCACAGGAGCAGTTATGGATCCGCGCAGTGAAGTACTGCTTCGTCAGGCTGAATTATTCCAGGGTCCGGTGTTGCTGGCCGGTTTGCCCGCCGATGATTTGCTCGGCCGCCTGCCCGCCGCTCGCGGCTGGTGCTGGCATGCCGGCGATCAAGCCGCGCTGGACGCACGCTTTGCCGGGCGCAGCGATTTTGGTGTGAACGCGCCTGAATTCGAATTCGAATCCGCCGTGGTGTTTCTGCCCAAATCCAAGGATCTGACCGATTACATCCTCAATGCCGTGGCTTCGCGCCTGGAAGGTCGTGAGGTGTTCCTGGTTGGCGAGAAAAAAAGCGGCATCGAAGGTGCGGCCAAGCAACTGAACCCGTTCGGCAAGCCACGCAAACTCGACAGCGCGCGGCATTGCCAGCTCTGGCAAGTCACCGTGGCCAACGCCCCGCAAGCCAAACCTCTGGAAAGCCTGGCCCAGGAATACGAACTGCCACTGGCCGAAGGCCCGCTCAAAGTCATCAGCCTGCCGGGGGTTTTCAGCCATGGTCGGCTGGATCGTGGCAGCGCGCTGTTGCTGGAGCACCTGGACAAACTGCCGAGCGGCCATTTGCTGGACTTCGGTTGCGGTGCCGGGGTGTTGGGGGCTGCGGTAAAACGTCGCTATCCACATAACCAGGTGACGTTGCTGGATGTCGACGCGTTTGCCGCCGCCAGCAGCCGTTTGACCCTGGCTGCCAACGGTCTGGAAGCCGAAGTCATCACGGGCGATGGCATTGACGCGGCACCGATGGGATTGAATGCGATTTTAAGCAATCCACCGTTCCATGTCGGGGTCCACACAGACTATTACGCAACAGAGAATCTGCTGCGAAAAGCGGCCAAACATCTGAAAAACGGTGGCGAACTGCGCTTGGTGGCCAACAGCTTCCTGAAGTATCAACCTTTGATCGAAGAGCATTTGGGCGTGTGCGCGATCAAGGCTGAAGGACAGGGCTTTCGAATCTATCGGGCCAAACGCGGGTAAAATTTTGTACTTGCCCAATCGGATTTGCCTAGGCAGAATCCGCTCCGTCCTAGGGGAGTAGTCTCCCACGAGCGCCATGCTCGTCCGGCATGCGTCAACATACTTGGTCAAAAGACCATGGCGCATGCGACCCAAGCGTCCGCATCAGACGGATCGCAGGGTTTGACAAGACCTATGACACGAACACCTTACCCGGGGCGGGAAGGCTGTACGTGTCATAGCCGTGTCGACCCGCCCCTTAGGAAAACCCCTGATGCTGGATTCATTACTCGTACCCACCGCAATCGTTGCCTTGGCCGAAATCGGCGACAAGACGCAACTGCTCGCGCTCATTCTCGCTGCCCGCTTCCGCAAGCCATGGCCAATCATCGCCGGCATCGTGGCCGCAACCTTGGCCAACCACGCGGCAGCCGGTGCGGTGGGTGCCTGGGTCGGCAGTTTCTTTTCGGACACTTTGTTGCACTGGATCCTCGCGGCGAGCTTCGCAGCGACCGCCCTGTGGACCCTGGTACCGGACAAGATGGATGACGACGAAGCCAGCACCGCCCGCAAGTTCGGACCGTTCCTGACCACGCTGATTGCGTTTTTCCTGGCGGAAATCGGCGACAAGACCCAGATCGCAACCGTGATGCTCGCCGCGCAGTATCCGGAGTTGTGGCTGGTGATCATCGGCACCACCCTCGGCATGCTGATTGCCAACGTACCGGTGGTTCTGGCGGGTAACTTTGCGGCGGATAAATTGCCATTGACGCTGATTCGTCGCCTGGCGGCGTCTGCATTCTTTATTCTGGCGATTGTTGCGGTGTACAAGGCGATGCAGAGCAGTGGGTGGGTATAAAGCAGCTGCAAGCTTCAAGCTATAAGCCGCAAGCTTGAAACAGAGCAGATTTGCTTTACTTCAAACTTGCAGCTTGCAGCTTATTTCTTGGCGCTGTTGTACAGCGGCATCACCTTCGGAATCGCCGCCTGCAACGAAGCAGTCCGGCTGCTGGAAGACGGGTGCGTGCTGAGGAACTCCGGCGGAGCACCCTCGCTGGCCTTGCTCATTTTGTTCCACAGGGTGATCGCGGCGTTCGGGTTGTAGCCGGCGCGCGCGGCCAATTCGAGACCGATCAGATCGGCTTCGTTTTCATTGGAACGACTGTTGGGCAACGTCATGCCGTAGTTGGCCACAGCGTCCGCCAGCGCGAGGCTATCCTGGCCCAGACCGAGCAAGGCACCAGCGCCCTGCTTGGCCATTTCCATACCGTAAGCCTTGGACATCGCTTCTCGACCGTGCTCACGCAAGGCGTGGGCGATTTCATGGCCCATGACCGCGGCCAGCTCATCATCGGTGAGTTTCAGGCTGTCGATCAGACCGGTGTACACAAAGATCTTGCCGCCAGGCCCGCAGTTGGCGTTGAGCTCGTCACTCTTGATCAGGTTCACTTCCCATTTCCACTGGGCCGCATCCGGACGGAAGTTCGGCGCCTGGGCAATGAGGCGGTCGGCAATGACCTGAACGCGCTTGGCATCGCTGCTGGTCTTGTCCAGCACGCCTTTGTTGGTCGCTTCACCCACTGTCTTCGTATAAGACTGGGCGTACATCTGATTGACCTCTTCCGAGGACAACATACTGAACATGTACTGTTTGCGCTCAACACCCACAGCGCCACCGCTGGTGGTATTCACCGATTGGCAGCCAGCGAGCAGCAGGCTTGCGCTCAGCCCACACAAAACCAATAACTTGTTCATCAAAAACTCCTTGAAAACATGTTCGTATCCTAGGCGTGGATAGGTATCGGCGCCAGAGACAACGAACGTAAGACGTATATTTCAGACAAAGCTCTCATCGCCGTAGGAAAAAATTCACAAACCCGGGTACACCACGGCCGATAACGGCCTGGGATGATTCATTTACGACATCCAGCACGCAAAAACAGCCATTTCTCCTGCAGCCGCTCATGCCTGTCGAACCCCCTGCCGATACACCTCCGCAGACGATCTTTTGCGTGCGGAGCACCCATGAAATTCAAGTCAATCCAGTTTTCCGTGGCGGCCCTGGCCGGCGCCATCGTTCTCAGTGTCGTGGCAGCGCTGGTGGTATACGCGCTGTTTTCCGGCGCCCGGACGCAAAACATGGTCCAGGAACGGACTCAGGCACAATTCGAGCAAGTCATCGAACAACGCCTGACATCCCTGGCGCAGACCCAGGTCAGCCAGATTCAGCGTGAACTCGAAGCGCCGTTGCTGATAGCCGGCGGGCTGGTGCGCGTCAACACGCTGATCGGCACACCAGGGGCCGATGGACAGCCTGCGCTGAGTCTCAGTCGCGAGCAGTTGATTGGTTTGATCAAGGAAAACGTGGCCAAGAATCCGAAAATCCTCGGTACCTACATTGGCTGGGAAAAAGACGCACTGGATCACAACGATGCGGCCTACATCGGCACCCACGTAGTGGGCATCGACGCCAGCAACGGGCGCTTCCTGCCCTGGTGGTTCCGCAACGAGGACGGCAGCCTCGGCCTGGACAAACTGGTGGACGTGGACGACCAGAAAACCTTGTCCACCGGCGTGCGCGCCAGCGAGTACTACCTGTGCTCGAAAGAAACCAAAAAATCCTGCGTGATCGATCCGGCTCCCTACAAGGTCGGCGACAAAATCGTCATGCTCGCCTCCTTCATCGAACCGATCATGCTCAACGGCGCCTTCCAGGGCATCGTCGGTGCTGACCTGTCGGTGAACTTCATCCAGGAAATGCTCCTGGGCGCCAACCAGAAACTCTACAGCGGCGCCGGGGAAATGGCCCTGATCGGCGGTAACGGGCGGATCGTTGCCTATACCAAGGACCCGAGCAAATTCGGCGAGAAGGTCAGCGACATCCTCGACAGCCAGCAGATCGCCAACATGGCCAATCTCAAGCGCGGCGAAGTCACCTACACCGTCGACAAGGCTCAGGGCCGGATCGAGTTGTACCTGCCCTTCGGCATCGGTCAGACCGACGCCCGCTGGACCCTGATGCTGCAACTGCCGCTGAATGCGGTGATGGCGGATCTGCAGAAGCTTCAGGCCGACCTGAACACCCAGCGCAAATCCGACACCTTCGGCATGGCCATGGTCGGCCTGCTGATTGCCGGTATCGGCCTGCTGGTGATCTGGCTGGTGGGCCACGGCATTGCCCGTCCACTCAAGCAAATGGTCGCCATGCTCGATGACATCGCGCAAGGTGAAGGCGACCTGACCCGTCGCCTGACCAGCGACCGTTCCGACGAACTGGGCTCGATTGCCAAAGGCTTCAACACCTTCCTGGCCAAATTGCAGGCGATGATCACCCAGGTGGTGACCTCGGTGCAGAGCGTCAGCGATTCATCGGAGCACACCGCCGACATCGCCATTCGCACCAACACCGGCGTGCACAAGCAAATGGCCGAGATCGATCAAGTGGCCACCGCCGTGCAGGAAATGACCGCCACCGCCCAGGACGTGGCGCGCAACGCGACCCAGGCCGCGCAAGCCGCCAGCCATGCTGACCTGGCCGCCAGCCAGGGCAAGCAGATTGTCCATGACACGTCGAACTCCATTGGCGCCCTCGCCGTGGAAATCGGCCGGGCGGTCGGCGTGGTGCAGACCCTGGCCAAGGACAGCGAAAACATCAACGCGATCCTCACGGCTATTCGCGGGATTGCCGAACAGACCAACCTGCTGGCCCTGAACGCGGCCATCGAAGCGGCCCGGGCCGGTGAACAGGGTCGTGGCTTTGCGGTGGTGGCTGACGAGGTGCGTAACCTGGCACAGAAGACGCAGAAGGCCACGGAAGAAATCCAGACCATGATTCAGCAGCTGCAACAAGGCACGCGGGATGTGGTGCGGGTCATGGAGGACAGCCAGAACCGTACCGACGAGAGCGTGCAGCACGCAGCCAAAGCGGCCCAAGCGCTGGAAACCATCACGCAGGCGGTGTCGGTCATCAACGATATGAACACCCAGATCGCCAGCGCCGCCGAGGAGCAAAGCGCGGTGGCGGACGACATCAACCGCAACGTGATCAACATCGGGCAAGTGGCCAACGAAGTGGCGGGCGGCGCGGATGAATCAAGCGCGGCCAGTGCGGATTTGACCAAATTGGCCGAGCAGCAGCGACGGTTGATCAATCAGTTCAAGGTCTGATCCAGAGGCCCTTTCGCGAGCAGGCTCGCTCCCACATTGGATCTAAGTGGCACATAAATTTCGTGTTCACTGGAGATCAACTGTGGGAGCGAGCCTGCTCGCGAAGGCGTCAGTAGTAACGCCAAATGACTCAACCCGGGGTCAGACACTCCGGCCCATTGAGCTTCGGATCATTGACCATGTTGGCCAGCACCCGTTCGCGCAACGCGGCGGGTTCACTGGCCAGCAGGGCCTGCAACGCATGCAACGGCGTTTCCGGATCGAGCCAGGCGTCTTGCCCCGCCGCATCGAGAATCAACGGCCGCCGCTGACTGGCAGCCGGCTGAGTAATGACCGCCGTGCTCAGCCACACCTGTTCCTGCACCGGGTACGCCTCCCAGATCGCCGCGAAAAACAGTGACGAGCCCTCTCCCGGCGTCAGCCAGTACGGGCGCTTGCGCGTGGTGCCGCGCCATTCGTAAAAACCGTTGGCCGGCAACAGGCAGCGTCGCTCGCGCAGGGCTTGGCGGAACATCGGCTGCTCGGCCACGGTTTCGGCCCTGGCATGGGCCGGGGTGCGGGATAGATCGGTCAGCCATGGCGGTGTCAGCCCCCAACGCGCACGCGCCAGTTCGCGCTGACCGTCCGCACCGGCACGCAACATCAACACCGAATCATTGGGGGAAATGTTCCACTGGGCCTGCTGATCGGCGGGGAAGCCAGGCAGGGCCGCGAAGGCGGGGTTCCAGCGAAACAGGGCATAACGTCCACACATGGGGCAACACGACTCTTGATCAAACGAACGGCCAGCCTAACAGACCAGCGTGCCCGGAAAGCTCTCCGGTTCATCACCGGAAAGCGGCAGCGCGGCATTGTACGCACTGATCAACTCGCGGGCGTATTCGGCCTGGTCGTTATCCACCGCCAACCCCAACAGACCGAAGATCGGCAGTTCGCCGCTGGCACCGACCAGATCGCGTCCCACCAGATGCGCCTCGATGCCCTCACTGGCAAGCATGCCTTGCAGCAACTCGCCTTCCATCAGGTTTTCCGGTTCGTAGATTCGTTGCATAGATGCCCTTATTCGTTCTCGCTGAATACGTCGAGATGCCATTCTTCGCCGTGTACCTGCAACACAAAGGTTATCGGCCGGCAGCACACCTGACAGTCTTCAATATAGGTCTGATCCCCACCGGACAGGTCCAGGGTGGTTTCCACTTCCTCACCACAATACGGACATTCATAAACGGCATTTTCCAGCATCGCGGTCTCCCAGGTGACTTGTGCGTATAATCGCCGGTCTATTTGCAGGGCTATTTTTGTCTGACTACTTTTTCAGACCGTACCCCGCCGGTTTTCGATCAGAACCTTTACTTACCCTAGCCGTTTCTAACAAGAGAGCATGATGGGCGAATTCGATGCCATCCGACCTTACGACGACAGTGAAGTCCCAGCGGTGCTGGCACGACTGCTTGGCGACAAGGCGTTTCTAGATATCCTCACCCACTTCCGCTTCCCGCGTTTTGCCGGCGCTTTAGGCTGGGCACTCAAACCTCTTATAGCCCATCGTCTGCGCCGTGAGTTCGCCGGCATCACGTCGGTGGCTACTTTGCAGGACAAAGTCGAGTATTACGTCGACCACACCATCGAACGCGCCACGGATGGGGTGACCTACACCGGTGTCGAGCAGTTCAAGTCCGGCAGCGCCTACCTGTTCATCGCCAACCACCGCGACATCGTGATGGACCCGGCCTTCGTCAACTACGCCGTATACCACGCCGGCCTGCCGACCCCGCGCATCGCCATCGGCGACAACCTGCTGCAAAAGCCCTTCGTCAGCGACCTGATGCGCCTGAACAAGAGCTTTATCGTGCACCGTTCGATCACCGGACGCCGCGAGAAAATGGCGGCGTATCAGTTACTCTCGGCCTACATCAACCATTCGATCCGCAACGATTGCGCCTCGATCTGGATCGCCCAGGCCGAAGGCCGGGCCAAGGACGGCGACGACCGTACCGAGTCGGCGATTCTCAAAATGTTTCATATGAGCCGCAAGGACGAGCCGTTCGGCGAAGTCATCCGCTCGCTGAACCTGACCCCGGTCTCGATCAGCTACGAATACGACCCGTGCGACCAGGCCAAGGCCCGCGAACTCTACATCCGCGCCACCACTGGCACCTACACCAAGGCGCCAGGCGAGGACGACGTGAGCATCGCCAAGGGCATCACCGGCTACAAGGGCCGGGTCCACGTGAACTTTGCCGCGCCGATCACCGAGCTGTTCGAAGACACCAAGCAGTTGGCGGTCGAGATGGACAAGCAGATTCTGGGCGGTTATCGCCTGTTTCCGGTGCACTACCTGGCTTATGCCCAGTGGAAAGATGCCGACCCGCAATTACAGGTTCCCGGTGCCGCCGAACTGTTTGCCACCGACGAATTGACCAAGGCCCAGGAGCAGTGGCAGCAACGCCTGGACGCCTGCCCCGAGGAACATCGCCCGTTCCTGGTGTTGCAATATGCGACGCCGGTGCGCAATCAGTATCGGGTGAAGGCGGGGTTGCCGCTTTAACCCCGAATTCAACAACGGTGCCCTGTGGCGAGGGAGCTTGCTCCCTCGCCACAGGGATTGTGCAAGGTTCAGACGCGCGTGCTGATCCAGGATACAAGCAGTGCCAAGCCAAGGCAGGCGAAGCCGAAGCGGTAGAAAAACCGGTTCATGCGCAGGGTCGCCCAATCCAGCGTAGGTTCTTCGCTGGGACGTTTCTGGCGTTGAGCCTGCAGACTGGCCATCGCCCGTTGTTCGCGACGACGGGTGGCGTGCAGCAGCCAGCCGCCCGGAAAGGCAAAGAACAAGGCCAGCAGGTTGATCAATTTGGCGGGATGGGCGGTAAACAGCGTCATCAAATGCAGCGACATCACGAGCCTCAAGCAAATCAGGTGTGGCAGACGCCGAACGGACGACCGCGGCGCGGATTCTACCGAAAGCCTTCATACCTGCCCTCCCTTTCCGACAAAAAACGAAGCAATTGACCAAAGGCTGTCCGGCGTCACGGCTTCGTCATCTGAATAGGCCAGTCTGTGCCCCCTCGAAACCGACACGGACTGCGTCATGCTCCACGCCGAAAACCAGGATCGCCTTTACCTCATCAGTCACAGTGAAGAACAACAAACCCTCGTCGGCAGTCTCGCCTTCAACGTTCAAGACCGTCATTGGCTGGTGTATTGCGCACTGGGCGGCCATCAGCATGCGGATTTGCCGGAAGCGGATCTGCTGACGGGTGTGAGTGTGCTGGACTTTTACTCGCAGGCCGCCTGACCCATGCGCCCCTTTGTAGGAGCGAGCTTGCTCGCGATGGACTTGAGAACACCGCGTGGCATCAGATGCCCCGCGCAATCGTTAACGACCATCGCGAGCAAGCTCGCTCCTACAGTCGAGTGCCAGCAGATATGAAAAAGCCCGGGACCATCGCTGGCACCGGGCTTTTTTTTATCTTGCGAAAGGTTACTCGCCGAGAATCTGACCTACGGTCGGATCCTTGAACAGGCGGGTCAATGCGTCGCTCAACACGTCGCTGACCAGCTTGGTGTTGGTTTCCTGGTTCGGTGCCATGCCGAAGCGCTGGTCCAGAGATGCGCCGTAACGACCGCTGTAACGACGGTTGGCATTCTGCACATCGGAGCGGAATGTCGCGCCGATGGTGGCTTCGGTCACATACATGCCCTCTTTAGGCGACTGATACTTCAGCTCGGCCAGGGTCACGGTCAGTTGTGGAGCGTTCATCGCATTGGCCGTCGGGGTGAAACCCAACAGGCGCACGGCGGCTTCGGCCTGGGCCTGCAGCTTCGGCAGAATCTGCGCGCCCTGTACGGTAATCGCGCTGGTTTCCGGGTACAGACCACCACGGGTGCCCAGGGTTGGCGACGGACGACCGTCCACCACACGCACCACAACCGGCTGACCGCGTCCTACCGGTGCCAGTTGCGCCGTCAGCTTGGGTTCCGGGTTCAGTTGTTGCGGGCTGTGGGCGCAGCCGACCAGCGTCAAGCTGGTCACAGTGATCAAACCGAACAACAGGCGTTGCAACATGCTCTTCTCTCCAGAATCAGGCACAAACAGGCCGGCAGTATAGCGGTGCGCCACTGCGGCGAACTAGCGTCTCGCAACGATGACTGAAATATCTGACAAATCCTGTAGATCGGGGTTCGATGTCACAGATCGTTCACCCTCCTTTCACCTGCACGTCACGACTTGCTGACAACGTAAGCGGCAATTACCCACAAGGTCATTCGCCATGCGCCATCTCATCTCATTGTTCGCGCCACGCCCGCTGCATCGTTGCTTCGCCCTGCTCGACCGCAACGGCCATTGCCAGGCCTTCAAGCAATGCAGCCTCCAGCCCATGGGCGATGGCTGGGTCGAAATCGAGGAAATTCGCCTGAACTGGCTGCACCAGCCCCTGCCCGCCAGCGCCCGCGTCACCCAACATCAACCCCGCTCACGGGCGCAGCAACTGTTGAGCACCTGACCAGACGCCTAATAAAAGTCATTAAACACGACCAATTCCCCACGTTTCTTCGCTACAATCTCCCCCCGATTATAAGGACGTCTCCTGATCGGGCCTCGCAGCATCGTCAATGCCCTGGTATTGACACCCCGCACCGCCCACAGAGAGCCGCCCACACAGATCGAGTGAAGCTGGCGCGCTTGCTGTTTCTCAAGCAAAACCTCCACTTCTCGCGAATCTGCAGAGCTGTCATTACGCTCGGTCACTGAGCTGTTTGCCCGATTTGCCGCCTTGTATCTCCTGGCGGCATACCATCCGGGCACGGTGCCAAGCTGTGACAGCCCTTTTTGAGGTTCACGTCTTCAAAAGAGCGTGAAAAAAACGGGTTTTCACAACTTCACAAGAGTGTGGCGAGCAAATGAATAGTTTTGCGTCTGAACATGCACCATTAGCGTCTACAACAGCCCGACGACACAGGACCGAGTACACCTCGAATACCGGAGCCTGAAGCCTGTCCGCTACGGATTTGGTTGCACAAACGGATGTATCGACCATAAGTCGAATTGCCAGCTGCTCGTTGAAATGAGTTCATGGGACTCTGATTAGACCCGGCAGGCAGCGTCCGTCGAAGTTGCGAAAAATTGCGAAGATTCGGACATGGCGATCCTGCCATGAGTTCGAGGGGCATCACTGACTCGCCCCGGAACGCCTGGCAGCCATGCCGTCAATTTGGTGCTGCAGATTTTGGAGACGCGTTAAATGGCGCATAACGAAGCAGTCGACGTAGTACTGGTTGGGGCCGGCATCATGAGTGCCACCCTCGCGGTACTGCTCAAAGAGCTCGACCCTGCGATCAAGCTGGAAGTCGTCGAGCTGATGGATTCCGGTGCCGCCGAGAGTTCCAACCCATGGAACAACGCCGGTACCGGTCACGCCGGCCTGTGCGAGCTGAACTACACGCCGCAGGCTGCCGATGGCACCGTCGACATCAAGAAAGCCGTGCACATCAACACCCAGTTCGAGGTGTCGAAGCAGTTCTGGTCGTACCTGACCAAAAAAGGCACCTTCGGTTCGTGCAAGTCCTTCATCAGCCCGGTGCCGCACCTGAGCTTCGTCCAAGGCGACAGCGGTGTGTCCTTCCTCAAGGAACGCTTCAAGGTGCTAAGCAAGCACCACGCCTTCGCGGACATGGAATACACCGAAGACAAGGCAAAGATGGCCGAGTGGATGCCATTGATGATGCCGGGGCGTGACGCTGGCGAAACCCTCGCCGCCACCCGCGTGATCAATGGCACCGACGTCAACTTCGGCGCCCTGACCAACCAGTTGCTCAAGCACCTGACCAGCGCTCCCGATGCCCAGGTCAAGTACTGCAAGCGCGTCACCGGCCTGAAGCGCAACAAGGGCGGCTGGACCGTCAGCATCAAGGACGTGAACAGCGGCAACACCCGTGACGTCGACGCCAAGTTCGTCTTCCTCGGCGCTGGCGGCGCGGCATTGCCGCTGCTGCAGGCTTCGGGCATCGAAGAGAGCAAAGGCTTCGGCGGTTTCCCGATCAGCGGCCAATGGCTGCGTTGCGACAACCCGGAAGTGGTCAAGCACCACCAGGCCAAGGTGTACAGCCAGGCTGCAGTGGGTTCGCCACCGATGTCCGTGCCGCACCTGGACACCCGCGTCGTCGACGGCAAGAAATCCCTGCTGTTCGGACCTTACGCCGGTTTCACCACCAAGTTCCTCAAGCACGGCTCCTTCATGGACCTGCCGATGTCGGTTCGCGCCGGCAACATCGGCCCGATGCTGGCCGTGGCGAAAAACAACATGGACCTGACCAAATACCTGGTCAGCGAAGTGATGCAATCGATGGAACAGCGCCTGGAATCCCTGCGTCGTTTCTACCCGGAAGCGAAAGCCGAAGACTGGCGCCTGGAAGTGGCCGGCCAGCGGGTGCAGATCATCAAGAAAGACCCGAAAAAAGGCGGCGTCCTGCAGTTCGGTACCGAACTGGTCGCGGCCAAGGACGGCTCACTGGCTGCCCTGCTCGGTGCTTCGCCAGGTGCCTCGGTGACCGTTTCGATCATGCTGGAACTGATCGAAAAATGCTTCCCGGGCAAAGCCAAAGGCGAATGGGCTGCCAAACTGGCGGAAATCTTCCCCGCCCGCGAGAAAGTCCTGGAAACCGACGCTGCGCTGTATCGCAAGATCAACACGCAGAATAACGTCGCCCTGGAACTGGTTGAAGCCAGCAGCGAAACCGAAAGCTACGCTTGATCCAGCCCCAATAAAAACGCCCCGCTCTCAATGAGAGCGGGGCGTTTTTTATTGGCCGGAGATTAGCATTGCTTGAACACCGACCTCTGTGGCGAGGGAGCTTGCTCCCGTTGGACTGCGAAGCGGTCCCAAAAATCTTGTGAGCGCTGCGCACTCAAGCGGGAGCAAGCTCCCTCGCCACAGGTATGGTTATGCTCTCAAGAATGGATCAGCCGCGAGCCTTTTCGATCAGCTCGATGTAATCCGGTGCATTGCGCTGATCCTTGATCAGGGCAACGAAGTCATTGCCGTGCTCATCCTTGCCGTCCAGATCGTAGCCCGCCTCGACGAAGAACGTCAGGAAACGCTCGAAATCATCGATACGCAGACCACGGTAGGCCTTGATCAGTTTGTGCAACGAAGGCGAAGTGGCGTCGACCGGTTCGAAATCGAGGAACAACTTGATCTGCTCATCACCGATCTCGTCACCAATCACTTGTTTCTTATCTTTACGCATTGCCGACTCCAGCTCGCAGACATTTCACGGGCGGGCAGTTTACCCCTGCGCAGGCCCGGCACTCAACGCGGACGAATGCTGCCGGTGTGCAGATCGGCCCAGACATGGCCGTTGGCGTAACTGAGGAACTGGCAATACACCGTGTCATTGCGCAACAAGTCGATGACCACCCGGTACTGCGCCAATGGGTAAAAAAGCGTCAGGGTTTTGCTCTGCTCGTCGTAGACCGGCTTTTTCAGGCTTTTGCTTTCGCCATCGAAGTTGACCAGCACCTGAGTGATGGTTGCGCCCTTGTTCAAGGATTTACCCTTGAGGCGGATCAACAGCGGCGAAGTGACCGGGATCGGCTGCTGATTGGATTGACGCTGACTGCCGACCACCACCGAATACTCGGTGACCTGCAACAGTTGTTGCTGCTCGGGTTGCGCGTCACGCAGGGTCAAGTCATCCGGCGGCAGGAACTGGGCGTGCATCGGCGCCGGAGCGGCGGCCAGGGGCAGGCTGAGGGTCAGCAACAGGGCGGCGCAGCAGCGGATCAACAGGCTCATGACAGACTCCGGAAACGGGGCCGAGCACTCTAGCATGGCTATCCGAAAGCACATGAAACCATTGTGGGAGCGAGCCTGCTCGCGAATGCGGTGTGCCAGCCCCATTAATCTGACTGACACGACGCCTTCGCGAGCAGGCTCGCTCCCACAGGGACTTGCGGCGGGGGGTTACATGCCTTTAACGGCAAAAATCCCGTTGGCGTTGCGCCAGTAGCCTTTGTAATCCATGCCGTAACCGAAGATGTAACGGTCGATGCACGGCAGACCGACGAAATCGGCCTTCAGGTCAGGACGAGCCTTGCGGTCATGATCTTTATCGATCAGCACGGCGGTATGCACTTTGCGCGCGCCGGCGTGTTTGCAGAAGTCGATGATCGCGCCCAGGGTGTGACCTTCGTCGAGGATGTCGTCGATGATCAGCACGTCACGGTCAATGAACGACACTTCCGGCTTGGCTTTCCAGAACAGCTCGCCGCCGCTGGTTTCGTTGCGATAGCGGGTGGCGTGCAGGTAGGACGCTTCCAGCGGGAAGTGCAGATGGGTCAGCAGTTTGCCGGAGAAAATCAGCCCGCCGTTCATCACACAGAACACCACCGGGTTGCTGTCCGCCAGTTGATCGTTGATTTGTGCACCGACGCGGGCGATGGCTGCCTCGACTTCAGCTTCGGTGTACAGGCAGTCAGCCTCTCGCATGATTTGACGGATATGCTCGAGATCAGCGGACATGGCGCTCTCCAGGGATGGCGGTTTCGGAAAAGCCGGCAAAGGTACGCATCAAGCGAGGCCAGATCAAGCGATTGTGGACTAACGTACTCTATGTCTATAGGACATCACCCTCGGATAGATTAATCTAGGCCGGTTTTTTTGCCCGCCGCCGGAGCCTTTCCCCATGCCCATCCTCGAGATCCGCCATCCGCTGATCCGTCACAAACTTGGCCTAATGCGCCGCGCAGACATCAGCACCAAGAATTTCCGTGAGCTCGCTCAGGAAGTCGGCGCCCTGCTGACCTATGAAGCCACCAAAGACCTGCCACTGGAAACCTACGATATCGAGGGTTGGTGCGGCACGGTGTCGGTCGAAAAAATCGCCGGCAAGAAGATTACCGTGGTGCCGATCCTGCGTGCCGGTATCGGCATGCTCGAAGGCGTGCTCAGCCTGATCCCCGGCGCCAAAGTCAGCGCCGTGGGCGTGGCCCGCAACGAGGAAACCCTCGAAGCCCACACCTATCTTGAGAAACTGGTACCGGAAATCGACGAGCGCCTGGCAATGATCATCGACCCGATGCTCGCCACCGGCGGTTCGATGGTCGCCACCATTGACCTGTTGAAGAAAGCCGGCTGCAAGGACATCCGCGCCATGGTGCTGGTCGCCGCGCCGGAAGGTATTGCCGTGGTCGAGAAGGCCCACCCGGACGTAATCATCTACACCGCTTCCATCGACCAGAAGCTCAACGAACACGGTTACATCATCCCGGGCCTGGGCGATGCTGGCGACAAGATCTTCGGCACCAAGCAGAAGGACGCGTGAGCATGCAGCAAGAGTTCAACGATCCGCTCTGGCGCACGGTGTTGTCTGGCGCCCAGATGCTGTTCGTGGCCTTCGGCGCCCTGGTGTTGATGCCGCTGATCACGGGGCTCGACCCGAACGTGGCATTATTCACCGCGGGCTTGGGGACAATCCTGTTCCAGGTCGTCACCGGGCGTCAGGTGCCGGTGTTCCTGGCGTCGAGCTTCGCGTTCATCACCCCGATCATTCTCGCCAAGGGCCAGTTCGGCCTGGCCGCGACCATGGGCGGCGTGATGGCGGCCGGTTTCGTCTACACCTTCCTCGGCCTTGCCGTGAAGATCAAAGGCACCGGCTTCATCGACCGCCTGCTGCCACCGGTGGTGATCGGTCCGGTGATCATCTCCATTGGCCTGGCGATGGCGCCGATTGCCGCCAACATGGCAATGGGCAAGGCGGGTGACGGTTCCGAGCTGATTCATTACCAGACGGCGATGCTGATCTCGATGCCGGCCTTGCTGACCACCCTGATCGTCGCAGTGTTCGGCAAAGGCATTTTCCGCCTGGTGCCGATCATCTCCGGCGTGCTGGTGGGTTTTGGCATGTCGTTCTACTTCGGCGTGGTCGACACCGCCAAGATTGCCGCTGCACCGTGGTTCGCCCTGCCGAACTTCACAGCACCGGAATTCAACTGGCAAGCGATCCTGTTCATCGTTCCGGTAGCCCTGGCTCCGGCCATCGAGCATATCGGCGGCGTGATTGCCGTGGGTAGCGTGACCGGACGCGATTACCTGAAAAAACCGGGTCTGCACCGCACCTTGCTGGGCGACGGCATTGCCACCACCGCAGCCGGCCTGTTCGGCGGTCCGCCCAACACCACCTATGCCGAAGTTACCGGCGCGGTGATGCTGACCAAGAACTACAACCCGAAAATCATGACTTGGGCGGCGATTTTCGCCATCTGCCTGGCGTTCATCGGCAAATTCGGTGCGCTGCTGCAAAGCATTCCGGTACCGGTGATGGGCGGGATTCTCTGCCTATTGTTCGGTTCGATTGCTGCGGTGGGGATGAATACGCTGATTCGCCACAAGATCGATCTGGGCGAAGCGCGCAATCTGGTGATTGTGTCGGTGACCCTGGTGTTCGGGATTGGCGGCGTACTGGTCGGCACCGGCACCGGTCCCGACGACTTCGGCCTTAAAGGCATCGCGCTGTGCGCGGTGGTGGCCATTGCGCTGAACCTGATCCTGCCGGGCAATGACAGCTGGAAACACAAGAAGGCGGATGAGCCGCTGATCTAACAGTCGGCCCGATACCCTGTGGCGAGGGAGCTTGCTCCCGCTTGAGTGCGCAGCACTCACAAAATCTGCATCGACCGTGAGGATTTTGGGGCTGCTTCGCAACCCAACGGGAGCAAGCTCCCTCGCCACAATTTGTGTTTCTACAATGCCAACGGCGCTCGCTCACACAGCGTATTCAAGGCCTTCGCCCACTGCGGATCATCGTTGAGGCACGGCACCAGCACCAACTCCTCCCCTCCCGCTTCGCGGAACTGTTCCAGCCCGCGATCACCGATCTCTTCCAGCGTCTCGATGCAATCGGCAACGAATGCCGGGCACATCACCAGCACCTTCTTCACGCCACTTTTGGCCAATTCATCGAGGCGTGCTTCGGTGTAGGGTTCGATCCACTTGGCGCGGCCCAGACGCGACTGGAACGACACCGACCACTTGCCGTCCGGCAAGCCCATGCGCTTGGCAAACTCCTTGGCGGTGCGCAGGCACTGGCCGCGATAACAGGTGGCGACCACCTCCGGCGGCGCACCGGCGCAGCAATCACCGCCGCCTTCGAAGCTGTGGCCCGGGTTGAGTTTTTTCAGGTGTCGCTCCGGCAGACCGTGGAAGCTCAGCAACAAATGATCGTAATCCTGTTGCAGATGCGGTTTGGCCGTGGCCACCAGCGCATCGAGATATTCCGGTTGATCGTAGAACGGCTGGAGCACCGACAGCTGCACATCGAGTTTCTTTTCGCGCACTACCCGCTTGGCCTCCTCGATCACCGTCGTGGTGGTGCTGTCGGCGAATTGTGGATAAAGCGGCGCCAGGGTGATCTTTTTGTGGCCCTGGGCTGACAGGCGCTGCAGCGTCGATTCAATGGACGGTTCGCCGTAACGCATCGCCAGTTCCACCGGACCGTGATGCCATTGGGCAGTCATGGCCTGTTGCAGACGGCGACTGAGCACCACCAGTGGCGAGCCCTCCTCCCACCAGATCGAGGCGTAGGCATGGGCCGACTGCTCGGGACGCTTGATCAGAATCAACGACACCAACAGACGTCGTACCGGCCATGGCAGGTCAATCACGTACGGGTCCATCAGAAACTGATTGAGGTAGCTGCGCACATCCGCCACCGAGGTGGAGGCAGGTGAGCCCAGGTTGACCAGAAGCAACGCGTGATCGGTCATGCAACGTCCTATTTCAGAGGCGGCTGGACAGATCGTCCAGGGCCGCGCGCAAATCAGTGAACTGGAAAGTGAAACCCGCTTTGAGCAAGCGCGCCGGCGTGGCCCGCTGGCCACCCAGCAACAATAACGACAATTCGCCCAGCCCGACCTTCAACACAAGGGCCGGCATCGGCATGAACGAGGGGCGGTGCAACACGCTGCCCAGGGTTTTGGCGAACTCGCGATTGCGCACCGGCTTCGGTGCGCAGGCATTATATGGACCGCTGGCTTCATTGCGATGCAGAAGAAAATCAATCAGGGCGATTTGATCGTTGATATGGATCCACGGCATCCATTGCCGACCATTGCCGATCGGCCCGCCCAACCCCAGTTTGAACGGCAGTAACAGCCGCGACAAAAAGCCGCCGTCGGCGGACAACACCAACCCGGTGCGGATGAGCACCACGCGGATACCCAAGGCTTCGGCGCGCTGGGCTGTCTCCTCCCAAGCGATGCACAGCTGGCTGGCAAAATCGTCGATAACCGGTGGCGAGTCCTCGGTCAACTCACGCTCACCGCCGTCGCCGTACCAGCCGACAGCGGAACCGGAAATCAATACCTGCGGTTTCTGCTCACGAGTTTCGAGCCAGGCCAGCAATTTTTCCGTCAGGGTGATGCGGCTGCTCCAGAGCAGCGCCTTGCGTTTGGTCGTCCAGGGGCGGTCGGCGATCGGCGCACCGGCGAGATTGATAATGGCGTCGACAGGCTCCTGCCCCACGTCCTCGAGTCGAGCGACACCACGCACTTGAGCACCACAGACTTTAGCTACCTTTGCAGGCGTCCGGCTCCAGACCGTCAGACGATGGCCTTGGCTCAACCAGTGACGGCAGAGCTGACGTCCTATCAAACCAGTACCGCCGGTCAGCAATATGTGCATGACTTCTTCCTCGCGTGGCGTTTTACCCTGATCACTAGTCTATTTTTATAAGCAAGGGATCTTTGATATCGGGCAGACTCTGTGTTTAACAATAGGCCAAGCTGTCGGAACGAGAACGCTAAAAGTTATACCGAAAAACATCATTGTACAGGTTTAAACCCCGGCGTAGTCTGTACAGAAAGGTAAACGAGGCCCTTATGACTGTACCTATCGCAATCATCGGCACCGGCATTGCCGGACTCTCAGCCGCACAAGCCCTGACAGACGCAGGGCATGTCGTGCAACTTTTCGATAAAAGCCGCGGCAGTGGCGGACGCATGTCGAGCAAGCGCAGCGATGCGGGTGCTCTGGATATGGGCGCGCAATATTTCACTGCCCGGGATCGCCGCTTCGTCACCGAAGTCCAGCGCTGGCAAGCCAACGGCTGGGTCGCTGAGTGGACACCGCAGCTGTACACCTACCATGGCGGCCAACTGAACCTGTCGCCGGACGAACAGACGCGCTGGGTGGGTACCCCACACATGAGCGCCATCACCCGCGCCTTGATCGGCGATCTTGAAGTGCATTTCGCCTGCCGGATCACCGAGGTCTATCGTGGTGAAGAACACTGGCATCTGCAGGATGCCGAAGGCTTTACCCACGGCCCGTTCAGCCACGTGGTGATCGCCACGCCGGCGCCGCAGGCAACGGCGTTGCTGGCTTCCGCGCCGAAGCTGGCCGGCGCTGCCGCGGGGGTAAAAATGGACCCTACCTGGGCCGTCGCACTGGCGTTCGAAACTCCGCTGGATACGCCCATGGAAGGCTGCTTCGTGCAAGACAGCCCACTGGACTGGCTGGCGCGCAACCGCAGCAAACCGGGGCGCGACAACACCCTCGACACCTGGGTGCTGCATGCCACCAGCGCCTGGAGCCGCCAGCACATCGATCTGCCAAAAGAAGCGGTGATCGAGCAGTTGCACGGTGCGTTTGCCGAATTGCTGCACGACGCCATGCCGGCGCCATCCTTCAGCCTTGCCCACCGCTGGCTCTACGCCCGCCCGGCCAGCAGCCATGAATGGGGCACCCTGGCCGATGCCGACCTGGGCCTGTACGCCTGTGGCGACTGGTGCCTGTCAGGACGTGTCGAAGGGGCTTGGCTCAGTGGCCAGGAAGCCGCTCGCCGTCTGCACGCGCATCTGCAGTGAATCCCGCGTCATTTGCTGCTGTCGACATGGACAGCAGCCCGCCCCTTAAACAACGAATACAGTGATGCCGGGTGATTGCGTTCACTACACCCCGAAAAAACCTATACAAAAAAATTGACTTGTACACCTTTGAATCTAAGATGAACTCATGCCGTACAGATTTTGTTTCGGTACAGGTTCTGATTCCGAGGTGCTTCAATGCTCGTTCCCGCCGCGAAACCGAAAATCGCCGTCAGCGCCTGCCTGATGGGCGCCGAGGTGCGCTACAACGGCGGGCACAAGGCATCGCGACTGTGCAGCCGCATCCTCACCGATTACTTTGATTTCGTGCCGGTCTGCCCGGAAGTCGCCATTGGCCTGGGCATTCCTCGCGAGCCGATCCGGTTGGTGGGTGATCCGAATCAGCCCGAAGCCGTCGGCACGGTCGATCGCCAACTGAACGTTACCCGACTACTGGCCGAGTACGGTCAACAGATGGCGGCGGAACTGGGCGATATCTGCGGCTATATCTTCATGCAGAGGTCCCCCTCCTGTGGCATGGAACGGGTCAAGGTCTATCATGCCAACGGCGCACCGCAGGATAGCGGCGGCCAGGGTATCTATGCGCGGGCGTTCTGCGCCTTGCATCCTGACCTGCCGGTGGAAGAAGACGGTCGGCTCAACGATCCGGTACTGCGAGAAAACTTCCTTACCCGCGTATTCGCCTACAGCGCCTGGCAGCACCTGCTGAAAGAAGGCCTGAGCCGTCGCGGCCTGACGGACTTTCATTCGCGCTACAAATATTTGCTGATGGCCCACAACCCGGTGCAATACAAAATCCTGGGCAATCTGTTGGGCAATATGGGACACACCGATCCGCGAGAGCTTGGCCCACGCTACTTCAGTGAGCTGATGGCCGCGCTGAAAAAATGCGCCACGCGCCGCACCCACACTAATGTCTTGCAGCATCTGAGCGGCTATCTCAAACAGGCGATCAGCGCCGAGGACAAGCAGGAAGTGCAGCACGTCATCGGCCAGTATCGCCACGGCATCGTGCCTTTGGTGGTGCCATTGACGCTGCTCAAGCATCACTTTCGTCAACACCCCGATCCTTACATTGCGCAACAGGTTTACCTGCAACCGCACCCGGAAAACCTCAGTTTGCGAAACACCATCTGATGAAAGCCCCCCTCGACAGCAGCGCCAGCGAAGACCACGGCATGGACTTCAAGAAAGCCCTCGACGAAGGCTGGCTGCCGATTCGTGAAGTGGCCCGGCAGACCGGGGTCAACGCCATCACCTTACGTGCCTGGGAGCGGCGGTATGGCCTGATCGTGCCGCAACGCACGCCCAAAGGGCATCGACTGTTCTCCACCGAGCATGTGCAGCGCATCCTGATGATCCTCACCTGGCTCAACCGCGGTGTCGCTGTCAGCCAGGTCAAGCAATTGCTCGAAACCCCACAAGCCTTCAGCGAACCCGTGGAAAACGATTGGCACCTGCTGCGCCAGACCTTGCTGAACGCGGTTACGCAATTGAAAGAGCGTACGCTGGACGACACCGTCAATCAGGCCATGGCGTTGTACCCGCCGCGCACCTTGTGCGAGCAACTGCTGATGCCTTTACTGGCGGAACTGGAGCAGCGCTGGCAGGGCCAGTTCGGCGCCCAGATGGAGCGCGTGTTTTTTTATTCCTGGTTACGCAGCAAATTCGGCGCGCGCATCTACCATAACAACCGTCAGCTAAACGCCGCCCCACTGCTGCTGATCAATCACTCGGATTTGCCACTGGAACCTCATCTGTGGCTCACCGCATGGTTGATCAGTAGCACCGATTGCCCGGTGGAGGTGTTCGACTGGCCGCTGCCTGTCGGCGAACTTTCGCTGGCGGTCGACCGTCTGCAAGCCCGAGGCGTACTGCTGTATTCCAGCAAAGCCATAAACCTTTCGCGGCTGACGAAACTTTTGAATGGCGTCAGTTGCCCAAAAATGATCGCCGGACCAACGGTGTGCATTCACCATACCGAGTTGTCCGTCAGAACTTTCGTAATCGCTGATCTGTACCTGGCCGAAGATCCGTTGTTGGCACACCAGGCACTCGTTCAGCGTGGGCTGATTTAATGGACACCTCCATGCAATTGATCTGGCTGCGCAGCGATTTGCGCATACACGACAACACCGCCCTCGCCACCGCTGCGGCGGTGGGGCCGAGTGTGGCGGTATATCTGCTGAGTCCGGAACAATGGCTGGCACACGACGATGCACCGTGCAAAGTGGACTTCTGGCTGCGCAACCTGGGTGAAATGAAACAGGCACTGGGCGAACTGAACATCCCCCTGCTGATCCGCAACGCTCCGCGCTGGAATGACGCGCCGCAGGTGTTGCTGGATATTTGCCAACGGCTGAACATCGGTGCCGTGCACCTCAATGAGGAATACGGCATTCATGAAACCCGCCGGGATGCGGCGGTAGCCGAGACGCTGAAATCCCAAGGCATCGATGTTCACAGCTATCTCGATCAGTTGCTGTTCAAGCCTGGCAGCGTATTGACCAAAACCGGGACCTACTTCCAGGTCTTCAGTCAGTTCCGCAAGGTCTGCTACGAACGCCTGCACCGGTCGCTGCCCCGCCTGGTCAGCGCTCCCATGGCGCAAACGCCGCTGAACATTGCCAGCGATGAGATTCCAACCCGCATCCCAGGGTTCACCCCACCCACCGAGCGCTTGCGTGCATTGTGGCCAGCCGGCGAAGCCGAGGCCCGACGCCGCCTCGACAGCTTCACCGATGCCCAGATCGACTACTACCAAAGCGAACGGGACTTCCCGGCGAAACCCGGTACCAGCCAACTGTCAGCCTATCTCGCCGCCGGGGTGATATCCCCGCGTCAATGCCTGCACGCTGCGCTGCAAAGCAATCAAGGCGAATTCGAAAGCGGCAAGGTCGGTGCCGTGACCTGGATCAATGAACTGCTGTGGCGCGAGTTCTATAAACACATATTGGTGGGTTACCCGAGGGTTTCGCGCCACCGTGCTTTCCGTCCGGAAACCGAGGCCCTGGCCTGGCGCGATGCACCGGAAGAACTCGTGGCCTGGCAACAGGCCCGCACAGGCTTGCCGATCATCGACGCGGCCATGCGACAGCTGTTGGAGACCGGCTGGATGCACAACCGCCTGCGCATGGTGGTAGCGATGTTCCTGACCAAAAACCTGTTGATCGATTGGCGCGAAGGCGAACGCTTTTTCATGCGTCACCTGATCGATGGTGATCTGGCTGCGAATAATGGCGGCTGGCAATGGAGCTCGTCGACCGGCACCGACTCGGCGCCCTACTTCCGGATTTTCAATCCGTTGAGCCAGTCGGAAAAATTCGACGCCGAAGGTGTATTCATCAAGCACTGGTTGCCGGAATTGGCAGGCTTGAACAAAAAGGAAGTGCACAACCCGGCGAGCCTCGTCGGACTGTTCGGGGTCGCGGATTATCCACCCCCGATTGTCGACTTGCACGCGTCCCGCACACGGGCCCTCGCTGCGTTCAAAAATCTGCCACAACGACAAGGCACAGGAGGCTACCATGAGTAGTTGGCTGGGCCGGACGATTTTCTGGCCAAAAAGGAGATGGGGATGAGTCTTACGCCGCCACGACGATATTGGCTGACCGGCGCCAGCAGCGGCATTGGCGCGGCGTTGGCCGAAGAAATACTGAAATCCGGTGCTCACCTGGCAGTCAGCTCACGTTCGGTAGCGCCGTTGAAAGTCTTGTCCCAGCGATATCCGGGCCAGGTACTGGTGCTGGCCGGCGACCTGACCAACAGTCAGACCGTGCGTGAAATCGGCGAGCAGATCGCTGAACAGTGGGGCTCGCTGGACACGGTGATCCTCAATGCTGGCACCTGTGAATATGTGGATGCCAAGCAGTTCGATGCCTCGATCGTCGAGCACGTGGTGCGGACCAATCTGCTCGCCAGCAGCTATTGCATCGAAGCTGCCTCGCCGTTATTGCGGGCCGGCATCGCCCCGCACTTGGTCGGCATGGCCAGTTCGGTAACCTATCTGCCGCTGCCCAGGGCTGAATCCTACGGCGCTTCGAAGGCGGGGATGCGAACGCTGTTTGAGTCCCAGCGCATTGCGCTGGCACCTGAGGGCATCGAAGTTACCGTGATCGGCCCCGGGTTTGTGGATACTCCGCTGAAAGTCAGACACGATCTCCCCATGCCATTGAGTTGGCCGGCGGATAAGGCCGCAAAGCACATTTTCGCCAAACTCAAGGATCGCCCGCTGGAAATCGCCTTCCCGGGATTGTTCATGGCAGCCCTCTGGCCTCTCTCGCCGATGCCCGAGCAGGTGAAGTTGGCCATCGGCAAGCGCATGGTGCGCAGCAGTCCGCCGATCAAGGACTAGACGCGCAGGTTGCCATTCCAGGCCGCACGACAAACCCTGTCGTCTGCGGCCGAGCGTCCGTCCGAGCTTTCACACAGTACCGGCCGACTGCCTTACACTGCGCGCCATGAATACCATTCCCCACCTTCAAATTGCCGAGCCGGCCGTGACGTGTTCGAGTTGTGCAGCTTGCTGCTGCCAGCTTGAAGTCATGTTGATCACCGACACAGGCGTGCCCGAGCGTTATATCGATACCGATGACTGGGGCGGGGAAGTCATGTTGCGCCTGGATGATGGCTGGTGCGCCGCGCTCGATCGCGACACGATGATGTGCACCATCTACGAAAAACGCCCGCTGATTTGCCGGGAATTCGAGATGGGCGCACCGGAATGCATTGATGAGCGACAGGGTATTTCGACGGCTTACCGCTAATTTCAAACTTCACCGAAGCCACATGTGGGAGCGAGCCTGCTCGCGAAAGCGGAGTGTCAGTCAACTCACATGTTGAATGTTAAACCGTTTTCGCGAGCAGGCTCGCTCCCACATTTGACTGTTTCACTGGCTACAACGGCATCGTGTAATGCAACGCGTAGCTTTCTATACCATTGTTCGGGCTGCTGATACCGGCATTGGAGTAATGCGTCGCACGAATGCCGACTTCATGACCACCGGTAAAACGCAGCCCCACTCCGAAGCGGTCTTCGAACTGAAAGGAACTGCCGAGATTGTTGTTTTCGATTTCAGTGTCGGAGAAAAACGCCACACCAACCCCCAGTTCGACGTATGGCTTGACGTTCTGGCCGGCAAACTCATAGACAAACACGGGAGAGAACGACAGGCTGTTGTTGCCGGAGGTTTTGTCACCTTCCCAGTAGGTGTAGGCACCGCTCCAGTAACCGGTCAGTCGACCCACGTCGCTCTGCCACCAGCTCTTGTCCCAATCGAATTGCATGCCCAGACGATAAGTCATGGTCGATTCGCCGGTCTGGCCAATCCCGAACTCCACGCCTGCCGCTTGTGCGGTAAAACTGTGCCCCATCAGTGCGGCCGCAATCGCGGCCAAGCAGAATAGTCGCTTCATAGAAACTTCCTTTTCCGAACGATTTCGTTTGGTTTTTTTGTTGCTCGACGCACACAGCTATAGAAGTCGGCGATTTATCAGAAG
Organism: Pseudomonas sp. Irchel 3A7; assembly: GCF_900187565.1. Taxonomy (GTDB): domain Bacteria; phylum Pseudomonadota; class Gammaproteobacteria; order Pseudomonadales; family Pseudomonadaceae; genus Aquipseudomonas. The sequence continues at coordinate 39,708 of NZ_FYED01000003.1, read as the reverse complement.
TTCACCCCAATGTTTACGACGCCCCAAAGCTTTCTTACTCCTCAAAGCTTCGCACAACGCCAGCGTTATTCCACAAGATCGGCAATATATTTGTGAAATGCTGCGGATCGGCACTGGTCCAGAACTGCGCAGTTCGTGCTGGCCCATCGGCGAGCAACTCGCGTTCGCCCAACAAGCGTTGAAGTTGCCGTGCAACAGCGGCGCCAGTATCGATCAGGCTGATGTCGTCAGGAATCATCGGCTTGAGCAGTGGCTTGAGAAAGGGGTAATGGGTACAACCCAGGATGATGGTGTCCGCGCCCGCGCCAAGCAGCGGTCCAACATAACTTTCAAGCAGCTGGCGAAGGGCTGGACTGTGCAGATCGCCCTTCTCGATCAGCTCCACCAACCCGGGACAAGGTTGGGTGATCACCCGCACATCGGTGGCGAAACGGTCGAGCAACGCTGCAAATTTGGCGCTCTGCAGCGTGCCGGTCGTGGCCAGCACCCCGACCACTCCACTGCGGGTAGCGGCCGCTGCCGGTTTGACCGCGGGCTCCATGCCGACGATGGGCCATTCGGGGTAATCGCGGCGCAGGTCTGCAACGCCGGCGACGGTAGCGGTATTACAGGCCAGCACCAGGGCCTTGGCGCCCTGCTGCTGGAAAAAGCCGGCCATGACGCTGCAACGCTGTTGGATAAACTCAGGGGTTTTCTCGCCGTAGGGAATGTTCCCGCAATCGGCGACGTACAAAAGAGACTCATTGGGCAGTAGCCGCTGGATCTCGGCCAGCACCGAAAGCCCACCGACACCCGAGTCGAACACGCCAATCGGCGCGTCACGCATGCTTCGGCCCACAGACGCTGCAGCCCGGATCACGTTTGACCCGCAACTCACGGAAACGCGAGCCCAACGCATCGATCAACAACAGGCGTCCTACCAGCGGTTCGCCGAAGCCCGCCAGCAACTTCAGCGCTTCGAGCGCCTGCAAGCTACCGACCAGTCCCACCAACGGACCGACCACCCCGGCTTCACTACAGGTCAATTCGGCCTCGCTGCCGTGCCCGTATAAACAGTGGTAGCACGGACTTTCCGGCCGACGTGGGTCGAACACCGACAATTGCCCTTCGAGACGAATCGCCGCGCCACTGACCAGCGGTTTGCCCGCCAACACGCACGCGGCATTGACCGCTTCGCGGGTGGAAAAATTGTCGGAACAGTCAAGGACCAGATCCACCCCGGCCACGGCAGCTGCCAAAGAGTCTTCATCCAGTGCCGTACGATGGGCGACCAGTTGAATCTCAGGATTGATGGCCGCCAGGCGCTTGATCGCCGAGTCGACTTTGCTCATGCCGACGCTGTCGGTGTCGTGGATGATCTGGCGTTGCAGATTGGTCAGATCGACCGTGTCAAAATCCGCCAGATGCAACTCACCGACGCCCGCAGCCGCGAGGTACAGCGCCACTGGCGCACCGAGACCGCCCAGACCGACGATCAGCACACGGCTGTCTTTGAGCCGCAATTGACCCTCGATGTCGATGTGAGCCAGCAGTATTTGCCGACTGTAACGCAGCAATTCCTGATCATTCAGCATGGCAAGCGCCCCAGACTGATGCGTTGGTGACCGCCCAGGTCAGTGCGGCTGTGGACGTCTTCAAAGCCACGGGTCAGCAGCAGATCGCGCACCGCTTCGGCTTGATCGTAACCGTGTTCGAGCATCAACCAGCCCCCGGCCTCCAGATGATCCGGTGCCTGGGCGACGATCAGGCGCAGATCGTCGAGCCCGTCGGCTCCGGCCACCAAGGCGCTGGCCGGCTCGAAGCGCACATCACCTTCCACCAGGTGCGGGTCGGTCGCGGCAATATAAGGCGGGTTGCTGATGATCAGCTCAAAGCGCTGGCCTTCCAGGGCGCTGAACCAATGACTGCTGAGCACCCTGGCGTTATTCAGATGCAAGCGCTGGCGATTGCGCTCGGCCAGGGCCACGGCTTCGAGCACGCGATCCACGGCGGTGACCTGCCATGCCGGACGCTCGCTGGCCAGGGCCAGTGCAATGGCGCCGCTGCCGGTACCAAGGTCGAGTACTTTCGCCGCAGTAGCCGGCAACAATTCGAGTGCGGTTTCCACCAGCAACTCGGTGTCCGGGCGCGGGATCAGCGTGTGCGGCGCCACTTCCAGGTCGAGCTTCCAGAAACCTTGTTGACCGAGAATGTAAGCCACCGGCTCACCACTGCGACGACGCTGCAAATAGTCGGCGAACGTCAACGCCGCTTCGCTCGGGACGATGCGCTCCGGCCAGGTGTGCAAAAAGCTGCGGGACTTGCCCAACGCCGCCGCCAGCAACAATTCGGCATCCAGACGTGCCGTAGGCGAGTCGGGCAAATCGGCGGCACGCAACAAACTGGCAATGATCGTCATTTACTCACCTATCGCTGCCAGTTGATCGGCCTGGTACTCGGCCAGCAGCGGCTCGATCACTGCATCGACGCCACCGGCAAGGATTTCGTCGAGGGAGTACAGCGTCAGGTTGACCCGGTGATCGGTCACCCGGCCCTGGGCAAAGTTGTACGTGCGGATGCGCTCGGAACGGTCGCCGGAACCCACCAGCAATTTACGCTCGCTGGCGATGGCATTGGCGGCGGCGCTGGTCTGCTGATCATTGAGCTTGGCCGACAGCCAGGCCATCGCCCGCGCGCGGTTCTTGTGTTGCGAACGCTCTTCCTGGCACTCAACGACAATGCCGGATGGCAAGTGAGTGATGCGGATCGCCGAGTCGGTCTTGTTGACGTGCTGACCGCCGGCACCGGAGGAGCGGTAGGTGTCGATCCGCAGGTCCGCCGGGTTGATTTCAATCGCTTCCTGTTCGTCCGGCTCGGGCAATACCGCCACGGTGCAGGCCGAGGTGTGGATGCGCCCTTGGGATTCTGTCGCCGGAACCCGTTGCACACGGTGGGCACCGGACTCGAATTTCAGCTTGCCGTAGACGTTATCGCCTTCGACCCGGGCGATCACTTCTTTGTAGCCGCCGTGCTCACCCTCGTTTTCCGAGAGGATCTCTACCCGCCAACCGCGACGTTCTGCATAACGCGAATACATGCGGAACAGGTCGCCGGAGAAGATCGCCGCCTCGTCACCACCGGTGCCGGCCCGGATCTCGAGGAACACGTTGCGCCCGTCGTTCGGGTCCTTGGGCAAAAGCATGCGTTGCAGACTGGCTTCCAGTTCGACCAGGCGTTCCTTGGCTTCGCGGACTTCTTCCACGGCCATTTCACGCATGTCCGGGTCGCTGTCCTTGAGCAACGCCTGGGCGCCTTCGAGGTCACCCTGCACTTTGAGCAACTGTTTATAGGTGTCGACAATCGGCTCGACTTCCGCGTACTCCTTGGAATAGGTGCGGAATTTGTTCTGATCGGAAATGACCTCGCCATCGCCGAGCAAGGCGGTCAGTTCTTCGAAACGGTCCTGGAGGATGTCCAGCTTATTGAGCAGTGACGCTTTCATTGCGGTTTCTTATCCGAAAAGCTTTCCGATGAGCCCTCATTGAGGGCAAAGAGTTCCTGGGCCATCGCCAGCGCATCGAGGCGACCTTCGGCAGAGAGCTTTTTCAACTGCACACTCGGTGCGTGCAACAGTTTATTGGTCAGGCCACGGGCCAACTGCACCAACACTTCTTCAGCGCTGCCACCATTGGCCAGCAGGCGTTGGGCCTTTTGCAGTTCTTCGTCGCGCAAGCGTTCGCTTTGTTGACGATAGGCCTTGAGTACATCGACTGCCGCCAACTCCCGCAGGCGGACCATGAAGTCCTCGGCACCGACCGACACCATCTCTTCCGCTGCCTGGGCAGCGCCCTGTCGACTCTTGAGGTTCTCGGCGACCACTTCGTGGAGATCGTCGACGCTATACAGGTAAACGTCGTCCAACTCGCCAACTTCAGGTTCGATATCGCGCGGAACGGCGATATCCACCATGAAAATAGGCTTGTGCTTGCGCAGCTTCAGGGCGCTTTCCACCGCCCCCTTGCCGAGGATCGGCAATTGGCTGGCGGTCGAACTGATCACGATGTCACTGCGCACCAGCTCGGCCGGAATGTCCGACAACAACACCGCATGGGCACCGAACTGCTCGGCCAAGGTGCTTGCACGCTCCAGCGTGCGGTTGGCCACCACGATGCGCTTGACCCCCAGATCATGCAGATGACGGGCGACCAGGGTAATGGTCTCGCCGGCGCCGATCAGCAAGGCCTGGCTGCGTTGCAGGTCGCTGAAAATCTGTTTCGCCAGGCTGACCGCGGCAAATGCCACGGACACCGGGTTCTCGCCGATGGCGGTGTCGGTGCGCACTTGCTTGGCCGCATTGAACGTGGCCTGGAACAGCCGCCCGAGCAACGGACCGATGGTGCCGGCCTCCCGGGCCACGGCGTAGGCCGATTTCATCTGACCGAGAATCTGCGGCTCGCCCAACACCAGCGAATCGAGCCCGGAAGCCACCCGCATCATGTGACGAACTGCCGCATCATCTTCGTGCACATAGGCGCTCTCGCGCAGCTCATCGAGACTCAAATGATGATATTCGGCCAGCCAGCGCAGCACGATATCCGCCGACAGGTGATCCTGTTCTATATAGAGTTCACTGCGATTGCAGGTGGAGAGGATCGCAGCTTCGCGGCTGTCGGTCAGTCGGCAGAGCTGCTGCAAGGCCTCAACCAGCTGCTCAGGGGTAAAGGCCACGCGCTCGCGGACGTCTACTGAAGCAGTCTTGTGGTTAATACCGAGTGCGAGGAAGGCCATTCAAAGTCGCTGATGGTGACGTGAAGCCGGCAATTGTCCTACTTCGTCAGATTCAGAACAACTACTCGATATCTATTGAGCCAGTAGGCGGCACCTGTGTTTGAGAGCGGCTCTCATTTACACGGACTCGACCTCTGCCTGTACAGGAGCAGCGGGTAAATTGGCGGCCCGGTTATGTTTGCCCCAAGGCTTGTGTCATGATGATCCGACCGCAGGTTAGTCGTCCTCTTCCTATATGAATAGATCTTCCGCGTTGCTTCTCGCTTTAGTCTTCCTCAGCGGCTGCCAGGCCTTGGCACCGGTGTCGTCGGACGGTACGCCGCCGGCCGAAGACAGCACCCCGGCACCTGAAAAGCCCAAGGTTTACAGCTCGTTCAGTGAAGACACGATCTTCAGCCTGTTGAGCGCCGAACTGGCTGGCCAGCGCAATCGTTTCGACATTGCCCTGGACAACTACGTCACCCAGGCGATCAACACTCAGGATCCGGGCATCTCCGAACGGGCATTCCGCATCGCCGAATACCTGGGCGCCGATCAGGCGGCTCTGGATACCGCGCTGATCTGGGCGAAAAACGCCCCGGACGACCTCGAGGCGCAACGGGCCGCCGCCGTGCAACTGGCACGGGCCGGGCGCTACGACGACTCCATGGCCTATATGGAAAAAGTCCTGCAAGGCAAAGGCGACACCCATTTCGACTTCCTCGCCCTGTCCGCGGCCGATACCGACCAGGACACGCGCAACGGCTTGATGAAGAGTTTCGACCGTTTGCTGCAGCGCCACCCGAACAACAGCCAGCTGATTTTCGGCAAGGCCCTGCTGCTGCAACAGGACGGCGACTCCCGAGGCGCATTGACCCTGCTGGAAGACAACCCGCCGGACGATGGCGAAATCGCCCCGATCCTGCTGCGCGCGCGCCTGCTGCAATCCCTTGATCGCGGCGATGAGGCCTTGCCGCTGCTGCAAAAAAGCATCAAGAAATACCCGGACGACAAGCGCCTGCGCCTGACCTACGCGCGCATGCTGGTCGAACAGGACCGCATGGATGACGCCAAGGCCGAATTCTCGAGCCTGGTCCAGCAATACCCGGAAGATGACGAACTGCGTTATTCCCTGGCGCTGGTGTGCCTGGAAGCCAAGGCCTGGGACGAGGCCAAAGGCTATCTTGAGGACCTGATCGCCCGCGAAAGCCACGTCGATTCGGCGCACCTGAACCTCGGGCGCATCGCCGAAGAGCGCAACGATCCACAAGGTGCGCTGATCGAGTACGGTCAGGTCGGCCCGGGCAACGACTACCTGCCGGCTCAATTGCGTCAGGCCGATATCCTGATGAACAACGGCAAGACCGCCGAAGCCCAGAGCAAACTCGCCGCCGAGCGCGACGAGCAACCGGACTACGCAATTCAGCTGTACCTGATCGAAGCCGAAACCCTGTCTGCCAACAAACAGGGCGACAAAGCCTGGAATGTCCTGCAAAAAGCCCTGCAGCAGTACCCGGACGATCTGAACCTGCTTTACACCCGCGCCATGCAAGCGGAAAAACGCAATGACCTGGCGCAGATGGAAAAAGACCTGCGCCTAATCATCAAGCGTGACCCGGACAATGCGATGGCGCTGAACGCCCTCGGCTACACCTTGTCCGACCGCACCACGCGCTACGTCGAGGCCAAGGCCCTGATCGAACAGGCACACAAGATCAATCCGGAAGACCCGGCGGTCCTCGACAGCCTCGGCTGGGTGAATTTCCGCCTGGGTAATCTCGACGAAGCGGAACGCCTGCTGCGGCAAGCGCTGGAGCGCTTTCCCGACCAGGAAGTCGCCGCGCATCTGGGTGAAGTCCTGTGGGCCAATGGCAAGCAGCGTGAAGCCAAGCAAATCTGGGGCAAGTTCCTCAAGGAACAACCCGACAGCCCTATCCTGCGCAGCACCATCAAGCGCCTGACCGGATCAGAGACTCTTTAAGATTATGTTTTTGCGCCACATCATCGTTTTCAGCTTCATCGCCCTGCTCGCCGGTTGCGCGGGTTTCGGTGCCCGCGAATCGCTCGAGGGTCACGGCAACCCCGCCCAATGGCGCGAACACAAACAGCAACTGACGGGGCTTGATGGCTGGCAGATCGACGGCAAGATCGGCATTCGCGCACCAAAGGACTCGGGCAGCGGCACGCTGTTCTGGTTGCAGCGCCAGGATTACTACGACATCCGCCTTTCGGGCCCCTTGGGTCGCGGTGCGGCACGCCTGACCGGACGCCCCGGGAAGGTTTCCCTGGAAGTCGCCAACCAGGGACGCTACGAAGCGCCGAGCCCGGATGCATTGCTTGAAGAGCAAATGGGCTGGAAACTGCCTGTCTCCAATCTGGCCTGGTGGGTCCGCGGACTCCCGGCTCCGGACAGCAAAAGCCGCCTGACCCTCGACGGCGACAGTCGTCTGGCCAGTCTCGAACAGGACGGCTGGCAGGTGGAATACACCGCCTATACCGAACAAAACGGTTACTGGCTACCCGAGCGGATCAAACTGCATGGCACCGACCTTGATGTCACGCTGGTGATCAAGGCCTGGCAACCACGCAAGCTGGGGATATGACATGCCGGCCAATCGCCTGACGCTGCCCTCCCCGGCCAAGCTCAACCTGATGCTGCACATTCTCGGTCGCCGGGAAGACGGCTACCACGAACTGCAGACGCTGTTTCAGTTTCTCGATTACGGCGACGAAATCACTTTCGCCGTGCGCGATGACGGCGTCATTCGTCTGCACACCGAATTCGAAGGCGTCCCACACGACAGCAATCTGATCGTCAAAGCCGCCAGACAACTCCAGGCGCAGTCCGGCTGCTCGCTCGGCATCGATATCTGGATCGAAAAGATCCTGCCCATGGGTGGCGGGATCGGTGGCGGAAGCTCCAATGCCGCCACGACCCTGCTCGGCCTGAATCACCTGTGGCAACTGGGATGGGACGAGGATCGGCTGGCCAAACTGGGGTTGACGCTGGGCGCCGATGTCCCGGTTTTCGTACGCGGCCATGCCGCTTTTGCGGAGGGTGTGGGAGAGAAACTTACGCCCGTTGAGCCTGAAGAACCGTGGTACCTCGTACTGGTACCGCAAGTCTCTGTTAGCACAGCAGAAATTTTTTCAGATCCGTTGTTGACACGTAACTCGCCGCCCATTAAAGTGCGCCCCGTTCCCAAGGGAAACAGTCGAAATGACTGCTTGCCGGTGGTAGCAAGACGTTATCCAGAGGTACGTAACGCCTTGAATTTGCTAGGTAAATTTACCGAAGCAAAACTCACCGGAACTGGAAGTTGTGTGTTTGGGGGCTTCCCAAGCAAAGCTGAAGCTGATAAAGTCTCGGCCCTTCTGACAGAGACCCTTACAGGTTTTGTAGCAAAAGGAAGCAACGTTTCGATGTTGCATCGCAAGCTGCAAAGTCTGCTCTAAAGGAACCGAGTACAGGGTACTCGTTGCAACAGATACAGGGGCGTCGCCAAGCGGTAAGGCAGCAGGTTTTGATCCTGCCATGCGTTGGTTCGAATCCAGCCGCCCCTGCCATTTTCCTATACTCATCCAGGTATACCCTCAGCCTTCAGGTACTGCGCGTGTCCAAGATGATGGTCTTTACGGGGAACGCTAACCCCGATCTGGCTCGGCGTGTCGTACGTCAGCTGCATATCCCTCTCGGTGACATTTCTGTCGGTAAGTTTTCCGACGGCGAAATCACTGCCGAGATCAATGAAAACGTCCGCGGTAAAGATGTCTTCATTATTCAGCCGACTTGCGCTCCGACCAACGATAACCTGATGGAACTGGTAGTGATGGCTGATGCCTTCCGCCGCTCCTCGGCTACTCGTATCACTGCTGTTATTCCTTACTTTGGTTATGCCCGTCAGGATCGCCGTCCGCGTTCCGCACGTGTGGCTATCAGCGCGAAAGTCGTTGCTGACATGCTTACCGTAGTCGGCATCGACCGTGTTCTCACGGTTGATCTGCATGCTGACCAGATTCAGGGTTTCTTCGATATTCCGGTAGATAACATCTACGGCTCCCCGGTTCTGGTGGATGACATTGAAGATCAGCGCTTCGAAAACCTGATGATCGTGTCCCCGGACATTGGCGGCGTCGTGCGTGCACGTGCCGTTGCCAAATCCCTGGGCGTGGATCTCGGGATCATCGACAAACGCCGTGAGAAAGCCAATCACTCTGAAGTGATGCATATCATCGGTGATGTCGAAGGGCGTACCTGTATCCTGGTCGATGACATGGTCGATACCGCCGGCACCCTGTGCCACGCGGCCAAGGCCTTGAAAGAGCATGGCGCTGCCAAGGTTTTCGCCTACTGCACGCACCCTGTGCTGTCGGGTCGGGCGATCGAAAACATCGAAAATTCCGTGCTGGACGAGCTGGTGGTGACCAACACCATCCCGCTGTCCGCTGCAGCACAAGCCTGTGCGCGTATCCGTCAACTGGATATCGCACCGGTAGTTGCCGAGGCGGTTCGCCGCATCAGCAATGAAGAATCGATCAGCGCGATGTTCCGCTAAGGGCCCTGCCCTTTTCGAACATTTCGTTGACGAAAAGCGCCCCGCCCCGGCATTCCTGTCGGGGCGGGGCTTTTTTGCCCATATCGCCTTTAGCGCTGGTCGCAAACGCTGGGGCGAATGTGGTTATTTTGGAGATACAACATGAACGATTTTACTCTGAATGCTGAAGTGCGTTCCGACCTGGGGAAAGGTGCGAGCCGCCGCCTGCGTCGTCTCGCAAGCCTGGTTCCAGCTGTAGTTTACGGTGGCGACAAAGCCCCTGAATCCATCAGCATGCTGGCCAAAGAAGTTGCCAAACTGCTCGAAAACGAAGCGGCTTACAGCCACATCATCGAGCTGAACGTTGGTGGCACCAAGCAAAACGTCGTTATCAAAGCTCTGCAACGTCACCCGGCCAAAGGCCACGTGATGCACGCTGACTTCGTACGCGTAGTAGCCGGCCAGAAACTGACCGCTATCGTTCCAGTGCACTTCATCAACGAAGAAGCACCGATCAAGAAAGGCGGCGAAATCTCGCACGTAACTTCGGAAATCGAAGTGTCCTGCCTGCCGAAAGACCTGCCTGAATTCATCGAAGTCGACCTGGCTAACGCCGAGATCGGTTCGATCATTCACCTGTCCGACCTCAAAGCCCCTAAAGGCGTTGAGTTCGTTGCTCTGGCACACGGTGATGACAAGGCTGTTGCCAACGTCCACGCTCCACGTGTTGCTCCAGAAGCTACCGAAGGCGCTGCAGAGTAATTTCACTCTGTACGCCGGAGTGACCGGAAACATCGCGGACTAGAGCGTAGCGAGAAAGCGGGCGAGAACGCGAAGTTTACATCATGGTAAATGAGCAATTTTCGTCCACTTTCGCCGCTTCCCCTGGTTGCGGCGATGTTATCCACCACTCCTAGGAAGGGCCCCTATCGTGACTGCCATCAAACTGATCGTTGGCCTGGGAAATCCAGGCGCTGAATACGAACAGACCCGGCATAACGCAGGGGCCCTTTTTGTTGAGCGCGTCGCGCACGCACAAGGCGTAAACCTTGTGGCCGATCGCAAGTATTTCGGCCTGACCGGGCGCTATTCGCACCAGGGTCAGGATGTTCGTCTGCTGATTCCCACCACCTACATGAACCGTAGCGGCCAGGCCGTAGCGGCACTCGCCGGTTTCTTCCGCATCAAGCCTGAAGAAATCCTGGTGGCGCACGACGAACTCGACCTGCCTCCGGGCGTTGCCAAACTCAAGCAGGGCGGCGGCCATGGCGGTCATAACGGGTTGCGCGACATCATTGCGCAGCTGGGCAATCAGAATACCTTTCACCGCCTGCGGCTTGGCATTGGCCACCCAGGCGTTGCCAGTATGGTTTCAAATTTCGTCCTGGGTCGTGCGCCACGCGCCGAACAGGAAAAACTCGATGCCAGCATCGACTTTGCCCTCGGCGTGCTGCCGGATATCCTCGCCGGGGAATGGAACCGCGCGATGAAAAACCTGCACAGCCAGAAGGCCTGACTTTTACCCGAGGGGAAACACCATGGGATTCAATTGCGGCATCGTCGGCTTGCCTAACGTCGGCAAGTCCACCCTGTTCAACGCCCTGACCAAATCCGGTATCGCGGCCGAAAACTTCCCCTTCTGCACCATCGAGCCCAACAGCGGTATCGTGCCGATGCCGGATCCGCGTCTGGATGCCCTGGCAGCCATCGTCAATCCAAAGCGCATCCTGCCGACCACCATGGAATTCGTCGACATCGCCGGGCTGGTAGCCGGTGCTTCGAAAGGTGAAGGCCTGGGCAACAAGTTCCTGGCCAACATCCGCGAAACCGATGCCATCGCCCACGTGGTCCGCTGCTTCGAAGACGAAAACGTGATTCACGTCTCCAACAGCGTCGACCCGAAACGCGACATCGAAATCATCGACCTGGAACTGATCTTCGCCGACCTCGACAGCTGCGAGAAGCAACTGCAGAAAGTCGCGCGCAACGCCAAGGGCGGTGACAAGGACGCCGTGGTTCAGAAAGGCCTGCTGGAGCAACTGATCGCTCACTTCACCGAAGGCAAGCCTGCGCGCAGCCTGATGAAGAACATGAGCACTGACGAGAAGCAGGTGATCAAGGGCTTCCACCTGCTGACCACCAAGCCGGTCATGTATATCGCCAACGTGGCGGAAGACGGCTTCGAGAACAACCCGCACCTGGACGTGGTCAAGGCCATCGCCGAAGAAGAAGGCGCAGTGGTTGTACCGGTGTGCAACAAGATCGAAGCTGAAATCGCCGAACTCGACGATGGCGAAGAAAAGGACATGTTCCTGGAGGCCCTGGGCCTTGAAGAACCTGGCCTGAACCGCGTGATCCGTGCCGGCTACGAGATGCTGCACCTGCAGACCTACTTCACCGCCGGTGTCGAAGAAGTCCGCGCCTGGACCGTTCGCGTCGGTGCCACCGCACCACAAGCTGCCGGCGTGATCCATACCGACTTCGAAAAAGGCTTCATCCGCGCCGAAGTCATCGCCTACAACGACTTCATCCAGTACAAGGGTGAAGCCGGTACCAAGGAAGCCGGCAAATGGCGCCTGGAAGGCAAGGACTACATCGTTAAAGACGGCGACGTGATGCACTTCCGCTTCAACGTCTAAGTTTTGTAAAGCGAAGCACCCGTCCAAGAAAAAGCCGCGTTTGATACGCGGCTTTTTTGTGCCTGCAATTCCACCCGCCATACCGCCAAACAACTGTGGGAGCGAGCCTGCTCGCGAAGAGGGCGTGTCAGTCGACACATGTCCAACTGACAGTCCGCCTTCGCGAGCAGGCTCGCTCCCACAAGGGAGATGCGTGAGACTCAGGCCTTTCTGGTGCGAGGCAAAAAGATCGCCAGCACGCCCAGCAACGGCAAGAACGAGCACAGAAAATACACGTACTCGATGCCGTGAATATCCGCCAGATGTCCCAGCAGCGCCGCGCCGATCCCGCCGAAGCCGAACATCAGGCCGAAGAACACTCCAGCGATCATCCCGACATTACCCGGCACCAGTTCCTGGGCGTACACCACGATGGCCGAGAACGCCGACGCCAGGATGAAACCGATGACCACGCTGAGAATGCTTGTCCAGAACAGGTCAACGTGTGGCAGGATCAGGGTGAATGGCGCAACGCCGAGGATCGAGAACCAGATCACCGCCTTACGTCCGATTTTGTCGCCGATCGGCCCGCCAAAGAAGGTCCCCGCCGCTACCGCGCCGAGAAACAGGAACAGGTGCAACTGCGAACTGGCCACCGAGAGATCGAATTTCTCGATCAGGTAAAAGGTGAAGTAACTGGTGATACTGGACATGTAAAAGTACTTGGAAAACACCAATAGCCCGAGAACCACCAGTGCGCTGATCACCCGCCCCTTGGACAAGCCGTGAGTCGCCGCCTGGCCTTGTTTGAGCTTGAACAGGTTCAAGTGATTGGCGTACCAGCGACTGATCCGGTACAGCACGAACAGCGCGAACACCGCAAACAATCCGAACCAGGCCACGTGCCCCTGGCCGTAGGGAATGACGATCGCCGCCGCCAGCAACGGACCAAAGGCCGAACCCGCGTTGCCGCCGACCTGAAAGGTCGATTGTGCCAGCCCGAAACGCCCGCCCGAGGCCAGTCGCGCCACGCGAGAGGCTTCCGGGTGAAATGTCGACGAACCGATACCGATCAGCCCCGCCGCCAACAGAATCAGCGGAAAGCTCCCCACCACCGACATCATCAGAATCCCGATCAAGGTGCAGACCGTGCCTGCGGGTAACAACCAAGGCTTGGGATGGCGATCCGTGTGATAACCGACCCAGGGTTGCAGCAACGAGGCCGTCAGTTGAAAGGTCAGGGTGATCAGGCCGACCTGGGTGAACGTCAGGCCATAGCTGGCCTTGAGCATCGGATAGATCGACGGCAGCACTGATTGAATCAGGTCGTTGATCAAGTGCGCCAGCGCCACCGCGCCGATGATGCGCATGACCAGCGGACTGCTTTGCGAAGGAGCGGACGCCGACGTAGCGGCAGACTGAACGTTGCTGAGAGCCATGAGGAATTCCGGACAACAGAGAGGTGCACACGGGCAGGTGCGCCAATGTGCCATTTTTCGGTGCGGCAGCGCTATCCCCTTAGCCTGCTAACGACCTCGATTTTCATCGCCGAACAGGTGATAGCGCATAGCCATGGTCTGAATCTTGCCTTGCTTATCCGCTTCAACGCGGCCGCCTTACAAAGGGGACCGAGAATGGGAAGTTTCGCTACAGAGTCGGCCTACAGAGCTGGCAAAGGTGAACTTTCGAGGCCTTTTAAAGGGCACAAGTCGGGTCGCAGCACCTCGACGCACGCCGATGGTGCGTGGTGTCCAAAGGAGTCAAGGGGCATGCAGGCTTTTTTATCACCGGGGATCGGACTGCTGGGGCGTTTTGGCTTTGCGCGTAAATTCCAGCTGTTGTTTCTGCTGTTTATCCTGCCGCTGGCCGGCAGCCTGTGGATGATTAGTCAGGACTATCGCGACAAATTGAACCTGATCTCCGGCGAACGTGCAGGGGTTCGTCAACTGCTCGCCCTCGATGCGCTCGACAACCTGTTGGCGGCACAGCGTGATCGTGCAGCGCGTTGGCGCGCGACCGAAACCAATCGCCAGCCAACCCCGGCAACCCTTGCCGCCATGGCCGCGTTCGATGCGGTCCAGCCTGCTGTCGCCCAGGCCACTTCGGATCTGAACAACGCACTGCAAAAGGAAGGCGCCGAGGGCGAAACCCTGGCCCGCTATCAAGCGCTACAAAATGCCCTCAACGGTCTGGACTCAAAGAGTCTGAGCAGCGTCGGCTGGTGGCCGGACGGCTATGACCGCTTCACAAGCGCCTTGAGCGCCGTACAAGCCTTGCGCGAACAGATCGCCATGGACAACCGCCTGACGCTGGCACCGTGGCTGGAGACTTATTTGCTGACGCAAATCTCCACCCAGCACGCGCCCGATTTGATTGAACGGGTCGGCCGCCTGGCGAGTGTCGGCCAAGCCTCGGTGGTATCCGGGCAATTCACGCTGCAAAGCCGTCTGCAATTGCGTGACTTGCGCAGCCGGATCGGCGACGCGCGGGAGCAGTTGGTGAAAACCGCGGGGCTGCTCGAAGCGCGATTGCCCAGCGCTTTGCAAGCCTGGGCCGGGCAGTACCATGACAGCCTCAAGCACCTTGATGCCGGTTTGAAAGTCCTCGATGACGGCGTGTTCGGCGGCAGCATCAACCTCAAGCCGGAAGACTTCGAGCGTAGCCTGGACGCCCTGCTCGCCGACCTCGCCGCACTGCGCCAGCAATCACTGGTGTCGCTGGATCAGCGCCTGGATTACTACCATGACTCGGCGATTCGCCAGTTCATCATCGTGGCGAGTATTTTCAGTGTCCTGCTGCTGGCCGCGCTGTATCTGTTCATCTGTTTGCAGGCGTCGATCCGCCGCAGTGCCAGCGGTATCACCTTGCTCGCAGAAGCCCTGCGCGACGGCAATCTCGGCCTTCAAGTGCCGGTGCAAGGGCGGGACGAACTGGCGGCCATCAGCACCGCCCTCAATGTCGCCGTCCTGCAACTGCGCACCAGCCTGCTGGGTGTCGATCACGAAACCTTGCAACTGAGCAATGCGGTGCAAACCCTCAATCACCACTCCAGCGACGCCCTTGGCGAAGTTGAAGCGCAGCAACTGCAGATCAGTCAGATCGCCGCGGCGGCAACGCAATTGGCCGCCACCTCCCAAGGGGTAGCCGCGAGCTGTGAACGGGCCTCTGGCAGCGCTCAGCACACCCAGCGCATTGCCGCCGACAGCAGCCGTGACAGCCAACGTACGACAGCGAGCATTCAGCAGCTCAATCAGCGCTTGAACGACACTGCTGCGGCCCTGGGCCGGGTCAGTGAACAAGGGCAACAGATTCAACTGGTAGTCGACACCATTCGCGGCGTCGCGGAGCAGACCAATCTGTTGGCACTCAATGCCGCCATCGAGGCCGCTCGCGCGGGGGAACAGGGTCGCGGTTTTGCGGTGGTCGCCGACGAGGTGCGCAGCCTGTCGCAACGCACCCAGTCCTCGACCGCGCAGATCGCTGGCACGGTCGATAGCCTGCGCAGCACCGTGAACGAAGCGGTGAGCTTGATGCAAGCAGCTTGCGGCCAGGCACAATCCGATGCACAAGCTGTCACCGGCCTCGGTGAACGCCTGGGTGAAATTGCCAGCGCCGTTCAGGGCGTCACCGACACCCTGGCGCAGATCGCCACGGCGGTCGACGAACAGGCGAGCACCGCCGACGAAGTCAGCGGCAACATCCAGCAAGTCGATCAGGCGGCGCTCCGCTTGCTCGAAGGCGCACGGGCAGTGAACCTTGCAGCCGACACCTTGAGCCAGGGCAGCAAGGCCTTGAGTGCCAATACCGGCAGGTTTCAGCTCAATTGACGCCCTCCCCTGAGCCGTTTTTTCGGCTCAGGAGGATAAGCGGTTGAAAGTGTAGAGAAATATTTTAGATTTACGCTTGACGCATCTGCATTACCGGTGAATAATGCGCGCCACTTGGCTACATAGCTCAGTTGGTTAGAGCATAGCATTCATAATGCTGGGGTCCGGGGTTCAAGTCCCTGTGTAGCCACCAAGTACTAAAAACGGCTTACCGAAAGGTAGGCCGTTTTTTTATGTCTCGAGAAAATGGTCGCTGAACTGTAGGAGCGAGCTTGCTCGCGATGGACTCATGAGCACCGCTTTTAGCCAGTGAACACGCGTATTCGTTGACGACCATCGCGAGCAAGCTCGCTCCTACACGAAACGGCCTCAGATACGAACCGTCGGCAGCGCCGACAATGCCCGCTCCCAGATCTGCCAGGTCCGCAGCCAGACCATGGCCTGCCAATCGCTATCGGCCGGGTTGAACTGCTCAAGCAGATTCAGTTTGATTTCACGCCCTGCGGCATCATTTGGGTTGCCATGCAAATGCAGCCAGTGGTCGTCACGCAAATGACGATGCACATCCGCCCCCGGATAGGTCCCGCACTCAATGACGAACGGTATCAACCGCACTTGCGGCAACGCATTGATCAACGCCTGCGAGGTATAACCGGTGGCAGTCGCTGCAACGCCGGTCTCGCTCAGGGTGTCGGCACCGGTGTGTAAGGTGTAGAGCCACGGGCCATAAATGGCCTGGGCATCGGCCAGCGCCGGATACGCCGCTTCGGTGATCGTCAGCAACATGGGATGACCATACTCGCCGGCACCGGTGTGCAGGTCAAAGCACATGGCGACATCGGCATGCGCTACATGCGTTTGAATGATCCGGTGCAAGGTGCGATTCGACCAACTCGGCGCCAGCCCGCCGTAAAACAATCCATCGGGATGTGCATGCTGCCCGCCCTCGACAATCGACATCACCGCCGGCCACCCATGCTCGCGGATCTGCGCATCAAGCAAGGCATCGGCGCGATCACGCTCAGGACCGTGCAATTGTGCGCACGCATAGATTTCGTGCAGCGCGTCATAGGCCTGATTGTCCGGCAATGGACCGTCGAAGTTCAGATGATTGCGGTTCAGGTCGATGTTGTCTTCGTTGACCCGGCGCAACCAGGCCATGCCCCAGGGATTGATCGAATGGATTATCACCACGGCGACATCGGCCGGCAGCGAGCGCTTGCCCAATTCCTGCAGCCACTTGATCTGGCAACCCGAGCCATAGAAGCCCTCGACACCATGGGTGCCGCTCAACGCAACCAGCAAGCGTTTGGCGGCAGGATCGCCAAGCACCGCCACATCAGTGCTCAAGTGCTCGCCGAATGGCCCCCTGAGCGGGTGCGGATACTCGGTCAGCGTCGCCCCGGCCGCAGTCGCCGCCGCAAGGAATTGTTCGCGCTGGGAACGGTAGCTTGGCTGAGTCGGAAACTCGGTCTGCATGGTTGCCTCTTGTTGGTTTTCTGACCTGACTATTGGCAACGACCCTACAGAAATTCCACCCATTCATGAAGGACAAAAGCGTCTTTTAACGGGACCCGGTTTGCGTCACCCCGTAGGGGTCGATAAAGTCCGCTGACCCTTTATCCAACGGACGGAGTGCCCAACGTGCTTTCAGCCTTCCACTTGAGCCGCTTTCGCCTGACAGCACTGTCGCTGATCGCCACTGCTTTAACCTTGGCTGCCTGCAGCGCCCCGCCCTCCTCGCCATCGTCGACGCTGCCGCTCGCACCGGAAAGCGCTTCTGGCTATCGCACCGATCTGCAGACCCGACACGCCACGCATCACATGGCGGCAGCGGCCAACCCGCTCGCGGCCGAAGCCGGACGGGAGATGCTGCGTCGCGGTGGTTCGGCCATCGATGCGGCGATTGCGATGCAGGCGGTTCTTACGCTGGTCGAGCCGCAATCGTCAGGTATCGGCGGTGGCGCATTGATCGTGCTCTGGGATGGCAAGACCGTACGCACTTACGATGGTCGCGAAACGGCACCGGCGGGCGCTACCGAGAAGCTGTTCCTGCAAGCCGACGGGCAACCGATGCCGTTCACCCAGGCTCAGATTGGCGGGCGTTCGGTGGGTACACCAGGGGTATTGCGCGCACTCGAACTGGCCCATCAAAAACACGGACGCTTGCCATGGGCGCAGCTGTTTGAACCGGCCATCGAACTCGCCGAGCAAGGTTTCGCCATCTCGCCGCGCCTTCACTTACTGATCGCCTCAGACTCGAAGTTGCGCAATTCACCCGAGATGGCGGCGTACTTCCTGAATACCGATGGCAGCCCGAAAGCCATAGGCACACGTCTGAAAAACCCGGCTTTGGCCGTCGTGTTCCAGCGCATTGCCAAAGAAGGCGCGGATGCCTTGTACAAAGGCGCTATCGCCCAAGAGATCGTGGCCAAGGTTCAGGGCCATGCCAACCCGGGCAGTCTGTCGCTGAACGACCTTCAACACTACCGCGCCAAGGAGCGCGCCCCTCTGTGCACCGACTACAAACGCTGGCAGGTTTGCGGCATGCCGCCGCCGTCATCGGGGGGGATTGCCGTGGCGCAGATACTCGGCACGCTGCAAGCCCTGGAGACACGCGACAAACGCTTTGCCCTGGCGCCCATGAAACCGGTCAAGTCCAATGCTCCCGCCGGCATCGAACCTGCCGCCCAAGCAGTGCACCTGATATCGGAAGCCGAGCGGCTGGCCTATGCCGATCGCGCCCAATACGTGGCCGATACAGACTTTGTGCCGGTGCCCGTCAAGGGTCTGGTCGACCCGACGTATCTGGCGAGTCGCGCCGCTCTGATCGGTGAACGCAGCATGGGCACGGCTCAACCGGGTACGCCACCGGGCATTCAGGTGGCTTACGCGCCGGATCGGTCGCCGCTGCGAATCTCCACCTCGCAAGTGGTGGCCGTCGATGACCAGGGTGGCGCCGTCTCCATGACCACCACCATCGAATCCGCCTTCGGCTCCCACCTGATGGTTCAAGGCTTCCTGCTCAATAACGAGATGACCGACTTTTCGTTCATCCCCGAAGAGAATGGGCAAAAAGTGGCCAACCGCGTCGAACCGGGCAAGCGCCCTCGTTCGTCCATGGCCCCCACGTTAATTTTCGACCGCCAGAGCGGTGAATTCGTCGCCAGCGTCGGCTCACCCGGCGGCTCGCAAATCATCGAATACGTCACCAAAACCACCGTCGGCCTGCTCGACTGGAACCTTGATGCACAAGCGGCCATCAACCTGCCCAACTTCGGCAGCCGCAACGGCCCCACCGAACTGGAACGCGGGCAGTTCAGCCCGGCACTGATCCGGGAGTTGAAAGACAAAGGCCACAGCGTGAGCGAGATCGACATGACCAGCGGCACCCAGGCGATCGTTCGAGTCAAGGATGCGCAGGGCAAAGCATCACTGGCAGGAGGCGCCGACCCTCGGCGCGAGGGTGAAGCGTTGGGGGATTGAGCGGTCAATGTAAGGGCTTGCAGCGTGGCAAGCCCTCTTATCAATAACCCGAAATCACACAGCCTTTAACGACTGATTTTCAGCGTCCGTCGAGCCTGATGTTTTTCCAAGGCCAGTTCGATCAACCGTGTGACCAATTCACTGTAGGTCATTCCAGTGGCTTGCCACAGTTTCGGGTACATGCTGATGCGGGTGAAGCCCGGCAGCGAATTGATTTCGTTGATCAGCACTTCGCCGTTGTCGGTCAGAAACACATCGACCCGCGCCAGCCCGGAGCATCCCAGCACCTGAAACGCCTCGACGGCCATGGCACGGATGCGCTCGCTGGCCTCTGCGCTGATATTGGCCGGGACCACCACCTCAGCGGCCTTGTCGTCGATGTACTTGCTGTCGTAGGAATAGAACCCGCCATGCACCACGATCTCGCCGCAACCGCTGGCGATGGCGTCGTCATTGCCGAGCACAGCACATTCGATCTCGCGGCCACTGACGGCTGACTCGACCAGCACTTTTTCATCAAAGCCCAGTGCCAGTGCGACCGCCGCCGTGTATTCGGCTTCGTCGGTGACCTTGCTCACGCCAACGGATGAGCCCTGGTTTGCCGGTTTGACGAACAGTGGCAGGCCTAATTTGCCCACTACCTCATCGAATCGGCTGCGCGCTGCGGTGGTGCGGGTCAGGGTAACGAACGGCGTGACGGCCAGTCCGGCGTCCCTTAGCAGGCGCTTGCTGATGTCCTTGTCCATGCACACTGCCGAACCCAGCACATCGGAACCGACAAATGGTAGATCAGCCATACGCAGCAGACCTTGCAGGCAACCGTCCTCACCCAGGGTGCCGTGGACAATCGGGAAAATCACATCGACGTGTCCCAACAGCTCCTGACTGGAAGTTTCCACCAGCTGCTGACTTGCCTTGCCCGGTACGACCGCCAATTCGCGGTTCGATTGATTGAGGGCAATCAAGGCCGGATTTTCCTGGTTCAGAAGGAAGTTCGAAGGGTCGTTGAGGTGCCAATGCCCCTGTTTGTCGATGCCGATCAACACCGGTTCGAAACGCGAACGATCCAGGGCATCGACGATATTTTTCGCCGACTGCAGCGACACTTCATGCTCTGCCGAGCGGCCGCCAAAGATAATGCCTACACGCAATTTACTCATTGCCAAACCTCGATGTGATTGTGCAAACGGCTCTCGTCTTCGCCACCTTACGGTTGCATCGTCTTGCCGTCCACCGGCTCGCCAATGGTCAAAAAGTGCCCACCCGCCACATGGTGCAAGGTGCGCAACGCGTCTTGCCCTTCGAAGTGCCACCGCCCGTCACTGAACACGCGCTCGTCGGCCTGAGCGGCAATCACTTCGGCCAGGAACAGATCATATTGTTGATGGTTATCCGGCTCCGGCAGCAGTCGGCATTCCAGCCAGGCGACGCAGCCATCGAGCATCGGCGCGTCGATCAAGTCGGCATTGAAGGTCTGCAAGGCATAGGTCTGGAACTTGTCACGTCCCTGATCCCGAGTCAGCTCCAGACCGGACGTCGAACCGACTGTTTGCACGATATCGGCCTGTGCGGCGCAGGGAACGTTCAGCACGAAGGTGCCCGAGGCCTCCAGCAATCGGCGGGTCCAGGTGGACTTGTCCAGCACCACGGCGATTTTCGGTGGTTCGAAATCCAGCGGCATGGCCCAGGCCGCCGCCATGATATTGCGCTCCCCTCCATGAGCTGCGCTGACCAGCACGGTTGGCCCGTGGTTGAGCAAACGATAAGCCTTGGGCAAAGGGACCGGGCGGCGGTGGGAAACGCTCATGGATGTCTGCTCCTTGGGAAAAAAGCCGATTGTAGCGGCATAAAAACCCAAAAAACCTGTAGGAGCGATGCTTGCTCCGGGCGGCGTTCCGACGATGGACGTCAACGACAACGCGTGCTGCTTGAATGCTCGCGCTGACCAGACGATCTTCGCGAGCAAGCATCGCTCCTACAGGGAAATGCAGCGCTGACTCAAGTCGACAACTGATTGGCGAACTGTCCTACCGCATTCACGACTTTCTGGGCGCCGTCCTGGATCTCGACAATCACCGTGCCCGCTTCTGCTGCCAGCGCCAGCCCCTGTTCCGCCTGAAGCTTGCCGTCGGTCATCAGGGCCACGGCGTTGCGGGCCATGTCCTGGTTTTGACGCACCACCAGCACAATCTCATCGGTGGCCTGGCTGGTGCGCGAGGCCAGTTGCCGAACCTCGTCCGCCACCACCGCAAAACCTCGCCCTTGCTCACCGGCGCGCGCGGCTTCGATAGCGGCATTGAGCGCCAGCAGGTTGGTTTGTTCGGCGATGCCGCTGATGGTTTTGACGATGGTGCCGATCACCAGCGACTGTTCGTTCAGGGCTTCGATACCGTCGCCAGCGGTTTGCATATGCTTGGCCAGATCACGCATCACGTCCACCGCCTGCGTCACCACGGCGTTGCCACGCTGGGCGCTCTGGTCAGTTTGCTGCGACGTGCTGTAGGCAATGTTCGCGGCGTCGGCGACGGCTTGTTCCTGATTGACCTGATCGGTAATCACTGTGGCGAACTTCACTACTTTGTAGAGTTTGTTGTTGGCATCGACCACTGGGTTGTAGGACGCCTCCAGCCAAACCGTACGACCATGGCTGTCGATACGCTTGAACCGGCCTGCCACGTACTCACCCGCATTCAGGCGACGCCAGAAATTCTGGTATTCCGAACTGTTGTACTCCTCCGGCAGGCAGAAGGTACGGTGATGCTTGCCTTTGATCTGCGCCAGGCCGTAACCCATGCCGGAGAGAAACCGGTCGTTGGCTGTCAACACGTTGCCATTGAGGTCGAACTCGATCACTGCGGTCGAACGCACCAACGCACCGATCAGGTTTTCATGTTCACGGGAGGCTTCGATGGTGCGGGTCAGGTCGCTGGAGAAAATCGAGAAATGCTTGATCCGGCCATCTGCCGAGCGCACGGGCTGCAGGATCGAACGCAACCACGCTTCCTGACCCGTCCCGCGCAACAGGCGCACGGCACCGGCGAAGTGTTCGCCACGGTTCATTGCAGTTTTGAAGCGCTGCTGGAATTCGTCGGTTTTCACATGATCCGGAACGATGTCTTCGATGTGTCGTCCGATCAGCTCGTTGCTCTTGTAGTGCATCTCACTGAGAAAGTTCTGGTTGACCGACTGCACCCGCCCATCAGGATCGAGAGTCAGCACGAGCATCTCGCTTTCCAGGCTTTCCTTCACTTGCTGAAGGCTGGAGAGTTCTTCACGGAGAGCCGACAGCTCCTGCTTCAAGCGTTTATTGAACATGGGACGCACCGATGGACTGGGAAAGAAAGCGATATGCAGCCTAGCCATCGGCACTGTGAGTCGTTTCTGAAGAGCGCTTCAGCTTTGTCCTACAAAAATAGTTACGGCGTACCAGCCGCCACTGTTGCTCACATGGCGCCAGCAGTCGAACAACTGGACACCCTGGGCATCCGCGCGCCGAAATACACTGCACTGCTCACGCCGACCGCGCCCATCACCGCGCAGAAAATCACACAGATCCATGGGCTCCACGGCATCAGACCGATCAACAGCAACGGCGTGATGCTCGCCCAAGCG
The DNA here is from genome assembly GCF_900187565.1 of Pseudomonas sp. Irchel 3A7. Lineage (GTDB taxonomy): Bacteria > Pseudomonadota > Gammaproteobacteria > Pseudomonadales > Pseudomonadaceae > Aquipseudomonas. The sequence goes on along the minus strand of NZ_FYED01000003.1, from coordinate 16,884 downwards.
GCGTAAGCAATGTTGTAGGTAAAGGAAATGCCTGAAACACGAATCCGCGCCGGGAACAGGCTGACCATCACTGACGGCACCGCACCGACCACTCCGCAACAGAGGCCGGCGACCGCGTAGGCCAGACCGATCCAGTTACCACCGCTGATCAAACAGGTGTAGAGCACGCCAATGCCCAGCGGCAGCAGCAGGCTATAGAGCATGACGGTGCGCCAGGCGCCGATGCGGTCGACCAGTAACCCGGCAAGCACGCAACCGATGTTCAGGAATACGATGCCCAAGGCGCTCAAGGCGAACGTGTGGCTGGCGGTCATGCCGAAGGTTTTCTGCATCATGGTCGGGGTGATGACCACGAACACCACCACCGCCGAGGTCAGCACGCAGGTCAGTATCATCGCCGGCAACATGGCCAGCCGATGCTCGCGCAGAACCGCGCGCAGCGGCAGCTCGACCTTCTCTTCGCGCCGGGACTGCATGGCCATGAACACCGGGGTTTCGCTGAGCCAGCGGCGCAGCCAGACGCCGATCACGCCGAACACGCCGCCCAGCAGGAACGGGAGGCGCCAGGCGTAATCGAGGATTTCCGTCGGGGTGAAGGCCTGGGCCAGGAACGTCGCCGTCAAGGCGCCGAGCAAATAGCCAAAGGTCAATCCCGCCTGCAGGAAGCCCAAGGCGTAACCGCGATGGCCAACCGGCGCATGCTCGGCAACGAATACCCAGGCGCTCGGCACTTCACCGCCCACCGCCGCCCCCTGCAAGACTCGCAGCAGCAACAGCAACAACGGTGCGAAATAGCCGATCTGCGCGTAAGTCGGCATGATCCCGATCAGCAGACACGGCAGCGCCATCATCAGAATGCTCAGGCTGAACACCTTCTTGCGTCCCAGCCGGTCAGCGAAATGCGCCATCAGGATTCCGCCCAGAGGGCGCGCCAGGTAACCGGTGACAAAGATCCCGAAGCTTTGCAGCAACCTCAGCCACTCGGGCATTTCCGGCGGAAAGAACAGTTGGCTCAAGGTCAGCGCGAAAAATACGAAAATGATGAAATCGTAGATTTCCAGCGCCCCGCCGAGCGCCGCAAGGCCGAGGGTCTTGTAGTCCGAGCGGCTGAACGGCACCGGGCGCGAATCGATAATGACAGTCATGGAAAGAACTCTGGCACAGGCAAAAACCAAGGCGCCCATGGTCTACGCAAATGCGCCTGTGGACAACCCGTTAGACCAAAGTCCCATTGCCGCAAAACAGCCCCGCAAAAAACCTCCGCTTGTTTTACTGTTAGCGCCTGTCCAGACGGGCCGTCCTGCCGCCCCGAAGACCACAACAAACATAAAAATCCGAGGTACTCCCGTGGCCGCTGATATCGAAGATAGCCGCTCCGCCCGCTTTGCCCTGCGCTGCTCAAGCTTTGCCGAACGCTGGTTCCCCGACTCTTGGGTGTTTGCCGCCCTGGCGGTGATTATCGTCGCCGTGGCCACCATGGTCATGGGCGCCAAACCCACCGACGCCGCCATGGCGTTTGGCGACGGTTTCTGGAGCCTGATCCCCTTCACCATGCAGATGGCTTTCGTGGTGATTGGCGGGTACGTGGTCGCCAGTTCACCACCGGCGGTGAAGCTGATTGACCGGCTGGCGAAGCTGCCGAAAAACGGCCGCTCCGCCGTGGCCTGGGTCGCCTTGATTTCCATGGTCGCATCGCTGCTTAACTGGGGGCTGTCACTGGTTTTCGGCGGCCTGCTGGTGCGTGCCCTCGCCCGCCGTACCGATCTGAAAATGGACTACCGCGCCGCCGGTGCCGCAGCTTACCTCGGGCTCGGCGCGGTATGGGCTCTGGGCCTGTCGTCGTCTGCGGCACAATTGCAGGCCAACCCGGCGAGCCTGCCACCGTCGATTCTGTCGATCACCGGGGTGATTCCATTCACCCAGACGATCTTTCTCTGGCAGTCCGGTGTGATGTTGCTGGCACTGATGGTCATTTCGCTGATCATTGCCTACGCCACCGCCCCAGGCGCGCACTCGGCACGTGACGCCAAGGCATGCGGTGTCGACCCGAGTTTCAACCTGCCCCCCCTGCAACCGCGCACCCGTCCGGGCGAATGGCTGGAGCACAGTCCATTGCTGACGATCCTCCTGGTGCTGCTGGCCGCCGGATGGCTGTTCCACGAGTTCTCGACCAAACCGGCGATCAGCGCGATTTCCGGCCTGAACACTTACAACTTCCTGTTCATCATGCTCGGTGCCCTGCTGCACTGGCGCCCGCGCAGCTTCCTCGATGCTGTGGCGCGTGCGGTGCCGACCACCACGGGCGTGCTGATCCAGTTCCCGTTGTACGGCTCGATCGCTGCGTTGATGACCACGGTCAAAGGTACCGACGCGCAGACCCTGGCCCACCACATCTCGACCTTTTTCGTCAGCATCGCCTCCCACGACACCTATGCGGTGCTGATGGGTGTGTATTCGGCAATTCTTGGCTTCTTCATCCCCTCCGGCGGCGGCAAGTGGATCATCGAAGCGCCGTACGTGATGCAGGTGGCCAATGACCTGAACTACCACCTCGGCTGGGCCGTGCAGATCTACAACGCCGCCGAAGCCCTGCCCAACCTGATCAACCCGTTCTACATGCTGCCGCTGCTGGGCGTGCTGGGGTTGAAGGCGCGGGACCTGATCGGATTCTCGTTCGTGCAGTTGCTGGTGCACACGCCGTTGGTGCTGGTGTTGCTGTGGGCATTGGGTACGACGCTGGTGTATACGGCGCCGGTGATGCCGTAGAAACCAGGTTTCGTTGACTTGCCGGATCCTCGATCAAGCCCATCGGGGATCCGGCAGCGCTCATTCCTGGCCCCGAGCACAAGCAAAACCGACAAGCTGCATTCACCCTTCTTACGTTACCTGTGGTGTTGTCCCACTCGATTGATAGGCAAGCCCCGACTTCTCCTGCCCGTGTCCCGAAGTAACCTGTCCCGGATGACCGATCACATAACCCCGAGGAACATCCGATGACACCGATATCCAAAACACTGGAAGAGCTGATCAATGACATTTATCAGGACGGCAACGTCTCAGTGGTTGAATACAGAACGTTGCGAGACGATGCCGATCGCCGCATGGACGCCGTTATCCAGGCGTTCGGCCTGCACAACAATGTAACCGCCTTCCAAAAAGCAATGGATGTCGCCATTCAATTAATGCAGACCGCCATTATCGATGCCAAAAAAGCCAAACTGACCGATACGGGTGAGGCCATCGTCAAGGATGCTGTGGCGGCTCAAGTGGAATACTTGCGCGCCGGCAGCCAATTGGCGCTGCGCCTTCTGTGATCAACTGACCGAGTGCCAGCTCGCGAATACTTTTCGCGAGCTGGATTTCTTTCCCTCGAAAAATCCTCGATCACTGCTTTTCTACGCGATTGTGCTAATCCAGTATGAAGTGCCCCCATTTTGGAATCGCGCTGAAAAGGATCTGAGCATGTTCAAACTCGCAGGACTCACCCTCGCGGCACTTACCCTGAGTGCCGCCGCCCATGCCGACATCGGCCTGAAACTGGGCAGCACCGAACGCGTCACCCGCCTGTTTGCCTACCCCAACAACTGCAACGTGATTTGCTTTCGCAACTGGACGCTGGAGCAAACCGTCGAGCATTACCTGACTCAAAGCGTTCAGCGCGATGGCTACAGCGAGGCGAAGGTCCAGGTCAAAACCGATAACGGCCAGCTTTTCGCTGAAATCATCGGGGTACCCAGAAGCTATGAAAAACCGTTGACCGCACTGCTCGATGCTGGCGATCTGGCCTATAACGGCGCCAGCAAACTGAATGCCGACGGAAAATGGGCCTATAGCTGGTACTTTTTCCTGCCGTTGGGCATGGCGCTGGAAAACCGCAGAAGCGTCGAATTGCTGCACTTCCCGCCAGACTATTCGTTGACTCAGGCCCAGGACTACCTGAGGTCTGCCACGACCGATCGTTGGGCCTCGCTGCTGACCCTGAACGGCATCCCCGCCGAGCAGACGCCGGGGTTCCAGACCATCATCGACATCGCTCCCATTGCTGCGCCGTCCAACGCCGGCAAGGACCTGGAAGGGGTCTACGACTACTTCAAGGATTACCAGACCACCATGGTCAAGAATGTCAGCAAGACCGCCAGTGGCGAGGCATTGCCGATGGTCGCATTCGGGACACCGGTGCGTAACTGGATCAAGCAGCAATACGGGCCGACCGTGAACGTGCTGAGCCTGGCCACCATCAGCCCCGTCGATGGGGTGAAGGTGCCAGTGCTGGGTGCCAATCACCCGAGTTATATCTGGTATGCCGCAGACCCCGACAACTACACCGGCACCGACGCCAAGGCCAAGGCTGATGTGGCGGGCCTGAAAGTCATGGGCCAGGATTTGAGTGCCGCGTGCTGGCAGGCCGCGATGGGTAGCCAGCCGGACAGCAATCCCGACATTGAACTCAGAAGTTGCACCCAGACCTGGCAAGTGGCCCAGAAAGAAAAAACCTGCGAACTGTTCTACACCTCGATCCGCAGCCTGACGACCGCACAGGCCGTGGCCAAGTGTGCCTCAGCGACAATCGCGCCCCAGCTCAAACAACTCAAGGCGCCAGCGCCTGCCACTGCGAAGCCCGCTCCGCCGCTGTAAACCGATGAGCGGTGGTCGACCTGTCAGTAATGACAGTAGACCGCCCGCGTTATCTGCGAGAGGCTTGCACTGTATCCATGTTGCAGCGCTGACAGGATCGTCAGCGGATGGACGTCACGGCACTCAACCGACAAGGATCGTTATGAAAGCCAATGCATGGCGCAAGCCTCTTGCACCACCACCTGCGGGTGTCTACCCCTTTCCCGAGATTCCCCCCGAGCTCGGATTCCCCTCACTCGCCGACTTCGAAATTCTCAAAAACAACACAGGCAAGTCAGTGGCCATTGTGGCGTTACGCGAGTTTCCCCGCATGAGCCGAATCTGTCGGGTGTCGGGACATTTGCTGCCCTATCCCTGCCAACATACCCGACAACTGTCTCCCGGCGTGCACGTCTACGACCCACGTTTCTGCGGACTGCTGCGACACTCCTGCAATCCCAATGTCTATCTTGAACTGACCGATCTGTGGGTATGGGCGTTGCAGGACATCCAGAAAGGCGACCGGCTGACAATGGACTACACCGTCAGCGAAGAAAATCTGCTTCGTCAGTTCGCCTGTCGCTGTGGCTCGCACAACTGCCGGGGCTGGATAACAGGCTATGGTGAAATGCCGAATGCCGACGGCCAGCGTTTTTTACAACACTGGCGCCGGCCGTAGGAGCAACGCTTGCTCGTGATGGCAGACTTACAATCACCCTTGCAGTGAACGTCCGGCCCCTATCGCGAGCAAGCCAGGCGCCTACGGGTTTTACAGTGGCTCGAACGGACGCAGGCGATACTGCGGCGGTAATTGTTCGAAGCCGCTGATCGTGGTGTTCAAGCTCTTCCAGCGGCCATCCTTGATTCCGTAAATGCAGCCGTGGATCGACAAGCTCTGCCCGCGATGCCAGGCGTTTTGCACAATGCTGGTGTGGCCGACGTTAGCCACTTGCTGGATCACGTTGAGCTCACAGAGGCGATCGACCTGCTCCTCTTCGGTGGCCAATTGCGCGAGCTCTTCGCGCTTCTCGTAGTAAAGGTCTCGAATCGAACGCAGCCAGCCGTCAATCAGCCCGAACTGGCGATCCTGCATCGAGGCGCGCACGCCGCCACAGCCATAGTGGCCAGTGACGAGGATGTGTTTGACCTTGAGCACGTCGACCGCGTACTGGATCACTGACAGGCAGTTAAGGTCAGTGTGCAGCACCACGTTGGCCACATTGCGGTGTACGAACAGGTCGCCCGGCAGCATGCCGACGATTTCGTTGGCCGGCACTCGCGCATCGGAACAGCCGATCCACAGGTACTCCGGCGTCTGTTGGCGGGCCAGCTTGGCAAAAAAGTCCGGATCTTCCTTGGTGATCGCGTCAGCCCAACGCTCGTTGTTATCAATCAGGTCTTGTAAGTCGTGCATGCTGGGAGCCTCAAGAATGATTTGCTGCTTTGACAGACAACCGCCCGTCGGGGTCACGGAAAGATCGCAGGTGTTTTCCCTGGAATTCTCATGTGTCCAGTGAGTCAACTGTAGTAAGGCCCACAGTATGAGGATTGGCCATGACTGATTCACGACGTCCGTACGATGCGGTGCAACCGGAGCCCATTGATGATAACGAAGACCGCATGGGTTCGGTGCACGAGCTGGATTTCGATGAGGAAGAACCCGGCGCCAAAATCGGTGACGAACTGACGGACAGGGAGCGCGAGCAACAGATGCGGCGCCGACGCGTACGTGTAGACGACCATGAACCCACTGATGACGATATGAGCCCGGAAACCCTGATTCGGGAAGACGGCGCCCGGGATGCTCATGAACCCGGTTCAGACAATCAGGCTGATTGGGATTTGAGCATTGTCGATGAAGAGGACATCGGAGGTGGCAAGGGATTGGACGAAGCCGAGCTGGCGCGGCGTGATCCGCTCGACAGAAAGCGTTGAGAGTGTCACCAGTGAAGACGCCTTCGCGGGCAAGCCTCGTTCCTACGAGGTTTCGTCGTGTCCGAATAAGTCCTGTAGGAGCGAGGCTTGCCCGCGAAGCTTTTAGAGCTTAATCGACCAAGGTGCAGGCCATGACCACCGCATCTTCACGCCCACCCACCGCCGGGTAGTAATCTCGCCGCCGACCGATCTCATTGAAGCCATAGCGCTCATACAACTTGAACGCCGCTGTGTTGCTGTCGCGCACCTCCAGAAAACACTCCCGGGCGTCAGCCTTGTAGGCAATCGACATCAAATGCTCCAGCAGCGTCAAACCCAGGCCACGTCCCTGGTTTTCCGGTTTGACGGTGATGTTCAGCAAATGGGCTTCGTCGAGAATGATCTGCACCACGCCGTGACCGACCTGCTGCTGACCTTCAAACATCAGCCAGATCTGGTACTTGCCCAAGCCATCGAGAAAAATCCCGCGTGTCCACGGGTGGCTATAAGCGGCGTATTCGATTTTCAGTACGGTTTCCAGGTCCGCCTCGGTCATCGGGCGGAACGATACAGCATCACTCATTCGATTCTTTCCAGCGCGCCATCAGCCGACGCATGGCTTGCCAGACATCAGCCTTACGCTGTGGCTCTTCCATTAATGATTCCAGGCCCGGCAGGGCCCAGACCGAACCCAGGCCTTCGACCTGAAGTTCGCGGTTGTAGGATTCGGCGTTCGCCTCACCGGCAAAGCGCACCGCCGGCAGGCCGATCAGCCACAGGCAGACGCACGGTGCCTCTTCCAGGCGGGCCGAGAGAAATCCCTGCACGAAGTCGCGAGCGGCTTCCGGACCTTGATCCATGGTGCCTCGCACCAGCAGCGGCCAGCGCACCGGTTCGCCGACAATCTGCGGGCTGTCCGGCAGACCGGCGGCGCGCAGCATGTCCTTGAGCAGCAGATACGCAGGATCGCGACTCTGGAAGGCTTCGCCTGTGGGTAACTCCACCAGTAGCAGGCAGCGCCCGGCACGCAGCAATTGCAGGGCGAAACGCGGTGGTGGTACGGGTGCGACCTTGGCGACGACCGGTGCTTCTTCGACCTCTTCCACCGGTTTTGCCCCGGTGCGCGTACTCGCCAACGACGGCCGCGGCACCTCGATTTTCACCCGTTCGGCCGGTTTGACCACAGGTTCCACGGGAGCATAGGCCACAGGGGCTGGTGCTTGCGGGGCGACGACCAATGGTTCAAGCGGCTCCAGCAATTCGGGCCGCGACGGCGCAGCAAAGGGCAATTCGGTGCGCGGCAGCCAGTTGACCACCTGCATGGCGCTCAGATAGGCGCGGCGACGGGACTCGATAAGCAAAGGTCAGCCACTTGTGGATAACTAAAGTGCGGAGATTCTACCGCCCTTCGCTCAAGATCGCCCGCTGTTGATCGATAGAAAACTAACAGCCCGTCCCGAGAGTGAATCGCATCGCCCGCGATGCAGTACAATCGCGGCTTTTAATCGCCAACCAGCCGGCCATTCCGATGATCGAACCCAAGCGCGTCTTGCGCGCCCTCGCTGAACACTGGGCACTTCTGGAGCCACTGTGCGAGCACTTCGACCAGGGCACCCTGAGCCTCAACGAATTGCGTTCACAGTTGGCCGCCCAGCAACTGGACAGCACGCCGCAGGACATCACCAGCCTGCTGGACGTGTGGATTCGCCTCGACATCCTGGTTCCCGTGGCAAAAAGCCCGAACCGTTTCGAGCTCAACGCGCAGATTCACGACTTTCTTGCTTACCTGCGCCGTGAACACCGCCTGGGTCTGTGCCTGGAAATCGAAGCCTACCTGCGCCATCTCGAACGCCTGGCCGGTTACATCCAGGACGCCTTCGACATCCGCGATGGCAACGACCTGGCTCGCCAATTGCGCCTGCTCGACATGCGCGTGCGCGACGTACTGAAAAAACTCGCCAATGATGAACAGGCCCTGGTGGCCGTCGCCGAGCGAGCCAAGACCAGCGACCGACAGATCCCGTTGCGCCAGCGTTATGCAGAAGTGCTGGCAACCTGGGACGAATACGTCGAGCCAATGATCCAGCTGGTGAATGCCGACGGCGCTTTCGAACAAGGTGTGCGCAAGGTCGAAAACGTCCTGTTGAAGATGCTCACCGAACAGCAACGCCTCGGCCATCTGGTCGACGACGACATGCTGCTGCGCACCCACGCACGCATTCTCGAAATGCAGACCAGCGCCCAGCTGACCCTGCGTCACGCCCGTGAACTGCTGCTGCCGCTGCGTGAAGAAGCGCGCCGACACAACGCCGTGACCCGTGGCGCCGCGCTGGCCCTGTCGATGATTCGTCGCAAAGGCATCGACGCTGTGCCACAAGCAGCCATGCCGATGTTCACCCGCCCTCAGAGCACCTTTCTCGGCAGCGCCAGTCAGGTCGAGGCCTACGTTTACGCCTTGGCCCGTTTCGAACCGAAACCCGCGCGGTTCCCCAAGGCCCACAAGACGCACAAGGGCGGCGACGTACCCCGTGCGCCACGCACGGTCCGGGAGATGCTCGACCGTTGCGAAGACGCCCTGCCGATGCCGGACCTGATGACCTGGCTGCTGGAGCAGGAGCCGGACGGCGCCACCGACGAATTGCTGTACTGGTTCTCGCGCCTGTCCCGGGAAAAACGCTTCAAGCGCGAACGCCTGGAACGCCGCGATTACTACACACACGAGCACCAGGTCAGCCTGCGCTCCTTCGCCCTGCTCTCGGCCGGCGATGATGCCTCCGAGAATTCCGCGAGCACTCCACATGCATCTTGATCTATCCGAACTGTCCCAACTGGCACCGATCTTTCGCGAGCTGTTCAAGGGTTACCACGTCAGCCGCCGCGATCCGGAGCTGTACGCACAACTGTCGAACTTTCAAGACCAGTACCGCACGCTGTTCAAAGCCCTGGGATTTGAACTGGTGTGCGACACCCGTGGTTTCTACTACTTCGTGCCGGACCTCGCCGCCGCGGCGGTGAACAAGACTGCGCAGCGCCTGGCGCTGTTCACCTTCATTCTCGTCGAACACCTGGCCGACCAGGGCCGAGACCCGATCGCCGTGCTCGACGGTGGCAGCCTCGGTCGCGATGAATTGCCGTCGCTGCTGGAAAAGTACCGCGACCTGTTTATCCAGGCCGAAGTGCAGACCCAGGACGAGCTGGAAGAAAAAATCATGCGCCGCATGACCCAACTCGGTTTTGCCAGCGAAGAAAACGGCGTCTACCGCTTTCTGCCGCCGATGCACCGTTTCCTCGACGTCTGCCTGTCGGTTCAGCAGGACCGCGACCTGGCCGCCAGCCTGCACAGCGTGCTGCCATTGCCGGCACCGGTGCTGATCGACGAAGACAGTGACGAAAAACTGCTGCAGACCGACGATCCGCTTGATCTGAGCGAATTCGAAGGCGAAAGCGAAAGCGAAGAAGACGCTCTGGCCCGTGCCATTGCCGAAGAACAGGAGCTCGACGCATGAGCAAGGAACGCTACGGCATCCGCCGCTTTGCCCTCTTGAACACCGCCGGCTACAGCCTCGGCCTGTTTCCGCTGGAAGAGCCGCTGTCGGTTTACGGCGCGAACAACCTCGGTAAATCCGCATCGATCAACGCGCTGCAGTTCCCGATCCTGGCGCGTATGTCCGACATGAGTTTCGGCAAGTACAGCCTGGAACAATCCCGGCGCTTCTACTTCGCGTCGGACACCAGTTACATCCTGGTGGAAGTCTCGCTACCCCACGGCCCGCATGTGATTGGCGTGGTCGGCCGCGGCCCTGGCGGCGGTTTCGGTCACCAGTTCTTTGCCTACGCCGGCAAGCTGGACCTGGCCCATTACCAGAAGAACGATACCTGTCTGCGCCAGAAAGAACTGTTCACCAACCTCGAGCGCGAAGGCCTGAAAGCCTACGAGCTCAAGCCGGACGAACTGCGTCGCCTGCTGGTCGGCGGTCACACTTCGATCCCGCTGGACCTGACCCTGATCCCGCTGCGCTCCACCAGCGAACAGAGCCTGAAAACCTTCCGCGCACTGTTCATCAACCTGCTGCACATGCGCGAAATCACCGCGGCCAAGCTCAAGCAGCTGTTCCTCGATGCCTTCGAGCACAGCCTGCGTTCCGGCAGCGTGGATTACATCGCTGCGTGCGAAGAAGCCTTCCGCGATGTACGACGCATGGAACAGGACTACAACTCGCTGGTCGCCGCCGGCCCCTTGGTCGAAGCCCTGGCCAACGGCGTGAAGCAACGCGATGTGCTGCGCGGCAAACTGCATCGGCTGTCTCCGCTGCTCGACTCCCTGCTCGGCACCTGGTCGGACTACGCCAGTGCACGCAAGGAAGAGCTGACTATCCAGGCCGAGCACTACCGTCGCGAGCAGGATGACCTGCAAAACGACCAGCGTGGCGGCACCCAGGAACTGATGCGTCTGGAGCGGGAAATCAGCGGCATCCAGCGCTGGCTCGGGGAATTGTCGGTACTCAAGCATCGCTTTGCCCTGGTCGATGACGTCAAGGTGCTGGAACAGCAACTGCTCGCGGCCAAGGATGCTCACGACGAATTGGCCGGTGCGTTGGCGCAATCCCGTCAGTTCAGCGCCGAAGACCTGGAAGAGCGCCTGCGGGATCTGGAAAAACGCCTGAAGTCGGTCAAGCAGCAACTCGATCACGCCGACAACAACAGTTATGCCCGTTTGCGCGAAGAGTTTTCGCAGCAGGATGTCGAGCGTCTGATGCGTCTGTTCAACAGCGCGCTGTTCAGCCTGCCCCTGGGTGAGCACGGGATTGCGCTGGATGACAACGGCGACTGGGTCAAATCCGTGGAGCTGATTCTCGACGGTTTCAAAGGCGAGCGCTTCGAAGTGCCGGGCCTGTCGATCGACCTCTCGCACATCGAGCCGCCAGCCCTGCAAGCCTTGGCCGACCGTGCGGCACTGCGCGATCAGAAAGAGCGTCTGGACAAAGAACTCAAGCAACTGAAAACCCAGCAAGCCGTAGCCGCCGACCGCGCCGCGAGCAAGACCCAGACTGAAGCGCTGTACCAGCAAGTGCTGGATGCGCAGAAGGCGCTGGAAGACTTCCGTCGCGCTCAGACCTTGAGCGCCGAGGAAGGCGACAAGCTGGAACAGCTGGCGCAAATGGAAGCCGCGCAGGACGAATTGAAGCGCTCCAGCGACGCCTTCACCGAGCGCGTCCAGCAACTGTCGGCCAAGCTGCAACTGGTCGGCCGGCAGATCGCCGACATGGAAGCCAAGCAACGCACCCTCGACGATGCCTTGCGCCGCCGTCAATTGCTCCCGGCGGACCTGCCATTCGGCACGCCATTCATGGACCCGGTCGACGATTCCATGGACAACCTGCTGCCGCTGCTCAACGACTATCAGGACAGCTGGCAAGGCCTGCTGCGTGCCGACGGCCAGATCGAAGCGCTGTACGCACAGGTTCGCCTCAAGGGCGTAGCCAAATTCGACAGCGAAGACGATATGGAGCGTCGCCTGCAACTGCTGATCAACGCTTACGCGCACCGCACCGATGAAGCCCTGACCCTGGGCAAGGCCCGCCGTGCAGCCGTGACCGACATCGCGCGGACGCTGCGTAATATTCGCAGCGACTACGATAGCCTCGAGCATCAACTGGCGCTGTTCAACCGCGAGATCAACAAGCGCCAGGTCTCCAACCTGCAAAGCTTCCGCATCGTGCTCGCGCCTAACAAGGAAGCGCTCAAGCACATCGACCAGATCATCCACAGCGCCGGCCAGTACGAAGAAGGCGAGACGCTGTCGGTGTTCGACCTGAGCCAGAGCGCGGAACAGGACAACAAGAACGAAGAAGCCAAGGAATACCTGGCACGGCTGGTAGCCGCCAACCACAACCAGCTCGGCCTCAAGGACTTGTTCGAACTGGCGTTCGAGATCACCAAGGTCAACGGTCAGCCGGTGATCCACACCGATATCGACGGCGCCGCGTCCAACGGCACCACCATGACCATCAAGGCGCTGACCAACATGTATCTGTTGCTGCACTTGATGGATCGTGACCTGGCCGGGCGTGTGCGCTTGCCGTACTACCTCGACGAGGCAGCGGACATCGACGAGAAGAACCAGGCAGCGCTGCTGGAAACCAGTCTGCAACTGGGCTTCGTGCCGATCCTGGCCAGTGTGAAGCCGCAAGTCTGCGCCAGTGTCGCCATCGACCTGGAAGGCGGCAGCGGCCCGGCCGGCATCTATATCGACGAAGCGGACTGGAAGTACATTCGCCGTCACGATCAGGTGAAGGCGGCGGTCAATGTCGAAGCGGATGAGCCGGAGCTGGATGCGGTTTGATTTGCTTTAACTGATGGCAACAAAAAGGCCGCGATCCGATAGGGATCGCGGCCTTTTTTGTGGGGGTTCTTTTAGCTTTTCTTTGTGTTTGACGGCCCCTTCGCGGGCGAGCCCGCTCCCACAGGAGATTGCAGCTTACATAGAATCTGTGAGCAACCGAAAACCCTTTGGGAGTGGGTTTGTCCGCGAAGGCGTCATTACAGGCAACCTATCAAACCCTGCTATTTACCGAGGGAAATCTTCGGCGCCCAGGTCAGCCATTCCTCTTCAAACTTATCGAACAGCGGGAATGTCTGCTCCGGCTGCGCTGCACCGCCCATGCGTTCGCCGTCCGGAGTGGCAAACGCGACGCCCCCCTGAATCATGGTTTCCAGCGACTCAGTACGCATCGTCGCGCCTTTGAACAGACCGACATCAAAATCAAAACCACTGGTATTCCAGAAGCGGGTACCGCTACGCACCAACGGCGCATATTTCGGTTCGATCAGAATGTGGATCAACACCCGATCCGCGGTCTGCCCCAGTTCATACCCGGTCACCTTGCCCACCGTGATCTCACGATACGTTACCGGCACTCCGGCCTTCAAAGAACCACGACGGGCAGCACTCAAGACAAGACTCAGCCCGGCTTCGGCCTTGGCGGTCTCGGGGGGAGTTGCCAGTGCGACAAAGTTTTTCTGCGGGCCAAGGTTCTTCAGTGCAGGCTGTACTTCGATGTACTGCCCTGTCACCAACGTCTCCAGATTCGACGTTTTGATCAGTCCCAGCTCCGGTTTGACCACCCAGAATTCGCTTCCGACCCGCGCAATACGTTCAGGCACTTCAGTGATGCGTGCAGTCAGCAGTACAGATTGCAGATCATCGCTGAGGTCGACGTCTTCGACCTTGCCGACATCCAGCCCTTTGTAGCGGATTGGTGTCCCGACGCGCAGGCCATCGGCACGGTCAACCTTCAGCGTGATCACCGCGCCTTTTTGCGTGGCGTCTTCATGGCTGGCGAACAACCGGAACCGTGGTATGCGCCTCTGCAACGGCGCCTTGGCCTCCGGTGTTTCGAAGGCAATGCCGCCGGCCATCAGGCTCTGCAACGACTCACTCTTGACTTGAATCCCGCCGGTCAGCCCGCCCGTCAGCGTTATGCCGCTGGCGTTCCAGAACCGGGTCGACGCGTTGACCAGATTTTCGTATTCCTTCTCGATGTGAACACCGATGACCAATTGGTTTTTCTTGCGCGAAAACTGATAGCTCTGAACCGACCCCACCTTGACCTGTTTGTAGAGAACCGGACTGCCGACTTCCAGCGAGCCGAGGTTTTCGGTGAACAGCACCAGGTGCAGGCCCGGCGAACGTAGATCCAGCGGCGGCGCTTTTGGCCGTGCCACGAACTCACGTTGCGGCGCAGCACCTTTGTCTCCGGGACGCACGGCGATGTAATTGCCTTTGACCAACGCCTCAAGGCCGGTAATGCCGGCAAGGGAGATCGAAGGTTTGACTACCCAGAACTGAGTGCCGTCGACCAGGTAGTCCTCGGCCAACGGGTCCAGCGTCAATTCGGCACTGGCGGTGGATAGATCCGGATCGACCTTGAGCGCCTTGAGCGTGCCGACCTGGATACCTTTGTACATGACCGGTGTCCGACCGGCCTGCAGGCCTTCGAAGTCACTGAGTTTGACCTTCACCTTGATCCCGGCCGCAGCCGCATCGAAGTCTTCGTAAAGACGGAATGGCAGGCTCGGGTCGGTGGGTGGACTGTCCTTGCGGTTTTCCGGTGTGGCGAAGGCAATACCGCCGGCAACGATGCTCGCCAGAGACTCGCTACGGACTTTCACACCGGACAGATTGGCGTCGATGCTGATACCGCTGGCGTTCCAGAAACGCGTGTGTTTACGCACCAGCTTGGCATAAGTCGGCTCGATGAAAACCTTGAGCTCAACGGTGCTCTGGTCCTCGGACAGCACAAAGCTTTTAATCTGACCGACCTTGATTTGCTTGTAGAACACCGGACTGCCGCGATTCAGCGAACCCAATCGATCGGCCTTGATTGTCAGGTGCAGACCCGGCTGCGCATCGGATAGCGGCGGCTCTTCAGCCAGCGCCTTGAACTTGCGGGTAGGCTCACCCTCACCCGGGCTGATCGCGACGTAGTTGCCCGAAACCAGCGTCTCCAAACCCGTAATCCCGGCCAGGGTCACGCTCGGCTTGACCAGCCAGAAGCGCGTGCTCGTACGCAGGTATTGCTCCACGTCCTTGTTCATCTCGACAGTGGCGATCACACCTTTGGAGCTGCCTTCATCATCGAGCTTGAGTGTCTTCACCTTGCCGACCGACATGCCTTTGTAGACCACTTCAGTCTTGTTGGCCTGGATGCCTTCACCGCTTTCGAAGCGCACCTGAATCTCGATGCCGGTTTCAGTATAGGCACGCCAGCCAAGCCAGCCGCCGATGATCAAGGCGATCAGGGGCAATACCCAGATCGCAGACCAGTTGGAGGCCGGTCGGGTTTTCGCTACAGGCAAATCAGTCATGGTCGTCGTCCGACTCCGTGTTATCCCAAATCAGTCGGGGATCGAAAGTTACTGCGGCAAGCATTGTCAGAATCACCACACTGGCAAACGCGATAGCGCCGAGATCCGCCTCGACACTGGCAAGCCGTCCAAAATTCACGACCGCCACCAGGATGGCGATCACAAAGATATCGAGCATCGACCAACGACCGATGAACTCGATAAAGCGATACATCCAGATGCGCTGCCGAGCCGAGAGTGGCTGGTGGCGCTGGACGGAGTACAGCAGCAGAGCGATACCTACCAGTTTGAAGGTAGGCACCAGGATGCTGGCAATAAACACCACAGCGGCAATGGGAATCATGCCGTGTTGAACCAGTTGAATTACACCGGACATGATGGTGCTGGGATCGCCTTTGCCCAGAGAACTCACCGTCATGATGGGTAATACATTGGCCGGTATGTAGAGAATTGCCGCGGTAATCAGCAATGCCCAAGTGCGCACCAGACTGTTCGGGCGCCGGGCATGAACCAGCGCACCGCAACGAGTACAGGTCTGCTCGTCGGTATCAGCTTCCTGCCTGTTCAATTCATGGCATTCCGCGCAAATCAGAATACCTGCATCAATCGCCCGCATGGGCATCCTCTCCTGACAGTGCCTGCCAGATCTGGTGAGGCGACATCACGACCTCCAACCAGACCTGAACCAATAACAAACCGATGAAGCAAGCCAGCCCGAGACCTACGGTCATGGCCGCCATATCTGCCAATTTGACGATCGCCACCAGTACGCCCATGAGGTAAACCTCGAGCATCCCCCAGTCTCGTAAATGGTGATAAATACGGTAGAGCAGCAAGCCGTAGCTGCGTCCAATATCGAAACGGATACTCAGCAGGACGACCAGTTGGCAAAGCAACTTGAGCAGCGGAATGCCCATGCTGCACAGGAACACAATCACGGAAACGCCTTGCATGTCCGTGTTGAAAAGGCCGACAACACCGCTCCAGACAGTATCTTGCGATGACTGCCCGAGTAGATTGAGCTGCATGATGGGTAAAAAGTTCGCCGGGACGAATAACAAAAGTGCCGCAATCACCAAGGCGAGACTGCGCTGCACGACGTTGTATCGATGGGCGTAAAGCTCGTAACCGCAGCGCGGGCACAGCGCTTTCTCGCCATGGGCGAGCTCGGGCTTGCGCATCAGCAAGTCGCACTCATGACATGCCACCAAATCGTCCAGCGGTAATTCTGACAGCCCGGAGGCGTCAACCGGATCTGGCATAAAGGCTCTGGCTCCGAAATAGTTGGACCTATTCTAGTGTCCCGAATAGAAAATAACTGTGCAAATTTGTGCGCGGGCAACCGTGCTTTTCTTGCACGCAAAACAAAACCCCTACCTGCATACGCAGATAGGGGTTTCGGAATTTAATCTTGACGATGACCTACTCTCACATGGGGAAACCCCACACTACCATCGGCGATGCATCGTTTCACTTCTGAGTTCGGGA
>NZ_FYED01000018.1 GCF_900187565.1 Pseudomonas sp. Irchel 3A7 | reverse complement strand
ATGCCGTCACCGAGTACCGCTACGACAGCCAGCACCGCCTGATCGGCCTCCAGCTGCCGGACGGTCGCCAGGCCTGCTACCGCTACGACGCCTTCGGCCGGCGCATCGCCAAGACCGTCGACGGCCACACCACCACCTTCTTCTGGCAGGGCGATAACCTCATCGCCGAAAGCAGCCCAACCCACTACCGCAGCTACCTCTACGAACCCGGCAGCTTCCGCCCGCTGGCGCTGCTCGACGGCAAAGGCCCGAAAAAAGCCTGACCGTTCTACTACCAACTCGACCACCTCGGCACCCCGCAGGAACTCACCGACTACGGCGGCGACATCGTCTGGTCGGCGAAATACACCGCCTACGGCAAGCTCAGCCAACTGACCCACGGTGGCGGCGAACAACTCGAACAACCGCTGCGCTTCCAGGGCCAGTACTTCGACACCGAAAGCGGCCTGCACTACAACCGCCACCGCTACTACCACCCGGACACGGGACGCTACCTGACCCCGGACCCGGTGAAGCTGGCGGGTGGGTTGAATGCCTACCAGTACACGCGCAACCCGACGGGGTGGGTGGATCCGTTGGGGTTGAGTGGGAATTGTCCGGGGGCGAATAAGCCGGGGTGTTCGGCACCGGATGGGGTAGCTGGAGCTAAAGTTGATGAGGGATCGCCCGCACTTCCAAAGCTGACGGGAGAAGAGAGGAAGGCTCGGATTGAGGTGCTTAAGGAAGAGGTCGCAAAACGGTGGGTTGAGCGTTTAGAGAAGAAGTACCCAGGAATGCATAGTATAGGGAAGCACAGTGTTGAAGTTCCTGATGCAGCCCTTCGCCAGCGTGCAATAGATGGTACAAACCCTATGACGAAGCAGCCTCATAACAAAAAAATAGGGAACCTAAGCTCTCAATATAAAAGCTGGAATTTGCATATGCATACATTGAATGATGATCTTACTAGGGTTCTTCGAGGGCTTCCTCAATTTACTGGGAAGGATGTCAATGGAAATAGTGTTGTGCGAAGAGATAATGAGAATGTCGGCAGAGGGTATAAGCCGAATAAAAAGGATTCAGAGAGTCCATATTTTATCGAAAGCATGCATGGTTCCGAGACGAAGTTTAGTAAGGAAAGTAATCCGAAACCCTTTACGTCACATCCGGTGATAATTAAATGATTAAAGATCCATTTCTAGATGAAGAATATGTGCCCACGGTTAGGGAAATCATAGGCTGTTTTGATATTTATGATCGAGAAGAAACTCTCGGTTGTGAATTAGAGAAATATAACATTAATGATTCGGGGGATCGTAAGGCGCTTGCGAAGAAATATATTGCGGAGCAATCTAATTATCTTACCTACAGGCATAAATTTTTGCTGGTTTCGACTCTTGAAGCAGCATTGAAAGATGAATATTATGATTTTCAGGCCTTGCTTGAACACGATTGTGAGAGTACCAATTGTTTTCCTGGTTACTGGGACGAAATGAACGATCCTCGTGCTTTTTTTTACGATATTTATAGTGTATTGATTGATGAATGGAAAGACGAATTACTGAAGGCCAGTTTCGAAGACCAATCAACGTGGTGATCAGGGCACTTTACTGTCCTGCGAAATTTCCGGGCAAGGTCCTAGGAGATTTCCTTCAAGTTCTAGCGGTTTTCATGAACTGGTGCGAAGTGAGTTCACCCGATAGCCTTTGGTGGTCACTGAAAGTTCAGTGGTGGGGTGTAGGAACCCTTCAGCCATCGGAAGCGCGTAGCGTCGACACCTGATTTGCGGCCGTCATTTCACGTCCGTAAAATCTGCTGCGGCGGTTGTACGCGGGCACGTTTCGGCGTGGCCGGGTTCTCCGATGCTCGGTATTCCTACCCCGCGTATAGCTGCCACCCCAAGCCTGTAGGAAGGCTGATGGCTGCTCCCATAATCGTCGGAGGTTTAAAATGCCAACACTTCATCCCGATCCACCCTACGAAAAACCAATCCCCCACCCCGAAAACCGCTTCATGGCGCTCACCAGCAACTGCTGCGAAATGCCCACTCTGTTCGTAGATACCCACGCGCCGCTCGACGTTTTGACCGACGCTGCCAACTATCGAATCCGCGCCGTCACCCAGGTGCTGGAAAACCTGTCCATGCGGGGTTCGGTGGAGTGTGAGTCGTTCATTCTCAGTGATTTTGCCTTGCTGTGTGCCATTCCGTTGCGGGATGGGTGTGATGTATTGGATGTGGTGGGGCGGCGGTTGCGGGGGCGGGCTTCAGGGGCTTAGCGGGGAGTTAATCCAAAAAAATCTGCATTGGATGACACGGCCTCTTCGCGGGCAAGCCCGCTCCCACAGGGTTTTGTGTTGTACGCAAGGATAGCGAACGACATAGAACCCTGTGGGAGCGAGGCTTGTCGGATCGCCGCACCGCCGCGAAGGCGTCAGACTATTCAGCGATGCCCCATCAGCATCTCAACTTCAGGCTCCGGCACCGCCAAACTATCAATCACATGCACGCTGTACCCCGGCACATTTTTCGCGTGGTGTTTGGCCTGTGATGCCATCTCTGCCAACTGGCTGGCGTCGATGGCTCCGCAGGCCTCGGGATGCAGGTGCACCACGCCGATGGACAGGGACAGCAGCGGGAATTCCTGGCGCACGCCCTGGCGGTTGGGGGCGATGAAGCAGCCGGCTTCGAGGTGTTCGCTGCGGTAGAAGCGTCGGCATTGGCTCTGGAAGTCGTCCAATAGCTGGTTCAAACGTTTGCCCCAGTCTTCCGGGCCGAGCACCAGCAGGAAGTCGTCGCCGCCGATGTGGCCGACGAAGTCGCGGGACGGGTCGACGCGGTCGTTCAGGCATTGCGCCAGGCACAGCAGGACTTCGTCCCCACGGCCATAGCCGTAGATGTCGTTGAAGGGTTTGAAGCTGTCAATGTCGACGTAGCAGATCACCGATTCCCGCTTCTGTTGCAGCAGCCGTGTGAGGCATTGCTGGATCGGCACGTTACCCGGCAGCAGGGTCAACGGGTTGGCGTAGCGGGCCTGCTGGATTTTCAGTTCGGTGATCAGTTTCAGTACATCGATCACCCGGCCCAGGCCCAGGTAGCTGCCGTTGAGGGTGATGATGAAATCTTCTTCAATGCGTTGCCGGGCGCGGCTGGTGATCAGGCGGCTGACCTGTTGCAACGACTGACTCATCTCGACCGCCAGGAAGTCATCGCTCATCAAACGGCTGATGGGTTTGCGGGCGAACAGGTCGGTGGCAAACGGCTTGAGCAGCGCGTCCGAGAGCGAATGCCGATGGACGATGCCGCACGGCTGACCCTGATCGTCCAGCACCGCCAGCGAGTTCAGGTTGGCCTGGCGGCGGAAGGCTTCGAGGACGTTGGCGGTCGGGGTGTTACGGCCCACCGCGGGCTGGTCGTTGAGCAGGGCGCTGAGGTCGCTGGCTTCGTCGTTCAGCACCACGGCGGGATTGTCCTGGCGCGGCATCAGGGGCCGGGCATCCCGGGGCGGATGTTCCTGTGGGCGGCAAAGCAGGTAGCCCTGGACCAGATCAACGCCCATTTCGGTCAACACCGCCAGTTCTTCCGGCAACTCGATGCCTTCGGCGATTACCTGCGCCCGTGATGCCTTGGCGATTTGCAGGATCGAGCCGACGAACTCGCGCTTGAGCGCATCCTGATGAATGCCGTCGATGAAATGTCGGTCGATCTTCACGTAGTCCGGGCGCAACTCCGACCACAGGCGCAGGCTCGAGTAGCCTGCACCCAAGTCATCGAGGGCAATGGAAAACCCCATCGCCCGGTAGTGATGCAGAGCGGTTTGCAACAACTGGAAATCGTCGATCGGCGTCTGTTCGGTGAGTTCGATGACTACTTGACTGGGCGGGATGCCGAAATCCTGCAGCAGTTGCAGGGTGCGGCCGGGCTGGTGTGCGGCTTCGAGCAGGGATTCCGGGGACACGTTGAGGAACAGCTTGCCGGGCAGTTGCTGGTCATTGAAGCGTCGACATGCGCTCTGCCGACAGGCGATTTCCAGTTCGCTCAGGCGGCCGGCCTGGCGGGCGACGGCGAACAACGCAATGGGGGAGTGCAGCGGACTGTTGGAAGGGCCGCGGCTGAGGGCTTCGTAGCCGAGAATCCGTCGTTCGGAGAGGCAAATGATCGGCTGGAACAGGCTGTGCAAACCGCCTTGAGTCAGGATTGAACTCAACGCACTCAGCTGTTCGGTTGTGGTCATGGCAATCTCTGGCGATAAAAAAAGGACTGGGCGGGCTCTTGGTAAAAGAGCACGCCCAGTCCTTTATTTCACGACAGAATGATGACTGTTTGATGAAGCTCCGGGGAGCTTCAGCATTAAATTGCCATCATCTTGCCAGTCACCACTCAGTGCTTGGCCACCGCGGTGTTGAGCTTGAGGTAGTCCAGCAGAATGCGCCCGGTTTCGCTCAGGTAGGCGTCGTCTTCCGGCTTGGTCTTGTCCGGCTCGGCCGCGAGGGCGTCTTCGTCTTCTTTCTTCAGCTCTTTGAGCGGCTCTTCGCCCTTGGCCTTGCGACGGATGTTCTCCATGGCCAGTTGCTTGGCTTCGATGTCGGCGTGTTGCGCACGACGCTCGGCTTCATTGAGGCTGACGGTTTTTTCTGCCATCAGCTTCTGCGCCAGGGCCAGCTTGTCGCGAATGAACACGAATTCCGCGTCTTTGTTCGTACGCACGTCGTGCTCGGATTTGAGCTGGGTGATATACGGTTTGAACGGGTCGGCAGCCGGCTTGATCGCCGCTTTGATGGTGTCCCACGGCATGGCTTCCGGCAGGGCGCTTTCGCCGATTTCCTTGGTGTCGATGATCGACGGGTAATCGATATCCGGCAGTACGCCCTGATGCTGGGTGCTCTGGCCGGAAACCCGGTAGAACTTGGCCAGGGTCAGTTTCAGCTCGCCATGGTTCAGCGGCTGGATAGTCTGCACGGTACCTTTGCCGAAGGTCTGGCCGCCGATGATCAGTGCGCGGTGGTAGTCCTGCATGGCACCGGCGAAAATCTCCGACGCCGAGGCGGACAAGCGGTTGACCAGCAACGCCATCGGGCCTTTGTAGAACGCGCCCGGGTTTTCATCTTCCAGTACATCGACGCGGCCATCGGCGTTACGCACGAGCACGGTCGGCCCCTTGTCGATGAACAGGCTGGTCAGCTCGGTGGCTTCCTGCAAGGAACCGCCGCCGTTGTTGCGCAGGTCGATCACTACGCCGTCGACCTTTTCCTTCTGCAACTCGGTCAGCAGTTTCTTGACGTCGCGGGTGGTGCTCTTGTAGTCCGGATCGCCGGCACGGAATGCCTTGAAGTCCAGATAGAAGGCCGGGATCTCGATGACGCCGAGTTTGTAGTCCTTGCCATCCTGCTTGAGGTTGAGCACCGACTTCTTCACTGCCTGATCTTCAAGCTTCACCGCTTCGCGGGTGATCGGCACGATCTTGCTGGTCTGGTCGTTCGGCGCATTGCTGGCCGGGATCACTTCCAGGCGCACCACGGTGCCTTTCGGGCCGCGGATCAGCTTGACCACTTCGTCCAGGCGCCAGCCCACCACGTCGACCATTTCTTTGTTGCCCTGGGCAACGCCGATGATCTTGTCGGCCGGAGCGACCTGCTTGGTCTTGTCCGCCGGGCCTGCCGGCACCAGGCGCACGATTTTCACTTGATCGTTGTCGCTCTGCAACACGGCGCCGATGCCCTCCAGGGACAGGCTCATGTTGATGTCGAAGTTTTCCGCGTTATCCGGCGACAGATAGTTGGTGTGCGGGTCGTAGGACATGGCGAAGGTGTTGATGTACGCCTGGAAGATGTCTTCCGCGCGGGTCTGGTCCAGACGCGCCAACTGGTTCTTGTAGCGCTTGGTCAGGGTTTCCTGGATTTGCTTGGAATCCTTGCCGGCGATCTTCTGCCGCAGTACTTCGTCCTTGACGCGCTTGCGCCACAGGTCGTCGAGTTCCGCGGTGGATTTGAGCCAAGGAGCGTCCTTGCGATCGATCAGCAAGGTTTCCTTGGTGGTGAAGTCGATCTTGTCGACGCCTTTGTTCAGCTCGGCAAGGGCGAAGTCCAGACGCGCCTTGACGCGGTCCAGGTAGCGCTTGTAGATGGTGAACCCGGCGTTGAGGTCGCCGCTTTTCAGGAAGTCGTCGAACTGGGTCTTCCACTTGTCGAATTCGGCAATGTCGCTGGCCATGAAATAGCTGCGCGACGGGTCGAGCAACTTGAGGTAGCTGTCGTAGATGATCAGCGAGCGCGCGTCATCGAGCGGCGGCTTGCTGTAGTGGTGGCGCTTGAGCAACTCCACGACGTTCAGACTGGCGATGACTTCGTCGCGATCGGGTTGAAGCTTGTCCCAGCTATTGGCTGCGAATGAACTGCCGGACAGCGGCAAAAGGCCGATACCGATGAAAAGAGCGAGGGCGGTGCTGGGGAACAAACGCTTCATGTTGATTCGACGCGGGGACAATTGATAACGCATATTAGGCCGTCTTTGAAGTCGCCGGTTCCACATGGGCCGGTCGCATAATGCAAAAAGCCCGGCGGTACAGCTTCGGGCTCAGTCCAGACTCACTATGGAGGCACTGTGAAAGCATTGCAAGGCGTTGACGGTCAAGTGGAGTGGGTTGAAGAGCCTCGTCCGGCGTGTGATGTAGGACAAGTTCGCATTCGAGTGGCGGCTGCGGGGCTCAATCGCGCCGATTTGTTGCAGAAGGCCGGTCTTTATCCGCCACCACCGGGGGCCAGCCAAGTGCTCGGTCTAGAGTGTTCGGGGGTGATCAGCGAGGTCGGCCCGGGCTCGTCCTGGCAAGTGGGGGATCGTGTTTGCGCCTTGCTGGCCGGGGGCGGGATGGCCGAAGAGGTGGTTGTCGACGGACGGCATGTGTTACCGGTTCCCGACGAAATGTCGTTGGCCGAAGCCGCTGCGTTGCCGGAAGTGTATGCGACCGTCTGGTTGAATTTGTTTCAACTGGCAGCGCTCAAACCGGGCGAAAAAGTTCTGCTGCATGCCGGAGCAAGTGGAATCGGTTCAGCGGCCATTCAGCTGTGCAAGGCCTTTGGTAACCCTTGCTGGGTCAGTGTCGGCTCCGCCGAACGCCTGGCCTACTGCGAAGCGCTCGGTGCCCAGGGGGGCGTGGTGCGCACCGGCGATCTGGAAAGCCTGAGCGACCTCGGGCCGTTCGATGTCATCCTCGATCCGGTGGGCGGCAACTACGCTGCGCTGAACCTGAAATTGCTGGCCGGTGACGGTCGTTGGGTGCTGATCGGTCTGATGGGCGGCCGCGAAGCGAAGCTGGATCTGGCGCAAGTGTTGGCCAAGCGCGTGCAGTTGCTGGGGTCGACTCTGCGCAGCCGCGACGATCAGTTCAAGGCGGATCTGTTCAGCGATCTACGCCTGCATGTCTGGCCGCTGTTTGCCGAAAAACGCCTGAGCCCGCAACTGTCCAGGGCCTTCCCGATCAAGGATGCCGAAGCGGCATTTGCGGCGTTGGCGAGTAACAAGGTGGCGGGCAAGCTGGTGCTTGTGATCGACGAAAGCCTGACCTGACACAAAACGCCTGTGGGAGCGAGCCTGCTCGCGAAGGCGGTGTGTCATTCAACCGATGTGTTGAATATAAGTCCGCTTTCGCGAGCAGGCTCGCTCCCATAGGGGATCTTGGTTATTTCCAGATGTGGATCGGCCAACCGGCTTTTTCGGCCTGTTCGCGCAACACCGGGTCCGGGTTGACGACGTGCGGGAAATCCACCTTCAGCAACAACGGCAAATCATTGCGTGAGTCGGAATAGAAGCTCGCACCTTCGAGGTTTTCCTCTTCGGCATCCAGCCATTCCAGCAACCGGGTGATCTTGCCTTCGCGGTAGGTCAGGGTGCCAACGGTGTTGCCGCTGTATACGCCGTGCGCCACTTCCAGTTCGATGCCGAGAATCTCATCGATGCCCAGGCGCTCGGCAATGGGCTTGACCAGGTGTACACCCGAGGCCGAGATCACCAGGATGCGGTCGCCCGCCTTGCGGTGGGCGGCGATGGCCTTGGTGGCGTCGCTGAAGATGATCGGTTCGATGAAGTCTTCCACCCAAGGCCCGACCAGATGCTCGACTTCTGCCGGGCTGCGGCCGATCAAGGGTTCCAGGCTGAAGGCCATGTAGTCCTCCATCGCCAGGTGGCCCCGGCCATAGGCATCCATCAGCTCCTTGTCACGACGCAGGAAGGATTCGCCGTCGACCCAGCCGAGGCGGACCATTTGTTCGCTCCACAGCGAGGCGCAATCGCCGTGGATCAGGGTTTCGTCCAGATCAAAAATTGCCAGGGCCATCGGGTTCTCTCTGTGAACAGCTGCAAGCTTCAAGCTTCAAGCCGCAAGAAGTGAATTTAGGTGGTCAGCAGTCTACAACTTGAAGCTTGCAGCTTGTAGCTTGCAACTGCTTTCAAGCTACCTCACACAGGGCCGTCGGATCGATGGAAAGCGCCAGGCGCTGACCATCGGGATGCAGGTCAGAAGCCGAGCGGTTGAGCACGTCCACCACCAACTCCACACCCCGGGCTTCGATCCGGTAGCGGATCACGTTACCCAGCAGGCTGTGGCTGCGTACTTGCGCGTCCAGTTCACCGTTCAGGCTCAATTCGATGGCCTCAGGGCGGATCGCTATACGATGATTGACCGGCCGCTGCAGCAGTTTCGTCGCGCTCTCGGCGTCCAACAGGTTGTAGTTGCCGATGAACCCGGCGGCGAACACATCCACCGGCGCGGTGTACAGGGTTTCGGCGTCGCCGCTTTGTACGATTTTTCCCTGATTCATCAGGAAAATCCGGTCAGACATGGTCAGGGCTTCTTCCTGGTCGTGTGTGACGAAAATCGTGGTCAAGCCCAGTTCACGCTGGATCTGACGGATCTGCTCACGCAAGTGTTTGCGAATCCGCGCATCGAGGGCCGACAGCGGTTCGTCCAGCAGCAACAGGCGTGGGCGGGTGACCAGGGAGCGGGCGAGGGCGACACGCTGGCATTGGCCACCGGACAGCTGATGCGGATAGCGGGCGGCAAAATCTTGCAGCTCCACCAGTCTCAGCACTTCGGCGACGCGCTTCTGGCTGTCGTCGGCGTTGACCTTCTGCATGCGCAAACCGAAGGCGACGTTCTGCTCGACGGTCATGTTGGGGAACAGCGCATAACTCTGGAACACCATGCCGATCCCGCGTTTCTGCGGGCTCAACGGCACGATATCGACACCATCGAGCAGAATCTTGCCGCCATTCACCGAGGTCAGGCCGGCGATGCAGCGTAGTAGCGTGGATTTGCCGCAACCGGACGGGCCGAGCAGGGTGACGAATTCACCTTTGTGGATTTCGCAGTTGATGTCGCTGAACACCGTGGTGCCTGCGTAGTTTTTCTGTAGGTGTTGGACGCTGACATAGCTCATTCGCTTTTGTCCTTGTTCAAGATATTGGCCGCCCAGGTCAGAACCAGCACAAAGAAGAAGTAGGAAATCACCAGCGCACTGGTGAAGTGGCCGCTGCTGTTGCGCATGTTGTTGAGGTAGACCTGCAGGGTTTCGTAACGGGTGCCGACGAGGATGTTGGCGAACACGAACTCGCCGAACAGGAACGAGAACGACAGCAGCAACGCCACCATCAGGCCCTTGCGCAGGTTCGGCAGCACCACCAGGATCGCCGCCTGGAAGGTGCTGGCACCGAGCAGTTGGGCGGCGTCCATCAGGTCGCGCAGGTTGATCGCTTGCAGGTTGTTGGTGATTGCCCGGTACATGAACGGCAGCGCCACGGTGAAGTAGCAACCGATCAGGATCCACGGCGTGCCGACCATGGCGAACGGCCCTGAACCATAGAGCTGCAACAATCCCACCGACGACACCACGGGTGGCACGGCGAAGGGCAGCAGGATCAGGATGTTCATCAATGCATCGAGTTTCGGAAAGTGGTAATGCACCACGAACAGCAGCGGCAAAATCAGCACCACCGAGAGAATCAGCGCTCCGATGCAGACCAGCAGCGACTGGCCGAAAGCACTCAGGAAACGCGGATCGCTCCACAGCTGCACGTACCATTTGATGCTGAAACCACTGGGCAGAATGGTGGCCGACCAACTGCTGGAAATCGAGTAGATAAAGGTGCCGAGCAGCGGCAGCAATAGAATGATAAACAGCAGGTAGACCACTACCCGGTGGTAGATGCCGACGGGGCCCAATTCAGCGCGAAACATGGTAGCTCCTCTTCAACAGCAGCTGATGCACGACGGTCACCAGGGTCATCAACGCCACCAGCACTACGGCGAGGGCACTGGCCAGGTTCGGGTCCAGGGAAATATCGCCCGAGACCATCGCCGCGATGCGGATGGGCATCACGTTGAAGTTGCCGGTGGTCAGGGCGTACACCGTGGCGTAAGCGCCGAGGGCGTTGGCCAGCAGGATCACGAAGGTGCCGAGCAGTGCCGGGGTCAGCACCGGCAGGCCGATGTGGCGCCAGAACTGCCAGCCGTTCGCGCCGAGCAGCGCGGCGGACTCGCGCCAGTCTTCGCGCAAGGCGTCGAAGGCCGGGTAGAGCAGCAGCACGCCAAGGGGAATCTGGAAGTAGGTGTAGAGAATGATCACCCCGGTTTTCGAATACAGGTTGAAGTCCTGAATGATTCCGGCCTGTTTGAGCAGGATGGTGAAGCTGCCGTTGAAACCCAGCAGGATGATGAACGCAAAGGCCAGAGGCACGCCGGCGAAGTTGCTGGTCATGTTGGCGAAGGCGTTGACGAAGTTGCGCAGCTTCGAGTCGACCCGTCGCAGGGAATAGGCACCGAGTACCGCGATAATGATGCCGAACACGCTGGACCAGAAACTGATCTCGAGGCTGTACTGGATCGCCTGCCGGTAAAACTTCGAATCGAAGATCCTGATGAAGTTGGCCAGGCCCCACCCGAATTCTTCCGATTCCAGGCTATTGATCATCACCCACACCAGGGGGGCGATTTCGAACACGATAAAGAACAGGGCGAAGGGTACCAGGCACAAGGCTGCCAGCCATTTGCCGCGCATCATGGAGGTCACTTGAGCAGCTCCCGGCACACAGGTTTGTCGTGGGGCACGCCCAGCAGCTCGCACACGGTGCCGCAGATCTCGCTCTGTCCTGGCGTGGCGTTGGCGTTGAAACTGAACGCATCGCCGAGCACGAACAGCGGCACTTCGCGTTCCTCGGGCAGCAGACCGTTATGGGAGCGGTCGTTGTTCATGCCGTGGTCGGCGGTCACCAGCACCTGGTAACCGGCGTCGAGCCAGCCTTGCAGGTAGTCGGCGAGGATGATGTCCGCCGAGCGCGCGCTGTTGCGGTACTGCGGGGTGTCGAGGCCGTGCTTGTGCCCGGCGTCGTCGATGTTCATCGGGTGTATCAGCAGGAAATTCGGCGCATGGCGCAGGCGCAGGTTTTCGGCGTCGGCGAACAGGTGCGAGTCGGGGTAGTGATCGCTCCAGTAAAAATGCCCGTGCTGGATCGGTAGAGCAGGGTCGTTGGTGTGACGATCCCGGGCCGCCACAAACGGTGAGCGGTTATACAACTCACTGACCCAGTGATAAGCCGCCGCGGCGGTCTTCAGGCCGGCGTCGGTGGCGTAGTGATAGATGCTGCGCTGGTTGGACAGGCGCGAGACGTTGTTGTGAACGATGCCGCTCTCGATCGGCGTGACGCCGGTCAGGATGCATTCGTAAAGCGGTCGGGACAGGGCCGGCAACTCGCACTCCAGCTTGTAGAGCGCTGCGCGTCCTGCGCCGACGTAAGCCTGCAGGTGCCCCATGGCGTGGCGCGCGACTTCGTAATTGAGGCCGTCGAGCACGACAAGGATGACGTTGTGCTTCATAGGGGCAAAAACTCCGCAAAACAGGAATTTGAAATTCACTCGGTCCACTGTGGGAGCGGGCTTGCTCACGAAGGGGGCTTAACATTCAGACCAATGTTGAATGTCAGAGCGCTTTCGCGAGCAGGCTCGCTCCCACAGAGATTTCCATCAGATCCCGAGGCGGGGATCTACCGCGTCATTTCATTTCTACGATGACTTCTTCGTTCCACTTCTGCGGCAGGGCTTTGGAGGTCTTTTCCCACGCATCCGCGTCCTTGATCGGCGTGACCTTTTTGTACTGCTCGTTCGGCAGCAGCTTGGCCTGGACATCGGCGGGCAGGGTCAGGTGCTCGGCGCGGATCGGACGGGCGTTACCCTTGGCCAGGTTGATCTGGCCGGCGTCGCTGAAGATGTACTCGCGGGTCAGCTTGGCGGCGTTCGGGTTCTTGGCGTATTTGTTGATGATGGTGGTGTAGCCGGAAATCACCGAGCCGTCGGAAGGAATCAGTACGGTGTAGTCATCAGGATTGGCCATCTTGGCCTTGTAGCTCAGGCCGTTGAAGTCCCAGACCACGCCGACTTCGATCTCGCCTTTTTCCATGGTGGCGATGGTCGGGTTGGCCATCGACAAGCGACCCTGCTTGGCGATGTCAGCGAACAGATCCAATGCAGGCTTGAGGTTTTTCTCGTCGCCACCGTTGGCCAGCGCAGCAGCCAGAACGCCGTTCGCAGCTTGTGCGGCAGTGCTCACGTCACCGATGGACACCTTGTATTTGCCGGTTTTGAGGTCAGCCCACTTGGTTGGCGCTTCGGAACCGTGCAGCAGCTTCTTGTTGACGATGAAGGCGATAGTGCCGGT
This sequence comes from Pseudomonas sp. Irchel 3A7, assembly GCF_900187565.1. Classification (GTDB taxonomy): domain Bacteria; phylum Pseudomonadota; class Gammaproteobacteria; order Pseudomonadales; family Pseudomonadaceae; genus Aquipseudomonas. The sequence continues at coordinate 170,522 of NZ_FYED01000018.1, read as the reverse complement.
ATAGGCCAAGGCCCAGTGACCGTCCTTGTCTTTGGCCCAGGTCGGCACCTGGTCCCAGGTCGATGGCTTGTAAGGCTGTGTGACGCCTTGTTTGACTGCAATCGGGCCGAAGGCTGCACCGACGTCGCCGATGTCGGCACTGGCGTTGTCTTTTTCCGCGGCAAACTTGGCGATTTCCTGAGCCGAACTCATGTCGGTGTCGATGTGTTTGAGGCCGTAGTTCTTGGCCAGGTCGGCCCAGGTGCCTTTCCAGTTGGCCCAGTCATCGGGCATGCCGACACTGTTGACCGCGCCTTCCGCTTTCGCAGCGGCTTCGAGGGTTTTCAGATCATCAGCCGCCATGGCGGCGGTGCACATGGCAATGGTCGAACCTAACAGTGTTGCCAGGAAAAGCTTTTTCATTCCGAAGCTCCTATGGGTGTTTTCAACGCTGCGATTGCGGTGGTGTTGGTCTAGGTCAGCAATACCTGAGCCAATCTAAGGACGTTCGATGACACTTTGATGTCGTTCGTCGCCCGGTCGGGCTTTTTTAGGCCCGACGTTGGCGGGTGTCCGGTAAGCGTAGACCATCGACAAAACCCCGCTGCGCAAGGACTTGGCCGATGTATTGCAGGTTTTTGAACGGCCGGCGCCGACGACCGTCCGGTCGCTTGTCATCTCTCAGTCATCTGCACTGCCTACGCTTGCAGGATGTTTAATGAGCCGATTTGTTGTGTGGTTCTGCCCCGAAACAGTGCTGGTCTAGTCCAGATAGGTAACGTTGATGCGCGATGAGGCAATAAAAGCGGTGACTGCCATTGGCCAGGTGCTCCAGGAGCAACTCGATCACGGGCTGCTCGCACCGGGAAGCAAACTGCCGGCCGAGCGCAAGCTCAGTGAGTTGTTCGGGACCACACGGATCACTGTGCGCGAGGCATTGTTGCAACTGGAGGCCCAGGGGCAGATTTATCGTGAAGAGCGGCGTGGCTGGTTCGTTTCACCGCCGCGTCTGGCCTATAACCTGATGCAGCGCAGTCACTTTCACGCGATGGTCAGCGCCCAGGGGCGGGTGCCCTCTACCGAAGTCATTTCAGCGCGATTGCAGCCGGCGTCAGCGGCGGTCTGTGCCTGGTTGCAGTTGCCGGCGCTGTCGAGCGTGATTCAGATCTGCCGTTCGCGGCGCATCGATGGGCGACTGGTGCTGTATGTGGAGCACTATCTGAATCCGCAGTATTTCCCGGGGATTCTGGATTTCGATTTGAATCAGTCGATCACCGAGCTGTATGCACGGCACTACGATTTGCATTACGGGCGAGTGCGTTTCGAGATTGTACCGACGGCGTTGTCGGTGGATGCGGCGGCGGCTTTACGGGTGTCGGTGGGGAGTCCGGGGTTGCGCATTGCGCGGGTCAATTACGATCAGCATGAGCGGCTGATCGATTGTGACCTGGAGTTTTGGCGCCATGATGCGATTCATGTCGGAGTGGATGTGGTCTAGGAGCAGCTTCAAGCTTCAAGCTTCAAGCGACAAGAGTGACTTGCAGTGTCACTCCTTCTGCGGACCACCACCGGCCGTGATCACCTGCACACTCATCCTTGGCGTCGCCAGATCCATCCCCGCTTCATCCAGATGCCGTTTCAACGACAGGTTGAACGCCCGGGACACTTCCCACTGCTTGATCGGCGCAGTCTTGAAGCGGGCGCGCAGGATCGCGTTGCCGGATTCGAAACTCTCCACCCCCTGGATTTCCAGCGGCGACCAGATATTGCGTCGTTGCAACGGGTCGGTGCGCATTTTCTGGCCGACTTCACGCATCAGTTTGATCGCATTGTCGATGTCCATGCTGGCCGGTACGGCGACCCGGAAGATCGCGTAGCCGAATTCCCGGGAGTAGTTCTTGATGCTTTTGATTTCGCTGAACGGAATGGTGTGGACGATGCCGTCGATGTCCCGCAGGCGCACGGTGCGAATGGTCAGGCCTTCGACGGTGCCCAGGTGCCCGCCGACGTCCACGTAGTCGTCGATGGCCAGGGAGTCCTCGATGATGATGAACAGGCCGGTGATCAAGTCGGCCACCAGCGATTGCGCGCCGAAACCGATGGCCAGGCCAATCACGCCGGCACCGGCCAGCAGCGGCGTGACGTTCATGCCCATGTTCGCCAGGGCGACGATCAGCGCGATGATGAAAATCGCCACGAACAACACGTTGCGGATCAGCGGCATCATCGTCTGTGCCCGGGCGTTGGCCAGGCCCTTGCGCGAGCGGGTGAGGGCGTGGTGCACGGCAGTGTCACTGAGGATCCAGATCAGCCAGGCAAAAATCAGCGTGCCGCCGAGGCTGAACAGTTTGACGCTGACTTCATGGCCTTCGCCTTCGGTGAAGCGGATCAGCGACATGCCCCAGACCCGCAAGCCGAGTTCGATGAACACCAGCCAGACCAGCAGATGGGCAAGGGTGTAGAAGAAGCTTTTCAGGCGCTCGGAATACAGTGCATGGCGTTTCACGCTGCGTTGCGGTTTGAGGGCATGACGACGCACCAGACCGTTGATGACCATGCACAACACCAGCAGCACCGTACAGATCAGCGACTGACGCAACGCGGTGCTGGTATCACCGGCTGAAACGAAGGTGGCGAACAGCGAAATACCCACCAACACCAGCGCCGGCACGAACCAGAAGGTGCCGAGAATCTCGATAGTGTCGCTGAGGGCGCGGCGGGTCAGGCGCCGGGACAGTGGCTGGTTACGAATCAAATGGGCAATCGGACGGCGAAAACGCAGGATGAACAACCCCGTGGACAGCGCCGCCAGGACATTGGCCACCGTCGCGGCGGAGTGCGCCAGATGCACGCCGAGGCTATCGATCAGACGCGGGTCGCTCAGGGCTTCACCGAAAGCCGCGAAGCTGCCGATCAGCCACAGCGGCCGAAAGGCCTGATGGCGCAGGATGTACAAGGCACGATGGCGATGCGGACCGTCGAGCAGGGAAAAGGCGATCACGCAGACCGCGGAAAAGCAGGTGCCGACCACCAGCGCGTAGGCCAGCACCATCGCCAGGCTCTTGCCCAACGATGAAGGCAGGGCATAACTCATGTACACCGTGATGACCAGCGCGATCAGCCACGGGCCGAGCTTGCGCAGGGCGAAGCGCAGCATGTCCAGGGCCCTTGGGTGTTGCGGCAGTTCTTCGGTCAGGCCGAACCGCATGCGGACCCGATGGCTGACCCAGATCAGTGCCGCCGCGAGCAGGCTCCAGACCATCAGAATCATGGCGAAGGCGAAGATGATGGGGAGCCATTCGTTGGCTGGCAGCACCAGCGCGGTCAGTTCGTCCTGAGCCCGTTTGAATTCGTCGGACCAGCGCGTGATCGGGCTGTCGGCACCGGTAAATTGTTTTTCGAAACTGGCCAGGGTCCCGCCGATCAGGCCCAGCACGCCTTCTTCGGTGGTCGGCTGGGCCTTTTTCGTGGCGTCGCGCAGTTTCTTCAAATCCGTCAGCAGCTGGGTGCGCTGCTGATCGTTTTCCAGTGACTTGATGACTTCGTCGAGGGATTGCCCGAGGGGCTCCTGCGCTTCCGGCTGGGTTTTCGCCGAACTGTTGAGCAGGTTCGGCAAGCCGACTGCCTGGGCTGGCGCCATCGGCAGCAACGTCATCAGGCAGACAAGGAAAAAGCACGGCAGGGCAAAAAGACGAGCGAACACTGGGCGGTCAACCTCGGAGTGAGCGGGTCGACCGAGTGTACGAGCCCGTCAAAATCAATGCGAGTCGGGGGGAGGATTTATTCGTTGAGCTTGGCGAGGATCTTGACCACCACGGTGGCGAGGATCGTCAGCATGCCGATCCACATGGCGAATACGCCGGCGTTTTTGTCGCGAAAGTTGAAACCGAGCGCCAGCAGGATCATCCCGGCGAGAATCGGGATCAGCATGGCGTGGAACGAAGACATTGAAATCATGACGACTGCCTTGTCGGGAGGGATGGTTGAAGTCTAGGTTGCTTTTGGATGATCGCTGATGAGGTATGTCAAAAATGAGTCCGTTGAGCAGGACCATTGTGGCGAGGGAGCTTGCTCCCGCTGGGCTGCGGAGCAGCCCCAAAACCAGCCATTGCATCCTGCAGATAAACCGCATTCGCCGGGATTGCGACTGCTTCGCAGCCGAACGGGAGCAAGCTCCCTCGCCATAGGGGCGGTTACGGCAGCTCGCGGCAGGCGTAGAACGCGCTCAGCACTTTGACCAGGTGCGCCAGATCATGGCTGCCGCACAGCTCGCGGATCGAGTGCATGGCGAAGGTCGGCAGGCCGATGTCCACGGTGCGCACGCCCAGCTGGCTGGCGGTGATTGGGCCGATGGTCGAGCCGCAGCCCATGTCGCTGCGCACCACGAAACTCTGCACCGGCACTTCTTCGGCCATGCACAGGTGGCGGAAGAACCCGGCGGTTTCGCTGTTGGTGGCGTAGCGCTGGTTGCTGTTGACCTTGATCACCGGGCCGGCGTTGAGTTTCGGGCCGTGGTTGGCATCGTGCTTTTCTGCGTAGTTGGGGTGTACGCCGTGGGCGTTGTCGGCCGAGACCAGCAGGGATTTCTGAATGGTGCGTACGAATTCATCACCTTCGGGCAGCAGGCGACGCAGTGTCTGCTCCAGCATCGGGCCGTCGGCCCCGCAGGCCGAGCACGAGCCGACTTCTTCGTGATCGTTGCAGACCAGTACGCAGGTTTCGTCGGTGTCGGCCGTCAGCAGGGCTTGCAGGCCGGCGTAGCACGACAGCAGGTTGTCCAGGCGTGCGCCGGCAATGAAATCGCCGTGCAGGCCGATGACCGCGGCGCTTTGCGTGTCGTAGAAACTCAGCTCGTAATCGAGCACCACGTCGGCGTTCAAGCCGTGTTCGCGAGCGAGTTGGTCGGTGATCACGGCGCGGAAATCCACGCGCTCGTCGCCGGCAAATTGCGCGAGGACCGGTGGCAGCTCGGTCTGGGCATTGATGGCCCAGCCCATGTTGGCTTCACGATTGAGGTGGATGGCCAGGTTCGGAATGATCGCGATCGGTGCCTTGAAGTCGATCAACTGGCTTTCGACCTTGCCGTCACGGCGGAAGGTCACGCGGCCGGCCAGGGACAGGTCACGGTCGAACCATGGCGCCAGCAGCGCACCGCCATAGACTTCGACGCCCAGTTGCCAGAAACCCTGGCGTTGCAGTTCCGGTTGCGGCTTGACCCGCAGGCACGGACTGTCGGTGTGGGCGCCGACCAGGCGGATCCCGCCGTGCAGCGGCGAGTGGCGGCCCATTTTGATCGCAACGATCGAAGAGTCGTTACGGGTGACGTAGTAGCGACCATTGGCTTCGGTATGCCATGGCTCGCGTTCGTCGAGGCGTTGATAGCCCGCCGCTTCCAGTCGCTGAACCAGGCTGGCGGTGGCATGGAACGGGGTAGGGGAGGCCTTGAGGAAGTCGATCAGGCCTTGGTTCAACTCTTCGCGCATAAGTAGCTCCAGACAGCAGTGGCGCCAGTTTAGCGTATTGGCTCGCGGCATTGCAGACACAATGCCGTGTGGCGTGCGAGGGCGGCGGGTGGCGAGGACGTTGAGTCAACCCGTGATCAGGTTGCCATTGAGGAACACTTCGCGACGTTGCTTGCGGCCGACATGTTCATGTTTGCTCGCGAGGTACACCCCGTCGAATCTTTCCCGGGAAATGCCGCAGCGTTGTCCGACGTATTCATCCACCAGCCGGTCGTAATCGGCTTCTGTGATGAACTTGTAAATCTCGCGACGGTAGAAGAACCCGAGCTGGAAGCCCAGTGTTTCGCTCGGATGCGATGTCGTACCGGCGAAGCAGTTTTCAAAGTCGATGGCTTTCAGCGATTTCTGCGACGATTTAGGGATCATGATGTTGCCGATCCAGAAGTCCATGTGCGTGATGTTCTTCCGGGCCAGGGAGCTCAGCAGTTCGAACGCTTTGAGAATGAACGTTTCGACGTCTTGCGGGTTGCGTTTAAGCCATTGCACGCCGTCGATATGGTCTTCGAGCAGGCGCGTCAGAATGAAATACTCGCGGGTCAGGCCCAATCGGTCCTTTGAATATCCAAAGCCTTGCAACGGCGGCATTTGCACGCCACGGCGCTGGGCTTCAAGGGTATTGACCAGTTCTTCAAGGGGCCAGTCGAATCGACCGTTGCGTTGCGGTTTGCCCAGTGTCACCCGGACTTTTGCCTTGAGGGTGTCCAGTGGCTGGACCTTGGCAAACAGCGGCGTATCACCAGACGCCAGCGGTGCGCTCGCGCGGGTGAGCTTTTGCGCGTTGCGTTTTTTGATCAGTTGTTCGAGGGCCTGTTGCGCTTCGAAGCTGGGCTGCTCAGTCAAATGCAGGGTGGTGTTGCCGAAAATGAACGTGACGGGGTAGTCGCATTGGAGCGTTTTACTGCTGAGCACGGGGGCATCCTGCCTGACATCTGATTGCCATGATTTTACGTTTAATTACAAATTTATGACACTTTTTTCACGCCATATTTATGACGTAAAAATTGTAACTGGAAATAAATAAGCCCTTCACAATAAAGGGCTTTTTGAGTTAGCCAGCCGCAGTTACCCGTTGCTCAAAAAGGAGCGGGACACTCGAAACGCAGGCGTTCGCCGGTCTGTGGGTGAGTGAAGCTCAACATGCTGGCGTGCAGGCACAGTCGCGGCCAGGCAGCCAGGGCTTGTTCATGGGCATAGAGCCCGTCACCCAGCAGCGGATGGCCGATGGAGAGCATGTGTACGCGCAATTGGTGCGAACGGCCGGTGATCGGTGTGAGTTCCACGCGGCACCAGTCGCCACAACGCTCCAGCACCCGCCAGAAGGTCAGGGCGTGCTTGCCGAATTCATGATCGACCACATGCCGCGGCTTGGTCGGCGGATCGTAGCGCAGCGGCAAGTCGATGCTGCCACTGTCCAGTTCGGGTTGACCCCAGCACAGAGCGGTGTAGGCCTTTTCGGTTTCGCGGTCGTGAAATTGCCGCGACAGTTCACGGTGCGTATCGGGATCGCGGGCCAACAGGATGATGCCGGACGTTTCCCAATCCAGCCGATGGACGATTCGCGCTTCCGGGTAGCCATTTTCTTGCAGGCGGGTAATCAGGCAGTCCTTGTTGTCGTCGGCCCTGCCGGGGACGGAAAGCAACAGGGTCGGTTTGTTCACCACCAGTATGGCGGCGTCCTGATGGATGATGTGGACGTTGGACAACGGCATTAAAACAGCCTCGTAACAAACGCCAACGGCGGTTCATGGCCCATTCCATAATTGGAATGGGCCATGAACCGCCGTGGCTCCAGCCGGATCGACTCAGCGATCTGGCAGGGTGATATTGAGTTCCAGAATCGAGCAGCTGCCCTGGCTTTCCAGTGCGACGTGCACGTCGTCGGACCCGATATTGACGTACTTGCGAATCACCTCGACCAGTTCCTTTTGCAAGGCCGGCAGGTAGTCCGGGGTACTGCGTTGGCCGCGTTCGTGCGCCACGATGATCTGTAGACGCTCTTTCGCTACCGACGCGGTGCTTTGCTTTTTGTTGGCACGAAAGAAGTCAAAAAGGTTCATTGCTTAGTTGCCTCCAAACAGGCGCTCGAAGAATCCCTTCTTCTGTACATCGAGGAATCGATGATCCACGGTCTTGCCCAGCAGGCGGTCAACGGTATCGCTGTAGGCCTGGCCGGCATCGCTCTGGTCGTCGAGGATCACTGGAACGCCCTGGTTGGATGCCTTGAGCACCGCCTGGGATTCCGGGATCACGCCGAGCAGGGCCACCGAGAGGATTTCCTTGACGTCTTCTACGCCGAGCATTTCGCCTTTGCTCACACGTTCCGGGTGATAACGGGTAATCAGCAGGTGTTCCTTGATCGGGTCTTCGCCGCGTTCGGCACGACGGGACTTGCTGGCCAGCAGGCCAAGCATGCGGTCGGAGTCACGAACCGAGGACACTTCAGGGTTGGTCACGACGATCGCTTCGTCAGCGAAGTACATGGCCAGGTGGGCGCCTTTCTCGATGCCCGCCGGGGAGTCGCAGACCACGAACTCGAAGTCTTCCTTGAGTTGCATCAGGACTTTTTCCACGCCTTCTACGGTCAGCGCGTCTTTGTCGCGGGTCTGGCTGGCGGCCAGCACGTAGAGGTTTTCCAGGCGCTTGTCTTTGATCAGCGCCTGCTGCAGGTTGGCTTCGCCGTTGACGACGTTGACGAAGTCGTACACCACGCGGCGCTCGCAACCCATGATCAGGTCGAGGTTACGCAGGCCGACGTCGAAGTCGACGATCACTGTTTTGTGGCCGCGCAGAGCGAGGCCGGTACCGATAGCGGCGCTGGTGGTGGTCTTACCCACACCACCCTTGCCGGATGTAACCACGAGAATCTTGGCCAAGGTGTTTCACCCCTAAGGAAAAAGGACTTTTAGCCCCTGAAAAACATCTCTTGAAAAACTACTGCAGTCGGACAGCCTTGGCTGGAATTCGGTTCTGGGCGGCGTTTACCTCCGGTAAACACTGCTTTTGGCCTGTTTCCTACTTCGTTTGAGCCGTTTTCGCTACGTTTTAGAGATGTTTGGAAAATGCGGCAGTATCCGTTAAAGCCGAATGATGTTCAACACATCGCCCGACAGGCTGACCTGTACGCCTGAACCCCATAAAGGGTCGCGGCGCAGATCTTCGGACACCTTGTAATGACCTGCGATGGAGACCAGTTCAGCGCTCATTTGCTGACAGAAAATCCTGGCTTTGGTGTCGCCTTTGACTCCGGCCAACACGCGACCACGCATGGGGCCGTATACATGGATGTTGCCATCGGCGAGAAGTTCCGCCCCCGGGCTGACCGAAGAGATCACCACCAGATCGCTGCCCTGAGCATAGATCTGCTGTCCGCCACGTACGGGCGAGGTGATGATTTTGGTCGGTTTGATGGTTGGCTCCGGCGGTTTTTCCGGTTTTTTCGCCACAACACCTTCGTTCAGGTCAAGCGGACGCTCGCGGGCACCGGACGGCGGCAGCACCGGAAGATCAACGGCGATGGCCGCGGCGATGTCTTCAATGCGGCTGGCGCGAATCGCCAGGGTACGCAGGCCGTGCTGGCGGCAAACGCGCATCAGCCCCGGCAGATCGACCGCGCCTTCATGGGCCGGAAGTTTGTCCAGGGCCAGTACCAGAGGGGCATTGCTGAAAAAACCAGGCGCCTGGGCAACCTTGGCGGCCAATTGCCGATCGAGGCCTTCGAGGTCGTTGCGGGCCAGCTCCAGCACCGTAATGGCGAGCATGCTGCCCTTCAGCTGGAACACGGGATCTTGGTCTAGCGGTTCGGTTTGGCTCATGGTCGGCATACAGAGACTTGTCACTAAAAGTGCCGAGACTTATAACGAGAACGCCCGCAGGCCGCAAGCCGGGTCGAACGATGTAGAATGCGCGGCCATTGTCTTTTCGGAAGCTTTAATGGATCGCCCGCGTTTTCGAACCTCCTTTCTATCTCCACGTTTCTGGCCACTGTGGTTGGGCCTGGGGCTGTTGTGGCTGATTGTCCAGTTGCCGTATCCGGCATTGCTGTGGATCGGTCGCGGTCTGGGTGCCTTGATGTATCGGGCGGCCGGCGACCGACGGCGCATCGCCAAGCGCAATCTGGAACTGTGTTTCCCTGAAAAGTCCGCTGCCGAGCGCAAGCGTCTGCTCAAGGAAAATTTCGCCTCGACCGGCATCGCTTTTTTCGAAATGGCGATGAGCTGGTGGTGGTCCCGCGAGCGTCTGGCGAAACTGGCCCATATCGAGGGCCTGGAATATCTGCAGCAAGCCCAACGCGAGGGCAAGGGTGTGATTCTCATGGCGGTGCATTTCACCACCCTGGAAATCGGCGCCGCATTGCTTGGCCAGCAGCACACCATCGACGGTATGTACCGCGAACACAAGAATCCGTTGTTCGACTATGTCCAGCGTCGTGGTCGCGAGCGGCACAACCTCGATTCGCTGGCGGTCGAGCGTGAAGACGTACGCGGCATGCTCAAATTGCTGCGCTCGGGCCGGGCGATCTGGTATGCACCGGACCAGGACTACGGCGCCAAGCAAAGCATCTTCGTGCCGTTGTTCGGTATTCAGGCGGCGACTGTTACCGCCACCAGCAAATTCGCACGGCTGGGCAAGGCGCTGGTGGTGCCGTTCACCCAGGAGCGCCTGGCGGACGGTAGCGGTTATCGGTTGGTAATCCATGCGCCGCTGGAAGGCTTCCCTGGGGAAACCGAGGAAGAAGATTGCCTGCGTATCAATCAATGGATCGAGGGTGTACTGCGTGAGTGTCCGGAGCAATACCTCTGGGCCCATCGCCGCTTCAAGAGCCGTCCACCCGGCGAACCCAAGTTGTACGCCAAACGCGGTTGATCAATCGAACCCTGTAGGAGCGAGCATGCTCGCGATGGTGGACAACGATAACGCGGGACGCCTGACACCCCGCGGCGTTTTCACGACCATCGCGAGCAAGCTCGCTCCTACAAGGGAACTGGTCGAAATAAAGAATTCCCATCAAGCCGCATGGAGCGTTGTGTATGAATCCCGCTGAACCGGTTACAGGGTTGATTCTTTCCGGCGGCGGGGCTCGGGCGGCCTATCAGGTCGGTGTGCTGGCGGCGATTGCCGAGCTTCTGCCATTGGGCGCAGACAATCCGTTTCCGGTGATCGTCGGCACTTCGGCCGGGGCGATCAATGCGGTCAGCCTGGCCAGCGGAGCCACGGATTTTCGCGCCGCCATCGAGCGATTGACTGCCTTCTGGCAAGGCTTTCGCAGTCATCTGGTGTTGCGCAGTGATTGGCCCGGGGTGATCCGCCAGGCCAGTCGCTTTGTCGGTCACAGCCTGCTGGGCCTTGGCGCTCAGGTCCCCGTGGCGTTGCTCAACAGTTCGCCACTGCGCGATCTGCTCCATGACAAGTTGCACATGACCGGCATTGCAGAGGCCATCTCACAAAAGCAACTGCATGCCGTGGCCGTCACGGCATTCGGGTACGAATCCGGTCAGGCCGTGACGTTTTATCAGGGCGGCGGCACCATCGATGCCTGGTTACGCCATCGCCGGATTGGCGTTCCTACCCAGTTGTCCGTTGAGCATCTGCTCGCCAGTTCGGCCATCCCGCTGCTGTTTGCCCCGGTGAAAATCGGCGAAGAGTATTTCGGCGATGGCGCCGTGCGCCAATCGGCACCGATCAGCCCGGCGCTGCATCTGGGTGCCAGTCGCGTTTTGGTGGTGGGGGTCAGTGGCAATCCACGGGGCGTTGATCCGGAGCAGCCATTGCAACGTGCCTGGACCGGGCAGCAGCCGACCCTGGCGCAGATCGGCGGGCACATGCTCAACAGTACGTTCATTGACAGCCTGGAAAGCGACATCGAGTTGCTGCAACGCTTGAATCAGTTCAGTCACCTCATGCCCGATGGCACACCGATTCGCACACTGGGCGTGGCGCCGGTGGAGGTATTGGTGATTTCGCCCAGTCAGCCGATCGACGAGATTGCCGCACGCCATCGCCAGGAATTGCCGGCGGCACTGCGCCTGTTCCTGCGCGGGCCGGGGGCGACCAAGACCAGCGGGGCGGGGGTGTTGAGTTATCTGTTGTTCGAGGCGGGGTATTGCAGCGAGTTGATTGATCTGGGGCGGCGGGATGCGTTGGCCAAGAAGGAAGAGTTGTGCCGGTTTCTGGGGTTGGTGTAGGAGCGAGCTCTGCTCGCGATGGACGTTAACGATAACGCGTGTTTTATGATTCAACGCGTTGCCCTGTAGTCCATCGCGAACAAGCTCGCTCCTACAAGATCAGAAGTGAACCTTGACCAGGAAGCTGGTCACGCTCTGATCGGTCTTGAAGCCCTCGCTGTCCTCGATACCGTATTTGTTTTTCCAATAATCGTATTCAACACCGACGTACAACTGCTTCTCGCCCAGATTCAGCGCCTTGCCCAGGTCGTACTTGATCTGTGGGTTGAAGTGCAGGTTGGCGTGGTATTCGCCTTTGGAGTTGGAGTCGTTGTCGACCACCCAATCCATGAAGCCGTCGATGAGCACGTCGGAATCGCCCACCGGGATGGTGTAGGACCAGACCGGGGTGATCTGCCAGATATCGTCACCCGGACGGCTGCCTTCGGTATGGCGGTTGTAGAAGTTCAACTGGAAGTAGTCGAAACCCGGGATGGCCAGATCGAAGCCTGGACCGATCAGGTAGGACTCGGTGTCGTTCTCGCCGAACTCATAGGTCATGGCCAGCAGGACGTCCTTGATCGGGCCGAATTCCAGCTTCTGGTCGAAGATCTTGCCGAATGACAGGCGCGGGGCGAATTCACCGTAGTGGGTGTTCTCGCCCGCGAACGCATCTTCCTTGCCGTTGTAGAAGATCTTGTCGATGAAGAAGAAGTTGTCACCGTATTTCCAGCCATCGGCGTGTTCGAAGGTCACCGTCTGCTGGATGCGCGGGTTGACCTGGAAGTCCTTGCCATACAGATAGGTCAGGCTGTTGTTCTGCCATTGCAGCAAGTCGCCGGCCATGGCCTGGCCCCCCGCCAGCATCGATCCCGCCAGCATCAGGCTAGTGCACGTGCGTTTCATTCGGTTGCTCCCAAAAAGTAGTGATTTCATATTTTTTTAAGGTCGACGCTCTGGTGTGGCGCCTTTTTCTGTAACGGCAAAAAAATCATCCATACGGTCAGCTTGAGTGCTGTCAGCAAACGCTGCGCCAAGGTTTTCGAAAACAAAAAAACTCCCGCTCGGCTGCTCAAAAACAGTCGATTGAGAGTGATTGGGGAATGCCTTGGTACCGTCCAGTGCCGGGATAAGTTGGCTTTCTGGTCAGGAATTAAATCCGGGCTTTTTTTTAAAGCGGATTCAGGCGGCCGCGGAGAATACTGACTCCAGGGCCCGCTCTCAAGTGCTCCGCAACAGCGCACCGACGACAGGTTTGGGGCACGGTTGCGGACCATCTTAGAAGTGCACCTTCACCAGCAGGCTGGTGGTGCTTTCATGTGTGTCGAGGTTGGTGTTGTTTTCGACGCCGTACTTGTCTTTCCAATAGCTGTATTCGACGCCGACATACACCTGCTTCTCACGCCAGCCGAAGGCTTTGCCCAGGTCATATTTGATCTGCGGGTTGAAGTGCAGGTTGGCGTGATAGGTGCCGCGCGAGTTCTGGTCGTTGTCCACGACCCAGTCGATGTAGCCGTCGATCAACAGGCTCGAATTGCCCAGTGGCAGGGTGTAGGACCAGGCTGGCGTGATCTGCCAGACATCATCGCCGGGACGCGAGCCTTCGGTCTGGCGATAGTAGAAGTTCAGGGTGAAAAAGTTGAAGCCCGGTACCTTGAGGTCGAAACCGGGGCCAATCAGATAGGCTTCGCTGTCGTCTTCGCCATTCTCGTAGGTCATGGCCAGCAACACGTCCTTGATCGGGCCGAATTCGAAGCGGCGGTCGAGGATTTTGCCGAAGGAGAGGCGCGGGCTGAATTCGCCGTAATAGGCGTGAACGCCTTTGTTCCGGTCTTTCTCGCCGTTGTAGTAGGTGCTGTCGACGAACAGGAAGTTGTCACCATACTTCCAGCGATCGGCGTGTTCGAAGGTGATCGTCTGCTGGATCGACGGGTTGATCGCGAAATCCTTGCCGTACAGATAGCTCAGGCTGTTGGTCTGCCAAAGCAGCAAATCGCCGGCCATGGCCTGGCTGGCAGCCAAAAGACAGCCACCCAACAGCATGGTTTTCTGGGTACGAATCATCTGTTGCTCCCTCTTGTTTTTATTTTTCGAGGCGCAGGCAGCCCCCGACCCTGTGGGAGCGGGCTTGCTCGCGAAGAGGGCGGTGCATTCAACAGAGATGTTGACTGTCAGACCGCTTTCGCGAGCAGGCTCGCTCCCACAGGTTTCGTGTGTTGTCTGTCAGTTCAGTGGGCGTGGCAGTCGTTGGCGGCGCGTTCGGCGCCGCCGAGGATGTTGAACAACAGGTTCAATGTCAGGGCGCTGAGGGTGGCCATGGCGATGCCGCTGTGGGTGATCGGGCTCATCCACTCGGGCAGATGGGCGAAAAACTCCGGACGCACCACCGGGATCAAACCCATGCCGATGCTCACCGCCACCAGCAATTGGTTGCGACGGTCACCGATGTCGGCTTCCTGAAGAATCTTGATCCCGGTGGCGGCGACCATGCCGAACATCGCGATGGCTGCGCCGCCCAATACCGCTGGTGGAATCGACGCCACCAGGAATGCCGCTTTCGGCAGCAGGCTGAGGACGATCAACAAGCCGCCGGCGACGATCGTCACCGAACGGCAGCGCACGCCGGTCATCTGCACCAGGCCGATGTTCTGCGCGAAGGAGGAGTGGGTGAAGGTGTTGAAGAAGCCGGCGAAGAACGAGGCGCCGGCATCGCACAGCAAGCCGCGACGCAACATGCGTGGGCAGACTTCCTGACCGGTGATCTTGCCCAGCGCAAGGAACATCCCGGTGGACTCGACGAAAATGATCACCACCACCAGGCACATCGAAAGAATCGGCGCGAGTTCGAACTTCGGCATGCCGAAGTGCAGCGGGGTCACGAATTGCAGCCATGGCGCCTGGGCCATGCCACTGAGGTCAACCATGCCGATCAGACCACAGAGCACATAGCCCAGGCACATGCCGATCAGCACGGAAATATTGACCCAGAAACCGCGCATGAAGCGATGGACCAGCAGGATGGTGCCCAGCACCAGCGCGGCAATGGTCAGGTAGATGGGGGAGCCGAACTGAGCGGCTTCGGCGCCGCCACCGGCCCAGTTCACGGCGACGGGGAACAGCGACAAACCGATCGAGGTGATGACCGTGCCGGTCACCAGCGGCGGGAAGAAACGTACGACCTTGGACATGAACGGGGCGATGAGCATGCCGAAGAATCCGGCGGCGATGGTGGCGCCGAAGATCCCTTGCAGGCCGATACCGGGCATGCCAGCCATGGCGACCATGCTGCCGACGGCGGCGAAACTGGCGCCCATCATCACCGGCATCCGGATGCCCATGGGGCCGATGCCCAAGGATTGAACAATGGTGGCGATGCCGGCTACCAGCAGGTCGGCATTGATCAGGAAGGCGATTTCTTCACGACTCAGGCCAGCGGCCTGTCCGATGATCAGCGGCACCGCGATGGCTCCGCCGTACATCAGCAGAACGTGTTGCAGGCCAACCAGGATCAGTTGCAAAAGGGGCAAACGCTGAATGGCGGGTGCGTCGGGGATGCGCGCTTGGGATAGCTCGGACATGCAACACCTCGGATCTTTTTTATTCTTGTGATGTACAGCTGAAATGTTGCTGGCAGCTGTATTCGAATCAGGACCGCGTTGCGGCCATTCGCGAGCAGGCTCGCTCCCACAGGTTTCGCATTGTCTGTGTGGGAGCGAGCCTGCTCGCGAAGCTTTTTACTTAGTTGGTCGGGGCACCCTGAACGATCCAGGCGCCGATCAGGTCACGTTCCTGCTGGGTCATCTGAGTGATGTTGCCCAGCGGCATGATCTGGGTGGCGACCGCTTGAGCCTGGATCCGCGCCGCGTTCTGGCGGATCTGCTCGGGCGTGTCGAGCATCACGCCGCCCGGAGCAGCGCTGAACAGCGGGCTGGTCGGTTTGGCCGAGTGGCAGACCGCGCAACGTTCCTGAATCACGCTGTGCACCTTGTCGAAACCAGGGCCTGCGTTGGACGCCTGAGCTGGAGCCGCTGCGGGCGCCTCTGCAGGTTTTGCTTCAGCCGGTTTCAAACCACCACCCACTGCTGTTTCCGGCAGGGGTTGATACTCGATCGCAGCAGGTGCCTTGGCCACTTCCGGGGCGCTGGACATCGGCTTCGGACCGGAGACATAAGCCAGGCAAATCATGCCCACCGCTGCCACCGGCAGGGTCCAGGCATACTTGTGGCTGTCGTGACGGGTGTTGAAGTAGTGACGCACCAACACCGCCAGCACCGCGATCCCGGCCAGGATCAACCAGTTGTACTGGCTGCCGTAGGTGCTCGGGAAGTGGTTGCTGATCATGATGAACAGCACCGGCAGGGTGAAGTAGTTGTTGTGACGCGAACGCAGCAGGCCTTTGGCCGGCAGCGCCGGATCGGGTGTGCGGTTTTCGGCGATGGCCGCGACCAGTGCACGCTGTGCCGGCATGATGATGCGGAACACGTTGCCGACCATGATGGTGCCAATGATCGCGCCGACGTGCAGGTACGCACCACGACCGCTGAACACTTTGCTGAAGCCGTAGGCGGCGCCGATGATTAGCACGAACAGGATGAAGCCGAGCAGGGCAGGGCGTTTGCCCAGGGCCGAGTCGCAGAGGAAGGAGTAGATGAACCAGCCGATGAACAGCGAGCCCAGACCAATGGCCACGCCTTCAGGACCGCTCAGGGTGCTGCCCGGAGCCAGCAGGTAGAGCGTCGGGTTGGAGTAGAACACCACGCACAGCAGCGCGATCCCCGACAGCCAGGTGAAATAGGCTTCCCATTTGAACCAGTGCAGGTTGTCCGGCATGGTCGGTGGGGCCAGTTTGTATTTTTCCAGGTGGTAGATGCCGCCGCCGTGGATCGCCCACAAATCACCGGCCAGACCGCTTTTCGGGTTGACCCGATTGAGGTTGTTTTCCAGCCAGACGAAGTAGAACGACGCGCCGATCCAGGCCACACCGGTAATCATATGAACCCAGCGCACGCTCAGGTTCAGCCATTCCAACAGATGTGCTTCCACAGTCTTTACCTCTCGCCCGTCACTCTTGTTGTCGAGTGATCGGACCTTCTCTTATTGGTGGGGGGCGAGGATCAAACGCTCATCCTCTTTGAAAAAATGCTCATCGCAGTTATTGCCTGTGCCACTGCGATCAACCACCAGGAAGTCATCCCGCTTTTCGATCGTCAGCACCGGGTGGTGCCAGACGCCGCGATGGTAATTAATGCCCTGCCTGCCGTTGGTGACGAAGGCGCGGACCAAGCCTGATACAGGTACATCGCCAAGTGGCGCGACCACGATCAGAAAGGGGTTGCCGAGCAGCGGAATGAAAGCCTGGCTGCCCAGCGGATGACGCTCCAGCATGCTGACGGTCAGGGGCATGTCCTGCGCGTCGGCGCGGAAGATGCTGATGATCGCCTTGTCCTCTGGCGTGGCGGTTTCCACCGTCGCCAGTTTGTGGAAGCGCATGGTCGAACCGTTGTTGATCATGAAGTGATCGCTGCCGTCGGTTTCGATCACGTCACCGAAAGGGGCGAAGGCTTCTTTGGTCAGCGGTTCAATCGTCAGTGTGCGCATGCTGGTCTTCTTATCCGAATTCTGTGTTGTTGGTTCTGCTTTTGTGGCGAGGGACCTTGCTCCCGCTGGACTGCGCAGCAGTCCCATTCTTTGGGGGCCGCTTCGCGACCCAGCGGGAGCAAGCTCCCTCGCCACAGGTTCAGCGCTTATTTAGCGACCTTGCCCAGGACGCGCAGGCGGCTCACGCCACCATCCGGGAACACGTTCAGGCGGATGTGAGTGATAGGGCCCAGCGCCTTGATCTGCTCGGCGAAGGTGTGCTCGGCGTGCATTTCCAGTTTCTGGCTTGGCAGCAGTTCGCGCCAGAACAGCGACTGGGTTTCGATCTGGCTGTCGGTGCCGCCTTTTACGAAGGCGCCCTGGATCGAGCAGCTGTCCGGGTAGTTGCCCTTGAAGTGCAGGGTGTCGACGATGACTTTCTCGACTTCACCGGCATGGCCCAGGGCGACGATCACCCAGTCATTGCCAGGCGTGCGACGACGTGCGGTTTCCCAGCCATCGCCCATGTTGATGCCACGGCCCGGGTTGAGGATGTTGCTCATGCGGCCGAAGTGCTCGTCGGAGCAGGCGAGGGCGCGGCCACCGTTAAGGGCGGCTGCGAGGTCAACCTGCTCGTTGTCACCCACGGCCGACCAGTCGCGGAACGGCACGCCGTACACACGCAGACGGGCCACGCCGCCATCCGGGTAGATGTTGAAGCGCAGGTGGCTGAAGGCCTGTTCGTTGCTGATTTCATGGTAGTGGTGGCTGTTGCCTTGCAGCTCGACGGCGGACAGCACTTCAGTCCACTGGGTGTTTTCGTCCGGCTCGCCTTCGGCCAGGAAGCAGGCTTCCAGGGAGGCCGACGGCGGGAAGTTACCGGTGAAGAATGAAGTGTCGATGTCCACGCCTTTGATCGAGCCCGGCACGCCCAGGCGGATTACCGCGCTGTCGTAACCTTCGAAGCGCTTGCGGCGCGACTCCCAGCCATCCATCCACTTGCCGTTGTCATCGAACACGCCCTCCTTCCACACGGCCGGGGTCGGTTGGAACAGACGGTTGGCGTCTGCAAACCAGTCATCGGTGACCGAGATGATTTTGGTGCCCAGGCGGGCGTCGGCCAGGTTGACGAACTTCTCGAAAGGTACGGCGTAAGCTTTCATTCTTCTTGTCTGCCTTTAATAAGTTGGCTTGGGATGCTCTCGGGGCCCTGGGTTCGTTCGGCGTTCATGAGCGAACTCGGGCCAGGATCGCTATAGGGTCAGTAATCGGAACAGGGCGATCTTGTTGATCTGCGCCAGCGCGCACTTGAACTCGGTGTCGACCGGGTTGTGGATGCGCGTTTCGAACGCTGCGAGGATCTGATGCCGGTTGCTGCCTTTTACCGCCATGATGAAGGGAAACTTGAACTTGGCCTTGTAGGCGTCGTTCAGCTCGGTGAAGCGAGAAAACTCTTCGGCCGTGCATTGGTGAATCCCCGCGCCCGACTGTTCTTCAGTGCTGGCCGCGGTTAGCTGGCCCTGGACGGCAGCTTTGCCGGCCAGGTCCGGGTGGGCGTTGATCAATGCCAGCTGGCTGGCGTGATCGGCGCTCAACAGGATGTCGCTCATGCGCTGGTGCAGGGTTTCGATCTCGTCGATCGAAGCGTCCTGGCCCAGCTCGAAAGCCTTTTCGGCTACCCATGGCGAATGTTCGTAGATATCGGCGAAGGCGTTGACGAAGGCGTCGCGGCTCAGGGTCGAGGGTTTGACGGTTTGAAAGGTGCTCATTTGGCAGCCCCTTGGTACGGGTGGGTTTGCTGCCAGTGGCGCGCGATGTCGACGCGACGGCTGAACCACACCTGTTCATGACTTTTAGCGTATTCGATAAAGCGCTTGAGCGAGGCCAGGCGCGCCGGACGGCCGATCAGGCGGCAGTGCAGGCCGATCGACAGCATCTTCGGTGCATCGGCGCCTTCGGCGTACAGCACATCGAACGCGTCCTTGAGGTATTCGAAGAAATCGTCGCCCTTGTTGAAGCCCTGGACCTGGGTGAAGCGCATGTCGTTGGTGTCCAGGGTGTACGGGATCACCAGGTGCGGTTTGCCGGTCGGGTTGTTCGGTTCCCAGTAGGGCAGGTCGTCGTCGTAGGTGTCGCTGTCGTAGAGGAAACCGCCTTCTTCCATCACCAGGCGACGGGTGTTCGGGCCGGTGCGACCGGTGTACCAGCCCAGCGGACGTTCGCCGGTGATTTCGGTAAGGATGCGGATCGCTTCGAGCATGTGCTCGCGTTCCTGGGCTTCGTCCATGTATTGGTAGTCGATCCAGCGGTAGCCGTGGCTGCAGATCTCGTGGCCGGCATCGACCATGGCGCGGATCACGTCCGGGTGACGCTGGGCGGCCATGGCCACGGCGAAGATGGTCAGCGGAATGTCGAATTCCTTGAACAGTTTCAGAATCCGCCAGACGCCGGCGCGGCTGCCATACTCGTACAGCGATTCCATGCTCATGTTGCGCGCGCCTTGCAGCGGTTGCGCCGAGACCATCTCCGAAAGGAACGCTTCGGATTCTTTATCACCGTGCAGGATGTTGCGCTCGCCACCCTCTTCGTAATTGAGCACGAAGGACAGGGCGATCCGGGCATTGCCCGGCCAGTGTGGGTGAGGAGGGTTACTGCCGTAACCGGTCAGGTCGCGTGGGTAGTCAGCGCTCACTGCAGTCTTCCTTCTTATTCGTGGCTTATACAAAGTCAGGGATGTGTAGCGCGCCTGCAAGTGGGAAGTCAGGCTGGCGTCACAGTGATGGGGTGATTGTATACAACTTTATATTCACTTTGTAAGCCTGATTTTTCGCATTTTTCGCTAACGGTCATCTTTGCGTGCAATTGACACGGACCTGCAAGAAATCTGCCTGATTGGTCAGCTAATGTCTCCAGGGTTCAGCAATCTTGCGCTTTAAGGTTAAATCGCCGGGAAATCACCGGCTGGCGCTGCGGGTCGCAAAAATGTCGTTTTTATTGTGTACAATTTTTTTGAAAAGTGTCTTAATCAATTCCTCGCCGCAGCTTTTCGTGCTCCGAAACGGTGCGGTCTCCTTTTCAACTGACTTCGGGAGGCGCGAGGTCTGACTGCTTCCACGCAGGCAGGCGCGCAGAATCAATGGGACGTTTGACTACACACGTTTTGGACGCTGCACACGGTTGCCCGGGCAGCTCGATCAAGGTCGAGTTGTACCGCGTTGAAGGATCGCAGCTGGAATTGGTCGCCACTGCAACAACCAACAGCGATGGCCGTGTCGATGCACCGCTGCTGCAAGGTGATGACTACCGCACCGGGGTCTACCAGGTTCAGTTTCATGCGGGCGATTACTACCGCGCCCGTGGTGTTCAGCTGCCGGAGCCGGCTTTCCTGGATGTGGTGGTGCTGCGTTTTGGCATCTCGGCCGAACAGGATCACTACCACGTGCCGCTGCTGATTTCGCCCTACAGCTATTCGACGTACCGCGGCAGCTGATCCCCCAAGCAGCTGCCGCACCCTGGAAGCGACTGCGCATATAGCTTCTTTGGTCTTTTGCCCGCTCACACTGCGGGCTTTTTTTCGTTCGAGGTTTCAGGTTCTTGGATCGTTGGTTCGCACGATGAAGACCGAGTCCTGGCGATCTTTTGATACCTGACTCCCGCCTTTCAGCCAGACCAGTTTGTTGGTCATTTCGGCCTCTTGCACCGCTCGCATGGCCGGCAAGCCAATCAGTTCAGGCAACCTGTAATGGGAAAATCCTTGATCGCTGGCAGGTGGAATATGAATTTTTTTACCGAGAACGCGATGCAAGGTCATGTGGAACACAAAATCATGTTCTGGTCGTCGGAATACCAGCGCTGGATAGGACTGGGCGGTGGTGGGTTCAAATACGACGTATCCATTGCGCGTCAACAGGTCGGCCATGAATCGCTTGAGGTCACCGGCATACTGGGTCGTGGAGAAATATCGCCACTCCTCTCGAAATTTGTGCGGATCAAACACCAGTCGCTGTAAAGGCATCTGATCAGAGAGCAAAGGAAGCTCCACAACCCGGTACCCCCCTGAGCCTGGCGTCATGGGTGCTACGGGGAGCATAAGTAACGGATCGACCAGCTCTGGCCGTGGCGTGATGCTCGAGGACTTCCAGTCATTGAAAACTTGCCTGAGGGTCGTCAACCCGGCGTTGGTCGCGGTATCGGAACCGTTGGCGAGGGAAAACTGTTTTCTGGCGACATTCAGCAGAGAAATTACCGAAAGTTCAGGAAAGTAAGTGGCGACATAGTCGGTCAATGCTTTGTCAAAAGGCAGGTTCGGGTCGATCTCCCAGCGGCGGGTCGAAGGTAGCTGGATAGCGCCACGGGGTTGTTGTTCGATGTCGCCACTGAGGGTTCGCTGCAGCAAATCAAAGTCGTAGACCAGATGAGTGGGGTTCTTGATATAAACAATCGGGTGGTCCGGTGCGTCATTGAGCGGCACGGTTTTGTAGCGAACGCCTTCTATGGTGATGTCTTCGGGCGAAGCATGCTGGGGGGCGATTGCCCAGTTTTTCCAGGGCTCGGAGTCCGGTAACGGCTCGATCTCGCGTGGCCGCTTGGATGGTCCGGCTTCGTCCTGCTCATCGCCCGGCAGTCGGCGTCGCGAAACAATCAGTTCCGAATCCCCGCTATCACGGCTGCCAGGTTGAACCTGTCGCCATTTTGATGTGCCTTCCACGCGTTCAAGTCTTGGGCCGGAAGGTACCAGTTCCGCCATCTGCTTTGCTTTGAAATGACCTTGCGGGTCAATGCCCAAAGGCACCGTCCCTCCGTCCACCAGATCGACATACTGGCGCCCGGAAGGGATCAATCGAATGCCGGTTTCCGGGTCTGGAGCAGGCAGCCTCTCGACCAGTTTCGGCGCCAGGTAAAAATGACTAATAAGATGTTCGGTGGTGGTTCGGCTGATGAGTAAATCTGCGGGAAGATCGATTATTTCGATCGCCGGAGGCTGGACATCCGGGGGCTGGGAGGACTCCGGGAATTGATGTCCCTGTGGTTGATCGGGGGCATCACGCTGTGTGCTGCCAGGGCGTCTGGGTAAATTGTCCGGTGCTGTGTCGCGTATACGGGAGGCCCCTTGATTTGAATCGCCCGGGGTTTTGGGACGGATAGGGTGTTTTGGACTCATGGATAATCCTGCTGATGTAGATCCGCGTCATTTCGAGTGAATGTGCTGGTGTGGGCGTGTGTTCTCGCCGGCATGGCCGGCGAGGCAGGAAGCAGGTGTCAACCTTCCCTGATAATGAAAACCGACTGCCCCCCTGACGGGGTCGTCTGGATCCCACCCGCTAGCCACACCACTTTGTCTTGATTGAAAGCAGTGAGCAGCTTCGCGCGAGCGAGCTCGCCGATACGGGTTGCCAGTTGAGGATTGGACAATTCATTGCCGGGACGTTCGGAGTACCTGATGGCGTCGCCAGTGACATTACCCAGCTTCAGGAAAAAAACCGAATCATGGCTGGAACGGGTAAAAACCAAGGTGGGTTCCTCGTGCCCTCTCGTCACTGGGAAAACGTCATATCCGTTACGCGCCAGCACGCTCGCCATGAACTCCTTGAGGTTGTAATTGTCAGGCTGGGCAGTAAAGCGATGCCACTCCCGGGGGAAGCGATCGGGGGCAAAATCCACCCGCTGTAGCGCTCCCGTCGATTCTGGAAGGACCACCATGTCCCGGTTACTGCGGGTCGATCTGTTGAGGATGGGCAGCATCAGCAGCGGATCGGACAGCTCTCGTCGAGGTGAGGGGGGACCGAGTGGATCGGCCCAGTTGCGCAAGGTTTGTTTCACGACCAGAAGCCCCTCGCCGTTGATCACTTCGGAGTGGTTAGCGCGGTTGAACAGGGTTCTGGCGACACTGTTCAATGTTGCATCGGAAAAGTCCCTGAAGGTTCCGGCCACATAACCGGTCAAGGTATTGTCGAATGGAAATGGGCGCTCCAGGGCTTCCCACTGGTCGTGCCTTCTGATCGCCCATCTGGGTTGCAGCGATGGATCTTCCTGCAGCATCTGTTCGAATTTTTCAAAGCTTGAAGGCGTAAACCGGGGGTGTTCCACGAACGCTACTCCATAATCCTCCGGCCGTCCCTCGGGCACGATTCGATAATGAAGTCCATTGATCTCCAGAGACTCCACCGATTGGGGTTGTGTCGTTTTTCCCCAGTTTTGCAATAACCCTACAGACAGATCCAGAGGGGCAATGGGTCGCGCAATTAACTCTGCGAGCATTGGATTGGCTTCGATGATATTGCCGCCGCCTTCAGCGGGGCGTGGCCGGCTGCGCGTGCTTGGGCCAGGTTGTTCATCCGGTGGTGGGCCTGCGGGACGGTCTGGATTGTCCGTGTTTTTCCTGCGCCAGTAAGCGGTTCCAGCGATTCTTTCGAGAAGAGGGCCTGTAGGGGTCAGCTCACTGGCCGAGGATGCCTGGTATTCGCCGTCATCTCGAAGCCGGACCAGAGTGACGCCTTCATTTTCGATTTCTGCGTACTTCGATCTGAGCTGGCCATAGCGTAATCCGTCGTCACCGGGCGCGGGCAATTTCGGTATCAGAGCGGAAGGCAGAAAAGTGATGTCGGATGTCGCGACAGCAGGGCTGAGTGTGAGCGGCCCGGGGGTGGAAATGTCTACCACCGCAATCTGTGGTTCTCGCGGGGTATTGTCCGACCCTCCTTCAGGCCTTCGTCTTCCCGGCAAGTCTATGGGGGGGCCGGAAATGTCGATATCGGGCAGGTTGTAACGAGGCGGTGTCCCGTCTTCGGCGCGGTTGGGTCTAACGGTTTGATCAGTGTCCGGTGTGCCGGGCCTTGGGATTTTTCTTGGTGGCTTCATGCCGTTGTTACTCCAATGATAAGTATCGAGTACCTGAATAGCTTCACGGACTATCAGGTTGAGTGGTTCACACAGCGAGGCAAGCTTTTAATAGAAGTTGCATACTCCTGCTGGCATCAACGAGTGAGGTGTTAAATGCTTATTTCATGGTTTGATTGTTTTCAAGTTGTCGAGTGCAAATAGATTTGTCCAAAAATCAGATCCACTTTATAGGTGGTGCCGGATGCGGTGACCAGGTAGATGTCCTCCACAGGGGTGTCGTCATCTTTGTACTCGGGGAGAAGGATGACGGTGTGTCCGATAAGCAGTTTGTTTTCCGATAGCTTTTTAATTGAAGGGTCAAGAAATCTTGTATATAGGTACCAGGTCGATGCGTTGGATGTTTTTGCGAGTGCTCCCGGTGTAGATATCCGAAGTTTCGAGTGTGTCTCGAATTTTACATGGTAGGTCGAGCCTTTTCCCTCTAGCGCTATTACTGTATTTTGCAAAGGAGCAGGGAGTTCGATAATTTGCGGAACAGGTTCAAGCGCGGTGGCCTTGCTATCTTCAGGGGTGAGAAAGAGGTAGTTTCCTGTCCGCTTTTTCAACATCTGTCGGCCATCTGATTGCAGGGTTCCGGGCGTGTCTCCATAAGCATGATTTTTTACTGGGGGAGGGGTTATCCGGTAAGACACTCCATCGCGCATTGTCAGGATTAATGCCTGTTTTAATTTCATGCTTCTGGTCAAGTAGTTGCTATGGGCGGTGTTCGAATAGGTGAAATGTCCGTCCGATATGAAATCTTCGAATTTTATTGTTTTATGCTTGAAGTCAAGCTGTAGAGTGAAGTTGCCAACGGTCGCGTTGTGGTTGGCATACTGTCTGTCGGCTCTAATCGTGTAGGCGGCTTGCGCGGTGATCAGTTCCTCGCTGTCGCAGTCGATGTAAATGGTATGAGTCGCGTTGTCGTCTGCTTTTGCGATTTTTAACAGGGTTTCGGGAGTTTCTCTATTGATGAAGTAATGTTGGTGTTTATTGTAAGGCAGATCGTGTATGTCGCGATTCAAGATTAACGGCGCTGGTCGTGTTCCTTTTGCAAGAATCAAGATTTCGATATTGCGGTCGTCGAAGCCTTCCAGTTCCTCGGGAAAATCCGGGTAAAGCTGAAAACCATCCTGGGTCAGGAAGCGCAATGTCTGTTCCTGGAGCAGGCGTTTGTCTCCCACGGTTTTATAAATATTCTTGATGATCAGCTTTCTTTCCGGCAACTCTCTGTCTTTTCCACAGGGCGACGTCACCACCAGTGATGTACCTTCAACGAACCATTTCTCAATGGCTTCAAACAACCAGTCCATGACGATCACGCTGTCTTCCCGCGCGTCCTCACTGATGGTCACGGTGCCGCTTTTATGGGAAATGAAATATTGGTCTTTGCCTGGACCACCGGCGGCACTTGCATGAGTGCCCATCAGGTAAATCGCATCATCGCCGGCGCCGGCGTCGATTCGGTCATGGCCTCGGGAAACGATGCGGTTTGCACGGGCTGACCCTTGTACGATATTGCTCGCGCCCGCCAGCGTTTCGACGTTTTCAATGCCTTCCAATGTTGTGTGGGTCGTGGAGGGCGTCGAATCGATCTCGCTCAGCAGGCGTATCCGACCGTTTTCCAGATCGATCTCGAAACCTGTGTGAGGAGTAAGGTCACGGCTATCCAGTTGTCCCTGGAACACCAGCATGTTCTCGCCGCCGCCACCCACAAGATGGTTATGGGGTGGCGATGGCGCGGGCGACTTGAGTGCCTGTACCGCTCCTTCGAACAGGAACTGATCATCTTTCTCGCCACCAGTCAGGTGCTTGCTGCCTGTACCGTAGCTGAAGTGATTGGGTTGCTTTTCAACGCCGAGGAT
Organism: Pseudomonas sp. Irchel 3A7; assembly: GCF_900187565.1. Classification (GTDB taxonomy): domain Bacteria; phylum Pseudomonadota; class Gammaproteobacteria; order Pseudomonadales; family Pseudomonadaceae; genus Aquipseudomonas. The sequence continues at coordinate 144,539 of NZ_FYED01000018.1, read as the reverse complement.
GGTGTCTTTTCCTCCTCCCAGCAGCCAAAGCGTCGCTTTCGATTCGCCCTCAGTCCCTTTCACCACCCCGGAAAGATCCGCGGGAATTCCGTTGCGGGCGTCGATGGTGTCGTTTCCGCCCTCAAGCAGCGGCACCTTGATTTCCTTGGAACCCACTGACTCGCGTCCTTGGTCATCCCACTCGAACCAGAACACTTGGGAGGCTTTGACGGAAGCATCGACGTTGCCATTCACGATGGCTGCGATGCTGTCCTTCAATTGTCCGTCCAACCACTTTTGAGCTCGCGTGATCAACATTTTGGTGTGTTGGTCTTTGGCCACGGCGGTGATGTAGCGGTCTTGAATGTCTTGCCAAGGCTCTTGGTTGCTGAGCGCGCGTTTAAACGTGAAATACTTTTCGCCGAAGCTCAGATCGACGTAGTCGGTAATGTCGTCTACCTGTCGGATGGCACTATAAATCTGGGCACCGGCAATCAGAATGACTGCTGCTGCGATGCCCAGTGGGCCGGCACTGGAAAAGCCTGCAATGGCCGCCGTACCGAGAATCAGGGTCAACGCGGCACTGCTCAGGTTCAGGCCGGCAGCCACGTAATGATCCAGGGCCTGCTTGCCCGTGCTCTGGGAGGCATCGTTCAGCGCTTTGATCGCGAAGTAGATGTCGAAAGGCAGGGTCAGCACGCCTGCGATCAACCCAGCTGCGCGCGACAGGTGCAGGCCAAAGTGGGTTTTGGAAAAACCCTGGTAAATGCGGGCGCTGTTTTCAATCAACTCCTGGGCGGTTTCCACCAGGCTTCGCTCAATGATCACCGAACCGAGTTCTGTCACCACCGCGCCGGCATTGATCACCGCTTCGGTATGATCACCTCTTTTCATGGCCTCAGTGATACCCATCACGCCGCTGTAGACGCCGTACGCCTGTAACCCGATCCCCATGTGGTGAGCGACTTTGCTTTTTTGCTTGTTGACCCAGTCAGGGACATGCTCGGGTAAGCGGGTATCGCGAATGTCCAGTTTCTGTGCGGCATGCAAAAGCCTGCCGAGCTTTTGTGCGTGACCGGGTTGCGCATCATCGAGCAGCGGCGGGGCGTCTACCGAGCGAAGGATGGCAACTTCGAACAGCAGGCTCGGTATCGTGTTGTTGCCCACCGTCCCGCTTGCCCGGATACGACTTTCGACATCAGCCGGGTTCAATCGTAAACCGTCGATAAATGCCTGGGGTGGGTGGCGAAAGTTGGTGTTGTCGATATCCAGAAGTTCGCCGTGAACCGAAGCCTTCATCAGATGAAGCTCTACACGGCTGACCGTAAACTGGCCAAGGATAAGCGGTCCGTAGTGCTGATCCAGGGCTCGCAGTACCCGTTCCCGTTTGCTGGTGGATCGAGGACGCTGCTCCTTTAGCGTTGACGTCCCGTTGTTGCGGATAAAATCGGCAATTTCCTGATCGGCCGTCGCCAAAGAAAGCGGCTCAATATCCGTGATTTTGATTGCGTCGTAGCCTTCCGCATCGGAACGCGTGAAATTTTGCGCCATACATACTTCCTTGTCGGGCTGTTATGAAAAACCTGGACCCGAACTGTAGGGAAGCGTGATGTTCATAAAGCGATAAATATGTAGGGCGTTTGTTTCAGGCGATGACGTGTGTCCTGCGCTTTTCCGGGCAGGCAGGCGAACTGAAACGCGCCGAAGCGCGTTCAGTCTGCCGGAATGGGCAGGAAGGGGAGAAACCCTTTAGGCGGGAGCCTTCAGTGCCCACTCAACAGAGAGGCAGTGCCGGCACCACTGAATAAACCCGCACTGATCCGATTGAACCAGCTCTGGCCTTTACCCGAGCGCAAATATTTGGCTGCGCCGTGGGCACCCAACCCATAGACCAATTTGCACAGCAGATCCAGCACGGTCCAGGTCGCGATCATCACCAGCAATTGCGGCAGGAATGGCTGTTCGGCGCTCAGGAACTGCGGCAGAAACGCGGCGAAGAACAGGATGTCTTTCGGGTTGCTGCCCCCCAGCATGAACGCGCGGCCGAACAGTGCGCGAAAGCGCGGCACTGGCGCTGCCTGAGGCACTTCGGCGCCGTGGGAAGGCTGACGCGATTGCTGCCAGCTCTGCCAGGCGAGATAGAACAGGTACAACGCGCCGACGATTTTCAATGCACTGAACAGCTGTTCCGATGCCAGCAGCAGCGCACCCAGACCCAGCGCCGAAGCACTCAGCAGGCAGATCGAGGCAAACACGCCCCCCAGGAACGCCGGGTAAGAACGGCGCAAACCGTAGTTCAGGCTGTTGCTGATCATCAGCAACGACAGTGGCCCCGGGATCAGGATTACCACCAGCGCAGCGCCGCTGAACAGCAGCCAGGTTTCCAGACTCATCACTTTCCTCCATTTGCACAAAAGCCTCACCCGACGGGGTGAGGCTGGTTTCAAGCGCGTTCCGCGAAGATTTACAGGAAGATGAACTTGGCGATGAAGATCGCGCAGAGCACCCACAGGCTCACGGAAATTTCCTTATATTTGCCAGTACCGGCCTTCAGCGCCACATAGGTGATGAAGCCCAGCGCGATACCGTCGGCCACCGAAAAGGTCAGGGGCATCATGATTGCCGTGACAATCGCCGGAATGCTGTCGGTCGCTTCGTCCCACTCGATGTGCGCCATGCCGCCCATCATCAGCATGGCCACATAAATCAGCGCACCGGCGGTGGCATAAGCAGGGATCATCCCGGCCAGCGGCGCGAAGAACATGGCTGCAATAAATAGCACACCTACGGTCACGGCGGTAAGACCAGTCCGACCACCTGCCGCGACGCCAGCGGCACTTTCCACGTAACTCGTTACCGGAGGAACACCGACCACCGCGCCAAATACGCTGGAGGCACTGTCGGCTTTCATGGCGCGGGAGAGGTTTTCGATCTTGCCATCAGCGTTGACCAGGTTGGCGCGCTGGGCCACCCCCATCAAGGTGCCGGCGGTGTCGAACATGTGCACGAAGAGGAAGGCCAGCACCACGCTGATCATGCTGACGTTGAACACACCGGCGACGTTCATGGCCATCCATGTAGGTGCCAGGCTCGGCGGTGCCGACATGATGCCCTCGTAGTGCACCAGGCCCAGGCCCCAACCGGCCAGCGTCACGGTGATGATGCTGATGAGGATCGCGCCGAACACCTTGTGATAGCTGAGGATCGCGATCATCAGGAAGCACACGGCGGCCAGCAGCGGACCAGGTTCGCGCAGGGAACCGAGTTTGATCAGCGTTGCCGGGCTATCGACGACGATGCCCGCGGTTTTCAAGCCGATCAGACCCAAAAACAGACCCACGCCGGCGCCCATGGCGAAGCGCAGGCTTACCGGAATGCTGTTGAGCAACCATTCGCGGATGCGCGAGAAGGTCAGGATCATGAACAACACACCGGACACGAATACCGCACCGAGGGCAGTTTCCCAGTTGTAGCCCATGGTCCCGACCACGGTGTAGGTAAAGAAAGCGTTCAAGCCCATGCCCGGCGCCAGGCCGACCGGCCAGTTGGCGTACAAGCCCATCAACAGGCAACCCAGAGCAGCGGCGATACAGGTGGCGACGAACGCCGCGCCATGGTCGATCCCGGCGTCCGCCATGATGTTGGGGTTGACGAAGATGATGTACGCCATGGTGATGAAGGTTGTCAGACCGGCAATCAACTCGGTCTTCACCGTGGTGCCATGCAAGCTGAGTTTAAAGATGCGCTCCAGCCAGCCATTGCGTAAAGGCGGCGAGAGATCCAGCGTCGATGCTTCGGATTTGCGGCTTTCCACAGCGAGTACTCCTCAAGAGTTTTATTTTTATTTCCAGGGCCGGACCCTTGGGGGTGGCAGCGGCCCTTTGAGGCACTTGCGAATTTCCTGACTGCTTGGTCAGGAACTCGCACGAAGTGGATTATGCTTTTGTATACAAATAAAGCAAATAATGTTTTTGATTTTGTCGACGAAAAGATTGTTGATTGGGATATATCGCCAGGAGCGGCCCTTCGCGAGCAGGGGAGCGCGGTCACTGTGGGAGCGAGCCTGCTCGCGAAGACGGACTTGAGGCATCAGATTTTTTGCTGGTTCTCGCCGAGCGCCAGGTTCACCGCCAACCACCCATTCACCGCCGTCTCGCCAGCCTCGGCAAACACCCGCTCCAGCAATTTCACCTGTTCACGACGCAACGCCTGTTCAAAACGCGCACCGTCGTCGGTCAGTTCCAGCAGCCGTTTACGTTTGTCGGTTTCAGCGGCAACGCTGTTGACCAGATGCATCTCCACCAACTGGCGCAGCGGCATGTTCAGTGCCTGCTTGCTCACCCCCAGCAAGGCCAGCAACTCCTTAACGCTCAGGTTCGGATAGCGGGCAATGAAAAACACGATGCGTTGGTGCACCCGACTCAAGCCTCGACGTTCAAGCATTTCGTCGGCTTTGGCGGTGAAGGCCTGGTAGCCGAAGAAAAACGCTTCCATGGCCTGTTGCTGTGAAATCGGGTTTTTAAGGTCAATCATGTTGACGTATCCGTTCGGGCTGTCGTAATTTCGGTCAACAAGTTTGACTCATTTTTCTCTGGCCTCGCTACCGGTGATCCCCATGGCTTTTTCCGAACGTGTCTCGCGCCTTAAAAGTTCTTTGATCCGTGAAATCCTCGCCGCAGCCCAGCGTCCGCAGGTGATGTCGTTCGCCGGAGGCTTGCCCGCCGAAGCCATGTTGCCCAAGGTCGAGTGGGCCGACATGCCAGTGTCCATGGGCCAATACGGCATGAGCGAAGGTGAGCCGGCATTGCGCGAAGCCCTGGCCGCCCAGGCGCGGGCGCTGGGTGTGTCGTGCGAGGCGAGTCAGGTGCTGGTGGTCAGCGGTTCTCAGCAAACCCTCGATCTGGCGGCCAAGCTTTACATCGACAAAGGCACCGAGATCCTCCTCGAGGCCCCGACCTACCTGGCGGCGCTGCAGATCTTCCAGCTGTTCGGCGCCGATTGCCTCACCGTGCCGCTGGAGGCGGACGGTCCGAATATGGCGCAACTGCGTTCACGCCTGGAAAAACATCGCCCGGCATTCATCTACCTGATTCCGACCTTCCAGAATCCTTCGGCGGTGCGGTACAGCGAAGCCAAGCGCGAGGCGGTTGCCGCATTGCTGGATGAGTTCGGCGTGACCTTGATCGAAGACGAGCCCTACCGTGAATTGACCTTCGATGGCGGCAGCGCCAAACCCATTGCCGGTCGCCTGAAAAAAGCCAGCTGGATCTACACCGGCACGGTTTCGAAAACGCTGCTGCCGGGTTTGCGCGTGGGGTATCTGATCGCCAGTGCGGACCTGTTCCCGCACTTGCTCAAGCTCAAGCAGTCGGCAGACCTGCACACCAATCGCGTCGGCCAGTGGCAGGCATTGCAATGGATCGGCAGTGAGCCTTTCCAGCAGCATCTTGGTGAGTTACGCGACTTTTACCGGGTTCGTCGCGATGCGTTCCAGACGGCGCTGGAAACACATTTTTCCGATCTGGCGGACTGGAACGTGCCCCAAGGCGGGCTGTTTTTCTGGCTGACACTCAAACAACCGCTGGATACCCGGACGCTGCTCAATGCGGCGCTGGCCGATGATGTGGCGTTCATGCCGGGCGAGCCGTTTTTTCCACAGCCGGACGATCATCACGGGCATCTGCGTTTGAATTTCAGCCACATCGATCCGGCGCGGCTGGATGAAGGGCTCAGGCGATTGGCGGCGGTGGTGCGACAGGCTCAGGCAGCGCGAGCGGCGTGAGGGGAGAGTAGAAATGAATAAACCGGCCATTGGGCCGGTTTATTTTTGTCTGAAGACTTTCGGTGCTTGTGCGGTCCTCTTCGCGAGCAGGCTCGCTCCCACATTGGAATGCGGTCAACTGTGGGAGCGAGCCTGCTCGCGAAGACGTCAGTCAGTGCACCACCAAAACCTCAGACCGCCGCAAACCGCTTATCCAGATAATCAATGATCACCTTGGACTCATACATCCAGGTGGTCTGGCCATTTTCTTCGATACGCAGGCACGGCACCTTGATCTTGCCGCCTTGCTCCAGCAGGGTCTGGCGATCCTGCTCGTTGTTCTTCGCATCGCGTAACGCCACTGGCACATTCAGGCGGCGCAGGGTGCGGCGGGTTTTCACGCAGAACGGGCAAGCGTGGAATTGATACAGGGTCAGTCCCTTGGCGGCGGCTTCGACCTGGGCCTGAGCGGCGGCGGGGCGCTGCTTCTTGCCAGGGCGAGTGAGGAAGTCGATGAAGATGATCAGTTGGCCGAGGCCGACACGAAGCGCTTTGACGAACACGTTGTAAGCCTCACGGGGCAAATGAAGAAAGTCGCGCAGCTTACCTGATTTTTCACAGGCGAAAAAAAAACCGGCGATGAATGCCGGTTTTCCTTGAGTTACGAGTTACTTGATGAGGCTGAGGAATTCGCTGCGGGTCGCCGCGTTCTCACGGAACTCGCCGAGCATCACCGAGGTGATCATCGTGGAGTTCTGCTTTTCCACACCGCGCATCATCATGCACATGTGCTTGGCCTCGATCACCACCGCAACGCCCAGGGCGCCGGTGACCTGCTGGACCGCGTCGGCGATCTGGCGGCTGAGGTTTTCCTGGATCTGCAGGCGACGGGCGTACATATCGACGATCCGCGCGACTTTCGACAAGCCCAGCACCTTGCCGCTCGGAATGTACGCGACGTGAGCCTTGCCGATGAACGGCAGCAGGTGGTGTTCGCACAACGAGTACAGCTCGATGTCCTTGACCAGCACCATTTCGCTGTTGTCGGAGCTGAACAAGGCACCGTTGGTGACTTCTTCGAGCGTCTGTTCATAACCGCGGCAGAGGTACTGCATGGCTTTGGCGGCACGTTTTGGCGTGTCGAGCAGGCCTTCGCGGGACACGTCCTCGCCCAATTGGCCGAGAATCGCGGTGTAATTCTGTTCCAGGGACATGAAACTACCTGTGGGATTTTACGCAAAGAGCAAGGGTACGGTGGCGGACACGGCGCTGCAAGCGTGACGAATCAGCTTTACTCGTCGCGACCTTCCATCATGGTGCGTTTGAGCATCACATAAACCGCGCCGGCACCGCCGTGTTTTGCCTGGCAAGAGGTGAAGCCTAGCACTTGTGGATGCTGGCGCAGCCAGGTGTTGACATGACTTTTGATCATCGGTCGCTTGCCATCCAGGCGCACGGCCTTGCCGTGGGTCACGCGCACGCAGCGGATTTCGAATTTGGTGGCTTCGGCCAGAAACGCCCAGAGGGTTTCCCGGGCCTTTTCCACGCTCATGCCATGCAAGTCAAGGCTGCCCTCGAACGGGATCTGGCCGATCTTGAGCTTGCGCATCTGGCTTTCCTGCACGCCGTCACGTGCCCACATCAGCTCGTCTTCAGGACCGACGTCGATGACGAACTGATCGGACAGTCCATCGACGGTGGTGGCATCGGTGCGCACGGTGGCGGCTTGTCGCAGCTTGGCGATCTGCGCGCGGTCAGCTTTGGGTTTGCCGGTTTCGGCGCGATCGTGCTTGATCGGCTTGACGCCTTGGATCGCGTTTTTGAACAGGGAAAAATCGTCGTCTTGCATGTCAGCCTCCGCGAAGGGCGGCCAGTTTACCCAACTCGAAGCGAATGGGCGCGCGACAAAACGCGCGGCGTTCGGCTCAGTCGTGTTTTTTCATCAGATGCGGGGACATGTTGAGCGCCTGCGACTGCCGTGAGCGGCGCCGGCAGCGACGCCACATCCATACGCCGAGGTACAGCACGAACAGACCGATCGCCAGAATCACCGCGGCACCGGCGCGGTTGGTGTTCATCTCGCCCAGGGCAGGTGCGTGCCCCAGCAGGCTGGCGACGCCGGCCATGGCAAGCAACACACCGCACGTAGCCAGCAATGCAGCGAAGGCTGCGCCGATTCGAAAACGCCAGTTGCGTTGGCCTTTGGGCCGCAAGCGGCGAGCGTCAAAACCATCGGATAACTTCATTCCGACCTTCCTCAATGGGTATCGGCCCTTCGACCGGAAGTTGACCGGGATGTTCCTGAGGCTAAGACAATTGCAGCTAATGAGAGGCTTTTACGGATGAGCGGCGGCATGGACCGCTCATCAACCCTGGAATCAGACCAGGTCGTTGGTCTGGGCGACGGCGGCAAAGTTGTCCGCCATGATCGCCATTTCGGTCCGCTGCACATCCTCGGCGCTCAGGACGCCGCCTTTGTACGGTAGATCGCGGGTGGCGCAGGCGTCTTCCACGAGGGTACAACGGAAACCCAGGTTTTTCGCTGCCCGCACCGTGGTGCTGACACTGGAGTGACTCATGAAACCGCAAACCACCAGATCCACCGAGCCCAGCTCTTCCAGGCGTTTTTTCAGATCCGTGCCATGGAATGCACTCGGCAGGATCTTTTCAATCTTGATTTCGCCGGCAAGCGGCTCCAGCCCCGGAATGAATTGCCCGCGCTCACCGCGTGGGTCGAACAGCCCACCGACGGTGCCGAGGTGGCTGACATGCACGATCGGCCGGCCGGCCGCACGGGCAGCAGTCACCAATTTCTTGATGTTCGCGACAGCCGCATCCATGCCGCTCAGGGCCAGTGGGCCGCTGAGGTATTCTTTCTGGGCATCGATGATGATCAGGGTCGCATGACTCAGTTTGGCTGCTGCGTAGCCGCGGCCGCTGAGTTGAAACATCGTTTGTGGAACGGACATTCTGGGGCTCCTTGGAGTGGGGCTTTTGCGACATTGTCCTCTGGCTGAGCGCTTCTGTGAATCGCTACTATCGTAGGCACCGTCGTTACTGGCGTGCAGCGTTGTCAAGTGGGCCGATTTGTTCAATACCGGGCTGTAAAAAGAGATTAGTCCTACATCTGCACCGGTGTTTTTCCTGCGTCGTCGTGGCGACGTTTGACTGGTAGAATCGCCCGTCGATTTTTCTGGAGTTTGCCGTCGTGATCACTTCCCGCCTTCGTACCCTGCGTGACCATATCCGTTGGGCCGTCAGCCGCTTTCATGGGGAGGATCTGTTTTTCGGCCATGGGACCGACAACGCCTGGGACGAAGCCCGTCAATTGGTGTTGGGTGCCTTGCACTTGCCGTGGGAAATTTCCGACAGCTACCTCGATTGCAATCTGGAAGAAGACGAATTGGTCCACTTGCAGCTGTTGCTCAAGCGTCGCATTGAAGAACGGGTACCGACTGCTTATCTGCTGGGCGAAGCCTGGTTCTGCGGGATGTCGTTCATCGTCGATGAACGCGTGCTGATCCCGCGTTCGCCGATTGGCGAGTTGATCGAGAACCGTTTTACCCCTTGGCTGGGTACCGAGCCTGCTCGGATCCTCGACCTGTGCACAGGTTCAGGTTGCATTGGTATCGCCTGCGCCTATGAGTTCCAGAACGCTGAAGTGGTGCTGGCCGATCTGTCGTTCGAAGCGCTGGAAGTGGCCAACCAGAACATCGAGCGCCATGGCGTCGATGAGCGGGTCTACACGGTGCAGGGTGACGGTTTCGAGGGTCTTCCAGGGCAGCGTTTCGACCTGATCGTTTCGAACCCGCCTTACGTCGACGCCGAAGATTTTGCCGATATGCCGGACGAGTACCAGCATGAACCGGAGCTGGGCCTGGCCTGCGGTGACGATGGATTGAACCTGGTGCGGCGCATGCTCGCCGAAGCGGCGGATCACCTGACCGAGAAGGGCTTGTTGATTGTCGAGGTGGGCAACAGCCAGGTGCACGTCGAGGCGTTGTACCCGGAAGTCGACTTCGCCTGGCTGGATTTCGAGCGTGGCGGGCATGGCGTGTTCATGCTGTCGGCCGAGCAGTGCCGGGATCATCAGGCACTGTTTGCATCCCGCGTTTAACCGTCAAAAAGCTTCGCGAGCAGGCTCGCTCCCACAGGGGATTTGTGAACGACGCAGATCCAGTGTGGGAGCGAGCCCGCTCGCGAATAGCCGCGCCGCGGTTTCAAGTCTTCAACGGTGCGTCGCAATCCAGATCAGCAACCCCGCCTGAAACACCGCGAACGCCACCAGGCAGGTAATGGTGAAGCGCAACCCGGCGTCTTCGCGTTTGTACTTGCTGACTTTTTCTTCGTGTTTCTTGAGTTTGACTTCCTGCTCGGCGAGATTCTGCTCGGCTTGCTGGAGCATCTGCGCGGCTTCAAGAATTTCCACGACTTGCAGTTTTTCCGTGTTCCAGTCACCCAGCAGGTCGCCGACCAGCACTTCTTTGACGCTGCCCTTCAAATGCTGGGCGTCGGCGTAAACCACATCGAAACCGTGTACCCGCAAAAAATGATCGCGGCGCAGGCGGGTGTCTTCGTTCAACGCGTCCTTGTTGTTGAGATCAATGCCGTCGACTGTGTAGCCGGGCCAGCGCTTTTTCGCCCAGGTAATGCCTTGCGCTGCCATGAAGCGACCGATGCCACGGTTCAGCGGTTCGACCTGCAGGCCGCTGTCCGGGTTGAAATGCACGCGTTTTTCAGTGTGGTCGACCCACACGTCCAGATGATTCTGTTCCTTGCGCACCCGCTGGCCGGGAAGGGAGATGCTCATGCGCATCAGGCTGCGTAGCTTGTCGTTGCGTTCGGCGTAACCGAATTCGACGAAGCGCAACGGCCGACCGCCGGTACTGCGGTCAGTCTGCAACGGCGCCAGGCGGAGCATTTTGTGGTGCTCGACGTGGACGTCCGCCCAGGGCAGCTCGACCGCTGGCGGTGCGTCTTTTTCAGCGGTGGTGTCGGGTGAAGTCGGGGTATCGGTCATAACGGCGAGATCCTGTCCAAGCTCAGCTTGCCGCCAGCCAGTGCGCTGGCGACAAAGTCTTATCGGCCGTTTTCGACAAGACTGGAGAGCAAATTAACGGGAGCCAAGTCCGTCAATGAACCCGAGGATTCGCGAACCCAGTTCCGCCGCCAGCGGCAAATTCGGATCCTTGTAGGAGGCCAACTGGCGTTTGACGTCGTTGGGCACGATGCGCATGACATGGTTCATGCCTTCGATCAGTGCCAGTTCAGCGTCCGGTTTGGCCGCCTTGAGCAGGCGTGCATCATTGACGCCGACCTGGATATCGTTGCTGCCCTGAATGATCAGTGCCGGCATTTTCAAGCGGGCGAAGGCTGCCGCCGGGTCCTGGCGGAACAGCGAAATCAGATACGGCTGTACGCTCGGGCGGAAAATCACCTGCAATGGCGGCGGCACGTTGTTGTCGGTTTTCCCGGCCTTGAGGCTGTCGAGCAGCTCGTTGCTGCGCAGCATCAGCGGCGGCGGCAGGCGATTGCTCAGTTGCTGGCGCAGCACCTGATCGATCGGCCGGGCGCTGCCGGACATGGAAATCACTGCCGCCGCATCGACGCTCGGCGCCGCGAGGCTGGCGATCAACGCGCCTTCGCTGTGCCCCAACAGGATCAGCTTGCCGAAACGAGGATCGGTTTTGAGTTGGCGGCCCCAGGCTTCGGCGTCCGCGACATAGGCCTCCAGCGTCAGGTTTCGTTCGTCCGGGGTCGCTGCCAGGCTCGCGGCCACGCCACGTTTGTCGTAACGCACGCTGGCGATGTTGTGTTTGGCCAGCACCCACGCCAGGCGTTTGAGGCTGTCATTGCGTCCGCCGTCGGGGTTGTTTCCGTCGCGATCCGTAGGACCGGAGCCGGAAATGATCAGGACAACCGGTACCGGTTTGTCGGATTTTGGCAGCAACAGCGAGCCGAACAGCTCGCCGGTGCCGGTGTCCAGGGTGATCGGCCGTTGCAGGACTGTGGCCTGGGCGAAGCCGGACATCAGGGTAAGGCTCAAGATCAAAACTCGCAGCATCATCACGCCATTATCATCAAGATGCCGGTTGGACTCGCAGGCACCCATAAGGTTCGAGGATGAACTACTTGGGTAGCCTGCGTATACTGGCGCGCATTACGTATTTGGGTTCGATTTCACGGAGCGTCCTGCATGTCCGGCAATACCTACGGCAAGCTGTTCACTGTCACCACCGCGGGCGAAAGCCATGGTCCGGCGTTGGTCGCCATTGTCGATGGCTGCCCGCCGGGCCTGGAGATCTCCCTGGAGGATCTGCAGCGCGACCTGGACCGCCGCAAGCCCGGCACCAGCCGCCACACCACCCAGCGCCAGGAAGCCGACGAAGTCGAAATCCTCTCCGGCGTGTTCGAGGGTCGCACCACGGGTTGCTCCATTGGCCTGTTGATCCGCAACACCGACCAGAAGTCCAAGGACTACTCGGCGATCAAGGACCTGTTCCGCCCGGCCCACGCCGACTACACCTACCACCACAAATACGGCGAGCGCGATTACCGTGGCGGCGGTCGCAGCTCGGCCCGTGAAACGGCCATGCGCGTTGCCGCTGGCGCCATTGCGAAAAAATACCTGGCCACCCAGGGCATCGTCATTCGCGGCTACATGAGCCAGCTCGGGCCGATCGAAATACCGTTCAAGACCTGGGATTCGGTGGAGCAGAACGCGTTCTTCAGCCCTGATCCCGACAAAGTGCCGGAACTCGAGGCCTACATGGACCAGTTGCGCCGCGACCAGGATTCGGTCGGCGCGAAGATTACCGTGGTGGCTGAAGGCGTAATGCCGGGCCTGGGCGAGCCGATCTTCGACCGTCTCGACGCCGAGCTGGCCCATGCGCTGATGAGCATCAACGCGGTCAAGGGCGTGGAAATCGGCGCGGGCTTCGCCAGTGTCGCCCAGCGCGGCACCGAACACCGCGATGAGATGACCCCGGAAGGTTTCCTCAGCAACAACGCCGGCGGCATCCTCGGCGGTATTTCGTCCGGTCAGCCGATCGTGGCGCACCTGGCACTGAAGCCGACATCCAGCATCACCACGCCGGGCCGTTCCATCGATATCAACGGCAACCCGGTGGAGGTCATCACCAAGGGCCGTCACGACCCGTGTGTCGGGATTCGCGCCACGCCGATCGCCGAAGCGATGATGGCCATCGTCCTGATGGACCACCTGTTGCGCCACCGTGGACAGAACGCCGATGTGCGCGTGAGCACGCCGGTGCTGGGTCAGCTTTAATGGCTGACCTGAAAGCCGCTGCAGTCTGATGGCGGTGGCGGCGCTTCCGTACTGGCGGCTTTCCAGCTTCTATCTGTTCTATTTCGCCTTGCTCGGTTCGACAGCGCCGTTTCTGGCGCTGTACTTCGATCACTTGGGATTTACCCCGGCGCGAATCGGCGAGCTGGTAGCGATCCCCATGCTGATGCGTTGCGTGGCGCCGAACATCTGGGGCTGGCTCGGTGACTACACCGGCCGGCGCCTGGCCATCGTGCGCTTCGGTGCCGTTTGCACGCTGCTGACCTTCTCGCTGATTTTCGTCAGCAAGACCTACGCCTGGCTGGCGATGGTCATGGCCTTGCATGCATTCTTCTGGCATGCGGTGTTGCCGCAATTCGAAGTCATCACCCTGGCACACCTTAAAGACCAGACATCGCGCTACAGCCAGATCCGCTTGTGGGGCTCCATCGGTTTTATCATCACCGTGGTTGCGCTTGGGCGTTTGTTCGAATGGCTCAGCCTCGACATCTACCCGGCGGCGCTGGTGCTGATCATGGCCGGCATCGTTCTCAGCAGTCTGTGGGTGCCGAACGCGCAACCGGCGCAGGGTAACCGGCCGACGGGGGAGGGTTTCCTCAAGCAATTGCGCAGCCCCGGCGTGCTGGCGTTTTACGCTTGCGTGGCACTGATGCAGATGAGCCACGGACCGTATTACACGTTTTTGACCCTGCACCTTGAGCGATTGGGTTACAGCCGTGGCGTCATCGGCATGCTCTGGGCCGTTGGCGTGGTGGCGGAGGTGTTGATGTTCATGGCCATGAGCAAGATATTCGTGCGCTTCTCGTTGCGTCGGGTGCTGCTGGCGAGTTTCCTGCTGGCGGCATTGCGCTGGTTGCTGCTCGGTTCGCTGGCGGAGTTTCTCTGGGTGCTGCTGTTTGCCCAGATCCTGCACGCGGCGACGTTCGGCAGCTTTCACGCCGCTGCCATTTCCTTCGTGCAACGTAGCTTCGGCGCGCGCCAGCAAGGGCAGGGCCAGGCGTTGTACGCCGCACTGGCTGGCACCGGTGGCGCATTGGGCGCGTTGTATTCCGGCTACAGCTGGAACGCCCTGGGCGCGGCATGGACTTTTAGTATTGCCAGTCTCGCAGCCCTCGCGGCTGCCGTTATCATTGCCACACGTATGCAAGAGGACAGGCCATGAGCCTTACCCGTGAACACCTCGCCCAGGAAATCATCGACGCCGGGCGTTTTCTGTATGGCCGCGGCTGGTCGCCGGCCACCAGCAGCAATTATTCGACCCGATTGTCGCCGACCGAAGCCTTGTTGACGGTGTCGGGCAAGCACAAGGGCCAGTTGGGTCTTGACGATGTGCTCGCCACGGACCTGGCGGGCAACAGCCTGGAACCGGGGAAGAAACCGTCCGCCGAAACCCTGCTGCACACGCAGCTCTACAGCTGGCGCCCGGAGATCGGCGCGGTGCTGCACACGCACTCGGTGAACGCCACGGTGCTGTCGCGCCTGACTTTGGGCGATTTCATCGAGTTCGAAGACTACGAACTGCAAAAGGCCTTCAGCGGTGTATCGACCCACGAATCCCGGGTGCGGGTGCCGATTTTCGACAACGATCAGGACATTGCGCGACTCGCCGCCAAGGTGCAGCCTTGGCTCGACGCCCATCCCGATTGCGTCGGTTACCTGATTCGCGGCCACGGCCTCTACACCTGGGGCGCCCGGATGAGCGATGCCCTGCGGCAGATCGAGGCCTTCGAGTTTTTGTTCGAGTGCGAGTTGAAGACTCGCAGTGTGTTGAACCGTTAACGGCAGACTTATCCACAAGTCGCCCATCGCCTGATGCAGCGCTGCGCCCGACCGGTGTCCACAAACCGGACGGCGCAGCCGAAACCGAGGAATTGCCCCATGAGCAGCCTGTCCGTTTATCACGTCTCCAGCCCTGAAATTCCCAACAAGGTGCTGACCCATTTCGAAGACATCGCTTCGACCCTGGCCGAACAGGGCGTGCGCTTCGACCGCTGGCAAGCCGCCGCGAAGATCCAGCCTGGCGCGACTCAGGAAGAAGTGATTGCCGCGTATCAGGCGCAAATCGACAAGCTGATGACCGAGCGCGGCTACATCACAGTCGATGTGATCAGCCTCAACAGCGATCATCCTCAAAAAGCCGAATTGCGCGCCAAGTTCCTCGAAGAACACCGCCATGGTGAAGACGAAGTGCGCTTTTTCGTCGCCGGTCGCGGGTTGTTCACCCTGCACATCGACGATTACGTCTACGCCGTGCTGTGCGAGAAAAACGACCTGATCTCGGTACCTGCCGGTACCAGGCACTGGTTCGACATGGGCGAGCATCCGCATTTTGTGGCGATTCGCCTGTTCAACAACCCGGAAGGCTGGGTGGCCAATTTCACCGGCGACGACATCGCCGGCCAATTTCCGCGTCTTGAGGACTGAGTCGATGCCGATCAAAGCGATTCTCACCGATATCGAAGGCACCACCAGCGCGGTGAGTTTTGTGTTCGACGTGCTGTTTCCCTACGCGGCCAAACATTTGCCGACGTTCGTCAGCCAGCACGCCGCGCGTTCCGACGTGGCCGAACAACTGGACGCCGTGCGCCGCGACAGCAACGAGCCGGGTGCCGACGTGGAGCGGGTCATCGACATCCTGCTGGGCTGGATTGCCGAAGACCGCAAGGCCACGCCGCTCAAGGCACTGCAGGGGATGGTCTGGGAGCAGGGTTACCAGGCCGGGCAACTCAAGGGGCATGTGTATCCGGATGCCGTTGAAGCGCTGCAACGCTGGCATCAGGCCGGTTATCAACTGTTCGTTTATTCATCCGGTTCGATCCAGGCCCAGCGCCTGATCTTCGGCTGTTCGGAGGCGGGGGATCTTACGCCGCTGTTCAGCGGTTACTTCGACACCACGTCCGGACCCAAGCGCGAAGCGCAGTCCTACGCCAACATTACTCAGGCCATCAAGCTTGAGGCCTCGCAGATTCTGTTCCTGTCGGACATCGTCGAAGAGCTGGACGCGGCGCGTAAGGCGGGAATGGCCACCTGCGGATTGGCCCGTGAGGGGGGGGAACTGGCGGGACATGTCACTGTGGACAGCTTCGCGCGGATAGATCCTTCAACTTTCTGAACAACACCCAAAACCTGTGGGAGCGAGCTTGCTCGCGATGGCGGCGGCACATTCAACATCAATGTGACCGACAAACCGCCATCGCGAGCAAGCTCGCTCCCACAGTGTTTGGTTTTATGCCGAGTGATAAGTAGGCAACGCAAACCGCTGCTGGCTTTGCAGCATGGAAATCTGCGGCAGTTCGCTGGCCTGCTCCGCCAGGTCGCGGCGAATGGCGCTGATGACCCACGACAATTGATCGCCATTGTGCAATTGCTGATACGAAATCGAGCGTTTGAAGACTTTTCCTTCTGCGCTTAGAGTCAGCAGGATTCCGCCGTCAGGTCGTGCCTGGGTGGTGACTTCGAAGTTGGAGAACAAGGATGAAAATTTTTCCTGGATCAGGCTCATGTCTATCAGCTCCGTGAGTACTTGAATGGCAAGCATGCACAGAGCGTTGCAGTGATTGTGCCAGTACCCGAATCTGAAAAATATCCTTTAAAAACAATGGTTTAATTTTCTAGCTGTTTTTCACTTTCGTGCAATTTGCAAGAATGGCCATCGTGCATCCTGCATTTTGCGGGGTCGTCGGCGATTCGATGGAACCATTTTGTGTGCCGGTGCTCGCGATTTCCAACACCAGCGTCGCAGATACAAAACATTTCAAAAACCGCGTGTACAGCTCCAGAACCGTTGACGTATTTTCGGGCTTCAATCAGCGCCGCCCGACAATAAAAAGATCGAACGGGAGCAACCATGAGCCGCACCTCGAGCGACACGATTACCTGGGGCATGATGCTCCGCAAGCTGCCTTCCATTGCCAAAGCCCTGCCACGGGTGGTCAAGGGAATGAAGCTCGCCAATGTCAAGGATCCGACCCAACCGTGTGGCCTGGGCTGGAGTTTCGAGCAGGCAACCCTGCGCAATCCTGATGGCCCGGCATTACTGTACGGCGAGGTGTCGCTGACTTATGCACAGGCCAATCAGTGGGCCAATCGCATTGCCCATTACCTGATCGAGCAAGGCATCGGCAAGGGCGATGTGGTGGCGGTATTCATCGAAAACCGCCCGGAGCTGTTGGTGACGATACTGGCAGTGGCCAAGGTTGGCGCGATCAGTGCCTTGCTCAACACGTCGCTGACCCGCGACACCCTGGTCCATAGCCTGAATCTGGTGACACCGGCCGCCATTGTGGTCGGCGAGGAGCTTGTCCCGGCGTTTCTGGCGGTGCGCGAGCAGGTGGCGATCGAGGCGGGGCGAACCTGGTTTGTCGCCGATCAAGACACTTACCGCCATCCTGGAATGGCCCCCGATGGTTTCATCAATCTGATGACGGCCAGCGTCGGCGCCGACGGTGCCAACCCTGTCAGCAGCCGGCAGGTTTTCTTCGACGACCCCTGTTTCTATATCTACACCTCGGGCACCACCGGGTTGCCCAAGGCCGGGGTGTTCAAACACGGACGCTGGATGCGCAGCTCCGCCAGCTTCGGGATGATCGCGCTGGATATGCGCCCGGAAGATGTCGTCTATTGCACCTTGCCGCTGTATCACGCCACCGGCCTTTGCGTGTGCTGGGGCTCGGCCATCAGCGGTGCCTCGGGGTTTGCCATCCGCCGCAAGTTCAGCGCCAGTCAGTTCTGGAGCGACGTGCGCAAGTACCGCGCGACCACCATCGGTTATGTCGGCGAATTGTGTCGTTATCTGGTCGACCAACCGCCCAGTGCCGACGACAGCAAGCACGGCGTGATCAAGATGATCGGCAACGGCCTGCGCCCCGGTGCCTGGCGTGAGTTCAAGACGCGCTTTGGTGTTAACCACATTTGCGAACTGTATGCCGCCAGCGACGGCAATATCGGTTTCACCAACATTCTGAATTTCAACAACACCGTCGGTTTTTCCCTGATGTCCTGGGAGTTGGCGGCGTACGACCACGACAGTGGAGCGCCGACCCGTGAAGCCAATGGCTTCATGCGCAAGGTCGACAAAGGCGAGCAGGGGCTGCTGCTGGCCAGGATCGATGACAAGGCGCCGCTGGATGGCTACACCGACCCGCAGAAAACCGAAAAAGTCGTGCTTCATGACGTGTTCGTGAAGGGCGACCGTTACTTCAATACCGGCGACCTGCTGCGCAACATTGGTTTTGGCCACGCGCAGTTTGTCGATCGTTTGGGTGACACCTACCGCTGGAAAGGGGAAAACGTCTCGACCACCGAAGTCGAGAACATGCTCCTGAAACACCCGCTTATTTCCGAGGCCGTGGCCTATGGCGTGGAAATCCGCAACACCAACGGCCGGGCCGGAATGGCGGCGATCACGCCCGCCGAGTCCCTGGCGACCCTGGACTTCAGTGAATTGCTGGCGTTTATCCGGCAGCAGCTTCCGGCCTATGCAGTGCCGTTGTTCCTGCGGGTGAAAGTGAAAATGGAAACCACCGGGACGTTCAAGTATCAGAAGACCCGGCTCAAGGACGAAGCGTTTGACCCGGGGCGAACCGGCGATGACCCGATCTATGCGTGGTTGCCGGGAACCGACACTTATGTGCAGGTCACCGAACAGGTGCTGGCCGAGATTCACAGTGGCTTGCATCGTTATTGAATGTGGCTATGGCCGCGCATCAGAAAAAAGAAGTGACAGTGCCGGGGTGGCTCGGGAAACTGTCGGCTTTGCGAATAATTGAATGTGGAGTGCTCAATGTCAGACAAAAGCCGCCAGATGACCCCCGAAGAAGCTGCCGAGTTTGCCGAACAGGTATTCAACAAGGCGCGGGAGGGCGATGCGGCCATGATGGCTGCGCTGCTGACCAAAGGCCTGCCGCCGAACCTGCGCAATCACAAGGGCGACACCTTGCTGATGCTGGCCGCGTACCACGGCCATGTGGACACCGTGAAAGTCCTGCTCGAACACAAGGCCGATCCGGAAATCCGCAACGATAACGGTCAGAGTCCGATCGCGGGTGCTGCCTTCAAGGGCGACCTGGCGGTCGTCACGGCGCTGGTTGAAGGTGGCGCGCAGGTCGAGGGTTCGTCGTTCGACGGGCGTACGGCGTTGATGATGGCGGCGATGTTCAATCGCGTCGCCATTGTCGACTACCTGATCAGCAAAGGCGCCGACCCGAAAGCCAAGGACGCCAACGGCATTACCGCGTTGGATGCGGCCAAGACCATGGGTGCCACCGACACCGTTGCACAGCTGGAAAAACTGCTGGGCTAGATCGCTCTGACGCAGAACCTTTGTGGCGAGGGGATTTATCCCCGTTGAGCAGCGAAGCGGCCCCAAAAAATGGGACTGCTGCGCAGTCCAACGGGGATAAATCCCCTCGCCACAAGGTCCGCAGCGTCTGCCGAATGCGGTATCCTTCGCGCCCTCAAAATTCCCTCGCTACAGGATCTGCCCCATGAAAGCCGCTCTCGTCGAACTCATCAGCAAAATCAGCTCCGGGTGCATGGGTGAAGACGAAATCCTCAAGGTCGCTGACGAAGCAGCCCAGGCGTACGCGGATCCACAGGGTTTTCTGAGCGCCAATCCGGACATCAACTACGACGACACTTTCCCGATTCCGCTGGGCGAGTGGGTGGTCGTCGGCAGTCTGCCCGAAACCGTGCTGTTCCAGGCCGACACGTACATGGACCTGTTCGCCCAGATCGTCGCCTCCTTCGGTCCGGGCGTCGAGTTCAACCTCAAGCCCAAGCAACTGGCCAAGACCGAAGCCCTGACCGCGCTCAATCGCATCCAGGTGCAAATGAGCAGCCTGAACAAGGAAAACGGTGGTTACACACTGCTGAACTTCAGTCAGTTGCTCGACGACGAGCTGCAAGTGGTGCTGGTCTACGGCAACGACGTGCCACGGGTACTCGAGTTGTGCGCCGAAGTCGGCATCGCGGCTGCGCCCGCCCTGGAAGCCTTGAAAGTGGCCATCCACGTCTGAGACGGTAAAGCTGTCAATAAAACGGAACCCTTGTCCGGGCCGGCTATCCTAAGGGGGCATACCACTCTTCGGGAGCGTCACCATGGGTTCCACGTTCAACAGCCTGGTCGGCCTGATCATTCTTGCCCTGGACATCTGGGCCATCATCAACGTGCTGAAAAGTGGCGTCTCCACCGGGATGAAAATCATCTGGGTGCTATTGATCCTGTTGCTGCCGGTTTTGGGCCTGATCATCTGGGCCATTGCCGGGCCGAGAGGTGATGTCAGGGTCTGACTGCACCTTCGGGCACAACGCATTTCCCTTGTGGGAGCGAACCTGCTCGCGAAGGCGATGGCACATTCAATTTGGATGTGGCTGACATGCCGTCTTCGCGAGCAGGCTCGCTCCCACATCGTTCTGTATGCACCCGGTCATGAAGGTTCGACCTGTCATGTTCCGCAACGTAGAATGCGCGCCTTTCCCGGGCAATCGAGGCGATCGATTGGCCATCATGGGCGGGTAACCGTCCGTTGCCACCCGCATTCATCGGAGCACTTCCCATGAGCACCACCCCAACCAGCGACTACCTGGAAACCCTCTACGAAGGCTACGGCCAGCGTTTTCGCATGGACAAACTGCTGCACGAAGTGCGCACCGAACACCAACACCTCGTCATCTTCGAAAACCCGCGCATGGGCCGGGTCATGGCGCTGGACGGCGTGATCCAGACCACCGAAGCCGACGAGTTCATCTACCACGAGATGCTCACCCATGTGCCGATCCTCGCTCATGGCACCGCCAAGCGCGTGTTGATCATCGGCGGCGGCGACGGCGGCATGCTGCGTGAAGTGTCCAAGCACCGTAGCGTCGAACACATCACCATGGTCGAGATCGACGGCACCGTGGTCGATATGTGCAAGGAATTCCTGCCGAATCACTCCAAAGGCGCCTATGACGATCCACGCCTGAACCTGGTGATCGACGACGGCATGCGTTTCGTCGCCACTACCACGGAAAAGTTCGACGTGATCATTTCCGACTCCACCGACCCGATCGGTCCGGGCGAAGTGCTGTTCTCGGAAAACTTCTACCAGGCCTGCCATCGCTGCCTGAACGACGGTGGCATCCTGGTGACGCAGAACGGCACGCCGTTCATGCAGATCGACGAAGTCAAAACCACCGCCGGTCGCCTGCGCAGTCTGTTCCCGGACTGGCACTTCTACCAGGCCGCAGTACCGACCTACATCGGTGGCTCGATGACCTTTGCCTGGGGCTCGACCAATACCGCTTATCGCCAATTGTCCCGTGAAACCCTGCAACAGCGCTTCGCAGGCAGCGGCATCGTCACGCGCTACTACAATCCGGAAATACACATCGGCGCCTTCGCTTTGCCGCAGTACGTGCTGCAAGCAGTGGGCAAGCCAAGCAACGATTGATGGTTGATGCATAATTACTGTAGAAGCGAGCCTGCTCGCGAAAGCGGTCTTTCAGTCGATTGAAATGTCGACGGGTATACCGCCTTCGCGAGCAGGCTCGCTCCCACAGGTTCTTTGTTGTTACATCCTGTTTGCTGTAATCCGTTGGAACGATCAATTCGAGCTAAAGTCGAGATAGGTGTAAGCCCATTCGCGGGTTTGATAGAGGAGGCTCCGATGTCAAAGTGGAAAGTCACTTTCGTGGATGATCATGGTGAAACGATCGACGAGGTCTTCGAGTGCGAGGAGTGCCCGAGTCACGAGCAGGCCGCCAAACTCATCAAGGAACGACTCCTCCCTGTCGCCGCCAAGCTGGATTTGAACGATCTGGAAGGGCGAACCCCTGACGCGAGCGTCAAAAACCTCAAAATCCAGAACAGCATACAAATCCTCCGTATCACGCCAATCTGAACATCTCCTGTCACATTCTCAACCAGGCCTTGGCAGCGGCTCTATCCTGAGGCTACTCTGCAATCGAGATCAGCGAATGGATCGCTAAGGTCTGGTCTTGTCAGCTACATGCTTGTTTCCCGTCGGCACATCGGTTGCCGAAACGCCCGTAGCCATGGTTGCGCGCGAAGGGAGTACGGAAAGTCTATCCATCGGTTTGAGGAGGACGTTTCATGAGCACAGCCTATCAAGAAGACATCAGCAGCAGCGTGCTGCGCCGCATGAAAGAAGGCGGTTTCGACTTTTCACGATTCCATCCCATCGAGTTCTACGCCATTTTCCCGGATGAGGAGCGGGCACGCAGGGCGGCAGGTCATTTTCATCGTGGGGAATCCCTGAATGCGCAAATCAGTGTGCGCGACGACGGTGCCTGGGCGCTGGAGTTAAGCAAGGTCATGTACGCCACCTATGATGACATCGGCGACTTCGAGCAGGGTTTCGAAGCGGTGGTCGAGCCATTGGGCGGCATCATTGAGGGCTGGGGGGTCAAGCAGGAGGTACGAGGGCGACTCGCATAACATTATGAATAGCAGCAACCAGCAATGACGGCTGACCTTCGGGTTGGCCGTTTTCGTTTGTGCAGAATAAAAAATCGCATTTCAACAAAACAAAAAAAAGCCACCTGAGCGGGTGGCTAAAAGGGAAGACCGGTAAGGAGAGAAACCGGTCGGAGCATGCCGGACCGGGTTGCCGGAGCAACCGAATAAGTGAGGCTGAGGACTTCACTGAACAGGTGCTGGTGAAGTTTTTTCAGCGGATGCACGGATTATCCACAGCGTTAACCGGGCAGTGAAATCAACTCTGGCTATGCTGGTGATAGGCAACAACATTGCCTTGCAATGAAGCGGGGGCGATCAGGTGGGGGCAGTTACCGCACAGGATTGGTGCGGTGTCTGTGTATTGAATATCCAACTGATTGATATCAAAGCGTTTATGCCGATGGCGCGGGCCTTGCAGAGGTCCGTACGTCCGGGTGACAAGGAGTACGGCATGATCCGCACCTATTTTGATGAGATGTACGATGCCGGCGGCCAGGTCCGCCCGCATTATCGGGAGTTTGCCCGTTGGCTGGCCGAAACGCCTGACGAGCTTCTGGCACAACGGCGACGCGAGGCCGATCTGTTGTTTCATCGCGCCGGGATTACGTTCACGCTCTACGGTGATGAGCAGGGGACAGAGCGCCTGATTCCCTTCGACACCATTCCCCGCAGCATCCCCGCCAGTGAATGGCGGGTGGTCGAGCGGGGCTGCATTCAGCGAGTCAAGGCGTTGAACATGTTCCTCGCCGACCTCTACCACGAGCAGCGGATCATCAAGGCCGGCATCATTCCGGCCGAGCAAGTGCTGGCCAACGAGCAGTACCAGTTGGCGATGCAGGGGCTGGATCTGCACCGCGATATCTATTCGCATATTTCCGGTGTCGATCTGGTGCGCGACGGCGACGGCACGTACTACGTGCTCGAAGACAATCTGCGCACGCCCAGCGGTGTCAGCTACATGCTCGAAGACCGCAAGATGATGATGCGTCTTTTCCCCGAGCTGTTCGCGGCGCAACGCATCGCACCCATCGATCACTATCCGAACCTGTTGCTCGATACGCTGAAAAGCTCCAGCCCGATCGACAACCCGAGCGTTGTAGTGCTGACGCCGGGGCGCTTCAACAGTGCGTTCTTCGAACATGCGTTCCTGGCCCGGGAGATGGGCGTGGAGCTGGTGGAAGGCGCGGACCTGTTCGTGCGGGACGACAAGGTCTTCATGCGCACCACCGATGGGCCGAAAGCCGTTGATGTGATTTATCGCCGCCTCGACGATGCGTTCCTCGATCCCCTGGCTT
Source organism: Pseudomonas sp. Irchel 3A7 (assembly GCF_900187565.1). Lineage (GTDB taxonomy): Bacteria > Pseudomonadota > Gammaproteobacteria > Pseudomonadales > Pseudomonadaceae > Aquipseudomonas. Next base: position 120,738 of record NZ_FYED01000018.1, on the reverse strand, counting down.
TCAATCCGGAATCAATGCTCGGCGTGCCGGGGCTGCTGTCGTCCTACCGGTCCGGCAATGTGGTGCTGGCTAATGCCATCGGCACGGGGGTGGCGGACGACAAGTCGGTGTACCCGTTCGTCACGGACATGATCCGGTTTTATCTGGACGAAGAGCCGATCCTGAAGAACGTGCCGACCTGGCAGTGTCGTAATCCGTCCGAGCTGTCCCATGTGCTGGCCAATCTGCCGGAACTGGTGGTCAAGGAAACTCAGGGCTCCGGCGGTTACGGGATGCTGGTGGGGCCGGCGGCAACAGCCGCGGAAATTGAAGCCTTCCGCGCGCGGATCATCGCCAAGCCCCATGCCTACATCGCGCAACCGACACTGTCGCTGTCGACCTGTCCGACCTTTGTCGAAAACGGCATCGCGCCGCGCCATATCGACTTGCGTCCGTTTGTGTTGTCTGGCCGCGAAACCCGGGTCGTGCCCGGCGGCCTGACCCGTGTCGCCCTGCGCGAAGGCTCCCTGGTGGTGAACTCCTCCCAGGGTGGCGGAACCAAGGACACCTGGGTGGTCGAGGATTGAAGGAAGCCTGTCATGTTAAGTAGAACTGCCTCGGATCTGTATTGGATGTCGCGTTACCTGGAGCGGGCGGAAAACCTCGCACGGATGCTCGACATCAGTTATTCGCTGTCACTGATGCCACAGGATGGTCGTGGCAACGGCCTGCACGAACTGGCCATGCCGCTGTTGATTACCGGCACCCTGGACGATTACCTCGAACGCCACGGCGAGCTGCATGCCGAACGGCTGCTGCACTTTTTCGCGCTGGATGCGGCGAATCCGGCGAGCATCTACAGCTGCCTGGGTGCGGCGCGTGCCAGTGCCCATGCGGTGCGTGGGCGAATCACCGCCGACATGTGGGAAAACATCAATGCGACCTGGCTGGAAATTCGCGGAATTGCCGAACAGGGCCTGAGTCGCTACGGCATGAGTCGTTTCTGCGAGTGGATCAAGGAACGTTCCCACCTGTTCCGGGGCGCGTCCTACGGCACCATCATGCGCAACGATGCGTTCCGTTTCATTCGCCTGGGGACGTTCATCGAACGCGCCGACAACACCTTGCGCCTGCTCGATGCCCGTTACGAAATGGCCGGCGATCAGGCCGAAGCGGTCAGCGACGGCACGGCCCACGCGTATTACCAGTGGAGTGCCTTGCTGCGGGCACTGTCATCGTTCGAGGCCTATACCGAAATCTACCGTGACGCTCCCGGCGCCCGGCATGTGGCCGAGTTGCTGTTGTTGCGGGCCGACGTGCCGCGCTCGTTGCGTGCCTGCACCGAAGAAATCGACCAGATCCTTGCCCAGTTGCCGGGGGCCAATGGCCGCCCGGCGCAACGCCTGGCCGCGGAAATGGACGCGCGCCTGCGCTACACCGGCATCACCGAAATCCTCGACGAAGGCCTGCACGCCTGGTTGACCGAGTTCATCCCGCTGGTGCGCCAGTTGGGCAACGCGATTCACAGTTCCTACCTGGAGGCTGCATGAGACTTTCCATTAGCCACGAGACCACCTATCACTATGAAGATCAGGTGCGGGCGAGCATCCAGTATCTGCGACTGACTCCCCACGACAGTGAGCGCCAGCACGTGCTCAGCTGGCAGCTCGACCTGCCGCGCCCGGTGCGCGCGCAACTCGACCCGTTTGGCAATATCCTGCATGTGCTGACCATGGACGAGCCTCACGAGGCGATCATCATCGGCGCCCGTGGCCAGGTCGACATCGACGAGCTGCGCGAAGCCGAGCACGAGAGCCAGTCGGCGTTGCCGTTCCTGCGTTTCACCCGCCTGACTGAAGCTGACGCGGCATTGCGCGCATTTGCCGAGAAAGCGTGCAAGCAACGCCGCGATCGCACTGCGCTGATTGACCTGATGCACGGCCTGAACCAGCACATGACCTATACGCCGGGTGCCACCGAAGTGGACACCAGCGCCGCCAAGGCCTTCGCCGGGCGTTCGGGCGTGTGCCAGGACCACACCCATGCCTTTCTCGCCTGCACCCGCAGCCTGGGTATTCCGGCGCGGTATGTGTCGGGTTATTTGTACAGCGAGGATTGTGAACACCTGGCCAGTCACGCCTGGGCCGAAGCCTGGCTGGATGACGCCTGGTACAGCTTCGACGTGACCAACGAACTGGCCCGACCCGAGCGCCATTTGAAACTGGCAGTGGGCCTGGACTATCTGGACGCCTGCCCGGTGCGCGGCATGCGTCGCGGCGGCGGGTGTGAGCAGATGCATGCCAAGGTGTTCGTGTCGCCCACCCCTGCGCCGGTGATCTCGGTGCAACAACAGTAAATGCTGACACCATGATCCCTTGTGGGAACGAGCCTGCTCGCGAAAGCGGCCGTTCAGTCAGCCCAATCGTGACTGACACACCGCCTTCGCGAGCAGGCTCGCTCCCACAAGAATATTTTCAGTGGAGATGAGGTCAGTCCCGGTAATACCCGTTCAGGGTTTAACCTTGCGCCCCACCATATGCTTCAAATACCCCACCAGCATCCCCAAGTCTTCATCCGGCAACACCTCGGCCGAAAAGCCCGGCATTTTCGCCTGGGGCCATTGGCGCAAACTCTGCGGATCACGGATGTAGCGCTTGAGGAAGTCTGCACCGAAGTACTCGGTCGGGTTGTACGGAATATTCAGGTCTGGCCCGAACTGCGAGTCCCCGGCACCGTTCAATCGATGGCATGCCAGGCAGTTTTTCTGAAACAGCGCAAAGCCTTTGTTGACCGGGTCGTCTGCCTTTAACGCGGGATCAGGCAGCAGGGTAGGAAAGCGCTCGGCCACCGGCGCAAGGCGCTTGATGCTGGCCAGTTCGAACGGCCATTGTTCCGGGCTGATATTGCCTGCCCGCGGGTCGGTCCAGACCAGGTAAAACGGCCCGGCGCTGTGTTTGCCTTCTGACAGCGGCGGCCAGGGGTTCGCCGGATCTTCGATGGCCAGCCAGGCTCGCGCGCCCTGGGTGTTGAGTAGCGGTCCTGCCGGCAATTCCGCGGCAAATCCATCGGACGCAACAGCTTGCAAATGATCGTCGGATTTAACGTCCGACAACAACGCCGCCAACGGAACAGCGCGGTAGCTCATGTCCCGTTTGTAGGAAACATCATTGGGGATGTTGATGGTCAGGACCTGAGGGTGCTTGAGCAACTCCTCGGTCTGCCAGGTGCGACTGTACTCGCCCAACTCCAGATTGAGCTGTGCGGCATGCAGAGGTGTGCCGAGCAGCAGCGTCCCAAGCAGAATAAACGTTTTCAAAATGATCGCCGTCCATGTCGTGGAAGTGCCACAAAGGTTGGCACAGCCACGCTGGCCCGGGTAGCGAGCCAGTCACATTTTTAGCGTGGCGATATAAAACGCTGGTGCCCTATTTTTAGAATAACGACTAGCCGATCACCTTGGTCAGGTTGGGCAAAATCAACAGCAATGTCGTGGCAAAGAGAATGAGACCTGCTTGGCGAACTTTCGATTGTTTGAACATGGCTGACCGCCTTTTTTTTGTTATTTCCTGATGCCTGCCTGCATATATCCATGACGGCAAACGTTGCACTTCCTGTAGGACGAGCGCCTCGGCAAAACCCGACGACAACTTCGTATAACTTCACCTTAGAGGCCGCGTCACGCTTGTTTTAGATCCATTTAGTATGGAGTTCTCACTCGATGCTATTAAAAAGGCATGAGGCCTATTGCCAGCTTCTTGGGCGGCCTTTTGCTAGACACCTGCGGGTCTTTAACCGGTTCATCGAGTCATCGATGACCGTCCGTCTGAGCGTGACCGTCAATGCCAGTGAGCGCTGCGGTCATTGAATCCATTGGTCGCCGGGCCAAGAGTGTGAGCTGTGTTTTTCACTCACTGCACTGCGGTTCGAGGACGTCATGACCCAAGCTTTGATTTTCGACGCGTTACGCACGCCCCGTGGCAAAGGCAAGGCTGATGGCGCCTTGCACAGCGTCAAACCGGTAAACCTGGCAGCAGGCTTGCTCAGGGCGCTGCAGCAGCGGACCGCCCTCGACACCAGTCAGGTCGATGACGTGGTACTCGGTTGCGTGACGCCCATCGGCGATCAAGGCTCCGACATCGCAAAAACCGCAACCCAGGTGGCGGACTGGGACGTCAGCGTGGCCGGGGTGCAGATCAATCGATTCTGCGCTTCAGGGCTGGAAGCGGTGAACCTTGGGGCGATGAAAGTGCGCTCCGGTTTCGAAGACCTGGTGGTGGTCGGCGGCGTCGAGTCCATGTCGCGCGTCCCCATGGGCAGCGATGGCGGGGCCTGGGCACTGGACCCGGAAACCAACCTGCACAGCCACTTCACCCCGCAAGGCGTGGGCGCCGACCTGATCGCCACGCTCGAAGGTTTCAGTCGCCAGGATGTCGATACCTACGCGCTGCACTCGCAACAGAAAGCTGCGCGGGCGCGGGCCGATGGCTCTTTTAGCAAGTCGCTGGTGCCGGTTCGGGATCAGAACGGCATCATCCTGCTCGATCACGATGAATTCATCCGTGCCGAATCGAGCATGGAAGGCCTGGGCAAGCTCAAGCCGAGTTTCGAAATGATCGGGCAGATGGGTTTCGACGCCACCGCGCTGCGCGTCTACAGCCAGGTCGAGCGCATCAACCATGTCCACACCCCCGGCAACAGTTCCGGAATCGTCGACGGCGCGGCGCTGATGCTGATCGGCTCCGAAGCCAAGGGCCGGGCGCTGGGCTTGCAGCCACGGGCGCGGATCGTCGCCACGGCGGTGACCAGTACCGATCCGACCATCATGCTCACAGGCCCCGCACCAGCTACCCGCAAGGCGCTGGCCAAGGCCGGGCTGCGGGTGGAAGACATCGACCTGTTCGAGGTCAACGAAGCGTTTGCCTCGGTGGTGTTGAAGTTCATCAAGGACATGGCCGTCGACCCGGACAAGGTCAATGTCAACGGCGGCTCCATTGCCATGGGCCACCCGTTGGGCGCCACTGGATGCGCGATTCTCGGCACCTTGCTCGATGAGCTGGAAGCCCGGCGCCTGCGTTATGGCCTCGCGACCCTGTGTGTCGGCGGCGGCATGGGCATTGCCACCATCATCGAACGCCTCTGAGCCCCGAATTCAAGGAAACCTTCCATGACCCAAGCCATTCGTTACGAAAAAGGCCAGGACCAGATTGTCGTCCTGACCATCGACATGCCGGGCCAGAGCGCCAACACCATGAACGCGGTGTACCGCGAAGCCATGGCTGACTGTGTCGCCCGCCTGGTGGCCGACAAGGACGCCATTGCCGGCGTCATCATCACCTCGGCGAAAAAAACCTTCTTCGCCGGCGGTGACCTCAATGAGCTGATCAAGGTGGGCAAACCCGAAGCCAAAGCCTTTTACGACATGGTGCTGAAACTCAAAGGGCAACTGCGTACCCTGGAAACTCTCGGTAAACCGGTGGTCGCGGCGATCAACGGCGCGGCGCTGGGCGGCGGCTGGGAAATCTGCCTGGCCTGCCATCACCGCGTGGCGCTGGACAACCCGTCGGTGCAGCTGGGCTTGCCGGAAGTGACCCTCGGCCTGTTGCCGGGCGGCGGCGGGGTGGTGCGCATGGTGCGCATGCTCGGCCTGGAAAAAGCCCTGCCGTATCTGCTCGAAGGTAAAAAAGTGCGGCCGCAGCAAGCGTTGCAGGCGGGTTTGATCGATGAACTGGCGGCGGATCACGACGAGTTGCTGGCCAAGGCGCGAGCCTGGATCATCGCCAACCCCAAGACGGTGCAGCGTTGGGATGTGAAGGGTTACCAGATCCCCGGTGGTACGCCGTCAAACCCGAAAGTCGCACAGATGCTGGCCATTGCACCGTCGATCCTGCGCAGCAAAACCCAGGGCTGCATGCCGGCGCCGGAAAAAATCCTCTGCGCCGCCGTGGAAGGTGCGCAAGTGGATTTCGACACGGCGCACCTGATCGAAACCCGCTACTTCACCGAGCTGACCACCGGTCAGGTCTCGAAGAACCTGATCGGCACGTTCTGGTTCCAGCTCAACGAAATCAATGCCGGCGGCTCGCGGCCGCAGGGTTTTGCGCCTTGCGTCACCAGGAAAGTCGGCGTGCTGGGGGCCGGGATGATGGGCGCGGGCATTGCGTTTGTCAGCGCGTCGGCAGGCATCGAGGTGGTGCTCAAGGATGTCAATCTCGCCGCTGCCGAGAAGGGCAAGGCGCACTCGGCGGCGTTGCTGGACAAGAAGGTGGCGCGTGGGCAGCTGAGCGTCGAACAGCGCGAAGCGGTTCTGGCACGCATTCAGGCCACTGAAAGCGATGCCGACCTGGCCGGTTGCGATCTGATCATCGAAGCCGTGTTCGAAGACCGTGAGCTGAAGGCCAAGGTCTCCCTGGCTGCGCAACAAATCGTCGGTGCCGACGCGGTGATCGCCTCCAACACTTCGACTCTGCCGATCAGCGGCCTGGCCACGGCGGTACCGGACCAGAGCAAGTTTATCGGCCTGCATTTCTTCAGCCCTGTGGACAAAATGCCGCTGGTGGAAATCATCAAGGGCGTCAATACCAGCGACGAAACCCTGGCTCGCGGATTCGATTTCGTTCTGCAAATCAAGAAAACGCCGATCGTGGTCAACGACAGCCGTGGTTTCTTTACTTCGCGGGTGTTCGGCACGTTTACCAACGAAGGCATTGCGATGCTGGGCGAAGGCGTGAGTGCGCCGATGATCGAGACCGAGGCACGCAAGGCCGGCATGCCCATCGGACCGTTGGCGATTTCTGATGAAGTCTCCCTCAGCCTCATGAGCCATATCCGCCAGCAAACCGCCAAAGACCTGCAGGCGGAAGGCAAACCGCTGACCGAGCATCCGGCATTTGCCGTGATCGACTTGCTGCTCAATGAATACAAGCGTCCGGGCAAGGCCGCGGGCGGTGGTTTCTACGAGTACCCGGCGGGGGGGCAGAAGCACCTGTGGCCGGAGCTGAAAAACCGCTTTGAAAACGCCGACGGGCAGATTTCGCCCAAGGATGTGCGCGATCGCCTGCTGTTCGTGCAAGCCATTGAAACCGTGCGCTGCGTGGAGGAGGGCGTGCTGACCTCGACGGCAAACGCCAACGTCGGCTCGATTTTCGGCATCGGTTTCGCGGCCTGGACCGGCGGTGCGCTGCAGTTCATCAATCAGTACGGGATTAAAGACTTCGTCGCCCGTGCCCAGTACCTGGCGGGTCAATACGGCGAGCGCTTTGCACCACCGGCACTGTTGCTGGAAAAAGCCGCCAAAGGGGAGGCATTTTAGGGATCGGTGACACATCGCGGGGCTTGCCTTGTTACGGTGTTTCAAGGCAGGCTCTGGGGTGTGCATTATTCCCATCACGTGTCAGGTATTTTTTATGTCGTTACGCATCTGCATTCTCGAAACCGACATCCTGCGTCCGGAACTGGTCGACCAATATCAGGGTTACGGGCAGATGTTCAAACACCTGTTTTCGCAGCAGCCCATTGCCGCCGAGTTCACTGTGTACAACGTGATGCAGGGCGAGTATCCCAGCGACGACCTGACCTTTGACGCCTACCTCGTCACGGGCAGCAAGGCCGATTCCTTCGGCACCGACCCCTGGATCCAGACCCTCAAGGACTACCTGCTGACCCGCTACGAGCGTGGCGACAAACTGCTGGGCGTGTGTTTCGGCCATCAGTTGCTGGCGCTGTTGCTGGGCGGCAAGAGCGAGCGGGCGACCCAGGGTTGGGGCGTCGGCACCCACAATTACAAACTCGCCGCCAAGGCGCCTTGGATGAATCCGGTGCGCGAAGAGTTGACCCTGCTGATCAGCCATCAGGACCAGGTGACGTCATTGCCGGAAAACGCCACAGTGATCGCCTCCAGCGATTTCTGCCCATTTGCTGCGTACCACATCAATGATCAGGTGCTGTGCTTCCAGGGGCATCCGGAGTTCATTCATGACTACTCCCGGGCCTTGCTGGAGATTCGTCAGCAAGCGCTGGGCGAGCAGGTGTATACGAAAGGAATCGCAAGCCTGGAAAGTGAACATCACGGCAGCACGGTTGCCGAGTGGATGATGCGGTTCGTGGCGCACAAACCCGAAGCCGTTTGAAGCCAAAAACTTCGCGAGCGGGCTCGCTCCCACATGTGGAACTCGATCGAATGTGGGAGCGAGCCCGCTCGCGAATGAGGCGCCTGGTTTTCACTGAAAGCACGCAGACCTACAACCACCCCGACTTTTTGAAGCTCGCCCACAAACTCACGCATCCCACCGTGATAAATCCCAGCACGCCGAAATATCCGTAATGCCAGGTCAGCTCGGGCATGTTCTGGAAATTCATCCCGTAAATCCCCGCTACCGCCGTCGGGAACGCGAGGATCGCCGCCCATGCAGCGAATTTGCGCTGCACTACGCTCTGGCGTGACGCCTCCAGCAACACGCCGACCTCGATGGTCTGGCTGGCGATATCGGCCAGGGTCGTCAGATCTTCCATTTGCCGGGTGACATGAATCTGCACATCGCGGAAATACGGGCGCATGTTCTTGTCGATGAACGGAAAGCTCAGCTTTTGCAGTTCTTCGCCGATCTCCACCATCGGCGCTGCAAATCGACGCAAGCGCAATACATCACGGCGCAGGCTGTGAAGTTTCTGGATGTCACGCTCATTCAGCGAGCCGCACATGACGTTGCGTTCCAGCTCGTCGATTTCGGCATGGATCGCTTCACCCATCGGCTGGTAGTTTTCGATCACGAAGTCGAGGATGGCATAGAGTACGAAATCTTCCCCGTGCTCAAGCAATAACGGACGCGCCTCACAACGTTGTCGGACATAGGCGTAGGACGCCGAGTGACCGTTGCGTGCGGTAATGATGTAACCGTTGCCGGCAAAGATATGGGTCTCGATAAACTTGAGTTTGCCCTCTTCCCGGATGGGGGAATACGTGACGATGAACAGCGCATCGCCGAAGGTTTCCAGCTTCGGTCGACTGTGTTTCTCAAGGGCGTCTTCGATGGCCAGTTCATGCAGGTTGAACTGGCGTTGCAGGTTGTACAGTTCCTCGGCACTCGGCTCTTCAAGGCCGATCCAGACAAAGTGCCCCGGCTTTGCTGCCCAGGCGGCGCCTTCGTCGAGGGTGATATTGGTGACTTTCTTACCAGCGCTGTAAACCGCAGCAGCAACAACTCTACCCATGATGGAGATTCACTTCTTGTTAGCAGGTGTTCATTGGCAATAATGGCAGGCGGTGTCCAGCTTAGCCCTGTCTGCTGCCGGAGCGTCAGTGAAATCTGCCGGGTTCGCAGGTATAAGCGCGCAGACAAAAGAAAACCCGCACAGGGCGGGTTTCATTCAAGCGGCTTGCAGTTGCCGGTCCATTGAGTCGATGCATTCGCGCATCTGCTCGCGGCACTGGGCGATCAGCATGGGCATGTCGTCCAGACTCAATCCGGCGGTAGGAATGGCCGGCAGCGAGCGAATCAGAATTTTCCCACTGCGCCATCGGTTCAATCGCATGTGCTTGACGTAACTGCTGACGCACACCGGCACGATCGGCACCCCGGCTGCGATGGCCATCTGGAAGGCGCCTTTCTTGAACGGCAACAACTCTTCGCCCAGATTGCGCGTGCCTTCCGGGAAGACCCAGATCGAGGTGTCTTCGTTTTGCAGGGTGTGGGTGGTGGTCAACATCGATTGGCGTGCTTTCTGCGCATTGCCACGGTCGATCAGCACATTACCGGCCAGCCAGAACAACTGGCCGAACAACGGTACCCACTTAAGGCTCTTTTTACCGATGCACACGGTACGGCGGGGCACTACGTTGCCGAATACAAACAGGTCGTAGTTGGACTGGTGGTTGGCGACGATCACGCAGCTGTCAGGTTTATCCATCAGCGGCCCGACGTCGGTCTTCACCCGCAAACGCAGAATGCACATCGCCGGCCATGCGTAGAGGCGGGCACATAGACGACTGTTGTCCGGATTGAACGGTCGGCACAGGCCGAGAATCACGCCCAGCACACCCGCGATAATAAAGTGCAGGCCCATCAATGACATACGTAAAGCAAACAGCATTTTCAGGCCCCACCGGGACAAAAGGTGGCGCAGTGTACGGATGTGCACTGTTTTCGGCAATTGCCGCTAAAGAAGCAGGAGATAGCCGATGTTTAAGCGCATGTTTCCGACTGATGGGTCAGACGCGTTCTAGAGCGGTTGCAGGCTTTTCAGCACGGCGCGTACGAAAAGCCCGACACGACGGTCGGGCTTTTCGTTGCTGCAGGTTGGGTCTTAACCCAAATGCTCCTGATCCTGGATGATTGCGTTATCCAGGGTTTCCAGCAGTTCCTTGCGTACTTTCAGCTTGGTGTTCTTGTGTGCGGTCATGTTGATCTTCTTCAACTGACGAGCCGCCGCCAGTGCTGCGCCTTGCAGCTCTTCGGCAGACACCACCACGTCAAGGAAACCGGCATCCACTGCCGTCTGCGGATTGAACATTTCACCGTTGATCACCGAGCGGTGGAACGCCGATTTGCGCAAGCGATCACGGGCCAGTTCGATACCGGCGTGGTGCATGGTCATGCCGATCTGTACTTCGTTCAGGCCGATGCTGAACGGGCCGTCGACACCGATGCGATAGTCAGCGGACAGCAGCAGGAACGCGCCCTTGGCCACGGCATGGCCAGGGCAAGCCACAATCACCGGGAACGGGTGCGACAACAGGCGGCGGGCCAGCGTCGAGCCGGAAGTGACCAGCGCCACGGCTTCTTTAGGGCCGGACGTCATCACCTTCAAATCGTAACCGCCCGAGAGAATGCCCGGCTGACCGGTAATGATCACCACCGCACGATCAGTCACCGCCTGATCCAGCGCAGCGTTGAAGGCAGCAATCACGTCCGGGGAAATGGCATTGACCTTGCCATTGTTCAGGGTCAGGGTCGCGATACCGTCTTCGAGATGGTAAGAAATCAACTCACTCATGACGCCATTCCTTTCAATAAAGTTGGGCTGAAGTTACCCACCGCCACAGGCCAGGTAAAGCGCTATGACTGACCCGCCAGTCACCCTTTCCCCGCCCGCCAAGCGTAGCCCGCCCCGCCAGCGGCGCATTGCCCTCTATATAGAGGCGTGTGCCAAGACAGAGTTTGGCGGGTTTGCCATTGCCCCGACTGGCTTGAAACGGCTAATCGCGTTAAGCGCATGAAAATTCTAAAAAAATGTTTGCCATCAGAAAAGCTTTCGACTACATTAGCGCGCCTCGACAGACAGAACATGTTTGAAGAGATACGGTGAAGTGTCCGAGTGGCTTAAGGAGCACGCCTGGAAAGTGTGTATACAGGAAACTGTATCGAGAGTTCGAATCTCTCCTTCACCGCCAAATTCGATGTAAACAAAACCCCTGGTTTCGAAAGAAGCCAGGGGTTTTGTGTTTTTATGGGGCTGATTTCTTAAAGCGTTGATATGCGGAACTCTGCCGGCATGTGACGCGCTGCCTCACTTTCTGAACAACAAGGACCTCCCATGATCACCACCACGACCCACGCTATCGAAGGTCGACAAATCACCGCCTACCTGGACATTGTCAGCGCCGAGTCGGTACAGGGCATCAACGTCATCCGCGATATGTTCGCCGGGATGCGGGATTTTTTCGGTGGGCGTTCTCAGACGCTGGAGCAGGTGTTGAGGGAGGCGCGCATCCAGGCCACTGACGAGATCAAGGAGCGGGCGCGGGCACTTCAGGCAGATGCCGTGGTAGGGCTCGATTTCGAGATCAGCATGCCGGCCGGTAAAGGAGGAATGGTGGTGGTGTTTGTGACTGGAACGGCGGTCAAGCTGAGGTGATCGGGGTGGGGCCATTCGTCGGGCATCGGGTAATCTGAACTACAAGTCCAGTAATGACCGGCTAGTCTCAAAATCCTTGGTGGTCGATATTTTTTCGGCAATAGGGCTTGCCGGTGTCGACTCCGCTTTTGAAGAGGGGTGAAGAGATGACTGATCCGTACATCGAAGACGACGGAGCGGAATATCCGATCAACAATTACGTCAAGTGTGGACAGACTGCATACGTAGCCAGCTTCGGCGAAGACCAGACCGAGGTCGACAAAATCAAGACCAAGGCTTGCCGAGTGCTGAAAGGGAAGTTTCTCCCCAAGGTGGCGGCTCCGGCCAGAAAGTAATAAACCAGCAAGCGAACCCCGTCATTGAGCGGGGTTTTTTGTGCCCTGGCTTCAGCATTTGAAGATTCTGTGAACGAATATTTAACCTGGCTGGTTTTTCACAAAGTTTTCACAAGGTCCTACGTAGGCTCAACTCATCCGTTAGAAAGCAACACCCTGCCCGTTCCCCAGCGGGCTTTTTTTTGCCTGTCATAAAACCTTTTCCATAATTGCTGTCCAACCGTCGCCAACTCCGAGGTTGAGTGCGCGCATGTCTGGACTTTGTCTCCTCTAAAGCTTTCAATCTCGACCCTTTTGATTTTCATCCCTATTTTTGAGGTTTTTGTCATGCGTTTCACACTGCCTGCTTTGGTTCTGGGTCTTCTGGTCGCACAAGGTGCAATGGCTGGCGACGGCACTGCCGCCATCGGTGGCGGTTTGGGTGGCGCGCTGGGTAACGTCGTCGGTCAAAGCATGGGCGGCAGCACCGGGGCAGCGATTGGCGCGGGTGTAGCAGGCGCGGCGGGCAGTGCTGTTGCCGCCAAGAAAGGCCACCGCACCAGCGCTGCGATCGGCGGTGGCGTGGGCGCCGCTGGCGGTTCGGTGATCGGCAACAGCCTGGGCGGCAAGACCGGTTCCACCATCGGCGCAGGCCTGGGCGGCGCATTGGGCGGTGGTGTGGGCAGCAACCTGGCCAAAGGTCACAAGCGTCACTGATCCTGAGCGATCGATTGAAAGAGCCTGGCTCGATCAACCTGCTGGCCGGTTAAAGGAAATGCCCGTATCGCAAGATACGGGCATTTTTCTTATGTGCCATTTTCAGGATCCGGGGCAGATTGCGCTTTGACGCGGTCCGATTACGGAGTCTTTTTTGTTGTGCGTCATTCTTGACACTGTCCGGTCAGCTTCTCTAGGATGCTGCTCATGCGCCGATTTAAACAGCTACTTGCGGGGCGCCAGGTGACTCACTCAGTTGCCGATAGAAGCTTGAAACAGGCTTCGAAATACCGCTAAAGCGCTGGTTCGGTGTTGCCTCTCACCTGCCATGCAGACTTTTGAGGCAGAGACACGAAACGATGAATGCACTAAGCCCGGTTGTACGTCCCGCGCCGATCACGGCACATCTCACCCAGCGCAACCCAAAAATCCTGCTTGGCGGTAAACATCAGCCGACGCTCTTGCGCTACCTCGATGGCTGGCCGCGTCGCACCGGTGGTCCGGCAGCGTTCCTGATCCAGTTTGTCGAAGACGGGGAATCCCTGGCTCGATTTGCCAGCGACAGCTTTGATCTGGCGGTGATTCAGTCGCCCAGCGCTGAAGAGGCCCATGAAGTCATCAAACAATTGACCCGCGTTGCCCGACAAGGGCTGATTACCCGTCGCTGAGGCTCAGCGCGCTGCGGCTTATAAATACTCGATCGCCACGATGTACACGCACTGCTCACCGGTCGGTGTCTGGACCCGAACTTCGGCGTCCAGCGCCTTGCCGATCAGGGCGCGGGCCAGCGGCGAGTCGATGCTGATCAGGCCCTGTTTCAAATCCAGCTCATCCGGCCCGACGATGCGATAACGCGATTCCTTGCCATCTTCGTCTTCGATGGTGACCCAGGCGCCGAAATAGACTTTGTTCGGGTCGCTGGGCTTCTCGCTGACGACCTTGAGCGCTTCCAGGCGTTTGGTGAGAAAACGCACGCGGCTGTCGATCTCGCGCAGCATCTTTTTGCCGTAGGTGTATTCGGCGTTTTCCGAGCGATCGCCCTGTGCCGCGGCTTCGCTGACAGATTGCGTCACTTGCGGTCGCCGCACGTGCCAGAGTTCATGAAACTCGGCGCGCATCCGCGCTTCACCTTCGGGGGTGATCAGCGCGGTGCCGGCGGTGCGGGGAGGGCGATAACGGCTCATGGTGATTTCTTTGAGAGTGAGCGGCTGAGTTTATCAACCCTCACGCAGGACTGTCAGGGGGCTGGCGTTCAAGGCGCGGCGGGTGCCGAACACACCGGCGCCGCCGATCAGCACTGCACCGATCAGTGGCAGTACCAGCAGCCATGGATGCGGATGCCAGGGCAGGTCGAACGCATAGCGGTACAGCACCAGGCTCACGACTTCCGACCCCAGCGCGGCCAGCAAGCCGCTGACAGCACCGAGCAGGCCGAATTCGATCCGCCGCGCCTTGACCAGCAATTGCCGTTCCGAGCCCAGCGCCCGCAACAGCGCACCCTGACGGATGCGCTCATCCAGTGTCGCCTGCAAGCCGGAAAACAGCACGGCCAATCCCGCTGCCAATACAAACAACAGTACATATTCAACCGCCAGGGTGACCTGGGCCAGGATGCTGCGCAACTGCGCCAGCAGCGCTTCGACTTGCAGAATGGTGACCGCCGGAAAACTGCGGGACAGGTCGACGATCTGCTGATCATGACCCGCCGCCAGATAGAAGCTGGTCAGGTAGGTCGCCGGCAGGTCCTTCAAGGTGCCCGGCTGGAAGATCATGAAGAAGTTTGGCTGGAAGTTGTCCCAGTTGATCTCCCGCAGGCTGGTGACCTTCGCCTCGCGATTGGCCCCGCCGACGGTAAAGACCATGTGATCACCGAGCTTGAGCTTCAGACTTTCGGCGACCTTGCCTTCCACCGACACGCCGGGAGTTTCATCCGGTGGTTGCTCGGGCCACCAGTCGCCTGCTGTGATCTTGTTACCCGCTGGCAGGTCTGCTGCCCAGGTCAGGCTCAGGTCGCGCTGGATCGCCCGGTCACCGGCCGAATCCTTACTGACGATTTGCTGCACCGGTTCACCATTGATGCTGATCAGTCGTCCCGGCACGACCGGGTACAGCGGTGCCGATTGCGCCGACACCGAGATCAGGCGATCGGTGAATGCCTGCTTGTCCGCGGGCAGGATGTTCAGGGCGAAATAGTTGGGAGCGTTTTTCGGCAACTGGTTTTGCCAGGTATCCAGCAGCTCGCCCCGTAGCAATGCAATCAACGCCATCGACAGCAGGATCAGGCCGAACGCCAGGGCTTGCCCGGCGGCTGCCAGTGGGTGACGGAGCAATTGGCCAAGGCCGAGGCGCCACGGCAACGAGGCACGGGCGAGCATGCGCCGCAGGCTTTTCAATAGCAGCAACAGCAAGCCCCCCAGCACCAACGCTGCAATCACGCCGCCGCCGAGCAGGGCGAAGGTCAGCACCAGGTCCAGACTCAAGCGCCACATGATCAAGCCAAGGGCGCCCAGCGCTGCACCGTAAACCATCCAGGTGCTCGACGGAATCGGTAGCAGGTCGCGACGCAACACGCGCAACGGTGGCACCCGACCCAGCGCCGCCAGCGGCGGCAAGGCAAACCCTGCCAATGCCACCAGCCCGGTGCCGATCCCGGCGATGGCTGGGAGCAACCCGCCCGGCGGTACATCGGTCGGCAGCAAGTCATGCAGCAAGGCAAACAGCCCCAGCTGTGCCAGCCAGCCGATGACAGCGCCGCTGATGCTGGCAAGCAGGCCGAGCACCGTCAGCTGCAAACCGAACAGCACCATGGTTTCCCGACGCGACAATCCCAGGCAACGCAACAGTGCGCTGGCGTCGAACCGGCGCATGGCGAAACGCGTCGCCGACAGCGCCACTGCCACGCCGGCCAGCAACACCGCCACCAGACTGGCCATATTCAGATAACGTTCAGCCTTGCCCAGAGCCCCACCAATCTGCCGGTTGCCATCCCGGGCATCCTGGATGCGCTGATTGGCCGCGAGGCCGGGTTTGATCAGTTGGCGATAAGTTTCCAGTGCTTCGGGCTTGCCACGCCAGAGCTCGCGGTAACTGACCCGGCTGCCGGGTTGCACCACGCCAGTGGCGGCGAGGTCGGCGAGGTTGATCAAGACCCGTGGCGTCAGGCTGTAGAAGTTGCCGGCACGGTCGGGTTCGTAGGTCAGTACTCGCGCCAGCGTCAGGTTTTTCATGCCGACATCGATGCTGTCGCCGATCTTCAGGTCCAGCGCGGTCAACAGCCGCGCTTCGACCCAGGCCTCACCGGGTTTCGGACCGCCACCGGACTCTTGCGGGGCGAAAGGGGCAGGGGCGCTTTTCAGTTCGCCGCGCAGCGGGTAGACATCATCGGCAGCCTTGATGCTGGACAGCTGGATGCCACTGTCAGTGGCGATGACGCTGGAGAACTCCACCACCTGCGCGTGTTCCAGCCCCAGTTCGGTGCCGCTATTTATCTGTTCGGGTCGCGCCGGCGAGCTGCCTTCGAGCAGCAGGTCCGCACCGAGGAACTCGGTGGCACGCAACATCATCGCGCCGTTCAGGCGGGCGCCGAAGTAGCCGATGGCAGTGCTCGCCGCCACCGCCACCACCAGGGCGAAGAACAACACGCGCAACTCGCCGGCACGGGCGTCGCGCAGCAACTGGCGGATGGCGAGACTGAAGAGACGCAGCAGCGGCAGATGGGCCATCAAGCCTCCAGAGGGGCGACCAGCAGGCCGGCTTCAAGGCGGATCAGGCGCCGGCAGCGATGTGCCAGGCGTTCGTCGTGAGTCACCAGTACCAGGGTCGTGCCGCGCTCCTTGTTGAGTTCGAACAGCAGGTCACTGATGCGCTCGCCGGTGTGGCTGTCGAGGTTGCCGGTAGGTTCATCGGCGAACAGTACGTCGGGTTCGGCGGCAAACGCCCGGGCAATCGCCACGCGCTGCTGTTCACCGCCGGAGAGCTGGCGTGGCGAATGGGTCAGGCGCTTGCCCAGGCCGACCCGTTGCAACAGCTCGGTGGCGCGGTCGCGGGCATCTTTGCGGCCATCGAGTTCCAGCGGCAGCATGACGTTTTCCAGGGCGTTGAGGCTGTCGAGCAACTGGAAGGACTGAAACACAAAACCCACATGTTCTGCGCGGATGCGCGCGCGCTGGTCTTCGTCGAGGTTGCTCAAGCCTTGCCCGGCGAGGGTGACTTCACCGCTGCTCGGCAGGTCGAGGCCGGCGAGCAGCCCCAGCAGGGTGGATTTGCCGGAACCGGACGCGCCGACGA
Source organism: Pseudomonas sp. Irchel 3A7 (assembly GCF_900187565.1). Taxonomy (GTDB): domain Bacteria; phylum Pseudomonadota; class Gammaproteobacteria; order Pseudomonadales; family Pseudomonadaceae; genus Aquipseudomonas. The sequence goes on along the minus strand of NZ_FYED01000018.1, from coordinate 103,591 downwards.
TGGCCAGGCTATCGCCCTTGTTCAGTTCCAGGCTGAGTTGGTGCAGGATGGTCAGTTCACCTTCCGCGCTGGGAACCACTTTGCTAAGGTTCTTCGCGGTGAGAATGCTTGCGCCCATGGAGAATCCGATGCGTGTGTGGTTTTTGAGTGCTGGCCTGGCCTTGATGTGCATGGCCCAGAACGCAGCGGCGGGTACTGTCCTGATCGTTGGCGATAGTATCAGCGCCGGTTTCGGACTGGATACCCGGCAAGGGTGGGTGTCTTTGCTTGAGCAGCGGCTCAAGCGAGAAGGTTTTGACGATAAAGTGGTCAATGCGTCCATCAGCGGCGACACCAGTGCCGGAGGCCAGGCGCGGCTGCCGGCGCTGCTTGCAGAGCATAAGCCGGAGCTGGTCATCCTCGAGTTGGGCGGTAATGACGGACTGCGCGGATTGCTGCCCACGCAATTGCAACAAAACCTTGCGGCTATGATCGACAGCTCTCGCGCCAGCGGTGCCAAGGTGTTGTTGCTCGGCATGCAGTTGCCTCCCAATTATGGTGTGCGTTACACCAAGGCCTTCGCCGAGGCCTACAGCAATGTTGCCCAAGAGAAAAAAATCCCTCTGGTTCCGTTTTTCCTCGACGGCGTGGGCGGTCATCCCGACTTGATGCAGGCCGATGGCATACACCCGGCTGCGGGGGCCCAGGACAAGTTGCTGGAAAATGTCTGGCCTACGCTAAAACCGCTGTTATGACACTTTTCTAGGCGCGGGCTTTCGGCTAAGGTGGCGCCCCCGATTTGGAGCCCCCGATGCCGCGTCCCGCCTGGTCACTATTTGCCTACCAACTGATCGAGCCTGATGAACAGCTGGACCTGTTCGCCTGCCAGGAAGTGCGGGTGCATCTGGTGACTCGTCAGCTGGAGCTTGGCGGCTCAGCGGACCGGACCCTGTGCGGCAGTCTGTTGCCGGCGCAACCCCGCTGGTCGAGCGTCGATCGCCGGGTGTTCCAGGACCAGCGCCTGTGCTCATTGTGCCGGGCCATTCTGGAGTCGCAAAAGCGCGGTACCTCGCCGATCTGGCCGGAGCTGCGGTTCGAACTGTAGGAGTTGCAGCAGGCTGCGAACTTTTCCCTGCATGACGCGCTCTATCGGTGCAACTCCCCGAAATTACGGACGGCGGTGTACAATCCCGTTCTTATACCTCTGTCGATCATGCGAAGGATTTTCCGGATGTTGCCGCGTTTTCCTGCCGTCACCCGCTGCCTGTCCCTTGCCGCACTTTGTGTGGCAGGCCCCGTAGCAGCATTGGAGTTACCCCTGCCACCGCCTGGTGAAGACATCATCGGCCAGGTGCAAGTGATCAAGGCCAAGTACGAAGATACCTTCGCCGACCTTGGCACCGCCTACGACCTGGGCTACTCGGAAATGGTCGCGGCCAACCCGGGCGTCGATCCATGGTTGCCGGGCGCGGGCACCGAAATCGTGCTGCCGACCCGCTTCATCCTGCCGCCAGGCCCACGTGAAGGCATCGTCATCAACCTGGCCGAGTACCGCCTCTACTACTACCCGAAAGGCCGGAACGTGGTGTACACCTTCCCGTTGGGTATCGGTCGTGAAGGCTGGGGCTCGCCCATTGCCCACACCAGCATCATCGCCAAGACGCCGAACCCGACCTGGACCCCTCCAGCGTCGATCAAGGCCGAACACGCCGCCGACGGTGACCCACTGCCCAACGTCGTGCCGGCAGGCCCGGATAACCCGCTGGGGCCTTTCAAATTCACGCTGGGCACCCCTGGCTACCTGATCCACGGTTCGAACAAGAAGTTCGGCATCGGGATGCGCACCAGCCACGGTTGCTTCCGCATGTTCAACAACAACGTGCTGGAAATGGCCGGCATGGTGCCGGTAGGCACGTCGGTGCGCATCATCAACGATTCGTACAAGTTCGGCGTGAGTGGCGGCAAGGTTTACCTGGAAGCGCACACGCCGCTGGACGACAAGGGCAACCCGTCGGTGGTCGACAAGCACACGGCGGTGATCAACGCGATGCTCAAGCGTGAGGACATCACCAACAACCTGCGCATGAACTGGGACGTGGTACGTGACGTCGTCGCGGCTGAAGACGGACTGCCGGTGGAAATCGGCGTGCCCAGCAGCAACACCCCGATGGTGACCAGCGCGCCACTCGATCCGCTGCAGTAATCCTTGAAAAGAACCCGCCGATGCTTGAAGTGTCGGCGGGTTTTTTCATGCCCGCACGAAACGCGGGCAATAAAAAAGCCGACCCAAAAATGGGTCGGCTTGATAACAATCCCGAAGGACTATTACTTGCGGCTAGCTTTTTCCAGCATGCGCAGTGCACGCTCGTTAGCTTCGTCAGCAGTCTGTTGTGCTTTTTGAGCAGCAGCCAGAGCTTCATCAGCTTTACGGTAAGCTTCGTCTGCACGAGCTTGGGCGCGAGCTGCTGCGTCTTCAGTAGCAGTCAGACGTGCTTCGGTTTCTTTCGATGCGCTGCTGCAACCGGTAGCCAGAACTGCGGCCAGAGCCAGAGCAGAGAATTTCAGAACGTTGTTCATCGTGTTCCCCTTCAAGGACTTTCTATTAAGTGGCTGTCTCCTCCGATTGAGGAAATAGCCGGCGTACATACTACCCATTACTTGTCGTAAGTAAACTGACGTAAAGCAAGAAGCAAAAAAAATTGTAGGCGTTGATTCTTTTTCGAGCAACTTTTAACTGCACTGTTTAAAAAATATCCAGCTGGGAGGCCCGAGATGAGCGAGCCGGCGAGGAAAAGTTCCCCGCGCCTAGAGCTCTTTTTGCGGTCTTGGCTAAAGTCTGTCTAGATGGATTCGTCTACACTTTTGTTCGGATTTTGCGCGACGCCTCTCATATCTTTCTCTATGTTCTGGTGACTTTAACAACGGGCGTTCGTCTCAAGTCTCAACATCCGGCAATGTTCAGGCTGACGCCCCCGGGGAGCCCCTTGGGCGAGCCGTTCCTGCGTGACCCGGAGCAGCACCCCCGCCAACGAGCATGATGACGAGCGTACCTTGAGCATTTCTGCCAATGGTGCCTACTATTTGTACGTGCTCGGTTGCGCGAGATCGGTGTAGCTCTTCTCGGTGTCCATTCAGGCACGGGGTGGCGTAGTTGTTCCTTCGCCGGAAAAACATCGGTAAGGTAGGGGTCGGAATTCAAGACCCGCGAGGAGTAGTGATGAGCGAGGCGTTGTCCATCCACCATGACCAGGCTGGTCATCAGTTCGAGACCAATGTGGACGGTCATCGTGCCTACCTGACCTATATGGATCTGGGAAAACAGACCCTGGATATCTACCGCACGTTCGTGCCTAACGCATTGCGTGGTCGTGGCATTGCCGCGGCACTGACCGAGAAGGCGCTGGAATACGCCGAGGAAATGGGCTACACGGTCATTCCATCGTGCTCCTACGTCGAGCGCTACATGGAGCGTCACCAGCGGCATGCGGCCAAGCTGAGCCAGTGATCTTCAGCTAAACGAACACATAAAAAAACGCCGGGCAGTGCCCGGCGTTTTTTTGTCTGCGCTTTTATCTGCATCGAGCGTCGATCAGGTGCGATCGCGTTTAGGCAGCACATCCTTGAGCTTGGCATGCATGCTGCGCAAGGTGTTCTCGGTAGCGGTCCAGTCGATGCAGGCATCGGTGATCGACACGCCGTATTGCAGGTCGGCAAGGTCTTTCGGAATGGCCTGGCAGCCCCAGTTCAAATGGCTTTCGACCATCAGGCCGATGATCGACTGGTTGCCTTCGAGGATCTGGTTGGCGACGTTCTCCATCACCAGCGGTTGCAGGGCCGGGTCCTTGTTGGAGTTGGCGTGGCTGCAATCGACCATGATGTTCGGCTTGATCTTCGCTTTGTTCAGCGCTTGTTCGCACAGGGCGACGCTGACCGAATCGTAGTTCGGCTTGCCATTGCCACCGCGCAACACGACGTGGCCGTAGGCGTTGCCCTTGGTGGTCACGATCGACACGCCACCTTCCTGGTTGATGCCCAGGAAACGGTGCGGGCTGGAAACCGATTGCAGGGCGTTGATCGCCACGGTCAGGCCGCCGTCGGTGCCGTTCTTGAAGCCGACTGCCGAGGACAGGCCGGAAGCCATTTCACGGTGGGTCTGGGACTCGGTGGTACGCGCGCCGATGGCCGACCAGCTGATCAGGTCCTGCAGATACTGCGGGGAGATCGGGTCCAGGGCTTCAGTGGCGGTCGGCAGGCCCATTTCGGCCAGGTCCAGCAGCAACTGACGACCGATGTGCAGACCGTCCTGGATCTTGAACGAGTCGTCCAGGTAGGGGTCGTTGATCAAACCTTTCCAGCCGACGGTGGTACGTGGCTTTTCGAAATACACGCGCATCACCAGATACAAGGTATCGGAGACTTCCGCGGCGAGCACTTTCAGGCGCTCGGCGTATTCATGGGCCGCCTTGATGTCGTGGATCGAGCAAGGCCCGATGACCACGAACAGACGATGGTCGGTGCCATCAAGAATGTTGCGAATGACTTCACGGCCCTTGGTGACGGTGCGCAGGGCGGCGTCGCTCAGGGGGATGTCACGCTTGAGCTGATCGGGGGTGATCAGCGTCTCGTTGGAGGCGACGTTTAGGTCGTTGATCGGTAAATCAGCCATCGTTTACTCGTCAGGTCACGGGTGCCGGCCGCCAGCGAACCCGCGCGGCGGAGCACAGCAAATTAAGCGCGTCGGGGACCCGAACCTTAGCGCGTTACACCGTGGCTCGACAATGGGCAGGCGCGGCTTTAGCGGGCATTCTCCAGGAATTCCCGCCTGTGAAAGCACGTTAATCCTGCATTGATTGTGCAAATGCCCGGTGGACCCTGTCGTGAGAGAACTCATCGGCATGTTCCTGGACCCACTCCAGCGCCAGCGCCTGTACTTCCTGAAGGTCATTGTGGGCATCGTGCTGGCGGCAATAACGTTCGATCTGGCACACCTGCTCGCCCATCCGGGCACTGAACAGCGTCTGTTCGTCGAGAAAGGCAATGCCCACCAGATAGCCGTGCTTGCGTCGCAAGCACCAGGCTACATAGCCCAGAATGCGCAAATCGGGATTGAGGGTCGGCATGCGCACTTCAAGCGCTGTACCGTAACGCCACGCGCGGTGATAGTTGCAAGCCATGCCGCCAAGGCTGCTAGTGTGCATCTGATGCCGCGAAATACACTCGGGTTTGAATAACGTTAATTCGACGGGCACATCGTCAGGATGAGGAATAAAACGTCCCATGAACACGGACTCCATGTGTCGGCCATCTGACATTGTTTCCCCCAGTATAGTGGTCGAATTGCAGCTGACCGATTTCGACGCCGACCAACGGCTACTGACGATGAACGGTGTGTCGCTGGTTGTTTTCACCAGTGTCGGCTGCTCCAGTTGCCGTTTTGCCCGTGAGCAATTACCGACAATCGATCTGGCCGTCGATCGGCTGTGCTGGATCGACGCCGGGAACAATGGAGGGGTGGTCGAGCGATATCAGGTCTTTCATTTGCCGGCGCTGTTTGTGGTGCGCGACGGTGAATTCTTTGGGGTATTGCATTCGCGCCTGACCGGTACCGAGCTCAATCGGGCAATACGTCAGGCGTTGAGTCGAACAGCAGAGGAGTTGCCATGATGGGGGCAGTTGCCAAGCCGACGGTCGGTATTATCGGGACCGGTGCAATCGGCGGTTTCTATGGAGTGATGCTGGCGCGGGCCGGCTTCGATGTGCATTTTCTGTTGCGCAGCGAGTTTTCCGCGGTGGCCGAGCGCGGGCTGCAACTTGACAGCGCCGTGCACGGCGCGCTGACGCTGAACCCGGTGCAGGCTTATGCGGCGGCTGAAGACATGCCGCCCTGTGACTGGTTGCTGGTGGGGGCGAAAACCACCAGCAACGCAGACCTGGCCCCGGCCATCCTTCAGGCCGCAGCGCCAAATGCCAAGGTGCTGCTTTTGCAAAATGGCCTGGACGTCGAAGACAGCCTGCGTGAGTTGTTGCCCGATTCGCTGCATGTGCTGGGCGGGCTCTGCTATATCTGCGTCCATCGCGAGGGTCCCGGCGTCGTCACCCACCAGGCGCTCGGTGCGGTGCACGTTGGCTACCACAGTGGTCCGGCCGCCGAGGGGGCGGCGCGCGCCGCCATCGTCGAGGAAGGCGTCGGGCTGTTCCGTACCGCCGGCATCGACTCCCAGGCCATGGCGAACTTGCACCAGGCGCGCTGGCAAAAGCTGGTCTGGAATATCCCTTACAACGGACTGTCGGTGTTGCTGGGGGCCAGCACCACGCCGTTGATGGCCGATGCCGATAGCCGTGAGCTGATCAAGGCGCTGATGGCCGAAGTGGTCCAGGGGGCAATCGCTTGCGGTCATGAGGTTCCGGCGGGGTACGCCGAGCATTTGTTCATGGTGACCGAGAAAATGCCCGACTACTGGCCGAGCATGTACCACGATTTTCTGCACAAGCGACCGCTGGAGCTGGACGCCATTTACGGCCGGCCACTGGCGGCGGCAAAGGCAGCGGGATGCGAATTACCGAGGATCGAGGCCTTGTATCGCAGTCTGGGATTTATCGATCGACGCAATCGCTGAGTCGATCAACCTGAGGGGGCAAGGGCATGGCGAAGACTATCGACGACAAACTGGTGCTGGCGATTTCGTCGAGTGCACTGTTCGACCTGAGCGAAAGCCACAAGGTCTACCTGTCGAGTGGTGTTGAAGCCTACCGGCAGTATCAGATCGAGCACGAAGACGAAATCCTCGAACCCGGGGACGCCTTTGCGTTGGTGCAGAAACTGCTCAACCTCAATGCCAGCCTCGGCCGCGCCCGGGTCGAGGTGGTCCTGGTGTCGCGTAACAGCGCCGACACCGGCCTGCGGGTGTTCAACTCAATCAATCACCATGGATTGGCAATTTCCCGCGCGGCGTTCGTCGGCGGACGCAGTCCTTATCCCTATCTCAAGGCCTTTGGCTGTGACCTGTTTCTTTCCACCCATACCGAAGATGTGCGCAGTGCCCTGGACGCGGGCTTTGCCGCGGCGACCATTCTGTCGGGAGGCGCGAGTCGTGCTGCCAGCGATGAATTGCGCATTGCTTTCGACGGCGATGCGGTGCTGTTTTCCGACGAATCCGAGCGCGTTTATCAGGCCTGTGGCCTGGAGGCGTTTCAGGCCAACGAACGCGAAGCCGCCCGCGAGCCCTTGCGAGGTGGACCGTTCAAAGGTTTTCTCGCGGCGCTGAACCTGTTGCAGCGCGAGTTCCCGGATGGCGCCTGCCCGATCCGCACGGCACTGGTGACGGCCCGTTCGGCACCGGCCCACGAGCGGGTGATCCGCACCTTGCGCGAATGGGACATCCGGCTGGATGAATCGCTGTTCCTCGGTGGCTTGACCAAGTCGGCGTTTCTCGAAGCCTTCGCCGCCGATGTGTTTTTCGATGATCAGGCCGGTCACTGCGAGTTGGCCCGGGAAGTCGTCGCTACCGGTCATGTGCCGCATGGCATAAGCAACGAGCAAAAGGTTTAAGCCCGCCGATCAACGTGTTGCGCCGGACGTCGTACTTCTCAAGGCACTGCTAAGCTGAATCAATCTCCGCCATGTTGGCAATCGAGGAGGTCATATGATTCGCTCGATGCTCTATGCCACTGACCTCGGCCTGTATGCACCTTTGGTGATGCAGCATGCCTTGGCATTGGCCCGGACATTCAATGCCGACTTGTACGTGGTGCATGCGGTGGAACCGATGGGACTGTTCGCCGAATCGGTGCTTCAGAGTTATCTCGATGAGCAGGCGCTGAACGAGTTTCACAGCCAGGGGCTGAACACGGTCATCGCCAATATCGAGCAGCGGGTACTCGACAGTTTTCGTGAGGAGCTGGGGGACGAGGGTGAGCAGGATCTGGAGCGGATTCAGGCGGTGCGGGTGCTGCAGGGTGATCCGTCGCAGGTGATTCTCGACCAGGCGCAGAAACTCTCTGTGGATTTGCTGATCGTAGGTAGTCATAGCCATGGTGCTGGTGCGGAAACGCCGTTGGGCCGGACCGCAGCGCGTGTGTTGCAACTGTCAAAGGTGCCGGTTTACCTGGTGCCGCTGGTGCAACGTCGTCGCCAAGGGGATCGCTAGAACACGAATAGTGGGAAACTGATAAAAAGTTCTAGATTTATTCTTCAAACCATTAATATAGTTATATACCGTCGCTGATGCCCGTGGCGTCTATCTGCTTTGAGGGATTCATATGAAGCTTCAACAATTGCGCTACATCTGGGAAGTGGCGCACCACGACCTCAACGTTTCCGCTACCGCCCAAAGCCTTTACACCTCGCAACCGGGCATCAGTAAACAGATCCGCCTGCTGGAAGACGAACTGGGCGTCGAGGTCTTCGCCCGCAGCGGCAAGCACCTGACCCGCGTCACCCCGGCCGGCGAGCGCATCATTACCACCGCCGGCGAGATCTTGCGCAAGGTCGAAAGCATCAAGCAGATCGCCCAGGAATTCTCCAACGAGAAGAAAGGCACCCTGTCGATTGCCACCACCCATACCCAGGCGCGTTATGCGTTGCCGCCGGTGATCAGCAATTTCATCAAGCAGTACCCGGACGTTGCCCTGCACATGCACCAGGGGTCACCGATGCAGATCGCCGAAATGGCCGCTGACGGCACAGTGGATTTCGCCATCGCCACCGAAGCGCTGGAGCTGTTCGGCGATCTGGTGATGATGCCGTGCTATCGCTGGAACCGCTGCGTGGTCGTCCCTCAGGGACACCCACTGACCAAGCTGTCGAAGCTGACCCTCGAAGCACTGGCCGAGTACCCGATCGTGACTTATGTGTTCGGTTTCACCGGCCGTTCGAAACTCGACGAAGCCTTCAGTCACCGTGGCCTGACGCCCAAAGTGGTGTTCACCGCCGCCGACGCCGACGTGATCAAGACGTATGTTCGCCTGGGCCTGGGTGTAGGGATCGTGGCGAAGATGGCGGTCGACACCAAGCTCGATAACGACCTGGTGGTGCTTGATGCCAGCGAGCTGTTCGAATCCAGCGTGACCAAGATCGGTTTCCGTCGCGGCACCTTCCTGCGTGGCTTCATGTGCGACTTCATCGAAAAGTTCGCCCCGCACCTGACCCGCGAAGTCATGGCCAAGGCTATCCAATGCCACAACAAACAGGAACTGGAAGAGCTGTTCGACGGCGTCGAACTGCCGGTTCACTGATCAGCCCGAAAGCGGCCTAGACCACCTCGGTGACAGCGAACTGTTGCCGAGTGCCCGCCACCAGAATCTCCACATCATCGCCTTCGAACTTGCCCAGCAGGCCTTTGCCCAGCGGTGAGCGCGGGGTGATGACGGTAATGGTTTGCCCCACCAGGTCGACCTTCAGGCCCGCCGCATCCGGCGCCAGGAACAACCATTGTTCGCGGCCCTTTTCGTCTTCCAGGCCCAGCAGCGCGCCGACTTCAATGCCACGCTGCTCGTCATAAGGACGCAGGATCAGGTTTTGGCAAAGCGCCAGTGACTGCCGGATTTCTTCGACCCGTCTGGCCTGCCCGGCAGCCAGGTAGGACGCCTCCAGACCCAGCGTGTCGTACTTGTTTTCAGCAATGTTCTCTTCGTGGGTCGCAGTTTCGTAAGCGGTTTGCGCAGCGCGTTCGGCGATGTCGAGGTCAATGCGCAGCTTGTCGAGAATCAACTGGTGGATGCTTTGTTTGTTCATGATCAATCGCAGAATTGCAGGACGTTGGCGCGGCTTTTTTCGCTCGGTGCCGTCTGGTCTTGTTGCAGCCAGAACTGGCATTTTGCGTTCGACAGATTGCGGTTGCTGCTGCGCGCCTGATCGAGCCGTTGCGCCTGCTCGTTCTTGCGCAGGTTCTCTTCATACTGTTCGAACAGCGGGCTTTGGGGAGGAATATCCGGCACCGGTTGCGTCACCACGGGAGGTTTGGCGAGCTGTTCTACCGCCGCCGCGACGGGGGCGAGTTGCTCGTTGAAGAACAACCGGGCAACGAGCCAGCAGGTCAGCGCGATGGCAAGGAAACCGAGCCACAAACCCAGGGCAATGCTGCCGGTCAGTTGCAGGGCATTAAGCTGAATCGGCAACGGGCGGCGCGGATTGGGGCGGTAGGGCATGGCTGCCTCCTGGCGGTGGGTCACGGGGTAGTGGCGATTGTCGCACGAAGATTAATCGTCGTCGGCTCTTCTGCACGGGGTAATTTATGCGGACAATCGCTGCCTTTGCCAACGGGAGCCTGGAATGCCTGAACTGCCTCAAATGAAAAAAAACAGGCGCTGGGATATTTTTTGCACCGTGGTCGACAACTTTGGCGACATCGGCGTGACCTGGCGTCTGGCCCGGCAACTGGTTGCCGAACATGGGGTGGCGGTGCGTTTGTGGGTCGATGACCTGCGTGCCTTCGAGCGAATGTGCCCGGACATCGACATCCATACCTCGCAGCAATGGCAGCAGGGTGTCGAGGTGCGTCACTGGGCGGCCGACTGGCAGCCTGTCGAAGCCGCGGATGTGGTGATCGCCGCGTTCGCCTGCCAATTGCCGAGCGCCTACATGGAGGCCATGGCCGAGCGGGAAAAAACACCGCTGTGGATGAATCTCGATTACCTGAGCGCCGAGGACTGGGTGGTCGGCTGCCACGGCTTGCCCTCGGTGAAGTACAAACACGTACAGAAATTCTTCTTCTTCCCGGGGTTTCGGAAAGGCACGGGGGGCTTGTTGCGTGAAAGCGGATTGCTGGAACGGCGTCGGACGTTTCAACAAAGTCCGGAAAAGCGGAGTGAGTTCCTGCAAGGATTGGGGATAAATCCTGCTCCGAACGCGCAACTTATCTCGCTGTTTGCCTACGAAAATGCCGGGCTGGCGAGTTGGCTGGACGCGCTGGCGGACGATCCGACGCCTGTTCACTTGTTGGTCCCGGAAGGGCGGATCCTCGGCGATGTCGAGCGTTGGCTCGGCGTAGATGGACTGAAGGCGGGTGCGTTACACCTGCGCGATGCCTTGACCGTGCAGGTATTGCCGTTCGTCCGACAGGACCAGTACGACCAGTTGCTATGGAGCTGTGATTTCAATGCCGTGCGCGGCGAGGACTCGTTTGTTCGTGCCCAGTGGGCCGGCCGGCCATTGCTTTGGCACATCTATCAGCAGGAGGAAGACGTCCATCTCGACAAGCTTGAAGCCTTCCTGACGCTCTATGTGAAAGACCTTTCGGCGCCTGCACGCGAGGCGATCAGTGGTCTCTGGCGGGCGTGGAACGCTGGTGAGAAAATGACCGACCACTGGCAATCGACCCGCAAACACTGGCCGGAGCTGCAAAAACACGCCGAGACGTGGTGTCTGGAACAGGCCTCACAAGCCGATCTCGCCGCAGCGCTGGTACAGTTTTATGTAAATTGGATATGATACGCGGCCTAGATTTTTGTAAATCCCATCCAAATTCGGATATTCGCAATGAAAACTGGTAAAGAACTCAAACCCGGTACCGTGATCCGTATCGACAACGATCCTTGGCTGGTTCAGAAAGCTGAATTCACCAAGTCCGGTCGTAACAGCGCGATCATGAAGACCAAACTGAAGAACCTGCTGACCGGCTACAAGACCGAAACCGTTTACGGTGCGGACGACAAGCTGGATGACGTGATCCTGGACCGCAAAGAAGCGACCCTGTCCTTCATCAGCGGTGACTCCTACACGTTCATGGACACCACCGACTACACCATGTACGAGCTGAACGCCGAAGACATCGAAAGCGTTCTGCCGTTCGTTGAAGAAGGCATGACCGACGTTTGCGAAGCCGTGTTCTTCGAAGGCCGTCTGGTTTCCGTAGAACTGCCGACCACCATCGTGCGTCAGGTTGACTACACCGAAGGTTCCGCTCGCGGCGACACTTCCGGCAAGGTGATGAAGCCTGCCAAACTGAAGAACGGTACCGAGCTGTCGGTTGCTGACTTCATCGAAATCGGCGACATGATCGAGATCGATACCCGCGAAGGCGGTTCCTACAAAGGCCGTGCCAAATAAGCACTGCTTGAGGAATGAAAAAGCCCGACCATTGAGTCGGGCTTTTTTGTGCCTGTCTGAATCTACGATGAACCCTTGTGGGAGCGAGCCTGCTCCGGGCGGCGTTCCGACGAAAGCGGTGTGTCAGGCAACGATGATGTGTTTGGCAAACCGCTTCGCGAGCAGGCTCGCTCCCACAGGGGGTATTGCGTTACTTCTTCAAGTGTTGCTTGAGCTCTTCAGAGGCCTGCAACATCGCCGAACGCACCGCCGGCACCTGACTCACCACATTGAGCAAGCCGTAGTCGTGGATCATGCCGTTGTAGCGAACCGAGGTCACCGGCACACCGGCTTCGTCGAGTTTGCGGGCGTAGGCTTCGCCTTCATCGCGCAGTACGTCAGCGCCGGCTGTCTGCACCAACGCCGGTGGCAAGCCCTTGAGTTGCGCAGGGGTTGCCCGCAATGGCGAGGCGTAGATCTCGTTACGCTGCTTGGCGTCGGTGGTGTAGTTGTCCCAGAACCACTTCATCATGTTGCGGGTAAGGAAGTGGCCCTCGGCATACTGGTTATAGGAACCGGTGTCGAAGTTGGCATCGGTCACCGGCCACAGCAGCACCTGGAATTTGATGGCCGGTGTGCCTTTGTCTTTGGCCATCAGCGCGACCACAGCTGCCATGTTGCCGCCGACGCTGTTGCCGGCCACCGCCAGGCGCTTGCCATCGACGTTGATCTCTTTGCCGTGCTCGGCCACCCATTTGGTCGCGGCGTAAGCCTGGTTGATCGCTACCGGGTAATGCGCTTCCGGCGATGGCGTGTAGTTGACGAAAACCGCCGCCGCACCTGAGCCCACCACCAGGTCCCGAACCAGCCGCTCGTGGGTCGGGAAGTCTCCCAGTACCCAGCCGCCACCGTGGAAGAACATGAACACCGGCAGCTCGCCTTTGACCCCGGCCGGCCGGACGATGGTCAGGCTCAGCGGTTGGCCGTCGACCTGGATGGTCTTCTCGCTGACATCGGCTTTTGGCAGTGTCAGTTTCACCCCGGATTGCGCACCCACCAGCACGGCGCGGGCCTCCTTGGGCGTCATCTGTTCCATCGGTTTGCCGGTGCCGGCGTTGAGCACATCGAGAAACGCCTGGGTGTTGTGCTCAACGTCGCCGGCAAATGCGCTGTGGACAGACAGGGCGAGGAGGGTACCGGTCAAGACTTTGCTGAAAGTGTTCATGTTCATTTCCTGTTCGGGCCTGAGTCGATAACTGAAGTTAGACGGTCACGTGCAGACGTACATCGACGTTGCCACGGGTGGCGTTGGAGTACGGGCAGACCTGGTGGGCTGCATCGACCAGTGTTTGCGCATCGGCTTGTTCAAGACCCGGCAGGCTGATGTGCAGGTCGATGTCCAGACCGAAGCCGCCAGGGATCTGGCCGATACCGACATGGGCGGTGATCGAGGCGTCGTCCGGGATTTTGCGTTTGGTCTGGCTGGCGACGAACTTCAGTGCACCGATGAAGCAGGCGGAATAGCCGGCGGCGAACAGTTGCTCAGGGTTGGTCGCCGCGCCGCCAGCACCGCCGAGTTCTTTCGGGGTGGCGAGTTTGACGTCGAGAATGTTGTCACTGGAAATCGCACGACCGTCACGGCCACCGGTGGAAGTTGCGATTGCGGTGTAGAGAGTTTGCATGGTGAAAGCCTCGTTCGGGGTTTGTTTTTTTGCGCTAAATGTTTGCGCGCTAAGTAAGTGCGAGATAAATGTATCGCGCTAATGTTTAGTGCGCAAGATAAATTTCTAAAAAAGTTTGGAACAAGACGATGGTCGACTGGGTGGATTTGCTTGGAAGTGCCGAGATAGAGCTGTGAAGAGGGGGTTTGAATTTTTTTGAAGGGGCGATTTTTTCAACCCGCCTCAAGACAAATGTGGGAGCGAGCCTGCTCGCGAATACGGTGTGTCAGTCAACATAAATGCTGGATGTGACGATGCATTCGCGGGCAAGCCCGCTCCCACAGGAATGGAAGGTGTTCTTTAGTTCAGGCTGTCTTGCAGATGCCGCCGCAGCTCTTGCAGTTCCGCCTGCAGCTTCTGCAATCGCTCCAGGGTCATGCCGCTGGCGCCGAGGATGCATTGGGGAATGCCCCGCGCCTTGTCGCGCAGGGCTCGGCCTTGTTCGGTGAGTTCGACGATCACCACGCGCTCGTCTTCACGGCTGCGGGTGCGACTCAGCACACCTTCGGCTTCCAGGCGTTTGAGCAGCGGGGTGAGCGAGCCGGGGTCGGTCAACAGGCGAGTGCTGATTTCGCCTACGGTCAGGCCGTCCTGCTCCCACAGCACCATCATCGCCAGGTACTGTGGATAAGTCAGCCCCAAGGCCTGCAACAAGGGTTTGTAGACCTTGGTCATCATCAGCGACGTGGAATGCAGGGCGAAGCAGGCCTGGTTATCCAGCAGGAGGTCGTCGCAATTGTCCGGGGTGTTGCGCTCGGTGGTCATTTCGCAGCCTTGATCAATGATCGTCATGAATCTAGCGGGCAAATCTTTAATGCACCAGACAATTCTAGACTAGTGGTGGTCCAGATGCGTTTGCAGCACCAGATCCCACGGCGGAATCGGGCTGAAACGGGTTTTCAGGTATTCCAGCAGCAGTCGACTGCGGGAATTGGGTTGCTGCTCCAGCCGCAGGGCATAGATCCCGGCGCTTTCCGGTTTGGGTAAGCCGCTTTCGCAGAACAGAGGCAACAGTTCGCCGCGCAACAGGTACTCACTGGCCAGCCATGTCGGCAAGTGCGCAATACCCAGGCCAGCCAGCGCGCCGCAGACCAGTGCTTCGGCATTGTTGGCACTCATGCGCACGCGCGCCGGGCGATGCAGTTGCATCTGGCCGTCGCGCTCGAAGCGCCAGGCGAAGGGCGGGGCAAGTCCATCCCAGTCCAGGCCGTCGTGCTCGCTCAACTGCGCCGGATCACTTGGCACACCGCGGCGCTGCAAATAGTCGGGGCTGGCGCAGGCAATGCGCACCATGCTCGCCAGCGGTGTCGCCACCAACCGGGTATCGGCCAACAGCCCGGCGCGCAACACCAGATCGACCTTGCCGAGATTCAAGCCCTGCATGTCGACAAAGCTGTCGATCAAGTGCAGTTGCACATCGAGGCCGGGGTAGAGCATCAGAAAATCGGCAATCACCGGCGCCAGATGCCGTCGACCGAAGGCTGCCGGCGCATCCACCCGAATCAAGCCTTCCGGCGCGCTGCTAAGGGACACGGCCTCGGCCCTGGCCAGGCGCAACTCGGCAACGATCCGTCGTGCGCGCTCGGCAAACGCCAGACCCGCCGGCGTCGCGCGAACGGCATGGGTGCTGCGAATGAACAACTGGCTGCCGACGGCACTTTCCAGGCTGTCGATACGCCGAGCCACTGCCGAAGGGGTCAGCGGGTGGCGGCGTGAGGCCGCGGAAAAACTGCCGGTTTCCAGCACATCGAGAAACAGACCCAATTGATCGGTCAGTTGATTGGGATTCATGGTGGCGCTCATTGCTTATGCGAGATCGGCACAGCCATTGTGCGTTGCTGTGCGTTTCCCTGCCAGCACCATCTGCGTAGGATGAAACGCCTGACGTGATGGGGAAAACGCTGTGTTTGAGTTCTTGATGTACCTGGTCTTCGGCGCTGCTTTGGGAACCCTCGGCGGTATCTTCGGCATCGGCGGTGGATTGATCGCCATTCCGCTGCTGGGGGTGTTGTGTGGGCTGGATCAACAAATCGCCCAGGGCACGGCGCTGGTGATGGTGGTGCCTAACGTCATGCTGGCGCTGTGGCGCTATCACCAGCGCAACCGTATCGAATTGCGTCACGCGCTGCCGCTGGCTTCGATGGGCTTCTGCTTTGCCTGGATCGGTTCGATCTGGGCGGTGGGCATTGACGCGCAAACCATGCGTCTGGGGTTCGTTGCGTTCCTGATTGCGCTTTCGGTTTACAACCTGGCGCGCATGTTCTTCGCCAGCGCACCGGCTTCTGCGCAGATGAACCATTCATGGCCATGGCTGGGGGTTCTGGGCGCGGCATCCGGGACCATGGGCGGTTTGTTCGGGGTGGGCGGGGCCGTGGTGGCGACGCCGGTGTTGACCAGTCTGTTCGGTACCACCCAAGTGGTCGCCCAGGGTCTGTCGCTGGCGCTGGCGCTGCCGAGCACCGGCGTCACGCTGGTCACCTATGCGGCGCATCATCAGGTGGCCTGGACGATCGGCGTGCCCCTGGCGATCGGTGGCCTGATGAGCATCAGTTGGGGCGTGAAGATCGCCCACGCCATGCCGGAACGTGTGCTGCGTGCGCTGTTCTGCGGGTTTCTGGTGTTCTGCGCGGTGATGCTCGCTTTTAAAGTTTGAAGCCTTCGACAATGTGCTCGGCCAGGCACTCGGTGATCGGCGACGGATTGTGCAGGTTGCGCACCAGCATGATGCTGGCCTCGGGCAATAGGGGCAGGTCTTCGGCTTCACCGAGTATACGCATGTCCGGGGTGACCAGGCTTTCCAGTTGCGCAGTTACCGCCAGGCCGGCGCTGACCACAGCCAAGATCGCCGAGAGGCTATCGCTGTTGTAGGCCACGCGGTAATCGCGACCCATGGCGTCCAGGGCATTACAGGCCCACAAGCGGCAGAAGCAATCGCTGTTGAACATCGCCAACGGCAGCGGCGTTTGTTCATGGGCACTGAAACATTGCGCCTCGGCCCAGACAAATCGCTCCTTGCGCAATAACTGGCCGATTTCACTGCCTGGCTCACGGGTGACGATGGTCAGGTCCAGATCCTGGCGCAACAGCAATTGTTTTGATGATTCACAGTGCACCTCGATCTGGATCAGCGGATAGGTCTGGGCAAACCGCCGCAGAATCCCCGGCAAAAACCGCATCACGTAGTCGTCCGGCGTACCGATGCGCACCATGCCGACCATGTGCGGTTCACGCAGGGTATTGAACACTTCGCTGTGCAGTTTGAGGATGCGTCGGGCATATCCGAGCAACACCTGGCCTTCCGCCGTCAGCCGCACTTGCCGGCCGTCGCGCTGGAACAGTTGCCGCTGCAGCACATCTTCTTCCAGCCGCTTCATCTGCATGCTCACGGCCGATTGGGTGCGATTCACCAGCTCCCCGGCGCGGGTAAATCCGCCCTGGTCGGCGATGGCGACGAAGGTGCGCAGCACTTCGGTGTCGATACTCGGGTAGGCGGACATTCATCAATCTCCGAGATATGTGACATCAGAAACATTCGTTGGATTGATCTTAGCTCCGGCGAGAAACTTGAGCCATCCAAACGGAGGGCAACAAGATGAAAGGTCAAAAAGGCTTCGTCGATGCAGAAAAACACTCCATCCACCTGATATCCGATTTGCTGCACAAATTTAACCGCTGGTACGAACTGCACCGTGAACGTGAAATGTTGGCGGGCATGAGTGATGAAGCATTGAAAGACATCGGGCTCAGTCGTGCGGATGTCGAGCACGAGGCCATCCGGCCGTTCTGGGATGACCCGATGCACAAATGAGCAAGACACAACTACACAAACCGACTTTCGGTGAGGTAGGTTGCGAGCAGACAAGGAGATGCTCATGCCCGCAACACAGTCCTTTTCCCTCAAACAGGCTCGGCGTCTGGCGCTGGCTGCCCAAGGATTCAACGGGCGCCAGCCGCCGGCGACGATCAAACCGGTACAGCTCAACCGTTTGATCGAGCGGCTGGGCATTCTGCAGATCGACTCCGTCAACGCCGTGGTGCGTTCGCACTACCTTCCGCTGTTTTCCCGTCTCGGTAATTACGCTTCCGACTTGCTGGACCAGGCTGCCTGGAGTCAGGGCCGGCGTCGCACGTTGTTTGAATATTGGGGGCATGAAGCCTCTCTGCTGCCCTTGTCGATGTACCCCTTGATGCGCTGGCGCATGCAGCGAGCGATGCGGGGCGAAGATATCTATCAACAACTGGCGCGGTTCGGTCGTGAACAGCAGGACACGATTCGACGGGTGCTGTCCTGCGTTCAGGAGCAGGGTGCGTTGGGCGCGGGCAGCCTGTCGACTCGCCAGGAGCGGGCAGGGCCCTGGTGGGACTGGAGCGCGGAAAAGCATGCGCTGGAATGGTTGTTCGCCGCAGGAGAAGTGACCGTCGCCGGCCGGCGCGGATTCGAGCGGCTTTATGACTTGCCTGAGAGGGTGATCCCCTCGGCCATTCTGGCGCAACCCTGGCTCAGCGAGACCGAGGCGCAGCGTGGTTTGTTGCTGCATGCCGCGACAGCCTTGGGTGTGGGCACGGAGAAAGATTTGCGCGACTACTTCCGTTTGAATCCCGCTGACAGTCGTCCTCGACTTGAAGAATTGGTCGAGGCGGGCGATTTGCTCGTCTGCCAGGTTCAGGGCTGGCGGCAGCCGGCTTATTGCCTGCCCGAGCCCAAGGTGCCGCGCAAGGTCGAGGCCAGTGCGTTGTTATCACCTTTCGATTCGCTGATCTGGGAGCGTAGCCGCACAGAGCGTCTGTTTGATTTTCGCTATCGACTGGAGATTTACACGCCGGCGGACAAGCGGGTCTATGGCTATTACGTGTTGCCGTTTTTACACAAGGAAAGAATTGCCGCGCGGGTCGATCTTCGCGCCGAACGGGCGGCGGGGCGCCTGGCGGTGCATGCGGTGCATGAGGAAGAGCCGGGGCTGGATGATGAAGGGATGCTGGCGCTGGCGGTCAATCTGCAGCAGATGGCGGATTGGCTGGGGCTTGAGCGGGTTCAGTTGAATTGCCCGCGGGCGAGTGCGGCGAAGTTGAGGGTGGCATTGGCGCAGATTGGTGGTGATTGAGCGGACGCCTTCGCGAGCAGGCTCGCTCCCACAGTTGTTACCGGGCGTGTGGGAGCGAGCCTGCTCGCGAAGGGGGCGCCGCGATTTAGCGCCGGACTTGTTTCAGGGTTTCGGCAATCAAAAACGCCAATTCCAGCGACTGGTCGGCATTCATCCGCGGGTCGCAATGGGTGTGGTACCGATCCGACAAACCGTCTTCGGTAATCGGCCGCGCCCCGCCAATGCACTCGGTGACGTTCTGCCCGGTCATTTCGATATGAATACCGCCGGCATAACTGCCTTCAGCTTCGTGCACCTGGAAGAACTGCTTCACTTCGCCAAGGATCTGCGCGAAGTCGCGGGTCTTGTAGCCACTGCTGGCCTTGATGGTGTTGCCGTGCATCGGGTCCGAACTCCACAGCACCTTCTTGCCTTCACGCTGCACGGCACGGATCAGCTGCGGCAAGTGATCGCCGACCTTGTTCGCGCCCATCCGCGCAATCAGATTCAGACGGCCGGGATCGTTGTCCGGATTGAGTACGTCGATCAAGCGGATCAGCTCTTCAGGGTTCATGCTCGGACCGACCTTGACGCCGATCGGATTGTTCACCCCGCGCAGGAATTCGACGTGGGCGCCGTCGAGCTGACGGGTGCGGTCGCCGATCCACAGCATATGGGCCGAGCAGTCGTAGTAATCGTTGGTCAGGCTGTCGCGACGCACGAAGGCTTCTTCGTAGTTCAGCAGCAGCGCTTCGTGGGCGGTGAAGAAACTGGTCTCGCGCAGTTGCGGCGAACTGTCCATGCCGCAGGCGCGCATGAACGCCAGGGTCTCATCAATGCGGTCAGCCAGGTGGCTGTACTTTTCCGCCAGGGCCGAGTTGGCGATGAAGTCCAGGTTCCACTTGTGCACCTGGTGCAGGTCGGCAAACCCGCCTTGGGCGAAGGCGCGCAGCAGGTTCAGGGTGGCGGTGGACTGGTGATAGGACTGCAGCAGGCGCTCCGGGTCCGGCACGCGGCTTTTTTCGTCGAAACCGATGCCATTGACGATATCGCCGCGGTAGGCCGGCAGGGTCACGCCGTCGATGGTTTCGTCGTTGGCCGAACGCGGTTTGGCGAACTGCCCGGCCATGCGCCCGACCTTGACCACCGGGCAACCGGCCGCGAAGGTCATAACAATCGCCATCTGCAGCAGTACCTTGAAGGTGTCGCGGATTTTCGCGGCGGAGAACTCGGCGAAACTTTCGGCGCAGTCGCCGCCCTGCAACAGAAACGCGCGGCCCTGGGTCACTTCGGCAAACTGACGGCGCAATTCCCGGGCCTCACCGGCAAACACCAGCGGCGGGTAGCTGGCCAGGGTTTGCTCGACGTGCTGCAAATGCGCCGCGTCGGGATATTGGGGTTGTTGCTGGATCGGCAGGGCGCGCCAGCTGTCAGGGCTCCAGGGTTGGCTCATCACAGTCTCTAATGTTTTACGCTCGGACAACCATGTTATCAGCAAATTAGTGCGTGACCTGTTCCCGTCGCTTCAAGGACAATCGCGCCTTTGCCGCACCCTGTTCGCGGTGTTATTGCGTTGCCGGCCACGGTGACGATCGGGAGACGAAATGACTGAGGAGCGCGTCGAGCATTTGCTCGCCGAGGTGCAGGACGAATTTGGCGTGATTCGTGTGCTGGAAGTGGCCGATTACCGGTTTCTCGAATTCGGCGATGCCATCGAGCAAAGCTGCGTGTTCACCGCCGACCCGAGTTGGCTCGAATACGATTACACCCGGGCGATGCTGATTGGTGCGCTATGCCACGAACTGCCGGAAACCGCGCTGTTTCTCGGGCTTGGCGCCGGTACGCTGACCCAGGCCTGCCTCAAGTTCCTGCCGCTGGAAGATGTCGAAGCCATTGAATTGCGCCCCGATGTGCCGCGCCTGGCCATCGAATACCTGGGGCTGGATGATGATCCGCGCCTGTACATCCGCGTGGGCGATGCGCTGGAACTGCTCGACACCGCCGAGCCTGCGGATCTGATTTTTGTCGATCTTTACACCGACGTCGGTCCCGGTGTCGGGCACCTGGCCTGGACCTTCCTGGAGAACTGCCAGAAACGCCTGAATCCGGGTGGCTGGCTGGTGATCAATCAATGGGCCACCGATGATGGCAAGCCATTGGGCGCCGCATTGCTGCGCGGTCTCTACCATCGCCACTACTGGGAATTGCCGGTGAAGGAGGGCAACGTGATCCTGATCGTACCTTCTGAGCTGGATCAGGTGCTGGATATGGAAGGGTTGGCCGCTCGGGCCGAAGCCCTGGCGCCGCGGTTGGGGTATTCGTTGCAGTCATTGATCAAGGCGATTCGGCCGGCGACATAAGCCGGTGTCCGTGAGGACCTCTTCGCGAGCAGGCTCGCTCCCACATTTGACCGTGATCCAATGTGGGAGCGAGCCTGCTCGCGAAAGCTTTCAATACCGAACTAAAGTCCTTTGAATACGCCGGGCCGCCGCTCCACCAACGACCGCACACCCTCCCGCGCGTCCTCGGTACTCAGCAACTTCTTCACCAGCGCAGGCAATCCTTGGGCCGCGGCGGTTTCCCCTTCATAACGCGCCTGTCGGGCAGACATCAGCGTCGCCTGCACCGCCAGTGGCGCCTGCCGGGCAATTCGCTCGGCCAACTCGAGCGCCCGTGGCAGCAAATCCTCACTGGCCATGACCTCCTGCACCAGCCCCAGATGCAAGGCATCGTGGGCATCGAACTCGTCGCCGGTCAGCATCCAGCGCATGGCATTCCCCCAGCCGGCCACTTGATGCAGACGCAGCGTGGCACCGCCGAAGGGAAAAATGCCGCGCTGCACTTCCATTTGCGCGAAACGGGTGTTGCTGGCGCACAGGTTGATATCGGCCGCCAGCATCAACTCGATGCCGATGGTCAGGCAGTAACCCTGGGCGGCGACGATCACGGGTTTGTTGACCCTGGGGCCGGCGAATACGCCCCAGGGATCGCAGCCTCCGGGCGGTGCATGCCAGCCTTCGCTCAGTGCTGCGCTGGTGTTCACCAGATCCAGCCCGGCAGTGAAATGCTCGCCATGACCAAACACCACCGCCACCCTTGCATCGCTGTCGGCTTCGAACTCACCGTAGGCCAGGCTCAGTTCGTTGAGCAGGTCGAGGTCGAAGGCGTTGCGTTTGGCGACCCGATCCAGGCCGATCAACAGGACATGACCGCGCTTTTCACGGCTCACACGGCTGG
Organism: Pseudomonas sp. Irchel 3A7; assembly: GCF_900187565.1. Classification (GTDB taxonomy): domain Bacteria; phylum Pseudomonadota; class Gammaproteobacteria; order Pseudomonadales; family Pseudomonadaceae; genus Aquipseudomonas. Next base: position 81,548 of record NZ_FYED01000018.1, on the reverse strand, counting down.
TGTCGAGCTCTTTCATGGGGCATTTCCTCGGGCGCAAAGGGGAGTCGGACCGACGGTCCGTGCGTTCAGGGTGAACCGTTTTAGCGCTATAGCCCACAGGGCCGGGCCTTTGAAAAATAGACGCTCGCACGATTATCCGCAAAGCCTGTGACAGAACGCCGTACGCGGGTTTTTTGCGTTAAAAAAAGGCTCCCTTTTTCGGCAAATTCCGGTATAGTGCGCGCCGGCCTTTAGCCGGGCCGCGTTTAGGTAGAGCAATTCCCCGAAGTCAGCTTCGGCTGCACGTCCGTACTGCGGACTCTTCCTTGACGATTCTTTTCATTCATTCGTTTTCGCAAATCCCCGCCGACAAAGCTGCCAGGGCGACTCTTGAGTCTCAACACGGCATGCGCAGCTTTGGAGCATGGGTCTTTGCGGATGCACTTAGAGGCAGACCCATGACCCAGGAAATCGGCGGCTTCGCCGCTCTTGAACTTCATCCAAATATTGTCGCTGCAGTAGTCGCTACCGGCTATGAAGAGCCTTCGGCCATTCAGCAGCAGTCGATCCCGATCATTCTCGCCGGTCACGATATGATTGGTCAGGCGCAAACCGGTACCGGTAAAACCGCTGCCTTTGCCCTGCCTATCCTGCACCGCATTGATCCGTCCAAGCGCGAGCCGCAAGCTCTGATCCTGGCCCCAACTCGTGAGTTGGCGCTGCAAGTTGCAACCGCTTTCGAAACCTACGCCAAGCAAATGCCGGGCGTAACTGTTGTGGCTGTCTACGGCGGCGCGCCGATGGGCCCACAACTGAAAGCAATCCGTAATGGCGCACAGATCGTTGTCGCCACTCCGGGCCGTCTGTGCGACCACCTGCGTCGCGACGAAAAAGTTCTGGCGACCGTGAACCACCTGGTTCTCGACGAAGCAGACGAAATGCTGAAACTGGGCTTCATGGACGACCTGGAAGTTATCTTCAAGGCCATGCCGGAAACCCGTCAGACCGTATTGTTCTCGGCTACCTTGCCGCAGTCGATCCGTGCCATCGCCGAGCGCCACCTGCGCGATCCGAAGCACGTGAAGATCCAGAGCAAGACCCAGACCGTTACCGCGATCGAACAGGCTCACCTGTTGGTTCACGCCGACCAGAAGACTTCTGCCGTTCTCAGCTTGCTGGAAGTGGAAGATTTCGATGCGCTGATCATGTTCGTGCGTACCAAGCAAGCGACCCTGGACCTGGCCAGCGCCCTGGAAGCCAAAGGCTACAAAGCCGCTGCGCTGAACGGTGACATTGCCCAGAACCAGCGTGAGCGCGTGATCGACTCCCTCAAGGATGGCCGTCTGGACATCGTTGTGGCGACCGACGTTGCTGCTCGTGGTCTGGACGTACCGCGCATCACTCACGTGTTCAACGTTGACATGCCGTACGACCCGGAATCCTACGTTCACCGTATCGGCCGTACCGGCCGTGCCGGTCGCGAAGGTCGTGCATTGCTGCTGGTGACTCCACGTGAGCGCCGCATGCTGCAAGTGATTGAGCGTGTAACCGGTCAGAAGGTTGCTGAAGTTCGTCTGCCGGACGCGCAAGCCGTTCTGGATGCACGCATCAAGAAACTGACCAACAGCCTGTCGCCGCTGGTGGCTGACGCCGAATCGACTCACGGTGATCTGCTCGATCGCCTGACCGCCGATATCGGTTGCAGCCCGCGTGCCCTGGCCGCAGCCCTGCTGCGCAAGGCTACCAACGGTCAAGCGCTGAACCTGGCCGCTATCGAGAAAGAGCGTCCACTGGTGCCGAACAACGCACCGCGTGGCGATCGTCCGGAGCGTTCCGGTGACCGTCCTGAGCGTGGCGACCGCGAGCGTCGTGCCCCGATGCCGTTGGCCGAAGGTCGTGCCCGTTGCCGTACCGCGCTGGGTGCGCGTGACGGTATCGCCGCCAAGAACCTGCTGGGCGCCATCCTCAATGAAGGTGGTCTGGCTCGTGAGGCCATCGGTCGCATCCAGGTGCGCGACAGCTTCAGCCTCGTCGAGCTGCCGGAAGATGGTCTGGAGCGTCTGCTGACCAAACTGAAGGACACTCGCGTTGCCGGCAAGCAGTTGAAGCTGCGTCGCTATCGCGAAGATTGATCCGCTTTCGGGCTGATTGATCGGATATGAAAAATCCCCGACTGGTTCGGGGATTTTTTTTGCCTCTCAATCGACGGTGTGCCCTTCGCGAGCAGGGGATTTGTGAGTGACACGCATCCATTGTGGGAGCGAGCCTGCTCGCGAAGGACGCGACTCGATTTCCCCTCAGCCGAAGCGGTAAATATCCATTCCCAGTGCACCCATGGTGAAGCCTTTGTGGGCAACGCTGAAATCTCCCCCGGCGCTGCGGGCAAAGTACAGTGGCAGCAGATGCTCATCGCTGGGATGGTTACGCACGGCGTTGGGTGCCTGTTGACGATAATCATGCAAGGCCGCTTCGTCATTGGCCTCAAGTTTCTCGATCATCCAGTCGCGAAAGACCTGCGCCCAGGGTTCGACGCTCTCGGGGCCGGCATGCCAGTCGAGTTCCCGCAGGTTGTGGGTAATGCTGCCGGAGCCGATCAACAGCACGCCATGTTCGCGCAGGCTGGCCAGGGCATGGCCGACGCGGGTTTGCAGGGCAGGCCCGCCACGGGAGGGCAGGGAGACCTGGACAATCGGAATGTCGGCCTGCGGATACATCAATGACAAGGGCACCCAAACGCCATGGTCGAACGGCCGCTGATTGTCGATGTGCGCGGGAAGCTCGGCTGCGTTCAACAGTTCGACAACCTCCGCCGCCAGCGGGGGATCGCCGGGGGCCGGGTATTGCACTTCGAACAGCGCCCTCGGGAAACCACCGAAGTCGTGCCAGGTTTCAGGCCGGGGGTTGGCGCTGACCAGGAGTTCATGACTTTCCCAATGCGCAGAAACAATCACAATGGCTTTGGGCTTGGGCATGTCCGCCGCCAGGCGAGCGAGGGCGGGGCCGCTGGCGCCAGGTTCCAGGGCAAGCATGGGAGAGCCATGGGATATGTAGAGGCTGGGGAACATGAATGAGCTCCTGAGAGTTAAGATGGCCCCATCTTCAGTCAGATCATTGATCTAAATCTAATATAAGTTTTAGGGTGTTTTGATCGAATTTTTGGGGTTATTTATGCAGCCGGAGTTTTGGCACAAGAAGTGGGCGTCGAATCAGATCGGCTTTCACCTGCCGCAGGTAAACCCTTATCTGCAACGGTTCTGGCCACAGCTGGACCTGGAAGACAGTGCGCGGGTGCTGGTGCCGTTGTGCGGCAAGAGCCTGGATCTGTTATGGCTGGCGCACTGCGGGCATGAGGTGCTGGGTGTCGAGTTGTCGGAGAAGGCCGTTGAGGATTTCTTCAGTGAGCATCAACTGGACCCGGCTGTCAGTGAGCAAGGACCTTTCAATGTCTATCGGGCCGGTTCCATCGAGCTGTGGTGTGGGGATTTTTTTGCCTTGACGCCTGGCGATGTCGCTGATTGTTCCGCGCTTTATGATCGCGCTGCGTTGATTGCGTTACCACCGGCGATGCGTGAGCAATATGCGGTGCATTTGAATCGGATTCTGCCCAAGGGTTCTCAAGGGCTGCTGATTACGCTGGACTACGATCAGGATCAAATGTCCGGCCCGCCGTTCGCCGTGGTTGATGATGAAGTGCAGCGGTTGTTCGGGGCTTCGTGGGCATTGAAAGTCCTGGAGGATCAGGATGTGCTGAGCGAGAGCGGGAAGTTTCTGGAAGCGGGCGTCACCCGGCTTGAAGAGCGGGTTTATAGGGTTTCCAGCCGGTAGTTTTTGTTGATTGTTCCGGCCTCTTCGCGAGCAGGCTCGCTCCCACAGTAAATTTGCATATCACAAATAACCACTGTGGGAGCGAGCCTGCTCGCGAAGGGGCCAGAGTGATCACTCCAACAATCAACAGACAAAAAAAGGCCCGCATCTCTGCGGGCCTTCTTGTTTACCTCGGTATTACTCAGCCCCGACGACGGGCCAGCGCGTCAATACGCTCTTCCAGCGGCGGGTGGCTCATGAACATACGGGCGAAGCCCTGTTTGAGGCCACCGTTGATGCCGAAGGCATTCAGGGTGTCAGGCATGTGCACAGGCAGGCCTTGTTCCGCACGAAGGCGTTGCAGGGCGCCGATCATCGCGGCGGTACCGGCCAGGTTTGCACCGGCTTCGTCGGCACGGAATTCCCGTTTGCGCGAGAACCACATCACGATGGCGCTGGCCAGGATACCCAGGACCAGTTCGGCGAAGATGGTCGCCACGTAGTAGGCGATACCCTGGCCTTCTTCGTTCTTGAAGATCACCTTGTCGACAAAGTTGCCGATGATCCGTGCGAAGAACATCACGAAGGTATTCACCACGCCCTGTATCAGCGCCAGGGTCACCATGTCGCCATTGGCCACGTGACCGATTTCGTGGGCCAGGACGGCTTTCACTTCATCCGGCGAGAAACGCTCGAGCAAGCCCTGGCTGACCGCGACCAGTGCGTCGTTCTTGTTCCAGCCGGTGGCGAAGGCGTTTGCCTCGTAGGCCGGGAAAATCCCGACTTCGGGCATCTTTATCCCGGCTTCCCGGGACAGTTGCTCGACGGTTTGCAACAGCCATTGCTCGTGACGAGTGCGTGGCTGGGTAATGATCTGGGTGCTGGTGCTCATCTTCGCCATCCACTTGGAGATGAACAGCGAGAACAGGGAACCGGCGAAACCAAAGACCGCACAGAAAATCAGCAGCTGATTGAGGTTGAGATCAACCCCGTTGGCCGCCATGAACCCGTTGAAGCCGAAAAGGCTCAGGGTGATGCTGGCAATCAGCACGACCGCCAGGTTAGTGGCCAAAAACAGCAGGATGCGCATCATGGTTGTAGAAATCTCCTTATGCTAAAGATGTAGCGTACTGCGGGGTATATAAGGTGCTGCACCGGGGTATTCAACCGGGTGACTATTTCAAACTGTGTCCTACGGCAACAGCTTAGCTGCCTGCAGGGCATTTCTGATATTGAACAGGGAAGTCTTTGTAGGACCCATGGGTGTTGCAGACCCCGCCGTTACTAGGCGAGAAACGCTTCTGTGTGGTGGGGCAGGGGCTGAGGCTGCGAGAGTCCGCAAGGTACAAACATGTGTTGCTGAATGAATCACCGTGCGACGAGTGTGGGCGTCGCACGGTGAGGTCACATTACTGGCGATAGGATTTGAGGAAGTTGCCGATGCGGCCGATGGCCATGTCCAGGTCATCGACCCGTGGCAGGGTCACGACGCGGAAGTGGTCCGGCCATGGCCAGTTGAAGGCCGTGCCTTGCACCACCAGCAGCTTCTCGGAGAGCAACAGGTCGAGGACGAATTTCTCGTCGTTGTGGATCGGGCAGACCTTCGGGTCGATGCGCGGGAACGCATAGAGCGCACCCATCGGCTTGACGCAGCTGACACCCGGAATGTCGTTGAGCAGCTCCCAGGTGCGGTTGCGCTGTTCCAGCAGGCGCCCTGGCGGCAGCACCAGATCGTTGATGCTCTGATAGCCACCCAGCGCGGTCTGGATCGCGTGCTGGCTCGGCACGTTGGCACACAGGCGCATGTTGGCCAGCATGTCGATGCCCTCGATGTAGCTCTGGGCGTGGTGCTTCGGACCGGAAATGGCGATCCAGCCGGAGCGGAAGCCGGCGACGCGATAGGACTTGGACAGACCGTTGAAGGTCAGGCACAGCAGGTCTGGTGCCAGGGAGGCGGTGCAGATGTGCACGGCATCGTCGTACAGGATCTTGTCGTAGATCTCGTCGGAAAACACCACCAGGTTGTGCTGGCGGGCCAGTTCCAGCATGCCCAGCAGGACTTCTTTCGAGTACACCGCGCCGGTCGGGTTGTTCGGGTTGATGATCACCAGTGCCTTGGTGTTCGGGGTGATCTTGGCCTTGATGTCAGCCAGATCCGGCCACCAGTTGGCCTGTTCGTCGCACAGGTAGTGCACCGGGTTACCACCCGACAGGCTCACGGCCGCGGTCCACAACGGGTAGTCCGGAGCCGGCACCAGCACTTCATCGCCGTTGTTGAGAAGGGCCTGCATCGACATCACGATCAGCTCGGAAACGCCGTTACCCAGGTAGATGTCTTCAATGCCGACGCCTTCCACCTGCTTTTGCTGGTAGTACTGCATCACGGCCTTGCGCGCGCTGAACAGGCCTTTGGAGTCGCTATAGCCCTGGGCGGTCGGCAGGTTGCGGATGACGTCCTGGAGGATTTCATCCGGTGCTTCGAAACCAAAGGGCGCCGGGTTGCCGATATTCAGCTTGAGGATGCGATGGCCTTCCTCTTCCAGGCGTTTGGCGTGCTTGAGCACCGGGCCGCGAATGTCGTAGCAGACGTTGGCGAGCTTGTTCGATTTGCTGACCTGCATGGCGATGTGTTCCCGAAAATGAACGATCCAGGCGGCGTGTGAACAACCGTACTGGGAATCCTGCGTAATCACACAGGCCTGACGCCTTGAGAGGCAGCATTCATAAATCCGTTTGAATGCGCGTGGTCTGGCTGCCAGACTGGCGTTTGACGAGGCGCAATCATACGTGCCGCCTGATCCGTGGAAAAGGTACAGATCGGGCTTTTTCAGCCGCCGAGGTGTGATGATGGAAAAGTTGGAAAAAACCCTGGAAGAATGGAAAGCCATGCTCGACCCCGAGCAATACAACGTGTGCCGGCTCAAGGGCACCGAACGCCCGTTCTCCGGCAAATACAACGACAGCAAGGTCGACGGCATCTACCACTGCATCTGCTGTAACGAGCCGCTGTTCGATTCCAAGACCAAATTTGATTCCGGCTGCGGCTGGCCGAGCTTCTATGCGCCGATTGGCGACAGTGCCATGACTGAAATCCGTGACGTCAGCCACGGCATGATCCGCACCGAAGTGGTCTGCGCCAAATGCGATGCGCATCTGGGTCATGTGTTCCCGGATGGCCCGCCGCCCACCGGCCTGCGCTACTGCATCAACTCGGTATGCCTGGACCTGGTACCGCGCGGATAACACGCCCTCTGTAGGAGCGAGCTTGCTCGCGATGGGATAGAGACCAACGCGGGGCACCCGGCTCCCCGCGTTATCGTTGACGATCATCGCGAGCTCGCTCCTACACTGAGGAGGCGTCCGATAATATAAATTGCACACAATTCAATTGCTCGCTATGTTTGGTGCATATCCTCGAATTCGGAGCCTTCACCATGAGCGACAAGCTGCTAAACATCCCGTGCACCACCATCAAGGGCGAGCAAAAGACCCTGGCGGATTTCGCCGGTAAAGCCGTATTGGTGGTCAACACCGCCAGCAAATGCGGTTTCACCCCTCAATACAAAGGTCTCGAAGAGCTGTGGCAGACCTACAAGGATCAAGGCCTGGTGGTGCTGGGGTTTCCCTGCAATCAATTCGGCAAGCAGGAGCCAGGTAATGAAGGGGCGATCAGCGAGTTCTGCGAGTTGAACTACGGCGTCAGTTTCCCGCTGTTCAAAAAGATCGAGGTCAATGGTGCCGGTGCCCATCCGCTGTTCGTGCAACTGAAAAAACGTGCACCGGGTGTGCTTGGCTCCCAGGGCATCAAATGGAACTTCACCAAGTTCCTGATCGGCAAGGACGGTCAGCTGGTGAAGCGTTTCGCCCCGGCGACCAAGCCGCAGGACCTGAGCCGCGAGATCGAAGCCCTGCTCAAATGAACACCTTGTCCGTCGATTCCCTGAACCTCGACAGCCAGCTCTGCTTCAAGCTGTACGCCGCTTCCCGGGCGGTGATCCGGGCCTACAAGCCGATGCTCGATCAACTGGGCCTGACCTACCCGCAATACCTGGCGATGCTGGTGTTGTGGGAATGGCAGGCGTCAGCGCCGGAGCAACCGACCGTGAAGGCTCTGGGTGAGCGCCTGGCGCTGGACTCCGGCACGCTGACACCTTTGCTCAAGCGACTTGAGCAACTGCAATTGGTCCAGCGTCAGCGTTCGGCCCGGGATGAGCGTGAGGTGCACTTGAGTCTGTCGCCAAGCGGCCTGGCATTGCGCGATCAGGTCGGGCCGTTGAAGGCGCGGCTACTGTGCGACAGCGGGGTGGATCTGGATCGCCTGAATGAGCTGCGCGACGGACTGGATCACCTGTTGGGGCAAATCAAGGCACTGTCGTAACGGGAATCCAGACGTCCAGCAGCGCGGCGAGCTCTTCCCGGCGAAAGGGTTTGGCCAGGTAGTCGCTCATGCCCGCCGCACGGCAACGTTCGCGTTCTTCGGACATGGCGTTGGCGGTGAGGGCGACGATGGGCAATTGCGGCCAGCGTCCGCTGCGGCGGATTTGCCGACTGGCTTCATAGCCGTCCATCACTGGCATGTTGCAGTCCATCAACACCAGATCGAATTCGCTGTCTTCCAGATGATCCAGTGCCTCGACACCATGGGCCGCGACGATCACCTCGCACCCGAGTTTGCCGAGCATGCCCTTGGCCACCAGTTGATTGACCGGATTGTCCTCGACCAACAGCACTCGTGCACGACGTTGCGGCGATTGGGTGTCGATCCGGATGTCATCGATGGTGGCGATTTCCGGTTGCAGGACGCGGCGCAAGGTCTGGTGCAGCGCATTGCGTGCCAAGGGGCGTGCCTGTTGCTGCAAGGGGGCGAGGGCGTTGGCTTGTTCGCTGGGCATGAAGCTGCCGTAGGCAGTCACCAGTAGAATCGGCGCGGTGCAGGTGGGGCGCAGGTTGAACAGGCATTCAGGGCAATCGGTAATCAGTATATCGGGATGCAGGCCGATCAACGGGTCGTCGATGGCGCGTTGCTGATAGTCCAGCCCCCAACCGGGCAATACGCTGCCCAGCAGTTCGGCCAGGCCGCTGCTGGCGGCGGTGATGGCGATGACCTTGCCCTTCAAGGACGGAGGGACCAGGGAACGGGTGTGGCGGGGCAGTGGCAGTTGCGCGCAGAACTGGCTGCCGAAACCCGCTTCCGAGCTGATGGTCAGGCGTCCTTGCATGGCTTCGCAAAGGTTGTAGGTCAGGGCCAGGCCCAGTCCGGTACCACCGAATTGCCGGGTAATCCCGGCACCGGCCTGGGTGAAAGGCTGGAAGATCTTGACCTGGGCGTCCTGGGGGATACCGATGCCCGTGTCGCAGACCTCGATTCTGACGCCATCACCGAATGTCGAAAGGCGCACATCGACCCGCCCGAAACGGGTGAACTTGAGCGCATTGGACAGCAGGTTGCTGACGATCTGCCGGACCCGGGTCGGATCGCCGAGCACCAGTGCCGGAAACTGCGGATCGATCAGGCAGGTCAGTTCGACACCCGGCGCCGCGTTCTGCGACAGCAGGTTGGCGGTGTCTTCGATCAGCGAACCCAGGTCGAACGGGATGTGTTCGAGTTCGAGTTGACCGGCATCGAATTTCGACAGATCGAGAATATCGTTGAGCAACTCCACCAGCACCTTGCCCGAGTCATGGGCAATGGCCAGTTGTTGCTGTTGCTCTGCGTTCAGCGGACCGTCCAGGGACAGCGCAATCATTCCCAGCAGACCATTGAGCGGCGTGCGAATTTCATGGCTCATGTTGGCCAGGAACACCGAGCGCGCTTCGGCCATGTCCAGGGCGGTGCTGCGAGCGACTTCCAGCTCCTGATTGGATTGACTGAGGCGGGCGTTGATCGCCTTGAGTTCGGCGGTGCGCGCCGAAACGATGTTTTCCAGTTGGCTGAGGTAATCGGTCAGGCGGTTTTCTGCGTTGCGTCGCTGCTGGATTTCGGTGGCGACATTTTCAAATTGCTGGTTGGCGACTTTCACCAGCACACCGATCTCATCGTTGGCGTGTCCGGCCGGACATTCCAGAGCGGTCGGTTCAGCGTTGCGCGAGTCGCGGCCACTGAGCTCGCGAATAACCCGCACCAAGGGTTTGGTCAGCATCACATAGAACAGTGCCAGCAGCAGGCCGGTCAGGATCAGGCTGCGGGCAAAGCCGTTGAGCAGGGTCACTTCGGCGCGACGCAGGAACCGGTAGCCGAATGAATAAGTGTCGACGTCCAGTTGCAGCGTGCCGAGGGATTCGCTTGGCAAATGGTCCAGATAGAGGCGGTCTTCGAACTGCCGGTCGGCGCCGAACAGCAGGTCGCTGAGCACGCGATAGCCGCTTTGCTGGCCGGGGCGCTTGACGTTGGCCAGCACGTTGCCGTTGTTGTCGGTCAGTTTCGCACCGATGATCGCCGGTGAACGCAACAGGCCCAGGGTCAGTTCCTGCGCGAGCTCGGCGTCGATGTTATAGGCGATGCGTGAGGCCGGGTTGTGGCTGATTTCCAGCAAAGACAGGATTTCACGGTTGATGGAGGCGTCTTCACTGGCATAATCGATGCCTATTTGCAGCAGGCTGAGCAGCGTGCCGAGAATAAAGCCGACCAGCACGGTTAGCCGGGCTTGCTTGTAAGACAGCCGGTTGGTGAACTTGATATCCATGGGGTGCTGGATCACTTCCGTTTCCCTTCGCTGCTCAAGCATAGCCGATCATGCACGGATGCCGATGTTCTCGCGAGCCCTTGTACCAGGGGCCTGGCCCGGTCATCAAACGCTGTGTTTTGTCGCTGTATCGCCATCATTACTGTGAACGTGCCCGAGGAGAAGACGTGGATTCCCGATTGAATGCTTTTCTTGAACGCGCCGATGCCGTTCTGGCCCGTATCGAACCGCTGCTGCCCACCCCTCGGCAAGCCATCGACTGGACAACCTGCCTGGCTGCACGTTGGCAGCGTGAAGGGCGCAGCGGTTTCCTGCTGCCGCTGCAGGTCAGTCTCGACATGCGTCTGTCCGACCTGATCGGCGTCGACCGGCAAGTGGAACAACTGGGACGCAATACCCAACAGTTTCTCGATGGCATGCCGGCCAACCATGCCTTGCTCTGGGGCTCGCGCGGCACCGGTAAATCCTCGCTGGTCCGTGCCTTGCTTGCCGAGCACGCCGTCGGCGGTTTGCGCCTGATCGAAATCGAGCGCGATCACCTGGCGGACTTGCCTCGGGTGGTCGAACAAATCGCCAAACTGCCCCAGCGCTTTGTGTTGTTCTGCGATGACTTGTCGTTCGAGTCGGGTGAAGGCGATTATCGCGTACTCAAAAGTGTACTCGACGGTTCCCTCGAACAGGCACCGGATAACGTGTTGTTGTACGCCACTTCCAACCGTCGCCACCTGGTGCCGGAAAAGGAAAGCGATAACGAAAACTGGAAAAGGGTCGATGGCGAATTGCACCCCAGCGAGGCGGTGGAGGACAAGATCGCCCTGTCGGATCGCTTCGGCTTGTGGCTGTCGTTCTATCCATTTACCCAGGAACACTTTCTCAACGTCGTCGAACACTGGATCGGCCAACTGGCCGACAAGGCCGGCCTCGAATGGCAACGCACTGAAGAGCTGGACATCCTCGCGGTGCGCTGGGCCACGGGGCGAGGCAATCGTAACGGACGTTGCGCGTATCAATTTGCCCGCTATTGGGTCGGGCTGAAACTGTTGGAGCACAAGGCATGATCGATTTACAAAAGAGCGGCCAAGGCCTCGAAGGCTACGGCATGCTGCACGCGCAGCTTGAGTCGCTGTTGGCGGACGAGCGCGATTTCATCGCCAACGCCGCGCAGTTTTCCGCATTCCTGTTCAATCAGCTCGATGACCTGAACTGGGCCGGTTTCTACCTCAATCGCAACGAAGAACTGGTGCTGGGTCCGTTTCAGGGGCAAATCGCCTGTGTGCGGATTCCGTTCGGTCGAGGCGTGTGCGGGACCGCAGCGGCGACCTTGCAAACGCAATTGGTCGAAGACGTGCACGCATTCCCCGGGCATATCGCCTGTGACAGTGCGTCGAACAGCGAACTGGTGGTGCCGCTGGTCAAGAACGGTCGCCTGATCGGTGTGCTGGACCTCGACAGCCCGAAACTGGCGCGGTTCACCGCGCAGGATCAGGCGGGTATCGAGCAACTGGCGGCGATTTTCCTGCGCCTGACCGACTGCTGATTGCCGATTCAAGCTCACGCCGACAGGCCGGCCTTGATCAGCAGGCCTGACGGATCTACCGCATCGATCTGCTGTGGATCAAGGAAGCGTTCGGCGTACCGCAGGTAGATGTGCGTCTTGATGAACAGCCTGAACAACTCCGGGTCGATGTGGGCATCCCGGCACATGGTGGCCATGATGCCCAGTGCTTCGCTCAAGGACTTGGCTTTCTTGTAGGGCCGGTCGGCGGCGGTCAGTGCTTCGAAAATATCGGCAATCGCCATCATCCGTGCCGGCAGGCTCATCTCCTCACGCTTCAAGCGTTTGGGGTAACCGGTGCCGTCCATTTTTTCGTGGTGACCGCCGGCGATTTCCGCAACGTTGCGCAGATGGCCGGGAAACGGCAGGTGGCTGAGCATCAGGATTGTCTGCACGATGTGGTGATTGATGATGTAGCGCTCTTCGCGGGTCAATGTGCCGCGACTGATGCTCAGGTTGTAGAGTTCGCCGCGGTTGTACTTGTAGCGAGGTACATCGAGTTTGAAACCCCAGGGATTGACGGGCGCGATCAGTTCGGCTTCGGCGCGTTCGAACAGGTGCTCGGGCTTGTCCGCCAGCAGCGATTCGGTGACCGGCAGTGTCGGTTCCGGGGTACGGGCCTGACGCCGGTTCTCTTCCCAGGAAACACCCAGCCGGTCATCAAGGGTTCGCGTCCAGGTGCGTTGGCCGACGCTGCGCAGGCGTTGCAGATCGCTTTCGGCCATGGCCTCGCCACCGAGATTACAGCGGGCAATGAAAGCAAAATCATCGTCCAGCCCTAACAGCGTGGCATCACGCTGCTGCGCCAGGTCTTGTTCGTCGCCACCTTGGGCGACCGCTTGCCAGTAACTGACCCAGGCATCGCGCTTGAGCACTTCGAAACGGGTGCGGATTTCGTGGATGCGGTCGTTGAGGGTTTCCAGTTTCGTGGCTTTATCAACGACGTATTCCGGTGTGGTGATCTTGCCGCAGTCGTGCAGCCAGGCGGCGACGTGCAGCGCCTCCCATTCATCATCGGTGGGTTGATAGCTGCTGAAAGCCGGATCTTTGCTGGCTGCAGCGGCCTGGGCGAGCATCAGCGTCAGGGCGGGCACACGCTGACAATGCCCGCCGGTGTAGGGGCTCTTGGCGTCAATCGCACCGGCCAACAGCTTGATGAACGCGTCCAGCAGTTGTTTTTGCCGGTCTTGCAAGCGCTGGCTTTCGATGCTCACCGCGGCCGCACCGGACACAGCCTGCAAAAACGCAATGCGGTCCGGGCGAAGTTTTTCCAGGTCACTCTGGTTGCCGCTGTCAGCCAGCAGAAACACCAGCAGGCCCACGGTGTCGTTATGGCGATTGTGCAAGCGGATACCGATCAGATGAACCCGCGGGCATTCCAGTGCCAGCAGCACTTTTTGCAAATCCCCCGCCTGCTCGAAACCGAGATTGCTGACGACATTGTCAGCGCTCGACAACTGCTGCAACCAGGTGGGGCTCTGCGGGTCTTGAATCGAGTGGGCCTGAATGCCGAATGACGACAGGGCTTGCGCGGTATCGTTGATGACCAGGCCGTGGGGTTCCATGCGATCGCCGTCGCCTTCGCGCAAGTAGATCAGACCGGCCTGGGCCTGGCCGATTTTCACGGTTTCAAACAGCACCCGTTGCAGCAATGGGGCGAATCGGGTTTCGGCGCTCAGACTGTCGGTGATCTGGAAGAAGCTCGCCAGGGTGTCTTTCATGCGCGCCATCGACACGCTCAATTGGTCGACTTCGAGTACTGGAGAGCGACGGGACAGCGGAAAATTGAAATCGAAACTGCGAATCGCATCCGCTTCCTGCACCAGTGCGCGCAGGGGCTTGACCAGCATCCGCGAGGTCAGCCAACCCAGCGGTATGCACAGCAGCAGCGTTGCCAGGGTAATCAGTGCGCCTTGCCAGCGCATGCGGTAGGCATCGACGAGCAACTCATCTTCCGGCACCAGCAAGGCCAATTGCAGCCCTGTGGGGCCACCTTCCTGCATGCTGCTGCGGGCTACGATCCATTGGCGACCGCCGGCATTCAGGCGATTGCCTTCAAGAGGGTTATTGAGCAGTGCCTTCAGGCTGGGGTTCAGGTCGGCGGCCTTGATCAGATGGGCGGTCTGATCGTCGATGATCAGCCGGCTGGCGTCGGGGTAGGCGACGGCATTGCCTTGGGCATCGAACAGCACGATCTCGGTGGCGGGCGTTACCACGTGTTTGGCCAGGGTGGCACTGAGTTCGGCCAGGGTCAGGTCCGCGCCTATCACGACCTGTTCGCCACCGCGCCGTGCCAGGGTGGTGCCGACATTGTGGGTGGAGAAGAAGACATAGGGTTCGGTGGTGATCTGATCGTTGTCGCGGCTGGCGCCGGTAAACCAGACACGGCTACGCGGATCGTAAGTGTCGTCGGGGTGGTCCTGGCGGCTGATGAAGGCCAGGTTCCGGTCGAAAAACAAGGATTGCGAGAGCACCTGGCCGCCGCCGTTTCGCTCAATGCTCCATACTTGATAAGCCGCGTTCTCGGGGGCTTTGAGCAGGTTTTTCAAATCGACGGTCCGCAGAGGGCGAACCATGAAGAAGTCACCATTGCCGTAGCCCAGGTACAGCGACGCCAGATCAGGGTTGTCGGTGAGCGACTGGCTGAAGGGTTTGAGCAGCGCCAGGCGTTGCTCAAGGTCCGGCGCGTGAACAGCGGGGTTGAGGATCTGCAAGCTCAACAGGTGGCGAATCGGTTCGTAGGTCGCTTTCAGATCGAGGCGGACATCCTGCTCGATACGATTGAAGAGCTTCTCGCTGCTGGACAGAATGATTTGTGTGGTTTGCCGATAATTGAAAATGCCCAATACCACCCCGGTCAGTAACAGCAGGAAGGTAAACATCACGCTGATATGAACGTGCAGGGGAAACCGCCGTTGATCCGGACGCAGTGGGCTGGGCATGCAGGTCCCTCCGAGATGGTTAACACACTGCTCAGCGTCCAAGCATAGTTAAGCCTCTGTCATTCTGCTTTCGTCGTCGTGCCCGATCTGTTGCAGCAATGCCCGGTCCAATTCCAGCAAGGCGCTCTCCACTGCCGAGCAACATTCGGCCACTTTGTCGGGGTGGAAGGTGTCGCGGCAGATGGTTTCGAGCGCCTCGCAACTGTCGATCAATCGAGCGGCCTGGGCGATCCGGGCGGCCCCCTTGATTTTGTGGGCGATGTCGATAAAGGCCTGTGGGTCTGTGGAACCGCAGAGCGCCAGCAATGCCTGGCGGTCCAGCCGGTTGCTGTTGAGCAATTCAGTCAACAGGCGCTGGTTCAATACCGGGTTGCCACCGGTCAATTGCTGCAGCCCTTCCAGGTTGAAGGCTGGTGACAGGGCAGTCGGCGCTACGCCTTCCACCCATTGGCTCAATGCGGTCAGGGTCAGGGGCTTGAACAGGCAGTCATCCATCCCGGCCTGCTTGCATCGTTCTACTTCTTCCGGTTGTGCGTTGGCGGTGAAGCCGAGGACCGTGCAGGGCGGCTGTCGAGTCTGTTTTTCATGTCGGCGAATGGCGCGGGCCAACTCGTATCCATTCATGACCGGCATGTTGCAATCGGCAATCACCAGATCGAACACTTCGGCTTTCCACGCTTCGAGTCCAGCCTGACCCTCTGCCGCGACGCTGAATCGATGACCCAGGAACTCCAATTGCTGGCACATGAGCAAGCGATTGGCCGCATGATCATCGACCACCAGAACGTTCAATGGGGCTTTCGCGGCGCGGATCTGTGTTTCAGTTTTTTCCACCCGGCATTTATCTGGCAGTGTCGGCAGAAGCAGTGACATCTGTACTTGCGTACCGACACCTGGCCGACTGCTCAATTGCAGGCTGCCGCCCATCAATTCGCACAGGTTGCGGCTGATCACCAGGCCGAGCCCGGCACCGCCGCGAGCCGTCTGCCCGGCGATATCGGCCTGGGCGAAGGGTTCGAACAGGCGTTGTTGATCATCGAAGCTTATCCCGGTGCCGGTGTCCTCGACCCGCAACTGCATCTGCACCTGATCGGGCCTGGCCGTCGGACGCAGCTCGACGGCAATCCTCACCTGACCCTGCTCGGTAAACTTGATGGCATTGCTGACCAGATTGGACAGCACCTGCTTGAAGCGCAGCGGGTCCAGCAGGACATCGACGGGCGGATTGACGGGGCTGAAATCCAGTATGAGTTCGAGCGCTTTCTGCCGGGCCAGGCCGTCGAAGATCCGTACCACCGACGCGACGATTTCCCGCGGGTCGACGCGTTCCGGGCTCAGGCTCAAGTGCCCGGATTCAATGCGCGCGATGTCGAGTATGTCGCCGATCAGTTCCAGCAGATCCTTCGCCGAGTTGTACGCCACATCGATGGCCGGGCGGTCAGGGTGGTTGTGTTCAATTCGCTTGAGCGTCAGTTCGAGCATGCCGATGACCGCATTCATCGGTGTGCGGATCTCATGGCTCATTGTGGCCAGAAACGTGCTCTTGGCCCGGTTGGCTTCATCGGCGCGCTCTTTGGCGCAACGCAGGTCATCGAACAGTTGCCGGCGTTCGCTGATGTCGATCCAGCCACCGATGATGCCTTGCACTTCACCGCTTGAGTCGCGGTAGGGAAGAATCCAGTGATAGATCGTCAATCGACGGCCGCCGATATGCAGGGGGCGGTCGACAATCAACGGCCTGCCCTCAGCCACGACACGCTGGTAGTCGGCTTGATATTCCCTGGCCTCGAAGGCATTGCTCAAGGTACCGTGAATGACGCTTTTGCCGATGACGTCTTCGCGTCTGGCGTTGAACGCTTGCAGGTAACTGTCATTGCAGCTTTGCAGCAAGCCCTGACGATCACGCACGTAAATCGGGTGAGGCGTGCCGTTGACCAGCGAGCGCATGAATTCGAATTGGTCGTTCAATGCGCGTTCGGCAGCCTTGCGTTGATTGATCTGGCGCCGCATGTAGGCGTTCCAGGCTACGGAGATCAGTAACAAAACGCTGGCACCGATGACAATTTGGTAGAACAGCCGGTGATAGTTGCGCCAGGTGCTTTGCGAGGACGCCGAATAGCCCCGCCAGCGGCTGTTGATGATGCCCAGCTCCTCCGGCGCAATACTCAGTAGTGCCTTGTTGAGGATGTCATGGAGCTCATCGGCCTCACGATTGGTCGCCAGGGAAAAGGCTGCCTGCTCGGTCCCGATGGTGGTACTGATCTGCAGGATATGTTCGAACAGTCGCGATGAAATGAAGTAGTTGGCAATCACCAGTGAGTTCACCGTTCCCTCTACCTGCCCCTCGGCGAGCATTTCCACGGCACTGAAAGTGTCAGGGGTTTCGATGAGCTTTATGTGTGGGAACTCGCTGCGCAGATAAGCCATCAGTGGATGACCTTGGGCGATGGCCAGGCTTTTGCCCTGCAACTGCGTCAGGTTGCCGGGGCTGTCCGCAGCCTTGCGCGTCAGCAGGACATAGGAGTTTTGCAGATAAGGACGGCTGAAATTCAGCAGGGTCTCCCGTTGGGCGCTGGGTAGCAGTGCAGCAATCAGGTCGGCCTCGCCGTTCTGGATCCGCTGGATCATTTCGCTATCGCTGCGGCTGCGCTGGATATCAAAGCGTAAACCGGTGCGCAATCTGATCAGTTCGAGTAGATCGGCGGCAACACCCCGAAAGTTGCCGGCGCTGTCGAAAAATGTCAGCGGCGCGAACGCCTCGTTGACCACCACGCGTACCACCGGATGTTGCGCCAGCCAGCGTTCCTCGTTGTAGCTGAGCTCCAGTTTGTGATCGGTGAGCAAGATGTCACTGCCGGCACTCCAGCGTTTGGCAATGTTTTCTCGCACGCTGGTGGGGATGGCCATTAGCATGGAATTGATGATGCCAAGCAGTTCAGGATTGTTCTGGCGCACCGCGAAGCTGAAACCGTGAGCTTCGTGTTTGCCGAAGTTGGCCATGCGGATGTTGTTCAGGTACCCCTTGTTGATCATGTAGTGGGTGGAGATGGTATCGCCGAGAAACACGTCAGCCTGGTCGAAGGCGACGGCATTGATTGCATTCTGGTAAGAGGGGTAGGACGTGATGATTGCCTTGGGATACAAGGCCTTGACCTCCTCCAGCGGCAAGTAGTGATACACCATGCTCAGGCGCATGCCGGCAAGGCCATCGGTCAGGGATCTTGTTTCGCCTTCGCGGGTCACCAGGACCGGTTGATCGACGGCGTAGGGCATGGACAGTACGATTTTGGCATTGTGCGCTTCGAAACCGTTGGCACTGCCGAGCAGATCGACCTCACCGTTTTCAAGCGCTTCAATGGCGTCCCCCCGGGATGCAAAGCGCTGAACCCTGATGGGTAAACCGGTGACTTTGCCGAGGATTCCCGCATAGTCGGCGGTGAAACCTTCATAGTCGTGGCCGCTGAGGGTCAGGTCGAAGGGCGGATAATCCGGCGCTGAGGTGCCAAGGATCAGTTCCTGTTTGCTCTTGAGCCACTGCTCTTGTGAGGGGGCCAGCTGGATTTCCAGTTGCCCGGCGGTCGAGCGGCTCAGCAAGGCGTAGTTATCGCTGCTCGGTGCCGCGAGCAATGAAGTACTCAGGCCAATACCCACGGCCGTCAGTATCAAAAAGTCCATCAAGCGACTGGGCATCCTGCTTCTCACACCAATGCGTTGCGTTTTGCCATTTCGATGAGTTCAACCAGAGACTTGGCCTTGAGTTTTTGCATGAGACGTTTTTTATAAGTGCTGACAGTCTTGTTGCTCAGAAACATGCCCTTGGCAATTTCCTTGTTAGTGCGACCTTGTGCAAAAAGTTGCAATACCATCAGTTCCCGGTCGTTGACAGACTTGAACAGTTCCAGCTCGGCGCAACGTGCCTCGTCACCGCGCATCGGATTCAGTGCCTCGCTCGGGAAGTAGTTGTAACCCGACAATACTGCCTTGATGGCGCTGACCAGTTCGCTGAGGTCCTCCTGCTTGCAGACATATCCCGAAGCACCGGATTGCATGCAACGAATACCAAAAAGTGTCGGGCACTGCGCGGTGAGCACTAACGTTTTCAAGGGGGTACTCATTGCGTTGAAACGGGCCAGCACTTCCAGGCCATCGAGTTTGGGAATGCTGATGTCAAGAATGACCAGGTCAGGCATGCACTCGCGAACCATCTGCATGGCATCGACCCCGTTGTCAGTTTCACCGACGACTTTATAGCCTTCGTGTTCAAGCAGCATGCGAACGGCAAGTCGGATGACAGGGTGATCGTCGACAATAAAAACGGAGTTCATAACAAAATCCCATGCGAACTGAAATAAAGGGCGAACCTTAGCTCAGATAGTGGATGTGACGTATGAACTGACGTACCTGTAGCAGCAATATAGGAATGTTCCTACAAGCGAAAAAGAATAGGCTTACGCATCAACTAGGATTTTTATAAGGAAGGACGAAAGTTGTTTTTGTTCTGTTGGATTATTGGTGAGGTGATTTTTGAGCTTGCTGTTGAATTTAAACTCGATTTTTGCTGTGGTTTTTCAAAGGCGCTGAAGTCAATAGTTGTATGAATTCGGTTTGTTTCAACGGCTTGACCAGATAACCGAGCAGTGGAAGATCATGAATGTTTGCCATGTTTTCAAGTCCATCCAGTTCATCCTGTGTCAGGCTGCTTAAAAGGATCGCTTGTTTGATCATGCCGCGACGACTGGCGAACCTGACCAGTTCAATGCCGGAGATATCGGGCAGACATTGATCGCACAAAAGAATATCAAAAGGTTGTTCGGCATCCAGCATTTGCTGCAAGGCGCCCTGGGCACAGTCAGTCGTGGTCAACCGGGTAAAACCGTAACTCTCAAGCAGGTATTGAGTAGCCCTGAGCTGAAATGGATGATCTTCCACCAGCAATATGCGCAGATTGTCTTTGATCATATTATTCACGCTTCTTTTATTTGAGCAAAGTAGACGTGATTGTTTCGTGTCAATGCCGGGTAATCGATCAGTTCGCTCGACATTATCTGTAGGGGGATTCAGCGGGTGTTGAATGCACTTGCTTTTGACGGGGGGCTGAACGGCCATCACGGGCGGTGAGATGGCCGGTCAACAGCACTCGTCAGTGACTTGAGCGCCCCGTCATCTCCAGCGCCATGTCGCTGGCGTAGCTGTCCGTCATACCGGCGATGAAATCGATCATTCGCAGAAATGACGTGTGCAGCGGGGCGTGGGGATCAGGTGCATTATTGCCCAGCAGATCGAGAACCCGTCGGCTCTTGAAGGAGGGCGTGCGACCGTTGTGTTGTTCGAGCGCTGCGCCACAGAAGGCGTTGAGCAAAATTTCCAATGTGGTATAGGCGCCGATTTCGTGCAGGGTCTTGCGCTTGTCCTGGAAGATTTTTTTGCGTGCCATGTCTTTTGCATTCAGGACGCAACGTTTGGCCGGGCCGTGCATGTGTTCCACCAGATCGCCGGGCAGCGTACCGGCCAGCAAGGTGTCTTGCTGTTCGACAAAGGCGCGGGCTGCAGCATTGGTCAGGTGCTCAATGGCCTTGCCACGCAGGATGGCCAGTTTGCGTCGACGAGAATCCCCCGGGCCGAGTTGCCGATAGGTTTCCGGCAGATCGTCGCCTACCAGATCCAGCAGCAAGGACTCGACCTCTGCATATTCCAACAGCGCCATTTCCAGACCGTCCTCGAGGTCGATCAGCGCGTAGCAGATGTCGTCGGCGGCCTCCATCAGGTACACCAACGGGTGGCGCGCCCAGCGCTGTTCTTCGAGTTGCGGCAGGCCGAGTTTCTGGGCGATCTGTTCCAGCAACGGCAGTTCGCTCAGGTAGCAGCCGAATTTATGTTTCTTGTACCCCAGCGAGTCGGCATGTTTGGCCGTCCACGGGTATTTCAGATAAGTACCAAGAGTGGCGTAGGTCAGCCGCGTGCCACCATCGAATTGGTGATACTCCAGCTGGGTCAATACCCGAAAGCCCTGGGCATTGCCTTCGAAGTTGAGAAAATCGTTGCGTTCGGCTTCGCTCATTGCGTCGAGCCAGCCACGACCGGCGGCTTGCTGGAACCAATGACGAATCGCATCTTCGCCAGAGTGACCGAAGGGAGGATTGCCGATGTCATGGGCCAGACAGGCCGATTGCACCACCATGCCCAGGTCGCTGGGTTCGCACCAGTCAGGCAGGGCGCCGCGGATGGTTTCACCGACGCGCATGCCCAGCGAACGGCCGACGCAACTGACTTCCAGCGAGTGGGTCAATCGCGTGTGGATATGGTCGTTGCTGGAGACCGGATGCACCTGTGTCTTGCGCCCGAGACGACGAAACGCCCCCGAGAAAATGATGCGGTCATGGTCTTTGTGGAAAGGACTGCGGCCGAGTTCTTGCGGGCTGTGCAGAGGCTTTCCGAGGCGTTCGCGAGTAAGCAGGGTGTGCCAATCCAAGGCGGGTACTCTCCGTCGGGTGACTTGAGGCTCTAGCTTCCCGGTTCGCGCGGGGACCTGCAAGGGGTACCAGGGGGATTCTCATTTGGTTTCCAGGTCGTGCTGGAGGGCTCGGGGTTATTGGCCTTTGCGGGATTAATCAATGTGGGAGCGAGCTCGCTCGCGAAAAACGCCCGGACAACGCGTCCATTCAGACAGGGCGCGTTATCGTTAACGTCCTTCGCGAGCAGGCTCGCTCCCACGGGGGATTGGGTGCGACCGCGAAAGTCAGGTCGGCTATCAGGCCGCCTCGCTTTGGTTTTGCTCCAGGTAACCCGCCATCACCCAATCAACAGCACTACCCTAAAGCCCAACCGCATCGATATCAATCAACAGCAACCGTTCGCCATCGTCAAAAAACTGCCCGGCGGTGAGGCAGTACTGATTGCTCGTGGCATCGCGATACGTGTTGGAAAGGGTCAATCGCCGTTCATCCCAGCCCTCCGCCAGCAGCTGATAGAAGTACGGTCGCCAGGACCAGTTGTGCCCCAGGTAACGATGGTCGGTGACCCAGCCGTTGTGGCGCCATTCCAGGTTTGGCGTCAATTGCGTACCGTGACGGTCGCATTGATAGAAGCGCAATAGCCACGGAAAGGCGTCCGGTTGCGGCAAGGCACTGATCGGAGCGCGGGCCTGGGCCCAGGCCTGCAGGATTGTCATCAGCTCACTGAGTTGCTGGCGCATGATCATCAGACGTCCGCGTTCGGCCAGTTTCTGCTGAACATAACGCTGACGCAGTTGTGCG
Organism: Pseudomonas sp. Irchel 3A7; assembly: GCF_900187565.1. GTDB lineage: Bacteria > Pseudomonadota > Gammaproteobacteria > Pseudomonadales > Pseudomonadaceae > Aquipseudomonas. The sequence goes on along the minus strand of NZ_FYED01000018.1, from coordinate 59,332 downwards.
AAGCGCTCGACAAAGGCGTTGGTGGCAAAGAAATCTTCTTGCGCCCCGGCGAACAGAAAACCCTGCACGTAGCGTGAACCGCATTCCAGTGCAAAATTTAGCTGGGCATCGGTTTCCACCCCTTCGGCGATGATCCAGCAACCGCTCCTCTCTGCCATTTGCGCCAGGGCCTTGACCACATCGCTACTGGGTCCACCCAGTGCTGCCGCCTGGAATAAACGCATGTCGAGTTTGAGGATGTCCGGTTGCAGCGCCAGCACGCGATCGAGCTGTGAGTATCCGGCACCAAAGTCATCAATGGCGATCCGCGCGCCAGCTGAGCGGTAGCGAGCCACTACCTGGGCCAGGCGCTGAATATTGCCACCCAGTTCAGTGATTTCGAAAACGATTCGCTGTGGGTCAACATCATGTCTGCTCAATTGCTTGAGGCTCGGCAGGGGTTGGTCCGGGCGCAAGCGGCTGATCCATCGCGGAGAAATGTTCAGGCTGAGAAACCAGTCGTGGGGTGCCTCATGCAGTCGGCTCAAGGCGTTGTCGCGCAGCTGACGATCCAGGTGGCGCAGGGCAATGGCGTTGGTTCGAGGGTCGGCGAACAGCGGCCCTACCGATGCCAATTGACCATCGGACTGACGCAGTCGACCCAGTGCTTCGACACCTGCGATACGCCCGGTGGCGGTATCGATGAACGGCTGAAAGCAGGCGAGCGGTTGCCCGTCGATCACAAGGCCTCCTTGTCGATCTTGTTTTTGGATAAAGCCTGGTGACCGGGTAGGCACGCAGGGTTGAACCCCTCGATAAAGAGGTTCATCCCGTGGTATTGCAAGAATGTAGCCAGAAATGACAGCTCAGCGCTTGCGCGAAGAACCTTGCATCACCAGTTTGATCAGCGGCCCCAAGGTGGTACCGAGTTGGACCAGCTTGGTCAGGCTGCCCACACCGCCGCTTTTCGCTCCCTTGCCGGTCAGAAAACCCAACAGGGTCACCGCCGCCACGCCCCAGAGTGGAGCATGCTTGATACCAAAGCCGTCTTGCAGGTTTTGCGTCATCCCGCGGACACGCTGCAAGGGTTGCAGCAGTTGCGACGATTCGTGGCGGATTTCCTGGCGGTGCATTTCCATGCGCAGGCGGATCAGCGCCTTGCGCATTTCCGTGCGCGAACTGTTTCGAGGTAGTTCAGGCAGGTTCATGGCAACAAGCGCTCCCGGTCATTGGCCAGCTCTTCCAGAGTGCCGTGGAAGGGCGAGGACTCATCGAAAATGGCCGCTCTCAGGCGTATGCCGCAGAAGATTGCCGCGAGGGTGTAGAACACACAAAGGCCGATGATGGCCGCCAGGCGATAGGTATCCCAAAACAGGATCAGCACCAATGTCGACAATCCCACCAGCAACAGCAGGGCGAACACCAGTGCCAGGCCAGCGAACAGCAACAGGCTGACGGTGCGGGCCTTTTGTTCCTGCAATTCGATGCCGAACAGCTCGACATGGCTGTGCAGTAATCCAAGCACGGCGGCACCCAGTCGCCGCGATGAGGAACTTGCGCCCGTCGTGGACGCGCCGAGTTCGTCGATTGCCATGATCAGCGCCGGGTTGCCAGCAGGCCGATAAGAAAACCAATGCCGGCGGCGATGCCGACCGATTGCCATGGGTTGGCCTGGACATAGTCCTCGGTAGCGGTGACAGCAGCCTTGCTGCGTTCGCGCAGCGAGTCCTCGGTCAGCTTCAAGGTTTCCCGTGCTCGCAGGAGACTGTCGTGGATCTGGTCGCGCAACTCATCGGCCTGGTCACCGGCCAGGGAAGCGGTGTGTTCCAGCAACCGCTCGGTGTCGCTGACCAGTGTCTGAAAATCGTTCATCAGGATTTCTTGAGCAGTCTTTGCCTTGGTACTGGCCATTGGTGATCTCCATAGTGGCGTCTGAAACGTTCGAGTATGAGCCTTATGTGAAGGTTCAGTACAAATGACTGGTACAACTTTTGCTGTGTCGTGGTGCGCCAGCCTGCGCCGATGCGCTGTTGCCGGGCATGATTTACCCGAAACCCTGACTCAAACAATCAAAACCCGAGCAACAGTCCTGGTCGTGATCAGCTTTGACGAATTTTGTGCGCCAAAGCGGTTCATTGGACATGGCGCTCTCAACGCGAGGCGTCACAACTTGGTGCATGGATAGCTCGCGCGAACTGCTTTGGTGCCTTTTTCAGCCTTAAGGTCTGCCTAATCCATGGAAAATCTGCAAAGCGCTGTGGACAGTCTGGTCCATAGCTCCAACACGTTGTTCATTCTGATCGGTGCGGTCATGGTTCTGGCCATGCATGCCGGTTTTGCCTTTCTTGAAGTCGGTACGGTCAGGCAAAAAAACCAGGTCAATGCGTTGTCGAAAATCCTCAGTGACTTCGCCGTTTCGACCCTGGCCTACTTCTTTATAGGCTATTGGATCTCCTACGGGGTCACCTTCATGCAACCGGCAGCGGTGATCAATGCTGATCACGGGTACGGGTTGGTGAAGTTTTTCTTTTTGCTGACCTTTGCCGCGGCGATCCCGGCGATCATTTCCGGCGGCATCGCCGAGCGTGCGCGATTCGTTCCGCAACTGTGCGCGACGGCACTGATCGTGGCGTTCATCTATCCCTTCTTCGAAGGCATGATCTGGAACGGCAACCTGGGTTTGCAAGCCTGGTTGCTGGAAAGCTTTGGCGCCGGTTTCCATGATTTTGCCGGCTCCGTGGTGGTCCACGCCATGGGCGGTTGGCTGGCGCTGGCAGCAGTGTTGCTGCTCGGGCCGCGCAATGGTCGCTATCGCGAAGGCCGCCTGGTGGCGTTCGCGCCGTCGAGTATTCCGTTTCTGGCGCTGGGTTCGTGGATCCTGATCGTCGGCTGGTTCGGCTTCAACGTGATGAGCGCGCAAACCCTGCAAGGGGTCAGCGGGCTGGTGGCGGTGAACTCGCTGATGGCCATGGTCGGTGGTACGGTGGCGGCCCTGATTGTCGGCCGCAATGACCCGGGCTTTCTGCACAACGGCCCGCTGGCCGGGCTGGTGGCGATCTGTGCCGGCTCTGATCTGATGCACCCCGTGGGCGCGCTGGTGACAGGGGCGATTGCCGGGGCGCTGTTTGTCTGGTGCTTTACCGCCGCCCAGGTCAAATGGCGCATCGACGATGTGCTGGGGGTCTGGCCGTTGCACGGTCTGTGTGGTGTGTGGGGCGGAATTGCCTGTGGCATCTTCGGGCAGGGCGCACTGGGCGGTCTGGGCGGGGTGAGCCTGATCAGTCAGTTGATCGGCACGGCACTGGGCGTGGTCGTGGCATTGGTCGGCGGCTTTGCAGTGTACGGCGCGATCAAGGCGTTCCATGGTCTGCGGCTGAGCCAGGAAGAAGAGTATTACGGAGCGGACTTGTCGGTGCACAAGATCGGTGCTGTCAGCCAGGACTGAGTCGGGTCTGTCGTTGATTAATCATTGGCGACCCTGGCGCACCCGGACGCTCGACGGTTTTTCGGAGCGGGCCTAGAATAGTCACTCAAATTTTGTGGTTGAGCGCTCATGCTTCCTGAATGTCAGCTATTCGGCACCCTGGGGTGCCATCTCTGTGAAGTCGCCGAAGCCATGCTGATGGAATTTGTCGAGCGCGGTCTGCTGGTGGAACTGGTGGACATCGCTGACGACGAAACATGGTTCAAGTCTTACAGCCTGCGTATTCCGGTGTTGCGTCGGGTGGATACGGGGGCTGAACTGGGCTGGCCCTTCGGGTCCGACGAGGTAGTGGCTTTCCTGCGTTAACGGGTTTTGGTGAGGGCGGGGTTCCGCCGGTCGAACTTTGCGATTGATCCCCTTGGCTTAGATGCGGTGATTCGGATACTGTATGCGCATACAGTTATTCGGATTGCTGCGCTGCCGTCCCTGATTCAGGGGGTGGGCAGGCGGGTCCGGGCGTGAGAGGGATGAATCGTGGTCAATGTCGAACAATTGAAGAGCAGCGTGAACCGGATGTCGGTTGACGTGGTACGCGAGGCTGTCCTCGAATTGCGTCTGGATGGGTTGGTAACGGAAGGGAAAACGCCTTTCAACAAGCTGCATTTCAACACCTGTTTCGCTGAAATCGAAGCGTTGTTCCAGCGAGCTGGCTATCACCGACAACTGGACGTCGTGGGCTATCAGGGTTTGTTGTATGCCCTGTATGACCCGGGTCGCTGGGAGGCGGTCGATGTGCTGCGCTGGCTGAAGGAATACACCGAAGCGGCGGCGCGCAAGCCGATACCGGCCTGAGGATTCTCCGCTAGGTTCGTTCACGGTGCTGTTGGATAATGCTGCTCTGTATTGAGGGTTAGAGCTTTCGTATGTCCAGTTCATCTTTTTCCGCTGCACATAACCAGGCCAGTACACTCTACTTGCCGCCTGGCTCGTGGCAGACCGTTTACGATTGCTTGTGCGAGCACTTCAGCGCCATAGGCCCGGAACAATGGCTGGACCGAATCGCCCGGGGCCGGGTCCTTGACGGGCAAGGTGTGCCGATCGCCCTTGGTCTGCCTTACAAGGAAGGCCTGCGTATTCACTATTTCCGGGAAGTGCCGGACGAAAAGCCGATCCCGGTGGTCGAGTCGATCCTGTACGCGGACGAGCATCTGGTGGTGGCGGACAAGCCGCATTTTCTCCCCGTGACACCGGCGGGTGAATACGTTGAACAGACCTTGCTGAGACGGCTGATCCGGCGTCTGGACAATCCGCACCTGGTGCCATTGCATCGCATTGACCGGCATACGGGGGGATTGGTGTTGTTTTCAGCCAATCCCCAGAGTCGCTCGGCTTATCAATCGCTGTTCCCTACGCGGCAGATCGAAAAGCGCTATGAGGCCATTGCCCATGCGTTGCCTGAGCACTCGTTCCCGTTGGTCCATAAAAGCCGACTCATCGATGGCGAGCCTTTCTTCCGCATGCAGGAAGGGCCGGGCACCCCTAATACCGAAACGGCTATCGAGGTCAGGGAGAAGAATGGTGATCTCTGGCGTTACGGGCTTTACCCGGTAACCGGCAAGAAACATCAGCTGCGGGTACACATGGCCGCGCTGGGCGCGAGCATCTGCAACGACCCGTTTTATCCTCGGGTACTCAAGGATGTGGAAGATGACTACGCCAATCCATTGAAGTTGTTGGCCCAAGGGCTGAAGTTTGTCGATCCGGTAACGGGGCAGGAACGGGAGTTCGAGAGCACGATTACCCTGCAATGGTGATTGAGAGGGGTAGCGCCCCATTCAGTGCAGGGTGGGGAAAAATCGAATTTATGGCCAGGTTTGCAGTCATTTGAACAGGCCCCACGAACGTGGCGTTCAAAGACCTCGGCACAGCAGTCAGATCGTTCGGCGGTTCCGAGACCTTCCATGCAAGGAGATACCCATGAAACGTACCGTTTTCGCTGGAATGTTCATTTGCGCTGCAATGCTGGCCTCTCCGGTATTTGCTGCAGGGGAACACGACCTTTGCACGATCAAGCTTCAGGAGCTCAGGGACAAGGTGACCACCCTGCCGGCAACGTCCGAAAACACCACCATGGAAGTCAAGCGGATGCAGGCCAGCGCGGAAGCGGCCAACGCTGCGAACGACGATAAAAAATGTATTACCGACGCCACGCAAGCATTGACCCGCGTGGACAAGCTTGCAAAAGAGCCGAGCCCATAAGTGACAGTGTCAGAAATGCAAATGCCCCGACAAGTCGGGGCATTTTTGTATCCGGTAGTCGCCGCGAAGATTACAACTCTTTAACGGTGCGAACCTGATCCTTGTTGATGCGGGTCTGTTTGCCATCCAGTTGCTCGAATTCGTAGAAGCCCGAATCCTTGTCATAGTTTGGCGTGTCGACGGCCTGGATTTCGCGACCGTCATTCAAGGTGATCACTGTAGGCGATGCGCAACCGGCGAGGGTAGCGAGGCCCAGTGCGAGCATGAAAGTGGCCAGGGTCCGTTGAGTCATGGGTGTGTCTCCGAAATTGAATTCTTTTGGTTGCTGAGCTTCAGACGTGTACGACACGTGCAAGTTCCTCGGGTACTGTCAGTCTGACACAGTGTTATGCGTGCTTAACAGTTCCGGGGTGTTGAGGTTGGCCAGGCGCGGATCGTTGTCAGGACACTGTAGCGCAGTAGCGCCCAGCTTGCGCATGAGTCGCCCGGGACTGCGCTCACCGTCGCTCCAGGCACTTTCGAACTCACTGCGAAGTGCCACGGGGATCACGCACAGTAACGGTTCCCAATGGTCGTCATGGCGCAGCATCAATGGTTTGTCAGGGTGTCGGCTGGCGGCTTCGCGCATGCTGGCGAGCAGGGCCTCGTCGATGCGCGGTACATCGCAAGGCAGGACCAACAGATGCGTATGACGAGCTGCTTTAAGGCCCGCTCGAATGCCCGCCAGTGGCCCCGGAAAATCGCCTTCGTCGTCATGTACCAGTTGGTCGGCATAACGTGCGTATTTTTCCGGATTGCGGTTGCAGGAGATGATCAGGTCATCGCTCAGCGGGCGCGTCTTGCGATGCAAATGTGCAATCAGCGGCTCGCCATGCCACTCCAGCAGCCCTTTATCCTGACCGCCCATACGTTGGCCGCGTCCACCGGCCAGGAGGAGAATGGAACAGGGCGGCAAAACCGGTTTCGAGGTCATGGCAGTTCTCCATGGGGGCGGCGAGAAAATGGGGCGCTGTGATATAACACCGGGCTGTTTCTCCTACAACTGGACGAGCCTATGAAAGCCAAGGCTGATGTACCTTTCGCACCCCTCAACATCGCGGTGCTGACAGTCAGCGACACCCGTACCCTGGAAACCGATACCTCAGGCCAGGTCTTCGTCGACCGCTTGACGGCTGCCGGCCATAACCTGGCTTGCCGGGTATTGCTCAAAGATGACCTCTACAAAATTCGCGCGCAAGTTGCCAACTGGATTGCCGACGATGTCGTGCAGGTGGTGTTGATCACCGGCGGCACCGGTTTCACCGGTCGCGATAGCACGCCGGAAGCGGTGAGTTGCCTGCTCGACAAACAAGTCGATGGATTTGGTGAGCTGTTCCGGCAGATTTCGGTGGCGGACATAGGCACATCGACCGTGCAATCACGCGCCCTGGCGGGATTGGCCAATGGCACGCTGGTCTGCTGTTTGCCGGGTTCGACCAATGCCGTACGCACCGGTTGGGACGGCATTCTTGGCGAGCAGCTGGATTCGCGGCATCGCCCCTGCAATTTCGTGACTCATCTGAAACAGGCGGCTCCCTGTGAATCCCGTGGGTAAGCCGGGCAAGACCGGCAGCCTGATGCCGGTCGAGGTGGCACTGGCCCGTCTGCTGGAAATGGCGGACGCCACAAGAATTGTCGAGCATGAGCGCTTGGCGTTGGCGCAGGTCCAGGGGCGTGTACTGGCCGATGATCTGCTGTCGACGCTGGATCTTCCGCCGTGGCCCAACAGTGCCATGGACGGTTACGCCCTGCGCATGGCCGATTGGACCGGAGAGCCCTTGGTCGTCAGCCAGAAGATCTTTGCCGGTCAGGCACCTGACGCCTTGAAGCCGGGCACCTGTGCACGCATCTTCACCGGGGCGCCTGTTCCCGCCGGCGCCGATTGTGTCGAGATGCAGGAAAACGCCGAAGTCCAGGCGGATGAGCGAGTGCGTTTCACCCAAACCCTGACCCTCGGACAAAACATCCGCCCACTAGGCCAGGAAACCACGGTCGGCGAGCTGGTTTTGCCGGCCGGTACGCGGTTGGGGCCGATCGAGCAAGGTCTGGCTGCCTCGCTCGGTTGCGCGGAGCTGGACGTGATACGCAAGGTGCGTGTTGCCGTGCTTTCGACCGGGGACGAGTTGATTGAACCGGGGCAGGCGCTTGGGCCGGGGCAGATCTATAACAGCAATCGAGTTTTGCTCTGCAGCTGGTTGCAGCGTTTGGGCTGTGAAGTGATCGACGCCGGCATTCTTCCGGATGATCTGGCTACCACCCGTGCGCGACTTGGCGAATTGAAGAATGTGGATCTGATCCTCTCTACCGGTGGCGTATCGGTGGGTGAGGCAGATTTTCTGGGCATCGCCTTGCGTGAAGAGGGGGAGCTGAGTCTGTGGAAGCTCGCCATCAAACCAGGAAAGCCGCTGACATTCGGGCATTTTCGCGGTGTACCGGTCATTGGCTTGCCCGGCAATCCTGCATCGACCCTGGTGACCTTTGCCTTGTTGGCCAGGCCTTATCTTTTGCGTCGTCAGGGCGTCAAAAAAGTCGAGCCGCTGAAGGTGCAAGTGCCGGCTGGGTTTGATTGGCCTACTGCCGGTAATCGACGTGAATATTTGCGCGGTCGCCTGGAAAACGGCCGGGCCATCATTTACAAAAATCAGAGTTCCGGTGTGTTACGCAGTGCCGCCTGGGCCGATGGATTGGTTGAAGTGCTGGAAAATCGCACGCTGGTTGCCGGTGACTCCGTCCATTTCATTCCGCTGAGTGAAGTGCTGGGCTGACCGTTGTCTGTCTTGCCACGCAATCCCGGTTGAGCTGACCGGGTTCAGCGTGCAGGACAGTTCAATGAGCCAGGAGCAATGTCACGAGTTGGTCGAAACGGCTATTGGCGATCCAGCCGAGCAGGCTGAGCACCACAATCGTGCCGCCTGCGGAATAGGCAAGCCGGTGTTTGATGGCACTGACGTCACTGCGAGCTTCTTCCATATCCCTGCGGATGCACTTGAGGTGTTTTTCCAGCTCAACGACACGGGGTTCCATATCGACTTCTCCATTGGGTTTTTCGCTGATATTGAATTCAGTCTTCTGTTGATTGGCCGGTTTTTCTGCGGGTGATCCGCCCGCAATCACTGGCCGCCTGAGGTCATGGCGTTGCATGGCACATCCCTGTGATTGTCCTGCTGATGACTGAAAAATCTGGACACCAAAGTGGACCAATCACACTTAGCGGTCAATTGAGCCGATTCCTCACGTTTTGTAAGAAAAATCCCGTCGTGCAGGGCTCAAGACTGCTCCACAGCAAAAAAATCAAAATCTTGCGACTTTTAGGGGGCATGACGCGGTCAACATTTCCCATACGCCATTCAAATTTGGAGTGACAACACATGAGCGAACGCAAGGCGCTGTTGATTCTGCATGGCAAGCAGGCGCTCAACGAAGAGGTTCGTGCTGCCGTCGAAGGTCGGCGCGAGCAAGGCTGGGAGCTGGCCGTTCGGTTGACATGGGAGGCTGGCGACGCGCAGCGACTGGTGGATGAGGCGCTGGCGGCAGGCTACACGCAGATCATTGCCGGCGGCGGTGACGGCACTTTGCGTGATATTGCCGAAGCCATGGCAGCGCACTCGACACAGGCCAGTCTGGTGCTGATGCCGCTGGGGACCGCCAACGATTTCGCGCGCGCCGCCGGTGTTCCTCTGGAACCTGCCCCAGCCCTGGACTTATTGGACGTGAAGCCGAGCGCCATTGATCTGGGGGAGGTGGGCGGACAAGTGTTCCTGAACATGGCCACGGGCGGTTTTGGCAGCCAGGTCACGGCCAATACCTCCGAGGAGTTGAAAAAGGTCCTCGGCGGCGCAGCGTATCTGTTCACTGGCTTGTCACGCTTCAGCGAGTTGCATGCGGCCTACGGCGAATTGCAGGGGCCGGATTTTCACTGGAGTGGCGATGTGTTGGCTCTGGGGATCGGTAATGGCCGGCAGGCGGGTGGCGGCCATGTGTTATGCCCGCAGGCACTGGCTGACGACGGTTTGCTCGATATCAGCATTTTGCCGGCCCCTCAGGAAGTGGTCGGCACCTTGAAGATTCTGCTGACCGATGGCTTTGGCATCGACAACATGTTCGTACGGGCCCGCTTGCCATGGGTCGAGATCAAGGCATCCGAAGGCCTCTATATCAACCTTGATGGCGAACCGCTGGAGGGAGACAGCCTGCGGTTCTCGACGCGGCCGGCGGCACTGCTTGTGCATTTGCCTGAAGGTTCGCCGCTGTTGAGTGCGACGGAGTCTGTCAATCGTCCAGACTGATGATCTGCTCGCGCACGGCAAACAACACCAGGCCGGCCACATCATAGATTTGCAATCGCTTCATGATCTGCGAACGATGGGTTTCGACCGTCTTGACGCTCAGGCCCAGGCCGTTGGCGATTTCCCGGGTGGACTTTCCGCGAACAATCAGCCGCAGGATTTCCAGCTGACGGGCCGTCAGGTTGTGCGAGCCCGCGGGGTCGGGTGGGGGCTGGTTACGGGTCAGCGCCTGAGTGATGACGGTATGGGCAATGGCCGGGCTCAGATAGCGCTCGTTGTTACGCAAGGCTTCCAGGGCATGTGCCAGTTCGGTCGCCGTGGTGTCCTTGAGCAGATAGCCATGAGCCCCGGATTCCAGCGCCTGCATGATGAGGGCGGGGTCGGTGTGCATCGACAGGATCAGTACCTTGCTCTGCGGGCGGACCCGCTTGAGTTGCTGCAAGGCTTCAAGGCCACCGGTCTGCTTCATGGAAATATCCAGCAGTACGATATCCGGGGACAGATGCTCGACCATGGCGAGCAACTGCGAGCCGTCATTGGCCTCGCCGATCACTGCGTAGCCAGGAAGATCCAGCACCAGGGCGCGCACGCCAGCCCTGATCAGCGAGTGGTCATCCACCAGAAGTAAGTTACAAGTCAATGCATAACCTTATTCGTACTGGCCCGTTCGAGCGCGCGAGGCGCCCAGGGGAAGAGAGCTTCAATTTGGGTGCCTTTGCCCGGTTCGCTGGTCACGGTCAGTGTGCCGCCCAGTTGATTGATTCGCTCGGACATCCCGGCCATGCCGCGTTGTCCCTCGCGACCCGGGTCTGTGGCGGGTGCAAAACCCTGACCATCGTCACTGATCGATAGTGACAGGCCCTGTGGCAAACGTTGCAGGCAGACCAGCAGATTCTTTGCCTGGGCGTGCCGCAGTATGTTGGTGACCGCTTCCTGGGTGATGCGATAGGCCGCCACGGCCATTTCTTCCGGAATCCCTGTCAGACGTTGGTGGCACTCCAGGCTCCAGTGCACGGAGGTATTGGCCAGCGTCTTGAGCAGATGTGCGCGCAGGCTGGCTTCCAGTCCGAGGCTGGTCAACTGCCTGGGATTGAGGATGGCCGATACGTCGCGGACTTTGGCGAGGGTTTCTTCCAGGGTGTCGCACAGTACAGAACATTGCGCCTGAAGTTCTTCCGGCATTCGACGTTTGAGCCAGTCGCTTTGAAGTTTGGCGGCGGTCAGCAACTGGCCGATGTCGTCATGCAGTTCCCGACTGAGCCGATGGCGTTCGTTTTCCTGGACCTCGAGCAAGCGATCGGCCAGTTCCTGTGGTTGAAACTTGATCGATTTACGCGACAGGCGATATTGCACCCAGACACAGCTCAGGGCCGCAATGTTGAGCAGCAGCAGGCCGAGCGGCAGGGGAATGGAAAAGCAATAGGTCAGCAGGCTGCCGAGTGTGGAGCCGGCACACAACAAAAGCGTGAACCGACGTGCGTTTTCTCGGGAAGGTGGCCAGGTGGCGATTGACTTGAGGCTGGCGTACATAGCGGATGGAGCCAATGGATGTTCGCTGCGGGCAGACCGGTCATGCTGGCTGACAGGTCTCTGTTTTGTAATGTTGTACATCGACTTCGGCGGCGCATAGTTTCTGTATAAGAAATCCAGCCTGAAACTTGTTCGGGCTGTAGCCGCGGCAGTCATCTTGCCATTAATTGACGTCAACTAATGGGCGGCATAATACCACTTAAGATACCGTTGGTCGCGTATGCGATATATGTCCAGGGAGTCAGGATGCAAGGCATTCCGGCGTGAGTTCCACAGTGGGGGAAGTGTGGTTGTCATTGTCGGAGAAGGGTCGAATGTCCAAGGGTTTTTGTCGTTTAGTACCAGGCAAAACCCCAGGTAACTCAGGCAGTCAATTGCCTGAGGAAATAGTTTGATTATTTGAAGTTGTCGTTAGTGGATATGCTGCATTCAATTGCGACATGAGCACCTTCAAGTTTATTGCTGAATCTGGCAATAAAATAGGGTGCGCGGCATGATTCCGTGAATCTAGGCCTGCCGTTCCAGGTAGGGAACAAGCGAGAACGGTTTGGAATTGACCGGGGGTTGAAAATGACTCTGGCCGACCTGAAAGGCAAACGCTTCGATCAGGGTCGCCTGCTCGGTTTCATCGAGACTGAGTTGGCCTGTGTTCTGGTCGATCAATTCAAGTTGCCAGGCGATCAGTGTCAGGCAGTCTTTCAGCGCACTCAGGGCTTCGTCATGCAGTTCCATGTGATTCTGCGCGTGGTTGAGCAAGCCATGAATGTGCAGCGAAAACTCCGAAACGGCCGCCAGTGCGAGGGCATCCGCTTTGCTCGCCAACTTGAGGAGGGTGCTGAGCATGCAGTCGATGGCGTCCTTGTCATTGCTGATCAATTGCAGATGACTCAGGCACTCTTCGGTCTTGGCCAGAAGTGATTCGGCTTCGACGAGAAATTCCGGGACCCGCTTTGCCCACTCTTTGCGATTGTTCGACATGCTTATCTCCACAACGTCATGACTAATGAGGGGATGTCGTGTGTGTCGACGAGGACGATGGGCGTCCCGACGTAAACGTTTCGTCGTGAGATCGCGTTCCGCCCGGCTTGAAACAAGGCTGGGGAACTACTTGAGAGGGTGGATGGCCACTGACCTGCGATCGCACACAAAAGCCTGACTCCATTCATGCAATGAGAATGGCGTCACATTAATGGCTATTGGATATCGCGAATATCAGGTTGTGCCTGATTGTTGCTAGGGGAATCCCTTATGCAGCGGAACCTCTTGCGAAAACAATGGTCGCGCCGAAGAGAATGTAGCAGATGAAATCACAACGCCAGTAAAGCATGATGTTAATGTGACATCAATGTTTGAGCGAGGCATTTTGCAAGGGGTCAAGGTCTGGCAAAAACAGCCGATAACCCTCTATTAGTGAATTCATCAGTACAAGCCCAGGAGTCATTGATGGCTGGCATTCTCGATACGGTAGACCAACGTACGCAACTGGTGGGTGAGAATCGCCTGGAAATTCTCATGTTCCGGCTCGCCGGGCGGCAATTGTTCGCAATCAACGTGTTCAAAGTGCAGGAAGTGCTGCAACTGCCGAAATTGACCCTGATGCCGCAGCGCCACCCGTTCGTTTGCGGCGTGGTCAACCTGCGTGGCCAGACCCTGCCGGTGATTGACCTGTCCCAGGCGATCGGCATGCGTCCGCTGGTGCCGGGTCCGAACAGTACGATCATCGTCACCGAGTACAACCGTTCCGTGCAGGCGTTCCTGGTCGGTGGTGTGGACCGGATCGTCAACATGAACTGGGAAGCGATTCTGCCGCCGCCGACCAGTGCCGGTCGCCAGCACTACTTGACTGCCATCAGCAAGGTCGACGACCAGTTGGTGGAAATCATCGACGTGGAAAAAGTGCTGGCTGAAATCGTTCCTTACAACGCCAAGGTGTCCCGCGACAAACTCAACGACCCGGTGCTCGAGCGTGCCCGCGGTCGTGAAGTGCTGTTGGTGGATGACTCCAATGTGGCTTTGGCGCAGTTGCGTGACACCCTGGGTCAGTTGGGGGTGAAAATGCACATTGCCAGTGATGGTCTGAAGGCATTGAACATGCTCAAGGCTTGGGCCGACACGGGCGTCAACATGACCGACAAGCTGTTGATGGTGTTCACCGACGCGGAAATGCCGGAGATGGATGGCTATCGCCTGACCACGGAAATCCGCAACGACCCGCGTCTGCGTAGCTTGTATGTGGTGCTGCACACGTCCTTGTCCGGCAGTTTCAACGATTCGATGGTCAAGAAGGTCGGCTGCGACAACTTCCTCTCCAAGTTCCAGCCGGACAAACTGGTCGACGTGGTGCGCCAGCGCTTGATGCTGGACGAAGTGCCTGCCTGATCACGACACAGCTTTTGTGGGAGCGGGCCTGACAGCCGACCTGATTTTGGCGGATGTAAGCGGTCCCCTGTGGGAGCGGGCTTGCTCGCGAAGGCGGCTTGACAGCCAATCTGACTCTGGCGGATGTACCCAATCCCTTGTGGGAGCGAGCCTGCTCGCGAAGGCTTTGTTTCAGGCGACTGGAGTTTTGGATGGTGTACATATCCGTATCTGCGGTAACGGCTGCTGGCGGTTTCGCCCTTACGGCGAGTCCCTTTGGCAAACGCCGGAGTGCCGGCCCAGCCCAAAGGAACCAAAGGTCTCGCCCCGGCGTCCGGCCCCTCGCCAAGGCTCGGGGTTCCTTCGCTCCGGCATTCATCCGGGGGCATTGCCCTCCGGTTGGCTTCGCTGCACCTACATGCAATGGGTTCGACTGCGTCGAACGGCGCTGCGCGCCCATCCCCGGATGAACGCCTGCGCTCAGCCTGCCGAAGGGGCGGGTGGATCAAGATCAAGATCAAAAGCCAAAGCCAAAGCCAGTCTGTGGGTTAGTGGTGTCTGCACTTTGATTCAGCGATCAAGCTCGTATAGGGTGGCGTTTTTTACCCACCAGGGAGCTGGCCATGCTGCGTCTGAGCGCGCTTTATCGTTATCCGTTGAAATCCGGCAAGGGTGAGGCCTTGCAGCAGGTCGGTCTCGACAAGCTGGGGCTGGACGGGGATCGACGCTGGATGCTGGTGGACGAGGCCAGCGGACGCTTCCTGACCCAGCGGGCGGTGGCGCAGATGAGCCAGCTGTCGGCGTTGTGGAATGCCGAGGGTGGCTTGACCCTTGATGCACCCGGTCTCTCACCAATCGATATCGCGTTGCCCGGCAGCGACGCCGAACTGCGCGGCGTGACCATCTGGCGCGACACCTTGCGCGTGCCGGATGCCGGCGATGCAGCGGGTGCCTGGGTCAGTGAATTCATCGGCAAGCCGACGCGCCTGGTGCAAGTGCCACTGGATCGGGCGCGGACTACCCAGGCTGGCTACGGCAAGGACGATGATCAGGTGGCGTTCGCCGATGGCTTCCCCCTGTTGCTGATCGGCCAGGCCTCGCTGGAGGATCTGTCGCAACGGGTCGGCCGACCGCTGGAAATGCTGCGCTTTCGACCGAACCTGGTGATCGAAGGCAGCGATGCTTATGCCGAGGATGGCTGGAAGCGCATTCGCATCGGCGATGTCGAGTTTCGGGTGGTCAAGTCTTGTTCGCGCTGCATCCTGACCACTATCGACCCGCAAACCGGCGTTCGCAGCGAAGATCGCGAACCCTTGGCCACCTTGCAGAAGTACCGTGCCGAGGCCGATGGCGCGATGTTCGGCCAGAATCTGGTCAATGACAGCAATGGCCGGCTTGAAGTCGGTATGCCAGTGACGATCCTGGAATAAAGAGCCTGAATAGAAAATGCCCGTGTCCAAAGACACGGGCATTTTTTTTCCGTGAAAACCCAGGGTTTTAGCCGCGGTATTCGCACAGGTAAGCGGTGTCGACGGCCACTTTCAGCTGGAACTTGCTGTTGGCAGGTACATTGAACTGGCTGCCGGCGGCGAAGGTTTCCCAGTCGCTGCTGTCCGGCAGCTTGACGGTCAGGGCGCCGGACACCACGTGCATGATTTCACGCTGGCTGGTGCCGAATTCATATTCGCCCGGAGCCATGACGCCGATGGTCGCCGGACCTTCAGCGGTGCCAAAGGCGATCGACTTGACGGTGCCGTCGAAGTACTCGTTGACTTTAAACATGGGCGATTCCTCGAAAAGGGCTAAAAAGGGCCGGCCAGTATGCACAAGGGGGCCGGTGTCGTCACCTCTCCAGAGGGGGGAGAATCTGCGGTAGCAGGCGCGCGGTATTGCGCGCATCCTCCAGTGCCCGGTGTTGCTGCCCGGTAAATTGCAGGCCGGCCAGTTGCAGCGCGCCATTGAGTCCCAGCGGGCGCTCCAGGCGACGGGCCTTGGCAAAACGTTGCTTGAGGTTGATGTGCGGTGTGCGGCTCAGGACACTGTCGAGTTGCAGGCGCTGCCATTCCTGAATCAGCTGCTGGCGATCGTAATCGCCCCAACTGACCCAACTTTCCAGTGACGCTTGATGTATTCCGAGCCATTGTTCGAATGAGGGCCAGATCTCGCCCAGTGTTTGCGCCGTATCAACGTCCGCCTGGGTGATGTGCGTCAGCTGCCGGCAAAACGGCGTCAACAGCGGCCGTCGCAATGGCCGCACAAAGCACTGGAAGTGATCCACTTCGCGCCCTTTGCGGTCCACCAGGGTGGCGCCGATTTCGATGATTTCCATTTCCGTTACTGGCCAACCACCCTCGTCGGTGGTGGCCTCCAGATCAATGACCAGCCATTGAGGCATCGCAGGGTTCCTGGTATCCGCGTCCTGATAGGCTTTGAGCGTAGCCAAACCCGGCAGTTCCGCCTAGCGGCTTATTCGACCTCCAATAAAATCTGACGATTCTTGACCTGATCACCGACCCGGACCTGCAAACGCTTGAGCACGCCGTCGATGCCCGATTTGAGCGGATGCTCCATTTTCATGGCTTCAAGTACCACCAGCAGTTGGCCCTTGCTCACCGGGCTGCCCTCGCTGACCAGCACATCGACGATTGCGCCGTCCATAGGTGCCTTGAGGGTGCCGGTGCTGGCACTGACCTGGCTGCTAACCAAAGCCTGGGTCCGATCCGTCAAGCACAGGCTGCCCGGACGGGTAAACAGGCAGATTTGCCCGGCCTGCAGGTGGTAGGTATGGCGTTGACGGATGCCGTCGATCTCCAGGGTGGCCCGGCGTGCGTCGCACTCGATGATCTTCAGTTCAAGGCTGCGGCTGGCGACTTGAACGCTGTACGCCTGGCCTGGCACGGCGTTCAACGCCACCGACCACTCCTGGTCTTCCAGACCCAGGCGATAGTGCAGCGGCACACTGGCGTTGTTGCGCCAACCCGCCAGCGGCCCGCGGTGCGCACCGGCAGAGGCCTGGTAGAGCAGGACGGCGGCAATCGCCAGCTCTTCTGCGGCGGGTACATGAGGGTGCAGGCACGGATGGTCGGCGAAATGCTGCGTAATGAATCCGGTACTGAATTGGCCGCTGATGAATTGCGGGTGCTGCAACAGGCTGGCGAGCAAGCGCTGGTTGCTCTGCATGCCCAGCAGCACGCTGTCCTGCACGGCCCGCAGCAGCTTGCGTCGGGCTTCTTCGCGGGTGGCGCCATGGGCGATGATCTTGCCCAGCATCGGATCGTAAAAGGGGCTGATGTGTCCACCTTCGATCAGACCATCATCGACCCGTACGCCATCGCGCAACGCCGGTTCCCAGGCCGTGATGTGCCCGGTTTGCGGGACAAACCCCTGGGCCGGGTCCTCGGCATAAAGCCTCACCTCCATGGCATGGCCGTTGAGTTGTACCTGCTCCTGACGCAGCGGCAGCGGTTGGCCTTCGGCGACGTTCAGTTGCCAGGCCACCAGGTCCAGGCCGGTGATCAGTTCGGTGACCGGGTGCTCCACTTGCAGACGGGTGTTCATCTCCAGAAAGTAAAACTGTCCGCGCGCATCCAGCAGGAATTCCACGGTGCCCGCGCCGACGTAGTTCACCGCACGACCGGCCTTGAGCGCCGCTTCGCCCATGGCCTGACGCAAGGAGGCGGTCATGACCGGGCAGGGCGCTTCTTCGATGACTTTCTGATGGCGGCGCTGGATCGAACAATCGCGCTCGCCGAGGTAGATCAGGTTGCCGTGCCGGTCGCCGAACAGCTGGACTTCGACGTGCCGTGGCTCGATCAACGCCTGTTCGAGGATCAGTTCGTCACTGCCGAACCCATGCAGGGCTTCGGAGCGGGCGGTGCGAACCTGCTCCAGAAAATCACCGGCATCGTGCACCAGGCGCATGCCGCGCCCGCCACCACCGGCACTGGCCTTGATCATCAGTGGATAGCCGATGCGCTCGGCTTCGCGGCTCAAGGTCGCGTCATCCTGTTCGGCGCCCTGATAACCCTGGATGCAGGGTACGCCGGCGTTGATCATGGCGATTTTCGACAGGCGTTTGCTGCCCATCAGTTCGATGGCTTCGGGGCTGGGGCCGATGAAGGTGATGCCGGCGTGTTGGCAGGCGCGGGCGAACCCGGCGTTTTCCGAGAGGAAACCGTAACCCGGATGGATCGCGTCAGCGCCTGTACGGCGGGCCGCGTCGATGATCGCCGGAATGTTCAGGTAAGACTGTTGCACCGGGGCCGGGCCGATGTGCACGGCTTCGTCGGCCATTTGCACGTGCAGCGCGTCGGCATCGGCATCGCTGAACACGGCGACGGTGCGATAGCCCAGAGCCTGGGCGGTGCGCTGGATGCGACAGGCGATTTCACCGCGGTTGGCGATCAGTATTTTTGTGAATCCGGGCATGGTTTTTCTCTCTGAATGTGCGGTGACAGTGATGGCCTCTTCGCGAGCAGGCTCGCTCCCACAGTTGAAATGCATTCACCTGTGGGAGCGAGCCTGCTCGCGAAGCTTTTAAAGGGCCCAGCCCGGTTTTCTTTTTTGCACAAAGGCCATGGTCCCCTCGACGCCTTCCGCACCGGTCACGGCCTCGCTGAACCACTGCGCCGCGTCATCCAGCAGCTCGCTTGACGGCTGCACCGCACTCGCCAGCAACAACTTCTTGGTCGCCGCATTCGCTTGCGGGGCACAACACAGCACATGGGCCAGCACTTCATCGAGGCGTTCGGCCAGGGCTTGCGGGTCGTGCTCTACAAAATGCACCAGCCCCATGCGCCGCGCCTGCGTGCCATCGAAGCGTGCCGCCGTCAGGGCCAGTCGCCGGGTTTGGGTCAGGCCGATGCGCTGGACCACGAACGGAGCAATCTGCGCCGGCAACAGGCCGAGGCTGGTTTCCGGCAGGCCGAATTGGGCCTGATGATCGGCCATGGCGATATCGCTGACGCAGGCCAACCCGAAGCCGCCACCCAACACCGCGCCTTGCAGTACGGTGATGACGACTTGCGGCGCGTGCTGGGTTTCTTCCAGCAGGGCACCGAAGGCACGGTTCAATTCGCGGTACGCGGTCGCGCCCTGGTTGCGGGCGTTGGCCATGTCCTTGATGTCGCCACCTGAACAGAAGTGCCCGCCGGCACCGCCGATCACCAGGGCGCGAACAGCACGGTCATCACGCACCGCCGCCAGCACCGCGCGCAGTTCGTTGACCATCTGCAAGCTCATGGCATTGCGGCTTTGCGGGCGATTGAGGGTGATGTGCAGCACGCCGTTATGGGGCTCCAGCAACAGCGTCTGGCAAACGGGCAGGCTGCTCATTTCTTTTTCCCCGGCAGGATGCCCATGAGTTTGCAGATGATCCCCAGCATGATTTCGTCGGCGCCGCCGCCGATCGACACCAGTCGCACGTCGCGGTAAGCCCGGGCCACCGGGTTGTCCCACATGAAGCCCATGCCGCCCCAATATTGCAGGCAGCTGTCGCTTACTTCGCGACCCAGCCGACCCGCCTTGAGTTTGGCCATGGACGCCAGGCGCGTGACGTCCTGGCCTTTGACGTATTGCTCGGTGGCTTGATAGACCAGCGCGCGCAGGCATTCGATTTCCGTCTGCAATTCGGCCAGGCGGAAGTGAATGACCTGGTTATCGATCAGTGCGCTGCCGAACGTCTTGCGCTCCTTGCAGTATTCGATGGTGCTGTCGACGCAGTACTCCAGGCCCTTGATCATGTTTGCTGCGCCGAACAGCCGTTCCTCCTGGAACTGCAGCATCTGCATCATGAATCCCGCGCCTTCATGACCGATGCGGTTGCGCTGCGGCACGCGCACGTTGTCGAAAAACACCTGGGCGGTTTCCGAACTGCGCATGCCGAGCTTGTCCAGATGTGAACTGAGGCTGATGCCCGGGGTGTTCATCGGCACCATGATCAGCGACTTGTTGATGTGCGGCTTGTCGTCCGAGGTGTTGGCCAACAGGCAAATGAAGTCGGCGCTGGGTGAGTTGGTGATCCACATCTTGCTGCCGTTGATCACATAGTCATCGCCATCCTTGCGCGCGGTGGTTTTCAACCCCGCCACGTCGGACCCGGCACCGACTTCGGAAACACCGATGCAGCCGACCTGTTCGCCGCTGATCGCCGGGCGCAGAAACTCTTCGCGCAGCTCATCGGAGCCGAAACGCGCCAGGGCTGGGGTGCACATGTCGGTCTGCACGCCGATGGACATCGGAATGCCGCCGCAATGAATGGTGCCGAACTCTTCGGCGGCGACGATCGAGTAGCTGTAGTCCAGCCCCATGCCGCCGAATTTTTCCGGTTTGGAAATCCCCAGCAGGCCAAGGTCGCCGGCCTTGCGGAAGATCTCGTGAATCGGAAAGCGTCCGGCCTTTTCCCATTCCTCGACATGAGGATTGATCTCGTGATCGACGAATTGGCGGACGGTGCGGCGCAGTGCTTCGTGTTCCTGGGTGAAGATCATTTTTATTGTTCTCCTTTAGAGTCGGCCTAGAACCGAGCCACACCAAAACTGTTGGCTTGCAACGGCCGCACCTCGGCCTCGTGACAGATATCCAGCAGGTAACCGAGCAAGGTCCGGGTGTCCCGGGGGTCGATCAAGCCGTCGTCCCACAGATTGGCACTGCCGTAGAGCGCCGTGGACTGGCTGTCGAGTTTCTGCGCGGTGACCTGTTCCAGCATGTCGAGCATTTTCGGGTCGGGCACCAGGCCGTCCTTGGCCTGTTTGGCCTCGGTGACGATGCGCAGCACCTTGCCGGCCTGGGCGCCGCCCATGACCGCGGTGCGGCTGTTGGGCCAGGCGAAGATGAAGCGCGGGTCGAGGCCGCGACCGCACATCGCGTAGTTGCCGGCGCCATAGGAACCACCGACCACAAGGGTGAGTTTCGGTACACGGGCGTTGGCCACCGCCTGGATCATCTTGGCGCCGTGCTTGATCACGCCTTGCTGCTCCGATTCGGTGCCGACCATGAACCCGGTGGTGTTGTGGAAAAACAGAAGCGGTGTCTGGCTCTGGTCGCACAGCTGAATAAATTGTGCAGCCTTGCTCGCACCCTTGGGCGTGATCGGGCCGTTGTTGCCGATGAAACCGCAGGTGCGCCCCTGGATTTTCAGGTGACCGCAAACGGTCTGCTGGTCGAACTCGGCCTTGAACTCGAAGAAGTTCGAGCCGTCGGCGATACGAGCGATGATTTCGCGTACGTCATACGGCTTTTTCGGATCATCCGGGATCAGCCCCAGCAGTTCATCGATGGGGTAGAGCGGTTCTTCCCATTGCGGTTCAGCCAGCCACGGCAGTTGATCGTTCCACGACAGCAGACTGACGATCTCGCGCACCTGGCGCACGCCGTCGGCATCGTTCTCGGCCAGGTATTCGGCGGTACCGGCCATTTGCGCGTGCATCTCGGCGCCGCCCAGTTCTTCATCGTTGGCGACTTCGCCGGTGGCAGCCTTGAGCAGCGGCGGCCCGGCGAGAAACAGCTTGGCCTTGCCGCGCACCACCACCACGTAGTCCGACAAACCCGGCTGATAAGCGCCACCCGCCGTCGCCGAGCCATGCACCACGGTAATCTGCGGCAGACCCATGGCCGACATTCGCGCCTGATTGGCAAAGCTGCGCGCACCCTCGACGAAAATCTCCGCCGCATAGTTGAGGTTGGCACCGCCGCTTTCGGCGAGGGTAATCACCGGCAGTTTGTTTTCCATGGCGATCTGTTGCAGGCGCAGGGACTTTTTCAAACCGCTGGGGGAAATGGTCCCGCCCTTGATCGCGCTGTTATTCGCCACCACCAACACGCGCACACCGGACACGTAGCCGATGCCCGCGATCAAGCCGCCACCGGCGGAGCTGCCATCCTTGTCGTCGTGCAGTTTGTAGCCGGCCAGGCTCGCCAGTTCGAGGAACGGTGCACCGGGATCCAGCAGCAGGTTGAGGCGTTCACGGGGCAGCAATTGCCCACGCTTGTCGAATTTTGCCTTGGCTTCTGCGGCCTTGTTCAGCAGGTTCTGTTCGAGTGCCCGGACTTGCTCGATGCACGTCAGCATCGCTGCGCGATTGCAGGCGAACTGTTCGCTTTGGGGATCGAGTTGCGACTGAATCACCGGCATGGATTATTCCTTGTCCTTGAGCACGTCGGACCGCAGTACGTCTGGTAAGTACGCGCGATGGAAGCCGTTGTACGACTCACTGTTCTGCGCCTTGTGAATCGGCCAGGCCCTTGCGCCGAGGCTGGCGGCACCATCAATGCGCAAGGTGCTGCCGCTGATAAACGTCGCCGCCGGGCTGAGCAGGAAAACGATCGCCGCGCTGACTTCCGATTCGGTGCCGATGCGCTTGAGCGGAACGTGTTCGCGCAAGGTCGGGATCACCGCCTTGAATGCGCCTTCGTAGGTGTCCATGCCACTGGATGCGATCCAGCCCGGTGCCACGGCGTTGACCCGCACTCCGGCATAGCCCCATTCGAAAGCGGCGGTCTTGGTCAGGTTGTCCATGCCCGAACGCGCCGCGCCGGAGTGGCCCATGCCGGGCATGCCGCCCCACATGTCGGCGAGCATGTTGACGATGGCGCCGCCGTGCTTGCTCATGGACTGGTTGAACACCTCCCGGGCCATCAGGAAACCGCCCACCAGATTGGTGCGCATCACGGTTTCGAAACCCTTCTGGTTGATCGAGGCCAGGGGCGACGGGTACTGTCCACCGGCATTGTTGACCAGGCCGTGAATCGGGCCGTGCCTGTTGATCAGATCGCCGACGCGATCCTGGACCGCATCTTCGTCACGGATATCGCAGACGATCCAGTCCGCCATGCCGCCGTCTTCGGTAATTTCCGCGGCCACGGCTTTCAGTTTGTCGGCCTTGCGTCCCACCAGCAGCACTTGGGCGCCGAGGGCCGCCAGTTCGTGGGCGGTGCAACGGCCGATGCCACTGCCGCCACCCGTCACGATGATGGTCTGGCCTGCAAACAGATCGGCTTTGAAAATCGAATCGTAAGCCATGGCGGCAATCCTCTAGTTGACCTGGTCGGCGATGCGTTGCGGCACCGGAATCTGGATTTCCAGCAGTTGCTGGGCGAAGGCCTTGCCTTGCGGGTCGATGCGCAGGCTGGCGACGCCGCCGCCGCCGAGGGCGTTTTCCAGGAGAAAATTCAGGCTGTGGGTGGCAGGCAAATACCAGCGTTCGACGCGCCCGTGGACCGGGTCGAGGACATGGCTCATCCAGTCGACGATCACTTCCGGGGTCAGCGCTTCAGCGATCCACGGCAGGTACTCGGGCTCGCGGGCCATGACCCCGATGTTGCTGTGGTTGCCTTTATCGCCGGAGCGCGCCACGGCGAGCTTGATCAGTGCCACGCTGGCGTCGGCCGGGCCATCGGGTTTGGGTGGTTCGAACGGCGCGGGCAAATCGTGGGTATCGAGCACGTCCAGGGCGGGCAGGGCGCACGAATGACGCTGGCCCATGAGATCAATTTCCAGCGTGCAAGCGGTTTTGTCGATGAGGAACGAGAACAAGCGGATCAGCGGATACACCGTCGGCCGTCCACCGACGATGCCGGTCAACCCCGGTGCCATGCCAGTGGCGGCCTGGGCGATTTCCCGGGAAAACAGGATCAACGCTTGTTTGTTCGGATGGCGCACCGCCAATTTGATCACCACCTCACGGCTGTCCTGGCGCTGGCCATGGGGACCGTAAGTGGCCTCGCTGCCAAGCAGTTCGATGCTCACATCGCTGTAGGGCGCCCAGCCGCGCCGGGTGAAGATTTCCGAGGTCTTGTTGATGATCGCTTCGCTGACACGCCGGGCCTTGTCCACCGCATCGATGCCGGCGATCAGGCAACTGGCGGTGCAGCGGAAACCATCCGGGTATGTGGCACTGACCTTGTATTGATCGGTTGGCGCAAGGCCTTTTGCACCGTGCACCTGAACGGCGTTCTTGCCTTGTTGCACGAGTCTGACCTGGGTGAAATCGCAGACTACGTCCGGCAGTAAATAAGCGCGCGGATCGCCGATCTCATAGAGCATCTGTTCGCCCACCGTCAGTGGAGTGACCAGGCCTCCGGAGCCTTCGGGTTTGCTGACGATGAACTGGCCGTCGGCGCTGACTTCGACGATGGGAAAGCCGATGTGTTCATAGTCGGGCACATCGCGCCAGTCGGTGAAGTTGCCGCCGGTGCACTGCGCACCGCATTCGATGATGTGCCCGGCCAGCGCAGCCTGAGCCAGTTTGTCGTAGTCGTGCCACGACCAGCCGAATTCATGCACCAGTGCCGCGCTGACCACGGCGCTGTCGACCACGCGCCCGGTGATCACGATGTCCGCGCCAAGACGCAGAGCCTCGACAATGCCCGGCGCGCCGAGGTAGGCGTTGGTCGAGACGCACATCGGGGGCAGCGGGGCGCCGCTGAACATTTCATGAACACCGCGAGCGCTCAGGTGCTTGAACTGCGGTTGCAGGTCATCACCCAGCAGCACCGCGATCTTCAAGGAGATCCCGGCCTTGTCGCACGCCGCTTGCAGGGCGGCGGCGCAGGCCTGAGGATTGACCCCGCCGGCATTGCTGATGACGCGGATTTTCTGCTCGGCGATCTGCGGGAGCAGGGGGCTCAAGACTTCAACGAAGTCGCTGGCATATCCGGCCTGGGGATCTTTCATCCGCGCACCGGCCATGATCGACATGGTGATTTCCGCCAGGTAATCGAATACCAGGTAGTCCAGACGTCCGGCCTCCACCAGTTGCTCGGCGGCGGTCGAGGTGTCGCCCCAGAAGGCACTGGCGCAACCGATGCGAATAGTTTTGGGCGCAGTCAATTCCATAACCCCCTCCGGCAGATGTGCATCGAGACTACCAAGCAAGCGCTTGGTTTGTAAACGGCTGAAATATCTTATGCCCGAGCGCTTGCTTGGTTGCCAATGCCAGCTTAAATTGCCCGCGCAACCCCGCTGTTTTAGCGGTGATCATGACTGTAGGAGAGAACGGGTGGACGAGCAAAAAGCCCTGAGGGTCATGCGTGAACTGGTCGACAACGGCCAGTTGACCGATCCGGACAGCGCCCGCGGCAAGCTGCTGCAAGTGGCGGCCCACCTGTTTCGCAATAAAGGCTATGAGCGCACCACGGTGCGTGATCTTGCCGGTGCCGTGGGTATCCAGTCGGGGAGCATTTTCCATCACTTCAAAAGCAAGGACGAAATCCTGCGGGCCGTGATGGAAGAGACCATCCGCTACAACACGGCGTTGATGCGCGCGGCCATCGCCGAAGCCGACAGCGTGCGCGAACGGGTGCTGGCGCTGATCCGTTGTGAATTGCAGTCGATCATGGGCGGCAGCGGCGAGGCCATGGCGGTGCTGGTCTACGAATGGCGCTCGCTGTCCGAGGACGGCCAGGCCAAAGTCCTGGCGCTGCGGGACATCTATGAAGACATCTGGTTGCAGGTGCTGGGTGAGGCCAAGAGCGCCGGATTCATACGCGGTGATGTATTCGTCACCCGACGCTTCCTCACCGGAGCATTGTCGTGGACCACCACCTGGTTTCGCGCCGATGGCAGCATGAGCCTCGATCAGTTGGCCGACGAGGCGCTGATTCTGGTGTTGGAGGAAAAATAATAAGTTTGTGTTGGTCGGCAGGAAACTGGCTAACTGGGCGAAACCGCCTAGCTTGAATGCATTGATGCGGTATTTCTGGGGAGTGGGTCGTTTTGATGTCTTCGCCAATTCGGACGGCTTCGCGTCTATTGCTGGCAGCGCTGGCGGCGTTATCGATATTGCCGTCCCAGGCAGCACAACTAGTGCGCATCGGTGCCGCACACTTTCCTCCGTATACCGTGCGCCCGGAAACCGGTGTCGACACCGGGCTGCTGCCGCAACTGGTCGAGGCGCTCAACGCCCTGCAAAGCAATTATCAGTTCGTACTGGTGCCCACTTCCATTCCCCGGCGTTTTGGTGACTTCAAGCAAGGCCGGGTGGACATGGCGATCTTCGAAAACCCCGACTGGGGCTGGAAAGATATTCCACACACCACTGTCGACATGGGCCTGGAAGACGCCGAGATATTCGTCGCGCAACGCCAGCCCGAAGGGCAACCCGCTCGCCAGCAAGACTATTTTGCCGAGCTGACGGGAAAGCGCCTGGCGCTGTTCAGCGGTTACCACTACGAATTCGCCAATTTCAACGCCGAGCCCAAATACCTCGCCACCCACTACAACGCCACGTTGACTTACTCCCACGACAGTAACCTGCTGATGGTACTGCGCGGCCGCGCCGACATCGCCCTGGTCACACGCTCTTACCTGAGCGACTACTTTTTACGCAATCTGAAAGTCGCCGATCAGTTGCTGGTGTCCGATCGTATCGATCAGGTTTATCACCACTACGCCATCCTGCGCCCCACCGCGCCGATCACGGGCGAGGCGTTCGGCAAGTTGCTGCAAGGGTTGCGGGACAATGGGCAGATGCTGAGGATTTTCGATCCGTACAAGATTGCGATCGTGCCGGTTCCGCATTGACCGATTTGGTCCATGTGGGAGCGAGCCAGCTCGCGAAAAACGCCAGGACAACGCGGTTATTCAGATAGGGCGCGTTTTCGTTGGCGTCCATCGCGAGCAGGCTCGCTCCCACAGTGGAATCGGTTTCTTTTAAATTTCCCGCCCCGGCTCACGTCACATCGTAGAACTGTCGACGATTATCGTGAGCCCGACCCATGTCCAATCCGAATGCCCTGACTGCCCTGGCCTTACCCACAGGCAACAGTCTTGTAGCCGATGAAACCGAAAACCGGCTGAGCCTCAGCCTTGAAGGACAACCACTGATCCAGCTGCGCCTGAACCGCGACGCCGAGTTGCAACTGCAATTGGAAGAGAGCAGCGATCACCCTGTCAGCCAGGCCATTTGGTCAGCCTGCTATTGGTTGTTCGCCCGTGACCCGGCCTGCCAGCGCCTGACCTGGCGACTGGATGAAGCGCCGACTGAAGCCTTGCTCAGCGGCATGCTGGTCACTACGGAAACCGTCGGCGAGTACCGCTGCGAACGCACCTTGTTCTGGCAGTTGCCGCAGCCCTGGCTGGTGCAGCCGCTGACCAGCGGTTATCCACAGCAAATGGTCATCAGTGGTGGCAAGCGCCATCCGCTACGACCGGTGAAGCCGCAGGGCGAGGTCTATCGGCGTTTCGATGCCCGACTCGGGGTGTGGATTTCCTTGCGCACGGTCGACATCGACCAAGACCTCGCCCGTTTCAACCGTTGGCAGAACAGCCCGCGCGTGGCGAGTTTCTGGCAGGAGGAGGGCAGCCTCGAACAGCATCGTGAGTACTTGAAAAAACTCGCAGCGGATCCCCACACGGTGACGCTGATCGGCTGTTTCGACGATCAACCGTTCGCCTATTTCGAAGCCTATTGGGCCAAGGAAGATCGCATCGCACCGTTCTACGATGCCGGCGATTACGACCGTGGCATTCACATGCTGGTGGGTGAAGAAAACCATCGTGGCCCGCACAAGGTAGCGAGCTGGTTGCCGGCGTTGACGCATTACCTGTTTCTCGACGATCCGCGCACTCAGCGAGTGGTTGCCGAGCCTCGTGCCGACAACGCCAAGATGATCGGGTACATGCAGGGGCAGCGATTCCATTGCGAAAAGGAATTCGACTTCCCACACAAGCGCGCCGCGTTGATGGTGTTGGGGCGTGAGCGGTTTTTTGAGCGGTGTGAGTTGACATGATCGGTGGGGCTCAAGATCAGTTTCGGTCTTGAGTCAGTCTTCGCGAGCAGGCTTGCTCCCACATTGAATCCTCAGTGTGCACACAATGTGTGAGCACCCGAGATCAAATGTGGGAGCGAGCCTGCTCGCGAAGGGGGCGACGCAAATGTCAGATCTTAACGACGGGCACTGGTATCCGCACGATTGCCCGAGACCTTGCGGCAATGCACCAGCGCATCGCGAATCATGAAGTTCACCAGGGTTGGCGAGACACCGAGTTCCTTGGCGATGTCCTTTTGCGGCACGCCGTGCAGGCGGTACATCTCGAAGGCGTAGCGGGTACGGCTCGGCAGTTCGGTGAGCGCATCGGCGATGTTTTCCAGGGTGGAAAAATTGATGTGCGACGTTTCCGGTGAAGCCCCCTGAATCACCACGTTCAGACCTTCCTCTTCAGGCCCGGAATATTTCAGCTCCAGTGCCTGCTTGCGGTAGTGATCGATCGCCAGGTTGCGCACGATCTGGAACAGATAGCTGAGCTGAGCCTTGAACGAGGACGTGATCTGCGGCGCCGATTGCAGGCGGAAGAATGCATCCTGCACCACATCCTCGGCACGCGAGCGGCAGCCGGTGATGCGGGCTGCAATCTTGACCAGAATCAGTCGATTGTCGACGAAGGCCTGTAGTAGCGGCGAATCGCACCTGCTTGTGGACACTTGTTCCGTCATGGAAATCACCTTGCTGCCAAATAGGTTGGCAGGACGCCTGGAAGACCTGGGCTGCCCTACACATCGAGCGACAAATTATGTTGAATGATAATGATTGTCAATTGAGAAAGAGAAGTAATGCTCCTCAAAGGTGCAGAACGAGAACTGCGACACGCTGTCGCTCCCCATTGCGGCCCCCGGCCCGGTTGGCGTTCAAACCAGTCGACTAATTATTTCAAGATGTCATCCGTTCTCATTGGTGAATAGCACAGCGCAATCCTCATACCCCTGTAGGAGCGAGCTCGCTCGCGATGGTCGTTAACGATGACGATGGGCACCTGACACCCCGCGGCGTTCTCCGGTTTTTCGCGAGCAAGCTCGCTCCTACAGCCGAATTCAGGCAGGAAACCTCATGACCGACGCGTTCGAAATCCCCAGCACACTGGTCCAAGCCCTCCAGCGCCGCGCGGCCCTGACGCCGGATCGGCTGGCCTTGCGTTTTCTCGCCGAAAGCGAAGATCAGGCTGTGGTGCTCAGTTATCGCGAGCTGGATCAGCGAGCGCGGATTATTGCCGGTGCGCTGCAGGCCGAAGCCGGTTTGGGTGATCGCGCGGTGCTGCTGTTTCCCAGTGGCCCGGATTACGTCGCGGCGTTCTTTGGCTGCCTGTATGCCGGGGTCATCGCCGTGCCGGCTTACCCACCGGAGTCGACGCGCCGTCATCATCAGGAGCGCCTGCTGTCGATCATCAGCGATGCCGAGCCGCGCCTGCTGTTGACCAGCGCCGGCCTGCGCGATGCACTGCTGCAGATTGAAGGTGCACCGCCGCTGCTGTGTGTCGACACGCTCGACAACACAGTGGCCGAGCGCTGGGTCGCGCCGGACCTGCAAGACGATGACATTGCCTTTCTGCAATACACCTCCGGCTCCACCGCGTTACCCAAAGGCGTGCAAGTCAGTCACGGCAATCTGGTGGCCAATGAAGTGTTGATCCGCCACGGTTTCGGTATCGACCTCAATCCCGACGACGTGATCGTCAGCTGGCTGCCGCTGTACCACGACATGGGCCTGATCGGCGGCTTGTTGCAACCGATTTTCAGCGGTGTGCCGTGCGTGTTGATGTCGCCGGCATACTTTCTCGGCCGGCCATTGCGCTGGCTGGAGGCGATCAGCGAGTACGGGGGCACCATCAGTGGCGGGCCGGATTTTGCCTATCGCTTGTGCAGCGAACGGGTCAGCGAGTCGGCGCTCGAGCGGCTCGACCTGAGCCGCTGGCGTGTGGCGTATTCCGGGTCCGAGCCGATTCGCCTCGACACCTTGGAGCGCTTTGCCGAGAAGTTCGCCCGCTGCGGTTTCACAGAAGACAGTTTCATGGCCTCTTATGGTTTGGCTGAAGCCACGCTTTTCGTGGCCGGTACACCGCGCGGTCAAGGTATCGGCAACCTGCGTGTCGACGATCAAGCCCTGGCGCAGAACCGTGCACAAATGGGCGAGGGCAGCGCGATCATGAGTTGCGGCATCAGTCAGCCCGACCACGGCGTGCTGATCATCGACCCTGCATCGCTCGGCGAGTTGGCGGACAACGCGGTGGGCGAAGTCTGGGCCACCGGCCCGAGCATCGCCCACGGCTACTGGCGCAACCCCGAGGCGTCCGCCAAGACTTTTGTCCAGCACGCCGGCCGGACCTGGCTGCGCACCGGAGACCTGGGCTTCATGCGCGGCGGTGAACTGTTCATCACCGGTCGCCTGAAAGACATGCTGATCGTGCGCGGGCACAACCTTTATCCACAGGACATCGAGCAAACCGTCGAGCGTGAAGTGGAGGTGGTGCGCAAAGGGCGCGTTGCCGCGTTCGCGGTGAACATTGACGGTCAGGAGGGCATTGGCATCGCCGCGGAAATCAGCCGCAGCGTGCAAAAAATCCTGCCGCCCGAAGCCCTGATCAAAGCCATCCGCCAGGCCGTGGCCGAGGCCTATCAGGAAGCACCGGGCGTGGTGGTGCTGCTCAATCCGGGCGCATTGCCCAAGACTTCCAGCGGCAAGTTGCAACGCTCGGCGTGCCGCAATCGCCTGGCGGATGGCAGCCTCGACAGTTATGCGGTGTTCCCGTCGGCCACCACTGAAAACCAAGACGCGACGGCATCTGTCTGCGAACTGGAAGCACGGATCGGCCAGATCTGGGCCGAACAATTAAGCGTCAAGCAGGTCAGTGCCGACGATCATTTCTTCCTGCTCGGCGGCAACTCGATCGCCGCCACGCAAGTGATCGCCCGGGTGCGCGATGAACTGGGCCTGGAGCTGAACCTGCGTCTGCTGTTCGAAGCACCGACCCTGGCTGCGTTCACCGCCGCCGTGGCACAGCAACAACAAGACGGCGGCAGCGCCCAAGGCGAAATCACCGCGTTGTCGCGCACCGATGCGATGCCGCAATCCCTGGCGCAAAACCGCTTGTGGATTACCTGGCAACTCGATCCGCAAAGCAGCGCCTACAACATTCCCGGTGCCTTGCGCCTGCGCGGCGAACTGGACGAAGACGCCTTGCGCGTGAGCTTCCAGCAATTGATCGAACGCCACGAGTCCCTGCGCACGCGGTTCTTCGAGCGCGACGGCGTGGCCTTGCAACAGGTCGAAGCCGCAGGTGCGTTCAATCTGCAACTGATCGACATCAGTGATCTGCCGTTCGTCGAGCGTGAAGCTCGCGCTCGGCAAATCCGCGAGGACGAGGCCCGCACCCAGTTCGATCTGGAGAAAGGCCCGTTGCTGTGGGTAACGCTAGTGCGCCTGGATGACGAAGATCATCAGCTGTTGGTGACGATGCACCACATCATCGCCGACGGTTGGTCGCTGAACGTACTGATCGACGAGTTCTCGCGGTTGTACGCGGCGGCCTCCCAGGGGCAGCAGGCAACGCTCGCGTCATTGCCCACGCAATATGCCGATTACGGCAGCTGGCAACGCCAATGGCTGGCGCAAGGCGAGGGCGAGCGGCAACTGGCTTACTGGAAAGCGCAATTGGGTGACGAGCACCCGACGCTCGAACTGGCCACCGATCATCCGCGTTCCGCCAGACAGAACCACAGCGCCGCCCGTCACACCGTGCGTCTGGGCGCGCCCCTGAGCGAGGCCGTTCGCCAGACGGCCCAGGCCCATGAGTCGACATCCTTCATGTTGTTGCTCGCCGCGTTCCAGACCCTGTTGCATCGCTACAGTGGTCAGCGCGACATCCGCATCGGCGTGCCCAATGCCAACCGCCCGCGCCTGG
Source organism: Pseudomonas sp. Irchel 3A7 (assembly GCF_900187565.1). Taxonomy (GTDB): domain Bacteria; phylum Pseudomonadota; class Gammaproteobacteria; order Pseudomonadales; family Pseudomonadaceae; genus Aquipseudomonas. The sequence continues at coordinate 27,786 of NZ_FYED01000018.1, read as the reverse complement.
AAACCCAGGGCCTGATCGGCTTCTTCATCAACACCCAGGTAATGCGTGCCGAGGTGGATTCGCGGCTGCCATTCATCGAATTGCTGGGGCAAACCCGTCGGGCCGCGTTGGGCGCGCAAGCGCATCAGGATCTGCCGTTCGAACAATTGCTCGAAGCCTTCCCGCAGGCGCGTGAACAAGGCCTGTTCCAGGTCATGTTCAACTATCAGCAGCGTGATCTCGGCGCCTTGAAGCGCCTGCCGGGGCTGCTCGCTGAAGAGCTGCCGTGGCACAGCCGTGAAGCCAAGTTCGATCTGCAACTGCACAGCGAAGAGGATCGCAACGGTCGCCTGTCGTTGTCCTTCGACTATGCTGACGAGTTGTTCGACGCCGCGACCATTGAGCGTCTGGCCGAGCATTTCAGCCATCTGCTTCAAGCCATATGTGCACAACCGGCCACTGCTGTCGGCGATCTGCAGTTGCTGACGTCGACCGAACACGATCAGCAAAACACCTGGAGCGTTGCCCCGTGCGAACCGGCGCAACAGTGGCTGCCGGAGCGGCTCAACGAACAGGCACGCCAGACGCCGGAACGCACCGCGTTGTTGTGGGACGGCGGCAGCCTGGACTTCACCGAACTGCACACCCGGGCCAATCGCCTGGCCCATTACCTGCGCGACAAAGGTGTCGGTCCGGATACCTGCGTAGCAATCGCCGCCGAGCGTTCGCCGCAACTGCTGATCGGCCTGCTGGCGATCATCAAGGCCGGTGGCGCCTACGTGCCTCTGGACCCGGATTACCCCGCCGAGCGCCTGGCCTACATGCTCAGCGACAGCGGGGTCGAATTGCTGCTGACCCAGACCGCTTTGCTCGACCGCTTGCCGGCCACCGACGGCGTCAGCGTGATCGCCATGGACGCCCTGCATCTGGAAAACTGGCCGAGCCATGCGCCAGGCCTGCATTTGCACGGCGATAACCTGGCCTATGTGATTTACACCTCCGGTTCGACCGGCCAACCAAAAGGTGTCGGTAATACCCACGCAGCCTTGGCCGAACGTCTGCAATGGATGCAGAACACTTATCGCCTGAACGACAGCGATGTGTTGATGCAAAAGGCGCCGATCAGTTTCGACGTGTCGGTCTGGGAGTGCTTCTGGCCACTGATCACCGGCGCGCGCCTGCTGATCGCCGGCCCCGGTGAACATCGCGATCCACATCGCATCGCGCAGCTTGTTCAAGCATTTGGCGTGACCACGCTGCACTTCGTACCACCGCTGCTTTCATTGTTCATCGACGAACCGCTGAGCGCCGAATGCACCAGCCTGCGTCGTGTGTTCTCCGGTGGCGAAGCCTTGCCCGCCGAGTTGCGCAATCGCGTGCTGGCACAACTGCCGGCGGTGCAATTGCACAATCGCTACGGCCCGACCGAAACCGCGATCAACGTCACTCATTGGCACTGCAGCAGCGCCGATGGCGAGCGTTCGCCGATAGGCCGGCCGCTGGGCAACGTGGTCTGCCGCGTGCTGGATAGCGACCTCAATCCGGTTCCGGCCGGTGTGCCGGGTGAACTGTGCATCAGCGGCATTGGTCTGGCCCGTGGTTACCTGGGTCGTCCGGCGCTGACCGCCGAGCGTTTCGTGGTCGACCCACTGGGTGAACAGGGTGCGCGGCTGTATCGCACCGGCGACCGTGCACGCTGGACGGCTGACGGCGTGATCGAATACCTCGGCCGTCTGGATCAGCAGGTCAAGTTGCGTGGTTTCCGCGTCGAGCCGGAAGAAATCGAAGCGCGTCTGCTGGCCCGGGAGGGCGTCGCCCAGGCCGTGGTGCTGGTGCGCGAAACCGCGGCCGGTGCACAGCTGATCGGCTACTACACCGCCACTGACGCCGCCGAAAGCGAAGAGGCTCAAACCGCGCGCCTGAAAACCGCGCTGGCGGCCGAATTGCCGGAGTACATGGTCCCGGCGCAACTGATGCGCCTGGCGCAAATGCCCCTCAGCCCCAGCGGTAAAGTCGACCGTCGCGCCCTGCCGGAACCGCAGTGGCAGGTGCGTGAACACGTTGAACCGGTGACTGAACTGGAACAACAAATCGCCGGCATCTGGCGCGCAGTGCTGGGGCTGGAACAAATCGGCCTGCGCGACGATTTCTTCGCCCTCGGCGGTCATTCGTTGCTGGCCACGCAAATCATCTCCCGTACCCGTCAGGCCTGCGACGTCGAATTGCCGCTGCGTGCGCTGTTCGAGCACAGTGAACTCGGCGCGTTTGCCGAACAGATCCGCCTGATCCAGGCCAGCGGCCACACCAACAAACAGCCGCCCATCGAAAAGGTCGACCGCAACCAGCCGGTGCCGCTGTCCTATTCCCAGCAGCGCATGTGGTTCCTCTGGCAAATGGAACCCGACAGCCCGGCCTATAACGTCGGCGGCATGGCGCGTCTGCGTGGAGTATTGGATGTCGGGCGTTTCGAGGCGGCGCTGCAAGCGCTGATCCTGCGCCACGAAACCCTGCGCACCACCTTCCCGAGCGTCGACGGCGTGGCCCGTCAGCAGGTGCATGCCGAGACGGGCGTGCGCATGGACTGGAAGGATTTCTCGACGTTGGCCGCTGACGACCGCGAGCAGCGCGTGCAGCAACTGGCTGACGATGAAGCGCACCTGCCGTTCGACCTGGAAACAGGACCGTTGTTGCGCGCCTGCCTGGTCAAGACCGCCGAGCAAGAGCACTACTTCGTGCTGACCCTGCACCACATCGTCACCGAAGGTTGGGCGATGGATATCTTTGCCCGGGAACTCAGCGCGCTGTACGAAGCGTTCGTCGACGACCGCGAATCGCCGCTGGCGCCGTTGCCGGTGCAGTACCTGGACTACAGCGTCTGGCAGCGCCAGTGGCTGGAGTCCGGCGAACGTCAACGCCAGCTCGACTACTGGACCGCGCAGCTGGGCCGCGAACATCCGTTGCTGGAGTTGCCCGGCGACCGTCCGCGTCCACCGGTGCAAAGCCATCAGGGCGAACTGTTCCGTTTCGACCTGAGTGATGATCTGGCGGCGCGGGTCCGCGCCTTCAATGCGCAACAGGGCCTGACCCTGTTCATGACCATGACCGCCGCGCTGGCCGTGCTGCTTTATCGCTACAGCGGCCAGACCGATCTGCGCATCGGCGCGCCGGTGGCCAACCGCATCCGCCCGGAAAGCGAAGGGCTGATCGGCGCGTTCCTCAACACCCAGGTGTTGCGTTGCCAGCTCGATGGCCAAATGTCGGTTGGCGAGTTGTTCGAGCAGGTGCGCCATACCGTGATCGAAGGCCAGTCCCATCAGGACCTGCCGTTCGATCATCTGGTCGAAGCCTTGCAGCCACCGCGCAGCGCCGCCTACAACCCGTTGTTCCAGGTGATGTGCAACGTGCAACGCTGGGAATTCCAGCAGAGCCGCACGCTCGCCGGCATGACGGTGGAGTACCTGGCCAACGATGCCCGCGCGACCAAGTTCGACCTTAACCTTGAAGTCACCGACCTCGACCATCGCCTGGGCTGCTGCCTGACCTACAGCACCGATCTGTTCGACGAGCCGCGCATTGCGCGCATGGCCGGGCACTGGCGCAACCTGCTGGAAGCGCTGATCGCCGATCCGCAGCAGCGACTGAGCGAACTGCCGCTGCTCGATGCCGCCGAACAGCAACAATTGCTCGACAGCCTCGGTGTCGAGCCGGGCGAGCATCGCCTCGATCAGTGCATCCATCATCTGTTCGCCGAGCAGGCGCTGGTGCGCAAGGACGCGCCGGCACTGACCTTCGCCGGACAGACCCTGAGCTATGCCGAGCTCGACAGCCGTGCCAATCGCCTGGCCTGGGCGCTGCGCGAACGTGGCGTCGGGCCGCAGGTGCGCGTGGGCCTGGCGCTGGAGCGTTCGCTGGACATGGTGGTCGGTCTGCTGGCGATCCTCAAGGCCGGTGGCGCCTACGTGCCGCTTGATCCGGAATACCCGCTCGATCGCCTGCATTACATGATCGAGGACAGCGGCATTGGCTTGCTGCTCAGCGATGCGGCGATGTTCAAGGCACTGGGTGAGTTGCCATCCACCGTGGCCCGTTGGTGCCTTGAAGAGGACGCCGCCGAACTGGCCCATTACCCGACCACCGAGCTGCCATTGATCAGCCTGCCGCAACATCAGGCTTACCTGATCTACACCTCGGGTTCCACCGGCAAGCCCAAAGGCGTAGTGGTGTCCCACGGCGAAATCGCCATGCACTGCCGCGCCGTGATCGAGCGCTTCGGCATGCGCCCGGACGATTGCGAACTGCATTTCTATTCGATCAATTTCGACGCTGCCACCGAGCGCCTGCTGGTACCGCTGCTCAGCGGTGCGCAAGTAGTGTTGCGTGCCCAGGGCCAATGGGACGCCGAAGAAATCTGCGGACTGATCCGCACCCATCGCATCAACATTCTCGGGTTCACCCCAAGCTACGGCAGCCAGTTGGCGCAGTGGTTGGCGACGCAAAACGAAATCCTGCCGGTACGCATGATCATCACCGGCGGTGAAGCGCTGACCGGGGAACACTTGCAGAGGATTCGTGCGGCGTTCAAGCCGAGCCTGTTCTTCAATGCCTACGGCCCGACTGAAACCGTGGTCATGCCGCTGGCCAGTCTCGCGCCCGAGGTGTTGGAAGAGGGGGCCGGCAGCGTGCCGATCGGCAGCGTGATCGGCGCCCGCGTGGCGTACATTCTTGACGCCGATCTGGCCCTGGTGCCACAAGGCGCGACGGGTGAGTTGTTCGTCGGCGGTGCCGGTCTGGCCCAGGCCTATCACGAGCGTGCGGGCATCACCGCCGAACGCTTTGTCGCCGATCCGTTCGCGGCCAATGGCGGGCGCATGTACCGCACCGGCGACCTGGTGCGCCAGCGTGCCGATGGATTGGTGGAATACCTTGGCCGGATCGACCATCAAGTGAAGGTCCGTGGTTTCCGCATTGAGCTGGGTGAAATCGAAACCCGCCTGCTGGACCATGAATCGGTGCGTGAAGCGGTTGTATTGGCACTTGATGCACCGAGCGGAAAACAGTTGGTTGGCTATCTGGTTACCGATGTCGCCGAGCAGGATGAAACGCAACAAACCGCGTTGCGCGAAGCCCTCAAGTCATACCTCAAGGTGCAACTGCCGGACTACATGGTGCCCACGCATCTGATCCTGCTGGCCAGCATGCCGCTGACCGCCAACGGCAAGCTCGATCGCCGTGCGTTACCGGCACCGGACCCGGAGCTGAACCGCCAACAGTACGTGGCGCCGAGCAACGAACTTGAGGTGACCCTGGCGCAGATCTGGTGCGAAGTACTCAACGTCGAACAGGTCGGTCTCAACGACAACTTCTTCGAACTCGGCGGCGACTCGATCCTGTCGATCCAGGTGGTCAGCCGTGCACGGCAGCAAGGCATTCACTTCAGCCCGCGGGACCTGTTCCAGCACCAGACCGTGCAGACCCTCTCCACCGTGGCGACTCGTACCGAGCAGGTCACGGCCGAGCGTGTCATTGCAGAGCAAGGCTTGCTCACTGGCCAATCGCACCTGACGCCGATCCAGCACTGGTTCTTCGATACCGACATCCCGCAGCGCCAGCACTGGAACCAGGCGTTGTTGCTGCAACCGACCATGACGCTGGAACCCCATCGCCTCGAGCAGGCGCTGTTGGCGCTGATTGAACAACACGATGCCTTGCGCCTGCGCTTCAGTGAAGTCGCCGGCCAATGGCATGCCGAGCATCAGTCGATTTCCGATACGCCGGTGTTGTGGCAAGTGCGCGTGCCGTCCATGGACAAATGCGCCGCCCTGTTCGCCGAAGCCCAGCGCAGCCTCGACCTTGCAGAAGGACCGCTGATGCGCGTGCTGCTGGTCGATGGCCCCGAGGGGCAACAACGGCTGTTCATCGCCATTCACCACCTGGTGGTGGATGGGGTTTCATGGCGTGTGCTGCTGGACGATCTGCAAACGCTGTATCGCCAACTCGACGCGCGGCAGGCGGTAAAATTGCCGGCGAAAACCAGCGCGTTCAAGGACTGGGCCGCACGCTTGCAAGCCTATGCCGGCAGTGAATCCCTGCGTGAAGAACTGAGCTGGTGGCAGGCGCAACTGGCAGGGCCGAATGCGCATTTGCCGTGCGAACGCCCCGAGGGCGGCCGGCAGAACCGCCATGCGCACACCGTCAGTGTGCACCTCGACAGCGAGCGCACCCGGCAATTGCTGCAACAGGCACCGAGCGCTTATCGCACCCAGGTCAACGACCTGTTGCTGACCGCGCTGGCCCGTGTTTTGTGCCGCTGGAGTGGTCACGAATCGGCGTTGATTCAACTGGAAGGTCATGGCCGCGAAGCGCTGTTCGACGAGATCGACCTGACCCGTACCGTCGGTTGGTTCACCAGCGCTTATCCACTGCGCCTGATACCCGCGCCAGAGCAGGGCGACTCGATCAAGGCGATCAAGGAGCAGCTGCGTGCCGTGCCGCATAAGGGCCTGGGTTACGGTGTGCTGCGTTATCTCGCCGATGACCTGAGCCGTCAGAGCATGGCCGCGTTGCCGGTGGCGCCGATCACCTTCAACTACCTGGGGCAGTTCGACCAGAGCTTCGGTGCCGAGGCGTTGTTCCGTCCGCTGGATGAAGCCATCGGCGCGGCCCACGATCCGCGGGCGCAGTTGCCCAACGAGTTGAGCGTCGACGGTCAGGTCTACGGCGGTGAACTGGTACTGCGCTGGACTTTCAGCGCCGAACGCTTTGATCCGCAAACCATCCACGATCTGGCTGACGCCTACGTGGGCGAGCTGCAGAACCTGATCGAGCATTGCCTGGCGGATGACGCGGGCGGCCTGACGCCGTCGGACTTCCCGCTGGCGAAACTGAGCCAGACACAACTCGATGCGCTGCCGGTACCGGCCTCGGTCATCGAAGACGTCTATCCGTTGACCCCGATGCAGGAAGGCATGTTGCTGCACACCTTGCTGGAACCGGGCACCGGCCTGTACTACATGCAGGACCGCTACCGCATCAACAGCGAGCTTGATCCGCAGCGCTTCGCCCAGGCCTGGCAAGCGGTGATCGCCCGTCATGAAGCCTTGCGTGCGTCATTCTGCTGGAACATCGGCGAAGACATGCTGCAGGTTATCCACAAGCCGGGCAGCACGCCGATTGAATACCTGGACTGGAGCGATATCGCCGACGCCGAGCAGGAACCGAAGTTGCAAACCCTGCTCAAGACCGAGCGCGAAGCCGGGTTCGATCTGCTCAACCAGGCACCGTTCCACCTGCGCCTGATCCGGGTTGGCGCGGCGCGTTACTGGTTCATGATGAGCAACCACCACATCCTCATCGATGCCTGGTGCCGTTCGCTACTGATGAACGATTTCTTCGAAATCTACAGCGCCCTCGGCGAAGGCCGGGAAGCGCAGCTGGCCGTACCGCCGCGTTATCGCGACTACATCGGCTGGCTGCAACGCCAGAGCCTGGACGAAGCGCGGCAGTGGTGGAAAACCAATCTGCAAGGCTTTGAACGGACCACGCCGATTCCGGGTGACCGGCCGTTCCTGCGCGAACATGCCGGCGACAGCGGCGGCATGATCGTCGGCGACCGCTACACAAGGCTCGACGCCCGTGACGGTACGCAATTGCGTGAACTGGCCCAGGCCCATCAACTGACCATCAATACGTTCGCCCAGGCGGCGTGGGCTTTGGTGCTGCGACGCCTGAGCGGCGATCGAGACGTGCTGTTCGGCGTCACGGTGGCCGGGCGTCCGGTGGACATGCCGCAAATGCAGCGCACCGTCGGCCTGTTCATCAACAGCATCGCGCTGCGGGTGAAGATGCCGGAGGACGATCAGCGTTGCAGCGTGCGTCAGTGGCTGACAGGGTTGCTCGACAGCAACATGCAGTTGCGCGAGTACGAGTATCTGCCACTGGTGAACATCCAGGAGCAGAGTGAGCTGCCCAAAGGTCAGCCACTGTTCGACAGCCTGTTCGTGTTCGAAAACGCCCCGGTGGAAGTCTCGGTGCTGGACCGCGCACAAAGCCTCAACGCCACCTCGGATTCGGGCCGCACCCACACCAACTTCCCGCTGACGGCGGTGTGCTATCCGGGGGATGACCTTGGGCTGCACCTGTCTTACGACCAGCGTTACTTCGACGAGTCCACGGTCGAACGCCTGCTCGGCGAGTTCAAGCGCCTGTTGCTGGCGTTGGTCGAAGGCTTCCACGGTGACATGGCCGACCTGCCATTGCTGGGGGGCGAGGAACAGGACTTCCTGGTCCATGGCTGCAACCAGAGCGACCATGCCTATCCACTGGAGCAGAGCTACGTCGCTTTGTTCGAAGCGCAGGTAGCCGCGCATCCGCAACGCATGGCGGCGAGCTGCCTGGATCAGCAGCACAGCTACCTGGAGCTCAACCAGCGCAGTAACCGACTGGGTCACGCACTGATCGCCGCCGGCGTCGGGCTGGACCAACCGGTCGCGTTGCTGGCTGAGCGTAATCTCGATCTGCTCGGCATGATCATCGGCAGCTTCAAGGCGGGCTCGGGGTATCTGCCGCTGGATCCGGGGCTGCCGAGCCAGCGCCTGAGCCGCATCATCGATCTCAGCCGCACGCCGCTGCTGGTCTGCACCCAGGCCTGCCGTGAGCAAGCGCTGGCGTTGCTGGATGAGTTCGGTTGCGCCAATCGACCGAAGTTGCTGGTGTGGGAAGAGGTGCAGGCGAGCGATGCATCGGTGGTCAACCCGGGCATCTACAGTGGCCCGGACAATCTGGCCTACGTGATCTACACCTCCGGTTCCACCGGTTTGCCCAAAGGTGTGATGGTCGAACAGCGCGGTATGCTCAATAACCAGTTGAGCAAGGTGCCGTACCTGAACCTGAGCGAGGCCGACGTGATCGCCCAGACCGCGTCGCAAAGCTTCGATATTTCGGTCTGGCAGTTCCTCGCCGCGCCGTTGTTCGGCGCGCGGGTGGACATCGTGCCCAATACCATCGCCCACGATCCCCAGGGTTTGCTGGCGCACGTTTCGGCCCAAGGCATCACCGTACTGGAAAGCGTGCCGTCGCTGATCCAGGGCATGCTCGCCCAGGAGCGAATGAGCCTTGACGGCCTGCGCTGGATGCTGCCGACCGGCGAGGCAATGCCGCCGGAACTGGCGCACCAATGGCTGTTGCGTTATCCCGATATCGGGCTGGTGAACGCCTACGGGCCGGCGGAATGCTCGGATGATGTGGCGTTCTTCCGTGTCGACATGGCCTCGACCCGCGGCAGCTATTTGCCGATTGGTACGCCGACCGATAACAACCGTTTGTACCTGCTCGATGGCGCGCTGGAACTGGTGCCGCTGGGTGCGGTGGGTGAGTTGTGTGTTGCCGGTACCGGGGTCGGGCGCGGTTATGTCAGTGACCCGCTGCGCACCGCCCAGGTGTTTGTGCCGAACCCGTTCGGTGCGCCGGGGGATCGCCTGTACCGCACGGGCGACCTGGCCCGCCGTCGCAGTGACGGTGTTCTGGAATATGTAGGGCGTATCGACCATCAGGTGAAGATTCGCGGCTATCGCATCGAACTCGGTGAAATCGAAGCGCGCCTGCATGAACAGCCGGAAGTCCGCGATGCGGCGGTGGGTGTGCAGGAAGGGGTGAACGGTAAGCACCTGGTGGGTTATCTGGTCGCGGCGGATTCAGCGCTGAATCCGGCCGAGCGCCTGGAACGCATCAAGCAACGCCTGCGCGCCGAACTGCCGGAATACATGGTGCCATTGCACTGGCTGTGGCTCGACAGGATGCCGCTCAACGCCAACGGCAAACTTGACCGCAAGGCCCTGCCGGCGCTGGACATCGGCCAGTTGCAGAGCCAGGACTATGCCGCACCGCGCAACGACCTGGAGCAGACTCTGGCCGCGATCTGGGCCGAAGTGCTGAAGGTGGAAAAAGTCGGCATCCGCGACAACTTCTTCGAACTGGGCGGGCATTCGCTGCTGGCCACGCAGATCGCCTCGCGCGTGCAGAAAACCCTGCAACGGGACGTGCCGCTGCGGGCGATGTTCGAGTGCAGCACGGTGGAGGAGCTGGCGGGGTACATCGACGGATTGGCAGCCGGCGACATCACCGAGGAGAAGGTGGATCGGTTGAATGATCTGATGGCGGAGCTGGAAGGGCTTTGATGCTCTAGCGCCTGTACAGGCCCCTTCGTCGGAACGCCGCCCGGAGCTTGCTCGCTCCCACATTTTGACTGCGAATACAGGTCAAATGTGGGAGCGAGCCTGCTCGCGAATGCATTGGTACAGGCGCATACAATCGTGTGATTGACTGCGAGTCGTCAGCCGCTCAATCTTCCCGCTCCTTTTTCCCACGGAGCCACTCCGATGCCTTTCGTAACCATTGACGGACAATCCCTTCACTACATCGATCAAGGCACCGGCCCGGCAGTCCTGCTGGCCGGCAGTTACCTGTGGGACCAGGCCATGTGGGCGCCTCAGATCGACGCGTTGTCGAAACAGTATCGGGTGATCGCCCTGGACCTGTGGGGCCATGGTGAATCGGGACCGTTGCCTGCCGGTACGGCGTCACTGGACGATATCGCCCGCCAGGCATTGGCGCTGCTCGATCATCTGGACATCGATCGCGTGACCCTGGTCGGCCTGTCGGTCGGCGGCATGTGGGGCGTGCGCCTGGCATTGTCGGCACCGCAGCGGCTCAATGGGCTGGTGCTGATGGACACCTATGTCGGCGTCGAGCCGGAGCCGACCCGTCAGTACTACTTCTCGCTGTTCAAGATGATCGAAGACACCGGGGTGATCGCGCCGCAGTTGCTGGATATCGTGGTGCCGATTTTCTTCCGTCCGGGCATCGATCCGCAGTCGGCGTTGTACCAGGATTTCCGCGCCGGGCTGGCGGCTTTGCCACCTGAGCGTCTGCGCGAAAGCATCGTACCGATGGGCCGGATCACCTTTGGCCGCGATGACCTGTTGCCACGTATGGGTGAGCTGGATGCAGCGACCACACTGGTGATCTGTGGCGATCAGGACAAGCCACGGCCGCCTTCGGAGGCCCGTGAAATGGCCGAGCTGATCGGTTGTCCGTGTGTGCTGGTGCCGGAGGCGGGGCATATTTCCAATCTGGAGAATCCGGGGTTTGTGACTGATGTGTTGCTTACGTTTATTACACAGAGAAACTAGTTGTTCCTGCTGACGTCATCGCGGGCAAGCCCGCTCCCACAGAGATCATGTACATCTGTGGGAGCGGGCTTGCCCGCGATTGCGTCAGTGCCGCCACTGCAAGTCTGACGGCCAAGTGACTTACTTCGGCCCGAGAATCTTCGCCAATTTATCCGGCGAAGGCGCCCCTTGCTGCTGTTGCAATTCGCCCTTGCTGTCCATGTAGAAAATCGCCGGAGTGGCTTGCAGCTCCAGGTCTTCCATCAGTTGCATGTTGGCCGCGAGCTTCGCCTGAATCGCCGGCGGCACATCCTTCAAGGCCTTGAGCGAGCTGCCCTTGCCGGCCGCTTCGTGTTCTTGTAGGGCCTTTTGCGGGTCCTTGGCGGCGAGCAGCGCGGCGGATTTGCCCGGGCTGTCTTCGCGGATGATGCCCACCATGATGTGGCGCAGCTGCACTTTGCCCGCCTTGACCCAGGGCCGCGCCTGTTCCCAGAACATGTTGCAGTACGGGCAGTTCGGGTCGCTGAACATGTAGACGACCCGCGGCGCATCCTTGTTGCCATCGGCGATCCAGTTGCTCGCCTCCATCTTGCCCCAGACTTCCTTGGCCATCGGTGCGTACACCAGTTTTTGCAAGGGCGCACTGCTCAGGTCATTGCCTTCGGCGTCATACAGGTTGCCCAGCAGCACATGCTTGCCATCCGGCGTCAGGTACAGTGCCATGCCGCGGTTCTGGTATTGCGCGGCATAACCGCGCAAGCCACCGGGTGCATCGAACTGGCCGACGATTTTCGCGCCTTTGGCTTCGATCTTCTTGATCGCATCGGGCAGCTCTTCAGCCTGCACCGACGGCAGATGCAGCAAGGCGGCACCCAGGGTCAGGGTCAGCAGGTGGCGGAGGCGGGGCATGGCAGTTTCCTTGAAGAGGTGGCAGGTACGGAATCGAAGTTTTCCAGGGCGCGCGCCAGGCTGGCTTGCGACAGTTCGCCCAGATGGCTGCCCAGCAGGCGACCGTCGGGGCTATAGAACAGCGTCGTCGGGAGTGCCATGGATCCGACAGCCTGGCCCAGGCGACCGCCGCCGTCGAACAGCACGTTGGACAGGCTCAGGCCCTGGGTTTCCAGAAAAGTAGCGACGCTTTGCATGCTTTCGGCCTGATTGACGAACAGGAACGTCAGGTCCGGGCGCTGTTGCTGGGCGTTTTCCAGGACCGGCATTTCCCGGCGGCAGGGCGGGCACCAGGTGGCCCACAGATTGATCACCAGCGGGCCGCCCTTGTAGTCCGCCAGTTGCACGGTTTCGCCGGCGGCATTGCGCAGGGTGATGTCCGGCAGGCGCGTGCCTTGCTCATAAATGCTCAGGGAGAAGGTCGCCAGCAGCCAGAACGCCAGGCCACTGACCACGCCGAAGCCCAACGGACGGCGCAGGCCGGGGCGGCGCCAGCTCCGGTACAGCGTGGCGAGCACCAGTGCGATCACCCCCGGCCAAGCGAGGAAGCCGCCATCGCGCAGGTCGATGACTTGCCAGGGATCATTGCGATAGTGCGTCCAGTAAACGGCGACGAAACCGATTCGTGCCGCGAGCATGCCAATCAGGAACAGACTGAACAGCACCGACTCGGGGTTCTCGCCACCGCGCTTGGCCACCCGCCAGCCGACGAATGTCGCCAGTGCCAATGCACTGATCAGCAGCAGATGGTTAAGCGCGATGGCAAAGGTGCCGAGGGTGAAGGTCAGCATTAACGGGCGTCTCGGGTGGTGGTCCAGCGTTGCAGGAAAGTCTCGGCATCAACTTCGCCGGTGATGCGCTGGCTGCGGCGCTCGTTGCCGTCGGCACCGATCCACAGCAGGCTCGGTGGCCCCGGCACTTTATAACGGCCGAGCAGTTCGCGGCTGGCGGCATTGTCGGCGGTGACGTCCAGTCGGAGCAAGCGCACATCGCTGAGGGCTTCGAGCACCTTGGCCTTGCCGAACACCTGTTTTTCCATGACCTTGCACGACACGCACCAGTCGGCGTAGTAATCGAGCAACACCCACTGGCCACGGGCTTGCGCCGCGTCGAGTTCCCGTTGCAGGGCAGCGGGGTCCTTGATGGTGGTGAAGGCGTCATGGCCCGTTGGAGTCGCGGTGACGGCGGAGCTTGAAGCGCGGAACACCTGCAACGGCTTGAACAGATCATCACTGCCGCCGGCGGCACCGATCACCAACAGGCTGCCCCATAGACCGAGCAGCAAGGCGCTGGCCCCGAACAGGTGGGCGATTCGACCAAAACCGTCCGATTGCTTCCAGGCGCTGTAGGCTGCGATCAACAGCAGCGCACCGCACAAGCCGACCCACAGCGATTCGTCCAGCACCGGGCGCAGCAATAACAACGCGGTGGCAAGGAACAGGAAACCGAAAATGCCCTTGACCAGGTTCATCCAGGCGCCGGGTTTGGGCAGAAAGCGATTGCCGATGGTTACCAGAAGCAACAGCGGTACACCGATGCCGATACCCAGGGCGAACAGGATCAGCCCGCCGTGCAGCGCATTGCCGCTTTGGGCGATATAGAGCAGGGCGCCGGCCAGCGGCGCGGTCATGCACGGGCCGACCAACAGACCGGACAAGGCGCCCAGCACACCGGCGCCGACCAGGCTGCCACCGCGCTGATTACGCGAGACGTTTTCCAGGCGATCACGCACGGCCACCGGCAGTTGCAGCTCGAAGAAGCCGAACATGGGCAATGCCAGCAGCACGAAAATCGCCGCGAAACTGCCCAGCAACCAAGGGTTTTGCAGCAGTGCCTGCAGGTTCGCGCCCAGCAGCGCCGCCAGTACGCCCATCGCCGCGTATACCAGCGCCATGCTCACGACGTAACTACCGGCCAGGGCCAGACCGCGCTTGGGCGTTGCGCCACTGCCGACGATCAACCCGGCCAGAATCGGCAGCATCGGCAACGAGCAAGGGGTGAAGGCCAGCAGCAGGCCGAGGCCGAAGAACACCAGCAGGCTCCAGCCCAGCGCCCGCTGTTGCAGGTTGCTGGCCAAGGCCTGATCCGGTGCTTCGTTGGTCGCGGAAACATCAGTATTCCCGCCCAGATCCACGATCTGCGTCTTCGGCGGATAACACAAACCGGCATCGGCACAGCCCTGGAAGCCCACCTTGATCTGCCCGGTAGCGCCAGCGGGAATCTTCAGTTCCAGGCCCTGTCGATAGACCTGCTGCTCACCGAAGAACTCGTCGCTGTGGGATTCGCCCTCCGGCAACGCGGGATGCTGATCGACTGGCAATCCATCGAATTTCAAACGCTTCTGGTACAGGTAGTAGCCATCGGCAATCTGCCAGAACAACTGGGTTTCGCCGGATTCAAGGCGCTCAGAGGTGAAAACAAACGCTTTTTCCACAGGCAGAAAGTCGGGTTTGCTCTCAAACGGATTGGTGCCGGCCTGGGTCAGGCCGCAGAACAGCAGGGCGACGAGTAGAAGCAGATGACGCATGGAAAAGCCTTATCCTTTTGCAAGTGAGCTGCACAATGGGCGGCGGCGATTAACCGATGATTAACCGCGGCGCCCTAGTGGCCGGCTTGTGGTGACGTCGCTTGCGGCATAATGTCCGCTTAATCGCTCAACGGCCTAATCCGCTTTATTTACACGAGGCTCCCTATGCACGTACTGGTTTGCGAAGACGATGAGTTGATCGCCAGCGGCATCGTCGCCGGCCTGACCGCCCAGGGCCTGACCGTGGAGCACGTGGCCACGGCGTCCGCGGCCCGGGCGATGCTCAAGGTGGCGGAGTTCGACGTGATGGTGCTCGACCTCGGCCTGCCCGATGAAGACGGTCTGAAGTTGCTACAGCAGTTGCGCCACAACGGCCTGGAGCTGCCGGTGCTGATCCTCACGGCGCGGGACTCGGTCACCGACCGTGTCGACGGTTTGCAGGCCGGTGCCGACGACTATCTGCTCAAACCCTTCGATCTGCGCGAATTGGCCGCGCGCCTGCACACCCTGTTGCGACGGGTGGCGGGGCGCAGCGTCAACCTGATCGAGCATGGCGCGCTGACGTACGATCCGAGCAGTCGCGAAACCACGCTCGCCGGCCAGCCGGTGGATCTGTCGCGCCGCGAACAGTCGCTGTTGCAGGCCCTGCTGCATAACCGTGGCCGCGTGCTGTCCACCGAACAATTGAAAGACAGCGTCTACGGTTTCAACGACGAGCTGGAGAGCAACGCCCTCAACGTGCATATCCATCACCTGCGGCGCAAGCTTGGCAATGGCATCGTCGAGACAGTGCGCGGCCTGGGCTACCGCCTGGGTCCGGCCGATGGCGGAGAACAATCGAAGTGATGAGTCTGCGTTTGCGCCTGAGCCTGACCCTCGGCGGCGCGTTCGCGCTGATCTGGGCGCTGGCGGCGGCCTGGATGCTCAGTGACCTGCGCAATCAGATGATGTTTTCCCTCGACCAGCGTCTGGTGGCCTCGGCGCGCATGGTCGCCGGGCTGATGGAACAATTGCCGCCGGTGCCGAGCAAGGGCGAGGGCACCCATTTCAGTGCTGAACAACTGAATCTCCCTGGTGGCATGGCCTGTCAGGTCAGCTCGTTGCGCGGGGAGATCCTCGCCCGCAGTCACAGCGATCCGGGGCAAACCCTGGAAGCTGAAAAAATGGGCTTCCACGATCAAATGATCGATGGCGCGCCGTGGCGCAGTTTCACCCTCGCTCGCGGTGATTTACGCATCACCACGGCGGATCGGCAGATCGAGCGGGAAGCCCTGAACATGTCGATCCTGCTGGCGGCCTCGGTGCCGGTGGGTGTAGCGCTATTGGGTTGTTTGTGTCTGCTGTGGCTGGGGATCGGCCAAGGGCTGGCGCCGCTCAACCGCATGCGCGATGCCTTGATGCGCCGTAGCGCCGATTCCCTGGAGCCCTTGCAGGTCCAGCCGTTGCCCAGCGAGCTGCAACCCTTGCTCGACACGCAGAATCAGCTGTTCCAGCGAATCGGCAAGACCATCGAGCGCGAACGCCGGCTCACCGGTGATGCCGCCCACGAATTGCGCAGCCCGCTGACCGCCATCAAGACCCACCTGCAAGTGGCGCGCATGACCGATGGCGCGGCCCGGGATCAATCTCTGGCCCGGGCCGAGGAGGGGGCCGACCGTCTGCACCGGACGCTCGAACAATTGCTGTTGCTGGCGCGGGTCGAAGGCAGCCTGTCGTTCGATGACGGCGTGCAGTGCAGCGCCGAACAAGTGGCGAAACTGGCAATCCAGGACACGGCCGGCGGTGATCGCCAGCGCATCAGATTCGAGGTGCCGGCCAGGTTCTCCCACGCTCCGGTGCAGATGCCCGCGGTGCTGTCGATCGCCGCGCTGCGCAATCTGCTGGACAATGCCCTGCGCCACACACCCGGCGACGGGCCGGTGGAACTGAGCCTGCAAACCACCGGCAACCGTGTGCAGTTTGTGGTGCGCGACCACGGACCGGGTATTGCCGAAGACGACCTGCAACATTTGACCCAGCGGTTCTGGCGCAACGGCCAGAGCACCGGTTGCGGCCTCGGCCTGGCGATTGTCCAGGCCATCGTCCAGCGCTGCGGCTGCACCTTGCGTTTCGATAGCCGGCCGGATGGGTTGCGGGTTGAGCTGAGCATGCCGTTGCAGCCGGTCTAAAAAAGTACTTCGACACTCCTTGTGGGAGCGAGCCTGCTCGCGAAGACGGCAGCACATTCAGTATTGATCTGACTGACGGAACGCTTTCGCGAGCAGGCTCGCTCCCACAGTGGGTGTTGTGTTGCACATCAAAAGTAACCTCTCTCCATTGGCCGCCCGGACCTCACAGGACTATCGTTCCTCGCACTCAACGGATTGAGGTAACTGCGCCATGGACGAACCGATTCAGACCCGCAAGGCGACCCCGGCCGACGCCGGTATTATCAGCCGCATCATCGAGCGCTCCATTCGCGTCGGTTGCGCCCGCGACCACCGCAACCACCCGCAAACCGTCGCCACCTGGACCCACAACAAGAGCATCGAACATATCCAGTCCTGGCTCACCGACCCGCGGCTGTACCTGAACATCGCCCTGTTGCACGACAAGCCGGTTGGCGTCGCCATGGCCTCGATCAGCGGCAAGGTGGCGTTCTGTTATGTGCAACCGGAATGGTTTCGCCGCGGTGCCGGGCAAGCGCTGGTGCGGGATCTCGAAGGCTGGCTGATCGGTCTGGGCCTGCATCAGGCACGACTCAACAGCACCCGCACCAGCGAATCGTTCTACCGGCATCTGGGCTATCAGCCCTGCGCCCGAGCCTTCATGGTCGCAGGGCTGCGGGCCATCCCCATGCACAAGGGCCTGACATCTGCCTCATCAAAAGCTGATCGAGGGTGTAAATCCTTGGGCCGCTGATGCGTTTCCAGAACAGGAAAACCTTTTTGAGGTCCAGAGATGTCAGTCGCCACCAGCCTTATCGAAGATCAGCCGGCCCGGGTCGCCCCGACCGAGACGCTTTACCAGTTCAACGAATCACCGTTGCTGGCCCGACAGAGCCAGCAGGAATCCAATGCCCGTAGTTACCCGCGACGCATTCCCCTGGCGCTCAAGCGTGCCAAGGGTATCCATGTCGAAGACGTTGAAGGCCGCCGCTTCATCGATTGTCTGGCCGGTGCCGGGACTTTGGCCCTGGGGCATAACCATCCAGTGGTGATCGAAGCCATCCAGCAAGTGCTGACCGACGAATTGCCGCTGCACACGCTGGACCTGACCACGCCGGTCAAGGACCGGTTCGTGCAGGACCTGTTCGGTCTGTTGCCACCGGCACTGGCCGCGCAAGCGAAGATCCAGTTCTGCGGCCCCACCGGCACCGATGCGGTTGAAGCGGCCCTCAAGCTGGTGCGCACGGCCACCGGTCGCAGCACCGTGTTGTCGTTCCAGGGCGGATATCACGGCATGAGTCAGGGCGCGCTGAGCCTGATGGGCAGCCTGGGGCCGAAAAAGCCTTTGGGTGCCTTGCTCAGTAATGGTGTGCAGTTCATGCCGTACCCCTACGATTACCGCTGCCCGTTCGGACTGGGCGGTGCGCAAGGGGTGAAGGCCAACCTGAATTACCTGGAAAACCTGCTCAACGATCCCGAGGCCGGTGTGCAATTGCCGGCGGCGGTGATTGTTGAAGTGGTGCAGGGCGAGGGTGGGGTGATCCCGGCCGATCTGGACTGGCTGCGCGGTCTGCGGCGGATCACCGAAAAGGCCGGTGTGGCATTGATCGTCGACGAGATTCAGAGCGGTTTCGCCCGCACCGGCAAGATGTTTGCCTTCGAACATGCCGGGATCGTTCCGGACGTGGTGGTGATGTCCAAAGCCATCGGCGGCAGCCTGCCGCTGGCGGTGGTGGTGTATCGCGACTGGCTCGACACCTGGCTGCCGGGCGCCCATGCCGGGACCTTCCGTGGCAACCAGATGGCCATGGCCGCCGGTTCCGCGGTCATGCGCTACCTGACCGAGCACAAGGTCTGCGAACACGCCACCGCCATGGGTGAGCGCCTGAGCGAGCATTTGCGCATCCTGCAGCGGGACTATCCGCAACTGGGTGACATTCGCGGTCGTGGTCTGATGCTTGGCGTCGAACTGGTCGACCCGACCGGCGCACTGGATGCCTTGGGCCATCCGCCAGTGTTCGCGCGCCTGGCACCGCTGGTGCAGCGCGAATGCCTCAAGCGCGGCTTGATACTTGAACTGGGCGGTCGGCAGGGTGGCGTGGTGCGGTTCCTGCCGCCGCTGGTGATTACTGCTGCGCAAATCGACGAGGTCGCCGAGATTTTCGGCCGGGCATTGGCCGCGGCTACCGCCAGTCTCTAAATTTTCCAGAGTCTGGAACGTTCCTTCTACATACCGGCTGCGCGCGGCGTGCAGCCCACCCTACAGTGATGGAGAAACAGCATGACGTCAGTATTCGACCGTGAGGACATCCTCTTTCAGGTCGTGGTCAACCACGAAGAGCAATACTCGATCTGGCCTGACTACAAAGCCGTGCCGGAAGGCTGGCGCGCCGTGGGCAAAAGCGGGTTGAAAAAGGACTGCCTGGCTTACATCGAAGAAACCTGGACTGACATGCGTCCGCTGAGTTTGCGGCAGAAGATGGATGAGCAGGCGGCTGTGGCGCACTGATCGACCGCGTCTATGAAAAGCCCGCTGAACCGGTAACGGTCAGCGGGCTTTTTCATGTGCGCTATCGATGTTGCCCGGTTTCCTGTGGGCGCGAGCCTGCTCGCGAAGACGTCGGCGCATCCGGCATCAACGTGTCAGACCCACCGCTTTCGCGAGCGGGCTCGCTCCCACAAGGGATATACGGCGGGCACAAAGCCTTCGAACAACACGGTCAACTGTGGGAGCGAGCCTGCTCGCGAAAAGCCATAACACGGTCCACCTGACCTCACGCCCCACTCAACCCCTTGATCACCAAATCCACATTCCCCTCCAGCTCTGCCACTGGATCCTCGGCATCGGTACTCAACACCACCAACCGGCTCCCGGCTTCGGTGATCGCGGTTTTCACTGCGTCCGAAGGCTGGCGATGATGCAACACCACCGCTACGTCATTGTCTTTGAGTGTCGCACCCAACGCCTTGAGCGCCTCCGGTGTCCACTCGGCATCCGGTCGTGCATCGAGACCAACCAGTTCCAGATTGAGACCACCGATCAGATAACCGAAGTGATCGCTCAGGCTCATCACGCTGAGGTTGTCCGCGGCGGCCAGGCGCGCTTCACTGTCGGCGCTGAGTTTGAGCAAGCGCTGCTTGAGTGCGGCCAGATTCGCTTCAATCGCAGGCTTGGCCGCGGGCGCCAGGCGTACCAGGTCTGCCGCCATCACATCGGCCATGCGCCCCATGTTGTTGCTGGCCAGCCACGGCTGGCTGTTCAAGCCATCGACCTTGTTGTCTGGCTGCACGGCGATGCCGGGCAGGGCGCCGTCCACCGGGCGGGCGGCGTCGACTTCGACGATGCGGATGTTGCTGCGGCGGGAGATCGGGTACAGCGGGTCATCGGCCCACAGTGAGCGCAGACCGATCACCGCATCGGCATCGTTTGCCAGTTTGGCCAGCGCTGGCGCGCCACGACCGGTGAAGTACGCGGTCTGACGGCTACCGGGCAAGTTCGCCGGCGCCGCGCGTTCGAGGCTGATGTCGGTGCCCTTGAGCAGCACCTCGCCCAACCCGTAAGTGATCGGCAAGGATGCCAGCACGCGCAACGGTTTGGCGCCGTCCGCCGCACAGGCAGCATTGGCCAGGCCGCACAGGGCGACGGCCAGGGTCAGTTGTCGCAGAGAAAATGACATTTATCCAAGGTTCCCTTTCAGGCTGGGGACAACGCCGCGCGCGATGGCGGCCAGGGCGAAGGCGATACCGGCCACCAGAATGATCGCGGCACCGGACGGAATCGGCAGGTCGAAGACGATGGGCGCGAGTATTCCGCACAACGTGCTCACCGTGGCGATCAATACCGAGCACCAGAAAAAGCCCTTCAGCGACTGGCTGAGCAGACGAGCTGCCGCCGCCGGAATCACCAGCAGGGCACCCACCAGAATCGCGCCGATGACTTTCACCGCGGCGACGGTGATCAGAGTCACCAGGACCACGAACAGATAATCCAGCGTTTTTACCGCCACCCCGCGCACTGCCGCCAGTTGCGGGTTGAAACTGGCGAGCATGATGCTGTTGTACAACGGCAGGGCCAGGGCCATGACCAACGAGCCGACGATGGCCAGCACCAGCAGGTCATTGCCGTTGACCGTCAGCACCGAACCGAACAGCACGTTTTCCAGAATGTGCACGTTGATCTTGCCCGCCAGAATCAGCAGCAGGCTCGCCCCCAGTGCCAGCGACACCGAGAGGAACACGCCAATCAACGTATCCGGCGCCAGACCGGTGCGGTTACGCAGGTAATTGAGCAGGATGCCGAACAGCAGGCAGTAGCCGAACAGGCTGCCGTAGGGGCCGGTGTAGGGTTCGCCGAGCAGGATGCCGATGGCCACGCCGGTCAGCGCCGCGTGGCCTACGGCTTCGGAGAAAAACGCGAAGCGCTTGACCACCACCAGCGTACCCAACCCGCCCAGCACCGGGCCAATCAACAGTCCGGCGAGCAGGGCGTTGACCACAAATCCGTAAGCCAGCGCCTCGGGCAGGTAACCCGACGAGGCCCAGCCCTGCACCATCAAACGAAAGGCTTCGTAACTCATCAGGCAAGGCTCCGTGGATGGGTCGAAAACAGCGTCAGCAGGCGCTCGGGTGTCAGTGCCTGTTGCGGCGTGGCGTCGAACAGCACCCGACGGTTGAGCCCGGTGACGTGGTCCGCCAGACGCCCGACCGCTTCCAGATCGTGCTCGATCCACAACACGGTGATGCCCGCCGTTCGCCAGTCGGCGAGCAAGCGTTCGAACACCTGGATGCCGGCCTCATCGAGGGCCGACATCGGTTCATCCAGCACCAGCAACTGCGGTGCCGGAATCAGTCCTTGCGCCAGTAACACCCGCTGGCGCTCGCCACCGGACAACGCGCCCATGCGACGCTTGCGCTTGTCCTGCATGCCGACCCGTTCCAGGGCCTCGCCAATCGCCGCCGCGTAGTGCTTGCTCAACCCAAGGAATGCCGGGCGCCGCTGACACATGGCAGCCATGAAATCGTCAACGGTCATCGGCAGGCCGCGGTCGAACTCCAGTGCCTGAGGCACGTAGCCGATGGTGCCTGGCTCACCTGGCCATTGCAGGCTCAAGCGGCCCTGATGCGGCATCTGCCCGAGCAGGGTCTTGATCAGTGAGCTCTTGCCACCGCCGTTGGGGCCGACCAGCGCATGCACGCTGCCGGGGCGTACTTGAAAGGTGACTTTATCGAGGATCGTCGTGCGGCCGAGGGTCAGGCTGACGTCCGCAAAATCCAGGGTCGGCCCCGAGCCTTGTGGGAGCGAGCCGGCTCGCGGATGCAGTGTGCCATTCAACGATGATGGCGTCTGGCCGGACGCCTTCGCGAGCAGGCTCGCTCCCACAGGGAACTCGACTTCTTTTGAGGTCATGCGCCTGACTCCTGAATCGCCCGCACCACGGTGTTGAGGTTGCCGGTCATTTCCTTTTCATACTTGTCGGCGGTGTACTCGCCGTAGGAAATGTGCGACAGCGGGTACAGCTTCACCCCGGACTCACGCTGGATGGTGTCGACGTAGGAGGACGGGAAATCCATCTCCGAGAAGATCACCTTCACGTCCAGCTCCCGCAGTTGGTCGATGGTCTTCTTCAGTTGGCTCGGGCTCGGCTCGATACCGTGGGCCGGTTCGACCACAGCGGTGACTTCCAGGCCGAATTCCCTCAGCAAGTAGTCGTAGGCCGCGTGCACCGTGGCCACGCGCAGTTCGGCGTTTGGCGCCTGGGTCAGTTTGGCCAGGGCGTCGGCGCGCATCTTGCGCAGGCGTTTGCCATAGGCGCGGGCGTTTTCGGTGTAGGTCTTGGCGTTGGCCGGATCGATCTTGCCCAGTTCCCGGGCGATGTTGTTGACCTGGGCAATCGAGGCGCTGATCGACAGGAAGGTGTGCGGATTGACCACCTTGCCGGCGCCGCGCGCGGCAACGCCGGTGGCCGCCAGCAACGGCACGTTTTCGTTGGCTTCGATGACCTTGACGTTGGGGGTTTCGCTGGCGGCGATCATGCGGTCGGCGAAGTCGTCATGGCCGACGCCGTTGAGTACGATCACATCCAGCCCGCTGATGCGCTTGATGTCCTCGGCCCGTGGTTCGTAGGCGTGGGGATTGAAACCGGCCGGAATCAGCGGCACCACTTCGGCCTTGTCGCCGACGATGTTGGCCACGTAGCTGTAATACGGGTGCAGGGTGATGCCGATGCGCAAGCGCTTGGCTTCGTCGGCGCTGGCCAGGGGTGTCAGCAGGCAGGCCAACAGGCCGACCAGTGCCAGGCGCAGAACAGAGCGTAGAGATGAAATGGGCATGGGAAAGCAGTCTTCTCTCGGGTGAAGGCGAGGGTTCAGTGCCGGTGCTGGCGGGTTACGCCGGCATCGAATTGCGCGACGATCTGCTGCCAGCCGGCGCTTTCGAGGGCGGCATCGGTGAGGTCGGCAGGGGCTTTGATGCCAGTGGCGCGGTTGAGCCAGATGTCCGGCGCATCATCGCCGGCGGTCAGGCGCATCAGAAACGAACCGGCGACGGTCGGCGTCTGGCTCTGGCCGATGTAGGCCTTGTCCGCCAGCAACTGCCAGGCATGACCGCCACGACTCACCGAGCTGGCGTCCTGGGCGAACGGTGCAAAGCCTTCATCGGCAAGGGCTTCAGGGCTCGGCAAGGTTTGCTGTTCCTGGCGCAACAGATGAATCTCGTCCAGGGTCACGCGCAGATCGGCGTAGATACCTTGCTCGGAAGCGCTCAGGTCGCGGCGGGCATCCAGTTGATGGCTGCTCACGGTGCTCACGTCCTGGGGGGCGTGGCGCCAGGCAACCACCGAACCGGCAATTGCCAGGATCATCAGGCACAACAGCAGTACATTGAGGGTTTCATGGCCGGCACCGGCCGGGCGGACGATTTGCGTGGTGGGGTTGCTCATGGCGCGTCGATGTCCGCTTGGTCGATCTCGACCACGTGGCCAGGGCCGGCGTCGAACAGCACATAGAACTCGGCGCCGGGCTTCTTGAACGTCAGGGTCGAGTCGGCACCGAGCTTGCCCGGCACGAGAATGGTTTCGTCGTAGCCGATCACGTCCAGGGTCACGCCCGGCGCACCGCTACCGTCGGAGAAACCGCCTGTGCATTTGATCTGCTCGGCGTCGATGGCCTTGCATTCGCACATCGGGTTGTGGGCCAGGGCGCTGACGCTGAAGCCGGCACAGAGCACCAGTAATGCAGCGCGCAGAGGGCGAATAAGGTTGATCATGGTTTGCCTCCTTGTGAATTCAACCAGGCGAGGGTGGCGGGGGACGCCTGGCCCAGAGGAATGGATGCCTGATGCATGGAGCCGTCCCAGCCTTCCATGGTTATCCACAGTTCGGCGTCGGCCTTGGTCTTTTCCGGGACCGGCAACATGGCGCCCATGCGGTACGGCGTGCCAAAGAAAATCACCCCGGCGGCGCGCAGGCTGCGGGGTTTGCCGATGCGCAGGTAAGTGGCTTTGACGTGCTCGCGGCAGCTGTCACACAGCGCTGCGTTGAAGCTCTTCATGTAGCCGGCGGGGCCATCGAGCAGGGGGGCTTCGTTGCGCAATTCCGCCAGACGCACGCTCCACGGGCCGACCTGGACTTCACCGATTTCCCTTTCGCCCAGGCCGGTGTCACCGCGGAAAAGTGCGGCGTCGGCGAAGTATTTGGGCATGAAGCCAAGCGGTATCAGCAACAGCAAAATGTTGATGTGGAAACGCCATTTGTGCCAGAAACGGCTCAGTTTCGAAGTCGGTTGTTCCGCAGCGAACAGGCTCATTGGCTGACCTCCGTGGCTTGACCGCTGGTGGCCGAAACACGCTCGCTGCGTGGGCGTTTGTTACTGCGCTTGAGGGCGTTGGCCGTGGCCAGGGCGGTGCGCTTGGTCCAGATCAACAGGCCGCTGAGCACCATCATGCTCAGCAGCAGGCCGAAGAAGAACCAGATCAACTTGATCCAGATCCCGCCGAAATCACCGGTATGCAGCGGGCGCATGGACTCGGTGACGAACTCCAGCCCCGAACGGTCCGACAGCAGGCGTGTGGCGGCGATTTCGCCGGTGTAAGGGTTGATGTCGGCGGTCTGGTACATCAACGGATACCAGCTGCGTCCGCCCACCGACAGGTAGCTGAAGGCGTTGGCGGGCAGGCTGACAAAACTTTCGTCGAGGCCAGGGATGCGTTCCTTGGCCTGCTGGATCGCCGTTTCCAGGCTAATCATCGGTGCCGGCGAGCCATCGGCGGTGAGCGGCACGCTTTCGCGCGGGACCACGGCGGCGACCGGTGCGGTGGAGATGGAAATCTGGTTATCGAACATGAACGCCTGGATCAGGAACCAGGTACTGGTGATGGAAATCACCGCGATGAACCAGATCGACCAGATGCCGCTGAGTCGGTGGAAGTCGCCCCAGAAAATCCGCGCGCCGTGGCGGATGCGCAGGGTCGGACGCAAGAAGCCTTTCCAGAAACGTTTGTACACCACCAGCCCGGTCACCAGCGAAGCGAGCATCGGCAGGCTGAGGAACGACACCAGGTACCAGCCCCAGCTGTAGCCGTTGGTGAACGGCACCAGCCACCAACCGTGCAGGGCGCGGGTGAATGCCTGGAAATTGAATTGCGGGGCGGGACCCTGAATGACACCGGTATACGGATTGACATACACCGTCAGTGAACGACCGTCGGGGTAGCTGACGTTCACGTCCAGGGCGAAGTGTGATTCATCAGGGCGATTGATGCCCTCGACCAGTGTGTCGGGTTCGGCCTTCTTGATCGCGGCGACGATCTGGTCGTAGTTCAGGCGCGGCGCATCGTCCGAGGGCTGGCTGGCACGCATCTGCGGGTTGGCCAGCCAGACGATTTCCTGGCTGACCACCGCCAGGGTGCCGGTCACACAGACGATCAGGACGAAAAACCAGATGGGCAGCGCCAGCCAGCTATGGACCAGAAACCAGATTTTGGAACGGGATTTCTTCGACATGATTGGGCGTCTTGTTTCGATGAGAAGGCCTCTGCTACGGGCTTCGCAGCGGCGAGGTCGATAAAGGTCCAGTCGTGGCTTTTGCCTACGCGACAGGACTGCATCTATATAGGACGGATGAGCATCCGAAATCCCGAAGGCCGATATGAAAGAAAATGTTTCGTGTTTCGCGAAAGAGGATCTTTGCGCGGGCAAGACAATGCGCGCGGGCCGATGACGACCTGCGCGCAAGGAGGGTTCAGTTCAGCGAGGAACCGGGGTCAGCGCAGAAAACCCAGCACTTCGGCGAGCAGCAGTTCGGGGACTTCTTCGGCGATGTAATGACCGGCGGACAACGCCTTGCCACGGACATCGGTGGCGACCTGCTGCCATTCCCTGAGCGGCTCGAAACAACGCCCGACCGTGCCTTCGGCGCCCCACAATACCAGCAAGGGCACATTAAGCTGATGACCGGCTTCAATGTCGGCGCGGTCATGGTCCAGATCGATGCCGGCGCTGGCGCGGTAATCCTCGCAGATGCCACGGGCGGCCCCCGGCAGTTTCAGGCAGCGCAGGTATTCACTGAAGGCCTCGGGTGTGAAAGGTTTGAGTCCGGCGCTGCGACTGCCCATTACACTGCGCAGATAGACTTCGGGGTCGGCTTCTAGCAGGGTTTCCGGCAAGGGCGCCGGGCGGATCAGGAAGAACCAGTGCCAGTACGCACGGGCAAAGGCTTCGTTGGTTTGCGCGTACATCGCCAGGGTGGGCGCGATGTCGAGCAATACCATGCGTTGCACGGCATCGGGATGATCCAGCGCCAGGCGATGGGCCACGCGGGCACCACGGTCGTGGGCCAGCACCGAGAAACGCTCGAAACCGAGGGATTTCATCAGCTCGACCCCGTCCCTGGCCATTTCGCGTTTGGAGTAACTGGCGTGTCGGTCGTCGGCTGGCGGCTTGCTGCTGTCGCCGTAACCGCGCAGGTCGGCGGCGATCACCGTGAAGTGTTCGGCCAGTTGTTCAGCAACCTTGTGCCAGATGACGTGGGTCTGCGGATGACCGTGCAGCAACAGCAGGCCCGGGCCGCTACCACCGATGCGGTAAGTAATGTCCACACCGTTGACGTAGCGCTGGTCTTTCAGGAATCCAGTGAACATGGGGGGCTCCTTGTTGTGGGTGTGTGCATCCTGAAAGGGGCAGGGCGTGAGGACAAGTCGCAAAGTGTGGTGTGATTGTTCATGAAATGTGTTCAAGGGGGCAGGTGGTGCCTGTGATTACGCTTTCGCGAGCAGGCTCGCTCCCACAGGTGATTCAGGGTGTTCACAAATGCTGTGTTCACCGAAGATCCCTTGTGGGAGCGAGCCTGCTCGCGAAGAGGCCCGGTCAGGCATTAAACAACTCAACCCTGCTGAAACATTTCCTTCGCCCGCTGCTCGATCTGTTCCTGAGTCAGATCCTCCTTGCGCGTAGCCAAAAACCACAGATGGCCATAGGGATCCTTCAACGTCCCGGAACGATCGCCATAGAACTGATCCTTGACCTCCGACACCACGATGCCGCCGGCGGCAATCGCCTGTTTGTAAGACTTGTCGACATCGGTCACATACAAATGCAGACCCACGGATGGTGAATGGTCCGGATTGCTCAACGGTCCTTGATCGCACGGTGTGCCGAGCATGATCGGGCAATCGCCGATGCGCAGTTCGGCGTGGCCGATGCCGCCATCGGGCATGGCCAGGCGCATGACTTCGATGGCATTGAAGGCTTTTTTGTAAAAGTCGATGGCCTCGGCCGCTTTCGCGATGCCCAGGTACGGGGTGATGCTGTGATAACCCTCTGGAATAGGTTTGACGCTCATGATGGTTCTCCCTGATGTTGTTGTGAATCCGCTGCCTTTGAGCAGGACAAACAAGTGTAGATACCGTCTTGTCCCTCATCGGGCAAGCGCAAAATTCGGGTCAAATGGCTGGCCCGATTTAAGAACGGCGTAGACAAAATGTAGGAGCTTGCGCATTGCTGCACAGATGATCTGTTTGGGGGCC
>NZ_FYED01000019.1 GCF_900187565.1 Pseudomonas sp. Irchel 3A7 | reverse complement strand
CTGGAGCACGATCTACATCACAGGCAAAAAGCCTAAGGAGCTGCACGGCTTCCAAGTCCCTCCCTCGATGATCAGTCGAGAACTATCGCTCCTGATGGAGCGATAGTCGAGATACAAGGAGCTGCCGAAGGGGATCGGTGCTAGGCGCTGGACGGCATCTGCGCCTACACTGCCAACCCCGCCAAAGGAGCCTGCCATGCTGATTGTTGCCGACGAAAATATCCCCCTGCTCGATGCCTTCTTCGAAGGTTTCGGCGAGATCCGCCGGGTGCCGGGACGTTCCATCGACCGAGCTACCGTCGAGCAGGCCGATGTGTTGCTGGTGCGTTCGGTGACCAACGTCAACCGCGCGTTGCTTGAAGGCAGCAAGGTGCGTTTTGTCGGTACCTGCACCATCGGCACCGATCACCTGGACCTGGATTACTTTCAGCAGGCCGGCATCACCTGGTCCAGCGCGCCGGGTTGTAATGCCCGGGGCGTGGTCGACTATGTGCTCGGCAGTCTGCTGACCCTGGCCGAAATCGAAGGCGTCGACCTGACCGCACGTACCTACGGTGTGGTCGGTGCCGGCGAGGTCGGCGGGCGGCTGGTCAAGGTCTTGCAGGGGCTGGGCTGGAAGGTATTGGTCTGCGACCCGCCACGGCACGCTTTCGAGGGTGGAGATTACGTCAGCCTGGAAGAGATCATCGAGCAGTGCGACGTGATCAGCCTGCACACGCCATTGAACAAGCGTGGCAATCAGCCGACCTGGCACCTGTTTGATGAAAAACGTCTCAAGCAACTCAAGACCGGCACCTGGCTGATCAACGCCAGTCGTGGTCCGGTGATCAATAACGCCGCCCTGCGCGATGTGTTACTGGAGCGCGAAGATCTGCAAGCGGTGCTGGACGTTTGGGAAGGTGAGCCGGAAGTCGATGTGGCGCTGGCCGAACTTTGCGTGCTGGCGACGCCGCACATTGCCGGGTACAGCCTGGATGGCAAGCAGCGCGGCACGGCGCAGATCTATCAGGCCTACTGCGATTTTGCCGGGCAACCAGCCCGGGTCAGCTTGAGCGATCTATTGCCGGCCCCCTGGTTGTCGCAGGTGACGTTGAACGCTGAAAGCGATCCGGCCTGGGCGCTGGCAATGTTGTGCCGTGGTGTGTACGACCCGCGCCGTGACGATGCGGACTTCCGTCGCAGTCTTGTCGGCAGCGTGAGTGAACAGCGGGCGGCGTTCGATGTACTGCGCAAGAACTACCCGTCGCGGCGCGAGATTGACGGGTTGCAGGTGCGGATCGACGGGGATGCGCCGCAGTTGCACAAGATTGTGGCGGCGTTGGGGGCAACGGCTGTCCAGTAACCGAGTTGGCCCCTTCGCGAGCAGGCTCGCTCCCACAGTGGGTCTGTGGCGCTGACTGATCTTCTGTGGGAGCGAGCCTGCTCGCGAATGGCCGCCCCACAAATCTTCCAGCAAACACCCATAAAAAACCCGGCCAACCAGGGCCGGGTCAAGAAGACGGTGGCTATATCACTTTTGTTCGGCAGGCTTGACCAATCGTTTTTCCAGGTCGCGGCAGGCTTTCTGGATCATCTCTTCAGTGATCGGTATTTCGCGGCCCTTCTCATCCACAATCGAGCAATCCAGAGACTCATCTCGTTTCGGGCGGATCACTGGAACGGTGACATCGCTGCTGTTTAAGGACATGGCCTGTCTCCTCATCAGGTTGTGTGCTTACTGTAGAACCGCCAGGTGACCGGGTCGTGACAACTCCCTGCGATCGTTTCATGGCGGCAACACCAGTCCACCAGAAATGCCGCCTCCTTGCCACCCGGACTTTAGACCAATAGCGTCTAGGCCCTCGTGTTTACGGTCATAATTAACCTGACTCATTGTGATTTACCAAGTTCCACTCCATTGAGCGGTGTAGGGTAAACCTGTCAATTGCTCCCATCTGGATGATGCCAATGCTCTCTGTTCGACACCGCCGTGCGATTCGCCTCGCCAGCCGTTTCATCGCGCCGTATCGTTGGCACGCTTTCGGTGCCTTGCTCGCGCTGGTCGTCACGGCGGGCATTACCCTGTCCATGGGGCAGGGCATTCGTTTGCTGGTGGATCAGGGCTTCATGACCCAATCGCCGCACCTGCTCAACCAGTCCATCGGCTTGTTCATGCTGTTGGTGATCGGTCTGGCGGTTGGCACTTTTTCGCGTTTTTACCTGGTGTCGTGGATCGGCGAGCGCTGCGTCGCCGACATCCGTCGCCAGGTGTTCAATCATCTGATTTATCTGCATCCGGGTTTCTACGAGAACAACCGCAGCTCCGAAATCCAGTCACGACTGACCGCCGACACCACGTTGCTGCAATCGGTGATCGGCTCTTCACTGTCGATGTTCTTGCGCAATCTGCTGATGGTGATCGGCGGGATCATCCTGCTGTTTATCACCAACCCCAAACTCACCAGCATCGTGGTGGTCGCCTTGCCGCTGGTGATCGCGCCGATCCTGATCTTCGGTCGCCGCGTTCGTAACCTGTCGCGCCTGAGTCAGGACCGGATTGCCGACATCGGCAGTTACGTTTCCGAAACCCTTGGGCAGATCAAGACCGTGCAGGCCTACAACCATCAGAGCCAGGACGAGCGGCGTTTTGCCGTGACCGTGGAGCAGGCGTTCGATACCGCGCGCAAGCGTATTTTCCAGCGGGCCTGGCTGATTACCCTGGTGATCGTACTGGTGTTGGGCGCGGTGGGCGTCATGCTCTGGGTTGGCGGCATGGATGTGATTGCCGGGCGGATCTCCGCAGGCGAACTGGCGGCGTTTGTCTTCTATAGCCTGATTGTGGGGAGTGCGTTCGGCACCTTGAGCGAAGTGATTGGCGAGTTGCAGCGCGCGGCCGGCGCGGCGGAGCGGATCGCCGAATTGCTGCGCTCGGAAAACATAATCCTGCCACCGGTCACCGATCGGGTGACCTTGCCCACGCGGGTGAAGGGCGATCTGCTGCTGCAGGATGTGCGTTTTTCTTACCCGTCACGTCCCGAAAGCTACGCGGTCGATGGCTTGAATCTGACAGTCAGGGCCGGCGAAACCCTGGCCTTGGTCGGGCCATCCGGTGCCGGCAAGTCGACGGTGTATGACTTGTTGCTGCGTTTTTATGACCCGGCTGAAGGGCGCATTTTGCTGGATGGTGTACCACTGACCCGCCTTGATCCATTGGACTTGCGTCGCTGTTTCGCCCTGGTTTCGCAAACCCCGGCGCTGTTTTTCGGCAGCATTGAAGACAACATCCGCTACGGCAATCCGACGGCGACCTTGGCGCAGGTTCAGGAAGCGGCAAAAATTGCCTACGCCCATGACTTCATCGAAGCCATGCCCAACGGTTACCAAACGCACTTGGGTGACGGTGGCCTGGGTTTGTCCGGTGGCCAGCGCCAACGCCTGGCCATCGCCCGGGCACTGCTGGTTGATGCCCCCATCCTGCTGCTCGACGAAGCCACCAGCGCCCTCGATGCCCAAAGTGAGCACCTGATTCAGCAGGCCTTGCCGAGCTTGATGAAAAACCGCACCACCCTGGTCATCGCCCATCGCCTGGCGACGGTCAAAAACGCCGACCGTATCGCGGTAATGGATCAAGGCAAGCTGGTGGCGGTGGGTACACATCAGGAGTTGATTGCCGGTAATGCGTTGTATGCGCGGTTGGCGGCGTTGCAGTTCAGTGATGGGCATGAGGCGGCGTGAAAGATGGCTGCTGTATGCAGCCACGATCGGGCATTATGTCGACCCGAGTTGCAAGCCTGGATGAGGATATGAGTCGCTATCAACCGCCGTTGACCCTGACCACGAAAATACTGGCGTTGATTGCCGAGATCAGCGAACAGATTGGTCAGCTTTCGGCTGGGGAAGACAGTCGGCAGACACCGCAATTGCGACGTGGCAATCGTAGTGGCGGCCGAACAGTCGAGCTGACCTGCTGCAGGCTCATAGGCTGCTGATGCACGGTTTGATTGATGACTTCGGGCAGTATCGTCAATCCGGCGTTGGTATCTACCGCGGTGAGCAACTGGTCCATATGGCGCCTCCCCCGAGTCGCGTTGGGCATCTGATGGATGATTTGTTGGCGTGGGTTGGCACTTCTGATTGGCACCCGCTGATTATCAGTTGTGTCTTCCATTACGAGTTCGAATTCATCCATCCCTTTGCCGACTGCAATGGACGTATGGGGCGGCTCTGGCAGACATTGATCCTGAGTCAATGGCGAGCAGTGTTGGCTTTTATGCCTGTCGAGGCAGTTGTTCGAGATCAGCAGGATGCGTATTACGCAGTATTGTCGGCGTCAGATCAGTTAGCTGAATCGACACCTTTTGTTGAGTTCATGCTTAAAGCGTTGAATCAGGCGCTGTCGGAAGCGATCGGTGGCAAATCAATGACCGACCAAGTAACCGATCAAGTAACCGACCAAGTAACGAAGCTGCTTTTGGTGTTTGGTGGCGGCAGCCCTCTCAAGGTCAGCGAGTTGATGGCTGAGGTCGGGCTGGCACACAAGGCGACGTTCCGGGCTAACTACCTCAAGCCGGCACTGGCGGCAGGTTTGATTGAGATGACTGATCCAGGGGCGCCCAACAGTCCTACGCAAAAATATCGCCTGACAACCCATGGCTATCAATTCGCTGCAGGGTTGAAGTCTCTGTAGACGTTTTGGGTACTCATGAAAATGCCCGCATCACACGATGCGGGCATTTTTAGTTAGCGCCTCATAACTGGATCACTGATCGTCAAAATACCGCTCATGCCAATCCACCAGCGGTTGTGGTGAGTTGAGTTTCTGGCCGTAGATCACCGAGTACGACAGTACGTTCTGCACGTACTGGCGGGTTTCGTCGAACGGGATGCTTTCCACCCACACGTCGAAACTCAAATGATCCGCGCCGCGCAGCCACTGGCGAACACGTCCGGGACCGGCATTGTAGGCGGCAGAGGCGAGGACACGGTTGCCGTTGAACTGGCTGTGGACCTGGCTCAGGTAGGCGGCACCGAGCTGGATGTTCTTGTCCGGTTCGAACAATTGCTGCGGCGACGCATAAGGAATGCTGAATTTGCGTGAGGTTTCCTTGGCAGTCGCAGGCATCAGTTGCATCAGGCCACTGGCGCCGACGCTGGAACGGGCGTCGTCCATGAAGGCACTTTCCTGACGGGTAATGGCGAACACCCAGCTCGAATGCAGGCCGCGATTTTTGGCTTCGCGCACCAGGGTATTGCGGTGAGCCATCGGGAAACGGATATCCAGATCGTCCCAGTACTGTGCCTGGCTGATGGTACGGATCGCCGGGAAATACCATTTCAGGTCATAGGCCAGTTTTGCCTGGGCGACCATCTCGTCGCGGC
Organism: Pseudomonas sp. Irchel 3A7; assembly: GCF_900187565.1. Taxonomy (GTDB): domain Bacteria; phylum Pseudomonadota; class Gammaproteobacteria; order Pseudomonadales; family Pseudomonadaceae; genus Aquipseudomonas. Next base: position 168,666 of record NZ_FYED01000019.1, on the reverse strand, counting down.
TGAAGTGCCGGCTGACGTGGTACCACTCGCGGCGACCGTCGACGATCTGCCCGCGTGCATGAAACTCCAGGGCGCGGCGTATGCCAGGGGTGTTGCGCACCTTGTTGATGGTCGCCGGGCTCAGCACCAGTGGTTTGTTGATCAGTGAATAGGGCGATTGCGAACGGTCGGCGGCGAGGAAGCCATAGAAGTCGCGCTCACGGGCAAGGTTCTTGTAGAGGGTTTGCGCTTCCGGATTCTGCGGCTGCGCCAGTTCCAGGCTGCGGGCCTGCCAGTAGCGCCAGCGGTTGGTAGTGGCGAGATCCTGGGGCAAGCGGCGGGTCAGCTGGTAGGCATCGTCCCAGCGGGCCAGGCGCAGGAGCAGGCGCAGGCGCCATTCGGACACGGTGTTGTCGCGCAGTTCCGGGTCGTACTTGGTCATCACGTCCAGCGCGCGGCTGTCGAAACGGCGGGCTAGGGTCAAGCCGATTTCCCGGGCGATCGCCACTTTTTCGTCGCGGGAAAAGTGCATGCTGCTGGCATAACCGTCGAGCAGCGCCATGGCCCTGTCCGGGTCCTGACGGGCCAGACGGCGCAGGCCAAGGCTGACCACATCCGACATCGGCTCGTCCGCCGGGGTAAAGCGCGAAGGGTTGTTGAGCAGTTCGGGTTTTTGCGCCACGTCGATCAACAGGCGACCACGGGGGGCGAGGGTGGTCAGGCCGTTGACCAGGCTGTTGGCCAGCGGGTAGTTGCGCGCCTGGGCGGCGAGTTTGGCGCGCTCCCAGCGTTTCTGCTCGGTCAATTGGCCTTCGGCGGCCCACATGCCGAACAAGGCGTCGCAGGCCTCGGGCTGGGATTTACCGGTCAGCCAGAGCTTGTTGGCGTTGGCGTAGCCTTCGGACTTGAGGTTGTGACTGATCTGGTACTGCGCGTTCAGGCAGTCCAGTTCAGTGAAATTCATTTTGGGGTCGTAATACCTGACGAAGGTCGCCCAGTCGCCGCGATCGGCCAGCCAGCGCAACCAGCGCAGCTTCATCCAGTTGGCCTGGGGCAGGTCGCCGTGTTCGGCGAGGAATTTTTCGATTTCGGCATTGCTCGCGGTTTTCAGTCGCGCGGTCAGCTCGTCATACGCCAGGTACGGCTCCAGCGGATAATCGGCCAGGGCCTGGCTGTATCGGAAATACGGGCCGGTATCGCCCTTGGCCAGGGCGCGCTTGGCTTCATCGTAATATTGGCGTTGGGTGGACAGGTCCACCGCCTGGGCGGAATGAACGGCAGCGGCAGATAGTAAAAAACAGGACAAAAGATTAAGAAGGCGACTGCGCATGAGACGTCCGGACAGAAAAACCATGACAAGTGCTGGCGATGCCCAACACTGAATTATCCGTAGCTTAGCCTTTTGCCAGCAGCGGGCGAAAGCTTTGCGGACCTGTCTGCATCAGTTCGCAACATTTGTAGTGCAGAGTGCTCCGACAGTGAAATTGCCGGCCTTCTGAAGCCTCGATTCAGGTAGAATGCGCGCCCGGTTTTTGGAGAAGCTCATGACCCTGCTCAAATTCAGCGATGTGTCCCTTGCTTTCGGCGCTATGCCGTTGTTGGACAAGGTGTCCTGGCAGATCGCCCGTGGAGAGCGGGTGTGCATCATCGGCCGCAACGGCACTGGCAAGTCCAGCATGATGAAGCTCGTCAAGGGCGACCAGAAGCCCGATGACGGCTCCGTTTGGCGCGCACCCGGGCTCAAGATCGGCGAATTGCCGCAAGAATTGCCGGTAGCCGACGAGCGGACAGTGTTCGACGTCGTGGCCGAAGGCCTGGACGGTGTCGGAGCGCTGCTCGCCGAGTACCACCATCTGAGCCAGAACATCGTCACCGACGCCGACCTGGACAAGCTGATGCACGTCCAGCACGACCTCGAAGCCCGCGATGGCTGGCGTTTGCAAACCCTGGTCGACAGCACCCTCAGCCGCCTGCAACTGCCGGCCGACAAGACCCTCGCCGAGTTGTCCGGTGGCTGGCGTCGTCGCGTCCTGCTGGCCCAGGCCCTGGTGTCCGAGCCGGATCTGCTGTTGCTCGACGAACCGACCAACCACCTGGACATCGGTGCGATCGCCTGGCTCGAAGAAGCGCTGAAGGATTTCCAGGGCGCCGTGCTGTTCATCACGCACGACCGTTCCTTCCTGCAAAACCTCGCGACCCGCATTCTCGAGCTGGATCGCGGCGGGCTGATCGACTGGAACGGCGACTACGCCAGTTTCCTCGTGCATAAAGAAGCCGAGCTGGCCGCTGAAGCCACCGCCAACGCGCTGTTCGACAAGCGTCTGGCTCAGGAAGAAGTGTGGATTCGCCAGGGCATCAAGGCCCGTCGTACCCGTAACGAAGGCCGTGTGCGTGCACTGAAAGCCTTGCGCGTGGAGCGTAGCGAGCGTCGTGAACGTACCGGCAAGGCCAACATTCAGCTGGAAACCGCCGACAAGTCCGGCAAGCAGGTGATGGTGCTCGAGAATGTGAGCTTCGCTCACCCGGGCGGACCGTTCCTGATCAAGGATTTCTCCATGGTCTTGCAGCGCGGTGACCGTATCGGTCTGCTCGGCGCCAACGGCACCGGCAAGACCACGCTGTTGAAGCTGATGCTCAGCGGCTTGCAGCCAACCAGCGGCAAAGTGGAAGAGGGGACAAAGATCGACGTCGCCTATTTCGACCAGTTGCGCCATCAGCTGGATCTGGAAAAAACCGTGATCGACAACGTCGCCGAAGGCCGCGACTTCATCGATATCGACGGCCAGAGCCGCCATGTGCTGAGCTACCTCGGCGACTTCCTGTTCAGCCCGCAGCGTGCCCGCACGCCGGTCAAGGCGCTATCTGGTGGTGAGCGTGCCCGTCTGTTGCTGGCCAAGCTGTTCAGCAAGCCGGCGAACCTGCTGGTACTCGACGAACCGACCAACGACCTCGACGTCGAAACCCTCGAACTGCTGGAAGAGGTCTTGCTGACCTTCAATGGCACTGTGCTGATGGTCAGCCACGACCGGGCATTCCTCGACAATGTGGTCACCAGCACCCTCGTCTTCGAAGGCGAAGGCCAGGTTCGCGAATATGTCGGCGGTTATCAGGACTGGCTGCGTCAGGGCGGTTCGCCGCGCCTGCTGGGCGTGACCGAAAGCAAATCCGGCAAGGCTGACCTGAACTCTGCTGTGGTCAAGGCCGAGCCTGCGCCGGTCGCGGCAGCTGTCGAAGCGCCGGTGGCGAAGAAGAAGCTCAGCTACAAGTTGCAACGCGAGTTGGAAGCGTTGCCAGGGCAGATCGAAGTCATGGAGCAGCAGATCGCTGCCGTGGAAGCGCAGATGGCGGATGCTGGTTTCTACCTGCGTCCGGCTACGGAAACCGCTGCGGTGATCGCTCAGCTGTCGCAGTTGCAGGCTGAACTGGATGTAATGGTCGAGCGCTGGGCCGAGCTGGATGCCTGATTGATCCGGTCATGAAAAAGCCCGGCGTTCAGTGATGGGCGCCGGGCTTTTCATATGCAATCTTCAGGCTGCTGTAGAGCCTGTGTGGGAGCGAGCCTGCTCGCGAATGCGGAGTGACAGTCAACAGACTCGTTGAATGTTGCACCGCATTCGCGAGCAGGCTCGCTCCCACAGGGGCAATGTTGTCAGCTTTTGTTTTGCAGGCGCACCGCCAGCACATCGCAAGGCGCGCCGTGCAGTACGTCATTGGCGGTTGAGCCAAGCAGCAGTGCCAGGCCATGCCGGCCGTGACTGCCGACCACTATCATGTCGCAACCTTGCTCCTTGGCCAGGTGGTGAATTTCCTGGCGTGGCTGGCCGTAGGTCAGGTGGCTGTATTCCTTGGAGAGCTCCGGGTATTTCATGATCAACCGGTCGAGGCGCTCCCTGGCCTGATCGAACTGCTGTTGTTGCAGTTGTGACAGGTCCATCGGCACGTCACCGCCAAAGGCCATGGCCATCGGCTCGACAATGTGCACCAGGGATAATTTCGCGCCATTGCTCACCGACAGTTCGCGAGCTCGGTGGATTACAGGGTCGCACTCTTCGGTTAGATCTACAGCGACCAGAATATGGTTGTAGGGCATGAGGTGCTCCTCCTGAGGATTGCAATATTGGTAAGTATGGCTGGTTTCAAGCGTATTGGTTTCAAAGTGACTGAATACGCCCATCAAGAATCGGGAGTACAGATATGACGGTCTGGATAGTGGTGTCAATCCTGCTGGTGGTGCTCAGCCCCCTGGCATGGTTGCGGCCGTCCCGCCACCAGAGTGGTCGGATGGCGCTGCGAATGGAGGCGCGGCGCATCGGTCTGGCCATGCAACTGGCGCCTCAGGAGTGGCCGCACTGGCTCGGCCAGGAACCGCCAAACCCGTGTGCGCAGTACCACCGGCCACGACGCGGCACCCAGCCTGCCTGCTGGAGTTACTGGCAAAAATCACCGGGTCTGTGGGTGAACCAGTGGCAGGAGCTTTGTGATGATCAAGTGCTGCTGAATCATTTCGAAAAATTGCCAGGTAATGTCTACAAGGTCGAAGCCGACAAACAAATGATCGCTTTGTATTGGGGCGAGAAGGGCGAAACCGCGGTGTTGCAGCACATCGACACCACCCTCAAAGCCCTCGCCTGAAACCGATTCCGACCCTCCCACGGAGACGCGCAATCGCTGTTTTCGCAGGCAATAAAAAGCCCGACAACATCATCGGGCGGGGGGTGGCCAGGCAGGCCGGTAATTCGGTTTGGGCTGATCTTACGCTTGGCGTTCGCCAAAAGCGTTCAAAATTTCCCTGAAGTTCCGCCAGCGTAGCCTGTTAAACGCAGGCTGCAGCTAATTAGGGCGACTTTTCTAAAGATTGATCCTATGAATGTGTCCACATGCAGCCGTGTGTTGCAGGCCTTCGTCTTACAGAAATGACCGCAAAGTCGCCTTTCAACCCGCATTTTGGGCGATTGACAATTGTCGGAAATTCCGTGAAGGTGGCGTACCCAAATCAAACGGGCGTATGAATTGAGCGTTTGTTTTCAGAGCGCTCCTACAGAATCCCGACTATCGCGTTGGCGGGTGTGCCGGGTGGATAGGCGTAGCATTGACGATTGACGTCCCTGCCAGCCATCCGCCTGCGTCCGACGTGTACTGTTCAGCTTCCATATCGTGGAGATCAGTTGATGATTTACGAAGGTAAAGCCATCACGGTTAAGGCTCTTGAAAGTGGCATCGTCGAACTGAAGTTCGACCTCAAGGGTGAGTCCGTCAACAAGTTCAACCGTCTAACCCTGAACGAACTGCGTCAGGCCGTAGACACCATCAAGGCAGATGCTTCGATCAAGGGTGTGATCGTCAGCAGTGGCAAGGACGTCTTCATCGTCGGCGCCGACATCACCGAATTTGTCGACAACTTCAAGCTGCCGGATGCAGAGCTTGTTGCTGGCAACCTCGAAGCCAACAAGATTTTCAGCGATTTCGAAGACCTCAACGTCCCGACTGTCGCCGCGATCAATGGCATCGCGTTGGGTGGCGGTCTGGAAATGTGCCTGGCGGCGGATTACCGCGTCATGTCCACCAAGGCCAAGATCGGTCTGCCGGAAGTCAAGCTGGGCATCTACCCGGGCTTCGGCGGTACTGTGCGTCTGCCGCGCCTGATCGGTGCCGATAACGCCATCGAGTGGATTGCCGCCGGCAAGGAAAACCGTCCTGAAGACGCGCTGAAAGTCGGCGCCGTCGATGCCGTGGTTGCGCCTGAGAAGCTGCAGGACGCCGCGCTGGAACTGATCAAGCGCGCCATTTCCGGTGAGTTCGATTACAAGGCCAAGCGCCAGCCGAAGCTGGAAAAGCTGAAGCTGAACGCCATCGAACAAATGATGGCTTTCGAAACCGCCAAAGGTTTCGTCGCAGGTCAAGCCGGCCCGAACTACCCGGCGCCGGTCGAGGCGATCAAGACCATCCAGAAAGCCGCGAACTTCGGTCGTGACAAGGCGCTGGAAGTTGAGGCCGCAGGTTTCGTCAAACTGGCCAAGACCTCTGCCGCGCAGAGCCTGATCGGCCTGTTCCTGAACGATCAGGAGCTGAAGAAAAAGGCCAAGGCCTACGACGAAATCGCCAAGGACGTGAAGCAGGCTGCCGTACTGGGCGCCGGCATCATGGGCGGCGGTATCGCTTATCAGTCGGCTTCCAAAGGTACGCCGATCCTGATGAAGGACATCAACGAACACGGTATCGAGCAGGGTCTGGCCGAAGCCGCCAAGCTGCTGGTTGGCCGCGTTGATAAAGGCCGCATGACCGCCGCGAAAATGGCTGAAGTGCTCAACGGCATTCGTCCGACCCTGTCCTACGGTGATTTCGGTCACGTAGACCTGGTGGTTGAAGCGGTCGTCGAGAACCCGAAGGTCAAGCAAGCCGTTCTGGCCGAAGTCGAAGACCAGGTCAAAGAGGACACCATCCTCGCCTCGAACACCTCGACCATTTCCATCAGCCTGCTGGCCAAGGCCCTCAAGCGTCCGGAAAACTTCGTCGGCATGCACTTCTTCAACCCGGTGCACATGATGCCGCTGGTGGAAGTGATCCGTGGCGAGAAGTCCAGCGAGCTGGCGGTTGCCACCACCGTTGCCTACGCCAAGAAAATGGGCAAGAACCCGATCGTAGTCAACGACTGCCCGGGCTTCCTGGTCAACCGCGTGCTGTTCCCTTACTTCGGCGGTTTCGCCAAGCTGGTCAGCGCCGGTGTGGACTTCGTGCGCATCGACAAGGTCATGGAAAAATTCGGCTGGCCGATGGGCCCGGCGTACCTGATGGACGTGGTCGGCATCGACACCGGCCACCACGGTCGTGACGTGATGGCTGAAGGCTTCCCGGACCGCATGAAAGACGACCGCCGTTCGGCCGTGGACGTGCTCTACGAAGCCAAGCGCCTGGGCCAGAAGAACGGCAAGGGCTTCTACGCCTACGAGACCGACAAGAAGGGCAAGCAGAAGAAAGTTGCCGATCCGTCGGTACTGGAAGTGCTCAAGCCGATCGTCTTTGAACAGCGCGAAGTCACTGACGAAGACATCATCAACTGGATGATGATCCCGTTATGCCTGGAAACCGTGCGTTGCCTGGAAGACGGCATTGTCGAAACCGCTGCCGAAGCCGACATGGGTCTGGTCTACGGTATTGGTTTCCCTCCATTCCGTGGTGGCGCGCTGCGCTACATCGATTCGATCGGTGTTGCCGAGTTCGTTGCCCTGGCTGACCAGTACGCTGATTTGGGCGCGCTGTACCACCCGACCGCGAAGCTGCGCGAAATGGCCAAGAACGGCCAGAGCTTCTTCGGTTAAGCGCCCCCAACTAGAGTGAGAGTGAACTTATGAGCTTGAATCCTAGAGACGTCGTGATTGTCGACTTCGGTCGTACTCCGATGGGCCGCTCCAAGGGCGGCATGCACCGCAACACCCGCGCCGAAGACATGTCGGCGCACCTGATCAGCAAACTGCTGGAACGCAACGTCAAGGTCGACCCGAACGAAGTCGAAGACGTGATCTGGGGCTGTGTGAACCAGACCCTGGAGCAGGGGTGGAACATCGCCCGCATGGCATCGCTGATGACCCAGATCCCGCACACTTCGGCCGGCCAGACCGTCAGCCGTCTGTGTGGCTCGTCCATGAGCGCGCTGCACACTGCCGCGCAAGCGATCATGACCGGCAACGGTGACGTATTCGTCGTTGGCGGCGTCGAGCATATGGGTCACGTGAGCATGATGCACGGTGTCGATCCGAACCCGCACATGTCCCTGTACGCGGCGAAAGCCTCGGGCATGATGGGCCTGACCGCTGAAATGCTGGGCAAGATGCACGGCATCACTCGCGAGCAACAGGACGCTTTCGGCGTGCGCTCCCACCAATTCGCCCACAAGGCGACCGTGGAAGGCAAGTTCAAAGACGAAATCATCCCGATGCAGGGCTATGACGAGAACGGTTTCCTGAAACTGTTCGACTACGACGAAACCATTCGTCCGGAAACCACCCTGGAAAGCCTGGCGGCCTTGAAGCCAGCGTTCAATCCGAAAGGCGGTACCGTGACTGCCGGTACTTCGTCGCAGATCACCGATGGTGCTTCGTGCATGATCGTGATGTCGGCGCAGCGTGCACAGGATTTGGGCATTGCGCCTCTGGCGGTGATTCGCTCGATGGCAGTGGCAGGTGTGGACCCGGCGATCATGGGCTATGGTCCAGTACCGGCTACACAAAAAGCACTGAAGCGCGCAGGCCTTGGCATCAACGATATCGACTTCTTCGAGCTCAACGAAGCTTTCGCCGCACAGGCCCTGCCGGTGCTGAAAGATCTGAAAGTACTCGACAAGATGAACGAGAAGGTTAACCTGCACGGCGGCGCGATCGCCCTGGGTCACCCGTTCGGTTGCTCCGGTGCGCGTATCTCGGGCACTTTGCTGAACGTGATGAAGCAGAATGGCGGCACCTTCGGGGTAGCCACCATGTGCATTGGTCTCGGCCAAGGCATCTCCACCGTCTTCGAACGCGTCTAAGCGTTTCCGTTGACGGAAGCCGGGGCCAAGTGCCCCGGTTTTTGTTTTTCCGGATTTATTTTTGTTTTTATTTTGAAAAAATTTGAGTGAGGGCCAAAGCATGCCGATACAACCTGGGCTCTACCAACATTACAAAGGTCCGCAGTACCGCGTATTCAGTGTCGCGCGGCATTCGGAAACCGAGGAAGAAGTGGTCTTCTACCAAGCCCTGTATGGCGATTACGGCTTTTGGGTGCGTCCCTTGAGCATGTTCCTGGAGTCCGTCGAAGTTGACGGCGAACAGGTGCCACGCTTTGCTTTGGTGCAAGCCGAAGAGAGCCTTTTTACCAAGCCATAAGCTGAGTGCGCGCAAAACCCTGCGCTTGACCTCACCTTGTAGCCACTATATATAGCGGTGCCGCGTCAGGCGCCAACCGCCTTTCACTTCTAGAATTCAGGAATTTTCTGATCCATGGGCAAATCGCTGGTCATTGTGGAATCCCCGGCTAAGGCCAAGACCATCAACAAGTATTTGGGCAACGAATACGTGGTGAAGTCGAGTATCGGCCATATCCGAGACCTGCCCACCAGCGGTTCGGCTAGCGCCAGCAAAGAGCCAGCCGCCAAGCGCGGCAAGGCTGCTGCGGGTGAAGCGCCGGCCTTGTCGCCAAAAGAAAAGGCGCGCAAGCAGCTGGTTGCTCGCATGGGGGTCGATCCCGATCATGGCTGGAAAGCCAAGTACGAGATCCTTCCGGGCAAGGAAAAGGTCATCGAAGAGCTGCGCCGGCTCGCCAAGGATGCTGACACCATCTATCTCGCAACCGACTTGGATCGCGAGGGGGAAGCCATTGCCTGGCACCTGCGCGAAGCCATCGGTGGTGACGACAGCCGCTATAAGCGCGTGGTGTTCAACGAAATCACCAAGAAGGCGATCCAGGAAGCCTTCTCCCAGCCAGGCGAGCTGGACATCGACCGGGTCAACGCCCAGCAGGCGCGTCGCTTTCTCGATCGCGTGGTGGGTTACATGGTTTCGCCACTGTTGTGGGCCAAGATCGCCCGGGGCCTGTCCGCCGGTCGCGTGCAATCGGTAGCGGTGAAGCTGGTGGTTGAGCGTGAGCGTGAAATTCGCGCGTTCATCCCGGAAGAGTACTGGGAAGTTCATGCCGATCTCGGCACCGCCAAAGGCGCGACCGTGCGTTTCGACGTCGCTCGCGAGAAGGGCGAAGCATTCAAGCCGCTCAACGAAGCCCAGGCCATGGCCGCGCTGGAGAAGCTCAAGGCTTCCAGCTACAGCATCGTCAAGCGTGAAGACAAACCGACCAGCAGCAAGCCATCGGCGCCGTTCATCACGTCCACCCTGCAACAGGCCGCGAGCAACCGCCTGGGCTTCGGTGTGAAAAAGACCATGATGATGGCCCAGCGTTTGTACGAAGCCGGCTACATCACTTATATGCGTACCGACTCCACCAACCTCTCGGCCGATGCCGTGGCGATGGCGCGTACCTATATTGAAGGCGAGTTCGGCAAGAAGTACCTGCCGGAAACCCCGAACGTCTACAGCAGCAAGGAAGGCGCACAAGAGGCTCACGAAGCGATTCGTCCGTCCGACGCCAACACCGAGCCAAGCAAGCTGTCGGGCATGGAGCGTGATGCAGAGCGGCTCTACGAGCTGATCTGGCGCCAGTTCCTCGCTTGCCAGATGCTGCCGGCGCAATACCTGTCGACCACGGTCACCGTCGGTGCCGGCGACTTCGAGCTGCGCGCCAAGGGCCGCATCCTCAAGTTCGACGGTTACACCCGCGTCATGCCGCAAATTGCCAAGCCAGGCGATGACGATGTACTGCCGGACATGGCCCAGGGCGACGCGATGAAGCTGATCAAGCTTGATCCGACCCAGCATTTCACCAAGCCGCCGGCGCGTTACTCGGAAGCCAGCCTGGTCAAAGAAATGGAAAAACGCGGCATCGGTCGTCCTTCGACCTACGCGGCGATCATTTCGACCATCCAGGATCGCGGCTACGTGGCGCTGCACAACCGTCGTTTCTACTCGGAAAAGATGGGCGACATCGTCACCGAACGTCTGGCCGAGAGCTTCTCCAACCTCATGGACTACGGCTTCACCGCCGGCATGGAAGAGCATCTCGATGACGTGGCCCAGGGCGAGCGCGACTGGAAAAACGTACTCGACGAGTTCTACGGTGACTTCAAGAAAAAACTCGAAGTGGCCGAAAGCCCGGACAACGGCATGCGTGCCAATCAGCCGGTAATGACCGACATTCCGTGCACGACCTGCGGCCGTCCGATGCAGATACGTACCGCGTCGACCGGCGTGTTCCTCGGTTGCTCGGGCTACAGCCTGCCGCCGAAAGAGCGCTGCAAGGCTACCGTCAACCTGGTGCCGGGCGATGAAATCGCTGCGGACGACGAAGGTGAATCGGAGTCGCTGGTATTGCGTGGCAAGCACCGCTGCCCGATCTGCAGCACGGCGATGGATGCCTACCTGCTCGACGAGAAGCGCAAGCTGCACATCTGTGGTAACAACCCGGATTGCGACGGCTACGAAATCGAAGAAGGCGTCTACCGCATCAAGGGTTATGAAGGTCCGAGCCTGGAATGCGACAAGTGCGGCAGCGAGATGCAGCTCAAGACGGGGCGTTTCGGCAAGTTCTTCGGTTGCACCAACGCAACCTGCAAGAACACCCGCAAACTGCTGAAAAGTGGTGATGCGGCGCCGCCGAAAATGGATCCGGTGAAGATGCCTGAGCTGAAATGCGAAAAGGTCAACGACACCTACATCCTGCGCGACGGTGCTTCCGGCCTGTTCCTGGCGGCCAGCCAGTTCCCTAAAAACCGCGAGACGCGTGCTCCGCTGGTCATGGAAATCATCCCGCACAAGGATGAGATCGATCCTAAGTACCACTTCCTGTGTGACGCGCCGAAGAAGGATCCGGACGGCCTCCCTGCAGTGATTCGCTACAGCCGCAAGACCAAAGAGCAATACGTGCAGACAGAAGTCGACGGCAAGCCGACGGGCTGGAAGGCGTATTTCGATGGTGGCAAGTGGACCGTTGAAGATAAGCGTCCGGCAGCCAAGGCTTAAGCGCGCAAATTTGTAGTGGGCCGACTCCGTCGGCCAACGGGAGCAAGCTCCTTCGCTGCTTAGAAAAGGCCGCATGAGACCCTCGGGTTTTCATGCGGCCTTTTTGTTTTGTGCTTGCGGTCGACTTGGATGATCCATGACACTGTCTGACCTGTGTGAAGCAATTATTTCGTTGTGGAGGCTGCCGTCATGGCCCACGAACTTTATACCCGTACCAACCAGAAGATTTATTTCGCCGGCTTGTCGCTGGAAGCGCTCGCCATGGCCGAAGAGGGGCGGGCGATGAATTCCCTGGCGCTGATTCAGGCTGGCCGCGAATCGGCGTTGTTTCACCTGTACGGGGCGCTGCTGGGGCTGTGTCATGAAATTGCCGGTTTCTATCGGTTGCCCCAGGCCAATGCATCCCGGGCCGAAGCGTTGCTGAACCGCGAAGTGCTGCAAAGCATCGCCATTCCGGAAATGGCCGAGATGGTCGAACTGGCCAACAACCCGGAAACCTGGCTGGCCAAGCTGCTGGCGGCCCATGCCGCGCTGTTTCAACCGCCAAGGGCGCCGCACAAACCCAAGGGCGATGCGACGCAGCCTCTGATCCTGGCGGTAAACCTGGATGAAGAAGAGGCGCCTGAAGAATTGAGTCGTGAAGAACTGGAGAGTTGGCGTCAGAACCTCAAAAGCCTGGCGATCCGCTTTCGCGAAGGTTTGAACGAGTGCTGAAGGACTGAATTTTTTGACGGACGACACGGAAGGCGGTCCGTACAGGGAAGAGTGTTGTCGGAAATTTCTCTTCGTGATGGCATCTGGTCAAGATCCCGAGCGAAGCCTTGCTGATGCCTATATAATCGCCGCCTTTCGTGGAGAACAAACCTTTATGCCAACGTCCTTTCTAGAAATTGTCGAGTTACCAGACGGCCGTATCGAGCTGCGCAGGGCTGAGGACGAGGGTTCTCTGGTTACTTTGGATTTCTCCGAGGACGCCAAAGCGTTCCTGCAAGGCCAGCACGTAGAAGTCGCCAAAGCGATGCTGAGCGTCGGCGTTCAGATGGCCGGACGCCTGGTTGAAGGTGAATTCGACAAGGATGAGGGCGCGCGGGTTCTTCATTGATCCCCGTCCGTCGAATTTTTTCGAGTACCGTTTCAAATCGGCTTCTCTATCCTTGGAGAAGCCCTGCGCTGTTCAGCGTGCACGTACTTGCCAGTTAACCCAATCGAATATTCAGGCTTTGCGCGTCCCCGGTCCGGGCAGCGCTGATCAACTGTTGCCGCGAACTTGTGCTCAACGGGTTGAGCCAACTGACGACTGTGTGACTGCGGCCGAGACGAAGGGCTTCGCAGGTCAGTTGCTGGGCGCTCTGAGTGCCGCGCGGTTGCAGCAGCAGGATGCGTTCGCGATTGAGGCCGGCGTCCCGCAACCAGGCCTGGGTCAGGCTGGCGGGTGGGGCGATCAATGTCAGCCAGCGCGCGTCTTGATCCTGGCTCAATTCCCGCAGGATCGGCGCCAGGAGGTTCAGGCAGTTCCCGGCGGCCCCACGCAGGGACAATTCACTGAAGACTTCGGGTTCGGCGCTCCATGGCGACTCGACCACTTCCTGCAGGATCAGAGCCAACGGCTGCGCCAGGAATGCTTCGAACAGCAGAGGCAGTTGGGCTTGCTGTGATGTGTGTGGGAACTGCATGGAGCCTCCTTTAGCGGCGAATGACGCCGACACTCAAGCCTTCGATCACCAGTTCCTGATCTTTAAGGTTCACTTCGATAGGGGCGAATTCAGGGTTCTCGGCAATCAGCCAAACCTTGCTGCCGTCACGCTTGAAGCGCTTGACGGTCACTTCGTCGCCGATACGTGCCACCACGATCTGGCCATTACGGGCCTCGCGGGTGGTATGGACGGCCAGCAAGTCGCCGTCGAAAATACCCACGTCCTTCATGCTCATGCCATGCACGCGTAGCAGATAGTCAGCCCGCGGATGGAAAAACGAAGGATTGATGTTGCAGGACTCTTCGACATGTTGCTGGGCGAGGATCGGTGCACCGGCCGCTACCCGGCCAATGATGGGCAGGCTGGAGTCATCGGCCTTGGCTTCGAAACCGGGTATGCGGATCCCGCGGGACGCACCCGGGGTCATTTCGATCGCGCCCTTGCGGGCCAGCGCCTTGAGGTGTTCTTCAGCGGCGTTGGGCGATTTGAAACCCAGTTCCTGAGCGATTTCCGCGCGGGTCGGCGGGTAGCCGTTATCTTCCAGGCAGCGTTTGATGAAGGCCAGGATCTCGGCTTGGCGTGGCGTCAGCTTTAGCATATTGATCGCTCTGTTTTTTTATACAGTGACTGGGATTATATACAGTGAAGCGATCTTGGCAATGCCCGTTTTTTCAGTCGCCGCCGGACGGTCGAACAGCCTATTGATTGAAGCTTTGCGGATGTATGGTTAAATGTCTGACCGACCATTCCCAAAACGAACTGCCAGACTTGACAAGGCACAGGTTGAAACGTATGTTTCAAACAAGTGTTTGTCAGGCGGAGTAGCCATGGCCCAGTCGGAAACCGTTGAACGCATTCTTGATGCTGCCGAGCAGTTGTTCGCGGAAAAAGGTTTCGCTGAAACCTCATTGCGTCTGATCACCAGCAAGGCCGGTGTCAATCTGGCAGCGGTGAACTATCACTTCGGTTCGAAAAAGGCGCTGATACAAGCGGTCTTTTCGCGTTTTCTCGGACCGTTCTGCATCAGCCTCGATAAAGAGCTGGAGCGACGCCAGGCCAAGCCTGAAATCAAACCCACGCTCGAAGAGCTGCTGGAGATCCTCGTCGAGCAGGCCCTGGTGGTCCAACCGCGCAGCGGCAACGACCTGTCTATCTTCATGCGCTTGCTGGGCCTGGCCTTCAGTCAGAGCCAGGGGCATTTGCGTCGTTATCTGGAAGACATGTACGGCAAGGTGTTCCGTCGCTACATGATGCTGGTTAACGAAGCTGCGCCGCGCATTCCACCGATCGAACTGTTCTGGCGCGTGCACTTCATGCTCGGCGCGGCGGCTTTCAGCATGTCCGGCATCAAGGCCCTGCGTGCAATTGCCGAGACCGACTTCGGGGTAAACACTTCCATCGAGCAGGTCATGCGGCTGATGGTGCCATTCCTCGCGGCCGGCATGCGTGCCGAATCCGGTGTCACCGATACGGCCATGGCCAGCGCGCAACTGCGTCCGCGCAGCAAATCGACACCGGTTGCCGCCAAGGTTTGACCGCACACGGGTGGGCGCGGCAGCTGACATCCGTTAAGCTAGCCGCCCATGCCGACTCTCGTTCTGAATCCGTTTCCCATTGATATCGCCGATCTGCCGGGCACTGTCCGCGGCGGCGAATTCGTGTGGGCGGGATTCATCGTTATCAAGGAATCTCTATGACTGCTGGCCTGCAAGGCTCGTTGATGGTGGACGTCGCCGGTACCTGGCTGACGGCTGAAGATCGCCAATTGTTGCGCCAACCCGAAGTGGGCGGTCTGATCATTTTTGCCCGCAACATTGAACACCCTCGCCAGGTTCGCGAATTGAGCGCTGCGATTCGCGGTATTCGCCCCGACCTGCTGTTGGCGGTGGATCAGGAGGGCGGGCGGGTGCAGCGCCTGCGTCAGGGCTTTATACGGCTGCCCGCCATGCGTGCGATTGCGGACAACCCGAATGCCGAGTACCTGGCCGAGCAATGCGGCTGGATCATGGCCACCGAAGTGTTGGCCGTTGGCCTGGATCTGAGTTTCGCCCCGGTGCTGGACCTCGATTACCAGCGCAGTGCCGTGGTCGGCACTCGCTCGTTCGAGGGCGATCCGGAGCGTGCGGCGCTGCTGGCCGGTGCATTCATTCGTGGCATGAACAGCGCCGGCATGGCCGCCACCGGCAAGCATTTCCCCGGGCACGGCTGGGCCGAGGCGGATTCCCACGTCGCGATCCCGAACGACGAGCGCAGCCTCGACGAAATCCGCGCCAACGACCTCGTGCCGTTCGCCAAATTGAGCAAACAGCTGGCTGCGGTCATGCCGGCCCATGTGATTTACCCGCAAGTCGATGCCCAGCCTGCCGGCTTCTCCCGTCGCTGGTTGCAGGACATCCTGCGCGGCGAGCTGCAATTCGACGGTGTCATCTTCAGTGATGATCTGTCCATGGCCGGCGCTCATGTAGTCGGTGATGCTGCCAGCCGCATCGAAGCGGCACTGACCGCCGGTTGCGACATGGGCCTGGTGTGTAACGATCGTGCGGCCGCCGAACTGGCCCTGAGTGCCGCGCAACGCATGAAGGTCAAGCCGTCTGCACGGATTGCGAAGATGCGCGGTCAGTCGTATGCGCGCACCGATTACCGTCAGGATCCGCGCTGGCTGGCAGCCGTCGGCGCGCTCAAAGAAGCTCAATTGATTGATTAAGGACTGTTCGTTATGACGGTTTACGCGATTATCGGTGGTACCGGCCTGACTCAGCTCGAAGGCCTGAGCATCCGTCAGTCATTGGCGGTCGATACCCCTTACGGCGCGCCTTCGGCCGACGTGCAGATCGGCGAATATGCCGGCAAGGAAGTGTTGTTCCTTGCCCGTCACGGCCATCCGCACCGGTTCCCGCCGCATCAGGTGAACTACCGCGCTAACCTCTGGGCGCTGAAGCAGGCCGGGGCCGAGGCGATTATCGCGGTCAACGCCGTGGGTGGGATACATGCGGCGATGGGTACCGGACATTTCTGCGTGCCGCATCAGTTGATCGACTATACCAGCGGTCGCCAGCACACCTATTTCGCCGATGACCTGGAACAGGTCACGCACATCGATTTCAGCTATCCGTACAGCGAGCCGCTGCGTCAGCAATTGATCGCGGCACTGGCGGTTGAAGGCGTTGGATACAGCAGTCATGGCGTGTATGCCTGCACCCAGGGTCCACGGCTGGAAACCGTCGCTGAAATCGCACGCCTGGAGCGTGATGGCTGCGACATCGTCGGCATGACAGGAATGCCGGAAGCGGCATTGGCCCGTGAGTTGGAGCTGGACTACGCCTGTCTGGCACTGGTGGTGAACCCGGCGGCGGGCAAGTCGACAGCGGTGATCACCATGGCCGAAATCGAGCAAGCTCTGCATGACGGGATGGGCAAGGTGAAATCGACGTTGGCGCGGGTGCTCAGGGGCTGAGTTCGCATCAGACCGAGTTGCTCCCTTCGCGAGCAGGCTCGCTCCCACAGGAACGCTGATCAGCCTGTGGGAGCGAGCCTGCTCGCGCAAGCGATCTATCAGGCGAAGCCAATTTCAGCGCTTCTCCAGCTTGTCCGGCAAAGGCGCAAACAACGCCTCGATATCATCGCTCTGCAGTTTCCAGTCCCCGGCCTGGCGCCCATCCAGCACACCGGCCGCGAGGTCGGATTTTTCTTTCTGCAGATGCTGAATCTTCTCTTCTACCGTACCTCGCGCGATCAGCTTGTAGACGAACACCGGTTTTTCCTGGCCAATGCGATAAGCGCGGTCGGTCGCCTGGTTCTCTGTCGCCGGGTTCCACCACGGGTCGTAGTGAATGACAGTGTCTGCTTCCGTCAGGTTCAAGCCGACGCCACCTGCCTTCAGGCTGATCAGAAAGATCTGACGTTTGCCGCTTTGGAAGTCCTTCACCGGCGTGCGCCGATCGCGGGTCTGTCCGGTCAACAAGGCGTAGGCAACACCGCGTTTGTTCAGCTCGTCTTCAATCAACGACAGCATTGAAGTGAATTGCGAGAACAGCAGGATTCGGCGGCCCTCTTCGAACAACTCTTCGAGCATTTCCATCAGGCTGTCGAGTTTGCCTGACGTGCTACCGCGAGTCGGCAGCGCAGCGTCGTTGACCAGGCGCAAATCGCAGCACACCTGACGCAGTTTCAGCAGCGCCTCAAGGATGATGATCTGGCTGCGCGCGACGCCCTTGCGGGTGATCTCGTCGCGGACTTTCTTGTCCATGGCCAGGCGCATGGTTTCGTATACATCGCGCTGGGCCTCGTTGAGTTCGACCCAGTGAATGATCTCGGTTTTCGGCGGCAGCTCGGTGGCCACCTGCTCTTTGGTCCGACGCAACAGAAAAGGTTTGATCCGACCGTTGAGGTGCTGAAGTCGTACCTCGCTGGTGCGCTTTTCAATCGGCACGCGGTAATCGCGGTTGAAGCTCTTCACATCGCCAAGCCAGCCTGGCAGGAGGAAGTGAAACAGCGACCACAGTTCGCCCAAGTGGTTTTCCAGCGGCGTGCCGCTCAGGCACAGACGCTGGCGGGCGTTCAGCTCGCGGGCGGCATGGGCGGCCTTGCTGTTCGGGTTCTTGATGTATTGCGCTTCATCCAGTACCAGGACATGCAGCGGCTGCGCCGCCAGGCGTTCGACATCCTTGGGCAGCAACGCGTAGGTGGTAAGGATCAGGTCGTAATCCGCCAGGTTCTCGAAATGCTTTTTGCGACTGGCGCCATACAACGCCAGCACTTTGAGCTGCGGCGTGAAGTGCGCTGCTTCATCGAGCCAGTTGGGGATCAGGCTGGTGGGCATCACGACCATGCACGGGCGGTCGAGACGTCCGGCGTTTTTCTCGCTGAGCACGTGCGCCAGGGTTTGCAGGGTTTTACCCAGGCCCATGTCGTCCGCGAGAATCCCGCCGACCTCCAGCTGCCGCAACGACTGCATCCAGCTCAGGCCTTCCAGCTGATAGGGGCGCAGCGTTGCGTTCAAGCCTTCCGGGACACTGGCGGTGTAATCCTTGATGTCGCGCAGGCGTTGGGCAAAGGTGCGGATCTGTTCGCCGCCCTCCCACAACAGTGGTAAGTCCTCAAGCGGATTCAGGCGCGTGGCGTCGGCCTTGCTCAGGCGCAGCGTGGTTTCGCCCGGCTCTTGCAGATAGAACTCGCCGAGGGTCGCCAGCACTGGTTTCAAGCGGCCGAAGGGCAGGGCGACTTGCAGGGGGCCGTACTCGGAATTCGGTCGATTGGGAATGTTCACCAGAATCAGCTCGTCGTCACGACGTCGGGCCAGGCGTTCCGGATTGAGGATTTCGGTGTGTGACCGCATCAGGTTCAGCAGGATCGGCAACAGGCTCAGGCGCTCACCGTTGACGATGATCCCCAGTTCCAGATCGAACCAGTCGCGCTCGGGCGCCTGTTCGACTGTGGCATACCAGTCATCCACTGCCGTCAGGTCGAAGCCGAAGTCCTCGTTGATCTGCAATTCCCAGCCCTGGGTGCGCAGCTTCGGCAGTTCATTGAGGGTGAAGGTCAGCCAGGCGCTGTCGTTGACCATCTCGAACAGTTCGCCAGCACTTTCCGGCAAGGCCTTGCTTTGGCGGGTGGCGATCTTGAAGCCGAGGATGCGTAACTGTTCCCTGTAGGACTGTTCCACTTCCGGGTGGCGTTTTATCCGCAGCGTCTGGGTCTCCTGACGAATCAGGATGTCGGCGTTTTTCTGTCCGGATACGTACTCATCCAGATAGCTGAAGGACAACGCCGCACGGTGCTGGATATAGCGCTGCATCCGGCCATTGCGCGGTTCGAAGGCGCTGAACTCGATGCTCGCCAGCCACAGGCGCGGAACCGGTTGCACGTTGTCCACCAGCACTTGTGGTGGAGCCTTGGGGCTACGGTTTTCCAGCACAGCCTGGAGTTTTTCCAGAAGCTCGGCGTCTTTGGCCGCCGCGGGGTAGTCGAGGGTTTCCTGCACTTGCAGCAAGACCGCCGCGCAATGTTTGCAGTTGCTGTGGACCGGGCACGTGCAGGTGGCGTCGATCATCAGCAAAGTGCCTTTGGCTGACTCCCGCAAGCGAATGGTCTGACGGTAAACGTTACCGCCAGAGCCTTCGCAGGCCGCAATGATCGTAGCGTCGCCGGCCTCGACGATCCTGACGCGGTTCTCCAGCGCGTAGCGGCGGCCACGCTCCAGGCTCTGTTCCTTGAATCGGCTGACCCAGGAAGGTGCCAGGGGTTTGCTCAGGGTCGCGGCCATAGGGAGTTAGTCAGTCCGGAATTTCTTCGGGAGCTGGCCGTGGCGCAGGGGCGGTCAACGAGGTGATCTTGATCAGCAGGCCAAGATGGCCGGCATCGAGGAAGTTCAACTGCCCGTTTTTGGTATGGCTTTCTGTTTTCAAGCGTTCACTGGCGGTGACCAGGCCGTCGGTGTTGATCTGGTTGACCCAGAAGTCGGCGTCGACATCGGTGAAACGCCCCAGCTTGATGCTCAGAGTGCCCTCGATAGGGAATTGGCCGAATTGTTCCTTGCCCTCGCTGATCGCGACTTTGGTGGCTTCCTCGCCAAGGTTCTGTTGCCAGGCCTTGTGCAGCAATACCGTGTATTCATTGCTGGTGGTCAGCTTTTCCACTTCATCGTTAAGGCTTGGGGTGCGCAGGCTGTCGGGATTGATGTGTTGGGCGCCGGCGTCCCAGTCTTCCGGTGCGGAACGGGTGACAATCGCCGGCACGGCATTCTGCCGCACCAGAATCATTTCAATCTGATACAGATCATCGGCAAACACCGAGGGGGCGACCAGCGTTAACAACAGGGTCAGTGAGCGAAACAGGCGCATGCGGCGTCCTTCAAGCAGTTTTCGGAATGAGGCGCTCGAACAGCGCCTCTACAGTATTAAAGCGCTCTTCCGGGCGCTCCATCGGGACCATGAATTTGAACATCGTGGCACCTTCGAATTTGTAGCGTTTTGGCTGGCTCTGGATCAGTTTGATCAGGGTCAGCGGGTCGACCGGTGTTTGCGCCGCGAACTCGACCCGACCGCCTTGTGGGCCGCCGTCGACTTTCTTGATGCCCAGCAACTCGGCCTGCAATTTCAGGGCGGTGATGCGTATCAGGTTCTTGGTCGGCTCCGGCAGCAGGCCGAAACGGTCGATCATCTCCACCTGCAGATCCTTGAGGCCATCCTCGTCGGTGGCCGAAGCGATGCGTTTGTAGAGAATCAGGCGTGCATGAACGTCCGGCAGGTAGTCTTCGGGAATCAACGCCGGTACGCGCAAGTTGACTTCCGGACCACCGCCCAACGGTTGATCGAGGTTCGGCTGTTCACCCTTGCGGATCGACTTCACCGCACGTTCGAGCATTTCCATGTACAGCGTGAAACCGACGGCCTGGATCTGCCCGCTTTGACCGTCGCCGAGCAGTTCCCCGGCGCCACGGATTTCCAGGTCGTTGGTGGCAAGGACGAAACCTGCGCCGAGGTCCTGGGTATTGGCGATCGCTTCCAGGCGCTTCTCTGCGTCCGGGGTGATTTGCTGGCGCGGCGGTGTCAGCAGATACGCGTAGGCCTGGTGGTGACTGCGTCCGACCCGACCGCGCAGCTGGTGCAACTGCGCCAGGCCGAACTTGTCGGCACGCTCGATGATAATGGTGTTGGCGCTTGGCACGTCGATGCCGGTCTCGATGATGGTCGAGGCGATCAGCACGTTGAAGCGCTTGTGGTAGAAGTCGCTCATCACTTGTTCGAGTTCGCGTTCGCGCATCTGACCGTGGCCGATGCCGATCCGCGCTTCCGGCACCAGTTCGGCGAGGTCGGCGGCGCATTTCTCGATGGTCTTCACATCGTTGTGAAGGTAGTACACCTGACCGCCGCGCAGCAGCTCGCGGAGCAGGGCTTCCTTGACCGTGCTTTTGTTCTGCTCCATGACGAAGGTCCGCACGGACAGGCGACGGGCCGGCGGCGTGGCAATGATCGACAGGTCACGCATGCCCGACACCGCCATGTTCAGCGTGCGCGGAATCGGCGTGGCGGTCAGGGTGAGAATGTCGACTTCGCTGCGCAATGCCTTGAGCTGTTCTTTCTGGCGCACGCCGAAACGGTGTTCTTCGTCGATGATCACCAGACCGAGGTTTTTGATCTTCACGTCGTCCTGCAGCAGCTTGTGCGTGCCGATGACGATGTCGATCTTGCCTTCGGCAAGATCCGCGACCGCGGCGTTCACTTCCTTGGCCGACTTGAAGCGGCTCATCACTTCCACGGTCACCGGCCAGTCGGCAAAGCGGTCGCGGAAGCTGTTGTAGTGTTGCTGGGCGAGCAGGGTGGTCGGCACCAGAATCGCCACTTGGCGACCGCCATGCACGGCGATGAACGCCGCGCGCATCGCCACTTCGGTCTTGCCGAAGCCCACGTCGCCGCACACCAGGCGATCCATCGGCTTCGGAGCGAGCATGTCTTCGCGCACGGCTTCGATGGTGGTTTGCTGGTCGGGGGTTTCTTCGAACGGGAAGCCGGCACTGAAGGTGGCGTAATCGGCTTTCGGATCGGCAAAGGCATAGCCTTCGCGGGCAGCACGGCGCGCATAGATGTCGAGCAGTTCCGCTGCCACGTCGCGCACCTGTTCGGCGGCCTTGCGCTTGGCTTTCTGCCAGGTCTCGGAGCCGAGGCGGTGCAGCGGTGCCAATGCGTCGTCGCTGCCGGTGTAGCGGGCGATCAAATGCAGGTTGGCCACCGGCACGTACAGTTTGGCGCCCTCGGCGTATTCCAGGGCGAGGAACTCGGCGGCCTGATTGTCGATTTCCAGTGTCGCGAGGCCAAGGTAGCGACCGACACCGTGATCGATATGCACCACCGGTGCGCCTTCGCGCAGCTCGGTGAGGTTCTTGATGACGGCGTCGTTGTTGGCATCGGCGCGTTTCTCGCGGCGACGGCGTTGCATCACGCGCTGACCGAACAATGGGCTTTCGGCAACCAGTGCCAAGGCTGGATCGTCCAGCAGCAAGCCTTCATCCAGTGGCGCAATGGTGATCGCCAGGCGCTCTTTGCCGGCGACAAAATCCGGCCAGCTATCGACGGTCTTCGGCCGCAGTTTCAGGCGTTCCAGCAGCTCCAGCAATACTTCGCGCCGGCCCGCGGATTCGGCGGTGAACAGCACGCGCCCGGGGAACTCGTCGAGGAAACCCGAGAGTGCCGCCAGTGGCTGGGTGGCCTTGGCTTCGATGGCCAGGTTCGGCAGTTCCCGCGCGGGGAAGCGCTCACGGCCGACGCCGGTTTCCACGTCCTGTTGGCTGGCCACCACGCGCGGCCAGTTTTTCAGGCGTGCGAAGCAGTCTTCCACCGGCAGGAACAGCTCGGCGGGCGGCAATAAAGGACGGGAGGGATCGACGCGACGTTCTTCGTAGCGATTGCGCACGTCGTTCCAGAAGTTTTCCGCAGCCTGTTCGATACCCGGCAGCGAGAACACTTGGGTGTCTTGAGGCAGGTAATCGAACAGCGTCGAGGTTTCCTCGAAGAACAAAGGCAGGTAGTACTCGATACCGGCCGGGGTAATCCCGCTGTTCAAGTCCTGGAAGATCGGGCAGCGACGGAAGTCGACATCGAAGCGCTCGCGAAACCGCGCCTTGAAGCGAGTGACGGCTTCTTTCTCCAGCGGGAATTCCTTGGCGGGCAGCAGCTTGACCGAATCGACCTTGTCGATGGAGCGCTGGTTTTCCGGATCGAAGGTGCGCAGGGTCTCGATTTCGTCGTCGAACAGGTCGATGCGATAAGGCAACTTGCTGCCCATCGGGAACAGATCGATCAGCGAACCACGTACGGTGAATTCGCCGTGCTCGTACACGGTGTCGACATAACGATAACCGGTGGCTTCCAGCCGGGTGCGCATCTGCTCGACATCGAGCTTCTGGCCGACATCCAGCACCAGGCTGCTGCCGAGCAGGAATTTGGTCGGCGCGAGGCGGTGCAGGGCGGTGGTGATGGGCACCACCAATACGCCATGACTCAGCTCCGGCAATCGATAAAGAGCCGAGATGCGCTGGGAAATGATGTCCTGGTGCGGCGAGAACAGATCATAGGGCAGGGTTTCCCAGTCGGGGAAATGCAGCACAGGCAAATCCGGGGCGAAGAAACTCAGCTCCTGTTCCAGCCGTTCGGCACTTTGGCTGTCGGCGGTCAGCAGCAGGGTAAAGCGCTTGGCAGCGCTGGCGGCCTCGGCGATGGCCAGGCTCAGGGAAGCACCGGGCAGGTTGCCCCAATGCTGTTTACCTGCCGCGGCAGGGAGATGCGGTAGACGCAGAACGGGCACGGAAGGTTGAGCTCCAAGCGTTGCGACAAAGTCGGTAATTGTAGCGGTCTCGGGTGCCGGCTGTCAGTTGCAGATGTGTCTATTACGCGGGTGGAGCGAAATGTAGTGGTAATGACAAAATCGGGCCGTTTATTCGTGAAAATAAGCGAGTATGTAGTGGCAAAACGAAGCGGTGTTACGGATGGTTACGGACAAGGTAGCGCTGCCCCCAAAAAATTGACGATGCTGGAGGCCCCGGTTTTATTGGGCTTCAGCGGAGCGTAATTTTTTTGAACAGGAATTTGTTACGGGCGGTGCGACAAGCGCGCATTGCTACGTGAAGCACGGGGCGGCATAATGTAGCCCCTTTTTTCTGCCCCTACATGTGGAAGGTTCCCGTGACTCAGAAGCCCGACCAGTGTCTTGGTGAATGGATCGACCGTGAAGCACTCGCAGAAGCGATGATTCCGCTTATCGGTCAGCTCTACCGCAATAACAACGTGGTGAGCTCGATCTATGGCCGCAGCCTGATCAATCGTTCAGTCATTGCGATTCTCAAAGCTCACCGCTTTGCTCGTCACCGTCAGTCCGACGACAGCGAGCTGTCCGTCCACGAAACATTCCCGCTGCTCAAGGCGATGAGCGAGCTCAAGCTCGGCGCCGCTTCGGTAGACCTGGGCAAGCTGGCGGCCAAATTCAAGGCTGAAGCCAATGGCCGTACTGCCGAGCAGTTCGTCCGTGAAGAACTGGCCGACGTGGTGGGTCAGCAGAACGCTTCCGGCCGCAAAGGCACCGACGTTGTCCTCTACGGCTTCGGTCGTATCGGCCGTCTGCTGGCGCGCATCCTGATCGAGAAAACCGGTGGTGGCGACGGCCTGCGTCTGCGCGCCATTGTCGTCCGCAAGGGCGCCGAGAACGATCTGGTCAAACGCGCCAGCCTGCTGCGTCGTGACTCGGTCCATGGTCCGTTCGATGGCACCATTACCATTGATGAAGCCAACAACACCATCACCGCCAACGGCAACCTGATCCAGGTTATCTACGCCAAGAGCCCGACCGAAGTCGACTACACCCAGTACGGCATCGAAAACGCTCTGATCGTCGACAACACCGGTGTATGGCGTGATGCTGATGGCCTGGGCCAGCACCTGGCCTGCCCGGGCGCTGCCCGCGTAATCCTCACCGCACCTGGCAAGGGCGCGCTGAAGAACATCGTTCACGGCATCAACCATGGCGAAATCACCCCGGACGACAAGATCATCTCGGCGGCTTCCTGCACCACCAACGCCATCGTGCCGGTGCTCAAGGCAGTCAACGACAAGTACGGCATCGTCAACGGCCACGTCGAAACCGTTCACTCGTTCACCAACGACCAGAACCTGATCGACAACTTCCACAAGGGCAGCCGTCGTGGCCGCGCCGCGCCGCTGAACATGGTAATCACCGAGACCGGTGCCGCCACCGCAGCCGCCAAGGCACTGCCAGTGCTCAAGGGCAAGCTGACCGGCAACGCGATTCGCGTACCTACGCCGAACGTGTCGATGGCCATCCTGAACCTGAACCTGGAAAAGGCCACCACCCGCGAAGAAATCAACGAGTACCTGCGCCAGATGGCCATGCACTCGGATCTGCACAAGCAGATCGACTATGTCAGCTCGCAGGAAGTGGTTTCCACCGACTTCGTTGGCTCGCGCCACGCTGGCGTTGTGGATGCCGAGGCGACCATCACTCAAGATAACCGCGTTGTTCTGTACGTCTGGTACGACAACGAATTCGGTTACAGCTGCCAGGTGGTTCGCGTGATGGAAGACATGGCCGGTGTAAACCCGCCAGCATTCCCGCGCTAAGCCTTAGCTGCACATGAAAACGCCCCGACTTTGGTCGGGGCGTTTTTGTTTGTGCGATGGAGCTACGAGTGTGTTGTCTGGTCCGGCCTCTTCGCGAGCAGGCTCGCTCCCGCAGGGGTATGTGTGCGCCGCAGGCTCCATGTGGGAGCGAGCCTGCTCGCGAAGGGGGAATCTCAGCCGGCGTGAGGGTGTCTGATACACCGCTTTCCCAGGCTCGCTCCCACCTTTCTATCGCATAATGGCCGGAATTGGCGTTGTGCCGGGGTTGTTCCATGGGAGGGGATTCGTTGAACTGGCGGCTGTTTGGAATAGTAGCGTTGGCTGGCATCCTCTCAGGCTGTGATAACAGCGACTCCCTGGGGGCTTTCGGCGGTCCGACCATGGGCAGCACGTACTCAATCAAGTACGTACGCCACGCCGGTCTTCCTGCTCCTGCACAAGTCCAGGTCGAAGTCGAAAAAATCCTGACTGAAATCGACCGGCAAATGTCGACTTACCGCAGCGACTCCGACATCGCCCGCTTTAACCAGTTACCCGCCAACCGTTGTCAGAAAATGCCCGCGTCGATCCTCGAATTGGTCCGCGTTGGCGAGCGGTTGTCGGAACAAAGCGAAGGGGCGTTCGATTTGACCGTGGAGCCGCTGCTCAATCTCTGGGGCTTCGGCCCTCAGGCTCGCGAGGAAAAAGTCCCGACTGCCGAAGCGCTTGCCGAAGTACGGCAGCGAGTGAGTCACTCACATTTGCGTATCGATGGCGATCAGCTGTGCAAGGATGCCGCCGTCGAAGTCGATTTCAACAGCGTTGCCGCCGGTTATGCGGTCGACAGGATCGCCGCCAGGCTCGAAGCATTGGGCATTCACAATTACCTCGCCGAAGCCACCGGTGAGCTCAAGGCGGCCGGCAAGAAGCTCGATGGCTCGCCGTGGCGCATTGCCCTGGAGGCGCCTCGCGACGATCAGCAAGTGGCCGAGCGCATCGTTGCCATCGACGGTTATGGCCTGTCCACCTCCGGCGACTACCGCAATTATTTCCAGCAGGGTGGGCAGCGTTATTCCCATACCTTCGATGCCCGGATCGGTGCACCGGTCTCACACACGCTGGCCTCGGTCACGGTGATTCATCCTTCTGCGTTAATGGCCGATGGCTTATCGACGCTGTTGCTGATTCTCGGCCCGGAGCGCGGTTGGGATTACGCAGAAAAACATGATATCGGCGCATTTTTTGTGATTCGTGCCGATACAGGTTTCGTCACACGCACCAGTCACGCTTTTGCACGCCTCAGCGGCGGGGAAACCGAGTGATTGCGGTGTTAAAGCATTGAAAACTGGTGTTCTGGTGCAGGCGAAAGTAGCCTACGACGCGACCAAGGGTTAATGTGCGCGGCGTTGACGCTTCTATAGACTGTGTCCGGGTTCTGCACTGGCCCCAAATTGTTCCTTCACGCCACAGATCGGCGTGATTTAGCCGCAGGTGCCGATGGCGCCACGGCCTGTTCTGAGGAGTACGCATGGCTGTCTACAACTACGACGTGGTGGTGCTGGGTTCCGGCCCGGCGGGAGAGGGCGCGGCAATGAACGCCGCCAAAGCAGGGCGCAAGGTGGCGATGGTCGATAGCCGTCGCCAGGTCGGCGGTAACTGCACCCACCTGGGTACCATCCCGTCCAAGGCACTGCGTCACTCGGTCCGGCAGATCATGCAGTTCAACACCAACCCGATGTTCCGGGCCATTGGTGAGCCGCGCTGGTTCTCGTTTCCGGACGTGCTGAAAAGCGCTGAAAAAGTCATCTCCAAACAAGTCGCTTCGCGCACCGGTTACTACGCCCGTAACCGCGTCGACGTGTTTTTCGGCACCGGCAGCTTTGCCGACGAGCAAACCGTCGAAGTGGTCTGTGCCAATGGCGTGGTCGAAAAACTGGTGGCCAAGCACATCATCATCGCCACCGGCTCGCGTCCGTATCGTCCAGCCGACATCGATTTCCACCACCCGCGTATCTACGATAGCGACACCATCCTCAGCCTCGGCCACACCCCGCGCAAACTCATCGTTTACGGCGCCGGCGTGATCGGTTGTGAATACGCCTCGATCTTCAGCGGCCTGGGTGTTCTGGTCGAGCTGGTGGATAACCGTGGTCAGTTGCTGAGCTTCCTCGACTCGGAAATTTCCCAGGCCCTGAGCTACCACTTCAGCAACAACAACATCACCGTTCGCCACAACGAAGACTACGACCGCGTCGAAGGCGTGGACAACGGTGTGATCCTGCATCTGAAGTCGGGCAAGAAGATCAAGGCCGACGCCCTGCTCTGGTGTAACGGCCGCACCGGCAACACTGATCAGTTGGGTCTGGAGAACATCGGCGTGAAGGTCAACAGCCGTGGCCAGATCGAAGTCGACGAGGCTTACCGCACCGGTATTCAGAATATCTACGGTGCAGGCGATGTGATCGGCTGGCCAAGTCTGGCCAGTGCCGCCCATGACCAGGGTCGTTCGGCCGCCGGCAGCATCGTCGATAACGGCAGCTGGCGCTTTGTGAATGACGTGCCGACCGGCATCTACACTATTCCGGAGATCAGCTCGATCGGCAAGAACGAGCAGGAGCTGACCCAGGCCAAAGTGCCTTATGAAGTGGGTAAGGCGTTCTTCAAGAGCATGGCGCGTGCGCAGATCGCCGGCGAGCCGCAAGGCATGCTGAAGATTCTGTTCCACCGCGAAACTCTGGAAGTACTGGGCGTGCACTGCTTCGGTTATCAGGCGTCGGAGATCGTGCACATCGGCCAGGCGATCATGAACCAGCCGGGCGAACTCAATACCCTGAAGTACTTCGTCAACACCACGTTCAACTACCCGACCATGGCCGAAGCCTATCGGGTCGCGGCATACGACGGCCTCAACCGGCTTTTTTGAGTGGCTCCGGCCGGTGGCCTGAGCCGGCCGGGGAGACCGATTTCAGCAATTCTCGAGCGTGGCAGTGGCCAAACCGGGAAAGTCTGTAATCAGGCTGTCAACGCCGAAGTCGGCGAGTCTGCGCATCAGCGCGGGCTCGTTGACTGTCCACACCGACACATGCAGCCCCTGTCGCTGTGCCTTCTGCAGGCGTTCCGGCGTGCACAGGGTCCAGTTCAGCGCCAGAATCTCGCAGCCGTAGCTTGCCGCGACCTTCAGCGGGTCGAGCCAGGCGTATTCGGCCACCAGTCCCCTGGACACATCCGGCACCAGGTCCACGGCGGCTTTCAGCACTTCGCGCGAGCTCGAGGTGATGGTCACCTTCTCCAGCAAGCCATGCCGTTGCACCATTTCACGGATGGCCAGTACGGTGGTCGCGGCGCGGGTGCGTGAAGCGCTTTTGACTTCCAGTTGCCAGTGATCGAAATCGCATTTTTCGAACAGTTCTTCCAGCGTTGGAATCGGGCAAGGCTTGATCCAGCCAGGCCCGCCCTTGCGCGCGTCGTAGGTCACCAGTTCGGCCGCGGTATGTTCCACCACCTTGCCGCGCCGGTCGGTGGTGCGCTTGAGCGTCGGGTCGTGAATGACCATCAGCTCGCCATCACTGGACAAGTGCAGGTCGAGTTCACAGCGGCGTACGCCGTGCTTGAGACATTCCTGAAAACCGGTCAGGGTATTTTCCGGTGCTTCGCCCTTGGCGCCGCGGTGGCCGTAGATGAGGGTCACGGTTCTTCCTTAAATTAATTGCCTGATTCGAGTAGTTCGCGGGCCTGGCGTCGATCCTGGGCCTGCTTCTGCAAAATATGACGGGCCAGCAATTGTCGCTGGGCATCGGTCAGGTGCTCGAACTCGGTGCCGACGTCGTAACCATCGCCCTTGCGGTCGCAATGGGTGACGCGGGCGCGCAGCAGCAGGCCCAGCGCTTGCGGCATCAGCACCAGCTTGACCGACAGGTGTGCGCCGGCGGCAATCGGGGTGGGGTGCTGAAACTCGATGCCACCCTCGGAGATGATCACCGGCTGCGGCTCGCCGATCTGCCCGAGCACGGTGAGGGCGATCACCTGGCTCAGCAAATCGATGCGCTTGTTCTGGGATTTCAGGAACGCCGAAAGGGTTCGGTCGCGCTCGCTGATCTGGCGCAACAGGTGTTGCGACTCGAATTCGCTCAGGTGCAATTCGCTGAGCACATTGAAGAGTGGGGAAGCATCCTGCAACACTTCCTGGCCTGCGGCTTCGAGAGCGGACAGGGGCCGAATTTCCAGTGCGATCGTGTCCTCGATACGGTAGTATTCGCGGCGATCTTCTTCATCTAATGTCGACATGGCGAACCCATGGTAGCGGCGGTGGTCTGAGTGTAAAGCTGGTTATCGACCCCCGCCACAAGGACGTTCCTTTTCCCTCCGAACAAGCCCCGACATGTTCAGACCTCTCTTCGTATTTATCGGCACGCGTTATACCCGTGCAAAGCGTCGCAATCATTTTGTGTCATTCATTTCCCTGACTTCGATGATCGGGCTCGCCCTTGGCGTGGTCGTGATGATCGTGGTGCTGTCGGTCATGAACGGCTTCGATCATGAGATGCGTACCCGCGTGCTGGGCATGGTGCCCCACGCGACCATCGAGGCCGGTGAGCCGATCAGCGATTGGCAGGGCCTGGCCACCAAGGTCAAGCTGAACCCGCAGGTGACGGCCGTGGCGCCGTTCACCCAGATGCAGGGGTTGCTGACCAACAACGGCAAAGTTTCCAAAGTCCTGCTCAATGCCATCGACCCGGCGCTGGAGCGCCAGGTCTCGATCATCGATCACTTCATGCAGCAGGGCCAACTCGACGACTTGAAGCCCGGCGAATTCGGCATCGTCATCGGCGACAAGGCGGCGGCCAAGCTCGGCGCGGCGGTCGGTGACAAGCTGACATTCGTGGCACCGGAAGTCACCGTGACCCCGGCCGGGATGTTCCCGCGCATGAAGCGCTTCACCGTGGTCGGCATCTTCCATGTCGGCGCTGGCGAGATCGACGGCTACCTGGGTATCACCAATCTTCAGGATCTGGCGCGCTTGCATCGCTGGAAACCGGATCAGGTCCAGGGCATTCGCCTGAAGTTCGATGATCTGTTCCAGGCGCCGCGCACTGCGTGGAGCATCGCCCGGGAGCTGGGTGAGGATCACTACTACGCCCGCGACTGGACCCGCACCCACGGCAACCTGTATCAGGCAATCCGTATGGAAAAGGCCATGATCGGCCTGCTGTTACTGCTGATCGTCGCCGTCGCCGCCTTCAACATCATCTCCACGCTGGTGATGGTGGTGAACGACAAGAAGGGCGACATCGCGATCCTGCGCACCCTCGGCGCCACGCCGGGCACCATCATGCGTACATTCATGGTGCAGGGTACGGTCATCGGCGTGGTCGGCACGGCCATCGGCGCAGTGGTGGGGATCTTCGCCGCGCTGAATGTCAGCGCCGCGATCTCGGCGCTGGAAGGTCTGATCGGGCACAAGTTCCTCAACGCCGACGTGTACTTCATTGATTACCTGCCGTCGCAGGTGCAGAGCCAGGACGTCGTGATGGTCTGCTCCGCGGCGTTGGTCCTGAGTTTCCTCGCCACCTTGTATCCAGCCTGGCGTGCCGCGCGCACCCAGCCTGCGGAGGCGCTACGTTATGAGTGAGTCGGGCATGAGTGATAAAGCAATCTTGAGCTGCCGCAACCTGGGCAAATCCTACGAGGAAGGCCCGGAGTCGGTGGAGGTACTGGCCGGTTTGCAGCTGGAGCTGCACCCGGGTGAGCGCGTGGCAATTGTCGGTAAATCGGGTTCGGGCAAAAGTACCTTGCTCAATTTGCTCGGCGGCCTCGATACGCCAACCAAGGGCAGCGTCTGGCTCGACGGCGAAGAACTTTCGGCACTGAGCGAAAAGAATCGCGGCCTGCTGCGTAACCGAGCCTTGGGGTTCGTGTATCAGTTCCACCACCTGTTGCCCGAGTTCACTGCACTGGAAAACGTCTGCATGCCGTTGTTGATCGGCAAGACCGCGATTCCGGAGGCTCGCAAGCGTGCTACCGCATTGCTGGAGCGAGTGGGGCTGGGGCATCGCCTGGAGCACAAGCCGGCGGAGCTGTCCGGTGGTGAACGCCAGCGCGTGGCCATCGCCCGCGCCCTGGTGAACAATCCGGGCCTGGTGATGCTCGATGAGCCGACCGGCAACCTCGACTCCCACACCGCCGAAGGCATTCAGGATTTGATGCTGGAACTGAGCACTTCGATGCGCACCGCGTTCCTGGTGGTGACCCATGACATGAACCTGGCCCGCCAGATGGATCGCGTCCTGCACCTGCAGGAAGGTTGCCTTACCCCTATCTGATTGGTCGAAACCCGATGCCTGAGAAGGTGTCGGGTCTTTTATTTTTATACGGTGCCCCAGCGAATGTTCAGACCGTTATCGATCTTTATCGGCACGCGCTATACCCGCGCCAAGCGCCGCAATCGCTTTGTTTCCTTCATCTCGATGACCTCGATGATCGGCCTCGCCCTGGGCGTACTGGCGATGATCGTGGTGCTGTCGGTGATGAACGGCTTCCAGCGCGAAATGAGTTCGCGCATCCTCGGCATGGTGCCGCACG
The DNA here is from genome assembly GCF_900187565.1 of Pseudomonas sp. Irchel 3A7. GTDB lineage: Bacteria > Pseudomonadota > Gammaproteobacteria > Pseudomonadales > Pseudomonadaceae > Aquipseudomonas. The sequence goes on along the minus strand of NZ_FYED01000019.1, from coordinate 136,710 downwards.
CGACCATCGTCGGCGTCAATCCGATTGATGATTGGCAGCCGGTGGCCGCCGCCGCGATGAAGAATCCGGAAGTCACCGCGGCCGTGCCGTTCACCGAGATGGAAGGCATGCTGTCTTACAAAGGCACCATGCAGCCGATCCAGGTCAGTGGCGTCGATCCGGCGCTGGAAGGTCAGGTGTCGATCGTGGCCAAGCACATCGTCCAGGGGCGGCTGGATGCCTTGAAGCCGGGTGAGTTTGGTGTGGTGATCGGCGAAATCACGGCACGCCGCTTTCGTTTGAACGTCGGCGACAAGATCACCCTGATCGTGCCGGAAGTCAGCACGGCACCGGGCGGTATTACCCCGCGTATGCAGCGCCTGAACGTGGTCGGTGTGTTCAAGGTCGGTGCCGAACTGGACGGTTCGATGGCGTTGATCCACGTCGCCGACGCCGCGCAGATGCAGCACTGGGAACCGAATCAGGTGCAGAGCGTGCGTCTGGCGGTAAAGGACCTGTACGCCGCGCCACAGGTGTCGAGCACCATTGCCACCGGCCTGGGCGAGGCTTACAAGGCTGACGACTGGACCCACACCCAGGGCAGCCTGTTCAGTGCGATGAAGATGGAAAAAACCATGATCGGCCTGTTGTTGCTGATGATCGTTGCCGTTGCGGCGTTCAACATCATCGCAACCCTGATCATGGTGGTGAACGACAAGGGCGCGGACATCGCGATCCTGCGCACCATTGGCGCCACGCCGCGGCAGATCATGGCGATCTTCATGGTCCAGGGCACGGTGATCGGGATTGTCGGCACGCTGATCGGTGGTGTGCTTGGCGTGATCGCAGCGCTGAACGTGAGTGAACTGGTGGGCTGGGTGGAGCGGGTCAGTGGCCAGCACATCTTCAGTTCCGATGTGTATTTCGTCAGCAACTTGCCGTCTGAATTGCAGGGTGGGGATGTGCTGTTGATCTGCTCGGCGGGGTTCATCATGAGCTTTCTGGCCACCGTTTACCCTGCCTGGCGCGCGGCGAAGATCGAGCCGGCTACTGCGTTGCGCTATTCGTAAGCCGCAAGACCGCTTTCGCGAGCAGGCTCGCTCCCACAGGTGCTGCACGATCCTTGTGGGAGCGGGCTTGCCCGCGATGAGGCCGGACCTGCCGGCCTCAATCTCCCTTTGGTAACTCGATCACGAACCGCGTCCACCCCTGATCCGATTCACAACGAATCTGCCCACCATGTGCCCGGATGATCGATTGGGTAATCGCCAATCCCAACCCTGCATGCTCACTGCTACCTTCATGACGCGCCGGATCGGCCCGGTAAAAACGGTCAAACAGACGCGGCAGCAAGTCTTCGGAAATCCCGTCACCGCTATTTTCGACTATCAGGCTCAAGCCTTTGGGCTGATCCTCGATTCGAATCAGAATCTCGCCATCGACCGGGGTAAACCGCAACGCATTGTCCAGCAAATTGGACAGCGCCCGTCGCAGCATGCTGCGGTCGCCCTCGATGCGGGCCTTGCCGTCACTGCTCAATTTCACCCGGGCGTCTTCGGCCAGCGGCGCGAAAAACTCCAGCAAGACATCCACTTCCTCCGCCAGATCCAGCGGTTCGCGCTTGGGCATCAACAGGCCGTGATCCGCTTTCGCCAGATAAAGCATGTCGTTGACCAGTTGCGCCATCCATTGCAGCTCTTCCAGGTTGCTGTGCAGTGCTTCGCGATAGTCCTCGATGGGGCGCGGGCGGGTGAGGGTGACCTGGGTGTGGGTCAGCAGGTTCGACAGCGGGGTGCGCAACTCATGGGCGATGTCGGCGGAGAACGCCGACAGGCGCTGAAAGGAATCGTCGAGACGTCCGAGCATGGCGTTGAAGTGGTGGGCCATTTCCGCCAGTTCCGGCGGCATGTTTTCTGCCGGCAAGCGTGCGTTGAGCGATTGCGCCGAAACACCGCTGGCAACAGCGCTCATGCGCCGTAACGGCCGCAAGCCGCTGCGGGCTGCCCAGGCTCCGAGCAACGCGGTGGCCAGGGCCGACAAACCTACCGTCAACCAGATCAAATGCTGCATGCGTTGCAGGAAATGCTGGTGATGGGTGATGTCCAGCAGCAGGGTCAATTGCGGCGAATCGGGCTTGTCGGTAAACAAGGGGGCATTGAGGACGCGGTAATCGGTGCCGTCGTTGTTGAGCGTCGACAGCCCGGGTTTTTGCGGGAGTTTGTCGGGCAGATTCGCCGAACTGTCATACCAGTGCTTGCCATCGCTGCCGGTGATGCGCAGCGACAGATCGGCTTGGCGGCTCAACTCATCGGCCAGTCTGACGTCGCTGTCGCTCGATTGAATGTCATGAAGCGCACGCCGCAAACCAATCAACTTGCCATCCAGCAGTTGCTGGTCCAGCTCAATGAAGTGCACTTCGCTGGCGCGGCTGAACAGCACCCCGGCGAACAGCGACACCACCGCCGTGCACGCTGCAAACAGCAATGCCAACCGACTGCTCAGCGAAAGTCGACGCATCAGGCGAGGCGCTCTTCAAGTACGTAACCCATGCCGCGTACGGTGTGGATCAGTTTGTTGGGGAATTCATCGTCGATTTTCAGGCGCAAACGGCGAATGGCGACCTCGATGACATTGGTGTCGCTGTCGAAATTCATATCCCACACCTGGGACGCAATCAGCGATTTGGGCAGCACTTCGCCCTGACGGCGCAGGAGCATTTCCAGCAGGGAAAATTCCTTGGCGGTCAGGTCGATGCGCCGGCCGCTGCGTTCCACGCGACGGCGGATCAAGTCCAGACGCAAGTCGGCCAGTTGCAGGCTGGTTTCCTGGGGCGTAGCGCTGCCTCGGCGCAACAGGCTGCGCACCCGGGCCAGCAATTCGGAAAAGGCGAAGGGTTTGACCAGGTAATCGTCGGCGCCGAGTTCCAGGCCGTGGACCCTATCTTCCACGGCATCCCGTGCGGTCAGAAACAGGACCGGCGTGTCCAGGCCGGCCCCGCGCACCGCTTGCAGAATCTGCCAGCCGTCGCGACCGGGCAGCATCACATCGAGAATCAGCAGGGCGTATTCGCCGCTTAGCGCCAGTTGCTGGCCGGTGTTGCCATCGGCCACCAGCTCGGTATTGAAACCGGCCTCGGTCAGGCCCTGGCGCAGGTAGTGGCCGGTTTTCGGTTGGTCTTCGACAATCAGCAGTTTCATGGGCGACTCAGGCATCTTGATGGAACGAAAGCTTTATACCGTGGGCGGCGACGGTGCAGGCCAACCTGACAAAGTTGTAATCCGGCTGTCAGGTTGCGGGCAGCGGTGGCAGTTTAGAGTTTTCCACAGGCTGAACCTTATTTTGTTGGAGTAAGACGATGTTTTTGCGCAAAACCGCGGCGCTGACCGCCTGTATGTTGGCATTGAGTTCGCCGGTGTGGGCGTTAGAAGGGCATACCTATGACTTCGGCCAACCTGCGTCGGCGGCCAAGGCGAGCCGCAGTGTCGAGGTAGTGATGGGCGACATGTCGTTCACCCCCAAGACCATCGACATCAAGGCCGGAGAGACCGTGCGTTTCGTGCTGGTGAATAAAGGCCAGTTGTTGCACGAATTCAACCTCGGTGACGCGGCGATGCACGCCAGGCACCAGCAGCAAATGCTGCAAATGCAGCAAAGCGGTATGCTCACGCCTACAGGCGTGAAGGCAATGGACCACGGTGCCATGGGGCATGACATGAAGCATGATGACCCCAACAGCGTACTGGTGGAACCGGGTAAAACCGCCGAGCTGACCTGGACTTTCAACAAGGCCACCAACCTCGAATTTGCCTGCAACATCCCCGGTCATTACCAGGCTGGTATGGTCGGCAAACTGACAGTCAGTCAGTAAGCACTCAAAGGCGGGAGCAAAGGCTGTTAGAATCTGCTGATTCTTCAGTCAGGTTTCCGCCATGCATCCCGCAGCCGAACACTCGCCGCTGGGCAAATCCAGCGAATACATCGCCACTTACACACCGTCCTTGCTGTTTCCGATCCCGCGTACCGCAAAGTGGGCCGAGCTGGGCCTGACGGCTGAAACCCTGCCGTACAAGGGCGTGGACTTCTGGAACTGTTTCGAACTGTCGTGGCTGTTGCCGTCGGGCAAGCCAGTGGTGGCGATCGGCGAGTTCAGTATCCCGGCGGATTCACCGAACATCATCGAATCGAAGTCGTTCAAGCTGTACCTCAACTCCCTGAACCAGACGCCGTTTGCCGATACGGCGAGCCTTGAGGCGACGCTGGTCAAGGACCTGTCAGCAGCTGCCGGAAAACCGGTTGGCGTGCGTGTTCGCAGCCTGAAGGATGTCGAAGCCGAAGGTGTCGTGGCGCTGCCGGGCGTGTGCATCGATGAGCTGGATATCAGCGTCAGCAACTACGAGCATCCGCGTCCGGAGCTGCTGCGTTGCGACGAATCACGCATTGTCGAAGAGAGCGTGCACAGCCATTTGCTCAAATCCAATTGCCCGGTGACCAGTCAGCCGGACTGGGGTAGCGTGGTGGTTGAGTACCGCGGCTCGGCGCTGGATCACGCCAGTCTGCTGGAGTACATCGTCAGCTTCCGTCAACACTCGGACTTCCACGAACAGTGCGTGGAGCGGATCTTTCTTGATCTGCAGCGTTTGCTGAAACCGGAGAAATTGACGGTGTATGCGCGCTATGTGCGGCGTGGCGGGCTGGATATCAATCCGTATCGCAGTACTGAAGAGGTGCAACTGCCGAACCATCGCCTGGTCCGTCAGTAAAGGTTTTCTGTAGGAGCGAGCTTGCTCGCGATGGAGTGTCAGCGACCTTGGCGTCGACTGATACACCATCGCGAGCAAGCTCGCTCCTACATTGCATCCGTTGGATTCAGATCCCCATGCTGTGCAGGGCCTGGCCAATCTGGCGCAGGGTGCCGGCGAGGGTCGGGTGTTCGAGTTCGAAGCGTTCGACGGCCAGATTGACGTTATCGGCGAGGTTGACGTCCTTGGTCTTGGTTTCGATCTCAAGCTCAAGTTCGATCTGTTGCATCAGTGCGCGCAGGTCTTCGCGCTCGGCTTCTGTCAGCGGAGGATTCTGTTCCAATTGCTCGCGCAGGGCATTGAGCTGTTCTTGCAGTTCGCGGGCAGACATGGCGTTCTTCCTTTTATCGATAGGCACTGGCATAGACCGCAGCAGTACGCCAAAGATCTATGGCTTACCTAAGATTAATCCACTCCCGCCCAACCTGCATGCCTTCATCGGTATGAGGCGGCGATCAGGGCTTTTCGCCCTTGAGCCGACGCAGGCTGATATCGGCCAGGCAGGTGTCGAGTTCACCCAGATGGTCAATCACCGAATGCACGCCCAAACCGAAGAGTTGCATGGTGGCCTTGCCGCGCTTGATGTCCCGTTCCTGCGGGGACAATGCCTGCCATTGGGTGGGTGACAGCCCGCAGAGCGAGCCGCAGGACGCCAAACCGATTGTCCACAGGCCGGCGTTGAGTCCCGATTGCAGCAAGCGCGGTTCGCCGCTGACCAGCACGCAGCCATCCAGCCGCTCGACGTTCAGCGACATCAGCGCTTGCCAGCACGCATTCGGTGCCGGCCAAGGATTGATTGTTGCAAGTTGTTGCGATGGCGACGAGGGTTTGATCCATTCCGGCAGCGCTACGGCCAGGGAATGGCTGAGGGCGGGGGGCAATTCATCGAGCCAGGCGCAGGGGATCTGTTGGCGCTGCAAGCTGTGCAAGCTCTCGAGGGCCCCAGGGGTGGCTTCGGCGTGTTCGACCGAATAACCCTCGAGCAGACGAGTAAGCGCGCCGAAATCCACCAGGCAACCACTGAGACCGAAGAGCACGGCGGTCAGGTTTGGCGCGGTTTGAGGCGATGTTTCGGCGTGCGGCATGTCAACGTCCCTGAAATAGCCTCAAAGCTAGGGATCGTCGGTGACAGTTGAATGACATGGATGTGAATCGCTCACAATCGACAGGCATCATGCGCAGGCGCGCGGGTGCGATGCTGCCTTAAACGGCGTTTACGTCTTATACTAGCGGTCTTTGCGTCGAGCCAAGCGCCCGGCGACTGTACAAATCCAAGGAGTTTTCTATGCGCTGGAGCAATCATCTAGCTCAACTTTGTGTGTGCGCCAGCGCGATGCTGGTTCCGTTCGTTGCCCAGGCAGCGTCGGAAGATGATCCTTGGGAAAGCATCAACCGTCCGATCTACAAGTTCAACGATGTACTCGATACTTATGCACTGAAGCCATTGGCCCAGGGCTACCAGTTCGTGACGCCGCAGTTCCTTGAAGATGGCATCCACAACATGTTCCGCAACGTCGGCGATGTGACCAACCTCGCCAACGATATCCTGCAGGTCAAACCCGCGGCAGCAGGTGTCGACACCGCACGATTGATCTTCAACACCACTTTCGGCCTGCTGGGTTTCTTCGATGTCGGCACCCATATGGGCCTGCAACGCAACGACGAAGATTTCGGCCAGACCCTGGGTTATTGGGGTGTGGGCAGCGGTCCGTATGTGATGCTGCCGCTGCTTGGCCCTAGCACCTTGCGTGATGCGCCTTCGAAGCTCGTCGACAGTTACACCGGCCCGTATCGCTACATGGACGATGTGCCGGTGCGTAATTCGGTTTTCGCGCTGAACATTGTCGATACCCGGGCGAACTTGCTGTCCACCGAGAAATTGATCACTGGCGACAAGTACACCTTCATTCGTAATGCCTACCTGCAGAACCGCGAGTTCAAGGTGAAGGACGGCCAGGTCGAAGACGATTTCTGATCCTGACCGACATATCGAAAAAGGCAGCCTTCGGGCTGCCTTTTTTCGTCTGGAACGGGTTAGTTCATCTTCAGGATTGTAAGGCCAAGTTTCTGACCGCCCCCGTGCTGCTCCTTCACCCACACCACTTCGGTGTCGGCTTCGAGTCCTTTGAGCGCGGCATGCTCGGATTCGATACGCACGTTAAGCCGGTCACCCACCGTGAACAAACGCGGCGCCTGCAGCTGCATCCCGCTGCTGGAAAGGTCGATGCAGACGGCGGGTACCTCATCCCCCTCATGAATCAGCGACACATCGGCATCGACTCGCATGCGGATGAAATCGCGCTTTTCGCTATAGTCCCGACTGGTTTGACTCATGGCCTTGGTCCTTCCGTTGGGTTACGGTTTTGATGGTTCTTATAACTCCCGGTGCTTTGAAGAGTGTAGACGTCAAGCGACCATCGGCGTGAGCTTGAAACGCCTCGCGGATGGGAGTACCGTCTGCGCCTTAGAAGGGCACCTCTGGTGTACATGTGTGTAGGGCAAACGCTCGAAAACGGTGCGACAGAGAGGCTAGAAAGCGAATCCAGTAGTGTGAGCCGGACCAACACCCGAGCCGCTACGCCAACCTAATTCTGGCGCCGTTTGCCCACATGCCAAAAACCAGTGCCACGCTGCTGATAATCGATGATGACGAAGTAGTGCGCGCGAGCCTCGCCGCCTATTTGGAAGACAGTGGTTTCAGCGTCTTGCAGGCCAGCAATGGCCAGCAGGGTCTTCAGGTATTCGAGCAAGACAAGCCCGACTTGGTCATCTGCGATCTGCGCATGCCGCAGATGGGTGGACTCGAACTCATTCGCCAGGTTACCGAGCTGTCACCGCAAACGCCGGTGATCGTGGTGTCGGGTGCCGGCGTGATGAACGACGCGGTCGAGGCGCTGCGCCTGGGTGCGGCGGACTACCTGATCAAACCTCTCGAAGACCTGGCTGTGCTTGAGCATTCTGTGCGTCGGGCCCTGGATCGCGCGCGCCTGCTGCTGGAAAACCAGCGTTACCGCGAGAAGCTGGAAAAGGCCAACCGCGAGCTCGCCGCCAGCCTGAACCTGCTCCAGGAAGACCAGAACGCCGGTCGCCAGGTGCAGATGAACATGCTGCCGGTCAGTCCCTGGGCCATTGACGAGTTCAAGTTTGCTCACCAGATCATCCCGTCGCTGTACCTGTCAGGTGATTTCGTCGACTATTTCCGGGTCGACGAGCGTCGGGTTGCGTTCTACCTGGCGGACGTTTCCGGTCATGGCGCCTCTTCAGCCTTCGTCACTGTGCTGCTGAAGTTCATGACCACGCGCCTGCTGTTCGAATCCAAGCGCAGCGGCACTTTGCCGGAATTCAAGCCTTCAGAGGTTCTTGGTCATATCAACCGGGGCCTGATCAGTTGTAAGCTGGGTAAACACGTCACAATGGTCGGTGGAGTCATCGACGAGGAGACAGGTTTGTTGACCTATAGCATCGGTGGTCATTTGCCGTTGCCAGTGTTGTACACACCCGACAGTGTTCGTTATCTGGAAGGGCGTGGTCTGCCGGTGGGCCTCTTCAACGAAGCCACCTACGAAGACCACGTGCTGGAGTTGCCACCGACGTTCAGCCTGACGCTGATGTCTGATGGCATTCTGGACCTTTTGCCAGAACCCACACTCAAAGAAAAAGAAGCTGCGTTGCCCCAACGGGTCAAGGCAGCGGGCGGCAGCCTGGATGGTCTGCGGCAGGTTTTTGGATTGGCCACGCTAGGGGAGATGCCGGATGATATCGCCCTGTTGGTGTTGAGCAGGAATCTTTAATGAGTACCGGTAGAATCCAGTTCGCCGAGCAGGATGGCACTTTCGTCCTCAAGTTCGTCGGTGAAGTTCGCCTGACCCTGTGTTCGGCGTTGGATGCGACTATTGAGAAAATCTTCACCGCGATGAATTTCAACGCGATCGTGATTGATTTGACCGAAACCCGCAGCATCGACAGCACCACGCTTGGCTTGTTGGCCAAGCTGTCGATCCTGTCGCGGCAAAAGGTCGGCCTGCTGCCGACCGTCGTCACCACCCACGAAGACATCACCCGTCTGTTGCAGTCCATGGGCTTCGAGCAGGTGTTCAACATCGTCGACAAGCCTGTGCCTTGTCCTGAATGCCTGGACGACCTGCCGGATCAAGACCAGTCCGAAGAGGTAGTGCGGATCAAGGTGCTTGAAGCGCACAAGATTCTCATGGGCCTGAACGATTCCAATCGTGAAGCGTTCCATGACCTGGTGAATGCGCTGGAGCGGCATTGATTCTCTGAAGTGATGTGGGCCGGACTGGCCCCTTCGTCGGAACGCCGCCCGGAGCCGGCTCGCCTCCACAGGTTCTTCGTTTAACCATTTAACCCGACAGCACCACAAACCCCCTGTGGGAGCGAGCCTGCTCGCGAAGGCGTCCTTTCAAACACCACGCCTGTCAGCGGTCAGCGAGCAATCAATCGCGCAGAAAAAAGGGCGAACCTGTGAGGGTTCGCCCTTTTTGCATTCCCACGGCTCAGATCACAGCTTGGCCTGCAGCAACGCCTCAAGCTTCTCTTGGTCACGAGCAAACTGACGAATCCCTTCAGCCAGCTTCTCGGTCGCCATGGCGTCCTCGTTGGACAACCAGCGGAACTGCGCTTCATTGAGGTTCAAGCGCGCTTCACCGGTATGACCCGGGGCCAGTTTGCGTTCCAGCTTGCCGGTATCCGCCGCCAGCTTGTCGATCAAGTCCGGGCTGATGGTCAAACGGTCGCAACCGGCCAACTGCTCGATCTGGCTCAAGTTACGGAAGCTGGCGCCCATTACCACGGTTTTGTAATCGTTGGCCTTGTAGTAGTTGTAGATACGTGTCACCGACTGCACGCCTGGATCATCGGCGCCGGTGTACTCGTTGCCGGTGGCTTTCTTGTACCAGTCGTAGATACGGCCCACGAACGGCGAAATCAGGAACACCCCGGCGTCTGCGCAGGCTGCGGCCTGAGCGAAGGAGAACAACAGGGTCAGGTTGGTCTGAATCCCTTCCTTCTCCAGGATCTCCGCAGCGCGGATGCCTTCCCAGGTAGAGGCGATCTTGATCAGCACGCGGTCGCGACCGATACCCGCTTTTTCATACAGCTCGATCAGACGGTGCGCACGCTTCAATACGGCGTCAGTGTCGAACGACAGGCGTGCATCCACTTCGGTGGAAATACGGCCAGGAATGACCTTGAGGATTTCCTGCCCCACCGCGACGCCAAAACGGTCGCTTGCCAGCCCGACATCGCCCTTGCAGTCGCTCACACAAGCATTCAGCAATTCGCCATATGCGGGAATGGCCGCGGCCTTGAGCAGCAGGGAAGGGTTGGTGGTAGCGTCCACCGGTTTAACGCGAGCGATCGCTTCGAAGTCGCCGGTGTCGGCAACCACGGTAGTCATTTGTTTGAGTTGTTCCAGCTTGGAAGTCATGGGCGTGCTCTGTCCTATGGGTCTGATGACATTACCCGAGCGCTGACAGCTGCTCAAGGGTGCAAACGTGTATCGGTGGCCCCAGTGGCAACAACCTGAAAACAGGTGTTTGAAAGGTGGGGCGGTGTATCCGTGAATATGATGCCAAGCGGGATCACAGGTTCAACGCATCAGACGGTTAACACCCATGCATCGGGCTTCTCTGACACCTGTATTCCGTTAGTGCTAGTAGTCATTACGTATATCCCAGGCAGTATTTTAGTCTGGTTGTTATTTGTGACGTTATAAACGTCAATGCAACTTATATAAGCCAGTCCGGAGGGTGAATGTTATCTGGCGAAGGGGTGTTAGAATAAGTCAACTAACTACATAGAATAGCGTGTAGTGTGATAATAGCGAGTATGTATTGACTGGAAGTCACTTCACAAAGTGAAGAGGTAGATTTTTTGGATGCGCTTGATGACTTACTTCTGGGCCACGCATTAAAAAAGTTGACCGACGTATTTGAAGAAATCGTGGAAGGGTCGAAAACCTCTTCGGACAAGGCGACGGGCGTACTGGATATCAGGCGAACCAGGAGCGAAAAAAGACTTCCCGTCTGGCTGGGGCGCCTCAGAGTCAATACCCCTTATCAAGTGACTCATGTATTGATCGATCAGATGCACGCTGCTCGAAAGCTCAAACGCGAACAACGCTTCGCGGCACAAGTTGCCTTGCTTGAGGCGCTGGTGGAGGAGGGGCTGGCGATGCACATCGCGAGCTATTCTGTGGCTGTTGTAGAGAATCGCCTCAAGTGCTTTTTGGATCGTTGATTTTTACCTGTCGAGCATGTTGCTCATATCCAAAATAGTCTGCACGAGGCGAGAGGAAGTAGGTTGGAGTCAAAACTATACATTGCGCAATACGCTGGCATCACGGTGATGCTTCCGGCAGCGCTGGTTGTCGCCGGTTGGTTGTGGTGTACCGCATCAAGAAAACTCGCCCTCTTATGGCTAAGCGTGCTGTCCGTCGCCTATACCGTCGTTGGTCTCAGTAAAGTGCTTTTCAAGGGCTGGGGAATCGGCCTGGAAAGCCTGGATATCGCGGTCATCAGCGGCCATGCGATGAATGCTTGCCTGGTGTCGACCGTTGTACTGAGTTTGCTGTTGCGCCAACTGGATCAGCGCCTTCGATGGCTGGCTCTTGGTGGAGGGCTGCTGTCGACCTGGTGGTTCAGCGTCCAGTATGTAGGGCAGACGATCCATCCTCTGTCAGAAGCTATTGCCGGGGCGGTTGTGGGATCAGCAGCGGCCTGTGTATTTCTTTTCAGGCTGGAGAAAAGGCAAATCCGCAAAATGCCCCTGCCAGTTCTGGTGGTGGGGATTGCGGTCATCATGTTGAGTACGAGCATTCCCAAGTACACGGCTGAGGGGGTCTTGAACTCTGTTGCCGTGACTTTGTCGGGGGCCGAAAAAGCGTTTATGCAACCTCATTGGCGCACTTCAGGCGAGGCGACGAGGTTGTAAATCCGACTTCATTGCAAGACCTGGGGGGAGGGGGCTAAGACTCACTTCTGTTTTTCTCATCAATTCGAGCCAGCAGTTCTGCAGTTTTCAACTGCATCAGCACAACATCGCCACGGCTCTCAACATTCAGCAGGATTTCGAGCTGACTTTCCGAGAGACGAATCCTGAAGCGCCATTCAGCGAACGTCAGGTTTAAACCCGAGCCACCTTTCTCTTCAGCGTCCAGTGCCTTATCGGCATACAGCGACCAAAGATGCTCTAGGACGGCAATCGGGCTGCGGACCGCGCATCGAATCTCCCCCGAAGAAGGAAAGAGCCCGATGCGTTCCACCAACAACCTAGGTTGTGGTGAAGAAGAACTGGGACCACTTTCGTACGTCCGCAACCAGGTCATCAATCCACTATTGCCCTCGGTGAACTTCTGCCCCAAAACCATATTGCCGGAGGCAAAAGTATCCAGCGATGTATAGGCAGCGTCGATTGGTGATCTGGATGCGTTCATGGTGATTCGCCTTGCGAAGGGTTGCGGCCGCGAGGAAACGCGGCACCCAAGAGCTGAAAAGTAACGTTTAAAAGCCGTTCTTATACAAATTCTCGTAACAGAAATTGGTTGCGTCGATGTAGCCTTCCGCTCCGCCGCAGTCGAAACGATGACCTTCAAATTTATAAGCCAGTACACAACCATTCTGTGCCTGCTTCATCAACGCATCAGTGATCTGGATTTCACCGCCCTTGCCGGGTTCGGTATCGGCGATCAAGTCAAAGATATCGGCCGTCAGGATATAGCGGCCAATAATCGCCAGATTGGACGGCGCATCCTCCGGTTTAGGCTTTTCAATCATGCTGTTGACCCGATAAATGCCTTCGCGAATCTGCTCGCCAGCGATGATTCCGTACTTGTGCGTTTGATCGTTGGGCACTTCCTGAATCGCCACGATCGAGCAACGGAACTGCTTGTAGAGCGCGATCATCTGGGACAGCACACCATCACCTTCCAGGTTCAGACACAAGTCGTCAGCCAGAACCACGGCAAAGGGCTCGTCACCGATCAACGGACGACCAGAGAGAATGGCGTGCCCCAGCCCCTTCATCTCCACCTGACGGGTGTAAGAGAACGTGCACGTCTCCATCAGCTCGCGAGTACCCGACAAAAACTTCTCTTTATCACTGCCGCGAATCTGATGTTCCAGCTCGTAGCTGATATCGAAGTGATCTTCTAAAGCGCGTTTACCACGACCAGTAACGATAGCCATATGCTGGAGGCCCGCATCACGCGCTTCCTCTACGCCGTATTGGATCAGCGGCTTATTCACTACCGGCAGCATTTCCTTGGGCATGGCCTTTGTGGCGGGCAGAAAACGAGTGCCATAACCGGCGGCGGGGAATAGGCATTTACGGATCATGTAGGGTCCTGTTAACTATGCGATAGAAAAACAAATAACAACATTGCTTTATTGCGTTGCTATCAATGAGGGTGGCGAAACAAATACCATAACTTATGTTAGGGTGCATATAAAGAATGAGGAATGTTAGGTTTTGTCTAGGCAAAACTAAAGAGTGTTATTTTTCTGCATTTGTTTGATCGGCGCGCTCAATCTGGCTCATTCCGAACTTGGGATTCTCGACCTCTGATTTCTACCCGTTGATTAGACCTTTCAAAGAAGTGGCGGGGAAGTCAGGTAATCTAGGGAAAATAGCAGATAGCTGATTATCGGAAAGTTTTAAGCCGCCTTGGCAAATGTGCGAGAGTACGTGTCGGAAGTCAGTGGTAATGGCAACATCCCGTTGTTGAAAAAGTACATCATCTGAAAGGCCGGGCCATTCACCGTAAATTTTACCTCCTCCAACATTCCCTCCAAGAACCATCATCACATTTCCATGGCCATGATCTGTACCACCCGTGCTATTTTCTTTGGCTGTTCTACCGAACTCTGACATGACGACTACAGTAGTAGATCTCCAATTGTCACCAAGCAGTTTTGGAAGGAGCGAAAGTCCGTAACTTAGCTGAGAAAGGTTGGTCGCAAGAACCCCCTTGGCACCACCTTGGTTAACGTGCGTATCCCAGCCGCTTAGCTGCATAAAAGCAAACTGAAAATCTGGCTGAGTGTTGATTAAAGAGCTGAGTAAATGAACGTCTCTGGAGAAAAGCGTAGGAGGTGCTGCGCCATTGTTTGCCATCAATGCCTCCTTGTCTAGCTCAGGTGTATTGATGGACTTAATTATTTCTTCGCGAAATTTCAAGCCCTGGATATAGTCATGATGTAGTGAGGGATTCTGCGAATAAAGTGATGCCAAGGAGTTTCTAAAGTCTGTTCTGTCAACGGGTAAACGAGTTCCGTAATTGTCTTGAGAGTTAATGACGGCGATAGGCTTTTTTCCCGACAAAATCTGGGTGACCGTTGCACCAAAACTGACAGCATTCATTTCATCCAAATCAATACTGTTTTCTACAGCAAGGCGATTCATCCAACCGTCGACTGAGCGCTCGGCATCTGGAATGCCACACTCCATATTAAATTGTGCTGAAAAGTGCGAGCGGGTTTCGCTTGGGCACCCTGACGCAGGAATAAATGCGAGTTGCCCTGAATGCCAAAGAGGAACCAGCGATGAAAGCGCTGGGTGAAGGCCGAATGTACTATTTAATTTATGCATTCCGCCGTCCATTCCCGATAAAGCAATCGCTGTCTTTTCTCGTAGTCGGTAGTAGTTTATTTCAGCGTGAGGGATCAATATGCTTAATCCGTCTACAGCACCACGGAGCATTACGACAACCAGGCGTGCTTTTGAATCTGACGAACCGGATGGAAGAGCTGCAAACGACGAGTTGAATAAACTATAGGATCCGACGGCACCGAAAAGCTTACAAAAACCCCTGCGATTCATTATGCAATCCTCGGATTTTATTATCGATACATGAAATCAGGACTACTGAGAATCAAAGCGGAATGAACATCTTGGGGAGCCCGCTTGACGTTTGCTATTGTTCCCGGTGATATCCCTGAGCCGATAGTTGAAAGCAAGTTTTGGGCATTGGGTTGAGGATTGCCACCTTCTGGATTCCGCCCCCAGAGTGACATCCAGCCTGCTGCCAATTTGTAGGAAAAGTTTGCTCGATTCATCAAGACATCTGGAGATAACCACGCACTCTCCACATTTTTATAGCCATCCGGTGCCGGCCATGCAAAGAGCCCATTTCCCGATTGTTTAAGCCAACTCTGCAATAGCCTGGAGTCTTGAATTGGAGGTAGCCCTGCAACCCTCAAACTGGAGAGCAGATAGTTAAACGGTGTCTTGAATTTCGCCTTGTAATTCTCCGGAGACCAAAATTCATCGCTCTTAAAAATCACTATAAGGAGCTCTTTAATATCTCCGTCGCTTTCAATATACCGCTGAGCCACCTTGTTAACGAGTAACTGAGGTGGCGCGTCATTGACGAAAAGCTCAACGAGCTCATGAGCAATATGTTGTGCAGTTTTTGGGCTCTGGGCGAGTTTTAACAGAGCTTGTTCGCCTTCGCTATAACCACCGCCGGCAGGAAATGAAATACCCAAAAACTGCTTTTCGTTGGGATCGTGATGCTTTGAATCAAACAGAAAATTTCCTGCATTTGGAGCGTTGGGATCGGCGATGTAGGTCCAGCCAGACAATAATCTCGCTAATGCCTTGATGTCCGCTTGGCTATACCCACCATTAACCCCCAAGGTATGGAGTTCCATTACCTCTCTGGCGTAATTTTCATTGACACCTTTTCTGCCGGTGGGCGCGTACCTGTTTCGCCAATTATCCAAATAGTAAAGCATCGCCATTTGTTTGGCATTTGCAAGAAGTAAATCCTTAAATTTACCAAGCGCATAGGGCCGGATGGCATCGTTTTCGTAAGCACCAAGAATAGCGCCATTCGTGGGGGTTTTACTTTCCCAGATATTAAAGTGGTTATACCAAAAATCTACCATTACTTCTTGAAGTTGCGCAGGGCTGTAAAGAGCTCTGAGTATTCTTGCGTCTCGAACCTGATTCACGAAATTCGTTCTGTCTCGAATAAAGGCCTTGCGCGCATTAGTATCAGTTTGAATCGCTTTGAAAGCCTGGGAGCTGTACTTTCTGTATATTGTTGTCTGGTCCAAATTGATAGCGTCGATCCTGGATAGCCGCTCACTGAGCCAGTCAGGGTTTTTTATACCTTCGGGATTTAGTTGTTGAAGGATGTACTGCTCTAAACCAATGGCTGAAACATTCTGAATGTCTTCTGGTGATGGGCCGTAGCCCAATCTTTCTAATACGTGTACTGCTTTCTGATCCGACGACAAGCTCGGGGGCGCATTGGATGCGTGAGCTGAGTACTGGGAAACAATGAAAGTAACGATTACTCCGCATCTTGATAGTGAATTCATATATTCGGCGCTCCCGAAATTTATGTGGGCGATCGCAAGAAACTCTGTCAAGGATAAATAATATGGAGGCGTGCGTTACAGATCTTTGCTATCAGTGCGATCTTGGGTGTTCTGGGAGACGGTTGAGTCTGGTGTGCTCAATGAACTGGAAAATTGACTATATCTGTTCCACTGTCGGTGCAGTTGTTGGAGTTGGCTGGGTCATTTTTTGATTAATAAAGTTTCTTAGATCGTTACGAAAATTCTGGCTGGAAAATTTTTCTGCGTTTGCTCTGATTAGCGAGGGGGAGAAAATGAAGGATTTCTCAAAGTTTTCGACAGCCTGCTGAATTGCCTCCACGGTCTGGGTAGGAAAGAAGATGCCAGTCTCACCGTCAATTACAGTTTCCAGTGCTCCACCTTTTGAAAAGGCGATTACCGGCGTACCGCAGGCCTGCGCTTCTACGGGAATAATTCCAAAATCTTCCTCTGCGGCGAAAACAAAAGCGCGCGCACGCTCCATATAGCTTCTCAATACCGAGAATTCCTGATACCCCAATATTTCAATATTCGGCGCTGCGTTCTCCTTGATTTTATTAAATTGAGGTCCATCGCCAATGACGACAAGTTTTCGATCCGGCATTTGTTTGAACGCCTCTACGATCAAGTCGATTTTTTTGTAAGGTACCAGGCGCGAAGCGGTTAGATAGAAGTCTTCTTTTTTCTCGATCAAATCAAAGTTTTCAATTGCAACTGACGGATGAATGACAGTCGACTTGCGGCGATATATTTTCCATATCCTTCTGGAAATGAAATCGCTATTGCAAATAAAGTGGTCAACTCCATTTGAGGTGCGATGATCCCAAATACGGATGCGGTGTAACAGCGTACGAGTCAGCCAACCCTTTATGCCCGTTTTTAACCCGGCATCTCTTAGATACTGAGCTTGCATATCCCACGCATAACGGATTGGAGAATGGCAGTAACAAATATGCAGTTGATCCGGTCCCGTAATGACTCCTTTAGCGACCGCATGGCTACTACTGATGATAAGGTTGTAATCAGATAGATCAAATTGCTCGATCGCAAGAGGCATCAGAGGCAGGTAGGATCGATAGTTTTTCTTGGCAAACGGTAATTTTTGAATAAATGAAGTCGTAGTTTTTTTATTAAATATCTCTGTGCGTTGTTCTGTTGTCAAAAAATCAACCACAGTGTAGATGTCTGCGTCTGGGTAAACCGAAAGTATTTCTTTCAATACTTTTTCGGCGCCACCTAAAGTTACCAGCCAATCATGAATAATGGCTACTTTCATATGTAAGTCTCTTTGTGAAAATTAAATAATTCTGTTATTCAAGAAATTGCGCTTGATAGCTTCTTCATAGTGTTGAGAAAGTTATTTCTCGCGTTCTGAATTACAGTGGCATTGTAAGTTCTGGCAATTGCCAGATTTCTGGAAGACTGAGCATGCAGGAGTTCGGGAGAGGATAGGAACTCTACAATTCTACGAGCCAGAAGATCTTCATCATCCGGAGGCACAAGCGCAATTTCATCCAGCAATTCAGGCGTTCCTCCGACGCGCGTTGCAATCGCCGGCAAACCTCTGGCCATAGCCTCAAGCAACGCCCTGGGCAATCCTTCCTGGCGTGATGGCAAGACGAATAAATCCGCAGTGTCCAGTATGTTCCTGATAGGCTCCCCGGAAGACATTTTGCCTGTAAACGTAACATAGTCTTCCAAGTTCAGGTCTTTACACATCTTCCTATAGAGTGGCTCATTGTTGCCATATCCAATAATCGTGAGCTTTGCTTTTATGCCTTTCGTGTGAATAATCGCTAACGAGTTTAATAGCGTATCATGCCCTTTCATTTTTCCCTGCATGTTGCCTGTTAAGACAATGTGCGGGGCGGATGTTTTGAGAACATCCATTTTCTTGGCGTTTAAAGCGTAGGCTTCCTCGAAGAGGTCTATCGACGTGAATGAATACGATGTAGCGGATGTGGCGGGTGGGTACCTCAGTTGTAGAGCATTCCTTGTAACATAAGCCGTCGCCACAGCCTTTCGACATTGCCATTTAACCAAGCCAACAAAAAACTTTTGGAAGATACTACTAAGGGGATGATTGTTTAAGGCTTTGGCGCTATAGGAATCAAATGGGTCTGCGCAGACCTCGATGCAAAAAGGGATTCTTTTTAGCCAGAGCACAAAAGCGTAGATGCTGGGAACATTTGCAGGTACCCGCAATAGATAAGCACTACCTGGAGAAGTTGTGGAAAAGACAGTTTTCAAAATTGTAGGCAGGCTCTTGATTAACCCTATTGGTCCATGTCCTCCAGGAAGTTTTAAGAAGCTAACATTGGGGCCATCAACAGGCAGGGCGGTCGGGTCTTGCTTTTCAAAAAGTCGCCCAACAATAATAACTTCAGAAAAAACTGAAAGGTAACGTCGGCCGTAGGATTCATAATGTAGTAGATTGGAGGCCGGGCGACCATTAGTTGTTGTGAAAACCCCATCCCTGATGAGATAAATCTTCATGCCTCATACCTTTTTACAATTTCACTTATATTGTCGAATGAAATTTTTTTCAACTTGTTCAGATGTGTTTCATCTATACCTGATTGTAAAATGCTTTCGATTGCATCAAATGCTACGGATGCGGTGGGCAATTGTTCAAAACACCAGGACTCTCGCCCCATCATTTTTGCAAACGACTTCACTTTCGCATCCCAGCCCAACTGTACTGTCGGGATGAGTAAGGAGTTTGCAATGATGTTCGCATGAAGGCGGTGGGAGATTACTGCGTGAAATCTATTGATATTTTTGACAAGATCTACTGGCTTGAGTGGTGTAGCGCTCAACTCTACTTTTGAGGCATATCCCTTCTGTGCGAGGTTTGAGTAGACCTCTTGGCAGAATGAAACATCCTCCACAGAACCATTAGAAAATAAGATAGGGCTTTTGCCTGCTTCCACAAGTTTTATAGCTAAGTCAGTCCAGAATTTCAGTGTCAGGTCAGTAGGTATTTTTTTATTTTTTTCGATGTGAGCTGAAAGCTCTACTGGGTGCGCAATGCCCAAACCGATATTTTCAGAGTTGTCTCGTGCTCGTTCATTTTCAAGGCTGTAGCACTCTCTTGTCCATAATGCAGGATCGACAGTAAGGGCTACACTCTTAGAGTCGTTGACGAGCGTCTGCATCGCTTTTTGACTTTCCTGATCTCTAACACTCAGATGAATCCACTTGTCGGAGCTAAAAGATGAGTTATACAGGCGTCTTCCCAAGGAAGACATTTTGGAAGAAACACCAATTGCATTTGTCGCCAGTTTTGCGTTTATTGACTTGGTTTTACTAATAAGATGGTGAAATTTCAATGGGAAATTTAGCGCCAGGTCGCTAACAAGCTGTCCACCGCCAAAGAGCAATAGAAAACTCTCCTCAGGCGCGTTTTTAGACCATGCGGCATCCAGGCGTTTTTTCATAAACAGATGCCAGGCTACAAATGTCATGAGTGGTTGCAGGATGTGGGGGATGAAAAAGAAGATCTTTTTAGTGATTTTTATATCTTGCTTTGCGCTGGAGCGGTACTCGACTCGACCAGCGATATCTATATGGTTGATAGATGCTCCCGGACTGGCCCTTTTTACTAAGTACTCAGTGCAGTCCGATATTACTCCGTCTCCTAGATTGTCACTGAATTTTGCGGTGCATATAAGGAAATTTTTTGGGGGGGTATTGAGCATCGTTTGCGTCCATGTACGAATTTAAGCATAAAATGGCTTATGTAGGATCAGGCTCTTGTCCTGGGTATCCTAGCTGACGTGCGCGCTTAAAATTAATCAGCAGTCAAAGTGGTAGCGAGTTCTATCCAACATGGCCCAGAGGAGCAGGCAGGCTGATAGAGGAGGAAGCGTTATTGTTTTTCCTTATTTTCAGGCATAAAGTTATAAGGATTAACGGTATTGTCAAATAGCGAACAAGCTGCATTAAAAGCACATTCATGTCGGTGCCAATCATTAGCAGGGGTATCAAACATGTCACAGGGATTAACAGCAATCTAATATCGCGATCAGGTAAGTGCTTTATCAGGCTTCTGATTTTTCCGACAAACAGGCCTAGCGCTGCATAAAATATAAAAATGCCGGGAATGCCAAAGTTAACGAGTGACTCGCCAAACTGCCCAAGTACAAGCGTGGTCTGCCTGGCTTCACCGCGTTGATAACTGCCGCGACCGTGAATAAGTTCTGTTTTTTCTTTAGTTATTTGGTCTGGTATATAAGGCAAAATTGATTTTGGTATGCTTGAAATGATACTAACCAAATAGGTCCTGCCAAAGGACAGGGGTTGTTCGCCCGATACGATTTTTTTAAGAGCTAAGGTTTGCATATCCATTCGCCCTAGGTCTCTCACTACCAGGTATTGGTCGACGTTTTGACGACTGCTGTGGAAACTTTGACGGGCACTGGTGTCCACAATGGCACTCAGTCCATCCGCACCTGCGATTTTGTACCAATAATAGGAGGTTGCAAACGCTAGCGAAAAAGCAACACCCACCAATAACATTTTAACTGGTAGTTTCCTGATCCAGAAATGGTACATGCCTGCCGCAAATACCAAGGAAAATAGAGTGCTGCTCCTGCTGCCCCGTAACCCTCCAAATAGAATGAAGGTTATCAACAAGCCAGTCATAATCATTGCAAAGCAGTAGTTACTCTTTGCCCATTTTTTATCTTTTATGCAATATATTACAAACATGGCTATAAGAAATTTAAAGCTCTCGGCGACAAGCATAAGCATGCCCATGCCGGCGAAAGGATCTTCGTCCTCAATTCCCGCGGCTTGTCTTGCGGTAAACGTAGCAATAAATCCGAGAATGCCGCCAAAACTTGCATATATGTAGAGTTGACAAATAGCGCATATTGCTAGAAGCGCTAAAGATAAGAATATAAATCTTTTATGATTGAATGTAGCTGGTGTTACGTATGTCGGGCTGTTGCGTTTTATTTTTACTCGCGAGAAAAACTTATAAGTTAGAGCGCCGAACAGGTTTAACACAGACCAAAACGAAATCCAGCTCGAATCGTTAGTCAGGGCTGGTAAATATGGCCAGAAGTCCCACGAGACTTGGGAAACCGGGCTGATAAGGAAATACATCAGGCCTGCTAGACCAAGAATGGCGCCAGGGTCAAAACTATCCAGCCGCGCACGAGCCCAGTCGACGGTATCCTTGAGGAATACAGAGGATGTTAATACGCCCACAGCCAAGGGGATTCCGATGGCTGATTCGCCGAATATAATTATCAGTATGAAAGCGACACTTGCACAGCAAATGAACGATATGGTTGAGGAAGATATTCTGTTCATTTGGTTTGTTCGGAAAGTTGTTGTGAGGTTTTCGGGGATTCAGATTTAAGAGCGGTTATCAGCGTTATGATATATCCCGATAATGCTACGCTATTTGCAAATAATGTAGCGGCTACGACACCTTGCAACCCATACAGCGGAATCAAAATAAACGATGCAATCAACGCTGATAAAGATGCCAGTGCTTGTACGGTAACCAGAGATATATTACGTTTCGTAGAAGAGATGGCGTATCCCAGTAAGCTGGTAAGGTATTGAACTGGTGAGATAGCGAACATCAAGGTTAGTAAGTATGCATTGCTGGATACTTCGCTGCCGAAAGCCAAGTCTAAAAAATAGTCGGCGAAGAAAAATGACCCCAGCGTACCGAAAGCACTCAAGAGTAGTACAACAAGCGAAGCTTTGATTGTCAGGGTTAGGAATGCTTTAGTGTCTTTCTGGCTAAATTGTACTGCAAGCTTTGGAAGAATGGCCTGTCCGGTAGAGTTGATAACCAGACTTCCGGTTTGCACTATAAAGGCCATGATGGAGTATATGCCAATTGCATGCATGCCATCAGATTGGCCGATAAAAATTCGTGGGATTCCGATGCTCAGGTTTATAAGTAGTGCGGAGATACCTAGTGGCAGACCTGCATACACAAGTGGCATGAGATCTGCGTATCGAGTATGTTCAGTATTACCAGTGCTAGTGATGTTTCGGCTTGTCCATTTTTTATCATAAAATATGCAAACTACCCACCAGGTAATCGTGTAGCAAATAACGCCTGTGATTATACTTCCTGAATAATAGGTTCCCGCTGCAAGACTTGCAGCACCCAGGATGCCTCTGATGGCCAGCGAAATCGCAACGATGCGGTGCTTGTATTGCTTTTGCAGGACGCCATAAAACAGTTCGGATTGGTTTTCCGCGGATTTTGAGAAGGCTACCAGGATGACGACAATGATGAGTTCTGTTGTTGATGACATGACTGCAGCGATAGCAACGCAGAGACTGGCACCAACGGCACTACAGAGCCGACGAAGTTTTTGATACTGACTAAGCGAGTATGAGTTCTGCGTGTCGGTAATGATCTGAGTGCGCAGACCTATATTGGACAGTAGCATAATGGGAGCAGTTATCGCCAAAGCAAAGCTGAACATTCCAACCGCTTCGACATTAACCAGCCTTGCCAGAATAGCCAAGATCACGGCTTGGCTAATGGCATAGATACCATTTCCCATCATCATCCACGCTGCACTGTGCTTAATCATTGTTCCCTCAATTTTCGGTTTACCGCGCCTGACGTGCTTTTACTATCTATGAAAGACAGTGTTAGCAGTAAGGCTTTTGTCTAAAAAGGAACCAGCACCGATGACGCAATGCTCACCAACGTTAATCGGTCCGACAATGACGCTATTGGGGTAAATGATTGTGTTATTACCAATTTCGGGGTAGCCGTTTTTTGAGCCAATGGTGCTGTTCTGGTATATTGTAATGTTGCCATGCAAAACAGCATTGTCTCCAATTACTATTCCAACCGGGTGGGGAAGTCTCAAGGCAGGACCAATAATGGCGGTTGAACTGATATCGATTGAGTGCTTCGAGATCAGCAAGTTTCTGATAATGGCACTGAATACCTTGTTTTTGTTGCGTACTAATCGTGTTAGCACGCATGCGTGAATACTTGGATTGAAAAATGATTTAATAAGACTTTTTAAACTAATTGTACTATAGACTGCAATGATGTCGGATTTTATCAGGCTCCTAGTTTTCATTGTTGCTACTCTTTTCTCCGGTGCTATATTTCAAGTACCAATCAGCAAATTTTGCCATTCCAGTTTCTATTGTTGTTGAAGGTTTGAAACCTACATCCTTGATCAAGTCGTCTACATCAGCATAAGTGCGAGGTACATCTCCAGGTTGCATTGGAAGTTCTTTTTTTATCGCTTTTTTTCCCAGCGCGCTCTCAATAGAGGAAATGAACTTCTCCAAGGTAATCGGATTGTTATTTCCTATGTTGTATATTTTGTATCTGGCAGTGGATTGTGTTTTGGTATTAGGTTGCGCGGCCGGAATTTTATCCATGACCTTAACGATGCCGTTGACGATGTCATCTATATAGGTGAAATCACGCTCCATTTTACCTTTATTAAATACTTTAATTGGCTCGCCCAGGCAGATTGCTTTGCTGAAGGAGAAATATGCCATGTCTGGTCTACCCCATGGACCATATACGGTGAAGAAGCGTAAACCAGTTGTCGGTATATCGAAAAGGTGGCTATAGGAATGCGCCATTATTTCATTTGATTTCTTTGTGGCGGCATACAAACTAATGGGGTTGTCTGTGTAATCAGTAGTTGAAAACGGAATTTTGTTGTTCATTCCGTAAACAGAGCTGGATGAGGCATAGACTAAGTGTGGTGTATTTTGTGCTCTGCATGCTTCAAGGATATTTATAAAGCCCACAATGTTCGAGTCAATATAGGCTTTTGGGTTTTCTATCGAGTAACGGACTCCCGCTTGAGCTGCAAGATGTATAACTCGATCAAAATTATTATTTGCAAATAATGAGTTGATGGCCGGCGAGTCCACCAGGTCCATTAGTTCAAATTTGAAATTATTGCTTTTTTCAAGCGTTTCGCAGTGCTGTTGTAAGTCAACGAGCCTGTCTTTTTTCAGTTGTGGGTCGTAATAGTCATTGAGGTTGTCAATACCATAGACCACGTGGTTCTGAGCAATCAGTTCTTTCGTAACATGATACCCAATGAAGCCGGCGACACCGGTTACTAGAATTTTCATCAAGCTCGCCCTACGGAATAGTAAGTCAATTCTTTGTTTTTCATTGCTTTAGGGTCGAATAAGTTACGGCCATCAAAAATAACCGGGTTTTTCAATTGAGATTTGATCATGTCAAAATCGGGAGCCCGGAAGTTTTGCCATTCAGTAACGATAATCAGCGCATCTGATTGCTTTAAAGCACTTTCCTTGGTGCCACAAAGTGTCAAGCTATCAACATCACCATAAATCCGTTGTGTTTCTTCCATCGCTTCGGGATCAAAAGCCTGGATCTTTGCGCCCGCAGCCCAGAGTGCTTCCATAATCACTCGGCTCGGTGCTTCACGCATATCATCGGTGTTGGGTTTGAAACTCAGCCCCCACAAGGCAAATGTTTTGCCATACAGATCACCTTTGAAATGCTTATGAATTTTCGAGAATAGAGTGGTTTTCTGTTCGTTGTTTCTATTTTCAACAGCTTTCAAAACCTTTGCGTCGTAGTCAATAGATGTGGCTGTCTTTATCAAAGCCTGAACATCTTTTGGAAAGCAGGAGCCACCATAGCCTACGCCTGGGTAAATGAAGTGATATCCAATTCGTGGATCCGCGCCAATACCTTTGCGGACCATTTCGACATCAGCCCCGAGCATTTCAGCCAAGTTCGCAATTTCGTTCATGAAACTGATTTTCGTTGCAAGCATGCAGTTTGCCGCATACTTTGTCAGTTCTGCGCTACGCACATCCATTACTATTATTTTTTCATGGTTGCGGTTGAAGGGGGCATAAAGCTCGCGCATTAGCTCTTCGGATTTTTCGCTTTCTGTTCCGATAATAATACGGTCAGGGCGCATGCAATCATTTACTGCCGAACCTTCTTTTAGAAATTCCGGATTGGAGATTACATCATATGAAATTTTCACGTCGCGCCGAGCGAGCACTTCCGAGATTCGGTCACTTACGCGTTGTGCAGTGCCTACGGGGACTGTGGATTTATCTACTATGATGCGGTGTTCAACCATGTTCTCGGCAATGGTTTCGGCTACAGCGAGCACATGTTTCAAATCTGCCGATCCATCCTCGTCGGGAGGCGTGCCAACCGCGATGAACTGAATGGTTCCGTGACTTACCCCGAGTGCGGCATCCGTCGAAAATTGGAGGGTACCCGCGTTGAAATTCTTCTTAACTAATTCTTCTAGTCCTGGCTCGAATATTGGGATGATTCCTTGTTTTAAACGTTCAATTTTCTTTGCGTCAACATCAATGCATATGACGTTGTGTCCGGCGTCGGCAAGAACGGCTCCCTGTACTAGTCCGACGTAACCGGTGCCAAAAACAGTAACTTTCATATTATTCACCGTAAGGGGATAAGATTGAGATTTATCAGGCCACAAGCCTTGCGTGGAATACTGTTGTACACCAGAGAATCAAATGGCAGGCGTGGTTCGCCGTACGCCGATTTGGCGTAGCGGCGATTAATGTTTTTTGAGGGATAAGTCAGGTGAAACTGAATTTATTTTTTGTCAGTTACATAGGAATATTGATAGTAGCCATACGAGTTGTAACCAGTTTTTGATGTCGCTCGTTTTTCTACATAGTTAAGAATCGCACCCTTCAAGACGACTCCATTTTGTGCGAATCGCCGGATGGTAAGTTTTATTTCGCCGACCGGATTCATCCCAAATCGTGTAACAATCATCGACGTTCCTGAGTGGCGCCCGACGATAGCGGCGTCCGTCACCGCCAAGATGGGTGGCGTGTCGAGAATGACAAGATCGAATTGTTCACTGGCTTCTTCAAGGAAGTTGGTGAAGTTCTTGTGCATCAGGAGCTCTGCGGGATTCGGTGGGGTTTGCCCGCGGCTAATCAAGAACAGGTTTGGCACTTCGGTCTCATGAAGCGCACTGTTTAAACTGCAACGCGAGGTAAGAATATCGGATAGACCTTTTTCCGCTGGTTTGCCGAAGGACTTGTGGAGATATCCCTTGCGCATATCAACATCAACAATCAACACACGTTTCCCAGACTGTGCGATCAGGGCGGCGAGGTTGGAGGAGACAAAAGTTTTGCCCACAGACGGACTGGGGCCAGAGATCATAAGACGGTTATTTTTGGCCTCCAGCATGGCGAAGTGCAGACTGGTGCGCAGGCTTCGGACCGCCTCAACCGCCAGATCCGTGGGCTGACTTATAGCAAGTATCTGAGCGAATTCTGCCTTTGTCTTTTTAGAGCTGGTCTCTGCTGATTTTTGTAACGTGCTGAAGGGAACAGACGCGTATACAGGCAATCCCAACTGCTCAATCATTTCCGCACTCTCAATCCCTCGGTTGATTGCCCGGCGAAGCATTACGAATATAATCGAAAGGAACCCGCCCAATAGAGTCGCCATGAGTACTACAAGAGCTTTTTTGGGGCGGACAGGCTCTCTCAGATCAACATCTGCATCGTCTACTATATGTACGTTGCCTACGGAGCCGGCACGAACAATATCTAGCTCTTGGGATCGGTTCAGTAATTGGGTATATATTTCCGTACTGACTTGTACATCTCGAGTGAGACTCAACAACTCTTGTTGGGTTGCGGGAAGGCTTTCGACTCTCTTGGAGAGCCCGCTTTGTTTGCTGCTCAACTCATCAATTTTTGAAAGTAACGCTCTATAAGCAGGGTGTTGGGCAGTGAACTTTCTGTCCATCTCCGCTTGTTGAAGCTTCAGTTCCGAAATACTTGTATCAAGCGCAACGATCTGGTCCAGGATGGCTTTGGTTTCCAGACTGATATCAATGGATTTGCTGCGAGTCTGATATTTATTGAGCGCGTCTTCCGCTTCCTCTAGATCTTTACGTACCTGAGGTAGCTGTTGTTTTAGAAAATCAAGACTGGCTGCAGCTTCCGCGGAAGTACGTTCGACATTCTGACGCACATACAGCCGTGCGATCTCGTTCAATGTTTTGACTGCTTTTTTCGGGTCGGTACTTTCCAAGGCTAGCCCTAAAATGCCTGAGTCTTTGCCGCGCTCGCTCACATCTAGAGCTTCCTGATAGTCTTTAATACTGTTCAGGCGCGGTTCACGCATTACAGAGAAAGTAGCACCCGGGTTAGCACGCAACTCAGAAACCAGGATTTCGATCCCATTGCTTTCTGTTTTGGTTCCAACGTGTCCACTCACCAGAAGATTACCATCCTCATCAAATAGATCGTAGTTACCTTTCTCTTTTGATGTCAGTGTAAGTTCTTCTCCAAGCAAGCCCGGGGGCACATCGAGCTTAAAAACTGTTAGCGATTCTCCCCCCCAATTATATCCATTCATACCAAACCAAGGTTTGGCGATAGAATCGGGGGTGTCTCCCGTATATTTTTTTGCAATGAATCTGCCAAAAACAGGGAAGTAGTTAGGTTCACTCAGGATGTCTAGTTTTAAGTTGTCGATTGCTTTTCCCAGAACGGATCGGGATTTGATAAGTTCAATTTCGGTTCCGGAAGGTGACTCTCCACCCAAGAGGCTGCTCATATCATTGAACCCGAGCACATCATTTTTCTTGGGTTCTACCTGGATGATGGCATTTGCCCTGAAAACAGGCGCGGCCAATATTGCATAGGCTAATCCGCCAATCATAAATACACTGGTGATTCCAGCGATAACGAATTTGTAGTCTATCAGGGTGCCTAACAAATCAAGCAAATCAATTTCTTCGCTTTCATTTTGGGTAACGGTATTTATTGGCGGCTGCTGCATGTATGGACTTCTATATGATATTGGTATGGGAAGGAGGACTTCACGGAGTTAATCGTGTGGCCCACGCTTGTACCGCCTCTTTTATCAAGGCATGTGCATGTTCAAATGCAGCCCGTCCCTGGCGATAGGGGTCTGGTATCTCACGTTCATCTTGCCATTTGCCCAGCAGAAAGACCTTTCCGCGAGCTTCGGAAGACAGTTGGAGTACACTGGATAACTGACGTTTTTCCATAACCAGCACAAGATCTGCATCCCCTAACATCGCAGGGGTTAATTGACGCGCTTTATGGACCGGAGGCGTTTTACCGTGTTGCGCCAACACAGCTAACGCAGTTGATTCAAGAGGGTGGTCGACCAGCGCGCCTAAACCGGCAGAACTGATTTTTATATCAGTTTCCTCTAAAAGCTGCGCAAACATTATTTCAGCCATGGGGCTTCGACAAATATTGCCGGTGCAGACGATCAAAATACTTTTAAACAAGGCAGCTTTCGCCTCTCATCCTGGATGGTTATCGGATCGGGTACGCTTAGATGTCGGGTGTGTTCTAAAAACCTTAGATAGATACGCAATCGTGTGAAAGCTAAGCTCTGCCGTACTTATCTTCAAAGCGGACAATGTCGTCCTCCCCAAGATATGAGCCGGACTGTACCTCAATTAACTCGAGCGGAATCACACCTGGATTTTCTAAGGCATGAATTTGGCCGATAGGGATATAGGTTGATTCGTTTTCGGCGACGAGGTAAGTTTTTTCACCGTTTGTAACCTTCGCGGTGCCACTCACAACAATCCAATGTTCTGCCCGATGATGATGCATCTGAACTGAGAGTTTTGCGCCAGGTTGTACGGTAATGCGTTTTACCTGGTAGCGAGGGCCGTTATCTATAGAGTCGTACATTCCCCATGGACGGTAAACTTCTCGATGATTAATGTGTTCATGCCGTCCTGAGTGTTTCAGTTGTTCAACCAGTTTCTTGATGTCCTGCTCGTGGGATTTGTGAGCCACCAACACTGCGTCTTTCGTTTCTACGATGACGAGATCCTGAATGCCTAACGTTGCTACCAGGCGATTACTGGCATGGATGTAGGTATTCAGTGTTCCTTCCATCAATACGTCCCCTTTACGGGTATTGCCTGCCTCATCCTTGGTTGAAACCTTCGACAAAGCGTTCCAGGAGCCCACATCACTCCAACCTGCATCCAATGGGACCAGTACGGCCTCGGTGGTATTTTCCATTACGGCATAATCAATGGATTCATCGGCGCAGTTTGCAAAGATTTCACTATCTACACGAGTGAAATACATATCTTTGGAACCGCGGCTCAGTGCGGATTGGCAGATGGATAAAATTTCAGGACGGTACTTTGCCAGTTCCTCAAGATAACGGCTGGCCTTGAACATAAACATTCCGCTGTTCCAAAGATACCGTTGGCTTTCGATGTAATTTTTGGCGGTGGTCGCGTCCGGCTTTTCAATGAAACGTTTTACTCGATACCCTTTTTCACCAATTTTTTCGCCTATTTCGAGATAACCGTATCCCGTTTCTGGTGTTTTAGGCACCACGCCGAAAGTTACAAGCTTGCCTTCTTCAGCCAGTGGGATAGCTGCCTTCACACTTGCATGGAACTCTGTAATGTCTTCGATCAGGTGGTCCGCTGCAAGTACCAATAAGATGGGGTCGGTGTTCGTAGCGACAGCTTGTATGGCCGCAATCGCTATTGCAGGGGCTGTGTTCCGTCCAACAGGTTCAAGCAAAATGCGAAAGTCTTCTATCCCGAGTTTGAGCAGTTGTTCTGCTGCCAGGAAACGATGTGCTTCATTGCAGATGAGCTGTGGTGCTTGCAGGTCTAATCCGTCAAGTCGTTGGATAGTCGCTTGCAGCATCGAGAATGTTTCATTGGCCAAAGGAAGAAATTGTTTTGGGCGCAGTTGACGAGAGAGGGGCCATAAGCGAGATCCTGTCCCGCCGGATAAAATAATAGGAATCATATCGCTACTCTGCTGAAGTGAGTCATGGTTTGAGTCGGCGCAATCGGCGCAATCGGCGCAGTCACTTAGGTCGCGCTTGGGTATAGGTGGGGCGCGGGCATATGAATAAATTCAAAAAAAGGAATGCTACCGCCCCAGGATCTAGAGTATTAATCCTGAAAACTCTCTGGAGCTGTCGGGTGCTCCAAGCTATTAATCCGATGTTATAGGAAACCCCTACGTCTATTCGGGGCTTCAGTTTCTAACGACGGTTGTTAAAATTACTGCTCACAATGTTATCTTTGCTTTTAACTTGTGTGGCCAAAGATTTTACGTGCCCGGAGGCATTTGTCATGCTCTTTGGAAAGTATTCTTTATATAATTTCGATGCTCTTAATTTCTAACATGTTTTTTTTCGGCATGTCATTATTTTTGCTGACCAAAAATAACAACGACAATATAGATAACTGTTTCTTATCATGAATATAACATTGCTGTTTATCTTTGGAAGTGCTAGCTGATGTCTATAAGATTTATCTCGGCTGTTCGCCGGTCGACCCATTGGAAGGTGGTGTTTTTTTTAGTTTTGCATTTAATGATGATGCTGGGGGTTTTCACGGTTCCTGAATCTGACATTTATTAACATTACGCTCGACACTCGACTGTTATATTCTAGTGAAACGTAACAAAGCCGCTGCTAAATCGCTGAGTTTTATGGAGAAAAGAGAGATAACGTTGGTTTTTGAAACTAACCTTCGCTCTGCGCGACTGATTGAGCTCGACGCGATCACTGGTATCAATGATCTTTCGGTGAGATGATCTACAGAAGGAAAAAAGGAGGGGCGTCGCAGTCGTTCGATGGTTGTATTTGTCGGCGTCTGCTCACTCTTTCGTTTTTGGTACTTAGTATCAAACCCTGTATCTAAAATTAGGAGTCTGATATGAAAAAGCTATTTGCTATCTCGTTGTTGACTATCTTGAGTACCTCAGTAATAGCGGCAGAAGAACCGCTGACACTGAGCACTCCGTTGGTGGGTTCAGTCACTGTCGGTACAAGCTTGCTGGTCGGCGCTGCAGTGGTCGCCGGCGTGGTAGCTGCATCTAACAGTGGCGGAAGTTCCAATGGCGGTACTGGTGGGACTGGTGGTACCACCGGTACTACCGGGACGACTAATTGAAATTGTAGTAGCGTTTTGGACAAGGTCACACAGGGTTGCCTGGGTGGCCTTGTTTTTTTGGGTATGCTCTCAACTAGCGTAGTGTCAATATGATTCGTAATTTTTCTATTGCCATACTGGCAAGTATTACTCTGCAAGGCTGTATGTTTTCCCCCGGTCAACATATGGACACTAGTCAAATCGTTCGTGATGGGACACCTGAGAGCAGTCGTGTTGAGCTGATCCCCATCACGCCTAAGTTGATTGCCATGAACTCGGCCACTCAGGTGGGCGAAACCATTCCCTCAGAGCTTTTGAGCTACTCACCTGGAAGTTACCGGATTGGTGCCAACGACTTGCTGTTTATCACCGTTTGGGACCATCCAGAGTTGACGGCGCCTTCGGGACCACAACAGCAAATCGATGCTAACGGGCGTCTTGTTCGCCCGGACGGCAATCTTTTTTACCCCTACGTTGGCAATATTCCTGCTGCAGGCAAAACGATCGAAGAGCTGCGTGCCTATATTTCAAGTCGTTTGTCGCAGTTTGTTGAAAGCCCTCAGGTAGATGTCAGTGTGTTGCGGTTCGCCAGTCAGAAAATCGTGGTTTCCGGTGCGGTCTTAAGGGCAGGGCAGCAGCCACTCACCACAACGCAACTGAGTGTTGTGGAGGCTGTGGGGGCCGCCGGAATCGATCCTTTGAACGCTGACCTTTCGAACCTGACCCTTACCCGTGATGGTCGCGAATATAAGTTGGATCTGGATGCGCTGAATCGTCAGAACAACTCCCAGTTGCCGAATGTGTATCTCAAGGCGGGTGACCAGTTGTATCTGCCTTACAACGATCGCAAGCGGATCTATGTCATGGGTGAAGTTACCCAGCCCCGGGCCCTGAGCTTCAAAACCAAAACCATGAACCTGTCCGATGTGTTGGGGACGGTGGGTGGCTTGAATCAGGCGACCTCCAATGGCAATGCCGTTTATGTGATCCGGGGTGTTGAAAACCTCGATAAGGAACCGGCGAAGATTTTTCAATTGGAAGCCGAATCACCTTCCGCCATGGCGTTGGCCACGCGTTTTGATGTGCAAGCACAGGATGTGGTCTATGTCGGGCCTGCCAACGTTACCCGCTGGAATCGCTTTATCAGCCAGTTGGTGCCTTCTGCGTCCATCATCGGTATCGGTGCTGCGACACAGAACAACTTGAGCGAAGCCAGCAACAGATAAGGCCCATTTCAGCGTGATAATTATGCGTAAGAGCGCCCTCCTGGCGATGGCTTTCATGCTGTGTGGGTGTAACCCACTGATGAAAGCCTCTTTCGATACCCTTAAAGCGGCCACTGTGGGGCCCGACTCTCTGGAGTTGACCCAGGCTCAAGTGGACGCTGTTCCCTTTCCTCAGATCAAAGTCACCACGTCCTCCAGTGAGGGCGTGATGGCGATGATTCGCCAGCGTGGCGACCTGCAATTCTGGGTTGCATCCGGCAAGCAGGTGTTGTTGATGCGCGATGGTTTGATCGTGCGCAGTGTCGGGCTTGGTATCAATCTCGATGGTACCCGCTGGGAGGGCGAGTCGCCGTTCAAGCGTGGGCTGCACCGGCTGCCCGAGAGCTTTAGCAGCACCCGCTGGATCGATATCTATGACGGCTACCGCGTCGGGATTGCCGTGACCAGCCGGTTTACCCAGGAAGGCATCGAGGACGTCAAAGTGATGGACAAGACGTATGCCTTGCTCCGTGTCGATGAGCGCATTGATGCGCCTCAAATAGATTTCCATGCAGTCAATCGTTACTGGGTCAGGCCACAGGATGGTTTCGTCATTCAGAGCGAGCAGCATATAACGCCGCAAATTTCCCTGAAGGTCATTCAGTTGCGTTCTGAACAGGGAGTTACTCATTGAAGCCTCTGAACATAGTGTTTGCCGGCTTGTTATTAGCGGGCTCAGGTCTGAGCCATGCCGACGTCACGGTCAGTGGTGACGTTCGCACTCCTGGCCAATTCAAGATCCAGCCGGGAGCCCGTTTGCTGGATGTTATTACTGCTGCGCAACCCAATGCTGAAAGTTACTGGTTGGGTGCCGCCTGGTTGCGCCAGCCTTTGCTGGAAGAGCAACGCCGGCTGAAAGTCGGGGTATTGTTTGATCTGAAAGTACTGCAGCGTGGCGCCTTGCTGTTTGGCAAGCCTGCCCGGGCGGCGTTGGCCGACCAGCTCTTTGAAGAGATTGGGCAATTACCGGTTACGGGTCGCCAGGTTGCCGTGCTTGACCCTGTTGCCGTCGAGGTCGGGTTTGCCCTCAACGCTCGTATCGATGACGGCGACCAACTTGTCTATCCATCTCGCCCCGATGCTGTGGAAGTGTTGGGCGCGGTCGCGAAACCTTGCCGGCTGCCTTATCGCGCAATGCAAGAGGCACGTGATTATCTGCAATCCTGCCCACCCTCCACCGAAGCCGAGATGGATTACCTGTGGATTATCCAGCCCGATGGTCACACGCAACGGATAGGCATTGCCTTGTGGAATCGGGAAGAAGGGCACTGGCCCGCCGCCGGCAGCAAAATCCTGGTGCCGATCAAGAGCGATGACCTTGATCCGCCTACACCTGAACTCAATCAGCAGTTGGCCGAATTCCTCGCCACTCAACCTGTGGCTGAGGTGGCCCCTTGAAGTTACGTTTTGCAGCGGTCCTGTTGTTGCCTTGTGGTTTGGCTCATGGAGAACCGCGTTATACCCAGAATGATTTCGGTGGCGTGGGCTTATTACAAACACCCACTGCGCGCATGGCGCCTGCCGGCGAGCTGAGTGTCAATGCCAGTCGTACTGAACCCTATACTCGTTATAGCCTTTCGCTACAGCCCTTTGAATGGCTTGAGGGCTCGTTTCGATATACCGCCATCACCAACCGGCCATACGGCCCCGAGTCACTCAGTGGCGATCAAAGCTACAAGGATAAGGCTGTTGATGCCAAAGTTCGCTTGTGGCAGGAAAGTCATTGGCTTCCTCAGGTGGCTTTAGGATTCCAGGACATCGGTGGTACAGGGTTATTCTCCAGTGAATATTTCGTTGCCAACAAACGCTTTGGCAACTTTGACTTCAGTGGCGGCGTAGCGTGGGGGTACATGGGAAATCGAGGCGATTTCGAAAACCCGCTAGGGTGGGTCGATGACCGCTTTGATACACGTCCACCCGGCGAAGGGACGGGTGACTTCAATGCGAATTATTTTAGAGGAACGCCTTCCTTGTTCGGCGGTGTCGCTTACCAAACACCTTGGGCACCCCTCAGTCTGAAACTCGAATATGAAGGCAATGACTATAAAAACGAGCCGCGTGACAATGACATCAAACAAGACTCCCCCATCAACATCGGTGCCGTGTACAAGCTGACAGACTCGATTGATCTCAGCGCTGCCTGGGAGCGTGGCAATACCGCTATGTTTGGTATCACGCTGCACACCAACTTTGCCAGCCGCAAGTCGCCGGCAAAGACCTACGACCCGCCCGCGGAACCCCTCCCGGCCAAGGCGCCTGTCACCTCGGCGGATCAGGTCAATTGGGCCAATGTGTCCCAACGCCTGCAAAATAATGCCGGCTATAAAGTGGAACGCATCACCCAGCGTGGCTCTGAATTGTTGGTGTATGGCGAGCAGTCCCGTTATTTCTATTCGGCTAAAGCTGTCGGCCGCGCCAGCCGGATTCTCGACAACAGCGTCAACGACGATATCGATTGGTTCACCTTGGTGAACAAGCGATACGACATGCCGTTGGAAGAAACCAGCGTGCCCCGCGATACCTTTCGCGAGGTGGTCAAAAACGAAGAGCCGCTGCAAGACTTGCATCGTGCAACCGAGGTCAACGCCGCCGTACCGCATACCGAGACCACGCTGTACACCGGGGCGCGTGATCCTTTCTCTTATGGACTGGGTCTGGGGTACAAGCAGAACATCGGTGGCCCTGATGGCTTGCTCTACCAGGTCACTGCCGATGCGGACGCGGAGTATCGTTTCACCCGTAATACCTGGTGGAGTGGTTTGCTGAGCGTCAACTTGTTGAATAACTATGACAAGTTTACCTACGACGCTCCGAGCGGTTTACCTCGAGTGCGCACCGACTTGCGTCAGTATCTGACGACCTCTGACGTCACCATGCCAACGTTCCAGCTCAACCACGCCAAGCAGTTGGATAAAGACGTGTATGGCATGGTCTATGGGGGCTATCTGGAGTCCATGTTTGCCGGTGTCGGCGGTGAAGTGCTGTTTCGTCCTGCTGGCCAGCGCTGGTCTGTTGGCGCAGACCTGAACTTCGTTCGCCAGCGAAACTTCGACCAGGGTTTTGGTTTGCGTGACTACTCGACCGTCACGGGGCACATCACTGGCTACACCGACCTGCCTTTCGAAGCCCAGGCGGCCGTCAGTGTTGGTCGGTACTTGGCTCGCGACTGGGGCACCACGATCGATCTGTCCCGTGAGTTCAGTAACGGGGTGCGATTCGGTGGCTGGGTCACGCTGACCACGGCGACGAAAGAAGAGTATGGCGAGGGTAGTTTCGACAAGGGAATCTATATCTCCATCCCTTTCGACGAGTTGATGAGCATGTCGACGATGCGTCGCGCCAATATCGTTTGGGCACCTTTGACCCGGGACGGTGGTGCACGGCTCAATCGTAGTTATTCGCTGCACACAATGACCGATAGCCGTGACAGTGACCTGTTCTATCGCAACTTTGAGAAGATTACTGAATAAAAATCGGCGATCTGCAGGGGAGAGAAACTCTGCAGATCGCTTTTTTTTTCGTCAGTCGGAAGGGAATGCGAAGAGCGAGGCGCTGTGCAGAAGTCGCCTGCGCTCGGCCACTTCCATACAGCGCCTTGATGTTCCTACAGTCTGGTGATGCTCGACAGCGGCAGGTTGATACGCTGCTCGCGCTGCAAAAAGTTCATCAGCAACACAACCCGCTCATCACCATCCATCGCTAGAAACAGCGCTTCCAGCTCTGCAAAACTCCCTTGATTGATCCGCACCAGGTCGCCCTGTGTCAGCAGC
Source organism: Pseudomonas sp. Irchel 3A7 (assembly GCF_900187565.1). Lineage (GTDB taxonomy): Bacteria > Pseudomonadota > Gammaproteobacteria > Pseudomonadales > Pseudomonadaceae > Aquipseudomonas. Next base: position 100,601 of record NZ_FYED01000019.1, on the reverse strand, counting down.
GTTTGTGCCGACGGTTCGCGCTCGCGCAGTTGCAGATGATCAATCACGTCATCAGCAATCGCTACAGGCTGGCCGCCGAAACTGACCGTCCTCAATACACCACGCGTCGAGCGCAATGGCGCCCAGTTGTCGTGCAGGCTGAGCTGGATAAACAGGTAACCGGGAAACAGCGACTCGCAGAGGGTCTGTCGCTTGCCCCGAAGGAGACGTTCACGTCGATAGGTCGGGCGATAGCATTGATAACCCTGGCGCTGCAGATTTTCCTCGGCGCGCTCATCCTGCTTGGCTTTGCAGTGAATCAGGTACCAGGCGGGGTTGGCATATTGTTTACTCGCGATCATCCGAGTCTTCCTTACATGGCGAGTTGTTGGTTTTGAGTTACGCCAGATCAAGCGAAAAGGGGACCTTCGTCCCCTGATTAATCTGCTGGCGTACAATCAAATAGTGTTCTGCCGTCAATAAATGTCTTTTGACAGCAAGGTGAAGGGCGTCTTCACCAGGATTTTCAGATCCAGCCACAACGACCAGTTGTTGATGTACTTGAGGTCGATTTCGACGCGCTTCTGCATCTTGTCGAGGGTGTCGGTCTCGCCGCGGAAACCGCTGATTTGAGCCAGCCCGGTGATACCCGGCTTGATTCGATGGCGAGCCATGTAGGCGAGAATCTTGCCGGAGTAGTAATCGTTGTGAGCAATGGCATGTGGACGAGGCCCGACAAGGGCCATGTGGCCTTGCAGGACATTGAACAATTGCGGCAACTCATCGATTGACGTGCGGCGGATAAAACGTCCGACCGGCGTTATCCGCGAGTCGTTACGGCTGGCCTGTTTCACCTCGCGGTCATCGTGTACGCGCATCGAGCGAAACTTCCAGACCTGGATCACCTTGCCGTTCCAGCCATGCCGATCCTGCTTGAAAAACACCGGCCCCTGGGAAGTGAGTTTGACCGCCAGGCCAATCGCCAACAGCAATGGGCTGAGGACGATGATGGCCATCAGCGCCACGCTTTTGTCGAGCAGGCTTTTACTCAGTGCGGCGGTGGGTTGGCTGGTCAGCGGGCTTTCATTCAGGTGGATCGCCGGAAGGCCGTCCACGTCACTGACGGAGTGATTGAGCAGGGTCAGACTGTTCAAGTCCGGCACCCAGACAACATCGACGTGGGCATCCAGCAAGTCGCCATACATGGCTTCGATCTGTGCTGCTTCACTCAGGGGCAGCGTGATGTACAGGCGGCGGATATCGTGGGTCTGGATCAACTCCAGGAGTTCCTCTTGCGGACCTACGACCGGTGGCGCACCCGCCTCCAGCAGGGGAGTGGCCTCCGAACTGACCAGTCCCACCAACGGGAAATGCTCAAGGGAACGAAGTTTGTTGGCCAAGCCCATTGCCAGTTCGCCCGTACCCACGATGAGTGTTTTCCGTTCGCGTTGAAGCGAGCGCTGGTAGTACTTCGAGAAACCCTGCAACGGGACATACAACAGTGCCTGCCCAATGTAGCTGCCGACAGCCCAGACCAGAATGATCTGGCGGGAAAACAGTTCATTGGCCTTGCACAGGAAGGCGACAATAGCCAACGCAGCCAAGGTCATTGCCCAACCCATCAATAGCCTGATCAGCCCTTCAAGGAAGTTGTCTTTTTTGGCGTAAACACCACACCATGTATAAGCTGGCACAGATGCCAGTACTGTAAGTGCTGCACAGACTCGATAATAAAACTCTACTGTTCCCGTCTGGCTATAAACCAATAGAAGTAACAGGGCGACAACAAAGCCCTGACCCAATGCCCACTGTCCCCAGAAGGTCAATCCTTTGAGAGTGGTATTTCGATTGATACGAAGATTGTTAACCATGCGATATCCCCAAAATACGTCCATTTGCGTGTCGACAGACAAGAACCAAAATTGATCTGGCAGCGTTATTGTTCTTATAAGATGGCCATGCGCTGACGAACTGAAGAGCCAGGGCGGCGCTGTCGTCAGTAAATAGATTAAGTTATTGGTTTGAATACTGTCTGACGACTTCTAACGAGGAGATTAGTGTCGCGGGCCAATATATTGGGGCGTTATAAAAAGTCGACAATGTGACTTGGGCTGTAGAGGCGCTTATTAGAAGGAAAGGAAGGCAGGGGGGGAGGGGAACCGGTGTGCGTTATTGTTATTGTAGTGCACGGCCAGTGTGAGCATTTTGTTAGCTCAGGTCAGGCTTTTCCCGCGTACGATCTTTTGTATCAGGCAATAGCCACGATTTCTGACTGCCCGAAATAGTCGTTCGCCATTGCTGGCATTCTTGAACTTCTCCTGCAATCGGCTCAGGCACATTTCGAGGCCTCGATAGTGTTCAGGTTCTCGGCCGATGCTGCGGATAAGATCATCCTTGCTGACTACGCGATCATCATGATGAAGCATTTTCTTGAGCAGCGCGGCTTCCAGGCCAGTCAGGACAATCTCGATATCATCCTTGATCAATGCGCCGTTGCCATTGCTCAAGCGCCAGGTTTCGTCGGCGGAGCGATCCGGGGCGTCATCCTTGGCTTGCTCTGCAATCGAGGTGATGTTGATGCGCTGAGTAGTGGGTTGAACCGCTTGCCACTGGGAATTGAACGTCGAAAGAATGCGCTGTGTATCATGCTTGATAACAGGCGAAACCATTCTTTCCACGTGCGGGTAAATAAACTCCATGAGTTTGGGGGCTGAGGAGGGTGGGGTCACGCCTTCAACGAACATTTTTGCCTGGGAAGTACCAAACGAGTTGTAGCGTTTGCTCGATAACAGTGCCTCCAGCTCAAGTTGCAGTGCGGGGCTATGGGTTACTACGACAAAATATTTTCTCGGGAGGTTTGTACTGCTTTCCATGTCGCTCTCCTGAATTGCACGCCTGATTTATTGGTTAAAGGTTGTCGGCAGGGGAGTAATGGCTCCCTTGAAAGTAATCAAAGGGCAACGCTCGCGCCAGTACATGGCTGGCGGCATGCTCGACTCTGTCCGCTATAAAACAGACTTTGGTGTTATGAGCCTGGGCGGTCATGCGTTCGTAGAGGCGATTGAAAAGTTCCGGGTTGCTCGTGAGCTTCAGACTCAAGTCTAGGGCCGATATGGATATCTTGATATAGTCAAATAGATTCAAGGTTGTAAATATCTCGATACTTTCATCGTAGATATTGTAACCATCGAGCGCGATTTCGATGCCGTGATCTTTTAGTAGATACACGTTGTGGAGAATCTTCTTTTTATCGCTGAAGTTAACCGTTGGCAGGGGGAGTTCATTTAACGCGACCACCAGTGTCTGGCCAAAGCCACGCAGGGCTTCGCTGCACTGGATCAGCTCTTCAGTGAGAGCGGCGTTGGCGAGCGCTGACTGCTCCAGGCAGACAAAGCGGCGACTGAGGTATTTGTTTTGGCTGGAGATATTGCGATCTTTCAGCGAGAAGGCGATCAGACGGGTCTGCATCAGCGCTTCACTGTAGATGGCACTCATCTCATTCGTCGCCGATGCGTAAGAGGCAAGGGCGGACAGGAACTGACTGTCGTCAGATTTTATTCTGATCTCGCTGCCAAAGGGGCAGTCATCGCGTGTAAGAATCAATTGTCGAGACAAATAGTGATTCGCACGCTCAAAGCGAGGCACGCATTCAGTTGCGTTCATAATGCAAAAACTCCGTTGCATAGTCATCAGGTTGTAGAAATCAAGCCCCTGATTAAGCGATATCCATGCCCGCGAATACTCTGAATGGCGTTGGTGCCATACATGCCTTTTATCTTGCCGCGAAGGCGGCTGATCGATTTTTCCAAGGCTCTTGGGTCATAAAAATTTATATTAAGGCCCATGACGTTGGCGATTTCATCATGACTCAAAATGTGGCTTTTCGTTTGAGAGAACGCCTCAAGAATCTGCATTTCCGCAAACGATACATCCAGTTTTTTATCGTCCCCAATGAGGCACATGCGCGTGGGGTCTAAAAGCAGAATGTCTTTTTTCTGCCATTCCGGGCTACTGAAAATTCCGGAAAATACCTCGGTGCTTTCCTCCGGTGTACCGGTGAACTTGATGCAGTAATCGGCGCCTGCAAGATAATATTTCATCTTGTTGTAGGTGCCTGGCCCCGTGATGGCCGCAAAAATGATCGAGCCCATATTGTCGGAGCGCAGATCCTCGATCAGCGCAATGCTGTCGATAATCGCCTGTGGACTATCAATAATCACAAAAATCGCACGGTACAACTCCGGGTGCTGGTATCTATTGAGCAATTTACTGTAGCACGTTGCCACTACGGGTATATTGGAACCTGCGTGCCTGGTGACTAATTCTCTGAACTCGTCCGCCAGCATGTGGGTCCGCCCAATGGTGAGAATCCCTGTCTGCTCCTTTACTCGATTGTGAATTGAGATCGTTTTGGTCCCTGTAAGCATCATGCTATGACTCGGCTGGGTGCTGACGTTTGGATGTTAAAGCACCGATTCTCATTTGTGACTGACAATTGGTAACATTTCATCGAAATTTGATGTGATCGACAGGTTTTTTTAACATCGCAGGTGGATTGGACGTGATCGTTTGCGTTCTTGAGGTTAGGTGTGAAGAACTCACCAGCTCGATCTTCCTGATTCAAGCGGCATATCATTGTGCCATCTTTTTCCCGATATCCCGGTTTACTGGCGCCATAAGCTTGACGCTTGGCTGAGCGCGGGTGTCGATTGTAAATTATTATCGGAAGTGATCAGCCGCTGAAACTTTGATTTTTTTGGCATAAGCTCAGGCTTTTTTTGCTAGAAGTGTTTCGCTCTGATTAGGGATATGTAACTTTTCCTCTGTTAGTTAGGGTGATGGACAATTGATAACAAAGGGTTTTAATGCGCAGCTTAGTGCGTTCTACTCTCGCGTTCGCCAGGTGGTCATTGTCAGGATTGATTTGCGCCCTGTTGCAATGAGTTCAAGGTGTTTGAATAGTCAACAGGCCCTTCATGCGATTATCGTGAGGGTCTAACGGGGGATTGATGGATCTGTGGACCACTGTATCGGTGTTGTTTTTAGGGTTGGTTGAAGGGCTCACCGAGTTTTTGCCCATCTCCAGTACCGGGCACCAGATTATTGTCGCGGACTTGCTCGACTTCGGTGGTGAACGCGCAATGGCGTTCAATATCATTATTCAACTGGGCGCCATCCTGGCGGTTGTCTGGGAGTTCCGAAGCAAGATCCTCGAAGTCGTCAGCGGTTTACCCACCCAACGCAATGCGCAGCGCTTTACCTTGAATCTATTGATCGGCTTCATGCCGGCCGTTGTTCTGGGGGTGCTGTTCGCCGATAAAATTCACGAATACCTGTTCAATCCCATCACCGTGGCGATGGCATTGGTGGTGGGCGGTATCGTCATGTTGTGGGCCGAGGAGCGCAACCATGTGGTGTACGTCGATCATGTCGACGATATGCGCTGGCCTGACGCCCTCAAGGTCGGTTTCGCACAATGCCTGGCGATGATCCCGGGCACCTCCCGCTCAGGATCGACCATCATCGGCGGGCTGCTGTTTGGCCTGTCACGCAAGGCCGCGACCGAGTTCTCGTTCTTCCTGGCCATGCCCACCATGGTGGGGGCCGCCGTCTATTCCGGCTACAAATACCGGGATCTGTTCCAGGCCGACGACCTGCCAGTTTTTGCCCTCGGCTTCGTGACCGCGTTCCTGTTCGCCATGATCGCTGTTCGTGGTTTGCTCAAGTTCATCGCCAACCACAGTTACGCCGCGTTCGCCTGGTACCGGATCGCATTCGGTCTGCTGATCCTGGCGACCTGGATATTCGGTTGGATCAACTGGACTGAAGCAGCGGCGGTCTGAAGATGTGCACCCGGCTGCGAACTCCGCAACCGGGTGCAGATTACTCCCTAACGCCCTTCGAGCAACTGTGCCGCCTGATCCAGCAAGGCCAACGGCTCCTTGGCCTTGTGAATATCCACCGACAACAACTGCCGAAACTTGCGCGCCCCCGGAAAGCCGGTGCCCAGCCCCAACACATGCCGCGTGATGTGGTGCATCGAACCGCCCGCATCGATGTGCGCAGCGATATACGGCCGCAACTGCGCCAGCGCCTCGGCACGCGTGATCACCGGTGCCGTACTGCCAAACAGCTGCTGATCCACTTCAGCCATCACATAAGGATTGTGATACGCCTCGCGACCCAGCATCACCCCATCGAAGGTCTGCAAATGCTCATGGCAGGCCTCCAGCGTCTTGATGCCGCCGTTGAGAATAATCTCCAGCTCTGGAAAGTCCGCCTTCAACCGCGCCGCCACGTCATAACGCAACGGTGGAATATCCCGGTTCTCCTTCGGCGACAACCCCTCCAGAATCGCAATCCGCGCATGCACCGTAAAACTCGTGCACCCGGCCTCGCGAACCGTGCCGACGAAATCGCACAACTCCTCGTAACTGTCTCGCCCGTTAATCCCGATGCGATGCTTCACCGTCACCGGAATCGACACCGCATCGCGCATCGCCTTCACACAATCGGCCACCAACTGCGGATGCCCCATCAGGCACGCGCCGATCATATTGTTCTGCACCCGATCACTCGGGCAGCCGACATTCAGATTCACCTCGTCGTAACCGTGGTCCTGGGCCATGCGCGCACACGCCGCGAGATCCAGCGGCACACTGCCGCCCAACTGCAACGCGAGCGGGTGCTCGGCTTCGTCATGACGCAGGAAACGGTCGTGATCACCGTTGAGGAGCGCGCCGGTGGTGACCATTTCGGTGTAGAGCAGGGCGTTTTTCGACAGCAGGCGCAGGAAGAAACGGCAATGGCGGTCAGTCCAGTCCATCATAGGTGCAACGCTGAACCGCCGAGATAGCGTAGGGCTTGTGTTTACTGGGCTGGAGTGGGGGTTCTGTACCATTTTGCTCTACATATTTTCAGCGGGTTTTGGGGCGTTTTCGCGCGTTTTTTGACTCTCGGTGGTACGATGTACCACTTCAAAACTGACGCGTACCACTTTCGATATGGCGACTATCAGGGCAAGAAAACTGGCGGATGGGACCGTGAGCTACACGGCTCAGATCCGCATCAAGCGCGACGGAGTGCAAGTCTACCAAGAGAGCCAGACCTTCGCCCGGAAACAGGCGGCTCAGGCCTGGGTGCGGCGACGTGAGGCAGACCTGGACCAGCCAGGTGCGATCGAACGTGCGAACCGAAAGGGTGTCACTGTCGAAGACATGATCAAGCAATACCTGGCCGAAATGGAGAAGGTCCGGCCGTTGGGCAAGACCAAGGAAGCCACCCTCAATGCCATTGCAGCTTCGGACTTCGGTCAGACCGTTGACTACGACATCAATAGCCAACGGTTGGTGGACTTTGCGCTCTGGCGTATGAGCAAGGAGGGCGGTGGCGTTCAACCGCAGACTGCTGGCAATGACTTGGCCCATCTAGGGGCTGTTCTGTCGATTGCTCGACCTGCATGGGGATATGAGGTCGACCCGCATGCGATGGCGGATGCTCGAAAAGTGTTGAGGAAGCTGGGCTACAACATGAAAAGTCGAGAGCGCGACCGGCGGCCGACCAAGGACGAACTGAATAAACTGCTAGAGCACTTCGTCGGTATGCAACAGCGTCGGCCCAGTTCTATCAACATGCTTAAGGTCATCGGTTTCGCGTTATTTTCTACCCGTAGGCAGGATGAAATAAGCCGGGTTCTCTGGGAAGACCTCGATGAAGAGCGTCGGCGAGTGATGGTGCGAGATATGAAGAACCCCGGTCAGAAAATCGGCAACGATGTTTGGTGTAGCCTTCCAGACGAAGCCTGGCGCATTCTGAAGAGCATGCCAAAAGAACGTGCGGAGATTTTCCCGTACAACTCGTCATCGATCTCCACCGCTTGGGCGAAGGCATGCAAGTTTTTGGAGATTGAAGATCTTCACTTCCACGACCTGCGACATGACGGCGTGAGTCGGTTATTTGAAATGGACTGGGATATCCCTCGAGTGGCGAGTGTTTCCGGACATCGAGACTGGAACTCATTGCGTAGATACACCCATCTGCGCGGTAGAGGTGACCACTATGCCGAATGGCCGTGGTTGGAGACGATTATTCAGGCGCCCGTGAAGTTGGGCGCCTGGGGTAAGCAATGAGTTAACTAGCTCGGCGGATGCCATTGAGCTGGTTACATTCCTTCACTGCAGCCTCCCGTTGCATGTCTAGGTAGGCCGCTAAGTCTGCAATGTGGATGCCTTTAGCACTCTTCTGGCTTGGCTCAAGCCTGGTAATGGGAATTCGGATTTGGCCGGCCATTACTTTGCGTTGAAACATGTCAGTGGTGAGATGGGTGAAGTAGTCTTTACAGACTTGGCTAAGTGGAATGATTGTTTGCCCATCGTATTGGGCCATAAGCAGAAACAGAGTTTTCATGCTGTCTCACCAATCAAGTCTCGATAGCTTCTCGAATGACCACGGGTTTGATCCGGCAACTGTTCGAGACTGTGAAATCTCTGCGAGTTTTCGGATTGATAAACCGCTTTTGCCTCGTCGGCTCCCTCAAGCCAGCCATCAATCATGTAGCTGCGATAGCCGGCCCAAAAGACTAGCCCGATGAACAGGGTGAGAATAATCAATGCTCCAAACTGTACTGCGGTCATGTGGTGTGCTCCTACTAGTTGCAATTGGCTGGTGGTGTCAGCTGTTTTGGTTTACTCGGTTGTCTCATCTTGTGGTCGCTGCATCTCTGCATCAGCCTTGTAGGCACGGATGTCAATCAATGAGGCGACGTGCCGGATATGCGCGTACTTCAGTGCCTTGCGGCTGGTGTCCAGAGTGGTGATGGGGAGCTGGATCCGGCCGCTGTTTATCTCTGTGACGAACGATTGCTCGTTAAGGTTGCGGAAATACTGTTCGCGTACTTTCTCCAGTGGGATCAGCACGTCGCCGAAGATGCGATAGAGCAGCTCTACAGTCGCCGCCTCGGGCGCGGGTTGGAGTCGGAGCGGTGTTTGGCCTCTGTTAGTCATTGGCTTGCTGAGCCTCCTTGCGTGGTGTTTTTGCCGGGTGGTTCCAGGCGTTCAGGCAGTGGCGTTTGGTTAGCTCGCGCAGATGTTCGGGTACTTCGAGGAGCGCGGCATTGCGCTCCTCGCGTGTACGCATGGCGATGATCTGGCGGGCGTATTCCCTAGGCCACGTCACGGTTGTCTGCCGGAATGGCGGGAAGTTCGAGGCCTAGTTGTTCGGCCAGCCAAAGGATGCCGGACTGACGTACCCGAGTTGACTGGCTGTACTGCATTCCCAGGTCGTGGTGATACCACTTGCTGTCCTTGACTCGCAGGTACTCGCGGTCGCGAACTGGAAATGCCGGTAGTCGGTCGGCTGTCAGAATGCCCTTTTCACGCATCAACTTGATCAGGGCGGGGCGGGTGATACCAAAGTACTTGGCGGTTTTTTCGAGATTGCGCTCCATGTCACCTCCTTTACGCTACGTGCGCGGCGGGCGTCGCCAGCGCAGCCAGGTGGTTGATGGATTCGCAGACCTTTTTATACATCTCCACGTCGCTGCCGCACACGGTGAAACACTTGGTGCGCGGGCTCTTGACGCCAATGCTCATGACTACGGTGATGCCTGTGCGTGTCCGGGTGCGATGCACTGCGATACGTATAGGCAGTTCAAAGCCGAGGTCTAGGTCGAGAAAACCGCCAATGCAGACCAGGCCGAAGACCTGCTCGCGTTGGTATGCGCTGAAAGCACCGTATTCACGCTCAGCATGCAGTTGTGGGGACGGCTCAACAGCGGGGTCAATCGGGCCGTTGGCGATATCTTCAATAAAGTCCGCCAGCTTCAAATGATTTTTTTTGCCGTTGAGCAGGGTCAGCGTGTGGCGTTCGTTGCTCAGTTCAACAGTGAAGGTGGTATCCACCTGGTTGCGTTCAACTTTCAGTCGGAATGCTATCGATTCACGCCGAGGTGCTGATCGAAGGGTGTGATTAAAGGTTTCGCTCAGATTGATCTGGGCGCTGAGCAGGGTCAGGGTGCGGTTGTCGATCTTGAACTTGCTCATGCTGCCCGGCCCCCGTCGTTTGGGTCGAAGGGGGTTGGAGCAGTGCGCCGCGAGACCAGGCGGGGTTTGCCGTGGTGAATGACTACCAGGCAGCCGGACGTGGCTTCCAGTTTTTCAATGCGCTCGCGGTTAGCTGCACATGCCGGATGGATGTGCACCGTTGCTGTGGTGTGCATGGTATTGCCTCGCTCTGTGGTGGAAGAGTGAGGCAAATATCACGTGCCGTGCTTCGCTGTGTCAATACGTAGCGTGATTAAATTATGGCGTACTGTGCAAAAAGCGAGAGGATTTGAGTATGCCGCCTACCAAATGGATTTCCATGACGTCAGATTCGGCAATATGTATTGGTGCGTGTTCAGCGTTGACACTGTCCAGTCGGTACATGCCATCACGCAGATAAATGAACTCTTTGATCATCGTCCGGCCAGCAGCCGTACGTACCATTACCTCGTCGCCGCTGAAAAAGGTTTTGTTCGGTTCAATAAGCACAAACTCTCCATTTTTAATTCGTGGAAGCATGCTATCGCCCGTAACCTTCAGCCCATATGCGTCGGGGTCATCGCTGTGGATGTTTAGATAGCCGTCACCATGCCCCGGTGGAAAATCCAGAGCCTCAAAAAAGCCTTCATTACCTAATTGTGCATTCCCGACCACTGGAACTCTCCCTTCCTTCGCCCGGTGCGCTTTGCTAGGGGAATTGCGTCCTATATCCAGTGCTTTTGATGGTGTCACATCTCTATTGAGGGAGCTGTCCTGGGGGGTGATTTTCTCGGGTATCAAGCTCTCATGCTCTGCTACCAACTCTGTAAAAGGAACCCTCAAAGCATTTGAGAGCTTCTTCAGATCTTGAAGGTTGGGCTGCCTGGTTCCTCTTTCATAGTTACCTATTCGAGACTGTGATTCCCAGCCACAAGCAAATGCGAGTTCTTGCTGACTCATGCCTGTGGCCTTTCTTAATTTTTTTATGCGCATGGCGAGTGTGTTCATGTGCTTTTTTTACCACGCAGTGAAATCTTTTTATCGCACTTTACGTGTTGAAAACTTCACGTATCGTGCTTATTATGGCCGCGAGTCATCGGAGACCATCGTTATGAATCGAATTGCTGAGCATCGAGGGAAAGCGGGTATCAAGCAGCGGGAATTGGTTGCAACGTTGGGTTGGACTCAGACACGCGTAAGCAACTATGAAGCTGGCCGCCGTACGGCGGGTCTTGCGGAGTGTAGAGCGATAACTGCTGCGCTCAACCGATTGGGTGCTGCTTGCTCGCTGGATGACGTTTTCCCTCCTGAGCAGGATGAGCCAAAAGCAGCGTAGAAAAAAGGCGACCCAAAGGTCGCCCAGTTCCTCCCGGCACGCACCACCACAGCGCTGTCGGGTCGCGATAAAGGTAGGCGGGCACACCACATGCTAACCACCTCCCTTTACCGCGCTTTTCCAAGACACGGAATGCCTTGGTGTTGCTGCCTTTTCCACCACAGATTGGGCAGCTGTTGCGCCAGGGGGTGAGCAAAGGATTGCTCGCCCCGGCACGGTACCGGTGTTGGTCTTGCGGACCTCGCCGGCGTTTGGGCACTTTCAAGCCACACGACAAATGTATCACCACTGCATGTCGTGAGGCACTGGCAACTTTCAAGGATTAATGCCATGAGCCGAATCGCTCTGAGTTGTATCGAACGGGCGCAGCGGGAAGTCCTGCCGCTCGATCTCGCACTTTACCATGCTGCTCGGGACTACCCCGGCGGTGCCGCTGCAATCGCCGCTACCACCGGCAGAAATCCCACCACACTGCAGCACAAACTCTCACCCACGCATCCGAGCCATACGGTGAATATTCAGGAGTTTGGCGAGATCCTGGAATTGACCAAGGACCGCCGCATTCTCGATGCGGTGCATGCATTGGTAGGAGATACGGCCTGGCAGGAATTGGCTGAGGCGTACACCAACGACATGCCTGAAACACTAACCACCGGCATTGCTGAATATTTTCGTCAGGTGGCGGACTTGGCTGAGACATGGGCCAAGAGCATCGGTGACGGCGTGGTGACCGACCACGAGCTGGCCGCGATTCGCCTGCAGGTTTTTCGTGGTATTCAGGGATTGCTGGGGATGTTCAACCGTGCCTGCTACGTCAACAAGACAACGCGGGGTGTTGAACATGACTGACCTCGTCGACTTCGCTAACGACCTGGTTCAAGACAGCATCGATCAGGCGCTGGCCGCTCGTGCCGCCGCAAAGCCTGTTATGGCAGCGCATTCCTTCCTGTTCTGCGAAGCCTGCGATGATCCAATCCCTGAGGCTCGTCGACTGGCCCTCCCGGGCTGCAGCCAGTGCGTGATCTGCCAGTCCATTGATGAGTCGTTGGAGGCCCGTCATGCTCGTTGAGGTATTGGGTCAATTCGCGGACTACGGTCTCGAACCCGAACAGCCCCTGATCTTTGGCAAGCTGACTCGGTGCAAAACAACGCAGGACAAAGGTAAGGAAAAGAACGGCTGGTATGTCGTCCACGAATACCGAACAGAAAAGGGCGAAACGCTGATCTTCGGCAGCTTCGGTGACTGGCGTTCGGGCGAGACACAGAAAATCAAGGTCAAGGCCGGACGTATGTCACCTGAAGAGCGCGAGGTCATGCGCGCTCGGCAAGAAGATGCGAAGCGCCGGGCGGCGGAGATTGCCGCCAATGCATCACGTCGAGCGGCGAACCGGGCAGCGGGGCTGTTCAAGCGCATGCCGGAGAAGGGCCGCAGCGACTATCTGGATCGAAAGCAGATCGTCGGATTCGGCGTTCGTTACGCACCGCGCTCCGGCGCGTTTTTGGTGCCCATGTGCAACGTACGGGACCAAATTGTCGGCCTGCAGGTGATCTTTCCGGTGAAGCAGGAAGACACCGGCCGGGATAAATCCTACTGGCCCTACGGTATGTCGAAAGAGGGCGCCTTTCACCTGATTGGCCCGCACCCAGAGCCGGGCGAACCGGTACTGGTGTGTGAGGGCTACGCCACGGGCGCCAGCCTGCACATGGCGACATCGTTGACGGTGGCCATCGCGTTCGACGCGGGCAACCTATTGGTGGTCTGCAAGGCCATGCGCGAACGTTTTCCCGGATGCCCGCTGATCGTCTGCCGCGATGATGACTGGAAGACCAAGCGTCCGAATGGCGACCCTTGGAACCCAGGTGAAGATAAGGCCAACAACGCCGCGTTGGTTGTCGGTGGTCAGGTGGTCGCTCCAATCTTTTCTGGCGAGCGGGAAGACAAGTGGACCGACTTCAATGACCTGCACGTCGCCGAAGGCTTGGACGCGGTCCGTCGCCAGCTGCTGGCGGTGGTCAAACCACCCGCAGCGGGTGGCTGGAAGGATCAGTTGGCGCGCAGTGAAAGTGGAGCATTGATTGCGCACATGCAGAACGTCGAGCTGATCCTCGGCAATGACGAACGCTGGGCCGGCGTTATCGGGTATAGCGTGTTCAGTTCGAAGATCATCAAGCTGCGGGCCGCACCGTATGGCGGCGGTGTCGGCGACTGGGCGGATATTGATGACATGCGGGTGATGAAATGGCTCGCGCAGCAATACAACCTGCGGGTCAAGGCGTCTCATGTGATCGAGGCAGTGAGTGTGGTCGCCCATGACCACACCTTTCACCCGGTGCGCGATTATCTGAGAAAACTTGAATGGGACCGCGTCCCTCGTTTGGAGCGTTGGTTGACCGACGTGCTGGGCGTTCAGTCCAGTGAGTACTCAGCCAAGGTCGGCAAACGCTGGCTGATTTCGGCGGTGGCTCGGGTGATGCAACCGGGTTGCAAGGCCGACTCGGTGATGATCCTCGAAGGCGGGCAGGGTGAAGGTAAATCCACGGCGGTGGGCATTCTCGGCGGCGAGTGGTTCATGGACACGCCATTTGTCCTCGGCGACAAGGACAGTTTTCAGGCGATTCGCGGCAAGTGGCTGGTTGAATTGGGGGAGCTGGACAGCTTCAACAAGGCCGAGAGTACCAAGGCCAAACAGTTCTTTTCGGCTTCCACCGATACCTATCGCGAGAGCTACGGCCGCCGAACAAACGACGTGCCACGCCAGTGTGTGTTCGTGGGCACCACCAACCAAGAAGAGTACCTCAAGGACGCCACCGGTAACCGACGTTACTGGCCGGTGTACTGCAACATGGTTGATCTGGAAAAACTCCGTGAGATTCGCGACCAGCTGTGGGCTGAGGCGGTTGTTTGCTATGAGGCCGGCGATATCTGGTGGGTGACCAAAGACGAGTCGTGGATGTTCACTGAAGCCCAGGACGAGCGCTTTGTGGTGGACGAGTGGGAGGCACCGATCTTGACCTGGTTGGAGGAGTCGCAGATTGGCGAAACCGCGACCGGCAACGACATCTTGAGCCAAGCCCTCAAGCTAGATTACGGACATTGGAGCAAGCCTGAGCAAATGCGCGTCGGGGCGATCATGCATCGCCTTGGGTGGCGTAAGAAGCGCCTGCCTGCCTTGGCCAAAAGCGGGATACGACCGTGGGCCTACCAGAAGCCGGACGGGTGGGGGCGTTCTTCTGCGTTGCCGCAGGCACCGATCGAGGAGCCTTGTTTTGATTAAGCGTATCGATGAAATGCTCAAGCTCTGGGCGCAGGATCTGCACACCCCAATGACCGAAAACTACGGTGGCGCGAGTGGGGGCAACATGATTGCCATGCTGATGGAATGCAAGGGGGAGTTGATCCGTGGCACACGCGGCAGTCGGGTGTTGCTGGACGAGTCGGCGGATATCGAGTTGATCGTCAACAAACACCTGGCGCCGGAGTTGGCCCTGGTAGTGATGGAGCACTACTGCAATCACGACAGCTTTCTCTCGCAAAAGATGTTGCACTGCGGATGTAGTGTGCGGACCTATTACCTACGCCTGCATGAGGCACATGTGTGTATTGAAGGTCTACTGATGGGGAAAGCGGCATGACCTTCGGGGACACTCCGACTAAACCTGTCCTACTGTCTGGCCTTGTCCTGCTGCGATTTTACGTAGTAGGACAAGCGCAGGCCGCGTCGTTGCTGGCGTGTCCTACTGTCCAACCTTTTCACCCCTGTCACGCACACATGAGCGTAGCGCGTGAGCATTCGCGCCTGTGGCGCGCATGCGTGTTTTTAGTTTTTTCTCTATACACGAGAAAGGAGTAAATAAAGTAGGACAGTGGGGCAGAGCCCCGTCGTTCGGGGCTCTCAGCTGTCCTACTTCGACGTAGAATAGTAGGACAGGTAGGACAGTGTAAGAAGAGCAGATAGCCGAGGTGGTGTATTCGCCGACATTCGCTAGGTGTTCACCCTGCGTTACCCACATATTCACCGGGTGGCATTAAAGTGGGGTTGCTGCCAGTAAAATCCACCTGTAAAAAGTAGTCATCTTCGATAGGTGCGACCGCAGAGAGCGGCAGGCATCACACACCAAACCCGGCCATTGCGTCGGGTTTTTGCGTTTATGGGGTAGGGCGATGACGAACGAGCAGCAAGCGCTGGCAGAGATGCCCATCTGGTTAGTGATCGTTCTGGCCCTGGTCGGCGGTGTGTCAGGAGAGATGTGGCGAGCGGACAAGGATGGGGCGCGAGGCTGGGTGTTGTTACGGCGCCTGGCCCTGCGATCTGGTGCCTGTATCGTCTGCGGCGTGTCGGCCATGATGTTGATGATCGGCGCCGGCATGTCGATCTGGACAGCCGGAGCCTTGGGGTGTCTGACCGCCATGGCCGGCGCTGATGTCGCCATCGGGCTGTACGAGCGATGGGCCGCCAAGCGCCTGGGCGTCAGCGAGTCATCGGCGGCTGGCGGCGATCCAGGGCAATGATGCGGCTGGAGATGCGCGACAACATCGACAAGATCGTGAAAGGCCTGCGAGGGCTAAGCCGTAACAAGGTACCCACTGCTGCGGCCAAGGCGCTGACCTTCACCGCCGAGCGAGTGCAGATCGCCGAGAAAGCCGAGATCGCCCGGGTGTTTGATCGTCCCACCCGTTGGACGTTGAACTCGATCTACAAGCGAAGCGCCACAGCCACCCGGTTGTTCGCCCGTGTATGGGTCAAGGATGAGGCCAGCTCAGGTGTGCCAGCCTCGAAGTACTTGCCGGTGCATATCGATGGCGGCAATCGTCCACACAAGCGATTCGAGAA
Organism: Pseudomonas sp. Irchel 3A7; assembly: GCF_900187565.1. Classification (GTDB taxonomy): domain Bacteria; phylum Pseudomonadota; class Gammaproteobacteria; order Pseudomonadales; family Pseudomonadaceae; genus Aquipseudomonas. The sequence goes on along the minus strand of NZ_FYED01000019.1, from coordinate 84,435 downwards.
GGCACTGATTCACTACGGCCTGATGCCGGCCGACATGTACGCAGTGCCCGGTCGGCGTGCCCGCATCGATGGCAGCGGCAACCTCAGCCGAGGGCAGATCGTTCAGATACTGTCGGCGCTTGGCGCTGCCGAACGTGTGTCAGGCTTCATGGCCAACCGCACGGCCCGCAGCAAACGACGCAATCGCAACGCCCCTGATTATTTCGCCGGTCGCCCAGGCAACGGCACTGGCCCGTTGGGTATTTGGCAGCGCGTCGGCAACGGTGCGCGGCCCATCCTGATCTTTGTGAAACGCCCGACCTATCGGCGGCGCTTCGACTTCTACGGTGTGGCCAACCGTGTCGCCGCGGCCGAGTTCGAGCCGCTGTTCCGCCGCGCCTTGGCGCGCGAGATGGCTCGCGACTGAGACCTTGGACGCTTCGGGAACGGATCGAGGCCTCATCCCTTTTTTCAATGGGTCCTTCCGGCGATCTGGGGGAATGGGGTAATTCGAACCCCGATCTTTTTGCAGATTCAACCCGACATAGGGGGTTCCGCTTCCTAGTCCAGACCTTGGAGTCGAGCATGCCAACCCAACGTGAAATCGCTGATCACCTGGACATGAGCGAGCGCAATGCCCGTGATGTGCTGAAGGGAATCGGCGTCAGCGATTGGCAGTCGGCCAGCCTGGACGAAATCCGCATCGCTTACATCCGCGACCTGCGCAACAAGGCAGCGGGGCGTGGGGGCAGTCAGTTGGAAGAGCTCAACGCCGTGCGGATCGACGAAGGGCGGGTCAAGGCCGCGAACGGTCGTCTGCTGTATCACGAGAAATTGCGGTCGCTGATCCCCAGCGTGGAAGCGGAACGTGTGCTGGCCGACTGGGCTGGCTTTGCCAACCGGGAGTACCTGGGCGGTGTCGAACGACTTATTCAGGAAATCGAGAACGTGCAGAAACTCACGGTAGATCGATCAGTGGTGGCCAAAGTTGCTGGACCTACAACCGAGCGAATTGCAGGCTACGCGCGAAAACTTGGCGCGGAGCTTGTTGGCAGCCGCGGGGAAGTTCAACCCGCCGCGTGACGTGCCGACAGCGGAGTACTTGAGCACCAAGTTTTACCTGCCCGCCGAAAGCGGCGTGTTGCACGGCCTCTACGACTTCCACTACACGCCGTATTTCCTCGGTGTCGCCGCCGCGCTGGACGATCCGCGTGTCAGCGAAGTCGACCTGATGAAGGCCGCTCAGATCGGCTGGACCTGGTTCCTGATCGGTTACCTGTTCAAGTTCGTCCAGTTCCTGCCTCGGCCAATCATGATCCTGTTTGCCAAGGAGAAAGACGGGAAGAACTTCCACGATGAGAAGCTTAAGCACGGAGTGACTGCGAACACCGAGGTCAACAAGTTGATGCCGGTCGATACCAGCCGGACCTCCGGCAACCGCTGGGATCACAAAAGCTTCCCGGGTGGCTTCCTCAAGTTGGTGGCGTCGAACTCGCCGGGCAACGTCAAGTCGACGTCGTCCGTGGGGTTGTCGGTGGTCGAGGAACCCGACGACACCAGCGACGACGTGAAGGGACAGGGCGATGCGATCGCCCTGCTCGAAGAACGCGGCAAACGCTACCCGGGCTCGAAAATGCTGGTGGGTGGAACACCGGCAATCAAGGGCGCGAGCAAGACCGAAGCGCGTTTGGCGCAGACCGATTGCCGGGTGCTGCCGATCACCTGCCACAGCTGCGGCCAGGCTCATGTGCTGGACTTCGCGCACATCAAGTACCTCGACATTGCCGAGGGAACAGAGCCACACGAAATCTATGGCCGTGCGGATCCCGAAACTGCCGGCTACGCCTGTCCGCACTGCGGGGAAATTTGGGACGACTACCAGCGCAAAGAGAACATCCGCAATACGGTGTTTAACGCGATCGAGGCCGGTGATTCGTACTGCGGCTGGGTGCCGACCAAACCCTTTGCCGGGCGTGCCGGTTTCATCGAACTGAACGAACTCTATGCCTGCCTGCCCGGTACCAGCCTGGCGGACATTGTGCGCGAGCAACTGAATGCCGAGCACCGGGCTGAAATGGGCGACCTGTCCCTGTTGATCAAGTTCGTCAACCAGAAGCAGGGTCGGGCTTACGAGTACAAATCGGATCTGCCAGAAGCTGACAAACTGGCGGAGCGGGCTGAAGACTATTCCGAGCTGTTCGTCCCCATGGGCGGGCTGGTCCTAACGGCCGGCGTCGATGTCCAGCATGACCGGCTTGCAATCATCATCCGCGCCTGGGGCCGGGGCGAGGAGTCCTGGTTGGTCTATTGGGGAGAGATCCACGGTCAAGTGGTGTTGCCGGATGAGGGCGTCTGGCTTGACCTGGAGAAGTTGTTGTTTTCGCCGATTCCCCACGCCTGCGGCGCCAAGTTGAAGGTGCTGGCCGTTTCGCTGGACACCTCCGATGGCACCACCACCCAGGATGCGGCGTATGCGTTTTGTCGAAAGCATCAGCAACGTGGGGTGATGGCGATCAAGGGGGCGAGTGAGCGCGGCAACACCCGTGATGATGAGCGCAAGGAAATCTTCAGTGCGCCCCGGCAGGGCGTGGACACCGACAAAGAGCAAAAGGCCTCGAAGTACGGCCTGCGGCCTTACATCGTCGGCACGTCTCGGGCCAAGGATCTGTGGATCGAAGGTCGGCTGCCGCTGACCGGCGATGGTCCTGGCCGGATGCACTTTTACAAGACGGTGCGGCCGGACTACTTCCGGCAGATCACCGCCGAAGTGAAGGCACCCAGTCGGCGGTATCACTACCGCAAGGTCTGGCAGAAGAAGGCCGGCGAGCCGAACGAGGGGACGGACTGCGAAACCTACGCGCTGCATGCAGCCCGGTCGTTGAAAACGCATCTGCTGAATGAACACGACTGGGCAGCATTGGACGCGCAGATCCGACAGGGCGGGTTGTTCGATTCGCCGCCGGTGGAGCCTGAGGCCGAGCAGGGTCCGGAGCCCGCAACGGCGCCGGAAAAACCTCCAACACCACCATCCGCTGAACCTACCGATCTCCCGTCTGCTGGCGGGAGAGTTGTTTCTGGGCGCCGCAGCGCAATGCGCGTGCTCTCCCAACGCAGGAACTAAATATGGCCATCACACTGGAACAAGCGCAGAACCAGCTGCAGGCCTGGCTCGATGCGAGCATCAAAGTCAGCCAGAAGCAGAGTTACCGCATTGGCACCCGCCAACTGAACTATGCCGACGCGGCGGAGATCACCCGGATGATCGATTATTGGCAAGGGCAGGTTGATCGTCTGACCAGCGGTCGGCCTCGCGGCATCATCCTGCGCGGGATCACACCGTTATGAGCCGCGCGCCGAAGGTTCCTGAGCCCTCGCTGCTGGACAAAGCGATCAGTTGGCTCAGCCCCGAGCGCGGTGCCAAGCGCATGCACGCGCGCATGACGATGACGGCACTGGGCGGTTACAGCGGGGCCTCCAAGGGCAAGCGCTCGCTCAGTGCCTGGCGTACTACGGCGGGCAGCGCTGCTACTGATCTGCTGCCCGACCTGCCCATCCTGCGGGAGCGCTGCCGCGACTTGGAGCGCAACAACCCCATCGGCGGCGGGGCGATCAATACGGTGGTGACCAAAACGGTCGGTACCGGGCTAGCACTCAAGTCGATGGTAAACCGCCAGATCCTGGGCTGGGATGAAGAGCGGGCGCGTGAGTGGCAGCGCAACACCGAATCGCTGTTTCGATCGTGGGCAGAAACCACGGCCTGCGACATCACCCGGGAGCAAAACTTTTACGGCCTGCAGGATCTGGCCTGGCGTTCGGTGTTGAGCAGTGGCGATGTGTTCACGCTGCTGACGCACAAGGAGCGGCCCGGTCAGCACTACTCGGCGTGCTTGCAGTTGATTGAAGGCGATCGCGTCTGCAACCCGGACAACAAAGCGGACACCGAGACGCTGACCTCCGGCATTGAGCGTGATGCCGATGGCGAGCCATTGAAGGCGCACATCATGCGCAGCCACCCAGGTGCGTTGGGCGTCAAAGAACGCAAGTGGGATGATCGGCCGTTCTTCGACGAACGTGGCAGTCGGGTGTTGCTGCACCTGTACCGGCGGCGCCGTGTGGGCCAACCGCGCGGCGTACCGTATCTGACGCCGGTGATCGAGAAACTCAAGCAACTCGATCGTTACACCGATGCGGAGCTGGAAGCCGCTGTAGTGTCGGCATTCTTCGCGGTGTTCATCAAGCCCGGGACAGGCGGCAATCTCAGCCCGCTGGCGTCGGCCGCGACCGGTAATACGCCGGTGGGCGGTGATCGTCCGGCCGGTCGTGAGTCGGGCGGCTGGGACGGTTCGCTCAGCGGCGGCATCGTCGCCGAGCTGGACGACGGCGCCTCAATCGATACCGCCGCGCCGGGTCGTCCCAATCTGGCGTTCGACCCGTTCGTGTTGGCGATGCTCCGGCAGATCGGCATGGCCCTGGAGCTGCCGTATGAGGTGCTGATCAAGCACTTCACTGCCAGCTACACCGCCGCGCGCGCGGCAGTGATGGAGGCTTGGCAGTTTATCCGTGGGTGCCGCGACTTCCTCGGCAACGACTTCTGCCAGCCGGTGTATGAGCACTGGCTGGAGGAAGCGGTCGCCCATGGCGATGTCGATGCCCCAGGTTTCTTTGATCACCCGCTGTTGCGATATGCCTACTGCGGCTCGCTGTGGGTCGGCGACGGACCGGGCACGGTGGACCCGCTCAAAGACATCAATGCGGCAGAAAAGCGGATCAATATCGGCGTCAGCACGCTGGCCAAGGAGTCGATGCTGTACGACGGCAGCGACTGGGAAGAAAACCACGAACAGCGTGCCGTGGAAGTCAAACGGCGCCAAGCCGATGGATTGACGGCAGCACCTGCTGAACCACCCGGCGATGGCCCGCCACAAAACCCCGATTTACCTGAACGGACTTAATCATGAGCGACAACCCAACCGATCCACCTACGGGGCACCGGGTGACGGCGTTCGACTTGGTGTCGCGTGAGCCCTGGGCCATCACCCCGGACATGCTCCACACCATCGCCGCTATCGCCCGCCGCGAACATGAACGGCCAGAGGCCGTCGAGGCACGCCAGGGGCGACCGCTGCAGAACAGTCGCACGGTCACCCAGCGCGGCAATGTGGCGCTAGTCCCGGTCACCGGGCCGGTCTTTCGTTACGCGAACTTGTTCACCGCGCTGTCCGGTGCGACTTCGCTGGACGTGCTGGCGAAGGACTTCACCGCCGCTGTGGATGACCCGCGCACCGACAGCATCATCCTGGTGATGGACACGCCGGGCGGCCAGGCCAGCGGCATCGCCGAATTTGCCCAGATGATTCGGGCCTCTCCCAAACGGGTGGTGGCTTACGTGTCGGGCAACGCGGCCAGCGCCGGCTATTGGATGGCCGCCGCCGCTCACGAAATCGTCATGAGCCGCACTGGCGCGGTGGGCTCGATCGGAACGGTGCTCACCGTACGCACCAACAAGGATGACGGCAGCGTCGAAATTGTCAGCAGCCAGAGCCCGAATAAGCGGCCTGACTTTGCCACCGAACAGGGTAGGGTCTTGGCCCAAAACCACGTTGACCGCCTGACCAGCATCTTCATCGAAGACGTTGCGAATTATCGCGGCGTGAGCGTCGACAACGTCCTGGCCGACTTCGGCCAGGGCGACATGCGCATTGGCGCTGACGCCGTTGACCTGGGCATGGCCGACCGTGAATCCACGCTTGAATCCCTTATCGCTGAACTGAACAGCACCTCATCAGGAGATCGATCAATGTCTACCACCGCGACGAAGCCAGGCACCGAGCCAGGCGACAAGCCCGTCATCAACCGTGAATACCTGGCCGCTAACCATGCGGAGCTGTTGGCCACCCTGGAGCACGATGCACACGCTGCTGGCGCCCGCGCCGAATGCGACCGCATCAAGGCCGTCGAGGCGGCGGCCTTGCCGGGTCATGAAGAGCTGATCGCCAGCCTCAAGTTCGATGGCAAGACCAGCGGTGCCGAAGCGGCAGCCCAGGTGATTGGCGCCGAAAAAACCAAACGTACCGAAGCCCTGGCGAACATTCGCAGTAACGCAGCGGCACCGGTACCCGGAACTCCCGAGCCGCCGAAAACCCCTGAATCCAAGGGAGAGGATGCGGATGCGCCGCTTGAGGAACGCGCCAAGGCGACATGGGACGGCGATAAGGATCTACGCGCCGAGTTCGGCACCTTCGAGGCCTATCACGCGTACCGCAAGGCCGAGGACAAGGGGCTGATCAAAGTCCTGAAGAAGTAACCCCGCGCACCTAACCCCCCAACTTTTCGGCTCTGGAGAACACCCATGCCTCTGCTCCTCGATACCCCGCGCTCGTATGAGACCGGGGACATCAATGAACTGCCCGTCGCCGGCTCCGTCCAGATTTTTGAAGGCTCGGCGGTGGGGATCAATTCGGTCAATGGTATGGCCCGGCCGCTCGCCGCCGGTGACCTGTTTGTCGGCTTTGCTGACCGCAATGCCGACAACCGCCTTGGCGCTGCCGGTGCGCTGCGTGTGCGTCTGCGTGAGGCCGGCAAAATCGAGGTGCCGATCGCGGGCCTCGCAGTGACCGACATCGGCAAGCTGGTGTATGCCAGCGACAGCGGCGCATTCACCCTGACCGCCCTCAACAACAGCCTGGTCGGGCATATCCACCGATTTACCAGCAGCGGGCTCGGCATCGTCAAGTATGCCGCGCAGGCCATTCCGGCCGCGTAATCAAACATTCGATCGCCACCTTCATCAGGAGAATCACCCATGGGTGCTGAAGTACTTTCCAGCCGTGCCGTCATCGGCACGTTCTACGAACTGCTCGAGCAGAACACCGGGGCCACCTGGATCGATCTGCTGTCGAACTTGTTCGATTCCGATCAGGCGAAGGAAACCTATCCTTGGATCGGCAGCGTGCCGACCCTGCGTGAGTGGATCGGCGGGCGTCACGCCAAAGGCTTTATTTCGGCTGACCTCGAAATCGAGAACCTGCACTTCGAGGCCACCATCGAAGTCCTGGTCAAAGAGTTGCGCCGTGACAAAACCGGCCAACTACGTATCCGCCTCGGTGAACTGGCCGACCGCACCAACTCGCACTGGGCGCGCCTGTTGTCCGCGTTGGTGCTCAACGGCGAAAGCCAGGTCTGCTACGACGGCCAGTACTTCTTCGACACTGACCACGAGGAAGGCAAAAGCGGCGTGCAGTCGAACAGGATCACCACCGACATCAGCGAACTGAGTGCCACCCTGCATGGCACCCCGAGCCGGCCAAGCCCTGAAGAGTTCCAGCAGGCAGTGGCCAAGTCGGTGACTCAGCTCACCAGCCTGAAGGACGACCAGGGTGAGCCGATCAACGAACTGGCGCGCGAATTTCTGGTGATGGTGCCTTTCAGCCTGTTGAGCGTCGCCCAGTCGGCCTTGACCGTGCCGCGCGGTACCAACATCAGCGAAATCGTCATGCCGGACAATGTCACCGTGCGGGTGATCGGCAACGTGCGTCTCAATGCCTGGACCGACAAGTTTGTCACCTTCCGTACTGACGGACGCCTGAAAGCGTTCATCCGTCAGCAGGAAACGGACGTGGTGATGAAAGCCAAGGCCGAGGGATCGGAATTCGAGTTCGACAACGATGCGCACCAATACGGCGTCGATACCTGGCGCAACGTCGGGTTCGGTCGCTGGCAGTACGGCGTCCTGAACCAGCTGGTGTAAGCCTCCGGCGTTCATCTCACAGAGGACAACACCATGCCGAAATACCGTGTGGATCAACCCATCACCCTGTATGGGGGTGAACTGATCCTGACCGATGCGCAGGCCAGTGCTCGAGCACACAGCCTGGAGCAGATCAAAAAAGGGCGCTACACCATCATCCAGCCCGTGCAATTCAAGGTCGGGGAGGAAATCGTGATCCCCGGCGAACCGGACAAGGCCCTGGCGCAGCGAGTGACCAAGCTCGAACGAAAGGCGGGGGCGTCCAATGACGAATAAATCCTACACCGTGCTGTCGGGTTCCTTTCGCGACCACAACGACGCAGTGATCGGCGTCGGTGGCACTGTCGAATTGCCCGATGATGTGGCAGTCCGTTTTCGCAACCAGTTGTTGGAGATCAAACAGAAAGGGGCACCGACCAAGTCCAGCGGAGCGGCCAAGGAAGGCCCTGATGTTTGACGAAGATCTCGCGGGCTTCCTCGAAGACTTCGATGCCGGCGGGCTGGTCGATGGCCAGCCGTTTCTGGCGGTTCGGGATATGCCGGATGAGATCCGGGCCATGGCCGGCATCAACAGCCAGTCGACCTTTTACGAGATCCTGGTCATCACCGCCGAGGCTCAGCGGCTGGCTATCGACAACGGAAAACTGATCAAGGTCGGCGGCGTTGCTTACAGGGTGCGCGACCGCCTGATGATCGATGACGGGGCATTCAGTCTCGTTTCACTCACCGAGATTTAATCATGCCTTCGATACAGGACCGCATCGTCCAGCGGGCGCAGGCGCTGATTCTGGCCGCCGGTACGTTGGCCGAAGATCGGGTGTTTCGCAGCCGCACCGAGGCTTTCACGCGCAAGCAGACCCCGGCGATCGTGATCCGCCCGGATCTTGAAACCACCGAGCGTGAGAGCCACACGGTGGATCGCAATCAGTTCGAGCTGTCGGTGGAAATTCTTGCCCGTGAAGACACCGTGACCAGGGAGGCGTGGGATCAAGTCGCTGACCTGGTTAAGGTCGCTGTGCATGCGGTGCTGATGGCAGAAGACGCGTTTCCCGAAGCGGATCGCGTACAGCGCTTTTACATCGACTGGATAGAAGAGGAGGGCGACAACACCGCAGGCAACTGCATGGTGCGTTACCGCTTCACCTACCTGTGCAACGCCGGCGATCTGACCTCCGGCCCCACCTTTTACTGAGGAACACAACCATGCAAATCGCATTCGGCAGCGGGCTGTTTTATGCCACCCCGCTGATGGACGCCTTCGGCAACGCCATCTCCGCACCGACACCCATCCTGCTGGGCATCATGCAGGAAGCATCGGTCGATCTGTCCTTCGACTCCAAGGAGCTGTTTGGCAGTGAGCAGTTCGCGGTCGATGCGGCACGCGGCCAAGGTAAGCTCACCGGCAAAGCGAAATCGGCGCAGATCAGCTTGTTGCAGTGGAACCAGCTGGTGTTCGGTCAGACCCTGACGACTGGCCAGGTGCTGGTCCATCACGCAACGACCCCGACCGCTATTCCGGTCGGCGCCGAGATCATCGTGACCCCACCGGCAGGGGGCTCGCTCTCGGGTGATCTGGGCGTGCGTGGCGCGGGCGCGGTGCCGCTTGTGCGCGTGCTGAGTGCGCCGACCGCTGGGCAGTACACCTTTGATGTGGCGACCGGCGAATACGGTTTCGCTGCGGCTGATGTCGCCACGCCGGTGTTCATCGACTATCGCTACACTGTGCAGACCGGCAAGAGCCTGTCGGTGCGCAATTTGCCGATGGGTGACATGCCGGTTTTCCAGGGTGAGTTGATCCTGAAATACAAGGGCAAAAGCATTTATGTGCGGGTGCCCAATTTTGTCAGCAACAAGCTGGGCATCGCTACCAAGCAGGACGATTACACCATTCCGGACTTTGAGTTCACCGGCTATGCCGATGAGTTCGGTGAGGTGTGTTACTGGAGTGCAAACGAATGAGCACCGTGAACATCCCGGGCATCAGCTACCCGTTCCCGGGTCAGACGTTGGTTATTCCGCCGCTGTCGTTGGGTGACCTGGAGCAGTTGTTGGATCGGATCAATGCGATCGTCGCCGGTGGCATGGACCGGGGCAGTATTGCGACGGTGATCGATGCCACGCACGCGGCGCTGCGCCGCAATTACCCGGACATGCCGCGAGAGGAGGTGGCCGGCTTGCTGGACCTACGCAACATGCGCGAGGTACTGAACGCCGTGATGAGTGCATCCGGCATGGAGGCGCAGCCAGTGAATGAACAGGGGGAAGTGCTGGCCCCTTTGACTGGGGCCAACTCTACGCTCACCTGATTGCCAGTACCGGCCAAAGTCCGGTCACGCTGCGGCGTGATTGGGATATGACGATGGTGGGGCACATGACCGACTACTGGCGTCACCATCCGCCGGTTCATGTACTTGTCGCGGGTTACATGGGCTACAAACCGGAAACGCAGGTCGCTGATGCCCCTGATCTTGCCACCAACCTTGTCAGCTTGGCGGCGGACCTACGAGACGAATTGCCGGAACACTTACGGGGAGCCTTGGATAGTTTTATCAAAGGCTCTTGACTACCTTTTTTTGGCCGATCGTCTGGGGGGGATTGGGTGAGTGACCACCAACGATGCTTTCCAGAAGTCGCTTAGTCTTGTTTTGTCTTCAAGATCGTAGAAGTGAATCAGTTGATTGATTACTTCCTTGTTGTGTTTTGCAATGTTGAGGGCGATGGTAGGGAGGATGACTTCGTGCTCTTCTCCGGATTTTTTGTCTTGATAGGTTCTCATTGCGAACCAATATAGGTGGTCTGCGAATGATGATACCCACTCCAGAGCGTGTAGGCCCGGAGTGTTAGAGGTGAATTCCGGGTACGATATTTTTTCCAATGTTTGCCGGCATAGGTTTTTTAATATTCTCCTAGGGGTGTTGTGAGTTATTGTTTGCTTGTTTATGAGGTCTATAGTTTCGTTGTTGAATTTTTCAAACCAGGGAGTTGTGGGTAATAAATTGGTTGGTGTTGAACTTCTCATTGATTTGAAGTCTGGGTCGTGAGGGAATTCTATTTTAATAAGCCAGTTTTGGAACTTTTTAAAGTCATAAGGGTTTGTGTGTAAAAAACCACCTCGTTGTAGATATAGCCGGTTGGCAAAAGGCGGTGGCATTACGATGGCGGCACCATCATGTATGAAGTCTTGAAGGTCGAACATGAAAACAGCCGATGTTTCAGGTCTTTTCTTTGAGGTGGAGGAGCAAGCAAAATGTATGGCTACCGCAGGATCGGCGGTGATATCAACAAAATCTGTTAGAGAAACCTGATAATGCTGAGCTGTTGCTTTTATGTCAAATTCTGAAAGAAGTATACCTATTGAATTTTGTATTTCTTTTGTCTTCATCAGTAGTGTGAAGTATTCGAGTTTCTTTTTCTCGAGCTTCTGATTTGTATCTGTCCTATGAAATGAGGGTATCACACCATAGGATGAGTTTGCTTGGCCTCGAAACACTGGTGAAGGAATGTCTATTGGGTGTTCGATAGAGCTTACATTAATGGCTTTTTGCTGCCAGAAGTATAGGAAAACCCACGCATGCCAGGGTGATTCCATTTTTATAATCGAACTACCTTGAGGTTTAGAGTGCTCTAATAAGTTATTAATATTTTCTTTGTGATTATCTATTAGGTTTTGTAATGGTTTGCTTGTGGCTTTTGTAATGCGCACCACAGGCCCAAGTTGTTTTAAGTTGAGCTTGTGGAAATCGATGTACAGGTCTTTTGCCCAGTTTTGACTTTCCATGACTGAATGCTCAGTGGCGTTGGTTGTTTTGAACATTCATGCAGTTTAGATGGGTTTTTTAGGTACGGCGGGTCAATGCAGGTTATGAGGTTAACGTGGCATGGATAGAAATATCGCGTACCAGTTCACTGCCGGTACCCAGGGTTTTGATCGGGCGGTGGATAGCATTGAGCGCAACATGCGTGACGCTCGAAGCACCTTCAATCGCGAGCTCAAGGCGATCAACACCGACATGGTCGGCAGCCAGGTGCAGATCAGCCGTCTGGGTACGGCTGCCAATGATGCTTTCGCCTGGGTGGGTTCCAAACTCAAAGGTGACCTGTTGGCGTTGGGCGCTTCAATGGCGGCGGTTTTTTCCGCAGTGGCGATCAAGGATTTTGTGGCCGATAGCAAAGCGGCCGCCATCCAGCAAGAAGCCGCTTACCGTGGCCTGGAGGCAGTGGCCAATCACGCCGGCGTCGGCATCGGTCGGGCCATGCAAGAAGCGCAGAAGTTGTCCGCTGACGGCTTGCTCAGCGTAGGGGATGCCGCCAAAGCTCTGCAAAACTTGCTGAGCCGGGGGTACAACCTGGATCAGTCGATCGCGGTGATCAATCGTCTGAAAGACGCGGCGGCCTTCAACCGTCAAGCCAATTTAGGATTGTCCGAAGCAGTGTTAACCGCCACCGAGGGTCTGAAGAGCGAAAACTCGGTGCTGGTCGACAACGCTGGCGTGACAAAAAACGTCGCCAAAATGTGGGACGAATACGCCAAAAGCATTGGCACCACGCGCGACAAGTTGACCGAGTCCCAGAAGGTCCAGGCCGAATACACCGGCATCCTCAAGGAAACCGAAGCGCAGGTCGGCAATGCGGAGAAAGCGGCGAAGGGGCTCACCGGTAGCCAGGCCGAACTGGACGCCAAAAGCAACGAGCTGAAGGTCACGGTTGGCACCATCCTTGAACCTGCTTTCATCAGCCTGAACAAAACCTTGGCCGAGACAGCGAGCTGGTTCAACGGCTTGCTCAAGAGCATGACCGGCGTAGGTTTAACGGTCGATGACGTCGCCGGCAACATCGCCCGCCTTGAAGCTTCTTTGGCGAACCTCAAGGAAGGCCCACGAGGCGGCGGTGCCCGGGGGCCACTGGAAGGCACACTGCAAGAGCAGCGTTTGCTCCTGGAACAGCTGCAGTTGTCATCGGACAAGATCGACGAAGTCGACGCGGGCATGAAGACGCGCCTGGCTCGCATTGAAGAGCAGCGGCGTAAAGTTGCGGCGATGGCCGCCACGGGCGATACCGCCTTATCCACCAAGCAGCAGGCGCAGTTGCGTCCCACGGCCTATGGTCTTGAAGTCAGCCGTCTGACCAAGCTCGAAGAGTCGTATGCCGCCGCCATTAAGCGGCGCCAGGAACTGCAAAAGGGTACCGAACCACCGGCCAAGCCCGCGCCCGAAGACAGCGGCGGCGGTGCCACCAAATCCCGGGTCAGTCAGTGGTCCGAGGTGTTGGACGCGCAGAAGGTCGCCCACGCCCAGCAGCAGACAGAGCAAGGCACCTACTACCAGTTTTCGCTTCAGCAAGAAGTCGAATACTGGCAGGGGATTCTCAAACGCACCGACCTGAGTGCCTCCGAACGTCTCGGCGTTCAGCGCAATTACCTGGCCGCACTGACGGCCATGCGGCGTCAGGACGAAGGTAAAGCGTTCGCGGATCTGCAGGCTCAGGCGCAGCAGTATCGCAACAACATGGATGCGCGGTTGCAGATCGCCCAGCAAGCCTTGGAGCGCAGCCAGCAGTTGTACGGCCAGGATAGTCAGGAGTATCGCCAGGCAGCGGCGGAAGTGGTCGCGATCGAGCGGGAGAAGCAACAGCAGATCGCGACGATGAAACAGCAGCAGCTGGCCGCCGATCAACAAGCCCGATTGGGCAACATTGCCCATGCCGAACAGATGGCGCAGTTGAACCTGCAAGCCAACCTGATCACCCAGGGGCAATTGCTGCAGGCGCAGGCCGAGTTTGAGCAGCAGCGCTACGCGATTGAGGTGGCGGCGTTACAGCAGCGCAAAGCCTTGCTCGATCAAGACCCGGACCGCAACCCGGTCGCCCTGCAGCAGGTTCAGCTACAGATCCTGGCGCTGGAACAAACGCACCGCAACAGCATGGCGGTCATCGGCCGGCAGCAAACTCTGGAGTCGCAGAATAATTGGAGCGGCATGCTGAGCAGCATTCAGTCGAGCTGGAGCAGCGGCCTCTCCGGCATTCTCACCGGAACGATGAGCACTCAAGGCTTGCTGCAAGGCATCTTCGGCAGCATCGGCACCGCGTTTATCGAGAACATGGTCACCAAGCCGTTGATGGCCTGGATGTTCGGTGAAACCGCCAAGACCGGCGCGACCGTGGCCGGTGTTGGGGTGCGTACCGCAGCGGAGGCGGGTGGTGCGGCCATGTCCGTGGCGATCTGGGGGGCGGCCACGATCAAGAACATTATCGCCAGTGCCTGGCAAGCGATGGCCGGTGCCTTCGCCGCCATGTCGGCGATTCCCATCATCGGTCCCGTGCTGGGTGTCGCGGCTGCTGCGGCAGCCGGCGCCTTCGTGTTTGGCCTGGTGAAAAACGTCGCGTCGGCCGAAGGCGGCTACGACATTCCGGCGGGCACCAACCCGATGACCCAGCTTCACGAACAGGAAATGGTTCTGCCCAAACAGTACGCCAACGTCATCCGCCAGGCGGCGAATGGCGACGGGCAACTGGGTGGCGGTGGCACCTACCACTACAACGATTACAGCGGCCGGATGACGCCGGCGGACATCCGGCGTAATGCCCGTGTATTTGCCGAGGAGATGCAAAAATTAAGGCGCAATGGCGCGATTAAAACTTAGCTGTTTATTTCAAAATGGCTTTTATTTGCGCATGTTTAGACTTTTTCTGAGAACTGGTTGATGTCTGTTTGTCTGCTAGATTTAACTTGTTGTCGGAGCAGGCTTCTAGGCTAAGGCTCGGCGGGCTTGGTTAGCAGTTTCCAATGCCCGTGATGAATTGGCATTATGCCTTTTAAGTTTTAGGCATCATTCGGGTCGAGCTTACTGTCTTCAGGTTTCCTTGGACTGAATAGTGATCACTTGATAGAGGTCTTTCAATATGAAAAAGGCTAATGTGTTTCCAAGTTCTTCGCGTTGGGCGGCATTTGATAATGTAGAGAAGGTTACCAGTGACTTGAGTGAAACAGATGTTGAGTTCTTTCGGGCACTTGGCCGCTTGCTCATTGATAATAATCAGACGGGTAGGTTTTCTGTGACGCTATTGCATTCACATTTTGACGTGGCGAATGATGAGTTTTTGGGTGAGGTCGTCGAGCCTTGTGGAAAAAAAATAGAGACCCGCGTTTATCACCAAAGCATGGCGGAGAAAGAATTTCCCCAGTTGGTACCAAGGTCATGGTGTGTAAGGGACGGTGAGATTCACCCGTTAACCTATATCGATAGGCCTCAGTTGAAGCAACACCCACTAGAAGAAATTGATTCTGAACTCGTAGATCAGATAGTGGAAATTTATGATCGGTATGGTGTCTGTAAACGGTTTGGTTTGGCACATCCAGGGATTCAGCAGGAGCCAGGCATTGCCTGGGTGGAAAGTGAAAGTGTAGGTGAGCGTCGCCTATCGCAAGATCGTGTTCCTTTTGAACAAATTAATAGTGCTGATGTATTAAATACTATGTGGGTGTTTGATGATGTCGGTCGGCATGTCATCGTTTTGGGGTGCTGCTATAGAGACAAGAATGGACATCAGTGGCGGCATGCTTCTGGCCGGTGTTAGGCATGCCGTGTAGATCTTTAGAGGGATGAGTGCTGTGGGCGAAGTATAAATACTTGGCCCGCAGTACTTTATTTGCTCTGGTGTTTTTGTTGCTGGTTTGTTTTGGTGCCTGTTATTGATGTCCTTTCGAGTGGCTTATTAAGTTGGTGTTCTTCGTACGTACTCTGCTTTAGATTCTTAATATTGAAGGGTCAGCTGAGTGTCTCGTTAAATTGGTTGTCAAACCTTGCTTGTTAACTCTTAATCGAGTACAGGCGGCGATTTCTATTGTGTTTGTTTAAGTGTGCAGGAGATCAACATGCCGTTAGGTCCATTCTGGCCTCCGCGCTGGGTCGCCAGTTATCCCGACGTGGGCGTAGTAAAAGACGGTGTTTTGCCGCGCATGCCGGGGCAAACCTTGCTGTCGAAAAAGGCGCCGGAGTGGAGCACGGGAGTGCAGAAAGCGGCCAGCGGCCGGCGCCGTACCACGGCGTATTACTCGGCGCCGTTGTGGTCGTTCCAGATCAGCTACAACGCAGTGCGCAAACGGCCGGGGTTGGATGAATGGTCGCGGCTGGTGGACTTCTTCAACAGCCGCAAAGGGCAGTTCGGTGAACTCTTGTATTTCGATCGCTCCGACCACCTGGTGAAACTCCACCGGTTCGGTACCGGCGACGGCACCACCGTTAGGTTCCAGCTTTCCCGGGCCATTGGCAGTTGGGTCGAGCCGGTGTATGGCGTGGTTAACATTGATGTCCTGACGGTGGGTGGCGTTCGGACGCTGGCGTACAGCGTTGACGAACTCGGCCTGGTCACCTTTGCCGTGCCGCCGCCCAACGGTGCCGCGCTGGTCTGGAGCGGTGCGTTTTACTTCCGCTGCGCCTTCGATGCCGATTCGCTGGATGGTGCCCAACCTTTCCGGTCGATCTGGGAAATGAAAAACGTCGCCTTTACGAGTATCAAACCATGATCGATGCCAGCCCAGAGTTGAAGCAATTCCTGGCCACGGCACGCAGCTTCGTGATGGCCGACCTGTACACCATTGCCTTGGCCAGCGGCCAGGTGCTGCGCTACACCGATGCCGGCTTGCAGATTTACTACGGCGGACAGAACTACTCGGCCAGCGGCCCACTGATCAAACGCACCGGCGTGCGTGCTGTGCGCGGCATCGAGGTCGATACCCTGAACGTCACCTTTACCGCCGGCCTGAACGACACGGTGCTGGGGGAGTCGGTGCTGCCGTTTATTGCCGGCGGTGGCTTCGATGGTGCGACGTTGAATCTGGCCCGGGCCTTCATGGCGGACTGGGGCCGGCCGGTGGTGGGCGCGGTGACACGTTTTATCGGTCGAGTGGCCGAGGTCGATCCCGTCGATCGCGAGCAGGCGACCGTCACCGTCAAGTCGCCGATGGAATTGCTGGACACCAAAGTCCCTCGGGGCGTGTATCAGCCCTCATGTCTGCGCACGGTGTACAGCGCCGATTGCGGGGTTAATCGGGCATTGTTCCAGACCGCGGGCACCGTCCAGGCCGGCAGCAATACCGCCTTGCGGATCAACTCCAACGTGATGGCGGATCAGGGCTGGTTTGACCAGGGCGTGATTCGCTTCGTCAATGGGGCGAACGCCGGCGTGGCCCGCACGGTGCGTCGGCAGACCGCCGACGGCGCGGTCACCATGATCCTCGGCGTGCCCGCGGTGCCGGTCCCGGGTGACCAGTTCCTGATTTATCCGGGTTGTCCGCGCACGCTGGATGCCTGCACCAATAAGTTCGGCAACCGCATCCGTTATCGCGGCATGCCCTTCATCCCGGTTGCGGAGACGTCGATATGAACGCGCTAGAAATGCAGCAGCGGGCCGCCGTGGTGGCCGAGGCCGAACGCTGGCTGCGCACACCGTATCAGCACCGTCAGCACTTGCTCGGCGTCGGTGTCGACTGTGCCTGGCTGCTGATCGAGGTCTACAACGCTGTCGGGCTGATGCCCTTGATCGACCCCGGACCGTATGCCCAGGACTGGCACCTGCATCGCAGCGAGGAGCGCTACCTGGACTGGCTCGACCGCTACGGCTACCCGGTGGAAATACCCCAGCCCGGAGACATGGCGGTGTGGCGGTTCGGCCGCACGTACAGTCACGGCGCGGTGGTGATCGATGAACACCGGGTCATCCATGCCTACCGCGATATAGGCGTGGAGTACGCAGACATGCGCGAGGAACGGCTGGCCAGCCAGTCGGTGCGTTATTACACACTCAATCTATATGGAGTCAGCGATGGGGGGCAGCAGCACCACGATCTCTACTAGCGCCACGCGCATCAATGCGCTGCAAGTCCAGAGCAGCGCCAGCGGCAAACCGATCGCCTGGCTCGCCGGCCGCAATCGCATCAGCCCCAACCTGATTTATTACAGCGACTTCGAAGCCGTCGCGCACACCACCAAGAAAAAGTCGGGCGGCAAGGGTGGCGGCGGGGCGACGCAAAAAGACACCACCTACACCTACTACGCGGCGCTGATCCTGGCGATCGGTCGCGGACCGATGGGGGCGATTCACCGCATTTTTCGCGACAAGGAAGTGTTTGCCGAAGCGGTCATCGACGGAGTGCCCCAATCGGCCTTGGCGCAGGCCGGATTCAGTTTCGCGCAAGGTGCCCGGGATCAACTGGTGTGGGGCTTTCTGCAAACCAATCATCCCGCCGAGGCCATTGCCTACTCGGATACCGCTTATGTGTATTCCAGTCGGTACCTGCTGAACGACAGCGCCGGGGTGCAGAATCACACCTTCGAAGTCGATGGTCCCTATCAGGTGCCGGGGCTGCCGGACGCCAATCCCGGCGACTTCTTGCCGGGACTGTTGCTCGATCCGCTGGACGGCATCGGCTTCAACCCGGCGTGGATTGCCGACCTGAGCAATTATCGCAATTACTGCCTGGCAGAAAACCTGCTGTTGAGTCCGGTGCTCGATGAGCAGTCGCCGGCCAGTGAAGCGATCGCCCGCTGGCTGCAACTGACCAACAGCGAGCTGGTGTGGTCGGCGGGCAAACTTAAGGTCATTCCTTATGGTGATCAGGCTGTCACCGGCAACGGCGTGTCCTGGTTCCCGGATATCGCGCCGGTGGCGGATCTGACCGATGACGATTTTCTGGCCGAGGAGGGGGAGCCACCGGTTTCGCTGAAGATCAAGAGTCAGGCCGACAGCTACAACGAAGTCTCGTTGGAGATTCTCGATCGCGCTCACGAATACAACACCGATGTGGTGCGTGGCACCGATCAGGCGGCCATCGAGCAGTTCGGCTCGCGACCGATGGAAACGATCAAGGCCTATGAGATCTGCGACGTGGCGATCGGCGCACATGCCGCGCAGTTGCTGGTGCAGCGCAAGCTCTACGTGCGCAATGAATACCAGTTCTCCCTCGGCTGGCAGCATGTGCTGCTGGAACCGATGGACCTGGTCACCATCACCGAGCCGGGGTTGAAGCTGCAGCAGCGTTTGGTCCGTTTGATCTCGGTGGAGGAGGACGAAGACGGCAAGTTGGCGGTGGTGGCCGAGGATGCGTTGCTGGGTGTCGGCAGTGCGCCGAATTACCCGGTGCAAAGCAAGAGCGGTTTTCAGAGCAATCAAAACGTCGCACCGGGTCCGGTGTTGGCACCGATCATGTTCAACCCACCGGAAAGCCTGTTGCTTGCCAGTCAGTTGCAGGTATGGGGCGCCGTGACCGGGGCCAGTCCGAATTGGGGCGGCTGTGAGGTCTGGATCAGTGCCGACGGCGACAGCTATCGGATGGCTGAAACCATCTATGGTCGGGCACGCATGGGTCAGCTCTCGGCGACGCTGGCCGACGGCAGCGATCCGGACACAGTCAATGTCTTGTCCGTGCAACTGGCGGGCACCAACGAGCTGGCGGCCGCGACCACCGCCGAAGCGGACAGCGGCGCCACCCTGTGCTGGGTCGACGGGGAACTGCTCAGTTACCGCGATGCAACGCTGACCGGCATCGGGGCCTATCAGCTGGGTTACCTGCGACGTGGCCGACTCAGCTCGCCGGTAGCCAGCCATCCGCCCGGGTCACCGTTTGTGCGCCTGGATGATGCCGTGTGGAAATACAGCTACACCCGGGATCAGATCGGCCGAACCGTGTGGGTCAAGTTTCGCTCGTTCAACGTGTATGGCCGGGCGCTGGAAGATTTGGCGAGTGTTACGGCGCACAGCGTCACCTTGTCGCCTGCGCGGGTGGTACCGGCACCGGCGCAGAACCTGGCGTTGGTTGGCTCGTTCGAAGCGCCTTACTTCACCGTCAGTTGGACGGCGGGGGCTCGCGCCGAGGATCGGCTGGTGCGGATCCGCAACGCCGGCAGCAATACCTTGCTGCGTCAGGTGTCGACCACCAGCACGGCGTTCACCTACCAGCGGGCTGACGCCTTGGTCGACGGCGCGCTGCTGCGCAGTTATCGCGTCGAGATCATCGAGCGAAACGCAGCCGGCAGCGCGCCGTTGACCTCCGTGCTGGTGACCAATACCGCACCACCAGCGGTGATCGGCACAGCGGCGACGGTCAGCGGCACCGCAGCTGATGTGAACTGTGATGCCAGTCCTGCAGCAGACGCCGCCGGCTACCTGTTCGTGTACTCCACAGACGCTGATTTCGATCCGACCGTTGCAGGCACCGTTGGCTATCAGGGCACCTCCCGTTCGGGAGAGATCACCGGCTTGATGGCGGACACCACGTATTACCTCTGCGCCGCCGCTTACGACACCTGGAGCAGCACGCGCAGCCAGCTCAACTTCGCTCCGGCGATCACCTTCAACACCTGATAGAGAACTCACATGCAGCCCATTCAATTCTTCGCCGCGAGGGCCGAGGACGGCGTCCTGCTGCCCGGTGCAACGGTAGACGTGTTTGTGAGCGGTACCCAAACCCGGGCAGCATTGTTCAGTGATGCGAACGCTTTAGTGCCATTGGAAAACCCCACCAGCGCCGACAATGGCGCGCGGGTGTTCTTTTTCACCACGGCAGGGCGGATCGATATCCAGATTCGCTACGGGGGCTATCTGGCGCCTCTGCTGCGCGAGGTGAGCACGGTCGATCCGGCGGATGTGGTCAATACCGAAGTGGAGCGTCTGCGGCTCGAAGTCACGGACGGCAGGATTTACCCAACCAAGGAAGCTGGGCTGGCCAGCGGGACTGTCGCCAATGGCGCGTTCTTCTGGGCGGCCGGTTCCGATGCCGCGATTCTGCGCACCCTCTGGTTCAAGGTAGATGCTGTCACCGCGCAGCACATCGCGGATGACCCGGGACTGAATGCACTGGCGGAGTTGGTGGGCGGTTTCGCCGAACTGTTTAATGCCCCCAACCAGTGGCCGGACCATACCTATACCTTGTCGCAAGGCGCGGCGAACGTCGTGACCCCAGAGGGCCGGTTTGCCAAGACCGTCAATGCGACGCTGACCAAGGGGCTGGTCGGTGGTCGGCCAGCGTTGACGGTGGCCAGCACCGATGCCAGTGAAGGGAGTTACACCTGGAGGCAGCCGATCGGCCAGCTCGGCATGGCGGTGGGTGATGTGTTCTCCGCCTCGATTCGGGTGTTCAATCGCGTCGGGACCCAGGCCGCGCGAGTGCTGGTGCGGCAGTTGGACAGTGCCGGCGAAGAGCTGGTCGCTGCCCGCCAGACCTTCACCGTACCGAGCGTGATGTATTCGGAGCTGGTGGCCAAGTTCCCCGGGGTGACCCTGGTGGCCGGGGCGGTGTCGATCAGTTTTCTGGTGGGAGTGACCGGGACGTCCACCCGCCTTTCGGTCGGTGAATTCCTGATCGCCAAGGGGTCCCAGGCCCAGTATCGACCGAACTACACCCAGACCATCAACGCGACGATTGCGGCCGCCACCGCAGGCTTGCAAGTGCAGATCAGCGCGAACACCAGCGCGACCAACCTGCTCGAAGGGCGCGTCGAGGGGATCACCGAGGTTTTCGACAACCCCAACCTGTTCACCGATAAGGATTACGTCAAGACCGTCGCTACTGCCGGTCTGGATCCGGCGGGGAGTGGTACCTACACCAAGACTACCAACACGGTGCTGGCACAGATCACCACCGGCGATGGCCGCAAGGGTTTTACCTTCTCGGTCAGTGCCGCCTCGAGCAACAGCTTTCGTTGGTTGCAAACCTTGGCGGCGGCGGGTCTGGTCGCGGGTGACAAGTTTTCCGCTTCCGTGCGTATCCTCGGCGGCGCGTCGCTGGGGCTGAGCCGCATCCTGGTGCGGCAGTTCAACAACAGTTCGGGCGAGATCGCCGAGGCTCGGCAAACCTACATCATCGCCAATGGTGTTGTGCCGGAAACGGTGGTCAGGTTCGCCGGGATTACCCTCGACGCGGCAGCGGTGTCGATCGATATCTACCTCGAAGCCAACAGTCTGTCGACATCGCTGCAGATGACCGACTACATGCTGGCCAAGGGTTCAGTGGCTGAATATCGCCCGGCCACCAAAGGACGCCTGGCAACGAGCGAGGACTTGAGCACGGTCTCCTCGATCGACGCCGAGCGGGAGAAGTGGCGCTGGTCGCCGAACATCTTCCCTGATCCTCGCTTCACCAGCAGTGGCACCAGCTACACTTGGGCCACCGGCGCCGCCACGCCGATCGTGGGCAAGAACGGCCAGGCCTGTATCGAGACCCCGGCCAGTGCCTCGGCGGTGAACCGGCGCACGGCCAAGTTGAGCGTTTCCAACTTCAAAAGCGGCAAGATTTCGGCGTCCCTGGTGATCCAGGAAAAGATCGGCGATCAGGGGCTGGCCGGTATCCAGTTGCGGCTGGTGGCGTTCGACGCGGCGGGCACCCAGCTAAACTGGACGTCGGTGGGGGATGACGCGGGCAACACCTCCTATTACTCACGCTACGTGCCGCAGGCAAGTATCACTTCGGCCAGGACACTGATCATTGCGGATAACGTGCCGTTGCCCGCTGGCACCACCGATATCGCTTTCGACATCCGGATTGCAACCGTGGTCCAGGCCTACCTGAGCATGGTGGCGATTCGTGAAGGTGCCGATACCAGCTTCAAGGATACGGCCGGTTCCTCGGGGATGAAGGTCGCCTACGTCACCCCCACCGGCAACGACGTGTCGGGGGATGGCTCGGCGGGTGCGCCGTTCGCGTCGACCAACGCCGCGCTGATTGCGCTGGGAGGCCGTGGCACGGTGATCCTGCGCGGCGCGGAGTTCGGCAAGATCGTGCAGATCAACCCGCAGTTGGTCACCGAGCGGGTGGAGATCGTCGGGGAGTGGACGGGCAGCGCCAATCCGGTGATTCGCCTGAGCGACAAATTGACTGGCATTAGCAAAACCGCCGGGCAGATCAAGATCTACCAAGCGGCCGTGGCCGGACTCACGCTGACACCGAACTGGCTCTACCAGGACGGCGTGGCCGATGCGCGTACCCTGATCGAGGCGGGACGGCATCAACCCGAGCACAACGGGCGTACCCATCGCTTGCCCTTTACCCGGATCATCAAGGCGACGGCCACCACCCTGGAGACCGCGCTGGCCGAGCTGGACGCCGCCAACGACCCGCGCTGTTTTTACGATGGCGGGGTGCTGTACTTCACGGTGGACTCCGGCGGGGATGGCACTGTGGCGAACCTGTACCTGGATGCGCTCACCGGCTTCATTGCCGGGGGCGTGACCGAAAGTTGTGGGCAGATCACCCTGCAGAACCTCGATATCCGATACGGCGGGGTGAACACGCGCCCGTTTCGCAAATCGCTGCTGGATGTGGTGGCGATTCATGGCTCGCGCAGCAACTGTTGGTCGCACGCGGGACTCTCGCGGTTCGGCTTGATTGAGGTGTCGTGCGCCGGATCATTCGCCACGGACGGTACCGGCGATGGCGTGAATGGCCATTTCCACGCCAACCTGACAGGCGACAGCCTGTACGCGCATGACTGCAATGATGATGGGGAATCCAACCATGAGTGGGGCAGGACGCGGATCCACGACCATTACTGCGAGTACAACGGCGGCACGGCGGTGGCGCCGACCTATGGCTGCGATGCGATCTACAGCAATGGACGCAGCTTTCGAAACCAACGGATCGCCGGACGCAAGGCGGCGGCCTATTACGTGTCCGGCGCACCTGGCGATGGGGGTAGTGAATCGATAGCGATCTTCCGCAAGTGTAGGTCGGAGGAGGACACCGTCAGCTTCTGCGACAACTCGCCGTCGGTCGACGCCTATGCCATCTGTGAAGACTGTGAGTCGATCAACCCGACCACCACTGCTTATGACGTTTACCTGATCAGGAACTGCCGGCACACCGGCACGGGTACCGCCAAAACGGCCAAGGTCATCGTCCGCAACACCGCCTTGGTGGCCTGACCCTCCACCCCATATGCCCGCCCCGGCGGGCTTTTTTTCGTCCGGAGAAAAGTATGTCTATCACTGCAAAGCAGTTGTTACAGATCCTTCCCAGTGCCGGCAGCAAAGCCGGCGTTTTTACACCTGTGCTCAACACGGCCATGGGCAAGTACGGGATTGTCACCCCGGCTCGCATCGCTGCGTTCATCGCGCAGATCGGCCATGAGTCCGGTCAACTGGCCTACGTCCGGGAGCTGGGTAGTAGTGACTACCTGGCCAAGTACGACACCGGCACCTTGGCTACTCGCTTGGGCAATACGCCTGAGCCCGATGGCGACGGCCAGAAGTATCGGGGCAGGGGGTTGATACAGATCACGGGTTGCGACAACTACCGTCAGTGCAGCCTCGGCCTGTTTGGTGATGAACGTCTGCTCACCACGCCTGAGTTACTGGAGCAGCCCCAGTGGGCCGCCGAGTCAGCCGCCTGGTTCTGGAAACAGAACGGCCTGAACACTCTGGCCGACCGCAGCCAATTCAACAGCATCACCCGCCGCATCAATGGCGGACTGAACGGATTGCAGGATCGTTTGGAACTGTGGGCGCGGGCGAGGGCGGTGCTATGTCAGCCATCGATCTGATCCCGACGCCGTATCGCGTCATCGGCAGGACGGTGTTGCTGGCTGTATTGACTGGTAGCGCGACCGCATTGGCCTGGCAGTTTCAGGATTGGCGGTACGGCCAGCAACTGGCGAAACAGGCCAAGGCGCACGCTGAGATGCTGAATCAACTGACGCTGGCCGCTGCCACGCAACAGCAGATCGAACAGGAAAAACGTCGGGTGCTGGAACAGCGACTGTCGGCCAGTGAACAAACCCATTATCGAGTGCTTAGCGATGCCCAACGTGATCAAGGTCGTCTGCGCGATCGTCTGGCCACTGCTGATCTGCGGTTGTCAGTCCTACTCGACGCCACCGATGCAGCCAATGGCTGCCCAGTGTCAGCCACCACCGCAACCGGCAGCGTGGTTCATGGCGCCACAAGAGCCCAACTTGACCCAACGCATGCTCAACGAATTATCGGCATCACTGATGCCGGCGACCAAGGATTGATCGCCCTGGCGGCCTGTCAGGCCTACGCCAAAGAAATCTCAACACCGAAGTGAAAAAAGAGCGACCGGGGTGGATGCGTCAACATCCCACCCGGCCGCCGTCCCTGCAGACTGTCCCTGCAAGTCCAGCCAAGGCTCTTACCTCGTGCACGAAGCGCGGCGAGCCTAGCACCTGTTTATCCATACAGTAAAGGTCTTGCTCTCAATGTCTACACCTATCATCCCTTGGATGGGCGGCAAACGTCGCCTGGCCGACCGCCTCATCCCGCTTTTTCCTCCACACGAATGCTACGTTGAAGTCTTTGCCGGCGGTGCCGCGCTCTACTTCATGCGACCCCAGGCCGCGCCCGTGGAAGTCCTCAACGACATCAACGGCGAACTGGTGACGCTGTACCGCGTCGTGCAGAACCACCTCGAAGAGTTCGTGCGCCAATTCAAATGGGCGCTCAGTTCGAGGCAGGTGTTCGAGTGGCAGAAAATGACCCGCCCTGAAACTCTCACCGACATCCAACGCGCCGCCCGTTTTTTCTACCTGCAGCACCATGCCTTCGCTGGCAAGGTCACGAGGCAGACGTTCGGTACCGCGACCACCGGCCCGGCCATCAATCTGCTGCGGATCGAGGAAAACCTCTCGGCCGCCTGGCAGCGCCTGTGCGGCACTTACGTCGAAAACCTCCCCTGGCTGGAATGCGCCGAACGCTACGACCGTGCCCATACCTTTCATTACATGGATCCGCCTTACTGGCAGACCGCCGGTTATGGCGTGGACTTCCCGTTCGAGAACTACGAGCGTATGGCTGACTTCATGCGCCGCTGCAAGGGCAAAGTCATGGTCAGCATCAACGATCACCCGGATATACGTCGTGTGTTCGATGGCTTCCATTTAGAGACGCTGGACATCCGCTATAGCAACACCAATCAACGCCAGGGAAAAGCCGAATTGAGCGGCGAGTTAGTAATTATGAACTGGACGCCTTCGGAATTAGGTGGGCTGTTTTAAGCGCAAAGTGAGGACGCGCTACGAGCCAAAGCAGCCCTTCATTAGCGGCTGCTTGCGACCCGTTGCGGTCATACAGGACGACAAAGCTGAACGTCCAGAGTTCATGCCACTCTTCCCTCACACCGACAACTATGCGTCAACGTCCGCTCGGGTGTTCATAGTTACGTACCCCGCTCAACGAAGTACCGAAGACTGCCTACGCTGCGTTTGTTTTCTACGATGGATTTATGATAGTGCCGTCCGCGGAGCGCGCTACCCACATGTTGTTCTCAACGGTGAAATTGAGAGTCTCTTCGGCATTTAAAGTCCATTGCATCGGGCGGCCCAGCCATTTTATATGTTCATCCTCAAAGGTGGTACTGAAATCGATCTCTCGCACGGTTAGTGACTCAGCTTGCCGTTCCGTAATCTCAATTGCACGGACATTGGAAAGCCGCAGGCATGACTGTGCTACCACCGTTTGAATTGCAATATTATCGGAGCGTGTGGTGTGTGCAACCGATGGGTATACAACAGCTCCTAGGGTCCGCCCTTTCAACCATTCAGGAGGGCCGGAGACGCTACCAGTGGATAACTTCTCGGTTATAGCGGAAGTCAGTTTGTACTGTGCTGAAAACGTCTCATGAATAGGTTGAGCGAACCGCGTCTCAAAAAATGTTTCGATTTTTGAGAAAGCGGCATCCTCCTCCATTCCCTCGCCTGCTCCGGGTGGAATTCGGAAGTAAAAAAATTCTCGTTCAACAGTCCAGCTTGATAGATAAACTATATTGCCAATATTCGCATTCAGTTCGGAAAATACTGCAGCGGTATCGACACTTGCATAGAACATTGGTTTGCCTGGACCATTGCAACGTTGAAAATTGGTCACTAGCTCGGCGGGTGGACTACCTAGGTAACTCACTTTACTTGGCCTCTCGGGGTGAATTACCCCCCGATACAGCGTGGTTCCTACAGGCACAGATTGCGCCATCATGGGAATGCCCTTGATCAAGACACCCACTTGAGTCAGGAGATATTCGTAATCGATAGCAGTCAGGTCGGCACGGTTTAGTGCTGTGACTATCTCACGTACTTTGGTTCTACTCGTGCGTTCAACAGTCATAGATCAGCATCATAGAAAAGGCGAAGTAGCGATTTTAGTCGGTTTGGCGATATCAATGTCAAGATTACTAGTCAGACTGTAATTCACTCGTAACTCCCTGCAACGAACGTTCGCGAACCGTCATCCCATCACCTGCGCCATCGTCCGAAAACAATATTGGCGATCATCTGTTCATCGCCGGTAGTCGTCCCTGGTGGATGTCCGCTTTTGGCCGATTCTGTTGAAAAAGTCGGCCGTGGTTTGCGCATCAGAAAAGTACGCGTCCGAGATTAAAATCTTTACTTTTGGCAGAGGCTTCCGAACTCGGATTTCACGTAGCAGCGTGCAAAAAAGGCGTTTTCACTAGGCAATGATCAGGCAGTTTGGGTAGACCGACTTTTTCAACAGAATCGGCCGGTAGCTGCCTGTCGCGTGGCCCCTACCCTCTGGCGTCCAGCCGGCGCAAAAAAGCCCACCGAAGTGGGCTGGGATGACGGGTGGCATTTAACGAATGCCCCGTTATGCGTAGCAGCGGACAGGTCTTTGAGCGGCAGATCCCTGCCGATAAGCAGGTCTAGGGGGGTAGCAAAATTCGCTAGACACCCTTAGATTTTCCAAGATTTCAGGCGAGCTCAGTCAGAGGCCTACCCACCGAGCTTTATGGCCAGCCCATCAAGAAGGTGTTTGCGACAGACAAAAGTCGGCCAAGAGAAGCCACTGTCAGGTGACCGCTCGTGCTCGCTCGCTCACTCATTCAGTCCAGCCCGTTTAGAAAAATCGCACCAGGTGCACCAAAGCCCCGCAGTCAAACGTGGGGTCTGCCTTGATCGCAGGTCATTCAAACCATTGCGGACCCCAAGGGTATCTCTGAGCATGAAAGATGAAGCGCAATCAGGCTACAAATCTAAACAGGACGATGTATTGAAGACACTGGGTCTTGCGGTGATCGCCGGGCAGGCTGTTGAGCACCTGCTGAGCAGTTGTCTTACTTTTCCTTTGCACGGCGAGCCACTACAAACTGCGGAACAGCTTCAGCTGCTGCTTGAGCGACACTCAAAAGCCACTTTGGGACGACTGCTCAAAACGCTGCGGAAGCAAGTTGATCTGCACCCTACCTTCGACGACAAGTTGGATCGCTTCCTCCAGCATCGCAACATCATTGCGCACCGGCTACGAGATGTGCCAGGCGGTTTTGACCTGCATTCCGATAAAGGGCGAGGGAAGCTGAAGGCTTTCCTGCTCCAGCACATGGAGGATGGTCACACCGTTAGCATGGTATTCCTGGGCATTTTGCGGGGATGGGCGAGCCAAGTGGACATTGATATCCCCAATGAGCACCATCTGAGCCAGCGAATGCAGGATCACCTTGACGCCAATGTTATGCCAAGTTTGGACTTTTTGATCAGATATAAAGAACACCCCTGAGTCCAGGGAAAGAATGCGAAGGAGCCGGTAATGGCATTGAGTAGTTGGATACCTCTGTTGGTAGCGGCCTGTACTGCTGTAATGGCGTTCGCTTTCGGCACGCTGACTGAACGAAATAAACGAATAAATTCGCTTCGGACAGAGGCTTACGCAGACTACCTTTCCGCTATAGCTCGATCAGGTATACAAAGTGATCGTCATAAAGTCCTGGCCGACGCTGCGTTGGCAAAATGCAAAATCGTGATCCATGGATCGGGTGAGGTCATAAACGCCTTGAGGGCATTTGAAAAATCGGGCGCAGCTGCAACGACGGAAGATGGTAGAGAACATCTCATCAGCCTTGTAGTAGCAATGCGTGGCGACACAAAGGTGAGTCGAAGCGATATAGCCAGCCTCCTGCTAGGCGAGTCTGAGTCGAATGTCCGAGAATGAGGGAAAAGCCCGCCCAAGTACCACAATATCAGCCGTAAAGCGCCTGATTTATAGTCGATGATTTTCAGTTTTGAGGACGTAGCAATGACATTTGATTTGACGCGAGAAGAGTTTCTCGCAAAGTCTGGTTACACAGAAGATGATTGGGAGAAATCATGTCTTGATTGGGATCAACTTGTCAGCATTGCCAACCACCACGATGCTTCAATGCAAACTCTTGCATTGTATGGCGGGGCGATTGCCAATCGGATACAAGCATTTAATAGCGTCCACTCAGTGAGGTGGAGAGTAAAAGATACATATGGTTTAGTTAAAAAAATACTTAGAAAAAATTTAGAAAGCCCGCGCAAGGAAAAATGGGAAAAAATAAATGTTGAAAACTACAGGGCGGTTGTTTCGGATTTAATCGGAGTACGTGCACTTCATTTGTTGAAAGAAGAGTGTGTGGCAGTTGATTCACAGATTCGCGATACTTGGAATGTACAAGATACAACCATATTCAAAAGAGAGGGGGATGCTAAATTAAGTCAGATAATTGAAAGGGGGGCTATTGAGGATAATCACAATGCTGGTTATAGATCAATCCACTACGGAATTACGTACCACCCAGAAAAGGAGCCAATTTTAGTTGAGGTTCAAACAAGAACAATATTTCAAGAAGCCTGGAGTGAAATCGATCATAAGGTGCGATACCCCGATTTTTCCGAAAACGAACTGCTCAAGTATTTTCTCATAACATTCAATGGATTGTCGGCAACCGCGGACGATATGGCTTCATTTGTTATAATGCTGGACAGCCTTATTAAAACACAAAGTGCCTCGATTCTTGAAGGCGAGAATGCACTCGCCGCAAGAGATGTTGAAGTGGCCAAGTTGCAAGAAGAAATCGATAAGTTGCGAGTCGACGGCAAAACACCGGCATCCTCAGTAGAATCTCTTCAACATAGTGTCGACAGAATCAAAGACAATACCGCCCTGAAAAACGATTTGGTATCTCGATCATTAGGTTTAGACATTGGCATCATTTCTAGATATGCCAATCAGATGAAAGCTCTCGGGTCCATGGCTCCTAGCCCCGAATTGATAAGCGCCTTGAACAACTTCAGGGCGCAAAATGCAGCCATAGCAGGCGTCATGAAAAGTATTAAACCACCTAGTGCGGCTCTTATTGGGGCGGTAAAGAATTATACTGCTCCCAACGCTGAGATAGCAGCCGCAATATCAGGTATGAGAAACCAATGTGTTAACCTTTCAGCAGATCTTGAGGGCTATTCGGGTCATGATTTAGACTCCAAAGTCAGTACAGATAATGCGAGCATCATTAATTCAAAAATTAAGGATTAGGTGCCCTGACCTATTTCGACAAGACTGGGCCTGTTCCGTTGAATTGTCGATAAAGCCCTACAACCATTTTTATAAGGCTGTAGGGCTTTTTTTGCGTTGGTTCTCTAGCACGATTGGCATATGTGCTTTTCTTTTTCACAATGACGAATTAGCTGGAGGTTTATTGAATTCGACGATGCCACTACTTATGTCCCCGTTAGGTAGGCGTAACATCTGTAAGGTGATTTTGGTTAGATAGTTACTCCGTTGTGTAAGCCATTTAATGAGAGGGACTTTGTTTTCATTTATTTGGTCATTTTCAGTATTGTGTCCGGATAGCAGGTCCTGAATCACTCCAGCAGCCAAGTCGGTAATGCTAAGCAAATCATCAAGGTGTGATTTTCCTTCAAATGATTTTGCGAATCCGAGTATATCGAATGAGTGGTTTACATATAAGCCTAGTGTTCGATTTAAAATGTTTCTTGTATCGTTGAAAAAAACTTCGTTGTCATTAACCGTGTCGCTATCGCAATACCACAGTAAGCGCTGGTCGTTATGGGTTGTAAGAGATGCGAAGAATGATATGGAATGGCAAATGCGAAGCGCTTTTTCCGCAGATTCAAATTTCCAGTCGGCTAAACCGGCGTCGGCAAATTCCTTTTGTATTTGTGTGTGAACTGATTTCTTGTCTGCGCCAAAAAGGCTGACAATTTTTTTGTCGACTGCGACGGTAATTAGTGCGCCATGAAGTAAGGTGTCGACAATTTTCAAGAATCCGGGAAGCGCCCGTTTACGCGGACCATAGTTAAGATCTTTGTATGCGAATTCACTGTAGGGATCCAGGATATCGTACGCGCTTCTTAGTTTAGCCACAGCTTCAATAAAAGGGGAGATCTTGTCATAGGAGATTAGTAAGAATGAATATGTAAAAAAACTTGCGCCTTTATGCTCTCCGCCGAAGTCCGAAAGTACAGCAATTTTTTTGTCACGAGAGAAGTCAGGTAGTTCAGTAAGTTGACTGGTTACCTGTGCGAACAGGTGCGCGATTAGAGGGTGCTTTTCCCCTATATATGAAACTTCAAAAGGTGGATATTTCATAGTTACACGTTCGGATAACGTCGACATTCGTAATGGTCCCTCACCGTGATGATCCGATCAGACAGACCCTGAGCATAGGCAGTCCAAAATTTATGGCAAGCCGTGGCGCATTATGGCTAGGAGTCGGAAGCACCAACTGCAGGACAGATGGTTCGAGTATGGTACGCAGTCTCACTTGATGGTCTAAAGTCAGCTAAAAACGGGGTCGCTGGAAGTAGTTGGTCCATTCCATCTCGGACCAGGTATAGGATCGAGGTGTTGGGAACCAATTTGCCCAAGGAGAGGTGCAGGCTTAGGGCAAATTTAGGGCAAATTCAGGACCGCTATAGGCCGTGTAATGCCGACCGGGAAGCGCTAAGACATAGGATTTACCGGCCGGAAGCGGCCTCCGAGCAAGCAAGAAGGGGTTCGAATCCCTATCCATGTCTCATTCAACTGAAGTCCGAGCGACCGCATACGTGATGCAGCCGGTCAGTAACCACGGAAATTGGCAAAGAAAACTCATTCAGATGTATTTGCAAAGTCAAGGGCGATTCATTCTGTATTCGTGGCCCTAAGCTAGCTAAGATAGAGCTCAGGCTTCGGTGCCATTAACCCCCCGTACTCAACTCGTATAATCAAAATGGTAAAGGAATACTCTGTGGCTAGGGAGAGAAATACAGGTGCCGACGAAACGGACAGCGATGGGGCAACGCCCATGTGGGCGCTAGAAGATCTCTACCCCAGTGTGAGCGATCTACTCAGGCCGTCACTGGTCAAAGGAGCGTCTGACCCTGACGTGCTCATCGTCCTGGACACGAATGTCCTCTTGCTCCCGTTCAAGGTTGGCGGCAGAGAGTTCAGCGAGATCAAGGCAGTCTTTACCAAGTTAGCGGAAGAGGGGCGGTTGCGAGTCCCTAATCGAGTGATTCGTGAGTATTTGAAGAACAGAGACACCCATCTAGGCAGCATCCTAAAGAGCGTGCAGGACAAAGCCAGCGCCGTTCTTAATGTGGGTGGCAATCTTCCGCACTTCTTCAAAGACTTGGATGTGACAAATCCTGTATTAGAAGCCGATGATCATCTAAAAAAAGCCGGCCGCGACTATGTGAAGGCCCTGCAGCCTTTGATCGATCGGATGAAGGCCTGGAGGGGCGACGACCCTGTGACCTTGGCTTATCAAAAGATTTTTGGTCGAGAGGTGGTAGTTGAATACGAACCCAATCGAGCTCAAGTCGCGCAGGATTGGAAAGCTCGGTTGGATAAAAAGGTGCCTCCAGGCTACAAAGACGCGGGCAAACCCGATAAGGGGATCGGAGACTTCCTGATCTGGCTCACCATTTTGGAAATCGGTAACTCCAATCAGAAAGATGTGATTTTCGTGACAGGCGAAGAGAAGGCCGACTGGCTCGTACGTTCGGGCAATGAGGGCGTTTACCCTCGACCTGAGTTGATTGACGAGTTTCGCCGGATAACGAATGGAAAGAGTCTCCAGCTGTTGAAGTTGGCAGACTTGCTCCGTGAGGTCGGGGTTTCAGAGGGTGTAGTGGAGGATGTAAGGGACGCTGAAGCCCTCGATTTCGGGAATCTCAGCTACGTTAGCGCAGACGACGACTTCACCTTTTTCGACTATTCAACCAATAACGGGGAAATAAGAATCAGCTCGAAAAATAGCTCCACTTTTGACCTGAAATTTAGCAAAGCCGATGACACCTCCATTCACGTCTATGCCACCGGCGGTGCAAAGGTGGCACGTTGCAAAAACATCGCCGAGAACGAAGCCATAGCCTTCGAACAATTCGACAGCACATCCCGTGTTTATACAGTGCATACAGGTGAAGTTTTCTTGGTCAGAAATTCAGACGGCAGCACGTTTGCCGCGCGCATAAAAAGTATTTCTGATGATTCACGCGGCGCTCCACGCGATTACGTAGCGTTCACCCACCGCACTTTTACCCAAGGCCAAAGAGTTGTTTCCCCTTAGGTCACGCCCGATGCTTATGCTGGTCTAGAGCGGATCTATGGGGATTTGATGGGATTCGAATCACTATCCTTCAGAAGTTAAAGGTGGAAGCGTGTATCCAAATTCTCCCATTTCTACTCTCCACAATTCATTACATTCGGCAAGTCGCTGGTTGATCCAGTCGGCTGGAACCACGTCGATTCCTGCATGAACATACGGGGCATGATCGGGCAGTGTAGTTACGTATTCATACCTGAACTGAGCCAATAGGGTGAGGCGCCGGTCGTACTCTGGGTGATTAGCCCCTGAGCCACCACTTCCGAACCTCCATAGATCGGTCGGAGTTCCATAGCGTTGCATAGGGCTCCGCGCCCCCTTTCCGCCGCGGCCATCAGCGGTACCGGCATTTCCACCATCTCCACCTATTATTATCCCGTCATCACCGTGTATGAAACCGCTACCACCTTTCCCTCCACTTCCTGCTGTCCCTCCGTCACCTCCCTTTCCACCGATTACAGTACCTCTATCGCCGATGATTGTGCCTCCTCCGCCATCCCCACCAACGCCTCCTGGTGTTTTATTCAAATTGGCTGAGACCCATTCCTCATGATCTGTTTTCCAAGATCTCAGTTCATCAGCCGTAAAATCGATGCCTCTATTTTTATCTATTAGATCGGCGCAACTCCGGCATAGGAAGATCCCATTTGTTATTGCCGCACGATCCTCTGCCTTCATGTTCAAGTCGTAACGGGGGCCATTTTTAGATGCGGCAGTAATGTGCGCCGCTGCTCCGATGTATAGGAACTTCATAGCGTCTGCACTTGAGGGTGCAATTGTTAGTTTTCTGCAATTAGGATTCGAGCATATGAATGCTGCACGTTTCCCAAGCGCCGCGACTACCGTCGGTGCGAAATCATCTCTTGCCATCACCAGGTCCTTTTATTCTAAAAATAGCGGGAGAGCTATGGGTAAAGGAGCGTCCGCCTCAGCGGCGCGCGAGGAGCTCGAATTCCAATCAATATCTCGAATTCTAACTCATGTGCATGACCGCTTTTGGCCGCCTGCAGTCACTCGGGTGTCATCATTACCGCTAGCGTCATCTTGATGAACTCCTCATTACGGTCGATTGCGACCAGGGCACCGCGAACGTTGTCGGCGAGCTCGGCCGCGCCGCGCTGCTCAGCCCAGTTAGTTAGCTCCATGATGGCGGCTTCGAGGGCGAGTTGATTCTCGTTGATCTTGAAGAGCAGGGAAGGGAGTAGGTCTGTATCAGGCATCACGATTCCTCCATGAAAAGGCAAGCGTAGCAGCTTGTAAACTTCATAGAGCAAGAGGGGCTTATAGAGGTCGGTACCAATGCGTCAACGTATTTTGACAGTGTCGATAGTGCTCGGATTGGAGCCAAATATGGTTGCTTAAAATTTGCTACAGAAAAGTGCGAGTGAAGGCAGATTTAGTGGAAGTGGAATATCGTTGGTACGAAATTGGTACGGTTACTTTTTGAAGGTCTTGTTGGCCTTTATTTGCTGGTGGATGGTGATTGGTCGGTCCAATCCATCATCGAACACAGCCAACAATCTCATGTTGATGAAATCACCCAAAATGTAGGAAATTTCCCGCCATCTCTGTCGAATTCGTCCATCTTGTACTCCCTTGCCCACCCCGATAGCCTTCCCCCCGTCGCTGCAAATTCAGCGACAAGGGTGTGGAAGCCCTTCACAAGATCTAGGCGCAAAGGCGCCACCTGAATTTAAGCAGGCGCTTTTTTCATGTCTGCTGTTAAATTATGGCGGCTGTGCGCGGGGCACTTTCGGGTGCGCCGGGTTCCTAGATCCCCGGTCTTCCACACCTGCGCACAGCTGCCACCTATCATGTGGAAGTGATGCTGGCAGTTCCTTTAATTAATTCTAGGAACGCAAACGATGAAA
Organism: Pseudomonas sp. Irchel 3A7; assembly: GCF_900187565.1. Taxonomy (GTDB): domain Bacteria; phylum Pseudomonadota; class Gammaproteobacteria; order Pseudomonadales; family Pseudomonadaceae; genus Aquipseudomonas. The sequence goes on along the minus strand of NZ_FYED01000019.1, from coordinate 49,481 downwards.
AAAATAACGCCCGATCCTCCCGAAGCGCCAACCGCTTCCGATCTCGACCAGCTTTCCGAAGCCAGTCATCGTGTTGTCAGCAAGCGCTTACGCAATCCGAATCACGCCGATCCGATCTGCCACGTCTTTACCATCGTGCACAATGTCGACACTGAAACCTTGCTTTGTCATGCCTGCGAAACGCTGGCGTCACTAAACGTCCTCACTACCGATCTGGCCTGTAAGCTCGAAGGCTCGCCACGCAGTCTGGCGTTGTCGATTCAGCAGTTGGCGGTCGTTGGGGAGCTATTGGTGAATAGGGCACTGGATAATGTCGACCCGCCCGTGAGTGCATGAGTGTACGGCTGTAAAAGAGAAGGGCGCCCTTAATGGCGTCCTTTTTATTGGAGAAACCACCCCACCTGAACCAACGCTGTCACCCCGCAAAGTTTCATAATCCCCACCCGGCGCAAAGCCTAGGATGAGGGCACATATTCAAGCCAACGCGCCTCCACCCAACAGGACACCGAAAATGATTTCAAACCTCGCCAAAGCCACGCTAATTGCCGGTGCTGTGCTGTTGAGCGCTTGTTCCGGGGTGAGTACCGCAAACCGTTATTCCGAAGAAAGCGTACCGTCCAGCGGCTTTGGCCCGGGGCCCACCAACAATCCTGACAAAGTGAATTTCCATGGTAGTGCGCTTGGCAATAGCTTTGGTGAGTACAGCTCGGGTTTGCTGCACGACGACTGATTGGCTGCCAATCGTTTAACGCTGCAATGGAGAAGGGCGCCCTGCGCAGCAGTTGCAGGCACGGATAACGCAGTCTGTCTGCACAGGCGCAGGGGGCCGCTTTGCGGCCCAGCGGGAGTGAACTCCCTCGCCACAGATTTCTTGCTGGCCTAAAGATGATTTGAATGAACAGCTGAGCGAGTGCCCTTTTGATGTTCGTTACTTATCTTCAGGCACCGCCAACCACTGCCCCAACACCTTCTGATAATTCCCCGTCACCTTGGCCAGATGCAGCCATTGATCCACATACAACTTCCACGTCATGTCATCCCGCGGTAGCAGATAAGCCTTTTCCCCATATTGCATGTACTGCGTCGGATTGACCGCACACAATCCCGGTTTGAGTTTTTGCTGGTACAGCGCTTCTGAGGCATCTGTGATCATCACGTCGGCCTTTTTATCCAGCAGCTCCTGAAAGATGGTGACGTTGTCGTGCAGTTTCAGTTGCGCCTTGGGCAGGAAGGCGTGGACGAAGGCTTCGTTGGTGCCGCCGGCCGGTTCGACCAGGCGAACGGTGGGTTGGTTGATCTGGTCGATGGTTTGGTACTGCGTCTGGTCTTCGCAGCGCACCAGGGGGATTTTCCCGTCGACGTCGAGGGTGGTGCTGAAAAAGGCTTTTTTCTGTCGTTCCAGGGTGACCGAGATGCCGCCCATGGCGATGTCGCATTTGCTGGCGAGCATGTCGGGCATCAGGGTTTTCCAGGTGGTTTGCACCCATGCGACCTTGACGCCGAGGCTGTCGGCCAGGGAGCGGGCCATGGCGATGTCGATGCCTGAGTATTCGCCGTCCTCGGCTTTGTAGGTGTAGGGTTTGTAGTCGCCCGTGGTGCAGACGCGCAGTTGGCCTTGTTGAATGACGCTGTCCAGGTGCGATGGGGTTTCTTGTGCCTGGGCGCCTAGGGATAGTGCGAGCAGGCCACTGAGCATCAGGGTGCAGTTGATGTTTTTCATTGTTATTGGGCTTTTGTGGTGGCGTGGTTTTGAAGGGTGGGAGTGTAGTGAAACTTTCAGGAGTTTAAAAAATGAGTGGCTCCCCTGAATGGGACTGCTGCGCAGTCCAGCGGGAGCAAGCTCCCTCGCCACAGGTGAAATGTCAGGCTTCTTCCTTTACAGATCGCCGATTTCCGCTCCCGGACTTAAGGTCCCGAGCCACGCCACCAATCCCACAATCAACACCGCTGCCGTCAATTCCACCATGACGCTGCGCCGCAACGCATTCGCGGCCACTCGATACTGCCCCTCCCGCAATGAACGCTCCAGCGTCGGCCCCAAATGAAAGCGGTTCAGCGCGGCGAGGACGAGCATGCCGGCGAACAGCGCGACTTTGACGAACAGTAAAACCCCGTAGGTATTGAGGAACAGTTTCGGGCCGGCGATGAAGAGGTAGTTCACAACCCCGCTCACCGCGATGACAACAACGATGACTGCGCCGATGGATTCAAACCGGGTGACGGCGTGGGCCAGCAGGCGAATGCGATCTTCGGTTTGCAATGCAGCAGTCCGTGACATCCAGGCAAACGCGACCAGCGCACCCAGCCAGGCGCCACCCGCCAGCAAATGCAGAATGTCCGCGGTGAAGTGCCAGATGCCTTCATCCATCGCCCCGTGGCCACTCCAGGCCAGGGAGGCGAGGGCGCCGCCGCCAGCAAGCGTCGCAACGAGCAAGCTGACGCCGGGTGCGCGCCGGTGGAGCAGCATGGCGATTCCAGCGACAACCAGCGCAATGATCCGAACCGTCCAGGCCAGCCCGACATCCGTTTCCAGGACCATCATTTCCATGTGCGGGCGCAGTGCCGCGGAGTCTGTTTCACCGCTCATGGCACTTGCCAGCAAAACCATGCCGGCAACGGACAGCACCGCACCGAGGAGGGTGGTTCCCGTCAACAGCGAGCGAAACGGCAACACCGCCCCCGATATCCGTTCCGGTCCTTTAAGGCTGTACAGCCCAAAGAGCGCTACCCCAAACAGCAGCATCAAATCCGTGTACAGCGCAAAACGCAGGGCGATGTTGGCCAGTTCGCTCATTGATCATTTCACTTTGAACGTGACGTTGCCGGTGATCGGGTGGGTGTCCGATGACACCGCGCGCCATTCGACTTTGTAGGTGCCGGCAGGCAGCGGTGAGGCTGGGGTGATGAGCATGGTTTTCGGGTCGCTGGCGCCGCTGACCTTGGCCTTCATGGGCATGGGGGCATGAGCCATGCCAGGCATTTCGGTCATGACCAGTTTCGCTCCGGAAAACTGCGTCACGAGGTTTTCGGAGAAGTGCAGTTCGATGGTCCCCGGCGCGGCGCCTTCCGTGCCTTCGGCAGGGGTGGACGAGAGCAGTTTCGGGTGGGCCTGGGCGAGGGCGCTCAGTAGCAGGCCGGTAGAAAATACGCTGGCAACAATGGTGGTTTTGAACGTGCGCATGCAAGGCCTCTTGCCGCTTGAAGCGGTCAATTGTTGGTTATTGGATCAATAGGTTCAGAACCACATCCGCACGCCGAGTACCAGGCGTGCTTCGCTGCGGTCCTCGCCTTCGTCTGTGGCGTAATCGGCGGTCTTGCCGTAGGTGCGGTTCCAGGTCAGGCCAATGTACGGCGCGAATTCCCGGCGGATCTCGTAGCGCAGGCGCAGGCCGGCTTCGCTGTTGGACAACCCGGAACCGATGCCCCGTTGCGGGTCGTTTTTGCCGTAGAAATTGAGCTCGGCGGTCGGCTGCAGGATGAGCCGGTTGGTCAGCAGGATGTCGTAGTCGCCCTCCAGCCGTGCCGCGCTCTGGCCGCCTTCGCCGATGAAGGCGGTGGCTTCGGCTTCGAAGTTGTACAGCGCCATGCCTTGCACGCCGAAGGCGGCCCAGGTTTGCGGGGCGCCGGGTTTGAAGTCCTGGCGCACGCCGCTCACGACATCCCACCACGGCGAAATGGCGTGGCCCCAGAGCGCCTGGATTTCGGCGTCGTCGGTCTTGCCGTTGGTGCGTTCGCCTTCGGAGCGCAGCCACAGGCGATCGATGTCGCCGCCGATCCCGCCTGACAGATCCCAGGCCAGGGTGCTGCCGTCATCGGCGTCCTGCCATTCAAGCTTGTCGGCGAGGAAGAACGTGTTGAGCGCGCTGTCGTGCACGGTATGGCCGTGGGGGCTTGCGTAGACGGCGGCGCGGTCGGCGTCGGTCAACGGCGGGATGGGCGTGCGGCTTTCGGTCGGTGCGGCGGGCTGCATCTGGCCGTCGTCCATGGGTTGCATCTGGCTATGGTCCATCTGGCTGTGGTCCATGCCCTGCATGTCGTCGGTGGCGGCTATCGCCTTGGAAAGCGTCAGTCCGAGGGCGACGAAGGTCAGAACGTTGCGGGTAAATCCGGTCATGGGTAGCGCCTCATTCTTCCACGCGAACTTCACGGAACATGCCCATTTCCATGTGGTACAGGAGATGGCAGTGATAGGCCCAGCGCCCGAGTGCATCGGCGGTGACCCGATAGCTGCGCCGGGAGCCCGGCGGCATGTCGATGGTGTGTTTGCGCACCTTGAAGTCGCCGTTCTCGTCTTCGAGGTCGCTCCACATGCCGTGCAGGTGGATGGGGTGCGTCATCATGGTGTCGTTGACCAGCACCACCCGGACGCGCTCGCCGTACTTGAGGCGCAGCGGTTCGGCGTCGGAAAACTTCACGCCGTTGAACGACCAGGCGAACTTCTCCATGTGCCCGGTGAGGTGCAATTCGATCGTGCGACCGGGTTCGCGGCCATCCGGGTCTTCGAAGGTGCTGTGCAGGTCGGCATAGGTCAGGACCCGGCGCCCGTTGTTTCGCAGGCCAAGGCCGGGGTCGTCGAGTTTGGGGGAGGTGGACATGGCCTGCATGTCCACCAACGGGTTGTCGTTTTCCGACGCCGGATGGGATTGCATGCCGGGCATGGCCATGGCGCTGTGATCCATGCCGGCCATGCTGCCGTGGTCCATCCCGCCCATGCCCATGTCATCCATGGTGACCAGGGGGCGCGGATCCAGTGGCGGCACCAGCGCCGCTGAGCCTGCCTTCACGGACAGCGTGCCGCGAGCGTAGCCGGTGCGGTCCATCGATTGGGCGAAGAGGGTGTAGGTCTCCATTGTCGGCTCGACGATCACGTCGAAGGTTTCCGCCACCGCGATGCGGAATTCATCGACGCTCACCGGTTTGACATGCAGTCCATCCGCCGCCACCACGGTCATTTTCAAGCCAGGAATGCGCACGTCGAAGTAGGTCATCGCGGAGCCGTTGATAAACCGCAGCCGCAGCTTCTCGCCGGGACGAAACACACCGGTCCAGTTGGCGTCCGGCGTCTGGCCGTTCATCAAAAAGGTGTAGGTGGCGCCGCTGACGTCGGCCAGGTCGGTGGGGTTCATTTTCATCTCGGCCCACATCTTGCGATCGGCAACCGTCGCGCCCCAGCCTTTCTCGCTGACGTCGTGGATGAAATCGCCGACGGTGCGTTTGTTGTAGTTGTAGTAATCGGATTGTTTTTTCAGGGTCTTCATCAAGCTGACGGGGTCTTCGTCGGTCCAGTCGGACAGCATCACGACGTAATCGCGATCGTACTGGAAGGGCTCCGGTTCCCGGGCGTCGATCACCAGCGGACCGTACACGCCGATCTGTTCTTGAAGGCCGGAATGGCTGTGGTACCAGTAGGTACCGTTTTGCCGGACATTGAATTGATAAACGTAGACGCCACCCGGTTCGATGCCTTTGAAGCTCAGCCCCGGCACGCCGTCCATGTTGGCGGGCAGCAGGATGCCATGCCAGTGAATGGAGGTGCTGTCCTTGAGCCGGTTCTTCACCCGCAGCGTCACCGTGTCACCTTCACGCCAGCGCAGGAGCGGGCCGGGCAGGCTGCCGTTGATGGTCATTGCGGTGCGCGGGTTGCCGGTGAAGTTGACCGGGGTTTCGCCGATGAACAGCTCGAAATCGCTGCCGGCCAGCACCTGCGGTTCGCCGGGGCTGGTGATCGCCCAGACCGGCGTTCGCCATAACCCGAGGCCGCCCAGCAGCCCGCCCGCGGCCAGCCCCTTGACGAAGGTGCGTCTTGAAGTGTTGGAGTGCATGCCGTTTTTCCCGTCAGCCTGGTGAACGTGTCGATGAGGCTAACGGGCGGTGCCTTTCAGCAGGCTGAGGCGAAGATTACAGTTTTGACAGCTTGGCGCGCAGGTTTACTGGCGTTTGGTGGCTTTGTCCGATGACGCTACTGTCCCGCTGCCACAATTGATATAGGAAGAAGACTTCAGCCAGCGCTGATCCGGGTAGTAGGAAAACAGCAACTGCCCATCCTTCATCGAGTCGATCAGCCTGCGCGCAATGGCGGGTCGCACTGCCGGGCAACCGAGGCTTCTGCCAATGCGCCCGTTGGCGCGTGCCAGGACCGGACTGACGTACGGTGCACCGTGAATGACGATTGCCCGATCAAAGGCGTTATCGTTGAAGCCGGGCTCCAGGCCTTCCATGCGCAATGAGTAGCCGTTCTGGCCGCGATAACTTTCCTGCGTGCGGAACAGGCCGAGGCTGGTGGCGAAGCTTTCATTCTGGTTGGAGAACTGGGTGGCCATGTTTTCGCCGCTGTTGCGGCCATGGGCGACGAGTTCCTGGAACAGCAATTTGCGCTTTTTCAGGTCGAACACCCACAACCGTTGTTCGGTTGAAGGCAAGGAGTAATCGATCACTGCTAGTCTCTGTGCCGGGGCTGCGCCTTGGGCGCGGGTGCATTGGGTGGCACGTACCGCCAGGGCGATGACTTTTGCATTGGCGTTTGGAGCAGCTTTGGCCAGCGCCACTTCAAGCGAATCGGCGTAGGCTGGTAGGTAGGCCGACGTCAACAGCAGGGCTGTGAGCAGAAAGCCAAAGCGTTGTATCGGCATAAGGTAAGTCTCATCAGGAATATGTCGAGTCTAGCAGCGAGTGGAACGCTAGCCTTTGATTTGCGGGAGATTAAGGATTATCCATGGTGCAATTAACAAGGTTATTCGTCATAAGCCGCGCTTTTTTTATGGTCTTTCTGATCAGCGGCACGGCATTTGGTGAAAGTTCGCCGATCGTGCAGGCAACTCCGGAAACCAGTGTGGTGTCGGCGGCGCCTGATGATGTCGTGGGTCAAGCGATCCAGGCCGTGCTGGAACCCCTGCAATCGGCATTCCCGCCGCTGCTCACTTCACGCAAGCATCAGCGCGCGGACATCAACCGCGTGGTCCTGGATTTCTATTCCCACCGCAACTATCGCGCCGCCTGGACGAACGGACGCGATGTCGCCCAGTTGCTCAAAAGTCTGAATGAAACTGAAATCGATGGCTTGAACCCCTCGGATTACCGGAGTGCCGAGTTGGTCCAGGCGCAACTGGCGATGCAGGCCACCGCGCCAACGCCAGCGCAATCGGCGGCTTACGATATCGGGCTGACCCGCACCTACATCACTGCGCTGTTGCAGTTGCGGCGCGGCAAGGTCGACCCTTCACGGCTGGATTTTCATTGGAACTTCGACCCCGAGGGGGTTGATTCCCGTGAGGATGTGAACAGTTTCTTTGCTGCCCTCGACGATCACGATGTGGCTCGCGCGTTCGCTCAAGCGCCGCCGCAAGAGGCGGTTTATCGCAGCATGCGCGTAGCGCTGGCGCACTTGCGTCAGGTTCGGGATGCCGGTGGTTGGCCGAAGGTCGCCGAGGGGCAGTCGCTCAAGCCGGGGATGGACGGTGCGGCAGTTGCACAGTTGCGCGCCCGCCTGGTGGCCGGTGGTTATCTGGAGCCAACCAAGGGCAAACGCAGCGATTACGACGACAAAGTCATTGCGGCGGTGAAGAAGTATCAGGCCGAGCAGTATCTGGGGGCGGACGGTGTGGCAGGGGCGGCGACCCTGGCGGCGCTGAATGTGCCGGTCGAGGCACGGATCGATCAGGTCCGGGTGAACATGGAGCGGGCGCGGTGGTTGCTGTACAAGCTGCAAGGCACTTTTGTCGTCGTGGACATCGCCGGGTACAAGGTCGCGCTGTATCGCGACGGCCAGCCGATCTGGCGTTCCCGGGTACAGGTCGGCAAGCCGTTTCGCAGTACGCCGGTGTTTCAATCCGAGATTACTTACGTCACGTTCAACCCCACCTGGACCGTGCCGCCGACGATTCTGGTCAAGGATATGCTGCCCAAGATTCAACAGAACCCGGATTACCTGGCGGCCAATCGGATCCGGGCCCTGGATCGCGAAGGCAACGTGCTCGATCCGTCGACCGTCGACTGGTACAACGCGCGCGGTATCACGCTGCGCCAGGATGCCGGCCCTGAGAATTCATTGGGGCAGGTGGTCATTCGTTTCCCCAACGACTATGCGATTTATCTGCACGACACGCCGCATCGCGAGTTGTTTGCCAAGTCCATGCGCGCCACCAGTTCCGGATGCATCCGGGTGGAGAATCCGCTGCAGTTGGTCGAGCTATTGTTCAATGACCCGGAGCACTGGAACAGTGAGGGCATTCAGAAGCAGTTGGCCAATGGCAGGACCGAAAACATCAGGCTCCCGGTCAAGGTGCCGGTGCTGCTGGCTTACTGGACTGTCGACTTGAGCAAAGAGGGGCGGGTGACGTTCAAACCCGATGTTTATGGCTACGATACGCCGGTACTGAAGCAGTTGAATTTACCTTCAAAACTGCCGGCGCTGGAATTGCCACGGGCGGAAACTGCGATGGTGGTCACAGGGCAAAACCCGTAATAGACAGTATCAGACGAGGGTGGTTTTCACTCTGGCCCAAGACTGTGCGTCGTTTCTGAAAACGGGGAACGCTCTGCGACGGCCTTTGCGCTCCGTCGCAAACTTGGGATCCGATGAAGTCAAGCTGTTGGCTCGTCGGTTGAAAACTATCACAATGAAGATTGGTCACACATGATCGATCTCAATGGATAGGAAATTTGAAGATGGATGTTGCGCAGAAAAACTCGTCACGCACCGCAGGTCCACTTCATGTGCATGACCTCGATGAGTGCCGCAACATTCAAAAAGGATCGGTGTTCATCGTTGCCTCGGGGCCGTCTGCCAAGGATTTTCCGCTGGAAAAATTTGCCGATGTTCCGATGATCACCATGAATGGCGCGATCTCGAAGTTTATCGGGACAGGCATCAACCCGTTTTTTTATGTGTGTACCGATCAGGGATTTTCCCGGCAGCAACCTGAATTGTTCTCGCAGGCCATGCGACTCAGTGAACGGGTTGCGCTGTCGGAAGATCACGTCTGGCATACAACGGTCAAACCCTCAGGCCAGCTGTATCTGTTGAGCCGGGCACCCAAGCTGTCCTGGAGCGATCTGTTTCGCAATGACAACGAACTTGTCAGAAGCCGCAAGCTCGGCACTGGCCGTAATCGGAGCCTGGGTTTCAGCAAGAATCTAAAGCGCGGTTTTTTCGACGCTCGCACAGTGGCCTACCTGGCATTACAGCTTGCCTATCACCTGGGGTTTACCAAGGTGTTTCTGGTGGGTGTGGACTTGAATCAATCAGCGAATCGCTTCTATGAAGCGCCGGGGGTGTTTGCTTCCCCCTGCCGGCTTGATGAGCACTTCTATACGAGAATACTGCCGTCATTCGAGATCCTGTCGAAGTACGTCATGAACAAGGATTTTCAAGTCTATAACCTGTCCGAAGTCTCCCGAATTCCTGAGGCGCTGGTGGCTCGGGTGTCGCTGGATGAACTGGACAAGCGGGTCTGACGGAAATCCTTGACCCATGGAAACGGGCGCTTTTGAAGCGCCCGTTTTTTGTTTGTGAATCCGTACTGCTCAGCCGGTCTCACGACCAGCGCAGCCCTGCGACACTCACCACAATCATCCCCAGCCAGACCACCCGCCAGAAAGACACCGCATCGCCGAGCCAGTACATGCCGACCAATGCCGTACCGGCAGCGCCGATACCGGTCCACACGGCGTACGCTGTGCCAATGGGCAGTTGGCGCAGCGCCAGGGTCAACAACGTCAGGCTCCCCGCCAAAGCCACGAACGTGCCGAGTAACAACCAGGGTCTTTGCAAGCCGCTGGCGGATTTCAAGCCTATCGCGAACACAATCTCCAGAAGACCTGCCAGAAACAGCAGGCCCCAGGAATAACCGTAAGTCATGGATGCCTCGATGGGTCAGTTGGACAACAGTTTTCCGTTGAACAGGATTTTCAATGTCTTCACGGTCAGTACCGCCAAGGCAATGGTCAGGAAGGCCAGAATCAAATAGGCCACGGCACTGAGGACGATGCTGTCTTGTGCGTAGGCGTATTTCAACGCGGCATTGCTCAGCGCGGCGATGGGGAAGCTGATGGCCCACCAGGCAGGCGAGAAGGGCACGTCTTTACGAAACACTTTGAAGGCCAGCACCGCAAACAGAAACAGACCGAAGTAGAACAGCAGGCTGGCGAAGTGATCGATCACCCCGAAGAAGTTGGTGTAGGCCAGGAAGCCGACTTCAAAAGGCGCGATCAGAATCATCAGCGAAGGCGTCATGCCTTTGGCCATGGCTGGCTCGTGTACCAGTCGTGCGAAAATCCGGGTGAAGAACATCAGCGCCAACACGGTACCGACGGCGATGGCGAACACGTTGAACTCATAAGCCCAGGCCATGGGCATTTGCGCACCGGCCACGGCGATGTCGAGGGTGGCGACACCGGGGATCAACCACGCGGGCACGGCATGCTGCGCGTCCTGGTTACCCGACAGCAACCGCGATACCACCACACCACCCAGCACCACGGTCAACAGGCTGCCAATGACCCAAAGCGCCTGACTCAACACCGCGCTGTAGGGGGCAGATACAGCAGACAGCAGCAACAGGGCAATGGTGACGGTACCGAAGAAGTTGCCAGACACAGGGTGGTTGAATTCCGCTTTCACCACTTCGGGGTGCTTGATCCATTTGGTGAGGTAGCCCAATACCAGCAGGGCGAAGACCAGTCCGGCAAACAGGCCGATGCCGTCGGCGATCACACTGGCCTGAGCGGTGTGTTGGCTGACCAGGCGCCAAGCCAGGCTGAGGCCTGCAAGCCCCATCACGGAACCGAACAGGTTGATGGGGAGGTTTTTGATCGACGTCGATTTTGTGGCTGAATCGAGGGCGACGGCAGGGGGCATATTCAAGGCAGTCATGGCGGTCTCCGGTTGACTGAATTAATCGTCATGGGTAGTTTCAGCCAATATTCATCTGGCTTGAAGCGTCTTGAAACGACGTTTTCTGCCATTAACATTACGAGGACAGACACCATGCGCATCGCCTTGCTGGCATTCCCTCGGGTACAAATGCTGGACATCGTCGGGCCGGCGGATGTATTTGCCGAAGCCGCCCGGCAACTGGGCAAGCCACGTGCCTATCAAGTCTCGGTGATCGGCACCGAGACCGGGCCGATCAAGGGCACCAGCGGTTTACGCCTGGCGCTGGACGGCACCATCGATACGTTCAAAGGCTCGATCGATACGCTGCTGATTGCCGGCAGCCCTGCGGTCAGCGAGGTCGCGCAAAACCTGCAGTTGCAAGCCTGGATACGGCTTCAGGCGACCAAGGTGCGGCGCATCGGCTCGGTGTGCAGCGGTGCCTTTGTACTGGCGGCAGCCGGTCTGCTGGAAGGGCGGCACGTGACCACTCATTGGAATTCCAGCGCGCTGCTGGCCAAGGAATTTCCCGAGACCATCGTCGAACCGGACAGCATTTTCATCCGCGACGGCAATGTCTACACCTCGGCCGGTGTCACGGCGGGCATGGACCTGGCGCTGGCCATGGTCGAAGAGGATCACGGCCGTGAATTGGCGCTGAGCATCGCCCGGGAAATGGTCATGTACTTCAAGCGCCCGGGCGGGCAGTCGCAGTTCAGTGCGCAGTTGGCGGCGCAAACGGCAGAGCGCACGGTCATTCGCCAAATCCAGGGTTACATCGTCGACAATCTGAAGGCCGATTTGAGCGTGCCGACCCTGGCCGAGCGGTCGGGCATGAGTGAGCGCAACTTTGCCCGGGTGTTCAAGGCCGAAGGCGGATTCACGCCCGCGGAGTTCGTCGAATTGGCCCGCATCGACGAGGCCCGGCGCTTGATCGAAGGTGCAGATGTATCCCTCAAGCGCCTGGCCGACCAGGTGGGGTATGCCAATATCGATGGGTTCAGGCGCGCATTCGTTCGGCGCCTGGGGATCAGTCCCAGCGATTATCGGAAGCGTTTTTTATAAAGCAGGGCTTTGCAGCTCCACCCGCAGAAACTCCACCAGCGCCCGCTGCAATCCGCTCAGTGCGCCATCGCGACTGATCAGCGCCAACTCTGTCGGCGGCAGCGGCGGCAAGTCGGTGCATACGCTGTGCTCGGGCAGCACCGCCGAAGCAGGCAACACCGAAATGCCCAGCCCACAGGCCACGGCGGCTTGAATCCCGGTCAGGCTGTGGCTGCCGAACGCGATACGCCAGGGCCGTTGCGCCACGTCCAGCAGGCGGATGGCCCGTTGGCGATAGATGCACCCCTGGGGAAACAGCGCCAGTGGCAACACGCCGTTGGCCGGGTCTGCCTGCGCACCTTTGACACACACCAGCGTTTCCGGCCAGGCGGCCCAGCACGGGCCGCTGTCCGGCTCACGCTTGACCAAGGCAATGTCGATGTCACCGCTGGCAAGCTTGTTTTTGAGATCGGTACTCATGCCGCTGAGGGTCTCCAGGCGTGCCTGGGGTTTTTCGCGGTTGAATCCGGCGAGGATCGTCGCCATGCGCCGGGCGTCGAAATCTTCCGGCACGCCGATGCGCAGGATCTCCAGATCCACGTCGCTGGCCAGCGCTTCCACGGCCTGTGAAGACAATGCCAGCAAGCGCCGCGCATAGTGAATCAACATTTCGCCATGCTCGGTGACACTGATGTTTTGCCCGGTGCGATCGCGCAGCAGCAATGAATGCCCGACCAGCTCTTCGAGTTTGCGCACCTGTTGGCTCACGGTGGATTGTGTCCGATGCACCCGCTCGGCCGCACGGGTGAAACTACCTTCGTCCACTACACAGACGAAGGTCTTGAGCTGTTCAAGATCGAGCATGGCGGCCTCCGTTGATATTTGTTTTGTAACTGACGATTAAGTATTTATTTAATTTCACACTATCACCACTCGCACTTAATCTGAACCCCACACTTCAGAGGATGCTGCCATGACACTCCAAAACACCCCGCGCCCCCAATGGCTGACCTTCGATTGCTACGGCACGCTGATTCAATGGGATGAAGGCTTGCAAGCCGTGGTGGCCGAGATTTTGCGCGACAAAGGCGACCACGCTGTCGATGTCGATCGCCTGATCGAGGTCTATGACCGGCACGAACATCGACTGGAGCAGATTCCGCCGCATCGCTCGTTCCGCCAATTGAGTACGCTCGGGTTGCAGTTGGCGCTGGAGGAACTGAACCTGGCGATTGCGCCCGAGGACAGTCAACGCCTGGCCGGGGCGATTCCGCGGATGCCGCCGTTTCCCGAGGTGGTCGCGAGCCTGGCGCAACTCAAGGCGATGGGGTTCAAGTTGTGCATCGTGTCCAATACCGACGACGACATCATTGCCGGCAACGTCGCGCAACTCGGCGGGCACATCGACCGGGTCATCACCGCCCAGCAGGCCGGCGCCTACAAGCCCAATCCCAGGCTGTTCGACTACGCGCACGAACAACTGGGTGTCACCCGCGAGCAAGTGGTGCATATCTGCGCCAGCCCTACACTGGATCACACCGCCGCCCGGGACATGCACTTTCGTTGCGTATGGATCGACCGTGGCACCGGTCGACAGTTGCTGCCGGACTATCGACCCGATGCGATATTGAACACGCTGGACCAGGTCGTGCCCTTGTTCACATCCCTTGGCTGGTAACCCACGGAGTCAGCGCCATGGCCCATACGCTTGCAGGCAGTTCCCGTCCCTCGAATTACACCGGCCTCGATCTGGACACACCGGCCGTCATCACCGCGCGCACGGAGTTGGCCGCGTGCTTTCAACTGGCGGCGCGTCATGGCCTGGAGGAGGGCATCTGCAATCATTTCTCGGCCATGGTGCCGGGGCGCGATGATCTGTTTTTCGTCAACCCCTACGGTTATGCCTTCGAAGAAGTCACGGCTGACAAGCTGCTGGTCTGTGATTTCCACGGTCATGTGGTGGACGGCGAGGGTCAGCCGGAAGCGACGGCGTTTTACATCCATGCGCGGCTGCACCAACGGTTGCCACGGGTGAGGGTGGCGTTCCACACACACATGCCGCACGCCACTGCGTTGTGCCTGCTGCAAGGTCCACCCCTGTTGTGGCTGGGCCAGACGGCACTGAAGTTTTACGGCCGCACGGCGGTGGATGAACACTACAACGGCCTGGCCCTGGATGAATCCGAAGGTGACCGCATTGCCAGTGTCATGGGTAATGCCGACATTCTGTTTTTGAAGAATCACGGGGTGATCGTCGCCGGGTCCACCATCGCCGAAGCCTGGGATGATCTGTATTACCTGGAGCGCGCCGCCCAGGTGCAATTGATGGCCATGGCAACCCAACGGGAACTCCTGCCGGTGCCTCACGAAATCGCCCAACGCGCCTATGAGCAGATGCGCGTGGGCGACGCTGAAAGTGCGCGGGCGCATTTGCACAGTGCGATGCGGCGGTTGCAGCGCTCTGCTTGATGCGCGACGGGCTGAGGGGGCTCTGGGGGCGGAAGCACTTGATATGCGGTTCCCATTTATCCCCGATAACCCCGTAGACTACGCGCACAAAAAATGAGGGCTTTTGGGCCGGTGCCCATGCGTTGCCCTTGAAGGATGAGCTTCTTTGCCCACGCGCTTTCACGACCAGCAACACACCCCCAACGTCGCATCAAAACGCGTACCGCTGCGCAAGGCAGCGGTATTGTTTATTGCCACGGTGTGTCTGTGCCTGTGTGCTTTGCTGTACCTGCAACTGGAGCAATCCCGCCGTCATGATCTGAGTCAGGCCCAGGTCGCCTCCTCGAACCTGACGCGGGCGATGGCGCAGCAGGCCGAAGACACGTTCATGAAGGCCGATCTGGTGCTGACCAGTCTGGTGGACTGGATTCAGGTCGACGGCTTCGGCCCGTCCTTGCGACCCCGCTTGCAGAAAACCTTCGCCCGGCGCGTGCAGGCGTTGGACCAGTTGCACGGCATCCTGCTGTTCGACCAGAAGGGCCAGTGGGTCGTGAATTCATTTGAGAGTCTGCCCCGCGGCCCCGGCGTGGCGGATCGCGAATACTTCAAGTTTCACCAGCAGAACGTGTCGTCCATGGCGCACATCGGCCCGGCCATTCGCAGCCGGGAAAACGGCGAGTGGATCATTCCGGTCTCCAAGCGGGTGAACGACAGGAACGGCCAGTTCCAGGGCGTTTTGCTGGCCGGAATCAAGATGTCGTACTTCGACCAGTTCTTCAAAAGCTTCAACATCGACGACAACGGTTCGATGTTTGTGGCGTTGACCGATGGAACGCTGCTGGCGCGCCGGCCGTTCGTGGAGTCGCAGATCGGCACGTCCTTGGCGCGAAGTGAAATCTTTCAGAAACTCCTGCCCCAGGCACCCTCCGGCAACGCGATGTTCACTTCGTTGGTGGATGGCGTCGTTCGCCTGTTTGGCTACCGTCAGCTGGAGGCTTACCCGCTGGTGGTTTCGGCGGCTTCTTCCAGGGATTCGATTCTGGCGGGTTGGTACGACACGGCGTTTCGCTCCAGCGTCATTGTCGCGCTGGTCATGCTCGGCGTAGGTCTGTTCGGTTGGGTGTTCATCCGTCAGGTGCGTGTCGGTGAGCGGGTCGAGGCGGATTTGCGCAAGGCCCAGCAAGCACTTGAACTGATCGCCACCCATGACAGCCTGACCGGTCTGGGCAATCGCCGGTTGTTCGAGCGGGCGCTGGACATCGAGTTCGGGCGCGGCGCGCGCCAGCACACTTCGCTGAGCCTGATCATGCTCGATATCGATTACTTCAAGTGCTACAACGATACGTACGGCCATGTGGTGGGCGACCATTGCCTGGCCGAAGTGGCGCGAGCGGTGAAAAGGTGCTGCCATCGCAAGGCCGATCTGGCGGTGCGCTACGGCGGCGAAGAGTTTGCGGTGTTGCTGCCCGACACTGACATCCACGGCGCCATGACCATAGCCGAACAAATCCGCCGCAGTGTCATGGACAAGAACATCAGCCACACCGGTTCGCCCATGGGTTATGTGACGGTCAGCCTCGGTTGCTATTCGTTTGTCCCAACCGGACAAGACAACATGGATGTGTTCGTCCAGCGGGCGGATGCGGCGTTGTATCAGGCCAAGCATTCGGGGCGCAATCGCTCGGCCGTGCTGTCGATGGAGGGCGGTGTCGAGGCGCTGATGCGTTCGGATCGTTGAAGCGCTGCCCTGTTGTTTCACCCGCGCAACACCCGGCGAACCAATTGTCCGCCTGTCAGTTCCCGTTCATTTGATCGTCTAGAGTTCCGTTAGTCCTGCCAAATCCTGCAGGTCTCCCTAACGCATGGACGATCGCCAACATGTTGATAACCCAAGCATTGACAGCCGTTGCTCTCACCCTTGCAGCCTGCGCTATCTTTCCACTGGTCAGTCACGCGCAATCGAAAGTCACACCCGAGGAAGCTCACGCCATTGGCGTGGAAGCCTACGTTTATTTCTATCCGCTGCTGACCATGGACATCACCCGTAAACAGTTCACCAACATCGAACCGGGCAAGGAGTTCGGTAAAGGTCCGATGAACATGTTTGTCAGCGTGCCGCAGTATCCGCCGGCAGATTTCAAAGGCGTGGTGCGTGCGAATTTCGATACTTTGTATTCCATTGCCTGGCTCGATTTGACCAAGGAGCCGCTGGTGATCGCGGCACCGGACACCGCCGGACGTTTCTATCTGCTGCCCATGCTCGACATGTGGAGCGACGTCTTCGCCTCGCCCGGCTGGCGCACCACCGGTACAGATGCCGCGCAGTTTCTGGTCACACCGCCGGGTTGGACCGGTACGGTGCCTGCCGGGTTGAATCATCTGCCTGCACCGACACCTTTTGTCTGGGTCATCGGTCGCACCAAGACCGACGGCGCGGCGGACTACGCGGCGGTGCACAAGATCCAGGCCGGCTACACCGTGACACCGCTGTCGCGACTGGGCAAAAGCGAGGAACCGGTCAGTGTCAAGATAGACCCGGCGGTGGACATGAAGACCCCGCCGAAAATCCAGGTCGATACGTTGTCAGCAGCCGGGTACTTCGCGTATGCCGCCGAATTGCTCAAAGTGCATCCGGCCCACAGCACCGACCAACCGATGCTGGCGCAGATCAAGCGGATCGGCATCGAGCCCGGCAAGTCGTTCGACCTGGACGCCCTGGACCCTGACATCAAGGCCGCGCTGCAAACCGTGCCGCAAGAAGCACAGGCACTGATGAAATGGAAAGTGGAAACCCTGGCGCGGGTGGTCAACGGTTGGTCGATGAACACCGATACCATGGGCGTGTATGGCAACTACTATCTCAAGCGCGCAATCGTTGCCCAGGTAGGGCTTGGCGCCAACCTGCCCGAGGATGCGATTTATCCGTTGAACATGGGCGATGAAAACGGCAAGCCCCTCAATGGTGCGAACAAGTATGTGCTGCATTTCCCCAAGGGGGAGGCACCACCGGTGAACGCGTTCTGGTCGATCACGCTGTACGACCCCGAAGGCTTCCAGGTCGGCAACGAACTAAACCGATTTGCGGTCAGCAGCTGGATGCCGTTCAAGAGCAACGCCGATGGGTCGCTGGACCTCTATTTCCAGAATGAAAGTCCCGGCAAGGAGCATGAAGCCAACTGGCTGCCGGCCCCCAAAGGACCGTTCAACCTGACCATGCGCCTGTACGGGCCGAAGGCCGAGGCGTTGAACGGCAAGTGGAACCCGCCGCCGGTCAAGCAGTTGTAGGTATGGGCTATAGAAGCAGCCGATGAGTTACCACCATCGGCTGCCTTTACGCGTTCAGCTGCCCGTCCCGCCGCCGGCACCGGCATTACCGCCGGAGGGGGCGGAGGGCGTGTTGTCAGGGGGCATGACCGGGGCGCTGGTTGGAAGGGTGTGGGTGGAAAAAAATCCTGGTGTGCCGATCACCCTGTGGGAGCGAGCCTGCTCGCGAAGGGGGAGTGTCAGTCGGCATCCAGGCTTTTCTCGGCAGACATTGGACATCTATTACGCCGTACAGGCGACGGCTGACGCAACCACCGACAGGCATCGAGGTCACAATCTGCAGACCCAGCCAACTGGAACGGCGGCCATGAAAAAATTGCGGATCGCGACCTTCAATGTCAACGGCATGCGTGCCCGATTACCGAACCTGCTGGCCTGGCTTGAGCGCGAGCGGCCGGATATCGCCTGTTTGCAGGAGCTCAAGTCGGTGGACAGCGCCTTTCCCGCCGCCGAGCTTGAAGCCGTCGGCTACGGTGCGATATGGCAGGGCCAGGCGTCGTGGAACGGGGTGGCGATTCTGGCGCGGGATGCCCAGCCGCTGGAAAGTCGACGAGGGTTGCCGGGCGATGAGGGCGACACTCACAGTCGTTATCTGGAAGCCGCCGTTCATGGGGTGCTGGTAGGTTGCCTGTACCTGCCCAATGGCAATCCGCAACCGGGCCCGAAATTCGATTACAAGCTGGCGTGGTTCGAGCGGCTGATCCGCTACGCGCAGGCGCTGCAAAGCAGCGAACATCCCGTGGTGCTGGGCGGTGACTACAACGTGGTGCCCACCGATCTGGACATCTACAACCCGCGCTCCTGGCTCAAGGACGCCTTGCTGCAACCGGAAAGTCGTGCGTGTTACCAGCGGCTTCTGGATCAGGGCTGGACCGATTCCTTGCGACATCTGTACCCGCAGGATCGCCTTTACACCTTCTGGGACTATTTCCGTCAGCACTGGCAGAAGAACTCCGGATTGCGCATTGACCACCTGCTGCTCAATCCGGCGTTAAGCCCTTACTTGCTGGACGCTGGCGTCGATGCCTGGGTTCGCAACGAGCCCCATGCCAGCGACCATGCGCCGACCTGGATTCAACTGGGCTCGCGCAAGCGCCGCTGATTTGTTCTGCAGGGCGATTGGCTAAATCAATTGTCGGCGGCAGCGCCCCATCCCTTATACATAGCGACAATGGCGGAACGATCCGCAGCCTCCCGTGCATAAGGACTGAACGATGAGCGAGCCACACCTGACGAACCTTGCGCTGTACCTGCAACGCCTGGGCTTCGATGCGCCCCCGGCGCCGACCCTGGAGACGTTGCGTCAGTTGCAATTGCGCCACACTGGCGTTTTTCCGTTTGAAAACCTCACTACGCTGTCAGGCGAACCGGTGCTGATCGACTTACCGTCGATAGAGCGCAAAGTCCTGCACGACGGGCGCGGGGGTTACTGTTACGAACTCAACAATTTGTACCTGGCCTTGCTTCAAGCGTTGGGTTTCGAGGCGCGAGGCATCAGCGGCCGCGTAGTCATGGGTCAGCCCGAAGGCGCATGGACTGCCCGCACGCACCGCTTGAGCCTGGTGACGCTGGACGGCGTGCGCTATATCACTGACGTCGGCTTCGGCGGCATGGTGCCCACCGCACCGCTGTTGCTCGACAGCCGGGCTGAACAGGCCACTCCGCACGAACCCTATCGCATCGAACAACACGTCGACGGCTACACGCTGCGCGCCAAGGTCGCGGGTGAGTGGCGAGCGATGTACATCTTCGATCTGCAACGCCAGGACGACATCGATTACACCGTCGGCAACTGGTATGTCTCGACCCATCCGGAATCATCTTTCGCCAGACAACTGATGGTGGCGCGGACCGGGGAAGGGTGGCGACGTACGCTGAACGATGGCAGTTTCGCGATCCATCGTATGGGCCATGACAGCGAACGCCGGCAGGTGGTCGATGTGCAGGAACTGTTGGCCTTGCTGGAAAGTGAATTCGGCATTCGGGTGCCGCAACATCAAACATTGATCCGCACACTTGAACACCTGATCGAGGTGCAATAAGCGGCTTACCCTGCACACAAAAAAGGGGCGGATTGCATCAATCTGCCCCTTTTTGCATCAGGCCTAGGGCCTGACTTCAGGCTCCATCACGCGCTGAATCTCCCTGAGCGCTTCCGAGAGTTTCTTCTCCAGGGTTTTCAGCTCGGAAGTCGTGATGCCCTTTTTCAGGCGCCCGGCAGCACTTGAATCCGCCACTTTTCCATGGTCGGTCAACAGCGCCCGGCGCAGGGTGTTGTTGATTGCGGTCTGGTAGCCATAGCCCTCGCGCTCTGCCAGCGCGCGCGCGGCTTCGATGACGGCATCATCGAGCATGATGGTGATTCGGGTCTTCCCTTTGCTGGAGGCAACCGCCCCACGCCTGGCATGGCTGAAGTCGTACTCGTCTTTCATCGGTCAAGCCTCCAGATACTGTCGGCGCTCGTTTCTACTGGCGAGGCGCGCGGAAATGATTCGAACAAAATCAGGGTCCCGATAGGTGTAAGCCACCACCAGCAAACGACCTTTGCCATCAAGTCCGATAGTGATCCAGCGCGCTTCATCATGGTGATCGTCCTGAATCGTCAGGGCGCGTTCGTCATGGAACACCGGTTCTGTCTCGGCGAGGCTGATGCCCTTGTGCTTGAGTTTGTTGGCTGCGTTCTTTGCCTTATGGAACTGAATGTCGAATGGCTTCATTATGCATACTTTATATGTATATGAAAGAGGGCGACCACGACCGATGGTCGACAGGAACTGAAAAGACTAGCGGGCGGAGGAGAATGGCCCGGGAGGATGTATTTCAAGGTTTGATGGGCAGTGGCACACAGTCTGCATGACCAACCGTTCATAATTTGAATGGCAAGTTGTATACAAGTCTATGGACATTTGTCCTGACTCTTGCATACAGTGTGCGCATAACAAAAACCAGGGAACCCCCTAACATGAAAACGCCCCATGTTTCACACCAACGGCCCGAAGACGAAAACCTCGGGATCGGCGCGAATATGGCTTACGGCCTGCAACATGTTCTGACCATGTACGGTGGCATCGTCGCGGTGCCTTTGATCATTGGTCAGGCTGCCGGGCTGTCGCCGGCGGACATTGGTTTGTTGATTGCTGCTTCATTGTTTGCGGGGGGGCTGGCCACGTTGCTGCAAACCCTGGGCTTGCCGTTTTTCGGTTGTCAGTTGCCGCTGGTGCAGGGCGTGTCGTTCTCTGGCGTCGCGACCATGGTGGCGATCGTCAGCAGTGGGGGCGAGGGCGGGTTTCAGTCGATTCTGGGGGCGGTGATTGCGGCGTCCCTGATCGGCTTGCTGATCACGCCGGTGTTCTCGCGGATCACCAAGTTCTTTCCGCCGCTGGTCACGGGGATCGTGATCACCACCATCGGCCTGACGTTGATGCCGGTGGCTGCACGCTGGGCCATGGGCGGCAACAGCCATGCCCCGGAATTCGGCAGCATGGCCAATATCGGCCTGGCGGCGGTGACCCTGGTGCTGGTGCTGTTCTTGAGCAAAATCGGCAGCGCAACCATCTCCCGGCTGTCGATCCTGCTGGCGATGGTCATCGGCACGATCATCGCGGTGTTCCTGGGCATGGCGGACTTCTCGTCGGTGACTCAAGGCCCGATGTTCGGCTTCCCGACGCCGTTCCACTTCGGCATGCCGACCTTCCACTTCGCCGCCATCCTGTCGATGTGCATCGTGGTCATGGTGACCCTGGTGGAAACCTCGGCGGACATCCTGGCGGTCGGTGAGATCATCGACACCAAGGTCGACTCCAAGCGCCTGGGTAACGGCCTGCGTGCCGACATGTTGTCGAGCATGATCGCGCCGATCTTCGGTTCCTTCACCCAAAGCGCCTTCGCCCAGAACGTCGGGCTGGTGGCGGTAACCGGGATCAAGAGTCGATATGTGGTGGCCACCGGCGGCCTGTTCCTGGTGATTCTCGGCCTGTTGCCATTCATGGGGCGGGTCATCGCCGCCGTGCCGACCTCCGTCCTCGGCGGCGCCGGTATCGTGCTGTTTGGCACCGTGGCCGCCAGTGGCATCCGCACCCTGTCCAAGGTCGACTACCGCAACAACGTCAACCTGATCATTGTCGCCACCTCCATCGGCTTCGGCATGATCCCGATCGCCGCACCGAACTTCTACGACCACTTCCCAAGCTGGTTCGCCACAATCTTCCACTCGGGCATCAGCTCCTCGGCAATCATGGCGATTGTGCTGAACCTGGCTTTCAACCACCTCACGGCCGGCAACTCCGACCAGCAGTCGGTGTTTGCGGCAGGGACCGAACGGGTCCTGCGCTATCAGGATCTGGCGGCGTTGCGCGAAGGGGATTACTTCAGCGACGGCAAGCTGCATGACTGCGACGGCAAGGAAATTCCGGTGGTGGAGGTGGACCACGGGCATGGCGAGCCACGCGCGGTGCATGCGAAAAGCAGTGAGCATGTCTGACGTTTGATCGAATGCAAAAAGGCCGATCTGTTGCGTGACAGATCGGCCTTTTGCATTGATGGGTCTCTATTGCGCGCTTTGCGTCCAGCGCCCCATCAACGTGTTGGACGGCAGTTGTTCATCCAGCAATTTTCTCGCCGTTTCCACTCCCGCCACCGGCAGCCCTTCGGGGTTCAACAAGCCAATCTGCACCAGCACACTGGCCTGGTCCCAGTAGATATGCTCGTGGTACAGCTTGTCTCCTCGAAACTTGATCACACCCAGCATCGGAATCTCGACGTACTTACCGGTCGGTGCCACGTTGGGCAGCATCCAGTCGATTTCGGTGCTGTGGGTGAAGCACATGATGAATTCATCGACGATCTGCAGGGCGCCGATGGTGCGTGAGATCGGTATGAGCTTCATGTCCGGCGGGTTGCCGTGGACAAAATGGTGTTGGTAGAAGCGGCTGAGCTCCCTGGCGCCAACGCCGCCGGTCATGGTCGGAATATGGTTGACGTAGGGTTCGGCGACCATGGTCGCCATGGTGGCGGGTACGTCCCGGGTGTCGAACTCGTGACGGATGTGTTCTTCCCACAGGGCTGACAGGTTGAAGTGGGGGCCGATCTCGCGCTTGAGGGCGGCGATGCTGCGTTCATGGGCCATCAGCGAGGCCGGCTTGTCGTAGTGTGGGCTCCCGGCTCGGGCGAAGGCGTGGTCGACGCCCGGGTAGACGTAGATTTCGGTTTTGTCGTTGCCGGCCAGGTGCTCGCTGATCCGGGCGCGGGCGCTGGCGTCGCAATAGCCATCGTTTTCGGCGAAGTGCAGGACCAGGCGACCCTTGAGGTTTTCCGATTCGTGCAGCAAGTGTTCGATGCCCATGCCGTAGTAGCCGACGGCGCAGGCAACATCGGTGCGCGTGGCGGTCAGCCAGGCCAGCTTGCCACCCATGCAGAAGCCGACGTAACCCAGGCCCGCGCCTTCGACTTCAGGCAGGGCACGCAGGGCTGTGAAGCTGGCGTCGATGTCGGTGACGGCCTTGTCCACGTCCAGGCGCTGGAACAGGTCGATGGCGACCGCAAAATCGGCTTCGGTGTACCCCAGGTCAATGCCCGGGTGCAGGCGCCAGAACAGATCCGGTACCAGCGCCACATAACCTTCCTCGGCATAGAAATCGGCCACCGCGCGCATATTGGCGTTGATCCCGAAAATCTCCTGGCCGATCACGACCCCGGGACCCTTGCCACTGGCCGGCAGGGCCAGGTAACCGCTGAACGTGGCGCTGCTGTCCGTTGCCCGGATTTCAATCATCTTGCCCATGTCATCTACCTCATTCGGTTGTCAGGGTTTATTGGCTGTCACGGTGTTGTTGGAACCACACGCGCGGAGACACGCCACGGTCGGGCCCGAGAATCGAAAAGCCGCCATCCACCGGCACATCGACACCGGTCATCCAGCTGGCCCCGGCGCTGCACAGAAAGGCCACCACGCTACCGATCTCATGGCCCCGGCCGATGCGCCCCAGCGGATGAAAGGGCGCGCCGACCCGATCGGCCAGCTGCGGATCGTTGTCGCTGAACTCGGCGACGCTGGGCGACCAGGTCCAGGCCGGGGATACGCTCAGTACCCGGATTTGCTGCGGGGCCAGGGTCATGGCCAGGTTTTTCGTCAGTTGCAGAATGCCGGCCTTGGACGCGGGGTAGAGTGCGCGCCCGGCTGCGCCGAATTTGCCGCCAGTACTGCCGATGTTGATCACCACGCCGCCGGGCAGGTGCACGGCGGCCTTCTGGGTGAAGATCGCCGCCGACACCAGATTGACGTTCAGGGTTTTGAGCCACTGCGCGCGGTCCGAGGCCAGGCCCTGATCGGCGTACAGGCAGGCGTTGTTGACCAGGATGTCGAGCCTGCCGAAGCGGGCCAGCGTGGCGGCGATGCAGGCATCGATGTCTTCGTCGCGCTCCACGTCGCAGACACAAAACCCGCAATCCAATGCGCGCGCCAAGGCCTGCCCACTGTCGGCGTTGCGCCCCACCAGCATCACACGGGCCCCTTCGGCCAACAGCTGCCGAGCGATGTCCAGGCCCAGCCCCTGGGTGCTGCCGGTCACAATCGCCACTTTGCCTTCGAGCATCATGCCAAGTCCTCCAGTGCTTCGTTGACGTGACTGATACGGGCGATCAGCGCCATGCTCGCCAGCGAGGCGGCATGCGCGCCGCTGTCCGCGCTGGCGCAGGCATCGGCCGCCACCGTCACCTCGAAACCGCAATCCACCGCATGGCGCACCGTACTTTCCACCACCGAGTGGGTCGCTACGCCAGCGATCAACAGGTGCGAAGGATTGAACTGGCGCACCAGGGTTTCCAGCGGTGAGCCATAAAAGGCATTGATCCGGTTATGGGTGACGACGAACTCGCGGCGGCTGTCCAGCGGTGCCAGGGCGCTGAGGAACTCCGCGCCCCAACTGCCTTCCTGTGCCGCGCCGATGGAGGCGACGCTGCGCAGAATCGGCGCGTTCTGGATCAGGTCGGCGTAGTCCGCCCGGAATGCCACGCGCACGTGGACGATCGGCCAGCCCTTGGCGCGCGCCCCGGCGAGCAGTCGGCCGGCAGCGTCGAGCAGCCCGGCACGCACGCTGTCATCGGTCCCCAGCCCGACCCGAATCTTGCCTTCGGGGTGCAACACGTCGTTCTGATAGTGCAGGGCGATCACCACCGGCGCGTTCATCACACGAATACCTCAAGGTTGGCGAACACATCGTTGCAGTTGATGAGGTCCACGCGCTTGAGCTGGATCTGCCAGCCACCGCTTTGCCGAGGGGCCAATTTATAGGTGTAGCGGCCGGCGAGCTGGCGTTGTTCCAGGCGCCACTCGCTGTACTGGAAGCTGGCGCTGACCACCAGCAGGCCCTGGGCATCGAGACCCTCGACCATCACATTGCCGACCAGGTGGGCGGTTTGGGTCTGCGGTTGCTGCGACCAGTTGCGGGCGTTTTCCACCCGGCGGATCCGCACCTCGCGCAGCATGCGGTTTTCCCAGAACAGCGAGATATGGTCGAACGGGTTGGCTTGCTCGTGCTTGTGTGGCACCCAGTACATGCCGGTGTCGGTGAACAGCTTGTCCCATTCCCAGAAACGTCGCTCATCCAGCAGGCGCGCCTCCTGATACAGAAACTGTTCGATCTGGCGCAGGGTCTCGACGGGAACCTGGGCGGGGGTCAACCGGCGGGTGTCGACGTCGATTCGGCGGTCAAGCAGCATGGGTGCTCTCCTTGGCAATCAGGGTGGCGGTCATGAACTGTTTCCAGGCGGCGAACTGGTTGCGCATCGGCAATTCGCTGGTGCCGTTTGTGGACACCGCGCCGTCTTCCAGCGGCTTATCGGTACCGACATAGCGATGCATGCTGATCCACTCTCCACCGCGGGTCATGTTGCCTTCCTGGCAGCGGGCATAGACTTCGACGTCATCGGGCATCACGTTGGAGGAGGGCGAGTTGATGACGTTGGCGTAGGTCAGTGCGCGGTCGAACACCGCATCCGGAGCGCCTTTGCAGCGGAAGGTCTGGATCTCGACCATGGTCTGGTCCACGGCGATCGGACGGATCACCCGGAATTGCATGAACACTGTGTGCGGCGAGCCACTGCCGTAGATCACCGTGTTGTGGCGGTTCATGCCCAGGATCTCCTTGGCGCGCTGCTCGCCGTAGGCCTGGCTCAGGCATTCGAAGTGGGCGCGGGAGACCTCGTCGCGCTCGGCGGCGCTCGGGTCGAAGATCGCCTCCATGTAGCCGTGGCCGTTGTGGTAGGCGCGCAGTTCGAGCTTTTCCCAGAAGTCGTAGGGCTCGCCATTGCCGTCCATGATCAACAGCTCGAAGGGCATTTCGCCGATGGCCTGGGCTTCGTCACGCGCAGCGTCGACCGACGATTCGTGGGTCACGCGGGCGTGCATGGTGTCGTGCAGGTTCTCGTAGAAGACTTTCCAGTTCGAGCGCTGCTGAACGCGGAAGATGCCGCCAGCTACTTCGACTTCACCGACCGGCGAACGGTCGCAGAGGTTGTCGATGGAGGTGATGACGCCGCCCAGGAATGCTTTGAGGTCCGGTCCGAACGCCGCCTGGCTGGCGAACACGAAGCCGCGATAAGCCTCGACGCGGGCGACGCTGACCATGGAGAAATCCGGGTGCTTGGGATCGTAGCAGGTGCCTTCGAAACCGCTCTTGAGCGGTGCCGACAGATGCTGGCCGTCGAGTTTGAAGGTCCAGGCGTGGTACGGGCAGCGGAAGAATTTGCCGACACTGCCGTCACCGTCGGCCACCAGTTTGGCGCCTTTGTGCGGGCAGCGGTTGTACAGCACGCTGACCTGCTGGTTGGCGCCGCGCACCATGATCACGTCCTGATCGCCGATGCGCGTGGTGTGGTAGTCGCCGGGGTGCTTGACCTGGCTTTCATGGCCGACGTAGATCCAGGCGTTGCCGTAGATGCGCTCCATCTCCAGCTTGAACAGGGTCGGGTCGGTGTAGACGCTCTTGTGTACGCTGTCCTCGCGGATCAAGGCAGCGATTTGCTCGTTGGTCGGTATCACGGGAAGTCCTCGGCTTGTCACAGATCGAGCACCAGCAGCGCGCTGCTGGCACGGGAGACACAGGTGCAGAAACTGCCGCTGGCGCGGTCGCGCTCCGACAGGCAGATGTCGCGGTGATCGGGCTGACCGTCGATGACCTGGGCGACGCATACGCCGCAGTCACCTCGTCGGCAATCGAACATCGGGTCCAGGCCGGCCTGGAGCATGGCGTCCAGCACGCTTTGCCCGGCCGCCACTTGCAGGTTCACGCCGGTTTCGCGCAGCAGTACTTCAAAGCCTTGATCGCTGGCCATTTCCAGGGCGCCGCTGAACAGTTCGTAATGCAGGTGATCCTCGGCCCAACCCTGTTCGCGAGCGCAGGCCAACACACTGTTGAGCATGGCGCTCGGACCGCAGATGTAGAGGTGCAGGCCGGGCCTTGGCGCGGCCAGGATCGTGGCGGCGGGGAAGCGCTTTTGCGGGTCGCCGCCGCTGATCCAGCAATGGTTGTCCTGGCAGGCGCGGGCCTCTGGCAGATAGGCCATCTGTGCTTCATCGCGACCGGCGTAGTGCAGGGTGAAGGGCCTGCCCGCCGCTTGCAGCGACCGGGCCATGCCCAGCATGGGCGTGATGCCGATGCCGCCGGCGATCAGCAGCGCATGCTCGGTGTTTTCACACAGTGGGAAGTGGTTGCGGGGCGCATTGGCCAGCAGTTCGTCGCCGACCTTGAGCGAGTGCACCCAACGCGATCCGCCGGTACTGGCCTCTTCGAGCTGGACGGCGATTTCGTAGTGTTCACCGTCGGGCAGGTTGACCAGCGAATAGGCCCTGCGTTGCGCGCGGCTGCCAGGCACATGCAGCTCCAGATGTGCCCCGGCGGTGAAGCCCGGCAGTGGCTGGGCGGCGCTGGACACCAGCAGTACGCGGCGGATTCTGGGAGTCAGGGGGTCGATCTGTTGGACCCTGAGCGAGAGGCTGGACATACGCAATTCCTGTCTGAATTCGTAGTCACTGTATGAAGCCTGAGAGGGTCAAAAAAGCCGCAAACGGCAAACCTGTATCCACATCTGGCGAGAGTGATTGACGGGCGCGATGGGCGTCTTCGATAACGCGGCCTGCCTGAATGACTGCGGCGTCCGGGCGTTTTTTCGCGAGCAGGCTCGCTCCCACAAAGGGCTGCGCAATGCCTGTAGGAGCGAGCTCGCTCGCGATGGACGTTAACGGTAACGCGTGTTATCCGGTTGAATGTGTCACCTTCAGAAGTGCCAACAAAGCACGCAACTGTTCGCCATCCGCCCTGGCCAGATCGTCCAGCACCGCAAAGTGATGACAGCCTGCAAGCTCGACAAGGCTCACGGCCTGCCCGGCCTCGCGACAGGCACTGGCGTAGTCGCGCGAGTGGCGGATCAACTCTGGCAACTCATCCCCACCCACGGTCACCAGCAGCGGTGCACCGGCGCCGATCAGCCTTTGCGGGCTATAGCGCTGGATGTCCTCTTCGCTCAGTCGCAGCTTGTCGTTCAGCCAGCAGCGGCTGATGGGTTCGAGCTCCATCAGGCCGCTGATCGGCATGGCCAGGCTCACCAGCGGATGCCGGCGATGCAGTGCACTCAGATGGCCACCGGCCGAGTGCCCGCACAGCACCACCTGTTGACCGATGTTCAAGACTTCGCGCTGCGCCAGCAGGTGGTCCAGCGCCTTGCCGATCTGGTCGACGATGGTGGCCATGCTCGCCTCGGGCGCCAGGGTGTATTCCAGCAAACCGATATTGAAGCCGGACTCGATCAGGCCCTCGGCGATGAAGGCGTAGTCGTCCTTGTCCGAGGCCTGCCAGTAACCGCCATGAATGAACAGCAGCGTCGGCGCCCCGGCATCCGCCTGGGCGTACCAGTCGAAACGCTCGCGCATGGCATTGCCATAGGTCACGTCGCGCTGCCAGGCGTGGCGTGCATAAGTCTCGGCGCTGCGCTGGCGAAACCGCTGCATGATCTGTGGAAAATTGCCGACGGCTGCGACGTTGTTGTAAGCCTGATTGAGGTCCATGGCGGCTCACACTCCCAGGTAGCGTTGCGACAGTTCGGGTTGCGCCGCCAGCTCCACCGGCGTGCCATCCCAGACCTGGCGTCCTTTCTCGATGATGTGATGACGGTCGACCACCCGCGCCATTTCCTTGAGGTTCTTGTCGATCACCAGAATCGTCTCACCCTCGGCCTTGAGGGTGGCCAGGCAACTCCAGATCTGCTCGCGAATGATCGGTGCCAGCCCTTCGGTGGCTTCGTCGAGAATCAGCAGGCTGGGGTTGGTCAGCAGCGCGCGGCCGACCACCAGCATCTGTTGCTCGCCGCCCGAGAGGGTGCGTGACAGCTGGTCCTGGCGCTCCAGCAGGCGCGGGAACAGTTCATAGACCCGCGCCAGGTCCCACTTGCCCCGCGTGGCGGTGGCCAGCAGGTTTTCCCGCACGCTCAAGGTGCCGAAGGCGCGGCGCCCCTCCGGCACCAACCCCAGGCCGGCCTTGGCGATGCGATAGGGCGCGGCACCGCGCATTTCCGTCCCGTTGATGCGAATGCTGCCGGCACTGGGCTTGAGCAGCCCCATGATCGATTTGACCGTGGTGGTCTTGCCCATGCCGTTACGGCCGATCAACGACACCACCTGGCCCTGCTCGATGCTCAGGTGCATGTCGAACAACACCTGGCTCAAGCCGTAGCCCGCTTTCAAGCCTTGAACGTCAAGCATGTTCTTCTCCCAGGTAAGCGGCCCGCACTTGCGGGTCGTTGCGCACTTGTTCGACGCTGCCGGTCAGCACCGTCTGGCCGTACACCAGCACCGTGATGCGGTCGGCGAGGGCGAATACCGCGTCCATGTCATGTTCCACCAGCAGGATCGCGTAGCGGCCTTTGAGGCTGTGCAGCAATTCGGTCATGCGCGCGGATTCATCGGCCCCCATCCCGGCCATCGGCTCATCGAGCAGCAGCACTGAAGCTTCCTGAGCCAGTGCCAGGGCAATCTCCAGCTGTCGCCGTTCGCCGTGGGACAGTTCGTGGACCGGGTCTTGTGCGCGAAGGCCCAGGCCCACCTGCTGCAAGTAGCCCAGCGCCGGCTCCAGCAGGCGAGTGTCGCGGGACAGCGGGCGCCACATGCCGAACGCCTTGCCTTCGCGGGCGGCGATGGCCAGGGCGACGTTCTCCAGCAGGCTGAACTCGGTGTACAGCTGGCTGACCTGGAACGCACGCGCCAGGCCCAGGCGTGGCCGCTGCCAGGCCGGCACGCGGGTGATGTCCTGGCCATTGAGGTGGATCTGGCCCTGGTCGGGGAAAATCTCGCCGGCGATCTGGGCGATCAAGGTGGACTTGCCGGCGCCGTTGGGGCCGATGATGGCGTGCAGTTCGCCCTTGGCCAGTTCAAGGCTGGCGCCGTTGGTGGCTTTCACCGCACCGAAAGCCTTGTGCAAATCACGAATCGACAGTTGTGCGCTCATGGGCGTACCTCCACGGCTGCGTTGGGTTTGACGGCAACCACCTTCGGTTTGCGCTGCAGCAGGCTCAGCAGCAATCCGTAGACGCCTTTCTTGCCGAACAGCACCACCAGCAACAGCAATGGCCCGAAAATCAGCATCCAGTGCTCGGTCCACTGGCTCAGCACCTGTTCAAGGCCCAGATAGGTGGCCGCGCCCAGCAGCGGGCCGAGCAGGGTGCCTACGCCGCCGAGAATCACCATCGCCATCAGTTCGCCGGACTTGTGCCAGGCGCCCATGTCAGGGCTGACGAACAGCGCGTAGTTGGCCCACAGAATGCCCGCCAGGCCACCGCCGGTGCCGGCGATCACAAACGCCGTCAGGCGATAGCGCAAGGGTTTGAGGCCCAGGCTGACGCTGCGCCGCTCGCTCTGCTTGAGCCCGCGCAACACAAAACCGAAACGCGAATTGACCAGCCGCCGGCACAGCAGCAACCAGCCGGCCAGCAAGGCCACGCACAGGTAGTAGAAGTGGTTGGCATCACTCAGATCCAGGGCGCCCAAGGTGTTGCGTTCGCTCAGCAGAATGCCGTCGTCGCCGCCGTACAGCGACAGCGAGCCGAGCACGAAGTAGAGCATCTGGCCGAACGCCAGGGTGATCATGATGAACTGCACACCGCTGGTGCGCAGCGACAGATAACCCACCAGCAGCGAGAATAGCGCGCACACCAGCAGGGCCAGGGGCCACACCACCAGCGCGCTGTTGCTGCCGTCCCAGCCCCACAGCGGCATGCCTTGCGAGGTGTGAAAGGCGATGATGCCAACGATGTAACCACCCAGGCCGAAGAATGCGGCATGGCCGAAGCTGACCATGGCGCCATAGCCGATCAGCAGGTCCAGGCTAATGGCCGCCATGCCATAGATGGCCAGGCGGGTGAAGAAGCTGACCAGGTAAGGTTCGTGCAACCAGTGGGCCAGCAGCGGCATGCAGGCGAAGGTCGCCAGGCACGCGAGGTCGATGATAAGGCGTGGTGACATGGCGTTCTCCTCAGGCACGGGCCGGCAGCAGGCCGCGCGGACGCACCAGCAGCACCAGGGCCATGACGATGTAGGCGCTGGCGGAAATCAGCCCGGCGCTAATGGTGCCGCTGGTTTCGCTGGGCAGCAGTTGGTCCAGCAGTGGCGGAATGTAGGCACGCCCCAGGCTGTCGACCATACCGATCAGCAGGGCTCCCACCAGCGCCCCGCGCACTGAGCCGACACCGCCAACGACGATGACCACGAAGGTGGTGATCAGGATTTTCTCGCCCATGCCGATTTCCACCGACAGCAGCGGTGCGGCCATGAAACCGGCCAGGCCGCACAGCACGCAGCCGAATACGAACACCAGGGTGTACAGCCGGGCGATGTTGACGCCCAGCGCACCGACCATTTCATGGTCGTCGGCACCGGCGCGAATCAGCATGCCCAGTCGCGTGTGGTTGATCAGCAACCACATGCCGACCGCCACGATCAGCCCGGCGGCGATGAACAGCAGCCGGCTGACCGGGTACATCAGCCCCGGCAGCACTTCAACGAAGCTTGAATACCAATCGGGCGTGGGCATTGCCGGCGGGCTGCGGCCGAAAATCAGGGTCAGCAGTTCGTTGCTGAAAAACACCACGGCCAGGGTCGCCAGCACCTGATCCAGGTGATCGCGATTGTAGAGTCGACGCATGATCGAGGTTTCGATCAACGCGCCGTAGCAGGCCGAACCGATCAGCGCGGCCAGGCCGCCGAGCCAGAACGAGCCGGTGGCCATGGCGGTGTAGGCGGCACAGAAAGCGCCGACCATGTAAAAGGCCCCATGGGCCAGGTTGATCACGCCCATGATGCCGAAAATCAGGGTCAGGCCCGAGGCCAGCAGAAACAGCAAGGCGCTGTATTGCAGGCCGTTGAGAATCTGTTCGAGCAATAGCATTGCTGCGTTCCTCATGAAAACGCCCCGCAGTGGTGCTGCAGGGCGAGGACGGGGTTCAGGTGCCGATCAGATCGTGCATTGAGCGGCGTAACTGTCGACGTGGCGGGTCGCCAGGGTTTTGATCGGCACTTCGACCAGCTTGCCGTCAGCGCCGGCCTGCACTTGCAGCAGGTACCAGTCGATCACCGGGTGTTGGTTCTGGGCGAAGCTGAAGTCACCGCGAATGGAATCGAACTTGACGTTCTTCATGGCCGCGCGGAAGGCCGCCTGGTCTTGCAGATTGCCCTGGGAGGTTTTCAGGGCGGCGCCGATCAAGCGTGCCGTGTCGTAGGTCTGGGCGGCATACACCGTCGGGGCGCGCTTGTACTTCTCGGTGAAGGCCTTGACGAAGGCCTGGTTGGCCGGGTTGTCCGATTGCGGGTTCCACAGGGTGACGATGTTGGTGCCCTTGGCCACGTCGCCGGTAGCGGCGAGCATGCGCTCATCCATGGAGAACACCGGCACCACCATCGGAATTCGCGCCGACAGGCCCGAGCCGCCGTATTGCTTGGCGAAGTTGATGCCGCCGCCACCGGGGTGAAACTGGAAGATCGCATCCGGCGCCAGCGAGCGCACGCGCGCCAGTTCCACCGAAAAGTCGAGCTGGTTGAGCTTGGTGTAGATCTCGGTCACTTCACCCTTGAAGGTGCGCTTGAAACCGGCCAGTGCGTCACGGCCGCCCTGGTAGTTGGGCGCCAGGATCACCATCTTCTTGTAGCCCAGCTCATTGGCGGCGACACCGGCCATCTCGTGCGGGGTGTCGTTCTGGTAGGAGCCGACGAAGTAGTTGGCCATGCACTTTTCACCGGCCAGGGTCGAGGGCGCGGTGTTGTTGCTGACGTAGAAACCGTTCTTGGTCGCGGTGTTGATCACGGCCGCCAGCACGTTGGAAAAAATCACCCCGGTGTACAGCGATATGCCGTCCAGGCTCATGCGGTCGGCGATCTGCTTGGCCTTGGCCGGTTGTAGGCCATCATCTTCCACGATGAGTTGCACCGGCACGCCGCCGAGCTTGCCGCCTTCCTGATCGATCGCCAGCTGGAAGCCGTCGCGCGAGTCTTCGCCCAGGTAGCCGGCGGGGGTGGAGAGGGTGGTGATGAAGCCGATTCGGACAGGCTCCACGGCCTGGGCAGCAGTCGCTGCGCAGAGGGAGGTTGCCAGACATGCACGCAATACCAGGTTTTTCATGAGGCGGCCTATGAAGTAGGTCGTGCCAACGCACGGTGGATATCGATGAGGGCAGTGATTCAGTGTTCGGTCGGGCCGATTGATTGTTGTTATGGGGCGCTGTGTCAGCTGTTGCTCTCGGTGAACTTCTCCAGGTAAAGGCGGCTTTGATCCAGGCCGTGCTGCTGGCGCCAGTCCTTGATCGACTCGACCATCGGCGGCGGGCCGCACAGGTACAGATCGAACGGCTGGTCACGCAGCTCGGCCAACTCCAGGTGTTCGGCGATATAGCCGGTCTTGCCCGGCCAGTCGGGGTTGGGGTTGCTGACCACGGGCGTGAAACGGAACCCCGGGATTCGTGCGGCATAGGCCTCGATGCGCGAGACCTCGCACAGGTCCGCGGCCTCGCGCACGCCGTAGTACAGGTGCACCGGGTGACCGCAGCCGTGCTGCTCGGCGATCTGCTCGAGCATGCCCAGGAACGCCGACAGCCCGGTACCGCCGGCCACCATCATCAGCGGGCGGTCGATATGGCGCAAGTAGAACGCACCCAGCGGCGCTTCCATGTGGATCACATCGCCGACCTGGCAACGATCGCGCACGTAGTCGGTCATCACGCCGCTGGGCAGCAGGCGAATGAGAAACTGCAGGTGGCTGTTGCCTGGCGCGCAGGCAAAGGAATACGAGCGGCGGTGCTCGGTGCCCGGTACTTGCAGGCGCGCGTACTGACCCGGCAGGTAGTCCAGCGCCGCGCCTGCGGCACCGACTTCCACGTGCACGATGGCGGTGGTCGGGGAGACCTGTCGCACCTCGCTCACGGTGCCTTGCAGACTGCTCGGGCCGCTGCTGCCGCAGAGGCTGGAGTCGAAGTCGAAGTAGAACGCGGCATCCGACTGCACGCGGGTCTGGCAAGTCAACACTTTGCGTTCGGCCAGGTCGCTGGCGGACAGGGCTTCATCGTCCACGTAGTCCTGGGTGTACTGCCCGGATTCACAGCGGCCCTGGCAGGTCGCGCAAACCCCTTCGCGGCAGTCCAACGGAATCTTGATCCCGCTGCGCAGGGCCGCGTCGAGCAGGATTTCATTGTTCTGCACGTTGCAGAAGAGTGTTTTGCCGTCGGCGAAACTGAAGGCGACCTTGTACGTCATGAGCGTTAATCCGCGAGGTTCAGAGATGGTAGAAATCGAGCACGGAGTTGATCGTGTCGTTGAGCAGCACCACGTGTTTGCGGGCGATCTTCCAGCTCTCGCCATCGGGGCGCAGCCGGTAGGTGGCGCGGCCGAAGAATTGCTCGGCGGTCTGCATGCGGTAGTACAGGGTGTTCCAGTTGACGCGCACCTCCAGCTCATCGTCCTGCAGCGGCGCGATGCGCACGTTGCTGATCAGGTGCAGGGTGCGCGGCATCGGAATGGTCGATGCCGCCTTGCCGGTGCGAATGCGGAACACCCGGTCTTCCAGGCCACCCCGGTTGGGGTAATAGATCAGCGACATGCCTTTTTTCGGGTCGGTGGTGTAGACGTGCTCCGAATCCCATTGCGGCAGGTGGAATTCGCTGTCGTCGCTGAACATGGCCAGGTAGGTGTCCCAGTCCTGGGCATCGCAGGCCTCGGCGTTGCGGTAAAGAAATTGCTCGACGCGGTATTGCAGTTGCGAATTCATGTTCACACCTCACGCAGTTTCAACGGTTGTTGTTCGGCCGCCTTGCGCGCCAGGCCTTCGAGCAAAAAGCGCTGCCAGTTGGCGTGCTGGTTGACGTACAGGCCTTCATGGGTGAACTCGGTGCCGGTCAGCGCCGGGGCGATGCCAATGGTTTCGCTGTTGCGGGTGGGGCCTTGGACCCACTTGCCTTCGCCGCGGGAAATGTCACTCCAGCGTTCCAGGCGGGCCTGGAAACCACGTTGGGCTTCACGGAACTCCACCAGGTCGTCGGGGGTGCCCATGCCGGACACGTTGAAGAAGTCTTCGAACTGGCGAATGCGGTTTTCCCGATCGGCATCCGACTCGCCCACCACGCCCAGGCAGAAGCTGTTGATCTCGGTCTTGTTCCAGGCCAGCGGGCGGATGATCCGCAGTTGCGAGCTGATCTGGTCGAGGAAAAACATGCTCGGGTAGACGTTCAGGTTGCGCAGGCGGTGCATCATCCACTCGGCCTTACCCTGACCATGCTCCTTGACCAGGCGCGGCATGATGCTGGCGTAGCCCGGGCGCACGGCCGGGTTGGGCATATCGCTGAACAGCACGCTGTGGCCGTTGTGGAAAGCGAACCAGCCGTCGTCGGTTTCCTTGTCGCCGGCGCCCAGCTTGCTGTAGTCCAGGGTGTCGCTGGCGCTCAGGCCTTTTTCGGCGTTGACCTGCTGGCGGTGCTGCACGGTGGCCACGTAGTTGTAGTGGACGGTGCTGACGTGATAACCGTCCAGGCCGTTCTCGTTCTGCAGTTTCCAGTTGCCGTCGTAGGTGTAGGCGGACTTGCCCGGCAGCACTTCGAGCTGACCGGTCGGTGACTGCGCCACCATCATGTCGAAGAACACCTTGGCGTCTCCGAGGAAGTCTTCCAGGGTGTCGGTGCCTTGCACGTCGAGGCTGACGAACACAAAGCCGTTGTAGCTTTCGATACGGGCCTTTTTCAGGCCGCGGGTGGCCTTGTCGAAGCCTTCGGGGTATTCCCCCGGCGCCTTGACCTTCACCAGACGGCCGTCGCTTTTGTAGCACCAGGCGTGGAAGGGGCAGGTGAAGGTCGACTGGTTGCCCTTGCCGACGCGGGTGAGGGTGGTGCCACGGTGCTGGCAGGCGTTGATCAGGGCATTGAGACGGCCTTCCCCGTCGCGGGTGATGATCAGCGGCTGGCGCCCGGCACGCATCGTCATGAAGTCGTGGTTATTGGCGATCTCGCTTTCGTGGCAGGCGTAGATCCAGTTCTTCTCGAAAATCAGTTCCATTTCCAGGTCGAACAGTTCCGGGTCGGTAAACATATCGCGGGCAATGCGATAAACACCGTCTTGCGGACGGAAGTCCAGGCAACTTTCTATATAACTTTTCCACTGTTCGACACTTCGTGCAGTTGTCATATCCCAGTCCTCGGCCAATGGGCTAATTCATGGCTTCATTTAATGACGTGGTGGCTGGCAGGGTCTATCCGCTTATTAGTGGAAACCCATCCGGAAAATAAGCCTCGATCCGCGGTTGTCAGTCATGCACTCCCGTAAATACAGGCCTTCGCTGCATTCGGCGGCTGAGCAAATGGCTATTTGTCGTTCAGTAACGGGATAGCCGTTGATGAACTTGTTACGGCTTAATTTCAATCGAAGCACCACCAGAGTGTCTCGCTGCAGGTCACTGGAAACTGCCATTGCACATGGCCTTGGGTTTTGTACCAGAAGTGCATTTTATTCATGCGTTGCTATATAAGCGGCAGGGGGAAGAAATAATATGTTGCATAAAACGTGGTTGGTCCGAGGGGTTCAAACAGTGGGCTTGTTGACGCCATTGTTGGCACAGGCGGATGTGGTCAATGACAGCAAGCTGACGCTGGGTACGCGCAACTTTTACATCGATAGGGATTACAAGGAAAACAACCCGCCCCAGTCGCGGGTGGGCAGTTGGACCCAGGGTTTTGACCTGCGTTTCGCCTCCGGCTATACCGAAGGCCCGGTGCAGTTCGGCCTCGATGCAGAGGCGCAATATGCCTATCGACTGGACGGCGGTGGAGGGCGCGGCGATGACACCATCATCCCTTACAGCCAGAGCCGACAGGAGCAGGCCGATGAATACGGCCGCGGCGGTGTGACGTTGAAAATGCGTTATTCGAAAACCGAGTTGAAGGTCGGTGAGCTGCGGCCGTTTCTGCCGGTGGTGATCATTGACGATTCGCGCCAACTGGTGACGACCTATCGCGGTGCCTTGCTCGAATCCAAGGAAGTCGACCGCCTGACATTGACCGCCGGGCGGCTGATGCAGATCGGGGCGCGTAACTCCTCCAACTACGAAAAACTGTATTTGCAGACCGGTTCCGGCGTGCGGCACGGCAGTGACGGCCTCAACCTCGCCGGTGCCAGCTATGCCTTGAGCCCATCGCTGACCGGGACCTATTTCTACGCACAACTGGAAGATATCTACCAGCAGCACTACCTGGGTATCACCCATCTGGCCGACCTGGGCGACGGTTATGCACTGAAGACCGACCTGCGTTACTTCAACAACAGCGAAGACGGCGACGCCCTCTACGGCGACATCGACAACCGCTCCTACGGCGCCATGACCTCGCTGAAAAAGGGCGGGCACCGCTTTGGCGTGGGATACCAGCGCATGCTCGGTGACAGCAACTTTCCGACCCTGGGCGGTTATGTCCCGCAGCCGTTTCTGGTGAACTGGTCGCGGTTGGGGTTCATCAAGCCCAACGAAAAATCCTGGCAGGTTCGTTATGACTACGACTTTGCCGCCATGGGATTGCCAGGCCTGAACTTCATGACCCGTTACTTCAAGGGGACGTCGGTGGATCGTGGCGACAACCTCAGCCAGGCGGCGGAACAGCAGCGCGACCTGGTGCTGTCCTATGTCGTGCAAAGCGGGCCGCTCAAAGGCGTGGGAGTGGAGGCGGGCAATGTCGTCGCCAAATTCAGCCACGGCAATGACTGGGTGGAGAACCGCCTGATCACCACTTACACCTGGAAATTTTGGTAACGTCCTGCCCTCAAATCGAACGCGGTTGTGCGCTGAAGTGACGCCTTGGGTAGCGCATTACCCAAGGCGCTGACCATGACCGGCACCGTTGCTGTGCGCATCAGCGCCGCACAGCACGTTCGATATCCAGATAGTTTCCGATTACTAGCCAAAAAATGCGGATATCGCCTGTTCGCACCGGCTGGGCATAGCCCTTGCAAACGTAATGAGAATACGCGCCGAAGAGCGTGTCGATGTCCATTGCCGTGGGTGTACTGAAATGACCGAACCAAATGTTGCCCAGTTTCGAGATATCCGCATCGATCGCTACGACCTGGCCGGTGCCCGTGCCTGGATGGCCGGCATTTGCGGGCCGCACGAACTGCAGACCCGCCAGCCGAACCGGATTCAGTTTCACCACAAGGCCAATGTGTTCAAATCCATGTCCACGACCCTGGGCCGGATGGAATACGGCACCGACGTGACCATCGGCGTCGAGGATGCCGAGCACCTCAATTGCTACAGCCTCAGCCTGCCGATTCGCGGCGAGCAGGAACTGCTCAAGGACGGTCGCCGGTTGTACTCCAACCAGGACCAGGGCCTGATCGTGACGCCCCATGAAACCCAGGCGCTGACCATGGCCGGTGACTGTCACAAGATCTCCGTGGTGATCACCCGCATGGCCATGCGCCAGACCCTCGAAGGCATGCTGCAACGCCCGCTGGAAATGCCGCTGAAGTTCGAACCGGTGATGGACGCGGTCAACGGCGCCTCTGCCTCCTGGTGGCGGCTGGCCCGTTACTACATCGATGAGTTGGAGCGCGGCCAGGATCTGTTCAATCAGGTGTTCTTCACCCGCGATATCGAAAGCGCGCTGATCAAGGGCCTGATCCTTTCCCAGCCCAACAACTACAGCGCCGAACTGCGTGAGCAACTGGCCGTCAAGTTGCCGTACTACCTGGTGCGCGCCAAGGACTTCATCGAAAGCAACGCCCGCGAAGACATGCACCTGGAAGACATCGAGGCGGCGGCAGGAGTGTCCCGCTTCAAACTGTTCGAAGGCTTTCGCAAGCACTTTGGCGTCTCGCCCATGGCTTACCTGAAAAAGTATCGCCTCGGCGCGGTACGCCAGGAAATCCTCGAGGACGCCTCGGTGCGCAACATCTCCGTGATCGCGATGTGCTGGGGGTTTTCGCATTTGGGTCGGTTCGCCAGTGAATACCGCAAGCTGTTCAACGAAACGCCCAGTGCCACCCTGCAGCGCAGCGAAGCCCGTCGCAACCGGTCGCTTTGAGATGACGACCTTACAGGCGGCCACCGCCAACAGCGTGGGCCTGAACTTGTCGCTGATGTGCCGCGAACCGGTCTTCACCAGCCGCTCGGCGCAAGAAACCCAGCGCCTGATGGGGCAAGCGCTGGTGGAGCATGAATTGGATTGGCCACGGGGCGGCGTCGATACGGCGTTCTATCGCGGCCAGGTCGCCAGCTGCGAGCTTTACGCGTTGCGTTATGGCGGCCAGGTCGAAATCCGGCCGCAGCCTTTCGAAGATTTCGTGCTGGTACAGATGCCACTGCGCGGCAGCGCCACCCTTGAGTCCGACGGCATGGGCTATGCCGTCAGCCCCGGAGAAGTGGCGATTCTGTCCCCGCGTGAACAAGCTCGAGTGGTATGGGAGGAGGGCTGTGAGCAACTGATCCTGAAACTGCCACGAACCTTGCTCGACGCCGGCCAGAGCGCCCTGGGCGATGACTTGCCATCGGGCTTCACGCTGGCGCCGGTCAGCCGTCTGCAACGGCCGCTGGCCATGCGCTGGTTTCGTCTGGTCAGCGAGTTGCTGGAGCATTTACCGGACGGCGAGGCAAGCGCGGCGCCTTCGCGCTGGTTGCAGCATCTGGAGCAAAGCTTGCCGCTGTTTCTGCTCAGCCATTGTGGCGTTGCGCAACAAGAGTCGCCTTTGCGCCAACCTACCCGGCAACTGCAAAAGATCGACGCCTGTATGCGCGAGCATCTGGCCCAGGGCATCACCCTGGCCGAGCTGGCGGTTGCCGCCGGGGTGAGCATTCGCAGCTTGAACACGTTATGCCAGCGCGAATACGGCCAAAGCCCGATGGACCGTCTGCGCGGTTTACGGCTTGAAGCCGCCCGGGAGTACTTGCTGGCGCGGCCGCACTCCAGCGTGACTGAGGTGGCGTTGGAATTCGGATTTGGGCACGTGGGGCGGTTTGCCAATTACTATCGGCAGCGGTTTGGAGAGTTGCCCCGGCAGACGGTGAAGTCTCAGGCATGAGCAGGAAACGCCAAAACGAAAAAAACCCGCCATAAGGCGGGTTTTTGTTGGTTGGAGATTTTGAAAGCCTTCTCCGAACCTAGTCTGGCTCCACGACCTGGACTCGAACCAGGGACCCAGTGATTAACAGTCACTTGCTCTACCAACTGAGCTATCGCGGAATGGCGCCTATGTTACTGATTCAAAAAGAGAAGTCAAGCATCGGATAGCAAGTTGACGGATTCAATGGGACGGACGGTGGTTTATCGATGATTGTCGGTTACCAGAATCGCTTCAGAGGTCTACCATGACCGCCCGGAAGTGGTTACACGCGCTGCCGGCCATTCGCCGAAAAGGTACGCGCCATGACTCGCTTGACCACAACAACGCCTCTAATCGATGAGGTGTTCGCATGAGCATCGCTCAGATCAGCCTGCCCAAAGGTGTCGGCCCGCACGCTGAGAAGCTGTTCGACGCCATCACTCAGGCTGGCACCGCTGAAGAATTGAACCGCGCGGGTGGCAAGGCCGAAGGCTTTGTCCTGGGCCTGGAAAGCACCAAGGCGATCAAGAGTCAGGTTGCTGAATCGCTCTATGTCGCGTTTGACGATGCTGCCAGCCAGCGCGCGAGCGAACTGGCCTAACCGCCAAAGGTAATCGTGCCCATCATCAGCTTGGCGTAAAGCGCCGTGGCGCCCAATTGCACCAGCCACAGGGCCAGGCCGCCGAGAAACACGCCGGCAGCGACTTGCATCACCAGGTTGTTGCCGCGTTTGGCCGGGGTACGGGGGATGAAGTCATCCAGGTCGTCGCGGTCATCGCGCTCAGCGCGTAGGTCATCGATTTTCATTTTGGTACTCTTCAGAATTCAGGGTGTACACAAATCCAATGTGGGAGCGAGCCTGCTCGCGAAGGCAATAGTCAATTCAACGCATCATCGACTGGACTGACGCCTTCGCGAGCAGGCTCGCTCCCACAGTTGATCTGCGTAGAGTTTAGAGGGCTTGGTGGGTGGATTGAGAATTTTCTGGGGCCTATAAAAAACGGGAAGCCATTGGGCTTCCCGTTTTACGCATCACGGCGCGGTTCAGATCACCTGAACGATCGCATCCGTCACGACCTTGATGTTGCTCTGGTTCAACGCCGCCACGCAGATACGACCGGTGTCCAGGGCATAGATACCGAACTCGTTGCGCAGGCGGTGAACCTGTTCAACGCTCAGGCCGGAGTAGGAGAACATGCCGCGCTGGCGACCGACGAAGCTGAAATCGCGCTGCGGTGCGTTTTTCGCCAGCAGGTCGACCATCTGGGTGCGCATGCCACGAATCCGCAGGCGCATTTCGGCCAGTTCGGCTTCCCACTGGGCGCGCAGTTCCGGGCTGTTCAGTACGGCAGCGACGATGCTTGCACCGTGGGTCGGCGGGTTGGAGTAGTTGGTGCGGATTACGCGTTTGACTTGCGACAGCACGCGCGCGCTTTCTTCTTTTGATTCGCTGACGATCGACAGGGCGCCAACGCGCTCGCCGTACAGCGAGAAGGATTTGGAGAACGAGCTGGAAACGAAGAAGGTCAGGCCCGACTCGGCGAACAGGCGCACGGCAGCGGCGTCTTCGTCGATGCCGTCGCCAAAGCCCTGGTAGGCCATGTCGAGGAACGGCACATGACCTTTGGCCTTCACGGCTTGCAGAACGTTTTTCCAGTCCGCCGGGCTCAGGTCGACACCGGTCGGGTTGTGGCAGCAGGCGTGCAGCACAACGATCGAGCCGTCAGGCAGGGCGTTCAGGTCTTCCAACAGGCCGGCGCGGTTCACATCGTGGGTCGCGGCGTCGTAGTAACGGTAGTTCTGTACCGGGAAACCAGCGGTTTCGAACAGTGCGCGGTGGTTTTCCCAGCTCGGGTCACTGATCGCCACGACAGCGTTCGGCAGCAATTGCTTGAGGAAGTCGGCACCGATCTTCAGTGCACCGGTACCGCCAACGGCTTGGGTGGTGATGACACGGCCAGCAGCGATCAGCGGCGAATCATTGCCAAACAGCAGTTTTTGCACGGCCTGGTCGTAGGCAGCAATGCCGTCGATCGGCAGGTAGCC
Organism: Pseudomonas sp. Irchel 3A7; assembly: GCF_900187565.1. Classification (GTDB taxonomy): domain Bacteria; phylum Pseudomonadota; class Gammaproteobacteria; order Pseudomonadales; family Pseudomonadaceae; genus Aquipseudomonas. The sequence continues at coordinate 7,149 of NZ_FYED01000019.1, read as the reverse complement.
ACGGGAGGCGTGTTGAGCGACGCGAATCGTCTCGGCTTCGACAACGGCGCGCAGGAGTGGAATTCGCCCCTCCTCGTTGCAGTAAACACCGACCCCCAGGTTGACTTTGTCAGTACGGGTATCGGCGTTGAATGCTTCGTTGAGGCCCAGGATTGGATCGCGTGGTGCCATTTCGACAGCGGAGAACAGGCTCATTTTTGCGGCGGCTCTGAATGGAGAGTGGAGGGACGTGTCGCGCTCCAGCCGAATGCACTAGAGCGGTGCACAAACGGGGAGCTAGTATAGAGGCCATCTGCGATTGATGGCGACAGACGATTCGGCTTTTGCGGTAAGTTTTTCCTATTATTTTTCGACCGTTAGTCGATTGGCTGCGTCAAAGGCTTCGTGGGATGTAGGACGTTTGCCTTGAAAGCGCGGGCAATCGGCACCACATTGAGCACAATCCAGTTTTTTCCTCGGGCGACGTTCGTCGTTTGCGGCCTTTCTCGTTCCTGCCGGTTTGACCGCGCAGGCGCGATTCCTTGCTCCGAGAACCGAGAGGTATGCATGTCTGAATTCCAGCTAGTCACCCGCTTCGAGCCTGCCGGCGATCAGCCGGAAGCCATCCGCCTGATGGTCGAGGGCATCGAAGCCGGGCTGGCGCACCAGACGCTGCTCGGTGTGACCGGCTCGGGCAAGACCTTCAGCATCGCCAACGTGATTGCGCAGGTGCAGCGTCCAACCCTGGTGCTGGCACCGAACAAGACCCTGGCGGCGCAGTTGTACGGCGAGTTCAAGGCGTTCTTTCCGAACAACGCCGTGGAGTATTTCGTTTCCTACTACGACTACTACCAGCCCGAAGCCTACGTCCCGTCTTCCGACACCTTCATCGAGAAAGACGCCTCGATCAACGATCACATCGAGCAGATGCGCCTGTCCGCGACCAAGGCATTGCTGGAGCGCAAGGACGCGATCATCGTCACCACGGTGTCGTGTATCTACGGCCTGGGCAGCCCGGAAACCTATTTGAAGATGGTGTTGCACGTCGATCGCGGCGACAGGCTCGATCAACGCGAATTGTTGCGGCGCCTGGCCGATCTGCAATACACCCGCAATGACATGGAATTCGCCCGGGCAACTTTCCGGGTGCGCGGCGATGTGATTGATATCCACCCGGCGGAATCCGATTTTGAAGCGATCCGCATCGAGCTGTTCGATGATGAAGTGGAAAGCCTGTCGGCGTTCGATCCGCTGACCGGCGAAGTCATCCGCAAGCTGCCGCGCTTCACCTTCTACCCGAAAAGCCACTACGTGACGCCGCGGGAAACCCTGATGGGCGCCGTCGAAGGGATCAAGGTCGAGTTGCAAGAGCGTCTGGAATACCTGCGCTCCAACAACAAACTGGTGGAAGCCCAGCGTCTGGAACAGCGCACCCGTTTCGATCTGGAGATGATCCTCGAGCTGGGCTACTGCAACGGCATCGAAAACTACTCGCGCTATCTGTCCGGTCGTGAAGCCGGGGCGCCGCCACCGACCCTTTACGACTATCTGCCGGCCGATGCCTTGCTGGTGATCGATGAATCCCACGTCAGCGTGCCGCAGGTCGGTGCCATGTACAAAGGTGACCGTTCGCGTAAAGAGACCTTGGTGGAATACGGTTTCCGCCTGCCATCGGCGCTGGATAACCGGCCGATGCGTTTCGACGAATGGGAAAGCATCAGCCCGCAGACGATTTTCGTTTCGGCGACCCCGGGTAACTATGAGGCCGAACATGCCGGGCGTGTGATTGACATGGTGGTGCGCCCGACCGGACTGGTCGACCCGCAAATCGAGATTCGTCCCGCGCTGACCCAGGTCGACGACTTGCTGTCGGAAATCACCAAGCGTGTCGCCCTTGAGGAGCGGGTATTGGTCACCACGCTGACCAAACGCATGGCCGAAGATTTGACCGATTACCTGGCTGACCACGGTGTGCGCGTGCGTTACCTGCACTCGGACATCGACACCGTCGAACGGGTGGAAATCATCCGCGATCTGCGCCTGGGCACGTTCGATGTGCTGGTAGGGATCAACTTGCTGCGCGAAGGCCTGGATATGCCGGAAGTGTCGCTGGTGGCCATCCTCGATGCGGACAAGGAAGGCTTCCTGCGTTCCGAGCGCTCGCTGATCCAGACCATCGGCCGCGCGGCGCGTAACCTCAACGGTCGGGCGATTCTCTATGCCGATCGCATTACCGGCTCCATGGAACGGGCGATTGGTGAAACCGAGCGCCGGCGCGACAAGCAGATCGCCTTCAACCTGGCCAACGGCATCACGCCCAAAGGGGTGTTCAAGGACGTTGCCGACATCATGGAAGGCGCAACCGTGCCGGGTTCGCGCAGCAAGAAGCGCAAGGGCATGGCCAAGGCCGCCGAGGAAAACGCCCGGTACGAAGCCGAGTTGCGCTCGCCGGGTGAGATCGCCAAGCGCATCAAGGCCCTGGAAGAGAAGATGTACCAGCTCGCCCGTGACCTGGAGTTTGAAGCCGCGGCGCAGATGCGCGATGAGATAGCCAAGTTGCGGGAGCGGTTGATCACGGTTTGAGTTTTGCGGTGTCTGTGATGTCCTCTTCGCGAGCAGGCTCGCTCCCACAGGGATCACATTGGACCTTGTGGGAGCGAGCCTGCTCGCGAAAGGGGCACCTCGGTCTTAGTGCGCTTCCCCGGCTTTCAGTCCGGCCGGCAATGTCTTGGTCAACAACACCGCCAACATGCTGATCCCCAGCGCAATCCCGACAAAATGAAACGCATCGTTGTAGGCCATGATCGACGCCTGCTGGTGGGCGATCTCGCTGAGTTTGCCCAGCGCCGCCGTTTCACTGCCCAGTTTGTCGGTCAATGTCGCGAGGCGCTCGGCCACCTGCGGATTGCTCGGCACAATGGATTCACGCAAATAATCGAAGTAGGTCTTGGTTCGCGCATCCAGTAACGTGGCAAGCAGGGCGATGCCGATGGCGCCGCCGAGGTTGCGCAGGATGTTGAACAGGCTCGACGCCGAGCCCGCATCCTGAGGCAGGATGTAGGCGGTGGCGATCAACGAGATGGTGACCATGATCAGCGGCTGACCTAGCGCGCGGATGATCTGGATCTGGTTGAACTGCGGGCCGGCGAAGTCCGGGTTCAACACCCCCGAGGAAAAACTCGCCAGGCCGAACAGGCCGAAGCCAATCGTGCACAGCCATTTCGGCGAGACAACCTTCATCAACTTGGGCACCAGCGGAATCAGGAACAACTGCGGCACGCCCATCCACATGATCACTTCGCCGATCTGCAGGGCGTTGTAGTTCTGGATTTGCGCCAGATACAGCGGTAGCAGGTAGATCGAGCCATACAGGCCGACACCCATCCCGACACTGGAAATGCTCGACAGACCGAAGTTGCGATTGCCGAGGATGCCGAGGTTGATCAGCGGATTGGGTTTGGAAAACTGCACGATCACGAAGGTGATCAGGCTGACCAGCGCGATACTGCCCAGGGCCACGATCAGATTGGATTCGAGCCAGTCCTTGCGATGGCCTTCCTCCAGAAACACCTGCAGGCAGCCAAGGCCGACGCCGAGGGTGACAATCCCGGTGTAGTCGGTGCTTTTCAGCAGTTCCCAGTGTGCTTCTTTCTTTTCCAGACCGTACATCAGGCCGGCGATCATGAGCAGGCCGGGCGGTATGTTGATATAGAAGATGTATTCCCAGCCCCAGTTTTCGGTGAGCCAGCCACCCAGGGTCGGGCCGATGGACGGGGCGAAGGTGGCGGTCATGGCGAACATGGCCATGCCTTTGGCGCGGTGATGCTCGGGCAGTTTGATCAGGGTCAGGGTAAACGCCAGCGGAATCAGCGCGCCGCCGGTAAAGCCCTGCAAGGCGCGAAAGACGATCATGCTCTCCAGGCTCCACGCCATGGAGCACAGCAGCGAGGCGACGAGAAAGCCGAGGGACACCCACACCGCCAGGCGCCGCGCCGACAGCAGCTGCACCAGCCAGGCAGTCAGCGGGATCATGATGATTTCCGCCACCAGGTATGAGGTGGATATCCATGAACCTTCTTCCAGGGTCGCCGACAGCGCGCCCTGAATATCCTTGAGCGATGAATTGGTGATCTGGATGTCGAGCACCGCCATGAACGCGCCGAGCATCACGCTCATCACCGCAATCCAGTCCCGCCGCGTCGGTTCCCCGACCGGACGGATCAGTTGATCACCGGCCATCGCCAGCGGCGTCTTTAATGCTCAGGTTGGCAGTGACATCGTCAGGGGTGTCTTTGATATTCACCTTGACGGTGACTGACATGCCCGGGCGGATCTTGCCGTGCAACGGGTTGTCGGCGGCGAAGGTCAGTTTTACCGGAATCCGTTGTACGACTTTGGTGAAGTTGCCCGTGGCATTGTCCGGCGGCAACAGGCTGAACTGCGCGCCCGAGGCGGCGAACAGGCTATCGACCCGGGCTTCGATCGGCGTGTCGCCATAGGCATCGAAGGTCAGTTCCGCTTTTTGGCCGGGCTGCATATGGCCAATCTGGGTTTCCTTGAAGTTGGCCTGAATCCAGATGTCTTCATCCGGAACGATCGACAGCAGATAGGCGCCGGCCTGCACGTACTGGCCATTGCGCGCGGCGCGCTGACCGATCAGGCCACTGATGGGCGCGTGAATTTCGCTGCGCGTGAGGTTCAATTCGGCCTGGGCCAGATCGGCCCTGGCGTTGGCGATCTGCGCGTCGAGGCGCTTGATCTCGGCGGTCAGCGCGTTCACTTGCTGGCGCTGGCTTTGGGCATCCGCCTGCGCCTTGGTCAGTTGCGAGCGGGCAATATGGTTGTCGGCGGAGAGGGTGGTCACCCGTTCCTCCGAGACATAACCGGGCTTGCGCAGGGTCTGGGCGCGGGACAGGTCAATTTGCGAACGGCTCAGGCTGGCCTGGCTGGATGCGACTTGCGCTTCGCTGGCGGCAATCAGGCTGGCCTGCTGGGTCAGTTTGCTCTGGGCTTGCAGGCGCTCGGCCTGGCGGGTGGCGAGGGTAGCGTTGGCGCGGTCGACGGCGAGGAGGAAATCATCGCCTTCAAGCCTGATCAGTAATTGGCCTTTCTCGACGTGCTGGTTGTCTTGTACCAGCACCTGGTCGATGCGTGCGCCCAACTGGCTCGACACACGGGTGATTTCGCCCTGGACATACGCGTTGTCAGTGCTTTCATAGAACCGTCCCTTGAGGAACCAATGGGCAAAAAAGCCCCCGGCAACCAGCAGGACAATCAACAGGAAACTAAACAGGCGACGCTTGAGTTGGGCAGGCATGGGCTGACTGTAGTCGAGAAATTGCAAAGAAAGTTATCAGCAGGTGAATCTGGCATACAGCCGATAAACGGTAAATGCCATCGGCTGATATTCGGCCATTCACCGCGTCATACCGGCGTTACAGTCGCAACCATGGCTTAAATACCCTGTTCACTGGAGCCGGGCGGTCTGCGCCTGTTACCATTCGCCCCTTGTTAAATCTTTGCTTTTATTCTTTTCGAGACATGCCATGACCACCGTCCGCACTCGCATCGCGCCATCGCCTACCGGGGACCCCCACGTAGGTACCGCTTACATCGCATTGTTCAACTACTGCTTTGCCAAGCAGCACGGCGGTGAGTTCATCCTGCGGATTGAAGACACCGACCAGTTGCGTTCGACCCGCGAGTCCGAACAGCAGATTTTCGATGCCTTGCGCTGGTTGGGCATCGACTGGAGCGAAGGCCCGGACGTCGGCGGCCCGCACGGTCCGTACCGTCAAAGCGAGCGCGGCGATATTTATCAGAAGTACTGCCAGCAACTGGTCGACATGGGGCATGCCTTCCCGTGTTTCTGCACCGCTGAAGAGCTGGACCAGATGCGCGCCGAACAAATGGCCCGCGGCGAAACCCCGCGTTACGACGGCCGCGCGCTGCTGCTGTCCAAGGAAGAAATCGCGCGCCGCCTGGCCGCCGGCGAGCCGCACGTGATCCGCATGAAAGTGCCGAGCGAAGGCGTCTGCGTGGTGCCGGACATGCTGCGTGGCGATGTCGAAATCCCGTGGGATCGCATGGACATGCAAGTCCTGATGAAGACCGACGGCCTGCCGACATACTTCCTGGCCAACGTGGTCGACGACCACCTGATGGGCATCACCCACGTATTGCGTGGTGAAGAATGGCTGCCATCGGCACCGAAACTGATCCTGCTGTACGAATACTTCGGTTGGGAACAGCCGGAACTGTGCTACATGCCGCTGTTGCGTAACCCGGACAAGAGCAAGCTGTCCAAGCGCAAGAACCCGACCTCGGTGACCTTCTACGAGCGCATGGGCTTCATGCCGGAAGCCATGCTCAACTATCTGGGCCGCATGGGCTGGTCGATGCCGGACGAGCGCGAAAAGTTTTCGCTGCAGGAAATGGTCGACAACTTCGACCTCAAGCGCGTTTCCCTGGGTGGGCCGATTTTCGACATCGAGAAGCTGTCGTGGCTCAACGGCCAGTGGTTGCGCGACCTGCCGGTGGAAGAGTTCGCCGCCCGCGTGCAGAAGTGGGCATTCAATTCCGACTACATGATGAAGATCGCGCCGCACGTGCAGGGTCGGGTTGAAACCTTCAGCCAGGTCGCACCGCTGGCCGGCTTCTTCTTTGCCGGTGGGGTGAATCCGGACGCCAAGCTGTTCGAATCGAAGAAGCTCTCGGGTGATCAGGTTCGCCAGTTGATGCAGTTGATTCTGTGGAAGCTCGAAAGCCTGCGTCAGTGGGAGAAGGACAGCATCACCGCGACCATTCAGGCGGTCGTGGAGTCCCTGGAGCTGAAGCTGCGCGATGCCATGCCGCTGATGTTCGCGGCAATCACCGGCCAGGCCAGCTCGGTGTCGGTGCTCGATGCGATGGAAATCCTCGGTCCGGACCTGACCCGTTTCCGTCTGCGCCAGGCGATCGACCTGCTGGGCGGCGTGTCGAAGAAAGAAAACAAAGAGTGGGAAAAGCTCTTGGGCGCTATCGCCTGATTGCGTTTGATTCCGTAGATACCGTCTTGTCCCTCATCGGGCAAGCGCAAAATTCGGGTCAAATGGCTGGCCCGATTTAAGAACGGCGTAGACAAAATGTAGGAGCTTGCGCATTGCTGCACAGATGATCTGTTTGGGGGCC
>NZ_FYED01000014.1 GCF_900187565.1 Pseudomonas sp. Irchel 3A7 | reverse complement strand
GGCCCCCAAACAGATCATCTGTGCAGCAATGCGCAAGCTCCTACATTTTGTCTACGCCGTTCTTAAATCGGGCCAGCCATTTGACCCGAATTTTGCGCTTGCCCGATGAGGGACAAGACGGTATCTACACTTTGCGTATGCAAACCCGATCCTGTAGGCCTTGCCGCAAGCTGCGATCTTTTGACGTTCCAAGGCTCGCTGAAACGGCAATCCGTCAATGTAAGATTCGAGGTAAGTCCCATGTCTGAACAAACCCCGGCTGTGCACGCGCCTTATAACGGTGCGGTGATCGGTCATGTGGCGATTTCCACCGAGGCCGATGTCGAGCAGGCGTTGAGTGTCGCCCACGGCCTCTTCCGCGATCGCAGCCAGTGGTTGTCCAAGCCGCGTCGCATTGAAATCCTGCACCGTGCGGCCGAGTTGATCGGCGAACGCAAAATCAAGATTGCCACTCAAGCGGCCAGCGAAGGCGGCAAGCCGCTGAAAGACTCGATCGCCGAAGTCGAACGCGGCATCGATGGCATCCTCAACAGCATCGAGGTGTTGCGCTCCGAGGGCGGCCATGTGATCCCCATGGGCCTGAATGCCGCTTCGGCGAACCGCGTGGCGTTCACCCAATTCGAGCCGATCGGCGTGGTCGTGGCCGTCTCCGCGTTCAACCATCCGTTCAACCTGATCGTGCACCAGGTGATACCGGCCATCGCCGTCGGCGCACCGGTGATCGTCAAGCCGGCAACCAACACCCCGCTCAGTTGCCAGACGCTGGTCGATATCCTGATCGAGGCGGGTCTGCCCCAGGGTTGGGCGCAGAGGGTGCTGCCGACCGACAATGCCATTACCGGCAAACTGGTGTCCGATCCACGGGTGGGCTTCTTCAGTTTCATCGGCTCGGCGGCGGTGGGCTGGATGTTGCGCTCAACCCTGGCACCGGGCACCCGCTGCGCGCTGGAGCACGGCGGTGCGGCGCCGGTGGTGTTGGCGGCTGATGCCGATCTTGAAGACGCACTGCCACGCATCGCCCGCGGTGGTTTCTTCCATGCCGGCCAAGTCTGTGTGAGTGTGCAACGGGTGTTCTGCCACAGCAGCATCGCCGAGCAGGTCGCCGAGCGTCTGGGCCAGCTGGGCGACGCCATGGTGGTCGGTGATCCGACCGATCCGTATACCGATGTCGGTCCATTGATCACTGAACGGGAAATGAACCGCGTGGGCCAGTGGGTCAATGAAGCTGTCGCCAGTGGCGCCCGCCTCATCTCGGGCGGTCGCACATTGGGCAACAACTGCTATGCGCCTACCGTGCTGCTGAATCCGTCCATCAATTCGAGCGTGATGCAAAAGGAAGTGTTTGGCCCGGTGGTGGCGGTATACGCCTACGATGAACTGGCAGAGGCGATCCAGTTGGCCAATGCCCTGCCCTATGCCTTCCAGGCCGCGGTATTCACACAAGACCTGGACACCGCCATGCAGTGCTACCAGGACCTGAACGCCACGGCGGTGATGGTCAACGAAAGCACCACGTTCCGCGTCGACTGGATGCCGTTCGCCGGGGCGAGTCTGTCCGGGCATGGCGTGGGCGGGATTGCGCACACCATGAAGGACATGCAGGTCGAGAAGATGATGGTCTGGCGCTCTCGGGCTGTGCGGGGTTGAAGCACCGCGGTGATCGAACACCGCGGTGGTTGAACTAGCAGCCGGATGTCAGGCGAACAGATCGACGCCCAATTGGAACGCGACCCACAGCGCCAGGCCCGTGGCGAAAAGCAGTGCGATGTTCTCAAACAGGTTGTTGCGGTATTGCTTGCCGAGCAATGACTTCTGGTTGGACATGATCAGCAAGCCCAGGGAGATGACCGGCAAGCCGATGATGTTCAGTGCACTCACACCGATGGTCAGCGTCACGAAATCCGGCATGCCCGGGAGCGACCAGATCAGCGGGGTCACCAGAATGAACAGCATGAACCACTTGTGCATCGGGTCATGGTGGAACTCTTTGCCGTAACGTTCGCGGCGCTTGGGGCTGACGTGTTGCAACGCATCGGTAATGAGCATCGGGAAAGCTGTGGTCTTGCCCGAAATACTGGCGAACAGGGTCGCGAATACGCCGATGAAAAAGACGTACCAACCGATCGGGCCAAAGAAGATTTCCAGCGCTTTGCCCAGGTCGCCCAGGGTTTTGACTTCAATGCCGTTCGGTCGCAGGATCTCCGCGCCAACGATCCAGATGGCCAGGTTGATGACGATCCCGACAAACACCGCAAACAGCAGGTCGTTACGCTGAATACGCTTGTGTTCAGGCCCGACCCAACCCTTTTGACGCATGACGTAGGGGTGAACAAAGTTGGCGATCGAACCGGCAACCGCGCCGATGACCGACACCGCGACCAGCAGTGCACCATGCACACCTTCATCGGGCGGAATGCTGAAACCGATGGTGCCTTTGACGATGCCGGCGACATCGGGACCGGACATCACGGCCAGGGCAATGAACGCCAGGGTCATGATCGCCAGCAACACCTTCATGACGCCTTCGATCATCGAATAGATATTGCGACCGACCAGCAACCAGACCGCCAGCACCACCGCCACGGAACAAAGCAGCGGATAGTCGACCTTCAGCAACATGGCCAGGGACTCGCCCGCCCCCTTGATCATGTAGGCGTTCATCAAGTGCCCCATCAGCAAGGCATAACCGAGCATGAACCAGGCAAAAACCGGATGGAGCTGGGCATAGCCTTGCAGGATCGTCATGCCCTGGTTATTGCACAGCTGGAAGCGCGCAATGATGTTGACGATCAAATATCTCAAGAGCAGAGAGACTGCCAGCACCCACATCATCGCGTAGCCGTAATTGGCTCCGGCTACCGAGGACGTGATCAGGTCACCTGCACCCAGCCAGGACAGTACGGCAATGATGCCCGGGCCAAGCAGCTTGAGTGTTCGGGCGAGACGGCTTTGGGTGGGTGCCGCAGATTGGGGAACAGCGGATGGGACGCTGGTCATAGACGGTATCTCCATTATTGTATTTTTGAGAACCGGCGCAGTCGACCATAATTGATACGACGTCGTACAACTAAAAATATGTTGAAGTATTTAAAAATGTTTCAAGGTCTGGGGTCGGTAATCTTGGCATCGTGAGGATCGCCGGCCCGGGTCCCCCCTCCTTCCCTGACTGACCGGCGTGTTGCATACCTGTGGGAGCGAGCCCTGCTCGCGAAAAACGTCCGGACAACGCGGTCATTCAGGCAGCACGCGTTATCGTTGACGACCATCGCGAGCAGAGCTCGCTCCTACAGGTATTTAATGCGTTATCGTTCGGATTGAACCACCGCCTGAAGCCTGTTCAGCAACTCACTGGACTTGTTTTCGTCCGACTCTTTCTTGTCGAACCAATTGGTGCCGTTCTGCAGAATCTCGGCCAGGATCGGGAAGTACAGTTGTTTTTTCTTCGCCAGTTCTACCGGGTCGGCGGCGGTGGCCTGGTCCAGTGCGGTCTGGATGGTCGCGCGCTGGGACAACCATTGCGGCGTTGATTTCTCTTCGGGACTCATGTTGTCCAGGAAGTTCAGGGCCGCCTTGGCGCGACCGACCGGGTCGTTGGCGAACGGATCTCGCCAATTCTTCTTTTGATCCTCCGGCCCGACGTAGTAACCGGTGGCCAGTTGCGCCTGCTGGCGCATCAGGTCTTGCGCCGCGGTCTGCTCTTCCTTGGTGAACGTGCCGCCTTCGTTGGTGGCGACGGCGTACAGCGAACGTCGATCCAGATCGCCCATCAGCGCATTGCGATCCTGAATGCTGTTGTCGTACGGCTTACCGCTGTCCTTCATCAGCGCGTATTTTTCATCCATGCGCTTGCGGGCATCGATGGCAACGTCGGCAAAGGTCTTGTCCCTGGAACTGGAAATCGCCCCGGGTTTGGCGACACCCAGAATAAGCGCGTCGGCGTTCATCCCCGGCCGCACCGGAAAATACGGCGCGTTGCTGGCGATCGAATCACTGTAATCGGTGGCCGTGCCGGACAAACTCACCGAATCCTCATTCTGCGTTTTGTCCGTCGGCTGATCGCTGTCGGCGACATTGCCCCTGCCATCGGCACCCCTGGTGTTGGCGGCAGAGGAATAGGCGGCGATCAAGGCGCTGGATGAGGACGAGGATGAGTTGACGTTCATGATTCTTCCTTGTTGTGAGGCTGGGGGGTCGGCAAACCGCTGCCTAATCTACTGCCGTTGGTCCTGTAAATAAACCATCGTCTGTGAGAGCGAGCGTGCTCGCTCTCACAGGGGATCTGTGTATCGCGTCTATACCAAAGCGTTAATGGCAGACACCCATGTCTGGTGGTCAGCGCGCGTCTTTGTCCATAAATTCCCCACGACAAGGGAATCGGTGCCGTCGCCGGACTGAGTGCCCTGGACCGCGCCAAGCGCTAACCACAGCACGCACATGAGTATTGAAAAAATGACTGATGAGACAAGCGGAACCACCCGTCGCGCCTTGATGACCAGCGGTGCCATGGTAGCCGCGGCACTGGCCGTGACGGTCCCGGCGCTGGCAGCACAGCAGTCACCCGCGGCCACGCCTGCGGTTGGCAAGACCAGCGGCAAGGGCAAAGGCTCGGGCATGATCACAGTCAAGGACGGCACGCGAATTTTCTACAAGGACTGGGGCAGCGGACAACCGATCGTATTCCACCATGGCTGGCCGCTGTCCAGCGACGACTGGGATACGCAAATGCTGTTTTTCCTCAGCCAGGGCTTCCGCGTCATCGCCCATGATCGCCGTGGTCACGGTCGCTCGACCCAAACCGCCAGCGGCAACGAAATGGACACTTACGCCGCCGACGTCGCCGAGCTGATGGCGTACCTCGACATCAGGAATGCCGTGCATGTCGGCCACTCCACCGGTGGCGGTGAAGTGGCCCGCTATGTAGCCAAACATGGCCGGGGTCGCGTAGCCAAAGCGGTGCTGATCGGGGCCGTGCCGCCGATCATGCTGCGCACCACGAACAATCCGGGAGGCCTGCCTCTGGAAGTCTTCGACGGTTTGCGAAAAGCCGTGGCCGACAATCGCGCACAGTTTTACCGGGATTTTCCCACCGGGCCGTTCTATGGCTTCAATCGCACCAACGCCCATGTCTCCGAAGCCGTCATCGACAACTGGTGGCGCCAGGGCATGAACGGTGGGATCAAGGCGCAGTACGACTGCATCAAAGCCTTCTCGGAAACCGACTTCACCGATAACCTGAAGAACATCGATGTGCCGACCCTGGTACTGCACGGCGAAGACGACCAGATCGTACCGATCGCCGACTCGGCACACTTGTCGATCAAGCTGCTCAAGCATGGCACGCTGAAAACCTATCCCGGCCTGCCCCACGGCATGTGCACCACCCATGCCGAGGTCATTAACCGCGACCTTCTGGCGTTCATCAAGGGTTGACCTTGTTATCGCGACGCGACCCAATCGCAGGTACCGGATCATGGTGAACGTCATGTCCGGCGCCTTGCGTTCCAGAGCCAAGTGCCTGGGACTGTGGGCAACCACGCTCGCGATTTTCGTCGTCGACACCCTCACAGAACTGGATATCGCGGTGGCGGTCCTGTACGTCCTGGTCATCATGATCGCCATGGGCTCATGCTCCATTGGCGGTTTGCGCCGGGTTGCCCTGACTTGCGGTGCGCTGACACTGGCGGGCTTCTTCCTGTCCCACCTCGATCATCCATTCAGCACCGCCCTGGCGCGTTGCCTGGTCAGCTTGACGGCGATCGGCATGGCGACCTGGCTGGCCTTGAAGAACCGGCGTACCAGTGATGAATTACAGGAACAATTGAGCTTGTTAGCCCATACACATGATGTCGAAGCGCAGTTGCATCGCGCGCAAATCGAACTGGCGCACATCAGCCGAAATACCACCCTGGGCGAGATGGCAGCCTCCATCGCCCACGAGGTGAATCAGCCGCTGGCCGCGATCACCTCCAGTGCCGAAGCGGCCCACCGCTGGCTCGATCGCCCGTTACCCGACCTCGATGAAGCCCGTGCCGCCATTCACCGGGCAGCCAGCAATGCACGTCGGGCGAGCGAGGTCATCAGGCGAATTCGCGACCTTACCCGCAAAAGCGATTCGCACTACGAAGAACTGGATCTAGAATCGGTAGTAGCAGACTCACTTGCCCTGCTTGACCGGGAAATCCAGAGCCATCAGGTGCAATTGTCGCGCAAGGTCGAAAGCTGTTCGCCCAAGGTGTCGGGCGATCGAATCCAGCTCCAGCAGGTGGTGATCAACCTGATCATGAACAGCCTGCAGGCCATGATTGGCCACAAGGATTTGCCCAGGGAGCTGCACGTGCGCATTCATGCGAAAGAGAGTCTTGCGGTGGTGGAGGTGCACGATAACGGCCCAGGGATTGACCAAAAACACCTTGCGTTGCTGTTTGATGCGTTTTTCACGACCAAAGAAGAGGGTATGGGAATCGGTTTATCCATCTGCCGCTCAATAATAGAGTTGCATGGTGGACGCATCTGGGCAGACAGTCAGCCAAACGGCGGCGCGACTTTCTCATTCTCCCTACCCGCTTCGACAACGGACACCCAACGATGGACATAGCACCACGCTTCATCATCCATGAAACCACTCACTGGATACTCAATCATCACATGTCGTCCAAGCTCCCGGGCTATCTGGTGCTGGGGACGAGGCACCCTGTCCGTTCATTGTCCGACCTTCCCGACAACGCACTGGGCGAGATGGGGACTCTGCTCGCCCGAGTCCAGAAAACCATGCAATCGGAGCTGCAACCGAAGTGGCTCTACATCAGCCGATTCGGCCATGACCCACGCTTCCCCATCCATTTCCACTTCATCCCGGTGTATCACTGGGTCGAGGATCTGTTCTGCCAGGATGAGCGGTACCGGGTGCTGAAGAACTTCGGCGCGGGTGTCGACGCTCATACCTTGACCGATGGCGCGGAATTGACCCTGTTCATCTGGCGCGAATTTGGCGAGAGCCCGGAGCCACCCAGCATTCAGGGGCCTTCGATCGAGCAGATTATCGAGCAATTGCGGGTGGCGTTCAGGCAGGAGAATCGAATCACCTGCTGAAGGTCGTTACAGCCCCTCCCCCATCACATCGTCCGCCCAACTGATCGCCGCTACCACCGTCGGGAAACCGATGGTGCTGGTCAGCGAAATCAGTGCGTGACGGATCTGCTCCGGCGTGGCACCGGCCTCCAGTGCCCGTCGGGTATGGCTGTGCACGGCGCCTTCGGAGCGGATGGCCGCCGCGGCGCCGAGCTGGATCAACTGGACCATCTTTTCTTTCAAGGGCCCGGCATGACGTACCGCCGTCCCCAGGGCCTCCACCGCGTCCAGATAATTCGGGTACTGACCTTTGAGGTTTCCGTAGGTTTTGTACGCTCTTTTCTTCGCCATTTTCGTTCCTCCGCAAGCCTGCACCGGCCGGCGCCCGTGGGCACTTTCCCGGTCCCGTTCTGCCCGACCCGCAAGGCCTCGATGCGCGAAAACTTGCGAAAAGCGACAGTAGGCTAAGCTTAGTGCAGCTTATTGCTCACGATGCTCGCATCTGCAGGTTTTGGGTGGTTTCTGGAGAGCGTCTGCAACAGCTATTTCAGACAGGCCCACACAAATTGCGCAGGACTTGCCGTGATGCCCGAGCCTTTCCTCAGTTTTGACGAACTCAAGCGTGCCGCCGCTTCCGGCGAAATCGATACAGTCCTGGTGTGCATGGTCGACATGCAGGGGCGATTGGTCGGCAAGCGATTCCAGGTCGAGTTTTTCATCGACAGCGGCCATGAAGAAACCCACTGCTGCAACTACCTGTTGGCCGACGACATCGACATGGAGCCGGTGCCGGGCTACGCCGCCGCCAGCTGGAGCAAGGGCTACGGCGACTTTGTCCTCAAACCCGACATGCGCACCTTGCGCAAGGTGCCCTGGCTTGAGTGCACGGCCCTGGTGCTGTGCGATGTACTCGACCATCACCATCGCCGGGACTTGCCCCACAGTCCGAGGGCGATCCTGAAAAAACAGGTCGAGCGCCTGCGTGAACGTGGCTACACCGGCATGTTCGCCTCGGAACTGGAGTTCTACCTGTTCGACGAGAGTTACGAGGCCATTCACAAGCGCAATTACCACAAGCCGAAAACCGCCGGTCACTACATCGAGGACTACAACATCCTGCAGACCACCCGCGAAGAGCCGGTGCTGCGGGCGATCCGCAAGCATCTGCAGGCCAGCGGCATCCCGGTGGAGAACTCCAAGGGCGAATGGGGGCCGGGCCAGGAAGAGATCAACATCCGCTACGCCGATGCCATGACCATGGCCGACCACCACGTCATCATCAAGCATGCCTGCAAGGAGATCGCGCAACTGCAAGGCAAGGCGATCACCTTCATGGCCAAGTGGCGATACGACGCCGCCGGTTCCAGCAGCCATATCCACAATTCGCTGTGGGACAAAAACGCAAAAAAGCCGCTGTTTTTCGACGCCAAGGCCGAGTTCGGCATGTCGAAACTGATGCGTTCCTGGGTGGCCGGACAGCTCAAGTACGCCAACGACATCACCTGTTTTCTCGCGCCCTATATCAACTCCTACAAGCGCTTCCAGGCCGGCACCTTCGCCCCGACCCGCGCGGTGTGGAGCCGCGACAACCGCACCGCCGGCTTCCGTTTGTGCGCCGAAGAAAGCAAGTCGATCCGCATTGAATGCCGCATTGGCGGCGCCGACCTCAACCCCTATCTGGCCTTCGCCGCGCTGATCGCCGCGGGGCTGGCGGGGATCGACGAAAAGCTCAGCCTCGACCCGCCTTACGAGGGCGATGCCTACGTCGACGAGCACTTGCCCGAAGTGTCCAAGACCCTGCGTGATGCCTGCGCCGCGCTCAAGGGTTCAAGCATGTTGCGCGAGGCGTTCGGTGATGAAGTCATCGACCACTACGTGCACACCGCCGAGTGGGAACAGAAAGAGTACGACCGGCGGATCACCGATTGGGAACTGCAGCGCGGCTTCGAGCGCTACTGAGAGCACCATGACCTCGACGATTCAACTCATTTCTCCGGTCGATGGCCGGGTCTACGCCGAACGCCCTTGTGCCGATGCGGCCCAGCTCGACAAGGCACTTGAGGCGGCCGCAACCGCCCAGGCGCAATGGAAACGCCGACCACTGGGCGAACGCGCGGCTTTTTGCAATGCCGCAGCGGACGCGATGCTGGCCATGAAGGATGAAATAGCCCCGGAACTGGCTTGGCAGATGGGCCGCCCGGTGCGCTATGGCACCGGTGAACTGCGTGGTTTTGACGAACGTGCGCGGCACATGATCGCCATTGCGCCTGAGGCATTGGCCGCCGTCGAACCGGCGCCCATCTACGGTTTTCGCCGGCATATCAAACGCGAACCGCTGGGCACGGTGCTGGTGATCGCCCCGTGGAACTACCCCTATCTGACCGCCGTCAACACGATCATTCCGGCGCTGATGGCCGGCAACAGCGTCATCCTCAAGCACGCTTCGCAAACGCTGCTGGTGGGCGAACGTTTCGCCGAGGCCTTTCGCCGCGCCCATCTGCCTGAAGGGCTGTTTCAGAACCTGGTACTCGACCATGAGCAGACGGGCAGAATCATTGCTTCTGCGCGCGTACAGCAGGTGAATTTCACCGGTTCGGTGGGCGGCGGCAGAACCATGGAAAGCGCTGCCACCGGACGCTTTCTCGGCATGGGCCTGGAACTCGGCGGCAAGGATCCGGCTTACGTTCGCGCCGACGCCAACCTCGAGCACGCGGTGGAAAACCTGGTGGACGGCAGCTTCTTCAACTCCGGGCAGAGCTGCTGCGCGGTGGAGCGCATCTATGTCGATCAAGGCCTCTACCCGGCGTTTGTCGAGCGTTTCGCCGCCCTCACCCGCCAGTACGTGTTGGGCAACCCGCTGGACGAAGCCACCACCCTCGGTCCGCTGGTGAGTCCGCAGGCTGCTGATTTTGTCCGTGACCAGATCGCCGCCGCACTGAGCCAGGGCGCCAAGGCACTGATCGGTCCACAAGACTTTGCCGCTGATGTACCGGGCAGCGCCTACCTCGCACCACAAGTGTTGGTCGACGTGACCCATCAAATGTCGGTCATGCGCGATGAAAGCTTCGGCCCGGTGGTCGGCATCATGCCGGTGACCAGCGATGAGGAAGCCATCGCCTTGATGAACGACAGTGAGTTCGGGCTCAGCGCCTCGATCTGGACCCGGGATCTCGCCGCCGCCGAACGCCTGGGCAACGAGATCGAGACCGGCACCGTGTTCATGAATCGCTGCGATTACCTCGACCCGGCCCTGGCCTGGACCGGCGTGAAGAACAGCGGGCGCGGCGTGACGCTGTCGCGTCTGGGTTACGAACACCTGACCCGAGCCAAATCCTTCCATTTGCGCCACGAGATTGAGCCATGAGCCTGACGGGAAACTGGAACTACCCCACGAGCATTCGCTTCGGTGTCGGCCGCATCAGCGAACTGGCCGAGGTCTGTCGCAACCAGGGTATCCAGCGACCGCTGCTGGTGACCGACAGTGGCCTGGCGCGCGCACCGATCACCACCGCGGCGCTGGATGCCTTGCGCAACGCGGGGCTGGGCGCAGCGCTGTTTTGCGACCTCAAACCCAACCCGGTCGAAGCCAACCTGGCCGGCGGGCTCGAGGCCTGGCGCGCGGGCAACCATGACGGTGTGGTGGCCTTTGGCGGCGGCAGTGGCCTGGACATGGGCAAGCTCATTGCGTTCATGAGCGGACAGACCCGGCCGGTGTGGGATTTCGAGGACATCGGCGACTACTGGACCCGTGCCGATGAAAGCCGCATCGCCCCGGTCATCGCGGTGCCGACCACTGCCGGCACCGGCTCCGAAGTGGGCCGCGCGGCGGTGATCATCGACGATCGCACCCACACCAAACGCATCATCTTCCACCCGAAAATGATGCCACGGGTGGTCATCAGCGATCCGGCCCTGACCGTCGGCATGCCGGCAAAAGTCACTGCCGGAACCGGCATGGATGCGTTATCGCACTGCCTGGAATCGTACTGTGCTCCCGGGTTTCATCCCATGGCCGATGGCATCGCGGTCGAGGGCATGCGCCTGGTAGCCAATGCACTGGTGCGCGCGGTGCACACCCCGTCCGACCTCGATGCGCGCGGGCAGATGCTCGCCGCCGCGGCGATGGGCGCCACCGCTTTCCAGAAAGGCCTGGGCGGCATGCACGCCCTGGCGCATCCGATCGGCGCGCTGTACGACACCCACCACGGCATGACCAACGCCACCCTGATGCCCTATGTCCTGAAATTCAATCGCCCGGCCATCGAGGAACGCATCACGCGCCTGGCGGCTTACTTGCATCTGCCCTCCCCGGGCTTCGACAGCTTCCTGGCCTTCGTCCTCAAATTGCGCAAGGACATCGCCGTGCCGCATACGCTGTTTGAACTGGGGGTGGATGACAAGCAGGCAGACCTGATCGCCGACATGGCGATTGTCGACCCGTCCGCCGGTGGCAACCCGCTGCCGCTGACCCGGGCCGGCGTGGCGGAAATATTCGAAGCGGCGTATCACGGCCGCTTGTAGAACCGCGATGATTACATTGTGGCGAGGGGATTTATCCCCGTTGGGTTGCGAAGCGACCCCAAAAAAATGGGACTGCTGCGCAGTCCAACGGGGATAAATCCCCTCGCCACAAGTATGTGCCCGGGCTAATGGACTGGCATCAGGATTAGTCCGGGCAAGTTTCACCGGTTGGAAACAGGAGCAGTACGACAAGGGGTTGAAGGCCAGGCCGTCCGGGCGTCCCGGATGGATGCGTATCAAAACCTGAAGGGGCACACAACGATGAACCCAGCAAGCCAGCCCGGCACCGACGCGCACGACGAGGACGTCAAGGTGCTGCACAGCATGGGCTATGCCCAGCAGCTCTCGCGACGAATGGGCGTTTTTTCCAACTTCGCGATTTCCTTTTCGATCATCTGCATCCTCTCCGGCGGCATCAACTCACTCGCCCAGGGCACCTCCGGCGCGGGCGGTGCCTCGATCGGCATCGGCTGGCCGATCGGCTGCCTGATATCCGGGGTGTTCGCCCTGGCCATGGCGCAGATCTCCTCGGCCTACCCCACCGCCGGCGGGCTGTATCACTGGGGCTCGATCCTCGGCAACCGGTTCACCGGCTGGCTCACGGCCTGGTTCAACCTGCTGGGGCTGGTGACAGTGCTCGGTGCGATCAACGTCGGCACCTATTACTTCTTTTTCGGTGCCTTCGGGCCGACGCTGGGCATGGAAGACACCACCACGACACGGGTGATTTTCCTGGCGATCCTCACCGGTCTCCAGGCCCTTTGTAACCACTTGGGGATCGGCCTGACCGCGAAACTCACCGACTTCTCCGGCTATCTGATCTTCGCCACGGCACTGGCGCTGACCGTGGTCTGCCTGATTTCGGCCCCCAGTTACGAGTTCTCCCGGCTGGTGACCTTCGGCAACTATTCCGGCGAGGCCGGCGGCAGCGTCTGGCCCCAGGTCTCCAACGGCTGGATCTTCATGCTCGGCCTGCTGTTGCCGATCTACACCATCACCGGCTACGACGCCTCCGCGCATACGTCCGAGGAAACCCGCAATGCCGCCATGTCGGTGCCACGCGGGATGGTCATGTCGGTGGTCTGGTCGCTGCTGTTCGGCTGGGTCATGCTCAGCGCCTTCGTGCTGATGCTGCCGAGCATGGACGAAGCGGCCAAGCAAGGCTGGAGCGTGTTTTTCTGGGCCATGAACACCCAGGTGAACCCGTTGCTCAAAGACGCGTTGTTCGTGGCGATTTTCGTCTCGCAGGTGCTCTGCGGCCTGGCCACCGTGACCTCGGTTTCACGCATGATCTTCGCGTTTTCCCGCGATGGCGGCCTGCCGTGTTCCAAGGCACTGGCCTCGGTTTCGCCGACCTTTCGCAGCCCGGTGGCGGCCATCTGGACCGGCGCCACGCTGGCGGTATTGTTTGTGTGGGGATCGTCCGTGATATCGATCGGTGAAACGCCGGTCTACACCATCGTGGTGTCCTGCACGGTGATCTTCCTGTTCTTCTCGTTCGTCATTCCCATCGTGCTGGGCCTGTTTGCCTACGGCACCTCGAAATGGCCGACCATGGGCCCCTGGAACATGGGGCGCTTCTGGTACACGGTGTTTGCCCTGCTCTCGGTGTTGTCGATGGTGATCATCTTCGTGATCGGCATTCAGCCACCGAACGATTGGGCGTTGTACATCACCATCGGCTTCCTGGTGTTGACGGCGATTGTCTGGTTCGGGTTTGAGGCCCGGCGCTTCCAGGGGCCGCCGGTGGGGGACATGATTGTCAAGCGCCAGGCCGATATTGCAGCGGCCGAGGCGGCTTTGGAGAAGCGCTCTTGAGGCGATTGCGCCTGTAGGAGCGAAGCTTGCTCGCGAAAAACGCTGGACAACGCATTCATTCAGACTGCACGCGTTATCGTTGACGTCCATCGCGAGCAGAGCTCGCTCCTACAGGTGTTTGTACATCCCTTACTCAGTCACGCCAACGATGTGCTCAGGCGCAGGCTCGGCACTGCCGATCGGCGCGTTGAGCAGCAGGAAGTACGCCAGGGCCGAGCACAGCGCCACCACCGCACTGATCATGAACGCGGTGTTGAACGAACCCGAGTACTGGATGCTGAAGCCGGTGACGATCGGTGCGACGGAGCCGGCGATGTAGCCGCCGAAGTTCTGGATCGATCCGAACGAGGCGACCCGGCGGCTGTCGACGATGGTGTTGACGATCATCCAGGCCGTGGCGCTGGCCATGTTGATGCTGAACAGCGCCAGGCACAGCAGGATGATGCAACCGGTCAGGCCGCTGACATACGACAGCGGCAAGGTGAACAGCGCCGCCAGCACCAGGCCGGTGATCACGCCGAACTTGCGGCTGGCCAGGATGCTCATGCCACGGCGTACCAGCATGTCGCAGAAGCGCCCGGCGACAATGGTGCCCACCGCGCCGAAGCCATAGGCCAGCGACACCAGCCATGCGGTCTTGTACAGGTTCATGCCGTGCTCGCGCTCGAAGTAACCGGGCAGCCAGGTCAGGTGCAGCCACAGCATGTAGATCACGCCCATGAAGCCCAGGACCGCACCCCAGGTGCTGCGGTGCTTGAACAGGTCGAGCCAGCCGGCGAAGTACGACACCTTCGGTGCCTGCGGATCGGCCGCTTGCACGTGCGCTGTCTTTTCGGTCGGCAAGGGTTTGCCTTCAGCCGCGAGTTCGGCCAGGTACTGCGCCTTGCTCTTGTAGAAGGTCAACCAGCACAGGGCCAGGACGATGCCGATCACACCGGTGATGATGAACATGCCACGCCAGCCGAAGTTGACCATGAACAGGGTCAGCAAGGGCGGCGCCAGGCATGGGCCCAGACAGGTCGACGACCAGACGATGCCGGTCGGCGTACCGCGCTCGTTGGCATCGAACCATTCGGACAGGGCCTTGGCCGCCGAGGGGAACATCGGCGCCTCGCCAATCCCCAGCAGCACGCGCAGGCCCATGAAGCCGGCGAAGCTGTTGACCATGCCGAACGCCGACTGCGCCACCGACCAGGCCATCAACGAGGCACCCAGGGCGATCTTGCTGCCCAGGCGGTCGATGATCAGGCCCATCGGCAACTGCGCAAAGGCGTAGGCAATGGAGAACGCCGACAACAGAATGCCCATCTGCGAAGGGCTGATCATCATGTCCTTCTGAATCGAAGTATTGGCGATCGACAGCGCACTACGGTCCAGGTAATTGACGATGCCGATCAATAGCAGGAAGACAACGGTGATGCTTTGATACTTCTTCAGTTTGTTCATCTGGTGGCCTTTATTATTGTTATTGCAGCGGTTTCAATGCCGGGAGAAACAAAAATCAGGGTTGGCGCGCCGTCACCGCCGCTTCGAGCAGACCGCGCCGGCTCAGGCTGTCGAGCAGCGAGCGCAGGCCGAAGTCCCATTGCGGCGCCTGGTCGCTGGTGGTCACACGGTTGCACAAGGTACCCAGCTGCGGGTTGCTGATCGCCACCACATCGCCCAATTTGTGGGTGAAACCGCTGCCCGGCTGGTCGCGATCCTGCTTGGGGGCGAACAGGGTACCGAGAAACAGCACCAGGCCGTCGGGATATTGATGGTTTTCATTGAGCGTCTGCTGGACCAGGTCAGCCGGGTCGCGGCTGATCTGGCTCATCGAACTGCGGCCTTCGAGGATGAAACCGTCCTGGCCTTCGACACGCAGATCCACTTGCGCGCTACGCACGTCATCCAGGCTGAAGGTCTCGTCGAACAAGCGCAGCAACGGCCCCAGCGAAGTGGAGGCGTTGTTGTCCTTGGCCTTGGACAGCAGCAAGGCACTGCGCCCTTCGAAGTCACGCAGGTTGACGTCGTTGCCGAGCATGGCGCCTTGAATAGTGCCGTTGCTCGACACCGCCAGCACCACTTCCGGCTCCGGGTTGTTCCAGCTCGACTTGGGATGAATGCCGATGTCGGCACCGTGACCGACCGCCGACAGCGGCTGGGCCTTGGTGAAGATTTCAGCGTCCGGGCCGATGCCCACTTCCAGATACTGCGACCACAGGCCCTGCTCTACCAGGACCTTGCGCAAGGCTTCGGCCTGGGCCGAGCCCGGGACGATTTGCGACAGGTCGGCACCGATGCGGCTGGCCAGGGTGTCGCGGATCGCGTCGGCCTTGGCCGGATCACCCTTGGCCTGCTCTTCCACCACACGCTCCAGCAAACTGGCAGCGAAGGTCACGCCAGCGGCCTTGACCGCCTGCAGGTCGATCGGCGCGAGCAACCATGGCAGGTTCTCGTCGCGCCGGCTCGGGTCGCTGTTGTCCAGCAGCGCGGGCAATTCGATCAAGGCCTCGGCCAAGGGCAAGGCACGCAAGTACGCCACCGGGTCAGCCACTTCAAGCAAGGCCGAGACGGTCGCCACATGGGCGCTGATATCGTACGCGGCACCGTCTTTGACCAGTACCACGGCGGGCCCCTGGCCGGGCAGCCAGACGCGTCCGACCCAACTGCCGGTGTTGAAAACGGCGGCATTTTTGCTCAGTTGCAGGGGTGCCCGGGTTTTCGATTCGTTGGTCATGTCTGCACTCTTGTTGTCGTTGTATGTCATGTCGGTACTCGCGCTCGCGACCTGTAGGAGCGAGCTTGATCGCGATGGACTTGAGGGCGCCGCGTCTAATCAGGACGCCAGCGTTATCGTTGACCTCCATCGCGAGCGAGCTCGCTCCTACAGGGGTATAAGGGCGTTAAGAAAGGGCTGGCAATTGCAACTGCCCGGCAGTCTTGTTGAGCTCATCGACCACCTTCGGCGCCAGGCTCACGCCTTCGCGCAGGGCCTGCTCACGCAGCTTCAGGCCGGCCTGGCCAGGCAAGCGCACCGGGCGCTCAGGGTCGACCGGCCGACTTGCCAGGATCAGTTTGCTCAGGAACGAGCTTTCGTCGGTGAAGGCCTCCAGACCGCCGAAGAAACGCGGGTCGATCACCACCGCCGTGGCCGAGGCGCCCCATTGGTCCGGGGCGTCCTTGCGTCCGTGGCCGGCCAGGCCCGAGGTCAGCGCCTCGACCAGAATTGCCAGGGCAAAGCCCTTGTGGCCGAAGGCCTGGCCACCCAAGGGCAGAATGCTGCCCGGCGGTGTGGTGAAGAAGTCGGCCGGGTCGTCGCTCAACCGGCCCTCATTGCTCATCAGCACCGGGTGCGGCAGCGTGCTGCCGGCATCGCGGCACTGGCCGACCAGGCCCAGGGTCACGGTGGACATGCTGACATCCAGCAGGATCGGCTCGCCCCGGGTCGGGATGCCGGCGGCAATCGGGTTGGGCGTATAGATCGGATCGATTCCGCCGTGGGCGCACACCAGCCCCGCCGATGGGTCCGAGGAATACACCATGGCCACCAGGCCACGATCCGTGAAGGGCTTCAGATAAGCAGCCAGACAACCGATGTGCGAGGCTCGGCGCACCACGGCGATACCGATGCCCTGCTGTGTGGCACCTTGCGCCGCGCTGTCCAGCGCCCGGCTGACACAATAAGGGCCGAGCACATAGTGGCCATCGAACAGCGATGAAATGCCGCTATCGGAAACCTGTTCGAGCATCCCGGCACGGGCCTTGACCTGTCCTGTGAGCATGCCGCCGATATAGCGGCTCACCAGATTGAGGCCGTGGGTACGATGACCCAGCAGCTCACCTTCGAGCAGTACCCGGGTCACCGCCTGGGCGACCTCGGTGTCGGCCCCGGCTTTTTCGAACAGTTGCTCGACGAACGTGGTGAGCGTTTGTGCGTCGTAGCGTTTGGCTTCAGTCATGCTTGTTGCTCCGTGATCAATTCAACGCCGCTGTACTGTGCTTGCCATCGACCAGGCGCTGTATGCCCAGTGGATTGGCGTTCTTCAAGGCATCGGGCAACAACGCATCGGGCACGTTCTGGTAGCACACCGGACGCAGGAAGCGATCGATCGCCAAAGTGCCGACCGACGTGCCGCGGGCATCCGAGGTGGCCGGGTACGGGCCGCCGTGGACCATGGCATCGCACACCTCGACACCGGTCGGGTAGCCGTTGAGCAGCACGCGACCGACCTTCACCTCCAGCACCCCGAACAGTTGACTGAAGGCGATGAGGTCATCGTTGTCGGCCAGCAACGTGGCCGTAAGTTGACCGCGCAAGGCGCCGACAGCGCGCAACAACTCAGCCTCGTCCGCCGCCTGGACCACTACCGTGCAAGGGCCGAAGACCTCTTCCTGCAGCAGCTCGTCCTGGTCCAGCAACAGGCTGATATCGGCCTCGAACAGCTGCGGCTGCGCCTGGTTCCCCTTCTGCGCCAGACCGCTCAAGTGTTTGATGCGCGGGTGACCCAGCAAGGCCTGCAAGCCTTTGCCGTAGCTGTTCAAGGTGCCGGCATTGAGCATGGTCTGCGGCGCCTGCTCGGCCATGTGCCCGGTCAGGCGCTCGATGAAACTGCTGAACGCCGGCGAGCGAATACCCAATACAAGACCCGGGTTGGTGCAGAACTGGCCACAGCCCTGCACCACCGAGGCGGTCAGTTCCCTGGCCAGCTGCGCGCCACGATTGGCCAGCGCCTGTGGCAAGACCAGCACCGGGTTGATGCTCGACATCTCGGCGAACACCGGGATCGGTTGCGGCCTGGCCGCCGCCATGTCGCACAGGGCACGGCCGCCCTTGAGCGAGCCGGTAAAGCCCACGGCCTGGATGCCCGGGTGTTTGACCAGTGCCTCGCCAACGCCGGCACCGAAAATCATGTTGAACACGCCAACCGGCATGCCGGTGCGTTCGGCGGCGCGGATCAGCGCTTCGGCCACCTGCTCCGCCGTGGCCATGTGGCCGCTGTGCGCCTTGAACACCACCGGGCAACCGGCGGCCAGGGCGGCAGCGGTGTCACCGCCGGCGGTAGAGAACGCCAGGGGAAAGTTGCTGGCACCGAACACCGCCACCGGACCGACCCCGATACGATACTGACGCAAGTCCGGGCGCGGTAATGGCGAGCGATCCGGCAGGGCCTGATCAATGCGCGCACCATAGAAATCACCACGACGCAGCACCCGGGCGAACAAACGCATCTGGCCGCTGGTACGCCCGCGCTCTCCCTGGATGCGAGCGCTCGGCAATGCCGTTTCCCGGCAGGTCAAGGCGATGAAATCCTCGCCCAGGCCGTCGAGTTCGTCGGCGATGGCTTCCAGAAATTCCGCCCGGCGTACCGCCGGCAGGTTGCGAAACAGCGGGAACGCCGTACTCGCCGCCGCTACCGCATGGTCAACTTCGGCCAGGGTGGCCTGATGAAAAGCGCCCGGCAGGCGTTCGCCGGTATGGGCGTCGACGCTGTAGACCAGGGTGTCGCCCAGCGCACTGCGCTGGCCCGCGACAAAGTTATGTCCGGAAACTTGCATGTCATTTTCGCCTTGTGAAGGTTGCAGGGCTGTCAATCAGGTCACGGCACCGATCTGCCAGGGCACGAACTCGTTCTGTCCGTACCCGTGTTGTTCGCTCTTGCTGAGCTCGCCGGAAGCGATGCGCAGCATCTGTTCGAAGATGTAGGCGCCGCGTTCTTCAATGCTGGTGGAACCGTCGGCGATGCCGCCGCAGTTCACGTCCATGTCTTCTTCCTGGTGCTCGAACACCCGGTTGTTGGTCGCCAGCTTGATCGAAGGCACCGGCGCACAGCCGTAGGCCGAACCCCGGCCCGTGGTGAAGGCGATCAGGTTGGCACCGCCGGCGACTTGCCCCGTGGCCGAGACCGGGTCGTACCCCGGGGTGTCCATGAACACCAGGCCCTTGGCCCGAACCGCTTCAGCGTACTGGTACACATCCACCAGGTTGCTGGAGCCGGCCTTGGCCACCGCGCCCAGGGATTTCTCGAGGATGGTGGTCAGGCCACCGGCCTTGTTGCCGGCCGAGGGGTTGTTGTTCAGTTCGGCGTTCATGCGCTGGCAGTAGTCTTCCCACCAGTGGATGCGCGCGATGAGTTTTTCCCCCACCTCGCGGCTCACCGCGCGGCGCGTCAGCAAATGTTCGGCGCCATAGATCTCCGGGGTTTCCGAGAGGATTGCGGTGCCACCGGCCGCCACCAGGCGGTCAACGGCATTGCCCAGCGCCGGGTTGGCGGTGATGCCTGAGTAACCGTCCGAGCCACCGCATTGCAGACCGACGATCAAGTGGCGGGCGCTGACCGGCTCGCGCTGCACCCGGTTGGCCTGGGGCAACAATGCCTTGACCTGCTCGATACCGCTGGCGATGGTTTTCGAGGTGCCGCCCGCGCCCTGGATGGTGAAGGCACGCAACTGGTCGCTGGCCTGCAGACCCTGGGTCTCGAGCAGGCTCTCGATCTGGTTGGTTTCACAGCCCAGGCCGATGATCAGCACCGCAGCGAAATTAGGGTGTACGGCGTAGCCGCCGAGGGTGCGGCGCAACAGGCCCAAGGCCTCGCCGCCGGGGTCCACTGCGCAGCCGGCGCCGTGGGTCAGCGCCACCACGCCATCGATATTCGGGAAGGCCGCCAGCGCCTCGGGGTGGATATCCCGGCGAAAGTGATCGGCCACGGCCCGGGCCACGGTCGCCGAGCAGTTCACCGAGGTGAGAATGCCGACGTAGTTGCGGGTCGCGACACGGCCATCGGCACGCACGATGCCCTGGAACACGGCTTCGGTACTCGGCGTGGCGTGGGCATCGACGCCAAAGGCGTAGTCACGGGCAAAGTCGCCCATCTCCACATTGTGCACATGCACGTGATCGCCGGCTTCGATAGGTTGCGAAGCAAAACCGATGATTTGTCCATAACGGCGCAGGGGCTGGCCCTGCTCGACGCGTTGGGTCGCGACTTTGTGCCCGGAAGGAATCGGCTGGCGCACAGTGATCGCCTCGGCTTCCAGGCCAAGCCCCTCAGGCAGGGCCTGCCGTGCAATCACTACGTTGTCCAGGGGATTGAGACGGATCACGGCAGGGTCGCCGGTCCGGGTTCTGGCAATCAGTTGCATGGGACCTCACAGGGCAGTACGGCTGACTTCTTGTTATGGCGTCGCCCGTTGCGTGACGGGCGAATCTGCGACAACTGTAGGGAGCCGGCGTCAACATTCCCAATGAGATGATCCGATCAATCGATAACCTGACGTTATCGAATTGGCTTATCGAGTGGCTCTAATCAATCGTTCGCCCTACCCTCTTCCCGGCGCTGCCGCGCGAAATCGAGCAGGATCCCGGCGAATTCCAGGGCTGAACCGGTGAGCGGCTCGTCCTTGCGGGTGATGATGCCGTACTCCAGCGCCGCCAG
This sequence comes from Pseudomonas sp. Irchel 3A7, assembly GCF_900187565.1. Taxonomy (GTDB): domain Bacteria; phylum Pseudomonadota; class Gammaproteobacteria; order Pseudomonadales; family Pseudomonadaceae; genus Aquipseudomonas. Next base: position 206,347 of record NZ_FYED01000014.1, on the reverse strand, counting down.
GCGCAGCGGGGTCTGCAGCTCCCTGAGCTGGCCACTGTCCAGCTGCGCCGCCACCATGGACCTGGGCAGCATCGCGATCATCGGCCCTGATTGCAGCAGTTGCAGGAACATCTGCATCGAGATGGTATCGACGCTGTCTGCCGGCGACGCGATACCGGCGGCCTTGAACGCCAGCTCCAGGCGATCGCGAATCGGCGTCCCCACCGGGTACAGCACCCACGGCCACTGGCCCAGCGCCTCAAGCGGCGTACTGTCCAGCGCGTTCAGCGGATGGCGGCTGTTGACCACCAGGCTGAAGGGCTCAGGCTCCAGCGGCTGGAAGTCGAAGACCTGGCGGTAACGCTCTTCGGTAAAACGGCCGATCATCAGGTCGAGCTTTTTTTGTTCAAGCATGTCCAGCAGGTGATCGCTGGACTGCTCCACCACTTCAATCGACAACAACGGACTGCGCGCCTTGATCGCGGCAATGGCCTGGGGCAGCACTACCGAGGTTGCCGCAAAAATCCCGCCCACCTTGAGAAATCCATGGCCGCCCTTGCGCAGCCGGTTGACCTGATCGACGAACGTGTGGGAATCGGCCAGCGCCCCCTGCGCATAACGCACCACGTACTCGCCAAGCTCCGTGGGCGGCATGCTGCGCGGCAGGCGCTGGAACAGGGCAAAACCGAATTGCTCCTCCAGGTCACGCAGCATTTTGCTCAAGGCGGGCTGGCTGAGGTTCATCTGCAGGGCGGTGGCGTGCATGTTGCGCGTGCGTGCCAGGGTGTCGATCAGCACCAGGTGCTTGAAGCGCACCCAGTTGCAGAAGCTGGAATGGGTAATGTCCGACGGCATCGGAGGTAGTGCCTCTTCTTTTGGTGGTGTTCATGATCCAGTGTACATATCCATTGCTGCGGCAACGGCCACTAATGGTTCCGCTCTTTCATCAGCCGGACACTTGGAAGAGCCTGTAGGAGCTAAGCTTGCTCGAGGGGGCGGGCATCGCGCAAAACCGAAGCGAGGCGGCCTGACAGCCGACCTCATTTCGGCCCGGTCCGCGATCCTCTGTGGGAGCGAGCCTGCTCGCGAAGACGGAGTTTCAGACGAAGACTATTTGACTGTCACACCGCCTTCGCGAGCAGGCTCGCTCCCACAGTGGGTCGGCGTACACCCACTGCATTTCACCACTCATCAGGCCAAGCGTTAGCTCGCCTTCAGCTTTTGATTTTGATCCACCCGCCCCTTCCGCGATCCTCTGTGGGAGCGAGCCTGCTCGCGAAGACGGAGTTTCAGACGAAGACTATTTGACTGTCACACCGCCTTCGCGAGCAGGCTCGCTCCCACAGTGGGTCGGCGTACACCCACTGCATTTCACCACTCATCAGGCCAAGCGTTAGCTCGCCTTCAGCTTTTGATCTTGATCCACCCGCCCCTCGGGAGGCTGAGCGCAGGTATTCATCCGGGGATTATTCAGCGATCGGACCTGAACACTCGCGCAAATACCGCAACAGCCTCTCCAACGCCACCGACCTCGGTCGCGAACGCAAGGTCAGCAGGCCAATGTTGACCATCGAAATCGGTAGCTCGACCGGCAGGATCGCAACCATCCCGTAGCCCGCATAATGTTCGGCCACGTCATTGGGTACCACCGCGATCATGTCCGACGCTTCAAGCATCGCCGTGGTCGCGAGAATCGAAGCGGTTTCGACGATGTCCAGCGACTGCACCATGCCGCCGGCTTGCAGGGCACTTTCCACCCGGCGGCGCATGGGGCTGCCAATGGGGTGCAGGATCCAGGTCAAGGTGACCAGGTCGGCCAACTGCAATGGCGAGTCACCCGCCAACGGATGGCCGGCCCGGCCGATCACGCGCATCTGCTCGCCGTTGTCGAACAGCTCGATGTCCAGGTCCTGGCTGTCGCTCTGGTCCGGCAGCCGCCCCAGCACCACATCGAGATCGCCGCGCAGCAAGGCCGGCAGCAAGGTATCGCTGGTACCGACCTCAATGGAAATCCGCACCTTGGGGTGATCGCGCTTGTACGCCAGCACCGCCGTGGTCAGCAGCCGGGGCACCGGCCCCATCACGCTGCCGACCCGCACCAGGCCCATGGCCCCGCGCGCCAGTTCGGCGATCTGCGCCTGGGCATGCTCGAACTCATGCAACGCGCCCTGGGCGTAACGAATCATCACCTCGCCATACAGCGTCGGCTGCATGCCCCGTGGCAAGCGCTCGAACAGGCGCACGCCAAGACGCTCCTCCAGTTGCTGCAACAGCAGGCTGGCGGCCGGTTGCGTGGTGTGCATCGCCGTGGCTGCCCGCCGCAGGTTGCCGAACTCCCCCAGGGCATTGAGCAAGGTGATCTGTCGGCTGGAGATTTTCAGGGTGCCGAGGTTGCGGGGCTGCGACATATCAAATCCGATATACCTGCTTAGGGAATCGCGATTATGCCTGTATCGCTCGGCGACCTACAGTCGAGTCTCCAACGGTTTACCGAGAACAAGAATCCATGAGCATTCGAATCACTTACCTGAGCGTGCGCGACATTCGCTTCCCCACGTCCCTGTCCCTGGACGGCTCCGATGCGATGAACAGCGCACCGGATTACTCCGCGTCCTATGTCGTGCTGCACACTGACACCCCGGCCCTGGAAGGCCATGGCCTGACCTTCACCATCGGCCGCGGCAACGAAATCTGCGTGGCCGCCGTGCAATCCCTGGCACCGATGGTGGTCGGCCTGACCCTGGAAGAAATCGTCGCCGACATGGGCGCCTTCTGGCACAACATCACCGTGGGCGACAGCCAATTGCGCTGGCTGGGACCGGAAAAAGGCGTAATCCACCTGGCCACCGCGGCCATCGTCAACGCCGTCTGGGACCTGTGGGCCAAGCACGAAGGCAAGCCGGTGTGGAAGCTGTTGGCCGACATGACGCCGGAACAATTGGTGCGCTGCCTGGACTTCAGCTACGTCACCGACGTCCTCACTCCCGAGGAAGCCATCACCCTGCTGCGCCGCCAGGTGTCGGGCAAGGCCCAACGCGAGGCGCACATGCTGCGCGAAGGCTACCCCGGCTACACCACCGCGCCGGGCTGGCTCGGCTACAGCGAAGAAAAAATGCGTCAACTGGCCCGCGAAGCGGTTGCGGATGGCTGGACCCACATCAAGCAGAAAATCGGCGCCAACCTGGAAGAAGACATCCGCCGCGCCACGATCCTGCGCGAAGAAATCGGCTGGGAACGCACCCTGATGATGGACGCCAACCAGGTCTGGGACGTCGAAGAAGCCGTCGCCAACATGCGCCGCCTGGCAGCGTTCGAACCCCTGTGGATCGAAGAGCCGACCAGCCCCGACGACATCCTCGGCCATGCCAGCATCCGCCGGCGCATCGCCCCGATCGGCGTCGCCACCGGCGAGCATTGCCACAACCGGGTGATGTTCAAGCAGATGTTCCAGGCCGGCGCGCTGGACTTCTGCCAGCTGGACGCGGCACGCCTGGGTGGTCTCAACGAAGTGCTGATCGTGCTGCTGATGGCGGCTAAATTCGACGTGCCGGTCTGCCCCCATGGCGGAGGTGTCGGTTTGTGCGAGTACGTGCAACATATCGCCCTGTTCGATTACATCGCCGTCTCGGCTTCGCTGCACAACCGGGTACTCGAATACGTCGACCACCTGCACGAGCATTTCCTCGACCCGGTGGTGATCCGCCGCGGCCGCTACATGCCGCCGCAACGTCCGGGCTACAGCATCGAAATGAGCACTGAAACCCTGGAGCGTTACCCGTTTCCCGACGGCCCGGTGTGGGTCGATATCGCAGCCCGGTAGTCGCCTAACCTGCGCGCTGGGCGCGTTCCGATTCATCCAGGTGCTCCAGCAGCACCGCTATCGTCGCGTCCCGCAACTTGATGGCCGCCATCCAGTCCGGCCCTTGCGCCAACAGCGCAGGGCCGATGTTGACGTGGATTGCACCGTGGCGTGGGAACCACTGACCGTCGCGCAACACCTTGCGCGTGCCGCCAATGGCGACCGGCACCAGCGGCACGCCGACACGGGCGGCGAGCACGAAAGCACCCATGTGGAATGTCCGCAAGCCTGGCTCGCGGGTGAAGGTTCCCTCAGGGAAGAACACCAGCGGCTGGCCGGCTTGCAACACCTCGGCCAGGGACTCGGTGTCTGCGGCGCTGCGCTGCAGATCGAAACGTTCGACGAAGCAGGCACCGAGCTTGCGCAGGAACCGGCCGGCGATCCACTGGCCAGCCAATTCGCGCTTGGCCACGAAGCTGAACTGCGGTGGCAGGGCTGCGCTGAGAATGACGCCATCGAGGTAGCTGGCATGGTTGGCGGCCAGCACGCTCACCCCGGACGCAGGCAGGCGTTCCAGCCCCGCGACACTGAGCGGTATACCCGCCAAGCGCAGGAACAGCCGGGCAGCCGCTCGAGTGAAGCTGCGGCACCAACGCTGTTGCGGCAGGATCGCGACACCGAGCCAGGTCAATGGTGTGACCAGCCAGAACAGCAGCCAGATGTAAGCGGCATACAGCGCCGCGCGGCAGGTCCGCCAGCTGCGGCCGAGATGGGCGCGCACGGCCTGCACCACCAGGCGCAGCAACTGGCGCCACACGGCCAGGTGCGGCCGCCCCACTTCGCCGCGCTCATACAGTTCGCGACTGGCCGCACGGCGAATCTTCCCGCTGGAGGTCTTCAGCACGCTATGCGGTGGCGCCAGAACGATATCGTCGGGCGACACACCGGTGAGGTCGACCACGATGCGGTTGACCTCCTGCTGCAACTGTTGCCGGGCAGCCGCTTCCTTTTCGAGGCTTTCGGCCAACACCACCAGGCGTTCGGTACCGGTGGCCGGGTCCGGACTGCCGAACACCGCGATGCAGCCTTTGCGCAGACCGGGCAAATTGCCGACCGCCGCTTCGACATCGTAGGGGTAGATGTTGCGTCCGGCACGAATGATCAGGTCCTTGGCGCGACCGGTCAGGTAGACCTCACCGCCCGCCATGTAGGCAAAATCGAGCGAGTCCATCCAGCCATCGCGCAGCACCCGGCGGGTTTCTTCGGGGTTACGGTAGTAGCCACGGGTGGTGGACGGTCCACTGAATTGCAGGTGACCTTCGCTGCGCTCGGGGAGTTCGCCCCCGCGCCCATCGACGATTCGAATCTGGTGACCCGGCAACGGCCGGCCGCTGGAAACAAAACATAACGTCGCGCCGGTGTCCGCTTCGGCGGGCAATGCATTGCCTCTGGCCTGGAACGCCTCTCGCTGTACCCGGTCGATCAGCGGCCCCCGGCCCAAGGGCGGAAACGCTACGCCCAACGTGGCCTCAGCCAACCCATAGACGGGTGCCAGCGCAGTGGGCGCCAGGCCGTAGCGAGCGAAACGTTCGGCGAAGCGTTGCAAGGTCTGCGGGTTGACCGGTTCGGCACCGTTGAAGGCCAGGCGCCAACTGCTCAGGTCCAGGCCCTTGAGGTCATCGTCAGCCAGTTTGTTCAGGCACAGTTCATAGGCGAAGTTGGGCGCTGCCGACATCGTGCCGCGGTAACGGTCCATGGCCCATAGCCAACGCGCCGGCCGTGCGAGGAAAGCCAGCGGCGACATCAGCACCAGGTTGTAGCCGTAATACAGGCTGCCCAGCCAGGCACCGATCAACCCCATGTCGTGGTACATGGGCAGCCAGCTGACGAACACGTCCTGCGGTCCCACCTTCAGCGTCCTGCCCATGGCGCGCAGATTGGCCAGCAGGTTGGCGTGGCTGACCATCACCCCTTTGGGCTGGCCAGTACTGCCCGAGGTGTACTGCAGGAAAGCGATGTCATCCGTTCGCCGCGGCGGTGTGATGCACTCGCCCCCCTCCTCCGTCAGATCGGCCACGCTGGCAATGCGGGTCAGGCTGGGGACCTGCGGCAGGAGCAGCCGGGCGAGCAGCTTCGCTTGCGTCACGGTGATCAGCACTTTGGCCTCGGCGTTACACAGGATGCCGGCCTGGCGGCGCAAGTGATCCTCGATCTGCGACAGGCGCAGCGGTGGGTAGATGGGCACCGGCACCCCACCGGCCAACAGGATGCCGAAAAAGCCATGGAGAAAGTCGCGGCTGGTGGGCAGCATCAGGGCCACGGTCTGACCGGCGTGCAAGCCACTGCGTTGCAGCCCTGCGGCAACGGCCAGGGCGCCCTGGTGCAAGGCGCCATAGCTGACCTCTTCCTGTTGGTCCCCTTCACCGAGCAGGCGCACGTGCAGATGCTGTGGCTGATGGCGCACATGCCACTCCAGTACCTCGATCAAGGTCCGCGCGGCGTCGGGCGTCTGCCCGGTGGCTGCCAGGATTTCGCTGGAGGCGCTGGAGGGCAATGGACTGACGGCTTCAGCGCCCTGTCTGCTGTGCAGCACACGCAGTATGTCTTGGGGGGTGTCAGCCGAGGCGAACAGGTTTTCTGGCAGGTGCACACCGAACGCGTGCTCGATACGTGACCAGAGCTCGACCCGAGCCAGGCTGTCCAGGCCCAGATCCCGATCCAGCACGCTGTGCAAGGTGATTTGCAAACCTTCTGCTGCCTGCGGGCGCAACTCGGCCACGGTGCGTCGGACAATTTCGAGCAGCTTTTGCGCGTCCCCATCGAAACGGGGCTCGGCGCGGGTTTCTGGAAGCGGACGAGACATCGACGGCCCCTCACGACAGGACACTCGGTGTGTAAATCCTTACCCACGACCATTATGCGCCTATGGCGGCGACTGGGAATGCCGTCCTGCAGCGCTCGCGGGATGGCTGGGCCAGGGCTAGGCTCATTACCAGTCAGCCGATCAACTGTGGCGAGGGAGCTTGCTCCCGCTCGGCCGCGAAGCGGTCGTAAAGTCTGCTCAAGCGGCGTGCCAGGCAGAACCGGCTTGCAGATTTCAGGGCCGCTGCGCGACCCAACGGGAGCAAGCTCCCTCGCCACAGGGTGTGCTATTCATCTGAATTGCGCTTAAAGAGAGACCGCCATGTCAGCCAGCCTTGCCCCCGGAGTGACACGCCGAGAAATCTGGGCCTGGGCGATGTTCGATTTCGCCAACTCCGGCTACACGACTGTCGTGATCACCGCCGTGTTCAATGCCTACTTTGTCGCGGTGGTTGCCCAGGGCGCAGCCTGGGGTACGCTGGCCTGGACCAGCGCCACCGCCCTCTCCTATGTCCTGATCATCCTGACCGCGCCGCTGATCGGCGCCTACGCCGACGCCTTCGCCTGCAAGAAACGCCTGCTGCTGTTCAGCACGATCGGTTGCGTCATCTTTACCGCTGGACTGGCACTGGCCGGACCGGGAGAGCTCGGCGTGGCGATCCTGTTCATCGTGCTATCGAACTTCTGCTTCGGCAGCGGCGAGAACCTGATTGCCGCCTTCCTGCCCCAACTCGCCCGTGCGGATGCGTTGGGCAAGGTGTCCGGCTGGGGCTGGGGGTGGGGCTATATCGGCGGCCTGGTCAGCCTGGGCGCCTGCCTGGCCTTTGTCAGCTGGGCCCAGGCGCAGGGCCAGACGGCGGCGCAATTCGTGCCGGTGTGCATGCTGATTACCGCGGTCCTGTTTGCCCTGGCCAGCGTACCGACCTTCCTGTTCTTGCGTGAACGCAGCCAGCCGCAGCCAGGCAGCGACAAACCTATTGCGAAAGCGGCGCTGGCGCGCTTCGCGCAGACGCTGCGTGAAGCGGAGCACTATCGCGACTTGCTGCGCTTTCTTGCCTGCACCGTCTGCTACCAGGCCGGCATCTCGGCGGTGATCACCCTGGCAGCCATCTATGCCAATCAGGTCATGGGCTTCAGTACACAGGACACGTTGCTGCTGATCTTCGTGGTGAATATCACGGCCTCCATTGGTGCCGTACTGTTCGGTTGGCTGCAGGATCGCCTCGGCCATCGCGCCACGCTGGCGCTGACACTGCTGGGCTGGCTCGGCATGGTCGGTCTGGTCTGGGTGGCGCACGGTCCCGGGCTGTTCTGGCTGGCAGCGAACCTCGCCGGTCTGTGCATGGGCGCCAGCCAATCGGCTGGACGGGCGATCGTCGGCCTGCTCGCGCCACCGACGCGGCTGGCGGAATTTTTCGGCCTCTGGGGGCTGGCGGTCAAACTGTCGGCCATCCTCGGTCCCATGACGTACGGTCTGACAAGTTGGCTGTCCGGCGGCGATCACCGCCTGGCCATGCTGATTACCGGCAGCTATTTCGTGATCGGCCTGCTGATCCTGGCCGGCGTCGACCTCGAGCGCGGACGACAGGCAGCTGTCGGCGGTACCGGGCGTCTCGAACAGTGAGGGCGACTATCAGGGCGACGTCCCGCGCGCGTTCACTGAATGCAGGCGTATATTGGTGGTGACGATCCGGGAAGTTGAGGCGCCAGGCGCTCGCCAATGGCGGGGCGAACAAGAGAACCAACCGATAACCCACAATGCTGGAGGTGCGACATGAGCCAATATCAACGCCTCTTTCTGATTGCCGGTCCTGCCATGCGCCACACGCCGGCGCTGGAGCGGGCCGTCGCACTGGCCAAAGCCACTGGCGCAGTGCTGCATATCGCGGTATTTATCGAAGACGCCGACATCTTGGGATTGATGAGCGGAAACAAGAAGTTTCGCGAGATCTGCCAGCAAGAGAACCAGAAGTGGCTGCAGGATGAAGCCCAGCTGATACGCGGCAATGGCGTTACGGTGACCACCGAAGTGGTATTGGCTCGGGACGTACTGAAGGAAATCCTTCAGCATGTAAAGGACTTGCAACCGGACCTGGTGATCAAGGACGTACACCACGAATCAACACTCAAACGCGTATTCGTCACCCCTCTGGATTGGCATCTGGTACGCGATTGCCCGGTTGCTGTTCATCTGGTCAGCGAAGTCAGGTGTCCACTGCCACGGGTGGTCGTGGCGGCAGTGGATCTGTCGCACCCGGAGCACCAGATCACTGACCTCAACGATCGCATCATCCTGGCGGCGAAGAGGATGGCATCGCAGTGCAACGCAGAGCTGCACCTGCTGCACGCCTTCGATCCATCGCAAACCCATATCTCCGACGCCGGCGCCGGTGCGGTGACGATGCCAGGCTTCAGCGCCGACGTGCGTCGGGCACTGCACAAGTCCTTCAATACGCTGGCTGACAGCTGTCACGTACCCTCTGAACGACAACACTTCATTGAAGGGTCGCCAGCCAAAGTGATGTCCGACTTCGCAGCCCACAGCCGGGCCGATGTGTTCATCATGGGAGATACCCATCGAAAAGGCCTGCACAAGCTGCTTGGCAGTACGACAGAGCACGTGCTCTACAAGGTGCCCTGCAATGTCCTGGCAATAAAGGGGCAAGTCGATCAGTTGGGATAGCCTGAAGCATGACAAGTGCAACTTTCCGCTTCTACGAGGAGCTCAACGATTTCCTGCCGCCCGAACGGCGGCGGCAGTCCTTCACCTGCGAGTGCGCGCAAGGGGCGACGGTCAAGCACATGATCGAGGCGCTCGGAGTACCGCACACGGAGGTCGAACTGGTGCTGCTCAACGGCGAGTCGGTGGGCTTCGGGCGGGTGATCTTCGACGATGACCGGCTGGCGGTGTATCCCAAGTTCGAAACGCTGGACATCAGCCCGCAGCTCAAGGTTCGTGCGCACCCGCTACGGGTGCTGCGCTTCGTCGCTGATGCGCACCTTGGCGGGCTGGCCAGCCTGCTGCGCATGAGTGGCTTCGACACCCTCTATGATAATGGCTTCGAGGATGGCGAGATCGCCGAGATCGCTGCGCAGCAAGGACGCATCGTATTGACCCGCGACCGCGAACTGCTCAAGCGCCGCATCATCAGCCACGGCTGTTACGTGCATGCCCTCAAACCGTCACTGCAACTGCGCGAACTGTACGAGCGCCTCGACCTGGCGCGCAGCGCGCGGCCCTTCAGCCTGTGCCTTCATTGCAACCTGGCGCTGCACGAAATCAGCCCGGAACTGGCCCGGCCGCTGGTACCGCCACGGGTTGGCGCCCTCTATTCGCACTTCCTGCGCTGCGACGGCTGCCAACGGATTTACTGGGAGGGTTCGCACTGGCGCGGCATGTGTGCCCTGCTGGCACCTTTACTGGACCGATAGCGCAGCGCGGGTCGAATAAATGGCCCGGTGTAGTCATTCATCAATGGCTGATATGAAGCAGGCGGCCGACCGCATCCAGCACCACATCGGGGGCCTCTCGATGGGGGACATGATGACAATTTTCCAGTATCAGGTATTCCCCGGACACCTTCGCCAGCCTGGCGATACGCATGGGATGCAGCACGGACCCGTACTCGTCTTGCTCACCATGAATCGCCAGCAGTGGGCAGTGAATCGAGTCAACGGTGTCTTCAATCGTCCAGCCGCTGAATGCCTGCGACAACCAGGTCTGCGTCCAGGCTGACAGCACCCAGGGCGCTTTATCACCATGATATTTTTCAAGACGCTCCCTTTGCCCCGGCGCCTCGAACTGCGCCTTGGCGTCTCGAATACCGCGCAGCGTTTGCTCTTCAACGAACGCTTGTGCCGAGACGGTGATCAATGCAACGCAGCTCTGCGGGTACAGGGCGGCGCAGCACGTAGCCATCGCGCCGCCCACACTATGGCCCATGGCGACAAACCGATCGAATTGCAATTGGGCCCTGACCAGCGCGAAGAAACGCTCGGCTTCGTCACGGATGAAATCCATGGGCAGACTCTCCGGGTACGGGTCCGACTGCCCGAAGCCGAGCCGGTCATAGGCAATCACCTCGCGCCCTGTGGTCTGACAAAGTCGTTCAGGAAAGTCGCGCCACAATTCGACGCACCCAAGGGAATCATGAAAAAGAATGATCGGCGGTTTTGCCTGGCTGTGTTCCACGCCCGCCGGAAACCAGCGTCGAGTAAACAGTCGCCCATGGGGCGTATCGATCCAAAGCGACTCGGTACAGACAAACGATGACATTGGAATCCTCAGCTGATCATTGATGCGAATAAGAGAAAACGAAGTGCTGCGGTCGCGAGGACAGCGATCAGCATGCAGTCTGGCGCGCGCCCGGCACGAGCGCAACCGGGGTTAATCCAGCAGCCATCGGCCGAACGCAGCCGACGGTCGTTGCATTTCGCGAGTCGCCGGCCTGTGGCTAAGCTTAATAAATCGGGACGAACTGAAACCTGAGTGATACCGGCCATCAGTGGACCTGGACCGGCATCAAGGCGGTGTTCCCAAAGGAGACGACTATGTACGCGGTGATAAGAACCTACCTGGGTACTGGCGCAAAGCAGCTTTTCGAGCTGTTGGAAGAGCGCGGGACCGACGTCGAAGCTGCCCTGCGGACAGTGCCGGGCCTTGTCAGCTACACCCTGCTCAATACCGGTGATGGTGGTACGTCGATAACCGTTTGCACGGACAAGGCCGGCAGCGATGCGAGCTTGAAAGTCGCACGTGAGTGGATTCAGAAAAACGCATCGAATATCCGAGCGAACCCGCCGATCGTGACGGAAGGTCCGGTCATTGTGCAGATCAAATAGCGCGTCCTCGGGATTGAGCTCACGACGCTGTCGCTGACCAGGGTTTTGTCTCGACAAGTAGAAATCGGCCCATGGCTGCCGGTGCGAGCCGGCAGAAAACGGGCAGATTCAAAGACCTGAATTTTGCCCATGTGACGGCGCAAAAGGAGGTATATACGTCATTTAGGTCGAAAGCCTTTTTGCGTAGATTTATTCCTGAGCCCGGTACCCCCGCCGGTTAAAGGAAACTGCCATGAACACCCGCATCCACCAAGGTTCCGCGCTGGCTGGTCGCGCGCGGGAAGAGATTGTCACCCTCCCGGCGCCGGCTGAGCTGGATCACTGGACTACGTTCGAAAACGCGCGCAAGGCGCGCTCACCGCAGCTGTCCCGCTCTGTCCCGGCACTGCGATATCTCGAAGCCTGATTGAGGGCTTCTCCCTCTACGAACCTTACAAACAGCGGCACGAATGACATTCCAGCGACGCGTTTAGTCGTTGGCATGGCCCTTCGTAACAGGGCGCGCATTGCCCGAGGAAAAGCAGATGTCGAACCGAAACCAACACGTCGAGCAGTCGCTGACATCCCGTATTGATGTTGTCGGGCTTTGGTTGGCGCCCTTTGGGCTGCGCCTTTTGCTCGCATGGGAATTCTTCGAAGCCGGACTTGAGAAGCTGCAAGGGGCGAACTGGTTCGCCGACCTTGGCGACAAGTTCCCGATGCCGTTCTCGTTGCTGAGCTCGAATATCAATTGGACCCTGGCAACCTGGTTCGAACTGGTCGGCAGCCTCGCTTTACTGCTCGGCTTGGGCACCCGCTTTTTCGCACTGTCGCTGTGGGTGCTGACAATAGTGGCCACCTACACCATTCACTGGCCGTCGGATTGGTCGAGCTTGAGCGCGCTTTGGCAGGGCTACGCAATCAGCAACGACGGCTACGGCAACTACAAGCTGCCGTTGATCTACCTTGTGATGCTTTTGCCGCTCATCCTCAATGGATCCGGTCGCCTGAGCCTCGATCATCTCATCGACGTCCTCCGCGACTCGGCAAGCAGGCGCTCTGCCGGTCCGAGCGCCTGGGGGCTTGTGCTCCTGACGTTGGGGATGACGGTTTCGATTCTGTTGCCATGGGTGGGAGGAACGTTGGCGGGCATCGCAATGATCCTGCTGGCTCTTCCCCGCAGACCTGGCTTCGTTCACATGCCGCTTTCCAAATCTTGATTTGCTACTGCATTTGGCAGTGCTACCCAGCGGCTTCGCCGCACCCCACCTGGAGAAAATGTAATGTCTGATACAACCATCCGTAACAAGCGTATTGGTCTGATGAGCGTCGCGCTGGCCGGGATCGTTCTGAGTGGATCGGCTTTTGCCGTACAACAATTGCCGCAAGGCTACACGCTTGCCGCGGCGCACACTGCCGCTGAGGGCAAGTGTGGTGAAGGTAAGTGCGGTGGCACGGAGTCCCGGTCACAGGCCAAGACTTCCGAAGGAAAGTGCGGTGAAGGCCAATGCGGTGATGCAATCTTCAATGAGATCGATACTGATGATGATGCGCGAATCTCGCGCGCCGAGTTCCTCAAGGTTGAGCCGAAGGGGCAAGCCGTGTTCGCGAAGAAGGACACCAACACGGACGGCTACATTGATGAAATGGAGTCGTACCTGAGCGTCAAGGCGGCCTATAACGAGAACGGCAAGGAACTGCCCAATGGCCTGTTCTCTACCAAGGAGTGAGCCATGCGCCCCCGCTTTACGCGGGGGCGTTTTTTTTAGTCCTTCCTAAGCTTGCGCCAAACGCGCATTGCGTCGCAGAACCTGCGGGGGCTGCCCGAATGCACGCAAGAATGCGCGGCGCATTCGCTCTGTATCGATAAAACCGGTTTCGCAGGCGACTTCGTCCATTGAATGACGGCTCTGCTCTACCATCACCCTCGCTGCTTCCAAACGAAGGTGTTCGACCGCTTTGGCGGGCGATTGTCCGGTTTCGGCTCGAAACGCTCGACTGAACTGCCTTGGACTCAGATGGGCTGCCGTTGCCAGTTCTTCTACTGTAAGGGGGGCGCACAGGTTCTGGCGGGCGTGTGTCAATGCACGCTGGATGCGATCGGATTTGGCGTCCAACTCCAACAGCGCCGAGTGCTGAGACTGTCCGCCGCCACGTCGATGATAGACGACCAGGTCTTGGGCAACCTTGCGGGACAGTTCCGGGCCGAAATCCTTCTCAATCATGCCAAGCGCCAAGTCTATGCTGGCGCTCATCCCGGCAGAGGTCCAGATAGGTCCGTCGATGATGAAAATTCGATCGTCTTCTACGTGTGCTTTCGGAAACTGTTTCTGAAGATCGCGCGCATGAAACCAGTGCGTGGTGACGCGTCGACCATCAAGCAATCCCGCTTCACCCAGTATAAAGGCCCCGGTGCAGACCGATGCGATGCGCCGTGTGGACTCGGATGCCTTACGCAGTTGAATGATCAAGTCAGCCGGAGAGGGGGTCGGATCCATCCAGCCAGTGACGATCAGCGTATCCACATTGCTGCTCGACAGCGGACTCGTCTCAACAGGCGCACCAAACGAGTTGGGAACACCGCCACCGTTCTGCGAGAGGAGTCGGATGCCATACAACGGCTCATCCGCCGCACCGTTAGCGAGTTCAAATGCGGAAACTGCCGCCAAACCCATGATTTGGAAGCCGTGCGGCAGAACAAAGCCAATCGTGATCATAGGACAAACCTCCGTGGCCTGACACGAGCTATACGGGCATTTCAGGCCATCGTCAATCTGCTTGCATCGCACTCGGCATCAGTTATTTAAGCAGCGGCTCCCTAGAACTTTTCTCTATTTATCGGTCTATGTGGATAGGCACATCCGCCCGGTAAGCGCGACCTCACAGGCTTCCCGCAGCCAGATGGCCACACGCCCAATTGTCAATCAGAGGTTGTTTTCGCTCATGAAAATCCTTGACCCACGGATGGTGCTCTTCGGCCTGTTCGCGTTCGCGGCATTGGGCTCGGCATCAGCCACACAGATGAAGACCTCAACCCCTGCTTTAACAACAGAAGTCACAGCCGTTCAGGCGCCTGTCCAGGCCGCCGGCAACCCTTGGCCGACCCTGAGCAGCATGGCCGACAACCAGTCGGGCCCGTTGCTTGCCCATGACGACCGATACTGGCATGACGGTCGTTGGCACGATCGTCGGGACAATTGGCGCCGAGACGACTGGCGTCGAGACCAGTGGCGTAGAGAGCAAGCCCGCCGGGAAGCTGAACGCCGTCGTGATTGGGAGCGCCACCATGATCGGGCCATGCGCCACCGCTACGAGCACGATCATCGCTACTACCGTCGCTAGTGAGGCGTCACGAGGCTAGTCAGAGGTACCGAGATGAATGTGAGACTCATGCTCGCCAGGTGGGTGATGGTTGCGATTGGCTCAGTCTTGTTGATGCCAGCGTCGGCGGATTATCGGCGAGGCGGACACGAGGGTGGCGAGTGGAAGGACGAGTACCGGGACGGGCCATGCAACGTAAAGATCGAGTCCAAGGACGACGAATACAAGGAAGAGATCAAATGCCCGAATGGTCGCGGCGCCACCTGGCGTCGTGGCGAGTGGAAAGACGAGTTTTGGGAGCGTGGGTGCAAGGTCAAAATCGAAGCCAAGCGAGATGAGTATAAAAAAGAGGTCAAGTGTGATCGCGGTAATTGACCTGGGTGCCAGATCTGGCACCCAGTGACGACCTTGTCCCTCTGTGCAGCCGGCGCCCAGGCAGCACCAAGATTGCCTGGGCCAAAGCGGGGATCATTGCCCCGCAGTCTCTTTCAACAGTGCAGCCGCCGCCAGCTTACCTAACGCGTTACCCGCCAACGGGCTGTCGCCGGTCAGCATCTTGCGGTCCTGATGGACCGCACCGGAGATGTCCTTGTTGATGATCTCAATCCCCAGTGCTGTCAATTGCTCACCGAACTTCCAGGTCAGGTGACCCGGCATGTAGCCGATGTCGGGCGTCTTGGCGTCGAGGTCGTCGGGGAACGCGCAGATCTTGTAACCGTTGAAGATGCAAGAGTCTTTGTTTGCCCCCCTCCCCGCCGCAAGCAACGCCGCCGGTCCGTGGCACAACGAGATCACAAACTTGTCCTTGGCGACCGCCCACTCAAGCACCTTCTTCACATCGGCACTCTGGGGTAAACCAATCAATGCGCCGTGGCCACCCGGGATGAAAACACCGATGTAGTCGGAGTCATCGCCCAGTGCCTTGTCGGCAACCTCAGCCAGTTTCATGGGTTGCTTGAATTGATCGCGATATTTGGCGTACAGCCCCTTCACCTCCGCATCTTCAGATGGCATCGCCCAGAACTCGAACTTGACGGGGTTACCCGACAACGTTGCGATGTCGAACGCGAATCCGGCTTTGTCCAGGTGGTACATGGGCAGCAACGTTTCCACAGGATGGTTTCCTGTCGAGAACATCGTGCCGTTGTCGGTCAACAGGTAACGCTCATCCGCCCCGATCACCAGCACCTTCCAGCGCCCGCCTCTGTAAGGATCGGGATAGTCGGCGCCACTGAGATCGGACGTTGGAGAAGTGAACTGGCTGAGTGAATAGGGCGAGGGGAAAAACGCATTGTCCTCGGCTGGATCCTCGGTTGGACGCTTGTCGTCGACTTGTGTATTGGTCATGACTGACTCCCTCGTGCTGGGCGAATACGGAAGGCATTCCAGAGGTTGTCATACCAGCAGCAATACGGGTTTTCCCTCACTCGAACAGGCTGCCGGCACCACTCTGGCTTCAACGTCAGACCAAAAGTCTAGTCCAACAGAAATCGGGTTGGCCGAATCCGACCAGCAGCCTCAACTGCTCGGATTGATGGCCATCCTTCTGCCACCGACTACTCGATCAACTGGCCACTGACTGACTTTACGATCGTCAGATTGACTGTGGTTTGTGCCGACCTCCGCTGCCAGGAGAGTAAAATTCACGCATGTCCGTCCTCGTCGAATCATTGGCTGAATATGTCGCCACAAGACTATATCAGCCACTGGCTGTTGGGCTGAAAATAGCCCCGACAGCAAATTCAGTCAAACGGGAGCCCGTCATGAACACTGCATATCCCCCCACCGTCGCTGCAGTTCAATCGGTACCTGCCTGCACGACCTCCATCAAAAACCTGCCCATCAATTTGTTTGGTTCGGTCATGGGCTTGGCCGGGCTTGGTCTGGCCTGGCGCTTGAGTGATCAGTATTACGGCATCGGCGGCATGTTGGGTGAAGCGATTGGCGCACTGGCCGGACTGATATTCGTGCTGCTGACCCTGGGTTACCTGACCAAGTGGGTAAAACATCCTGAAGCGGTCCGGGCGGATTTCAACCACCCGATCATCAGCAACTTCTTCGGCACCGTCACTATTGCTCTGCTGTTGCTTTCGGCGGTGGCAACGCCCCACCACCCGGTGCTCGGACAGGCATTGTGGATACTGGGTAGCGTATTGACTGTATTACTCGCCGGCCTGGTTGTTTTCCGCCTTTTCTCCGGCAGTCAGGATCCAATGAATGCCGTACCCGCCTGGTTGATTCCAGGAGTCGCCACCCTCGATATCGCCGTCACAGGCGCGCATATGCCCATGGCCTGGGCCGCTGAGTTCAACCTGTTTGCCCTCGCCGTGGGTGCGGTAGTGGCGCTGGTTTTCTTCTCGCAGATTTTTTCGAGATTGGTGCATCAACCCGCCATGGCCAAAGGCATGGTGCCTTCGTTGATGGTCTTGATTGCACCGTTTGAAGTCGGTTTCCTGGCATACACCAATGTGTTCGGTGAAATCGACCAGTTTGCCAGTGTGTTGTTCTACTTCGGCCTGTTCCTGTTCGTGGTTTTGAGCTTCAAAGTGTTCCGTCGCGATGTGCCTTTTGCCCCATCGTGGTGGGCAATCAGCTTCCCTATCGCAGCCCTGAGCAATGCGGCGCTGAAATACGCATACGCTCACCAGGACAATACACTGCTGATGGTCATCGCGGCGGTGATCCTGCTGTTCCTCACGGTGGCGCTGACCGTGTTATTGGTGAAAACCCTGATCAGTCTGTTCAGCGGAAGGCTGTTGGCGGGTTGACCTTTTACCTCCCTTTGGCGAGCCTTTATCGGCTCGCTTTTTTTTGCCATTAAAGGTCTTGTCGGATGGCCGGTTTTCGTCTGGTACCTGGAACGCGACCCATACGTTTTTTTATCCTGTAAAGGAGCGCAGAATGAGCTGCCTGGCGTTCGAATTGACGCGTCGCAATTGGCTGGCGTGAGTCATCCCGGGCACCATGGGTAAGGCTTTCTCGCGGACGATGAGCGCGCCTGCCGTCGACTGCAGGGGCCGGAGGAGGCGTTTTGAAATCATTCCCGCTCAGACCTGGCGCCTCAACCCTGGACATGTTGCTTCAAGCGTGGCTGCCGCGCCGTGACGCTGTTCCGCCAACCTTGACGGAAAAAGCCGTCATTCCAGGCATTCCCGATGCTCGCTACAGGCTGGATCACGACCTGACTCCGTTCATTCAGGATGCGGTTCTGTCCAACAAACGTGAGAGCGAGGTGCTTGCCAGGGCCGGGATGCCGAACGATATCCTGCCGCTGGCAAGCATGCTGGCAATCTCGGGCGGCGGCGATGCCGGCGCATTTGCAGCGGGACTCATAGCCGGGTGGACCACCCATGGGACTCGCCCCCTGTTCAAGGTCGTCACGGGCATCAGCGCGGGCGCCCTGGTCGCCCCTTTCGCGTACCTGGGGTCGGAGTACGACGGCGTGATTCGGTATGTCTCCAACGCAATCGGACCCAAAGACATTTTCCATTCGCGAAGCGTGCTGACCCGTCTTGCCAGCGACGGTATAGCGGACAGCAAGCCGCTGTCGCGACTCATCGCAAAATACGTCACTGCGCAGATTCTTGCGGCGATTGCCGCGCAATACGCCAAAGGACGAATTCTGCTGATCGGCACCACTGACCTTGATTCAGGGCGGCCAGTCACCTGGAACATGGGCGCCATTGCCGCCAGCAAAGCACCGGGCGCGCTCGACCTCTTTCGCAACATCATGCTCGCGTCCATGAGTATTCCCGGGGCTGTCTCACCCGTCATGATCGATGTGGACGTTGACGGCGAACAGTTCCAGGAAATGCACGTGGACGGCGGGGTCATCACTCAAGTGTTTCTTTATCCGCCCAGCACTGTGATTGCGCTGAGCAAAGCCACCGGCGCACCTTTGCGACTCGAACGTCATTTCTATGTCATTCGTAATGGAACACTGGAGCCGCAGTGGTCGGGGACCAAGCGCCGTACATTGAGCATCGGCGGTCGAGCCATCAGTGCTTTGATTCAAACCCAGGGAATCAGCGACCTGGAGCGAATCTACCGCATGGCGCAGCAGGATGGAGCGGATTTCAATCTTGCGTACATCGGCTCCGACTTTTCCTGTGCGCACAGTCGCAAATTCGATGGCGAGTACATGAAGCGTTTATTCGATTACGCCTTTCAACTCAGCGCGAAAGGTTATCCGTGGCATAAATCGCCGCCCTCGGAAAACACTCAACGACCAAACACCCGCTGATCGATTGAGCCAGTCTGTTGCATCGACCGGTGGAGTCCCCTGCCAAATGCGCACATCCAGATAGCAAATCTCAAAAAGGCCGCACCCTGAGGTCACCCGCTTGCCGAGCAACGTGGCCAAGGGCGGGCGGCTCGCTCGCCCCTTCTGAAGTTCGGATAGACAAGGGTGCCGGTCAGATCAATGCAACCAGCCAGGGAAGCACGCCTGCGACTATGCAAATCCGAGGAATGACAGGACAACTGCAATGACCACGACCAACCCAATGATGTAGATGATGTTGTTCAAGGTATTCACCTCTCTGTCTGAAGGAGCGCGATGCGATGGCACTGTTGCGCACTATTCTTGCCTCGCTATTTGAATCGACCACAACGAAGCTCAATAGCTCCTTCGTTTATGGGTGGGCCAGGCCTTTGTTTTTCGCGAAGTGCACAAATCGGCCAAAAACCAAAGATCTTTGGCGAGGGAGCTCGCTCCCGCCCACACCTGTCACAAAGGAAGCGGCCTGTCCTGTATGACCCGTTTCATCACCAGGGTTGAGGTCAGCCGCTGCACGTTAGGCAGTGTCGATAAACGCTCATCATAGAGTCGTTGAAACGCAGGCAGATCCTGGGCAACGACGTGCAACAGGTAATCCGGCTCCCCGAACAACCGCTGGGCATCGACCACTTGCGGGATATCAATGAGCGCCGTTTCGAACGCCTCGACAGCTTGCCGGTCACCTTCACGAAGCGTGGCAAATACCATGGCGGAAAAGTTCAGGCCCAATGCACCGGGATCGAGTAGCGCGCGATAGCCCAGCAATACGCCGGCTTCTTCCAGTGCGCGTACGCGCCGATGGCACGGCGAGAGGCTCAAGCCTACGCGCTCGGCAAGCTCGGTCACCGAAAGACGGCCATCCTTTTGCAGTTCAGCAAGAATCTTTCGATCAGTCCTGTCCAAGTAGAAATATCTCCCTATTTTTGACCAAGCAACGATTATCTTTAAAAGTAAATTCTAACCTTTTTTCATTAATCTTCCCCTCACCATTAACGACCGGACGTCCTTCAACAAGAGGACGAAGGTCCTGGCTTTCGAGGCGGATGATGAATAAAGCGTTTTGTGAACGGCTGACACAGGTGGCGCCATGACCCTCAGTGTTTTTACTGCGTTCTGGGGGGTGTCGATTCTGTTTGTCATCACGCCCGGGGCCGATTGGGCGTACGCCATATCGGCGGGCTTGAAGCATCGAGTCGTGGTGCCTGCCGTGGGCGGATTGTTATCCGGACATTTGCTGGTCACGATGGTGGTTGCCGGCGGTGTGGGTACACTGATCGCCGGCCATCCGGTAATCATGTCGGTACTCACCGTGGCCGGCGCGGGCTATCTGCTTTGGCTGGGCGCCAATATGCTTGCGCGCCCTTCCACCCCTCGTGCGGATGAAATCCAGGTGTCCGGTTCATGGGTGCGCTGGGCGTTCAGGGGGCTTTGCGTCAGCGGGCTCAATCCCAAAGTGTTCCTGCTGTTCCTGGCGCTCTTGCCTCAATTTGCCGACGCTACCGCGCCCTGGCCTGTACCGATGCAGATGATTGCGCTCGGCCTGGTCCACACGTTCAGCTGCGGCGTGATCTACCTGCTGGTCGGATTCGGTTCGCAAGCTGTGCTTCGGGCACGCCCTGGTGCCGCTCGACGGGTCAGCCGTTTCTCGGGAGCCGTCATGATCGTCATTGCGCTGGTGCTGTTGATTGAGCAGCTGCGTGGTTAATCCTCCGTAACCACAAAGCCCGCGGATTTCCGGTTTTGCGGCTAAGGTCAATGCAAGATACCGACTCAAGCAGTCCACTGTCTGCACCCAATTGAGCATTGAAAGAAACCTGAACTTCACCACCAAGGGCACGCTCGTGAACAATGTGAAATTGATGCTGGTGCTTGCCTGCGCAGCCGCTGCGGGCTGCAACGCAAGTCAGGAACAAGAAGTAAAGCTGAACTGCAAATACAGCCGTGTGACTACCGTGGAAAAAGCAGGCACCAAGACCACGGTTCAAGAGTGTTTGCCAGACCCCGCCGAAACGCTTGCCTTGCTTGAACAGGCAGAAGCGAAAAAGCAGCCGACGCTTGAGGAGATGGCCCCCGAACCTCTGTGTGTACAAGAAGTTAACGGGGAAACGCAGATACTTCCGCTGGCTGAATGTGAAAATGATGCTCCCTGAGCAGAGGAAGTCATATCGCCCTTAAGAGGTGTCCGGTCAGTCGACATCGACGTGGAATGTGCCGGCCTCTTCGCGGTCCGCTCCCACAGCTTTTGTGCAGATTGCATTTTGCGTGAACGACACAAATCCTGTGGGAGCGCGGCTTGCCCGCGAAGGCGTCAGGTCAGTCGACATCAATGTTGAATGTGCCGCCCTCTTCGCGAGCAAGTCGAATCGTCGCACCGCCGCTCCCACGGTTTTTTGGCTGCCGCCATCGCGAGCAAGCTTTGCTCCTACAAGGAGAACGCAGCCTCGACAAACGCCTCCAGCGCCTTGTCTTCCAGGATCTCGATAGAAAAGTGCCCGAAGCGCTTGGGCAACCAAATGATACGTGCCCCGGACGGGGATTGCAGGTTCGCGCGGGCTAATGGCTTGCCGTTTTCGTCCTCAGGCTGAACACCGGCGAGTATCAATTCGTCATAGGCCTTCTCGATGTCCGGTGTCGAGTAGCAGTGACGGTAAATCATGCCCTCGCCCGCGCTGTCCATCAGTTCCTTCAGGTTCCCCGCCAACGGTTGTACCAACATGAAACGCTCTTGACCGACCAGCGCAATCGCGTAGCGTACGTGCAGGCCACCGCGCTCCCACACAAGTGTTTTGGAGATCCTGGCTTTCAGGATCTGCGCGTAGTACGCACAAGCTTCGTCGAGGTTTTTCACCAGTACATCTACGTGACTGAACTTCAGCTCCATTGCATGCCTCCTGCCGAAACGGCGACCATGGTAACCACGCCCCCTCAAGAAAAATCAACATGACCATCACGATCCGCCATGAAAAACCCGCCGACATCGACACCATCGCGCGACTGACCAAAGCGGCGTTCGAAAACGCAGAACATTCAAGTCACACTGAACACTTCATCGTCGATGCGCTGCGACGCGCCAATCAACTGAGCGTCTCTTCAGTCGCGCTGGAAAACGCCGCAATCGTCGGCCATGTGGCGATTTCCCCCGTCACCCTTTCGTCTGGCGCAACCGGGTGGTACGGCCTCGGGCCGATCTCGGTGTGGCCGGAGCATCAGGGCCGGGGCATCGGCTCGATGTTGATGAACGCCGCATTGACCGACTTGCAACGCCTTGGCGCTGCGGGCTGCGTCGTGCTGGGCGAACCTGGCTACTATGGTCGTTTCGGATTCAAGGCTCATCCGGGCCTTGAGCTGCCCGGTGTTCCAGCCGAGTACTTTCAGGCGACTGCCTTTGCGAGTGAGCTTCCCGTCGGCATCGTCAAGTACCACGAGGCTTTTGACGCCAGCGAGTAAACCAGGCAAACGAGCCGACACCCCAATTCCCCACAAATGGGTCTTGCTACCCGTTTCCTGCAACTGCCTGCTGTGCTTGCGGATAGGCCATGAAATTGCCCTGCATCGCTCAAGCACCCGGTCTATCGGCCACAACCCGGATCGTCGTCAAACCCTTGGCATAGAGAATGCTACTTGTTCATCCACGCACCATTGGGCGGTTGAAGCTGCGACAACAAGATCAGCAGCACACCTGGGGCAATCCCTATGCACGCCACTGCCGCATTGTTCCGACGCTTGCGCCGAAGAACGGCTGACTCGATTGCACCCACCCGGCAATTCAATCTCATGCGCTGGTTTTCGGTGGTCAGTTTCCTGCTCATTGGCGTGATTGCTTTTGGGCTCGGCTCCGTGTCAACGCGGTTCCTGGTCACCGAAAGTCTCGAACGCGATGCGCTGATGTCCGCGCAATTCATCCAGACCATCGCCAAAGGCGAGATACGCCATCACGGACTGGCCGGCCTGCAGATCGCAGCGCCTGTGCAACACGCACAAGATGAGGCGCTGTCAAAAAACGGACAGCGTGTCAGATCCGAGTTCCTGGATTACCTTTCACGCCTCCCGGATTCGCTCCTGATCTCTATCTACTCTCCCCTGCGGACGGTGGTCTGGTCGACCAACCCGCAACTGGTGGGAAAGCACATTTTGAATGACGAGCTTGAAGAGGCATTCAACGCCAAGGATCGGGTTTCAACCAAATACAACGAGGTGGATAAGGACCGCAAGGAGCAGAAATTTTTTCGCGCCCCCAAAATGTTCTTCGTCGAGAGTTACATCCCGATTGTGGATGACGGCGGGAACATCCAGGCGGTGGTTGAAATTTACCGGGAGCCGCTCGACCTGATTGCAAGCCTCAATCGCGGACACTGGATCATCTGGCTGTCGACGATGGGCGGCCTGCTGTTTTACTTCGGGGTTTATTGGATAGCCCGACGCGCATCAATTGTGCTGGCCTTGCAAGAGGATCAGGTTGTTGCCAACAAGACCTACGGTGGCCTGGTCGAAATGTCCACGGCGGTTGCCCATAGCCTTCGCAACCCCCTGGCCTGCATTCGCTCAAGCGCAGAGTTGGCCAGAGACATGGACGGCCAACCCGCGCGGAAGAACATCGACGATATCGTCAGTCAGGTGGATCGGATGTCGCGGTGGGTGCATGAGTTACTGCTGTGTTTGAGCCCGATCCGTGGCGAGGTCGAACTGGTGGAGCCGATGGCAATGGTGCAGGCCACACTCAACGGCTTCAGCCAGCAGCTGGCTCAATCAAGAATCCAGGTCGAGTTCAACAATGAACCGACGCCAAGGATCATCAGTAATCCGCTGTTGCTTTCGCAGATTCTCAAGAGTGTCGTTGCCAATGCCATAGAGGCGATGCCGGCAGGCGGGCGGTTAACCTTCCAGGCCAACGTGGACCAAGCCCATCAATGGTTGCATCTCACCATTGCGGACACCGGGGATGGAACGTCACGGCAACAAGAAATGATGGCATTCAAATCCTTCTACACCACCCGGCAAGGCCGGCTGGGTATAGGGCTGACCATGGTGAAGCAGATCATGCAAAGCTTTGGCGGAGAAGCGAGCCTGACAAACCATGAACAACAGGGTGCGGCAGTGCAATTGAGTTTCAGGGTCCTGGATAGAAGAGCCGGCGCATTGCACTGACCTTGCAGAACATTCCGCGTTTCAACGCTGTCGCACCTCCCCGGGTGCCTGGGCCGGTGCCGTGAACCATTGGTCTCTGGGCACGCGCTTTTCTTCTTCGGGATCGCCCAGGTAGTGCGGCGACATGATCTGCACGCCGTATTCGTTGAAGACGTCCTGGATATTGGCGTGCAGCATGCTCAGCAGCACGGCGCGGGGCCGGGGTTGGCTGGGGATGGCCTGCGCCACCAGGCGATACTCGGGATAAAAATCCGACAGCGCGGTCTGGAACACTTGCGCCGGTGGATCTTCGAGCACGCCCGGTGTACGCCTGGCGGCTTCCAGCAACATGGCCTCGACCTGACGCCATGGTGTGTCGTAGCCGATGGTCACCACCGTATCCACCACATAGCCCGGGCCTTGCACCGTGCGGGAATAGTTCTTGGTCACCGTGCCGGTGATCATCGAATTGGGCAAGGTCAGCACTTCCCCCAGGCCGGTGCGGATGCTGGTGGTGAACATGCCCAGTTCGGTCACCGTGCCTTCGTATTCGCCGATGCGCACGAACTCACCGGGGCGCAAGGTTCGGGTGTACGTCAGGATCAACCCGGCGGCCGCCTGCCCTACCACGCTGGTGGCCCCCAGCGAAATCATCAGGCCGATCAACACGGACAAGCCTTTGAAGGCATCGGTGCCCGCTCCGGGCAGATACGGATACGCCATGGCCAGCGCAAACAGCCAGATCGCCAGCGACGTCAGGCGCTGGGTAGGCTGCAGGGTTTCAATGTTCAGCCAGCTGAAGGTGCCCGGTGTCGCCATGCGCCTGAGCACACGCCGACTGAACGCCGTCGCACCACGGGCGATGAAGAAAATCGCCACGGCCACACCCAGCCCGGGGATGGCGCCGACGATGGCCTGAAACAGGTAGCTGGCCACCTCGAACAGGTAATTGTTGAGGCTTTCCCCCCAGGGCCGGGTGTAGGGAAACCGCGACAGGACAAATCCCAACCATTCATAGGTGAGCAGCAGCAAGACCAGCCAGCGCAGCAGCCAGAACAAGCGGATGACCAAGGGGTACAGGTAATTGGCTTCAATGACCTGGACCCGCCCCACTTTCAACGCCCGGGTGTGGCGATCCATCAACTCGGGCAGCCGCTTGAGCAATCGGCGTCGCAGATATGCCACGCCCCAGAGCAGCGCAAAATACACAGCCGTGGCGATGGCCGCCGTACCGAGCGAGCGAAGAATCAATTGCAGGTTGCGCGCTTCCCGGGTTTCAGCCACCACCTGACGCAGCTTTTGCGCCGCGCCCTCCGCGGCCTGCTGGACAGAGGCGTAGGCAAGGCTGTCGACATCCTGGGGCGCCACGATAAAGGCACGCCGGGTGCCCAACAGCACCAGATAACTGTCGTGGATCGGGTCAAGGGTGACGACAGGCTCGTCAGACTCATCCAGGGCTTCACCGATCACTGCTTTGGCCCGCTTGACCCGCGAAGCCGGTGTTTCGCCCAGGACCGTGGCGCGGAACACCATGATGCTGCGATTGGCCACTTTCAATTCGACGGCATCTTGCGCCGACTCCACGGCGTCCCCGGCCCATAGCTGCATTGACCAGAACACACCGAAAACGACCATCAACAAGGCAGGCAACCTGCTGCTCCGCATGTGTCAGTTCCTTACGCCACAGGTTGGGGACAGGGTTCAGAACGCAGCGTAGTCCAGCGATGCAAGGTTGTCAGATGGCCGTTACTGGATAAAGGGTGATGGGCACGCAATCACTCTGTCCGCTCCAGGCGCTGGTACTCCCGCGGACATACGCCAAACCGGGCGCGAAACTCGCGGGAGAAATGAGCGCCGTCGGAGAAGCCACAGTCCATGGCGATCTGGGTGATGCTGCTGTGGCTGTTTACCAGCAGCCAGCCGCCGTACTCGACCCGCAGCGAGCGCTGGAATTCCATGGGTGAAAGCCCCAGCGACTGCTGGAATGCCCGTGTCAGCTGGCGCCGCCCGAGCCCGACATAACGCGCGATGGCATCCAGGGTCGGCAGGCTGTCCATGCGCTGCTCGATATAATGCGCGGCCTGCCGCACGCGCTCATCCTTGATGTCTGCCAGGTTGGCGTAGAAGTGCGCCTGGGGCTGACGTCCCTGGCGAATACCCTGCAGCATCATGTGCCGCACCGCCTGCTGGGCTTTTTCCCGTCCGCAATGCCGGGCCACCAGGTACAACCCCAGGTCGATGGCTGCCGTCGAGCCGGCGCAGGTGATCAGATCGCCCTCATCGATGAACAGGTGATCCACCGCCGCCGGGGTCTTGGGAAAACGCGCCCGAAACGCATCCAGCACATTCCAGTGCACGCACACCGACCGACTACCGACCACATCCGCCTGCGCCAGGGCGAACGTGCCGGTGCAGATGCCCAGCAACCGCGTGCGACTCTTCGCTACGCGCTGCAGCCAGTCGCGAAAATGGGCCGGCAGATGGGTGTTGAGATAGTCGTTGCCACCGCAGATGGCCACGTAATCGAACGCGTCCAGGTCTTGCGCCAGGCCTCCGGACACCTCCAGGGCGATCCCGGCGCTGGAGGTTCGCGGCAAACCGTCGACGCTCATCACACGCCACGCCGTATGGATCTGCCGACTGCCACCCCCCAGGTCGGCGGACAAGCGCAACACATCGATAAAACCGGAAAACGCCGCCAGCGTGAATTGATCCAGCAGGACCAGCCCCACTGACAGCTGCGGACGGTTTCCCGCCCCGAGTCCGGGGGAGTCAGGCAGATGGCATTCGCGGTGTATCTGAGTCATTTTTGGCATGACCTAACTATTCAACTTTAAGACCCTGAAGTGCAAGCGCTCGCCTCAACGATACGAGCAAGATGCAGGCAAGGGGAAAAAGTCCAACAACGCCCCAGAGGACACACGATGAAACTGAAGACAGGTAAGAAAATCACCGTCGCTCTTTTAGTTACCGGCTGCATATCCTCACAGGCCGCCCTGGCTGAACAGCAAAAGCTGACCGTTGCGTTGTATGGCGGTAACTGGGGTGAAGCCTTCCTCAAATGTGTTGCAGAACCTTTCACGAAAGCAACCGGCATCGCCGTTGCACCGGAGGTCGGCACCTCGACCACCACCCTGGCCAAACTCCAGCAACAGAAGTCCAGCCCGACCATTGATGTGGCCTGGATGGACGGAGGCATCAGTGAAATGGCCTATGCCGCCGGCGTCGTCGCCGATCTTGATCCCGCAGCCATTACGAACCTCAAGAACGTGCAGGAAAAAGCCGTATACACCAAAGATGGCCACACTTTCGCCGTCAGCAGCGGCTTCTACTCCCTTGGCCTGACCTACAACACCAAGGAAATCAAAGAGGCGCCCGCCAGCTGGAAAGATCTGTGGAAGCCGGAATATGCCGGCGCCATCGCCCTGCCCTCGCCCGCCAACTCTTCCGGGGTGCCGTTCGTGTTTTTCATGGCGGACGTCTGGGGTATCGACCGGGCCAACCTGGAGCAGGTCTACACCAAGCTGGGCGCGCTGGACACCGCACTGTTCTTCGATAGTTCGGGTGCCGCGACCAATGCCTTTCAGAGTGGCGAAGCGATCATTGGCGCGCATTTCAACGTGGGTGCCTGGGACCTGATCGACAAGGGCGCCCCCATTGGTTTCACCATTCCCAAGGAAGGCGCCTGGGCCACCGATGCACGCCTGCACCTGATCAAGGGGGCGAAAAACAGCAAGGCCGGCGAGCAGTTCATCAACACCGCGCTGACCAGGGAAGCCGCATCCTGCCTGGCCGGCAAGCTGTACCTGGGCCCGGCGGTCAAGGATGTCGAGGTGGCGCAAGACGTGGCCCGCAAGCTGCCATGGGGCGTGGGCGGTTCGATCGAGAGTCTGCGGCTGTTCGACTGGAGCCAGATCAACGCGCAACGCGCCAGCGTTACCAACGACTGGAACCGCAAAGTCACCGCCAACTAGCTCAAGAGGTCTGCAATGTCAGTTTTGTTGAGCATCGACAGCGTCTGTAAAAACTTCGGGCCGTTCCAGGCGCTGGACAACATTCAGCTGGACATCGAGCAGGGCGAATTCATCGTGCTGCTCGGCCCCAGCGGTTGTGGCAAGACCACTTTGCTGCGTTCGATCGCCGGTTTCATGCAGCCCGATTCCGGCACCATCGCCATCGACGGCCAGGATGTGAGTCGTTTGCCGCCTTACCGTCGGCCCCTCAATACCGTGTTCCAGAACTACGCGCTGTTTCCGCACATGACCGTCCTGGAAAACGTCGCCTACGGACCGCGACGCCAGGGTGTCAATCGCACCGAAGCACGGCTCAAGGCCCGGGAAGCCTTGGCGATGGTCGGCCTCGAAGCCCTGGAAGACCGTTATCCGCGCGGCATGTCCGGTGGACAGCAGCAGCGCGTGGCCCTGGCTCGCGCCATCGTCAACCAACCGAAACTGCTGCTGCTCGACGAGCCGCTCTCGGCGCTGGACATGAAACTGCGCAAGCGCATGCAGCTTGAACTCAAGCATCTGCAGGCCAAGCTGGGCATTGCATTCATCTTCGTCACCCACGATCAGGAAGAGGCGATGACCATCGCCGACCGCATCGTGGTGATGAATGCCGGACGCATCGAACAGGTCGGGACCAGCAGCGAGATTTACAGTAAACCCGCTTCGCGTTTCGTCGCGGACTTCATCGGCGAGGCCAACCTGATCGGCTATCAGGCCAACGATAACGGCGAAATTCGCCTGGCGATCCGGCATGAACCGATCTCACGCATTGAAAAAAACCTGTTGCCGCGCGGAGTGGCCGTGCTGCGCCCCGAGCATGTGCAGGTGCTTGATGCATCAGCTCCGGAAATTACCGGTTGCCATGAAATCCGCGGCACTGTGACCGATGTCGTCAGTGTCGGCAGCCACACCCTGGTCCATTCCATGATCGACGGGCAGCCCATCGTGGCGCGCACCATGGGCTTGCCCCGGGCCGAGCTGATCGCCGGCAGCGCCGTGCGCCTGGGCTTCAATCCCGAGCATCTGCACCTGATCGGAGAGTCGGTATGAAACGCACGGCGCTCGCTCCGTGGCTGATGCTCTTCGCCGCCCTGGCCTTCTTCACGGCGTTCTTTCTCGCGCCTTTCGCGGTGGTGATCTTCGCCAGCCTGACCCAGAGCGCGGATCAAACCTTCACCCTGGATCACTACATCCGGGTGCTGGGTGACCAGTACCACTGGGATGTGATTCTGGTGACGTTCCGAATCGCCGCGCTGACCACCCTGATCTCATTGCTGCTCGGTTATCCGCTGGCCTGGTATCTGGTGCGCGTCGTGAAATGGCGTGCCTGGCGCCGAGCCTGCGTCATCCTGTTGGTCGTGCCGATGTTCACCAGCAACATCGTCCGCTCGTTCGGCTGGATGGTCCTGCTGGGCCGCAAGGGCCTGGTCAACCAGAGCCTGCTGGAGACCGGCCTGATCGATACGCCGGTACGTTTCCTGGGCACCGAACTCGGGATCCTGATCGGCATGGTGTATATCCTGCTGCCGTTCATTGTGCTCGCGGCCGGCAATGCCCTGGCCCAAGTCGACCCGGCCTACGAACAGGCATCCGGTGACCTGGGTGCCAGCCCCCGCGCCACGTTTTTCCATGTGGTGCTGCCGCTGACCATGCCCGGCATCATTTCCGGTTCGATCATGGTGTTCACACTGGCGGCAAGCGCCTACGTCACCCCGGCGCTGCTCTCCGGAGGACGGATTTCCGTGCTCTCGATGCTGATCTTCCAGCAATACAGTTCGGTCTTCGACTTCAACTATGGCGGGGCGCTGAGCGTCGTGCTGCTGATCTTTACCCTGGTAATGGTCGGGCTTGCCGGGCGTGTCGGGAATATCCGGGGGAACAACCCATGATCACTCAACTGTTGGTCAGGCTGGTGGCCTGGGCCGTGCTGGGCTACCTGCTGCTGCCCCTGGTCGTCATTCTTGGCGTCTCCGTGACCGCCACCTCTTTCCTGGCATTCCCGCCCCAGGGCTGGACGCTGGACTGGTACGCCAAAATGCTCAGCGACCC
Organism: Pseudomonas sp. Irchel 3A7; assembly: GCF_900187565.1. Lineage (GTDB taxonomy): Bacteria > Pseudomonadota > Gammaproteobacteria > Pseudomonadales > Pseudomonadaceae > Aquipseudomonas. The sequence goes on along the minus strand of NZ_FYED01000014.1, from coordinate 176,106 downwards.
AAGCTATGTCGCGTCCTTTGCCACCAGCACCGTGCTGGCCCTGGTCGCCACCTTTGTCGCGGTGCTGCTCAGCGTGCCGGCGGCCCTGGCGATGGCCCGCTACGACTTCCCCGGCAAAGGCACGATCCTCGCCGCCCTGACTTCACCGCTGGTGTTTCCGCACATCGTGCTCGGCGCGGCGCTCTTGCAGTTCGGCGGCTACTTCGGATTGACCCGCAGCTTCCTGGCGTTGCTGATCGGCCACACCATCATCATCTCGCCTTTCGTCCTGCGTTCGGTGCTGTCGATGCTGACGCCCGAGCAACGCGCCCTGGAAGAAGCGTCGAGCGATCTGGGCGGCACACCCTGGGCCACGTTCTTCCTGGTGGTGCTGCCACAGATCCGGCCGGGGCTCGTGACCGGGTCGATCTTTGCCTTCATCTCGTCATGGATCAACGTGGAGCTGTCGATCTTCAACACCACGCCGGACCTCAACACCATACCGGTCAAGCTCTTCAACTACGTGCAGTACACCGTCGACCCGACCATTGCCGCCGCCTCCGGGGCCACCATCATCGTCGTCGTTGTCGCCGTGATCATTCTGGACCTGTGCATCGGTCTCGACCTTTTGTCAGAACGCAAATAACCCTCTCTCATACATCCCGTAAGCCAGGAGTTCCGTCATGCGCATGCAAGACACGTTCGATGTCATCTACACCCATACCGAAGGCGAACCACTGTGCATCGTCCACAGCGGCATTCCCTACCCCGCCGGCTCCAGCATTCTGGCCAAGCGTGCCTTTCTCGAGCAGAACTATGACTGGCTGCGCAAGGCGTTGATGCAGGAACCGCGCGGGCACAAAGACATGTTCGGGGTTTTCCTCACCCCGCCTTCAAGCAGTGAGTTCGACGCCGGGCTGATCTACATGGACGGCAGCGTGTACTCGCACATGTGCGGCCATGGCACGATCGCCGTGAGCATGGCCATGGTCGCCCTCGGCCTGGTGCCGCGCGGTGAAAACGGCATCACCAAAATCCGCTTTGAAACCACCGCCGGCCTGGTCGTGGCCGAAGTGGCGTCGGAAGGTGACACCGTGCTCTGGACCCGCTTCGAAAACGTGCCGGCCTACGTTGCCGCCCAGGACATCCCGATCCATCTGCCGGGCTATGGCGACCTCAAGGCGGACCTGGTCTGGGGCGGCAACTACTTCGGCATCGTCGACCTGACCCACTGCGACTTGCGCATCAGCCCGGACAACGGCAGCGAACTGTCGCGCCTTGGCCTGCTGGCCCGTGACCAGATCAACAAACAACTGAAGATCCAGCACCCCACCGAGGCCCATATCAACGACCTCAACTTCATCACCTTCTGGCACCCGGCGACCATCGAAGGCGCGTTCTACAAAAACGTCCACGTCTTCAGCGCCGGCCAGCTCGACCGCTCCCCCGGTGGCACGGGCACCAGCGCGATGATGGCCATGTTCGAAGCCCGGGGAAAACTGGGCCTGAACCAGCCCATTCTGTCCGAAGGCCTGTTGGGCAGCGGCACCTTCGAAGGCTGCCTGCTGGGCGAAGTCGACCTCAACGGCACCCGCGCAGTGCGGCCGACCGTCAAGGGCACGGCCAGCATCCTGGGCACTTCGCGCTGGGTGATCGAGCGCAACGACCCGGTCGGAGCTGGCTTCGTCGTCAACTGACACCCTCCTCCCACGCCAGAACCGTAACACTGCCCTGTGGGAGCGAGCCTGCTCGCGAAAAACGTCCAGACAACGCGGTCAGTCAGACAGCCCGGGCCATCGTTCACGTCCATCGCGGGCAAGCCACGCTCCCACAGGTTCGCGCAGATCCCTGTGGGAGCGAGCCTGCTTGCGAAAAACGTCCAGACGACGCGGTCAGTCAGACAGCCCGCGCCATCGTTCACGTCCATCGCGGGCAAGCATCGCTCCCAAAGGTTTGGCGTAGGTCCCTGTGGGAGCGAGCCTGCTCGCGAAAAACGTCCAGACAACGCGGTCAGTCAGACAACCCGGGCCATCGTTCACGTCCATCGCGGGCAAGCCACGCTCCCACAGGTTCGCGCAGATCCCTGTGGGAGCGAGCCTGCTTGCGAAAAACGTCCAGACGACGCGGTCAGTCAGACAGCCCGCGCCATCGTTCACGTCCATCGCGAGCAAGCATCGCTCCCAAAGGTTTGGCGTAGGTCCCTGTGGGAGCGAGCCTGCTCGCGAAAAACGTCCAGACAACGCGGTCAGTCAGACAGCCCGCGCCATCGTTCACGTCCATCGCGAGCAAGCATCGCACCTACGGGGAATCGGATAAGCGTGCCCCCCAACTTTCGTTTATGCGCAGCCTCTACTACGGTGGTTAAGGGACCGCTTTCCCACACAGGAGCGCTGCGCATGTCCAGAATCCTCTTTTTGATCTTTGCCGCCATGGTGCTGTGCACCAGCCCGGCCATGGCGGACACCCTCAAGATCAGCGTGATCGGTGCCGGCAAGGTCGGCGGTACGCTGGGCACCCTTTGGGCGAAAGCCGGGCACGCGGTGATGTTTTCCTCACGCCACCCCGAGGCGCTGACAGGCCTGGTCAACGCCGCCGGTCCCAACGCGCGGGCGGGCTCCGTAAGCGATGCCGCGACATGGGGCGATGTGATCGTGTTGAGTGTTCCCTACGGCGCCATGCCGGAGCTGTCCGAACAGCTCAAAGGCAAGCTCGACGGCAAGGTACTGTTCAGCACCAGCAACCCGTTCAGCGGCCGCGACGGTGACGTCGGGCGCAAGGCGCTGGAGGCAGGCGTCGCCCTGGCAGACCGGCAGTATCTGCCCGGGGTGCACCTGGCGCGGGCGTTCAACGCCGTAGGCTATGCCGCCATGAAAGACCAGTCCGGCCAAAACAAGGCAATTCCGCTTTTCGCCGACGATACCCAGGCTCGGGAAATGGGTGCGCGGTTGGTGCGCGACGCAGGTTTCGTGCCGGTGCTGTTCCCGCTGGCGCGAGCCCATGAAGGTCTGCCGGGCGGCCCGCTCAGCGGCCTTTGGAGCGAGGCCGAACTCAAGCGCAAGCTGGATCCTTAGCGAGCATCGCCGAATTATTGAGCACTGGAAAATGACAGCTAAGCTTCCTTCTATTGTCGGGCTTATCGAGCAGATTGCATTTTGCTTCGATCGCCCTTCACATCAGTCTCGGAGGGGAGCCCATGAAACGCATCGTCACGCTCATCGCGATCTCTTTGCTGACCACTGCTTGTCAGAGCACAAATGACGGCATCACCCGGCTGGACAATTGTGTCTGCTACAAATCGCCCGAGGGGCAACATCTGCAGGCATCGCAAATAGCCTGGAAAGACCCCGATACGTTGCAGAAACAATTCTCGCATTGCGTTTGCCGAGCCCTGGTCGACCTGAAGGAGGTCGATGACCCCAGCAAATTGTTCGTGCCCGGAACCCAAATAAAATAATGCGTACGACGATCACTGCCGTCTGAGAAACTTCAACACAGGCTACCGACTGGCCATGCAGGTCGCACCACCTGCTGTCGCCCGGCGTAGCTGCGACATGACGTTCCCCGCCGTAATCACCGATGCAGGCGACATTGGGCAGCTGCTCGCGGCCAGCGCTTCTGCGACCCAGGTATTGCAGGTATGGGACAGCGAATAGCTACCCTCGGCCTGGTAGAACCGGCTCTCTTCATACAGGCCAGGCCCGAGCGCCGCCAAAGTACCCGCCGCCGAGTGGGTGAAGGTCTTGGCCAAGAAGGCCAGCAGTCGCCGGTAACCGTCCTCCGTCACCCGCACCTCGATGACCTCGCTTGCGGCGAAACGCCGTTTGGGGTCGCCGTCAATCCTGACCACATGCAGCACGGTGCCCGTCGACCTGAACAAAGCCCGCAGGGCGAGGCCCAAGGTGGCCTGTGGGGCTCGGTAAAAGTCCTCGTCCCCCCAGCCGAACTCAATGAAGTCGCCGTCGCCGAACGCTTCGGCCAGGGCGGGAAGCACTTGAAGCACATCGGCGCGCGTAATCACCAACCCGGTATGCAGGCCATGATTCACGACATAGAAAGACCGCCAATCGCCACCCTCGCCCCTCGGCGGGTCGGGTGTGGTAGCGCAGCCGAACAGCATCAGGATCAGGACCAGCACGACAATGCGCATGCACAAGGTCCTCAGAGCATATGCCCAGCCCAGATCTTGCGATCGACCAGATCGGCCGCAATCTCGATGAATGCCTCACCGACGAATTTCGCCGCAGGGCTGACCCGCCTGTCGGCGGGAAACACCTGGACCAGTTTGCGCATGGGAACCGGATCGACCAGAGGGGCTGCCGATAGCACGCCGGATTCGACTTGCGCATAGATCGATGCCAGGGGCAGCGCGGTCAAACCGAAGCCGTTGCGAACCAGATCGATCATCGCCCCGAAAGAGTCCGCTTCAACACTGGTCTTGAGCTTGATCCCGACTTCACGGGCGCAGTCGTCGAGGATCGTGCGCAGGCTGTGGCGCGTGCTGGGCAATACGAGTGGCTGCTCGGCCAAGGACTCGAAGGACACTGGCCTATCGAGCCGCAGGTCGGCACTGGCGGGACCGACCAGCAGCAGGTTTTCCATCATCACCGGCAGGATTCGCAGGGTGTGCAGGGGTTGCGGATCGTAGGAAATGGCCAGTTCCAGCTCACCGCGCTGAACCCAGTCCAGCAGATACCCGCTGAAAGCCGAAGAGAACCGGATGGCGAGATTGGGATGCGCTTCCTTGATTTTGCGCACCAATGGGACCGTGACAATTTCCGCCACCGTCGGTGTGGTGCCGATAACGACTGTCCCGCGAAAGGAAGACTTTCCCCCCACCACGGAGCTTCGAATGGACTCCATTTCTTCCATGATTCGAGTGGCGTGTGCCAGTACCTCTCGACCGGCATCGGTGATTTCCATGCCCCGACCGTGTCGGTCAAACAGATAGGTGCCGAGCTCTTTCTCCAGCAATCGGATTTGTCGACTGAGGGCCGGTTGCGCAATGTGCAGCCGGTCGGAGGCCTTGCTGAGACTGCCAAGTTCGGCAACGTGAATCAGGGTCTTGAGTTGAACGACATCCATTACCAGGCCAGTCAGAGTCGGGCTCGGCGCGATATGCGTCGAAGGGTAGGGGGAGTGTAAACGCATTCACGCATTCAAGACTCGGCTGCGGGCCACGCGTCATGCGGTTCGAGGCCTTATGAGAGCGTGGTAACCCCGCGCGGGCCGGGGTTGCGGGGCGAGCTATAAAATTTAGGTATATCAGTTAGGCTGGCCTGCGGCTTATTACCTTCGACAGTCTGCGGTAGCTTGCAATCAACGTCGTCGCCCAGGGCGAACGACTCATTACAAGAATAAGATACGAGGGCTTCCGCCATGTTCTGCAATGCGTCTCTCTACCCGGCTTGTCCGATTTTTTCAGACCTCAAAGTGTCGGCGTCTCAAGCGCACCCTCCCAGCGCCCTCACCTCGGATGACCAGGTCATCGACGGGTTCACATTCCTGCGTTAAGCACATCAACCCATCGAGCCAGCAACGTCGCAAGCACCCGGGTGTGCTCTTCGTATCGCCTCGCCTTGAATAAAGGGTGAACACCATGTCCAGATCCCTCACAGACCCAAACGACCTCATCGCCGAAGACGCTGCGGCGAAAAGTCCCAATCGTGTCAAAGCCATCATGGGTGCCTGCTCGGGCAACCTGGTGGAATGGTATGACTTCTTCATTTATGCCTATACCGCCATCTATTTCGCCGCTTCGTTTTTCCCCAAGGGCGACACCACCAGCCAACTGCTCGCCACCGCCGGCGTTTTCGCCGTGGGCTTTTTCATGCGTCCCCTCGGTGGCTGGATTTTCGGCTGGATTGCCGATACTCGCGGTCGCAAGGTCTCGATGATTATCTCGGTGTTCATGATGTGCGCCGGTTCACTGCTGATCGCGGTCATGCCGACCTACGAGACGATCGGAGTTGCTGCCCCCGTGATGCTCGTGATCGCCCGATTGATTCAAGGACTGTCTGTCGGTGCGGAGTACGGCACCGGGGCCACCTACATCAGCGAAATCGCGACACCCGGCCGCCGCTGCTTTTATGGGTCGTTCCAATACTTCACCATCATTGCCGGCCAGCTGCTGGCCTTGATGACCGTGGTCATTCTTCAGCAAACCCTGACGGGCGAGGAGTTGCGCGAATGGGGCTGGAGGATTCCTTTCTTCATCGGCGCCCTGAGTTCGATTGTTGTGGTGTATCTGCGTCGTGCCATGCATGAAACCGCCAACAAGAAAGACATGAACCGCAAAGACGCCGGCTCCTTGCGCGGCATGTTCAAGCATAAACGTGCCGTCGCCCTGGTGGTGGCGTTCACCATCGGCGGGTCGCTCTACTTCTATACCTTCACCACGTACATGCAGAAATTCCTGGTGATCTCGGCAGGGATCAGCCCGGAAACGGTGAGTTTCATCATGACCGCGGCACTGGTCGGTTTCATGTTCTGCCAGCCGCTCTTCGGCTTGCTCGCCGACCGTATCGGGATCAAGGCACACATGCTGATGTTCTCCGGGTTGGCCATGCTGCTGGTGATCCCCCTGCTTTACTCGTTGCAATCGGTCAGCAGTCCGTTCATGGCGTTCCTGCTGGTGTTTGGCGGCCTGGCCATTGCGTCGCTCTACACCCCGATTGCCGGGATCGTCAAAGCTGAACTGTTCCCGCCTGCCGTACGCGCATTGGGTGTGGGATTTCCGTATGCCGTGGGCAATGCGGCTTTCGGCGGCACTGCTGAATACGTGGCATTGTCACTACGGTCACAGGGCATCGAGGAGTATTTCTTCTTTTACGTCGCAGCGGTCGTGACTGTGACCTTCATCGCCGCGATTCTCATGCCGAACCTGTCGCGGTATGGCTATATCAGTGGCTCCGGCGAGGTGGAAGAACGCACCGGTTTGAAGGGATGTGCCAGGTCGCAGGCGGCAAGAGTCTGATGGGTTGAGTATCAATAGCTGAACGCAAAGGGCCCATGAAGATTCATGGGCCCTTTTGCTATTACAGCGTGTAGGAAAACCCGACCTGGACAGTTCTCGGCGCGCCCGGGTAGGCATAGACATTACCGAAGGCTCCCTCCTCGTAGTCACGGTCGAACACGTTCTTCACATCGAGATTGAGCCTGAGCTTGTCATTGACCTTGTAGAAGCCCAGCAGATCGACGACGGTGTAACTGCCCATGGAAAACGCTGTGTTGGCGGTCTGGCCCGCTCGCTCATCGACGTATTTCCCCCCCACGCCCAACCCCAGCCCTTTCAGATGGCCGTCCTGGAATTCATAAACGTTGAGCAGACTGAAGCTGTTTTTCGGAATGTTCATCAGCCGGGTGCCCGACTGGATGACGTTGTCCTGGGTGACCTCGGCGTCGACATAGGCATAGCCGCCAATCACCCGCCACTGCGGGGTGACGTTGCCTGCCACGTTCAGATCAAAACCACGGCTGCGGACCTCGCCAGCTGCCACGCTGAACGTGGAGTCCACGGGGTCGGTGGTCAGGACGTTGCGTTTTTCAATCTGGTAGATCGCCGCGTCAACACTCAGCTGACGGTCAAGAGCTTCCCACTTGATACCCATCTCATAGGACTTGCCCTTTTCCGGATCAAAGCCGCCACCCTGACGGCTGGCCCCGGAATTGGGTTTGAATGAGCGCGCGGTATCGGCATACACCGCCACAGTATCGGTCAGGTCATACAGCACGCCGAGACGCGGCGTCACCGCATTGTCGCTCGCCTCCCAGCTTTTGCCACCCGGCACAAAGGTTTCATAGTCATGCTCGAAGCGCTCGAAACGGGCACCGGCCAAGACCTTCAAACGCTCAGTCAACGCCACTTGATCCTGGACGAAGGCCGCATAAGTCTTGAGGTTTTCCTTGTCGTGGGTCGGCGTGCGGGTCAGCGCCGGGCGAGGCTGGCCATACACCGGGTCGAAAATATCGATCGGGTAGGCACTGACCGCGCCACTGGAGCGCTGGATGATGGACGTGTAGTCGTAATCCTCGTACTCGATACCGGTCAACAAGGTGTGATCGAAACCTCCGGTGGAGAAATGTCCGGTGAGGTTCAGTTGCGTGTCCTTGTCCGTCCACTCCAGTTTGCGATAGTTGAAGTTGCGGCCCAGGGTGCGCCCGTCGGCAGCGACGCCATTGGCTTCAACGGCATTGCCCTGCAAAGTGCCGTCCAGCCACTGGAAACCACCGCCCAGTGTCCAGTTGTCGTTCAGGAAGTGTTCGAACCGCAGTTGGGCCATGTTGTTGTCGTTGTGCAACTTGCCGACATCTTTTTCACCGAAAAATGTGTCACGCGACGCGGTGCCAATCTGATTCGGATAGCGCGTCACACCCCGATCCAGCGGGTGATTGTTGCGCATGAAATCACCTTCGAAGATCACCTTGGTGTCATCAGTGACTTGCCAGGACAGAACCGGCGTCACGCCGTAGCGTTCGGTTTCAACATGATCGCGGAAGGTATCGCCACCCTCGCCCACCACGTTCAAGCGATACGCCAGACGCCCCTCTTCGTCGAGCGGGCCGGAGGCATCCAGCGTGCCGCGCTTCATGCCCTGGTCATTGAACTGACTGCCCACCGTGACCGTGCGCTGTGCCAGCGGCTGCTTGGAGACGACATTGAACGTGCCGCCAGGATCACCCCGGCCATACAGCGTCGTCGCGGGGCCGCGCAGCACTTCCAGCCGCTCGATGGTGTTTGCGTCGGGCATGTTCGGATAACCGCGATTGATCGGAAAACCATTGCGGTAAAACTCGCCGGTGGTAAATCCACGCACCGTGAAGGTGGTCAGTCCCTGCCCGCCGAAGTTGTTGGCCCGTCCTACCCCACCGGCGTAGTCGAGCGCGTCCTGAAGGCGAGTGGCGGCAATGTCCTCGACCACATCCTTGGTCACCACGCTGATGGACTGCGGCGTTTCATGAATCGAGGTGTCGGTACGGGTGGCGCTGGCAGAACGCGTTGCCCGGTAGCCCTTCACCGGCCCTTGGGCCGTTTCATATTCCGACGTGCCGACGATGTCGGTGGCTTGCAACTCCAGACTCTGCTTTTGCGCAGTCGCTTGTTCAGCCCATGACAATGGGGAAAACGCCTGCACGACACAGATTGAAAGCAGAGTTCGACGCACGGGGGTAAAACCTTTACGAATAAGCCAAATGGGACGGCATAACTGCCATGGATTTGCGCCGCATGGTATACCGCATGTTTAGCTTTTGATACGTATTCTCATTTGATCTTGCGTTATTTTTTCCTCCCGTCCTGGTTGGACGCTGCAATCCGAGCTGCGATGCCCGTTCCCATACAACGTGGCTATCGAAGCCGAGCGTTTGCCGGCGAAACCTCAGCCAAGCCATACAAAATGGGCATATCTCAAAGACAAAAACGGTAGTCGTCGTAAGCCTCCAGCACTCCCAGAATGTGTGAAAACACAAAAGCAGCACTGCTTGGGAGATGGGCATGTCAACAGAAGCTGAACAAACCGTGGGACAGGATTGGCAGGAGGACGTGTTCCGCGTGCTCAAGGCCCACAACGTCAAACACGTGGTCTTCGTACCGGATGCCGGCCACTCGGCAGCGATTCGCATGTCGTATGCCGACCCCGACATCAAGGCCGTCGTCCTCACCACCGAAGAAGAAGGCATCGGCTACCTGGCAGGTGCCTGGTTGGGCGGTGAACGCGGCGCCCTGTTGATGCAATCCAGCGGGGTCGGTAACTGCATCAACACCCTCGCCTTGCAAGTCTGTGCCGGTTTTCCGCTGTTGATGGTGGTCACCCTGCGCGGAGACTGGGCCGAGTTCAACGCCTGGCAAAACCCGATGGGCCAGGCCACCGAAGCCTCGCTGAATCTGATGAAGGTCATGACCTGGCGCGCGGATGCCCCTGAAGACGTCGCGCCGCTGCTGCACGGTGCCGCGACGATGGCGTTCAACGGTGATTCGTCCACTGCCCTGCTGCTCGGTCAGCGCCTGATTGGAGAAAAGAAATGGGTCAAGTAAGCGCAAACCACAGCTTGTGCCGCCGTGAAGTGGTCAAGACCTTGCTGGCCGACCGCAAGGACGTGCTGGTCGTGACCGGGCTGGGCTCGGCGTCCTATGACGTCATGGCCGCCGGTGACAATGACTTGAACTACTACCTCTGGGCCGCCATGGGCAGTGCCATCACCGTTGGTTTGGGCCTGGCCAATGCTCAACCGGACAAGTCGGTAGTGGTCGTCACGGGTGACGGCGAGTTGCTGATGGGTTTTGGTGCGCTGGCCACTGTGGCACTGCAAAAACCCGCCAACCTGACCATTGCCGTGCTCGATAACGGTCACTTCGGCGAAACGGGCATGCAAGTCAGCCACGCGGGCTTCGGCATTTCCCTGGACCAGGTCGCCAAGACCTGTGGTTTCAGCTGGACCGATGAAATCCGTGACATGGACGGCGTACACAACTTGCGCGAGCGCTTCGCCACTCGCGACGGCGTGAAGCTGGCGACGATCAAGATCAAGGCCGAGAACCCGCCACGGGTGCTGCCGCCACGTGACGGCCACTACATCAAGAATCGCTTTCGCGCCGCATTGGGTTTCAACCCGATCTGATCACCCCTGGCCGGACTTCGTCACGCAGGGCCGATGCCGTGCGTGACGCGTCGAGGAGAATAATAATGACTGACCACCACTCTGAAGAACTCAATGCCATCCGCGAGGGCGTGCGCGCCCTGTGCGCCGAATTCGATGCCGCCTACTGGCGCAGGATCGACGAAGAAAAAGGCTTCCCGGAATCCTTCGTCAAAGCCCTGACCGACGCCGGCTGGCTGGCGGCGATGATACCCACCGAATACGGTGGCTCCGGCCTGGGGCTGGCTGAAGCCTCGGTGATTCTCGAAGAGGTCAACCGTTGCGGCGGAAATTCAGGCACCGTCCACGGGCAGATGTACAATATGTTCACCCTGTTGCGTAACGGTAGCGAGGCACAGAAAAGCTACTACCTGCCGAAACTGGCCAGCGGTGAGTTGCGCCTGCAATCGATGGGCGTGACCGAGCCCACCACCGGCACCGACACCACCAAGATCAAGACCACCGCCATCAAGCGCGGCGACAAATACGTGATCAACGGCCAAAAGGTGTGGATCTCGCGCGTCCAGCATTCCGACCTGATGATCCTGCTGGCGCGTACTACGCCACTGGCCGAGGTGACGAAGAAATCCGAAGGCATGTCGATTTTCCTGGTGGATCTGCGTGAAGCCATCGGCAACGGCCTGACCGTGCAACCGATCGCCAACATGGTCAATCACGAGACCAATGAGCTGTTCTTCGACAACCTGGAGATTCCGGCGGACAGCTTGATTGGCGAGGAAGGCAAAGGCTTTCGCTACATCCTCGATGGCCTGAATGCCGAGCGCACGCTGATCGCCGCCGAATGCATCGGCGATGGTCGCTGGTTCATCGAAAAGTCCGCCGCCTATGCCCGTGATCGCGTGGTGTTCGGCCGCCCCATCGGGCAGAACCAGGGCGTACAGTTTCCGATTGCCGAAGCGCACATCGAGATCGAAGCGGCCGACCTGATGCGCTGGCGTGCCTGCGAGGAATACGACAGCGGGATCAACGCCGGCGCCAGCGCCAACATGGCCAAGTACCTGGCGGCGAAAGCTTCGTGGGAAGCGGCCAATGCCTGCCTGCAAACCCACGGTGGATTTGGTTTTGCCTGTGAGTACGACGTTGAGCGCAAATTCCGCGAAACCCGGCTGTATCAGGTCGCGCCGATCTCCACCAACCTGATCCTGTCGTACGTCGCCGAACACCTGCTCGAGCTGCCGCGCTCCTTCTGAGTGATCACTGCAAAGTCCGGTGCGACGGCTTCGGTCGACGCATCGGGAAGCCATGACAAAAGAGATAACAATCATGAGCCAGCCCAAAGACATTCGTCCCCTCGACGGCATCACCGTGGTCAGTCTCGAACACGCCATCGCTGCTCCGTTCTGTACCCGTCAACTGGCCGACCTCGGTGCCCGGGTGATCAAGGTCGAACGTCCGGGCGTCGGCGATTTTGCCCGAGGCTACGATCAACGCGTCAACGGCCTGGCCTCGCATTTCGTCTGGACCAATCGTTCGAAAGAAAGCCTGACCCTCGATTTGAAACAGGAGCCCGCCACCGACGTCCTGGACAGTCTGTTGGCCACCGCCGATGTGCTGGTGCAGAACCTGGCACCGGGTGCGGCCGCACGGATGGGCCTGTCGTTCGAGGTCCTGCACCAGCGATTTCCGCAACTCATTGTGTGTGACATTTCAGGCTATGGCGTGGGTGGTCCCTATGAAAAAAAGAAAGCCTACGATCTGTTGATTCAGAGCGAAGGCGGATTTCTCTCGGTGACCGGTGGCTCGGGCGAATCAGAAATGGCCAAGGCCGGGTGCTCGATCGCCGACATAGCCGCCGGCATGTACGCTTACACCGGCATCCTGTCCGCACTGCTGTTGCGTGGACGCACCGGCGAAGGCAGCCACATCGATGTATCGATGCTCGAAAGCCTGGTCGAGTGGATGAACTATCCGATGTACTACGCCTACGAGGGCGCGCCGCCCCCCCCTCGTGCCGGCGCCGCCCACGCCACGATTTACCCTTACGGCCCCTTCCCGATCGGCGACGGCACGACCGTGATGCTTGGTCTGCAGAATGAGCGCGAATGGCAGCTGTTCTGCGAGCACGTGCTGTTGATGCCCGAACTGGCCAGGGACGAGCGCTTTTCTGCCAATTTCAAACGCGTCGAAAACCGTCATGCACTGCGGGATTTGATCGTCGAGTCCTTCGCCGCCCTGGACTTCGATGCCGTGATCGCTCGACTGGATCACGCGCAGATTGCCAACGCCCGGGTCAATGACATGCAAGGGGTTTGGGAGCATCCGCAACTCAAGGCCCGTAACCGCTGGCGGCAAGTCGAGACATCCACCGGTACCGTGCCGAGCCTCATACCGCCGGGCAACAACAGCGCTTTCGAGCCGCGAATGGACGCCGTGCCAGGCCTTGGCCAACACACCGATCAGGTACTCAGAGAACTGGGATTGTCCGCAGGGCGCATCGAAGCAATGCGTGCTGCTGGCGCTATCTGACGGCACCCATCAATGACTTCAGAGTGAAGACTCCCCAATGAAGATCCTCGTAGCTGTGAAACGCGTGGTCGACTACAACGTCAAGGTCCGCGTCAAGGCGGACAACTCCGGCGTCGACCTCGCCAACGTCAAGATGTCGATGAACCCGTTCTGCGAAATCGCCGTGGAAGAGGCGGTCCGTCTCAAGGAACAAGGCATTGCCACCGAGGTTGTGGTGGTCACTGTGGGCCCGTCCACCGCCCAAGAGCAACTGCGCACCGCGCTGGCTCTGGGTGCCGACCGCGCCATCCTCGTCGAATCCGCCGAAGATCTGACTTCCCTGGCCGTTGCCAAACTGTTGAAAGCTGTTGTCGACAAGGAACAGCCTCTGCTGGTGATCCTGGGCAAGCAAGCCATCGACAGCGACAACAACCAGACGGGTCAGATGCTTGCTGCATTGAGCGGTTACGGTCAGGGCACGTTTGCTTCGAAAGTCGAAATCAGCGGCGACAAGGTTGCCGTGACTCGCGAAATCGACGGCGGCGCACAGACGGTTTCCCTGAAACTGCCGGCCATCGTCACCACCGACCTGCGTTTGAACGAGCCGCGCTACGCGTCCCTGCCAAACATCATGAAAGCCAAGAAGAAGCCTCTCGAAGTAGTGACTGCGGACGCTTTGGGCGTTTCCACTGCCTCCACCAACACAACCCTGGAAGTCGAAGCGCCTGCTGCACGCAGCGCGGGTATCAAGGTCAAGTCGGTGGCTGAGCTGGTCGAGAAACTCAAGAACGAAGCGAAGGTGATCTGAATGCCAATCCTGGTTATTGCTGACTATTCAACCGACCGGCAGGACAACAAAGTGCTGGCCCCGGCCACGCTGAACACCGTGGCTGCCGCTGCCAAAATCGGCGGCGACATCCACGTTCTGGTTGCTGGCCAGGGCGCTGGCGCCGTGGCTGAAGCCGCTGCGAAAATCGCTGGCGTGAGCAAGGTCCTGTCCGCTGACAATGCCGCTTACGCGCATCAGCTGCCGGAAAACGTTGCGCCACTGGTTGCTGCTCTCGTTCAAGAAGCAGGGGCTGCGGGTTACAGCCACATCCTGGCTGCCGCCACGTCCAATGGCAAAAACATCCTGCCACGCGTTGCCGCGCAGCTGGACGTTGACCAGATCTCCGAGATCATCTCGGTAGAAAGCGCTGACACCTTCAAGCGTCCGATCTATGCCGGTAACGCCATCGCTACCGTTCAATCGAACGCTGCGGTCAAAGTGATCACCGTGCGTGCCACCGGTTTCGACCCGGTTGCCGCAGAAGGTGGTTCAGCTGCCGTTGAAGCCGTTGCTGCTGCTCACGACGCGGGTACTTCCAGCTTCGTCTTTGAGGCGCTGGCCAAATCTGATCGTCCGGAATTGACCGCTGCCAAGATCGTCGTTTCCGGCGGCCGTGGCATGCAGAACGGCGACAACTTCAAACACCTGTACGCCCTGGCCGACAAGCTGGGCGCTGCCGTCGGTGCTTCGCGCGCCGCGGTCGACGCAGGTTTCGTACCCAACGACATGCAGGTCGGCCAGACCGGCAAGATCGTTGCGCCACAGCTGTACATCGCCGTCGGTATCTCCGGCGCGATCCAGCACCTGGCCGGCATGAAAGACTCCAAAGTGATCGTGGCGATCAACAAGGACGAAGAGGCGCCGATCTTCCAGGTGGCCGATTACGGCCTGGTGGCGGACCTGTTTGAAGCGATTCCAGAAATGGCCGCCCTGGCCTGACCACTGACCGACGGGAGCGATGACTATGAGCAATTCCGATTTTTCAGCCTGGATTGGACGTCGCCAGGAAAGCCAGGACCGGATCAGTTTCACCCTGGTCAAACGCATCGCCGCGACGTTTGGCGAGCCGGCACCACAACCCGGAGAACCGCTGCCGCCTTTGTGGCACTGGGCTTTTTTTCAGGAACCGGTCACTGCCGAGGAGTTGGGTCCGGACGGTCACCCGGCGCTCGGGGGATTCCTGCCTCCAGCCCACAATCGCAATCGCATGTGGGCGGGCAGCCGAATCGATTTTTACCAACCGTTGAAGGTGGAAGCTGACGTGACCTGTGTCTCGACCATTCTCAACGTCGAAGAAAAGCACGGTCGTACTGGCTCCTTGCTGTTTGTCACGGTTCGCCATGAGTACTTCCAGGACGGCCAGCGCGTTCTGCAAGACGAACAGGACATCGTCTATCGAGAACCCACCCCGCCTAAATCGAACAGCACCGAAGCGCCGCCGCAAAGCCAATGGCAGGCGCGGGTCGAACCCTCCCCGACCCTGCTGTTTCGCTATTCCGCCGTCACCTTCAACGGCCATCGAATTCACTACGACTGGCCCTACGTCACCGAGGCCGAAGGCTATCCGGGACTGGTGGTGCATGGTCCATTGATCGCCACCCTCAACTTGCGAGCTTTTACCAAGGCACATCCAAAAGCACGCCTGGAGCGCTTCACCTTTCGTGGTGTCCGTCCCTTGATTTCGCCTCAACCTTTCGAGGTGGGTGGACGCTTGATCGACAGCGGCAAGGCGCAAGTCTGGGCAGGCAATCAGGACGGTATTGCACAGCTTGGCGAAGTCCGGTTCAGTGAGGGAGATACACCATGAATACAACCATCGTTCGCTCCGCGCTGTTCGTACCGGCGACTCGCCCGGAGCGTATCCCGAAAGCCATCGCCACCGGTGCGGACCGGGTGATTGTCGACCTGGAAGATGCCGTGCAGGAAAACCTCAAGGAACAGGCCAGGGATAACCTTGACCACTTTTTGAGTGAACATCCGGATGCCCGGATTCTGGTACGAGTGAACGCGCCGGACCACTGGGCACACGCTTGGGATCTGGCGCTGTGCCAACGGCACGCCGGTGTGATCGGCATCCTGCTGCCCAAAACCGAAAACGCGGCGCAAGTGCTCACTGCCGCCGATACCGGTAAACCGATCTGGCCCATCATCGAGAGTGCCAGGGGCCTGGCGCAGATCCGCGACGTTGCCCGGACAAAGGGGGTTGAGCGTTTGTCGTTCGGCAGCCTCGATCTGGGCCTGGATCTGAACCTGACCACTGGCAGCCGGGCCGCCGAAGAGATCCTGAGTCATGCCCGCTACGCGGTTCTGCTGGCAACCCGGGTAGCCGGCCTCGCGCCTGCGCTGGACGGGGTGTTTCCTTCCATACAGGACAGCGCCGGTTTGCACTGCGCCATTCAATTTGCTCGTGACATGGGTTTTGGCGGTGCGCTGTGCATTCACCCAAGCCAGGTAGCAATCATCCATCAAGCACTGAAGCCCAGTCTTGAGGAGCTGCATTGGGCGCAACGCATTATGGATGCCGCGAGTACGGGCGAAGGTGTCTTCGTCCTCGATGGGCAAATGATCGATGCGCCGGTCATTGGTCGTGCACAAACCATCCTGGCGCGCGCGACCTGAATAACTCCGGCTCTTTGGCTTCGAGCAATACATCCTTCCCTATCACGCAGGACGGTGTCATGACCAACGTATCCAGCCTCACCCATGCCATCTCGATCAATCCCGCCAACGGTGAGCAGATCGCCTTCTACCCGTTCGAGTCCGATTCGGCACTGCAAGCCGTACTGTCGCGTGCTGCGGCCGGGTTCCACGTCTGGCGCCATGTGCCCATTGCGCAACGTTCGCAACTGTTGATCGCTCTGGCCAAGACCTTGCGTGAAAACGCAGCAGTCACGGCGAACAGGATCACCCTGGAAATGGGCAAGCCGATCACCCAGGCACGCGGTGAAATCGAGAAATGCGCGCAACTCTGTGAGTGGTACGCCGAACACGGACCGGCCATGCTGACGGCCGAGCCGACCTTGGTCGAGGGTGGCAAGGCGCGCATAGAATATCGTCCACTGGGGCCGATTCTCGCGGTGATGCCGTGGAACTTCCCGATCTGGCAGGTGCTGCGCGGTGCCATTCCAGCGCTGATCGCGGGTAACACTTACGTGCTCAAACATGCACCCAATGTGATGGGGTGCGCGTATTGGCTTCTCGAAGCCTTCAAGCAAGCCGGCTTTCCCGAAGGTACGTTCGAAGTCATCAACGTCACGCCGGACGGCGTTTCCAAGGCAATCGCAGATCCACGCATCGCCGCGGTCACCCTCACCGGTAGCGTCAGGGCCGGTATGGCCATCGGCGCACAGGCGGGTGCAGCGCTGAAAAAATGCGTGCTGGAACTGGGCGGTTCCGATCCGTTCATTGTGCTTGATGATGCAGACCTCGACGCCGCTGTGAAAGCCGCGGTGATCGGCCGATATCAGAACACCGGGCAAGTCTGCGCCGCCGCCAAACGCCTGATCGTCGAGCAAGGCGTTGTAGAGCAATTCACGCGCAAATTCGTCGAAGCCACGCGCCAACTGAGCGTCGGCGATCCGCTGTCCCCCGAAACGTATATTGGGCCGATGGCGCGCTGTGATTTGCGTGATGAACTGGATCAACAAGTGCGCAACACGCTGGAAGAAGGCGCAACGCTGTTGTTGGGCGGGAAGATGGCTGAAGGTTGCGGCAATTTCTACGAGCCCACGGTCCTGGCAAACGTCACCAATCAAATGACCTCGTTCAAACAGGAGCTGTTTGGCCCGGTCGCATCGATCATCACCGCGCGCGATGCGACCCATGCGCTGGAACTGGCCAATGACAGCGAATTCGGCCTGGCTTCCACCATTTACACTGGCAACGTTGAACTCGCCCAGCAAATGGCCGGCAGGCTGGAAACTGGCGGTGTTTTCATCAATGGCTACTGCGCTACCGATCCACGCGTCACTTTCGGCGGTGTGAAAAAAAGCGGCTTCGGTCGAGAGTTATCGCATTTTGGCGTGCGCGAATTCTGCAATGCGCAGACTGTCTGGCTGGACCGTCACTGACAGAGAAGCTGACTCCTTGTAGAAACCGGCCCCTTTGCGCTATTTCATCATCAAGTCGGCCAGCTCATGTTCGCGCCGGGCAACGTCCTCTTCCACCGCACGCACTTCGCGCATGTAAGCCTCCACGGCGGGAGGCAGCGAACGCTCCTTGAGAGAGATAAAACCGTAACGGGTGTACGACGCCTGATCGTGGAGCGGCAGCGGTACGATTTCACCCGCCAGCAGCTCCCGCTCGAAGGCCGACAAAGTACCCACCGCCAGTGCATTGCTGTTTGCCACGAATTGAACAATCTGCATGGGGACGTCAATTTCAATCGCAGGCACGAAATCGCCAGTCACTGTGTCATAGGCGCCGGCGCAGCCTAACGTCGCGGGCAGCAAAACGCCGGCCAGACGGAACGGAATACGCGACGCCACCCAAGGATAATCGAGGGTTTGCGCTCGCTTCAAAGAACGTTGCGAAAGCAGCGGATGGCCGGGCCGGCAAAACAGTCGCCCCTCATGTTCACCCAATAGCTCACAATTGAATTCCTCACCACCTTGCAAGGCGCTGATTTCAGCAATCCCCAGATCCACTGCGCCGCTGGCGACCTGCTGCGCAACCTCTCGCCACCCGGCGACATGGGCCGTCACATTGAGGTGCGGATGTCGGGCGTGCAACCGGGCAATGGCCGGATAGCCGCTGATGACACTGGGGTACGGCCCCAATGCCACTTTGAGTGTGCCAATGTCGCCAACCGCCAGCAGAGCAATGTCCCGCCGAAGGTCCTCTTCGGCCATCAATAAGCGCTGGCTCTTTCTCTGCAGCACTTGACCAAACGCCGTCAGGGTCACGCCGTCGGTGCGTCGATCGAACAGCGTGACGCCGAGCTCCTGCTCCAGCAGCTGAATACTTTTACTGAGCGCTGGTTGCGAAACGCCCAACGCTTTGGCTGCATGACCAAAATGGGCATGTTCAATCAGTGCCAGAAACTGGCGTAAGCGGCGCGGGGTCATGCCATAACCTTTATGCTATCGAAATCGAATAAAACGGAATTTTTCGTAATCAAATGAATATGCTATTCCTTGCCGGGCGGGTCAAGACAAGCAAGAACAAGCCAGTGCCATCAACGGCATCGACACTCCTGGCGAAGGAACACTTCATGAATAACAAGACCCTCAGTTGCGCTCTGGCCATCGCACTGTCTACGGGCTTCAGCCCCACCCTTTTTGCTGCTCAGACAACTGCCGTGCCGGCCGCGATCGAGCATTTCGATAACAAAGGAAAATCGCCGTCGACGTACACCATTGAATTTCAGAAAGGTGTGCGCGAAACGCTTCCTTTTGCAGACAAGCGCGATTTTGAAGAAGCCAAAAAAGGCTTCATCGCAGCACCGCCCTACAACAAGATCATGGCCGAAGCGGGGAACGTCGCCTGGAATATGGGCAGCTACAACTTCCTGTTGGACGGCAAGGACTTCGACACGGTCAATCCGTCGCTGCAGCGCCAGGCCTTGCTCAACATGGCCTACGGTCTGTACGAGGTGGTGCCGGACAGGATCTACCAGATACGCGGCTTTGACCTGGCCAATATCACGTTTATCAAGGGCGAAACCGGCTGGATAGTTTTCGACACCCTGACCTCAAAGGAAACCGCCTGGGCGGCGCTGGAATTCATCAATGAAAAACTGGGCAAGCGCCCGGTAGTGGCTGTGGTGATTTCTCACTCCCACGCGGACCACTTCGGCGGTGTCCGTGGCGTTATCGAGGAAGCGGACGTGCGCAGCGGCAAGGTCGCGCTGATCGCCCCCGTGGGCTTCATGGAACATGCGGTGGCTGAAAACGTTTACGCCGGCAATGCCATGACCCGACGGGCGTTCTTTCAATACGGCCTGCTTTTGCCGCGCAGCCCCTACGGTCATGTCGACATGGCCATCGGAAAAAACGCCGCCGCCGGCAACATGGGCCTGATCGAACCCAATCGATACATCGAAAAGGATTTCGAAAGCCTGACAATCGACGGGGTACAAATGGAGTTCCAGAACACGCCTGGCACCGAAGCACCGTCGGAAATGAATACCTGGTTCCCGCAATTCAAAACGTTCTGGGCGGCCGAGAACATCACCGGCACCATTCACAACATCTACACCCTGCGCGGTGCTTTGGTTCGTGATCCGCTGGTGTGGTCAAAGCACATCAACAACGCCCTGTATCGCTACGGCCAGCAGGCTGATGTGATGCTCGCCGCGCACAACTGGCCGCGCTGGGGCAATGAACGGATCCAGGAAGTGATGCGCGCACAGCGCGATGCCTATGCCAACCTGAATAACGCCGTCCTGCACGCGGCGAACCAGGGCGTCACCATCAACGAGATCCAGAATGTCTACAAGTTGCCCGAGAGCTTGAAGAAGAACTGGGCGACCCATAGCTATCACGGTTCGGAAGAACACAACAGCCGCGCGGTGATCAACCGATACCTGGGTTATTGGGATGCCAATCCTGCCACGCTGATGCCGCTGTCACCGAAGGATTCGGCACCGCTGTACGTCGAAATGATGGGTGGCGCAGCAAAGATCATGACCAAGGGCAAAGCCTTGTTCGATGAGGGAAAATACCGCGAAGCTTATGAAATTCTCAATAAGCTGGTGTATGCCGAACCGCAAAACGTCCAGGCCAAGGACCTGCTGGCGGATGTCTATGAGCAAGTGGGCTATCAGAAGGAAAGTGCCGGCGTACGCAACAGCTTCCTTGCGGCTGCCTATGAATTGCGCCACGGCATGCCCAAGGGCCTGCCGCCAAAATCCGGCGGCCCCGACACGATCCGCGCCATGAGCACAGAGTTGTGGCTCGAATATCTCGGCATCGCCCTGGACGGCAGCAAGGTTGCGGACTTGCACTTCGTCCTGAACCTCAAGACGCCGGACAATGGTGAACAATTCGTGGTGGAGCTGAGCAATTCAACGCTGACCAGTCTCAAGGGCCAGCAGGCAAAAAACGCCGACCTGACCCTCACCCTCGATCGCTCGGCGCTTGAAGGCGTGATGGCGAAGCAGACCAGCCTCGATCAGCTGGTCGCGCAAGGCAAGGCGACCTTTGAAGGCGATCCCAAACCGTTCGCCCGGCTGATGGCCGCCATGACCCCGTTCACCCCGGACTTTGAACTTCTACCGGGTACAAAGCAGTAACGCCAATTGTGCGGTTAACTCTGCCAATGGACAGGCAACCTGGCGCGTCTGCGGCTTGGACGCGCCCACTCAACACCTGGTTTCGCCAGGGTTTTATTGAACCCCGCACAAATCTATCGACGGTCAAGTCAGCTAAACGCGCTTGCAACGTAGCCCCGTGCCAGGGTGAATCCTTCGCAACGCGACAGCAGAAACACTACGCGGTACTTCTCCGGCAGATCCCCAAGCGCAGTGGCCCGGGAAATGTGCCCGGGCGCCATCTCATTTGATAAATAATCTCAAATGCGTACAAACCACATTACAGATTAATTCACATATGCGTATGATATAGATTCTCAATAACAGCAAACCAAATGTGAGTCCGCATGACCGCTCTCCTCTCCCTGTGTTCACAAAATCCCGTTACGCCGCGTTCGCCTTCGACCGTGCGCCCGTTGGCTCTCGCCGTGCACATGCTGGCAGCCGGCATCGCCATCACTGCGCCTTATGTGCAGGCGGCGGAACAGACTGAGCAGACCGAGACGGGAGGTGCCTTGAACCTGGCGCCTATCGCTATCACAGAGACTGCCGCCCGTGTACGCAGCGCCGTGACCGAAGACACCCACTCGTACACGACAGAGGCTGCACGCACGGCCACGCCGTTGAATATGTCGCTGCGGGAGACGCCGCAGTCGGTCAGCGTCATCACCCAACAGCGCATCCAGGACCAGGATCTCAATACCATCCTCGACGTGGTCAACAATGCCACGGGGGTGTCGGTCAACCGCTACGAGACAAGCCGGGCGCAGTTCAACGCCCGGGGCTTTGAACTCAACTCGCTGATGATCGATGGCGTACCCACCATCTTCGAGCAGCCATGGAGTTCGGGGGAGATTTTCAGCAGCCTGGCCATGTATGACCGCGTTGAAATCGTGCGCGGTGCCAACGGGTTGATGACCGGTGCCGGCGATCCTTCGGCGACCATCAACATGGTGCGCAAACGCGCCAACAGTAGAGATCTGAAAGGCTCGCTGGAACTGAGCGCCGGTACCTGGGACACCTATGGCGTCGAGGCCGATGTGTCCACCGCGCTGAATTCGGAAGGCACTGTGCGTGGGCGTCTGGTCGCGGAGACCAACGAAGGCGACACCTGGATCGATATGAATTCGAACAAGCGCCAGACCCTGTACGGCACCATGGATATCGACCTGACCCCCGACACCACGCTGTGGTTCGGCTTGAGCCGGCAGGAAAGCAATGCCGACTCGCCGATGTGGGGTGGCCTGCCCGTCTGGTACGCCGACGGCAGCCGCACCCACTGGAGCCGCTCGAAGACCACCTCCGCCAAGTGGAGCAAGTGGGACACCACCTTCGAGACCTACTTCGTCAACCTCGACCACAGGTTCGCCAACGACTGGCAAATGAACCTCAGCTACAACCGTGGCGAGCGAAACGGCGACTCTTCCCTGCTCTACCTCTCTGGCAATCCTGGCCAGAATGGCAGCTCCGGCATGTCTTCGTTCCCGGCGACCTACAAGACCGAGACCACCCAGGATGACTACGGCATCCGCTTCAGTGGCCCGTTCTCGATGTTGGGCCGTGAGCACGAATTGGCCTTTGGTTATGTGGACAGCAAACAGAAATTCGACGCCGATGCCCTCAACGCGCAAACCGGGTTTGACGGTGTTGCCGACTTCGATGCCTACAACGGCGATTTCCCCGAGCCGATCTGGGGTCCGAGGGAAGACTACGGCTACAGCGAGACCCGACAAAAAGGGCTGTATGCGGCAACACGCTTGAACGTGACCGACGATTTGAAAGTGATTCTTGGCGCACGTGAGAGCTGGTACGAAAAGACCAGTGATGACATCTATTCGGAAGTGAGCAAGATCGATGTCGATCATGAGCTGACCCCTTATGCAGGTGTGGTCTATGACCTCACCGACAACCTCTCGGCCTATGCCAGCTACACGGAAATCTTCCTGCCGCAGTCGGTGCGTGACAGCAGTGGCCAGCAACTGGAGCCCATCGTTGGCGAGAGCAGTGAAATCGGCCTGAAAGGTGAGTACTTCGGGGGCCGCTTGAACGCCTCCGCGGCCATCTTCCAGATCAAACAGGATAACCTGGGCCAGAGCACCGGCGTGCTGATCGATCCGTCGAACCCTGTCGGCGGCTACGCCTACGAGGCCAGCGAAGGCGCGACCAGCAAGGGCTTCGAGCTGGAAGTCTCCGGCGAACTGGCGACCGACTGGAATGCCTCGGTGGGCTACACCCAGTTCACCGCCGAAGATGCCAACGGCGACGATGTGAACACGCTATACCCAACCAAACTGTTGCGTACGTTCACCACCTATCGCCTGCCCGGCATGTTCAACAAGCTGACCATTGGCGGCGGCGTCAACTGGCAGGATTCGATCTACACCTACGCCACCAACCCGGCAGGCAACTCCGAGAAGATTCAGCAGGATGCCTACGCGCTGGTCAACCTGATGGCGCGCTACGAGATCACCGATAACCTCTCGGCGCAGGTCAATGCCAACAACGTCACCGATGAGAAGTACTTCGACATTTTCGATGCCTACGGTGCGCTGACATACGGTGCGCCCCGCAGCATTACCGCGTCCGCGAAGTACCGTTTCTGAGTTACCCAGCGCAGCGGCGAGGTACTCTGTTACCTGGATGAACCCGACGCGATGACACAACACCGGCCTTGCGCCGGTGTTGTACTTATTGCGGTCCATGGCATCGAGGAACTTCCATCCGGCGCTATCCGGTCGCCGTCAGTCACGGCCAGGACGAACCTTCCCGCTAAAGACGCTGAAGCCGAAGGTGTTGTAGGAATGGCCGGTCATATGCTCTGCAGTCAATGCGCGGGGAACCATACAGCCGCCAATACCGCATGCCCAGCGCACCGCCTGGCGACGCGCCGGTGCTCAATTGTGACATCGGATCAATGGAACACCCAGTCTATGAATCCAGCTATCCGCAGCGTTTGATAACCGCTCCCTTACGGAAGGCCCATTGCAGGCCTTCCGTGGGAGCCGCAGTGTCAGGACGTCCCCAGCCCCTTGGTAAGATCGGCTGAAGCATTGGCTGCAGTCGTGGGCCCTGACTCCCGGTTGGCCCGATTTTCCGAATGCTCGGTTGTCTTGGTGACGGTATCGCGCACCGCCTCGTAGCCTTCTTGTGCCTGCTTCTTCACCTTATCCACCAGGCCGGCGCTTTTACGCCCCAGATAGCGCTGCTCAGTGCTGGTCGTCGGCAACGCCGCACCCAGCAACGCGCCCAAAGCGATACCCGCCGCGGCAACCATCAGCGGTTGCTCCTTGAGCAAATGATTGAATTGCTGACCCAAGACCTGAGTGTTGCGCGCAATCCGGTCACTGGCGTCATGCGCCGCGTGGCTGATGCTTTCGGCAGCAGCACCGACGTTGTCGCCTGCCCTCGCAGCCTTGCTTTTGAGTGACTGATATCCCCCCTTCAGTGAATCGGCGGTTTGATGCAGATGCTCGCGTGCGCCGTCGATGCCGTCCGCCAGATCATCGGCCCACTCGCCGACCCTGCCCTGGTCGGGCCCGGTTCGATACCCGGGATAAGCGACCGGGGGACGATTTTGGCCCATCATCAGCCACAGCAAACCGACCGAGGTCAGCACGGCGGGAACTGGGTTGTTACGCACACTGGTGCCCAGATTGCTCATGAACGTTGTGCCATTGTTCTGCATCATGCCCCAGGCCTGGTCGAACATTTGCCCGGGGGTGAATTTGCTTTCCAGCGCATCGACGATATTGCCGATGCTGGCCCGCTGCGCATCGATCTCACGCTCGATCTGTTCGGGGCTTTTTTCCGATTCGATGTCCAATTCGCTTTTCATGTGACTTTCCTCCGCAGCGCTTCCTGATCTTTATTCAAAGCGTCCAGGGTCCGGTCGGGCTTGAAGTGGGACGGCTCGAATTGTTTTTTTCCCGATTGCAGCATGGCGAACCCGACGATCATCACCACCACACCGACTATCAGTGCAGCCAGCCAGGGCGCCATGACGGTGCTCAACCCGTACACCGCTGACATCAACAGAATGATAAAACCCGCCAACAGCACAATTGCACC
Organism: Pseudomonas sp. Irchel 3A7; assembly: GCF_900187565.1. GTDB lineage: Bacteria > Pseudomonadota > Gammaproteobacteria > Pseudomonadales > Pseudomonadaceae > Aquipseudomonas. Next base: position 150,880 of record NZ_FYED01000014.1, on the reverse strand, counting down.
GCCGGCCACGGCGGCGATCCCTGCCTTGAGGGTGGTCAGGCTGGCTTGCAGTTCGGCCTTGGCCAGCGCCAGCTCCTTCGTAAACAGGGCAGGCACTTCCCGGGATAATTGCCGCAGCAAGCCGATCATCGAAGCATCGTCAGACGCCGATATAGGTCTTGAGCCGGGCAGCTCGGTATCTTCTCTGTTCATCACACGTCTCCTTTAAAGATTGGCGCACCCGTTGCCGATGAGGTGGCGAAGTCCGACCGATGATCCTGTTCATGGGGCGAAGCGGGTGTGATGCCGGTGGCCAGACCCGGATTCGGATCAGTGTGCGGGGCGATGGGTGACTCATAAGGTCGATGAGCACCAAATCCGCCTGCGGGAGGCGTCGAGCTGCTCGCAGATGAATCGCTTGCCGCATCAAGGGGCGCAGTCGACGCACTGCCTGCCTTCAAGAATCGCGACAGACCGAAGCCCAACGCAATGCTGCCGGCGATGAACAGCGTCGGGTTGCTCCGCGCCAGTTCGGCGGCGTCATGCAGGAGCTGTTCAGCACTTTTGCCGCGTAGACTCCCGGCGAGTCCGCTCATCGACTCCGCCATGTCGCTGAGGTAATCGGACATGCCGAGCGTGTCCTTTTCCTCGAGTTCGGAAACAAAGGATTTTGCCCCTTTTGCCAAGGCCTCGATCTGATCCGCGGCAGTGTCACGGTACTCACCGAACTGAGCATCGGCTTGCTCACGCACGCCCCCCAGCGCCTCGGTGACATCCTCTTTAAGATCCTGAAAAGCGTGCTCAGGCTTGCCGGGATCCGGGTTATTTGCCTGAGTTCCCGCCCTGCTATCTGAAGTATTCATGTCGTCCCTCGCCTTCTGTTTGAGAAGCGTTGCGGGAGTTCACAGCGAGATGCCCTGAGCCCCCTCATAGCAGAGGACGGAGCAGCCGTGTCGGGAGTTCAAAGCGGATGATGAGCGCGATGTTTATGTCGGAGCGAGCCTGCTCGGAATGCTGTTCATTTAAGAGAATCTTGAGTCTTACCAAACCTTGTGGCGAGCGAGCTTGGTCCGGGCGGCGTTCCGACGTTGGGCTGCGCAGCGGCCCCAAAAAATCTGACATCATCGCGATTTTCGTGAGTGCTGCGCACTCAAGCGGGACGATGCGGCGCCCCGACAAGCTCCCTCGCCACAGACTTCTCACTGACTCAAGATCCGCCTAAGTGAACAGCATTATCCAATAGATCGGACTTTGCGTGATGCCTTGTACTCACGCTGTTTCCAGCAACAACTGGTCAACCACTCGTGAGAGTGCTGCCTGGACGCTCAAGCCGCTGCCGATGGCGCTTTCGTAGACGACACGTTGCCGTTCTGCGCTGGTACCGGAGTGGATCATTCGGCGAATCCGGGAAAATACGTTTTCGACGCCCAGTGTTCGAGCGGTATCTCCCAGGATTTGCTCTACCAGGAAAAGCCATTGATCGATCGTGCAAGGCCGCTCGAAACCCTCAACGAGAAACGATGCATGGATTCCGGACCTTTTTGCTCTCCAGCGGTTCTCCATCAGTATCCACCGGGATTGCTGCGAGTAAGCCGCTCCCGGATGAGGTTGCTCGATGGCGTAGGCAATCATCAATCGGAAAAAGCAGGCAATAGTCAAAGCATCATCCAAACGCGGACAGGCGTCCGTCATTCGCAATTCCAGCGTCGGGAACCTTGCTGAAGGCCGTACCCCCCACCAGCAGTCACTTGGGGTTCTCATCGAGCCGGTTGAAACCAAAAAGGCAACGTAGGCTTTATAGGCAGGTTCATCTTCAAGGAATTCCGGAATGCCCATCCGGGGCCATTCATCACAGGCTGTCTGCCGATAACTGGCAAATCCGCTATCGCAACCGTCCCAAAATGGAGAGGAGCTGCTCAAGGCCAATAGCATGGGTGTCCACGCAAGCACCTCGTTCATGACCTGAATTCGATCCAGGTGATGCGCAATTTCTACATGCACGTGCAGACCCGAGAGCAGACTGCGTCGAGCTACACGTTGATAATCGTTGAACAGCTGCTGAAAATGATACTGGTCTGTGGGGTGCTGAATACGCCAGTCCGCCAAGGGATGACTACCGGCACACAGCAATCCCAGGTCAAAAGCCTGGAGAGCATGCTTCAATGTGCCTCGGGCGTTAGCGAGAAATTCCGCTGCCTGCGCCAGGTCGGTGAACACAGGTGAAGCCACTTCGATCTGCGCCTGGAACATCTCGTACGCGAAACTTTGGCCCAGTTCGGTTTTGCATTTGTCACTCACCGCGTGGACGAGCGTTCCAGGCATGTGTCGAGTGACCAGATCGGTAATGAAATATTCCTCTTCAATACCGAACTTTAGCTGGCGGTTCATTGCTTCCATTCCCTAAACGGCATCCGGATCAATCGACAGCATTGACGCTTGAACCGGGTGATAGTCTTCGCCTGCGACTGCACGCAAGTAAGCCTGATCTGCTTCTACGCGCAAGTCCCGCCACTCCTCCCAATCAATGATGCCCTGACGATCCATCTCATCCGCCTGGCGAAGCAATTCTTCGTGATAGGTATCTGGACGATCCATACGCAGGGCGCTGGCCTCGAACACGCGATACCACAATGCCAGGGCGTTTAGTCTTTTCTCCTGAGCGGGCGTCAGCTGATTCTCGAAAGAGTTCATGACCGCATTCATTCCACAGGTGTTTTCGAATGGATCCGCAGAACTCGACACACGTTCATGACCGCCGACCAGAGGTGCTCAAACCTCATAAAGTGATGCGATTCATTCGGTTACTGAATGACCCAATGCCCCGGGATTCAACCTGGGAAATGAATCGTTACGAATGAGGGTAAAAACGCGGCGGCAATCAAGCCGACGTCACCGCCAACGACGTCGTCCGCCGCAAAGAATCTTCGGGGCGGCAGATGAGGTGTCGCTGCGAGCCATCACTCAGATTGAAAGGATCTAATGTCCTGAAGGATCGGATCTAGAATTAATAGTGAGCCTCCAGCCAACGATTCAGGCGAAGCCCAATCAAGCCCGTTACTTCGCGGCGCTTGCTCAATACCCCTCAGACAAAAGTCATTTGGCTGGCTCTCGTCGAGGCAAGACAGATGCTATCGACTTTAGAAATCCGGCACTTGATAGAGCAAAGCTTTTTACCCGTGCGCTGTGAATGCACAGTTGATTCGGGGGCTGCTTTGACGGTGCGATTTTTCCAGGACAATTCCAATCAGGAAATGCTTGTCGTTACCGGTATCGCGGTAGATCAACTGGCAAATGGACAAGCCATCACGAGCCTGGTGACAGGATTACGACAGGATCTCGCGCACGCCGCTTATGTCCCTCGTTCGGACAGGGCAAGCGCTATGGCAGCAACAAGGCTTCATGGATTTCAATCGAAGGGGTAGCACCGCCTTTGCGTCGGCTTTGCAGCCAGTCTCTGGTTTTGCCGACATCGAAGATCTGGCCCTGATCCATCAAGGTCAAAAGGAGCTCGTCGGAAACCCGATAGCGCCCGCAATCCGGACAATCCCTCTCCTCCCACGGGCCGTGGCAATGAATGCGCTTCGCCACGCCGACACAGATAAGACAATTCATCGCTATCACCATTTTTGTTATTGAACCTCCACGCTTCGGCAGTCGAGATGCCTCGACGTCAGGCATTGGGCTACGCTGATGAGGCTGGAAATTTGTCGACCTGAATCAACCGGAGAAAGTTCGGGGCGCTGACGCTTTCAGTACAAACAGGTCGTATCTGCCACTCTGACTGATCGAAGATGGGGTGTAGCGAAGTCATTCTCGCAGTGGAAAAGCGCAATGTTGCCGCTACGCCACCGCATCTGCCGCTATGGAAAAAATCCTGCGCCAGTCGTCTATTCTTGCCGCTATCGCAGCCTGCACAGATTTCTGTTTCGAGCACACTTGTGATCGGACATGCCGGAAAAAGTGCATCTCACTTCCAACTGTTGAAGATCGCGATTTCGAAGAGGTGCTCCCCTTGGCCTACGTTGACTGGGTTCAATGGCCTGCGATGTTGGTAACGGTACTCGCCGCGTGGCTGATTGGGTCGCAACGACCAACCCGGAGAATGACAGGATTCATCTGCTTCATCCTGAGCAACATCTTGTGGGTGGTTTGGGGGGCCTACGCACAAGCGTATGCCCTGATCGTCCTGCAGATCTGCCTCTGCGTCATGAATCTTCGGGGATTCAAAAAGAACCGGAAGGACCAGACGCAAGAGTGCAACCCTAAGCAGCCGTGACTGAAGAAACGGATGTCTCCCTGCGTCTTGAGTCAACAGCATGTCCCTACAACGGCAGCGCATGCTCCAACAGCACTTCCAGTGGGTGACGCAGTTGCCTGTCGGCCATGCGCTTGACCTGGCTGCGGCAGGAGTATCCGGTCGCCAACGCCTCCCCCTGTTTATCCAGCTTACCGGCCCATGACTGCTCGAAGATGATTCTCGAAGTGTCCTGATTGCGCGCTTCGTGGCCGTAGGTACCCGACATGCCACAGCAGCCGGTCGCCTCGGTCACCAGTTTGAGCCCAAGCCGGGAAAACAGTTTTTCCCACTGTGAAGTACTGGCCGGGACATTGGTCTTCTCAGTGCAATGCGCCAGCAAACGAAACGTCTGCGCAACAGGCTGCGGCTTTTCCGGCAGCACATCAAACAGCCACTCCTGCGGCAGCAAGACCTTCGGGCAATCATTGAGCCCCGGTACTTTCAGGTATTCCTGGCGGTAGACCAGCGTCATGGCTGGATCCAGGCCCACCAGCGGCACGCCGCAGTCTGCGAGGGCCTTGAGCTGATGGGCGTTGCGAATCGCCGCCTTGGCGAATGCACCGAGGAAACCGTGTACGTGCAAGGGTTTGCCGTTGACACTGAAAGGCGCCAGGAATACGCGGTAGCCCAGCCCGTGCGCCAACTGGATGAAGGACGCCAGCAAGGGGGTCTCGAAGTAGCGGGTGAACGCGTCCTGCACCAGCACCACGCTGCGTGAACGCTGTTGCGGGGTCAGCTCACGCAGCGCCGCGACACTGGCGACGCCCACCTTGCATCCGGCCAAGGTGGCTTGCAGGTTGTAGCGGCTGATCAGTGGGCTGTCGAGCATGCCGACATGGCGTTCGAGCAGGCGACTTATCCATTTCGAGCCCATCACCGCGTTGTACAGCCTCGGAGCGTACGCCACGTACGGCAGGGTGAATTCCAGCGAGCCGATCAGGTATTCGCGTACCGGGCGCTGGTAGCGACCGTGATACAGCTGCAGAAAACGCGAACGGAATTCCGGCACGTTGACCTTGACCGGGCATTGTCCCGCACAGGATTTACACGCCAGGCAACCGGCCATCGCGTCGTAGACCTCATGGGAAAAATCCTCCTCGCCCCGTGAACGCGCAAGATTGTTGCGCAATCGCTTCGGCAACCCGCGCAGCCACGACCATTGGCCTGCGACCGCTTCAAGCACATCAATATTGGCCGCACCTTGCAGACGCAACCACTCGCGAATCAAGGAGGCCCTGCCCTTCGGCGAATGCTGGCGTTCACGGGTGGCTTTCCACGACGGGCACATCGCATCGTCGGGATCGTAGTTGTAGCAAGCGCCGTTACCGTTGCAGTGCACGGCAGTGCCGAAGCTTTGCCAGACGCGCTCATCGATTTGCCGATCCAGATCACCGCGCAGCGTCACTTCGTTGACCTTGAGCAAGCCTTGGGCGGCATCCGGCGGGGCACAGATCTTGCCGGGGTTGAGCTGATTGTGGGGATCGAACGCGCCCTTGAGCGATTGCAGCGCCGGGTACAGCTCACCGAAAAATTCCGGGACATATTCGGACCGCAAACCCTTGCCGTGTTCGCCCCACAGCAAGCCGCCATAGCGCCGTGTCAGTTCGGCCACGGCATCGGAAATCGGTTTGACCAGCGCCGCCTGGGCCGGGTCTTTCATATCCAGCGCCGGGCGCACATGCAACACACCGGCATCGACATGACCGAACATGCCATAAGCCAGGCCATGGCTGTCCAGCAGTGCGCGGAACTCGGTGATGTAGTCGGCCAACCGCTCCGGCGGCACCGCGGTGTCTTCAACGAAAGGCTGCGGACGAATCTCGCCTTCGACGTTGCCCAGCAACCCGACTGAGCGTTTACGCATAGCGTAGACGCGGGTCACCGCTTCGGCTCCTTCGGCCAGCGTGTGCCCCAGTCGCTCGATGCTCGTGTCAGCCTGCAGATGCGCCACGAACGCCGCCACGCGCGCGTTGACTTGCGCGGCGTCTTCCCCGCTGAACTCCACCAGATTGATGCCCAGTGTCGGGCGCTCGGCGTCAGCGGGAAAATACTCGGCGACGCTGTGCCAGACGATGTCTTTCATCGCCAGCATCAACACTTTGGAGTCTACGGTTTCGATGGACAGGGGCTTGTGCGCCAGCAACGCGTTGGCGTCGCGCAGCGCATCCATGAAGCTGCTGTAGCGCACGTTCACCAACACCGAATACTTGGGGATCGGCAGTACGTTGAGCTTGGCCTCGACGATGTAGCCCAGCGAACCCTCCGCACCGCACAACACGCTATTGAGGTTGAAACGCCCCTGCTCGTCGCGCAGGTGGGCCAGGTCGTAACCGGTCAGGCAGCGGTTGAGCTTGGGGAACACGGACTCGATCAGCTCGGCCTGGGTTTCCTGGATCTGCCGCGCGGTACGGTACACCTCGCCGAGGCGGCCGGGTTGCGTGCACGCCGCATCAAGCTGCGCGTCGGTCAGCGGCTGGCTGTGCAGGCGCTCGCCACCGAGCAATACGCTGTGCAGTTCCAGCACATGATCGCGGGTCTTGCCATAGGTGCAACTGCCCTGCCCGCTGGCGTCCGTGTTGATCATTCCGCCAACGGTGGCACGGTTGGAGGTCGACAGCTCCGGGGCGAAGAACAGCCCGTGGGGCTTGAGCGCGACATTGAGCTGGTCCTTGACCACGCCCGCCTGCACCCGCACCCAACGCTCGGCGACGTTGATTTCGAGGATGCTGTTCATGTGCCGCGACAAGTCGACCACGATGCCGTCGGTCAATGACTGGCCATTGGTGCCGGTGCCGCCACCCCGCGGGGTCAGCTTGATCTGGCGAAAGCGCTGCTCGGCCATCAAGGTGGCGATGCGCACGATGTCGTCCGCGTCCAGGGGGAATACCGCTGCTTGCGGCAGGCGCTGGTAAATCGAGTTGTCGGTCGCCAGCACGGTTCGGGTGGCGTAGTCAGTACCGAGCTGACCGCGAAAGCCGCTGGCCCGCAGGGCTTGAAGAAATTCCGGGTACTGTGGCGCGGGTGCAACGGTAGACAGCTGGGCGATCATCTCGGGATGGTCTCTTGTCGGTCGAATCACGGAAAAATCAAAACACTTGTCGCCAGGGCATTAATCGGTCAGCCTCAGGTTGTCAGCGTGCCAATGATCCTGCAGGCTCCGGCGCCGGACAAACGGATAATCCTGCCGCTATCGATGACTTTTACGAATGAATTACCGCCACCTCACCCCTTCCATGTCGTTGCTGCTGGCGTTTGAAGCCGCCGCTCGCCATGAAAGCTACACACGCGCCGCGGTGGAACTCTCGCTGACTCAAAGCGCGGTCAGCCGACAGGTCCAGGCGCTGGAGCAGCAACTGGGCCTGACGCTGTTTCGCCGGGAAGGCCGGCAGGTGCAGTTGACCGATGTCGGCCGCCTTTATCAGCGGGAACTGAGCGAAGCGCTCGGACGCATACGCAGCGCCACCTTGCAGGCCATGGCTTATCAGTCGGGCAGCGGAACCTTGCGCCTGGCCACCTTGCCGACGTTCGGCTCGAAGTGGTTATTGCCACGCCTTCACGACTTCTACAAAACCCATCCCGGCATGCTGGTGCACATCAATTCCCGGATCGACGCCATCGACTTCGAGACCAGTGGCATCGATGCCGCGATCGTCGTCGGTAACGCCGACATGCCGGGTCTGATCAGCCATCGCCTGCACACCGAAGAATTGATGGTGATCATGTCGGCACAAGCGGCGGCGGCCCATGACACCTGGACACCGGAGCGCATTGGCACACAGACGCTGCTCAACGTCGCGAACAACGCCAACGTCTGGGGCGAGTGGTTCAGCCACCACGGCCTGCCCCATCGGATGATGCGGCTGGGGCCGAGTTTCGAACTCACCTCGCACTTGATCCAGGCCGTGAGGGCCGGCATCGGCATCGGCCTGGTACCGCGGATCCTGGTCGCCGATGAGTTGGCCAACGCAGAACTGATCAGCCTCGGCCAGCCCTTCGCCAGTCAGCGCAGTTACTACCTGACGTATCCGCCACGCAACGAAAGGCTGCCATCACTCATCGCGTTCCGTACCTGGTTGCTGGAACAAATCTGACCGATGCCGCTGATCTGAATCTGTGGGCATCCAGGTACCCCGCGTTATCGTTGACCACCATCGCGAGCAAGCTCGGCTCCTACAAAGTCTTGCGCTGAATCTGTGGGAGCGAGCCTGCTCGCGAAGAACGTATGGGCGACGCAGGCACGCGTTTTCATAGACGACCCATCTGCGCAATCACCGCCCCAGGAATGCGTAGCCGTAGCTCACGACCTTGGCGTCTTCACCGTAACCGCCCAGGAACGAAACACCCACCGGCAGATTGCCCTTGATGGTGCCTGCCGGAACCGTGATTTCGGGAAACCCGGTGGCGGAGGCAATGTACGACGAGGCGTAGGTATCACCGGCGTTGCACAGGTAACTGTCATCCGTCACGCCGTGAACCACCGAGGCCGGGCAGTTGATCGTCGCAAAGAACAGACTGTCCACTTGGTTCTTCTTCATGATGTCCATCAGTTGCGCGCGCAACTGCGGGATCTTTCTGGAGAGGATGGAGATGTACTGCGGCGAATCGGTGCCGGTGGTGTTCGATACCGCTTCCAGTCCGGCCAGGCGCGCCGGATTCATGCCATGCGCTGCGTTGTCAGCCTGATTCTTTTTCGCCAGATCAAGGAACCGGGCCAGCGTTCGCGGTTGGCTCGGGCCAAGGGTGGCCAGGTATCGCTCGAACTGCGGCTTGAATTCGCTCTCTCCCACCGGGCCGAGCACATCGCTCCAAAGGGTTTCAAATGCCTTCGGCAGCTCGATGGAAACGACATGCGCCCCACGCTGGCCAAGGGTTTGCTGTGCGGTTCTGAAAACCGCGTCCACCTCCGGGTTGGCGCCTTTGAAGTTGGTGATCACCCCGATGGTCTTGCCTTGAAGCGAGGAACGGTTCAGGGCTGGCTCGAACTGAATGGTGTCGGCGGCAAGGTCGAGGGTCGCCGGGTCGCTTTTGTCCTGTCCCTTGATCGCATCCAGCACGATGGCCTGATCCAGCACGCTGTTGGTAATGACGCCACCGGTATCGAACGTCAGCGAGAGCGGAATAATGCCGCTGCGACTGATCAGCCCCAGCGAAGGTCGAAAACCCACCGTGCCGGTGACGCTGGCCGGCGCGCGGATCGACCCGCTGGTATCCGACCCCAGCGCAAAGGGTGCGAACGCCGCGGCCACCGAGGCGGCAGAGCCGCTGCTGGAGCCGGAAGCATCGCGCCGGGTATTTCTCGGATTGAGCGTCTGCCCGCCAAACGAGCTGTAGCCGAACCAGCCGAAAGACGCGGCCAGTTCCGACAGGTTGGCTTTGCCGAGCAGAATCGCCTGTCCATCGATCAGCTTCTTGACGGTGAAGGCATCCTGGCTCGGCACCGATGAACGCAATACGTAAGATCCACCGGAGGTGACCAGGCCGGCGGTGTCAAAGTTGTCCTTCACCACGAACGGAATGCCGGCCAGCGGTGGATATTTGGCCTCGGGATTTTTAGCCCGTTCGGCATCCCACTGGCGGGCCTGTTCGATCGCCTGCTCATTGAGCGTCACCAGCGCATTGATGTTCCGGCCCTGATGGTTGTTCGCGCGAATGTTGTCCAGGTAGTGCCGGACCAATTGCTCGGAAGTGATGTCCCCTTTATTCAAGGCAAGACGCATGTCGGCAAGGGTCATGCGGTCAATACCGTCATCCGCTTGAGCCCTTGCCGCCAGTAGCAAAAACGAGCACGTCACCAACGTTTTATTTAACTGCATGGGTATTCTCCTCATCAGTACAGGCGAACGGAATGAGCTCATGCCCAAGTGATCGGGATGAGCGCTACCAATAAGCGGGATAAAAAGAGGCCAGCGGTCTTCAGCTGGCCTGGACAATCAAGACGAAACCGGGCGACTTCAACGCCACGGCGCAACCACTAGATCAACTTGTTCTTTTCCAGGAATTCCCTGGACACACTCTCGATTGACTCACGGCCGACATCGACCCGGGAGTTCAGACCGGCAATCGAGTCGTCGTCCAGTTTGGAAGAGAGTGCGTTGAGCAATTCGCCAATCTTCGGATTCTCTTTGAAGACTTCGGTACGAATCACCGGCGTCAATGCGTAGCTGGGGAAAAACCCTTTATCGTCCTTGAGCACGACAAAGCCGAATGCCGGAATCCTCCCATCGGTCGACAGCACCAACGCCACATTCACCTGACCGTCCCTGAGTGCCTGGTAGGTCAGGCCTCCGTCCATGCGCACGACGTTCTTGCGCTCGAACTCAAACTGGTACATGTCCTGGAGAGGACGCAGGCCATCGGAGCGTGAAAAGAACTCCGCGTTGGAAGCGAATTTATAGGTTTTGCCTTCGCCGACGTTTTTCGCCAGATCGCTGATCGAAACGATGCCCTCCTTATCGGCCTCGTCCTTGCGCATGGCAAACGCGTAGGTATTGTTGGCTTTCGATGGGTTCAACCAGGTAATGCCTTTCTCTGCGTCGAGGGCGCTGATCTTCTTGTACGTTTGCTCGGCGTCCAGTTTATCCGTCACCTTGTTGTAAATGACCAGGGAGGTCCCGGTGTATTCCCAATACACATCGACCTGACCGTTCTCTTGTGCCGCGCGCAATACAGACGAGCCCAGGTCCGGACGTTTATCGACGCTGTATCCATTGGCGCGCAGTAATTGTGTGGTCATTTCCGCCACCAGTTGCTGCTCGGTAAACTTCTTGCCGCCGACCACGATGGTGCTGTTGGCAGAAGCAGTCCCCATGGAACCTGAAACAAGGCCAAGCGTTAGGATCAGACTGGTTAGCATGCGATGAATCATGATGCACCTCGTATTATTGGTTTTTATCCTGGGTCTTCTAATCATTCGCGCCCGGCCAACCTCAAGCCCCGCGACACGGCGACGGTCTGGACCAGTCCGCACGCCAGATCGACGGCGATGGCCAACAGCGCGGTCGACGCCGCACCCGCCAGCATCATGCCGAAGTCGTTCAGGTCGATACCGGTAAAGATCAACTCGCCCAGCCCTCCTCCACCGACCAGGAAGGCCAGCGGCGCAGTCCCGACGTTGATGGCGAGCGCCGTGCGAATGCCGGCGAAAATCACGTTCATCGCATTCGGGATCTCGACTTTCCACAGGGTTTCCCGTGGCGTCATGCCCATGGCCTCGGCCGCTTCGACCAAATGCGCCGGCACCGCGCGCAAGCCTTCATAGGTGTTGACCGCCACCGGCAACAAGGTCGCGACAAACAATCCGATGATGGCGGCGCCGCTGCCCACGCCAATAAAACTCATGGCCAGCGCCAATAGTGCAAGCTTGGGTATCGCCTGCCCCACATTGAGAAACTGCATGCTGGCCATGGCGTAACGCTGGTTCGCGGGCCGGCTCATCCAGACGCCCAATGGCAGCGCGACAACCAGGGCCAGGACCCCACTGATGGCAACTATCTGCAGATGCTGAACCGTCAGATAGCTGATATCGCCCCAGTAATACTGGAGCCCTTCCCAAAATCTGATCATCAAGTCAGGCATCGTCAATGCACCGCCGGAGTAATGTTTTCAACCAGTCGCGCCAGGATATCGGTCTGGTGCACATAGCCGATGAAGCGACCGTCACTGTCGTTGCACAACGCCCAGTCCTGGCCGCGACCCAGTAGCTGCGAGAGCACCTGGCGCAGGTCGTCTCCAGGTTTGACGACCAGTTGCGAGCGCGTGGAGATGCCGCTATTGCCGCCAACGACTTGCATGTGTTCCCGTGGCGGGATCTTGCTGGCGATATCAGCCGCCCGCAGCAGACACAGGCGTTTCATGATCCGGTCGCTGCCCATGAAGTTCGCCACGAATTCGCTGTCGGGCCGCGCCAGCAGATCATCCGGGCTGCCGAACTGCTCGATTTTGCCGTTGTGGAACAGCGCAACGCAGTCCGCCATTTTCACGGCTTCGTCGATGTCATGACTGACAAACAGCACGGTCTTGTTGACCTGGCGCTGGATGCGCATGAACTCGTCCTGGATCACTTCCCGGTTGATGGGGTCGATCGCGCCGAAGGGCTCGTCCATCAACATCACCGGCGGGTCCGCAGCCAACGCCCGGGCCACGCCCACGCGCTGCTGTTGACCACCGGACAGTTCGCACGGGTAGCGCTTGAGAAATCTGGACGGCTCCAGCGCGACCACTTCCAGCAACTCCGCCGCGCGCTTGCGGCTTTTGTTTTTGTCCCACCCCAGCAGATTGGGGACGACACAGATGTTTTCCTCGACGGTCATGTTCGGGAACAGGCCGACTTGCTGAATCACGTAGCCAATGGATCGCTTGAGGGTGACGCTGTCCAGTTCGGACGTGTCGCGCCCACCGATTCTGATCGTTCCCGACGTCGGCGTGATCAGGCGATTGATCATTTTCAACGTCGTGGTTTTACCGCAGCCCGACGGCCCGAGCAGAACGCAGATTTGCCCCTCTTCAACGTTGAATGAGACATCTTCTACCGCCGTGGTTGAGCCGAATTTCTTGTTCAGGTTTTCGATCTGGATCACGTCGTCGCTTCCTTCATTGGGCCAGTGGCCGCTTTGTTCTTGTTCAGGCCTTTGGGCGTGAGGAGGCGCTGCAAGGCGTACAGCGCATAATCGGCTGCAATGGCAATGACGCTGATGACGATGGCGCCGGCCAGCAGCTGGCGGGTATCGGATTGGGCGATGCCGCGAATGATCAGACTGCCCAGGCCGCCCGCGCCGATGTAGGCCGCGATGGCCGCGATGCCGATGTTGATGACGGTTGCCATCCTCACTCCGGCCATGATGAGCGGCACTGCAATCGGCAGCTCGACCTTGCGCAGCCGCTGCCAGGTGGACATGCCCATCCCGATTGCCGCTTCGCGCAAGGCAGGATCGATGTTGGAGATCGCGGTGGTGGTGTTGCGGATGATGGGCAGTTGGGAATAGAGAAACAGTGCAATGACCGCCGGCACTACGCCGATCCCGTAGCCGATCAGGGAAAGGGCCGGAATCATGAGCCCGAACAGCGCGGCCGAAGGAATGGTCATCAGCACGGCGGCAAAGGCCAGGACCCAACGGCGCGTTCTGGGGTGCTGGGAGATTGCGATCCCGACAGGCACGCCGGTCAGGATCGCCAGGCCCACCGCGACCGCGACGATGAGAAGGTGCTGCCCGAGTAGCAGGCTGATCAGCCCGCCGTTTTCCAGAATGAAACTCAAGGTTTCCATGGTTGTGATGCCTTCTGTACGTCATTGTTGTTTTTGCCGGCTGTGCATCTGGAAGTGGACGCCGGATTTGTAATGAACCTTACCGCGCTCCCGAACGCTGCCTGCGCTTTGAGTTCGACGATTTCTATCAAAAAACCGACGTCGCGAAGCCTTACGGCGTGCAGCGCAGTGTGAAGGGGCGAGTTCGGCAGGAAGAATACAGGATCGCCAAATCACCAGGCCCTGCCCGCGCGCACCAGCGGTCGGACCAAGTCATTAGCTAGCTATGCGGTTTTGCAGAGAAGTTTGCACCTGAGGATTAGCGCCGGATTGACCAGGGCGCCCGGGACGCCCGGTCAGGAATGCGCATCATCAAATTTCCGCCGCTCCTCTCCGGGCGTGCAGCCCCAGACACGACGGTAGGCGGCACCCAGATGTGATGCCGAGACAAACCCGCAGCTGTAGGCAATCGACGCAATGGGCTGGGTGCTTTCACGAAGCAATCGGCGTGCTTCGTTGAGCCTGAGCTCCAGATAGAACTTCTTCGGCGTCATGCCGAAATGTTGATGCCACAGGCGCTCCAGTTGACGATGCGACAGATTGCAGCGATCGGCGATCTCTTCGATGCCGATAATGTTCTCCAGGCTGTTTTCCATGAAGGCAATCGCGGCCGTGAGTCGCCTGTCATGAATCCCGAACCGCCACTGGATCGACATCCGCTGATGTTCTTCCGGCGCTCTGATCCTTGCGTGCAGAAATTGCTCTGCGATGTTCGCAGCCAGCTGATTACCGTAATCCAGCGCGATTTGCGCCAGCATGAGGTCGATGGCCGCCGTTCCACCCGCACAGGTCCAGCGGTTTCCATGGTTGACGTACAACTCTTTGGTGACTTCGATCGTGGGAAATTCTTCGGAAAACTGTCCAATGGACTCCCAGTGCAAGGTGCAGCGCTTGCCTTCCAGCAAGCCGGCGCGGGCGAGGATGAACGTGCCGGTGCTCAATGCGCCGACGGTTATCCCACGGGCTGCGGCACGTTGCAGAAACCGCAGCATTTTCGGTGGTTTCTGATGTTCGATGTCCAGGCTGGCCAGGACGAAAATGCGATCGACCTCGGGCGCCTGGTCGATCGGTACGGTCTGGATTTCGAAACCACTGCTGGAGCTGACCGGTCCACCGGATTCCGTGAGCACTGTCCACTCATACAGGGTTTTGCCGGCAAGCCGATTCGCCGCCCGCAAAGGCTCGCTGGCTCCGGCCAACGCCATCATGGAAAACTGAGGGAGAATGAGCAGGCCGATTCGCTTGGTCGTGCAACCGTTCACAGCCGTCGCGGCTTCACTGGGGCTCGTCATCGCCAGATCCTTGTCATAGGGGGTTCCAGCCGTTCGCAGAACACGGCTCAGGCCAGCCCGTGGGAGTGGCTTTGGACACGCTATGTTAGGACCTGGGCACGTATTGAGCCAGATTGAATCGCTGCGAGACCTCCTTGCGAGGTCTCACAGGGTATTGGCGATTGAATCAGCCGCGGGTGCGAATGGCCTCGTCGATGCTCTGGATCATCGACTTGAACACCGGACTGTCCACCTGATTCTGCTGACCGTGCTGCATGTGCGGGATGATCAGCGCGTTCGAACCGGCATCGCCGGGATAGTGCCGGTGCAGGCGCTCGGACTCTGATGGCATGTGCAAGGTGTTGTCGGCACCGTGGATGATCAGCGCCGGCGGGAAGCCTTTTGCACCTTCAATGGATTGCTCCGGGTCATAGGCCACATACGACTTGTAGGACTTCGCCGTCACGTGGGTGCAGCCAGGCCAGCGGTCGGCACCACCGGCTTCGGTATAGCCACCCAGTTGCTGATCGACATACGCCTGGGTGTCAGGATCCAGTGGATAGTAGCCAAGACGGGTCGCTGCGGTTCCGGTGTCGAATGGAGGAATGGCGGCGTCATCCGCCAGCTGGAGGATCGCCGCGTCAGCGGCTTTGCTATCGGCACGCAAGGCCTGCAGCTTGCGGATGTTGGTGTAGCTCATCGGCACCCAGAACCGGATCTGTTCACCCCCCGCAGCCGCCAGTTCCGCCACTGCGCCCAGGCTCGCCACAGAACCCATCGCCCAGGACGCCACCACCGGCATCTCGCCAAAGTTGTCACGCGCCCAGGCAACGGCACCCAGAACTTCGTCCTTCTGGTCTTGCAGGCTGACGTTGGTGATCTCGATGTCCCCGGCGCGGATCGTGTTGCGGATGTGCTTGTTGGAAAAGAAACCCGCCACGTCGTAGGTCATGACGCGATACCCCCTGGCTGCCAGGGCGCGGCCGAACAGCTGGCCGTACATCGTGACGCCACCGGTGAAACCGGAGTTGAAAACCACGGGTGGGAGTTTGGCGTCGATGTGTCCCGGCTCGAATACCGTCCCTTTGATACTCAGGGTTTCGTTGCCATATTTGACGGCAAAGTTGATTTCTCTGGCAGTAATGTTCGTCATCGCTTTATATCTCGGAGTTGTAGCGTGGGCGTAGATCAACGGTCCAACTGACCAACTGCTCCTCGGAGAAGTTGGTCAACCGGAATTCGGGTTTCTGTGGAAACGTGATGGGCAACGGCATCGACAAAACTGAACGCCTTGTTCAAATCGAACAGTCCGGAATACGGCACGCCGTTGTTGGCGGTTCCAACATGGGGGGCATCGGTGGCTTCCAGGAGAATCTTGTCGGCGCCGACTGCGCCAACAATCTGCATGACGAAACGAGCGGCCTCCTCGGGATAGACAGAGGTGCGATAACCGGGTCCTTTGAACCACACATTGCCGCGTCGTCTGGCTTCATTGAGCAGCGCGACATAGGCCGGCTCGGTGGTGCCACGCTCGCTGTGGCAGCTGCCCAGATGATCGATGATGACCCGCACATTTTCAGGCACCTGGCGCAACACGCGCAGGTTGGTCTGGGCTTCCTTGGCGTAAATGTGAAGGTGTTGGTGCGGCAGCAGGCGAGCGTAAAACGCGGCCCATTGCCCGTCACTGAAGCGAGTATCGGCAACCGTTTCGGGCCTGGCATCGTGCAGGACGATCCGGGCGCCAACGACCTGCGGATGCGCGAGGCGCTCCCGGGTGGCGTAAGCAGGTTCGGCCTTGATCGTCCCCACCAGTTTCACTTCGCCGTAGCGCAACGGATCGGATGCCTGGAGGTTCTTGAGCTCCTCGAACGAAGCAAACACATTTTCAGAGTCCGGCAGGATACTCAGATGGACATTGTTGATGACCGTCGGAGCAATGCCGGCATCGATCAGTTGATCCAGCCAGGTGGTCAGCGGATGCGGCTCGGGTAAGGCATAGGGCAGCGAGCCGGCGACCCGGTGAAGATCGTCCGATGTGTAAAAGTGAACGTGGCTATCAATTCTTTTCTTCGACGGCAGCATGATTATTGTTTCCTGCTTTTGTGCGAAAACAATAATCGTCGTCAGCGCTTCATCGCTCCTGCCAACTCGACGTCTAGTATCAAAATTTCGCCATGTGCGATGGAGTGGCGAAAAGTATCCGGACATGACCGATCGGTTCGGCCCCTCCCCGTTGGGTCATGGAGGCCGCTCTGCTGCCGTGCCGGTAGAATTCGTCTGCTGCCGGAGTGATGTTTCTGCCAACCGAGGTGCCCGGGCTTCGTTTGAGACATGGCGATATTTTGTTGTCGCCATCAGTACATCCGCCGGTGTTTCAAATGCTTGGGACACCTCGTGAACCGGTGCCGTTATTTCCTATTAATTTTGCCAACCGTCAATTTCCCAACTACAAGTGATAGATAAGGCGGGAAGTGTCCAAATATTGACAGTGGCTGTCATGAGCGGACATCCGAAACACGGGACAATTCTGGGATGGTCAGGCTCATGGCTCAAGGCAAGTACCGCTCCGACATCGAT
The DNA here is from genome assembly GCF_900187565.1 of Pseudomonas sp. Irchel 3A7. Classification (GTDB taxonomy): domain Bacteria; phylum Pseudomonadota; class Gammaproteobacteria; order Pseudomonadales; family Pseudomonadaceae; genus Aquipseudomonas. The sequence continues at coordinate 133,455 of NZ_FYED01000014.1, read as the reverse complement.
GGGCTGCGGGCCGTGGCGGTGATCGCGGTACTGCTGCATCACCTCAACACCAACCTGCTGCCAGGTGGTTTCGTCGGTGTCGACATCTTCTTTGTCATCTCCGGGTTCCTGATCACTTCCCAAGTGTTTTCCGAGGTCAAGCGCAACACCTTCTCACTGAAGGGTTTTTATCAGCGACGCATCAATCGCATCGTGCCTGCATTGGTTACGGTGTTGGTGGCGACGGCGATCGTCGGGGCATTTATCCTTTCTCCGGTCGACCTGATCCGGCTCAACGTCAGCACCCTGCTCTCTTTGTTGGGCGTGTCGAACGTCTACATCTGGGTCAAATACGGCAATTACTTCGCCGCTGACGCCAGTGAGGCGCCCCTGCTGCATACTTGGTCGCTGGGTATCGAAGAACAGTTTTATCTGCTGTGGCCGCTGTTCATTGTGGTGCTCTATCGCCTGGCGCCGCGTTACGTGCTGCCGATTTTGGCCTTGGGCATGGTGGCCGCGGTCGGCGCTTCTGAATACGCGACCGGGGTCTTCGCGACGGCCGCCTACTACCTGCTGCCCACGCGCTTTTTCGAATTGATGCTGGGCGGGGTGCTGGCGATCTATTTGCATCAACCGCGCGTCATCGCAAAGCTGACCGCCCATGGCCTGGCTCTGGCGGGTTTGCTGCTGATCGGTTTTTCGCTGTTTGCCTTGAACGCCAACTCGACCTTCCCCGGGGTCAACGCGCTGGTCCCGTGCCTGGGTGCCGCGTTGCTGATCCTGGCCGGCAGCGGCGACACGCGCTCGCGCTTGCTCACCAGCCGGCCCATGGTGTTCATCGGCTTGATTTCCTATTCGCTGTATTTGTGGCACTGGCCGTTGATTGCCTATCTGAGTTACCTGGAAATCCCCATCGATCTGCCTGTGGGGGCGATGCTGATCGCGGTCTCGATCACCCTCGCGTGGCTATCCTGGCGTTATGTCGAGGTGCCCTTTCGCCGCAGTGGAGCCACTTGGGATTTTTCCCGGGTCTTCTTCCGGCGATTCGCCCTTCCGGCACTGGGGCTGGCCACGCTGGCGGTGCTGAGCGTGCAATTCAACGGCTTTGCGCAACGCTTCAGCCCTGATGTTTCGCGACTGGAAGCCATGACCCTGCAGAAGCCGAGCGAGATCCGCAAGGGCTGCCACGTGACCAATGCGCTGTACAAAACAGAACCCGATGACGCCTGTCGCCTGGGAGCTGAAAAGGAACAACTGGACGGCATCATGATCGGTGATTCGTTTGCCAATCACTTCACCGGCATGGTCGATCTGCTGGCCAAGCCGGATAACCTCTCGATCATGGACTACACCATGGACTCGTGCCCGCCGATCATCGGCTACACCGTCGACATGTCCGCGACCTATGCCGAACATTGTGCAAAACGCAACGAACGGGCGTTCAACCTGATCGAACAGAACCATTACCGCTATGTGGTACTGGCGGCGATCTGGCCCAGGGAGGCGATCGCCAAGGACATCGTCGAAGCGAGTATCAAGCGGGCGGTGGAGCACAGCGACCAGGTCATCGTTATCTTGAGGAATCAACACATCGAAAAAGCCGCCAGTTGCCCGATTCGTCACTTGATGTTCGATACCGACCACAGTTGCACAGTCAGCCGCAGTGGTGCGGCGCCCTATTGGGCCGACATAAAGGTGAAGTTCCCGCAGGTGCACTTTATCGACCCCAATCAAGTGATTTGTACGGCAGGCGTGTGCAGCCCGATGATCAAGGGTCATCTGCTGTACCTGGATGATTCGCACCTCAATGAAGTGGGATCGCGCTTTATCGGCCGCACATTACTGGACCGAGGCTATTCGTTGCTGCACGACCCGGTGGCTGACCCAAGTAATGCCGTGACGAAGCTTGATGCCTCCGTTCACCGATAGGAAAACGTCGACGGGCCGCGTTTACATCCTCAGGACCCGATAGCAACCACGCACCGTGACTGATGGGCATTGAGGATAGATCGCCCAGTGTCCTGGTGGACCTCCGAGGACTGGGTCATCACGTACTCTTCAGCATGGCTATACTCCAAAAACGCTTTGCACCAGACCTCAAAAAGTCGCTCCGTGGTGTTGTTCCCGTCGTCTCAGCGCCGTTGATCTCAACCGCTCCGCTTTTGGGCCAGGGGCGGTCACATCTACCCGTCAGGTGCCCGGCAAGGGCTGCATTCAATGCAGCACAAGGAAAACGGACAACGGGAGGTAGAGTCATGAATATGCTGCTGGCACGGAACCAGAGTGGCGATGACGTAGCGCAACTTCGCCAGAAACTGGCCAAGGCATTGGCCGCCGACGAGCAAGGATTCCCCGGACTTGCAAGTGGACGTGATTTCGACGCATTGACGGAATCGGCGGTCCGTCACTGGCAATCGGGCATCGGCATCGTCGCGGACGCAGTGGTCGGTCCTTACTGCCAGAGCCTGCTGGGTTTGCGCGAACTCAAATCGCTGGCCATGGCGCTCAGCGTGGATACGGTAAAGCTCCTGTTCCCCGCCACCAAAGCTTCAAACATTCAGCGCTACCTTCCCTATGTCGCGGCGGCCCTGGCAGCGGCCGACCTGACGGACAGACCGATGATACTGGCTGCGTTGGGCACCATTCGCGCCGAGACCGAAGGCTTCGTGCCCATTTCGGAGTTTCCCTCGAAGTTCAATACCAGCCCGGGCATGGCACCGTTCAGCGCCTACGACGGCAGAAAGGACCTGGGCAACACCGTACCCGGTGATGGCGCAAACTTCCGCGGCCGTGGCTTCGTACAACTGACCGGGCGCCACAACTATCACGTCTATTCAGAGAAGATTGGCGTGGATATCGAAGCACAACCGGACCTTGCCAATGCTCCCGAAGTGGCGGCCATCCTCCTGGCGCGATTCCTGGGCGACCGGGCGTCCAAAATTCGTACCGCCCTGGCCAGTGACAACTACCGCGCGGCCCGCAAGGAGGTCAACGGCGGCTCCCACGGCCTGGACCGCTTCAGCGATGTCTTCAGACTTGCAGCGCTGATACCGCAGCCGACTCGCGCCCGTCAGGTCAAGGGCGCGGCGGCGAAAAAGGCTGCAGCGAAGCCAACGCCAGTCGCGCGTCAGCTCAATGCCAGCAAGGACCCGGTGGACCTGCGTGACCGCGCCTACATGCCACCCCCTTCAAACCTGCCCGATGCCTGTCCCGGTGACGATAAGATCAAGGAATATCTGCCGCGCTATACCCAATCGGGGTTGATCCTCGACCAGGGACGGGAAGGTGCCTGCACCGGTTTCGGGCTGGCTTGCGTGATTAACTACCTGCGCTGGCGCAAGAACGGCAACGGTGAAGTTCCGGAATCGGTCAGCCCACGGATGCTTTACAACTTCGCGCGACGCTACGACGAGTACGACGGCGAGAACTACGAAGGCTCCAGTTGCCGTGGCGCCCTGAAGGGCTGGCACCACCACGGCGTGTGCCCGGAGTCCGACTGGCCCTACGATGACCAGGACACCCTGCCGCCGAAGTTCGGTTATGCAACCCGTGCAACCGACAATACATTGGGCGTCTACTATCGGATCGACATCGGCTCAATCACCGATCTGCAGGCTGCCATCTGCCAGGTCGGTGCGATCTATGTGTCCGCTTTCACTCACGACGGCTGGAACAACGTGGCAAAACCCAAGGGCAAACTCAACGGACATGCTGCCCTGCCGGCCATTGCGTTCGACGGCAGGCCGTCGCAGAGCGGCGGCCACGCCTTCGCCCTGGTCGGTTTCAATGCCCGCGGCTTCATCGTGCAGAACTCCTGGGGTACCGACTGGGGCGGGGGCGGTTTTGCCCTGCTGACCTATGCCGACTGGCTCGCCAATGCCATGGACGCCTGGGTTGCAGCCCTGGGCGTACCGGGGGTGATGCTCGGTCAACTGGCCTCAGGCCGCGGTACGGCAATCGCTGCGGCCGCTGTCGACAGCTCCCGGTGGTGGGATGAACCCAAGGCCTATGAGCACAGCGTGATCTTCGGCAACAACGGACGAATCGATCGCCACCTCACCCAGGACGAGCTGAACCGTTCATTGCTGCACCAGGCCTGCGGGCTGCCGGACCAGTGGTTCCGATCCCAGCCGGGCAAGACCAAGCGCCTGGTGCTCTACACCCACGGAGGACTGAACGACCAGGCCGCCGCCATCGAGCGCGCGAGGGCGATGGGACGCTACTTCCTGGGCAACGGCTGCTATCCGCTGTTCATCGTCTGGAAGACCGGTGTACTCGAATCCATCACGAACATCATCACCGACATGTTCCAACGCGAACCACCCCGTGCCGGCGGTTTGCGCGAGGCGCTGCAGGACGGCGCCGACATCCTCCTCGAACGGGGAATCGGCCGCCCCTTCGCCCGTCCGATCTGGAGCGAGATGAAAGAAAACGCCGAGTTCGCCAACCTGCCCACCCGTGGCGGCGACAAACTGGTGACAGCCCTGCAGAACCTGGCCAGGACCTGGGGCGACGACCTGGAAATCCACCTGGTGGGACATTCGGCCGGTGCGATCTTCCTTGGCCATGTCATCGACCTGTTGGCCGCACGCGGCCTCGAAACGAACGTCCGCTCGCTGCACCTCTACGCGCCAGCCTGCACGGTGCAGTTTGCCAATCGCCACTTCGCTCCCCACGAAACGCTGATGCAGAACCTTTACCTGGACATCCTTTCCGATCGCAATGAGCGTGACGACAGCATCGGCCCCTATGGCAAGTCACTGCTCTATCTGGTGTCCAACGCGCTGGAAGGCGACCTGCGTATGCCGATCCTTGGCCAGGCCAACGTGCTCGACCCTGGATACAACGGCTGGGACGGCTCCTCCAGCACCGGCGAAGCACTGGGCAAATGGCGCCAGGCCGTCCAGGCGGCGGGACTGGCCAGGCGCAAGCAAATCGACATCCTCGACGCAGGCACGGTGTTCAGCTTCCGATCGGACAGCCCCGACAACCGCCCCGATGTCACCATCAAGGCGACCCACGGCTGCTTCGACAATAGCGTGGATGTGGTGAGCCGAACGCTCAAGCGCATCACCGGAACCGAGCCGAAGCAGGCACTCAAGTTGCCGGTGGATGATCTGCGGGGCTTCTGACAAAAGCCCCGCATGCGCCCTTGGTCCGATGCGGGAGACACCAACGGTGTCTCCCGTTGAGCCATCCATGGGCGCGTGCAGCATGGCCCGGTGGTTGACCGATGCTCGAATCAGAGACACCTCCTGGCGAGGGTCGATGCGAGCGAATCGAGATCAGATCGAGCCCGCCGGCGTAACGGCAGGGAAATCCTTCTCGGGATCAAACACGTTATTGAAAAAGTTCGTCAGGGAGTACATGGCCACCAGCGCGACAATCTCCATGACATTCGCATCCGTATAGCCCGCGTCGCGGACGGTTTTGAGATCGGCATCACTGACCTTGCCGCGAGTCTCGATGACCTTGTGCGCGAACTGCAGGGCAGCGTTGCGCTTGGGGTCAGTGGCCTGGCCCTTGCGGGCGAGAATGATTTCATCGGCCTGCAGCTTGGCCATGTGCTCGGCGGTAAAACTGTGAACCGCCAGGCAGTAGTTGCAGCCATTCGCTTCGGAGACGGCGAGGCCGATGCTGTCACGCGTCTTCACATCGAGCGCTTTGCTCAAGGAACCGAGCAACGTAGCCCATGCGTTGAACGCGATCGGGCTTTGCGCGAAGGTCACCATCATGTTTGGCGTGAACCCGATGTTTCGGGTGAACGCATCGAGTGTCGGCTTCGAATCGGCCGGTACTTGTTCCGGGTTAAACACTGCACTTCTAGGCATCGTAGTCTCCGTAACTCACTGGTTTATTGAACAATCAAACGAGATCCAACACTTCGGCCAACGGACGGCGCGGCTTCTGCGCCCAGTTTCCCGGACGCTCCGCGCCTATGGACAACAGCATCACCGGCACTTCGTTTTCAGCCAGGCCGAACTCACGGGCCACCGCTTCGGCATCGAAACCGATCATCGGTGTAGAACCCAGGCCTAACGAGCGGGCGGCATAGATCATCGCCGACGCACCGAAGGTGGCCGTGCGCACTGCTTCGTCGCGCTGGCGCTGCGGGTGCTGCAAATACAAATCGCGTGCGGGGATTTCCCAATCCGGCACCATCGAGGCCGGCATCACGCCCGCTTCAACCAACGGCGCAAGGCGTTGCGGTATGACGCTGGAATCGGCCAATTGGCCGCAGATGATGAAAGTAACGGCGGCTTCAATGATCGGCGGCTGACTCCAGGCAATCGGACTCAACCGGGCTTTGGCTTCAGGGGTGCGTACGGCGATGAAGCGCCAGTTCTGTATGTGGAAGGAAGTCGGTGCGGTGGTGCCGATTCGCACCAGCTCACGAATTTGCTCGTCGCTCAACGTGGCGGCGGGATCGTAGTACTTGGCGGCACTGCGACTCACGATGCATTCGATGACGGCGTTGGTCATGATGGTTCCTGTCGTTGAAGGGAAGTTGAAGTACCAGAGCGCATTCACTCGATGCGTCGCGGTGGTAGCTGCGTCCTGGTCTTTGCATCTTCCACCGTCAATGGTATGAATTGAAGAACCAAGAATCCCCACTTTTGTGTGTACCAAGAATATGAATTCAGACCTGCAGATTCAGCTCGACCGGACAGCGAAGCTGTCTCTGACAGAACAGATTCGTATGAGTATCAGCAGGGCCATAGAATCAGGCCTGCTCGCCCCCGGCACTCGATTGCCTTCATGGCAGGACCTTGCCGCGCACCTGGGTGTGGCGCGCGGAACCGTTCAAACGGCGTATGAACGGTTATCAGACGCCCAGTTGATCGAAACCTTCGGCGCGAAGGGCACACGCGTGGCGCCGCGCCCTCGTGTGGCGGTGGCTCAACCGCAACCGCCGGACCCCGGCGCGTTTATGAAAGCCTATCAACGGATGAACACCGGGCCGGCGATCTTTCAGCTCGGCATTCCAGCGTCCGGAGGCTTGCCGGAAAAGCTTTTCGCACGCGCGCGCTCCTCCAATCTCCTGAAGGCAGGATCCTTTTCGTCATTGATTTATCCCGATCCTCGGGGGGAACTGGAGCTGCGCCGAGAAATTGCAGGCTACCTCTCCCTCTCCAGAAACCTGCACTGCTTCCCCGAGCAGGTGTTCATCACGTCGGGATACAGCTCCGGCCTGGGGCTTGCACTGCGAGTACTGGGTCTGGACGGTAAGAAAGTCTGGATGGAAGATCCCGGTTTCTTTCTGACCCGCAAGGGGCTGGAGCTCGCTCGTTTGCAGGTCATTCCGGTGCCGGTGGATGATGAAGGTCTCAACGTAGGCTACGCCATCGAGAACGCCGCGGACGCTGCGTTAGCCGTCCTGACGCCCGGTCAACAAGCGCCCCTGGGTTCGACGCTGTCGTTGAGGCGACGGCTTCAACTGCTGGATTGGGCGGTCTCGAACGACGCCTGGATCATCGAAGACGACTACCTCAGCGAGTTGCAACTGGAAGGCAGGGCGGCCCCTGCCCTGGCGTCGTTGGACGAGGGCAAACGTGTCATCCACATCGGTACATTCAGCAAGACCATCAGCCCGGGACTGCGCCTTGGATTTGTCGTAGCGCCAGCCGAACTGGTTGTCGCGTTCTCCGAGGTCGCCGCAACGCTTGCCCCCGCCCCCTCCCCCCTCATCCAACTCGCCACGGCTCAGTTCATGCACGAGGGCCACTACATCCGGCGTGTCCGTCGGCTCAAGCGACTCTATTGTGCCCAGCGTGACGCGCTATGCGAGCAGTTGCGCATGCGCAATGCAGAGTGGGTCAAGGCAGGCCTGGCAGTCCTGCTCAGACTCCCCGACGGCGCGCCCGACGTGCAGATCGTTCAGGACGCGATGACCGTTGGCATTGCACCGTCGCCTTTGTCAGCCTGGTTCGCCACTCCGTCCGGTAGCTCATCTGGCCTATTGCTCGGGGTTGCCACAGCGCCTGAAGCTCAGCTCGCCACATCGTGTCATCGACTGTTCGAAATCATCGAGCGATATTGCCAGCCCCATGTTCGAGGCAGCAAAAAGAGTACGAAGGACCGGGTTTGAAACGAGCGCAACACCGTTCGCATACGCTAACCTGACGCCTGGACTCGACGGCTCAGCCCTCACTCATCAGATCAAGGCCTTGCACACTATGATCATCTCTTCTGCATCGGACTACCGCGAAGCGGCACGCCGCAAACTCCCCCGTTTTTTGTTCGACTACATCGACGGAGGCGCTTATGCAGAGCATACGTTGAGGGCCAACAGCGCCGACTTGAGTGACGTCAGCCTGCGCCAGCGCATCCTGAAAAATGTCGAAAGCCTGAGCCTGGACACCACCCTCTTCAACCAAAAACTGGCAATGCCCATCGTGCTGGCGCCGGTAGGGCTGACCGGCATGTTCGCCCGCCGTGGCGAGGTGCAGGCGGTCAAGGCGGCGCAAAACAAAGGCATCCCGTTGTGCCTGTCGACCGTGTCGGTGTGTTCGATCGAGGAAGTCACGGCAAACGCTCAGCAGCCGATCTGGTTTCAGCTGTATGTACTGAAAGATCGCGGCTTCATGCGCAACGCACTGGAGCGTGCGCAAGCCGCCGGGGTGCAGAACCTGGTGTTCACGGTCGACATGCCCACGCCCGGTGCCCGGTACAGAGATGCCCACTCGGGCATGTCGGGTCCATTCGCCTCGTCGCGTCGCATGCTCCAGGCCATGACCCGCCCCGACTGGGCCTTCAACGTCGGCGTGATGGGGCGTCCACACGATCTGGGGAATATCTCCAAGTACCTGGGCAAAGCCGTCACACTTGAGGACTACATGGGCTGGCTGGCCAACAATTTCGACCCGTCGATTAGCTGGAGCGATCTGGAGTGGATTCGTGAGTTCTGGAAAGGCCCGATGATCATCAAGGGCATTCTCGATCCCCAGGATGCCCGCGATGCGGTGAGTTTCGGTGCTGACGGGATTGTCGTTTCGAACCATGGCGGCCGACAGCTCGACGGCGTGCTCTCCACCGCCAACGCCTTGCCACCGATCATGCAGGCGATTGGCAATGATCTGAGCGTGCTGGTCGACTCGGGCATCCGCTCAGGGCTGGATGTGGTGCGCATGTTGGCCCTGGGGGCAAAAGGGGTTTTGCTGGGACGTTCGATGGCCTACGCGCTGGCCGCCGACGGGCAACGCGGGGTGGAAAACATGCTGGATATTTTTGCCAAGGAGATGCGTGTGGCGATGACGCTGACCGGGGTGACGTCCATTGATCAGATCGACGAATCGATTTTGGTGCGCTCCTACAACGCTTGATCTGCCTCGCCTGCAGGTGTACTCGATCCCTGTGGGAGCTGGCTTGCCTGCGATGGCGGTGTGTCAGGCAACATCAAAATTTGATGTACCGCCCCCATCGCTGGCAAGCCAGCTCCCACAGGTTCAGAGGTAAATAGATGGATATGTACTCAACCAAAAACAGCCTTGTCCTCCACACAATCAGATCGAACAGCTACTCCCCCCATGCTTCTCCAGATAACGCTGCTGCTCCTCACCCGCCAGCTCAAACTCACCCAGCGGCACAATCACCGTGGCCACCGGCTTGGCCAATCGCCCCGAAGCCTCCAGCGCCCGCCTGGCGACCCACGCCAACTGCTCTTGCTCGGCAGAACCAAAAAACAACGCCGACCGATATTTCACCCCGACATCAGCGCCCTGCCGATCAACCGAAGTCGGATCATGCAGCGTCCAGAAATGCTCGATCAGGCGACTGTAAGCAATCACCCGCGCATCGAAATCAACCTGCACCACTTCGATCGACACCGGCTCGCCACTGGCCGGTCGTGCAAACCCGACCCGCGTATCCTGCACCCCCGGCAATGCCCGAAATGACGCTTCAGCGCCCCAGAAACAACCGGCGCCAAATGTCGCCTGTTCAACAACCGCGTCTTGCTGAATATCCGTCATGCGCGGACACCCTCCTGTTGTGGCAGCAGATGCAAGTGCAACTGTGCGATATGTTCAGGCCCGATGCCGCAGCATCCGCCAACGATACTGGCTCCGACGGCGACCCACGACCGCGACCAGTGCAGGTAGGCTTCAGGGCCCAGGTCACGACGAATCTCCAGCAAGGTGCTATTGGCTTTGGCCTCGGTGCTGACCGGCGGGAAGGCATTGGCGTAAACCCCCAGCTCGATCGCTTGGCCGAGACGCTCAATAACCTCGCGAGCCTCGGCAAGTGCCGCCGCCATGACTTCCGGCTGGCTGCAATTGAACAGCACCACCGTTGCCCCCAATTCGACTGCCACACGCACCGCCTCGGCGACCGGTTCGCCGGAACGTAACCGAGGCGGTTCGCCCGTTTCATCCAGCAGCGTGAAGGACACCCATAGCGGCTTGGTTTCTATATCGGCATCGAGCGCCTCGACCACCGCCCGCACTTCAGCGATGGAACTTTGGGTTTCCGCCAGCCAGACATCCACGTGAGCCTGCAACCCGGCAATAAGCTCGCGATGGATCGCCACCGAACGTTGGTGATCAAAGAGATCCGGTCGATACGACCCCAGCGCCGGAGGCAGCGAACCGGCCACGGTGACCGGTTCACGACCGACCGCCGCCTGACGGGCCAGACGCCCTGCCCGGTCGGCAAGTGTTCGCCCCTGCTCGGCAAAGCGCTCTTCGCCGATGTGGAAAGGCACCACCGCGTAGCTGTTTGTTGTAATGATTCGGGAACCGGCATCCACGAATGCCTGATGCGCCTGGAGCACAAACTCCGGCGCCTCGATCAGCGCGAGGGCTGACCATTCAGGCTGTCGAAATGGCGCGCCGATGCGCTGTAATTCGCGTCCCATGCCACCGTCGAGCAAGCGCAAGGAGCGGTCACTCATTGCGCTGCACTCACTTTCGGCGCCGAGGCGGCCAGCCATTGATCAACGGTGGCGCCATTCGCCTGGACCCACGCCTTGGCAGCGACGTCAGCCGGTTGTTTTTCCTTTTCGATCTTCAGGATCAGGTCATTGAGCTGCGCCGGCGCAATGGCAAAGTTATGCAAGAAATCGGCGATTTTCGGTGCGCGTTTTTGCAGGGCCGCAGAGGCCAGCACATACACCTTGGCATCCGGGAAGGCGCAGGTGATCCGGCTCTTGTTCAACCAGTCCGGATCGACCGTCGGGCTGATGAATTTCCAGCAACCGTCGGCCTTGTACAGCGGATCGCCTTTCTTGTTGTCCTGGGCATAGCCGTCGAACGCCGGCTCTTCCAGGCGACGCAGGTCAAAGGCCGAGAAGATCCAGTCCGGGGTGTAGGCGTAGAACACCACACCGCGCTGTGCCTTGTAGGCCGTGGCCAGCTTGGCGTAAGTCACCGAGGCTTCCGTGGACACCGATTCGAATTTATCGGCGAAGCCATAATCCTTGGCCTTGATCTGGCCGATGTAGGTCGACTCCCAGCCTGCCGGGCCGACCAGCAGCTGCGCCTTGCCGCCGCCCAGGGGTTCGAAGAGCTTGGCGATTTCCGGTTTCTTCAGGTCATAGATGGACTTGACCCCGTACTTGTCCTGCAGATAGCCCGGGATATAAAACCCTTGCTCCCCGGCATAGGGTTGAACGTTTGCAACCAGCGACTTGCTGCCGCCAGTGACGTATTTGGCCCAGGCCGCCGACTGATTCGGTAACCAGATGTCGGTCAGCACGTCGACCGAGCCATCGCCTTTGGCGGCGGCGCTGAACAGTACCGGGACATCCCCGGCCAGGTACGAGACGTCGCCATCGAGCCGGGTTTTGATCACCTCGCCCAGAATGTGTTGAATGGCGATGGCGCCCGTCCAGTTCTGCTCGCCGATGACGATTTTGTCCTTGGCCATGGCGGTTGCCGGGAGAATTAAAGAGGCCAGCAACGCGGCCGCGCCAAGCGTACGAGAAAAATGTGTGTTCACGATAAGTCTCACTGTGGGTTGTGCAGGTGATCTTGCTTGCGCAAGCTCGATTGAATGATTCGATCCGGTATCAGCGCGCACAGCACGATCGCCACGCCGGCAAGCATGCCCTCGCCGCCCTTGATGTTGCGCAGTGCCGTCATGACGTCATACCCCAGGCCACCGGCGCCGATCAGCGCGGCCACCACCACCATCGACAGGCTCATGACGATGGTCTGGTTGATCCCCAGCAGCAGTGAGCGGCGCGCCAGTGGCAGTTGCACCTTGACCAGGGTTTGCCAGGGGCTGGCACCGTGGGCGACCGCTGCCTCGACCGCATCTTTCGGTACTTCCTGGATACCCAGCGAAGTCAGGCGGATCATCGGCGCCAGGGCGAAAATCACCGTGGCGATCACGGCCGGGGTCTTGCCGACAGAGAAGAACGCCACGGCGGGAATCAGGTACACGAAGGTCGGCAGTGTCTGCATGACATCCAGCAAGGGTGTGAACAGGCGCCGCACCAGCGGCCGCTTCGCCAGCAGGATGCCGGTCGGCACGCCGATGACCAGGGCGATCAACACCGAAGAACCCACCAGCGCCAGGGTGGCGATGGTGTGCTCCCAGAAGCCGAACAGGCCGATGTACAACAATGCAACGCCGCTGGTCAGCGCCAGTGCCAGTCCGGCCGAGCGCCAGGCGAGGAACACCACGGCCAGCGCCGACAGCGGCCAGGGCAGCCAGCCGAGCAGATTTTCAATGCCTTCGATGACAGTGCGCACGGCAACGATCACGCCGACGAACGCACCTTCAAACGTCACCTGGGACCAGCCGATAAACTGGTCGATACTCTCCGCCGCCAGCAACAGCCATTGGCGGTTTTCGGGAAACTGCAACAGGGCATGGGGGGTATCGGGGGTGATGACGCGCCAGATCACCAGGGCCTGACTGACCAGCAGCAATGCCAAAGGCAGCCACCAGCCCGTCGTCTGCCGCACAGTTTGGCGGCTGAGCGAGATCGCGCTGAAGCGGCTGGCACCGAACACGGCCACGGCCGCGAGCACCGCAAGCCATGACGCGCTGGCCAGGCCTTGGCCCGCAACCGCCAATGCGGCGAGTTCGGCGGCAAACGTCAACCAGAACCACCCGCCCCTACCCCGCGCCGCCAGGGCTGCCGGCCCCAGCAACAGCGCTTGCCAGCGGGGCAAACCGTGATCGACAGATGGCTCACGGGGTTGGCGTTGTGGCGTCGGGGTGCGAATGCTGTCCGGAGGTTGCAGCGCCGATGGCGTTGGCGTGCAATCGCGGAAAAAGTCTGCGACTTCGGCATCGGCGGGTTGCTCGAGCAATTGTTCGGGCGTGCCCAACTGCACCAGCCGGCCTTGCCGCAGCACGGCAATACGATCGGCCAGGCGTATGGCTTCCGCCGGATCGTGAGTGACCAGCAAAGTGCTGATTCCGCGCTCACGGGCCAGGGCCAGAAAGTGACTTTGCAGATCGCGGCGGATGGTCGGGTCCAGCGCGCTGAACGGCTCGTCCATCAGCAGGATATCGGGATTGGTCACCAGGGCCCGGGCAAACCCCACGCGCTGCTGCATGCCACCGGACAGTTCATGCGGGTAATGCTCGCCCCAACCGTCCAGGCCCACCGCCTGCAACTGTTCGATGGCCGCCGCATGGCGCACGGACTCGGGTTCGCCGCGCAGCTCCAGTGGCAGCGCCACGTTGTCCAGCACCGTGCGATGGGGCAGCAGGCCGAAGTGCTGGAACACCATGCCGATGCGTCGCGACCTGAGGTCACGCAAGGCCTGGTTGCTCAAGCCGCTGATGGCGTGTCCGTCGATCAAGACCTCGCCACTGCTGGGTTCGATCAAGCGGTTGATGTGTCGCAGTAACGTCGACTTGCCGCTGCCGGACGTGCCCATCAGGCACAGCACTTCACCGCGACGCACCTTCAGGCTGACGTTGCTGACCGCGGGCGCGACCGGCGCACCTTTGCGCAGATAGGCCTTGGTGACGTCGCGCAGTTCGAGTACGACATCACTGTCATTGGCGGGGCTGTCGGACGGTGGCGAAAATCTTTGAAAGGACTCAATGCGTGCAGTCGACAAAGACGTTTGAATGGTGGTCACAGGAGCTCCCGGCCCAAGGTAGAAAATCGGCCAAGCGCCAGGTGGTAAACGCAGCGCTCTCAAGAACGCATAAAGCTAATCGATCTTAAAAAAGTTAAATAAATATCTTTTTGGAATTAGCTTAGGCTTGGCAAGCGTCATGCCGGGGGCATCGAATGCAGACCTGCGTCGATGGGCGAGATACAGTTGGCCGAGGGGCCGACATTCAACACAGAGGGAATTGATCCATGCGCATCGCCTTGCTGTCCGATATCCACTTGTCCGTCAACGCCATACCGTTTCCCGACGTGGATGCCGATATCGTCGTGCTGGCAGGGGACATTGCCCGACCCGCCAGGGCCATTGAATGGGCCAGAACCTGCCCGGCTCCGATCCTGTACGTGGCCGGCAATCACGAGTTCTATGGCAGTGACCTGATCTCGACTTACGAACAGCTGAACAGCTTGTCCCAAGGCACAGGGATACAGGTTCTGGAGCGCTCGGAATATGTCCACGACGGCGTGCGTTTCCTGGGCTGCACCCTGTGGTCGGACTACCGTCTGTTCGACGATGCGCAGGCTCGGAGCCAGAGTATCGATCTGGCGACACAGCTCATTCGCGACTTCAGCCATATCAAAGTTTCGCCGGACTTTCCGGACCTGTTCACCCCCGCGGTTTCCCAGCTGATTTTTCTGCAGACCGTCGCCTGGCTGGACGACTGCTTCGCCCGGGACAGTACGACGCCCACGGTGGTGATCTCTCATTTCGCACCGACCCGGTCGAGCATCAGCCCGATGTTTGCCGGTTCGCCGATCAACCCGAGTTTCGTTTCGGACCTCGAAGAACGGATCAAACAATGGCAGCCGGCGCTGTGGTTGCATGGGCATACCCATGGCAGTTTTGACTATCGGGTGGGCAATACCCGCGTGGTGTGCAACCCCCGGGGCTATGCGAAAAATGGTGTGAACGAGAACCCCGCATTCAACGATGCATTGGTGATTGAGCTGGGTCCATCGCTCACCTGAAAAAATGACTCGGCGTCGTCCCGAACTGCTTTTTGAACATGGTGGTAAACGCGCTGGGGCTGTCGTAGCCCAAGGCGCCCGCCACGTCGATGATCTTCTCGCCGACCGCAATACGCTCCAGCGCCAACAGCAGGCGGGCCTGTTGGCGCCACTGGCCGAAGGTCATGCCGGTTTCCTTGTGAAACAGGCGCTGGATGGTCTTGGCATCCAGGCTCAGCCGAGCGCTCCAGTCCGCCAGCGTCGATCCATCCCCCGGGTCCTGTTGCAGGGCCGAACAGATCGCCTGGATTCGTTCATCCGCCGGTTGCGGCAGGTGCAGGGGCAAGGTCGGCAGGAGGGTGAGTTCGTCCACGATCAAACGCATGATCCTGGCTTCGCGCGAATCCTCGTCCATGGGTGCCGCGATGGTCACGGAGGTCTTGATCAACTCGCTCAGTAGCGCGGAAATGCTCACGGCCCGGGTTTCGTCCGGCAGCTCGGGAAATTGATCCGGCCGCACGAAGACGCTGCGCATCTTCAATGCGCCGACGCAGCGAATCGAGTGCACGTGCCCGCTGGGCATCCAGATCCCTCGGCTCGGTGGAACCGTCCACTGGCTCAGCCCCGAATGCACGACCATCACGCCCTCGATGGCGTAGATCAACTGGTGCTTGGCGTGGCTGTGAGGTTCGATGATCCAGTCTTCCGGGTAATCGGTCGCACTGGTGCAGACCGCCCAGGCGACTTCGTCCATTTCGACCAGAAATGTTTCCAGCGATTTGACCATGATGCCTCTTTTGCGAAAGTAGCCGCCCGAATTGCGCGAGACAGGCAATTTCGCGAAATCTAGCATAGCGCCAGGTTTACGCAATGCCCCTCTTTCCCAGCCTGGATGATGTGCGATGTCCTCAATGACGACCCCTTGCGCCACCGCCTCGGTGGCCGGCCAGACCAGCCCCCTGGTCATGCGCGTGATCGGTGCCTGCGCGTTGGCGCACCTGATCAATGACCTGATTCAGGCCGTGTTGCCTTCGATCTACCCGATGCTCAAGGCCAACTACGGCCTGACCTTCACCCAGGTAGGCCTGATCACATTGACCTTCCAGCTCACCGCTTCGCTGCTGCAACCCTGGGTCGGTTACCACACCGACCGGCACCCCAAACCCTGGCTGCTGCCCGCCGGGATGGTCTGCACCCTGATCGGCATCCTGATGCTGGCCTTTGTCGGCAGCTTCCCGGCGATTCTTGTGGCTTCGGCGCTGGTGGGCATTGGTTCCTCGACCTTTCACCCGGAAACCTCACGGGTGGCGCGTCTGGCCTCGGGCGGTCGCTTCGGCCTGGCACAGTCGACCTTCCAGGTCGGCGGCAACGCCGGCAGCGCCTTCGGCCCCTTGCTGGCGGCGGCGATCATCATTCCTTACGGTCAGGGGAATGTGGCCTGGTTCGGCCTGTTCGCAGTGTTCGCCATCCTGATCCTGTTTGGCCTCAGCCGCTGGTATCGCAGTCACCTGAACCTGTTCAAGCTCAAGCAAGGCAGCAAAGCCACCCATGGCCTTTCGAAGCAACGGGTGACCTTTGCCCTGGCGGTGCTGGCGCTGCTGGTGTTCTCCAAGTACTTCTACATGGCCAGCTTCACCAGCTACTTCACCTTCTACCTGATCGAAAAATTCGACCTGTCAGTCGCCAGCTCTCAGCTGTACCTGTTCCTGTTTCTCGGTTCTGTCGCCGCGGGTACGTTCTTCGGCGGCCCCATCGGCGACAGGATCGGACGCAAGAAGGTGATCTGGTTTTCCATCCTCGGCGCCGCCCCCTTCACCCTGGCCCTGCCCTACGTCGACCTGTTCTGGACCGGCGTGCTGAGCATGGTCATCGGCTTCATCCTCGCCTCGGCGTTCTCCGCCATCGTGGTCTTCGCCCAGGAACTGGTACCGGGCAACGTCGGCATGATCGCCGGCGTCTTCTTCGGGCTGATGTTCGGCTTTGGCGGTATTGGCGCTGCGTTGCTGGGGCATTTGGCGGATATTCACGGTATTGAGTATGTGTATGCGCTGTGCTCGTATCTGCCGTTGTTGGGGGTTTTGACGATTTTGTTGCCTTCTACCAAGGGGGTTTGAGCAGATGACTGTGGGAGCGAGCCACCGCCTTCGCGAGCAGGCTCGCTCCCACAATGGTCGGTGGTGGGAAACAAATGCCATAAGCCACGCCAATCCCCTGTGGGAGCGAGCCTGCTCGCGAAAGGGTCCTCACATCCAACATCTCTGCTGAATGACCCACCGCTTTCGCGAGCAGGCTCGCTCCCACAATGGTCGGTGATGGGACACAAATGTCATGAGCCACACAGATCCCTGTGGGAGCGAGCCTGCTCGCGAAAGGGTCCTCACATCCAACATCTCTACTGAATGACCCACCGCCTTCGCGAGCAGGCTCGCTCCCACAATGGACGGTGGTGGGACACAAATATCGTCAGCAACGCAAATCCCCTGTGGGAGCGAGCCTGCTCGCGAAGGGGCCATCACATCCAACATCCAAGCCGACTGACCCACCGCTTTCGCGAGCAGGCTCGCTCCCACAATGGTCGGTGGTGGGACACAAATATCGTCAGCAACGCAAATCCCCTGTGGGAGCGAGCCTGCTCGCGAAAGGGTCCTCACATCCAACATCTCTGCTGAATGACCCACCGCTTTCGCGAGCAGGCTCGCTCCCACAATGGTCGGTGGTGGGACACAAATATCGTCAGCAACGCAAATCCCCTGTGGGAGCGAGCCGGCTCGCGAAAGGGTCCTCACATCCAACATCTCTGCTGAATGACCCACCGCTTTCGCGAGCAGGCTCGCTCCCACAATGGACGGTGGTGGGACACAAATATCGTCAGCAACGCAAATCCCCTGTGGGAGCGAGCCGGCTCGCGAAGGGGCCATCACATCCAACATCCAAGCCGACTGACCCACCGCCTTCGCGAGCAGGCTCGCTCCCACAATGGTCGGTGGTGGGACACAAATATCGTCAGCAACGCAAATCCCCTGTGGGAGCGAGCCTGCTCGCGAAAGGGTCCTCACATCCAACATCTCTGCCGAATGACCCACCGCTTTCGCGAGCAGGCTCGCTCCCACAATGGTCGGTGATGGGACACAAATGTCATGAGCCACACAGATCCCTGTGGGAGCGAGCCGGCTCCGGGCGGCGTTCCGACGAAAGGGCCCTCACATCCAACATCTCTGCTGAATGACCCACCGCTTTCGCAAGCAGGCTCGCTCCCACAAGGGGATTGGCTACAGCCGCACGACCTGCGCCCTCCCCGGTTTTTCGTTTCTGCGCCCCTTTCGCATTTTTGTGCGACAAATCCCGCTTCAGGGGCTCCCGTATCCCCTCTTCGTTTGCTAGTTTGCAAACGTTTCTGATTAAACGATCAGATATTTCTCACAAACCGCCTGCAAAGGAATGCCCCCAACAATGGATTTTTCACTCAAGCACCTGGCTGCGGCCACCCTGATGCTCGCCGGCCTGTCGTCGTTCACCACCGCTGCGCACGCCAACATCACCCCGCAACAGAGCGCGATCATTCTCAAGACTTTCAGCGATGCGTCGGTCACGGATTTCAGGCAGTTCCTGCAGAGCCTGGCCAAGAGCGACGTCGCCAAAACCGGCGACATCGGCCCGGCCATCAGTGCCTTCCTCGACAACAAGACGCTTTCTCCCGATCAGCAAAACGAAATCCATCGCCTGCTGGGCCTTTATGCGCGAGTGAAATACGGCAGCGCCGCCACCGAGACCCTGCGCGAGCTGGTGGCCATCCCGACGTTCCGCGTGGACGGCGTTGCCCAACACGAGAATCCCGAGTTCATCAAGATCGCCGACAAGATCAAGGGCCTGGCCCAGGCGTTCAACCTGAATTTTCGCAACATCGACAACCGCGTCTATGAAATATCCCTCGAAGGCACTGGCGATGAAGTGGTCGGCATTCACGCCCATGCCGATGTGGTGCCTGTAACGCCGGAGAACTGGGTGCTGCAGGACGGCACCCAACTTGATCCGTTCAAAGTCACCCTGATCGGCGACCGCATGTATGGCCGGGGCACCGAGGATGACAAGAACGGCATCGTCGTTTCGCTCTACGCCATGAAGATCATTAAGGAAGAAAAGCTGCCGCTGGCCCGGAACTTCAAGCTGCTGGTCGACACCACCGAGGAAACCACGGGTGACGCCATCCCGTACTACTTCGAACGCAACCCGACCCCCAACTACAACCTGGCACTGGACGGTGGCTACCCGGTGGTGATCGCCGAGAAAGGCTACGGCACCGTCATGGCCAGCTTTGCCCGGCGTACCGCGCAAGGCCAGGGCGCAGAACTCATCTCGATGACCGGCGGCCTGGCCACCAACCAGATTCCATCGACATCAGTCGTTACCCTGGTGACTGACAAGCCTGCCGAACTGGCCGCCAGCCTGCAAAAGGCCGGTACCGATTACGCCAAGCGCAATGGCGGCAACTTCACCGTAGACGCCAAAGTCGACGGCAAGGACGTCAAACTGACGGTCACCGGCGTTTCCGCCCACTCCTCCGAGCCCGAGTCCGGCGTCAACCCGGTGGCCAGGATGCTGGATTTCATCAATAGCCTCGACGGCAAGGTCGCACTCAAGCAGAACGCGATCACTGACGCCGCCCGCTACGCCGCCGACAACTGGGGGCTGGATTACCTGGGAGGCAAACTGGGCGTCGGTTTTTCCGATGAATTCATGGGCCCGCTGACCACCTCCCTGACCTATGTCGGGATGGATGACAAAGCCTTCAAACTCGCGGTCAACCTGCGCGTGCCGAAGGGCAAGTCGCCGGAAACGCTCAAATCGCAAATCGCCACAAAGCTGGACGCCTGGAGCAAGAAGACCAGCATCACACCGACCTTCGACTACTCGATTGCCGAACCGATGTACCGCAACCCCGAAGGCGAATGGGTCAAGGCCCTGCTCGCCGTGGCCAGCGAAAACCTCGGCATGGAACACAAGTTCGGTACCTCCGCCGGCGCCACCTCGGTGCATGAACTGCCCAACGGTGTGCAATTCGGCCTGGCCATGCCCGACGTCAAATACACCGGCCACAACGACAACGAGTTCAAGACCACCGAGCAGTTCCTGCTGGACCTGCAGATCGTGACCGAGATGATGGGACGCATCGGGCAGTTGCCGAAACTCTGATCCCCTTCGGACCCGTCGTTCTGGCGGGTCCACTGCTCTAGTCATCCAGATGCGGGTGGAGCATTGCCCAGGCTTCAGTGGTGAAGCGATAGCTCTTGTCTTCCTGGAACTGAATCACACCCTCATCGCACAAACGCTTGAGCACTTCACGAACGCTGATGAACGCAAGCTCGGCAGAGAACGACTCCAGAGAGGCATGCACCCCGCGCACGCCAATGGAACGTCAGCCCAAAGTGGCAATGACCAACGCATTGATCACTTTGAAACGGATCAGACTGGCACGCAGTCCATAGCAGCGAAGCAACTCTCGAATATGTTCATTGGCCCTGCGATCGTGTTCCAAGGCGAGTTGATGGGTCGCCTGGAAGGGTTGAGGTGCGATGGCCGATACTGAGCCTGAGTTGTTCAACATGCGAATACTCCTTTTCAGAAATGTTCAATGGGGGCTCCCGTGGCCGTAGCCCCCTTCACGTCTGCGTCAGAAATCGACCGTGGCCGACAATTGCAGCGTGCGCGGATAACCCGGAGAGAACGCACCATAAGAGGCAACGCCCGACCAGTACTCGCGATCGAAGACGTTCTGCACCGTGGCCCGGAATGTCGTAGGCCTACCTTCGATCCTGGTAGCGTAGCGAGCCCCCGCGTCGAAGCGGGTCCAGGCATCCAGCTCCTGGGTATTGGCCTGATTGACGAATTGGCGGTCGGTGTAGATCGCACCGCCAGTGAGGGTAAAGCCCTCGATCCACGGGGTATCCCATTCAGCCCAGAGGTTGGCTTGTACGTCAGGCACCCCCACAGGCTTGTTGCCACGGTTCGCGGCGGTGGCCGAATCCGTCAGTTCGCCATCGAGTAGCGTCACACCGCCCATCAAGCGCGTGCCCGGTGCCACTTCACCGTAGATACTCAGCTCCACGCCGCGGTTACGTTGCTCAGCCTGTACCGAGAACACGTTGCCCGCGCCGATTTCGCCACTGGGCTTCTCGATCTGGAACAGCGCCAGCGTGGTCATGAACGTGCCGTGCTCATACTTGACGCCGATCTCATGCTGCTTCGACTCATAAGGTGCGAACGTCTCGCCGGCGTTGGCCGCCGTTCCCGGCGCGATATCACCTTTGCTCAAGCCTTCGACGTAGTTGTAGTAAAACGAGACGTCTTCCCAGGGCTTGACCACCACGCCGACCAGCGGGGTCGTGGCACTGTCGTCATATCGGGAACTCACCGAACCGGCCGCATTGTAGTTACGCGACTCGATGTCCTGGCGGCGCACGCCCAAGGTCAACTGCAGACGGTCATCCAGCACCGACAGCGTGTCGGTCAGTGCAACGCCGGACAAATCCGACTCGGAGATGCGCAGCACCTTTGGCGCGCTGATGAACTGCCTGGGCACATCCACCGGATGGTAAATGTTCGAGCGGATGTCCGTTCCGTTGGTGATTCCCCTCGACAGTTCGTCCTGATACCGGGTCGCCATCAGCGTGGTCGTGTGGGTAACGGGACCGGTGGCGAATACGCCGCGAACCCCTACATCGGCTGTCGAACGATCGACGTTGAATTTGTAGTAACCCGGAATGTTGCTGGTATCGCCTGCGTCGTTGAGGATTCTCGGCACCTGGTCGGACAGCCGCTTGACGTCTGATCGTCCGCCACCGGCATGGGCAAATACAGTGACCGCATCCGTCAGGTCATACTCGCCACCCAGCAACGCCGACTGCTCCCGGGTGTCCGACCATCCCCACTCCTGCGACACGTTGGTACGACCATTCGGGGCAGACGGGATGTCAATGCCGGGCGCGACGGTGAATGGCCGCGAGGCAGCATCAAAGCTTTCTTTCTGGCTGATGAAGTCGAGGTTCAGGCGCAACCGATCCCCTTGGTAATCGAGCGCGATGGCACCGATATTGAGATCTCGCTCCTGGTTGTCAACGGCGGTGTCTCCACCCTGCAGGCCGCCGTTGAAGCGCACGCCGAACTGGTTCTCGGCGCCGAATCGACGGCTGATGTCCAGGTGTCCCCCCACTTGGGAGTCCGACGCATAGCTGGTGGTAAAGCGGGTCAGGCTTTCGGCCAGCGGCCGCTTGGGAACGATATTGATCACCCCGCCGACACCGCTGTTGGGCGAAATCCCGTACATCAGGGCACCCGGTCCCTTGAGCACTTCGACACGTTCGGCGTATTCGGTGAACACCCGGTAATTGGGCGCCACGCCATACACGCCATCGTAGGCCAGTTCGCCAAGGTTGCCCTCGCCTACCGCAAATCCGCGAATGAAAAACGAGTCGACGATGCCACCTGTCTGGCCGGTGGAGCGCACGGAAGGGTCTCGCTCCAGGGCATCGGCCACGGTTACCGTTTGCAGGTCGGCCAAGGTTTTGGCGGTGTAGCTGGTGACACTGAAAGGTGTGTCCATTACGTCCTTGTTGCCCAACATTCCCAAGCGGGCGCCACGGGCAACCTGACCACCGGCCAGCACGGGCGGGAGTGCGGTCGGGCCATTGTAGACACCGTCAATGTTGGTCACACCGAGGGTCAACCCGGCAGCAGTGTCATCGGCCAGCGGCACCGCCGAACTGTTCGAGGTCTTGTCGGCGGGAGCCTCCTGCTCGGGGGCGGCGGCCCAGGCGTTGGCGCTTCCTGCGACCAAAACGAAACTCAGCGTGGCGGTGCGGATTGCGAGCGATAACGCGCACTCACCGCAAGGTCGACTTGCAACAGACATGACGTAAGGATCCTTTTCAGCAAGGGAAAATGGTAATCACTCCTATTGCCAGTCGACCTGCGAAAAAGTATCACCCCCCTGAGTTTTATTTTTTCCAGATCTTATCTGTCGTGCGATATCGGGTTGGAAATCCGTCAGCGAAATACCAGGGAGCTGTTTTCCCCTGATCACAAAGCACGTAGTCTGCTGATCCGCGATTGCGGCGATGGCGCCCTGCACCGAGGGCATTTTGAACCTCACGCCTGATGCCGTTTAACCACCGAGACTGACTCATGTCCCATGCAGGTGTCATCCAGGGTTCGAATGTAAGAATCCTGATTTATCTTCTGTTCGCGATCCAGCTCATCTCCATGGGCGCGATGGAAATGAGCGGGCCGTTCTGGCCCGTCCACCTGCGTGGGCTGACGTCCTCGGAGTCGGTTTTCAGCTTCGCCAGCATCGCCGTGTACGTCGGGCCGATGCTGGGCATCATTCTGACCAGCGCATTCTGGGGCCGTATCGGTGATCGCTACGGCCACAAGCTGATGATGATCCGTGCCCTTGCCGGCTTGTCGTTGACCCAGCTTGGGCTGGCACTGTCCGGTGACATTTGGGTCATCCTGGTCCTGCGATTCCTGCAAGGTGCCTTCGCCGGGTATATCGCCCCGGCACAGGCTTACGGTGTGAGTATCGAAGCGCCTTCGCGGCGGGCGCGGCTGTTTGCGATCCTGCAGATATCGACCAACGTCGGTTCGTTGCTGGGCGCGGTGGTCGGCGGGTTGATCCTCGATTACGCGACGTTCTTCTGGATCAACATCATCGCTTCGGCACTGTGCGCGATTTGCACCGTGGTGGCCGCCGTGACATTGCCGGATGTGCCGCCGGTGAAGAAAACACCGGCCGCCCAGACCCCGGCCAAGGCTGATCGGACAGGCAGCGTCTGGCAAGGATCACCGTTATTGTCGTTGCTGTGCGTCATGGGCATTCTGCTGTTGGCGCGGATGCTGCCCCAGACAGCGTTCTCGTTGTACGTCAGCTCGATATTCGAGGTCAGCAATTCGGTCGTCGGCCTGTGCTACGGCTTGCTGGCACTGGGTTTCATTCTTTCGGCGACGGCCTGGTCACGCTACTTTGAACACCGCAGCCAGCAAGACACCCTGCAGCGCATCAGTTACATCGTCATCGGCTGCATTGCCCTGACCGCGGTGGCCGGTGTCACACGCAACGCCATGGTGTTTGTCGCTGCCTATTTCATCTGGGGGGTGCTGCTGGGGGCCACCACACCGGTACTGATGTCCCTGATCTCGAAAACCGCCGACAGCTCACGACAGGGCCACGTGCTGGGGATTGCCCAGGGCACCGCGCAATTCGCTTCGATTGCGGGCATTTCGGCCGGTGGACTGCTCAGCCAGGTCTATGGCTTGCAGTACACCTATCTGTTCGTTTGTCTGGCTTATGCGGTGGCACTGCTTCCCATTGTCGCCTTGCGATACCGGCCCGTGGGCGCGCACCCCAATCGCGACCCATGCGGGGATTGATCAAGGCGCCTGGATTGAATACGGGATACCGAATCCCGCTTGCTTCACAGGCGAGTTGTCAATTAGCATTGGGAATACTTCTCAATTGCAAAAAAAACTGCAGCCATGAGCGAAATCCTGCCCGCGAACAACGATAATCATCTGCGCGTGATCGAGGCCCTGTACAACGGTCATCATGGCTGGCTGTATGCCACGCTGAAGAAAAAGCTGGGTAACGCCATGGATGCGGCGGATCTGGCGCAGGACACCTTCACTCGCATACTCGCCTCCCAGGTCACCGCCATCGAGCAGCCCCGAGCCTACCTGAGCTGCGTGGCCAAGGGCATTCTGGTCAACTGGTATCAGCGCAAGGCACTGGAACGCGCCTACCTGGATGCACTCACGCACCTGCCCGCCCCGCAAGTGCCATCGCCTGAATTACGTTTCATGGTGCTGGAGACCCTGCACGAAATCGACGCGATGCTCGACACCCTTCCTCCGCTGGTCAAGCGCGCATTTCTGCTGTCGCAGATCGGTGGCCTGAAATACGACGATATCGCCAAA
Organism: Pseudomonas sp. Irchel 3A7; assembly: GCF_900187565.1. Lineage (GTDB taxonomy): Bacteria > Pseudomonadota > Gammaproteobacteria > Pseudomonadales > Pseudomonadaceae > Aquipseudomonas. The sequence continues at coordinate 108,482 of NZ_FYED01000014.1, read as the reverse complement.
CAGCTGAACGTCTCGCTGATCACGGTCAAGCGCTACATGAAACAGGCTTTCGTGCAGTGCCTGATGCTGGTGGAATGAATGTTCACCCGCCGCAATGAACCGCCGCTCGACCCCGAAGTTCTCGAAGAGGCCGCCGAGTGGTTGATGCGGCTGAGTGAAAACGACCTCAGCGATACCGAACGCGCCGAATGGGAATGCTGGAAGGTCAGCAGCCCTGAACGTGATCGGGCCTGGGCCCGCGCGCAGTTACTGCAAAGCAAGCTCGACGGGTTGCCTCCCTCACTGGCGATGTCGGCACTGGATCGCCCGAGCAGTCCCGAACGTCGCGCGGCCCTGGGCAAACTGGCCCTGCTGCTGGCGGCGGTCCCTGCCGGTTGGGGCAGCTGGCACCTGGCGCAATCGCAGCAATGGTCGGCGGACTACCGCACCGCCGTGGGTCAGCGCCGCGAGTTGACCCTGGCCGACGGCTCGCAGATCACCCTCAATACCGACACGGCCATCGACGTGCTGTTCGACGCCAATCAGCGACTCATCAACTTGCGCGCAGGTGAAATACTGGTACAGACCGCGCCGGATGTTTCACCGCTGGCCCGCCCCTTTCTGGTCACCACCCGCCAGGGCCGGATGCAGGCCCTGGGCACACGATTCACCGTTCGCGAACTGATGCCCCGCACCCAGCTCGCCGTACTGGAAGGTGCTGTGCGGGTTGAATTGGCACAGAGCAGCCATGCAGCGCCGATGATCATCAACGCGGGACAGCGTACGGATTTCTCATCACAGGCCTTTGGCCAGGTCATGGCGACAGATCGCCACGTGGGTGCCTGGACCCAAGGCATGCTGATGGCCGACAAGATGCGGCTGGCGGATTTCGTTGCCGAATTGGCGCGCTATCGCAGAGGCTTCGTGCGCTGCGATCCGGCCATTGCCGATGTGCGCATTTCCGGCGCATTTCCCATCAACGATACCCAGCGCACGCTGAACATGCTGGCGCAAACCTACCCGGTGCTCGTCACCGGCCACTTGAGTGGTTACTGGGTGACGCTTTCTCCCGCCTGACCTCAGGCAAAAAAAATCGCCGCGCAGGTGATACTTTTTTTGATCTCGGCTGGCAAAGAAAGGAACAACCTTTACTACCTCGTCCATAGGGTCATCCATTCATGCTCGTTGCACGGCCCCTGCGTCCGGATCATCCGCTCAAGCCAGTTTTTCGCAGTGTGTTGTTAAGCCTTGCCCTGAGCGTTGCCACTTGCCCGCTGGCCCTGGTCGCTGCTGCCATGCAACTGGACGCTGTCGCCATCCATGCCTACAACATTGCGCCCGGACCGCTCGGCGCGACCTTGTCGAGTTTTGCCGTGGACGCCGGCATTGCCCTGTCGTTCGAGCCCGCCTTGACCGAAGGCTTGATCAGCCCGGGACTTTCCGGCTCTTACTCCACACAGGAAGCCGTCACCCGCTTGCTGGCCGGCAGTGGCCTGGACATGGTGGCGCGCGACGACGGCAGCTATACGTTGGTGGCACGCCGGGTGACGCTGGAGGAAACCACCGTCGACGGCATCGACCGACGCAGCGGCAGCTTGCCACCCGTGTACCCGGGCGGTCAGGTCGCCAGCGGAGCGCGCCTGGGCATGCTGGGCAATACGGATGTGATGGACGCGCCCTTCAGCATCAGCAGCTACACCTCGGCGATGATCAAGGATCAACAGGCGGTTACCGTGGGCGATGTGCTGGAGCGTGACTCTTCCGTGCGCTCCACGGGCCAGACTGGCGGCATTGTCGATTCATTCTTCATCCGCGGCTTTCCCGTCGGCGAAGGCAATCTCGGTGAACTGGCGTTCGACGGTGTGTACGGCGTGGCTTCCAACTACCGGGTGTTCACCGAGTACGCCGAACGCATCGAAGTGGTCAAAGGCCCCGGGGGCCTGCTCTATGGCATGTCGCCCAACAGTGCTGTCGGCGGCGTCATCAACGTGGTACCCAAGCGCTCTCTGGACGAGGATTTGACCCGATTCACCGCCAGTTACGCCATGGATTCGCAACTCGGCGGTCACATCGACGTCAGTCGGCGCTTCGGTGAGGAGCGCCGCTTCGGTGTGCGGATCAACGGCAGCGTCCAGCAAGGCGATACGCCCATCGACGATCAATCCCGGGAGGTCGGCATCGGCGCCCTCTCCCTGGACTATCAGGGTGATCGCCTGCGGACCACCCTGGACCTGATCAACCAGAAAGAACAATTCGACGCCGCGTCCCGACCGTTTCTGATCGCGCCCGGCGTGCAGATTCCCTCCGCCGCCAATGGCCGCAGCAACGTGAGCCAGGACTGGGGCTGGTCCGAAACCCGTGACAAATCGGCGCTGCTCGGTGGTGAATACGACGTCAACGATGCCCTGACCCTATTCGCCCACGCCGGTGGCGGCAAATCGGATGTAGCGCGCATGTCCGATCAAACCCCGACCATCATCAACGCCGCCGGCTACACCTCTTCAACCCCCGGCTACTACAAGTTCGAAGTGCAGCGTTACACGGTCGACGCCGGTGCCCGCCTGCGCTTCGACACCGGGCCGGTCAGTCACAGTACCGCCCTGCAAGTCACCCGTTATCGCGATGAGTTGTCCCGAGGCATCATTTCCGGCCCGGCCATACTGTCGAACATCTACCATCCGGTCCATCGCCCCAAGCCCTCTATCGCCAAACCGGATACGCCGACAATCTCCGAGAGCGAACTGTCCGGTGTGGCATTGGCCGATACCCTTTCGGTGCTGGACGAGCGCTTGCAAGTCACCGTCGGTTTGCGCCAACAGAACATCAAGTCCGACAACTACAATGCGGCCGGGGCCGTCACCACCTCCTACGACAAAAGCGATACCACGCCGCTGTTCGGTATCGTCGCCAAACCCTGGGACCACGTGTCGTTCTACTACAACTACATCGAAGGCTTGAGCAAGGGCGATGTCGCACCGTCCGCCGCTTCGAACGCGGGGGAGATTTTTTCACCTTACGTCTCCCGGCAACAGGAAGTCGGGGTCAAGGTCGACTACGGCAACCTCATGTCCACACTGGCCCTGTTCCAGATCAAGAAACCCAGCGGTGAGCTGTCGTCCGGGGTGTTCTCGGTACAGGGCGAGCAGCGCAACCGTGGCGTAGAGCTGAACATGTCCGGCCAGATGACCCCGCGCACGCGCCTGATCGGTGGTGTGACCCTGCTCGATGGGGAACTGACCAGCACCGGCGTTGCCGCCAACCGTGGCAATAAACCCGTCGGTGTCCCGGAGGTTCAGGCCAACCTTTGGGCCGAGTGGGATACCCCGGCTGTCGAAGGGCTGACACTGACCAGTGGTGCGATCTATACCGGCAGCCAGTACGTGAACCAGGCCAATACCCAGGAACTCGATGCCTGGACCCGCTTCGATGTCGGCGCGCGCTATGCCACTCGCATCGCGGATCGACCGACCACATTCCGCGCCACCGTGCAGAACGTGCTCGACCGCGAATATTGGTCGGGCGTCGCCTCCTACGGGGCGTTCTCCCAAGGTTCACCACGCACCCTGCTGCTGTCGGCCACCATCGATTTCTGAAACGTCCGGTCCGGCGCGGCGAACTGAGCCGTTATCCGGTCCGGCTTCTGCAAAGGCATACAACATGGTTTCGATTTTTAGACGCAGCCACACTGTCGCTGCACTGCTGTTCACCGGACTGCTGGGTTTGTCGCTATTGTCGCTGACGCCGCGCAATGCCCACGCCGCCGATCCGGACCCCGCCCTCGGCACAGTCACCGACTTGCTGGGCCGCAAGGTCAAGGTTCATCTGCCGGTCAGGCGGGTCATCCTCGGCGAGGGTCGCCAGTTGTACCTGGTCGCCGCGCTGGATACGCAAAACCCCATTGAACGCATCGTCGGCTGGCGCAAGGACTTGATCCAGTCCGACCCGGATACCTACGGCGCCTACCTGCGCAAATTTCCCGATATCGCCAAGATACCGACCTTCGGCGGTTTTGAGGACGGCACCTTCGACATCGAGCAAGCGATCTCACAGCGACCGGATGTGATCATCCTGAACATCGAGGCCCAACATGCCACCGACGATGCGCGTTACATCGAGAAACTCGATGCCCTCGGCATCCCGGTGGTCTACGTCGACTTTCGCAATAACCCGATGCAAAACACCGAGCCGACCATGCGCCTGTTCGGCCAGCTGTTTGGCAAGGAAGCTCGCGCCGAAGCGTTCATCGACTTTCGCAACCAGCAGATCCGCCGTGTCACCGATGTCATTGAAGCGAAGCACCCTGCCCGCCCCAGCGTGTTCATCGAACGTATCGGTGGCTACACCGATGATTGCTGCCTGAGTTTCGGCAACGAGAACTTTGGTCTTTTTGTCGATTTGGCCGGTGGCAACAACATTGCCGGACGCATCATTCCCAACACCTTCGGCCAGTTGAACCCCGAGCAGGTCATCGTCGCCAACCCGGCCCACATCGTCGTCACCAGCGCCAACTGGGAAGCCTTCGCGCCCGGCGGTCATTGGGTCGGCGTCGGCCCCGGCGCGGACATGGCACAAGCCAGGCACAAACTGGCGTGGTACACCCAGCGTCCGGCCTACACCGGCATCAAGGCTCAGGACGATCAAGCCTTCCATGCGATCTGGCATCAGTTCTACAACAGCCCCTACCAGTTCGCGGCCATCCAGCAACTGGCGAAGTGGATTCATCCGACGCTGTTTGCCGATCTGGATCCGGACGCGTCGTTTCGCGAACTGCATGAGCGGTTCCTGCCAGTCCCTTATGAACCTGGCTACTTTGTCAGCTTGCGCACGCCGGAGGTCAAACCATGAGCTCACTGAACGAAGCACGGGTTGTCCAGGGCGAGACTTACCGTCGCCTGGTACTGCGCAAACGCCTGATCCTGAGCGGACTCGTGGTGTTGCTGATTTGCAGTGTGCTGCTCGATCTGGCCCTCGGTCCGGCACGCTATAGCCTTACCGAAGTGCTGGGTGCGCTGTTTTCGCCGGATAGCGCTTCGCCGCAGGTCCGGGTGGTGATGTGGGATATCCGCCTGCCGGTGGCGCTGATGGCCGTCGCGGTCGGTGCGGCGTTGTCGCTGGCCGGTGCACAGATGCAGACGATCCTCAATAACCCGCTGGCCAGCCCGTTCACCTTGGGTATTTCCGCCGCTGCCAGCTTCGGCGCGGCGATGGGGCTGGCGTTTGGTGTCGCGCTGTTTCCGTTGGCCGCGCAGTACATGGTGCCGGTGAACGCCTTCATCATGGCCATGCTCTCAGCGTTGTTGATCCACTTCCTGAGCATGCGTCGCGGCGTAACGGCCGAAACCATCGTGCTGCTCGGCATTGCCCTGGTGTTCACCTTCAATGCGCTGTTGGCCCTGGTGCAGTTTTTTGCCACCGAGCAAGCCGTGGCGGCCGTGGTGTTCTGGACAATGGGTAGCCTGACCAAAGCCACCTGGCCCAAGCTCGGCGTGATTTGCCTGGTGATCCTCATCACCCTGCCGATCTTCGCCAAACGCGCCTGGGCCTTGACCGCGCTGCGCCTGGGCGATGACAAGGCCGCGAGTTTCGGCATCAACGTGCGCAGCCTGCGTTTCCAGACGCTGATCATGGTCAGCCTGCTGGCCTCTTTTCCGGTGGCGTTTGTCGGCACCATCGGCTTTATCGGGCTGGTCGGTCCCCACATTGCCCGGATGCTGATCGGTGAAGATCAACGCTTCTTCCTGCCGGCCTCACTGCTGACCGGCGCACTGATTTTGTCCGCCAGTTCGGTGGTCAGCAAAACCCTGATCCCCGGGGCAATTTTCCCCATCGGCGTGGTCACGTCGCTGATCGGCGTACCGTTCTTCATATCTCTGATTCTCAGCGGGAAGAAAAACTCATGGTAAAGATCCGGCTTGAGAATCTCGGTGCCTGCTACGACCAGCGCACGATCATCAGTGGTGTCACAACGGCAACCTTTGCCGGCGGCCAGGTGGTCGCGGTGGTCGGCCCCAACGCGGCGGGCAAGTCCACCCTGTTCAAACGGATGGCGGGGCTGATCGACGGTCCCGGACAGGTTGTCTTGCAGGACTCGATAAAGGGCACGCCGGGCATCTGCTACATGCCCCAGGGCCTGAATGCCAGCGCCCGGCTGACGGTGTACGAATCGGTACTGCTGGCCCGCAAACAACTGACACCGGGCTGGGTCGTCCACGATGATGAGTTGAAGTTGGTGGACGAGATACTCAGTGCGCTCGGCATCACCGAATTGTCCTTCCGCAACCTCGGTGAACTCAGCGGCGGTCAGCAACAACTGGTGTCAATCGCCCAGACATTGGTGCGCGAACCGGAAATCCTGCTGATGGACGAACCGACCAGCGCCCTCGACATGCATCGCCAGGTACAGGTGCTGAATTTCATGCGCGCACTGGCGCGCAAGCGCGAGGTCATTGTGTTCATCGCCATCCATGACTTGAATCAGGCACTACGCTTTGCCGATCAAGTGCTGGTCATCGCCGACGGCACCGCGCAAGGCAGCGGCCCGAGCAGTGAAGTGATCACCGAGCTCATGCTGCGCAACGTCTACAAGGTCGAGGCTCGGATCGAGCAATGCAGCCGCGGGCAACACCATATCCTGATCGACGATATCGTTGGTTAGCACGATCTCCCGCCTGACAAAAAACAACTGTGGGAGCGAGCCTGCTCGCGAAGGCGGCCTGACATCCGCCCTTGATGTCGACTGACACGGCCCCTTCGCGAGCAGGCTCGCTCCCACAGGGGGGATTGGGGACGTCTGCAAAAGTCAGGTCGGCTGTCAGGCCGCCTCGGTTTGGCTGTTCGCGGTACATGCCCCTCCACGCCCTGAGCCTGTCCCTCAACCTGTGACGCCCCCCATTGCGCTGATTCCGCTGAACTGCGCCAAGGACAGACGCAACAGCGACTAATCTGAACAGAACACGATCAGCAATACGTCTCCAGCCTCTTGCTCCGGGGGAAACGGGATGACCGGAATAACAGCGCGTCAATGCTCGTCATGGGTCCTGCCTTCGTTGCTCGCGATCAACCTGGCGCTGATGGCGGGATGCGCAGACAAGCCTCCCCCTCAATATGCAAGCCCGAGCATAGGCTCCAACTGCTACGCAAAAGCCCTGCCCACGGTTGGCGAAGGTGGCCTGGCGTGGGGCGTCACCTTGAGCATCGCCCGGCAAAAGTCCCTGAACAATTGCATACGCTATGCCGGCCGATCCGGCGGCACGCCCGATACCTGCCAAGTGGTGTTGGCGGAGTGCAGAAACTGATAGTGACGTCGGGAAGCTTATTCCAACAGCGAAACCAGGCGCGGCTCGATCGTGTGTTCATGCACTTCGAGCAGCGCCAGTGTCACCGGCAATTTGAATCGCCGCGGACCCGCGCTGCCCGGATTGAGGTAGAGCCGTTCGCCGCGCCATTCCACGCAGGGCTTATGGGAATGGCCGGTGATCACCAGCCGGGTGCCCGTCTCCAGCAACGCCGGGACATCCGCCATGTCATGAACCAGCAGGGTCGGCCATCCGTTGAGGTCGAAGCGTTGGTGGTCGGCCAGATGCCCAGCCCATGCAGCCTGCAGATCATTGTTCCCGCGCACCACATGCAGCACGGCAATGGCGGCCAGTTGATCGAGGATTTGCGGTTTACCGATGTCGCCGGCGTGGATGATCCGTTCACAACCCGCCAGAGCGGCAAGGGCTTCGGCACGGAGCACACCGTGGGTATCGGAGATCACGCCGACTTTCATGCAAGACTCCTGACCGAACTCGGGTACTCGTAGATAGGAGAAATTACGCCCAGGGAGCGCCCACGGAAAACCGCTCTTCAATCCACTGCTTGAACGCAGCGGTCGCCGCCGTGCTGTACCTGGCCGATGGACGCACCAGATACACACCCCCTTCGGCATCCAGTTGCCACTGCGGGAGCACCCGCTGCAGAACACCGGAATCGATCTCCCTTTTCATCAACCACTCACCGCCAGCGAGAATGCCCAGACCGGATCGAGCGGCGACCAGCAGTGCTTCATTATCGTTACTGACCATGCTCCCACGCACCCGGACAGACTTCTGCTCGCCCTCTCGCGTCAGTTTCCATTCCGGCCAGGCGTGCAGTCCGGTGAAGCCCAGACAGTTGTGAGCAGCGAGGTCTGCCGGCGTGCGCGGCGTGCCCTTGCTATGCAGATAGCCTGGCGTGGCGCAGAGGATTCGACGGTGGTCACTCAGTTTTTTGGCCACCAGCCGACTGTCGGCCAGCTCACCGATGCGGATGGCCGCATCGAAGCCCTCGGCGACGATGTCCACGAATCGCTCCGCGTATTCGACCTCCAGTGAAATTTCGGGATAGGCCAGTGCGAATTCCGACACCATGGCGCTGAGCCATAGCCGTCCCATGGCCGCCGGCAAGGCTATCCGCAATCGGCCTCTGACCACGGCCGCACCTTGCGCAGCATCCTGTTCCGCCTGGTTGATCAGGTTGACCGCATGACGCAACTGGGTGACCAGGCGCTCCCCCTCGTCGGTGAAGCGCAGTTGCCGTGTGGTGCGTTCGACCAGGCGGATACCCAGTCGCAGCTCAAGGGCGTTCAGTCGTTTGGAAAGGACTGAAGGGTGGCGTTGCAGTACCCGTCCCGCCGCCGCGAATGAGCCATGCTCGGACAACGCCATCAGCGTCGCAAGCTCATCCGCCTGGCGGCTATCGAAAAGATCCATGCAAGCAACTACCTCACGGGGCCAAACAACTCAAGTCTCCAGCACGATCGCGCCTTGCGAGCGGCCACTCTCCAGATCGGCATGCGCAAGCGCTACATCGGCCAATGGATAGCGACGCCAGATTCGTGGCTGGATGATACCCGCTGCGAAAGCCTGCAACACCTCTCTGGCACGCGCTTGATACTCATCCACCGTGGCGGTGTGGACAGCGAGCGATGGCCGGGTCAGGAACAGCGAGCCCTTGGCATTCAAGACGCTGATTTCCATCGCGGGCACCGGACCCGAGGCCATGCCAAAGGACACCAGCAGGCCACGGGGGCGCAAGCTATCCAGGGACGCCTCGAAGGTCGCCCGGCCGATCGGATCATAGACGACATCGACCTTTTCGCCTTGGGTCAATTGCGCCACCTGATCGGCCAGCGTGGTGGCATCGAACACCAGCACTTCGTCACAACCGGCCGCCCTGGCGCGCTCGATACTTTGCGCTTTTGACACCACACCGATCACGAAAGCCCCCAGGTGCTTGGCCCACGACACCATGATTTGCCCCAACGCCCCCGCCGCCCCATACAACAACACCCGAGTGCCAGGCCCCACCGGATACGTGGTCTTGAGCAGATACTGGGCGGTGATGCCTTTGAACATCACCGCAGCCGCTTCGGCGAAGCCCAGTTCATCGGGAATCCGCACCAGCCGGTTGGCCGGATAGAGACGCCCACTGGCGTAGGCACCCAGCGGCCCTGTGGCATAGGCAACCCTGTCACCTACCGCGACTTCACTGACACCCGCTCCAATCGCCGCCACCCGCCCGGCGCCTTCAAGACCGAGCGCAGACGGCAAGGCCATACGCACCGCACCGGATCGCTGACTCAGATCCAGAGGGTTGACGCCGATCGCCACCTGTTCCAGCCAGACTTCGCCGGCACCCGGCGGCTGAGTGGTGGTTTGCTCCAGACTCAAGACTTGGGGCCCGCCGACATCATGAATCCTGACGTTGTTGATCATCTTGCACTCCTCGATTGGTGTTGCCGAAGAGTGTAATCAGGCAAGTGACAGAGACTAGACGGGTAAATTGAAGTTCATACGTGCACAGGATGCAGCAATAAATCCAAGGGCTCCGTATAACACTCTGGTTTACCTGGTGGCTGAAGGTTGGCAGCAGATCAATTTCGACACCTCCAGCACGGCACGATTGATTCGTTTTTCAACTAGATGCCATTAAGATTATGCGTTTGTCCTCTGAGTAGCGATCACTGAGTATCGTGCCCTTCACGAACCCAGTCGCCAGCTATTCAAGGCTTCCCGATGATCAAAGCGGTACGGTTTTTTCCCGTCGCCAAAGTGGCCCCCTCCAGAATCAATCAGTTACGGCTGGCGTCAGCGTTGATAGCCGGTTTTATTGTTCAGCCCAGTATGGCTGCCCGCTACGAACTGCCTTCCGATGGAAGTTCAGTGGTGGGTAGCAAGCAATTCGTTATCGCGCGTTTTGAAGACACCTTTGCTGATTTGGCCGAGCGCTACAATCTTGGGTATCAAGAAATGCTGGATGCCAATCCCGGTGTGGATGCCTGGTTGCCAAAGGTCGGTACGAGCATTCAGATCCCTACGCAATTCACCTTGCCTGAGGGTCCGAGGGCGGGTGTGGTTATCAACCTGGCTGAACTTCGCCTGTACTACTTTCCTGCCGGAACCCGGTACGTTTACACCTATCCGGTAGGAATTGGCCGTGAAGGCTGGTCGTCCCCTTCAGGCACGACTCGCATTACCGAGAAAGTCGCCAACCCTTCGTGGTTTCCTACCCCTTCCATTCGTGCCGAACATGCGGCGGACGGGGATCCATTGCCGAGCCGTGTCCCCCCCGGGCCAGACAACCCACTTGGTCCCTATAAAATACGTTTGGGACAGTCGACATACCTTATCCATGGTTCAAACAAGAAATTCGGCATCGGCACACGTACCAGTCATGGTTGCTTTCGCATGTACAACCACGATATCGAAGAGTTCTTTTCGAGAGTACCGGCAGGTACGACTGTGCGAATCATCAATTAAAGCCAAAGGCTCAGTAACTGAAATCATGCCCCAGCTCTTTCTGCATCCACTCCAGGAAACGCCTTACCCGAGGGAAGTTCGAATGGGCACGGGGAAACACCAGGTGGTGGGCGGTGATCGGCGCGCTCAACTCGGGCGCCACCTCGACCAACGCACCGCGTGCCAGATAGTCCTGCGCCAGCAGCGTGCTTTCGAGGGCAAAGCCGAGCCCGTGACTGGCGGCCTCCAGCGTCATGTAGGAACGATCGAAGCTGAGGGTGTAGGGCTTTTCGGGGCGTGACACGCCATGTTGGGCAAACAACTGCGGCCACTTGATCAATGTGGCTTCCGACAGGATCAGGTTGTTGTCCAGCAAATCCGTGACCGTGCGGATCGGGCGCTTCTCCAGCAGTTTCGGCGAGGCCATGACTGCGATCTGCTCATTGCGAATCGTCCGTACTTCATAGCTGGGCCAATTGGGCATGCCATGGCGGATGTCGACATCGATCTTGTCGCGACTGAAGTGCAGCGACTCATAAGAGCACGAGAGATTGAGCTGGATATCCGGGTGACTCTCGCGAAACTGCTCCAGGCGCGGCATCAACCACAGCAGCCCGAAACTGGGCGATGAGTGCAGGCGCAGGCAATCGAGACTGACATCGCTGGAGGCGCGTTCGGTGGCCACGGCGAGGCTGTGCAGGATGCCGGAAACCTCCGTCAGGTACTGCTCGCCGACCGGCGTCAAGGTCACGCCTCGGGCCGTTCGGAAAAACAACTGTCGCCCGATCATCGCCTCCAGCTTGGCCAACTGGTGACTGACTGCCGAGGGGGTCAGGTCGAGCAATTCGGCGGCGCGCGCGACATTGCCGAAGCGGGCGGTCTGCTCGAAGGCCTGAATGGCTTTCAGCGGTGGCAGTGTTGCAGGTGCGTCGTCATTTGAACCCATGATGATTGTTGTTCCGCTGCAAGTGGCATGAAACGGGGGTTAAGCCATTCAAGCATCCGGACAGGCCGTTGGCGAGTGCTGAATTTTTTTCAGCATCCAGTGAAGTTCGCGTTATTGCTCAGGGTCGGTGTGGAGAACAAGCTGAGTCATCGATTCGATTTGAGTCGAACCCATAAAAACAATCTCAGAGGTACTCCTCCATGCTTCTTCAAGGCAAAGTCGCGATCATCACCGGTGCAGCTTCCGCACGGGGCATTGGCCGCGCTACCGCGACCACCTTCGCGCAACACGGCGCCCGTGTGGTGATCCTCGATCTGGATGAATCCGCTGCACGCGATGCCGCTGCGACCCTGGGTGAAGGCCATCTCGGTCTCGCGGCCAACGTCGCAGACGAATCCCAGGTTCAGCAAGCTGTCGCGAAAATCATCGAGCACTTCGGTCGCATCGACATTCTCGTCAACAACGCCGGCATCACCCAACCCCTCAAGACCCTGGACATCCGCCCTTCGGATTACGACAAGGTGCTGGATGTCAGCCTGCGTGGCACTTTGCTGATGTCCCAGGCGGTGATTCCGGTCATGCGTGAGCAGTCATCCGGCAGCATCGTGTGCATGTCCTCCGTTTCCGCTCAACGCGGTGGCGGCATTTTCGGTGGCCCTCATTACAGCGCGGCCAAGGCCGGCGTGCTGGGTCTGGCCAAAGCCATGGCCCGGGAACTGGGGCCGGACAAGGTCCGCGTGAACTCCATCGCCCCCGGCCTGATCCATACCGATATCACCGGTGGCCTGATGCAGGACGAACGCCGTCACGCCATCATCGACGGCATCCCGCTGGGTCGTCTAGGCGAGGCGCAGGATGTGGCCAACGCGGCCCTGTTCCTGGCCAGCGACCTATCCTCTTACCTGACCGGCATCACCCTGGATGTGAACGGCGGCATGCTGATTCACTGATGACACCTGACGGGCCTGGCGGCCCGTGCGGATCTGGATCGACGACACAGCCGGGCCTCATCGCCTGGCGGTCAATAAAAACAAGAGATCAGACCATCATGACTACCCTGTCGCTCGAAGCGGTTTCGACCGTGCGCTCCAACGCCTACCGCAAGACCGCGTGGCGCCTGATGCCCTTTTTGATGCTGTGCTACCTGTGCGCCTACCTGGATCGGGTCAACGTCGGCTTTGCCAAGCTGCAAATGATGAACGACCTGGCGCTCAGCGAAACCGTCTACGGACTGGGCGCCGGCATGTTCTTCATCGGCTACTTCCTCTGCGAAGTCCCCAGCAACATCATCCTGCACAGGGTCGGTGCACGTGTGTGGATCGCCCGCATCATGATCACCTGGGGCATCGTCTCCGCCCTGTTCGCCTTCGTCGAAACCGCCTGGCAGTTCTACGCGCTGCGCTTTCTGCTCGGGGTTGCCGAAGCCGGCCTGGCACCGGGGCTGTTGCTGTATCTGACCTACTGGTTTCCGTCCTACCGGCGTGCGCGCATGACCGTATTGTGGTTCATCGCCATTCCGCTGTCGGGCATGGTCGGTGGCCCGCTCTCGGGCTGGATCATGAACCACTTCGCCGGCATGCACGGCTGGGCCGGCTGGCAATGGATGTTCGTCCTGGAGGCGGTGCCGACGGTGGTTATCGGCCTGCTGGTGCTGAGTTATCTGAAGGACGGCGTGCATCAGGCCACCTGGCTCGACGAGGACGAAAAAGCCTTGATCAGCCGTGAGCTGGCCGAGGACGACCAGCAGAAAGTGACTCATGCCTCGGTAGGCGAATTCATCCGTGACCGGCGTCTGTGGTTGCTGGCCGGCATCTACTTCTGCGTGGTGATGGGGCAGTACGCAATCACCTTCTGGCTGCCGACCCTGGTGCGTAACGCGGGGGTTTCCGATCCGCTGCACATCGGCTTCCTGTCCAGCCTGCCCTATCTCTGCGCGATTGTGGCCATGCTGTATGCCGGACGCAGCGGTGACAAACATCGTGAGCGTCGCTGGCACCTCATCGTACCGATGATCGCGGGTGCTTTCGGGTTGAGCCTGGCTGCCCTGATGGGTGGAAATGTACTGCTCTCCATTCTCAGTCTTTGCCTGGCCGCTTCCGGAATCCTGTCCGCGACGTCGATGTTCTGGATGTTGCCCACCACGTTGCTGGGTGGGGTGTCTGCCGCCGCCGGCATCGCGGCGGTCAACAGCTTCGCCAACCTCGCCGGCTTCTGTTCGCCTTACCTGATCGGCTGGGTCACCACACAGACCGGTTCCAGCGCCATCGGCATGTATCTGATCACCGGCGTACTGCTGTTCGGTGCCACGTTGGTACTGCGCATCCCCGCCGCCTCGGTCAATCGTTGATTCATTGGAGTTTCACCATGACTGCTCATCCTGCATTCACGTCATCTACGACGCTGGCGCAACGCGCTCATAACATTCGCCGCCATGCCTTGCGCATGGGCCAGGTTCAGGGGCAAGGCTACGTCGGCCAGGCCCTCGGCGCCGCCGACCTGCTGGCTGTGTCTTACTTTCACGCCCTGAGCTATCGGCCCGAAGACCCGGAATGGGAAGGACGCGACCGCTTCTATCTGTCGATCGGTCACTACGCCATTGCCCTGTACGCAGCCTTGATCGAAGCCGAAATCATCCCGTTGGACGAATTGGAAACCTACGGCGCGGACGACAGCCGCCTGCCGATGTCGGGCATGGCCGCCTACACCCCGGGCATGGAGATCACCGGTGGTTCGCTCGGCCAGGGTCTGGGCATCGCCGTCGGAGCCTGCCTGGGACTCAAGCGCAAAGGCTCACCCGCCTTCGTCTACAACCTGTTGTCGGACGGCGAGCTGAATGAGGGCTCGACCTGGGAAGCGGTGATGTCGGCGTCGCACTGGAAGCTCGACAACCTGATCGCCATTGTCGACGTCAACAACCAGCAAGCCGATGGCCATTCCAGTGAAATTCTTTCGTTCGAACCCATCGTCGATCGTTGGCAGGCCTTCGGCTGGTTCACCCAACGCGTCGATGGCAACGATCTGGAAGCTCTGGTCACCGCGTTCGATGCCGCACGCAACCATCCCGGCACTCAACCACGGGTGATCATTTGCGACACCAAAATGGGCAAAGGCGTGCCCTTCCTCGAAACCCGCGAAAAAACCCACTTCATCCGCGTCGAAGAACACGAATGGGATCTGGCACTCAGCAACCTTGAAGAAGGAAACAACCAATGAGCAACGCAGCCCACACGCCGACTTCCACGGTTACGCCTGCCAAAAAACGCCTGACGACTTCGGCGATGATTGCCTCAATCGCCTCTGAGGGCCAGGCCGCGAAATCCGCACCGTTCGGCCATGCGTTGGCCGCATTGGCGGATCAACGCCCGGACATCGTCGGCCTGTCCGCCGACCTGTCCAAGTACACCGACCTGCACATCTTCGCCAAGGCCCATCCGGATCGTTTCTATCAAATGGGCATGGCCGAGCAACTGCTGATGAGTGCGGCAGCGGGCATGGCCCGGGAAGGCTTCGTGCCCTTCGCCACCACCTATGCCGTATTCGCTTCGCGCCGCGCCTATGACTTCATCTGCATGGCGATTGCCGAGGAAAACCTCAACGTCAAGATCGTCTGCGGCTTGCCCGGCCTCACCACCGGCTACGGCCCCAGCCACCAGGCCACGGACGACCTGGCGATCTTTCGCGCCATGCCCAACCTGATGATCGTCGATCCGTGCGATGCGCTGGAAATCGAACAGGCGGTGCCCGCCATTGCAGCCCATAACGGGCCGGTGTACATGCGTTTGCTGCGCGGCAATGTGCCGCTGGTGCTGGACGAATACGGCTACCAATTCGAGATCGGCAAAGCCAAGACCCTGCGTACCGGTAACGATGTGCTGATCATCTCCACCGGTTTGATGACCATGCGCGCCCTGGAGGCGGCGAAAGAGTTGCAAGCGGATGGGGTTGATGTCGCCGTGTTGCACGTGCCGACGATCAAACCCCTGGACGAGCAAACCATTCTGGCTGAAGCCCGCAAACCGGGTCGCCTGGTGGTCACCGCAGAAAACAGCTCCATCATCGGTGGTCTGGGCGAAGCGGTCGCCAGTGTGCTGCTGCGCAACGGAGTGACGCCGACCTTCCGGCAGATCGCATTGCCCGATGCGTTCCTCGATGCTGGGGCCTTGCCAACGCTGCATGACCGCTATGGCATCTCGACCCAGGCGGTCTGCGCGCAAGTCAAAGCCTGGCTTTGAGCGCTGACTGACAGAGAGCGCCCAGGGACGGGCGCTCGCAATGGGTCCGGATGATCTGATCAAGCCATCAGCCCGGCATCGATTCCCGGTTGAATGCCTCCACTTCCTTCACCAGCCCCTCGGCGGCCAACATCACCAGTGCCCGGCCTTTTTCCGCTGTCGCCTGCGCCGGGTCCGAGCCCATGCGCCCGTCCGGATGGCGTGCGCGGAAATCCCGGGCTTCGCGGATGGGGCCCCAGTTAGCGATCTGCGGCGAATAGCCCGCCGACTTGATCGAGTCAGGATAGGCCCACTGGGTGACGGCGATTTCCGAAGGCGTTGCATGCACACCGTGCCCCGTCGGGAACTGTTCCTTGGCAAGGTCATTGACCCCTTCCAGATCCCACCAGTTGCACAACTTCAGCGCGAACCCCGCTGGGCGTCGGGCGAAACTCGCTTCGGCGTAAAGCTCCGAGAATGCCGCCTCAATCGATGCAACGTTGCCACCGTGGCCATTGAGAAACAGGATCTTCTCAAAGCCGTGCGCGGCCAGCGATCGCACCCAGTCGCCAATGGCGGCGATGAACGTTGAAGGGCGCAGTGAAATGGTGCCCGGGAACCCGAGATGGTGTTGCGCCATGCCGATGTTGAAGGTCGGCGCGATCAGGATGTCGGCCCTGCTCTGAGCTTCGTGGGCAATGATTTGTGGACACATCCAGTCAGTGCCCAACAGGCCGGTCGGGCCGTGTTGTTCATTCGAACCGATGGGAATCACGATGGTGCGGCTGCGTTCAAGAAACTGGCCGATCTCGGCCCAGGTCGACAGGTGTAGAAGCATGGAAGTGCTCTCCTTTGGATGGTTCCTTGCGGAACGCGACGATTCAATTTCAGGGTTCAAAGTGACTGATCAGCCTGCACTGTATTGAGGCGCGACGTGTTCAGTCGAGAGTGATCTGTTGAGCGTGATGATAAGCACCGCGCACAGGGAGGCGCAGCCGACGACTACGATGCCGAGGTTCATGTTTCCGGTAGCGGTTTTTGCCCAACCAATGACCGCCGGCCCCCAGAAGCCACCGCACAGGCCGATGGTGTTGATGAAGGCAATGCCTCCCGCCGCCGCCTCACCCTTGATGTGTTCCGAGGGCATGGCCCAGAACACGGTATACGCCATGAAAATCGTAGCGGTCGCCCCGGTCAGCAGCGCCAGCGACACCAGAACATGTCCCTCGGCAAAAGGGAACATCAGCAGGCACAAGGCGGCGATGCCCGCCGGTACCGCGCAGTGGTAGCGGCGCTCACCGAGCCGGTCGGAGCGGCGTCCAATCAGGTACATGCCAATGGCGGCGCCTACGTAGGGAATGGCGGCGTACCAACCCAGCTGCAGGGTGTCATTGACTCCTTGGGCCTTGAGAATGGCTGGCAGCCAGAAGCTCATGGCGTAGATCGAGAAGATGATGCAGAAGTAGGCCGACGCCAGGATGTAGGTTTTCGGGTCGCGCAACACGGCCCGGAACGAATGGACCTGGCTCGTCGATGTCCCCAGTTCAGCCTCCAGCAGATGCTTTTCCTCGACACTCAGCCAACTGGCCTCCGAGGGTCGATTGGCAAGCACGAAGTACGTAAGGATGCCGAGGAACACGCAAGGCAGGCCTTCAAGCAGAAACATCCACTGCCAGCCGGTCATGCCGCCCACACCGGCCAACGTGGTGATCAGCCACGCGGACAGCGGGCCACCGATAATGCCGCCTACGGGGCCGGCGATAAAGACGATGGCAATGGCGCGGGCCATCCGTGTCGGGCCGTACCAGCACGACAGGTAATAGATCATGCCCGGGGCAAAACCGGCTTCGAACACACCCAGCAGAAACCGCATCACGTAGAACGTCGGCACGTCGCGTACAAAGAGCATGCACGCCGAGGTGATGCCCCATAACACCAGGATGCGGCTGAAGGTCTTGCGTGCGCCAACCCGTGGCAGCATCAGGTTGCTCGGCAGCTCAAACAACACATACCCCAGAAAGAAGATGCCCGCGCCCGCGCCATAAGCCGCGTCGGAAAGCCCCAGATCACTCTGCATCTGCAGTTTGGCAAAACCGACATTGATCCGATCCAGATACGCAAACACATAGCAGATGAACAGCAGCGGCAGCAGCCGCCAATTGAGCTTGCGGTACAGGGCCGCAAGGGCCTTGCTTCTTGCCGAGGTGTCGAGGGTTGACATGCACGTCTCCGGTTCTTCTTGTTGATCTACGGTCGTGCCAGGGATGTTGCCCCCACAGCCAAAGCCCAGCAAGAGCAACTAAGTTCGCGTATCGTTGCCCTACGAGCAACGCTGAAACAACGGAGAGACGTCAGCCATGCGCGAAATAAACCAACAACGCCTGAGGTATTTCCACGAAGTGCTGGTCCACGGCTCGATTCGTGGCGCGGCAGACAGCATCAACACGTCGCCATCGGTGATTACGCGCCAGATCAAGCTGCTGGAAGAGGAACTGGGGGCGACACTGTTCGAACGCCAGGCGCGGGGTGTGCAACCGACCGAAGCGGCCGCGCACTTGCTGGAGTTCTGGCGCGGTTATCGATCCCATCAGGAGAAGCTCGAAGACCAGTTGCAAGCGATCAAGGGCCTGCAGCAAGGCCATGTGCGGGTGGTCATCAGCGAGGGTTATGTCGATGCGTTGGTTGACAACGTACTCGCGCCCTTCTGCAAGCAATACCCGAAACTCAACGTCACGCTGGACACGCTGCCGGTCGTCGACGTACTCCACGAAGTCGCCGAAAACCGTGCGCACATCGGCCTTGCCTACAACCCGCCCCTGCATGCGCACATCGATTTTCGCGCAACCTCATCGCAGCCGGTGATGCTGCTGGTTCGCCCCGATCACCCGCTGGCCTTGCGAGGGGGGCCGGCGACGGTCGCGGACATTCTCGACTGCCCGTTGGTGTTGACGCCCACCACCTTCGGCATCGGCCAGGCGATAGAGATGCTTGAGTACGCGGAAAAGATCGAGATCCGCCCGGTGCTGGTCAGCAACTCCCTGGCAGCACTCAAGCGTCTGGTGGCCGCCGGGGACTTCGCCTCGTTGCTCGGAGAATTCGCCGCCTACAGAGAAATCGCCCAGGGCAGCCTGGCCGCCATTGCGGTGGAACATCCGCTGTTTCAGGGGGTTGAGGCGAAACTGCTGGTGAAGTCCGGTCGACCGCTGGCGGCCCCGGCTCAGGAGTTGCTCAACTGGATGCTCAAGCGCCTGCCGATGTTTTCGCCTGACGGGTGCCCGGGCCCGGAAGGAAAAGTGACGACCTGAAGCGGAGGCTCCGGGGCCGAGCAACCGATGCAAGCGTTCACTGAAAATCACATTGTGGGAGCGAGCCTGCTCGCGAAGGCGGTGTGTCATTCAACCTGGATGTTGAATGGTACGTCCTCTTCGCGAGCAGGCTCGCTCCCACAGTGGGTCCGGTACATCTGTCAGGCCGCCTTCGCGAGCAAGCTTCGCTCCTACAGGTTTTAGTCCGCCAACCGGACCTGCAACCGGCTGCGATGGGACAAACCGGCCTGCAAGGCAAAGGCGACGATCACCGTTGCGGGCGCGGAAAAGCTACTCGCTGCGCCTGCGGAAAACATCAATGCCAGCCCCAACGCCGTCGCACCAAACCACGCGGTCAGGCCCACTGGATTGAACGCGGCCACACGCTCCAGCGCCGCTGCGTCATAGCGCCCGTAAACGATCTGCGCCAAGGCCACGCCGACCCAGGCCACCACGAAAATGCCCTGATAGGCCAACGCCTTGAGCAAGTACGCAAACACATCCGCCAGCATCAGGCCGTAGACGATCACACCGACCGCCAGCGCCCACATCAGGTACGAACCCCGCAGACCGAAACGAGCGAAGAACGCCTGCATGTTCAAGGTCGCCAGGTAGTAATTGGCGGTGTTGATCCGGGTTTGCGTGGCCCATACAAACAACAGGCCCCACAGCCCCATCAACTGCAGGATCGCCATCACCACCGACACTTCGTTGAGCGCGCCTTCGTGGGGAATACTGCTGACCAGGTAGATGCCCGCCGCGCCGTTGAGCAAAAACGTCACCGCGTAGAACGGCATGCCGAAGTTCCAGCGGCCGTGATATTCGGCGTCCTCGATCTTGCCGAAACGGGCGTAGTCGAAAGTGAACAGCATCAGGATCCACACGCCCATGTAGGCGACGAAGCAGTCCCACCAGCCGAAGGCGCTGGGGGTTGCCGGGCCGAAATCCAGCCATTGCGGCTGGTAGCCGTAACGGCTGATCGACAGCCCCACCGCCACCAGCAAGCCACCCAGATACACCGGCAGCAACACGCCGTTGAGCTTGTCCAGCCAGTGCTGCACGCTGCCCAGGATCATCGGCACGCTGTACAGCACCACCAGCAATGCGGCCAGCGGATAGACCAGTTCCGGGTACAGGTGATTGAGCGCCACGGCGATTACCGAGCCTTCGAACACGGCGTAGTAGATCGCCGTCGAGAAGAAGATCAAGGTCGCCAGGCAGGCGCCGGTGCTGCCGAACAACAGCCGTGAAAACAACGCGACCGACAAGCCGCTGCGGATCGCAAAGCGACTGAGCACGGTGTTGACCAGCCCGTAGCTGATCACCGATAGCACCATCCCGATCAGCGCATTGCGCGCGCCATAGGACAACGCCAGGGAAGCGCCGACCACGATGTAGAACATCGCGCTGCACACCGCCCACCAGGCCATGGTCAGCGACAGTCGGCCCATGCGCGCGCCGGTTGGAACGGGATGATTGGCCGGGTCTTGCCCGGTTTGACTCGATTGCGATAAAGCAGCCATGTGCGTGCACTCCAGAACCAGTCAAAGGTTGAAGCGCGGGCAGCCGTCACCGCACCGAAGTGCGGCGTTGGCTCACCGTTTGGCTTTACCCGCGCAGAGCGACGGGCAGCATCAGGAAGGGAACAGCTTGCTCAAGCAGCTGAGTTTTTTCTTATAGGAACGTCGCGCTTCCAGCGCTTCTTCGAGGGTCACCGCCACGAAACGGGCTTTCTGGTTGGGTTGCATCTGGCCGATCAGGTCGAGGTCGGCGCTGATCACCGTGCCGATCATCGCGTAGCCGCCACCGGATACCGCATCGCGGTGCAGCACGATGGGTTCGAGCCCGGCGGGCACCTGGATCGAGCCGATCGGGTAGCAACTGTCGACGATGTTCGACGGATCGGAACCGGCACCGAACGGCTGCTCACGGGGCTGAAAGCTCAGCGGGCTGCCGCCCTTGAAGCGATAACCGATGCGGTCCGCCTCCGAGCCGACGGTCCAGGCCTCGGCGAAAAAGCTGTCCGCCGCCGCTGGGGTCAAGCGGTCGTAGTACAGCCCCGGCACCACGCGCAGGGTGATTTCACCCCCCAGGGATTGGCGCAACGCCATGGGCAGGCTGGCCCCGGCGCGGCCCTTGCCGCTGGCGATGCCCACCGGCAATTCGTCCCCGGCAATCAGGCGACGGCCCTGAAAACCACCGAGTGCGCCCAGGGCATAGGTGGAACGACTGCCGAGCACCACCGGCACATCAATGCCGCCGGCCACCGCCAGGTAAGCGCGGGCACCGGCCTTGGGGAAATCAAAACGCAGCACTTGCCCGGCCTTCACCTCGAAAGCGGTGTCCAGGTGCATGTCCACGCCATCGACCTTTGGCGTCATGTGCGCACCGCACACCGCCACCAGCGCGTCTTGCCGGAACTCCAGTTCCGGCCCCAGCAACGTGCATTCCAGCGCCGCCGAATTGGCCGGGTTGCCCACCAGTTGATTGGCCGCGCTCAGGGCGTACTGATCCAGTGCGCCGGAAGGCGGAATGCCCAGGTGGTAATACCCTTCGCGGCCCAGGTCCTGTACCGAGGTGGCGAGACCGGGTTTGAGTACCTTGATCATGCCAGCACCTCCTGCAGCGACTTGGGATAGCCGATCGGGTCGGCGAGAAACGCATCCAGCGAGAATTCCACCGGACGAATCCGCAGATCGAAGCGCCCGGCTTCGACCTCGGCCACGGCCTGGTCATAGGCCTCCCGGTCCATCGGCTTGAACTGCACGATGTCCCCCGGACGGAAGAACACCATGTGCTCTTTCAGGTACGCCAGGTTTTGCTGCGGGTCGTAGATCGGCGCCGGCGTGACGCCGAACATCTGATAACCACCGGCACCGCGCACCGAGTAGATGCAGCCGAAGCAACCGCCGTGACCGAGGGTCAATTTAGGCGTGTCAGTGCGCGGTCGCAGGTACTTGGGCACCTGCAACTGACGCTCGCGCTCGACCATCTGGAACATAAACGGCAGGCCGGCAACGAAGCCCACCATCGAGACAAACCACGGCGCGCCACTGTGGGCGGCGATGAACGCCTCGACGTCGGCCAGGCCGTTGATCCGTGCGGCGTATTCCAGGTCCGTGGCGCTCGGATCCTGATGGCGGTCGCGAAAACGCATCAGGGTTTCATGGGTCCAGGGATCGTTGTACAGCACCGGAATTTCGATGATCCGGGTCTGCAAGGTGCGCTCGGCAACCGCCTCGGCTTCTGCGCCTTTCACCGCTTCGAGCAGGTCGGAAGGCGCGATGCGGTCCGGGTCGAAACGGATCTGGAACGAGGCATTGGCCAGGCACACATCGAGTACGCCATCCAGTGCCAGTCGCTCCACCGCACGGGTCACGGCCATGCCCTTGAAGAACGCTTCAAGGGACATGCTGTCGCTGACTTCGGCAAACAGATGCTCATCGGCGCCAAAGCTGTAGCGGATTGGATTGCTCATGCTTCACCTCCGCTGCGGCGCGCAGCCAGCCAGGTTTCCAGGGTGCCGGTGTGGAAGTCGGCGCTGTGCAGCCAGGGTTGCTCCAGCAGTTCAGCGTGCAACGACAGAGTGCTCGCCATGCCGGTGAGCGTGGTCTGCTCCACTGCAAGGCGCGCACGGGCCAAGGCTTCGTCGCGATCCCGACCGTGAACAATCAGCTTGGCCAGCAACGAGTCATAGTAAGGCGGCACGCGGTAGCCTTGATACAGATGAGTATCGACCCGCACGCCCTCGCCTTGCGGCCAGACCAGCGATTCAACCAGACCGGGACTCGGGAAGAAATCCCGCGCCGGGTCTTCGGCATTCAGGCGCATCTGCAACGCGGCGCCATTGAGCTGGATATCGCTTTGCTGCAAGCCCAACGGCTCGCCACCGGCAATGCGCAGCATGGCCTGCACCAGGTCGATGCCGGTGATCAATTCGCTGACCGGGTGCTCCACCTGAATCCGCGTGTTCATCTCGATAAAGAAAAACTCGCCGGTGGCGTCGTCGTACAGATATTCCAGGGTGCCGGCGCCCTTGTAGCCCAGGGCTTCGGTCAAGCGTACGGCACTGGCGCACAGCGTTTCGCGCTGTTGCGGGTTGAGAACCGGCGACGGCGCCTCTTCAAAGATTTTCTGCCGACGACGTTGCAGCGAGCACTCGCGCTCAAACAAATGCACCGCGTGCTTACCGTCGCCCAACACCTGCACTTCGATGTGCCGGGCCTTGCCGATGAACCGCTCCAGGTACACCGCGCCATTGCCGAATGCTGCCTGGGCTTCGCGCTGGGAACGGGGGAACTCTTCGCTCAGTTGTTGTGCGTTTTGCGCCAGACGAATGCCACGCCCACCGCCACCGGCCGAAGCCTTGATCAGCAGCGGAAAGCCAACGGACTCGGCCGCCTTGAGTGCCGACTCGACGTCGAACAGCTCACCGGGGGAACCGGGCACCACTGGCACACCGGCCGCTTGCGCAGTGCGCCGGGCTTCGGCCTTGTCGCCCATGCGCCGGATCGTCTCGGGGCTCGGCCCGACGAAAATAGCACCGGCGGCGAGGACCGCTTCGGCAAAATCCGCGTTCTCCGACAGAAAGCCGTAACCGGGGTGGATCGCATTGGCACCCGTGGCTTTCAAGGCGCCGAGCAATGCCTCGACGTTCAGATAGCTTTTATCGGCGCGGGCCGGGCCGAGGATGTGAACCTCGTCGGCCATGCGCGCGGCCTGGGAGTCGACGTCCGCCTCACTGCATGCCGCAACGGTGGGGATTCCCAGTGCTTTGGCGGCACGGATGATCCGCACGGCAATTTCGCCACGGTTGGCGATCAGTAATTTACGAATAGCTTGGGTCATGATCGTGCCCTACCCTCAATGGCCGTCGAGTGTTGCGATGACCTGACCCGGCTCCACCGGATCACCGTCTTCCACCACAAACGCACTCAGGCGACCGGCCGTCCCGGCGGTCAGTTCGGAAAACTGCTTCATGACTTCGATCAGGCCGATGACGGTGTCGGCGCTGACTTCTGCGCCCTCCTCGACGTAGTTCGCCGATTCCGGTGTGGCTTTGCGATAGAAGGTCCCGGGCAACGGGGTAATGATGGTGTGTTCGGCCATGTCTGTTCCTCTTGGAATAGTTGTAGAAAGGCAGGCAAAAAAGATGAATCGTGTGCAAACCCTGGCGTCTCTGTGCCGGGTGTTTCGTTCTGATCAGCGCGGTGCGCGAACCTTGATTCCCGCGTCATCGAGCGCTTTACGCGTGGCTTCGACCAACGCCAGGGCACCCGGTGTATCGCTGTGCAAACAGATGGAATCAAATTCGATCGCCAGGTCTTCGCCTTCGACGGTGCGCACCACGCCTTCCTGACAGGCACGCAGCACCCGCGCCGCGACCTGGGCCGGATCGTAGGCACGCACGTTGCGGGTAAAGACGATGGAACCGCTGAGGTCGTATTCGCGGTCGGCGTAGAACTCACGGATCACCGGTTGGCCAAGTTCCTTGGCGACGCGCCAGATCACGGAGTTGGGCATGCAATACAACAGCAGTTCAGGTTCCAGGCGCTGCAGGTTTTCCACCAGCAAACGCGCGGCTTCCTCGTCCCGGGCCAGGTGCATGTACAGCGCACCGTGGGGCTTGATGTGTTGCAGGGCCACGCCTTGAACCCGGGCGAGTTCACGCAGCGCCCCCAACTGATACAGCATGTCGTCCACCAGCTCCTGGGCCGGTGCATTGATGTGCCGGCGGCCGAAGCCGACCAGGTCGCGAAACCCCGGATGCGCGCCGATGGCCACGCCCAGGCGCTTGGCCTGCTCGACGGTGCGGCGCATGGTGCCGGGATCGCCGGCATGGAAACCGGTGGCGATGTTGGCGGTGCTGATGAAGCCCATCAGCTCATTGTCGACGCCATCGCCGATGGTCCATGGGCCGAAACCTTCGCCCATGTCCGAGTTGAAATCTACTGCCTGCATGACGCTTGCTCCTGACGCTTGTGACTTCATGCAGACCACGTTAAATTCCAGCCAACCCCTTGGGAAGATCTATTATCAGATAGGTCATCTTCTGAAAAACAGATAGCTCTAAAAACAGAAAGCCCTGAAAAACAAAAAGCCCGTCCACCGGAGTGTTCATGTCACTGACCCTGCGCCAGGTCCGCTATTTCGTCGCCACCGCCGAGATCGGGCAAATCTCGCAAGCCGCGATCCATCTGAACATTTCCCAATCGGCGGTGACCACGGCGATCAAGGAACTGGAAGGCATGCTCGGCACCCTGCTGTTCCAGCGGTCGGCCCAGGGCATGAGCCTGACCGATGCCGGGCGGCACTTTCTCAATCGGGCCTACGTGATCTTGCGCAGCGTCGACGACGCCCTGAACAGCCCGCTGCCCGACGTGCGCGCCAGCGGGCTGCTGCGCCTCGCCGCCAGCTACACGGTGATCGGTTACTTCCTGCCGCACCATCTGCAGCGACTGGAGCACTGGCACCCGGACGTGGCTATTGAAGTCCACGAACAGGAACGGCAAGCCATCGAACAAGGCCTGCTCGAAGGTCGGTTCGACATGGCGGTGGTGCTCACCGCGAACCTCACGCACCCGGACATCGTCTCCGAAACCCTGTTCAACTCCGAACGCCGGCTGTGGCTGCCCAGCCACCATCCGCTGTGCGAACGCTCGGCCGTCAGCCTGGCCGATGTGGCCAAGGAACCCTACATCCTGCTCACCGTCGATGAAGCCGAACAAAGCGCCATGCGCTACTGGGAACATGCTCATCAGCAGCCCAACGTCAGGGTCCGCACCAGCTCCGTGGAGGCGGTGCGCAGCATGGTCGCCAACGGCAGCGGCGTGGCGATCCTCTCGGACCTGGTGCACCGCCCCTGGTCGCTGGAAGGCAAACGCATCGAAACCGTGACCATCACCGACAAGGTCACCCCCATGAGCGTCGGCCTGGCCTGGCATCGCGAGCGCGAATTCAGCCCGGCGATGCAGGCGTTCCGCAATTACTTCCACGATGCATTTCTGGCACCGCAGCAGCATTCGGCACGGCGGTGAAGGCGAGTGGAAAAAGACTGTGGGAGCGAGCCTGCTCGCGAAAGCGGAGTGTCAGTTGACATAAACCTCGCCTGATACACCGCCTTCGCGAGCAGGCTCGCTCCCACAGGAGTTAAAGTGTTCAATACACCGACCCGATTGGTTTCCCATTTTTTAAGGATGATCAAGGCATGTCCACCCTCGACACCTCCCTGCAAGACTCCGCCGCGCCGGATGGCGTTTGCTACGGTTGCGGCGGCCGCAATCCCCACGGGCTGCACATCAAGAGCTACTGGCATGAAGACGGCGAGCACGTCGTGGCCGAGCATGTGCCGGATGCCATGTACTGCGGCTGGCCGGACCTGGTGTACGGCGGCTTGATCGCGATGCTGGTCGACTGCCATTCCAACTGGACGGCGATGGCTTATCACTACCGCGCGGAACAACGCGAAGTCGCCAGCCTGCCCCGCATCAACTGCGTCACCGGCAACCTGGGCATCAAGTTCATCAAACCGACACCGATGGGCGTGCCGCTGATCCTGAAGGCAAAAGTGGAAGGCGATGTCGGGCGCAAGACCCGTGTCATCTGCGAGGTCTACGCCGGGGACGTGCTCACGGCGGTGGGTGACTCGGTGTTTGTCCGGGTTGATACCGAACAACTGGCGGATGCGGCACATGGTCGGTAATCCAACCGTGGGAGCTAGCCGGCTCCGGGCTGCGCTCCGACGAAGGGGTTGTGTCATGCAGCATAAATGTTGACTGACACACCGCTTTCGCGAGCAGGCTCGCTCCCACAGGGGATTGGGGTATATCCGTAATAGTCAGGTCGGTTGTCGGGCCGCCTCGCTTTGGTTGTTGCGGTGTACGCCCCCTCTCAATTTGAGGCCCCCAACCACCCGCCCCATTTCGGCTAACCTCTCAATGCGCCTTCGCCTCAATAACCCTGTACCCTGCGCACCGAAAACCCAGCGTAAATGAAACGGAGATCTTCCATGCTCAAGCGTACCCTGGCATTGGCCATCGGCTTGACCCTGTCGGTTTGCAGCGTGCTCGCGCAGGCCGCGGACACCCTGAAAGTCAGCGCCATTCCCGATGAGGCACCGACCGAACTGCTGCGCAAATTCAAGCCGCTGGGCGCCTACCTGGAGCAACAGTTGGGTATGAAGGTCGAGTTCGTGCCGGTGAGCGACTACCCGGCCGTGGTCGAGGCGCTGGCCACCGACCGCCTCGACCTGGCCTGGCTCGGCGGTTTCACCTTCGTACAGGCACGGCTGAAAACCGGCAATGCCATTCCATTGGTGCAACGCGAACAGGACGCGAAGTTCACCAGCAAATTCATCACCGCCGACCCGAACGTCAAGTCCCTGGCCGATCTCAAGGGCAAGTCCTTCGCCTTCGGCTCGGTGTCGTCCACGTCGGGCAGTCTGATGCCGCGTTACTTCATGCTCAAGGACGGCATCAAGCCGGAAACCTATTTCAGTCGCGTAGGCTATTCCGGCGCCCATGACGCGACAGTCGCCTGGGTGCAGGCCGGCAAGGTCGACGCCGGGGTCCTGAACGCCAGTGTGTGGGAAAAACTGGTCGCCGCCGGCAAGGTCGATACCGACAAGGTCAAGGTGTTTGCCACCACCCCGGCCTACTTCGACTACAACTGGACCGTGCGCGGCACCCTCGACCCGGCGCTCGCCGGCAAGATCAAGGCCGCGTTCCTGGCACTCGATCCGGCGAAGCCTGCGGACAAGGAGATCCTGGATCTGCAAGCCGCCAGCCGCTTCATCGAAACCAACCCCGAGAACTACAAGGGCATCGAGGAAGCCGCACGCGCCGCCGACTTGCTCAAATGACCATGCAATTGACCGGGGTCACCCTGACCCACGCCAACGGCGTCCAGGCGCTGCGTGGCGTGGACCTGCACATCGGTGCGGGCGAACAAGTAGCTATCATCGGCCCGTCTGGCGCAGGCAAGTCGAGCCTGCTCAATCTGCTGGCCACCGCTTTGCGCCCGGGCAGCGGTGAGTTGCAAGTGCTGGGCGAACACGCCTGGCAGCTGTCGGCCCGCCAGCGCCAGCGCCTGCGCGCCCGTATCGGCCTGGTGCATCAATCACCGCCCCTGCCCCCGCGCCAGCGCGTCGTCACGGCGGTACTCGCCGGCAAACTGGGGCAGTGGGGTCTGGGCAGGAGCCTGCTGAACCTGCTGCACCCGGTGGACATTCCCGGCGCACGGGCGGCACTGGCCCGGCTGGACCTCGGTGACAAGCTGTTTGCACAATGCCAGCAACTGTCCGGAGGCCAGCTCCAGCGTGTCGGCGTGGCCCGGGTGCTGTATCAGGCGCCCGAGGTGTTGCTGGCCGATGAGCCGGTGTCGGCCATGGACCCGGTGCTGGCCGGGCACACCCTGTCAGTGCTCTGTCGCCATGCCCGGGAACACCGCGTCACCCTGGTCGCCAGCCTGCATGCGGTGGAACTGGCCCTGGCGCACTTTCCACGGATCATCGGCCTGCGTGACGGACAGATCCTGTTCGACCTGCCGGCCAGCGCCGTCGACCACGAGCTGCTCGACAAGCTCTACGCCAACGAGCAACTGCAATCGCCACCGGCGCCCCCGCCGCCCTTGAGCGTGCAGATTCCCCGATGCTGACCCGCGACTCCCGAGACCCCGCCACCCGCCCCCGCCTGCTGCTCAGCTTGCTGGCGATTGCCTTGTTGTGGCCTGGCATCCACTTCAGCGAACTGGATCTGGGGGTACTGCTGGCGACCGACAGCCAGAGCGAAATGGGCCGCTTCGTCTCGACCTTCTGGCCTCCCGCCTATGGCGAAGAATTCCTCCAGCTCTTGTGGCAAGCCACCTTGCAAACCCTGGCCATCGCCACGGCCGGCATGACCCTGGCGTTGCTGCTGGCAGTGCCCGCCAGCCTGCTGGCCAGCCGTGCCCTGTCGCTGTCGGCGGCCTCTCGCGCCGGTCGCCCAAGTGACCTCGGCCGCCTGTTGCGCTGGCCGGTGCGCGGCTTGCTGATCTTCCTGCGCAGCGTGCCGGAAATCGTCTGGGCCTTGCTGTTCGTGCGCGCGGTGGGCCTGGGTCCGACCGCCGGGGTCCTGGCCATCGCCATTACCTACAGCGGCATGCTGGGCAAGGTTTACGCGGAGATTTTCGAGTCGGTGGACCAGCGTCCGGCCCACGCGTTGCTGCAAGCGGGCAGCGGTCGGCTCGCCTCGTTTTGCTACGGCATCCTGCCCAATGTCGCGGCGGAGCTGCTGTCGTACACGGTGTACCGCTGGGAATGCGCCATCCGCGCCTCGGTGGTGATGGGCTTCGTCGGAGCCGGCGGCCTGGGCCAGCAAATGGACCTGTCGCTGCGCATGTTCGCCGGCGGTGAAGTGGCCAGTCTGTTGCTGACCTTCCTGTTGCTGGTGCTGCTGGCCGATCAACTCAGCCGCCTGTTGCGCTGGAGGCTGGAATGAATCGCCTGATCAATCTGACCTTGCTGCTGTGCATCGGCGTCGCGGTGGTTACCTCCTTCAGCTATCTGGGCATCGACCTCGGTGCGCTGGGTGGCAGTGACAACATCAAGCAGATGGGCGCCTATGCGCAGCGCTTTCTCAGCCCGGACCTGAGCCCGGCCCACCTGCAGGCCATCGGTCATGGCGCGCTGGAAACCCTCGCCATGTCCGCCCTCGGCACGTTGCTCGCGGCGGTGTTCGGGCTGATCCTGGCGCTGCCGGCGGCGGGTCGGTTCGGCTGGCCGTTCAAGAGCGTATCGCGCCTGGTACTCAACGCCCTGCGGGCGATTCCGGAACTGGTCTGGGCCGCGCTGATGGTGTTGGCCGCCGGCCTGGGTCCGAACGCCGGCACCCTGGCGCTGGCCCTGCACACCACCGGTGTACTTGGCCGCTTGTTTGCCGAAGCGCTGGAGAACACCCCGCCGCAACCCGCCGAAGCGATCCGTCTGCAAGGCAGCAATGCCGTGTGGGCATTCTGTTACGGCACCCTGCCCAACCTGTTGCCCCAGCTGCTGGCCTATATCCTTTACCGCTGGGAAAACAATATCCGCATGGCCAGCGTGCTCGGCTTCGTCGGTGCCGGCGGCCTGGGGCAGATGTTGTATGTCAGCCTCAGCCTGTTCCAGGAAGCCCAGGCCAGCACCGTGATTCTGGCCATGCTGTTGCTGGTGCTCGCCGTCGACTCGCTGAGCAGCTGGAGTCGCCAGCGCTGGGTCAAGGCCTGACCTCAGGCTTCGCTGATCTGGTTGACGCTGGTGATCTGCCGGTTCCAGATCATCTCGTAATGGGCGCTCTGGACAATCGACAGAACCGCCCGTGGGGTCATCAAAGCCCAGCAATGGCTGCCTGGCCTGCGAACGGAGTGATAACGCAGCCCCGGACACCCGGCCTTTCGAATGGCTTTGCCGAAGTGATGGGAGTCGGTGTAATCGTCCGGGTCATAGATCGGATCGGTCATCGAAATGGCCGTCGCATCTTTCATCGCCTTGTCCACGAAAGCACAGGACAGCCCCCGAAAAACAAAGCGCTCATAGTTGAGGTTGCGCACGTTGGACCAGTACCGCGTTTGATGATGCTGCACCTCGGCCAGCGCCGTTTCCATGCTGTCGGCCAGGTACAACACGCCAAAGCTGCCATCGCTGAACCGCGACCCCGCCGGGTTGACGTGGGTAAAGGGCGCGGTGGCATACGAGCAGCCGGGAATACCGAACGGGATCTCACTGCGGGCGACCAGCTCAAGTTGCCCGACCTCGTTTTTCAACCGCGGATTGGTCAGCGCCTGAATCTCATACAACACGTCGAATTCGTCGGCATCGGCCACGTCATCAAACATCGCAATCGGCGGAAACTTCGAATTAACCAGCCGATAGGCTTGCAACGACTCACCGGCAAACACCGGCAGCCGGTTCAGCCTCACCATTGTGCGCCCCGCAGCGCGTCGATCCGCCGAAACGTCTCGTACAGCGAAATCATGTCCCCTTGGGCCATGATCTCCAGCGGGGTCCGTCCGTTGAAAAACTCGTTGTCGTTGGCCATCGACGCAAACCCGTAGACGTTTTCCGGGTTATCGAAGATCAGGCGCAAGGTGGCGTGGATGTTCAGCACAAAACTGATGCGTTGCATCTGGTCCGCGTCCAGGGCCACGGCCCAGTCGGGATCGCGCTGCCTGGCGCGGGTGTAGGTACTGCGGGAAATGCGCAGAATGCGGCAGGCCTGCTCGCTGGAGGCCGCCCATTTTTCGAGGATGCCGACAGCGGCGCGCAGCCCGGTCACACACTGGTTCTTGGTAAACCCCTGCTGCGCCTGAAGGGCAACTGGCATGTAGAACATCTCCTTGCTAATCCATAGACTCAAACATAGGTATTTTGAATCTGTAGATCAACCACGCTTCGACCAGTGGTACAGGCCATATTTCGCCCCCATGCCATGCTGACTACCAAGGATCGCTTCGCGCCCCTCGGCTGAGGTAATGAAGATGAAACACGAATTCGCGGCTGCCCTCGCCCTTTGCGTTTGCGCCCTCTTCAACGTGGCTTCAGCCGATGACAGCGTCCGCCCTTTCAAGGTCGCCATTGAAGAAAAGGTCCTGGTCGACCTGCGCCAGCGCATCGCAGCCACCCGCTGGCCGGACAAGGAAACCGTCGGCGATGCATCCCAGGGTGCGCCACTGGCACAGTTGCAACCCCTGATGCGCTATTGGGGCACCGATTACGACTGGCGCAAGGCCGAAGCGCAACTCAACGCCCTGCCGCAATTCGTCACGACCATCGATGGTGTCGACATCCATTTCATCTGGGTGCGCTCGCCGACGCCCAACGCGCTGCCGATGATCATGACCCACGGTTGGCCGGGCTCGGTGTTCGAATTCATCCAGGTCATCGGTCCACTCTCCAACCCGCTCGCCCACGGCGGCAAGGCGAGTGATGCCTTCGACCTGGTGATTCCCTCTATTCCCGGCTACGGCTTTTCCGGCAAGCCCGAAGGCACCGGCTGGGACCCGGATCGCATTGCGCAGGTCTGGGCGCAGCTGATGCAGCGCCTCGGTTACCCGCAGTACGTCGCTCAAGGCGGCGACTGGGGCGGGCCCATCACCGGTGCCATGGCGCGCCAGGCGCCAGCGGGGTTGCGTGGCATTCATTTGAATTTGCCGGCGACGATACCGCCCGAAGCGGGTGCCGCGCTGGCGGTGGCGGGTCCGGCACCGGCGAGTTTTGATCCGCAGGAACGCGCGACCTACGAGGCCGTGGCCACCCTGATCAAACAGGGCAACCTGGCGTACAGCGCCATGATGGCTGCCCGACCGCAGACAATCGGCTACGGCGTTGCGGACTCCCCGGTCGCCCTCGCCGCGTTTCTGCTGGTGCATCCGGGTTTCTCGCAATGGACCTATGGCACTGACGCGCAACAGTCGCCATCCCGGGATCAGGTGCTGGACGACATCAGCCTCTACTGGCTGACCAACAGCGGCGCTTCGTCCGCCCGGCTGTACTGGGAAAACAAAGGCCGCAGCCCACTGTCCTCCAGCGCCCAGAAGACCAGCGAAATCTCATTGCCGGTGGCGATCACGGTGTTTCCGGGCGACGTCTACTGCCCACCGGAAAGCTGGGCCCGACGCGCCTACAAAAACCTGATCTACTTTCGCCAGGCAGAAAAAGGAGGCCATTTCGCAGCCTGGGAACAGCCGCAGCTGTTCACCGAGGAACTGCGCACGGCGTTTCGGTCGTTGCGTTGAAAGCCGGCAAAAATCCAAATGTGGGAAATCCTCCCCTGTGGGAGCGAGCCTGCTCGCGAAGAGGTCCTCACATCCAACATCTATGCTGACTGACCCGACGCTTTCGCGAGCAGGCTCGCTCCCACAGGTCGATGTACAGCCCTCGCAAGCAAGCTCGCTCCTACTCGGACACCACCACCTGGTTGCGCCCCCGAGCCTTGGCCCGATACAGCGCCTTGTCGGCGTTGCTCATCAAACTGTGCAGGTCCTTGTCACTGGAATCCATGGACGCCACCCCGACGCTCGCCGTGATGCAGTGCACCGGCCCGGTCATCAGCCCGGCAATGGAATGCACCAGTTCCTCGGCGATGTTCTGCGCAGCTTCAAGGGACGTGTCCGGCAGCAATACGGCAAACTCCTCCCCGCCCAACCGGCCATAAACATCGGTTTCGCGAAATGACCGACAGATGACCACGCCCATCTGCCGCAGCACCTGATCGCCGACCTGATGCCCATAGGTGTCGTTGATGTGCTTGAAATGGTCCATGTCCAGCATCACCGCACACAGCGGCAACTGGTAGTTCTGGCAATGGTTATAGAGCCGCTGGGCATGCTCGAAAAACGCCCGGCGATTTTTCAGGCCCGTCAGTTCATCGGTCTGTGCGGCGCGGGTGGAAATGCTGTGCGCCAGCTCCATTTCACGGGTTAACCGGAAAGCCGTTTCCAGGGCATCGGAGAGCTTGCGCGTCGCGCTGCACACAAAGGAGGCAAACACCAGAACGGCCAGGCCCATGCCGACCTGAAGGGTCGTCGACTGCAACAACAGCCAAAACGTACAGGGCAACAACACCAGCGCGATGGACACCACCGTCATGTAGCGATAGGCCGAGTAACAGGACACCGCACTGACCGACATGCCGACGGTAAACAACATCACCAGCGCCTGGGCCAACAGGTCGTCGGCCGGCATCACGGCCAGCGCGCCACCGCCCCAGATACTGGCGGACAGCACCAGGGTGACCAGATAAATGCGCTCCCAGCGTTGCGGCGTGCGCGCCGCTTCCGGGCTGTGGAAATACACCACGAACATCGTGATGCGCACCAGCGTCGAGGCCGTCAGCAGGGCTACCCACCAGGCGACGACGACATGATCAAAACGCTCCCAGCACAGCCAGCAGAGCATGACCATTGCCAGGAAACTACCGAAAACGGCTGAAACCGACTGCCGAAACAGCTGTTGCAATCGGTCTGTACGCACCTGCTGGGCGATGAAGCGTTCCTGCTCTTGCCGAAATCCAAGGCCATCCATTGAGTTCGCCTGATAATGCTGCGGTAACGTTAACCATTGTGGCACATCGCTCGGGGGCGACTGCAAATCTGCGTGGGAGGCGCGCATTTCTCCTGCCGCCCCCAAATACCGAGGCCGGCACAATCCCCTGTGGGAGCGGGCTTGCCCGCGAAGAGGCCGGTACACCCAACATTGATGCCGGTGGACACCGCTTTCGCGAGCAGGCTCGCTCCCACAGGAGTGCGTTTGGTGAGTGGTTATATCCGCTTACATAAACCGCAGGCAATGAACGACTACCTGCCCAGGGCTTGCAGTTATCGGATAGCGCAGCGTGACGCCACTGAGCATCATCGCCGCGTCAAATTCAAACGGTAACTTGCTGATGCGCGCCAACCTCCTGATTTCTCTAGTGTTTCTTACTGCCTTGACGGGCTGCACAACAATGCCCGCTCCCGAGACACGACACACCGGATTCCTCGAAGACTACAGCCACCTTTCGAAGGATCCGAAATGGCCCGATAGCGAATACTGGGTCAAACCGACACTGGATATAAAAAAGGACTACCAAAAGCGCATCTACCTTGAACCGCCGCGCTTTTACTACGTGGGCAAAGACATTGAACTGGTCACGGAACAGCCCACCGATACCGCCACGATGTTGAAATATCTGCACCAGGCGATCCTCCTTGAGCTACTGACCAGCGGCTACGATGTCATCGCCCGCCCCGAACCCAATACCCTACGATTGCGCACGGCGGTCACCGGCACCGAGCGCACCCCACGGGATCTGTCCATTCCAGAATACCTGCCAGTGGGATTCATTGTCGGAGGCGTCATGCAACTGACCGGCACACGGGATGAGAGCTTGCGGATCTTTTTTGAAAGCGAACTCAGGGACGGCAAGACCGGAGAGTTGCTGGCGCAATCCGTCAGTGCCACGACGGGAAATGAAATTTCGCCTTCCGATAAAACCAAAATCGAAGACACCTTCCCGGCCCTCGATGCCTGGGCCAGGCAATTGCGCGAACGCGCGGACCAGGCATTTGCCGCCAACTGAGACCTTGGCGCTACTTCAAGACAATGGACTGTCTTGAGTCGCCGATTGAACAAGACCCGATCCTTGGCCCATCCAAATCGTTCCTATACTCTGCGCGAGCCCCTTTAACAGAGGATGTCCATGAACTACGCCTTCAAGTTGAAAAATGGTGCGACGGCTGTGTTCGATCCGCAGAACGCAACGTTGTCCATTACGACACCCCATGGCGATGTTCAGAACTCCCCGCTGGCGCGAGCCGAGGCGCGATTGCTGGAATTGCTCCTGATGGAGCCCGGTGTCACCAAAACCCGTGACGAGATCATCGAATACACCTGGAATGATCGCATCGTCGCCTCCGGCAGCCTGAATCAAGCGGTTTTTTCCCTTAGAAACATACTCAATGACAGTCGGGACCATGAAATCCTGATGACCATTCCTCGACGAGGCTATTGCTTCAATCGCAACTATGTCATCAGTGAAACAGCCGACTCGCATTTGCCCCTGGATCAACCAGAGACGCCAGTTGTACCCTCCCCCGAAGAACAAGATCCAACGCATCGGGCTGAGCATCCCTTACCTGGGACAAAACCGGACACGTTGAGCAACGCTACAAAAGTCTTGCTGGCGGGTTATACCCTGACCTTCTTGGTGTGCGCGTTCACCCTCTCCCGCTTCGACTTTTCCTTCGACACGCCGACCATCGAGGTCTCCAGCACCCGGCAGAACCAGATAACCCTGCATGCACTGGGCGACAGTGTGGCTGACGCCCAATCGCTCAGGGACAGTTCCGCCCGGCAAGCTCAAACATTGCCACCACACCTCAGCGGTGAAGTCTGGATCAATCGCGTCAAATCCAGTTATTCCATCTCCTGCATTCGCGCCGACCTGAGCACGGCCAACCTGCAGTCAGACAGTGAACAAAAAGAACTCGCACCGTTGATTCGGCAATGCCTGGAAGCGGCCCTATGACGTTGCCGAAGCCATCAATCATCCAGTGGGTAGCACTTGGAGCCATCAACCTGCTCTGTCTGGTTGCACTGGCCTGGTCGCCGTCGCCCTATAAAGAAAATGCCAGTTACCACACCACAACCCGACTGTGGCTCGCCGACCATAGCCAGCTCAACACAGAGGAATACCTCACCCTCGGGCACGGCCGATTTACCCACTCGGTACTGGAAAGCATGAATGGAAAAATTCGCAACGCCACACTTTCCGCAGAAGTGACCCGGGCGAGCAAAGACCGCATCCAGGTGAAAATCACTAACGTCAAGCTCAGCCAGGATGACGAGTTATTCGCTATCGACAAGAGTCCGGATCTTTTCTTCAAGCGCCAGTATGTTTTCCAGGAAGGCGCCATTCTTAACTATCAGTTTCTACCCTCCCCGAATGACAAGTCGGTGTGCTTTTACATTCATGAGCTCACTCGCTTGCGCTGCTTGAATCATTAAACACAAACAAAAAATAATAATCATTGATTTGAATTAAAACCGACGCTCTTCAAAAATCCTCGCACCCGTTACTTTTGGAGTCGAGCGTGCTTAACCTTCCGCTGAACAAGTTGCCACTCAGGCATAAAATCGTGTTCGCCGTTCTTGCATACACCAGTGGACTGGCACTGGGGTGGATACTGGATTATTGATTCCGCCTACAACCATTACTCGATAAACAAAAGGAACAGTGATTCATGGCCAACCCATGGCTGCGCATCTTGCTGGTCGATGAAGATCATTCCACGCGGATGAATATCGAAAAGAATCTCGCCAGTCTCGGCTATCACCGCGTCGCACCGCTGAGTTCGCTACATGAACTGTTGGTCATCATTGACAGTGCCCTGTGCACATTTGATCTTCTGATCATCAATGAAGCGATATTAAAGCGTGCTGGCCCAATACTTGATCAAGGTATTCGCGGCTACCCGGACATCCGGCACTCACTTATTTATCAGGACGCGAGCTTGCACTTCTCGCCCTTCGTTGACTGCTCGATGTCAGCGATGAATTTCACCCTGTCCGGCCCCCCGGACAGAGCATCCATCAACCAGGTCATGAATTTCATTGATAAACCGGCCTGCTTGAAAACCACGGCCAAAGCGCCCGCGTGACCGTGGAAATACCAATTTTTGACTGTGATTAACGCCACCGCCGCTGAAAAATCCACACGCTGACCATTTGGAAAACCTGCTTAAGGAAGCACCCCCATGCTGCTCAAAAACATTGCAATCATCTCGTTCGCCTCCTTGCTTTCTTTCAAGGCAATGGCGGATGACAAAGGACTCTATGTGGGTGCCGGCGTCTCCAGCATCGAGACCGATAAAAAGACCCTGAGCGATGAAGAGACAGGATATAAGGTTTATACGGGTTATCGCATGAATGATTTCTTCGCCTTCGAAGGTGCAGTCGTCGATTTGGGAAACTTCAAAAACGAGAATATTAAGTTCGAAGGCAAGTCGGCGCAGATCGCGACCCATATTGGCTTCCCCATCGGACAACGCATTCGTGTGTTTGGCAGCGTCGGCGCTCACGCCTGGGATGCTGACGGGAATGCCACGGATGATGATACCGGGGTTGATCTGACTTACGGGGCCGGGGTCGAACTGGATGTATTCCGTAATGTCGGACTGCGCGCCGAATACGAGGTATTGGAAGTTGGCAAGATCGAATTAAACCAGACATCCGCATCAGCCTATTTTCTCTGGTAAATCATCTGCCGGGAGCGGTCCGATTGATCGCTCCTTAGACTCCAGGCAATTTTTCAATCGCGTTAATGTTGAACTTCATGACCCTTGCAAAATCGGTTAAAACCCTTGGCGTCCGCCACATTCCAGAAAGACAAAAGATCGCGATTAAAGCCATCGAATACATTCATGAAAACCTGAACGCTTCGCTCAACATGAACACATTGGTAGAACAACTTGAAACTACCAATCGCACCTTGCACCTGGGCTTTTTCGAGGCATTCGGCATTTCGCCGATTGCCTACGCCAAGAACCTGAGACTGGCGTATGCCCGGCGGGACCTGATCAAGAAAACCTGGCCAACCGTCACCGAAATCGCCATGCATTGGAATTTCCAGCACCTGGGTCGTTTCTCCCAGGATTACCAGCAAGCCTACGGGGAACCGCCGTCGGAGACGATCCGGCGCAAATTTGTGAAGCCGTAAGCCCCTTCAGCGACGCATTGCTGTTCACTTAACGGTGCACCCACATTTGTGGCGAGGGGATTCATCCCCGTTGGGTCGCGAAGCGGCCCTAATCCGGACAACACGGTCTATTTGAACGGGCACTGGGGGGCCGCTTCGCAGCCCAACGGGGATGAATCCCCTCGCCACAGGTTTCTTGTCTTAAGTGAACAGCATTTCCTTCAGCGACGGCACCATTCCCCTCGCAGCCCCCTAAGAGATTGCGCCTATCATCGACTAATACTCGCGCTATTAGCTGACTTGCCTTTACGGGTCTACCTTTATTTAGCGTCGGCGTAGTCTGGCCGGCACAGACCTGATGTGAAGATAAGAATGAGTCGGAAACTGACCAGGCGTAGTGAGGGTCGTCACCACAACGATCAACGGATCGAAATGCGGGTCCGGCAACCTGAGTCATTGATTTCGCTCGCTTCTATTCCAGGCCCGCATCGGGCCGGGTAGCTGAATGAACTCGACCGAGGGTAGCTCACACATGGCAAATGAATCGAAATGCCCGTTCAACCACGCCGCCGGTGGTGGCACAAGGAACCGCGATTGGTGGCCGAATCAACTCAACCTGAACATCCTGCACCAGCACTCGCCCCTGTCCGACCCCATGGGCAAGGACTTCAACTATGCCGAGGCCTATAAAAAGCTGGATTTTGCGGCCGTCAAAAGAGACCTGACCGCACTGATGACCGACTCGCAGGAATGGTGGCCCGCCGACTTCGGCCACTACGGTCCGCTGTTCATCCGCATGGCCTGGCACGCCGCCGGCACCTACCGTACCGGTGACGGCCGCGGTGGCGCAGGCTCCGGCCAACAACGCTTCGCTCCGCTCAACAGCTGGCCGGACAACGTCAGCCTCGACAAGGCCCGCCGGTTGCTGTGGCCGATCAAGCAAAAGTACGGCCGCAACATTTCCTGGGCCGACCTGATCGTGCTCACTGGCAACGTCGCGCTGGAGTCCATGGGCTT
Organism: Pseudomonas sp. Irchel 3A7; assembly: GCF_900187565.1. Taxonomy (GTDB): domain Bacteria; phylum Pseudomonadota; class Gammaproteobacteria; order Pseudomonadales; family Pseudomonadaceae; genus Aquipseudomonas. Next base: position 69,077 of record NZ_FYED01000014.1, on the reverse strand, counting down.
CAAGACCTTTGGCTTCTCCGGTGGCCGTCCGGACGTCTGGGAACCGGACGAAGACGTGTACTGGGGCTCGGAAAACAAATGGCTGGGCGGTGACGTCCGTTACGACAAAGCACAAAAACCCGTGCAGGCACCCGGCGATGTTCCACTGGTGGCCGAACCCGGGAGAAACGAGGACAGCCGCACCGACCAGGGTCGTAATCTGGAAAACCCGTTGGCCGCCGTGCAGATGGGTCTGATCTATGTGAACCCGGAAGGTCCGGAGGGCAATCCCGATCCGGTCGCCGCCGGCCTGGACATCCGCGAAACCTTCGGCCGCATGGCGATGAATGACGAAGAAACCGTGGCGCTGATCGCCGGTGGTCACGCCTTCGGCAAAACCCATGGCGCCGGTCCTGCCGATAACGTCGGGGCCGAACCGGAAGCCGCTGGTCTGGAGCAACAAGGCCTGGGCTGGAAAAGCAGCTTTGGCAGTGGCAAGGGGCCCGACACCATCACCAGCGGACTGGAAGTGACCTGGACCACAACGCCCACAAAATGGAGCAACAATTTTCTGGAAAACGTGTTCGGCTTCGAGTGGGAACTGTCGAAAAGCCCGGCGGGCGCTCATCAGTGGGTACCGAAAAACGGTGCGGGTGCCGGCATTATTCCGGACGCCTTTGATCCGTCCAAACGCCGTAACCCAACCATGCTGACCACCGACCTGGCCCTGCGCTTCGACCCGATCTACGAGCCGATCTCGCGGCGCTTCCTGCAGAACCCGGATCAACTGGCCGACGCCTTTGCCCGCGCCTGGTACAAACTGATCCACCGTGACATGGGGCCACTCTCGCGCTACCTCGGCCCGGAAATGCCCAACGAAGAACTGCTGTGGCAAGACCCGATCCCAGCGGTTGATCATCCGCTGGTCAACGACAGCGACGTCGCCGCGCTCAAGAGCAAGATCCTTGCCTCGGGCCTGAGCGTTTCGCAGCTTGTGTCGACAGCCTGGGCAGCGGCTTCCAGCTTCCGTGGCTCCGACAAACGCGGTGGCGCCAACGGTGGGCGCCTGCGCCTGGAGCCACAAAGATCCTGGCCAGCCAACCAGCCTGATCAACTGGCCAACGTGCTGGCAAAACTCGAAGGCATCCAGAAGGAGTTCAACGCCGGGGGCAAGAAAGTTTCGCTGGCGGACCTGATCGTGCTGGCCGGGTGTGCCGGCGTCGAGCAAGCCGCGAAGAATGCCGGGCAAACCGTCACGGTGCCATTCACGCCAGGGCGGACGGACGCGAGCCAGGAACAGACGGATGTCGAGTCTTTCGGCTTCCTCGAACCCATCGCCGACGGCTTCCGCAACTACCTGAAAACCCGTTACAAGGTATCGTCCGAGCATTTGTTGATCGACAAGGCGCAGTTGCTGACATTGACCGCACCAGAAATGACCGCGCTCATCGGCGGCCTGCGCGTGCTCGACACCAACGTCGGCCAAACCGCCCACGGCGTCTTCACCACCCGCAAGGAAGCGTTGACCAACGACTTCTTCACCAACCTGCTGGACATGGGCGTGGAATGGAAACCCATCTCGGACAGCAATGAAGAATTCGAAGGTCGCGACCGCAAGACCGGCCAGCCGAAATGGACTGCAACCCGTGTGGATCTGGTGTTCGGCGCCAACGCACAGTTGCGGGCGCTGGCGGAGTTCTATGCCAGCGCCGACAACAAGGAGAAGTTCGTGAAGGACTTTGTGGCAGCGTGGACCAAAGTGATGAACCTGGATCGCTTTGATGTGAAGTGACATAGCAGGCAAGACCCTTGGCCACCTCGGCATTGAATGCCGGGGTGGCCATTTTATTTCCCGCCCCCCCCCCGAATGATCGACCAGTGCATTCTTTGAATTGAGCAGCGGGACTACCTCTGCAACCTCAGCTCAATATACTATCCCGGCTATAATAGCCAGCACTGCGAAGACACTTATAACAATATGCATTAACACCACCAACCTTGTATTGTCCGGCTTGTTCAGATCCAAAAGTGGTGAGAACTGAGTGGGCACTGTCTGTGCCAATTGCCCCTTGTAGCTTTGTATTGAATTCCAAATTATTACTGCTTCCGCCTGCGACGAGGCAACCAACCGACAATTAAAAAATGAAAACATTACATAACCAAGCACAAACCAAAACAGTAACCCGGCTTCGGGACCATCGACTGACCAAGCGACCGCAACCGCTGCTGCTGTTACAGCTTGATAATAACCCCAGAACTTGTGCGTCTGATCCGTAGTGTTTCGAAGGTACGAAATTGCATCAGTCAGTTCCATGATCACTCCCGTATTCCTGCTTAGCCACCCATTACGATCCCATTGAAATTTTAGCGCCAGATCAATCCATTCATAATCATTCACCTGACCCATCAACGCTTCCAGATCAATATAGGTGGTAAAACAAAATCCGCCACTTTACCAGTCGCCTACTCCAGCCCCGGCAATGATGCCTTGCCAGTGAATTAAGGCACTAAAGGGCCCAGGCCAGCGGGAGTCCGACCTGGACTTTTTCTATATTACTTCGCCCTATTTACATAATTGCGGAGTGATATAAGAAACAACCCATAGTCATCTATCTTTTCATGGAGTGATCGAGACTCCGTGGACTGCCCCTCTGCTCCACTAAAGGAAATATCGAGATCAATTAAAAGGGGCAATTAAAAGGGACAGTTTTATTTTCTCCTCAGGTCAAAATAGATCCGCCCCTTCCGACCTATAGTGCAACCCTAGACTGAAGTGACATTCATCATGCCGCCATCCACGCTAACCAAAACTTCTATTGCGCGCCGCTCCGCTACCCATCCTCCGTGACAGCCTCCCACCGTCAACCTCCCACTAATCGCGAGTCCGCTCCGTGCCGTATCCGAGCGCTCACATGCGACGGATAGACCTGACACGGTGAATGATCATGAAGATCCTGCTGATTCTTGGTGTGTGCCTGTTGACCGCCTGTACTGGCAACACCCCGATTCGAGACGACAAAGTGACGACATGCGACAAAGTCGAATCTTGCAGCAACAGCTACTACGAGCAGCATCCTAACTACGAGATTGGCTTCGTCGAGTACAGCGAGCGGGGCAACGATTTCGCCCCGGCGAGAACACAAAAGCTGCTCGATCGCCTGGAGAAGTATTCCGCCAGCGGCAAACTCGCCATGGTGGTCTTTATCCACGGTTGGAAGCACAACGCCGAGCAGAAAGATCCAAACGTCACCAGTTTCACCAAAGCGCTCGCCAACTTATCCAAATCTGGCGTACTGGGTGATCGCAAGTTGGTTGGCATCTATGTTGGTTGGCGTGGCTTGTCCCTGCACGGACTCGGGAGCGAGAACATTACCTATTGGGACCGAAAGTCGGTAGCGGAGGAAGTCGGCCGCGGTGGTGTCACCGAATTGCTCACGCAGTTGGAACAAATCGACCGTAACCAGGAAACGAATTATCTAGTCATCGTCGGCCACAGTTTCGGTGGCGCAATCGCCTTGAGTGCCTTGCATGATCAGCTACTCGAACGACTGCAGAATCAACAGGATGGACATCCGGTAAAAGCTTTCGGCGATGCTGTGATCATGCTGAACCCCGCGATTGAAGCCAACATGGGACTGCTGCTCAAGGAGAACAGCCTGAAGGTTGGCGCCTCAAAGGTGCGTGCACAGCCACTGCTTTACGTCATCAGTTCGGAGGGGGACGAAGCCACCCATTATGCTTTTCCGGCGGGACAGTGGCTGGGGGTCAATTTGACGTGGAGCCAGGTCGACCTCAACAGAAACTACAACGGCCAGGCCTATTCGATCAGGGAAGAAAAGATGGACACCACCGCCATCGGCAACTACACCCTGTTTCACACCGCACTGATCAAAGATCCTGACCTTAAGCAAACACATCCCCAGCCCACTGCCCTGGACTCCGCGACAGTCGTCAACAAGGCGATGGCCACACCCAAGGTACTGGAGGACACGAAGTTCGGCGACTGGGAGCTCGTAAGCTACTGCACACCTGATGGCAGCAATGGCGACCCCAACGTACCGCGCATGCCCTGCTATAGAAATGAGCCGGTAAACTTCATCTATACAGCAGACTCCTTCATCGATAACCACAACGATATCTTCAACCCTGCGGTGATCGCGTTCATGTCCACGGCTGTCAGCAAGGCCATCTACGAACGCACGAACGGAGAGTCTCGTTTCGATCAATGCCTGGATGAATCCAAGCTGCGGTTCAGCTTCAGCCTTTGTTACAACCACCACTTCACAGCGGCAGAGAAGGCAGAAAAAGAACTGAAGGAGCTGAATAAAGGCTAACCCATTTCATGGCCGGCAAAAATCCAATTGTGGCAAGGGAGCTTGCTCCCGCTGGGTCGTGCAGCGGCCCCAAAAAGCTGCGGCTGCTGCGCACCCGAACGGGACGGTGCGGCGTTCCGACAAGCTCCCTCGCTACAATGATTCCGTTTACGGCGGATCTATCTGATCCAGCACCCGATTGGCCGTGATCTCCGCCAGCATGATGCTGTTGGAAATCCCCAGCAGTGCATTGCGCGATCCACCGTCCAGATGGTCCACCAACTGATGCACCATCACATCCACCGAAGCCAGTGTCTCGACCAGATACACCATCAGCGTTTCGGTCGTGGTTTCCGGGTTCACGGTAAACAGCGTGCTGGGTGTACGCGGGGTGGCCTTGATGTCGGCGGTCGAGGGGAAGTGGAAATCGAGGGCGCGCTCGGCGGCGTCGTTGAGCTTTTTTGAGTCGGGTTCGTAGGGGGATACGGGATCGGTGTCTGGGGGATTGGGTGTTGGTTTGAACATGGATGAAGCTCCTGGATATGAATGGGGAGTCACCATCCTTCGCTACCAAACGGAGGGTGGTGACCATACACAGGTTGGTAGACCGGTCCAGGAACCCGGCGCATCCGAAGACGCCCTGCGCACGGCCACCATAAAAAGCAGAGTCGAATCAGCCTCTGCAAAAGGCAGCACTGCGCACCTGAATAAACCGGGCTACCAAACCCGATCGCTGTTTTTCAGCGACCGGCAAACAATAGAAGCCGCCCCCCAGGCGCACAAGCCGGCGGATTCTGGCGTAACCGTAGGCAACGACGCAAGGCTTTGTAGCTTTCAGGAAATGAGCGTAAGACCCGTTAAACACGCGACACTCGAAGATGTTTAAGAGGCGGTTCAACCCCTGAACGCAGGAACGATAATCCTCCTCTACCGATCTGCTCTAACCCCCAGAAAGCACGGCCGGATCTCCCGAACGCCAGACGTTGTCCACCGTAACGCTCTGGATGAGCCAGCCCTCGCCTTCTCTCACCAGCTTTACGTCGTAGCGGTTCTTCATCAGGTAGTGGCGTGAGTGATCATTTTGCGGCACGTGCTGGGCTTCCACGAGTGCATCAAGCTGCGCCCGATCCCCGTCAACACTGACTCGGGGATTGCTGACCGAGTGTGTGGTGTCGATCCGCGCGAGTGAGCCGGACAGCGCCGCGACGATAGTCTCTCGACCTGCCAGTACCGGGTATTCAAACCCGGCCTTTGCGGCGGCAGGCCTGAAGTCGGATATCGCATCTTCGGTAAACGCCGATGCAAGCAAGGCGTTGTCGCGCAAGTCGATACCGGCGGCAAACCGGTAAAGCGTTTCCACCACCGCGAGCTGGTCTGCGGTGTCCTGGGAGTATGTGGCTGACATGATTGACGCCTTAAGTGAAGTGAATCCGCATGGTATCTGTTGTATACCTGATATCAATTACGCACTTTGAAGTCATCAGGTATATCGGAGGAAACCCCATGGGCGAAATTGGAGACCGCACGCCGGCTCAAACCGGCTCGCACACCGACGCCAAAGTCGACTGTTCGAGCCGTTTTTTGCTGGATCAGATCGCGGATAAATGGTCAGTGCTGATCCTCGCCGCGCTGTGCCAGAAGCCACTGCGTTTCAATGAACTCAAACGAGGCCTGGAGGGCATCACCCAAAAGGCGCTGACGCAGGCGCTACGCCGGCTGGAGCGCAATGGCATTCTGGCTCGCCGGGTAATCCCCTCCTCGCAGATCGCGGTGGAGTACAGCATCACGCCGCTGGGCCGCACGCTGGAGGAACCGTTCAGGGCTTTGCATGCCTGGACCATCAATTACGTGGACGCCGTGGTGCAAGCGCAGGCGGATTTCGATGCACGCGACACCGAAGCGTTGTAGCGCTCTAGTATTCGGTGATGGTGGTTCCGTAGATGGTCTCGGCGAATCCGCTGCCGAATACCCGGGCAGGCGTTTCGAACCCCGGCCGTCGATCGCCCTCCAACACTCGCCGCGCGGCTTCAACAGCCACCAACGGTGTGTAGGAGTAGCCGTTGACGGTTTCAATGATCGAGCGCGCCACGCGGCCATCGCCTGAGACTTCCACCACCGCTCGGGCACGATGCGCTTCGCGTTGTTCGACGCTTGGGCCATCAGGCAATTGCGACAGATCGCCTTGCGGGAACGCATCGCCGCTGACATGCACATACATGGCAATGTCGGGTATGCCGGTGGAGTGCCAGGCGGTCACCAGGTCACCGAACGACAGCGGCGCGCACAGCACCGGGCCGTCACCAAAATCGAAGTGCCGCGGCGGCGCGTCGGGGGTTGCAACCAGCAGTCCATCGACCCGCGCCAGAAGGCCTGCATCCATGATTTCGCTGACACTCAGGGCCGATCCCCGTGACATGGAACCTGCGACTTGCAGTGCGATCCTGAGTGAATGCGGTTCCTGCACACGTCTGGCGACCTGCATTGCCAGGCAATCCGTGGGCACCACATCCCAGCCGACACCGGGCAGTAACATGACCCCCGCCCCGGTGGCCTGGGCGCCGAGTTGCTCCGCCTGCCGATAGACGTTGATCTCCGCCGTGATGTCCAGGTAGTCGACGCCAGCGTTGATACACGCCTGCATCAAAACGTCCGCCGTATGAGCGAACGGCCCTGCGAAGTTCAGCAGCACCGCGATGCCCTCCAGTGCATTCGCTGCCTGGGCATCAGGGCTGAACACGCGATAAGGAACGTCCAACTGCGCGGCGAGCGATTGCAGTTTTTCGGCATTGCGCCCCGCGATGACAACGTCCAGCCCCTGCCCCTTGGCATGCTCGACCGCCATGCGACCGGTGTACCCCGTCGCCCCGTAAATCATTAATGTGCTCATGGGGTGTGCTGCCAGTTTTTGTAGACGAATTCGAGACTGTAGCCGTCGGGGTCGAGGACATTGGCGGCGTAGTAGTTGGGGTCGTAATGCAGACGTGCGCCCGGGGCACCGTTGTCGACAGCACCACTTTGCAGCGCCGCCGCATAGGCTGCGTCGACGTCGGCCTGACTGCTCGCCACAAAGCCGACATGCACCGCCCGCCCCTCCACCACGCCTTCGCGCAACCAGAAAAACATGCGTCCATGGGCACCGAAACCTTTCAGATCGGGATGCCCTCGCGGCCCGTCCTTGCCGTCGTAATCGAGCCGTGCGGTGATGCCCAGCGGGGTCAGTGCCGCGGTGTAGAAACGAACGGAACGGTCGATGTCACTGACCGACAGAAAAATGTGATCAAGCATGGAGAAGCCTCGCAATCGGATACTGATTCAAATGAAATAGCCGCCCGCCACTTCGATCGATTGGGCGTTGATCCAGCGCCCTTCTTCGGACAGCAGCATGGCGATCACCTGAGCGACGTCCTGCGGTTCGCCCACTCGGCCGAGCGCCGTTTGCGAGGCAAGCAACGCCTCGAGATCATCATTCAAACCGCCACCCAGCTCCGTACGAATAGCCCCCGGCGAAACAGCGTTGGCGCGTAGGCGTCGATCCGCGAACTCCTTGGCCATGTAACGGGTCAGCACTTCCAGCCCGCCCTTGAAGGCTGCATAGGGCGCCACACCGGGGGTGGCGACGCGGGTGGTGGCGCTGGTCAGATTGACGATGCTCGCGCCCTCGCCCAGCAAGGGCAGCAGGGTTTGCGTCAGAAAAAACGGACCTTTGAGGTGAACATTGAACAGGCCATCGAACTGCGCTTCGGTGATCGACGCCAGCGGGTTGAACAGGCCATGACCCGCGTTGTTGACCAGCCCCGTCAGCGTTTCCACGCCCCAGGTTGCCTGCAGGGTCTGTCGCACGTTTTCGCGGAAATGGCCAAATTGGCTGACATCCCCAACGTCCAGTTCAAGCGCCACGGCGTTGCCGCCCGAAGCCTGGATACGCTGGACCACGGAATTGGCCGCAGCGACATTGCTTTTGTAGGTCAGAATGACGCCCATGCCCTGCCGGGCACAATGCTCGGCCGTACTGGCGCCGATGCCCCGGCTGCCGCCGGTAATAACGATAACGCTCATGCGCTGCTCCACTGTCACTGAGGTGAGTCACCACAGTAGCCACCTGCCTCGCGGCGAGCGCAGCCGTTCCTGCTCGAAACCTGCCTGTTTCTGCTTTTTGCTTGCGTGCCCGCCTGCGCGTGAGTTCAGATGAACGCCATGAAAACCCAACTGACAGAACTTCGCGCCTTGGCGCACCGCGCCGAAAACCGCCGCACGGACACAGGCATCCCGCGCGTCGCCATGGTCCAGGGTGAAATCCCTGAACACCTGCTGGCCGCCGTTTACGAACCGATGATCAACCTGATTCTGCAAGGCAGCAAATCCATGACCATCGCCGACCGCACGCTTCGATATGACCCGGCGACTTACTTCGTCATGTCCATCGACCTGCCCGCGGTCGGCCAGGTTCACCCCTCTGCAGGCGGCGAACCTTACCTGGCGGTGAGCCTGACACTGGATCCGGTTGTCCTGACGACGCTACTGGCCGACTTGCCCAAACCGCTCGGACAGCATGAACAGGAAGCCGGCTTTTCGGTGGCCGCTGTCACGCCGGAATTGATGGATGCCTGGGTGCGGCTGCTGCGCTTGATGAACAAGCCCGAAGAAATCGCAGCCCTCGCGCCGGTCTACGAGCGAGAAATTCTGTACCGCGTCCTGCAAGGCCCCCACGGCTGGATGCTGCGCGACATCGCCGCCCCCGACAGCGCCATGGCCCGCGTCAACCTGGCCATTGCACACATCCGCCAGGACTTCGCCGACCCCATCCGGGTGGACGCATTGGCACAGCTGGCGTCAATGAGCGTGTCAGCCTTCCACCGCCACTTCAAAGCCGTCACCGCGCTGAGTCCATTACAGTATCAAAAACGGGTTCGCCTGCTACAGGCACGGACACTGATGCTGGCCAATGCCAAAAGCGTCACAGGCGCGGCGTTTGAAGTCGGTTATGAAAGTGCTACGCAATTTAGTCGAGACTATGCGCGGGTGTTTGGATTGCCGCCTTCGAGGGATGCGGCTCGGATACTTGGGGAGATTCGGAGGGGAGCTGGGGGTGGTTGAGTTGGTTTGGGGGGTTTTTGTGTATGTTCTTAAAACTGGCGAAGAGCGTCCGTTTGGTCGGATTACACCGTTTGTGGCTGGGCACGATCGGCCAAAAGCGGCCCTTCACTTTAAAGTCTGAAACGCATGAAAAAGCCTTTTCCTTAACTGGCCTCCACACATGTGAGAAAGCCCGCTTGCGGCTCAGCCGCAAGCTGTGCTCTTGCTGTTTAGTGGCAGTGGTAGTCGTTCGTTTTATGGTTACGATGGCAACCTTTTGAATCAGTACCGCCACTGTGCGCGAAGACAGTAACGGACGTAATCGAAAGTAAAACGGCGATCAAAATGGCGGACAGTTTCATCAGGGTTTGCTCCATGCTCATGTTTTTTTATCCGTGAGATATCTCACGCTTCGCAGCGTATGGCTAATTGCCTTCATTGGGCAAGCGACTTCCTAACTGTCTACCCAACATTAGATGAACGGCTGAGCGCCTACTTCTTGAGCAGAAAAAGCAGAAAAAGGCGGACAAGGGATCTCGGTCACTCACCGGTTTTGCGCACACCGTAAATCTACTGTGGGAGCGAGCCTGCTCGCGAAAAACGCCCGGACAACGCGATCGTTCGGAAAGCACGCGTTATCGTTGACCTCCATCGCGGCGATGCGGCGACCCGACAAGCCCGCTCCCACAGGGGAAGGCGAACAGCAGACAGGTCGAGTGTCAACTCGCCTCGCTTGCTTTTGATCTGCCCGCCCCTCCACCCCTGAGCCTGTCCGTCAACCTGTGACGACCTCCATCGGCGCCTCTACCAACGTTGATCCGCGCCGCGTTAAAGCCTGTAAGTAAGCCTTTTGGTTCCTTTTTGGCGTTTGAAAAAGGGACTCGCCGTAAGGGCGAAACCATAAGTCGCCGTTACCGCAGTAATGGATATGTACACCATCAAAAACTATGTCTCCTGACAGAAAGCCTTCGCGAGCAGGCTCGCTCCCACAGTTTTTTTCGGTGGATGCTCAGGCGGCCAGCCCACCATCAATCAGGTAGATCGCAGCAGAGAACGTCACGATCGAAAGCACGGTACTAAGAAAAAAGGGGGCATAAGAAAAAAGGGGGCAGATTTATTTTTCTGAAAAATAAATCTGCCCCTTTTATGGTCTTGTTTTTTCGGTATGGGCTCAGGGGTTAATCGTTTTGTTTAACTCCCATCTGCGGGATGTTGTGCCGGGTAAATTACGGCGTAAAACTTTTTGTTCTAGCTCAAGCTTTTTCAGAATTGTGAAAGCATATGAGGGGTTTATACTTAGCGCTTGGCTAAGTTGCATAGTTGTGGCTGGAGTGTCTTGAAGGAAGTCTATAATCTGATCGCTTCGTGAACGTGATGCGGCTTCATCGATGGTATTTACGACGGTTGTTTTCGCTTTTTCTATTTCTTCTCTGGAAAGGTGGCTACCTTTTTTGTTGAATTCTGCAAAAATTTCCTCGATTTTTATCGAGACGGTTTCTTTCATTTGGTTAGCTTCAAGATAGTGATTTTGGTCTTCGAAATCACTCGGGGCGTACAGTACGGTATTTTTGTAATAGAGGACGAAAAAAAACAAAGCCACTATTCCTGACGGAAAGGCTATTACGAAGTAAACAAAAATTTGTTGTATTTCTAGTGGTAGTTTTACTAGTGCAACACACGCAAGCGTTTCGGCTAGACCCGCGAAAATAGCGATAATTGTCAGTGGGTTGCTGACTTTCATATGATGACTCCATAACACGTTTATTTTATTCAAAGGGAAGTGGCATATTGTAATAAATAGATCTGTCACCTTTATCCTAGTCAAATCGGTATTTCACTGGTCGGCTTGGGATCGCTCAGGGACAAGTCTATTACCCATAAAACTAAATCTGTCCCCTTTTCCCTTGCAATGAGAATTTTCAATGACTTTGGAGCCAGGCACTAAACTTGTGTCGGCACTTTCCGATTGAGCACCAAGTGATCTTTCGAAAATTACGTTCGTACCGGGTAAATGTGGTAGCGATTGGCCCCTGTCTTTTCAATTATTACCTTGCTGCCGGCAGACAAGGAATGGGACTTGAAAAACTCCCCAACCCATGAGCGCTTTCTGAAAATCTTCTTGTCACCAGCAATATCTGTGAAAACCGGCTCCGCAATACCGCAGTGAATCTCTACCTGCGTGCCGATCTCACTTGCATTAGGACCGCCGATGGACTCAGCCGGAAAAAAGCCTATAACGCTGGAGAGGTACAGATGATTATTATCAAGATTACCTTGCGTGAGTTCTATTACCCGATATAGCACGACTTTCTCCTTGGATCAAAAAATTAAGCTAATGGACCAACAAATGTGTCGCCTTTGCGAGTCAAGCGAATTAAACGAAAAGTGTCAATCGCATTTTTTTGTTGGCGAGTGAAAAAACTCAATTGCCCTAGTAACTGACTCAACCTGCTGTAAGTTCGAACTGGAAACGGCCTGATGTAAAAGTCCAGACAAAATAGCGCTGCGCGTAGATTCAGGTATTACACAAGGGCTCAACACGCCTCTGGATTGTGGGTAATCGCCCCAATGAACGCCCAAGGCCTTACTTCCACCATTATGTTGGTTCTTGTGATCATACCAACCAATAATGAGGACCAACCCTTCATCAACATGGATTTCTTCATGATTTTTCCAGTATGAAATCATGTTCATGCAGCATTCCTCATAAGACTGGGTGGATAGTGGCCGGGCTTAGTCCACTGGCTTGCATCACTACAGCAAGGCACTGGCGCTCGCGCGAATCGAGCATAGTAGCTTAGGCGCTTACCAAATATAGCACTTGCTTCGAAAAATAAACTTCAGGCTTGAGTCAAAAGCCTTTGTAGAGATATGGGATCAGACCACGACTCACAAACGTGATCTGCCCCGATTACGTATTTAGTCATCGCAACTGCTGCGACCCAAAGCCTTAATAGCAGTTTGTTTGGACAGTCGCCCCATAAGAAGAGCTTGTACAGTTTATATTTTTGCTGGCGCCATTATTCAGTCGATCAAGGTTTTTATTATTATTGTCATTAATCATCTGCATGGCTCCCATAAAGTTTTTATCTGCAGCCTCTCGCCGCTGTTGGGCCAATGCGGCCTCCGCGCGCTCGTCACTTGCGTCTCTGTACGCCTTTGCCCGTTCATCTTCAGCTCTCTGCTGCTGTAGCTGAAGTAAGCAATTACCAAACTCAGGGGTGTTTGGTGTGAACCCAAAGTCTTGCTGACATGTTGCCTTGGCGTTTTGAATACTTGCCTTCATCTGGTGGTTTTTGATGTCGTCCATTTGTTTTTGTTTTAATTCCGCATCCTTCGCGCTCATGCACTGAAAATTTATATCGGCTGTTGCATAGCGAGCGGGGCCAGAAGGCTCTGACATTATCTTCCCTATGACGGGTGGAGCACCATTGCGTTGACAGAACTGTTCGATTTTTTTGCGGCATGTCTCGACTGCATTGTCCGCTGAAAAATCAAAAAAACTCCCGGTGGCACTACATCCGTAACGACTTTCGCTCAGTGTATTTATTGTGCCAGACGCACAACCAGTCAAAATCGCAAACGCTGCAGCGGCCAAAATTATCTTCATCTCTTCCTTCCTGAGTTGTCGGAATACTTAAGAGCAAGCAGTGTGAAAACTCTAGACGAAACCCGGATCACTTGCCGCTTGGCCTGCACATTTGCGCCGCGTCGGACTCAAATGCCATCGATATGGCAGTTGTAGCCACCCGGTCGCAGCCTCGGAGCCAATCCAGGAGTTATCGTCAACAAAGGAGGCGGATCTATTTTTCCGGGTTGCAGGGCTTTTCGTAAGAACTCCGCCTCCCCTTCTCACTCATTTGTCGACGCTGACGCCAAGTGCGATCAATTCGTACTCGAACACTGGCTTGAGCAGCGTCACACATACTTGAGTACCAGGCCCTAATACCCATGTATCCACCGCCATTACCAACGCATAGCAGACGCCACCGGCCGGTTCTTTAAACTGGGTCCTTGCCGGCGCAATCAGCGACGGCGTCGATCGCGCCGGCGCCACAGACTCCCAGTCAAATCGGCGTCAACGACAAACAAGTCCCTCTTTGGAGTAAACCCATGAGTGCATCTCAAAAGGTTGTCATCGTCACCGGCGCGTCACAAGGCATCGGTGCCGAAGTCGTCAAGGCGTTTCGAAAGCTCGACTACCGGATCGTCGCAACGTCTCGTACGATCAAGCCGTCCGACGATCCGAACATCCTGGCGGTAGCGGGCGATATCGGTGATCCGGCAACGGCGCAGCGTGTCGTTGGCGAAGCGGTCGAGCGATTCGGCCGGGTCGACACGCTGGTGAACAACGCCGGCATCTACATCGGCAAGCCTTTCACCGAGAACACCCTCGGAGACTTCAACGCCGTCATGAATGTGAATATGGCGGGCTTCTATCACATCACCCAACTGGCCATCGCCGAAATGGAAAAGCATGGGAGCGGCCATGTGGCGACCGTCACCGGCAGCGTAGACAACGGCATCAGCGGCGCGCACACGGCATTGGCGGCGCTGACCAAGGGTGGCTTGAACGCCGTTACCAGGGCGCTGGCGATTGAGTACGCCAAGCAAGGCATCCGCATCAACGCCGTTGCGCCGGGCATCACCAAGACGCCAATGCACAACAAGGAATACTACGAAATGCTGGGCACCCTCCATCCGCTGGGGCGTATGGGTGAAGCCAGCGAAGTCGCCAGCGCCATCGTGTTCCTGGATTCGGCAGAGTTCATCACGGGAGAGATCCTGCACGTCGACGGCGGCCAGAGCGCCGGTCGGTAACGGACGCAGATAGGGTCCTTTGCAGCCTTCGCGAGCAGGCTCGCTCCCACAATGGATCTCGGTCACTCACCGGTTTTGCGTACACCGTAAATCTACTGTGGGAGCGAGCCTGCTCGCGAAAAACGCCCGGACAACGCGATCATTCGGAAAGCACGCGTCATCGTTGACCTCCATCGCGGTGATGCGGCGACCCGACAAGCCCGCTCCCACAGGGGAACGCGAACAGCACACAGGTCGAGTGTCAGCTCGCCTCGCTTGCTTTTGATCTGCCCGCCCCTCCACGCCCTGAGCCTGTCCGTCAACCTGTGACGACCTCCATCGGCGCCTCTACCAACGTTGATCCGCGCCGGGGTGAAGCCTTTTGGTTCCTTTTTGACGTTTGAAAAAGGGACTCGCCGTAAGGGCGAAACCATAAGTCGCCGTTACCGCAGCAATGGATATGTACACCATCAAAACTATGTAGCTTGGCACAAAGCCTTCGCGAGCAGGCTCGCTCCCACAAGGGACCGGGTGCATCCGACAAAATCACGTCGACTGTCAGGCCGCCTTCGCGGGCAAGCCCGCTCGCCCAGTTGGATGTTCAGGCGGCCAGCCCACCATCAATCAGGTAGATCGCAGCAGAGAACGTCACGATCGAAAGCACGGTACTGACCAGAATGGAGGTGGCGGCTTCACTCTGGTAGGCGCCGGTCTGGTTCGCAAACATCGCCGGAATCGTCGCCGATGGCAGCGCGCAAAGCAGGATCATCTGCTGTGCGTAAAGGCCATGGGTGCCCAGCAGAACAGTGGCTGCGAACATCAATACCGGGTGAATCAACAGCTTGAGCCCAAGGTTGCCCCACACCTCGCCGGACATTTTCAGTTTCTCCGAGGACATGATCAATCCCAGGCACAGCAGCGAAACGCCAGGTGTCGCCTTGCCCAGAAGATTGAATGATTCGGCAGCCAGAGGAGGCAGTTTGACCTGCAGCAGGGAGAGGATAATGCCCAGGGCCGGTGCCCACATCAGTGGGCGGCGTACCGCCCCCGACAGGCTCGACACAAAGGCCTGGGTGCCACTGCCCTTTCCATCGGCGAGGGTGAGCAACATGGTGGTCAGCGGGATCATCACCAGGCTCGCGACGAGGTTCAGCACGAGCACCGAATAGATGCTGCCCGATCCGAACATGGCGCCGAGGATAGGGATGCCCATGAAGGCAGCGTCCGGATAACCGTTGACGAAGCCCTTGAGCGTTGCAACCTTGAGATCGCGTGTGGTGAACCAGCCGATCGCCAGCGCTATCGTGTACATGCCCATGATGCCGATGAACGTGGCCACGATGAACTTGAAGTCGAAAAGCTGTTCACGAGGCGTGCTGGCCATCCCGACAAAAAGCAGCGCCGGGAATATCCACCCGAGTACCAGCCGGCTGATCAGCAGGCTGTCCGACTGGGTGAGCCGCCCGCGCTTGCCGGCGATGTACCCAAGGGCGATCACAAACGCCACGGGCAGAATGGGCCCTACGATTCTGTCTAACATGTCCTCAATCCTCGTATTTATTTTTATCAAGAATGTCGCCATGGCTGATCGAGGCCGGCGCAACGGCTGTTGCGGCGGCGTCGATCAAACGGCATTTGTGGTCAGGGCTTGAAGCGATAGTCGCGAATGACGTCCGGGTCCGGCTCGATGCCGAGTCCCGGCCCTTGCGGCACGTCGATGCGACCGTTACGCGGAATGATGGCGTCGCCGTAGAGTTGCGCTTCGAGATCGAAATAACGCCATTCCACCAGTGACTTCGCACCGCCAAGGGCGGCACTGCCATGCACGGCGGCCAGCAGGCCGGGGCCGTCGTAAAAGGCGTGGACCATCACGGTGACGCCATGGGCGTTCGCCAGTGCGTAGACTTTTTGCAGTTCGGTGATGCCGCCCATTTTTGCCGGGCTGGGCTGAATGAAATCGACCGCGCCGGCTTCAAGCAGATGCTGGAAGTCCATCAGCGTTGAAGCATTCTCGCCGGCCGCCACCGGAATGCCGCCTTGCTTGCGCACCGTCGCCAGGCCCGCATAGTTTTCCGGCGGCCACACCGGCTCTTCGATCCAGCGCAGGTTCAGGGGGCGAAGCTTGTCGGTCATATCCAGCGCTTCGCGCACTGACCACGGGGCGTTGACGTCGAGGGTGATTTCCACCCCAGGACCGGCGGCTTCACACGCCGCGCGGATGACCTCGACATCAACCTCGTGCAGCTTGAGGTGGCGGAAGCCGCTGTTGACCGCGCGCTGCACATTGATGCGGATGAGTTCGGGGTCGGCATAGCGGATCAGGCTGGCATACGCCGCCAGCGACGTGGCCTCGCTGCCGCCAAGCAGTTGGTAGATCGGTTTGCCGGCCGACTTGCCGGCGATGTCCCACAGCGCAATATCAATCGCCGACAGGCCATAGATGAATGCGCCGCTGCGACCGAAGACGTGGAATTTCTTCTGCAGGTCGCCCTGCAACTTCTCGCGCCGCGTCACATCACTGCCGATCAATTCAGGCGCGAGGATCGTGTCGATGACGATTTTCACTGCCGGGATCGCGGTGAAGCCGAAGGTTTCGCCCCAGCCGACGATACCGTCATCCGTGGTGATCTTGACCACCAGGGAATCGACCATCTGCAGGTCTTTCGGCCCCCAGACCCCGCCCGCCGACTTGCCTCCGGTGGTGAAGGGAATCCGAAGCGGAAAGGTTTCAATGCTGGCAATTTTCATAGGACTTCGCCTCAAGCAGGTTGCAAAGATGTCGCGGCGATTTCGGGTTTCGCCAACGCCAGGTTGAGGACAACGTACATGACGTCCTGTTGTCCTTCAACTGAACAACCAGCTCTCTCCTACAGACTTTCGTCTACTTATCTGCCAACCAATTGATTTAATTGACGTTATTTATCTAACAGATTTCGTAATTTCAGTTTTAACTGACGGGAACAAGTCTCCTGATGTAGATTAAGAAGACAAGTGAGAGGGATGAACGAACATGAGTGAAATGACTGTGCAACCCGTGGAGCGGCGACCTCATCTGGCCGAGCACATCGCCAAATCGTTGAGCGACGAGATCGCTTCTGGACGCCTGCGGCCCGGAGACCGCTTGCCGACCGAACAGTTTCTCTCGCAAAACTTCGGCGTCAGCAGGAACGTTGTACGCGAGGGCATCGCGACGCTTCGAGCACAGGGGTTGATACAGTCGCGCCAGGGCGTGGGCGTATTCGTCTCGGCCGCTCCCCCCTCTGCGGAGCCGTTGGCACCGCGCGAGAGCGCGCCCTTGCTGGACGGCGACAATACGATTCGCAACATGTTCGAAGTGCGGGCCGTACTGGAAAGCCAGGCTGCCGCCCTGGCGGCGTCGCACATGACGCCCCGCACGCTGAAAACGATCCAGGCAGCGGTCCTTCGCATGCAATACGAAGGCGAACCGACCCTGGACACGGTCAACGCGGACCTCGACTTCCATCGAGCGGTGGCCGCAGCGTCAGGCAATGACTATCTCGAAACGATGATTCGCACGGTGCTAGAGCCGATGCGCGCCCTGATCACGATGAACTTTGCACGCCGAGGCCCGGTGTTCAGCAATATCCCCCATGCCGCACGCGGCGAGCATGAAGAGCTCGTGCAGGCACTCACCGACCGGAATGCGGCGGCGGCGCGTCAGATCATGGGACAGCACATCGTCAGCGCGGCTTCACGGTTCGGCTATGAGATCAAGTTCTACTGACCTCAGCTGTCTTGTTGTTCTACAAGTAAAGAACAAGTGAGGTTCTGCGCGGTATGCGCCGCCTTCCTTGCTACTGCGCAAACTCGTCCCGATAACACACCGGCGAGCTGGCGCCCTGGAAGCGATCAAGCTCATCTTCCAGCCATTGGGCGAGCACGACGCCAGGGTTTTGCAGTGGATCATCCGCCGTGAACACCAGCGTCAAACGCTCTGATTGCCCGTACTGCAAAAGCGTCCACCAATGCGTCGGCTGGGCGGCCAGTTCCCGGCGATAGGCGGCAGTGAATCCGGCAAAATCCAGCTGCCCGGACATGAACGCCTGGTGTACATCCGCCGAGGGCGCGACGTCGGGGAGCCAGGCATCGAACGGCATAGGCTCCTTGGGGCAATCTTGCGGCCATAGACGGTCCACCAGAATCCGCCGCCCGTCTTCGGGCGCGGCAGGGTCGCAGGTGCGTTTGCACTGAATCATGATTACTCACCCCCTCCACTCTCGCGGACTGACCCCGGTTTTACGGCGAAATGCCCGGGCCAATGCCGACGGGCTTTCGTAGCCGACTTCTTCGGCAATCAACGCAATCGGCTTGCCTTCGCGCAAACGCTTTTGAGCCAGGCTGATGCGCCAGCTCACCAGGTAATCCACCGGTGCCTGGCCGACGACGCGCTTGAAGTGCTCGGCGAAGCTGGCCCGGGACATGTTGGCCAGCACCGACAGCTCAGCCACGCTCCAGGCCTTGCCCGGCGCTTCGTGCATCTGGCTCAAGGGCCGCGCCAGACGCGGGTCAGCCAACCCGGCCATCATGCCCGGCTGCTGATTGCGCGTGCTGAGGATGTAGCGCAGCAACTGAATCACCAACAGTTCGAACAAGCGATCCATCATCGCTTCACGGCCACAGTTGCCTTCAAACGCTTCGGCGAACAACCATTGCAGGGTAGCGGCCAGGGTCGGAATTTCATCGAGCTTGAGCACCAGGTACTCGGGCAATGCCGCCGCCAGGGCATTGCCCGAGCCGCCATCGAAGTTCAGCGACGCGCACACTAACTGCGTGCCGCAAGCTTCGGTGGCGAACAAGCGATGACGGTAGGGTCGCGGGAAAAAGATCAGTGTCGGTTCGCTAAGGCGCAGTTCGCGCTCATCGGCCAGTTTCAGCACGACCTCGCCGGCCTGCAGCAAATGCACATGACCGCATGCCTGGCTGCCGTCGAAGGCCGTCGTGCCGCAAAACGTCCCGCTGTGAAAGGTGCCAGCGTTGACGCCGAAATGCGCAAGCAAGGTGGACAAGCGATCCATGGGCGGGCTCCCGAAAGCAGTTCTGGACGATCTGTTGCATATCGTCGACGATTCGCATCCAATAAACCAGCACGAATCACTAGCATGGACTCCGTACCCAGCGCCTGTCGCGCTTCACATCACGGAGATTCACCATGACCCGCATTGCCCCTGTCAGCCTTGAACACACCACCGACGCCACCCGCCCCTTGCTGGAAGGCGTGCAGAAGAAAATCGGTTTCCTGCCCAACGTATTCCGGGTGCTGGCCCACGCCCCCGCAGTGCTGGCCTCGTACCTGCAAAACTCGGCGGCCCTGGGTAAGACCTCACTGAGCGCCACGGAGAAAGAGGCGATCTCCCTCGCCACCTCGCAGGTCAACGGCTGCGATTACTGCCTGGCGGCGCACACAGTGTTTGCCGGCAAGGCCGGGCTGTCCAGCCAGGAAATCCGCAGCGCCCGTGAAGGCCGGCTCGACGCCTATGCCCTGCTCGCCCGGCAGATCACTGAAAGCCGCGGCCACCTGAGCAGCGAACAGATTGCCGTCGCCCGCGCCGCCGGAATCAACGACGCGAAGATCATCGAAGTGATTGCCCACGTAGCTTCGCAGACGCTGACCAACTACCTGAACAACGTCGCCCTGACCGATATCGACTTTCCGGCCACTGACGCCTGATCAAACCCTGTTGCAGAGGATCAATCCATGAGCACCGTAACCCTGTACACCACCGACACCTGCCCGTACTGCCGCAGCGCGAAAACCCTGCTGGCCAGCAAAGGTATCGCAATGCAAGAGATCAACATTCAACGCGAACCCGGCAAACTCGAAGAAATGCTCGAGCGCAGCGGACGACGCACCGTGCCGCAGATTTTCTTCGGCGACAGGCACATCGGCGGCTTCGACGACCTGGCCAAGCTGGATCGCCAGGGTGGGCTGATGTCGATGCTGGCCTGAACCGATTCTGAGGCACACCCAATCCCTGTGGGAGCGCGGCTTGCCCGCGATGGTGTTAGTCCAGTCAATATCAATGTGACTGACCCAACGCCATCGCGGGCAAGCCGCGCTCCCACAGGGGATCTGTGTCGGGAATAAAAATCGGTGTTTGATCAGGTATTGGTCTTGAGCTTGGTCCACAACCGTGTGGTCAATCGCGCAATGGACGCCGGCAGGTCTTCCACGGTGAACAGCTTGTCCATCACCGTTTTCGGCGGATAGATTGCCAGGTCCTGTTTCACCGCAGGCACCACATAGGCATCCGCTGCGCTGTTGGGATTGGCGTAGTGGATGCTGTTGCTGATGTTGGCGATCACCTGCGGCTGCAGCAGGTAGTTCATGTAGCTGTAGCCGTTCTTCTCGTGGGGTGCGCTCTTGGGCATCACCACCATATCGAACCACAGTGTCGAGCCTTCGTCGGGGATCGAATAGGCAATGTCGATCCCGTTCTTCGCTTCCCTGGCACTGGCCGCTGCCTGCACGATGTCGCCGTTGAAACCGATCACTGCGCAGACGTTGCCGTTGGCCAGGTCGCTGATGTATTTGGAAGCGTGGAAGTACTGCACGTACGGGCGGATCTTCAGCAGCGCCTGTTCAGCTTTTTTGTAGTCGGCAGGCGTGTGGCTATGGGGTGGCAGTCCCAGGTAGTTCAGGGTGATCGGCAGCACCTGGGTCGGGTTGTCGATGATTGCCACGCCGCATGCGCTGAGTTTCTTGATGTTGGCCTCGTCGAAAAACAGGCTCCAGGAACGGGTGACGTCGGTGTTGCCGAAGAGCGCCTTGATCTTCTCGACGTTGTAACCGATGCCGGCGGTGCCCCACATGTAGGGGTAACCGTACTGGTTGCCGGGGTCGTTGACTTCGAGCTTTTTCAGCAGCGCCGGGTCGAGGTTTTTCCAGTCCGGCAACTGGCCCTTGTCGAGCTTCTGGATGGCGCCGGCCTTGATCAGGCGCGACAGAAAGTGGTTCGACGGACTGACCACGTCGTACCCGGTGTTGCCGGTCATCAACTTCGACTCCAACACTTCGTTGCTATCGTGGATGTCGTAAGTGGCCTTGATCCCGGTTTCCTTGGTGAAGGTGGTCAGAGTGTCGTCGGCGATGTAGCCGTTCCAGTTGGAAATGTTCACGGTTTCATCGGCGTAAGTGGTGGCGCAACAGGTCGAGAGCAGAGCCACCAGGGAAATTGTATTGACGCGCATGTTCGATCACCTTCGTGCAGAAGTGTTTTTGTTGGTGTTGAAAATGGGTGTTTCAGATTTCTGATTTGGCCCGGGCCGTTTCGATGCGCATGCGCAGCATGGCACCGATATCGAGCAGAGGCTTGGGCGGCAGCCAGCCGGGCCGGGCGCGCGCCATGACTGATTGCAGCAAGGGCGAGCCACCACCCGACGCCAGTTCCGCGAGCAACCGTCCCCACAGCGTGCCCCGCGCCACGCCGGAACCATTGCACCCGGCCACGGCGAAGACGCCCTCCTCGACCTTGGCGAAATACGCTTGCCCGGAACGCGATGCGCTGAGGTGACCGGTCCAGGTGTACTGGATGTCCTGTTCGCCCAACATCGGAAACCGGCGCTGCAAACCCAACACGTGATGCTGGCGGCGGGTTGCCAGCTCACTGAGGGACAAATCCTGCGCGCGGTATTCGGCGGTGTTGCGGATCATCACCCGTCGATCCGGAGTCAGGCGCACCGTGGCCCCCAGCGGCCGGGTCGACAGCACGCCCCAGGGCTGCGGCGCACCGATGGCTTGGAATTCTTCGTCGCTGAGCGGCCGGGTGAGGCTGGCACTGAGCTCCATCGCGAAGGTGCCGCTGTCGCTGATGCCCGAACGAGGAATGAAGGCGTTCAGGCAGACCAGCACCTGCTTGGCCTCGACGCAGCCATTGCGGCCGTTGGCGCGAACCCGGCCGTTGCCCATGCGTTCCATACCGGTGATCTCGGTGTTCTCGAACAGCGTCACCCTCTGCGGCAGCGCATCGAGCAACCCCTTCACGTATTTCGCTGGCTGCAGCAGTGCGTTGCCATTGCCGCACCAGATTGCCGACTGGTAGTGCCGGGTGCCCAGCTTCTGGTGCAGTTGCTCGCCCTGCAGAAAATGCGCGGACGCACCGACGGCACGCAGGGTCTGCAACTTGGCTTCGACATCGGTCAACTTGCGCGGATCGCTGACCGCAAAGAAGTAGCCCGACTCACGGAAATCGCACTCGATGCCATGCCGGGCAATGCGCTTGCGCACCTCATCGCTGGCGGCGCGGGAAATCGATGTGTCCACCTGGAAACCGGCGAACCCGGCATTGCCTTGCAGCTCGCAAGCGCCCGGGTGTTCATGGGCCACCACAAACCCGGAGTTACGCGCCGAGGCCCCTTGCGCGGCGCGTTGCCGGTCGACCACCACGATCCGCGCCTGGGGATGCATTTCGGCCAGTGAATGGGCAGCACACAACCCGGTGATGCCGGCGCCGATGACCAGCCAATCGGCCTGTTGCGTACCGCTCAAGGGATCGCGCAGCGGAGAATCCCCGGCCTGCGCAATCCAGCCACATCTGTTTTCCATGCATCACCTCGTTGACGTTCGTTCCGCAACTGTCAATTCGTATGCACTCATTGCATGAATGGTTTGAGATGACAGCGGCCAGAGCTAGAATCTAAAGCGTCTTCATGGCCACAACCAACGTTATTAAATCATCCAGGTATTCTGAAAACGCATGGATAAAATTCGCCACGTTCCCTCGCTCCAGGGCTTGCAGGCGCTGGTCGAAGTCGCCGATTCGGGCAGCTTCACCCAAGCGGCGCAAACGCTGTGCCTGACCCAAAGCGCGGTGAGCCGCAAGGTTCAGCAACTGGAAAGTCACTTTGGTGTGGCGATGTTCGTCCGCAGCAGCCGCAGCCTGCGGCTGACGCCCGAGGGCGAACAGGTGCTCGCCAGTGCGCGCATTATTTTCGAACAACTGAAAACCCTCGAAGACCGCATCGCCCCACAGAAACGCCCGTTCCGCATCCGCATGCATGTGTCGCTGGCGGTGCGTTGGTTGCTGCCCAAACTCAGCGACTTCTATCGCCATCACCCGGAGGTTTCCCTGGCCATCGAAACCGTGGCCACCGAGGTGGTGGAACCGGCCAGCGACAGCGATGCGTACATCCTCTACCTGCCCGAACCATCCGCAGCCCCGGACTGCCTGACCTTGTTCGAAGAAGCGCTGGTGCCGGTGTGTGCGCCTGGTTTGGCATTGGCGTCGCAGGAGGACCTGGCAGACTTTGCGCTACTGCATCGTTCGAGCGATAAAAACGACTGGCGGTATTGGCTGGCGACCAACGATGGCAGGTCACTGGATGAGTTTCGCCACATCCCCTTCAACCTCGACGAACTGGCACTGGATGCCGCGGCACGGGGATTGGGCGTGGCCATGACCGACATGACCCTGGCGGGTGAATCGATTGAACGCGGTGTGTTGCACATTCCTTTCGGCGAGCCGTTGAAGACGCGGGGGATTTACTCGCTGTGCCTGCAGCCTTCGGCGGCCTCGCATCCGGCGTGCGGGTTGGTGATGCAGTGGTTTGCCGGACAGACACGTTAAGTTACCCCCCCACAAGGGAGTTGTGCCGGGCACAAAAATTCCGCCTCCCCCCAATCCACTGTGGGAGCGAGCCTGCTCGCGAAAGCGGTGCATCTGTCCCATCCATACTGAATCTGCTGCCGTCTTCGCGAGCAGGCTCGCTCCCACAGGGTCAGCGCGCGGAGTCAATCATCCTCATGCAACTTGATCCCCCGCGCATGCAGCAGGTGCGGCACTATCAGTACCAGCAACGTCAGGGCCAGGAAAAACGCCGAGATCGGCTGCGTGAGAAAAATCATCCAGTCGCCCTCGCTGATGGACAGGGCATTGCGCAATTGCTTCTCGGCCATCGGCCCCAGCAGCATGCCCACGATCACCGGCGCGACCGGAAAGTCGAAACGCCGCATCACCACACCGGCCCAACCAATCCCCAGCATAAGCAACAGGTCGAAGGAAGAATGGCGCATGCCGTACACGCCGATGGTGGCGAACACCAGAATCCCGGCGTTCAGGTAGGGCCGGGGGATTTGCAGCAGCTTGACCCACAGCCCCACCAGCGGCAGGTTCAGCACCAGCAGGATGAGGTTGCCGATGTACAGCGAGGCGACCAACGTCCAGACCAGCTCGGCGGAGGTTTCGAACAACAGCGGCCCCGGTTGCAGGTTGTAGTTCTGGAACGCCGCCAACAGAATCGCCGCCGTGGCGGACGTCGGTATGCCCAGGGTCAGCAGCGGCACCAACGACCCGGTCGCACTCGCATTGTTGGCCGCTTCCGGCCCGGCAACACCTTCGATGGCGCCTTCGCCTTTATTGGCGGAAAACTCTTTCGGAAATTTGCTGAGCTTGCGTTCGGTGGAATAGGACAGAAACGTCGGGATTTCCGCACCACCGGCCGGGATCGAACCGAACGGAAAGCCAATCAGCGTGCCGCGCAACCAGGCGGGCACCGAGCGCTTCCAGTCGGCGCGGGTCATCCACAACGAGGTCAGGCGATGCCGGCCCTCCGCTTGCTCCTGCTGATACAACAAGCTGTACAGCGCCTCCCCCACCGCAAACAAACCGACCGCCACCAGCACCACTTCGATGCCGTCCACCAATTCGGGAACGCCCAGGGTGTAGCGAGCGATGCCCGAGGTCGAGTCCAGGCCGATCATGCCGATGGTCAGCCCGATCCCCAGTGACGCGAAACCCCGCAACATTGAAGCGCCGAGTACCGCCGATACTGTGGTGAAGGACAGTACGAGGATCGCGAAGTATTCCGCCGGCCCGAAGTTGAGCGCCAGCCGGGCCACGACCGGGGCAAACAAGGTCAGCAAGATCGTCGCGATGGTCCCGGCCACGAAAGAGCCAATGGCAGCCGTGGCCAACGCAGGCCCTGCCCGGCCATTGCGTGCCATGCGGTTGCCTTCCAGGGCCGTGACCATGGAAGACGATTCGCCGGGCGTGTTAAGCAGAATCGAGGTGGTGGACCCGCCGAACTGCGCGCCGTAATAGATCCCGGCAAACATGATCAACGCCCCGGTCGGGTCGACCTTGGCGGTGATCGGCAGCAGCAATGCCACTGTCAGTGCCGGGCCGATACCCGGCAACACGCCAATCGCAGTGCCCAGCAGGCAACCGATGAACCCCCACATCAGATTGATCGGCGTCAGCGCCGCGCTAAACCCCATCAACAAACTTGAAAGAATGTCCACGCAATCGATCTCCTTGGCGCTGGATCAAATCCAGGCATTGACCAGCGGCGGCAGGGAAACCCCCAGCCCGGCGTTGAACAACCAGTAGATCGGCAGGGTCAGGGCAATGCCGATGGCCAGGTCCCGCAGCGGATGACGACTGCCAAAGCCCCGCGCCGAACAGGCAAACAGCAAGGCCGCGGCCAGCACAAAGCCGATCAGGTTGATCAACAACGCCACGCCCAGTAACCCGCCCGTCACCCAGGCCGCGCCGGTTTTACCGCCGGGAATCACGCCGTTACGGCTGTCCAGCTCGCGAAAACCGCCGGTGAGTGCCTGATAACTCAGCAACAGCCCCACCACGGCGAGAAACCCGGCGACGAGGTAGGGATAGACGTAGGCCGGCAGAATCACGAAACCCATCTCGGGCGGAAAGCGGTAAGCCCCCACCGCCAGCACGGCGCTGAGGGCGATCAGGCCAAGGCCGATCGCCAATTGCGTCGGCACGATTGCGCGCGGCCCGGTCATTCTTTAAGCAGTCCGACCCGGACCAGCATCGCGCGCAACCGCACGTGCTCTTCATCGACGAATTTGCCGAACTCATCACCGGTCACAACGTTTGCCGTCCATGCGTTGGTCTGAATATTCTCTTGCCAGACTTTGCTTTTGCTGGCGGCCAGGACCGCATCAGTCACTTCCTTGCGCTGCTCGGGTGTGAGGTTGGCGGCGCCATAGACCCCGCGCCAGTTGCCGATGATCACGTCGTAGCCGCTTTCCTTGAGGGTTGGGGCATCGATCCCGGGAACACGCTCGGGCGCACCGATGGCAAGGACGCGGATCTGCCCGTTCTTGATGTATTGACCCAGTTCGGCGTAGCCCCCGGTGAGCACCTTGATCTGCCCGCCCAGGGTCTGGGCCACAATTTCACCCCCGCCGCCGGTGGCGATGTAATTGACCTTGTTGACCGGAACATCCAGCTTGCCAGCCAGCTCGGCAATGCCGATGTGGTCGATCGACCCCTTGGAACCACCGCCCCAGGTGACACTGGTTGGTTTTGCCTTGAAGTCTTTGATCAGGTCGTCGAGGGTCTTGTAGGGCGAATCCTTGCGCACGGCAATCACGTTGTATTCAGTGAATAGCCGGGCAATCGGCGTCACGTCCTTCAGAGTGATTTGCGGTTTGTTCTGTTCGATGCCCGCGACCATGATCGCGCCGACCACCAGCAGCGCATTGGGATCGCCCTTGGTGCTGTTGGCGAACTGCGCCAGGCCCAGGGTTCCACCTGCACCCCCCTTGTTTTCAAAGGTGGTGGATTTGGCCGCGTTGGCTTCGATCAGGGCCTTGCCCAGCACCCGTGCGGTCTGGTCATAACCGCCACCCACGGAACCGGGAGCCATGAACTTGACGGTGTCCAGCGCAAGCGCGGGGGTGGTGAGTGCGACAGCGGTCATGCCGACTGCCAGGTAACGACTGAAGCGGCGCAACAATGCGGACATGGTGTATCTCCCTGGATTGTTTTTATAGGTGCCGTCAGCCCGTCGATCAGGGGGTCAGTCCTGTTCAAGGAACATTGGCCTGCGCATAAGCGTAGGACATGGTTGCGTTTATTGACGTTCTTTCAAACGAAGGCCCGCCGGCCCCCGCGAGGCCTGCGTCACAGATGGAAACATTCCTTTGGTCCGGGTGTGTCAGGCCACGAAATGCGCCGACTATCCTGAAAAACATCGACGAACACGCTGTCGGGCATCCCTCTACGACTTAAACAGGAGAACGTGTCATGAACGTCATGCTCAAGGGCTTTGGCGCGACATTGCTGCTGGTTGCCACAGCGGCATTCGCCCATCACGGCTGGAGTGAGTACGACTCCAGCAATCCATTGAATCTGACCGGCACCATCGAAGCGTCCGGATACTCCCATCCCCACGGTTTCGTGAACCTGAAAACGGCGGACAAAACCTGGAACGTGGTACTCGCGCCCCCGTCGCGTATGGAAAACCGTGGTCTGTCCAAGGAGATGCTGGCGGTCGGCACCCAAGCGACCGTGGTCGGTTACGCCAACCGCAACAAACCTGATGAGATGCGCGCGGAACGCATCACGATCGGCGGCAAAACCACCGAGTTACGCTGATGCAAGCCTCGCAGAACTGGATGGACTGGCTGAACGACTCACCGCTGGGCGAAGCCATGCGCGGCGATCTGTGGCTATACCCGCTGGTTGAGGTGATGCACATCGTTGGCTTTACGATACTGGTCGGTGCGGTGGTGATGTTCGACCTGCGGGTGCTGGGGCTGTCGCGCAGCATTCAGGTCACCGCCCTGGCCCGCCATCTGCTGACCTGGGCCATCATGGCGCTGCTGTTGATCGTACCGGCCGGGCTGATGATGTTCACCGCCCACCCCCACGATTTCGCCTCCAATGACATTTTCATCCTCAAGCTGTGCCTGATCGCCACGGCGGGCCTCAATGCCTTGCTGTTCCATGTTGGCGTGTACCGTTCCGTCCCGGCGTGGGACACCGGCGCACCGGCGCCCGGGGTGGCCAAATTGCAGGCGCTGTTTTCGATTGTGATATGGGTCAGTGTGATTCTGTGTGGGCGGTTGTTGGCTTATACCTGAGGGAGCAGAAGGATCACGGGGCTGACAGCCGACCTTATTTTTTGCGGATATACCCAATCCCCTGTGGGAGCGAGTCTGCTCGCGAAGGCGGTCTCGCAGTTGCCATTGATAGCGGCTGACACGGCCCCTTCGCGAGCAGGCTCGCTCCCACAGGTCCGTGCAGGACGAAACCGCAAGCCGCCATCACCTAAGAAATGGATATGTACTCAATTCAAATCAAAAGGACAACCCAACCAATCGCGCCGCCAACGCCTTGGCCTGACTCGCCACATCAGTAACAGCCGTACTCTCCCACCAAACCCCACGCAACGGCGGCCCCATGGCAAACAGCCGACTCGCCGCCCGCCCCTCTTCATCCAGCACCGCGCCATCCACCTCTGCCGCAATCCCCAACGCCAACGGCCCCGGCTTGATCAAACCGCGCGCCAGCAACTGCTGTGGCAGCGGCCGCGCAACCCGACGCCAGTCGTATTCAATGCCGCTGGAGTTGATCAGCGCCGCGCCACTGACCACAACGGTTTCAGCTTCACCCCGACGCCGGATGCGAATGCTCACTTCACCGCCAGAAGCAGGCTCAAGCCCTTTGAATGACGCTGCGTGAATCCGCAACCGCCCTTCCCCGTGCAGGCGCGCCACCAATTCGGCGCTCAAGGGTGGCGAGCGATGGTGATGACTCTCCCACCAGGGTCGCACATGCCGCACGAATTGCCGGCGCTGCACGTCGGTGGCCTGGTTCCACAAGCGGCCGATATGTGCCCGCACCGTGTCCAGCGGCGCCTGCCAGTCGATGCCCTGGGCGATGGCGTCGCGGCAATGCCGGCGCAGTTCGCGCACCAGCTGTCGCGGCGAGCGAATGCCGTGATCCTCCGCGAGAAAGTCCATCCACGCCGGTGGTTGCCGTCGCACATGGGGCAGTAAGCCGTGCCGGGAAAACACCTCGATCGGCCCGCGATGTCCGGCCTGTTCCAGCGACACCACGGCATCGACCATGGTCAGCCCCGAGCCGATGATCAATACCGTCGACTGCGGATCCAGCTGCTGCATCGCCGTCACATCCCACGGATCGAGCGCCGCCGCATTCAAGCCGCTGGACTCGGTTTGCGGCGTGCGCGCGGCGGGAAACATGCCGGTGGCGAGCACGGCAAACGCGCCCTGCAAGCGTTGACCATCGCTCAAGGTCAACCGCACCGCCTGCGCGTCGGTTTGCAGGTCCACCACCTCGGCCCGCACATGTTCGACCGTCGAACCGTTGCGCGCCCCCACCGCTTGCGCTTCTGTCAGACGCTGCTGCACGTACAGGCCGAAAATCCCCCGAGGCGGAAACAGCTCACTGACCGGCACATGTTGCTCATCCGATTCCGGCCAGCCGCCGGCGACGATGTAGTCGGTCAGCCACTGCGTCAGGTCGTCGGCGTTGTCCGGGTCGACGCTCATGCGTGCCGCATTGCCGTTGAGCGTATGGCCCAACTCCACGGCGCTGTAGGCCTCGCCACGGCCGAGTTCGGCGCGGGGCTCGATCACCAGCACCGAGCGCTTGCCGGGCAGACGCAACAATTGCGCCGCCAGCATCGTGCCACTGAGGCCACCGCCAACGATCAGGATGTCTGCGTGACGGATGGCGTCGGTCGCCTGTCCGTTCTGGATTTCACTCATGCCGTTCTCACTGATCCTAGATAGAAGTCATGCAGATCGCCCCGGGCCAGCAATGCCTCGCTGCTGCCCGACAACACCACCCGCCCGGTGTCGAGGACAAAGGCGCGGGATGCGTACTTGAGCGCCACATTAATGTTTTGCTCGGCAATCAGGAAGCTCACCTGCGCCTCGCGATTGAGCTGGGCGATGATCTCGAAAATCTCCTGGACGATAATAGGCGCCAAACCCATGGAAGGTTCATCGAGCAGTACCAAAGTAGGACGTGTCATCAGCGCCCGGCCGATGGCGACCATCTGCTGTTCGCCGCCGGAGGTCAGCCCGGCCTGGGTCTTGCGCTTGGTTTTCAGCCGCGGGAACCAGGCGTAAATCCGTTCCAGGTCCCGGGCCATGTCCTGCCGGCTCAGGCCCCGGACAAACCCGCCACTGCGCAGGTTGTCCTCCACCGTCAATTGCGCGAAGACGTGTCGTCCTTCCAGCACATGCACCATTCCTTGGCGTACCCGCACGCTCGGATCGACCCCTGCGGTATCGCGGCCGAGAAACTCGATGCTGCCGCGACTGACCTCGGCCCGCTCGGCGCGCACCAGTCCGGAGATGGCCTTGAGGGTGGTGCTTTTGCCTGCGCCATTGGCCCCGAGCAAGGCGACGATGCCGCCCTTGGGCACCGTTAGCGACACCCCGGCCACGGCCAGGATCGCCCCGTCGTAGATCACCTCGATGTCGTTGACATGCAACAGGTCATTGGCGGCGATGTCACTAGCGGCTTGGCTCATGGCTTATTCATCCCCGGTGCAGGTGCGTGGCGTCAGGCCTTTTTCCTTGGCGAAGGCCGCGGATTTTTCATCGATCAACGGCCGCAGCAGCGCACGGTCGGCGGCGATCCAGTCGCTGATCAGCGTCCAGTTGGCGCCGTCCCACTGCTGAACCCGCGCCGAACCGCCGCCCTCGTGGTCTTTGCAGGACAACTTGAGGTTCTGCATCAAACCGAAGTAGCCCATGTCCTTGAGCCGCGCATCGTCGATGTTCAAGTGTTCCAGCCCCCAGCGCCCTTCCTCACCATTGAGCGGACGCTTGCCGAACTTGCCCTGGGCGGTGCGGATCGCTTCCACCGCCACAGCGGCGTTTACCAGTCCGGAGTTGTAATAGACGCTGCCGAAATTCTTCAGGTCCTTGAGGTCGCTCTTGCCCTTGTCGAGGATGTATTGCTTGAGGCGTTTGTGGATCTCGAAGTCAGTGCCGGCCGGGTACGGGGTCAGTGCCAGATAGCCCTTGGCAGCGGCGCCCGCGGGCAATACGTCCTCGCTGGAACTGGCCCAGATGTCGCCGACAATGTGATCCACCGGGAAACCGAAACGCGCCGCAGTCTTGACCGCCACCGGCGTCGACACACCCCAGGTTCGCAGGAACACCCACTCCGGGTTGAGCTGACGGATCTGTCGCCATTGCGCCGACTGTTCGTTGCCTGGATCGGCCACCGGGATCTGGATGTTCTCGAAACCGTATTTCTCCGCCAGCAGCTTCAGCGGGCCGAGGGTTTCGCGACCGTAGGCCGAGTCGTGGTAGACCGTGGCGATTTTCTTGCCCTTGAGTTTGTCGAACCCGCCTTCGCGCTGGGCGATGTAGTTGATCAGGCTCGACGCCTCGCTATAGAAGGTCAGCATCACCGGGAAGTTGTACGGGAATACCGTGCCGTCGGTGGCTTCGGTGCGGCCGTAGCCGAGGGTAATCAACGGGATCTTGTCCACCTCCGCCCGTTCGCTCAAGGCATAGGCCGCCGGTGCACCGTTGGGTTGATAGACCGCTACCGGCGCGCCATCCAGGCCCTTCTTGAAGCGCTCGTAGCACTCGATGCCCTTCTCCGCCGTCCACTCGGTCTCGCATTCCTGCCAGACCAGTTTCACGCCGTTGATCCCGCCTTCCACCTCGTTGATGTAGTTCAGGTAATCGATCATCCCGGCCCACACCTGCACACCGCTGGAGGCGTAGGCGCCGACCCGGTAAGTGGCCAACGGGAAGAACTGCTGGTCCGGCGAAGCTGACACCTGTGGCACTGCACTGCCGAAAACCGCCAGCGCCAACGCAGCGCCGACCAGTGAACGTTTCAAGGATGCACGCATGTTGTCTCTCTAATCAGTCGATGGATTCAGAAACGCAGCGGCCAGTGCCTCAGCCGCTCACGAAGGTTGCCCAGCAGGCGGATCAAGCCTTCCGGCTCCTTGATCAGGAACAGGATGATCAGCACGCCGAAGATGATTTTTTGCAGGTTTTGCAGCTGGCCGGCATCCACCGCGCCGCCGAGCAAGGCTTGCCCGGCATGGCTGAGCAGGATCGGCAGCAGGCTGATGAAGGCCGCGCCGACGAAGTTGCCGGCGATGCTGCCCATGCCACCGATAATGATGATGAACAGGATCTGGAACGACCGATTGATATCGAAGCTGCTGGCACTGGCGGTGCCCAGATAGGCGAAGGCCCACAGGGCACCGGCAATGCCCAGGTAGAACGAACTGACGGCAAACGCCAGGTGCTTGTAGCGCGCCACAGGAATGCCGATCACGGCGGCTGCGGTGTCCATGTCGCGGATCGCCATCCAGTTGCGGCCGATCTGGCTTTTCACCAGGTTCACCGCGACCCAGGTCAACAGCAACACCGTCGTCAGCGTCAGCAGATAGCGTCCCACCGGCGTGTTGAGGTCATGGCCGAACAAGGCCAGGTTCGGCGCGGTAATGGTCCCGGAGGAACCGTAGTTGTAGAACCAGGGGAATTTGACGAACAGCCACTCGAGGAAAAACTGCGCCGCCAGGGTGGTGACCATCAGGTAAAAACCCTTGATCCGCGAACTGGGCAGGCCGAACACGAAGCCGACCACGGCGCTGATCAGACCACCGCCGAACAACGCCACCGGCAATCCCGACTCAGGCAGACGCAAGAGAAAACCGTAGGTGGCAAACGCCCCGACCGCCATGAACCCGGCCGCGCCGACCGAGGTCTGGCCGGTGTAGCCGGTGAGCAGGTTCAGGCCAAGTCCGGCCAGGGACAGCACCAGGAATGGAATCAGAATGGCGTTGAGCCAATAGTCATTACCGGTCAGCGGCACCACCACAAAGGCGATCAGCAACAGACCAACCAGACCGTAGGGGATGCGACGCTGAAGCAACACCGCCGGCGCGGTTTCACGGGTCAGGGAAATCGACATGGGTTCAGACTCGCTCGATGGCGCGCTCGCCGAACAGGCCGGCGGGACGCAGGTAAAGGAAGGCCAGGGCCAGGACGTAGGCGAACCACGGCGTGATGCCGCCGCCGATCAACGGGCCGATGTAGACCTCGGCGAGGTTCTCCGCCGCACCGACGATCAGCCCGCCGACAATGGCCCCGCCAATCGAGGTGAAGCCGCCGATGATCAACACCGGCAAGGCCTTGAGCACCACCAGCGACAGGGAAAACTGCACCCCTTGCCGCGCACCCCACAGCAGTCCGGCGACCAGCCCGACCACCCCGGCCACCGCCCACACGATCTGCCAGATCCGGTTGAGGTTGATGCCGATCGACAGCGCAGCGGTGGTGTCATCCGCCACCGCCCGCAGCGAGATACCGATGCGGGTCTTGTTGAACAGCAGCGCCAGCACCGTCACCAGCACAAGGGCGGTCGCGGCGGCGATCAGGTCGAACTGGCTGACCATCATGCCGCCGATGAACAGCGGCACGTCGTCGATCCCCAGGTCCAGCGCCCGCACCTGCGACCCCATCAGGCCCTGAGCGAGGCCTTCGATGATGAACGACAACCCGAGGGTCGCCATGAACAGGGTGATCTGCGAGCGATTGACCAGGGGCCGCAGCACCAGGCGTTCGATCAGCAGTGCGCCGATGATCATCACCAGCACCGTCAGCAACAGCGCCAGGACAAAGGGCACGCCCTGATCGTGCAGGCTGACGAAGGTCAGCGCGGCAAACAGCAGCATCGCGCCCTGGGCGAAATTGAACACACCGCTGGCCTTGTAGATCAGCACGAAGCCGATGGCGACCAGCGAGTACATGGTGCCGGCGAGCAACCCGCCGAGCAGGGTTTCAAAGAAGAACGTCATCAGTGCACCACTCCCAGATACGCCGCGATCACCTCGGGATTGGCCTGCACTTGGGCGGGCGTGCCGTCGCCGACCTTGCGTCCGTAATCCAGCACGACAACGTGATCGGACAGCTCCATGACCACGCCCATGTCGTGCTCGATCAACACCACCGTCGTGCCGAGGTCGCGGTTGATGTCGGCGATGAAACGCGCCATGTCCTGTTTCTCTTCGGCGTTCATCCCGGCCATGGGCTCGTCGAGCAGCAACAGGCTGGGGCCGGCAATCAGGGCGCGCCCCAGCTCCACACGCTTTTGCAGGCCATAGGACAGGTTGCCCACCGGCACCTCGCGCTGGGCTTGCAGGTCGAGGAATTCGAGGATGCCCTGGGCCTGGTGGCGAAAGCGTTCGGCTTCACGCCGTGCCCGTGGCAGGTTGAGGGCCTGTTCGATGAAGTGACTGCGCGAGTGGCGGGACAGGCCGGTGAGAAGGTTGTCGATTACGCTCATTTTCTTGAACAGCGCGTTGTTCTGAAACGTGCGGCCAATGCCCCGGCGCGCGGCGGTCAGCGGGTCGATGCGCTTGAAGGGCTGTTGCTCGAAGACAATCGAACCAGCGCCGAAGCGATACACGCCATTGAGTACATTGAGCAACGAACTCTTGCCCGCGCCGTTGGGGCCGATCAGCGCGCAGATCTCGCCACGACGGACATCGAAGGACAGTTCGTTGATCGCCTTGACGCCTTTGAAGGACAGGGAAATGCCGCTGACTTGCAGGATGGAATCGGTGGATGTCATGCGATGTCCCGTTTGAATTCGGCGAGCCAGACAGGTGTGGTTTGCGCCGGTGCCGCGCGCGTGGCCTGCCAGATGAACCGCAGGTTGTGAAAGCCCAGCAATCGACGAACGCGGTTTTTGATCAGCCGCTGCAGGCCTTTTTCCGGATGGGCGATGGCCCAGTCGCACAGGCGTCGACGCCAGGTGCCCGGCGTGGCGAGACGGCTGTCGATTTCCGTCGCCAGCCGTTGCAGGCGCTCGGCGGAGAGCAGCAGGCCTGACGGCGCCACTTCACGGCGATCACGACTGGCGCTGCCGGGGCTTTCCGGGAAGGCCAGGGTTTGCCCGCTGCTCAGCCAGTGCTCCAGCAACACTGTCAGGCCGTCCTGCCACTGCGTACCCTCCTCGCTCCACAACTGCCCGCCAGAGAGGCCGAGGCGCAGGCGTTGCGGGGGTTCGGCAGACCCAAGCAGCCCGGCGAAATCGAGCAGTGACTGACCGTGGTTGAGCCAGAGTTGCTGTGTTTGCCGCCCCTGGACAAAGGCATGGGTGGGCTGGCTGTGCCACAGGACGTGGTGCAACGCTGGCGCGTCGAGATCGTCTGCGACGGCCAACAACTCACCGCCCACCTGTTGTGCCGCCAGGGCCAGCAGCAACAGGTTGGGCTCAAAGGGACCGCTGACGGCCAGGCGCGAATCCTCGCCGAAACCCTGCTGACGCAAACCATCGGCCAGGCGCTCGACATCACGCAAGGCATCGATCCAGCGCCAGACAAACCATTGCCCGTGGCGCTTGTGGCGCAAGGCCGGTTGCAACGGACTGACCTGCGCCCAATGACGCAACTGCTCCAGCGCCCTGGGCGCGCTGACCTGCCATACCCTGATATCCGCCACCGGCGGACGCTTGAGTTCGTGCACGCTCATGGATTGACCTCCTGTTCATGGGCAAAAGCGTGCGGTGGTCCGCTGGGCTGTGATCTATGCATTGTGGGAGCGAGCCTGCTCGCGAAGAGGCCATCACTTTCAACATCTTCATTGACCGCTACACCACCTTCGCGAGCAGGCTCGCTCCCACAATCAATGGCGATAGACGCCAAACTTGTGAACGACTGCGCGCCCCTGTGGGAGCGAGCCCGCTCGCGAAGAGGCCATCACATTCAACATCTTCACTGACTGACACACCGCTTTCGCGAGCAGGCTCGCTCCCACAATGAATGGCGATAAACGCCAAACTTGTGAACGACTGCGCGCCCCTGTGGGAGCGAGCCTGATCGCGAAGAGGCCATCACTTTCAACATCTTCACTGACTGACACACCGCTTTCGCGAGCAGGCTCGCTCCCACAATGAATGGCGATAAACGCAAAACCTGTGAATGACTGCGCCCCCCTGTGGGAGCGAGCCCGCTCGCGAAGAGGCCATCACATTCAACATCTTCATTGACCGCTACACCGCCTTCGCGAGCAGGCTCGCTCCCACAATCAATGGCGATAAACGCAAAACTTGTAAACGACTGCGCCCCCCTGTGGGAGCGAGCCCGCTCGCGAAGAGGCCATCACATTCAACATCTTCACTGACTGACACACCGCTTTCGCGAGCAGGCTCGCTCCCACAATCAATGGCGATAGACGCCAAACCTGTGAATGACTGCGCGCCCCTGTGGGAGCGAGCCTGATCGCGAAGAGGCCATCACTTTCAACATCTTCATTGACCGCTAAACCGCTTTCGCGAGCAGGCTCGCTCCCACAATGAATGGCGATAAACGCAAAACTTGTAAACGACTGCGCCCCCCTGTGGGAGCGAGCCCGCTCGCGAAGAGGCCATCACATTCAACATCTTCACTGACTGACACACCGCTTTCGCGAGCAGGCTCGCTCCCACAATGAATGGCGATAGACGCCAAACTTGTGAACGACTGCGCGCCCCTGTGGGAGCGAGCCTGCTCGCGAAGAGGCCATCACTTTCAACATCTTCATTGACCGCTACACCGCCTTCGCGAGCAGGCTCGCTCCCACGGGGGCATGTGCTGGATTCAGGCAGACACCGCTTTCTTCTCCTGCTGCCGCAACCCCGCCAGATCGCGATAGCCACTGCCCGGATGTATCTGGGGCAATCTCGCCCCTTCCCCGAACAACTTCTCGCGCAAGGTCCCCGGTGCATATTCGGTCTTGTACACCCCGCGCTTCTGCAACTCCGGCACCAGCAGTTCCACGGCATCGATGAAGGTTTCGTGGGTCAGTGCGTAGGCCAGGTTGAAGCCGTCCACATCGGTCTCCTCAACCCATTCCTGCAACAGATCCGCGACGGTTTCCGGGCTGCCGACAAACAACGGGCCGAAACCGCCGATGCCCACCCAGTCCGCCAGTTCGTTAGGCGTCCAGACCTTGTTCGGATCCGCTGTGGAGAACGCCTCGACCGCCGACTGAATGGCGTTGGTGTGCACATGCTTGAGCGGCTCATCCGGCTTAAACTGGCTGAAATCGATCCCTGTCCAGCCCGAGATCAACGCCATGGCGCCTTCGTAGCTGACCCAGGTCTTGTATTCCTCGAACTTGGCTTTCGCCTTGGCATCGGTCTCGCCGAGGATCACCGTTTGCAGGTTGAAGATCAGGATCTTCGACGGATCGCGCCCGGCCTCTGCCGCGCGGCGACGGATGTCCGCGACGGTCTTCTTCAACAGCACTTTCGACGGCGCAGCGACGAATACGCACTCGGCATGTTCGGCGGCGAACTGCTTGCCTCGGCTCGACGCACCGGCCTGGTAGAGCACCGGGGTGCGTTGCGGCGAGGGTTCGCACAGGTGAATGCCCGGCACCTGGAAGTGCTTGCCGAGGTGCCGGATCTCATGGATTTTGCTCGGGTCGCTGAACACCCGACGTTCACGGTCGCGCAGGATTGCACCCTCTTCCCAGCTGCCTTCCCACAGCTTGTAGCAAACCTCCAGGTACTCCTCGGCGAAGTCGTAACGGGCATCGTGTTCGGTCTGGGTTTTCTGCCCGAGGTTCTTCGCGCCGCTCTCGAGGTAGGAAGTGACGATGTTCCAGCCGGCACGGCCCTTGGTCAGGTGGTCAAGGGTCGACAGGCGCCGGGCGAACGGGTACGGATGCTCGAACGACAGCGACGCGGTCAGGCCAAATCCCAAATGCTCGGTGACCAGCGCCATCGGCGGGATCAATTGCAGCGGATCGTTGACCGGCACCTGCGCCGCCTGACGAATCGCCGCATCGCCATTGCCGTTGTAGACGTCGTAGATACCCAGCACATCGGCGATGAACAAACCGTCGAACTTGCCCCGTTCAAGGATCTTCGCCAGATCAGTCCAATACTCCAGATCCTTGTATTGCCACGAGCGATCCCGTGGATGCGCCCACAGCCCCGGCGACTGGTGGCCGACGCAGTTCATGTCAAAAGCGTTGAGACGAATTTCACGGGCCATCAAATGGCTCCCTTTACAGAGGCAGGAAAAATGGGCGGATGAATGCCGTTGAGGCGGAAGTTGCCGATCAAGTGAAGTTTCCAGCGCAGCGGATCGTCCAGCGAACCGGGCAACGCGGTGCGCTGGCCGGTGAGTTCGAATTCGGCGTCACTGACGGTGCTCAGGGCATCAAAGCTGGCCAGATGGGATTCGGCGATGGCGATGCTGGTTTCAATATCGTCCTGCTGACCGGCCAGAAATGCTTCGGCGCGCTCCAGCAGCGCGGCGGCCACCTCGACGCGGATCTGCAAGTCGCCGAAACGGCTGATCACGTAAGGGTCATCCGTGGCCTGAGTGTGCTGGCGAACGAACCGCAGGGTCGCATCGAGCAAACTGCGGGCGTTGTGCAAGTCGTGCTGACTTTTCGCCAGGGGCTGTCCGGCGGCTATGGGTTGGGTCAAGGCGTTCATGGGGAGCTCCTCAGTTCCAGGCGTGGCGCGCGGGCTTCACGCCGTTGAGCAGGTAGTTACCGATCAGATGGAATTTCCAGCGCGCGGGGTCGTGCAGGGTGTGAGTCCGGGCGTTGCGCCAGTGGCGGTCGAGGTTGTACTTGCCCGACACCGAGCGGGTGCCGGCCAGTTCGAACAGCTTGCTGCTGGCGAGCAAAGCGATCTCGGCAGACAAGACCTTGGCCTGGGCCACCACCACCGAGGCATGGGCCACGGTGTCTTCATTGGCCTCTTGCAACGCAGCGTCGATGGCCTGGCCGGCCTTTTTCAGGATTGCTTCGGTGCCGTGGACCCGCCATTCCAGATCGCCGATGGCAGCTATGCTGAACGGGTCCTGCCACCCGTGATCCTGCTGACTGTCGATCCATGGCCGCGCTTCACGGGCGTAGCGCTTGGTTTCTTCCAGGGCACCGACGGCAATGCCGGTGTCTACGGCGGCCTGGATGATTTGCGAGATCGGGCCGTCGGCGGTCGGCTCATCAAAGGCCTTGTGCGCCGGGATTACCGCACTGAGCGGAACCCGGACCGCGTTCAGGGTCACGCCGCCGCTGGCGGTGGTGCGTTGGCCGAAACCGTCCCAGCTGTCGATCACGGTCAAACCGGGGTTGTCGCGCTCGATGAAGGCAATGAACGCCTGGTTGTGTTCATTGACCGCCACCGCCGGCACGATGTGCGCAAACAAGGCACCGGTGCAGTAGAACTTCTCGCCGTCGATTTGCGCGGTGCCGTCGTTGAAGCGGATGCGGGTTTCGAAAGCCCCGGCGTTTTTGCTTTTCGATTCGGAGAAGGCATTACCAAAACGGTATCCCTGCAAGACTTTGCCGAAGTAGTACTGCTTCTGCTCCTCGGTGGCGGTCTGCAGGAGGATGTCGAGCACACCCAGGTGGTTTTGCGGGATCTGGCCGAGGGACGAGTCGGCGGCGGAAATGATCTTGATCACTTCGGCGACGGTCACATACGACACTCCGGCGCCGCCGTAAGCCTTCGGAATGGTGATACCCCAGAGGCCGCTGGCGGAGAACTCGTCAAGCTCGTCGACCGGCAATCGGCGCTCGCGATCTCGCAAGCTGGCGTCGACGGCGAAACGCGCCGCCAGCTTGTGGGCGACGGCAATCGCTTCCGCATCCGAGCGGATCACATGGGCAGTGCGGGTGGATTGGGCTGGGGTTGTCATGGGCCGACTCCGGGTTCTGGGTGAATGCACCAGAGCTTTTGCAGGAGTCGTGCCTGAAATTTAATTCGTTATTTATCAGATAGTTAGCGAATCATCCAAGAAAGCCTTACAGGTCTAGAACAGCAAAGTGTTTATCCAGTGTTGATCGACCAACACTTCAGATCACCACGTTGCGCACAAAGCGCACCGCCACCGGCCCATCGTTGCGATAGGAATGCGGCTGGTTGCTGGCGAACATGAAGAACTCGCCGGCGCTGATGCGGTGGGGCACGTCGCCGACCATCAGGGTCAGGCAGCCTTCGAAGACATAAAACTGTTCGCTCCAGCCATCGGCATCAGGCTCCGAAGGGTAGTGCTCGCCGGGTTCGAGGCGCCATTCCCAGAGTTCGACTTCCCGGGTCGCGTTGGCCTTGGCCAGCAATACCGCCTTGCTGCCGGGGATCGTGCCGGCCCAGGCCAGTTCGTTGATGCGGCTGTGGTCGCGCACTTCCGGGGCCTGGATCAGGTCGCTGAAGGCTACGTCCAGCGCCTCGGCCACGCGGTCGAGGGTGGTCAGGCTGACGTTCTTTTCGCCGGCCTCGATGGCCACCAGCATGCGGCGGCTGACCCCGGACTTCTCCGCCAGGGCGGTCTGGCTCATATCGGCGGCATGGCGCAAACGGCGAACGTTCTGGCTGACGTGCTGAAGGACCGAAGCCCGTTGCGTGGAATCTTTGTGCACTATATTGCTCACTTGGTGGTGTTGCGCAGTATACTGCCCAACTTCGGGCGCATTGTGCGTCCCCCTCAAATAGTGTGCAAGATCATGACGTCGGTGAACTCCCCCCAGGCTTCCTCCCGTTTCCTGCGGCTCAGCAAGGCTGAGTGCGTGCTGGTGTTGATCACCATGGTCTGGGGCGGGACCTTTCTGCTGGTCCAGCATGCGATGACCGTCAGCGGCCCGATGTTTTTCGTCGGCCTGCGCTTTGCCGCTGCCGCGAGCATCGTCGCCCTGTTTTCCTGGCGCAGCCTGCGGGAACTGACCTTGTTCGAACTCAAGGCCGGGGCCTTTATCGGCGTGGCGATCATGCTCGGCTACGGCTTGCAGACCGTCGGCCTGCAAAGCATTCCCAGCAGCCAGTCAGCGTTCATCACCGCGTTGTACGTGCCTTTTGTGCCGTTGCTGCAATGGCTGGTGCTGGGGCGTCGTCCGGGCTTGATGCCCAGCATCGGGATCATGCTGGCGTTTACCGGTTTGATGCTGCTGTCGGGGCCTTCCGGCGCGGCGTTGAATTTCAGCCCCGGTGAAATCGCCACACTGATCAGCGCCATCGCCATTGCCGCAGAGATCATCCTGATCAGCAACTTTGCCGGTCAGGTCGATGTGAAACGGGTGACGGTGGTGCAACTGGCGGTCACGTCGCTGCTGTCGTTCCTGATGGTGGTGCCGACCCAGGAGCACATTCCTGACTTCTCCTGGTTGCTGTTGTGCAGTGCGCTGGGGTTGGGCGCGGCCAGTGCGGCGATCCAGGTGGCGATGAACTGGGCGCAGAAAAGCGTCTCGCCAACCCGCGCGACCCTGATCTATGCCGGCGAGCCGGTGTGGGCCGGGATTGTCGGGCGCATTGCCGGGGAGCGGTTGCCGGCGATTGCGTTGGTGGGGGCGGGATTGATCGTGGCGGCGGTGATTGTCAGTGAGTTGAAGACCAAGGGTAAGGTTGCCGCGACGGAGGAAGAACTGGAGCGCGAAGTAGAAGGTTAAGGTTTGGTATCTGCAGTGTTTGAAAAATTGCTATCGCGGGCAAGCCCGCTCCCACAGGGTCTGAAGGTGTATATGGGTTTTGTGTACAACCACAAAACTGTGGGAGCGGGCTTGCCCGCGATGGTGTCGGCACAGGCAAAATCACTCTTCCCGAAACAATGTTAAACAGGCTTTTTCCATCTACCTTGTAGGATTCTGCGACAGCTTGGCGTTTGGTGATCCGGGAGCTGGCACGTATGATGCTTCACAAACTTCCGCAGATTAGAAGCCTATGTCCCTGATAGTTCTACTGCTTCTGCCTTTTTTAGGCAGCTGTCTGGCAGCCGTGCTGCCACACAACGCGCGTAATACCGAATCCCTCCTGGCGGGCCTGGTTGCCCTGGTCGGCACCGTCCAGGTCGCCCTCCTGTACCCGCAAATCGCCGATGGCGGCGTGATCCGCGAAGAGTTCTTCTGGCTGCCGAGCCTGGGCGTGAACTTCGTCCTGCGCATGGACGGCTTTGCCTGGCTGTTCTCGATGCTGGTGCTGGGTATCGGCACGCTGGTGTCGCTGTACGCCCGCTACTACATGTCGCCGGACGATCCAGTGCCGCGCTTCTTCGCGTTCTTCCTGGCGTTCATGGGCGCCATGCTCGGGCTGGTGATCTCCGGCAACCTGATCCAGATCGTGTTTTTCTGGGAGCTGACCAGCCTCTTCTCGTTCCTGTTGATCGGCTACTGGCACCACCGCGCCGATGCCCGGCGCGGCGCCTACATGGCGCTGATGGTCACCGGGGCCGGCGGGTTGTGCCTGCTGGCGGGGGTCATGCTGCTTGGCCATGTGGTGGGCAGCTATGACCTGGACAAGGTCCTGGCCGCCGGCGACCTGATTCGCGCACACGCCCTCTACCCCATCCTGCTGCCCCTGATCCTGATCGGCGCGCTGAGCAAAAGCGCACAATTCCCCTTCCATTTCTGGCTGCCCCACGCCATGGCCGCGCCGACGCCTGTCTCGGCCTATCTGCACTCGGCGACCATGGTAAAAGCCGGGGTATTCCTGCTGGCGCGGCTGTGGCCGTCGCTGTCGGGCAGCGAAGAATGGTTCTACATCGTCAGCGGCGCCGGGGCTTGCACCCTGTTGCTGGGCGCCTATTGCGCGATGTTCCAGAACGACCTCAAGGGCCTGCTGGCCTACTCGACGATCAGTCACCTGGGCCTGATCACCCTGCTGCTGGGCCTCAACAGTCCGCTGGCAGCGGTGGCCGCGGTGTTCCACATTCTCAATCACGCCACGTTCAAGGCCTCGCTGTTCATGGCCGCCGGAATCATCGACCACGAAAGCGGCACCCGCGACATTCGCCGGCTCAATGGCCTGTTCAAGCTGATTCCGTTCACCGCCACTCTGGCCATGGTCGCCAGCGCCTCGATGGCTGGCGTGCCGTTGCTCAACGGCTTTCTGTCCAAAGAGATGTTCTTCGCCGAAACCGTGTTCATCAACGCCACGGCCTGGATCGAAGCGACCTTGCCAATCGTTGCAACCATCGCCGGCACCTTCAGCGTCGCCTATTCCCTGCGCTTCACTGTGGATGTGTTTTTCG
Source organism: Pseudomonas sp. Irchel 3A7 (assembly GCF_900187565.1). Classification (GTDB taxonomy): domain Bacteria; phylum Pseudomonadota; class Gammaproteobacteria; order Pseudomonadales; family Pseudomonadaceae; genus Aquipseudomonas. The sequence goes on along the minus strand of NZ_FYED01000014.1, from coordinate 26,160 downwards.
GCCCGACTGCCACCGACCTGCCCCACACCCCGCACGAGCCGCCGCGCTGGATGCGCGCCCCGGTCGAATTGCTGGTATTCGCGTGCCTGGTGGTGGGGATTTTCCCGGCACAAGTGGTCGGCCCCTTGCTCGCCGCTGCCGCGCTGCCGGTGGTGGGCGGCACGTTGCCGGAGTACAGCCTGGCAATCTGGCACGGTTTGAACGCGCCGATGATCATGAGCCTGATCGCCATGTCCGGCGGCATCGTGCTGTACCTGCTGCTGCGTAAACAACTCAAGCGCGGGCGCTTCCACTACCCGCCGCTGATTGGCCGCTTCAACGGCAAGCGTCTGTTCGAGCGCAGCCTGGTGATCAAGATGCACCTGGCCCGACGCCTGGAGCGGCGGATCAGCACCCGGCGCCTGCAAACCCAACTGTTCCTGATGGTGCTCGCCGCCGTGCTGGCCGGGCTGATCCCGATGCTGCACAGCCATTTGAGCTGGGGCGACCGGCCGAAAATTCCGGGCTCGATCGTGTTTGTCATCCTGTGGCTGTTGGCGATTGCCTGCGCCCTGGGTGCCGCCTGGCAGGCCAAGTACCACCGTCTCGCCGCCCTGACCATGGTCAGCGTCTGCGGCCTGATGACCTGCGTGACCTTCGTCTGGTTCTCGGCGCCGGACCTGGCCCTGACGCAACTGGTGGTCGAAGTGGTGACCACGATCCTGATCCTGCTGGGATTGCGCTGGCTGCCGCGACGGATCGAAGAGGTCTCGCCATTGCCGAGCAGCCTGCGCAAGGCTCGTATCCGGCGGATCCGCGACTTGCTGCTGTCGACCGTGGTCGGCGGCGGCATGGCGTTGCTGTCCTACGCGATGCTGACGCGCCAGACGCCGAACGACATTTCCTCCTTTTACCTGAGCCGTGCCCTGCCCGAAGGCGGTGGCAGCAACGTGGTCAACGTGATGCTGGTGGACTTCCGCGGCTTCGACACCCTCGGCGAAATCACCGTGCTGGCGGCGGTGGCGCTTACCGTATTCGCCCTGTTGCGCCGTTTCCGCCCGCCGAAAGAAAGCATGCAGTTGCCGGCCCAGCAGCGCTTGCTGGCGCCCGACGTGGTCACCGACCTGGTCAACCCGCGTCACGCCAGCGATACCGCGCTGGGTTTCATGATGGTCCCGGCGGTGCTGGTGCGCCTGCTGTTGCCGATTGCCCTGGTGGTGTCGTTCTACCTGTTCATGCGCGGCCATAACCAACCCGGCGGCGGTTTCGTCGCGGGGCTGGTGATGTCGGTGGCGTTCATCCTGCAATACATGGTGGCCGGCACCCAGTGGGTCGAGGCGCAGATAAGCCTGCGACCATTGCGCTGGATGAGCACCGGCCTGGTGTTCGCCACGGTCACCGGCGTCGGTGCGATGGTGGTCGGCTATCCGTTCCTGACCACCCACACCTGGCATTTCCACTTGCCGTTGCTGGGCGACATCCACCTGGCCAGCGCGCTGTTCTTCGACGTCGGCGTGTACTCGGTGGTGGTCGGTTCGACGCTGCTGATCCTCACCGCCCTCGCCCACCAATCGGTCCGGGGTCACAAGACCGCCGCCCAACCCAAACCCCTCGCCATCAAGGAGGCCGTCTGATGGAAGAAGTCATCGCAATCGCCATCGGCGCACTGGCCGCGTCCGGCGTCTGGCTGATCCTGCGGCCACGGACATTCCAGGTGGTCATGGGTCTGTGCCTGCTGTCCTATGGCGTCAACCTGTTCATCTTCAGCATGGGCAGCCTGTTCATCGGCAAGGAGCCGATCATCAAGGACGGCGTGCCGCAGGACCTGCTGCATTACACCGACCCGCTGCCGCAGGCGCTGGTGCTGACCGCGATCGTCATCAGCTTCGCCATGACCGCGCTGTTTCTGGTGGTCTTGCTGGCCTCCCGGGGCCTGACCGGCACCGACCATGTGGATGGCCGGGAGCCTAAAGAATGAATGCGATGACGCACTTGATCGCGGCACCGATCCTGCTGCCGCTGTTGACCGCCGCCATCATGCTGATGCTCGGCGAAAAACACCGTCCGCTCAAAGCCAAAATCAACCTGTTCTCCAGCCTGATGGGGCTGGGCATTTCGCTGTTGCTGCTGCAATGGACGCAAACCACCGGCGTGCCCGGTTCCATCGGCGTGTACCTGCCGGGCAACTGGCCAGTGCCGTTCGGCCTGGTGCTGGTGGTCGATCGTCTGTCGGCGCTGATGCTGGTGCTGACCGGGATCATCGGCGTCAGTGCCCTGCTATTCGCCATGGCGCGCTGGGACAGTGCCGGTTCGAGCTTCCACGCGTTGTTCCAGATTCAGTTGATGGGCCTGTATGGCGCCTTCCTGACCGCGGACCTGTTCAACCTGTTCGTGTTCTTCGAAGTGCTGCTGGCCGCGTCCTATGGATTGATGCTGCACGGTTCGGGTCGGGCGCGGGTGTCGTCGGGGCTGCATTACATCTCGATCAACCTGCTGGCTTCGACCCTGTTCCTGATCGGTGCGGCGTTGATCTACGGTGTCACCGGCACCCTGAACATGGCCGACCTGGCACAGAAGATCCCCTTGGTATCGGAGGCCGATCGCGGGCTGCTGCACGCCGGCGCGGGCATTCTGGCCGTGGCGTTCCTGGCCAAGGCCGGGATGTGGCCGCTGAACTTCTGGCTGGTGCCGGCGTATTCCTCGGCGAGCGCGCCGGTGGCGGCCATGTTCGCGATCATGACCAAGGTCGGCGTCTATACCTTTTTGCGCCTGTGGACCCTGCTGTTTTCCGGCCAGGCCGGGGCGTCGGCGTACTACGGCGGTGACTGGCTGATCTACGGCGGCATGGCAACCATCGTCTGCGCGGCCGTGGCGATTCTCGCCGCGCAACGCCTGGAACGCATGGCCAGCCTGAGCATTCTGGTGTCGGCGGGGATTCTGCTGTCGGCCATCGGTTTCGCCCAGCCCAACCTGATCGGCGCGGCGCTGTTCTATATGGTCAGCTCGACCCTGGCCTTGAGTGCGCTGTTCCTGCTGGCCGAGTTGATCGAGCGTTCGCGCTCGGCCAACGAAATCCCGCTGGAGGATGAAAACGAGATGCTGCCAAGACCGTTGGAATCGTTGCATCCGGCCAAGGGCGTCAACCTCGACGATGATCAGAAAGCCGTGGTCGGCCAGGTGATTCCCTGGACCATGGCGTTCCTCGGCTTGAGCTTCATTGCCTGCGCACTGTTGATCGTCGGCATGCCGCCGCTTTCCGGCTTCATCGGCAAACTCGGGTTGCTCAGCGCCCTGCTCAATCCACTGGGCCTGGGCAATGGCAGTGACGCGCCGATCTCCAATGCCGCGTGGGGCTTGCTGGCGTTGCTGATCCTCTCCGGCCTGGCCTCGCTGGTGGCTTTTTCGCGGCTGGGCATCCAGCGTTTCTGGACACCGACAGAACGGCCGTCGCCGGTGCTGCGTCGCCTGGAATGCGTGCCGATCTTCGCCCTGCTGGGCTTGAGCATTGCACTGACCTTCAAGGCAGAACCGCTGTTGCGCTACACCCAGGCCGCCGCCGATGCCTTGAACAACCCGCAACAGTACGTGGCGGCCGTGCTCGGCACCCGGGTCGTTCCAAACCCGCAGGCCCGGGCTGCGCTGCTGGAGGTACAACCATGAAGCGTCTGTTTCCCGCGCCGTGGCTGTCGCTGGCCCTGTGGTTATTGTGGTTGGTGCTGAACCTGTCGATGAGCCCCGGCAACTTGCTGTTGGGCGCCGTGCTGGGTTTCTGCGCACCCTTGATGATGCGCAAATTGCGCCCGCTGCCGGTTCGCATTCGCCGCCCGGGGGTGATCCTGCGCCTGTTCCTGGTGGTGGGTCGCGATGTTGTGGTGTCCAACCTGGCCGTGGCCTGGGGCGTGCTCAACGCCGGCCGCCGTCCACCGCGCTCGCGGTTTATCAAGGTGCCGCTGGACCTGCGCGACGCCAACGGGCTGGCGACGCTGTCGATGATCTGCACCGTGGTGCCGGGTACGGTCTGGTCGGAGCTGGCGCTGGACCGCAGCATTCTGTTGCTGCACGTCTTCGATCTGGACGACGAAGCGCCGTTCATCGAGCACTTCAAGGCGACGTACGAGCGCCCGTTGATGGAGATATTCGAATGAGCACCCTGTTGTCGAATGCGATCATGCTGAGCCTGTTCCTGTTTTCCGTGGCGATGATCCTGACCCTGGTGCGCCTGTTCAAGGGGCCGTCGGCCCAGGACCGGGTTCTGGCGCTGGACTACCTGTACATCATCGCCATGCTGATGATGCTGACCCTGGGCATCCGCTATGCCAGTGACACGTACTTCGAGGCGGCGTTGCTGATCGCGCTGTTCGGCTTCGTCGGCTCGTTTGCCCTGGCGAAATTCCTGCTGCGCGGCGAGGTGATCGAATGACGTCTGAACTGTCGTTGTGGGTGGAAATCCCGGTGGCGATCCTGCTGGTGCTCGGCAGCCTGTTCGCGCTGATCGGCGCCATCGGCCTGGTGCGGATGAAGGACTATTTCCAACGCATGCACCCGCCTGCCCTGGCCTCGACATTGGGTGCGTGGTGCGTGGCGCTGGCCTCGATCATCTACTTTTCGGCACTCAAGTCCGGGCCGGTGCTGCACGCCTGGTTGATTCCGATCTTGCTGGCGATTACCGTGCCGGTGACCACGCTACTGCTGGCGCGGGCGGCGTTGTTCCGCAAGCGCATGGCTGGGGATGATGTGCCGGCTGAGGTGAGTAGCCGGCGGACTGAAAGTGGCGTTTGAATTCAAAATTTGTGTTGATTGAACTGGCCCCATCGCGGGCAAGCCCGCTCCCACAGTGACGGATGTCGTACATACATTTTATGCCCGACCCCGCCCCCTGTGGGAGCGGGCTTGCCCGCGATTGCAATAGATCAGCCAGCACAGGAAGACCAGCCTGCCTCAAACCCAAGCCACCGCCAACAACCCGGCCCCCAACACCACGCACAGCGGCGAATAGACCCAGGTATCCCACCGCGCAAACCGGGAATCCTTGACCTCCTTGAAAAACCCCACCAGCTCCGAATCGCCAATCGCCCGGGCGAACAACAGGATCGCAATCGCACTGATCACCCATTGCAACGCCCGATGCTGTACCTGCGGCAGCCACCAGCCGACCCGCAAGCACACCAACAGCGCAATCACCAGCAACGCGGTGGCTACCAGCAGGGTGATCCAGCCTTGCGGCTCAAAAGCCGGATGCAACTGCACACCGCCCTCCACCGGTACCTGGGGCACAGCGGCCACCGTCGCCCACTCACCCCCCAACGCCCAATACACGTGTACCAAACTGATCGCTGCAAATATCGTCACCAGCCATTGAGCCAACGCAAAGGTCATGGTTGAAGATCCTTGAAAGAGATTTGGACAGAATCATCCTAGTCGGCATTTTTTGAAGTGCACGACCGGTCGGCGGTGGAGTAAAGTGCCGCCCCATGAAATTCTCCCGAACCGATCGCTCACTGTTGGCCTGGACGCTCTACTGCTGCGTTCTGCTCAACGTGTTCGCCTGCAGCATCGGTCACGGGCAAATGGTCGGGATGCAGCTCAACGGTATCGGCGGCCAATTCTGTGCGGTCGATCCGGCCACCCAGGCACCGGTCTCGACCAATTCCTCCCAGGACCAGCTGCCGACGCTGTCCAAGTCCTTCGGCTGCCCGTTGTGCTCCACCGGGGGCATGGGACCGGCGTTCAATTCCAGCCTGACCCTGGCGATCCTTCCCGAGCAACACAGCCCGCCATTGGCGCCGATCGCCAGTGCCGACCTCCCTGCCCGCTTCATCTGGCCCGCGGCCAATCCGCGCGCGCCGCCGCTCGCCTGAATTTCTTCGCCTCTACCGACCAGCCCACTTCGCCAACGCGAGGCGTTTGCGTGTGCGCTGCTTGCTAACCGAGCATTCAGGATTCATCGATGACACGTTTTTCTTTCGTTACCAGCCCTTTGCTGGCGAGCCTGTTCGGCTGCCTGTCCGTTAATGCCTGGGCGCAATCCACAGTCGATCTCGCCCCCATCACCATTGATGGCGATCAAAACGCCGCCTCCGGCCTCAACATCGACCAGTCCAGTGGCATGGCCTCGCGCCTGGGTTTGAGCGTGCGGGAAACCCCGGCCTCGGTGGCCATCGCCAACCGCAACGACATCGAGCGCCACGGCGCACAGAACTTCCAGGACGCCGCCAACACCCTGCCCGGCGTGAATGCCAGCGCACCGCCGGGCTTCGGCGGCTTCGTCTCGTACCGGGGCTTCACCAGCAGTCAGATCACCCAGATGTTCAACGGCGTCAATGTGTCCGGCGGTCTCGCCCGGCCGGTGGATGCGTGGATTTATGACCGGGTGGAACTGGTTGGCGGTCCATCGTCGCTGATCAATGGAGCCGGCTCCGTGGGCGGCTCGCTGAATTACGTGACCAAACTGGCGAGCCGTGAAGAGCAGGCGCTTGAAGGCCGGGTCAGCTACGGCACCTACGACACCACAGAAACCGCCTTCGGCCTGAATCACGCACTCAGCGAGGCCGGCGCGGACGTGCAGCATTACGCCCGCCTCGACGTCAGCCACAACACCGGCAACGGCTACATCGACCGCCAGGAGCGCGATGCCTGGAGCGTGGCGTTCTCGCTGCTCAGCGACTTGACGCCGAACCTGTCCCACACCCTGGCCCTGGAATACCAGGACGAGCACGAAGACAGTCCCTACTGGGGCACTCCAGTGCTCAATCCCAAGGCCGGTGAGCTGAAAATCGACAAACACAACCGCTTCAACAACTACAACGTCGAGGACGGCCGCTACGAGCAACGGACGATCTGGGTGCGCTCGATCATCGACTACCGGATCAACGACAGCACCACCTTGCGCAACATGCTTTACCACCTCGACAGCCAGCGCGATTACCGCAACCTGGAGACCTATCAGTACAACGCCGACAACAGCGCGGTGAACCGCTCCACGGCGTATCAGGTGCGGCATCAGGGCGAGCAGAACGGCAACCAGTTCGAACTGCGTCACGACAACACGCTGCTGGGGCTGGCGACCACTTGGTCCGGTGGCTTCGAGTACAAGGTCAACCAGACCACCAACTCACCCCTGAACGTCAAAGGCGCCAGCACTGTCAATCCGGATAACTATGAGCCAGGTCACTTCTACGACATTCCTGGCACTCAACAGGGTTTCATCAGCGACAAAACCAACGAGGTCACCACCAAAGCCTTGTTTGTCGAGAATCGCCTGGCGCTCACCGACAAGCTGTCGTTGCTCACCGGCCTGCGCTACGACGACATCGACCTGGACGTGACCAACCATCGCGTCGTGACCGCGAGCAATCCACGGCACCTCAAGCGCAGCTGGGAACCGGTGACCGGGCGGGTCGGCCTGACTTACCAGATCCTGCCTTCGGCGAATGTCTACGCGCAGTACAGCACCGCCGCCGAACAGCCCAATGGCACGCAAGACTTTGACGTGTCCACGGGCAAGCAGTGGGAGATCGGCAGCAAGTTCGATTATCTGGACGGTCGCGGTGCAGCGACGGTGGCAGCCTATACGATCGAGCGCAAGGACTTCGCGGTGACCGACCCGCTGGACCCGACCTTGAGCATTCCGGTAGGTCAGCAAACCTCCAAAGGCATCGAAGTGGCCAGCTCACTGCGGGTCACCGACAAGCTGTTGGTCGAAGGCAACTTCGCCTGGGTCGATGCCCGGTACGACGAATTCACTGAGAAGAATGCGGCCGGCGTGGTGGTTTCACGCAAGGGCAACACGCCGACCAATGTGCCGGACCGGGTGGGCAATCTGTGGCTGACCTATGACTTCGCGCCGCAATGGCAAGGGGGTGTCGATGCACGCTACGTGGCGTCGGTGTTTGCCGACAGCGCCAACACCATGACCGTGCCGTCGTACACGCTGTTCGGTTCGTTTCTGAGCTACAAGGTTGATCGACACACCACCGTTACCGGCCGGGTGCGCAACCTGACCAACGAGGTGTATGCCGAGTTTGCCCATGTATCGCCGGCGTACTATTTGGGTACGCCGCGGACTTTTGAGCTGGCGGTGCAGACCAGGTTTTAAAAGCAAAAGCTTCGCGAGCAGGCTCGCTCCCACAGGAGATCGATGGTGTTCACAGACCCCATGTGGGAGCGAGCCTGCTCGCGAAGGCGGCTTCGAGTTCACCCCATCACTTCAGTTCGGCAGACACCTTGTCCGCCACATCCTTGGGCACCCAGGCCTTCCACACATCCGGATGCTTCTTCATGAACTCCTGCGCTGCCTGGCGCGGCGGGGTGTGTTTTTCGCTCATATCCGCCAGGGCCTTGTTCAAGGGATCGATGGGAAAGTCGACCTTGGCGAAGAACTCGGCAATCTGCGGATACTGCTTCTGGAAGGGTGTGGACACACCGATGGACAGTTTCGAGGGCAGCGAACGGGTGGGCTTCGGGTTCGGGTTGTCGGCGTCGGTCAGGGTTTTCCAGGCTTCGGCGTCGAATGGCGGCTCTTCCAGCTGAATCAGTTTGAAGCGGCCGAGCAACGGCGTGGGTGACCAGTAATAGAACAGCACCGGTTTGCCCCGGCGGATCGACGAACTGATCTCGGCATCCAGCGCCGCCCCCGAACCGCTGCGGAAGTTCACGTAGCTGTCATCCAGGCCGTACGCCTTGAGCTTTTGCTTGTTGACCACTTCCGAGGTCCAGCCAATGGGGCTGTTGAGGAAGCGTCCCTTGTTCGGCGCTTCCGGGTCCTTGAACACGTCCTTGTATTTGGGCAGATCGCTGACACTGCGCAGGTCCGGCGCCATCGGCTTGATGCCCTTGGCCGGGTCGCCCTTGATCACGTATTCCGGTACCCACCAGCCTTCGGTGGCGCCCTTGACCGTATCGCCGAGGCTGGCAACCTTGCCTTCGGCCTCGGCCTTGACCCACACCGGACTGCGCCCGGCCCACTCTTCGCCAATGACCTGAATGTCATTGTTGGCCAGGGCGGTTTCCAGGGTGATGGTGGTGCCTGGCAACGTGTCCGTGGGCAGGCCGTAGCCCTTCTCGACAATGATCCGCAGGATATCGGTGATCAGGCTGCCGCTTTCCCAGTTCAGATCAGCAAAATGGATCGGCGCCTGGGCGGCCAGCACCGGAACGGGTGACGCCAACAATCCGCAAGTGGCCAGGACAGCAGCCAGCAACCGTCGAATACCTTTCATGCTTTTGCACCTCGTGCTGATCACAGCAATAGCAGGATGGCCAGGCAGAAGACCGCAAAGCCTCTGAAACTTCAGTCAATTGACTGTAGTAGAGGTTCCTGTTTTCGAGGGACGCGGATTAATTTTCGGAATTTTCCTGCAAAAGCACCAGTTCTCGTCTGACCATGCTGGCGTACTCCGCCGGACGCAATGCATAGAGCTGTGAGGCCACCCAATTCAGCCAGGCTCCCTGCAGAACAGGCTTGTGCTCGAACAGCCTCAGGGCTTCGGCTTGGGCACTGGCCTGATTCTGCTGGTGGAAGTCGGCGCGGGTCAGGTTCATCACTCGCTGGCCTTGAACATCACCAGTTCGCCTTTGCGCCACTTGGCGGCCTTGGCGGTCACAGCCTTGAGCGTCTTGGTCAGGCCTTCCTGCAATTGCTGGTGGGCGGCGAACACCGTCACCACGCTGTGACCTTCCTTGAATATCACCGCCTGGCCATCGGCGGTGGTCACAAAGGCGTAGTCGCCCAGGCCGTAGACCGTCAGTTTGATTTCGCGGAACTTGATTTCCAGCTTGCCGCCTTCGCGACTCGGCAGGACCGAGGCGCTGAAATGGTCGCCGACCTTGAGTTTGAGCCCCGGCTTGTCGTCCACCACCAGCGCCGATTCGGTGTCGATTTCGGCGACGTAGATGCCTTCGGCGTTCTGTTCGGTGATGTAAACGAAACGTGACTGAAACTGTTTAACCAGCTTTGCGCGCAAATCACCCAGCACGAACAAAGCATGCATATCGAGATTACTTACTGCCAAGGAACCATCCCCACATCTGTAAATGATGCCGCACGCTTGAAATGCGCACAGCCGAAAAAAGCGGCAATGCCGAGGGTGAAGCCAGATAAACCCGGGTCGAGATCCTGAATGAGCAGAGGGCTCATCCATCCGGAGGCTTGAGCAGACTACTGGACGCCGCTCGCCTCGTCCTGCCTGGCATTCGTCAAAGGTTGAAGGAAAACGCCCTTTGTACGGCCAGAGAAATACGGACTATCAACTTCAGGGAAAAAACTCTCAAAAAAAAAGCACTTTTCCGACATATCGCCAGGCAAAAATTGCTTTAGATAATCACAGATCACCCACCAGTGAGGGTGATTCTAGAGCAGCCATGCTCGCCGAGACTACCCATAACGACGTACATAAGTCGGTAAAACAACGAAAAGGACTTCCTATGTGCACGTTGACTCACTTCGATCATCCCTTGGCAGCTCCATCGACTTCCCGTTCGCAAGGGTTCCCACACGCTGAACCTCAAACCCGATACCCCGTCTTTCCGAGGTTTCAAGTGATATTGGCTGGCAATGCCTTCTTCCACATCAAAGAAATTTCCACGGGGCATGTAAGAGGTTTCCGCGCCAATCATAACGAAGCCTGCGCCCTCGCCCGCTCGCTCGAGTCACGTATTTGACACGACGCGCTTTGCTCCTTCAAAGAGACGTTTCGTCATGCCGGTGACTTAACTCAGCCGCCGGCCCGCAACTGCTGCCATACTGCCCGACCAATCAATAGCGTCCCGTCACCGCGGGGCGTCATTGAACACAACAATATATTTCCAAGGGAAGGCCGCAAAGTGACGGAATTTGATATCGGCGAGTTTTTTATCCGGGGCGAAGCCAGAGAAGTCGACGGCGAGTTCCAGGCCGTGATTGTCATGCGCGCCAAGCCACCGCTGAAAACCGTGAGCTATCACCAGGTCGAAAAAGACCGCTGGTTCAAGTCCACGGAGATCGCTGCCCTCGCCGCCCAGGAGTCCGCCAAGGAGCTCAAGGCGGCTGTCGATGCCGGCGCATTGAAAGCCTGATACCCGGTTTTGCGGTCTATGCTCACTCCTGCGTTTGAATATAGTTTTCGAACTCCTGAAGCGTGGCTCCCTCAGAAGTAATGGAGCCGTTGCTCAGACCTCGAACCCTCTTCGCCCCTGCAAGGAGATGAAAATGGAGTCACCGACCCACGACTTGAAAGGTTTGTTCGACCAGCTCGGCCTGGATTCCACCCAGACAGCCATCGACGATTTCATTGCCAGCCACTCGCCGATGCCCGATGACAAGAAACTCATCGATGCCGAGTTCTGGACCCCGCAACAGGCAGGTTTCCTGAAAGAACAACTGCGTGAAGACGCCGACTGGGCGCGGGTGGTCGACGACCTGAACTTGCGCATGCACCAGGTGCACTGACCTCTCGGTTCAATGCAGGCTGTCCGGGATTTCGGCGTTCAATTGCGCCAACCAGGCAGCCTTGCACTCCTCCGCTTCATCGCGACTGGAGAACGCCGTACCCCGGCGTTCTCCGTTCAACAACACCACCCAGCACACGCTCTGGCCCAAGGCTCGCAAACTGGCGGGCACACCGCTGCCAATCATCACCGCGACATCGACTCTGCTTTGCATGTTGCGCTTCGAACTCCGTTAGCAACCTAACTATGTAGGTAGGGTAATGAGTTCGATGCCGGGGAAACAGCGACGACTTTGTAGAGATCCGTTGTCGAAGTCGTAACAATCTCGTGGTTTAACGGGGCGCCTGGATCAAAGGCAAAAGCGAGGCGGCCTGACAGCCGACCTGGCTTTGGCAGATGTGCTCATTCCACTGTGGGAGCGAGCCTGCTCGCGAAAGGGTTGTATCAGTCAACATTTATGCTGCATGACACACTGCTTTCGCGAGCAGGCTCGCTCCCACAGGTCCGCGTATTTCCACAATTTTGTGCAAGTGCCGACTGCTTCTGCTCTTGCTCTGGCGTCGGCTCTTGCCCTGGCTTTTGATCTTGATCTGCCCCATCGAGAGGCCGAGCGCAGGTTCTGCGCAGTGGGCAACCCGGCATGGATGCCGGGTTAGCCGCCCCCGGCCATGGATGGCCGATGGCGGCGGGCCCACGAAGCAGGACCGGAGCGAGGGCATGCCGAGCATTAGCGAGGCACCGAACGAAAGGGGCGAAAGCGCTTTGGTTACTTTGGCGCTTTTCCAAAGTGACTCGCCGTAAGGGCGAAACCATTAGTCGCCGTTACCAAATCAACGGATATGTACACCAACCCAAATCCAAAACCTAGCGAACCGTCTGCGGCTTATACCCCAACCGCAACCCACCCCAATGCCGCCCCCTGACCACAATCGGCACCGACAAATCATGCATCAGTTCCCCGGTGTCCCGGGTGTAAGTCTGCAACAACACCGCCTGCTGATGACTGCCACAGCGAATCCCGGTGCGGTCGGCGAATTTCCGTTTGGTGCGGTTCTGCAACGTATCGACCTGCACATCACCGGTCAGCGGCTGGCTGAAGACGTTGTTGTGGGTTGGCACATAACCCTGCTGGGTGCAGGCAATCGCGAACACCAGGCCTTCATGACGCGGTAGCAGCGGTTCCTGGATCGCCGGCAAGACCTGATCGGTGTAGCGGTCGAAACGCGTCTGGTATTTGGCCGGGCTGGTGTCGGGGATCGCCTGGTAATTGCGGTCGAACAAATCGTCGAGGCTGACACGGCCTGCGTCGATGTCCGCTTCGAAACGCGCTGCAATCTGACTCGCGCCTTCGCGCGCCAGGTCGTAGATCCGCTGGTGATAATCGTCCAGCCCGACTTCGGCCAGTCGCTCGCTGATGGTTTCCGCCTGCCCTTCCATCTGCACCGCCGCCTCGGCCAGGCGGCGGGTTTGTTGATCGCTGATGGCCAGGTCACTGCGCATCTGTTCGATGGCGTGGAACAGGCTGTCGAGTTGTTCGCGATTGGTCTCGGCGCCGCGGGCGATTTCCCCGACCTGGGTTTCAACGCTGGCCGCCAGGCGGGCGATGTTTTCCAGATGCTGACCGGTGTGCTCGACCTGCTCGACACCGGTGTCGAGATCACTGGACAGCTGGCGGATCTGCTCCACCACCTGCGCGGTGCGTTGCTGGATATCGGCCACCATCTCACCGACTTCCCCGGTCGCGGTCGCCGTGCGCGCGGCGAGTCCGCGAACCTCATCGGCCACCACCGCAAAACCGCGCCCGTGCTCCCCGGCCCGCGCCGCTTCGATCGCCGCGTTCAGGGCCAACAGGTTGGTCTGGCTGGCGATGGACTGAATGACCAGGGTCACGCGTTGGATATCGTCGCTGCGCAGGCTCAGGGCTTCGATCAGTTCACGGCTGCTATTGGCCCGTTCGCTGAGTCGGTGCATCCGCGAAATCGACTCGATCAACTCGCTTCGCCCGGCCGCGCCGCTGCGATGCGCCTCACTTGCAGCGCTCAGCGCCTCGCGACTGAGGGTCGAGGTGGCCTGTTCGGTGGCAATCATCACTTCGGCGTTGCCGACGATTTGCGCTGCTGCACCCAGTTGCGATTGCAGCTTGTCCGCCAGTTGCTTGACCGAAAAGGCCACGCCGGCGGCGGACAGCGCGTTATGACTGGTGGTGTAGGAAAGATCGCGGGTCAACGCGGCGATGGCGCCGGAGGTATCGGCAGGAACGGATTCGGGCGTTGCGCGTGAGCGCAGGCGAGGCAGCCAGATAATCAACACGGCCACTGGCAAGCCAAGGTAAAGCGACCAGCCGCCAAGTGTCATGCCACACAGCAACAGCATCAGGGCGATGCTTTGCAACGTCGGTGTCAGCCAGCGGTTTTTCGGCAAAAGTACAGGCGCAGGCACTGCCGCCACCAGAGAACCTTCTCTCGTCATCGTAGTCACCCCAAAAAAATCTTCTAATTGTTGTCTTCGCATTAAGCGCCACTAAAAAGCCATTATCCATAAGCCTTTAGTCGCGGATGTTGCAGCAGATCAATAGAAGATTTCGTGGACGACAAAAAGCACCGCGGGCAAGCCAGCTCCCACAGGGTTCACGATAATCCTGTGGGAGCTGGCTTGCCCGCGATGGGGGCGCTGACGAATCAGGCCTGACGCTGGTGCTTGTCGATCTGCTCGTGACGCTCTTGAGCTTCGATGCAGTACTTGGTGGTCGGGCTGATCAGCAGGCGCTTGAGGCCTATCGGCTCGCCGCTGTCGTCGCACCAGCCGAAGCTGTCTTCTTTGATACGTTCCAGGGCTTGTTCCAACTGAGGCAGCATGCGCTGGTCGCGATCGATAGCGTTTACCAACCAGGTACGCTCTTCTTCCACGGAAGCCGCGTCAGCCGGATCGGCCGGGGTGTCCAGGCTTTCGATGGCGATGCGGTTCTGTTCGATGCGCTCATGGGTTTCGACTTTCATGTTCTGCAACAGCTCGGAGAAAAAAGCATGTTGCTCGGCATTCATGTAGTCATCCGCCGGCATGGCCAGCAACTTGTCCTTTGTCATTGATATCTCTATAAAAAAACGTGCATTAAGGCGAATAAGGGAGCGTTCCGGCGGACCTGGGCAGGCCATCGGAAAGGCGCCGTTTGTTCCAAGCGCCACCCGGCACTCAATTTACGAGGGGCGGCAGTCTAAGGCCGACTTGAGGCCTCAGCAACTGAAAAGACAGCGAATTTGTCCGACAAGGCCTCGAAAATGCGCTATGGCAGGCATCCAGGCGGATATCGGAGTGCGTTTATAGCAAGAAATTCAATCCAGCGGAGGTATATAGAAGACAAACGGCTGAGCAGCAGGCCCCCTTTTGCAGGTCGCGCAGGCTCGGCTAAGGTTGTACCTCCCGAAATGGCAAACCCAAGGAGCGGTTAAATGAAACTGATCGGCATGCTGGATTCGCCCTATGTGCGACGCGTCGCCATTTCTGCCAAACGCCTGGGCATTGCCCTGGAGCACGAATCGGTGTCGGTGTTCAGGACGTTCGAACAGTTCCGGCAAATCAACCCGGTGGTCAAGGCCCCCACCCTGGTGCTGGATGACGGTCAAGTGTTGATGGATTCCACGCTGATCATCGATTACCTGGAAGCACTGGCTGGCCCGGAACGCACTTTGATGCCTGCCCCCATCTGTCACGACGCATTGACACGATGTCACGATGACTTGACATGTACATCTCCTAAGCGCACCAACTCAATGCAAAAATGACTCATACCTGATCCAATTGGCTCAGGTGGTTATTTTACAGAGCATTTGAACGCCCCATCGATCTGGGAGAGAGTGAATTCTCCTGCCGCACGAAACGCGCATCTGGTGAGCAGCGAGCGAAGTGCCTGACGCGCCAGGCGTCAACATTGCTATGGCTTGATTATAAACGCCAAATTGAATGATTACGTTTAAGCATGGCTCTCCTTCGCTGTGAAAATTCGATTCCAATCTCGAGCCAGCAATGTCCGACACGCCATCTCTGATCCCCCGAAGCAGCGTCTTGAGACCGTCTGCATTTTTGCTTCTGTTACATAGCAAATTGACTCACCATTTTCATTGAGCAAAATGCCACCCGCACCTCGCAACAACGCGTGTCCTGCAACGACGTCATGTGCAGAAACCGCGTACAGAGAAACTCCGCAGACGCCATCTCCTGCGGCGACTTTTGCAAGCCTATAGGCAATTGAGGACATCGCAACAAAATTGCTGGGGGTGCAAAGCTCACGATTGATCTCTGGCTTGAAAATCGCGGCTGCACTCACCATCACGTAGGAGTTGCTCGACAACGCCAGTCCAGAGAGTTTTCTTGCCACTGGCTGTCCATTGCGTAACAAATTGGGTAGTCCCTCAGACCAGGCGATGCAATCAGGCGAGCCCTCAACAGTGACTGGTGCGTAGACCACCCCCAATACCGGAATTTGCTTATGCAGAAGGCCGACAGAAATGGCAGACCCTTTGAGACCTTTGAGAAAATCACTCGTGCCGTCATTAGGATCGACGACCCAACACCAGGAATGTCCCGTGAGGCTATGTCCGGTTTCCTCGCCCCAGAAGTCACAAGAAAAAAGTCCTAGAAGTTGCTGGCATAGAACGCGTTCGATTTCTATGTCTACTATGGCTTTATCCCCCTTCCCTCGCGGTCCATTTACCCTCGCCCATTCCTCAATAAGTAGCTGTCCCGCGCGGATAACGACCTCGATAGTCTGAGTGAGCAGCATTGGAAGATCTGATTTGTGCATGGGGCTCTCAATATCGGAAGAAATACTGGGGCGCTTGATGAGGGTTAGGCTGTCAGCTAGGCGATTCAGATTTGTCTATGCATCCAGGGGTCATTATCTGACCACATGTAATGCGTCGAAAGTAGGCGATTGGAGCCGCGGTCACCTTGAGCATTAGGGTTATGCTAGCCACCCGCAAGGCGCCCAATAGGTTCATGTTCTATTCCGAATTGCAAGGCCGCATCAAGAAATCTATGTGCAGCGTCATTAGATCTATTTGCCATCATGCGCTGAGCTTCGGCCTCAAATTGAGCCTTTAAAAACCACTTAGACGTTTTGACTTTGCGTCTTCCTTTCATGGCCGTCTCTCGTGAACACTGTTGGGTAAGGGGGCTTCGTCGTCGCTCGTCTTGGCCTATCGCAGGCAGCGATGATTAGCGTCGAAGTCCATAAGTTTGAAAGCCAGAGGTATCCGTACCCTCCGACCCGGTTTGATCTGCAAAAAGGTCTCCTTTGGAATTGAGCTACGGTACCAATGGAGAGCCGACAACTACTCAGAGGCATCCTCCTCATCAGGTAGATTTACTGCGTTGACCATTCGAGTGATGACGATAGACAACCAGGTTTGATGGGCGACAAGCTCTGGATCAACGTCACCATCCGCATTGGACGTTTTATAGAGTGATCTCCAGCCCAGGATATCTGTAGGGTCGACCTTTTCGTTGTCTCTGAATACAGATTTTGAAGCAAGGCGGTAGGCGTATGTATCTAAGCAAGCGCCATCCGCTAACCCTAGCTCGACTCGGCCAAAATCAAAGACATTCTCAGCGATCCACCGCGGAGAGCCGTTAAGTTTTGGAGGTATTGCCAGCAGGACACCAACGATGGCCTTATCTGAATCAGGCCGATCCATTTCGTTGAACAGGTCGATCAGTTGTTGGCCGGAGAAGCGTTTGATTATCTCTATGCCCTGCTCCGGCTGAGCAATGTTCGCCACCGCGACCATAAGCATGGTTGAAGGATTGTGCTGAATACTCGTCGCAGACAACTGACGGGCGCTAATCTGAAGTGCGGGCATAAAACTCTCTCAAAATGAACACTATAGATTGTAGCTCTATAGAGCTCACAAAGGCTTCATCGTTCCTTTTGTGGATTAAGCAAAATGGAACTGAAGGAAGCGTTCGCCATTGCGTTACGTAACACACGGCTTCGCCGGGGCTTGACCCAAGAAGATTTTGGAATCGTCAGTAGCAGGACATATCTCAGCACGCTGGAGCGCGGCCTTAAGAACGTTACATTGGAGAAGGCATCGGAGCTTGCCGACAGAATGGGGGTGCACCCGCTTACCCTCCTCCTTGAGAGTTTTTTGCTCCTCGATCCGGATACAGATTTAGACTCGCTGTTTGAACGCATTCGGCGTGAGATCAATACGAACCAAAACTCTTAGCTCGGAGCCGGTCATGTCGAATTATTGCGGAGCGTTGTCTGGCGTCTCGTACTGAGTCAGGTATATCGACCTTGAGCAACTTGAGGTTTCCGGGGAAGCCCACTAGTCAATCTCAAGGTATGCGAGAATCTCCAGTATGGCCCCGATGGCGTGCCGGCCAGGTAGGCGACTGGTTTTCTGGCGATATGTCACCTGCCGTTGACCAGCCTCTCCCCGCGGCCGGTCCTATCTGCAAAGTGCTGATGCGCGATAGAATCAGAATGCCAACCCTTCTGCTAACTGAATCAGCATCTCCTCAACCCGACGGGTGCCCTGGATGGTTTAAAGCATCGCAATTGGGCTTTTACCCGAAAGCAATCCTTGGACTTGGAGAGCCAGTGCTTGGCCTTTTCGTCGCCCCCGAAGAGCGTCTGGGCCGTGGCGATGATGTGTGCAACACGAAACAGGCGATCGCTCTCGTCCACCGTCAATCGCTGGCCGCGCGCCAGCCTAGTTTTGAGAGCTTTGGGCGAAATTATCTGGTCGCGCTCTAGCGGAATTATTCCGCCAAAGTCGCAAAGGACTTTGACATTACCAGCCGAGAAACCAGCTTCGATCAGTTCGTGGATGTCCCAATCTGAAGCGTCCGTGGGGATTTGGAGAAGTGCTTCCAACCGTACCCGGTAGGCACCATAGACATTCTCACGCAGAATTTCAGCAAACATAGGACACCCTCTTGTTCGGCATTTGCCGTGCACCTTCGCGACAGGCAGTGACCGTCCATGACCGGCCAATAATATCCGTTCGAGTAGAAATAATCATGAGCATAATGAAACGTCCCCTACGATGGAATGAGAGCTAAACGATCATGAGCGAAAACGAACGCTGGACAGTCAGATGCCAGGAAACCGCGGATGGAACTGGCGACGTCATCGTTGATCTGCCACCAGAAATGCTTGCGAAATTAAGTTTAGGCCTTGGTGACGAGTTAACTATCGAGATGGTAGATGGTGCGATAGTCCTGAAACCGAAGCACACTACGTCGTCCTCGTCCTGAACTTTGCTTTACTCGTTAGAACTACCTCGTTTTCTCGCTCAAGGCATCGGTTCGACTGAATGCGGTTGAGGTAACCGTAGATATAGATCTTCAGCAGGATCGCAGGGGGGGGGAGTATGCAGGTCTGCCGGTTTCGGCTGGAATGTCGCCATCAAAACCCAGCTTGGCCAGGTTGAGTTCATCGACGAAAACGTCAACCACGCGTACCGGATTGGTATCGCTGACATAGTCGTCGAGGCTTTCGGGAAGTAAGGTGCTTTGACCTCGGTGTTCACCCTGGATAAACCGTATCATGGGGTTCCCTTGCGATGAAATTCTCAGAAATCATAGCAAGGGTTTGTCCGGGCGTTTTTACACACTCTGGGCCAGAAGCAGACACTCAAAAGCTGAACGATCAGGTTCTCATCTCATGAAATCATCCAGCTGTCGTACCATCGGCTCATCGACAGAACGGAGGTTGACATGGAAATGGTCAGGACAAACGAGTCGTTGTCATTGGTGCGGGCATCGTTGGCGCGTCATTGGCGTATCACTTGGCAGGTAAAGGCGCGAATGTCACTTTGGTAGAAGCTGAAAATATAGCGTCGGGAGTGACTGGCAGCTCATTCGCTTGGCTCAATGCCTCACACCCCGAACCTGACCCAATTGCGCAACTGCGCGGTTCTGCCATCAAGGAGTACCGCCGACTCGAAGCGCATCTGCCAGGTCTGGAGATAAGGTGGACAGGTGCCTTGTCTTACAGCGTGATGGCGATTGGAGCGCTGCCGATCTAAGGTCACCAAGCTTCGGCAAACCTGGTGTCTCGATCGCAGATTCTCGACTTGGAACCAAATCTCAAGCCCCCCATTCTGCTCTGTATGCGGCTGAAGAAGGAGCGCTGGACGCAGTGGCAGCTACGCATGCGTTGATCGCAGGTGCCCAGGCGTATGGGGCGAAGATTCTCACTCAGACGCGAGTGCTCGGTTTTGTAACCCAGAGTGCAACGGTGACCGGAGTCGAAACAACAATAGGCATCGTCGATGCCGATATTGTCGTACTCGCAGCCGGGACAGGCATCACGAAACTGACAGACATGCTTGGAGTGTCCCTGCCAATAGAGGCCTCGCCTGCCATTTTCATTCGTTACAAGTCACAACCCAACCTCGTGCACACCCTCATCTCCAGCCCTGAAATGGAAGTGAGGCAAAGTTCGAATGATGCGTTGCTGGCGGCAGAAGATTACCTGGACGACGCCATGGAAAATCAGCCGGCAGCAATAGCGCTTCGAACTGCCAAGACAATCCGGAACGAACTCCATGGTGTTATTTCCATAGATCCGGAACGGGCTTGTATCGGTCTCAGGCCCATGCCTGCCGATGGCATCCCCATCATCACACCCAGCTCCAAGTCGTGCGCACCTTCGTAAAATCATTCACCTTCACGGACGCATTGCGGACGGCACGGGAACGCCCAACGCTAAGGTCAAGTCGGCAGCATGTCTACATCTCAAGAGCAGCAACATCTGGCGCTTACCATAGATTGCATTTTGTACCCCTCTGTATCCAGAGCCTTCATATACTTACAAACATTCAAAACAACCGATTTCGGACATAATCAGAGTACCCCCTCCTGCAAGAATTCTCCACGTCAACCATCCATTGACCAGCGTTTAGGTTCGGACAGTTGGCATTGCATCTTGGTCTGTCAATGTTCGCGACGATGTCGTATGGCGCGCTCTTTTCGCCAAGAAACTCAGTCAGACACGGGTGTGACGACCCAAGTAGGTGTGCCTCGGTCTCCGTTTCAGTGATAACGAATAGCGGTGGCTGATGTTCGGAAAAGCACGGTGTGGTCTCCCGTATCGCAGCAGATGGATCGCAGGCTGCAGCAAAAGTCGTCCGACTCATTGGGCGACAACAAACCTTACCTAGAGGAGTACTTGCCATGAATATTCAATCCAAGAGTTTGCGAAGCTGGCAGTTATTCAGCCTGATCGCAGCACTGGTTATGGCGATGAGCGCTACGGCCATAGCAATCCAGCCAGACCTAATCGACGGACTTCGCAGTGCCATACGCGCAACAGCACGCTCATCCTTCGTGCTCTTCCTGATCGCCTTTACGGCCTCTGCCTTCGCCGTACTGGTACCGTCACCGCTCTCAAAAGCTTTGGTCCGTGAGCGTCGTTTCATTGGCTCATCATCTATTGCGACCCAGGCCATCCGGCCGGAAATTTTCTCGCCATGACCGCCCGCAGATATGCCACCGCCGGGCGCATGCCCGGGGCTATTGGTACGCCGGTCTTCACTCAGTATTCGTTAGCACTGTATCGCCGCCCGAACTTTTACTACACGAACCAGAAACTGAATATGCCGGATGCGGCGCGTTTCTTTCTCAAGACCACCGACGCCTTGCTCGGCGGTGCCCGGATCGCGCCGACTCAGGCCGATATACCGGCCGAGGCGTACGCCGCCTGGATTCAACCGGAGCTGGACCGTTTCTTCGGTGAGGGGCTGATCAAGGTTGTAATCGATGCAACCCTCGCCGCCAAGGCCATCGCCGGGGCGAGCCGTATACGCCTGCGGGCCAGCTCGCTGTTTTCGGAGCTGTATAAGAATCAGTTGTTGCAACACGAGGCTTTCGTGCATGTGGTGACGGCACAAAACGGTGCATTGCAACCTAACTTCAAAAGCCTGGGCCTTGGACGCCACGAACCACCCAGACTAAGGAGGGTATCGCCACTCTGGCCGAGCTGTTCACTGGGAGCATGGGTATCAACCGCCTGCGGCGCCTGGCGCTGCGGGTGCTCGCGGTGCAGCAGGCGCTGGATGGCGCCGACTATTCAAGTAGTTGAAGGTTTTTGGGCGGGTGGGCACTCGCAGGAAGAGTCGTTCTGCTCGACGCAACGGGTTTTCCGAGGCGCTGACCTGCGGGGTGACTCGGCGTTTACCAAGGATGCTGCTTATCTGACGGGGATGCTTGGCGTACATATGCTGTGGCGCATTGCGATCCGGGATAACCGGCCGGATTTGGTGGGGCATTTGCTTGCTGGGCGACTTAGCTTGGGGATATCCACGTTCGGATCGCCGAGCAATACAAGCACATGCAAGTGGTTATCTGCCTGTGTTTCGGGGGCGAAATCCATGAGGCTATGGATACCGTCGCGTCTGGGGACTGCTGCGTCGTGCGCGTGAAAAACGGTCGCTGCCTGCGGTCAACGTGAAACGGGTTTACCGGGTGATGCGTGACCACAACCTTTTGCTTGAACGCCGGATCAAACAGCTCGGCGTGCCGCGTCGGCACGAAGGCCGTATTGCCGTGGAAAACAGCGATACGAGTTGGTACTCGGACGGCTTTGAGTTCCGTTGTGAGGACTGCGACAAAATGAGCGTCACCTTCGCCCTGGACTGCTGTGATCGCAGCCATCGGCTGGATCGCGAGTCCGACCGGGTAGAGCGGCTATGATATCCGCGCCTTGATGCTGGAAAGCGTGGAGAAGCGCTTTGGTGATCAACTGTCCGCCACGCCGGTGCAATGGTCAAGCGACAACGGCTCGGCGTACACTGCCGAACAGACACGCCTATTTGCTCGACAAATCGGCTTGCAGCCGGTGACAACACCGCTGCGTAGCCAGCAAAGCAACGGCATGGCCGAGAGCTTCGTGAAGACGATCAAACGTGATTATGTGGCGCACATGCCCAAGCCGGATCGAGAAACGGCGCTGCGTAACCTGGCAATTGCCTTCGAGCATTACAACGAGCAGCATCCGCACAGCGCCTTGAACTATCGCTCACCGAAGGAGTTCAGGCGCTTGGCAGTAGCATCAATTTAACAGGGAATTGGTGTCCGGTTTTTTAGGGACAAGTCCAGTCATACCAGCCCCTTCCCCACGAAATACTCAATCTGCAATTCACAGCTTGTAGCCAATCTGCCGCAACAAGTCCTTGCCACTCAGGATGACTTCATCGCTTTCAAGGTCATTGTCACAGAAGCCATCCACTACGCCAAGGATCGCTAGCCTCTGTTCCGTCTGGGCGATATTCACTTCCGTTTGATTGGCTGTGCGCAAAAATAAGGCACAGCTCTGGAACAATCTTGAGGGTGTTCAACCTGTACTGCGTTTCTTACACCACAATGACACCAGTATGCCTGTGGTAATCGACACCAGTGGAATACTTGAAGCCACGCCCAGTGTTGGAAACACCAGCAGTATTTGCGAGTCGTTACCGCCGAGCATCATCGAAGCCCCAATCCCCATCAAAATACCAGACAACAAATGAATGCTAGCCTTTGATGGAGTAAAGGCCTCGAAATGGAATATTTTCCTGTAAAGGGTAAAACTCAGCATGCCAGCCAGCAACATAAAAAACACCGCAATTCGCCGGGCGCTGATTGCCATATCGGCTTGCCAGATCATCTGCGAAACATTGTAAAAAAAAACACTAGGCGTCCATAACGGCTCAAACGAATAGAGCGCACTTGTCAAGGCACCCAGCAACATACTGGAGAAAACCAGATGTTTATTACCATGTATGCCGACTAAAAATATTAGCACCAGCGCCACTACTCCGATCAACAGCCAGTAGTGGGGGCTGGAAATTTCCGGCATCAGAATGGTCTTCTGTTCGGGTATAATACGCATGTAATACCAGAATATGATCCCCAGGACCCAGCCGATCATCGTGAACAGTTTATTGAAATTGCCAGAGGCGAATTTGGTCAGCGTGCCTACGCTGCAACCGTTGTTCAGCACCGATGCCACTCCAAACAACAAGCCTCCAGAAATCAGTAAAGGATAGGACATACCAGGCGAGTACAGCGGCAGGCTGACCTCGGAGAAACGATAAAGTGGGGCCAATATCAACCCGAACAATCCACACGATGTAAGTGCCACAAACAACGTCGGGCGTCCCTCCAGCAGCTGTTCGCTCGCTTTGACAAGGCACATACCCGTGCGCTGCGAAATCCAGCCAATCAGGAACGCTAATATCAACGCCATCAGTAAAGAGAAAACCATGTTCGTACGCCACCGCTGATTTGGATGGACTGAGACCAACTAGGCATTAGCGTAGCTCTTCATCAGGCTGCCCGGTATCTGACACAGCCTTAAGATGGCGGTCGCTTTGTATCGCTCCCTGTTTTTGTATACGTTGAATGGCTGATCTTGGCATGAAGCCTCTCGCGATGTGGCTCGGTGAATTGCAGTAACGCCGGCATATCTCCGCTCTCGCCATAAACGTGAAAAGGTCGAAATGTTGTTTGCCCACCTCAAGCGCATCCTGAAATTGATCGCTTGTGACTACGTGGCATGAGTGGCGCGAGGAATGAAGTCACGCTGGCCGCCGCAGCGCAGAATCCGCGACGGCTGGTCAAATTTTCATCTCAAGGGCCACCGGTCACTAGATAGGTGCACCTGCACCAAGCAAAAAACCTCAAATTAACCCTCAATGTGCCCGAGACGATGACTTCTGGAGCCAAGGCTGACGGGCGTTTTAATAACGATGTCGTCTATGACGCGGCAAAAAACGAATATATTTGCCCGGCTGGAGAGGTGCTGATCTAGCGCTATTCCTACGTGGAAAAAGGCCTGTTGCTGTATCGTTACTTGAGTTCGAAATTCCAGGGCTGCGCGTTGAAATTAAATTGCACACCGAGCACGGAACGACGGGTTCGACGCTAGGAGCATGAAGACGTATTGGAGGAGCTGCAGCTTCGGCTGAGTAAAGCACCAGAGATGATGCGAGTCCGAAAACGGGCTGTTGAGCATCCCTTCGGGACGCTCAAACAATGGATGGGTGCAACCTTCCTGATGCGAAAGCTGGCCGGGGTGAGCGCGGAGATGAGCTTGAATGTGCTCGCCTACAACTTGAAACGGGTCATGAAAATCATCGGTACAACAAAGGGTCATCATGACTTGATCAGGCGACGAAGCCAGACAGCTTTTAAGATCGAAGCGGGATCTAGCTTTTTTACACATTCCCAGCCAGGAGCGGACAGCCTGCCCTATTAATAACCCCCCTTTCGGTCTTTACCGCTCTTTACCGGCTCGTTTCCTTCACCTCGCTCATGGTTAGACAACTGATTGGTTTGGTCTAGCCTTTTATCAGATCATCCAGGGAGAAAACGCCATGTCCCTAGCTTTTAGAAACCTGTTCGTCTTTGCGTGGGTAGGCTTTTTTTGCCTGGCAGCATTCGGCCAAGAAGAAGCAGCTACCAATCACCCTCCGGCAATTCTCCCATTGGAGTCAGAGTTGCCGCCAAAACTCGTAGCCTTTGCGCCGCTTGCCGAGCCGCTTGCCCGTGGTGTCGTCATTATTCAGTTTAGGATAGAACACGCCAGAATCATGCCTGTATTTGGCAAAGCTGCTGCTGACGTCTCACCGCGTCTGGGCCACCTCCACGTGACCGTCGATGACTGGAAAGGTACATGGGCGCATTCCAGTGAAGATCCGATTATCTTAGTTGGACTGACGCCCGGTATTCACAAGGTTCTCCTGGAAGTGGCCGACCCGACTCACCAAATCCTCACCAGCTCCACAGTGAGATTCATAGTTCCCGAGAAGAAATCATCGCATGCCCATCACATGGACGACATCCACACGGTAAAACCATGAGGAATTCTTGAATGCACGTTAGTGCATATACTTAGTAGGAAGCTGCTGTGCACAAAGTTTGTGCTTTAAGGCGCTCGATGACTTTCGAGTCGAGCAGAGACCGGCGAAAAACTGAAATTTAGATCGCCGCTTAGACCAATTTACACGTTAACCAGGCGCTCCAGAACAGGCTGCTGAAAAATCGGGTAGCGTCCCCCAAACCCGCATCATGCCAAAACTACTGAACATCCACCTCAGAATGTGGAGGGTCAGCGCCTTATGAATTTTTCCAAGTTTGACTTTCACTTGATCCGGCCTGGCTCCACGCTGCCTCCAACGTTGTCCCGGGCGGCGAGCAGTAACGACTGGCCGGCATAGGCATATTGATTGCCGGCAACAATCAGCGGAGCCCCGGTTCCAGACGAGCCCGAATGGATCGCAGAATTTCTTCCTTGGCATCATCCCAATCGAGATGATGGAATACACCGATCAAAGTGGCTGCGTCGTATGACTCATCTGCGGCCAAGTCTTCAGCGTGCCCAAGGTACACTCCCGTTCTTTCAAGCACGTTATTTAGGGCTAACTCCTGTTTCGCGATTTCCAGCATCGGTTCCGACGGATGAACGGCGATGAAGCAACAACCCGGCTCAAGCCTGACCATCGCGATGATCTCCTAGGCCGCACCTCCAGCGCCAACTACCAGTATTTTTGCCGAGCGCATATTTCCAAAGCTTGCCGCGAACATGCACGCCACCAAGTCCTGACAGGCCTCATAACCTGCCAGTGCGATACGACTCTGCCGTATGCGTCCGGCAAAGTCATCTAGCCCGCCCTGAAAAGGCAGGACATGGTGTGCACTTAAATTTAAGTGGACACCATTTCTAGCCTTTTAAGCGGGTCTTTCATGCAGCCACAACGCCGTTCCTAC
>NZ_FYED01000005.1 GCF_900187565.1 Pseudomonas sp. Irchel 3A7 | reverse complement strand
TCCCGAACTCAGAAGTGAAACGATGCATCGCCGATGGTAGTGTGGGGTTTCCCCATGTGAGAGTAGGTCATCGTCAAGATTAAATTCCGAAACCCCTATCTGCGTATGCAGGTAGGGGTTTTGTTTTGCCCGCAGGAAAGTTCGTACAGCACTACCGGACAGCTCTCGGCTGTCACCGTCTCCCGACAATGCTAAGGTTCGGCCCTAGCATTTGTATTTTCCAAGGAAGCCTTTATGCCGGACGCGACGTCCCTCAGTGCTGGTTTTATGGTGGTTCACGGCAACCGCCTGGACGAGTTGCGCAGCCTGGTGGTTAGCTGGATGCGGCGTTACCCGCTGGCTCCTCTGGAGAATGAAATCGCTCTGGTGCAGAGCAACGGCATTGCACAATGGCTCAAACTGGCACTGGCCGAAGACGCTGAAGAGGATGACATGGGGGGTTGCGGAATCGCCGCGGCCATCGACGTACAGTTGCCTGGTAGCTTCATGTGGCAGCTCTATCGCATGGTCCTGGGACGTGACGAGATCCCGGCCAAGTCGTTGCTCGACAAAGCCCCGCTGACCTGGCGCCTGATGCGCCTGCTTCCGCAGCTGATCAATCAGCCGCACTTCGAGCCCTTGCAACGCTTCCTTACCAATGACAGCGACCTGCGCAAACGCTATCAGCTCGCTGAACGGTTGGCGGATCTGTTCGACCAGTATCAGGTGTATCGGGCCGACTGGCTCGAAGATTGGGCAGACGGTCGTCACCAGTTACGCAACGCAAGAGGTGAAGCCAAAACGTTGCCGCCAGCGAATTGCTGGCAGGCAGAGTTGTGGCGTGCGCTGTTACTGGATGTCGGTGAAGAGGGTATGGCGCAAAGCCGCGCTGGTGTCCATCAACGTTTTATCGAACGTATCAACAGCCTCGAATTAGCACCCCGCGGATTGCCCTCCCGTGTGATCGTGTTCGGGATTTCCTCTCTGCCTGCTCAAGCCCTGGAAGCGCTGGCCGGGCTGGCTCGATTCAGCCAGGTGCTGCTGTGCGTGCATAACCCGTGTCGTCACCACTGGGCGGACATCGTCGCCGATAAAGACTTGTTGAGGCATCAATACAAACGACAGGCCCGCAAAAGCGGTATGCCAGTTGTACTCGACCCGCAGACCCTTCATCAGCACGCTCATCCATTGCTCGCAGCATGGGGCAAGCAGGGGCGCGACTACATCAACCTGCTCGACAGCTACGACGATCCGAACAGCTATCGCTCGGCGTTTCGCGACGGTCGAATCGACTTGTTCAGCGAGAGCGTGCCACTGAACATGCTCAATCAATTGCAGGATGACATCCTTGAGTTACGGCCACTGAACGAGACTCGCGAACGTTGGCCAGCCGTAGATCCGCAGAAGGATCAATCGATCCGTTTTCACGTCGCCCACAGTGCCCAGCGTGAAGTCGAGATCCTTCACGATCAGTTACTTGCGCGCTTCAGCGCCGATCCACAATTGCGTCCCCGCGATGTGATTGTGATGGTCCCGGACATCGACAGCTATGCACCGCATATACGGGCGGTGTTTGGTCAACTCGAACGTCTCGATCCGCGCTTCATCCCCTTCACCCTGGCTGACCAGGGGCAGCGGGGACGTGATCCATTGCTGATCGCCGTGGAGCATCTGCTCAAGCTACCCGACAGTCGTTTCCCCGTCAGTGAAATCCTCGATTTGCTGGACGTTCCGGCCCTACGTGCCCGCTTTGGTGTCGAGGAGCGTGACCTGCCGACCCTGCACCGCTGGATCGAAGGCGCCGGCATTCGCTGGGGGATGAATGCGGAACAACGTGCGGGCCTCGGGTTGCCCCAGGCGCTGGAACAAAACAGTTGGCGTTTTGGCCTGCGACGCATGTTGCTTGGTTATGCAGTTGGCAGTGCCGGCGCTTGTGGTGGAATCGAGCCTTACGACGAGATCGGTGGGCTGGGTGCTGCGCTCATTGGCCCGTTGGTTGCGCTGCTGGATGCTTTGGAGGTCGCACATCGCGAGCTCACGCAGCCGGCATCGCCCCAACAATGGAGTGTGCGCTTGCAGGCATTGGTGTCGCTGTTCTTCCAGGCCAGCAACGAACATGACGACTTCCTGCTGACTCAACTGGAAGATTTGCGGGAAACCTGGCTTGAGAATTGTGAGTCGGTAGGTCTGCAAGACGAACTACCGCTGACCGTCGTCCGTGAAGCCTGGCTTGCGGGTCTCGATCAGGGGCGTTTGTCCCAACGCTTTCTCGCCGGTGCGGTGAACTTCTGCACCTTGATGCCGATGCGGGCGATTCCCTTCAAGCTGGTGTGCCTGCTGGGAATGAACGATGGCGATTACCCGCGTGCGCAACCGCCGCTGGACTTCGACCTCATGGGCAGTGATTACCGCCCCGGCGATCGCTCACGACGTGAAGACGATCGCTACTTGTTACTGGAAGCCCTGTTGTCGGCACGAGACCAGCTATACATCAGCTGGGTCGGCCGTAGCATACGCGACAACAGTGAGCGCCCTGCGTCGGTGTTGATCGGTCAGCTCCGTGACCATCTGGCCAGTGGCTGGCGATTGAACGAAACCGACGAAGACTTGCTTGAGGCCATCACTCAGGAACATCCGCTGCAACCTTTCAGCGCCCGTTACTTCCATGAAGGCGATCACCTGTTCAGCTACGCCCATGAATGGCAGGTGCTTCACCAGGCAAGACAACAAGCGACGGATAGCCAGATCCTGGCCCCCCACGTACAGGAGGAACCGCTGAGTCTCGGTCAACTCCAGGATTTCCTGCGCAACCCGGTACGGCATTTTTTCAGCCAGCGGTTGAAGGTGTTTTTCGAGGCAGCCGAAGTGCCATTGGCGGACGAAGAACCCTTTGTACTCGATGCCCTTCAACGCTATAGCCTCAGCGACAGTTTGCTCGGAGCAGCGCTGGCTGATGCGCAAAACACTGACCAGGCGCTCGAGGCGCAAGCACGGCGCCTGCAAAACAGTGGTCTCTTACCCATGGCCGGATTTGGCGAATGCCTGCAGCGAGAGCTCATCGAGCCGTTGCCAGATCTGCTGAAGCGCTATCAGCAGCTTTTGACTCTGTGGCCAACGCCATTGGCCAGTGCGCTACCGGTGAGCCTGGAGGTGCATGGATTGCGGCTTGAAGGCTGGCTCAGTGGCCTGCATCAACGTGCGGATGGTGGTTTGCTGTCCATCACCACGATCCCCAACAGCATCGGTTCAATCAAATCGCGCAAATGGCATCGTCTGACGCGGCCCTGGGTCAATCATCTGGTCGCTTGTGCCAGCGATATGGCGATGACCACCGCGTTGGTGGCCAGTGACGACAGCCTGGTACTCGCGCCAATGGAGGCGGATTGCGCCCGACGAACTCTGGGTGATCTGCTGCTGGCCTGGCAATCGGGTATGCGCCAGCCCTTGCCGATCGCGGTCAAGACTGCCTTCGCCTGGCTGGGTCAAACCGACCCGGTCAAGGCCGAAGCGGCTGCCCGCAAAGCTTATGAAGGCGATGGATTGACCACTGAGGGTGAGCGACGGGAAAGCGGGGCGCTGGCTCGCCAATTTGCCGATTACGACGCGTTGATCGCCGACGAGACATTTGTCGATTGGTGCAATGCGCTGTACCGACCATTGATTGAAGCGCCCTGGCGTTCGATGTCCAGCGAGGAGCCGCGCCCATGACCAGCAAAACACCTTTGGCGCTGGCATTCCCGTTACGCGGCAGTCAGCTCATTGAAGCCAGCGCCGGGACCGGCAAGACCTTCACCATTTCTGCTCTGTACCTGCGCCTGGTTCTCGGCCATGGCACAGAGGACAGCGGCTTCGGGCGCGAGCTATTACCTCCGCAAATTCTTGTCGTGACCTTTACCGATGCCGCCACCAAGGAACTGCGCGAGCGCATTCGCACCCGTCTGGCCGAGGCCGCCCGATTTTTCCGTGAGGAAACACCGGCACCTGACGGCCTGATCGCCGAACTGCGTCAACAGTATTTGCCCGAGCAATGGTCCGGCTGTGCCAATCGCCTGGACATTGCCGCTCAATGGATGGACGAAGCCGCCGTTTCGACAATCCACAGTTGGTGCCAGCGCATGTTGCGCGAACACGCCTTCGACAGCGGCAGCCTGTTTACCCAGACGTTGGAAACCGATCACAGCGATTTGCTTGGTGAAGTCCTGCGCGACTACTGGCGACTGTTTTGTTATCCGATGCAAGGCGATGCGCTGAACTGGGTGCGAAACAATTGGGGCGGACCGGCGGCATTGTTGCCTCGGGTCCGCGGATTGTTTGCCAGCGAGCGGGATAACGTTGAAGGCAAAGAGCCTGCAGTGTTGATCACGGAGTGTTTGCATGAACGGCGTGCTGTGCTGCAGGAGCTCAAGATGCCCTGGCGGCAGTGGGCGGATGAATTGCTCGCCATCTGTCATGAAGGTGTCGCCAGCAAAAATGTCGACGGTCGCAAGATGCAGGCGCGTTACTTCGAACCGTGGTTCGAGAAGATCAAAGCCTGGGCCGAGGACGAATCTCTCGAGCAACTGGACATCGGTACCGGCTTCACACGCCTGACCCCCGACGGTATGGCTGAAGCCTGGAAGAAGGGCGATGTCCCCAACCACCCGGGCCTTGACGCAATGCCCGGTCTGAAAGCCTGCCTCGACGGATTGCCGACACCCGATGCTGCCGTTCTGCAACATGCCGCCCATTGGGTGGGCGCGCGCTTCGAGGAAGAAAAACGTCGTCGAGCAGAAATGGGCTTCGATGACATGTTGTTGCGCCTCGATGCAGCCCTGCAAACCGAAGGTGGCGAGCGTCTGGCAAGCTTGATCCGCGAGCAATTTCCGGTGGCGCTGATCGACGAGTTCCAGGACACCGACCCGGTGCAGTACAGGATCTTCGAGAGCATCTATCGCATCGAGGGCAATAATCCTGAAAGCGGCTTGTTCCTGATCGGCGACCCGAAGCAGGCGATCTATGCCTTCCGCGGTGCCGACATTTATACCTACCTCCGTGCCCGCCAGGCGACTGCTGGCCGCTTGCATACCCTGGGCACCAACTTCCGTTCGAGTCACGGCATGGTCAGTGCCGTGAACCATGTCTTCCAGCGCGCCGAGACTCGTGAGGCCGGACGCGGTGCCTTCCTGTTCCGTGAACGCAATGGCGATAACCCGGTACCGTTTTTGCCCGTCGAATCCCAGGGCCGCAAAGAGGTTCTGCGTATCGACGATCAAGTCGTGCCGGCGCTGAACATCTGGCATTTGCCTGCCGAGCAGCCGTTGTCCGGTGCGGTGTATCGGCAGCAACTGGCCGCCGCGTGTGCCAGTGAAATCACTGCACTGCTCAACGCTGGGCAACGAGGCCGAGCGGGGTTCGTGCAGGACGGCAAGGATTTCAAAGGCCTGCTGCCAGCGGATATCGCGATCCTGGTCCGCGATGGCAAGGAAGCGCAGGCCGTGCGGGCGGAACTCTCTGCCCGTGGAGTGCGCAGTGTTTATCTGTCGGACAAGGATTCAGTGTTCGCCGCCCAGGAAGCCCATGACGTGCTGACCTGGCTCAAGGCCTGCGCTGAGCCCGATGTCGAGCGACCGCTGCGGGCCGCTTTGGCCTGCGTCACACTGAACCTGTCGTTGGCGGAGCTGGAGCGGCTCAATCAGGACGAACTGGCCTGGGAAGCGCGGGTCATGCAGTTCCGCCATTATCGCGAGATCTGGCGCAAGCAAGGCGTGTTACCCATGTTGCGTTGCTTGCTGCATGACTTCCAACTGCCCCAGGCATTGATTGCACGCAGCGATGGCGAGCGAGTATTGACCAACCTGTTGCATCTCTGCGAGTTACTGCAACAGGCATCCGCCGAGCTGGATGGCGAGCAGGCCCTGATCCGTCATTTGTCCGAGCATCTGGCCCTGTCCGGTCAGGCCGGGGAAGAGCAGATCCTGCGTCTGGAGAGCGATGAACAACTGGTCAAGGTCGTGACCATCCACAAGTCCAAGGGGCTTGAGTATCCGTTAGTGTTCCTGCCGTTCATTTGCTCGGCGAAACCGGTGGATGGCAGCCGGTTGCCGCTGCATTACCACGATGCCTTGGGCAAGTCCCAGGTGAGCTTGAACCCGACCGCCGAGTTGATTGCCCTGGCCGACAACGAACGACTGGCAGAAGATCTGCGTCTGCTCTATGTGGCCCTGACCCGGGCGCAACACGCCTGCTGGCTGGGCGTGACGGACCTCAAACGCGGTAATAACAACAGCTCGGTGCTGCACCTGTCGGCACTCGGTTATTTGCTGGGAGGCGGTGCAGTATTGGCCGAGTCAGCGGGTTTAAAGCGTTGGCTTGAAGACTTGCAGCAGGACTGCACTGCACTGGGTTACGGCGAAATGCCGGAAGCCACTGTCGAGCACTATCATCCAGCGCAAAACGAAGCGGCGTTGCGCGCACCGTTGATTCCCAAGCGCAAGGCCAGCGAAAACTGGTGGATCGCTTCTTACAGCGCATTGCGCCTGAGCGATATTCTGAGCGTCGGCAGTGATGAGGCACCGGAAAGTCCGCAGGCACAGAAACTCTTTGACGATGAGCGTCTCGATCCGCAAGCCCCCCTGGAGATGGCTACGGGTGGTGCCGATATCCATCGATTCCCCCGTGGCCCGAACCCGGGCACCTTTCTCCATGGTTTGCTCGAGTGGGCGGGTGACGAAGGTTTTACCGTCACGCCTCAAGACGTGGAGGATGCCATCGCCCGTCGCTGCAATCGTCGTGGCTGGGAAGGCTGGATAACCACGTTGAGCGACTGGTTGCAGCATCTGCTCAAATCACCGTTGCCTGTGGGGGCCGGGCAGACCCCGGTGATTTTCGAGCGGCTGACCCAATACCAGGTCGAAATGGAGTTCTGGTTCGCCAGCCATAAGGTCGATGTGCTCAAGCTCGATGCACTGGTGCGTCAACATACGCACAACGGGGTGGCCCGGGTGGCCGCCGAGCCGGTGCTGCTCAACGGCATGTTCAAGGGCTTCATCGATCTGACGTTCGAACACGATGGCCGCTATTACGTCGCTGACTACAAATCCAACTGGCTGGGCACTGATGACTCGGCCTACACCGAGCAGGCCATGGAACAGTCGATCCTCGACAACCGTTATGACTTGCAATACGTCTTGTACCTCCTGGCCCTGCATCGCCAACTCAAGGCCCGGCTGGCGGATTACGACTACGACCGGCATGTCGGTGGTGCGCTGTACCTGTTCCTGCGCGGCACGCGCGCTTCCAGTCACGGCGTTTACTTTGCCCGTCCGCCAAGAGCACTGATCGAGCGACTGGACCGACTGTTTCAGGGCAAGGCGGAGCCGAAGGCCGAACCCGCGTGGGAACAGGGAGAATTGCTATGAACCGCACCTTTGCTGACTTGCTGCCCACCTCGTTGGCAGCAGAGAGCCTGGCGGCCCTCACCCCATTAAGCCGCGCCGACGATCTGCTGCTGTTGCTGACGCGCTGGGTCGAGCGTGGCTGGTTGCGTGCGCTGGACAAGGCCTTCGTTGCGTTCCTTCATGAGCTGGCACCGGACGATGATCCATTGGTGCTACTGGCAGCGGCGTTGACCAGTCACCAGTTAGGCCATGGGCATGTCTGCCTGGATCTGTTCGAAACCTTGAAGGAACCGGACTTCGCCCTGTCGCTGCCACCGGAAGGCGATCTGCACAGCGGTGCAATGCTGCTGCCGTCACAGTTGCTCGAGAGCCTGGACGGCGCCCATTGGTGCAAGGTGCTAGCCTCGGGCAGCCTGGTTGCATTGGCGGCAGACGGCCGTGAGTCCGTGCAGCAGCGACCACTGGTGTTGTCGGGCAAACGCCTGTACTTGCGCCGCTACTGGGCGTACGAGCGGCGAATCGATAACTCGCTGCGTCAGCGTCTGGCTGAATACGAAGCCACGCCAAGCGACTTGCCTCAACGCCTTACCGGCTTGTTCGGTGCGGCCAAGCCAGATGAGGTCATTGATTGGCAGAAACTCGCCTGTGCCCTGGCAACCCGCGGCGCTTTCAGCATCGTCACCGGTGGCCCCGGAACCGGCAAGACTACGACGGTCGTGCGCTTGCTGGCCTTGCTCCAGGCACCCGCGGTGGAGGCCGGCAAGCCGCTGCGCATTCGTCTGGCTGCACCGACCGGCAAAGCCGCGGCGCGATTGACCGAATCCATCAGTCAGCAAGTCCGAACGCTGAAAGTGACTGAAGACATTCGCAACAAGATCCCGTCGGAAGTCACCACCGTTCACCGCTTGCTCGGCAGCCGTCCCGGAACGCGACATTTCCGGCACCATGCGGGCAATCGCTTGCCGCTGGACGTGTTGGTGGTGGACGAAGCTTCGATGATCGACCTGGAAATGATGGCCAACCTGCTGGATGCGTTGCCTCCCCACGCTCGCCTGGTGTTGCTGGGAGACAAGGACCAGCTGGCATCGGTGGAGGCCGGTGCGGTGCTAGGCGATTTGTGCCGCGATGCCGAGGCCGGCTGGTACAGCCCGCAAACACGCCAGTGGCTGGAATCGGTCAGTGGCGAAAACCTGGCGCAGAGCGGGTTACAGGAAGACACCCAGGGCACTCATCCATTGGCCCAGCAAGTGGTGATGCTGCGCCACTCGCGACGGTTCGGCGAAGGCAGTGGAATCGGCCAGTTGGCCCGATGGGTCAATCAGCAGCAACCCGAAGAGGCGCGCAAGTTGCTGGCGGCTCGAAGCCACGACGACGTGTTTTTCCTGCCTCTCAAGAATGAACAGGATCGCGCACTGGAGCGCCTGCTGCTTGAAGGCCATGGCGAGGGGCCGCAGGGTTATCGGCATTACTTGAGCCTGCTGCGAAACCAGCGGCCTGGGCTCGACACGCCACTGGACGATTCGCGCTGGATGGATTGGGCACGACAAGTCTTGCAAGCCTTCGACGCCTTCCAATTGTTGTGCGCGGTCCGCAAAGGGCCGTGGGGTGTGGAGGGGCTGAATCAGCGAGTGACCGAGGCGTTGCTCAAGGCCCGGCTGATCGACAGCGATCAGCAGTGGTATGAAGGACGACCCGTGCTGATGACACGAAATGATTACGGCCTGGGGTTGATGAACGGCGATATCGGCATCGCGCTCAAGCTTCCCGAGCGTGATGGGCCTGAAGCGGGCAAGCAGGTGCTTCGAGTGGCATTCCCGCGTAATGACGGGCAGGGTGGGGTGCGTTTCGTTTTGCCGAGCAGGCTCAATGATGTCGAAACCGTTTATGCGATGACGGTGCATAAATCCCAGGGCTCGGAGTTTGCTCATACCGCATTGATCCTGCCGGATGCCTTGAACCCTGTGCTCACCAAGGAACTGATCTACACCGGGATTACCCGGGCCAAGAACTGGTTCACATTGATCGAGCCGCGCGCCGGCGTATTCGAAGAAGCGGTGAGGCGCAAGGTCAAGCGCTTGAGCGGGTTGATGCTGGAACTGAAAGAGGGCGTTGATACACCGGATTGAAAGAGCCGGTTCCAGGCGACGGGATCTGTCCGAAGTACCATGGTGCACGGTCTCGCTGGTGCTCCAACGCTATGCTATCGTGCGGCATCATTTGGCTATGATCGAAGAGAATCCCTGCATGAAGGTGGCTGTCTGGACGACAGAGCGTGTCGTTGGTTGCAAACAAGCACTGCTCGCCAGCCTTCTCTGTTTGTTGTCTGGCGTCGTCTGCGCTCAATCGCAAGCCCCGGTGAGCATGGCCGACCAACGTGCCGGGTCGGTCACTCAAGTGGTTCTCGGGATTCTCAGTTATGCCCGTTGGCCGGTTGAGCCGGCGCAACTTCGCCTGTGTGTGGTCGGCCCCACTGAATACACCGACGACCTTGTCAAAGGCACGACCCAAGAGACGGGGCGGCCCGTGACGGTGCAACGACTGTTGGCCGACAACCCGTCCATCGCTGGTGAGTGTGATGCGGTGTACATCGGCAAGCTGACCGGCGAAGAACGCAATCGGCTGTTTGCCTCGCTGACCGGGCGGCCTGTGTTGAGCATCAGCGAAAGCGACGATCCATGCACCGTAGGCAGTCTTTTTTGCCTGCGGGTCAGCGATGATCAGGTTTCATTCGAGGTCAACCTCGACTCCGTCGCCCGTAGCGGTGTGCGCATTCATCCAAGCGTGCTGCAACTGTCCCGTCGCAAACCGGCGGCGTCATGAATTTATTCAAACCGGGTAATCGCCCGACCTTGCGCTCGGTCATTGGCCGCGGTCATTTGATCGTCGCACTGGTGGGCGTGGCCATGGCCAGTGTTTCACTGACGCTGCTGGGCGTTCTGGCCTTGCGGGTTTATGCCGATCACAACTTGCATTTGATTGCCCGCTCGATCAATTACACCGTGGAAGCCGCCGTGGTGTTCAACGACAAGGCCGCTGCCACCGAGGCGCTGGCGTTGATCGCTTCCACCGAAGAAGTCGCCGATGCCAAGGTTCTGGATGTACGGGGCCAATTATTGGCACGTTGGCAGCGACCGGAAACCGGGTTGTTGACCGAACTTGAAATGCAGATGGCCAAGGCTTTTCTGGAAAAGCCCATCAGCATGCCAATCCTTCATCAGGGGCGGGAGATTGGCAGCATTTCGCTCACCGGACACGGTGGCAGCCTGATGCGCTTTTTGCTCAGTGGCCTGGTGGGCATTGTGCTGTGCACGGCGATCAGCGCCTGGGTGGCGCTCTACCTGGCTCGCCGGCAGTTGCGCGCAATCACAGGACCTTTGCGCAGCCTGGCCTCGGTGGCTCACGCCGCCCGCAGCGAGCGAGCCTTCGACCAACGTGTGCCTGCCGCTTCCATTGCCGAACTCGACAACCTGGGCAATGACTTCAATGCCCTGCTCGATGAACTCGAAGCCTGGCAGACCCACCTGCAAAACGAAAACGAAACCCTCGCCCATCAGGCCAGCCATGACAGCCTGACGGGGTTGCCGAATCGGGCATTGTTCGAAAATCGCCTGCTGCGTGCGTTGCGCAACGCCAACAAACAGAATGAGCGAGTGGCCGTGCTGTTCCTCGACAGCGACCGGTTCAAGGAAATCAACGATAGCTTCGGGCATGCAGCCGGTGATGCAGTGTTGGTGGCTGTGGCCAATCGGGTTCGAGCCCAATTGCGTGAAGAGGATCTGGTGGCTCGGTTGGGCGGTGATGAGTTTGCCGTACTGCTGACACCGCTGCACAAAACCGAAGATGCCGAACGCATCGCCGACAAAATCATCGCCAGCATGGAAGAGCCCATTGAGTTGCCAGGCACTAACGAGGTGCTGACCTCTCTCAGTATCGGCATCGCCGTGTACCCCGATCATGGGGCCACGCCGGGTACGCTGCTCGATGCTGCCGATGGGGCCATGTATCAAGCCAAGCGCCTGTCCCGAGGCGCGCAACACACGGCAGGGTCGGAGCACCCTGTCGCCGATGTTCAGCTCAGGAGCTAATGTCCGTGTCCTCACTCATCCAGCGTTCCCTGCGATTTGTCACGATCACCCTGATGATGGCTGTGTTGGCCCTGTCCGGTTGCCAGTCGGTGCCGCAAAAAGGCCTGACTCCAGCGCAAATCGCCGTGCTGAAGCAGCAAGGTTTCGAGTTGACCGATGAGGGCTGGGCATTTGGTCTGTCCGGGAAAGTACTGTTTGGCAGTGACGTGGATAGCTTGAATGTGCAAAGCACCGAAATTGTCGAGCGCATCGGCAAGTCGTTGCTGGGCGTCGGGATCGAGCGAGTGAGGGTCGATGGCCACACCGATGCATCGGGTAAAGGGTCCTACAACGAACAACTTTCCCTGCGCCGGGCAAAAAGCGTCGGCAGCGTTCTGGCCGCTGCCGGGATGAAACAAGAAAATATCCAATTGCGGGGGCTTGGTAGCAACGAGCCCGTGGCCTCCAACGACACGGCTTCCGGGCGCACCGAAAACCGCCGGGTCTCGATCGTCGTGAGCGCCGACTGATCCGGAATGTCAGTTCGTATTAACCATTTCAAGTTTCGGGCGTACGCGCCATTGCAGATACGCGGAAGGCGACCATTTTCCAGATGAAAAAAATAATAAAATTTCTTCGAAACCATTTCTGGAAAAAATGGCTTCGCAAGCACAAATGCAAGATGGCAGGTGGTGTGTCGTCCCTTGGCGCAAAAACCACACTGATACTCGAAGAGCATGTAGCGCTCGGCAATGTAGTCATCAATGCCAAACAGCTGAGTATTGGCGCACACACGTACATTCGAAGTGATTGTGTGCTATCGGCTGTTTCTTCAATAGGACGATTCTGTTCCATCGGCAGCAACTGCTACATCGGCCAGGATAAGAACACCCATCCTTCGGATTGGGTGAGTTCGCATCCCTTTCAGTTTACAAAGACATCGTTAACCTTCGAGCCGGAAATCGTTGATGTAACCATTGGCGATGATGTGTGGATCGGGCATGACGCGATGATCATGGAAGGGGTCACGGTGGGCACGGGAGCCATTATCGCCACGCGTGCCGTGGTACTTCACGATGTTCCGCCCTATGCCATCGTCGCTGGGTTTCCGGCGAAAGTGATCAAGTACCGTCACCCTCCGGAACTCGCCTCGCAGTTGTTGAGCAGTAAGTGGTGGGAATGTAATGTCGATTTTCTTCTGACCCTGCGCCTGGACGAACCCGAGACTGCATTGCCTCAACTGATGGATGCTCGTCACGATAATCTTGCGAACTACCAGCAACTGGAAGTAAGCCGCAAAGGTTGTCGTGTACTGCCTGGCTGACCTCGCCAGACGCCCCCACAGCTTCAGTCCGTAAACCGCAACTCCCGCGTCTGCCCCAGCAGCAACGGGCCATTGAGCTCCGTCACCTCCCTGATGTAATCCCACAACAGGGTGATCCGCTTGAGCTTGCGCAGGTCTTCGCGGCAGTACATCCAGAACTGCCGCGTGATGTTGATTTCTTCCGGCAACACCGGCAGCAAACGCGGATCCTGGGCGGCGAGGAAGCAGGGCAGGATCGCCAGGGATCGCCCTTGCTGCGCCGCCACGAACTGGGCAATCACGCTGGTACTGCGCAAATTGGCGCTGGCGCTGGGCAAAACGTTGGCCAGGTACAGCAGCTCCGAGCTGAACGCCAGATCATCGACATAACTGATGAATGAATGCTTACCCAGATCGGCCGGGCGGCGGATGGCCGGGTGTTTGTCCAGGTATTCCTGGGTCGCGTACAGCTGCAAGCGGTAATCGCAGAGTTTGCAGCAGACGTACGGTCCGTGCTCCGGGCGTTCCAGGGCGATGACGATGTCCGCCTCGCGCTTGGACAGGCTGATGAAGTGCGGCAGGGGCAGGATGTCCACCGAGATCGCCGGGTAGGCGTCGACGAAGTGGCTCAACTGCGGGGTGATGAAGAAGCTGCCGAACCCTTCGGTACAGCCCATGCGCACATGACCGGACAGCGCCACACCGGACCCCGAGACCTGCTCGCAGGCCATGTGCAGCGTACTTTCGATCGATTCGGCGTAACCCAGCAGTCGCTGGCCTTCGGCGGTCAGAACAAAACCGCTGGTCCGGGATTTCTCGAACAACAACGTGCCCAATGACGCTTCCAGCGAGCTGATGCGTCGCGACACGGTGGTGTAGTCGACCGCCAGGCGCTTGGCAGCGGTGCTGGCCTTGCGGGTCCGGGCGACTTCGAGGAAAAACTTGAGGTCATCCCAGTTCAACGAGCCTAACGATGTGATGTTTTTTTGCATGTTGGACCGGCTTTTATGTGCGTTCTTATCAGAAGTTTGCACATCTATACTCCAAAAACAGCCCGACAACCAATTCGCGGCATACGCCTCCACAAGGCGACTCTCTCGCCTTGGCTCCCCTGATAGCTCTCTTCAACAAGAATAACGTCCAGGAGACCCACATGAACGCATCGCTTACGCCTAACGAAACGACCGTACAAAAGGTCAAGCTATTGATTGACGGTGAGTGGGTCGAATCCAAGACCACCGAATGGCACGACATCATCAACCCGGCGACCCAGCAAGTGCTGGCCAAAGTGCCATTCGCCACCGCTGAAGAAGTGGATGCAGCGATCAGTGCGGCCCATCGCGCCTTCCAGACCTGGAAGCTGACCCCGATCGGCGCGCGGATGCGCATCATGCTCAAGCTCCAGGCGCTGATTC
Source organism: Pseudomonas sp. Irchel 3A7 (assembly GCF_900187565.1). Lineage (GTDB taxonomy): Bacteria > Pseudomonadota > Gammaproteobacteria > Pseudomonadales > Pseudomonadaceae > Aquipseudomonas. The sequence continues at coordinate 432,748 of NZ_FYED01000005.1, read as the reverse complement.
GCGAACACTCCAAACGTATCGCCGCGGTCCTGAGCGCAGAGCAGGGCAAAACCATTGCCGACGCGGAAGGCGACATTTTCCGTGGTCTGGAAGTGGTCGAACACGCTTGCTCCATCGGCAGCCTGCAAATGGGCGAGTTCGCTGAAAACGTCGCCGGTGGTGTCGACACTTACACCCTGCGTCAGCCGATCGGTGTGTGCGCCGGCATCACCCCGTTCAACTTCCCGGCGATGATCCCGCTGTGGATGTTCCCGATGGCCATCGCTTGCGGCAATACCTTCGTACTCAAACCGTCCGAACAAGACCCGATGTCGACCATGCTGTTGGTGGAACTCGCCATCGAAGCCGGCATTCCGGCCGGTGTGCTCAACGTCGTGCATGGCGGCAAGGACGTGGTGGACGGGCTCTGCACCCACAAAGACATCAAGGCTGTTTCCTTCGTCGGCTCGACCGCGGTCGGTACTCACGTCTACGACCTGGCCGGCAAGCACGGCAAGCGCGTGCAATCGATGATGGGCGCCAAGAACCACGCCGTGGTGCTGCCGGATGCCAATCGCGAACAGGCGCTGAATGCGCTGGTGGGTGCCGGTTTCGGCGCGGCCGGGCAGCGCTGCATGGCCACGTCTGTGGTGGTGTTGGTGGGCGCGGCCAAGCAGTGGCTGCCGGACCTGAAGGCGCTGGCGCAGAAACTCAAGGTCAATGCCGGCAGCGAGCCGGGTACCGATGTGGGGCCGGTGATCTCGAAAAAAGCCAAGGCGCGGATTCTCGATCTGATCGAAAGCGGCATCAAGGAAGGCGCCAAGCTGGAACTGGATGGTCGCGAAATCTCGGTACCTGGTTACGAGAAGGGCAACTTTGTCGGCCCGACTCTGTTCTCCGGCGTGACCACCGACATGCAGATCTACACCCAGGAAATCTTCGGTCCGGTGCTGGTGGTGCTGGAAGTCGCCACCCTCGACGAGGCCATTGCCCTGGTCAACGCCAACCCGTTCGGCAACGGCACGGGCCTGTTCACCCAGAGCGGTGCAGCGGCGCGCAAGTTCCAGACCGAGATCGACGTTGGCCAGGTCGGCATCAACATTCCGATTCCAGTACCGGTTCCGTTCTTCAGCTTCACCGGTTCCCGTGGTTCCAAACTCGGCGACCTCGGCCCGTATGGCAAGCAAGTGGTGCAGTTCTACACTCAGACCAAGACCGTCACCAGCCGCTGGTTTGACGATGACAGCGTCAACGACGGTGTGAACACCACCATCAACTTGCGTTAAGGAGCCGGACATGAAAATCGCTTTTATCGGTCTCGGCAACATGGGGGCGCCGATGGCGCGCAACCTGATCAAGGCTGGCCATTCATTGCGTCTGGTCGATCTGAACAAAGCCGTGTTGGCAGAGCTGGAACAACTGGGTGGCAGCATCAGTGCGTCGGCCCGGGAAGCGGCACAGGGTGCGGAACTGGTGATCACCATGCTGCCGGCTGCCGTGCATGTGCGCAGTGTCTGGCTCGGTGAGGATGGTGTACTCGCCGGTATCGGCAAGGGTGTGCCGGCGGTGGATTGCAGCACCATCGACCCGCAGACCGCCCGTGACGTGGCCGCTGCTGCGGCCAAGCAGGGTGTGGCCATGGCCGATGCGCCGGTTTCCGGTGGCACCGCTGGTGCGGCGGCCGGGACGCTGACCTTCATGGTCGGCGGGACGGCGGATTTGTTCGCCACCCTGCAACCGGTGCTGGCGCAGATGGGGCGCAACATCGTCCACTGCGGTGAAGTCGGCACCGGGCAGATCGCGAAGATCTGCAACAACCTGTTGCTGGGGATTTCCATGGTCGGCGTCAGCGAGGCCATGGCCCTGGGCGACGCATTGGGTATCGACACCAAAGTGCTGGCCGGCATCATCAACAGCTCCACCGGGCGTTGCTGGAGTTCGGAGATGTACAACCCATGGCCTGGCATCGTCGAAACGGCGCCAGCCTCGCGTGGCTATACCGGCGGCTTCGGTGCGGAATTGATGCTCAAGGATCTGGGGCTGGCCACGGAAGCGGCGCGTCAGGCGCACCAGCCGGTGGTGCTGGGTGCGGTGGCCCAGCAGTTGTATCAGGCGATGAGTTTGCGTGGGGAAGGGGGTAACGACTTCTCGGCGATCATCAACAGCTATCGCAAACCGCAGTAACGGGCGGCTGCGACAAGTTGGGTTTGAGTTAGAAATCTGTGGGAGCGAGCCTGCTCGCGAAAGCGGTCTGTCAGCCACATTGATGTTGGGTGTGCCGGCGCCTTCGCGAGCAGGCTCGCTCCCACAGGGTGCGGTATGTGCGCATCGACATTTACCGGGACATCACGTCGGGTGATCTCCCGGCTTTTTATGCCTGAAAGATCACGGTCGGGTTCGATCAGGCATCCGCACGCTGGCAAATGTCGACTCGTTTCGCGCCTGGTCGAGCACTGTCACTGGCCTGGGCAAAGGCTGTTGAGCAACCACAAGCGTTGCCGGCTTGCGACTCATTTCCAAGCCGGCACGCTCATCGCTCGGTGGAACGCCGAAGTATTCGCGATAGCATTTGGAAAAATGCGGCGTGGACACGAAACCGCAGACCGTCGCCAGTTCAATGAGCGACATCGACGTTTGCTTGAGCAGTTGCCGAGCCCGGATCAGACGCAATCTGAGGTAGTAACGTGATGGCGTGCAGTTCAGGTATTTCTGGAATAGCCGCTCCAACTGTCGACGTGACAGATCCACATAATCGGCCAGGTTATCCAGGTCGATCGGTTCCTCGAGGTTGGCCTCCATCAACGCGACGATTTCTTGCAGCTTGGGCTGATGCGTGCCCAACACGTGCTTGAGCGGTATGCGTTGATGGTCCCGCTCGTTGCGTATGCGCTCGTAGACAAACATCTCCGAAATGGCCGCCGACAACGCTCGGCCATGATCGCGACCGATCAGATGCAGCATCATGTCCATGGGTGCCGTCCCACCGGAGCTGGTGAACCGGTTGCGGTCGAGGGTAAACAGGCTCGCGCTCATGCTGACCCGCGGAAAAGCTTCCTGCATGGCCGCCAGAAATTCCCAATGCACACTGCACTCGTATCCGTCGAGCAGGCCGGCTTTGGCCAGTGCCCAACTACCGGTGCATATACCCCCCAGGCGCCGGGATTGGCGCGCCAGGGCTTTGAGCCAGGTGATGTGCTCGCGGGTGACCACGCTCTGGATGCCTACGCCACCGCAGACGATCACAGTGTCTGCCACCCAGGGCTCGTCCCAGGAAGCATCCGGGGTGATCGGCACGCCGTCACTCGCCCAGACGGGGTGACCACCGGGGCTGAATGTATGCCAGCGATATAGCTCCTGCCCCGACAACTGATTGGCCATGCGCAATGGCTCCACGGCGCAGGACAGGGAAATCAGGGTGAATTGATCCAGGAGCAGAAAACCGACGCATCGGGTCGGTTTGCCGTCCAGCAGGGGGGACCTTGATGACATCGTGGTCGTGTCCTCACGAAGAGCGATGACGGCCAGAGGCACGGTAGCGTCGAGCGCCGTGACCCTGGTGTGCGCAACCGGTTTCTCTCTTGCGTTATCCCACGGATGTCGCCCTTGCAGGCTGTGCAGGGTGACGCGACGTGACCAGGCCGATAAAGGAAATCGCCAGTGCCAGGCCAATGGTCGTCGACACTTCGGTACGGTGTTGCGGGGAGATCATCATCACGGCCAGCGCAGCGCAAATGAACGCGATCACCAGCCACGTCAGCCATGGAAACAACCACATGCGAAAGGCCAGTTCGACGTTCTGTCGACGCAGCATCCGGCGCATGCGCAACTGCGATACCGCGATGGCCAGGTACACCAGCAAGGCAATCGCGCCGGAGCTGGCCAGCAGGAATTCAAACAACCCGGCGGGCATGAAGTAGCTCCAGACGGTAATCGCCGCCCCCAACACCGTACTGGCGATGACCGCCGCCCGTGGCACGCCTTCGGAGGAGGTCGCCTTCAGCGCTTTCGGCGCATCGCCACGACGCCCCAGTGAGTACAGCATGCGCGAGGCGATATAGATCGAAGAGTTCATGCAGCTGGCCACCGCGATCAGCACGACCACGTCCACCATGAACTTGGCGTGGGGGATGTTCATGATTTCCAGCGCTCGCTGGTAGGAACCGACCGAGGCCAGCAGCGGATCGTTCCAGGGCACCACGGAGATGACCACGAAAATCGACAACAGATAAAACACGCCGATGCGCCAGATCACCGAACGCGTGGCCTTGGCAATGTTCTGCGACGGGTTGTCGGATTCGGCGGCGGCGATGGTCACCGCCTCGGTACCGATGAAGCTGAACATGATGGTGATGAAGGCGCCCACGACCGCCGACAGGCCATTGGGCGCGAACCCGCCGTGTTCGGCCATCAGGCCGCTCAAGCCACTGACTTCCCGATCGGGAATCCAGCCCATCAGCACCGCGAAACCCACGCTGATGAAACCAATGATTGCCACGACCTTGGCCATGGCGAACCAGAATTCGAATTCGCCGTACTTGGAGACACTGAACAGGTTGGTGATCACCAACGCAATGATCGATAGCAGGGCGAACAGCCATGCATCGAGCTGGGGAAACCACTGGTTCAGCACATGGCCTGCGGCCAGCGCTTCGATAGGGATCACCAGCACCCAGAACCACCAATAGAGCCAACCGATAGTGAATCCCGCCCAGCGGCCGATGGCCTGGTCGGCATAGGTGGAGAACGAACCTGTGTCGGGATTGGCCACCGCCATTTCACCGAGCATGCGCATGACCAGAACGACCAGCAGGCCCGAGAACAGATAGGCCAGCAATACGGCGGGGCCAGCGGCCGCAATGGCATGCCCCGAACCTACGAACAAACCGGCGCCGATAATCCCGGCGATAGACAACATGGTGACGTGACGAGGCTTGAAGCCCTGCGCCAATTGGCCACTGGAATCCTTGGAGGTCGGGCTAATCATTATTTTTTTTCTCTGGTGAACGACATTTGAGCGTGCTGATGGGGGGCAGTGATTGTCACGGTTGCCGGATGCCCTTTCTGAACGCTGCGCCCTCCAGACGCTGCCGTTTTGGTCAAACCCATCATCGCGATGTGGTTATATCGGTGAAAAGCAGCGCCACCTTACCCGGCTTGTCCGACAATCCAGTTTCCTGATTGCGCCACCTCGGTGTCTGAAATCGACACGGGCAAGCTTTGCGTTCGTTATGAATACCAACGGGTCACAGAGTGGCAAAAAGCAATCACCGTGTTTTTTCGAGCGTTCTGTCGATGCAGCGGCGAAGCGTATAGAACGGGTGTTTCGAGCGTGGAGGGAGTGTTCGGGAGGGGATGTAAGTGCGTTTAGGGAGGGCGTATTACGCAACGAGTCGTTACTTGGGTAACGACTCGTTGCGGGTGTCGCTTTTGTAACCGAGTGTCGTTTTGCGCAAGGATCAGGCAAACACAAAGTACTTGCGCACGGTTTCCACCACTTCCCAGGTGCCTTTCATCCCTGGTTCGATGACGAAAATATCGCCGGCACGCAGATGGATCGGTTCCTTGCCCTCAGGGGTGATGATGCAGTACCCCTCGCGGAAATCGCAGTATTCCCACTTCACGTATTCCACGTACCACTTGCCCGGCGTGCAGATCCAGGTGCCCATGATCTTGCTGCCGTCTTCGCTGGTGTAGGCGTTGAGGTTGACGGTGTGCGGGTCGCCTTCGAGTTTCTCCCATTTGCAGGCGTCGAGTACGGGCAGCGGGTGGGTGTCGCGAAGTACGGTAATCGGTGCGTTAGCGGTCATGATGACTCCGGGCGTTGGAGAGAACTGAAGGCGCATCCTGACGGGCTTGGCGCAGTCCGAGTTGTCTGTGCTCGACATTGAGGTATCCAGAAGCGCTCGGTGATCTGTGTACCCCATGAAAAACGCCCCGGCAAATGCCGGGGCGTTTTATTGGGCGGGGTTACTGAGCCACTGGCAGGTTTCGATGTCTGGCCATGCGCAACCGGTAGCAACCGTAGATCACCAACACCCACACCGGCATCGCGTACACCGAGGCGCGTACTGGCGGAATCATCCAGATGACGCAGATGATCACGGCCATGAACGCCAGGCACAGGTAGTTGGTGTACGGCGACCAGAAGGCCTTGAAGCCTGGCACGATGCCGCGTTGACCCATGGCCTTGCGGAACCTCAGGTGCGTCAGGCTGATCAGCGCCCAGTTGATCATCAGGGACGCGACTACCAGGGCGAACAGCAGCTCTAACGCTTCCTGCGGCGCGACGTAGTTGACCAGCACGGCCAGCATGGTGATCAGCGCCGATACGCCCAGTGCCAGCAACGGCACGCCCTGCTTGTTCAGTTTCATCAATACCTTGGGTGCATCGCCTTGCTCGGCCAGGCCGTAGAGCATGCGGCTGTTGCAGTAGACGCCGCTGTTGTAGACCGACAGCGCCGCGGTGAGCACCACGAAGTTGAGGATTTGTGCGGCCGTGTCGCTGCCGATCAGGGCGAAAATCTGCACGAACGGGCTGCCGCTGTAGGCATCGCCCGACGCGCCCAGTGTCTGCAGCAGTTGGTCCCATGGATACAGCGACAGCAGCACGGTCAGCGCGCCGACGTAAAAGATCAGCACCCGGTAAACCACTTGGTTGATGGCTTTGGGAATGACCTTGCGCGGCTCGCTGGCTTCAGCGGCGGTGATGCCGACCAGCTCCAGGCCACCGAAGGAGAACATGATGAACGCCATCGCCATCAGCAGACCGCTGTAGCCATTGGGGAAGAATCCGCCGTGGTCCCACAGGTTGCTCACCGAGGCTTGCGGGCCGCCGGTGCCGCTGATCAGCAGGTAGCAACCCAGGACGATCATGCCGATGATGGCCACGACTTTGATGATCGCGAACCAGAACTCCATTTCACCGAAGACTTTGACGTTCAGCGTATTGATCAGGTTGACCAGCACGAAGAACACCGCGGCGCTGACCCAGGTCGGCACCTCCGGCCACCAGAACTGTACGTACTTGCCGACGGCGGTCAGCTCGGCCATGCCCACCAGCACATAGAGCACCCAGTAGTTCCAGCCGGACAGGAAACCGGCGAAACCGCCCCAGTAGTTGTGGGCAAAGTGACTGAAGGAGCCGGCCACCGGCTCTTCGACAATCATTTCACCGAGCTGGCGCATGATCAGGAACGCGATAAACCCGGCAATCGCGTAGCCGAGGATCATCGACGGTCCAGCGGACTTGAGCACCCCGGCCGAGCCCAGGAACAGTCCTGTACCAATGGCTCCACCCAAGGCGATCAGCTGAATATGACGATTTTTCAGCCCCCGCTTGAGCGTCCCCTGTTGCAAGATTTCATCCGCCATCTGGTTCCCTTCTGGTTGTTGTGGCCAGGCCTGATTTCAAAGGGCGAATATTACTCCGGGTCACCTCTTCGTTATACAGCCATGCGTAGGGCCAAACGGTGATTTTCAAGGATTTTCACGGCGATTTGCGCTACGCAACACTTCGAACAAGGCTCTGGCATAGCCGGGCAAATGCTCGAATGAGCGTGCGCACAGCAGCAGTTTTCGCTGCGCCCATGGCTCCTTCAGCGCGAAGCTTTTCAGCCGTTGAGCCACGGTCCGGCGCTGGAGGGCCGCCAGCGGCACAATCCCCAGTCCGGCACCGTGCGCGACCATGCGCATCACCGCGTCGAAGCCTTCGGCGCGGATGCGGATTTGCATGCGCATCCCTGTGTGCAAAGCCTGCTCCTCCAGATACACCGCCAAGGCGCTGTTGGCGGTCAGACCGACGTAGTGGTGCCGCAACGTGTCGCTGAAACTCGGTGGTTCGCTACCCGCCAAGGGATGCCCGGGCGGCATGATCAGCACCAGCGGATCGTCACGAAAGGGCAGGGTGTCGAGGGTGTGGGTGTCCACCGCATCGGAGACGATTCCCAGGTCTGCAGCGCCTTGGCGCAGGGCGTGGGTGATGCGTGTACTGGGCAGTTCCTGCAAGTCGATGTCGAGGTTGGGGTGATCACGCAGGAAGTCGGCGAGCAACTCCGGCAGGTATTCGGTGATCGCCGTGGTGTTGCACAGCAATCGCACCTGGCCTTTGACGCCGTTGGCGTATTCGGCCAGGTCCTGCTGCATGCGCTCGGCGTGTTGCAGCAGGGTGCGGGCGTGTTGTGCCAGGGCTTTTCCCGCAGGTGTGGGGGTCACCCCGCGGCGGCCGCGCTCCAGAAAATCAATGCTAGACGAGGCCTCCATCGCGCGGATGCGTGCGCTGGCGGCTGCCAGGGACAAATGACTACGGGCGGCGCCGGCGGTGATGTTGCCGGTGTCGAGGATGTTCAGGTAGAGGCGCAGGTCGGTGAGGTCAAAGTGCATTGGCAGCCCTTGGAGATGTCTTGTGTGGGCGATATTCGCGAGCAGGCTCGCTCCCACAGGGGAACGCATTTCAAATGTGGGAGCGAGCAGGCTCGCGAAGGTGTCAGTAGCCTCCACCCACACTTCAGCCTCTTGCTGGGGAAGAGGCACCCTCAGTATATGGCAGATTTCCAACCGGCCAATCCGGGCTCACGATAGCCCCATGAATACACTCGCCTCGTTCTACCAAAATCTCGGCCTTGCCCTTTCACTGCTGGTCATCGCCACCTTCTTGCTGGCCGGCATGATCAAGGGGGTGATCGGCTTGGGGTTGCCGACCATCGCCATGGGCTTGCTCGGTCTGGCTATGGCGCCGTCGCAGGCTGCCGCATTGCTGATCATCCCGGCGACGCTGACCAACGTCTGGCAACTGGCATTTGGTGGGCATCTGCTCGGGTTGATCAAACGGCTGTGGCCGATGTTGCTGGCGATCTTCATCGGCACGGGGGCGGGCACGCTGTGGATCGGCATGGCCGGCGGGCATTGGGTGGTGCGAGGTCTGGGCGCGGCCTTGTTGCTCTATGCGTTGAGTGGGTTGTTCCTGCCTGCCCTGCGCGTCGGCGGACGCAGCGAACCTTGGCTCGGTCCGTTGTGCGGGGGGCTGACGGGCGTGATCACCTCGGCCACCGGCGTGTTCGTGATTCCGGCCGTGCCGTATCTGCAAGCGCTGGGTTTGAGCAAGGATGAGCTGGTGCAGGCGCTGGGCCTGTCATTCACCGTCTCGACCCTGGCCCTGGCTGGCGGACTGTTATGGCGCGGCGCCCTCGGCGGTGGCGAGTTGAGTGCATCGCTGCTGGCGCTGATCCCGGCGGTGCTCGGCATGTGGCTGGGGCAGTGGCTGCGCCAGCGGATCAGCGCCCTGTTGTTCAAACGTGTGTTCTTCGTTGGCCTGGGATTACTCGGCGGCCATTTGCTGATCAGCAGCTAGCAGCTAGCAGCTAGCAGCTAGCGGCTATTGGATGGGGGGCTGATCATTTCGATGGCGCGGATCTCGAAATCCCGTTCCAGGTACTCATCGCGCTGATCAAGAAACTGCTTCATGTGTGGCAGGTTCGAGTGCACATCCAGGTGGGCCTGGGACTGCCAGATCTCGTAGAAGATAAACAGGCTCGGGTCCTGTTTGTCGCGCAGCATGTGGTACTCGATGCAGCCGGGTTCGGCACGGCTCGCTTCCACATGGCGGCTGAAAAAAGCTTCGAAAGCATCGGATTTTTCCGGACGGGTCTTGGCGTGCAGGATGAAACCTTGCATTTCACTCATGAAATTGTCTCCTCGGGACAGAACTGGCGCCAAGTCTAAGGCAACAATCGACTGGCGATTCGTGCGTCTAGGTCAAATGAATTTTGCGAAAGGCGCGCTTATTCCGCGCGAAGCCCGTCGCTATTCTGCCGCCATCAATTTCTGACCTTCCCGAGACCCACCCATGAAAAAAGTTCTGTTGCTCAATGGCGGCAAAAAATTCGCTCACTCCGACGGTCGCTACAACGCCACCCTGCACGAAGCGGCATTGAGCGTGCTGGATCGTGGCGGCATGGATATCAAAACCACCTTCATCGACGAGGGCTACGACGTCGCTGAAGAAGTCGCCAAATTCCTCTGGGCCGACGTGATCATTTACCAGATGCCAGGCTGGTGGATGGGCGCGCCGTGGACCGTCAAGAAGTACATCGACGAAGTGTTCACCGAGGGTCACGGCAGTCTCTACGCCAGCGATGGCCGCACCCGTTCCGATGCGTCGCAGAAGTACGGCAGCGGCGGCCTGATTCAGGGCAAGCAGTACATGTTGTCGCTGACCTGGAACGCACCGCAGCAAGCCTTCGATGACCCGGCCGACTTCTTCGAAGCCAAGGGCGTGGACGCGGTGTACTTCCCGTTCCATAAGGCCAACGAGTTCCTTGGCATGACGGGCTTGCCGACATTCCTCTGTGTGGATGTGATGAAGAGCCCGAACATCGAAGGCGATGTGGTGCGTTATGAGCAGCATTTGACTGAGGTGTTTGGCCTTAAGGTGTAACGCTCGGCTACTATCGATTATCTGGGTCTGGCGCCGTTTCTGTGGCGAGGGAGCTTGCTCCCGCTCGGCTGCGCATGCGGTTTGCCTGATGCACCAGTTGGCTGATATTGGGACCGCTTCGCGGTCCAGCGGGAGCGAGCTCCCTCGCCACAATAAGCATGCATTCGATAAAGGGACACACGTGAAAGCCAGATCCGATGAGTTGCAGATCTTCGTCTGCGTGATTGAGTGCGGATCGATTTCCGCGGCGGCCGAGCAGGTCGGTCAAACGCCGTCGGCGGTCAGCCGGACACTGTCGCGGCTGGAGGCCAAGCTCGATACGACGTTGATCAACCGCACCACTCGGCGCATGGATCTCACCGAGGAGGGCAAGTATTTCTTCGAGCACGCCAAGCTGATTCTCGATCAGATGGACGAGCTCGAAGAGCGCTTGTCCTCCCGTCAGCAAACGCCGTCCGGGCGCTTGCGCATCAACGCTGCCTCACCGTTCATGCTGCACGCCATCGTGCCCTACATCGATGAGTTTCGGCGGCTCTATCCCGATATCCAGCTCGAACTCAACAGCAATGACCTGATCATCGATCTACTTGAGCAAAGCACCGACATCGCCATCCGTATCGGCACGCTCGCCGATTCGACCCTGCACGCCCGTTCCCTGGGTTGCAGTCCGATACACATCGTCGCCAGCCCGGCCTACCTGGAAAAACACGGTACGCCGACCGCCGTGGCCGATCTGGCCGAGCATACGCTGCTGGGCTTCACCCAGAACGAAGGGCTCAACCAATGGCCGTTGCGCTACGTGCATGGCGATCGCTGGCCGATACAGGCGTCGCTCAGCGCCTCCAGCGGCGAGACCATCCGCCACCTGGCGCTGGAAGGCCAGGGCATCGCCAGCCTGTCGCACTACATGACCATCGAGGACATTCGTGCCGGGCGCTTGAAAATATTGCTGTCCGAGTTCAACAGCGGTTATCGCCAGCCCATCAACGCGGTGTACTACCGTAACTCGCAGTTGGCCCTGCGGATCCAGTGTTTCCTGGATTTCATCCAGGGCAAGTTGGCGCTTTATGCGAGCTCGGACTTCAAGGACTGATTCGTGATCCCAGGGCAAGAGTGAATTGGGTCGGCGGGCATTTTTCACCGGGGATCTCTCCCTGATACTCGTTGCATCACTTACTCACGCAGGGAGTTACTCCATGAACGTATTCGTTACCGGCGCTGCCGGTTTTATCGGCGGCTCCATCGCCACGGGCCTGATCAAGGCCGGTCACAGCGTCACCGGCCTGGTGCGCAACACCGAGCAAGCGGATGAGCTGAAAGCACTGGGCATCACGCCAGTGATCGGCACGCTGGACGACAGCGCACTACTCACCCAGCAGGCCGGTGCCGCCGACGCCGTGATCAATGCCGCCAGCAGCGACCATCGTGGTGCGGTAGAGGCCCTGCTCAATGCCATGCGCGGCTCCAACAAAGTATTCCTGCACACCAGCGGTTCGAGCATCGTCGGCGATGCCTCGGGCGGTAAATCCAGTGATGTCATCTACTACGAAGACAACCTGCCGGAGCCGACCGTCGACAAGGCCGCGCGCGTGGCCATCGACAACCTGATCCTCGACGCAGCGAAGGACGGCGTGAACTCGGCGGTCATCTGCAACACCCTGATCTACGGCCACAGCCTGGGTGTGAACCGCGACAGCGTGCAATTGCCGCGCTTGCTGAAACAGGCGCGCAAGAGTGGCGTGGTGCGTCATGTTGGCACCGGCCGGAACATCTGGTCCAACGTGCATATCGAGGACGTGGTGTCGCTGTATCTGCTGGCGCTGACCAGGAACATCCCGGGCACGTTTTACTTCGTCGAAAGCGGCGAAGCGTCGTTCATCGACATGACCACGGCCATGACGCAGGCGCTGAACCTGGGTGAGCCGCAAGACTGGCCGCTGAAAGAGGCCGAAGCCGAGTGGGGCTATGAAATGGCCAACTATGGTTTGGGTTCCAACAGCCGGGTGCGCGGCAAGCATGCGCGGGAATTGTTGGGGTGGGTGCCGAAGCGGACTTCGGTGGTGGAGTGGATTCTTAAAGAAATGGTGTGAGTTCGCTTTAGACCGAGTTGTTGCCTTCGCGAGCAGGCTCGCTCCCACAGTTGACCGCGTTGCTCGGACGTCCGCGGTCTAATGTGGGAGCGAGCCTGCTCGCGAAGGCATTTCTGATGGCGCATAAGCTGGCCGGGCTGCCCTCGATTCCGTAACATCCGCACATTCTTTCTCGCTACTCCCTGCGGTCCTCCATGAAACCAAAAAACCTGCGTGCCGATGCCCTGGCCGGTCTCACTACGTCCTTTGCCCTGCTGCCCGAGTGCATCGCCTTCGCGCTGGTGGCCCATCTCAATCCGCTGATGGGGCTGTATGGCGCGTTCATCATTTGCACTCTCACCGCGCTGTTCGGTGGTCGCCCGGGCATGGTGTCCGGGGCCGCCGGGTCGATGGCCGTCGTGATCGTCGCATTGGTGGTGCAGCACGGTGTGCAGTATTTGCTGGCCACTGTGTTGCTGGGCGGGTTGATCATGTCGGCGTTCGGCTTGCTCAAGCTCGGCAAGCTGGTGCGCATGGTCCCGCACCCGGTGATGCTCGGCTTCGTCAACGGTCTGGCGATCGTCATTGCCCTGGCGCAACTGGAGCATTTCAAGAGCGGCGAAACCTGGCTGAGCGGTACGCCGCTGTACATGATGGTCGGGTTGGTGCTGCTGACGATGGCCATCGTCTATCTGATGCCGCGGCTGACCCGCGCCGTGCCACCGGCACTGGTGGCGATCCTGAGTGTGGGGCTGGCGGTGTATCTACTGGGCCTGCCAACCCGCACCCTGGGTGACATGGCGCACATTGCCGGTGGGTTGCCGACGTTTGCCTTGCCGAATATTGCGTGGAACCTTGAAACCCTGCGCATCATCGCGCCCTACGCGATCCTGATGGCCATGGTCGGCCTGCTGGAAACCCTGTTGACCCTGAACCTCACCGACGAAATCACCGAGAGCCGCGGCTACCCGGATCGCGAGTGCGTAGCGCTCGGGGCCGCGAACATGGTGTCCGGCGTATTCGGCGGCATGGGGGGCTGCGCGATGATCGGCCAGACCATGATCAACCTCAGCTCTGGCGGACGTGGGCGCGTCTCCGGCGTGGTGGCCGGGGTGTCGATTCTGCTGTTCATCCTGTTTCTGTCGCCGCTGATCGAGCGTATTCCGTTGGCGGCGCTGGTCGGGGTGATGTTCGTGGTGTCGCAGCAGACTTTTGCCTGGGCCTCGCTGCGGGTGGTCAACAAGGTGCCGCTCAATGATGTGCTGGTGATCATCGCGGTGACGGTGATCACGGTGTTCACCGACCTGGCCACTGCGGTGCTTTGCGGGATCATCATTGCGGCGTTGAATTTCGCCTGGCAACAGGCCCGTGAACTCTACGCAGACAGTCACCTTGAGGCCGACGGCAGCAAGCTCTATCTCCTGCATGGCACGCTGTTCTTCGCCTCGACGACACCGTTCCTCAATCAGTTCGATCCCGCCAACGACCCGTCGGTAGTGACCATCGACTGTCGTCATTTGAGCTTCGTCGACTACTCCGCCATTGCCGCGCTCAAGACCCTGCGCGAGCGCTACGACAGAGCCGGCAAACACTTGCGGGTACTGCATTTGTCCGAGCGCTGCAAAAAGCTGCTCAAGCGTGCAAGCGTGAATCACGACTGACTGGACGATCGTTTCCGGCGATGAAAATTCGCCGGTCCGATTTTCATTAATCGCGACATCGCATATCCGTCAGCGACATCCCTTACCTCTCTACGAAAATTACTTTCACCTCGTTTGATAATCGCGCCTCGAAATGTTTTAAGAGTTTCACAAAACTTTCGACGTGACCCTCTCGAGGAGTACCGCATGACCCTGTCCTTCGGCTATTGGCTGCTGGTGTATGCCGCCATCGCCATCATTGCCCTGATCGTTCTGATCGCCCGTTACCGGCTCAACCCCTTCATTGTCATCACCCTGATTTCCATCGGTCTGGCGTTGGTCGCGGGGATGCCGCCGTCCGGAGTGGTCGGGGCTTATGAGGCCGGGGTCGGCAAGACCCTGGGGCATATCGCGCTGGTGGTGGCGCTGGGCACGATGCTCGGCAAGATGATGGCCGAGTCCGGCGGTGCCGAGCAGGTGGCGCGGACGTTGATCGACCGTTTCGGTGAAAAGAACGCGCATTGGGCGATGGTTTGCATTGCCTTCCTGGTGGGCCTGCCGCTGTTTTTCGAGGTCGGTTTCGTGTTGCTGGTGCCGATTGCCTTCACGGTGGCGCGGCGGGTCGGCGTGTCGATCCTGATGGTCGGCTTGCCGATGGTTGCCGGGCTTTCGGTGGTGCATGCGCTGGTGCCGCCACATCCGGCGGCAATGTTGGCAGTGCAGGTGTATCAGGCGTCGGTGGGGCAGACCTTGCTCTATGCGATTGCGATCGGCATTCCCACGGCGATCATCGCCGGTCCCATCTATGCCAAATACATCGTGCCGCGCATTCAGCTGCCGGCGGAAAACCCGCTGGAACGGCAGTTCCTCGAACGTGAACCGCGCGACAGCCTGCCGGGCTTCGGCATCACCATGGCGACCATTCTGTTGCCGGTGGTGCTGATGCTGATCGGCGGCTGGGCCAATCTGATTTCCACGCCGGGCACCGGTTTCAACCAGTTCCTGTTGTTCATCGGTAACTCGGTGATCGCACTGCTGCTGGCGACTTTGCTGAGCTTCTGGACCCTCGGTCTGGCCCAGGGCTTCAACCGCGAGTCGATCCTCAAGTTCACCAACGAGTGCCTGGCGCCGACTGCCAGCATCACCTTGCTGGTAGGCGCCGGTGGTGGCCTGAACCGGATTCTGGTGGACGCCGGCGTCACCGACCAGATCGTCAGCCTGGCTCACGAATTCCACCTGTCGCCGCTGTTGATGGGCTGGCTGTTCGCCGCGTTGATGCGCATCGCCACCGGCTCGGCCACCGTAGCCATGACCACCGCGTCCGGCGTGGTCGCGCCAGTGGCGATTGGCCTGGGTTATCCGCACCCGGAATTGCTGGTGCTGGCGACCGGCGCCGGCTCGGTGATTTTTTCCCACGTCAACGACGGCGGCTTCTGGTTGATCAAGGAATACTTCAACATGACGGTCACCCAGACCTTCAAGACCTGGACCGTGCTGGAGACCATCATTTCGGTGGTTGCCTTCGGCCTGACCATCGGCCTTTCTTACCTGATTTAACCGGAGCCGCCCGCCATGGACATCCTTTACCAGATTCGCGCCCGCCAGGATTCTTTCAGCGCCGGTGAAGGACGCATCGCCCGCCTGATGCTCGACGACGTAGGGTTTGCCGCGTCCGCCAGCCTCGATGAGCTGGCGCAGCGGGCGGAAGTGAGTACGGCGACGCTGTCGCGTTTCGCCCGCACGGTCGGCTGCCGCGACTTGCGTGACCTGCGCCTGCAACTGGCCCAGGCCAGCGGTGTCGGCAGCCGCTTTCTCGACCCGGCGGGCACGCCTGAGCAATCAGCGTTCTACGGGCAGATCGTGGGTGATATCGAGTCGACCCTGCGCCAGCATCTGGCGGCCTTCGACGAGTCGCGCTTCAGCGATGCAGTAAAACTGCTGGGCAAGGCGCGGATGATCCACGCCTTTGGCATGGGGGGCTGCTCGACCTTGTGCAGTGATGAGTTGCAGGTGCGCCTGGTGCGACTCGGCTACCCGATCGCGGTGTGCCACGACGCGGTGATGATGCGCATCACGGCCTCCAGTCTCAGCGCCGAACACGTGGTTATCGTCTGTTCGCTGACCGGCATCACTCCGGAGCTGATTGAAACGGTGGAGCTGGCCCGCAGCTACGGCGCACGGATTCTGGCCATTACCCGCAGCGACTCTCCGTTGGCGCAATTGGCCGACATCGTGCTGCCGCTGCAAAGCGCCGAAACCTCCTTCATCTACAAACCGACGGCGGCACGTTACGGCATGTTGCTCGCCATCGATGTGCTTGCCACCGAGCTGGCACTGGCCAATCCTCAAGACAATCAAGAGCGTCTGCGGCGGATCAAACTCGCCCTGGACGATTACCGCGGCGGCGACGATCACTTGCCGCTGGGAGACTGACATGATGTACGACACGCTGATCCGCAACGCCTTGATCATTGATGGCAGCAACAGCCCCGGTTATCCGGGTGACGTGGCGATTCTCAACGGTCGCATCGAGCGCATCGGCGACTTGCACGACGCCCGCGCCGCTGAAGAAATCGACGCGCAGGGTCACGTGCTGGCGCCGGGTTTCATCGACGTGCACACCCATGATGACACGGTGGTGATCCGCCAGCCGCAGATGCTGCCCAAGCTCAGTCAGGGCGTGACCACGGTGATCGTCGGCAACTGCGGGATCAGCGCCTCACCGGTGAGTTTGCGCGGCGATCCACCGGACCCGATGAACCTGCTCGGCACCTGCGCTGCCTTTGTTTACCCTAAATTCAGCGATTACCGCGCCGCGGTCGAAGCGGCGAATACCACACTGAACGTGGCCGCTCTGGTGGGCCATACCGCGTTGCGCAGCAACCACCTCGATGACCTGTTTCGCACGGCGACCCCCGATGAAACAGCGGCGATGCGCGAGCAACTGCGCGAGAGCCTGGAGGCTGGTGCGCTGGGCTTGTCCACCGGACTTGCCTATGCCAGCGCGTTCTCGGCATCCACCGACGAAGTCATGCAACTGACCGAAGAGCTGACGGCCTTCGGCGCGGTCTACACCACCCATTTGCGCAGCGAATTCGAACCGGTGCTGGAGGCCATGGACGAGGCGTTCCAGATCGGTCGCCATGCGAAATCCCCGGTGATCATTTCCCACCTCAAATGTGCCGGCGCCGGTAACTGGGGACGCAGTCCGCAACTGCTGGCATCCTTGGAACAGGCGGCGAAAACCCATCCGGTGGGCTGCGACTGCTATCCGTATGCCGCGAGCTCGTCGACCCTGGACCTCAAGCAAGTCACCGATGCCCATCGCATCACCATCACCTGGTCCACGCCGCACCCGGAAATGGGCGGCCGCGACTTGATGGACATCGCCGCCGAGTGGAACCTGTCGTTGCTCGACGCGGCCCGCCAGCTGCAACCGGCCGGCGCGGTGTATTACGGGATGGACGAGGCCGATGTGCGACGAATCCTCGCGCATCCACTGTCGATGGTCGGTTCCGATGGCTTGCCGGAAGACCCGTTTCCACATCCACGGCTGTGGGGCGCCTTCCCACGAGTACTCGGACATTTCAGCCGAGACGTGGGCCTGTTTGCGCTGCACACCGCCGTGCACAAAATGACCGGGCTGTCGGCGTCGCGATTCGGTTTGAAGGAACGCGGCGAGATTCGTGAAGGGCATTGGGCGGATCTGGTGTTGTTCAACCCGGCGACCATTCGCGATGTTGCGGACTTCAATGATCCGCAACGGGCGGCCGAAGGCATCGAAGGGGTGTGGGTCAATGGTGTGCTGAGCTACCGCGACGGTCAGGCGAACGGGCGCAGGGAAGGGCGGTTTCTGGCGCGGGAGGGGGATTTGCGTGACGGGTTTCAATGACGTTTTGGGTTGTGCGTCACAGTGATGGCATATTGAGATTAAAGAATGCTGCCAGCAAGCCGAATTGCTGACGTACAGCCCGGCTACACTGTGGGCTATTTCTGTCTGGGAGCAACTCGATGAGCTTCGGCAAAACCACCCCGATCCTGCGGATCTTCGATGAAATCAAGGCTGTTGAATTCTACGTCGACTTCCTTGGATTCAAGATCGACTGGCAGCACCGTTTCGAAGCCAACTTCCCGTTGTACCTGCAAGTGTCTCGGGGCGAGTGCGTGTTGCACCTGTCCGAACACCACGGCGATGCGACACCGGGCTCGGCCTTGCGCATCGAGACCGATGAACTGGAAGCCTTCCAACAGCAACTGCTGGCCAAGGACTATCCATTCTCCCGCCCGCATATCCAGGCGATGCCATGGGGCAGCCAGGACATGACCATCAGCGATCCGTTTGGTAACCGGTTGGTGTTTACCAATGCGATCAGTGTCTGAATTTCTTTGGTGACAGATACATCGCCATCGCGGGCAAGCCCGCTCCCACAGGATGTTCACTGAACCTGTGGGAGCGGGCTTGCCCGCGATTGGATTGGTGATATACCGCTGGCTGAATGTCAGACCCGGAAGTGGCTGACCATCATCTGCAACTGATTCCCCAACCGCGCCAGTTCAACACTGGACTTGGCCGTCTCGTCGCTGGCCGCGGCGGTCTGTTCCGACACGTCGCGCACGTTGATGATGCTGCGGCTGATCTCTTCGGCCACCGCGCTTTGCTGCTCGGCGGCAGCGGCGATTTGCTGGTTCATCGACTGGATGTTGGACACCGTGCGGGTGATGCTTTCCAGTGACTCGCCGGCTTTGCGGGTCAGGGCCACGCTGCTGTCGGTGAGTACGCGGCTGTTGTTCATCACCGCCGACACTTGTTGCGTGCCGTTTTGCAGGCCGGCGACCAGGCCTTCGATTTCTTCGGTGGATTTCTGCGTGCGCTGGGCCAGGCCGCGCACCTCATCGGCCACCACGGCAAAACCACGACCGGCCTCACCGGCACGGGCCGCTTCGATGGCGGCGTTCAGTGCCAGCAGGTTGGTCTGTTCGGCCACGGCCTTGATCACGTCCATGACGCTGCCGATCTTGTCGCTTTCCTGTTGCAGCACGCTCATGGCTTCGGTGGAGCGCACCACCTCGCTGGCCAGGCGCTCAATCTGCGCGATGGCTTCGTTGACCACTTTGTCGCCTTCACGGGCCTCGCCGTCGGCAGCAGCGGCGGCTTGTGAGGCCTGTTCGGCATTGCGAGCAACTTCCTGAACGGTCGCCGTCATTTCGTGCATGGCCGTGGCGACCTGATCGGTCTCGACCTTCTGGCTGTTCACGCCGGCGCTGGTTTGCTCGGTCACCGCCGACAGTTCTTCGGCGGCGCTGGCGATCTGGGTCACACCGTCACGGATACCGCTGATCAAGTCACGCAGGGTCACGCCCATGCGCGCGATGCCTTGCTGCAACACGCCGAGTTCATCGCGGCGGGTGACTTTGACGTCCTGGGACAGGTCGCCGCTGGCGATGCGATTGACCACGGCCAGTGTATCGCGCAGAGGGCCAGTGATCTGGCGGGTGATGAGCACGGCGGCAATGATGCCCACCAACAATGCCAGCAGCGTGCTGACCAGTTGCAGGGTGCGGGCCTTGGCGCTTTCGGCATCGCGGCGGTCGAGCTGGATCTGATACAGCTGCTCGCTCAGGGAGACGATGGCGGCGCCCTGGTCGGTCATTTCCTTGCGCGACTGCACCACATCGTTGCTCGCGGCTTTATAAGCCTGCAGGGCGCTGCGGTAGTTGCCCAGTGCGGTTTCCAACTGCGGCAGGGCATCCGGTTGCACGTCGGCGAAATGCACGTTGAGCTGCTTCACGCTGGCGATGGCGGTGTCCAGTTGGGCTACGGCCTTCTGTTCGGTTTCGGCGTTGGTGGTGGCGGTGTAGCCGCGCACTTCGTAGCGAGCCAGCAGGAAGGCTTCCTTGGCGGCGGTGATGGCCTGGAACTGTTCGAAGCGTTGATCGCTCGGCGGCAGTTGTTGCACGCGGCTGTTCAAGGCGTTGATCAGCGTGTTGGCGGTTTCCGCGTTGGCGGTCATGACGTCCCGTGCACTGTTGCCGGCGCGATAGGCCCCCCGCATTTTGTTCAGCGACGTCTTGTAGGCGTCGATGACGGCACCTTGCTCCTTGAGCAGCTTGAGGTTTTCCGGGCTCTTGAATTTCACCAGCAGGGCCTGCTGCTGAGCGGAAAAGGCTTCAAGGCTGGTCTGCACATTCTGAGCGGTGGTTTCATCGCCGTTGGTCAGCATGTATTGCAGGCGCACCACGCGCAGCTTGGTCAGGCCGGCGTTGAGCTGGGTGATGTCGCTCATCCAGTTGCTGCGGTCAATCAAACTGCCGAGGCTGGTCCAGCCGGTCAGGGCGAGGACGCAGGTCAGGGCCAGGACCAGGCCAAACCCCAGGCCCAGTTTCAGGTTCACGCTGATATTGCCGAACCAGCTATTCATCAAAATTCCTCCAGGAACGTGGTGCTTCTCGATCATCGGTTGGCTGGAAGATTGTTGTTTTTAGGTGCCAGCAGGGTGTGTAGAAGGTTTGTATCGGCCGCAACCGCGAGAGCTGAAAGGATTTTGTCTGGCAGATTCTGTAACAAGGTTTTTGCGTCTTTTACGTAGCCTTTAAGCTTTTTTTCACAAGCGTTTCACTGCCTGCCCACGCCCGAGCCTCTACCCTCGACGCATCAAATGGGGTTGGCGATGTCCGTGCTGCAGATGGCTGAAGAGTCGGTGATGGTGGATGAGACCCAGCCCGGTGTTTTGAATCGTTTTGCCTGATAGACAGCATTCGCGAGCAGGCTCGCTCCCACAGAAGAGCGCAATCCCTTGTGGGAGCGAGCCTGCTCGCGAAGAACGATAACGCGGTGATCAGACTTGCTCTTGCGGATCAACGTTATCCAGCGCACGGTTAACCGCCAGCTCTGCCAGCATGATGATCTGTGCAATGACCAGCGCCGTATTGCGCTGTGGGCCGTTCAGGTAGGTAGCGAAGTCGTTGAGCATGACGTTGGCTGAGGCTAATGACTCGCAGGCGTGGGCGAGGAGGTTTTCGGTTTTTATGTCGGGGAGGACGGTGAAAAATGTGGTTGGGCGGTAGGGTCTTTCGATTTCGAAGGGGGGATCGGGGATTAACTTATCCAAGGCAATGCTCCTATGCGGTGGAAGCCATCTCTTGCCGTTTCTCACACGGCAAAAGGTGGCAGCTATGTGCGAGGTGAGAAAACCGGTCATAGGCACCCGGCCAGACATAAAGTCTGCCCGCACACAGCCGCCATAACGCATTTACGGACAGCGGAAAAGCTGGCGGCAATTATGCGGATACTGGCATTGGATGACTATGAGTTGCCGGGATCTCACACCCGGTCACTGAATTTTTCAGCGACCACCAGAGACTATTTCCCCGACTTCCGACGGACAACCTGAAACACCTGTGGGATCTTTCCTCTCATTTTAATCGCCTTTAGGACGCGCTAACCCAGTTGCCGCGACCATTGCCGGTCCGGATCCTCCCAGACCCTGCTGACCAGTGCTGTCAGCACATGATCCTGCCAGCGCCCGGCAATGTTCAGATAGTCCCTGGCATACCCTTCACGCTCGAATCCCAGCCGTTCCAGCAACCGCGCACTGCGTTCATTGCCGGGAATGTAGTTGGCCATGATCCGGTGCAGGTTCATGGTTTCGAACATATAGCCGATGCCCGCTTCGAGTGCTTCGCGCATCAACCCCTGACCCTGTCGGGACTCGCAAATGTGGTAACCCAGATAGCACGCCTGAAACGCCCCGCGAACGATGCCGCTGAAATTGCACGCACCGATCATTTGCCCGTTGTCGCGATCCAGCACGGCGAAATGCACTGCATACCCTTCATCGAAGGCCATGGCCTGTTGCGCCAGGCGCGAACGGATTCTTTCCGGGCTGTAGTAATTGTCCGCTCTAACGGGTGACCAGGGGGCGAGGTGCGCGTGGTTACGTCGATAGAAATCGCTTTCCAGCGCCGCCTGGCTGGGGTTCAGGATCGCCAGTGTCACGCGTTTGCAGGGCAGGGAGAGGATCGTCATCTGGCGCTCCAGTGGGGGAATGACGACCAATCTACAGGCAAAAAAAAGCCCGCGGGAGGGCGGGCAAACCGTAGTTTCTTGAATGAGCGAGGGAAATGTACAGGGTGTGGCATTAAGGCGGGGTGAAGAAAAGTTCATGTGCTGGTCAATGGGGGGAATCCATTGCGAGGTACACGCGCGAATCGAAACTCAGCCAGCGCCAGAAGTTGTACTTGCAATGGGTCATCACACTTCGCGTTTTTTCTGTAGGACTTTCCCTTCGCGTCTCCTACCTGGTTCCTACGCAGTTTGGCGGTTGAGGCTGGAGGTCATCACCACCTAAAGTCGCAGGCCTATCTCGGTCACTGCGGTAAGCATTCAATGATGGGCAACAAATGGGTAATGAGCTTGTTTAAACTGCTTTCGCTATCGCAGACGATAGTGTCCGTAAGTGGAGTGCTGGCGACTGCCTTCATCCTCGGCATTGGCATCGATTCGGACTTAGCTCCCCTTTGGGCGACGGTCTTGACCGTTGTATTGATCATCCTGAGTACTTGCATCCATGAAGGCGGCCACTATCTGGGGGCGAAGTGGAGTCACATGACTGTACTGGCAGTGCGTGTTGCCGCGGTAGAACTGCTCCCGCTACGGCGTGGTTGGCGTATGCGATGGTCGCCTCAGCCGAAACGATCAAAATTGGGTGGCTATATCATGGCCGCGGCTGACCCTTGCCTGCCTATGAGTCGGCAATTCATCGTCATGATTGTAATGGGGCCGCTGGCAAACCTGGTCGTCGGGTGCCTTTGCATCGGTGTTGGCTTTTCGTCACAGGAAACGATGCGTATGTTCATGTTGGCGCTCGGTGTCAGCAACATTGCAATGGGGGTTTCCAATCTGATTCCTACTTACTTGGGTGGCAGCAGTGACGGTGCTGGACTGATCGCATGGTGTCTGGTCAAGGAGGAGCAGATTCCGATGCTTGCGAATGCGCGGTTGTTGGCACTTTCTGTTGCCGGGACACCCAGTGAAGAGTTACCAGATGACGACATCGCGTTGCTCACGTCTGAGCCGATGCCTGCACCATTGCTTGCTATCTGGTACCGCTTGAATGCTCTGCAAATTCAGGGAGATTGGCATGCTGCCACACAGCAGCGCCATGATTTGCAAACCCTGCTGGAGGCGTCGTCGCACAATCTGGGGTCACTGGCACTGTTGATCTCGATCTTGCAAATTGAGTTGGGTTTCTCCAAGGCCATGCTTTTAAGGCGCACGGGAGAGCTGCGAGACGATTTGTTGAGTGATGAAGTCGACTGGTGTTGTCCTTCACTTCGGCCCCGCTGTCTCGCATTTCGGGAATTCGTTGCAGGGAATGCTGTGGCGGCCGAAAAACACCTTGAACGGTCATTGAGTCAGGCGCGCAATTCTCCGAATCTTTCCTTGAGCAAAAGTGAGACTAGATTGGCGTCCCATATTCGAGAGCTCGGTAAGGGCGAGCTTGATCGCTGATGAGTAGGACGGTAATACAGTTCGCTTTTCGATTGACTCAACAGTAAGTTACATTAATTGAAACCTTCTGTTGAGTGTTTGGTCATGCATAGGTCCTCAAAGTCTAATCAACCGATGGGAAGACTCCTCCGGAAACTGACTCATTTGGCCAGCGACGAACGCTATCTGTTTACACCAGACGATCTCAGGGCATTGGTGCCAGATCTGTCCGAGGGGGCCTATAAAACCTTATTGAGCCGAATAGCTTCCGAAGGATATCTGACGCGAGTGTGTCGAGGTCTTTATCTGTTTGAAGGGATGCAAGCCTCCAGCGGATTGGTGCTCTTTCATGCCGCCGCCAGATTACGTGCGATGCAGTTCAACTACATCAGTCTTGAAACGGCATTGAGTGATTGCGGCGTTATTTCGCAGATCCCTATCAACTGGATCACGCTGATGTCATCCGGACGTAGCAACACCATCTCATGCGGTCGCTGGGGCACGATCGAATTCATACACACTCGCCAGAAAGCCCAGGATTTGGTCGGACAGCTCCACTATGACGCACGTTGTCGACTGTGGCGTGCAGCACCACAACAGGCATTGCGAGACATGAGGATCGCAAAACGAAACATGGATTTGATCGATTGGAGCGTTGTCGATGAGCTTGTTTGATGAGCTGGTGAATGAGGCGCTGAAAAACAGGCAAGATCTGGCGCCATTGCGAGTCGTTGTGGAAAAGGAGCTATTGCACCATGACATCATGCTGGCGCTGAGTTCGGCTGGCATGCTCGCCCGGCTGACCTTTATTGGCGGTACCTGCTTGCGTGCCTGCTATGGTTCCAACCGTTTGAGTGAGGACCTGGATTTTACCGGTGGCGCGGATTTCAATCGCGACAACCTGACTGAACTTGCCCATGTGTTGGTCAGCACACTGAAAATCAAATACGGGCTTGAGGTCGAGGTCAGCGAACCTGTTCGTGAAACAGGAAATGTCGACACTTGGAAGCTGAAGGTGCAAACCCGGCCAGGTCGTAGAGATCTTCCACCTCAGCGTATCAATATCGATGTGTGTGCAATTCCAAGCTACCAGCCTCAGCCAATGCTTCTACTCAACCCTTATGGGGTAGAAATGGGTACAAGCGGCCTGATCCTCCAGGCTGAAACCCGAGAGGAAATCTACGTGGACAAAATCGTGGCTTTTGCGTTGCGCCCTAACAGAATCAAGAATCGTGATCTCTGGGATATGGTTTGGTTGCGTCAACAAGGGACCACGCCGAAACTTGAACTGATTACAAAAAAACTGGGTGATCACCACAGCGACCAGAGTGAGTTCTTGAGCCTGTTCAAGGAGCGTTCCATGTTGCTGGACGCTGATCCGAAAATCGTTGTCGACTTTCGAAAGGAAATGAGCCGATTCCTCCCGCGTGAGTTAGTGACACAGACCGTAAATGATCCGGATTTCTGGACGTTTTTAGTGGCTCATATACGAGAGTTGTTCGTGCTTACCGAGAACTCATTGAAAGGCGTTCAGCGTGTGCCAGGTGCAGATTTCAAGATGTAACGTGAAAAGATAGGGGAACTGCCCAACTCACGCTTCTACATTGAACACTGCCTCTGCACTTATCTTGAGTTATCCAACCGAATTCTGATCAAAGCCGGTTTGATGTCACCACCTCCCCAAAATGATGCTCCCAAAGCCGCACCCCCAATCCCCCCGACCGATCCAGTGACGACCCCACCGTCAAATCGGTGATCAGCGTCGGCTGCAACCCCGCATCGAACAGCGCAAACCCGGCCGCAAGGCAGCAGGTTTCGGTTTGCAGGCCGCACACCAGGACGCGATCCACGTTCAGGCTTTTCAGGTACTCGATCGTTTCAGGCGTTGGCGCGTAGCCGTGCTTGATGAAGATACGGTCGGCTTCAATCAGGCTGTCGTCATCCGCGGCGGGGTGCCAGCCGAGTTGTTTCTGGAACGGCGTTTTCACTTCGTCGTGGCGTTCGACGGTGGCGACGCTGGGCAGTGTGCCAACGAGCGAACGAATGCCGTCGATGAGCCATTGCGGCGGGGCGAAGCTGGGTTGTACGTCGATGATGAGTAAGGCTTGGCGCATGTGAAACTCCGGTTGGATCCGATTAATGCCGTCAAAAAAATGGCTTTATTTTGACGCGCTACGCCGTTCGGCGACGAAATAGACAACCTATTGACAGTGCTCGTCCGATCTCCCATTATCGGCCGCGTTTTGATGGCCTACCGCCATAAAACTGCCGGTTGTGACCGGGTGGTTTTACACTTTTTACATTCGTATACGATTAAACCAGCACCACCGTTAGCGGACATCCAACACTAGTATCCGCTTGAATCTTCAGGAAGAAATTTCATGTTCGTTGAGCGAGTACTGGTCACTGGCGGGGCGGGATTTATCGGGTCGCATCTTGTAGAAGCGTTGCTGGCCAAGGGATACAAGGTTCGCGTACTGGATAACCTGTCCACAGGCAAAGTCAGTAATTTGCCGATGGATAATGCCAATCTGAACCTGGTCATCGGTGATGTCGCCGACAGTGCCGCCGTTATGCAGGCGATGCGCGATTGCAGTGCCGTCATCCATTTGGCGGCCGTGGCCTCGGTGCAAGCGTCGGTGGATGATCCAGTGGGCACCCATCAAAGCAACTTCGTTGGCACTCTCAACGTCTGTGAAAGCATGTTGAAAGCCGGGATCAAGCGCGTGGTGTTCGCCTCCAGTGCTGCCATCTACGGCAACAATGGCGAAGGTTCGGCCATCGACGAAGACACGCCCAAGGCACCGCTGACACCGTATGCCAGCGACAAACTGGCCAGTGAGCATTATCTGGATTTCTACCGCCGCGAGCACGGCCTGGAACCAGTGGTCCTGCGCTTCTTCAATATCTTTGGTCCGCGCCAGGATCCGTCGTCGCCGTACTCCGGTGTGATCAGCATTTTCACCGAGCGGGCGCTGAACAAGCAGCCGGTGTCGATTTTCGGCGATGGCGAGCAGACCCGTGACTTCGTCTATGTCCAGGACCTGGTAAGCATTCTGCTGCAAGCCGTGACGGCGAAAGAGCCGCGTCCCGGTGCCGTGAACATCGGCCTCAGCCGCTCCACCAGTCTCAACGATTTGATCGCTGAACTGGGAAGTGCCACCGGCGACCCGTTGACGGTGAATTATCAGGCGCCACGTCAGGGCGACATACGCCACTCGCGCGCCGACAACGCCCGCCTGCTCGAGCGCTTCAATCTCCCCGAACCGACTTCCATCGGCAAGGGGCTGGCGCAACTCATCCGCAGTCTGTAACCCGGTCGGTTTATCGTTCCGGGTTCAGTGGCACTGGTTCAGTCAATTCAAGAGTGAGTTATGGAAATCGTTTTTCGCAGGACGCGTGTCCGCTCGGTCGCCAGGCGACTGTTAGCCGCTCTGGCATTGTGCGTGAGCGGGCCCGCCGTGCAGGCCGCCGCATTGGTGCCACCTTCCAGCGTGACCTTCTGGTATGCCGACGAGCCGCCCATTTCCGAGCTGGCCCAGTTCGACTGGTCAGTGGTCGAGCCGGGGCATTTGACGGCGGGCGATGTCAAAGCCCTGCGCAAGCTGGGCAGCCAGCCGTTCGCTTATCTGTCGGTTGGCGAGTTCAGCGGCAACAAGGCGGCCATCGACAAGGCGGGCCTGGGCAAAGCCGTCAGCCCGGTGCGCAACAGCGCCTGGGACAGCCAGGTCATGGACCTCGCCTCGCCAGCCTGGCGTGAGCATTTGCTCGGCCGCGCCAAGGCGTTCGAGGCTGAAGGTTACGCCGGGTTGTTCCTCGACACCCTAGATAGCTTCCAGCTGATGCCGGAAGGCGAGCGGGAAAAGCAACGCCTGGCCCTCGCCAGTTTCTTGCGCGAATTGCACAAGAGCCAGCCGAACCTGAAGCTGTTTTTCAACCGTGGTTTCGAAGTGCTGCCTGAACTCGATGGCGTGGCCGCCGCGGTTGCCGTGGAATCCATCCACGCCGGGTGGGATGCGTCCGCCAAGCGTTATCGTCCGGTGCCGGAAGCGGATCGCCAGTGGCTGGAAACCCAGCTGCAACCCCTGCGCGCCAAAGGTATCCCGCTGGTGGCAATCGATTACTTGCCGCCCGAGCGTCGCGACGAAGCGCGCAAGCTGGCCAAGCGTCTGCGCGAAGAAGGATTCATTCCGTACATCGGCACGCCCGATCTGGATTCGATGGGCATCAGCAACATCGAAGTCCAGCCGCGTCGAATCGCGCTGGTCTATGACCCGCGTGAAGGCGACCTGATCCGCAACGCCGGGCACACGCTGCTCGGTGGTCTGCTCGAATACCTTGGCTATCGCGTCGATTACCTGGCCGCTGACGATACGTTGCCGGAGCACCGCTTCAGTGGTTTGTACGCCGGCATCGTCACCTGGATGACCAGCGGCCCGCCGCAGGACGCGCCGGCGTTCAATCGCTGGCTGGGCAAGCGTCTGGACGAACAGGTGCCGCTGGTATTTTTCGCCGGCCTGCCGGTCGAAGACAAAGTGTTACTCAAGCGCCTGGGGCTCGATCGCGGAGCGCCGCCTGCCACGCAGCCGTTGACGATCACCTATCAGGACAAGGCGCTGCTCGGGGCGTTCGAAGCACCGGTGCAACCCCGATCCCGTGACCTGACCGCGGTTTCCGTTTTACCCGACGGCCCTAAACCTGCGCTGTTGTTGACTGGCGAAGGTGGCCAAACGTTTGCCCCGGTGGCTGTCGCCAGTTGGGGCGGCCTGGCCCTGGCGCCTTATATCCTCGAAACCAACAATGAACGCAGCCGCTGGATTCTCGATCCGTTCGCTTTCCTCCAGGCCAGCCTGCGCCTGCCGGTGCAACCGCGTCCGGACACCACCACCGAAAATGGTCGGCGCATTGCCACGGTGCACATCGATGGCGATGGTTTCCCGTCCCGCGCCGAAGTGCGCGGCACACCCTACGCGGGCAAACAGGTACTCGACGATTTCATTCGGCCCAACCCGTTCCTGACTTCGGTGTCGATCGTCGAGGGTGAGATTTCCCCGCGCGGGATGTTTCCGTTTCTGGCCCGCGAACTGGAACCCATTGCCCGCGAATTGTTCGCCAACCCGAAAGTCGAAGTCGCCACGCACACCTTCAGTCACCCGTTTTTCATGCAGCCGGAAGTGGCGCAAAAGCGTGAAGGTTTCAACCCGGAATATGGCCTGAAAATGGCCATTCCGAATTACGACAAACTGGATTTCCGTCGCGAGGTGTTTGGCTCGCGCGACTACATCAACCAGCAACTGACCACCCCGGAAAAACCGGTGAAGCTGATCTTCTGGCCGGGCGATGCCTTGCCGTCGTCGGCCACAATCAAGCTGGCCTACGACGCGGGCCTGAAAAACGTCAACGGCGCCGAAACCATGCTGACCAAGGCCAACCCGTCGCTGACCGGCCTGAACCCGTTGATGCGGCCTACCGCCGGCGGTTTGCAGTACTACGCGCCGATTATCAACGAGAACCTCTACACCAACCTGTGGAAAGGCCCGTACTACGGTTTTCGTGATGTGATCGAGACCTTCGAACTGACCGACAGCCCGCGCCGCTTGCGTGGCCTGCACCTCTATTACCACTTCTATTCGAGCACCAAGCAGGCCTCGATCAAGGCGATGAACGAGATCTACGGCTACATGCGTGAGCAGCAACCGATGTCGTTGTGGATGAGCGATTACCTCGATCGCTTGCACGGTCTGTATCAGGCCAGCCTGGCGAAGACAGCCGACGGCAACTGGCAGATTCGCGGCATGGATGCGTTGCGCACCGTGCGCCTGGACCCGCAAATGGGCTGGCCGGATCTGCTGCGTTCCCAAGGTATCGCCGGCGTGCGTGAATTGCCCCAGGGGCGCTATGTGCACTTGAGCAGTGACCAGGCGTTGCTGGTGTTGCGCACGGATCGTGACCCACGCCCAGCCCTGGAAGAAGCCAATTTGCCGTTGCTGGAGTGGCGCTATCTGGATGACAAACGCGTGAGCTTTTCCTTTGCCGGTCAGATCGACCTGAGCTTCTCGGTGCGCTCGGCGAGCGCTTGCCGGGTCGAAGTGGATGGGCAGCGTTTTGCCGGCAAGGCGTCCGGCGGTCTGTGGACTTTTCAATTACCTATCAAGCAGGTGAGTCATGGTCAGCTCCTCTGCAACTAACCCTTCAGTCACTAAAAGCACTCGCCTGCTCAATCCATGGGCATTGGCGGTGGTCGCGGTTGCCGTGGGAGGTCTGCTGTGGGCGACCTTCCAGCGTGAAGAAGTGTTCCAGCCGGATGGGCGCGAGCCGGATGCGGTTTCCGCCAACTACGCCGAGTTGCTGCTGACCGCCCACCCGGAAGACGATCACCTGCGCCTGCAACTCATCGATCTGTTGATCCGCCTGGGTGAATACCCCAAGGCACGCCAGCACCTGGAAAACTGGCCCGAGCCGAACCTGCAATTGCAGGCGTATTACCGTCTGGAGCTGGATGCGCTGGAAGCGGCCAAGGGCAGCGATCTGATTACGCAACAGGCCTTGGTCGAGCGTCTGAAAAGCTTCGATCATCGTATGTTGCCGCTGCCGCAACTGCAGAACCTGGCCAGGCTCGCGCTGACCTTGCAGGCGCCGGCCTTTGCCGCCAACGTCTATGAAGAAATCGCCGCCCGCGATCCGCAGCAGCGCAGCGATGCGCTCGAGTCCGCCGCCAAGTGGTACCTGGCGGGCGAGCAGCCGGCGCGCGCCGCGCAGATCTATCTGGAACTGAAAAAGGACACCGAACAGGCCGCCGAGCGCCGTGAATACGCGCAGCTGGCCTATAACAGCCTGTTGGCCTCCGGGCAGGGTGACCAGGCTGCGCAAGTGCTCGCCGATGAAATCGATCAATTGATCAATCCGCAAACCGACACGGCCTGGGTGCAGCAGGGCGTCGATGTGGCGATCGCGAGCAAGCGCTTCGATCTGGCGCAGCGCTTCCTGCAACAGTGGCGCGTCTTGCAGCCGGACGACCCGCAAATCCTGCAGAAGGATTTCAGCATGCGCCTGGCCCTGGGCGACTTGCCGGGTGCCTGGGAAAGCGGTCAGCAATTGCTGGCTGAATATCCCGAAGATCTGCCCTTGCTGGAGCAGATGGCGCAGCTGGGTGAATGGCGCGGTGAAACCGAAGCGGCGCTCGGTTACTGGATTCGTCTGCTGAAGTTGCATGAAACCGCGCAGACCCGCGAGCACGCCTGGCGGCTGGCCAGCCAGCAGTTCGACTTCGATCGCTCGATTCCATTGCTCGCCGAGATCATGGAGCAACGCGCACTGACCGATGTCGAGCTCGATGCATTGATCTACGGCCACGAATCCCGAGGCACGCCGGAACAGGCCGAAGCCTGGCTGCACACGTATTTGCGCAAGTACCCCCAGCATCGCCTGGCCTGGACGCGCCTGCTGCAAAACCTGGAAAACACCGGGCAGTACGCGGCGAAGGCCAAGGTCTACAAGGACTATTCGAAACGTTTTGCCCTGACCACTACCGAGCGGGTCGATTGGGTCGACACCTACCTCAAGTTGTTCGATAACCCGTCGGCATGGCAGGTGTTGCAGGTCGATAACCGCAAGATCGTCGATCCGAACTACTGGCGCTCCAGGGCTGCACTGGCCTGGGACCTGGAGCTGGACGATGAATTGCAGGTGTCACTGGAGAAAATGCTGGTGCTCAAGGGCTCGCTCAACAGCGGCGACGAGAGTCAGTTGATCACGCTTTATCGCACCAATAACCCGCAGCGCGCCCTGCAGTTGATGATCGGCAGCTGGCAACGCAGCCATGATCAACAACGTCTGGTCGAAGCCTTGCAGCAAGCCCAGGAATTGCAGGACTGGCCCCAGGTGCAAGCACTGCTCAAGGACGCCGAGCAGTACCCGGATGCCTACGGCCAGGCTCAAGTGCTGGCGGTGCGTGGTGCCCTGGCGGTGCAGGACGGCCGGATCGACGAAGCGCAGCGCCTGTATCAGGAAGGCCTGACGCGCTTCCACGATGACAACCTGTTCCGCGAACGCCTGATGTGGCTCTACGTCGATCAGGGCAACACCGCCGAGCTCAAGCCGTTGCTGACGAAATGGAAGGCCCGGGCGCGTGAAGACCGGATCCTCTGGCTGCCGTTTGCCAGTGCCAGCCAGATGCTCGGGCGCGACAGCGAGGCGCTGGCCTGGTATCGCATGTACCTCAAGACCAGTCCGAATGATTGGCTGGTGCAAGCGGCCTATGCCGATGCCCTGGACAGCGCCGGTTATCAGGATGCGGCCCAGCGCCTGCGCCTGAAGTTGTTGCGCAGCCCTGAAGGCGAAAACCTGCAACCGTCGTCCCAGCGCTACGGTATCTGGTTGCGTCTGATGGCCAGCAGCTACTCGCCGAAGAAAGCGCAGCAGGAAGTGTTGAAGTGGAAGGACGGCTCGCCAGCGATGCTGCAGCTGTGGTTCGAACGTTTGCTGGCGCGTCTGGACGCGACCAACCAGGAGTCGCAGAAAGACCAGTGGCTGGAGTGGGCTCGCGGTCAGGGCTTGAAAGTCGAGCGTTATGAGCAGATTCAACAGGCCTTGCGCAGTCGTAACAAGGCTCAGGTCGAAACGCTGCTGGCCAGTAGCGACCTGAACCCGGCCCAGCGTGCACAAGCCCTCAGTCGCTTGGGGCGCCTGAACGAAGCCCTGGATACCAGCCTGACCGCGCTCGGCGACGATCAGCCGGAAGCGGTGCGCGAGCAATTGCGCCGTCAGGCGGTGGAGATCCACGAGCGCACGCCGCAAGGGGCGCAGTTGTCGTGGCATGAGCAAGACTTCGGCGGCCTTGAGTTCAACGCGCCGCGCCTGGAGATTGCACACAACCTGGGCGATCAGTGGTACGCCGACCTCCAATTGGAGCAGGGCGACTACCACGGCGATGACATCGAGTCCTCGAAAATCGGCGAAGAGCGTAACGCGGCCCTGACCTTGCAACGCGCTGTCGAGAACGGCAGCTACAAACTGTTCGCCGACACCAGTCAGCGCAAGGACGACGATCGCAATGGCTTGGGACTGTCCAGGACCTGGCAGTTGGGCGTGAGCGATGAACTGGAAACCGGCGTCGACTGGCATCGCAAGAACGAAGACAGCGGCTTGATGCGCGCTTTCGGTCAGCAGGATCGTGTGTATCTGGGGGGGCGCCATAGCCTGACCGCCCGTGACCAGCTCAGTTGGGAAGTGGCTCAGCGGTCGTTTTCCACCCGTGCCGGTGACGACCTGGGCGATGGCCATGCGCTGAAAATGGAGTACAACCACACGCTGGAATTCGCCGGTCCCAACTGGACCGTGCGTAGCGGTGTGGATTACCAGAAGAACCGGGTCAAGGACAAGACGCTGGATTATCTGTCCAGCAACTTTGGTGGCCCGGTCATCAGGGCGGCGCCTGTGCAGACATTCGACCCTGATACCGGTTTGCCCGATCCGATCAATCCACTGGACATCGAAACGGTGACGGCCAGCGATTTGCTGCAAAGTCGCTACGGCCAACTGTATGTCGGCAGTTCCTGGCGCCGTGGCTTGCCCGGCGCGCTGGTGCGGACCAGGCCGCAATACACCTGGCTGGTGGACCTGACGGCAGGTTGGCAATGGACGGATTCAACCTTTAACTACGGCATCAATACCGGGATCGGCGTTGAAGTGCTGGGCGATGACGAACTGGCCTTCACCTTCGGCTACCAATCCGCGCCACAAGGCGGGGACGGCAAGGCCGGCGGAACACTGGGTGTGAGCTACGGCGTGCGTTTCGGACGCTGATCATGGAATTTCTACGGGAGAACAACGTATGCAAGCAATTCGTAATCTGAGCCTGGCGCTGGCGGTCCTGTTCGTCGCCGGTTGCGCCAGCTTCACCGACGATGCCAGCCCGACCCTGCCGCGCAATGCGCAGTGGGGCATCGTGCCGATGGTCAACTATTCGCAAACGCCGCAGGCCGGTGAGCGCAGCGAGCAAATCCTGCTCAGCGTGCTCAGCAGCCACGGCCTGCAACCACGGGTTTACCCAGCCAGCACCCGTGGTGAGCAAGCGTTGATGGACGACAACGAGCGTCTGGCCGGTGCCCTTGATTGGGCCCGTGAGCAGAAACTCGATTACGTGGTCGCCGGCAGCGTCGAAGAATGGCAGTACAAGAACGGTCTGGACGGCGAGCCAGCGGTGGGCATCAGCCTGCGCGTACTCGATGCCGACAGCGGTCGTGTGCTGTGGAGCAAAAGCGGTGCGCGTGCCGGTTGGTCCCGTGAAAGCCTGGCGGGCACTGCGCAAAAAGTGCTCGACACACTTGTTGGCGCCCTTCGGTTCGAGTGATTGCAATGAATTCTCCACACATGGATTACAGCCTGGCGCCTCGCGCCAGCGGCCCGGTGTCTTGGCTGGAAACGTTCCTGGTGACCGGCCTGGCCATTGGCCTGGGCCTGTGGCTGACCCCGGAAGACCCGATGCAGATGCACGGCGGTTTCCCCTGGCCGATTCTGGCGCCGCTGCTGTTGGGTGTGCGTTACGGATTTGTCCGCGGGCTGCTCAGCGCTGCGTTGTTGGTGATGGCAGTGTTCGCCCTGCGCTACAGCGGCCATGCCGGGTACGCCCAGCTTGAGCCGTCGTGGATTGTCGGCGTGCTGGTGTGCGGGATGTTGGTGGGCGAGGTTCGCGATCTGTGGGAACGACGCCTGGAGCGTCTGCAGATGGCCAACGATTATCGCCAGTATCGTCTCGATGAATTCACCCGCGCCCATCAGATCCTGCGGGTCTCCCACGACCTGCTGGAGCAGCGCGTGGCAGGCAGCGACCAAAGCTTGCGCAGTTCGTTGCTGGGCTTGCGTGAAAAACTGCGGGTGATGCCGGACGAAGGCGATGCGCTGGGTGCATTGGCCGACCCGATCGTAGCAGTGTTGGGGCAGTATGGCGCACTGCGGGTGGCCGGCCTTTACCGGGTCGACGATCGCGGTGAGCGGGTGTTGCCCACGCCGCTGGCCACCGTCGGTGTCATGGGCTCCCTGGACACCGAGGACGGTCTGGTCAAGCTCTGTCTGGAGCGCGGTGAGCTGGTGAGCGTGCGTCAGGAGCTGCTCGAAGCCGGCGCCGCGGCGCAATTTTCCTCGTTGCAGGCGTGCATTCCGTTGATCGATGCCGAGGGGCGTCTCCTGGCGATACTGGCGGTGCGACAGATGCCGTTCTTTGCCTTCCAGGATCGTACCTTGAGCCTGCTCGCGTTGCTGGCCGGGCACATTGCCGACCTGCTGTTGCGCGATACGCAAGTGCTGCAACTGGCCGATGCCGATGCCCAGCACTTTACGCTGCAACTCAAGCGTTCACTGGTGGACGTCGAGCAACACAAGTTGTCAGCCGGCCTGTTCGCCTTCGAAATGACCCGCGCCAATGAAGAACTGACGCGCTTGCTGGAACGCAGTCAGCGCGGTCTGGACCTGCACTTGCCGCTGCGCAACAACCGTGACCATCAGTTGTTGCTGGTGCTGTTGCCATTGACCAGCCCGCAAGGCACTGAAGGTTACCTGGCGAGGATCAACCTGTTGTTGCACGAACACTTTGGCATTGAAAGTGATATGGACAGCCTCGGCGTGCGGGTCATGCCTTTCAACCTGGAGCCTGGTGAACACAACGGGCTGCGTAATTTCCTGTTCAACGAGTGTGGTCTGAATGATCAGCAAGTGGCTGTTTAGCGGAGCCTTTTTGCTAGAGGCAGGCAGTTGGACCAGTCTATGGGTCGACGTGCCCGAGGCGCACCAATTGTGGGTGTTCACCTTCAGTCATGGCCTGGCCTGCGCGATGTTGTGCGGCGCGGTATGGCTGCTGTTGCCGGCGCGTTATCGCTCGCCGCTGCCGTGGAGCCCGCTGTTCATATTCAGCCTGGCGTTTTTTGTGCCGGCGCTCGGTGCGGTGGGGGTGGTCGCGGCGATCTTCCCGGCCCTGTACCTGCCACGCAAACGCGACAAGCAGGCCTGGCAAGCGGTCGGGATTCCGAGTCTGCCGTACCGGGCCCAACTGCAATCGCGCACGCCGATTTTTGCCGATGGCGGATTGCAGGACGTGCTGCGTCATGCCTCCGATCCAGATCAGCGCCTGGCGGCGTTGCTGGCTACCAAACGCATGCCCGGCAAGGAGGCGGTGCCGATCCTCAAGCTGGCACTGGGCGATCCGAGCGATGACGTGCGGCTGTTGGCGTACTCGATGCTCGACAAGCAGGAAAGCGACATCAACCTGCGCATCCAGATTGCCCTCGGCCAATTGCACGGTGCCACGGCCAAGGCCGCCGGTGTATTGCATGGCACGCTGGCGCGCTGGTATTGGGAGCTGGCGTATCTGGGCCTGGCCCAGGGCAGCGTGCTGGAACACGTGCTCAATCAGGCCAGCGAACATGCCGAGCAAGGCCTGGCCGCAGGCGAGGGCGGTGAACTGTTTCTGCTGGCGGGGCGTATCGCCCTGGAGCGCGGGGATATCGATCGCGCCGAAGTCCTGCTGACCAAGGCCCAGGAAAACGGCATGGGCGCGGCGCAGATTCTGCCGTTCCACGCCGAGCTGGCGTTCGAGGCCGGTCGTTATCACGAAATTCCCGGATTGCTCGCCAGCCTTCCGGAAAAAACCCGTCAGCGACCACCCTTCGCTGATCTGGTGAGGAGTTGGACATGAGTCGCAAGGAAGAGGCGCCAATGGCCGACATCTGCCTGCTGCTCGAAGGCACCTGGCCTTACGTGCGCGGCGGTGTGTCGAGCTGGATTCACCAGATGATCCTCGGCCTGCCGGAACTGACGTTCTCGGTCATGTTCATCGGCGGGCAGCGCTCGGCCTATGGGGAGCGTCGCTACCAGGTGCCGCCCAATGTGCTGCATATCGAAGAGGTCTTCCTCGAAGACGCGACCCATCCGACCGACATCCGGGGCACGCCACGGGAAGCCGACCTGCAGCAGTTGCAGGATTTGTATCGCTTCCTGCACCACCCGGACGCGCCGGAACCTGCGCTGGGCGAAAGCCTGCTCGACAACATCGTCCAGGGTCGTCTGACCCTCGACGACGTGCTGCGCAGCCGCGCCAGTTGGGAGGCGTTGAGCGAAGGTTATCGCCTGCATTGCGCCGACCCGTCGTTCATCAACTATTTCTGGACCCTGCGCTCGATGCAGTCGCCGTTGCTGATGCTCGCCGAGTCGTCGCGCCGCATGCCTCGGGCGCGGGTGCTGCATTCGATCTCCACCGGCTACGCCGGGCTGTTGGGCTGCATCCTCAAGCAACGCTGGAACTGCACCTATCTGCTCAGCGAGCACGGAATCTACACCAAGGAACGCAAGATCGACCTGGCCCAGGCCACCTGGATTGCCGAGAGTTCCGGACAGGCACTGAACCGCAGTCTCGACGCCGGCTCGGGTTACATCCGAACCTTGTGGGTGCGCTTCTTCGAACGCATCGGCCAGCTGACCTACAACAGCGCCGACAGCATCATCTCGCTGTATGACGGCAACCGTCAGCGGCAAATCAAGGACGGCGCAGATCCGGTGCGTACCCGGGTCATTCCCAACGGCATCGACCTGCCGCAATGGACTGCGGCACTCGAATCCCGCGCGCCCGGCATTGCGCCGGTGGTGGGGTTGATCGGGCGTGTGGTGCCGATCAAGGATGTGAAGACTTTCCTGCGGGCGATGCGCGGCGTGATCAGCACCATGCCCCAGGTTGAAGGCTGGATCGTCGGCCCGGAAGAGGAAGACCCCGAATACGTCAGCGAATGCCGCAGCCTGATGGCCAGCCTGGGGCTGGAGGGCAAGGTGCATTTCCTTGGCTTCCAGCGTATCCAGGAAATCCTGCCCAAACTGGGCCTGATGGTGCTGACTTCGATCAGCGAGGCACAGCCGCTGGTGATCCTCGAAGCCTGGGCCGCCGGTACGCCGGTGGTCAGCAGTGACGTGGGGTCGTGCCGCGAGTTGATCGAAGGCGGCAGCGCTGAAGATCGCGACCTCGGCCTGGCCGGCAAAGTCGTGGCGATCGCCGATCCACAAGCCACCAGCGTGGCGATCCTCGAACTGCTGCGCAGCCCGCAACGTTGGCAGGCCGCTCAGGCCAGCGGCTTGCTGCGGGTCACCCGTTACTACACCGAAGCCTTGATGCTGCAGCGTTATCGCGACTTGTATCAAGCCGCCATGGAGAACAGTTAAATGGCCGGGATTGGCTTCGAACTTCGCAAGATCCTGTCGCGCGATTCCTACACCGCGACCTTGCACGCTTATGTGTATGCCGGGCTGATCAGCTCCGGTCCCTGGGTGTTGTCGATCATCAGCGTAATGCTGGTGGGGATCATCAGCCTGGGCCTGGTGGTGCCGAACACCCTGGTCGGGCAGTTTCTGGTGACCGTGACGTATCTGATGGCCAGTTCGCTGATCCTCACAGGCGGCTTGCAACTGTTCTTCACCCGATTCGTTTCCGACCGTTTGTTCGAGCACAAATACGAACAGATCCTGCCCAACCTGCTGGGCGTGCTGTTGCTGGTCACCATCGGTGCCGGTGTGCTGGGAATCGTCGTGTTGACGACCTTGTTCGATCAGTCGTTGATCTACCGATTACTGGTGCTGTCGAATTTCGTGGTGCTGTGCAACCTGTGGATGGTGATCATCTTCCTCTCGGGGATGAAGGCCTATAACCGTATCCTGCTGGTGATGCTGGTGGGCTACACGCTGATGGTTGTCAGTGCGTATCTGCTGGCCTTCCTGGGCATCGCGGGCCTGCTGCTGGCGTTGTTGATCGGGCACAGCACGCTGCTGTTCCTGTTTCTCTATGACATTTTGCGCGAATACCGCGCCGAGAAACTGATCGCCTTCGACTTCCTCCAGCGCCGCCAGGTGTTCCTCAGCCTGCTGGCCACCGGGCTCTTCTATAACCTGGGTATCTGGATCGACAAGTTCCTGTTCTGGTTCAACCCGGGTACCTCGAACATCGTCATCGGTCCGCTGCGTGCGTCGATTCTGTATGACTTGCCGATTTTCCTCGCGTACCTGGCGATCATTCCCGGGATGGCGGTGTTCCTGGTGCGCATCGAAACCGATTTTGCCGAGTGGTATGACCGACTGTTCCGGGCCATCCGCGAAGGTGAAACCCTGCAGCACATCAGTTCGCTGAAAACCGAAATGACCCTGTCGATCCGTCAGGGCCTGCTGGAAATCTGCAAGGTGCAGGGGCTGACCGTGGTGCTGCTGTTTCTGTTCGCCCCGCGCTTGCTGGACTGGCTGGGGATCTCCAGTTACTACCTGCCGCTGTTCTACATCGACTTGATCGGGGTGAGCATCCAGGTGGTGTTCATGGCACTGCTCAACGTGTTTTTCTACCTCGACAAGCGTGCCGTGGTGCTGGAGCTGTGTGTGATTTTCGCGGTGTTGAACGCCGGGTTGACGTTGCTCAGCATGCACCTGGGGCCGAGCTTCTTCGGCTACGGCTTCACTCTTTCGCTGCTGGTTTGCGTACTGCTGGGATTGCATCGGTTGTCCACGGCACTGGAAGACCTCGAGTACGACACCTTCATGTTGTCACGCTAAACACCCACAAGGCGCTGGCGACCTTCGCCGGCGCCTTTACATGTCAGGTGTGATCTCATCCGATGACAGGTCATGTCAGCCCAATTTGCGCTGCTACGCTTGAACCGTCGGAGCTGGCGCCGAAGACGACGTGTTCCGGGCCTCCCGCTTATGTTGACCCCAGCCGATGCCTCCGACCGTGCCCGACCGCTTTGCGGCGCTGCACACACTAACGATGTGTTGACCCGCAAAGGGACCGAGCACGGCGCGTGAGTCTTCACGCTCCGCGCAGCAGGCAGGCCGCAATGACTGCTCAACGGGAATCCACATGCCACCAGGCAATCCTCTGGAGAAGTTCCCATGAGATTTCAGTTGCTCACGGCTGCATTGATTTTCGCCAGCACAGCGATGACGGACACAGCGCTCGCAGGCCAGACAGCCCCTTCATCCGCCGACAAGGCATCCTCCACCAGCGCGGTCAAACAGGAAATCAAGCTCACGCGGGTCACGCCCGAGTACTGGCGGGTGACGTTCCACAATCCGCCGTACAACATCTATGGCCCGGAAACCATGCCGCAGTTGAACGAAGTGGTCACGGCCATCGAGTCCGATCCGAAACTGGTGGTCGTGGTATTCGACAGCGATGTGCCGGACTTCTTTTTGACCCACTATGACTTCGTGCCGCCGCTGACCGATACCACCAGCCTGCCCAACGGCCCGACCGGCCTGCCGCCGCTGCCCGACATGCTGGTGCGGCTGAGCAAGGCGCCGGTGGTCTCGATCGTGTCGATTCGCGGACGCGCCACCGGCGTCGGCAGCGAACTGGCCCTGGCCAGCGACATGCGTTTTGCCAGCCGCGAGAAAGCCATCCTGTCACAATGGGAAATCGGCGCCGCGCTGGTACCGGGAGGCGGCCCCATGGCTCGCCTGCCACGGCTGATGGGACGCGGGCGGGCGCTGGAAGTGTTGCTGACCGGCAACGACATCAATGGCGAACTCGCCGAGCGTTATGGTTACGTCAACCGCGCGCTGCCCGACGCCGAACTCGACAAGTTCGTCGACACCATGGCCCGACGCATCGCCCGCTTCGACAAACAATCGATTGCCGACATCAAGCGCCTGGTCGATGCCGCCAGCCTGCCGCCCAACGAAGCCATCGCCAGCGAGTGGGAAGGCTTCATCGGCTCGGTGCAACGGCCGGCGGCGCAGGCGCGGATCAAGCAGTTGATGGAGCTTGGCCTGCAGAAGAAAGCGGATGTCGAGAAACGCCTGGCCCACTACACCGGTATGCTGGGCGAGCCGTCGAAGTAAGGTGGTCGGCCCCTGTAGGAGCGAGCTGGCTCGCGATGGTCGTGAACGATAACGCGTGAAACCAGACACCCAACGGCGCCCTCAGGTTTTTCGCGAGCGAACTCGCTCCTACACAAAGCATTGCGGAGTACGAACGATGATCGAATTGCTGCAAAAGGTGCTCGATGCCCATGGCGGTCTGGAGCGCTGGAGCCGTTTCACCACACTCAACGCCACCATCGTGACGGGGGGCGAGTTGTGGGGGATCAAGAGCGTGTCACAAGACACCGTGCCCCGGGAAATGACCGTCAGCCTGCACCAGCAACGCGCCTCGGTGACACCGTTCGGCAAACCCGACTGGCGCACGGTATTCAGGGCCGACTACATCTCCATCGAAACCACCCAGGGTGAAATCGTCCGCGAGCGTTCGAACCCGCGCGAGGCATTCGCCGGGCATGTCATGGACACCCCCTGGGACCCGTTGCATCGCGCGTACTTCAGCGGATACGCCATGTGGACGTACCTGACGACACCGTTCTTCATGGCGATGCCGGGCTTCAGCGTCAATGAAATTACGCCCTGGCAGGAAGGCCAGGAGCGCTGGCGTGGATTGCGAGTGGAGTTTGCGCAAGACATTGCCAGTCACAGTCGCTATCAGGACTTTTACTTCGATGACGATTTTCTGCTGCGCCGTCACGACTATCACGTCGACGTGGCGGGTGGGTTTGCTGCCGCTCAATACGTGAGCGATTACGTTGAAGCCCAAGGCTTTCGTTTTCCGACCCGGCGTAGAGCCTACCTGCGGGGCGCGGATTTGCAGCCCATGCGTGAACGCTTGATGGTGTCGATAGACTTGAGTGACTTTCGCCTGAGTTGAGGTGCTTTGGTTGGCCAAGGCTGAATGGGCGTCAGTTGTTGCGATCTCGAACCACGGCATCGCAGGGCACCAGCCTATGGACCTCGTCGAGTTCCCTGGCGTGATGGATTCCCCATTCAATCAGCGACTCCAGGAGGGGGCGCAGGCTTTCGCCAAGCGGGGTAAGCAGGTATTCGATCCCCTGACGATCCTTGGCGCTGGGTTGCCGGCTCACCATTCCATGTTCCTCGAGCGCTCGCAGTTGCTCGATCAACACTTTCTGTGAAATGCCTGCAATGCGCTTCTCCAGATCGCAGGTGCGATGCGGGCCGTCCAGCAGCACATGAAGGATGACCGCCTTCCAGCGCCCGGAGAGGACAGCCAGGGTGCGCTCGACCGGCAAGCCCGGCAGTCTATTGATTGTCTTCATTTGCCACCACTGACAAAACGGTGTGTAGATGGGCGCGACTGACGAAAAGTACGCTTTCCTTCCGATCAAAACCGATCCGAAGGAAGTCCCATGATAGACCTGTTTGAATCTCGGTTGCTTGGCGGCACCGTTGTGCTGAAGAACCGCATTGTCATGGCCCCCATGACACGCACGCGGACGTCCGAGGGTGACATCCCGAATGAATTGATGGCCACCTATTACGGGCAACGGGCCAGTGCCGGCCTGATCGTCGCCGAGGCGACCGATGTTGCACCGTCCAGTAACGGCTACGCACTGACACCCGGCATCTACACGCAAGCCCAGCAGCAGGGCTGGCGTTTGGTGACCGATCAGGTTCACCGCAATGGCGGCACAATATTTTTGCAACTCTGGCACGTCGGCCGGATGGCCCATCCATCGCTCATGCCGAACGGCGAAGCGCCATGGGGAGTGACCGAGGAAAGGTCCGAGTCGCAGGTGTTTGCCCACGGCCCGGATGGCAAGTTGGACTTTATCGCCGCCGGTAAACCGAGACGCCTGAGGACGGAGGAAGTGATGGCGTTGGTCAGCACTTTTTCCCGGAACTGCGTCAATGCTCGGGAGGCTGGATTTGATGGTGTCGAAATCCACGGCGCCAACGGTTACCTGTTCGAGCAGTTCATGAACTCGGTGCTCAATACGCGCACCGATTGCTATGGGGGAGGCAGCGTAGAAAACCGTACACGGTTCCTGATGGAAGTCGTTGAAGCGGCGGTGCGTGAACTGGGTCCCGGGCGTGTGGGTGTCCGCCTGTCTCCGTTCGGCAAGTTCAACGGTATTGCGGCAGACCCGCTGACCGAGGAAACCCTGCTGTACGTTGCCGAGCGTCTGGGGCGTCTCGGCGTCGCCTATCTGCACCTGGTCTACGAGCTGATGCCTGAGGCGAACATGGAAATTGCCGAGTTCAAATCACACCACCTCGACCACACGCTGCTGGCCAAGGTGCGAGCGGCGTTTGCAGGTGCAATCATCTGGTGCGGTGGCTTTACTGGTCGCCAGAGCGCCCAGGACGCACTCGACACCGGCTTAGTGGACCTGATCGCCTTCGGCAGACCCTATATCGCCAACCCGGATCTGGCTGCGCGTCTCAAGCACGGCTGGCCGCTGGCCGAAGCGGACCGATCAACGTATTACACCCGACGTGGTGAGGTGGGTTACACGGACTTTCCTGCCTATCCGATGGTGAGTGCTGCATACGGCACGGCCTGACCGGGAGGGGTGTGCAGGCGCTTGATGCCGGCTGGTGGTTGCCCTGTCGGTCGCTGAAAACTTGATTTCACTGAATTCCAGGCACAAAAAAAGACGTCCGTGGACGTCTTTTTTGTTGAGTTGGTGGAGCCGGGGGGATTTGAACCCCCGTCCGCCAGTACTCCGCTGTCGGTACTACATGCGTAGCCGTGTCTATTAAGTTAACCCTCAGCGACCCGACGGGCAGGGTGCTTTGGGCGAGTTGTGTAAGTTTTAGCCGCTTCGTCCACAACGTACTGCACGGCGATTCTGTTCTATATGACAATCACTTTGGGTTTACAGACATCCCCTGGTGATTGCTGGACCCGAAGGTACCAGAAGCTCAGGGCTAAGGCTGCTTACGCAGCGAGAGCGAATTCCTGGCCGTAGTTTTCGTCATTGGCAACTATAAGTAGTTGCAACAGTGGATTTACGAGTTCTGTTACCAACTCGGCATGCACCTAAAGTTTCGCAACCGGCGTCGAATCCTAAACGGCCCCGAACTCATTGCTCGCAAATCATGGTGAGCAACAAGCCTGTACAGTCTACGTCAATGTGGCCCGGAAGGCCAACCCGAAGGTTGGCCTTGTCTCGCATCAGTTCCGGGTAGGGTTTCGGATCTGCATTTTGGTGATCATGCCGGAGGTGATTTCGATGCAATCCTTGTCGTTACCGGCCGCCTGGGCCGCCTTGGATTTTTCCAGCGCATCTTTGACGGTGTTCAGGGAGGTTTCAGGTATGGACGGTGCGCTGTCCACGAAGTCGCTTATTTGTTGAATGTTCGCCGCACAAAGATCCTTGTCTGCCGCGAATACGGGCGATGCCAGCAGTGCCGCAGTGATAAACAATCCAGCAATTGCAGAGTGCTTCATGGGTATCTCCTTGCGCATGAGGGCTCGGTGCTGCCGGTGAATGGGGCCGCTGGCCGAGGGGGTTATAAGCCCGTTCGCAGGGCCTAATCAAATGACTATAGCCGCGCGCAGGAATTCGGTTTTTTTTTGCAGCAGCGCAAGGGGTTGTAGGAGCGAGCTTGCTCGCGAAGGATTCAAGAGCGACGCGTTTATTCAGAAAGCACGCGTTATCGTTGACTTCCATCGCGAGCAAGCTCGCTCCACAGTTTTTACGCAGTGCGCGCTTGCGTCACGCGATCCACCAGATAGACCAGCCCGTGATAATCGATCCCGCCATGCTGGCTGAGGCCGATTTCACAGGTTCGGCTGGTGGAAATGCCTTCACTGCAGTACTGCACCGCGTCTTTCAAGGTGCGCAGCGAATGGGCGTTCAGCTCCGGCGTGGTGAACCCCTTGTCGCCGGCAAACCCGCAGCAGTGAATGCCTTCGGGGATGACCACGTTTTTACTGCACTTGCGCGCCAGATCGATCAACGCCTGGCTTTCCCCCAGGTGCTGGGTGCTGCAGGTGACGTGCACCGCGATGGGTGTGTCCTGTGGCGTGAAGTCCAGGCGATCCATCAGGTGCGTGCGAATGAAACGCACCGGGTCGTACAGGTCCAGGCGCACATCGCCGAGGTCCTGGGTCAGGCGCAAGGTGCAGGGGCTGGTGTCGCAGTAGATCGGATCGAGCCCGCCACGGCTGGCGTGGAGCAGGGCGCCGATCAGTTCCTGGCGTTTGTGTTCGGCCTGTTCGGCGTAACCCTTTGAGGCAAACGG
Source organism: Pseudomonas sp. Irchel 3A7 (assembly GCF_900187565.1). GTDB lineage: Bacteria > Pseudomonadota > Gammaproteobacteria > Pseudomonadales > Pseudomonadaceae > Aquipseudomonas. The sequence continues at coordinate 388,078 of NZ_FYED01000005.1, read as the reverse complement.
CTGGCCGCAGCAGAGATTGTCCAGATTGTCTGGAAAGACCACCTGATACCCGGCTTTTTCCAGCAGACCGCGGGTTTTGTCGTACAGCGACATTTGTTCCTTGTCCCCGGCTGACGGACCCATGGCGCGTGAAACGCACGCAGCCAGGTACACCACGCGCGGGCGCTCGTCCGTCAGTGCCGGGCTGAAGCGGATCGCCCGTTCAGGCTGCGGCATGGCGTTGGTCCACTGCGGGATTTGCCCTTTGGACAGGCGGGTCACCGCTGCGGAAAGTTTGGCCAGTCGCGGTGCGCCCAGCAACATCCGCGCACCGTTGGCCACGTGGAGGGTGAAACGTGCGCCTTGCAACGCCGTGGCGAAATTTCCTTCAAGCCAGTTGGCAGTTTTCGTATGGGTGGCGTGCTGGCCGCGAAGCTTTTTCACCAGCTCGCCGGTATTGATGCCTACCGGGCAGCGTTGCGCGCAAAGGCCGGTGGCGGCACAGGTATCGATACCCTGGTATTCATAGGCTGCTTCGAGTTCCCGGGTATCGACCCCGGCTCGCTTCTTCGCCTGGATGTCACGCCAGATCACAATGCGCTGGCGCGGGCTCAGGGTCAGGCCTTTCGAGGGGCAGACGGGTTCACAGAAGCCGCACTCGATGCACTTGTCCACGATCTCGTCGGCGGCCGGCAATGGCTTGAGATGCTTGAGGTGGATCTGCGGATCGTCGCTGAGCACCACGTCCGGGTTGAGAATGCCATTGGGATCGAGCAGGCGTTTGAGTTGCCACATCAGCTGGTAGGCATCGCTGCCCCATTCCAGTTCGACAAACGGCGCCATGTTGCGCCCGGTGCCGTGTTCAGCCTTGAGCGAGCCGCCAAACTCCACCGCGACCAACTGCGCCACGTCATCCATGAACGCCTGGTAGCGTGCGACTTCTTCCGGGTTGTTGAAGCCTTGGGTGAAGACGAAGTGCAGATTGCCTTCCAGTGCGTGTCCGAAAAGGATCGCTTCGTCGTAATGATGTTTGTCGAACAATTCGATCAGGCGGTTCACGCCGATCGCCAGTTGTTCCACCGGGAAGGTCACGTCCTCGATGATCACCGTGGTACCGGTTTTGCGCACCGCGCCGACGGCGGGGAAGGTGTCCTTGCGGATCGCCCAGAGGCGGGCGTTTTCCAGCGGATCTTCGGTGAAGTCGACTTGCTTCTCCACCGGGAACGACGCCAATGACGTCATGATCTGTGCCAGTTGCTCTTGCAGCAAGGTGGACGATGCCGCGCGGGATTCGATCAGCAAGGCGCAAGCATTATTCGACAGGTGCTGTACGAAAGCGGGCATGCCGGGTTTGTTCTGCACCGAACGCAGGCTGCGCCGGTCCAGCAGTTCCACAGCTGACACCGGTTGGCTTTTCAGCACGGTGACCGCATTGCAGCAGGTTTCCACGTTCGGGAAGACGATCAGCGCCGAGGCCTTGTTCGGGTGGTCGATCACGGTGTCGTAGGTCACCGCGCTGATGAAGCCCAGGGTGCCTTCGGAACCCACCAGCAGGTGGCTCAAGATATCGACAGGCTCGTCGTAATCCACCAGGGCGTTGAGTGACAGGCCGGTGGTATTTTTCAGACGGTATTTGTGGCGGATTTTTGCCGCGAGTTCGGTGTTGGCGCGGGTCTCGCGACCCAAGGTTGCCAGGTGCTCCAGCAATGTTGCATGGCTTTGACGAAACGCAGCCACGCTGGCGGCATCTTCGGTGTCGAGACGGCTGCCATCGGCCAATACCAGGCGAATGCCGGCCAGGGTGTGATAGGTGTTTTGCGCGGTACCGCAGCACATGCCGCTGGCATTGTTGGCGACGATGCCGCCGATTTTGCAGGCATTGATCGACGCCGGGTCCGGGCCGATCTTGCGTCCGAACGGTGCCAGCCAGGCATTGGCCTGAGCGCCGATTACGCCGGGCTGCAGGCGAATTTGCGTGCCCTGGCCACGGATCTCGCGACCGTTCCAGTTATCCCCAAGGACGATCAACACCGAATCACTGATGGCCTGGCCGGACAGACTGGTGCCGGCGGCGCGGAAGGTCACCGGAACCTGATCGCGCTGAGCCAGTTGCAGCAGCGCTACCACTTCATCTTCAGACTCGACGCGAATTACCAGTTGCGGAATCAGCCGATAGAAACTGGCGTCAGTGCCGAACGCCAGGGTCGACAGCGGATCGTCGAAGCGCCGTTCATGGGGAATCAATTGCTGCGCATCGCGCAGGAAAGCGGCCGGTAGACTCATTGGTCCTCCAGGATCAACACCACCAGGTCCTTCGGACCGTGGGCACCGTAGGCCAGGACCTGCTCGATATCGGCGGTCTTCGATGGGCCGGACACCAGCAGCGCATTGGTCGGCATGCCTTGAGCCCACTCGAATTCCTGCTGCACCTGATAGAAGTTATCACGGATCTCGCTGGCCTTGAGCAGGGCGAAATGCACCGGTGGCGCCAGGCTCATCAAGCGCGGTTCTTCCCGCGTGGGCCAAAGGATCAGGCTACCTGTCGCCGCGATTGCGCCCAAGGTGCCGGTCAGGCTCGCCGGGGTGTCGTTGAACAGTTCGGCTTTCCATTCTTCCACAGGACGGTCGTAGGCCTTGAGTGTCGGCAGCTGCGGATTTTTCTCCCAGTGCTCGGTGACACGTTGGCCGTGAGTTGTGGTCGGCGAGATCAACAGGCTCGGCAGCTGACGATCCAGCAGCAACTTCGCCAGCAAGGCGGGCCAGTCTTCACCCGAGGTCAGATGGATTTCCGTGTGCACCGCTTCCATCAGTTTGCGCAGTTGCGGGATGCGTTGCTCCGGGGTGTAGGTGTAAGGCTCTGTCACCAAACCGACATTGAAGTTGTCAGCCACGGGTGTGGTGCCTGTCAGACTTTTGCGCAGTTTGCCCAGGATATTTTGCTTGGCGCTCATCAACGATCTCCCTGTTTGGCCAGATGTTCGCGAGCCATGTCATGCAGTGAACGGGCAGCGGGTTTCGGTGCGCTATGATTCTGCGTCCACGGGCCGACATTGCTCGGCGTGAGTGCACGCAGCCGCGTGGCGAAGAAACCGAACAGGCGATACAGCGTCGGTGAGCTGTTGAGCCTGGCCCAGGCGTTCCAGATGAACCGTTCCTTGCGCGAGTATTTGCTGCCCTGGCCGCGCATCGCTTGATGCGGGCTATCGGGCGCTTTGACATTCTCTTCGCGCAGACGCCGCAACAAGGACGGGATCGGAATCTTGACCGGGCACACCTCACCGCAAGCTCCGCACAACGAAGAGGCGCTGGGGTGGTCCGGGACTTTCGCCAGGCCGACCATGTGCGGGGTGATGATTTTTCCGATAGGGCCGGGGTAAACCTCACCGTAGGCATGGCCACCGATTCGGGTATAGACCGGGCAATGATTCATACAGGCGCCGCAGCGGATGCAGTTCAGGGTCTGGCGCAATTCGCTGTCGGCAAACGCCTGGCTGCGACCGTTATCCAGCAGGACCAGGTGCACTTCCTGTGGGCCGTCCAGTTCATGTTCCTTGCGCGGGCCGGAGATCATGTTGACGTAGGTGGTGATCGGAATGCCGAGTGCTGAACGGGTCAGCAGCGACAACAGCGGCACCACGTCGCGCAGGTTTTCCACGACTTTTTCGATACCGGTGACGGCGATGTGCACCGGTGGCACCGTGGTCGTCATGCGACCGTTGCCTTCGTTCTCAACCAGCAGCAAGGTGCCGGTTTCGGCCACGGCGAAGTTGACGCCGGAGACGCCGATGTCCGCTTCGAAGAATTTCTGCCGCAGGACCCTGCGACCGATCTGAATGAGTTGGTCAACGTCCTTGGTGTATTCCACGCCAAGTTTGTCGTGGAACAAGGACGCGACCTGGCCGGCGTTCTTGTGGATTGCCGGCATGATTATGTGTGAAGGCTTCTCGTGGTCGAGCTGGACGATGTACTCGCCCATGTCCGATTCCAGGCATTCAATGCCCTGTTCAGCGAGGACATGGTTCATCTCCATCTCTTCGCTGACCATCGATTTGCCCTTGATCACTTGCCGCCCCTCGTGAGCGCGGATGATCGAGAGGACGATGCCATTGGCCTCGTCCACCGTTTCCGCCCAGTGCACTGTCACACCGTTGCGGGTCAGGTTCTGTTCAAGTTGCTCGAGCAGGTCGGGCAACTTCGATAAAGCGCGGGCGCGGACCGCATTGCCCAGCGCTCGCAGGTGTTCTCTTTCATGGGCATCGCTGAAAGCCGTTGCCCGTTTTGTCATCAGTGAATCCATCGCCTTGCGAAAGTTGTTTCGCAATTGCGCATCACCCAGTGCGTCGTGAGCCCGGGTGCGGAAATCTTCTTCTACGGCGACCGTAGGAATAATCGCGGAAGCGTTCATTGTGCGCCTCCGGTTCGCTGCCAGAGGAAACTGGCCAGGTGTTGGCCACGCAACGCTTCTTGCTGTTTCTCCAGCGAGCCATTGATGTTCATCAGGCAACCGCAGTCGGCACTGAGTACCTTGTGTGCGCCGGATTCCTTCAACGACCGGGTCTTGTCAGCCACCATCGCCCCGGAGATATCTGGCATACGGACGCTGAAAGTCCCACCGAAGCCACAGCATTCGCTTTCATGGCTATGGTTGACTCGTTCTACATTGCTCAATTGCGCCAGCAATTCGCGGCCATGCAAATGAGTGTTCATTTCGCGACGTGCCGAACACGAGGTGTGCAACGCCACTTTCACAGGCGTGCCGCTGTCCTTGAGCTGCACCTTGCAGACAAACAGCAGGAACTCGGCCAGTTCATAGGTTCTGGCTGCCAATGCCTGAACCTGTTTCAACGTTTGCGGCTCGTCCTTGAACAGGTCGGCATAGTGCTCACGCAACATGCCGGCGCAGGAACCGGACGGCACCACCACCGGATAGTCCCCGGCGAACAGCGCCAGTTGCGAGCGCGCGACGGTCCTGGCCTGCTCGGTGTAACCCGAGGTGTAGGCCGGCTGACCGCAGCAGCTTTGCCCTTGCGGGTACTCGACACGGATGCCTTCGCGCTCGAGCAAGTGGATCGCATCCATACCAGCTTCCGGGTAGAACAAGTCCACTACGCAGGTCCCGAACAGGTACACCCGTTGCGGTTTCTCGCTGGGGTATTGCCGAGGCTCGGGCAGTGGCGGGGCGACACGGGTCGCATTCGGCACAGCGTTGTAAAAAAGCTCGCTCATCAGGCGTGTCTCTCGGCCGGTTATCCGTCCGCTGAGGCTGCTGAATATAGAGAAAGATGCTTTCAGCAGCCTTACAGACCGGGTTGTGAATAGCTGACGCCGGAGTCGTGGTCCGGCGTCGGTTTTTTCTATGCGGCGGGTAGTACTCAGTGCACCAGCATGCCGGTGAACCAGTAGGCCTGAGCCAGGGTGATCAGGCCGACGATGGTTGCAAAGAACAGGCTGTGCTTGAGCGTGAAGCGGAACAGATCCGATTCCTTGCCCACCAGGCCGGTCGCGGCGCAGGCCACGGCGATCGATTGTGGCGAGATCATCTTGCCGGTCACGCCGCCGCTGGTGTTAGCCGCCACCAGCAAGGTGTCGTTGACACCGATCTGATGTGCAGTGGTCGCTTGCAACGAGCCGAACAGTGCGTTGGACGAGGTGTCGGAACCGGTCAGGAACACGCCCAGCCAGCCAAGGAACGGCGAGAAGAACGGGAAGGCTGCGCCAGTGCCGGCCAACACCAGGGCCATGGTCGACGACATGCCCGAGAAGTTGGTGACGAAGGCGAAAGCCAACACCATGCCGATGGACAGAATCGGCCAGCGCAGTTCGTAGAAGGTCTCTTTCAAAGTGGTCAGACCAGTTCTGAGGTTGATCTTCAGAACCAGCATCGAAATCAATGCCGAGAAGAAAATCGCCGTACCGGTCGCGGAAATCGGGTCAAGCTTGAACACGGCCGGGATGGCGGTCGGATTGGCCACGATCGGTGCGACTTTGATCACCATCTGGTCCAGGTGCGGAATGGCGAAGTTGAACACCCAGCTGTACATGGAGCCGCCGGCGGCAAACATGGCCTTGAACGGCTTCAGGGTCCAGATGGTGACCAATACGGTGAGGATCAGGAACGGCGACCAGGCCTTGATGATTTCCCCCAGGCTGTAAGGCGAAGCCACGGTCGTGCGCTTCTGGCCGAAACCACCGGTACTGGCGCTCACCACAGAGGCGGATACGGCGCCGACGATGTGTTGGCCGGCGGCGCGTTTCGGCTGCCAGACTTTCAGGAACAGTGTCAGGGAAACCAGGCTGGCCAGGGCCGAAGTAATGTCCGGCAGTTCCGGGCCGATGAAGTTCGAGGTGAAGTACTGGGTCACGGCAAAGCTCAAACCGGCGACCAATGCAGCAGGCCAGGTTTCGCGCACGCCACGCAGGCCATCCATCATGAACACCAGCCAGAACGGCACGAACAACGACAGCAGCGGCAGTTGACGGCCGGTCATGGCGCCGATCTTGAACGCGTCGATGCCTGTCACTTGCCCGGCAACGATGATCGGAATGCCCAGGGCGCCGAAGGCCACCGGCGCGGTGTTCGCGATCAGGCACAGGCCTGCGGCGTACAGCGGGTTGAAGCCCAGCCCTACCAGCAACGCGGCGGTAATCGCTACCGGCGCGCCGAAACCGGCTGCACCTTCGAGGAAGGCGCCGAAGCAAAAGCCGATCAGCAGCACTTGCAGACGTTGGTCGTCGGTAATCGACAGCACCGAGCTGCGGATCACTTCGAACTGGCCGCTCTTGACCGTCAGTTTGTAGAGGAATACGGCGGCGACGATGATCCAGGCGATCGGCCACAGACCGTAAGCGAAGCCATATCCCGCGGCGGCGAATGCCATGTCGACCGGCATCTGGAAGGCAAAGATTGCCACCAAAATCGACAAGGCCAGGGTGATGCTGCCGGCCACGTGCCCTTTGAGGCGGAACACGGCCAGGGCCAGAAAGAAAAACACGATGGGGATGACGGCTGCGAGCGCGGATAAACCGAGGCTGCCGAGTGGGCTGTAGAGCTGTTGCCAAGTTTGCATATGGGGTGGCCCCTAATTGTTGTTGGTCAGGCACTGATCAGCGTTCTTGGATAATTGGTAAGACCAATTTACAATCGCTGTTGGCTAGGGTAAAAGCCTTGTAGGCGGTGTGTCAATTTGCCGCCCTAAAACTTTTGTCGAATGCGTGATCCATCAGGGCGTTCGGGCCTGAGGGTTAAATGCTTGGCAACAGGTGCCGACACGGCGCGAATGGGCCAGAATAGAGGCCCGGCGAGCCGTCGGGTCGTGGAGAAATCGAGTTATGGGGTTTGATCAGATTCGTCAGCGCCGTTTGTCTGACGATATTGTCGAGCAGCTGGAGGGCATGATCCTCGAAGGCACGCTGAAGGCCGGAGAGCGTCTGCCGGCCGAACGGGCATTGGCCGAGCAGTTCGGTGTGTCACGCCCTTCGTTGCGCGAAGCCATTCAGAAACTGGTCGCCAAGGGTTTGCTGGTCAGTCGCCAGGGTGGCGGCAACTATGTGGTGGAGTCCCTGGGCACGACCTTCAGTGATCCACTGCTGCAATTGCTGGAAAGCAATCCCGAGGCTCAGCGTGATCTGTTGGAATTTCGCCATACGCTGGAAGCGTCCTGCGCTTACTACGCCGCCTTACGTGCCACGGATGTTGATCGCGAGCGACTGACTGCGGCATTCAATGAGTTGCAGGACTGTTATTCGCGGCACGATGAGGTCAGTCGGGCGGAAGAAGGCGCGGCGGATGCAAAATTCCATCTGGCGATTGCCGAGGCGAGCCACAACGCGGTGCTGCTGCACACCATTCGCGGCTTGTTCGACCTGCTCAAGCGCAACGTGGTCACCAACATTGGCGGCATGTACAAACAGCGCACTGAAACCCGCGACATGCTGATCACGCAGCACCGGGAATTGTATCTGGCGATTATCGAAGGCAGGGCGGAGTACGCGCGGGAAGTCTCCAGTCGCCACATTCTGTATGTGCAGGAAGTGCTGGAAGAAGTGCGTCAGGAAGTGCAGCGCGTGGCCCGGGCGGAGCGGCGCAAGGGGATGTAGAGGTATTCTGTGGCGAGGGAGCTTGCTCCCGCTGGGGCGCGGAGCGGCCCCTTTTACCAGCCACTACACTTCTAGATACAGAGCGTATTTGCCAGATTGCGGCTGCTTCGCAGCCGAGCGGGAGCAAGCTCCCTCGCCACAGTAGTCGCGGTCAGGCCAGAAGATCGAATATCAGTCTTCCTTACCCTTGTTCCGCACCGCACGCTGCAGCTCGCGACCGGCATCGCGTTCGCGCTCGGTATCACGCTTGTCGTATTCCTTCTTGCCCTTGCCCAGAGCGATTTCGCACTTGACCATGTGCTTGCTCCAGTACCAGGACAGGCACACGCAGGCGTAACCTTTTTGCTGTACGGCTGCGGACAGCTTATCCAGCTCGCGGCGGTTGAGCAGCAATTTACGGGTGCGGGTCGGATCGGCAATGACGTGGGTGCTGGCGGTCGTCAGCGGCGTGATGTGGCTGCCGAGCAGCCAGGCTTCGCCGTCCTTGAGCAGTACGTAACTGTCAACCAGTTGCAGCTTGCTTGCCCGCAAACTTTTTACTTCCCAGCCGGCCAGGACCAGACCAGCCTCGAACCGATGTTCGATGAAGTAATCGTGTCGCGCCTTTTTATTTTGCGCGATGGTCCCTGTGGGGTGTTTCTTCTGTTTAGCCATAGGGGCGGCATTATAGGGAGTTGCAAGCGAGTCGGCTACGGTGATGCTGCGTGCTTGAGCAGGTTGATTGAATCCCGGACAATGCGCGCTCTTTTTTTGAACGCTCGGTCGTAATATTGATGTCGACAGACAAGGTTTCTGTCCACGGCAGTTGGGCTAGCCGCTGGGTTTTCATACTCGCCGCGACCGGTTCTGCCGTGGGACTGGGCAGCATCTGGAAATTTCCGTACATGGTCGGCGTCTATGGTGGCGGCGCCTTCGTGTTGATGTTCCTGGCCTGTATCGCGCTGATCGGTATCCCGGTCATGTTGGCAGAAACCCTGATCGGTCGGCGGGCGCGGCAAAGTCCGGCCAACGCCTTGAAGGTGCTGGCGCTGGAAGCGGGGCATTCGGCGAAATGGTCCTGGGGGGCCTTCGCCGGGATGATCACGGCGTTGCTGATCCTGTCTTTCTACAGTGTGGTTGGCGGCTGGTCGCTCGATTACATCATCGACATGGGGCGTGGCGACTTTCAGGGGGCGACACCCGATCAGGTGGGTGCGTACTTTGGTAATGTCATTGCCGACCCGTGGCGCCTGACACTTTGGCACACGATTTTCATGCTGCTGTCGGCGGTTGTGATCGCCAGGGGCGTGGTTGCCGGGCTGGAGCGCAGCTTGCGCATCATGATGCCGTTGCTGTTTGTGATGGTGATTGTGTTGCTGGGGTACAGCATGACCACCGGGCATTTCATGGAGGGCGTGCATTTCATGTTCGACTTCCATCCGGAAAAAGTCCTTGACGGTCTGTTGCCGGCCATGGGGCACGCGTTCTTTTCCCTGAGCGTGGGCGTTGGTTCGATCATGATCTACGGCGCTTACATGCCGAAGAGTTCGTCTATTTCCGGGACAATCGTTGGCGTGGCGCTGCTCGACACTTTTGTTTCCCTGGTGGCCGGCCTGGCACTGTTCCCGATCGTGTTCGCCGCGGGTCTGAACCCGAGCGAAGGTCCCGGGCTGATGTTTGTCAGCCTGCCGTTTGCCTTCGGTAACGTAGCGTTCGGTCAGTTGATGGGCGTAGTGTTCTTTGTGTTGGTGGCGATTGCGGCCTGGAGTTCGGCGATCTCGTTGCTCGAGCCGATGGTGGCGTACCTGGTCGAACGGACAAAAATCAGCCGCGCCTGGGTGACCTTCTGGCTGGCATTCACCTGCTGGTTTGTCGGCCTGGGCACGGTGTTTTCGTTCAATATCTGGAAGCAGGCCAAGTTTTTCGTGAACGAAGGCGGTTCGTTCCACCTCTACCAATGGGGAGCGGCGAGCGGCCTGGATTTCTTCGGTGTGATCGATTTCTTCACTTCGCGGATCATGTTGCCACTCGGTGGTTTGTGTTTCGTGGTGTTCGCGGGCTGGGTGATGAACCGGGAGGTGGTGCGCGACGAATTGTCGATCCGCAACCCTGCGTTGTTCGCCCTGTCTTTGTTCTTGATGCGCTATGTGGCGCCCATCGGCATTCTTGTAGTGTTTGCCGCCCAGCTGTGGAAATGACGCTGACATGACGACACACATTTCACGTTCGGCTTTGTTGCCGTACCCGGCGCAAGCCCTATTTGACCTGGTCAACGACGTGGCGCGATACCCTGAGTTCCTGCCGTGGTGTTCATCTGCCGAAGTGCTGGAAAGCTCGCCCGAGCATATGCGAGCCAGCGTCGGTGTGGCGAAGGGAGGGCTCAGCCAGCATTTCGTGACGCGTAATACCCTGGTTCCCGGGAAGTCGATCGAGATGAACCTCGAAGAAGGCCCGTTCACTCAGCTGCATGGCATTTGGGTATTCAAGGCTTTGACTGAAAAGGCCTGCAAGATCAGCCTGGACCTGTCGTTTGATTACGCCGGTCCCATTGTTCGCGCGACCTTGGGGCCGTTGTTCAATCAGGCGGCCAACACGTTGGTGGATGCGTTCTGTCAGCGGGCCAAGCAAATACATGGTTGAGGCAGTGATCGAGGTCGAAGTGGTCTATGCCGCTGTTGATCGGCAGGTGCTTTTGTCGGTGAAGGTACCGCCAGGAACAAGCATTCGGGCGGCGTTGCTGCAATCCGGGATTGGCCAATCGTTTCCGGAGCTGGATTTGGCCACATGTCCCGTTGGGATCTTCGGCAAGGTGATCGTCGATCCCGGCAACCGTCCCGTCCAGTCTGGGGATCGAATCGAGATTTACCGGCCTTTGCTGGCGGATCCGAAGGAAGTTCGTCGGTTGCGTGCAGCCAAAGCGGCCGAAGCCAAGGCCCGGAATCAGTGAGTGTTACGGCCAGACAATAAAAAACCCGGACATGCCGGGTTTTTTATTGCGTCGCAAATTATTGCGGCGAGGTGTCCAGTGGTTCTGGAGTTGGAACCGGAACAGTTTCTACACCGTCCACTTCCTTCTGGATCTGATCCAGCAACGAACCTGGCTTGACCGGTTTTTCCGGTTTCGGCTTCTCGACGTTTTCAGCTGGCGCGGTCACGGTAGTGCCACTGTCCTTGCCGAGAATGGCCTCGTCACGGCTCACGCCTGGCATGAAATCACCAGAGAGGCTGACAAGTTGATCATTTGGGTTGAAGATAACGCTAATGCGTTCCTGTTGGCGTTCACCGCCCCCTGGTTGCAGGCTGTACAGGTAATCCCAGCGATCGGCATGGAACGTGTCGGTCAACAGAGGGTTGCCCATGATAAACCTTACTTGCTTACGGGTCATTCCCGGGCGTAACTGGTCTATCATGTCCTGCGTGACGACATTGCCCTGCTGGATGTCGATTTTGTAAACCCCGGGGAATGAACAACCGGCGAGTGCGAGCAGTCCCACAAAGGTGAAACTGGTTAGCAAGAGCTTGGTGTTTTGCATCGGTGGGCGACTTCCACTATCTTGGCTGGGACAACGTAAACGCCGATCATACCCGCATTAAGAGAAGCTGCGAAGCAGCATCGCGAGAAAGCTGACCATGGTTGAAAATAGCGAACTACGCAAAGCCGGCCTCAAAGTGACCCTGCCACGGGTCAAGATTCTGCAAATGCTCGATTCCGCCGAGCAACGCCACATGAGTGCCGAGGATGTCTACAAGGCACTGATGGAGGCTGGCGAGGACGTCGGTCTGGCCACGGTTTACCGTGTACTGACTCAGTTCGAGGCAGCTGGCCTTGTGGTGCGGCACAACTTCGACGGGGGCCATGCGGTCTTCGAGCTGGACGACGGCAAGCATCACGACCATATGGTCAACGTCGAGACCAGTGAAGTGATCGAATTCTTCGACGAAGAAATCGAGCGCCTGCAGAAAGCAATCGTCGACAAGTATGGCTTCGAGATGGTTGATCACAATCTGGTGCTGTACGTGCGCAAGAAAAAGTAAGCATGTCGCGCGAACGCAAGGTTCGCGAAACGAACGAAGGCGACCCCAGGGTCGCCTTCGTGCTTTCTGCATCGACTTAGGCTTTTGCAGCAACCACCATTTTTTTGGCGTGAGCCAGGGATTCCTTGGTGAGATCGATGCCGCCCAGCATCCGAGCCACCTCTTCGACACGGTCATTCTTGCTTAGTTTTGAGACGGCAGTACGGGTGGCATCTTCACCTCGTACTTTGTGCACAAACAAGTGCTGATGACCCTGCGCTGCTACTTGTGGCAAGTGAGTCACGGTCAGAACCTGCCCGCGCTCTCCGAGCCGACGCAACAACTGGCCGACGATCTCGGCCGTCGGGCCGCCAATGCCCACGTCCACTTCGTCGAACACCAGGGTCGGCACGCGAGAGGTTTGTGCGGTGATCACCTGGATGGCCAGGCTGATCCGTGACAGCTCGCCGCCGGATGCGACTTTCGCCAGGGCCTTCAATGGCTGCCCTGGGTTGGCGCTGACCAGCAGCTCGACCTGCTCGAGCCCGTTAGGCAGCAGTTCGTCTCCGCTGTTGGGGCGCAGTTCGATGGTGAAGCGCCCCCCAGGCATCCCCAGGCGCTGGATTTCCTGTTCCACTGCGCTGGCCAGGCTGGTGGAGGCCTGGTGACGCAAATCGCTCAGTTCGCGGGCCTTTTCCTGGTAGTGGCGGGCGTAGGACGACAGCTCGTCGCTCAGGCGCTCGATGGATTCGTCGTTGGCGTTCAGGGTTTCGATTTCATCCAGCAGCTTTTGTTGCATCTCGGCGACTTCGGTCGGCTGAATGCGATGTTTGCGCGCCAGGGTGTAAATCGAGTCGAGGCGCTCCTCCAGATATTGAAGGCGCGATGGATCGGCGTCGAAGTTGTCGAGGAAGCGATTCAGCTCGCCTACCGCTTCTTCTACCTGGATCTGCGCACTGGTCAGCAGGCTGCTGGCCTCACCCAGCGCGCCGATCGAGTTGTTCACGCTCGAAAGACGGTTGAGGCTGGCGGTCAGGGCGTTCAGCACGTTGCCGGAATCACTTTCGCTGCATTGCTCGACCACTTGCCGGCAGATGCCCAGAAGGGTTTCGGCATTGGTCAGGTTCTTGTGTTCCTGCTCCAGCTGCTCCAGTTCGTTGTCCCCCAGGCCCAGGTTTTCCAGCTCTTCGAGCTGATAGCTGAGCAGTTGGTGGCGGGCGCGCTGTTCGTCGCCCGAGTTGGAGAGCCGCTCCAGTTCCTGGCGGGTCTGGCGCCAGCGTTGGGCAGCCAGCTGTACCTGGCGGGCAAGGTCGGTCGCACCGGCGTACTCGTCGAGCAGGCGGCGGTGGGTGTCGGTCTTGAGCAGGGATTGGTGTTCGTGCTGGCTGTGGATATCGATCAGCAGTTCGCCCAGCGCCTTGAGGTCGCCCAAGGGACAGGGGGTGCCGTTTATATAGCCGCGCGAGCGTCCTTCGGCGGTAATGACCCGGCGCAGGATGCACGGGCCATCGTTCTCGAGGTCGCGTTCGGCCAGCCAGGCGCTGGCTTCCGGGATGTCGACCAGGTCGAAGGTCGCCAGGATGTCGGCCTTGTCTGCGCCGGGTCGAACCACGCCGCTGTCTGCGCGATCGCCAAGGGTCAGGCCGAGCGCGTCGAGCATGATCGACTTGCCGGCGCCGGTTTCGCCTGTGATCACGCTCATCCCGCGATCGAGTTCGAGATCGAGATGTTCAACGATGGCGTAGTTGTGTACGGACAGGTGCACCAGCATAAAGGCCGCTCCCAGGCATTAGGTCTGGTTATTTATACAGTGTTTTGTTTCAGGCTGACAATGCCCCTCGTTAGCTCGATTCGCTTGATCCGACGAAATCCTTAGTGCGTCCTGGAATGACAATGCAGGTGTTTTTTGTAGGGTTAATGCATCGATGCCCCTTGAAGCTGCATTTTGCGGCCCCATATAGCTGGGCAGAAGCGCGAGTCAGGCTCGCAGACGATATTGAAAGGAGAATTCTATGGCTGACGAACAGACAGTGGATACGCAAAATCCAGACGCCAACCAGGCGCCCGAGGCTTCGGGTGAAGACCTGGCGGCTCGTGTACAAGTGCTCGAAGAGCAACTGGCAGGTGCGCAGGATCAGGCTTTGCGTGTAGCCGCCGATCTGCAGAACGTCCGCCGTCGCGCCGAGCAGGATGTAGAAAAGGCTCACAAATTCGCGCTGGAAAAATTCGCCGGCGACCTGCTGCCGATCATTGACAGCCTGGAGCGCGGTCTGGAGTTGTCCAGCCCGGATGACGAAAGCATCCGTCCAATGCGCGAAGGTATCGAGCTGACCCTGAAAATGTTCCAGGACACCCTGAAGCGTTATCAGCTGGAAGCGATCGATCCGCACGGCGAACCATTCAACGCCGTCCTGCACCAGGCCATGGCCATGCAGGAAAGCGCCGACCTCGAGCCGAACAGCGTGCTCAAGGTGTTCCAGAAGGGCTACCAGCTCAACGGACGCCTGCTGCGCCCGGCGATGGTCGTGGTCAGCAAGGCTCCGGCGCCAGTATCGCCTTCTATTGATGAGCAGGCTTGAAATTAGCCGCAAGGCCCCCATTTAGAAGTCAAGCGTTTAAGTGCTACCGCAGTTGGCAACAACCGCTGCGGCAACCAAATCCAAAGTTTCGGGAGAGTGAACATGGGCAAAATTATCGGTATCGACCTGGGGACTACCAACTCCTGCGTCTCCGTGCTGGAAAACGGCAAAGCCAAAGTTATTGAAAACGCCGAAGGCGCGCGCACCACACCGTCGATCATCGCTTACGCCAATGATGGCGAAATCCTGGTTGGCCAGTCCGCCAAGCGTCAGGCCGTGACCAATCCGCACAACACCTTGTACGCGGTGAAGCGTCTGATCGGTCGTCGCTTCGAAGAAGAAGTCGTACAGAAAGACATCCAGATGGTCCCTTACAAGATCGTCAAGGCTGACAACAACGACGCCTGGGTTGAAGTGAACGGCCAGAAAATGGCTCCGCCACAAATCTCGGCTGAAATCCTGAAGAAAATGAAGAAGACCGCCGAAGACTATCTCGGCGAGCCAGTGACCGAAGCGGTGATCACCGTTCCGGCCTACTTCAACGACAGCCAGCGTCAGGCCACCAAAGACGCCGGCCGCATCGCGGGCCTGGACGTTAAACGTATCATCAACGAACCAACCGCGGCTGCTCTGGCGTACGGTATGGACAAGGCCAAGGGCGATCACACCGTGATCGTTTATGACCTGGGTGGCGGTACTTTCGACGTATCCGTGATCGAAATCGCCGAAGTCGATGGCGAGCACCAGTTCGAAGTGTTGGCCACCAACGGCGACACCTTCCTGGGTGGTGAAGACTTCGACATTCGTCTGATCGACTACCTCGTCGACGAATTCAAGAAAGAAAGCGGCATGAACCTCAAGGGTGACCCGCTGGCGATGCAGCGCCTGAAAGAAGCTGCTGAAAAAGCCAAGATCGAGCTGTCTTCCGCTCAGTCGACCGACGTGAACCTGCCGTACATCACTGCAGACGCCACCGGTCCTAAGCACCTGAACGTGAAGATCTCCCGCGCCAAGCTGGAAGCGCTGGTAGAAGACCTGGTTCAACGCACCATCGAACCTTGCCGCATCGCGCTGAAAGACTCCGGTATCGACGTTGGCTCGATCAACGACGTGATCCTGGTCGGTGGTCAGACCCGTATGCCACTGGTTCAGAAACTGGTGACCGAGTTCTTCGGTAAAGAAGCTCGTAAAGACGTGAACCCGGACGAAGCCGTTGCCATGGGTGCTGCGATTCAGGGTGCCGTTCTGGCCGGCGACGTAAAAGACGTTCTGCTGCTGGACGTCAGCCCGCTGACCCTGGGTATCGAAACCATGGGTGGCGTGATGACTGCGCTGATCGAGAAAAACACCACGATTCCTACCAAGAAATCGCAAGTGTTCTCGACTGCCGACGACAACCAGGGCGCCGTGACCATTCACGTGCTGCAAGGTGAGCGTAAGCAAGCGGCGCAGAACAAGTCCCTGGGCAAGTTCGACCTGGCCGAGATTCCACCAGCACCACGTGGTGTGCCACAAATCGAAGTGACCTTCGACATCGACGCCAACGGCATTCTGCACGTAGGCGCCAAGGACAAGGCTACCGGCAAGACTCAGTCGATCGTGATCAAGGCCAACTCCGGTCTGTCCGACGAAGAAATCGAGCGCATGGTGCGTGATGCCGAGGCCAACGCCGAGGAAGACCGCAAGTTCGAAGAGCTGGCCGCTGCCCGTAACCAGGGTGATGCACTGGTTCACTCGACGCGCAAAATGGTCGCTGATGCTGGCGACAAGGTGAGCGCTGAAGAGAAGACCGCAATCGAAGCCGCAGTCGTTGCCCTGGAAGCCGCTGTAAAAGGCGACGACAAGGCCGCTATCGAAGCCAAGGTTGAAGAACTGTCCAAGGTTTCCGCGCCAGTGGCTCAGAAAATGTACGCCGAGCAGGCGCAGCCAGCTGAAGGTGCTGCACCGCAAGGCGAATCGGCTGAGAAGGCTGACGACGTCGTCGACGCCGAGTTCGAAGAAGTCAAAGACCACAAGTAAGTTGTTGGTCGGCCGGTTGACTGCCTTCAGGCGGTGACTGGTAGGATGTCGCCGCGCGGGAGCTTGCTCCCGCGTTGGCGTGTCTGGAGTTAGCGAATTTTTACAGCATGCGACAACGTTCGGATGTTGGTGGCATGGCCGGAAATGCTCCTGCTTTCCGAGCCGAAAGTGCCGCATCGAAACAAAGACCAGGATCGTTGAATTGACGTGAGTTGGGTCCGGGCCTGCATTGGGGCTCAACGAGTTCGGCGAGGCTCAGGAGAGGTTTGTCGAACGTCCTCAAGAGTGCAAAAGACTTATGGCAAAGCGTGACTATTACGAAGTATTGGGTGTTGAACGGGGCTCAAGCGAGGCGGACCTGAAAAAGGCCTACCGTCGCCTGGCGATGAAGCACCACCCGGACCGTAATCCCGATGACAAAGCGTCGGAAGAGATGTTCAAGGAGGCCAACGAGGCCTACGAAGTGCTGTCCGATTCCAGCAAGCGTGCGGCGTACGACCAGTACGGCCATGCCGGTGTCGACCCGAGCATGGGTGGCGGCGGTGCCGGTTTCGGTGGCCAGAACTTCTCCGACATCTTTGGCGATGTCTTCAGTGACTTCTTCGGTGGCGGTCGCGGTGGTTCCCGTGGCGGTGCTCAGCGCGGCAGTGATTTGCGTTACACCCTGGAGCTGGACCTGGAAGAAGCGGTGCGCGGCACGACCGTGAATATCCGTGTTCCGACATTGGTCAACTGCAAGCCGTGCGACGGCTCGGGTGCCAAGAAAGGCTCCTCGCCGGTGACCTGTCCGACCTGTGGCGGTATCGGCCAGGTACGCATGCAGCAAGGCTTCTTCTCGGTGCAGCAGACCTGCCCGCGCTGCCATGGCCAGGGCAAGATCATTTCCGACCCGTGCGATTCCTGCCATGGCGAAGGTCGTGTCGAGGAATACAAGACCCTGTCGGTGAAAGTGCCGGCCGGTGTCGATACCGGCGACCGCATTCGCTTGTCCGGTGAAGGCGAGGCGGGTGCCCAGGGTGGGCCGACCGGTGATCTGTACGTGGTGATCAATGTGCGCGAGCACTCGATCTTCCAGCGCGACGGCAAGCACCTGTTCTGTGAAGTGCCGATCAGTTTCGTCGATGCGGCACTGGGTGGCGAGCTGGAGATTCCGACCCTTGATGGTCGGGTCAAGCTGAAGATTCCTGAAGGCACCCAGACCGGCAAGCAATTCCGCGTGCGTGGCAAGGGCGTCGCGCCTGTGCGTGGCGGCGGTGCCGGTGACTTGATGTGCCGTGTAGCAGTCGAGACACCGGTCAACCTGAGTCGTCGTCAGCGCGAAATGCTGGAAGAGTTCCGCAGCTCGCTGGCGGATGACAACAGCCATTCCCCGAAAACCACGGGCTGGTTCGAAGGCGTGAAGCGCTTCTTCGGCGATTTGTAAGGAGACAGGCATGCGACGTATAGCTGTGATGGGCGCCGCCGGGCGCATGGGTAAGACTCTGATCGAAGCGGTGCATCAAGCGCCGGGCGCTGGTCTGACCGCGGCTGTGGATCGTCCTGACAGCACCCTGGTCGGCGCCGATGCCGGAGAGCTGGCGGCGCTGGGCCGAATCGGTGTGCCGCTGTCCGGTGATCTGGACCGTGTCGTTGACGAATTCGACGTGCTGATCGACTTCACGCACCCGACGGTGACCCTGAAGAATCTCGTCTTCTGCCGCAAGCACGGCAAGGCGATGATCATTGGCACCACCGGTTTCAGTGTTGAAGAGAAGCAGTTGCTGGCGGAGGCGGGCAAAGATATCCCGATCGTCTTCGCGGCCAACTTCAGCGTCGGTGTAAACCTCTGCCTGAAGTTGCTCGACACTGCAGCTCGTGTGCTCGGTGATGATGTCGATATCGAGATCACCGAAGCCCACCATCGGCATAAAGTCGACGCGCCGTCGGGAACGGCGGTGCGCATGGGTGAAGTGATCGCCGATGCGTTGGGTCGTGACCTGAAGAAGGTGGCGGTTTACGGTCGTGAGGGGCAGACCGGTGCCCGTGAGCGCGAAACGATCGGTTTCGCCACTGTGCGTGCCGGTGACATCGTCGGTGATCACACCGTGCTGTTTGCTGCCGATGGCGAGCGTGTGGAGATCACTCACAAGGCGTCCAGTCGCATGACCTTCGCCAAGGGCGCGGTACGTGCCGCGTTGTGGCTGGATGGGCGCGAGCCAGGCCTTTACGACATGCAAGACGTACTCGACCTGCGTTAAGATGTGCCCGAAATCGGGTTCAAACCCAGCGTTTGAGCCCGTTTTTACTCCGCCAAGCGACGACCTGTCGCATTCTCCGGCCTTTCGGGCTCATTGGCGGTAGACCAAAAATGCCTTTTTCTGTAAGCTACAGCTTTAGTGTGTCCACTAAAAGCGCGCAGAATAATTCAGTGAAGAAGCGGGGTGATGTGTCCATACGTCA
Organism: Pseudomonas sp. Irchel 3A7; assembly: GCF_900187565.1. Lineage (GTDB taxonomy): Bacteria > Pseudomonadota > Gammaproteobacteria > Pseudomonadales > Pseudomonadaceae > Aquipseudomonas. Next base: position 368,972 of record NZ_FYED01000005.1, on the reverse strand, counting down.
CTCCGCTTTTTTACAACCTGCGATCGCCCTTTCAGGCTTTATTTACGGGAGGTCTTCTTGACTAAGCCAGCCATACTCGCCCTTGCTGATGGCAGCATTTTTCGCGGCGAAGCCATTGGAGCCGACGGTCAAACCGTTGGTGAGGTGGTGTTCAACACCGCAATGACCGGCTATCAGGAAATCCTTACCGATCCTTCCTACGCCCAACAAATCGTTACCCTGACTTACCCGCACATCGGCAACACCGGCACCACGCCGGAAGATGCCGAGTCGAACCGCGTCTGGTCCGCCGGTCTGGTTATCCGTGACCTGCCGCTGGTAGCGAGCAACTGGCGTAACACGATGTCCCTGTCCGACTACCTGAAAGCCAACAATGTTGTGGCAATCGCCGGTATCGACACCCGCCGCCTGACGCGCATCCTGCGTGAAAAAGGCGCGCAGAACGGCTGCATCATGGCCGGTGACAACATTTCCGAAGAAGCCGCCGTCGCCGCTGCCCAGGGCTTCCCTGGTCTCAAAGGCATGGACCTGGCGAAAGTCGTCAGCACCAAGGACACCTACGAGTGGCGCTCGACTGTCTGGGATCTGAAAACCGACAGCCACGCGACCATTGAAGCTTCCGAGCTGCCCTATCACGTGGTGGCCTACGACTACGGCGTCAAAGTGAACATCCTGCGCATGCTGGTCGAGCGCGGTTGCCGCGTGACCGTGGTGCCTGCTCAGACCCCTGCGGCTGATGTGCTGGCGCTGAAGCCGGACGGCGTGTTCCTGTCCAACGGCCCAGGTGATCCGGAGCCTTGCGACTATGCGATCCAGGCGATCAAGGATGTGCTGGAAACCGAGATTCCGGTGTTCGGTATCTGCCTCGGTCACCAGTTGCTGGCCCTGGCCTCCGGCGCAAAGACCCTGAAAATGGGCCACGGCCACCACGGTGCCAACCACCCGGTCCAGGATCTGGATACCGGTGTCGTGATGATCACCAGCCAGAACCACGGTTTTGCGGTTGACGAAGCGACCCTGCCAGCCAACGTCCGCGCGATCCACAAATCGCTGTTCGACGGCACCCTGCAAGGGATCGAGCGTACCGACAAGAGCGCCTTCAGCTTCCAGGGTCACCCTGAAGCCAGCCCTGGCCCGAACGACGTAGCGCCACTGTTCGATCGCTTCATCAATGAGATGGCCAAGCGACGCTGATCGCTCGCCGTGATGTAGCAAAGCTTGAGGGCGGTCCCGATACCGGCGGCCCCCTCAAGTCTTCAGAGATTGAACAAGACGGCTAGCCGACTGACCTGCGGATTTGAGTGACAAACCCATGCCAAAACGTACAGACATTAAAAGCATCCTGATTCTCGGCGCTGGCCCGATCGTAATCGGCCAGGCCTGCGAATTCGACTACTCCGGCGCCCAGGCCTGTAAGGCCCTGCGCGAAGAGGGCTATCGCGTCATCCTGGTGAACTCCAACCCGGCCACCATCATGACCGACCCGGCCATGGCCGACGCCACCTACATCGAGCCGATCAAGTGGCAGACCGTTGCCAAGATCATCGAGAAAGAGCGTCCGGACGCACTGCTGCCGACCATGGGTGGCCAGACTGCTCTGAACTGCGCCCTGGACCTGGAGCGCGAAGGCGTTCTGGAGAAGTTCGGCGTGGAAATGATCGGCGCCAACGCCGACACCATTGACAAGGCTGAAGACCGTTCGCGTTTCGACAAGGCCATGAAGTCCATCGGCCTGGCGTGCCCGCGTTCCGGTATCGCCCACAGCATGGAAGAGGCCAACGCGGTCCTCGAGAAGCTGGGCTTCCCGTGCATCATTCGTCCGTCCTTCACCATGGGCGGCACCGGTGGCGGTATCGCTTACAACCGTGAAGAGTTCGAAGAAATCTGCGCCCGTGGTCTGGACCTGTCGCCAACCAAAGAGCTGCTGATCGACGAATCGCTGATCGGCTGGAAAGAGTATGAGATGGAGGTTGTCCGCGATAAGAAGGACAACTGCATCATCGTCTGCTCCATCGAAAACTTCGACCCGATGGGCGTGCACACCGGTGACTCGATCACCGTGGCGCCAGCACAGACCCTGACCGACAAGGAATACCAGATCCTGCGTAACGCCTCCCTGGCGGTATTGCGCGAGATCGGCGTGGAAACCGGTGGTTCCAACGTCCAGTTCGGTATCTGCCCGAACACTGGCCGCATGGTTGTCATCGAGATGAACCCGCGCGTATCCCGTTCCTCGGCACTGGCTTCGAAAGCCACCGGTTTCCCGATCGCCAAGGTCGCAGCCAAGCTGGCTGTGGGTTACACCCTGGACGAACTGTCGAACGACATCACCGGCGGCAAGACCCCGGCGTCCTTCGAGCCGTCCATCGACTACGTTGTGACCAAGCTGCCACGTTTCGCCTTCGAGAAATTCGCCAAGGCTGACGCACGCCTGACCACACAAATGAAGTCGGTCGGTGAAGTCATGGCCATCGGTCGTACTTTCCAGGAATCCCTGCAGAAAGCCCTGCGCGGCCTGGAAGTGGGCGTTTGTGGTCTGGACGAGAAGGTTGACCTGAGCAACCCGGAAAGCATGAGCATCCTCAAGCGCGAACTGACCGTACCCGGTGCCGAGCGTATCTGGTACGTGGCGGACGCAATGCGCGCCGGCATGAGCGTTGAGGACATCTTCGGCATGACCATGATTGATCCTTGGTTCCTGGTGCAGATGGAAGATCTGATCAAGGACGAGGAGAAGGTCAAGACCCTGGGTCTGACCAGCATCGACCGCGACCTGATGTTCCGACTCAAGCGCAAAGGTTTCTCCGATCAGCGTCTGGCCAAGCTGCTGGGCGTGACCGAGAAGAGCCTGCGTGCTCATCGCCACAAGGTGGAAGTGTTCCCGGTCTACAAGCGCGTCGACACCTGCGCCGCCGAGTTCGCGACGGACACTGCTTACCTGTACTCGACGTACGAAGAAGAGTGTGAAGCCGCGCCGTCGGGTCGCGACAAGATCATGATCCTGGGCGGCGGTCCGAACCGTATCGGCCAGGGTATCGAGTTCGACTACTGCTGCGTACACGCGGCGCTGGCCCTGCGCGATGATGGTTATGAGACCATCATGGTCAACTGCAACCCGGAAACCGTTTCCACCGACTACGACACCTCCGATCGCCTGTACTTCGAACCAGTAACCCTGGAAGACGTGCTGGAAATCGTCCGCGTCGAGAAGCCGAAAGGCGTGATCGTCCAGTACGGCGGTCAGACCCCGCTGAAACTGGCTCGCGCCCTGGAAGCCGCCGGTGTGCCGATCATCGGTACCAGCCCTGACGCCATCGACCGTGCCGAAGACCGCGAGCGCTTCCAGCAAATGGTCCAGCGCCTGAACCTGCGTCAGCCGCCAAACGCCACCGTGCGCAGCGAAGATGAAGCGATTCGTGCTGCTGCCAAGATCGGCTACCCGCTGGTGGTGCGTCCGTCCTACGTGTTGGGCGGTCGTGCGATGGAAATCGTCTACGAAGAAGAAGAGCTCAAGCGCTACCTTCGTGAAGCGGTTCAAGTGTCCAACGACAGCCCGGTGCTGCTGGATCACTTCCTCAACTGCGCCATTGAAATGGACGTGGATGCGGTCTGCGACGGCAAGGACGTGGTGATCGGCGCGATCATGCAGCACATCGAGCAGGCGGGTGTTCACTCCGGTGACTCCGCGTGCTCGCTGCCGCCGTACTCGCTGCCGGCGCACATCCAGGACGAGATGCGCGAACAGGTCAAGAAAATGGCCCTGGAGCTCGGCGTGGTCGGTCTGATGAACGTACAGTTGGCGCTGCAAGGCGAAGACATCTACGTTATCGAAGTCAACCCGCGTGCTTCCCGTACCGTACCGTTCGTGTCCAAGTGCATCGGTGTTTCCCTGGCAATGATCGCTGCGCGCGTGATGGCTGGTAAAACCCTGAAAGAGTTGGGTTTCACCAAGGAAATCATCCCGAATTTCTACAGTGTGAAAGAGGCGGTGTTCCCGTTCGCCAAATTCCCTGGCGTTGACCCGATCCTCGGCCCTGAGATGAAGTCCACCGGCGAAGTGATGGGCGTGGGCGACACCTTCGGCGAAGCGTTCGCCAAGGCGCAAATGGGTGCCAGCGAAGTGCTGCCGACCGGTGGTACTGCATTCATCAGCGTCCGCGACGACGACAAGCCGCTGGTTGCGGGCGTGGCCCGTGATCTGATCAACTTGGGCTTTGAAGTGGTTGCCACTGCCGGTACTGCCAAGCTGATCGAAGCCGCAGGCCTGAAAGTGCGCCGCGTGAACAAGGTGACCGAGGGCCGTCCGCACGTGGTCGACATGATCAAGAATGACGAAGTCACTCTGATCATCAACACCACCGAAGGCCGCCAGTCGATCGCCGACTCCTATTCCATTCGTCGCAATGCCCTGCAGCACAAGATCTACTGCACCACGACCATTGCTGCTGGCGAAGCGATCTGCGAAGCACTGAAGTTCGGTCCCGAGAAGACCGTGCGCCGCTTGCAGGATCTACACGCAGGATTGAAGGCATGAGCATAACGAAGTACCCGATGACCGTTCAGGGCGCTCGCGCCCTGGAAGAGGAGCACGCTCACCTGACCAAAGTCGTCCGTCCGAAGCTCAGCCAGGACATCGGTACGGCCCGCGAGTTGGGTGACTTGAAGGAAAACGCCGAATACCACGCTGCTCGCGAGCAACAAGGTATGGTCGAGGCACGGATCCGTGACATCGAAGGCCGCATGCAGAACGCTGTGGTTATCGACGTCACGACCATTCCTCATACTGGCAAAGTGATTTTTGGCACGACCGTCGAAATCGCCAACGTCGAAACCGATGAAAGCGTGACCTACCAGATTGTTGGTGAGGACGAAGCTGACATCAAACTCGGCAAGATTTCGGTCGGCTCGCCCATTGCTCGCGCCTTGATCGCCAAGGAAGAGGGCGATGTGGTCGTCGTCAAAACGCCTGGTGGCGTTATCGAGTACGAGATTGTCGAAGTTCGCCACATCTAAAGGCAGGCGTCCGCTTCGAGCGGGCGCCATGCTTTGGCAGCTGACCCAGATGTTGTGGGTCGGCGGTCTGTGGTTGTTGCACATCGGTCTGCTGCCGGTGCTGGGGCGAATCGGCCTGGCGCCGCTGCTGATCGACGAAATCGCAGGCATGTTGAATGCGCTGGTGGTGGGGTTTGCCGCCACGTGCGTGGTTTTTCAGGCTTTGGTGCTGGTTCAGGCCGAGGGCCTTGCGAGTCTATGGCGGGATATTCGCGGGCAACTGTTGTTGATGGCGCTGTATGCGTGTGCGATGTACTTCGCGGCGCGTATCGGTTGGCCGGATGCAGTGCGTTGGCAGGTGTTCAGCTATCTTGTCCTGGGCCTTTCCGGGCTGGTGCTGGTATTGCAGCCCGTACCGGGATGGAGTGGCAGGGTGCGCGAAGCACACCCTTGACCCTTGCCATCACTTGAAGCGATGGACGTTCGACAGCTGCTTGTTGACGCTGAAGTTCTTGCGGTAAATCAGTGCCATCTTGCCGATGACTTGAACCAGGTCCGCTTTGCCGACTTTGCACAGTTCTGCAATGGACGCCAGGCGCGATTCGCGATCCAGGATGTTGAGCTTGATCTTGATCAGCTCGTGATCCGCCAAAGCGCGTTCAAGTTCGGCTAGCACACCTTCAGTCAGACCGTTGTCAGCCACAATCAAAACTGGTTTCAGATGGTGGCCAATGGATTTGTACTGTTTCTTCTGCTCTTGAGTGAGCGGCATAATCTGACCCTTTCGTCTGGATTCTGTAAAATGGCGGCCATTTTACCCGAGGGTTCGTGGATCCGCCCAACTAATCACGACCCTTATCATCGAGGTGCCCAATGGCGCGTTCCAAGACAAGCCTTGGTTGGCTGAAAAGACATGTCAATGATCCCTATGTGAAGCAGGCGCAGAAGGATGGCTACCGCTCGCGTGCGAGTTACAAGCTTCTGGAGGTCCAGGAGAAATACAAGCTGATCCGTCCGGGTATGACGGTTGTCGATCTGGGGGCGGCGCCCGGTGGCTGGTCGCAGGTCACCAGTCGGCTGATCGGTGGTCAGGGACGCCTGATCGCCTCGGACATCCTGGAAATGGACAGCATTCCGGACGTGACTTTCATCCAGGGTGACTTCACTCAGGACGAAGTGCTCGCTCGGATCCTGGACGCCGTGGGTAATTCGCAAGTGGACCTTGTGATTTCCGATATGGCCCCCAATATGAGTGGTACGCCTGCCGTAGATATGCCCAAAGCCATGTTTCTTTGCGAGCTGGCGCTTGATCTGGCGGCTCGGATACTCAAGCCGGGTGGTAATTTCGTGATCAAGGTTTTTCAGGGTGAAGGGTTTGATGCTTACGTGAAGGACGCTCGTCAGAAATTCGACAAGGTCCAGATGATCAAGCCGGACTCTTCCCGCGGCAGTTCCCGCGAGCAATACATGCTGGCTTGGGGCTACCGCGGTCGGAGTGAATAAAGCGGGTTTTTTTGCGGGGCAATAGGAATTTCGTATTTCGCCCTGTGAGAAATAGCGAATATTGTGTAGGAAGTGTTTCACAAAGGGTTACAGACGGCGCCTGCCAGAGTTGTAGGTAATGTAGTAAGTTAGGCCGGTGAATATCATGCGAAGCGCGCGCCATTAGCGGAGCTTGCTTCAGAGGGTAGTTAATTGAACGATATGGCAAAGAATCTGATCCTGTGGTTGATCATCGCGGCTGTCCTGGTGACGGTGATGAACAACTTCTCCAGCCCTAACGAGCCGCAGACCCTCAACTATTCCGACTTCATCCAGCAGGTCAAGGATGGCAAGGTCGAGCGCGTGGCGGTTGATGGCTACGTGATTACCGGCAAGCGCAACGATGGCGACAGCTTCAAGACCATTCGTCCGGCAATCCAGGATAACGGTCTGATCGGCGATCTGGTGGATAACCACGTCGTGGTCGAAGGCAAGCAGCCTGAACAGCAAAGCATCTGGACTCAACTCCTGGTGGCGAGCTTCCCGATCCTGGTGATCATTGCCGTGTTCATGTTCTTCATGCGGCAGATGCAGGGTGGTGCCGGTGGCAAGGGCGGGCCAATGAGCTTTGGCAAGAGCAAGGCACGCCTGCTCTCCGAGGATCAGGTAAAGACCACCCTGGCTGACGTTGCCGGTTGCGACGAAGCCAAGGAAGAAGTTGGCGAGCTGGTCGAGTTCCTGCGTGATCCGGGCAAGTTCCAGCGCCTGGGCGGTCGTATCCCTCGCGGCGTGCTGATGGTCGGCCCTCCGGGTACCGGTAAGACCTTGCTGGCCAAGGCCATTGCTGGCGAAGCCAAAGTACCGTTCTTCACCATCTCCGGTTCCGATTTCGTCGAAATGTTTGTCGGTGTGGGTGCCAGCCGTGTTCGCGATATGTTCGAACAGGCCAAGAAGCACGCGCCATGCATCATCTTCATCGATGAAATCGACGCCGTCGGTCGCCACCGTGGCGCTGGCATGGGCGGCGGTCACGATGAGCGCGAGCAGACTCTCAACCAGTTGCTGGTGGAGATGGACGGTTTCGAAATGAACGACGGCATCATCGTGATTGCCGCGACCAACCGTCCTGACGTACTGGACCCTGCGCTGCTGCGTCCGGGCCGTTTCGACCGTCAGGTTGTGGTTGGTCTGCCGGATATTCGCGGTCGTGAACAGATTCTCAAGGTCCACATGCGCAAAGTGCCAATGGGTGATGACGTCGCTCCTGCCGTGATCGCCCGTGGTACGCCTGGTTTCTCCGGTGCCGACCTGGCCAACCTGGTGAACGAGGCGTCGTTGTTCGCCGCGCGTGCCGGCAAGCGCATCGTTGAAATGAAAGAATTCGAACTGGCCAAAGACAAGATCATGATGGGTGCCGAGCGCAAATCCATGGTCATGTCCGAGAAAGAAAAGCAGAACACCGCTTATCACGAGGCGGGTCACGCTATCGTTGGTCGCGTCGTGCCTGAGCATGATCCGGTGTACAAGGTCTCTATCATCCCGCGCGGTCGTGCGCTGGGTGTGACCATGTTCCTGCCGGAAGAGGATCGCTACAGCCTTTCCAAGCGCGCCTTGATCAGCCAGATCTGCTCGCTGTACGGTGGCCGTATCGCCGAAGAGATGACCCTGGGCTTCGATGGTGTTACCACCGGCGCCTCCAACGACATCATGCGTGCCAGTCAGATTGCGCGGAACATGGTGACCAAGTGGGGGCTGTCGGAGAAACTCGGTCCATTGATGTACGCCGAAGAAGAGGGCGAAGTGTTCCTCGGTCGCGGCGGTGGTGGCCAGAATGCAAGCTTCTCGGGTGAAACGGCGAAGCTGATCGACTCCGAAGTGCGCAGTATCATTGATCAGTGCTATGGCACGGCGAAACAGATCCTTACGGATAATCGTGACAAACTCGACGCCATGGCTGATGCCCTGATGAAGTACGAAACCATTGATGCCGAGCAGATTGACGACATCATGGCCGGACGTACTCCTCGCGAACCTCGCGATTGGTCGGGTGGTACCGGTACTTCTGGAACGCCACCGGCGGTGCAGGATGAGCGTCCGCAAACACCTATCGGCGGTCCGGCTGCTGACGTTTAAGGTTTGAAATGACTTTTGTTCAGTCCTCGACCCGGTTGCCTTGCGGCAACCGGGTTCTTGATTTGGCCCAGACGCATGTCATGGGCATTCTCAATGTCACTCCCGATTCTTTCTCCGATGGCGGTCAATACAGCCAGCTCGATGCCGCCTTGCGCCACGCCGAAGCCATGGTGGCGGCTGGTGCGACACTGATCGATGTCGGCGGTGAATCGACGCGACCCGGTGCCAGGGCGGTATCGCCGCTGGAAGAGCTTGAGCGCGTCGCTCCGATTGTCGAACGAATACATCGCGAGCTGGATGTGATTATCTCGGTCGATACCTCCACGCCGGCAGTCATGCGCGAAACCGCACGGCTGGGGGCTGGTTTGATCAACGACGTGCGCTCGCTGCGCCGCGATGGTGCACTGGATGCGGCGGCGGCCACGGGGTTGCCGGTCTGTCTGATGCATATGCTCGGTGAGCCGGGCGACATGCAGGACAACCCGCAGTACCAGAACGTTACAAAAGAGGTGGGCGAGTTTCTTGCCGGGCGAATGGCTGAATGCGCCTCAGTGGGAATTCCCGCTGAACGGATCATTCTTGATCCGGGTTTTGGTTTCGCCAAAACCTTGCAGCACAATCTAAGCTTGTTCAAGCATATGGAGGCCTTGCACGCCTTGGGGCGGCCCCTGTTGGTCGGGGTTTCGCGCAAGAGCATGATAGGCCAGGCGTTGAGTCGTCCAGTGGATGAGCGCCTGTATGGCGGGCTCGCCCTGGCGGCGCTGGCTTCACACAAGGGTGCGCGTATATTGCGCGTCCATGATGTAGCCGAGACAATCGACGTGGTGAGGATGATCGCAGCAGTTGAATCAGCCGAATAAGAATGATGGAGCGCTTATGACTAGGAAATACTTTGGTACTGACGGCATTCGTGGTCGAGTTGGCGAATACCCGATTACTCCTGACTTTATGCTTAAGCTCGGCTGGGCTGCGGGCATGGCGTTCCGCAAAATGGGTGCCTGCAAGGTACTCGTCGGCAAGGACACCCGGATTTCCGGATATATGTTCGAGTCGGCGCTTGAAGCCGGCCTGACATCGGCGGGAGCTGACGTGATGCTGCTCGGCCCGATGCCGACGCCGGCCATTGCTTATTTGTCGCGCACGTTCCAGGCTGAGGCCGGTATCGTGATCAGCGCCTCGCACAACCCCCATGACGATAACGGCATCAAGTTTTTCTCTGGCAAGGGCACCAAGCTGCCGGATGAGCTGGAGTTGATGATCGAAGAGCTGCTGGACACGCCGATGACCGTGGTCGAGTCGAGCAAAATCGGCAAGGTCTCGCGAATCAATGACGCCTCCGGCCGCTATATCGAGTTCTGCAAGAGCAGCGTGCCGACCGGTACCAGTTTCTCTGGGTTGAAGATCGTTCTCGACTGCGCCCACGGTGCGACTTATAAAGTCGCGCCTAGTGTGTTCCGTGAGCTGGGCGCCGAAGTCGTGGTGCTGTCTGCGCAACCTAATGGATTAAACATCAACGATAACTGTGGTTCGACCCATATGGGGCAATTGCAGGCCGCGGTCCTGGCCGAGCATGCTGATCTGGGTATCGCATTCGATGGCGATGGCGATCGTGTCCTGATGGTCGATCACACCGGTACAATCGTTGATGGTGACGAATTGCTGTTCATCATTGCTCGCGATCTGCATGAGCGGGGCAAGTTGCAGGGCGGTGTGGTCGGTACATTGATGAGTAACCTGGGCCTTGAACTGGCGTTGGCGGACCTGGCTATTCCATTCGTGCGGGCCAATGTCGGCGACCGTTATGTGATCGCTGATCTGCTGGAGCGCAATTGGCTGGTAGGTGGTGAAAATTCCGGTCATATCGTTTGCTTCAATCACACGACTACCGGCGATGCGATCATCGCTGCGCTGCAGGTGCTGATGGCGCTGAAGACGCGCTCCGAAGGGTTGGCTCAGTCCCGCCAGGCGCTGCGCAAGTGCCCTCAGGTGCTGATCAATGTACGCTTCGGTGGTGGCGCAAGTCCGCTGGATCATCCGGCGGTCAAGGAAGCCAGCGAGCGTGTGACCAAGGCCATGGCAGGTCGCGGGCGTGTGCTGTTGCGCAAGTCCGGTACAGAGCCGCTGGTGCGTGTCATGGTCGAAGGCGAAGATGAAAAGCAAGTTCGTGCGTATGCCGAAGAGCTGGCAAAACTGGTAACTGAAGTTTCTGCCTGAATTCGGCTTGCCAGCCTTGATTGTGTTGGGTAACATCTGCGCCCACTTTGACCGACGAGGTACAGCATGCGTCGCCCTATGGTAGCTGGTAACTGGAAGATGCACGGTACCCGCGCCAGCGTCGCTGAGCTGATCAACGGCCTACGTGACTTGGCCTTGCCGAGCGGTGTTGAAGTGGCGGTATTCCCGCCTTTGTTGCATGTCAGCCAAGTGGTTGATGGCTTGAAAGGAAAGTCGATTTCGATCGGCGCGCAGAATTCTGCGGTGGAAGCCGGGCAAGGCGCACTGACCGGTGAGGTCTCACCAAGTCAGTTGGTGGATGCAGGTTGTTCCCTGGTGCTTGTCGGGCACTCCGAGCGCCGTCAGTTAATGGGCGAGCAGGACGAAGTGCTGATTCGCAAGTTTGCGGCGGCGCAGGCAAGTGGCCTGGTTCCGGTGTTGTGCATAGGGGAGACCCTTGAGCGGCGTGAGGCCGGGAAGACGCTTGAAGTCGTCTCGCAGCAGCTGGGCAGCATCATCGACGAGTTGGGTGTCGGTGCTTTTGCAAATGCAGTCATTGCTTACGAGCCGGTCTGGGCCATTGGTACCGGGCTGACTGCTTCGCCGCAACAGGCTCAGGATGTGCATGCAGCCATCCGCGCTCAGTTGGCGGCAGAAAATTCTGAAGTCGCGCAAGGTGTGCGGCTTCTATACGGCGGCAGCGTGAAGGCGGCCAATGCGGTCGAACTGTTCGGCATGCCGGATATCGATGGGGGCCTCATTGGTGGGGCTTCCCTGAATGCAGATGAGTTCGGTGCGATTTGTCGCGCCGCGGGAAACTGAAAAAATGCTGGAAACAGTCGTAGTCGTTTTTCATCTGCTGGGTGCATTGGGCGTAGTAGCTCTGGTATTGCTGCAGCAGGGTAAAGGTGCGGATGCTGGCGCGTCTTTCGGAGCAGGTGCTTCAAATACTGTGTTCGGAAGCCAAGGTTCCTCTACCTTTCTTAGTAAGTTTACTGCTATACTTGCCGCAGGTTTTTTCATAACCAGCTTGGGGTTAGGTTACTTTGCTAAAGAGAAGGCTTACCAGCTGACTCAAGTAGGTCTCCCAAATCCAGCGGTACTGGAAGTTCCAAAGCAACAACCGGCTTCTGATGATGTCCCGGTGCTTCAAGAGCAAAAGTCGGCTACTCCAGCGACTGACGTGCCTCCAGCTCAAGAGCAGAAGTAAGAAGGGTTTCAAACGTAGTATTGCCGAGGTGGTGGAATTGGTAGACACGCAACCTTGAGGTGGTTGTGCCCATAGGGTGTAGGGGTTCGAGTCCCCTTCTCGGTACCAATTAGTCAGGAGAGCCCGCTGTTGCGGGCTTTCTTGCAGGTGGAAGGTTACATTGACCCTGTCAGGGATCGGTCGTATACTTCCGCCCCAGCTTTGTCGCGGGGTGGAGCAGTCTGGTAGCTCGTCGGGCTCATAACCCGAAGGTCGTCGGTTCAAATCCGGCCCCCGCAACCAGTTTAAGGAGCCCCTTTTAAGGGGCTTTTTGTTAGCTGGACACTTTCAACGCCGCTGTTCGACGGCGTTTCAAGGATGGGCGTTTCGCCCATTTTTTTATTTTGCATAGCATGCACATACATGCACTAGGGGGTTCAGGTGTCGAGCAAGCTAGAAGAGTTGCAGGCCTTGCTGGCCCCGGTGGTCGTGGCCCTAGGCTATGAATGCTGGGGTATTGAGTTTTCGGCTCAAGGTCGTCACTCAATGTTGCGCGTTTATATCGATAAAGAGGGCGGTGTGCTGGTGGACGATTGCGCCATCGTAAGCCGTCAGATCAGCGGCGTCCTGGATGTTGAAGATCCAATCTCCGTTGAATACACCCTTGAAGTTTCCTCGCCTGGCATGGAACGCCCACTGTTCACTCTTGAGCAGTTTGCAAAATTTGCCGGTGAACAAGTGAAGATCAAGCTGCGCTCGCCTTTTGAAGGTCGACGCAACTTTCAGGGCCTTCTGCGCGGTGTAGAAGAGCAGGATGTCGTGGTGCAGGTAGATGACCATGAGTTCCTGTTGCCGATCGATATGATCGACAAGGCCAACATTATTCCCAGTTTTGACTGAGACGCGGATCCCGCGGATCCAATGGCTTGCGAAAGGCGAGGCGTACGATGAGCAAAGAAGTACTGCTGGTTGTTGAGTCGGTATCCAATGAAAAGGGTGTACCGGCAAGCGTAATTTTTGAAGCGTTGGAGCTGGCTCTGGCCACTGCTACCAAAAAGCGTTTCGAGGACGAAGTTGATCTGCGTGTGGAAATCAATCGCCACACCGGTGCTTACGAGACATTCCGTCGCTGGACGGTCGTCGAAGAAGCAGACCTGGACGATCCGGCCATCGAAACCTGGCCGAGCAAGGTTGCAGAGACGCATCCTGGTGCCAAGGTCGGCGATGTCGTAGAAGAAAAGATCGAGTCGATCGAGTTCGGTCGTATCGCGGCACAGACTGCCAAGCAAGTGATTGTGCAGAAAGTACGTGAAGCCGAGCGTGCTCAGGTTGTTGACGCATACCGCGAGCGCCTGGGCGAAATCATCTCCGGCACCGTGAAGAAAGTGACTCGCGACAACGTGATCGTTGATCTGGGTAATAACGCCGAAGCGTTGCTGGCTCGTGAAGACATCATTTCCCGCGAGACCTTCCGGGTTGGCGTGCGCCTGCGTGCACTGCTCAAGGAAATCCGCACCGAGAACCGCGGCCCGCAGCTGATCCTGTCGCGTACCGCGCCGGAAATGCTGATCGAGTTGTTCCGAATCGAAGTGCCGGAAATCGCCGAAGGCCTGATCGAAGTGATGGCGGCGTCCCGTGACCCGGGCTCGCGTGCCAAGATCGCCGTGCGCTCCAAAGACAAACGCATCGACCCGCAGGGCGCTTGCATCGGTATGCGCGGTTCGCGCGTCCAGGCAGTGTCGGGTGAGTTGGGTGGTGAGCGTGTCGACATCGTCCTGTGGGACGACAACCCGGCTCAGTTCGTGATCAACGCCATGTCCCCGGCCGAGGTCGCAGCAATTATCGTCGACGAAGATGCCCATGCCATGGACATCGCCGTTGGCGCAGACAATCTGGCTCAGGCCATCGGTCGCGGTGGTCAGAACGTGCGTCTGGCCAGCCAATTGACTGGCTGGACCCTGAACGTGATGACCGAATCGGACATCCAGGCTAAGCAGCAAGCAGAAACCGGTGACATCCTGCGCAACTTCATCGAAGAGCTGGAAGTCGATGAAGAACTGGCGCAGGTGCTGGTTGATGAAGGCTTCACCAGCCTGGAAGAGATTGCCTACGTACCGTTGGAAGAAATGCTCAACATCGACGGCTTTGACGAAGACATCGTCAACGAGCTTCGCGCTCGTGCCAAGGATCGTTTGTTGACCAAAGCCATCGCTACTGAGGAAAAGCTGGCAGACGCCCATCCGGCCGAAGACCTGCTCTCGCTTGAGGGTATGGACAAGGATTTGGCGATGGAACTGGCGGTGCGCGGCGTAATTACCCGCGAAGACCTGGCCGAGCAGTCTATTGACGATCTGCTCGACATCGACGGCATTGACGATGATCGTGCCGGCAAGTTGATCATGGCCGCCCGAGCCCACTGGTTCGAGTAATTAGGCGCGGCCTGAGGAGAGAAGTGCATGACGCAAGTCACGGTGAAACAACTGGCCGATGAGGTCAAAACACCGGTAGAGCGCCTGTTGCAGCAGATGCGTGAGGCAGGTCTGCCGCACACCGCCGCCGAAGAAAGTGTGACTGACAGTGAGAAGCAATCCTTGCTGACTCACTTGAAAAGCAGCCACAAGGCGAAAGTGGAAGAACCACGCAAGATCACGCTGCAGCGTAAAACCACCAGCACCCTGCGTGTTGCTGGCAGCAAAAGCATCAGTGTTGAAGTACGCAAGAAGAAAGTCTTCGTACAGCGCAGCCCGGAAGAAATCGAAGCCGAGCGCAAGCGTGAACTGGAAGAACGTCGCGCAGTAGAAAATGCTGCTCGTCAGAAGGCTGAAGAAGAAGCCAAGCGTCGCGCCGAAGAAGAAGCGCGTCGCCAGCCTGCTGCTGCGCCGACCGCTCCAGCCGAACCTGTTGTCGCACCTGTTGCAGTGGCCGAGCCTGTGCGTGAAAGCGCACCGGCCGTGGCTGCCGCACCGGTTGCCGACACCCGCAAGCGTGACGAACCGCGCCGTCCGGATAAACCACGTGCCGACGATAACAATCGTCGCGGTGGTGGCGATGGTGAGCGCAAAAACGCTCCGCATCGTGCTTCGGTCAAGGAAAAAGCGCCTGCTCCACGCGTTGCCCCACGTACTACTGACGAAGAAAGCGATGGCTTCCGTCGTGGTGGTCGCGGCAAGGCCAAGCTGAAGAAGCGCAACGCCCACGGTTTCCAGAGCCCAACCGGCCCTGTCGTGCGCGAAGTGAAGATCGGCGAGACCATCACTGTGGGCGATCTGGCCCAGCAGATGTCGGTCAAGGCTGCTGAAATCATCAAGTTCATGTTCAAACTGGGTACTCCAGCGACCATCAACCAGGTACTGGATCAGGAAACTGCCCAACTGGTTGCCGAAGAGCTGGGCCACAAAGTGACCCTGGTCAGCGACACCGCCCTGGAAGATTCCCTGGCCGAGTCCCTGAAGTTTGAAGGCGAGGCGGTTGCCCGTGCGCCGGTCGTGACCGTAATGGGCCACGTTGACCACGGTAAGACCTCCCTGCTCGACTACATCCGTCGTGCCAAGGTAGCGGCTGGCGAAGCCGGCGGCATTACCCAGCACATCGGTGCATACCACGTTGAAACCGACCGTGGCATGGTGACGTTCCTCGACACCCCTGGTCACGCCGCGTTTACCGCAATGCGTGCCCGTGGTGCCAAGGCGACCGACATCGTGATCCTGGTGGTTGCAGCGGACGACGGCGTGATGCCGCAGACCATTGAAGCTGTTCAGCATGCTCAGGCTGCTGGCGTTCCGTTGGTCGTGGCAGTGAACAAGATCGACAAGCCGGGCGCCGATCTCGATCGCATCCGTAGCGAGTTGTCGGTACACGGCGTGACGTCGGAAGAGTGGGGTGGTGATACTCCATTCGTACCGGTTTCCGCGAAGATGGGTACCGGTGTCGACGAACTGCTCGAAGCCGTTCTGCTGCAAGCCGAAGTTCTGGAACTGACCGCTACGCCTTCGGCTCCTGGCCGTGGTGTCGTGGTTGAATCGCGCCTGGACAAGGGCCGTGGCCCGGTGGCTACCGTTCTGGTTCAAGACGGTACTCTGCGTCAAGGCGACATGGTACTGGTCGGTTCGAACTATGGCCGTGTCCGCGCCATGCTCGATGAGAACGGCAAGCCAATCAAGGAAGCCGGTCCTGCAATCCCTGTCGAGATCCTCGGCCTGGACGGCACCCCGGACGCTGGCGACGAGATGAGCGTTGTGGCTGACGAGAAGAAAGCCCGTGAAGTGGCTCTGTTCCGTCAGGGCAAGTTCCGCGAAGTCAAACTGGCTCGTGCTCACGCAGGCAAGCTGGAAAACATCTTCGAAAGCATGGGGCAGGAAGAGAAGAAGACGCTCAACATCGTCCTCAAATCCGACGTCCGTGGTTCGCTGGAAGCGTTGAACGGTGCCTTGAACGGCCTGGGTAACGACGAAGTGCAAGTGCGTGTGGTCGGTGGCGGTGTCGGTGGTATCACCGAGTCCGACGCTAACCTGGCACTGGCCTCCAACGCTGTACTGTTCGGCTTCAACGTGCGTGCCGATGCCGGCGCTCGCAAGATCGTCGAGCAGGAAGGCCTGGATATGCGTTACTACAACGTGATCTACGACATCATCGAAGACGTCAAGAAAGCGTTGACCGGTATGCTCGGCAGCGATGTTCGCGAGAACATCCTGGGTGTGGCCGAAGTGCGTGACGTGTTCCGTTCGCCTAAGTTTGGCGCGATCGCCGGTTGCATGGTTCTCGAAGGTGTTGTTCACCGTAACCGTCCAATCCGTGTACTGCGTGAAGACATCGTTATCTTCGAAGGCGAGCTGGAATCCCTGCGCCGCTTCAAGGATGACGCTTCCGAAGTACGTGCCGGCATGGAATGCGGTATCGGCGTGAAGAGCTACAACGACGTCAAAGTCGGTGACAAGATCGAAGTCTTCGAGAAGGTTCAGGTTGCTCGCAGCCTCTAACTCGCGCACTTCAAGAGCCGTGATGGCCTGCCGCATGCAAATGCACGGCGCATCGCCCGGACTCTAAACGCAACGCCCGGTCTGGCTTTTGTCAGGCCGGGCGTTTGCCGCTTTCAGACCTCATGGGTTTCACCATGGGGCAGTAACAGGTAACAAGACATGGCAAAAGAATATAGCCGTACCCAACGTATCGGCGATCAGATGCAGCGCGAGCTGGCACAACTGATCCGTCGTGAAGTCAAAGACCCGCGCGTCGGCCTGGTCACCATTACCGCTGTGGAAGTCAGCCGTGACGTCGGTCACGCCAAGATCTTCATCACTGTGATGGGGCAGGACAGCCGCGAAGACATCGCACAAAGCATCAAGGTGCTCAACTCCGCCGCCGGCTTCCTGCGCATGCAGTTGGCCCGCGAGATGAAACTGCGCAGCGTTCCACAGTTGCACTTCCACTACGACGAAAGCGTCGTGCGCGGTGCGCATCTGTCGGCTTTGATCGAGCGCGCAGTGGCTGAAGACAATCAGCATCCGGTTGCGGCAGAAGCCGAAGACACCAAGGAGTAATCGGTGGCTCAGGTCAAACGTATCCGTCGTAACGTCAGCGGTATCATCCTGCTCGACAAACCGTTGGGGTTCACCTCCAACGCGGCACTGCAGAAGGTTCGCTGGCTGCTCAACGCCGAGAAGGCCGGACACACCGGCAGCCTCGATCCGCTGGCCACCGGTGTGTTGCCGTTGTGCTTCGGTGAGGCCACCAAGTTCTCGCAATACCTGCTCGATTCCGACAAAGGGTACGAAACCCTGGCGCAACTGGGCAAAACCACCACCACGGCGGATGCCGAGGGTGAAGTTTTGCAGGAGCGCCCGGTGACCGTTGGTCGCGCCGATATCGAGGCTGTGCTTCCGGATTTTCGCGGGCAAATCAGTCAGATACCGCCGATGTACTCGGCCCTCAAGCGTGATGGGCAGCCGCTGTACAAGCTGGCTCGCGCAGGTGAAGTAGTGGAGCGCGAACCGCGTTCTGTTACTATTACGCGCTTGGAATTGCTGGCCTTCGAAGGTGATACTGCGCGGCTTGCAGTGGATTGCAGCAAAGGCACCTATATCCGCACCCTGGTGGAGGATATTGGCGAGAAACTCGGTTGTGGTGCTTACGTCGCGGAACTGCGACGTACCCAGGCCGGGCCTTTCACGCTGGCTCAGACCGTCACCCTGGAAGAGCTGGAAGCGGTACATGCCGAAGGCGGCAACGAAGCGGTCGATCGCTTCCTGATGCCATCGGACAGCGGCTTGCTGGATTGGCCGCTACTGCAGTTCTCGGAAGCGAGCGCGTTCTATTGGCTCAATGGCCAGCCAGTACGTGCCCCCGACGCACCGAAATTTGGCATGGTACGAGTTCAGGATCACAATGGCCGCTTCATCGGTATCGGTGAAGTGAGCGAAGACGGGCGCATCGCGCCACGTCGACTGATTCGGTCAGAATGACCGAAACCAGTCTGTGTAACAGCAGGCTGGCGAGGGTGGCTGTCAACAGGCACGGTCACTACTCTTTTTTAGATACAGGGATTTGTCCCTGGCCTGTTGAAGCTGTTTCTCTGAAACAGTTTCCTGATAAAAGGATTGCCTCATGGCTCTCAGCGTTGAAGAAAAAGCTCAAATCGTTACCGACTACCAGCAAGCTGTTGGTGATACTGGTTCGCCAGAAGTGCAAGTTGCACTGCTGACCGCCAACATCAACAAACTGCAAGGTCACTTCAAGGCCAACGGTAAAGATCACCACTCCCGTCGTGGTCTGATCCGCATGGTTAACCAGCGTCGCAAGCTGCTGGACTACCTGAAAGGCAAAGACGTGAGCCGTTACAGCGCTCTGATCGGTCGCCTGGGTCTGCGTCGCTAATCAGCGATTGCGCTAGAGGTTGGTTGTCTGTCATGCATCAGCGGGTTTCCCGCGGGCGCATGGCAGGCTCCCAGCCTCAAGTTTTATCTGGACACACGCTTTACCCCTGGACAGGCGTTGGGCCGATTCCCGACATTGCCCAAGAATTTCGCAAGAAACCAGTTTCCCCAAGAGCCACAAAAGAAGGTAGGACACCGTGAACCCGGTAATCAAAAAATTCCAGTTCGGTCAGTCGACCGTTACCCTCGAGACTGGCCGTATCGCCCGTCAGGCCTCCGGCGCAGTATTGGTCACCGTTGACGACGACGTCAGCGTATTGGTGACCGTAGTCGGTGCCAAACAAGCCGATCCAGGCAAGGGTTTCTTCCCTTTGTCTGTTCACTACCAGGAAAAGACTTACGCTGCCGGTAAGATCCCTGGCGGTTTCTTCAAGCGTGAAGGCCGTCCTTCCGAGAAAGAAACCCTGACTTCCCGACTGATCGACCGTCCGATCCGTCCGCTGTTCCCTGAAGGCTTCATGAACGAAGTGCAGGTTGTCTGCACCGTCGTTTCCACCAGCAAGAAGACCGATCCGGACATCGCTGCGATGATCGGTACTTCGGCTGCCCTGGCCATCTCCGGCATTCCTTTCGATGGTCCGATCGGCGCTGCCCGCGTTGCCTTCCACGAAAGCACCGGCTACCTGCTGAACCCGACTTACGAGCAACTGGCTGCTTCGAGCCTGGACATGGTCGTTGCCGGTACTTCCGAAGCTGTTCTGATGGTTGAATCGGAAGCCAAAGTGCTGACCGAAGACCAGATGCTGGGCGCCGTACTGTTTGCACACGATGAGTTCCAGGCCGTGATCCAGGCCGTCAAAGAGCTGGCTGCCGAAGCTGCCAAGCCAACCTGGACCTGGGCACCGCAAGCCGAAGCCACCGAACTGCTGGGCGCCATCCGTGCCGAGTTCGGCGAAGCGATCTCCCAGGCTTACACCATCACCGTCAAGGCCGACCGTTACGCTCGCCTGGGCGAGCTGAAGGATCAAGTGGTTGCCAAGCTGTCCGGCGAAGAAGGCCAGCCTTCCGCTGCTGACGTCAAAGCGGCATTCGGTGAAATCGAATACCGTACCGTTCGCGAAAACATCGTAAACGGCAAGCCACGTATTGACGGTCGCGACACTCGCACCGTTCGTCCGCTGAACATCGAAGTCGGCGTTCTGCCGAAGACCCACGGTTCGGCGCTGTTCACCCGTGGCGAAACCCAGGCTCTGGTAGTCGCGACGCTGGGCACCGCCCGTGACGCACAACTGCTGGACACTCTGGAAGGCGAGAAAAAAGACCCGTTCATGCTGCACTACAACTTCCCTCCGTTCTCGGTGGGCGAGTGTGGTCGCATGGGTGGCGCCGGTCGTCGCGAAATCGGTCACGGTCGTCTGGCCCGTCGTTCGGTTCAGGCCATGCTGCCAGCCGCTGACGTGTTCCCGTACACCATCCGTGTTGTATCGGAAATCACCGAATCCAACGGTTCCAGCTCCATGGCTTCGGTTTGCGGTGCTTCCCTGGCGCTGATGGACGCCGGTGTACCGATGAAGGCACCGGTTGCCGGTATCGCCATGGGCCTGGTTAAAGAAGGCGAGAAGTTCGCCGTCCTGACCGACATCCTGGGTGACGAAGACCACCTGGGCGACATGGACTTCAAGGTAGCCGGTACCGCCAAAGGTGTTACCGCGCTGCAGATGGACATCAAGATCAAGGGCATCACCGAAGAGATCATGGAAATCGCCCTGGGCCAAGCCCTGGAAGCGCGCCTGAACATCCTCGGTCAGATGAACCAGATTATTGGTCAGTCGCGTACCGAGCTGTCGGCCAACGCACCGACCATGATCGCGATGAAAATCGACACCGACAAAATCCGTGATGTCATCGGTAAAGGCGGCGCGACCATTCGTGCGATCTGTGAAGAGACCAAGGCTTCGATCGACATCGAAGACGACGGTTCGATCAAGATCTTCGGCGAAACCAAGGAAGCGGCTGAAGCTGCACGTCAGCGCGTTCTGGGCATCACCGCCGAGGCCGAGATCGGCAAGATCTACGTCGGTAAGGTTGAGCGTATCGTCGACTTCGGCGCATTCGTCAACATCCTGCCTGGCAAGGACGGTCTGGTTCACATCTCGATGCTGAGCGACGCTCGCGTTGAGAAAGTGACCGACATCCTGAAGGAAGGCCAGGAAGTGGAAGTGCTGGTACTGGACGTGGACAACCGCGGCCGTATCAAGCTGTCCATCAAGGACGTGGCAGCAGCCAAGGCTTCGGGCGTTTAATCACGCCTCCAGCCTGTCTGCTACAACGTTGCAAAAAGGCCCCGCAGTGAAAACTGCGGGGCCTTTTTTATACGGGAAGAACTGAGGTGCTGGCTGAAGTTGCCGGTATCGCTACGTGATGCTAGGTTTAGCCCACAGCCCGTGTAGCTCAGTCGGTAGAGCAGCGCACTCGTAACGCGAAGGTCGCAGGTTCGATTCCTGTCTCGGGCACCACGCTGCACCTCATTTCACTTTTCTGCTCAACTCCTCGACAGTGCGTTTGAGCTGATCCATTTCGCGATCCTGATCGCTGACTTCCCGCTTGAGGTTCGAGATCTCGCTGGTGTTCGAGCTTGAGCTGGAGCCGTTGTTGCGCTTGAGCTCTTCCACTTGTTTGCCGAGATTATCCAGATCGCGTTCCTGCTCGTTGATCGTGCGCTTGAGTTCCTCGATCTCCTTGCTGCTGGAGCTGGAACTGGATCCGCTGCTGCGCTTGAGTTCTTCGATCTGGCGCGCCTGATCGCTGAGGGTGTCTTGCATTTTTTTCAGATCGCCAACGTCGACATCTGATTTGATCAGCACGTCTTTGCCGAACTCGCTGTGAATGGCGGTAATTTTATCGCTGGGATACGTGCTGCTATTACTCAGTTCAATTCCCGCCAGAGCGGTTCCTGAAAGGGCCATGGCACCCAAGAGGGCAGTCATTGTGGTTGCGGACAAAGCAGACGAAAGCTTCGAAAAACGGCGCATCACTGAGGTTCCTTGTGAAGTGCCATATGGCACATCGCTATGACTTGGCGTTTTGACTTATGTTCCCAGGCACCTCTGACGGAAAGTGAGTTTTTTGTGGGGTTGATGTAAAGAGTCGTGTAAATCGTCCGACAAACATCCTATATTCGGAGCCTGCATGAGCTTCGCCCAGCAGTTTTCAGATGATCCAGAATGGTCCTGAAGGCCAGATAAACCGGGCTTCTAACGGTTTTTTGCGTCAGAGAGATCCTTGATGATCCAGATCCATCTTCCATTCCCCAGATCAACGAGAACGCCATGACCGTTAAAGAATTGACTCAAGAAGCCAGACACGAAGAAGCCCTGAAGAAGTATGTGCTGGACGCACCCGAATTGATGGACGAGATCAAGGACTTGCCAGCCGATGATCAGAAAGACCAGATCCAGTGGGCGTTCGAGGATGAAGCAGAAGCCCAGGGGTTACAGCCGTGGGAGCTGACCCTCAAGTACACCACCACCCCGGAAGAATACGAGGCCGAGCGCCTGAAGCTGCACAAGGAAGCGGCAGAGATATTGGGCGTCGAGTGGGAAGAGTACTGCGAGATGAACAATCTGGTGGTTTGAGAGCAGCTTCAAGCTTCAAGCGGCAAGCTACAAGTCAAAGCAAGTCAGCTTGCCGCTTGAGGCTTGTAGCTGCTTCTCTCATAGACTCAAACGCATCGACAGATCCACAGCCTTCACATCCTTGGTCATCGCACCAATGGAAATGTAATCAACACCGGTTTCGGCGATGGGCAGCAAGGTGCTTTCGTTGATTCCGCCACTGGCCTCCAGCTTTGCCTTGCCGTCGTTCAGGCGTACGGCTTCGCGCATGTCATCCAGGCTCAATTCGTCAAGCATGATGATATCGGCACCGGCCGCCAGCGCCTCTTTGAGCTCAACCAGGCTTTCCACTTCGATCTCCACCGGTTTGCCCGGTGCGATTTTGTGTGCCGCGGCGATGGCCTGCGAGATGCCGCCGCAAGCGGCGATATGGTTTTCCTTGATCAGGAAGGCGTCATAAAGGCCAATGCGGTGGTTGTGGCAACCGCCACAGGTCACTGCGTACTTTTGCGCCAGACGCAGCCCCGGCAAGGTTTTACGGGTGTCGAGCAACTTCACCTGAGTCTGGGCCACGAAGTCCGCCAGGTATTGGGCGCGAGTGGCCACGCCGGACAATAGTTGCAGGAAGTTCAGCGCGCTACGTTCACCGGTCAGCAGCGAGCGGGCCGGCCCTTCGAGGTGGAACAGCACTTGGTTGGGTTTGACCCGTTCACCATCGGCGACTTGCCAGTGCACCGCCACTCGCGGGTCCAGTTGCCGAAACACGGTATCCACCCAGGCGGTACCACAGATGACAGCGGCGTCGCGGGTAATGATGGTGGCTTTGGCCAGGCGTTCGGTCGGGATCAATTGCGCGGTGATGTCGCCGCTGCCGACGTCTTCGAGCAACGCACGGCGCACGTTGGCTTCGATTTCGGCGGTCAAATCGGCGAGACGTAGATTCGGCATAACGGGCTCCACAAACAAAGTGGCCCGATTATAGGGCCATGGTGCCAGGCAACCCAAGGCATCCGCGACGTTCCGCGCGCTGCGGAGCCTGTATTTGGTCGATTCCCGCGAACCGACGACGGTCCGTTGCGTCTCAATCGCGGCAAGTGATCGCCTCCAGAGGGGCTATCACGGCATACTGGGCACCAACACAATCGTCGTTGAAGGAATCGGTATGCAGTTGGACCCCGCGAGCGGTTGGTGTCAGGACGTACATTTGTGTCCTTCGCCCAACTTCAATGCGCGCCCCACGGGCGAAGTTTCCCTGCTGGTGATCCACAACATCAGCTTGCCGCCGGCGCAATTCGCCACCGGCAAGGTGCAGGCGTTTTTCCAGAATCGTCTGGATGTCACGGAGCACCCTTACTTTGAGGGGATTGCCGACCTGCGGGTATCTGCGCACTTTTTGATCGAGCGAGACGGCACCGTCACCCAGTTTGTCTCTTGCCTTGAGCGTGCCTGGCACGCAGGGGTTTCGAGTTTCGAGGGGCGGGAAACCTGTAACGATTTTTCCGTGGGCATCGAGCTTGAAGGCACGGATGATCTGCCATTCACCGATGCTCAGTACGATGCGTTGATTGCCCTGACCCGGCAGCTGCAAAGCGCCTTCACCGCCATCACGCCACAACGTATCTGCGGGCACAGCGACATCGCGCCCGGGCGCAAGACCGATCCGGGACCGGCGTTCGACTGGGCACGCTATCGTGCGGCCCTGGCGAAAGGCGTGCTGGAAAAAGAGGAGAAACAATGAGTTTTCTGGTGTTGCTGCTGGCGGTATGGATCGAGAAGTTCTCGGCGTTGCGCCATCAGATTCAGCGAGATGGCGGTTGGGTGCGCGAGTTGCACAAGCTTGAATCCAGCCCGCGTCTGGCAAAAAGTCCATGGCTGGTTCTGGTCGTGCTGGTGCTGTTACCGGTCGCGTTGTTGGGTTTGCTGTTGCTGGTGCTGGACCCGGTGGCCTACGGTCTGTTGGCATTGCCGGTGCACCTGCTGGTGGTGATTTACAGCCTGGGGCGTGGTGATCTGCTGGGCGGTCTGGGGCCATTTCGCGATGCCTGGCGTCGGGAAGACCTGCAAGCCGCGGCCCACGTCGCCAAACGCGACCTCGATATCTGCGCCGACAGCGGCGAGCAACTGCTGGAGAGAGTCGAAGGGCATTTGTTGTGGGAGGCTTACCAGAGCTTCTTCGCGGTGATTTTCTGGTACTTCCTGTTGGGGCCGGTCGCCGCCCTGAGCTACCGGCTGCTGGCACTGGCTGAAGAGCACGGGCAAAACCCTGCTGTGGTCGAACGCGCTGCGCAACTGCGCCACGCCTTCGATTGGGTGCCGGTACGTTTGCTGGCGGCGAGTTTTGCCTTGGTCGGCAACTTTGTCTCGGTCAGCCGGGTAATGTTGCACGAGCTGCTGAACTGGAACATCAGTGCGGCCCAACTGATCGAGAAGGCCGGGCTGGTGGCCGCCGAAATCCCGGCCCCGGTGGTCGGGCCTGAAGGCATCATCAACCTCGACCGGATCTGGGAGTTGCTGTTGCGGGCGGCGGTGCTCTGGTATGCAGGGTTTGCGTTATGGACTGTGTTGCCCTGATGGAATAGATCAAGATCAAAAGATCGCAGCCTGCGACAGCTCCTACTGGCTGCGATCTTTTGCCGTTAACCTTAAGTTACAAAACACTCCCCTGATTTGAGCTATATAGAGATAGCGCCCAATAGTGGCTATCTGCTGTCGAGCTGCGCCTGCCAATAAAAATAAGAAATCAAGGGAGACTTCCAGTGAAGAGCTTGCTCTATCCCGCCGTCGCGCTGATGAATCGCCTGAGCTTCGGCATGAAGTTCAGCCTGATCAGTGTTCTGTTCCTGGTGCCGATGCTGGTGACCAACTTCTATCTGGTGCGTGATTCCTATCGCGAATTCCAGGGCACCCGGGTCGAACTGCAGAGCCTGGACCTGTTGGGCAGCAGCCTGACACTACGGCGCGATCTGGAAACCCTGAACAACCTGGTGCAGATCAATGTCGCCCTCGGTCAGTCCGGTAAGGCCGGCAATGTCGAGGCGCAGATCGGTACGCTGGGGCAAAGCGTCTTAAGCCGTTTGCAGGGCCTGTCGGCGATGACCACCGACCCGGAGCAAATCGCCGTTTTTGATGGTAAACGCGATGAAATGATCGCCGCTTTCAAGGCACAGCAAACGGAAAGCTCGCTGCAAAGCAAAAGTGCCTTGATCGGAAAACTGCTGGGCAGCGCACAGATTTTCAGCCAGATCATCGCCAGTCAGGCAGGTTTGAGTCGCGATACGCAGAGCGACATGCGCCAGTTGACTGAACTCATCACCAATATCACCCCGGCCGTCACCCAACTTGTGGGGGACGGTCGGGCGATGGGTTCATATTCGTTGGGGCAGGGCTTTCTCAATTCATCGTCGAGCACCCGTTTCGATGAGCTGTTGGCGCAGATCGAAAAACTCCAGGCCGAATATGGGTTGAAATTGCAGGACGTACTGGCCTCCAGCAAAGCCGCGGGTGAAACCCTGGCGGCTCAGGCCGATAGCAGCAAGCTGTCACTGAAAAAGGCCAGTGAGCTGTTCGAAGAGCAAGTGGTGATGGCCGATACGCTGGATGCGCCGTGGCAGGCCTTTTACGATCAGGTCACGGTCCTGATGGACCAGACCTACCAGCTCAACGAAGCCACTCTTAAATTTCTCGGCACTCAGTTACAGCACCGTCTGGAGCAGAACCAAACCCACATGATCTTGCAGGCCGTCGCGCTGTCGGTGGTATTTGTATTGATTTTTTACTTGTATGGCGGCTTCTACGCTTCGACCCGCACCACGCTCAAGCGCCTTGGCGGGGTGATGGACAAGGTGGCGGCTGGCGACATGACCGTCACTTTCAGCGCCAACAGCCGTGATGAACTGGGCGAGTTGGGTGAGGTGTTCAACGGCACCGTGAAGAAAATCCATGACCTGATCGAGCGTGTGGGGCAGACCGTGAGCGAGGTCGAGCGCCAGGCCGGTCAGGTGGAGAACGTCTCCGCGCAAAGCAACCAGGCCGTGGCCGGGCAGCGTACGCAGATCGAGCAGGTTGCCACGGCGATGAACCAGATGTCCGCCACATCCCTGGAGGTCGCGCGCAGTGCCGCCGCCGCGGTCAACAGTGCCCACAGCGTCAACGACGAAACCATCAGCGGTCGCGGGCTGGTGCAATCCCAGCAGGGCAGCATCGCCGCGCTGGCCAGCGAGATCGATCAATCGGTGCTGGTGATCAATCAACTGGCCAGTGACAGCCAGTCCATCAGTCGTGTGCTGGAAGTGATCAAGAGTATTGCCGAACAGACCAACCTGTTGGCGCTCAATGCCGCAATCGAAGCGGCCCGGGCGGGAGAGCAGGGGCGTGGATTCGCGGTGGTGGCGGACGAGGTCCGGACACTGGCCAAGCGTACCCAGCAATCGACCGAAGAAATCGAGCAGATGATCGCCAAACTCCACGGCGGAGTCGGCGCTGCCGTGAAGGCGATGGGTGTGAGCCATGAGATGGCGAACGGCACCGTCGGCCAGTCGGAAAAGGTCCAGCAGGCGCTGGAAAATATTCTTGGCGCGGTGGGCATGATCGTCGACCAGAACCAGCAGATCGCTGCCGCCGTGGAACAGCAAACCGCCGTGGCCCACGACATCGACCAAAACATCGTCGAGATCAACCGCGCCGGTGAGCGCACCGCCGAAGGTGCGCACCAGACCGAAGATGCCAGCCGCGCGTTGTCGGCGCAGGTGGTGGAGCTCAAACAACTGATCAGCGCGTTTCGGGTTTAACAGGCACCGCGATAAAAATGTGGGAGCGAGCCTGCTCGCGAAAGCGGTATTTCAGTCGACTTGATCGTTGACTGACTCGCCGCCTTCGCGAGCAGGCTCGCTCCCACCAGTGTTTTGGGTTATCGGTTACTGCCAGTTGAACACTTCGCAGGCATTGGCGGTGCTGACGGCGGCCAGCCG
This sequence comes from Pseudomonas sp. Irchel 3A7, assembly GCF_900187565.1. GTDB lineage: Bacteria > Pseudomonadota > Gammaproteobacteria > Pseudomonadales > Pseudomonadaceae > Aquipseudomonas. The sequence goes on along the minus strand of NZ_FYED01000005.1, from coordinate 341,512 downwards.
TTCGGGGCTGACCGCCATGATGTCGGCCAGCGCCGCGCAGATCGCCGGCAAGTGCGCCGGGCTGTTGCGCTGGCCGGGAAACATGGCGGGCGCCATGTCCGGCGAGTCGGTTTCCAGTACCACCGAGTCCAGCGGCAACTCGGCCAGAACGCGGTGCATGCGCAGTGCCTGCGGCCAGGTGGCGGCGCCGCCCAGGCCAAGTTTGAAACCAAGCTTGATGTATTCCCGGGCTTCTTCGCGACTGCCGGCAAAGGCGTGGATGATGCCGGCACGTTTCAGGCGAAACCGTTTGAGCGTGGCAATCACTGCCGCGTGGCTGCGCCGTACGTGAATCAGTGCCGGCAGATTGAAGTCTGCCGCCAGTTGCAGTTGTGCGTCGAACAGCGCTTGCTGGCGTTCACGGTCGAGGGTTTCGATGAAGTAGTCCAGGCCGATTTCACCCACCGCGCACAGTTGTCGATGACCGTACAGCCGGGTCAACCAATCCCCGAGTTCCGTCAGATGTTCAGGGCGATGATCGTCCAGATAGACAGGGTGCAAACCGAACGCGGCATGCAGGTCGGGATCACTTTGCACCAGGTCCCAGACCCGCTGCCAATTGCCCTGATAAACCCCCAATACCACCATCCGCCGCACCCCGAGGGTGCGGCTTTCGGTCATCAACACCTGTCGATCGGCGTCGAAGTCCGGAAAATCCAGGTGGGTGTGGGTGTCGATCAACTCCACGGTTCAGTCCTGGCGAATGCGTTGCTTGAAGGTGCGCGCAATGGCTTGCACGCCGGGTTGGTAATCGGACTGCTCGATGGCGGCCAGGGCCAGCGCCAGGGCTTTGTCGGCAATCAACTGATGCTGCTGGGCCATGGCATTGACCGGCAACGGCAGGAAGTCCAGCAACTGGGTGTCGCCAAACGTGCCGAGGCGCAATGGACGGGATTTCAGCGGGAAGTCATGCAAGGCATCGAACACGCCCTGGAGTAGTACGTAAGAAGTGGTCACCAACGCCTCGGGCAAATGCCCGACACGCTGGAGCAGTTCTTCCATCAACTGTCTGCCGCATTCACGGCTGAACGATTCGCCCTGTTCGATCAATATTTCACCGTCGTACCCGACCAGCGCTTCCCTGAAACCTGCGGCCCGTTCCTGGCTGATGCTCAGTTCCGGGCGGGCGCCGATCAAGGCGATCTGCTTGGGCAGCGGGTCGAGCAGGCTGCGGGTCAATTGCAGACTGGCTTCGCGGTCGTCGCTGATCACCGAGCAGAAATGTTCCGGCTCCATGACCCGGTCGATCGCAATGATAGGGATGCCTTTGGCCTGCAATTGGCGATAGCTGTCATCGCCGGGCGGCAGGCAACTGGCGACGATCAGCGCATCGCAGCGCCGGGCGCGGAACAGCTTCAGCAATTGCCGTTCGCTGTCCGGCGCATCGTCGGAGCTGGCGATCAGCAACTGATAGCCGCGAGCCCGTGCCCCTTGCTCCAGCAACTTGGCAATTCGCGCGTAGCTGGGGTTTTCCAGGTCCGGCAGTATGAAACCCAGGGTGCGGGTGTGGCGACTGCGCAGCCCGGCGGCCTGGGGGTTGGGCGTGAAGCCGTGCTGGTCGACCACCGCGCGCACGCGCTCGACGGTGGCACTGCTGATGCGTTGCTGTTCGGCCTTGCCATTGATGACATAGCTGGCGGTGGTAACGGACACACCGGCCAACTGGGCGATATCACTGAGTTTCAACCCGCTGATTCCTTGTTTTTTCGAGCATGCCCGACATTTTCGTCAATCCTACCCGATTCAGGCAGTCGACCATTGTCGTGGCGCATCCGACAATTGGACTTCAAGAGAAAGAAATTATGGAGTAACGTGCCAATCATTCTAGATTAAACGTTTCAGCAAGCGTATTTGCTACCATATTGATGCCTTTGGTCGGTTCTGCCGCAAAACCGCCAAATGCTGTCTTCGGACAAGCGCGTAAGCTGAATCACTCAAAACAATACCTGGTGCCGACAAGCGCCAAAAAGGAGAAAGCATGCTCGAACTCACTGTAGAGCAGATATCCATGGGCCAGTCGGCTGTGGATAAGTCCGAAGCCTTGCAGTTGCTGGCCCGTCATCTGGTTGCCGATGGCCTGGTCGCCGACGGTTACCTCGCCGGTTTGCAGGCACGCGAAGCCCAGGGCTCGACCTTTCTCGGTCAAGGTATTGCCATTCCCCACGGTACGCCGCAAACCCGCGATCAGGTGTTCACCACGGGGGTGCGCTTGATGCAGTTCCCCGATGGCGTGGACTGGGGCGATGGGCAGATCGTGTACCTGGCGATCGGGATCGCCGCCAAATCCGATGAACACCTGCGCCTGTTGCAATTGCTGACCCGCGCCCTTGGCGAAACCGATCTGGGCCAGGCCTTGCGTCGCGCCAGTTCTGCCGAAGCCTTGCTGAAACTGCTGCAAGGTGCGCCGCAAGAACTGGCGCTGGATGCGCAAATGATCGGCCTGGGCGTTGCCGCCGAAGACTTTGAAGAGCTGGTTTGGCGCGGCGCACGCCTGCTGCGCCAGGCCGACTGCGTCAGCAATGGTTTTTCCGCCGTGCTGCAGCAGGTCGAAGCGTTGCCACTGGGTGACGGCCTGTGGTGGTTGCACAGCGAGCAAACTGTGAAACGCCCGGGATTGGCCTTCGTCACTCCGGATAAACCATTGCGCTACCTCGGTCAGCCGCTGAGCGGTTTGTTCTGTCTGGCCAGCCTGGGTGAAGCCCATCAAGCCCTGCTCGAACGCCTTTGTGCATTGCTGATTGAAGGTCGCGGCCATGAATTGGGCCGCGCCACCAGCTGCCGCGCAGTGCTGGAGGTGCTCGGCGGTGAATTGCCGGCTGATTGGCCGAGTGCACGCATTGCGCTGGCCAACGCCCACGGTTTGCATGCGCGGCCGGCGAAAATCCTCGCGCAACTGGCGAAAAGCTTTGAGGGTGAGATTCGCATCCGCATCGTCGAGAGCCAGGACAGCGCGGTGTCGGTGAAGAGCTTGAGCAAGCTGCTCAGCCTGGGTGCCCGACGTGGTCAGGTGCTGGAAATCATCGCCGAGCCGAGCATCGCCGCCGATGCATTGCCTGCGTTGTTGGCCGCCATCGAAGAAGGTCTGGGTGAAGAAGTCGAGCCATTGCCAGCGGTGAGCCAGCCACGGGAAGAAGTCGTCGAAGTCGCCGAGGTGTTGCTGGCACCGGCGTCCGGCACGCTGGTGCAGGCCATTGCTGCGGCACCGGGCATTGCGATCGGCCCGGCACACATTCAAGTGCTGCAAAACATTGATTATCCGCTGCGCGGTCAGTCCGCGGCCATCGAGCGCGACCGCCTCAAGCAGGCGCTTGCGGATGTGCGAAGCGACATTGGCGGCTTGATCGAACGCAGCAAGGCCAAGGCGATTCGCGAGATTTTCGTCACCCATCAGGAAATGCTCGACGACCCGGAACTGACCGATGAAGTCGACACCCGCCTCAAGCAGGGCGAAAGCGCCGAGGCAGCGTGGATGTCGGTGATCGAAGCCGCCGCTCGACAACAGGAATCGTTGCAGGATGCCTTGCTCGCCGAGCGCGCCGCCGATTTGCGTGATATCGGTCGCCGCGTGCTGGCACAGTTGTGTGGTGTCGAAACGCCGAGCGAACCCGAACAGCCGTACATTCTGGTGATGGACGAAGTCGGTCCGTCCGACGTGGCGCGTCTTGATCCGACCCGAGTTGCCGGCATCCTTACCGCCCGTGGTGGCGCCACTGCCCACAGCGCCATCGTCGCCCGGGCCTTGGGTATTCCGGCACTGGTCGGCGCCGGTGCGGCGGTATTGCTGCTGGCGCCAGGCACTCCATTGCTGCTCGATGGCCAACGCGGTCGTTTGCATGTGGATGCTGATGCGACAACCTTGCAGCGCGCCACCGAAGAACGCGACACCCGCGAACAACGCCTGAAAGCTGCCGCCGAACAACGTCATCTACCGGCATTGACCACCGACGGACATGCCGTCGAAGTGTTCGCCAACATTGGTGAAAGCGCCGGTGTGACCGGCGCGGTGGAGCAGGGCGCCGAAGGCATCGGCCTGCTGCGCACCGAACTGATTTTCATGGCCCACCCGCAAGCGCCGGACGAAGCCACCCAGGAAGCTGAATACCGCCGCGTACTCGATGGCCTCGCCGGGCGGCCGCTGGTGGTGCGTACCCTCGATGTTGGCGGTGACAAACCGCTGCCCTATTGGCCGATCGCCAAGGAAGAAAACCCGTTCCTTGGCGTGCGTGGCATTCGCTTGACCCTGCAACGGCCGCAGATCATGGAAGCGCAGTTGCGCGCCCTGCTGCGGGCCGCCGACAACCGTCCGCTGCGCATCATGTTCCCCATGGTCGGCAGCGTTGACGAGTGGCGCCAGGCGCGGGACATGACCGAACGCCTGCGCCTGGAAATCCCGGTCGCGGACCTGCAACTGGGCATCATGATCGAAGTGCCGTCGGCGGCATTGCTGGCGCCGGTGTTGGCCAAAGAGGTCGACTTCTTCAGCGTCGGCACCAACGACCTGACCCAATACACCCTGGCTATCGACCGTGGTCATCCGACCTTGTCGGCCCAGGCCGATGGCTTGCACCCGGCAGTGCTGCAACTGATCGACATCACCGTGCGCGCGGCCCATGCCCATGGCAAATGGGTTGGCGTGTGCGGTGAGCTGGCGGCCGATCCGCTGGCGGTGCCGGTGCTGGTCGGGCTGGGCGTGGATGAGCTGAGCGTGGGCGGGCGCAGCATCGCCGAGGTCAAGGCGCGGATTCGCGAACTGAGCCTCAGCCAAACCCAAACCCTCGCCCAAGCGGCACTCGCCGTAGGCAGCGCCAATGAAGTGCGCGCATTAGTGGAGGCCCTGTAATGGCCAAGATTCTGACCCTGACCCTCAATCCGGCGCTGGACCTCACCGTGCAGTTACCGCGCTTGGAACCCGGTCAGGTCAACCGCAGCGACGCCATGCACACACACGCCGCCGGCAAAGGCGTGAACGTGGCGCAGGTGCTGGCCGACCTCGGGCATCAGCTGACAGTCAGCGGTTTCCTCGGCGAGGACAACCTGCAGGCGTTCGAAACCCTGTTCGCCAAGCGCGGTTTTGTCGACGCGTTCATTCGTGTGCCCGGTGAGACCCGCAGCAATATAAAGCTGGCGGAAAGCGACGGCCGCATCACCGACCTCAACGGTCCGGGGCCACTGGTCAGTGCCGCGGCGCAGCAAGCGTTGCTCGATCGGCTTGATCAGATTGCACCGTTGCATGACGCCGTCGTTGTCGCGGGAAGCTTGCCGCAAGGCGTCAGCCCGCAGTGGTTGCAGGCCTTGATCCTGCGCTTGAAAAACCTCGGTTTGAACGTTGCCCTCGATACCAGTGGCGAGGCCTTGGCCGCGGCGCTCAAGGCCGGTCCATGGCTGATCAAACCCAACACCGAAGAGCTGGCCGAAGTGTTGGGTGGCGAGGTGGTTTCGGTCCTGGCCCAGGCCGAAGTGGCGAACCGCTTGCACGCTCAAGGTATCGAACATGTGGTGATTTCCCACGGCGCCGAGGGCGTGAATTGGTTCAGTGTCGGCTCGGCGCTGCATGCCACGCCGCCCAGGGTCAGCGTCGCCAGTACGGTGGGCGCGGGTGACTCGTTGCTGGCGGGCATGCTTCACGGTTTGCTCAGTGCCGACACACCCGAGCAGACCTTGCGCACCGCCACGGCGATTGCCGCGATGGCGGTCACCCAGATCGGTTTCGGCATTGGCGATGCGGCGCACCTGGCGCAGCTCGAACAGGGTGTACGCGTGCGTCCCCTGACAGAACAATAAGAGGGTTGGTCATGAAGTTAGCCATTGTTACTGCCTGCCCCAACGGCATGGTCACCAGTGTGCTGTGCGCCCGTTTGCTTGATGCGGCGGCCCAGCGTCAGGGTTGGAGCACCAGTGTCGAAGTCAGCGATGCGGCGCATCCGGAGCGGCAAATGTCGGCGGCCACGATTGAAGCCGCCGAGTGGGTGTTGCTGGTCACCAGCGCGCCGGTGGAGATGTCGCGATTTATCGGCAAACGCGTTTTTCAAAGCACACCGGCGCAAGCCCTGCAGGATGTGGAGGCGGTGCTGCGACGTGGCGCCGACGAGGCGCAGATTTATATCGCGCCTGAAGCCCCCGCCGAGCCTGTAAGCGCCCCACAAAATGCACCGCGCCTGGTGGCGATCACCGCGTGCCCGACCGGGGTCGCCCACACCTTCATGGCCGCCGAAGCCTTGCAACAAGCGGCCAAGCGCCTGGGCTATGACCTGCAGGTGGAAACCCAGGGCTCCGTTGGTGCGCGCAATCCCCTGAGTGCACAAGCGATTGCCGATGCCGACGTGGTGCTGCTGGCGGCGGATATCGAAGTCGCCACCGAGCGTTTTGCCGGCAAGAAAATCTATCGCTGCGGCACTGGCATTGCTCTCAAGCAGGCCGAAGCGACGCTGAACAAAGCATTGGCCGAAGGCACGCAGGAAAGTGCAGCGGACGGTGCCAAAGGCCCGGCGAAGCAAGAAAAGACCGGGGTCTACAAACACCTGCTGACCGGTGTGTCGTTCATGTTGCCGATGGTGGTGGCGGGCGGCCTGATGATCGCCTTGTCGTTCGTGTTCGGCATCACCGCGTTCAAGGAAGAAGGGACGCTGGCGGCGGCGTTGATGCAAATCGGTGGCGACACGGCGTTCAAGTTGATGGTGCCGCTGCTGGCGGGCTACATCGCCTATTCGATTGCCGACCGTCCGGGTCTCGCGCCGGGGATGATCGGTGGCCTGCTGGCGAGCACCCTGGGCGCCGGTTTTATCGGCGGGATCATTGCCGGTTTCATTGCCGGTTACGCGGCCCAGGCGATCAATCGTTATGCGCGGTTGCCGCAAAGCCTCGAAGCGCTGAAACCGATCCTGATCATCCCGCTGCTGGCCAGTTTGTTCACCGGTCTGGTGATGATCTACGTGGTCGGCAAGCCGGTGGCCGGGATGCTCGCAGGGCTCACGCACTTCCTCGACAGCATGGGCACCACCAACGCGATTCTGCTTGGCGTGCTGCTGGGCGGGATGATGTGCGTGGACCTTGGCGGGCCGATCAACAAGGCAGCGTATGCCTTTTCGGTCGGGCTGCTGGCGTCGCAGAGTTATGCACCGATGGCCGCGACCATGGCGGCGGGCATGGTGCCGCCGATTGGCCTCGGGATCGCCACGTTCATCGCCCGGCGCAAGTTTGCGCAAACTGAACGCGAGGCCGGTAAGGCAGCGTTGGTGCTGGGTTTGTGTTTCATCTCAGAAGGCGCGATTCCGTTTGCCGCCAAGGACCCGTTGCGAGTGATCCCGGCGAGCATCGCCGGCGGTGCGTTGACCGGCGCGTTGTCGATGTATTTCGGCTGCAAGCTGATGGCACCCCATGGCGGTTTGTTCGTGATGCTGATCCCGAATGCGATCAATCATGCACTGCTGTATTTGCTGGCGATTGTGGCAGGGAGCTTGTTGACGGCGGTGGTGTATGCGCTGGTCAAACGGCCTGAAGTGGTGGAGTTGGCGGTAGAACCCGTCAGCGCCTGATACAGCCCCCTTGTGGGAGCGAGCCTGCTCGCGAAAGCGGTCTGCCTGTAAAGTAGAAGTAGACTGACACGACGCTTCGCGAGCAGGCTCGCTCCCACAGGGACCGCGTTTGACGTACTTCAGTTTTCCTATTCCAGGGAGAACAACAATGAGCGAATTCGACCTTGGTCGCCGTCGAGTCATGCAAGCGGTCGGTGCCGGGCTGTTGTTGCCGGGGCTGGCGCCGGCGGTGATCGCTTCGCTCAAGGATCGACCGCAACTCACCGACGGTGTGCAATCGGGCGACGTGCTCGGTGACCGCGCGATCATCTGGAGCCGCTGTGATCGTCCGGCGCGGATGATGGTGGAATGGGACACCCGCAGCCTGTTTTCCAACCCACGGCGATTCGTTTCGCCCCTGGCCGATGCCCGCACCGACTTCACCGCTCGAGTCGAACTCACCGGACTACCCGCCGATCAGGCAATTTTCTATCGTGTGCAATTTGAGGATGCCCGAAGCGGTGTCGCCAGCGAGCCCTGGTTCGGGCATTTGCGTAGCGTGCCCCAGACCCGCCGCGACATCCGTTTCGTCTGGAGCGGTGACACGGCCGGTCAGGGCTTCGGCATCAACCCTGACATCGGCGGTATGCGCATCTACGAAGCCATGCGTTTGCGTCTGCCGGACTTCTTTATCCACAGCGGCGACAGCATCTACGCTGACGGTCCCATACCTGCGCAGCTCACCACCGAGAGCGGCCGGGTGTGGCGCAACCTCACCAGCGAGGCCAAGAGCAAAGTTGCCGAGACGCTCGACGATTACCGGGGTAATTACCGCTACAACCTGATGGACGAAAACATTCGCCGCTTCAACGCCGAGGTGCCGCAGATCTGGCAGTGGGACGACCACGAGGTGGTGAACAACTGGTCGCCAGGCAAGCAATTGGATGAGCGCTACAACAGCAAAGATATCCACAGCCTGGTGGACCGCGGGCGTCAAGCCTGGCTCGAGTACGCACCGATGCGATTACAGGGGGGCGATGGTCACGGACGGGTTTATCGCCGGTTCGGTTATGGGCCGATGCTCGATGTGTTCGTACTCGACATGCGCAGTTATCGCGGCGCTAATGACGATAACCTGGGCGACGCCAAACCTTTCCTCGGGCGCGAACAACTGGACTGGCTGAAGGCGTCGCTGAAAGCCTCCACTGCACAATGGAAAGTCATCGCCGCCGACATGCCGATCGGCCTTGGTGTACCGGATGGCGAAGTCAGCCCCGGAATCGAGCGTTGGGATGCGGTAGCCAATGGCGATCCGGGACCGGCCCAGGGACGCGAGCTGGAAATCGCCGAGCTGCTGGGTTTCCTGCGGGCACAGCAGGTGCGCAATTTCGTGTTCCTGACGGCGGATGTGCACTATTGCGCGGCGCACCACTATCACCCGGACCGTGCGGCGTTTCAGGACTTCGAACCGTTCTGGGAGTTTGTCGCCGGTCCATTGAATGCCGGAAGCTTCGGACCTGACCAGCTGGATAAAACCTTCGGCCCTGCCGTGGTGTTCCACAAAGCACCGCCGGCGCAAAACACTTCGCCGTTTGCCGGGTTTCAGTTCTTTGGTGAGGTGAATATCGATGGGCTGACGGGTGCGCTGAGTGTGGTGTTGCGGGATCTGGATGGGGTCAGCGTGTTTGATCGGACATTGGACGCGGTCTGATGGATCAGCATCTGGGCCTTCGGGAAGGGGGCGCACTTTTTCTCAGTAACAGTTAAATCAAAGAGCTATCTCTGCGTATGTGTTGGCATGGCGTCGGAACAAGTAAGTAAAGTTTTGAATTGATTGGTGTGAAGTGTTTGTTGTTTGTGATAGGTGTTTTTTTGTGGTTTTTATTTAGGATTAATTTCTCAATCTAACTGAGTGGCTAATAATGAAATTGATAATGGAACAACAAAAAAAACTATGGAAGTTCATTGCCTCGTTGCTCTTTTTTGTGCTCTTTATTGCAACCTGTAAAAACGTCTATGCCAACCAAACGGATGCAGGCTTATGCAACGGTGGGTGGGGGCTGGTCGGTGGTTATTATTGCAATATAAATCCGATTGGTGGGGGGACGGTGCTATGTGTTTTTTTTGGGAAAGACAATGATCGGAACGGGGTCTACAGAAGTGGCACCAGCGATCAATGTATAGTTGATACGGCAGGGAGTCAGAAGGTAATGGACTGCAACGAGATGTGCCGCCTGAACAACAATTGCTCTAGGGTTCAATGCCCTGTAGGCAAACAACTGGAAGATATAAGTGCACGGCTCAATGCAGTAAGTCGAGCGACGGACAACGATTAAAACAAGTTGCCTTGAAATTAATGTCTCGCCGTATTGCAAGTTCGATCGTTCCCACGCGTGGGAACGATCTTTCATCAATATTCAGCTTTATCAGTAAACGTCGCGGCGGTAGCGGCCCTGTTCGATCAGGCGTTCCACTTCGGCGGCACCGAGCACGTCCTTGAGCACTTCATCGACTCCGGCGGCCATCCCCTGCAAGCTGCCGCAAATGTAGATCACGGCGCCATCCGCCAGCCATTTCTTCAGTTCAGTCGCTGATTCACGCAGGCGATCCTGCACGTAGATCTTCTGCGCTTGATCCCGGGAAAACGCCAGGTCCAGACGCTGCAGATCGCCGGAAATCAACCACTCTTCCAGCTCGTCGCGACACAGGTAATCGTGTTCCCGATTGCGCTCGCCGAACACCAGCCACTGACGTTGCTGGCCATCGGCAATCCGCGCCTTGAGCAGACTGCGCAGTCCGGCCAGGCCGGTGCCATTGCCGATCAGGATCATCGGCAGCGCTTCGTTGGGCAGATGGAAACTGCTGTTGCGTCGAACCCGCAGGCTGATGCTGCTGCCCACCGGCGCGTGTTCGGTGAGCCAGCCGGAGCCGACACCCAGGCGGCCATCCGGATGCAGCTCCTGGCGCACGATCAGTTCCAGGATGCCGTCAGCGGCAATCGAGGCGATGGAGTATTCGCGCATGGCCAGCGGTACAAGGGCCTCCACCAGCGCTTGCGCGTGCAGACCGACCAGATGGCTGCGGTTCTCGGGCAGCTGACGGCTGGCGAGGGCTTGTTCCAGTGGTTGCGACAAACCATCGAGTGTAATGGCGGCCCGACCGTCGACCCCTAAACCATCGAGGAAATGTTCGATCGCCCAAGGGCAATTGCGCGGCAGCACTTCCACCAGGTCACCGGCCAGCCAACTGCTGGTGGTCGGTGCGGTGAGCCCCAGCAGATAGACAGCCGAACCACTGCTGTCAGGGTTGAGCAATTCACGGCGGCTCAGGGTCCAGTTGTCGTAGCTCGGCGCCTGCCAGGTCTCCACGGGCGCCTGGCCGGTCAACAGGCCCAGTTGCTGTTGCCAGTGACGCAAGGCGTAAGGGTCGCCGCTGTCGACTTCCACCGGGGCAAACAGGGTCTTGCCGCCGTGTTCACCCAGCCAGGTGTGCAGGCGTCGGGCAAATCCGCAGAAGTGTTGATACTGCCGGTCACCGAGGCCGAGCACGGCGTAGTTCAGGCTCTCCAGGCTCAACGCCCGGCCCAGTACCTTGCGCTCGAAGCCACGGGCGCTGTCCGGCGCTTCGCCGTCGCCGAAGGTGCTGACCACGAACAGCGCGTTGTTCGAGTCACGCAGGTCCTGCTCGCTGACACTCGCCAGCGGCTGCACCTTCACCGGCAGGCCGGCGGCTTGCAACTGGCCGGCCGTCTGCCACGCCAGTTGCTCGGCGAACCCGCTTTGGCTGGCGAAGCCGATCAGCCACGCCGGGGCGTCGTTGCCTGGTTGTGCGAGGCCTTTGCGGGCATCCTTGATCTGGCGTTTTTTGCGGCGGCGATCGAGGTACAGCAGCCAGCCGGTGATGAAGAATAGCGGCATGGTCAGGGCGGTGATCGTCAGGATGATTCGCCCGCCAAGGCCGAAGTAACTGCCGACGTGCAGTGCATAAATGCTGGCCAGCAGTTGCGCCTTGAAGCTCTTGTCGCTGTAGCGGTCATGCCGTTTGATCACGCCGGTGACCGGGTCGAGGGTGATCTGGTTCAGTGCGCGGTCGTGGGGCGAGTCTTTCAACAGGTAGTAAACAGTCGCCGGTTGCCCGGCCACCGGTGGCATACGGGTGTTGTAGAAGCTCAGGTCGGGACCGGCAGCGCTGTAGATGCTGCTCCACATCGCCGAGTAATCGGCTGTCGGGGCCGGGCCGCTTGGCGCCGGACCGCGCGCGCGGACGCGCTCGCTCTGCGGCGAGTCGGAGAGCAATTGGGTCAGGCCCTTGCTGTACCACTCGTAGGACCAGAACAACCCGGTCAGCGCGGAAAAGAGGTAAAACACCAGGCACCAGGTGCCGGCAACCGAATGCAGGTCCCAGTTGAAGCTGCGACCTTTTTTCTTCCAGTCGAGGGTCAGCCAGGTGCGCCAGCTTTTCCACTGGCGAGGCCAGCGCAGGTACAGGCCGGAGAGGCAGAAGAACACGAGGATCAGCGTACAGGCGCCGGTGATCTGCCGGCCGGTGTCGCCCATGGCGAGGAAGCGGTGCAGTTGCAGCATCAGGCCGAAGAATTGCTGGCCGGTAGCGTCGCCCATCAGTTCGGCGGTGTACGGATCGAAGAAGCGCATTTGCCCCCGGCGCTCCCCGGGAGGCGGGGTGAAGAACACGCGTGCGGCGATGTCGCTGTCGATGTCCACCGAGAGCATCGCGACTTTTTTGCCGGTGGTTGCTTCGATTTTTTCGACCAGTTCAGCAGGCGGCAATACGCCTGCAACCTGCTTCTGCACCTGCAACACAGAAGGGTTCAGTGCGTAGAGGATTTCATCCTCAAACGAGACCGTCGCCCCGGTGATGCCCATCAGGGCCAGGACCAGTCCGGCGCTGATGCCGAAAAACCAGTGCAACTGGAACAGGGTTTTCTTCAACACGTCGCTCGCCTTGTTCGTTTAAAAATAATCGTCACGGCGCGCATTATGCCGTGGGTTTTCGAGAAGCATTCTTTTTTACACACAAAAGCCCCATTCACCTGGATGAACGGGGCCTGCCGCTGATCACGCTTACCTGTAGGAGCGAGCTTGCTCGCGATGGTCTTCAACGATGACGAGAAAAACCTGACACCCCGTGTCGTTCTTCAGTCCATCGCGAGCGAGCTCGCTCCTACAGTAGGTTGTGATCACCTTTCCATTAGAAGTGGAAGTTGGTGCTCAGCAAGGCAGTACGGCCCGCCGCCTGGTTGGCGAAGTGCGTCGAGAAGGCCTTGTCGTAGTAGGTTTCGTCAGTCAGGTTCTGCACGTTCAGTTGCAGGTCGATGTTTTTGGTCAGCTTGTAGGCGGCCATCGCATCGTAACGAACGTAGGAGTCGACCATGGTGGTGTTGGCCACGCTGCCGAACACGTCGTCGACATAGAACGCACCGCCACCGATGGTCAGCTTCGGCGTGACTTGATAGGTCGTCCAGAGGCTGGCGCTGTTTTTCGGCGTATTCGGCAGTTCGTTGCCGTCGTTGGCCTTGCTCGCCGCCAGTGGACCACCGTCGACCTGCTCGCTGTCCATGTAGGCGTAGCCGGCGAACACTTGCCATTTGTCGGTCAGCTTACCGGTGGCCGACAGCTCGAAACCTTGAACGCGGGTCTTGCCGACGTTTTCGTACGAGGCGGTGTTGGTCTGCACGCGAGCGTTTTCTTTCTCGGTGCGGAAGATATCGGCAGTCAGCGACAGGCGATCGTTCAACAGGTCCCACTTGGTACCGATTTCGTAGTTCTTTGTGGTTTCCGGCTCCATGTCGCTGCTCAGCAGGTTGCCGTTGCGATCCGGAGTGCCGCCCAGCGGGTTGCCGTCCTGGCCTTCGCCGAGGGTAGAGCCCGGTGGAGTGGCGGACGTGGCGTAGGAGGCATAGATGCTGCCGTTTTCCGCTGGCTTGTAGACCACGCCGAACTGACCGGTGACGAACTCGCTGACGTCATCGCCCTTGGACGTGGTGAGGCCGGCGGCGTTGTAGGTTTTGTAATCGGTATCGAAATGGTCGTAGCGCAGGCCCATGTTCACCAGCCACTGCTCGGACAACTCCAGGGTGTCGAACACGTACAACGCATAGGTGTTGGCCTTGGTGTCGGTGCCGGCGTAGTTACGCGAGATCGCACCGTTCCACGGATCGTTCGGGTTCGGGTTGGACAGTGAGGTGCAGTTGTAACCGCTTGGCGCGCCAATCAATGCCGGCGAGCAGTTGGTGGTGACGGCCGCTGTGCCCGGGGTCGTGTCGGTGTTGACGTTGTACGAGGATTTCTGGCTTTCCTCGCGGCTCAGCTCGATACCGGTGGCGAAGCTGTTTTTGAAGCCGGCGATGTAGACATCACCAAACAGATCGGTCTGGTTGGTGGTGGTCTCGGTGTTGCTTACGCGAGTGTTCGCACGACGCCAGACGCTGCCATTGTTGACGTTGCCCTTGCTGTCGTCCGGCTGGGTCAGGATGTAATCCTGCATGCTGCTGCCGTGGCGCAGGGTGTTCTTGACGGTCAGCGCGTCGCTCAGGTCGTGCTCGATGGCGATGGTCGCAGTGTCGACGCGGCCTTTGCGGAAGTCGCGGTTGTCCAAGCCGTAGAAGTTGCTGCTGTCGCCGCCATCTTCAGGCTTGTCCGGGTTGGACTTGGTACGTGCAGCCGAACCTGCGGTCGGGATCGAGTACGGAATACCCGAGTCCGGCGTGTCGTTGCTTTCCAGATGATAGTAATCGAGGTTGACGCGGGTGTCGGTGCCCAGGCCGAAGGCCAGCGATGGCGCGACGCCCCAGCGATCGTAGTCGACACTGTCGCGACCGGCGACATTGCTTTCGTGGCTCATCAGGTTCAGGCGGCCGGCAGCGGTGTCGGAGAACTGGTAGTTGCCGTCCAGGGTGTAACGCTGGGTCTGGTCCGAACCCCAGGTAAAGCCGCCGTCGAACGAGTTGCCCAGGTGCGCTTTCTTGCTCACCAGGTTGATGCTGCCGCCCGCCGCGCCACGACCGCCGATGGCCGAGTTCGGGCCTTTGCTGACTTCGATCGATTCCACGGCGAAGATTTCGCGGCTCTGCGAACCGGTATCGCGCACGCCGTCCAGGTAGGTGTCACCCTGGGCATCGAAGCCGCGGATGAACGGACGGTCGCCCTGTGGGTTGCCGCCTTCACCGGCGCCGAAGGTGATGCCTGGAACGGTGCGCAGCGCGTCCTGCATGTTCAGGGCGCCAGTGTCCTTCAAGACTTGTTGCGGGATGACCGTGATCGAACGTGGTGTATCGACCAGCGGTGCAGTGTACTTGGGTGAGGAGGCTTTCTCGACGTTGTAGGAGGTCTCGTCCCGGGCTTCGCCGGTGATCGCCGTAGCACCTAGCGAAAGGGTGTTGCCCGGCGCTTTCTCGTTGGTTTTTTCAGTCGCGAAAACCATGTGGCCCGCAGAGCCGGCCGTGATTGCCACGCCAATTGCAGAAGCGAGCAGACGTGGTGAACTGACCGGTAATGTTGGGTGCTGACGTGACATTTTGATTCCCCTCCCCAAGGATTTGAGGCGGCGGAATATAGGGTAGACGCGTCTTTGTATCAATTGCGAAACGTTACTATTCGCGATGAATTTACATTCTTTACAATTTAACCTTACGGTTTTTACTGTTTCGTTCGTCTTGCGGGTTTTACACAGTCAATAAGAATCAATACCATTGACGCTCCTTGGCTTTCAGGCGTCCTTCCCATGCTGCTGCACATTCCCGGCTTGTTCGACAAAGAAGAAGTGCGGCGCATTCGCGAGGCTCTGGAACAGGCCGATTGGGCCGACGGCAAGATCACCGCCGGCTATCAGTCGGCCAAGGCCAAGCACAATCTGCAGTTGCCCGAAGGTCATCCGCTGGCCAAGGAGATTGGCGCGGCCATGCTGGAGCGATTGTGGAAAAATCCGCAGTTCATGTCGGCGGCACTGCCGCACAAAGTCTTTCCTCCGTTACTGAACTGTTACACGGCCGGCGGCAGTTTCGACTTCCACATCGACAATGCCGTGCGACAGCCCAAGGGCAGCGTCGAGCGGGTGCGCACGGATTTGTCGGCGACCCTGTTTTTCAGTGAGCCGCAGGATTACGACGGCGGTGAACTGGAAATCCAGGACACCTTCGGGGCCCAGCGGGTGAAGTTGCCGGCCGGCGACATGGTGCTGTACCCGGGTACCAGTTTGCACAAGGTCAACGCGGTGACTCGTGGCGCACGCTACGCCTCGTTCTTCTGGACCCAAAGCCTGGTGCGCGAAGACAGCCAGCGTGCCCTGCTGTTCGAGATGGACGGTGCGATCCGCCAATTGGCCCAGGATGTGCCGGACCATCCTTCGCTGATCCGCCTGACCGGCACCTATCACAACCTTTTGCGCCGTTGGGTTGAGGTATGAGTTTTCAAGTGCGCCGCGAAGAAGTACTCGACGGCGAACAGCTCACATCCATGCTCGACGAAAGCCCGGCGCGTGCTGCCCAGGCGATTCTCATGGCTGCCGGTGAAGGGGTAGTCGATGCCCAGGCGTTGCTCGGGCAGATTCTGCTGGACGGGCGAGGGATCGCGCAGGATCAGCCGCTGGCACTGCGCTGGTTCGACATCGCCGCCCGCCAAGGGCACCTGATGGCGCGCAACATGCTGGGGCGTTGTCATGAGCATGGTTGGGGGTGCACAGCCGATGCCGCCGTCGCCGCCCAGCACTATCGCCAGGCTGCCGAAGCCGGACTTGATTGGGCGATGTACAACTACGCCAATCTGCTGGCGACCGGGCGTGGTGTTGGTGAGGATCAGGCGCAGGCGCTGGATCTCTACCGTCGCGCCGCTGAACTGGGCCACGCCAAATCGATGAATCTGGTGGGGCGGTATCTGGAAGAAGGACGCGTTTGTCCGGCAGATACAAAGGCTGCCCGTGAATGGTATCGGCGCTCGGCGGCCGGCGGAGATTTTCGCGGGCAGTTCAGTTATGCCGCAGTGCTGGCTGATGAAGGGAACATTGATGAGGCGCTGATTTGGCTGCGCAAGGCACTGGACGGTGGAAACCTGAATTTCCTGCGGGTGGCGAGTCAGGCGCTGGTGGGTGCAACTGATCCGCAAATTCGTGCCTTGGCAGCAGAATTTAATCAAAAGTCCCTTCAGTTGAGTGAGGAGCGGACTTAACACTTGAAACTGTGGCGAGGGAGCTTGCTCCCGCTGGGCTGCGAAGCGGCCCCAAATTGGCAGTTGCTGCGCAACCGAGCGGGAGCAAGCTCCCTCGCCACAGGTTATTCATCGCTCGTTCGGTTTCTGATCCGAAATCGCAGGCACAAAAAAGCCCATGACACGTCATGGGCTTTTTATTTTCTGCGTGTGTTTTTACACGTAGAAAGACTTCAGCGGCGGGAAGCCGTTGAATTCAACGGCGCTGTAACTGGTGGTGTACGCACCGGTCGACAGCCAGTACAGGCGGTCACCGATGGCCAGGTTCAGCGGCAGGCCGTACTTGTAGTTTTCGTACATGATGTCGGCGCTGTCGCAGGTCGGACCGGCGATGACCACTTCTTCCACTTCGCCTTTCTTTTCGGTCCAGATCGGGAACTTGATGGCTTCGTCCATGGTTTCGATCAGGCCGGAGAATTTGCCCACATCCGTGTACACCCAACGCTCGACGGCGGTACGGGATTTACGTGCAACCAGTACAACTTCACTGACCAGGATGCCGGCGTTGGCGATCAGCGAGCGGCCTGGCTCGAGGATGATTTCCGGCAGGTCGTCGCCGAAGTCTTCCTTGAGGAAGCGGATGATTTCTTCGGCGTAGGTTTCCAGGCTGTTGGTGCGGGTGATGTAGTTGGCCGGGAAGCCACCGCCCATGTTGATCAGCTTCAGGTGGATGCCATCTTCTTCTTTCAGGCGTTCGAAGATCACTTTGACCTTGGCGATCGCCGCGTCCCAGACGCTGATGTCACGCTGCTGCGAGCCGACGTGGAAGGAAATGCCATAAGGCACCAGGCCCAGATCGCGAGCGAGGATCAACAGGTCCATGGCCATGTCGGTCTGGCAGCCGAATTTGCGCGACAGAGGCCAGTCGGCGGTGGTCGAGCCTTCGGTCAGGATACGTACGTAGACTTTCGAGCCCGGCGCGGCCTTGGCGATGTTGCGCAGGTCGGCTTCGGAGTCGGTGGCGTACAGACGCACGCCCTTGTCGTAGAAGTAGCGGATGTCCTTGGATTTCTTGATGGTGTTGCCATAGCTGATCTGGTCGGCGCTGACGCCACGGCTCAGCACTTTGTCCAGCTCGTAGATCGAGGCGATGTCGAAGTTCGAGCCTTTCTCTTTGAGCAGGTCGATGATTTCCACGGCCGGGTTGGCCTTGACCGCGTAGTAGACCTTGGCGAATTCGAAACCGGCGCGCAGGTCGTCGTAGGCCTGGCTGATCATCGCGGTGTCGATCACCACGAACGGGGTTTCTTGCTTGTCGGCGAACGCCTTCATTTTCTGAAAGGTATCGCGCGCGAAATAGTCTTCGACCTGGATCGACATGCTGGGAACTCCTACTGGCAAACTAAATTAATCAATGGGTGCAAATGAACGTCCTCCGTATCCCCACTTTGGTTCGCCTACTTCCCAAGGCATGTCGCCGAAAGCAAAAAGGCCATGGGAAGCGCTGCTTTCCCTTGGCCTTGCTGTCTCGTCGTCAGTACTTGAGCCGGATGGATCGTTTCCAGCATGGACGTTCGGCGCGAACTTTAGGGCGTGAGGGGCTTGAGATCAACAAAAAATGTCGCGTTTTTGCACGCTTCCGTCGTGCGGTCCCTGACAGTTACTGATGTAACGGACCTGTGTGACGGTGTGATGTTCCCCTGGCAGGGGAATTTGAGTGGATTCAGGGGGAGTCGACCAGCGACAAAAATCGCGAAACGGTGAAACTCCCCCTGAAGGGTACTGAGTGCCTTCCTGGACCGACTGTTATTGCGGCAGGGGGCATCTGGATAGGCCAAGAGTTGGCTGCTATTTACAAATCATTAGATTACTTGAATTTGCAGAACATAATTTTTTGCCAGGGCGGGGTATTGCGAGGGTGTGAGCCTGGCGGTGATGGTCATGTTGCTTGTCACTCGGGGGACATATATTTTTCCGTTCAAATATCCTGGGTTGTTGCTTACTGTTACTCCAGGCGTAGAAGGTGAAACACTGACTAATGTCCAGTTGCCGGAGCCTGGAACGGTTTTTCCATTGGCGTCCAATAGATCGCCAAGCGGTCGCTTTGTTAAGCTATTCCCGCGCCGTACTTTATTCGGGTTCCCCGTCACGCTGAGGCGTAGTTGAACGGCTGGACCCGCGTGAGTGGAGGGTGCGGCCCGGTCTGAAATCACATGGGTGGTATCCATTTAAGACTCCTTGGTCTGATAAGTATCGTATTTAATTAATGGTACTTGGCAAGTTGCCATGTTGTGTGTGCGTCGAGCGATGGCGCGTCATTAGTTAAATGCCTTTTATCGTAAAAGGGACCTATTACTTTAAGAGTATTTAATGTTGATTTGTAACGAATGAATGCTTGTCGAAAGGGTGTGAAGTTGCGGTGAAATATTATGTGATGATTGATACGATTTCACCGCTGAATCAATTGTTTCAGCGGTGAAAAGGAATGTATTAAATCAGCGCCATATCGGCAGGCGATACAATACGTGTCTTAGCTCCGCGAGACTTACCCGAGCTTAAGTACTCGGCAATCGACTCCTGCGTCACCTCTCCCAAAAACACCCGCTCGGCATCCATCACCGGCAGCCAGGCGCGGTTGAACTCGTACATGCGCGACAACAGGATGCGCAAATGCTCGTCGTACGCTGCCGTGGCATTGAATTCGCGCAGGTATTGCCCACAAGTCCCGGTCTGACGGTGCAGATCGCGACGCCGAACATAACCCAGCGCCCTGTTCTCACCGTCGGTGACCACCACATAACGCCGGTCATGCTCGTCCATCAATTCCAGCGCCTCGGCCACCGGGGTCTGCGGGCTGACAGACGGTGCGTTGTCCGCCGCGTCTTCGGCCTTGACCAGCAACAGGCGCTTTAGGGTGCTGTCCTGGCCGACGAAGTTGCTGACGAAATCATCCACGGGATGGGCGAGCAGGGTGTCCGGATGATCGATCTGCAGCAACTTGCCGGCGCGGAAGATCGCGATCTTGTCGCCGAGCTTGATGGCTTCATCGATGTCATGGCTGACCATGATCACTGTCTTGTTCAGCGCCCGTTGCATCTCGAAGAATTCGTTCTGGATCATTTCGCGGTTGATCGGGTCCACCGCGCCGAACGGTTCGTCCATCAGCAATAGAGGTGCATCGGCTGCCAACGCCCGGATCACGCCGATGCGCTGCTGCTGTCCACCAGACAGTTCACGGGGATAGCGGTGCAGATACTGCTTGGGCTCAAGCTTGATCATGCTCATCAACTCGCGGGCGCGGTCGTGGCATTTCTGTTTGTCCCAGCCGAGCAGTTTCGGTACCACCACAATGTTCTCTTCGATGGTCATGTTGGGGAACAGGCCGATCTGCTGGATCACATAACCGATGTTGCGCCGCAGGGTCACGGCATCGAGGTCGGTGGTGTCTTCGCCGTTGATCAGGATCTTGCCCGAGGTGGGTTTGATCAGGCGGTTGATCATTTTCAGGGTGGTGCTTTTGCCGCAGCCCGACGGTCCGAGGAATACGCAGATCTCGCCTTCATTGACGGTCAGGCTCACCGAGTCCACGGCTTTGACATCTTTGCCGTTGCTTTGGAAGGTCTTGCTGAGGTTTTGAAGTTCGATCATTTGAGCAGCCCTTGTGGAGTCAACGAGCGTTGTAGCCATTGCAGAAGCAGGTCGGCGAAGATGGCCAGCAGGCTGACCAGCACGGCGCCGACGATCAGCATCGACATATCGCTGCGGCTGATGGAAGCGAGGATGAGTACGCCGAGGCCTCCGGCGCCGATGGTGGCGGCGATGGTCATGACGCCGATGTTCATCACCACGGCGGTGCGCACGCCGGCGAGGATCACCGGCACGGCGATGGGCAACTCGACCATGCGCAGGCGCTGGCTGAAGGTCATGCCGATGCCGCGCGCGGCTTCGCGGATACCGGGTTCGACGCCGGTCAGCGCCAGGTAGGTGTTACGCATGATCGGTAGCAGCGAATACAAAAACACCGCCGTGATCGCCGGCATCGGCCCCAGGCCCTGGCCGAATTTTGAATAGAACGGCAGCAGCAGACCGAACAGCGCGATCGACGGCACGGTCAGCAGCACCGTGGCGCTGGCCTGCAACGGCCCGGCGAAGGTCGGGAAGCGTGTCATCAGGATGCCCAGCGGCACGCCGACCACAATCGCCAGGGTCACGGCGATGCCGACCAGGGTGATGTGCTGCCAGGTCAGATGGATCACCTGATGCCAGTCGAGATGGGAAAAGGCGTTCAAGAATTCCATGACTTTTCCTCCTTAATTGATGGGGTGCTGGCGCAGAAAATCAGCGGCCACGGCGGATGGACTTTCATGATCGACATCGACCCGCGCATTGAGCTGGCGCATGGTGTCGTCATCGAACAGTTCGGCCAGCGGCTTGAGTTCTTCGGCGAGTTTTGGATGAGCATCGAGAAACGCCCGGCGCACCACCGGCGCTGCGGTGTAGTCAGGGAAGTAGTGCTTGTCGTCTTCCAGCAACTTGAGCTTGAAGGCGTTCAAACGACCGTCGGTGGTGTAGACCAGTCCGGCAAACACCTGACCGTTGCGCAACGCGGTGTAGACCAGTCCAGCGTCCATCTGACGGATGTTTTGGCGGGTCAGGTTCATGTCATACCGCTGCACCATGCCGCCCAGTCCGTCGGAGCGGTTGGCAAACTCGGTGTCCAGGGCAACGAGGTGATTAGTCTTCGCCTCGTCGCGCAGCACGTTGTTCAGCTCGCTGATGTTGTTGATCTGCGGGTATTTGTCTGCGACGTTTTTCGGCAGGGCGAGGGCGTACGTATTGCTGAATTTCGACGGAGTGAGCCAGACCAGGCCTTTTTTCGCGTCAAGTGCTTTCACCCGGGCGTAGGACTGCTCGCTGTCGAGCTTTTCAGTCACATGGTTGTAAGCCACCAGCGACACGCCGGTGTATTCCCAGAGCATGTCCAGTTGCCCGCTTTCGTGGGCGCTGCGGGCCAGATTGCTGCCCAGGCCGCCCGTGACTTGGGCGTCGTAACCCTTGGCACGCAGGTATTGCGAAGTGATTTCCGCCAGCAGAGTCTGCTCGGTGAACACCCGGGCGCCGATGCGGATGACCGGCTTTTCAGCCGCGTGAGCAAATCCTGCGCACAGCAGGACGCAGCCTAGTAAAAAGCTTGAAGTCTTCATGAGAATTCCTTGGTCGAGGCTTAGGACGGGCGCAAGCCGCGTTCGAGCCAGAGGCGACTGGCGGCTGTGACCAGGCCGTCGAGCAACAAGGCCAGCAGCGCCGTGCAGGCCGCGCCGAGCAGCAGTTGCGGCTGATTGTTCAGGGCAATGCCGGGGAAAATCAGGCTGCCGAGGCTGTTGGCGCCGATCAGGAACGCCAACGGCGCGGTCCCGACATTGATCGCCAGCGCCACGCGCACACCACCGATGATGATCGGCACGGCGTTCGGCAATTCGACTTTCCACAGCACCTGGCGCGGCGTCATGCCGATGCCGACAGCGGCTTCCTTGAGTGAGCCCTGAACGTTTTTCAGGCCTTCATAGGTGTTGCGCACAATCGGCAGCAATGAGGCAAGGAACAGGGCGAAGATCGCAGGACCACTGCCGATCCCGAGTACGCCCAGGGCGATGGCCAACACGGCCAGCGGTGGAATGGTATTGCCGATGTTGAAGATCTGCATGAAGCGTTCGGCACGCGCGACCCGGGTCGGGCGGCTGAGGAAGATGCCGGCGGGGAGGCCCACGACAAGGGCGGCCAGCATGGAGGCGAGGACGAGAACCAGATGAGCTTGCAGGTAAAACAACAAATCGTCGCGGTAGTGTTCGATCGTGTTGATGCCGATCCAGTGGATCAGCAGGGCCAGGAGGGCGATTACCAGCACGCCTCCTATCAGCCCTTTGCCATGGTGGATAGCCACAGGCGGACTCCTTTTTTCAGTCGGCGAACGCAGTCCCGTGTGGCAGGCCATCATTGGCTGCCGGGCAACGTTCGCGAGAAGCAGCTCGTGCCGAGCGCGCTTTACTGTAGGAGCGAGCTTGCTCGCGAAAAACGTCCAGACAACGCTTGCATTCAGATACCCGGCGTTATCGTTGACATCCATCGCGAGCGAGCT
This sequence comes from Pseudomonas sp. Irchel 3A7, assembly GCF_900187565.1. Taxonomy (GTDB): domain Bacteria; phylum Pseudomonadota; class Gammaproteobacteria; order Pseudomonadales; family Pseudomonadaceae; genus Aquipseudomonas. The sequence goes on along the minus strand of NZ_FYED01000005.1, from coordinate 318,668 downwards.
CGCTCCTACAGGGGAGCGTGTACGGCTTTTTGAGCCATGAGCGCAGCCTCGTCAGGCTGACTTGCTGATGTTTCAGCCCCCGACGAGTGGTCGTAACAGGGGAGTGGACGTCTCCGTGCTTTAAAAGGTTCCCATCTGAAGCAGCATTTGGCCACCCCGGATGTGCTCAACGGTTCGGTTCTTCGATCAACTTGGGCTATAATCTGCGCCCTTTTTTGAATCACCTGCCAGGCGATTTCCCATGACCAAACAGGCCGCCGAAGTCGCGAAACGCCGCACTTTCGCCATTATTTCCCACCCTGACATTACCCTCTGAGTCAGGCTAAGACAGCCCCCGCCATATTCTCAAATAATCTACTGATTTCATTGATGAAATCAGGCTAGGTCGCGACAATCTGAGACATCCGAAGACAAGCTGAGCCACTCGATCTGTGTACATGGCCGCGTACACAAAACAGCATTTCGGAACCTCCAGAAAATTATGTACGCAGTCCGGAGAGCCCATGGCGATCTCAGACACCTGGCTGAAGGCCCATAGCGGCAAACCACACGACACTCGGGAAGAGAAGGCCGACCGCGAGGCCTTAAGTGTGCGTGTGACACCCAAGGGCAAGATTACCTTTCAGCTGCGCTTTCGCTATGACGGTCGCCCCTGCCGCCTTGACCTCGGCACGTATCCGTTGATGTCGCTCAAGGAGGCGCGCGCAGAAACGCAGCGCCTGCGTGCCCAGCTGGAGCAGGGGCATGACCCTCGGGTGGTGAAGCAGCTGGAGAAGCAGGCGATCCTCCAGGCCGACTCCGTAGAGTCCCTATTCCGCCAGTGGTACGCGGCGTACTGCACAGGCAACAAGAAGGGGCATCACGAAATCCTGCGCTCCTTCGAAATTCATGTGTTCCCGAAGATCGGCAAGCTCCCGGCTGGGAAAGTCACCCTGCACGAATGGCTGGCGCTTCTTGAGGGACAGGCCAAGGCAAGGCCCGGCATAGCAGAACGCATCCTGGTCAATGCCAAGCAGATGCTGAAATGGGGCGTGAAGCGTCAGTTGATCCCGTCGCACCCGCTATCGGATATCAACGCTAAGGAAGACTTGCAGATCAAAAAAATCGCCGGGTCGCGCTCCCTTTCAGATGAGGAAATCAGGCTGGTCTGGAAAGCCATGGAGCAATCGCGCATGGCGACCAAGAACAAGATTTTCCTGAAGCTTTGCCTGATCTACGGATGCCGCAACAGCGAGCTACGTCTCAGCGAAAAAAGCCATTTTGACTTTGCCAGGAAGATTTGGACGGTGCCTATCGAGAACCACAAATTGGGTAAGGCCTCAGGAAAGCCACTACTCCGTCCTATTCCTCCGGAGATCGAGGCGCTGATCAAACAGGCCATGGCACTTAGTGCCGAGGGCAAGCACCTGTTCACGAACAGTGGAACGACCCAACCGATGGGGGCAGGGGCTCCCTTGCAGCTGCCTTACAACATCATGCAGTGGCTGCGGCGGCATGAAAAATACGAGATGGCGCACTGGTCGGTTCACGACCTGCGCAAGACTGCGCGTACCAATTTCTCGACCCTGACCGAGCCGCACATTGCCGAAATCATGCTCGGTCATAAGCTTCCAGGCAGCTGGCAGATCTATGACCAGTACGATTATCTGGCCGAGCAAAAAGAGGCCTACAGCGCTTGGTGCGAACGTCTGAGCAAGCTGAGTCAGTAGCACGACGCCTCGCACAGCAACGCGGATCGGGCAGGGGGAGGTAATGCCTCTTGTGAGGATGGAAGCCTTTCGCGACTTTGGTGTGGAGCACAATGAACAAGGCCATCCATACGAATGGCCTTGTTCTAAATTCTTGGCACTGCTCTTCTACAACAGAGGTTGCGTGTTCTTTTGCTTAAGCCGCCACTAAGTTCCCATTAGAGACGAGGGCTGCCTCATCAGTCAGACCAGTGACGCCCTGAAGCGTGGCAATTTGCGTCCAGCCATAGGTGCCACCTGTACCATCCTGATCTACTTTCAAGATGGTGTTGCTTCCGCTGGTGGTCATCTCAACGAAATCTGTAATCAATTCCGTCAGGGGATCGTAATTGCCTAGCAAACTGACCAGATCAATTGAATCGCCGTCCCCGGTCGTAAAATCTGCAATGACATCAATATTGCTAAATGCCGACGCCGCTTCAAAGACGAACTTATCGGCACCTGCATCGCCAGTCATATTGTCAACTCCGGCACCACCATACAACATGTCATTACCATTACCGCCGTAGAGGTAATCGTTATCATCTCCGCCATACAAAATGTCATTGCCATTATAGCCGGATAGACTGTCATAACCGGCACGACCGGCCATCACATCATTCTGTGCAGTGCCATTCATTGAATGGCCCGCATCCGTATCGGTCATAATCAGACCAGCGGTTAGATCCCATGTAGTGGTATCGTCAAATACAATCTGCTCGATCCGGCTATTAATGTCATAGCCAGGAGTAGAATAATCATAGGAATAACTTATACGAAGAACGTCGTCAGGACTGCCGTCGATGCTAAAGTACATACGGTTTGAATCACTCCACATCCTCAGATCTTCAACATCAATACCTGTAAAACGTAATGTATCAGTCCCTTCGCTAACTTCTTCAATCAGGTTGTCGTAGTAACCGTTGGCACCAACAAACCCGGCTGAGAAGTAATAGGTATCATTGCCAGTACCACCGTACAGATAGTCCGCTCCCGCGCCACCGTACAGATGGTCGTTGCCATTATTCCCAGACAGACTGTCACCGTCATCTCCACCATACAGCGTATCGTTACCGTTATAACCCGATAGACTGTCATATCCTCCACGGCCATCCATCACATCATTCTGTGCAGTACCATTCATTGTATGGTTTGCATCAGTATCAGTCATAATCAGACCAGCGGTTAGATCCCATGTGGTGCTGTCATCAAACACAATCTGCTCTATCCGGCTATTAATGTCATAGCCGGGAGTAGAATAATCATAAGCATAGCTAATACGGAGGACGTCGTCAGGGCTGCCATCGATGCTGAAATACATACGGTTTGAATCACTCCACATCCGCAAATCTTCTACATCAATCCCAACAAATCGTAATGTGTCAGTCCCTTCGCTAACCTCTTCAATCAGGCTGTCGTAGTAACCGTTGGTGCCAACAAATCCAGCCGAAAAGTAATAGGTATCATTTCCAGTGCCGCCGTATAGATAGTCGATGCCTGTTCCGCCATTAATATGGTCGTGGCCGCTATTCCCGGAAAGGCTGTCATCTCCACTACTGCTGTATAGTTGGTCATTACCGTCGTAGCCCGTCAGGGTATCATTACCGCCTTCGCCAACGATTAGATTGTCGTTATTATTGGCCTGTAAAGTCTCTGCGGCAGAGTTACCCCAGAAGACGTCACTGCTGTCCGAGGTTAGGATGTCGAGCGTCAAATAACTCATGGAGGTCGTATTGTGTATTATATCTAGTAAATCGCTTTCATCCCCCATGGATAGGTTTCCCATGCCTATGGCGTGATCAATGACGGAAACAATATTTTTCCAGACAAGAATTTTCTCTATGTCGCTTTTGCCCGCACATAGTGTATCGGCAAGATCTTCAGTTCCAGAGAGGTTCAATGCGGCAGTGCCATCGTAAGCATCTGTCACAGGGTTATAGACAGCGTCTGAAATAACCTCTCCAGCCACACCCAGCTGCGCCACAATCCTTGCCATGGTCATATCCAAGGCAGCGCTCCATGCCGGTTTTAGAGCAGTTGCCTGATTCCCATATACATACGACCCGGCAGAGCCTTGATAATACTCTCCCATAAAAGCCTCAAGAAAGCCCACTTGCCGTGCATCTATATAGCTAAGGCGACTGGTTGGGCTTACACCTTCTACACCGGCCCATTCATACATTAATGCCTCGACCTTAGCCCGCAAACCAAAGCCTTCATCAAAAATATCGACTAGATCCTCTGCGGCAATCTCCATCACCAGATCCAGAAGGTCTTCATTCTGACTCATAGCAATATGCAGGTCAGGCAATGTGCCATAGCCACGCAGCTCAGGTAGGAACAATGTACGAATGTCGAGGTCGTAACTGCCTGTATATTGTGTATTGACGTTGTCGTATGAGAACCAGACGTCAGCTGAAGTATAGCTATTGCCATTCATAGTGAATGTGGATTCTTGCTTTACTTCATTTCCGGAAATTGTGTAGCTAACATTGCTGTAGGATGTGCTGATCGAAGTAATCCCAAGACCGGCAAGGGTATAAAGCTCTCCTGATTGACTAAGGCCATCAGCATTGGCATCAACCCATACACGCAAATTGCCAAAATTTGTGTCGGCTGATGTTATAAAATTATCATTGTTACTGTCATAGGCAGCGTCGAGCTTCAAATAACCATTCGCATAAGTCGCATTATTTCCGAAGAGTTCACTGTGCGTAATTGTGCCATCACTGTTGGCGTCAGCGCACAAAAGTCCATCGCCGCCTGTAATCCAGCCCGCCGCTTCGGTAAATCCGTCATTATCAATATCCCAATATACCGAGCCACTACCGTTCAGTGCAGCCAGTTCTATTGTGCCCGATGCATCCACATCGAGAACGATTGGTGACGAAGTGTTCTGAGCATTTCCCCATGGCGTTGTCACACCCGGCATCCAGCTGGGAAGATCAATAGGACTAAGAGGCTGAGGGATTGTTGGTAAAGGTGTGTTCTCGTCAAGAGGATCTGTTTCAGGCTCATCAATTCCATCGAGCCAACCAGAAGGAAAGAATTGATCACTTATATTGGTTCCAGGGATTTCGTGATCGTAGTCTCGACCTATAGATGCCGTTTCCCAACCGCTATTGGGAGCAGTCCAAGTGGGAGCGGTTAAATTTGTAATTCTTGCATCGATGCCATTCTCATCGAGCGTGGTGGCATCCACAATCAAATCGCCATTGTTAAAAGCGTCCATAACCAAGGCATCACGAATGTCTTCCAGTTCTGCTAATGAATAGGTACCTACCGTGTATCCATTGGTTGCCATCCACACACCGATTTGACGACCAACTTCATTATTGTATTGGTCCTTGTACATATCAGCTGGATCACTATTGCCGTACCGCTCCTTCATGTCTCCCAGCCATTCCGCATAACCCACGCCAAATTCATTAGTCCATGCGGTACTTACGTGGGTATGAATAATGGCATTTCTGGCCTGTCCGTCAGTTATCCAATCAGGATCTAAGTCGCTTTCTGCACCGAACCCATTGCCGACTGCCAAGGCAGTTCCGTGACGGGCTAAGTATTCCACAAACCATGTTTTAAGAGTGTTATCGGGCATCCTTGCTCTCCATTTGTTTTAGTTGTGCGGGGGTCATTAGGTTGATGTTCTTAAGAGATTTTCCATGATTGTTTTTTTGTATGTCTTGCAGCACTAACACTGCCTCGTCTTTAGATCGAGGACATGGTCCTCTGCCTTCAATGTGGTGTGCCCCAAAGCCAAGAAAGACATTGCTAGGAACTTCAAACCCTTCAACAGTGTTGGGCGGGTAAAAGAACATCGCAACCGAATTCCAATCCGAGGCGTTAGGGATTCCGTTTGGGAAATTTACTTTTTCTGTTTTGATTGAAAATATTGTCCTGGCTCGCTTTTCTGATCCGGCCCCACTAGTAGACATAGAAGGGATAAAGCAAACTTCCGTCCAATTGCCGGGATGAATATCGGAGAGTTTTGCCCAGTCACCCGGATTTTTAAGGTGAGTCTGAATGCTCTCAATAAGTTTCTTTTCGTGCTGGTTAGGCACAGGTTCGGAAGTAAGTACGTAAACTAGATAAAGGCCTAGCAACAAGCCGAACAACGCTACGGCACTTAATAGTTTCTTCATAATCCTAGCCCTTCGAATCGTATAAGTCTGCTAGAGATCTTTGCGTACAACTTCTAGTAAATCAATCAAGAAACTCTCTTGAGTTGTGAAATTTTATTGAGTTACATTATTAATGGTTTGGCGGTATAAGGCGCTGTATGATTCAATGTTTGCATAATTATTTCCCTTTTAGATTGAATAGGCTGAGATCGGAAACTCTCCACCTGTGTTATCTAACTGTGCAGTATTCAGATCACTTGGGCGCAGCGTTCTCTTTCCTGCCGTTCCCAGCGGGAAACCTCTTCCGCATCCCAGAGATTGCAGCTTCCCGCGTGCTTCATGCAGGGGGCAGGGAATGGATTCACCATCCGCTTCATACGACGAAATAGCGTACGGCTTGAGCAGCGGAAGCGGTCACAGAGATCTTGGGTGGAGTAGTAGGCGACCATGGCAGATCTCCCGACTGGGGACATGGCTCAAATTTAGCGCAGAGCGACGGGCTGGGTGCCTCTCGTGTTCCTCTTGAGGCGTATTCGGATCGGGAGGGATCGCTGTGGATTGAGAGGGAATCGTCTAAGCAAAATCTACAACTATAGAGTGTAAAAATTAATAACTTATAAACTGATAAGGTTCATCATAAATATATAAATAATAAAATATTCTATTTGGGGAAAGAGACGCGCGGGGATGCAAATTACAATCAGAGGGGAGATGACAGTCGCCCAGTTACGCCAAGCATTCTATGAAAAGCTCCATGAGTTGGAGGTTGATTACAATATCAAGCATCTCAAAAACGTGACCCTTTACGTCAATCCCATAAACGAATTTGGTGAAGAGGTCGTGCCGCGCAACAAGCTGGGGCAGCAGGTCAATAAGCTACACAGCAACGGGCCGTACCGGAGCGCCGCCGAGGACTACAAGATTTAACGGAGACTAAATATAAGGGGGCTAATATTGTCATGGAATTTCCACGATACGTGAATATTGAACAAGCCAGAAATGTACTTGCCGAAAATGGTATTGAACTAAGTCATAGACAAATAAAGCGCGCAGCAGATCCCGATGCACACGGAAAGCGTAAGCTGCCATTCTTCGTTGATCCCATCGATGGGCGACTGAAGATTGATAAAAACCTGCTCGTTGAAATTTATAACACCTGCCAGGTTGATGCCCAAAATAACGCACATATAAATGCGAAAAGCCTTAAGGGATCGTTTGACCGCAAAGGCTAAATGCGATATGCAGAATCATGTCCGACATCAGAAAAAGAACAGGTAACAAGGGAACAACCTATCAAGTCCGCTACCCGGACAAATCGTCCAGTACAGGCTATTCCTATAAAACCTTCCGCACCAGAAAAGAAGCGCTCGCGTTTCGAGAAGACTCGCTATCACGCCCTGTTACCAGGAGAACTAGCTCTGGGGTAGAAACCGTTGAACACGCGGTGAAAAAGTGGTTGGATATCTGTGAGAAAGAAGGCCTGAACGGCAGGGAGCCCGTCACCCGGTACACATTAGAAAACTATGAATATCGTGCGAATTTCATTACCGATTACACTTGGCAAAAGCCGCTCCATGAGCTCACGCCTCCAGACATTGTAGAGTTCAGGTCGTGGCTGCTCAGAAGCGACATCAGTCGTGTTTTGGCAGGCAAGGTGCTTTCATCTCTCCAGTCAGTGATGAAAGAAATGTCCATACGTGGATACATCTCCAATAACTGCGCGGCTGGAGTCAGTATCAGAAATGAATCCAGGTATGACGCGCCTGTTGTCATCCCCTCCAAGAAGGACATTCTTGAGCTTCTTAAGGCGGCAGATGCGCTCAGCAATGCGAAAAACGAGACCATATCCAACGCATGGCAGCGCTACCGCCCCATGCTGTATCTGGCGGTAGATTCCGGTATGAGGCCTCAGGAATATCTTGCAGCCGCGCAATCTGCGCTCACTGACAATGGAATTCAGGTGGATCGTGCCATCGAGGGTGATGGAAGCAAAATCTCTGTCACCAAAACACCGGCAGGCAGAAGATTCATTGAGCTGAGCCCAAAAACTTTAGAGATTGTTCGGCATTACGCCGAAAATCTTGCAGTGCCGAATGACTATGATCTGATCTTTCCGGATGAAAAAGGTCGCTGGCAGGACAGGCGCAATTGGCAGAGACGCGGGTTCGATGTCGCTTGTGAAAAAGCTGGGCTTGTTATCGAGGAGAAACAAGATGACGGTGAGATAATCATTCGGCCAAAGTATCGGCCTTATGATCTTCGTCACTTTTACGCTTCCATGCTCATCGAAAAGAATATCAATCTGAAGAAAATTCAAAAGTTGATGGGGCACACCAATATTGAAACCACGCTGAATGTTTACGGCCACTTATTGGACGACGGCACTGGCGTTTCTGCCAAGCAAGATGGCATGTTGAGTTCATTGCTCTAATTTCTTGTGGCAAATCTGTGGCGATGGCCATCTAACACTAATTGAATCAATGCTATTTTGTTGCATGGGGTGCAAGGGGTCGCAAGTTCGAATCTTGTCACTCCGACCATTTTAAAATCAATGACTTAGCTGAATATTCTGGTAACAAAACGGCCCTTCGGGGCCGTTTTTGCCACAAAATGCCACCCGCCGAAACCCGCAGAAATCCGCCATTGTCCGTCGTGGGCGTTTTGAGTTTGTGGCGAGCTTGTGGCGAATCCCCGGCCACACACCTCCCATCGCCGTCACGTCAGAGATCCCCCGCCAAGCGGCGCTGAAGCTCACATTCGTCGTTGGCCGTTCCCCGATTTTCCCCTATTCTCTCAAGCTCAAAATAAGGGCCGGTGAAATGCCTGAAGACATAATGACCCTGAAGGAAGTGGCCGAGTACCTGAAGCTCGCGGAGAAGACGGCCTACCGTCTTGCCGCCGACGGGAAGATCCCCGGTTTCAAGGTAGGGGGTAGCTGGCGGTTCCGAAAAACCGCTATAGAAGTCTGGATCGACCAGCAAACAACCAAAAATCGCACTTGAGTTGGGGTGGACAAGCTTTGTTACTGGACAACAGAAATAACGGCCATGTTGGGAACACACTGCGTGAGCACCTGGCCGCAGGATCGAAGCTTTCCGTGCTTTCAGGCCTGTTCACCATCTATGGCTTCTCGGCGCTCAGGAAGGAGCTTTCCCGCATCGACGGCGCAAGGCTGCTGCTGTCCGCCTGGGAAAACTCACCTCTCCAGGCGCTCATCGGGTCGGATGCCGACCTGCGACTCGTGAACCAGCTCGACCAGAAGCGCATCGCCAGGGAATGCGCCAAATGGCTCGCCAGCAAGGCCGAGGTACGGTCAGCCAACGCGGCCCAGAATATGTTCCTTGTTGAAGACGGCAGCCAGGGCAGTTTTGCCGTTCACGGCAGCTCTGCCTTCACCCCCGCCGGGCTGGGAGAGGTGCAGTCCGATACCCCGCTGATGAATACCGGTATCACCGAGCCGGAAACGACCAAGCAGCTACTGTCCTGGTTTAACTCTGTCTGGGCAGATGCCCCCAAAGCCCGAGACATCAAGGACGAGCTCCTTGAGAAGCTGGAGTTCATCGCCGCCGATCAGCCGGGCGATTTCATTTATTTCCTGACGCTCTACAACATTTTTAAAGACTTCCTCGATGACATCGACGAAGACAGCATCATTAAGACAAAGACCGGGTTCAAGGACACCCTTGTCTGGAACAAGCTTTACAAGTTCCAGAAGGACGGTGTGCTGGGCGCTATCGACAAGCTGGAGAAGCACAACGGCTGCATCATCGCCGACAGTGTTGGTCTCGGTAAGACTTTTGAAGCGCTGGCCGTCATCAAATACTACGAGCTGCGTAATGACCGCGTGCTGGTGCTATGCCCTAAGAAGCTCCGGGATAACTGGACGATCTACACCGTCAACGACAAGCGCAACCTGCTTGCCCAGGATCGCTTCAACTACGACGTCCTCAACCATACCGACCTGTCGCGCACGAAGGGCAGCTCCGGCGAGATCAATCTCGAAACCCTGAACTGGGGAAACTACGACCTCATCGTCATCGATGAGTCGCACAACTTCCGCAACAATAACCCCAGCAAAGGCACCAAAAACCGCTATAGCCGCCTGATGGAGGACATCATCCAGTCAGGCGTGAAGACCAGGGTGCTGATGCTCTCCGCCACGCCGGTGAACAACCGCATGAACGACCTGAAAAATCAGGTCGCCTTCATCACCGAGGGACGCGACGACGCCTTCAGCGATGTCGGCATCAAGAATGTGGAAAGCACGCTGCGCCTGGCCCAGAAGCAGTTCAACCAGTGGGTCAAGCAACCGCCCGAAAGCCGCAGTGTGGCGTCCTTGCTGGATACGATGAGCTTCGACTATTTCAAGCTGCTGGATATCGTCACCATTGCGCGCTCCCGCAAGCACATCCAGAAATACTACGGCACGGCAGATATCGGCGAGTTCCCTGTGCGACTGCCTCCACAGAACATCTATGCCGATCTCGATTCAACGCACGAATTTCCGCCGCTGAAGGAAGTGAACAAGACGATCCGCAGGCTTTCGCTCGCGGGCTACTCGCCCATGAAATTCGTCCGGACTGACAAGAAGGATGAGTATGCCCGCCGCTATGACAACGCTGTTGGCGACGGCAAGAGCGTGTTCAAACAGGTTGACCGGGAAGAGAGCCTGATCCACCTGATGCGGGTGAATCTGCTCAAGCGCATGGAAAGCTCGATCAACTCCTTCACGCTCACTTCGCAAAAGCTCCTGTCGCAGGTCGAAGTGTTGTTACAGAAGATTGACGCTCATGAAAGCGGCGACATCGAAGCCCTGAATATCGAGGATATTCACGACTTTGAAATGGACTCGCCCGAGCTTGAGCCGTTCATGATAGGCAACAAAACCCGCGTCCTGCTTCAGGATATGGATCTCATCCGGTTCAGGCAGGAGCTTGAGGCGGATAGGGTCTTCCTGGCCTCTATCGTCGAATCCGCGCAAACCGTGGACGCACAGCGCGATGCCAAGCTCGAAAAGCTCAAAGCGGTCATTGCCAAAAAAGTCCGGGAACCACTAAACCCCGGAAACAAGAAGGTCATCGTTTTTACCGCCTTCGCAGATACCGCGAAGTATCTCTATGCCCATCTTGTCGATTGGGCGCAGAGCGAGCTCGGAATCCATAGTGCCCTCATCACGGGTGGCGGCACCAACAAGACGACCCTGGCCGGGGCTGGCTCGGATCTGAATAATCTCCTGACGGCTTTCTCCCCTGTGTCGAAAGAGCGCGGAAAGATCGATCCCGACGCCAAGGCTGAGATCGATCTGCTGATCGCCACTGACTGCATAAGCGAGGGGCAAAACCTTCAAGACTGCGACACGCTCGTCAACTACGACATTCACTGGAACCCGGTCAGGATCATCCAGCGCTTTGGCCGCGTTGACCGCTTGGGCTCTAAAAACACGAAAATCCAGCTCATAAACTTCTGGCCGAATATGGAGTTGGACGAGTACATCAATCTTGAAGCCAGGGTGGCGGGCCGCATGATGCTTCTGGACGTCTCGGCCACGGGCGAGGAAAACGTCATTGACGCCAACGCCCAGGAAATGAACGACCTGGAGTATCGCCGCACGCAGCTTCAGCAGCTCAAAGATGCCGTGGTCGATCTGGAAGACATGGCGGGCGGCGTCTCCATCACGGACTTAACCCTGAACGACTTCCGCATGGATCTTTCAGGCTACATGAAGAAGGGCTTGCACAAGCTGGCGCAGGCTCCGCACGGCCTATACGCCGCCGTCACCATTGATGCAGACCTTAAGGCCGATGGCCTCAAGCCTGGTGTCATCTTTTGCTTGAAGAGCATCAGGGATGGTCATCGGGCTGTCCAGGTGGATGATAACTATCCGCTTGCGCCATATTTCCTGGTCTATGTCTCAGACGAAGCTGTCGTCGAGCTCAACTTCACGCAAAGCAAGAAGGTGCTCGACCTGCTGAAGAAACACGGCCTCTCAGCAACATCCCTCGATAGTGATGCTGCCGGGCAGGTAAACGACCGTACAAGGAATGGTTCCGACATGGAACAGTACCAACAATTGCTGGCTGTCGCGGTGGATAGCATTGCAGGCAAGAGCGAAGAGAAAGGTGTGCAAAGCCTCTTCACTAGAGGAGGCACAGTGCTTACCGCGACCAGCAGCCAGGGCATTGATGATTTTGCCGTTGTAACCTACCTCATCATCACGGACGCTCCGTAAGGCAAGGAAACGCTATGACGCCAGGTACACTGGAAGCCTTCATTGATCATCTTTCAATTCCCAGATCCTGTGAATTGAACAAACCCGTTTTCAAGAAACTCTTTCTTGAAAACGGGGTGTTGGACATCGCCGATAAAACGGCCCTGAAGGACGACGTTGATAAGATACGTTGGCTATACACCCTGAAGCCCGCCACGATCAACGTCGCGGCCTATGTTGATAGCGAGCGCGACTTTTCTGAAATCGCGGTTCTCCAGGTAGAGCTCACATCGGCCAAACGGCTAAAGCGCATAGCGACCTTTATGCAGCGGTCGATCCCATACCCGTTGATCCTGCTGTTCTCCCAGGAAAACCAGCTCTGCCTCAGCGTGTCCGACAAGCGCATCAACCAGGCGGACAAGGAAAAATGGGTCATCGAAGCCCCTCTCTACACGGATTGGATAGACCTGGCCGCCCCAACAGCGGCGCAGGCGGCTTTCCTTGAAGACTGCAATATCAACAGCTTTTCCTTCAGCAATTTCCTTAGTTTCTATAAAAGCCTGAGCGAACGTGTCATAGCTATTAATTGCGCCGCCCATAGCGGACGTTATGAGCGGGACATGGTCGACAATATAGAAAATAAACCGAGTGAGAGCCGTCTTGAGCGGCTCCGTGAGCTTGAAAAGCTCAACCTGCAAAAGGCAGAGATCGCCAATAAGCTGAAAAAAGAGAAGCAGATGGGGCGGCAGGTTGAGCTCAATACCAAGATCAAACAGATCAATGATGTAATTGAAAAAATTAGAGAGAGCATTTGATGAACAAGGCCGCTATGAACTTAGTGACGCTTCAAGACGGTGAAAGCGCGAACATCGTCAACGAAAATATTGAGCAGCTCAAAAGCATATTTCCTGAAGTCTTTGGCGAGGGTGGCATAAATTTTGAAACTCTCCGTCAGCTTTTGGGCGATGCAGGAGTTATTGACGAGGGCGAAGAGAAGTACGGCCTTAATTGGCACGGCAAAAAGAAGGCGCGCCAGATCGCATTGAGCCCCTCGACCGGGACGCTATTGCCTTGTCCGGAAGAAAGTGTCGATTGGGATACGACTAAGAATCTTTTTGTCGAAGGCGATAACCTTGAAGTTCTGAAACTCTTGCAAAGGAGTTACACGGGCAAGGTTAAAATGATCTATATTGATCCGCCGTACAATACTGGAAATGAATTCATTTACCCTGACAAGTTTCAGGATAATCTCGATACTTATCTAAAGTATACGGGGCAGATCGACGATCAGGGATTTAAGCTTTCGTCAAATACTGAGGCTAGTGGAAGAAAACACACGAACTGGCTAAGTATGATGTACCCACGACTTAAAATATCACAGGCATTGCTTCGTGTAGATGGGGTTATATTTATCTCAATCGGCAATGACGAGCACGCCAATCTTAAAAAAGTATGCGATGAAATATTTGGCGAGGAAAATTTCATTGCGTCATTTTCAAGGATGATGAAGTCGGGTGGTGCTAAGGGTAAGTTCTTTACGCCAAACATTGACTATATCTTGGCATATGCGAAAAATGTTAACGAGCTCGATGGGTTTAGATCTGAGATTCCGCAAGAACAGATAAAAACCTACTACAATAAAATTGAAGTGAGCGGGGCAAGGAAAGGCGAGTCTTACGGCGAAGAGCGGCTCTACAAGGCCAGTCTTGATGCAAGGCCTAATCAGAGATACTGGATTCAATGCCCGGACGGAAGTTTTGTAATACCTCCTGGAAATAGCTTTCCTAGCAAGGTCAGTGAGGGCGAAAAAATCATTCCGAATTCTGATGACGGAGTTTGGAAGTGGACGTACACAACTTATAAAGACGAGCTGGATAAGGGTAATATTGTATTTAAAGAGACTAGCACGTCCGCTTTGGTTGATGAGAGAAATAATCAATCAAAGTACAATATATATAACAAGCTTTGGCTCACGGATCAGCAAGAGAAGGGGAAGGTTCCCTCAGACTTCATAGGGAAATATGAGAATAGGCAGAGCTCTGCTGAGCTTAAGGAGTTGGGGATACCATTTGACTTCGCCAAGCCTGTGAACTTGATTAGATATTTGTTGGAAATCGCGCGTACGAAAGGTGACGATATTATTCTCGACTTCTTCTCCGGGTCTTGCTCAACAGCACATGCTGTTTTTCAACAAAATGCCTATGACAGCCAACATCGTCGCTGTATATCTGTTCAGCTTCCTGAGTTGACGCCGGATGGCTCCGAGGCAAGGAAGTTAGGATTTGCCAATATTGCTGATATTGGTAAAGAGCGTATTCGTCGCTCTGCTAAAAAAATAGTGATTGAAAATCCAGGTTATGTAGGTGACTTTGGTTTTAAGGCATTCAAGCTTGCTAGCTCAAGCATCAAAGCATGGGTTCCAAATCGCGATGATTTGGAAGAGACGCTGCTCTCTCATCAGGAACACTTGATCGAGGGACGTACCGAGCAGGATGTTCTATATGAGCTTCTAATCAAGCGCGGTATTGATCTTGCTGTACCCGTGGAAAGCAAGATCGTATCCGGTAAAAATATATACAGCATTGGCTACGGCGCGTTGTTTGTGTGCCTTGATGAGTCTATTGCCCATGGCGATGTTGAAATGATTGCCCAAGGAATTCTCAAGTGGCATGAAGAGTTGAGTCCCTCTTCACAGACGCATGTCTTTTTCCGCGACAGTGCGTTCATCGATGATGTGACCAAGACCAACATGGCTGCCATTCTGGAACAGAATGGCATAACCCATGTGCGCAGCTTGTAAGGAGCGTTTCTGATGAAGCTGCATTTTGAAGACGATCTCGACTATCAAATGGCCGCGATACAGTCTGTCGTAAGCCTTTTTAAAGGACAGGAAATCTCGCGTTCTGAGTTCACGGTAACCTATCGCCCTGAATCCAGTCCGCAAGGATCGTTAGGTCTGGCCGAAAATGAGCTTGGCATTGGTAACCGCCTTCAGTTGGTCGATGTAGAGGTTCTCGATAATTTACGCGCCATCCAGCTCGATAGCGGGCTCCGTCCTACGGAAAAGCTTGCAAGTGGTGACTTTACAGTAGAGATGGAAACTGGCACGGGTAAGACCTATGTCTATCTGCGTACGATTTTTGAACTGAATAAAAATTTCGGTTTTACAAAATTCGTAATTGTCGTGCCTTCAGTCGCCATTAAGGAAGGCACGAATAAAACTCTCGAAATCACCCGCGACCATTTTGAGAACCTGTACCCTAAAGCCAAAGGTTATGAATATTTTCTATACGACTCATCCAAGCCTGGACGAGTGCGTAGTTTCGCCACTAGTGCGAACATTCAGATCATGGTGACAACTGTTGGCGCTATCAACAAAAAAGACGTCAACAATCTCTATAAAGAGAATGAGAATACGGGCGGCGAGCGCCCCATCGATCTGATTAAGGCTACCAGCCCGATCATTATCGTGGATGAGCCGCAAAGTGTGGATGGCGGTCTGCAAGGGCAGGGCAAGAAGGCACTGGATGCCATGAGCCCGCTCTGCACCCTGCGCTATTCAGCGACGCACGTCGACAAACATCACATGGTTTATCGTCTTGATGCAGTCGATGCCTATGACCAGGGCTTGGTCAAACAGATCGAGGTTGCCTCTCTCCAGATTGAGGGCGGTAACAACAAGCCTTATATAAAGCTTGAATCCACCCATAACCGTAAAGGTTCGATCACTGCAAAAATCGAAATCGATGTTCAGCGTGGAAAGAAAATCAGCCGTGAGACACTGACGGTTGAAGATGGTGACGATCTGGAACAGGTTGCTAATCGTGCCATTTACGAAAATATGCAGATCGGCACGATCACTTGCGGCAAAAACAACGAGTCCATCCAGATCAAGGGGCCGGGAATCGACGAAACCCTGCGTCCAGGTGAGGCCATTGGCGGCGTTAGCCCTGATGAGATTAAGCGTCTGATGATCCGTCGCACTATCAAAGAGCATCTCGATAAAGAGCTGACCTTTGCTGCGAATAAACAGCCTATCAAAGTCTTAAGTCTTTTCTTCATCGATAGCGTTGAGCATTATCGTCAGTACGACGAAGACGGCAACGCAATCAAAGGCAAATATGCCAAGATGTTTGAAGAGGAATATACCAAGCTCGCGAAGTCTAGCGACTATCAAAGTCTCTTCAATGAGCTTGATCTGGAAGCAAATGCCTCCGAAGTTCATAATGGCTATTTCTCCATCGACAAGAAGGAGAGACTTGTAGAGACGGCAGAAAATAACCAGGCAGGTCGTGATAACTCCGAGCGTGCCTATAACCTGATTATGAAAGAGAAGGAAAAGCTGTTGAGCTTTGATACCAAGCTCAAATTCATCTTCTCTCACTCTGCACTGAAAGAGGGCTGGGACAACCCGAACGTCTTCCAGATTTGTGCGCTGCGCGATATGGGTTCGGAGCGCGAGCGCCGCCAGACAATAGGGCGGGGCTTGCGTCTGTGCGTCAACCAGGACGGGCAGCGCCTGCGCGGGTCTGACATCAACACGCTGACTGTCATTGCCACCGAGAGCTATGAAGAGTTTGCCGAAAATCTTCAGAAAGAAATTGAAGAAGATACCGGCATCCGCTTTGGCATCGTTGAATCTCATCAGTTTGCGACAGTGTTAATTGTCAACGATAAGGGAGAGGCGGCACCGCTTGGTGTCGAGCAGTCCGACAAAATCTGGAAATTCCTGAAGAGCGAAGATTTTGTTGACGCTAAGGGCAAGGTTCAGGACAGCCTTCGTACGGCTCTGAAAGATGGCAGTTTCAAGCTGCCGGACGATATCAAGGCTGAGCTTGGGTGCAATGCGGATGTCGCTGAAGAAGACATCCAGGGTATTTTGAAGAAGCTCGCTGGCAAGCTCGATATCAAGAATGCCGATGACCGCAGAATTATCCGCACCCGCGAGGCTGTTCTTCAGAGCGAGGAATTCAAGGCGCTTTGGGAGCGTATCAAGTACAAGACGACGTACCGGGTTGAGTTCAACAACGATAAGCTCATTGTCGATTGCGCCAAAGCCATTCTGGATTGCCCGCCCATCACCAAAACCAGGGCGCAATTCCGGAAGGCTGACATTGCGATAGGCAAGGGCGGCGTTACGGCGGAAGAGACTGACGTCTCCCGTTTCACGACGATCCATGAGGATGACATCGAGCTTCCCGACATCATCACGGATTTGCAGGACAAGACTCAGCTGACCCGCAGCAGTATCGTCAAGATTCTTACGGAAAGCCATCGCCTGCAGGATTTTGCCCGCAACCCGCAACAGTTCATTGACTATGCGTCAGAAGCCATCAATCGCACCAAGCGATTGGCACTAGTCGATGGTATTAAGTACAGCAAAATCGGCGACGAACACTTCTACGCGCAGGAGCTTTTCCAGCAGGAAGAGCTGAAAGGGTATTTGAAGAATACCCTGGAAGCGCAGAAGTCAGTCTATACGCATGTCGTTTATGACTCGGCAGGTGTAGAGAAGACCTTCGCTGAAGACCTGGAAAAAAACGAAGCCGTAAAGGTGTACGCGAAGCTGCCGTCCTGGTTCAAAATTCCAACACCGCTTGGCACCTATAACCCGGACTGGGCTGTGGTTGTTGATGATGAAGGCCAGGAAAAATTGTACTTCGTTGTTGAAACCAAAGGCAGCACCTGGTGGGGCGATCTGCGCCATATCGAGGGCGCTAAAATCAAATGCGGTGAAAGGCATTTTGAGGAAGTAGCCAGCGGTGATAGCCCTGCACACTATATACGGGCTGTGGATGTTGACGGCATGATGCTTCACGTTCAAAAGAACTGAATTAGCTACCAGGGATAGACATGAAATATATTAGAAGAATCAAGCTGAAAAATTTTGGCCGCTTCCAATCCATGTCTATCGACCTGGACGAAAAGCTCAACATTTTCATTGGGGAAAATGAGGCAGGCAAAAGCACCATTTTGTCTGCTATTAACCTGGTTCTTAGTGGAAGCCGAAATCGTATCGAAGCAATAGGGGTGGAAAGGATTCTCAACGCGCAAGCCGTGAGAGACTTTCTGTCTTCCACTGAAAGAACGTATGAGAAGCTGCCGACTCTACATGTTGAGCTGTATTTTAATGAGCAAAATAATTTTGAGCTAAACGGCAAAAACAACTCTGACGGCGTGGCTTGTGACGGCCTAAGAATGGAGTGCGTTCCCAGCGAAGAGCTAAGCAACGAGATAAAAGAAATTTTATTTAATGATCCAGAAAATTTCCCTTTTGAATATTACACCGTGAAATTCAATACTTTCCAGGGTGAGGGATACTCAGGGTACAAAAAATATCTAAGGCACATCCTCATTGATACGTCTGTAATCAATAACGAACACGCCACCAGAGAATATATTGGTGACATGTATGCTGCTTATGCTGTCGGCTCGGAGAGACATAAGCACCAGAATGAATATCGTAAAATAAAAGAAAACTTTAGAAGTGGGGTACTGCTAGACCTTAATGGTCGAGTTGAGGATTACTCTTTTTCCCTCAAGAATGATAGCAAGTCAAACTTGTTCACTGACCTGACCTTGATGCAAGGTGACACAAGCATCGAGCACAAGGGAAAAGGTAAACAGTGCTTTATCAAGGCAGAGTTTGCGCTCAAAAAGGCTGGTAACGTCAACAACGGAATTGACATAGCCTTGATTGAAGAGCCAGAAAACCATCTAAGCCATATCAACATGAAAAAGCTTATTGGAAGAATTAATGAATCCGAGGATAAGCAGCTTTTTGTCGCTACCCATAGCAGCCTCATCAGCGCAAGGCTTGATTTGAGGAAGTGTATTTTGCTTCATGGGAGTTCGCCCCATCCGGTTCCGATGGCAAAACTTCCTGAAGACACAGCCAAATATTTTATGAAGGCACCAGATAATGGTGTCCTGGACTTTATCCTTTCCAAGAAGGTGATTCTCGTTGAAGGGGATGCGGAGTATATCCTTCTTGGATCGTTCTTTCATAAGGTCACTGGCCAAAGCATGGAGGCGTCTGACGTTCATGTTATTTCCGTTGACGGTACAAGCTTCAAGCGTTACCTGGATATCTCTCGCTTGCTAGGAATGAAAACGGCTGTCATTCGCGATAATGACAAGAACTACCAGGCAAACTGCATTGATCTCTATACGGACTACGTTAGCGATACGGCTAAGGTATTTTTTGACAACAACAACGATAGGCCAACCTTGGAAGTATGCCTGTACGAAGACAATGCGGCACTCTGCAATGATTTGTTTAGCCTAGGAAGAAGAACTCTCACCGTCCAAGATTACATGCTAAAAAACAAAACAGAAGCAGCATTTTCTATCTTGGAAAGCAAGGAAGGCGACATTGTGGTTCCCCAATACATCAGGGATGCTATCGAATGGATAAGTCAGTAATTTTAGCTGTCGCCGGATCAGGAAAAACCACGCACCTTGTTAACAAGCTGGACGCTGAACACAGATTTCTAATAATCACCTATACCATTAACAATGTCAGTAATCTAAAGTCGAGGATTGCAAAAAGGTTTCAATGTTCGCCTCAGAACATTCATCTGGTATCTTATTTTAATTTTCTTTACTCATTTTGCTACAAGCCGATCTTGCACCAAAAAATCATGGCCAAGGGAATAAATTTCGAGCCATGCAGAAACAGATTTGCCAGAGGCATTGATAGGTATCGAGGCCCAGATTCGAGACTTTACAGCAACCGCATCGCAAAATTGCTCGAAGAACAAGGAGCCATGAATGATGTCCAGGAACGCATATCGAAATATTTTGACTACGTATTTATTGACGAAGTACAGGATTTCGGAGGGCACGACTTCAATTTCCTGAAGGGCATCCTGAAGGCAAATGTGAATGCGGTATGCGTAGGGGATTATTTTCAGCACACCTTTGATACCAGCAGGGATGGCACTGTAAACCGTACCCTGCACGACGATTATAATGCCTACAAAACGCAGTTCCTGAGCATGGGTCTTGCTGTTGACGAAGACACGCTAAGAAATAGCCATCGGTGCAGTCCGTCAGTTTGCAGTTACGTATCCAACAGCCTAGGTATCCAAATAGAATCAAACAGAACAGACGAAACAAAGATATCGTTTGTCGAAGAACAAGGGCATGCTGACCGCATCCTCACGGAGGACTGCATAGTTAAACTGTTCTACAGAGAAAGCTCGAAGTATCCCGGCCAATCTAAGAACTGGGGGGAAACGAAGGGTGAAGACAGATATAACGATGTTTGTATCGTGCTCAATGACACCACGCTAAAGAGTTATAAGAAAGGCAGCTTACATAAGCTCGCCTCGCAGACAAAAAACAAGCTATATGTCGCTTTAACACGTGCGAAGGGTGACATCTATTTCGTCCCTGAAACGCTATACAAAAGACACAAGGCTACCTGATCCGGGCAGGCCTAGTTATCCGGCTTCGTAGCTGAGCCTTGCCGGACGTTGACTCAAGGGCGCAACGCCCTTGAGCTCATCACGCGCCGGATGTTCGCCAATGAAGCCAGGGCACTCAGGCGTTCCTGACTTGTCCGGTCAGCGCGGGCGGCCTCATTTAAGGCCTCGCGGTACAGCGCGCGCAGTTCGCGCTCAGGTTTTGCAGCCAGTTCAAAGATCGTTAGCAGTTTCATTTCATATCTCCTTTTGCCTTTCGGCCACCCTTCGTGACCTTGTGACGCTGTTCCTGCACAGGCGTCGGCTACGCAGCACCCGCTTGGGGCCGCAACGCTAAGAGAAGGAGTCATTCATGACTTGCAGCAGGGGAGATGACGTTTGTGCGACAGCCAAAACCAAAAGGGCATGAGGCGTGACGAGAGGAAAAAGGAAGGTGAGGTGAAAGCCCTGATAAGCAGTATCTGAACTGAACAAAATCATGGACGAACCTGGCGGCTGCACCGCCAGGCCGGGCTCTATGCGCTAGCTGCGCACCGGGCCAATGGAAAGCCTTGTCCCGGCCCAGGAGCCTGCCCCTGCGGAGGCAGGGGGTGACGATCCCTTTCGTGAAGAAAGCAAAGCGGCTAAGGGGTGCTACCCCTGGCGCAACGCAAGGGTAAAGCTTCGCCCCGATAAAGGGTTTCCCCGACCTTCCGCACCCATAAAAAACGTGGGTTTGTGCAGGCCGGGTGATCCCCCTCCCTTTATCGGAGCCCTTGCGTTTTACCTCCCCGGTCTCGCCGACGGGCAGGGGTGCATGTGCGGACTTCAAGCACATGCACCCGAAGCCCTAGAGGAGATCAAAGCCATGACCACCGAACCCAGAATTTACGTTGCAGACCTTGCCGCCTATAACAGCGGTTACCTGCATGGCGTGTGGATTGACGCGGCCCAGGATGTTGACAACATCCAGGAGCAGATCAACGCCATGCTGGCCGCATCGCCCGTGCCGGATGCCGAGGAATACGCCATCCATGATTATGAAGGGTTCGAGGGTTACGCCTTGGGCGAGTACGAAGGAATCGATACCGCGCACGAGGTTGCCTGCTTTATTGAAGAGTTCCCCGACTTTGGCGGTGCGTTGCTCAACCAGTTTTCCAGCGTCGAGGAATCCCGCAAGGCAGCCGAAGAGGATTATTGCGGCTGCTATGAATCGCTGGCCGATTACGCGCAGGAGCTCACAAAGGAGACCACCGAAATCCCCGAGTCATTGACCTATTACATCGACTACGAAGCCATGGCCCGTGACATGGAATTGAACGGCGACGTGTTCACCATTGAGGTTGGCTACCGGCAGGTGCATGTGTTCTGGAATCGGTGACAGGTCAAAAAAGCGCGCGGCCCTTCGGGCCGCGTCACCTTTTCAGGTGTATCTGCATCGCCATAGGCGATAATTTTTAAAGCCAGAAGAAAAGACAGTGTCAGCGCTCGCGCTCTGGCTCATGGCTGCCACGATCTTTGGGAAGGCCATTAAAGATCGTTTTGATTTCACGCGGGCTCTCGCGCACGATGTCTGACTTTTGTTCGACGGCGCGATTGAAATTTCTAATTTTATCAATTTCATTCTGGTATTGCGCTCTGAGCTCGTTCGATTCCTTAAGGTTCTGCGTTTTAACGATGCGTTCGGCCTGTTCATTCAGAAGTTTAGATGTCAGCGCTTTTCGTCGTGCATAAGCGGGTTTGCACTCCAGCCGGTTATGTTCGCGCAGGATCTGCTGTCTGGCTTTTTCCATATCATCATTTCGGCGTATGGCCTGCTTTTCCTCAAGCTCTATAAGGCGTTGTTGAAGTTTCTCCTTTATTTTGGCAATTTCCTGCGCCTTATCTTTATCTTCACCTTGTGCAGCTTCTTTAAATTGCTCTTTGTTTGAGCTCATAATAATTCACGCGGGCTGAATTATCTGGACGCAAGAATGCGCAGTATGAAAGGATCAATAATGCAAAGTTTTCCAAGGAGGGTGTTATGAGAGAGAGCTTGCCTATATCGCTACGCGAACTTCTGAACGAACCAGACACGGCATGGATTGAGCAGCAACTATTAGCGCATATTCGCGGATTAGAACGCCAGGGGTTGCCTCCCCGCACCATCGCACGCGCGATGGCACGGGTTTTATTCGCTTTCTGTACGGAGCTATATGAAAGGTCGATAGGCAGCCGTCTCTGGATTAAGCCGTTTTTGCAGCAGACAGGCCGCGACTTTATCAACGAAGAAGAGCTGACAACCCAATGCGAAACATTGGTTGATCTGCGGACAAAGCTCCTCAAAGAGACTGAGCCGTTTGGTTCCGCCTGAACCCTGCCATGCACGTTCATCGAGGTGATCTCCTGCTATGAAAGGGCTCTATCTTGACCTATGGGGCAGGGCTGGTTGGCCTGCCGGTTTTGCCAGCATTTTCTGGTCCGTTTGCGGCTGACCTTGCTGCCCGTTACGGCTTCGTGAGAACTCCAGATTGATCTCTCGGTTGACGACCTTTCCCTTGCTCGCGCAGGCCGGGCAAACCGAGCTGTCCGCCTCAATCGCAATGCAGGCAAGGCTGCCGCAGTCCCCGCACAGAACCAGAGCGTCATTGCCACAATGTGGGCAGCCCTTGTAGTTGCCCCACAGGAGCGCACGGCTATCGCACTCTTTACGTGTGGCCTGAGCCCCGCCATGCGCAGGCGCGGGAGCCTTTCGGCGCACGATCACATCCATGATCTCCGCGCCTTTTTCGTTCAGCTTCAGGATCAGCACAGCCGATGCCTGCGGCACCGTTGAGCAATAGAGAATCCGCTCACCATGAGCCTGCGCAGGCTTGCTCATCTTCGCACCCGTTGCAGAGCCGGACTCACACACAGAAAGCTCCTTGCGATTGAACGCGGCCAGCTCCTGCCGCGCCTTTTCAAGCAAGCTCGGAGGCTTGTCTTGCTGCTTGATTATCTCCATTTTTTTGCCCTCTTGATGTAGTCAACGGCATCGTTGACCTGCTGCATGAACACCTGATTGGGAAACTCTTTGTCCGGGTGCAGAATGGCCGCGAGCTCCCGGTGCCGGGCCTTCAGCATCGTCTTGTCGAGCGGTGCGGTTTCAGAGAAGCCCAGCACTTCAAGCGCCTGTGCATAACCGCTTTTTTCAGGTGCTGGTTTTTCAGGCTTCTGCTTCGGTGGCGGTTCTTCTTCACCTAGCATGTGGCGCTTGAATTGCGCGAAGCTTGCAAACTCCTGGCGTCCGTACTTCCAGAACAACTGGCGCAGCTTTACGTACTGGCGCACGGCGCACGAGATTTTCTGCAGAGCCAGTACGCTGGGCTGGTACAGGAATAGCCATCCGCCCAACAGTGCATTCAGTACCAGCGAAAGGCCTTTCACCACTATGGATTTCAGGGAAGTGCCGAGCCGGGCGGTGCCCCACACCAGCCACTGCAACACCCAGTCGATAAAAAGCAGTACCTGACGGTACAACGCCGCCACCAGCCAGCAGACGAACACCAAGGCGATCCACGCCAAAGTCAGATAGGCGATGTAGCCCACCACGATCTCCGCTAAATTCAGAATGTTCTGAAACATGACTAAATACCTCCGGGGGAATCGTGCCATTCGGCACCGACATGGGGGTTGGTGCGCGCACCGACGCGCTTAGCTTCTTGTTCCAGCAGCTGGTCGCAATACTGCAAACGGGCGACGATGGACGCGGCCTGTTTCCGGCCATACACGCTCAGCAGATCGACGCGGTGGCCCGCATACACCAGAACGACATGGAAGGAATCGCCGTAATAAATGGGCTTCTGCACAATCTGGCCGTTCGATGCTGCCTCACGGGTGGCCAGGTCATTGCGCCGCCGCTCGCGCTCTGCGCCGTCATGCGGTAACAGCACAAAGCGATGCTCCAGGCGGCGGTCGTAGCTCTGCCAGCCCAGCATCCGTCTGACCTTGATCTCGTCCACGCCCAGTTCGATCTCGGTGGTCACCCGGCACACCTCCCGCGTGACCCAGCGCAACAGGTGAAACCCGAGCACCGTCGCTCCAAAAGCGATTGCCATGCCCGGTAAGTCCGGATGACGCCCGTCGAGCAGGGGCATGAAGTTGGCTGCGGCTAACCCCAGTCCGAGAACAGCGCTGATCCCCTCCGCAAGCTTGGCCCGAAAGGGGGTCAGCTCACGCGGCGTAACCTTGAACGACAGCCGACCGGCTTCGTCGGTCGCTTGTCTGGTGGATGGGCGTCCCGTAAGTGGGCTTTTCATCGGAGAGTTCATGGCAGCGTCCACAACTGATGGCGTTAGGAGCTACGCTCTCACAAAAGCCACTGATGCTTGCTCTCCGGTTCCTCGCGCCCGCCATCAAAGGGGAAGGGATATGGATGTTGAAAAAATCGAATTTAACGACTGGCAGATCGAAAAGATGCGGTCTGCCTTACGGAAGTATCGCTCTCTCCACACAAGCGGCGGGTGTTTACCGTCATGGAGTAAAGTACGCGACAGCATCGCATTCTCAGACTCCAACCTTGATAAATACTCAGCAGAAAAGGCTGAGCTCGCCTTTAAGTCCGAAGCACTACGGCGCTTTGCTCTCAAAATCAACAGAGTCCTGAGTGTTGAGCGGATGCGAGATATAGCAAGGTTTCTAAGCGATGAAAGCTTATTCGATCCTGAAAATTTTCAGGAAGATAAAGGCGACCTTGCAAATCTCCTGGCCTTGCAGGAATTTCTTTCTAAAGATAGCGGTGGGAAAAAGTTTGTTTTTGATGTCTTTAACAGGCCTATGAAATACACATTTCCCATGAAGCCCGATGAGAAGATCCAGAAAAAGATAACTCTCAACTTTACTCCGGATTCCTCTGGAAAATATGTGCGCATTGAGGAAGTCGAGCAATCCATAAATCTTGCATTGAAGATGCGAAATGATGCCTTCCGATACCGAAAGAAAGCCAATGAAAACGAGTACACGCAGACGAAGCTGCGAAAGGGGTATGGGTTCTTGGTAACGAGCCTGAATATACTGCACGCTTTTCTTGATGGTAACGAACCAGGAGACAAGATGACCTATATTCAGGCGGGAGAGCTGCATGAAAACTCCCCAGATAATGGTATTTATTTAATGCGCAACGGCGCTCCCACGGGAAGAAGCAACTGGGAAGAAGAGCTTTACTATAGAGAGCCCATTATCCTGCCCAATATATATCGCTTTATACCAGAAAAAATCGAAGGATCTCAATGCACGGAGTCGGAGGCTGCAGATGGACAAGGATAAAAATAAGGCTAAGAACTCTTTGCCATCTCAATCATCTCCGAGTGTCACATATGTTAGTGGCAGGCTAACACTAACATTGTTACCCAACAAGGCCAGCAGGAAGTCTGTGTTCCTACGGGACTCTGTGATTTTTCCGAACACCGGAGAGGCTATAAGCCGCTTCCGGGAGAGTATCTTTATTGATAAAGTGAAGGAAGGAATGGTAGACGAGGTGGAGGGATTTATTCAGGGAGGCATTAATTTAAATGCCCAAGATAATTTTGGGATGACAGCTCTCCACCATTCGGCTGCTACTGGTTTTCGCCCATGCATCAGGCTGTTGGTGAATAGCGGAAAATGCAATTACCTGCTCAAGGATAATAAGGGGCGCCTGGCGTCCGAGCTGGCTTATGAATGGGGCAGGGATTATGCCGTTGGACTTCTTTTGCAGAAAAAGGAGGCAATGCAAGCATATCTGGAAAGTCTGAAATCGCCTCCTGATACATCAGAAGATAAGTCTTCGTGAGTAGGGGGTAAAGACCATTAAGCCCGTCGTGCCCAAGTCGTAGGCATTGCTTAGGCTGCGCGTTTTCAAAATAAAATCGTGTAAATTAGAGTAATCTAATTCAATGCCATTATTTTCTTGCATCCTTTCCATAATTATAAGTATAACCATTCGTGCCTCAAAGGCGGAAAGGAAGGTTGTTATGGTGTTACAGTACTCTCATTCTTCATATAACCTCACGGGAAATGAACAGGCTGCGCTCCTGAAGTTAAATGCAGGAGACGATCGCGCCGAAGTTTACGGTCTGCGTTTAATTGCGTGCACTAAATATGGGAATGCAGAAGCTGCAAGGTTTTTGCTGGCTCATGGTGCCGATATCAACTGTCAGGATAAGTATGGCATGACCGCGCTGCACTATGCAGCGGCCACAAGCTATCGCCCTTGCATCCGGTTACTGACCAGCTTCAACGAATGCAGTTATCTGTTGCAGGATTACAAAGGCCGCTACGCCTCTGAGCTCGCCTATGAATGGGGCAAAGACTATGTGGTGGGTGAACTGCTTACAAAAAAGCAGGCCCGACAAGCGTATGCGCAGGGTGTTCCGGCGTTCGTAAAAGCATAGAGATTTAATCCCTGGTCATCAGAAGTGAATTCTCTGGCTCCCTAGAGATAGGGAGCCAGCGCACCATCCTTCTTGTGCCAGATCAGCCGCTGCAACATCATCGGGTGACGGCCCGCCCACAGTATAAGTTGGCGTTCCAGTGGATCATGGCGTGAGAAATGACGCCTGATTTCATCTGGCGTCATCAGATCGTAAAGCTCGATGGCTTCCGACCGGCCCGATAATCCTTTGTGCTGCTGATCCTGCGCGACCTCTCCCGTGCGTGCGACCTCTACCTGCGTTTTCCCCAGCAGCTTGGAAATATACTCGGTCGTCGCCAGATCGTTATTGCCGAAGAACTGCATGATCCCGGCGTTACCGGCGAAGGTCTCCCACCGCTCACCATACAGTGCTTTACCCTGGCTCCAGTCCTGCAGGATGACCCAGAGCTTCACGCCAAACGAGGCGATCAGGCCGGACGCGGTTTCGAGCTGCTTCATGTAACCCAGTACCGGGAACTCATCGAGGCAGGCCAGCACGGGGGCAGGCGGGATTGTCTTTTCCCGCTCCATTGTATCGAGTAGTTGATTGATGAAAATCCTCATCCAGCGTCTGGCGATCTCGATGCGCGTCGCAGGAAAACACAGGTAAATGCTGACGCCCTTCGGATTGCTTTTCAGTTCCGACAGGTCGAAATCATGCTCTTTCAAAACCTTGCGAAACGCCGAGTAGTCGAGGAACTTGGTATGCCGGTTTACGGTGGAGTGAACACCGGAAAGCTCTGCTCCTTTCTTCCCGTAGAAATCGAGCGCCGCCGCCATGACAGAGCTGCCAATGTCTTCTGTTTCCGGGGTGTCTTGCAGCCGGTAGCCGTTATCCATCATCTCTTCATAGAGGAGAGGTTTCCCTGGCGCGTCCTCGCTGTCTTCGTCATCGCCCGGCTCCATCCATAACGCGCGCTTAATCAGCTCCCGCACTGTGATGAGGTGGCGCTTGGAGGCGTGCTGTTCGGCGGTCGCCACATGAATAATCACGCCCTCGATAAAGTTCTTGGCGGACTCATCCCAGTGCGGATCTTTCTGATCTGCTGATTGCACGACAATCGACTCGGCAATCAACGCGGCATCCTCCAGGAATGTTTCGCTGCCTCTTTTCAGGATGCTCATGGGGTTGTACGAGGCGCGGTATTTTGGGGCTGCTTTGCTGGAAACGCCGAAGGGGTCAACGACATAAATCTTCTGCCCCAGGGCCGCACGTTTATCTGCCGTGATGTCCGCCAGTTCACCCTTGGGGTCGGTTGCCAGGATGCTGCCGGGATAGAACAGCAGGTTGCTGATCAGGCCGACCGATTTACCAGAACGGGAGCCCGCCACGGTGAGAATATGGCGGTCATCCTCGATGCCAATAAGCTGATCCCCCAGCGCACCGATCAGGACTTTCTTCCCCGGCTTGCGCGGGTCATACGAGAGTATGCTGCTCGCTGCAATGTCTTCGAGCTTCATCCATCGCGCCTGCGGCACTTTCTGTTCCCGTAAAGGGCGGGTGGAGTCTCCACGCGGCACGTCCCGCATAAATTCCTTGAAGAAATCGCTCATGGTTTTGGTCTCACCGAAGGTGGTTGTCACGAGCATTACATAGACCTGTATGCAGCCCTTCTCTCGAAATCCTCTCGTTCAGTTTAGGCTGTGGAAGGGGTGTTCAAACGCTCCCTTTTTCGGGGCTGACTTTATCCCAGCTATAAGCCTTTACCCTTAACCATCGTTCGCCGATGCCTTGCCAGCGTGTCAATGGGCGGCCCGCGCCAGCCAGCACCTGTTCGGGCGTTGCCCTGGTGCAGGCCCGTGTTGCCCATGACACGTCGTCGCCCGCTGGCTGTCAGGGGGCTCGTCGCTGGAATAAACCAGCCGCAAGCGAAAAGGAGCTAAACCATGAACACCAAATCCACCACATCTGAATCCAGAAAACCCGGCTTCGTTGCGAAGGTGCGCAAAGGCACAGGCGAGCAAACCGTGTACGAACGCATCGGTGTCGCCTGGAAAAATGCCGATGGTTCTTTCTTCATAAAATTAGCCGGTACGCAGGTCGTCTCCGACTTCATGCTTTACGAGATTGAAAGCACCGACCAATCAGGCGAATAGAATCGCTGATCGAAAACACAAAAGGCGGGCCGCAAGGCTCGTCTTTTTTTCAATCCGTATCAGTCGTCTTAGGTCCGTTTCGATCCCGGCACAAGCAATCCGTACAAGTACATTGCTGCCTGCCTTGAGCCGGGACTTATTTGTATCCATGCACATTCAGCCGTGCTATGGACGACCAGCAAAACATTTCTTGAAAAGGAGAGACCGATTTATCGGTCGGCTTTTTTTAGAAAATATTCATATCCCCAGCCATACACTGGACGTAAGGGCCAGCTTGCGAACGAAGTGAGCACAAGGTGTGCGTGGTAGTACCACGCCCACCTTGCGTGGGGACTTCCAGTCCCCCGCGATCCCCCCTGGGAATCCCTAAGCGCAAATATTCTAGGGAATATTTTTGCTAAGGGATTACAGCGCAACGGTTCGTCGTTGCATCACGATCAGAGGAGACTTCGGCTCTCCTCTGCACTCCATCGAGCAAAGGGCACTTCGTAGCCCCTTGCGACCCTCGATCAGGACTTTCGCGTCCTGATACCACGACCGGGAGTTCGGCCCGGTGCCGACCAAAAGGAGATGTCAGCTCTCCCTTTGGAATCCCATCGACCAGTAGCGCGATGCTGACAGCTGAGTGGAAGCCGAGAGGAGGCAGCATTTGTAGAGCGGATATGTTGATGGCATGACCAGACGAACGAAAAAAAGAGCAGCCCCTTTCTCCGTCCGCCCGCCCGAGCGGAAGCGTGAGGCGTTTCTCTCGCTTTGGAAAAAATCTGGGAAGTCCATGAATGCCTTTATCATGTCTGCGGTGCTCGGTCAGGACGAACCGCGCTCCAGACCATTGTCATCCCTGGATCAAAAGATGGTGGCCATGCTGCTGTCGCAGGCAGCCCGCATAAACGACCGGCTGGAGCAGGCCTGCGGTTCATCCGCTGATGGCAGCCACGGTCTGCTGCTTCAGGAATGCCGGGATGAGCTCGCGGAAATCAGGAGCTATCTCATGCTGGCTCTGGGGAGGGAACCATGATCCCTTTCTCCTCGCAGCGCGGCAGTGGCCAAGACCTCGCAACTCACCTGATGAACGCCTACGACAATGAGCTGGCGGAGGTGGCCGATCTGCGAGGAGCCATTGCCGGTGATCTGCATGGTGCCTTTAAGGAATGGCAAGTGCAGGCCGAAATACTGACCCGGTGCCAGAAGTATCTCTACAGCATGTCGATCAACCCTGATCCCGCGCAGGGGCCACTGACCCGCGATCAGTACATGGACTATATCCGCCGCACGGAAGAAGTCCTGGGCCTCGGCAATCAGCCCCGTGCCGTGGTATTCCATATCAAGGATGGCCGTGAGCATTGTCATGTGGTCTGGTCACGGATCGATGCTGACAACCAGAAGGCCGTCCATCTGGCCTTCGACCGGGACAAACTGATGCGGGTGACGCGGGCTTTCGCGCGCGATCACGGTCTGACACTTCCTGCCGGATACGAAAAATCCCGCAACGCCGGTCAGCTCTCCCTCTATGAGCGGGCGCAGTTGCAGCAAACGGGGCTGTCCACGGACGACCACAAGCGGCAGGTCACCGAGGCCTGGCAGCAGAGCGACGGTGCGCGCTCGTTCGTCCAGGCTTTGAGTGAGCGCGGCTACATTTTGGCAACGGGCAACCGCCCTTATGTGCTGGTCGATCTCTATGGCAACGTGAATGCACTGCCCCGGCTGATCGACGATAAATCCATCCGCACGAAGGATATTCGCGCCTTCCTGGAGAAGGAGTTTCCGCCCGAGTCATTGCCGTCCGTTGAGGAGGCGCAAAAGCTCGTGGCCGCCCACCGGAAGTTGGTCGAACACTCGATCCGCGAAGAAGATTACGCCGATAAACTCGCCGAGCTTAAAGATGCACAGAGGGAGCGACGGCATGTACTGGAGCAGCAGCGTGAAGCACTTAAACACCGGCAGCATTGCCTGCGTTTGGCGCAGCATGCAAAACATCGGGCAGAGCGGGACAGGCTGCGCAGGGATCATCTGACGCTCATGCGAAAGGTGCGCCTGGAGCGGTATCAGAGCCGACCCACGGGCCTCGCCGAATTCTTAGGCAAGGTTAGTGGCGTGAATTTCCTGCGGCACAAACTCCACCATTATCAGGACGCTAAGCGTATTCGTGCTTACTTCGATCAATACGCCCTGCTCAAATCACAGCAATCGCAGGAGGCCGGAACGCTGGCATTCCGGCTCAAGCTTCAGGCGCTTGGCCTCGACCGCCAGTGTGCATCGCTGGAAAAGGTCGATAAACGGGAGCTTGCGGCTTTCATGCGCGACCAGCAGCAGATGCAACGCATCCGAGCGCGCGGCAAGGACGGCGTGATGCCGTCACTGAATCAGCTGACGGGTCGTAAGCGCGCTCCGGGCAGGGGCGCATCTCCTGATGTCATGGCTGCGTTTGAGAAGGCTCAAGCGCCGCGCAGCTTGTTTCCTGACGTGATGGCAGCGTTTGATCGCGCCACTGCCATGTTGCGCAAAGGGAAGAGGGAGCAACGGGAAGGTGACGGGCTGGATAAGCCCAGACCGATGACGCCGCTACGTCACCGTAAGGGTGACGAGCATGATCGAGAGAGGTAATGCCTGTTTTTTTTGTTTATCCACTGTGTGTCGGCTGCACGCCCTAACGTTTGGTTATGGGGGCGGACTATAGCCCGTCCCAACGCGCGATTTTGACTAGGTGTTATGCATTTGCTGTGACGGTAATGGTTAGCCTTTATTTTTTGGTACCAACCCTAGAAACCCAACATTCTCCGGTGGAGGATTTTCGTTTGTGTAGTACCAGCGAGAATCCGGAACCCAACTTCTAGGCTCTAAACGTTCTTTACATACCCATTCTGGCCGATAATATAGGCGAAGAACAATACACACTATTGCATTTACTAACCTGAACCGAGGAGTGTCTACGGGGTAATTTCCTCCTTCAGGTAGAGGGGACTGCAAGCTAGTGCAAAGCCCTTTGATTTTTTCGTTTTCAAATGAAAGCCCGTGCTTAGCATGCGCAAATTCATTGCGGATTTTTCTGATTATCCCAATTTCCTGATACTCGAATTTATCTATTAACGCCAAACTGTAGCAAGCATCTATTCTTGAAGAGAACGTTCCTAGCGGTGCGTTTGGAGCGGAGAGCAATTTCTCTGCCGACTTCCCTTTAACAAAAAACGATTTCAATGTATTTAGGAGTTTTTCGTCTATCAGTGCTGCACCAACAAGTGGTAAACCTCTATCGGTTTCGCTTTGAAGTTCTTTTATAAAAAAAGCTAAGTCTTCCGCATGTTCTAATAGCACTAAACTCTCCTTGCACCATAACTACTATTAGACATTTCTGTCGCGTTTAGACAAGACAGTAATGTCTTATAAGGGTTTCTTGTCGCCCTGCCAACACCTTCTAGCAAGGATCATGTTTCGCACGTCTGTCGCTACCAATTCGCCACTGATAGGCATTTGTAAATGGGTTGGTAGCCATCGCTTACGACCATCCGTCATCATGAATATCCGCATCTCTGTGGCGTTTCCTGGCGGGAATGAATTCATCTCCACGATTGTTAAGAAATGCACCGAATAGCCGGATCTTCGAATGCCTTGGTGCTTTGCGACCGAACATGGAGTTTGATTGTGTGCTGAGCTCCCAACGCCCATTGATGATTTCGGCTTGCTCATCGGACGATCGGCTGCTCCACTCACCTAGACATGCGGAGCAGAGCTCCAATGAGATTTCAGCCAGCCATGCTTTAGCCGATATGGCCGATAGCGCATCAAGCGCGAACTGGGTATTGAACCCCGGCGAATTTTGTAGGGCCCAGCTACAAAGGCGCGGAAGAAGCTTGTTCATAAGATAGCGATTGCTTTCCAGCCCTACGGACGGAGACGTAAAGTAGCTCCCCCTGTACCCATTCGGCGAATTAAAGAATGCGTCAAATAGGTCTTCGGAAACGCGAACGCAAAAAATCGGCCTGGCATATCTGGAATCATCATCACAAGCCTGAAGGTGGTAGCAAAGGGGCAACATCTCTCGTTCAATCTGGTCTGCCACAGCCGCAAACGAGCTGACAGAGAAAAGTTTCTCTTGTCTCGCATCTTCGACGGAGTTAGAAAATCTCCACTGTGTCATCGTGCGACGCGCCTCCATGCAATGGCTAACTACTAAGCTAAGGGGCTGCGGCACGCGATCTCAACGAATGAAATGAGCGGCTTCAGCGCATAGTTATCTACCAACTGCAAGATCTTCCAGATAAGAAGCAATTGCAATAGATGATTCTATGTAGTTTGCGACTGCTGCTTTAGTGAACTCTGCTTCTGGCACATGCACAGCTTCGTTCCTTAACGTTCGAAGCTGCTCGAATATCGCCAGTTGACGAGTATTAAGAATTCCGCCTTTTTGTAAATTGTCACGTAGCCGCAATGGCCCAGGGTACGGCGTTGAAGTGCCTAGATTCTTTTGACGTATAACGTCAGCGGCAGCTGCTTCTACTTGTAGCCACGCCTCAAGTATAGCGGCTCTAGGCGCCAACTCAGCAATGGCATCGAGCCGTAATTTTATTTCGTTTTTCGATTTTCCTGCTATTTTTGTATCGTCCTGTGTAGCAGGAACTACTTCCTTAATCTCGTTGGCTATTGCTTCGGTAGCTGCGCCGAATTCTACTTCAATATCTTTGTACTTGAATCTGCGCAGCGATCTCGCGATTGCGGGAAGCTCTTTGCGTATTAAAAGGATAAAGGCAATTACAGTAGCTGGCCATGCAAGGGATTCTATAGCTTTGCTGATAAAAGTTAAGCAATCCACGGAGCCTCCTTGGCTTCTAACTACTATAGGATGACATTGCTGCCATGTTTAGACGAGATGTCG
This sequence comes from Pseudomonas sp. Irchel 3A7, assembly GCF_900187565.1. Taxonomy (GTDB): domain Bacteria; phylum Pseudomonadota; class Gammaproteobacteria; order Pseudomonadales; family Pseudomonadaceae; genus Aquipseudomonas. Next base: position 284,825 of record NZ_FYED01000005.1, on the reverse strand, counting down.
TATAACGTTCCTTGTCGCTCTGCAAGCCCTTATCTCCTGTGGGGGTAGTCGCAGTAAACGCGACATGGGTTTTGGCAAGCGCAATAGCGATAAAGGCACAGTGCTACACGTCTAACCCTACCTATTTGCAATTGGCCTGTCCATCGGCTGCTTAGGGGCCTTCCGTATGATTGAAGCGGGGGGATAGGGCTTCCGGAGAACGGCATGCTTTGGGGGCAGGGCCTACTGATCCTGTGCTCAGCGGTGGGGATGCCATCGTACCGGGCACTCCTGGCCGCCATTTGTTACAATGCGCGGTTCTCTGTGTTGGCCTTTGCAATCGGCCAAAGGTACTTTTTTAACTGTGTACATATCAGCGTACACAATCGAGATTTTAAGCGATGTCCGATAGTAAAATTGTCAATGAAGTCAACGCCAGACGCACGTTTGCCATCATTTCCCACCCCGATGCCGGTAAAACCACCATCACCGAAAAGCTCTTGCTGATGGGCAAGGCGATTGCGGTGGCCGGCACGGTGAAATCCCGTAAATCCGACCGCCATGCCACGTCCGACTGGATGGAAATGGAAAAGCAGCGGGGTATCTCGATTACCACGTCGGTCATGCAGTTCCCGTATCGCGAGCACATGATCAACCTGCTCGACACCCCGGGCCACGAAGACTTCTCCGAAGACACCTATCGCACCCTGACTGCGGTGGACTCGGCGCTGATGGTGCTCGACGGCGGTAAGGGCGTAGAGCCACGGACCATTGCGCTGATGGACGTCTGCCGTTTGCGTGACACGCCAATCGTCAGCTTCATCAACAAACTCGACCGTGACATCCGCGACCCGATCGAACTGCTCGACGAAATCGAGGCAGTCCTCAAGATCAAGGCTGCGCCGATCACCTGGCCGATCGGTTGCTACCGCGATTTCAAAGGTGTGTACCACCTCGCCGACGACTACATCATTGTCTACACCACCGGTCATGGTCACGAGCGCACCGAAACCAAGATCATCGAGAAGCTTGATTCCGACGAAGCCCGCGCGCATCTGGGCGACGAGTACGAGCGCTTCATCGAGCAGCTGGAACTGGTGCAGGGTGCCTGCCACGAGTTCAACCAGCAGGAGTTCCTCGACGGTCAGCTGACTCCAGTGTTCTTCGGTACCGCGCTGGGCAACTTCGGTGTCGATCACGTCCTCGACGCCGTGGTGGACTGGGCGCCGCGCCCGCTGGCGCGTGTAGCCAACGAGCGCACCGTGGAGCCGGTGGAAGAGAAGTTCTCGGGCTTCATCTTCAAGATCCAGGCGAACATGGACCCGAAACACCGCGACCGTATCGCCTTCATGCGTATCTGCTCCGGCAAGTACGAAAAAGGCATGAAGATGCGTCACGTGCGCACCGGCAAGGACGTGCGTATCGGCGACGCCCTGACGTTCTTCTCCTCCGAGCGTGAGCAACTGGAAGAGGCCTACGCGGGTGATATCATCGGCCTGCACAACCACGGCACGATCCAGATCGGCGACACCTTCAGCGAAGGCGAAGTCCTGGGCTTCACCGGCATCCCGCACTTTGCCCCGGAACTGTTCCGCCGCGTACGCCTGCGCGATCCGCTGAAGTCCAAGCAGCTGCGCCAGGGCCTGCAACAGCTGGCCGAAGAAGGCGCGACCCAGGTGTTCTTCCCCGAGCGCAGCAACGACATCATCCTCGGCGCCGTGGGTGTTCTGCAGTTCGATGTGGTCGCCAGCCGCCTGAAAGAGGAATACAAGGTCGAATGCTCCTACGAGCCGATCACCGTTTATTCCGCGCGTTGGGTTGAATGCAGCGACAAGAAGAAACTCGAGGAATTCTCCAACAAGGCCGTGGAAAACCTGGCACTGGACGGCGGCGGTCACCTGACCTACCTCGCCCCGACCCGGGTCAACCTGGCATTGATGGAAGAGCGCTGGCCGGACGTGAAATTCCGTGCGACGCGTGAGCATCACTAAGCGCTGAACTGAAACACCAAAACCCCGTTGCGAAAGCTGCGGGGTTTTTTATTGCCAACTCGATCTCGAACTGTGGGAGCGAGCCTGCTCGCGAATGCGGTGACGAATGGCAGGGTGAAGACAGTTGCTCCCACAAAGGATCATTGGTGTTAGTGGAATTGGGCATAACCCTTATTCAAAACCAATCTCTATATCGACGGCATTTCCATCGGTTCGTTAGCGTCCTATCTGGAGAACCGTGCTGATCGGAACTAGATTAAATTCAGCGCCAGACAGGCACTTCGAGACAGGAAGGATTCGGCTATGAACAGGTTGCTGCGTGTGTTGTTGATGTTGAAGGTGATGGTGATGCTGGCTCTCGGCAGTGCGACAGTCTGGGCCGAGTGCAAAGATCACGAGACGCAGGCGTCGAGCGGTCAGGTGGGGCACGGTGAACTGATGATCGCCGCGTCCGAATCGGAACCGGGCGACAAGGGGCAGGGCGGTAGTGCGGGTGATGACGACTCGACCACCGATGAGCCGGACTCCGATGAGGAAGGTGATAGCCAGACGTAAGTTGCGGGCAAAATAAAACCCCTTCGCTGCCGATTGGTACGCAATCGAAATAGAAGGGGTTGGGAGAAGGCAAAATCCCTGTGGGAGCGAGCCTGCTCGCGAAAGCGGTCTGTCAGTCGACAATGATGTGACTGACATGACGCCTTCGCGAGCAGGCTCGCTCCCACATTTTTAGCCCATTTTTTATGCCGCGCCGTGCACGAACTGCTCGGCGTAGTGGCAAGCCACCTGGCGGCTGTCGAGCAGGCGCAGGGCCGGCTCTTCGGTGCTGCAACGCTCGGTGGCGTACGGGCAGCGCTTGTGGAAGGCGCAGCCGGGCGGCGGGTTCAGCGGGTTGGGCAGTTCGCCGACGATCTTGATTTTCGGCTTGTCCGGATCCGGGTGGATGGTCGGTGTCGCCGACAACAGCGCCTGGGTGTACGGGTGCAGAGGACGGGTGTAGATGTCTTCTTTCGGACCCATTTCCACCGGACGGCCGAGGTACATCACCATCACGTGATCGGCGACGTGACGCACCACCGCCAGGTTGTGGGAGATGAACACGTAGGCGGTGTTGAATTCCTGCTGCAAGTCCATGAACAGGTTCAGCACCTGGGCCTGGATCGACACGTCCAGCGCGGAAGTCGGTTCGTCCGCCACCAGCACCTTCGGTTGCAGCATCATGGCGCGGGCCAAGGCGATCCGCTGGCGCTGACCGCCGGAGAACATGTGCGGATAACGCTGGTAGTGCTCGGGACGCAAGCCCACCTGCTTCATCATTGCCTGGACTTTCTCCCGGCGTTCGGTGGCGGACAGGTTGGTGTTGATCAACAGAGGCTCGGCCAGTTGATCACCGATTTTCTGCCGTGGGTTCAGCGACGCGTAAGGGCTCTGGAACACCATCTGCACGTCTTTGCGCAGTTGCTTGCGCTGGGCCTTGTCGGCGCCGGCCACTTCCTGGCCGGCGATTTTCAGGGAGCCCGAGGACGGCTCTTCGATCAGGGTCAGAGCGCGGGCCAGGGTGGATTTACCGCAACCCGACTCACCTACAACGGCGAGGGTCTTGCCGGCTTCCAGCTCGAAGGACACGCCGTTGAGGGCGCGCACAGTCGCGTGGCCCTTGAACATGCCACGGGACACTTCGTAGTGACGGGTCAGGTCGCGGGCGGTAAGTACGACGGCCATTACGCCACCTCCTGGTTCAGCGGGTAGAAGCAGCGGGCGAGGCTGTTGCTTTTCGGGTCAAGGGCCGGACGTTGCGCGCGGCAGTTGTCCTGCACATATGGGCAGCGCGGCGACAGCAGGCAACCCTGCGGACGGTCGTAACGGCCGGGGACGATACCCGGCAGGGTCGACAGGCGAGAGGCGCCCAGGCTGTGTTCCGGAATCGCCTTGAGCAGCGCTTCGCTGTACGGGTGCGCCGGTATATCGAACAGTTGCGGCACCTGGCCGACTTCGACGGCTTGACCGGCGTACATCACGCACACGCGCTGGGCGGTTTCAGCCACGACCGCGAGGTCGTGGGTGATCAGCACCAGGCCCATGTTCTGCTCTTTCTGCAATGCCAGCAGCAGGTCCATGATCTGCGCCTGAATCGTTACGTCCAGGGCGGTGGTCGGTTCGTCGGCGATCAGCAGTTTCGGCTCGCCGGCAATCGCCATGGCGATCGCGACACGCTGGCTCATGCCGCCGGACAGTTGATGCGGGTAGGCGTCCATGCGGCTGGCCGCGCCCGGGATTTCAACTTTTTCCAGCAGTTCGATGGCGCGTTTGCGCGCGGCCTTGCCGGACATTTTCAGGTGCAGGCGCAGCACTTCTTCGATCTGGAACCCGACGGTGTAGCTCGGGTTCAACGCGGTCATCGGGTCCTGGAAGACCATGGCCAGGTCTTTGCCGACGATCTGCCGACGCTGGCGGTTATTGAGCTTGAGCATGTTCTGGCCGTCGAAGCTCAGGGAATCGGCGGTGACGATCCCCGGGTGCTCGATCAGGCCCATCAACGCCATCATGGTCACGGACTTGCCGGAACCGGACTCGCCAACGATGGCCAGTACTTCGCCCTTGTCCACCTTCAGGTCGAGGCCGTCGACTACCGGTGTGGCGTTCTTGTCGCCGAAGCGAACGTTGAGATTCTTGATTTCTAGCAGTGACATGGGAATCTCCTCAGGCGGCGTTCTTGAGTTTCGGGTCCAGCGCATCGCGCAGGCCGTCGCCCATCAAGTTGATTGCCAGCACGCTGAGCAAAATGGTCAAACCAGGCAGACTGACTACCCACCAGGCGCGTTCGATGTAGTCGCGGGCCGAGGCCAGCATGGTGCCCCACTCAGGGGTTGGCGGTTGTACGCCAAGGCCGAGGAAGCCCAGGGCGGCGGCATCGAGAATCGCCGAGGAGAAGCTCAGGGTGGCCTGAACGATCAGCGGTGCCATGCAGTTGGGCAACACGGTCACGAACATCAGGCGTGGCAGGCCGGCACCGGCCAGGCGCGCGGCGGTCACGTAGTCGCGGTTCAGTTCGCCCATCACCGCGGCGCGGGTCAGACGAACGTAGGACGGCAGGGACACCACGGCGATGGCGATCACGGTGTTGATCAGGCCTGGGCCGAGGATGGCGACGATCGCCACGGCCAGCAGCAGCGAAGGCAGGGCCAGCATGATGTCCATCAGGCGCATGATGGTCGGGCCGATCATTTTCGGGAAGAAGCCGGCGAACAGACCCAGCAGGATGCCGGGGATCAGCGACATCACCACCGACGACAAGCCGATCAGCAGCGACAGGCGCGAACCCTGGATCAGACGCGACAGCAGGTCGCGACCCAGTTCATCGGTACCCAGCAGGAACTGGATCTGCCCACCTTCGAGCCAGGCTGGCGGGGTCAGCAGGAAGTCGCGGTACTGCTCGCTCGGGTCATGCGGGGCGACCCACGGCGCGAAGATCGCGCAGAAAATCACCAGCAGCATGAACATCAGGCCGGCAACGGCGCCCTTGTTCCGGGAGAAGGCGTGCCAGAATTCTTTGTACGGCGACGGGTACAGCAGGCTTTGATCCACAACGGAGGTGGCGGCGGCTACTGAGGAAGTTGGAGTGCTCATGGGTATTGACCTCAGCGCTGATGACGGATGCGTGGGTTGGCAAAGCCGTAGAGGATGTCCACTACGAAGTTGACCAGAATCACCAGGCAGGCGATTAACAGGATGCCGTTTTGTACGACTGGATAGTCACGGGCGCCAATGGCTTCGATCAGCCATTTGCCGATGCCCGGCCAGGAGAAGATGGTCTCGGTCAGGACCGCACCGGCCAACAGGGTGCCGACTTGCAGGCCGACCACGGTCAGCACCGGAATCAGCGCGTTACGCAGACCGTGCACGAACACCACGCGCGACGGCGACAGGCCCTTGGCCTTGGCGGTACGGATGTAATCCTCGCGCAGCACTTCGAGCATCGACGAACGGGTCATCCGCGCGATCACCGCCAGCGGGATGGTGCCGAGCACGATGGCCGGCAGGATCAGGTGGTGCAGGGCATCGAGGAACGCGCCGACATCATCGGCCAGCAGCGTATCGATGAGCATGAAGCCGGTGCGTGGCTCGATGTCATACAGCAGGTCGATCCGCCCGGACACCGGGGTCCAGCCCAGGGACACCGAGAAGAACATGATCAGGATCAGGCCCCACCAGAAGATCGGCATCGAGTATCCCGCCAGGGAGACACCCATTACCCCATGGTCGAACAGGGATCCTCGCTTGAGTGCCGCGATCACCCCGGCCAGCAGGCCCAGGATACCGGCGAACAACAGGGCGGCCATGGACAGTTCCAGGGTCGCGGGGAATAGGGAGGTGAACTCGCTCCAGACGCTTTCACGGGTACGCAGGGATTCCCCCAGATCGCCGTGGGCCAGTTTCCCGATGTAATCCAGGTACTGGGCATACAAGGGTTTGTTCAGACCTAGGCGTTCCATTGCCTGAGCATGCATCTCGGGGTCGACCCGACGTTCGCCCATCATCACTTCCACGGGGTCGCCGGGGATCATGCGAATCAACGCGAAAGTCAGCAAGGTGATGCCGAAGAACGTGGGGATCAATAACCCCAGTCGGCGGGCAATAAAACTAAACATCGTGTGGTGTACCTCATCAGCCGGTTAGGCGTGCCCGGCATGCCTGGGGTCAGGAATGCCGGGAGTTTCTTATCTACTTCACCTGGGTGGTGGCGAAGTTATTTGTGGTGAGCGGGCTGATTTGGTAGCCCTCTACGTTGTTGCGCATTGCGGTGAACATTCTAGTGTGCGCCATGCTGATCCATGGCTGGTCCTGGTTAAAGATAACCTGAGCCTGTTCGTACAGTGCTGCACGTTCGGCCGGGTCGGTTTTTTCGCGGGCCTGGTCGATCAGGGCCTGGAACTTTTCATTGCACCAGCGTGCGTAGTTTTCGCCGTTCTTGGCCGCTTCGCAACTGAGCATAGGCGTCAGGAAGTTATCCGGGTCGCCGTTATCGCCCGCCCATCCGGCGGAAACCATATCGTGCTCGCCGTTTTTCGCGCGCTTGAGCATTTCGCCCCATTCCATCACGCGGATGTCGATCTTGATGCCGACCTTGGCCAGGTCGGCCTGCATCATCTGCGCGCCGAGCATCGGGTTGGGGTTGGTCGGGCCGCCACCGTTACGGGTGAACAGGGTGAAGGTGGTGCCTTCCGGTACGCCGGCTTCCTTGAGCAGGGCACGGGCCTTGTCCAGGTCGCGGGCCGGGTTCTTCAGCTGGTGGTTGTAGCCCAGCAGGGTGTCCGGGAACGGGTTGACGCCCACGGTCGCGTTGCCCTTGCCGAACAGCGCGTTGACGTAGGCTTCCTTGTCGAAGGCAATGTCGATGGCTTTGCGCACCCGCACGTCGCTCATGTACTTGTGCTGGGTGTTCATGGCGATGTACGAGACGGTCATCGCGTTCAGCTCGTCGACCTTCAGGTTCGAGTCTTTCTTGATGCTCGGAATGTCATCCGGTTTCGGGTACAGCGCGATCTGGCATTCGTTGGCTTTCAGCTTCTGCAGGCGCACGTTGTTGTCGGTGGCGATGGCCAGGATCAACGAGTCGGCCGGTGCCTTGCCACGGAAGTAGTCCGGGTTGGCCTTGAAGCGAACCTGGGCATCCTTGTTGTAGCGCTGGAAGACGAACGGACCGGTGCCGACCGGCTTGCTGTTCAGGTCGCCGGTCTTGTTGGCCTTGAGCAGCTGATCGGCGTACTCGGCTGAGTAGATCGAGGAGAAGGCCATGGCAATGTCGGCCAGGAACGGCGCTTCGCGGCGGGTCAGGGTGAATTTGACCGTGTTGTCGTCGACTTTTTCGACGCTTTTGAGCAGTTCCTTGAAGCCCATGCTTTCAAAGTACGGGAAGCCCACGCTCGACAGTTTGTGCCATGGATGGTTCGGGTCCAGCTGGCGCTGGAAGCTCCAGACCACGTCGTCGGCGTTCATGTCGCGGGTCGGCTTGAAGTATTCGGTGGTGTGGAACTTGACGCCTTTGCGCAGGAGGAACGTGTAGGTCAGGCCGTCCTCGCTGATGTCCCAGGACTCGGCCAGGGCCGGAATCACATCCGTGGTACCGGGCTTGAAGTCCGCCAGTCGATTGAAGATGGTTTCGGCCACCGCATCAGCGGTGACTGCAGTTGTGTACTGGACCATGTCGAAGCCTTCCGGACTGGCTTCGGTGCAGACCACCAGGGGTTTGGCCGATACGCCAACCGCGACACTCAACAACGCGGCTGCGATGGCCGCACGTAGGGGAAGCATTTTCATCAAGAACCCTCTGCAATCGGTTGAATGGACAAAAACCGCACGGCCGATTCGTCACTGAATCTGCCGTGCGGCCGGTGTATTTACAGAATGTTGAACGGGATGGTGGTTACCAGACGGAATTCGTTGATGCTGCCATCAGACTGGAATTCGCTGGCGCGGTGAGCGGTGTAGGTCGCGCGAACAGTGGTGGCCTTCAAAGGGCCGCTCTGAACGGCGTAGGTAGCACCGATACCATATTCGTAGTGGTGTTCGCCGTCCTGTTCCTGAACGCCGTCGTAGCCTTTGCCGGACACACCTTTGTTGCCGGTGTAGTGGGTACCGTCGATACCCCAGCCACGCGCCTGGTAGATGTTGAACTTCAGGCCTGGCACGCCGTATTCGGCCATGTTCAGACCGTAGGCGACCTGGAAGGATTTCTCGTTCGGGCCGTTGAAGTCCGACAGCAGGGAGTTGGCCAGGTAGATACCGTTGGTTTCGTGCAGGTAGTCGAAGTACTCGTTACCGTTCACTTCCTGGTACGAGAAGGTCAGGCTGTGGGCCTGGTGAGTCAGGCCGAACGACAGGGAGTAGGTGTCGTTATCGATGTCGCCGATCAGCGCCTTACCTTCTTCCTGGGTTTTGTAGTAGTTCAGGCCGGTGGTCAGGCTCAGCACCTGGCTGTCGCCCAGCACATGGGTGGCACCGAAGTAGTACTGGTTCCAGATGTCTTCGGCCTGGGTCGCCCAGAGGCTGGTGGTCAGGCTGGAGAATGGGGTGTAAGTGATGCCGCCGGTGTAGATGTGATCGGATTCTTCCCGGCCGTTGGCGTATTCGGTACGGAATTTCTGTTGGCTTTGTTCCATACGCGGGGAAACGCGGTCAAAGGTCGCGAAATCGAAGGTCAGGTTTTCCAGTTCGGCGACGTTCAGGCTCACACCCTGGAAGCTCGAAGGCAGTGCACGGTTGCCGATGGTGTCGACTTGCGGGCTGCTGTAGCTCTGGCGACCGGCCGTCAGGGTGGTGTTGGAGAAGCGCGCCTTGACGTTGGCCAGGCCCAGTTTGCTCCACTGCCCTACGGCATCCCCGCCTTTTTCGGTCAGGGTGCGGTTGTTACCTGAAAAAGGGCCAGTCTTGGGGGCGCCACCATTGCCGGCAGCCAGGTCCTCGCGGTCACGATCCAGCGCAATGGCGTTGTAGGCGGCGACTTCAGTGCTGAACCCGACAGGGCCTTCGGTGAAGCCCGAGTTGTACTTGAGGATAGTGCCCTGGACCCAGTTGATGCGGCGATCGGTATCGGCCAGTGTGCCGTGATCGTTGTATTTGAACTTGGCACCACGCTTGAGTTGCTCGTTTGCATACCAGTTACGGGTAGTGCCGCTGATCGACTGGCCTTCGACGAAGCCAGTGGCTTCACTTTGAGCACTTTTTTCTTTCACGGTAACCGGGGTGAACGCCTGGCTCTGGGTTTCAGCGTAAGCGGTGGCGGTTACGCTGCTGATGGCCAGGGCCAGTATCGCGGTGCTGCTCAGTTTCATGGGTGAAGCTCCTTACTTTCTATTATTAATGCCGTTCTTTTTTTGGTGATCCGGCTATTTGCTTTGGAACTCATTTCACGCATTGCAAACGTTTGCCTGGCACCGGATTGGCGAATTACGGCAATACGCTTGCATGAGGGCGCAATGCGCCCCCAGCGTTTTGGCTACACGGTTTTATTTATCGATGCTGACACCCGAGAACACGTTGCGACCGAACGGGCTGACCTTGAACCCTTCGATTTTGGCGCTCAACGGCTGGTTGACCGTCGAGTGGGCGACCGGCGTGATCGGTACCTGCTGCTTGAGGTACTGCTGCGCCTGTTTGTAGAGCACGGTGCGCTGGTCGCGATCGGTCACGACCTTGGCCTGCTTGATCAGCTTGTCGTAAGCCGGATCGCACCACATGGAGTAGTTGTTACCGCCAATGGCGTCGCAGCTGTAGAGCGTGCCGAGCCAGTTGTCCGGGTCACCGTTGTCACCGGTCCAGCCAATCAGGCTGATGTCATGTTCGCCGTTCTTGGTGCGCTTGATGTACTCGCCCCATTCGTAGCTGACGATCTTGACCTTGAGGCCGATCTTCGCCCAGTCGGCCTGGAGCATTTCGGCCATCAACTTGGCGTTGGGGTTGTACGGGCGCTGCACCGGCATGGCCCACAGGGTGATTTCGGTGCCTTCCTTCACGCCGGCGGCCTTGAGCAGTTCCTTGGCTTTTTCCGGGTTGTAGGCGGTGTCCTTGATCGTGTCATCGTAGGACCATTGAGTCGGCGGCATGGCGTTGACCGCCAGTTGACCGGCACCCTGGTACACGGCGTTGAGAATGCCTTGCTTGTTCACCGCCATGTCCAGCGCCTGACGCACTTCGAGCTGGTCGAAAGGCTTGTGACGCACGTTGTAGGCGATGTAGCCGAGGTTGAAACCGGGTTTTTCGATCAGTTGCAGTGCCGGGTCGTTCTTCAGCGCGGTCACGTCGGCAGGGCGCGGGTGCAGGGTGACCTGGCACTCATCGGCCTTGAGTTTCTGCACTCGCACCGAGGCGTCGGTGTTGATGGCGAAAATCAGGTTGTCGAGCTTCACGCGGCTCGGGTCCCAGTAGTGCTTGTTGCCGGTGTAACGGATGTTGGAATCTTTCTGGTAACTCTTGAACACGAACGGCCCGGTGCCGATCGGCTTCTGGTTGATATCGCTCGGCTTGCCCTCGGCCAGCAGCTTGTCGGCATACTCGGCGGAGAGAATGGCGGCGAAACTCATGGCGATGTTCTGGATGAACGCGGCATCCACGCTGTTGAGCGTCATGACCACGGTCAGCGGCCCGGTCTTCTCAACCTTGGCGATGTTCTTGTTCAGGCTCATGCCGTTGAAATACGGGAATTCGGTCGGGTAAGCCTTACGGAAGGGTTGTTGCGGATCGAGCATGCGATTGAACGTGAACAGCACGTCATCGGCGTTGAAATCGCGGGTCGGTGTGAAGTACTTGGTGGTATGAAACTTCACTCCAGGGCGCAGGTGAAAGGTGTACTTGAGGCCGTCCTCGGAAATATCCCAGTTCGTGGCCAGGCCTGGAACGACATTGGTCGCGCCTTTTTCAAACTCTGCCAGTCGGTTGTACAGCGGCTCGGCGGCATCGTTGTCGGTCGCGGTCGTGTACTGCGCGGTATCGAAACCGGCAGGACTGCCTTCGGAGCAAAACACCAGGCTGTTGTTGGCGGCCTGGCTCATGGACGTGGCGGCCAACAGGCCGGTGCCCAGCAATGCGGATAAAACCAAGGTATGGCGCATGACGCTCCCTCTTGTTCGAAGTTTTGGCAGTGAACCTTCGCCCGTGCGCAGGCGTGAAGGCTTCACTGGTTTCAAGCCATGAAAGTCAGCACAAAACCGATGACCCACGCGTGAGCTGGTCGGATCCCGACGGTATGAACCGTGGGTCCGGCAGTAAATGCGTAAAGTCCGAAAGACTCGTGGGAAAAGACGACGCGTCCTAGCGCTCTGCTGTAGTCAGCAGACGATCTGGATGTAGGCGATTTCCTGCTTTCTCGGTCGATAAAGCAACGGCGACGTCAAAAACGTCGCCGTTGCCAAACCTTACTTGCTGACGCTGACGCCGTAGAAGGAGTTCAAGCCAAACGGGCTGATCTTGAAGTCCTGCACATTGGCGCGCATGGGTTGGAACACCGTCGAGTGAGCGATAGGTGTCATTGGCACAGCATCTTTGAGGACGTGTTGCGCCTGCTTGTACAGTTCGGTGCGCTTGGCCTGATCGGTGGTGCGCTTGGCTTCCTTGACGATGCCGTCAAACTTCGGATCGCACCACTTGGAGAAGTTGTTGCCTTCCAGCGAGTCGCAACCGAACAGCACGTTCAGCCAGTTGTCCGGATCACCATTGTCGCCGCTCCAGCCAATCAGCATCCCCTGGTTTTCGCCACCTTTGGAGCGCTTGATGTACTCGCCCCACTCGTAGCTCTGGATCTTGACCTTCAGACCGACCTTGGCCCAGTCGGACTGCAGCATTTCTGCCATCAGCTTGGCGTTCGGGTTGTACGGACGCTGAACCGGCATCGCCCAGAGAACGATTTCGGTGCCTTCTTTCACGCCAGCTTCCTTGAGCAGCTCTTTGGCTTTCTCAGGGTTGTACGGCGCATCCTTGATGGTGGTGTCGTAGGACCACTGGGTCGGTGGCATGGCGTTGACGGCCAGTTGGCCGGCGCCCTGATACACGGAGTCGATGATCTGTTGCTTGTTGACGGCCATGTCCAGTGCCTGACGCACTTTCAGTTGGGACAACGGGTTCGGCTCGTTGCTGCCCTTGACCTTGTCCATCACGTTGTAGGCGATGTAGCCCAGGTTGAAACCGGCCTGCTCAGGCAGCTTCAACGTCTTGTCTTCGCGCAGGGCTTTCAGATCGGCTGGACGAGGGAACAGGGTGACCTGGCACTCGTTCTTCTTCAGCTTCTGGATGCGAACCGACGGGTCGGTGGTGATGGCGAAGATCAGGTTGTCGATCTTGACGTCGTCAGGCTTCCAGTAGTCCTTGTTCCCGGTGTAGCGGATGTTGGAGTCTTTCTGGTAGCTCTTGAATACGAAAGGACCAGTGCCGATGGGCTTCTGGTTGATGTCGGCGGCCTTGCCTTCCTTGAGCAGCTGGGCAGCGTACTCGGCGGACTGGATCGAGGCGAAGCTCATGGCCATGTTCTGAATGAACGCGGCATCTACGTCTTTGAGGGTGAACTTGACGGTGTTGTCGTCGACTTTATCGATCTTGGTGATGTTGGTGTCCATCCCCATGTCGGTGAAGTACGGGAATTCGGTCGGGTACGCTTTGCGGAACGGGTCATCCTTGTTAATCATGCGATTAAAGGTGAACAGCACGTCGTCGGCGTTGAAGTTACGCGTCGGCTTGAAGTACGGAGTGGTGTGGAACTTGACGCCTTCACGCAGGTGGAAGGTGTAAGTCAGGCCGTCGGTGGAGATGTCCCAGCTGGTCGCCAGGCCAGGAATAACGGCGGTGCCGCCGCGCTCGAACTGGGTCAGGCGGTTGAACATGGTTTCGGCAGAGGCGTCGAAGTCGGTTCCGGTGGTGTATTGACCTGGATCGAAACCGGCCGGGCTCCCTTCGGAGCAGAACACCAGGTTAGTCGCAGCTTGAGCGAACGGTGCGGCAGCCAACAAGCTGGCGCCGACTAAAAACGGAATGACCGCGTGTTTAAGCATGGTGGCCTCATGATTTGTTGTCATTTTTTAATTTTGAGGACGACCTCGTGAGTCGTGCCTGCGGATACTTATGCAGGGGCCATACCCAATGCAAGATCCAGAGCGGCTACAAGCCTTAAACGGTGGCACGAACGTACCTTAATGTCGCATTGGTATAAATTTTGACGCATTTGACCGTTTGCGCGGCATTTTTGTAGTGCATCTGACGCACGTTTATGGTGCGTGCAAGCGTTGGGTTGCCCGGGGGTGGGGCGGAGGTGTTACCTATTTATACCCCGGCCTGTGGGGCTGAATGGGAGTGGTTATTGTTGCACTGGATTGGATCAGTGAGCGTGGGTATCACCAGGTGCAACTATTCACCTGTAACAAAGATTGCTCGCGATGAACGGTGACGCGGTTCCCAGTCGAAGCCCGAGTAACGGCGATCGCGAGCAAGCTTTGTGCCTACTGGAATGTAGCGCAAAAAAAACGGCGATCACTTGGGTGATCGCCGTTTTTGTTCAGGGGTTATCGACTCAAGGCATCAGCACTTCAATCGCGCCATCGGCCGTCATGGTGACCTGGCTGGTGCCGGCTTCGACTTCCGGGGTCACCGGTGCGCCGTCCATGCTGGCGGCCTTCATCATCATCGGTGCACGCATGTACGGCTGCGGGAAGCCGCTGCTGTTGAGGTTCATGTTGACGATCTTGTAGCCCTTGCCACCCAGGGCATCGGTGGCAAGTTGGGCGCGAGCCTTGAAGGCGGTGACGGCTTCCTTGAGCAGGGTGTCTTCACTGGCCTTGCGGGTTGGCGTGGCGATCGCGAAGTCCATGCCGCCCATCTTCAGGTCGGTGAGCAGTTCGCCGGTCAGCTTCGACAGCGCGGCGAAATCCGTACTCTCCAGGCGCAGCTCGGAGCGTTCACGCCAGCCGGTGATTTTCTGGCCCTTGGCATCGTAGATCGGGTAGCTGTTGCGGCTGCCCTGGCGCAGGGTGATGTCCTTGACCTGCTTGGCCTGGGCCAGCGCCTTGTTCATGGTGGTGCTGACCTCGGCGGCGAGTTTGGCCGAGTCGGTGTTTTGTGCTTCGGTGTAGAGGGTCACGATCATCAGGTCGCGAGCCACTTCCTGGCTGACTTCGGCGCGCAGGGAAATCTGGTTGTAATGAAGTTCGTCGGCAGCCACGGCCGGGAGGCTGGCAAGGGTGCCAACACTCAGGGCGAGGAGGGCGGCGCTGCGGCGGAATGTGTGCATGAAAGCTCCTAAGGTGGTGCGCAGGGCATGGTCCGGACCTGCGTGAAACCATCAGACTCTAGCTTTAATGATCCGGTTCGCACAGTTACAACTTCTATACAGATGTATCACTGGTGGTGCAGGGCTTTCTGTGGCGAGGGAGCTTGCTCCCGTTGGACTGCAAAGCAGTCCCAAAACCTGCCACCGCAATTCATCAGGAAAAGCGCGTCAACCGGTTTGCGTCTGCTGCGCAGCCGAGCGGGAGCAAGCTCCCTCGCCACAAAAGCATTCCATCGATCATTGGCGAGGCTGTGGCCGTTTGCCGCACGTTTGCCTGCCAGCCCCCACGCTTGGTTATACTCCCTGCGATCCGCCTGGAGCGCTCATCAGGAGAGCTCATGCTCGCCCCCGTTCAAATCACTTCCGCCACTCGCCAGAACCTCTGGCGGCTGACCTTCATCCGCACCTTGGTGCTGGCCGCCCAGGCGGGTTCCGTGGGCCTGGCCTACTGGCTCGAACTGCTGCCGCTGCCCTGGTTCCAACTGGCCGCGACCCTCGGTTGCTCGATGCTGCTGTGCGCGTTCACGGCGATTCGCCTGCGCACTTCGTGGCCGGTCACCGAGCTTGAATATGCCGTGCAATTGGCTTGCGATCTGTTTATCCACAGCGCCTTGCTGTATTTCTCCGGCGGCTCGACCAATCCCTTCGTCTCCTACTACCTGGTGCCGTTGACCATCGCCGCGGTGACGTTGCCGTGGCGTTATTCGGTGATCCTGTCGGGCATCGCGCTGACGATGTATACCCTGCTGCTGGCGCGGTTCTATCCGTTGCAAACGTTCCCGATCGCCCGGGAAAACTTGCAGGTGTATGGAATGTGGCTGAGTTTCGCCCTCGCCGCTGCGGTGATCACCTTCTTCGCCGCACGCATGGCCGAAGAGCTGCGCCGTCAGGAGGAGTTGCGGGCGATCCGCCGCGAAGAGGGGCTGCGCGATCAACAATTGCTGGCCGTGGCCACCCAGGCAGCGGGCGCCGCCCATGAGCTGGGTACACCGCTGGCAACGATGAGCGTACTGCTCAAGGAAATGCGCCAGGATCACCACGATCCCCTGTTGCAGGACGACCTGAGCGTACTGCAGGATCAGGTCAAACTGTGCAAGGAAACGTTGCAGCAGCTTGTTCGGGCGGCGGAGGCCAATCGCCGTTTGGCAGTGGAGATGCAGGACGTCACCGATTGGCTCGATGAAGCGCTGAACCGCTGGCACCTGATGCGCCCGGAAGCCAGTTATCGTTTCCAGCGCCTTGGCCAGGGCACGGTGCCGCGCATGGCGCCGCCGCCGGACCTGACCCAGGCGCTGCTGAATTTGCTGAATAACGCGGCGGATGCTTGTCCCGAAGGACTGCAAGTGACCCTGGACTGGAATGCCGAGGACTTGACCATCAGTATCCGCGACCATGGTGCCGGTGTACCGCTGGCCATCGCCGAACAGATCGGCAAGCCGTTTTTTACCACCAAGGGCAAAGGTTTCGGCCTGGGCCTGTTTTTGAGCAAGGCCAGCGTGACACGCGCCGGTGGCTCAGTGAAACTCTATAGTCATGAGGAAGGCGGCACGCTCACCGAGCTGCGCCTGCCCCTTGGCGCCCGAGGAGACCAACATGAGTGACGAAATCCAGGTTGAAGGCGAAGAGCTGCCGCATTTGCTGCTGGTCGACGACGACGCGACCTTTACCCGGGTGATGGCCCGTGCCATGGCCCGCCGCGGCTTTCGCGTCAGCACCGCCGGTTCCGCTGAAGAAGGGCTGACCATCGCCCAGAACGATCTGCCGGACTACGCCGCGCTGGACCTGAAAATGGACGGCGATTCGGGCCTGGTGCTACTGCCCAAGCTGCTGGAAATGGACCCGGAAATGCGCGTGGTGATCCTGACCGGCTATTCGAGCATCGCCACCGCCGTTGAAGCGATCAAGCGCGGCGCCTGCAACTACCTGTGCAAACCGGCCGACGCCGACGACGTACTGGCTGCGCTGCTGTCCGAACACGCCGACCTTGACAGCCTGGTGCCGGAAAACCCGATGTCCGTGGACCGCCTGCAGTGGGAACACATTCAGCGCGTGTTGACCGAACACGAAGGCAACATTTCCGCCACCGCCCGCGCCCTGGGCATGCACCGCCGCACACTGCAGCGCAAACTGCAGAAGCGTCCCGTTCGCCGCTGAACCTGCGCTGAACGAATGCGGGCCACTCCTCGCGATAAACCGGACCGATCATCTATGATCGGTTCGTGCCTGTACTTTTCTTTATCGAGCCTTTTCCATGAATCAGAACGCTGAATATTCCGCGGTCAACGATGCCGTGCGCGGGCAGTTTTTTCGCAAAGTCTGGGCGATCATCACGCCTTACTGGCGCAGTGAGGAGAAGGTCAAGGCCTGGACGCTGCTGATCGCGGTGATTGCGCTGTCGCTGATCAGCGTCGGTATCTCGGTGTGGTTCAACACCTGGTACAAGGATTTCTACAACGCCCTGCAACAGAAGGACGAAGCGGCGTTCTGGCGGCTGATTCTGTATTTCTGCGTGATTGCGGCGGTGGCGATCGTCGGCGCGGTGTACCGGCTCTATCTGACCCAGATGCTGACGATCCGCTGGCGGGCATGGCTCACGGAAAAACATTTCGCCCGCTGGCTCGCGGACAAGAACTACTACCAGCTGGAGCAGGGCGGGTACACCGACAACCCGGACCAGCGGATCTCCGAAGACCTCAACAATTTCACCTCGGACACCTTGAGTCTGGGCATTGGTCTGCTGCGCAATATCGTCAGTCTCGTGTCCTTCTCGATCATCCTCTGGGGAGTCTCAGGCAGTATCGAGCTGTTCGGTATAACCATTCCCGGCTACATGTTCTGGGGCGTGCTGCTTTATGCGGTAGTGGGCAGTTGGTTGACGCACTTGATCGGTCGCCGTTTGATCGGTTTGAACAATCGGCAACAACGCTTCGAAGCGGACCTGCGATTCTCCATGGTGCGGATTCGCGAGAATGCCGAAAGCATTGCGTTATACAACGGCGAGCCAAACGAGAACCGCCGTTTGAACAATCGTTTCTCCATGGTCTGGCACAATTTCTGGGACATCATGAAGGTGTCCAAGCGTCTGACCTTCTTCACTTCCGGTTACGAGCAGGCCGCCGTGATCTTCCCCTTTATGTTGGCAGCGCCGCGTTACCTCGCCGGCAAGATCGAACTTGGCGAGCTGATGCAAATCGGCTCGGCATTCGGCAACGTTCAGGACAGTTTCAGCTGGTTCATCACCGCGTACCAGAACCTCGCCTCATGGCGCGCCACCTGTGATCGTCTGCTGAGTTTCCGCCAGGCCATGACCGACAACGAGGAGCGTGCTCCGGCGATCGATGTGCAGAATCAGGGTGATGCGTTGAAGGTGCACAACCTTGGTCTCGATCTGGCTGACGGTCGCCATTTGCTGACGAGCGCGGACATGACCGTGAGGGAGGGCGAGCGCGTGATGCTCAGCGGCCGTTCCGGCAGCGGCAAGTCGACACTGCTGCGGGCGATGGGGCATCTGTGGCCGACGGGTCACGGCAGCATTCGCCTGCCCGCCGCGCGTTACCTGTTCCTGCCGCAGAAGCCCTATTTGCCGATCGGCTCCCTGCGTGAGGCGCTGAGTTATCCACAGCCCGGTGATACCTACACGAACGAGCGCTATGCGCACGTCCTGGAAACCTGCCGTTTGCCGCATCTGGTGGCGCGTCTCGATGAAGCCAATCACTGGCAGCGCATGCTCTCGCCCGGTGAGCAGCAACGCCTGGCCTTTGCCCGCGCCCTGCTGTATGCGCCGCAGTGGTTGTACATGGACGAAGCGACCTCGGCGATGGATGAGGAAGACGAAGCATCGCTGTATCAGGCGCTGATCGATGAGTTGCCGGGGCTGAGCATCGTCAGCGTCGGCCATCGCAGCAGCCTCAAACGCTTCCATCCGCGGCACGTTCGTATCGAGAATGGGCATTTGGTGGACCAGGCCGTGACTGCCTAAACCCCACCGCCCCACTGTAGGAGCGAGCTTGCTCGCGATGGAGGCTAACGATAAGGCGTATATGCTGAATCAACGCGGCGCGTTTAAGTCCATCGCGAGCAAGCTCGCTCCTACAGGAGGGTGGGGTGATCGTACAACCGCGTTGAGCTATGATGCGGTTTCAGCCGAATTTTTCGAGACAGATGTTCACCATGGAAAACCCGAACGACGCACCACGCCTCCCTCGCAAGCGCCGCAGCCTCGCTCAGGAACTGGTGACGGTGCTGTCCGAGCAGATCCGCGACGGTCACCTCAAGCGGGGCGACAAGTTGCCCACCGAGTCGGCGATCATGGATGCCCATGGCGTCAGCCGCACGGTGGTGCGCGAAGCGATTTCCCGTTTGCAGGCGGCGGGGCAGGTGGAAACCCGTCACGGCATCGGCACCTTCGTGCTCGACACGCCGAGCCCGAGCGGTTTCCGCATCGACCCGGCCACCGTGGTCACTTTGCGTGACGTGCTGGCCATCCTGGAACTGCGCATCAGCCTGGAAGTGGAGTCCGCCGGTCTGGCCGCGCAGCGTCGCAGCCCCGAGCAGTTGGCGTTGATGCGTGCCGCGCTGGATGCGTTGAATGAAAGTGTCTCCCACGCCAGCGATGCCGTGGCCTCGGACTTCCAGTTCCATCTGCAGATTGCGCTGGCCACCGGCAACCGCTATTTCACTGACATCATGACCCACCTGGGTACCAGCATCATCCCGCGCACCCGCCTCAACTCCGCGCGACTGGCCCATGACGATCAGCAGCACTACATGAATCGCCTGAGCCGCGAGCACGAAGAAATCTACGATGCCATCGTCCGCCAGGACTCCGACGCCGCCCGCGCGGCGATGCGCCTGCACCTGACCAACAGCCGTGAGCGGTTGCGTCATGCCCATGAAGAGGCTGAGGCGCAGCGGGGCTGAGGCTAGGCGGTGACCTGTTGAGTCGTGGAGCTCGTGCCATTGGGGTCAAGATTAGGTGCGGGTGGTAAAGGCATGACTGAATCTCCCTATAAGGCGTCGTAACCAGACTGTGATGCGGAGCTGGATGGCCGGCCCCGTGCACGATAACGTGGTGGCTCACTTGATCGTCAGTAAAACAGGGTCCGAGTCATAGGCCAGGCCAGACTCTCCCATTCCCTGGTAGCGCAACTCTACTGTTCGGCCAGCAAACTTTTGCAGTTGTGCTTTGGAAATCTCGACCGTCAGGTTCTTGTCTTGTCTAAATTCGCCCTCATCCGGTTCTGCTGGCGGCGGTGGCTGTACATAGCTGCCTGCGCGGGCCTCGTCACCGGTCAATTCGGGATTTTCCGGATCACCCAGGATTGCGTACACCCTTCCTTCCGGAGGGAGCGTTGCGTTATCTGAGAGGGTGAGCAACAGCGGCCCACTGAAGGTGGAGATATCTAATTTCGCTTGCGCAGGAGAGCCGGTGGTTGGGACATTCAAGATCGGCGCTGGATTGGCCATGACAAAAGCTCCTTCTATAAGGCCGTGATGAGTAAGGCAGAAGCCGGCCCGACAAGCGGCACTTCCCTCTAAAAGACGTTGGCTGGAGTGATCCATTGCCTGTCAGGCACTCTTCGCGAGCAGGCTCGCTCCCACAGTTGGTCGTGGTGGTTCGCACTGTTGTGTTCGCCGATGATCCATTGTGGGAGCGAGCCTGCTCGCGAAAGGGCCGCAAGCCACGCCACAAATTTTCAGTCATTCCCGGGTTACCAGACTCAATCTTCCGACAACGTATCTCCAGCAAGCTTGTGGGTAAAACCACTTGATACAAATTTCTTGCACCGAGAGCCTATGAAACAAGGCTCTTAACCCGCCTTGTCCAACAATTTGCCCCTTCGACGATGAAATGCAGTTGACGGTTGTATTTTAAGTTGTACGATGACCTACAACTTCAGCGCAGAGCTGAACGGTCTTCTCACACAACGTCGCAACTCAGGGTGTTCGAATAATGAATCCACAAGAACTGAAGTCCATCCTTTCTTCCGGTCTGCTGTCTTTCCCGGTCACCGATTTCAATGCCCAGGGCGATTTCAACCGCGCTGGCTACATCAAGCGTCTGGAATGGCTGGCCCCCTACGGCGCCTCGGCTCTTTTCGCCGCGGGCGGCACCGGTGAGTTCTTCTCCCTGGCGGCCAGTGAATACTCGGAAATCATCAAGACTGCCGTCGACACTTGCGCTACCAGCGTGCCGATTCTGGCCGGTGTCGGTGGTTCGACCCGTCAGGCCATCGAGTACGCTCAGGAAGCCGAGCGCCTGGGCGCCAAAGGTCTGTTGCTGCTGCCGCACTACCTGACCGAAGCCAGCCAGGATGGCGTGGCCGCCCATGTTGAAGCTGTGTGCAAATCGGTCAACATCGGCGTCGTGGTTTACAACCGTAACGTCTGCCGCCTGACCGCACCGTTGCTGGAACGTCTGGCCGAGCGCTGCCCGAACCTGATCGGCTACAAGGATGGCCTGGGCGATATCGAGTTGATGGTGTCGATCCGTCGCCGCCTCGGTGATCGCTTCAGCTACCTGGGTGGTTTGCCGACCGCTGAAGTCTACGCCGCGGCTTACAAGGCGCTGGGCGTGCCGGTCTACTCCTCGGCGGTGTTCAACTTCATCCCGAAAACCGCGATGGACTTCTACCACGCCATTGCCCGCGAAGATCACGCCACCGTCGGCAAGATCATCGACGACTTCTTCCTGCCGTACCTGGACATCCGTAACCGCAAGGCCGGTTACGCCGTGAGCATCGTCAAGGCCGGGGCAAAAATTGCCGGCTATGACGCAGGTCCTGTGCGTGCACCGCTGACCGACCTGACCGGCGAAGAGTATGAAATGCTCGCCGCGCTGATCGACAAGCAAGGTGCGCAGTAACACAACCGATTAAACGAGGCCGCTGAGTATTCAGCGGCCTTTTGCGTGAAGCTTTTCGTATCGAGGGCCGTCCAGTGACAAAGCGCTACGACAACTACATCAACGGTGAATGGGTCGCCGGTGCCGATTATTCGGCCAACATCAACCCGTCCGAATTGAGCGACAACATCGGCGACTACGCCAAGGCTGACCTGGCCCAGGTCAACGCCGCCATCGACGCCGCCCGTGCTGCGTTCCCGGCGTGGTCCACGTCCGGTATTCAGGCGCGTCACGATTCCCTGGATAAAGTCGGCACCGAAATCCTTGCTCGTCGCGAAGAGCTCGGCACCCTGCTGGCCCGGGAAGAGGGCAAGACCCTGCCTGAAGCCATCGGCGAAGTGACCCGCGCCGGCAACATCTTCAAGTTCTTCGCCGGTGAATGCCTGCGCCTGTCCGGCGACTATGTGCCTTCGGTGCGTCCGGGCGTCAACGTTGAAGTCACTCGCGAAGCCCTGGGCGTGGTCGGCTTGATCACGCCGTGGAACTTCCCGATCGCCATCCCGTCGTGGAAAATCGCCCCGGCCCTGGCCTACGGCAACTGCGTGGTGCTCAAACCTGCGGACCTGGTGCCAGGTTGCGCCTGGGCGCTGGCGGAAATCATCTCCCGCGCAGGCTTCCCGGCCGGTGTGTTCAACCTGGTGATGGGCAGCGGTCGCGTAGTGGGCGAAGCGCTGGTCAACAGCCCGAAAGTCGACGGCATCAGCTTCACCGGCTCGGTGGGTGTCGGTCGTCAGATCGCTGTCAGCTGCGTATCGCGTCAGGCAAAAGTCCAGCTGGAAATGGGCGGCAAGAACCCGCAGATCATTCTTGACGACGCCGACCTCAAACAAGCGGTCGAGCTGTCCGTGCAGAGTGCGTTCTACTCCACCGGCCAGCGTTGCACGGCCTCCAGCCGCCTGATCGTCACCGCCGGGATTCACGACAAGTTCGTCGAAGCCATGGCCGAGCGCATGAAGTCGATCAAGGTCGGCCACGCGTTGAAGGCAGGCACCGACATCGGTCCGGTGGTTTCCCAGGCGCAGCTTGAACAGGACATGAAGTACATCGACATCGGCCAGTCCGAAGGCGCGCGCCTGGTCAGTGGCGGTGGTCTGGTGACTTGCGACACCGAAGGTTACTTCCTCGCGCCGACCCTGTTTGCCGACAGTGAAGCGTCGATGCGTATCAGCCGCGAAGAGATCTTCGGTCCGGTGGCCAACATCGTCCGCGTGGCCGATTACGACGCTGCGCTGGCCATGGCCAACGACACGGAGTTCGGTCTGTCGGCGGGCATCGCCACGACGTCGCTGAAGTACGCCAACCACTTCAAGCGCCACTCCCAGGCCGGGATGGTGATGGTCAACCTGCCGACCGCCGGCGTGGATTACCACGTTCCGTTCGGTGGGCGTAAAGGTTCATCCTATGGATCACGTGAGCAAGGCCGCTATGCGCAAGAGTTCTACACGGTCGTGAAGACCAGCTACATCGGCTCCTGATCCACCGCAACACCCTGTAGGAGCGAACAAAGATTCACCCGCGCATAAAAATAATTTGTGGGAGTACATCTGCATGCAATCGACCCAGAAGCCGACTCACGTCCGCTATTTGATCCTGCTCATGCTGTTTCTGGTGACCACGATCAACTACGCCGACCGGGCTACCATCGCAATCGCCGGCTCCAGCCTGCAAAAAGACCTCGGCATTGACGCGGTCACCCTCGGCTATATCTTCTCTGCATTCGGTTGGGCCTACGTGGCCGGGCAAATTCCCGGCGGCTGGTTGCTGGACCGTTTCGGTTCGAAGAAAATCTATGCACTGAGCATTTTCACCTGGTCGCTGTTCACCGTGCTGCAAGGCTTTGTCGGTGAGTTCGGCATGTCCACGGCAGTGGTGGCGCTGTTCATGCTGCGCTTCCTGGTGGGCCTGGCCGAAGCGCCGTCCTTCCCCGGCAACGCCCGCATTGTCGCAGCCTGGTTTCCTACCGCTGAACGCGGCACCGCCTCGGCGATCTTCAACTCGGCGCAATACTTCGCCACTGTGTTGTTCGCACCGCTGATGGGCTGGATCGTCTATGCCTTCGGCTGGAAGCACGTGTTCATCGTCATGGGTATCCTCGGCATCGTCTTCTCGCTGATCTGGCTGAAGGTGATCTACGGTCCGCGCGAACACCCGTTGATCAATGACGCCGAGTTCAAGCACATCGCCGATAACGGCGGCATGGTCGACATGGACCAGGCCAAGGGCAAAAAATCCGACGGTCCGAAGTGGGACTACATCCGCCAGTTGCTGACCAACCGCATGATGCTGGGCGTGTATCTGGGCCAGTACTGCATCAACGGCATCACTTACTTCTTCCTGACCTGGTTCCCGGTGTACCTGGTGCAAGAGCGTGGCATGACCATCCTCAAGGCCGGTTTCATTGCCTCGTTGCCGGCGATCTGCGGCTTTATCGGTGGGGTGCTCGGCGGGGTGATTTCCGATTACCTGCTGCGCAAGGGCCATTCCCTGACCTTCGCCCGCAAGGCGCCGATCATTGCCGGCCTGCTGGTTTCGAGCAGCATCGTGGCTTGCAACTATGTGGACGTCGAATGGATGGTCGTTGGCTTCATGGCCCTGGCGTTCTTCGGCAAAGGCGTGGGCGCACTGGGTTGGGCTGTGGTCTCCGACACCTCGCCAAAACAGATCGCCGGTCTGAGCGGTGGCCTGTTCAACACCTTCGGCAACCTGGCGTCGATCACCACGCCGATCGTCATCGGCTACATCATCAGCTCCACCGGCTCGTTCAAATGGGCACTGGTGTTCGTTGGTTGCAACGCACTGGTCGCGGTGTTCAGCTATCTGGTCATCGTAGGTCCGATCAAGCGCGTGGTGCTCAAGGAGCCACCGGTCAGCGGCCCTGAAACCCACAACAAATTGTCTCAAGCGCATTCCTGAGGAGCGGCGTCATGCAGTTGATTGAACATTCCGACTCGCCGCGCTACATCCGCCTGCACGAGCGGGACAACGTAGTGATCGTGGTCAACGACCAGGGCGTACCGGCCGGTACCGCGTTCGCTGATGGGCTGGTCACCGTGGACTTCGTGCCGCAGAGTCACAAGGTCACCCTGGAAGACATTCCCGAGGGTGGGCAGGTGATTCGTTACGGCCAGACCATTGGCTATGCGTTGCAGCCGATTCCACGCGGCAGCTGGGTCAAGGAAGATCAACTGCGCATGCCGACCGCGCCACCGTTGGACAGCCTGCCGCTGTCCACCGAGGTGCCGGCCGCGCAAGCACCGCTGGAAGGCTTCACTTTCGAAGGTTATCGCAACGCCGACGGCACCGTCGGCACGCGCAACATTCTTGGTATTACCACCACGGTGCAATGCGTGACCGGCGTGCTGGATCACGCGGTCAAGCGCATCAAGGACGAGCTGTTGCCCAAGTACCCGCACGTCGACGACGTGGTGGCGTTGACCCACAGTTACGGCTGTGGCGTGGCGATCACCGCCACCGACGCGTACATCCCGATTCGCACCGTGCGCAATCTGGCGCGCAACCCGAACCTGGGTGGCGAGGCGTTGGTGATCAGCCTGGGCTGCGAAAAATTGCAGGCCGGGCAGGTGATGCACGAGGACGACAGCTCGGTGGATCTGAGCGAGCCATGGTTGTATCGCTTGCAGGATTCCAGTCACGGTTTTACCGAGATGATCGAGCAGATCATGGAGCTGGCTGAAGTGCGTCTGAAGAAGCTCGATCAACGCCGTCGGGAAACCGTGCCGGCGTCCGAGCTGATCCTGGGCATGCAGTGCGGTGGCAGCGATGCGTTTTCCGGAATCACCGCCAACCCGGCCTTGGGCTATGCCTCTGACTTGTTGCTGCGCGCCGGTGCGACGGTGATGTTCTCCGAAGTGACCGAAGTGCGCGACGCGATCTACCTGCTGACCTCCCGCGCGCAAACCAAAGAAGTGGCGCAGGAGCTGGTGCGGGAAATGGACTGGTACGACCGTTACCTGGCCAAGGGCGAAGCGGACCGCAGTGCCAACACCACGCCAGGCAACAAGAAGGGCGGTTTGTCGAACATTGTCGAGAAGTCTCTGGGCTCGATCGTCAAGTCCGGCAGTAGCGCGATCAGCGGCGTGCTCGGCCCTGGCGAGCGGTTCAAGGAAAAAGGCCTGATCTTCTGCGCGACCCCGGCCAGCGACTTTGTCTGCGGGACGTTGCAGTTGGCGGCAGGGATGAACCTGCACGTGTTCACCACCGGTCGCGGCACGCCTTACGGGCTGGCCATGGCGCCGGTGGTGAAAGTGTCGACCCGGACCGAACTGGCGCAACGCTGGCCGGACCTGATCGATATCGACGCCGGGCGCATCGCTACCGGGCGCGCTTCAATCGAAGACCTCGGCTGGGAGTTGTTCCACTACTACCTGGACGTGGCCAGCGGCAAGAAGCAGACCTGGGCGGAGCGACACAAGCTGCACAATGACATCACCTTGTTCAATCCGGCGCCGATCACCTGATACCGCGTCGCCTGCATCGCTGGCAAGCCAGCTCCCACAGGTTCAGCGCAATCCTTGTGGGAGCTGGCTTGCCAGCGATAGCGATCGACCAGACGCCGATGTCTTCGGTGGCTTATCATTAGCCCCCTAACGACGCTCACCTCAAGGTCTTCTCCGGCATGCTGGCAATTTTCCTCGAAACCCTGAACATCACCGCACCGGTGTTCGCCATGCTGTTTCTGGGGGTGTTGCTCAAGCGCATCGACTGGATCAACGATAACTTCATCCACACTGCATCGGCCCTGGTGTTCAACGTCACCATGCCGG
Organism: Pseudomonas sp. Irchel 3A7; assembly: GCF_900187565.1. Classification (GTDB taxonomy): domain Bacteria; phylum Pseudomonadota; class Gammaproteobacteria; order Pseudomonadales; family Pseudomonadaceae; genus Aquipseudomonas. The sequence goes on along the minus strand of NZ_FYED01000005.1, from coordinate 258,362 downwards.
CGTTGCTGTTTCTGGGCATCTTGCATGCCGACTTGCACGCCGCGCTGCAACCGGCGCTGCTGATCTATTTCTCCCTCGCGACCCTGGCGTGTTTTGCCATTGCCTGGGGCTGGGCGATTCTTAAATGTCCGCGTGAAGACCGCGGGATCTACACCCAGGGCGCCTTTCGCGGCAACAACGGGGTGATCGGACTGGCGCTGGCGGCAAGCATGTACGGTGACTACGGAATTTCCCTCGGGGCGATTCTCGCGGCGCTGGTGATCCTGTTCTACAACACGCTGTCGACCATTGTGCTGGCGGTGTACAGCCCGGTGATCAAGTCCGATCCGTGGAGCATCTGCAAAAGCGTGGTCAGCAACCCGCTGATCATCAGCGTGATCGCGGCGGCGCCCTTTGCCTACTTCAAGATCAGCCTGCCGGGGTGGCTGGAAACCTCAGGCCAATACTTGGCGCAAACCACCTTGCCGCTGGCGCTGATCTGCATCGGCGGCACGCTGTCGCTCGCGGCGATGCGTAAAAGCGGTTCAATGGCGCTCAGTTCAAGCCTGGTGAAAATGCTCGGCCTGCCCATACTGGCGACGCTGGGCGCGTGGCTCTGGGGGTTTCGTGGGGCGGAGTTGGGAATTCTGTTTCTGTATTTCGGCAGCCCGACCGCGGCCGCCAGTTTCGTCATGGCCCGGGCGGCGGACGGTAATCATGAGCTGGCGGCGGCGATCATCGTCATCACCACGCTGATGGCGGCGGTCACCACCAACATCGGGATCTTTTTGTTGCAGTGGGGTGGGTGGATTTAGCCTTGGGACTTGCGGTGGTTTTCAGATCCATTCGCGAGCAGGCTCGCTCCCACAGGGGAATGCGTTCCAACTGTGGGAGCGAGCCTGCTCGCGAAAACTATGGACCTGCTTACTGCTTCTGGTAGCTATCGATCACTTCCTGCGCCGCCCGAAACGCATCGATCGCCGCCGGTACGCCGGCATACACCGCGCAATGCAGCAGCGCTTCACGGATCTCATCCACCGTGCAACCGTTGTTCAACGCACCACGCACATGACCTTTCAACTCTTGCGGGCACTTCAGTGCGGTCAGCGCGGCGAGGGTGATCAGGCTGCGGGTTTTCAATGGCAAGCCTTCACGGTTCCACACGCCGCCCCAGGCGTGTTCGTTGACGAAGTCCTGCAGCGGCTGGGTGAATTCCGTGGCGCTGCCCAGCGCGCGGTCGACGAAGGCGTCGCCCATCACTTGGCGACGTACTTCAACGCCGGTTTTTTTATTTTCGGTCATGGCAACTCCCTCTTGTGATGTTGGCGGCGCCAGGCGCGCAGCGACGTGAACAGCAAGAACGCCACCAGCGCCGGCAGGACGAAAAACAGCATCAGGTGTTCAAGCTTGCCCGCCAGCGGCATGCCGGTGGTGAACGACACCACGTGCAGCCCGTAAGCCAGGTACAAGCCCAAAAACAGCAGGCCCTCGACGCGGGTCACGCGGTAGCCGGAATAGAACATCGGCAGGCACAGCACGGCGACGCCGAGCATCACCGGCAGGTCGAAATCCAGCGCGTTGGGCGACACCGACAGTGGCGCAGGCGCAATCATTGCGGTCAGGCCCAGCACGCCCAGGAGGTTGAACAGGTTGCTGCCGATCACGTTGCCCACGGCGATCTCCCGTTCACCGCGCAACGCGGCGATCAACGAGGTGGCGAGTTCCGGCAGCGACGTGCTGACGGCGACGATGGTCAGGCCGATGATCCGCTCCGACAGCCCGAGGTCGGTGGCCACCGATACCGCCGCGCCCAGCAGCAAATGTCCGGCGTACACCAGCATCGCCAGGCCGCTGACGATCATCAGCAGGCTGCTGACCCACGGCGCCTGGGTGCCTTCGGAACTGATCGAATGCGGGCGCGCCGAGTGCCGCGACTGGCGCAGCAGCAAACCCAGGTACAGCACCAGTGCCGCCAGCAGCATCACACCGTCGGCGCGGGTCAGTTCTTCGTTCCAAGCCAGCAGGAACACCAGCAGGCTGGCGCCGATCATCAGCGGAATATCCAGGCGCACCAGTTGCCGTGATACCCGCAACGGGATGATCAGCGCCGACAACCCGAGGGTGACGAGGATGTTGAAAATGCTGCTGCCGATCACACTGCCGACGGCGATGTCGGCGTTATGCGCCAGGGTCGCTTGCAGGCTCACGGCCATCTGCGGTGCACTGCTGCCGAGGGCCACAATGGTCAGGCCGATGATCAGCGGTCGCACATACAGGCGCGCGGCCAGGCGCACCGCCCCACGCACCATCAGTTCGGCGCCGGCGATCAATAGCACCAGCCCGCTGAGCAATTCGATCACGCTGATCAGGGGTAAATCGACTAGTCCGAAAATGGTCGGGGCTCCGTGGTTCAGTCGAGGGCTTGCACGCGAACCCGTGCGGTGCCGCTCTTGAGCATGCCCAGGCGTTCGGCGGCTTCATGGGACAGGTCGATCAGGCGCCCGCGGGTATGTGGCCCGCGATCGTTGATGCGCACGATGCAGGATCTGTCGTTTTTCAGATTGGTGACTTTCACCCGCGTACCGAAGGGTAGCTGGCGGTGGGCGGCGGTCATTGAATTCTTGTCGAAACGCTCGCCGCTGGCGGTGCGTTTGCCCTGGTGTTTGGCACCGTAGTACGAGGCCACACCGGTTTTGTCGTAGCCGTGTGGATCGACGGTGTCGGTGCTGGCGCAACCGGCGAGCAGAGAGAGCAGGGCGCAAAGTCCAAATAGACGCTTCATAGAAGTGTTCCCGAAACAAAAGTGGGAGCGAGCCTGCTCGCGAATGCCAATCTGACAGTCAACTTTGCATTGAGTGCCAAACCCCATTCGCGAGCAGGCTCGCTCCCACAGTAAAACGGAGCCAGGTTTGAATGCTGGCTCCATTCCGGTCAGCCTTCGAGCTTGCTTTTGAGCAGTTCGTTGACCTGTTGCGGGTTGGCCTTGCCTTTGGAGGCTTTCATGGCCTGGCCGACGAAGAAGCCGAACATCTTGCCGCGTTTGGCTTCGTCTGCCGCGCGGTACTGTTCAACCTGTTCGGCGTTGGCCGCGAGCATTTCGTCCAGCACCGCCGAGATTGCGCCGGTGTCGGTCACTTGCTTGAGGCCGCGCTTGTCGATGATCTCGTCCGCGCTGCCTTCGCCATTGGCCATGGCTTCGAACACAACCTTGGCGATCTTGCCGGAGATGGTGTTGTCCTTGATGCGCAGCAGCATGCCGCCCAGTTGCTCGGCCGAAACCGGCGACTGTTCGATATCCAGGCCTTGCTTGTTGAGCAGGCTGCCCAGTTCAACCATCACCCAGTTCGCCGCCAGCTTGGCGTCGCCGCCGATGCTCGCGACTTTCTCGAAGTAGTCGGCTTGCTCGCGGCTGGTGGCCAGCACGCTGGCGTCGTAGACTGACAGGCCGAACTCTGCCTGGAAGCGTTCGCGTTTCTGCGGCGGCAACTCCGGCAGGGTGGCGCGCACGTCATCGAGGAACGTGTTTTCGATGACCACCGGCAACAGGTCCGGATCGGGGAAGTAACGGTAGTCGTTGGCTTCCTCCTTGCTGCGCATCGGACGGGTCTCGTCCTTGTTCGGATCGTAGAGGCGAGTCTGCTGGATCACCTTGCCGCCGTCTTCGATCAATTCGATCTGACGCTGGACTTCGCTGTTGATCGCCTTCTCGATGAAGCGGAACGAGTTGACGTTCTTGATCTCGCAGCGGGTGCCGAATTCGGCCTGGCCTTTCGGACGGATCGACACGTTGCAGTCGCAACGCAGCGAGCCTTCGGCCATGTTGCCGTCGCAGATGCCCAGGTAACGCACCAGGGCGTGGATCGCCTTGACGTAGGCCACGGCTTCCTTGGCGCTGCGCATGTCCGGCTCGGAGACGATTTCCAGCAGCGGCGTGCCGGCACGGTTCAGGTCGATGCCACTGGCGCCGCTGAATTCTTCGTGCAGGCTCTTGCCGGCGTCTTCTTCAAGGTGCGCGCGGGTGATGCCGACACGTTTGACCGTGCCGTCTTCCAGGGCGATGTCCAGGTGGCCCTTGCCGACGATCGGCAACTCCATCTGGCTGATCTGGTAGCCCTTGGGCAGGTCCGGATAGAAGTAGTTTTTACGGGCGAACACGTTGTGCTGGCCGATCTTGGCGTCAATCGCCAGACCGAACATCACCGCCATGCGCACCGCTTCCTGGTTCAGCACTGGCAATACGCCAGGCATGCCGAGGTCGATCAGGCTGGCCTGGGTGTTCGGCTCGGAACCGAAGGTAGTGGAACTACCGGAAAAGATTTTCGACCGGGTGGTGAGCTGGGTGTGAATCTCCAGCCCGATCACGACTTCCCATTGCATGTGTGTCTCCTCAGAAGCCGGTTGGGGTGCGGGTATGCCAGTCAGTGTTCAACTGATACTGGTGGGCAACGTTCAACAGGCGGCCTTCCTGGAAATACGGGGCGAGCAGTTGCACGCCGACCGGCAGGCCATCGACGAAACCTGCAGGCATGGACAAGCCCGGCAGTCCCGCGAGGTTGGCGGTGATGGTGTAGACGTCTTCCAGGTACGCAGCGACCGGGTCGCTGTTCTTGGCGCCGAGCTTCCAGGCCGGGTTCGGCGTGGTTGGGCCGAGGATGATGTCGACTTCATTGAAGGCCGCCATGAAGTCGTTCTTGATCAGGCGACGGATCTTCTGTGCCTTCAGGTAGTAGGCGTCGTAGTAGCCGGCTGATAGCGCGTAGGCACCGACCATGATGCGGCGCTGCACTTCAGTCCCGAAACCTTCGCCACGGGAACGCTTGTACAGGTCCTCGAGGTTTTTCGGGTCTGCGCAACGGTAGCCGAAACGCACGCCGTCGAAGCGCGACAGGTTGGAAGAGGCTTCGGCCGGAGCGATCACGTAGTACGCAGGAATGGCGTGCTGCATGTTCGGCAGGCTGATTTCCTTGACCACGGCGCCGAGCTTTTTCAACGCTTCGACGCTGGCCATGACCAGATCGGCAATGCGCGGGTCGAGACCGGCGCTGAAGTACTCCTTCGGGACACCGATACGCAGGCCTTGCAGCGAACCGTTCAGGCTGGCGCTGTAGTCCGGCACGGGTTCATCGATGCTGGTGGAGTCGTTCGGATCGAAGCCGGCCATACCTTGCAACAATATTGCGCAGTCTTCAGCGGTGCGTGCCAGCGGGCCGCCCTGATCGAGGCTGGACGCGTAAGCGATCATGCCCCAGCGCGAGACGCGACCGTACGTCGGTTTCAGGCCGGTAAGGTTGGTCAGCGCCGCCGGCTGACGAATCGAACCGCCGGTATCGGTGCCGGTGGCCGCAGGCAACAGGCGAGCGGCCACCGCGGCCGCCGAACCACCGGACGAACCGCCCGGCACGTGTTCCAGGTTCCACGGGTTTTTCACCGCGCCGTAATAGCTCGACTCGTTGGCCGAGCCCATGGCGAACTCGTCCATGTTGGTCTTGCCCAGGGTCACCGCCCCGGCAGCGGCCAGCTTGGCGACGACGGTGGCGTCGTACGGAGCCTTGAAGTTGTCGAGCATCTTCGAGCCGCAGCTGGTGCGAATGCCCTGGGTGCAGAACAGATCCTTGTGGGCGATCGGCGCGCCGAGCAGGGCGCCGCTCTCACCGTTGGCGCGGCGTGCGTCGGCGGCTTTCGCCTGCTGCAGCGCCAGGTCTTCGGTGAGGCTGATGAAACTGTTGAGCTGCGGATCGAGCTGGGCGATGCGCGCCAGCAGGACTTTGGTCAGCTCTTCGGAGGAAAACTTTTTATCGGCGAGTCCGCGGGCGATCTCGGCCAGAGTCAATTGATGCATTGCAGGCTCTTTCCCTTTAGTCGATGACTTTCGGAACCAGGTACAGGCCGTTTTCGACCGCTGGTGCGATGGACTGGTAGGCCTCGCGGTTATTGGTCTCGGTCACGACGTCTGCACGCAGGCGCTGGCTGGCTTCCAGTGGGTGGGCCAGCGGCTCGATACCGTCGGTATTGACCGCCTGCATTTCGTCGACCAGCCCCAGAATGCTGTTGAGGGCCGAAGTGATGTGTGGAAGATCGGCATCATTGAGGCCAAGGCAGGCCAGATGAGCGATTTTTTCCACGTCGGAGCGTTCAAGCGCCATTGGGATTCTCCAGTGGAAAACAAAACGGACGGCGTCCGTGTGTTAGATTGTCGGAACACTACCGCACTTCTACGGTCATAAGGCCGCGATTGTGGGGCTTGGTGCACAGAAAAGCGGCCAATTTAACATATTGGCGCCTTGCCCAAAATCCCTGTCGTTGTTAGAGTTTGCCGCACTTTTTTACCCACGCGTTGCCTAGGGTCCCTTTCCCATGTTCAAGAAACTGCGTGGCATGTTTTCCAGCGATCTTTCCATTGACCTGGGCACTGCCAACACCCTTATTTACGTGCGCGAGCGCGGTATCGTCCTGAATGAGCCATCGGTTGTGGCCATTCGGACACACGGTAACCAGAAAAGTGTCGTTGCTGTCGGCACCGAGGCCAAGCGCATGCTGGGCCGTACGCCGGGCAACATTGCTGCCATTCGTCCGATGAAGGACGGCGTGATCGCCGACTTCAGCGTCTGCGAAAAGATGCTGCAGTACTTCATCAACAAGGTTCATGAAAACAGCTTCCTGCAGCCTAGCCCGCGTGTGCTGATCTGCGTTCCTTGCAAATCCACCCAGGTTGAGCGTCGCGCCATCCGTGAATCGGCCCTCGGTGCCGGTGCCCGTGAAGTATTCCTGATCGAAGAGCCAATGGCCGCTGCGATCGGTGCCGGCCTGCCGGTTGAAGAAGCGCGCGGTTCGATGGTGGTCGATATCGGTGGCGGTACCACCGAAATCGCGCTGATCTCCCTGAACGGTGTGGTTTACGCTGAATCCGTACGGGTTGGCGGCGACCGCTTCGACGAAGCGATCATCACCTACGTGCGTCGCAACTACGGCAGCCTGATCGGCGAGTCCACCGCCGAGCGCATCAAACAGGAAATCGGCACGGCCTACCCGGGCGGTGAAGTGCGTGAAGTCGACGTGCGTGGCCGTAACCTGGCTGAAGGCGTTCCACGCGCATTCACCCTGAACTCCAACGAAGTGCTGGAAGCTCTGCAAGAGTCCCTGGCGACCATCGTTCAGGCCGTCAAAAGCGCCCTGGAGCAATCGCCGCCGGAACTGGCGTCCGACATCGCCGAGCGTGGCCTGGTACTGACCGGTGGTGGCGCCTTGCTGCGTGACCTCGACAAGTTGCTGGCCCAGGAAACCGGCCTGCCGGTGATCGTCGCCGAAGACCCGTTGACCTGCGTAGCTCGCGGCGGTGGCCGTGCATTGGAAATGATGGATAAACACACCATGGATCTGCTCTCCAGCGAATAAGTCGCCGGATGGCCTTCATGCTGTTGAGCGCGCAGGCGGCACTTTGCAGTGCTGCCTGTTCGCGTTTATCTTCTGTCAGTCTGCATCCAGGCCGGTTTGATGCCGTATGAATAAAGAGAATATTTGCCTGGGAGGAGCGGCTTATTAAACCGCTTTTCACCAAGGGTCCCTCACTGGGCGTGCGCTTGTTGGTGCTGGTCGTGCTTTCGGTCGCGCTGATGGTGTTCGATGCCCGCTTCACACTGCTCAAGCCAGTGCGTAGCCAGATGTCGCTGGTGCTGATGCAGTCTTACTGGATCACCGACCTGCCGCAGCGGCTATGGCAGGGTGTGGCCAGCCAGTTTGGCAGCCGGACCGAACTCGTCGCCGAAAACGAAAAGCTCAAGAGCGAAAACCTGCTGTTGCAGGGGCGCATGCAAAAGCTTGCCTCCCTGACCGAGCAGAACGTTCGGCTGCGCGAGTTGCTCAACTCCTCGGCACTGGTCAACGAAAAGGTCGAAGTGGCCGAATTGATCGGCATGGACCCCAACCCGTTCACCCACCGCATCATCATCAACAAGGGTGAGCGTGACGGTGTGGTCCTCGGTCAGCCGGTACTCGATGCCCGTGGCCTGATGGGCCAGGTGGTCGAGTTGATGCCCTATACCTCCCGCGTCCTGCTACTGACCGATTCCACCCACAGCATTCCAGTGCAGGTCAACCGCAACGGCCTGCGGGCGATCGCCAGCGGCACCGGCAACCCGGAACGCCTCGAGCTGCGTCACGTGGCGGATACCGCTGACATCAAGGAAGGCGATCTGCTGGTCAGCTCCGGCCTGGGGCAGCGTTTCCCGGCAGGTTACCCGGTGGCCACGGTCAAGGAAGTGATCCACGACTCCGGCCAGCCGTTCGCCATTGTCCGCGCGGTGCCGACCGCAGCCTTGAATCGCAGCCGTTACCTGCTGTTGGTGTTCAGCGACAACCGCACCGCTGAAGAGCGTGCCAATGATGCGGCGCAGGCTCAGGAGTCTCTGGATGCTCAGGGCGGTGGACCGATCATTCCGGCGACCGTGCCGAAACCCGCCATTGTTCCGGCCGCCGTCGCGGCGCCAGCAGCACCGGTAGCCCCGGTAGCCCCGACAACGGCTCCCGCTGCCGCCACTCCGGCCAAGCCTGTCGCCACCCATCCCGCCGCTGCCAAGCCTCCGGCGGCTCAACCCGCTGCCGTGAAGCCTGCTGCCAAACCGCCTGTCTCCGCGCCGGCTAACACTGGGGGACGAGAATAATGGTCGGTGTCAAAGCTTCACGAAACGGCTGGATGGTCTGGCTGACGTTCGCCATCGGCATGCTGCTCAGCGTTTCGCCGCTGCCGCAATTCATGGAAATCCTTCGCCCGCTATGGCTGGCCCTGCTGCTGGCGTTCTGGGCGTTGGCCCTGCCACAGAAAATCGGGATGGTCACCGCGTGGTGCCTGGGCCTGGCTGAAGACGTGCTGTATGGCACGCTGCTGGGCCAGAACGCTTTGATCCTGACCCTCATCACCTACCTGGTGCTGGCACTGCAACAACGTCTGCGGATGTTCCCGATGTGGCAGCAGAGCCTGGTGATCCTGGTGATCTTCGGCCTCGCGCAGCTTGTTCAGTTATGGCTCAGCGCGCTGACCGGCAACCGTCAGCCAACGCTGGCGCTGGTATTGCCGGCGCTGGTCAGCGCATTGCTCTGGCCATGGATCAGCTTCGCTTTGCGCGGTTTGCGTCGACGCTACAAAATCAATTAACTCGGTCAGGCATTTGCCTCCAATTTGACAGGGAGATGTCTTGATGAAACGGCTGTACCTGGCCTCTGGCTCGCCGCGTCGGCGTGAACTGCTCACGCAGATCGGCGTGCCTTTCACCGCCATCAGTGCGGACATCGATGAAACCCCTCTGACTCATGAATCGCCTTCGGCCTATGTCGAGCGTCTTGCGCGCGGCAAGGCTGCGGCCGGGCGCGATTCGGTGGTGTCCGATGCGCCGTTCTGCGTGCTGGGCGCCGATACCGCTGTCGTGCTCGACGGCAAAATTCTCGGCAAACCGGTTGATGAAGCTGACGCTTGCGCCATGCTGAAGATGTTGTCCTGCAAAGAACATGAAGTCCTGACGGCGATTGCACTGCTCGAAGGTGAGCGTTGCGAGTCGCGGGTGGTGCGCAGTGTGGTGCGTTTTCGCCCCATCGACAGCGACGAGGCGGTGGCCTACTGGGCCAGCGGCGAGCCGCGGGACAAGGCAGGTGGTTATGGAATTCAAGGATTGGGTGCGGTGTTTGTCGCCGGGCTCGATGGAAGTTATTCGGCGGTGGTTGGACTGCCGCTGTGCGAAACCGCGGAACTGCTCGGCCATTTCGGCATACCCTGTTGGCAAACCCATAACGCGCGTTAAGCGTCGTACTGACCAGATGCGGCCATTATCGTGAACATGCCTGAACGAGATCCTGCCATGAGTGAAGAGATTCTGATCAACATCACGCCGATGGAATCACGCGTGGCGGTGGTCGAAAACGGTGTCCTGCAAGAGGTCCATGTCGAGCGCACGCAAAAGCGCGGGATCGTCGGCAACATCTATAAAGGCAAAGTCGTGCGGGTATTGCCGGGCATGCAGGCGGCATTTGTCGATATCGGCCTGGATCGTGCCGCGTTCATTCATGCCTCGGAAATTTCCCTGCGCGAAGGTCCGGCGGTGGAGAGCATCAGCGCCCTGGTACATGAAGGCCAGAGCCTGGTGGTGCAAGTCACCAAGGACCCGATCGGCTCCAAAGGGGCGCGGTTGACTACCCAGTTGTCGATCCCGTCGCGCTATCTGGTGTACATGCCGCGCACCGCGCATGTCGGCATTTCGCTGAAGATCGAAGACGAAGCCGAGCGCGAACGCCTCAAGCAAGTGGTCAGCGATTGCGTCGCCAAGGAAGGCATCAAGGAAGCCGGTGGTTTTATCCTGCGTACGGCGGCCGAAGGCGCCGGCGCCGACGAAATCCTCATGGACATCCGCTACTTGCGCAGGCTCTGGGATCAGATCAATGCCCAGATCTTGACCATCAGCGCGCCAAGCGTGATCTATGAGGATCTCGGCCTGGCACTGCGCACCCTGCGTGATCTGGTGAGCCCGAAAATCGAGAAGATTCGCATCGACTCACGGGAAACCTTCCAGAAAACCACGCAATTCGTCGCCGAACTGATGCCGGAGATCGCCGATCGTCTGGAGCACTACCCCGGCGAACGGCCGATTTTCGACCTGTACGGCGTCGAAGACGAAATCCAGAAAGCCCTGGAACGCAAAGTCCCGCTCAAGTCCGGTGGATACCTGGTGGTGGATCCGGCGGAAGCCATGAGCACCATCGACGTCAACACCGGGGCGTTCGTCGGTCATCGCAACCTCGAAGAAACCATCTTCAAGACCAACCTCGAAGCCGCGACGGCCATCGCTCGCCAACTGCGACTGCGCAATCTGGGCGGGATCATCATCATCGATTTCATCGACATGGAAGATGAAGAACACCAGCGCCAGGTGCTGCGCACGCTGGAGAAGCAGTTGGAGCGCGATCACGCCAAGACCAACATTATCGGTATCACCGAGTTGGGCCTGGTACAGATGACGCGCAAGCGCACCCGCGAAAGCCTTGAGCAAGTGTTGTGCGAACCGTGCACCAGTTGCCAGGGCCGCGGCAAGTTGAAGACCCCGGAAACCGTTTGCTACGAAATCTTCCGCGAAATCCTCCGCGAGGCTCGCGCCTATCAGGCGGAAGGCTATCGTGTATTGGCGAACCAGAAAGTTGTCGATCGCCTGCTCGATGAAGAGTCGGGCAACGTCGCCGAGCTTGAAGGGTTCATCGGACGCACCATTCGGTTCCAGGTGGAAACCATGTATTCCCAGGAACAATACGACGTGGTGCTGCTCTGAATCGCTACGTCCTGATTTTTTCTCAACGGCTGGCCTCAGCTTTTCGCAGAACTTTTGCCATGGGAGCCAACTGACATGGAGCGTCTGACACGCATTTTGGCCGCACTGACCCGCTGGGGTCTGGGCCTGTGCGCGTTGGTTTTGGTATTGATGGCGTTGTACGTCAGCCTTGGCCGGGAATTGGCGCCGCTGGTGGCCGAATACCGTGTCGAAATCGAAAGCAGGGCCAGTGAGGCCTTGGGCATGCCACTGCAAATCGGCGAGTTGAAAGGCAGCTGGAGCGGCTTCGCGCCTATTTTGTCGGTTCACGATGTCACAGTGGGCGAGGGCGCCAACGCCCTGCACCTGGAGCATGTGCGGGTAGTGCCGGATCTTTGGGGCAGTGTAATGGCGCGCGAAGTGCGCATCGCCCATCTGGAACTCAACGGCCTGAAGATCAGCCTCAAGCAAGGCGATGATGGCCAGTGGGCGCTGGAAGGCTTGCCGGTCAAGGACGATCAGCCCCTTGACCCGCAGCAGTTGCTCAATCGCATGCAGATGCTCCAGCAGTTGTCGGTTCTCGACAGCCAGATCACCTTGCAGCCGTGGGGAGCGTCGCCACTGACGCTGACCTACGTCGGCCTGAATCTGAAAACCGGTGTCACGCGTCAGCGACTCGATGCGCGCCTGACGCTGCCTGACGGGCAACCGCTGGCCATGAGCCTGCGCACGCGCATACGCGCCAGCCAGTGGAAGGAGGCTGAAGCCCAGGTTTACCTGAGCCTGCCGCAAAGCGACTGGTCGAAATGGCTGCCCGAGAGCATCAGCCAGCAATGGAATTTTTCCGAGATCAAGGCCGGCGGCGAGCTGTGGGCGACCTGGGGCAAGGGCGAGCTGCAAAGCGCTGCGGTGCGTTTGAATGCACCGCAACTCAAGGGTGCCTATGCCGAACGCAAACCGGTGCAGATCAACAATCTGGCGCTCAATGGCTATTTCCAGCGCAACGCCGAAGGCATGCTGGTGACGGTGGATTCCCTGGCGATGAACCTCGGCGAAACCCGCTGGGAATCGCGTCTGCAGTTCAAGCAAACCAAAGCCACTGACAATTTGGAGGCGCTCTGGCATTTGCAGGCCGACCGCCTCGAACTTACCCCGCTCACGCCGCTGCTCAATGCCCTGGCGCCACTGCCTGAAGGCCTTGCCACGGTGATTGAGCGACTCAAGGTCACCGGCGGGCTGCGCAATGTCCTGATCGATGTGCGACCCAATGCCACGGATGACAGCAAATTCAGCTTTGCCGCCAACCTCGACCGGGTCGGTTTCGACGCCTATCACGGCGCGCCAGCGGCGCGAAACGTCACGGGCAGCATCAGCGGTGACCTTGGGCAGGGCGAGTTGCGCATGGACAGCAAGGATTTCATGCTGCACCTGGACCCGATTTTCGCCAAGCCATGGCAGTACATTCAGGCCAATGCCCGCCTGACCTGGAAGCTCGACAAAGACGGCTTCACCCTGATCGCGCCGTACCTGAAGGTGCTGGGCGAAGAGGGCAAGATTGCCGGCGATTTCCTGATCCGCCTGCATTTCGACCACACCCAGGAAGACTACATGGACCTGCGGGTCGGTCTGGTGGAGGGTGACGGTCGTTACACCGCCAAATACCTGCCGGCGGTGCTCAGCCCGGCGCTGGACGAATGGTTGCGTACGGCGATTCTCAAAGGTGCGGTGGATCAGGGCTTCTTCCAGTACCAGGGGTCGTTGAACCACGGTGCAGCCGAGACAGCGCGCAGTATCAGTCTGTTTTTCAAGGTGCACGATGCCGAATTGGCCTTCCAGCCGGGCTGGCCCCATGTCAGCAAGGTGACGGGCGATGTGTTCGTTGAAGACAGCGGCGTGCGGATCCTGGCCAGCAAGGGGCAATTGCTCGATACCCAGGTCCGCGACATTTACGTCAATATCCCCCATGTGCCGGACGGGCAAAGCTCCCACCTGCTTCTCGACGGGGCGTTTGCCGGAGGTTTGGGCGACGGTCTGAAAATTCTTCAAACAGCGCCGATCGGCACTGCCGAGACCTTTGCCGGTTGGGAAGGCGAGGGTGACCTGCAAGGCAAGCTCAAGCTTGATATTCCTTTGGCCAAGGGCGAGCAACCGAAAATCCTGGTCGACTTCAAGACGGCCAAGGCCCGCCTGAAACTGGCCGAACCGTCACTGGAGCTGACGCAGCTCAAGGGCGATTTCCGCTTCGACAGCGCCAAAGGACTGAGCGGGCAAAACATCACCGCCCGAGCGTTCGACAAACCGGTAAGCGCGCAGATTTTCGCCGATGGTCGCGAAGGCAAGCTCAACACCCGGGTCACCGCTTCGGGGCAGGTCGAAGTCAAAAAGCTCACGGACTGGCTGAGCGTTACCCAGCCATTGCCGGTCAGCGGCGTGATCCCCTACCAATTGCAACTGACCCTCGATGGCGCTGATAGCCAGTTGATGGTCAATTCCAGTCTCAAGGGAGTAACCCTGGACTTGCCAGCGCCGTTCGGCCTGGCGGCGGATGCGGGGCGTGACACGACGTTCCGCATGACGCTGCAAGGCGCGGAGCGACGCTATTGGGTGAACTACGGCGAACTGGCGAACTTCACCTTTGCCGCACCGACCGGCAACATTGCCAACGGTCGTGGTGAGTTGTTCCTGGGCAACGGCGATGCGGTGTTGCCCGGTGCCAAGGGCCTGCGTGTGCGCGGCGTGCTGTCGGAACTGGACGTCGGGCCGTGGCAGGATCTGGTGAGCAAGTATGCCGGGAGTGACCCCGGTGGCAGCGCCAAGCAGTTGCTCAGTGGCGCGGATATCAAGGTCGGCAAGCTTAGCGCCTTCGGCACGACATTGGATCAGGCGTCAGTGCAGTTGGCGCGTAAACCGACCGCTTGGGCCCTGCAGCTCGACAGTCAGCAGGTCAAGGGCAACGCCAGCTTCCCTGATGCGAAAGCCGCACCGACGGTGATCAATCTGCAAACCGTGCGTCTGCCGGCACCGGACCCGACGGTGCTGGCCGATGAGAACTCGCCGGACCCGCTGGCCTCGGTGGACCCGACCAAGATCCCGGCGATGGATATCACCATCAATCAGCTGTACCAGGGCAATGACCTGGTGGGTGCCTGGTCGCTGAAAGTGCGCCCGACGGCCAAGGGCATTGCTCTGAACTCACTGGACATGGGCCTCAAAGGCATTCTGTTGCAGGGCAGCGGCGGCTGGGAAGGTGTGCCCGGCGCCAGCACAAGCTGGTACAAGGGACGGATCAGCGGCAAGAACCTCGCGGACGTGCTCAAGGGCTGGGGCTTTGCGCCAAGTGTCACCAGTCAGGAGTTCCATATGGATGTGGATGGCCGTTGGCCCGGCTCACCGGCCTGGCTGGCGTCCAAGCGTTTTTCCGGCACCCTCGATGCTTCGATGAAGGAGGGTCAGTTTGTTGAAGTCGAGGGCGGTGCCCAGGCGTTGCGGGTGTTTGGCTTGCTCAACTTCAACTCCATTGGCCGGCGTTTGCGCCTGGACTTCTCCGACCTGTTCGGCAAAGGCCTGAGCTATGACCGGGTCAAGGGGCTGCTGGTGGCGACCAACGGCGTGTACGTGACCCGCGAGCCGATCCAGATGACGGGGCCGTCGAGCAATGTTGAACTCAACGGTACCCTGAATCTGGTCGGTGATCAGATCGATGCCAAATTGCTGGTGACCTTGCCGGTGACCAACAACTTGCCGATTGCCGCCTTGATCGTCGGTGCACCTGCCATTGGCGGGGCGCTATTTCTGATCGACAAGTTGATCGGCGATCGCGTCGCCCGTTTCGCCAGTGTGAAATACACCGTCAAAGGGCCGTGGAAAGATCCGAAAATCACCTACGACAAGCCTTTTTGAAACGCCATCCTTCGGACCTATGGAGTAGCATGGCGAGAATGGCTCGCCCCCCTTGTAGGAGCGAGCTTGCTCGCGATGGACGTGAACGATGACGCAGGCTGTCTGAAAAAACACGTCACGTTCAGATTCATCGCGAGCGAGCTCGCTCCTACAGAGTCTGTGTTGATATCAGTAAGGAAAAGCCCATGTCTGTAGCGGTGATTCAAATGGTCAGCCAAAGCGATGTGCCGGGCAACCTGGTTCAGGCGCGTCGCCTGCTTGAACAGGCAGCGGCGGCGGGTGCCGTGCTGGCCGTGCTGCCGGAAAACTTCGCCGCCATGGGCCGCCGTGATATCGCCGACATCGGTCGCGCCGAGGCATTGGGCGAAGGCCCGATCCTGCCCTGGTTGAAGCAGACCGCACGTGACCTCAAGTTATGGATAGTGGCTGGCACTTTGCCGTTACCGCCGGTGGATCAACCGACGGCCAAAGTGCACGCCTGTTCGTTGCTGGTGAATGATCAAGGCGAAACGGTGGCGCGCTACGACAAACTGCACCTGTTCGACGTGGATGTGGCCGACAATCGCGGCCGTTATCGCGAATCCGATGACTATGCTTATGGCAGTGGGGTCGTGGTCGCGGACACGCCGGTGGGGCGAGTCGGCCTGACGGTTTGTTATGACTTGCGCTTCCCGGAGCTCTACAGCGAATTGCGTGCTGCCGGCGCGGAATTGATTACCGCGCCGTCGGCCTTTACCGCCGTGACCGGCGCTGCGCACTGGGACGTGCTGATTCGCGCAAGGGCCATCGAAACCCAGTGTTATGTGCTCGCGGCTGCCCAGGGTGGGACGCATCCGGGGCCGCGGGAAACCTGGGGGCATGCGGCCATTGTCGATCCATGGGGTCGAGTGCTGGCGCAACAGGATCAAGGCGAGGCCGTGCTGCTGGCCGAACGCGACAGCAGCGAACAGGCGTCCATCCGGGCGCGGATGCCGGTGTCCAGTCACCGGCGCTTTTTCTCGCAGGGCGCCCAGCGACCTGCATCAGAACGACGAATTTAAGGCGTAAAGCATATGAGCGAGTTGTTGTCCTCAGTCAGTGAACACCTCCTGGCGCCCGGTGGCGTAACGATCGAAAGCCTGCAAGGTGTGCTCGGGGATCTGGCCGGGCCGGGTATCGATGCCGCCGACCTGTATTTCCAGGGGCAGATTTCCGAGTCCTGGGCGCTGGAAGACGGCATCGTCAAGGAAGGCAGCTTCAATCTTGACCAGGGCGTGGGCGTGCGGGCTCAATCGGGTGAAAAAACCGGTTTCGCCTACAGCAACGCGATCACCCTCGAAGCTCTGGGCGCGGCGGCCCGTGCCGCCCGTTCGATTTCCCGGGCCGGGCAGAACGGGACGGTGCAAGCATTCACCACCCAGGATGTCGCGCAGTTGTACGCGCCGGACAATCCCCTGGAAGTGCTGAGCCGCGCGGAGAAAGTCGATCTGCTCAAGCGCATCGATGCCGCCACTCGCGCGCTCGATCCGCGTATCCAGCAAGTCACCGTGAGCATGGCCGGTGTCTGGGAACGGATTCTGGTGGCGTCTACCGATGGTGGTCTGGCGGCGGATGTGCGGCCACTGGTGCGCTTCAACGTCAGCGTGATCGTCGAGCAAAATGGCCGTCGCGAGCGCGGTGGCCATGGCGGTGGCGGTCGTACCGATTACCGTTACTTCCTCGCCGAAGACCGCGCCATGAGCTATGCCCGTGAAGCGTTGCGTCAGGCGCTGGTCAATCTGGAAGCCATTCCTGCGCCGGCCGGTACCTTGCCGGTGGTGCTCGGTTCCGGTTGGTCGGGCGTGCTGTTGCACGAAGCGGTCGGCCACGGCCTGGAAGGCGATTTCAACCGAAAGGGCAGCTCGGCTTATAGCGGGCGCATGGGCGAGAGGGTTGCCTCCAAACTTTGCACCATCGTCGACGACGGCACCTTGTCCGGGCGTCGTGGCTCATTGAGCGTTGACGATGAAGGCACCCCGACCGAGTGCACCACGCTGATCGAAAACGGCGTGCTCAAGGGGTATATGCAGGACAAGCTCAACGCACGGCTGATGGGTGTGGCCCGCACCGGTAACGGACGTCGCGAATCCTATGCGCATCTGCCGATGCCACGCATGACCAACACCTACATGCTGGCCGGCGAAAGCGACCCGGCGGAAATCATCGCTTCGGTGAAGAGGGGCATCTACTGCGCGAACCTCGGCGGTGGTCAGGTCGATATCACCAGCGGCAAGTTCGTGTTCTCCACCAGCGAGGCGTACCTGATCGAAGATGGCAAGATCACCGCCCCGGTCAAAGGTGCGACCTTGATCGGCAACGGCCCGGAAGCCATGAGCAAAGTGTCGATGGTCGGCAACGATCTGGCGCTGGACAGCGGCGTGGGGACGTGCGGCAAGGATGGGCAGTCGGTGCCGGTGGGTGTCGGCCAGCCAACGCTGAAGATTGATGCGATTACCGTGGGTGGCACGGGCTCGTAAGGATGGAGCTGCGGGTGAGTCGCGCGGCGACTCACCCGGTCCGGGATTCAACGCAGGCCGCGTTGAGTCTCGTCCAGCTCACGGATGTACTTGAAGATTTTACGGCTGGAAGCAGGAGGCTTGTTTTGTGCAACCTCGTGCTGTGCCTGACGGATCAGGGAACGCAGTTGCTGGCGATCGGCGTCAGGGTAGTCGACGACGAATTTTTCCAGAACGGCATCGTCACCGGCTATCAGGCGATCACGCCAGCGCTCCAGGTTATGGAAGCGCTCGTTGTACTGGCGAGTGGAGGCATCGAGTTGATCGAGCAAAACCAGAATGGCGTCAGTGTCCTGATCGCGCATCAGTTTGCCGATGAACTGAAGGTGCCGTTTACGCGCGATGTTCGCGGTGTGCTTGGGCGCATCGGCCAGGGCCCGGCGCAAGGCGTCGGTCAAGGGCAGTTTTGCCAGCAAGTCAGGCTTGAGTGTTGTGAGGCGCTCGCCGAGGTCAACCAGAGCATGCAGCTCGCGTTTGACCTGGGATTTGCTTTTTTCTCCCGTATCGAGGGAGTCGTCGTAAGAATCAACCATGGTGGCCGTCCGCAAAGAAACGCCGCCATGATAACCAGTCGGGGGCCGCTTGTCCGGCCCGGTCGCTCGATGACCGTCACCGAAAGCAGAATTTGAGTGGAGAACAGCATGAGTGCAGTTGAAAGCGTCGGCCCACAAGCATTGCCGGCACTGCAAGAACAAGTCGAGCAGATCATCGCTGAAGCCAAGCGCCAAGGCGCCAGTGCCTGTGAGGTGGCGGTATCCCTGGAGCAGGGCCTGTCGACCTCGGTACGCCAGCGTGAAGTCGAAACCGTCGAATTCAACCGCGATCAGGGCTTCGGCATCACCTTGTACGTCGGCCAGCGCAAGGGCTCGGCCAGCACTTCGGCCAGTGGTCCCGAGGCGATTCGTGAAACCGTCGCGGCGGCACTGGCCATCGCCAAACACACCTCTGAAGACGAAGCCTCGGGCCTGGCGGATGCCGCATTGATGGCCAGGGACCTGCAGGATTTCGATCTTTTCCACGAATGGGACATCACCCCGGAGCAGGCCATCGAAAAAGCCTTGCTCTGCGAAGCCGCGGCATTCGATGCCGACGCGCGGATCAAGAACGCTGACGGCACCACCCTGAGCACGCATCAGGGCTGCCGTGTGTACGGCAACAGCCACGGGTTTATCGGCGGTTATGCATCGACCCGGCACAGCCTGAGCTGCGTGATGATCGCCGAGGCCGATGGCCAGATGCAGCGTGATTACTGGTACGACGTGAACCGTCAGGGCAATTTGCTGGCCGATCCGGTGAGCATCGGCCAGCGTGCCGCGCAACGGGCGGCGAGTCGCCTGGGCGCGCGTCCGGTACCCACCTGCGAAGTACCGGTGCTGTTTTCCGCCGAGCTGGCCGGTGGTCTGTTCGGCAGTTTCCTGTCGGCGATTTCCGGTGGCAGCCTGTACCGAAAATCCTCGTTCCTTGAAGGCACCCTTGGGCAAAAGCTGTTTCCGGAGTGGCTGACCATTGATGAACGCCCGCACCTGATGCGTGCCCTGGGGAGTGCGGCGTTCGATGGTGATGGCCTGGCAACCTACGCCAAGCCGTTCGTCGAAAAAGGCGAGTTGGTGTCTTACGTCCTGGGCACCTACTCCGGTCGCAAACTCGGCATGCCGAGTACCGCGAATGCCGGCGGCGTGCATAACCTGTTCGTCACCCATGGTGATGAAGACCAGGCTGCCCTGCTGCGACGCATGGGCCGCGGGCTGTTGGTGACCGAGCTGATGGGCCAGGGCCTGAACATGGTCACCGGCGATTATTCCCGTGGCGCGGCGGGTTACTGGGTCGAGAACGGTGAAATCCAGTTCGCGGTCCAGGAAGTGACCATCGCCGGCAATATGCGCGATATGTTCAAGCAGATCCTTGCCGTGGGTAACGACCTGGAACTGCGCAGCAACATTCGTACGGGGTCGGTGCTGATCGAGCGGATGACGGTCGCCGGTAGCTGACCTTCCTCGCTGCATAAAAAAAGGCGCGCCACCCATCGGGTGGCGCGCCTTTTTGTTGGGCTTCGCACAATTCCCTTGTGGGAGCGAGCCTGCTCGCGAAGGCGGCCGATCATTCAACGACTTATGTTGGCTGACACCCCGCATTCGCGAGCAGGCTCGCTCCCACAAGGTATCTTGCGTACACAGTCGGGGTTGTTTTGGTTCTCATTATCATCTAATAATAAATCTCATTATCGAATGAGCCCAGATCATGAGTTCTGCCTTGCACGAGCAGCCTTACCTCGAAAGCTGGCGCTGGATGAGCCGCCAGATCCGTTGCGCGATGGATCCTGACGAACCTCGCCTGATCGATCATTACCTGGCCGAGGGCCGGTATCTGGCCTGTTGCACGGCGACCTCACCCTGGACCGTCGCTGAAACCTCTTTGCGTCTGTTGCTCGACACCGCCGCCGATGTCGCGCTGCCCTGGCACTGGCGCACTTACTGCCTGGACCAGGCCTGGCGTCCGCTGCGTGAGCTGGAACGCCTGTCTCTATGCAAATGCCGCCTCAAGCGCTGGCAGAGCTACACCTGGCAACTGGCGACCTGCGAGTTGCAACCCTCGATTCCCTTAATTGAACTGGTGCAAGGATCTACAGATGACCAAGACACGTATTGAGCGCGACAGCATGGGCGAGCTGCAGGTCCCGGAAGACGCCCTCTACGGCGCACAGACCCAACGTGCCGTGGATAACTTCCCGATCAGCGGCAAGCCGATGCCGGTACAGTTCATCCGCGCGCTGATCCTGGCCAAGGCGGCGGCCGCCCGGGCCAACATCGAGCTCAAGCAGATCAGCGAATCCCAAGGCAAAGCCATTGTCGATGCGGCGCAGGGTCTGCTGGAAGGCGATTTCATGCAGCACTTCCCGGTGGATATCTTCCAGACCGGTTCCGGCACCAGCTCCAACATGAACGCCAACGAAGTGATCGCCACCTTGGCCAGCCGCCTGCTCGGCGAGCCGGTGAACCCTAACGATCACGTCAACTGCGGGCAAAGCAGCAACGACATCATCCCCACCACCATTCACGTCAGTGCGGCGCTGGCCTTGCACGAACAGTTGCTGCCAGCCCTGACCGGGCTGGTGCAGGTGATTGAGCGCAAGGCCGAGCAGGTTCATCACCATGTCAAAACCGGTCGCACCCACCTGATGGACGCGATGCCGGTGCGCATGAGCCAGGTGCTCAATGGCTGGGCACAACAGCTCAAGGCCAACATCGGTCACTTGCAGGATTTACAGCCAAGCCTGCAATCCCTGGCCCAGGGTGGTACGGCCGTGGGTACCGGCATCAATGCGCATCCCGAATTCGCCGCGCGATTCAGCCGGCAACTGAGCCAATTGACCAGGGTGACATTCACCCCGGGTATCGATCTGTTTGCGTTGATCGGCTCCCAGGACACTGCCGTTGCCGTCTCCGGGCAGCTCAAGGCAACCGCCGTATCGCTGATGAAAATCGCCAACGATCTGCGCTGGATGAACTCCGGGCCCTTGGCCGGTCTGGGCGAAATCGAACTCGAAGCCTTGCAACCGGGTTCTTCGATCATGCCTGGCAAGGTCAACCCGGTGATTCCGGAAGCCACCGCCATGGTTGCAGCTCAAGTGATCGGCAACGACACGGTCATCACCATCGCCGGTCAGTCGGGCAACTTCGAACTGAACGTGATGTTGCCGATTGTTGCCCAGAACCTGCTGAGCAGCATCGAGCTGCTCGCCAACGCCAGCCGTTTGCTCGGTGAAAAAGCCATCGCCAGCTTCAAGGTGAACGAGTCCCGACTCAAGGAAGCGCTGTCTCGCAACCCGATTCTGGTGACCGCCCTCAACCCGATCATCGGCTACCAGAAAGCCGCCGAAATCGCCAAGAAGGCCTATCAACAAGGCCGGCCGGTGATCGATGTCGCACTGGAGCACACCGAGCTGTCACGCAGTCAGCTGGAAGAGTTGCTCAACCCCGAAAAACTCACCGCAGGCGGCGTGTAAACCCCACCACCGCTTTGGAGGTTCACCATGGAGCACTGGAAACGCACGATCGAAAGAGCCAATCGCTTTTTCATGCAGGGCGAACTGGTCGATGCTCGCGAGGCATACTTGCAGGCATTGGCCCTGGCCCAGGTGTTGTTCGAGCGCTGGGCGGATGCCGACGAAGCGGTGGCGGCTTGCGTGATTTCCCATCACAACCTGGCGGACCTGCATTTGCGCCTGAATCAGCCGGAGGAGAGCGCCGAATACCTGTGCGCCATCCACCAGCGGCTGTTGCAGACCATGCAGGACCCGCGACTGTCACCGGCCTTGCGTGAGGCTGCGCTGCGTCAGAGCAGCAAAACCTATGTCGAGCTGCTGAATTTCATCAGCGAACACGGCGAATACCCGCGCCCCCATCGTTTGCTGCACATCGATACCGCCTCGCCCGCGTCTCATCATCATGGAGTCCATTGAAATGGCTTTTACCTTGCCCGCCTTGCCGTATGCCTACGATGCCCTGGAGCCGCATATCGATGCGCAGACCATGGAGATTCACTACACCAAGCACCACCAGACCTACATCAACAACCTGAATGCCGCTGTCGAAGGCACCGAGTTTGCCGAGTGGCCAGTTGAAAAACTGGTGGCCGCCGTGCAGCAACTTCCGGAAAAACTTCGCGCCGCAGTGATCAATCAGGGCGGTGGTCATGCCAATCACTCGCTATTCTGGGAAGTCATGGCGCCCCATGGTGGCGGCAAGCCTGAAGGTGCACTGGCCGAGGCCATCGATGAGCAACTGGGTGGTCTCGACAGTTTCAAGGACGCCTTCACCAAAGCCGCGTTGACCCGCTTCGGCAGTGGTTGGGCCTGGCTAAGCGTGACGCCGCAAAAGACGTTGGTGGTGGAAAGCAGTGGCAACCAGGACAGTCCGTTGATGGGCGGCAATACACCCATCCTCGGCCTGGATGTCTGGGAGCACGCCTATTACCTGCAATATCAGAACCGTCGTCCGGAATACATCAGCGCGTTCTACAACGTGATCAACTGGCCTGAAGTCGCAGCTCGCTATCAGGCTGCGCTGGTCCAAGTCTTCTAAAAAACCATCCAAGGCTGACTATGGGCACTGAAACACTGGCGATCGGAAGTGGACGAATGTTTCGTTACGCGTTTGGATCGCTGTTACTGCTGGCGGGCATGAGCTTGCTGGTGGCGCACGGGCTGGAATGGCTGGACCTGGAGCCCCGGTTGTCGCGGGCGTTGCAGGGTGGTGCGATCTGCGCCCTCGGCACCGCGCTTGGGGCCGTGCCGGTGTTGGTGATCCGGCGCATGCCCCAGGCGCTCAGCGATACATTACTGGGGTTTGGCGCCGGAGTGATGCTGGCGGCGACGGCGTTTTCGCTGATCGTACCGGGCATTGCGGCGGCGGAGAATCTTGGCATGACCCCGTGGGCGTCCAGCGGCCTGATCTGTTTCGGCATCATGCTCGGCGCATTCGGTCTGTTTCTGGTGGATCGCAAAGTGTCCGGTGCCTCACCGCAAATGCTCGTCGGAACCGTGGAACATCCAGTGATTCCTCCTCGGATCTGGCTGTTTGTGTTCGCGATCATTGCCCATAACATTCCCGAAGGCATGGCTGTCGGTGTCTCGGCAGGCGGCGGCATGCCTGATGCCGACAGTCTGGCGATGGGCATTGCCTTGCAGGACGTGCCGGAGGGATTGGTGATTGCCCTGGTTCTGGCCGGGGCAGGGATGTCGCGGTTCAAGGCATTCCTGATCGGTGCCGCGTCAGGTCTGGTCGAGCCGGTGTTTGCCCTGTTGTGCGCATGGCTGGTGAGCCTGGCCGAGCTGCTGTTGCCGTTGGGCCTGGCATTGGCCGCCGGGGCCATGTTGCTGGTGGTCACCCATGAAGTCATTCCCGAGTCGCGTCGACACGGTCACGACAAGCTGGCCAGCCTCGGGTTGCTGGTCGGGTTCTGTTTAATGATGGTGATGGATACGGCGTTGGCCTGAAGGGGCTGTTATTAAGAGAATGCTGTTCACTTAAGACAGTTTTCAGACGAGTAAGAAACCGGTGGCGAGGGGATTTATCCCCGTTGGGCTGCGAAGCGGCCCCCAGTGCCCGTTCAAACAGACCGAGGTGTCTGGATTGGGGCCGCTTCGCGACCCAACGGGGATAAATCCCCTCGCCACAAGAGTGTTATTCGCCTTCGTCGAAGTAGTTATTGATCAAGGCAACCAGCGCTTCCATCGCTTCCTGTTCCTGTTCGCCTTCCGTGCTCAGATGGATTTTGGTGCCCTTGCCGGCGGCGAGCATCATCATGGCCATGATGCTTTTCCCGTCGACGGTGGATTCTGGTGTGCGTCCAACCCTGATCGTGCATTCCTTGAATTGACCGGCAACCCCAACGAATTTTGCAGACGCCCGGGCATGCAAACCCAGTTTATTGATGATTTCGATTTCCAGAGCAGGCATCGCGATGTGAATCCTTTAGCTGAGGTCGCGGTGGCGGACCTGGACGTTCTTCAGGGATTGCTGCAGGGTCTTGCCCAGACGTTCGGTCAGGTAGACAGAGCGGTGATGCCCGCCGGTGCAACCGATGGCGATGGTGACATACGCGCGGTTGCTGGCAGCAAAGCGGGGTAACCATTTGAGCAGATAGGTGGAGATGTCCTGGAACATCTCTTCGACATCCGGCTGCGCCGCCAGGTACTCGGCAACCGGCTGATCGAGTCCGGACTGCGCGCGTAACTCCGGTTTCCAGTAAGGATTGGGCAAGCAGCGCACATCGAACACCAGGTCGGCGTCGACCGGCATGCCGCGCTTGAAGCCGAAAGACTCCACCAGAAACGCTGTACCGGGCTCCGGCTGGTTCAGCAGGCGCAGCTTGATGGTATCGCGCAGCTGATACAGGTTCAGGTTGGTGGTATTGACCTTGAGATCGGCCAGGTCGGCAATGGGGCCGAGCAGGCTCGTTTCGTCGGTGATCGCTTCGGCCAGCGAGCGATTGGCACTGCTCAGCGGGTGGCGACGACGGGTTTCCGAAAAGCGTTTGAGCAGGGTTTCTTCGTCGGCATCCAGATACAGCACATCGCACTGGATGTGACGGCTGCGTACTTCTTCCAGCAGCTCGGGAAACCGCGATAGATGGCTTGGCAGGTTGCGCGCATCGATGGATACGGCAACCAGCGGCTGTGACAGCTCGGTGTGAATCAACGCACGTTCGGCCAGTTCCGGCAGCAACCCGGCAGGCAGGTTGTCGATGCAGTAGTAGCCGTTGTCCTCGAGCACATCGAGGGCGGTACTTTTACCTGAGCCGGAGCGGCCGCTGACGATGATCAAGCGCATGATTACTGCCCGTTTTGCTCGTCCAGGACAACCTGATACAAGGCTTGATTGCTCGGGGCGCTGCGCAGTTTGTCGCGCACGTCCTTGCGGTCGAGCATGCTGGCAATCTGGCGCAACAACTCAAGGTGCGCATCGGTGGCGGCTTCCGGGACCAGTAGCACAAACAGCAGGTCAACCGGGGCGCCGTCGATGGCGTCGAAATCTATAGGGGCGTCAAGGTGCATCAAGGCACTGATGGGCGCGTTGCAACCCTTGAGGCGGCAATGAGGAATGGCGATGCCGTTGCCAAAACCGGTCGAGCCGAGTTTTTCGCGGGCGATCAAAGCCTCGAAGACATCTTGCATCTCCAGATCCGGCACTTCGCGATGGATAAGGTTGGCAATTTGCTCGAGGGCTTTCTTTTTGCTGCCGCCCGGCACGTTCACCAGGGAACGGCCGGGGGTCAGGATGCTTTCAAGTCGGATCATGGGTTGGGAGTGTTAACGACCGGTAGCGCCCTGGAGGAGGCTCTGGGTCTTTTCCTTATGCTTTTTGAGTTGTTTATCCAGCTTGTCGGTCAAGGCGTCGATCGCCGCGTACATATCGGTATGTTCCGCGTTGGCGACCACTTCATTGCCGGGAATATGCAGCGTGGCTTCGATTTTCTGCTTCAGCTTTTCGACCGTCATCGTGACCTGCACGTTGGTGATCTTGTCGAAATGTCGCTCCAATCGTTCGAGTTTTTCGCCGATGTAGGTGCGAAGAGGTTCGGTCACTTCCAGTTGGTGTCCACTGATGTTGACTTGCATACAGCTTCTCCTTCGTTGCCAGTGCATAAAGCGGCAGATCAGATGATCTGCCACTGGAACGCTGTGGCGTGGCTCTACATCAACCGCTTGCGTTCGCTCGAAGGCGCGATCCCGAGGGATTCGCGGTACTTGGCGACGGTGCGGCGAGCCACCTGAATGCCTTGTGCCTCCAGTAAACCAGCGATCTTGCTGTCACTCAACGGCTTTTTCTGATTTTCCGCGGCAACCAGTTTTTTGATGATCGCGCGGATCGCCGTGGACGAGCATTCGCCGCCTTCGGAGGTGCTGACGTGACTGGAGAAAAAGTATTTCAATTCATAGATGCCCCGGGGGGTATGCATGAATTTCTGCGTGGTCACCCGTGAGATCGTCGACTCGTGCATGCCGACCGCTTCAGCGATGTCATGCAGGACCAACGGCTTCATCGCCTCGTCGCCATACTCCAGGAAGCCGCGCTGATGCTCGACGATCTGGGTGGCTACTTTCATCAGGGTTTCGTTGCGGCTTTGCAGGCTCTTGATGAACCAGCGGGCTTCCTGCAGCTGATTGCGCATGAAGGTGTTGTCGGCACTGGTATCGGCGCGGCGCACGAAGCCGGCGTACTGGGCATTGACCCGCAGCCGTGGCACCGACTCCTGGTTGAGCTCTACCAGCCAGCGCTCGTTGTCCTTGCGCACGATCACGTCCGGGACCACATATTCGGCTTCGGTGGACTCGATCTGCGAGCCAGGGCGCGGATTGAGGCTCTGGACCAGTTCGATGACCTGGCGCAGTTCGTCTTCCTTGAGCTTCATGCGGCGCATCAGCTGGCTGTAGTCACGGCTGCCGAGCAAGTCGATGTAATCGGTGACCAGGCGTTTGGCCTCGGCCAGCCAGGGTGTTTTGGCAGGCAGCTGGCGCAATTGCAGCAGCAGGCATTCACCCAGGTTACGGGCGCCGATGCCGGCGGGTTCGAATTGCTGGATGCGGTGCAGGACGGCTTCGATTTCGTCCAGTTCGATGTCCAGTTCCGGATCGAAGGCTTCGAGGATTTCCTCGAGCGTTTCGTCCAGATAGCCCTGATTGTTGATGCAGTCGATCAGGGTCACGGCAATCAGCCGGTCGGTGTCGGACATCGGGGCCAGGTTCAATTGCCAGAGCAGGTGGCTTTGCAGGCTTTCGCCGGCTGATGTGCGGGTGGTGAAGTCCCACTCGTCGTCATCGTTGCTGGGAAGACTGCTGGCGCTGGTCTGGTAGACGTCTTCCCATGCCGTATCGACGGGAAGTTCGTTGGGAATGCGTTCGTTCCAGTCACCTTCGTCGAGGTTATCAACCGTCGGCGCGCTTTCCTGGTAGGAAGGTTCCTGGATGTCGGTGTTGGGCTTCTGTTCGGCGTTGTCGGCCAAGGGGTCGGTGTTGTCGAAGTCGTCGCCTTCTTCCTGGCGCTCGAGCATCGGATTGGACTCCAGGGCCTCCTGGATTTCCTGCTGCAGGTCCAGGGTCGACAATTGGAGCAGGCGGATGGCCTGTTGCAGCTGCGGTGTCATCGTCAGCTGCTGGCCCATTCTCAAGACTAGCGATGGTTTCATGGCAGGGGCTTAACACCTTATTCGCCGGCGCACATGCGCCATCCACTACAGGGGCGCCGGAGCGCCAAACATAAGCAAATTATATGCCCGAAGTTGCGGTGTTTGCCTAGAGCGCTGTAACAATAAAAAAGTATTGATTTTTATCGAGACAAGCGCTCGGTCGACTAGCCAGCACTTCAGTGCTTACAGGCGGAACTCATGGCCCAGGTACACTTCCTTGACCAGGTCGTTGGCCAGGATGGTGTCGGAGTCGCCTTCGGCGATCAGTTGGCCATCGTTGACGATGTAGGCTGTTTCGCAGATATCCAGGGTTTCACGGACGTTGTGGTCAGTGATCAGTACGCCAATGCCCTTGGCCTTGAGGTGGTGGATGATCTGTTTGATGTCGCCCACCGAAATCGGGTCCACGCCGGCGAAGGGTTCGTCGAGCAGGATGAATTTCGGGTTGGTGGCCAGTGCGCGGGCGATTTCCACGCGGCGGCGTTCGCCACCGGACAGGCTCATGCCGAGGTTGTCGCGGATGTGGCTGATGTGGAACTCCTGCAGCAGGCTTTCCAGCTCCTGGCGACGATCGGCCTTGTCGAGTTCCTTGCGGGTCTCGAGGATGGCCATGATGTTGTCGGCCACCGACAGTTTGCGGAAGATCGACGCTTCTTGCGGCAGATAACCGATACCGGCCTTCGCACGACCGTGCATTGGCTGGTGGCTGACGTCCAGGTCGTCGATCAGGACGCGGCCCTGATCGGCCCGTACCAGGCCAACGATCATGTAGAAGCAGGTGGTCTTGCCGGCGCCGTTGGGGCCAAGCAGGCCGACGATCTGACCGCTGTCGATGGACAGGCTGACGTCACGCACGACCTGGCGGCTCTTGTAGCTCTTGGCCAGGTGCTGAGCTTTCAGAGTTGCCATTACTGGGCCTTTTGCTCGTCGGTTTT
The DNA here is from genome assembly GCF_900187565.1 of Pseudomonas sp. Irchel 3A7. GTDB lineage: Bacteria > Pseudomonadota > Gammaproteobacteria > Pseudomonadales > Pseudomonadaceae > Aquipseudomonas. The sequence continues at coordinate 230,045 of NZ_FYED01000005.1, read as the reverse complement.
CTTTTTCGGCTGGATCACCATGTCGATGCGTGGGCGCGCTTCGGTGACTTTGCTGCCTGTGGCGCGACCGGCGCTGGCCAGCTTTTTAACGGTGTCGTAGACGATTTTTTCGCCCTGGGTGACGTTGTTGTCCTTGTCGACGACTTTGGCGCGATCGATCAGCACGACGCGGTTTTGCGTTGCGTGATACTGGATGGTCACGCCCCAGCCTTGAACCGGCTTGGCATCGCCCGCGGTTTGCACTTGTTCGAAGTAGGCGAGGTTGCCCACGGACGTCACCACATCGATATCACCGTTAGGTGCACGGGTCATGGTCACTTTGTTGCCGGTGACCTTCATCGAGCCTTGGGTGATGATCACATCGCCCGTGTAGGTGGCGATACCGTTCTTGTCGTCCAGCTGGGCGTCGTCGGCCTGAATGCGGATAGGCTGCTGTTGATCATCCGGCAGGGCCCAGGCGCTCACGCTTCCCAGTGCTGCGCTCAGACTGAGCAAAATAGGGAGGGTTTTAACGAGCCTCATACTGTCCTCTTACGTTCGAGAGCAGGTGTATCCTGCTTTCTTTCAAGTACGCTTTCATTCCGTTGCCTGTCGATACGCCGCCAGCGCCGTCGATTCTAACGGGTTGCTCGGTCTGCGCATATTGCTTCTGCGGGAACACTGTCATGCGAGTGGTGGTGATCAGGGTCCTGCGGTTTTTCTCGTCGAAACGCGTGATACGTACCGAATCGATCAGCTCGACCTGTGTGCCGTCGGGATTGACTTCACCCTTTTCGCTCTGGACGTGCCACGGGAACTCGGTGCCGCGGAACATGTTCAGGTCGGGATTGGTCAGCAAGGTCACTTCGGTGGCTTTGAGGTGTTCGACCTTGTCCGACGTCATTTCGTATTGCAGTTTGCCGTCCGGCAGGAACTGCACGCTGTGGGCGTTGATGGCGTAATAGTCGATTGCGCTGTTGTCGACTTGCACAACAGGCTTGTCGAGGAAACGTTCCGGGCTGATGTTCCAGTAGCCGACCGCGGCGAAAATCGCCGCGATGCAACCGAATACCAGGATGTTGCGAATCTTTTTGCTCAGCATGTCTGGCTCACAGGTACGCGGCATTGGCCGCATCGAGGCGGCCCTGGGCGCGCAGGATCAATTCGCAGAATTCGCGGGCGGCACCTTCGCCGCCGCGGGCCTGGGTGATGCCGTGGGCGTGTTCGCGCACGAAACTGGCGGCATTGGCGACTGCCATTCCCAAGCCTACGCGACGAATCACCGGCAGATCAGGCAGGTCGTCACCAAGGTAGGCAACCTGTTCATAGCTTAGGTTGAGTTGGCCAAGAAGCTCGTCAAGCACCACCAGTTTGTCTTCGCGTCCCTGGTACAGGTGTGGAATGCCGAGGTTCTTCGCTCGCCGCTCGACCACCGGGGTCTTGCGGCCGCTGATGATGGCAGTCTGCACGCCGGCGGCCATCAGCATCTTGATGCCCTGGCCGTCGAGGGTGTTGAACGTCTTGAATTCGCTGCCGTCTTCGAGGAAGTACAGGCGTCCGTCGGTGAGAACGCCGTCGACATCGAATACCGCCAGTTTGATCTGTTGGCCGCGCTTCAGCAGGTCCGTGCTCATTACATTACTCCCGCACGCAGCAAGTCGTGCATGTTCAAGGCACCGACCGGGCGGTCTTCGCCATCGACCACCACCAGCGCGTTGATTTTATGGTCTTCCATGATTTTCAGGGCCTCGGCGGCGAGCATTTCGGCGCGGGCGGTCTTGCCGTGGGCGGTCATGACCTGATCGATGGTGACGCTGTGGATATCGATTGTGCGATCCAGGGTGCGGCGCAAATCACCGTCAGTGAAGATCCCGGCCAATTTGCCGTCGGCTTCAAGGATTACGGTCATGCCCAGTCCCTTGCGGGTCATTTCCATCAGCGCATCCTTGAGCAGGGTGCCGCGCTGGACCTGTGGCAGCTCTTGCCCGGCGTGCATGACATTTTCCACTTTCAGCAGCAGGCGTCGGCCCAATGCACCGCCGGGATGGGAAAAGGCGAAGTCTTCGGCAGTAAACCCACGGGCTTCCAGCAGGGCCACGGCCAGGGCATCGCCCATGACCAGCGCGGCGGTGGTCGAAGAGGTGGGCGCCAGGTTCAGCGGGCAGGCCTCATGTTCGACATGCACATTGAGGTTGACCTCGGCGGCCTTGGCCAACGGCGAATCGGGATTGCCTGTCACGCTGATCAGCTGGATGCCCAAGCGCTTTATCAGTGGCAGCAGGGTGATGATTTCATTGGTGGAGCCGGAGTTCGACAGCGCGAGGATGATGTCGTCGCGGGTGATCATGCCCATGTCACCGTGGCTGGCTTCCGCCGGGTGGACGAAAAATGCCGTGGTGCCGGTGCTGGCCAGGGTTGCAGCGATCTTGCTGCCGATATGCCCGGACTTGCCCATGCCGACCACGACTACGCGGCCTTTGCTGGCCAGAATCATTTCGCAAGCGCGTACGAAATCTGCGTCGATGTGCGGCAGCAAGCCTTGTACGGCTTCCACTTCGAGGCGGATGGTACGTTGGGCGGATTGAATCAGGTCGCTGGATTGGCTCATGTCGGAAATCGTTTAGCCTGATGAAAAGGCGGCGATTATAGCGGTTATGATCAAAACCCTCACGCAAGTTCGTCGCGCATTGTCATTCCTTGTTACTTAATCCCTCTAAATGAAGCTTTTGGCTGGTCATATTGCTGAACTTGGTCCGGCAATGACCTTGGGCGCATGGCGCTTGCAGTGATATAGTTCGCCGCCAGTTCGGCCCGCCCGGGAGTATGTGCTTTCGTCAGGAAGCCAGGCGTCCGAGTGAGAGGCTGCATCGCAAGGAGTTTAGATGAGTGCCGATAACGCCTACGCGGTCGAGCTGAAGGGACTGACCTTCAAGCGCGGTGCGCGCAGCATTTTCAATAACGTCGATATCCGTATTCCCCGCGGCAAGGTCACCGGCATCATGGGGCCTTCCGGGTGTGGCAAGACTACGCTGTTGCGGTTGATGGGCGCGCAGTTGCGACCTACCAAGGGCGAAGTCTGGGTCAACGGTCAGAACCTGCCGAAGCTCTCGCGCAGCGATCTGTTCGATGCCCGCAAGCACATGGGCGTGCTGTTTCAGAGTGGTGCGCTGTTTACCGATCTCGATGTGTTCGAGAACGTGGCCTTTCCGCTGCGCGTTCATACCCAGCTGCCGGAAGAGATGATCCGCGATATCGTCCTGCTCAAATTGCAGGCCGTTGGCTTGCGTGGCGCCATCGAGCTGATGCCCGACGAACTGTCCGGCGGCATGAAGCGTCGTGTCGCGCTGGCGCGGGCGATTGCGCTTGATCCGCAGATTCTCATGTATGACGAGCCCTTCGTCGGCCAGGACCCTATCGCCATGGGGGTGCTGGTGCGCCTGATCCGCCTGCTCAACGATGCGCTGGGGATCACCAGTATCGTGGTTTCCCACGACCTGGCCGAGACCGCGAGCATTGCCGATTACATCTATGTGGTGGGCGATGGGCAGGTGTTGGGGCAGGGCACGCCTGATGAACTGATGAAATCGGACGACCCGCGCATCCGTCAGTTCATGACTGGCGAACCCGATGGCCCGGTTCCGTACCACTTTCCAGCGCCGGATTACCGCGCAGATCTCCTGGGGAAGCGCCGCTGATGCGCAGAATTTCATTAATAGAACGCGTACGTCGGTTCGGTCTGGCCGGAATCGACACCGTTGCGGTGTTCGGTCGCTCGACCCTGTTCCTGTTTCACGCATTGCTCGGCCGTGGCGGCATCGGCGGTGGTTTCGGCCTGCTGGTCAAGCAGCTTCATTCCGTCGGCGTGATGTCGCTGGTGATCATCGTGGTCTCCGGGATTTTCATCGGTATGGTGCTGGCGCTGCAGGGCTTCAATATCCTGTCCAGCTACGGTTCGGAGCAGGCGGTAGGGCAGATGGTTGCGCTGACCCTGTTGCGCGAATTGGGTCCGGTGGTGACGGCCTTGCTGTTTGCCGGGCGTGCCGGTTCGGCGCTGACCGCCGAGATCGGCAACATGAAGTCCACCGAACAATTATCCAGCCTGGAAATGATCGGGGTCGACCCGCTCAAGTACATCATTGCCCCACGCCTGTGGGCCGGCTTCATTTCCCTGCCGGTGCTGGCGATGATTTTCAGCGTGGTGGGCATCTGGGGCGGTTCGTGGGTGGCCGTCGACTGGCTGGGCGTTTATGAAGGCTCCTACTGGTCGAACATGCAAAACAGCGTGACCTTTGCTGACGATGTGCTCAACGGCATCATCAAAAGCATGGTGTTTGCCTTCGTCGTGACCTGGATTGCCGTATTCCAAGGCTATGACTGCGAACCCACTTCCGAGGGGATCAGTCGTGCCACTACCAAGACCGTGGTGTATGCCTCTCTGGCAATCCTCGGCCTGGACTTTATTTTGACCGCCTTGATGTTTGGAGATTTCTGATGCAAAACCGCACCCTGGAAATCGGTGTCGGCCTTTTCTTGCTGGCTGGCATCCTGGCTTTGCTGTTGCTGGCGCTGCGGGTCAGCGGCCTGTCCCCGAGCCCGAGCACCGAAACCTATAAACTTTATGCGTATTTCGACAATATCGCCGGTTTGACTGTCAGAGCTAAAGTGACCATGGCCGGTGTGACCATCGGCAAGGTCACGGCAATCGATCTGGACCGCGACAGCTTCACCGGTCGAGTGACCATGCAACTGGAAAAGCGCGTAGATAACCTGCCTGCCGACTCCACTGCATCTATCCTGACCGCTGGCCTGCTGGGCGAGAAGTACATTGGTATCAGCGTGGGCGGGGAAGAAGCCCTGCTCAAGGATGGCGGGACCATCCACGATACCCAGTCGTCGCTGGTACTCGAGGACCTGATCGGCAAGTTCCTTCTCAATACCGTTAGCAAAGACGCCAAATGAGGAATGTTTAAATGATCTCTACCTTGCGACGTGGCCTGTTGGTATTACTCGCGGCCTTGCCGTTGATGGCTAACGCCGTGGCGGCGCCTTCCGCGCACGAACTGGTACAGGACACCACCAACCGTTTGCTGGCCGATCTGGCAGCCAACAGGGAAAAGTACAAGCAGGATCCGCAGGATTTTTATGCGGCGCTCAACAGCATTGTCGGGCCTGTCGTGGATGCCGAGGGTATTTCCAAGAGCATCATGACCGTCAAATACTCGCGCAAGGCCACGCCTGAGCAAATGAAGACCTTTGAAGAAAACTTCAAAAAGGGTCTGTTTCAGTTCTATGGCAATGCCTTGCTCGAATACAACAACCAGGGCATCACCGTTGATCCTGCCAAGGACGAGTCGGGCGAGCGCACCAGCGTCGGCATGACCGTCAAAGGCAGCAATGGCGCGGTCTATCCGGTGTCCTACACCCTGGAAAAGGTCGGTGGCGAGTGGAAGCTGCGTAACGTCATCATCAATGGCATCAACATCGGCAAGCTGTTCCGCGATCAGTTCGCCGATGCGATGCAGCGCAATGGCAATGACCTGGACAAGACCATCAACGGATGGGCCGGGGAAGTCGCCAAGGCCAAGGAAACCGCTGAACAATCCACCGAGAAACAAACCCAATGAGTGAGTCGGCAGTCCAGATGGACGAAGCCGGCGAGCTGCGGCTCAGCGGCGTGCTGGATTACCGCACCGGTCCAGGCTTGCGAGAGCAGGGGCAGGCGTTGATCAAGGCGAGCAAGGCCGCGGCACTGGTGGTCGATTGTTCAGCGGTGACCAAGTCCAGCAGCGTCGGTCTATCCTTGTTGCTGTGTTTCATGCGCGATGCTCAGGCGACCGGCAAGTCGCTGAGCATCCGCGCGATGCCAGAAGACATGCGCGAAATCGCTCAGGTCAGTGAACTGACCGAGCTGTTGGCGCATTCCTAACCCGCATCGATAAAGAAGCCCCCCGTCAGAGTCCTGCTTCGCGGGGTTCGCAGGCGAGGGGCTTTTTTGTATGATGTCCGACCCGCGCGCACAGGGCGCCGATTGAGGTTGAGCATGCAGGCCGTAGAAGTGAAGAGCTTCCTTGAAGGAAAGCTGCCTAATACAAAGGTGGAAGTTGAAGGCGAAGGCTGCAATTTCCAGCTGAACGTGATTAGCGATGAACTGGCGGCGTTGAGCCCGGTCAAGCGTCAGCAGCAGATCTATGCCCATTTGAACCCATGGATCACCGATGGCAGCATCCATGCGGTCACTATGAAATTTTTCAGCAGCGCGGCCTGGGCCGAGCGCACCTGAGCCCAAGGGCGTCGAGATTCTTATGGATAAATTGATTATTACTGGCGGTGCTCGTCTTGACGGCGAAATCCGCATCTCCGGGGCAAAGAACTCTGCCCTGCCGATCCTGGCTGCCACCCTGCTGTGCGATGGTCCGGTGACCGTTGCCAACCTGCCGCACCTGCACGACATCACCACCATGATCGAACTGTTCGGTCGCATGGGGATCGAGCCGGTGATCGACGAGAAACTGGCCGTCGAAATCGACCCACGCACCATCAAGACCCTGATCGCTCCGTACGAACTGGTTAAAACCATGCGTGCGTCGATCCTGGTACTGGGCCCGATGGTTGCCCGTTTCGGTGAAGCCGAAGTGGCGTTGCCTGGCGGTTGCGCCATCGGTTCGCGTCCGGTTGACCTGCACATCCGCGGCCTGGAAGCCATGGGCGCGATCATCGACGTCGAAGGCGGCTACATCAAGGCCAAGGCCCCTGAAGGCGGCCTGCGCGGTGCGCACTTCTTCTTCGACACCGTCAGTGTGACCGGTACCGAAAACATCATGATGGCTGCTGCGCTGGCCAAGGGTCGCAGCGTACTGGCAAACGCCGCGCGCGAACCTGAAGTGGTCGACCTGGCGAACTTCCTGAACGCCATGGGCGCCAAGGTTTCCGGCGCGGGCACCGACACCATCACCATCGATGGCGTCGAGCGTCTGCACACCACCACTTACAAAGTGATGCCTGACCGTATCGAAACCGGCACCTACCTGGTTGCCGCTGCCGTGACCGGCGGTCGTGTGAAGGTCAAGGACACCGATCCGACCATCCTCGAAGCCGTTCTGGAAAAACTTCGTGAGTCGGGCGCAGAAATCACCTGCGGTGACGACTGGATCGAACTGAACATGCACGGCAAGCGGCCTAAAGCCGTCAACGTGCGAACCGCTCCGTACCCGGCGTTCCCGACCGACATGCAGGCGCAGTTCATCTCCCTCAACGCCATTGCCGAAGGCACCGGCGCTGTGATCGAGACGATCTTCGAAAACCGCTTCATGCACGTTTACGAACTGCACCGCATGGGCGCCAAGATCCAGGTCGAAGGCAACACCGCCATCGTCACCGGCACCGAAAAGCTCAAGGGCGCGCCAGTCATGGCCACCGACCTGCGTGCCTCGGCCAGCCTGGTGATCTCGGCGCTCATCGCCGAAGGCGACACCCTGATCGACCGCATCTACCACATCGACCGTGGTTACGAGTGCATCGAAGAGAAACTGCAGATGCTGGGCGCCAAGATCCGTCGCGTTCCGGGCTAGTTTCTGTTTCATGGGCATACGGATGTGCCCGCCGGTTTTGTTTCAAGTCGAGGCTGGCAACAGCCTCGATGTGTGTCCGGCGCCATTTGCGACCGGGCATCAGTAGCCTGATAAGGACTGACGTTTCCCATGTTGACCATCGCACTGTCCAAGGGCCGCATCCTTGACGACACCCTGCCGCTTCTGGCTGAAGCGGGCATCGTGCCGACCGAGAATCCGGACAAGAGCCGCAAGCTGATCATCCCCACGACCCAGGAAGATGTACGCCTGCTGATCGTGCGTGCCACCGACGTGCCGACGTATGTCGAGCATGGTGCCGCCGACCTGGGCGTCGCCGGTAAAGACGTGCTGATGGAATACGGTGGCCAGGGTCTGTACGAGCCGCTGGATCTGCAGATTGCCCAGTGCAAACTGATGACCGCCGGCAAGGTCGGCGCAATCGAACCCAAGGGCCGCCTGCGTATCGCCACCAAGTTCGTCAACGTTGCCAAGCGCTACTACGCCGAACAGGGTCGTCAGGTCGACATCATCAAGCTGTACGGCTCGATGGAACTGGCACCGCTGATCGGTCTGGCCGACAAGATCATCGACGTCGTCGACACCGGCAACACGCTGCGGGCCAACGGCCTGGAGCCACAGGATTTCATTGCCGCCATCAGCTCCCGGCTGATCGTCAATAAAGCTTCGATGAAAATGCAGCACGCCCGTATCCAGGCGTTGATCGACACCCTGCGCAAAGCAGTGGAGTCTCGACACCGCGGCTGATTCACCTGCGCGCCCGCAAGGCGCGCCCGTCTATCCGCCTCATAGCCAGAATTCTCAGGTGCCCAAGCGGAAACGACTGCTAAGTTAGGGCGCCTGAGTTTTTGCCAATTCTATGAGGCTCTCGCTATGACCGCACCGACTGCAATTCGCCGACTCAATGCTGCTGACCCGGATTTCGCACATCATCTGGATCATCTGCTGAGCTGGGAAAGTGTGTCTGACGACTCGGTCAATCAGCGCGTGCTGGACATCATCAAAGCCGTGCGCGAGCGTGGCGATGCGGCGCTGGTGGATTTCACCCGCCAGTTCGATGGCCTGGACGTGAAAACCATGGCCGACCTGATTCTGCCGCGCGAACGCCTGGAACTGGCGCTTACGCGCATTACCGTGGAGCAGCGCGAGGCCCTGGAGAAAGCCGCGGCCCGCGTGCGCAGCTATCACGAAAAGCAGAAACAGGACTCCTGGAGCTACACCGAAGCCGACGGCACCGTGCTGGGCCAGAAGGTCACGCCGCTGGACCGCGCCGGCTTGTACGTTCCGGGCGGCAAGGCGTCGTACCCGTCGTCGGTACTGATGAACGCGATTCCGGCCAAGGTTGCCGGAGTGACCGAAGTGGTCATGGTGGTGCCGACCCCGCGCGGTGAAATCAACGAACTGGTGCTGGCCGCTGCCTGCATCGCCGGTGTGGACCGCGTGTTCACCATCGGTGGCGCGCAAGCGGTCGCCGCATTGGCCTACGGTACCGAAAGCGTGCCGAAGGTCGACAAGGTGGTGGGGCCGGGCAATATCTATGTCGCCACCGCCAAGCGTCATGTGTTTGGCCAGGTCGGTATCGACATGATTGCAGGCCCGTCGGAGATCCTCGTGGTATGCGACGGCAAGACCGATCCGGACTGGATCGCCATGGACCTGTTCTCCCAGGCCGAACACGACGAAGACGCCCAGGCGATTCTGGTCAGCCCGGATGCCGCATTCCTCGACCAGGTCGCCGCCAGCATTGCCAAACTGCTGCCGACCATGGAGCGCGCCGCGATCATCGAAACCTCGATCAATGGCCGTGGTGCGCTGATTCAGGTGCGTGACATGGAACAGGCCATGGAAGTGGCCAACCGCATTGCGCCAGAGCACCTTGAGTTGTCGGTTGCCGATCCGCAGGCCTGGTTGCCGCAGATCCGCCACGCCGGCGCGATCTTCATGGGCCGCCACACCTCCGAAGCCCTGGGCGACTACTGCGCAGGTCCCAACCACGTATTGCCGACTTCCGGTACGGCGCGGTTCTCGTCGCCGCTGGGTGTGTACGATTTCCAAAAGCGTTCGTCGATCATCTTCTGCTCCGAATCCGGCGCTTCCGAGCTGGGCAAGACCGCCTCGGTGCTGGCCCGTGGCGAATCGCTGAGTGCTCATGCGCGTAGCGCCGAGTACCGCATCATTGACGACAAGCAGGGGAACTGAGCATGAGTAAATTCTGGAGCCCGTTCGTCAAGAATCTGGTGCCTTACGTACCGGGCGAGCAGCCGAAACTGGCGAAACTGGTGAAGCTCAACACCAACGAAAACCCGTACGGTCCATCGCCGAAAGCGTTGGCGGCGATGCAAACCGAACTGAATGACAACCTGCGTCTGTACCCGGACCCGAACAGTGACGTGCTGAAAAACGCAGTTGCCAGGTACTACGGCGTGCAGACCAATCAGGTGTTCCTCGGCAACGGTTCCGACGAAGTGCTGGCGCACATCTTCCACGGCTTGCTGCAGCACGATCAGCCGCTGTTGTTCCCGGACATCAGCTACAGCTTCTATCCGGTTTACTGCGGTTTGTACGGTATCCAGTTCGACGCGGTGCCGCTGGATGAGCAATTCCAGATCAACCCGGCGGACTACGCCAAACCGAACGGCGGGATCATCTTCCCCAACCCGAACGCACCGACCGGTTGCCTCCTGGCGCTGGACGCTGTCGAACAGATCCTCAAGGCCAGCCCGGACTCGGTGGTCGTGGTGGACGAGGCTTACATCGACTTCGGCGGGGAAACGGCGATCAGTCTGGTCGACCGTTATCCAAACCTGCTGGTGACACAGACCTTGTCCAAGTCCCGTTCTCTGGCCGGTCTGCGTGTCGGCCTGGCGGTGGGGCATCCGGACCTGATCGAGGCGCTGGAGCGGATCAAGAACAGCTTCAACTCCTATCCATTGGATCGCATGGCGAATGTCGGCGCGGCAGCGGCTTTCGAGGACCGCGAGTATTTCGACAAGACCTGTCGCCTGGTGATCGAGCACCGTGAATGGGTGGTCGCGCAATTACAGGCCAAGGGCTTTGAAGTGCTGCCGTCGGCGGCGAACTTCATTTTTGCCCGGCACCCGCAGCATGATGCAGCGGGATTGGCGGCGAAGCTGCGCGAGCAGGGCGTGATCGTGCGGCACTTCAAGCAGCAGCGGATTGCCCAGTTCCTGCGGATCTCGATTGGTACGCCGGAGCAGAATCAGGCGCTGATCGACGGCCTCGGCGAGCTTTAATCCAGTACAGGACCTGTGGGAGCGAGCCTGCTCGCGAAGAGGCCATAACCTTCAACATCATCGTTGACGGTTAAACCGCTTTCGCGAGCAGGCTCGCTCCCACAGTTTTTTTGTAATGGCTTTTACTCGTGATGCGGCTCGCCCAGGAACGTCAGCGAACTGAACAACCCTCGGCTATTCACATCTGCGCTGTCCTTCACCGGCACTTCGACCTGCGCCGAAATCACATTCAACCCTTCATTACGTACCAGCACCTGCGCCCGACCGTCCTTGTCGGTTTCGGTGGTCAGGGTGTTCGGCGCGTTCCGATAGTCGCCAACCAGCTTCACGCCTGCCGCCGGTTTGCCATCCAGTAGCACCCGGACCGGCAGCGAGTTGCCCGGTCCAACGGTCAGCGGATCGACCTCCGGCTGGATCAGCAACTTGATCTGATCAAGTTTCGGCAGCTTTGCCCCCGGCTGAAAGATCGCCAGGCTGTACTTGAATGTTTCCGTGGATTCGATGGCGCCGGGCACTTTGCTGCGTCCCTCGTTGATCCATTTTTTGTCAGCGGTTTGCGACCACATGCCGTTGTTCAGCGCCACCGCGATGACGGCGGGTGGTTTCAGCGGTTGCAGGCGTGCGTGATCGGCCAGGCGCTGCACCGTGACCGGAATCATTTTTCCATTGCCGTCGTAGGCCCAGGCGCCGCTGATTTTCTGGGCCTTGAACGCATTGTCCTCGGCGCCATGGCCGTAGATCACTTCGATGTTACCGCGGCGTTGTTCGGTCCAAAGACCATGGGCCGAGACCTGAGTGGCGAACAGCAAGCCGAGTAGCGCCAGGGGTTTGAGAGGGTGCATGGGGACGTCCTTTTACAGAGTGAGTGTCAGGCTGACGGTGAAATTGCGCGGCTCACCGGGGTTGACCCAGTAGTTGCTGTACGAGCGCTCGAAGTATTTCTCGTCGAAAACATTGTTCAGGTTCAGCCCCACCGTGACGTTTTCGCTGGCCTTGTAATGGGCGAGCAGGTCGACGGTGTGGTAGGCCGGCAGCTCGAAGTCGCTACCGGCTTCGCCCGAGCGGTCGCCGACATAAGTGAAGGCTGCGCCGACGTCCGAACCGCGTAAGTGGCCGTCCTGAAATTCGTAAACGCCCAACAGGCTGCCGCTGCGCTTGGCCACGCCGAGAATTCGGCTGCCCGTGGGAATGACTTTGTCGCCCTGGGTGACTTCAGCGTCGATGTAGGCGAAGGCGCCGATCACCCGTACCGCATCGGTGACTTGCCCGGCGACTTGCCAATCGAAACCCCGGCTGCGCGCCTTGCCCATGGCGCGGCTGGTGTCGGTACCCGGATCAAGGGCAAGGACGTTTTCCTTCTCGATATGGAAAGCGGCAAGGGTGCTGCTCAAGCGCTGGTCGAACAGCTCGCTCTTGATGCCGACTTCATAGCCGACGCCTTCTTCCGGGTCGAAGGATTTGCCGGCGGCGTCCAGACCGTTATTGGGTTTGAACGAAGTGGAAGCATTGGCGAACAGGCCCACTTCAGGTGTCAGCTGATAGAGCAGGCCGGCCCGTTGGGTCAGGGCATCGTGACGCTGGCGGCTGGTGGCGCTGCGGGAGTGGTCGTCGATGCGCTGCTCGAACTGTTCGAAGCGCGCGCCAAGCATGCCCCGCAGCTTGTCGGTGAAGATGATCTGATCCTGCAGGTTCAGCGCTCGGCTTTCGACGTGTTCGAAGAAGTCCGTGCCGGAACGTGTGCCGTTGGGTTTCGGCTGGCCGTAGATCGGGTTGTAGATGTCGATGGCATAGGGGCTGCCAGCGATGGTCGTGACCCGCTCGTCCTTGCGATAGTTCTCATACTCACTGCCGATCAGCAGTTCGTGCTGCCAGTCACCGAGGTCGAACAGGCCGCGCAGTTCGAGCTGGGTGATGCTGTCGTACCAGTTGTTGTCACGCTCGCGGTAGCGACGGTTGACGGTATGGCCGTCAGCATTCAGCGGGCGCGACTCGGAGGCGAAACCCCAGAGCTTCCCTTCCTTGTAGTGACTGGCCAGACGCAGCTTCCAGGTGTCGTTGAGCTGATGTTCGAGCGCGGCCTGCAGCAGATTGTTGTGGTTGTCGATGTCACCGTCGTTGGGTTCGCCGAGGAAGGTCGAACGGGAAACGCCGCTCCACGTATTGTTCGGTGCGACGATGCCGCGGTCGAAGGTAGAGCTGTGCCGGACGAATTCGCTTTCCACCAACAGGCTGGTATCGGGATTCAGTTGCCAACTGAAAGAGGGCGCCACGAACACTCGCTGGCTGTCGACGTGATCGCGGAAGCTGTGGTTGTCCTCGACGGCCAGATTGACCCGTGACAACACATTGCCGTTTTCATCCAGCGGCGTGTTGACGTCCAGCGCGGTTCGGTAGCGATCCCAACTGCCGGCGCTGGTTTGCAGCGTAGCGAAGGCGTCGGCCTGTGGCTTCTTGGTGACAATGTTCACCGTGCCACCAGGATCGCCCCGCCCATAGAGGCTGGCCGCCGGCCCTTTGAGGACCTCGATGCGTTCGATGTTGGCCACGTCCGGCGTGCTCGGATAGCCGCGGTTGGCGCTGAAGCCGTCCTTGTAAAACTCCGACGTGGTGAAGCCGCGCACGCTGTATTCGTAAAGCGTCAGGCCGCCAAAGTTGTTCTGCTTCGACACACCGCCGGCAAAATCCAGCGCACGTTCGACGCTGGTGCTGCCCAGGTCTTTGAGTACGCTGGCAGGAATCACGCTGATCGATTGCGGGATGTCGCGGATGGCCGTGTCAGTCTTGGTCGCGCTGGAGGAGCGGGTGGCGCGATAGCCATGGACCGGCCCGGTGGGGGATTCGTAATCGGAAGTGACGCTGATGGCGTCCAGTTCGAGGGTTCGGGATTCTTCGGCCAGGAGCGGATTTCCCAGCAGGCCGAAGGCGAATCCGACGAGGGAAGCCTTTGTTCGAGACGACATGTTATGTTGTTCCAATTGCAGTAATTGAAACAATATAACATGTCTAATGAGAATGTCTTCCAATAGCCCGAGATTCTCGGGCCAGGTTCAGTTCTCTTCTTTTTCCTTGACCGGCGCGGGTGGTGGACGCAGACCGATTTCTGCCGTGAGCTTGAGTTCCTTGCCGTTGCGCATCACCAGCACCGTGACCTTATCGGTCGGCTTGATCCGTGCGACCTGGTTCATCGAACGGCGACCATCGCCGGCCGGTTCGCCATCGATGGAGAGGATCACATCGCCCAATTGCAGACCGGCCTTCTGTGCCGGGCCGTCGCGGAAAATCCCGGCGACGACGATACCCGGACGTCCCGACAGACCAAAGGATTCCGCCAGTTCCTGGGACAATGGCTGCACTTCAATGCCCAACCAGCCGCGAATCACCTGTCCGTGTTCGATGATCGACTTCATCACCTCCATCGCCAGTTTGACCGGAATCGCGAAACCGATGCCCTGGGAGCCGCCGGACTTGGAGAAAATCGCGGTGTTGATGCCGGTCAGGTTGCCGTTGGCGTCCACCAGCGCGCCGCCGGAGTTGCCGGGGTTGATGGCAGCGTCGGTCTGAATGAAGTCTTCGTAGTTGTTCAAGCCCAGCTGATTGCGCCCGGTGGCGCTGATGATGCCCATGGTCACGGTCTGGCCGACGCCGAAGGGGTTGCCGATGGCCAGCGTCACGTCGCCGATGCGGATATTGTCGGAGCGGCCGACAGTGATCGCAGGAAGATTCTTCAAGTCGATCTTCAACACCGCGAGGTCGGTTTCCGGGTCGCTGCCAATCACCCGGGCCAGGGTTTCACGGCCGTCCTTGAGGGCCACCACGATCTGGTCGGCACCGCTGGTCACGTGGTTGTTGGTCAGAATGTAGCCTTCCGGGCTCATGATCACGCCGGAGCCCAGGCTCGATTCCATGCGTTTCTGCTTGGGTGAGTTGTCACCGAAGAAGCGGCGGAACTGCGGATCTTCAAACAGTGGATGGTTGGGTTTGTTGATGACTTTGGTGGTGTACAGGTTCACCACCGACGGCGCGGCGGTGGTCACTGCGTCGGAATAGGACACCGGGCCCTGCTGCATGCTGGTGGTTTGCGGGGCTTGTTGCAGGTTGACGTCTAGGCTAGGAAGCCCGACCCACTGCGGGTAACGCTGGATGATTAACAGAGCGACAAGCACGCCGGCCAACAACGGCCAGCCGGAAAAACGCAGCGCCTTGAGCATTAAGCACGTCCTGAAAGGTTGCAGGCGGTTAGAGACCGCCCATAATGTCGCGCATTATACGAGGCCGCGCGCGCCTCTGAACGGGATATTTAGGAGTCTTTTATGGCCGTCGCCCTGAGCACACTCGTCGAAGAAGCCGACCGTTACCTGAACAGCGCCAGGATTGCCGATTATTGCCCCAACGGCCTGCAGGTCGAGGGCCGGCCGCAAGTGATGCGCATTGTCAGTGGCGTCACGGCCAGCCAGGCATTGCTCGATGCCGCGGTTGAAGCCAGCGCCGATCTGGTGCTGGTGCATCACGGCTACTTCTGGAAGGGCGAAAATCCGTGTATCACCGGCATGAAGCAACGTCGCCTGAAGACCTTGCTCAAGCACGACATCAGCCTGTTGTCCTATCACTTGCCGCTGGATCTGCACCCGGATGTCGGCAACAACGTGCAACTGGCGCGTCAGCTCGACATCACTGTCGAAGGCCCGCTCGATCCTGACAATCTGAAAATCGTCGGCCTGGTCGGCTCGTTGAACGACCCGATGACGCCCCGGGACTTCGCCCGTCGCGTGCAAGAGGTCATGGGCCGCGAGCCATTGCTGGTCGAAGGCAGCGCGATGATTCGCCGAGTCGGTTGGTGCACCGGTGGCGGCCAGGGCTACATCGATCAGGCGATCCTGGCGGGTGTCGATTTGTACCTCAGCGGCGAAGCCTCCGAACAAACCTTCCACAGCGCCCGGGAAAACGACATCAGCTTCATCGCCGCCGGCCACCATGCCACCGAGCGCTATGGCGTGCAGGCGCTGGGCGATTACCTGGCGCGGCGGTTTGCCCTTGAGCACATCTTCATCGATTGCCCGAATCCGATTTGAATCCACCCCCTATCCCCTGTGGGAGCGAGCCGGCTCGCGAAGGCTGCATCGCATTCACCATTGATGTGTCTGACACGCCGTCTTCGCGAGCAGGCTCGCTCCCACAGGGGCAGGGCGGCCAAACGGGCAGGCATATTCATATACCCTTTCGATCTAGTCGGTGCCCTGATTAGAAGCGGTCGCTGTGCTAGGATTCCCCGCTCGAACACGGCCCGCTGGCCGTTCATAAGAAAGATTTCGTGAGTAGCCATGGTCGACAAACTGACGCATCTGAAACAGCTGGAGGCGGAAAGCATCCACATCATCCGCGAGGTGGCCGCCGAGTTCGACAACCCGGTGATGCTGTACTCCATCGGTAAAGACTCCGCCGTGATGCTGCACCTGGCACGCAAGGCATTCTTCCCCGGCAAGCTGCCGTTTCCGGTGATGCACGTCGACACCCAGTGGAAATTCCAGGAGATGTACAGCTTCCGCGACAAGATGGTCGCCGAGCTGGGCCTGGACCTGATCACCCACGTCAACCCGGAAGGCGTTGCGCAGGGCATCAACCCGTTCACCCACGGCAGTGCCAAGCACACCGACATCATGAAGACCGAAGGCCTGAAACAGGCATTGGACAAGCATGGTTTCGACGCGGCCTTCGGCGGTGCCCGTCGCGATGAAGAGAAGTCCCGCGCCAAGGAGCGCGTGTACTCGTTCCGCGACAGCAAGCACCGCTGGGACCCGAAAAACCAGCGTCCCGAGCTGTGGAACGTCTACAACGGCAAGGTCAACAAGGGCGAGTCTATCCGCGTCTTCCCGCTGTCGAACTGGACCGAGCTGGACATCTGGCAGTACATCTACCTTGAAGGCATCCCGATCGTGCCGCTGTATTTTGCCGCCGAACGCGATGTCATCGAGAAGAACGGCACGCTGATCATGATCGACGACGAGCGCATCCTCGAACACCTGAGCGATGAAGACAAAGCCCGCATCGTCAAAAAGAAAGTGCGTTTCCGTACCCTTGGCTGCTACCCGTTGACGGGCGCGGTGGAGTCCGAGGCCGAAAGCCTCACGGACATCATTCAGGAAATGCTCCTGACGCGAACTTCCGAGCGCCAGGGCCGTGTCATCGACCACGATGGCGCAGGCTCGATGGAAGACAAAAAACGTCAAGGTTATTTCTAAGGGGCTGTCATGTCGCATCAATCTGATTTGATCAGCGAGGACATCCTCGCCTACCTGGGCCAGCACGAACGTAAAGAGCTGCTGCGCTTTTTGACCTGCGGTAACGTCGACGACGGCAAGAGCACCCTGATCGGGCGTCTGCTGCACGACTCCAAGATGATCTACGAAGATCACCTGGAAGCGATCACCCGCGACTCGAAAAAAGTCGGCACCACCGGCGAAGACATCGACCTGGCATTGCTGGTCGACGGCCTGCAGGCCGAGCGTGAGCAAGGCATCACCATCGATGTCGCCTACCGCTATTTCTCCACCGCCAAGCGCAAATTCATCATCGCCGACACTCCCGGCCATGAGCAGTACACCCGCAACATGGCCACCGGTGCGTCCACCTGTGACCTGGCGATCATCCTGGTCGACGCCCGTTACGGCGTGCAGACCCAGACCCGTCGCCACAGCTTCATCGCCTCCTTGCTGGGCATCAAGCACATCGTCGTCGCCATCAACAAGATGGACCTCAAGGACTTCGACCAAGGCGTGTTCGAGTCGATCAAGGCCGACTACCTGAAGTTCGCCGAAGGCTTGAAGATGAAGCCGACCAGCATGCACTTCGTGCCGATGTCAGCCCTCAAGGGTGACAACGTGGTGAACAAGTCCGAGCGTTCGCCGTGGTACACCGGCCAGTCGCTGATGGAAATTCTGGAGACCGTGGAAGTGGCGGGAGACCGCAACTTCACCGACCTGCGTTTCCCGGTGCAATACGTCAACCGTCCGAACCTGAACTTCCGTGGTTTCGCCGGCACCCTGGCCAGCGGCATCGTCAAGAAGGGCGACGAAGTCGTGGTGCTGCCGTCGGGCAAGAGTAGCCGCGTGAAATCCATCGTCACCTTTGAAGGTGAACTGGAACATGCCGGTCCGGGTCAGGCAGTAACGCTGACCATGGAAGACGAAATCGACATCTCCCGTGGCGACCTGCTGGTCCATGCCGACAACGTCCCGCCCGTCACCGACAGTTTCGAAGCGATGCTGGTGTGGATGGCTGAAGAGCCGATGCTGCCGGGCAAGAAATACGACATCAAGCGCGCCACCAGTTACGTGCCGGGCTCCATCGCCAGCATCGTCAACAAGGTCGACGTGAACACCCTGGAAGAAGGCCCGGCCAGCGCGTTGCAGCTGAACGAAATCGGCAAGGTCAAGATCGCGCTCGATGCGCCGATTGCCCTCGACGGTTACGACAGCAACCGCACCACCGGCGCGTTCATCATCATCGATCGCCTGACCAACGGCACCGTCGGCGCCGGCATGATCGTCGCGCAACCGGTGGCGCATGGCACCAGCACGCACCACGGCAAACTGGCTCACGTTGCCACCGAAGAACGCGCTCAGCGCTTCGGCCAGCAACCGGCCACCGTGTTGTTCAGCGGCTTGTCGGGCGCGGGCAAAAGCACCCTTGCCTACGCCGTTGAGCGCAAGTTGTTCGACCTGGGCCGTGCAGTGTTTGTGCTCGATGGCCAGAACCTGCGTCACGACCTGAACAAAGGTCTGCCACAGGATCGCGCCGGGCGTACCGAGAACTGGCGTCGTGCCGCGCACGTGGCGCGTCAGTTCAACGAAGCCGGTTTGCTGACCCTGGCGGCGTTCGTTGCGCCGAGTGCCGAAGGGCGTGAGCAGGCTCGGGAGCTGATCGGCAAGGAGCGTCTGCTGACGGTCTACGTCCAGGCTTCGCCGACGGTCTGTGCCGAGCGTGACCCGCAAGGTTTGTACGCGGCAGCCGGGGATAACATCCCGGGCGAATCCTTCCCGTACGACGTGCCGCTGGATGCCGATCTGGTGATCGACACCCAGTCCGTGTCGCTGGAAGAGGGCGTCAAGCAGGTGCTGGAACTGTTGCGTAAACGCGGCGCGATCTAGGATAGAAGCAGCGACAAGCTATAAGCTTCAAGCTGCAAGAAAAAACCGCCGATGAGTGATCATCGGCGGTTTTTTTTTGTGTCCTTCAGATTGCTATCGCTGGCAAGCCAGCTCCCACAGGTTTCCCGGCCGTACAAAACATTTGTATTCACTGAACAATACTGTGGGAGCTGGCTTGCCAGCGATAAGGTCGGTACAGGCGCCTCAGGACTTAGCTGGATACTCCCGATGCATCTGCCCCAACAACGCATCCTTGTCCTGCCACAACTGATTGATCCAGCCCTGGAACTGCAAGCGGTACTCACCGTCCTGGTCGTAGTTCTTGCCGATGAACTGCGGCGCAATCTTCAGTTCTTCAAAATGCACCACCACATCCTTCACGTTCCCGCACAGCAAGTCCCAGAAGCCCGGGCGACCGGCCGGGTAGTGGATGGTCACGTTGACGATCGATTCAAGCTGCTCGCCCATCGCATCCAACACAAACGCAATGCCACCGGCCTTGGGTTTGAGCAGATACTTGAACGATGACTGCTGCTGGGCATGCTTGCCTTCGGTAAAGCGCGTGCCTTCAACGAAATTGAAAATGCCGACCGGGTTATCACGGAATTTCGCGCAGGTCTTGCGAGTGGTTTCCAGGTCCTTGCCTTTCTTTTCCGGGTGCTTTTCCAGATACGCCTTGGAGTAGCGTTTCATGAACGGAAAGCCCAGCGCCCACCACGCCAGTCCAATCACCGGCACCCAGATCAGCTCTTGCTTGAGGAAGAACTTCAGCGGCTGGATACGCCGATTGAGCACGTACTGCAGCACCAGAATGTCGACCCAGCTCTGGTGGTTGCTGGTGATCAGGTAGGAGTGCTGATAGTCGAGGCCTTGCAGGCCGCTGAGGTGCCAGCGGGTGCGGCAAACCAGGTTCATCCAGCCTTTGTTGATACTGATCCAGGCTTCATGGGTATGACTCATCAGCCAGCGCGCCAAGCGCTGGGTGGGGGCAAACGGCAACACTTTGACCAGCGCCACACAAAACAGAAACGAGCAGAGCAAAATCGTGTTCAGCGCCAACAGCAGCGCGGCGATCACACCGCGCACGGGTGCAGGTAGAAAATCCAGCATTTAAACATCCATAGGTCGGTTGGCAGCCTGGATCGCGGTCAACGCGATGGTGTAGACGATGTCATCGACTTGCGCGCCGCGCGGCAAGTCGTTCACCGGTTTGCGCAAGCCTTGCAGCATCGGCCCGAGGCTGACGCAATCAGCGCTGCGCTGCACGGCTTTGTGGGTGGTGTTGCCGGTGTTGAGGTCCGGGAACACGAACACCGTCGCGCGACCGGCCACCTGGCTGTTCGGCGCCAACTGCCGGGCCACGGTTTCGTTGGCGGCGGCGTCGTACTGCAACGGGCCGTCGATCAGCAGCGAGTGTTGCTGTTCATGGGCGAGCAATGTCGCTTCGCGGACCTTCTCGACTTCTTCGCCGCTGGCCGACTCACCGCTGGAATAGCTGATCATCGCCACCCGTGGGGTGATGCCGAATGCCGCCGCCGAGTCGGCGCTTTGCAAGGCGATTTCCGCCAGTTCAGTGGCGCTCGGGTGCGGGTTCATCACGCAGTCGCCGTAGACCAGCACTTCTTCGGGAAACAGCATGAAGAACACCGACGACACCAGGGTGCAGCCCGGCGCCGTCTTGATCAGCTGCAGGGCAGGGCGAATGGTATTGGCGGTGGAGTGAATGACGCCCGACACCAGGCCGTCGACTTCATCCAGTGCCAGCATCATGGTGCCGATCACCACGGTGTCTTCCAGTTGCTGCTCGGCCATCGGTGCGTTGAGGCTTTTGCTTTTGCGCAGTGCAACCATCGGCTCGACGTAGCGCTCGCGGATCAGGTCCGGATCGAGGATTTCCAGCCCCGGTGGCAGTTCGATGCCTTGGGCGCGAGCGACCGCTTCGACGTCGGCCGGCTTGGCGAGCAATACACAGCGGGCAATGCCACGGGCCTGGCAAATCGCCGCGGCTTGCACGGTCAACGGCTCACTGCCTTCTGGCAGGACGATGCGCTTGTTGGCGTTCTGCGCGCGCTGGATCAACTGGTAGCGGAACACTGCCGGTGACAGGCGCATCTCCCGTGGCGTGCCACAGCGCTGGTGCAGCCAGTTGGCGTCCAGATGGCTGGCGACGAAGTCGGTGATGATCTCTGCGCGCTCGCGGTCGTCGATCGGGATTTCCTTGTTCAGGCCGTTCAACTGGTTGGCGGTGTCGTAGGAGCCGGTGCTCACCGACAACACCGGCAGACCGGCCTGCAAGGCGCCACGGCACAGGTCCATGATGCGCGGGTCGGGCAGGGTGTCGCTGGTCAGCAGCAGGCCGGCCAGGGGCACACCGTTCATGGCCGCGAGGCTCACAGCGAGAATGATGTCGTCGCGATCGCCGGGGGTCACCACCAGCACGCCGGGTTTGAGCAGTTCCACGGTGTTGCGCATGGTGCGTGCGCAAATGATGATGTTGGTCATGCGCCGGGTTTCATAGTCGCCGGCGTTGAGCACCTGGGCGCCCATCAGGTCGGCCACGTCGCGAGTGCGCGGGGCATTCAGTTCCGGCCGGAACGGAATGCAGCCCAGCAGGCGGAAATCGCCACTGCGCAACAGCGGCGAATGTTCTTTCAGGCGCGCGGCAAAGGCCTCCATGCTTTCATCTGTCTTGACCTTGTTGAGGATCACGCCGAGGACTTTCGGATCTTTCGGGCCGCCAAACAACTGCGCCTGCAATTCCACACGACCGGAAAGTTCGGTCAGCACTTCGTTTTCCGGCGCCGACACCAGGATCACTTCGGCGTCGAGGCTCTTGGCCAGATGCAGATTGACCCGCGCGGCATAGCTGGCGCTTCGGGTCGGCACCATGCCCTCGACGATCAACACGTCCTTGCCGATGGCGGCCTGCTGATAAAGGGTGATGATCTCTTCGAGCAATTCGTCCAGCTGACCATCGCCGAGCATCCGTTCGACATGGGCCAGGCCCAGCGGCTGCGGCGGTTTCAGGCCGTGGGTGCGGGCCACCAGTTCGGTGGAGCGCTCGGGCCCCGTGTCACCCGGATGCGGCTGGGCAATCGGTTTGAAGAAGCCGACCTTGAGGCCGGCGCGCTCAAGGGTACGCACCAGCCCGAGGCTGATGGAGGTCAGGCCCACGCCAAAATCGGTGGGTGCGATAAAAAAAGTTTGCATGCGGATTCTCTAAGGGAACGCAATGGTGAGCGCCTATGGCTGGCGATCTACCGAAATTCAGTCGCCAAGGTTATCGCTAACCATGCCTTGTGCGCACCAACCGCAATCAAAGGGTTGGCCTATTTTTTCAAGGCGCCGTGCAGGATCCATGACCCAGGCCCGGGATTGCCAGGGTGGCTGGTGGCGCAGGTGTTGGGTATGGCCGCAGGAAAGCTCGGCCACCCAATGGCCGTCCTCGTCCTGATGGAAGCCTGTGATCGTCACGTCCCGTCTGTCCGGGTTGTGTTCGCTTTCGGGCGATTGCTTCGCTAAACTGGGTCTTTCATTATTCTTTTGCAAAAGGTCTCGCCCCATGCTGATCGCCGCCAATAAGGCTGTCTCCATCGACTATACCCTGACCAACGACGCTGGTGAGGTCATCGACAGCTCCGCCGGCGGCGCGCCGCTGGTCTACCTGCAAGGCGCAGGCAACATCATCCCGGGCCTGGAAAAGGCTCTGGAAGGCAAGGCAGTCGGCGAAGAGCTGACCGTAGCCGTTGAACCTGAAGATGCCTACGGCGAATACGCTGCCGAACTGGTCAGCACCCTGAGCCGCAGCATGTTCGAAGGCGTCGATGAGCTGGAAGTGGGCATGCAGTTCCACGCTTCCGCTCCGGACGGCCAGATGCAGATCGTGACCATCCGCGATCTGGACGGCGACGACGTCACCGTAGACGGCAACCACCCGTTGGCCGGTCAGCGCCTGAACTTCCAGGTCAAGATCGTCGCCATCCGTGATGCCAGCCAGGAAGAAATCGCCCATGGTCACGTCCATGGCGAAGGTGGCCATCATCACTGATTTTCTGCGCTAAGCTCAGATGACTGGAGAGGCGCCCCTAGGGCGCCTTTTTAGTCTGCGGCTGTCTCATGTGACACTGCCAAGTGGCTGTTTCGAGAAGAACACGGGAATCTGGAGTACGTCATGAGTGCTTTTCACGACCTTAATTTGACAGCCCTGGACGGTCAGGTGCTACCTCTGGCACCTTTCAAGGGGCACGTCGTGCTGGTGGTCAACGTTGCCTCAAAATGCGGCTTGACCCCGCAGTACGCGGCGCTGGAAAACCTCTACCAGCAATACAAGGGCAAGGGTTTCAGTGTATTGGGCCTGCCGTGCAATCAGTTTGCCGGGCAGGAACCGGGTTCCGAACAAGAGATCCAGGCATTTTGCAGCCTCAACTATGGCGTGACCTTCCCGCTGTCCAGCAAGCTGGACGTCAACGGTCACGATCGTCATCAGCTGTACAAGCTGCTGGCGGGCGAGGGTGCCGAATTCCCCGGTGACATTACCTGGAACTTCGAAAAGTTCCTGCTGGGCAAGGACGGCCGTGTGCTGGCGCGCTTCTCGCCACGTACCGCGCCGGACGATCCAAGCGTCGTTCAGGCGATTGAAAAAGCCCTGAGCTGACATCCCCCTGTATAGGAGCGAGCTCGCTCGCGATGAACGCAAGAACGCTACGGGGCATCTGACCTCCAGCGTTATCGTTGACGACCATCGCGAGCAAGCTCGCTCCTACAGTCACCCGCCTTTTAAACCTTAATCACCCAAATCAATAGTGCTGTTCAGCGCGTGCGAACCTCCATATTATCGCCGTCATAAAGTCTATTCCCGTGGAGCGTCCCCATGCCCGTCAAAGCCCTGTTCAAACCGTTCCACCTCGGCACCCTCGAACTGCCGACCCGTGTCGTCATGGCACCGATGACCCGCTCGTTTTCGCCGGGTGGCGTACCCAATTCCAAAGTGATCGAGTACTACCGTCGTCGCGCCGCGGCCGGCGTTGGTCTGATCATCACCGAAGGCACCACCGTCGGTCACAAGGCTTCCAATGGCTACCCGAACGTTCCGCAGTTCTACGGTGACGCGGCGCTGGCCGGCTGGAAAAAAGTCGTCGACGCGGTACACGCTGAAGGCGGCAAGATCGTTCCGCAACTGTGGCATGTGGGCAGTGTGCGCCGTATCGGCACCGAGCCGGACGCCAGCGTACCGGGCTACGGACCGTCGGAAAAAGTGAAGGACGGTCAGGTCGTGGTTCACGGCATGACCAAACAGGATATTCAAGACGTGATCGCAGCGTTCGCCCAGGCAGCCAAGGATGCCCGGAGCATCGGCATGGATGGTGTGGAAATCCACGGCGCCCACGGCTATCTGATCGACCAGTTCTTCTGGGAAGGCAGCAATCAGCGCACCGATGAATACGGTGGCAGCCTGGCCAACCGTTCGCGTTTCGCCATCGAGTTGATTCAAGCCGTGCGTGCGGCCGTCGGCGAAGGCTTCCCGATCATCTTCCGTTTCTCCCAGTGGAAACAGCAGGATTACACCGCGCGCCTAGTGCAAACACCGCAAGCGTTGGGCGAGTTTCTCCAGCCGTTGTCCGACGCCGGCGTGGATATTTTCCACTGCTCGACACGCCGCTTCTGGGAGCCGGAATTCGACGGTTCCGAACTGAACCTGGCCGGCTGGACCCGCAAGCTCACCGGCAAGCCAACCATCACCGTCGGCAGTGTCGGCCTGGACGGCGAGTTCCTGCAGTTCATGGTCAACACCGACAAGGTCGCCCAACCGGCCAGCCTGGAAAAACTGCTGGAGCGTTTGAACAACGATGAGTTCGACCTGGTGGCTGTCGGTCGTGCGCTTCTGGTGGACCCGGACTGGGCGCAGAAAGTGCGCGACGGCCGTGAGGACGACATCCTGCCGTTCAGCCGTGAGGCGTTGATGACGCTGGTTTAATCAGCGGCCAGGCGCTCCCCATCGCGGGCAAGCCCGCTCCCACAGGTTTTGTGTACAACGCATAACCACTGTGGGAGCGGGCTTGCCCGCGAAGACTGACTCAACATCACCGAAGATGTCAGGGGACAGTCGGTGCATTCGGGATCGCCAACTCCCCAACACAAGCCCCCCGCAACTGCCCCTCGAACTGCTCGATAATCGCCGCCCAACCCTGGCGACTGGCATGCTGACGCGCATTGAGCCTCATGCAGCGCAAGGTCTCGCGCTTTTCCAGCATCCATGCCGCCGCATCACAGAAGGCTTCTTCATCCCCCGGCATCGCCAGCACACCGTTGTAGCCATGGCGAATATGCTGCGCCGCTGCAGCCTGATCGTAAGCCACCACTCCCAGCCCGGAAGCCAGCGCCTCGAGCACCACATTGCCAAAGGTTTCAGTCAGGCTCGGAAACAGAAATACATCTCCCGACGCATAATGACTGGCCAACGCTTCACCTCGCTGGGTGCCACAGAAAATCGCGTCGGGCATTTCGTTTTCCATGAGCAGGCGTTGCGGACCGTCGCCCACCACGATCAGCTTCAGAGTGCGCTGTGGATAAGTCGCCTTCAGCGTGTCGAAACAGCGCTTGAGCAAGCCCAGGTTTTTCTCCTGTGCCAAACGCCCTACATGGATGACTGCAATGTCGTTCTCGCCCAGCCCCCATTGTTCGCGCAGCGCATTCAAGCGTTTAGCCGGATGAAACAATTGGCTGTCGACGCCTCGGGACAGCAGCGCCAGACGCTCGAATTGCCGCCGCTCCAGCTCCATCCGCTGGCTGACACTGGGCACCAGTGTCAGGGTCGAGCGATTGTGGAACCAGCGCAGGTAGTGGGTCAGCAGGCGCGTCAGCAAACCGAGCCCATACTGGCTGGAATACTGCTGGAAGTTGGTGTGAAAGCCGCTGACCACCGAAATTCCCAGCCGACGTGCCGCGCGTAATGCCGACAACCCGAGCGGCCCCTCGGTGGCGATGTACAGGACATCCGGGCGATGGCGCTTCCAACGCCTGAGCAGCTTGTGCATGGACGACTGCCCCCATTGCAGGCCGGGATAACCCGGCAGCGGCCAGCCACGGCACAGCAACAATTCATCGTCGCTGGCCGCCGACTGATCGCAGCTCTGGCGCGGTCGCACCAATTCCACCTGATGCCCGCGCGCGCGCAAACCGTCGCACAAGCGACCAAGGGTATTGGCCACGCCATTGATTTCGGGAGGGAAGGTTTCGGTGATCAGGGTGATATGCAGAGCTGTCGTCATGGCCCCAGTGTCAGCTGGGGCCATGTCGTCGTTGTGACGGTCAGATGATGGATTTATGAACGGCTCAGCGCTGGCTCACCAGGTTCTCGGCCCCACGCTCGCGCACCCAGAACAACGTCGCCCCGGCCACCGCCGCGGGCATCATCAGGATGTTGACCACCGGGATCATCAACATCAGGTACACCATCCCGCCAAAACTCATGCTCTGCCAGCGTTTCTGCCGCAACCAGGCGAGCATCTCGTTCCAGCCCAGCTTGTGGTTGTCCGCCGGGTAGTCGATGTACTGGATTGCCATCATCCACACCCCGAACAGCAGCCAGAGTGGCGCGGCGATGATGTTCAGCACCGGGATGAAGGAAAGGATGAACAAACCGATCGCACGGGGCAGGAAATAACCGAGCTTGCGCATTTCCCGGGCCAGGGTTCGCGGAATCATGGCGACCAGTTCGCCCCAGCTGAAGGCCGGGAAGTCGTCGGTGCCACGCACCACCACCTCGACCTTTTCCGCCAGAAAGCCGTTGAACGGCGCGGCGATGATGTTGGCGAGCATGGTGAACGTGAAAAACACCATCAACACCACCAGCACCACAAACAGCGGCCACAGCACATAACTGAGGAAACTCAGCCAATCGGGCAGCGACGGCATCAGCGTATCGACCCACAGGCTGAACTGATGGCCGGCCAGATAGATCAATCCGACGAACAGCACCAGGTTGATCATCAGTGGAAGCAATACAAAAAGGCGCAGGCTGGGGCTGAGAACCAGTTTCAGGCCCTCACGCAGGTATTGCGGGCCGGACAGAACGGGGGCGGGCATAACGTGCTCCGAGCAGAGGGAAAACGCGCCGACCTTACCGGCTTTACCTGACGGGCGAAAGCGCGGCAGCGGCATCGACATTAACTGTAACAAAGGCGTCCTGTTCGTCACGCTGACGGGATAGAGACCACCTATGAGCTGGATTGTTAAACCGTATTTCCTTAATCTTCGCCCCCTCGATACGCTGCACCCAATCTTTTTACAGGACTGTCGAGTTCAAGCCTTCCCCAAGTGCTTTCAATGGTCCTTTTTTATTCCCGCCGGCAACCCGGCGTTCCGCGCCAGGTGTTCCGGGCCGGTCAACAGGAGCAGGTCATGTCTGAAGTCCGTCATTCGCGAGTGATTATTCTCGGTTCCGGCCCTGCCGGTTACAGCGCCGCGGTCTATGCCGCCCGTGCCAACCTCAAGCCACTGCTGATCACCGGCATGCAAGCCGGCGGTCAACTGACCACCACCACCGAAGTCGACAACTGGCCGGGCGACGTCCACGGCCTGACCGGCCCGGCGTTGATGGAGCGCATGAAAGAGCACGCCGAGCGCTTTGAAACCGAGATCGTCTTCGATCACATCAATGCCGTGGACTTCGCTGCCAAGCCGTACACCCTGATCGGCGACAGCGCGACCTACACCTGCGACGCTCTGATCATCGCCACCGGCGCCAGCGCTCGTTACCTGGGCCTGCCGTCGGAAGAAGCGTTCATGGGCAAAGGCGTTTCTGCCTGCGCCACCTGCGACGGTTTCTTCTATCGCAACAAGCCCGTGGCTGTGGTCGGCGGCGGCAACACCGCTGTTGAAGAAGCCCTGTACCTGGCCAACATCGCCAGCACCGTGACCCTGATTCACCGTCGTGAAACCTTCCGCGCCGAGAAGATCCTGATCGACAAGCTCAATGCACGGGTTGCCGAAGGCAAGATCATCCTGAAGCTGAACGCCACCCTGGACGAAGTCCTGGGCGACAACATGGGTGTGACCGGTGCCCGTCTGAAGAACAATGACGGCAGCTTCGACGAAGTGAAAGTCGACGGCGTGTTCATCGCCATCGGCCATACCCCGAACACTTCGTTGTTCGAAGGCCAGTTGACCTTGAAAGACGGCTACCTGGTTGTCCACGGCGGCCGTGACGGCAACGCGACGGCCACCAACCTCGAAGGTATCTTCGCGGCGGGTGACGTGGCTGACCACGTCTACCGTCAAGCCATCACCTCGGCCGGCGCCGGTTGCATGGCGGCCCTGGATGCCGAGCGTTATCTCGACAATCTGCAGAACGCTTGATTCTGATTCTGTAGAAACAAAAAACCGGCTTCGGCCGGTTTTTTTGTGCTCACAAGAAATGTAATCAACCCTGTGGGAGCGAGCCTGCTCGCGAAGACGGACTGACAGTCAACATTGATGTCGCCTGACACTCCCTCTTCGCGAGCAGGCTCGCTCCCACAGGGACTGTGTGGACTTTTAGTTCAGGTCAATTTCGCCAGGCACGCCTCAAGAATGTCGAGGCCTTCTTCCAGCACAGTCGCCTCGGTCGTCAGCGGTGCCAGCAACCGAATGATGTGCCGCGATTTGCCGCTGGGCATCAGCAGTAACCCGGCTTCTCGCGCCAGCGCCAGCAGTTGCGTCAACTGCGCCGAAGCCGGTGTTCCATCGGCCTTTGCCAGCTCAATCCCGCGCATCGCGCCAACGCCGGTCAGGCGCCCGAGGTAGGGTGACAGGTTGCGATCACGCCAGGATTGGTAGCGGCTGACTATCGCTTCTTCCTGCTGCGTACCCCAGGCTTGCAGATGGGCATCGGTCATTTCGTCCAGGGTCGCCAGCGCGGCGGCACAGGCGATGGGGTTGCCGGAATAGGTGCCGCCCAGACCACCCTTGGGCAAGTTGTCGAGCAGCGACTTGCGCCCGACCACGGCACCCAGCGGCACGCCGCCGGCGATGCTTTTACCCAGCAGGATCAAGTCCGGTTCGATGCCCAGTCGCGAGAACGCGAAGCGCTGGCCGGTACGGCCGAAACCGGACTGGATTTCATCGGCGATCAGCACAATGCCTTTCTCGTCGCACAAACGCCGCAGCGCCTGGGCGAACACTACGTCCATGGCCAGGAAACCCGCCTCACCCTGCACCGGTTCGACAATGACGCAGGCCACGTCATCGATATCGATTTCGACGCTGAACAGGCGCTCCATGGCCTTGAGGGCTTCGGTGCAGGTCACGCCGTTGTCCTGGCTGGGAAAGGGCAGGTGATACACCGGTCCTGGCAACACACCGACTTTCTGCTTGTAGGGCGC
Source organism: Pseudomonas sp. Irchel 3A7 (assembly GCF_900187565.1). Taxonomy (GTDB): domain Bacteria; phylum Pseudomonadota; class Gammaproteobacteria; order Pseudomonadales; family Pseudomonadaceae; genus Aquipseudomonas. The sequence goes on along the minus strand of NZ_FYED01000005.1, from coordinate 200,721 downwards.
GACTTTGCCGTTGAGATTGAGGGTGGCCAGGGTGCGACCGTGGAAGGCGCCATCGAAGGCAATGACCGCCGTGCGGCCGGTAGCGCCTCGGACGATCTTCAGCGCATTCTCGGCCGCTTCGGCACCGCTGTTGGTGAGCATGCCGCTGACCGGGTAGGTCACCGGTATGAACGCTGCCAGGCGATCCATGAGTTCGATGTAGGGCGTATGGGGCGCGGCATTGAACGCGTAATGAGTCAGGCGGGTCGCTTGCTCGCGAATCGCCTCGACGATGCGCGGATGACAATGGCCCAGGTTCAGCACCCCGATGCCGCCGACAAAGTCGATGTAGCGTTTGCCATCAGTGTCCCAGACCTCGGCGTTTTTGCCGTGGCTGAGCGTGACGGGGTGAACGATGTTGATCGACTGACTGATGGTTTCGCTGCTCATGGATGACCGGCTCGGAAGTGGGAGGACTTCTTTTTATCTAAGCCGTGAGCGCGGGTACCGGGCAAACGAAATAAAGTCGCCGGGTCAATCTTAAAAGTCGGGATATGTGGTTAAAACCTGCATCTCTACCCTGTGGAAGCGAGCCTGCTCGCGATGGTCGTCAACGATAACGCTGGCTACCTGGAACCCCGCGGTGTTCTTGCGTCCATCGCGAGCAGGCTCGCTCCCACAGGGTCCAGTTCAGGTTCAAAGCCGGGTTTGATTCAGCGGCGAGTCAGGGGTTGCTGCGAGAATTTCACACCGGCCAGACCGTGGGCCATCAGCGCACGGATATTACCGTGATCGCTGCCTTCAGGCGTCGCCAGCACCGAGCGGTAATGCTCACCGAACGCCAGCAGGGCTTCGTCATCGCTCAGGCCTTCGAGCAGCGCCAGGCCCAGGGTCTTGCACGAACCTTCGTTCTGCCCTGCAGCGTTTTCCACGCCGCCATTGTTGAAAGCCTGGGGCTGGTAGTCGTAACCGGCGGCAATGAATGCCAGGGTATCGGCGAAGGCGTGTTCGCCGCTGTTGAGGCTGGTGCGCAGGGTGTTCAAATCATTCATGGGTTTTTCCTTTGGCGAACGCCGCTTGCTGGTCGGCGCTGGCTTCTTGCTGATATTGGGCTTTCCACTCGGCGTACGGCATGCCGTAAACCACTTCGCGGGCTTCGTCGAGGCTGACCTCGATCTGGCGTTCGTCGGCGGCCGCCTTGTACCACTTGGACAGGCAGTTGCGGCAGAAACCCGAAAGGTTCATCAGGTCGATGTTCTGCACATCCTTGCGGCTGTCCAGATGGGCCACCAGCCGGCGAAAAGCGGCGGCTTCAAGTTCCAGGCGTTGTTGATCGTTCATGTGAGGTCTCTTGCACGCTATGAGGCAAAGTCGTTGTAAGGAAAGTTACAAAGGCGCGGGGTCGGCGTCGGTGAAGATGTTCACCGAGTTGCGTTCGGCAGTCCGGATGAACGACTGCGTCATCATTGCGATGTCTTGAATGATGAACAACTTTTTGTCCGGGTTGTTCAGCAGGTCGGTGGAAAGATTATTCCCTTCTTGCTCGCCGGGCCATATGCACCAGATGGATAGAATCTTTTCTCCGGTTTTTTTGATGGTGGCGGGCTCATAGTTGATTTTGTAACCCACCGATTCGGCGCCACCAAAGGTGTACTGGAAAATGTCCTTGATGGTGTCTACCGATTCGGTGGTTTTCAGGTAGTAGGCCACGATGATGCGTTCGACGTTGAAGCCAATCCACATTTTAGTCTGGATGTTTTCGTTTTTGAGCGTGTAGTTGGCCCCAAAGATATTGTTGATTGCGGAGACTGTTACGGTCAGTTTCTGTCCGTGTGAGTCCTCGATATGCCCCAGGGTCGCCGGCATATTTCTCAACAATACGTGTTGTGTCTTGGTGGTCAGGTAATCCAGGTTGGCTTCACGCTCGCCAAAGACCAGTATCAGTGCAATGACCAGCCCTGTGCCGGCCGTATGTGCCACTGACAGGGACAGCAGGATCCAGTCGCTATGATCGGGAACGCCTACAAAGGCAAGAGATACATAAAGTGCTGCCACCAGCAGGATCGACAATGCCGTGATCAGAGACCACTTTATTTTTCGTGGAAGATAGATCAGTTTTTTCGAGTCAATCATTCACGATCCCTTTCTTGATGTGACGCCCGCCATTGATGACGACGCTGCTTCCAGTGCTGTAGTTGGTGTTGAGCAAGAACATGACGGCGTCGATCAAGGGTTGTGCGCCGGGTTCGAATTCGAGAAGGGCTTTCTTCAGGGTTCGCTGGGAGTATTCCGGCGTGCTGTCGTCCTTGAGCATGAGCAAGCCGGGAAGGATGGCGTTCACTCTGATGCCGGGGGCGTATTTCTCAGCAAAGGACAGCACCATGTTCTGCAGTGCGGATTTGGTGGCGGCATAGCCAATATGGTTCTTGCTGCCCCTCGAAGACGTCTCGTCGCAGATATGGATGATGTCGGATCGTTCCAGTCGCTGCAGATGCTCTCCCAGTTCAAGGTTCAAATGGTAGGGCGCTTCGACATGGAGTTTGAACATGGTGTTCAGGTTCTCCAGGCCATCGTCGAGCCACAGTGAGGCGTTGTGGATCACTGCACGTAAACTGTCGAAGTTAGTCTTGATATAGGCGATCAGCGCCTCGCGATCGCTCTGCAGTTCAAGGTTTGCCTGGAATGGCAACATGTTCGGATGGGGTGTCGCCAGGCTGGTGGAGCGACTGACGCAGATGACAGTGTGGCCACTCTCGGCCAGTGTAGTGGCAAGTTGGAGACCGACGCGCTTGCTGGTACCGGTGACAAGGATTGGACTATTCATAACTCTGCGATCAGCTTCAGTAGGTCTATGCACGGGCTAAGTTCGTGCAGCATAACTGAAGTTTTCCCGCTCGCGGGGAGCATCTCCCGCCCGTAGCGATCCTTTGCTATCAGGCGAGAACGACGGTGCCGTCAGTGATCGCTCACCGTTTCAGCAGTCAAGGAAGGTGTCGGCGCATTTTTGTGCAGCCAGCCTGCCAGCACACGGGTCGATAGCGGAATAAAGAAGTAGACCATCAACGGCGTCAGGCACAGGGTGCTGATGAATACCCGGCTCAGCAGGCCCATTTCGCTGAGCAACGGCCCCAGCACAAAGTTGAACAGCAGTGATACCGGAAAGAACGCCAGCCAGATCGCCACCGCTTGTTTCCAGCGGGGCGGGCGTTGGCCGGCAGCGCCGAACCAGCCTTCGATGCCACTGACCCGATGTTCCGTCGGGTGGGCGAACAAGTCCCTGCCGCGTGCCAGCCACGCGGTGCGCGAGGCGGAATGCTCCCAAGTGTGCAGGGTCTGCTCGTCGGCGAAGCGGAAGATGATCTGGAATTCGTCATCGTCGGGTGGCGGAGCGAGTACGCCGGAGCCGAGATAACCGGGGAAGTCGGTGGCCAGTCGTTCGCCTTCGCGCAACCAGGCGATCAGGTCCTGATAACGCCCATCGGCGACACGGCGCGCAACCATCAGCGTGACGGGGGAGGTAGACATCATGTATCTCCGTAAACGAATGCGTCGCTCCGGGTAGGAGTATCGCCAGGCGCAGCGCCGGGGTGGTGGGCTGCGTCTTGGGACAAGCAAGGATTATTCCTGATTCTATTGGCGACGTCTGTGGCCATCGTAACAATCAATGTCTTGAACCATGACGGGGCGGCGGGGGTACAATGGGATCCAAACAAAAACACGGACGTAAAACCGCTGATGCCTGTCCTGACTGACGTTGCTCCCGGTGAGTTGCCTACGCTCTCTCTTGAGCGGGAAGAACTCTTCCCCATTCGCGAGGTGGCGCGGTTGACTGGAATCAACCCGGTTACGCTTCGTGCCTGGGAGCGGCGTTACGGCCTGATCGTGCCCACTCGCACCGAAAGCGGGCATCGCCTCTACTCCATGGCCGATATAGAGCGCGTGCGTAGCATTCTCGACTGGATCGAGCGTGGCGTCGCGGTCAGCAAGATCGGCAAGATCCTGGCCAAGGCGGCGCCGTTCGAGGCGTTGTCGCACATCATCCCCAACGACCTCGTACAAGCCGATTACGCGCAATGGCAGCAGCAGGTCCAGGCTGCGGTGAGTGCTTTCGACGACGTTCAGCTGGAGCAGGTCTACGGGCAGATTTTTTCCACTTACTCCCAGCCGGTGGTGTTTCAGGACATCCTGGTCCCGCTCTGGAAGCAATTGTTGCAACGCCAGGACTCGTTCGGTCGGACCAGCGAGTGGCTGTTCCTGGACGGTTTTTTGCGGTCACGGGTTTTGCAGCGCTTGCTGTTGATCCGTGACAAGCAACCCCGGCGAGTCATCGTCAGCGCCCTGGCCGGCCAGTGCCGGGAACTGGAGTTACTGATTGCCGCACTGTTCCTGAGCAGCGGGCAAACCGGTGTGCGCGTGTTGACCATCGGTCAGCCATTCGACGAGTTAACGCTGATCTGCGAAAGGATCAAACCCCAGGCACTGGTGCTGTTTTCCAATCACGTACCGACTCCCGATTTGCCTCGACGCTTGAATCGCCTGGCGATGAGTCTGGATTGTCCGGTGCTGCTGGCCGGTGATGCGTCCGATCTGGCTCAGGAAAGTCTGGCCGGGTCGTCGATCGGTTGCCTGGGGAACGAAGGCCTGGTGATGCGCCAGCGACTGAAACAGTTTCTGGCGGGTAACCTGGATACTTGAACTCAGAGATGCAGGGCGGGATGGGTCAAGCGATGCTGTTGCAGGATGTATTGGCGCAGGCGTTCGGTTTCATCCGTGTCATCCTGGCTCAACTGGTAGGCATAGAAGCCGTTCTCGGTTTCCTTCTCAAGCGTGCCGCGCAAGGCGATCCGCTCGTAACCTGACGGGCTGAACCACAAGGCGAAATGCTTCGGTGCCTTGGTCTTGTTGCGAACCTCCAGCAAAATCCCTTTGAACGACACTTCGTGCACCCACATCGTGCCAGGCTGACCCTTGGCGTTTTCCAGCGCCACCGGTTCTTCCAGTACCAATCGCCATGGCCGGACCAGTGGCCCGTCCTCGTAGATACTCGGCACACCCAGACGCAGATGCAGCGCATGAAATTCGTCTTCCACCAGATGCAGTGGAAAGGTCATTTGCTGGTTTTCGAAATTGGCGTGAATAGTGACTTGCTCATGGGCGGCAAGGCGCGTGAGCAAGTCACGGATTTGCGAACCACCGTTGACGAGCAGGCTCGACGTCGCGTCCCGCACATTGAGTTGCGGGTTATGTTGCATTGTCTGGATGAAATCCAGCTCGTCCTGGGTCAGGAGCGCGTCGCGTTGCATGGCTAGCTCGAAAGAAATATTTACAAAGTCATTGGTGATTGTAGTAAATGACAACTAATTCGCTGATTTGTTTGTGCCGTTCGTCGCCTTGAGTGCGGCAAGCTCGGCCTGGACTTCAGCCAATTGCGCTTCAAGCTGCGCCACCCGCTGCTGTGCCTTGACCTGTACGGTCACGTCTTTCTGTACGCCGATGAAATAAACCTGTCCGTCGTTCGGGTTTTTCACCGTCGAAACGGACAGCTCATTCCAGAACGGTGTGCCGTCCTTGCGATAGTTGCGCAGGATTTCCCGACACGATCCCTCGCTGTTCAACGCGTCACGAATCTTCGGTAGCGCATCCTGATCACGGTCGCCGGATTGCAGGAAACGGCAATCCTGGTAGAGGATTTCTTCGCTGCTATAACCGGTCAGGCGTTCGAACGCCGGGTTGACGTAAATCAGGATCTTGTCCTGATCGCCTTCCTTTTCGGCAATCACGATACCGTCGTTGGAGGCGTTGATCGCCAGTTGCAGCAGTTTTGCGTTGATCATCAGTCAAACCCTTCCTTGTTGGTTTTCAGGGAGCGTTCTCAATTGAGAACACCTCTTAAGCATTCTAAAAGAACAATCCAGGCCGTGCTGTTAATATCCCGGTCTTTTACTCAGCTTCAGGATCAGATTGATGAAAGTCGCCATCATTTCCGGCTCGGTGTACGGCACGGCTGAAGAAGTCGCCCGGCATGCCGCCGGCATTTTGAAAGCCGCCGGTTTCGAAACCTGGCACAACCCGCGTGCAAGCCTGGCCGATGTCCAGGCCTTTGGCCCCGAAGCCTTCCTGGCCGTGACCTCGACCACCGGCATGGGCGAGTTGCCGGATAACCTGCAGCCACTGTATTTCGCCATTCGTGACCAGCTGCCTGCGGCATGGCGTGGTTTACCGGGGGCGGTGATCGGTCTGGGCGATGCGAGTTATGGCGATACGTTCTGCGGCGGTGGCGAGTTGATGCGAGAGTTGTTCGGTGAACTGGGCATCCGTGAAGTCCTGCCGATGCTGCGCCTGGACGCCAGTGAAAGCGTGACCCCGGAAGCGGACGCCGAGCCCTGGCTGGCGGAATTGGTGGGCGCTCTGCGCGGCTGATCGACTCCGCCTGACGTTCCTGCCAGGGGTTCGTCATGGTTCTGACGGGGCTGCGCAAAGCACGCCCCGCACCTTCTCTGGCGACGGCCATTTGACATGGATCCAAACTTCCTGACCTGCTGACTCGTACGGCCATCAAGCTGGCTGCCAACGCAACTACACGAACCCCAAGCGCTGACTAGACTCGGTAGTCATTGGAAACACTCCATAATAAAAACCGAGGTTCCTGACCGTGAGCGTAACCCCCCTCCAATCGCACCAGAGTGTCAAAGACCTGGTCAGCCCGGCCGAATGGCAGACCCGTGTCGACCTCGCGGCCTGTTATCGCCTGGTGGCCCAGCATGGCTGGGACGATCTGATTTTCACCCACATTTCCGCCAAGGTTCCGGGCACTGAAGATTTTCTCATCAACCCGTTCGGGCTGATGTTTCATGAAATCACCGCGTCGAGCCTGGTCAAGGTTGATCAGGCCGGCAACAAACTGATGGACAGCCCCTACGAGATCAACCCGGCCGGGTACACCATCCACAGTGCGGTGCATGAAGTCCGTCACGATGTCGTCTGCGTACTGCACACCCACACGGCGTCCGGTGTTGCGGTGTCAGCGCAGAAACAGGGTGTGTTGCCGATCAGCCAGCAGTCGCTGTTCGTCCTTTCGAGTCTGGCGTATCACGCTTACGAAGGTGTTGCGCTTAACCACGAGGAAAAGGCTCGCCTGCAAGCCGACCTTGGCGAAAACAATTTCCTGATGCTGCATAACCATGGCCTGCTGACCTGCGGCAGCAGCATCGCCGACACCTTCCTGATGATGTTCACCTTCCAGCGCGCCTGCGATATCCAGGTCATGGCGCAGACCGGCGGCGCGGAGCTGATCGCCATCGAACCGCAGATTCTGGCGGGCGCCAAGGCGATGATCGCCGGCGTTACCAAAAGTGCTCAAGGCATGGGTGGCGCGCTGGCCTGGCCAGCGCTGCTGCGCAAACTCGATAAACAAGACCCGGGTTATAAACTCTAATGGCCCTCGCCGAGATCCCGCTGTGTATCTGGCGCAAGCGCGGCCAGTCATTTGTGTTCCGTGGCCAGACCATCCGTTACTGGACGGCCGGGCAGGGTGAACCGCTGCTGCTCATTCATGGCTTCCCGAGCGCCAGTTGGGACTGGCACTACCTGTGGCAGCCGCTGACCCAGCGCTATCGTGTGATCGCCTGCGACATGCTCGGTTTCGGCGACTCGGCCAAACCGGTGAACCACGAATACAGCCTGCTGGAACAGGCCGATCTGCAACAGGCGCTGCTGGATCATCTGAATATCGGGCAACCGGTGCACTTGCTGGCCCATGACTACGGCGACAGCGTGGCCCAGGAGCTGCTCGCCCGGCATTACGAGTCGCTGATCAATATCGCAAGCTGTGTGTTCCTCAATGGCGGGTTGTTTCCGGAAACCCATCGTCCGGTCCTGATGCAAAAACTGCTGCTCAGTCCCCTGGGCTGGATGATCGGCCGCGCGTTCAGTCGTGATGGGCTGGTGAAGAGTTTTCGCAAGATCTTCGGTCCACACACCCGTCCCAGCGAAAGCGAGATGGATGATTTCTGGAGCCTGATCGAAAACAATCACGGCCCGCGCATCATGCATAAATTGATCGCCTACATTCCCGAGCGACGCGTACAGCGCGAGCGCTGGGTCGGCGCGATGCAGCGCGGCGAAGTGCCGCTGCGGGTGATCGATGGCGAGGTCGACCCGATCTCCGGCGCGCACATGGTCGCGCGTTACCGGGAGCTGATCCCCGACGCCGATGCGGTGTTGTTGAGCGACATCGGGCATTACCCGCAGATTGAAGCGCCGTGTCAGGTGCTTAAACACTACCTGGCGTTTCGCGACCAACTGATATCGCCGCTCAAGATGGCCTGTTCCTGATTCTTGCCTGTCACTGAACCACTGTGGTGAGGGAGCTTGCTCCCGCTGGGGCGCGAAGCGGCCCTAAAACTGAGGTGTATCAGCCAAAAAAGCGGTTCATGGATCTTGCGACTGCTGCGCAGCCGGACGGGAGCAAGCTCCCTCGCCGCAGGTTTTGTGTTCACCCGTTGTGCCTTCAATCATCCCCCAGCCTTATCGCACACCATTCAGCCTCCCCCCTGTTCATTGTGACCCGCAGCGCCGTGCCTGAAACTCCCAGTCAATGTCCCTGGCCTGCTGGAGTTCCCCATGAATGAGTCTGTGCGCTTCGAAGATAAAGTCGTGATCATCACCGGTGCAGGTGGCGGCCTGGGACGGGCGCATGCGCTGTTGTTCGCCAAACAGGGCGCCAAAGTGCTGGTCAACGACTTGGGCGGCTCAACGCAAGGCGAAGGTGCCAACGCTTCGGCGGCAGATCGCGTGGTCGCGGAAATCCGCGAAGCCGGCGGCACCGCCGTGGCCAACCACGACTCGGTCACCGACGGCGACAAGCTTGTCCAGCATGCCCTCGACGCTTTCGGTCGCGTCGATGTCGTGGTCAACAACGCCGGGATCCTGCGCGACAAGACCTTCCACAAAATGGACGATGCCGACTGGGACCTTGTTTACCGCGTTCACGTCGAAGGCGCCTACAAAGTCACCCGCGCCGCCTGGCCACACATGCGCGAGCAAAGCTACGGCCGGGTGATCTTCACCGCGTCCACGTCGGGCATCTACGGCAACTTCGGCCAGTCCAACTACGGCATGGCCAAACTCGGCCTCTACGGCCTGACCCGTACCCTGGCCATCGAAGGCCGCAAGAACAACATCCTGGTCAACGCCATCGCCCCCACCGGCGGCACCCGCATGACCGAAGGCCTGATCCCGCCGCAAGTGTTCGAACAACTCAAACCGGAACTGGTCAGCCCGCTGGTGGTGTACCTGGCCAGCGAAAACTGCCAGGAAACCTCCGGCCTGTTCGAAGTCGGCGGCGGCTGGATGGGCAAGGTCCGCTGGGAACGCAGCCTCGGCGCCGGCTTCGACCCACGGGTTGGCTTCTCCCCGGAAGATGTGGCCGCGCATTGGCAGCAGATCTGTGATTTCGAGGGCGCGGCGCATCCGAAGGACAACATTGAGGCGCTGAAGGAAATGATGGGGAATTTGCAGAAGTATTCGATTTAACGGGCGATGACACCAAGCCGCTGTAAAAGGCAGCTTGGTGATTAAAAGTACACTAAACGTATCGCTTCTCTTTAAAGAAGTCGGGGGCTATCCAGTTGGGGCCTTTGACCGTTTTCCCATTTTCGTCACTTGCTAATATGCCATCCTGGAAAAGTAAGTTGTAAACTCTTACTAATTCGCCGTGTGACATTTCCGGTCGGAAGCGTCCGTACATGCGCTCCACCTGCATGGCGGATCTAAATAGCGCGAAAACTGAAACAACCTCTTCTGTAGATTCGTTTTTTACTATTTGCTCAACAGCGTTCATTTGTCCGCGCTCCTTGAGTTCTTTCTCGTATTCTCGTTGATCTTGTGCATTCATCGCATTGATTGCCGTTTCTTTACCGGACACAGGGGTGCCGTTTGTGGCATCGACGGCAAGTTCTATGGAGTTATCAATAGCTCGGAAGCCGACCGCGACCGGAAGATCGATTTTCCCATTGGTTTCGGCAATGGTTGGCAGTTCATCGGTATCGAGGTCCGACAGCGGGACGCTCAGGGCGAACGGTTCTTTATCGTCCCGTAAGACGGGGAACAAGCGTGAATGCTTGCTCCCGTTTTTTTTGCTTCTATTATTCGGCTTTGAAGCCAGTTTTTCCGTTGTCTAGTCGCCACTGCTTTATTGCGTTTATCACACCTGTCGGGCTGTCCTCAATGCCCTCTCTAGGGTCATACAAAACGCCTGTGCCATCGGGATGCTCTGAAGTGGTAACAATGTTTTCAACAATTGCATCGTGTTCTTCTTCAGAAGAGTAATTTCCTTCGAACAAACGCTCGATTAGAATCATGTATTCTTCTTCTGTGTATTCTTCAAGTTTGCTCTTAAAATTCATTCTTTTACTCCTCTTGTCTTTGCGTGAGTTTGAATGTGCGATTTAGGTGTCATAATTTGAAGGTTGTCCATGTCGTAAACTTCGCCACCTTCCCCGATTGGGATGATATGGTGGATTTCATACTTTATTCTCCTGCCCACTTGATCTTGAGGAAAGGCAGTTGGAGCGAGGCCCTGCTTCATGTCCATTTGCCTTAGTTTTGTAAACTGGGCATTCAATAACTCATCGTTACTCACAGCCTTCCAAAATTCATTGCGGAAATTTTTAAATGTCGAAAATTTCCGTCCTCGGAGTTTATCCGCAATGTGCGCGGGAATCGGTGCACCTTTGGGCATTGAGGCAGTCTCCAGCCAATTTCCGGATATTAATTGTCCTGTACCGCTAGATACACCAGGTTCGCTCCGCCGATCCCTGAAAACTACATACTGAGGTGGTATACCCGACTCAGACGGGAATATGTAGATGACATCCTCAAAGCTATAGAGATCCAGCTCCGGGTTGGGATCGATCCTTCCTTCGAGAGCGGTTGCGGTAGCGCCGGTGTAAGGGACAATGTCCGGTTCGGTTACCGGAAGAGCCGTGGACGCATTGCCAGGCCTGACAATTGGCGTCCATGTCATGCCAGGGGATTGGGCGTGCGGACTCTCGGTTCTGTAGACGTTCAGAACTGGATCGTAGGTGGCCAAACGCACCGGTACTTTGCGAGGTAGCATGGTGCTGTTCGTGGCAGCTACGGAAAACTCTGTGGTGTTACCCACAGTCCGGGAGCCGATCGCGACCGGCAGTTCGATTTCCCCGTTGGCCTGGGCGATAGCATGGAGTTCATTGGCGTCATACGTCGCGAGGTCCGAGAGCGGGACGCTCAAGGCGTACGGTTCTTTGTTCTCCCGTAGCGCGTAGTAAACCAGCGCTGCAACACCAACAACGATCACCACGCCTGACGCTGTCCCAACAGTGGTTGCCAACGCTGTGGTTGCTGCGGCGGCTGCCGATTGCAGGGCCGTCCTGATCGCAAGGGTTGTCGCTGCATCGACTGCCAGCGCTCCAGCTGCAACGGTGAACACCGGACCATTTGCCGCCGCCGCGCCCGATACGGAAAAGGGGCGAATGCCTTTGGCGGCGTTCAGCGACTCCATCGTCTCGCGGGCCGCTTGTTCCTCCGCTTGCCGTTGGTTTTCGCGGCGCAGTTGCTCGGCTTGTCGTTGAACCTCTGCCTCGGCTTCGAGGCGAGCTCGTTCAGCAGCGATGTACTGTGCGGCTGCCTCAGACGCAATTCGGGTCTGTTCGGCGGCGACACGTTGTGCTTCCTGCTCCGCTGCCAATCGCGCTTGTTCAGCCGCCTGTAAGACACTAAGGGTCTGCTGCAGATCAAGAGATCGCTGATTAAGCGAATGGAGGGTTTGCGAGAGTAATCTGACGTCGACAGCCGCTCTGAGTGATTGATTCAAAGCCTGCATGGCAATGCCGTTCGGTCCCGGCCACTTTTCCATTGTCGTGGCTTTTTTCATGAATTCATTGATGTGCCGGTTAAAAGGATCTCCTCCATAAAACGCATTGGCGGTCGCTGTTTTACTATGGTGTTCGGCTGCTTTTCGTTGCCAGAGCGTATTTAAAACTCCCAACTCACGGGCGATTGACTGTACTGGCGTAACTGGATCGACAGGACCTTCAGATCTAACCGCTGCCAGTTCGGCTTCGATGGTGTTCGGTAGTTCGTTGGATCGGATCTGAAGTTCTTGTTCCAATACCTTGGTTGTGCGTTGGACGGTTAACAAATTTTGACCGTAGGTCCCCCCGGCACCGTAGCCGAATGGCCCTCCCGTGAGGTCGTTTCGCCCGTGAGGTGGGAGAACCATGTGGTCGGGTGCAATGCCGACTGTGTGAACGGGCTCATCAATTTCGAGAAAACCAGGCTTTGATGTGTTTGGACGCGGTGGTCCAGGTGGTTTTTGCATATTCATATCCTTGTGAATTTGCACACTGTTTGATATGTGGCCTTTGTTGGTGTGCTTGCGCAACCAACTGTTTCGTTGTGCCATTCAAAGTTACAGCGAAATTAAAAGTAATGAGTCTGAGAAGTGCGTGGGCATTTACATAGGGGGTTGAGAGTCATGTCGATAAAACGGAAATTCAGGCGAAATAATCTTCTGCGTAAAAAGATATTTCTTATGCAGTTACAGGAAGTGTCTTGTAGGACCTTTTTTAAACATCAGGTGAAGCAGGCTGGCGCCACAAAACCCCCGCCCATAAAAAAGGCCGCTGCAAACGCAGCGGCCAAAGCAAGACGTTGGATCCAGGAGCTACAAATCAACGTCGGTGTACACGGGGTGATGACTCGAAACCTTCAAGTCATCTGAGATCTGTCGCAATAGCGTAGACGAATTACACGCTTTTGCTTCGCGTTTTCAGGCTGTTTACCGTGAAAGCCTGATCAGAATAAGTCTTTGCCGACAAAGGAAAAATAGCGATTCCGGACATGCACTGTTACGGGGCGCGCAACAGTTGAGTGTTCTACCCGGCATCGATATCCCCTGGCGTATGCATGTGGCTGATGGCGTCCCATCCAGCCGATCCATGCTCCGCGCAATACCGCGTCCCATGCAGCCAGTCATCCTTTGGAGGTACACCACGAATACCTCCTTGGTGCGCTTATCGACCCCGGCAGGCGGCAGTAGGGTGAGGCCTTCTGTCACTCACCGGGGAAGACGCATGACAAAAACAACAATGCGCGCCATCTTCACACCGCAGGCGCTGGCCGCTGCGGTTGCCTTGGGTTGCTGTGCCCAGGCGCAGGCTGTTTCTTTCAACATCGGGGAAATCGAGGGGACGTTCGACTCTTCGTTGTCGGTCGGTGCAAGTTGGGGCATGCGCGATGCCGACGATGCGTTGGTGGGCACCGTCAACGGTGGCAGCGGGCAGGCTTCGACCGGTGACGACGGGCGTCAGAACTTTCGAAAGGGCGAAACCTTCTCGAAGATTTTCAAGGGCATTCACGACCTCGAACTGAAGTATGGCGACACCGGTGTATTTGTCCGTGGCAAGTACTGGTACGACTTCGAGCTGAAGGACGAAGACCGGCCGTTCAAGCCGATCAGTGATCACAATCGCAAGGAGGGCGCCAAGTCTTCCGGTGGGCAAATCCTCGATGCGTTCGTCTATCACAACTACTCCATCGGCGAACTGCCGGGCACGGTGCGTGCGGGCAAGCAGGTGGTCAGTTGGGGCGAAAGTACCTTCATCGGCAACTCGATCAACAGCATCAACCCGGTCGACGTGTCCGCGTTTCGCCGTCCCGGTGCCGAGATCAAGGAAGGTCTGATTCCGGTCAACATGCTGTTCGCGTCACAGGGCCTGACGGACAAGCTGACGGTCGAAGGCTTCTATCAACTGGAGTGGGACCAGACTGTCGTCGACAACTGCGGCACCTTCTTCGGCGTCGATGTGGTGGCGGATGGGTGCGACAAGGGCTACACCGTCGCCAGCCCGGCCATTGCGCCGTTGCAGCCGATTGCCGCGGCCTTTGGCCAGGGCTTTGAGGTCACCAAGGAGGGGGTGGTCGTTCCTCGCGGTCAGGACCGCGATGCCCGGGATTCGGGGCAATGGGGTACGGCGCTGCGCTGGTTGGGGGATGACACCGAGTACGGTCTGTACTTCATGAACTACCACAGCCGCACACCGAACGTCGGCACGACCACGGCAGGCTTCTCTACGCTGGCGAGCATTCCCGGGATCGTCGCGGCTGCCAACCGTATCGCGCCCGGCAGCGGTTCTGGCCTGGCGCAAAGCGTGATGCTCGGGCGCGGCCAGTACTACCTCGAGTACCCGGAAGACATTCGCCTCTACGGCGCGAGTTTCTCCACCACCTTGCCCACCGGCACGGCGTGGACCGGCGAGATCAGCTATCGCCCCAACGCACCGGTGCAGGTCAACACCAACGACCTGACCCTGGCGATGCTCAACCCGATTGCCGGCGGCGCCGCTTCACCGATCGCCACCACCCCTGGCGCCGACAACAAAGGCTATCGGCGCAAGGAAGTGACGCAGATCCAGAGCACCCTGACGCACTTTGTCGATCAGATCGCGGGCGCGGATCGCCTGACACTGGTAGGCGAAGCGGCGGTGGTGCATGTCGGTGGCCTGGAGGCCCGGAGCAAGCTGCGTTATGGCCGCGACTCGGTGTACGGCCAGTATGGTTTCGGCGGCGATACCGATGGTTTCGTGACCTCGACTTCGTGGGGTTATCGCGCCCGGGCGATCCTCGATTACAACAACGTAATCGCCGGGATCAACTTCCGGCCCAACCTGTCGTGGTCCCACGACGTCGCCGGGTACGGCCCCAACGGGCTGTTCAACGAAGGTGCCAAGGCCGTCAGCCTCGGCGTCGATGCGGACTACCGCAACACCTATACCGCAAGCCTCAGTTACACCGACTTCTTCGGTGGTGACTACAACGTGCTCGAAGACCGCGACTTCGTGGCATTGAGCTTTGGCGTGAACTTCTGATCTGTCTGAGAAGGATGATTTCCATGCGCAAGATGATTCTGCAATTCGGCACCGTCCTGGCCCTGAGTCTGCTGGCCGCCAACGTGATGGCAGCGGTGTCACCGGAAGAAGCGAACAAACTGGGCACCAGCCTCACACCGCTGGGTGCCGAGAAGGCCGGCAACGCCGACGGCTCGATCCCGCCGTGGACCGGTGGTATTCCGAAAAACGCCGGCGCGGTGGACAGCAAGGGCTTCCTGGCTGATCCGTTCGCCAATGAAAAACCACTGTTCATCATCACGGCGGCAACGGTGGACAAGTACAAGGACAAGCTCTCGGACGGGCAGATCGCGATGTTCAAGCGCTACCCCGAGACTTACAGGATTCCGGTTTATCCGAGCCACCGCACCGCGGCGCTGCCGCCGGAAATCTACGAGTCGGCCAAGCGCAGCGCGTTGAATGTCATTCCGACCAACGACGGTAACGGCCTGGCCAACTTCACCGGCAATCGTTACTACGCCTTTCCGATTCCGAAGAACGGCGTTGAAGTGATCTGGAACCACGTCACCCGTTATCACGGCGGCAATCTGCGTCGCACCATTACCCAGGCAACGCCACAGTCCAATGGCGATTTTACCGTCATCCGCTTCAAGGACGAGGTGGCCGTGCCGTCGTTGCTGGGGGATCTGAAACCGGGCAGCGATGACAACGTACTCAACTATTTCAAACAGGAGGTGACGGCACCGGCGCGGCTGGCGGGCAACGTGCTGCTGGTTCACGAGACCCTCGACCAGGTCACGGAACCGCGCAAGGCCTGGATCTACAACGCGGGCCAGCGGCGTGTACGGCGTGCACCGCAAGTGGCCTATGACGGCGTGGGCACTTCGTCCGACGGCCTGCGCACCACCGACAACTTCGACATGTTTTCCGGTGCGCCAGACCGTTACGACTGGAAGCTGATCGGCAAGAAAGAAATGTACATCCCGTACAACAGCTACAAACTTGATTCGCCGAACCTGAAATACACCGATGTGATCAAGGCCGGCCATATCAACCAGGACCTGACCCGCTATGAATTGCACCGGGTCTGGGAGGTCGTCGCGACGGTCAAGCCCAACGAGCGGCATGTGTACGCCAAGCGTCACATGTACCTCGACGAAGACACCTGGCAGGTGGCGCTGGCCGACCACTATGACGGTCGCGGTCAGCTCTGGCGTGTGGCCGAAGGGCATGCGCAGTTCTACTACGATCATCAGGTGCCGGCCTATACGGTCGAGGCACTGTATGACCTGATTGCCGGTCGCTACATCGCGCTGGGGATGAAAAACGAAGAGAAGCGCAGCTTCGAATTCAACATCGCGGCCAAAGCCGGGGACTACACGCCGGCAGCCCTGCGGAGCACGGGTGTGAGGTAATCGTCCTACAGGCTCCTACACAAAAAGGTGACCTCGCGGTCACCTTTTTTATGGCTGCAAATCAACCTGCTGAATACTTCTTCAACAAGCGCTCGGGAGGGGGCTAGGGTGGCGCCACAACTATAAAAAGGCGCACCACTATGACTGCCATGACGACGTGTCTGGACCGTCTTGGACTTCTGCCTCGCTTGTGTTCCCATCACCTGTCCCGCGAACGCTTGGTCGAGCCATTGCTGGCCTCCACGGCACGGGTGAAATTGCTCTGTGCACCGGCGGGCAGCGGCAAGAGTGCGCTGCTTACCGAATGCCTGTTGCGGGCGTCGGGACATTGTCGGGTGTATTGGTTGCCGTTGGCGGGCGAGTCGTTGAGTGTTGCCGATTTCCGGCAGCGGCTGGCGCATGCGCTGGGACTGGCTGCGTCGGATGAGATTGCATTGCTGGAGCACCTGGCCCGGTTGCAAACGCCGACCTGGCTGTTTATCGATGATTATTGCCGCGCCCCCAATCCTGAGCTCGATCGCCTGCTTGACCGTTTACTGGCCATGAGAAGCCCGTCATTGAGTTGGTGGCTGGGTTCGCGTCGACGGCCATCCTGCAACTGGCCACGCTTGTTGCTCGATGATGAGTTGTACGAGTACGACGGGCAGGCACTGGCGTTTACCGAGCAAGACGTCGAACAGTTGCTCGTCCACGTAGAGCCGTCACGGGCGAGCAGCGTTGCCAGAAGAATCATCCAGCGCAGCGGCGGTTGGTGTGCCGGCGTGCGCATTGCCCTGCTCGACGGCTGTCAGTGGGCCGCCGGGCAGGACAAGCAGGAACGCTCGGCGACGCTGCTCGATTACTTGCAACACGAACTGTTCAACACGCTGCCTCCGGAGCTGGTTGAGGCCTGGCAGGTGCTGGCCCATTTGCCGCGATTCAATGCTGGACTGTGCGAGCATCTGTTCGGTGCGGGTGAAGGCGCAAAGGGGTTGCAGACCTTGCAGGACATGGGGTGCTTCATCGAGCCTTGGGAAGACTCCGCCGACTGGTTGCGCGTCTTCGTGCCACTGGCCCGGGCCATGCGTGAGGAGCAGGGTTCGGCCGGTCGCTCGTGGCATCGGCGCGCATGCCAGTGGTTCTGCGCCGAGGAGGATTGGCAGGGGGCGTTCGAGCAGGCGTTGTTGGCCGAGGAGTTCGAAGCCGCGGTCAGCTTGTTGCAGCATTTCAGCTTCGAGCATTTGTTCCGCAGCGAGAATGTGCGCCTGTTGCTGAATCTGCATGAGCGCCAGGGGCAGGAGTTGACCCTCGGGTCGCCGCAATTGGTCGGTCTGATCACGGCGGCACTGTTGTTTGCCGGGCGCTTCGACCAGGCGGCGCCGTGCATCGAGCAAATGGCGCGCTTCGCCCCGCAACCGACGGCCGCCCTGCAACGGCAACTGTTGGCACGCTGGCAGGCGCAACAAGGCTGGTTGCTGCATTTGCAGGGGCGTATGGCGGCGGCTCGCGGGCACTTTGTCGATGCGCTGGCCGAGTTGGCAGCGGACGCCTGGCCGGCCCGCTTGTTGTGCCTGTCCGGGTTGACTCAACAGGCGCTGCTCAAGGGCGAACTCGATGCCGCGCAGGCCCTGAACCGAGAGGCGCTGTGCCTGGCGCGGGCGCAAGGTTCGTTGCTGTTCGAGGGGTTGCTCGAACTCGATCACGCGCAGTTGCTGGAACAGCGCGGCGCTCCCCGACGCGCCGAGAGCCTGCTGACCGATGTACATGAAATGTTGTGTCGACAGGCTGACCGTCCAACGCCGTTGCTGGGGCGAATCGCCTTGCGTCGCGGGCGTCTGGCGCTCTGCCAGGGGCAGGACGAAATGGCCGCCGAGTTCTTCAATAGTGGTCTTCAGGACTGCCTGCACAGTCTGGACAAGCGCGCGTTGTATGGCTTTCTCGGGCAGGCCCAGGTGGCGGCCAATCAGCGGAATTACGCCCACGCCTTTGACCGCTTGCGCGAGGCCGAGCGCTTGATGCAGCAGCGGCAGATTCCCGACACGGTGTATCGCGGTGTTTTGTTGCAGATCAGCAGTCACTTCTGGTTGCAGCAAGGTCGACCGCAATTGGCTCATGAAACCTTGACCCGCGTGGCGCGCCACTACCGTGGGGCCGATGCACGACAGGCCCCCCCGGCCACTGTGGGGCTGATTGCCCGGGTCGAGTATTTGCTGGTACTCGCCGAAACCCATCTGCACCGGGCCACGCGACCACTGGAGCAGCTCAAGACATTGCTCGACCACGCGCAACAGCATGGGATGCTGGCGCTGGAAGCGGAATTGCTGTTTGCAATCTGCGAAGTGGCGGACCTGATCGGCGAACCTGACAGGGCGAAATCGGCGTTGCAGGCGGGGCTGGAATTGGTCAGGCGCTGCCATTTGCAGCAGGCCTTGAGCGAACTGCGGTTGCGTCAGCCGGCATTGCTCAGTCGCCTGGGCGCGGACGACGAGCCGGTGGCGACCCTGGATGCCAACCCGTTGAGCGGGCGAGAGCTGGAGGTGCTCAGCCTGATCGCCCAAG
This sequence comes from Pseudomonas sp. Irchel 3A7, assembly GCF_900187565.1. Classification (GTDB taxonomy): domain Bacteria; phylum Pseudomonadota; class Gammaproteobacteria; order Pseudomonadales; family Pseudomonadaceae; genus Aquipseudomonas. Next base: position 181,901 of record NZ_FYED01000005.1, on the reverse strand, counting down.
GCAACTCCAATCAACAGATCGCCGAGCAATTGTTTATCTCATTGCACACGGTGAAAACCCACGCGCGACGCATTCACAGCAAGCTTGGCGTGGAGCGCCGGACTCAAGCCGTGGCCACGGCGAAGAAGCTGGGCTTGATTGCGCAGGGGTAGGGGCGAGTCCCGCTGTGGGGAGCTTTTTTCTACCTGCGATAAGTGGCCATCGCCGAGCCCTTGTGGGAGCGAGCCTGCTCGCGAAAGCGGCGTATCAGCCACCGGCATTGCTGGATGTAAGGACGCCTTCGTCGGAACGCCGCCCGGAGCCGGCTCGCTCCCACAGGGAATCAGTGGTGTATTGGAGATTGAGATCAGGCATAAAAAAGCACCCCGAAGGGCAATGCCGGTACGTTAGGCGTTAGAACAAATGCTCATCGGTCAACAGGCCCGCTGTCCGCTTCGAAGCCCATTCGCCAACTGACCGCGCGGGCGGCGGATAAAAGGCGTCGGGCGGCAGGTCCGTCTTCATCGGCATGAAACAGCGACGTCGGTCCTACCACCGTCAGCACCGCCACCACATTGCCCATCGCGTTGAATACCGGCGCCGACAAGGCATCGACACCGGGCATCAGCAAACCATGCACATGGTGCAGGCCACGTGCGCGGATCTGCTCACACATGGCGGCATAGGCCTGATCGTCAGCCAATGCGTGGGCGGTCTGGGCTTGCAGTTCCTGCTCACGCAGCTCGATGGTTTCCCTTTTGGGCAGATAGGCGCCAAACACCAGGCCTGTGGAAGAACTGAGCAAAGGCAACACTGAGCCCAATTGGGTCACTACCGTCACCGCTCGCACCGCCGGCTCGATGTGCACCACGGTCGCGCCCTGATTGCCCCATACCGCCAGAAAACAGGTTTCGTTCAAGTCGTCGCGCAGTTCGGCCAAGGGCAGGGCGGCGACTTTCAGCACGTCCATACTGTTGAGTGCCGCCAATCCGACACGCAAGGCTTCACGACCCAGCCCGTAATGGTTGGTCGCTGGATTTTGTTCGGCGAAGCCGCTGGCGATCAGTGCCTGCAAATAGCGGTGGACCTTGCTCGCCGGCATTTGCACGTGTTCGGCCAGGCGCGAGAGTGATGTCGAGGGCGACAACTCGGCCAACGCCTTGAGGATGTCGGTTCCCACCTCGGCGGAGCGGACTTTCTGTTTGCCGTTGCTGTCGCTGGCGGGCTTTTGCATGGTGGCGCCGTCTTTCAAGGGATGAGTTCCGGGGATGAATGGGCGTCTTTATAGCTTGACGGTCAATACCAATCAAATTACGTTATTCGTAATTGGATTACGATAAAAACAACTTTGGTGTGCCCAGACCTCTTGCGCAGAGCGACAGGCCACGACCCACTCCCTGTTCAGGAGGCTCCATGAACCTCGATTCATCGACGCCAGCACTGGCTTATCAGTCAGGCTTCGGCAACGAATTCAGCAGCGAAGCGTTGCCCGGTGCGTTGCCGGTCGGCCAGAACTCGCCACAGAAAGCCCCTTACGGCCTCTACACCGAACTGTTTTCCGGCACCGCGTTCACCATGGCCCGCAGCGAAGCGCGGCGGACCTGGATGTACCGTATCCAGCCATCGGCCAATCATCCGGCATTCGTCAAACTCGATCGGCAACTGGCTGGCGGGCCACTGGGTGAAGTAACCCCCAATCGCCTGCGCTGGAATGCCCTGGATATTCCCGCCGAGCCGACCGATTTCATTGATGGCCTGGTGAGCATGGCCGCCAACTCCGGCGCGGATAAACCGGCCGGGATCAGTATCTTCCAGTACCGCGCCAATCGGTCCATGGAGCGAGTGTTCTTCAACGCCGACGGCGAAATGCTGCTGGTGCCGCAACTGGGGCGACTGCGGATTGCCACTGAACTCGGCGTGCTGGAACTGGAGCCTCTGGAAATCGCCGTACTGCCACGGGGTTTGAAATTCCGCGTCGAGTTGCTTGACCCGCAAGCCCGCGGCTACATCGCCGAGAACCATGGTGCGCCCTTGCGCCTGCCAGATCTTGGGCCGATCGGCAGCAATGGTCTGGCCAACCCGCGGGATTTCCTCACCCCGGTTGCCCATTACGAACACCTCACGCAACCAACGACCCTGGTGCAGAAGTTCCTCGGCCAGTTGTGGGGCACCGAGCTCGATCATTCGCCGCTGAACGTGGTCGCCTGGCATGGCAACAACGTGCCATACAAATACGACCTGCGCCGTTTCAACACCATCGGCACCGTCAGTTTCGATCACCCGGACCCGTCGATCTTCACCGTGTTGACTTCGCCGACCAGCGTCCACGGTCTGGCCAACCTCGATTTCGTGATCTTCCCGCCACGCTGGATGGTCGCCGAGAAAACCTTCCGTCCACCGTGGTTCCACCGCAACCTGATGAACGAATTCATGGGCCTGATCCAGGGCGAGTACGACGCCAAGGCTGAAGGTTTCGTCCCCGGCGGCGCGTCGCTGCACAGCTGCATGAGTGCGCACGGGCCTGACGGCGAAACCTGCACCAAGGCGATCAACGCGGACCTCAAACCGGCGAAAATCGACAACACCATGGCCTTCATGTTCGAGACCAGCCAAGTGCTGCGTCCGAGCCGATTCGCCCTCGATTGCCCGCAACTGCAAACCAACTACGACGCTTGCTGGGCCACGTTGCCCGCCACTTTCGACCCAACCCGGAGATAACCCATGACGCAGACTTCCATCACTCGCAGCTGGGTTGCTTCCGCCAACGGCCATGCGGATTTCCCGCTGCAAAACCTGCCACTGGGCGTGTTCAGTGTGAAAGGTTCGGCACCGCGCAGCGGCGTGGCCATTGGCGAGCATATTTTCGATCTGCAGGCCGCACTCGATGCCGGCCTGTTTGACGGAGCAGCAAAAACCGCCGTCGAAGCCACCCGTGGCGGGCAGTTGAATGCGTTCTTCGAACTGGGCCGCGAAGCTCGTGTAGCCCTGCGTGAGCGTCTGCTGGAATTGTTGAGCGAAGGCAGCACCCTGCACGGCAAGATCGAGGCCCAAGGCGCTAAATTGCTGCCACTGGCGGCGGATTGCGAGATGCACCTGCCGGCGAAAATCAATGACTACACCGACTTCTACGTCGGCATCGAACACGCGCAGAACGTTGGCAAGCTGTTCCGTCCGGACAACCCCTTGCTGCCGAACTACAAGTACGTGCCGATCGGCTACCACGGCCGCGCCTCGACCATTCGCCCGTCCGGTACCGATGTGCGTCGGCCCAAAGGCCAGACCTTGCCGGCCGGCCAGACCGAGCCGACCTTTGGTCCGTGCGCGCGCCTGGATTATGAGCTGGAGCTGGGCATCTGGATCGGCCAGGGCAATGACATGGGCGACTCGATCGCCATTGGCGACGCCGCCGATCACATCGCCGGTTTCTGCCTGCTCAACGACTGGTCGGCGCGGGACATCCAGGCCTGGGAATACCAGCCGCTGGGTCCGTTCCTGTCGAAGAGTTTCATCACCAGCATTTCGCCGTGGGTGGTGACCGCCGAAGCGCTGGAGCCATTCCGTCGCGCCCAACCTGCGCGCCCGGAAGGTGATCCGCAGCCGCTGCCGTACCTGTTCGATAAACGTGATCAGGCCGCCGGTGCCTTCGATATCGAACTGGAAGTGCTGCTGCTGACCGAAGCCATGCGCGAGCAGAACCTGCCGGCCCATCGCCTGACCCTGAGCAACTCGAAACACATGTACTGGACCGTGGCACAAATGGTCGCGCACCACAGTGTCAACGGCTGCCAGCTGCAGGCCGGTGACCTGTTCGGCTCGGGCACCTTGTCGGGGCCGGAAAACGGTCAATTCGGCAGCCTGCTGGAAATCACCGAGGGCGGTAAAAAGCCGATCGAACTGGCGTCGGGCGAGGTGCGCAAGTTCCTTGAAGACGGCGACGAAATCATCCTGCGTGGCCGTTGCAGCCGCGAGGGCTTTGCCTCCATCGGCTTCGGCGAGTGCCGCGGCAAAGTGCTGCCGGCGCGCTGAGGGGAACGGGTCATGGAACTCTATACCTACTACCGTTCGACCTCGTCCTATCGGGTGCGTATCGCACTGGCATTGAAGGACCTGGATTACCAGGCGCTGCCGGTCAACCTGATTGCGCCGCCCGGTGGCGAACATCGCCAGCCGCCGTATCTTGGCATCAACCCGCAAGGCCGCGTGCCGGCCTTGCGCACCGATGAAGGCGAGCTGCTGATCCAGTCACCGGCGATCATTGAGTACCTGGAGGAGCGTTATCCACAGGTGCCGCTGCTGTCCAAAGACTTCGCTGCCCGCGCCCGTGAGCGCGGCGTGGCGGCGTTGATCGGCTGCGATGTGCATCCTCTGCACAACGTCAGCGTGCTCAACCGGCTGCGACAGTTGGGGCACGATGAGACGCAGGTTGGGGAGTGGATCGGCCACTGGATCAGTCAGGGACTGGCTGCCGTGGAGCAGTTGATCGGTGACGACGGTTACTGCTTTGGCCCGCAACCCGGCCTGGCGGACGTGTACCTGATTCCGCAGCTGTACGCGGCCGAGCGCTTCAACGTTTCCCTGCAAGCCTGGCCGCGGATTCGTCGCGTGGCCGCTCTGGCCGCTACGCACCCGGCGTTCATCAAGGCGCATCCGGCGAATCAGCCGGACACCCCATAGCGCGCAACACCACCCCCTGTGGGAGCGAGCCTGCCCGCGAAGACGGAGGCAGATCCAGCTTCGATGTGACTGGTAAATCCTTTCGCGAGCAGGCTCGCTCCTACATAGGGAGGTTCAATGGACGATGGAATTGGGCGGCAGATGCCCCAGCCGCTCCGTCAGGCGAATTCGCTGGATCGGGTCGTCGCTGAGCAACAGGGCATGTTCCAGGTCGAAGCGTTCGGCGTTGGGGCAATCCAGCCGCTGGTAGAGACTGGCTCGGGCCAGGTAGTCGGCGGCGGTGCCGTTGCCCAGTTCCAGCACGCGCTCGGCATCGACCAGGGCACCGATGTAATCGTCGTTGGAAAGGTGCAGCTGGCGCAGGTTGCGCGACAGTCGTTGCAGCATCTGCACGGGCTCGGCGGTGACCAGGTGTTCGGCGCTGAGCTTCATGTTCGGGCCGTACTGGCGTTGCAGTAGTTCCCGGCAATCGTTGGGGTAGAGGCGACGGCCGCCGCACGGATCGAGCAGGTGATCGGCACCCGGTACGCGCAGTAGAAAATGGCCGGGGAAGTTGACGCCGACCAGAGGGATTTCCAGGCCCCTGGCCAATTCCAGCGCAATCAGCCCCAGGGCCAGGGGTTGCCCACGCCGGCGTTGCAGCACGCGATTGAGCAGCGCCACTTGCGGACGCAAGGGGGTAAAGTCGTCCTGGGCGAATCCCAGGTCATTCATGCGCCGCAGCAGTGGTTGTGCCAGTTCGCTCACCGGCAACATCGGCAGACTGCCACTGATTCGTTGTTGCAGCGTCTTGAAATCCAGCAGCAGCGATTCGGGATTCACCTCGCTGTCATGTTCGGCGGCAATCCATAGCGCCGCCTCGAACAGCGCGGGCGGTGAACGTTGCAGACAGGCGAAAAACGATTGGCGCGGGGTCATCAAAATCTCCGGGCAATGCCTCGTTTTAGCCCCGTCTGTGCCATTCGTCCAGTGCTGCACAAGGGTGCTCAGCGGTTATTTCCGAATGTCTGAATGGGCGCTTCGGTTATTCCGGTGCGCTTCTGCAATTTTTGTGCGCAAGCCTATACTGGCGACTACAAGAAGTGATTCGGGAGCCCTACGATGTTCGCTCTCATGCAAAGCACTCGCCTTGAATCGCTACATCTTAGCGTCGACCCGGCCACCGGGCTGAAGGCGGTCATTGCCATTCATAACAGTCGCCTGGGGCCTGCCCTGGGTGGTTGTCGTTACCTTGCCTACCCCAGCGACGAGTCAGCGGTCGAGGATGCCGTGCGCCTGGCCCAAGGCATGAGTTACAAGGCCGCACTGGCCGGCCTGGCCCAGGGCGGCGGGGTGGCGGTCATCGTTCGTCCCGTTCACGTGGCCAATCGCGCCGCGCTGTTCGAAGCCTTCGGGCGCTGCATCAATCAGCTCGACGGTCGCTACATCACTGCCATCGACAGTGGCACGTCGGTGGCGGACATGGATTGCATCGCCCAGCAGACCCAGCACGTCACCAGCACCACTTCAGCGGGCGACCCGGCACCCCATGCCGCAATGGGCGTGTTCACCGGCATTCGCGCCACCGCCATGGCGCGGTTGGGCAGCGACAATCTCGAAGGCTTGCGCGTGGCCATTCAAGGCTTGGGCAACGTGGGTTTTGCACTGGCGGAACAGTTGCATGCCGCGGGTGCCGAACTGCTGGTCAGCGACATCGACCATGGCAAGGTGCAACTGGCCATGGAACAACTCGGCGCTCACCCGATTGCCAACGATGCGCTGCTCAGCACACCTTGCGACATTCTTGCGCCCTGTGGGCTGGGTGGCGTGCTCAATAGCCATAGCGTGACGCAACTGCGCTGCTCGGCGGTGGCGGGGTCGGCGAACAACCAGCTGACTCATCTGGACGTTGCCGATCAGCTGGAACGGCGCGGCATTTTGTATGCGCCCGATTATGTGATCAATGCCGGCGGGCTGATCTATGTTTCACTCAAACACCGGGGTGAAGAGCTGGCGACCATCACCGCGCACCTGTCAAAAATCAGCTCGCGACTGACCGAAGTGTTCGCCCATGCCCAGGCGGAAAAACGTTCGCCGGCGCGAGTGGCGGACGAACTCGCGGAAAAAGTTTTGTATCGATAGACGATCTTGGGTTTTGAAAATGAAAAAGGCCCTGAGTCATTCGACTCAGGGCCTGTTCAATTCGGGCGTTGCTTATTTTGCTGCTTTGGCGGCCTTGGCTGGCTTGGCCGGGGCAACCGGCTCAACGACCGCCTCTTCAACGGGAGCCGCCACTTCAACCGGTTGCGGGACTTCAACGGGCGCGGTGAGCAACTCGGACAAGGCGTCCGGCTGGCTCTTGAATGCCTTGGCAAACACATCGCGATTTTTCGCCATGTAGATCCCGGCTTCTTCCACTTGCTGTTCGGTCAGGGACGGAACGGCTTTGTGCAACACTTCAGCCAGCAACTCGGCCAGCTCGAGCATTTTGTCATGACGGTCAGCTTCGGCTTTATCCATGAACAAGCGCTCCAGATCTCGGCTGCTGCGGTATACCACTTCGACGGCCATTCACCACCTCACATGCCTTCACATTTGGTTGTCTGATTCGACTACTGTATTTATATACAGCGAAAAGGATAAGCGAATCGCTGGGGTTTGGGTAGTGGCTTTTTAATGTAGACCGAATTCGGGTTTTGTCAGCTCTGCCGAGTTGTCCTCTTCGCGAGCAGGCTCGCTCCCACAGTATCGGGACCTCACTGAAACGGGTGCGACCAAACGCCACGGAGCGCAACCCGCGTCGGCTCGCCATGATGGCGTGGCCCTGTTTCTGCATAAAACAGCTTCTGCGTAGAACAAACGTAAAGTCCAACCCGCATTATCCGGTCGAGCCGACCTAAGGAAGCATCATCGTGAAAATCAACTGGGCCGAAAACCTGCGCCAGAGCGTGCATGAACTGGCGGAATCCCTGGGCAACCTGTTCGTCGAGACCTTTCACTACCTGGCGCTGTTTGCCATCGGTGCCGTAACCGCGTGGGCGGCGGTGATGGAGTTTCTTGGGATGATCGAAGAAGGGCACATCAAGATCGATGACATCTTGCTGCTGTTCATCTACCTGGAACTGGGGGCGATGGTCGGGATTTATTTCAAGACCAACCACATGCCGGTGCGCTTCCTGATCTACGTGGCCATTACCGCACTGACACGTTTGCTGATTTCCAACGTGTCGCACCACAACCCGCCGGACCTGGGGATCATTTACCTGTGCGGCGGGATTCTGCTGCTGGCGTTTGCGATTCTGGTGGTGCGTTACGCTTCGTCGCAATTTCCATCGGTGAAAATTGAAAACCCGCATCGCAAGATCGGTACGGGTTCCAGTGAGCAGCCGGAAGTGGAAAAGGGCGAAATTTAAAGGCCCATGGCAGGTCGGGGCCGGCCTTTGGCCGTTGGTGGCGGCAGGTGGGGTGTGCCGCCATCGATCATGGCTTCGAGGATCGCCACTGCACTGTGGCCCTGTTCGATGGCGATGCCGAACTGAATGCTTTGCACCAGGCGCTTGAGGCGCTCGGGGTCGTTGCGTTGTTCGGCGCTGATCATGCGCTTTGCGACGACGTGACCACAGTTGGACAGGGTCAGCATGATGCTGCCGTCCAGGCCCTGAATGCTCAGGTTGATCTGATAGTCCGCTGCAAAGGCATCGGTAATGAGCTGAAAGGGGTTGTCCATGATGCGTCACCGCCTGATTGAACGTGCAGTTGTTGACCGGTCGAGATCGGGATTAGTTCGCAACACCAGACCATCGGCCATTCCATAGCCATTTCGCCATCAATGCTTGCAACAGGGATGTAGCAAGGGGCGTGCCGGATGGATTGTCGGACAATCATGGCGGCCACGCAGAAACTAATGTGGGAGCGAGCCTGCTCGCGATGACGGCTGCCCAGTCAACGCCTGTGTCGTCTGACAGTCCGCTATCGCGAGCAGGCTCGCCCCACAAAGTTTGCATTTGTCGGCCCGTTTCAGGGCAATAAATGTCGACGTGCCTCTAAAGCGATCAGCATTCCACCCAGTTCACCGCCAGACCACCCCGTGACGTTTCCTTGTATTTGTCGTGCATATCAGCGCCGGTATCACGCATGGTGCGGATCACCCGGTCCAGGGAAATGAAGTGTTTGCCGTCGCCGCGCAGGGCCATTTGGGTGGCGTTGATTGCCTTCACCGCGGCAATCGCGTTGCGCTCGATGCAGGGCACTTGCACCAGGCCGCCCACCGGGTCGCAGGTCAGTCCGAGGTTGTGTTCCAGGCCGATTTCGGCGGCGTTTTCCAGTTGTTCCGGAGTGGCACCCAGCACCTCCGCCAGACCGGCGGCAGCCATGGCGCAGGCCGAACCGACTTCGCCCTGGCAGCCGACTTCGGCGCCGGAGATCGAGGCGTTTTTCTTGCAAAGGATGCCGACGGCCGCCGCGCCCAGAAAGAACGCCACCACGTCGTCGTCCGACGCATCCGGATTGAATTTCATGTAGTAGTGCAGCACCGCCGGAATGATCCCTGCCGCGCCATTGGTCGGGGCCGTGACCATGCGTCCGCCGGCGGCGTTTTCTTCGTTGACCGCCAGGGCAAACAGGTTGACCCATTCCATTGCCGAGAGGGTCGAAGTGATGACGTTCGGTTTGCCGATTTCCAGCAGGCTACGGTGCAATTTCGCGGCGCGACGCGGAACATTCAGGCCGCCGGGCAGAATGCCTTCGTGTTGCAGTCCTTGCTCGACGCACTCACGCATCACCGACCAGATGTGCAGCAGGCCCTCGCGGATTTGTTCGTCACTGCGCCAGGCCCGTTCGTTGGCCATCATCAACTCGGAAATCCGCAGGCCGTGCTGGTTGCACAACTGAAGCAATTCGACGGCGCTGGAGAAATCGTACGGCAACACCACATCGCTGGCGGGGGCGACGCCGGATTCGGCTTCGGCCGCTTCGATGATGAAGCCGCCGCCGATCGAGTAGTAGGTTTGCTCGAACAGCTCGCCGGTTTCGCCGAAGGCTGTCAGGGACATGGCATTGGGGTGGTAGGGCAGGCTTTCGTCGAGCAGCAGGAGATCGCGCGACCAGTCAAAGGCGATGGTCACCTGGCCAGCCAGGGACAGTTCGGCAGTTTCTCGCAGGGTGTGGATTCGGCTGTCGATGGTGGTGGGGTCGATACGGTCCGGCCATTCCCCCATCAAGCCCATGACACAAGCGCGGTCGGTAGCGTGACCGACACCGGTCGCCGACAGGGAGCCGTAAAGTCGGATTTCCACTCGCCGCACGTCAGGCAGCAAACCCTGATCGACCAGCGCCTGGGCGAAGGTCGCCGCCGCGCGCATCGGACCGACGGTATGGGAGCTGGACGGACCGATGCCGACTTTGAAGAGATCAAAAACACTGATAGCCATGCTAAAGCCTATGCCTGCAATGGAAGATGAATCGCTGCCATTTTTGTAGGACAAGCGCACTTTCAGCGATACTGCCAACCTCGTTCCTACGTGACCAACGAAACTTCCTAAGACAGCCTTTAGCAGGACTAAACGATGAGCCGTCAATTGCACGCCCAGACTTATGTGTGGCTGCAGGTGTTTTCCTGCGCCGCACGGCACTTGTCGTTCACCCGCTGTGCCGAAGAACTGCACATCACGCCGGGGGCGGTCAGCCAGCAGATCCGGCAACTGGAGGAACGCCTGGGTTTTCGCCTGTTTCATCGGCGTGCCCGGGGCGTGGAGCTGAGCGCCGAAGGCCAGCGGCTGGCCATCACGGTCAACGAGGCCTACGGCAGCATCGATGCGGAATTGCGACGACTGGACGCGGGCATGATCAGCGGCACCCTGCGGGTGCGCTCGATCCCGTCGTTCCTGAGCAAATGGCTGACCCCGCGCCTGCCGCGCCTGCAGCAGCGTTTTCCGGATATTCAGCTGCGACTGGTGGCTGAGGACAGCAGTGTGCCGTTGCATGAGGGCGACTTCGATCTGGCCATCGACCTGAACGACGGCAGCTACCCCGGACTGTTATCCACAGCCTTGCTCGATGAACAGATTTTCCCGGTCTGTGCACCGGGCCTGTTGCGGGGTCGTCCGCCGCTGCATGGCCCTGCGGACCTGATGCATTTCCCGTTGCTGCACGACATCACCGCCTGGCGCGGTAGCTATGAATACGCGGAATGGGAGTTTTACCTCAACGCCATCGGCTTCGAAGGCGCGGATGTGCGGCGCGGGCATACCTTCAATCGCAATCACCTGACCATCGAAGCGGCGATTGCCGGAATGGGCGTGGCGATTGCCCGGCGAACCTTGTTGAACGACGAACTGGAGCGTGGGGCGTTGATCGTGCCATTCGGCCTGGCGGTGCCCAATCACAAGCGCTACATGGTGCTCTATGCGCCAGGCGCGCTGAGCCATCCGGGCGTGCGTGCGGTGCATGATTGGCTGGTGGAGGAGGCGGGGATATTTCGCAGTCTGCACCCGCTGGGGGAGCAGCAGATGTGAGAATTTGTGACAAGGGAGCGGGACGACCCAACTCCCGACCTTAACAGCGCTTTTACCGGTTGTCCGGCTTTTTTTGCGATTACAAATTTATCTTTTTTCAGGGGTTGAATTGTTCAGCGTACAGACCGATTGTGTAACCAAGAGGTCACGGTGATGACGCCCAAGGGCTTAGCTGACCGGCCTCTCGCGAGCTAGCTGAAATAAGGGATGAACTATGCAAATCCAAGTCAATAGCGATAACCATATTCAAAGCAGCATCCGACTGGAGGAGTGGGTACGAACCACCATTGAGAGCACGCTCGAACGTTATGAGGAGGACCTGACCCGGGTCGAGGTTCACCTGCGGGACGAGAACGGCGACAAGCCCGGTCCCCACGATCTACGCTGCCAACTGGAAGCGCGGCCAAAAGGCCACCAACCGATTTCTGTCACCCATAAAGCCGCCAACCTGGAACTGGCGATCGACGGCGCTGCCGAAAAACTCGAGCACGCGCTAGAACACTTGTTCGGCAAATTGCGCGGCAAACCACGCGCCGCCGTGGTGCCATTCGAACGCAAGCCTCATGCCGACAGGCTGCTGGAAGAAGAGTTTCTTGAAAACGAACAGGCTGCCCAGAACGGTTGAAGCCTGATTTAACTTCCCAATGAAAACGGGCCTGCAATGCAGGCCCGTTTTATTTTCAGCCTTCACCCACCTTTATAGTTAAAACGTTTGTGGCGAGGGAGCTTGCTCCTGCTGGGGTGCGCAACGCCCCCAAAACCATCCAGTGAGTCCTATCAGACAAAACCAGGCTGATCCCGAACGGCAGCTTTGCGTATGAGAATATTTATCATTAATATTGCGCCCTTGCTGGCCCGGTGATGTTCACTGGGCCTGACCCGGTTCAAGGTCGCCGATGAAAGCCAAACCCTCGCTCCCCGTTTCCTATCGACTGGCGGTCACCTCGCGGGTGCTGGCGGCCGTACTCGGCGGCTACGTCATCACGGCGCTGTCCAGCGTTTGCCTGACACTGTGGGTGCCCATGGCCCGGGCCGAAGCGGTCGTGACCGGGATGATGAGCTCTTTCGTGGTCTACCTGCTGGCGGTGATCTGGTGCTTTGCCTGTCGCACGGCGTGGCGGGCATGGCTCGGATTGATCGTGCCCTCGCTGCTCCTGGCGGCGGCAGCGGGCGTGGCGTACTGGATGGGCCGCTCATGAAAGAAGGATTCCGCCAGGCCATGGCCTGGTTGCACACCTGGGCCGGATTGACCTTCGGCTGGTTGCTGTTTGCGATTTTCCTGACCGGCACACTTGCCTATTTCAAGGACGAGACCAGTCACTGGATGCAGCCGGAAATTCCCGCGCGCGCGGTGTCCTCCGAGGACAGCCTGACCCTGGCCCAGCGCTATCTTGAACAGCACGCCCCGAATGCCTCGCGCTGGATCATCGATTTGCCCGATGCCCGCGAACCCGGCCTGTCGGTGCGCTGGCAGCAGACGCCGGCCAAGCCCGGTGAGCGCGGCCAGCTCACGGAAAAACTCCTCGACCCGCAATCCGGCAACGAAGTGCAGGGCCGCGACACCCGGGGCGGTGAGTTCTTCTACCGCTTCCACTTTCAATTGCAAATGCCTTATCCGTGGGGCCGCTGGCTGTCGACCATCGCGGCCATGGTGATGTTCGTCGCGCTGATCAGCGGGATCATTACCCACAAGAAAATCTTCAAGGACTTCTTCACCTTCCGCCCGCGCAAGGGCCAGCGTTCCTGGCTTGACGGGCACAACGCGGTGGGTGTGCTGGTGTTGCCGTTTCACCTGATGATCACCTACAGCAGCCTGGTGATTTTCATGGCCCTGGTGATGCCGGCGAGCATCCTGGCCTCGTATAAAGGTGATGTGCAGGCGTTTTACAGTGAGGTGTTTCCCGCGTCCAATACCGCGAAAGCCGCCGGTGACCCCGCGCCATTGCTGCCGTTGGCGCCGATGCTGGAAAAGGCCCGCGAACAGTGGTCGGGCGGGCGGGTCGGGCGCTTGACGGTGAACAATCCGGGCGATGCGAACGCCTCGGTGGTGCTGGCGCGCGATGGGGCCGACCGTGTGGTTCACGACTTTGGCAGCGCCGTGACCTTCAATGGCGTGACCGGGCAACTGCTCGCCGCGACACCGGCGCAACCATTGCCGATGGCCATCGCCGGCAGTTTCTACGGCTTGCACATGGGCCATTTCGCCGGCCCGGTATTGCGCTGGTTGTACTTTATCTGCGGGCTGGCGAGTACGGCGATGATCGGCACCGGGCTGGTGATCTGGCTCGGCAAGCGTCAACTCAAGCATGCCAAAAGCGGCGTGATGCCCTTCGAGTTGCGGCTGGTGGAAGTGCTGAACATCGCCAGCATGTCGGGACTCGTTGTCGCGGTGGCGGCGTTCTTCTGGGCCAACCGCCTGATACCGGTGGACATGGCCGGGCGGGCGGATTGGGAGGTCAACGCCTTCTTCATCGTCTGGGGCTTGAGCCTGTTGCACGCCATCTTCCGCCGAGGGCGCGCGGCCTGGGTAGAGCAGTTGGCACTGGCGGCGCTGCTGTTCGGCGCGGTGCCGTTGCTCAACCTGATGACCACGCCGTATCACCTCGGCGTCACGCTGGTGCAGGGCGATTGGGCCATGGCCGGTTTCGATCTGGCGTGCCTGGGCAGCGGTCTGTTCCTCGGGTGGGCGGCGTGGAAAATGCAGCGCGCCGGGCGGGTTTCAGTCACCGGCCAGCAACAGGCGCAACCGATCGCCCTTGAACAGGAAGCCAACTGAATGTTGCTGGCCTGTTTGCTCTGTTATGGCGGTTTTACCGCGCTGTGTTTGTCCATGGACCGTCACCATGCCGAGTTGCTGGGGCGCAAATCGTCGCTGCCCGTGCGTCGACGGATGAAGTGGGCGGGAGGGTTGTTGCTGGCCGTGTCGTTGTGGGCAGCGGTGTCGACGACCGGTTGGGCGCTGGGCCTGGTGGAGTGGTTCGCGGTGTTGATGCTAAGTGCCTTGCTGCTGGTGATGCTGATGCCGTATCGCCCGCGCCTGGCATTGTCCCTGGCTGGGTTGGGTCTGCTGGCCAGCCCGATTGCTGCCTTTGCGCCGTATTGAATCCATGATCAGTCGTCCGCCCGAGCCCTTTGAAATAGAGCCCTCTGAAATAGATCGCGATGAGCCGCGCGGTGACCGTGCGCATTTTCTTCAGGTGTTTCTGTCGCAACGTTCGCAAATGGAAGCGCTGGTGAGCCGCCGCGTCGGTTGCCGGGCGACCGCCGCAGACCTGGTGCAGGACTTGTTCCTGCGTTTCTGGCGCCGGCCGCTGGTACAGGTCGAGGAACTCAGTACCTACCTGTTGCGCTGCGCCGGCAACATTGCTATCGACCATTTGCGTAGCGAAGGCACGCGAGCCCGGGCCAGCGAAGGCTTGATGGCAGAACCGTCGGACGGCGTCGGCAGCGAACCGCAAGCGGCACTGGAAGCGGGCAACGATTTGCGGCATGTCGAAGCAGCGTTGCGCGCATTGCCAGAGCGTACGCGGCAGATCTTTTTGCTTAACCGCATCCATGGCCGCAAGTACGCCGAAATCGCCAAGGCCATGGGTCTGTCCCAAAGTGCCGTGGAAAAACATATGATGCGCGCGCTCGAGGCCTGCAAGGCCAGCCTGCGGGAACCGGAACCGCGTACGCCAGGGAAAGCATCGTGAACAATTTACAAACCGTCACCCCGACGCCCGCTCAGGAGCAGGCCGCACTGACTTGGCTGAGCCTGTTGCATGACCAGCCGAGCAGTGGTGATCAAGCCACCTTCAGCCAGTGGTTGAAGGCTGACCCGGCTCATGCCGAGGCCTACGCCCGTGCGCAAGTGCTGTGGGAGTTGAGCGAAGTGCCGGCGCGCACCCTGGCCGATGAAGACGCATTGGCGTTGCAGCGTTACCTCAACGCCATGAATCACTCGCGCCGCCACAGCGTGCGGCGCTGGTCCGGTGCCCTGGCGATGGCCGCTTGTTTATTGTTGATGATCAGCCTGGGCACCGGTTGGCAACCGACGCGCTGGCTCGATGACCTGGGCGCCGATTATGTCTCGGCGCCGGGGGAAATCCGCACCGTCACCCTGGCCGATCAATCACAAGTCACCCTGGATGCCGACAGTGCCATCGCCGTGGATTTCAGTGGCGGGGAACGGCATGTGCAGGTGCGTCGCGGTGCCGGTTTCTTCAGCGTGACCCACACCGGTGAGCCGTTTGTGGTCGACGCCGAAAAAGGTCAGGCGCGGGTACTCGGCACGCAGTTCGAGGTGCGCCTGCAACCTCGGGGTGCGCAGGTCACGGTGTTGTCCGGTCGCGTCGCAGTGACGGCGGATAAAGACGCCGCGCAACAAATCCTCACCGCCGGCCAGCAAGTGGCTTATGGCGAGGGTACGGCGCAACCGCTGCATGCGGTGGACAGTGAAGCGCAGTTGGCGTGGCGCCAGGGTTGGCTCAACTACTACAAGGCGACGTTAGCCGAGGTGGTGCAGGACCTGGGGCGGTATTACCCGGGGCGGATTGTGTTGCTCAACGATGAACTGGCCAAGCGTCGGGTCAGTGGCAGCTTTGCGAGCAAGAACCCGCAGGCGGTGTTGAGTTCGTTGCAGGGGGTGTTGGGGTTTGAGCAGCATCAGGTTTTGGGGCATCTGATTATTTTGCGTTGAGCCGACCGGCCTATTCGCGAGCAGGCTCGCTCCCACAGGGGAATGCATTTTCAAATGTGGGAGCGAGCCTGCTCGCGAAAGGGCCAGATCAACCACCACATATTTCTGAATAAAAATATTTTCAACTTTCTGCTGAGGTAAAACCGAACGCCATCCGTGTAGTGACTGAAACTGCGAGTCATTCGCATCCGCTGCGGTTCTACACAGGTCATGAGTCATGAAGTCCAGGGCAAAATCGGGTTCGGTCAAACGATGGTTGAGTGTTTCTGCTTTGAATGTTTCGGCGTTGAGCTTTTCGGCTTTGGCGTTGCTGCCGCTGAGCGTGGCGATGGCCGCGGATGCCAGCGCCCAACAACACACGCAGTTCAGCTTTTCGATGGCCGCCAAACCGCTGCCCCAGGCCTTGAGCGATTTCAGCCGGGTGACGGGCATCAGCGTCGTCTACACCGATGAAGCGCCCTACGGTCTCAATGCGCCGGCCGTAAACGGCCAGATGAGCGCCGAACAGGCCCTGCAGCGATTGCTCAGCGGTTCGGGCTTCACCTACCGACGTACCGATAGCCACACCATGGCCCTGGAACCGCTACCCACCGAAGGTGCCTTGAACCTGGGGGCGACCACCATTACCTCAGTGATGGATCAATCCACGAGTTACCAGCCACCGCCCACCAGTTCGGTGATGCGCACCTCGGCCCCGCTTCAGGAAATTCCGCAGACCGTCAACGTGGTCGCGGCTCAGGTCATTCGCGATCAGGCACCGCGCAATCTGGATGACGCCCTGGCCAACGTCAGCGGCATCACCCAGGGCAACACGCTGGGCAGCACCCAGGATTCGGTGATGACCCGCGGCTTTGGCGACAACCGCAACGGTTCGATCATGCGCGACGGCATGCCGATCGTGCAGGGCCGTGGCATGAACGCGACAGTGGATCGGGTCGAAGTGCTCAAGGGGCCGGCCTCGCTGCTCTACGGGATTCAGGACCCTGGCGGCGTGGTGAACATGGTCAGCAAAAAGCCCGAACTTGAGCAGTACAACGCCTTGACCCTGCGCGGCTCGACCTATGGCGAAGGCAAGAACGGCAGCGGCGGCACCTTCGACAGCACCGGTGCGTTGGGCACTTCAGGGCTGGCCTATCGCATGGTGCTGGATCATGAAGACGAAGATTACTGGCGCAACTACGGCGTGCATCGCGAGACGCTGGTTGCACCGTCGCTGGCCTGGTTCGGCGAGAGCACCAAGCTGTTGTTCGCCTACGAGCACCGCGAATTCCTGACCCCGTTCGACCGTGGCACGGTGATCGATCCGCGTGACAATCACCCGCTGGACATCTCCCGTGATCGGCGGCTCGACGAACCCTTCAACAACATGGAAGGGCGCTCGGACCTCTATCACTTCGAAGCCGATCACGAACTCAACGACAACTGGAAAGCCCACTTCGGCTACAGCTGGAACCGCGAAACCTACGATGCCAGCCAGGTGCGCGTGACCGCCATCGACACCAGGAAGGGCACGCTGACCCGCAGCATGGACGGCACGCAAAATGCGATCAGTACCGACCGGTTTACCACGGCGAGTGTCGAGGGCAACGTCGACGTCCTGGGCATGCGTCATGACCTGGTGTTCGGCATCGATGACGAATACCGCAAGATCTACCGCGAAGACCTGATCCGCCAGAAGAGCCTGACTACCTTCAGCTACCTCAATCCGGTGTATGGCCGTGAAGTCGAAGGCACCACCGTCAGCCCGGCCGACAGTGCCCAGACTGATTTGCTGCGCAGCAATTCAGCGTTTTTGCAGGACTCGATCCACCTCACCGACCAATGGATTCTGGTGGCCGGTGCTCGTTTCCAGGAGTACGACCAGTACGCCGGCAAAGGCGTGCCGTTCCATGCCAACACCGACAGCAACGGCCAGAAGTGGGTGCCGCGGGCGGGGCTGGTATATCGCTATTCCGACGCATTGTCGTTCTACGGCAGCTACACCGAATCGTTCAAACCCAACTCGACCATCGCGCCCTTGAGTGGCAGCACCGTCGTGCTCGACGGCAGTGTCGCGCCGGAAGAAGCCAAGTCCTGGGAGATCGGCGCCAAGCTTGATCTGCCGGGACGCGTGACGGGCAACATCGCACTGTTCGACATCACGAAGCGCAACGTGTTGATCGCCAACTCCGAAGGCCCGGTGACGATCTACAGCGCTGCCGGTGAAGTGCGCTCCCGTGGTCTGGAAGTGGATTTGAGCGGCCAGCTCAGCGACCGCTGGAGCATGATCGGCAGCTACGCCTACACCGACGCCGAAGTGACCGAGGACCCGGACTACAAAGGCAAAAAACTGCAAAACGTGGCGAAGAACAGCGGCTCGCTGTCGGCGGTGTATGACTTTGGCAGGATCATCGGCGGCGATCAGCTGCGGGTCGGCGCGGGAGCGCGTTACGTCGGGGAGCGGGCGGGTAACGCCGTGAACGATTTTGAGCTGCCGGGCTACACCGTCGCTGATGCGTTCGCTACCTACGACACTCAGCTCGACGGGCAGAAGGTCAAGTTTCAGCTCAACGTGAAAAACCTGTTCGACCGCACTTACTACACCTCGGCGGCGAGTCGGTTCTTTGTGTCGATGGGGGATTCGCGGCAGGTGATTTTGTCGAGCACCTTGGAGTTCTGATCGGAATCCGCGTCATCGTTCTTCGCGAGCAGGCTCGCTCCCACAGTTGGATCGCGTAAACCTGTGGGAGCGAGCCTGCTCGCGAAAGCGGCCTTAAAGGCGCCGAAAAACTTGGGGCTAACGCAAAAAAGCCTGCCGATACTCCCCCGGCGTCCCGCCCACGCTTTGCCGAAACCGATTGGTGAAATGACTGGCACTGGCAAACCCACAAGCCAGCGCAATCTCCCCCAATGGCTGCGATGTCGAACGCAGCAACTCCCGCGCCCGATTCAACCGACGCGCCAGTACGTACTGATGTGGCGGCAAGCCGAAGCTCTCGCGGAACATCCGCGCGAAGTGGTATTCCGACAGCGCACACAATGCCGCCAGTTGTCCCAGGCTGATGGCTTCGGCCAAGTGGCCGTCGATGTACTCCACCAGCAACCGTCGTTGATGCGCCGCCAGACCGCCCTTGAGACGCAAGCCCGGGCGCGTGCTGACTTGGCTGAGCAGGGCATGACTGAGCATTTCGTGGGCCAGGCTGCTGGTGAGCAGGCGTTCACCCGGTTCGTCCCAGTTGAGGGCGATCAACTGTCGAAAGCGCAGCGCCTGCTGCGGATCATTCAGAAAGGTTTGTTCGCGCAACTGCAATTCGCGAGGTTCGCGATCGAGCAGCGTGACGCAGCCCAGGGCAAATTGTTCGGGGCTGAAATACAGGTGTGCCAGGCGAATATCACCGTTGATCACCCAGCCGGACTGATGATCGGCGGGCAGGATGCACAACTTGTCCGGGCCACCCTTGGTGCCGGGCTGGTCGCGACGGAAGGTGCCTGTGCCACCGGCGATGTAGCACGACAGCGTATGGTGGCTCGGCGCTTCGTAGTCCTGGGCATCGTGATGGTTGTTCCACAAGGCTGCGGACAGGCCGTCACCGAGCTCGGCGCTGTGCTCGAGGCGAGCATTGGGCGAGCGGTTGAGGGCTTGAAAGACTTGCAGGGTTTCCAGTGCGGACATGATCAGTTCTCTCCAACGCCTTGCATCCTACTCCGTAGACATACGCCTGCCAGCCCGCCACACGACAAAAGCGCAAGTTTATGCAAGTGCGCCAAGGCGCGGCGCAGGACACTGGGCACCTATCGAGGAGCCTTTGCCATGAACCTGTCTTTGTACCTGTTGACCGTGCTGATCTGGGGCACCACCTGGATTGCCCTGAAATGGCAACTGGGCGTGGTGGCGATTCCTGTGTCGATCGTCTATCGCTTCGGCCTCGCCGCGCTGGTGCTGTTCGCAATGTTGCTGCTCAGCCGAAAGCTGCAAGTGATGAACCGGCGCGGGCATCTGATCTGCCTGGCGCAGGGGGTGTGCCTGTTTTGCGTTAACTTCATGTGCTTTCTGACCGCCAGCCAGTGGATTCCCAGCGGCCTGGTCGCCGTGGTGTTTTCCACCGCCACGCTGTGGAATGCGTTGAATGCGCGAGTATTCTTCGGCCAGAAAATCGCCCGCAATGTGTTGATGGGTGGCGCGCTGGGCTTGCTCGGCCTTGGCCTGTTGTTCTGGCCGGAACTGGTCGGCCACACCGCCAGCCCGCAAACCTTGCTCGGCCTGGGCCTGGCACTGTGCGGCACCTTGTGCTTCTCGGCGGGCAACATGCTCTCGAGCCTGCAACAGAAGGCCGGGCTCAAGCCGTTGACGACCAACGCCTGGGGGATGGCCTACGGTGCGGCAATGCTGTCGGTGTGGTGCCTGGTCAAAGGCATACCGTTCGACATGGAATGGAATACCCGCTACATCGGTTCGCTGCTGTATCTGGTGATTCCAGGCTCGGTAATCGGTTTCACCGCTTACCTGACGCTGGTCGGCCGCATGGGGCCGGAACGTGCCGCCTATTGCACCGTGCTGTTCCCGGTGGTGGCGCTGAATGTCTCGGCGTTTGCCGAAGGTTACCAGTGGACCGCACCGGCGCTGGTGGGGTTGGTGATGGTTATGCTGGGTAACGTGTTGGTATTCCGCAAACCCCGGCCAAGTGTGAGTCCCGTGGCGAGCAAGTTGGCATGAGAAATAAACGATTCAATTATCCTTCGCCACCAGCAGATATATCAGGCCGAGGAACATGTATTCAATGTTGTTTCTTGCCCATTCATAGGCGTTTCGCTGAGCGGAATATTCCATGTCGAACCACTCATTGAGTATGACCACGTAAAAGAATTGGTAAACGAAAATTGCGGTGGTGAAACCGATAATGGCGAATTTCTTGGCTGCATGGAATTCACTCCGTGGGGCTACAAGCTTTCGGTAGAGATGATAAGTTCCAAGCAGAAAACTGAAAGTGAAAATAATCTCGAGCGTTATGATTGCCCAGTAAAAGCGGTGATGGAAGAACGTGGAAGTGACTGCTCGGTAACGTCGAGAGTCATTTCCAACTGTTTCGCCCATGCTGATGATTCGCCCGATGTAGTCAGTGTACGCCGCGTAGTCGGTGAAGTTGTTGATGAGTGTCATTAGTCCGAAAAGCGCCGCCATCAAGACAATTAACACTTTGCTCCGCCTGATGACTCCGGCGGTGGTGAAGTTATTCATGCAAATACTCTCCGAATACACGATCGGTGCTTTTGTTTGTCGGAGTTTATAGGCGTTTTTTGTAAGTCAGCCGAAGACTGAGTTGCAAGTTATGTCTTTGTTGATGTTTAAACGAAGTTGTGGGGGACTTGATACTTGGGGGCCGGTGGATATTGGCAAGGGGGATGCAAGCGGCACGTCGAACAAGACGTGCCGCGCTTCAATCAACCCTTCCAGACCTGCGGATTGACCAGGTCCTGCGGGCGCTCGCCCAGCAAGGCGCTGCGCAAGTTACTCAGGGCACGGTTGGCCATCGCTTCGCGGGTTTCATGGGTGGCCGAGCCGATATGCGGCAAGGTCACGGCGTTTTTCAGCTGGAACAGTGGCGACTCGGCCAGTGGTTCTTTTTCGTAAACATCCAGCCCGGCACCGCGAATCCGGTTGTTTTGCAGGGCTTCTATCAGTGCCGGCTCATCCACCACCGGGCCGCGCGAGATGTTTACCAGGATGGCATTGGGCTTCATCAGCGCCAGTTCGCGATGGCTGATCAAATGTCTGGTCTTCTCGCTGAGCGGTACCACCAGGCACACGAAGTCGGCTTCGGCCAGCAGTTGGTCCAGGCTACGCAACTGTGCACCGAGTTCCTGTTCCAGCTCGGTCTTGCGGCTATTGCCGCTGTAGATGATCGGCATGTTGAACCCCAGGCGACCCCGGCGGGCGATGGCCGCACCGATGTTGCCCATGCCGACGATGCCCAGGGTCTTGCCGTGCACATCACAACCGAACAGCGGCGCACCGACGGTGGCTTGCCATTGCCCGGCCTTGGTCCAGGCATCGAGTTCGGCCACGCGCCGGGCACTGCTCATCAACAAGGCGAAGGCCAGGTCGGCGGTGCTTTCGGTGAGTACGTCGGGCGTGTTGGTCAGCATGATCCCGCGTTCGTTGAAGTACGCGAGGTCATAGTTGTCGTAGCCCACCGAGACACTCGACACCACTTCCAGTTTGGCAGCGTTCTCAAGCTGCGCACGACCGAGTTTGCGGCCGACGCCGATCAAGCCGTGGGCATGGGGCAGGGCTTCGTTGAACTGGGCATTGATGTCGCCGTTTTTCGGATTCGGCACAATGACGTCGAAGTCTTGTTGCAGGCGTTCGACCATTTCAGGCGTGACACGACTGAAGGCGAGGACGGTTTTTTTCATGGGTGCAGGCTCGTCGGGCGGAGGAGATTACTTAGCAAGCTACTAGCTCCAAGCGGCAAGCTGCAAGTTTAAAAGCCGCTCTCTTCGCTTTTATCTTGAAGCTTGCAGCTTGTAGCTTGCAGCTGCCCCTCAGCTATACTGCCGCCTTTCGCGGCTCGCTGACCGGGCCCGACACATTACGCATCACCCGGAGCTTTCATGACTTCCCCGAAACAACCGCCGGTCGCCGAGGCCTTGAGCGACGAGCAGGCAGAGCTGCCAGACAGCGCCGAGTCCAGCACCGATGGCGAAACCAAAGCCGCGATCCCGGCGTTCAAGTTCCCGTTCAAACCGGGTGAACTGGCAGCCGCCAAAGGCTCCAACCAGCCCTGGTACAAGAACGGCGCCAAAAACGGCCACACCAAGACACCGGGCATGGCCCCGCCGGGGACTCGGCGGTCGATGGGCAAGCGCTGAGTTTTAGATTTTGCGGTGCCTGATTTGCCCTCTTCGCGAGCAGGCTCGCTCCCACAGTGGATCTGAGTTGCGCACAAAATCTGTGTTCACTGAAGAACCCTTGTGGGAGCGAGCCTGCTCGCGAAGGGGCCGGCACAAACAGCAAAGATCCTGGGATCAAGCCGCCCGCAACGAAATAAACGCGTAATTCCCCGGCTCATCCGGCGCCACCTGCGCACCCGCCGCCACTACCTGCCCGGCAATATCCTCGCTCGAAACATGGAACTGCCACTCGCTGTCCCACTGCGGCAATGTCTGCCCGTCCAGCTCATCGATGATCGTGGCGAACTCGTTCATATCCGGCAGGTAGGCGGTAAAACCATCACCTTTCAACGCCGTGGTCCGAATCCCCAGCAACGCGCAAATCGCGTCCTTCATCAGAATGTCATCGCGATCCGCCTGACGTGAACGCTGGATCAAATCCGACAACTCGCGGTCGACCAGTTCACCGCCAACAATCAGGTCCGGTCCTTTTTCCCACGACTCAGTCGGACATTCCTTCAGGGCAATGTTCAGAGGGATGTGCGGATTGATCTCCATCGGGTAGATACGGCACACCAGCGGGCGGCGTTCGTAGATCCTGCAGAGATTGTCTTCGTCAAGATTCCGACAGGCTCCCACGTTGTAGGCGGCAAAGGTGATGGCGACGAAGGCCTCCGCGTCGGCACTGCGGATGACCGCAGAACGGCGTTCGGCGTGTTCACGTTGCTGTGGCGGCAGACCCAGGCCGTTGCTCAGGAAACCTTCCACAAGCACGATCACTTGCCCACCGTCAGCTGCCCACATCCGGGCTTCTGGCAGGGTCAGGGAGACATGGTGGTCATTGCAGCATTTGCCACAGCCTACGCAGGAAAACGTCGTATTCATTGAGCGGTCAGTCGCATCCGAGGGCATGAAACGGCGACAGAATGCCGCCGTGAAGGCCGCTGTCGAAGCAAGTTATGCGCCACTCACTGCGCCTTGGCGGCAGGGCGGACCGAGTCCCACTCGGTGACGTACGCGGTTTTGCTTTTTTTGTTGTAGAGACACAACTCGGTGCCTTGCGCGCCTTTCATGTGTTTTTGCGGGTACTGACCTTGCAGCAGGAGGGCGGTGTAGCCGACACGGTCATCGAACTGCGCGGCATTGCCGACGGGTTGGGCATTCTTCAGGCCACTGGCCTTGGTGCAACCGGCGAGTACGGTTTTGTCGTAGGCGGCCCAGGCATCGGGGCTGGAGGCGTGGGTCTGAGTAGTCAGGGCGGTGAGGCAGAGGAGGGTCAGGGTGGCGGCTTTCATAGATCAGGAATCCTTGGATGTGCAATGGCCAAGGTTGGAGTATGCCTGATGGTTTGATGGCGATTATACGGGCCTCTTCGCGAGCAGGCTCGCTCCCACATCCCCTGTGGGAGCGGGCTCGCCCGCGATGGCGGTGGGTCAGACTGGCACAGGTTCCCGGCGGACCGCATACATCCCGGCACTTTCATACAACCGCCGCGCCCGCAGGTTGTCCTCCAGCACCTTCAAATCCACAAACCCTTCCCGGCGCTGCTGAAATACTTTGAACGCATGCAACAGCAACGCGCGCCCCAGGCCTTGCCGTCGAGCCCGCGGATGCACCACCAGATTCTTGATGTAGGCACTGGTCCAGCACTGGCACACGGCGACTACGCCTTCGGCATCGAGGGCAATGAAACACAGGAAAGGATCGTATTCAGGATCAGTCTCAAACTGCTGTTGCCACAGCGTCAACGCGGGTACGCGACCGCCGCCGTCGCGATACCCAAGCTCCATCAAGTGGTGCACAGCTGCAGCGAGTTCGGCGTGGTAATGGGTCAATTGAATGCCGGTTGGCCAGGCCATGTCCGGCACGGCCTCGGCGAGGTCGCGCCGCATCAGCCAGCACCACGTTTCTTCCGGGGCCCCGGCCAAGACTCAATGACCTTGTTCGGCCACAGCCTTGGCCGCTTCGATCAGGCATTTGGTCAGTTCCGGTGACGAAAACTTGGTCAGCACCGCGTTCGCACCGGCCAGACGTGCCTTTTCGCTGTTCATCGCGCTGTCCAGTGAGGTATGCAGCAACACATAGAGATGCGCGAAGTCCGGGGTTTCGCGCAGGGTGCGGGTGAAGGCGTAGCCATCCATCTCGGACATTTCGATGTCGGAGACAATCAGGTTGATCTGCTGGGCGGTGCCTTGCAGGTCCAGCAAGCAATCGATGGCTTCCTTGGCACTGCGCGCCGTGTGGCATTGCAGGCCGAGATTGCGCAGGGTATGCACCGATTGTTGCAAGGCCACCTGGCTGTCATCGACCACCAGGATCCGCGCGTTGCCCAGCACTTCAGCGTCTTCCATGCTGAGTTCGGTGGGTGCCATGTCGATCTGCACCGGGGCAATACCGTGGATGACTTTTTCGATGTCCAGCACCTGCACCAGCGTGCCGTCCACCGAGGTCACCCCGGTAATGTACGAGCGCACGCCACCAGAACCAAAGGGCGGTGGGCGGATGTCAGTGGTCAGGCAATGGACGATTTTGCTGACGGCTTGAACGTGCAAGCCCTGCTTGGAACGGCTGACGTCGGTGACGATCAGGCAGCCACCGTTCGGATCTTCCAGCGGGCGTTCGCCGATGGCGCGGCTGAGGTCGATCACCGACAGCGAGGCGCCGCGCAAAGTGGCGATGCCTTTTACGTGAGGGTGCGACTCCGGCAGCTTGGTCAGCGGCGGGCAGGGGATGATTTCACTGACTTTGAGCAGGTTGATCGCCATCAACTTGCCACTGCGCAAGGTGAACAGCAGAAGCGAAAGTGAATCCGCACGGCCTTTGGTGGAGGACATAAGTACCTTCTGAGGAAAAAGGTGACGGACGACCGTGAAGATCGCCAACAGCTATCAATGCCGGGTTATCGACTTGTTGGGGGCAGGCTTTAGAAAATCAGGTGAAGGGTAGACCGCCTTCGCGAGCAGGCTCGCTCCCACAAAGGCAGCGATTATCCCTGTGGGAGCGAGCCTGCTCGCGAAGAGGCCCTCACTTCATCCCTAACCTTTTGGCCATCCGCCCAAGATTCGCCCGGTCCAGCCCCAACTCCCGCGCCGCACTGGCCCAATTGTGGTTGTGCCGTTCCAGGCACGCGCCGATCAACTGGCGCTGATAATTTTCGGTGGCCTCGCGCAAATCTCCGGTCACCAACGCCACAGCGGTCGCGGCCGGTTGCTCGGCGGTGATTTCAACACTGCCGCTGGGCAGGTCCAGATCGACAGCGCTCAAACTGAGGATTTTCGGTCGTTCCTTGCAGTTACCCAAGGCTTTCAAGGCGCTACGGCCTATCAAGTGTTCCAGCTCCCGCACGTTGCCCGGCCAGTCGTAGGCGAGCAACGCCACCTGGGCGTCGCTGTTCAGGCGCAGGCTGTTGAGGCCCATGCGCGAGCGGTTTTGCTCCAGGAAGTAACCACTGAGCAGCAGCACGTCGCGGCCACGATCACGCAGGGCTGGTACGAGCAATGGGTAAACGCTGAGGCGATGGTAGAAGTCGGCACGATAGCGACCGCTGCGCACTTCTTCGGCCAGGTCGCGGTTGGTCGCCGCGATCAGCCGCACATCGACCTGATGTTCCTTGTCCGAACCCAGGCGCTGCAGCTGACCGCTTTGCAGTACGCGCAGCAATTTGGCCTGGACTGTCAGCGACAGCTCGCCGACTTCATCAAGAAACAGTGTGCCGCCATTGGCCAGTTCGAACTTGCCGCGCCGATCGTTCATCGCCCCGGTAAAGGCGCCGCGTACGTGGCCGAACAACTCGCTCTCCACCAGCGTATCGGGCAGCGCGGCGCAGTTGAGGCTGATGATCGGCTTGTCGGCCCGGGGCGAGGCGGCGTGGATGGCCTGGGCCACCAGCTCCTTGCCGACCCCGGTTTCTCCGGTGATCAGCACGGTCAGATCGCTGCCGCCCACCAGATTGATTTCTTCCACCAAGCGTTTATGCGCCTTGCTCTGGCCGATCATTTCACGGTTCTGCTGACCGCTGGCCTGGCGGTACACCTCGGCGCGCTGGTGTTCATCTTCGACGCGATTGTTCAGGCGTTCGATGCGCTCGGCGGCATTGACCGTGGCGGCGGCGAGGCTGGCGAAGGCTTCCAGGGCGTCCAGTTCGATCGGTTCAAACTGCTCCGGATTGAGGGCGTCGAGGGTCAACAGGCCCCATGGCCGCTCGTCGATAAAGAGCGGACAGCCCATGCAGTCATGGACTTCCAGATGGTCATCGAGCCCATCGACCAGGCCGTCATAAGGGTCGGGCATGTCGCTGTCGGCGGCGAAGCGGGTCGGGCCATGGCTGCTGAGCAATGCTTCGAAGCGCGGGTGTTCGCTGACCTTGAAGCGTCGGCCGAGTGTGTCGGTGCTCAACCCGTCAACGGCCAGCGGCACCAGCCATTCGCCATCG
The DNA here is from genome assembly GCF_900187565.1 of Pseudomonas sp. Irchel 3A7. GTDB lineage: Bacteria > Pseudomonadota > Gammaproteobacteria > Pseudomonadales > Pseudomonadaceae > Aquipseudomonas. The sequence goes on along the minus strand of NZ_FYED01000005.1, from coordinate 154,774 downwards.
AGGCGCAGCAGGGCGGCGGCATCGCAGGGCAGCAGGGCGCGCATGGCTTCGAGCAGGCGTCTGTAGCGCTCGCCTTCGGGGAGTTCGCGGGACAGGTCCGAGACCAGTGGCAACAGGGCGGTAAGCAGGGATTTTGCAGTCATAGTGACTCCATGTAGTCGGTGTGACTATAAGTCAAAATGTGTCGATATGACTATCTTGTTGTTAAGTTACTGATTTACATGAAAATTAATGTTGGCACGGAACCTGATAAGCATAAGGCAACAGTTAAGAAACCCTCGTTGCTCAGGAGTCACTTTATGCTTAGCGTCCAAGACCGTGCCATCGTCAAATCCACTGTGCCTCTGCTGGAAAGCGGTGGTGAAGCCCTGATCACGCATTTCTACCGGATGATGTTGTCCGAGTACCCGGAAGTTCGCCCACTGTTCAACCAGGCCCACCAGGCCACCGGTGACCAACCGCGCGCCTTGGCCAACGGTGTATTGATGTATGCACGCCACATCGACCAGCTCGATCAGTTGGGCGACCTGGTGGCGAAGATCATCAACAAGCACGTGGCCCTGCAGATTCTGCCGGAGCATTACCCGATTGTCGGCACCTGCCTGTTGCGCGCGATCGCTGAAGTCCTGGGCGAAGAAATCGCCACACCGGAAGTGATCGCGGCGTGGGGTGCGGCTTACGGTCAACTGGCGGACATCCTGATCGGTGCCGAAACCAGCATCTACGACCAGAAGGAACAGGCTCCGGGCGGCTGGCGCGGGGCGCGGGAATTCATCGTGGCGGCCAAGGTCGAGGAAAGCGCGGAAATCACTTCGTTCTACTTCGAACCGGTGGACAAAGGCTTGATTCTGGCGGCAGAGCCGGGCCAGTACATCGGCATGAAACTGATCCTTGATGGCGAAGAGATTCGTCGTAACTACTCGCTGTCGGCCCTGGCAAACAAAGGCCAGTACCGCATCAGCGTCAAGCGTGAAGCCGGCGGTCGCGCTTCCAACCACCTGCACGATCAATTGCATGTGGGTTCAAGCATCCAGCTGTTCCCGCCAGCGGGCGAGTTCACCCTGACCGCCAGCGACAAACCACTGGTACTGATCAGCGGCGGCGTCGGCATCACCCCGACCCTGGCGATGCTTGAAGCGGCGCTGGAAACCGAGCGCCCGGTGCACTTCATCCACTGCGCCCGCAACGGCAGCGTTCACGCTTTCCGCGACTGGATCGACGGCCTGGCCGAGCGTCACCCGCAACTCAAGCGCTTCTACTGCTACGCCGAAGACGACGGTGTCAGCCCGGCGGCCGACAAGGTCGGGTTGTTGAACCAGGAGCAGTTGGGTGAGTGGTTGCCCGCAGAGCGCGATGTGGACGCTTACTTCCTGGGGCCGAAGGGCTTCATGGCAGCGATCAAGCGTCACCTCAAGGCGCTGGGTGTGCCTGAGAAGCAGAGCCGTTACGAGTTCTTCGGCCCGGCTTCGGCGCTGGAGTAAACACGGGTGGCGACTCGGGAGACCGAGTCGCCTGCTTCGCGAGCAGGCTCGCTCCCACAAGGGATCTTCAGCGAACACAGTCTTTGTGCCTGGCGTAGATCCACTGTGGGAGCGAGCCTGCTCGCGAATGCCGCACCACGGTTTCAAAGGGTGAAAACCGCTCGAAAGTTAATCCCTTCTTAACCCGCCTATCGTCTATTCCCCCCGACATCCTCCATTACGCGCCAGGCTCTCCAAGAGCAAACTCAGCGTGTAGACTGGCGGCAATCGATATTTTTAAGGGAAACGCGATGAGCGAGGAAACAATGCGGTTGGGGCGTGAACGGCGCTATCTGGTATTGCTGGGCATCATCTGCCTGGCGCTGATCGGCGGTGCGCTGTACATGCAAATCGTGCTGGGCGAGGCGCCTTGCCCGCTGTGTATCCTGCAACGTTATGCCTTGCTGTTGATCGCGATCTTCGCCTTTGTCGGTGCGGCCATGCACAGTCGTCGCAGCATCACGGTGTTTGAAACCCTGGTGGTGATCTGCGCGCTGGCAGGTGTCGGTGTGGCAGGGCATCACGTCTACACGCAGTTCTATCCGGCCGTGAGTTGCGGCGTCGATGTGCTGCAGCCGATTGTCGATGGCTTGCCGCTGGCGAAGATCTTCCCGCTGGGCTTCCAGGTCGACGGCTTCTGCTCTACGCCATACCCGCCGATCCTCGGTTTGTCGCTGGCGCAGTGGGCGTTGGTCGCCTTCGTGCTGGTGGTGGTACTGGTTCCGCTGCTCACCGTGCGTAACCGCAAAGCACTGCGCTGAGGTCATCGGCGACAACGCCGGCGCGAATGAAAAACGCCCCGGTCCTTGAACAGAGGACCGGGGCGTTTTTGCATTTTCAGAGGGAAGGTAAAAAGACCGTGATGTGCGGCAACGAAGGGTGCGACAAGTGTGCGACATGTTGTCACATCTTGAGTGTCGCACCGGCTTTCAAGGCGCCGGATTGGTGCTCGACCACGCAACGAAATTGGCCTGTTTTTCAATCAGTTTGTTTGGCCTTCATCAGGCTGCAGCAGGCAGTTTTAACAGGGGCTGGCGATTTGCCAGAGCCCCCGCGATATGGGGGCTTGGGCAGGATCCTGACAGGCTGTCGAGCCCACGATACTGTCTGAATTGCCGGTGGTAGACCTACTATTTTTGGTGTTTTTGTTGAGAATCAATTTCGATAACATGCGCGACTTTTACGAGTTCCGCGAAGGATTGTTGCGGCTCGGGATATAAATTATTTCGGGATGAGACATGGTTTAAAAAACGCTACATAACTACAATCGCCCGCACTGAATTCCCGGCGCTGCTCACAACCACAGGTGCTTGAGCAGGAACAGGGTGTCGAGAGGCCGGGCGGCTTCATGCGACTCCCAGGTGTCGGTGCCTCCAACTATCCGCACCAAATGGAATTGGTCTGTAACAAGGCCTTTGACCACGAATTCGAATAAGAACTCAACGCTGGCCCAGGATTTGTCGAAACGCGTCTGACGCTCGACGGGCAGCCCTTATTCAATCCAAGAAAAATGCCAACCCTTGGCAGGGTGAAGTGTTGGCGATCAAAACCCAACCGCATTGCGCAAGCTGCTTTAGAGGTCGTGAGATGAGTAAAAACAGGTACCCCAGACTACTAGGCTTATTGCCGCTGATCGGCACGTTGTTGCTGTCAGGCTGCAACATGACCTTGCTCAATCCCAAGGGCCAGGTTGGCCTGGATGAGCGAAACCTGATCATCACCGCAACGCTGCTGATGCTGTTGGTCGTGATTCCGGTCATCATCATGACCTTCCTGTTCGCCTGGAAATACCGCGCCTCCAACACCAGCGCGACCTACACGCCGAAATGGAATCACTCCACCAAGATCGAGATCGCGGTGTGGACTGTTCCGGTGCTGATCATCATTGCCCTGGGTTACATCACCTACAAGTCGACCCACGCCCTGGACCCATACAAGCCGCTGGAATCCGACGTCAAGCCTGTGACCATCGAAGTGGTCGCGCTGGACTGGAAGTGGCTGTTCATCTACCCGGAACAAGGCATTGCCACGGTCAACAAGATCGTGTTCCCGGCGCACACGCCGATCAATTTCCGGATCACTTCGGACGCTGTGATGAACTCGTTCTTCATCCCGGCCCTGGGCGGCCAGATCTACGCGATGGCGGGCATGCAGACCAAGCTGCACCTGATCGCCAACGAGAACGCTGAAATGGACGGTATCTCCGCCAACTACAGCGGTGCCGGTTTCACCGGTATGAAATTCAAAGCGACCGCAACGACCCAGGAAGAATTCGACGCCTGGGTAAGTGAAGTCAAAAAGGCACCTAAAAAGCTTGAACAGGCTGAATACGCAGCTCTTGCCAAGCAGAGCCAGAACAACCCAGTCGAGCTCTACTCCTCGGTTACGCCGAACCTGTTCCAGACCATCGTCGACAAGTACGAAGGCATGAAACCGGGTCCTAAGGTCAAGCACGAGAAGAAAGAGAAAGAAGTGGCCGCTACGGACATGAACTCGCATTCAGCTGCCGGGGCAGAGGAGTAAACGATGTTTGGTAAATTAAGTTGGGAAGCGGTCCCGTTCCACGAGCCGATCGTGATGGTGACCATCGCCATGATCGCGCTCGGCGGTGTGGCACTGTTCGCTGCAATCACCTACTTCAAGAAGTGGACCTACCTGTGGACCGAGTGGCTGACGTCGGTCGACCACAAGAAAATCGGCGTGATGTACATCATCGTCGCCATGGTCATGCTGCTGCGCGGCTTTGCCGACGCCATCATGATGCGTACCCAGTTGGCCATGGCCACCGAAGGTTCGCCTGGTTACCTGCCACCTGAACACTATGACCAGATCTTCACCGCTCACGGTGTGATCATGATCATCTTCATGGCGATGCCATTCTTCACCGGGCTGATGAACCTTGCAGTGCCGCTGCAGATCGGCGCGCGTGACGTTGCCTATCCGTTCCTGAACTCCCTGAGCTTCTGGCTGCTGGTTTCCGGCGTGGTGCTGATCAACCTGTCCCTGGGCGTCGGCGAATTCGCCAAGACCGGTTGGGTTGCCTATCCGCCGCTGTCGGGCCTGCAATACAGTCCTGGCGTGGGGATGGACTACTACATCTGGGCGCTGCAGCTATCGGGTCTGGGGACAACGTTGACGGGGGTCAACTTCCTGGCCACCGTGCTGAAAATGCGTACCCCTGGCATGAAACTGATGGACATGCCGATCTTCACCTGGACCTGCACCTGGGCCAACGTCCTGATCGTGGCTTCGTTCCCGATCCTGACCGCTACCCTGGCGTTGCTGACGCTTGACCGTTACATGGATTTCCACATTTTCACCAATGAACTTGGTGGCAATCCGATGATGTACGTCAACCTGTTCTGGGCTTGGGGTCACCCCGAGGTTTACATCCTGATCCTGCCGGCGTTCGGTATCTTCTCCGAAGTCATCTCGACTTTCTCGGGCAAGAAACTGTTCGGCCACCACTCGATGATCTACGCATCGGGCGCGATCTCGGTCCTGGGCTTCATGGTTTGGCTGCACCACTTCTTCACCATGGGTTCGGGTGCCAGCGTCAACGCCTTCTTCGGTCTGGCGACGATGCTGATTTCCATCCCGACGGGTGTGAAACTGTTCAACTGGCTGTTCACCATCTACCAGGGCCGTCTGCGCTTCACCAGCCAGGTTCTCTGGACCCTGGGCTTCATGGTGACCTTCGCCATCGGCGGCATGACCGGCGTACTGCTGGCCATTCCGGGTGCTGACTTTGTTCTGCACAACAGCCTGTTCGTGATCGCGCACTTCCACAACGTGATCATCGGCGGCGCAGTATTCGGTTACATCGCAGGCTTCGGCTTCTACTTCCCGAAAGCGTTCGGCTTCAAGCTGCACGAAGGCTGGGGTAAAGCAGCGTTCTGGTTCTGGATCTCGGGCTTCTTCGTCGCCTTCATGCCGCTCTATGCACTGGGCTTCATGGGCATGACCCGTCGTCTGAACGCCACGACCAACCCTGAGTGGGTACCGTACCTGTACGTTGCCATGTTCGGTGCGGTGATGATCGCCGTGGGTATCGCTTGCCAGCTGATCCAGCTCTACGTGAGTGTGCGTGACCGCAAGAAGCCAGAGAACATGTGCGAACACGGCGACCCGTGGAATGCCCATACCCTGGAATGGTCGACCTCGTCGCCACCTCCGTTCTACAACTTCGCCGTGCTGCCGAAAGCCGACGTGATCGACCCGTTCACCGAAGCCAAGGAAAACGGTACCGCGTACAAGGCTCCTGCCAGGTACCAACCGATCCACATGCCGAACAACACCGCGACCGGCCTGGTCATGGGTGCTCTGTTGACCGTGTTCGGTTTCGCGATGATCTGGCACATCTGGTGGCTGGCAATCGCTAGCCTGGCCGGCACCGTGATCTATTTCGTGATCCACGCGGCCCGTGATGATCAAGGCTATATGGTGCCGGTCGACGTGATCGAGCGCATCGAAGCCGAGCAGCACAAGCGTCTGGTAGCGGCCGGGAAAGTCCCAGCCACCGCCACCCGTGTTGAAACCTCGTTGGAACAGGCTTAAACCATGTCGAACTTAGTGACCAATGCTGGACACGCCCATGGTCATGACCACGGGCACGATGACCACCACCACGACTCGGGCGAGATGACCGTATACGGTTTCTGGCTCTACCTGATGACCGACTGCATTCTGTTTGCGTCGATCTTCGCGGTGTACGCGGTACTGGTTAACAACGTAGCGGGTGGCCCGTCGGGCCACGACATCTTCGAACTGCCATACGTACTGGGCGAAACCGCTCTGCTGCTGTTCAGTTCGATCACCTACGGCTTCGCCATGCTGGCGTTGTACAAAGGCAAGAAGCAGCAGGTTCTGGGTTGGCTGTTCATGACCTTCCTGCTCGGCGCCGGCTTCATCGCCATGGAGATCAACGAGTTCCACTTGCTGATCTCCGAGGGCTTCGGTCCTAGCCGTTCCGGCTTCCTGTCGGCGTTCTTCACCCTGGTCGGTACCCACGGTCTGCACGTATCCGCAGGTCTGATCTGGATGGGCATCATGATGTACCAGGTCAACAAACATGGCCTGACGTCGACCAACAAGACCCGCCTGAGCTGCCTGAGCCTGTTCTGGCACTTCCTGGACGTGGTCTGGATCTGCGTCTTCACCGTTGTTTACCTGATGGGGACTCTGTAATGGCTAATGCACACTCCCATGACAGCCATGATGCTGGCCACGGCAGCGTAAAGTCGTACGCCATCGGCTTCATCCTGTCGGTGATCCTGACCGTCATCCCGTTCGGCCTGGTGATGTACCCGAGCCTGCCGAAGGCCACGACGCTGGCAATTATCCTGCTGTTCGCAGTGATCCAGGTGATTGTTCACCTGTATTACTTCCTGCACCTGGACCGTTCCGTGGCTCAGCGTAACAACGTGATTGCGTTCGTCTTTACGGCCATCGTGATCCTGCTGCTGGTTGGCCTGTCGATCTGGATCATGTTCAGCATCCACACGTTCATGATGGCGAAGTGAGGTAAGTCCGGATGTCCTTTAAGCACTTTATCCAAATCACCAAACCGGGGATCATTTTCGGTAACGTGCTTTCTGTGGCAGGCGGATTTTTCCTGGCCTCCAAAGGGCATGTCGATCTGGCCATCTTCCTGGCCGCCATGATCGGCACGTCCCTGGTGGTCGCCTCCGGTTGCGTGTTCAACAACTGCATCGACCGCGACATCGACCTGAAGATGGAACGCACCAAGAACCGGGTGCTGGTCCAGGGCCTCATCTCCCTGAAACTGGCCCTGGCCTATGCGACCGTCCTGGGTATCGCTGGCGTGGCGTTGCTGTACACGGTGGCCAACCCGTTGGCCGCGCTGTTCGCGGTGATCGGTTTTGTCATCTACGTCGGCTTCTACAGCCTGTACCTCAAGCGCAAGTCGGTTCACGGCACGCTCGTGGGCAGCCTGTCGGGCGCCATGCCGCCGGTGATCGGCTACGTCGCGGTGAGCAACACCTTCGACATGGCCGCGCTGACCCTGCTGGTGATGTTCAGCCTGTGGCAGATGCCGCATTCCTACGCCATCGCGATCTTCCGCTTCAACGATTACCTGGCCGCATCGATTCCGGTGCTGCCAGTGAAGCGCGGGATTCAAGTGGCCAAGAAGCACATCCTGATCTACATCCTGGCCTTCCTCGTGGCGACCTTGATGCTGACCTTCAGCGGCTACGCCGGCATGAGCTACCTCGCCGTCGCCGCGGCCATGGGCATGTACTGGCTGTACATGGCCTGGACCGGCTACAAGGCCGTGGATGACACCGTCTGGGCACGCAAGCTGTTCGTGTTCTCGATCTTCACCATTACCGCGTTGAGCGTGGCGATGTCCCTGGACTTCAAAGTGCCGACCGAGTTGCTGGTGACGTACGCGCCTTAAGCGTCGGACGCGATAAAGAAAAACCCCGCCCTTTGAGAGAAGGAGCGGGGTTTTTTGTTGGGGGATTTCTGGTGGATCGAGTTGCCGTCTTCGCGAGCAGGCTCGCTCCCACACGGGTTCGGTGTCGTCCCGGTTTTCAGTTTGGTGCTGACCTCCTGTGGGAGCGAGCCTGCTCGCGAAGGCGGTGTCTCAGGCGACATTGATGCTGGATGTGGCGGCCTCTTCGCGAGCAGGCTCGCTCCCACAATGATTCAACGTTGCCGGCAATTTCCAGCATGACGCTGAACCCCTGTGGGAGCGAGCCTGCTCGCGAAGGCAGTGTCTCAGGCGACATGGATGCTGGGTGTGGTGGCCTCTTCGCGGGCAAGCCCGCTCCCACAACGATTCAACGTTGCCGGTAATTTCCAGCATGATGCTGAACCCCTGTGGGAGCGAGCCTGCTCGCGAAGGCGGTGTCTCAGGCGACATTGATGCTGGGTGTGGTGGCCTCTTCGCGAGCAGGCTCGCTCCCACACTGATTCAACGTTGCCGGTAATTTCCAGCATGACGCTGATCCCCTGTGGGAGCGAGCCGGCTCGCGAAGGCGGTGTGTCTGGCGACATGGATGCTGGGTGTGGTGGCCTCTTCGCGAGCAGGCTCGCTCCCACACTGATTCAACGTTGCCGGCAATTTCCAGCATGGCGCTGATCCCCTGTGGGAGCGAGCCTGCTCGCGAAGGCGGTGTGTCTGGCGACATGGATGCTGGATGTGGTGGCCCCTTCGCGAGCAGGCTCGCTCCCACAATGATTCAACGTTGCCGGCAATTTCCAGCATGGCGCTGAACCCCTGTGGGAGCGAGCCTGCTCGCGAAGGCGGTGTGTCTGGCGACATTGATGCTGGATGTGGCGGCCTCTTCGCGAGCAGGCTCGCTCCCACAGGGTTATGTGGTGGTCAGTTACTTACTTGGATTCAAGCAATCGCAAGAACCGGTCGCGCACCTGGGTGTTGTCGCTGTGGGCGACGTTGAAGCGCAGGAATCGGCTGGCGTCCGGCGCTTTGCTGAGCAGGGTGCCGGGGGCCAGTACCAGGTCGATGTCCAGGCCTTTCCTGGCCAGTGTTTCGGCATCAAAGCCTTCGGGTAATTGCGCCCAGATAAACAGCCCTTCGTGGGGCAGCGATGACACCGAGCAACCGGCTTCCATCAACCAACCACTCACCCGGCTGCTCGACTCATAGAGCCTGTCCACCGTGCGCCGTGTGTGTTTGGCGTAGCTGCCGTCGCTGAGCATCGAGCAGATGATCTGTTCCGCCAGCTCTGACGTCATGCCGCCGCAGGCCATTTTCAGGGTGATAATCCGTGCCGCCAGGGGTGGTGAAAGCACTGCAAAGCTGACGCGACTGTTAGCCGTCAGGGTCTTGGAGAAGCCGGAAATGTAGCTGACATTGTCCAGCCCGCCCGCTGCCAGACGCGGCGTCTGCCGTTGCTGCAAGTCGCCATACAAATCGTCTTCGACGATGTGGAAACCATAGCGGTGGCTCATTTCCAGCAAACGATAAACCTGTGCCTGCGAGAAGGAATGGCCGGTCGGGTTGTGCAGGGTGTTGTTGGTCATGTAGAGCACGGGACGACGGGTACTCACCAATTGCTCGAAGGCCTCCATGTCCATGCCGTCAGCACCACGGGCAATGGTGATGACCTTGGCACCATGCAGCGCCAGATTGGTGTGCATGGTGAAGTAGCATGGATCGTCGAGCAGCACCGTGTCGCCAAGTTTGACCAGCAGGCGCATCAACAGGTCGATGGCCTGTACGGTGTTGGCGGTGGTGACAATCTGCTCCACGGGCACTTCGATGCCCAGGGCCGACAGCTTGACCTGCAAGGCCTCACGCAACGGCAAGTAACCGGCGGCGACGCCGTATTCGCCCATTTGCAGAGAGGTGGCGCGCAGAGTGCCACGCACGGCTTTGAGCAGTTCTTCGGCCGGCAGCCACGAGGAGGGCAGGAAACCGGCGCCAGGGCGCAGTGCGCCAGTGTCCTGCAGTACCGCACGGCGGACCACGCTGAGGGTGTCTTGCGGTTGCAGGTCCGGACCGGCATCGGCCTTGAGCGTGGTGCTGGAGCGGTGCACGTAGTGCCCCGAGCCCTGGCGTGAAACCACCAGACCTTTGGCCCGCAAGCGGTCCAGCGCATCCACCACCGTGGACTTGCCTACGTTCATCAACTCGGAGAGTTCGCGAATCGGAGGCAACCGCGAACCGTGGGGCAGGCCGCCCTGGCTGATCGCCACCGACAACTGATCGACAATCTGCTGAACCAGCGGCACTCCCGGCTGGAACTCGATGGCGGCGATCACTGCGCGCTGAACCTGCATTTTACTGGTCTCTCCGGCAGTAAAGTTCGTTTGATTCTATACGAACTTGCTCTGATGAAAACAAGCGTCCCTCTCTACCATCACCTTACAGACTTTCCTGATTGTTCGCGCCGGGCGCCTGAACAATCGCTGGTTCCAGAGGTGTTGCATGAGTGTTCAAACAACGGCCGCCGTGGCCAAACCGGTGATCAACATTCGCCTGTTCATGATCCGGATCATCACCGCGGTGTCGCTGTTCGCGGTACTGGGCAAGGCCAACGTCTGGCTCGACACCGCGACCAACAGCATCCTGGCCCTCGGTTATCGAGCCTTGCTCTTGCTGCTGCCGCTGACGTTGCTGGTACTGGGCCGTCGCTCCTTGAGCGTCACCTTGACGTGCGCGGCCGCCGGCCTGGTGCTGCTGGCGGTCACCAGCAACCAGGGCGTGGTGATGTTCGCCGCGGCGTTGTTTGCCTACGGCATTGCGATTGCCGGCTACCTGATCAAGAGCGAAGCGGCGCAGACCAAGGAAGGTGCGGCGTATAACCGTGTCGCCATGAACATGGGCAGCCTGTTGGCCGGTTTGATCCTGCTCTCGCCACTGCTGACCCCGACCATGTTTTTCCTCGGCGCGGCGGCATTCGTCCTGCTGTGCCTGCCGATCGCCGCAGGCGCGACCTTTACCACCCAGCCGGTGGTGGCGAGCCCGGTCACCCACGATTGTAGCGGCTGGCGCAACAAACTGCCGTGGGCGATCGCCGGGATCATCATGGGCATCAAGTTGTTCGGGGTGTTCTCGATCCTGCCGCAAGCGATCCTGCTCAAGACCGGTGAACTGCCGGCGTGGTACGGCCTGATGCTGATCCTCAACAGCGCCGTGGTGGTGTTCGCCCAGGTGCCGGTGATGAAGCTGATCGAGCGCACCGGGCGCTTCAAGGTGGTGGCGGTGATCGGGATCATCGTCGGCGGCTTTGCGGTGTTGTCGTCACCGGCGGCGTTCCGTGTCGAAACCCTGGTCGGCGCGTTGATCTGGGTGGCGTTGCTGTCCATCGCCGAATGCGCGTTCAGCTACCTCGATTACTTCTCGGTCAAGCAGAACAACATGTTCGTCAAGGAAGTGGCCCTGGGCGTCGGTGCCGGCCTGACGGTGCTGATCATGCGGGTCGTGCCGGCGCCGTACAACGCCCTGGTGCTGGCCGCCATCGGTGCCGGCGGGATCCTGGCCTGGTACTGGCTCAACCGTAAATCCAATGCGTCGTTGCACGACTGAGACAGCGCAGCGTCGGTTTTCTTTGCAGGTCGGGGGTTTTATGAATACGACATCATGCGTAGTAGTGGTCGGATACAACGGCAATCGGGTGCACGACATCCAGAAATTGCGCGACCTGTGCAAGTCACTCTACAACGCGCGACTGATTCTGCTGGTCGAACAGATCCAGCCCCAGGACGAACAGGTGGCCGATCACGTCTGCAGCACATCGCTGGCCGAGAAGGACGTGGCAGCCTCACTTGAGCTGGTGGTCGGTTGCCTGAACGCCGACAGTTGGAAATTGATCGGCGTGCTGCCGTTTTCTGATCGCGGCGTGCTGCTCGGTGCGGCCCTGGCCAGCCATTTTGGCTTGCCCGGAATCACCCGGGCCGAGGCGCGGGCAGGGTTGGACAAGCAGATTTTCCGCCATCTCGAAGCAACGGCTGCAACGTCGCCAGAGGATTATCGCCCGGTGTTTTCCGAGCGGGTCGAGAGCCTGCCGCAACTGCGCCAGCGTGTGGTTGAACTGGGCGGCAGGGCTTTCATCAAGCCGGCCTGCGAAGGCGCGAGCCGCGGCTGTCGCGTGATCCAGCATCCGTCGGAATGCGATGAGGCCTGGCAGGCGCTCAAACCGTATCGCGAGGGTGGCATCGTCCTTGAAGAACTGATTCAGGAAGCACGGGAGTACAGCTGGGACTGTGTGGCCGGGAGTACCTGGGTCACCGAAAAGACCACCACCGAAGGCGCCTATCGTGCCGAGATCCAGCAAGTGGTACCTGCACCGCTGCCGGCAGACGTGCATACCCGCCTGATGGCTGCCGGCCGGCACATGGCCGGTCTGGTGTCCGAGAACAATGGCGCGTGGCACAACGAAGTGTTCCACAGGGCCGACCAACTGACGTCGGCCGTGGAAACCAATATGCGTCCCGGCGGCATGCACATCTGGGACCTGGCCAAGCGTGCTTTTGTCGATTTCAACCCGTGGGAGCGCTGGGTGCGCTGGGCCGTGGAAGGCCAGATCGAACATCACGAACCGGTAGCGCGCGGCTATTGCGGCATTCGCCTGCTCAGAGCGCCGGCGGGCGGGATATTGCGCTCGACGCCTGACATCGAAGCCGTGGCCAATGCGCTGCACATCGACCTGGTGGAAGCCACCTTCGCCAAGCGTGTTGGTGATTCAGTCAGTGCACTGGTGAAAGACAACTTCTCGTTCATCGGCCACATCGTGTTGTTCAACGAGCACTACGGTCAGCTCAGCAACGACCTGTTGCGCCTGGCCGAAGCCATTGAATCAAGAGTCGGGATCACGAGCCTGGCGCCGTCCGCCAGGGCCGTGGGCTAAGTAGCGATCGATGTTTTTTGCAGTATTGATCTAGAGGATTCGGACAATGATTGAACACATGACCTGTGATGAACGCTTCATCGCCCTGGCCAAGGAATTCGGTTATGACATCTACGGCGAGAACACCGCCGGCGGCCATTACGCACCGCTGATTCGCCATCACGATGAACTGTATATCAGCGGTCTGGTGCCGCGCATGAACGGCAAAATCCACTATCCCGGCCGGGTCGGGCTGGACCTCAACATGGCGGATGCGCAGGCGGCGGCCAGCATCAGTGCGATGCGCGGTCTGGCACTGATGGTCGATGCCATCGGTTCGCTGGATAAGATCAAGTCGTTGATTCGGGTCACGGTGTATGTGAAATCCACGGCGGACTTTGTCGACCTCAGTGAAGTAGCCAACGGGGCCTCGGATGTCTTCAGTCATGTGTTGGGCGACGCCGGGAAACATACTCGAACCACCATTGGTGTTTATCAGTTGCCGAAAAATTCCGCTGTTGAAGTTGATATGATCGCAGCGTTGCGGCCTTCGGCTATATAAGTCTGAGTGGCCTGGCTTTACAGTGGTTAATTGTTCGCCTAGTGTCTGGTGACTTAAGTCACCAGCCATATGGAATTCGTGGATGAATAATATTCAAGGTGGGTTTTTTCCCTATAAGGATTTTCGCCAGAGCTTAAAGCGCCCGCCTGGCAGTGCGCGGGTGTGGAAACAAGACGAACTTGTGGACATGCGTCAGAGTCTTGCAGCCAGCGAGGTCGATATTGTTGCGCTGGCCCACGACAACAGCCTCGAAGGTTGCAGGTTGATGCCAGGCATGGCGGTGTCCATGCAATGGTTGATACCCGGCTCGACGCTCACTGGCCATACCCATTCCTGGTGGCACCTGTTCATCATTCAGTCTGGCAGTGGCACGTTGACCCTGGGCGATGCCAATGCAGTGAGCGTCGGCCCTGGTGACGTGCTGCTGGTGCCGGCCTGGACCGAGCACGGCTTCGTCAACACCAGCGCCACCGAACCGCTGGTCATGCTTAACATGAGCAACATGCCGCAAATGGCGATGCTCTCCAACCTGGCGACCGCCACGGTCTGACCCTCCCCAAATTCCCCCACCCCTGTAGGAGCGAGCTCTGCTCGCGATGGTCGTTAACGATAACGCTGGGAGCCTGATACCCCGCGGCGTTCTCTGGTCCATCGCGAGCGAGCTCGCTCCTACAGGGAGGGGCAGGTTTTTCTGCCTCATCAACTTTCTGTATCCGTAGAAACAGATAATTTCTGTATCTGTTCAGCGTTTAAACACCTAACTACGATCGATTCCAATGCAACGGATTAGTGTGATTAGTGCAAGGGAGCGTTCTATGGAAAGTACGAAACTGCAATTGTGTGTGGGTGCGGATTTTGTCAGTGCGTTTGCAATGTCCGCGTTTGTGGCGTTGAAAGAAAAACAACTTTCATTCGAATTGGTTACGGTAGATTTGAAGGCGAAGGAGAATTATAAAGCGACTTATCGTGATCTTTCCCTGACCAACAAAATTCCAACATTAGTTCATGAGGGTTTTGCGCTGTCGGAATCTTCCGCCATCGCCGAATACCTGGATGAGCTGTCACCTGGACATAAAAAACTGTTCCCTCAAGACATCAAGCAACGCGCCCGTGCCCGTCAGCTTCAGGCCTGGTTGCGCAGCGATCTGCTGGTGGTGCGCAAAGAACGCCCATTTGACCTGGTGTACTTCGGCAAGAAACACAACCCGCTTTCCGACGAAGCCCGTGCTGCGGTCGACCGCTTGTTCTTTGTGGCCGATCGCTTGCTGCAAGAGGGCGCCGAGCACCTGTTCGGTGACTGGAGCATTGCCGACACCGACCTGGCAATCATGCTCAACCGACTGGTCGCCAACGGTGATCCGGTACCTGCGCGGCTCGCGACCTACGTGCGCCGTCAATGGGACCGCGACAGTGTTCGGGCCTGGATGGACATAGAGCGCGTAGCGCCAGCCGTTCAGTAACCGCCGCCAGCCAACACCAGGAGCGCTGCCATGCAGGGAATGTCGGAGCTGGAAAGATACAAACCCTATAACTCACGTACCATCCGCGACACGCCGTACTGGCACAAGCTGACGCCGGCCTTGCAGGAAGCAATGACCGTCGTCGCGCGGGTCATGCCGTTTCGCACCAACGAATACGTACTCGGTACGTTGGTCGACTGGAACAACATTCCGGACGATCCGGTTTTCCGCATGACCTTTCCCCACAAGGACATGTTGCTGCCGGACGAGTACGCATCGCTCAAGCAACTGATCGAACAGGACGATGCGGCGGCCATCAAGCGCCGGATCGAAGCGATCTGGCTACGGATGAACCCTCACCCGGCCGGGCAGTTGACCCATAACAACGCCATTCTCGACGGAAAAGTCCTGCCAGGCATTCAGCACAAGTACCGCGAGACCGTGCTGTTTTTCCCCGGTGCCGGTCAGACCTGTCATGCGTATTGCACCTTCTGTTTCCGCTGGGCGCAGTTCATCGGTGAGGAAGAACTCAAGTTCAACGCACGGGAATCCCAGGAACTGGTGAGTTACTTGCGGGTGCACACGGAAGTCACCGATGTGCTGATCACCGGGGGCGATCCGCTGATCATGAACAGTCGTTCGCTGGCCGGATACATCGAGCCGCTGCTGGAACTGGCGCACCTGAAAAATATCCGCATCGGCACCAAGTCCGTGGCGTATTGGCCACAGCGATTTGTCCGCGACAAGGACGCGCCGGAGCTGCTCGAACTGTTTCGGCGGATCGTCGCGGCGGGGAAAAACCTGTCGATCATGGGGCACTACAACCACCCGGTGGAGATCCGCCAGGACATCGCCCGACAAGCCGTCGAACGCATTCGCTCCACCGGTGCCACCCTGCGCATGCAGGCACCGGTGATCCGCCACATCAATGAAAACCCCGCCGATTGGGCCGAGCTGTGGACCGAAGGCGTGAGGCTCGGGGCGGTGCCGTACTACATGTTCGTCGAGCGGGACACCGGCCCCAGCCATTACTTCGCAATGCCGCTGGCGCGGGCGTTCGAGATTTTCCAGGCGGCGTACCGCACGGTCTCCGGGCTGGCGCGCACGGTGCGCGGGCCATCGATGAGCACCTTCTACGGCAAGGTGTTGATCAACGGCATCGAGACCGTCGCCGGGGAAAAAGTCTTTGTGTTGCAGTTCCTCCAGGCCCGGGACCCGCAATGGGTATTGCGCACCTTTTATGCGCGCTTCGACCCGCAGGCGACCTGGTTCGACCAGTTGCGACCGGCCTTTGGCGAGCGAGGGTTTTTCTTTCAAACCGAGCCTGAGCTTTTGCTGGCACCTGCGCCGGAATTGATACCGGTGCTGCTGCAAACGGCGTAGGACGATTCTTGGAATTGGGGAGACAAGGACATGAGCGGTATCCCGTTTGATCAACGCGAAGGATGGATCTGGCTCGACGGCGAGTTCGTCGAGTGGTCCCAGGCGCGCCTGCATGTGCTGACCCATGGCTTGCATTATGCGAGCACAGTGTATGAAGGGGAGCGCGTGTACAACGGCAAGGTCTTCAAGCTGCGCGAACACACTGAGCGGTTGTATCGCTCGGCGCAGCTGATGGATTTTGCCATCCCGTTCGAGCCCGCCGAACTGGAAGCAGCGAGCCATGAAGTGCTGCAGCGCAACCAGGTGGTCGAGGGCTATTTGCGGCCGGTGGCGTGGCGCGGCAGCGAGATGATTTCCACCTCGGCACGTTTCAACCGCGTGCATGTGGCAATCGCCTGCTGGCAATGGCCGAGCTATTTCGACCCGGCGGCGCGCATGGCCGGCATTCGCTTGAAAACCGCTACGTGGCGGCGCCCGCCACCGAGCAGCAGCCCCTTCGAAGCCAAGGCGTCGGGGCATTATCAGATCGCCACACTGAGCAAGCACGATGCGGAAAACAACGGCTACCACGATGCCTTGATGCTCGACTGGCGCGGTCACGTCGCCGAGGCCACCAGCGCCAACGTGTTCTTCGTTAAAGGTCGGACTTTGTACACGCCGACGCCGGATTGTTTCCTCAACGGAATTACCCGGCAGACCGTCATCGAGCTGGCCAGGACCCTGGATTACCAGGTGATCGAAACCACGATTTTGCCTACGCAGCTGGGCGAGTTCGACGAGTGTTTTCTGACGGGCACCGCCGCCGAAATCACTCCTGTGCAAAGCATCGATGAACAGCCTTACCGACCGGGCACCGCGTGCCGCGAATTGATTGCCGCCTACACCTCAACCGTCAACGCCTGATAAACCGCCAGGAACCTCACCATGTCAGATCAAGGGATTGTTGCGTCCAAACCTTATGTTTCCCTGGGCCATCGCCATGAGGAATTGTCGAGCCGTGGCTGGACGGTGCTGACGCCGGGGGAGTTTTCCCACGACGTTTTAGGCACCCTGCACGAGTTCGGCCCGGTCATTCCGCAATTCAACGGGCAGACTGCCTTCGCCATCACCCGCAAGCCGGGCTATGAAGACCTGCCGTACTCCCAGAGCATGAACGGCATTGGCCCGCACACCGAGGCGCCGGTGTATGGCCCGCCGCCGCGTTACCTGGCGCTGCATTGCCATCATCAGGCGACTTGCGGTGGCGGCCACACGGGGCTGGTGGACGGTTACGCGTTCTTGCAGTCACTGGAGCGCAGCGACCCGCAACTGCGCGAATGGCTGGATGACACCCCCGTGGAGTTCGTTGCCACCGCCAAACCCGGCGAGCCCGCGCAAACCCGGGTCAAGGAGTACATCCTGACGCCCACCGAGGAGGGCGACATTTTCCGCTTCAGCTACAACCAGTTTCACTACGGCGATGTGAACCCGTCGAAGCAAGCCTTGCAGCAATCACAGGTCAACAACAACGACTCGCCGCTGGCCAGGTTTGCCGTACTCGGCGAAGCGTACTTCGTCGAGCACAACACCCCGGTGCTGATTCCCGACGACTGCATGCTGATCTGGGACAACTGGCGGATGATCCACGCCCGGAGTCGATACACTGACCCGGCGCGCCACCTGACCCGCTACTGGCTGGCCTGATTCTTACGTTTCCATTCCTTCGGCGTACCCCTCAGCGGGTACGCGTCCTACAGGTATCGCGTCATGCAAACAGCAATCGAGATCGCCAAGGTCGATCATCAACTGGTCGTGCGGCTCAATCAGGCCTGGACCCGGCGTGCCACGGTCTGCTCGCCGGACAAGATGTCGGCCGACGAGGTGTTCGACCCGGCGCGCCCGGACTACCCGGAGCGCATGGTGCCGTTCTTTCACCACCCCAAATTCCAGGTCTTGAGCGATGAACTCAAGAGCAGCGTGGTGACCTGGGGCTGGATCGGCTACAACCTGCGCACCGTGACCGCCGAAGAACACGTGGTGAATCCGGCGCTCAGCGTCATCGCCAATCAATACCTGGGCAAGGATGACTGGCATTTCCGCGAGGCCATGCAGCAAACCTTGATCGACGAGCATTACCACACGCTCATGCACCTGCGGGCCATCGAACGGACCAAACTGGAGCGTGCGCTCGATCAGAATCTGGACTTGCCGCCGTCAGTCACCTATCTGCGACTGCTGGCCTTGCGGGAAACGCTGGCCGAGCAATGGCAGAAAGACCTGGCGGCGATCACCTTCGCGGTGGTGGCCGAGATCAGCGTCAACGCTTATCTGGATCTGCTGGCGGACGACCAGAGTATCCAGCCGCAAAACCGTCGCGTCGCCGAGCTGCATAACCGTGACGAATATGCCCACAGCAAAGTGTTGGCTGAAGTGGCCAAGGTGATGTACGCCAACATGCAGCCGGCGCAGCGGGAATTTTTCGCACGCACCTTGTCGGTGGCACTGAGTGCCTTTGTCGCTCAGGACTACTCGATGTGGGAGGCGATTCTGATGCAGCTCGGGGTTGTGGACGCCGCACTGATCATTGCCGACACCCGCGAGAGCAACAAGAACGCGACGATCATGCGCGACTACAGCGGCCTGCATAAATTGGCGCAGGAGCTGGGTATCAGCGATCAGATCGACTTCGATTTTCGTCCGACCTTGAAAGCCACCGCGGCGGCCTGAACCAGGAGGTTCCATGTCCATTCCTGTGTACGAAGTGTTCGCCATCCGTGTCGGCGCCAACGCCCAGCGCACCGCCCGGGAGAATTTTCTCTACGACGCCTGCTGCGGTGATCCCAATGCGCCGATGCCGCTGGACTACTACTTCTGGGTGATCCGTAACGAACAGCAGGTGATCGTGGTCGACACCTGTTTTCAGCCGGCCACGGCGGATCGGCGCAACCGTCAGATGTATCGCCTGCCAGAAGAATCCCTACGGCAACTGGACATCGATCCGGCGCAGGTCGAGGAGCTGATCCTCACCCATTTGCACTGGGATCATGCCGGCAACCTGGGGCTGTTTCCGAAAGCCACGGTGCACCTGCAAGAAGCGGAGCTGCGCTTTTGCACCGGTCCGAAAATGGCCCATCGCACAGTGAACAAAACCTACGAAGTCGAGGACGTGATGTCGGCGCTGCCGCCGTTGTTCGAAGGGCGCATGCGTTTGCACAATGGCACGGCCGAAGTGCTGCCCGGCATCACTGTGCATGCGGTGGGTGGTCATACACCCGGAAGCCAGGTGGTGCGGGTCAATACCGCGCGCGGCTGGATCGTGCTGGCGTCGGATGCCGCGCACCTGTGGGTCAACATCCGTGAGCGCAGTCCGTTTCCGATTCTTGATGACCTGGCGCAAACCCTGGAGGCCTTCAGCGAAATCGACCGCCTGGCCGACAGCGCAGACCACGTCATCCCCGGCCACGACCCCCTGATCGCCGAGCGTTTTCCGCATTGGAATGATGATCCGCATATCATCTGCCTTCACCAATCCCCAACCTGACCACTTCCCCCTGTGGGAGCGAGCCTGCTCGCGAAGACGACAGCACATTCAACTTTCATGTGTCTGATACACCGCCTTCGCGAGCAGGCTCGCTTCCACATTAGGTCGGTGTCAGCCTTGGGTTTTGAGTAGTTGGCCGAGCGTTGCGAGCGCCTCATCAACCCGCGGCGAATACGGCGCCCCACACCCGATCCGCACAAAGTGACCAAAGCGCCCGGTATTGGAAAAGATATCCCCAGGGGAAATCAGGATGCCGACGTTCAGGGCCTCGTGAAACAACGTCATGGACGAATATTCCCGAGGCAACTCCACCCATAGCAACGTCCCGCCCTGGGGGGTGTTCACGCTCGTGCCCTCGGGAAAGTAGCGCAGGATTGCCGCGTTCATGTGCTGGCGCTGTTGCGCCAGGGTTCTCCTCAAGCGACGCAGGTAACGTTCGTAGGACGGTGTCCCCATGAACGCACTGACCGCCAGTTGCGACAAGGCTTCGCAACCACGGGACTGGGTGTGTTTGAGCATTTCCACGCGGTCGTGCCATTTCCCGGCGCTGATCCAGCCCAGACGCACGCCGGGTGCCAGGGTTTTGTTCAGCGATGCGCAATAGATCAGGTTGTCGCTGCGGTCCCAGTGCTTGAGCGTGGACAACGGTTGCTCGGTATCCACCAGGTCGCCGTAGGTGTCGTCTTCGATCAGCACGGTGTGGTGCTCGGCGCACAGTTGTACCAGCCGCGCCTTGTTGGCGTCGGGCATGATGCTGCCCAGCGGGTTGTGCAGGTTGGGAATGACGATCAGCGCCTTGATCCGTTCGGGGCCTTGCAGCAACTGTTCGAGCGTCAGCAGGTTGATCCCGCTGTGGGTCGTGGCCGGGACTTCCCGCACCTGCAGGTTGAGGCTTTCGAGAATCTGCAGCAAACCGTAGAAGGTCGGCGATTCCACGGCCACGGTATCCCCCGGGCAGGTCACCGCGCGCAACGCCAGGTTAATCGCTTCGGTCGCGCCGTTGGTGATCACGATGCGCTCGGCGGGGAGGTGGGTTTTGCTGGTCAGTGCCCGGCGGGCCAACGTATTGCGCAACGCGATATGGCCGCAGGTCGAGCCCGTCGTGTCGAGCAGATGCGGGTCCTGGCGCAACGTCTTGAGCATGTTGTCCTGCAGCGTCTTGAGCGGATAAAGCTGCGGCGCGCAGTAGGCACTGGCCAGGTTGACCTTGATTGTCGCCTGCTGACTGGCCTTGAGCACCGATGACACTTGTTCGTGAATGCCCGCATAAGCCTCAGTATCCAGCGGCGGGGGCAGGGCGATGGGGATGGGTTTGCTCGGCGTGTCGGGCTGGCGAATGTAATTGCCGGAGCGAGGCCGCGCTTCCAGCACGCCACAGTCTTCCAGTTCTCGACAGACTTGCACGGCAGTCGACAGGCTGACGGCGTGTTTCTCCATCATCAACCGGATCGAAGGAAAGCGCTCACCGGTTTTCAGGGTGCCGCTGCGGATGGCGTCCAGGTAATGGTTGGCCAGCTGACGGTATAAAGGCGTCGTGTTCATGATGACCTCAGCAGTCGCACCACTGAGGTCTCTGGCTGGAAAGTGAGGTTGACGCTCCACGACCTTCATCAGAGCAGGCGGACCCGTGGTGCTGAAGGGTTAAGGGAAGGGTGTTTCTGGCGTCGATACTGGAAGAGTAATCGCGGATTTGCCCGAATCACGGGCAATAAAAAGCCCCGCTTTGGGGCGGGGCTCAATGTTGCGTGCTCAAGAGAAACCTGTGGCGAGGGGATTTATCTGTGGCGAGGGGATTTATCCCCGTTGGGCGGCGAAGCCGCCCCAAACTGCTCACCTGTGTTCATTCAGGAAAACCGCATACTCCGGGTTTACGACGGCTGCGCCGCCGAACGGGGATAAATCCCCTCGCCACAGATGAATCCCCTTGCAGGCATCCTCTCACCACAAATGCAGGTGGTACAGGTTACTGCGCAGCGATGCTGTAGCCATCGAACGCGGTCTGCTGTTGCAGGGCGGTGATGATGTTCTTGCGGTTGGCGGCTTGTTCGGCGCCGGTGTTGTCCAGGAAGGTCTCGCTTTCCAGCTCGGCTTCTTCGCCTTCACCGACGAAAGTGAAACCTAGGAATTCCAGGGCTTCGCGGTCAACGTTCAAACGTGAACGCGGCGTGCGCAGCGGCAGGGTGACGCTGATGCCGTCCTTGCTGATGGTGAACACTTCGGCTTCTTTCTTGGCCCGCGCAGCCTTGCTCTTGCCGCCGCTCGGATTGCTGATCGCCTGGTGCGTCTGGTTCAGCACCTTCAACGCCAGACCGTAGACGATTTCCTGAAACGCCGGGTCGTCCTTGAAGCTGGAGAGAATGCGGCTGATCGGGAACTTGCTGCTCAGGTCTTCCAGAGCGGCAATGTCAGCGGCTTCGGCATCCTTGAGTTGCTTGAGCTGGCCCATCAATTCATAGGCTTTGTCGTCGTCGAAGCTGTCGTGTGCCTGGCGGATCGCGGCGCGCAGCTCGCGGATCTGGTCGCTTTCGCGGCTGGACTGGAAAGCATCCAGGACCATCTCGCTGATGGTTTTTGCCTGGGGCACGTGTTGTGAAAGATTGATGGAGTTTTCGTATTCCGCTTTGGACGACAAGGTGACTACGGATTCAGCGGTGTTGGAATCGGACATTGAAATTTCACTACTTCTTTTAACTTGAATAGGGGCGAGAAAGCACGGGGGCTTTTTCAGGCCGACTAATCTATTGGACCGGGGCGGTGTTGTCACGAAGGAACAGGCAGGCGGGCAAATGGATGTTGAAGTTGCCGGCTCTTCGCGAGCAGGCTCGCTCCCACAGTTGATCCGGGATGCCACAAATATTTGCGTCCAACACATAACCTCTGGGGGAGCGGGCCGGCTCCGGGCGGCGATCCGACGAAGGCGGTCTGTCAGGCTTGCCCGGGAGTGTTGAGGTTCATCGAACGCATGGCCAATGCCGATGCAGTCGCTTCATCCACCGCCAGTGAGAAACGAAAGGTCGCTCCGCGTCCGGGTAGATCGACCAACTGAATCTCACGACCATGCAATTGCAGGATGCGATGCACAATTCTTAGCCCCAACCCGCCATCACGCCGTGCGCCGCCAATGTTGAACGGTCGCAGGAACAACCCTTCGCGCAGTTCGGGAGCGATGCCCGGGCCGGTGTCGCTGACGGTCACTTCGATGAACGATCCTTGGGGCCGCAGGCCGAGTTCCACCTCTCCACCTGGCGGGGTATGACGCAGGGCGTTATCGAACAGGTTGGTCAGCACCCGCTCGATCAGCCCCAGGTCGGCACAGGCCGCCGACACATTGGGAGCGAACGTCGCCTTGAGCTCGACCTGTCGCGCCTCGGCGGTGAGTTCGAACTTCTGGAAGATGTCCTGGGCCAGATCGGTCAGGGAAAAACGCTCCAGCACCGGTTGCACGAAACCGTGCTCCAGGCGCACCAGTTCCAGCAACGACTGCGCCAGTCCGCCGACCTTGCGGCTCTGATCCAGCGCGATGCCCAGGTAACGGCGACGGTCGGCGGGGGACAGCGTGGCGTCCTTGAGCGACAGGGTTTCCAGATAGCCATGCAGCGAGGCCAGCGGCGTGCGCAGGTCATGGGAAATGTTCGCCACCAGCTCGCGGCGTTCCTGATCCTGGCGGGTCAGCGAGCGCCACTGTTCACCGAGGCGCGCCTGCATCTGCCGGAAGGTGGCGTCGAGGATGGCGATTTCATCGTGGCTGGTGGCGTTTTCCACCGGTACAGTTGTCGGCGGCACGACCGGGACGCCGTCGATGTCGAACTGGCTGACGGTGTCGGTCAGGCGGCGCAACGGCCGGGTGATCAGGGCAAACGCCGTGAGACCGGCAATCAGGCACAGCAGCGCCACCAGACCGATGGACAGCAGGGCGGTGTTGAGTGCGGCGCTGGTGGCACCGCGTTCGGCGATGCGGTCATGGTCTTCACCCAACAGCACCACATACAGATAACCGGCCGGTTTGCCATCCACCTTCAGCGGCGCGGCGCTGAACACCTTGCGCGCATCGCCGCTGCGCGGATCGTCGCCGAGAATCGGCAGGGCGTCGCCCCTGAGCAGGCGCTGGATCGGCGCCAGGTCGATCTGTTGCCGACGTATCCGACCCTCGGGCGCGGCGCTGCCGACGATCTTGCCCTCGGTGTCCAGCAGATAGACCTCGACACTGGGGTTGACCAGCATCAGCTTGCTGAACAGATCACGCACCGCATTGGGCATCAGTCCCTGGGCGTCCATCAGCACCGTATCGCGGGCGATGTGTTGCGCCAGATCCCGGGACAACCCTTGCACCACTTCCAGTTCATGCATCTGGTTGGAGCGCACTTGCATCCATGCCGAAGTGCCGCAGCACACCAGCAGCAGCACGGCGAACACCAGCGACAGGCGTTGTGTGAGGGTCAGCCTCATGGTTGCGGCTCCTGGCTTGAGGCGAATTTGTAGCCGCGGCCCCAGACCGTGAGGATGCGCACCGGTTGTGCCGGATCGGCCTCGATTTTCGCGCGCAGGCGATTGATGTGCGTATTGACGGTGTGTTCATAGCCTTCGTGGCTGTAGCCCCAGACGGCATTGAGCAGGTCCATGCGCGAAAACACTTTGCCGGGCTGGCGCGCGAAGAAGTACAGCAGGTCGAATTCCCGTGGCGTGAGGTCCAGGCGCCGACCGTCGAGTGACACTTCACGGGTGATCGGGTCGATGGCCAGGCCATCGATGTTCAGGCTGCCGGCGTCCATCTTCAGGTTGCGCGCCATGGCATCGACCCGGCGCAACAACGCTTTGACCCGGGCCACCAGTTCGAGCATGGAAAACGGCTTGGCCAGGTAGTCGTCGGCACCGAGTTCGAGGCCGAGGATCCGGTGCACTTCGCTGGAGCGGGCGCTGGTGATGATGATCGGGGTGTAGCGGGCCATGGCGCGGGCGCGCCGGCAGATTTCCAGGCCATCGACGCCCGGTAGCATCAGATCGAGAATCAGTGCATCCCAGCTTCCTTGCTGCAGCAGACGCATGCCTTCATTGCCATCGGCGCAGTGCACCACCTCGAACTGCTCATCACGCAGATGCAGGCAGATAAGGTCGGCAATATGCAGGTCGTCCTCGACCACGAGGACGCGTTTGTTCTGTTCCATCCACTCATCCTTCGATTGATACCCTGTACCTGTAGGAGCGAGCTTGCTCGCGATGGTCGTTAACGATAACGCGTGTTAGCTGGCTGAACGCGTAACGTCGGCATCCATCGCGAGCGAGCTCGCTCCTACACAGCATTGTGCGTTTTTTTCGGGCGCCGAGTTATCACGAATTGTTTAACTTCCCGTGAGGATTTGGCGATCAACCCAAGCCTAGGCTGTGTTCCATGAACAGACCCTGGATTGTTTGGAGACGACCATGTTTTCACGACGGCAATTTCTGTTAGCGAGCGGCGGGCTGGGGGTTGCAGCCCTGGCGATCGGTGTATTGCCAAAATTTGCCGCGAGCCCTGCGCTGATCAGCGAGGCCGACGCGGCCGAGGTGTTCGAAGTGACTCACAGCGACAGTGAATGGCGCGCCATCCTCAGCGACGAGCAGTACGAAATCCTTCGTGAAGAGGGCACCGAGCGGGCCTACAGCAGCCCGCTGAACAACGAGCACCGTGATGGCACATTCGTCTGTGCAGGCTGTGGCCTGCCGTTGTTTTCATCGGCGACCAAATTCGACAGCCATACCGGCTGGCCGAGTTTCTGGGCGCCGCTGGACAACGCCGTGGCCACCCGTCAGGACCGATCCTTCGGCATGGTGCGCGAAGAAGTGCACTGCCGGCGCTGTGGCGGTCATCTGGGGCATGTCTTCGACGACGGACCGAAGCCGACCGGGTTGCGTTACTGCATGAACGGTCTTGCGATGAAATTCGAGCCCAGGGCGGCCTGATTGCCACCCGGCTGATACCCCCCTTCAATTATTCCGGAGTCCGCCCCATGAAAACCCTGCTCACCTGGCGTCGTACGCTGTTGGGATTGCTCGCTGCCGGCGTCATCGGCCAATGCTCGGCGTTCTCTCTCGGCGGTGCTGAGGAAGCGGTCATTATCCCGCCGCCGACCATCGATGAAGTCACTCAGGCCCATAGCGAAACCGCAGTCTTTGCCGGCGGTTGCTTCTGGGGCGTTCAAGGCGTGTTCCAGCATGTCAAAGGCGTTAAGAATGCCGTATCCGGTTACGCCGGCGGTGCAGCCGGCACCGCTCGATACGAGCGTGTCAGCAATGGTGATACCGGTCATGCGGAGTCCGTGGAAGTCACGTTCGACCCGAGTCAGGTCAGCTACGGCACTTTGCTGCAAATCTACTTTTCGGTGGCGCATAACCCGACCGAACTCAACCGTCAGGGACCGGACACCGGTACCCAGTATCGCTCGGCCATTTTTCCCAAAAGCAGTGAGCAGCAACGGGTCGCACAGGCCTACATCGCCCAGCTCGACGCTGCCCGTTCGTTCAACAAACCCATTGTGACCAAACTGGAAACCTACAACGGTTTCTACCCGGCAGAGGAAGAGCATCAGGACTTTCTGACCGAGCACCCGACCTATCCCTACATCGTGATCAACGATCTGCCGAAGGTGGCGCAGCTCAAGCAGCTGTACCCTGATCGCTATCAGGAGAAACCGGTGTTGGTGAAAACAGGGATGCAGGAGTGAGGCTGTTTACTTAAGCAGAGCTCGAGTCAGCGAAGTATCTGTGGCGAGGGAGCTCGCTCCCGCTTGAGTGCGTAGCACTCACAAAAAATCGCGGTGGTTGCCTGATTTTTTGGGGCCGCTGCGCAGCCCAACGCGAGCAAGCTCGCTCGCCACAAGAATTGGCAAGACTCAAGACTCGCTTTCATTAGGAACAATGGATGAGAGGGTTATCCGGAGATCACATTCTTGCCGGCGATCTTCGACCGATACAGGGCCTGGTCGGCGCGGGCCATCAGGCCGGTCTGCTGCTCTTCATCGAAGCGCTGGACCACGCCGAAACTCATGGTCACCTGGAAGTCCCCCACGGGCATCAAGTCCGACAAACCATGACGGATGGTTTCGGCCAAGGTTCTGGCGTCAGCCAGCGGGGTGTTGGCCAGGACCATGATGAATTCGTCGCCGCCCCAACGGGCCAGCAGATCACCTTCGCGCACGAAGCGTTTGACGTTTTCGACCACCTGCACCAATGCCGCATCGCCCAGCGCATGGCCATAGTGATCGTTGATGTTCTTGAAGTCGTCAATGTCCATGGCGATCAGCGACAGGGGTTCGCGAAAACGCTGGGCGCGCTCGCAGGCCTGGGGCAGCAACTGTTCCAGGCGATAGCGATTGGCGATGGCCGTCAGCGTGTCGGTTTGCGCCAGCTTTCGGTTTTCTTCGAGCTGCAGTTGCAGCTGCTGATTGACCCGCGACAGTTCCCGGGTGCGCTCTTCGATCATCGCTTCCAGGGAGTGATTGCGCCGCTGCAGCTCTTCGACCAGGCGCCGCTTGTCTTCGATGCTTCGATGGGCGCCGACCATGCGCGCCACCGAACCGTCGGCATTGCGGGCCAGCACGTGGCCACGGTCTTCGATCCAGATGTAGCCGCCATCCTGTGTCCGGCAGCGATACTCGGCTTGATAAACCGGGCTGCGCTCGCTCAGGTGGTCATCGAACTGGGCCATGACCCGGGGATAATCTTCGGGGTGGATGACGTTCTCCCAGGTCAACACAGTGTTGTCCAGGGAATGAGGCGAATAGCCAAGCATTTCGTACCAGCGGGCGTTGCGGTAAACGAAGCCAGTGTTGGCGTCCCAGTCCCAGATGCCGTCGCTGACCAATTCGAGGATGGCGTGCAGCATGCTGTCGTTCATGTCTGACACATTGAACTTCACTGGTTCGATGTTCGATGCCTCGCCCATCGCTGCTCTCCTTGCTGCCTGATATCAAAATGACCTGCCCGTCGCGGAGATTAGATCATGGCGCATTCACCCGGCTAGTGCTTGCCCCACATCCCCATGGCGAAGTCGACGAAACGACGCAGTTTCGGCAGACGGTAGCGATCCTGAGCGTAGACCAGGTGCATCGGTCGGCTCGGCAGTTGATAGCGCTGCAAAAGGGGCACCAGTGTGCCGTCCTCGAGATCCCGCTCCACCAACGCATCGGGCACCATCACAATGCCCATCCCGGTTCGCGCCGCCTGATGCAGGCCTGCCGAGCTGTTGATCACCATCGGACCGCTGACCGCCACCACGATTTCGCTATCCGGACCATTGAGGCGCCATTGTCGTGCTACCGATTGCCAGTCATCGCCGGCCGGATAGGCGAACGCCAGGCAATCGTGGTGTTGCAGGTCTTCAGGTTTTTCCGGGGTGCCGCGACGCGCCAGATAGTCCTTCGAAGCGCACATGGTCAGGGTGTAGTCGATCAGCGGGCGGGCGATCAGGTTGGAGGGTTCGAGTGCACCCAGGCGGAAGGCCACGTCGAAACCATGATCCAGCAGATCCGGGCGGCGATTGGTCAGCACCACGTCCAGCTTCACCCGTGGATTGTGCAGGCTGAACTCACTCAAGGCCGGTGCCAGGCGCTCGGTGCCGAAGGTCAGCGGTGCGGTGATGCGCAAAGTGCCGCTCGGTTCATCCAGAGTTTGCTCCGCCAGGCGTTCGGAGTCCGCCACCAACCCGAGCACTTCAAGGCAGCGCTGGTAATACGCACTGCCGAATTCCGTCAGGCGCTGGCGCCGCGTCGTACGGTTGAGCAGGCGCACACCCAGACGTTGCTCCAGCGCCTTGAGGTGATTGCCGACCATGGTCGTGGACATTTCGCACTGCTGTGCGGCGGCGGTCATGCTGCCGGCTTCCACCACCCTCACGTAAACGGTCATTGCCTGGAACAAATCCATTATCAAGCTCAGCTTTTAAATGATCGAAGTTTTACGCAGTTTATCCAGTTCAGGTGGCTAACCATACTGCAAAAACACCGACAATTGATGGAGCCTGATGTCATGACCGCCGCCTGCCTGATGAGTACTTACCAGCCCTTGGCCTTGAGTTTCGATAAAGGCCTGGGCACGCGCCTGTGGGACCGGGCGGGTCGTGAATACCTGGATGCGGTGGCCGGGGTGGCGGTGACCAACGTTGGCCACTCTCATCCGAAAATCGTCGCGGCCATCAGCGAACAGGCCGGGTTGCTGCTGCACACCTCGAATCTCTACAGCATCGACTGGCAGCAGCGGCTGGCGCACAGGCTCACTAAACTTGCCGGCATGGACCGGGCGTTTTTCAACAACTCCGGTGCAGAAGCCAACGAAACGGCGCTGAAAATCGCGCGGCTGCACGGCTGGCACAAAGGCGTCGAACAACCGCTGGTGGTGGTCATGGAGAATGCCTTTCACGGGCGGACCTTGGGCACTTTGTCCGCCAGCGATGGCCCGGCCGTACGCCTGGGTTTCAACCAATTACCGGGGGATTTCATCAAGGTGCCGTTCGGCGACCTCAAGGCACTGGACAAGGTCCAGCAAGCCCACGGTCCGCGCATCGTGGCGATTCTGATGGAGCCGATCCAGGGCGAAAGCGGCGTGCAACTGGCGCCACCCGGCTATCTCAAAGCCGTGCGCGAACTGTGCAGCCGGCGCGGCTGGTTGCTGATGCTCGATGAAATCCAGACCGGCATCGGCCGAACCGGCCAGTGGTTCGCCTGCCAGCACGAAGGCATCGTTCCCGACGTCATGACCCTGGCCAAAGGCCTGGGCAACGGCATCCCGATCGGCGCCTGCCTGGCCCGTGGCAAAGCCGCCGAACTCTTCACCCCCGGCAGCCATGGCAGCACGTTCGGCGGCAATCCGCTGGCATGTCGCGTCGCTTGCACCGTGCTGGACATCATCGAAGAACAGGGATTGCGGGAGAACGCCCGGCTACAAGGCGAACGGCTGCTCGGCAAATTGCGCATGGAACTGGCCGACCACCCGAACGTCCTGGCGATCCGCGGCCAGGGCCTGATGATCGGCATCGAACTCAAGCAGCCGATCCGCGACCTGACCCTGATCGCCGCCCGGGATCACGGCCTGCTGATCAACGTGACCCGGGGCCAGACCATCAGGTTGCTGCCGCCGCTGACGATTGATGAGCGGGAGGTGGAGATGATTGTCAGAGGGGTGAGTCGGGCGATTTCAGCAGCTTGAAATGCACCCTTTGTGGGAGCTGGCTTGCCAGCGATGGTCGTTAACGATTACGCGGGGCATCAGACAGCCCGTGCGTCCATCGCGAGCAAGCTCGCTCCTACAGGTGTGTGATGAATGCTGTGGCGTCCTTGCGGCACATCAGTTGAAGTTTGAAACCGCCAAACCCGTCGAACAACCGCTGATGCGCAGCAAACCCACCGGACCCGTCACGCGCACGATAGCTGCCGGCCCAGTCCAGCAAGGCGATCAACAACTCGTCGTTCTCGTCCCGTTTCGCCTCGCGCTGGCGAATATTGGCGACGCACTCCTCATCTTCAACACTTAACCAGATCAACGCCGTCGCCCGGGGCAGAAGCTCGCTGATGATCCAGTCGTAAACGCCTTCGATCACCCAGCGCTCTTCACTGGCTGCTATCCGCGCCATGCCCAACACCTCGGCGCGGGGGCGGGCGATGCTGTGTTCGTCGGATAGCCAGTGGATGTGATCGAGATCGGTCCAGGGCAGTTGCAGTTGCTCGGACAGCCGTTGGGCCAGCCAACTCTTGCCGGAACCGGAATTGCCGATGATCAGGGTTCGGGTGAGGTCCATGAGCGACACCGATAAAAATGTGGGAGCGGGCTTGCTCGCGAAAGCGATATGCCAGACACCACTGCAGGGACTGACAGTCAGCATTCGCGAGCAGGCTCGCTCCCACAGGTATTGCGGATGACCAACATTATTGGTCAGGCCTTCAGTCCTCATGCTCCGGCGCCACCATCCGTGTCTTCGGCGCCCCATTGGCGTTGTGCTGAAAGATATCCCGCGGTTGTCCTTTTTCATTAAAGAACACCTGCCCGATCCCCGCCGAGTTCCACAGCCGTTCACCTGCTTCAGCATGCTCAGGAATGTGCGGCACGATGCGCATGCGTCGGCGTTTGGTCAGCCAGTTGAGTGGCGAGCGGGGTGAGTAGAGCCAGCGGTTGAGGCGGTCGAACCATTCCAGCAGGCTCGGCGGGAATTCGTTCTTGATGCCGCTGCTGGTGATCTGCCAGATGCGCGGGCCGGCCTTGCGGTGTCGGATCAGCACTTCGTAGACAAAGGAATAATGCACATCGCCGGACAGCACCACGTAGTTACCCGGCGTGCGCGAGTGTCGGAAAATATTCAGGATCACCTGCGCCGCGCCGCGATGGGCCATCCAGTTTTCCGCATCCACCAGCAGCGGATAACCGCACCAGCTGAATACCCGTTGCACGGTTTCGATCAGTTTCACGCCAAAGACCGGCGCCGGTGACACGATGATCGCCGACGGGTGATCCAGCAACTCCTGCTGCAATTCGCTCAGGGCTTCCCAGTCCAGCAAGCCCGACGGTTGCTTGAGGTTCATCTCGCTGCGCCAGCGCCGGGTGCGGGTATCGAGTACGACCATGGCCGGGGTGGTCGGCAGTACGTAATGCCAGCGCTGAAACCTCAGCAGCTCATCGATCAACGCGTCCTGGACGTCGCTGTCGAGGTATTGGTCGTGCCCTGTAGCGGTCAACGAGCGGGCCTTGTCCAGCACACCCTTGAAGGCGTCCGGGTTGTTGCCCCAACCCTGGCACAACATGTAAGCCAACAGCGCGTTACCGATGATGCGTTTGGAGAACGGATGGCCGTAGGCCGTTTCCTCCCATTGCGCGGAAAGATTCCAGTCATCGGTAATATCGTGATCGTCGAATATCATCAGGGTCGGCAAGTGCGCCAGTGCCCGGGCGACGTTGCCCAGCCCGGCCTTGAAGCCCTCGATGCGCGTCTGTTCCAACGCATAACGCTCGCGCCTTTGCGGCGTCAGCACTGGTGGTTGTGGCGCAATCAGGGTCCAGGGCACCGGCGACCAGACCAAGAGGTACATGGCCATGACTTCGGCGAAGGTCACCAGATGGTTGTCGGCGCTGCTGCTGGTGAAAATCGGCTTGCGCGCGCCACCGAAAAATCGCTCGCGCAGGGTCTCGTTGCTCTCCAGCGCCGGTAACAAATCCGCGCGGTGATAGTAACTGGCAGGGTGCTCGTAGAGTTTGGCGCTGTCGCTGACCACGGCGCCTTCCAGATGCTCGCCGTATAAGCCCAGGCGCTCGATCAAGGCATGAATCGCCCGCAGCGTCGGCCCGGCAACATCGTCGGCATAGACCTGATCGCCGCTCATCATCAGCAACGCCGGGCGATCACAGGCGTCATGCTCCTGGGCCAACAGCGTATCGACACAGAGCAAACCATCGGTCGCGGGATGATGAGGCTTGCGGCAGGAACCATGCAGCAATTGATCAATGCGTGAGCGCAGGACGAAGTTTGGCGAACGGGCATCGCCGTACACCAGATGCGGCGCCCAGTCGGCGATGCCGGTTCCGCCGTCGATCAGCAGGTCGTACTCGATCAACTCATCGCAGGGCAGGGCGGTGTCCAGCACCACATCGATCAGGTGCACAAATGCATGAGTGCCCACCGCAATGACCGTGCTTTGCCCGGCATCGAGGCGAATGTCGCCCACACCCTGCAAACGCAGCGTCAACTCCAGCGCCCGGGAGCCCACCAGCCACATCACCAGGCGTGTGGGTTCCAGACGCCGCAGCAGTGGGCCGGCCAGGACTGGGGGCAGGGATTGATGTGTGTCGGGCAAGGGCGAAGAACTGGACATCAGGGTTTCAGGATTCAAAGTGCAGAGGCGCGGGATGATAACGCAGCTAGCTTAAGTAAATCGTTGCCGATATGACTTGGAATTGTGCAGTTGGTTGCCGTTACTGATGCACTGTGTTTCCACTTTTTCGAGATCAACCCGGTGTGTGACGGTCCCCACTTTCCGTGACGGTGTCTCCGTTGGCCACCAACCAGCGAAACAGCTCACTCACCGACACCGTATGACTGCGCTCGATCCACCTCACCACCGCCGGGCCGTAGTGCTCGGTGTAGCGGGTGAGCACCAGATGGCGACAGTCTGCTGACAGGCGCAGGGTGATTTCCCGGCAGTGCAGGTTGGCCGCGTCGTCCCGACTGACCCGTTGTTGCAAAATCAGGCCATCAGAAACCATCGGCGGGTGCTCCTTTGCATTGAGGATTGGAAATCTGCGCCGAGCCTTGTTTGCCATCGGCCACGAAAGCCGCGCGGCGTTCGGCGACTACGTTGCGCAACGCGCTGTAATAGTCCGGGAGCTTTTGCAGGCTGTCGGTCAGCGGCAAGGCTTGCGCGCGGCCATCGACAACGTCGCCGACCGTGTTGATTGTGGACAGCGTGTCCACGGTGTCGCTGTTGTCGCCGAACGGATCGACCATGAAACTCAACACACGTCCGGCGGCGTCGCGGCTGTTGGAGGTGCCGAGCAACGGCAGCTCGACGATCGGGCCGTTGCCGATGCCCCACACGCCGAAGGTCTGACCGAAGTCGGCGTTGTGTCGTGGAATGCCCGCCATGCCGGAGACATCGACCAAACCAGCCACACCGAGGGTGGTGTTGAACAAGAAACGCCCCAAGGTGTTGGCCGAACGCCCCGGATTGCCCTGCAACAGGTCATTGATAAAGACCTTGGGCTCGCCGAAGTTCGCCACGAAGTTATGCACACCGGTCTGGAAAAAATCCGGCGTGTAGCGATAGCCGCGAGCGACCGGTGCCAAGGCATAGTCGTCGACCGCCCGATTGAATGCGAAGACTCCTCGGTTGAACGGTTCCGCCGGGTCGTCCACCGAATAGCTGATTTCGGCGCAGGTCACGGTGGTGGCGGACGGCGGCTGGCTGCTGCAACCCGCCAATCCGGCGGCCAGCATGGCAATCGAGGTACGACGGGTCAGCCAGGGAGCACACTTCAAAGGCAACATGGACGCAAGTCTCGGGAGGAATTCGCCGTGATGCTGAGGCCCGAGCCTTGCGCAAAGATGTCTGGTTTATTGCAGCGTTGTCGTTTTATTGCAGGATTGAAATATATGACGGACCGTCACGAATGGTTTTAGATAACGGTTCCATTCGCCCCGTAAGTGACCTTCGGTGAACAGCCTTTTAATCGTCGATGACGACCTCGAAGTCCTCGATCTCCTGAAAAAATTCTTCGTGCAGCACGGCTACAGCGTCGAGGTCGCCACCGACGGCGCGTCGCTGTGGGCGGCCATCGAGCGCCAGCCGCCGGACCTGATCATTCTCGACGTCATGCTGCCCGGCGACAGCGGCCTGATCCTCTGTCAGCAACTGCGGATACGCCATACCATCCCGGTGATCATGCTCACGGCCATGGGCGAACTCAGCGACCGGGTGGTCGGCCTCGAATTGGGTGCCGACGATTACCTGACCAAACCCTTCGACGCCCGGGAGCTGCTGGCCAGGGTGCGCGCCGTGCTGCGCCGGGTGGACGAACGCCGGCCGCTGGCGCAGGAACGGCCAAGGCCGCTGATCGACTTCGCCGACTGGCACCTGGATGTCACCCGCCGCGAACTGCGCTCACCGGACAACGTGATGATTCCGCTGTCGGCCGGCGAATTCGACCTGCTGCTGGTCTTCGTCGAACACCCGCAGCGCATCCTCACCCGCGAACAATTGCTGGACCTGGCGCGCGGGCATTGCCATGACGCCTTCGATCGCAGCATCGACGTGCAGGTCAGCCGCCTGCGGCGCAAACTCGAATCCGACACCAAGCGCCCGGCGATGATCCGTACCGTGCGCAATGGCGGCTACCTGTTCACCCCCAGCGTGACCCGGCGATGAGTTGGCTGGCGCGGGTTCGCCGCGACACGGTGGGGCGCTGGATCGCGCTGACGATCATCCTGGCCATGCTCATTTCACTGGCGCTCAACGGCCTGTTTATCCAGCTGGCCGGCGTCTGGGCACGCCCGCCACTGACTGAAATCGGCCTGTTGGAAAAAGCCGCCGCCATCACCCGCGTCATCGAGGCCGCCCCGACGACTTTGCGCAACTCACTGGCGCAAGCCGCCGGCGAAAACGGCTTCATCGTCACCTGGCACCCTGACCGGCACGATCTCAACCTGCCAACGGTGGACGATGCGAAATCGGACATCGGCTCGACCATCCTGCAACCCATGCTCAAAACCCCGAACCGGCGCATCGAAGCCTATGAACCGGCGGACTGGACCGAACACAAGTCCGACGCCCATTACGCGCTCTTGATCGAGCTGGCCGACGGCTCATGGGTGATGTTCTCCGCGCCCTCGCGCAGTTGGGGGCTCGATGAGGCGCCGCGTTACTTGATCGTCATCCTGCTGGTGCTGATCTCCACCGGCCTGGTCGCCCTGATCGCCACCCGCCGCCTCGCCACGCCCTTGCAACGCTTCGCCGAAGGCGCCCGGCGCTTCGGTATGGACTTCCGAGCGCCGCCTATCGAACCGCTCGGCCCCCAGGAAATCCGCCAGGCGATCCTCGCCTTCAACGCCATGCAGGCCCAACTGCAACACTTCATCCGCGACCGCACGCAAATGCTCGCCGCCATCTCCCACGACCTGCGCGCGCCCCTGACGCGGATGCGCTTGCGCGGTGAATTCATCGAAGACAGCGAGCAACAGCAACGGCTGTTTCGTGACGTGGATGAAATGCAGGCGATGATCAACGCGGCGCTGGAGTTCTTTCGCGACGACGCCCGGCTGGAACCGGCGACCCAGTTTGATCTGGCGGAACTGCTGCAAACCCTGCTGGATGACTATCGGGATCAGGGTGTCGAGATTGCCTTCAGCGGGCCGCAGCGGCTGGTGTATTTCGGCCGGCCGCTAGGGCTCAAGCGGGTGATGACCAACTTGCTGGAGAACGCGATCAAGTATGGTTCTGAGCCGGCGGTTGAACTGCATGCCGATGCCGAGCAGGTGCGGATCAAGATACGGGACCGTGGGCCGGGGATTCCTGAGTCCAGCCTTGAGCAAGTGTTCACACCGTTCTTCCGCCTGGAAGGCTCGCGCAACAAAAGCACCGGGGGCGTTGGCCTGGGGTTGTCGGCGGCGCGGGCGATTGTGCTGGAGCATGGCGGGGAGTTGAAGCTGCGCAACCGGTCGAAGGGTGGGTTGGAAGCGTTGGTGGTATTGCCGGTGCATCCGGGTACGGGATTCGGACTACAGTGAGTGATCCATGCACCTTGCGGGCGCTCGGGAAGGCGCTGACCAGAGGAGAGGAACATGAACCGAATCATCCTGCCGGCACTGGCCATTTTCATCGCGGCGCAACCCTCGGCCTACGCCATCAGCGACAAGTACCGCCAACAACTTGAGCAATCCGGTTGCACCCAGGTCAGCGAGACCCAGGGCTGCGATATCCACAAGAGCAAGGCCGACAACGCCAAGGCCGGATTTACCAACCCTGCTGCCGATAGCGCAGACACGCAGACGCCTTATGCCGGGCAGTGGGTCGCCAAAAGCGATGCCGGCGCGACCGTCGCCACGATTCGTATCGATGCCAAGGAGCAGGTCTGGGTCAACGGCAAGCGAGTCAACGCCAAGCGTACCGACGGCACGCTGCAGTTTCGCCAGGGCAAGCTCACCTTCACGATTCAGGGCGATCGGCGGCTGCTGAATGAGGATTACTGGACCGACAGCGCTGCCGGGACCAAGGGGCCGATACAGATCGAGTAGCCGTTACATCCTGGGGCGCGGCATCGTCGAGGGCATGCGTTGTTGTTCGGGGATAATCCTGCCACTGCCTCCGGTGTCGGGTGGGCTTGCCTGGTCGTCCTGCCGAGTGTCATGGCACGACGACCCGCTGATGGCCATGAACACGAAGAGCAGCAGTGGCGTGATCGGGGGCTTGAACATGGGCGTCTCCAGAACCGGACCCATTGCAGCTTAATCGCTGTTCTGCACGCGCACCGAGCCGTTGGTCCGCCTTCATATTCCAGAGTTTGTGCCAAGCTGATGGGGCGCCCATTCGCCGGTCGTTCAGGAAGCCATGACATGAAGCACGCCCCTACGTCGCACATCCGTCGAGAGTTCTACAAGTCCGTCGGCTTCTACCTTCGACTGGCCTGGCCGATCTTTTCCGCGATGCTGATCATCATCGTGACGGTTGGCTTGATCATCGGTTATCTGGAGGGCTGGGATGCGTTTGACGGCATCTATTTTGGCTTCGTGACCGGCTTGACCATCGGTTATGGCGAACTGGTACCGAAACTGCCGCTGTCGCGGGTATTGGCGATATTGCTTGGGTTCAATGGCGTGCTGCTGACGGCGATCTTTGCGGCCATCAGCGTGCGGGCGATCGAGACGGCGGTGCGGGTGACGGGGGGAGATAAGTAAGGCGGGCAAACATTACACAACACCCCTGTGGGAGCGGGCTTGCTCGCGAAAGCGGTGTATCAGTCAATGCAATATCGCCTGACAGTCCGCATTCGCGAGCAGGCTCGCTCCCACAGGTTTTCGCACTGTTCTCCTTATCTAAGCTTCCCACCCCGCGCCACTGACCGCTTCTTGGGCCAACGGATGCAAATCCGCCCCGTGGTGCTCCTTCTGCCAGGCCAGCAATTCCTTGCGCATGCCCGGCGTCCAGAACATTTGCAGATGGTTACGCACACCCAGTACAGCCTGTTGCTGGTCCGGTTCGCTGGCGAAGTACTGAGCGATCTGGTTGGCCATCTTGATCAGGTTCTCAGTACTCATCGACGCACCTCCGCTTTAGCACCTTGACGGCGTTCCTTGAGCAGGCGGTGCTGTTCGTCGGTGAATTTCTGGAAGCGTTTTTGCCACTCGGAAGGGTGGTAGACGCGGCTGACTTCCACGGCGGTGACCTTGTACTCCGGACAGTTGGTGGCCCAGTCGGAGTTATCCGTGGTAATCACGTTGGCCCCCGATTCCGGGAAGTGGAATGTGGTGTACACCACGCCCGGGGCGACCCGTTCGGTGACCTTCGCACGCAGTACGGTCTGCCCGGCACGGCTGCCGATGCCGACCCAGTCGCCTTCGTTGATGCCCCGGCTTTCGGCATCGGTCGGGTGGATTTCCAGGCGGTCTTCGTCGTGCCAGGCGACGTTCTCGGTACGCCGGGTCTGGGCGCCGACGTTGTACTGGCTGAGGATGCGCCCGGTGGTGAGCAGCAGCGGGTAGCGGCTGTTGACCTTCTCTTCGGTGGGCACATAGCCGGTGAGCATGAAGCGCCCCTTGCCGCGCACGAACTGCTCGATGTGCATGGTCGGCGTGCCATCCGGTGCCGCAGCGTTGCACGGCCATTGCAGGCTGCCGTGGCGTTCCAGTTCGGCGTAGCTGACGTTGGTGAAGGTCGGCGTCAGGCTGGCGATTTCATCCATGATTTCCGATGGGTGCTTGTAGTTCATCGGATAGCCCAAGGCGTTGGCCAGGGCCACGGTGCCTTCCCAGTCGGCCTTGCCGCCCAGCGGGTCCATGACCTTGCGTACCCGCGAAATACGGCGCTCGGCGTTGGTGAAGGTGCCGTCCTTTTCCAGGAACGAAGCGCCCGGCAGGAACACGTGGGCGAACTTCGCCGTTTCGTTGAGGAAGATGTCCTGCACCACCACGCATTCCATGGCCGACAGGGCCGCGGTGACGTGCTGGGTATTCGGGTCGCTCTGGGCGATGTCTTCGCCCTGGCAGTACAGCCCTTTGAAGCTGCCGGCCAGTGCCGACTCGAACATGTTGGGAATACGCAGGCCCGGGTCGGGTTGCAGGGTGACGTTCCACGCCTGTTCGAATTGCGTGCGGACGGTTTCGTTGGAAATGTGCCGGTAGCCGGGCAACTCGTGAGGGAACGAACCCATGTCGCAGGAGCCCTGCACGTTGTTCTGCCCCCGCAGCGGGTTCACGCCCACGCCTTCGCGACCGATGTTGCCGGTGGCCATGGCCAGGTTGGCAATGCCCATCACCGCCGTGCTGCCCTGGCTGTGCTCGGTGACGCCCAGGCCGTAATAGATCGCCGCATTGCCACCGGTGGCATACAGGCGAGCGGCGGCACGGATGTCGGCAGGTTCTACGCCGCAGATCGGGCCAAGGGCTTCCGGCGAGTTTTCCGCGCGGCTGACGAACTCGCTCCAACGGGCGAAGTCGTTGCCCTCGCAACGGGCGTCGATGAAGGGCTGGTCTTGCAAGCCTTCAGTGATGATCACATGGGCCAAGGCGTTGAGCATGGCGACGTTGGTGCCGGGGCGCAGGGCCAAGTGATATTCGGCGCGGGCGTGCACCGAGTCCACCAGATCAATGCGCCGTGGGTCGATGACGATCAGCCGTGCGCCTTCACGCAGACGGCGCTTGAGTTGCGAGGCGAACACCGGGTGCGCATCGCTGGGGTTGGCGCCCATCACCAGGATCACATCGGCCTGCATCACCGAGTCGAAGCTCTGGGTGCCGGCGGACTCGCCCAGGGTTTGTTTCAGGCCATAGCCGGTCGGCGAATGGCAGACCCGCGCACAGGTGTCGACGTTGTTGTTGCCGAAGGCGGCGCGCACCAGTTTCTGCACCAGGTAGGTTTCTTCGTTGGTGCAACGGCTGGAGGTGATGCCACCGATGGAATCGCGACCGTATTTCTGTTGCAAGCGACGGAATTCGCTGGCGGCGTAGGTCACCGCTTCATCCCAGCTGACTTCCTGCCACGGGTCGCTGATGTTTTTGCGGATCATCGGCTTGGTGATGCGATCCGGGTGGGTGGCGTAGCCCCAGGCAAAACGCCCTTTGACGCAGGAGTGGCCGTGGTTGGCCTGGCCGTTCTTGTCCGGCACCATGCGCACCAGTTGGTCGCCTTTCATCTCGGCGCGGAACGAGCAGCCCACGCCGCAATAGGCACAGGTGGTGATCACGCTGCGTTCCGGCTGGCCCAGTTCGACCACGCTTTTTTCCATCAGCGTCGCGGTAGGGCAGGCCTGCACACAGGCGCCGCAGGACACGCATTCGGAGTCGAGGAAGTTATCACCGCCGGCAGCGGCCACGCGGGATTCAAAACCGCGCCCGGTGATGGTCAGGGCGAAAGTACCCTGGGTTTCTTCACAGGCACGCACGCAGCGGTTGCAGACGATGCACTTGCTCGGGTCGTAGTCGAAATAAGGGTTGGAGGTGTCTTTCACGTCCTCCAGATGGTTCTCGCCTTCATAGCCGTAACGCACTTCCCGCAGGCCGACCTGACCGGCCACGGTTTGCAACTCGCAGTTGCCGTTGGCCGAGCAGGTCAGGCAGTCCAGCGGGTGATCGGAGATGTACAACTCCATGACGTTGCGCCGCAGGGTGGCGAGCTTGGGCGTCTGGGTGTGCACGGTCATGCCTTCGGTGACCGGCGTTGTGCAAGACGCGGGGTAGCCGCGCATGCCATCGATCTCCACCAGGCACATGCGGCAGGAGCCGAAGGCTTCCAGACTGTCGGTGGCACAGAGCTTGGGAATGGTGGTGCCCATCAGCGCCGCAGCGCGCATCACCGAGGTGCCTTCGGGCACGGTGATGCTGCGGCCGTCGATGTTCAGGGTGATCTGCACATCGCTTTCGCGGGCCGGCGTGCCTAAATCGATATCGGTTTTCGGGTCGAAGAGAGTAATCATTGCTCGGCCTCCGAGGCTTGCAGACCGAAGTCGGCGGGGAAGTACTTGAGGGCGCTGGCGACCGGATAGGAGGTCATGCCGCCCAGCGCGCACAGCGAACCGTATTGCAGCGTGTCGCAGAGGTCCTTGAGGATGATCACCTGCTCATCACGGCCGGCCTGATCCGGCGCGGCCAGCAGGCGGTCGATCACCTCCACGCCGCGGGTCGAGCCGATGCGGCAGGGTGTGCATTTACCGCAGGATTCCTCAGCGCAGAACTGCATGGCAAAACGGGCCATGTGGGCCATGTCCAATGTGTCATCAGCCACCACCACGCCGCCGTGACCGAGCATCGCGCCGATGGCGGCGAAGGCCTCGTAATCCAGCGGCGTATCGAATTGTGACGGCGGCACCCAGGCGCCCAGCGGACCGCCCACCTGCGCAGCCTTCAGCGGCCGGCCACTGGCGGTACCGCCACCGTAGTCTTCCACCAGCTCGCGCAGGGTCAGGCCAAAGGCCCGTTCCACCAGACCGCCGTGACGGATGTTGCCGGCCAGTTGGAAAGGCATGGTGCCCAGGGAACGGCCCATGCCGTAATCGCGATAGAACTGTGCACCTTTGGCCAGAATCAGTGGCACCGAGGCCAGGGTCAGTACGTTGTGTACCAGTGTTGGCAGGCCGAACAATCCTTGCAAAGCGGGGATCGGCGGCTTGGCGCGGACGATTCCGCGTTTGCCTTCCAGAGAGTCCAGCAGTGCGGTTTCTTCACCGCAGATGTACGCACCGGCACCCACTCGTACTTCCATATCGAAGGCCTGACCGCTGCCGCCGACATTGGCGCCGAGATAACCGGCGTCACGGGCGATGTTCAGTGCCTGACGCAGAGTGGCCACGGCATCCGGATATTCCGAGCGCACATAGATGTAGCCGAAGGTGGCGCCGGTGCAGAGGCCGGCAATCGCCATGCCTTCGATCAGCAGGAAGGGGTCGCCTTCCATCAACATGCGGTCGGCAAAGGTGCCGGAATCGCCTTCGTCGGCGTTGCACACGATGTATTTCTGCGCCGCCTGAGTGCCGCGCACCGTGCGCCATTTGATCCCGGCGGGGAAGGCTGCGCCGCCACGACCACGCAGGCCGGAATCAAATACTTCCGTCGCGGTCTGCTCGCCACCCACCGCGATGGCCCTTTTCAAACCCTCGAAACCGCCGTGGGCCTGGTAATCTTCCAGCGACAAGGGCCGGGTAATACCGGCGCGGGCGAACAGCAGGCGTTGCTGAGACTTGAGATAAGGCAACTCGTCCACCCGGTCCAGGGCCAGTGGATGAGCGGACGGCTCACCTTGCAGCGCCTCGAGCACGGACGGCACATCGGCAGCGGTCAGCGGACCGAAACCAATCCGGCCTTGCGCCGTGTCCACTTCCAACAGCGGTTCCAGCCAATACAGGCCCCGCGAACTGGTGCGCTGCAGCTCCAGCGGCAGATTAAGTGCCTTGGCCTGAGTGATCAGCGCCGTGGACACCTCTTCGGCGCCCACGGCACGGGCCAGCGAATCACAGGGCAGATAAAGAGTCGGCATCACGCGTCCTCCCGGCAAGCATCAAGCAGGGCATCCAAACGCTCGGCACTGAGCCGCGCATGCACCCGACCATCCAGCTCCAGAGCGGGCGAACAGGCGCAGGCACCGAGGCAATAAACGGGGCGCAAACTGATGCTGCCATCGGCGCTGCTGCCGTGGTCATCCAGTTGCAGACGATCGCGCAACTGTGCGGCCAACTGCTCGGCACCACGGCTCTGGCACGACTCGGCGCGGCACAGACGCAGAATATGGCGGGCCGGCGGCGAGGTACGGAAGTCATGGTAAAAACTGATCACCCCGCGAACCTCGGCCTGACTCAGGTT
This sequence comes from Pseudomonas sp. Irchel 3A7, assembly GCF_900187565.1. Classification (GTDB taxonomy): domain Bacteria; phylum Pseudomonadota; class Gammaproteobacteria; order Pseudomonadales; family Pseudomonadaceae; genus Aquipseudomonas. Next base: position 112,495 of record NZ_FYED01000005.1, on the reverse strand, counting down.
CAGGGCATGAGCAATCTCGGGGACGGCCGCATCGGGGATGTAGCCGATGCGCTCCTGAATATCATGAAGAATCGGCAACAGCGCGCCGGGAGTGCCCTTATGGCGCTCCAGCAGAGTGTTGACCACAGACAGGTGCAAACTCTCATCAGGCATTCAGCAATCCTCACGGTCACGGACAAACCAGAAGGTCGTCGGTCGTCCGAAAGTGTCGGCTGCGGCATTCACACCACGTCACGGTATCGTGGCATTTTCAGGCCGTTGGCCAGGGCACCCTTGGCGGGCATCTTGTTGTGCCCAATGCGGTCTTCGCCGCACCTCTACCGGGCATAAAGGGCAGCTTGCCACGCGGCTATTGATCGAACTGCACCAAAGCGACGTGTTCGGTTCTGCCTACGACTCTCCATTAAGTCTAGTTGAGCGGGGCACGGGAGCCTCGGTCAGTGGCTTAATGCCTGTATGGGCTTGTCGTGGGGGATGTATAGCAAGCATTAGAGGGGAGAAGAAGCGTCAGATCTGTGGGCGATTCTACGGAGCAGATGCGTTGATCTACTCAGCGATAGTGCTGACACGAGCCCTCTGTGGGAGCGAGCCTGCTCGCGAAAGCGCCAGCCCAAACAACATAGATGTTGAATACCGGGGAAGCGTGGCCTGTCCCTTCTTTCATTTTATATTCTAAGAATGGTCACCAAAAACAAGCTTGGCATTAAGCGTATCAAGCAGATCAAACGCACTGATGTAAGGGACATTGAACTGCTGGCAAATATTGGGGATTTTGATTTTCTGACTTGTCGAAGGCACCAACACCTCGTGGGTTACTACGGTCTGCCTGGTTGCGTGCGCTTTTGCAATCAACCATGGATCGGCCCCATCGAGAAAGCGAATTTTTTCTGTCTGTTTAGGGAGAGGCATGTCCATGACAAACGTCGCGATCCGCGTAAAGGTTATCTGTGTGCTGGAGTCGTCGACTGGTAAAAAGTGATTTGGCCTTTCTTTCGCCCATTTGGACAGGTCATCGCCGAATTCAACTAATTCCTTGTATACAAGCGAGACGCTGGAAATCTTACCGGCATCGTATGCCTTGTCTAACCAGTCCCAGAGTCCAGGACAAAAACCCATCCGGTAGTGAGTGTTTTTCGCCTGTATGCAGGAATTCATATCCAGCAGATAACTCAAATTCCAAATTCCTTTTTAGAATATTCAGACAGCTTGTGCGGTTTCACGCCAATCAAGCGCGCCGCATCTCGAAGAAGCATTCTTCCGCTTAATGCTTCACTGGCCACTGCCATAGCGAGGGTTTTGCTGACCCGCCCTGTCTGCAATCTGCTGTATGGCGGTGCTCCATCCTTACAGCGAGCCTTGTGTTCAGCGAGCTTTCTGGCAACGAACACTCCATATTCGTCTGCCGTTATGAGGTTGAAGGTCAGGGCGCGCCGGGCTATGACCGAGCCACTCACATGGAAGATTTTTGTCAGGTGCGGGATGTTTTCTTGCCACTCAATATCAACGTCCCAAGCGGAAAGGAATTCGCGACCAGGCGTTAATAGCTCTGCCGCTACTGCATTGCACAAGATCTCTTCCGCTCGATGACTTGCAGGCTCCCCGTCAGACACACCGGAGCAGCCTATCCAGATATGAGATACCTCATGGGCTAGCGTGAATAGCCTTGCCTCAGGGCAATCTGCTGTGTTGATAAAAATGACGGGCACTAAGGTATCGCTGATTGCGAAACCTCTGAACTCTTCTACACGCAATGGCCTGCTCGTATTGTTATTCACAATACTGTTGCGCATCACAAGGATGCCGGCGCTTTCAATCGTGCTGACCAGATTTTTGAAATAGTCATCAAAATCGCCACGATTGGGCTTGGGGGGAATACCTAAGGTCGCTCGGATGTCTGCAACGATCATTTCGGCGCTATCGCTCACCGAAAACTTTCCAACCGCTCCATTTTCAGTGATGCCCTGGCTGATCAGGTAATCGCGATACCATTCCTGTCTTTCCATGGCCCACCTGATGGTATCCCTCAGGGCCAGGCTGTATTCGTGCTCGCGTTTTCCATTGATCGTTCTGAGGTCTGGCAGAAGAAGACTTTCCTCTGGGGGGTGAGGCAGGTAAAGGTATCCAAACGGGATGTACGTCTGCCGGGCGTAATTCATTGCCTGATTGAAAGAGGGCTTCTTCTTGCCTTGCTCCCAGGCCAACACGTTGTCTTCCTGCGTCCCAAGACTCTTGGCCAGGGTGCTCGTGCTAAGGGATGCTCGCTCCCGCGCCCATCGCAGAACGTCCGGATTAATCAGCGCTTCCATGTGTGATTCCGATTCGTTGTCATAACCATCCCGCCAAATGCCCATGCACAGCCAATTCAAACCATAGCCGTATCTCACTACAGGGAAGGGGGACGGTCACGCGTTTTTGGTCGCTAAACTGTGCGCATTTGTAATCCCCGAAGAACTCCGGGCCGTCGTAGGAGCAAAGCTTGCTCGCGAAAGCGCCAGTCCATCCAACGTCAATGCTGAATGCGGCGTGGGGGGCTGGCCCTGCAATCTCGATCGAAATACGCTATGAAGTCAGGCTCAAGCCGTTCATTTGAAAAACAGGGAAAGACTGATGATTGATTTCAACAACAAGGGATTCTTCAAGCTCAAGCAAAACGACGAGTACGCCGAACGCGTTTCCGCCCTGTTGATCGACGGCGAACACGTCATCGACGCCTACAAATCCATGCGCGACGGCGTGGTGTTCACCAACAAACGCATCATCTCGGTCAACGTCCAGGGCATCACCGGCAGCAAAAAAGACTTCACCTCATTGCCCTACAAAAACATCGTGGCCTACTCGGTAGAAACCTCAGGCACGTTCGACCTGGACTCCGAGCTGGAGATCTACTTCTCATCGCTGGGGAAGGTGAAATTCGAATTCACCGGCAAGACGTCGATGGTGGAAGTTTCCAAGCTGATTTCCCAACATCTGCTTTAACCACCCCCAACAAAAAGCCCCGGAAACCCCGGGGCCAAACCAAATACCAACCAACACACAAACCCCCTGTGGGAGCGAGCCTGCTCGCGAAAGCGGCAGCCCAGCCAACACCAATGCCGAATGCAGAGCTGAAACAAAAAACAACTCCCCCACTCAAGCCAAACAATGCCAGCCAACTCACCCCAACCCCTGTGGGAGCGGGCTCGCCCGCGAAAGCGCCAGCCCAATCAGCATCAATCCTGAACCAGCCACCAACATCGCAAGCAACCCAAACCCACAGACATCAACAACTACTCTTCAGCCTTCGCCGCCGCCCGCTTGGATGCCTGCACAGAAGTCCGATCCCGAGTCAGCACCTTCACCGCATCATCCACCACCGCCTTACTCATCGCCGTCAAATAATGCGCAGCCCAGGCGTGGTAATCCGTGTCCCTGGCATAAGCCGCATCCTTGGTCAGCGCCTTGGCGAGAAACAGAAAATCAGAAGCCATGGCCAACGCATCGCCGAGAGGGACGTCGCGGGTGACATGGAATAGAGGTTGATCGGAGCAGTAGATGGCGGGGGTTAAACCGATGGTTTTGAGTTCGGGTTGTTCGGTCATTGGCCACCTCCGAGGATGGAGAGGCAATGGGGGAGGGGGTTACGCGATTGGAAATCGCCTAGAGGGAAAAGCCAAATTTCAAACGGATTGATACTGCGCATTATCCAACTCCTTGATATGAGGAGCTGCCACGTTCGTTACCACACGAATGGGTGACAGCTGTGCGCAGGGTGGTAAACCGGGAATCAAGGAAACCGGCACGCCCGAGGGCGTCCCACGCACAGCCGCCATAACTCACGCCGCAGGCATAAAAAAAGCGCCTGATGACGTGATTGGGGCGCTGTTGCGCCTTGAATAACTCGGGTTACCACACCCGGTCGCTGAATTGGCAGCGACGGGTGGGAGGGTATCGTGGAGGTCACTTTCCTGCAACCTCAAAAGATTCATAAGCCAACCATTCGAAACCAGGAAACGCTCAACGTTCTTATTGTAGGAACGACTTTTACCGTCACGATTTAGATGAGTGTATAGTTCACGGATGGATATCGGTGATACTGGAGTAAGTATGCGCAGAAGTGTCGAGGCCGCAAGGTCTTGAAATTGCGGTGACTTTAAGATGTTAGCTGGTGTGCGTTTTATCAGCTTATTGGTTGGCGATCAAGGAGCTAAAGTAGCTTGATCCCAGTTGAAAAGATTGAAAACGGTCGGAGAGTGGTGGATGTTTACCATTTATTTGGGGGGTAGTAAGAAAAGCCGTATGCATCTCGTCCTTGATGAGCGATACGGCGTTTTCCTTTTGCCTAATTTGAAATCAGTCGAAGTAGCTCGTTTTATGTGGTTGGACACTATCAAGTAATATCATTGCTAAGCGTCATCAAAAAGGTTCTTTGCTCCTGCAATCAGCATATTTGCCAATCGGTGGTCGCAATCCTCATACTTAAATTGGCGAGCCAAGTAACCATAGGCAACGGCGGCTCTTTCTCTTTTGCCAACTGCAACGCTTTCAGCCCATGCTAAACAACTTAAGAAAAACTCGGGGGCGGGGCATGTTTCATCTATGAATTGTTTCTTGCCCCAGTTTGATGCCGTTTTTTCACTTGGCCAGCCACTGTTAACAAATGGGCCCTGAACATGAAAAAGCGAGCTGAGTTCAAGTGTAATCGGGTCTCGACTACAAGCACATTCGCCCACATCACCGTAGTCGATAAGAACCGGAATAAAATTAGAGGAAACTAAAATGTTGTAACCATGCAGGTCGCTATGAGTGCAGCCCCAGTTTACTTGCACAATAGATCGTTCAAAATTTTCGATCCAATCATGTTTGATGTGACCGCGAATAGATAGGAATTTTTCATCGCTGATAAAACATCTTCGAATGTCTGCCACGGTGAGTCGCCGTTGCACTGCTGCTGAATGCCAATTATTCATAGAAGCTGCGACATTATTAATGACTTGCCCGCTGCCGCCGGACATGAAAGAAAATGCAGTGCTTTCGGATGCATTTGCTAGGCCATAGAAAACGCCAGAAATATTTTTTGCACCGTGATTTACTAATGATAATTTTCTAGGTGTGGCACTTGCTTCCAAGCGCACGACAAGCCGATCATAGCGATCAACTTCATCATGGATTGCAGCGGGACTACCTATTTTGGCAACCGAATCATGGATTTTTGAGCCATTAGAATCGGTAACTAAAAGTTTAAATACTGATGCGCCTGAAAGCCCTCCCCCTATGCGCGATATTTTACAAAAAACACCACCGACAGATCTGGTAAATATTCGAATTAGTCTGATTTCAGACGTTGAAAGTTCTTCGTTAAACTGAAGTTCAATGTCAAATATGGCATCGCAACCATGAATATAAGGCGCAATTGCTGGCTCGAGGTTGTTAAGTCGATGCTTCTTTTGTAGGTTTATTACAGGTAATGGTTGGTTTTGTCCCCAGATATCTACTTGATGACCCATTTGCAAGAGATCTGGTAGAAATTCCTCAGCTGAAGATCCTGTTAAAATAAAGATAGGCGTACCTGGAGCTACGGCTACGGCAATATCTAAGATGCTTCTTCCATGTTCTGGCGAGCTGTCCATCGATCCATTTTCCGATGGAATTTTTAAGTCTAGAAAAATAAGATCAAAAAAATCGTTGGTGATGTGTTCTATTGCCGAGCTTTTTGTGCTGGCTACCACATACGAAGGAGCTCTGCACATTGAAGAGACCCTGCTTTTAATCTCATTAACAAAATCTTCTTCGTCTTCAATAATCAGGATGTTCACAAGTTTAAGCTCCATCTTAATTCGTAGCGGGCTCCGCCGGCTGCTGAATTACTCAGCGAAATACGCCCACGTAAAGTTTCTATTGCCTGTTTAGCTATACCTAGTCCGAAACCAAGATGCCCAGATTTTGAAGATTCGCCAAGCGTAAATGATCTATTAACGTCACTCGCAAGACCAGGGCCGTTGTCTATAATGCTTATCCAGCAATCGTGGTCTGTTGTTCCCCAACTTATTACAATGCTAGGTTTATGTTGTTCTGTGGCTGTTAATAACGTTGCTTCTATTGCATTTTTTATCCCATTACACAACGCTAGTCTAAGAAGGCTGCGGTCGCAGAAGACTATAAGGGGTTTAATTCCAACTAGCGTAATCTCGACTTGATCGCCAATATTTTCAAGTTTGGATAGCTCATCAATAAATAATGCTAAGTCCATATCGATCGGTCTAGGTACTGAAGTGGCTTTTTTCAGTTCTTCTATACCATCAAATGTATCTTGAAGGGCTTCAATACGTCGTTTGCAATGCGATAATTGATAGTTGGGGATTTCTTGCGCTACGGCGCTTGCTAGAAGTCCTAATTTAGAACCTATTTCGTGTAATAGAAGGCCAGCCACCCACTCAATCGCTTCTGATCGAAGTTTTTGCCTAACCTCGGTTGGAATTGTATCCTCAGGTTCAACTACTAATTCGGGTAAAATGCTAAGCTTCGAAATTAGAACTTCAAGCCGTTTTTTTACATGAAAATCATGTTCTGCCGATTTCAGTTTAAGTAGGATGGGTATGTCGGAAACAACAGCTGTTCGCTCCAGTGCCCTCACGGCAGTGAATCGTAAGTGCGTTAGATTGCTCTGCATTGCCTTGAAGGCTTCAGCACGATCCATTTTTAACCATGGTCTCCATAAAAGGAAGCTCGCGTCGCGAAAGCTTTAGCTCCTCCCTCCATTACAGTGCTGATCGCATGAACAATTTTCTCATCATGGAGCGCTCCAGCGGAAATTTTGAATCCTCGTCGCCCATCCGATCCTAAATGAAGGACCGAATCAGCATCTCCTAAAACGGGGATGTTGGGGTTATGAGTAGAAAATATTATCTGGCCTTGATCACCACGAGATAAAATTACTCGTATAAGGGTATCGGCAATGAAAGCGTTATCAATATGGTCTTCCGGTTGGTCTACTATTAGCATTCTGCTCATGTGAGATAGAATCAATGGCAGTACTACCGTGCAACGTTGTCCAGTAGATAGTTCGTTGATATCTTTATAATCGCTTCCATCCAGTAGCTGCAAAGATGCTTCGTCTTCAATGCAGATCGTACACAGCTCGCTCAAGTCATATCCTTTTAAATGGGATAGTATTCGAGATGCTCTATCAGCTGTAATTCCCGCTGCTTGCTCTATAAGCTCAACGTCAAAGTTGTCAACCGCTTCTACTAACGCCCTTGGGCTTATGTGAAGGGCTAACGTTTCTGCTATGTCCGCGTATCGAATGCCACTGCCCCTGAGGGCTTCGGCGATTGCCGCGGAAAAAATTTTAGATTGACCGTTTCTAAGTACTGACAATTTTATGTTAGGACCCACTATGCTATTCAGCCACTCTGTGGCCTGCTGTCTCATAGCGAATCGCTTATAACGAATTTGATCAAGTTCATCTAGTGCGGCAGATCTTTCAGTAATAAGCTGTGCAAGAAAACTTTTTCGTTCTGTAATGTAGCTAGCGATAGAGTTAAGTTTGGCTATTTGCTCTCTGAGCTCTTGGCCTCTTCGTAGAATGCTGCCTGATCCAGCTTGTATAGCATCTACTTCTTGTCTTAGTTGACGAGCCTTATCTTCCAGGACGATTTTTTCAGACGAGGCGGTTTGTGTAATGGCCACTAGCGCATGATAGATCTGTATTACTTCGTGCAGCTCAGCGTTCAACCTGCTTGATACGGATTTGATTCTGTCTCGAAAAGGCTCAATTAGTTCGGCTTCTGGCGATGCAAGATTCAACGAGTATGAAGGCGATGCATCTGCGGCTTGTTTGACTATATGCGACCATGCTGCTATATCATTGCTGAGTCGTGTAATTTGCTCGACGAATACTCCCGATTTGGATATGGCAGAGGACTGTATGTTTAATGCTTGGGTCTTTTCATTTAGCGTAATGGAGGTTTTTGAGACCTCCTGCTCCGCCGCTATTATTTTTTGGAGCTCTTCCGTAAGTATGGGGAGGGATGTTAATTGTTGCTCTAGCTCGTCAATTTCTCTTCTGTAAGTTTCCGCTTGAGAAGTCAATGCTCGGCATTTTCCAACTATTTCTCGTTCGTGCGATTCGGTTGATCCTTGTGAGGATACGAACCCATCTATGAGGCGAAGTCTGCCGGCGGACTCTAAGCCCACGGTTTCTATCTCCGTCTGAGAAAATACAACTGGTTTCTTAAATGGTGATGTAATTCGAGGCGATAAATCATTGGCGGTTCTTGTTACGACAATTTTTTGGTCGTTTTCTGAAAGTGTTACCGTGACCTGTCCGGAGCCTAGAACCGAAAGAGCATGTTCTTTGCTGCGTTTAGTTGTGTCAGATGTCGTGCTTGTAACATCTAGGCAGTATCTTATTATTTCAATTAAAGATGTTTTTCCTGTGCCTCTTGCTCCAATGATAACGTTCAGTCCGGGGGCGAAACTTACGTCTAGTCCGTCAAGAAATCCTTCTTCAATCTGTACTCGTTCAATATGCATGTCTAGCTCCGAGTCCTTTTCTTGCTGAGATTAATCATGTTTTTAAGATAGCTCAGATTCTCACAGTCAAGAAGGTGCGACTACTTTGTTTTTTACGAAATTTATAAAAAAAACAGGCTGAAAGTCAAAAGTAAAAATGAGTCGAATCCAGGGCGGACTGCGCTTTCATGACGGGTTCTCATTGCATCCGTACGCGCAGGCGTTCCGGAGGAAAAAATCGTCATATCGCTGCCAATTCAGAGACCGGTGTGGATCCGCGCAAAATATGCACGACAGCGTTTGACTCATGGTGGAAAAAGGGAGAGATTTTTTGATCTGGCTGTGGCGCTAGCGTCGGTATGCCTGTTGGGCATCTCCGTTTTTTCTGCGACGCTTTACTCATTGAATGTCTTTCAAAAAATCCTTGAGCGCAATGAGCGGCGCACCAATCTGCTTTATCGTCTGGATCCCGGCAAACTCACTCGCCAACCTCCGCAACTCCCGCCCCAACGGCTTATCCACACCCCCAACAGCCTCCAGCGCTAACCCCACACACTCACCCACCTTCACCTGAATCCCCTCAACATCCCCCCGACGCACCAGTAACTCAAACACATCCCGCTGGTAGTCACCCATGACCAGGTCATCTCGCAAAATCGGACTCTGACCTTCCGACTCGTAAGCCAGCTTAAGAGAGAAGAGGGCGACGGTTTCCAGTTGCGATTCCATGGATGAAGTCCTTGATGAGTGTCTTACTGACCGAGGGTGCGAAAAATCAAAAAAAGCATCGCCAGCAGGCTGGCTCCCACAGGTCGGCGGGGTGTCAGGTGCTTTTCTTTAGGCGAAAAAAAAGGCCTTGCTAAGCAAGACCTTTCTTAATTTTGGTGCCCCGAGGGAGACTCGAACTCCCACTCCTTTCGAAAACGGATTTTGAATCCGCCGCGTCTACCAATTCCGCCATCAGGGCTCAATGGCGGCGAAGTATAGAGAGGTGATAACCGTCGGTCAATCAGGTACATGGAGAATTTTTGATATTTCCGCTAGACTTCCCGGCCCTGCTAGACGAACCCCATCATGCGCGTTGCTGACTTTACTTTCGAACTCCCTGATTCGCTGATCGCCCGCCATCCTTTGGCCGAGCGTCGCGGTAGTCGCCTGTTGACCCTGGATGGGGTCAGCGGCGCCCTGGCACACCGTCAATTCACTGATTTGCTGGAGCATTTGCGCCCTGGCGATTTGATGGTGTTCAACAATACCCGGGTGATTCCGGCGCGGCTGTTTGGCCAGAAGGCTTCCGGCGGCAAGCTGGAAATTCTGGTGGAGCGGGTGCTGGACAGTCATCGCGTGCTGGCCCATGTGCGCTCCAGCAAGTCGCCCAAGCCGGGGTCGAAGATCCTCATCGACGGAGGTGGCGAAGCCGAGATGCTGGCGCGTCATGATGCGTTGTTCGAGTTGAGCTTTGCCGAAGAAGTATTGCCGCTGCTCGACCGCGTCGGGCACATGCCGTTGCCTCCTTATATAGACCGCCCGGATGAGGGCGCGGACCGCGAGCGTTACCAGACCGTCTACGCCGAGCGTTTGGGCGCGGTGGCGGCGCCGACGGCGGGGCTGCATTTCGATCAGGTGCTGATGGAGGCCATCGCGGCCAAGGGCGTCGAGACGGCGTTCGTGACCTTGCACGTTGGCGCGGGCACCTTCCAACCGGTGCGGGTCGAGAAGATTGAAGACCACCACATGCACAGCGAATGGCTGGAAGTCGGCCAGGACGTGGTGGATGCGGTTGCCGCCTGTCGTGCGCGCGGCGGTCGGGTGGTGGCGGTGGGGACCACGAGTGTGCGTTCGCTGGAAAGCGCTGCCCGTGATGGCGTGCTCAAGCCGTTCAGTGGCGATACCGACATTTTCATCTACCCGGGCCGGCCGTTTCATGTGGTCGATGCCCTGGTCACCAACTTCCATTTGCCCGAATCCACGCTGTTGATGCTGGTTTCGGCGTTTGCCGGTTATCCGGAAACCATGGCCGCCTATAAAGCCGCGGTCGACAACGGATACCGCTTTTTCAGCTACGGTGATGCGATGTTCATCACCCGTAACCCCGCGCCTGCCGGTCCTAAAGAGCCAGGCCCAGAGGAAACAGTATGAGTCGCGAATGTCGCATGTCGTTTGAGCTGCTTGCCACCGATGGCAAGGCTCGTCGTGGTCGCCTGACCTTCCCCCGTGGCACCGTCGAGACCCCGGCCTTCATGCCGGTCGGTACCTACGGCACGGTCAAGGGCATGCTGCCACGGGATATCGAGGCGATTGGCGCTGAAATTATCCTGGGCAACACCTTTCACCTGTGGCTGCGCCCGGGCATGGAAGTGATCAAGAAGCACGGCGACCTGCACGATTTCATGCAGTGGAAAGGCCCGATCCTGACCGACTCCGGTGGTTTCCAGGTGTTCAGCCTGGGCGCCATGCGCAAGATCAAGGAGGAGGGCGTGACCTTCGCCTCGCCGGTCGACGGCGCCAAGGTGTTCATGGGCCCGGAAGAGTCGATGCAGGTCCAGCGTGACCTGGGTTCCGACATCGTGATGATTTTCGACGAATGCACGCCGTACCCGGCCGACGAAGACGTCGCTCGCGTGTCCATGGAGTTGTCGCTGCGTTGGGCCCAGCGCTCGAAGAACGCCCATGCCGACAACACGGCGGCGCTGTTCGGCATCGTTCAGGGCGGCATGCACCAGGATTTGCGCATGCGCTCCCTGGAAGGCCTCGACAAGATCGGCTTCGATGGTCTGGCGATCGGCGGTCTGTCGGTAGGCGAGCCCAAGCATGAGATGATCAAGGTGCTGGATTATCTGCCGGGCCAGATGCCGGCTGACAAACCTCGTTACCTTATGGGTGTTGGCAAGCCGGAAGATCTGGTTGAGGGTGTGCGCCGCGGTGTGGACATGTTCGATTGCGTGATGCCAACCCGTAATGCCCGCAATGGGCATCTGTTCATTGATACTGGCGTGATCAAGATCCGTAACGCGTTCCATCGCCATGATGATTCGCCGCTGGATCCGACCTGCGATTGCTATACCTGCCAGAACTTCTCCCGCGCTTATCTGCATCACCTGGACAAGTGCGGCGAAATGCTGGGAAGCATGCTCAATACCATCCATAACTTGCGTCATTATCAAGTGCTTATGGCTGGTTTGCGCGAGGCTATTCAACAGGGTACATTGGCCGCCTTTGTCGATGCCTTCTACGCCAAACGCGGGCTACCCGTTCCGCCTTTGGACTGAGTTTCCTGACCCCAAGATTCAACATTTGCAACTGGAGTGCTAAATGAGCTTTTTTATCTCTAATGCCATGGCTGACGCTGCTGCACCGGCAGCTGCATCCCCAATGGGCGGCGGCTTTGAGTGGATTTTCCTGGTCGGCTTTCTGGTCATCTTCTACCTGATGATCTGGCGTCCACAGGCCAAGCGCGCCAAAGAGCAGAAGAACCTGCTGAGCAGCCTGCAGAAAGGCGACGAAGTCGTGACCACCGGCGGCATCGCCGGCAAGATCACCAAAGTGGCCGACGATTTCGTCGTTCTGGAAGTTTCCGACACCGTCGAAATGAAATTCCAGAAAGGCGCCATCGCCGCCACGCTGCCAAAAGGCACGCTGAAAGCGATCTAAGTTTCAACTTCTACTCAATCGACGGGGCGCGCAAGGCGCCCCGCGTCATAAGCGGGCGGCGTGATGCTGAACAAATACCCTCTGTGGAAATACATTCTGATCCTGGCGGTGCTGGCGATCGGTCTGATTTATTCCGCTCCCAATCTTTATCCTGACGACCCGGCCATTCAGGTCAGCGGTGCAAGCACTGCGCTGCAGGTCAATCAGGCTGATCTGGACCGTGTGAGCGCAGCTCTCAAGGAAGCCGGGATCAACGTCAAGGCTGCCACCCTGGCTGCCGGCGGCAAGGGCGGTCTGATTCGCCTGGTCAAGGCTGAAGACCAGTTGCCTGCCAAGGACGTCGTGCGCAAGGCGCTGGGTGATGACTACGTCGTCGCGCTGAACCTGGCACAAACCACCCCGCAATGGCTGCGCAGCCTGGCCGCGCACCCGATGAAGCTGGGTCTGGACTTGTCCGGTGGTGTGCACTTCCTGCTCGAAGTGGACATGGACAAAGCCCTGGATGCACGCCTGAAAGTCTACGAAGGCGACGTCAAGAGCCTGTTGCGTAAAGAGAAACTGCGCTATCGCAGCCTGCCGCAACTGGGCGGTGCCATTCAGCTGGGCTTCTCCGATGAAGCGACCCGCGAACAGGCCCGTTCGATCATCCGCAAGAACTTCAACGATTTCGACATTGTTCCGGCCGACCTCAATGGCCAACCGGTACTGCGTCTGGCGATGACCCCGGCGAAGCTGGCGGAAATCCGCGAATACTCCATCAAGCAGAACTTGACCACGGTACGTAACCGCGTCAACGAGCTGGGTGTTGCCGAACCTATCGTCCAGCGTCAGGGCGCCAACCGTATCGTGGTTGAGCTGCCGGGCGTACAGGACACCGCAGAAGCCAAGCGTATCCTCGGCAAGACGGCCAACCTCGAGTTCCGTCTGGCGGCCGAGCCGGGTGCTTCGAAAGCCACTTCCGAAACTTTCGAATTCCGTGAGGGCAACCGTCCTCCGGCGCAGATCGAGCGTGGCCTGATCATCACTGGCGACCAGGTGACTGACGCCAAGGCTGGCTTCGGCGAGCACGGTTCGCCGGAAGTGAACATTCGTCTGGACGGCCACGGCGGCGAGCTGATGAGTCGTGCGACCCGTACGAACGTCGGTCGCAGCATGGCGGTAATCTTCATCGAGCAGCGTCCGGTCACCACTTACACCAAGCAAGTGGTCAACGGCGTCGAAAAAGAAGTGCCGGTTCAGTCGTTCAAAGAAGAGAAGAAGATCATCAGCCTGGCGACCATTCAGTCGCCGCTGGGTGCGCAATTCCGCATTACCGGCCTGACCGGCCAGGGCGAATCGTCCGAACTGGCGCTGCTGTTGCGTGCCGGTGGTCTGGCGGCGCCGATGTACTTCGCTGAAGAGCGCACCATTGGTCCAAGCCTGGGTGCCGACAACATCGTCAAGGGGGTTGATGCGTCGCTGTGGGGCATGCTGTTCGTCTCGCTGTTCATCATCGCCATCTATCGCTTCTTCGGCATCATCGCCACGGTTGCGCTGGGTGTGAACATGGTGCTGCTGCTGGCACTGATGTCGCTGCTGGGCGCCACGCTGACCCTGCCGGGTATCGCCGGTATCGTGTTGACCATGGGTATGGCGGTCGACGCCAACGTACTGATCTTCTCGCGGATTCGTGAGGAGATTGCGGCGGGCATGAGCGTACAGCGGGCAATCAACGAAGGTTTCGGTCGCGCATTCACCGCGATTCTCGACGCCAACCTGACCACCTTGCTGGTGGGCGGGATCCTGTTTGCCATGGGTACAGGTCCGGTCAAGGGCTTCGCCGTGACCATGTCCCTCGGGGTTCTGACCTCGATGTTCACGGCCATCATGGTCACCCGCGCGATGGTCAACCTGATCTTCGGCGGACGTGACTTCAAGAAGTTGTGGATTTAAGGGGCTGCCATGTTACGTACAATCAACTTCATGGGCGTTCGCAACGTTGCGTTCGGCGTCACATTGTTCCTTACCGTGCTGGCCTTATTCAGCGTCGCCACCAAGGGCATGAACTGGGGCCTGGACTTCACCGGCGGTACGCTCATCGAGCTGACCTATGAGCGTCCGGCCGATGTGACCAAGGTGCGTGAGCAGCTTGTTTCCTCGGGCTACCACGAAGCCGTGGTGCAGAACTTCGGCGCCACCACCGATTTGCTGGTGCGCATGCCGGGTGAAGATCCGCAACTGGGTCACCAGGTGGCGGAAGCGCTGCAGAAGGTCGGCGGCGACAACCCGGCGACGGTCAAGCGCGTCGAGTTCGTCGGCCCGCAGGTGGGTGAAGAGCTGCGCGACCAGGGCGGCCTCGGCATGCTGATGGCGCTGGGCGGCATCCTGATCTACCTGGCGTTCCGCTTTCAGTGGAAATTCGCCGTTGGTGCGATCGTGTCCCTGATCCACGACGTGATCGTGACCATCGGTATCCTGTCGTTCTTCCAGATCACCTTCGACCTGACGGTGCTGGCGGCGGTACTGGCGATCATCGGTTACTCGCTCAACGACACCATCGTGGTATTCGACCGGGTTCGTGAGAACTTCCGCGTACTGCGCAAGGCCAGCCTGATCGAGAACATCAACATCTCGACCACCCAGACCCTGCTGCGGACCATCGCCACTTCGGTTTCCACCTTGCTGGCGATCGCGGCACTGCTGTTCTTTGGTGGCGACAACCTGTACGGCTTCTCCCTGGCGCTGCTGGTGGGTGTTCTGGCGGGTACTTACTCGTCGATCTACATCGCCAACGTGGTGCTGATCTGGCTGAACCTGAGCTCCGAAGACCTGATTCCGACGGTGAATACCGAGAAGGAAGTCGACGACCGTCCTTGAAGGAGGCTTCCTCCAGCGATGTAGTCCAAAAAGGCGCGAGTTGAACTCGCGCCTTTTTTTATGCTCCAAGGCTGGGAGAAGCGCGGGTTTATCCCGCATTGGATGGTCAGGAGGTTCATGTGAACAAGTCGATGCTGGTTGGTGCTGTACTGGGTGCTGTCGGTGTGACTGCCGGGGGTGCTGTGGCCACCTACAGCCTGGTTAAAGATAACGGCCCTGAGTATGCGCAAGTACTCGCCGTTGAGCCGGTCAAGACGCAAATCAAGACTCCACGTGAAGTGTGCAAGGATGTAGCTGTTACCCGGCAAGCGCCGGTGAAAGATCAACACCAGATCGCCGGTACCGTGGTAGGTGCGCTGGCGGGTGGTTTGCTGGGTAATCAGATCGGCGGCGGCACCGGCAAGAAAATTGCCACGGTGGCGGGCGCGGTCGGTGGCGGTTACGCCGGCAACAAGGTTCAGGAGGGCATGCAAGAGCGTGACACCTACACCACGACGCAAACCCGTTGTAATACGGTGAATGACATCAGTGACAAGGTCGTGGGTTACGACGTGCGCTACTCGCTGGACGGTAAAGAGGGGAAAGTGCGAATGGATCGCGATCCTGGTAACCAGATTCCAGTGGATAAAGAGGGCAAGTTGATCTTGTCGGAGAATCAGCAGGCTCATTGATCTGCTGAAATCAAAGATTCAAAAAGAAGCACCCTGCGGGGTGCTTTTTTGTGCCCGGGATTTATGCACAACCGTTAATGCCCCTGTGGGAGCGAGCCTGCTCGCGAAGGCGGTGTATCAGTCGCCATCATTGCTGGATGTGAGGCCGCTTTCGCGAGCAGGCTCGCTCCCACAGGGGGTCAGTGGTGTTATCGGGGGTGGATTCCAGGCATAAAAAAAGCACCCCGAAGGGTGCTTTTCTGTCGCTTGGGCGCTTAGCGCTTCAGCGAGGCCGGCAGGTGCGGCTGGATCGCCGTCAGGACTGCCTTGAAGCATTTGGTGTTACCGGCAACGACGTGGCCTTTTTCGAGGAAGTCGTGACCACCGGTGAAGTCGCTCACCAGGCCGCCTGCTTCCTGAATCAGCAGGGCGCCTGCGGCCATGTCCCACTCGGACAGTCCCGACTCCCAGAAAGCGTCGAAACGACCGGCGGCCACGTAGGCCAGGTCCAGGCTTGCCGAGCCGGCACGGCGGATGCCTGCGGTCTGGCCAACCAGGGCGCGGAACATGCCCAGGTAGTTGTCGAGGTTGTCCATTTGGTCGTCACGGAACGGGAAGCCGGTACCCAGCAGGGCGCCGTCCAGGCTGGTGCGGCCGCTGACGCGCAGGCGGCGACCGTTCAGTTGAGCGCCGCGACCGCGGCTGGCGGTGAATTCTTCCTGGCGAACCGGGTCCAGAACAACGGCGTGTTCCAGGCGACCGCGGTATTTGCAGGCGATGCTGACAGCGAAGTGAGGAATGCCGCGCAGGAAGTTGGTGGTGCCGTCCAGTGGGTCGATGATCCACAGGTACTCTTCGCCTTCGATCCCGGTACCGGCATGCAGGCCGGTCTCTTCACCCATGATCGAATGATTCGGGTAAGCCTTGCGCAGCGCGTCGATGATTTTCTGTTCGGCGGCGCGGTCCACCTCGGATACGTAATCCTTGGCGTCTTTTTCGTCGACCTTGATGGTATCCAGGCGCTCGATGGAGCGGAAGATCAATTCACTGGCGCTGCGGGCGGCGCGCAGCGCGATATTCAGCATGGGCTGCATGGATGTGTCACCTAAGGTTGTTAAAGAAAGCCGGGCATTCTATCAGAAAGTTTCTACAGGTGAAGGACGACGTTCGCTTTCATGGCTTAACGGTAGTGAGCGCTGTAAGATTCTGCTCCCGATAATGTGTTCGAGAGCGCCTCCCTTGCTGCAAAACATTCGTGTCGTCCTGGTCAATACCAGCCATCCGGGCAATATCGGCGGGACCGCGCGCGCCATGAAAAACATGGGGCTGTCGCGGCTGGTGCTGGTCGAACCACGCTTGTTCCCGCATCACGAGGCCGATGCCCGTGCCTCCGGTGCCGGAGACATCCTTGAAAAAGCGCAAGTCGTCGCCACCTTGGAAGATGCCTTGGTCGGCTGCAATCTGGTGCTCGGCACCAGCGCCCGTGATCGCCGGATTCCCTGGCCGCTGCTCGATCCCCGTGAATGCGGTGCGAAAGTGGTGGAGGAAGCCGGGCAGGGCGCCGAGATCGCCCTGGTGTTCGGCCGTGAAGATTCCGGCCTGACCAATGAAGAGCTGCAGCGATGTCATTATCACGTGCACATCCCATCCGACCCTGAGTTCAGCTCGCTGAACCTTGGGGCGGCGGTGCAGGTGTTGAGTTATGAAGTGCGCATGTCCTGGCTGGCGGCCGAAGGTCAGCCGAGCAAGGTCGAGAAGGAAGAAGTGGCATCGGTCAAAAGCGCTGAGCTGGCGACCATGGACGAGCTGGAACGATTCTATGAGCACCTGGAACAGACCCTGGTGGCCATTGAGTTTCTCGATCCGGAAAAGCCACGGCACTTGATGGCGCGCCTGCGCCGGTTGTACGGACGCAGCTCGGTCAGCCGGGCGGAAATGAATATATTGCGTGGCATCCTCACGGAAACCCAAAAAGCGGCCCGTGGCGAGCTTCTGAAGCGGAAGGATTAATGATGTTCGAGCGTTTGCGTGAAGATATCCAGAGTGTTTTCCATCGTGATCCAGCAGCGCGTAATGCTTTTGAAGTCCTGACCTGCTACCCGGGCATGCATGCCATCTGGATCCATCGCCTGTCATCGATGTTGTGGCGTGCCGACCTGAAATGGCTGGCGCGGCTGGTGTCGAACTTCGGTCGCTGGCTGACCGGGATCGAGATCCATCCGGGTGCCAAGGTCGGTCGGCGGTTCTTTATTGACCACGGCATGGGCATTGTCATCGGTGAAACCGCCGAGATCGGCAACGACGTGACCCTGTATCAGGGCGTGACCCTGGGCGGCACCAGCTGGAACAAGGGCAAGCGTCACCCGACCCTTGAAGATGGCGTGGTGGTTGGGGCGGGCGCCAAGGTGCTCGGCCCGTTCACGGTCGGTGCCGGGGCCAAGGTCGGCTCCAATGCGGTGGTTACCAAGGCTGTTCCGGCGGGTGCGACCGTTGTCGGGATTCCGGGGCGGATTATCGTCAAGTCCGATGAAGAGCAGGACGCCAAGCGCAAGGCCATGGCCGAGAAGATCGGTTTTGATGCCTATGGTGTCAGCGAAGACATGCCGGACCCGGTGGCGCGCGCCATCAATCAACTGCTTGATCACCTGCAGGCCGTGGATGGTCGTCTGGAGGGGATGTGCGGGGCATTGAAGGATCTGGGCAGTAATTACTGTGCCAAGGATCTGCCTGAGCTGCGCGAAGAAGACTTCGCCTGCGTGAAGGACAAGGACCAGAGTCAGGCCGGTTAATGCCTTTGTAGGTCGTATTCAGGCAATGGCACAGCGCTAAGCGGTGTGCCATTAAGCCGCAGACCCTGATATCATGCGCCCGCTCTTTGCGGGTAAACCTGACTAAAGTACTAGGTCTTATAGTTGACTTAAATACTCAGGAATTGCATACTCGCCCCATTCCGAACTCCGTGGTAATTGTCCATGCGACTGACTACAAAAGGCCGATACGCCGTGACCGCCATGCTCGATCTGGCGTTGCACGCGCAGCACGGGCCCGTGTCCCTGGCCGATATCTCCGAGCGCCAAGGCATCTCCCTGTCCTACCTCGAACAGCTGTTCGCCAAGCTGCGCCGCAGCAACCTGGTGTCCAGCGTTCGTGGCCCAGGCGGCGGTTACCAGCTGTCACGCGACATGCAAGGTATCCAGGTCGCCCAGGTGATCGATGCGGTGAACGAATCGGTCGATGCCACCAAATGCCAGGGCCAGGGTGATTGCCATCAAGGCGACACCTGCCTGACCCACCACTTGTGGTGCGATCTGAGCCTGCAGATTCACGAATTTCTGAGCGGTATCAGCTTGGCTGACCTTGTGACTCGCCGTGAGGTACAAGAAGTAGCCCAGCGTCAGGATCAACGCCGTTGCAACAGCAAGGCGCCACGCCTGGACAAGATTGAAGCGTCCGCCGTCGAATGACAGCCAGAGAGCTAACGGCGTGCCAGCCAGCCTGATTTAGGAGATAGTCCATGAAATTGCCGATTTACCTTGATTACTCTGCGACTACCCCGGTTGATCCGCGTGTCGCGCAAAAAATGAGTGAATGCCTGCTGGTCGACGGAAACTTCGGTAACCCGGCGTCCCGTTCCCACGTGTTCGGCTGGAAAGCTGAAGAGTCCGTCGAAAACGCCCGTCGTCAGGTGGCCGACCTGGTCAATGCCGACCCGCGCGAAATCGTCTGGACCTCCGGTGCCACCGAATCCGACAACCTGGCAATCAAGGGTGCGGCACATTTCTACGCCACCAAAGGCAAGCACCTGATCACCACCAAGATCGAGCACAAGGCTGTCCTGGACACCATGCGCCAGCTGGAGCGTGAAGGTTTCGAAGTCACCTACATTGAGCCTCGTACCGACGGCCTGGTGACTCCGGAAATGGTCGAAGCCGAACTGCGCGACGACACCATCCTGGTTTCGGTCATGCACGTGAACAACGAAATCGGTACCGTCAACGACATCGCCGCCATCGGCGAGTTGACCCGCTCCAAGGGCATCCTGTTCCACGTCGACGCCGCTCAGTCCACCGGCAAGGTCGAGATCGACCTGCAGAAGCTGAAAGTCGACCTGATGTCGTTCTCCGCCCACAAGACTTATGGCCCTAAAGGCATCGGCGCCCTGTACGTGAGCCGCAAGCCGCGTGTGCGCATCGAAGCGACCATGCACGGCGGCGGTCACGAGCGCGGCATGCGCTCCGGCACCCTGGCGACCCACCAGATCGTCGGCATGGGCGAAGCCTTCCGCGTGGCCAAGGAAGACATGGCTGCCGAGAACGCACGCATCAAGGCCCTGAGCGACCGCTTCTACAAGCAGGTCGAGCACCTGGAAGAGCTGTACGTCAACGGCAGCCTGACCGCCCGCGTTCCGCACAACCTGAACCTGAGCTTCAACTACGTTGAAGGCGAGTCGCTGATCATGGCGCTCAAGGATCTGGCGGTTTCGTCCGGTTCGGCTTGCACCTCGGCATCGCTTGAGCCTTCCTACGTGCTGCGCGCCCTGGGCCGCAACGATGAACTGGCACACAGCTCGATCCGTTTCACCTTCGGCCGCTTCACCACCGAAGAAGAAATCGACTACGCCGCGCAGAAAGTCTGCGAGGCCGTTACCAAGCTGCGCGCTCTGTCGCCGCTGTGGGACATGTACAAAGACGGTGTCGACATTTCGAAAATCGAGTGGGCGGCACACTGATTTCAAGTCGCCGCGAACCAGCCCTGCGGACCCAGGTTCCGGGGCTTTAAGAGCGACTCTCTGATGAGTGAGGATTAAGAACCATGGCTTACAGCGAAAAGGTCATCGACCACTACGAAAACCCGCGCAACGTCGGCAAGATGGACGCGGAAGATCCTGATGTCGGCACCGGCATGGTCGGCGCGCCGGCTTGCGGCGACGTGATGCGCCTGCAGATCAAGGTCAACGACGCCGGCATCATCGAAGATGCCAAGTTCAAGACCTATGGCTGCGGTTCGGCCATCGCTTCCAGCTCCCTGGCCACTGAGTGGATGAAGGGCAAGACGCTGGACGAGGCAGAAACCATCAAGAACACTCAGCTGGCTGAAGAACTGGCCCTGCCGCCAGTGAAAATTCACTGCTCCGTGCTCGCTGAAGACGCCATCAAGGCGGCCGTTCGCGATTACAAGCAGAAGAAAGGCTTGATCTGACTTTCAGGATTTGGCGACGAGTAAGGAGTCACCGATGGCTATCAGCATGACAGAAGCGGCTGCTCGACACGTGCGACGCTCCCTCGACGGGCGCGGCAAAGGTGAGGGGATTCGCCTGGGTGTTCGCACCACGGGCTGTTCCGGCCTTGCCTACGTGCTGGAGTTTGTCGACGAGGTGGTTGCAGAGGATCAGGTGTTCGAAAGTCACGGCGAAAAAGTGATCATCGACCCGAAAAGCCTGGCCTACCTGGACGGCACCGAGCTCGATTTCGTCAAGGAAGGGTTGAACGAAGGCTTCAAGTTCAACAACCCCAACGTGCGCGGTGAATGTGGCTGCGGCGAAAGCTTCAACATCTGAGGCTGCTCGTGGGTACTCCTTGTCATTTCGCTTTATTTGAGCTGCAGCCGAGTTTCAATCTGGACCTCGATCAGCTGGCTTCGCGTTACCGCGAGCTGGCGCGCAGCGTTCATCCGGACCGCTTTGCTGACGCCTCCGAGCGTGAGCAACGGCTGGCGCTAGAGCAATCCGCGAGCCTCAACGAGGCCTACCAGACGCTCAAGAGTCCCCCCAAGCGCGCGCGATACCTGCTCGCCTTGAATGGTGGCGAGCTGCCGCTGGAGGTCACGGTGCATGACCCGGAGTTTCTTCTGCAACAGATGGAGTTGCGCGAAGAGCTCGAGGACCTGCAGGACAGCGCCGACTTGTCGGGCGTTGCCGCGTTCAAGCGCCGGTTGAAGACTGCCCAGGATGAACTGAACCAAAGCTTCGCAGCTTGCTGGAACGATGCCGCGCAACGTGAACGGGCCGAACGCCTGATGCGGCGCATGCAGTTCCTCGACAAGCTCACCTACGAAGTGCGCCAATTAGAAGAGCGCCTCGACGATTAACCCAGTGCCGCTCCGGTCGCACGCCTGATATACAGATAAGTCCTGATAACGATGGCCCTACTGCAGATCGCCGAACCCGGCCAAAGTCCTCAACCGCACCAGCGTCGTCTGGCTGTGGGGATCGACTTGGGCACTACCAATTCGCTGGTCGCTGCATTGCGCAGTGGACTTTCCGAGCCTCTGGCCGACGCAGAAGGGCAGGTTATCCTGCCGTCTGCCGTGCGCTATCACGCCGATCGCGTCGAAGTCGGCGAGTCGGCCAAGCTGGCTGCCTCCACCGATCCCTTGAACACCGTGCTGTCGGTCAAGCGCTTGATGGGTCGTGGTCTGTCCGACGTCAAGCAATTGGGCGAGCAACTGCCTTACCGCTTTGTCGGTGGCGAGTCGCACATGCCGTTCATCGACACGATCCAGGGCCCGAAAAGCCCGGTCGAAGTCTCGGCGGACATCCTCAAGGTCTTGCGCCAGCGTGCCGAAGCCACCCTCGGTGGTGAGCTGGTGGGTGCGGTCATCACCGTTCCGGCCTATTTCGACGACGCTCAGCGTCAAGCCACCAAGGACGCGGCCAAACTGGCCGGCCTTAATGTGCTGCGTTTGCTCAACGAGCCGACGGCAGCGGCGGTGGCTTATGGGCTGGATCAGCACGCCGAAGGCCTGGTGGCGATTTATGACCTGGGCGGCGGTACGTTCGATATCTCGATTCTGCGCCTGACCGGCGGTGTCTTCGAGGTGCTGGCCACCGGTGGCGACAGTGCTCTGGGCGGCGATGACTTCGACCACGCCATCGCAGGCTGGATCATCGAGAGCGCCGGTTTGTCTGCCGACCTGGATCCGGGTGCGCAACGCAATCTGCTGCAAACCGCTTGCGCGGCCAAAGAGGCGCTGACCAACGCGGCGTCGGTTGAAGTCGCGTATGGCGACTGGAAAGCCGAGCTGACCCGTGAGGCCTTCAACGCGCTGATCGAGCCGATGGTTGCCCGCAGCCTGAAAGCCTGTCGCCGCGCCGTTCGTGACTCCGGTGTCGAGCTGGAAGAAGTGCACGCGGTGGTCATGGTGGGTGGTTCGACCCGTGTCCCGCGTGTTCGCGACGCCGTTGCCGAAGCTTTTGGTCGCCAGCCGCTGACTGAAATCGATCCGGATCAAGTGGTGGCCATCGGTGCCGCGATCCAGGCCGATACCCTGGCCGGCAACAAGCGCGATGGCAGTGAATTGCTGCTGCTTGACGTGATTCCGTTGTCCCTGGGGCTGGAAACCATGGGCGGCCTGATGGAGAAGGTGATTCCGCGCAACACCACCATTCCCGTCGCCCGCGCCCAGGACTTCACCACCTACAAAGATGGCCAGTCGGCCATGGCGATCCACGTATTGCAGGGCGAGCGCGAGCTGATCAGCGACTGTCGCTCCCTGGCGCGTTTCGAATTGCGTGGCATTCCGGCGATGGTTGCCGGTGCGGCGAAGATTCGCGTGACCTTCCAGGTTGATGCCGACGGTCTGCTGAGCGTCTCCGCTCGCGAGCTGGGCTCGGGTGTCGAAGCCAGCATCCAGGTCAAGCCGTCCTACGGTCTGACCGACGGCGAAATCGCCAAGATGCTCAAGGATTCGTTCCAGCACGCCAACGACGACAAGGTGGCCCGCGTGCTGCGTGAGCAGCAGGTCGATGCCCAGCGTCTGATCGAAGCGGTGCAGGCCGCCCTGGAAGCCGACGGCGAGCGCCTGCTCGATGCCGATGAACGCATGGTCATCGAGCTGCAGGTGCAGGAACTGACCGAACTGATGAAAGGTACCGATGGTTACGCCATCGAGCAGCAGACCAAGCGTCTGTCGCAAGTGACCGATGCCTTTGCTGCCCGCCGCCTGGACTCGACGGTGAAAGCCGCGCTGGCGGGGCGCAACCTGAATGAGATTGAGGAATAACGATGCCGCAGGTCATTTTTCTGCCACACGAAAAGTTTTGCCCGGAAGGCATGGTCGTGGAGGCTGAGACCGGTACGTCCATCCTCGAGCTGGCCCATGAGCACCACATCGAGATGGAAAGTGCCTGTGGCGGCGTCTGCGCCTGTACCACCTGCCACTGCATCATCCGTGAGGGTTTTGACTCGCTGGAAGAAGCCGATGAGCTGGAAGAGGACTATCTTGACAAGGCCTGGGGGCTGGAAGCTCAGTCGCGCCTGGGCTGTCAGGCCAAGGTCGGGACTGAAGACCTGACCGTCGAAATTCCGAAGTACTCGCTCAACCACGCAGCCGAAGCGCCGCACTGATTCAAGGAATTGTCATGAGTCTCAAGTGGACTGATGTGCTGGAAATCGCGATCCAGCTGGCTGAAACCAAGCCCGATGTAGATCCTATGTCGGTCAACTTCGTCGATCTGCGCAAGTGGGTGATGGAATTGCCCGAGTTCGACGATCACCCTGATCATTGTGGCGAAAAGATCCTGGAGGCCATTCAGGCCCACTGGATCGAAGAACGCGACTGAGCCACGCTGCAGGTTAGGCAATACCCAAGAACCCGCGTATAATTCGCGGGTTTAATTTTTCGCAAATTACCGTTTCTGGAGTTACATCATGGCTGTTCAACGTACTTTCTCCATCATCAAGCCTGACGCCGTTGCTAAAAACGTGATCGGCGAGATCACCACCCGTTTCGAAAAAGCAGGCCTGCGCGTTGTAGCTTCGAAACTGAAGCAACTGTCCAAAGCCGAAGCCGAAGGCTTCTACGCTGAGCACAAAGAGCGCGGTTTCTTCGGTGACCTGGTTGCTTTCATGATCTCCGGTCCGGTTGTCGTTCAGGTTCTGGAAGGCGAAAACGCTATCGCTCTGAACCGTGAGCTGATGGGCGCTACCAACCCTAAAGAAGCTGCTGCCGGCACCATCCGTGCTGACTTCGCTGAATCCATCGACGCCAACGCTGTACACGGCTCGGACTCCGAAGCCGCTGCCGCTCGCGAAATCTCGTACTTCTTCGCAGCTACTGAAGTAACCACTCGCTAAGCATTGGCTTAAGAGTGAAGGTGAATCCATGACTACATCGACTGTTAAAACCAACCTGCTGGGTCTCACCCAGTCGGAAATGGAAAAATTCTTCGACTCAATCGGGGAGAAGCGTTTCCGTGCCGGTCAGGTAATGAAATGGATTCACCACTTTGGCGTCGATGATTTCGACGCCATGACGAACGTCAGCAAGGCCTTGCGCGAAAAGCTCAAGGCTGTTGCTGAAGTTCGCGGTCCGGAAGTGGTCAGCGAGGACATCTCCAGCGACGGCACCCGCAAGTGGGTGGTGCGCGTGGCGTCCGGCAGCTGCGTCGAGACCGTGTACATTCCCCAGGGCAAGCGCGGCACCTTGTGCGTTTCGTCCCAGGCAGGCTGTGCCCTGGATTGCAGTTTCTGCTCCACCGGCAAGCAAGGCTTCAACAGCAACCTCACCGCCGCCGAAGTCATTGGCCAGGTGTGGATTGCCAACAAATCCTTTGGCAGCGTCCCGGCGACCGTCGACCGTGCCATCACCAACGTGGTGATGATGGGCATGGGTGAGCCGCTGCTGAACTTCGACAACGTCATTGCCGCCATGCATCTGATGATGGATGACCTGGGCTACGGCATTTCCAAGCGCCGCGTGACCCTGTCCACGTCGGGCGTGGTGCCGATGATCGATGAGCTGTCCAAGCACATCGACGTCTCCCTGGCGTTGTCCCTGCACGCACCGAATGACGCATTGCGTAACCAATTGGTGCCGATCAACAAGAAGTATCCGCTTAAGATGCTCCTCGAGTCGTGCCAGCGCTACATGTCGTCCCTGGGCGAAAAGCGCGTGCTGACCATCGAGTACACCTTGCTCAAGGACGTGAACGACAAGGTCGAGCACGCGGTCGAGATGATCGAGTTGCTCAAGAACATCCCATGCAAGATCAACCTGATACCTTTCAACCCGTTCCCGCACTCCGGGTACGAGCGGCCGAGCAACAACGCCATTCGTCGGTTCCAGGATCAGCTTCATCATGCCGGTTTCAACGTCACTGTCCGCACCACCCGTGGTGAAGACATCGACGCCGCTTGTGGTCAACTGGTAGGGCAGGTGCTGGATCGCACCCGTCGCAGCGAACGTTATATCGCGGTGCGTGAATTGAGCGCCGAGAACGATATTGCTTCGAGCGCCGCGAATAAGTAACCAAGAGAGGATCTCTATGTCCCTGCGCTTTGCGCTGCTTTTGCTATTGGCCAGCCTCTGCGCTGGCTGTGTGCTTTCGGGCGATTACAACCCGATGAAGACCAGCAAGGGCCGCGACGAAGCGCGTGAGGCGTATGTGCAGCTGGGTATCGGTTATCTGCAACAGGGCATGACCGAGCGGGCCAAAGTACCGCTGAAGAAAGCCCTGGAACTGGATGCTGCGGATCCGGACGCCAACGCGGCGCTGGGGCTGGTATTCCAGGCCGAGATGGAGCCGGAACTGGCCGACCAGCATTTTCGCAAGGCGCTGTCTTCCCGTCCCGCCGATGCGCGAATCCTCAATAACTACGGCAGTTTTCTTTTCGAGCAAAAACGTTACAAGGAAGCCTACGAGCGCTTTGAACAGGCCGCCGCCGATACCCTGTATCCTGAGCGATCGCGAGTGTTCGAGAACCTGGGCATGACCGCTTCGATGCTTGGCCAGCGGGAGTTGGCCCAGCAGCAACTGGAAAAAGCCCTGCGTTTGAATCGCCAACAACCACGCGCATTGCTGGAAATGGCTGAGTTGTCTTACGAAGACAGGCATTATGTGCCCGCGCGTGACTACTACGATCGTTTTAGTCTGCTCGCCGAGCAAAATGCACGTAGTCTATTGCTCGGCGTTCGGCTGGCAAAAGTGTTTGAAGATCGCGACAAGGCCGCAAGTGCAGGCCTGCAATTAAAACGACTCTATCCCGGTACACCGGAATATCAGCAATACCTGTCGGAGCAATGATGAAAGCGGCGCATCCCGAAGTTGTAGCAGCGAATCGCGTTAACCCCGGTGAGACCCTGCGCCAGGCCCGCGAAAGCAATGGCTGGTCGCTGGCCGAAGTGGCTCTCAAGCTCAACCTCACCGTCAACTCCCTGAGCAATCTGGAAGCCGGCGAATTCGACAAGCTGCCTGGGCACACCTTTGCTCGCGGTTATATTCGCGCCTATGCCAAATTGCTCGGCATGGACCAGGCCGTTCTGGTCCAGCAGTTCGATCAATCCACCGGTACCGACTCCCAGGGCAGCAGCGTGCATAGCCTGGGTCGTATCGAAGAACCGGTTCGGGTTTCCCACACCATCTTGCGTGTTGTCAGCCTGTTGCTGCTGGTGGCGGTGATTGGTGGTGGTTTTGTCTGGTGGCAGGATCAAACCTCGCTGCGCACCAAGGACCTGATCAGCCTGAGCCCTGAACACGTAGAAGTCGAAGGCGCCGACGGCACCACCCAGATTCATCCGCTGGACGAGCCGGAAGACCAGGCTGTCGCGGAAGGTCAGGCTGAAAACACCACCGCTCTGGCATTGCCGCAAGCCGAGACCGCGGCTGAAGCGCCGGCGGATGCTCAAGCGACTGAACCCGCAGCGCCTGTATCACCAGCACCAGCGCCAGCTGCACCGGCGCACAGTACGGCTGCGGTTGTCGCGACGCCTGCGACTCCGGCCCCGGCAGTTCCCGCCGTACCGGCCCCGGCAGTCACTGCACCGATTGCCCCGAGCGTTCCGGCGCAAGCGGCTGCGACGCCAGCTCCGGCAGCGGCTCCGGTGGCCGGCCAGGGTCAGGTTCAACTGCAATTCACCGCCGATTGCTGGACGCAAGTGACCGATGGCAGCGGCAAGGTGTTGTTCAGTGGTCTCAAGCGTAAAGGCGATAGCCTTTCCGTCAGCGGCAAGCCACCGTTTGCCGTCCGCCTGGGCTTCGCCCGTGGCGCGCAGGTCAGCTACAACGGCCAGTCGGTCGATGTTGCTCCGTTCACCAGTGGCGAGACTGCTCGCCTGAAGTTGGGTCAATAAGTCATGCACGGCGAATCTCCAATCAAACGTCGCGAATCGCGCAAGATCTGGGTCGGTAACGTGCCTGTTGGCGGCGATGCGCCTATCGCTGTGCAGAGCATGACCAACAGCGACACTAACGATGTCGCGGCCACCGTGGCGCAGATCAATCGTCTTGAAGCGGCTGGCGTCGATATCGTGCGGGTATCCGTACCGGACATGGACGCCGCCGAGGCCTTCGGCAAGATCAAGCAACTGGTCAAGGTGCCATTGGTGGCCGATATCCATTTCGACTACCGCATTGCGTTGCGCGTCGCCGAGCTGGGTGTCGACTGCCTGCGAATCAACCCGGGCAACATCGGTCGCGAAGATCGCGTACGCGCCGTGGTCGATGCCGCCCGTGATCGCGGGATTCCGATTCGCATCGGCGTCAACGCCGGCTCCCTGGAAAAAGACCTGCAAAAGAAATACGGCGAGCCGACCCCGGCCGCGCTGGTCGAGTCGGCCTTGCGCCATGTCGAGCACCTTGAACGCCTGAATTTCCAGGACTTCAAGGTCAGCGTGAAAGCCTCCGACGTGTTCATGGCCGTCGAAGCCTACCGCCTGCTGGCCAAGGAAATCGTCCAGCCGCTGCACCTGGGCATCACCGAAGCCGGTGGTTTGCGTTCAGGCACGGTGAAATCCGCCGTGGGCCTCGGTATGCTGCTCGCCGAAGGGATTGGCGATACTATTCGCATCTCGTTGGCGGCCGACCCGGTCGAGGAAGTGAAAGTCGGCTACGACATTCTCAAATCCCTGCACCTGCGTTCCCGTGGCATCAACTTCATCGCCTGCCCGAGCTGCTCGCGGCAGAACTTCGATGTGGTCAAGACCATGAACGAGCTGGAAGGGCGCCTCGAAGACCTGCTGGTGCCGCTGGATGTCGCAGTCATCGGTTGCGTGGTCAACGGACCGGGTGAAGCCAAGGAAGCCCATATCGGCTTGACCGGCGGCACGCCAAACCTGATTTACATCGACGGCAAGCCGTCGCAGAAACTGACGAATGACAATCTGGTGGATGAGCTTGAACGCTTGATCCGCCAGAAAGCGGCCGAAAAGGTCGAAGCTGACGCTGCCGTTATCGCGCGCGGCTGATCGAACGAATTAAGGAATTTTTGTGAGCAAGTCTCTGCAAGCCATTCGTGGCATGAACGACATCCTGCCCGAACAGACCCCGCTGTGGCGTCATTTCGAAGGCAAAGTTTCGCGTCTGCTGGATAACTACGGTTACAAGCAGATCCGCATGCCGATCGTCGAGTTCACCGAGCTGTTCAAGCGCTCCATCGGTGAAGTGACCGATATCGTCGAAAAAGAGATGTACACCTTCGACGACCGCAACGGCGATTCCCTGACCCTGCGTCCCGAGGGTACCGCGGCGTGCGTGCGTGCAGTGCTCGAACACGGCATCACTGGCGGTGGCCAGGTGCAGAAGCTCTGGTACATCGGCCCGATGTTCCGCCACGAGCGGCCGCAGAAAGGTCGTTATCGCCAGTTCCACCAGATCGGTGTCGAGGTGTTCAACCTCGACGGCCCGGACATCGACGCCGAACTGATCGTGCTGACCTGGCGCCTGTGGGGCGAGCTGGGTATCCGCGATGCGGTCAAGCTCGAGCTCAACAGCCTGGGCACCAGCGAGTCCCGTGGCCGTTATCGCGAAGCGCTGGTCGAGTTCCTGTCCGGGCACCTGGACAAGCTGGACGAAGACAGCCAGCGTCGCCTGAAGACCAACCCGTTGCGGGTACTGGACACCAAGAACGCCGAGACGCAGGCGATTCTGGTCGATGCGCCGAAAATGGCCGATTACCTCGACGAAGAGTCCCGCGTGCACTTCGAGGGCCTCAAGGCTCGTCTGGACGCTGCCGGCATTCCTTACGTGATCAACCCGAAGCTCGTTCGCGGGCTGGATTACTACAGCAAGACCGTTTTCGAGTGGGTCACCGATAAACTGGGCGCCCAGGGCACCGTGTGTGCCGGTGGTCGTTACGATGGCCTGGTCGAGCAGATGGGTGGCAAGCCGACCGCGGGTGTCGGTTTCGCCATGGGCATCGAGCGCCTGGTCCTGCTGCTCGAAACCCTCGAGCAGATCCCGGAAGAGATCTCCCGTCAGGTCGACGTCTACCTCTGCGCCTTCGGTGAAGAAGCCGAGCTGGCCGGCCTGGCCCTGGCCGAGCGTGTGCGTGACCAATTGCCCAACCTGCGCCTGCAAGTGAATGCCGGCGCCGGCAGCTTTAAAAGCCAGTTCAAGAAAGCCGACAAGAGCGGTGCGTTGTATGCATTGATCCTCGGTGACGACGAGATGGCCCAGCAAGTGGTAGGTTTCAAACCCCTGCGTGGCCAGGGCGAACAACAAAGCATTGCCTGGGATGCGCTTGCTGCACACCTGGCCACCTGCGTCGTGCAGGGTTGAAGCTGTCTTAACAGCCGATTTAGCGATTAAGGAGTATTGGGGTGTCGAGTACCGAAGACGAAAACCTGGCGGATTTGAAGGAATGGTGGTCACGCAACGGCAAGCCCCTGGTCACTGGCGGCCTGTTGGCGCTGGTTATCGTGTTCGGCTGGCAGGCGTTCCAGAAGTATCAGAACAACCAGTCGCAAGGCGCCTCGGTGCTCTACCAGCAATTGCTGGAGACCACACTGACGCCGGACGGCAAGCCTGACGCGGCCCGTGTTTCGGACCTCGCAGCCAAGCTCAACAGCGAATTCGGCGGCAGCGCCTATGCGCAATACGGCAGCCTGTTCGTGGCGAAAGTCGCCGTCGACAGCGGCAAGTTGGATGACGCAGCCAGCGAACTGAAAGCCATTGCCGACAAACCGGCCAACCCGGCACTGGGCGAAATCGCCCGTCAGCGCCTGGCGCAGGTGCTGGGCGCGCAGAACAAGGCCGATGAGGCCCTGAAACTGCTCGAAGGCGATGCCGACAAGGCCTTCCTGGCCACTCGCGAAGAACTCAAGGGCGACCTGCTGGTGCAGCTGGGTCGTACCGATGAAGCGCACGCGGCGTATCAAAAAGCCAAGGCGGCACTGTCGGATGAAGCGGCGGTCGGTGGCCTACAAATCAAGCTGGACGACCTGGCCAAAGGGGATGCGTGACGTGATCCGTTGGAAACATGCAGCATTGCTGACCCTGGCCATTTTGGCCGCAGGTTGCAGCAGCAACAGCAAGAAAGAACTGCCACCGGCCGAGTTGACCGATTTCAAGGAAGAAGTGGTTCTGCAAAAGCAGTGGAGTCGTTCGATCGGTGACGGTCAGGGCGAAACCTACAACATGCTGGTACCGGCGATCGATGGCAGCACCATCTATGCCGCCGATGTAACCGGTGTGGTGATGGCGATGGATCGCAGCAACGGCGACGTCAAGTGGAAGAAAGATCTCGAACTGCCTGTTTCCGGCGCCGTTGGCGTCGCTTACGGTCTGCTGACGGTCGGTACGACCAAGGGTGAGATCGTTGCCCTGGATGCCATCAGCGGCGAAGAGAAATGGCGCTCCCGGGTGTCCAGCGAAGTCCTCGCACCGCCGGCCAACAACGGTGATGTGGTTGTGGTTCAGACCCAGGACGACCGTCTGATCGGCCTGGACGCCGCGACCGGCAACCAGCGCTGGTTGTATGACAGCACGCCTGCCGTATTGACCCTGCGCGGTACCAGCGCGCCGATCGTCACCAACCGTCTCGCGGTGGCTGGCCTGTCGACCGGTAAAGTGGTCGCTCTCGACATTTCCAACGGCGTGCCGGTATGGGAACAGCGTGTAGCGATCCCGCAAGGCCGTTCGGAACTGGAGCGCGTTGT
Source organism: Pseudomonas sp. Irchel 3A7 (assembly GCF_900187565.1). Taxonomy (GTDB): domain Bacteria; phylum Pseudomonadota; class Gammaproteobacteria; order Pseudomonadales; family Pseudomonadaceae; genus Aquipseudomonas. Next base: position 80,975 of record NZ_FYED01000005.1, on the reverse strand, counting down.
CGACATCGACGGCGGCCTGCTGTTGTCCGGCGAAACGATTTATGTCGCGAGCTACCAGGGTCGCGTTGCGGCACTGGACCTGCAAAGCGGTCGGCAGCTGTGGCAGCGTGATGCTTCCAGCTACGCCGGTGTCGCCCAGGGTTTCGGCAGCGTCTACGTGAGCCTGTCTTCGGGTACCGTTGAAGGTGTCGACGAACGTTCCACCACTGCCCTGTGGAGCAACGATTCGCTGGCCCGCCGTCAACTGTCGGCCCCGGAAGTGTTCTCCAGCTACGTTGCAGTCGGTGACCTGGAAGGTTACCTGCACCTGCTGAGCCAGGTGGACGGCCGTTTCGTCGGCCGCGAACGCATCGACAGCGACGGCCTGCGTGCCCGTCCGCTGGTGGTGGGTGACACGATTTATGTCTATGGCAACAGCGGCAAACTGGAAGCCCTGACCATTAAGTAAGAACTATGCTTGGGGTTAACCACCTCAGGCTGCTTCACTTGCGGGTATGAATGTGGGAGCGAGCCTGCTCGCGATGGACGTCAACGATTACGTTTGCGTCCTGAATAAACGCGGTGCCCTGGCGTTTTTCGCGAGCAGGCTCGCTCCCACAGACAAGCGCACAGTGTTGCCCCGAGCACCAGCCGCTGCCTCGCAGCGGCTTTTGTATTTTCTGAAATAACGAAGTGGAGAGCCGCATGGTTCCCGTAATCGCCCTGGTGGGCCGACCGAACGTCGGCAAGTCCACCTTGTTCAACCGCCTGACCAGGACTCGCGACGCCATCGTCGGCGACTTGTCCGGTCTGACCCGTGATCGCCAGTACGGTGAGGCCAAGTGGCAAGGGCGTTCCTACATTCTGATCGACACCGGCGGTATCTCCGGTGACGAGCATGGTATGGACGAAAAAATGGCCGAGCAGTCGCTGCTGGCCATTGAAGAAGCGGATGTAGTGCTGTTCCTGGTAGATGCCAAGGCCGGTTTCACCGCCGCCGACCAGATGATCGCCGAGCATTTGCGCAAACGTAACAAGCGTTCTCACGTGGTTGCCAACAAGGTCGACAACATCGACCCGGAAATGGCCCGCGCCGAATTCGCCCCGTTGGGCATGGGCCACGCGATCCCGATCGCCGGCGCCCACGGCCGCGGCATCACCCAGTTGCTGGAAGCGGCACTGAGTGAATTCCCGAAAGACGAAGACGAGCTGGAAGAAGGCGAGGAAGAGGACGTTGCAGAAGGCGAGGAAGCCAAGCGCATTCCTGGCCCGAGCGAAAAAGACGGGATCAAGATCGCCATCATCGGCCGGCCGAACGTCGGCAAGTCGACCCTGGTCAACCGCATGCTCGGTGAAGACCGGGTGATCGTGTATGACCAACCCGGCACCACCCGCGACAGTATCTACATCCCGTTCGAGCGTAACGACGAGAAGTACACGCTGATCGACACCGCCGGTGTGCGCAAGCGCGGCAAGATCCACGAAGAAGTCGAAAAATTCTCCGTGGTCAAAACCCTGCAAGCCATCAAAGACGCCAACGTGGTGATCTTCGTGATGGACGCCCGCGAAGGCGTGGTAGACCACGACCTCAACCTGCTGGGCTTTGCCATTGAGTCGGGTCGTGCGCTGGTCATCGCGATCAACAAGTGGGACGGCATGACGCCGAGCGAGCGTGACTTCGTGAAGGTCGAGCTGCAGCGTCGCCTGTTCTTCGTTGACTATGCCGACATCCACTTCATCTCGGCACTGCACGGCACTGGCGTGGGCAACCTCTACGCCTCGGTGCAGAACTCGTTCAAGTCCGCGGTCACCCGCTGGCCGACCAACCGCCTGACCCAGATCCTGGAAGACGCGGTTGGCGAGCACGCACCGCCGATGGTCAACAACCGCCGGATCAAGCTGCGTTACGCCCACCTGGGTGGTGCGAACCCGCCGATCATCGTGATTCACGGTAACCAGATCGAGAAGGTGCCGAAGTCTTACGTGCGTTACCTGGAAAACACTTATCGCCGTGTCTTGAAGCTGGTCGGTACGCCGATCCGCATCGAGTTCAAGGGCGGCGAGAACCCGTACGAAGGCAACAAGAACTCGCTGACCGACCGCCAGGTCAACAAGAAGCGCCGCTTGATGTCGCACCACAAGAAGGCCGACAAGAAGCGCCGCGACAAGCGCTGATTCAAGGCTTGCCTCACCCCTGTGGGAGCGGACTTGTTGTGGCGAGGGAGCTTGCTCCCGCTGGACCGCGAAGCGGTCCCATTATCTGCAACCGAGATCGTTCAGTTAGAACGTATCGACTGATTTGCGACTGCTGCGCAGCCGAGCGGGAGCAAGCTCCCTCGCCACAGGGTTATGTGTTGGTTATTAGAAGAAGGGCGCTATTGGCGCCCTTTTTTTATGGGCGCCGGATGGGCTATCCTCGGGCTCTCCCGCGCCGCCGTTAGAGCCGGGTGTAGAGCAGGGAATCACCGATGATCACCAGTAAGCTGCCGAATGTCGGCATCACTATCTTCACTCAGATGTCTCAGCTCGCGGCGCAGACCGGGGCGCTTAATCTGTCCCAGGGTTTTCCCGATTTCGACGGCCCGCAAGCCCTGCGTGACGCGGTCGGTCGACACATCGCCAGTGGCCACAACCAGTACTCGCCCATGACCGGCCTGCCGGCCCTGCGTCAGCAGATTGCGACCAAGATTACCCGTAGCTATGGCGTCAACGTCGATGCCGACCACGAGGTGACGGTCACTCCCGGCGCGACCCAGGCGATCTTTTGCGCCATCCAGGCGGTTATCCACAGCGGTGACGAAGTCATCGTGTTCGATCCGGCCTATGACAGTTACGAACCTTCGGTGGAGCTGGCCGGTGGGCGCTGTGTGCATGTGCAATTGGGCGTGAAGGATTTCAGTATCGACTTCGAGAAACTCGCCGAAGCCCTGAGCCCTCGCACGCGGATGATTATCCTCAATACCCCGCACAACCCCAGCGGTGCGCTGATCAGTCGTGCCGAACTGGATCAGTTGGCAGCGTTGATCCGCGATCGCGACATCTATGTGATCAGCGACGAAGTCTACGAACACCTGGTGTACGACGGCGTGCCTCACGTCAGCGTGCTGGCCCATGAAGAACTGTATCAGCGCGCTTTCGTGGTCAGTTCCTTCGGCAAGACCTACCACGTCACCGGCTGGAAAACCGGCTACGTGGTCGCGCCGCCAGCCCTGACGGCCGAGCTGCGCAAGGTGCACCAGTACGTCAGTTTCTGCGGCGTGACCCCGCTGCAATATGCCCTGGCCGATTACATGGCCGAGCACCCGGAGCACGTCGAAGAATTGCCAGGTTTTTATCAGGCCAAGCGCGACTTGTTCTGCGATCTGCTGGCACCGTCGCGTTTCAGTTTCACGCGGGTGGCGGGTACGTATTTCCAGTTGGTCGACTACTCGCAGATCCGCCCGGACCTCAATGATGTCGAAATGGCGCTGTGGATGACCCGCGAACACGGCGTCGCCAGCATTCCGATCTCGGTGTTCTACCAGACTCCGCCCGAAGGCCAGCGCCTTGTGCGGCTGTGTTTTGCCAAGCGCGAGGAGACCCTGCGTGAAGCGGCGGAAAAACTATGCGTGATCTGAGTGCATTGCCGAAGCTGACCGTTGCGCTGATCCAGACAACCCTGGCCTGGCACGACCGCCAGGCCAATCTGGAGCATTTCGAGCGGCTGCTCGAACAGGCTCGTGGCGCTGACCTGATCATCCTGCCGGAGATGTTCACCACCGGTTTCTCCATGGAGTCCGAGACGCTGGCCGAGGCGGAAAACGGCCCCACCAGCAAATGGTTGCGGACTCAGGCGGCGAACCTCGATGCGGTGATTACCGGTAGCGTCATTATTCAGGTCGCCGATGGCAGTCATCGCAATCGCCTGTTATGGGCGCGGCCGGACGGCGAGGTGCTGCACTACGACAAGCGGCACCTGTTCCGTATGGCCGGCGAGCACAATCACTACACCCCCGGCGAGCGTCAGGTGCAGTTCGAGCTCAAGGGCTGGCGGGTGCGACCGCTGATTTGCTACGACCTGCGCTTCCCGGTGTGGAGCCGCGATGCCCAGGACACCGACCTGCTGTTGTATACCGCCAATTGGCCGGGCGCGCGGCGACAGCACTGGAACCGCTTGCTGCCGGCACGGGCGATCGAGAACCTGTGCTACGTGGCAGCGGTGAACCGCGTCGGCACCGACGGTAAAGGCTTTGCCTATACCGGTGACAGCCAGGTACTGGATTTCCAGGGCGAGACATTGCTCAGCGCAGGGGAGGCGGATGGGGTATTCAAGGTGGTGCTGGATGCGGCGGAACTGGCGGCTTACCGGCAGCGGTTTCCTGCGAATCTGGATGCGGATACTTTCGAATTCACCTGAGATTATCACTGCCTGAACTGGCCCCTTCGCGGGCAAGCCCGCTCCCACAGTGATTGATGGCGTACACAGATTTCGTGGCTGGCTCAATTCCTGTGGGAGCGGGCTTGCCCGCGAAGGGGCCGGGACCGCGCTACAAAAACTACAGGCAAACAAAAAGGCCCCAAGGTTCGCACCTTGGGGCCTTTTGCTTTGTAGCGAAGGCTTACGCCGCTTTCGCTTCCGGCTGGCTCAGGGAGCGGTTCAGCGCGCTGAACAGGGCCTTGAAGCTGGCGGTGGTGATGTTTTCATCGATACCCACACCGTGCACCGCACGTTCACCGTTCACACGCAGTTCAATGTAGGCCGCGGCCTTGGCATTGGTGCCCGCGCCGATGGCGTGTTCGTTGTAGTCCATGATCTCCACCGGAATCGGCAGACCGGCCACCAGCGCTTCCAGGGCACCGTTGCCCTTGCCGCGCCAGTGCAGGTTGGTTTCGCCCTGGCCTTTACTGGCGACTTCCACTTCGACGGCGCTGTGGCCGTTTTCTTCCTGCAGGCGATGGCTGACCAGCGCGTACGGGGTGTTGGCCTGCAAGTATTCGCTGTGCAGCAGGGCATGAATTTGCTGGGCGGTCATTTCCAGGCCCAGGCGATCGGTTTCACGCTGCACGACCTGGCTGAACTCGATCTGCATGCGACGCGGCAGGCTGATGCCGTATTCCTGTTCCAGCAGGTAGGCGATACCGCCTTTGCCCGACTGGCTGTTGACGCGGATGACCGCCTCGTAGCTGCGGCCGATGTCGGCCGGGTCGATCGGCAGGTAAGGCACTTCCCACAGGGCATCGGATTTCTGCTGGGCGAAGCCCTTGCGGATCGCATCCTGGTGGGAGCCGGAGAATGCGGTGTGCACCAGGTCGCCGACGTACGGGTGACGCGGGTGAACCTGGATCTGGTTGCACTCTTCGACGACCTTGCGCACGCCGTCGATGTCGGAGAAGTCCAGTTGCGGGTCAAGACCCTGGGTGTACATGTTCAGGGCCACGGTCACCAGGTCGACGTTTCCGGTGCGCTCGCCGTTGCCGAACAGGCAGCCTTCGACGCGGTCGGCGCCGGCCATCAGGCCCAGCTCGGTGGCGGCAACGCCAGTACCACGGTCGTTGTGGGTGTGCAGGCTGATGATCACGCTGTCACGACGATTGATGTGACGCCCGAACCATTCGATCTGGTCGGCATAGATGTTCGGGGTCGCGCATTCGACGGTGGCCGGCAGGTTGAGGATCATTTTGTGCTCGGGCGTCGGGTTCCAGACGTCGATCACCGCATCGCAGACTTCCTTGGCGAACTCAAGCTCGGTGGCGCTGAAGGTTTCCGGCGAGTACTCGAAGGTCCACTCGGTTTCCGGTTGCTGGGCGGCGTACTTGACGAACAGCTTGGCCGCGCTCACGGCGATTTCCTTGATTCCGTCCTTGTCCTGGTTGAAGACAATGCGGCGGAAGGAAGGGGAGGTTGCGTTGTACAGGTGAACGATGGCTTTCTTCGCCCCACGCAGGGATTCGAAAGTGCGGGCGATCAGGTCTTCACGGCCCTGGGTCAGCACCTGGATGGTGGTGTCATCCGGGATGTGGCCGCCTTCGATCAGGGTGCGCACGAAGTCGAAGTCGGTTTGCGAAGCGGCCGGGAAGGAGGCTTCGATTTCTTTCACGCCGACCTGTACCAGGGTTTTCCAGAAACGCAGCTTCTTGACGGCGTCCATCGGTTCGATCAGCGACTGGTTGCCGTCACGCAGGTCGGAGCTGCACCAGATCGGGGCGGCGGTGATGGTTTTCGACGGCCAGGTGCGGTCCGGGATGTCGATGGTCGGGAATGCGCGGTATTTCGAAGACGGGTCTTTGAGCATGCTCATCGGGAAATCCTTATTGTGTGGGCCGAAAAAAGGCGGCCTGCCGGTGGATCAAATGTTCTGGGGATAAAGCGTAAGACGAGGCACCGCGATTCAGCCCGGCAGTCGTGCACTGACTAGGCACAAGCTGCGATGCTGACGGCGCTGAATGAGGGTGTGAGAGGTTTTCATGCCTTCAACCCTAACCGCGGGGGGAAAGGATGGCAAGCAGTCGAAAAAAATTGAGAGGAATACTCGTTGGCGTCTTTTTAGCGAGATTTTATTGCTCTGTTCCAGCCTGATCTTCAGGTTGTTTGCGCAAGGTTTGAGCGATGCGCAATCGGTGTTTTGAGCGCAGGCTGCTTGCGGCGGGGCTATTCTTCTTGAAAGCCTCGACTGGCAAGCGGGAGTCGGCGATGAACGAGTCCGATTGGAAACAGTATTGCGTATTGCGTCCGGTGGCCCATGAGCGGATGTGCACCCGGATCATGACCGACGTCGAAAAGATCGTGCTGGACAAGAGTGTCGCGCCTTACGAACGCATCGACGCCAGCGAGGAATTGCTCAAGGCTGGGCAAAAAGAGCTGTATTGGGCGTTTGGCGTCTTCAGGTTTTCACGTCATGAAGCGCGCTCGCACCTGCTCGGGTTGTGCGCGCGGGAGTTGATCACGGCGGAGGAGCTGAGCTGGTTTTCCGAGGAGACTCAGGAGTGGGTCAGGCATTGTCTGGCGGACCGGGAAGTCCATGGGATCCAGGACCTGGACGCTGAATAGGCGCTGTCCATGACGCCGCCTTCGCGAGCAGGCTCGCTCCCACAAGGATCAACGAGAACCTGTGGGAGCGAGCCTGCTCGCGAAGAGGCCATCAGCCTCTCCTGAGAATCAAGGCTGAAACGCGCCAATAAATATGGCCGGATCCACCCGCGCATCATTGAGGCTGACGTTCCAATGCATATGCGGTCCCGTCGCCCGGCCGGTAGCGCCCACCTTTCCGACCACACCGCCGCGTGCCATTTGCTGCCCAACCTTCACATCAATCTTCGACATGTGGCAGAACATGCTGATAAAGCCCTGGCCATGGTCGACAAACACCGTATTGCCATTGAAGAAGTAATTACCGATCAGAATCACCTTCCCGGCGGCCGGGGTCTTGATCGGCGTGCCGGCAGGCACGGCGAAATCCAGGCCTGAGTGAGGATTGCGCTCTTCACCATTGAAGAAGCGGCGCACGCCGAATTTGCTCGACAGCGGGCCGTTCACCGGTTTATCCAGCAGCACGTTACTGGGCGTATTCGGACTGAACGTGCGGTAGGCAGCGATCTGCTCGGCCAGTTCGCGTTCGATACGCTTGAGATTGTCCGGATCCGGATTGACCTGTTGCGTGTTTTTCAGGGTGATGCGCTGTTCCGGGTATTTCTTGTTACCGACGGTGAACCCCAGGCTACGACCGCCGCTGCTGACGGATTGGGCACCCGGCTTGACCGTCAGCGGTATGCCGACGATGGCCAGCCAGTTGTTCTGTTCCTTGATCACCAGCACCGGTTTGCCCTGATAACTGGCTTTTGGCGCTTGCGCGGCGGTGCCCAGGTCCACCACGGCCACGCCGCCCGGCACCGGTTTGTTCAACAGGCGTGTGATGTAACTGTCGGCATGGGCGTTGAATGTCAGGCACAACAACAGAAACGAAGTAAAAAAGCGCGGCATGGATCAATCCAGTAAAGAAAGGGTGACGGGCGTCAGGTGATTGTCTTCGACCCGCACTTGCAGTTCGCCTTCACCCAGTTTGGCTTTCAGGCGCTGGCCGGTGTGGGTTTGCCCGGCGCTACGGATCGCGTTGCCGCGCTCGTCCAGCAGAATGCTGTAGCCACGGCCGAGGGTCGCCAGGGGGCTGACCACATGCAGTGTCTGCATCTGGCTTTGCAGTTGCAGGCGACGGCTTTTCAAACCTTCGCGCATGGCGCGGGGCAAGCGTTCGGCGAGGCTGTCGAGGCGCTGCCGCAGCATCGCCAGTTGCCGGCCTGGATGCTGTCCGGCGAGGCGGGTTTCCAGACGGATCAGTCGTTCGCGCCGGGTGTTGAGGCTGCGCTCGAAGGCGCGGCGCAGGCGCATGTCCAGATCGTCCAGACGCTGCGCTTGCTGACGCAGACGCTCACCCGGATGACGCAAGCGGCGAGAGATACCTTCCAGGCGCAGCCGGTCACGCATCAGGCGGTCGCGCATGCGCATCACCAGCCGACGATGCAGGCTCTCGACCCGACGCACCAGATCACTGGAGTCCGGTGCCAGCAATTCGGCGGCGGCAGAAGGCGTGGGGGCGCGAACGTCGGCGACGAAATCACTGATCGATACATCGGTTTCATGGCCGACGGCGCTGACGATCGGCGTCACGCAAGCGTCCACGGCGCGGGCCACGGCTTCTTCGTTGAAACACCAGAGGTCTTCCAGAGAGCCGCCGCCACGGGCCAGGATCAATGCATCGAAGCCACGGGCGTCCGCCAGTTTCAGCGCGCGAACAATCTGCGCAGTGGCTTCGCGGCCCTGTACCGCAGTAGGGATCAGCGTCAGCTGAACTTGCGGCGCGCGGCGGCGGAATACGCTGATGATGTCGCGAATCACCGCGCCGGTGGGCGAGCTGATGATGCCGATACGTTGCGGATGCGCCGGCAGCGGCACTTTGCGTTCGGCGCTGAACAGGCCTTCGGCGCTGAGTTTTTCCTTCAAGGCATCGAAGGCCAGGCGCAGCGCACCATCGCCGGCCGGCTCCACGGTGTCGAGGATCAGCTGATAATCGCCGCGCCCCTCGAACAGCGAAACCTTGCCCCGCACCTTGACCGCCAGACCATCCTTCAACGCCTGGCGCACCCGGGCGGCGTTCTGCCGGAAGAGGGCGCAGCGCACTTGGGCGCCGCTGTCCTTGAGGGTGAAGTACACGTGCCCGGACGCCGGGCGGGCGAGGTTGGAGATTTCGCCCTCGACCCAGATGTTGCTGAACACGTCTTCAAGCAACACCCGCGCACGGCCGTTGAGCTGGCTGACGGTCAGGACTTCGCGGTCCAGGCCGAGTCTTGCAAAGGGATCTTTTATCATGGGGCGCAGTTTAAAGGCATTCGGTGAACAATCTCCATGAGTCCGCGCAAATCCCTTGTGGGAGCGAGCCTGCTCGCGAAGGCGTCATGTCAGTCGTTGCAGTGTTGAATGTTATTCCGTATTCGCGAGCAGGCTCGCTCCCACAGGGGTAAAGTCGTCGGCGGTATTCAAGGAGGATTGAGTGTGGCTGAGTTGTTGAACCAATGGCCATTCGGCGCAGTGGACTGGCTGGTGATCGGGGCGGGCATCGCCCTGGCTTACATCGTGTTTGGTATCGCCGGGTTCGGCACGGCATTGGTGGCCGGGCCGATTTTGATTTTGTTCATGCCCTTATCGAAAATCGTGCCGCTGCTGGTGCTGCTGGATTTCATCGCGGCGTTCGGCAATCTGTTGCCTTCACGACGGGACGTGGCCAAACCAGAGCTGCTGCGATTGCTGCCCTGCATGGCGGTGGGCTGCACCCTTGGGGTGATTTTTCTGCTGAACCTGAAATCCGACCTGTTGCTGCTGTTGATGGGGGTGTTTATCAGCGCGTATGCGATCTACAGCCTGTGGATAAAAGTCCGTCCGGCGCAATTGTCTGCTGTTTGGGCGTTACCGATGGGCACCGTGGGCGGGATGTTCGGCGCGTTGTTTGGCAGTGGCGGTTTTTTGTATGCGATCTATCTGAACAGTCGGCTGCCCAAGGACGAAGCGCGGGCGACTCAGAGTGCACTGATCAGTTGCAGCACGGTGGTGCGTTTGAGCCTGTTTGCGGTCGCGGGGGTGTATGCCGAACTACCGTTGCTGGTCCTGGCGCTATGCCTGCTGCCGGCCATGGCGCTGGGGCTGTGGGTCGGTCGGCGGTTGACCATGCGCCTGTCGCGCGAGGCCTTTGTGCGGCTGGTGACGTGGCTGGTGCTGGCGAGCGGGATTGCGTTGATCGGGCGTTACCTGAGCACCTGAATACCGAGGCTTTCCATGTTGATGGGGGCTTCTGTGGCGAGGGGATTTATCCCCGTTGGACTGCGCAGCAGTCCCATCTTTTGGGGCCGCTTCGCAGCCCAGCGGGGATAAATCCCCTCGCCACAGCAAGCCCACAATCACAAAGGCCCTATTTGCAACGTGTCTCAATCGTTGTACTGACTCAACAACCGCTCAAGCCGCGCGCTGAGGCGGCGCTTGATTTCGGTTTCGATGTGCGGCGCGAAGTCGTCGATCACGTCTTGCATGATCAATTGCGCGGCGGCACGCAGTTCGGTGTCGAGGTACAGCAAGGCATCGGCGTTCTTGCTGTCATTCGGCGCCGGTTCCGCGGCGGGCTTGGGTGGTGTCGGCACGACAGTCGGTGCAGGTTCGCTGACGGTGTCGAACAGCATGGGAATCTGTTCCTGGTCACCTTCTTCGACCGTATCGGTCAGCAGCGGTGGTTGCAGGTTGTCATCGCCGAGCAATTGGCGGATCGACTCAAGGTCGTCCAACAGATGCGCGGACTTTTGCAGCGGTTTTGGAGTGTCCATCGGAATGCTCAGAGTCGCTGTAAACGGTGATCTTGCAGAGGATAGCCCTGTTCGCGGTAGAAACGGAAACTCTCCCGCGCGGCCTGGCGGATCACCGGATCTTCGACCACCACTTCCGCCACGCGGGCGAAGCGTTGGGCAAAGGCCGGGACCTTCAGGTCCAGGTTGACCAGCAAATCCTGGTGCTGACCGCAGTCATCGCCAAAACCCAGCACGATCAAGCTGTCCGGTTCGCTTTCAGCGGGGCCGTGGGGTACGAAGCTTTCGCCCTTGAACGCCCACAGACGGGCATCGAGGTCGTCGCGCTGAGCCGCATCGCTGCAATGCAGGTAGACGCGGTGGCCCATGCGCCAGGCTTTTTCGGTGAGCTTGCAGGCGAAATCCAGGCGTGCCGAGGGATCGGCGCTGGGCAGGATATAGAAGTCGACTTTGGTCATTGCGGTTCCTGAGCCAGGGCGGCGCTACCCGAAGGTAACGCCCCCTGGATCATTGGTTTCAGGCTTTGGCGCGGTCCAGCAGGTATTGGGTCAGCAGGGGGACTGGACGGCCAGTGGCGCCCTTGTCCTTGCCGCCGCTGGTCCATGCGGTACCGGCGATATCAAGGTGAGCCCAATTCAGGTTCTTGGTGAAGCGCGACAGGAAGCACGCAGCGGTGATGGTGCCGGCTTTCGGGCCGCCGATGTTGGCGATGTCGGCGAACGGGCTGTCCAGTTGCTCCTGGTATTCATCGAACAGCGGCAGTTGCCAGGCGCGGTCGTCGGCAGCCTGGCCGGCGCTCAGCAGTTGGCCAATCAGTTCGTCGTTGTTGCCCAGCAGGCCCGACGTGTGGGAACCCAGTGCAACCACGCAGGCACCGGTCAGGGTGGCGATGTCGATCACCGCTTGCGGCTTGAAGCGCTCGGAGTAGGTCAGGGCATCGCACAGCACCAGACGGCCTTCGGCATCGGTGTTGAGGATTTCCACGGTCTGGCCGCTCATGGTGGTGACGATGTCGCCAGGACGCGAAGCGTTGCCACTCGGCATGTTCTCGGCGCAGGCCAGGATGCACACCAGGTTGATCGGCAGCTTCAGTTCGAGCACGGCACGCAACGTACCGAATACGCTGGCGGCGCCGCCCATGTCGTATTTCATTTCATCCATGCCGGCGCCCGGCTTGAGGCTGATGCCGCCGGTGTCGAAGGTGATGCCCTTGCCGACCAGTGCGTACGGCTTCTCGGATTTCTTGCCACCGTTGTACTGCATGACGATCAGGCGCGGCGGCTGGGCGCTGCCCTGGCCGACGGCGTAGAACGAGCCCATGCCCAGTGCCTTGATCTTCTTCTCGTCGAGGACTTCGACTTTCAGATCCTTGAACTCTTTGCCGAGGTTTTTCGCCTGCTCACCGAGGAAGGTCGGGTGGCAGATGTTCGGCGGCAAGTTGCCCAGGTTGCGGGTGAACGCCATGCCGTTGGCGATGGCGGTGGCGTGTGTCACGGCGCGTTGCACTTCAGCCTGGGCGGCCTTGATGGTCAGCAGGGTGATTTTCTTCAGGGCGCGCGGTTCGGCTTTCTGGCTTTTGAACTGGTCGAACTGGTATTCGCCGTCCACCAGGGTTTCGGCCAGCAGGCGGGTCTTGCCGTAGCTGTCGCGGCCCTTGACCACGATTTCATCCAGGGCCAGTACAGCGTCACTGCCACCCAGGCCTTTAAGGGTGTTGAGTACGCCGGCGACGATTTTGCGGAACGGGCGGTCGCCCAGCTCTTCATCCTTGCCCACGCCCACCAGCAGCACACGCTCGGCTTTCAGGTTCGGCAGGCTGTGCAGCAACAGGCTCTGACCGACTTTGCCGGCCAGGTCGCCGCGCTTGAGGACAGCGCTGATTGCGCCGCCGCTGAGTTCGTCGAGTTGTCTGGCTGCAGCACCGAGCTTGCGGCCTTCACCGACGGCGGCGACCAGCGTGGCGGTCTTCAACGTTTCCGGGTTAACGCTCTTTACAACCAGTTCCATGTCCGGGTCCCTGAATTGATGGTCAACTCGCAAGCGCTCGACAGCGGGTGTGCGTCGCTTGCTTATAAATATAGAAAGGCGCCGGGAGTGGCCGGCGACGAAGGCCGCAGTTTGAACCTCGCTGCCAGCGCCTGACAACCCTCGGTTGCACGAATGTAGGAGCGAGTTCGCTCGCGGTGAACCCGAGTGCGGCACGGGCTGTCAGAGATCCCGAGTTATCGTTGCCCAGCATCGCGAGCGAGCTCGCTCCTACAGGCGTTTCCCTGCATTGCGCAGTGACAGGCGCACCCAATCACAGGATAATGCGCCATCTTTTTTCGGCGGCTCTGCCTTGCGGGCTGTCTGATATGTTTGCTTGTTCGGCCGCCTTAGCCTGACAACCCTGGAGTGTCTGGTTTGATCGTCTTCCGTTATCTATCCCGCGAAGTCCTGTTGACCTTGAGCGCCGTCAGCGGCGTATTGCTGGTCATCATCATGAGCGGACGCTTCATCAAATACCTCGCCCAGGCGGCTTCGGGTCAACTGGATCCGGGCTCGCTGTTCCTGATCATGGGCTTTCGCCTGCCGGGGTTCCTGCAACTGATCCTGCCGCTGGGCCTGTTTCTCGGGATCCTGCTGTCCTACGGTCGTTTGTACCTCGAAAGCGAGATGACCGTGCTCTCTGCCACCGGCATGAGCCAGCAACGCCTGTTTCGCATGACCCTGTTCCCGGCCACGATCGTGGCGCTGGTGGTTGCCTGGTTGAGCCTGAGCCTGGCACCACAAGGCGCCAATCAGTTCCAGTTGCTGCTGAACAAGCAGGATGCCCTGACCGAGTTCGACACCCTGGAACCAGGCCGTTTCCAGGCCCTGCGCGACGGCACCCGGGTGACGTACACCGAGCAGTTATCGGATGACCGCATCAACCTGGGTGGTGTGTTCATTTCGCAAAAGAACATCAGCTCCGACAAGAAAGATCGCGGTATCTCCGTGTTGGTAGCCGAAAAGGGTCGCCAGGAAATCCGTCCCGACGGCAATCGCTACCTGATCCTCGACAACGGCTACCGCTATGACGGTAACCCGGGGCAGGCCGATTACCGGGCGATCAAGTACGAAGAGTACGGCGTACTGCTGCCCAAGCCGGATGTCAGCGATGAAGTGACCGATCGCGATGCAATGACCACCGCATCCTTGCTGGGCAGTGACGACATCCGTTCCCGTACCGAGCTGCAATGGCGACTGTCCCTGCCGTTGCTGGTGTTCATCGTGACCTTGATGGCGGTGCCGCTGTCGCGGGTCAATCCGCGCCAGGGCCGTTTCCTCAAGCTGCTGCCGGCGATTCTTCTTTATATGGCTTACCTGACCATCCTGATTGCCGCTCGCGGTGCCCTCGAAAAGGGCAAGATTCCACCGGCGCTGGGCTTGTGGTGGGTGCACGGGATCTTCCTGGCCATTGGCCTGGGCTTGCTCTATTGGGAGCCCTTGCGCTTGAAGATGGCGAGCCGCCGCGACGCACTGGAGGTGGCCCGTGGTTAAGCTCGACCGCTACATCGGTAGCAGTGTGTTCATGGCCATCCTGGCTGTTTTGGGGATCATTCTCGGTCTGGCGACGTTGTTCGCGTTCATCGATGAGATGGGCGATGCCAGCGACACCTATACCCTGGTCGATATTCTGAGTTACGTGTTGCTGACCGCGCCGCGTCGTCTGTATGACATGCTGCCGATGGCCGCGCTGATCGGCTGCCTGATCGGTCTCGGCAGCCTGGCCAGCAACAGCGAACTGACCATCATGCGCGCGGCCGGTGTATCGGTCGGACGGATCGTCTGGGCGGTGATGAAGCCGATGCTGGTGCTGATGGTGGTAGGCGTGTTGATTGGCGAGTATGTCGCGCCGGCAACCGAAAGCACCGCACAGGCCAACCGTTCGCTGGCCCAGGGCAGCGGCGATTCTCAAAGTGCCAAGCACGGCCTGTGGCACCGCCAGGGCGACGAGTTCATCCACGTCAATTCCGTGCAACCCAATGGCCTGCTGTATGGCGTGACCCGCTACCGCTTCGATGATCAGCGTCGCATCCTGTCGTCCAGCTTCGCCAAGCGGGCAGCGTTCGACACGGACCACTGGCAGTTGAGCGACGTCACCACCACGCTGTTCCATGAAAAGAGCACTGAAGTGGTCAGCATTCCGGTCGAACGCTGGGACGTGGCATTGAGCCCGCAACTGCTGAGCACGGTGGTGATGGCGCCCGATTCGCTGTCGATCACCGGCCTGTGGGGTTACATCCACTACCTGGCGGACCAGGGGCTGAGCAATGGCCGTTACTGGCTGGCATTTTGGGTCAAGGTGTTGCAGCCGCTGGTCACTGCCGCTCTGGTGCTGATGGCGATTTCCTTCATCTTCGGCCCGTTGCGCTCGGTGACCCTCGGTCAGCGGGTGTTTACCGGTGTGCTGGTGGGCTTCACCTTCCGCATTGCCCAGGATTTGCTGGGGCCTTCGAGCCTGGTGTTCGGTTTCTCGCCGCTGTTTGCGGTGCTGGTGCCGGCGAGTGTCTGCGCCCTGGCGGGGCTCTGGCTGTTGCGTCGCGCCGGTTGATGGCGGGGTATTTCCCGCTTCACGCGTCATGAAAAACGCCCCTGTCGCAAGATCGGGGCGTTTTTGTACGCGCCGTCTGACCTGCGAACGTGACGCTTGCGTCGTGGATCAGGTACAATTCCCGGCTATTTTTCGGCGGGCTATGCCTGCAGCCTTTTTGAGTGTTGATCCGTGAGTGATTTGAGTCATATCCGCAATTTCTCCATCATCGCCCACATTGACCATGGCAAGTCGACGCTGGCCGATCGCTTCATCCAGATGTGCGGCGGCCTGGCCGAGCGTGAAATGGAAGCCCAGGTGCTGGACTCCATGGACCTTGAACGCGAGCGCGGGATCACCATCAAGGCTCACAGCGTCACTCTGTATTACAAGGCCAAAGATGGTATCAACTACCAGCTGAACTTCATTGACACCCCCGGCCACGTTGACTTCACCTACGAAGTCAGCCGCTCGCTGGCGGCCTGCGAAGGTGCGCTGCTGGTGGTCGATGCCGGTCAGGGTGTGGAAGCTCAATCGGTAGCCAACTGCTACACAGCGATCGAGCAGGGCCTGGAAGTGATGCCGGTGCTGAACAAGATCGACCTGCCACAGGCCGATCCGGAGCGCGTCAAGGAAGAAATCGAAAAAATCATCGGCATCGATGCCACCGACGCGGTTACCTGCTCTGCCAAGACCGGTCTGGGCGTCGATGAAGTACTCGAGCGCCTGGTCACCACCATCCCGGCGCCGACCGGCAACATCGAAGATCCGCTGCAAGCGTTGATCATCGACTCCTGGTTCGACAACTACCTGGGTGTTGTCTCCCTGGTTCGCGTTCGCCACGGCCGCGTGAAGAAGGGCGACAAGATCCTGGTCAAGTCCACCGGCAAGATCCACCTGGTGGACAGCGTCGGTGTATTCAACCCGAAACACACCCCTACCGCCGACCTGAAAGCCGGTGAAGTGGGCTTCATCATCGCCAGCATCAAGGACATTCACGGTGCGCCAGTGGGCGATACCCTGACCTTGAGCTCGACGCCGGACGTCGATGTGCTGCCGGGGTTCAAACGCATCCAGCCGCAGGTTTACGCCGGCTTGTTCCCGGTCAGCTCCGACGATTTCGAAGACTTCCGCGAGGCGCTGCAAAAGCTCACCCTCAACGATTCGTCGCTGCAGTACACCCCGGAAAGCTCGGATGCACTGGGCTTCGGCTTCCGTTGCGGCTTCCTCGGCATGTTGCACATGGAAATCATCCAGGAGCGCCTCGAGCGCGAATACAACCTGGACCTGATCACCACGGCGCCGACGGTAATCTTTGAGCTGCTGCTCAAGACCGGCGAGACGATCTACGTCGATAACCCGTCCAAGCTGCCGGACCTGTCTGCCATCGAAGACATGCGCGAGCCGATCGTGCGCGCCAATATCCTTGTGCCGCAAGAGCACCTGGGTAACGTCATTACCCTGTGCATCGAGAAGCGTGGCGTACAGGTCGATATGCTGTTCCTCGGCTCCCAGGTGCAAGTGACCTACGACCTGCCGATGAACGAAGTGGTGCTGGACTTCTTTGACCGTCTGAAATCCACCAGTCGCGGCTATGCTTCTCTGGACTACCATTTCGATCGTTACCAATCGGCTAGCCTGGTGAAGCTGGACGTGCTGATCAACGGCGACAAGGTCGACGCCCTGGCGCTGATCGTGCACCGTGACAACTCGCACTACAAAGGTCGCCAGTTGACCGAGAAGATGAAAGACCTGATTCCGCGGCAGATGTTCGACGTGGCAATCCAGGCCGCCATTGGCGGTCAGATTGTGGCGCGTACAACCGTCAAGGCACTCAGAAAGAACGTATTGGCCAAATGCTACGGTGGTGACGTCAGCCGTAAGAAAAAGCTGCTGGAAAAGCAAAAGGCCGGTAAAAAACGCATGAAGCAGGTCGGTAACGTGGAAATTCCACAAGAAGCCTTCCTTGCGGTGCTCAGGTTGGATAGCTAGGTCCTATGTCACTAAATTTCCCGCTGTTGCTGGTCATCGCCGTGTTCGTCTGCGGCCTGTTGGCGTTGCTCGATGTGCTGTTCCTGGCGCCGCGTCGGCGGGCCGCCATTGCCTCCTATGAGGGCAGCGTCAGCCAGCCTGACATGGTGGTGGTCGAGAAACTGAACAAGGAGCCGTTGCTGGTCGAGTACGGCAAATCGTTCTTCCCGGTGTTGTTCATCGTGCTGGTGCTGCGTTCGTTCCTGGTGGAACCGTTCCAGATTCCGTCCGGCTCGATGAAGCCGACCCTGGATGTCGGCGACTTCATCCTGGTGAGCAAGTTTTCCTACGGGATCCGCCTGCCGGTGATCGACAAGAAAGTCATCGAAGTCGGTGAGCCACAACGCGGTGATGTGATGGTGTTTCGCTATCCGAGCGATCCGAACGTCAACTACATCAAGCGTGTCGTTGGCTTGCCGGGTGATCAGGTTCGTTACACCGCCGACAAGCGTCTGTTCGTCAACGGTGAGTCGATTGCCGAGCAACTGGTCGGCTCCGAGCCGGGCACGCTGGGCAGTGCCGAGCTCTACAAGGAAAAACTCGGTGTCGCCGAGCACATGATCCGCAAGGAAATGAGCCGCTACCGTGCAACGCCGGACCGTTCGTGGACCGTGCCTGCCGGGCACTACTTCATGATGGGCGACAACCGCGACAACTCGAACGACAGTCGCTACTGGGATGATCCGAGCATTCCCAAGGATCTGCTGGGCATGGTTCCCGACAAGAATATCGTCGGCAAGGCCTTTGCAGTCTGGATGAGCTGGCCGGAACCCAAACTCAGTCACCTGCCGAATTTCTCGCGGGTTGGCCTGATCCAGTAATCAAACACGGCGCTGTTGAACACAGCGCCGAATGCATTTCTGGAGTCGACAGATTCGGCGCCGGAAGCATGAAGCCAATGATATTCAGGACGTTATTTTTGAACACAGCGTTAATTGTCCCAAGCCTGCGCCGACTTTCGGCGATGGCGGTGGAATCCAACCACGAACTCAGCGTGGGTAAACCGTGAGCGTCTCTTTAAGCCGTCTCGAGCGTCAGCTCGGTTACACCTTCAAGGATCAGGAACTGATGGTCCTGGCCCTGACTCACCGCAGCTTTGCCGGGCGTAACAACGAGCGCCTGGAATTCCTCGGTGACGCCATCCTCAACTTCGTCGCCGGCGAGGCGCTGTTCGATCGCTTCCCGTTGGCCCGCGAAGGCCAGTTGTCGCGTTTGCGCGCGCGTCTGGTGAAAGGTGAGACCCTGGCCGTGCTGGCCCGTGGTTTCGATCTGGGCGAATACCTGCGCCTGGGTTCGGGCGAGCTGAAAAGTGGCGGTTTCCGTCGCGAGTCGATCCTGGCCGATGCGCTTGAAGCGCTGATCGGAGCGATCTACCTGGACGCCGGCATTGAGGTGGCACGCGAGCGCGTACTGGCCTGGCTGGCCGGCGAGTTCGAAGGCCTGACGCTGGTCGACACCAACAAGGATCCGAAAACCCGCCTGCAGGAATTTCTGCAGTCCCGTGGTTGTGAGCTGCCGCGTTACGAAGTGGTGGATATCCAGGGTGAACCGCATTGCCGGACGTTCTTCGTCGAATGCGAGATCATCCTATTGAATGAAAAAAGCCGAGGTCAGGGTGTGAGCCGTCGCATTGCCGAACAGGTAGCGGCCGCCGCAGCACTGATTGCCCTGGGTGTGGAGAATGGCAATGACTGATACAAACGCAACTCGCTGTGGCTATGTTGCCATCGTCGGCCGTCCGAACGTGGGCAAGTCCACGTTGCTGAACCACATCCTGGGTCAGAAGCTGGCGATCACCTCGCGCAAACCGCAAACCACCCGTCACAACATGCTCGGCATCAAGACCGAAGGCGACGTGCAGGCGATCTACGTCGACACGCCCGGCATGCACAAGGGTGGCGAGAAAGCCCTGAACCGCTACATGAACAAGACCGCTTCGGCAGCGTTGAAAGACGTCGACGTGGTGATCTTCGTGGTTGACCGCACCAAGTGGACCGAAGAAGACCAGATGGTCCTCGAACGCGTGCAGTACGTGACCGGCCCGCTGATCGTCGCCCTGAACAAGACCGACCGCATCGAGGACAAGGCCGAGCTGATGCCGCACCTGTCCTGGTTGCAGGAACAGCTACCGAACGCACAGATCATCCCGATCTCGGCTCAGCACGGGCACAACCTCGATGCGCTTGAGCGGGTGATTGCCGAGCACTTGCCGGAAAACGATCACTTCTTCCCGGAAGACCAGATCACCGACCGCAGCAGCCGCTTCCTTGCTGCCGAGCTGGTGCGTGAAAAAATCATGCGTCAGATGGGCGCCGAGCTGCCCTACCAGATCACCGTTGAAATCGAAGAGTTCAAGCAACAGGGCAAAACCCTGCACATTCATGCCTTGATCCTCGTCGAGCGTGATGGCCAGAAGAAAATCATCATTGGCGACAAGGGCGAGCGCATCAAGCGCATCGGTACGGAAGCGCGCAAGGACATGGAGCTGCTGTTCGACTCCAAGATCATGCTTAACCTTTGGGTGAAGGTTAAGGGTGGCTGGTCCGACGACGAACGTGCGTTGCGTTCGCTGGGCTACGGCGACCTGTAAATCGCCCAGCAGCACACCGATTCAATTGTGGGAGCGAGCCTGCTCGCGAAGAGGATGTAACATTCAGCATTGATGTTGACTGTCACACCGCTTTCGCGAGCAGGCTCGCTCCCACAGTGGTTTTGGGTTGATTGTAAAATCGCGTTCCGTCATCGAGAGCTCCATGTCCCAGCCAATCGGCCAACCCGCCTACGTCCTCCACAGTCGCGCCTACCGCGAAAGCAGTGCCCTGGTGGACTTCCTCACGCCGCAAGGCCGGCTGCGGGCAGTGCTGCGCAGTGCGCGGGGCAAGGCGGGGACACTGGCACGGCCGTTCGTGCCGCTGGAAGTCGAGTTTCGCGGTCGTGGCGAGCTGAAAAATGTCGGGCGCATGGAAAGTGCCGGCGTGTCCACCTGGCTCAATGGCGAGGCGCTGTTCAGTGGCCTGTATCTCAACGAACTGCTGATTCGCCTGCTGCCCGCCGAAGACCCTCATCCCGGTGTGTTCGAGCATTACGCCGCGACCTTGCTGGCCTTGGCCGAAGGTCGACCATTGGAACCCTTGCTGCGCTCCTTCGAATGGCGGCTGCTCGACGACCTCGGTTACGGCTTTGCTCTCAATGCCGACATGCATGGCGACCCCATCGCCCCGGACGGTCTTTATCGCTTGCAAGTGGATGCGGGGCTGGAACGGGTCTATCTGCTGCAACCGGGTCTGTTCAATGGCGTCGAGTTGCTGGCCATGGCCGAGGCCGACTGGTCCGCCCCCGGCGCCTTGTCCGCCGCCAAGCGCCTGATGCGTCAGGCGCTGGCTGTTCACCTTGGCGGTCGCCCCTTGGTTAGCCGTGAGCTGTTTCGCAAGCCGTAGTCTCCCCGTATGCTGTGCACCGAACTTTCTCTTCTTCTGGAGCGCTTCCGTGACCACCAGCACCCGCATTCTTCTTGGCGTGAACATCGACCACGTTGCCACCCTGCGTCAGGCCCGGGGCACACGCTACCCGGACCCGGTCAAGGCAGCACTGGATGCGGAAGAGGCGGGCGCTGACGGTATTACCGTTCACCTGCGTGAAGACCGCCGGCACATTCAGGAGCGCGACGTGCTGCTGCTCAAGGACGTGCTGCAAACCCGCATGAACTTCGAAATGGGCGTCACCGAAGAAATGATGGCGTTTGCCGAGCGTATCCGTCCGGCGCACATCTGCCTGGTACCGGAAACCCGTCAGGAGCTGACGACCGAAGGTGGTCTGGACGTGGCGGGGCAGGAAGCGCGGATCAAGGCTGCTGTGGAGCGCCTGTCGAAGATCGGCGCTGAAGTGTCACTGTTTATTGATGCCGATGAGCGGCAGATCGAAGCTTCGCGCCGTGTCGGTGCTCCAGCCATCGAGCTGCACACCGGGCGTTATGCCGACGCCGAGACGCCCACCGACGTTGCCGAAGAGCTCAAGCGTGTCGCGGACGGTGTGGCGTTTGGCCTGGCCCAGGGGCTGATCGTCAATGCCGGCCACGGTCTGCATTATCACAACGTCGAAGCCGTTGCCGCGATCAAGGGTATCAACGAACTGAACATCGGCCATGCGCTGGTGGCTCATGCGTTGTTCGTTGGCTTCAAGTCGGCTGTTTCGGAGATGAAGGCGCTGATTCTTGCGGCTGCCGCCAAGGCCTGAAGCACACTACAAAACCTTGTGGGAGCGAGCCTGCTCGCGAAAGCGGGGTGTCAGTCGACATGACTTTGACTGATACACCGCATTCGCGAGCAGGCTCGCTCCCACAGTTTTGATAGGGGAAGGCCGTTAAAGCGGTGCTGGCTCCTGCGCCGGCTTGGTCTTGTCTATTCCCGGCACATGCAATTTGCCCTCGGCCACCTGATCGCCTTCAAGCTGCGGCTGCGTGACCCAGGTCAGGATGTCGTAGTAGCGGCGGATGTTCGCCACGAAGTGCACCGGCTCACCGCCTCGGGCGTAGCCGTATCGGGTTTTGCTGTACCACTTCTTCTCGGACAGGCGCGGCAGGATCTTTTTCACGTCCAGCCACTTGTCCGGATTCAGACCCTCCTTGGCCGCCAGTTTGCGCGCGTCATCCAGATGACCGCCGCCAACGTTGTAGGCCGCCAGGGCGAACCAGGTGCGATCCGGTTCCTTGATCGAGTCGTCCAACTGATCTTTCACGTAGGCCAGGTACTTGGCGCCGCCCATGATGCTTTGCTTGGGGTCAAGGCGGTTGGACACACCCATGGCCTGCGCGGTGTTCTGGGTCAGCATCATCAGGCCGCGCACCCCGGTCTTGGAGGTCACGGCCGGTTGCCACAGGGATTCCTGATACCCGACCGCCGCCAACAGGCGCCAGTCGACTTTCTCTTTCTTGGCGTACGCCTTGAAGTGCTGTTCGTATTTGGGCAGACGCTGCTGCAAGTGTTGGGCAAACGTGGTGGCGCCCATGTAGCCAAGGACGTCGACATGCCCGTAGTAGCGGTCCTTGAGGCGTTGCAGCGTGCCGTTTTTCTTGACCTTGTCGAGGTAGTCGTTGATTTCGTTAAGCAGGCTGTTGTCGTCGCCGGCGGCCACCGCCCAGCTCTGGTTGTTGGCATCACCCAGGTCAAAGGCGACCCGGATATTGGTGAAATACACCTGGTTCATCGCGACTTCGTTGGAGTCGACCAGCGTCAGGTCGACCTGACCTTCGTCCACCATGCGCAGGAGATCAACGACCTCGACCGCGTCGGACTCTTCGTATTCGATGCCGGGAAATTTCTTTTTCAGCTGCGCCAGTTGCTCGGCGTGGGTGCTGCCCTTGAGCACCATGATCTTCTTGCCCACCAGATCTTTCGCGTCGGTCGGACGCGACTGGCCGTTGCGGTAGATGATCTGTGGGGTGACTTCCAGATAAGAGTGGGAAAACCGCACCTGCTTCTTGCGTTCCTCACTACTGACCAGGCCGGCAGCCGCCAGAACCGGGCCGTTGGGCTTGCCCACCTGATTGAACAGGTCGTCGAGGTTGTCGGCGGTCTCGATTTTCAGCTCGACCCCCAGATCGTCGGCGAAGCGCTTCACCAGCTCGTATTCGAAGCCGGTTTCACCGTTGCGATCCTGAAAGTAGGTGGCGGGGCTGTTACGGGTAACCACCCGCAGCACACCATCCTCCTTTACGCGCTCCAGCGTGTTGGGTTTATCAACACAGCCACTGAGCATCAGGAAGAGTCCGGTTGCGATCAGCCATTTGGCGTACCGCGGACGCAAAGCCGTTGGGGAAAACATTTGCGCAGTATACGCAAAGGACCACGAGCGCCATATCTCGACAGCAAAGGGCTAGTCTGCTAGGGCAGGGAAAACCGCTGTGAAGCCCGCAGGAATGGGCTCTGGCGACATTTTGTGACAGTAAAAATATCCCGTCACAATCGACTCGATCAACGCTGGCGACCGGTCCGCAAAGCCGGGCCGACGCCCGGGTGCAACCGCGTGTAGCGTTTCGGGTGATGTCGCGGGCTGTTTAGGCTAGAATGCACGGCCTCAAAGCACACCCCTTCCCGAGGCTGTCCCGAAGATGTTGATCCTGCGCGGCGCTCCTGCCCTTTCTGCCTTTCGCCACAGCAAACTCCTTGAGCAACTGAGCCAAAAGGTCCCGGCTGTCAGTGGCCTGTATGCTGAATTCGCTCACTTCGCCGAAGTCACCGGCGTCCTGACCGGCGACGAACAGCAGGTGCTCGCGCGCCTTCTGAAGTACGGTCCAAGCGTTCCGGTCCAGGAGCCGACCGGTCGTCTGTTCCTGGTGCTGCCGCGTTTCGGCACCATCTCGCCGTGGTCGAGCAAGGCCAGCGACATCGCTCGCAACTGCGGCCTGACCAAGATCCAGCGTCTGGAGCGCGGCATCGCCTTTTATGTAGCCGGCCAGTTCAGCGACGCTGACGCCCAGCTTATTGCTGAAGGGCTGCACGACCGCATGACCCAGATCGTCCTGGGCAACCTGGAACAAGCCGCCGGCCTGTTCAGCCACGCCGAACCCAAGCCCCTGACCGCGATCGACGTGTTGGGTGGCGGTCGCGCCGCGCTGGAAAAAGCCAACACCGAGCTGGGCCTGGCCCTGGCCGAAGACGAGATCGATTACCTGGTCAACGCCTTCGTCGGCTTGAAGCGCAACCCGCATGACATCGAACTGATGATGTTCGCCCAGGCGAACTCCGAGCACTGCCGTCACAAGATCTTCAACGCCAGTTGGGACATCGACGGCCAGAGCCAGGAAAAAAGCCTGTTCGGCATGATCAAGAACACCTACCAGATGCACAACGAAGGCGTGCTGTCGGCTTACAAGGACAACGCTTCGGTGATCGTCGGTTCCGTGGCCGGGCGTTTCTTCCCGGATCCTGAAACCCGCCAGTACGGCGCGGTGCAGGAACCGGTGCACATCCTGATGAAAGTCGAGACTCACAACCACCCGACCGCGATTGCCCCGTTCCCGGGCGCATCCACCGGTTCCGGTGGCGAGATCCGTGACGAAGGCGCGACCGGTCGTGGCGCCAAGCCGAAAGCCGGCCTGACCGGTTTCACCGTGTCCAACCTGCAGATCCCGGGTTTCGAACAGCCGTGGGAAGTGCCGTACGGCAAGCCCGAGCGCATCGTCACCGCACTGGACATCATGATCGAAGGCCCGCTGGGCGGCGCTGCGTTCAACAACGAATTCGGCCGTCCGGCGCTGACCGGTTACTTCCGTACTTTCGAACAGTCCATCACCACGCCTCATGGTGATGAAGTTCGCGGTTACCACAAGCCGATCATGCTGGCCGGCGGCATGGGCAACATCCGTGAAGAACACGTCCAGAAAGGCGAGATCGTCGTCGGCTCCAAGCTGATCGTGCTCGGCGGCCCGGCGATGCTGATCGGCCTGGGCGGCGGCGCGGCTTCCTCCATGGCTACCGGCACCAGCTCGGCGGACCTGGACTTCGCTTCGGTACAACGCGAAAACCCGGAAATGGAGCGTCGCTGCCAGGAAGTCATCGACCGTTGCTGGCAACTGGGTGACAAGAACCCGATCAGCTTCATCCACGACGTGGGCGCGGGCGGTCTGTCCAACGCCTTCCCGGAATTGGTCAACGACGGCGACCGTGGTGGCCGTTTCGAACTGCGCAACATTCCAAACGACGAGCCGGGCATGGCCCCGCACGAAATCTGGAGCAACGAATCCCAGGAACGTTACGTGCTGGCGGTCGGCCCGGCTGACTTCGAGCGCTTCAAGGCGATCTGCGAACGCGAGCGTTGCCCGTTCGCCGTGGTCGGCGAAGCCACTGCCGAGCCGCAGCTGACTGTTACGGATAGCCACTTCGGCAACAGCCCGGTGGACATGCCACTGGAAGTGCTGCTGGGCAAGGCTCCGCGCATGCACCGCTCGGTGGTTCGTGAAAACGAGCTGGGCGACGATTTCGATCCGTCGACCCTGAACATCGCCGACTGCGTCGAGCGCGTTCTGCATCACCCGGCCGTGGCCAGCAAAAGCTTCCTGATCACCATCGGCGACCGCACCATCACCGGCCTTGTTGCCCGTGATCAGATGGTCGGCCCGTGGCAGGTTCCGGTGGCCGACGTTGCCGTCACCGCCACCAGCTTCGACGTCTATACCGGTGAAGCCATGGCCATGGGCGAGCGGACTCCGCTGGCGCTGCTGGACGCCCCGGCGTCGGGTCGCATGGCCATCGGCGAAACCCTGACCAACATCGCGGCTTCGCGGATCGGCAAGATCTCCGACATCAAGCTGTCGGCAAACTGGATGTCCGCTGCCGGTCACCCAGGTGAAGACGCGCGTCTGTACGACACCGTCAAAGCCGTCGGCATGGAACTGTGCCCTGAACTGGGCATCACCATTCCGGTGGGCAAGGACTCGATGTCCATGGCCACCCGCTGGAACGATGACGGCGTGGACAAGGCGGTGACTTCGCCAATGTCGCTGATCGTGACCGGTTTCGCGCCAGTGACTGACATCCGTCAGACCCTGACCCCGCAACTGCGCATGGACAAGGGCACCACCGACCTGATCCTGATCGACCTGGGCCGCGGCCAGAACCGCATGGGTGCCTCGATCCTTGCCCAGGTTCACGGTAAGCTCGGCAAACAGGCGCCGGACGTCGATGACGCCGAAGACCTGAAAGCCTTCTTCGCCGTCATCCAGGGCCTCAACGCCGACGGTCACCTGCTGGCTTACCACGACCGTTCCGACGGTGGTCTGTTGACCAGTGCCGTGGAAATGGCCTTCGCCGGTCACTGCGGCCTGAGCCTGAACCTCGACGGCGTGGCGGAAACCTCGGCGGACATCGCCGCGATCCTGTTCAACGAAGAACTGGGCGCCGTGATCCAGGTTCGCCAGGACGCTACCCCGGACATCCTCGCGCAGTTCAGCGCTGCCGGTCTGGGCGAGTGCGTGTCGGTGATCGGGCAGCCGATCAACAACGGCGAAATCAGCATCACTTTCAATGGCGACACCGTCTTCGAAGGCCAGCGTCGTCTGCTGCAACGCCAGTGGGCCGAAACCAGCTACCAGATCCAGCGTCTGCGTGACAACGCCGACTGCGCCGATCAGGAATTCGACGTGCTGCTGGAAGAGGACAACCCGGGCCTGAGCGTCAAGCTCAGCTACGACGTCAACCAGGATGTCGCCGCGCCTTACATCAAGAAAGGCATTCGTCCACAGGTTGCCGTATTGCGTGAGCAGGGCGTCAACGGTCAGGTGGAAATGGCGGCGGCGTTCGACCGTGCCGGTTTCAACGCGATCGACGTGCACATGAGCGACATTCTGGCCGGCCGTGTCGACCTGAACGAGTTCAAGGGCCTGGTGGCCTGCGGTGGTTTCTCCTACGGCGACGTACTGGGTGCCGGTGAAGGCTGGGCCAAGTCGGCGCTGTTCAACAGCCGTGCCCGCGATGCGTTCCAGGGCTTCTTCGAACGTAACGACAGCTTCACCCTCGGCGTGTGCAACGGTTGCCAGATGATGTCCAACCTGCACGAGCTGATCCCGGGCAGCGAGTTCTGGCCGCACTTTGTGCGTAACCGTTCCGAGCAGTTCGAAGCCCGCGTGGCGATGGTGCAGATCCAGGAATCGAACTCGATCTTCCTGCAAGGCATGGCCGGTTCGCGTATGCCGATCGCCATCGCCCACGGTGAAGGCCATGCCGAGTTCGCCAGCGAAGAAGCACTGCTGGAAGCCGATCTGTCCGGTTGCGTGGCGATGCGTTTCGTCGACAACCACGGCAAGGTCACCGAAAGCTACCCGGCCAACCCGAACGGCTCGCCGCGCGGGATCACCGGTTTGACCAGTCGCGACGGTCGCGTGACCATCATGATGCCGCACCCGGAGCGCGTGTTCCGTGCCGTGCAGAACTCGTGGCGTTCGGAAGACTGGAACGAAGACGCACCTTGGATACGTATGTTCCGTAACGCTCGCGTCTGGGTTAACTGATCGCCGTGTACAAGCTCAGCTTTTTTGTTCCCGACAGTCATGTCGACGTGGTCAAAAGTGCCGTATTCGCCGCCGGTGGCGGGCGGATCGGTGCTTACGACCACTGTGCGTGGCAAGTGCTGGGGCTTGGCCAGTTTCGACCATTGGACGGCAGTCAGCCGTTCATTGGTGAAGAGGGGCAAGTCGAGCAGGTCGAGGAATGGAAGGTTGAGCTGGTGGTGGCCGATGAGTTGATTCGCTCGGTGGTGGCGGCTCTGAAACAGAGCCATCCCTACGAGACACCAGCGTATGAGGTGTGGCGGTTGGAGGATTTCTGATCTTCCGGGCTGCCAAAAAGAAAACCCGCTGAAGTGATTTCAGCGGGTTTTTTATTGTCCAGGATTTGCGGTGCGATTTAGGGTCTCTTCGCGAGCAGGCTCGCTCCCACAATGGATCTGCGTACACCGAACCACTGTGGGAGCGAGCCTGCTCGCGAATGCGATTCATCAGGCACCGAGGATCTAAACCTTGGCACTCACCTCACTGCGATTGACCAACGCTTCCAGCGCCTCACTCAGGCTTGCGGCCCTGTCACCCACCAACAGATGCCAGATGCCGCCCTCAAGCTGACTCACCCCCTGACAACCCAGCACCTTCAAATCGCACTCCGACAATGCCTTGCCATCGGCCAGTAGCAGGCGAATCCGGGTCATGGCCACGCAGTTCAGTTGCAGCACATTGTCGCCACCACCCAAGGCATTCAGCCATTGCCGGGCTTCGGGCGCCGCCATGGCGGCGGGTGGTGGTGCGTCGACCGTCGCAGCCGGAGTGGAGATCACCGCGCGCCCCAATGCTGGCATCGCCAGGCGAATCTCATCGGCAATGCTGTCGGCCATCGGCCCGACCACCACCTGCAAGCTGCCGCCCTTGCCCGGCCGTACCACGGCCATGGCACCCAGCGCTTTCAAGTCCGCATCCGACGCTTTGTTGCGATCCACCATGTCCAGTCGCAGGCGTGTGGTGCAGGCGCCGACGGTGATCAGGTTCTCGGCACCACCCAAGGCCTTGATGTAGGCCCCGGCACGGTCGCTTTCAGCCACGGCAGTCTTTTCGGTCGCGGCGCTGTCTTCCCGGCCTGGTGTCTTGAGGTTGAAACGGCGAATGCAGTAATCGAACACCAGGTAGTAGATCAGCGCATAGACCAGGCCTACCGGCACCACCCGCCAGCCATTGGTGGATTTGCCCCAGCCGAGGATCATGTCGATGAAGCCGCCGGAAAAGGTGAAGCCGAGGTGGATGTTCAGCAGGTTGGTGACGGCCATGGACAGGCCGGTCAGCAGCGCGTGCAGCAGGAACAACAGCGGTGCGAGGAACATGAAGGCGAATTCGATGGGTTCGGTGACGCCGGTCAGGAATGAGGTCAGGGCCATCGACAGGAAAATCCCGCCCATGATTTTGCGTCGCTCCGGCAGGGCGTTGCGGTACATCGCCAGGCAGGCGGCGGGCAGGCCGAAGAGCATCACCGGGAACATGCCGGTCATGAACTGGCCACCTTTCGGGTCGCCGGCAAAGTAGCGCGATATATCGCCGGTCACCAGGGCGCCCGTGGTCGGGTCGGTGAAGTTACCGAACACGAACCAGGCCATGTTGTTGATGATGTGGTGCAGGCCGGTGACGATCAGCAGGCGGTTGAGCACACCGAAAATGAACGCACCGATGCTGCCGCTCTCCAGCAGCAACGCGCCGAAGCCGTTGATGCCGTGCTGGACCGGCGGCCAGATCAGGCCGAACACAACACCCAGGCCTACCGCACTGAAACCTGTGACAATCGGCACGAAACGCCGGCCGCCGAAGAATGCCAGGTACTCCGGCAACTTGATGTCCTTGAACCGGTTGTACAGCGCGCCGGCCATCAAGCCGCTGATGATCCCGGCGAGCATGCCCATGTTGATGCTCGCATCCAGCACTTTGAGCGTGGACACCATCACCAGATAACCAATGGCTCCGGCCAGGCCGGCCGTGCCGTTGTTGTCCTTGGCGAACCCGACGGCGATGCCGATGGCGAAGATCAGTGCCAGGTTGGCGAAAATCACCTGACCGGCGTCGTGGATGATCGCGATGTTCAACAGGTCCGTGTCGCCCAGGCGCAGCAGCAGGCCGGCAATCGGAAGGATTGCGATCGGCAGCATCAGCGCGCGGCCGAGGCGCTGCAGGCCTTCGATGAAGTATTGGTACATGGCGGTTCTCCCTGGATTTTTTGTTGTTCTTTAGCTCAGAGGCCAATGCTGGTGACAGGCATGACGTACTGCCGAGGCGCTGCTCAGCTTGAGCAGGTCCTGGCTGATGCGACGGCATTCGCTGGCGTCGAGGTGGCGTACGCGGTCCTTGATTTCACCGATCTGCACCGGGCTCACCGACAGTTCGCTCACGCCCAGCCCGATCAGTACCGGCGTGGCCAGCGGATCGGAGGCCAGCGCGCCACAAACCCCGACCCAGCGCTTGTGCTGCGCAGCACCGGCACAGGTCAGGGCGATCAAGCGCAGCAGCGCCGGGTGCAGGGCGTCGACCCTTGAGGCGAGGCCGGCATGGTCGCGGTCCATGGCCAGGGTGTATTGCGACAAATCGTTGGTGCCGATGGACAGGAAGTCCGCGTGTTCGGCCAGTTGCTCGGCCAGCAGTGCGGCGGCCGGGACTTCGATCATCACCCCCAACTCCGGGCGCTCGCTCAAGCCCAGCTCGATGCACAAGGCGTCGAGGCGTTGGCGGATGTGCAGTAGCTCGTCGACTTCGGTGACCATCGGCAACAGGATTCGACAACGGGACAACGGCGTAACGTGCAGCAGCGCGCGCAGTTGCTGGTCGAGCAGTTCCGGGCGGGCCTGGGCCAGGCGAATGCCACGCAGGCCGAGTACCGGGTTCGCTTCGGCGGGCAAGGGCAGATAGTCGAGTTGCTTGTCGCCGCCGACGTCGATGGTGCGGATGATCACCGACTTGTCGCCCATGGCATCGAGGACCGCTTGATAGGCGCGGTGTTGCTCCTGTTCGTCCGGCGCGGTATTGCGGTCGACAAACAGAAACTCGGTACGCAAGAGGCCGACGCCATCCGCGCCATTGGCCAAGGCATCCGCGGCTTCGACGCTGGAGGCAACATTGGCGGCGACTTCGATGCGCTGGCCATCCTGGGTTTGCGCCGGGCTGTGCGCCTGGGTCTGTTGCTCGGCGCGGCGTTTCTGATGATCAAGCTGCGCCTGATGCACCTCAGCCAGGCGTTCGGCGCTTGGCATCAGTTCGAGACGACCACCGTCCGCGTCCAGCACGACCGCCTGGCCCTGTTCCTGATCCAGCAGCGATGAGCCCAGTGCGACCAGGCACGGCAAGCCTTTGCCCCGGGCGAGAATCGCCACATGGGACGTCGCGCCCCCTTCGGCCATGCACAACCCGGCGACACCTTGCTGGCTCAGTTGCAGCAGATCGGACGGGGTCAGCTCGTGAGCGGCGACGATGGCGCCGGGCGGTACGTCGTAATGCCAGGCTTCACCAAGCAGGGCGCGCAGCACCCGTTGCTTGAGGTCGCGCAAGTCGTTGGCGCGTTCAGCCAACAGCGAACTGCCCAGTTGCTGGAGCACGTCGCACTGCACGTCGATCGATTGGGCCCAGGCGTGGGTAGCCGCCGTGCCGTGGTCGATGGACAGATGGGCCGCGTCCAGCAATGCCGGGTCTTCCAGTAACGCCAGGTGGGCGGCGAAGATGGCTTCTTCGTCAGTATTCTTGTGTTTTCTGGCCTGGGCCAAGGTGCCGGCGATTTCACTGCGGACCTGGCTCAGTGCGCAATCGAGGGTTTGCCGTTGTTGCGCCGGATCGTTGTGCCCGGCATCCGCAGGCAGGCTGATGGCGTTCAAGCGCAACAGTGGCCCGCCGACCAGCCCCGCAGAGGCGCAGACGCCATGCAACACGCCGGCTTCAGCCACGCGGTTGCGTTGTATCATCGGTGTCGGGGCCACGGCGTGATGTTCTTCGGGCAGTGCCGTGGACAGCGCGGTCAACAAGGCTTGCAGTGCGGCTTCGGCGTCCGTGCCCTGGCAACTGACTTGCACTTCGTCCTGCTCGCCGATGGCCAAGCCCATCAGGCCGATCAGGCTGTCGCATTTCGCCGATTTACCGGCGAAATGCAGCTGCGATTTGCTCTTGAAACCCTGGGCGGTTTGCCGAATCAACGCGGCCGGCCGAGCATGCAAACCGCCACGGTGGGCAATGCGGATGTGGCCGACCATTTCTTCGCCGGCCAGCTCCACGTCCGCCTGCGCGCCCGCGCCATGGCGGCGGATGATGTGCAGCAGCGGCTCGCCGACTTTCACTGATTTGAGGGTGATGGGACGGGCCTGAAAGTCCTGGCTGTTGGTGAGAATCAGCAGGCTGACCAGGCTTTTGCACTGTTGCGCGACCTGGTCCTGATCGTAGCGCAGCAACGGCTGGCCGTTGGCAACCCGTGCGCCTTCCTGAACCAGCATCGAAAAGCCCCGGCCTTGCAGTTCGACCGTGTCGAGGCCCAGGTGCAGCAGCAGTTCGGCACCGTTGTCGGCCCGCAGGGTCACGGCGTGGCCCGTGCGCGCGACGTGTACCACCACACCGGCGCACGGCGCGTGCAGGGTGTCGTTCAACGGGTCGATGGCGATCCCGTCGCCCATGGTGCCGCTGGCAAACACCGCATCCGGGACTT
This sequence comes from Pseudomonas sp. Irchel 3A7, assembly GCF_900187565.1. Taxonomy (GTDB): domain Bacteria; phylum Pseudomonadota; class Gammaproteobacteria; order Pseudomonadales; family Pseudomonadaceae; genus Aquipseudomonas. Next base: position 48,893 of record NZ_FYED01000005.1, on the reverse strand, counting down.
TGGCGAGTGTGAGCACCGGGCCGCTGAGCGGGGCGCTGAGGGTCAGCTCTTTATTGTTGTTGTGCATGGCTCGGTCTCATTGAAAACAGAATTCGGATCGTTTCGCTCCCCCTGTGGGAGCGAGCCTGCTCGCGAAGAACCTGAGAACAACGCGTTCATTCAGGAAACCCGCGTTATCGTTAGCGTCCATCGCGAACAGGCTCGCCCCACAGGGCGTTGCCTTTAATGGGTGCGCGTCACTTTGCTCAGGTGCCGCGGCTGGTCCGGGTCCATGCCGCGTGCAACCGCCAGCCCGGCGGCCATCACATAAAAACTCTGGATCGCCAGGATCGGATCGAGAGCCGGGTGTTCGGCGCGGGTCAGGGGCAGGTCGCGCTCGCTCACGTCATCCGGCGCCGCCAGCAATACCCGTGCACCGCGCTGACGCATGTCCGCCGCCAGGCTCAGCAGGCCGGCTTGTTCGGCACCGCGTGGGGCGAAAATCAGCAAGGGGTAGTGCTCGTCGATCAGCGCCATGGGGCCGTGGCGGACTTCGGCGCTGCTGAAGGCTTCGGCCTGAATCGCCGAGGTCTCCTTGAATTTGAGCGCCGCCTCCTGAGCGATGGCGAAACCGGCGCCACGGCCGATCACCATCAAGCGCTGGCAATCGCGCAGGGCCTCGATAGCGGGGCTCCAGTCCTGCCGCGCGGCATCGCGCAAGCCTTCGGGCAAGGCGAGGCCGGCTTCGAGCAGTTCGGCATCTTCTTTCCAGTGACCGATCAACCGGGCGCTGGCGCTGAGCGTGGCGATGAAACTCTTGGTCGCGGCGACGCTGCTTTCAGTGCCGGCCAGCAGCGGCAGGCTGAATTCACAGGCGGCCTCCAGTGGCGAGTCGACGGCGTTGACCATCGAGATGCTAAGCGCGCCGCGTTTGCGCAACAGGCGCAGGCTGTTGACCAGGTCCGGGCTCTGCCCCGATTGCGAAAAGGCGAACGCCACCTGACCGCTGACTTTCAACGGTGCCTGCTGCATGGTCACCACCGACATCGGCAGCGATGCCACCGGGATGCCCAGCCACTGCATGGTCAGGTAGGCGAAATAACTGGCGGCGTGGTCGGAACTGCCACGGGCCACGGTCATGGCCACTTGCGGCGGCTGGCGACGCAGGCGGCCGGCGATCTCGATCATCGCTGAGTCGAGTTGCTGCAGTTGGGCTTGCACGGCCTCGAACGAGGACAGCGCCTCTTCAAGCATTTTTGAAGTCAATGTCTTCTCCTTCGACCATGACGGCGGTCAGTTTCAGTGAGCGATCCAGCCGCACGCAGTCGGCCCAGGCACCCGTTTGCAGGCGCCCGCGCTCGGTGAGGCCGAGGTAATCGGCGGGAAATTGCGACAGGCGTTGCGAGGCCTCGGTGATCGGCAAACCGATCTTCACCAGATTGCGCAGGGCCTGATCCATGGTCAGGGTGCTGCCGGCCAGGGTGCCGTCGGGCAGGCGCACGCCGCCCAGGCATTTGGTCACGGTGTGGCTGCCGAGCTTGTATTCGCCGTCGGGCATGCCCGCTGCGGCGGTCGAGTCGGTCACGCAATACAGGCACGGGATCGAGCGCAGGGCCACGCGCATCGCGCCGGGGTGCACGTGCAGCAAGTCCGGGATCAGTTCGGCATATTGGGCGTGGGCCAGCGCCGCGCCGACGATGCCCGGCTCGCGGTGATGCAACGGACTCATGGCGTTGTAGAGGTGAGTGAAACTGGTGGCACCGGCTTCCAGCGCGGCGACGCCTTCTTCGTAACTGCCGAGGGTATGGCCGATCTGCATGCGTACACCGCGGGCGCTAAGAGCGCGGATCAGCGCATCGTGGCCGGCGATTTCCGGGGCGATGGTGATGACGCGAATCGGCGCCAGGGCCAGGTATTGCTCGACTTCGGCCATCATCGCGGTGTGGGCGAAGTTCGGTTGCGCGCCGAGTTTGCCGGGATTGATGTAGGGGCCTTCGAGGTGCACGCCCAGCACCCGGGCGCTGCCCTTGGGTCGATCCAGACAGAACTCACCGACGGCTTTGAGCACCTTGGTGATTTCTTCGCTCGGCGCGGTCATGGTAGTGGCCAGCAGCGAGGTGGTGCCGAAACGCACATGGGTCCGGGTGATGGTTTCGAAAGCGGGCGCGCCTTCCATGATGTCCTTGCCGCCTCCGCCGTGAACGTGCAGGTCGATGAAACCCGGCAGCAGATAGGGCAGGTCGTTGTCCGCCGGATCGCAGGGCACGCCTTCGATGGACACGACCTTGCCGTGTTCGTGGACCAGCCGGCCGCGAACCCAGCCGTCGGCGGTGAGGATGTTGTCTTCGGACATGAATCGGTTCTCGGTTGATCGATCAGCGAGGTGGCTTTCTATCGAGGAAGCGCTTCATCGACGAAGCTCTTCATCTACGGAGCTCGGCGACAAAATCGTAGTAATCATTGCGGCAATAGGTGTCGGTGACTTCGATGGGCGTGTTGTCTTCGAGGTAGCCGACCCGGGTCATCAGCAACATGGCGGTGCCGGGGGCGATGCCTACCAGCGCGGCGAACTCGTCCGAGGCGTTGATGGCCTGTATGTGCTGCAAGGCGCGCACGACAGGTTTGCCAATGCCATCGAGGTATTCGTAAAGGGAATCGCCCACTGCCTGCGGTTTGGGAATGATCGAGGCGGGCAGGGTGCTCATCTCGATGGCCATCACCGTGTCGTCGGCCTTGCGCAGGCGTTTCATGCGCGCCACCTTGTCGTTGGGCGACAGGCCGAGGCGGATCAGTTCTTCGTGGGTCGGCAGGGTGATTTCCCGCTCCAGCCATTGCGAACCGGGAACAAACCCCTTGAGGCGCAACATTTCGCTGAAGCCCGACAGGCGCGACAGCGGTTGTTCCAGGCGTGGGGTAATGAACGTGCCGGAACCCTGGTTGCGACGGATCAGGCCCTGTTCGAGCAACACTTCCAGTGCCTTGCGTGCGGTGACGCGGGATATGCCCAGCATTTCGCTGAGGTTGCGTTCCGACGGCATTGCCTGCTCGGCTTTCCACTGGCCGGCATGGATCGCCGCTTCCAGGTTGCGCGCCAGTTGCAGGTACAACGGCGTGGGCTGGGTGTCGTCAGGGCGCAGGGCGTGTAGGTCATTCATGTAGGTTTGGTCCGATGCGGATGTAGGATTGTTGTCGCTCGGTTGTGGGTGAAACCTAATACCACTTGAATACCATGTCAACGCAGTGTCCTGGCTTAAGGCGTGGAGAAACCGGCCTGTTCAGGTGCTTTGGGAGGGGGTTGGTTTGAAGTGGTATTAGGGGTGGGAATTTTGAACGCAAAGATCGCAGCCTTCGGCAGCGCCCACGGGTGGAAGTGGTATCTGCCCTGTAGGCGCTGCCGAAGGCTGCGATTTTTTGAATTTTTTTTTGATCCCGACCGAAGGTAGCGGTCAGAGGATGATCATTGTGGCGAGGGAGCTTGCTCCCGCTGGGGCGCGAAGCGGCCCTAAAAACAGAGAGTGCAGTGTCAGATAGAAATTGGAACCGCTTCGCAGCCCGGCGGGAGCAAGCTCCCTCGCCACAAAAGCTCGCATGTCACACAAAAGTTTACGGACGGATTTCGATCATCGTGCCGTCCGGCACCAGGTTCCAGATTTCGCGCATGTCCATGTTGCGCATGGCGATGCAGCCGTCGGTCCAGTCCAGGGTGTGGAACAGGTCCTCAGGGTTGTCTTCGGTGTCGGGGGTGCCATGGATCATGATCATGCCGCCGGGATCGACGCCTTCACGTCGTGAGCGGGCGGAGTCGCTGATGTTCGGGTAGGAGATATGCATGGCCAGGTTGAAGCGGTCGCTGACCTTGCGCCAGTCGAGCCAGTAGAAACCTTCCGGCGTGCGTTTATCGCCCTCCATCAGTTTCGGCCCTATGGGGCGCTTGCCCAGGGAAATGCGATAGGTCTTGAGCGGCTTGCCGTCATTGATCAATTGCAATTGGTGGGCAGACTTGAGAACCAGGACTTTCTCGATGACCTTGCCGTCCAGGGATCCCACGGCAGACGCCTGGGACACCGCAACGAACGACAAACAGAACAGGGCAAGCAACCAGCGCATTGAAACGATTCCCCAGGAGGTGTCGCGACTATTTATTTATAGATGTTTTTTAGTTGGCAGGCTGAGCAAGCGGCGGGATCGATTCAGACCGTACGGGGTAGACCTCGGTCCGCCGGTCAGCGAAGAAGCATTCTAAGGTACGGCCCACTGTGCGGAAAGCCAGCTCGTCCCAAGGGATGTCCGCTTCGTCGAATAATTGCACTTCGAGGCTCTCGGGGCCGGCGGCAAAGTCCAGGTCCGCCAGTTCGGCGCGGAAGAACACGTGCACCTGGCTGATATGCGGCACATCGATCAGCGTATAGATACTCAGGTTGCGCACCCGGGCGCAGGCTTCCTCGGCGGTTTCACGAATGGCCGCCTGTTCGATGGTTTCGCCGTTTTCCATGAAACCGGCGGGCAGGGTCCAGTAACCGAGCCGAGGCTCGATGGCGCGTCGGCACAGCAGGACCTTGGTGCCCCAGGTCGCCAGGCAGCCGGCGACGATATTGGGGTTCTGGTAATGAATGGCGTGGCAACTGTCACAGACAAAACGCAGGCGCGAATCGCCTTCGGGAATGCGTTGGGTCACCGGGTTGCCGCACTGACTGCAAAATTTCATGCTTGGGTTCCTGAATGCTGCGCCTATCTTGGCGTGCGGCGGTGTCTGTCGGCAAGTTGTCGTTTCGCGACACGCCGCCATCCGGGGGGTTGGGCGACCGAAGCGATTGGTGCATGATGCAAGGTAAGGCACAAATCGAGAACACTCATGCTGGACGAGCTACTGCATCGGGTAAGTAACCACACCCCGCGCGCGCTGGAGACTGACCGACGTTTCCCCGAGGCTGCCGTATTGGTGCCCATTACCCGCAGTGACGAGCCGGAACTGGTGCTGACGTTGCGTGCCAGCGGGCTCTCGACCCATGGCGGCGAAGTCGCCTTCCCCGGCGGCCGGCGTGACCCCGAAGACCCGGACCTGATTTTCACCGCCCTGCGCGAAGCCGAAGAAGAGATCGGCCTGCCGCCGGGTCTGGTCGAAGTGATCGGTCCGCTGAGCCCGCTGATCTCCCTGCACGGCATCAAAGTCACGCCTTATGTTGGCGTCATTCCGGATTTCGTCGAGTACCGGGCCAACGATGCTGAAATCGCCGCCGTGTTCAGCGTCCCGCTGGAGTTCTTCCGAAAGGACCCGCGCGAGCACACCCATCGCATCGATTACCAGGGCCGCAGCTGGTACGTGCCGAGCTATCGCTATGGTGAGTACAAGATCTGGGGATTGACCGCGATCATGGTCGTGGAGTTGATCAACCTTCTCTATGACGCCAAGATCAGCCTGCATCAACCGCCAAAAAGCTTTATCAATACCTGAAGCCATCATTCGAATGGCCTGAACACGTGACGCCTTGAGGACAACACAATGAAATACCGCTTGGGCGACGCCCGTGTCGAGACCCACCCGGACAGCTGGGTCGCACCCAACGCCGTGCTGGTGGGCAAGGTCAAGCTGGAAGAGGGCGCCAACGTCTGGTTCAACGCCGTGCTGCGCGGCGACAACGAGTTGATCCTGATCGGCAAGAACAGCAACGTCCAGGACGGCACCGTGATGCACACCGACATGGGCTACCCGCTGACCATCGGTACCGGCGTGACCATCGGCCACAACGCCATGCTGCATGGCTGCACCGTCGGCGACTACAGCCTGATCGGTATCAACGCAGTGATCCTCAACGGCGCGAAGATCGGCAAGAACTGCATCATCGGCGCCAATTCGCTGATCGGCGAAGGCAAGGAGATTCCGGACGGTTCGCTGGTCATGGGCTCGCCGGGCAAAGTGGTGCGCGAACTGACCGAGCCGCAGAAGAAAATGCTCGAAGCCAGCGCCGCCCACTATGTGCATAACTCGCGGCGTTATGCCCGCGATTTGGCTGAGCAGGAACAATGACTACGCCAGAACGTCCGGTGTTATCGCCCTGCGTGAATATTTGTGCGTTGGACGACGATGACATCTGCACCGGGTGCCAGCGCACAGTGGAAGAAATCACCCGCTGGAGCCGGATGGACAATGCCGAGCGGCGCAAGGTGCTGGAGTTGTGTCATGAGCGGGCCAAATCCAGTGGGTTGGTGTGGATGTTGCCCTCGAAATCCGATTCCTGAGTCGTTTGACGCTTTCGTGGCGAGGGAGCTTGCTCCCGTTGGGGCGCGAAGCGGCCCTGAGATCAACCAAACAGCATTCAGGAAGATTTTTGGGGCTGCTCCGCAGCCCAGCGGGAGCAAGCTCCCTCGCCACAGGTTATTTGTGACCTGAAGATGAAGTACCCTGTGCGCCAAATTGACAGGTACTTCCATGTTTTTCCTCATCGCCTACATCAGCAGCGTCGTGCTGATCAACTACGCCTTTTCCACCGCCCCGGACCTGGACATCATCTGGTCAGCCTGGGGCGGTCTGGTGTTTGTGCTGCGCGACATGGTGCAAACCCGTTTCGGCCACGGCGCGATCGCGGCGATGCTGGCGGCGCTGGTGTTGTCCTATGTGACGTCCGATCCGTCCATCGCCCTGGCCAGCGCCACGGCGTTCGCGGTGTCCGAGTGCATTGACTGGCTGGTGTTCAGCATCACCAAGCGCCCGCTGCACGACCGCCTGTGGATAAGTTCGGCCCTGAGCATTCCGCTCGATACCTTTATCTTCTTCGGCATGATCGATGCGCTGACCCCTGGTGTGATTCTCACCGCCCTGGGCTCGAAGTTCGCCGGCGTGACCGCCGTGTGGCTGATCATGGCCTGGCGCCTGCGCAAACAGGCTCTCGTCAGCTGAAGCCAAACCCCGCGGTTCATGTAAAATGCCGCGCTTTCTCCCATGGGATGCGCGCCCGGCGTTGCATTCCTCGATGATCCGCTTCCTTGAGGACCTTCAGATGACCCGTATCGGAACTCCATTGTCGCCCACCGCGACCCGCGTATTGATGTGTGGCTGTGGCGAGTTGGGCAAGGAAGTGGTGATCGAACTGCAACGCCTGGGCGTTGAAGTGATTGCCGTGGACCGTTACGCCAATGCGCCGGCCATGCAGGTTGCCCACCGCAGCCACGTGATTAACATGCTCGATGGCGCAGCCTTGCGTGCAGTGATCGAAGCCGAGAAGCCGCACTTCATCGTGCCGGAAATCGAAGCCATCGCCACTTCGACCCTGGTGGAGCTGGAAGCCGAAGGCTTCACCGTAATTCCCACCGCACGTGCCGCCCAGCTGACCATGAACCGCGAAGGCATCCGTCGCCTGGCCGCCGAAGAGCTGGACCTGCCGACCTCACCGTACCACTTCGCCGACACCTTCGAGGACTACAGCAAGGCCGTCGAAGACCTCGGTTTCCCGTGTGTGGTCAAACCGGTCATGAGCTCGTCGGGCAAAGGCCAGAGCCTGCTGCGCAGCGTCGATGACGTGAAAAAGGCCTGGGATTACGCGCAAGAAGGCGGCCGTGCCGGTAAAGGTCGGGTGATCGTCGAAGGTTTCATCGATTTCGACTACGAAATCACCCTGTTGACCGTGCGACACGTTGGCGGCACCACCTTCCTCGCGCCGGTCGGCCACCGTCAGGAGAAGGGCGACTACCAGGAATCCTGGCAGCCGCAAGCCATGAGCCCGATTGCCCTGGCCGAATCCGAGCGCGTGGCCAAAGCCGTGACCGAAGCCCTGGGTGGCCGTGGCCTGTTTGGCGTCGAGCTGTTCATCAAAGGCGACCAGGTGTGGTTCAGCGAAGTCTCGCCGCGCCCGCACGACACCGGCATGGTCACGATGATTTCCCAGGACCTGTCGCAGTTCGCCCTGCATGCACGGGCGATCCTCGGCCTGCCGATCCCGGTGGTGCGCCAGTTCGGTCCTTCGGCCTCGGCGGTGATTCTGGTGGAAGGGCAGTCGACCCAGACCGCTTTCGCCAATCTCGGCGCCGCACTGAGCGAGCCGGATACCGCGCTGCGTCTGTTCGGCAAGCCTGAAGTCAATGGCCAGCGCCGGATGGGTGTGGCACTGGCACGCGACGAGTCGATCGACGCTGCCCGGGCCAAGGCCACCCGCGCGTCGCAGGCGGTGGTTGTCGAGCTGTAAAAACAGCGGCGGCGGGCCTATACCTTCTAGGTGTGGGCTCGCCCTGATGCCGGTCAGAAGGTACTGAACTGTGGGAGCGAGCCTGCTCGCGAAAGCTGTTTCACATTCAACATCCATGTTGATACGAACTCCGCTTTCGCGAGCAGGCTCGCTCCCACAGGGATTACGCCGGAAGGACGGGCGCAAGACCTTTCATCAATGCTTCAGGCCTGTACCCCATGAATTCGCAAAGCATCATCGTCCCGAAAATCTCCACGCTGCCGGTGCACGAGCCCCGGGCGCGGGCGATCGTGCGTTGGCTTGTCCGCAAGAACATCATCAAGGAAGAGCTGACCACTTGTGGCCGCACGGGCAATCGCATGGCCCACGCCATCGGCGAAGGCGCACGCGATGTGGTCCTGCACCCGGAAGCCCTGCCGTTCGGCGAGCCGATCAATGGCCTGGAGATCATCACCAAGCGCTGCATCTATACGCCGGCCAAGGGTTTTTTGGGCGAAGCGGGCTGTGCCGAGTGTCGCAAGGAAATCGGCGAAGCGCTGTTTGAAAGCCTGGAAGACTGGATGCCGGGGCGCACCGACAACTTCACCTGCCCCGAATGCGGGCATGAAGATGACATCAACGGCTTTCTGTTCCTGCAGGAGTGCGGCTTCTCCAATTTGGGGTTCATCTTCAATAATTGGGCCGAAGCGGGGTTCAAGCAGGCATTTCTCGATGAGTTTGCCGATTGGCTGGATCAGCCGGTGAGCTGGGTAAAAGTCGAGTTGTAATACGGCTGGATGACCGCGTTATCGTTTATCGCTGGCAAACCAGCTCCCACAGGATCGCACCGAATCTGTGGGAGCTGGCTTGCCAGTGATGCTCTTCAAAACACCCGTCGATCACTGCGCCGATAATAGACAGAGTTTTACATTGAACCCGAGGGGGTGTCTGACTATAATGGCGCGCTTCCATTTTCCCGCTCGGGAGCCCCCGCGATGCTGCGTATCAGCCAAGAAGCTCTGACATTCGACGACATTCTCCTAGTGCCCGGTTATTCCGAGGTGCTTCCTAACGAAGTCAGTCTCAAAACCCGCCTTACCCGTGGCATCGAGCTGAATATTCCACTGGTTTCCGCCGCAATGGACACCGTCACTGAAGCCCGTCTGGCAATCGCCATGGCTCAGGAAGGTGGTATCGGCATTATCCACAAGAACATGACCATCGAGCAGCAGGCTGCCGAAGTCCGCAAGGTCAAGAAGTTCGAAGCCGGTGTCGTCAAGGACCCGATCACCATCGAGGCTGATGCCACGGTTCGTGACCTGTTCGAACTGACCCGCCTGCACAACATTTCCGGCGTTCCGGTGCTGCACGATGGCGACCTGGTCGGCATCGTCACCTCCCGTGACGTGCGTTTCGAAAACCGTCTGGACGCCAGTGTCCGTGAAGTGATGACGCCTAAAGAGCGCCTGGTCACGGTCAAGGAAGGCGCCGACAAGAACGACGTTCGCGAGTTGCTGCACAAGCACCGCATCGAACGCGTGCTGATCGTCGACGACAAGTTCGCCCTCAAAGGCATGATGACCGTCAACGACATCGAAAAAGCCAAGGCCTACCCACTGGCCAGCAAGGACGATCAAGGTCGTCTGCGCGTCGGCGCTGCCGTCGGTACCGGTAAAGACACCGGTGATCGCGTCGCTGCCCTGGTCAATGCGGGCGTTGACGTGGTGGTGGTCGACACCGCCCATGGTCACTCCAAAGGCGTGATCGACCGCGTTCGCTGGGTCAAAGAGAATTTCCCTGAAGTGCAGGTCATCGGCGGCAACATCGCCACCGGCGCTGCCGCCAAGGCCCTGGCCGAAGCCGGCGCTGACGCCGTCAAGGTCGGTATCGGCCCTGGCTCGATCTGCACCACCCGTATCGTCGCCGGTGTCGGCGTCCCGCAAATCAGTGCCATCGCCAACGTCGCCGCTGCCCTTGAAGGCACAGGCGTTCCGTTGATTGCCGACGGCGGCATCCGTTTCTCCGGTGACCTGTCCAAGGCCATCGTGGCCGGTGCCTCCTGCGTGATGATGGGCTCGATGTTCGCCGGTACCGAAGAAGCACCGGGCGAGATCGAACTGTTCCAGGGCCGTTCGTATAAGGCTTACCGCGGCATGGGTTCGCTGGGTGCCATGTCCCAGGCTCAAGGTTCCTCCGACCGTTACTTCCAGGACTCCTCGGCAGGCGCCGAGAAGCTGGTTCCGGAAGGCATCGAAGGGCGTGTTCCGTACAAGGGCACCCTGAGCGCCATCATCCATCAACTGATGGGCGGCCTGCGTTCTTCCATGGGCTACACCGGTAGCGCCAACATCGAAGAAATGCGCACCAAGCCTGAGTTCGTGCGGATCACCGGCGCCGGCATGGCCGAATCCCACGTCCACGACGTGCAGATCACCAAGGAAGCGCCAAACTACCGCGTAGGTTGAGCCTTCAAGTAAAAAGTTAACGACCGGGGCTGTTTTATTCAGCCCCGAGTTGTTTCTGAATCACGACTGTTACTGAATGACTTAGACGAGACTGAATCATGGCCCTCGATATTCACGCTCACCGCATCCTGATCCTCGACTTCGGTTCCCAGTACACCCAACTGATTGCCCGCCGCGTGCGTGAAATCGGCGTGTACTGCGAACTGCACCCGTTCGACATGGATGACGAAGCGATTCGCGAATTCGCACCGAAGGGGATCATCCTCGCCGGCGGCCCCGAGTCCGTGCACGTGGCTGACAGCCCGCGCGCGCCACAAGCGGTCTGGGACCTGGGCGTACCGGTCTTCGGTATCTGCTACGGCATGCAGACCATGGCCGAGCAATTGGGCGGCAAGGTTGAAGGCTCCGAACTGCGTGAGTTCGGTTACGCCCGTGTCGACGTGGTCGGCAAGAGCCGCCTGCTGGACGGCATCGAAGATCACATCGACGCTGACGGCCTGTTCGGCCTCGACGTGTGGATGAGCCACGGTGACAAGGTCACCAGGATGCCGGAAGACTTCCACATCCTGGCCAGCACCCCGAGCTGCCCGATCGCCGGCATGTTCAGCGACGAGCGCGCTTACTACGGCGTGCAGTTCCACCCGGAAGTGACCCACACCAAGCAGGGCGGTCGCATCCTGTCGCGCTTCATCCTCGACATCTGCGGCTGTGCAGCGCTGTGGACCCCGTCGAAGATTGCCGAAGACGCCATCGCCCAGGTCCGTGCCCAGGTCGGCACCGACAACGTACTGCTCGGCCTGTCCGGCGGTGTTGACTCCTCCGTGGTTGCCGCGCTGTTGCACAAGGCCATCGGCGACCAACTGACCTGCGTCTTCGTCGACAACGGCCTGCTGCGTCTGCACGAAGGCGAGCAAGTGATGGCCATGTTCGCCGAGAACATGGGCGTCAAGGTGATCCGCGCCAACGCCGAGGACCAGTTCCTCAACAATCTGGCCGGCGAAGCCGACCCGGAGAAGAAGCGCAAGATTATCGGCCGTACTTTCATCGACGTGTTCGATGCCGAATCCTGCAAGCTGGACAACATCAAGTACCTGGCCCAGGGCACCATCTACCCGGACGTGATCGAGTCGGCTGGCGCGAAAAGCGGCAAGGCCCACGTGATCAAGTCGCACCACAACGTGGGCGGCCTGCCTGAGGAAATGAACCTCAAGCTGGTTGAACCGCTGCGCGAGCTGTTCAAGGACGAAGTCCGTCGTCTGGGCCTGGAACTGGGCCTGCCGTACGACATGGTCTACCGTCACCCGTTCCCGGGTCCGGGCCTGGGCGTGCGCATCCTCGGTGAAGTGAAGAAGGAATACGCCGACCTGCTGCGTCGCGCCGACCACATCTTCATCGAAGAACTGCGCAAGGCCGACTGGTACCACAAGGTCAGCCAGGCATTCGTGGTATTCCAACCGGTGAAATCGGTCGGCGTGGTCGGCGATGGCCGTCGTTACGCCTGGGTCGTGGCGCTGCGTGCCGTGGAAACCATCGACTTCATGACCGCGCGTTGGGCACACCTGCCTTACGAGCTGCTGGAAACCGTTTCCGGCCGTATCATCAATGAAATCGAAGGCATCTCCCGCGTCACCTACGACGTGTCGAGCAAGCCGCCGGCGACGATCGAGTGGGAATGATCCTGCTCGTTGCGTTGCAGTGAAACAATAAGAAAACCCTGGCCTTGGCCAGGGTTTTTTTTGCGGGATCTGCATGACCAGATCAGCCGGGCAGGCGGCTCTGAAGGCTCATGCCCATCTGTTCAAGTCCCTTGGATAATTGCTCCAGACTGGCATAGGGGACGCCGCTGACCGAAGTCCATGACGGACGATCAATGTAATAGCGCCCGTCGGCCAGGGTCTGGACGGGCGTTTGCACCATCATTTCGTTCTGACTGCGATGAATGAGCCTGTAAGTGTTTTCCGAGCGTTCGAAAATATACATGCCTCGGCGAGTAAGCAGCCGATCGAGCTGCTGTGCGTTACGGCTGACCGGCGGTGCTTCCATCCGAAGCAGCAGATCGGCTTGCTGGGTGTCGATGATGTCGCCTATCGCTTCACCCGGGACGAAGGGGCCTCTTGCTATATCAATGCCCGAATCCACGCCAATACTTTCGCCTTGTCCGGGATTGACCTCTTCAATTCGCAAACCGATGCCGCCCTCCAGCTCACTGATGCCGGCAAACCCTCTGAATGTGTTGGTGTTTTCAACGCCGGTCAACACCACCCACTGACCAGAGCCGTTGTTGGTTTGATCCATGAACATGATGTCGTTGGTCAGGTGGTTGGTACTGATTTGCTCTTCAATCCGTGTCTGCGAAACCGGCTTCCTGTATGTCGCGGCACACTCGGTAGCCTGGACACGAATACCGTTTTGCCTGGCGGTTTTTACCAGCTCCAGTTCATTGAATTGCCCTGAAGGGTCGGTACCGAGCCGGGTCAGGTACTGTTCCAGGTCTTTGGACATGACGCCGGACTTGAAGTAGGCGTTCAGGTCGGCCTGTGCGAAGTCGTTGAGCAGTCGGCGCACATAGAGGGTCTTGACCCCTTGTCGCGCCAGAGCGGCCATGTTTTCGATCATCAATCGCATGCTGGTTATGCGCCCCGGCGTTTCGCTGATGACCAGTCCGGGTGCGGATTCAAATACCTTTGCAATCAGCTCCGGGATTGTCGTTGATGCGGTGACGACCGGAAGTTGCGGACGCGGCGGCAAGTTGGCCCACGGGAGGTTGTTGTAGAAACGTCCGGCGGAGATTAAAAGTGCCGTGGCTTTCTCGGCGAAGTTCAGGGCATATCGATCGGTAGCAATCAGATCGCCATTGGGGCCGATTTGAAGTTGAATGTGCGTCTCGGGTAATTGCATTGCCCATTTTTTCAACCCTGATTGACGCGCTGCTTCAACATCGTAGGGGGTTCTAACCCGGCCGATGTCAGTCGAGGTCGAGGGCTGAGGTTCGGTGACAGGCGGGCCAGGTTCAAGGGCCGGTGGCGTTGGCTCGGCGAGGGACGGGTCAGGTCCGCCGAGTTCCAGTTCCACTGTGCACTCCTTGCCAAGGCACTGGCCGCCACCCTGGAGTCCCAGCCGGGTCATCCGCTCCCAGACCCCTTCGGCATTCAAGCGCACCGGCAATGAGTGAACAAGCTGGTTGGGCCTCGCCGGGTCGATGATCGCCCAGAAACCGCCGCCCTGTGAGTCCGGGAAATAGCGCACGTAATAAGCCGTGTCATTCATCAGAATGGCGTAGGGAGGTTCGGAGTTTAACCGGTAGATCCCTTGGTATTTCCCCGGCTCCAAGTCCGGTGTCAGCCCGTCCAGTAGCTCATTTGATTGAAAGGTTTGCGCAATCTCTGACACTTGGCCCGATTCATGGGGCAAGGAAATTGTTTCCCCTGCGGGAGGCGATACTCCCTCGATTTCCTGAGGCGCAGGTTCCTCCGACACCTCTGTATCTTCTAAATATTCAGCCCATTCGGCTGCCTCTGCGGCGTCGACCTCTGCACCCACTTCGGCCATTGAGCCGACACCTTTCAAAAATGGCAGATTGAACAGCGTATTTATGCCGTTGAGGACCGCCCCGATAACCCCTTCCTTGCGCTCGGCGGCTGTCTTGGCGTTTGCCGCCTGATCAATGTTCAGTCCCATGTTGGCCAGGCCGGCGCCGATCACCGGTAATGCCACTGGCCAGCCGACGGCGGCCATCGGGCCGAACACCTTCAAACCAGCGCCCAGGTAACCGATCCACAGTTTTTTTCTCAGATCACCGTTGGACGTCAGAGACAAATCGGCTTCATCGAGCATCGCGGTCCGGGTCGAGTCACGCAACCAGTCGAACGCATCCCCCGTCACCGCCTGATTTTTCTGGTTGATCAGGTGATGGTCGGAATGGCCCCAGGTGCTGACCAGCCGATTCATCAGGTCGGTGATGTTCTCGGTGATCTGCTGTCGGTCAGCCAGCGGAAAATGCTCCAGGAACTGTGCGCGTGGGGCTTTTTCGTTCATTTTTTGCAAGACCCACCAGTGCATGTCGGTGGTGGTTTCCAGCACATGAAACGCTTCGTTATCACCCGGTACGTACAGGATTTGACGGCCCTTGGCGTCAACGATGCGCAGAATGTTCGTTGCGACATGGCCGTCTACATCCAGGGGATACACCTGCGACCCCTGGCCTGCGGGCGACTCGGATTGCAGCATGGCCAGGCTGACCGGCCAGGTCAGCGGGCCGATGACGGCATTGAGGGTGGTTTGAAAATCCTCGTCAGACAGATGGCCGTTTTCTCGCGCTTCAACGGCTTTGCCGAGGAAATTGCATTTGGCCAGCGTGCGGAAATCACTGGCATGGTCGTTCCAGAACGTCTGCAACTTGTTGCGATAAAGGTCACTGAAGTTAATGGCCCAGAAGTCCTTCAAGACCTCGTTACCATGCAGGCGCACTTCATTGGTTGCATCGAAGTTTCTTTCGTCCGGTCCTGCGGTATAGAAGCCCCCGTACAAGTCCAGAAGATCGGAATTGTCCTGATCGGTCGCGCGAAAGCGGTGAATGACCAGCTGCGTCAGGGTCAGGGATTCGTAGGGTTTATCGTCATAGTGCTGCCAACCGGTGAACGACGGCCCCAGGTTCTGAGCGGTCTTGAAGCGGTGAAAATAGACTTTATCGGGGTCGAGGCCGGCGACTCCGTATTTTTCAAGTAATTGCGCGGCGACCTCATGTGCGGTGTCCTGCAGGCTCGGACAAGCCTTGATCACCTGCGCGGCGATGTTTTTGAGGGCAGCCTTGTCGGCTGCGTTGGGCAGTGGGCGGGTCTGTGTCGGGGTCATTCGCTCTGTTCCTTGAGTGAGAGACGACGAGGATGGCCCGCTTGCCCGAGGTCAGTGCGTTACATATGTACCGCACCACGTCGCTCCAGCCTGCGTCCATCCGCCGCGCCGCCCTTACTGTTTCGCAACCGCAGGTGTATCGTATTCGCCTTTTCCAGGCCCCTGGCCTGTCGCTGAAACGTGAGGTAGTTGAGTTCATGTCCTTTACCCGTCGCCAAATCCTCGGTGGCCTGGCCGGTCTTGTTGTCGTTGGCTTCGGAGCGGGAGGCGCGGCGCGTTACTGGCTGGGCAAGCGGGCCGATGCCGAGGCGGGCCACGACTATGAGCTGATTGCCGCGCCGTTGGACGTCGAACTGGTGGCCGGGCACAAGACCCCGGCCTGGGCGTTCGGCCCGTCGGCACCGGGGACCGAGTTGCGGGTACGCCAGGGTGAATGGTTGCGGGTACGGTTCATCAACCACCTGCCGGTGGCGACCACCATCCACTGGCACGGCATTCGCCTGCCGCTGGAAATGGACGGCGTGCCTTACGTGTCGCAGTTGCCGGTGCTGCCCGGTGAATATTTCGACTACAAGTTCCGCGTGCCGGATGCCGGCAGCTACTGGTATCACCCCCACGTCAGCAGCAGTGAAGAACTCGGCCGCGGGCTGGTCGGCCCGCTGATTGTCGAAGAACGCGAGCCGACCGGATTCAAGTACGAAAAAACCTTGAGCCTGAAGAATTGGCATGTCGATGAGCAGGGGGCTTTCGTCGATTTCAGCATTCCTCGTGAAGCGGCCCGTGGCGGCACGGCGGGGCGCCTGTCGACCATCAACGGCGTGCCGCAAGCGGTCATCGACTTGCCGGCCGGGCAGATCACACGCGTGCGTCTGCTCAATCTCGATAACACCCTGACCTATCGCCTGAACATTCCGGGTGTCGAAGCGCAGATCTACGCGCTGGATGGCAATCCCATCGAGCCTCGGCCACTGGGCAAGGAATACTGGCTGGGCCCTGGCATGCGAATCTGCCTGGCGATCAAGGCACCGCCGGCTGGTGAAGAATTGTCCTTGCGCAACGGTCCGGTCCGCCTGGGCACGTTGCGTTCAGTGGCCAATACCGACGCGCCAACCGAGTGGCCCCCCGCACTGCCTGCCAACCCGGTGGCCGAGCCGGACCTGGCCAATGCCGAGAAACTCAACTTCAATTTCGAGTGGGTGGGCTCGGTGTCGGTCAACGTTGACAATGGCAGGCCGCCGAGCTTGTGGCAGATCAACGGCCAGGCCTGGGACATCACCGACAAGACCTGCGCCGACCGCCCGATTGCCAAGCTTGAGAAGGGCAAGAGCTACATTTTCGAATTGAAAAACATGACTCAGTACCAGCATCCGATTCACCTGCACGGCATGAGCTTCAAGGTCATTGCTTCGAACCGGCACAAGGTCATTCCGTACTTCACCGACACGTACCTGTTGGGCAAGAACGAACGCGCGCAAGTGGCGCTGGTGGCCGATAACCCTGGTGTGTGGATGTTCCACTGCCATGTGATCGACCATATGGAAACCGGCCTGATGGCCGCGATCGAGGTGGCCTGATGCGTCAGATTCGACCCGCCGCAATCATCGACCGCAGCCGTGACCGTGATTTCATGCGCGAAGCCCTGGCCCTGGCCGCGCAAGGTGCCGCCCTTGGCGAAGTGCCAGTGGGTGCGGTGCTAGTGCAGGACGGTGAAATCATCGGTCGCGGCTTCAATTGCCCAATCAGCGGCAACGACCCCAGCGCCCACGCCGAGATGGTCGCGATCCGCGCCGCCGCCCAGGCCGTGAGCAACTACCGTCTGACGGGCAGCACGCTGTACGTGACGCTGGAGCCTTGCAGCATGTGCGCCGGGTTGATCGTGCACTCGCGAATCGCGCGGGTGGTGTATGGCGCGCTGGAACCGAAGGCGGGGATTGTGCAAAGCCAGGGGCAGTTTTTCACCCAGGGTTTTTTGAATCACCGGGTGTTGTATGAGGGCGGGGTATTGGCGCAGGAGTGTGGTGCAGTCTTGAGCGAGTTCTTCAAGGCCCGAAGAGCAAAACCCGCAATCTAGGTAACGACCCCAATCCTTGTGGGAGCTGGCTTGCCAGCGATAGCGATGTATCAGTCGACATCAATGCTGGATGTGCCGACGCCATCGCTGGCAAGCCAGCTCCCACAGGGTTACTCGGTGTTTGAGAGATTTACTTCTTCGCGACGATGACCGCCCGCATCGGTGCCGGCAGCCCTTCGATGGTCTTGCTGTGATCTTCCGGATCGAGGAAATCACTCAACGACTGATACTTCATCCACTCCGTCCCGCGCTGTTCCTCGACCGTGGTCACGCTCACATCCACGCATTTCACATCGGTGAACCCGGCACGGCGCAGCCACAATTCCAGTGCCGGCACCGAGGGCAGGAACCACACGTTGCGCATCTGTGCATAACGATCTTCCGGCACCAGCACCTGATGTTTGTCGCCTTCGACCACCAGGGTTTCGAGCACCAGTTCGCCGCCCTTGACCAGGCAATCTTTCAGCGCCAGCAAGTGCTCGATCGGCGAGCGACGGTGGTAGAACACACCCATTGAGAACACCGTGTCGAAACCTTCCAGATTCGGCGGCAGGTCTTCAAAAGGAAATGGCAGGTGCCAGGCATTGGGTTCGGACAAGTAACGCTGTACCGCCTGGAACTGGCAGAAGAACAGCCAGTTCGGATCGACGCCGATCACGCTGTCCGCACCGGCGCCGAGCATGCGCCACATGTAGTAGCCGTTGCCGCAGCCGACATCGAGAATGCGCTTGCCTTGCAGATCCAGGTGCGGCGCGACCCGCGACCATTTCCAATCCGAGCGCCATTCGGTGTCGACGTGCACGCCGAACAGATCGAACGGCCCCTTGCGCCATGGCGAGAGGCCCATCAGCGCCGTGCGCATCTGCGCGCGGGTTTCATCGTCGCAATCGGTGTCCAGCTTCAGGCCGTTGAGCAAATCGACTTCGCTCGGCTGGATCTTCGGCAAGGCATCCAGTGCGCTTTGCCAGCGCTCCAGGTCGCCGTGACCCTTTTCCATTTTTTTGTCGAGTTGCGCTTGCAGGGTGTTGGCCCAATCGGCCAAAGGTGTTCCCGCCAGACGGCGGGCGAGGGGGGACAGATCAATCATGGCAAGGCAATCAACGAGGCAAAGTTAAGACACTGGAACCACGGCACGACTTTCGAAAACCCGGCGGCCAGCAGGCGTTCGCGGTGTTCTTCGAGGCTGTCGGGCTTCATGACGTTTTCGATGGCGCTGCGCTTCTGGGCGATTTCCAGTTCGCTGTAGCCGTTGGCGCGTTTGAAGGCGATGTGCAGGTCGGTCAGCAGGGCGTGTTCCTGTTCGTCTTCAAAACGCAGCTTTTCCGAGAGGATCAACGCGCCGCCGGGCAACAACGATTGACGGATGCGCGAAAGCAATCCGGTGCGCTGATCCGGGGCGATGAATTGCAAGGTGAAGTTCAGCGCCACCACCGAGGCCGGCTGGAATTGCAGGGCGAGGATGTCACCTTCGATCACCTCGACCGGCAGTAACTCCTGGAACATCGAATCCTGGCCGTTGAGGTACTCGCGGCAGCGCTCAACCATCGCCGCGGAGTTATCCATCGCGATCACCCGGCAACCGTCGGTGCGCACATGCCGACGCAAGGCCTGGGTCACGGCACCCAGGGACGAGCCGAGGTCGTACAGCACGCTGTTGGGCTGGGCGAACTGCGCGGCGAGCACGCCGAGGTTTTCCACGATGGTCGGATAACCTGGCACCGAGCGCTTGATCATGTCCGGGAACACCCGCACCACGTCCTCGTTAAAAGCGAAGTCAGGCACCTGGGCCAAAGGCTGGGCGAAAAGGCGATCGGATTCTTTGCTCACGGCGGTTCCAGCGGTGTCGATGAAAAGGCCGGCATTTTAGCCAAGTTGGCGGGGGGATGCGCGGGTTGTCTGATAAACCGCTTTCGCGAGCAGGCTCGCTCCCACATGGACTGCGCTGTACCTGTGGGAGCGAGCCTGCTCGCGAAGCGTTCAGCGCGGTTTTGAGTCAAAGGCAGAGGCGGTAATCCCCCATTGCCCCAACCAGTAACTGAGGATGATCACATAGGGCGCGGCATCGAACGGCATCACAAAGCGACTGATGCCAATCACGCTGTCCGAGAACACAAATGCCACGGCACCCGCAGCCGCCAGCAGCGCGGAGCGTTTGGGCACATCGGTGCCAAGCCGGGCCAGCGCTCGCCACAGCATGGCGCTGATGGCCAGGCCGTAGACGATCACCGGGATGAGCAACGGCCCCAATCCGTGGGCAATCAGAATCCCCAGCAGAACGGCCCCGACTCCCAGGGCGATAATCAGCGGCAACAGCGCCAACCGGCGGCAGTCGCTCAAATACGCTTTCAGATAGGCCAGATGCGCAACCAGAAACGCACCCAGGCCAAACACAAACAAATCCCCCGGCCACGCCAGCAACACATCGCCGATCAGGGAGAAGATCAAGCCGAGGCTGATCCAGCGCCGATAGTCGCTGGGCGGCGCGTCGTGCAGCCAGCCGAGCAAGGCCAGTACCGGCAACGGTTTCACCAACAGGCACAGCAGCGAGGCGTGCACGCTCAGGCCGTAGAGAAACGTCACCGCGCCCATCAGCGCCAGAATCAGCCAACCCATGGTCAGTTAACCGAAATCGCGCAGTCGAAGGATTCCACCGGCAGCACTTCCGGTGCCCAGGGCTGTTGCGAGGTCAGGCGCAAGCGTGCGGTGCCGGGTGCAAAGGCCTGAAAGCGCCAGGTCGAGACGCCGGCCGCGCCCACAACACCGGCATCTTCCGGGTTTCGATAAACCTCTGGCCCCAGTGCACGCAACACGCCGCCGGCCGAATCCTGAATGGCCCAGCGATAGCCCGTGGTCGGGTTGCTTGGCAGGGTCAGGATCAGGTTTTGCCCGCTGGTGAGTTTAATCGGGCATTCGCTTTGTTTTTCCACGGTCACGTTGTGCTTCGGTTGCGTGGCGCAGGCGGCCAGCAGCGCGAGGGCAATAGGGACAAACAGGCGGGTGGGGGACATAGGGTCTGTGGCTCCGGCGTTCTCGACGAACGGCGAGCATAACTGAAGGTGAGACAAATTGTGACAGGTGCGGGAATTGGCGTTGTGAGCGCCGACGCCTTCGCGAGCAGGCTCGCTCCCACAGGGATTGCAGTAGGCACAAAATTTGTGAACACCACTGCAACCACATGTGGGAGCGAGCCTGCTCGCGAAAGCGATGACGCAGGCGCTACAACGCTGTCAGAACAACACCTTCGCCACATCCGCAAACGCTTGGCGAAATGGACTGTAATATCCAGCCTGCTGCTGATGTTCTCCAGAAACATAAAGGACGCGTCACGCAACAGTAAGGGCCATATCGTCAGTCCAGTTCGATTTGTGCTCTACCCCATCAAAGTGCCAATAGGTTTGCATTGCTTTCATCTTGTATGCGCCGGGTAACAGTGCCCATCCAGGTTTTGCCTCCCACCCACCAGCGCCATCAGGATCAACGTTGGTTTTGTAAGTGGCCGTGGGCAAAGGACTCACTCTGGTTAACTCGATGTCAACCCGAGTCTGGGCATGATGCCCTGTCCCTTTGATAGTTTGATCAAGTAGAGGAAGTGAGCCCCCCGCAGTGGGCTTTGTGAAAACCGGTCGTTCGAGCAACTTTTCGAATGAAATGATTTCAGTCGGTTCGGAGGTTTCGTCGGGCCACCATGTTTTCTGCCGTACCTTAATCTCGGCATTCTTCGGAACGAGATAGAAACTTCGGCTGAGGTAGATGCTGAAGGTGCCGTCCTGCTCGACCGTACCAACGTCATGCCAGGTACCTTGTTGCGTAAAGTTCGATTGCAGCTGTATGACAGCACCTGCTACGCCAGTCCCCTTCAACTCCAGTTTTTCAACGGTCGCCCCTTCTGTTGGATACGAAAGGACGGGTGGGAGTAATTGCGTGTTCGCCATGGTTGCTCACACTTGATTGAGGTATGAGCAACCGTTTTAGCAGTGCATGTAAGCAGTGCCACCTGTCAGAACTATCAGTTCCGACAGGTGGTTTACTATGAGCCAATTGTCAGAACAACACCTTCGCCACATCCGCAAAGCGCTTGGCGAAATGCACGGTAATCCCTTCCTTCAGATAATCCGGCAGTTCGTCGAAACTCCCGCGATTCGACTCCGGCAGGATCAACTCGAAAATCTTCTGCCGCCGCGCCGCGATGACCTTTTCGCGCACGCCGCCAATCGGCAGTACATGCCCGGTCAAGGTCAGTTCGCCGGTCATGGCCACGCCTTTTTTCGGGGGCTGGTTGCGGGCGAGCGAGAGCAGGGCGCTGGCCATGGTCACGCCGGCGCTTGGGCCGTCTTTGGGTGTTGCGCCTTCCGGCACGTGCAAGTGCACGAAGGCTTCGTCGAAGAACTTTGGATCGCCGCCGAACGACTTCAGATTGGAGCTGACGTAGCTGTAGGCGATTTCCGCCGACTCTTTCATCACATCACCCAGTTGCCCGGTGAGTTTGAATCCGCGATTCAACGTGTGAATCCGCGTCGCTTCGATCGGCAAGGTCGCGCCGCCCATGCTGGTCCAGGCCAGTCCGGTGATGACGCCAGTGCCCGACAGGACTTGTTCGTTGCGAAACACCGGATGGCCGAGGGAGGCTTCCAGGTCTTTCGGACCGAGTTTGATCACTGCGTTCGGCTCATCGATCAATTTCATCACGGCCTTTCGCACCAGTTTGCCGAGCTGTTTTTCCAGCTGCCGCACGCCGGCCTCACGGGCGTAACCGTCGATCAAGGCCTTCAACGCGTTGTCACTGATGCTCAGGCTGCCTTTGGAGACACCGGCCTTTTCCAGCAGCTTGGGCCACAGGTGACGCTTGGCGATGGCGACTTTTTCTTCGGTGATGTAACCCGACAGCCGAATCACTTCCATGCGGTCGAGCAGCGGGCCGGGTATCGAATCCAGGGTGTTGGCGGTGCAGACGAACAGCACTTTCGACAGGTCCATGCGCAGATCAAGGTAGTGGTCGAGGAATTCGACGTTCTGCTCAGGGTCGAGGGTTTCCAGCAACGCCGACGCCGGGTCGCCCTGGTAGCTTTGGCCCATCTTGTCGATTTCATCGAGCATGATCACCGGGTTCATCACTTCGACGTCTTTCAACGCTTGAACGAGTTTGCCCGGCTGCGCGCCGATGTAGGTGCGGCGGTGGCCCTTGATCTCGGCTTCGTCGCGCATACCGCCGAGGCTGAAGCGGTAGAACGGCCGGCCCAGGGACTCGGCGATGGATTTGCCGACGCTGGTCTTGCCCACGCCCGGCGGGCCGACCAGCAGCACGATAGAACCGCTGATCTCGCCTTTATAGGCACCGACCGCGAGGAATTCGAGGATGCGGTCCTTGATGTCGTCGAGGCCTGCGTGGTGTTTGTCCAGCACCTTGCGCGCGTGTTTGAGGTCGAGCTTGTCCTCGCCATACACGCCCCACGGCACCGAGGTCGCCCAGTCGAGGTAGTTGCGGGTCACCGCATACTCCGGCGAACCGGTCTCGAGGATCGACAGCTTGTTCATCTCTTCTTCGATGCGCTTCTGCGCCTGCGACGACAGTACCTTGCCGGTCAGTCGCTGCTCGAACTGTTCCAGGTCGGCGCTGCGGTCGTCCTTGGTCAGCCCCAGCTCCTGCTGGATGACCTTGAGTTGTTCCTTGAGGAAAAACTCGCGCTGGTGCTCGCCGATCTTGCGGTTCACTTCGGCGGAGATTTCCTTTTGCAGGCGCGCGACTTCGACTTCCTTGCGCAGCATCGGCAGGACTTTTTCCATGCGCTTGAGCATCGGCACGCAGTCGAGCACTTCCTGCAGTTCGCTGCCGGTGGCCGAGGTCAGCGCGGCGGCGAAGTCGGTCAGCGGCGATGGGTCGTTGGGGCTGAAGCGGTTGAGGTAATTCTTCAGTTCTTCGCTGTACAGCGGGTTGAGCGGCAGCAGTTCCTTGATCGCATTGATCAGCGCCATGCCATAAGCCTTGACCTCATCGGTCGGCTCGGTGGGCTGGTGCGGGTATTCGACTTCCACCAGGTACGGCGGGCGATGGTGCTTGAGCCAGGTCTTGAGCCGGACGCGGGTCAGGCCCTGGGCGACGAATTGCAGTTTGCCGTTTTCGCGGCTGGCGTGGTGCACCTTGACCAGGGTGCCGTACAGCGGCAGGGCCGAGGTGTCGAAGTGGCGTGGATTGTCCTGGGGTGTGTCCATGTAGAACAGGGCCAGGGAGTGGTGCTCGGATTTGCTGACCAGATCAAGGGTTTCCGCCCAGGGTTCTTCATTGACGATGACCGGCAGCACCTGGGCCGGGAAGAACGGTCGATTGTGGATCGGGATGATGTAGACCTTGTCCGGCAGATTCTGGCCGGGCAGGGCGAGGCCTTTGCCGGGAGTGTGGTGGTGGGCGTTTTCCGGGTCGGCGTATTCGCTGGAGTCTTCGGGGAATTCCTGCTGGTCGCTCATGGGGGCACCTGCGCAATGGGTATGGGTCTTAGATGGGGCAGGTTGGCGGTGGTTTCAATGATGCTTGGGGGTTACTGAATCATTCGAGGGTATGTTCAGTAGATAGACAGGTTAGCTGGGTACTTTGGTTGGGGCGGTCCCGGTGGTCACTTAAAACAGATGATGTTCCAGCCGTCGGGGCCCGTCGCCCGCTTGATCGAAAATCCACCGAACGACGCCGGGTAGCGATCTCAACGCGGCAAAAACCTGCGACCGGTGCTGTAGGGTGCAGAGCACATGCACATTGGGGCCGGCATCCATCGTGGCACACACCTGCAGCCCTTCGCCGCGCAGTTGGCGAACCCGTTCAAGCAGCGTCAGTGTTGTCGGTTGCCAATAGAAAACCGGCGGTTGGGACGTCATGGCGATCATGTGCATTTCAATGGCTTCGCACTCCACGGCGTCGGCCAATGCAGTGAAGTCACGGTTGAGAATGGCTTGGCGCACGGTGTTCAGGCGGTCTGGCAACAGATCAAGACGGGCTCGGTAAAAAGGGCTGCTGGAGGCCAGATGATGACCCTGGCGGGAGCTGACCTTCTTGTGCCTGGCGTCGACCACGGCAATCAGGTCACACAGCGGCCAGTGCTGCGCCGGAGCGAAGGCTTGTGCCGGCCCTGCAAGCTGTCGGGCATCGCCTGGCCACTGGACAAATCCGCCGAACGCCGACCGTGACGCCGAACCTGAGCCGGACAAACGTGCCAGTTCACTGATGTGCGCGGCATCGCAGTTCTGATCGCACAGCAGGGCGAAGGCCATGGCCAGGGCACTGAAGCCAGCCGCCGACGAAGCGATTCCGGCTCCGGTGGGGAAGCTGTTGCTGGTGGCGATGCGCAGGGGGTGCCAGTGATCGAAGTGCTGGCGCAGTTGCCCCAGGTGATACTCGATACCGAAGCGCAAAGAGGCGTTGGCGGGCACCAGTGTGCCCTCGCGGGTTCTCCACAGGATCTCATCGGTTGAGCCAATGGGCAGCGGTGCCATCGTGCAAAGGCTGACGCACTGACTCAGGGTCATGGACAGCGAAACGTTGTTGGGGAGCGTCAGCTGTTCATTGCTCATGCCCCAATACTTGATCAATGCAATGTTGCTGGGGGATGAGACGGTGATTCGGTTCATTTCTGAGTGATCTCCAGGCCGCTCACCCCCAGTGCTGCATCAATCCTGCGGTAGTGCGCCAGTTCCGGCAGCGCCGGGGCACCCACCCCCAGCAGCGCTCCGGCGCTCTCCCCGCAAAGCGCACCGGCGCCACATATCTTTGCCGCGCCTCCGGCCCTTTCTATGGCGCGAATCACCTCGGCAACGGCAGCTGGAACGACACCCAGTTTTTCCAGATCGGCTTCATAGTCGCGCAACACGGCCTTGAGTGTTTCAGGCATCGGACGCGTTTGCTGCAAGAGCGAGCAAAAGCGCTCAGTGTTGCGACACATGCTGGCCAGCAGTGGATTGCCCTTGCCTGCCAGCCTGTGTCGAGTGGCGGCGACCACTTGTCCGGTACTCTCGCGGGCGGCGCCGGTGTGATAGAGCTGCAATCCGTGCAGTACGCTCAGGTTTTCGATGGGCCATGGAGTCAGGTTGAAACCACCTTCCCCGTCTGATCGCCGCTCGACCACCGAGCCATGCAGGCTGGTGTTGTGGTCGATCCCGGAAGACTGGCCGTGGACATAGCGCTCAATGGTTTGCGCCAGACATTGCACTGGATTGTCCATCGCTGGCAGCCTGAAGAGCCGCAGCAGTGCCGCCACCAGCGTAACCGCCAAAGCGCCGGAGCTGCCGAACCCGGCTTCGGCAGGAATCTGTGATCGCACCCGCAGAGAGAATCCACGCCAGTCCTGCGGTGCCAACCTGAGCAGGATTTCTCCGATGGAGCATTTGACCACGTGATCAAGGTCCTGGCCTTTGACCTGAGCAAAGGTCCGGGATGTTGGATCGCTCACATAGTGCTTCCACGCCTGGCGCACTTGCAGGGTGTAATCCGCCAGTTGCAGAGGGTCGTAAACCCGCTGGATCGAGAGGTCGGGCAATCTCAGTTTAATCTGTCCGTCGTGACGCGGATGTACCCGGACATTGCAATACAGCCCCAGGGAACTGGCGATCACCGGACATCCATGCAGGGCGGCGTGCTCACCCATCAGAATGATTTTGCCCGGGGCGCTGGCTTGAATGGCGATCATCCGTCAACGTCCCAGTTGCACATGGGCTTTGACCAGATTGTGAGACGCTTGCGCAGCCATGATCGACAATTCACCCGCCAACACCAGGGTGCCGAGTATTTCTGCCAGGCGCAGCACATCCATCCCGGGTTTTTTCTCGCCGGGCACGATGCCCATCAACGCCAGGGCCTCCGATTGCGTGCCAAGGCCGGTACCACCGCCGACGGTGCCCAACGGTGTGTCGGGCAACAGGATTGAGGCGTAGACGGCGCCATGCTCGCGGGGTTCGATACAGGTGATACCGATGGCACCACCGCGCCACCAGCGGCATGCAGTGCACTGCAACCTCGGGAGACACTGGCGATCAATGCGCCTTCCGTGGTGGCCAACGGTGCGAATACCGGTTCACTGGCGCAAAGCGCTTGACCCTTGATCAGCACGGGCCCGACGACACCCACCGGAATCTGAATGGCACCGATGAAGTTCTCGCATTTGGCCGGTTTTGCATCGAAGGTGTAGTTACCGATGGTGTGGAGCGACATTCCGCGGATACGTTGCAAAGCTTCGCGACGGATGTAGGCCGCTTCGTCGTGGGAAAAAGCCTTTGGCAACTAGTGCAGTTTGATTTCACCCTCGGCCAGTGCCTCGATCCAGCCAGTGACATTTCGGTTTGGGGACGTCATTTGCACCTCAGTTATACGGGCACGCTTTTGCGTGCGTGCAATTGAGGATGCGCAGAAAAGAAATGAGCAGCTACTGTCAGAGTTGACAGTTATTTAGATCGATTGGCGATTGATCCTTTATCGATGAGGCATTCAAAAAAAAGGGCGACACCCTTACGGAGCGTCGCCCTTTGTTCTGCTGTCGCTAAAAACTATTCCGACAGTTTGTACGCAATCACATAGTCACCCTGTTTGGTGCCCAGGGAACCATGACCGCCGGCAACGACCAGCACGTATTGCTGGCCGTCCTTGCCGGTGTAGGTCATGGGTGTGGTCTGCGCGCCGGCCGGCAGGCGGCCTTCCCACAGTTGCTTGCCGTTTTTCACGTCGTAGGCACGCAGGTACTGGTCGAGGGTGCCGCTGAGGAAACCGACGCCACCGGCGGTGGTAAAGGTGCCGCCCAGGCTTGGCACGCCCATGCTCAGCGGAATCGGAACCGGTGAGCTGTCGCGCACGGTGCCGTTCTTGTGCATCCAGATTTTTTCCTGGGTGGTCAGGTCGATGGCGGCCACGTAGCCCCAGGCCGGCGCCTGGCACGGCAGGCCCATTGGCGAGAGCAGTGCTTCGAGGATCACGCCGTACGGCGCACCCTTGTTCGGCTGCACACCTTCGGTTTCGCTTTTGCGCGGGCCTTGGGCGGCGATGTCGGCGGCCGGGATCATTTTCGATTTGAAGGCCATGTAGCTCGGGTTCACGAAGGCGATCTGGCGCACCGGATCGACCGAGATACCGCCCCAGTCGAACACGCCGAAGTTACCCGGATACACGATCGAACCCTGCAACGACGGCGGGGTGAACGGACCGTCGTAGCGCATGGATTTGAAGTCGATCCGGCAGATCAGCTGGTCGAACGGGGTCACGCCCCACATGTCGCGTTCCTGCAGCGGTGGCGGCATCAGGTTGAGGTCGGATTTCGGCTGGGTCGGCGACGTGTGGTCGCCTTCCACCGCGCCTTGCGGCACCGGCACTTCATTGATCGGTACGATGGCCTGGCCGCTGCTGCGGTCCAGTACGTAGATGCTGCCTTGCTTGGTGGAGGCCAGTACCGCCGGCTTCACGCCATCGGCGGTTTTCAGGTCCATCAGGGTTGGCTGGCCACCGACGTCCATGTCCCACAGGTCATGGTGGGTGAACTGGAAGTGCCAGCGCACTTTGCCGGTGGCGATGTCCAGGGCGGTCAGGCCGGCGGCGTGCAGTTCCGACTCAGGGGTGCGCGCGCCACCGAACTGGTCCGGGGTCTGATTGCCCATCGGCAGGTAGAGCATGCCGAGTTTTTCATCGACGGCGAACATGGACCACATGTTCGGTGAGTTGCGGGTGTAGACCTTGCCTTCGGCAATCGGCGTGGTGTCGTCCGGGTTGCCGCTGTCCCAGTTCCACACCAGTTTGCCGGTGTGCACGTCGAAGGCGCGGATCACACCGCTCGGTTCGTCGGTGGAGACGTTGTCGGTGACGTGCCCGCCAATCACCACCAGGTCCTTGGTGACTGCGGGAGGCGAGGTGGAGTAGTAGCCGCCGGCGGTGAAGCCGCCGATGTTGGCGCGCAGGTCGACCTGGCCCTTGTCGCCGAAGTCTTCGCACATCTTGCCGGTGTCGGCGTTGAGGGCAATCAGACGGGTATCGGCGGTGGGCAGGAAGATGCGGCGTGGGCAGATGCTGGCCACCGGTGCGCTGGCGCTGCCGGTCGGGCTCTGTTCGGAGGCATACACCGCGTCATCGTGATAGGTCACGCCACGGCAGGTCATGTGCGCCCAACCCTTGAAGTTCGCCGCGTTCTGCGTCGAGAGCTTCGGATCGAAACGCCAGATTTCCTTGCCGCTGTCCGGGTCCAGCGCAATCACCTGGCTGTGCGGCGTGCAGACATAGAGCATGCCGTTGACTTTCAGCGGGGTGTTTTCGGCGGTGGTTTCGCCCGGGTCGTTCGGCCCTGGCAGATCACCCGTGCGGTAGGTCCAGGCCGGCACCAGCTTGTGCACGTTCTGCGGGGTGATCTGTGCCAATGGCGAGTAACGGTCGCCGTGAGCACTGCGGCCGTAGGAGTTCCAGTCGCCGTCCGGCATGGCAGGCGCGGTGTTGGTCATGCCCGGGACGCTGTCGCGGTCCAGTTGTCCCTTGATTTCACCGGGGTTGGTGAACTGGCTGGCCAGCGCAGTGGCGCCGGCGATGACCACGGCCACGCTCAGCGCACCCGTGCCCATCGGTGCTGCACCGGCGCGCAACAGCGGACTACGGAACCATGGCAGCAACATGACGATGCCGAGGGCAAACAACATGGCCAGACGCGGCACCAGTTGCCACCAGTCGAGGCCGACTTCCCACAGTGCCCAGACGGTGCTGGCGAACAGCACCAATGCGTACAGGCCCAGCGCAGCGCGGCGGGCGGCGATCAGCAGGACGCCGGTCAGCGTCAGGCCAATACCGGCCAGCACGTAATACAGCGAGCCGCCGAGCAGGCTCAGCTTGATACCGCCGGCCAGCATGGCCAGGCCCATTAGCAGAAGCAGGACACCGAGCAGGCTCGGCAGCAGACGGCTTCGACTCAAAGCACCCTCAGTGCTCATAGTGTGGTTCTCCGTGAAGTTTTGATGAGTCCCGCGCAGGTTCACTGTAGATGATGATCCTGTGTGGGCATGGTTCAGCTAAAAGGTGTTCTGTCGATGCGGTCCCTTGTGGGAGCGAGCCTGCTCGCGAAGGCGGTGTGTCATCCGACGCTGATGTTGGATGTGATGGCCGCTTCGCGAGCCGGCTCGCTCCCACAGGTTTTTGCGTAATTCTTAGAACGACGACTGGATCTTGATCCCGCCAATCAGCTCATCGTCGACCTGGTCCACGCCACCGGGGTGGCGGATGTATTGCAGGTTCGGGCGCACGGTCAGCCAATTCGTGACGTGCACGCCGTAATAGAGTTCGGCGCTGTATTCGGTGTCCTGGGGCGGCAGGAACGACGGATCGTCGTAGTCGAAAACGGCGTGGGCCTGGTTGGTCGCCTCGGCGTTCTTGCGATAGGCCGGGTTGACGTGGACGCGGGCCAGGGCGAAGCCGATGTCGTCATTGGCGCGTGCATCGAACAGACCTTTGTAGACGACACCGGCCTGGACGTAGTTGTCGATGGCGTTGGTCTTCTTGTCGTGCATCGTGCCGTTGGCGAACACGCTCAAACCCCGGCTGTGATCGCTGGCGACGCTGGTGATTTGCTGCTGGATGCCGAGCCACACACCGTGCTTGCTCGACGCGCTGCGGTAAGCCTCGCCACTCAGGGCGGCGGGCTGGCCATGGCTATCCTTGTAGACGTCGGTGGCATTGGCGTTGCTGTAGTAATAACCGGCGCGGTATTCCCCCGGCAGGCCGTCGAACTTCGGCGTCCACACCACTTCCACCGGTAGGATCGCGCCCTGGGTGCCGCTGCCGCTGAGCTTGAAGCCGTTGTCGCGATCCAGATTCGACGGGTTTTGCTCATAGGCACCGACCTGTGCGTACAGTTCAGGCGTCAGGTGATATTTGATCCGCAGCGCCCACTGGCTGACCGGCCAGTTGTACCAGATGTCACCGACCCAGTTGCCCACCTGGGAGCCGCAGAACGCCAGGTTCTGGAAGTCGCAGGGGAAGCTGTTGAAGTCTTCGCCCTCGCCAAAACGGCCGACCTTGATGTCCAGCTTCTGGTCGAAAAACTTCTGCTGGTACCACATCTGCGTCAAGCGCCAGGTCTGGCCGCGCCCCCAGACTTCCTGGGCCGAGGTGAAACCGCCGACTCGCGGATCGTTGATGCGGTCGTTGCTGATGTTGTTGCCACTGCGCTCGGTAATGGTCAGCTGAAACTCCGCGTCGTCCCAGCCCAGGATCTTCTGCAAATCCAGATGCGTGCCGAAGCCGAACTGGTCGCTGTAGCGCGCCGTCCGGTCATGGTCGTAGCCGCCGTGCAGATTGCTACCCATTTCACCGGTGTAGTCGACCTTGAAGTCGTAGCCTTTCTTCGCCAGTTCGCTGCGCGTGCCGTTCCCGTCACCGAGCATCCAGGGTGAGTTGTTATCGAAGGCCGGGGTGGCCTGGACGCAGGTGGCGAGACTCAATGCGGTGAATCCGCCGATGAGGCTCAGGGATTTTTGACGAATGACAGGCGTAAAGACAGCGCTGTCTTTCAAGGTTTGCAAATCGGGCATTCTTGATCTTTTTCTGGGGAATGAACGGAAACAGCAGAACTGAAGGTGTTGGCGGAAGCGTTTCAGCTAAAGCGTGCGCAAGGATAATGTTCTGTTACAAATAGAGAAAGGGCTTTTACAGACATGCATCGTTTCGGATTTGGTAACAGTGAGGCGGATGACTGCTGTCCACTGTGGGAGCGAGCCTGCTCGCGAAGGGGGTGAACGATAACGCGTGAGTCCAGATGCCAAGCCGCATCATTGGTTTCTTCGCGAGCAGGCTCCCACAGAGTTGTCGCGGTTCACCTACATTTAATAGACCGCTTCCCCCCAACGAAGCCCTCGGCTAAGGTGCGCGGCTTCCCATTCCTACATCGCTGAAGGCCCGGCATGACCGAACAGACCCACGACCCGCTGCACGGCGTCACCCTGGAGCAAATCCTCAACGCCCTGGTTGAACACTACGAATGGTCGGGGCTGGCCGAGCGCATCGACATCCGCTGCTTCAAGAGTGACCCGAGCATCAAGTCGAGCCTGACGTTCCTGCGCAAAACCCCATGGGCGCGGGAGAAGGTCGAGCGCTTGTACGTGAAGTTGATGCGCACCAAGCGTCCGCTCTGAATATGGTCAAACAGTCAGTCGCGCGACGTCGATATGTTGCCGTGGCCGCCATCCTTGGCTGGGCCGGATTGAGCATTCAGCTGTACCTGATTTTCTACTCGCGCTGGACTCTGGCCGCCAGCCTGTTGGGCGGGCTGGTGAGCTTCTTCAGCTACTTCACCGTGCTGACCAATACCCTGGTGGCGACCGTTCTGACCTGTGAACTGACGTCCCGCGAATCGGCCGCACGGCGCTGGTTTTTACAGCCGTGGGTCAGCAGTGGCATTGCCGTGAGCATCGCCGTGGTCGGCATTGCCTACAGCCTGTTGCTGCGCCATCTATGGCATCCCGAAGGCTGGCAATGGCTGGCCGATGAGTTGCTGCATGACGTCATGCCGCTGCTGTTTCTGGTCTATTGGTGGTGCTGGGTGTCCAAGGGGACGTTGCGGCTGCGGCATGTCGCGCTGTGGCTGATTTATCCGCTGGTGTACTTCGGCTATGCGTTGTTGCGCGGGCATCTGCTGGCGACTTACCCGTACCCGTTCATTGATGTGGATAAACTGGGTTATCCACAGGTGTTTATCAATGCGGGTGGGATGTTGGTGGGGTTTGTGGTGATTGCTCTGTTGATGATCGGGGTTGATCGCTGGCGTGGTGGCAAAGGCATGGAGTTGTAGCGTTTGTAGCATCGCCTTCGCGAGCAGGCTCGCTCCCACATTGGATCAGCGTACACCGGCCCCTTGTGGGAGCGAGCCTGCTCGCGAAGGGGCTAGTGAGGAAGTTACTCCTCGTCGCTGTCACCCATCCGCCAGTAGCCCACCGCTTTGACGAATTGATCATCAAGGCCATGTTCATCCAGCAACACCCGGCGAATCTGCCGCGATACCTTGCTCTCGGTCGCAACCCAGGCATACAGGCTGCCGGTCGGAACCTTGACCTGGCGCACGGTGGTCAGCAAATGATCCTTGCCGCCTTCGCGCAGCACCCAGATCACATTGACCTGGGCAGCGCTCTCCAGCGCTTGTTGTTCCTTGCCGTTCTCCACTTCCACAATCACCAGCGCGCGCCGATTGGCCGCCAGGCCTTCCAGGCGGCGGGCGATGGCGGGCAGGGCGGTTTCGTCGCCGATCAGCAGGTAGCTGTCGAAAATGTCCGGCACGATCATCGAACCCCGTGGCCCGCCGATGTGCAGGAACTGGCCGGGTCTGGCCTGTTCGGCCCAGGTCGAGGCCGGGCCGTCGCCATGGAGCACGAAGTCGATGTCCAGCTCCCGTTTTTCCAGGTCGTAGCGGCGCGGGGTGTAGTCGCGCATTGGCGGCATTGCCCCGTCATTCTTGCCGGCGCCCAGTACCAGGTTTTCCAGCGCGGCAGCCTGTTCGGCGTTCTGCGGGAACAGCAGCTTGACGTGATCATCCGTGCCCAGACTGACGAAGCCCGCAAGCTCCGGCCCACCCAGGGTGATCCGACGCATGCGCGGGGTCAGATCGACTACACGCAGGACTTGCAGGCGACGTCGTTTGATTTCATGCATCACACGGTGAATGGTTTGGGTCGGGTCGATGATCTCGGTCATTCGGCGCTCTCCTGAACAGGCGTCACGGCGGGGCCGTCGACGATGGCTTTGGCGGTGTTGTTGAGCAGGTCGCGTACCCGCAGGATTTCTTCCGGGCTCCAGCGACCGTGGTGCATTTGCAAGGCATGGCGCAGGTTATGCACCGCTTCATGGATCTCCGGCGGGCGGTCATGGCCGCGCAATGAGCGCTTGCTGACTTCGATGCGCATGCGCACGCCATCCAGCGCGATCGCCTGCTCGATCAACGAATGCCGTCCGGCGTCGGTCACGCTGTAGCGTTTTTTCCCGCCCTCGGCATCGCCCAGGATCATTTCGCTTTCTTCCAGAAACGTCAGGGTCGGATAGATCACGCCGGGACTGGGGCTGTACGCGCCATCGAACATGCCTTCGATCTGGCGGATCAGGTCGTAGCCATGGCAGGGCTGCTCGGCGATCAGCGCCAGCAGCAGTAATTTCAGATCGCCGGGAGCAAATACTCGCGGGCCTCGACCGCCGCGTTCACGGCCGTGGCGTTTCTCGAAGCCGTCACGGCTGTCGCCGTGCTCGCGGTGGGGGGAATAATGGTCTCTCATTGGCTGCGTGCTCTCGTCGTATTTAGATACAACGTAAGATATATCTTGCGTGCGAAGCAAGACTTTTGTTGAGAATGAATTACATTTGGCGACGAATGGCGGTTGGCAGGGCGACGAAAATCCTGATTCCAGCCATGCATTCCATTTTTTATTTTTCGACTCGATCGCAAACTTGAAAGTTAAAGCCATCACTCTATTTAATTGGAGCTAATATTCTAAAGAAGGCTCATGTTCCCGTATTCAGTCGTCGAGATTGCTGTATGGTTTTTAACTGAAAACTGTATGTAAGGTAGAACTTACAGCTGCTGTTTTGTTTTTCTGTTATTCATTCTTTTTTCTTTCCGCTTGCGAAGTAGTTGAACTACGCGATCGTCGGAAGTTGCCTGCTTACTTTCCAGGTCGAACAGTCGATCATGCCCCGGCGTTGAAAGTCCAAACCAACACAACCTTTGGGTAGGCGTTGTTTGAACTTTCAATGAACCGATCCTTTAAAGAAAACAGGTACTGAACGATGTTCAAGAAAATTGCAATCGCTGCCCCACTGGCTGTTCTGGCTTTGAGCTCCTCCGTGGCATTTGCCGCCGGTGAAGCCCGTCACTCCATCAGCCTGGTCGCCCATGTACCGACCAATGGTTTCTATGTGGTGCCGACTGACGCCGACCTGGTCAACAAGGATCAGGACATGAGCTTCAGCCCGATCACCGGCACCATGAAACCGGTTGTAGGCTTCTTCGACGTGCGCAACACCAACGGTTCGGTTCATGGCTATCTGGAAGGTGTGCCGAAGCTGGTCGGCGGCGCGAGCATCATCGATCTTAAAGTCGAGTTCAACAACAACTACTTGCTGCATCCCCGGGTGATCCTCGGGCTGTCGACACGTCAGGTTCGGGAAAAGCTGCAATACGGCACCTCCATTGACTGGACCCTGGCCAACAGCACCAGTATGTACGCCAACTTCTACCAGACCGAAGACCACGGCACCGGGCTCGATCTGCAAGGCCTGTACAACTATGGCGCCGGCAGCCTGGTGATCAGTCACAACCGCAGCTGGCTGGATACCACCAACACCTACGACACCCTGCCGGACGGCACGCGCATTCGTCAGCGCAACGTGTTCACCGGGCAGACCAGCAATTCCTCGCTGGCGCTGAATCACCGCGTCAGCCGTAACAGTTCGATCAACGCCCGGGTTGACATCGAAGTGCCCGTTTGCATCGGGCTTGCTGATGTAATCCGAATCGGCGGTAAAGGTTTCGGACGCTGCAAAATTGTGCAGTGCCGCATCCAGCAAGGACACCGTTCGACTGGAATAGCCCGGTTGCATGTCAATGACATACCAAGGCGTTTTTTTCGGGAAGTAAAGACGCAAGTAAGTGGACCGTACATCCACGTCGATTTTATGTGTTTCTTTAAGCCTGGCTTTTAGTAAGGGTTCAGCGAAAGCATAAATATCCAGTACCTTTCCGAACGTCTGATCTGCCTGGTTTTGTGCTTCCCAGGCTTGCAGGTTGGCGGTTTTCAGTGAGTCGTGGCCGGCGGCGCCATACCAGTTCTGGACTGCCAGAGGTGTTGTATTCAGTACTCGCGCACGATCCGGGGAAGCTTTTTTGAATTGAGGGCTGATGGCGCTTTTGATGCGTTCGTAATGACGTCCTTTATTTGTTTCCGCAACAGAAGGGATTATGGGGTTCAAGTTTGGCATCGTTATTTATCTGGCGTAGTTGAAAGATAAATAGCGTATCGCCCGGGGCTTAAATAAAAAGCCGGAATTGTTCGTGGGTTATTTCATGTTTATTAGGCGGGGTGTTTTTGATTTTGAATATAAGCGATAAATAATTATGGCCCACAAACGGCCAGATAACGCTATGGCGCTGCCCTGTCGGCCAGCACCCTCAGCGTCGCACCATTTCAATCGGCAGGCACTGCGTATGAGTACCCGGTTGCAAGTAGGGGTTGAGAATCGGTGCCATGCCCTTGAGCACTTGCACGGGCAGTGCGGAAGTGAAGGTGAAACTCTCGGCGCTGCGCCCTGGTACGAAGGCGGTGAGGGTGCCGAAGTGGGTATCGCCGATGTAGAACACGAAAGTTGCCGTGCGGTTGATCGACTTCGAACTCAGAATGCGCCCGCCGGAACCGATCGCTTCGATGCGGTTATCGCCGGTGCCGGTCTTGCCGCCCATGGCCAGGGTTTTGCCATCTGGCGTAATGAAAGTCCCGGCCACCCGCCTGGCGGTACCGGCATCCACCACCTGGGAAAGGGCCTCGCGCAAGGCCGTGGCGACCTCGGACGGCATCACCCGTTTGCCCACATCCGGGTCATTGATCAGCTTGGTTTCATACGGCGTGTTCGCCGCGAAGTGCAGGCTGTCGATACGCAGCGTCGGCATGCGCACGCCGTCGTTGAGAATGGTGCCGATGAGCTCGGCGAGGGCGGCGGGGCGGTCGCCGGAGCTGCCGATGGCGGTGGCCAGCGATGGCACCAGATGGTCGAACGGGTAGCCGACTTTCTGCCAGCGCTGATGAATGTCGAGGAACGCCTCGATCTCCAGCATGGTGCGGATACGGTTGTCGCGGGCGCCCTTGTGCCGGCTCTTGAACAGCCAGCTGTAGACTTCCTGGCGCTCGAACTGGCTGGCCTTGACGATGTCCTTGAACGTGGCATCGGGGTGATTGAGCAGGTAGCCCATCATCCACAGGTCCAGCGGGTGCACCTTGGCGATGAAGCCCTGGTCCGGCAGGTCGTAGGTGCCGGGGCCGTAGGCCAGATAGAGTCGTTCAAGGCGTTCGTCGGTGAGTTTTTCGGTGAGCTTGGTCCCCGTGAGGTGCGAGCGCACGAAGGTGTTGAAGCTTTGCTGACTGGCTTGGGGCAGCAAGTAACGGTGCACGGCGGCCATGCGGATCGGCGTCGGGCGCATGCCATCGAGGAAGGTTTCGAGTCGCGCCTGGGTGTCCTTGTTTTTGTACTTCTTCCAGAATTTCAGCAGGAACGACGTACCCTCGCGGTCGGCGAAGGAGGCCAGGTATTCCTGACGCCGTGGATCGCGATCGTCCTTGAGCAGTTCGGCGCTGCTGTTGGGGCCTGAATAAGTGGTGTAGCGCACCAGGTCACGCATCAGGCGAATGAACGGCAGGTTGATCGACTCCCGAATGGCATCGCGCAGGGTCGGCAAGCGGCCGTTGTCTTCCTTGCGGAAGTTATTGAACGTGTGCAGACCACCGCCGGTGAAAAACGCTTCGCCGGGGCTGGCCGAGTATTTGCGGTCCAGTGCGGCGCTGAGCAGGGGCGGCAGGCTGCGGTCTTTGTTCTGGATCAGATAATCGACAACCCAGCGGCTCAGGCGATCCTGCTCCGGCACCTCGACTTTCTTCAATTCCGGAACGGTCATGCCGGCATATTTGTCGTGTATTTCGGCAATGATTTGCAGGTAGGTGGTGAGCACGCGCATTTTCGCCGTGGAGCCCAATTCCAGTTTGCTGCCTTCATTGATGTCGAACGGCTGATCGGTGCTGTCGGTCTGCACCCGAACCCGCGAGCCGTCCGGGGTCAGCTCGAAGAGGGTGAAGCTGTAACGCACCTGGGTGGTGCTGGTGGGGGTCAGCAAGCGTTCGCCCATCAGGCCGATCTCTGTTGCAAAGGCCGGATCGGCCAGGCGCTTGAGGTAGGCGGTGGCCTGGGTTTGCAGGTCACCCTGCAGGGTGCTGGTGGCCGAGAGATCGAGGCGGTCGAGGTCGTACAGCGGACGGTTGAGCAACCCGGCCAGGCGACTGCGTGCCACGCTGATGCCCTTGTTGGTTTCGATCGGTTGAATGGTCGGCTGGGTCAACCAGTCGCGATACGTGACCTTGCTGGCCAGTGCCGCATCGGCGAAAGGCTTATCGATCACGCCGTTCTGCGCCAGCAGGCGAATATGGCTGTCGGTAAGACTGGCCAGTTCCTCGCGGCCCTTGGTCAGGTAATGGGAAGGTCGGCGCTGGGCGATCATCAATGACAACATTTCGCGCAGGGCCAGACCTTTTTCCGCCAGACTCTGTGGATCCGTCGCGTTGCTGGCCAGGCGTTCATTGGCCTGGTTGAAGTCGGCGCCGTACCAGACGCGCAAACCCTCGGCCATGCCGTGCACTTCGCCGTGACCCGGCACCGCCGACAGAGGCACGCTGTTGAGGTAATCGCGCACCACATTCTGCCGGGCCTTGAGCGTTTCCGGCCCATCCTGATAGGCGCGCACGCTGGCGGAAATCATCTGGCGGATTTTCTCCCCGCCCGACGCTGTCAAGCCATCGGGCGAGTGCCGGTACTTCTCAAGCTGCGTCGCCAGGGTGCTGCCGCCTGCCGATTGGCCGGGCAGGTGCAACATCTTGGCAACCTGGGTATAGGCCGCCATGCCGAACCGCGGCCAGTCCACGGCCGGGTTGGCCAGGGGCTGGCGCGGGTCGAGCAGGAAGCGGTTTTCGATGAACAGCAAGCTGTTGACCACCACCGGCGGGATCGACTCAAAGCTGGAATAAAGCTGTTGCGGGTAGTTGAACTGGTACAGCGGCGCCGCCTTGCAATCGGTGATCGACAACCCGGCCTGGATCTTTTCCGCATAGGGCACGAACAAGCCCTTGTCGGTATAGTTCATCAGCTCCGGGGAAAAGCGGGTCTGGGCGGAAATCACGTAATCACGCTTGAGCAAGCGCGGCAGGAACTCGCCCAGGGAGCTGTAGCCCAGGCGCAGATCGAACGGCCCGGCGCCCGGGTAGTGAATCGCATCGCTGGGACCGGGTTTGAGCTCATAACTCAGGGTCTTGGCAAACTTGCTGACCTCCCGGGCCTGAAATCGGGAGGTGCGCATCTCCTTGGACGCCGCCAGACCCACGACGACCGCAATAATCAGCAGCAACAACCAGAAAGCCTTCCAGCCGTGTCGGCTACGGCGGGGTTTTTCAGGTAAAGGCGCTTCTTCATCCACTCGTTCAGTCGGGACCACAGTTTTACTCGAATCGGTTTGCCATAAAGCGCCCATAGTCGACTGATCCATTCACGCAGATTGATCGGACTTGTCTGAAGCTTAGTCGGTGGTTGGCGATGGTGAAAAAATTGTGAAGGCCCAATCATCGTGGATCCACTTTGATCGGTGGCTGGCAGGATGGAGGGAGAGGCGGCGGGCTTCCTGTATAGGTGGATTCATCTGTGGCGAGGGGATATCCCCGTTCGGCTGCGCAGCAGTCGTAAATCAGAAAAAACCAATCTATCTGGATGGACGCAGGGGGCCGCTTCGCGACCCAACGGGGATGAATCCCCTCGCCACAGGGCACCTCGTCACCATTATGTAGTGAGTTGCTCTGAAACGGCTGGGCTAGACATGTCGACGGGTAAACCAATGCCAAGCGGTGGGAATGACGCTGCACCAACACCTTGCAATACTCGGCGCCGCTTTAAATAGCGAAAAATCCTACAAAATCCAGTCAATCTATCTCCAAAAATCCCTGTTTTATCGAGAAGTACGCCTGAATTTTGTGGTTTATAGAGTGAAAACATCTATCGTCAGCTTTTTATACTGCACACCCCGCTGATCTCGCAGGTTCCCCCCTGTCAGACGGTTCCGCCCACAAAGCAGGACCGGTTACGGGAAGCCATGGCTTATCAGCCAGCGCTTCAACACTCGGTGGTCATATCCAATAACAAGACGAGGTTGTACCCCTATGCCAACAGGCAATCACTTGCCCCAGGGCGAGACCGCTCAGGGCGGCCCGCTCAAACGCGAACTCGGTGAACGGCATATCCGCCTGATGGCGCTCGGTGCCTGTATCGGTGTCGGTCTGTTTCTCGGTTCGGCCAAGGCCATTGAAATGGCTGGCCCGGCCATCATGCTCTCCTACATCATCGGTGGTCTGGCGATCCTGGTGATCATGCGCGCCCTTGGCGAGATGGCCGTGCACAACCCGGTTGCCGGATCGTTCAGCCGTTATGCCCAGGACTATCTCGGCCCGCTGGCGGGTTTCCTGACGGGTTGGAATTACTGGTTTTTGTGGCTGGTGACCTGTGTCGCGGAGATCACTGCCGTGGCGGTGTACATGGGCGTCTGGTTCCCCGACGTACCGCGCTGGATCTGGGCGCTCGCCGCGTTGGTCAGCATGGGCTCGATCAACCTGATCGCGGTCAAGGCGTTCGGTGAGTTCGAATTCTGGTTCGCCCTGATCAAGATCGTCACCATCATTGCCATGGTGTTGGGCGGTATCGGCATCATTGCCTTTGGTTTCGGCAACGACGGTGTGGCGTTGGGGATTTCCAACCTCTGGTCCCACGGCGGCTTCATGCCCAACGGCGTGCAAGGCGTGTTGATGTCCCTGCAAATGGTCATGTTCGCCTACCTCGGTGTCGAGATGATCGGCCTGACCGCCGGTGAAGCGAAGAACCCGCAGAAGACCATTCCCAATGCGATCGGCTCGGTGTTCTGGCGGATTCTTCTGTTTTACGTCGGTGCGTTGTTCGTCATCCTGTCGATCTACCCGTGGAACGAAATCGGCACCCAGGGCAGTCCGTTTGTGATGACCTTCGAGCGCCTTGGCATCAAGACCGCCGCCGGCATTATCAATTTCGTGGTGATCACCGCGGCGCTGTCGTCGTGCAACGGTGGCATCTTCAGCACCGGGCGCATGCTCTACAGCCTGGCGCAGAATGGCCAGGCCCCGGCAGGCTTCGCCAAAACCTCGAGCAACGGCGTGCCGCGTCGCGCGTTGCTGCTGTCGATCGGCGCCTTGTTGTTGGGCGTGTTGCTCAACTATCTGGTGCCTGAGAAAGTCTTCGTCTGGGTGACGGCGATTGCCACCTTCGGGGCGATCTGGACCTGGGTGATGATCCTGCTGGCCCAGCTCAAGTTCCGCAAAGGTTTGACTGCCAGTGAGCGCGCCGGCCTGAAATACCGCATGTGGTTGTACCCGCTCAGCTCGTATCTGGCGTTGGCGTTTCTGGTGCTGGTGGTTGGCCTGATGGCGTACTTCCCGGATACCCGTGTGGCGCTGTATGTCGGCCCGGCATTCCTGGTGCTGCTGACGGTGTTGTTCTATGTGTTCAAGCTGCAGCCGACCAATGCATCGCAGGGTGCGGTGCGTTCGGCTTCGTAGGTTGAAAGAGCTGTTGTGGCGAGCGAGCTTGCTCGCCACAAAGGTTTGTAAATTTTACTGCTATCAAGCGGGCGCGCTTTGCAAGGGTCGATTCAACCGCTTGTTGAACTCCAGCCACGCCCCCAGCAACGCCATCAACCCGGCGCCCACCAACGCAGTAAAGATCTGCATGGCAAACGCGTCGTCGGTCAGGGCGTTGAGCATGTCCGCCAGCGGCGCGAGCAATACGCCCAGGCAGAAGATCTCCAGCGAAAAACGTCCCATGCGGCAGCTTTGCTGTGCCAGCCAGGTTTGTGTCCAGCCGGTATCAGGCAGCAGTTTCGCCGTGACGTAGGCCAGCGCCAGGAAGTGCAGCAGGCGCACGGGCGACAGGTTGGTCTTGCTGATCGGGTACAGCAGATTGCTCAGGCTGGCCGGCATCAGCGCGTCGTGAATCTGCGGCCAGCGCCACGCAACGGTCAACACCCCGGCAACGACGACGTACACCGCCGCGGTCATGAATAATGGCTGGCGCAGTAACGATCGAGTGTCAGGCAGGCGTGGGCGCTGGGCACGAATCGCGGCGGCACCGCCCAACACAAACAGCAGCTGCCAGGCGACCGGGTTGAAGTACCACACGCCATCCTTGATCGCAGCCAGGTTCCAGCCGAACAGCGGCACCATCAGGTACACCGCCAGCGACATGGCCACCACCACCCAAGGCTTGCGCACCAGCATCGGCAACGCCAGTGGCAACCCGGCCAGCAGCACGATGTACAGCGGCAACGGGTCCATCAGGTTCGGCTTGAAGCGCAGCAAGAGTTCATCGATCAACGCCTGCTGAGGGTCGCTGATGAAGTGGTGCATGCCCATTTCCTCTACCAGGTCGCGGGTTTCCACATGGCTGTTGGCGAAGAACACGATGCCCATCAGCATCGCCAGCAGGAAGATGTGCACCACATAGAGCACCCAGGCACGCCGCAGGATTTTCACACAGGCGATCAGAAAGCCTTCCCGGGCCAGTACTTTGCCGTAGGCCAGCACGGCGGCATAGCCGGCCAGGAACACGAAGACTTCGGCGGCATCGCTGAAGCCGAAGTTGCGCAGGGTGATCTGGCCCAAAGGGTTGTGGGGCACGTGATCCCAGAAAATGAAGATCAGTGCCAGGCCGCGAAAAAAATCGATCCGGTGATCGCGCGCTATCGTCATGACGGCAAGCTCGTAAACAGGTGTTGAACAAAAGGAGTAGCCGGAGGCGCGCACGGTTGCCCGCCGCACATCGGCGGCGCGCAGGGTGGCCCGATTCGCCGGCAATTGCAAAGGCGGGGTATTACGGGATGTTGACGGGGCGTTTAACCGCTGGTCTGAAAGGTGCTCATGCCTGCGATTTCTGACAGCAGACGAGCTCAAATACTTATGGGGAAGTACAACGTCGTCCAGCACAGGATTGTCAGTATGAGGCGGTTGTGGAGGGGCTTTTCCAGTTACACGGTGATCGGGGTTGCCAACACCCTTATTCACTGGCAGATCTTTTTCCTGCTGAGCGTCGCAGCAGGCCTGCGACAGGCTGTCAGCAATCTGGCGGCGTTTTGCGTTGCCGCCTCGTTTTCCTTCTACATGAATGCGCTCTACACCTTTGACAGCAAGGCGTCGGTCGGCGGCTATCTGTTGTTCATGGCAGCGATGGGGGCGTTGAGCTATGGCGTCGGCCATGCCGGTGACTTGTGGCGGTTGCACGGTTTGCTGACCGTGGCGTTGTTTTCGGCGTTGAGCCTGGTATTGGGTTTCCTGTTTTCCAAGTACGTGGTCTTTCGCGAGCGTAATACATGAAGATCTCGCTCATCGTTCCGGTGTTCAACGAAGAACAGGCGATCGATGTGTTTTATCAGGCCGTGCGGCGAGAGCTGAAACTCGACGATGGCGACGTGGAAATCGTCTTCATCAACGACGGCAGCACCGACCTGACGGCAGAGCGCGCCACGGCCCTGGCGCAAGCGGACGATCAGGTCATGCTGATCAATTTTTCCCGCAACTTCGGCAAGGAGCCGGCGCTGTTTGCCGGTCTGGAGTACGCCACCGGCGACGCGGTGATTCCGATGGATGTCGACCTGCAGGACCCGATCAGCGTGATCCCGCGACTGATCGAACAATGGCGCAACGGTGCGGATGTGGTATTGGCCAAACGCAAGGATCGTCATGCCGACAGCTATCTGAAACGCCACAGCGCGTCGTTGTTTTACCACCTGTTGAATCGCATTTCGTACACCCGGATCGAAGAGAACGTCGGGGACTTCCGCCTGATGGACCGCAAGGTGGTCGATGTGATCCGTACCCTGCCCGAGCATCAATTGTTCATGAAAGGCGTGCTGTCCTGGGCCGGGTTCAACACGGTGGTGGTGGAGTACGAGCGAGCCCCGCGCGTGACGGGGAAAAGCAAGTTCAATGGCTGGAAACTGTGGAACCTGGCGCTGGAGGGCGTGACGTCATTCAGCACCGTGCCGTTGCGTTTGTGGACCTACGTCGGTGGCGGGATTTCGATCTTCGCCGTGCTGTATGCGGTGTACATGGTGCTGGACAAAATTTTCAACGACAACAGCGTGCCCGGTTACCCCTCATTGATGACCGCCATTCTGTTTCTCGGCGGCGTGCAACTGATCGGGATCGGCATCCTGGGGGAGTACATCGGGCGGATCTACATAGAGGCCAAGCACCGGCCGCGCTATGTGGTCAAAGACATTGTCGGCGGCAAACCGCGGCGTGAGCCTTAGTATGGGCAGGTTCAGCGATTTTTTCGTCAAGGAGATGGGGCGTCGCCAAGCCTGGCTGTTTTTTCTGCTGGCGACCTTTGTGTATGTCGTGCCGCTGATCCTCGCGGATTATCCCTACATCGATGACAACTGGCGTTCGCTCTCGGCCGGCATGGCCTGGGCGGAGCAGGGGCGGTTGTTCACCCAGTTGTTCTACAACGCGCTGACCTTCACCGATGCGGCACCGAATATCTTTCCGTTGCCGTTGTTGATCGCCATCGTGGCCATGTCCTCGGCACTGACCAGCCTGACGTTTCATTATTTTCGTCAGCCGACCATCGCTTGTTGCCTGGTGCTGTTGCCGCTCTGGTACAACCCGTTCCTCCTGCAGAACCTGTCCTACCAATACGACGGCGCGCCCATGGCTTTGAGCCTGGTGGCGGTGATCTACGCCATTACGTTTCGCCATCCTTCGCGCAACATGCAATGGCTGGTGCCTTCGTTTCTGATTGCGCTGGCACTGGGGCTGTA
Organism: Pseudomonas sp. Irchel 3A7; assembly: GCF_900187565.1. Lineage (GTDB taxonomy): Bacteria > Pseudomonadota > Gammaproteobacteria > Pseudomonadales > Pseudomonadaceae > Aquipseudomonas. The sequence continues at coordinate 4,759 of NZ_FYED01000005.1, read as the reverse complement.
TCAGATCAGTCTGAATGTGTTTCTCGGGCTGTGCTGTCTGGAGCTGCTCAGGGCTGCCGAGGAAAAAATGCCCTGGCCTGAGTGGGGCGCCTTGATCGGCTGGAAGCTTGCCCAGGTGCTGTTGGGGTGGCTGATTTACTGCGCCACGGCCTATCCGTTCCTGGGCCAGAATCGTACGTTGCTACTCAACTGGTCGGCGCAGCCCCTGCTGCAAATCGATATCAATATCGGCCGGGTGCTGGAAAAAGTCATGCTGCTGTTACATGGCGGATTTATCTGGGTGTTCGCCGTGTTGCTGTTTTGCGCCATTGCCGGGGCAGCTCTGTTGGGAAAGAACATCGTGGGGCGCAAGGAGAGCGTGCCGAAGCGGTTGTCGATCGGCCTGCTGTGCGTGCTGACAGTACCGCTGGTGTTGCTGTTGGTGTCGGGTGTGGCGTTGATCTTTCGCGACTTCAACGAGGGCGCCCGGACCCTGATGGGATTTGCGGTGCTGCTGGTGCTGCTGTTCTATTTGAGCCATCTGGCGATGGCGTCAGTGCATGAACGATTGCCGCTGCTGTTGCTGGTGCCGCTGTTGGCGATGCTGTCGTTGTCGTTTGCCTACGGTCGGGTACTGACGGTGCAGAAGACCTTCGCCAACAGCGCGCTCTTCAGCCTTGAGCGCGATATCAGCAACCATCGCGCCTTGCGCGAAGCCAAGCGTATTTACATGTCAGTGACCTATTCCGATTACTGGTTGCTGGGGGCCGCCGGTTCGTTCAAGCAGCTGCCGGTACTGCACTATCTGCTGAACATCGACTTCTACATGCTGGCGGAAAACCTGCCCAAGGTAGGCATCACCAACGTGGTCGCGGAGCGGGAGCGGCGCAATGCAACGCGGGTGGGTTATCAGAACTTTTCACCGGTGGTGGAGAGCCCTTACTACCGGATTTACTTGCTGGGTGATTACGGTTTCATCGTCATGAAAGAACCGGCCCCGATCAAATCGCTTCGTTGGTGAAGCGGCTGGCCGGGGCCGTCAGCGTCAGGCGGCGACCACTTCGTTTGGCTCGAAACTGTCCGCCCGCGCCATCTGCCACATCCGCGAGTAGAACTCGCCATTCACTTCCCCGGTCAGCAACTCCCCAGGCTTGAGGAACACGTGCAACTGCGAGAACAGTTTGATCTCGGTTGCCGACATGCGCCGCACCAGGTGCTTGGCCGATAACTGAGAGGGGTGTTCAAGGCCGGCGGCCGCCAGCATTTCCGCCAGGCCCTTGAGGGTGTTGCGGTGGAAGTTGTAGACGCGCTGGGCCTTGTCCGGCACCACCAGCGCGCGCTGGCGCAGGGTGTCCTGGGTGGCGACGCCGGTCGGGCATTTGTTGGTGTGGCAGCTCTGCGACTGGATGCAACCGATGGCGAACATGAAGCCGCGCGCCGAGTTGGCCCAGTCGGCACCGATGGCCAGGACGCTGGCGATGTCGAAGGCGCTGACGATCTTGCCGCTGGCGCCGAGTTTGATTTTGTCCCGCAGGTTCAGGCCCACCAGGGTGTTGTGCACGAACAGCAACCCTTCGCGCATCGGCACGCCGATGTGGTCGGTAAACTCCACGGGGGCGGCACCGGTGCCGCCTTCCTTGCCGTCGATCACGATGAAGTCCGGGAGGATGCCGGTTTCCAGCATGGCCTTGGCGATGCCCATGAACTCCCACGGATGACCGAGGCAGAACTTGAAGCCTACCGGTTTACCGCCGGACAACTCACGCAGCTGCTGGATGAAATGCATCATCTCGATCGGCGTGGAAAACGCGCTGTGCCGCGACGGAGAAATGCAGTCTTCGCCCATGTTGATGCCACGTGTGTCGGCGATTTCCTGGGTGACCTTGTGCTTGGGCAGGATCCCGCCATGACCAGGCTTGGCACCCTGGCTCATCTTGATTTCGATCATTCGCACTTGCGGGGTTCGCGCCTGTGCCGCGAAGCGTTCCGGGTCGAAGCGGCCGTCGGCGGTGCGACAGCCGAAATAGCCGCTGCCCAGTTCCCACGTCAGGTCGCCACCGTGTTCGCGGTGATAGGGGCTGATGCTGCCTTCGCCGGTGTCGTGGGCGAAGTTGCCGAGTTTGGCGCCCTGGTTCAACGCACGGATGGCGTTGGCGCTGAGCGAGCCAAAGCTCATGGCGGAGATGTTGAACACCGAGGCGGAGTACGGCTGGGTGCATTGCGGGCCGCCGACCGTGACCCGGAAACCGCTGGTGTCACTCAAGGGCGCCGGGCGCATGGAGTGGCCGATGAATTCGAAGCCCGACTGGTAGACATCGATCAAGGTACCGAAGGGCTTGTCGGCGCTTTCATTCTTGGCTCGGGAATAGACCAGCGAACGCTGGGCGCGGGAAAAGGGCAGGGCATCGCTATCCGACTCGAGCAGGTACTGGCGGATTTCCGGGCGAATGCCTTCAACCAGGTAGCGGATGTTGCCGAGGATCGGGTAGTTGCGCCGTACCGCGTGGGGGCTTTGCAGCAAGTCGCCTATGCCGATCAGGCTGAGCACGCCGGTGATGGCGGTGAAAGGCCAGAGCCAGTCGTGTTCGAGGAAAGGCAGGCTGGCGAGGGTGAATATCACGCAGACGGCAAAGAAGGCGTAGCGGCTCAGGAGTGACAGGCTCATACGGTTTCCTTGGGTTCGGACTCGGTTGCAGGGGGCATGGAGATCCCTGTGGGAGCGGGCTTGCCCGCGATGGCGTGGTGTCAGTCGAATAATTTATTGCTGAAAGGTCGCTATCGCGGGCAAGCCCGCTCCCACAGTAAAAAGCAAAGATCATTCCCCCAGGATTTCAGGCATTTTGTGCCTGGAGAAAAATCGAAAACAGCTCGGACTGGGACTTGATCCCCAGCTTGCTGTACATGTGTTTCTTATGGACTTTCACGGTTTCTATCGAGATTTCCAGTTTGCGGGCGATTTCCTTGCTGGAGCAGCCACTGAGCATCAGGCGCCCGACATCCAGCTCCCGGGCAGTCAATTGCGCGCCCTTGAGTTGTTGTACCGAGGCTTCCAGCTGTACCCGCCAATCGCCTTGTACCGGCGCAGGCGCCAGGGCCACGACTTCGTTGATCTCGTACGGCAGGCGCTGGCGCAGCAGGCCCAGCACCCACGGCGCAATCAGCGACAGCAAGGCAATCTGCTGCGCGCTGAAACGCTGCTTGCTGCCCAGGGACAGGCACAGCGTGCGGTCGCCTTCGAGCTGGCAATTAAACTGGATTTCGTCGGCCACGACATTCACACGAAAGTATCGTTGATAGTACTCGGTGAGTTCGAAATGCTCCGGCGCCACTTCCGATAAACGATACAAACCCGTGCGCGACTGCTCGCGGCAGGCGATGTAGAACGGATCGAGCAGGTACAGCCCGCGCAGGTAATCCTGGAACAACTGATCGGGGCTGCCGTCGATGCCCGGGCATTCGGCGAACACTTGCGGGTGCTGGTCGGCGCTGAACAGCAACGCAACCCAACTGTCGCAGGGCACATATTGATCCAGCAATCGGACAAGCTGCGTCCAGAAGTTGGGCTTGTCCAGGGCGTCGATCAGTTGCCCCACCGAACGGTGCCAGGCGATGTCGTCCAACGAGAGTGTCATGCATCTACCCCTATCGTGTTACCCCAGCGGCGTGATTTCCGGGCCGCCCGCTTGCTGCGCATACTGGCGCACAGACAGCGACCGGGCAATCTTTCCGGCGTTCAGAACAAGGACTACCCATGAAAGTCGAACTCGCCCAATTGGCGGGCCGTGACAACGACACGGCTTACAACCTCGAACGCTCCCTGGCGGCCATCAATGCCTGCGCTGCCGATACGCAGCTGATCATGTTTCCGGAAAGCCACTTGATGGGGTTCCCGTCGGCCGAGTCCGTGGCCGAGGTCGCCGAACCGCTGAACGGCCCGACCGTCAGCGCGATTGTCACCGCCGCCCGTGAACGCAACATCGCCGTGGTCATCGGTACTGCCGAGAACGACAGCGGCCGTTTCTATAACACCACGCTGCTGATCACCCCCGAAGGCATAGCGCTGAAGTATCGCAAGACCCACCTGTGGGCGTCGGATCGCGGCGTCTTTGAAGCGGGCGATCGCTACGCCACTTGCCTGTGGAACGGCGTGCGTGTCGGCCTGCTGATTTGCTACGACATCGAATTCCCGGAAACCGCCCGCGCCCTGGCGCAACTGGGTGCCGAGTTGCTGCTGGTGACCAACGGCAACATGGACCCCTACGGCCCGACCCACCGCACCGCAATCATGGCCCGCGCCCAGGAAAACCAGGCGTTTGCGCTGATGGTCAACCGGGTGGAAGAGGGTGACGGCGGTTTGCTGTTTGCCGGCGGCAGTGCGCTGGTGGATCCGCTGGGCACGCTGTTGTTCGAGGCCGGGCGCGAGGAGGGGCGGTTTGCGGTGGAACTGGACCTGAGCCGGTTGACGGCGGCGCGCCAGGATTATCGGTACCTGGATGATCAGCGGCTGAAGTTGCCCGGCGAATTGATTGAGCATGCCAGTGGACTGCGGGAGTTGGTGATTCCTGCGCGTTGATCGGGATTTTCTGTCGCCCGGGCTGACGCCATCGCTGGCAAGCCAGCTCCCACAGGGATCTTGGGCGTTCACAAAACCCATGTGGGAGCAACTGTCTTCACCCTGCCATTCGTCACCGCCATTCGGTGCCGTCTCTCAGCATGGCATTCAGCCTGATCAGCAGTACCCGCATGCAGGCGATGAGCGCGACTTTCGCGCTCTTGCCTC
>NZ_FYED01000004.1 GCF_900187565.1 Pseudomonas sp. Irchel 3A7 | reverse complement strand
CTGGAGCACGATCTACATCACAGGCAAAAAGCCTAAGGAGCTGCACGGCTTCCAAGTCCCTCCCTCGATGATCAGTCGAGAACTATCGCTCCTGATGGAGCGATAGTCGAGATACAAGGAGCTGCCGAAGGCTGCGATCTTTTGGGGCCGCTTCGCGGCCCGACGGGAGCAAGCGCCCTCGCCACAGATGGACGTGTTTGATTCCGCATTTAAGCGGAGTCAGGAAGCGCGCTTTTGAAGATACTTCGCCCGCTCGGACAGGCGTCGCTTCCAGTCTTCGGCCAGGCCACGGGTGGCCGCCAGTGCCAGGAGGTCGTCGATCAGCGGCCGGTGCGACAACTGCACCTGCCAGAACTGGTCGATGGAAAACCGTTCGTTGTACCGCTCCAGCAGTTCGATCCGGTCCCCCGCTTGCAGGAAACCCGGCTGAACAACGCGGTAATACCAACCGGTGATGCGCTCTCTGGCGACGAACATCGACATGTGCTCGGCATCAAAGCGGTGGTTGATCTTCCAGCACGGGCTGCGTGGCTGGGACACCTGCAACACCGTGCTGCCGACCTGGAACACATCGCCGATATGCACGTTGCATTCAGATAAACCATCCGCCGAAATGTTCTCGCCCAGGCTGCCCGCCACCAGTTGCGGGGCACTGTCGGCAAAGGCCTCTGCGAGTCGGTGATAGTTCTGCGCGGCGTACTGATGCACCGCCTTTTCCGGACCGCCGTGCACCCGGGTGTCGCCGTGCTGGTCACCGACAATCCCGTGCAGTGCCACGCGGACGGGGCCTTCGTGGCGCTGCTTGAAGATGCCCGTGCGTTGCCCCTCGGGCTGCAACACCCCCAGGCCGCCGGCGAAGACGTGGTCGATTTTCGTAGTCAGTGTCATCAGTCGAACGGCGCTCATTATTCGGTTTGGGCCACTTTACTAACCCCCGTCGACAGCCGTAAAGTGATCGTTAAATATAACCATAATCACTTTTAGAGATGGATGGTGACGATCATGGAAATGCGCCAACTGAAGATTTTCTGCGCCGTGGCCGAGCTGGGCAGCTTCACCGCCGCGGCGTTGCAGGTAAACACGGTGCAGTCCAACGTGACCATGCGCGTGAAAGAGCTGGAAGCCGAACTCAATCGCGAGCTGTTCATCCGCAAGAAGTCCGGGGTCGTACTGACATCGGCGGGCGAGACCTTCCTTGGTTATGCGCGGCGCATCCTGCAGCTGACCGACGAGAGCCGCAGCGCCTTGATGGACACCGGCAGCCCGACGGGGCTGCTGCGGCTGGGCTCGATGGAAACCACCGCCGCCATCCGCTTGCCGCAAGTGCTGACCAAGTACCGCGAGCAATATCCCGAGGTGCAGCTGTCATTGCTGACCGGCACCACGGTCGAACTGATCAAGGCGATTGAAGCCCATCGACTGGACGGCGCCTTCGTTGGCGGCTTCCACCAGAATTCGGCACTGGCCCAGGAAGAAGTGTTTTGCGAAGAACTGGTGCTGGTGAGCAGTAACCAGTTCGAATCGCTGCCGGCGCTGATGGACAAGATGCCTCAGCAAACGGTGCTGGTGTTCCGCACGGGCTGCTTCTATCGCTCGACCCTGGAAAACTGGTTCTACCAGGTCGGGCTGGTGCCTAATCAGATCATGGAACTGGGTACCCTCGACGGCATCCTGTCGTGCGTCGCGGCGGGCATGGGCGTGACCCTGCTACCCAAGGCCATCGCGGAAAACTGCAGCGTGCGCCATGCCATTCGCTGGCACACGCTGCCGCCGGAATTCGCCAACGTCTCGACCGTGTTCATCCGTCGCAACGACTCGATGATCACCTCGGCGATGAGTGCGTTCATTGGATTGGCGCAGCAGCAGATTACGCGGCCGGCGGTGGCTTGAACTACACCGGCAACCCCTGTGGGAGCGAGCCTGCTCGCGAAAGCGTCGGGTCAGTCGACATTGATGCTGAATGTGCTGCCGTCTTCGCGAGCAGGGCTCGCTCCCACAGAAAATCCGGATCACTGCCAGCCGAGTGTCCTTCTCTGCTCATTGAGCAAACGCCCTGTTGCGGCGTAGTCAGTGACGCTACTTTGCCGGTCCGGTTCGGTCTTAAGGCCACGCGCCAGCTCCGCCACCCGCTCGGCCGCCGGCACGACGCTGTGAATCTTGCCCACCCCTTGCCCCGCATACAGCGACAGCTTTTCAGCCATCCGCGGCTTGTCGATCGCCCGCGCACCGCCGCCGATGAAGCGCAGCAGGTTCCACTTGTCCCGGTTGGGGATCACCCGATGCGGTGTGCCGTAGGTCCAGCCGAACGAATAGCCGGTGCGGTACTCGGTGTCATCGGTGGTCGCTTCGACGATCTTCTGCTTGTACAGCGGATGGGCATTCGACTCATCGGTGGCAATGAACGCCGTGCCCACCACCACGCCGGATGCACCCAGCGACATCAATGCCCGCACATCGTCACCGTGGGTGATGCCCCCGGCCGCCAACACCGGCCGGCCCTCACAAACGCTGAGGATCGAAGTCAGCAATGGCATGATGCCGATGGTGCCGCGATTGAGGTGACCGCCGCTTTCACTGCCCTGGGCGATGATGATGTCCGCGCCTTGCTCGATGGCGATGTGCGCCAACTCCACCGACCCCGCCTGCACCATCACCACCAGCCCGGCATCTTTCGCCCGGGGGATCATGTCGGCGGAGTATTTCTCGGCATAAAACAACGACAGCAGTTTGGGCTTTTCCTTGAGGATTACCTGGAACTGCGCCTCGAACACATCCGGGCCGCCGAACTGCGGCACCAGGTTTACACCAAAGGGCTTGTCGGTGAGTGCGCGGGTTTCCTGGATCCAGCGGCGCAAGGCCAGGGGTGGCAGGCGCAGGCCACCGATGACCCCCATGCCCCCGGCATTGGCCACGGCCCCGACCAGTTGCGGGCCGGAAATGGCCGCCATGCCGCCGAGAAAAATCGGGTACTTCACACCGCAGAGCCGGGTAATGGCGTTACCGGCAAAATCGAATTCGCTCATGACTCACAGCTCCACATGTTTGCCAAGCATCCGCTTGAGCGTGTTGTTCTTCAGGAGAAAGTGATTCTTGACCGCGCCGAAGATGTGCAGCGCCAGACCGGCGAGGAACGCCGAGGCACCGATGTTGAACAGCACATCGACCACATGCTTCAACGCATCGTTGGCTGGCAGCACGCTCGGAATCCACAAGCCGCCGGGCAGTTCCAGCACCTCGCCCGCCGCCGAGCGTGAGGCCCACACCGCGATGGGCAGCAGCACCATCGCCAGGGCCAGCGACACCGCCACCGAGCGGCTGATGATCACTTCGATGGGGTTGGGTGTGCCCACCGGCAGCGGATGGTAAGAGGTGATCCGCGCCCAGAACCGATACGTCGAGACGAGAAACAGCATCAGCCCCAGCAGGTTTTGCACCCTGCCGAGTTCCTGTTGCAGTGCCGCGCTGGACGCATAGTCGATCAGCACTTGCAGGGCGAAAATCCCCAGCAGCGAAAACGCCACGACCCAGTGCAGTGCGACGGTGATCGGTGAAAATCTCAGGCCATTGTCTCTTAGTTGCATGGCTGTCTCCTTTGGCAGAATGCGCACATCAGGAAATGGAAGGACACGAAGGTCTCAGTGATTGACGGCCTGCGCGGCGCCGAGCCCGGTCTGGGCGCGGATCAACTGGTCGTCGAAACGCTCGCGCTCAAGCCCTGCCCCGTGGCTGCGATCAGTCACCGAGCCCAGCCAGGTGAAGAAGAACGCCACGTTCATCGAGATGATCGCCGGGTAGTCATAGGGGAAGATCGCCTCGGCATTGCCCAGCACCTTGACCCACACCGCCGGTGAGAGAATGACCAGGCCGACCGCGCTGATCAGGCCGGTGACACCGCCCATCAACGCGCCGCGGGTGGTCAGGCCCTTCCAGTACATCGAGAGCACGAGGATCGGGAAGTTGACCGACGCTGCGACACCAAAAGTGAGCGCCACCAGAAAGGCGATGTTCTGATCCTTGAACAGAATGCCCAGCACCACCGCGACGATGCCGATGCCCACCGACGCCATGCGCGAGACACGACGCTCATCTTTGGCATCGGCCTTGCCCTTCTTGACCACCATTACATACAGGTCATGGGAGATCGCCGAGGTGCCGGCCATGGTCAGCCCGGACACCACCGCCAGAATCGTCGCGAACGCCACGGCGGAGATGAAGCCGAGTAACAGATCGCCGCCCACGGCTTTGGCCAGGTGCATCACCGGCATGTTGCCGCCGCCGATCAGCTTGCCGGCCAGATTGCCGGACTCGTAGAAGGCAGCGTCTTGCCCGACGATGACGATGGCGGCCAGTCCCAGCACGGCGACGATCAGGTAGAAAAAGCCGATGAAGCCTGTGGCGATGAACACCGATTTGCGCGCCTGCCTGGCGTCCGGCACGGTGAAGAAACGCATGAGGATGTGCGGCAATCCCGCCGTGCCGAACACCAGCCCGAGTGACAACGAGATCAGCGACAGCGGATCGGCCACCAGTTTGCTCGGCAGCAGAATCCGCTCGCCGTCGTGGTGCGCGGCCACCGCCTGCTCGAACAACAGATCGAAGGAAAAGCCGAACTTGCTCAGCGCCAGAAACGCCAGCAAGGTCCCGCCCAACAGCAGCAACCCGGCCTTGATGATCTGCACCCAGGTGGTGGCGACCATGCCGCCAAAGGTCACGTAGACCGCCATCAACAGACCCACGGCGATCACCGCGTAGTTGTAAGGCAGGCCGAACAACAACTGGATCAACTGCCCGGCGCCGACCATCTGCACCACCAGATAAAAACACACCACCGTCAGCGAGCCGAAGGCGGTCATGGTGCGGATGCGGTTTTGATCGAGGCGGAAAGACGCAATGTCCGAGATGGTGATGCGCCCCAGGTTGCGGATGCGCTCGGCGAACAGGAACAACAGCAACGGCCAGGCGACGAAGAAGCTGATCGAGTACAGCACGCCATCGAAACCGTTGAAGAAGATCATGCTGGTGACCCCCAGCAACGCCGCCGCCGACATGTAGTCACCGGCCAGTGCCAGACCGTTCTGGAAGCCGGTGATACCGCCACCGGCATTGTAGAAATCGTCCATGGATTTGGTCTTGGAGGCGGCCCAGTACGTGATGCCCAGGGTCGTCACGACAAAGACCAGGAACATGCTGATCGCGGTGATGTTGATCGGTTGTTTTTCGACGTTCTGCAACACGTCGCCGGCCATGGCGCGCGCCGCGAATGTGCTCAGCAGGACAGGAAGGATGAGGTTTTGCAGAATGCGTTTCATACGATGGCCCCCGCACGGATTTGCGCGGTCAGGGCATCGAACTCGCCGTTGGCACGCAGGATGTAGAGCCCGGTGAACAACCAGGCGCCGACGATAAACACCAGGCCCAGCGGCCAGCCGATGTTGATGATGCTGGTGGCGCAAAGCTTCGTCGCTAGCAGGTGGGGGGCGAAAGCGGCGACGAGGATAAACGTGAAGTACGGGACAAGGGTGGCGGCGGTAAGGCCGGCGACAAATCGTCGCTGCCGCGAGACCAGTTCCTTGTAACGGGGATGATTGCGAATTCTGGCTGATTCGGTTGCATGGTTCACGTTGACTCCGTGTTGCAGTGGTTACGTTATTGTTGTTCCACAGCCTCAGACTCGAAGACTCGATCCGCCACTGGCTGCGGTATCTGTTGCCCCTTCAACCTATGCCCGGCATGCAATCATGTAAAATGATCATTTGTGATTCAGTTGATCGTTTTTGGTGAACCTGATACTCATCAAATTTCCCTTTCAGCAATCTCGAATAAGCCGTAGATTCTTCATCAGTTATTACTTTCTGAGATAGGTGAATTCGATGGATGTAGCGGATCTCAAGGTGGTGGATGCGGTCGCGCGCCACGGCAGCATGAACAAGGCCGCCAGTGAGCTGAACACCGTGCAGTCGAACGTTTCGGCGCGGATTCGCTCGCTGGAAGACGAGCTCGGCGTGGCGCTGTTTCAACGCAGCGCCAAGGGTGTGCAGGTGACGCCCGCGGGTCGGCGCATCCTGCCTTTCGCCGCGCGGCTTTCGAAGCTGCTGCTCGATGCTTCCAGCGCCGCCCGGGATGACGGCCATCCCAGAGGCGTGCTGGAAATCGGCACATTGGAAACCACCCTGGCCCTGCGTCTGCCTCACCTGATCGCGCAGTTCGCCAAGGCTTACCCCGAGGTTCGCCCAGTGGTACGCACCGGCACCACCTGCAGCCTGATTCAGGGCGTCATCGACTGTAAGCTCGAAGGCGCGTTCGTCGCGGGACCGGTCAATCACCCGGAACTGCACAGCGAAGAAGCCTTTCGCGAAGAGCTGGTGCTGGTGACCTCACCTGCCCTGCACAGCCTGGACGATGTCGCCAGCGTCGAGAACCTCAAGACCGTGGTGTTTCGCATCGGCTGCTCCTATCGCCAGCGTCTGGATACGCTGCTGACCAGCCTCGGTGTGCTGGCGCCCGAACCGCTGGAATTCGGTTCGATCGAAGCCATCATTGCCTGCGCTTCGGCGGGGGTCGGGGTCACGCTGTTGCCCCGGGGTGTCGTGGCCAATGCCGCCCGCGAGGGACTGGTGGCGGTGCATGATCTGCCGCCGGATCTGTCGGAAGTGCAGACCGTGTTCGTGCGGCGCATCGACGGTTACTTCTCCAGCGCGCTGGCCACTTTTCTGCACAGCGTGCGCATGGATGCCGTCCCTGCCCTGCCCCCCGCTACCGTGGCACTGTAGCGGCCGTCACCTGGTAAAATCGACTTTTCACCCAGCCGTTGATACCGGCACACAGCACCAGCAGCGCGCCGGTCACCAGGAACACAGGGTGCAAACCGAAATGCGCGCCGATCTGCCCACCGATCAGCGGCCCGATCACCTGCCCGGAAAACTGCGCCGATTGCAGATAGCCCAGAATTTTTCCGGTGCTGTGCTCTTCCACCGACTGGCGGATCAGCTTGGCAATCGCCGGCAGCAACCCGGCGATGGTCATGCCCATCAGGCCGCGCAACACCGCCAGTTGCCACCACTGCGTGACGAAGGCCTGGGGCACCATGACCAGACCGGTCAGCACCAGGCAACCGATGATCACGTTCCAGCTGCCGACACGATCAGCCAGCGCACCTAATTTGGCGGCGGTCAAAATACTGCCCAGCGCCGAACAGGCCATGACCACGCCGGCGATTCGCGCCTGATCGTCAAAAGCCACGCCCAAGTGACCGATGTAGACGGTGATGATCGGCTCGATCGACATGTTGGCCAGCAGCACCATCATCGCTGTCATCAGCAGCGCGGCGATGATCGGCCAGCGGGAACCGGCACCCTCGCCCTGATTGTTCTTGTCGTGCCGCGCGCCATCCGTCCCGCGCTCGAAATCCTCGCGGATCAGCACGATGGTGGTGATCGCCGCCACCGCGATTATTGCGCCACCGACAAAAAAGGTGCCGCGAATACCAACAAGTTGCGGCAGAAATCCACCCACCAGCGGCCCGATCAGATTGCCGGACAAGGCCCCGGTCGACAGCACGCCCAGCGCCCAACCCGCTTTCTCTCGCGGGACCTGGGAGCCGATCATCACAATGGACGCAGACGCGTATCCACCAATCAACCCGGCGACCAGGCGCAGCACCACCAGATCGGTGACGTCGCGCGCCAGCCCGATCAGCGACATCACAATCGCCATGCCGATAGCGGCGCGGACCAGCATCGGTTTGCGACCATACCGATCGGCCAGCCGCCCCCACAGCGGCGCAGTAATTGCCGTGCCGAAAAACGTCGCACCGAAAGCCACGGCCGACCACTGCACCACATCGGCCTGAGCGGTGACGCCCAGTTGTTGCACATACAGCGGCAGGAACGGCAACAGCATGCTCAGGCTCACCAGCGTGGTGAACGAACCGAACACACAGACGGCCAGGTTGCGACGCCAGTAAGAAAGGTTGCGATCGGCATAGTTCACGAGGACAAGTGCTCCGCTGGCTGGGCACCGCGCAGCGCCGCCACTGCATCAATGACAAAGGCAATCAGCATGGCTGCGGTTCCAATCAGGAACAGCAGGCTGTAATTGCCACCGCTGTACGAAAACAAGAACGACAGGCCATAGGCGGCGACTGCCTGGAACAAGGCGAACCCCACCGTGGCGGTCTGCCAGGCCGAGCTCTGTTGCGCCGGATGCCGGGGGAGAATTTCCTGTATCCGCCCCAGTACCAGCGGCACGGTGCCAGTGACAAAGGCGCCGACGATCACGCTGGACGCCATCAGCCACACGCTGCCGAGCCCGAAGGCCGGCACCGCGACACTGATGGCCTCGATGATGAACGACACCCGCAACGCACGACCGAAGCCGACCCGGTCTGCCAACACGCCCGCCAGCAGCGGCCCGACGGTGGCGCCAATGCCGAACAGCACCCAGTACTGCGCGCCGGTTTGCAGGCCCTGGCCCAGGCCCCGGGCGACGAAATCCACCAGGAAAATCATGTGCGGCACCCAGCCGGCGGCGTTGAGCGCGTACTCGACATACAGTGCCTTGAGGGTGCCATTGGGAGGTGGACGGCGGTGATGGGCGATGCTGGACGCCTGGGTGTTTTCGCTCGGCCATCCGCGCCACGCAATCGCGGTCAGCAACAGAGCAATCACGCCCAGCCCCAGCCAGGTTTGCGCCAGCCCCTGTTGCAGCAGCAACGGCACCAGGGTGCCGGACGCCGCAATCCCTACCCCGACTCCCATGAAAATCACCCCGCCCGCCAGCCCTCGGCGAGAGGCTGGTACATGGGCGAGCACCGTCGGCGCAGCCAATACCATCAGCGCCCCGCCGGCTACCCCCGAGAGAAATCGCCAGGCGAAGAACCAGGCGAAGGAGACGGGATATGCGCAGGCGAAAAACGCGATGCTGGCCAGCAGCATCATGGCCCTGAGGGTGAACCGCGTTGAGGTTTTGCCCGCCAGTGAACGCCCGAAAAGCGCCCCGGCCAGATACCCCGCCAGGTTGGCCGCGCCGAGGTAGGCCGCCCTGGAAGCGTCAAACCAATGAGCGCTGACAATCGCCGGTAACAGCGGTGTATAGGCAAATCGCGCCAGGCCGATGCCTACAAGGCTCGCGGAAAAACCGGCCACGGTGCCGCGCCATGGGTTGGCGGGTTGTAGCGCGGTGGCGGGGATTGCTGGCTTCACGCTGTTCATCATCGGCCCTTCCATTCTTCAGTCGGGCTGACTCTACGCGCGAAGGCGATATCTCAAGAAACGAATTAAATAGGCAAGCACTATCTGTAAAAAAGATATGCGTACCCCAATCCAATGGGGGAGCGAGCCTGCTCGCGAAGACGGCAGTCCAACCACAGAGACTGTGGAGGATGTACCGGCCTCTTCGCGAGCAGGCTCACTCCCACAAGGGTATTGGGTACACCACGCCATCTGCGTCATTTGATTACACGGTGTATCAACAGAAATTCCGGGCGAGCGGTATATCTTCGCGCCACAGCTTTTTACAGTGATCGATCCACTCCGTTCCCTCACGCCAAGAGTGATCCTTCATGCCCCACGACTTGACCCATCTTGATGCCGCACTGGCCGCCTACCCCCGGGCGACACTGCTCGAAGGCCCGACACCGATCCAGAAACTCTCCCGACTCAGCCAGCTGCCGGAAATGAACGGCTGCAACCTCTACGTCAAACGCGACGACCTGACCGGTCTCGGCGGCGGCGGCAACAAACTGCGCAAGCTGGAGTTCCTGCTGGGCGAAGCACTGGCCGAGGGCGCCGATACCCTGGTGACCTGGGGCGGTCTGCAATCGAACCACGCCCGCCTGACCGCCGCCGTCGCGGCTCGCCAGGGCCTGGCTTGCGAGCTGATCCTGACCCCATCCGCCGTACGCGGCGATGACGACTTTTGCTACAACGGCAACGTCATACTGGACGCGCTGTTCGGTGCGAATATCCATCGACTTGCCTTGGGCGCCGCGCCTGACGCATACGCCGCCGAGTTGGTGGAAAAGCTCAAGGCTCAAGGAAAAAAACCCTTCGTCATGCCATTGGGCGGCTCCAGCCCCCGGGGCAGTCTGGGCTATACCGCCTGCGCCGGCGAAATCCTGCGCCAGGCAGATGATCTCGGCATCCGGTTCGATCAGATCATCGTTCCCAACGGTAGCGCCGGTACCCACTCAGGCCTGCTGGCCGGTATCACGCTGGCCCAGGCCTCCACGAAAATCGTCGGCTATTCGGTGCTGGCCACCGAAGAACAGGCATCGGCGGTAACCCTGGAAAAAACCCGGCAGGTGTTGCAACTCCTCGCCCCCTCCACCTCGCTGGCCGACAGCGCGATCAACGTCGATGGCAGCCAACGCGGCGAAGCCTACGGCGCGCCCACCGAAGCGATGCTTGAAGCGGTGCGCCTGCTGGCTTCCCATGAGGGTCTGCTTACCGACCCAGTCTACGGCGGCAAGGCGTTCGCCGGTCTACTGGCCGCCGTGCGCCGGGGCGACTACCCGGCGGGCAGCCATGTGTTGTTTGTGATGACGGGTGGGTTGCCTGGGCTTTTTGCCTATCGCAGTGCTTTCGACTGACCGTTTTTTCAGGCATAAAAAAACCTCCCCGGTTACAAACCTGGGGAGGTTGGATTGACGCAAGACAATCAGTTCTTGGCTTTGGCCATGTTGGTGAACAGTTCGGTCGGTACTTTCTTGCCGTTGGAGGTGAACTGGTTGGTGCGGAATTTGTAGACCTCGCCTTCGGAGAGGAAACCGTCTTTGTTGGTGTCCATCGCCTTGAACTCTTCACCGCCCTTCGGCGCCACGGTCAGCAGTTCTTTCAGGGAAACGCGGCCGTCGTGGTCGGTATCGGTACGGGCGAAGGAAGCATCGCCGCATTTGCCTTCACCGCACTTGCCTTCACCGGCCTTGGTCACTTTGGCGCCGGCTTCATCGGCCCCGCATTTGCCTTCGCCACACTTGCCTTCACCGGCCTTGGTCGCCTTGGCTTCATCGGCGCCGCACTTGCCTTCGCCACACTTGCCTTCGCTGGTCTTTTCCGCAGCGGCGAGTTGGTAGCCTTGTGGCAGTGCGTCAGCGGCGAAGGCGGTCGAAGCGAGGTTCATGCTGCCGGCCAGTGCAACTGCGATCAGGCCAATGCGGGATTTATTCGACATACGAGACATGGTTGTTACTCCGGATACAGTGTGCGGCCAGGCCGCTAAGGGTCATGCCACAAGGGCAATAAGCCGTGGTGCGAGGGCGTTTGCTTTCTCGCTGAGGCAGGGCTATTTGACTGCACACGTGTATCCCGGATGTATCCGGATCGAGGGGCATTTGTAAGCCAGTCTCCGAACACGGGGTTGGGATACACAGCGATACATATGCCCTGCTTTTTAATCCTGGCGAGCTGATTGCGAACGTTGCGCAGCTTGAAATGCAGTACCCTATGTCGTCGAGGCAGGGGGCTATTTCAGGATGAACAGATCCCCTTCCACGTCCGTATCGCCATGTTTACGACTCTGCGCCGCGGCGTCGTAGAGGATCAGGAGAACCTCCCCACGCTGTTTCCCCGACTCGAACAGACACATGCCCTCGGCATGATCGTTGCCTTGTCCAAAAGGCACCTCCAGCACTGTTTCCAATTGATCGGCAAAGACCACGCTTTCCTCATCGGGCACGAAACCACCGTGCCAGCGAAAGACCGTCACCGGACCGTCCAGCTCCATGGTGGGACCCGCCATGATCAACAGATCGTCGCCGCTCATGCATAGGTCACGCACCCCCAGGCCGTTTAGCGCAAAGAAGTGCTTACGGTAGCGGCGCCCACCTGGGCCAATCTTCTTGAGGACTAGCGTGTCAGTCGAGCCATCATCCAGTTCGGGCTCGATCTCCAATAGCACAGCCCAGCCGCGAAGGACCGGCCCTCGCAGCCCCAGCAAAAGGCGCGAGCCGATCACCACCAATCCTTCGATATCGAAACCGTTGTCTTTACCCGGAATACTCAGGAAATGGCGTAGCTGATCATCTTCAGCAATTTCCGCGGTCAGGTCGTTACCGACCTTATCGCCATGTAGCTGCGCCGCCGAACGCCCGTCGGCGTCCACCTTCCCGGCGAGCGTACAACCATCGTTCTGCTGTACCACCGGGATGCGGGCCAGTAAAAAGCGGTTGCCGTCCGCCTCTACCGTCGATAGCCGCTGGATATTCTTCTGCGCCGGCCTGTCGGCCTCAGCCTTCTTTCGTTTCAGGCTATGGGAACCCACCACCCAGAGGTAACCACTGGCATGGTCATACGCCAATCCCTCGATATCGATTTCAGCGTCTTGCTTCGGTATGGGCAGGTCGAGGTAATCCATGAGCGGGAATGATTGGTGCTCATTGCACGTCACCCCTTCGCCGGGTGCAGCGTCCTGGATTTTCAGACGTTCCAGGTTTGTGGTTTCGTCGTTGGCCACCCACAGTGTGTCGCCAATCTGCTGAGCGACCGAAAGGCCATCGCGCAACGGCCCGGACGCAGGATCAAATTTCAGCAACGCAGCATTGCTTCGCTCGCTCATGAACGCTCTCCTGTCATCATGGCGTAGTGCGCCGATTATTCAGAGCCGGATTTCCCGCAACTTATTCGTCCATTGCTTGCGATCGAGGCTAGTGGCTGGCCGACGATAATCAACGCCTTTCGCTAGTCTGTTTTCTCACAGTTGATAGAGCGCAGGGGAATAACCTGGGCGTGCCGGGTGGTTGCTGCTCTGTTGTGCGGGGCATGACTGGCTATGCTTGATCTGTTGCCAGACGCTGGCAGCCACATCGTGAACGGAGGTGTTTGAAATGCAACTCATCACGTTGAAAATCGATAAGCCGCAAGTGACGAACTTCATTTTGGGTCAGACGCATTTCATCAAGTCCGTCGAGGACATCCATGAAGCGCTGGTCAATGCGGTGCCAGGTATCCAGTTCGGCGTGGCGTTCTGTGAAGCTTCCGGTAAATGCCTGGTGCGATGGTCCGGCACCGACACCTCAATGATCGAACTGGCACAGAAGAATGCGCAAGCCATCGCCGCCGGCCATAGTTTCATCATTTTCCTGGGCGACGGCTTTTACCCGCTGAACGTGCTGAACACCATCAAAGCGGTTCCAGAGGTATGCCGTATTTTTTGTGCCACCGCCAATCCCACTGAAGTGATTCTGGCGGAGACGGAGCAAGGGCGAGCCATCCTGGGCGTCGTGGATGGCTTCTGTGCCAAAGACATTGAAGGCGACGAAGACATCCTCTGGCGCAAGAACCTGCTGCGGCAGATCGGCTACAAGTTGTGAATGGCAGAACGGACCGGGTTCACGCCAGCAGCTCGGTAATCCACCGGGCCTGGCGGGCAACGTCCTGTACCTTCTCTTCGGGAACGGCCTGCCGTGCCTTGGCGAAGCTGGTCAGGGTCTTCTGTTTCTGACGCAACCTGCGCTGCCATTTGAGCAGGAACGCCGGGCTGCGGGCCTGCATCTGCAACGGGCCGAAGTACAGTTCCTCGTCGGTGTAGATCACCGGCCCGTCGCGCTCGGCGACGATGATTTCGTAGTCGAAGCGGTCTTCGCGCAGCACGTCCTCGCAGAGGATACGGTAGTCATTTTCCATCAGCCATTGGCGCAGTGGCTGCTCGCCGCCGTTGGGCTGCAGAATCAGGCGCTCGTGGCCGCTCAGGCGTGCCTTGCCGCTGTCGAGGATGTCGCGGATCGTCTCGCCGCCCATGCCGCAGATACTGATCGCCGTGATCCCGTCTCCCGGCTCGATGGCCGCCAGGCCATTGGCCAGGCGCACGGTGATCCGCTGGTCCAGACCGTTCTCGCACACAGTGCGTTCAGCCGCGTGAAACGGAGTTAATGCCACCTCGCCGGCCACCGCCGCCTCAATGACGCCACGACGCATCAACGCCACCGGCAGGTAGCCGTGATCCGAGCCGATATCGGCCAGGCGCGACCCTGATGGCACATGTGCCGCCACACGCTCCAGGCGCATGGACAATGTCTGTTGGTTCAACTGTTGCCCCTTTTCACCACGAACGTCCGGCACCTTTGGTCGGATAGGGGCGTGATTCTGTCGAGCATCGCCGGGCATTTCAAATTTATGCGACCAGAGCCACAGGGCCTCCCGTGCTCGCAGAGCATTTAGCCACTATTGGCCACCCAAAAACTTCCCGACATTCTCATGAACAACCGAGGAATATCGAATGTCCCACTCGTTAGTGGCGCTTTCAAAAAGCTGATGTCAAGGCTATGCCCAATAGGGGGAGGACTTCTGATGGTTAGGTCGCAGGCTGTGGATGCTCCCGTACAAACCTTGTTGCTCGAGCGCAATGACTGGGTGCCCAACAACCCTCGCTTACCGGTGCTCATTTACATCAAGGCCATTGCCGTTCAACAAAGTGATCCGGCGGCTTTGTTCGAAAATATCTTCAGCGCCAATGGCTGGCCACCGCAATGGCGGTATGGCGTTCACGACTACCACCACTATCACACCCAGGGCCATGAAGTGCTGGGCATCGCCAGCGGCTTCGCGCGCCTGATGCTGGGGGGCCCGCAGGGTCGGGTGCTGGAAGTCAGCGCCGGCGATGTCTTGCTGTTACCTGCGGGCACCGCTCACTGCAATACCGAATCCAGCGATGACTTTCTGGTGGTGGGTGCTTACCCGCCGGGCCAGCACGCTGACATCTGTCGCGATGCGCCGACGCAGGAACAACTGGCGAGTATTCTCGAACTGCCGTTTCCCGAGCGGGATCCGGTTCAGGGTGTGCACGGGGCGGTCAGTCGACATTGGCTTTGAGTGTTGCGCGCAGGTGCGCTCTGTCCAGCCTCTTCTTCCCACATAAGCGGGCGGGTCAGGACAGAGACGCAAAACCATCAAGCGGTCAGTAGTCCCAGAAGGCCGCGACCCAGCGAAAGGCCTCACCATCGACCTTCACCCGGCCGACCGAAGGAAACGGCAGGTGCGTGGCGACAAACAGCTCACCGCTCGCCGCCGCTTCTTGCATAAGGCGGACCCGAACGCGAACCGATTCCTCAGGGTCATGTTCAAAGCCGTTGTGCCAGTCGGGGTGTTCGAAAGCAACCGGGAACAGCGCATCGCCGGCGAACGTCAGTCGTTCGCCGCCGGAGGTCACATAGACCACGCTGTGCCCCGGGGTATGGCCGCCGGTGAGCTTGACGACCACACCCGGCGCCACCTCGTATTCATCATCGAATGTGCGCACCTGGCTGCGATAGTCGGTCATGAACTGATTGGCGGTCGCGCGCAGGACGTCCGGTACTGGCGACGGCATGTCGGTGAGCGCGAAATCGGGCGACTCCCAGAACGCGACTTCGGTGGCCGACACGTGGATCCGCACATCCGGTCGAAGCCGGTTCTTCACTTCATCGACGAGCAACCCGCCAATGTGGTCCATGTGCATATGGGTGATCACCACGTCGGTCACCGACTCGAGATCGATACCGGCACCCGCCAGCCGCTTGGGAAACTGCCCGGCCCGTGGAAAGCCGGGGAACTGCCCTCCCAGTCCGGCGTCGACGAGGATGGTCTGGTCGCCGCTGCGCACCACCAGCACGTTCAGTGCCCAATCGAATGCGTCCGGCCCCAGGAACATGTCCTTGAACCAGGCCGCGCGGGCGGCGGGGTCGGCATTGGTGGACATGGTCGCGGTCGGCAGCGGCAGCACCCCGTCGCTGACCACCAGCACGTCAATTTCGCCGACACGCAGCGCATAGCGCGAAGGCACCAGCTCCTCGAAACCCGCCCCTTCGGGGTGTGAGGTGTTGCGCAAGCTCATGTTTTGCAGGGTCATGGT
Organism: Pseudomonas sp. Irchel 3A7; assembly: GCF_900187565.1. GTDB lineage: Bacteria > Pseudomonadota > Gammaproteobacteria > Pseudomonadales > Pseudomonadaceae > Aquipseudomonas. The sequence continues at coordinate 441,342 of NZ_FYED01000004.1, read as the reverse complement.
CGCTCTCCGATTGCCTGGGTCAAAAACCTGATGCGAAGCCGCTCCCTCTGCGCGAGAGCGACGAATCGCGTTGGGAACCAGTCTGCATCGCGATGCACAACGGCCGATACCATACGGGGGTATAGCGAGCTTGCGCTTTAGGGTGATCACTCCCAGCAAAAGGTATGAGCGTTCGGTGAGGCGAATAACCGGTGTTATCCAGCGCGTGAAAGCCCAAAGAAGCGGAAGGGGATCTGGTTTATGATGCAATCCGAAACATTCAAGCATGTACTAGCCGGGCAGGAAATCATGAATCGTCAAAAGAAAATCAAGCAGTTACTAAAAGCGAACGCCAAAAAGGCCAGTGCCAAACTGGCACCGAAGAAGCCTAAATACATCAGCAAAGCCGACCGATTGAAATTGGCGGCTGAAGCCGGTCCCGACTCGACCGTTCCCTCTGAGAGCTGATCCTTTCAATAAATCCTGTCCCGCAGCGCCCGTCTGACCTCAGCCTGTATGGCATAGGCCGGCGCCTCCACGGCATCGAAATCCTGTGTATAGCGCTGGGCAAATCCTTCTACTCCCCACTCCTGAAACTGCTGCACATGCTTGAGTTCGTGAGCCCAGAGCGCGATGTCCTGTTCTGCGCTTTGAGCATCCCGGAACAGGATAATGTCGATCAGCGTCACGGCACCGACATCGGGGTTTTGCAGCATGGCGGTGGCGGCGCTGAATTGGCCGTTATCGCTGACTTTATAGTGCGCGGCATCGAGGACGCTGGGGGCGTACCAATGCAGCAGTTGTTCCCGGACATGCGGTGGAATGGGTTGCAGGCCGACGGGGGCGGCTTCGGCACGAGCCTGGGTCAGCCACAACGCCAGGGCAGGCGCCGCGATCTGGTAAATGCCATCCGGCACGGTGCCCAGCAGCGGTCCCAGGTCTGGCAGGCAAATGCAGCTATCCAGGCACACCTCTTTCTCGCCAGCCGGACAGCCGCTGGCCTGGGCCGGCACTTCAAGCGTCAGGCAAAGAACAGACAGCGCCACCAGGCGCGTGGTGATAGGCAGCATTGGGCGCTCCAGGGATGGATGCAGTGCATGGCGGGTCGGAATTGATGGGCGACCTGCATCGATTCAGCGTAGTCCCGAAGTGCAAATGGAAGTAAAAGCCATCGGGTTGAATCGTGCAGCGGTCACCTGATTCCCGAAAAGCGATTTCTCCATCTTGGGCTACTGTCACAACAGAGTAGGGCGACAGGTCACCCGAGGCAGGAAGACAGCATGATTTATTTTCAGGAAATGCTAGGCATAGCCGTGTTCTCGATAACCGGTGTACTGGCTATCCAAAAGGCCGATGTTGATTTGTTTGGGGCTGTGGTGCTTGGCATCATCACCGCTATCGGTGGCGGCACCTTGCGAGATCTGTTGTTGGATCTACCGATCTTCTGGATCGCTGACTTCAATTACATCTGGGCTGCGTTGGTTGCCGCACTGCTGGCGTTTTTCCTGACCCAACGCTTGCAAAAACGTTACCGCCTGCTGCTCTATCTCGATGGTCTGGCCGCTGCGCTGTTTGGGCTGGCGGCTACGGAGAAAGTACTGGCATTGCACCAATCCGCGCCTTTGGCAGTGATGATGGGAGTGCTCACCAGCATTGGAGGCGGTATAGCACGCGATGTCCTGGCGGGAAGAGTTTCGCTGTTGATGTCGCGTGAGATCTACGCCACGCCGATCTTGTTGGGATGCACCCTCTACGTCGCGCTACGTGACCTGTTCCCGTCGATCTGGGTCGCCGGTTGGATCGCTTTGATTTTCACCTTTGGTCTGAGGTTTTTGGCCATCTACCTGCATCTTCAAATGCCAGCGATGTTCTCGACGAAGCAGGGATAATTCTTTCAATTACAGCCCTCAGTGAAACGGCGACCTGGCCATGTGCTAACGTTCGCGCGTCATCACCTGAAAGTCATACGCCGATGTCCATTGCTGACAACCTCCTCGCCTTTACCCTCGCCGCCACTCTGCTGACGCTCACACCCGGGCTTGATACCGCTTTGGTATTGAGAACTGCGACGGTAGAAGGCAAGCAACAGGCGTTCCGCGCCGCACTGGGTATCAATGCCGGCTGCCTGCTGTGGGGGGCGGCGGTCGCGTTTGGCCTGGGTGCCTTGATTGCGGTATCGGAGTTGGCGTACAGCCTGTTGAAGTACTGCGGCGCCGCTTACCTGGCATGGCTCGGATTGAACATGCTGCTGCGTCCACGCCGCTCATTGTCGCCCCTTGAGACAGATGGAACGCCAAAGGCAAACTGGTTCTTGAAGGGCATGATGGGGAACGTCCTCAATCCCAAGATCGGGATTTTCTATGTTTCGTTTCTACCGCAGTTCATCCCCCAGGGACACAACCTGATTGCCTGGACATTTGGCCTGGTCAGTATTCACGTAGTGCTCGGCCTGATGTGGTCTTCGACGTTGATTGGCGCCACTCAACCACTTGCCGGCGTTCTGCGGCGCGGGAAGGTGATCAAGTGGATGGATCGCACGACAGGCCTGGTATTTGTTCTGTTCGCGGCTCGGTTGGCCTTTAGCAAGCGTTAGGTTTGGCTACAAAAGCGACGACGATAAAGGTCGTCAAAGCGAACGCAGCGCCGAGGCTGAAAGGCAATAGAAAAGCACGGGCCGCAGTCGGGACGGGGCTGCGCATTTCTTCGGCCAGAGCAGCTACATCACGGTGCAACTGTTCGATGCTGGCTTGATTCGTAGATTGTGTGGGCATGCGGCTTTCTTCCTTTGCGCGTCACGGTTCAATCCTGATGCGTGAAGCTATGTTTGGCAATGTGGGTCTCGCAGCGGCCCTAAAAATGGGCCTGCTGCGCAGTCCAGCGGGACGGTGCGGCGATCCGACAAGCTCCCTCGCCACAAAGCAAGCCCGCTCCCACAGGTACAGCCTTAATCAGCCGAGGGTCGGGTAGTCGGTGTAGCCTGCCGCGCCGCCACCGTAATAGGTGCCCCGATCCGACTCTGCGAGCGGCGCATCAAGCTTGAGCCGTTCCACCAGGTCTGGATTGCTGATGAAATGGCGCCCGAAAGCCACCATGTCGGCATGGCCCGAGGCGACAGCGTCAAGCGCCATTTGGCGGTCATAACTGTTATTGGCGATGTAACGACCACCGTACGTTGCATGCAACGCTTTGAAGTCAAAACCGTTGGCCTCGTTTTCGCCCTGGGTCTGGCCTTCGACACAGTGAAGATAGGCCAGACCCAGTCGCCCGAGCTGTTCGGCAAAATAGCCATAAGTCGCCTGCGGATCACTGTCCAGCGGCGTATCGCCTACTGCACGTGTGATGGGCGAGAGGCGCACGCCAACACGATCCGCCCCCCAGACCTGCGATACCGCCTGCACAACTTCCAAGGGGAACCGAATGCGGTTTTCCACCGAACCGCCGTACTGGTCGGTGCGCAAGTTAGTGCTGTCGCGAATGAACTGCTCCAGCAGATAACAGTTGGCCGAGTGCACCTCGACGCCATCAAAACCGGCTTCCAGGGCACAGCGCGCGGCGTGCTTGTAGTCCTCCAGAATCAACGGGATTTCCTCGGTCCGCAGGGCACGGGGCATCGACGGTGCGCCCAGGGTCTGCGACTCGAGGAACACCACCTCCCCGGCCTGAATGGCTGAAGGTGCCACGGGAGCGGCACCGTTTTCTTGCAAACTCACATGGGACATTCGGCCGACATGCCAAAGCTGGCATACGATCTTGCCTCCCGCCTCATGCACCGCATCGGTGACTTTACGCCAGGCTGCCACGTGCTCCGGTGTGTAGATACTCGGCGTAAAGGCATAGCCGCGGCCCTGCCGTGAGATATTGGTGGCTTCCGAGATGATGAGACCTGCGCTCGCACGCTGGCGGTAATACTCAACGGCCAGCGGCGTGTGCACGCCATCCATCGTCGCCCGAGAGCGCGTCAGCGGGGCCATGGCGACCCGATTGGCGACCTCGATTGCACCGATCGACAGAGATGAGAAAAAATCGGATCGTTGGTTATCAGACATACGTTTTGACTCCAAATGTTCGGGTAACGGGCTGTGCTGCACCGACGGCATACGCCAGGCATAAAGCCCAAACGCCACTCGCCAACAGGTGCAGGAAGCGGCATCCACCAAGTTACAGGGGCAATAAAAACAGCGGGGTCAAACCCGGTTAAACGTTGTTAACCGACGGCTGTTGACCCTCATGCCTTGCAGGCTTCATCGATGAAGGCCACCGCACCTTTGAGGGCCTTCATTCCCTCTGGAAGAATCGTCGCGAACAGATGCCAGACGTGGAACATGTCGGGCCACACCTCCAGTGTCACGCGCACGCGATTCTCAGCCAGGTGCGTAGCCAATCGCATCGCATCGCTCAACATGACTTCACGCTCGCCGATCTGCACCAGTATCGGCGGCAACCCACGCACATCCGCGAAGACCGGGGAGGCAGCCGGGTCGTTCTTCAACGCATCCTGCAAAAATGCTCTGGCCATCAAGTTGAGGCCCGTCAGATTCACCGTGGGATCGACGCCGTCACGGGTCTGCATCGACGAGCCGGTATGCTCAAGATTAGCCCAAGGCGAAAGAGCCACCCCGGCGACCGGAAGCGGCAGCCCCGCGTTGCGCGCCGCCACCATCACCGTGACCACCATGGCCCCGCCCGCAGAGTCACCTGAAAATGCGATGTTTCTCGGCGATATGCCCTGCTCCAGCAGCCAGCGGTAGGAGGCCAACGTGTCTTCAATCGCAGCGGGAAACGGGTGTTCGGGCGCCAGACGATAGTCAGGCATGTAAACCTTGGCCCTCAACAGCCTGGCGTAATGCCCTGCCAGGCCGTGATAACCCGCAGGGCTGCCCGCGACATACCCACCGCCGTGAATGTAAAGCAGCACTCTGCCGTTCTCGACTTCCTGCGGCGAGACGACCGTCGCGGCAACGCCGCCCATGTCAATCTGTTCGACCGTCACGCCTTCAGGCGTGGGATGAGCCGCGAGCACCTGCACATAGTTACGCCGGGCGGTCTCCCAACACCCGTCCTCGCCGCGCAACAAGGGGCCGAAGGCCAATGACGCCGTATTCCAGGCATCGATGCGTTCCTGAACGTTTGGACTGAAAATCATAGGTATTCCCGAAGTTCGTTTTCACGGTTGTCGATCCGGCTGCGAAGGACTGCTTAGCCCCCGGAGCGGATCGCACGAAGGTGGAGTGACGGGCCTTGAACTGATCGAGCGACACCTGCACGCCACGGCGATCAGGTCGCGGCCGTCCAATCAATCCCTGCTATTGGGCAAGGTAGCCGCCGTCGATAACCAATTCCGCGCCTGTGACGTAGCTCGACTCGTCGCTGGCCAGATACAGGCAGCCGTAGGCGATCTCGATCGGTTTACCCGCTCGTTTCATCGGCGTCGAATCGATGACCTGGTCGTTAAGATCCGCTGCTTGCGCCTGGGTAAGCGGCGTGTCGATAAAACCGGGATGCACCGAGTTGACCCGGATCCCTTGGGTGGCATAAGTCATCGCAGCGTTTTTCGACATGTTTCGTACCGCACCTTTGACGGCGTGGTAGGCGTGGGCACCGGCAACGGCCGCGCTGCCCCAGATCGACGAGATATTGACGATTGACCCCGCTCCCTGCTGGCGCATCACCCGAACTGCCTCGCGCATTCCGAGGAAGACGCCCGTCTGGTCAACCGCGATCATCTGCAGCCATTCTTTCATTTCCAGCTCATCCAGGGATTCGTAGGCAATGATCCCGGCATTGTTGATCAGCACATCCAGACGACCCTGCTTGTCGATGATCGCAGCGACTGCTGACGACCAGTCCTCTTCGCTCGTGACGTCGAGCTTCAGGGCCTCGACACCCTCGCTATAGGCGGTTTCAGGATCGGCAATATCACTGGCAAACACCGTCGCCCCTTCCTTGGCGAACAGTTGCGTGACGGCGTAACCGATACCGCTCGCCGCTCCAGTGACCAACACCACTTTGTTTTTCAATCTCATGACGTGAAACCTTCTGTTTATCTCGCGTTGTGGGAAATCCCGGGGGCTCGATGTGCAGGAAAGGTTCGATGCACATCAGCACCGGCACAGTAGCGCCGGCGGGGTCCTGCAGACGGTTAAACGTGGTCAATCGCGGTAAAGATGGCGGTGCTTCACGTGACCTTCCAGGGGTTCTGCTGCCACTTGTCCTGGAAGAACTCAATGAACACCCGAATGCGTGGGCTGAGATGTCTTCTGTCCGAGTACAACAAATAGACCGGCTCAACGATCCCCGACTTGAAGTCCTCCAACAGGGGTACCAATGTTCCTGCTCTGACGTCCGGTCCGATATGGAAGTCGGCCAGCTTGACCACCCCCGCCCCCGATAGCGCCATATCCCGTAGCAGATCGCCTTGAGTGAACGATGCACTGGGCGTTACCGGCACCGAAACCCCTTCGCCGTCCTGGACGAATACCCATTTGCTCCAGGGGCTCACGAAACTGAAGTTGAAACAGCGGTGGTTCAAAAGGTCAGCCGGAACCGCGGGCGTACCATGCTCAGCCAGGTAAGCGGGCGAGGCGCAAATCAACCACTCACACTCGCCGATTCGCTTGGCGATGCGTGAAGAACTCGGCAGCACGCCACTGTGGATTGCTATATCGAGCCCCTGTTCAAAGTGGTCCACAAACTGCGCCCCTAACTGAATTTCCACATCCATCGACGGGTACAAATCCAGGAACTCCGCCAGCCAAGGGACAATCTGGTGCTTGGCAAAGGTGGTCATGGTATGGATGCGAAGGGTACCGCTGACTCTTGAGGGCAGACCTTCAGCCAAAGAATCAGCCTCGTTCATCGCTTCGACAACGGCCTTGGCACTGCGCAGGTAAGCGGCCCCCTCCTCGGTCAGCGTCAGAACGCGCGAGCCCCTCTGGAAAAGCCTGACCTGCAGCCGATCCTCCAATCGGCTGATCAACTTGCTCACGGCCGACGGGGTGATGTTGTGGACCCGGGCAGCCGCCGAGAAACTGCCACACTCGGTCGACCATATGAACGCGAGAAGCTGTGAGTAGTTGTCCATTCCCTATCCTGGCGTCGAGTGGTCAGCGGATGAACTGCTCAATGTAATCGTCCGGCAACCCCAGGGACTTGTAATGAGCACGGGCACTTTCAAGCTTGGTAAAAACGTCTTCGTAACCTACCGCAACGCCTTGAGGGTCGACGTAGGTGTAGCCACCTTGAACGTGAAACCAGGTAATCATTTCCTCAACGTCTTCAGGTACGAACAGCGTGTGTGTCTCACCTGGAGGCTCGTACGCAAAAGAGCCTTCTTCAGCGATCCAGTCATGCTCCAGGTAATACCAACGGCCCTTGAGCACGATCGCATGAACACCACCGGTGTGGCGGTGACGAGAAAGAACACCGGCCTGGCGCACACGCAGAAGGTTAATGTAGTACCCGCCACTGGTATTGAGTAGAAGCGGCTTGAACGAAACCGTTTTGGTTACCGGAACCCATAATTCGTCATCTTCCAGCCATTGGGTCATTACGCCGGGGTGAACCATGTCCGGGGTCATGAATGGGACTTGCGGCAACTGGTAGGCAATCGCCAGTTCATCAGGTTTTACGGGACTATTCATTTCTTGGCCTCTCGGTTTTTTTCCAGAATCAACAGCGCAACAATCACGCCCATGCTTCGCTTGAATGAAAGGTTATGGGAGTGATCCCACGGTGAATACAGCTGCCTGTGCACACCAGATGTGACGCCCGGTCACAGGAAACGAAGCGCCGTCAGGCGAGATGACAAATAAAAACGCCCGCAAAGTGCGGGCGCCTGAGTTGAGGCTCGCTCCCACAATGGACGGTGGTGAGACACAAATGCCATGAGCCACACAGATCCCCTGTGGGAGCGAGCCTGCTCGCGAAGGACGTCCGGGCAACGCGGGGTATCAGGCACTACGCGTCTTCGTTGGCGCCCATCGCGAGCAGGCGCCTACACGCGGGGATCTGAAAAGAAGTCGATAATCGCCGGAAGCACCTGCTCGGGCGCCTCCAGGGTCGGACTGTGCCCTATCTTGCTGAGTCGGATCAGTTTCGAATTCGGCAATTCTCGCTTCATCTCATCGGACCACGCAGGCGGTCGCGGCATGTCCTCTTCGCCATTGATGATCAGCACCGGAATGGTGATCGATGCCAACAGCGCCACTGAGCTTTCACGATGCATGACCCCTTTCATCGCCGGGCGCAGCGTTTTTGGCAACGCCTGGATTCGATCGCGCCAGTAGGCCACCAGTTCTTGTTTTTCAGGGTTGTGGCGAGTGGTCTTGCCAAACATCACTTCCATTGTCATGTCGAGGATTTCACCGACGAAACCCTGCTCCCCCGCGTCGACCACCCATTGCGCAAATCGCGCGCCTTGCTCGGGCGGCTCGCCGCAGGCCGAAGAGCCTGCCACCACCAATGAGCGGAAAAGCGCCTGGCGTCTGGCAATGAGCCTGAACGCCACATCTCCACCCATGGATTGAGCCATGACATTGATCGAGCTGAGCTCCATCTTTTCGATCAGGGCTTCCATGTCGTCCGCGCACTGATCCATGGTGATGATGTCGACATCGTCCAGGGCGCTTCCCCCCTGGCCTCTGAAATCGGGCCGTATGACCCGGAACTTGCCCTCGGCGGCCTGGACCAGGCCGTCAAACATGGACCCATCGAGAAAGCAGGAATGAAGGCAAAGCACGACGGGCAGGTCAGCTTCGCCCGTGTCTTCAACCCATAGCGTCGTGCCATTGACCTGAATGTGCTTACCGTAAGAATTGGCAACTTGTAGCATGTTGGTTCTCCTGACATTGAACATCCCCGCAAGGGAATTTTTTATAGGTTGCAGGTGTGGCATCTGCAGTCGGTACGACGACTCAACCCGCCATGTTGCAGGACGCTTTTGAAACCAACGCCCTATCGTGTTTGAGGAACCATCCCGTGGTCTCGCGTGTAAAAAAGGCTGTTACAAACGCAGCTACCACCATCAATCCGGAGATGAAATACAGCGCGTAGTTGTAGCCCGCCACCTGATCAAAACCGCCGCCGGCACCGATGAACAGGCCGATCACGAAAGGACCGAAGCCACCGGCATAGATACCGACGTTGACGATCGAGCCGGCGATTCCCGACGTGCCGGGCTTGGCTGAATCGAAGGCGATCGCATACAGCAGCGTATAGGGCGCATTCATTGCGAACCCGGCAAACAGTTGAATGCCGATGAGCCAGGTCAGGCTCAAGGATGTGAACTGAAACAGGTACATGCCTACCGCCAGCCAGGCGAATACGATCATCAGGCAAAGCTTGCGGCCCATGCGGTCAGAGATCCAACCCCAGACGATTTGCCCGATACCCCCGGTGATGGTGAACAAAACGGAATACGCCGCGGCCTCGGCGAAGTTGTAATGAGCCACGAATGCCAGGTACTGAGGCAACCAGAAGCTGATACCGAAATAACCCACAATGGCCAGCATCGAGACCAGCGCGATAGCGCTGATGTTCGGATTGCGCATCGCGGAGCGAAAAGCGCCCTCAGGTGCCACCACCGCCCCTTGGGCAGCGCTCAACGCCGGGACGGTTTCCCCAACGTCACGCACGTGATCGACAAACGACTCGTAGCGCTTTTTGGTGCAAAACCACCAGTAGATCGAAAAGATAATGATCATGGGGACCGGGAACAGCAGAAAGGCCAGGCGCCAGTTCTCAGGACCGTAAGCGTTCAACAAGGCACTGATCGCCAGACCACCGATCAACGTGCCCCATGGATAGCCCGTGTGATGCAACCCCAACGCAAAACCGCGCCTTTCACGAGACCACCACTCGGACAAAGACGTGACTTCGATCGCCTCGCCGGCCCCGCCAAAGGCGTGGGAAATCACCTGCAACGCCACGAGCATGCCCAATGAGGCGGTGAGGAAATTCAGCCCTGTCAAAAAGGTAAACAATGTGTAGGCAATCACGATGGGCAGGTGACGATACTTCCTCATCCAGCCTTGCCCGCCCTTGTCAGCCCAAATCATGCAAGGCACAGCGATCAACGAGGTGGCGATGGTGATGAACGCTGCGAGAAAACCGGTCATTTCTGCACTGGTTTTGAATTCGCTGGTGATCGAGGGCAACACCATGAAGAACATCTGACGTGAGTTGGCGTCCATGGCGTAGACCAGCCAGAGCAACGCCATGGCTCCCCATGAGGCGGTTCCCGCACCTTTGGAAACCCGGGTGAACGACGGAATAGCACCTGCCTTTTCTTGAGCGAGGCCCATTGGATTATCTCCCGCTGAGTTTTATTTTTATTGTTCCCCGGCAGTTGGGTGCATCGCACTGACAACGTCGGGTATGCAGGCGTCTGCAGAACACCGGAAGTGTTCGAGGCCACCGTCTAAAGATTAGAAACCCGACGGGAATTGATGGATATAGCTGGAAAAGCACACCTGCTTTGAATGTTTGGCACAGGTCGATGACGTCAGGGATGAATCAAGGCGTCATCGACGCGAGGTGATGACAGCCAACAGCCTCAACTCCCAGCTCAGCGCACCCTGCTCCCGAGCACAGTCCAGTGCTGAGCAAGCAAGTCCTCGACCTCTGCGTATTCGACCTGTTCCAGCCCCATGAGTACTTCGGCCTTGGTTTTCAGCAAATCCGCGAGGCTGAACAACCCCCCGGTCCGCCGCGCAAGATCGATCGCTTCGTTGATCGCAGCCAATGCGCCGGCCTTGTCTCCACACGCTCGTTGCGCCTCGGCCAGTGCCTGGAGTGCATCGGTCCTTAAAAATGTCAGTGTGCGGGGTGGCAGCGTGGCCACGCATTGCCGGAGGTGTTCAACCGCCGCCGGAAAACCACCTTGCTGCAGCAACATCAAGCCTTTGAGGAAATGAATCACCTGATGGCGCACCGCTACTTTGTAGTCCTGGGCGACGTTCTCCAGTTCGTGGATGAGGCACTCGGCCTGGTCCGACTCTCCATTACTGAGCAGGATCGGAAAACACAGCGTCGCACACAGGCAGAACGAATCCGGATGGCGCCTGCTCTCGTTGATGGCGCTGATCGCCAGCTGCAACGCCTGTGTCGGCATGCCGCGTATCCACTTGACCCGTGCCGTGCCGAGGCTGGCAATGGTTAGCTCCTTGCTCTCGAAGTAACGCAGTGGGCGCAGCGCGTGCCTGGCCACAATATCGGCACCTGAGAGGTAGCTTTCATCGGCTGCCATCTGGTTACCCGAGAAGTGCCAGGACGCGCCCGCCATCCACCGGGCAATCACGGCCTCGCCCGGCCCACCTTGATCGCGGGCGGCAGTGGCATAGGACTCACTGACGGACAGCGACTCCTGAATCCTGCCGTTTGCGATCAATACAAGGTGAAGACCGGCGAGCAGATGAAACATCGAGTGGCTGTCATCCAAGCGCCGTGACAATGTCAGCCCGCGCTCCAAAGTACTCGTCACTTCACCGTCATACTCACCACCGCAGTAGTAGGTGATGGCCAATGACTCAAGCAGACCAAGCTCGAATGTCGTCGCACAGAGGTGGTCGGGCAGCATCCTGAGCGCGCGTTCGCAGCAACGCTTGCACTCCATGAGCAGGCCAAGCTCCAGGAACAAGGGCGCTGCAAGGCTGCTCATTTGCGCTGCCAGTGCCGGATCTCGCCCGGCAACGAAGGACCACTCCAGCGCCGCACGTACGTTACCGATTTCCGGCAGGCGAAAAGGGATGCTGCGGGCGGCGGATTGGCCATCGGCATAAACCCGAAGTTGCTCTGCGTAATACAGGGCATGGCGCAGAGCGATGGAGTCCTTCATACGCAGTTTTGCCAATCGGGTAGCCGCGTAGGCCTTGGTCGTCTCAAGCAACCTGAAACAGGTTTCACCGTTCACCGGATGCACCGCGACCAGCGATTTATCCACCAGATCCCGAATGGCCTCTTCCACCTCGAAGGCATCGGTTTGCTCATCCGCCGCCACCGCCACCGCAGCCTCTACCGGAAATCCTCCGCAAAAAACCGACAACCTGTAGAGAATCCGCTGATCTCGTGGGGTGAGCAGATTGTGGCTCCAGTCGATCATGGCCTCGACCGTCTGATGACGTGGACTGGCATCGCGTTGACCTTTCCAGTGCAATGCGAACTGATTATCGAGCAGGTTGGCAACACCCTGTATGCCGTACGCCGCGACGCGACTGGCCACCAGGCCTATCGCGTGGGGATTGCCATCCAGACGCCGGCAAAGCGCGGCCACGAGCAGTGCATCATCATTGCTCAAGCTTTCTCTGGCCCCGCCTTCCTTTGCCCGCTCAATGAACAACCGGATGGCAGGCCAATCCATAGCCTGCCTGGCACTAAGGCGCTCTGTGTCGGGGGGAGTCGCCAAGGGGTGTAGCGGATACACGAACTCGTCTTTGACCCGCAAAGCTTCCCGGCTGGTGGCTAAAAAAGACACTGTCGGGGTGGCTGCCATGATCCGCCGACAAAGATCGACCACCGCCGCGATGACATGCTCGCAATTATCGAGAACAATCAATGTCCTCTTCGCCGAAAGCACTTCCAAAAGCTCGGCAAACAACTCCGTGCCTGTGGGGCGGTACCCCACCGCCAAGGCGAGCGCCTCCATGACCCGCTCGGCGTAATCCACCGTGTTTTGATCCACAGTGCTCAGATCCACGAAGAAGATCGCATCACCAAACACATCAAGGGCATGCGCGACTAGTACAGCCAACGTCGTCTTCCCTGCCCCGCCGGCACCGACCACTGTGACCAAGCGCCGGTCCGGGATCACCTGCGAGAGTTCGGCAACACTCTCCTGGCGCCCGACGGCGCCTCTCAACGGTGCGGGGATATGCGATAGCACCCTGGACGCTTCTGCCGCTTGCGCTATCAGTGTCTGCGACGCTGCCGATCGCAGCTGATCACTGCCTTCGATGTGTTCTACCGCTGCAACAAAGCAGTACCCACGCCCCGGCACATTGGCGATGTAACGAACGCCGTCGAGCCCGCACCCGAGCGCCTGCCGAACGTTGGCAATCTGTATACGCACATTGGATTCCGCAACGACCAGTCCGGGCCAACCGGTGGCCATCAACTCCCGCCGTGTCATGACCTTGCCATTGCCTGCAACCAACGCCGTCAGGATGTCGAACGCTCGGCTTCCCAGCGATACGTCCACGCCATCCTTGCGCAAAATACGAATGCCGGGATACAAGCAGAACGGTCCGAAGACGAACCCATCGCTCATGATCTGTTCTCTTTCGATCGTCTGCGAAACACCTGACGATCGATGGCTCTGGAAACCCACTACACATCTGTTTGGGTTTAGTGGATATCCAGTTCAGGAGCCAGCGCATTGAAGTAAAACTCGATCAATGGCGACCGGGCCGAATAGATCTGCGCGGATGTTCAGCTTCCCGGCAGGAGCAATGCTTGCTCGCGATGGAGGTCAACAATGAAGCTGCTCGCCCTGTGGGAGCGAGCCTGCTCGCGATGGTCGTGAACGATGACGCGGGAAACCAGATGCCCAGTGGCGCCCGTTGGTTTTTCGCGAGCAGGCTCGCTCCCACAGTTTGATCTGCGTCGAACACAAATTCTGTTTTCGTAAAAGATCCCCTGTGGGAGCGAGCCTGCTCGCGATGGTCGCGAACGATAACGCGGAAAATCAGTTACCCTGCGGCGTCTGTTGGTTTTTCGCGAGCAGGCTCGCTCCCACAGTTTGATCTGCGTCGAACACAAATTCTGTGTTCGTAAAAGATCCCCTGTGGGAGCGAGCCTGCTCGCGATGGTCGTGAACGATGACGCGGGAAACCAGATGCCCTGCGGCGTCTGTTGATTTTTCGCGAGCAGGCTCGCTCCCACAGTTTGATCTGCGTCGAACACAAATTCTGTGTTCGTAAAAGATCCCCTGTGGGAGCGAGCCTGCTCGCGATGGTCGTGAACGATGACGCGGGAAACCAGATGCCCAGCGGCGTCTGTTGGTTTTTCGCGAGCAGGCTCGCTCCCACAGTTTGATCTGCGTCGAACACAAATTCTGTGTTCGTAAAAGATCCCCTGTGGGAGCGAGCCTGCTCGCGATGGTCGTGAACGATGACGCGGGAAACCAGATGCCCTGCGGCGTCTGTTGATTTTTCGCGAGCAGGCTCGCTCCCACAGTTTGATCTGCGTCGAACACAAATTCTGTGTTCGTAAAAGATCCCCTGTGGGAGCGAGCCTGCTCGCGATGGTCGCGAACGATAACGCGGGAAACCAGATGCCCTGCGGCGCCTGTTGGTTCTTCGCGAGCAGGCTCGCTCCCACAGTTTGATCTGCGTCGAACACAAATTCTGTGTTCGTAAAAGATCCCCTGTGGGAGCGAGCCTGCTCGCGATGGACGTGAACGATGACGCGGGAAACCAGATGCCCAGTGGCGCCTGTTGGTTTTTCGCGAGCAGGCTCGCTCCCACAGTTTGATCTGCGTCGAACACAAATTCTGTGTTCGTAAAAGATCCCCTGTGGGAGCGAGCCTGCTCGCGATGGTCGTGAACGATGACGCGGGAAACCAGATGCCCAGTGGCGCCTGTTGGTTTTTCGCGAGCGAGCTCGCTCCTACCGAAAGCACTGAACGTCAGTTCCTCGCCGCTACCTTGTTGCCACCCGTGTCCCACCCGCCTCCCAATGCTTTATAGATGGCGACGATGGCACGGTACTGATCGGTCTCACCCAACGCCTGTGCATCCTCGGCGTTCAAGCGTTCGCGCTCGGCATCGAGCAACACCAGGTAGTCGACGGAGCCTTCCTTGTACTGGATCCCCGCCAGATCCGCCGCCGCCCTGCTCGACTCGCTTTGCTTGATCAACGACAGCAACCGCTGCTGGCGTTTGCCGTAGTCACTGAACGCGTTTTCCGATTCCTCCAGCGCCAGCAGCACTTGCTGTTCATAGGTGGCCAAGGCGCCTTCGGCGTCGGCATCCGCGCCGCGAATGCGTGCTCGCACGCTGCCCAGATCGAAGGCGGCCCAGGTGATGCTCGGGCCGAGGCTCCAGGCTCTGGCGGCGGCGGAGCCGATTTGTGAACCGCGTCCGGCGGTGAAGCCGAGGAAGCCGCTCAGGCTGACCCGGGGGAACAGGTCGGCGGTGGCCACGCCGACGTCTGCTGTTGCGGCGGCGAGCCGGCGTTCGGCCGCCAGTACATCCGGGCGGCGGCTCAGCAGTTCGGCGGGATCGCCGATGGGCAGTGACTTGGCAATGGCTGGCAAATCTTTCGGGCTCAAGGACACGCTCAACTGGTCCGGACGCTCACCGAGCAAGGTCGCGATGCGGTTTTTCTGTCGCACCTGTTCCGCTTGCAGTTGCGGCACGCTGGCTTCGACGGCGGCCAGGCGTGCGTCGGCGCGTACCACGTCGAGTTCATTACCGACGCCAGCATCGCGCAGGCTGACCGTAACGCTGCGTGAGTCGTTCTGATTCTTCAGGTTGGCCAGGGCGATTTTTTCCCGCAGTTGCGCACCGCGCAGTTGACCGTAGGCATCGACCAGTTCGGCAATCATGGTCACCCGCAGTTGATACAGGTCCGCCGCTGCCGCGTCTTCCCGGGCATCGCTCGACTCAAGCGCCCGCTGGATGCGCCCGAACAGGTCGATTTCCCAGGCCATGTCCAGGCCCAGATCGTAGCGCTCGGTGTTCACCCGGCTCTCGGTCTGGCCCGGCACTTGCGAGCGACCTTGCAGGCTGCTGACGCGGCTGGTGACCACCGGCAGGTTGTCGTTGCTGATGTCGTCGCGAATCGCCCGGGCCGCTTTCCAGCGGGCAAAGGCCACGCGCAGGTCGCGGTTGCCTTCCAGGGATTTGCTCACCAATTGGTTCAGCGTGGGGTCGTCGAACTGTTGCCACCACACCGTTTCGAATCGCGACTGATCGTAGTTGGCGGCTTTGGCATAAACGCTGTTGGCCGGCGGAGTATCAGGGGTCTTGTAGTCCGGCCCCACCGTGCAGGCGGCCAGCGCGGTCACCAGGAGGCTGGGCAGAAAAAGCTTCAGGGCATTCATGGTTGCACCTCCAGGTTCAGCGCGTGGGCTTGCTTTTTGGCTTTCTTGCGTTCGATGTAGCGGCGAATCAGGACGAAGAACACCGGCGTCAGCAGCAGGCCGAAGAAGGTCACGCCGAGCATGCCGGAGAACACCGCCACACCCATGGCACGACGAATTTCCGAACCGGCGCCGGTGGAGGTCACCAGCGGGATAACGCCCATGATGAAGGCGAACGAGGTCATCAGGATCGGCCGCAGACGCATGCGGCAAGCGTCCAGTACGGCGTCCAGCGGCGACAGGCCCTGGTCCTGCCTGTCCTTGGCAAACTCGACGATCAGGATCGCGTTCTTGCACGCCAGGCCCACCAGCACGATCAAGCCGATCTGGGTGAAGATGTTGTTGTCGCCTTGGGAAATGATCACCCCGGCAATCGCCGACAGCAGGGTCATGGGGACGATCAGGATCACCGCCAGCGGCAGGCTCCAGCTTTCGTACAACGCCGCCAGTACCAGGAAGGCCAGCAGCACGCAGAGCGGGAACACCAGCAGTGCGGTGTTGCCGGACAAAATCTGCTGGTAGGTCAGGTCGGTCCACTCGTAGGTCATGCCGTTGGGCAGTTCCTCTCTCAGCAATTTTTCGATGGCCGCCTGGGCCTGGCCGGAGCTGTAGCCGGGCGCCGCGCTGCCGTTGATTTCCGCGGTGAGGAAACCGTTGTAGTGCGAGACCCGGTCGGGACCCGAGGTCGGAGTGACCTTGACGAAGGTCGCCAGCGGAATCATCTCGCCGCGATCGTTGCGCACCTTCAACTGGCCAATCTGCTCCGGCTCCTGGCGGAACTGCTGTTCGGCCTGAACGTTGACCTGATAGGTGCGACCGAAGCGGTTGAAGTCGTTGGCATACAGCGAACCCAGGTACACCTGCAAGGTGTCGAAGATGTCGTTGATTTTCACGCCGTGGGTCTTGGCTTTTTCGCGGTCAATGGCAGCTTCGACCTGTGGCACGTTGACCGTGTAACTGGTGAACAGGTTGGCCAGCTCCGGAACGCTGCGGCTCTTGGCGATGATGTTCATGGTTTCTTTGTACAGCTCGTCATAACCGAGGTTGCCTCGATCCTCGATCTGCAGGCGGAAACCCCCGATGGTGCCCAGGCCTTGTACCGGTGGTGGCGGGAACACGGCGATGTAGGCGTCCTGAATGCCACCGAACTTGCCGTTGAG
This sequence comes from Pseudomonas sp. Irchel 3A7, assembly GCF_900187565.1. Lineage (GTDB taxonomy): Bacteria > Pseudomonadota > Gammaproteobacteria > Pseudomonadales > Pseudomonadaceae > Aquipseudomonas. Next base: position 424,125 of record NZ_FYED01000004.1, on the reverse strand, counting down.
CGAGGCGGAAATCGCCTTGGCCGACAGGCTCGGGTCCTTACGCTCATCGAACGAACTCAAGCCGATGAACGCGATACCGGCGTTCGGGCTGTTGGTGAAACCGTTGATCGACAGGCCGGGGAAAGCCACGGCGCTGTCGAAACCCGGCTCGTTCATGGCGATGGTGCTCATGCGGCGAATCACCGATTCGGTACGATCCAGACTCGCGGCATCCGGCAGCTGCGCAAAGGTCACCAGGTACTTCTTGTCCTGGGTCGGCACGAAGCCGGTGGGTGTGGTGCTGAAGCCCATGTAGGTCATGGCGATCAGGCCGGCATAGACCAGCAAGGCCACGCTGCTGCCACGGATGACTTTGGCCACGGCCACCATGTAGCCGTGGCTGGCCTTTTCGAAGAACCGGTTGAACGGTTTGAACAGCCAGCCACCGAGCAGGCGATCCAGCACTCTGGAGAAACGGTCTTTCGGTGCGCCATGGGCCTTGAGCAGCACCGCCGCCAGTGCCGGCGACAAGGTCAGGGAGTTGAACGCCGAGATCACCGTGGAAATCGCGATGGTCAACGCGAACTGTTTATAGAACTGCCCTGTCAGGCCGGAGATGAAGGCCGCCGGCACGAACACCGCGCACAGCACCAGCGCCGTGGCGATGATGGGTCCGGTCACTTCGCCCATGGCTTTCTTGGTCGCCTCGACCGGTTCCAGCCCGGATTCGATGTTTCGTTCGACGTTCTCCACCACCACGATCGCGTCGTCGACCACGATGCCGATGGCCAGTACCAGGCCGAACAATGACAGCGCGTTGAGCGAGAAACCCAGCAGGTGCATCACGGCAAAGGTGCCGATCAGCGACACCGGCACCGCCACCAACGGAATGATCGAGGCGCGCCAGGTTTGCAGAAACAGGATCACCACCAGCACCACGAGGATCAGTGCTTCGAACAGCGTGTGCACCACCGCTTCAATCGAGCTGCGCACGAAGATGGTCGGGTCGTAGACGATCTCGTAGTCCATACCTTCCGGGAAGCTCTTCTTCAGCTCGGCCATCTTCGCCCGCACCTGGTCGGAGACGTCGATGGCATTGGAGCCCGGCCGCTGGAAGATCGGCATGGCCACCGCTTCCTGGTTGTTGAGCAAGGCGCGCAAGGCGTATTGGTTGGAACCCAGTTCGATGCGGGCAATGTCCTTCAAGCGAGTGATTTCGCCGTCCGGGCCACTGCGGATGATCACGTTCTCGAACTCTTCTTCAGTGACCAGCCGCCCTTGGGAATTGATCGACATCTGGAAGCTGGTGGCATTCGGCGCAGGGGGCGAACCCAGTTGCCCGGCGGCGACCTGACGGTTCTGTTCGCGCACCGCGTTGACCACGTCGGTGGCGGTGAGATTGCGCGAGGCGGTTTTGTCCGGGTCGAGCCAGATGCGCAGCGAGTAGTCGCCGATGCCGAACATCTTCACATCACCGATGCCGTTCAGACGCGACAGCTCATCCTTGACGTTGAGGATCGCGTAGTTGGACAGGTAGAGCATGTCGTAGCGTTTGTCCGGCGAAACCAGATGCACGAGCAAGGTCAGTTCCGGCGAGGCCTTGTCGACGGTGATGCCGATGCGCGTCACCTCATCCGGCAGCTTGGGCTCGGTGCGGGTCACGCGGTTCTGCACCTGGACCTGGGCGTTATCCAGATCGGTGCCCAGGGCGAAGGTCACGGTGAGGGTCAAGCGACCGTCCGCCGTGGATTGCGACGACATGTACAGCATGTTCTCGACGCCGGTGATGGCCTGTTCCAGCGGCGCGGCGACGGTTTCGCCGATCACCTTGGGATTGGCCCCCGGATAGCTGGCGTGCACCACCACGGTCGGTGGCACCACTTCGGGGTATTCGCTGATCGGCAACTGGAACAGCGAAATGGCGCCGGCAATCAGGATCAGCAACGACAGCACCGCCGCGAAGATCGGTCGCGTGATAAAGAACTGGGAGAATTTCATGTCGGTGGGCCCTTATCCGCGAGGTGAAGTCGCGGCATCTGTCTTCACCAACGTGGGTGATTTGACGGAAGCCGGGGCCGAAATGGCCGGTTGATTGCCTGCTTCAATGGCCTGGCGCTGGCGGGTCAGGGTCGCGACGGTTTCCGGGTCGGCCATGGGGGCGTCCTGTGGGGTGACCACGGCACCGGGGCGAACCCGTTGCAGACCGTTGATGACGATGCGGTCCTCTTTCTGCAAGCCACTGCGCACGATGCGCAGGCCTTCAAGCTTCGGCCCCAGATCGACGCTGCGGTACACGGCCTTGTTGTCCTGATCGATCACCAGCACGAACTTCTTGCCCAAGTCCGTTCCGACCGCTTCGTCCTTGATCAGCAGGCCGGAATAAGCTGCGCTGCCCACCAGTTTCAGGCGAGCGTACAGGCCCGGGGTGTATTGGCCGTTGGCGTTGTCGAACACCGCGCGGCCACGAATGGTGCCGGTCTTGGGATTGACCCGGTTGTCGACGAAGTTCATCTGCCCCAAGTGAGTGTTGCCCTCCTCGTTCGACAGGCCCATGTACACCGGTGTGGTCTGACTGCGCTGCCCCTGGCGGGAGAGCTGGCCGTACTTGAGGAACAGGCGCTCGTCGGCATCGAAGTAGGCGTAGACCTTGTCGGTGGACACCACGCTGGTCAGCGGCGTGGTGTCGGCGGTGACGATGTTGCCGGCGGTGATTTCGGCACGGCTGACGCGGCCGGTGATCGGTGCGGTGACACGGGTAAAGCTCAGGTTCAGGCGTGCCAGGTCGAGTTGCGCCTGGATGGCATCGACGCCGGCCTTGGCCTCTTGCGCGGTGGTGGTGCGGGTATCGGCCAGTTCGGCGGAAATCGCGTTGCTGCCCAGCAGTCGCTGGCCGCGCTGCGCTTCATTGGCGGTGCGAACCAGCGTGGCCCGGGCTTGTTGCAACTGGGCTTCGAAACGATGCACTTCGTGTTCGAACGGCCGTGGATCGATCTGGAACAGCAGGTCGCCCTTCTTCACCAGCGCGCCGTCAGTAAAGGCCACCCGTTCGATCTGCCCCGACACCCGTGGACGGACCTCGACGGTTTCCGGCGCTTCCAAGCGCGCGGTCACCTCATCCCACTCGGTGATGGGCTGCTCGATAACCTTGGCGACGGTGACATGGGGCGCCCCCGGTGCATTGGCGGCGACAGGCGCGCGGTCGCACGCGGTGAGCATCGTGAGGGCCAATGCGGCAAACGGATAACGAAAAGCTTTGAGTGACTGTTCCATGGGGGTGTCCGCCAGACGGTTAAGGGATTTACGGAGTCTCGGCCTCGCGCGAGGCCTCGACGAATCGAACAAAGTGAACTTGGGTATCAGTATTAATGATGATCGTCATGTATAAGGGCAAAAAAAAACCAATCGCCCTGCTCAAGCCTTGGTATTGGCGATTGCACTGCACACGCAATCCAATGCCGGGCCCAGCGTCTGCGCGACCGAAATGGCGCGGGGCGTGGGCCGCATTTCCCGGCCCATGCGCTTGAACAAAGGGTCGTTGAACAAAGCCCGCAAACGCCTCAGCGCCCCGCTGACCGCCGGTTGGCCCATCGAGAGCCTTGATGCCGCCCGGGTGACGTTGCGCTCCTGGATGAGGGCTTCGAACACCACCAGTAGATTCAGGTCTATTTCGCGCAGATCATTACGTTTCATAACGTGTCCACCTGGTATTTGCGCTGACGATATATTACGACCATAATCATTACAAGCCTCTCGGCGACGACTTGCACAAGGCAAGCGCACCTGGCCACAGGAGCAGCTGATGAAAGTCACGAAAGACAAAGCCGCAGCGAACAAAGAAGCGATCCTCACGGCCGCGTCCCGGCTGTACCGCGAAAAAGGTATCGACGGCATCGGCATCGGCGAGCTCTCACGCTCAGTCGGGCTGACCCACGGCGGGTTTTACGGGCAATTTCCCGGCGGCAAGGAACAGCTGGCATCGGAAGCCGTGACCCGGACGTTCGAGACCAACATCCGCAATTGGCAGAACGCCAAATCGATTCCGGAACTGGTGAAGGGTTATCTGACCCAGAAACACCTGGATAACTGGACCGAAGGCTGCGCGATCCCCGCGCTGGCAGCCGATGTGGCCCGCACCGGCGGCACCGTCAGCCAGTCATTCACCCAAGGCATCGAGCAGTTTATTGAAATATTGATGCCTTTGGTTGAAGGCGAAAGCCAGGAGGAAAAACTTCAGCAGGCGCAGCAGGTCATTGCCTCGATCGCTGGCGCCATGCTCATTGCCCGGGCGGTGGACAAGCCTGAGTTGGCGAAGCAGTTTTTGAGGTCGGTGATCGATGGTTGGTCGTCTTGAAGGGGCACACTGGCGTTGGGTGTATATCCATTATTTGGGTGATGGCGACTTAAGGTTCCGCCCTTACGGCGGGTCACTTGGAAAAGCCCCAAGTAACCAAGGGCTCTTACCCCACCACTCGGTGCCTCGCTTAGGCTCGGCATGCCCTCACTCCGGCCATCGTGGTTTAACGGGGCGCCTGCAATCAAAAGCCAAAGCGAGGCGGCCTGACAGCCGACCTGGCTTTGGCAGATGTGCTCATTCCACTGTGGGAGCGAGCCTGCTCGCGAAGGTCGTCAACGATAACGCGCCCTGTCTGGAGGATCGCGTTGTATGGGCGTCTTTCGCGAGCAGGCTCGCTCCCACATTTGGATCGCGGATAGCTTTGCAATCAGGTCGGCTTTAAGGCCGCCTCGCTTTGGCTTTGGCTTTTGATCTTCTTGCCACCTCGAGAGGCCGAGAGGAGGTTCTGCGCAGTGGGTACCGCGGCAAGGATGCCGCGGTAGCCGCCCCCGGCCATGGATGGCCGATGGCGGCGGGCCCACGGAGCAGGACCGGAGCGAGGGCATGCCGAGCCTTAGCGAGGCACCGAACGAAAGGGGCAAAAGCCCTTTGGTTACTTTGGGGCTCTTCCAAAGTGACTCGCCGTAAGGGCGAAACCCTAAGTGGCCGTTACCGCAGAATCGGATATGTACACCATCCAAATCCGACAACCCTATGAACTCAGACCGACGTCTGTACCACCGCCGCCTGCCGCCCCTTGAACGCCAGGGAAAAACAGAAAAAGATCGCCAGGGCAAACCCGGCCGGGAACAGCCAGATGCTTTTCCAGTCATGCTCGCCCGCCGTCGTGGCGTAGTGATCCGTCACCTGCCCCGCCACCCAGAAACCGATCAGCATGCCCAGGCCGTAGGTCGCCAGGGTAATCAAACCCTGGGCGGAACTGCGGAAGCGTTCCGATGCCTTGGCGTCGGTGTAGATCTGCCCGGACACGAAAAAGAAGTCATAGCAGATGCCGTGCAAGGCGATACCGGTGAAGAGCATGAAAGCCAGGTCGCCATTGTTGCCGTAGGCGAACAACAGGTAGCGCAATGCCCACGCCAGCATGCCCACCAGCAGCGCAATCTTGATCCCGAAGCGGTGGATGAACAGCGGCAGCAGCAGCATGAACAGCACTTCGGAGACCTGCCCGATGGCCATTTTCGCCGTGGGGTTGGTCACGCCGATTTCCGCCAGGAACGGGTTGGCATTCTGGTAATAAAACGCCAGGGGAATGCAGATCAGGATAGAAGCGATGAAGAACACCAGATAGCTGCGATCCTTGAGCAACCCCAGGGCGTCCAGCCCGAGCATCTGCTTGAGGCCGCCATTGCCGGTCTCGTCTTTGAGTGGCGCGGTGCGTGGCAAGGTGAAGCTGTAGAGGCCCAGCAGCAAGGATGCAATGGCCGACATCAGGAAGGTGTTGCGCAACCCGCCCGCCGCAATCGCGGCCTGGGAGTCCCAGGCAAACACAAAGCTGATCACCAGACCGGCGACGATCCAGCCGAGGGTGCCCCACACGCGGATACGGGAAAACTCCAGCGCCGGATCGCTCATCTGCCGGAACGCCACGGAATTGACCAGGGCCAAGGTGGGCATGTAGATCATCATGTACGCCAGCACGTAGGGATAAAACGTGCTGAAGTCCGGCGCCCGATACAGTTGATAGAGCAACACCGCGCCCACCAGGTGCAGCACCGCGAGGATGCGTTCGGCATTGAAAAAGCGGTCGGCGATCAGACCGATCACGAACGGCGCGATGATCGCGCCCCAGGACTGGGTCGAGAACGCCATGCCGATCTGCCCGCCACTGGCGCCCAGGGTGCTGGCGAGAAAGGTGCCGAGGGTCACGAACCAGCCACCCCAGATAAAGAACTGCAGGAACATCATTGCGCTTAATCGCGCGGTCATCGTCGTCATGAGAGTCACCGTCTTATTGTTGTTTTTTCTGTGAGAGAGGATCGGTTTCAGGCGTCCGGCAGCCCCAACAGGCGTCGATTGAACGCTGCGTCGGCGGACACGCTGGCGAAATCATCGAACGCCTTGCCGGTCTTGCGGATCATGTGCCGCTCGATGAACGCCGCGCCTTCTGCGGCGCCTTGCGCGGAGTCCTTCAGGCAGCACTCCCACTCCAGCACGGCCCAGCCGCTGTAGTCGTATTGCGTCAGCTTGCTGAAGATTGATTTGAAGTCGATCTGGCCATCACCCAGGGAACGGAAGCGCCCCGGCCGCTCCACCCAGCCTTGATACCCGCCGTACACACCGGAACGGGCATCCGGACGGAACTCGGCGTCCTTGACGTGGAACATGCGGATGCGCGCGTGGTAGCGATCAATGAAGCCGAGGTAGTCCATTTGCTGCAGCAGCAGGTGGCTCGGGTCATACAGAATCGCAGCCCGTGGATGGTGATCGACCGCCTCCAGAAACCGCTCGAACGAGGCGCCGTCGTGCAGATCTTCGCCGGGGTGGATCTCGTAGCACAGGTCGACACCGGCCTCTTCGAAACAATCGAGAATCGGCAGCCAGCGCCGCGCCAGTTCGGCGAAACCTTGCTCGACCAACCCGCTCGGCCGCTGCGGCCAAGGGTAGATGTAGGGCCAGAGCAAAGCGCCGGAGAAGGTCGCATGGGCTTTCAAACCCAGGCGCTGACTGGCGCGGGCGGCCAGTTTCAACTGGTCGATGGCCCAGGCGGTGCGCGCCTCGGGCTGGCCGCGCAAATGAGCGGGTGCGAAGTCATCGAACAGCGTGTCGAACGCCGGGTGCACCGCCACTAATTGGCCTTGCAGATGCGTCGACAATTCACTGATCTCGACACCGGCCTGGGCACAGACGGCTTTCAATTCGTCGCAGTAGCTCTGGCTTTCGGCCGCCCGTGCAAGGTCGATGAACTGCGTGCCCAGGGTCGGCAACTGAATGGCTTTGTAGCCTTGGGATGCCGCCCACCGGGCGATGTTGGCCAGGGTGTCGAAAGGCGCTTGGGCGGACATGAACTGCGCGAGAAAAATCCCCGGACCGCGCAGGCCGGTTGAGGTTTGAGAGGTCACAGTCGTCTCCGGATTCATGGGTTGCACACCAGTTCGGTCCACTTGGCGTCGCCGCGATGGTTGGCGATGGCGGTCTCGATGAACGCCATGCCGCGCAGGCCGACGTCGATTCCGGGCACGCCCGGAGCATCGTGCCCGGCGACCTCGCCACGGATGGCATTGGCGAGATCGCCGTACAGGTTGGCCATGGCTTCGAGGTAGCCCTCGGGATGCCCGGCGGGCAAGCGCATACGCCGGCTCGCGGCTTCGCACAACCACGGCTGGCCGACGCCGGAACGCAAGATGCGCAAGGGTTGATCGAGGGCGCGATGGATCAGGCTGGCGGGTTCTTCCTGACGCCACTCCAACCCACCCTTGTCGCCGTAGACACGGATTTTCAGCGGGTTCTCTTCGCCGGCGCAGACTTGACTGGCGATCAGCACCCCACTGGCACCGTCGGCCATCTTGAACAACATCGAGGCGTCATCGTCCAGCTGCCGACCCTCGATGTGCACGCCCAGCATCGCGCTCAATTGCTGGATAGGCTGGTCCGCGACAAACTCGGCCAGGGAAAAGGCATGGGTGCCGATGTCCCCGATGCAGCCGCCCAACCCGGACTGTTCGGGCAAGTCGCGCCACGCTGCCTGCTTGTTGCCCTGCCCGGCCACATCCTGGCTGAGCCAGCCTTGCGGGTATTCGACGATCACCTTGCGCACCGCGCCGATCACGCCGCCGCGCACCATGTCGCGCGCCTGCCAGACCATCGGATACCCCAGATAGGTATGGGCCAGGCCATATAGGCGGTTGCTGCGTTCGACCACGGTTTTGAGTGCGATTAACTCGGCCAGATTCAGCGCCGCCGGTTTTTCGCTGAACACATGAAATCCGGCGCTCAAAGCCTGGCTGGCGACTGGCGCGTGCAGGTGATTGGGGGTGACGATCACCACCAACTCCAGGCGTTGTTCGGCGGGCAATGCACGTTCGGCCTCGAGCATCTGCCGCCAGTCGCTGTAGCAGCGTGAAGCCGGCAAGCCCAGCGCCACGCCGGTGTTCTGATTGTTTACGGCATCGCGGCTGAACGCACCGCACACCAGTTCAAAACGGCCATCGAGCCCGGCGGCCTGACGGTGGGCTTTCGCGATGAAGGCACCTTCGCCGCCTCCGACAAAGCCCATTCTTATTTTTGGCACTGCAGCGTTCATCGCAAAAGCTCTCTGTTGGCTGGAAACCGGTCATGATGTAACCGGTTACATCGTGCCCGAAATTTAGGCGCAGTCGGGCGAAGTGTCAAACTGCGGATTAACATCCACGGACATTTCAGTGCACCGGCGACCTGCGGTAAGCTCGCCGGCCGTGTGATCCGCAAACGAGGTGGTCTTGTCCAATATCCGTGAAGTAGCCCGGCTGGCCGGCGTCTCGGTGGCCACGGTGTCGAGGACACTGAAGTCACCCGAACGTGTGCTCCCCGAAACCCGGGACAAGGTCAACGCCGCCGTGGAACAAGCCGGTTACCGACCGAACCTGATGGCGGTGCAGTTTCGTTCGCGTCGCACCGGCAACCTGGTGATTCTGGTGCCAGCCATCGCCAACACCTTTTTCGCCCGGGTCATCAGCGGTGCGCAACAGGCTGCACAGGCCGCCCACTATCGGCTGCTGCTGTGCGACACCCAGGGCCGCGAAGACATCGAACGGGAATTCGCCGAGCTGGTGTACAACCATCAGGCCGACGGCGTGATCCAGTTGCGTGCGTTCGATCCGTTTTCAGAGCCCTTCCCCAACGCCGAACTCGCGCCCATCGTCAATGCCTGCGAAGTGATTCAGGGCGGGCGTCATCCCACGATCAGCCTCGACAATCGCGCCGCCGCCAAGGCCATGACCGAACATTTGATCGAACTCGGCCACCGGCGGATCGGCCTGATCAAGGGTCCGAAAAGCAGCCCGCTGACCCGCGACCGCGTGACCGGTTATCAGGATGCTTTAAGCGAGGCCGGAATCGATTGCGACCCGACGCTGATCTGTCACGGTGACTTCAGCCTGAAGGCCGGTCATGACGGCGCCACCGCAATGCTGGCATTGCCCGAACGCCCTACCGCGCTGTTCTGTGAAAACGATGAAATGGCCATCGGTGCGTTGAGACGCATCAAGCAACAGGGCTTGCGTGTCCCCGAGGATATTTCGCTGGTGGGGTTCGACGACATTCCCTTCGCGGCCTATTGCGACCCACCGCTGACCACCATCGCCCAGCCTGCTGAAGTGTTCGGCCAGAAGGCCGTCGAGATGCTGATCGCGTTGATCGAGAAAAAACCGCTGGCGCAGCGGCATGTGGTCCTGCCGTTCGAGTTGACGTTGCGCGGCAGCACGGCGGCGGTGCGACCGGCAAACTAGTGTCGCCTGACACACCGCCTTCGCGAGCAGGCTCGCTCCCACAGGGGCTCCGCCGTATCTGGTTTTTGTGTGCACTGAAGATCAAGTGTGGGAGCGAGCCTGCTCGCGAAGGCGGTGTGTCAGTCACATCAAATACTGAATGTGCCGACACCTTGCGAGCAGGCTGGCTCCCCAAAGGGAAAATCAGTTTCAATCCCTGAATTGCGTCAGTTGCTGGCTCAGCGAGCCGGCCTGATCGCGCAGTCGCACCGATTGCTCGAGCAGGCTACGGATCGCATGATCGTTCTGTTCGGAGATGCGGCTGACGCCCTGGATCGCCACAGACAGTTGCTCACCGGTGGCCGCCTGGCTTTGGGTCTGACGCGCCACTTCGCTGATGCGCGTCAGGATATCCTGGGCATGCTGGCGGATCTGATCCACACCTTGGGCCGAAGTGGTCAGTTGCACCACGCCCTGACGCACCGCTTCGCCGACCTGCTGGACGTTGGCCACGGTGTTGCGCACGTCCGAACCGATGGCGCCGATCATCTCGCCGATTTCACCGGTCGAGCGACTGGTGCGTTCGGCCAGTTGCCGGACTTCATCGGCCACCACGGCAAAACCACGCCCCTGCTCCCCTGCCCGCGCCGCTTCGATGGCCGCGTTGAGGGCCAACAGATTGGTCTGGTCGGCGATGCTGCGAATCACCGCGATGATCCCTGCTATCTGCTGCGAGCGTTTTTCCAGGTCGCCCACCGCGCCGGCAACCACGTCCATGGTCTGGTCGATGTGCGTGATGCCGGCCAGGGTCTGGCTCATGTCGGTGGAAATGTTGGTGGTCAGCACCTCGGTGTTGCGCGCCAGTTGCTCCACGTCTTCAGCCTGCTGGGACATCTCGGTCACCGAATGCGCCAGCGCGGTGACGCCGCTGGCCATCTCTTCGGTGGCGGTGTGCTGTGAAGTCGCCCGTTCGGCCACGGCCTGAGTGGTATCGCCCAGGTGATTGGAGATCTGCATCAGTGCCGTGCTGCTGTGGCGAATCGAACCCACCAGATCGCCCAGGCGCTGGATGAATTGGTTGAACGCGCCGGCCAACTTGCCGGTTTCATCGCCACTGCGTTGTTCGAAACGCAGCCCCAACTCGCCACCCCAGGCCTGAATGCCGACCGTCAGCCCCGACAGTGGACGAATCTGCCACGCCAGCAGGTGCCACAGCACAATGGCCAACACCAGCAACGCCACCAGGCCGATGACCACGGCGGTATAGAGGAAATGATTGATGCCCGCCATGGCCTCGGCCAGCGGGTAAGCCACCATCAACGCCCAGTTGTTCGGCGCCTTGCCGATACGCACCGGTTGCAGCACATAGCCCCAGCCATCGTGTTCGAAACTGTAGGGCTTGCCCGCCTTGATCGCATCCTTGGCGGCGGCCGGCAATTCATCGGCCGGCTGGCTCAGGCGCTTGGCATCAGGATGACTGGCGTACAGGCCGTCGCTGGAAACCAGCGCGCCGTAGCCTTTGTAGGCATCGATGGTCGAGAGCTGACGGTTGATGCTTTCCAGCGGGATATCGACCCCTGCCACGCCCACCGCCTTGCCACCCTGCAACAGCGGCACCATGATCGACACCAGCATGATCTGCTGACCACTGCCAATGCTGTAGACATAGGGTTCGGACGCCCATGGCTGGCGTGTATGCAGTGGCCGGTAGTAATACTGGTTGTCGGCATTTTCCGGGGTGTAACCGCTCAACGCCTCGGACTTCACTGTGCCACTGGCACGGTTCCAGTAGGTCAGATAACGGCCCGTGGCGTCATGATTGGGCTGGTTGACGAACTCACTGTCCTTGCCATCGAATGCGTTTGGCTCCCAGTACTGCCCAAGGCCCAGCAGCTTGGAATTGGCTTCGAACAGCTGGCGGGTCATGGCATCGGCGGTCTTGCGATCGACCTGCTGTTGCTGCATCGCCGTGGCGACACTGGCCAGGGATTCGGCCACGGTGTAACCGGTACCGAGTTCGACTTCTACTTCCTTGGCATTGGCCTTGACGATGGTATCGACCAGCGCAAAGGTTTCTTTGACGGAGGAGCCATAGGCGATGTAGGCGATGGAACCCAGCAGCAGCGCCATGACGACGACAGTTCCAGTCAGCGCTGTCCAGAACAGCTTGAAGTGCAGTGAGCGATTAGGCATGAGCATTCTCGAATGAGCGATACGTCAGCCAGCACAGCCCGCGCAAAAATGTGAGTGCAGCCGCCCTGCTGGCAAGTGATTTATAGTTGATATTATTTTGCCACTATATCGATGGGCAAGGCCTCGATGCAACCGAAATGAACAGGTGTTCAATCAAGAAAATGGCTGGAGAAAATGGGGTATCAAACGCTGCGTAGACACTTCTGACACGGCCCTTGTGGCGAGGGAGCTTGCTCCCGCAGGACTGCGCAGCAGACCCGTTTTTCAGGTCGCTTCGCGCCCAACGGGAGCAAGCTCCCTCGCCACAGGTTTATTGTCGCTCTCAAAGGCATGCCTGCGCAGCACGCTCCAGTGAGGAAGCCCCGAACGTCGATGCCAGCAGCGCGCGTTCATACAAGTACACCTTGCCGCCCTCTGACGTTTTGTAAGCCTCGAGCACATCGTTCGCCGTGACCTTGCTCGCCACTACAATGCGATAGCTGCGCTGGGTTTCCGAGACCGTCGCGTGCAGCGAATCTTCCTGCAGTTTCGGCAACACGCATTGCGCGTAATCCGCAGGCGCCTTTTTCGTCTGCAAGGTCAGGGTCGGGTCGTTAGGGGTAGAAGCACAGCCCGACAACAGCAAGGAGGCGGCAATAGCCAGTCGGGAAATCATGTTCATCGCGCCAATTCCTGGAGAAGCGTTTTAGGTAGGCGCGATTTTCCTTGTTTGTCGCAGACAACAGAACTTGTGATGGGTGATGGTCACTATTATTCGAACGAATAGTTGATACCTTCCTCTCTGTGGGAGCGAGCCTGCTCGCGAAAAACCACAGGACACCGCGATCATTCAGGCTGGACGCGTTATCGTTGGCGTCCTTCGCGAGCAGGCTCGCTCCCACAGGGGGAACGCGTTCGATCGTTAATTCGCGAGTTTTTCACCTGCAGCCACAGACTCCGCCCCACGATGCCCCTTGAACGCTTCACGCCGTGCCTGTCGCTCCTGGACATAGGCCGCCGAAGGCTCGCTGATCAGTTCTTCACGGCGTAGCAACTCTCCACAATGCTCGCAAAGCGGCCCCAAACCGGCGAGATGACCACAGCGGCGGTGGGTATAACGCACCGCCAACTCTTCATTCTCTGATTTGCACCAGGTTTCTCCCCAGGCACGCAGGGCCAGCACCACCGAGTAAAACGCCTCGCCCTTGGCGCTCAGGTGATATTCGTAACGCAGCGGCCGTTCATTGTAGGGGCGACGCTCGACCATCCCGTCCGACTCCAGACTTTTCAAGCGCGCAGCGACCATCTGCGGCGTACCTCCGGTCTGCGCCTGGATCTCGTCGTATCGATGGTTGCGCATGAACAACTCGCGCAACACCAACACCGTCCATCGATCTCCGACGATGTCCTCGGCCCGTGCAATCGGGCACAAAGTTTCAGGACTACTCTTTTTTACGGCCATGCAGGCTTGCCTCTTTCACAGTAACTATGATTATCATATCTACACCATGCCGGGGCAAGCCCTTGGCACAGGTCAGCCAACCTCTCTGGAGAATTCGTCATGTCGAACGCTGCCTACCCGCTGGATCGCACCGCCTACCTGCTGGTCGATCCCTACAACGATTTCCTGTCCGAAGGTGGCCGGGTCTTTCCCTTGATCAAGCCGATCGCAGAGCAGGTCGACCTGCTCGATAACCTGCGAGCCCTGGACCGGACTGTTCGCGCCCTGGACATTCAGGTGGTCATCGTACCGCACCGTCGCTGGGAAAAAGGCGACTACGAAAACTGGGATCACCCAAGTCCTTCCCAATGCAAGATCCAACACATGCACCACTTCGCCCGTGGCGAATGGGGTGGCGAATGGCACCCCGATTTCGCACCGAAGGAAGGCGACATCATCGCCTCGGAGCATTGGGGCTCGAGCGGTTTTGCCAACACCGACCTGGATTTTCGCCTCAAGCAAAAAGGCATCACCCACGTGATCATCGTCGGTCTGCTGGCCAATACCTGCATCGAAGCCACCGCCCGTTACGCCCAGGAACTGGGCTATCACGTCACCCTGGTGCGCGACGCCACCGCCGCGTTCAAGCCGGAAATGATGCACGCCGCCCATGAGTTGAACGGTCCTACTTTCGCCCATTCGATTGTGACGAGCGAGCAACTCATCGCCACCCTGAAGCAGTGAGTTCAAACATGAAATTGACTGGAAACCTCCTGATCGGCAACCGTGAAGTCCCTGCCAGCGAAGGCACCATGAAGGCGCTCAACCCCGCCTCCAACCAGTGTATCGAACCGGATTTCGCCTTCGGCGGCATCGCCGATGTCGACCTGGCGGCGTACCTTGCCGACGAGGCATTCGACCATTACAGCCATACCTCGCTCGCCGAGCGTTCGGCGTTCCTTGAGCGCATCGCCGACAATCTCGAGGCCGTGAGCCAGGAACTGGCGGCACGCACGGCGCTGGAAACCGGTTTGCCCGAGGCCCAGTTTTTGGGCGAAGTCGCCAGGGCCGCCACCCAGTTCCGTCAGTTCGCCGATGTCGTTCGCAAAGGACGTTTTCTGCATCTGGCCATCGATCCCGCCCAGCCCGATCGCCAGCCACGCCCGCGCATGGATCACCGCCTGCAGAAAATCGCCATTGGCCCGGTGGCCGTTTTCGGGGCGAGCAACTTCCCCATCAGCTACTCGGTGGCCGGGGGCGATACCGCCTCGGCACTGGCAGCGGGCGCAACGGTCATCGTCAAGGCCCATAACGCTCACCCGGGTTCCTCGGAAATCCAGGCCCGCGCCATCCTCAAGGCCGTGCAGGAAAGCGGCTTGCCGGAAGGCGTGTTCTCGATGGTGCGTGGCGGCGGCAACGCCATTGGCGAAGCCCTGGTCGACCATCCGTTGATCAAGTCCGTGACCTTCACCGGTTCCGAACAGGGCGGCATGGCGCTTTATCGCCGCGCGCAACTGCGCCCTGACCCGATCCCGGTGTTTACCGAGATGACCAGCGTCAACCCGACGTTCATCCTGCCTCAGGCACTCGCCGCACGAGGCGCGCAGATCGGTGACGGCTTTGTCGAGCGCATGCTGGTCAATGTTGGCCAGGCCTGCCTCAAGCCGGCGATCCTGATCGCGGTCGAAGGCCCGGGCTTCGAGGCATTGCGCACCGCCATGGTCAAGCGGGTGACCGATGCACCGGCGCGGCCGATGCTGACGCCCGGGATTCACGGGGCTTACCTCAGTGGCCTCGACCAGTTGCAAAGCGCCGGTGCAACCCTGGTTGCCATCGGCTCGGTGGCCCATGCCGACCTTGATGGGCGATCAGCATTGCTTGAAGTCGACGGCCAGCGTTTCCTGGCCGAGAAAGCATTGGCCCATGAAGTCTTCGGGCCGGCGGCATTGCTGGTGAAGGTCAAGGATGAAGCCGAGATGTTTGCGGTCGCCCGCTCGCTTCGCGGTCAGCTCAGCGCGACGCTGCATCTGGAGGAAGGAGACATGGAACTGGCCCGGCGCTTGTTGCCGGTGCTGGAGCGGCGCACCGGACGGATCGTGGTCAACGCCTTCGCCCATCCACAGGAGGTTTCTTTCGCGACTATCCATGGCGGACCGTTCCCGGCTTCGTCGGACAGCCGCTTCACCTCGGTGGGCATGACCTCCATCGAACGCTTCCTGCGCCCGGTGACGTACCAGGGCTTCCCGGATGCGTTGCTGCCGCAAGCACTGCGTGAGCTCAATCCCCTGGGATTGCCGCGTAGCGTGGAGGGTCAGTAACCGATATGTGGGAGCGAGCCTGCTCGCGAAGGGGTCGTATCAGTCACCAACGATGGCGGATGCCAGGCCGCTTTCGCGAGCAGGCTCGCTCCCACAGGTAATCGGGTCAGGTCAGGAGAACGCGGTTGCCGGGGTGTTCTGCATGGCACACACCCGGTTCCGCCCATCACGCTTGGCCTGGTACAACCCGTCATCAGCACGGGTCAGCAGGCTTTCCAGGTTGTCGCCGGGTCGCACGAAGGCCACGCCGAAGGACGCAGTGATGGTGTCCAGTACGGTGTCGGTGCCCCGCGCCTTGATCCGCAACGACTGGACCTTCAGGCGCAACAGCTCGGCGAAGGCACAGGCGTGGTCAAGATCAGCGCAGTCTTCGAGCACCACGCAGAACTCTTCGCCGCCGTAACGCGCGGCAAAGGCGTTGGGCGCCAGCGCACCGCGCAACACCTGACCGACATGCTGCAATACCCGGTCGCCCAACGGGTGGCCGTATTGATCGTTGAATTGCTTGAAGTGATCGATGTCCAGCATCACCAGCGCCACACGTGCGGTGCCCCTGGCCAACGCCTGCTCCAGCATGCGGGTGAATGCCGTCCGGTTCAGCAGCTCGGTCAAGCCATCCAGCGTCGCCGCTTGTTGCGCACGCTCGAGTTTGTCGCGCAACGTCTTGATCTCGTTTTGCGCCGAGTGCAGTTGGGAAAGGAACTGCTCCTGCTGACGCTGCATCAGCCGGGTGCTCTGCTGCAGTTCGTTCAAGATGCCCGGCAAGCGATCGCTGACCGGTTCCTCAAGCATCTCCAGGCACTCCCCGAGTCGATTCTGGAAATTGACACTGCCCCTGACGCTGCGCGACACATCGCGCTCCATGCCATCGACCAGCGTGATGACCTGTTGCTGCTCCGCGCGGGCATCTTCCAGCTCGTCACGGATGATGTACTCGCGAAACAACCGGGTCGCGGACTCCGGCGGGCAACCGTCGAAGTCTCTGACGACCCGGTCCAGATGGCGATTGAGTTCCGGTTCCTGGCCTTTGCTGTAGGTGTACCACAGCGCGTAATGCACCGGATTGGGCGGGATATTGTGGCGAACCATCAGGGGAACGGCTTGCTTGAGCAGCGCCGCCGCCTCGCGGGAGTCTTCCGGATAAAGCGCTAGAACATTCGCACGCGATTCAGATTGGCTCATAACATCACTGTGGTTGTTAATCATTGGCATTAAAGCAGCGCGCTGAGCATACCGATACGCCTGACAAACGGCTATCCCGGTTTGAATTGAACAGGCGATTTGATGCCTCGCCAGACCCATTGTGGGAGCGAGCCTGCTCGCTAATGCGATGTATCAGACAACATTGATGTCGACTGAAACGCCCTCTTCGCGAGCAGGCTCGCTCCCACAAGGGATCCAACGGCTTCAGGGCCGGATATAAGGCTCGATAAATCCGCAACCGAGGATTTCGTTCAGGCGCCTGGCATCGCTCAAACGCCGAAACAGCCCCGGCGTCATCCACGGCGCACGGCCGTCGACATTGGGCGCCCCCAACCCGGTCCGCAGATCGTCGATCAGAATCGAGCGGGTTTCGAAGGAGATCCGCGTCAATCCAGTGCTGTTGCCGACGCCGACATGGGCATGTGCGCCGGAAAAGGCAATCAGGCTGCCCGGTGCGATATCGACGGCAATGCCCTGCTGCGGATCGATCGCCTCCAGCAGATGCGGGATGGCCTCGTCGGCATCCACCGCGTTGCGACCGTCGCGATGGGAGCGTTGCAAAATCGCCCGCATGTCGAAATCCGCACTGGAATTGAGCAGCGGTCGCTGCCACAACGCCGGATACAAGGCGAAGGTGCGCCCCGTGGTGATCGGATAAATCGGTGCCCACCAATTGGTCTGGGCATACAGATTCGAGCCCCAGGTGTCGCGGTGAAAGGCGATGGTGGCCGTGGTGCGGGCGCGTGGCACGACGTGCTGCGGCTCACGGTGCGGCTGAAAACGCAGGTGCAAGCGATCGCAAGCCAGGGCATCCAGGTCAATCCCGATGCTCTGGACGACAGCCTGCCAGCGCCGCTGGACTTCGGCAGAGCTGGCGAAAGCGTTCTGGCACCGGGAAAAACGTACGGTCTGCTCGCTGTGGCTCAGGTGACGATGAATCGCTGGCGGCGACCACGGATGCAGCGCCTCTTCGAGCAACTCACGGGCGACCGCCACCAGCGCCGCCATGGTCGGCAAGTCAGTGACGCGAATGATCTCGGCGGCATAGATCCGGTCGTGAAACTGCCGAGCGCCGCCCGGTATGTCCAGCGCGCTGTACATGGCCTGAAGTCCCCTGGAATGCGCGTCTGACTCTAGCGCCGCACTCTCGCTGAGCAAAGGCTCAGCAGAAGCAAAAAGCAGCGGATCAGGTTGGGTTCAACAACGCCTGGCGCAGCAGCCTGGCCGCCGGTGAATCCGGTACGCCTTTGCGCGAAACCAGCTCATACGGCTCGCTGCGCGAGGTAATGGCCAGCGGCAGCGTGGTGGTGAAGCCGTTGCCGGAACAGAAATTCGCCACGTCGGTGGAGACCAGCGCCACCAGCGTCGGGTTCTCCTGCAACAACGACAGCGTGGCAAAGGCCGACGTGGTTTCCAGCAAGTGCACCGGAAAGCGCAGGTTGGCTTCGTGGAATTCCCGTTCCAGCAGCAGGCGCATGGGCATGTTGGCGCGGTAGACCACCCAGCGATAATCCACCAGATCCTTCAAGGTCAGCCTCCTGGCATAGGCGAATGGATGCTGGGTGCTGGCGATCACCGCCAGGGTTTCCTCGACGAAAGTCGCGCTCTCATACAGATAGGGTGTGGTGCTGATGGTGGTGCGACAGATCGCCAGGTCCAGTCGTCCGGCATCGAGCTGGCCCAGCAGTGCGGCGCTGGTGTCTTCGACGATCTCCACGGACATTTTCGGGTTGTCGGCGATCACCCGGCTGATCGCCGTGGTCAGCAGCGGCACGGCGCCCATGATGGTGCCCACCGACACCCGCCCGCCCTCGCCGCTCATGATGCCGATGATCTCTTCGCGCAGGTGCGCAAGATCGGTCTGGATCAACCGCGCGTAACGAATCACCGAGCGCCCGGCATCGTTTGGCTCAAGCCCGCGGTTAGTGCGGGTGAACAGCGAAGTGCCGAAGGTGGTTTCGATTTCCTGCAGCGCCTTGCTCGCGCCGGGCTGGGTCAGGGCCACCTGCTTGGCCGCGCCCAGCAAGGATCCGTGCTCATCAAGGGCTATCAACAAGCGCAATTGCTTGATGTGCAAACGGGACATGATCGAGTTGAGTGAGGGCGTCATCAGGGTTAACTAAAAGTTATAGAGGTATCGAAAGTTGTCAGTATCGGGGTCACCACGACGGCCCTATAGTCCACTCCACAGTCAGGCAATGCAATGGGTTTGACCATAGCGCCACGGCGCTGGCGCCGCGAACCGATTGCGACAATAACAATCCTGTATAACTTGTGGTGAATCATGTCCCTCATCAATTACGTCACCAAAATCCAGTTCGGCTACGACAGCCTGGCGCACCTGGCCGCCGAAGCCGAGCGTGCCGGCATTACCCGTGCACTGATTGTCACCGATCCGGGCGTGCGCAATGCCGGCATCGTCGACAAGGTCATCGCCGCTCTCGGTGCCGACCGCCCTTACACGATCTTCGACGCGACCCCACCCAACCCGAACGAACACGCCGTGCGTGAAGCGGTCGCGCAATACCGCCAGGGCGAGTGCGACGGCATCATCGCGGTTGGCGGTGGTTCCTCCATCGACCTGGCCAAGGGTGTGGCGGTGTGTGCCACCCATGACGGCCCGCTGCAAAGCTTTGCGGTGATCGAGGGCGGACTGGAACGCATCACCTCGGCCACCGCGCCGTTGATCGCGATCCCGACCACCGCCGGTACCGGCAGCGAAGTCGGCCGAGGGGCCATTCTGATTCTCGACGACGGTCGCAAGGTCGGCGTGATCTCCCCCTATGTCGTACCCCGCGTGGCCATCTGCGATCCCGAACTGACCCTCGGCCTTCCCCCGATGCTCACGGCCGCCACCGGCATGGACGCTATCGCCCATTGCATCGAGACCTTCATGGCGCCGGCCTTCAACCCGGCCGCGGACGGCATCGCCCTCGACGGTCTGTGGCGCGCTTGGGGCCACATCGAGCGCGCCACCGCCGAGCCCGGTGATCGCCAGGCGCGGTTGAACATGATGAGTGCGTCGATGCAGGGCGCACTGGCGTTCCAAAAAGGCCTGGGCTGCGTGCACAGCCTGTCCCATGCCTTGGGTGGCATCAATCCGAAACTGCACCACGGCACCTTGAACGCGATATTCCTGCCGGCGGTGGTGCACTTCAACGCTGACTCCCCCACCGTGCGCAACGAGCAAAAGCTCGAACGCCTGCGCCATGCCATGGGTCTGGCAGCGGACGCCAACATCGGCTCGGCCATCGAGGCCATGACCCGGCGCCTGGGCCTGCCGACCCGCCTGAGCGAAATCGGCGTCGACGAAAGCCTGTTCGAGCACATCATCGAGGGCGCGCTGCACGATCACAGCCACAAGACCAACCCGCGCGAGGCATCCAGCGCGGACTACCTGACGATGCTCCGGCAATCGCTGTAAGCACCGCCGCACCCTGCTTTCCAACAATAAAAATTCAGGAGGCCAACCCATCGCCGCAATCACGCTTACGTTCTCGTGAAACGTGAAGCAGCGATGGCAGAACAACCATGAAGCCCACTGTCCTTTTCGAACGGCAAGACAACCTTGCCATCGTCACCCTCAGCAACCCGGGAAAAATGAACGCCCTCAACCTGTCCATGTGGCAGGACCTTGGGGACGTCATGAGCACACTGTCCGCCGACCCGAGTGTGCGCTGCGTGGTGTTGCGCGGCGAAGGCGAACAGGCCTTTGCCGCCGGTGCCGACGTTGGTGAGTTTCCAAACGTACGCGCCAATCCTTCCCAAGCCCGCGTGTATGCCGAAGTCACCTCGGCGGCGATGCGCGCGGTTGCCGACTGCCGGCACCCGGTGATCGCGATGATCCACGGCGTGTGCGTCGGCGGCGGCCTGGAGATCGCGGCGCTGTGCGACTTGCGCATCTGCAGCACGTCCAGCCGCTTCGGCGCGCCGGTCGGCAAGCTCGGCCTGGTCATGTCCTATGACGAAATGGCCGGGCTGGTGGCGCTGGCCGGGCGTTCCACCACCCTGGAAATCCTCCTCGAAGGTCGCATCCTCGATGCCCAGGACGCCTACGTGAAAAACCTCGTGACCCGGGTCGTCGCCGACGCCGAAGTCGAGAGCGAAACCCTCGCCACCGCCCGGCGCATCGCCAACGGCGCGCCTCTGGTCGCCCGCTGGCACCGCCAGGCCGCACGCCAGCTCGAAGCCGGCCAGGCGCCCAGTGCGGCGCAGATCGACCACAGCTACTTCTGCTACGTCACCGACGATTTTCAGATCGGTCTCAAGGCGTTCATCGCCAAAGCCAAACCACAATTCGAGGGTAAATGACATGGGACCGCTGACAGGAATGCGCGTGGTAGAACTGGCTCACATCATGTCCGGGCCGGTGTGCGGCATGATGCTGGCCGACATGGGTGCCGACGTGGTCAAGGTCGAGAAAGTGCCCGACGGCGATGACTCCCGGCGCTTCTCGCCGATCATGGCCAGCGGCGAGTCCGCCTCGTTCATGGTGGTCAACCGCAACAAGCGCGGCATCGGCCTGAACCTCAAGACCGACGGCGGCCGCGACGTGCTGCGTCGCCTGCTGATGGACGCCGACGTGGTCACGGAAAACTACCGCGCCGGCACCATGGAGAAATTCGGCCTGGGCTACGACACGCTGAAAACCCTGAACCCGGGGCTGATCTACTGCGCGATCTCCGGTTACGGCCGCAGCGGCCCGTTCGGCGACAAGGGCGGTTTCGACCTGATCGCCCAAGGCATGAGCGGCATGATGAGCATGACCGGTGAAGCCGGGCGTGAGCCGGTCAAGGCCGGTTCGCCGGTGGCCGACATCAACTCCGGCATCCTCGCCGCGCTCGGTATCTGCGCCGCTTACGCCGCCAAACAAAGAACCGGGCTGGGGCAAATGGTCGACACCTCGCTGTTCGAGGCCGGCCTGCAACAGATGTTCTGGCCGGCGGCGGCCTACTTCGCCGATGGCACCATCCTGCCGAAAATGGGCTCGGCCAACTCCACCAGCGCACCGTACCAAGTGTTCCGCACCGCCGACGGCTGGATCAACATCGGCGCCGCCAACCAGGCCAACTACGAACGCCTGGTCGAAGCCCTGGCCGTTCCGCAACTCAAGGCCGACCCACGTTTCGCCAGCAACGCCCTGCGCATGCAGCACCGTCTGGCACTGGTGGAAATCCTCAACGAAGTGCTGGTGGCCCGCACCACCGATGAGTGGATGGTGCTGTTCGACAGCCTCGGCCTGCCCGCCGGACCGGTCCTGGACATCGCCGCCGCCCTCGCCCACCCGCAAACCCGGGCACGGGGCATGGTGGTGGAAACCGAACACCCGACCGAAGGCCGCGTGCGCGGCATGGGCCTGCCGATTCACTTTTCCGACATGGACAACGCTCCGCCACACACCAGCCGCCCGGCACCGTTGCTCGGCGAGCACACCCGCGAGGTGCTCAAGGAAAGCGGTTATGCCGAAGACGAAATCGATGACCTGATTCGCAGCAAGGCGGTGCTGGCGCTGGCCTCCTGAACCGCCGAATCGATACCTGTGGGAGCGAGCCTGCTCGCGAATGCGGTGTGTCATTCAGCATAAATGTTGACTGACCCGGCCCCTTCGCGAGCAGGCGCCCTCCCACAAAAAGAACAACAAGAACAAAAACAAAAGGTGAACAACATGAGCCGTATCTTGACCGAAGCCGTCAGCCGCCGATCTTTCCTGGTCGGTGCCGGCGTCACCGTTGGCGGTGCATTCGCCGCCAGCCTGCTACCCACCAGCGGCGTGTTTGCCGCGACCAAACCCATCGTGTTGCGCTACAGCAGCAGCCTGCCCGACACCCATCCGCTGAACAAACAGATGAAGGCCGCGTCCGAAGCGATCAAGGCCGAAACCAACGGCGCCGTGGACCTGCAGGTGTATGCCAACGCCTCCATGGGCGGCGACACCGACATGCTGTCCCAGGTACGCGCCGGTGCGGTGGATTTCATTCCCCTGCCCGGTGCGATTCTCTCCACCCTGGTGCCGGCGATGTCCATCGAGAGCATGCCGTTCGCCTTCAAGGACTATGAAACTGTCTGGGCCGCGCTGGACGGCAAACTGGGCGACTACGTGCGCGCCCAGACCACCAAGGTCGGGCTGGTCCCGATGGAGAAAGTCTGGAACAACGGCTTCCGCCAGATCACCAGTTCGACCCGCCCGATCAACACCCCTCAAGACCTCGCCGGCTTCAAGTTACGTGTACTGGTCAGCCCATTGTGGACCTCCATGTTCAGCGCCCTCGGTGCCGCCCCCACCGGCATCAGCATCAACGAAACCTACTCGGCGTTGCAGACCAAAGTCGTCGACGGCCAGGAAAACCCGCTGGTGGTGGTCGAGTCGGCACGTTTCTATGAAGTGCAGAAATATTGCTCGCTGACCGACCACATCTGGGGCGGTTTCTGGATCCTCGGCTCGGGCAAGACCTTCCCGAAACTGCCCAAGGACGTGCAGGAAATCGTCTCCCGGCAGATCAACGCCGCCGCTCTGGTTCAACGTCAACAAGTGATCGACCTCAACGCCAGCCTGGAACCGTCGCTGACCGCCCAGGGCATCACCTTCAACAAGGTCGACCGCTCACTGTTCCGCGCCGACCTGCAGAAGAAAGGTTTCTACACCCAGTGGAAACAGAAATACGGCGATGAAGCCTGGAACCTGCTTGAACAATACGCGGGTCAATTGTCCTGAGTCGGAGACACAGTCATGAAAAACGAGATACCTATGACGGACGTTTCTCCTGCTGAACGACTCAGCCCACGCCACACCGCACTGCGCCTTGGCCGCTCCCTCGACACCGCCCTGCGCTGGGCGACCGAGGGCAGCGCCGCGCTGCTGGTGATCCTCGAAGTCACCTTGCTGTTCTGCAACGTGTTCTCCCGCTACGTGCTCAACCAGCCGATTGTCTGGGGCGACGAAATGGCCTCGCTGCTGTTCCTGTGGCTGGCGATGCTCGGTTCGGTGGTGGCGATGCGGCGCGGCGAGCACATGCGCCTGACCTCGTTCATCACCCGCCTGCCGGCGGAAAAACGCGCCTTCGTCGACACCTTCGGCGCGGTGATCGTCATCACCTTTATCGTGATGCTGTTCTCGCCGGCCTGGGAGTTCGTCAGTGATGAATGGATCATCACCACCGCCGCCCTGGAAATTCCCAACGCGTTTCGCGTGTCGGCCATCGCCGTCGGCCTGAGCCTGATGCTGTTGACCTGCGTCGCACGGCTGTTGACCAGCGCACGGCTGATCGACTTCACCGTGTCGGTGGCGATGCTCGGCTCGCTGGCGGCGCTGCTCTGGGCCGGTGAAGGCACCCTGCTGCTGATGGGCAACTGGAACCTGATCGTGTTCTTCATGATCGGCGTGATGGGCATGATCGTCATCGGCGTACCGATCATGGTTGCGTTCGGCCTGGCCACCGTGGCGTATCTGTCGACCATGACCAGCACGCCGCTGACCCTGGTGGTCGGCCGCATGGACGAAGGCATGGCCAGCCTGATCCTGTTGGCGATTCCGTTGTTCGTGTTCCTCGGCGCACTGATCGAAGCCATGGGCATGGCGCGGGCGATGATCCGCTTCCTGTGCTCGTTGATTGGCCATGTGCGCGGCGGGCTGTCCTATGTGCTGATCGGTGCTATCTACCTGATCTCGGGGATTTCCGGCTCGAAAGCGGCCGACATGGCAGCCATCGCCCCGGCGCTGTTCCCGGAAATGAAGAAACGCGGCGAAGATGAAAACGAGCTGGTGGCGATGCTCAATGCCTCCGGTGCGATGTCGGAAACCATCCCGCCGAGCCTGGTGCTGATCACCATCGGTTCGGTCACCGGTGTGTCGATTTCCGCGCTGTTCACCGGCGGTTTCATGCCGGCGGTGGTGGGTGCGATTGCCATGGCGGTGGTGATCTGGTGGAAAAACCGCAAAGGCGAGGCTTCTACCGGCAAACGCGCCTCGGGCAAGGAAATCGGTCATTCGCTACTGCTGGCGATACCGGCCCTGGCCCTGCCCTTCGTGATCCGCACCGCAGTGGTCGAGGGCGTCGCGACTGCCACCGAAGTGGCCGCCATCGGCGTCGCCTACACCTTTATCGTCGGTTTGCTGTGCTACCGCTGCTTCGAGTGGAAGCGCCTGTACCCGATCCTGGTCAGCACTGCGTCGCTGTCCGGCGCGATCCTGATCATCATCGGCAGCGCCACCGCCATGGCCTGGGCCTTGACGCAGTCGGGCTTCTCCCACCAGCTGGCGCAGGTAATGTCGACCGTACCCGGTGGCGCCTGGGGTTTCCTGATCATCTCCGCCGTGGCCTTCATCCTGCTCGGCAGTTTCCTGGAGGGCATTCCGGCCATCGTGTTGTTCGGGCCGCTGCTGTTCCCGATTGCCAAGACCATGGGCATCAACGATGTGCACTACGCCATGGTCGCGATCTTCGCCATGGGCCTGGGTCTGTTCGCGCCGCCATTCGGCGTGGGGTTCTATGCCGCCTGCGCCATCGCCAAGGTCGACCCGAGCGGTGCCATGCGCCGGGTCTGGCCGTACCTCGGTGCGCTGGTCGTAGCCCTGGCGGTGTTGATCGCCGTGCCGTGGATCTCCATCGGTTTCCTGCCGTCCTGAATCACCTTTTGACACCCCTGCCGACGGTCGCCGCCGCGACCGTCGACACTCAAACACGAGGTTGCTTATGAATTTCTCCACCCTGGAAACCGGCTCCACCACCGAACGCCGGCTGATCGTCGATCCGCCGCGCACCATCTCGTTTCTTGGCGAGGACTTGCGCATCTACGCCACCCCGCGCCTGGTGGACGACATCGAGCAGGCTTGCCTGGACTACCTGCTGACCTTCCTCGACGACGGCGAAAATACCGTGGGCGCGGCGGTGGATATCCGCCACGTGGGCGCCACGCTGCTGGGCATGTCGGTGAGCATCGTGGCCACGGTCACCCGCATCGAAGGCCGCAGCGTCACCTTCAATGTCGAAGTGCGCGATGACGTGGAACTGGTGGCGACGGCGGCGCACACACGGGTGGTGGTCAACGTCGCCAAACTGCGCAGCCGCGTACAGGCCAAGGCGGCCGCAGCCGAAGCCGGCGAAGTCGATGATGGCGCGCTCAATCCTGCACGCCTCACTGCGTCGCGTTGAGTGCCTCGACATGATCACCCTGCATGAACGCAACGGCTTGCCCAACCTCGCGGCCAAGGATGCACTGCCGATCGTCGATGCCCACCATCACCTGTGGGACCTCGGCAACGGCCGCTACCCCTGGTTGCAAGACGACTATCACGAAGACTTTTTCCTCGGTGACTACCATTCCCTGCGCCGTGACTTCCTGCCCGGGCACTTCCTCGCGCTGACCGAAAATCAACGCTTGATCGGCACGGTGCATGTCGAGGCCGAGCGCGCCCGGGATGAGCAGGTCGCCGAAACCCGCTGGCTGGAACAGGTGAACGCCCGCTACGGTTTCCCCAACGCCATCGTCGCCCACGCCTGGTTCGATCGCGAAGACAGCGCCGAGATCCTCGCGGCCCAGGCGGCCCGGCCGCTGGTCAAAGGTATCCGTTCGAAACCGGTGACGTCGGCCTCGCCAAACGTCTCGATCGCCGGAGCGCCTGGCACCCTGCAGGACCCGAAATGGCTCGAAGGCTTTGCCCTGCTCGAGCGCTACGACTTGTCGTGGGACCTGCGCGTGCCGCCGTGGCACCTGGTGGAAGCGGCGCAAGTGGCAGCGATGTTTCCGCGGATCCGCATTGCCCTCAACCACACCGGTTTCGCCTGGGACCGCAGCCCCGAAGGCATGGCGCGCTGGCGCAAGGGCCTGGAAGCCCTGGCCTTGCAACCCAACGTGCACATCAAGCTCTCGGAATTCGGCCTCAAGGATTCGCCGTGGCGCTTCGAGGACAATCGCATCGTGGTGCTCACCGCGCTGGAGATCTTCGGCGCCGAGCGCTGCATGTTCGCCAGCAACTTCCCGGTGGCGGGGTTGCGCGCCACCTACGACACCCTCGCCGATGGCGTCGCCGCGATGCTTGCGCCCATGGGCCGCGAGGTTCAGGAAGCGGTGCTCGCCGGCAATGCCCAACGTTTCTACCGCCTGGAGACCCGCCATGAATGACCCATCGGCCATCGACTGGCGCGCGCGTTTCCTGGCCAGCGGCGATGACGCCGACTTGCCCATCGTCGATGCCCATCAGCATTACTTCGATATCGACGCCCATTACTACCCGTGGCTGAACGACCGGCCGTTGCGGCCGTTTCGCTACGGCGACTACTCGTCGATCTGCCGCAACTTCCTGCCCCGGGACTATCGCCGCCTGACCGGCACGCACCGGATTGTCCAGACCGTGCTGATCGAGGGCGAGTGGGACCCGGCAACACCACTGGAGGAAGTGCGTTTTGTCGAGTCGCTGGCCGAGGAGGAACCGACCCTGGTCGCCATGGTGGCCCAGGCCTGGCTCGACCGCGAAGACGCCCCCGACCTGTTGCGTGAGTACGCCCGCCACCCGTTGGTGCGCGGCATACGCCACAAGCCGACGGTCACTCGCCGGGAGGACTGGCGTGAAGATTTCGCCGCGCCCGGTTCCCTGCGTGATCCACGTTGGCGGGACGGCTACGCCCTGTTGGCGGAGCATGGCCTGCACTTCGAATTGCAGGCGCCCTGGTGGCACCTGCCGGAAGCGGCCGAGCTGGCCAGGGACTTTCCCGACGTGACCATCGTGGTCAACCACACGGCGCTACCGTCCGACCGTTCCCGCGAAGGTCTGGCGGCTTGGCGTGAAAACCTGGCGCTGCTGGCCCGCGAACCGAACGTCGCGCTGAAGGTTTCCGGCATCTGCATCCCCGGCGAACCATGGCCCGTGGACGCGAACCGCGTGGTGGTCAACGACGCGATTTCGATCTTCGGTGTCAGCCGTTGCGCATTCGCCACCAATTACCCGGTCGATGGCGTGGTGAACGGCATGAGCGAGATTCTCGACGGCTTCAAGACCATCGTCCGCGACCGCCCTGTCACCGATCGGCTGGCGCTGTTCCACGACAACGCCCGACGCCTTTACCGACTTGTTTGAACAGCCCTTCAGGAGTTCCCATGTTTGAAGTTTCAGGCCACAACTATATTGCCGGCACCCGTTCGGCCAGCGGTACCGTCACCCTGCAAAGCTTTGATGCCGGCACTGGCGCTGCGCTGCCCTATCGCTTCCATTCGGCGACCGTGGAAGAAGTGAATGCCGCCGCCGAAGCGGCCGCCAGTGCCTACCCGACCTTCCGTCATCTGTCGGCCGAACGCCGCGCCGATTTTCTCGATGCAGTCGCCACTGAACTGGATGCGCTGGATGACAGCTTCATCGCCCTGGTCTGCCGCGAAACGGCCCTGCCCACCGGGCGCATTCAAGGCGAACGGGCGCGTACCAGCGGCCAGATGCGCCTGTTCGCCAGCACCCTGCGTCGCGGCGATTTTTACGGGGCGCGCATTGATCGGGCACTGCCAGAGCGTCAACCATTGCCGCGCCCGGACCTGCGTCAGTACCGCACCGGCCTGGGTCCGGTGGCCGTGTTCGGCGCCAGCAACTTCCCGCTGGCCTTCTCCACCGCCGGCGGCGATACCGCTGCCGCATTCGCCGCCGGTTGCCCGGTGGTGTTCAAGGCCCACAGCGGCCACATGGCCACCGCCGATTACGTCGCCGGCGCGATCCTGCGCGCCGCAGAAAAAACCGATATGCCCAGGGGCGTGTTCAACATGCTCTACGGCAGCGTCGGCGAGGCGCTGGTCAAGCATCCGGCGATTCACGCCGTGGGCTTCACCGGTTCGTTGCGCGGTGGCCGCGCACTGTGCGACATGGCAGCGGCCCGTCCACAGCCGATCCCGGTGTTCGCCGAGATGAGCAGCATCAACCCGGTGCTGCTGATGCCTGAAGCACTCAAGGCACGCGGTGACAAGATCGCCAGCGAGCTGGCCGCTTCCGTGGTGCTGGGCGCAGGCCAGTTCTGCACCAATCCGGGCTTGGTGCTGGGCATTCGTTCGCCGGAGTTCTCGGCGTTCCTCGAACGTTTTGCCGCCGTCATGGCCGAGCAACCGGCGCAGACCATGCTCAACAGCGGCGCGCTGAAAAGCTACTGCCATGGCCTGGAAAACCTCGGTGCTCACCCGGGCATGACGCGCCTGGCCGGCACAGAGCAACAGGGCAATCAGGCACGGCCGCAACTGTTCAAGGCCGATGTCAGCCTGCTGATCGAGGGTGACGAACTGCTGCAGGAAGAAGTCTTCGGCCCGACCACCATCGTCGTCGAAGTGGCGAGCCAGGCCGAGCTGATCCAGGCCCTGCACGGCTTGCGCGGCCAGTTAACCGCGACCCTGATGGTCGAGGACACGGAGCTCGACAACCTGGGCGATGTGCTGGCCCTGCTGGAACAGAAAGTCGGGCGCGTGCTGTTCAACGGCTACCCCACCGGGGTGGAAGTCTGCGACGCCATGGTCCACGGCGGCCCGTACCCGGCCACCTCCGATGCGCGCGGCACCTCGGTGGGAACCCTGGCGATCGATCGTTTCCTGCGCCCGGTGTGCTACCAGAATTGCCCCGACAGCCTGCTGCCGGACGCACTGAAAAACGCCAACCCGCTGGGCATCGCCCGGTTGCTGGACGGCGTCATGAGTCGCGAAGCGCTGTAAGCCCGCGAATCAACGCAACGCCCCTCGCCCACTGTTAGTTCCATGACAGCAGCGCCTGGTCCCCCCAGGCGCCGGGCATCGCTGTGCCTGAAAACGCTTCATCCCTACAAAAACAACAACAGAGGAAGTCCCATGCAAGTGCAACGTCAACCGAAACAACCCCTGTCGAAACTGCTGTTGGCGATCAGCGCCGCCATGCTGATCGGCTCAATCCTGTCCCCGTCGGCCATGGCCGAAACATCGACCACCGCGACGACCACGCCCATGCAATGTGCAACCGAAACCACCCCGCGCTACACCAAGACCGCCACCGGTTATCTGATGGTCCTGCGCATGGGCGACAACGCCTTCAAGGAACTGACCAAACTGGCCATCGCCGAAAAAATCCCCAGCGCCTCGATCAGCGGCATCG
Source organism: Pseudomonas sp. Irchel 3A7 (assembly GCF_900187565.1). Lineage (GTDB taxonomy): Bacteria > Pseudomonadota > Gammaproteobacteria > Pseudomonadales > Pseudomonadaceae > Aquipseudomonas. The sequence continues at coordinate 394,175 of NZ_FYED01000004.1, read as the reverse complement.
GTTTCGGCAACGTGAAATTCGGGTTCTGGAACAAGGATAAAAAGGACTTCGACGCCAAGACCTTCAGCAATGTCGAGATGGCCAGCATCACCGGCTCCGTGGCCTGGAAGAACGAACAACCTTCGATTCACATGCATGGCGTCGCCGGCGACAGCACGTTCCAGGCCTACGGCGGCCACATCCTCGACTTCGAAGTGACCACCGGCTCGATGGAAATCACCGTCATCGTGCACCCCCGTCGCCTGGAGCGCGGGATCGATCCGTGCATCGGCGCCAATGTCCTGGGTATCTGACCCCGACCGCCTGCCTCTCCCACCGCAACGGTGGGAGCTCCCCACTTCCAACGATAAAAAACGGGCGACATACATGAGCAGTAAATACATAGCGGCAACCCTGGCGCTGGGCGGCATCGTGCTCGGTAACCAGGCACAGGCGGATTTTTTGGGTGACAGCAAAGCCACCCTGGGCCTGAAGAATTTCTACTTCAACAACGACAACCGCGACGGCACCGCCGCCCCTTCGAAAACCGAAGAATGGGCGCAGGGTTTCCTGCTGGACTACAAGTCGGGTTACACCGACGGCCAGGTCGGTTTCGGCGTCGACGCGCTGGGACTGATGGGGGCGACCCTGGACAGTGGCAAGGGGCGCCACGTCGGCAGCAGCATGATTCCCTCGGACAGCGATAACAGCGCCGTCGACGAGTGGAGTCGCCTGGGCCTGACCGGCAAGGTCAAGGTCTCGAAAACCGAACTGCGCCTGGGCACGTTGATGCCGAAGCTGCCGATCCTGGTATCGAACGACGGTCGGCTGTTGCCGCAGACCTTTGAAGGCGGCCAGCTGATGTCGAGCGAGTTCAAGGACCTGACCTTGATCGGCGGACGCATCGAACACGCGACAGGCCGGGGTTCCAGCGATCAAACCGGACTGGCGGCCACGGGCGGTACGCGGGAGAGCAACCACTTCGACTTCGCCGGCGGCGACTGGAAAGTGACCAGGGACCTGACCGCACAGTATTACTACGCACACCTGGACGACTACTACACGCAGCAGTTTTTCGGCCTGATCCACACCCTGGCGATCGCCGACAATCAATCGCTGAAAACCGACCTGCGCTACTTCAATACCGATTCATCGGGTGAAAACAGCAGCGGGACGTCCGGCTACCGGATCAGCGGCTACACCCGGGGCAATGACGGCGAAATCGACAACCGCACCTGGAGCGCCGCGCTGATTTACACCCTGGGCGCCCACGCTTTCACCGCCGGTTATCAAAGCGTGTCCAGCGGCAGCGGCTTCACCCAGCTCAACCAGGGTGGCCTGCCGGACAAGGGTGCCGGCGGCGCCAGCCTGTACCTGTACACCGACCGTCTGATCCAGACCTTCACCCGCGCGGGCGAGCGCACCGCGTTCGGCCAATACGCCTACGACTTCGCGGCACTCGGCTTGCCGGGCCTGAAGGCCTCGGTCATCTACCTCAGCGGCGACAACATCAAGACTGCCAGCGGTTCGACTCAGAAGGAATGGGAGCGAGACATCAGCCTCGATTACACCTTGCAGTCCGGTCCGCTCAAGGGGGTTGGATTCGGCTGGCGCAATGGTGAGTCCCACAGCCAGGCGTCTCGGGATCAGGACCAGAATCGGCTGATCGTCAGCTACAGCATTCCCCTGCTCTGACTCGACCCGACAAGCAAGACCTGTGGGAGCGAGCCGGCTCCCACAGCACTCAGGCAGTTGAGCCATTAATCGCTTATTTCGGCATTGTCATAAAAGCGTACGATAATCAACTCGATTCATTGCTGGAGGGATGCCGGCTTCATGAAGACTGTTTGCAGCGTGAGGAAACGCCATGTCCCTGAATGCGCTGTTCATCTACTGGCCACTGCTGGCAATCGCCATCGCCACCACCCTGTGCCGCCTGATTCACCAGGCCAAGGCAGCTGATCGGGCACTGGGCATACAACGCCCGGAACGATAGCGCTCAGGTTTGCCCCCTAACCAGATAACGGTGTCGGCACCACTGGTCAGACCGGTCATGCCAATTTTCTCCTTTCCCCTTGTATTCGGCAAAAAACCTGGCCTAAACTGCGCCTGCACTGGACATACCGGTAAGACCACAATAATTAAGTCCTGAATCTGATGCGCCATGCGCACGGCAGCCAGGACACCGACCAGGATTCCTCCCATGCTCAGATGGTGCTCGCGTTCAATCTTCCTTCAAGTGGTTCTCGGACTGGTGCTCGGCATCATCTGCGGGCTGACCCTTCCCGAATACTCTGCACAACTCAAACCCCTCGGCGACGGTTTCATCAAACTGATCAAGATGCTCATCGGCCTGATCGTGTTCTGCGTGGTGGTCAGCGGCATCAGCGGCGCCGGCGACTTGAAGAAAGTCGGGCGCATCGGCCTCAAATCGGTGATCTACTTCGAAATACTGACCACCATTGCCCTGGTGATAGGCCTGGTGTTCGCCTTCACCACCGGTATCGGCAGCGGCGCCAATATTCATCTGGATCAGCTGTCCGCCGCCGATATGGGCGACATCGCCCAGCGCGGCCAGCACATGCACACCACCACGCAGTTCCTGATGGACCTGATCCCGACCTCGGTCATCGGTGCTTTCGCCGACAACAACATCCTGCAAGTGCTGCTGTTCTCGGTGCTGTTCGGCAGTGCCCTGAATCTGGTGGGCGAAGCGGCCTCGGGGATTTCCAGGCTGATCAACGAACTCAGCCACGTGATCTTCCGCATCATGGGCATGATCGTGCGCCTGGCGCCGATTGGTGTGTTCGGGGCGATCGCGTTCACCACCAGCAAATATGGCCTGGACTCGCTGCAGCATCTGGGCAGCCTGGTCGGCCTGTTTTACCTGACCTGCGTGGCGTTCGTGGCCTTGATTCTCGGTCTGGTGATGCGCCTGTCCGGCTTGAAGATGTGGCCCTTGCTCAAATACCTGCGCGAAGAATTGCTGATCGTCATGGGCACCGCCTCCTCCGACGCCGTACTGCCGCAAATCATGCGCAAGCTCGAACATCTGGGCATCGGCAGCTCCACGGTGGGCCTGGTCATTCCAACCGGCTACTCGTTCAACCTGGACGGCTTTTCGATCTACCTGACCCTGGCCATCGTCTTCATTGCCAATGCCACCGGCACACCACTGGCGATGACCGACCTGCTGACCATTCTGCTGGTGTCATTGATCACCTCCAAAGGTGCCCACGGGATTCCCGGTTCCGCACTGGTGATTCTGGCGGCAACGCTGACCGCGATTCCGGCCATTCCGGTGGTCGGTCTGGTGCTGGTGCTGGCGGTGGACTGGTTCATGGGCATCGGCCGGGCGCTGACCAACCTGATCGGCAACTGCGTCGCCACGGTGGCCATCGCCCGCTGGGAAAAAGACATCGATATCCAACGGGCAAACAAAGTGCTTTCCGGTCAGGTGGGGTATACCTTCCAGCCGAGAAAACCGGTTGTTCCCGGACATCAGCAGGAATTTTAAACCAACCGTGCCCGCCCCACGGGCGGGCACATTGATCGCGACCTGGAGCGAAATGTGATTACCTCGTCAACCGTCGTCAATTCAGTGGTAGAAAAACTTCGGGCCGCTCTGGCCCGTGGTCAATGGCGTTCCGGCGACATGTTGCCGGGCCAGCGTGAACTGGCCGAGCAACTGGGCATCAGCCGCCCGAGCCTGCGTGAAGCGGTGATCGTGCTGGAAACCCTCGGGCTGGTGCGTTCGATGCCGGGCAAGGGCGTGGTGGTACTGGATGCCCACCCGGAAGACAGTCAAAGCCATGACAGCGCGGTGGCCGGCGCGAGCCTCGAAGATGTGCTGCAACTGCGCTATACCCTTGAGCCCTTTATCGTTGGTCTGGTGGCGCAGTCGATCAGCAGCAAGGAAGTCGGGCAACTGCGCCTGACCTTGATGGACATGCGCGAAGCCCTGGAAGCCGGCGACAGCGAAGCCGGGGTCAACGCTTACATCGCGTTCCACGAAGAGTTGTTCACGCTGACCTCCAATCCGATTTTCCAGAGCGTGGTGCAGCAGACCAGCAATGCCCTCAAGCAAAGCGCCGACGTGCTGCGCAACTCGCCCGAGCACCTGGCCGAGCGCCTCGAAGAAAACGAAGCCGTGGTACGCGCCATCCGCAGCAAGAACAGCGCCCAGGCCAGTGCCGAGATGCGCCGGCACATCCTTCGCGAAGGTCAGCGGATGGGCATCGAATTGAACATTCCGGAAGACAACCTCAGCCGTTGAACCCCGAACCTGAAAATTGAAGCTGGAGACAGGCCATGAACAGCGTAGCCTCACCGCAAACTCTTGTTGACCTGCCCTTCCCCATGTCTGCGGGTGATCTCTATTCGCGGGTCTTCGACGCCATTCTTGAGCAGCGCCTCTTGCCCGGCAGTCGCTTTACCGAGGACAGCCTGGGACAGATGTTCGGCGTTCGACGCAGTGAGATTCGCAGCGTGCTGGCGCGCCTGGCCCATCAGCAAATCATCATCCTTCGCACCCATCACCGGCCGCGAGTCGCCGCGCCCGACGCAGAACAAACCCGGCAAACGCTGCACGCCCGACGGCTGGCCGAGATCACGCTGGTGCGGCTGGCCTGTCAGCGCCCCGCCCCCCAGGATTTAGACCGCTTGCGTGCAATCGTCGAACGTGAACGCCAATGCACCGAGCGCGGCCAGGCACTTCGACTATCCACAGACTTTCATCTGGCGTTGGCAGAGTTGGCGGGGAATGCACCCTTGGCGCACTTTCTTGAAGGCCTGGTGCCGCAGACATCGCTGGCGATTGCCCAGATGGATGCGCAGGTCGAGGATTGTTGCGATTGGCGAGCACACGAAGGGATTCTGGAGGCGGTTGAGCGTCGAGATGCGGTAATGGCCGCAACCCTGCTCAGTCGACACCTGGACTATCTCGAGGGGATGTTGCTGAACGCACCGGCAGCGCTGCGCCAAAAGCGCATTGCCCTGTAAACACAAAAAAACAACTGTAGGAGCGAGCTCTGCTCGCGATGCACGCAAGGGCAACGCGTGTATTCAGACAGTACGAGTTATCGTTGACGTCCATCGCGAGCAGAGCTCGCTCCTACAAATACTGCGATCAGTCCGAAATCCGGCTCAACAACACTTCTCCCCGCCTTCGACCGCGAACAGGTGCGGATCAGCACCTGCGGCAGCGGTCAGAAGACGCCGTCAGCTCATTCTGTCAGACGTCGCTAATTCGTAATTTCTCGCCGGTCAGGCCGCGACTTTTTTCGTCCGCTCAGTACATGATGTCAATGTGCCTTCCGCGCACGAAAAAAAACCCTCCCCCCTTCGATTACTAACTGAATTAGTTGACCCAGGAAGACCGGACTATGGAAAGCTGGAAAATCAGGACTCATCTTCTGCTGCTGACCAGTGCTTTACTGCTGGGACTACTCTGTGTCGGCGGCCTTGGACTCAAGGGCATGCAATCGGCCGTTCGCAGCCTGGAAACCGTCTACCTCGATCGAGTCGTCCCGTTGCGGGACCTGAAAAAAATCGCCGACCTGTATGCAGTGAACATCGTCGATGCCACTCACAAAGCACGCAATGGCAACTTCACCAAAACGGAATCGCTGAGCCGGATCGAGCAGGCCCAAAAGGAAATCGATCAGACGTGGCAGACCTACAAATCGACGCAACTGATTCCGGCAGAAACGCGGCTTATCGCGCAAATCGACCCACTGATGGACGCCACCCGCGGGCCACTGCAAACCTTGCAGGGCATGCTGCGCCAGAACGACGATGCAGCGCTCGCACGATTCGCCACTGATCAGCTGTATCCATTGATTGACCCCTTGTCAGATAAGTTTTCCGAGTTGATTGAAGTTCAACTGGTGGAAGCCAGAAACCAGTTCGAACTCAACCAGGTCGGCTACACCGCCAATCTTCAACTTTGCCTGCTGATTCTGGCCTTGGCACTGATAGCGGGTGCAGGCTATTCGCTGTTCTTCTCCAGGATGTTGAGTCGCCAGCTCGGCGCTGAACCGGCAGAACTGGCTTCGATCAGTTCGAACATTGCCCAAGGAAACCTGGCTCACACGCTCGGTGATCGACAACGAGCGTCGACGGGTGTGTTGCACTCCGTCCAGGCGATGCGCCACAGCCTGAGCGATATGATCGGCAAGATCAGCCAGGCCTCCGAACAAATCGAAGGGGCCACGCTGCAATTGTCTGCATCATCGGAACAGGGACTGAGCAGCGCCGCACTGCAAAGCGAGACCGCCTCTTCCATGGCAGCCACGGTAGAAGAGCTGTCCGTGAGCATCAATCACATCGCCGACAACGCTCGACAGGCCCAAAGCACTGCACAGAAAGCCGGCGAAATCACCGGTGAAGGCATGGCGGTCATGCACGCCTCCATCGAGGAGATGGGGCAGATTGCCGACCTGGTTGCGCAAAGCTCATCGGACATCGATCAGCTGGCGATTCAGTCAAACGATATCAGCCTGATTGTCGAAGTGATTCGTGGCATCGCTGAACAAACCAACCTCCTTGCCCTGAATGCCGCCATCGAGGCGGCACGCGCCGGTGAACAAGGCCGTGGCTTTGCCGTGGTCGCCGATGAAGTTCGCAGCCTGGCCGCACGCACCGCCCAATCCACCACGGAAATCGTCACCCTGGTCAATGCCATACAAAACGGGATGGTCAAAGCGAAGGACAGCATGTCCGCCGGCTGCGAGCGTGTGACCCATGGCCAGAAACTGGTCGAAAGCGCCGGACAATCCATGAGCAAGATCAAGGGCGCACTGGACGAATCCATTGCGGCCGTCAGTTTCATTTCGTTGTCGCTACAGGAACAACGCGCAGCCAGTGAACAAGTCGCCAGTAACGTCGAACGCGTGGCACAAAGCGTAGAAGAGAACGCTGCCGCCCAGGGCGGGATCGTGCGCACAACCCAGGAGCTCAAGGCCATGTCCGATGGGCTGGGAGGTATTCTGCAGAGGTTCAGCCTGTAACCGGCTCGCGCAGCGTAGAAGCGGACGGAATACAGGGATTAAAAAACCCGGCTTATTCAGCCGGGTTTTTTTATTGACTCAACAACACTTCGGCCCCGCCTTGCTGCCGTAACGGGCTTCCTGGCGTTCGCGGAAGAACGCCTCGTAGTCCATCACCGGCTTGTCCGGGTGCTTGCTTTGCATGTGCTCGACGTAGTTGTCGTAGTCGGGCATGCCGACCATCAGGCGCGCGGCCTGACCGAGGTATTTTCCGAGGCGACTGAGGTCATTGAACATGCTGCAAACCCTCGATCAAGCTTCTGGCAGTGCCTGGTATGGTGCTTCTTTATCCGTGCGTTCCTTGGTGCCCCAGGCGGCGATACCGACCTTGAGGGCAAAGAACAGGATGCTGAATACCACGAACAGGAACAGTGCGGTCAGTGTGGCGTTGGTGTAGGCGTTGAAGATCACATGCTGCATTTGATCGATATTCTTCGCCGGCGCCAGCACCTGACCGTTGGCCAGGGCATCGCTGTATTTCTTGGCCAGCGACAGGAAGCCGATCGCCGGGTTGGCGTCGAACAGCTTGATGAAGCCCGCAGTGCTGGTGCAGATCAGCAGCCAAACGGCTGGCAACAAGGTCACCCACACGTAACGCTGGCGCTTCATTTTGATCAGCACCACGGTGCCGAGCATCAGCGCGATACCGGCCAGCATCTGGTTGGAGATGCCGAACAGCGGCCACAGGGTGTTGATGCCACCCAGCGGATCGATCACGCCCTGGTACAACAGGTAACCCCACATGGCCACGCAACCGGCAGTGGCGATCAGGTTGGCGGTCCAGGATTCGGTGCGTTTGAGCGCCGGCACGAAGGAACCGAGCAAGTCCTGCAGCATGAAACGCCCGGCACGGGTACCGGCGTCGACCGCGGTGAGGATGAACAGTGCTTCGAACAGGATCGCGAAGTGGTACCAGAACGCCATGGTGTTTTCACCCGGCAGGACGTGGTGCAGGATTTGCGCGATACCCACCGCCAGGGTCGGTGCACCGCCGGCACGGGCCAGGATGGTGGTTTCACCGATGTCCTTGGCCACGGCTTGCAGCGCCTCCGGGGTAATCGCAAAGCCCCAGCTGCTGACAGTCTGGGCAACCGTAACAGCATCGGAACCCACAATGGCCGCAGGGCTGTTCATGGCGAAGTACACGCCCGGATCGATCACCGATGCAGCAACCATGGCCATGATCGCCACGAAAGACTCCATCAGCATGCCGCCGTAACCGATGTAACGGGCATGACCTTCGCTGGCCAGCAACTTCGGCGTGGTGCCGGAAGCGATCAGCGAGTGGAAACCCGATACCGCGCCACAGGCAATGGTGATGAACAGGAACGGGAACATACCGCCCTTCCACACCGGACCCGTGCCATCGATGAACTGGGTCAGTGCCGGCATTTTCAGCTCGGGCATGGTCACCAGAATGCCGATCGCCAGGGCGACGATGGTGCCGATTTTCAGGAAAGTCGAGAGGTAGTCACGCGGCGCCAGAATCAGCCACACCGGCAGTACCGCTGCGACGAAACCGTAACCGATCAACATCCAGGTGATCTGGATACCGGTGAAGGTAAAGGCTTTGGCCCACACCGGGTCAGCGGCAATCTGCCCGCCCAGCCAGATCGAGCCCAGCAGCAGGAACACACCGATGATGGAGATTTCACCGATGCGGCCCGGACGGATGTAGCGCATGTAAATGCCCATGAACATCGCGATCGGGACCGTCGCAATGACCGTGAACATGCCCCATGGGCTTTCGGCCAGGGCCTTGACCACGATCAGCGCCAGCACCGCGAGGATGATGATCATGATCAGGAAGCAGCCGAACAGCGCGATGGTGCCGGGGATGCGGCCCATTTCTTCGCGGACCATATCGCCCAGGGAGCGACCGTTGCGGCGGGTGGACATGAACAAGACCATGAAGTCCTGCACGGCACCGGCCAGCACCACCCCGGCGATCAACCACAGCGTACCGGGCAGGTAGCCCATCTGCGCCGCCAGGACCGGACCGACCAATGGCCCCGCGCCGGCGATGGCCGCGAAGTGGTGACCGAAGAGGACGTGTTTGTTGGTCGGTACGTAGTCCAGACCATCGTTGTTGAGCACAGCGGGGGTCGCTCGATTGGGGTCGAGCTGCATCACTTTATTGGCGATGAACAGACTGTAGTAGCGGTAGGCAACCAGGTAGATAGCAACGGCTGCGACGACGATCCAGAGGGCGTTGATCGCTTCGCCGCGGCGCAGGGCCACGACACTCAGCGCAATCGCTCCCAGGACGGCCACGGCAAACCAGGCGAGGTGTTTAGCCAGACGGGGCATAGAGGGTCTCCTGCCGACAGCTTGTGACTGCGGCGGTAATTTTTATAATTGTGTCCGCTGTGCGGAGCTGGCCCAATATCCGCGCATGCCGTCCACAAATAAATCCGCGTTACTACGTACGCGCTGTCTACGTAGTTCTACGTAGACGATGCATATATCCCTGTGGGAGCGAGTCTGCTCGCGAAGACGAGGGCACATTCAACATCGATGCTGACTGACCCACCGCTTTCGCGAGCAGGCTCGCTCCCACAGGTTTCGCATTGAAATTCCTCCCACCGGTCATTCCGTCCAGCAGCGCTACTGGGCGAGCCTATGTTTGGCATATGATGCCGGCCTTCGCCTCCTTCGGCCCGACAGGAGCCCAGCAGATGCAGCTCAAACACAAAATCGTCGCGCTCGGGATTCTGCCGCTGGTGTTGGCCATTGCCGTCATCTGCGCCCTGGTGATTTCCCTGAACCGGCAACTGGGTGATCAGCAGGCGCAACTGATCGAAGACAGCATTCTGGCGAGCAAACGCGCGGAACTGAAAAACTACGTGGAAATGGCGCAAAGCCTGATCGAGCCGCTGTACGACGACGGCCACGGTGACGCGCACGCCCAGAAACAAGTGCTGGAGGAACTGCGCAAACTCAGCTTCGGTATCAACGGTTACTTCTTCGTCTACGACCACGAAGGCCGCAGCCTGATGCACGCGCGGCAGTCGGAGCTGGTGGGCAAATACCTGTGGGACATGAAAGACCCGCACGGCCTGCCGGTGATCCAGGCGTTGCTGAAAAGTGCCCAGTCCGGCGAAGGTTTTCAACGGTACGCCTGGAACAAACCCTCCTCCGGCCAGGTGACCGACAAGCTCGCCTACGTGGTGATGCTGGATCGCTGGGGCTGGATGCTGGGTACCGGCATTTATCTTGAAGACGTTGAACGCGCAACCCAGCAGGCCCGTGACGAAGTGGCCATGGGCATCCGCAAGACCATGATGGCGATTGCCGTGGTCGCCCTCGTCGCGGTGCTGTTTGTGTTCGCCACCGGCATGACCCTGAACGTCAGCGAACATCGCCTGGCGGACAAGAAACTGCAGCGTCTGACCCAACGTATCGTCAGCCTGCAAGAGGAAGAACGGTCACGGGTTTCCCGCGAACTGCACGACGGCATCAGCCAGGTGCTGGTGTCGATCAAGTTTCAGTTCGAGCTGGCCAGCCACGTACTGGAGAATGGCCAGGACAAGGGCCTGGGCATATTACGGGACGCCACCGAACGCCTCGGCGAAGCGATTGGCGAGGTCCGCAGCCTGTCCCATGATTTGCGTTCATCGCTGCTCGACACCCTCGGGCTGCCGGCGGCCATCGGTCAACTGGCCGCGGAATTCGAGCAACGCAGCGGGCTGCGGGTGACCTACAACGATAATGAATTCGACTGCCATCTGGTCGAAGGCGCGGCGGTGTCATTGTTCCGCATCGTCCAGGAAGGCCTGACCAATATCGAACGGCATGCCCATGCCAGGAACGTTTGCATTACCCTGCACGGATCTGAAGACAACGTGCGCCTGACGCTGGTCGATGACGGTGTCGGTTTCAACGTCGCCCAGGTCGAACGTCGTCACGCGGGCATCGGCCTGCGTAATATCCGTGAACGCGTCGAACATTTTGGCGGCCGTTTCGACCTGATATCGGTACCTGGACGCAGTGAGCTGGATGTTTTGCTGCCAATGAAATGACCCGGCGGCAAACGCTGACGCCTCCCAAAACAACAAGAGTGAATGCCTGCGATGAACCTGCCCTCCCCGATCCGCGTCGCGTTGGTCGACGATCACTCCCTGGTCCGTGACGGAATCAAGGCGCTGCTGGCCGTCATGTCGCCCCTGGAAGTGGTGGGCGAAGCCGAAAACGGCGCCGAGGCGATCGAGATGGTCGGACGCTGCCAACCGGACCTGCTGCTGGTCGACATCAGCCTGCGGGACATGAACGGCCTGGAGCTGACCCGGGTGCTGCGCAGCCGGTATCCGTCGCTCAAGGTGTTGGTGCTGAGCATGTACGATAACTATGAGTACGTGAGTGAATCGGTGCGTTCCGGTGCCAGCGGCTATGTGCTCAAGAATGCGCCCTCACGGGAAATCATCGCGGCCATCGAAGCGATCACCAGCGGCGGCACCTTCTACAGCGCCGAAATCGCCCAGCGGCTGATCGCCGATAAAAGCACCGACAACGAGCTGACACCCCGGGAAAGCCAGGTGCTGTACAAAATGGCCCAAGGGCTCAACAACAAGGAAATGGCCCGGGAACTGGACATCAGCGTGCGCACGGTGGAAACCCATCGCCTGAGCATCCGTCGCAAGCTCAACATCGACAAGCCTGCGGCACTGGTCAAATACGCCATTGATCACGGGATCATTTCCCGTTAGAGCATTTAAACCTGTGGGAGCGAGCCTGCTCGCGAAGGCGATTTATCAATCAACATTGATGGTGACTGGCAGACCGCTTTCGCGAGCAGGCTCGCTCCCACAGGGATCATCGAACGACCATTGACTGCGTCAATAGTCACCATTAACTCAATGAAGTTCTCTTAAAAACTGTGCGGCGTAACATCTGCTCCATACCAACCAAATACCCCCGGAGCACACGATCATGAAACGCCAAACCATTCTCAGCATCGCTTTTTCGATCTTCGCAGTGAACGCTTTCGCCGCGACCTCTGCGCAACCTGTAGTCGCTGAAGGCGGCTCGGATCGTCTTATCGAAAGCCGTGTGGCTGAAGGTGGTTCGGATCGTCTGATCCAGAATCGTGTGGCTGAAGGTGGCGCTGATCGCCTGCTCGAAAAACGCGCTGTGGCTGCCGATGGTTCTGACCGCCTGAAAGGCAACACCATCGCCGCTGATGGTTCCGATCGCCTGAAAGGCAACACCGTCGCCGCTGATGGTTCCGATCGCCTGAAAGGCAACACCATTGCCGCCGATGGTTCCGATCGCCTGCACGGCAACACCGTCGCCTGAACAAATAGCTTCACCGAAGTCCCCAACGAAAAAACCCGGCCTGATCAGCCGGGTTTTTTCATGGTTTTTATCCGGCGATCAGGCTTCAACTGCCCGCGCCACCGTGTGCTTCTTCAAAAAAGTAGTCTTTCCAGCTGTCCGCCTTGTTTTTGAGTACGCCCAACGCCTGCAGTTTTTCGGCATAGACCGCCGTGCGTTGTGGCACGACGGTGAAGTCGATTTCGGGATCGTTGACGATTTTCTCGACCAGCGACAGCGGCAACTTCGATTGCTCGACCCGGATATAGGTCTGGGCGGCGGCGGACTTGTCGGCCTTGATGATTTTTTCGGCTTCGGCCAGGGCGTCATAGAACGCCTTGTAGGTTTTCGGGTTTTCGTCGTGGAATTTTTCAGTGGTGTACAGCACGTTGAACGTGGCCTGGCCACCCAACACGTCGTAGGAACTCAGCACTTTATGCACGTTGGGGCTCTGCAGTTCCTGATACTGGAATGGCGGGCTGGAGAAGTGCGAGCTGATTTCCGAGCCACCGGCGATCAGCGCCGCTGTCGCATCCGGGTGCGCAAGGCTGATCGAGATATCGTCGAATTTCTTGTACTGGTCATTGCCGAACTGTCTGGCGGTTTCAATCTGCAACGTGCGCGACTGGAACCCGACACCCGCCGCCGGTACTGCGATGCGGTCCTTTTCGGTGAAATCCTTGAGGCTCTTCACGTTCGGGTTGTTGGTCAGCAAATAGTTAGGCATCGACCCCAGCGAGGCGATGGCCTTGACGTTCTGTTTGCCCTTGGTCCGATCCCATATGGTCAGCATCGGCGGCACGCCCGCCGACACCACATCCAGTGCGCCCGCCAACAACGCTTCGTTCATCGCCGTGGCGCCGGAAATGCTGTTCCAGTCGACCTTGATGTCGAGGCCCCGGGCCTTGCCCTGTTTCTCGATGAGTTGCTGATCGCGCACCACATCCAGGATCAGATAGCCGATACCGAATTGCTGGGCAATGCTGATTTTACCTTCGGCCTGAGCACCGGGACTGAGCAATGCGCTGACCGCCGCCACGGAGGTCGCCAACAGGGTCAACGCTGGATGCTTGAAGCGAGTTGCCATGAAAACCTCATAAATTGAAATGCAGGGGACTGCTGCGCAGTCCAGCGGGAGCAAGCTCCCTCGCCACAGGTTGTTCATTGTCCCCAGTAACTGGACGGACAGGACTCAGAGCTTGGCAATCGAGACTTCGGTGGATTTCACGAAGGCAATGACTTCGCTGCCAACCTTCAATTCGAGGTCGCGCACCGAACGGGTGGTGATGACGGAGGTGACGATGCCGGAGGCGGTTTGTACGTCGATTTCCGAGACCACTTCGCCTTCCAGGATCTCCTTGATGACACCCTTGAACTGGTTACGGACGTTGATCGCTTTGATGGTCATGATGAGGCTTCCTGTCTGATGTCGAGTACATCCACCTGGATGTGCAGGCCTTCAAGGTGCACCGCCGGAATCAACACTAAAAGGAATATAAAATTATCAATTTATAATTATTGGATATATGCCAAATTTCAGGCAAAAAAAATCCCGGGCAGCTGATGGACGCCCGGGACTTAAAAATGCATAAACCGTGGTGGTGAACGCGGGGCGGATATTACGGAATATTTCCCGCTGTAACAAGATATTTTAGTTAACTGTTCGGTTACTAATTTCTCTAAGCCCTTAAATAACCTGATGTTTTTTATGGTTACCGTCGAAACCACCTGAACTGTGCCTGTAGGAGCGAAGCGTGCCTCTACAGATACCAGCGGTACTCCCGTGCATCGATGTCGTGCATGAAAGCCAAATGATCCTGGCGCTTGTTCTCGCAATACACATCGACAAACTCCGCCCCCAATCCTTCACGCAATTGCGGGTTGCCTTGCATGGACCGCACGGCTTCCAGCATCTCCAGCGGGAAATCGATACCGCTGCTGCGATCTTCATTAAGCGGGGCGATCGGTTCGCGGCCGTTTTCCAGGCCTTGCTCCAGTCCAACCAGTATCGCGGCGAGCACAAGGTAGGGATTGGCATCCGCACCGGCCAGGCGATGTTCGATGCGCAGGTTTTTCGCGTCCGACTCCGGTACCCGCAGGCAGGCATCGCGGTCTTCAAAGCCCCAACTGGCGCGGGATGCGACGTTCACGGTGGCGCTCAAGCGGCGCATGGCGTTGTGATTCGGAGCAAAGATGGGCATGCAATGAGGCAACACGTCCAGACACCCGGCCACGGCGTGGCGCAACGCTTGTTGCCCGTTCGCCGCCAGCAGGTTGTTGCCTGCTTCGTCGTAGAGGCTTACATGCACGTGCATGCCGCTGCCAGGATGCTGCAAGTAGGGTTTGGACATGAAACTGGCGCGATACCCATGCTTGAGCGCCACACCACGAGTGCTGCGGCAAAACAACGCCGCCCAGTCCGCCGCGCGCAATCCGTCATCCAGATGGCCGAAATTGATTTCGAACTGTCCGGGTCCGAGTTCGGCGGTGATCACCGTGGCATCGATGCCTTGCGTGCGCGCGGTCTGGACCATGTCATCGAGCACCGGGGCGAATCGCGAGAGGCGTTCGATGTGCATGTTCGGCTGATCATCGGCGTCACCGGTCAGTGGATCGCGCGCAAATTGTGGCAAGCCATCACGCAAGTGGCTATCGAACAGGTAAAACTCCAGTTCGAACGCCACCACCGGAAAAATGCCTTTGCGACGCAGGCGCTCCAGCACCTGCGCCAAGACTTCGCGCGGCTCGAAGACGATCGGTTTTTCGGTGCCGTCGGAGGTGATCAGCATCTGCCCCAACGGCTGTTGCTCCCAGCTCACCTTCTTGAGTGTGCCGGGCACCAGACGCCGTGGCGCATCCGGGTCACCGTCGTTGAAGCAGTAGTCGCCGATCTTGAACAGCCCGCCCTGGGTGCCGAGCAACACGCAGTTCTGCGGCAACTTGAGCGCGCTGCCGGCCGCCACTTTTTCCAGCATCTCGATCGGGTAGCGCTTGCCGTAGAAATGGCCTGGGATGTCCAGGGAAATCAGGTCGACGTAGCGCACTTCGGGGTAGCGCTGACGAAACCCGCGCACTTCGTCCAGCAGATCAGAGCACACAGCATCCATCGTCTTGTTCCTTGTTGTTTTTATCAGGTGTAAACCCACAGCACGCGGGTGAGTTGGTCCGAGAGATTGCCGTAGCGGCAATGGGCATGACTGGCCAGCTGGAAACTGTCGCCGGCGCACAAGGTGACCGGTTCGTTGTCATCGAGCCACAGCGTCAGCTGGCCTTCCAGGACATAGCCACCCTGCTCCGAACTGTCTTTCATGTGCCGGTCGCCGCTGCTGGCGCCGGGCTCCAGCTGGCTTTCGAGCATGGAAAACGACGCGCGCATTTTCGGCGAGACCAGGATGTCGGTGATCCCGTCGGCGTAATACAGCGTGCGACGCTCATCCGGCCGGGTCACCCAAGACAAGGCCATGGGTTTGGGCAGGCTGTAGAAATAAGTGGTCGGCACACCGAGGGTTTCGCTGATGGCGGTCAAGTCCGCCACCGTCGGCCGGGACAACCCGCGCTCAACCTGCGAAAGAAACCCCACGGAGCGACCGATTTTGTCCGCCAGTTCCTTCAGGGTGTATTTCTTGTGTTTGCGCAGGTCCTGGATGAGGATCGCCAACGCCGAAATCTCTTCTTGCATGTCCATCTAAAAGCTTCCAGAAAGTGCCGATTCAAATGCTGTCGCGCAGCCGGTACCAGGCTTTGCCGATGGCTTCCAGCGGTGCGGCCATGTACTTGCCGCCGGGAAAACTGTTGTTGGTCAAACCTTGGTACAACGCCAACTCGTCCGATTGGCCGAGTATCGCATTGGAAACGGCTTGCGCCCCGGCCAGGGTCGGCAGCACGCCGTGACCGGAATAGCCCTGCAGCCAGTACAGACCGCCGCGCCCGCCGATGTCGGGCGTGCGCTTGAGGGTCAGGTCGATGTGGCCGCCCCAGGCGAATTCCAGCTCGACCCCTTTCAGTTGCGGAAACACACGCTCCAGACAAGGCCGGGTGGCGCCGGCGATGTCCTTCGGCATGCCCCCCAGGTAAGTGCAACCGCCGCCGAACAACAAGCGGTTGTCGGGGGTGCGGCGGAAATAATCGAGCACGAACTGATTGTCGGTGACACACACATTGCTTGGCAGTAACGCAGTCGCCTGTGCCTCGGACAGTGGCGCCGTGGCCACCTGATAGGTCCCAACGGGCAACACGCAACTCGAGAGCTGCGGATCGAGCCGGTCGAGATAAGCATTGCAGGCCAGTACCAATACATCGGCGCGAATGCGACCGCGCTCAGTGGTCACCACATACCCGTCGCCCTCCTCGCGATAATTCAGCGCCTTGCTTTGTTCATGAATCACGCCACCGGCCCGCTCAATCGCCGCAGCCAGGCCGAGCGCCAGTTTCAGCGGATTCAAGTGCCCGCCTTCGGGATCGAACAGCCCGGCCTGGTAGCGCTCGCTGGCGACCCACTCCGGCAGCTGATGGCGTTCAATGAAACGCAAACCATCGTGGCCCCATTTGTGACTGGCCTCGTGCTGCCATTCGGTCAGCAAGCTGACCCGTCGTGGCATCACCGAGGTCCAGAGGTGGCCAGGCCGGTAGTCGCAATCAAATCCATGGCGTGCCGGCAGTTCTCGCAACTCCCGCGCCGCCCAGCGCATGCCTTCCCACAGGCGCCGCGCGCGCTCATACCCCAGCGCCGCTTCCAGCGGCGGCATGTCGCAGGACCAGCCAAGAATGGCCTGCCCGCCATTACGCCCCGACGCCGCCCACGCCACCCGGCTGGCTTCCAGCACAGTCACCCGCTTGCCGGCCAGGGCCAGGCGCAACGCGGTGTGCAACCCGCTGAAACCGGCGCCGATAACCAGCACTTCAGTGTCTTGCTCGCCTTCGAATGGCACACGGTTTTTCAGGTGATCGGTGCAGGTATGGGCGTAGTAGCTGGCGACGTGTTGGGTGGATTGCTGAAACATTGCCGGCTCCGTGAAATTTTATAGTTTTAATTTCATGAAAAAATACACGGAGAATTTCATATTGGCAATTTTTTGATGCTTTAGGATGGGGACAGCAGATCACCTGGAAAAGCCAGAGCGAGGTCGCCTGACAGCCGACCTGACTGTTGCGGATGTACCGAATCCCTGTGGGAGCGAGCCTGCTCGCGAAGGCGGTCTGGCATTCGCCATTGATGTCGACTGACATGGCCTCTTCGCGAGCAGGCTCGCTCCCACAGGGGGGACACGCCGCAAGAGCGAAACCATAAGCAGCCGTTACCGCAGCAATGGATATGTACCCAAACAAAAAAAATCCCACCCGGAAACACCCGGGCGGGATTCGCTGAAATGGCCAGCACTATGGGAAAGACTCAGGCAATCGGAATCAAAGGATCCGCCGCCGCCCAGGCAACATCACGATCCGCCACCGGCGGATAAATCCACACAGTATTGATCTGCGTCTTGAGTTCCTTGCCTTCCTGCTTGGTCAGCTTGACCTGGCGATCCCACCCTTCGGTGTACACCGCGCCCCAGGCGCCCAGATCCAGGCAGGTAACGTATTTCGGCTGGCGGTACGGCGTCGGGTCCACGCCGAGGATATGCGCGGCCACGTTGTTACCGGCATGACGACCCAACATGATGGCGTGCTGGCAAGTCATCAGTGCGTGGTTGCCGATGTCATCGGTGGCCGCGTAAGCGACGTCACCGGTGGCGTAGACGTCATCCTGGCCAATGACTTTCAGGTTTGCATCAACATGCAGGCGGCCGAGATGATCACGTTCGCCGGGGACCTGTTCGGTCAGCGAGCTGGCGCGTACGCCGGTGGTCCAGACAACGGTCTTGGCATCGATACGCTGGCCATCGGACAAGCTCACACCGTCTGCATCAACCGCAACAACCGAGGCGTTCAGATGCCAGGTCACGCCGGTTTCAATGCTGGCTTCAGCGATTTTTTCCGCAATTTCAGGGCCCATGGAACCACCGACCTTGTTACCGCGGTCAACGATGATCACCTTGATATCCGCACGATCGCCGAGGATGGCACGCAGGCGAGTCGGCATTTCAGTCGCCGTTTCAATCCCGGTGAAACCACCGCCGGCAACCACTACGGTGTTGCGTGCAGCGCTTTCTGGCTGGTTGACCAGATTCTTGAGGTGGTTTTCCAGGCGTACGGCTTGTTCGATCTGGTCGACGTCAAACGCATGCTCAGCCACGCCGGGGGTATCAGGCAGTGCCAGGCCGCTGCCGGTCGCCAGTACGAGTTTGTCGTAGATAACCACCTGTTTGTTGCCCGAAGCATCAATGTAGCCAACTCGTTTTTGCGCGACGTCGATGGTCTCGGCAGCGCCCTTGATGAACTTCACGCCGACCGCATCGAACAGCTTGCCAATCGGAGCGGCCAGTTGATGGGCGTTCGGCTCGTAAAAACGTGGGCGTATCCGCAACTCGGCCTGGGGAGCCAGCACCGTCACTTCGACGTTGTTGTGATCATGGATGTTGAACAGACGCGTCGCACTGATCGCTGTCCACATACCACCGAAACCCGCACCAACTACCAGGATGTGTTGTTTCATTTTTAACTCCAGTGAAGAACCAGGCATTGAATGTTGTTAAAGGACCAGGAGCTTGGCGCGAGTCTCTCTTGGAAAGCGCCGTTCACTGCCGATCTGACAACTGCGACTCTATTGATCCGAGTTACATCGCGCAACCTGTTTTTTGCGATGGTTTCCATCGACGATATCGATACAGGCCTGAAAGGAGCCATGCAGCGGGCTACAAAAGGATTTCCGCTTCAATGGAGCCACAATCCCATTCGTTGTCCCGTTAACGACCAGCTGATATCATTTGCGACAACACTAGTCGGAGATTGAAATGGCTCTTTACAGCGCAGGCGTCGAATACGGTCTTCACTGCCTGACTTTCCTGGTAGGCAATTGCGGCGATACCCGCGAAGCGAGTGTGCGTGACCTGGCCGAGCTGCAAGGTGTGCCACTGGACTATCTGGCAAAAATCTTCACCAAACTGGCCAAGGCAAAACTGGTGGTGGCGACCGAGGGTGTGCGTGGGGGGTTCAAGCTGGCTCGGCCGGCGGACGAAATCACGCTGCTGGATATCGTCAACGCCATCGACGGGCGCAAGGCTATTTTCGAATGCCGGGAAATTCGCGGTCGTTGCGCACTGTTTGAAGGTGAGACGCCGGAATGGGCGGTGGACGGACGCTGCTCGATCCATGCCGCGATGCTGACGGCGCAGAAGCGCATGGAAGAGGCCCTGGCCCAGCAGACGATCCTGGACATCGCCCGCAGGGTAGGACGCAAGGCCCCGGCGGAGTTCAACGCGAAGGTGGACAGCTGGATGAACGATCGCCGGGAAAAGAAAGGCACCGCCAGTGCCCAGACAAGCGACGATCAGCTCATCCAGGTCACCGCGATTTCCGACTGAATCCTACAGGCAATCACGCACTGCCTTGCGCAGTGCGCCGGACTTGGCCCAGGGCGGGCCCTGATACAGCGAGACCTGGCTGCCATCCTTCGACTTCACGATGTCCAGAACTTCATCGGCCGTGATGATGCTGGGCGCGGTAATCCGGTAGCCGTTGGATATCGACGTTTGCGTGGTGCTGGACACCTCTTTCTGCCACGGAGGCAACACGCACGCGGCCAGCTCTTTCGGTGGTTTTTCACTGTACTTGCTGACATTCGGCTCGCCCGGTACCACTGACGCCGGCAACGAACATCCCGACAGCAACGCCAATACCACTCCCCCCATCAACATCCGACTCTGCATGAAACGTCCTTAATCCTGAAAAAATAAAATGTAGTCTGTCGCCGTCCGGACTGCCATGGATGACCGAACCTCAGCGACTGGCGTTGTTGTCGCCAGGCCCCGGGTAGGACCGCTCGTTCAAATAGGTCATCCATCGCTCATAGGCTTCATGTTGCCACTGGCTGACCCGCTCCCACTCCGGCCCGCTGAGCTGGTGTTCGGAGATGAGCTTCATCATTTCGCTGGTGGCCGCATCCAGATCGGCAATCAGCTCATGGGCACGCGCTCTGAAATCATCGGTTGCGGTCATTTTGAACGTCCCCCGCCCTTGCCGAAAAATCGGTACTTCACTACGACAGCGAATTTTGCCGATCGCGCAAACTTCCCGACCAAAGGAAGCGCCCCGGGATCGGACGAATACAACGCTCTGCCGCTGGAATGGGTCTAAAATTTCAAGGCGCAGAGTTGCAGGAGGTCATCATGTGGCTTAACGAATCGGAACAAGAACTTCGACGCGATCTGCAAGGGCTTGCATCGGATCTGCGATGGTCGGCGGTCGAACTTTTGCGCATCGCAGAGCAGTTGCGCCTGACCGGCAATGATGTCGATGCAGAGGCTGTCAGGAGGCTGTGCGATCTGTTCCAGGGTGATGAGCAACGCTTGGCGGGCTATGCCGAGGAAGTGAAGGCCAAATTCATCACCCGCAACAAACCCCAATAGCGGACACGCTGTGATGAAAAGCGCTCTCTTGATGTTCGCCGCCTTGCTCACGGCATTGCCAGGCTGCAGCAGCAACTCGCAAATCTACCGGGACCAGCCGCTGGTGGCCAAGGTCGAGACCGGCATGAGCAAGGAGCAAGTCGAGCAAATCGGCGGCCCACCGTTATCGGTCACGAACCGTAGCGTCGAGCCGGGCACTTGCTTTGATTACAAGCTGACCCAACCCGGTCATCAGCACCCGTTCAATGTCAGTTTCGATGATCGGGGCAAGGTCGATCACAAGAGCTTCATGACCTGTGCCGAATGGAGCAACACCCAGCAAAAGGCCAGGGAATCACGCTCTGGTGGTGGAGGTGGCGGCTACTAGCCCCGGCAATAAATCTCCACGTGGGTGGAAAAATGTGGCGAGGGGATTTATCCCCGTTCGGCTGCGAAGCAGTCGTAAAATCCGGACAACTTGTATTTGTCTGAAGTAACGCTCGGGGCCGCTTCGCAGCCCAACGGGGATAAATCCCCTCGCCACAATAACCGCGCGCCACTGGATCGGGTTACTGGCTGCGCGCCTGTTTGCTCGGCCGCGACTTGTAGCCAGGAAGAGACGCCGCAAACGCCAGCGCTTCCTCTCGGCTGCCAAACGACCCGAGTCGATCACCTTTGGTGCAGACCCGCCATGGGCCGTTGTTCACGCTGACCAGGTCATAACCGTTCATGTGCATCTTGTTCAGCATCGGAACACTCATGGTCACCTCCATCTTCGCAATGATATCCAAAGCTAACGTGCCTACCTTACACCCACCCTTTGCCGAAAGGCCGACCAGACGTCGTGTCAGTATTCCGTCATTGGATTGCACTTTCAGGCGTGACAACCGCTCTAAACAGGCAAATTCCGGCAAAACGAATCCGGCGCGAATATTGCAGTTTTATGACAAATTTATGTCAAAGAGCTATCAGGCAATACATGAAAGTACGCGCAACCGTCATTTGCGAGCAGGACCGTCACATTCTCCTGGTGCGCAAACCGAGGAGTCGCTGGATGTTGCCCGGCGGCAAAGTCGAGCCCGGTGAAACGGTGGCGGGCGCAGCCATGCGCGAACTACAGGAAGAAACCGGGCTTGATGTCGATGACATGCTGTACCTGATGGAACTGGAAACCGGCAGCACCCGGCACCACGTTTTCGAGGCCTCCGTGATCAATCTGGATCAGGCGCGGCCACGAAATGAAATCTTCGACTGCATCTGGTTTCCGCTGGATGCGGTACAAAACCTGAGCACCAGCGACGCCACGCTCAGTATCGTCAGAGCGTTTCAACGTCGCCTGTAAGTTTCTCTACGCCGTGGCCAATGCCGTCGCGGCCCTGTCGATAAACGCGGCAATCTCGGCTGGTTGTGAAGCCAGGGATGCATGGCTGGCGTTCAAGGTCAGGATCTCCCTGGCGTTCAGCCGCCCCGCCATCCATTGCTGGTTCTGCGGCGCGATCATCCGGTCATCGGCCGACACCTGATACCAAGACGGTTTGTTCTTCCACGCCACGGTGCTGATCGTGTCGCCAAAGGTGCTGGCCAAGGGGGCTTTCTGGGTGATGCCCATGACCAGTCCTTCGGTCGCCGGCAAGTCCTGGCAGAAGCTCTCATGGTAGAGCTCAGGCTTGACCCACAGATAACCGTCGCTGTCGGGGGCCAGGTTGGCTGCTGCCGCCGGCAGATGCCGTTGCGTAATGCCGCCGGGGCTTTCACCGGTGTCCGGCGCGAACGCAGCGATATAAACCAGGCCCACGACATTCGGTTGATCGCCCGCCTCTGTTATCACCGCACCGCCATAGGAATGCCCCACCAACAGCACGGGGCCGGCCACTTGCGCGACCATTTTACGGGTGCGTTCAGCGTCATCGGCCAATGAAGTCAGGGGTATTTCCACTGCCTGGATGCGGGTGTAGCCCTTGCCCAGCAGTTTGACGATGACTTTGTTCCAATGGGCGGCACCGCCCCAGAAACCATGGACCAGCACAATCGTGGGTTTTTCGCTCATGACCTTGACTCCATTGTTCGATGAAGTTGTTGGCGCGTCGTGTCAGCCCTGATCGCCGCCGCCCACGGGCATGACCATACCGGTGATATAGGACGCATCGTCGCTGGCCAGAAACAGAATAGCCCCGGCTTGCTCATCCAGCGTGCCGTAGCGCTTCATCAGACTGCTGTCGAGGGTCTGGTCGACGATCTGCTGATACCAGACTTTCTCTTGCGCGCTTTGCTCGGCGCTGTTGCGTGGAATCACCCGCGGCGGCGCTTCGGTGCCACCGGGTGCCGTGGCGTTGACCCGAACCCCGCGCCCGGCGGTTTCAAACGCCAGGCAAGCGGTCAGCGCATTGACCCCGCCCTTCGCCGCGCCGTAGGGCACACGATTGACACTGCGGGTGGCGATGGACGACACGTTGACGATCGCCCCACTGCCCTGCTCCAGCATGAAGGGCAACGCGGCGTGACAGCACCATAAGGTCGGGAACAACGAACGGCGGACCTCGGCCTCGATCTGCGATGCCTCGTAATGCTCGAACGGCTTGGCCCAGATCGTACCGCCGACGTTATTGATCAACACATCGAGACGACCAAAGCGCTCGACGGCCGTTTGCATCACCCGGCTGCATTCCTCGTACTGCTCCAGGTCGGCGGTCAGGGCCAGCACCTGGCTGTCTTTCGCCAAGTGTTGCTGAACCTCGAACACCAGCTCGGAGCGATCGACCAGGATCAGCTTCGCCCCTTCCGCCGCCATCCGCTCTGCAACGCGCCGACCGATGCCCTGGGCAGCCCCGGTGATCAGCGCGACTTTTTCTTGAAATCTGTTCATGCGTTCCCCACAAACTTTCAAAGACACAACAATCCCTGTGGGAGCGGGCTTGCCCGCGATGGCTGTGTGTCAGATAACAGATATGTTGACTGACACTCCCTCATCGCTGGCAAGCCAGCTCCCACAGGAGGTGTGTCGTCACAGTTTTATGCCGCGCTGGCGGCAAATTTTTCGTAGTAGAAGTTCGCAGGCTTGATGCCTTGCTCGCCGATGTACTTGCTGACCGCCTCGACCATCGGCGGTGGACCGCACAGATAGACATCGACATCACCATCGTTCAGGTGCTTTGGCTCGATGTGCTGGGTCACGTAGCCCTTGAGCGGGTGCTGGCTATCGGGGCTGGCCACGCAAGCGCTGTAGCTGAAGTTGGGAATGCGCGCGGCGAAAGCTTCCAGCCGATCCATTTCCACCAGGTCGAAATCCTGGGTCACGCCGTAGATCAAGTGCAACGGATGATCACTGCCCTGCTCGGCGATTTTCTCCAGCATCGCGGTGAACGGCGCCAGCCCGGTGCCACCGGCCAGCAGCAACAACGGCCGGCGGATGTCGCGCAGATAGAAACTGCCCAGGGGACCTGCCAGGCTCATGCTGTCGCCGGCCTTGGCCATGCCGGTGAGGAAACTGCTCATCAAGCCGCCAGGCACGTTGCGAATCAGGAAGCTGACTTCGCCGTCTCGTTGCAACGAGCTGAAGGAGTACGCGCGGGTCTGCTCGCTGCCGGGAATGCCCAGGTTCACGTACTGCCCCGGCAGGAACGCCAGTTTGCTCAACGCCTCGCCCTTGATCGACAGCGCGATGGTGCTGTCGGACAACTGGCGCACCGCACTGATGGTTGCCTCGTAGCTGGCCTGGCGGGTACGGCAGACTTGCGACGACGTCGGCACGCGTACCACGCAATCGCTCTGGGCACGCATCTGGCAGGTCAGGACGAAACCCTGCTCGGCCTCTTCCGGGCTGAGGGCATCTTCGATGTACTCCTCGCCCAGATCATAGGTGCCGGCCTCGGCAAAACACTTGCAGGTGCCGCAGGCGCCGTCGCGGCAGTCCAGCGGGATATTGATGCCCTGGCGGTACGCGGCATCGGCCACGGTTTCACCGGCATTGGCGTCGATGAACCGGGTGACGCCGTCTTCGAAATTGAACGCAATGGAATGGGTCATGACGGCCGCCTCACAAGTGGTAAACATCGATGACCTGGCGAACGTAATCGTTCTTCAGGATCACTTTCTTGGCTTTGATCAGCGGGTTTTCACCGCGCACATCAAGGGTGTAGAAACTGCTGCCGAAGTAGCTGTCGACGGTCTTGTAGCGAAAGCTCAGGGTGTGCCAGTTGAAGCGCACCTTGCACAAGCCGTCGGCCTGTTCCAGCAGCTCGATGTTGCTGATGTTGTGGGACGTGCGGGTGTCCGGAACGCTTGCGCTGGAGCGCTCGGTCTTGATGCGGAAGATGCGGTCTTCCAGGCCGGTGCGGTTGCCGTACCAGATCAGCGAGATTTCCCGCTGCGGGTCTTCGGTCAACTCGTCATTGTCATCCCACGACGGCATCCAGAAAGTGGCGTCCGGGGCGTACAGCTCCAGCCACTCATCCCACTGCCGGTCATCGAGGTAACGCGCTTCGCGGTAGAGAAAGTCGCGCACGGTATCAAAGGAAATGGTCATTGCACGTCCTCCACGGCGATCAACTTCGACTGCTCGGCGGCCAGGGCCTTGAGCATGGTCTGCTGCCAGTATTTGTGTTGCAGCACGAACAGGCCTTCGTCTTCGGTGCGCACGCCGCTGAGCAGCGGAAGCAGGTCGATTTCCTTGGCCGCGTCATCGGCGCCTTCGATCCAGTGCTCGGCGCCACGGGACATGTCGTTCCAGGTCGTCACGCTGCCCTGGTAGCTGGTCTGGCAGGAGCGGAACTCTTCCAGATCGTCAGGCGTGGCCATGCCGCTGACGTTGAAGAAATCCTCGTACTGGCGAATACGGCTGGAACGCGCGTGGTCGCTTTCGCCTTTGGGGGCGATGCAGTAGATGGTGATTTCCGTGCGGTCGACCGAGATCGGCCGGGCGATGCGGATTTGCGAGCTGAACTGGTCCATCAGGTACACGTTCGGGTACAGGCACAGGTTGCGCGAGTTCTCGATCATCCAGTCGGCGCGGGCCTTGCCGAAGTCCTGGGCCAGCTCGTCGCGTCGTTCGTACAGCGGACGGTCTTCCGGGTTGGCCCAACGGGTCCAGAGCAGCATGTGGCCCTTGTCGAAGGAATAGAAACCGCCGCCCTGCTTGGCCCAGCTGCCGGCGCTCATGGTCGGATTTTCGTCACCGGCCTCGCGTTGCTTGCGCTGGTTCTGGGTGGCCGCGTAGTTCCAGTGCACCGAGCTGACGTGGTAGCCATCGGCGCCGTTTTCCGCGGTGAGTTTCCAGTTGCCTTCGTAGATGTAGCTGGACGAACCGCGCAGCACTTCCAGGCCATCGGCGGACTGATCGACGATCATGTCGATGATCTTCGCCGACTCGCCCAGGTGCTCGACCAAAGGCAGTACATCAGCGTTCAGGCTGCCGAACAGGAAGCCGCGATAAGACTCGAAACGCGCCACTTTGGTCAGGTCGTGGGAGCCTTCGCAGTTGAAGCTCGAGGGGTAGCCGGCGTTCGCCGGGTCTTTGACTTTGAGCAGCTTGCCGGAGTTGTTGAAGGTCCAGCCGTGGAACGGGCAGGTGTAGGAACTCTTGTTGCCGGACTTGTGCCGGCACAGGGTCGCGCCGCGATGACTGCAGGCGTTGATGAAGGCGTTGAGCACACCGTCCTTGTTGCGCGCGATGAAGATCGACTGGCGCCCCATGGTGGTGGTGTAGAAGTCGTTGACGTTGGGGATCTGGCTCTCATGGGCCAGATACAACCAGTTGCCTTCGAAGATGTGTTTCATCTCAAGGTCGAACAGGCGTGGATCGGTGAACATCTCGCGCTTGCAGCGATAGATGCCTTGGGCAGGGTCGTCTTCAAGCAAGGAGTGAAGGTATTCGGGTCGCAGGGTCATGGCCGCCGCCTCCATTGTTATTGTTCAGGCAAGGCTCATGCTAGGACGGGGCAATGGAGCGGACTATCCGCGGGGTGCAGACCTTTATCCGTTTTGTGCAGGATGGTTTTTTATCGGAGCGAAGCTACCGAGATAGATGTCTGCCAAGACTCGAAACCTGTGGGAGCGGGCTTGCCCGCGATGGCAGTGTGTCAGACAACATCACTGTTGAATGTGCCGACTCCATCGCGGGCAAGCCCGCTCCCACAGGGTTTTGTGGTGTATTCAGACTTGCGCTTACAACAAATCAATGGCGCCGCTTGAGGGTATCGGACGGCAATTCGCCGAATTGCTTGCGATAGCTGTCGGAGAACCGTCCCAGATGCAGGAAACCATAATCCATGGCCACCTCTGTGACATTGCGCACATTGCAGGTCGGGTCGCTCAGGCAGGCGTTGATGCGCTCCAGGCGTTTTTGGCGGATGTAGTTTTTCGGGGTGGTGTCGGCGTTGCGTTCGAACAGGCCGTACAACGAGCGCAAACTCATGTGCGCCTGGCGCGCCAGTTCTTCGCTGTCGATGTTCTGCTTGAGATTGCGGGCGATGTAGTCGGCAATCGCTTCGAAAGTGGCGGTCTGCGAGCCGAGTTCGAGTCGGCTGACGTTGGTTTTCATCAGGCTGAGCATCTTGCTGACGATGATCTGCGCGTAGTGCTCCTGCACCTTGGGGATCTGCTCGGTGGCTTCGGCTTCCTGGCAGATCATCGCCAGCAGGCCGACGAAACCTTCGAGTTCATTGAGCTGATAACGGTTCTCCAGAAACCGTACGCCCTGCCCCGGATAGCGCCAACGCTGCTCATCGCAGACGGACTCAAGCAGCGTCGTGGGGACTTTGAGGATGAATTTTTCGCAATCGTCGGAGTACGTCAGGTCGACCGGATCGTCGGGGTTGATCAGCAGTAATTCACCG
Source organism: Pseudomonas sp. Irchel 3A7 (assembly GCF_900187565.1). GTDB lineage: Bacteria > Pseudomonadota > Gammaproteobacteria > Pseudomonadales > Pseudomonadaceae > Aquipseudomonas. The sequence continues at coordinate 366,521 of NZ_FYED01000004.1, read as the reverse complement.
GGGGCGAAGTAGTGCTCCTGCCCGTGTCCGCGCCACAGGCAATTGCCCTGCAGCAACACTTGCAAGTGATAGATGCTTTCCAGCGCGCCCGAAGTGACGCGAACGCTGCCGCCGTAGCTGATGCGGCACAGGTCCAGGCTGGCAAATTTGCGGTGGTTGAGACTGGCCAGCGGCCGCCCGGCGCGGGGCATGAGGATGCAATGGTTGCCGACATGCTGATTGACGTAGCCCGACACCGCGTAGGGGTCGGCATGGTCGAATACAGTGCTGCGCTGACTCAACAGTTGCACTTGCATCATCAGGTCACTCTCGTTGTTCTTATGGGGTGCATCAGGTCATTCTAGGGCAGTACGGGTGGCGGTGTGTCAGTAGACCGACCTGTGGGCTTTTCCGGCTCCTTCGCGAGCAGGCTCGCTCCCACATTTGACCGCATTTACCCTGAGGAAACGCGATCGAATGTGGGAGCGAGCCTGCTCGCGAAAGCGGTGTGCCAGTCAACATCGATGTTGAAGCTGACTCCCCCTTCGCGAGCAGGCTCGCTCCCACCAAGGTTGCGCAGTTAGAGGCGATCAGTCCTCCAGTGCACGAACCCGCTCGTGGCGCTGCTGCTCTTCAGGCTGGGCCGACGACTGCAGGGTGAAGTCGAAGTCGATTTCGGCAAAGCGACCGCTGACACCGTGCGCCGCTGCACGCGCCTGGTCTTCGCTGAAGGTGATTTTCGCAATCAGTTCATCGCGGGTGGCGTAGGCGAAATCGTCGTGCAGGTACTGATCACCATCCAGGTTGATCTGGGTGGTCAGGTGGCGATGGTCCGGCGCGGAAATGAAGAAGTGGATGTGCGCCGGGCGCTGGCCGTGACGGCCCAGTTGATCGAGCAGTTGCTGGGTCGGACCGTCCGGCGGGCAGCCGTAGCCCGACGGCACGATGCTGCGGAAACGGTAGCGGCCTTCGGCATCGGTGACGATACGGCGGCGCAGGTTGAATTCCGATTGCGTGGTATCGAAGTACGAATAGGTGCCACCGGTGTTGGCGTGCCAGACATCCACCACGGCGCCGGCCAAGGGTTCGCCAGCGGTGTTGAATACGCGGCCTTGCATGAACAGGGTCACACCCGGATCGACGCCATCGTCCAGACGCGCTTCACCTTGGGACAGCGGCGCACCGGCCACGTACAGCGGGCCTTCAATGGTGCGCGGGGTACCGCCGGATTTGCCGGCCTGTTCGTCTTCGGCATCCATCAGCAGGTCGAGGTAATGTTCCAGGCCCAGCCCGGCCACTACCAGCCCGGCCTCCTGGCGTGCACCCAGCACGTTGAGGTAGTTGACCGCTTTCCAGAACTCTTCCGGGGTCACGGCGAGGTCTTCGATGATGTTCACCGAATCACGCAGGATGCGGTAGACCAGCGCTTTGGTCCGTGGATCGCCGGCATCGTTCAGCAGGCCGCTGGCTTCTTCGAGAAATTTCTGGACTTCGGCAGTGTGGGAAATCTTGACGTTCATTTTATCGGTTCCTCATCTTGTAATTATTGGCATAGCGAACTGAACAGGCTGGGTTCAGCGGTCATCCTCGCGAATGGACGAAGGATGCCGGCACATCGCGGTGACTTCGATCGCCATGTACGGATACAGCGGCAATTGCATGAGCAAATCGTGCAGTTCCTGGACGCTGTCGACATCGAACACGCTGTAATTGGCGTACAGGCCGGCGATACGCCACAGGTGACGCCACTTGCCTTGGTCCTGCAGGCGCTGGGCCAGGGCTTTTTCGTCGGCCTTGAGCTGCGCGGCGCGTTCGGGGTTCATGTCGACCGGCAAATTCACGGTCATCTTTACGTGGAACAGCATAATGCTCTCCTCAGGCTTGATGAATGGCAGTGGATGTCTTGTCGCGGCGGAAAAACGCCAGGCGTTCTTCATCCAGGCTCAGGCCCAGCCCCGGGGCTTTCGGCACATGCAGCTCGAAATCGCGATACACCAGCGGTTCGCCGAGAATGTCTTCGGTCAGCAGCAGCGGGCCGAACAGTTCGGTGTCCCACGCCAGTTTGTTCAGGGTCACAAAGGCATGGGCCGAGGCCATGGTGCCAATGCCGCCTTCGAGCATGGTCCCGCCATACAGGCCGATGCCGGCCGCTTCGGCGATAGCGGCAGTACGCAGCACAGCGCGTGGGCCACCGTTCTTGGCAATCTTCAGGGCGAACACCGATGCCGCGCCTTCGCGGGCCAGGTTGAACGCATCTTCCACGCACTCGATGGACTCGTCGGCCATGATCGGCGCCGGGCTCATGGCATTCAGGCGCGCCATGCCGGCGCGGTTATTGCGCGAAATCGGCTGTTCGATCAGATCGATGCCATTGGTGCCAAGTATCCGGCAGGCTCGCAGCGCCACCGCTTCGTCCCAGGCCTGATTGACATCGACCCGTACGCTGGCGCGATCGCCCAGGGCTTTCTTGATGGCAATGACGTGGGCCAGGTCGCGGTTGACCTCGCCGGCACCGATTTTCAGTTTGAAGATGCGGTGGCGGCGCAGGTCGAGCATTTTTTCCGCTTCGGCGATGTCCTTCTGGGTATCGCCACTGGCCAGGGTCCAGGCCACCGGCAACGCATCGCGAACACGGCCGCCGAGCAACTCGCTGACCGGCACACCAAGGCGCTTGCCCTGGGCGTCGAGCAGCGCGGTTTCGATACCGGACTTGGCGAAGGTGTTGCCACGGATGCTGCGTTCCAGGCGCAGCATCGCCGCGTTGACATTGCCGCTGTCCTGGCCGATCAACAGCGGCGCGAAGTGTGTGTCGATGTTGGTCTTGATGCTGTCAGGGCTTTCATTGCCGTAAGCCAGGCCACCGATGGTGGTGGACTCGCCGATACCTTCGATGCCATCGGCGCACCGCACGCGAATGATCACCAGGGTCTGGTTCTGCATGGTGTGCATCGCCAGCTTGTGCGGGCGGATGGTTGGCAGATCGACGATGATCGTCTCGATCGATTCAATGGCAGTTGCAAGCATTTCGATACCCATCAGGTTCTTGGAGTTCTGGAATCGATTCTCGTACGGCTTTTTTCTCGATGCCAATATAGAATTGGTCTGACTTGATACCTTTAAGGTATGCAATCGATCTACGACTGGAGGCTCCATGGAACTGCGTCACCTGCGTTACTTCCAGGTATTGGCTCAAACCCTCAACTTCACTCGCGCCGCTGAGTTGTTGCATATCGCCCAGCCGCCCCTGAGCCGGCAGATCCAGCAACTGGAGGACGAGTTGGGGGTGATGTTGCTTGAGCGTGGACGGCCGCTGAAGCTGACGGATGCCGGGCGGTTTTTCCATGAACACTCCACGGCCCTGCTCGAACAACTGAACAAGGTTTGCGACAACACGCGGCGCATCGGCCTGGGGGAAAAGACCTGGCTGGGCATCGGTTTCGCACCGTCGACGCTGTACGGCGTGCTACCGGAACTGATCCGCCGCTTGCGCAGCGGCGAGCCGCTGGAGCTTGAGCTGGGGCTGTCGGAAATGACCACCTTGCAACAGGTACAAGCGCTCAAGGCCGGCCGCATCGATATCGGCTTCGGCCGGATCCGCATCGACGACCCTGCGATTGTCCAGACGGTACTGACCGAAGATCGCCTGGTCGCCGCCCTGCCCGCCGGACACCCTCTGCTGGCCGGGCCCATCAGCCTGCGCGACCTGGCCAGAGAACCCTTCGTGCTCTACCCCGGCAATCCACGCCCCAGCTATGCAGACCATGTGATCGCCCTGTTCGAATCCTATGGCGTGAGCATCCACGTGGCGCAATGGACCAATGAGCTGCAAACGGCGATCGGTCTGGTGGGGGCCGGGATCGGGGTCACGCTGGTGCCGGCCTCGGTGCAATTGCTGCACCGCGACGACATCGGCTTCACGCCACTGCTGGAAGACAACGCGACCTCGCCGATCATTCTCAGCCGACGGGTGGGCGATGTTTCGCCGGGGTTGAACCATTGTTTGCGGATGATTGAAGAGCTACAGCCACAGTAATCGAATACCATGGGCAATGAATACCTGTGGCGAGGGAGCTTGCTCCCTCGCCACAGGTTCAGTGTTTATCTCGGACCTGGGGCGTCAGCCCGCAAACGCCCGGCGCCCCGCACTCATCTCGGTGCGCAACTCGCCGATCAGGTCGGAGATAGCCCGCACGCTGGTCAACTGCTCGGTCGATACGCCGCTGATCAGCAGTTCAACCCGGCCGCTGACGGGGTCGTAAACCTCGATGCGCAGCAAGCCTGCGCTTTCCGTGCATTCGCAGGACAGAGGGGTAAATCCGGACTCCACAATGTTGCACAAGACAGAGATGGGAAGCATGGCCGATCCCTCGGACGGATTGGAACCCAATGAGAATAGCCGCGCTTTGCCATTTCTGCGCCAGAAAAAAGCGTTATCCGGTTCTCATTTCAAACACTTTTTCACTCGGAATTTTTCTTCCAGATCCAGTTCCAGAATCCCGGTAGTTGCACCGGTTGCGAACCATCGCGCACGGTGCGCGCCATCGCCGCCCGTTGCAGCGCGGCGGTGTCGTCGTAAAACGGCTGTTGTGCAACTTTCACTCCCGTCGCCCGGGCACTGTCGAGCAGGATCTGCAGGTACTCGCGGGTATGCCGGGCTGTGTAGCGGTTGAGGTCGTGGAAGGTCACCACCACCGGAATCACCCCATCGACCACCGGCAGTTCACCCAGGGCAATGCGCTCGCGCACTTCGGACATCGAGCGCAAGAAGTGAGCCCGCCGCCGGGGGCTGGCGTTGAAGCCCCAGATCTTACCGTCGTTGGCGCTCAGGTCCGTCAACAGCACATGCAGGCCATGTTGCTGATACGCGGAGAAGGTGCGTTTGTCGTAGTTCCAGAATGGCGGGCGCAGCAGGGTCGGTGGCACACCGGTGATCGCGGCAATGTCGGCGCTGCCGTCGGTGAGTGCCTGTTCGAGTTCCTGTGGGTCGAGGGAACGATGATTGGTGTGCGAAGGCGTCGCGGTGTGGAAGCCGAGAATGTGCCCGGCATCGCGCTCGCGGTGCATGATTGCGCGCCCGATCTCGCTGCCGCCGGCCCGCGAGGCACGGGTCTGCACGAAGAACACGGCCTTGATGTCCGCTTGCAGGGGATTGCGCGCCAGACTGTCGAGCACGGTTTCGGTGGGGTTCCAGAAACCCGATGCGCTGGGGCCGTCATCGTAGGTCAGCAGGAAGCGGATCGGCGGTTGGGTTTGCAGACGTTGTTCGGTCTGCGGCGACATTTCGATGGGAGCGGCGATACAGCCCAGCAGACTGACTGCCATGGCACACGCCGAGAGAACCTTGAGCCACTGTTTCATGTTTTGCCTTAAGCCAGACCTCTACGAGGCTGTCATCTTACCTGTAGGAGCGAGCTCGCTCGCGATGGTCGTCAACGATTACGCTGACAGCCTGGCACCCCGCGGTGCCCTGTCGTGCATCGCGAGCATGCTCGCTCCTACATTGGTTCCGCTTACTTCGCCAGTGCCTGCTGGAACGAGCTATCGATGATCGGTGCGGTCGCCAGTGCAGTCGGCAGCGCCTTGACCTTGAACAGGAAGTCCGCGGTGCTTTGCAGATCCTTGGCGGCCTGTGCATCCACCGGGCCGACGGTCATGTGCGCCTGGCGCAACCAGTGGCGCGAGACGTTCTGATCGAGGTTGGCCTTCTTCGCCCACAAATCCGCGTATTCGTCGGTGTTGCTGTCGACCCAGGCCCGGGCCTTTTTCAAGCGCCCGAGAAAATCGGCGATGGCTTCACGCTTGCTGTCTATCGAAGGGGTCGAGGCGGCGATGGCGCTCAGGCCGGGCATCAGGTTCTTGGCGGTGAGAATCGGCCGCGCACCGGAGAACAGGATCTGCTGGGAAATGTACGGTTCCCACACCGGGAACGCGTCGATACTGCCCTGAGGCAACGCAGCGGCGGCATCGATCGGCATCAACTTGATGAAGTCGACATAGTCTTCCGGCAAATCGGCTTGCTCCAGGGCGCGCAAGGTCAGTTGCTGGCTCCAGGCGCCGGGCCAGTAGGCAACTTTCTTGCCCTTGAGATCAGCGATGGTTTTCACCGGCGAATCCTTGGGCACCAGCAAGGCGATGGTGTCCGGGTTCTGCCGCGACACGCCGATCAGCTTGACAGGCGCTTGCTTGGCGGCGAGGAACAGAAAACCCGAGTCACCGAGAAAACCCAGGTCCAGCGCACCGGTGTTCAGCGCTTCGGCCAACGGCGCGGCGGCCTGGAAGTGCTTCCAATCGACGGTGTAAGGCGCGTCCTTGAGCACACCCGAGGCTTCCACCGACGCGCGAATGTTGTAGTAATTCTGGTCACCGACGTGCAGCACGACAGGTTCGGCGGCGTAAGCGATGGGCGTAGCAAACAAGGCGCTGGTCAGCAGACCGCGCACGAATCGGGACAGGTTCATCGGGGGCTCCTTGGGGGTGATTGCCATAGACCATAACGCTCTTACAAATTGAATTTTAAATTCTATTTTTGCATAAGCTAAGCACCCTTCATGGGCTGCTGTTGGCCCAGCAACAGCGCGTCAACACACTGCTTTGTGTCGAACACCTCACTTCCCTGCTGAACGCGGCAAAGCCCTGAAAAGCGTGAGTTCGAAAACATGGCACAGAGCCTGCAATATTCTTTTTATGCAGGATGCAGTCACTCTAACTAATTTTTTGGACATAAGAATCTCGCCGCCTTGCCCGGAGCCGCCCCATGAAGCCCACCTTTCGTTTTTCGACTTTCAGGTACCTGCTCAGCGCCTGCGCCCTGGCCCTGAGCCTGCAACCTTCGGCTCAGGCGGCCGAAGCGCCGCCAGCGGAAGTGCATCTGGACTACGCCTACTATTCGCCGGTCAGCCTGGTGCTCAAGCATTTCGGTTTTCTGGAGAAAGCACTGCCACAGACCAAGGTCGGCTGGGTCCTGAGCCAGGGCAGTAACCGTTCGCTGGAGTACCTCAACAGCGGCGGCGTCGACTTTGCTTCGTCCGCCAGCCTCGCGGCGGTACTCAGCCGAGCCAATGGCAGCCCGATCAAATCGGTCTACGTCTACAGCCGCGCCGAATGGACCGCGCTGGTGGTACGCAAGGATTCGCCGTTCAAAACCGTGGCCGACCTCAAGGGCAAGAAAATCGCCGCCACCAAGGGCACTGACCCGTACCTCTTCACCCTGCGCAGCCTGCAGCAGGCCGGTCTGAGCAAGGACGATGTAGAGCTGGTGCACCTGCAGCACCCGGACGGTCGCACCGCACTGGAAAAAGGTGATGTCGACGCCTGGGCGGGGCTCGATCCGCACATGGCTGCCAGCGAGGTCCAGGCCGGATCGCGCCTGCTGTACCGCAACACCGGTTTCAACAGCTATGGCGTGGTCAGCGTCACCGATACCTTTGCCAAGGAACACCCGCAAACCATCGACACTGTCCTGAAAGCCTACGAGCAGGCCCGGGAATGGGCGGTCAAAAATCCTGATGAGTTGGCGAAGCTGCTGGCCACGGAATCCGGCCTGCCGCTGGACGTGGCCAAGCTGCAACTGTCGCGCACTGACCTGAGCAATCCGCAACTGACCACCCGGGATGTGATCGCGTCCAAGGCCGCTGCGCCGATCCTGGTTTCCGAAGAGCTGGTACGGCGTGGGGTGAATGTCGATCAGGTGATCGATCAACTGATCGATACCGGGTTCAAGGAAACCGTGGCCCGCCAGTAAATGCCCGTTAACGGACAGACTGAATCCGCGCCTGCCGCGGATTCGTCGTCGCCGGAGAGTCCAATGTCCAGCAAAAGCAAAACCCTCCCCCCACACCTGGTATTGCCTGCACCGCATCGCCTGAACACCGCCTGGCGCCTGCGCCTCAAGGGCCTGGCGCTGCCGGTGCTGATGCTTCTGGTACTGGAGTTGGTCGTGCGCATCGGCTGGCTGCCGTCCTACCAGATGCCGGCCCCCAGCGAAATCGCCCTCACTCTGCGAGACCTCGCCGAAGGCGCGCTGTGGAAACACATCAGCGCCAGCCTGTTGCGGGTGCTGCTGGGGTTCGCCATCGGCGCCAGCCTGGCCCTGGTGTTCGCCGCCTGGGTCGGTTTGAGCCGTGAAGCCGAAGCCTGGCTGGAACCGACATTCGCCGGCCTGCGTTCGATCCCGAGCCTGGCCTGGGTGCCGCTGCTCTTGCTCTGGCTGGGCATCGACGAGACCTCGAAAGTCGTCCTGATTGCCATCGGCGCCTTCTTTCCGGTGTACCTCAATGGCGTCGCAGCGATCCGCAACATCGACCGCAAACTGGTGGAGGTCGGGCAAATGTACGGTTTCAGCCGCTTTCGCCTGGTGCGACGGATTCTGCTGCCCGCCGCCCTGCCCGGCCTGTTCACCGGGTTGCGCAGCGGCATGAGCCTGGCCTGGATGTTTCTGGTGGCCGCCGAACTGATCGCGGCGACCAAAGGCCTGGGCTATCTGCTCAGTGACGGTCGCGAAACCTCGCGTCCGGACATCGTGCTGGCGGCAATCATCGTGCTGGCGCTGCTGGGCAAACTCAGCGACGGCCTGCTCGCCGGCCTGGAGAAACGCTTCCTGGCCTGGCGCGACACCTTCAACGGCCACCACGCGGGGGATTGAGCCATGACCGAACACCTGCTGGACATCCACGTCGAACGCAAGACCTTCGCCGCGACAACGGTCCTCAACAACATCCACTTGCAGTTGCAGCCCCGGGAAACCGTCAGCCTGCTCGGCCCCAGCGGTTGCGGCAAAAGCACCTTGCTGCGGATCGTCGCCGGACTGGAAAAGGACTTCCAGGGCACCCTGCGCAACCGCGCCGGCGAGGTCGCGTTCGTGTTCCAGGAACCCCGGTTGATGCCTTGGCTGACGGTGGAACAAAACATCGGCTTCAGCGCAGACAACCAGTACGACAAGGCCTGGGTTGCGCAATTGATCGAGGAAGTCGGCCTCGGCGGTTTCGCCAATGCCTTGCCCAAAGCGCTGTCCGGCGGCATGGCACAACGGGTGGCGATCGCTCGCGGCCTCTACTCGCGCCCGCAGGTGCTGCTGCTCGACGAACCGTTCAGCGCGGTGGATGCCTTTACCCGCATGAAGCTGCAAGACCTGCTGCTGCAACTGGCCGAACGCCACGCCATCGCCCTGCTGCTGGTGACCCACGATGTCGATGAAGCGCTGTACCTCAGTGATCGGGTGCTGGTGATGGACAACCGCCCCAGCAGCATCCGTCAGGAACTGGCGGTGACGCTGACGCACCCGCGGGATCGCCGCGACCCTTTGCTGGCCCGGCTCAAGGCCTTGTCGTTGACCGAGTTGCAGCGGGCGCACGTGATTTAAGGGTATTCGCTATTCTGTAGGAGCGAGCATGCTCGCGATGGTCGTCAACGATGGCGATGGAAACCTGACACCCCGCGCAGCACTCAGGTTCATCGCGAGCATGCTCGCTCCTACAATGGAGGATTCGGCCATGTGCGGACGCCTGTCGCAATACCGGGGCATCCACGATTTCGTGGCGGTGCTGAGCATCCCCGACGCGTTGATCAATCACGTCGGCGACCAGCCGTTGGCCCACTACAACGCCCCGCCCACCACGCAACTGGCACTGCTGCATCAGGAGGACGACGGCTTGCATGCCGATTTGCAGCGCTGGAGCTGGCGACCGCACTGGGCGACCGATCGCGCGGCACCGATCAATGCGCGGGTCGAGAAAGTCGCCCACGGTCCGTTCTTCCGGGCGATCTGGCCACACCGCGCGATCTGCCCGATCGACAACTGGTTTGAATGGACCGATGCCGGAGACGGCACACGACAACCCTGGCTGATCCGCCGTCGCGACCGGAAGCCGGTTTTATGTGCGGCAATCGGACAGTTCCCCATCGGCACGGCAGCACCTCGGGACGATGACGGTTTTGTCATCATCACTGCCGACAGCGCAGGAGGGTTGGTGGATATTCATGACCGCCGACCGGTGGTGTTGTCACCCGAGTTGGCGCTGGAATGGCTGGACCCGGCCACGCCCAAGGAGCGGGCCGAGCAAATGGTACTTTTGCAAGGGGAAGACAGTGATGTATTCGAGTGGTACAGGGTCGATAAAGCGCTTAACAATGCCAGAAACCAAGGGGCCGAATTAATTGCAAAGAGCACTTGAACTGTCAGTATCGACAGAACCGCAGGCATAAGTAACAAGTCATTGTCAGGCACTGTTACAACGACTGTTTCAACTCATTAACACTTATGAAAGCACATGCGTTTTGTGAATGAACCGCTTGTCCGACAATCCTTTGGTCATACATACATTTTCAATAAGTACGGCTAGCATTCGCGCCGCATTTCCAGTGCCACAGCCAGTTGACCAAAGAGTCAGCAACTCAGGACATCCCGAAAACAACAAGCCTTGCAGAGAACCAAATTGCGCGACGATTTTACAAATAATCAAGTCGTGAGTCTGGCGTGTGTCTATCTCACAAAGACTGAACACTACCAACTCGACTCTTTTATCGGGCAATACATACAAACCCGAAATCTAGGATCAGTCCCCAATATCGACAACCTTCTGAGTTCGACACTTGAAGGCTATCCAGGCAGGCCGCCGGTGATGGTCAACGAGTTGAATGCCTGGATCGACAGGACGCTGGGCTATCGGGCCACTCATCCCGATTTTCTGTCGCTGGAAGACATTTGAACCCCTTTTGAGTACTTGTGGGAGCGAGCCTGCTCGCGAAAGCGTTGGGTCAGACAATTTATTCGTTGACTGACACACTGCCTTCGCGAGCAGGCTCGCTCCCACAAAAAATCTCCCTTGCTCAGGGTTCCAAAAATATCTCAGAATTTGCGGTCAGGCTCCGACAGTTCCGTGCCATCGTCAGGGTGCTTCCAGTCCGGCACCGAACGCTTCTGCTGCTCAATCTCTTCTTCCGTCGGCTCATCCACATCTTCTTCGGGATCCAGACGCTTGGGTTCATTGGCCATGCTCACCTCTCTTCCTGAAGGGATCGTTCATCAACCTTAAGCGTAGAACAATTTCCCACGCCCCGACTTACAGCCACCAACGCAGCAAAAAGAAAAACCCCATGCTCAACAACATGCTGAGCAGGGTATTGCGGGTGTACAGCACCAGGCCGACGGCCACCAGCGAGCTGATCAGGTAGGGGTTATCCCATTGCAGATTCAGCTGTTTCTCGGGCATGAACACGATCGGCCCGCAGATCGCGGTCAACATCCCCGGCACGGCGAAACCGAGAAACTGCCGGGCATTGCTGCTCAGGCGCACCGGCAGCCGCGGCTCCAGAAAGACATAGCGGTTGAGGAACACCAACACGCCCATGCCGATAATCACCGCCCAGACCATCATGTGCGCGCTCCCCAGAATTTGTTGCAGATAAACCCGGCGGTCATCCCCGCCAACCCCGACAGCACCAGCGCCGAGCCCCATTGCCAGTAGCTGAACAGCACCGAGCAGAACAACGACACCGCGACGCAGACCACGGTCGGCACATTGCGTACCACCGGGGTGATCAGGGCGATGAAGGTGGCGGCGATGGAGAAGTCCAGACCCAGGTGCTCAAGCCCCGGAATGCTGCTGCCGAGCACGATCCCGGCCAGGGTGAAGAGGTTCCAGGCGATATAGAACGTCAGGCCCACGCCAAGGGCATACCAGCGGTCGAACTGTTGTTTGTCGTGCTGGCTGGTCAGTGCGAACAATTCATCGGTGAGCAGAAATCCCAGGCCCACCCGCCAGCGTCCCGGCAATGGCGAGATCACCGAACGCATGCTCATCCCGTAGAGCAAATGCTGGGACGTCAGCAACAAAGTGGTCAGCAGGATCGAAAAGATCCCGGCCCCGCCCTTGAGCATGCCGATGGCCACCAGTTGCGCAGCGCCGGCAAACACGATGCTCGACAGGCCCTGGCCTTGCAGGGGCGTCAGATTGGCTTCGATCGCCATGGAACCTGCCAGCAAGCCCCAGGGCGCGGTCGCCAGGGACAGCGGCATGATCGCCGCAGCACCGCGCAGGAACGCCGTGCGCGGCAAGTGTGAATTGGACATAACGCTCTACAACCAGGGAAAAGACCTCAGACTGTGCCAGCAGTCGCGGCCAATGGCTTGAACAATCTTGCGCATCTTGCCACTCATCGGCTGCCCGCTTGCTTCGAGTACCATGGAGCCATTCACCTGACGCCTGCGGGAGTCGACATGCTCTACCGAATCGCCGCCGATGGACTGGTGCTGTTTCACCTTTCGTTCATTCTGTTTGTCGTGTTCGGCGGGCTGCTGGTGCTCAAATGGCGCCGCTTGATGCGGTGGCACCTGCCCGCTGCCGCCTGGGGTGTGGCCGTGGAACTGTTCCACCTGCCCTGCCCGTTGACTCGCTGGGAAAACCTGATGCGACACGCTGCCGGGCAAAGCGGTTACGGCGCCGGTTTCATCGAACACTATGTGTGGCCGGTGATTTATCCGACCGGCCTGACTCCGACTATTCAGCTTTGGCTGGCCGGTGCGGTGCTGGTGATCAACGCAGTGGTCTATCTTCGAGTGTTCAGGGCGCTTTAAAAGATCGCAGTCTGTTGCGACCCGGTTCGGCAAGTCGCCGTCAGTTGGCAATGACGCTCATGTTGCGCCCGCTGGCCTTGGCCACGTACAGCGCCTTGTCGGCGGCACCGATCAAATCCTCGGTGCTGGTTTGTGATGCCGGATCGTAGCCGCACACACCGACGCTCACCGTGATCACGGCTTCCGGGCTTTCACTGTGCGCAAGACCTGCCGTCTGCACCGCGCGGCGGACTTTCTCCGCTACCAGAAACGCTCCCACGTAATCGGTGCCGGGCAGCACCACGGCGAACTCTTCGCCACCAAAACGCGCGGCCAGGTCACCGGGGCGCTTGATGTGCTCGATGATGATGGCCGCGATATTGCGCAAACACTGATCACCGGCCAAATGGCCGTAGTGATCGTTGAACGCCTTGAAATGATCGACATCGATCATCAGCAGTGCCAGACCGGTCAGGTTGCGCCGGGCGCGCCCCGTTTCCGCCTGAATGAACAGATCGAACTGGCGCCGGTTGGCCAATCCGGTGAGTGCATCTTCCAGGGCCAGCAATTCCAGGTTTCGATTGAGTTCGAGGAGCTTGTCCTGGGACCCGAGCAACTCGACCTGGATGCGGTTCTGTTGCTTCATCAACTGCATCAGGCGATAACCGAGTACCCCGAGAAACCCGAGCAACAACGATACGATCACCGCACTGAGCATTGACTCCTTGCGCCAGCCGGCCAGCACTTCGTCCTTGTTCAACGCGACAAAGATAATCAATGGATACCCCTCGACCCGGCGATAACCCACCACTCGCTCGACGCCATCGATGATCGACTTGATCGTCGCCGTGCCCGAACCGGCCTGGGGCAGCAACTGGGTGAACAGCGGGCTCCTGGCCAGGCTGGTGCCGATGTCCGCCTCGCTGAACGGACGACGCACAATGATGGAGGCATTGTCGGCGATCAGGTTGATCACACCGTTACTGCCCATGTCGATACTGTCGTAGAGCTGCAGGAAGTGCGTGAGGTAAATCGTCGCCAGCGCAACGCCGGCGAAACTGCCATCGGGGTGATTGACCCGCCGCGACACCGTCATGATCCATTCGCCGCTGGAACGGCTCTTGATTGACGGACCGATATGCGGACCGCGGTCCGGGTGATCGCGATGGTAGATGAAGTACTCGCGGTCGGAATTGTTGGCGACGCCGACCTCGGCACCATTGGAATTGGCGATCCACTTCCCGGTTTCGTCATATACGAACAAGCCATGGAGCTGGCTCAGCTCACTTCGCTGGGCACTGAGCAAGCGTTGCAGGCGATTGAGCCGGCCTTCTTCAATGCCGTCGTTTTCCAGGCGATCGACCAGGCTGAACAGCAAGGTATCGGCCTGCTTGATCGACGCCTGAGCCTGGGAGGCCAGGGTCTGCGCAAGGTTGGACATCGCCACTTCCTTGTCCTGCAGATGATACTGCCGCGCGCTCCAGACTTCCCAGCTGACAATCAGCGCCATCGACAGGCACACCGCAACCAATAGCGTCACCGCCGCGCGAACCTTGAGCCTGGCAACGCCGGGCCGGTTTTTTTCGATGCGGTCGTAGATTGATGGGTGCCCCATGACGTTCGCTCCTTGAATCGTGTTGACAGACGCCTGCGGTTTACCGCGACGCCTGCTTCACAGCCTCGATCCAGACCGGGTCCAGCCGCGTCTGTTCAGTGTCGATACCCAGCGCTTGCATCCGCGCCTTGTGCTGATCCATTTCCCGGATCAATTGCCCATGATCGCTGGAGTTACCGTCCAGCTGGTGCATTTGGTTCAAACCCAGATGATAGAACCGTAGCAGCTTCATTGCGCTCGGATCACCTGCATCAACCGCCGCCGTGAGGTGATGCATGACGTTGGTGACGCTCATCAGACTGCGCTTGAGCTGCCAGCTGTAGACCGCCGGCGCCATCCATGCCTGAGTCCAGAACACCTTGCGCATCAGCGCTGCCATCACCAGCACGGCGGCAAACACGCCGCCGATGTTGAAGCGCAGATTGTCCCCGCCAGGCGTACCGAACAACGCCACCGCCGTGGTGGACAGCACCATCGCCAGTGCCAGGAAAATCAGCGCGATGATCAGCGTGCTGCGTCGCGTCTGTTGCCGATAGGTTTCGGCGTTCATCGGCTGGATTTCGAACATTACGTCGGTTTTCCTTCAATCACGGACAAAAAGAGTGCAGGCATTATCGCCTCTGCGAGGGATTTAGCTATGCTGGGGCTCCTTTTCATCTTTTCATCGTCAAACGGGGGACGTGGCGAGACCGCGCAGTTCGTGCCATCTTCTTTCATGGATACACACTATTCGGATGCCATTCGTTATTTCTGTGGGAATGACATCGTTTTAAGGATCATTGAATGACCCAACGACAAGTAATCAACGCTTCGGTCAGCCCGAAAGGCAGCCTGGAAACACTCTCCCAACGGGAAGTCCAGCAACTGAGCGAAGCCGGATCCGGCAGCACCTACGACATCTTCCGCCAATGCGCCCTGGCCATCCTCAATACCGGCGCCCACGTCGATAACGCCAAGACCATCCTCGAAGCCTACAAGGACTTCGAAATCCGCATCCACCAACAAGACCGAGGCGTACGCCTGGAACTGCTGAACGCCCCGGCCGACGCTTTCGTCGACGGCGAAATGATCGCCAGCACCCGTGAAATGCTGTTCAGCGCCCTGCGCGACATCGTCTATACCGAAAACGAACTCGACAGCCAACGCATCGACCTGAGCACCTCCCAGGGCATCAGCGACTACGTGTTCCACCTGCTGCGCAATGCCCGCACCCTGCGTCCCGGCGTCGAGCCGAAGATCGTGGTGTGCTGGGGCGGTCACTCGATCAATACCGAAGAATACAAATACACCAAGAAAGTCGGCCATGA
Source organism: Pseudomonas sp. Irchel 3A7 (assembly GCF_900187565.1). Lineage (GTDB taxonomy): Bacteria > Pseudomonadota > Gammaproteobacteria > Pseudomonadales > Pseudomonadaceae > Aquipseudomonas. Next base: position 351,070 of record NZ_FYED01000004.1, on the reverse strand, counting down.
ACTGGGCCTGCGCAGCCTGGACGTCTGCACCGGTTGCGGCCCCGGCGTGATGAAAGGCCCGATGAAAGGCGCCACCATCGCCCACGCCAAACAGCGCATCCACGGCGGCCGTTACCTGGGCCTGACCGAACCCGGGATCATCGCTGCCGAGGCGCCGAACCCGATCGTCAACGAACTGGTGATCCTGCCAGACATCGAAAAACGCCTGGAAGCCTTCGTGCGCGTCGGCCACGGTATCATCATCTTCCCGGGGGGCGCCGGTACGGCCGAAGAGTTCCTGTACCTGCTGGGCATCCTGATGCACCCGGGCAACGAAGGCCTGCCCTTCCCGGTCATCCTCACCGGCCCGAAACACGCCGCACCGTACCTGGAACAACTCGACGCCTTCGTCGGCGCCACCCTGGGCGAAGGGGCCAAGAAGCATTACCAGATCATCATCGACGATCCGGCGGAAGTCGCCCGGCAAATGACCCTGGGCCTCAAGGCGGTCAAACAGTTCCGCCGCGAGCGCAACGATGCGTTCCATTTCAACTGGCTGCTGAAAATCGACGAAGGTTTCCAGCGCCCGTTCGACCCGACCCACGAAAACATGGCCAACCTGAAACTGAGCCGCGACCTGCCCGCCCACGAACTGGCCGCCAACCTGCGCCGCGCGTTCTCCGGCATCGTCGCCGGCAACGTCAAGGACAAGGGCATCCGCCTGATCGAAAAACACGGGCCTTACCAGATCCGTGGCGATGCGGCAGTGATGCAGCCGCTGGACCAACTGCTCAAGGCCTTCGTCGCCCAGCACCGGATGAAACTGCCCGGTGGCGCGGCGTATGTGCCGTGTTATCGAGTGGTTGCCTGATTGCTTTTCTGTAGGAGCGAGCTCGCTCGCGATGGACGTGAACGATAACGCGTGTTTCCTGATTAAACGCGTCGCCTTCAAACCCATCGCGAGCAAGCTCGCTCCTGCACAGGGTGCACAACAACGAATACAAGGGATCGACCGATGGACCACGTCAACCACATCCTGATCGTCGACGACGATCGCGAAATTCGCGAACTGGTCGGCAATTACCTGAAGAAAAACGGCCTGCGCACCACGGTGGTTGCCGACGGCCGGCAAATGCGCAGCTTTCTGGAAGCCAATCAGGTAGACCTGATCGTGCTCGACATCATGTTGCCCGGCGACGACGGTCTGGTGCTGTGCCGCGAGTTGCGTTCAGGCAAACACAAAGCCACGCCGATCCTGATGCTCACCGCGCGCAACGACGAAACCGACCGCATCCTGGGCCTGGAAATGGGCGCCGACGACTATCTGACCAAGCCCTTCGCCGCCCGTGAACTGCTGGCGCGGATCAACGCCGTGCTGCGCCGCACCCGCATGCTGCCGCCCAACCTGTTGGTCACCGAAAGCGGCCGCATGCTGGCCTTCGGCCGCTGGCGCCTGGACACCACCGCTCGCCACCTGCTCGATGAAGACGACACGCTGGTTGCCCTCAGTGGCGCCGAATACCGACTGCTGCGGGTGTTCCTCGATCACCCGCAACGGGTATTGAGCCGCGACCAGTTACTCAACCTGACCCAGGGCCGCGACGCCGACCTGTTCGATCGCTCCATCGACTTGTTGGTGAGTCGGCTGCGTCAACGGTTGAAGGATGACTCACGGGAGGCGACCTACATCAAGACCGTGCGCAGTGAAGGCTATGTTTTCTCCTACCCGGTGGAAATGCTCGAAGCGTAGAAATGCGCGAAACGCAGGAATCAACATTTTTCCAGGGGTTTGTATCCTTCTGTATATGAACCCCGCCCGGATACGCAAAAACCGATTTCGCGCTGTTCAAGCACACATCAGCGATACACCCCGGCGTTTAACTGTGACCACCAGCTAGCACGAGCTACTGACCACTCACTTATTAAGCGCACGGAGAATCAACCATGTTCAACTTCTCGAAAGTTTCGTCCCTGGCACTCGGCCTGGCACTGGTGGGCGGTCTTGGCCTGTCGAACCTGGCATCGGCCAACACCTCGAGTGTCGCCTCCCAAAGCACCATCAAGGTCTTGGTGGCCGAAGGCGGCTCGGACCGCTTGCAACAAAATCGCGTGGCTGAAGGCGGTGCCGATCGGTTGCAAGAGTTGCGTGAACGGGTCGCTGAAGGTGGTTCCGATCGCCTGATCCAGAATCGTGTTGCCGAGGGTGGCGCCGATCGCTTGCAGGATCTGCGTGAGCGCGGCGCTGTAACCGTCGCGGAAAACCGCGCCGAGTTCGGTTCGAAATACCAGCGCTACTGATCGCGCTCTCAAAAACAATACAGATCAATTGTGGGAGCGAGCCTGCTCGCGAATGCGGTCGACCAGTCGATGATGATGTCGTCTGGCTCGCCGCCTTCGCGAGCAGGCTCGCTCCCACAGTTTTTTTGCGACAAACCTCGGCAGCCATCCCCATAAATCCTCATCTCTGACACAAAAGCCCCGGAGATAGTCCGGGACAGTGGCACTGTGCCCGTACTAAGATTCGCGCTTCATTACATCAAGGACGATTCATGAAGCGCTTTGCCGGTTGGCTGTTGGGTTTCCTGACGCTCAATACACTCGCGGCCGATCTGACCCTGCTCACCGACAACCATCCCCCCCTGCACTTCGAGCAAGGCGGCCAATTGGTGGGATTCGGTGTGGATGTGGTACTGGCCCTGGCCGAACGCACCGGCGATCAGGTGAGCCTGCAGCAAGTGCCGTTGCTGCGCGCCTTGCACGTGGCCAGTACTGAACCGGCCACCGGGGTCTTTACCGTACTGCGCACTGCCGAGCGCGATGACCGGTACCAATGGGTCGGGCCGTTGCTGGAAGTGGAAACCGCGCTGTACTCCGCCGACAGCGTCCGGCCACCGGTACACAGTTTGCTGGAAGCCGGCAACCTGGGGCGGATTGTCGTGCCGCGCAAATGGTTGGTCTACAGCTACTTGCAGAAGCAGGGCCTGACCAACTTGTACGGTGTCGCCTCGCCCGAACAAATGATGCGCCTGGCGCGCATGGGCCGAACCGACTTCGTGGTGGCCGATACCCTCTCCATCGCCACCATGGCCCGCGAAGAAGGGTTGGCACCCAGCCAGTTGCACTATCAGATGCCGCTGATGCAGCAAGGCAGCTACATCGCGTTTTCCCTGCAGACCGATGTGCATCAGGTCGAACGCTGGCAACAGGCGCTGGATGAGATGAACCGCGATGGCCGCCTGGAACAGATAAAACAGCGCTGGCTCAGCGACAGCACGCCCCGCTGACAAAGGATCACCGTTCTCGATAACAACTATGCGTAAGGGTGTTTTCTCATCGCAACGCTCCAGTACTACAGTGGCCACATCTTCTCCCCACGCTCTGGAGCAACATCATGAAAAGCATCATTGGTCTTGGTTTCGCCCTTTCGGTTCTTGGTGCCACTTCCGCCATCGCCGCGCCACATGCCACTCAGGCGGTCGTTGCAGCAGCCACTGTCAGCCAGCCGGCCACCCTGAATGTGAACACGGTTGGCATCGACCGTCAGGACAGCCAGAAAGCAAAACTCTACGTCGCGGAAAACCGCCCTGAGTTCGGTTCGAAATATCAGCGCTATTGATCAACGGCCTTGAGCTGGTTGATACAGGAAACCCCGGGGAGATCAGGTCTGTCCGGGGTTTCTTTTTTATTGTGCACATACATCTCGATATAGGTTGTCCGCTCTCACAATGGATCAGGTACAACCAGGCTTCATTACAAACTTGTCATTGAGTTGTCAGCGTACCCAACCCCCTCGCTCCCTACAGTGAAGTCGTCAGTCACCCAGCCGGGTGACACGCCTCCCACTGATGATGACAAGGGTCCACACCATGAAACCATTGAGCAAACTCTGCCTGATCGCCGCCAGCCTGTTCATGCTCGGCACCGGTTCCGCCATGGCCGCCACCACGACCGCACCGGTCAAGGCCAACAACGTCGTGCTGGTGCACGGTTCCTGGGCCGATGGTTCCAGCTGGGCGGACGTGATCACCCGCTTGCAAGCCGCCGGCCTGCACGTCACCGCCGTGCAGAATCCGCTGACTTCGGTGGCCGATGACGTGGCCGCCACCAAACGGGTTATTGATCAGCAGGACGGACCGACCGTGCTGGTGGGCCACTCCTACGCCGGTACCGTGGTCAGTGAAGCCGGGGTCGATCCGAAGGTCAGTTCGCTGGTGTACGTCGCCGCGCGCGCACCGGATGCCGGAGAAGACTTCGTCGCTCTCTCAGCCAAATACCCGACCATGCCAGTGCGCGCCGGCACCGAAGAACACGACGGTTTCGTCAGCCTCAAGCAAGACGCCTTCCTCAATTACTTCGCCAGCGACGTGCCTCACGACAAGGCCATGCAGTTGTTCGCCGTGCAACAACCGATCGCCAAGACCCTGTTCACCGACCGCACCACGGCCGCCGCCTGGCACACCAAGCCGTCGTGGTATGCGGTCTCAAGCCTCGACCAGACCATCAACCCGGACCTGGAACGCTTCCTCGCCAAGCGCATGGGGGCGACCACCATCGAGCTGCCGTCGAGTCACTTGTCGCTGGTGTCCCACTCCAAGGAAATCGCCGACCTGATCCTCGCCGCCGCTGGTCGCCAGCCGTAACCCTCACCCCTTTCATTACAACTTTGTCATCGAGCTGTTGGTCGGCTGTCCGGATCGCCTGGTTAACCTGAATTCACTGTCAGGCACCGCCGACAGCCCCCAAACGCTGAAGAGAGAACGCCATCATGAAACTATTCATCCTCGGATTCGCCGCCCTCCTCGCTACCGGTTCGGCCTTTGCCGATACCCAGAGCAGCGCCCCCGTCATCCATGACAAGGACGCGGCCTTCGTCCACCTCGACGTGGCCAAGGTCGTGGGCCAAACCGACATTTCGCAACAATGCGGCATCGTTCCCGCCCAATTGAACTACCTCGATCACCAGGGTCGTCAGCATGAACTGGACTACCTGGTCCAGGGCAGCGGTTGCACCAATGATCATTGATCGTCATCCCGGCGTACCGGCGTACCGGCGCAGGATCGGGGCTACACTGGCGGCACCGGCTTGCCGCTGCAGCCCGCCCGCGCAGACCTGAATATTGCTGACCCCGAACCAGGCAGATCCCCATGAACATTCTCGTCGTCGAAGATGAACCCAAGGCCGGTAATTACCTGCTCAACGGCCTGCAGGAACTCGGCTATACCGTGAGCCTGGCGCGTGACGGTGTCGACGGTTTGCACCTGGCCCTGGAACACGATTTCGATGTGATCGTGCTGGACGTGATGATGCCGAAAATGGATGGCTGGGAAGTGGTGCGCCGCCTGCGCAAGGAAGCCGACACCCCGGTGCTGTTCCTCACCGCCCGCGACGACATCGCCGACCGCATCAAGGGGCTGGAGCTAGGCGCCGACGACTACCTGATCAAGCCGTTTTCCTTCGCCGAACTGGTGGCGCGTCTGCGCACATTGACCCGCCGTGGCCCGACCCGGGAAGAGGAACAGTTGCAGATCGAAGACTTGCAAATCGATGTGCTCAAGCGTCGCGTTACCCGTGCCGGGACGCGCATCACCCTGACCAACAAGGAATTCGCCCTGCTGCACCTGTTCGCCAGCCATCAGGGTGAAGTCTTGTCGCGCTCGATGATCGCGTCACGGGTCTGGGACATGAATTTCGACAGCGACACCAACGTGGTGGATGTCGCGGTACGCCGCCTGCGGCTGAAGATCGACGACCCGTTCCAGCTCAAGTTGATCCACAGCGTGCGCGGTATCGGCTACCGTTTCGATACCCAGCCATGAAGGGCTTGTCTGATTTTCGCCACTCCCTGACGCTGCGCCTGGCGCTGGTGTTTGCGTTCCTGGCGTTTGTCTCGCTGACGGCGCTCGGCGTGGCGCTGTACCACGATCTGGAGCGCGAGCTGATCCGCCGTGACGACGCGGCCCTGGTGACGCGCATCGATCAACTGCGCACCTTCCTCAACGACAGCAACACCCTGGAGTTGATCCGCACCAAACCGGCGTTGTTCCAGAACATGCTCGGCAACCGCGAAGCGCTGCTGACCATCGGCGCCCCCGGGCAACCGCCGTTGCTGGTGGTCAATCCGGGCAACCTGAGCATGCCCACGTTGTCACCGATGCCCCTGAACCACCCTCTGACCCTCGGCGACGTGCATCATTTGCCCGCCGTAAACGGTGTACCGTTTTCGGCCTTGGCGGCGACCATTGATTCGGGTGATCAGGGCAGCTTGCAAGTGGTCACCGGGCGCCTGATGACCGAGCGCACCGCCGTGCTCGCCAGCTACCGGTTCAACGTCTACCTGTTCGCCAGTGTGGCGGCGGCTCTGCTGGCGTTGTCCGGCTATGTGCTGGTCGATCGCGGCCTGCTGCCCGTGCGACATCTGGCTCGGCATGCCCGGGGCATCGGTGTCGGCAACCTCAACGAGCGTCTCGACAGCCAGGATGCACCCCGGGAGTTGTTGCCGATGATCGAGGCCTTCAACGCCATGCTCGACCGCCTGGGCAAAGGCTTCGTGCAACTGGGCCAAGTGTCGACCGACATGGCCCATGAGCTGCGCACGCCGATCAACAACCTGCTCGGCGAAACCCAGGTCGCCTTGCAGCAGAACCGCAGTATCGAGGCCTATCAACAGCTGCTCGCCTCCAATGTCGAGGAGCTGGAACGCCTGGCGCGGATGCTCGACAACATGCTGTTCCTGGCCCGCACCGACCCGGCCAGCGCCCTGCGCCAACGCCAGGAGCTGGACGCCGCCGAGGAAATGGAGCGCATGGCCGACTATTTCGAAGGGCTCGCGGCAGACGTCGGCATCCGCATCGATGCCCGGGGCAGCGGGTGGATCTGGGCCGAACCGATGCTGCTGCGCCGCGCCATGGCCAACCTGTGTGCCAACGCGATCAAGTACGGTGCGCCCGACTCCGAGCTTTACCTCCGTGCCACACCCGCGGCCGACGGCATCCGTCTGCAGGTTCGTAACCACGGCCAGACCATCCCCGCCGAACACCTGCCCAGGCTATTCGAACGCTTCTACCGCGTCGACGAATCCCGCGAACGCTCGGCGCAATCCAATGGCCTGGGACTGTCGATTGTGGCGACGATCATGCAGTTGCATAACGGTGCGTGCAGCGTCAGCAGTGCCGATGGCGTGACCTGCTTCGAACTGTTTTTCCCGGCACGACGACAGGGTGAATGATCCAGCAAACAACCAAATCCTGTGGCGAGGGACGAGAGAGGGGACCCAATGAATGCACATCCGACCAATAATCCCTCACAGACGCGAGTCATGACCTAACCTCATAGGCTGGGTGACTAACAACCTGTCGGGCACGCCTATGCGCAATGCATTGAAGTGGATGATTGTTGTGGCTCTCTCGCTGTTCGGGCCGAGCGGCGTAATGCTGTCGGCGGCGCCGGTGCCGGATGCCCCTGCCGCCAGCGCAACGACCGCCTCGGTCAGCGTTTCCGGCAGCGATCTGCAGGAACTGCAACTTCGGCTCAACAGCCTCAAACAGCAGGTTTCCCAGGCCAGTAATTACAGCCAGCTGGAAGCCCCGCAGGATCTGGTCCAGGCCCTGATCCAGGAAATCACCCGACTGTCGGCACTGCTGCTGCCCGAACAGGCTCAATTGCAGTCGCAACTGAGCGTCCTGGGACCCGCACCCGTTGGCGAGGCCACGCTGGAGAAGTCCGACATTACCCGTCAACGGGTCGTCCTCACCGAGCAAAAAAATCAGGTCGATAACACACTTAAAACACTGGAAACGCTCAAATCCAGCGCCGCTGAACTGCTGGCCCAGATTGCCGTCATCCGCCGCAGCCTGCTGGAAACCGAAGTGACCCAGCAAACCCACAGCATCCTCAACCCCTGGTTCTGGGCTCCCATGCTCAATCCACCCGAGGACGACCGGCAACGCCTGAGCGCCTTCCTCCAGCAAATGGGCGCCACCCTCGACGCCGCCTGGCAACCGGGCCATCGCTTCTACACCAGCGTACTGCTCCTACTGGCCCTCGCCTTGTGGTTTGTCGGTCACAGGCTGACCGATCGAGGGTTGACCTGGCTGTGCATTCATCGCATGCCTGAAGGCCGGCTGCGGCGCAGCGCCCTCGCACTGTCTTCGGTACTCGCCACCGTGCTGGCGGCGTGGTTTGCCTTGCAGTTGCTGTTTTATGCCCTGACCCGCCAACTGCCGTTGACGCCGCAACTGGCGGGGTTTTCCCAGGATTTCGAGAAAATTGTTTACACCTGCGTGCTGATCACCGGCCTGAGCCGCGCCCTGCTGTCCACCAAACACCCGTCCTGGCGGCTGCCGGCCATTGCCGACCCGGTGGCACTGGCGATCAAACCCTTCCCCATCCGCCTGGCCTGGGTGCTGCTGATTCTGGTGGCGGTGGCGCAGATGACCAATGCCACCGGCATGAGCTCCCCGGTGGTGATCTCGGTCCGAGGCTTCGTCGCGCTGATCATTTCAGGGATGATCGGTGCACTGCTGTTGCGCGTCAGCAAAACCCGCCGGGCCCTGGTCGCCTCCGGCGAGGTCCCCGAGGCGGGCACGACACTGGCCGGGGTGATTTATGCCTTCGCCAGCATCGCCGTGGTGATCTCCATGCTCGCCTTGCTGGTTGGCTACGTGTCTTTATCGCGTTTCATCACCTACGAACTGGTCTGGCTGTTCATCATTTTTTCCGGCTTCTACTTGCTGATCCAGTTGCTCAAGGACGGTTGCGAATACCTGTTTTCACCCCGGCACTCCACCGGCAAGGCCCTGAAACAGCTGCTGGGCATCGGCGATGCGCGCCTGGAGCAAATTTCCATCATCTTGTCCGGCGCCGGCCGGGCCGCACTGTTGCTGATCGGATTTATCACGCTGGTGGTCGGCGGGGTCGGATCGACGCTCGGGCAACTGTCCACCAACATCCTGGCCATTCTCGGCGGCGATGGTCTGCGTAAACTCAACATCGTCCCGGGCAACCTGCTGCATGGCGTACTCGCCCTGATCATTGGCATCTACCTGGTCCGCACATTGCGCCGCTGGCTGGACAACGAATTCCTGCCGAAAACCGAAATGGATCCTGGCATGTGTGCCTCACTCAGCACACTCTTCTCCAACATCGGCTACGCGCTGGTCCTCCTGCTCGCGCTGTCATCGCTGGGGGTCAAGTGGACCAATCTGGCGTGGATCGTCAGCGCCTTGTCGGTGGGGATCGGCTTCGGTTTGCAGGAGATCGTCAAGAACTTCGTCTCAGGCCTGATCCTGCTGACCGAACGCCCGGTGAAAGTCGGCGACCTGATCAGCATCAGTGGCGTCGAGGGCGACATCCGCCGGATCAACGTACGCGCCACCGAAATCCAGCTGGCCGACCGCTCGATCGTCATCGTGCCCAACTCGCAGCTGATTTCGCAGAACCTGCGCAACGTCACCCTCGGCGGCAATGCCCAGGGGGTGGCGATACTGGAACTGATGTTCCCGCTGGACATCGACCCGGAGCAAGTGCGCAACCTGCTGTACGACACCTACACCGAGCACGAATCCATCCTCGACAAACCGGCGCCGTTCGTGCGCTTCAGCCAACTGAAGCCCGAAGGCATCACCCTCACCATCACCGGTTACGTCAGCAGCCCGCGCAATGTCGGGGCGATCAAGAGCGAGCTGCTGTTTGAAATTCTCAAGCGGTTGGGGGCGGCCGGGATAGAGCTGGCGAAACCGCCGCCGGTGGCGTGATTTGGGATGGTGTACATATCCGTTGTTGCGGTAACGGCCGCTATTGGTTTCGCCCTTACGGCGACTCCCTTTGGAAAAGCCCCAAAGGAAGCAAAGGGCTCTTGCCCCACCACTCGGTGCCTCGCCTAGGCTCGGCATGCCCTCTCTCCGACATTGCTCCGTGGGTCGCCGCTATGGGCCGTCCCTGGCCCAGAGCGGCTAAACCGGCGTCCTGCCGGTTTACCCACGGAGCAATGCCTGCGTTCGGCCAGCGTGGTTTAACGGGGCGCCTAGATCAAAAGCCAAGCGAGGCGGCCTAATAGCCGACCTGTTTGCAGGTTTGTACGCGATCCTCTGTGGGAGCGAGCCTGCTCGCGAAGGACGTCAACGATAACGCGCCCTGTCTGGAGAATCGCGTTGCCTGGGCGTCTATCTTCGGAACGCCGCCCGGAGACAAGCTTCGCTCCTACAGGAGAATGAGTACATCCGCGAAATCAGGTTGGCTGTCAGGCCGTCTTCGCGAGCAGGCTCGCTCCCACATTTGGGTCGCGGACAGACCTGCAAACAGGTCGGCTTTAAGGCCGCCTCGCTTTGGCTTTGGCTTTTGATTTTCTTGCCCCCTCGAGAGGCCGAGTGGAGGTTCTGCGCAGTGGGCAAACCGGCATGGATGCCGGTTTAGCCGCGCACGGCCAAGGATGGCCGATCGCGGCGGGCCCACGGAGCAGGACCGGAGCGAGGGAATGCCGAGCCTGGGCGAGGCACCGAACGACAGGGGCAAAAGCCCTTGGTTACTTGGGGCTTTTCCAAGTGACTCGCCGTAAGGGCGAAACCATAAGTCGCCGCTACCGAAACAACGGATATGTACACTGGAGCGCGAAACCCACTCACGCCCCAAGTAACTCATCCATCAATGAGCGATACACACCGACTTCAACTCGGTATAAGCCTCAATCACCGCACGTCCAAACTCACGGCCCATGCCCGATTGCTTGACGCCACCGAACGGCATCGCCGGGTCGAGCAACACGTGGGCGTTGACCCACACCGTGCCGGCTTCGATGCGCGGCACCAGGTTCATCGCCTTGCCCAGGTCGTTGGTCCACAGGCTGGCAGCCAGGCCGTAGCGGTTGTCATTGGCCAGTGCGATCACTGTGTCTTCATCATCGAACGGCATTACACCCAGCACCGGACCGAACACTTCTTCCCGGGCCACGGCCATGCTGTGGTCGATGTCGGCGAGGATCGTTGGCTGCACGAAGAAGCCCTCACCTTCCAGCAACTCGCCACCGGCCACCACCCGCGCGCCTTCACGACGAGCCAGTTCGATGTGCTTGAGCACACTTTGTTGCTGCTTGCGCGACACCAGCGGGTTGATCGCCGCGTCGCAGTTCATGCCGGCGCCAATCGGCATGGCTGATACCGCTGCCGCCAGGGCTTCGACGAACTGATCGTGGATCGAGCGATGCACATAGAAGCGCGACGCCGCGGCACACACCTGACCGTTGTTCAGCAGGCCGCCGAGAATTGCGCCTTGCACAGCCTTTTCGATGTCGGCATCGGCAAGCACGATCATCGGGTTCTTGCCGCCCAGTTCCAGGGAGAAGCGCGTCATGTTTTCCATGCACGCCACGCCGACGCTCTTGCCCACGGCAGTGGAACCGGTGAAGGACACTTTGCTCACCAGCGGATGCGAAGTCAGCACGCCACCGACCGAAGCACCGCCACCGGTGACCACGTTGAACACGCCCGCCGGAATGCCCGCTTCCAGTGCCAGTTCTGCCAGGCGCATGGCGGTCAGCGGGGTTTCCATCGCCGGCTTGATGATCACCGTGCAACCGGTGGCCAGCGCCGGCATCAGCTTCCAGGCAGCGATCAGCAGCGGGAAGTTCCACGGCACGATGCCGACCACAACGCCAACCGGCTCACGCTTGGTGAACGCGGTGAACTTGGCACCCGGCGGCAGCGGGATCGACACATCGAAGGTCTGGCCTTCGATCTTGGTCGCCCAGCCGGACATGTAGCGCATGAACTCCACGGTGGCGTTCAAATCCAGTGCGCGAGCCATGTTGATCGACTTGCCCTGGCTCAGGGTTTCCAATTGCGCCAGCTCTTCGGCGTGCTCCTCCACCAGACGGGTGAAGTTGAGCAGGATGCGTTCACGGTCGGCCGGACGCAGCGCCGACCACACGCCGGACTTGAAGGCCTTGTGCGACGACTGCACGGCGCGCTCGACGATCTCCAGCGGCGCATCCAGGGTTTCGCACAGGGTTTGCCCGGTGGCCGGGTTGACCACGGCAATGGTCTCGCCTTCGGCAAACACCCACTGGCCATCGATAAAGCAGCCATGACGGCGGTCGAGGAATGCAGCCACCTGCGGCAGGATTTCAACGTTGCTCATAAATCACCTTCATTCAAATGTGGGAGCGAGCCTGCTCGCGAAAGCGCCCTTAAAGGCGGTGCAAGATTCAAGGCAAGCCAGCTCCTGCGGGGTTCGATAGCCAGGTAACCGGCCGCTTAGTGTTGTTCTTTGAGGTAGCACACCACCGCCTGACGATCGTCGGCGGAGGCCAGGCCCATGTAGGGCATGTAAGTACCCGGCATATAGGCCTGGGGTTGGGTGATGAGTTGCTCTATGTTCTCGGCTTGCCAGTCGATGTTTTTGCTGCGCATCGCCTGGGAGTAGTTGAAGCCCTCCAGCGAACCGGACTTGCGCCCCACCACACCCGCCAGATTCGGTCCCATCATCCCGGCCATGCCTTTGCTCACCGAATGGCAGACCCCGCATTCATTGGCGAACACCTCGGCGCCACGCTTCTGCACCGGCGCGCAATCGGCAGCGACCGCGGCTTGAGCCAGGGTGAAGGTCAACAAACCAAAGAGGGAAAAACGCAGGGCGGTAAACATAAGAAACGACCTTGAAAATCCACGCGCTCGTCACGCAGACGAACGCCAACACAGAAAGCGCCAGGGCAACGGAGCCCCGGCAGGTTGAAAAGGATTGTCGGTGGTCGGCGACGCACAGGTTTTGCCCTGCGTGCCAGTTGTGTTGGCGGGGCTGCCAAAACGCTCATTCACGTTTCTTAAGTAGATATAGCTGTGGGGACGGGTTCAGCCGATGCGCGGATAAAGGCTTCATCCAGAGTGCTTGCGTCGTAGCGACTCATGAATTCTTCACCTGACTTGAAAGGCTTAAATTGTTGCTGGCTGATCATGTAGAAACTGTCGCAGTTGCCCGCTACTTCCTCGATGCTATGTGATGAAACCAGAATCGCCGCTCCCTCATTAGCAGCTCCACGGAGGCATTTCCAAATATAGTGCCTGAACTCAGGATCAACTCCCGCAGTTGGCTCATCAAGTATTACTAAATCCGCACCTACGGCCAGCAACGACAGAGTAAAGAACCAACGTTTTTCACCGTAACTACAAACAGACGATTTCTTAGTCCAGACTTCCTTATAACGCTCAATTATTTCCGGACTCCAGCGAGCAAGCTTCCTCAATGCCTGCTTTTGCGATACAGGTCGAGAAGAACAAAGCAGTGTAGTCATCTTAAAGATATCAAACATACGCAACACAGGCGGAGTCATGACCGTCTGCGAAAGATAAATCTGGGCATCATAACTATTGGAAAGCTGTCCCTTACCTGCTACTTTTAACCCACAAACAATATCAAAAAAACTAGTTTTACCAGAGCCATTTGGCCCCAATAGGCCAGTGATAGCACCTGGAGCGACACTCATACTTGCACCATTGAATATCAATTTTTCAGAATACCCGAAACAAAGAGACCTAGCTTTCAGAATACTCATCAATAACGGCTCCACACAGGATTAATACGTAAAAAGCGTAGCGACAGCAAAAAAACCGCAACAAACAACACAAAAATCCCGAACACTATAAGGTAATAATTTTCGACCCCGCCAACCATAATGCTATTGGCAACACACAACGGATTAAACACATTAACAAAATCAATTACAGAGGACTCGCCTCGAATACTGAGAATCCCTAAAACCAGCATGACAAACGAAGTTACTGAAAAAACGGTATTGGCATTTTGAAAGCTCAATGGCAACAAACTTAACAAAATACCAAACACACTAAACAGCATGTAACACACATAAAAACGCCAAAGAATATTCAAAAACTCAAACACCTCAAACTGACCGAAAGAAAAGCATGTCAACCCAAAAAAAACAGCACAGTAAATCAATGCAATTAGCGAGTACGCCAGGTACTGTGCCAGCATAAAAACTAATTTTGCATCCAATGTATAAACGAACGACCTGATAAACCCGCTTTCCCTTCTTCCTATGATATAAAAAGAAAACCCAAAAAAAGCGACACTCGAAGAAACATACACATAAAACCACGAAGTATTTTCTAAATAGCTGCTTGTAGAATGAGAAAAACCTCCCCTATAGTAAACAAGCAGGTAGTAAGTAGCGGCGGGGGAAATTATCATCCAAAAAAGTGAAACAGGTTCCTTTAGCTGTTCCTTTACAAACAACCACGTGAGCGCAAGAGATCTTTTCATGGTAAGTATCGGCATAGAACACCCTTCTACGGAAATGGGACCATAGTATTTTTTCGATCAGTTAATATCTGATCAATAAAACTCTCAGAATATTTATTACAGATGTTTATGTTTTTAGAATTATTCATGTGCAAAAACAGATCAGGAGACACAAATTTACAAAAATAATACAAGCCATCGTTTATGGCGACTGTATTAGCATAGAGATAGCCGTCAATCCTCTGCTCTTCGAGCTTCAACAGAAAACCGGACAAGCTAAAGTCAAGCATTGATTTCTGTGTCGCACCTTGCCAAACCTCTATCGAAGTCACCTCTTTAAATGTTTCATATGTGTTACAACTCAGAAAGTAACTCAAATAAGGATCCTCAACCTCATCCTCATCACTTTCAATCGCCTTAAACAAATCAATAAACCTATAAGTTTGCCACAACTCATAGATTGATTTTTCTAGCGAGTCACTGAGGGTTCCTGCATATGACATTCCAGCGCAGTATTGAACATGGCGTTTTTTATTCTCTTGACCATAAACCGTTAACAAGCACACCCCCGGATACCCTGGATCAGAAATATCGATAACAGCGAGCTCACCCGACTTACTAAGTGCATCGTACAACGCTTTAGCACGGTTTCCATCCAAGGCTGTTTTGACATCATTATCTGAAATTAGCCCAGAGCATTTTTTGGTCATCCAGAATTTTGTCAGAAACTGCCTCTCCAAACTTTCCTTTATCGATCCAAAAGCGGCCTTCTCAAAACTCCAGTGAAAACTGCAACCACACGTATCTCGCAGTGGGTATATTGCAATTTCACTTTCGACCCCACGATAATTAAGAGAAATACATGCAGTAGGTATGTAACAGCTAGAAAAATCCGATGCCCGATACACCTTTGTTAAATTAAACAAATGACTGGAAAGTTGTGCCGAAGTTAGATTATTGTCATTAGTTTGAGAGAAAGCATACAAAAATCGATCAGCCTCTTCTTTCCTCAAGGAAAAATTGATATCCCCGACTGTGCCTGACTTCACCTCCATATAAAAATGCCGTCTTTCGAAATATTCTCCCAAGGCCGATTTTATAGAGGAGGAACCGTTTCCTATTCCAGAACCACCATTCAACCAAGAGTCTTCAACTTCAACAGAAAACGGAAAAGATAGTAGGCAAGCCGGCTGACAAATCAGAGCACCGGGCAATGTTGGGAAGTGAGGAGGATTATAAAGAATCATGTTTCTCACCAATGAAGTGGACACACATCGGAAAAAAAAGCGCTGGGTTAAGGCCTATAGCCTTATTTAGCATTGTGTCGGTGTAAGCTGACCATAATCGACATTGCAACCCCAACTGTTTGGCTTGCAACTCGACGAGCATGTATATAGATCCAATTTCCATCAAGGCAAGCCGGTATCCACGATACCTGTACTTAAAAAGTGTTTTAGGTATATAGACCGCGTAAACCACTGCAATACTTGGCGCACCAATACCTCCTGGAGCAGACAATATCGCCTGTTTCAACTTTGCTATTTCTTGAGTGCCCTGCACCACCTCAAAACTTCTTGACTGTGGTAACAAATGTAGGATCTTCTCCGGACAAGGCCAGCTTTCATTGTTTTCCATAAGCGAGCAAATAAATATCTCAGCTGGGTACAGCGCGCCGCCGCTCGGATATCCTCTTTTGTAGCTCATCATATTTGAGGACAGAATAGGAGATATTAATTTTTCAATTATAGAAAAATCAATGTTTGCACTTGAGAAAGTCTCACAAGACTCATTACGACAGATAGTCGTATCCGGATAAATTTCGGGACAGATCGGAAACGTCAAGTCCATGTCTGGATAAAGCCTCAACTCATTCCCAGTAAGCTGTGAAAGTTGTTGATCACTGAAGCCATGCAGTTGAGTAGCATGTTTGAATGCATCATGGATCGTGTAATTCCCCTTAGCATGAAAATCCAGGGTCTCGGCATGAACAACGGGATCCATAAATTTTAGATAATAATCATGAGGAATATATTTCATCTTTCCAACCTCAGGCAGTCACACATATGCCAGTGAGAAGCCGAAACATCTCTCACAAAGGCATTCTTGAAATCGACATGAGTCTCTTGGAGTATATTATCTTGAAAGCGACGCTCAGCATCGGGACTTGTCAGAAGTTTTATTTTCCTGATTAGCGCCCCTACTACTAATGATCGCTGAAGAATACTTAATGGATCTGTTGGCACCGCAATATGTTTGCTTTTACAAAATTTCAGGAGCTTTGACCAATGACTTTTACTTGACTTATATTCCTCATAATCAATCAATCTGTCTACATTGCAAAAATGACACGGATTCCCAATCCTCGGCAAGTACGGCTGACTAATGCAGTAAGAACCACCCGTGCGATAACCAATACTAATGGCGCTTCCAGGCGCCACATCAGCCAATTTGAAGTATATTTTCCTAACACGATCATAATCATAATTCTTGCAAAGAATAACAATATAGCATCTGTTATTTAATACACTATCTGATAGCGAGTCCAGATCTTCGCGAACTTCAAGAGGGGTAGTGATCTCACTTTTCAACAATTGCTCCAGATCGGAGTGTTCACCCCAATCATGTGCAACGATAGCTTTTTCAAAATAGAGATCACCTATGGCCTCCTTGATGGAAATTGCCTGTTCAAGAAACTTATATGCTGCTTCTGGATTCAGGCCATGTTCCGACAACACATCGTTAAGCTCAGCCTTAGAAATACTTGTATAACTTTGCAATTTACTTAACGCCGCCAATAACGACAAAGAGTTTATTTTCGACACCCCCCTTTTGGACACCAGCAGGTTTCCAGAAGGAAAATTTAGTATTTCGTAACTTTGTATACTTAGCTTCATGGAGTTTCTTTCCAAGGCTTTTCTAGTCAAGACTAGAAAAGCCTTATTCATTGAAATATTAGTCGTTGTCGGACGACGTCGGGGTTATATTGTTCCCCCCACATCCGCCACTTCCGCCACTCCCACCTTTACAACCGCCTCCGCCCCCACAGCCGCCGCTACCGCCACACCCACCCGCACTACCAGAACCTCCAGCTATATGTGGGCAGGAGCCAAAATCAAATTCATCGCCAAAATAGAGAACTTCACCAAGATTTTCACTTTTCATAATTTAGTTACTCACTATTAGAGGAAGTGCCACCTGCACTAGGTGACACCTATATATTTATTATCTTTTTCAGCGGGTAGCAAGGCACCGCTCTGTTCACTTGTAGGAAACTTCACTCAACCTCACCGGAGAGTTCATACAGAAATCCGGGACTGCCTTTTCGCTCACTAATAGCTTGAACAAACACCGAAAAACACAATCCTGTTACCCCCCTCAAATCAACTACATTTTCATCAAGACACCAATTAAACAAAACGAATAACGCCATACCAAATTATCTGTAGGACGGAGTAGGAAGTTTCTTTCATTTTCAAGTTACCACTCCTTGAATCAGCCCATATTTAAATCAATAAAGCGACGAACGGCATATTGGTTAATGAGTACCATGATCGGAGCTAGAGTGGGCTTGGTCTTAAAGTGATGAATTGGGTCAATGCGTAGTTCGCGTTAGCGACCTTGGATGTGGGACGTCGTGCCTCTGCTCCAGAAGGATCGCTCTCGTAGGAGCCGCCAAAAGATCGCAGCCTTCGGCAGCTCCTACAGAGCGATGCAATTCGACGCGGCACAGGAGCCCATCAATAGAAGCAGCAAAAAACCTCCGTGCCATCACCCTGCCATGCAATCTGGCATGCACAACCAACTAATTGGCAAACAGGCAAAAGGCCAAAAAAAACGCGGCCCTTAGTATCTAAAAAGACCGCAACCCTGCGCCTAAGAACAAGAACGGATGTCATGCCATGCTCAAGTCTCCCTTGCTTCGACTTTCCACGCTCGCGCTGATGATCAGTGCCGGGCAGGCCGGAGCTTATGAACTCTACGCCGATGACGACAGTCACCTGAACGCCACCCTGGAAGCGGTTTTCGGCATTTTCCACAGCCAGGAAAACTACGCCCTGTCGGGTCGTCTCGACGAAGGTTCGTCCTCGTGGCGCGAGGGTTATATCAAGTACGGCCTGGCGTTCGACCAGGGCCTGGGCGGTGTCGGCACCGCTTACGGTGCGGCGAACATGCTCAGCTCCGGCACTTGGGGCGACGGCGATGCCGCCGGTTTCAGCGACGGTTCGGAACGCACCACCAAGTTCGAAGATGCCTACCTCGGCTGGCGTTCGGCCGATCTGTTCCCGGTGCTGGGCAGCGACGGGATCGACCTGTCCTTTGGCCGCCAGAACATCTTGATCGGCGACGGTTTCCTGATTAATGGCGACGCGCTGAACCTGGGCAAAGGCATTGCCGACGGTGAGTTCAACCGTGGCGGCGCCTACTGGCTGGCGGCACGCAAGGCGTTCGACGAGACCGCCGTGTTGCGTATCGGCGGCAAGGAAGGCTGGCGCAGCGACCTGATGTGGCTCAAATCCAACAACCGCTCCCAGGCCAAGACCGAAATGTACGTCGGCACCCTGGAGCACGTATCCGAAGCCGGCACCGTCGGCCTGACCTACATCGACACCACCGACATCGACGAGCAATACGCCTCACCGATTCAACTTGAACGCGACGGCATGAAGACCTACAGCCTGCGCGCCACCGGCAATGCCGGGGTCAAAGACCTGTTCCTGTCCGGCGAATACGCCAAGCAGGACAAACCCCACTCCTCCGACGAAGACGGCTGGTACCTGGAAGCCGGCTGGACCTTCTCCGACGTGAACTGGGCGCCCTATGTCAGCTACCGCTACAGCCGTTTCTCGGAAAACTACGACACGCTGTTCTACGGTTTCAGCCGCGGTTTCGGCACCTGGTTCCAGGGTGAAGTGGCGGGCAACTATGCCGGGCCGTTCAACAGCAACTCGCGCATCCAGCAAGTGAAGTTCAGTGTCTCGCCGCTGGAGAACCTGAGCGTGGGCGTGATGCATTTCAACTTCGACACCATCGACCGCAACCTGGGCAATACCGATGGCCGCGAAACGGACCTGTATGCCGAATGGCACGTCAACGACCACCTGAGCATCATGCCGCTGATCGGCCTGTTCCAGCCGGACAAGAGCGCTGACCAAGGCGGCACGCAGCTGGGCAACAACGACAAGAACCTCTACAGCCAGGTGATTTTCGCCACGACGTTCTAAGCCACCACGCGCCCCCTGTAGGAGCGAGCTCGCTCGCGATGAACGCCCAGGCAACGCGGGCATCCAGGCAGCCCGCGTTATCGTTGACGTCCATCGCGAGCATGCTCGCTCCTACAGGGATCGGGTTCACTTCAAGGAAAAAGGCCTTTCCAATGCAGAAAAAATTCCTGACGATCCAGAGCAAGATCGCCCTGCTCGCCGGCCTCTGCCTGTTGTTGGTGGTGGGTTTGCTGATGGGCCTGTCGCTTTACCAGACCCACAAAAGCAGCCGGCAAGTCGCCGAGGCCAGCAGCGAAATGCTCGCCGATGCGGCCAAGGAACACATGCAGGCCCTGGGCAAAGTGCAGGCCATGCAGGTGCAGCGCACCTTCATGCAGACCCATGAATTCGGCCAGGGGCTGTCGCGATACTTACTCTATCTGCGGCAACTCCAGCACCAGGGGACGCTGACCCGCCCACAACTGCGCCAGGCGCTGAGTACCCAGCTTCACCAGGCCCTCATCGACAAGCCCGACCTGCTCGGGCTTTACGTCATTTTTGAACCCGACGCCCTGGACGGTGCCGACGCCGGTTTCGTCGACAAGGCGGATCTGGGCAGCAACGAAACCGGGCGTTTCTCGCTGTACTGGGTGCAGAGCAAGCCCGGCGAGCTGCAAGCGGTGATCGGTGACGAAGAACTGCTCGCCAACACCGAGCCGGGGCCGAGCGGCGCGCCCTACAACGCCTTCTACACTTGCGCCCGCGACACCCGTCAGGCCTGCGTGCTGGAGCCCTACTTCGACGAGGCGTCCGGCAGTCGCAAACTGGTGACCAGCGTCGCCTTTCCGCTGCTGGAAAGCGGCAAAGTCATTGCCGTGGTCGGCCTCGACATCAACCTCGCCGCGCTGCAAAAGAACAGCGAAGCCAGCGCCCTGCAACTGTTCGATGGCCATGGCCAGATCAGCATCGTCAGCCCTCGCGGCGTCATCTCCGCCAACAGCCAGGACGTCAGTCGCCTGGGTCAACCGATGGACAATGCCGAGGTGATGGACGTCTTGCGCCAGGGCCAGCCAAAAGTCTTTGTCGACCCGCAGCAGATCAAGGTCCTCGAACCGCTGGCACCGATTGCCGGTGCAGCCCCTTGGGGCGTGCTGGTGGGCGTTCCGCAGGACGTGCTGCTGGCACCGGTCACCTCCCTGCAAAAGCAACTCGACGCCCAAGGCGTGCAAAGCACCGCACTGGAACTGCTGCTCGGCGGCGGCTCGGCCCTGCTCGGCCTGCTGTTGATCTGGTACACCGCGCAGCGCATCACCCGACCGCTGCAAGTGCTGACGCGGGTCATGGAGGATATTTCCCTCGGCGAAGGCGACTTGACCCGGCGTCTGCAGGTGCAATCGCGGGATGAGATCGGTCAGCTGGCGACGGCGTTCAACCGGTTTGTCGAGCGTATCCATCAGTCGATTCGCGAAGTGTCGTCGGCGGCGCTCGGCGTCAACGAAGGGGCTCGTCGCGTGCTGGAAGCGTCCAATTCATCGCTGAGCAACTTCGACGATCAATCGACCCGCACCAACAGCGTGGCGGCAGCAATCAATCAATTGGGCGCCGCTGCCCAGGAGATTGCACATAACGCCAGCGATGCCTCGCACCAGGCATCCAATGCCCGGCAACAGGCGGAAGACGGGCGTCAGGTGGTGCAGCGCACGATCGAGGTGATGAACGAGCTGTCCGGGAAAATCAGGGCATCGTGCGCCAACATCGAAGTGCTCAACGACAAGACCGTGAACATCGGACAGATCCTCGAAGTGATCAAGGGTATCTCCCAGCAGACCAACCTGCTGGCGCTCAACGCCGCCATCGAAGCGGCCCGCGCCGGTGAAGCCGGACGCGGTTTTGCCGTGGTGGCCGATGAAGTGCGCAGCCTGGCCGGACGCACCCAGACCTCGGCGCTGGAGATCCAGCAGATGATCGAGGAACTGCAAGTGGGCGCCCGGGACTCGGTCACCACCATGACCGAGAGCCAGCAACACAGCGAGGAAAGCGTCAATATCGCCAACCTCGCCGGCACCCGCCTGGGCAGCGTGACCCAGCGCATCGGCGAGATCGACAACGTCAACCAGTCCGTCGCCGCCGCCACCGAGGAACAGACCGCCGTGGTCGAGGCGCTGAACGTCGACATCACGCAAATCAACACCCTCAACCAGCAAGGCGTGGAAAACCTGCAATCGACCCTGCGCGCCTGTACCGAGCTGGAACAACAGGCGGCGCGGTTGAATCAGTTGGTGGGGAGTTTTCGGATCTGACCATGGCAGTGCCTGGTACACCGCCTTCGCGAGCAGGCTCGCTCCCACAATGGATCTGTGTCGTACACCCATTCCGTGTTCACTGGAGATCCCCTGTGGGAGCGAGCCTGCTCGCGAAGGAGCCGGCACACTCAACATCCTCGGCGCCTGACACGCCGCCTTCGCGAGCAGGCTCGCTCCCACAGTTGGTCATCGTCGTACACAAACTCTGCATCCACTGAAGATCCATTGTGGGAGCGAGCCTGCTCGCGAAGAACGATAACGCGGTGGGCCTGCTCTCCTCCATAGCCCAATCTGGCACCCACAACCAACCACCTGGCATGCACGCAAACATGCCGCACCGCACCCCGCGCGTAGTATCGAAGCGCAAAGCAACGCTCCACCCCCTCCATTTCTCACAAAAACAATAAATCGGCCTCAGGGCTGCGGGAGACTTCTGTGCTCAAGAAAAGTGCGTTGGGCTGGCCAAAGATTGCCGGCCTTGGAATTGCGTTGGTGGTGGCCGGGCAGTTTTCCGGCTGGAACTTTGGGTTGGCGGCTGGTGGCTGGCTGAACATGTTGATCGCCACGCTGTTGATGGTGCTGCTGTGCGGCGGCCTTGCCCTGTGTGTGGCGGAATTGTCCACGGCACTGCCCAGCGCTGGTGGCGTGTTCGTCTATGCGCAAAGTGCTTTCGGACCGTTCGTGGGATACCTCGTCGGCGTGGCTTGTGCGCTGGCGCTGACCATCGGTACCGGTGCGGCGGCGACCTTCATCTGCGCCTACACCGAATCGATTTTCGGTCTCGGCGGCTGGCCGGTGAAAATCGCTTTGTTCGTGGTGATTGTCGGCATTCACCTGCGCGGTGTCGGTGAGGCCATGGGCCTGACGTTCATTGCCGGAGTGATCGCCGTCGTCGCCCTGCTGACCTTCGGCGTGGCCATGGCGCCTCATGTCGAACTGAGCAACTTGCTGGCCCTGCCGGCTAACGTCGCCACCCCCGTCAGCCTCGCCGGCATTTTCGCCTGCGTGCCGTTCGCCATCTGGCTGTTCATCACCATCGAACAAACCGGCTCGGCGGCAGAAGAAGCTGACAACCCCGGCCGCACGATGCCCCGCGGCATACTCGCGGCCATCGGCACGTTGCTGGTCACCGCGCTGGTAGTGCTGGTGTGCGCACCGGGTGCCGGCGGCGTTGAACTGGTGGGCTCGGCGGGTGATCCGTTGTACGCGGCGATGTCCAGCAACAGTGCCTTCGGTGAAGGCTCGTGGCTGGCCAAGGTGATTGGTTGCGGCGGAGTGTTCGGCCTGATCGCCACCTTCTTTTCCCTGGTTTACGCCGCCTCCCGGCAACTGTTCGCCATGGCCCGCGATGGCCTGTTCCCGCAATGGCTGGGCAAGACCGGCAAGCGCGGCACACCGTACCCGGCGCTGCTGCTGATCGGCGCCATCGGCCTGCCATTGTCCGCTGTCGACCCGGCCACGGTGATGCTCGCGGTCGTGCTGCTGCTCAACGTTGGCTACCTGTTCATCTTCGGCGCGTACCTGCGCATCAAACGCAGCCAGCCGGATCTGCCCCGTCCTTTCCGGCTGATCGGCGGCAAGCTGGTTGCCTGGCTGGGCCTGGCCCTGACGCTGGTGGTGATCGCCGCCTGCTTCCAGCTCGACCTGACGATGCTGATCGCCCTCGGGGTGACCTTCGCCCTGTGCATATTCAACTTCGTGCTGCGCACTCGCCGCACCAACCCAACCGAGGTTCCTGACCATGCCTGACACCCTTCTGCAACGCCGCCATCGCGTACTCGGCAGCGCCTCGCCGCTGTTCTACGACAAGCCTCTGCACCTGGTACGCAGTGAGGGCGTCTGGCTGTTCGACGTCGACGGTCGCCGCTATCTGGACGTTTACAACAACGTCCCTTGCGTCGGCCACTGCAACCCGCAGGTGGTCGAGGCGATGCACCGCCAGGCGACCACCCTGAACATCCACACCCGCTACCTCGATGAGCAAGTGGTGCGCTATGCCGAGCGCCTGACGGCCACCTTTGCCCAGCCCCTGGACACCGCGATGTTCACCTGTACCGGCAGCGAGGCTAACGAACTGGCGCTGCGCCTGGCGCGTTTCGCCAGCGGCGGCACCGGGATTATCGTCAGCGATTACAACTACCACGGTAACTCGGCTTCGCTGGCTGAGGTGACCACTGCCCTGCCCTCGCCGGAACCCTTCGCCGCCCATGCCCGCGCCGTGCCGATTCCATGCTTGTACCGCGCACCCGCTGGTACCAGCGAAGCGCAACTGGCGGATGAGTACGCCGCCAATATCGCCGCGGCGATTGCCTCAATGCAGGCCCAGGGGATTCGCCCGGCGGCGTTGTTGATCGACACCCTGTTCGCCAACGAAGGTTTGCCTCGGGTGCCGGCCAGTTTCGTCGCCAAAGCTGCGGAGTTGATCCGCGCGGCGGGCGGCTTGTTCATCGCCGACGAGGTGCAGTCCGGCTTCGGCCGTACCGGCGATCACCTGTGGGGGCATCAGGCCCACGGCGTGACGCCGGACATC
The DNA here is from genome assembly GCF_900187565.1 of Pseudomonas sp. Irchel 3A7. Lineage (GTDB taxonomy): Bacteria > Pseudomonadota > Gammaproteobacteria > Pseudomonadales > Pseudomonadaceae > Aquipseudomonas. Next base: position 326,809 of record NZ_FYED01000004.1, on the reverse strand, counting down.
GCCACCCTCGGCAAGCCCATGGGCAACGGTTACCCGCTGGCGGGGCTGATCACCCACAAGGCGCTGGTGGAATCGTTCGGCCGCAACGCCATGTACTTCAACACCTTCGGTGGCTCGCCGGTGGCCGCTGCCGTGGGCATGGCAGTGCTGGACGAAATTGAACAGAAGCAGTTGCTGCAGAACGCGCAAAACGTCGGCGCTTATGTGCAGCGGCGTCTGCAAGCACTGGCCGACAAACATTCGATCATCGGAGATGTGCGCGGCAAGGGCCTGTTCTTCGCCATGGAACTGGTGCGCGACCGTGCCAGCAAGGAACCCGCCGGGCTGGAAGCACGCAAGGTGGTCAACGACATGCGCGAGAACGGTGTGCTGATCAGCAAGATCGGCGCCGGCGACAACATTCTCAAGCTGCGCCCGCCGCTGGTGTTCAGCCGCGAACACGCCGACCTGTTCGTCGACACCCTGGACCATGCGCTGAGTGCGATTTGAGGATCTGCCATGACTGAATTTCATACTTTGAACCACGACCAGCAAGTCGCCAGATTGCACGATCTGGCACGCCACGCCTTGCAAAATTGGGACGGTGATTTTGCCGATATCGAACTGGTGAAATACCGCGAAAACGCGGTGTTCTCGGCCCGCCGCCACGACGGCCAGCGCGTAGCCCTGCGCATTCATCGCAATGGCTATCACTGCGAAGCGGCGCTGCGTTCCGAGCTGCAATGGATGGAAGCCCTGGAAAGCGCCGGCATTACTGTGCCGCAGATCATTCGCGCTCAGGATCAACGCCATTTGATCGAGGTGAGCCATGCCGATATCGGTCAACGTCATGTCGACATGCTCGCCTGGCTGCCGGGGGCGACCGCCGGCACCTCCGAGGCCGGGGTGCAGGCCGATACCGAGATCGACTTTCTGTTTGCCGAAGCCGGCGCGCTTGCCGCGCGCATTCATGTGCATTCGGCTCATTGGCAGCAGCCGGACGAATTCGTCCGGCATGCCTGGGATGAAGAGGGTTTGATCGGCGCCACCCCGTTCTGGGGGCGTTTCTGGGAGCTGGAGCAGCTCAGCGACGAGCAACGGGACCTGCTGCAACAGGCCCGGCGCACGGCGCGTCGGGACTTGCGCCAATACGGCCGGCACCTGGGCAACTTCGGCATGATCCACGCCGACCTGGTGCCTGAAAACCTGCTGATCGAAGGCCCGCGCCTGCGCCTGATCGACTTCGACGACGCGGGTTTCGGCTGGCACATGTTCGAGCTGGCCACGGCGCTGTACTTCTGCCTGGATGACCCGCGCTATGAGCAGATCAAGGCGGCGCTGCTAGAGGGGTATCACGCGGTGAAGCCGCTGACCGAAGCGGACCGCCAGACACTGGCACTGTTTCTGATGCTGCGCGGCACCACGTACCTGGGCTGGATTCATACCCGCCAGGGTACGCAGACTGCGATCGAAATGGCGCCGATGCTGATTGAGCGGGCTTGCAGGTTGGCTCGGGGATATTTACAGCAGTAATTGTTGAACATTTGTGGCGAGGGGATTTATCCCCGTTCGACTGCGAAGCAGTCGTGAACCCGGACCACTCAATTTGTCTGGACGGGTGCTGGGGGCCGCTTCGCAGCCCAACGGGGATAAATCCCCTCGCCACAGATAAATCCCCTCGCCACAATCAGCAATGCGCCCCAGCATGTTCAAGCCGATGAAACAACCGGTTGAAGTACACCAGGCTATCGCCCTGCTCCCGCACGCCAACCTTTTCCAGTTCCACGAACATCACCGAATGCGACCCCACTTCCTTGCACTCGCTGATCCGTCCCTCCAACTGCACCAGAGCGTCACGCAACACCGGCACGTCGGCGGCGCCGTCGTCCCACAGATCCCAGGCGAAGCGCTCGGCCATCGGCACCTTGGTCATGCCGGCGAAGTGGCGGGCCAGTTCTTCCTGCTCGCCGCACAGCACGTTGACGCACAGCCGGCCGTTGGTGCGGAACACGTCGTGGGTGGCGCTGTTGCGGTTGACGCAGACCAGCACGGTGGGCGGCGAATCGGTCACCGAGCACACGGCGCTGGCGGTGATGCCGCAACGACCGCCAGGGCCGTTGGTGGTGATGATGTTCACCGCCGCAGGCAGCTGCGCCATGGCGTTGCGAAAGTCGATTTGCTGCTGGCTCAGGTCGGCCATGTCGATGCCCCTTCCTTCAGGAGGACCGCTTTGAGGCGGCCCGTAGGTGATGGAACAAGACTAAGGCCGGGCGCTGCGCCCAACCATTCTGACGATCCCCACGTAGAGGTAGGCTTTCCGCTAGTCGACTAGGTGGTTTCTTTATCGCATGGGCCGGCCACAGTGGGTATCCTGCTACTTGGCTCCAAAAAGATGAGCCAATGTCCGCCGCGCGTGCACGCGAGCGATAACAATAAATAGAAAATTTCGTGGCAGCCCCTGATGCAAACCCGCAAACCGATTGTTTACATCGTTGACGACGACAAGGACCTGCGCACCTCGCTGGCCTGGTTGCTGGAGTCGGTCAGCGTGCAGGCGCAGTGCTTTGCCGGCGCCGAAGAATTCCTCAGCCAGTACGACCCCAAGCAACCGGCCTGCCTGGTGCTGGACGTGCGCATGCCGGAAACCAGCGGTTTCCAGTTGCAGGAAATCCTCAACCAGCGCGGCAGCACCTTGCCGACCATTTTCGTCTCGGCCCATGGCGATATTCCGATGTCGGTGACGGCGATGAAGAACGGCGCGCTGGACTTCGTCGAGAAACCCTACAACCCGCAGCAGATGATCGACCGCATCCAGGCCGCGCTGAAGACCGCCGTACACGCCCAGGCCGACCAGGAGCAGCGCCAGAACCTGCAAGGCAAACTGGCACTGTTGACCAGCCGCGAGCGCGAGGTGCTGATGCTGGTGATCGATGGCAAGGCCAGCAAGGTGATTGCCCGGGAGCTGAACATCAGCGTGAAAACCGTTGATGTTCACCGCACCAAGATCAAGGAAAAGATGGGCGTGACCAGCATCGCGATGCTGGTGCGCGAGGTGCTGCACTTGCCGGCGGAGGAGCCGGCGCGGCATTGATGACCCTGAGACCGGATGCGGCCGTCAGACCGCTTTCGCGAGCAGGCTCGCTCCCACAGTGGATCTGCGGTGAACACATATTATGTGTCCGACAGTGATCACCTGTGGGAGCGAGCCTGCTCGCGAAGGGGCCGGCAGATACAACCTCAATTCTGGCTATAGCGCTTGCGATAGGCACCCGGCGACACACCAAAACGCGATTTGAACGCCGAGGAAAAGTAGCTGGAATCGGAAAAGCCCCAGGCGTAACACAGTGCCGACAGCTTCTGCTCGACATCACTGCGGCGCAGGTTTTCCGCGCAGAAGTCCAGGCGTCGGTGCTTGATGTATTGCGCCACCACCAGCCCGCGCTTGGAGAACATCCGGTACAACCCGCGCACCGACACCCCCACCTCCCGGGCAATCAGTTCGGGGCAGAGCGCTTCGTCGCTGATGTGTTCGTCAATGAAGGCGATGATCTTGCGGAACTGCCGCTCATGAATATCGCCATTGCTGTCGCGGGCGCTGACGCCCGGTAGCAGCAGGCTGACCAGGGCGTCGAGCACGGCCTCGCTTTCCTGCATGTCCAGCCCTTCCTGCTGGCGAGTCTCCAGCACCAGGCGGTTGGCCATGGCCGCCAGAGGATTATTGGCCGCGATGCGCGTGGCGCAATTGACCGCCGTGAAGTGCGAGCCGCGCTCGACCACCTGGCGCGGCAGGATCAGCGACAACTGTCGGGAATCGTCGTTGTAGGTCATGTCGCTCGGGCGGCTGGCGTCGATCAGGGCGATGTCGCCACACCCCAGTTGCGCACGGTTGTCGCCCTGCTCGAGGTACGAACTGCCGCGCATCTGGAACACCGCGTAGTAGTGCCCGTCGCTGCTGGTGCTGACATCCTTGCTGCTGCGGTACAGGTGCACGTGCGCCATGTCGACCACGCTGAGCTTGATCGCGCCGCTGCGAAATTCCGCCAGCTCGCCATAGAAATCGGTGTCCAACGCGCGGGCGTCGAAACGCCCGCAGGCCTGGTTAACCTGGCTCAGCCAACTTTCGAACGCCTCATTGCGCACCGCCGATGCTGTAATCATGTCCGCAAAGCCTCACGTTTTTGTTGTTATTTTTCGGCCGCTTCGTCGAGCGGCTCGCTAAAAATGTTTCGTACTCCGGCCATCGCCTCCCTCGATGGCCGCCGGGCGCCCATTCAACAGGCTCCGGCGTCGGCTTTCCAGCCTTGAAAGCGCTTAAATGTCCAGTACCAGACGAGCGGAAAGCGCCCGTGAAACGCAGGCGCAAATCTGCTTGTTGGACGCCTTTTCCTTGTTGGAAAGGCAGTTGTCACGGTGCTCCGGCACGCCGTCCAGCACCTCGACAATACAGGTGCCGCAGATGCCTTCGCGGCACTCGGTGTCGATGTCGCAACCGTGGGCCTGCAACACATCCACCAGACTGCTGTCAGCCGGTACATGCAGCACCACGCCGGAGCTGGCCAGTTCCACTTCGAAACCCCCGCTCGGGCCGCTGTTGGCTGCAGGATCGGCGGCGAAGTGTTCCAGGTGGATGGCATCGTCCGAACGGCTGCGCGCGGCCACTTCCACCACTTTATTCATGAACGGCGCGGGGCCGCAGGTGTAGACATGGGCATCGCTGCCGGCACGTTCCAGGCACGCGCTTAATGCGGCGTCCAGATCGCCCGGTTCGACGCCGTAGTGAAACTCGACGTGATCGGCAAAATTTGCCGCCAGCAGTTCGGTGAACGCCGCGTACTCTGCCGAGCGGGCGAAGTAATGCAGGCGATACGGCTGGCCGCTTTCCGCCAGTCGATAGGCCATGCTCAGCAGCGGCGTCACACCGATGCCGGCGGCGAACAGCACGTGTTCGCGGGCAGCCGGGTCCAGGCGGAACAGGTTGCGTGGCGCGCCCATTTCCAGCTCCATGCCCTCTTCCACCTGCTCATGCAACGCCAGCGAGCCACCGCGCGACTGCGGTTCTTTCTTCACCGCCACCAGGTAGGCGCGACGATCCTGGGGCGGGCTGCACAGGGAGTATTGGCGGGTTACACCGGTCGGGCCGGTAAGGTCGACGTGGGCACCCGGCTCATAGGTGTCGAGCGGCTGGCCGTCACTGCGCACGAGGCGAAAGGAACGGATATCCAGCGCTTCGTCGACGATCCTTTCGATCTTCACCTTCATCATTGCATCACCTGAATACACTTGTTTTAGTTACTTCACCTTGTGGGAGCGAGCCTGCTCGCGAAGGTGTGTCAGTCGACATTTATGTAGCTGATACACCTTCGCGAGCAGGCTCGCTCCCACAGGAGTCATTTTCCTGCCGATACGATGGGGTTGAGCATGCTCAGCGCATGAACAGCCCGCCGTTGATGTCCAGGCACGCCCCCGTCACGGAGGTCGCATGCTCGGCAATCAGCAGCAAAACGCTGTCGGCGATGAACCCAGGGTCACCCAGGGTGCCGGCCGGGATCATTTTCAGAATCTGTTCCAGACGCTCCGGGGCTACGGTTTCGCGTACCACCGGCAGCTCCAGCGGACCCGGCGAGATGCTGTTGACCGTCACGCCACGGGGCGCCAGTTCACGGGCAAAGACCTTGGTCAATGTCGCCACGCCGCCCTTGGCCGCCGCGTAATGCGCGCCCGTCGCAGTGCCGCCGTTCTGCCCGGCGAGCGAGGCGATATTGACGATGCGCCCGAAGCCACGCTCGGCAAAATGCGCACCGAACACCTGGCACGCTACGAAAGTGCCGCGCAGGTTGATCGCCATCGATTCGTCGAATTCTTCCGGCGTGATGTCCATCAACGCCGCGACTTTCGACACCCCGGCGTTGTTCACCAGAATGTCGGTGCCGCCCCAGTGCGCGGCGAGCAGGTCGCGGGCGCGCTGGAAATCGGCCTTGCTGCGCACATCCAGCTCGATGGCGACGGCCGTGGCGCCGCTGCCATCCAGCTCGGCGGCCAGTTGTCGCACGCCATCGAGACGCACATCCGCCAGGCCGACGCGATAACCCGCTGCGTGCAGACGGCGGGCGATGCACTCGCCCAGTCCGCGCGAAGCACCTGTTACCAGGGCTACTCGACTCATGATGTTGCCCTCACAGAAGGAAGCCGAGCGCGCTCAGGCTGTCGGTGGAATTGATCAGGCGCACCACTTTGCGCTCCAGGGTCGGTACGCCGTCGGTGAAGCGGATGCGGTGATTGAGGTCGGCCACGAACGGCGTGTGCACGCCGCGCTTGTAGGCGTACAACAACTGCGCCGAGTTGACTTCGATAATGTCGCCGGCCGCTTCCACCAGACGGAAACGCGAGACCGTGCGGATGGTTTTCGCCGCGTCCACCGCCGATGGCGAGTAGCCAGCAGTCAGGCGTTCGATGCGCAGGTCACGCATGCGCGCGTCGTCGTAGGCGTAGTTCAGCGTCGCCTCGAAATCTTCGGTGTCCGGGTCGATCGGCACGATGTACTTGCCGCTTTCGCTCCACAGGGTCGCCCACTCGGCGTAGTTCTTATGGTCCAGCAGCTCGGCTTCGCGCCAGATGAATTCGATGGCCTGGGCCAACGGGCCGGAAAAACCGTTCAGGGTGTCGTGATTGCTCATTGGCTCATCATCCTTTTCCACATGTCGTAGGCACCGCGCATGCCGCCTTCGTCGGTGGCGTGGCTGACTTTGTCGCCGTTTTCAGCGGTGATTTCGCGGTTCAGGCCGCGGTTGACCAGGATCGGCGCGTCGACGCCGGCATAGGAGCCGCGCTGCACGCGGTCCCAGGCCTCGGCGTCATCGGGGCTGCCGAAACCGAACGGGCCCTGGAAGTGTTCGTGAATGCGCATGCGCTCGCGGTTGGCGATTTCCGGGCCGCCGTCCATGCCCAGGGCAACGTGACGGATTTCCGTTTCGGTGACCGACACCGGCCGCAGCACGCGGAAGAACGACATCGACATGGCCACGTTGGGGAACAGGTTCAGGTTGAACCCGGCGCCGTGCAGCGAACGCACGATGCGGCGTACCTGTTCGGGCGGCATGGTCTTCGACAGTTCTTCGGTGACGTGGGCGAAGCGCTCTTGCAATTGCTCGGTGCCGTCGTCGTGATCGAGATCGACGTGCTCCGGTACCATCACCATCACGCTGTGGCCGTTGCCCAGCGAATGAGTGACGGCTTGCTCGTCGGTCATGAACGAGAGCATTTCCGAGGTTTCTTCATCCACCGACGACATGAACGACTTGTGCACGATCGGGAAGTGGTAACCGTCGGTGGTGTTTTCCAGCTGGATCTTCCAGTTGCCCTTGAAGCTGAACTTGTGTTCGCCCTGGGTCTTGATCGGGTAGCCGGCGCCCTGTTTCATGAACAGGTCCATCCAGTGTTTGGCGCCGCCGAGGAAGTCTTCCAGCGGCTCGATCTCGTCGTTGTAGCTGGCGAAGACCATGCCGGCGTAGCTCTCGACCCGCAGGCTGGTCAGCGGCAACTCGGACTTTTCCAGAATGCCTTCGTAACCGTCCGGGTACGGCAGCGCCCGCAACTTGCCGTCCAGGCCGTAGGACCAGCTGTGGTACGGGCAAGTGAAACCGGTGGCATTGCCCTTGTGCTTCTCGCACACGGTAGCGCCACGGTGACGGCAACGGTTCTCCAGGACGTTGATGTTGTTCTTCTTGTCGCGCACGACAATCACCGGACGACGGCCGATGGTGGCGGTCTTGAAGTCGCCGCTGTTGCGCACTTCGCTTTCGTGGGCGACCCACACCCAGGTGCGGTAGAAGATCTTTTCCAGTTCGGCTTCGAACAGCGCCGGATCGTTGTACAGCGAGACATCGACGCGGTCGTGCTGGACCAGGTCTTCGGGGCTTTTCGACGTTGCGATCAGCCGGTATTCATGAGTGCTCATGCGGTTCTCCTCATGGCTTCTTTTTATGATTTCGTTTCAGAGACGGCTGGCGATTAACCGGCCATGCTCTGTTGCAGTTGCGCACCCAAGGCGCAGACCAGTTCGTCCTGGCCTTTACGGCCGACGATTTGCAGGCCGACTTTCAGCCCGCCGCAATCGAGTTCCACCGGTACCGTCAGCGCCGGATGGCCGCTGAGGTTGAAGGGCCGTACCAGCGGGGTCATGCCGGCCACCGCCTTGCTGCCGCTGCGCGCTTCGCTCAGGGTCGGCGGCAGGCTGGGCATGGTTGGCAGCAACAGCACGGCGAAGTCTTCCAGCGCCGAATCCACCTGTTGGGTGAACCGGCTGCGCACCGCTTCGGCCTGGGCCAGTTCTTCGCGGGTGGTGCGGCTGGCGGCCAGCAGGCGCTGTTCGACATCGGCACCGATCAGGCCTTTGCCCGTGAGATGACCGAAGGCCGCCCAGTTTTCGAAATTGATCACGGTCAGGCCGGCGGTGAACGCGGCTTCGAACTCACTCAGGTGCAGGCTGCTGCGATGCCAACCGGCGCGGTCGGCAGCGGCACCCAGACTGGCTTGCAGATGCGCTTCGCACGCCACTTCAAGAAAGCCGACTTTGGCGCCATCGCCGGGCACCCCCTGAACGTCGAAGCCTGGGCAAATCACCTGCATGGCCGCGATCAGGTCGTCCATCGTCCTGGCGAACGGCCCGACGCAATCGAGGCTGGAGGCCAACGGATGCGCGCCGACCCGACTGACTCGACCGTAAGTCGGTTTGAGTCCGGCAATCCCGCAGCACGCCGCTGGCACCCGCACCGAACCACCGGTGTCGGTGCCGATGGCGATGTCCGCCAGCCCTGCGGCGACCGCCGAAGCTGAACCGCTGGAGGAACCGCCCGGCACCCGGTCCGGCGCTTGCGGATTCACAGGCGTACCGGTCCAGTCGTTGATGCCGGTGACGCCAAAGGCCAGTTCATGCAGGTTGGTCTTGCCGACGATCTGCCAGCCGGCTTTGATAATCGCGTCGACCACTTCGGCGTTTTCAGTCGCTGCCGGAGCGTTGGCGAAAGCACGGCTGCCGGAGCGGGTCGGGTAACCGGCGATGTCGATGGAATCCTTGATGGCAACGCGTTTGCCGTTGCCACCGAGGAGGAATTCGCTGATGAAGGTGCTCATGCGCTCAGCTCCTGGTTGAAGAGGCGTTGCGTGCGGAAATGCGCGATCAGCCAGGTGCCGTCGACGCAGCGAAAATCGATGTTCAGGCGGGTGCCGAACAGTTCGCTGCGCTGATCCGCATAGGTAGAAATCTGCTGCATGATCCACTGCCCCTGCGCCGTATTACCGTCGACCAGAATCGACTCGCTGGTGAGGTAATGCAGGTTCAGCTGAAAGTGGTCCGACGGTGGCAAGTAACCACCGACAAACGCAGCCACAGCCTCGCGTCCACGATGTTGACCGAAGGTCTGTGCGGTCTCGCGACCAATGCCTTCCCAGATCGCATCGATGCAGAACAGCGCTGCCAGGTCGCTGACCTGGGTCGGCGCCCTCGGCACGTCGCACAGGTCCATGTAGCGCGCCATCAAGCGACGCACTGCGCTTTCCCCTTCGAGCGTCGCCAGACGCTGCAGCAAGGCCTCGTTCATGGCCTACACCTTGGCCGCATCAGGGATGGTCAGTGGGCGACCGATGCGCGCTTCGACCTTGGCGTATCGCCACAGGCTGTATTCGTTCACCGGCGTGGTGCGGAACAGGTTGCAGGCGTCGATCACCGACTGGTGGCAGTCGACGTCGGCCATGATGTACACGGTCCACGGCGAGGTGGTGGACGGGCCGACCATCAGGCGGTCGTCATCCATCGCGCCAAGCACGGTGATGCCGGGCATCGCGCCGAGGTCCGCCATCATCCGGCTGAAGCCCTTCCACACGCTCAGGCCTTCGCCAGTGGGCAGGTCGAAAAAGTTTTGGGTGATGCCGATGCAGAAGACGACGCGCAACGGTTCCTGGGTAGCTTGGGACATGTGTTTGATCCTTGAGCTTAAGTATAAAAATCGGGATGGAATTCAGATGTAGCCAGGGAACGGCGGCACGCCGAGGAACACCGAGCCTGCGCCGTCGTACAGCCCTTCGCTGAGGAAGGCGTGCTGAGTCACCACCATCGAGTCGCGCAGGTAGCGTTGCAGCGGATGGCGCAGGTAAATGGCAGTGGTCCCGGCGAGGCTGTAGGCGCTCTGCACCACAGCGGCACCGGCCTGGGACACGTGAATCGCGGACAGGCGCAGCAGGCTGGTTTGCTCCGGCGTGACCGGGTTGCCGGCCAGGATCGAGTTCCACACCTGCTCGGTGGCGTTGTAGAAGAAACCGCGGGCGGCGCTGAGCTTGGCTTCGGCCTTGGCGATCTCGATGCGCACATAAGCGCGGTCAGCCATTTTCGGCGCGCCGGTGATGCCACCGCCGCCGGCCATGCGGCTGACTTCGTCGAGGGCGGCACGGGCCAGGCCGAGGTTGACCACCGCCAGCACTTGCGCGGCGTAGGCAATCGACGGGTAGCGGAACAGCGGTTCGTCGATGGTCGCGGCACCGCCACGGATGAAGGTCCAGCGTTCATCGATGTGTTTGTTGGTCACGCGCAGGTCATGGCTGCCGGTGCCCTTGAGGCCGACCACCTCCCAGTTTTCGACGATCTCGACCTGATTCGGGCGAAATACTGCTGTACGAGGTTTGCCGCCCGCCGCGCCGATCCCCACGCCCAACAAGTCGGCGCCCTTGCAGCCGCTGGCGAACTTCCAGGTGCCGTTGACTTGCCAGCCTCCTTCCACGGCTTCGGCGGGTTGCAGCGGAAACAGGCCGCCGGCGAATACCAGATCGGGACTGTCAGCATAGATTTCGGCCAGGGTTTCTGGCGGCAACGCGGCGAGATAGACACCGGCGCTGCCGAAACTGGCGACCCAGCCGGCGGAGCCGTCGGCTTCGGAAATACGCTCGATCATTTGCAGGAACAGTGCAGGCGCCAGGGCATCGCCGCCGTAGCATTTCGGCGTGGCGGCACGGTAGATGCCCACCTGCTTGAAGCGCTCGATCATGTCCCGTGGCACGTGGGAGACGCTGTCGAATTCGTCGCGACGTTGACGCACTTCATCGAGTACCTGCGCAAAGGCCTGGCTGTCGACGACATTCTCGTCAACGCCGATCAGTGCGTCTTGTTGCGCGACCGCTGAACGCAGCATGGGCTTTCTCCGTTTTGCTTATTGTTGTTGGGGTGACACCGCCCACCCCTTGTAGGAGCGAGCATGCTCGCGATGGTCGTCAACGATGACGCTGGAAACCTGGCACCCCGTGGCGCTCTCGGGTTCATCGCGAGCGAGCTCGCTCCTGCAGGAGGGGATCGGCGTCACCCTTGCATTGCGGTCCAGTGTAAAAACCACATCCCGGCGCAACTATTGGTGCGTGCAGCCCCCCGACTAAAGAAAACCCCTAGACCGCCCCCGGTTACCTCTGAGCGCATCCCCGGGCGCGAGCCGGTATAAAAAGCCATACTTCCGGTTCCACCGGTCACCACCCCCTGCCGCCAAGGGCTGCGCGATGTACTTGCCAAAACAGAACGACTTTTTCACGCTGATCGAAGCCATGCCGCTGTGCATCATTCTTCACGATGCCCACAGCAAGGAGATTCTCTGGGCCAATGCCGCGGCCCTGTCGGCGCTGGGGTTTACCCTCGAAGAACTGACACCGCTCAAAGCCCCGGACATGACCCGCGATGCGCCGAAGTATCGGCGTTCGGTGGGGCTGCGTTGGCTGGAAGGCGCCGCGCGCACGGGCCAGCGCGCCATCGAATGGTGCTATCGCTCCAAGCAAGGGGTGGAGATACTGTCCGAGGCGGTGGCGACGCTGGTGCACCTGGAAGGTCGCGATGTGTTGATGGTGCAGTTCCGCGACATTTCCAGGGAAGACAAGGTCAAGCGCGACCTCAAGCGTTTCGAAAGCCGGCTCAAGGCGTTCATGCAGGACCTGGCCGAAGGCGTGGCAGTGCTGGGGCCAGAGGGCGAGATTCGCTTTATCAGCGACTCCGGCGCGCATCTGCTCAACAGCAAAGAGCATCAGTTGATCGGCAAGAACTTTCTCGACTGGTGCGACGACGCCTCGCGCCAGCGCCTGTTGCAGCAGCTGTCCAACGAGACACCCGAGCACTTGCCGTTCGGCGTGCATTACAAAGTGCAACGCCGTGACGGCGAGTGGCGCTGGCACGACGCGACCTGTCGTTTTATCGAAATCGAAGACGACCTGGTCGGCCATCTACTGCTGTTCCGCGACGTCACGGAACAAGTGCACGCCGAAGAAGCCCGGCGCGTCAGCGAACAAAAACTCGAATACCTGGCGCGCTACAACGCCATGGGTGAAATGGCCGTGGCGATTGCCCACGAGCTGAGCCAACCACTGGCCGCCACCCGCAATTTCATCGAAGGCGCGGTGATTCGTCTCGGCAACGCGACCGACGCCGATCAAGGCGTCGCCTGGGGCTTGCAGAACGCCGTGCGACAGATCGAGCATGCCTCCGTGATCATCAAGAGCGTGCGCGACTACGTGGTCAAGCTGGAGCAGAGCGAAGAGCTGGTCGACCTTAACGAACTGCTGCGCGAAACCCGCTACTTCATCAGTCTGCGGGCCGATCCGAGCCTGATACGCGTCGAAATCATCACAGCTCCCGAGCCGTTGCGGGTGAGTTGCGAGAAAGTGTTGATCGGCCAGGTGATCCTCAACCTGGCGTTCAACGCGATCGAAGAAATGGCCGACCTGCCCCTCGAACGTCGTGTGCTGCGCATTCATGCCTGCGCCGAGGACGACGTAGCGCTGGTGCGCATCGAAGACCGGGGACGCGGGATTCAGGCCGAGGCGCAGGAGAAGCTGTTCGATGGCTTCTTTTCGTCCAAGGTCAGCGGCAACGGCATTGGCCTGGCGCTGTGCAAGAACATCATCGGCCGCCATCGCGGCGATATCTGGGCGCAGAACCTGGAGCCTTGTGGCGCTGTTTTCAGCTTTTCCCTTCCCCTCGCAATGACTCCCACCCCCCTGTAGGAGCGAGCTCGCTCGCGATGCTCGTAAACGATAACGCGGAAAACCAGATGCCCAGCGGCGCCCTCTGGTTTTTCGCGAGCAAGCTCGCTCCTACAGTTTCCCCCCGCCATTTCGCTCCCGCATGACACTGGCACAGATACACAAACACTTGGCAGGCAGGGCAATTCCCGGGTTGGACGGGCAAGGCACTATTCACGGGTCAGAATCTGCCCACTCACCCGCGATCCGCGTTACCAACAATTCAGGAAGTTCCCCTTATGCGAACAAACAGGATCTCCGTACAGTCAGCGCTAGGCCTGAGCCTGCTTGTACTCGGCTTGAACAGTGCCCGCGCGGACCTGCCCGCCGACACCGGCATCGGCCAGACCACCCTGGCATTCCCCGCTGAACCGCACCGCGCGTTCGTCGTCGATGTCGAGTTCGAAAGCTTCGTCGCCGGCCGTGTCACCGTGGTCGATCCCGACCAGAAACGCGTGCTGGGCATGGTACCGACCGGTTTTGCCGCGCCTTCCGCCCTGAGCCATGACAAAAAGACCCTCTACGCCGCCGACATCTGGTACTCCCGTGGCACCCGTGGCACCCGCACCGACGTGCTGACCGCCTGGGACACCTCGACCCTGTCGCCGGCCTGGGAAGTGTTGATCCCGAACAAGCGCGCCGAGTCGCTGACCCAGCGTTACGGCCTGAAGACCAGCGGCGATGACCGCTTCGTCTACATCTACAACTTCACCCCGTCGACCTCGGTGACCGTGGTCGATACCCAGAGCAAAGCCGTCGCCACCGAAATCGCAATTCCGGGCTGCGTGCTCAACTACCCGATCGGCAAGCGTAAGTTCGCTTCGCTGTGCGGCGACGGCAGCCTGCAAGTGGTAACGATCAACGACCAGGGCCAGGAAACCGCGCGCAGCCGCACGCCATTCTTCGACCCGAACGCGGAGAAGCTGGTGGAGCGTGCGGTCAACGTCGGCGACACCTACTACTTCACGACCACCACCGGCACCGTGCGTGCCGTGGACTTCAGCGGCGACGCGCCGAAGATTCTGCCGAGCTGGTCGCTGACCACCGACGAAGAGAAGAAGGCCGGGTGGGCGCCGGGCGGCTGGCAGCTGATGGCGGTCGCGCCGAAGCTCAACCGCTTGTACGTGCTGATGCACGACGCCCACGAACCGATGAAGTGGGAAGACCCGAGCACCCTGATCTGGGCTTTTGATCTCAAGACCGGCAAGAAAATCGCCACCCTGGAAGCCCCGGCTCCGATCTGGAGCATGCAAGCCACCGGCGATGACAAGCCGCTGTTGCTGGGCACCGACGTCGAGGGCGGCTTGCAGATCTTCGACCTCAAGACCAACAAGCACACCGGCAGCATGGCCAAGGTCGCAAAAACCGCGACTCAGGTCATGAGCTACTAAACGAGATCCGGCCATGCAATCAGATCCGATCTTCATCCTTGCCAGCGCCATCGCCATTGCGGTGCTGCTGGCCAGCGCCGCGACCCACAAGGTGCGGGCGCCGGCGCGCTTTCGCAAACAGCTTGCCGACTATCAACTGCTGCCCGAGGCGCTGGTGCGCTCGAGCGCGCGGTTGATCCCGCTGCTGGAACTGGCCATCGCCTTCGCGTTGCTGGTGCCGGTCAGCCGTCCCTGGGCGGCGTTGAGCGCGGCGGGCCTGTTGGCGCTGTACGCCGCCGCCATCGGCATCAACCTGTGGCGCGGTCGTCGTGACATCGACTGCGGTTGTGCAGGCCCTGACCAGGCGCAACCGCTGCGCCCGGTCCTGCTGCTGCGCAACAGCGTGCTGGTGGCGCTGGCGCTGCTGGCCAGTGTGGCGCCGATTGTCCGCGACATGACTGTGTTCGATGGCTTCGTGACCCTGGCCGCTGCCGCTGTCGCGCTGCTCATCTACGCCGCGGCCGATGGCCTGGCGGCGAACTCTCCTCTTCTGCTCAAATTGATTGGTAGGTAATCAAAATGGAAGGCTTGATCGTTTCCAACGTTCTGCTCTGGGTATTGCTGGTGGCCGTGGCGTTCGTCGTCATGGGCCTGGTTCGTCAGATCGGCGTGCTCCACGGCCGTCTGGCCCCGGCCGGTGCGCTGATGATGGACAAAGGCGTGGCTGTCAACGAAGCCGCACCGCAAGTGACCGCTGCCGATCGTCACGGTCGCCCGGTGAACTTCGGTTATGCCGGCGAGAAATCGCAACTGCTGTTCTTCCTCTCGCCGACCTGCCCGATCTGCAAGTCGCTGCTGCCGGCGATCAAATCCATCGCCAAGGAACAGGCCAGCACTCTGGACGTGGTGTTCGTCAGCGACGGCGACATGGACGCCCAGCAAGCGCTGATCCGCGAACACAAACTGGAAGACGCCACTTACGTGGTCGGTCCGGAAGTGGGCATGACCTACCAGATCGGCAAGCTGCCGTACGCCGCGCTGATCGACAAGTCCGGCACCCTGCGCGCCAAAGGCCTGGTGAACTCCCGCGAGCACCTGGACAGCCTGTTCGAAGTCGAGCACCTCAAGCACGCCACGCTGCAGCAATACCTCAATGCGCAGCCCCACGACCACGACCACAGCCACGGCCATAGCCACTGATAAGGCAGGGAGACCTTCATGAAACTGTTGGATCTGTTGTTCGAGCGCTCCTCGCGCCGTGTCGCCGACACCACTTCGCGCCGCAAACTGCTGGCCCGCATGGGCTCGCTGATCGTTGCCGGTGCCGCTCTTCCCGTGCTGCTGCCGCTGGACCGTACCAGCAAGGCGCTGGCCGCCACTGACCCGAAAGCCGGCGACCCCGGTGATCCGAACAGCTGCGACTACTGGCGCTACTGCTCCATTGACGGGTTTCTGTGCAGCTGCTGCGGTGGCTCGGTGACCTCCTGCCCACCGGGCACCGAGGCCTCGCAAGTCACCTGGATTGGTACCTGCCGCAACCCGGCCGACGGCAAGGACTACATCATTTCGTACAACGACTGCTGCGGTAAGCAAAGCTGCGCCCAGTGCGCCTGCACCCGAAACGACAGTGAAGAACCGGCCTACCGCCCGTTCAACAACAACGATGTGAACTGGTGCCTGGCCGCCAAATCGCACATCTATCACTGCACCGTTTCGATCATTCGTGGCGTGGCGGTTTAACGCGTTGTACCGCCGGTTGCTCACGCAACCGGCGTTTTTTCTTGTATGTAGGAGCGAGCTCTGCTCGCGATGGACGTGAACGATGACGCGTTCTCCCTGGAGCCCGTGTCGTCCTTGAGTTTTTCGCGAGCAAGCTCGCTCCTACACAAAATCGCCAGCAGAGGTTTTTTTATGCGCAGGTTGCTGATTGTTGGTCTTGTCTGCCTCATGACCACTCCACTCGCACAAGCCCGGGCCATTCCCAATCCCAACCAAGGTCATGCACCCGGCAACGAAGCCCCGCAAAAAGCCATCAGCGATGCCGGCTACAGCGTCGGCGTGAATTACCAGTTGCAGTGCGCCGGCTGCCATTTGGGCGACGGCACGGGTTCAGCGGCCAACGACACGCCGCGGATGAAAGGCTTTGTCGGTAACTTCCTGAAAGTCCCTGGCGGCCGCGAATTCCTGGTGCGCGTGCCGGGCATGTCGCAGTCGGCGCTGAACAATGCGCAACTGGCGGACCTGCTCAACTGGCTGATGCGCGAAGACGGCATGGCGGGCGCGAGCATGCCTGCGCATTACCAGCCCTACAGCGCCGAAGAAGTCGCGGCACTGCGCGCCGAAACCATGCTCAACCTGCCCGGCACCCGCGCCGATTTGATCAAGGCCATGCGTGCGCAAGGCATCGCCATCGACGACGGCATGAACTACTGAGCGATCGTCAACCTGAGTTGGCGGTACGCATCCACCAGTTGATCAAGGGTAAAGGCGCGATTGCGTCCGCTCGGGTTGGGCAGGACCCACACCGAGGCATGGCCGAAAGTCCTGGCCTGTAATCCCCACGCCACATCTCGCTGCCCCGACAGTGCCGCATACGCTGCCTTGCCAAGAAACGCCACAAAGCGTGGCGCATGACGGGCGATCTTGCCTTCGAACTCCGCTGCCGCTGCGATGAATTCATGCTGCGACAGTTGGTCGG
Organism: Pseudomonas sp. Irchel 3A7; assembly: GCF_900187565.1. Taxonomy (GTDB): domain Bacteria; phylum Pseudomonadota; class Gammaproteobacteria; order Pseudomonadales; family Pseudomonadaceae; genus Aquipseudomonas. The sequence continues at coordinate 309,721 of NZ_FYED01000004.1, read as the reverse complement.
CGCACGCGGTCGGCCGCTCCACCACGGTGGTCAGGCCGCACTGATATTGCAGGATCGTCCGGTCCTGTTCCGGGCGCATTTGCTCCGGGGTGAATCCGGCCAGATGCAAGGTGCGCCAGAAACGATTGCCCCGCCCCGCGAAATGATGCCCTTGGGCGGCGGCCATCACCCCTGGATTGATCCCGCAAAAAACCACCGCAAGCCGTTCAGCCAGAATGTCTTCGAGTCCCTCGCTCACATCGACCTCAGCTGCCGCAGATCACGTTGACCGCGTTGCGCGCAAGCCCGGTCAACTCGTCCCTGGATTTGCCCGCCCGCGCACGGATCGAAATGCTGTGCAGCAGGGATGAGGCGAGCACCGCCAGCGCCAGCGCGTCAACGTCGCCTTTCAACTCGCCGGCTTCGATGGCCCTTCGCAGGCGCACTTCCAGATCGGCATCGAGCCGGCTGAGCCGGTCTGACAGCACTTCGCGTATCTGCGGATCCTCAACCGCCTCGGTGGTCGCGGTGCCAATGGCAAAGCAGCCGCGCGGCTGGCCTTCGCCCGAAAAGTAAATCGCCAACTGCCCCTCATAGAAACGCATCAATGCGTCACGCAGTGATAACTCGGTATCGGTCAGCGCGGCCTGCATGTCGGCGGCGGCCGTCTCCCAGTACTGCTCGAGCGCCTTGATGTACAGCGCGTGTTTGTCGCCGAAGGCCGCATAGAGGCTGGGTCGATTCATGCCCGCCGCCGTGGCGATGCTGTCCAGGGAAGCGCCGGAGTAGCCGGTGTTCCAGAACACATCCAGCGCTTGACGCAACGCGGTCTGCGGATCGTAGGCGCGGGGCCGGCCGCGGCCTTTGCCTTCTGTCGCTTTATTTTGTGCCATGTCGTACAAAATCCTTGTGGGAAGGTGGGCGCGTGGATATTCTTACATCATCGCACAAAATTAAGGAACCAGAAGTTCCTGCCTTTCACGTTTGTTGTAGCGAAGCTCGAACCGGGTATTGCAGCGACGAAACAGGTGCGGCGGAGCCACCCTCCCCACCGCACGCGGGTTTGCTTTCTCACGGCAATTATTCGGTTTGAGGTGTGTTCATGACCCAGCAGTTCGATATCCCGGCTACCCAGACCTTCGAGCACCCAGAGCGGATCAAGAAACCGCTCAAGGAAACACTGCGCCCCTGGCTGATGGTGGGCGTACCTGCCCTGTTCGCTGTCATCAGCTATGCCAAATACGTGGCGGGCGAGCCCTTTGTCACCACTGATAACGCCTACGCCCGGGTGGCCAAGGCCTCGATCAATGCACGGATTTCCGGGCAGGTGGTGGAAATCGCCGTCAAAGACAATCAGCCGGTGCACAAGGGCGATGTGCTGTTTCGCATCGACCCCAAACCGTTGCAGATCGCCATCGACCGTGCCCAGGCGCAGTTGAGCGTCGCGCGGCTGCGCATCGATGGCCTCAAGGCCAGCTACCGCCAGCAGCAGGCTGAGTTGCAATCGGCCAAAGAGTCGGCGGACTTCGACCAGAAGGAATTCGCCCGCAAGAAAGCACTGGTGGCGACCGAGTTCGTTTCCCGGGCCATTTACGAGCGCGCGGAAACCGACCTGAAGATTTCACGTCAGCGCATCGCGTCTATCGAACAACAGATCGCCAGCACCGTAGTGGCTTTGAATGGCAACCCGAGCATCGAAGCCGACCGCCACCCGACAGTGCGTGAGGCCAAGGCGCAGCTGGACGAGGCGCAGCTTTACCTGTCGTACGCCACGGTCTATGCACCCGCCGACGGCATCGTGGCCAAGGTCGACGATCTGCAGGTGGGCAACTACCTCAACAACGGCGCGCCAGCCTTTGCGCTGATTTCCGATCACGAGGTCTGGGTCGAGGCCAACTTCCGCGAAACCCAGGTTACGCATATGCGTCCGGGCCAGGAAGCGACCATCAACATCGATACCTACCCGGATCGCGTGTTCAAGGCCCACGTCACCAGCATGAGCCCCGGCGCCGGTTCGGACTTCGCCCTGCTGCCGCCGGAAAACGCCACCGGCAACTGGGTCAAGGTGGTCCAGCGGGTACCGGTGCGTCTCGAACTGGATGAACCGGACCCTGCCCTGCCGCTGTTTTCCGGCACCAGCGCCACCGTGAAAGTCGACACCGGCCACCGCACGCCCTGGTGGAGCCCGCTCAAATCGCTGTTAACCGCAGGTAATGGCTGATGAACGCCAAGACTGATGGAGCCGCGGGCTCGCTGAGATTCGCCGTGCTGCTGGCGACCTACATGCAATCGGCGAACCTGCCGTTGCCCAATGCGGTGCTCAGGTTGATTCAAGGCAGTCTGTCGATGACCGACGACCAGGCCGGCTGGATTTTCACCGCGTACCTGGCGGCCAGCGCCATCACGATGCCGATTGCCCAGTGGCTCGCCGCGCGCTTTGGCGTGAAGCGGCTGTATCAGGTTGCGCTGGCGGTTTTCGTGCTCGGCCTGCTGCTCGGGACGGCGTCAACGACGCCGCTGGAATTCATCGGCGCACGGATCATCCAGGGCCTGGCCAGTGGTGTGTTGGCACCGCTTTCGATGGGGATTGCCCTGGAGACCCTGGCACCTGAAAAGCGCATGAAATTTGGCGCAACCTGGACGGCGATCGTGCTCCTGGGCATTGCTACCGGCCCGAGCATCGGTGGCTGGATCGCCGAGCATTTCGACTGGCGGCCGATCTTCTACATCAGCCTGCCGTTGTCAGCGTACATCTTCATGGTGATTGCGCTGCTGCTGGCCGAGAAAAAAGCCGAGAAAGCACCGCCATTCGATTTCTTTGGCTTCGGCAGCTTCACCCTGGCGATGATCAGCCTGCAAATGCTGCTCGACCGAGGCGAACGCATGGACTGGTTCGACTCGCCCGAAATCTGGATCGAGGCACTGGCCAGTGGGCTTGGGTTGTATCTGTTCATCGTGCATGTGCTGACCCGAAAGGTGCACTTCTTCAACAAGCACCTGTTCACTGATCGCAATTTCGTGCTGTCGACGCTGATCTTTTTCGCCATCGGTTTCGTGCTGCTGTCGACCATGGCGCTGACGTCGCCGATGCTCGATGAAATTCTCGGTTATCCGCCTGACACCACCGGCGCCCTGACCCTGCCGCGCGGCGCGGGACTGGTCGGAGCGTTCCTGCTGACAGGACGACTTCCCGAGCGTTTCGACCGCCGGCTGTTCGTGGCCATCGGCGTCGCCCTGGTGATCTATGCCAACTGGCTGATGCTCGGCTATTCACCGCTGATGGACTGGCCGCCGGTCGCGCTGGCCGGTGCGATCCAGGGTGTCGGCATCGGCATGTCGATGGCGGCCCTGGCCAAGGTGGCGTTCAGCACCCTCGCCCCCACGCTGCGCCCGGAAGGTACCGGTGTTTTCAACCTGTTGCGTGTGTATGGCAGCACCCTGGGCGTGGCGATTGTGCAGATCTACTTCTTCAACAACACCCAGGCGATGCACCTGGCGATGGCCAGCCATGTGACGCCCTTTCATGCCGTTGCACATTTCGGCACGGCGTCGCTGCCCTTACCGGCACTTGAAGGGCTGAACCACCTGATCACCCACCAGGCCGCGTTCATCGCTGTTGTCGACCAGTTCAAGATTTTGCTGGTGGCGATGCTGGTGGTGAGCCCGCTGGTTGTCTTTCTTCGCAAACCCGCTGCGACCCAATAGTTTTGTGGAGTGTGCCCAATGATATCCAGTCATCCGTTTCAAACGCCATTCCCGGCGAAGCTCAGCGCACTCTCGGTACTGGTGTTCCTGTCCGCCTGTACCGTCGGCCCTGACTTCAAGACCCCGGCCGATAGCCCGTCGCAGCACTATGACCAACAGGCCGAGCAGCGTCTTGGCCAGGACGGCGGGCAGCGCATCGAACCGGGCAGGAAAGTCAGCGGCCACTGGTGGTCGGCCTTGCGCTCGCCCAAGCTCGACCAGGTGGTACGCCGTGCCATCGACGGCAACCTTGAGTTAGTCGCCGCCGATGCCACCATTCGCCAGGCCTCCGCCTCCGTGGCCGCCGCAGAAGGTGCGCTGTATCCGCAGGTCGACTTCGGCGCAACGGCCGGTCGCCAACGGCTGCACAACGCCAAGGCGCCAGCGACCGACAACTTCTATGCGATCGGGCCACGGGTCGGTTTCGACCTGGATGTGTTCGGTGGCAACAAGCGGTTGGTCGAACAGCAGCAAGCGTTCGCCGATCTGCAAAAGCGTCGTTACGACGCGGCGTACCTGAAGCTGACCAGCGATGTGACCAGCCAGGCCTTGCTGGTTGCGTCGGCCAATGCGCAAATTCAGGCCGTGGAAAAACTGCTGGCCAATGACAGCAAAAACCTCGAACTGGTGCGCGCCGCGCATATCAACGGCAGCACCACGCAGGTCGATGTGTCGCTGGCCGAAACGCGGCTGGCCCAGGACCGCACCCTGTTGCCGCCCCTGGCCCAGCAGCGTGATGCCGCACGTCATGCGCTGTCGATTCTGACCGGCAAAGGCCCTGCCGACTGGATCCCTCCGCCGTTCGACCTGGCTGATTTCACCCTGCCGGCCAGTGTGCCCGTGAGTTTGCCATCCGAGATGGCCCGCGCCCGGCCGGACGTGCAGCAAGCCGAGGCCGAGTTGCATATCGCCAGCGCCGCCGTGGGCGTGGCGACCGCCAATCTCTATCCGAAGGTGACGTTGTCCGCGTCTCTGGCCCAGGCCGCTTCCGGTAATGGCGGCGCGGCACTCTGGGGCTTCGCGGCGGGGATTGCCGGGCCGATCTTCAATGGCGGCACGCTCAAGGCTGAACGCCAGGCCGCCGTGGAGGGTTACAACGCGACGCTCGCCAGCTACCAACAAACGGTTATCAGCTCGTTCGGCCAGGTCGCCGACACGCTGCAGGCGATCAACCATGACGCCGAACAATACCGGGCGCAGGACGACGCGTTGCGCGCCGCCGAAACCAGTTTTCGCTTGAACCAGCAAGCCTACGCCCAGGGCGAGAACAGCATCCTCCAGGTGCTGGAGGCGGAACGTGCCTATGAGCAGGCCTTGCTGGGGCATATCCGGGCGAAAACGGCGCAGTACCTGGACACGGTGCAGTTGTTTGTGGCGCTGGGCGGGAATTGCGCGGGTGTGTTTGAGCAGCGCGTTGCCAGCCGTGAAACAGGCAGCACGTCATACCAATAAACGCAAAAAACGTTCAGACAAACAAGAAACCTGTGGCGAGGGGATTCATCCCCGTTGGGCTGCGAAGCAGCCCCAGCATTCATTCAGGCAAATCGAGTTGTCTGGATTTACGACTGCTGCGCAGCCGAGCGGGGATGAATCCCCTCGCCACAGGTTAATCAAAAACCAATTTATGAAAGGCCACGTCCGCGCTTGCGGTCGTGGCCCCCTGAGAGTGGAGTCAATTCATGTCCTACGAAGCCTTTCACGATGACCTTCGAGATACCGCCTTTGCCCTGAACAACGGTGCAGGAAAGATGCCCGCCGTGGGTTTCGGCACCCTGTTCAAAGACCTCAGCGTCACCACCCAGGCGATCACCCACGCGCTGGAAGCCGGGTTCCGGCATTTCGATTGCGCCGAGCGTTATCGCAATGAAGAACAGGTTGGCGTGGCCCTGCAGGCCTTCATGGACGCCGGCAAGGCGCGGCGCGAGGACTTGTTCATCACCACCAAACTGTGGAACACCAACCATCGTCCGGAGCGGGTGGTGCCGGCCTTTGAAGCCAGTTGCCGCCGGCTTCAGGTGGACTACATCGACTGCTATCTGATCCACACGCCATTCGCCTTTCAAGCCGGTGACGATCAGGATCCCCGAGATGTTTTTGGCCATGTCCTCTATGACTCGGGCGTGACCCTGATCGACACCTGGCGGGCACTTGAATCTCTGGTGGATGAAGGTCGCTGCAAGTCCATCGGTTTGTCCGACATCACCCTGGAGGCGCTGAAAGAGATCGTGGCCGTGGCGCGGATCAAACCCGCCGTGGTGCAAGTCGAATCCCACCCTTACCTGCCGGAATGGGAACTGCTCGAGTTTTGCCAACAGCACGGGATCATCGTCCTGGCCTTTGCCCCCCTCGGCCATGGCATGGAGCCGAACGTGCTGGAAGAACCGGTGATCACCGGTATCGCCCAGCGCTTGCAGAAGACCCCGGCACAAGTGGCCCTGGCCTGGGCGGTGCAACGCGGCGTGGCGTTCCTGACCACCTCGGCCACCCTGAGCCACATTCAGGAAAACCGCGACATTTCGACCCTGCCCCACAGGGCCATGCATGAAATCCGCCAGGACATCACCACCCGGGTTCGCTTCAACTCGGTGGTTGAAACCGGTGTCCCGGGGTTCATTCCCCGGAAAAAGTAACCTGGCACAGGAGCGGCTCTTCACACAGCCGCTCTTTTTTGGCCTGATCCATCGTTGTGCCGGCCAGCCCCTATAATTTTTGACTTCCCCCCTGAGGTGACACCGATGGATGTTTTCCAGACCATGCGTTTTTTCATGGCGGTCGCCCAGAGCGGCAGCTTCACGGCAGCGGCCCAGCTGTTGGACACCACCACGACCAACGTGTCCAAAGCCGTGTCGAGCCTGGAGGCCAGGTTGCAGACACGCTTGATCAATCGCACGACCCGGCGCCTGGCATTGACCGAGGCCGGCATGCGATATCTGCAGCGCTGCGAGAAGATTCTGCAAGAGGTGCGCGAAGCGGAAGAGGAAGCGGGCACGGCACAGATCAACCCCGTCGGCCGCTTGAAGATTCACGCGATGTCGGCCATCGGCAATCACTACGTGATCGATGCCATCGCCAAATACCGCGAGACGCATCCGTCAGTGTTGTTTGATCTGACCTTGACCAATCGGCTGCCCGACTTGCTGGAGGAAGGCTATGACATGTCGATCGTGCTGGCGCGGGACCTGCCCGACTCGGGATTTGTCGCTCAGCGGCTGGGGATCACCTACAGCATTCTCTGCGCCTCGCCGGCGTACCTGAAAAAACGCGGAACACCCGACACGCCGGGCTCGCTGGGTGCGCACGATTGCCTGAGAATCGTCCACACGGTCATGCCGGTCCAGCACTGGGTCTTTGAAGGACCCGAAGGCGTGGAGACCGTCAACACCCCGGAGTCGCCGTTTCACGTCAACACCGCCGATGCCATGACCGTCGCCCTCACCCGTGGCATGGGCATCGGCATCCAGCCGGTGGCGTCTGCCGTTGCCGGGCTCAAGGCAGGCACTCTGGTGCGAGTACTGCCCGAGTATCATTTTGAAGAGTTGAATCTGTTTGCCATCTACCCTTCACGAAAATTCGTCGATGCAAAAATAAAAACCTGGGTGGAGTTCTTGAAGGACTACATTCCCGGGTTGTTGGCTGCCGATGAAAAAATTGCCCGCACGTCGTTCAACGCCAAAAACGTCTGAGTCCGGATGGAGTGTCGACCCTCCACCGCCCGCACAGCACTCAACCGTTAGAACACCCGCTGCCCATGACTTGATACTGCAGGACATGGCGTTGCCCTTGCGAGTCTTCATAGGTCATTTGCGCCGGCACCGGGCCGCATTCGTTCGGTACATCGCTGAGGGTGATGACCTTATTGATGTCCAGTTTCGATCCGTAGGTATAGGTCTCGACCGCCGGCTTGCCGGCTTGCGGCTTGGCATGGCTTTCTTCGGCAAAGGCCTGCGCACCTATGCAAGCGAGCGCGAGAACAATTGCGATTTTTGAGATGTTCATGGGGGTCACCGTCTCGTTCAAGTTTGTTGGCTTGGGCCTTGTGAACCCTTGGTATGGGTTCATTCGGTAGAGACGATGCTAGGGCTTTGACCCGATGCCAAACAGTGCTGGGCGGGACAAACACTGTTGTCAAAATGGAGAGGAATGGACCTGCATTTTTTGCCGATGCACTCTGTCCGAATGTGGGAGCCTGCTCGCTCCCACAAAGGATCTTCGGCGGTCGCAGATTTCGCGTTCACTGAAGATCAAACTGTGGGAGATTCTATGTTGAATGTACCGGCCTCTTCGCGAGCAGGCTCGCTCCCACAAAGGACCTTCGGCGGTCGCAGGTTTCGCGTTCACTGAAGATCAAACTGTAGGAGATTCTATGTTGAATGTACCGGCCTCTTCGCGAGCAGGCTCGCTCCCACAAAGGACCTTCGGCGGTCGCAGGTTTCGTGTTCACTGAAGATCAAACTGTGGGAGCGAGCCTGCTCGAGAAGGCGTCCGGTCAGTCGATATGGATGTTGAATGTACCGGCCTCTTCGCGAGCAGGCTCGCTCCCACAAAGGACCTTCGGCGGTCGCAGGTTTCGCGTTCACTGAAGATCAAACTGTGGGAGCGAGCCTGCTCGCGAATGCGGCGTGTCAGTCAACATTTATGCTCAATGACACACTGCATTCGCGAGCAGGCTCGCTCCCACAAGTGAAATGGCTACAGCTGTTGATCAATAAGCCTGCGCCGCAGCAAGCGAACCCGCCTTGTTCACAACCGGTTCCACGTCACGACGCTCAACCTGTTCCGGCAAATCACCCACCGCCGGTGTCCTCGCAGGAACTGCCGGCATCTCCTTGCGCAAGCTATGAATCAACGTGTAAGACATCACCAGCAGCAACATGGCAATCGGCAGACCCGCCGCGATGCTCGCCATCTGAATGGCTTTCAATCCGCCGGCCAGCAACAACCCCGCCGCAATGGCCCCTTCCAGAATGCACCAGAGCAATCTGATCCAGTTGGGTGGATTGGTGCTGCCCAGCGCACACAGGGTGCACAACACTTGGGTTCCGGCATCCGCCGTGGTGACAAAGTGCACCCCGAGCAACACGCAGACCAGGATCGACAACGCGGCGCCAATGGCCTGGCCATCGAGCGATTGCAGCAAGGTGAACATGGCCGCGGTGGTTTCTTTCTTGGTGGCGAGCAGTACCGTGCCGCCTTCGAACTTCGGTTGTTCTTGAGTGACCACTTGAGCCGCGACGGACGCCTGGTAAGCCTGTTTGTCCTGTTGCTCATTCTTCAGCGCCGCGCCACCGAACACCGACATCCACAGAATGGTCACCATCGTCGGCACCAGCAGCGCCCCGACCACCAGCTCCCGAATGGTCCGGCCTTTGGAAATTCGCGCAATGAACAACCCGACGAAAGGCCCCCAGGTCATCCACCATGGCCAGTAGAACGCCGTCCACCAGTTTTGCCATTCGGTGTCCTTCTGCGCGTCCATCCAGAAACTCAGGCCGACAATGTTCTGCACATAGTCGCCGGTGGATTCAAACATCAAGTTCAGAATGTAGCGGGTTGGACCAATGGCAAGTACCGCCAGCATCAATATGAAAGACAAGTACATATTAAGCGTGGAAATACGCTTCATGCCTTTTGACAGGCCGGCCAATAGCGATATACAGGCAACAATACTGACAAACAGGATGATGGATAACTGCAATCCGACACTGACCGGAATACCAAACACTTGGTGCAATCCGGTATTGATCTGCACAACACCCAGGCCAAGCGACTGGGAAACACCAAAGGCGGTAATGACAACGCCCATGATGTCGACGACATGACCGATCCATCCATAAATACGATCGCCAATCAGTGGGTAAAGCAGTGAACGGAGCGCCAGCGGCAAGCCTTTACGGTAGGCAAAGTAGGCCAGGCTAAGGCCGATCATCGAGAAAATGGCCCAAGGGTGCAGGCCCCAGTGGAACAGCGTGATACGCATGGCCAGGGTCGCCGATTCATCGGTCAAGCCCTTGGAAAACGGGTTGTCCGCATAGTGCAGCATCGGTTCGGCGACGGACCAGAAAATCAGGCCGATGCCCATACCCGCACTGAACAGCATCGCAATCCATGAGGCGAAGCTGAACTCGGGCCGATCATGTTCGCGACCCAGTTTGAGCGTGCCGAAACGGCTGATGGAGATATAAAGCAACAGGCCAAGTACACCACTGATCAGTGCGATGTAATACCACTTGAAGTTATGCAGAATAAACACCGAAGCCATCTCAAAGGCCTTGGCTGCCTGCTCATCTTTAAATGCACAAAATAGAACGAAAATGATCACTGCTAATATGGAAGCCACTGTCACATTCGGATTAAGGCCTTTCAACATGCCGGATTGCGCACGCATTGTTTTCCCCTTTTGTTTTTGTTTAAGGGTGTAGATAGTGTTCCGCAGGATGTTTATCGCCCGGCATCGACTGACGCCGGAACGCTTTATCCGCAGGTTAATTCCGGTCTATCTCGGTTTTGGCAGCATTGCCAAGATGATTGAAACCAAACCACCGTTCAAACCATATTTAGTCACCGACTCATGAGAAAAACGCATCAATAAACCGCCTATGACCTACAGTCCTGTAGGAGCGAGCTTGCTCGCGAAAAACGCCCGGATAACGCGTTCATTCAGACAGCACGCGTTATCGTTAACGACCATCGCGAGCAAGCTCGCTCCTACACAAGGGCGTGCCCTCGCCCACAGGCTCGACTACCGACACCAGGTTTGAGCTGGCAATCCCGTTGGGCGTCACCGGGTGATGCAGCGGCGCATCCTTTTGCAGGTGCTTGCCGGTGATTTTTCTCTGGCCCACCAGCAATGCAAGCAGCAAGGCACTGCCGGCATAGAAATAGTAAAAACTCGACGCACCGAGGTATTCCATCAGCACACCCGCGATCAACGGCCCGAAACAGGCGCCGACGCCAAACGTGATCAACAGCATGCCCGAGAGCGACACACGCAACGGCGGCTCCATGTTGTCATTGGCCAGCGCCACGCCAAGCGGGTACAGGCAGAACTGCAAGAAGCCGATGCCCGCGCCGAACCACAGCAAGGTGGCAAACGAAGGGCTTTGATTGACCGCCAGCGGCAGGCTGACAAGAATCAACAACACCGCCACGGCGCGGATCAGGCTGGCACGGGGCAATCGATCCGACAGCCAGCCCAACGGCAACTGGGCCAACAGCCCGGCGCCGATGGTCAAGGCCATGAACTGCCCGACCTGCGCCGTTCCCAACCCCTGCTTGCTGGCATAGATCGCGGCCAGTCCGTAGAAGCTTCCGTTGATCATCCCGGACACCAGAATGGTCACCAGCGACTGCGGAATCCGCCGCAGGAACAATCCCAGGTCAATGGAGGCCGCCGGCACCGCCGTCGGATGCGCGCTACGGGTCAGTGCCACGGGCACCGAACACAAGGCGAACACCATCGCCACACCCAGCAACGCACGGATGCCCAACCCTTCATCAAGACTCAAGGCCAATTGACCGAGCATCATGCCGACGTAACTGGCGACCATGTACAGCGCCAGGACACTGCCGCGCTGTTCGGTCCTGGCCTGGTCGTTGAGCCAGCTTTCGATCACCATCAATTGACACATCATCGCCAGCCCGACGAGCGCTCGCAGCACCAGCCAAAAAGGCAATGACGCGCTGAATTCGTGGGCCAATACCGCCGCCGCAATGATGCCGGCACAGGCCGCGTAAGTTCGAATGTGCCCCACCTGCGCGATCAGGCTACGCCCGACCCAACCACCCAGCACCATGCCCAGGGCATTGGCGGCCATCAACGCACCGCCCGCGGTTTCGGCCGCTCCCGATCCATTCAGGCGCAGCGCCAGGTAAGTCATCAGCAACGTCGATCCCAGCTGCATCAACAGGCTGGCCAAATAGAGCGCGCCGAACATCTTCGTCAGTCCAAACACGGTGCTGATTCCCGGAAAATGAGATCGCGAAACCCGTGGCCTGCAACCGCAGGCCACGGTCAGATGACTCAAGTCAAACCGTGGAGCTGCTTCCAGTTACCCGGATGCACCACATAGCCAAACAAGGCATGCCCGCCGTACACCAACGCGGTTCCTTCGGGAATCCACAGCAACTGCCCGGGTGTGACCTGGAAAAGCTCGTCGCCGACCTGCAGTTCAAAGCAGCCCTCGATGACGAAAATCACCTCGTCATACAGCACCGTCCAGGCCACTTGCGCGCCCTCCCAACGGGCAAAACCCACGCCGATGTTCGGCGAGATTTCATTGCTCAGGGCACGGGCGACCCAGGCGGCACCGGGCGGACCGCCACGGAAAGTGAAATCCAGGTCCTGGTGGTCGATGCGCAACACCCGGCTTTTACCTTTCTCGGGCTTACTCATAACTCGCTCCGGCTGTTCCAGGCCGCCAAGCGAATTCGCGAGCGAACACCCAGGCCGAGGAACGGCTCCGGCGGGTTGAGCGACGGCATGCCGGTCACCGCGCGGATGTCGTTCAACTGTACGGAGTCGGCCCCCACGGCAAGATCCGCCAGCAAGGTGCCGGAAATCGTGCCCCAGGCCGCACCGACACCGTTGTCGCACGCCGAGGCGTGGACGCCCGGCTCCAGCTCGCCGAAGAAGTTGGTGAAGTTGCGTGAGATCGCATACACCCCGCCCCAGGTGTGGCTGAACGGCACGTCGGCCAGTTGCGGGAAGCGCGCCTGGAAGGCCTTGCGATGCGCATCGTGCACGTTTGAGCGCATGGCATCGCTGGTGCTTCGGCCATATTTGGGCACGTGCTTGTAGGTGTTACGGATGATCAAGCGGCGGTCCTGGGTCATGCGCACCGTCGTACCGGCGTGGTCCGCCGGCGTCAGGCCCCAGTCCAATTGACCGCCGTAGGTGGCCAGTTCGGCATCGGTCAGCGGACGGGTCCAACTGGCGAAGGTCATCACCGGCAACAGGCGATTGCGCAGATAGCCAAACTCCTGGGTGAAGATACTGGTGCCCAGCAACAGTTGCGGTGTGCGGATCACGCCGTTGGTGCCATGCAAAATCCAGCCGCCCCGACCGTCGCGCTCCAGTCGCTGGATGGGCGACTCTTGCAGCAACTCGACATTGCCCGGCAGCGTGCGCGCCAGGCCGGTGACCAGCGCGGCAGGTTGCATCAGGTAGCAGCCTGGCGTGTAGATCGCGCCGCTGTAATGTTGGGTGCCCAGTACGCCGGCCAGCTCTTTTGAGTCGACCCGGCGAAAGGGTTCGCCCAGGTCGCTCATCAGCCGCTCGAAGTGATCCAGATACGCCAGGCCACGCGGGCCCACCGCGCCTTGATACTTGCCGGCATGGGACCATTGGCACTCGATACCGTGGGTTTGCACCAGGCCCTGCAACTGTGAAATGGCCGAACGGTTGAGCGACAGCAAACGTTGCTTGTGTGCCGGGTCCGGATGCTCCAGCGCGAACTTGTGGGGCAAGTCGATCACGAACCCCGAGTTGCGCCCCGAGGCACCATGGGCGACCCGCTGCGCATCCACCAAAATGATGCGCGCTTCGGGGTGATGCTGGGCCAGGCGACGGGCCGCGGCCAGGCCGGCAAAGCCCGCCCCCACTACCGCAAAGTCTGCACGCTGTTCGCCGGACAAGCGCTTGCACGCCGGCTGCTCGGGCAATGCTGCGTACCAGCCGCAGCTCGCATCGTCATAAGGCAAATTGATCGAATTTTTCATGGTTCCAGCCTCAGGCGACAGCCTGCTGAGAGTTCTGACAGGACTGCAGCAATGCGCTGCGCTGCGTTTGCGCCTGGCGACCGAGCAGGACAAAGCCGTTGAGCCGGCCCTCGGCGTCATAGAAACCGGCGCTCATACCGTCTGGCGTCGGCGTGCATCGCCATTGCCCTTCTCCGGCCATCGCCGGCGCCAACAGGCACAGCGGCACGGCCGGGGTTTTCACCGTCACCGGCATCAACGGGTAGTCGACGTCGGTGGGCTGGCCGAGCAAGGTTTTGCTGAGTGCCTGAATGCCCTGGTTGATCGGCGCCAGATAAGGCAGCAACTGGCCGTCGATCTCAATGCAATCGCCCAAGGCGTAGATACCCGGTGCCGAGGTTTGCAGCCGGGCATTGACTTGAATGCCGCGTCCGACCGCCAGGCCAGCGCTCTGCGCCAGGCTCAGATCAGGACGCAGCCCGACCGCCGACAACACCAGATCAGCCTCAAGGATTTGGCCTCCCGCCAGTTTCAGGGCATAGCCCTGCCCGCTCGCTTCGATGGCCTCGACGGTGTTTTGCAGATGCCACTTCACCCCCAAGTCACCCAGTGCGTTTTGCAGGACCTGCCCCGCTTCGGCGGGCAACAGGCGTTCCATCGGCCAGCGACCCAGGCCGATGACATCCACGCTGAAACCGTTGTGGGCCAGGTCATTGGCAAACTCGCACCCGATCAGGCCATCACCCAGAATCGCCACACGCTGCACGCCGGTCAGACGCTCACGAAAGCCGTGGTAATCCTGCAGGTTGTTGACGCTGAGCATGGCCGCCGTCTCGCCCTGGATCGGCAGGCGGATAGGCTGGGCACCGCTGGCGAGGACCAGTTGGCCGTACTCCATCTCACCGAAGCTGGTGCGCAAGCGTCGCTTCGCGCTGTCGATGCCCAGCACCTTGCAATGGGGATAAACGCGGATGTTCAGCCGCTGTTCGATCGCCAAGGGTGATTCGCCGGACAACGCCTCGGCACTTTTGCCCTGGGATAAACCGATCGACAGCGCCGGTTTCGAATACAGGTGCCCGGACTCCTGGGTCAGTACGCGGATCTCGACCTCGGGATCGGCCTTGCGCAATGCCTGGGCCAGGCCATAACCGGCATAACCACTGCCGATGATGACGACCGGCTGGCGCAGTAACGCAGGGATAACAGGCACGGCCAGTGGCGGCGCGCTGACCGGGACGCTGACAGCCGCAGCCGCCTCGGTGTACTCGCTGATATCGAGCATCTCGAAATCAGCCTTGCCGACGTGGCATTCCGGGCACACCCAGTCCTCGGGAACATCTTCCCAGCGCGTACCGGCGAGGATGCCATCCTCGGGCCAGCCCAACGCCTCGTCGTATATCAGACCGCAGACAATGCAAAGCCAAGTCTTGAACATGGTGCTCACTCCCCGGCGATCCGGATCGCCACGTTTTTGGTGCGCACGTAGCTGTACAAGGCTTCCTGACCCTTTTCCCGGCCGAAGCCCGACAAACCGACGCCACCAAACGGCGTTTCAATGCCACCGGCGTACCATTCGTTGACGAACACCTGGCCGGATTTCAAGCGACGGGTGCAGCGCATGGCGCGGCTGATGTCCTGGGTGAACACCCCGGCCACCAGGCCGAACTCGGTGCCGTTGGCGATGGCGATGGCCTCTTCTTCGGTGTCGAACGGCATGATCGCCAACACCGGTCCGAACACTTCTTCCTGAGCAATGCACATCTGTGGCGTGACATCGCGGAACACGGTCGGACGCATGAAGTGCCCGGCACGCTCGGCGAAGGCTTCGCCCCCGGTGACCGCGATGGCGCCGTCCTCCACGGCACGTCGGCACAAGGCTTCGATGCCCGCCAGTTGCCCGGCACTGACCACTGGTGTGAGGTCGGCGTTTTCAAAGCCTTCACCGACACTGAGCCCTTCGGCCAGGGCGACGACTGCCTCTACAACGTCTTCATAAATATCGCGCTGCACCAGCAGCCGCGACATCGCCGAACAGACCTGGCCGGCATTGAAGAAAATGCCCGACTTGACGCTGGCCAGCAGCTGCTCGCGATCGGCGTCGGCAAAGGCAATCGCCGCCGACTTGCCGCCCAACTCCATCACGCTGGGAATCGCATGCGCAGCGGCATCGCGCAAAATCGACTGGCCCGTCGGCACGGAACCGGTGAACACGATCTGATCGACGCCACGGTGGCTCACCAGATGCGAACCGACTTCGCGACCACGACCGCAAATCAGGTTGACCGCGCCCTGGGGCAAACCGGCATTGGCAATGGCGCGGATCAGCACGCACATGCCCAGCGGTGAAAGCTCAGGCGACTTGATCACCACCGCATTGCCGGCCGCCAGGGCCGGCGCCAGCGAACGGGCACAGATCGACACCGGAAAGTTCCACGGCACGATCTGCGCCGACACGCCCATCGGGTCGTACAGCGTGAAATCCATGTAACCGTTGCCCAGCGGGATCGAGGTGCCTTCGATCTTGTCCGCCATGCCGGCGTAGTACTCGAAGTAGCGCGCCGCCTCGATGAACTCGTCCTTGGCATCGATCAGGCGCTTGCCGTTTTCCTGGCAGAGCACCCAGGCGCCCTCATCCGCCACGGCACGAATTTCCTCGGCGATACGCAGCAGCCAGGTGACCCGCTGCGCCGGACGCACCCGGGTCAACTCACCGCTGTCAGCGCAGCGTCGGGCCGCCTGCACGGCACGCTCGGCATCGGCCACGGTGGCCTGGGCGATGGTCGCCAACGGCTCGGCGGAGCCTGGGTTGTTCACCGTCAGGCGCTGGACGCTGTCACTCCATTGCCCGTCGATGTAGTTGAGCCAGTGAGAGGCTATCGGATACATGGGACAACCTCCTCAGGCAGACGGCGTGGTGGCGAGCAATTGACGTGCGGCCCACTGGTGGAAGAAGTGCGTCGGGATGTCCATTTCCGGGGAGAACGCGCCGCCCTTGTAGCCTGGGGAATGCCGGCCCTTCTGCATGCCTTCGACCGAGCTGATGTCTTCGGCGAACACCACTTTCCAGGATTCCAGGATCGCATCGCGGCAGGCGCTGAACTCTGCGCTGCTCGCGGCTTCGTCGCCGACATAGAACAGGCGCAAGTGCTCGATGGTGCGTCCCGGCGAAACCGGTTCAAGCTGCATGGCGAAGGCGTGGTCAGCCTGGATGCCGAGCAAGACGTTCGGGAAAAACGCCACGTATTCGGCATTGCGCAGGCGGTCCAGCGGCCAGCCCGGGAATTTCGGCAGGTGCGTTCCGGCCACGTCCGACAGGTTGTAGGCGTAGCTGCCCTGGCCGGCGAAGTGTTCGTCGAAAATGATGTTGTAGTGATCTTCCAGACGCGAATACGAGTTCAGGCTCGGGTGTACCCACGGCAAGTGATAGGCCTCGCAGTAGTTCTCTACGGCCAGCTTCCAGTTGCAGTTGATGTCCAGCGTGGTGGCGTCGTGGCCGGGACGACGGCGCAGCAGGCTCATACCGTCTTCCCCGAGAAACTGGGTCCAGCGTTGGGTCAACGGGGCGAGCATGTCTTCGAGCGGCTGCGCATCACCGGACAGGTTGATGAACACCATGTCCATCCAGATGGCGCTGCGAATGGCTTTCAAACCGTGTTTCTCACAGGCGAAACGCTCATCCTTGTGCTGATCGATACCGCCGACGTGAGGCGTGCCGCGCAGGCTGCCGTTGAGGTCGTAAGTCCAGGAGTGGTAAGGGCAGCGAATGACGCCTTGCACCTCACCGGCCTCCTCCACCAGCTTCATGCCGCGGTGGCTGCACACGTTATGGAACACCTGCACCAGGCCTTCGCGATTGCGCATCAACAGCAGCGGCAGGCCCATGAAGTCGATCGGCTTGACCGAACCGGCCTTGCCCAGATCACTGGCAAAACCAACGCAGGCCCAGGTCTTGCCCATGACCTGATCGCGCTCGAGTTCGAAGTACCGTTGTTCGGTGTAGAACTCGTTGCTCAGGCCGGTGGCTTCATGAATCGGATTGAGGACAGTTTCAAGGTGATGCACAGGAATTTGCTGGATGGTGCTCATTATTGTTTTCCCCTGCTGGGCACGGTTTGGAATGTTCGGCAGGCTCGCTGGCCAGGTCCGCTGGCGGCAAGTTTCGGAAAACGGGAGGGGTGTCGACAAACGATATTTCGGGAGGGATTCATGACCTTTGATCATGAATAGACACTTTTTCGAAGTAACACATACGCTCTGTAGGAGCGAGCTTGTCTCCGGGCGGCGTTCCGACGATGGTCGTTAACGATCAAAAGTGCTGTCTGAATGACCGCGTTGTCTGGACGTTTTTCGCGAGCAGAGCTCGCTCCTACAGGTGGTGTTACGGCGTCGACGGGAGTTGATTCATCAGCCAACTACGAAAACGTTTCACGCTTTGCCGCATACCGCCGCGGGACAGCGGTTCAAGCAGGCAAAACTGCGCATCGGTGCGCAACACGGCATCCAGCGGCCGCACCAGCGCGCCGCTTTGCAGGTAGTCATCGACAAGGTTCGACCAGGCCAGCGCAATGCCCTGCCCATTCATGGCCGACTGGATCACCATCGAATAACTGTTGATATTGATCCGGCGCTTGGGCTCGACGTTTTTCAGCCCCTGGCTCTGGAACCATTCGGACCAGCCGATCCAGTCCCGCTGCGGATCGTCGAGGACCAGCCAGGTGCAGGCCGCCAGGTCGGCAGGCGTGTTCAAGGCCGGATGTTTCGCCAGGTACGCGGGGCTGCACACCGGGTAGACCTCTTCGGAAAAAAGAGGCGTGACCTGCATTTCCCGCGGCGGCGTACTGCAGTAATACAACGCCAGGTCGCAATCCAGGCGCGAGAAATCCTTGACCTGATCATGGGCGATGATGCGCAGATCGATCTCTTCGTTTTCACGTTGAAACTCGGTCACTTTGGGCAGCAACCACAGCGACGCCATCGCCGTACTGGTGGCCACCGTCACTTGCTCGGCGCCCTGCCAATGACGAATTTCACCAGTGGCCTGCGCCACTTGCAGCAAGGAGGCGCGAACCGTTTCGTAATATTGACTGGCTGCCGGACTCAGGTGAATGGTGCGGGTCGTGCGTTCGAACAAGACCTTACCCAGGTAATCTTCGAGCAGGCGTACCTGGCGGCTGATTGCGCCCTGGGTCACGTTCAATTCTTGCGCGGCCAGGGTGAAACTCAAGTGGCGCGCGGCGGCTTCAAACGCGACCAGACTATTGAGTGGCGGCAGAGGATGGATTTTCATACAGGCAAGGTCACGTCGTTGTTTTGGTTTTATCGCGGGAGTTTAGCCCTTGGTGGTGGAGGTGGACAGCGGCGGCTTCAGGCGCGCTTGGGGATTGGGCGCATATCCATTATTTGAGTGAGGGCGACCAATGGTCGTGGGTCGCCGCGATGGGCCATCGTGGTTTAACGGGGCGCCTGCAATCAAAAGCCAAAGCGAGGCGGCCTGACAGCCGACCTGGCTTTTGCAGATGTACGCCAATCCCCTGTGGGAGCGAGCCTGCTCGCGAAAGCGGTCTGACAGCGAACATTAATGGTGACTGACACGACCCCTTCGCGAGCAGGCTCGCTCCCACAGTTGGATCGCAGATAGGCCCGCAACCCAGGTCGGCTGTCAGGCCGCCTCGCTTTTGCTTTGCTCTGCTTTTGATCTGCCCCGTCGGAAGGCCGAGCGCATTTCTGTAGGAGCGAGCTTGCTCGCGATGGACGTCAACGATAACGCGCTCTGCCTGGATGATCGCGTCGTCCAGACGTTTTTCGCGAGCAAGCTCGCTCCTACAGGCTTTTCCAAATGACCCGCCGTTAGGGCGGAACCGTTTGCAGCTGTTACCGCAGGAATGGATATGTACCCAATCCTATGCCCGAGAGGCATTTTTGAGGCTCACCGACAAAGGAGCAGCCACTACCGATGTCGGCACAATCACATCATTCACCTGCCCTACCTCCACCACCTCCCCATTCAACGCCTTGTGCATTTTCACCGTATCCAGCGCCCCCACCCACTTGGCAATCGCCATGGTGCCGACACCATTGCCGATGGTATTGGTGATCGCACGCGCTTCCGACATGAACCGATCAACACCCAGCAGCAACACCATGCCCGCCACCGGAATCGTACCGAGGGACGACAGCGTGGCCGCCAGAATGATGAAGCCGGAACCGGTGACGCCCGCCGAGCCCTTGGAGGTGAACATCAGCACCGCCAGCACGATCAATTGATCGGTCAGGGTCAGTGGCGTGTTGGTCGCCTGGGCAATGAAAATCGCCGCGATGGTGTAGTAGATGGCCTGCCCGTCCGGATTGAAGGTCAAGCCGGAGGGAATGATCATCCCGGCGACGGGTTTGGAAACGCCGGCCTTTTCCATCTTGGAGATCATCTGCGGCAGCACCGATTCCGAAGAGCTGGTGCCCAGCACGGTGAACAGTTCTTCCTTGATGAACTTTAGGAATTTCCACAGGCTGAAACCGCTGTAGCGGCAGATCGGCCCCAGCACAAAAATCACAAACACCGCACAGGTCAGGTACACGCAAGCCATCAGCTTGCCCAGGGAGAATAGCGAACCAAAACCGTACTTGCCGATGGTGAATGCAATGGCACCGAATGCGCCGATCGGCGCCAGGCGCATGACCATGTTGACGATGCGAAACATGCCCTGCATCAGGCTGTCCAGGGTGTCGACGAACGCTTTGCCGCGCGGTCCGACATGGGCCAGGGCGATGCCCAGCAGAATGGAAAACAGCAGGATTTGCAGGACGTTGCCCTTGGCGAAGGCATCGACAATGGTGTCGGGGATGATGTTCATGACGAAGTCCATGAACGAGGCATGCTTGCCTGCCGTGGTGTACGTGGCGATGCTGGCGGTATCGAGCGTGGCGACGTCAATGTTCATGCCGGCACCGGGTTTGAACACATCGACCACCACCAACCCGAGCACCAGCGCCAGGGTCGATACCACTTCGAAATACAGCAGCGCGCGAAAGCCGACCCGGCCCAGTTCCTTCATGTTATCCATGCGTGCGATGCCCGTAACCACCGTCAGGAAAATCACCGGCGCGAGGAGCATCTTGATCAGTTTGATGAACGCGTCGCCCAAGGGTTTGAGCGCGGTTCCGGTTTCGGGTACGAAGACCCCGACGATGGCACCGAGGATCACGGCGAGGAGTACTTGTACGTAGAGTTTGCCGAATATTCTTTTCATGACAGGGCCCTGATTTTTTATTGTTGTCAGGAAATGCCCTGGGGTCGGAAACGCATGTCCGCCCCCGGGCGTTGTGCCGCAGTACTACTTTGAATCGCTGGAAAATATCAGCGGTTGATCAACGCAATCACCGCGTCGGTGATCTGCCGTGTGGTGGCGTTGCCGCCCAGGTCCGGGGTATGCAAACCGCTTTCGGTGACGGCCTCGATGGCCGACATCAGGTGTTTCGCCGCAGCGGCTTCGCCCAGGTGTTCGAGCATCATGGCCACGGTCCAGAAGGTCGCAATCGGGTTGGCCACGCCTTTGCCGGTGATGTCGAAGGCCGAGCCGTGGATCGGCTCGAACATCGACGGGAATTTTCGCGAAGGGTTGAGGTTGGCGGTCGGCGCTATGCCCAGGCTGCCGGACAGCGCGGCGGCCAGATCCGAGAGGATATCGGCGTGCAGGTTGGTGGCGACGATCACGTCCAGGGTCGACGGCTTGAGCACCATGCGCGTGGTCACGGCGTCGACCAGCTCCTTGTCGATCTTCACGTCCGGGAAGTCCTTGGCCACTTCGTAGAAAATCTCGTCCCACAGCACCATGCCGTGGCGCTGGGCGTTGGACTTGGTGACCATGGTCAGGTGTTTGCGCGGGCGGCTTTGCGCCAGTTCGAAGGCGAAGCGGTGAATGCGCTCGACCCCGGCCCGGGTGAACACCGAGACTTCGGTGGCGACTTCTTCCGGCAGGCCACGGTGCACGCGGCCGCCGTTGCCGGAGTACTCGCCTTCGGAGTTTTCCCGCACCACCACCCAGTCGATCTGGTCACCGTTGTGCAGCGGGCTTTTCACCCCCGGCAACACGCGGGCTGGACGCACATTGGCGTATTGGTCGAAGCCCTGGCAGATCGGCAGGCGCAGGCCCCACAGCGAAATGTGGTCCGGGACGTTGAGCGCACCGACCGCACCGAAGAAAATCGCGTCGAAGGTTTTCAGTTCTTCCAGGCCACCTTCGGGAATGTAGTAGCCGTTCTTCAGGTAGTTATCGGAGTTCCAGTCGAAGTGTTTGAAATCCAGTTCAAAGCCGGATTTTTTCGACAGGGCCTGCAGCACCTCGACGCCTGCGGCGATCACTTCCACACCGATACCGTCACCTGGCACTGCAGCGATTTTGTATGCGCTCATTGTTGACTCCACTCTTGTCGATTTCTTGTTGTTCCCGTCGAACCGGACTGTTCAGGCAGGGTGTGAGCGGAGTATATGTAGTGAACAAATAGGTGTGAGTTCCTCCAAATCACTACATAAATAACTTTGAGTTACGAATGAGCCAAACCCTGGATTTGTCTTTTTTCTACCTGTTGGCCAACAAAGGCAGCCTCGCGGCGACCGCTCGGGAGTTGGGCATCACGCCTCCGGCGGTGAGTAAGCGCCTGACGGCATTGGAAGCGCGCCTGGGCATCCGCCTGGTCAACCGCACCACGCGCTCGATGAGCCTGACCTCCGAAGGCGAGCTGTATTTCTCCCAGGCGGCGCGCATCCTCACCCAGATCAATGAACTTGAGCAGTTGGTCAGCAGCAGCCGCGCGACACCCAAGGGCCTGATTCGGGTCAATGCTTCCCTCGGCTTTGGCCGCCGCCACATCGGCCCTGCCCTCGCCGCGTTCTACGCGCAATACCCGGAAGTGGAAATTCAGCTGGAGATCAGCGACCACCCGCTGGACCTGACCACCCACGGCTTCGATTTGGGCATTCGCTTCGGCACCCTGCCCGACGCGGCTTTCCATGCACGCAAGATCGCCTCCAACCGCCGCTTGCTGTGTGCCTCGCCGTTGTACCTGGACAAATTCGGCACCCCGCAGAAGCTCAGCGACCTGCAAAACCACAACTGCATTTTCATCCGGCAGAACGAGTCGCCCTATGGCGTCTGGAGCTTCACCAACGGCGGGCACACCGACAACATCAAGGTGCATGGCGCCCTGGGTTGCAACGATGGCGAGGTGGCCCTGAACTGGGCGCTGGAGGGGTTCGGGATATTGCTGCGGGCCGAATGGGACATCGCCCGCTATGTGCGCAGTGGCCGCTTGCGCCTGGTGCTGGAAGACCAGACGCCAACCCGCGCCGACGTGTATGCGGTGTACCCGCAACAGCTGCATTTATCGGCGCGGGTGCGCAGCCTGATCGACTTTCTGATCGAACGCTTCAAGCACATCGACAACGTCGAGGACAGCTAATGGGCTGACACCAGTTTGAGCCCGATGACCCCGGCCAGAATCACGCCGATGCAGAGTATCCGCAGCGGCGCCGTGGAGTCGCCCAGCAACGCCATACCGACAATCGCGGTACCCGCCGCGCCGATGCCGGTCCATACCGCATACGCCGTGCCCACCGGCAAGGTGCGCAACGAGAGTGAAAGCAGAAAGACGCTCGACAGGCCGGTGACGACCGTCAGGACGCCGGGGACCAGCCGTGTGAAACCTTCGGAGCCCTTCATGTAGAAGGCGAAGGCGATTTCCAGAATGCCAGCGATGCCAAGCAGTGCCCAGGCCATGTGATTCAACTCCTTCGAGGGTCAATGAGAAACCTGTGGCGAGGGAGCTCGTCGGAGCGCCGCATCGTCCCGCTTGAGTGCGAAGCACTCACAAAATCCGTTTGGGGCCGCTGCGCAGCCCAGCGTCGGAACGCCGCCCGGAGCAAGCTCGCTCGCCACAACGGGTCAGGCTTTTTCAGCGGCCGCCGGTTTCGAACGGAACGCCACGCCGAACCGATTGAAGGCGTTCATCAAGCCGATGGCGTAAGTCAGGTCCGCCAGTTCCTTTTCGCTGAACACCGCCGCCACGGCGGCATAGTCGGCATCGGCCACGCCGGTATCAGCGACTTGCGTGACGCATTCCGCCCAGGCCAGGGCCACACGTTCGCGGTAGGTGAATACATCCCCGGCGTCGCGCCAGATCGGCACCAGCACCATTTTTTCAACGGCAACGCCAAGCTTGATCAAATCCCGCGAATGCATGTCGATGCAAAACGCGCAGCCGTTGATTTGCGAAACCCGCAGGTAAACCAGGTCGATCAGCTCGGTGGGCAAGCCGGTCTTGAGCAGGTAGCCGTACACGTTGCCGAAAGCCTTGTAACCTTCAGGGGCAGCGCTGGCGTAGTCGATACGTTGAGTCATGATCAATCCTCGGATTTGCTGTTTGGAGGACTGCATCGTGGGGCTGCTTGGCCCATTGGAAAAGATCCATATTCCAGCTAATGTCATGGGCCATGATTGCTTTTTCCCAGAGCCAGCCCATGACAAACCCCGCCCTCACAAACCTTTCCCCTCTCGATCCCACGTCGACTGAGCCGATTTACCGGCAAATCTACTGGCGGTTCCGCAGAGCGATTTGCGAGGGTGTGCTGGTGCCAGGCGAGCGCATTCCTGCGGCCCGGGCACTGGCCAAAGAGCTTGGGCTGGCACGCGGCACGATCGATACCGCGTACTCGCTGCTGGCGGCTGAAGGTTACATTCAATCCCGTGGCCAGGCCGGCACGGTGGTGGCCGAGGGGGTGAATGTCAGGACTGGTAGTGCCCGGACCGAACAGCCTTCGAGTTCACCCACCGCTGCGTCGATCCGGCACAAGGCGCCCGTGCTGCCCTTTCAAATGGCGCTGCCCGCGCTGGATGCGTTTCCGCGAAAAATCTGGGCGCAGATCGGCGCGCGATGCGTGCGTGCCACACAGATTCCGGACATGGCTGCCCCGTCGGCCAAGGGGCTGGAGTCATTGCGCAATGCGATTGCCACCTACCTGCAGGTGGCGCGCGGCATCACCTGCCAGCCTTCGCAAGTGTTCGTGACCACGGGCTATCGAAACACCCTGGGGTTGATCGTTCACGCGCTGCTCAATCCGGGCGACCAGATCCTCGTCGAGGATCCGGGTTACCCCCCTACTCGCCAGTTACTGGAACATTTGCACCTCCAGCTTGCCCCGGTTCCGGTGGACCAGGACGGCATGCAGGTCGCACAGGGCGTCAGCCAAACACCGAACGCACGCGCCGCCGTGGTCACACCGGCTCATCAGAGCCCGCTGTGCGTGTCGCTATCGCTGCCGCGGCGCCTGGAGCTGCTTGAATGGGCGGCCCGCCGGCAAGCGTGGATCATCGAGGACGACTACGACGGCGAATACCGCTATGTCAGCCGACCGCTGCCCGCGCTCAAGAGCCTGGATCGCGATGGTCGCGTACTCTATGCCGGCACCTTCAGCAAAGTGCTGTTTCCCGGTATCCGCCTCGCCTATCTGGTGGTGCCACCCGGGCAGGTCGAACGCTTCGAGCGAATCAGCCAGACCTTCTTCGGAGGCTGCCCGGAACTGACCCAGGCCATCGTCGCGACGTTCATGACCGACGGCCATTTCGCCCGGCATATCCAGCGCATGCGCAAACTCTACGGCGAACGCCGCGAAGCGACGGTGAGAGGGCTGAAGAAAGTCTTGGGCGACCACATCCACATCGATGCCCAACCCGGCGGTATGCACCTGAATCTGCGGCTTGCGCAGCCTCAGTCAGACCTTGAGCTGGTCGAACGCCTGCTGCAGGCGGGTATTTACGCCGAACCCCTGAGTGAATGCTGCATCGCTTCGCCAACACTGTGCGGGCTGATGCTGGGTTTCGCCAACATCGACTCGCAGGCCGCCGCCGAACAGCTGGGGAAACGCATTCTGGCGTTGATCTGACCGCGCCCGCCCAGAATCATGGCCTGGTCAAGCAGGCAATTCTTGGCTCTTTGTCGCTAGTCCAAGCGGCCACATCATGCAGACCCTGCCTCCACCAACAGCGAAGGGTCCCATGAAAATACTGCGCGTGATTTGCAGCCCGCGAGGGACAGCCTCCGAGAGCTATCGGCTCTCGCAAACCCTCATCAAGCACCTGATCGACAGCCATCGCATCAGCGATTTCATGATCACCGAGCGTGGCGTCACCGGGCTTGCGCATATCGATGCCGACTATGCCGAAGCGGTGAGCAAACGCCGCGACCCGTCCAGCACCATGGCCACCCGCGGCGCCCTGTGGCAGTCCGAGCAATTGATTCGCGAGTTGGAAAACGCCGACTGCGTCGTGATTGCCACCCCCATGCACAACCTGATGGTGCCCTCGGCGTTGAAGGCCTGGCTCGACCATGTGATCCAGGCAGACCGAACCTTTCGCATCACCGCTGAAGGCAAGGTCGGCGCCCTGCGCGATCGGCCGGTGTTTATCGCTGTCGCCTCAGGCAGCACGTTCACCGGCGTCGACGCCCAGCAACCGGACTTCTTGCGGCCTTGGCTGACGACCGTACTGGCGAGCATCGGCTTGCGCGACCTGAGGTTTTTCACCGTGGAGGGGACCGGGCAAAAACCGGAAATCTTGAACGCCACCCGGGAAAAAACCGAGCGCGAAGTCGCGCGGCATTTCTCCAGTCCCGCGCCAGTACCGGCCTGAACCCGCCTCCACCAGGAAACATTCGATGACCAACGCTTCTGCCCTGCGCAGCATTGCCGTGTTCTGCGGCTCCAACGACGGCTTCAATCCCGATTATGTCGAAGGCGCCCGCGCCTTGGGCCGGGAGATCGCCCGGCGCAATTTGCGCCTGGTGTATGGCGGCACCCGCAAGGGCTTGATGGGTGTCATCGCCGATAGCGTGCTCGCCGAGGGCGGTCAGGTCATCGGCATCATCACGCGCCTGCTGTTCGAACTCGGGCATGTGCACGAAGGGCTGGCCCGCTTTGAAGTGACACAGGACATGCGCAGCCGCAAGGCGCGCATGAGCGAATGCGCCGATGCCTTTATTGCCTTGCCGGGCGGGCTGGGAACCTTTGAGGAATTGTTTGAAGCGGCGACGCTAACGCAACTGGGTGAACACCGAAAAGCTGTTGCGTGCCTGAACATCGGTGGATTTTTCAATCCGGTGCGCAGCCTGCTCGATCACGCGGTGAAGGAAGGCTTCATGAAAGCCGAACACAGCGAGATGCTGATGTTCGACACCGACCCTTCGGCCCTGATCGATGCGCTTGAAAGGTGGCAGGCACCGACCGTCACCAAATGGATCGGACCGGTGCCCGTCAACGATTGATGTGCAGCTTTCAGGTCCTGGCGACGCTGCTCCCGAAAATTGTCGCCAGGGCCTTTTTTACATCAGCGCCCACGAGGCAGGCGCTTGTGTCTTACCTGGCCTGGTGCGCGCCTGCACTTGCCCACTGCGGCGCAATGAACGTGTTATGGCGCTTGGCTCGCTGCGTCAGCGCCAGCATCGTCAGGAAGCCCAGCACGATCAGCAGCGGATACGCCATCAACAGTTCGGAGAGAGAATACTTCCAGGCCAGCGGACGCCCGACACCGAGCAAGGCGGCATACATCCAGGACACCGCCGACAGCGAACCACAAAACAGCGCCAGCATCCGCGCACTGAACCCGAGGTTGAGCAAGGAGCCTGCCTTTTGCAGCGCCGGCAATACCAGGCGGTGCAGCACAATACCGTTGTACGTCAGTAGCAGGACAATAATCACCTTGGCGTGAAGCTTGGGATTCATGAAGTACTCCATGCCTTTGCCCAGGTAATCGATGCCGATGATGGCGGTGCCTGTCACCCATAGACCGATCAATGCCATGACGACAGACCGCTGAAGACTCTCCATGTGGGCATGATCATGTTCAGTGAACGCCTTGCGTTTCAATATATCCCTGACCATCGCAATATCACTGGTCAGCACTAAGCCAATCGCCACACAACAGGCGAGCAAATGAGCGTAAAGGACACCCAACCGCAAAAACTCCATGAATTCTTTATGTTCGATCAGGCTCATAATTGTATTTATCGCCACGGGTATTTTTCTCCACCTTATTCGACAGTACAGATCGGCCAATCAACAGGGAATTTCTTTTGAACAACCCTGAACGACCTTGCTCATACAAGAAAACCAAACAACAGGTTTATTATCGAAATCCTATTGTTCCAGTTAAGGAATGGGTGACAGCTTAGTTAGCGCCTCTCAATTTTTTGGTAAAAAAATCCCCATTTGCATTCACTGCATTTGAGGTTCGGGTTCCACTGCTTTTCTGCGATTTCAAGAGCAGGCCATGGGATGACGTGCTGCAGAATCTGAGGGCCGCAGCCCAGGAATGTTCATTTTTTGATCTTGCCACCGACAAGCGGTCGCAGGCGGGAGGGCCAGTGGCAACGGTATTAACCCATCAACTTCCCCGTCGACGCCCATTCTAACTGAGCTGGTTAACTTACATGACAATCGACATAATTAATTGGATCCGCTAGTTGCTACACAAGCAAAAACGAAGAGCAACTGTCACTACGCCCTTGCCATTAAAACAGTCATACTATTTTTGAAAAGATTGGATCCCCAAGACAGACCGGCACGAGACAAGTGCATGTTTGCCTCACCCGACGAACCAACTTCGCACTTCAATATCTTGCGAAATAGTTTAAATCACAACCGCTCAACACACTTACATCCGTTCGCCATCGAATGTATTCAGGCCCTGGCGACACTGCTGCCGAATGTTGTCGCCAAGACCTTTTTATTTCAACTCAGACGAGCTTGACCACCACGTTGATGTTGTTGCGCGTGGCTTTCGAATACGGGCAGTACTTGTGCCCGGTATCGACGAGTTTCTGCGCGGTTTCACGATCCAGTCCCGGCAGGCTGACATTGAGCCGGGCTTGCAGCAGGTAGCCACCTTCATTGGTGCCCAGGTCAACTTCGGTATCGACGGCCACATCCTTGGGCAGCGCCACCTTCAACTCTTTGGCCGCCACACCCATCGCGCCGATAAAGCAGGCTGACCAACCGGCGGCGAACAGTTGCTCCGGATTGGTCCCCCCGCCATTGGTGCCCGGTGACGACAGTTTCACATCGAGAATGCCGTCGGAGCTCCTGGACGCGCCGTCCCGGCCGCCGGTGGTATGGGTTTTGGCGGTATACAGTACTTTGTCGAGCTGGGTCATGATGATCTCCTGATTGAAATGAGGTTTATGCACTTTCAGGTGAATCAGAAATTCGGTGTTCCGGGCTGATGCCGGTCATTCAATATAGACGTCGCTGGTCAACCGGGTGCTCGATCCGACAAAGATCATCCTGTGGGAGCAAGCCTGCTCGCGAAGGCTTTGTGTCAGGCGACGTGATTTTTGAAGGTGTACATATCCATTTCTTCGGTAACGGCCACTAATGGTTCCGCTCTTACATCTATGCCGGGTTGCCCACTGCGCAGAACCGGAACGAAGCCTCTCAAGGGGGTGAGCACCTCGCAAAGCCAAAACGAGGCGGCCTGACAGCCGACCTGACTTTGGCGGATGTGCAAATTCCACTGTGGGAGCGAGCCTGCTCGCGAAGACGGCCCGACTGCCAACCTGATTTCGCGGATGTATTCATTCTGCTTCAGGAGCGATGCTTGTCTCCGGGCGGCGTTCCGACGATGAACGTCCAGACAACGCAATCATCCAGACAGGGCGCGTTATCGTTGACGTCCTTCGCGAGCAGGCTCGCTCCCACAAGGGATCCGGCGCACCCGTCAACCCTGTGTCCGGTCCGTACAGGCTTTTCCAAAGTAACTCGCCGTAAGGGCGAAACCGCCAGCTGCCATTACCGAAGAAATGGATATATCCCCCACATCCCAAACTACTTACGCGCCAACTTATACCTCACACAATCCTCATAAAAACTCTCCCGAACCGCCGCAGGCTTGATCCTCGTCGGGCTGTCGTAAGTTTGCTCGGTAATCCCCATCGCCATCATCCGCATCCACGATTTGGAAAACTTGTAAGACTGAATTTTCTGCCGCGCCGCATACAAGGAAACCCCGGATAACTTGAGTTCCTGTGCTCTAGCCGCCGTCCCCGCCCCCCAACTGCACATATAACGATCATTGGGCTTCAGTTCTTTGGCCTGGGCAATCACTGCAAAACCCGCGACGCCAACCGAGATCAGCGCGATCCATATATTGCGCATTCACTTTCCACCCTAAGCGCCTGAAATTGCAGCGATTCTGGCGACAAGCGAGCAACCTGGGGGCCAGCATAATGCCTTATCGGGAAAACACTGATCCGGGTCATCAGACAAAAGTCATTTTCTTGCGACATTTCAATCCCTTGCTATAGCTATGAGTCTCTTCTGCCAACTAATGGGGCAATGGAATGTCAGTCGCGAAGAAAATGAGTGTGGGGCAACTGACAATGTTGACTGCCGTCAACATGTTGGGTTCAGGCATAGTGCTACTACCGTCAAAACTGGCGGAAGTCGGCGCCATTTCCATTCTTTCCTGGCTGGTGACAGCCACCGGATCCCTCGCACTGGCCTATGCCTTTGCCCGTTGCGGAATGCTCAGTCACAAAACAGGTGGCATGGGTGGTTATGCGGAGTACACCTTCGGCAAGGCTGGCAACTACCTCACCAACTACACCTATGGCCTATCGCTGTTGATTGCCAACGTGGCGATCAGCATCACGGCGGTCGGCTACATCCAGGAGCTGTTCCATATCGAGCTGGATTCCCTGCAGGTGGGTCTGGCGACTTTCGCGCTGCTGTGGATCACCACTTTTGCCAACTTTGGCGGCGCGCGCATTACCGGGCGGATCGGGTCCGTCACGGTGTGGGGAGTGATTGCGCCGGTGGTGTTGGTGTCCACCGTCGGCTGGTTCTGGTTCGACAGTAGTATCTATGCCGCCGGCTGGAATCCCCACGACAAGAGCTGGTTCGAAGCCGCGGGCGCCTCGGTGGCGATCACCCTGTGGGCGTTCCTTGGCCTGGAATCGGCCTGTGCCAACACCGACGCGGTGGAAAACCCCGAAAAGAACGTGCCGATCGCAGTCCTCGGCGGCACCCTCGGCGCGGCGGTGATCTACATCGTTTCCACCAACGTCATCGCCGGCATCGTCGACAACCCCGAACTCGCCGCCTCCACCGCCCCGTTCGGGCTGGTTTTCGCCAAGATGTTCACCCCGCTGGTCGGTGACATCGTGATGAGCCTGATGGTGCTGGCGTGTATCGGTTCGCTGCTGGGTTGGCAGTTCACCATCGCCCAGGTCTACAAAAGCTCGGCAGATACCGGCTACTTCCTGTCGATCTTTGCCAAGGTCAACAAGTCCGGCACACCGATTATCGGCATGCTGGTGCTGCTGGCCGCGCAGACGGCGTTGGGCCTGCTGACCATCAGCCCGGATCTGAGCAAGCAGTTCGACACCCTGGTCAACCTCGCGGTGGTCACCAATCTGGTGCCGTATATCCTGTCCATGGCCGCCCTGATGACCCTGCAAAAAGTGTCGAACGTGCCCGCCGGCAAAGCGCTGGTCACCAACATCGTGGCCTGGGTCGCGGCGGCCTACAGCTACCTGGCGCTCTACAGCTCCGGGGAGCAGGCGCTGATGCTGGGCGGCCTGGCAACTATCTTCGGCTACACGATATTCGGCTTCGTCAACAACCGCCTGATCCGGCTCGAAGCCATCAATAACAGCGTGCCGACGCAAACTGTCAGCGCACGGCACATCACTGGCGAACCGGTGCCGGTTCACCGCTTGAAAAAAGCAACGCTGGAGATTCAACCATGATGGAACATGCACACACCCTCGGCATGCTCGCGCTGCTGGTCAGCAACCCGGCAGACATTCGCACGGGCTTCGGGCGGGCGCTGAATCAGCTGGTCAATGATGTGGAGGAACGCTCGATCCGGGTACTGACCTCGGACAGCTTGAGTGACGCCACGTCGATCCTGCGCTCGGACCCGGCCATCCAGTGCGTGCTGCTCAGTTGGGAAATGGACAACAGCGAAGGCAATGACGAATGCATCAAACTGCTGACCAGCCTGCGCGAGCGCAATACCCGCGTACCGGTGTTTCTGGTCAGCAACCGTAGTACCGCGTCCGATATACCGCTGCGGGTCATGCAACACGCCGATGACTTCATGTCGCTGCCCGAAGACACCAGCCGTTTCCTCAGCGGCCGTATTCTGGCGGCCATCGAGCGCTATCGCCAAGCCGCGCTGCCACCGATGTTCGGCGCGCTGGTGAAGTTTTCCAACACCTATGAATACTCCTGGCACACCCCCGGCCACGCCGGTGGCACGGCGTTTTTGAAGAGCACCGCCGGGCGCGCGTTTTATGAATTCTTCGGCGAAAACCTGCTGCGCTCCGACCTGTCGATTTCCGTCGGCGAACTCGGTTCGCTGCTCGATCACAGCGGCCCCATCGGCCAGGGTGAGCGTTATGCCGCCAAGGTCTTCGGTGCACATCGCACCTATTACGTGACCAACGGCTCCTCGACTTCCAACCGCGTCATCCTGATGGCCAGCGTCACGCGCAATCAGATCGCCCTGTGCGACCGCAATTGCCACAAGTCCGCCGAACATGCGATGACCCTGTCCGGCGCCATCCCGACCTACCTGGTGCCGACCCGCAACCGCTACGGCATCATCGGCCCGATCCTGCCGCAAACCCTGAGCGCCGAAGGCGTGAAAACGGCTATCGCCAACAACCCGCTGGTCAAGTCCGGCATCGACCCAACGCCCGTGCACGCGATCGTCACCAACTCCACCTACGACGGTTTGACCTACAACGTCACCCGCGTCGAACAGCTGTTGGGCCAGAGCGTCGACCGCCTGCATTTCGATGAAGCCTGGTACGGTTATGCGCGGTTCAACCCGCTGTATCGCGAGCGTTTCGCCATGCATGGCAGCCCGGACGATCACGACGACTCCAGGCCCACCGTGTTTGCCACGCAATCGACCCACAAGCTGCTGGCGGCCCTGTCCCAAGCCTCGATGATTCATGTGCGCAACGGCCGCAATCCGATCAACCATGCACGTTTCAACGAGTCGTTCATGATGCACGCCTCGACCTCGCCGAACTACGCGATCATGGCCTCCTGCGACGTCAGTGCGGCGATGATGGAAGCACCCGGCGGGCAGATCCTGACCAGTGAATCCATCGAAGAAGCCGTCGCCTTTCGTCAGGTCATCTCACGCATGCACAACGAGATGGCGAGCAAGAACGACTGGTTCTTCACCTGCTGGCAGCCGCCCTCGGTGCAGGTGGGCAATGCCTCGGTGCCGTTCCACGAAGTAGACCCGTCGCGGCTGAAAACCGAACCCGATTGCTGGGTGCTGCACCCGAACGAGGTATGGCACGGCTTCGGCAACATCGAGGATGGCTACTGCATGCTGGACCCGATCAAGGTCTCGGTGCTCACCCCTGGCATGGGCGAGGACGGCAACCTGCTCGCCTCGGGTATCCCGGCCTGTGTACTCACGGCATACCTCGGGCGCCAGGGCATCGTTGTCGAGAAAACCACGGACTTCACCATCCTGTTCCTGTTCTCCATCGGCATCACCAAAGGCAAATGGGGCACGCTGGTCAATGCCCTGCTCGACTTCAAACGCGACTATGACGACAACGTTGAACTGGCGTTGAGCCTGCCGGACCTGCTGGCCGGCAACCAGACGCGTTACGCCGGCATGGGCCTCAAGGACCTGGCCGACGAAATCTTTGCCGCCATGAAGAAACACAAGACCACCGCCCACATGGCCCACGCCTTCGGCACACTGCCCAAGGCCGAATTCAGCCCGGTGGAGGCTTACGAGAAACTGGTACGCAACGACATCGAACGGGTTACTTTGGAAGAAGCCGCCGGTCGCATCGCCGCCACCGGCATCGTGCCGTACCCACCGGGCATTCCGTTGCTGATGCCGGGCGAGAACGCCGGGGCCGCAGATGGACCGTTGCTGGCCTATCTCAAGGCGCTGGAAGCCTTCGACAAATCCTTCCCCGGCTTCACCCATGACACTCATGGGATCGAAGTCGAGGCCGGGGTTTATCGGATGCTGGTCTTGAAATAGCGGGTTCACGCCTGCCCCATGTGGGAGCGAGCCTGCTCGCGAAGACGGACTTTCTGACACATCGATTTTGAATGTGCCACCGCCTTCGCGAGCAGGCTCGCTCCCACAAGGGACCTCATCCCACAATAGATTTCCATCAGTCCAAAACCCTATGGGCAAAGTCGATCACAGCGCTCTATGATTGAACCCCATGACCCTCTCTGCTCAGATCCGCCAACCCTGCCCGCCCGGTGCCTGCGATTGCGGGCGTGACCCGTTGCTGGAAACACCGGGGGCGGACGTGCGAATTCTGTTTTTGACCCGCACGGAAGAAAAACGCCTGATCGAGCGCCTGGAAAACCTTTCGAGCTTCCAGGACCTGGAACACCTGCAACGGCGGATGTTCGAGCAACTGGGTATCCGCGTCGACATCGTCCCCAGTTTCAACGAAGTGCGAACCATGCGCGGCATCGGCATCTACGTCGGCGATCTGCCGGGACTGTGCCGCAAAACCCGCGCTTCCATTCCGGCCGCGATCCGCCGCGCCATGGAAAAGCGCCCGGAAATCGCCTACGACGTGCTCAACGCCAACGACCTGTTGCGGGATGCGTGATGAACCCCATTCTCGAATTCCCCATCACCGACGAGATACTCACCTCGTTCGCGCTGGCGATCGGCCCTGACTTGCCGGGCTATCGCAATCACATCTATCGGGTGTTGAATTTCTATTGCGCGCTCAGCGGGACTGAAGGCCCGCCCGGTGACGCGGTGCAGATCGCCGCGGCGTTCCACGACCTGGGCATCTGGACCGACGACACCCTCGACTACCTGCCGCCGTCAGTTGGCCTGGCCATGCATTACCTCGAAACCCGGCACCGCACGGAGCTGGCCGGCGAAGTGAGCGCCTTGATTCTGGAACACCACAAGGTGCGCGCCTATCGGTCCTCCCACACGGCAACCGTCGAGCCTTTCAGGCAAGCCGACCTGATCGATGTGTCCTTGGGACTGGTGCACTTCGGCCTTCCCCGGGCGTTCATCAAAACCGTGCAATCGACGTTTGCTGATCACGGTTTCCACGCCATGCTGATCAGGCTGTCCGCCCGTCAATTCATCCGTTCCCCGCTGCGTCCACTGCCCATGTTTCGCTGGTGAAACAGACAGCTTTTTCCAACCTCGAAAATCCCCTGGAACAGGATCAGCGGTCGTACACGCGATGCGGCGCGCTGCTATGCCTTCACATGGGAGATTTCGCTGCACACCAGCCAGGACGGAACTGGAAACCGAGTGCAAACCTGGCCCCGGCGCCAGCCAGGTGCGCCAAGGAAATCAGGTGCCGATGCGCAACAGGAGGTGGCCGATGTTATTCATAGTCAATTGGACACTGAGTCCGGAAAATCGCAACCGTGCGATCGAGCGTTTCCTCAAGACCGGTGGCGCGCCCCCCGCAGGCGTCAAGCTGATCGGGCGCTGGTACGCCGTCGGCGGCGCGGCGGGCTTTGGCGTGGCCGAGGCCGGTGACCCGGCATTGATCCAGAAGTGGGTACTGGACTGGAGCGACCTCATGAAAATGGAAGTCCAGGTCGCGTTGACCGACGAACAGATGGCGCCGCTGCTGGCAGGCGTTTCCGGAAAATAACCGCCAGGCAGGCGGCGAGCGCCGTTCGCCGCCTCCCTGTTCCTATTCAAGACAGACTGTATTGCGCGGACTATGAATGAAAAGCTTTCTCATTTATATTGCCTGTCGCTCTGCCTCGCCTCAGGTCTGTCATGCCCTTCGATCCTGTCAAACCCTCGCTGATCAGCACCCTGGTGCGTCATTACGACGAACTGGTCGACCATGTTCGTCGGCGCTTCGGTGATCGGGGGTTTGCTCGCGAGGTGGTGCATGACGTTTGCGTGCAGTTGCTGGAGAAACGCGAAAAGGACAACGTCCATACGCCCCTGGCGCTGCTGCGCAAGATTTCCCACGATCAGGCGGTGAGTCGTTATCGCAGCGAGCGGCGCCACCAGGCCTGGGTGGTGGCCATGCCCGAGTTGCCCGAAGCGACTTGCCAGGCGCCGTTGCCCGCCCGGCAGTATGAAGCGGCCCGGGAGTTCGAGCGTCTGGCGC
This sequence comes from Pseudomonas sp. Irchel 3A7, assembly GCF_900187565.1. Taxonomy (GTDB): domain Bacteria; phylum Pseudomonadota; class Gammaproteobacteria; order Pseudomonadales; family Pseudomonadaceae; genus Aquipseudomonas. The sequence continues at coordinate 274,141 of NZ_FYED01000004.1, read as the reverse complement.
AGGCCATTGGCGAACTGCCGTCACGCTGCCAGATGGTGTTCGTCATGCATAAAATCCACGAATTGCCCCAGGCCGAAGTGGCGGCGCGGATGGGTATTTCCTTGAAGACCGTGGAAAAACACCTGCGTCTGGGCCTGGCCGCCTGTCGCGCCCACCTTGATCGTGCCATACCCGATGACACGGAGCGTGCCCAGTGAGCCAATCGCCAGCCCCAACGCCATTGTCCCGCGAAGAAGAAGCCCTGGCCCGCCACCGAGAAGAGTTGCGCAACCGCTTTCCGATGCCAACGCCTACCCCGCGCAAGCCACGCAAGGCACTCGGCGCAACGGTGTTGCTGGTGCTGCTGGGCGCGGGGTTGGCGTGGTTCGATCCGGCGTATCAGCGTGAGCAGTACCACACCGTGATCGGCGAGCGCCGGGTGGTGAAACTGGTCGACGGCAGCCGCATGACCCTCGACAGCGACAGCCGGGTCACGGTCGCCTGGCACCTGCGCTCACGGCGGGTGCAACTGCAAACCGGACAGGCGCTGTTCGAGGTGTCCAAAACGCTTGTCCGCCCCTTCCAGGTCGATGCCGGTGTCGCACAGGTCAATGTGTTGGGCACGCTGTTCAGCGTCAGCCATTTCGATGACGCGGTGCGGGTGACTCTGGTGCGCGGTGCCGTCAGCGTCAATGACACCACCGAAGCCGGGCACAGCGTGCAGCTAGTGCCAGGTCAGCAGGTCGACGTGCGCCAAAAGCTTCTGCAGTCACCGGTCACCGTCGACACCGACGCGGCCATTGCCTGGAAGGACAGCCGGCTGATCTTCGAGCGCACACCGCTGGCCGAAGCCCTTGCGCAGATCCAGCGTTACCGCAAGCCGGCGATTGTCCTTGATGACCCGAGCCTGGCCAGCCTGCCGATCAGCGGCGTATTCGATAACCGCAACGTCGAGGACCTGCTGAACCTGTTGCCGAGCATATTGCCGCTGAGCCTCAGCACCGAGTTCGATGGCACCCTGCATGTGCGGCGCAAGGCAACGAAGAAATAAACGCCGATAGAGATGTGAGGCTGTTCGCTCGCAAGAAATGGGATTGGGGGCATATCCGTTGCTGCGGTAACGGCTGCTGGCGGTTTCGCCCTTACGGCGAGTCACTTTCGAAAATCCGGAATGCCGGCCCAGACGAAAGTAACCAAAGCGCTCTTGCCCCACCACTCGGTGCCTCGCCCAGGCTCGGCATGCCCTCACTCCAGCATTGCTCCGTGGGCCGCCGCGATGGGCCATCGTGGTTTAACGGGGCGCCTGGATCAAAAGCAAAGCGAGGCGGCCTGACAGCCGACCTGGCTTCGGCAGATGTGCTCATTCCACTGTGGGAGCGAGCCTGCTCGCGAAGGACGTCAACGATAACGCGCCCTGTCTGGAGGATCGCGCTGTCTGGGCGTTCATCGCGAGCAAGCATTGCTCCACACCCGCTAAAATCAGGTTGGCTGCCGGACCGTCTTCGCGAGCAGGCTCGCTCCCACAAGAGGATCGCGGACAAGCATGCAATCAGGTCGGCTACTAGGCCGCCTCGCTTTTTGCTTTTGCGGTGGACGCCACCCCAAGCCCTGAGCCTGTCCGTCAACCTGTGACGACCTCCATCGGCGCTTCTCCAAGTGACTCGCCGTAAGGGCGAAACCCTAAGCGGCCGTTACCGAAGCATTGGATATACACCCGATCCAATCCATCTGCACACCCAAAGCACCCACCACAAGCAAAAAAACTTCAAAGACACAGGTAGGGTTTTCCCGCGCTCGTGGCGGCTAGTCAGTACAGCCCTCACTTTCCAAGGAACACCGTCCATGAAGCACCGCCGGCCTTTGCCACTGTCCGCCCTCGCCGCCAGCCTGTTGCTCGCCCTCGGGGCAACGGCTCACGCGCAGGAAAAGGTTGAACTTGACCTGCCGGGCACCCGCCTGGACAAGGCGCTCAATGCGCTGGCACGGCAATTGTCGGTGCAGATTATCTTTGCCAGCGACATCACGCTTGGCAAAACCACCAAGGCGCTCAAGGGCAGCTACACGCCACAGCAGGCCTTGGCGCGATTGCTCGACCACAGCGGCCTGAAAACCCAGGTGCGCGACGAGCACACCTTCGTCATCGTCCCGGCTCAAACACCGGAGCCCGTCGCCATCAAGCCCGCCGAAGTCGAGTACATCGCCCCCATGGTGATCCGTGGCGATGTGCTCGGCGGCGCGACCGACCCGGAAGTCCTCTCCTACGCCGGCAGCCGTTCGATGGTCAAGGAAGCCGACCTGCATAAAGCCAGCGTGCGTGGCGTGGACGATGCGCTGCAACGGGTACCGAGCGTAAAGATCTTCGATGAAACAGGCACCGGCGCCCTGCCGCAGATTTCCGTGCGCGGCCTGTATGAAAGCCGCAGCGGCCGGGTGCAGGCCTTGTCCGATGGCATTCCCCTGGCCCTGGCGCCTTATGGCCAGACCGGTTTGTCGCTGTTCCCGGTGACCCTGGCCACGGTCGACCGCATCGATGTCGTGCGCGGTGGTGCTGCCGTGCAATACGGCCCGAACAACGTCGGCGGGGTGATCAACTTCATCAGCAAGCCGATCCCCAAGGAGTGGGAAACCACCCTGCAGGAGCGCACCACCTTCAACGCCGGCGGCCACCAGCTGTGGGACACCTACCTCGGCACCGGCGGCTATCTGACCGACAATTTCGGCCTGCAACTGGACCTCAACACCCTCAACGGCGACACCGCCCGCGAACATTCCGACAGCGATATCCAGAACTATCGCCTGCGCGGCCAATGGAACATCGACGATGACCGCGACCTGAGCTTCGGCGTGCAGCGCTACCAGGCCGACATGGACCTGGCCGGTGCGCTGAGCGTCAAGGACTACAAGGACGATCCGCGCCAGTCGACCCGGCCGCTGGACCGTTTCGAAGGCGACACCGACCGGGTCTGGGGCACGTACACGCAACAGCTCGGCGCCATCGGCCCGTTCGACTCGGTGGAGTTCAGCTGGACGAATTTCGCCCACAACAGCTACCGCAATTTCGTGGTCGGCCTGCCCTTCACCCCGGACGGCGCGGCAGTGACCAGGCAGGACGGCCCGCGGGACTTCAAGGTCTGGGGCAGCGAACCGCGCCTGAGCATGAGCATCGACGGCGACCGACTCAGCCAGACCTGGTTGCTGGGGGCGCGTTACGTGCGTGAAGACATCGACTACAAGGTCAACCGGCAAAGCCTGGCCACGGGCAAGACCACGCCGTTCCGCGACTGGACCTTCGACGACGAGGCCAAGGCGTTTTACCTCAGCAACGCCATCGGCCTGTTCGACAACCGCCTGACCATCACCCCGGGCGTGCGTTATGAAAACGCGACCATGAACTACGACGACGGCATCACCGGTTTCCAACACGAGAACAAGTCCGAGGAATGGCTGCCGGGCCTGACCGTTGGCTTCCAGGCCAGCGATGACTGGTTCGTCTATGCCAACGCGCAAAAATCCCTGCGCCCGCCGCAGGTCACGCAGATCGTCAAGGAAGGCGACGTCGGCGCCGAACTGGCCTGGAACTATGAAACGGGCGTGCGTTACACGCCGTGGCAAGGTTTGCGCGTGGACTTCGGTGTGTACCGCATCGATTTCAGCGACCAGATCGTTTACAACGCCACCACCGACCGCTTCGTCAACCTCGGCAGCACCCGTCACCAGGGCATCGAAACCGAAGTGTTCTGGACCCCGTCGGCGCTGCCCGATCTGGACCTGCACGCCAGCTACGCCTACCTCGATGCCAGGCAGCGCAACGGCGATTTCAAGGACAACGAAGTACCGTACGCCTCGCGTAATCAATTCAATATCGATGGCCGTTACCGCTTCGCCGAACACTGGACCTACAGCCTCGACGGCCTGTTCGTCAGCAGCGCCTACACCGATGCCGCCAATTCCGGTGACGAAGACGCGACCGCATCCGTGGGCAAGCTCCCGGCCTATTGGGTGTGGAATACCGCGATAGAACGGGAATTCAAGCTGCAGGACCACAGCACCCTGACCGCCTCGGCCGGGGTCAGCAACCTGTTCAACCGCGAGTATTACTTCCGTGGCATCGACACCAGCCCATGGGGTCGCCAACCGGCGCCGGAACGCTCGTTGACCCTGGGCCTGAACTATCGGTTTTAATCACTCGACTGACAACATCCAACTGTGGGAGCGAGCCGGCTCCGGGCGGCGTTCCGACGAAAGCGGTGGGTCAGTCAACATGAATGCTGGATGGGATGACCTCTTCGCGAGCAGGCTCGCTCCCACAGGATGCACGGTGCTTACTGGCTTTTTATCGATTTGAACCTACGCTCTTTTCGCGGGGACACCACTTTTGCGGAGCCGTCGGGGGACGGTTTCCGGGTACCGACACCATGCAGAAAAAAGTATCTGCTCTGCCCGTCGTAGCCCTTCTCGCCTTGTGCTGTCAGCACGCCTGGGCTGGCGGCATCATGCTCTACGAAATCGGCACCGATAACGCCGGCCTGGCGAACGCCGGTGCCGCAGCACGCGCCCAGGGTCCATCCACCATTGCCAGCAATCCGGCCGGTATGAGTTACCTGGCGGGTACGCAGATCACTGGTGGCTTGCAGGTGCTCTACGGCAACCTCAAATTCGATCGCGACGATGACACCAACGTCGCGGGCAGCGGCAGTGGCAATGCCCTCGACCCGATGCCTGGCGGCAGTTTTTTCATCAGCCATGAACTGGATGATCACTGGAGCGTGGGCTTCGGCCAATACGGCGATTTCGGCCTGGCGGTCAATTACGACAACGAATGGTCCGGGCGTTACTTCGCGCAGAATTCCAGCCTGCTCGGACTGTCGTTGGTGCCGAGCGTGGCTTACCGCTTCAACGAGCAATGGTCGGTAGGCGTCGGCGTCAAGGCCATGTACGGCATGCTGCAAGCCCAGACCGCCATTGACCGCTCACCGTTCGGCTTCACCGACCGCAGCGACGGCCAGTTCAAATACAAGGACAAGGATTGGGGCTTCGGCGCGAACGTGGGGGTGATTTATGCCCCGCAGCCTGGCACCCGCATTGGCCTGGCCTACACCAGCAAGCTCGATCTGGAGTTCGAGGACGGTCTCGACGTCAAGGGCGACGGCCCGTTGTTACGACGCCTGGACGGCACCCAGACCCAACTCGACATGACAGTCCCGCAGACCCTCACCTTGAGCCTGTTCCAGCAACTGGACCAGCAATGGGCCTTGCTCGCCTCGGTCAACTGGCAGGACTGGTCAGAATTCGGCGAGATCGCCGTCCAGGTCGACACGTCGGCCAACGATGCCCGCTCGACCACCGTCGACGCCAACTACAAAGACACCTGGCACCTGTCGCTCGGTGCGCAATTGCAGGCCACCCCGCAATTGTTGTGGAACTTCGGCGTGGCTTACGACAGCAGTGCCGTGTCGGACGGCGACCGCACCTTCACCGTGCCCATGGCCGAATCCTGGCGGCTGGCGACAGGCGCCACCTATGCACTGAACAAGGACACTGACGTCAACGTCAGTTGGGCCATGGTCTGGCTCGGCGACATGCCGGTGGACCAGACCAAGTCTGCATCGGGCAATCGAACTTCCGGTCAGTTCGACAATGCCTGGATTCAAGCCGTGACCGGGAACATGACCTGGCGTTTCTGATAGCCCGCTAACGAAAACGACTGATCCAAGGAGCACACCGCATCATGAACCTGTCCCGAAATTTGCTCGTCGGCGCCGCACTGACCGGACTGCTGCTCAGTGGTTGTACCTCGAAAGTCACCGAACGGGAGCAGTACTCCGGCTTCCTGCCCAACTACAACAACCTGCAAGAAGTCACGACCCCCAGCGGCGGAACGGCGATGCGCTGGGTGAGCCCGTCGTGGAACCCCAATGCCTATGACACCGTGGTGTTCAACCGGCTGGAACTCTATCCGGCGCCCAAGCCCGATGAGCGCGTCAACCGGCAGACGCTCACGGATATTCAGAACTACATGACCAACAAGGCCAAAGCCACGCTGGGGCAGAAATACCGCGTGGTCACCAGCGCAAGCGCCGCACCGGCCGGTTCGAAAACCTTGATCATGCGCGCGGCCATCACCGGCGTCAGCGCCTCGAACGAAGGCATGAAATGGTATGAAGTGGTGCCCATCGCCGCCGTGGTCGGGGCGACACAAGCAGCCACCGGTCACCGGGACCAGGACACCGAGCTGTTCATCGAAGCCGAGTTCATCGACACGAAAAACAACCAGACCGTGGCCAAGGTCGTGCGCAAGGTATTCGGAAAGCAGCTCTCGAACGAAAGCCAGAAAATCACCGCGCAGGATTTCAAGGCAGCCATCGACAAGCTGGGGACTGACTTCCAGGCGTTTATCCACTAACACTGGCCGTAGATTGATGTGGCGAGCGAGCTTGCTCGCGTTGGGCTGCGCAGCAGCCCCAAAAAAACGGTTCGCAATGACCGGTTTTGGCGACTGCTACGCAGTCGAACGCGAGCAAGCTCGCTCGCCACGTTGGGGGTGTGTAATCAGGTCTTTTTCATCCCGACCCGCCGTCGCATCTCGGCGGTGATCGTCTGCCTCGTTTTCTTCATGTCCGCCCAAGGTCCGTCGCCCACTTCCGCCAGGCGTTCGTGCACGTTGTGCACGTTCCACTGGTTACCGCCCTTGAGCTCGGTCACCTCTTCACGAAAGATCGGCACCGACACCGGCAGTCCCTCCCGGGTGCGCACGGCGTAGGCGCAGATGGTGGTGGCGCCCAGCCCGTTGCGCAGGTAATCGATGAAGATCCGCCCGACCCGGTTCTTCGGCCCCGATACGGCGGAAAAGCGCTCCGGCAGCATCTTCGCCATATGGCTGACAATCCCGTGGCTGAAGTCCTTGACCTCATCCCAGCCGAGTTTGCGGGTCAGCGGCACCACCAGGTGAATGCCTTTGCCGCCGCTGGTCTTGAGAAACGCCTTGAGCCCCAGTTCATCGAGTACCGACAAGGTCAATTGGGTGGCCTCGATCATGCGCTTCCACGGCAGCGCCGGGTCCGGGTCCAGGTCAAGGACGAAGCGGTCGGGTTTGTCGAGCTTGTCCGAAGTAGCGTTCCAGGTGTGCAACTCCACGGTACTCATCTGGACCGCGCCAACCAGGGCTTCGGCATTGTTGATGACCATCATCGGCTGGCCCGTGAGCGCCTGGTCCAGGGTAGTGATGCCGGGGATGGCCAGGCGCTCGGCGTTTTTCTGGAAAAACAGCTCGCCGGCAATGCCATCCGGTGCACGCACCAATGCCACCGGTCGATCCTTGAGCTGCGGAAGAATCCACTCGGCGACGCTGGCGTAATATTCCGCCAGTTGCACTTTGGTGGTGCCGCTGCTGGCGTCGATGACCCGGTCCGGGTGAGTGATGCGTACCTTGCCTGCGGCCAGGCCGAGTTGCGACGGTGCAGGTTCGGCTTTCTTTTGCGTTGCGACAGGTGTGGATGCGGCGCGTTTTTTTGCAGGGGGAGTTTTCACGGCGGTCGGACGCTCCTCGGTAATATCTTTGGCAGGTTTGTCTTCGCGCAGGCCATGGAACACCGCATGACGCACCGAGCCCTCCTTGGTCATTTCGGCAAAGGCCACTTCCGCCAGCAGGCTGGGCTTGAGCCAATGCACACCTCTGACTTCAGCACCGTCGGGGGGATTGGCGACCGCCGGTTTCTTCGTCTGCAACGGTTTGAGTTGCTCATGAATGCTGCCCAGAGTGGCCTCGGTGAAGCCGGTGCCGACCTTGCCCGCGTAACGCAACTCGCCGCTGTCACGGTCGTGCAAGCCCAGCAGTAAGGCCCCGAAGGCACTGCGCGAGCCCTTGGGATCGGTGAAGCCGACGATGACGAATTCCTGCCGATGCTTGCACTTGAGCTTGATCCAGTCGCCGCTGCGCCGGGACACATAAGGCGAACCCAGGCGCTTGCCAATCAGCCCTTCCATGCGCATCTGGCAGGCACTGTTGAGCAAGGCCTGCGGGTCTTCGCCGAAGCTGTCGGAGAAGCGCAGCAACGGATCCTGACTGGCTTTAAGCACTGTCGCCAACGCCGCCCGGCGCTCTTCGACCGGAACCTCGCGCAGGTCCACGCCGTTGAGGTAGGGCAAGTCGAAGAGGTAATAGAGGATGCTGCCGCTGCGACCGGCATCGAAGGCATTTTGCAGTGCCTGGAAGTCGGGCACGCCCTGCTCGTCGGCCACCACCATTTCGCCGTCGAGCCAGCCCGACTCCAGCCCCAGCCCTGCCAGCGCCTTGGCCTGGCCGGGCAATTTGTGGGTCCAGTCGTGGCCGTTGCGGGTGAAGAGTCTGACCTCGTCGTGGTCGATGCGCGCCATGATCCGGTAGCCGTCGAACTTGACCTCATAACTCCACTGGCCGTCCGGGGCCTTTTCCACCAATGTCGCCAGTTCCGGCTTGATCTGAACCGGCAATCTGGCCTTGTGTGCACCCGTGAGTGGTGCAGACTTTTCGTTGCGTGCCGGGGCAACCGGCTTCTTCACCGCCTTGGGTCGGGTGGACTTGCCGGCCTTCGGTGCCTTGGCCACGATAGAACGATCGCTGAGCACGCTGTTCGGCTCGGCGGCGACCACGTCGTAGTCCTCTTCGGGTCGGGCGGCGCCGTCCTGATGCTTGATCAGGAACCATTGTTCCTGCTTGCCCGGCATGTGCGTGCGCACCAGATTCCACAAGCCGGCAAGTTTTTCGCCTTGCAGTTCGAACTTGAGCCGGCCTTTGGCGTAGGCCTTGGCCGGGTCGTCCTGGGGGATCCACACGCCACGGTCCCAGACAATTACGTCGCCGGCGCCGTAATGTCCTTCGGGAATGCTGCCTTCGAACGTGGCGTAGTCCATCGGATGGTCTTCGACATGCACCGCCAGGCGCTTGACCTTGGGGTCCAGCGACGGCCCCTTGGGCACCGCCCAGCTCTTGAGCGCGCCATCGAGTTCCAGGCGAAAGTCATAATGCAGGCGCGAAGCGTCGTGCTTCTGGATGCAAAATTGCAAGGCATGATCCTTGGCGTTTTTCCTGCCTGAGCGTTTGACGGCGGCCGGCTCTGACGTCGCCGAAAAATCGCGCATGCGGTTGTAGTCGTCCAGGTCCTTGTTCATGGCTCACCCTGATCGCTGCAGGACGCGCAATCAGCGCGTCTCTCCCTCAGCAGAGCGAGCCGTGTGCGTAAAAATTCCATTGACGGTGAAACCGCCCGGACAGACGGCCCCGGCGTGCGGCTTCCGGCGGACCTTCAAGGGCATACAATCAGCGGGTGCCGCTTCATCCCCGGAGAGCAATCATGCGCACGACTCACGTCATCGAAGTCCCCCCGGAACCCTATAGCGTCGTCGGCGAGGCAATTACGGTCCTGGCCGGCGGGGATCTGAGCAAACCCTTTGAAATGCATATTCAGGAAGGCGTGCAAGGGGGCGGCCCGCCACCGCACTTTCATCCGTGGGATGAAGCGTTTTACGTGGTGGACGGCCAGGTTCAAGTAACGGTCGAGGGCAAATCCACCACCGTCTCGGCCGGGGGTTATGTGCATATCCCTGCCGGGGCGATCCATGCCTACAAGAACATCAGCACCACCGCGAAGATGATCGGCGTGGTCTCCGATCCGCGTGGCGGGCAGTTTTTTGCGGCGATGGACCGGTTCAAGGTGCCTGAGGATCTGCCGAGGATATTCGAGGTCGCCGAGCGCTATGGCGTTACCTTCCTGGTACCGAAACCAGCAGGTTGACCGCGTTGTGGGAGCGGGCTTGCCCGCGATAGCGGACTGACCGTCGGCATTGATACCGGATGTGCCGGCCTCTTCGCGAGCAGGCTCGCTCCCACAGGGTTTTGCTCACACCACAGCCCCATTGTGGGAGCGGGCTTCCCGCGATAGCGGACTGACCGTCGGCATTGATACCGGATGTGCCGGCCTCTTCGCGAGCAGGCTCGCTCCCACAGGGTTTTGCTCACACCACAGCCCCATTGTGGGAGCGAGCCTGCTCGCGAAGGCGTCCTGTCAGCCGACCTGAATCCGGCGGTTTCACACCATCAGACAGCCCCACCCCTCGCCTGCTGCTCCAGATGCACTTGCAAATCCGGATCAATCTGCAACGCCGCCGCCAGCTCATCCAGATAATTGCGCTCGGCATCCTGCTGATCGTCCACCAGCATCACGCTGGCCAGGTACATCTCGGCGGCCATGCCGGGGTCGGTGGCCGATTGTGCCACCTCGGCAGGGTCCAGCGGCTTGGCGACTTCATCGTCGAGCCACTGCTGCAATTGCGGATCATCGGTATGACGGCCGATTTCGGTGCTGATCATCTGCTTCTCGGCCGGGTCGATCCGGCCGTCGGCCTTGGCTGCCGCGATCAGTGCCCGCAGGATCGCATGGCTATGCTCCTCGACTTCCGGGCCGGCCAACAGATCCACCGTGCGCAGCGCCTGTTGCGGTGCCTGTTGCTGCTGTGCGGCCTGGCTGCGCTGCCAGGCCTGATACGCCTGGAACGCCATCATCCCCAGCGAAGCCAGCGCGGCATAGTTGGTGCCACCGCCGGAACGGCCCTGAGGGGAACCGCCCATCGGCGAGCCACCGCCCAGCAGGCCACCGAGCAGTCCGCCCAGCCCGCCCATTCCACCCGCGCCGGCGCCGGCACCACCGCCACCGCCGCCACCCAGCAGGCCGCCGAGCAATCCGCCCAGGTCACCCAAACCGCCTTGAGCAGATGCCCCACCACCCTGTCGCGGCATCGCGCCCTGGCCGCCGCGCAGTAATTGTTCGAGCAGATCGCTGGTGTTCATGACGACATCCTCATCGAAGGGAGTGATCCGTCAGGCAACAATAGTCCTCGCCGGCAATTGTGCCAGCACCGTTCAGCCGACCCCCAACATCATGCCGGCTAGCGTTCGCGCTAGGCCGATGTGCGCTCGCGCCTCATCTGAGTGACCAGGGTAAAACGGTCCTCGGGATGGGTGGTTTCGGACACCACCATCAACCCGCCGTCCTCGTCGCGATATTGGCGAATGATGTTCAAACCGGGGGAGCCCGGCTCTGCATTCAGGCTCTTGGCGATTTCGGGCGTCAGCAGGACCGCTCGCACTTGTTGATCCACCACATCGATGGTTCGGGCGAAATGCTGCTCAATCAGCGCGGCAATCAGTTCGTCCGGGTGTTGCTCGGCCAACTCGATCACCTCAGCGTAAATGTCCTGAGCGTAGACGTCGGTCCAGCACAGCGGTGCCCGGGCGTTTTGCTGATCGACCCGGATGCTCGAGACGCAAAAATAATGCTCGCCGGGCTCCAGCCCCAGACGCCGGGCCTGGGCGATGTCGGCGACAAAGTGGTGCACATGCTGAATGCTGCGAATCTGGGTTTCGGCCAGGTGAACCAGGTCCGACACCGAGGCCAGCGATTGCGAGTATCCCCCTTGAGGTGACGACGCTTCGACCCGCGTACCGACTCTTTTGCGCCGGGACACCAGCCCCTGGTTTTGTAATTGCGTGATGGCCGCCCGCACCGTATGTCGGCTCACGTCATACAGCTCGCACAGCTCGAATTCCGTCGGCAGCAGCGTCCCGACCGGGTAGCGCCCGCTGGAAATGCCCTCCATCAAGTCTTTTGCAACGACCGCATAGCGCGTCTGGCTCATACCTTTCATCAGTCCCGAACGTTCACCGAGTTGACAGTGTATCAGTGAGCACGTAAGAATTATGTACGGACATATTAGATATGTCCGATCAATAACAAACATATCAGGATTAACTCATGTCCAGCACCGTCTTCGACTCCGCCCTCTTTCGCGACATGTTCGGCACCGCCGAGATGCGCGGCGTGTTTTCCGACAAAGCCTTGATCGAACGCTATATCGAAGTGGAAGTGGCGCTGGCGCGCGCCGAAGCCCGCTGCGGCGTGATTCCGCATGAGGCTGCCGAGCAGATCGCCGAACGGGCCACCTACGCGTCCCTCGACCTGGCATTGATGCAGCACGAAACCGAAATCGTCGGCTACCCGATCCTGCCGCTGGTGGAACAGCTGTCGAAAACCTGTGGCGAGGCTGGACGCTACGTGCACTGGGGCGCCACTACCCAGGACATCATGGACACCGCCGTGGTCCTGCAAGTCCGTGCGGCGCTGGCGATTGTCGAACGCGACATCCAGGCCGTGCGCGGCCTGCTTGCCGGGTTGGCCAAGCGTTACCGCGATACCCCGATGGCCGGGCGTACCCACCTGCAACACGCGCTGCCGATCACCTTCGGCTACAAATGTGCGGTGTGGTTGAGCATGTTCGACCGCCATGCCGAACGCCTTGTGGAGCTGCGTCCACGGGTGGAAATCGGCCAGTTCGCCGGTGCGGCGGGCACCTTGGCGTCCCTGGGCGACAAAGGCCTGGAAGTGCAGGAAGCACTGATGGCCGAACTCGGCCTGGGCGTGCCGCAAGCCACCTGGCACGTGGCCCGCGACGGTCTGGCCGAAACCTTGAATTTCCTCGGACTGGTCACCGGTTCGCTGGGCAAGATTGCCCTGGACGTCATGATGATGATGACCAGCGAGTTGGGCGAAGTGTACGAACCGTTCGTCAAGGGCCGTGGCGCCAGCAGCACCATGCCGCAGAAACGCAATCCGATTTCCTGCGAATTGATGTACGCCGCCGCCAAAGGTGTGCGCCAGCAAGCCGGCCTGATGCTCGACGCGATGATCCAGGATTTCGAACGCTCCACCGGCCCATGGCAGGCCGAATGGATCGCCATTCCTGAAGCCTTCGCCTTGAGCGCGGCGTCCCTGGGTCAGGCGAAATTCATGCTGGCCGGGCTGGAAGTGCGCACCGAGCGCATGCGCAAGAACCTCGACATGACCCAGGGCCTGATCGTCGCCGAAGCGGTGATGATGGGACTGGCTCCGGCGCTGGGCCGTCAGGTCGCCCACGATGTGGTGTATGCCGCGTGCCGCTTGGCCAACGACGAAGGCACCAGCCTGCTCGACGCCCTGCTCGCTCAGGGTGAAGCCACCGCGCAACTGGATATCGAGGAACTCAAGCGCCTCACCGACCCGTCCAATTATCTGGGTCTTGCGCCGCAGATGGTCGATATCGCCCTGGCTCGCGAGGGTCGCGTCAAGCGCTGATCGTTGCGGGGCTCGCCATGAGCGAGCCCTTCTGCCTACCGCTCGCCAATAACAACAACGAGATCGCAGACATGACCACCCTCAACAAAAAACCGTTCTACAAGGACCTGACCTTCCAGGTCATCGCCGCCATGATTCTGGGCATTGCCTTCGGTTTTCTCGCGCCGGAACTCGCCGCCAAATTCAAGATTCTGGGCGATATTTTTCTCAAACTGATCAAGACTGCCGTCGCGCCGCTGGTGTTTTTCACCGTGGTCCATGGCATCGCCTCGGCAGGTGATATCAAGCGGGTCGGCAAGGTCGGCCTGCGCGCGCTGATCTACTTCGAAATCGTCTCCACCCTGGCCCTGGCTATCGGTCTGCTGTGGGGCAACCTGTTGAACATCGGCTCCGGCATGCACGACGCTCATCCGAGCAGCGCCACCGCCGCAGCCGCCAGTGCGGCGGTCGCCAAGGGTCACGCGCCGGCGTCGACCATGGACTTCATCTACGGGATCTTCCCGGACAACTTCGTCGGTGCGTTCGCCGGTGGCCAACTGTTGCAAGTGCTGGTGATCTCGGTGTTGTTCGGCTTTGCCCTGCTGGCCCTCAAGCCCGAGCGGCGCAGTGTCATCGAGGATGGCTTGAACCGGGTATCGGAATGCTTCTTCGAGTTCATCAACCTGATCATGAAGTTCGCCCCGCTCGGCGCCTTCGGTTCCGTGGCCTACGCCGTGGGTGCCAATGGCACCGCCGTGCTGATGTCGCTGGCCAACCTGGTGCTGATGTTCTACGTCTGTGTCGCGTTCTTCATCTTCGTGGTGCTGGGGGTCGTCTGCCGGATTTCCGGGTTCAGCCTGTGGCGCTTCCTGAAGTACATCAAGGATGAGATTTTCATCGTGCTGGGTACGGCATCGTCGGAAAGCGCCCTGCCGCGCCTGCTGCAAAAACTCGAGAAATTCGGTTGTTCCAAGCAGAGCGTCGGCCTGGTCTTGCCTACCGGTTATGCCTTCAACCTCGATGGCACCTCCATCTACATGTCGCTGTGCGTGCTGTTCATCGCCAACGCCTATGGCGTACCGATGAGTTGGGAACAGCAACTGGGCACCATTGCCATCATGCTGGTGACATCCAAAGGCGCGGCAGCGGTGTCGGGCGGCAGCTTTGTAGTGTTTGCCGCGACGGTGACCGCGATCGGCGTGCTGCCGGTCGAAGGCTTGGCCTTGCTGTTCGGGGTGTACCGCTTCATGTCGATGGCCATCGCCACCTGCAACACCATCGGTAACAGCGTGGCGACAGTGGTGGTATCCAAGTGGTCGGGCGAATTTACCGAGCAGACCGCGAAGGCTGAATATAACCGGGTATTTGGTCGCAATCCGGAGGCGGCGCTGTGAATCGTCAGACGGATCGATTCAGATAACCCACCTTGACCCCGGATTTATCCGGGGTCTTTTTTTGCGGCGCAGCTAAGATTCATAGGTGGTGAACCTTATTCCCGGATACCCGGTCGATACCTGCAACCCGACCCGGTTTGCCGCCGCCCTCGATACTGAAGGCGATGACTGGCTTGCTTCACTTTCTGGAGAACGCCCCCGTGATATCGACTCTACACATCGCCAGGCTCAAAGCGTGGGGAGCCCATGGTTTTACCGCCACCGGCGTGGTCACCGCCTTCCTCGCGACCCTTGCCCTGCTCGATAACCAGCCGACCAATTGCCTGCTGTGGCTGGGCGTGGCGCTGATCGTCGATGGCCTGGACGGCGCACTGGCGCGCAAGGTCAATGTGCAGTCGGTGCTGCCGAGTTTCGACGGCTCGATCCTCGATCTGGTCATCGATTACCTGACGTATGTGTTCATCCCGGCGCTGTTCATCTATCGCTACATCCCGCTGCCGGACTACACGCTGCTGCTGACCGTGTCGCTGATTCTGGTGTCGTCGCTGTTCTGTTTCTGCAACGTCAATATGAAAAGCAAGGACAACTACTTCCAGGGCTTCCCCGCCGCGTGGAACGTGGTCGCCCTGTGCCTGTACATCATCGCGCCGTCGCCGTGGATCACCTTCCTGACGGTAATCGGCCTGGCCTTGCTGACCCTGACCCGCATGAAATTCCTGCACCCGTTCCGTGTGCGCCGCTTCATGCCGATCAACATTGCCGTGACGGCGATCTGGCTGTTGTGCAGCCTGTCGCTGGTGATCAACCATCCGGTGATCAACCCGCTGGTGATGGGGCTCTGGCTATTGATGTCGGCCTATTTTCTGGGGATCTGCTTCTGGCGCACCGCGCTGGAGTGGTTCGACGGATCGCGGCTCAAGTAACGCCATGCCTATCCATATCGTGCGACTCGGTTCGCCGCGAAAACCCGACGAAGGTCTGCGCCTGGGCACCGTGCGCCGCCCTCCCCGTGGCGTACCGAAGGCCGAGTTCGCCACGCGGGATTTCTATGATGTGTGGCAGCCGTTGCTGTCGCCCAGCGCGGAACTGGTTGCCGAAGCATTGGCGGCACGAGATGCCAAGGCCTGGGCGGCGTTCGTGCGCAAGTTCAAGGCAGAAATGAAGCAGCCGGCCGCCAGCCAGATGCTGGATCTGCTGGCCGCCCTGTCCCATCACACCTCCCTGGCCGTGGGTTGTTACTGCGAGGATGAGGCGCACTGTCATCGCTCGGTGTTGCGTGAGCTGCTGGAAGCCAGAGGGGCAAAGGTTGTTATAGCGCTCTAGTAATTACACACACCCTGTGGGAGCGGGCTTGCCCGCGATGATGGCGTATCAGCCAATATTAATATCGACTGACACTCCGCTATCGCGGGCAAGCCCGCTCCCACAGGGTCTTGTGTAATTACCTGGGACTACCGATGACCGGCCTCTATAGCCGCCAATCATGGTCAATACTTAACAAGCCGAACGCCCCCCGGGAGGTTTGTCATGTCCGAGCAATCACGTTTCATGCTGGTGACTTCGCCACTGATGGAACACAGCCCCGCCTTCGATCGGGCGGCGGCGCTGGCCAAGGCTGAAGACGCGGCGCTGCACATCGTGGCGTTCGATTATCTGGAAGGCCTGGCCACGGCCAGTCTGGTCAATGAAAAGGCGCTGGAACAGATGCGTTTGGGCTATGTCGATCGCCACCGCCAGTGGCTCGAAGACCAGGCCCGGCCCTTGCGCAAAATCGGCGTGCACGTCACCACCGAAGTGGCGTGGGTAGAAAAACCGCTGGAAGAGATTCTGATCCACCTCAAGGAACAGCCGATGGACGTGCTGATCAAGGCACTGGAGCACCAGTCGCTGCTGTCGCGGCTGATCTTCACCCCGCTGGATATTCACCTGTTGCGCGAGTGTCCGGTGCCTTTACACTTCGTCAGCCACGCGGTTAATGCCCTGCCCCGCAAGGTGGTGGCCGCGGTCGACCCCTTCCACCGCGATGACCACTACAAAAGTTTCAACGACCGGATCCTGCACGAAGCCTCGAAACTGGCCAGTGCCTGCAATGCCGAGCTTGACGTGGTCTACGCCTACGATCTTTCGTCCATCAGCTCCGACGAATTCGGCTTCGACAACGGCTCGGCGTTCTTCTCCTCGACCAAGAACAAGACCCTGTATGACGCCCAGCTGGAAGCCTTCAACGAACTGGCCGAACGCAACGGCATCGCAGGCCCCCAGCGACACATGATCATGGGCAGCCCGGCCAAGGTCCTGACTCGTTACGCCGATGCCTATGACGTCGACGTGATCGTCATGGGCCGCCTCGGCCATCGCGGCATGGGGCGATTGATCGGCAGCACGGTGGAACACCTGCTGTACAAAATGCCGTGCAGTGTGTGGGTGGTGTACACCGAGCGGCTGGATGAGTGATTAATCTGGGTTAGACACAAACCCTGTGGGAGCGGGCTTGCCCGCTCCCACAGGGATTTCCGTCGGCTTAACGCCTTGTGATCACCACCTCCAGGTACTCACTCGGCACCACCAGCGACTTCTCCCCCGCCCGGTTCAGGCGGTTCAGCAGTTCGGTCATGTCGTTTTCCAGGGCCTTGGCGCCGTCCGGGGGCAGCGCCGCGAACGCCTTGTGCACCGGGCCGTACCAGCTGCGGAAGGTGTCGATGAAATGCCCGGCGTTGCGATAGCGGAAGTTGAAAGTCTTGCGCGTCACCTGGACCAGGAAGTTGCGCTCGTCGAAGTGCGTGTGCAACCAGGCTTCGGTGCCCCACTGCGAGGGCGGTTGCGCGCCCGGTGGTGGCGGCATGTGCTTGCCCAGGGTCTTGAACATCTGGCCGACGAAACCTTCCGGCGTCCAGTTGGCCAGGCCGATCCGCCCTCCGGGCCGACAGACCCGCGCCAGTTCCGCAGCCGCCTTGGGCTGGTCCGGCGTAAACATCACGCCGAAGGTGGAAAGCACGGCATCGAAACTGGCGTCTTCAAAAGGCAGCGCTTCGGCATCGGCCACTTGAAAGGTGACATTGAGGCGTTCAGCCCTCGCCCGGTCCTCGCCGCGTTCGAGCAGCGCGGCCACGTAGTCGGTCGAGGTCACAAGGCAACCCCGGCGCGCAGCGGCCAACGTGGCGTTGCCATTGCCGGCGGCGACATCCAGCACTTGTTCATCGCACAGCAGGTCGCAGGCTTCGGCCAGTTGCTCACCGACAATCTGCAGGGTGGTGCCGATCACGGCATAGTCGCCACTGGCCCAGGCGGCCATTTGACGGTTCTTCAAGGCAGTAAGATCAATGGGTGTACTCATGAATTCCGCTCCGTTGCGGGTTGGCACGCAGCCCGGCCTATTCTGCCGTGGTCGGATCGATGATGGACGTGACTTGGGAAATGCGATTGGCCGGGAAACCGCTCTGCCTGGCGTGCTCCATGATCTGCTCTTCGCTCGGCGCGATGTACACGCAGTACAGCTTGTCACCGGTGACATAACTTTGCAGCCACTGCACCTGCGGCATATCGCGCAAGGTCCTGCAGGACTTTTGCGAAGCGGCCTTCAAATCCCTTTCTGACAGTGTTCCAGCGCCTGGTATCTCGCGTTCTATGACGAACTTCGGCATGGCAACCTCTCATTCTTGTTATTGATGACAGGGTCGGCAGTGACCCTGTAGGCGAACTATCGCTCCGGCGCGCGCCGGCGTCCTGCCCGATCGTCGGCCAACCTTGTCCGATCGTCCGGAGATTCCATGCCTGGCAACGACAGGCTCACAATCAAGCTCATCACTCACAACCGTCTGCCCACACGGGAATACCCCCATGGATGCCCTGTCACAGACCCTGCGCGTCGTCCGCCTGGTCGGCGCCATTTTCATCAACGCCAGGTTCACAGCGCCCTGGTGCTACCAATCGCCGACGGCCGACACCGCCGCACCGTTTCTGGAGCCGAATGCCGAACGGGTGGTGATCTTTCACCTGATCACCGAGGGCGAGTGTTACGTCGAACTGGGGGACGATCCGCCCCTGCTGCTGACCGCCGGCGACGTCGTGGTTTTCCCTCAGGGCGATGCCCACCGCATGAGCTCCAGCCCCGGATTGACGCCGGCCAGTGGCGGGCGTCTGGATAAAGTCCTGGCGCGGCGACCACGGCAACTGAGCTATGGCGGTGGCGGCGCGGTGACGCGACTGGTGTGCGGTTATCTGGCCTGCGATACGCGGCTGGCGGGGATGCTGCTGACGGGACTGCCGCCAGTGGTGCGAGTCAATGTGCGCGGCTCGAATGCCGGCATCTGGCTGGAATCTTCCGTGCGTTACGCCCTGGCCGAAGCCCGCTCGCCAAGACCTGGCGACGAAGGCGTGCTGGCGAAGCTGGCCGAGGTGTTGTTCATCGAAGTGCTGCGCCTGTACATGCACGAACACGGCAAGGGCCGCACCGGTTGGCTGGCCGGTGTCAGCGACCGGATCGTCGGCGCCGCCCTCAACGCCATGCACAAAAAACCCTGCCAGACCTGGACCCTGGATGAGCTGGCACGCACTGCCGGCACCTCAAGGTCGGTATTGGCCGAACGCTTTCAGCAATTGGTCGGGGTTTCGCCGATGCAGTACCTGACGCAATGGCGCATGTTGTTGGCGGCCAACCTGTTACGCAGCAGCAACAGTTCCTTGATCCGCATCGCCGAAGAAGTGGGCTATCAGACCGACACGGCGTTCAGTCGGGCCTTTCGACGGGAGTATGGCGCGCCGCCGGCGGCGTGGCGGCGAAGTCAGGATAAAAAAATGGCTCACAGTGCAGTGCCTGTGAGCCATTGATCGTTGCGGGGTTACACAGCTGGAACGGGGGTCTTGGCGTCAGCCTTGGCCTCTTCCAGCAACTGCTGGATCATCTTCTCCTGATCATCGTAGCGACCTTCACCGAAGTGGGTGAAACGCACTTGCCCCTTGGCGTCGATCAGGTAGTGCGCGGGCCAGTACTGGTTGTCGAAGTTGCGCCAGATCGCGTAGTTGTTATCGATCGCCACCGGGTAGGTGATGCCGTACTCCTTCACCTTGTCCTTGACGTTGTCGATGATGCGTTCAAACCCGTACTCAGGGGTGTGTACGCCAACCACCACCAGGCCGTCCTTCTCGTATTTCTTCACCCAGTCCTTCACGTAAGGCAGAGTGCGTTTGCAGTTGATGCAGTCGAAGGTCCAGAAGTCCACCAGCACCACTTTGCCCTTGAGCGATTCGTTGGTCAGTGGCGGCGAGTTGATCCACTCCACGGCGCCGGACAGCGACGGCATCGCGCCCTGGGCGTTGTCCATGGAATCGGCCTTGACCTTGCTGACGAAGTAATCGACGACTTTCGGCACGGTTTCCAGCACGCCTTTCTCGACCTTGCCGATGCCTTCCGAGGACGTGTTGGCCAGCAGCACGTTGTCGGCACCGGTGGAGATCACCGCTGCACCGGCCAGCACCGCGACACCGGCGCCACGACGCAGCCAGCCCGTCACCGGGATCGACGGTTTCAAGCGATTGACCAGGCCGCGACCGGCGAAGATCAGGACGCCCAGGGACAAAGCGCTGCCCAGACCGTAGGCCACCAGCAACAGGCTGGTGTTGGCATTGGCGCCTTGCAGCATGGCACTGGTGAGGATCACCCCGAGGATCGGTCCGGCACATGGCGCCCAGAGCAGGCCGGTGGCGACGCCGATCATCAGCGACCCCAAGGGACCTGAGACTTTGCGACTGTTCGGGTCAAGGCGATTGCCCAGCAGTACGAACGGACGTGCCAGCCAGTCACCGACCCGGGCGGAGATCAGCGACAGGGCAAACAGCACCATCACGATCAGGGCCACATGGCGGCCGGCGTTGCTGGCCTGTATCACCCATTCGCTGCTGACCACGGCCAGGCTGGAGACCAGGGCAAAGGTCAAGGCCATGCCGCCGAGGGTCAGCAGGATCGACGAACGCTTGCGGTCGGCGCCGGCGAACAGGAACGGCACGACCGGCAGGATACAAGGACTGAGGACGGTCAATATGCCGCCCAGGAAAGCGATTAGGAACATGGGATCACCTTGAATAAAGAGGGTGGCAACTCACACCCGTCCCCTGTGGGAGCGAGCCTGCTCGCGAAAGCGATCTGACTGTCACATTGATATTGAATGTGCTGCCGCCTTCGCGAGCAGGCTCGCTCCCACAGTGGATCGGTGGTGTTCTGGACTCACGCGGATTGCTCTTCCAGCCATTTGCCCTGGGTCGTGCGGCTGGAGCCGTTTTCGGCCACCACCTGCCCCTGAGGCGTGCGGTTATAGCCGTCCTCGGCGAGAAGGGCATCAGCGCTCTGCTTTTCCACCGGCGTCAGTTGGAAGCAGGTGCTGCTGCCGCAAGCGCTTTGCTCTACAGCGGCATTGGCGTGTGCCGCGGCACCGGCGACGGAGAAGGCAATGGCGGTCAGGAATCGGCTGACGTTGTTCATGATTGTTTCCTCGCTTGAAATGGCATCAGTAACGGGTGATCGCAGGACTCAGTTGTCCGCGTTGCAGCTGTCGGAAATCTTGCGGTAGTCCAGGACCTGGGTTTTGTTGTGCGAATCCAGGTAAGTCAGCTGCGCATCGACCACCCCGCAGGAAGCCGAAGTGTCCTGTTTCAGCGACACCACTTTCTTGATGTCCAGTTGCGTGCCGTAGGTGTAGGTTTGAGCGCCCATATCGGCTTCGGCACGGGCCGAGAAGGTGCAGATGTTCAGGGCGGCAAACAGGCAAGCGGCGAAGATGGCTTTGTTGTTCATGGCGGATTCCTCAAGGTTTCAATAGGTAGTTCGTAAGTTGGGCCGAGGCGGTTTGGGTTTGCCTCGATGGAACCTATTAAAAGCGTGCGAGGTATCCCGTATGTGTCGGGAAATGGCGTCTGTAAATCGGTACGTATCTGAACCGCGCCGGGATACAGAGCGATACAAACCGGGGGGAAATTCGCGTTTTTTTGTCCGTGTGTATCCATCGACAAGACAGATACACTCCAATACAAACGCCTGAAGGCGAGCGGGCCAAGGCTCGATAGACTGAGCGACATCCCCCATTTGATAGAGGCAAGCCCCCATGGAACACGTCGATCACATTCTCATCGTTGACGATGACCGCGAGATCCGGGAACTGGTGGGCAACTATCTGAAGAAGAACGGCTTGCGTACCACGGTCGTGGCGGATGGTCGCCAGATGCGTACCTTCCTCGAATCCACCCCGGTGGACCTGATCGTGATGGACATCATGATGCCGGGGGACGACGGCCTGATGCTCTGCCGCGAGCTGCGCGCCGGTAAACACAAAGCCACCCCGATACTGATGCTCACCGCCCGCAACGATGAAACCGACCGCATCATCGGTCTGGAAATGGGCGCCGACGATTACCTGGTCAAGCCGTTCGCCGCCCGCGAACTGCTGGCCCGCATCAATGCCGTACTGCGCCGCACGCGGATGCTGCCTCCGAACCTGGTGGTGACTGAAACCAGTCGCCTGCTGGCCTTCGGGCGCTGGCGCCTGGACACCTCGGCCCGCCACCTGCTCGACGGCGATGGCACCATGGTCGCCCTCAGCGGCGCCGAATACCGCTTGCTGCGAGTGTTCCTCGACCACCCGCAACGGGTACTCAACCGCGACCAGTTGCTCAACCTGACCCAGGGCCGCGACGCCGACCTGTTCGATCGTTCCATCGACCTGCTGGTGAGCCGCCTGCGTCAGCGCCTGCTGGACGACGCCCGCGAACCGGCCTACATCAAGACGGTTCGCAGCGAGGGCTATGTGTTTTCCCTGCCGGTGGAAATCGTGGGAGCACCCGCATGAATCTCTCGATGCGCTGGCCTCGCACCCTGGCCTCTCGGTTGTCGCTGATTTTCCTGATCGGCCTGATCCTCGCCCAGGCGCTGTCCTTCGGCGCGCAGTACTACGAGCGCTACGAAAGCGCGAAAAACACCATGCTCGGCAACCTCGAAACCGACGTCTCGACGTCCATCGCCATCCTTGACCGCTTACCGGCCGAAGAGCGCGCAGGCTGGCTGAAACAACTGGACCGGCGCAATTACCGCTATCTGCTCGATGACGGCTCGCCGGGTACCTCCATGGACATGGACATGCCCGAGGCGCCCATCGCCGTGACCTCGATCAAGGACGCCATCGGCATGGAATACCCCATGACCGTGACCGACGTTCCCGGCCCGCAGAAACGCTTTCAGGTCCATCTGAAACTGGCCGACGGCAGTCCGGTGACCATCGATGTGCGCCCTTCGATGCAGCCGCTGTCGCCCTGGCTGCCCTTCGTATTGCTCGGTCAACTGGCGCTGATGATCGCCTGCACCTGGCTGGCCGTGCGAATTGCCATTCGCCCCCTCACCCGCCTCGCCGAGGCCGTGGACACCCTCGACCCCAACACCCACCCGGTGCTGCTGGACGAAAAAGGCCCCACCGAAGTGGCCCACGCGGCCAAGGCCTTCAACGCCATGCAGGCGCGCATCGCCGCCTACCTCAAGGAACGCATGCAACTGCTGGCGGCGATCTCCCACGACCTGCAAACGCCGATCACCCGGATGAAACTGCGCGCCGAGTTCATGGACGATTGCGTGGAAAAAGACAAACTGTGGAACGACCTGGGCGAGATGGAACATCTGGTGCGTGAAGGCGTGGCCTATGCCCGCAGCGTCCATGGCGCCACCGAAGAAAGTCGCCGTACCGATCTGGACTCGTTCCTCGACAGCCTGGTGTTCGACTATCAGGACGTGGGCAAGGACGTTCAGTTGAGCGGCAAGAGCGCCGCCGTCATCGACACCCGCCCCCACGCCTTGCGCCGGGTGCTGGTGAACCTGACGGACAACGCCCTGAAATTCGCCGGCGCCGCCGAATTGCTGGTAGAAAAAAAGGCTGACGGCAGCGTGTCGGTCAAAGTCATGGACCGGGGTCCCGGCATTGCCGAAGCGGAACTGGCCCAGGTCATGGAGCCGTTCTATCGCGTGGAGAACTCACGTAACCGCAGCACCGGTGGCACCGGCCTGGGCCTGGCGATTGCACAGCAGCTGGCGTTGGCGATCGGGGGATCGCTGACCCTGAGCAATCGTGAAGGTGGGGGTTTGTGCGCCGAGCTCAAGCTGAAGGGGTAAAAAATCTCCGTTACCGCTGGTGCAGCTTCTAACTGTGGGAGCGAGCCTGCTCGCGAAGAGGGAGTGTCAGTTACCATTGATGAACCTTACACACCCTCTTCGCGAGCAGGCTCGCTCCCACAGATGTAGGGTTCGCAGGAAAAACCTGTGCCACTGCTGATTGCATATACGCTTAGTAAAAATCCAGCGACCGGAATACTAAGCGATGGACGACAACAGAAGGCCAATCAAGGCGCGCTCTGCGGGCTGGGCCAAGCGCATCACCGACCTGCTGGTCAAACGCGACATTTCGCCCAATCAGATCTCCGTCGCCAGCGTGCTCTTTGCCCTCGCGGGTGCGGTTGCGCTGAATATCGATAACGGTGTCATCGGCTCGATCTGCTGCGCCGTCGCCATTCAGCTACGCCTGCTGTGCAATCTCTTCGACGGCATGGTGGCCATCGAAGGCGGAAAACAATCCGACATCGGCAGCCTCTACAACGAATTCCCCGACCGTATCGCCGACAGCCTGCTGGTTGTCGGGCTCGGCTACGCCATTGCGCAGCCGGAGCTCGGCTGGTTTGCCGCCCTGGCCGCCGCGCTGACGGCCTATGTCCGGGTGTTCGGTGGTTCCATCGGCCTGAAGCAGAACTTCATGGGTCCTATGGCCAAACAGCACCGGATGGCTGTAATGACCGTCGGCCTGGTGCTCAATGCCATCGAAACCAAGGTGTATGACACGCACTATGTGCTGTTGTTGACGCTGGTCATCATCGCCATCGGTGCAGCCGCCACCTGCGTTACCCGAACCCTGGCGATCTCCAGGCAACTGAAGGAGGCCGGCCATGTGGATCAGTAATGCCCTGATCGCGGTGCTTCGACTGCTGATCGGCGTCACCGCCCGTTGGGAAAGCCCGCCGGATCTTACGCGCCAGCGCATCTACTTCGCCAACCACACCAGCCACATGGACACCCTGGCGATCATCGCGGCCCTGCCCCCTGAAGCCAGGGTCAATGTGAAGCCGGTCGCCGCTGCCGATTACTGGGGCAAGAACCGGTTTCTCTCGTACATCTCCCAGCGGGGGCTCAATGCGGTCCTGATCGAACGCAATCCGGCACCGGGCACCAATGTGCTGGAGCCAATCTTCGATGTGGTGCGGGCCGGCCATTCGATCATCATTTTCCCGGAAGGCACTCGCTCGACCCAGGCATTGCCGGGGGCGTTCAAATCCGGGTTGTACCGGTTGAGCGAGTCCTTTCCCGATGTCGACCTGGTGCCCATCTACCTGGAAAACCTCCATCGCTCCATGCCCAAAGGCAAACACGTACCGTTGCCGATCATCTGCACGATCCGCATCGGCAACCCGCTGCCACGAATCGCAGGCGAAGAAAAACAGGTGTTCCTGGAGCGGGCGCGTGACGCCATCGTGAGGCTGTCGAAATGAGTCTTGAAGAAAAATTCCTGTGGTTCTTTGCCGCCATCGCCTGTTTGTTGGCGGTGGCGTCCGTCATTGGTCAAGTCCTGGCCAAACGGGCCACGACCGAAAGCGCGATCTCCACCATCGAAAACCTGAACCAGCGGGTGAATGCCTGGTGGGGGATGGTGATCATCTTCTTCGTGTCCTGGTTGCTGGGGCCGAATGCAACGGTGGTCCTGTTTGGTTTCATATCGCTGTTTGCGCTCAGGGAATTCATCACCCTGACCCCGACGACACTGGGTGACCATAACGCACTGTTTTCGGCATTTTTCATCCTGATCCCGCTGCAGTATCTGCTGATCGGCACCCACTGGTACTCGATGTTCACCTTGTTGATTCCGGTGTATGCCTTCCTGCTGCTGCCGGCGATTGCGGTGCTGAGCCAGGACACGGATGCCTTTCTGGAAAGAACGGCGAAGATCCAGTGGGGGGTGATGATCTGCATTTATTGCATCAGCCACGCGCCGGCGCTTTTGCTTCTGGATCTGCGGGGTTTCACCGGGCAGAACGCATTGCTGCTGTTCTACCTGGTGTTCGTCGTTCAGCTGAGCGATGTGTTGCAGTACGTCTTCGGCAAGCTTTTCGGCAAACGCAAGGTCGCGCCACTGGTGAGCCCGTCAAAAACCGTGGAAGGCCTGGTGGGTGGCGGGCTGTCCGCCACGCTGATCGGCGGTTGCATGTACTGGATGACACCCTTCAGTTTCTGGCAGTCGTTGTTGATGTCCCTGGTGATCGTGGTGATGGGGTTCCTCGGTGGACTGGTCATGTCGGCGATCAAACGCAGCCTCAGCGCCAAGGACTGGGGCACCATGATCAAGGGGCATGGCGGTATGCTCGACCGGATGGACTCGATCTGCTTTGCGGCGCCGATCTTCTTTCATCTGACGCGGTATTTCTTCTCCGCTTGACCTGCAGACAACTTACCCTGTGGGAGCGAGCCTGCTCGCGAAGAGGTCGGCACATTCAATATTGATGTGATCTGACCCTCCGCCTTCGCGAGCAGGCTCGCTCCCACAAGGGATACTGTGTTGTGTCAGGCAACTACGCCGACAACCCCTTCCCCATGCATCTGCCGCAGCAACACCAGGCCATTATCGAAGAACTCTGGCGACCCAGTCATCCCCGCCTCCTCCGCCAACCCTTGCAACTGCGCACGCCCATTCAACTCGGGAAACTCGCCGATGCGCTGCAACAACCGCCACGCCAACGGGGTCAACGCGGAGAACTTCACACTCCAGTCTTCGGCCCGGCGCACCAGCAGTAGCGTCGGTTGCTCCGGCACGGTATCCGGCTGGTAACCGGGTCCCACCAACTGCACCGGCCAGGCATACGCCAGCGGCCAGGCCAGTGGCGAAACCTGCAACGGGCGATCCAGCAACGCCTCAGCATCGCCGGAGGGCAACGGCTCGGCCTCGGATTGTTGCAGAGCCATTTCCACCCATTCGTAGTGCGCCAGCTCCACCATGAATGGCGGCCACGAACCGTCGTTCAGCGCCGCCGGTTCAGCGGCGAGAAACTCGACGAACTCCTCGGCAATTTCACCGAATTTCGGTGTATGGGCGCGGTAATCCCGCAGGAACATTCGGACCAGTTCCCGCCAGCGTTTTTCACCGAGAATCTTCACCAGCACCGGAAAGGTGCCGCTGATCAGCGACGACAAATTGTTGAACACCAGTTCGCGGTATACCCGGGCCCGCGCCGGGTCCATTTCCGGGGGTGGCGCACAGTGGTCGGGATCGCGCAAGTACTGGCCCATGCTGCTTTGCTGATCAAACAACGAGCGCTTAGCCACGGTTCACCTCCCGGGTCAGCAACCGGCGAATGGTCTGCAATTCAGCGACCAGCTCGGAAAACGCAGGAAAGTTGAAATCCCGCTCCAGCAAGGTCGGTTGCGCGCCGAACCGGGTATAGGCCTCGGACAATAACGACCACACCGCCGGTTTGACCGATGCGCCATGGGTGTCGATTTTCAAGGTGTCGGATTCATCGAAGTGCCCGGCGATGTGCATGGCCACCACACGGTCCGCATCGATGCCGGCCAGGAAGGAACGTGGATCGAAGCCGTGGTTGATCGAATTGACGTAGACGTTGTTGACGTCCAGCAACAGGTCGCAATCAGCTTCGCGCAGCACGGCGTTAGTGAAGGTCACCTCGTCCATGTCCTGCTGTGGCGCGGCGTAGTAGGAGACGTTTTCCACTGCCAGGCGTCGACCGAGAATGTCCTGGGCCTGACGGATGCGCGCGGCGACGTGATGCACCGCTTCTTCGGTAAAGGGCAGCGGCAACAGGTCGTAGAGGTGACCGTCATCGCTGCAGTAACTCAGGTGCTCGCTGTACAGCGGCACATTGTAGTGATCGAGAAACACCCGCACCTCTTGCAAAAACCCGACGTCCAGCGGCGATGGCCCGCCCAGGGACAGCGACAAACCGTGGCACGACAACGGATAACGCTCGGCCAGGGCCCGCAGCGCCGCGCCATGGGCGCCGCCGATGCCGATCCAGTTCTCCGGCGCGACTTCCAGAAAATCGAAATGGCCGGCCGGAGCCGCCTGGAGGTCTTTCATTAAACCGCGCCGCAAGCCGAGCCCGGCGCTGGCCTTGGCTGATGTGATGGGGGTCTGCATGGTGTCGATCTCAAGGTTGTCAGAACGTAATCACAGTTAACCGAAGCGGTGTATCGGCTCTGTGTTGCGCGCCGACGGAAAACGGCAGGACTTGTATCTTCGGGGGGCCTGTACACACTGCGATACACTTTCCCAAGAGCCCCCCTCCGTTCGGCTTTACGCCAGGTCGTACTTCTCACGCACCAGATGGCCGATGCCCATGCGATCCAGCACAGGCATCGGGCACAGGAAGGTCACGCGCACGGTGCCCGGCAAGCGACTGATATCGATGGAGCCGGTGATGGTCGCGCGGTTGAGCACTTCGTCGTAAGGCAGGCCGGTGACGTCAGCCGCACGCTGCAAGCCGTTCTCCACCGCCAGGTTGAGGTTTTCGCCGCTGCCGATAAAGGTGATCGGGCCGCTCTGCTCGATCTCGTGCTGGCCCCAACGCTCGCCCAGTGCGCGGACGCTGGCCCGTTGTTCGGCGTTCATGGGGCGCGCCATTGGCGGCAAGTCATCGAGGTTTTGCAGGAGGATCGGGCCTTCCAGCGTCAGGTTTTTCACCACCTGCACCACCACTTCGGTTTCCCCGGAGCAATCGGTGGCATGCCCGGCGATCTCGCCATTGCCCTGCTGGGCATGCATGTCGCCCATGTACACCCCGGCCCCCGGCACTTTTACCGGGCAGATCAACACGCAACCTTCGCGGATCGAGTTAGTGTCCATGTGGCCGTCGGTCTTGGCCGCGTGCAGCTCTTCGCGGGTCATGCCGAAACGGTGCGGTGCGTTGATCAGGTATTGGCCGAAATCGGCGCAGTTGTGCGAGTCGGGCAAATCGCGGGACGGCAGGGTGCCGATGTTGCCGAGGAACGGGCGCATGTGCGCGGCGACCCCGGGGATATCGGCGCGGGCCAGGGACAGGATCGAATGTTGCGCGGCGAATTCCGGCAGTGCCGACATTTCGCAGGCATCGCCGGCCAGTCGGTTGGCGATGTCCTGGTTGACCGTCAGGCTGACCTGGTTCTGCGCATCGAACACGATCACATAGCCGTGGCTGAAGCGAAACGCGCTGACCTCGGCACCACAGTTGTTGCAGCGAATCGCGTCTTCGCCAATGCCTTCGACATGGCTGGCCGGATGCTCGGTGCCGCACTTGGAGCAGAATTTGGAGACGAACGGATCGCCGTTGTAGCGCCCTTCGACGAAGCTCATGACTCCTGACGAGGTCGCCAGCGAGGTAACGCGCATGCTTTTGATCTTGATCGCCACCGCGTCGCCGATTTGCGCACCGACGATAGCCACCGGTTGCGTCACTTCATGGCCGCCTTCAAACGCTGGCGTGATCATCGGTCCCCAACAGCCTGGCGGCGTCCCGGTGATCAGGGTGCCGCCGTCGGCCAGCGGACCGAGCATCGGCTGACTCGGGCCGATGATGCCGTTGGTGTAACGATCGACCCGCAGGCGATCGACTGGCGGGGTGTCGAGATTGGATTCAGGCACAGGCGTTGTCATTGTGGTCCCCTTGGCCGCATCAGGCGCGGCACAGAGTCGAAAGCGAACGGCCGCCGACGCAGGCGGCCAGGGAAAAGGTCTTGGCCGCCACGGTTCAACGGCGCCAAAACAACCTGAACAGTTCATCGCAGGTTTGTATCTGGTCTGTGTTCGGTGGTGGCTTTGAGTTCGGGCGGACTGTATCGGGAGGCCGGTTTGATACATTTGGATACATTCGATCCTCGATGTCACTGCCGAGCCCTGTGGGAGCGAGCCTGCTCGCGAAAGCTGCCTTTGAGTCGAAAGGGAATTGCCTGACCCACCGCCTTCGCGAGCAGGCTCGCTCCCACAAAGGACCCTCGTCGCCTGAGATAGCGCCCTTCTCTCCCCGAACTAAACTTAACCCACGCAGGACGTGCCTTTGTCCTGTTCATTCTCACGACCACCGCCCAGGGCGAACGTGTCGACCACCAACGCCTCTGGACCGTGATCCTCCCGAAGGAGCACACGTGATGGACGAGGCCAGACTCAACGATTTCATGGGCAAACTGGTTAACGACATGGGCGGCGCAGCGATGCTCGCCAATGTCATCCTCGGCGAAGAACTCGGTCTGTACCGGGCCATGGCCGACAGCCAGCCGATCAGCCCCGAAGCACTTGCCGCCAAGACAGGTTGCAACCCCCGCCTGGTGCGCGAATGGCTCAGCGCCCATGCCGCCTCGGGGTATATGGAACACACCGACGGAAAATTCCGCCTCCCTGAAGAACAAGCCCTGGCCCTGGCCATCGAAGACTCGCCGGTCTACATCGCAGGCGGTGTCGGGGTGGTCGCGTCGTTCTTCCATGACAAGGACAAACTGGTCAAGGCCATGCGCGGCGATGGCGCCCTGCCCTGGGGCGATCACCATCCGTGCATGTTCAGCGGCACGGAACGGTTCTTCCGGCCCGGCTACAAGGCGCACCTGATCGCCGAATGGCTGCCGGCCCTCGACGGCGTGATGGCCAAACTGGAGGCCGGTGCCAAAGTGGCGGACATCGGCTGCGGCCATGGCGCATCGACGGTGATCATGGCCCAGGCCTTCCCCAATTCGCGGTTCGTCGGTTTCGACTACCACGCGCCCTCCGTCACCGTCGCGACCCAGCGTGCCGAGGAAGGCGGCGTGTCCGGCCGGGCACGGTTCTTCCAAGGCACGGCGAAAAGCTACCCCGGCGACGACTATGACCTGGTCTGCTATTTTGACTGCCTGCACGACATGGGCGATCCGGTGGGCGCGGCCAAGCATGCCTACGAGTCGTTGAAGCCGGACGGCACGGTGTTGCTGGTGGAGCCGTTCGCCCACGATTCGCTGGATGACAACATCACCCCGGTCGGCCGGTTGTTCTACGCCGCTTCGACCTTCATCTGCACGCCGAACTCGCTGTCCCAGGAAGTCGGCCTCGGGCTCGGTGCCCAGGCAGGCGAGGCGCGGTTGCGCAAAGTCTTCACCGAGGCGGGATTCAGCACATTCCGGCGGGCCACGGAGACGCCGTTCAACCTGATACTTGAAGCCCGCAAGTAACACGTTCCCCTGTAGGAGCGAGCATGCTCGCGATGGAAGACAAAACACCGCGGGGCCTCAGGTCGCCAGTGTTATCGTTGACGTCCATCGCGAGCATGCTCGCTCCTACAGTGTGTATTGAGGTGACCCGGAGTGTTGGACAGCCAGACCCACAACCAGCTCGACCGTCTCCAGCAACTCATGGCCGACAACCCGTTCGTGGTCCTGACCGGTGCCGGTATCAGCACCCCGTCGGGCATTCCGGACTATCGCGACAACCAGGGTGTGCGGCGCGGCCGGCAGCCAATGATGTATCAGGAATTCCTCTCGGCGCCCGAATCCCGGCGACGTTATTGGGCCAGGGCGATGCTCGGCTGGCCGCGCGTGCGCCAGGCTCAGCCGAACGTGGCCCACGACACACTGGCCCGCTTGCAAAGCAATCGGCAAATCAGCGGGCTGATCACCCAGAACGTCGACACCCTGCATGACCAGGCCGGCAGCCATGACGTGATCGAACTCCACGGCAGCCTGCACCGGGTGTTGTGCCTGGACTGCGGAAAACGCAGCGAGCGCGACTCGATCCAGCACCTGATGGAAGCGCAAAACCCTTATTTGGCCGGCGTGGACGCCGTGCAGGCCCCGGATGGCGACACCCTGCTGGACCCTGCTTTCGAATCGCGTTTCCAGGTCCCGCAATGCCCCCATTGCGCGGGTGAACGGATGAAGCCGGACGTGGTGTTTTTTGGCGAGAATGTCGCCCAGGAAACGGCGGCAAAAGCCATGGCCGCGGTGGAAAAGGCGGCGGGGTTACTGGTGGTGGGCTCGTCGCTGATGGCGTACTCGGCGTTTCGCCTGTGCCGGGCGGTGGTGGATCAGGGCAAGCCATTGCTGGCGATCAACCTGGGCAAGACGCGGGCGGATGAGATTCTGGATTTGAAGATCGAAGGGTCGTGCGAGCAACTGTTGCCGCTATTGGCACAACGCCTGCACCTCTGACGAAACCGAATCCCTGTGGGAGCGAGCCTGCTCGCGAAGAGGCCGACACATTCAGCCTCTATGTCGACGGGCACACCGCCTTCGCGAGCAGGCTCGCTCCCACAGTGGATTGTGATCAATGCATGGAAAGTTGTTGGCCGAAGTTCTCTTCTTTGAACACATCAAACAACGCCTGCGCCGCCGCCGACAGCTCTCCCCCCGGCAAGGTCAGCACGCCGATCGCCCGCTCCACCACCGGGTCGCGCAGGGTGATGCAACGCGCGCCCAGTTCGCGCATTTGCCCGGCGCACAAGGCCGGCACGGCGCTGACGCCCAACCCGCTGGCGACCATGCGCCCGACGGTCGCCAGTTGATGGCTTTCAAACTCCACCGGCAGCTTCATGCCCCGAACCTGCAAATGCTCTTCCAGCATCACCCGCACCGTCGACGGCCGTTGCAAGGTGATGAACGGTTCCTTGAGCAAGGTTTGCCAGTCGATTTGATCCAGCTCGACCAGTGGCGAGTCATGGGGCACCACCGCCACGAACCGGTCGATGTACAGCGGGGTGAATTGCAGCGAGGAACTCATGGTCGGCTCGAACGCCACCCCCAGTTCCACCTGGCGGTCACGGACCATTTCCAGTACCTGCTCGTTGATCACATCGTTGACCGTGACGTTGACATTCGGGTACCGGGCGCGGAATGTCTTGAGGATCGGTGGCAGCAGGTTACCTGCGAAAGAAGGCATGGCCGCCAGGGTTACGCGGCCGCGCTGCAGAGTGAAACGCTGGCGCAGTTCATCCTCGGCATTGTCCCAGTCGGCGATCAAGCGACGCGCCAAAGGCACCAGAGCTTCGCCCTCGGCGGTCAGTGCCACGTTGCGGGTATTGCGGGTAAACAGCCGTCCACCAAGGCCCTCTTCCAGCGCCTTGATGGTCAGGCTCAGGGCCGATTGCGACAGGTGCAGGCGATCGCAAGCCACGGCGAAACTCAGGCTCTGGGCCACGGCCAGAAAGGCGCGGATCTGCTTGACGGTCATCACGCTTCGCTCAAGTTGTAAGCTACTGGCTTCAAGCTGCAAGTTTAAGGCAGCGGTTTATTGAGTTTTATCTATCAATCAACCTTAAAAATCAACTTAACAAATAAATATTCCGGCGAGACACTCAACCCCCATACGGCTAGCCAGCCGCCCACAAAGAATAAAAGAGGTGCATATGGCAGGTTTCGACAAGCGCGTGAGTTCCTACGAGGAAGCCCTGGCAGGTCTTGAAGACGGCATGACCGTGATCGCTGGCGGCTTCGGCCTGTGCGGCATCCCGGAAAACCTGATCGCCGAGATCAAGCGCAAAGGCACCCGCGACCTCACCGTCGTGTCCAACAACTGCGGCGTCGACGGTTTCGGTCTCGGCGTGCTGCTGGTAGACCGGCAGATCAGCAAAGTGGTGGCCTCCTACGTCGGCGAGAACAAGCTGTTCGAAGAGCAACTGCTCAAAGGCGAAATCGAAGTCATCCTGACTCCCCAAGGCACCCTCGCCGAAAAAATGCGTGCGGGTGGCGCCGGCATCCCGGCCTTCTTCACCGCCACCGGCGTCGGCACCCCGGTCGCTGAAGGCAAGGAAGTGCGCGAATTCCATGGCCGCAAGTACCTGATGGAAGAATCCATCACCGGTGACTTCGCCATCGTCAAAGGCTGGAAAGCCGACCATTTCGGTAACGTGATCTATCGCCACACCGCCCAGAACTTCAACCCGCTGGCCGCCACCGCTGGCAAGATCACCGTGGTTGAAGTCGAAGAAATCGTCGAACCCGGCGAGCTGGACCCGTCGCAGATCCACACCCCTGGCATCTACGTCGATCGGGTCATTTGCGGCACGTTCGAGAAGCGCATCGAACAGCGCACCGTGCGTAAGTGATCCCCTGCCCCCGGACCGAATGAAGGAATAACAACAATGGCACTTTCCCGCGAACAAATGGCTCAACGCGTCGCCCGCGAAATGCAGGACGGCTTCTACGTGAACCTGGGCATCGGCATCCCGACCCTGGTCGCCAACTACATCCCCGAAGGCATGGAAGTCATGCTGCAGTCGGAAAACGGCTTGCTGGGCATGGGTCCTTTTCCTACTGAAGAAACCATCGATGCCGACATGATCAACGCCGGCAAACAAACCGTGACCGCGCGCATCGGCGCTTCGATCTTTTCCTCGGCCGAGTCCTTCGCGATGATTCGCGGCGGTCATGTCGACCTGACCGTGCTCGGCGCCTTTGAAGTCGACGTGCAAGGCAACATCGCCTCGTGGATGATCCCCGGCAAGCTGGTCAAGGGCATGGGTGGCGCCATGGACCTGGTGGCGGGTGCAGACAACATCATCGTGATCATGACCCACGCGTCCAAGGACGGTGAATCCAAGCTCCTGTCTCAATGCAGCCTGCCCCTGACCGGCGCCGGGTGCATCAAGCGTGTGCTGACCGACCTGGCCTACCTGGAAATCGAAAACGGCGCGTTCATTCTCAAAGAGCGTGCACCGGGTGTCAGCGTCGAAGAGATCGTCGCCAAAACCGCCGGTAAACTGATCGTGCCGGACCACGTTCCGGAAATGCAGTTCGCCGCCCAGTGAGGAATCATTCCATGCAAGAAGTCGTCATTGTTGCCGCCACGCGCACCGCGATCGGCAGTTTCCAGGGTGCCCTGGCCAATGTTTCCGCGGTTGACCTGGGTGCTGCGGTGATCCGTCAACTGCTGGTGCAAACCGGCCTGGATCCCGCGCAAGTCGATGAAGTGATCATGGGCCAGGTGTTGACCGCCGGCGCCGGGCAAAACCCTGCGCGTCAGGCCTCGATCAAGGCCGGCCTGCCCTTCGCCGTACCCGCCATGACCTTGAACAAGGTCTGCGGCTCGGGCTTGAAAGCCCTGCACTTGGCTACCCAGGCCATTCGCTGTGGCGACGCCGATGTGATCATCGCCGGCGGCCAGGAAAGCATGAGCCTGGCCAACTACGTCATGCCTGGTGCTCGCACCGGCCTGCGCATGGGGCACGCGCAAATCGTCGACACCATGATCAGCGACGGCCTGTGGGACGCGTTCAACGATTACCACATGGGCATCACCGCCGAAAACCTGGCCGAGAAGTACAGCCTGACCCGCGAGCAGCAGGATGCCTTCGCCGCCGCCTCGCAGCAGAAAGCCACGGCCGCCATCGAAGCCGGGCGTTTTGTCGATGAGATCACGCCGATCCTGATCCCGCAGCGCAAGGGTGATCCGCTGTCCTTCGCCACCGACGAACAGCCACGGGCCGGCACCACCGCCGAATCCCTGGGCAAGCTGAAAGCGGCCTTTAAAAAGGACGGTTCGGTCACCGCCGGCAACGCTTCGTCGCTGAACGACGGGGCCGCCGCCGTGATCCTGATGAGCGCGGAAAAAGCCAAGGCCCTGGGTCTGCCGGTGCTGGCGAGAATCGCTGCCTACGCCAACGCCGGCGTGGACCCGGCGATCATGGGCATCGGCCCGGTATCGGCCACTCGCCGCTGCCTGGACAAGGCCGGTTGGTCCATCGATCAACTAGACCTGATCGAAGCCAACGAAGCCTTTGCCGCGCAATCGCTGGCCGTGGCCAAGGACCTGGAATGGGACCTGGACAAGGTCAACGTCAACGGCGGTGCCATCGCCCTCGGCCACCCGATCGGTGCCTCGGGCTGCCGCGTGCTGGTGACCCTGCTGCATGAAATGATCAAGCGTGACGCCAAGAAAGGCCTCGCCACCCTGTGCATCGGTGGTGGTCAAGGCGTGGCATTGGCGATCGAGCGGGCTTAAGCCAGGCAAGCTCCAACAGTGGCGAGGGAGCTTGCTCCCGTTGGAGTGCGCAGCACTCCCCTGCATTTGGGGGCCGCTGCGCAGCCCAGCGGGAGCAAGCTCCCTCGCCACAGTTTTTGTGTCAGGCGGTGAAGCCACCGTCGGCAATAATGTCGGCGGCGGTGACGAACGCCGCTCCGGGGCTGGCCAGGAAAGCCACGACGCTGGCGATATCTTCGGGTTTGCCGTAACGGCCGATGGCGATGCCGGGGCTGACAATCTGGCTGACCGGGCCGCCGTCCGGGTTCATGTCAGTGTCGGTCGGGCCTGGGTGGACGGTGTTGACGGTAATGCCCTTGGGTCCGAGATCACGGGCCAGGCTGCGGTTGAAACCGGCGATGGCGCCTTTGGTCAGGGTGTACAGCGAAGCGGTGGGGAACGCGGCGTAATGGGTCATCGACGAACCGATGTGGATAATCCGACCGCCCGTCTTCATGTTGCGCGCCGCTTCCTGGGTGGCAACAAACACTCCGGTGACGTTGACCGCGATCATGCGTTGATAGTCGTCGAAGCTGATGTCTTCAATCGGCCCGCCCAAGGCGATGCCGGCGTTATTGACCAGAATGTCCAGGCTGCCAAACGCTTCGAGGGTGCGCGTCACCGCCCCACGCACCGCCACCGGATCACCGGCATCGGCGGCAATCGCCAGGGCACGGCCGCCCGCGGCTTCGATGGCCTGCACCACCTCAAAAGCTTTGGTCGGGGATGCGCTGAAGGTCAGCACGACGTTGGCACCGTCGGCCGCCAGGCGCTTGGCGATGGCCGCGCCGATGGAACGGGAACCGCCAGTGACCAGTGCGGTTTTGCCGGCAAGAGGAAGTTGAGACGTCATTTATTTCACTCCGTGGGTTGGGGA
Organism: Pseudomonas sp. Irchel 3A7; assembly: GCF_900187565.1. Taxonomy (GTDB): domain Bacteria; phylum Pseudomonadota; class Gammaproteobacteria; order Pseudomonadales; family Pseudomonadaceae; genus Aquipseudomonas. The sequence goes on along the minus strand of NZ_FYED01000004.1, from coordinate 237,738 downwards.
TGGAGTAAATACTGCGCTTGCCATTGGTACCTGATTAGCGGGTAATGACTTGAATGATTTTCAAGCCTTGCTAACAGGTGTCCACCGTGGAAACCCTCGCCAACCTCGAATCCTTTGTGCGCAGCGCCGAAACCGGCAGCTTTTCCGCGGCCGCCCGTTTGCTCGCACTGACCCCGGCCGCCGTCAGCCGCAATGTGGCGATACTCGAGCGCAACATCGGTGTGCGCCTGTTCCAGCGCTCCACCCGCAAGCTGTCGCTGACCGAGGCTGGTGAGCGTTTCCTGGCCAACATCGGCGGGAACCTGGAAGCGTTGCAAGCGGCGATCGACGCAGTCACTACCGACCGGGGCACGCCTGCGGGCGTACTCAAGGTCAGCCTGGCGCCGACCTTCGGCATCGGCCATATCCTGCCGCTGCTGCCGGAATTCCTTGCGCGCTACCCGCTGATCCGCCCGCAATGGCATTTCGAAAACCGCGCCGTGGACCTGATTGCCGAAGGTTACGACGCAGCCATCGGCGGTGGCTTCGAATTGACGCCGGGGGTCGTCTCGCGAACGTTGGCGCCGGCGCAGGTGGTGGCCGTTGCATCACCGGCTTATCTGGCTGCATGCACTGCACCCGCCAGCCCGGCGGATCTGTCCCGGTATCAGGGCATCGTGATGCGCGGCACCCGCACCGGGCGCATTCGCCAGTGGGTCATGCGCGATGCCGCGGGAAATGAGGAACTGGCCAGCCTGAACGAAAACATCGTGCTCAACGATCCTGCCGCCATGCGTGAAGCCGCGATCCTCGGTCTGGGCGTGACGTTGCTGGTGTTGTCCGATGTGTTGCCGAACATCCAGCGTGGTGAACTGGTGCGGCTGTTGCCGGACTGGCATGGCGATGCAGGGGTGATTTCGCTGTACTACCCGAGCCGGACATTGATGCCGGCCAAGACCCGGGTGTTTATTGATTTTGTAGTGAAAGCATTTCAGCCATAGACCGTTCTTCGCGAGCAGGCTCGCTCCCACAGTTTGAAATGCATACCAACTGTGGGAACGAGCCTGCTCGCGAAGGGGCCGGCCCCGTCACCCGAAAAACTGAAGGATCAACCAGCTGTTAGCCCCACTGATCACGACAAAAAGCCCCCAAGCCAGCACCCGCGTCGGCCAGCGATTCACAAACGGCCCCATCAACGCCTGATCATTGGTCATGCGTATCAGCGGATACAGCGCAAACGGCAATTGCAGGCTCAGCACCACCTGGCTCAACACCAACAGCTTGCCCACCGCATCATCCCCCATCAGCCACACGCCAATGAACGCCGGGATCAGCGCCAGCCCGCGGGTGATCAGGCGCCGCTGCCAGCACGGCAGCCGCAGGTTCAGGAAGCCTTCCATGATCACCTGGCCGGCGATGGTGCCGGTGAAGGTGGAGCTCTGCCCCGATGCCAACAAGGCGACGCCGAACAGCACACTGGCCAGCGCCCCGCCCACCAGCGGGTCAAGCAAGTGATAGGAGTCTTGAATGTCGACGACATCGGTATGCCCGGTCTTGTGGAACGCGGCGGCGGCGAGGATCAGGATCGCCGCGTTGACCATGAGCGCCAGGGCCAGGGAGCCGATGGTGTCGATGCGCGCCAGCTTCACCGCGTCCTGCTTGCTGGCCTGGTCCTTGCCGATCAGCCGCGTTTGCACGATCGAGGTGTGCAGGTACAGGTTATGCGGCATCACCGTGGCCCCGAGAATGCCGATGGCCAGGTACAGCGGCGCAGCATCGGCGAGCGCGGACAGTGATGGCGTGAAGCCCTGGGCGACATCCGGCCAGTAAGGCTTGATCAACAGCAGCTCGACAAAGAAACACGCGCCAATGGTGCCCACCAGCACCAGCATGATCGCTTCCAGACGACGGAAGCCACGGTTCTGCAGGGCCAGCACCAGCAAGGTGTCGAACGCCGTGAGAGCGATACCGAACGTCAGCGAACAGCCCAGCAACAGATGAAACGCCAACGCGCAGCCGAGCACTTCGGCGAGGTCGGTGGCGATAATCGAGATTTCCGCCAGCACCCACTGCGTGCGCGCCGTCCGTTTGCTATAGCGCTCCCGGCACAGCTGCGCCAGATCACGCCCGGTGGCGATGCCCAGCCGCGAACACAGGCACTGCACCACCATCCCCGCCAGACTCGCCAGCAGCACCACGAACAACAGGCTGTAGCCAAACCGCGACCCCGCCTCAATGGCGGTCGCCCAGTTGCCCGGATCCATATAGCCGATGGACACCAGCAAACCGGGACCGGCAAAGCGCAGGACACGTTTGAAAAATGACGCGCCGGGATCAACGGCAACGGAGCCCGCCACTTCCGGCGGACAAAACGGCGCGGTACCGACCTTGGGCAAACTGAATTTCACGCGATGGTCCATCAACAGGTGGGAAGGCACCCAGATTAGACGGTTCGGCGCACACACAAAACCCTGTGTAGGAGCGAGCTCTGCTCGCGATGGATTCCAACGATCACGTGTGCTGTCTGGATGACCGCAGTGCCTGAGCGTTTTTCGCGAGCAAGCTCGCTCCTACAGGAATGGTTTTTGTATACACAAATTGTGTACACCTGATAGTGTTGACGCCTGACACAGGTTGGAGACGTACGCGTGCTGATGCTCAAACTGCTGGTGATTCCAGGTTTCCTGCTGCTGATTTCCCTCGCCGGCAAACGCTGGGGGCCGAGCGTGGCGGGTTGGTTGTCCGGGTTGCCGGTGGTGGTCGGGCCGATTCTGTTCTTCCTGGCCATCGAACAGGGCGAACTGTTCGCCGCACAATCGGCCCTGGCGGCGCTGTCGGCCATGTTCGCGATGATCGCCTTCTGCGTCACCTATGCGCAGGTCGCCCAGAGAGCGCAATGGCCGCTGGCGCTGACGATTTCGCTGTCAGTCTGGGCGGTGGTCGCCGTGGTGCTGTCGTTGATCCCGCCGTCACTGCTGGTATCCGTGCTTGCCGCCGCCTCTGCCCTTTTGGCCGCGCCCTACCTGTTCCCCTCGGTGCAACCGATCGTTTCCGGCCCGGCGCCGAAGTCCGACAAACTGCTGCTGCGCATGGTCGCCGGCGCGCTGCTGACCCTGGCCGTTACCCTGCTCGCCAGCACCGTCGGCGACCGCTGGAGCGGGCTGCTTGCGGTGTTCCCGGTATTGGGCAGCGTAATGGCAGTGTTCTCCCAGCAAACCCGTGGCCCGGCGTTTACCGCTGCCCTGCTGCGCGCAACGGCGACCGGTATGTATTCATTCTCGGCGTTCTGCCTGGTATTGGCGCTGGCGTTACCCGACATGGGGATGAGCGCGTTTGCCCTCGGCATGGCCGTGTCGGTGGCGATGCTGGGCGTGACCAAGCGCCTGCTGGCGCGGCCTGTCGGCCCGGTGACGGCGGACGCTGGACGAACCGCGATCAAGCGCTAAGCTGCATCAGGTCATCGGGCAAGGAAGGCGCCCGTTCAACGACTGAAGGAACAGACATGGCCACGTCTCGCGTCCGTAGTGCCCACTCCGCCACCGCGGTCGGCGTGATCGCGATCTTTCTCTGGTCCTGCCTGGCGTTACTGACCACCCTCACCGAAGGCCTGCCGCCGTTTGAAGTGTTGACCCTGAGCTTCGGCGTGGCGTTTATCGCCAGCCTGCTCATCCTGGGACGCCACGGTATCAGCGGGTTCAACAGCTGGCGCCAACCCTGGGCGGTATGGGCGACGGGCTTTGTCGGCATCTTCGTTTATCACGCGCTGTACTTTTTCGCCCTCAAGGCCGCGCCGGCGGCCGAAGCCAGCCTGATCAATTACCTGTGGCCGCTGTTATTGGTGCTGCTGTCGGCCTTCGCCGCCGCGGAGAAGCTGCACAAGCGCCAGGTACTCGGCGCCCTGCTGGGCCTGGCGGGCACGGCGTTCATCATGCAGCAACGCGGGTCGGACTCCGCCGCCGCGATGCCGATCCCCGGATACCTCGCGGCGTTCGGCTGTGCCTTGATCTGGGCCGGTTATTCGGTGTTCAACCGTCGCTTCAAGGAAGTGCCGAGCAGCATCATCGGGGGCATCTGCGGCATGTCTGCGGTGGGCGGCCTGGTCTGTCACCTGGCTTTCGAGACCACGGTGTGGCCCGACGCGCGTCAGTGGGCAGCGCTTGTCGTTCTCGGGCTGGGACCGGCGGGACTGGCGTTTTTTGCCTGGGACCACGCCACCAAACATGGCAACCTGGCCACTTTGGGCGCGCTGTCCTACCTGGCCCCGCTGATTTCCACCCTGCTGCTGATCGTTGTCGGGCGCAGCCACGCCAGCCCGCTCCTGATGATCCCCGCATTACTGATTATTGCCGGTGCGGTCATCGCCACTTCGCAATCGACGATCAAAACGCCTGCAACACCCTCGATCGTTTCGCACGAGTAGCCCAACAACTGCGTACACCCAGCAACTCCGGCAGTCTTCCTACAACGGATACTTCGTAAAAGGATCGCGGAAATATCCGACGTCTTTTGAAGGTTGGCGGTCGGAAATGTGCAGCTTAGGATTTGAATCGGGTGGAGTAAGCGCTCCCGCGCTTGGGCAGGGAGTACTTCATCGAGACAGCGACGACAACACTTCACATTCCGAATAGACTGCTTTCCATTGATCCTGGAGATCACCATGAGCACCGAACTTTCCCCCATCGTTTCAGAGTTTGAAACCGAAGAGCAGGCCGCCAGTTATGATCGCTGGTTCCGCGCCAAGGTACAGGCTTCGCTGGATGATCCGCGGCCGAGCATCCCCCATGATCAGGTGATGGCAGAAATGCGCGCCCTTCTGGAGTCAAAGCGCAACAAGCGCGATGCAGGTTGAGTGGAGGCCCGAAGCGCGGGCGGAACTCCGGCAAATCCTGATTTACATTGGTGACCGCAACCTGAATGCAGCTAATGAGCTTCAGAACGCTATTGAGGTTGCTACATCAGCCCTTCCTGAGCACCAATGACCGTCCGTTACCCCACACTGGAATGCCCGCCAACCTCCATGGGATGATCGCCGCCCCACTGCGCGACCATCCCTGGAGATTCACCCATGTCACTGTTGAGTAAAAAAGCCGTTGTCCTGTTGCTGGCGGCGGTCGCCACATTGGGGGCTTTGAATGCGCAGGCGGCCAAGGCCCCGGCCAAAGAAGCGGCATCGACACAGAAAGTCTCGATGCTCGGCGGCAAGTTCACGTTCACCCTGCCAAAGGGCTTCGTTGCCAACGCGCTGCCAAGCAGCCCTACCGGTGCAAGCGGAACCATGTATGCCAACGAAACGACCAAGACCGTGGTGATCGCGGCTGAAAACAGCCTGCCGGATGGCACCAAGGTCAAGGACAACGACGGTGCGTTTCTCGACGGCACCGTGGCCGACTTCGACGCGGCGCAACGCAAGGCGCTGCCGGACTACAACAAGCTCAGCGAAAAAAGCCTGACTCTGAAAAGTACCGGGTTGGGTGTGCGTCAGGTCGACAGCACCGCCAGCCAGGGTGGCGGCATGACCCTCAACACCACGCTGATGGCGGCGTCCGGCAACCGCATGATCGTGATCCAGGTCATTTCCCGCCCCGGCGACATGGCAGCCCATGAGACGCTGATCAAGCAGATCGTCAGCGGCAAATAAACATCAAGGGTTGAGGCGCTGCAACCAGGCACTCAAATCCTGTATCTCTTCGGCGCTGATGCTATGGCCAACACCTTGATACGCGTGAAACTCGGGCTCGAGTGAGATGCTCTGCAACAGGCTGTTGGCCTCGGTGCCGTCGCTGTACGGCAGGCGTTTGTCCGCGGTGCCATGACCGATGAAAATCGCCAGTGACTGGCGTTTTTCATCCGGTTTCAATTCGGACCTGAGCACCGGCAGAATCCGCCCGCTCAACGCGGCGATCCCGCCCACGGCCTCGGGATGCCGCAGGGCGACTTCGTAAGACATGATCGCGCCCTGGCTGAATCCCACCAGAAACACCCTGTTCGGTTCGGTGTGATACTTGCGCGCCGCTTGTACGACGAAATCCAGCAGTAACTGGCCGCTGGACTTCAGATCGTCGGTCTCACCGTTGTAGGCACCTTCACCCTTCTTGCGAAACCACTGGTAGCGGCCCTCTTCCATCACCATCGGCGCCCGCACCGACAGGTAGTTGAATTGTGCGGGCAGCTCATCCTTGATGCCGAACAGGTCCTGCTCGTTACTGCCGTACCCGTGGAGGAAAATCACCAGGGGCTGATCGCGGGATTCGGGGTTGGCCTGTTCCAGGTATTTGAGCGGCAGGTCGGTTTGCAGCGGGGTTTGAGCGTGGACAGCGGCGGATGCCAGCAGCGTGAGCAGAGCGAGAATCTTCAACATAAGCCTTCCTTCACAGTGCGCAGGATTCGGGGCAGAGCCTAACACTGTGAGACAGGCAGGGACATTTCAGGTGAAGCCGAGTGCCTCATCGCGGGCAAGCCCGCTCCCACAGGTTTTGCACGCCTCTGTGGGAGCGGGCTTGCCCGCGATGAGGTCGAATGAAACAGCGTCAATCTCCGGATCAGTCGTTAATCAGTTTGCCCACCCGAATCGGCTCACGCCCCGCCACCTTCGCCTGCCAGGTCCCCGGTTGCGTATAGCGCCCGCGATCGATAGCAAACAACACGCCACTGGTGCCCGCCCGCACGGTAGTGACCTTGTCGTTCAACGGGTCGACCACTTCAAACAGTGCATCGCCCTTCTCCACCCATTCACCGGCCTCGCGCAGAAAACTGACCACCCCGTGATGGGGTGCGAACAGGTATTGGGTGCCTTCGAACGGCATGCCCTCGCAGCATTCATCCGGCGCCGCCGGCCAGGTGCCCTTGATGAAACCCTGCCCAGCGAGAAAGCCCAGAATCGCCTCGCAATTGGCTTGTGCCTGGTCGACCCGAGTGTCGCCCATGCTGCCCAGTTCCAGGGTGGTCGCCAGGTTGGCCGGTGGAATCGCCGCGTCGGGGAAGGCCCTGGCCAGGCGCAACCATGGCGAGGAACAGGACTCATCGAAAGAGCTGCCGCCGGAGTCTTCACACAGCAGCGCCACGCCGGCTTTCAAACGCGCCGCCAGGGATCGCCACTGCGGCCAGTGTTGCGGCAAGGCGTAAATATGAATCGCCGCGTCGAAGTCGCAATGCAGGTCGAGGGTGATGTCGGCGTCGCAGGCATGACGCAGCAACAAACGATGCATCGCCTCCAGTTCTGAAGCCGGAGCCGGCAAGCCGTCGAGCACTTGGCCCATGGTCTGGCGGATCAGTGCGATATTGGCCTCGGCATCACTGCCCAGACGATCACCAATCAACTGCGCCACCGGGGCACTGAGTTCGACGAATGCGCGATTGAAGTTCTTGCCACTGCCGAGTTCGAAACGCCCCATGTGGCTGCCTTGCAAGTGCTGATCGAGACCGATGGGGTTGGCCACCGGCACCAGCTCGATCACCCCTTGCAACTGCCCCTGGCTTTCCAGCTCGGTCAGGCGCTTCTTCAATTCCCAGGCCGTGCGCATGCCCGGCAACTCATCGGCGTGCAGACTGGCCTGGATGTAGACCTTGCGCGTGCCGGTGCCATAACGAAAGACGCTGAGGGTGCGCTCGGTTCCGAGGTGGCTCCAGGGCAGTGGGTGGTCGATGCGTTGCATTTTGGCTCCTCAGATAACCTGTGGGAGCGGGCTTGCCCGCGATGGGGCCAGATCAGGCATAACATCAACGCCAGTTACACCGCCATCGCGGGCAAGCCCGCTCCCACAGGTTTCTCTTCTGAAATAGAAATCATAAAAAAAGTGGCCACCGCATCAACGGGGCCACTTTTTTCTACGGCGTATTAATGGCCGTAAACGTCAAAATCGAAATACTTGTCCTGCACTTGCTTGTACTTGCCGTTGGCGCGGATTTCGGTGATGGCGGTGTTGAATTTGTCCGCCAGTTCCTTATCGCCTTTGCGCACAGCAATACCGGCGCCGCCGCCGAAGTATTTGGCATCTTCATAGGTCGGGCCTACGAAAGCGAAGCCTTTACCGGCGTCGGTCTTCAGGAAACCGTCGTCGAGGTTGACCGAGTCGGCCAGCAGCGCGTCGACACGACCGGAAACCATGTCCAGGTTGGCTTCCTGCTGGGAGCCGTAACGAACCAGCTCGATACCGGCCGGCACCAGCACTTCAGTGGCGAAGCGGTCGTGGGTACTGGCGCGCAGCACACCGACCTTCTTGCCTTTGAGTTCGGTCAGCGGATCCTTGATGTCGGTACCTGCCTTCATCACGAAACGCGCTGGGGTGTGATAATACTTGATGGTGAAATCGACGTTTTTCTTGCGGTCATCGGTGATGGTCATGGACGACAGAATGGCGTCGATTTTCTTGACCTTCAGTGCCGGGATCAGGCCGTCGAACTCTTGCTCGACCCAGGTGCACTTCACTTTCATCTGCTCGCACAGCGCGTCGCCGATATCGACGTCGAAACCGGTGAGTTTGCCGTCAGGGGTTTTCATCGAGAATGGCGGGTAACCGGCTTCGATACCGATGCGGATCGGCTTGGCGTCTTCGGCCACGGCGGTCAGGGACAACATCGACAGTGCCAGGGCACCGAACATCACTAGCTTCTTCATTTATAACTCCTGTGTGCGGAGGCTATTATTGGCAGCTTTTATAGGCAGCTTTCGGTCGTTCGCTTGTGGCGGACAGGGACCGAAGAGGCCGGCAGTCTAGAGTGGCTTGGGCGGTGGCACAAGATTTCGGCGGCGTTGCGCCTGAAGAGCCGTGCTGGCGACGAGCCCTTTTTTGCGGCACATTGAGTGCCAATCTGCCTTGAGAAAAGCGTGATGTCCGAGTTGAACCTGATCCAGCACCACCCCGTCGAGGGGCCTGGCGCCATCGCGGCGTGGGCCGACGCCCGTGGCGTGAAGCTGAACGTCTTTCGCGCCGACCTCGGTCAACTGCCCTCAGCGAGCGCGGCGCCAGTGATTCTGTTGGGCGGGCCCTATGAATCCAATGCCGGGCCTGCATGGCTGGAAGCCGAACGCCAGTGGCTGGCACAGAGTCTGGAGCTAGGTGCGGCCGTATTCGCCATTTGCCTGGGGGCACAGTTACTGGCCCTCGGCCTAGGGGGTAATGTGCGGCGCATGGAGCGAACTGAAGCGGGTTGGACATGCGTTACCTTTATCGATGGTCAGCGTCTGAAGGTGCTGGAATGGCACGAAGACGCCATCGACCTGCCGCCGGATGCTCAGTTGCTGGCCAGCAGCGAACAGTGTTTACAGCAGATGTACCGCGTAGGCCCGACGCGGGTGGGCTTGCAGTTTCATCCGGAGTGGAATGCCGAGTCGGTGGCGCTGCTGAACCGGCATTTTGCGGAGGAGTCACCATTGCCTCGGGATCCGCAGGACAGCGCCGCCCATGCCGCAGTCGTTGACTGGTTGCAGGTGACGCTGGATGAGTGGTGGGCGGTATCTACCAAGCGTTGAACACTGCCGCGAACGCTTTTTGTGGCGAGGGAGTTTACTCCCGTCCGGCTGCGAAGCAGTCGCAAATACTGTGAATGCGGTTTGACTAATGCCATGTGATCACAGGTATTGGGGCCGCTTCGCGACCCAGCGGGAGCAAGCTCCCTCGCCACAGTTGACTAGCAGTGTCTGAAGATCAGCATTCGCAACCGATAACGGTATTGGCAGGTCGTTGGACCGTAACACTCAACTCAAACCCTTCATCCAGCCAGCCGGTCACACCGCCGATCATCTCCTTGACCGGATAACCCAGCGCCGCCAGTTTCACGGCGGCCTTGTTCGCGCCATTGCAGTGCGGCCCAGCGCAATAGACCACGAACAGACTGCTTTTCGGATAGGCCGCCAGACTGTCGGCCGTGAGCAAACGTCCCGGAATATTGATCGCGCCTGGCACATGACCGCGCTCGAACGCCAGCGGGCCACGTACGTCCAGCAGGACAAAATCGATTTCGCCGGCCTGTCGGCTGCCGTGGACGTCGGAACAGTCAGTTTCGAACGTCAGACGGCTGCTGAAATGCATCAGGGCGATGGCCGACGGGGCGGCGGGAATTTCGCGGACCAGGCTGGTCATGGGCAGTACTCCGGGGTGGCAGTGGGTGTGAACCGACTTTATCCGCGTGCCACTTGTCGCTACAGTGGCGCACAAGACACTCACCGGGAATTTTCCGCCAAATGCAGCCTGCCCCTGGATTGGTCGCGATTCTGGCCTACGACGGCCTCTGTACCTTCGAATTCGGCATCGCCGTGGAGATCTTCGGCCTGGCGCGGCCGGAATTCGATTTCCCTTGGTACGAACATCAAATCGTCGCCGTCGATCAGGGCCCGATGCGCGCCATGGGCGGCATCCAGGTATTGGCCGATGGTGGCCTGGAACTGCTCGGGCAGGCCCGGACCATCATCATTCCCGGCTGGCGCGACCGCAACGCGGCCGTGCCCGAAGCGCTGCTCACAGCCCTGCGCCAGGCTCATGCCCAGGGCGCGCGGTTATTGTCGATCTGCTCAGGGGTATTCGTGCTGGCTGCCACCGGCTTGCTCAATGGTCACGGCGCCACGACGCACTGGCGCTACACCACGGAACTGGCCGAACGTTTTCCCGACATTCTGGTGGACCCGGACGTGTTGTATGTCGACTCAGGCCAATTGATCACTTCAGCCGGCAGCGCCGCCGGCATCGACGCCTGCCTGCATCTGGTGGCACGGGATTTCGGCACCCAGGTGGCCAACACCGTGGCGCGGCGACTGGTGATGTCGCCGCAACGCACCGGTGGCCAGGCGCAGTTCATTCCAACACCCGTCAGTCCTACGCCGCGCAGCGATCTTTCCCGCGTCATGCAATGGGCACGTGAGCGCCTGCATGAACCGCTGGAAGTGCGCGACCTGGCCAGCGAAGCGGCCATGAGCGAGCGCACATTCCTGCGGCGTTTCAGCGAAGCCAGCGGCCAGTCGCCCAAGACCTGGCTGCAACACGAACGCCTGGGTCGCGCCCGCGAACTGCTGGAAAGCACGAACCAGAACACCGAGCAGATTGCCCAGCGCTGCGGTTATCGGTCAGTGGAAAGCTTTCGGGTGGCATTTCGCAGCGTGGTCGGGGTGCCGCCGTCGGTGTATCGGGAGCGGTTTGGGCGCGGGGTCAAGATCATTTTTTGAGTTGACCTATAGGGCCTCTTCGCGAGCAGGCTCGCTCCCACAGGGAAATGCATTTCAAATGTGGGAGCGAGCCTGCTCGCGAAGGGGTCAGGCCAGACAACCCACATCTCAAGGCTTGCGCAGCAGATAGGTATCCATGATCCAGCCATTGGCCAATCGCGCCGCCTTGCGCACCCGTTCGATCTCATCCGCCACATCCTTGAGCTTGCCGCTGATCAGGATCTCATCCGGCGTCCCCAAATAAGCCCCCCAGAAAATCTCGGTGTCCTGATTCTCTACTTGATGGTAGGCATCTTGCGCATCGAGCATTACCACCAGGCTGTCGGCATCACTCACTTGCCCCGCTGCCAGGCGCCGACCGGTGGTGATCTCGACCGAGCGACCGATCTGATTGAGTGTCACCTTGTGCTGCGCCGCCAGTGCCTGGACGCTGGTAATACCGGGGATGACCTCGAACTCGAACACACAGGCGCCTGACGCCAGTATCGCCTGCAGAATGCGAAGGGTGCTGTCGTACAACGCCGGATCGCCCCACACCAGGAAACCGCCGCACTGGCCGTCGGATATTTCTTCGTTGATCAGCCGTTCAAAGGTGCGCTGCTTGGCCAGGTTCAGATCATCGACACTGGCGGTGTAGTCCACATCGCCACGCTCGCGCTCCGGACTTTGCGCTTCGACAAAGCGGTAGTCACCCTCAGTAATGTATCGCTCGCAGATTTCCCGGCGCAGGTCGATCAGCTTGTCCTTGCTCTGGCCCTTGTCCATGAGGAAAAACACGTCGACCCGATTCAATGCCTTCACCGCCTGCATCGTGATGTAGTCGGGGTTGCCGGCGCCGATGCCGATGACCAGGAGTTTTTTCATCACCGCGTTCCTTCGGGCTCGCTGCCCGGCAAGCGTAGCCGCCAGCAACCATTGAACCTCAATTCAATGGCCGATAACGGCTCGACATCTATCAGGTTGAACGCCGAACCTTGCAACACGGTTGCCAGCGCGGCACGGATGATAAACGGATGGGTCATGGCAACGACATGACCGGGTGTCGCCTCCAGCGTCGCCAGCCACGCGGCCACCCGCTCGATGACCTGCGTCACGGATTCACCACCGTGGGGCGCCGAATCCGGGTCCGTGAGCCAGCGCTCCAGCTGTTCAGGCTGGTCTTTTTGCAGATCGTTTATACGTGCCCCGCTCCAGCGACCGAAATCGCAGTCCCTGAGTGCTTCGACAATCTCCACGGTAGTGCCGAACAATTCGGCGGTTTGCCGGGTCCGCAGCTCCGGAGCGCACATCAGCCTTGGCGAACCCTTGTATCGGGCGCTGAGCGAACCCCTTGCCGATTGCCAATTCATCTCCAGTGGCTCATTTGTAGGAAAACTCGCCAATTTCTGTGCGATGGTTCTGGCATGGCACATCAAGGTCAAACGGGTCGCCTGCACGAAAAATCTCTCGGTCGATAAAAAGGAAAAACGGCGTCTTGCCGTGGAATATCGCGTAATTGTGCCGTAACCAGGATGATCGGGGGTGTTTCGTTTGAACCAATGATATCGGCTCGCGCTGGCATTTCATCGCCCCCTGGCAGCCTTCTCCGACGCTCTTATAGGCCATGCCCTACACGGTCGATCGACATCCGCGTAGCCTCCGTCCCATGAGCATGCGGTCCGCGACCAGGCGTTCTGAACAGCGCGAAAATTAACTAGACATGTAACGCGCCTTAAATAAATACTGGTTTCAACGGACTATCGTTCCCATCCAGCAGGAGCCCGGATGCCCTCATTCAATGACCCGATCGTCGACTCTGGTCTGGACCTTGCACCGTCCGAATGCAAATCCCTATGTAACTCGCTGCCCCTGCACCCATTGCATGAGGCGAGCCGGGTAGCGATGTACGAATAACGACTGACAAAAAAAGAGCGGCGCCTGGCTAGGTGACCGCCGCTTCAACGCGTGGAAACCGACAGTGATAGTCAGGTCCGGTGCCAGTCACCTGGCCCTTTGATACAGGAGTGCATCCATGCTGGTCTTGCGTCCAGTGCAGTTAACCGACCTGCCCCAGTTACAGCGACTTGCCCGCGAAAGCCTGGTGGGCGTCACGTCCTTGCCGGACGACATTGAACGCCTGCGCGATAAGATTCTCGATTCCTGCACCTCGTTCGAGCAAGACGTGCGCAGCCCCGGCCCCGAGAACTACTTCTTCGTACTGGAAGACCTGGCGACCCAACGCCTGGTGGGCTGCTCGGAAATTCTCGCGACGGCCGGCTTCAGCGAGCCGTTCTACAGCCTGCGCAACCGCCATTTCAACAGCGTCTCGCGGGAGCTCAACATCGAACACGACGTGCCGGCGCTGTCGGTGTGCCATGACCTCAGCGTCCACACCTTGCTGCGAGGGTTCCATATCGATGCAGCGTTGGAACGCACGGCATTCTCCGAACTGTTGTCCCGGGCGAGACTGCTGTTCATTGCCGCCCATGCCCCGCGTTTTTCCGATGCGGTGATTACCGAGATCGTCGGTTACAGCAGCGACGAGGGCCACTCGCCGTTCTGGGATGCCGTGGGCAAACACTTCTTCGATCTGCCCTACGTCGAGGCCGAACGACTGTGCGGCCTGGAGAGCCGCACCTTTCTCGCCGAATTGATGCCGCAATACCCGATCTACGTGCCGATGCTGCCAAAGGCCGCCCAAGACTGCATCGGCAGAATTCATCCCGACGGCCAGGAAGCCTTCGATATCCTGGAGCGAGAGGGGTTTGAAACCAACAGCTATGTCGATCTGTTCGACGGCGGCCCTACCCTGTTTGCGCGCACCGGCAGCATCCGCTCCATCGCCCGCAGCCACACCGCTTCGGCCAAACCCGGCTCATCCATCGACGCCCGTGGTTGCTATCTGGTGAGCAACGATTCGCTGGAAAACTTTCGGGCCATCGTCGCGGAACTGGATTACATCGCCGGGCAACCAGTGATTCTGGACGCCGGCATGTGCTCAGCGTTGAAGGTAAGCGAAGGCAGCCCGGTCCGGCTGATCGCCCTGTGAGCATCAACCGGACCGCTACCCAACGACGACGCCCGATCTGGCGCAAACAAGGAGTTGCAGCATGATTGTCCGTCCGGTCCAGGTCACCGACCTTCCCGCCTTGCTCGCGCTGGTCCGGCAAGCGGGCCGCGGATTGACCAACTTGCCGGCCAACGAGGAGCGCCTGACCCATCGTTTGCGTTGGGCGAAACGAACCTTCGCCGAACAGGTCGAGCGCGCCGATGCCGATTACCTTTTCGTCCTTGAGGACGACGATCAGCAAGTGATCGGCGTCAGTGCCCTGACCGGGGCTGTGGGCCTGCGCGAACCCTGGTACAACTACCGGGTCGGGCTGACAGTCAGCTCATCAGCAGACCTGGGCATCAGCCGGCATATTCCGACCTTGTTCCTGAACAACGAAATGACCGGCCAATCGGAACTCTGCTCATTGTTCCTGCGCCCCGATCAACGCCTGGGCGGTCACGGTCGATTGCTCTCCCTGGGGCGCCTGTTGTTTGTCGCAGAGTTTCCGCACCTGTTCGGCGACAAGCTTATTGCCGAACTGCGCGGGCGCGCTGACGAACAAGGTTGCTCACCCTTTTGGGACAGCGTGGGCCGTCACTTTTTCCAAATGGATTTCAGCCATGCCGATCATTTGTCGTGGCTGGGTAACAAGTCGTTCATCGCCGAACTGATGCCACGCCAACCGCTTTACACCTGCCTGCTCACCGAACAGGCCCAGGCCGTGATCGGCAAACCTCATCCGAACAGCGAACCGGCAATGAAAATCCTCACCGTCGAGGGTTTTGCCAACCAGGGTTACATCGACATCTTCGACGCCGGCCCGGTCATCGAGGCCCCGGTGTCGAACATCCGTACCGTGCGTGACAGCCAATTGCTAGAGTTGGCCATCGGCACTCCGGACGACCAGGCGCCGATGTGGCTGATCCACAATCGTCGCCTGGAAAACTGCCGGATCACCACTGCTCAGGCGCGACAGGTCGGCAATTGCCTGATGGTCGACCGTCTCACCGCCAAACGACTGCAACTGCAGCCCGGAGATGGGGTGCGCGGTGTGCCAATGGTCAAGCAACAGGCACGGGCAGTGGCGGCTTGATCGGCAGTCGCCCGAACAAAAAGGCAGTAATCACGTTAAATTCGTCATCATTCCTAACATGCACCCGTGATAGCCTCTAACACTTTCGGCGTTGACACTTTTGCTCAAGCCCTTCCATTTCCATTGGTGGAACTCATATGTCCAGGCTGTCTCATCAAGATTTGCGCCGCAATTTTCGTCAACTGTTCGCGTCCAACACCTGCTACCACACCGCATCGGTCTTCGATCCGATGTCGGCACGCATTGCCGCCGATCTGGGCTTTGAAGTGGGGATTCTGGGTGGTTCGGTCGCGTCGTTGCAGGTACTGGGCGCCCCTGACTTTGCCTTGATCACCCTCAGCGAATTCGCCGAACAGGCCACCCGCATCGGCCGTGTCGCCCAATTGCCGGTGATTGCCGACGCCGACCATGGCTACGGCAACGCACTCAACGTCATGCGCACCATCGTCGAGCTCGAACGAGCCGGCGTGGCGGCCCTGACCATCGAAGACACCTTGCTGCCGGCGCAATTCGGCCGCAAATCCACCGACCTGATCACCGTCGCCGAAGGTGTCGGCAAGATTCGCGCGGCACTGGAAGCCCGGTGCGATTCGGAAATGGCCATCATCGCCCGCACCCACGCAGGGATCCTGCCGGTCCAGGAGATCATCAGCCGGACCAAGCAATACCAGGCCGCCGGCGCAGACGGCATTTGCATGGTGGGCGTGAAAGATTTCGACCATCTGGAACAAATCGCCGAACACCTGAGCGTACCGCTGATGCTGGTGACCTACGGCAACCCGGCCCTGCGCGACGACAAACGCCTGGCCGAACTGGGCGTGCGCGTCACCATCGATGGCCACGGCGCCTACTTCGCCGCGATCAAGGCGACCTACGACAGCCTGCGCGAACAGCGCCAGATCTTTACCCAGGCCTCGGATTTGAACGCGACCGAACTGACGCATACCTATACTCAGCCCGAGGAATACATCCGTTGGGCAGAGGAGTTCATGAGCGTCAAGGAGTGATGGGCAGCAGGTAGTGCTTTTCTCCTGAAAGGACGCTATCGCGAGCAAGCTCGCTCCCACAGGGTTAGCGTCGTACACATAATTTGTGTTCGACATATTCCTTGTGGGAGCGAGCTTGCTCGCGATGGCGTCAGATCAAACACCGCTAAACCGAAGCCTTGAACCCCTCCTCCCGCTGCAACGCCCTCGCCTGAATCACATCCAGCACAGCGCAACCTTCACGCATGAGCAAATACACGGCGCGAGTCACCCGCGTGATCTCCTTTGGAAGCGGACTTGCTTGCGAAGAAGGTGTGTCAGCCAATATTTATGCTGAATGAGACACCGCCTTTGCGAGCAGGCTCGCTCCCACAATGGGTCGACGTACGCCCGCTGCTTTTCACCACTCATCAGGCCGAGCGTCAGCTCGCCTTCAGCTCTTGATCTTGATCCACCCGCCCCTTCGGCAGGCTGAGTGGAGGCGTTCATCCGGGGATGGGCGCGCAGCGCCGTTCGACGCAGTCGAACCCATTGCATGTAGGTGCAGCGAAGCCAACCGGAGGGCAATGCCCCCGGATGAATGCCGGAGCGAAGGAACCCCGAGCCTTGGCGAGGGGCCGGACGCCGGGGCGAGCGTTTTTTTGGTTACTTTTTTTAGGCGCTTGTAAAAAAGTGACTCGCCGTAAGGGCGAAACCGCCAGTGGCCGTTACCGCAGCAATGGATATGTGCACCATCAAAATATGTCGCCTGACACATAGCCTTCGCAGGCAAGCCTCGCTCCTACAAAAGCAAAAGCAAAAAGCGCCACAGAAACGGCTATACATGAAGATAGGGTTGACCCCATAGCGGCAAACAGGAGCCCCATGCAGACCTTTCAGGTATTGATCATCGGCAGCGGCTTTGGCGGGCAGTGTGCAGCGGTCAATTTGCTCAAGGCCGGCATCACCGACTTTCGTCTGCTGGAACGGCGGGATTTCTTCGGTGGCACCTGGTGCCAGAACACCTATCCCGGCGCGGCGGTCGACGTGCCCTCGCCGCTCTACTCACTGTCCTTCGCCCCTTACCGCTGGACGCAGATGTTCGCCGAACAGGCCGAACTGCATCGCTACACCCGTTACGTGGTGGAGCGCTTCGGCCTGCGCGACCGAGTGGAACTGCTGGCCAATGTCGAGCGTGTGGAATGGGACGATGAGGGGAAGCGCTGGGCGGTTCATACCAGCAAAGGCACGTTTCATGCGCAGTTCCTGATCAATGCCACCGGGCCGCTGAGTCAACCGGTCGTACCGCGCTTCAAGGGCCAGGAACGCTTTCAGGGCAAGACCTTTCACACCAATAACTGGGACCATTCCTACGATTACCGGCAAAAACGCGTGGCCATCGTCGGTAGCGGTGCCAGCGCGGCCCAGGTGATTCCGTCGATTGCCCCGGACGTCGGGCACTTGCATGTATTCCAACGCACACCGCATTGGGTGCTGCCCCGGGCGGACCGCACTTTCGGCCGCTTCCAGCGCTGGCTGCTCGGGCTCAAGCCCGCCTACAAGCTGCTGCGCTGGATGATCTATTGGCAATTCGAAACCCGGGTGATTGCCTTCAAATACTCGAAACCGGCGGTGCGCATGGTCCAGCATCAGGCCCTGCGCTTCATCAAACGCCAGGTACCGGACGCCGAACTGCGTCGAAAACTCACGCCGGACTACACCATTGGCTGTAAACGGGTGATTCTGTCGAGCACCCTGTACCCGGCGCTGGCCCGCCGCAACGTGACACTGCACAGCCGCGAACAGGCCATCGCCGAAATCGACGAGACCGGCATCATCATGCAGGACGGCCAGCACATCGACCTGGACCTGATCGTCTGGTCCACCGGTTATGACGCCACCGACGGGGTGATTTCCTACCCGGTCACCGGCAAAAACGGCACGCAGCTCAGAAACGTCTGGGCCGAGTACCCCCGAGCCTACCTGGGCACCAGCCTGCCGGACTTTCCCAACCTGTTCATCGTTACCGGCCCGAACACCGGGATCGGCCACACATCGGCGCTGTTCATCATCGAATCGCAGATGAATTACATCCTCGACTGCATTCGCACCTTAAAAGCACAAGGTTTGCGCAGCATCGAAGTACGCCCCGAGGCAGAACGTACCTACACTGAAATGATCCATAGAGAAATGGAACGCACCGTGTGGAAGTCCGGAGGCTGCCACAGTTGGTATCAAAGCAAGAGCGGTCATGTGATTGCGATGTTTCCCGGGTTCAGTTTCAGCTTTCACCGCTTGACCCGAGCCCTGAAACCCGCCGATCACATATTGTCCTGATCCATCAGAAGGAAGACGCCTGATGCTTTTACTGGTTGTCGCTATCGCGGTTTTTGCGGCCTGGAGCTGGTTGAGCTACCCGGCCATCGGGTACTGGCTGTACAACTTGAGCGTGGCCGCCGAGGCCAGGTTGTACAAGCTGCACAAGATTGTGGTGCCCATCAGCGAAATGACCGTCTCGACCTGGCAAGGCGGGCCGTACGAGGCATCCAGCAATGTGTTGATGCTTCACGGCTACAGCGCCGATAAAAATATCTGGCTGCGCTTTGCCCGGTACTTTGTCGGCAATTACCGGGTGATCATCCCCGACATTGCCGGGCACGGCGAAACAGGCTTCAAGGCCGGTGGCGGCTATGACATTCCGCTGCAGGCCAAGCGCATGATCCAGCTGCTGGATGTGTGCGGGGTCGAGAAGGTCCATGTGATCGGTAACTCGATGGGCGGCTATATCGCGGCCTGGCTGGCGGCCACCTATCCGGAACGCATTGCCTCGGTCGCCCTGTTTGACCCGGCGGGCGTCGCCTCGCCCGAACCCAGTGATCTGGAGCACCATTTGTTCCGGGGCCACAACCCGTTCCTGATCAACTCGCGGGAAGAATTCAAATATTTTTATGCCATGACCATGGCCGATCCGCCGTGGGTGCCACGGGTGGTGCTGGATGCCATCGCCCATCGCTATCAACAGACGCGGGACGAACTGGAAGAAATCTTCCGCGAATTCCGCGCCAGCCCGCCGATGGAGCCGAAACTTCCGTCGATCAAGGTCCCCGCACTGTTGTTGTGGGGGCGCAAGGATCGCTTGATCGATGTCAGCAGCGTCGCCATCTGGAGCAAGGGCATCGCTGATTTGCGCGTGGAAATCTGGGAAGGCATCGGCCATATGCCCATGGTCGAAGCGCCTGCCGGCTCGGCACGCCTGTATCGGGAGTTTTTGGCATCGCTGCGCTCGGAAAGCCCTCAGGATCAACGATTGCATTGAGGATGCAGTCCTTTGCAGAATGAAGTTCGTCAGAAACTTCGTTTGTCGGCGTGGCTGAAGGCTGCGATCTTTTCTCCCATCCTTCACGTCACCGCGCCAGGAACCCTGTTCATGAACCACCCGAACTTCGTCAGCCCCGACCTGATCCGCCAACGCTTCTCCAAAGCGATGTCCGACATGTACCGCGAAGAAGTGCCGCTGTACGGCGCCCTGATGGAGCTGGTGGAACAGACCAACCGCCATGTCCTGGACAACGATCCGCAAGTGGCCCGCCAATTGAACAGCACCGGCGAAATCGAGCGCCTGGACCTGGAGCGTCATGGCGCGATCCGGGTCGGCACGGCCGCTGAACTGGCGACCCTCGCCCGCCTGTTCGCGGTGATGGGCATGCAGCCGGTGGGTTATTACGACCTGACCCCGGCCGGCGTGCCGGTGCATTCCACGGCGTTTCGCGCGGTGCATGAAGCCTCGTTGCAAGTCAGCCCGTTCCGCGTGTTCACCTCGTTGCTGCGCCTGGAACTGATCGAAGACCCGGAACTACGGGCATTCGCCCAGTCGGTGCTGGACAAGCGATCGATCTTCACCCCTGCTGCGCTGACGCTCATCGATCGCGCCGAAACCCAGGGTGGCCTCACCGAACAGGAGGCCGGGGAATTCGTCAAACAGGCGCTGGAAACCTTCCGCTGGCACCACAGCGCCACCGTCACCGCCGAGCAATACCAGACACTCAGCGCCCAGCACCGGCTGATTGCCGATGTGGTGGCGTTCAAAGGCCCGCACATCAATCACCTGACCCCGCGCACCCTGGACATCGACATTGTCCAGGCGCAAATGCCGGTACATGGCATCACCCCCAAGGCGGTGATCGAAGGCCCGCCCCGCCGCCAATGCCCGATCCTGCTGCGCCAGACCAGTTTCAAGGCACTGGACGAACCGGTCGCGTTCACTGATCAAGCCGAGTCACGTGGCAGTCACAGCGCCCGTTTCGGCGAAATCGAACAACGCGGCGCCGCCCTCACCCCCAAAGGCCGGGCGCTGTACGATCGTTTGCTCAATGCTGCCCGGGACGAACTCAAGGACTTCCCCAATGAAGGCAACGCGGCCCGTTACAACGCGTTGATGACGCAGCACTTCAGCGAATTTCCCGACACCTACGAAGGCATGCGCCAACAGGACCTGGCGTACTTTCGCTATTTCGTGACGGAAAAAGGCCTGGCGGCGGCCGAACTGAAAACCTTGCCTCTCGAGGATCTGGTCAGCGACGGCTATCTGCGGGTTGAACCCTTGGTCTACGAGGATTTCCTGCCGGTCAGCGCGGCGGGGATTTTTCAGTCAAACCTGGGCGACGCGGCGCAAACCCACTATGGCGTGCATTCCAATCAGCAAGCGTTCGAAGCAGCACTGGGACGTCCGACCATTGATGAGTTGAGGTTGTATGCGGAGACGCAACGGCGTTCGATCGAGCAGTGTTTTGCCTCGTTCGCGAACTAACACGCAATGACTGTAGGAGCGAGCTCGCTCGCGATGGTCGTGAACGATAACGCGGGGAGTCTGACGCCCCGCGGCGTTCTCGGGTTCTTCGCGAGCGAGCTCGCTCCTGCAGGTTTGTTTATTTCAGTTTCGCCAACAACGCTTCAGCCGTCGCCTGCGACGACGCCGGGTTCTGCCCGGTCAGCAACAAGCCGTCGGTGAGCACATAGCTTGCCCAGTCAGGCCCCTTGGAAAAAATCCCGCCCTTGGCCTTGAGTTCGTCTTCCACCAGGAACGGCACGACATCCGTCAGTTGCACAGCGTCTTCTTCGCTGTTGGTGAAGCCCGTCACCTTCTTGCCCTTGACCAATGGCTGACCGTCCGCGCCCTTGGCATGGCGCAACACCCCTGGTGCATGGCATACCGTCGCAACCGGTTTTCCGGCGTTGTAGAAAGCTTCGATCAGGGCTATCGATTGCTTGTCCTCGGCCAGGTCCCAAAGCGGGCCATGGCCGCCGGGATAAAAGATCGCATCGTAGTCACCGGCCCTCACCGAGCCGAGCAAGGCAGTGGAGGCCAACGCGGATTGTGCGGCCGGGTCCTTGCGAAACCGCTCGGTGGCTTCGGTTTGCGCGTCGGGCTCGTCGCTTTTTGGGTCCAGCGGTGGCTGGCCGCCCTTGGGTGAGGCCAGGGTCAACTGCGCGCCAGCATCCTTGAAGGCGTAATAGGGTGCCGCGAATTCTTCCAGCCAGAAGCCGGTTTTCTTGCCGGTGTTACCCAATTGATCGTGGGACGTTAAAACCATCAGGATTTTCATGTCTTCACTCCATCTCGGGATTGCGGGGGGATTTGTAGCGTGATGCGCAAGAGACTACGCGTAGATCCTGGTGTAAGACCCTGGGGCGAGGTGGATCGTTCGGTCGGAAAGACCTTTCAGAATGGTGCGCAAAATGCCGCCATGAATTGCGCGATGTTCTGCGCAGTTTTGGGAGAGCGTAGGATCAAAACCTTCCGGGATGGCTCTCAACCTACCGTTTTCCGTGGCTTCACGCTTCTTGGCACGGACCTTGTTAACCGTCAGTCCCCCGTCGGGCGATAACGTCTTTCGGGAAGATTACTTAACTCTAGCAAGGAGAGCATCCATGGCTTTACCCGCGTACATGTCCGTCGAAGGTCAGGTGCAAAAGCTGATCACCGAAAACGCGAGTACTCAATTATCCGCAGGCGCTGGTGCTATCGACGAAGAGACGCTCAACAACTATGTCTTGGTGCAAGCCTTCAGCCATGAAGTCACCAAACCCTTTGACCCACAATCCGGAATGCCTACCGGATTGCGTGCTCATAAAGCCGTCATTGTCACCAAAGGGTTCGACAAGGCTTCCCCACTGCTGCAACAAGCCTTGTGTACGGCAGAGCCTTTGAAGTCTGTAGTCATCAAGTGGTACCGCAACTTTGAAGGTAATAATCAGCACTACTACACCACGACCCTGGAAGGTGCGCGCATCGTTCAGATCAAGGATTACATGCATAATTGCCAGGACCCCGCAAACGCGCATTTCACACATATGGAAGACGTGCACTTCACCTACCGGAAGATCACTTGGACTCACGAGATATCCGGCACATCGGGCTCCGATGAATGGGGTAAACAGAAAACTGACTGAGTGTTTTCACAAGCAAAAAAAATCGACCAGTTTCGCTGGTCGATTTTTTTTAACTTAAAGAATGACCCCGCCGAATTTGCACCAAACCAAGTTCAATAAATAGCGTGTTTTGCGCGTCGCGGCAGGAAGCCTAAGGGATAGAAGGTGTTCGCCCAGTGCAATGGCCTCGGCAATCCATGCACTGGTAAAGAGCCGTGACACTGGGCGAACGGCGCGTATTTTAATTGATATGGATGAATATGTCCGCGCCTGCAAACATGAAATTTACAGATACAGATTTTATCAAATGTCGATTCAAATATTATTCAGATCGATACTTAAAACTCACCAGTTCGTCCATAAAAGTGATTATTCCTATACAAGAAGTTGTACAGGAATAATCAAAAAATAGAGCTGACACTCAACTTCCGCGCTTACTCGTCACTGTCAGTATGTCGGTGTAGACAACGTTAACGCTTTGCCCAACTTTCAGATCCTTCAACTTGGCTTGAACTTCCGGCCGTTCGATATCAAGGGTTTTGCTCTGCCCGGCCGGGTTCTCGAGGGTCACCTGATTTTTCTTCAGATCGATATGGGTGATTTTCAGCTGCACCTGCACCTGGCGATACGCTTCGCCGCCAGGGTTGGCGCTGCCGGGAGCTGCACGAACTTCGCCGGTGCGCTCAATGGTGCCTGGCAGGCCCTTGTCGACATCGGTGTCGAGATAAGCCGCCACGGCGCGGGTGACCTCGACGTCGACCTGGTCGCCGACTTTCAGGTTGTCGAGGTTTTTCGCCTTCTCGGTCAGTTGCACGTGCACCTGACGGCCTTCCGGCCCTTCGAGGACGACTTGACGGTTGGCAACATCGACCGAGACGACTTTGGTGCTGACTTTATCGGCTTCCACGACGGCGGACAGCGGAATATCCGCGGCAACGGCGCCGAGGCTGGCGGCAGACAATAAGGTGGCGAGGGTGATGGCTTTGGCCAGTGCATGACGTTTCATAGGCAGAACATTCCCTGTGATCAATGGCGACAAACGGCACCGAAGCAGGCTGCGATGCCGAGCGTGCCAATGAGCATAGACGCGGATCAGGAATGCTTCGCGGTTTCTTGTGCGGTCGATTCGCCGCTGGCCGTACCCTTGCCGCTTTCCTTGCGCCGGGTCGGGTCAGTAGAACGCAAGGCATCATTGTCACGCTCAACCTCTCCGGGTGGCCGTGGTTCGTCGGGGTGTTGCGTATCTGGCGTGGGTTTCATGGCTATGTTCCTCAGGCTTCGGGATCGTCGACTTCCCTGGCCACGTTGATGGCCGGCGAGCGTTTGTGGGATTGCTCCGCCCTCGCCCTCAGCTCCTGCCATTGTTCAAGGTCAATGGCGCCCTGCCCCAGCAGGTCGTCGGCCAGGTTCAATAGCTGCTGAAAATGAGCGTCGGGGGACTGTTGCCAGTAGGCCTCGTCTTCGAACAGGCGCTGCCACGCATCAAGGTCGGGGGGTGTGAGGTCTTCGCGCATGGCAGGCTCCGGTCAGAGGGCTTCTAGATTTAGGAGGCTGGTGCGCAGGCGAGAGTTCCGACTCAATAACCGGTCATTTCCAGATACCCCTGCCCGCCATGGCTGCCGCTCAAGCGCACAGGGCCTTCCCAGTAGGGAATGCGCAGGTCCATCCAGGCGTTGGGGTTGAGGGCGCTGATGACGATGTCCAGGTGTTTGTCGGGAATCTGGATCGACCAGCGTACAGGCATCGGGCGCCCGGCCACGCGGGCGGTGTCTTGAGGGATGAGCCGAATGTCGGGGCCGTGCAACAACTGCGTCTGGCCTTGGGCATCGATCCACGTGCCGGTGAGGTAAGGTTCACCGTCCTTTTGCCGCATGCGATAGAGCATCACCTGTTCGCCACTGTCCAGATGCAGGGAAAGCCAGTCCCAACCGGTCTGGTTGGCGGTCAAAGGCTGACTGCTCCATTCGCGGTCAAGCCAGGCGGGACCGTTGACCTGAAACGTCTTGCCGTCGATCTGCAGCGTGCCGCTGGCCTGGAAAAACGGCTGGCTGTAGTAATACGACGCCTGGCCCTCTTCGGATTTCTGGCTGAAGCCTTTGTCCCCTTGCAACACCAGCGGCCGGCTCGATGTCAGCCGCAGTTGATAGCTGAAAGCCTTGTCGCGGGCACTCAGTTGCAGGTCGGCCAGCGGGTCGCCATCGCTCGATTGGCTGTTGAAACGCCAATCGTCGATCCACGCATTGAACGGCGCCAGGCTGACACCGGCCAGGCCGACGCCGCCGCGGGCATAGCGTTCGGCAGCATGATGCACCGTCGCCGAGGTCACGGCCGCATGACCGAGCCAGATCGTCTGGTTTTCCCAGCCTGCCACTTCGGGTGTGGCTTTCAAGGCGCTGCGAAACAGCGTCCATTGCGCACCGAACTCGTTACCCTGCCCGTCCTTCAGGTTGGCGGTGACGTACCACCATTCGATGCGAAATCCATCGTGGGGACCGTGATCCGCCGGGAAGCTGAACACTCGACCGGGCACGACCGGCGTAAACGCCGCCGCTTGATTGCCCATCCCCGCAAAGCCTTTTTCCGCCGGCGCCGGGTGATCGCAGCCCGCCAATAGCAGCGCCACCAACATGAACGAATTAATCCTCATGGGCAAACGTCCTCAGCAGGTCCGCCGGCCGGGTGCGATACAAGGAGTACAACGGCCACGCCGAAGCCAGCAAGGTCGCCAGCAGCGCCAGCCCCATCAATTGCAGCAATTGCAGCGGGAATACCCGCAACGGCAAACGCCAGCCGAAGGCCTGGACATTGATCACCGTGTCCAGGCACCAGGCCAACGCGATGCCCAGCGGCAACGCCAGCACCAGCGTCAACACCGCCAGCAACCAGGTCTGGCCGAGGTTGAGCAACATCAGTTGCCGACGCGTCACGCCCAGCGCCCACAACGGCGCCAGTTGCCCGAGGCGGCTCTGGCTTTGGGTCAGCAGACTGATGAACAGCGCCACGCCGGCCACGCAGAGGGTCAGGCTGTTGAGGGCGGCGGTGGCGGCAAAGGTGCGTTCGAACACCTGTGTCGACCAGCCCTTGAGCCGGGCCTGATCGACAATGCGGCTGTCCTCCAGAGCGAAGCGATCTTGCAAAGCCTTCACGAACGCCGGAATCGACGCCGGCTCGATGCGCAGGTTGAAGCGATTGGGCGTCAGTTGCGGCCAGCCGCGCAGCAAGTGATTGACGTTGACCAGCACATGACCCTTCGGGTTGCCATAGTCGGCATAGATCCCGACGATGCGTGGCGACCAGGGGCCATTGGGCGTGGCAATCGTCAGGTGATCCCCCAGCCGCACGTTCAAACGCCGGGCCAGTTGTTCGCTGAGCATCATTGCATCGTCCGTGGCCAGGCGCTCCCAGGGTGAGTCGCCCAAGGCTTCGAGCAACGGCCAGTGCTGGCGATAGGTCGGGTGATCGATGACGCCAAAAATATCCGTGGGCCAACCTTGCAGCTGGATCGACACCTGCCAGTTGGGCAACACCGCCGTGAGTGGCGGCTGCTGTTTGAGCCAGGTGTGCAGCTCCAGTGCCTGGGCCGGATTTTGCGGATTGAGGTACAGCTCGGCGGTCAGCCGTTGTTCGAGCCAATTGCTGAAGGTCTGGCGGAAACCGCCGGTCATGCTGCCGGCACCGATGTTGGCCGCCAGTGCCAACAGCAGCGCCATCAGCGCCAGGCTCAAGGCCGGCAGTTGCTGGCGGCAATCGGCGACGAACCACTGACCGAGCACGGACCGACTGCGACCGATCAGCCCGTTGAGTACGGCATTGAGCACCACCGGTAATGCCAGTGCGGCGCCCAGCAACAGCGCGGCCAACAGCACGAAGCCGCTGGCCAGGCTGTCACCGCACAGCAACGCCAGCAAGGCGATCGCCAAGGTCAGCGCCGCCACCCAGCCCTGACGGCGCAACCAGCGCGCGTGGGCCTGATGCCAGGCCTGCGGATCGGCCAGGGCCAGCAGCGGCAAACGCGCTGCCCGCCATAGACTGTTGGCGCCGGCGAGCAACGCGCCGAGCAGGCTCAGGCCGATGCCGCTGAACCACCACCACGGGCTCAGGCTCAAGCGCCCCGCCACTTCGGCGCCATACAAGCCGCGCAGGCTGGCGGCGACATCGGGCAGCAGCATGCCGGCCAGCAGGTAACCACTGACCACACCGGCCATGCCCCCGAGCAAGGCCAGCACACCCAGTTCAACCGCCAGGCTGGCGATCAACATCCGCGCACTGACGCCACAGGCGCGCAATGTTCGCAGCAAACCGCGACGCTGTTCCAGTGCCAGCCCGATGGCGGCATGCACAATGAACAGGCCGACCACGAAGGACAGAAACCCCAAGGCATCCAGGTTCAGATGAAAGCTTTCGGTCAGGCGCACCAGATTGTTTTCTTCACCACTGCTCTTGAATTGCAGTTGGCCCTTGAACGAATCGGGCAGGGTCGCGCTGAAATCCTTGGGCAACAGCAGGCGCGACAACTGATCCGGCAAGCCCAGCACCCGCTGGGCAAAACCGATGTCCACCAACAACACCCCCGGCGCCATGTCTGCCTGAATGTGCAACGGCGGCAACGCCTGACCATTCACCGCCAAAGGACGATCGCCCTCCTTCAGCCCCAACGCTTGAAGGGTCTGCGGCGAAATCCAGGTGCTGCCGGGTGGCGTGAAAAACTCGACGACCTGCTCGATGGTCAACGCCTGCCCGGCCACGACGCCACCCGCCGGCAGCGACACCGGTTCGATGCCCATCAGTTGCAGACGCTGATCCTCATGGCCCTTGAGCGTCAACCGCCCCTGCAATACCGGCGACACCGGCCAACCGGCACGGCGCAAGTCGACAAACCATTGCTGCGGGAAGGTCGCGGAAGTGGGGGAACTGAGGCTGGCCTGGGGTTCGCCGCCGATCAGTTGACTGGCCCGGGCATAGCTGTCCCGCGCCTGAGTGTTCAGCGCCTGCACGCCGGTCAACAGGCTGGTGGCCAGCCACAGCCCGGTCAGCACGCTGAAAAACTGCACCGGATGCTGGCGCCAGTGACTGAGCAGTGCGCGCAGGGTTTCGCGAAAAATGCGCACCTCAGCGCCCGTCCACACCGGCCAGGCGACCACCGTGCAGCACCACTTTTTCCGCCAGCCGTGCCGCGACGCTGGGGCTGTGGGTGACCATCAACAGGGTCGTGGGGCTGTCATCGAGCAGTTCCAGCAACAGCTTCAGCACCTCGTCGCTGGTGGCCTCATCCAGGCTGCCGGTGGGCTCGTCGGCCAGCAGCAGCTTCGGTTGCGAGGCCAACGCCCGGCCCAGCGCCACCCGCTGCTGCTGGCCACCGGAGAGTTGTTCGGGATAACGCCGCAGCAGATCACCCAACCCCAGGCGTTGCACCAGATGCGCCTGCCAGCGCGGATCATGTCGCCCGGCAAGCCGCGCCTGAAACGCCAGGTTGTCCTCCACCCGCAAGCTGCCGATCAGGTTGAACTGCTGGAACACCAGGCCGATTTCCGTGCGTCGCCAGTTCGCCAGTTGTCCTTCGTTCATCCGTTCCAGCCGTTGTTCGCCGCTGCGGATGCTGCCGCGATCGACCTTGTCCAGCCCGGCGATCAGGTGCAGCAAGGTGCTCTTGCCACTGCCCGACTCACCCATCAGCGCCAGGCTGCTGCCGGGTTTGAGGCTCAGGTTGACGCCTTGCAGCACCGGCAATGGGCCTTGTGGCGTTGCGTAGCTTTTGAAGACGTCCCGGACTTCGAGCATGGGGGGAGGCTCGTTGAAAGCAGTGAGCCTAGGATAGCGGACGGCGGCAGCACCGCGTCATCGTTCTTCGCGAGCAGGTTCGCTCCCACAGTGGAATGCATTTCACATGTGGGAGCGAGCCTTGCTCGCGAAGGGGTCGGAACTGGCAACTAAAATATCACTGCCCCACCGCCACGCTCGCCGGCGCCTGCGACGGCGTCACGATGTTGTTCAAGTCGATGTACTTCCACTCCGGCTTGGCCCCCAGTCGCGCATTGAACCGATAGTTGAACGTGAACTCATCCGCCGTCGGCACGCTCAGCGGTTTGCCGTACACCGCCTCCACCCCTGCCAGGTCGTAACCCATCACCTGCAGCAAGGTCGGGAAGATGTTGTAGTGACTGGAGCGGTCCTTGTTGCCGGCAAGTGCAGCCTGCCAATCGAGGGTTTTCAATCCACTGCCCTGAATCACCACCAGCGGCACCAACCCTTCCTCTTCCACCGGGTCGCCACCGCAATGGGTGTTCAATCCGGGATTGCCCCGTTCATGCAGATCCTGTCCATGATCCGAGGTGTAGATCAGCACGGCGTTGTTCAAATTCGCCTGGGCAAATACCCGTGAAAAAAACTCCCCGACGTTCCACAACAGCGTGTTCTTGTAGGCGTTGCGGTACAGCACCCAATCGTCCGGCTTACCATTGAAACCGTCTCGCTCGCCCGTGTCCGCCACTTCGACGAACTTCCCCCGGGGCAAAGTCGGACGATAAGCCATGAACGCGTCCGGGTACTTGTCGTGCACCGGAAAATGCGCCCCGACCTTGTTGACCAGCACCAGTTGCGGCTTGCCGTCATTGAGCAGTTCGATCAACTTCGCCGCCGTCGCCATGTCACGGTCGCGCACGCTGGTCTGGTCGAACTGCACGAACTCATCAATGTCCTTTTTCTCTGCCGCACTCATCAGGTTCTGCAGATTGCCGCCGGTGCGCTGAGCATCGATGTAGACCGTGCTCAGGCCGGCCTTTTTCGCGTACTGCCAGATCGACGGCAGTGTGCTGTTGATCCGTACGTAGTCGGCGCGGGTGCCGCCATAGCGCAGGGTGACGTTGGTGTCGACGCTGCAATTGGCGATCGAGGCGGCGTAGCCATAGTTGAAGATGTCGACGCCCGGACGCGGCTCCTTGAGGTTGCTGTGCACACCGAACGGCGCATTGATGTCCAGGTAGTTGCCGGAAATGCTCTCGTCGATGACCAGCACAATATCGTGACCCACCGGTTGATCGACGCGCGCCAGACTCACCGGTTCGCGGGGGCCGACGGTGTTGTGCAGGGATTCATAGGCGAACAGGTTCAGGTAGGCCAGCGGCGTGTACATCACAGGCAGGCCCCGCGCGCCCTCCCCGGCGCGCACGAACAACACGGCACTGAGCAACAGCACGCCCAGCAGCGGTGCCGCCACCAACAATGCCCCCGGCACGGGCATACGCCGGCGCGGCTTGAGGCCAATGCCGAACAACAGCAACAAACCACCGAGCACGCCGCTGATGATCGCCCCACGGTACTGGTACAGCGCCTCTTCAATGAAGCCACCGGAATACACCAGCGAGACAAAACTGCTGTAAGTCAGGTAATCGGCGGTAACCCGCGAATAAACATCAAAGAACACCGCCGAGCCAAACATCGCCAAGGCGAACAGATGACGAATCAGCGTCTGGCGAATGTAGGCCGTCATGAATAAGGCAACTGTCAACACGACGAACATGCCGACAAACAACACAAGTGGGAAACTTAATCCGATTGCACTGATACGACCAAAGTAATAGTCGTAATGGGTGAGCAAATAGACAGCAATCAGAATTTCTTTGAAGTATCGAATCATTATTTTGGCGCCGGTTATTCATCACTATGGCCAGAAGGTCGTCGGCCATTTTTTGACACTAGCATCGAGCCATCAAAGCGCAAGAAACGTCAAAAAATCAGCTGAAAGCGTCAAAAAATAATCGTCT
Source organism: Pseudomonas sp. Irchel 3A7 (assembly GCF_900187565.1). Taxonomy (GTDB): domain Bacteria; phylum Pseudomonadota; class Gammaproteobacteria; order Pseudomonadales; family Pseudomonadaceae; genus Aquipseudomonas. The sequence goes on along the minus strand of NZ_FYED01000004.1, from coordinate 207,326 downwards.
CATTTCTGACACACTCAACAGCCTACAGCCCTTGTATTTCAAGCCTTACGACCGTTTATCGCTTTGTTGAAAATCTTCGCGATCGCTAAAAAAACCGGCTAAGCCAGCAGGGCCGAGCGTTTGATGGCAAATGGCCCCCCAAAACTGGGGGTGTCTTAGCGCTTTAACATGTCAGTTTGCTGACATGGTTTTCCAAGGCTGGGCTATACCCCTTTTGACAGTCTCATTTCTGATCTTTCCACCGACTTACGAGGCACGCCAATATGGACGTGAGCGTATTTGGTACGGGCTACGTTGGCCTGATACAAGCAGCGGCACTGGCGGATGTTGGACATCGCGTCTTATGTGTCGACATCGATCCGAACAAGATCAAACAGTTGCAACAAGCAGTTCCACCAATTAGTGAACCGGGACTCTCCGGTACGCTGGAAGAAAACATCAAGGCCGGCCGGTTGCTCTTCTCCACCCAGGCCAGCGACGCGGTCGAACATGCCGAGTTGATCTTCATTGCCGTCGGTACGCCCGCCGATGAAGATGGCTCCGCCGACCTCAGCCATGTGCTCAATGTAGCTCGGCAGATCGCCAGTTTCATGGAGGCCGATCGCACCCTGATCATCAAGTCCACCGTGCCGGTCGGCACCGCGGACCAGGTCGCGGCGACCGCCTTGCAAGAACTGCAGCGCCGGGACAAGGGTTCGCTGCAGGTACGGGTGGTGTCCAACCCGGAGTTTCTCAAGGAAGGCAGTGCCCTGGCCGATTGCATGCGTCCGGACCGGATCATCATCGGCACCGGCGACGACACTGCCCGCAACCAGATGAGCGAGTTGTACGCACCCTTCTGCCGCAACCATGAAAAGCTCATGTTCATGGACAACCGCAGCGCCGAACTGACCAAGTACGCCGCCAACGCGATGCTCGCCACGCGCATCAGCTTCATGAACGAACTGGCCAATCTCACCGAACTGCTGGGGGCCGACATCGAAGCGGTGCGCAAAGGCATCGGCTCGGACCCGCGCATCGGCTACCACTTCATCTATCCCGGCTGCGGCTTCGGCGGCTCGTGCTTCCCCAAGGACCTGCGCGCCCTGCTGCACACCGCCGAACACAACGGCATGCCGCTGCGTCTGTTGCGCAGTGTCACTGACGTCAATGACAGCCAGCGCCAAATCCTGTTCAGCAAACTCAAGGCGCAGTTCCCCCAAGGGCTGGCCGGCAAATCCATTGCGATCTGGGGTCTGGCCTTCAAGCCCAACACCGATGACATGCGCGAAGCGCCCAGCCGTTACCTGATGGATGCGCTGTGGGCCGAAGGCGCCAGCGTGCAGGCCTATGACCCGGAAGCCATGTCCGAATGCCGGCGCCTCTACGGCTACCGCAAGGACCTGCACCTGTGCGCCACCCGCGACGACACCCTGGAAGATGCCGACGCGCTGGTGATCTGCACCGAATGGAAGAACTTCCGCGTGGTCGACTTCGACCTGCTGGCAAGCAAACTGCGTTCGCGGGTGATCATCGACGGTCGCAATCTGTACAACCCCGAACATGTGGCAGCGGCCGGCCTGCACTACAGCGGCATCGGCCTGCGCCACGTCGTGCCCGAGGCGCCGCGCCCATGAAGATTCTCGTGACCGGAGCCGCCGGATTCATTGGTGCCCATTGCGTGTTGCGGCTGTTGCGCGATGGGCATCAGGTGGTCGGGCTGGACAACTTCAACGACTACTACGACCCGCAACTCAAGCACGATCGCGTGCGTTGGGTGCAGGAACAGGTCGGCCATTTCCAGCTCGCAACCATTGACCTGGCCGATGCCTCGGCCATCGAGACCCTGTTTACCCGTGAACAACCCGAGGTGGTGATTAACCTCGCGGCGCAGGCCGGGGTGCGTTACTCCCTGGAGAACCCCCGCGCCTACCTCGACAGCAATTTGAACGGGTTCCTCAACATCCTCGAAAGCTGCCGCAACCACCCGGTCAAGCATCTGATCTACGCCTCGTCCAGCTCGGTGTACGGCGCCAACCAACACACGCCGTATTCGGTGCGCGACGGCGTCGATCACCCGCTGTCGCTGTACGCCGCGACCAAGAAAGCCAACGAGCTGATGGCCCACAGCTACAGCCACCTGTTCGGCATTCCCTGCACCGGCCTGCGCTTTTTCACGGTGTACGGCCCCTGGGGCCGGCCGGACATGTCGCCGATCCAGTTCGCCCGGGCGATCACTGAAGGCAAGCCGCTGAAGTTGTTCAACTACGGCGAGCACCAACGCGACTTCACCTACATCGACGACATCATCGAGAGCATCGCCCGCCTGATCGACCAGCCACCACAGGTCAATGCCGAATGGGACCGCGAGCAACCGGACCCGGCCAGCAGCATGGCGCCGTGGCGAATCTACAACATCGGCGGCCAGCATCCGGTGGAACTCAAGGACTACCTGGCGCTGCTGGAAAAACACCTGGGACAAAAAGCCCAGGTCGAGTTGCTGCCCCTGCAACCCGGCGACGTACTCAACACCTGCGCCGATGCCAGCGACCTGGCCCGCGCCACCGGTTTCCAGCCTCGTATCGAGCTGGATGAGGGACTCGGACGCTTCATTGCCTGGTTCCGCGACTACTACCCACTGCCTATCCCCTACGCGCCGCTCGCGGCTGAATTCCAGCGGAGGACTGCTCAATGACTGGACATGAAAAAGGTGTGCCGATCCAACTGTTGCGCCGTGACAAGCGCCTGGACCCCGAACACCGAATGCGCCTCGATGCAGCGATCCACATGCAGGGTCGCGGCTGGGTGACAGGCCGGGACGGTGGTCGGCCGTGGACGCTGTCGCGAACCAACCGCGTACTCGCCTGCCTCGGTGCACTGGTGATCCTGGTGCTGATCTCCCCGGTGCTGCTGGGCCTGGCGCTGGCGGTCAAGCTCACCAGTCCGGGGCCGGTGATGTTCGTGCAGAAACGCACCGGCTACCGCGGTCGCATGTTCGGCATGTACAAGTTCCGCACCATGGTGGCCAACGCCGAGGAACTCAAGGAGTCGCTGCGTCACCTGAACAAACACGGTGCCGACGCCATCGACTTCAAGATCGACAAGGATCCGCGCATCACTGGCATCGGCGGCTTCCTGCGCCGTACCAGCCTCGATGAGCTGCCGAACCTGTTCAATGTAGTGGCCGGCGACATGCGTCTGGTCGGTCCCCGGCCGACCTCGTTCAACGCCTATCGCTACAAAGACAATCACCTTGCGCGACTGAGCATCTACCCCGGCATGACCGGACTCTGGCAGATCTCCGGGCGCAGCAACATCGACTTCGACCAGCGCGTTGAGTTGGACCTCAGCTATATCGCCGAGCAGAGCCTGCTGCTTGATCTGAAGATCCTGTTGAAAACCCCCTTCAAAGTATTCAGCGGCCATGGAGCAAGCTAATGGACGGTTCAACTACCAAGAGTCTCAGCATCGCCAACCCCAGTGAGTCCAACCTGACCTCGACCGTGCTCGATCAGGATCTGCGCATCCTGTTCCTGACCGCCGCCAACCCCGGCGCGGGCACGAGCACCAGCGCCCTGGTGCTGGCCAGTCAACTGGCGCAAATGAGCAGCGGCCAGGTCCTGCTGGTGGACGCCAGCCAATCCTCGACCAACCTCACGCAACAGCTGGGGTTGACCAAGGAACGCGGTTTCCGCGACCTGCTGTTCAACCACCAGAGCCCGCCGCTGTTGCAGGACTGCGTGGTGGACGTGTCGAGCCTGCCCTTTCATATCCTGCCCAACGGCCGGTATGCCCGGGGTAACGAGCACCTGACACCGGATCGTCTGGGGGCGTTGCTCGACGAGCTCGGCAGCCGCTATCGCTTCGTGGTGATTGACGGCGACGCCGTGTATTCGGCCGCCGACACGCTGGTCATCAGCACACAGGTAGATGGCGTGATCATGGTCGTACGCTCCGAAGACACCCGCTGGGAAGTGGCACAGGCCGCGGTGCAGCGCCTGACCCAGGCCGGGGCAAAAATGGTCGGCAGCGTGTTCAACCGGCGCAAGTACTACATGCCCAAGTGGCTGTACAAAAACCTGTAAGCAACCGCAAAAAGGATGACGCCAATGAACGCCAAGATGCTTGTCCTGCTGTTGCTGCCGCTTGCAGGTTGCACCAGCACTTCCGAACCCCAGAACATGCCGGTGAACATTCTCACGGCCGCACCGGCCAACGCCCAGGCCACCGACATGCCCAAGGTCGAGCAAACCTTGCGCCCTCAGGATGTGCTGGATGTGATCTTTCACATCAGCACCAGCGGTTCGGATGCCTACCGCATTCAATCCGGTGACCAGGTCGGCCTGAACTTCACTGCCGCCAGCCAGCTCAACGGCAATCAGCTGGTGCTGCCGGACGGCACGATTGAACTGCCGGGCGCCAACACCTCGGTGAAAATCGCCGGACTGACCTCGGAAGAAGCACGCCAGGAAATCCAGCGCGCCTACAACCGCAAACAACTGTTCCAGCCCAATCGCAATCAGCTGTCCGTGCAGATCATCAGCCCATTGACCAACGAGTCGAACCTCAAGAGCGCGCTGAACCACCCGGGCACCGGCATGAGCCGGGAGATCACCGTGGGCACCGATGGCTATGCCAGTTTCCCGGAAATCGGCGCCGTGCCGCTGCAAGGCATGACCGTCAATCAACTGGAAACCTTCCTCAACCAACGCTACGCGCAACTGCCGGGACGGATGACCGTCGACGTGCTGCTCAAGTCCACTTCGGGCAACGAGATCTACGTCCTGGGCGAAGTCGGCCAACCAGGCTCCTACCCGATCCGCCGCCCGGTCTCGGTGCTCGAAGCCCTGACCCTGGCCCGTGGTTCCAACGTCAAGGCGCGCCTGGATTCGGTGATGATCATGCGCCGCAACGGTAACCAGGTTGTGGCCCACCGCTACGACGTGGAACAAGCCCTGTCCGGCGATGCCTCGCAGATCGCCTACCTGCAACCGAACGACATGCTCTACGTGCCCAAGACCAAACTGGCCAGCGCCGGTGAGCTCGCGCGGCAACTGGCAGATGTCGTGCTGTTCCAGGGTGTCGGCTTCAGCTTCGGCTACCGCGTCGACAACAAAGACAGCGACAACAACTAACTCTCAGGTGACCTGACATGAATCCAAAGGAAAACTACCTGCACGAGTTCTTCAGGATCTTCTTCGCCAACAAGCAATTGGTGAAGCGCGTATTCCTGGTCTTTGCAGTGATCGCCCTGGTCTTGCCATTGGTGCTCAAACAGAGCTTCGATATCACCGCCCAGGTGATCGTGCAGTCGAAAAAACTCTCACAGGGTGACGCCACCACGTCGCTGAATCAGGAAAACGCTCAATTCATTCCGCCATCGCTGGCCGACATGGAAACCGAGAGCAATATCCTGCGCTCGCCGGCGTTGATCCGGCAGACCATCAGCGAGTTGCGGGACAAGGGTGAGTACACCCAGCCGCCCGGAGTGTTCAACAAACTGGTGACCCAGCCGTTCAAAACCTGGGTGACCACACCGTTGCGCGAACGCGTGATCAACCCGATGAAAGCCGCGTTGGGCCTGGAGACCGACCCGGTGCGCGACACTGTGCTCGACGGCCTGACCCAGGAAGCCATCGACAGCCTGAAGATCGAAACCCTGCCGGGCTCCAACGTGATCTCGATCATCTACAGCTTCCCTGATCCGGCCCAGGGCACCAAGTTTGTTGCGGCGCTGCTGCAGAACTACCTGGTGAGCCGTCAGGCACTGCAATCGATCGACCTGCCGCAGAGCTTCTACGAAACCAAGAAGATGCAATATCAGGTGCGCCTCGATGGCCTGGAAAGCAACCGGCAGACGTTGCTGGGAGCGGTCGGCTCGTCCGATCCGAAGGAAGAGATCACCTTCCGCCTCAACGCCATCAACACCGAGGAGCAAGCGCTCAACCTGTACCGCGATCGCCTGCTGCAAAGCCAACGCTGGCTCGACTACCTGAAAACCAGCCTGGCCGCCGCCAAGGAATCCAAGCTCAACGACTACACCTTCCCCTACACCTTCACCACCACCGTGGACAACGTCGCCTTCGAAGATCGCGAGATCAAGCAGATGGGTGAGGCGCTGACCACTCAGGTCAGCCGCTACATGAATGACCTGGCGATCTTCCAGCCAAGCAGTGAACCGATGCTGCTGACCCGCGAGCAAATCGCCCGCACCCGCCAGCAGTTCCTCAAGGTGGTGAGCAACCGGATTCAGGAACGCACCAATGACCTGGCGATTGTCAGCTCGGTGATCGACCAGAAGACCGCGCGCATCGCCGAGTTCAAGAACCGCATCCGCCAGTTGCAGGAAACCCAGAGCAAGCTGCGGCAGATGGACACCGAGATCGACGCGCTGCACGCGGCGTTCTCTACCTACGCCCAGCGTTTTGCCGAAAGCAGCACTTCCCGTTCGCTGGACAACGACCTGTCCAACGCCCGGGTCCTGAGCCCGCCGTTCGAACCGACCGAAGCGGCCTTTCCAAAACCGCTGCTGATCATTCCGTTCGGACTGTTTACCGGTCTGTTGCTGGCGATTGCCCTGGTCTACGTGCGTGAGTTCTTCGATCACCGCTTCAAGCATCCTGCGCAAATCACCCATGAACTGGGCTTGCCAGTGCTGTTGGTGATCAACGATCAGAACGTGGAGCCGAACAACCCGCACAGGAATTGGGGCGTACCCCGCTTCGTGCATTGGGTGCGCAATTGAACGCGCCACTACCCTCCCCTAACAGCCGGTCGCTGCCGATCATTCATTTGCTCAGCAGCGGCGGGTTCTACGGGGCCGAGCGGATGTTGCTCGACCACTGCCTGGCGACGCCGGGGCAGCATCAGGTGCTGTTTCTCGATGCACCTTACGAGCTGCTCGCGCGGTTTCGCGAAGCCGGGGTGGACTGTCGCGGCTGCACCGGGCTGGGGGCGTTGCTGGCGCACTTGCGCCAGCGGCGGGCCGAGCGGCCGTTGATCAACACGCACAATTTCAAAGGGCTGTTGTTCGGCTGGGTCGGCGCAACCCTGTTGCGCCTGCCGCTGGTGATCACTCAGCACGGTTTCACCCCGCGCAGCCGCAAGCAGAAGTTCTACACCTGGCTAAGCCTGCAGCTGTGCCGCACCGGTTCGGTGAACCGGGTGGTGTGCGTCGCCGAGAGCATCGCCACGCTGTGCCGTCAGGCCAGCGTGCGGGCGGAGAAACTGCAAGTGATCCCCAACGGCCTGCCCGCCACCCAAGATCTGCAACCGCACACTGCGCAACGGCAACGCTGGCTGGCCGGTTACGTCGGGCGCTTGAGCAGTGAAAAGGGTCCGGACCTGTTTCTCGATGCATTGATTCCGCTGTGTCAGCAGTACCCGCAACTGGACGCCGTGATGCTCGGCGACGGTCCGGAACGGGACAATCTGTTGGCGCGAATCAATGAAGCAGGGCTGCAGGAGCGCATCTCGCTGCCGGGTTATCAGACCGACATGCGCCCGTGGTGGCGGCAACTCGACGCGTTGGTGATCAGCTCGCGCACCGAAGGTACGCCAATGATTCTGCTTGAAGCCATGCAGGCCGGGGTACCGGTGGTGGCGTTCGGCGTCGGTGGTATTCCCGATGTGCTGGAAGACCGGCACAACGGCATGCTGGCGCCCCCCGCCGACAGTGCCGCCCTCGCCCGCCAGATCGGCACCCTGCTGCGTGACCCGGAGCTGGCGCGCGAGCTGATCGACAACGCAAGACGTACGCAACTGGATCGCTACGACCTCAAGGCCCTGGCCGAACACTGGTCGCAGCTTTATATCCGTACCGCACGGGAGGCACGCGCGTGATTTTTCCGCTCTCGATCGTCAGTCTGCTCGGCTTGGTCAGCCTCGTTTTGCTGGCCACTCCTTATCCGTTTCTGGCACCGGGAGCGGTGTTGGGCGTGGTCGGTATCGCGGTGCTGTACCGCAAACCGGCCTGGGGCCTGTTGGGTATCGCGGCACTGATACCCCTCGAAGGCTTCTTTAAGGACAACGCGCTGTCCGGCACCAAACTGATCGGCGCGTCACTGGCGCTGATCCTGATGTTGCAACTGGCCATGCACCAGATTCCGTCCGAACGCCTGCGCAGCAACATTTGGCGCTTCCTGGTCGGATTCATGGCGCTGTACCTGCTCAGCACGCTCACGACCGACAACATGGCGATGTCCATGGGGCACCTGCGGGAACTGAGCGTCGGCCTGATCCTGTTTGTGCTCACCCTGCTCATCGGCCGTGAAATGAACCTGGACATGTTCGCCCGGCTGGTGACGCTGAGCGTCACCCTGACCTGCGCGCTGGCGATGTTCTCCAGCAAGTATCAGGACCAGGGTCGCGCCGCCGGCCTGCTGGAGGACCCAAACGCCTTTGCCATGCTGATCGCCTTTGCCGTGCCGCTGGCGCTGCTGCTGGTGATCCGCGGGCCGAACTGGCTGCATCGCGTGTTCTGGCTGGGTTGCTTCATCCTGCTGCTGGGCGGCATGACCAAGACCGAATCGCGTTCGGGACTGGTGGTATTGTTCCTGAGCCTGATGATCGGCGTCTGGCATTACCGCGCGCACCTACGGCGCATTCGCCCGCGTCATCTGGGCTTCGCCATGCTCGGCATAGCCATCGTGATTCCACTGGCGATTGCTGCGATGCCCCCCGGATATGTGGCGCGCATCCAGTCCCTGAGCATCTTGAGTTCGGGTGCCAAGGCCCAGGACGAATCCCTCGGTCGCCGCGCCTCGTACATCGTGGTCGGCAGTGGGATGATCCGCGAAAACCCGCTGCTGGGTACCGGCCCCGGTACGTTCCCGCTGCACTACGCCACCACCGGTTACGCCAAGGCGTTTTCCGCCAACCGCAAAATCGGCGACCTGTACCGCCGCGCCCACAACACCTACCTGGAAATCTTCAGTGAACTGGGGGTTCCGGCCGGGCTGTTGTTCGTCGGCATGCTGGCCCTGGGGTTGTACAACCTGACGCGCGCCCGGCAGGCCTGGATGCAGCGGCGCAATTGGCAACAGGCCGACCTGTTGACCCACCTGGGCATGAGTTATCTGTCGCTGACGCTGTTCCTGATGTTCCTCAGCGCACCCAATCAAAAGTACGTGTGGATCATGCTCGCCATGACCAGCGTGCTGCGTCTGAAAGCCGAAGAAAGTCCAACGCTGGAGGCCAAGGCATGAGTCGCATCAGTATCGTCATCCCGATGTACAACGAAGCACGGCACATCACCCGGACCCTGATCGCAGCGCAGCATGCCGCCGATTCCGCCGGCATCGAATGCGAGTTGATCGTGGTCGACAACGGCTCCAACGATCAAGGCCCGCAGATTGCCCGGCAGTTCGGTGCACAGGTGCTGGACATGCCCGGCCTGTTGATCGGTGCCCTGCGCAATCGCGGAGCGGCCGTCGCCACCGGGGAATGGCTGGCGTTCATCGATGCCGACATCGAGATGCCCGAAGACTGGATCACGCTTTTGCTGAAAATCCAGACCGCGGTTGAGGTCGACATTCTGGGGCTGGACCTGCACACCCCGGCCGAGGCCCCGTGGTACGCCAACGCCTGGCAACGCCGCATGTTGCGCCCCAGTGCCGAAACGGTGCAGTCCGTGCGCTGGCTGCCCAGCGCCAACCTGCTGATGCACCGTCACTGGTTCGACAAAGTCGGTGGCTTCAATGAAAACCTGCGCACCGGCGAGGACAAGGATTTCACCATGCGCCTGGCCGACGCCGGCGCACGTCTGCTGTCGGTCAATCAAAGCGTCGCCCTGCACTGGGGATACGAGGGCAGTTGGCGCGAATGGATGGGCAAGGAGTTCTGGCGCCAGGGCAGTCATCTGCAGCTGCTGCGCAGCCATGGCATGACCCTGCGCTTGTTGCGTTTCCCGATGCTGTCGATAGCCGCCTGGGTGCTGGACATCGCCGCGATGTTCGCCCTCGCCCACGGCCAGTGGCCGCTGGCGTTGATGCTGTTGTTGCTGACCAGCCTGCCGGCGCTGGTGTTGAGCCTGCGCCAGAGCCTGAAACACCGCGATTTCGGTTTGATTCTGCAACTGTGGGGCCTGCATTGGGTGCGCCTGCACCTGGCCGGCGCCGCGTTCCTTCTCAGTCTGTGTCAATGGAATGCCAGGAGGCCTGCCCGTGGCTGAATTCATTTTCTGGTCGTGCCTGTTGTTACCGGTCTACGCCTACCTCGGCTACCCGCTGCTGCTGACCCTGCTGGCGCCGTTTTTCCCGGCACGGCGTCATGGGCCGGCAGCGCCGATGGACGTGAGCATCGTGATTGCCGCACACAACGAAGCCCGGCACATCGAAGAGAAATTGCGCACCGTGCTGGCCCAGGATTATCAGGCGCGCTCGCTGCAGATCATCCTGGCCAGCGACGGCTCGACCGACGACACCGTGGCCTGCGCGCAAAAGGTCATCGACACGCGCATCACCGTGCTCGACCTGCCACGCCAGGGCAAGGCGGCGACCCTGAATGCCGGCGCGGCTCTCAGCACCGGCGACATTCTGGTGTTCACCGATGCCGACAACCAATGGTCCACCGACACCCTCGGCCACCTGCTCGCCCCGCTGGCCGATCCCAAGGTGGGCGCCTGCGCCGGGCACATGCTGATCCCCGTCACCGGCAAAGGCCTGAGCATCGGCGACAGCCTGTATCGGCATTACGAAGGCTGGCTGCGCAAGGTGGAAAACCGCACCGGTTGCATGGTGTCCGCCGATGGCGCCCTGCTCGCCCTGCGCCGCGAGTTGTTCCAGGAAGTGCCGGCGGAGGTCAACGATGACTTCTTTATCAGCACCTGTGCGCCGGTGGCGTTCAAGCGGATCATTTACGTGCCGCAAGCCCGGGTGATCGACACCGGCGTGGATGAAGCCGACAAGCAATTCCGTCGCCGCCAGCGTGTGACCGTCGGCGGATTGCAAAGCCTGGCCCAGCGCCGCGAACTGCTCAATCCGCTGAAACATGGTCTGTATGCCATCGCGTTGATCAGCCACAAGTTGATCCGGCGTCTGGCGCCGATCCTGTTGCTGCCGCTGCTGCTGAGCAATTTCTGGCTGTGGGACGACCACGGTTTTTATCGCCTGAGCCTGGTCGCCCAGTTGCTCGGTTACACGGTGGCCATTGCCGGTCTGCTGGATTCGCAACACCGCTTGCCCAAACCCTTTCGCCTCGCCGCATTCCTTCTGGTGACCCTCGCCGGGATGAGCATCGGTCTGTGGCAGTTCCTGCGCGGTCAGCGTTATGCGCAATGGAACCCCGAGCAAAATCGATGAGAGGAACGTGCCATGGCGATCAAACAATTATTAAAACGCACCAGCGGCTGGCTCTACCTCAATTCCTCGGTCGGGCGTCAGCAACTGCATGGCGCCGGGGTAATCCTGATGCTGCACCGGGTGCTGCCCAATGACCGCGCCGCCGACCTGCCCCATCGCAATGAACTGTGCGTCGGCCCCAAGGCCTTCGAGCATCTGCTGGTCTGGCTGAAAAAGCATTTCGACTGCGTGCCGCTGATGGAGATTCTGCAACCGGGCAGCCTGCGCTCGGAGCGGCCGAAAGTGACGCTGACCTTCGACGACGGCTGGCGCGATAACGCGGTGCATGCGTTCCCGCTGCTGCAAAAATACCAGGTGCCGGCAAGCATCTTTCTCTCCACCGACTTCATCGGCAGCCGCCAGCGCTTCTGGTGGGAAAGCATCGGCGAAACCCTGTGGAACAGCCACGGTGAAAAGGCCCGCCTGCATTTGATCGAATGCCTGCAGCAAATGGGTCGGCCGTTGCCGGTGCTGTGCGATGACCCGGATGTACAGCGGCGCAGCCTGGCGCTCCTGCACTTTTTGCAAAACCTGAAAACCTTGTCCCCCGTCGACCTCAATCGCCTGACCGACGAGTGCCCGCAGGAATCGCTGCCACAAGCACTGGACTGGCATCAGGTGCGCTCGCTGGAAGCCTCCGGACTGGTGCGCTTCGGTCCCCACGGTGCCAGCCATGCGATCCTCACCGGCCTCGACGATCAACGGCTGGATGAAGAACTGAGCCGCAGTCGCCAGGCACTGTTGAACAGCTGCAACCGGCCCCTGCCGGTGTACTGCTACCCCAATGGCGACAACGATGAGCGGGTGCGGCAACACGTGGCCGAGCATCACTTCCCGTTTGCCCTGGGCACCGGCACCGGGATTTATCGCGGCAACTGCGATCCGCTGGCCTTGCCACGGTTCGGGGTCAGCCAGCGCACCGCGCGCAATCCTGAACTGCTGTCCTGGCGCATTTACCGCGGGGGCCGCCCATGAGCCGCAGCAGCTACCTCAAACACCTGGCCCTGAGCATGGGCACCAAACTGGCGATGATCGCCCTGCGCCTGCTGCGCAACGTGTTGCTGGCGCGGATTCTCGGGCCGAGCGAACGCGGCCTGTTCGCCCTGCTCAGCACCCTGCCCGACCTGATCAGCGCCGCCACCAGTGGCGGGCTGAATTCAGCGGTGGGTTATCAGGCGGCCAAGCAACGGCCCATGGGGCTGTTGCTGAGTCAGGTGCTGGTATTCGGTTGTCTGCTGGCCGGTTTGCTGACCTTGCTGGTGGTGGCGCTGACCCGTGAGTTCGGCAGCGAACTGGACATCACCACGCAACTCGGGCTGCTGGCCTGGCTGTTGTTGCTGGCGGTGCCGCTGACCGTGCTCAAGAGCGGGCTGCTGACGTTGCACAACGCCTCGGGCGGCGTGGTGGCGTTCAATGTCTTGCGCCTGATCGAGTCGCTGGTGCCGCTGCTGTTGTTTCTCGCGTTGTTCTGGATGTGGAAAAGCGCCGCCCTCGAAGCCGCGCTGATCAGTTGGCTGGCGGGTATCAGCCTGGTGGTGCTGGTCGGCTGGCTGTGGCTCAAGCGCAATCAACCGCTGACCCTGCAATGGGACCGCAGCAGCCAGAACGAACTGCTGCGCTACAGCGCCCGCAGCCATCCCGACCTGCTGTTCCAGCAAGTGATCCTGCGCTCCGACTACCTGTTCATCGGCGCCCTGCTCGGCAGCACCGCGCTGGGTCATTACGCCATGGCCAGCGCCGCCGCCGAATTGTTGCTGATCGTCCCGGAAGCGGTGACCACGCCCTTGATGAAGCGCCTGTTGCAACAGGAAGCAGGCATCGAAAAAGTCACGCCGCTGGCCCTGCGCCTGACGGCCACGGTGATGCTCGGTGCCTGCCTGACCATGGCGGTGATCGGCGAATGGTTGATCGTCACCTTGTTCGGGGTCGCCTATCAGCCGGCCTATCCAGCCTTGCTGGCGCTGCTGCCGGGGCTGCTGGGGCTGTGCTATGCGAGCATCCTGCGCCTGGATCTGCTGGGCAAGAACCGGCCCGGTTCGATTTCCCTGCTGATGGGCCTTGGCGCCCTACTCAACCTGGCGCTGAACCTGTTGCTGATCCCCAGCTACGGCATTGTCGGCGCGGCGGCGGCTTCGTCCATCGCCTACCTGGCGGTGACCATTGCGTTACTGGTGTTGTATTGCCGCTTGAGCCAGGTGCCGGTCTGGCAAACCCTGATCATCCTGCCCCGCGACGTGGTACCGATGCTGCAAGCTCTGCAACTTAAGTCAGCGCAACGGAAGTCGGCATGAAATACTTTGCGCTGGCGGTGAGCCTGGGCCTGTCCCTGGATGCCTGGGCCGCGCCTGTGCGTTGGTCCGACATCCGCGACGGCAGCCTGTACCTGCAAGCGGATCGCCCCGACACCCTGACCGTGCGCTGGGTGCCGGCGTGGCAAGCGGATGCCAACGAAGAACACCTGTATCTGCTCGATGGCCAAGGCAAGCTTGCGGGCGAACGCACGATTGCCGCCAGCGAATCCAGCGGCAGCCAGCGTTGGCCGTTGGAACCGGGCGCCGCCAGTTATCGGCTGGAGATTCCCGGCTACAGTTTCCGTCGCTACAAGGTCGAGCACGATGAGCGCACGGTGGCGTTGTTCGCCCCGGCCAAAGTGCATTTCAGTGCGGAAACCCGCGACGGCGACGAGCTGTATTTCAAGGTCGCGGCAGGTGAGCACGCGGTGCTGGCCGGCAAGTTCCACGGCGGTGTCGGTGCCCTGCAGGCCCAGCGTGTCGGCGACGGCAAACAGTTGTCACTGGCGCTCAAGCCGTACCGCGCGTATTGGCAGTTCGATCAGGTGGCCTTGCCAGTGGCCAACGCCGATCAGGTCTGGCGCCTGCGCCTGCAAGGCAGTGGCAAAGTGGCGTTCTGGCTCGACGGCACAGCCAACCTGTTTGCGCAGAATCCACAGCAGCTCAAACCACTGCGCGAAGACGACGGCCAGACCCGCCTGACCCTGCACGACAAAGTCCTCGGCAATACACCGAACCTGGGCATCGCCCTGCCCTACGTGATGCCGCCGCCCTCCAGCTATGCCGTGCTCGATGCGCTCAAGCCACAGGCCGCCCTCTATTACAGTTTCGTCGACATCACCGCGAAGCAACCGCACTACGAAGACCTTTTCCGCCAGTTGTACCAGGACCGCTTCGGCATCAAGCAGGACCTCACCCTGTTGGCCGGTAGCCAACGCCAGGCCGATCTGCGCGCCGACACCACCAGCAACGCCGGCCTCGACGCCTGGCTCGCCGCGACCCGCGCCCTGGGCGGCAAAGGCACTCATTACATCGGGTTTGCCGACGAGCCGAACCTCAATTATCCGGACTACGCCAGCTACCAAAGCATTTTCAACAGCATGGCCCGTCAGGTGCGCAGTAACCCTGACAACGCCAAGGCCGGCGTGCGCATCGCCATGCCCGCCAGTTCGCGGCTGGTCAATGGCCCCTTCGCCAACAACGCCGCCGACAAGCGCGGCATCGACTGGTCCAGGCGCTTGCTGGCCGAATCCGGCGACAAGGTCGATGCACTGGCCTGGCACGAATGGATGGTCCGCGACCTGCTGGCGACCCGGGTCTATCGCGACAGCGTGCGCCGCGCCGCCGACCTCGTGGGGCTGGACGCCAACGGCCGGCCACGCAAGGCCTTGCTGCTGGACCAGACCAACATGTCCAGCGGTTCCAGCCTCAGCCCGTACGATCAGGAAACCCACTTCGCCTCGTTGTGGTGGGCGTCGGTGGTCATCAATTCGTCCCAGGACGGTTTGCTGGAGATGCTCAACTGGTTCCAGGCTGCCGACGAGCCCGAGTACCCCAAGGGCATGATCCGCGTCCACGGCGACGACAGCTTCGAACTCAAACCCATTGGCCTGGCCCAGCAATTCATCCAGCAGCATTGGCTGCACAGCGTGATGACCCTGGAAAACACCGCCTTTGAAGTCGACGTGCTGGCCATGGCCGAGGAGGACAAACGCAGTTTGCTGGGGGTCAACAAGGGTTCGCGCTTGCAGCGTGTAGAACTGAAAGGGGCACGCTGCCCGCTGACCAATGGATCCCTGCGTTATTTCGGCGCGGACAACCGCAGCCGCGACGCACCTGTGAAATGCAACGACGGTCTCGTGAGCTTCGAGCTGCCAGGGCAAACGCTGTTCGCCCTGACCTGGAGCGCTTCATGACCGCCGCTCTACTGTTTGGCAGCGCAGGCACCGAGCCGCGCGCTGGATCACTCCACTTTCGGGCCAACCCGTCAGGAGCCAACACCATGAGTATCTTGCACAGACTCAGTAACCACATCAGACAAAAAGGCCTGCGGGCCACCTTGAAAAAAATATGGAAGCACTTCGTGTTCTCTCACGAAGAACTGATATGGATGGAGCGCGACCTGGTCAGCCCGGTGCCACCGCACAGACTCAAGCCTTACCCGCCGTTGCAGGTCGTCGCCATTACACCGCACAACACCGCGGCGTTTACCCGCCACTTCGGCGACCGCGTGGCGACCATGACCGAACTCGCCAAAGAGGGTCACACCGGCCAAATGCACCTGGACGAAAACGGTGATGCGGTAGCGTTCATCTGGGGCGCCTCGCGCGACTACCACGACCGTCACTACTACGGTTGCTGGTTCCCGGTGAAGGACGGCGAGTTTTTCGAGTTCGGCGGTGAACTGAGCCGGGGCTATTGGGGCACTAAGCTGTCGATGGACCTGCAAACGGAACTGTGGAAAGCCATGCACGCACAGGGCTGCAACAAGGTGGTGGATGTGTGCGAGTGGCACAACGTCCCGGCCCTGAAACTGCATATACGCACGGGATACAAGGAACAGGGGCGAATCATGAACGTGTATGAACTGTTTGGCCGCTGGCGTTTTTATCGCGAAACCCGCTACACCGGCTCGCGCCTGGATGCCTTGCGTAAACCGGAACGACCCACCGTGAAAGCTGAGGTAGCCTGAACCCATGACAGTGCGATTTGAATGGCGGACGTCGCTGTGCGCCGCAGATTTTCCCGCAGCAGCCTATGAGGTGCTGCGCCTGCAAGTGATGGACCACACGCCGTTCAACACGCTGGCCTGGATGTCTGCATCGGAACACGCCCTGAGAGTCGGCGAACGCTTGCACGTTCTGCTCGGCTGGCAGGGGCAACAACTGGTCTTGTGCCTGCCCCTGGTGGCGTCCGTCGAACGTTTCGGCGGACTGCCGTTTCGGGTCCTGCATCACCTCGGATATCCCCTCGCCGACCGCCTCGCGCTGCTCGCCAGCCTGGACGCCGAGGACATGGGCAAAGCGTTGACGCAGATCCGTCGTCGACTGCCCCATGCTTTACTGCAACTCAATGAATTCTGTGAACCGCCAGGTGCCGCCAGCGCCCTGAGCGAATGGATGGGCCATAGCTCCACGGCTGAACGCCGCCTCAGTTGTCGGGTGCCGGTGCACCTGATCAGCGACGCCGATCATCAGGAAGTCTCCGGCGACCCGCGCTACAAACTGCGCCGGGCACGCAAACGCATTGCCGCCTGTGGCGCGCAAGTGCGGCGCATCATTCCCGACGCCACGACCATGGGCCCGTTGCTCAAGGTCATCGGCGAAGTCGAAGCGGTGAGCTGGAAAGGCGATGAAGGCGTGGGCATTTTTTCCGACGAGCGCCACCGCCAATGGATGGACCGCGCCTTCACCGCCCTCGCCGCCCAAGGGCTGGTGCGCGTGGTGGTGCTGGAGCTGGACGGGCGTTGCATCAGCTACCGCCTCGGCTTGCTGGAGCAGGGCCGGCTGTACGATTACAACCTGGCGTTCCTGCCGCAACACGCCGACCTGGGCAGTGGTCGGGTGCTGCTCGAAGAATGGATTCGCTGGGGCCTGGAGGACCACTGGCACTGGATCGATGCGTCGCGGGTCAGCCTGGAAAACTCCAGCCATCAACTGCATGAACGCATGACCGGGCAACTGGAACACTGGCGCTGGAGCTTCTATTCCTGGCGCCCGAGCGGCCTGGCCCTGGGGCTTGCCCTGCGGGTCTGGTACCGCATCAAACCCTTGTTGCAGCAATGGCGGGCCCGGCGCGCGACAGCGTCCAGCGCCCCTGCACCCGCCGCAACGCCTGCGCCTGTCCCCGGGCCCAAGCCGCCTGCAGCCACCGACAAACACCTGGAGGGTAAACATGCCACGCCAAGTCATAGTCAACGCTGACGATTTCGGCCTCAGTGCCTGTGAAAACGCGGTGATCCTGGGGGCATTCCAGGCCGGGATCATCAGTTCCGCCACCGCCATGGCCAACATGCCGGCCTTTGAAGCGGCCTGTGCCCTGGCCCAGCATCCGTTATTGGAAGGACGCATCGGCCTGCACTTCAACCTCACCTACGGCCACCCGGTAAGCAGGCGCATTCTGACGCGCCGCACCTTCTGCGACAGTGCCGGCGTGTTCGACCTCAACCTGTCCCGCACCCGCCTCTGGCTGGGTCGCCAGGATCGGCTGGCGGTGGAGGAAGAACTCGAAGCCCAATGGCAACGCTGTGTGGATAACGGCGTGCGCCCCAGCCATCTGGACTCCCATCAACACGTACATAACATCTGGCCCATCGGCGAGATCGTCGCGCGCTTCGCCGCCCGCCAGGGCGTTCCCGTGAGGCTGGCGCGCAATCTGGGGCAAAACCTGAGCCTGCCCAAGCGCATCTTCAAGGAATTGCTCAACCATCGTCTGAACAGCCTGGCCGGGGCCACCGCCGACTACGTCTGCACCCCGGTGGATTTGCGCAATGCAGCGCCACCCAGTGACGGCCTGCTGGAGATCGTCGCCCATCCCAACCAGCTCGGCGCCGATTTCGGCGATGCCTATCTGGATCAAGGCGAGTCGTTGAGCGCGCTGCTGGAGCAGCGCTTGCCGGGTGTGCCGAGGGTCGCCTACGGCGCTGCAGGTCGCACCTTCGGCAGTCGCGCAGAGACGGTGATGGACTAACCCTCCAGGCACCGATTCACCCCGAAAAAAGCCCCTCTGGAAAGCCCGGAGCGCGGCTTTTTGACGCCGGAAAAGTTGTGTCAATACTGAAACACATATTGAAACAAATTGCTGGTAAAGGCGCCTCCTTGCCACGTCCAGTGTGATCTATACCCAACAGTACCTTCACCCAAAGCATGGCCAATCCCGGCCAAGGAGGGCTTCATGAGCCTGATCGACAAACTCCGCGAACGAATCAAACAAAAAGGCCTGAGCCGCACGTTCGGCACGCTGTGGAAACGCTATGTGTTCTTCCACTGGGAGTTGTTGTGGATGGAGCGTGACCTGGTCAGCCCGGTACCACCGCACAAGCTGCGTCCCTACTCCGGCGTGCGCCAGGTCATCATCACCCCGGAAAACGCCACGGCGTTTGCCAAACACTTCGGTGACCGTGTGCAAACCATGGCCGAACTGGCTGCCGAAGGTCACACCGGGCACATGTATGTCGATGAAAACGGTGATGCGATCGGCTTCATCTGGGGCAGCACTCGCGACTACCACGACCGCCATTACTACGGCTGCTGGTTCCCGGTAAAACCCGGTGAATTCTTCGAGTTCGGTGGCGAAATGATCCGCGCCTACTTCGGCAGCAGCCTGTCGGTGGACGTGCAGGTCGCGCTGTGGGAGGCGATGGCGGCCCAGGGCTGCAACAAGGTGGTGGACGTCTGCGAAACCCACAACATCCCGGCCCTGAAGCTGCACATCCGCATGGGCTATCAGGAACAGGGACGCGTCACCCACGTCTACGGCCTGTTCGGCCGCTGGCGCTTCTTCCGCGAAACCCGCTACACCGGCTCACGCCTGGAACCGTTGCGCAAACCGGGACGGCCGGTGGTGACAGCGGCGGCGCAGGCTTGAGTCAAGGTTCTATCCGAGAGACCGCGTGGTCTTCTTCGCGAGCAGGCTCGCTCCCACAGTGGATCTTCGTCGTGCACAGCACTTGTGTTCGACACCGATCAACATGTGGGAGCGAGCCTGCTCGCGAAAGCGTTGGCCCAGCCATCATCAATGCTCAATGCAACACCGCTTTCGCGAGCAGGTTTGCTCCCACAGTGGATCTTCGTCGTGCACAGCACTTGTGTTCGACACCGATCAACATGTGGGAGCGAGCCTGCTCGCGAAGGCGTCAGTCGACGCAATACATTCCTCAGCCCTTCTGCACCACCAATGTAAAACACATCGGCAACTGCGCCTCCCGCTGTTGGTAACGGTCGTACAGTTCCTCACGATTGGAATGCGGGTATTCCTTGAAATGGCGGATGTTCAGACCCCCCGCGAGGGCGCCGTGGAAGATGGCACCCAGGGTGTGGACGAACCAGTACGACGGCGCGGCCTGTTGTTCGACTTTGCCCTCGTAGACGATCGGCTCGGTCTGCACGAACGGCTCGCTGCGAAAATACGAACTGGCCAGGGCGAAGGGATCGGCACCTTCCGGGTCAAACATTTCCAGGAACGGATGGGTCTCGTACACCACCAGCGCCCCACCCGGCTTCAGTGTCTGTGCCACATGGCGGAAAAATTCGCCGATGTCCGGCATCCAGTTCAATACGCCGATGGTGATCAACGCCAGGTCGAAACGGCTCTGTAACTCAAGCGGCAAACGGTGAATATCGGCCTCGATGAATGCAGGCTGATGGGCCGAGCGTGACGCCAGTTCCCGCGCCTGGTCGAGAAACGCCGCGGACTGGTCGACACCGACCACCTGCCGGGCGCCCAGGGCAAACAGCGACAGGCTTTCGCGGCCATTGTTGCAGCCCAGTTGCACCACATCCTTGCCATCGACACCGACCTCGGTCAATACAGCGGTCAGGGTGTCATCCAGGCAGGTAAAATCCGCGCGGGCCACGGCGCTCAAGAGCACCTGCCAGTCAGGGCTGTCCTTGTGGTGGCGGGCGGAGTCGTTCCAGGCATCGCGGTTGCTGGCGATGGCTTGTTCTTTTGTCGGCATTTCCATTGCACATTCCAGAATCGGGTCTTTGATTGACGGTTGTAGGAGCGAGCTTGCTCGCGATGATCGTTAACGATAACACGGGGAGCCTGACACCCCGCGGGGCTCTCTAGCCCATCGCGAGCAGGCTCGCTCCTACAGGGGGCGCTATAGTTAATGACCTTGGGGATATGCGCGAAAACCGATGTCACAGGTGCTGCCATGAACAAGACCGAACAGATGCTGTTGCTTGCCCTTTGCCTGACCGCCGCCACCTGTGCACGGGCGGATGACAGCCCGATGCAAACCGAGCAGTCGAGCAGTGAGTTCAACTATTACGGGGCCGATCAACCCTTCGCCCACCCCGCCCCTCCTTCGCTGAGCACCGTACCGCCGGGGTCATATATCCCGACATCGCCCCAGACGTTCATCCCGGTTTCCAGCGAGCACGTGTTTTCCGACTCACGGTTGCCCACGGTGGCCGATGCCACTGTTCGCGTGTTCATCCGCACCTACGATTCGGAGCGCGGCGTCTACGTGAACCAGGAAGTCATCGACCCGAGGTGCATGCTGGCCTGCCTGAGCACTCCAGGCCCTGCTTTGTAACTGCTCTTACCTTGCAGCTTGAAGCTTGCGGCTCGCAACTGCCCCACTACCACTGCCGTTTGTCCGGGCGCGCAAGGCCGAGTTTTTCGATCCGATAGCGCAGCATGTCGCGGCTCAAGCCCAGCAGCCGTGCGGACTTGGTAACGTTCCAGTCGGTCTTGTCGAGCATCTTGCGCACCATGTCGCGTTCGACTTCCGGCAGGTTCATCGACTCGGTGCCGTTGTAAGCCACGCGTGATTCGCTGGGTGGCAGCTCGTGTTGATACGGCGGTGGTTCATCCACCAGGCTCATGCAGACATTCAGCTGATGGGCGGCGACGATGTCGCTTTGCGCCAGCAGCACGGTCTGCTCCAGCATGTTGCGCAACTCGCGCACGTTACCCGGCCAGCTGTAGTTGAGCAGCAACTCTTCGGCCTGATCGCTGAAACGCAAATGCGGTTTGCCATAGCGTTTGCCATGGGTCCCCAGAAAGTGCCGGGCCAGCAACAGGATGTCTTCACCACGGGCATACAAGCGCGGCACCTTGATCGAGATGATGCGCAGGCGGAAAAACAGGTCGCGGCGGAACTTGCCCTGCTGGACCATTTGTTCGAGGTTGCAATTGGTGGCGCTGATCACCCGCAGATCGACTTTACGCTCCTTGACCGAACCGACCCGGCGGATGCTCCGGTCTTCCAGCAGCTTGAGCAGCTTGGCTTGCAACAGCAGGTCCATTTCCCCCACTTCATCGAGAAACAGCGTGCCGCCGTCGGCCGCTTCCACCAGCCCGACACGACGATCCTTGGCGTCGGTAAAGGCACCTTTCTCGTGACCGAACAGCTCCGACTCCACCAGGTTGGAGGGAATCGAGGCGCAGTTGAATTCAATGAATGGCCCTTTGGCGCGTGGGCCGTCGAAATGCAGGGCACGGGCCACCAGTTCCTTGCCAGTGCCCGTCTCACCTTCCACCAGCACCGGCGGCAGGTCGGTGTTGGCCATCCGGCGTTCGGCGTCGAGCAACTGGGCGATGGTGCCTTTGAGGTAGACCATCGGCGCCGATTCGCCGATCAGCGCCTGCACCCCGGACTTTTGCGCCTCGCGCTCCTGATAGAACGACAGCGTGCGCTCCATCCTTTCGGTAGCCAGGGCCTTGTCCAGCAGCAGCTTGAGTTCCGGCAGCGCCACGGGTTTGGTCACGTAATGGAACGCGCCTTCCTTCATGGCCACCACGGCGTCCTCGACGTTGCCGTAGCCGGTCATCATGATCACTTTCAGATCCGGCGCGCTGATGCGCAGCTTCTGGATCAGGTCGTGACCACTCATGCCTGGCAACGAGTTGTCGGTCAGCACCACGTCGGGAACGAAAGTCCTCAATTGCTCCAGTGCGTCTTCAGCCGAGTGGCAGACCGTCACTTCGAAGTCTTTGCGCTCAAGGTAAGTCTGAATATTCTCGGCGAGGAGTTCATCATCCTCGACCAGCAGTATGCTGTGTTCCATATTCCCCTCCCGTTGCCACTTTAAAATTCAGACAAACGCGGGTTCCTTCCTGCTCCTGGCTGGTCAGTTCGACCGAGCCTTCAAAACGCTCCATTATTCTTTTGACCAGCGCCAGGCCCACCCCCAGCCCACCTTGCTTGGTGGTGAAGAACGGCTTGAAGACCATTTGCTGTTGCTGCTTGGTCATGCCCTTGCCGGTGTCGTTGAGGATCATGCTCACTTGACCCGGGACCGGTGTTTCAATATCGATGCTCAACACGCCACCGGCAGGCATGGCTTCCAGGGCATTGGCGAACAGGCTATTGAGAATTTGCGTGAGCAGCACCTGCTGGCTGACGACCGGTGGCACGCTTTTGGGGGTGAAGCGCACGTCGACGTTCGAGCGCTTGATCAGCGGTTCGAAGGCACCCAGGGCGTCGTCGATGGTCAGCACCAGGTCGACCTGTTCATGGTCATCATTGACCGGTCGCAACGACACCAGCAATTCACGGACCCAGCGCGACATGCGGTCGACCTGGCTGATGATGTCGCCGATGTTTTTCTGCGCGGTCTGGCTGGCGATTTCCTGGGCCAGTTCAGCGCTGGACCGGATATTGGCCAGCGGATTGCGCAGGCTGTGGGCCACCGCCGAGGACATTTCCCCCAGGGCGACAAAGGTTTCGTTGGCCACCAGTTGTTTTTGCTGGCTCTGCAGCAGCATGGCCGCGCGGCGCACGATCCAGAACAGGCCCAGGTAAATCGCCGCCCCGCCCAGCAGGGTCGCCAGCCAGATTGCCTTGAACCCGCGCTGGATGCGCTCCACCAGGTCCGCCGGCTCCTTGTAGATTTCCACCATGGCAATCACTTTGCTTTTGTCGGCGTTGAACATCGGAATGTAGTTCTCGATGAACAGGTACTGCGGTTCACGCAGCAAGCGTTGCTCGGGGCGCTCCTCGTCGATTTCGTGATAACTGGTGGATACGGCCTCTTTCATTTCGAAGGACTCGTCCAGTTCCTCATCGTCTTTGATCCGCACGCCGATAAGCTCCGGGTTCGTCGACCAGACGACGGTACGATCGAGGGCGTACACCGTGGCCAGCAGAATGTCCGGCAGGTGTTCCACATGATCGAGAAACTCGACGCGCGATGACGCACGTGCCGCCGGATTGACATCCTGGTAAGCGTTTTCATCCCGGGGGTCGAGCATCTCGCCCATGGTCCGTTTCGGGGTGATCTGGGCATGGCGAATTTCCGCATCGCCAATGGCCTGTATGAATTGCGCGGTCAGCATCGAGTCGCGCTCGATACTCTCTTCCACCACGAAGCGCGTGGAAATGTAGCCCAGCCCCAGCGCTACCGCGGCGATGATGAAAAAACTCGCCAGGGAGAACCAGCGCACCAGATTGAACGGCGGTCGCCACTCCTTGCCTCCTGTCGCCGGGGGAGTCGGCGCAGGTACTTTTTGTTCTTCCAGTATCTGCATGGGACGGTCCTGGTTACGAGTCTTCAAGCCTTTTCAGCCGTGTTTCGGATCAGTGTAGGTGGCATTGCCCGCCTCTGAAGGTCGAGCGAGTGTTATTTCGCCACTATTGCACCCGAGTCTTGCCGGGGGCCGCGATTGCGTGATGGTGTTCGGGTTCTTCGTTGCCGGCCAAAGGGGTTGAAGGCGGATGTTGGCGATCGGTTTCCTCCTGTAAAAAGTCGATGATCGACTGCGCGGACTTCTCATCCATGCGCAGGTTGGGCATCGGTATCCTGTCGAAGCGTTCGAACAGCTCCATGGCAATCGGGTCTTTTTCCGCGAGCATGCGGTCCGGCTCACGGATCCAGCGGCTGAGCCAGGCCGGATCGCGTTGTCGGGTCACGCCGATCAGGTCCGGGCCGATGCTGCGCAGGCCGATGCCCTGCCCATCCAGCGGACCGAGGCTGTGGCACGAGGCGCAACGGGTGCGAAACAGTTCTTCGCCGTTGCTCGGTGGACGAATCTCCGGGGCGTTGGCGTAGCTCTCTGCAATGCTCGGTTGTTTCCAGTTATGCAAGGTGTTGGCCAGTTGATCGGCCAGAATCCACGGGTTCTCGAAGGGTGAGGCTTTCATCCAGCGACCGGTTTGCTGGTTGCCGACAATCAGGCTCAGGTTGTGGTCCTTGCTGCGACCGTTGTCCACGCCTTCGATGAACAACCCGAGCTTTTGCCGCAACTCGGTGACATCGGCGAACTCCCCGGTGAGGAACTGCCAGCCCGGCCCGACCTGGAAACGTTGCGAATAGGCCTTGAGCACCGCAGGGGTATCACTCAAGGGATCGATGCTGATGGAGTAGAAAAAGATGTCCTTGCCGACCCGGTCGCCGAGCAGTTTTTGCACCTGACGCAGGCGCGCGGTTTCCAGCGGGCAGGAATCGCTGCACGAAGTGAAGATGAAATTGATCACCACCACCTTGTCCTTGATCAGGTCATCGAAAAAATGCACCTGCCGACCGTCCTGGTCGGTCAGCAGGGTGTTGGGGAAATAGTCGCCACCCCACGGGCTGGCGGAGTCGACGATGGCTGATTCCACCGGTGCTGCTGCGGGGATGGGTGCGGGTGTCGACGGCGTTGGTTGGGCGATCAGCAGCTGGCTGACCAGCAAACCGGTGGCCAACAAGAGCACAAGGTGCATGCCCAAGGCACGTGAGCGTGGTGTATGCAGATTCATGTCGACACCTTGATACCCGGCGTCAACCACCACGTGAAAGGAGCGCGCGCTCTTCTGTCCATCACCAGCTGCCTCATGTGCGTGAAGGAGGTGATGGTGCCTTTGCAAAAGCCTCGCCAATTTGTAACTGCTTTATACAAAGACGCTGATGCCCCATAAAACAAAGGCTTATCAACATCAATGCGCCATGACCGGGAAAACCGATTGGGGAGTGGTACCCGCTAGTGGGGAAAGTTCGCCCCCAGTTTCAGGGGCCTTGCAGGATTGGGATGGTGCGGGGAGGCGTCTCGCTATGGCGGCCTTGCAGCCGGCCAACTTCTTGTTGGTTTAATCCCGATCTATTTGTGGGAGCGAGCCGGCTCGCGAAAGCCGTGTGTCATTCACATTGATGGGGGCTGGAATGCCGCATTCGCGAGCAGGCTCGCTCCCACAGGGATAACGCCGCCATCCATCCCGTCCGAAAACTTCCAATGTCAGGAAGCCAACTTGAACGACAGACGCACACGGGTGCCCTCACCCTCGCGGCTGTCGAGGGTCACGGCGCCGCCAAAACGCTCCATGATCCGTTTGACCAGCACCAGCCCGACACCCAGCCCGCCCTGCTTGGTGGTGAAAAAGGGGCGGAACGCCATTTTTCGTTGTTCTTCGGTCATGCCTTTGCCGGTGTCGCTGACCACCGCGCACACGCCGCGGGCATCGGTCGGCTCCAGGGTGATGGCCAGCGTCCCGCCTTCGTCCATGGCCTCCAGCGCATTGGCCAGCAGACTGTTGAGGATTTGCGTCAACTGCACCTGCTGGCTCATCACCATGGGTGTCTCTTTGGGCTCGAACACCACGTTGACCCGGGCCTTGGCGATCTGTTGCTCGAAGGCCATGAGGCTGTCATGCAAGGCCGCCACCAGATTGACCGGTTCGGCGTCGTCATTGATCGGTCGCAAGGACTGCAGCAACTCCCGCACCCACTTCGACATGCGATCGACCTGGCCGATGATGTCGCTGATGTTCTTGTGCGCCGCGCCACTGTCGAACTCCAGTGCCAGTTCGGCGCTTGAACGAATGGTCGCCAGAGGATTGCGCAAGCTGTGGGCCACCGCCGAGGACATCTCGCCCAGCGCGACAAAGGTTTCATTGGTGATCAATTGCTTTTGCTGGGTCGCCAGCAGGTTCGCCGCACGGCGCACGATCCAGTACAGCCCGAAATAAATCAGGCCGCCGCCCAGGGCCGTGGCCAGCCAGATCAGCACCAGGCCGCGCTCCATGCGGTTGATCAGGTCCTTGGGCTCCTTGTAGATCTCGACCATCGCCGTGACGTTCTTGCCATCGGCATCAAACAGCGGAATGTAGTTCTCGATGAAGATGTATTCCGGCGGCGTGATGAACTTCTGTTCCATGCGCGTCTTGTCCACATCGTGGTAGCTGGCCGACACCGGGGTCTTTGAAGCGAAGGCCTCATCGAGGTCCTCATCGGCATGGATCGTGGTGCCCATCAACGCCGGGTTGGTCGACCAGATCACCATGCGGTCGGGGGCATAAATGTTGGCGAGGATCACATCTGGCAGGTGTTCGATATGGTCGAGGAATTCACCACGGGCGTTGGCACGGGCCATCGGGTCGACGTCGGGAAAGTCGCGGTCCTTGCGTGGGTCGAGCAGCTCGCCCATGGTCCGCACATTGGGAATCGCCACATGGCGCACCTCCGCCGAGGCAATCGCCTGAATGAACTGCGAGGTCAGTAACGCATCGCGCTGCACGCTTTCGGTAATCACGAATTTGGTCGACACCGAACCCAGCGCCACCGCCACCGTGCCGATCACCGCCATGCTGATGAGCGAAAACCAGCGCAGCAGATTGAACGGCTGTTTGCGCGTGCTCAGGCGAACATCGCCCTTGTCGGACTCGAGTGTTTTTGCCAGCGTGGTCATGGACATTCTTCTCGGACAACCCCTATAGGGTTATAGCCCACTGCTGGCAGTTTGCCCGGCCATGAACTGCCGCCACCCCGCCCCACCCCGCTATCCCCATCTACCCCCAATCCTGGGGAAAGAGGCCCGCTCCCAGCATTGGGGGAATGGTCACCCATTGCGCGAAAAAGGCTTGTACACCGGGCCTCTCAGCGCTGTTTTCGCCGATTGGCATGGGAGTTGCCGAAGCCCTCTCAACTGACCCACATCCAAGGGGCAGGTACTCTGATAGAGGGAATACTCATGCACCCTTTACTGTCCAAAACCGCGATCGCAATGGCTGTGACCGCTCTGGCCCAAGGCGCTGCCCAGGCCGCGTTGTTTGCTGTAGACCCCGGTCCATATCAACCCGCTACCGGCGGCTTCGCTGCCTGGTATCAGGACACCCACGGTCGAACCCTCGACTTGTGTTTGTCCAAGGCTGTCAGTTCCAGGGTTCCCGGTGCCCCCGGCGCGCCCTCCTACATGTGCGTTTTGAATCCGGCCCCAGGGGTTTTCGACGACACCCAACCCATCGCTTTCCCCAGCAACTTTCCCGATGAAACGTTCTGGTTTACCGGCGAGGGTTCCATCGTCGATGCGGCCCGGGGCATCGACCTGACGTTTGTCAGCGCCGTCGAAGCAGCCTTCGCCGCGGAAGAGGTGAGAGAAGGCGACCAGGTCAGTTTTGGCCGTATCCGTATTCGGGTCGACGTGCCCACCGCCGGGGTCTACACCATCACCCACCCCTACGGCGTCGACATCTTTGACGTTCCGGCCGGTGGAGACCGCGCGATCAACATGACGCGCGACATCGGCATCGGCTCGCCGAAAACCTACGACGGCGCACTCAGAAGCGACATCGGCCCGTTCTTGCGCAGCGTCAACGGCCCCTACACCGAGACCAACCCGGACACGGGTCAAGCCGATCAATTCATCGGTGATCCGAACCTGGCCGAAGCCTTCACCGGCAGCCCTTTCAATACCAACTACATCCGCATCGAAGGCCCTAACGGACTGGATTTGCGCACGACGGTGATGACCATTTCCGGCAAGTTGTCGACGGTGGTCCGCCCTACTCCGATCATCGCCGAGCGCAGCACGTACTCGCGTAAAGCCGGGGAAAGCGCAACGGTGGCGCAGCAGGATGTGTTCGTGATGGCCCCACCGCCTCCGGCCACCGTGACCCTGGACAGCAACAGCCCGGTGCTGAACCTGAGCGAGGCCGACACCACCGGTCACTGGTACGCCCAGTCCGCCACCAACCCGACGTTGCCAAGCAACCTGGTGGTGACAGCCGACAACCACCTGGCCATCCCCACCAGCACGCCGACCTCTGTGTCCATGCCGTTGACCGACCTGGTGGTGATCTCGCAGGCCCAATACAGCCTGAACAGCGGGCAGATCACCATCGTGGCGTCGACCAGCGATGAAACATCGCCACCGGTCCTCACCGCCACCACCGGCACAGGTGTCACCATCGGCTCCCTCAGCGGCGATGGCGCGGTGAAATCCCTGTCGACCGGCATCTCGCCGATTCCACCGGCCAAGGTTCGGGTGACGTCATCCAATGGCGGCAGCGATACCGAAGAAGTGGTCATCGTGCAATGAACGCACATAGGTCCAGATCCTCATCAGGAGGCATCATGAACAAATTGCCACGCCTGGCGCTCAACGCCCTGGGACTGACTCTATCGCTGTCCGGCAGTGCATTCGCGCAACTCGCTGCCGTCGACCCCGGCCCCTACACCTTTGCCACGGGGAAATTCCCCATGTGGTATCAGGACAACAATCTGCTGTCGCTGGAACTGTGCCAGTCGCGGGCGACCAGCTCGCGGTCACCGGGCGCTCCCGGCGCGCCATCCTACATGTGCATCCTGAGCCCGGAACCCGGGGTCTACGACGACACCCAGCCAATGGTGTTCCCGGATAACTGGCCAGGGGAAACCTTCTGGTACCTCGCCGAGACCAGCATCAACGATGTCGGCGGCTATGGGGTGGATGCCTACGTGGCCGGGATCGAGGCGGCATTCGGGGCCGAAACCCCTATCGACGGTGATCAGGTCAGCTTCGCGCGGATTCGGCTACGCATTAACATTCCTATCGCCGGGGTCTACACCATCACCCACCCGTACGGCGTGGAAACGGTAAACGTCACCGCTCCGGGTCGTCGGGCGATCAACATCACCCGCGACATCGGCATTGGCGCACCGGGTAACTTCTCCGGTGCCCTCAACGGGGAGGTGGGACCCTTCCTGCGCAGTGTCAACGGCCCCTACACCGAAGTGAACCCGGACACCGGCGCCATCGATACGTTCATCGGCGATCCGAACCTCAACGAAGCGGTCACCGGCAGCCCGTTCAATACCAACTTCCTGCGGGTCCAGGGTCCGGCCGGGACCATCCAGACCAACCTCTTTACCGTGTCCGGCAAAGTCCTCGACAGCCGTGCGCAAACCCCGGTGGAAATCGGCCGCGCCACTTACCGTCGCACCTCGTCAGGTAGCCGTGTGGAGGTCTTCGGCAAATCCGCCAACAGTTCAAGCCTGTGCTTCCGCGAAACCGTGGCCCTGGTTCCCGGACCTCCGCTGACGCCGTGCCTGACCAACATGCTCGGCAGCAGCGGCCAGTTCTTCGGCCATCGCCTGACGGGCGCCACGGTTCCTCCGCTGGTGGTGGTCACCGCGACCGACCCGAGCGGCACCACCCGGCCGACGGCGGTGTCGAGCAAAGTCACCGACGTGGTGAAAGTCCAGACCGCTCGTTACAGCTGGAGCAACCACAGCCTGCTGATCGAAGCCACCTCGTCTGACGAAGTGGTGGTGCCGGACATGGTTGCCCAGGGCTTCGGACGCCTGACGAAAACCGGCACCTTGCAGCGCCTGACCGTCAGCGACCTGCAACAGCCACCGGCCACTGTCACGATCAAATCCGCCTCTGGCGGCAGTGACACCGAGCCAGTCGTTGTGGTCGGTTCGGCACCGGACACCGGTGAAAACCAGGCGCCGATCGCCCTCGCCGACAGCGGCAACACCAGCTTCGGCGTACCGATCACCCTCAACCTGCTGACCAACGACAGCGACCCCGACAACGACACACCGCTGAGCATCACCGCGCTGACCCAACCGGCCCCCGGCCAGGGCTCCGTGGCACTCAACGGATCGACCGCCGTCGTCTACACCCCGCCAGCGGTGGTCAACGCTCCGCTGACCACGACCTTCACCTACAAGGCGCAAGACGTCAAAGGGCTGGCCTCGACCGCTGCGGCGACCGTGACCATCACCGTGGCGCCTAACCAGCCTCCGGCGGTCGTCCCCGACAGCATCGCGACTTTGGGTGTGTCGATACCGATCAACGTGCTGGGCAACGACAGTGATCCGGAAGGCAACGGGCCGCTGGCAATCGACAGCTTCACTCAACCACAGCCAGGCCGCGGCACCGTTACCAGCAACGGCACGGTCCTGACCTACAACCCACCGGCCACGATCACCACGGCTTTCACCACGACCTTCACCTACTTCGCCCGGGATAGCTTCGGTGCTGTGTCGACGACGCCGGCCACGGTCACGGTGCAAGTCTCGCCACGGCCTGCCGCGGAAACCTTCGCGGTGACCGCAGCCACGGTGACGGCCCGTTCCAACAACCGCTTCAACTGGGACTTCACCGGCACCTCATCAGTGACTACCGGCAACACCATCACCGTCCAGGTGACCACCCCGACCGGGCTGGTAACCCTGGGTAGCACCGCGGTGCCGTTGACCGGACGCTGGAGGCTGACAGTGAGCAACAGCACCACGGTGGTTCCGTCGGCGAACCCGACCGCCACCATCACCTCGTCCCAAGGCACCGTGCGCACGGTGCAGGTGATCTCGAACTGAGTCCTGGCCCCATTCACTCGGTGAGTGGATGGGGCCGCTCTCTTCTCAAAAGGACAACACCATGAAAACGCCGACCGCCGCCCTGCTCTGCCTGCTTCTGCTTTGCAGCAGTGCCGGCGTGCGCGCCGACGATTTGATGGAGAACGACGACCTGGCGCCCGCCGCCGATCTCGGCGAACTGCCCCCTCCAGTGGGCCAGCACGCACTGATCGACCAGAACGGCCAGGCCAACATCGCACTGTTGCAACAGAACGGTCAGTCGCTGCTCGGCCAGATCGTGCAGTCGGGCAGCAATCAGGAAGCGTACATCCTGCAGCAAGGCAGCGACCTGATGGCCTTGATCAACCAGCAAGGTTCCGGCAACGCCGCGTCGATCACCCAGACCGGCAGCCACAACCGCGCGCAGATATCCCAGAACGGCAACAACAACGACGCCAACATCGTCCAGGCCGGCACGGGGCAGCAAAGTGCTGTGACCCAGGCAGGCAATGGAATGAGCGTATCGGTCACTCAATATCGCTAAAGCACTGCACCACTTGGAGGTTTCATCATGTTCAAACTGACGCCCCTTACCGCCGCCATTCTGGTCATTGTCAGTGCCCAGGCGTTGGCCGACGACAGCGTGTCCACCCAAAACCAGCTCGGTGACGCCAACATTGCCGATGTGAAGCAAAGCAGCGCACCGTTCAGTACTGCCACCCAGCAGCAACTGGGCGCGGGCAACGATGCGGCCGCCGTGCAGGATACGGCCACCAGCACCATTACCCAGACCCAGGTCGGCGACTACAACGCCGGTTACGCCGAGCAACTGTACGAAGACAACAGCACCATCACCCAGAACCAGCTCGGCACCTTCAACATCGCCCACGCCAGCCAGTCCATTGGTCTGGGAGCGGGCGAAGCCTTGCAACAGCAGACCGGCAACGGCAACTTCTCGTTCGTGTACCAGGACAGCCAGGACGGCACTTCCGGCCAGACCTACCAGTTCGGTGACGGCAACGAAGCCAACATCGAACAGATCCAGCCGGGCATGGCCAACAACGCGGTGATCATCCAGTACGGCACCACCAACTACGCCACCGCCGAACAGATCGGCCACATGGCCGGCCAGATCGACATCAACCAGGCCGGCAGCACCAACTATGCCTATGGCGACCAGCGTTATGGCGAGGGTGGCACCCTGACCATCAACCAGTACGGCGACGGCAACGGCACCGAAGTCTGGCAAGACACCCAGCTCAACAGCCAGGCCACCATCAACCAGTACGGCCAGACCAACGAAACCATCGTCGACCAGAGCTTCGGCGAAAACAACGTGGCCAACGTGCTGCAAGTCGGCGACCTGAACGCCGTTTACGCCGACCAGTTCGAGTCCGTGGGCTCCACACTCGGGATTTATCAAGAAGGCACCGGCAACGTGCACTTCACCTACCAGAGCGGCGACAGCCACGTGCTCAACACCAACTCGGTGGGCAACGACAACAAGGTCTACGCCAGCAACTGGAAAGGCCCGCAACTGGGCGGCCAGTTCGGCAGCAACCAGCGCGCCACCGTCAACCAGGCCGGCAACGGCAACATCGCCAGCTTCAAACAGGACGGCATCGGCCACATCATGACCACCAACCAGACCGGTTATGGCAACAAAACCACGGTCAGCCAGGCCAGTGCCTACAACGAGCTGTACTTCGACCAGAACGGCAGCGACAACATCCTGATCTCCGACCAGCGCGGCACCACCAACCTGGCCCAGGGCATCACCAACGGCACCGGCAACAGCACCGAGTTCAACCAGGAAGGCACCGGCAACCAGGCGTTCACTACACAGCTGTATGGCGACGACAACATGATCACCGTCAAACAGGCCGACATCATGAACGTGGCGTATGTGACCCAGGGCGGCACCGGCAACATCGCCAGTGTCGACCAGAGCGGCATGACCCAGACGGCGACCATTCAACAGTTGGGTTCGGCCAACCAGGCGACTGTGTTGCAGCAATAATCGCGGGGCATGAAAAAACCGCGGCCCTCGGGGAGAGGGTTGCGGTTTTTTTTGCAGGTTCGAAATGACATGGTTGCTTGTCCCGCCGCCTTCGCGAGCAGGCTCGCTCCCACCTTTGATCTTCATGAGACACCTATTCTGTATACGGCATAGGTCCATTGTGGGAGCGAGCCTGCTCGCGAAGAACGATTACGCGGTCAACCCTGCGGATCGAGGTTATCCAGCGCCCGATTCACCGCCAGATCCGCCAGCATGATTACCTGCTGGATACCCAACATCGTGCTGCGCTGTGACCCGTCCAGGAACGTCGCGAAATCGCTGACCATGACACTGGCGGACGCCAGGGATTCACAGGCGTGGGCCAGGAGGGTTTCGGTGTTGATGTCGGGGGCGACGCAAGGCGATGTAGCCTTGCTCCGAGTCCTGAGAAATTTCCTGCAACCACAAACCCCTGTGGCGAGCGAACTGGCTCGCGCTGGGGCGCGAAGCGACCCCGAAATCAGGCGACACGGTTTGAGCAGACACACCGCATTGAATGGATTTACGACTGCTGCGCAGCCGATCGGGACGGTGCGGCGATCCGACAAGCTCCCTGCCACAATAGCTGGTTCCATTACTAAGTTATTCGCTAACTGTCAGGCCGCCATCGCTGGCAAGCCAGCTCCCACCATTGAATTGGGTGCATCCGCGAAAGCCAGGTCGGCTCGTAGGCCCCATCGCGAGCAGGCTCGCTCCCACAGTTGAACCGGGTACATCCGCGAAAGCCAGGTCGGCTCGTAGGCCGCCATCGCAGGCAAGCCAGCTCCCACAATTGATTTCCATAGGCAAGGATGATGTGTTCGGCGCATTTCCACTGTGGGAGCGAGCCTGCTCGCGAAAATCGTTCAGGCAACGCGATCATTCGGGTAGCCCGCGTTATCGTTGACGTCCATCGCGGACAAGCCTCGCTCCTACAGGGGAATGAGCACATCTGCCAAAGCCAGGCCGGCTGTCAGGCCGCCTTCGCGAGCAGGCTCGCTCCCACAATTGAACCGGGTACAACCGTGATAGCCAGGTCGGCTCGTAGGCCGCCTTCGCAGGCAAGCCAGCTCCCACATTTGATTTCCATAGGCATGGATGATGTGTTCGGCGCATTTCCACTGTGGGAGCGAGCCTGCTCGCGAAAATCGTTCAGGCAACGCGATCATTCGGGTAGCCCGCGTTATCGTTGACGTCCATCGCGGGCAAGCCTCGCTCCTACAGGGGAATGAGCACATCTGCCAAAGCCAGGCCGGCTGTCAGGCCGCCTTCGCGAGCAGGCTCGCTCCCACAATTGAACCGGGTACAACCGTGAAAGTCAGGTCGGCTCGTAGGCCGCCATCGCTGGCAAGCCAGCTCCCACATTTGATTTCCATAGGCATGGATGATGTGTTCGGCGCATTTCCACTGTGGGAGCGAGCCTGCTCGCGAAAATCGTTCAGGCAACGCGATCATTCGGGTAGCCCGCGTTATCGTTGACGTCCATCGCGGGCAAGCCTCGCTCCTACAGGGGAATGAGCACATCTGCCAAAGCCAGGCCGGCTGTCAGGCCGCCTTCGCGAGCAGGCTCGCTCCCACAGTTGAACCGGGTACAACCGTGAAAGTCAGGTCGGCTCGTAGGCCGCCATCGCAGGCAAGCCAGCTCCCACAATTGAATTGGGTGCATCCGCGAAAGCCAGGTCGGCTCGTAGGCCACCATCGCTGGCAAGCCAGCTCCCACATGGGACCGTGGGCAACTGCCAAAATCAGGTCGGCTACCAGGCCGCCTCGCTTTGGCTTTTCGCGGTGTTCGCCCCCTCGAGAGGCCGAGTGGAGGTTCTGCGCAGTGGGCAACCCGGCAAGGATGCCGGGTTAGCCGCGCACGGCCATGGATGGCCGATCGCGGCGGGCCCACGGAGCAGGACCGGAGCGAGGGCACCCTGAGCCTAAGCGAAGGGCCGAACGAAAGGGGCAAGAGCCCTTGGTTACTTGGGGCTTTTCCAAGTGACCCGCTGTAAAAGCGGAACCATCAGTAGCCGTGACCGCAGGAATGGATATGTACTCGGTCAACCAAATTAAGGTCGGCTCATAGGCCGCCTTCGCGAGCAGGCTCGCTCCCACAGTTGAACCGGTTACATCCGCGAGAACCAGGTAGGCCCGAAGGCCGCCTCGTTCACTGTTCTTCACCCTCCGGCACCACCTTGTTCTGCGTCAGGTACCGATCCAGGGTCGCCGAGCTGTCAGGCGTATTATCCCCGGCCACCTGCCACAACCGCCGTTCAATCCCCTGGGCCAGAAGGTGCCCCACCGCCGCTTCGATCGCCGACAGCACACACAACTGCGCCGGTTCGTTGGTGGTGTAGCCGACCTCGGCCTCAAGCAGTTTCTTGAACTCGATGAACTTGAACACCCCGGCGCTGCGGGCCACGGAGTAGATGGTCTTGCTGGTCATCACGTTGGCCAGCACCTGCCCGCTGCGTACATCCACGGCCCGCAGGTTGATCGTGACCTGGTCCACGCGATACTCCCGGGCGATGTCGATGCCCAGGTAGCGTGCCCCTTCCCCACCGCTCTTGACGTTGGTGTCGTAGGCGATGATCCCGCCTTCGAGCATCATGTTCGCCGCTTGCAACGGTGGCAGTTCAGACTGGATGTTCACCGGCGTATTGGGTTTTTTCTGCGAGGCGCGGATGATCTTGCGCTCGGTCAGCAGGTTCTGCAGCCCTTCGCGCTCCAGCACCACGAACCAGCCGCTGGCCTGCATGGCGTCCATCAGCATGCTCGCCGCGCCCTGGGTGACGCTGGTGGAAAACGAGCTGGCCGGGGTCGGTTTGTACTGTCCGGTCTGGTCACGGAAACCGTACACCACCGCCATTAACCGGCCTTTGGGCCGTGGCATGTTGAGCAGGTCGTAGTAGGTCGAGGCCCTGGGGGTCAGGGTCGGGATTTTGCTGTCCTGCTCCGCCGGCAACGGCTCGCGCAGACTGCACCCTTGTAATGCCGCCAACATCAGCCCTAGCGCAATTATTTTTTTCATGTCCTTAACTCCCCGTTGACCCAATGCCCCCTCAAGGGGCCAGGCCATTCACCTGGATTTCCGAAACTTCGCCGGTCGCTCGGTCGGTCACCACAATGGTCAGTGCCCCCGAGTCATCAACGACGTTGACGATGAACGCGTCAGTGGACAGGCTCCCCGTGTTGCCGGTGGAGATGTTGTCCAGCAATTGCCCCAGCAATCGCGATTGCAACTGACTGCTGAACCGCTCCAGGGCCGAAGTGCCGGTCAACGAGGCGCGGTCTTTCAAATCAGGGTCGTCGTAGTCGTTCTGCGCCTGGGCGTTGTTGAGCAGCCAGGTGCCGTTCAACGGGTTGCCGCCGAACGAGGGGTTGATGGGCGTGTAGACCAGCTCCGTGGCGTGGACCAGCCCGCAACCGCCGAGGCCGAGCAAGCACCAGCCGGTGCGCTGCAAAATCGTTTTCGTTTTCATAATTCGTCCCTCTCAAGGTCCGTGGTGTCCTGCAACAAGGCTTCCAGCTTGCGCTGGACAATCTGCCCGCGTACCCAGTCGGCGGCGTCATAGGCCTCGTCCTTGAGCTCCACGGTGTTCGGCGGCAGGAAACGCCGATAAACCAAACGTTGTTGATATTCCACGGTCACCAGGCTGCCCCAGCGAGCCGAAGGTCGTTCGCGTACCACCAGGTTGAAATCCATCGGGCTGGTGGCGCGCAGGCGTTCACTGAACGAGTAGTAAAAGTCGTGGCCGATGTGCGAGATCGTGTCGTCGATGATGAAACCCATCATTTCGTCCTCCTCGGCGGCCGAGGCCACGGAGGTGCTCAACACCAGGATCAATGCCAGGCAGAAACGGTTCATGGCTGCAACGCCTGAGGTGCGGTGGACTGGCCTTTCACCGGGCCCGAGGCACCGTCGAGAAAGGCCTTCTCGGCAACAAACTGCCAGTCCTTGTAGCTGGCCATACCGTTGAAATCCGACCACTGAGTGGGGAAATCCGCCTGCTTCAGCGGCTTGTCCGTGGATGGGCTGCTGATGCCGGTGATGCGTCCGTCGAAGCCGCGCATCAGGAACCATTCGCCGCCGCCGATCGGGTCCGGGTACAGCTGGCGGATGTGATGTTTGGCGTTGGGATAACGCTCGTCCTGCAACAGGTCGACGAGTTCTTTCGGGTACTGGGCCAGGCCTGGCGAGCTGCGGTAGTAGCTGCGCAGTGCCTGGGCATATTGGGTGCCGACCCACAGCAACTGGCGTTCGCGGTCACGCTTGGCGGCAGTGGCCCACAACTCGCCGGCACTGGCCAGGCCCATGCCCATCACCATGATCAGAAACAGCACACCCAGGTAGGTGAAGCCGTCTTCTGCACCCGGCTTACCACTCGGAATAAAGGCTGCCATCACGCGCCCTCCCTTGGGCACCACTCTTGATATCGGCCACCCCGCCCGCCACGCCTTCGGGCGGTGCCACCAGGACCCAGGTGTCCTTGCGCTCGGCAATCGGGTCCATCGGCGGGTTGCGCAGGTAACGTTGTTCGATCAGTTGTTCGAGCGAATCGGGATAGCGCCCGGTGTCGCCGTAGTAGTGATCCAGTGCTTCGCGCATCGCCGACAGGCTCTGGCGCAGGGTGGTCTCTTTGGAGGCCTCCAGGCTGTTGAAATAGCGTGGCAAGGCGATGGTCATCAGGGTGGCGATGATTGCCATGACCACCATCAGTTCCAGCAGGGTAAAACCCTTTTCCCGGCGCATATGCTCACCACTCCCGATAGGCGATGCCGTTGAGACCCTTGCCCCGGGCCTTGGAGTAAACGTCGAAGACGTCCTCGCCATCCCGTGGATTTTCAGCCGTACTGTCATAGGAGCGCAGGCCCCAGCCACCTTCGTCGTCACGCTTGACCGGTGTCAGCGGGTCATGGGGCAAGCGCCGCAGGAAATAGAACTTGGCGCCCTTGGCACTGCGCACGTCACGCACACCATCAACCAGCACTTTCAGGTTCGGCGGGTAGCCGCTGCTGTTCAGCGACTTCTCGATATAGCCCGCGTCGAAAGCGCGTTTGTAGGCGTCGATGGCATCGCGGATCTGGTACAGCGCAGTGCGCAGCTCCTGCTCTTTGCCCCGGCGCACCACGGTCTCGGTCAGCGGTGCGGCCATGCCGGCCAGCAGGCCGATCAGGGCCAGCGTCACCACGACTTCGATCAGGGTAAAACCGCGTTGCGAGGCGTTCATGATCAAGGCTTCCCGACGCTGACTTGCACGTTGGTGGCGACTGGCTGACCGATGGACTTGGGCTGTACCGAAGGCTTGGTTTGTACCGAAGGCTCAGGTTGTTCCGAAGTCTGCAGCCGGCGGTCAGGCGCCTGGATGTGCATGCTGGTTTCGGTGCCGGTGGTGAACTCCATGTCCGACGGGCTTTGGTACGGCAGGTTGCGCACCACTCGCGGCGTAATCGACAGCACCAGTTCCGACTTGCCGACCGTGTCCTTGTTGCTGCCGAACAGGCGGCCCAGACCCGGGATATCACCCAGCCCCGGGATCTTGTTGCCGGTGGCGCCATGGTCGTTGCGCATCAGGCCGGCGAGGATCTGGGTTTCGCCATCATGCAGACGCAGGGTGGTCTGGGCGTTGCGGGTGTCGACCTGCACCGGAATCGTGCCCTGGCGGGTCGGCTCCAGCGGCGTGGCGTTGCTGACCTCCAGCGCGACCTTGATCGCCACTTCGTTGTTCAGGTGCACGGTCGGCTGCACTTCCAGTTTCAGACCGACATCCAGGTAAGTCACGCTTTCGGTGATCACCGGTCCCTGGGTCGACGGCACCGAGGTGGCGCTGATGATCGGTACGCGCTGACCGATGTGGATCCGTGCCTGTTCGCGGTTGCTGACGCGGATCACCGGGCTGGCCAGGGTGTTGATGTCGTTGTCCTGGGCGTTGATCTTGGCCTGGGGCGATGGCGAGATGGTGATCCGGCTGGAGTTGATGCCCTTGAGTTGATCAAGAAGGGTCACCGCCGAACCGTCGCTGTTGACCACGCCGAAGGTGTTCGGCCATTGCAGGCCCAGGTCGAGAATACGCTGGGTGGCGACTTCCATCACTTCCACTTCCAGCACCACTTCAGGGTTGGACTGATCTTGGGATTGCAGGAGCTTTTCCGCCATGCGGATGGCGTCGCCGGTGTCACGCATGGTCAGGGTATTGAGGCGCTCATCGACGAACACGTCGCGGGTCTTGAGCATGGTCTTGACCATGTTCAACGCGGTGTTGGCATCGATGCTGGTCAGGTAGAAAGTGCGCATCACCAGCTCTTGATAATCCTTGAGCTTCTGCGGTGAATCCGGGTAGATCAGCAAGGTGTTTTCGTTCACCACTTTCTGGTGCAGCTGATTTTGCTGGAGCAGCAGTTCCACGGCGTCCTCGATGCGCACGTCACGCACGAAGATGGTGGCTTTCATGTCCGGGCGCAGGTCCTTGTCGAAGATGAAATTCAGGCCGGCGACCTGGGACAGCACCTCGAAGATGGTCTTCAGGTTGGCGTCGCGAAATTCCAGGGTCACCGGTTTGTCCAGGCGGGTTCGCAGTTGTGGGTACGCGACGACGTTGCGGCTCTGCACCAGGCGGACATTGCTTTGCAGTTCCAGGGCGCCTTCGTTGTTCGGGTCCAGCTCAAGAATCTGTTTGACCTGACGGTCGGCGCCGTAGATGTCGCCGCGACGCAGGTCGCCACGGGCCAGTTCGAGTTTTTCGTCGAGGCTGCGCATGTGATCGAGTTGGCGGATGGCGTCCTGGGCACGACGGTTTTTCGGTTCGATGGTCAGCACCCGGCCGTAGGTCAGGCGTGCCGAAGCGAAGTCGCGCTGGGCACGGTCCATGTCGGCCTGGCTCAGCAGCGCCGTCACTGCCCGGGCACGGCCGCTGGTGAGCGCCAGGTGCAGTTCGGTGTTGCGAGGGTTCTCCCGCAACCCTTCCTCGATCCGGGCCAGCCCGGCTTCGTACTGACCCGACGCCATCAGGTCAGTGCCTTCTTCCTTGGCCACCTGCGCCGAACTGCAGGCGGCCAGCCCGGCACAGAAGCCAAGGCTGATCAGCAAACGGGATTTGTTCATTGCGCGCTCCCCACAGACAAGGTCTGGGACAAATGCAGAGGCAAATAGACCAGGCTCAGTTCCATGTCGGAAATCCCCTCGATCTTCCATGTTTCGTCGATCACATCCCCTTTACGCACGACGTAGATTTTCTCGCCGTTTTGCAAAAACACTTGCAGGTCGGTGCGGTCATCCATCCTGCCGATGAACTGGAAAGGCATTGGCGGTGCAGTGGGGACCTGCACCACCGGGGCTACATTGACGGGTTGTTCGGTGACGCTGGCCAGGGTCGGTGCCGCTTTCCAGCTGCGGGCGGCGAACAGATCGCCGGCCGGGCTCAGGTCCTTGATCGCCGT
Organism: Pseudomonas sp. Irchel 3A7; assembly: GCF_900187565.1. Classification (GTDB taxonomy): domain Bacteria; phylum Pseudomonadota; class Gammaproteobacteria; order Pseudomonadales; family Pseudomonadaceae; genus Aquipseudomonas. The sequence continues at coordinate 167,050 of NZ_FYED01000004.1, read as the reverse complement.
GGGCGCACCGGAAGCTTTCGCCGCCGGCAGCGCGCCATGGGTCTTGCCCTTGGCGGGCGCGGCCACGGCGACAACTTCAACGTCGCTGTCGTCGGCCGGCATGAGGTATTCGGGCAACCAGGTCAGCGCCGCGGCCACGCCGAAGAACGCCACCCAACCCACTGCACGTTTGCTGTTCATCATGACCTCGACAGGTAAAGGGTCATGCGGATCCGGCCATTGAGGTCGGTGTCGGCGATCTTTTTGCGCTGGAACTCCACGTCTTCCACCACCACCGCCGGCAACTGGCCGAGCAAGGCGTGCAGGAAGCGCCGCAGTTGCGGGTAGCTGCCACGCACCGGCAGCAGAATCTGATAGCGGGCCAGGTGCGTCTTGGGATCGATGCCCAGCGAGTACTCGCCCCGGGCCAGGGTGATGCGCTCCTGGGCGGCCAATGCATAGATCTTGTCGATGGCCACGGTCGCCTGGGGCTGCGATGGCAACTTGCTGCGAAAATCATCGAGCTGGCGTTGCGGCACCACCGGAGGGGCGACCGTGCCGTCCTCGACCTTGGCCAGGTACTCGTGGGCTTCGCGAGTCTGCTGGCTGATGGTTTGCAGTGACTGCCAATCCGGCAACAGGCCGGCCAGGCCCCAGGTCAGCGCCACAACCAGCAGGGCCAGTCCGGCCAGGCCAGGCACGCCGAGGCGTTGCAGGTATTCGTGGACGATCAATCTAGGGATTTGCATCGCCGATCTCCCAGGTAGCCGACAGGTTGAACCGGACCGGTTGCTCCGGCACGTTGGCGACGATTTCGTGGCTCAGCAGCGACACATCGGACAGCTCGTCGCTGGCTTCGAGGCGCTTGTGAAAGTCGAGCATGGCGTCCAGATCCTTTGCCTCGGCGCTGATGCGTACCTGGCCCTTGCGGGCGTCCGGGGTCAGGGTCAGCAAGGCAATGTTCTGGCGAGGCATGGCTTCGAGGGTGGCGAACAACTGTTCCCAGGGGCGGCGCAATTGCTGCGAGACCTTGCGCATTTCCGCCAGGTTCTGCGCCTGCTCGCGCGTTTCCGCCGGGGTCAGGCTGACTTTGGTGCCGGTATTGCCCGTGAGCACACGCTGGGCGGTCTGCAGGTGGCCCTGCTGTTGTTCGGCCTCCCCGCTCAGGTGTTGCTGAATCGCGATGCAGCTCAGCGCCAGCACCACGCCCCCGGCCAGCAGGCTCCAGCCCAGGGGCGTCGAGCGGCGGCGTGGCTGAAAGTCGAGCATCAGGGCGCGCATGTCAGGCCACCGCCCGGGACATGACGTACAGGCAATCGTGTACGGCTGTCCGGTCCTCTTCGAGGGTGCGCAGGTGCACACCGGGCACTTCAGGGTGCGAATCAATGCGCGCCGGGGCGTGCAGGTAAACGTTCAGTGGCCGTTCGCTGGTGGAGGCCTGCAATTGGCTTTCACGACCGATCAATGCGGTCAGTGCGGCATCGCTGTCGCTGCTGCCCACCGAACGCACCGATGCCCAGCGTCCTTCGCGGGCCACCAGCAGCACACTGCGCACCGGTTCGGCGACCACGAACAGGAAGTCCCCGGCATCGAAACTCTTATCGAAATGATTGAACGCCGCCATCAGGTACGGCTGCACCGAACGCAGGCGCAGGCCACGTCCGCCGGCCAGGCTGCGCAGGCGCTCCAGCAAGTCTTGCGGCAACGCGGTGGCGATACGGTCGTAGCCGGCGGGTTCGGCCGAGAGCACCAGGCTCCAGGGCTGGCTCGGCACCCCGTAGAGGTCTTCGAAGCACAGCCGGGCAAAGCCTTGCAGTTCGTCGGGGCTGCTGATCTGGTCGCTCCAGGGCACCAGGCAGAAACGGCTGAAGTGACCGGAGATCACCACGGTCAACTCCGCACCGGCGCGGGCATGCTCGCCCAGCAGGCGGTCAAGGGTTTCCAGGGCGACGGCCCAGGCCTGGAAACCTTCATCGATGTAGCCGACGCTGCCCAGCCACAGGGTTTGACTGCCCTGCCGCTGGCCGAGGCCGACACCATTGGCGCCGAGCACGGCGACGTAACGCTCACGAGATAAAAGTGACACGATTGATCTCCTCGAGAGTGGTCCGGCCTTGTTGCACCAGTTCCAGGGCAGACTCGCGCAGCAGGCGCAAGCCACGTTTGCAGGCGTGGGCCTTGATTTTCGAAATGGGTTGGCGCTCGACGATCATTTGCCGCAGCTCGTCGTCCAGGTGCAGCAGCTCGGCGATCGCACTGCGTCCGCGGTAGCCGGTGCCCCGGCAATGGCCGCAGCCCTTGCCATGCACGAAGTGGTAATGGGCGACCTGTTGCGGATCGAGCCCCGAGGCTTGCAGCTCTTCTTCGCTCGGCGTGTACGGGGTGCTGCAACTGGCGCAGACCAGGCGAATCAGGCGCTGGGCCAGCACAGCATTGAGCGCGGATACCAGGCTGTAGGGGTCGATTTCCATCTGGGTGAAACGGCCGATCACGTCGAACACGTTGTTGGCGTGGATGGTGGTGAACACCAGGTGCCCGGTGAGCGCCGATTGCACGGCGATTTGCGCGGTATCGGGGTCGCGGATTTCACCGACCATGATCTTGTCCGGGTCGTGGCGCAGGATCGAGCGCAGGCCGCGGGCGAAGGTCAGGCCTTTTTTCTCGTTGACGGGAATTTGCAGCACCCCCGGCAACTGGTATTCCACCGGGTCTTCAATGGTGATGATCTTGTCCACGCCGTGGTTGATCTCGGTGATCATCGCGTACAGCGTGGTGGTCTTGCCGCTGCCGGTGGGGCCGGTGACCAGCACCATGCCGTAGGGTTCGGCGGCCAGGCGGCGCAGTTGGCGCAGGGTTTCCTCTTCGAAGCCCAGGGCCTGCAATTGCACGCCGCAAACCTTGTCGGCCAGGTCCTGTTTGTCGAGTACCCGCAACACCGCGTCTTCGCCAAAAATGCTTGGCATGATCGACACCCGGAAGTCGATCTGCCGGCCGCTGATGCCGATCTTGAAGCGACCGTCCTGGGGCACGCGTTTTTCACCGATGTCCAGTTCGGCCATGACCTTGACCCGGGAAATCACCTGCTCGGCGAACTCGCTGCCCTGGATCTTGCTGATGTTGTTCAGCACGCCATCGATGCGGTATTTGATCACCAGGCCGCTGCCGGTGGTGCCCAGGTGGATATCGCTGGCGTGCATTTTCAGCGCGTCGTAGAGGGTCGAGTTGACCAGCTTGACCACCACGCTGGAGTCTTCGCTGATGCTGGTCAGCGACAGGCTTTGCAGGTTATCGGTTTCGGCATTGGCGTCGGCCTGGGCGTTGAGCGATTCCACGGCGTGGAAACTCTCTTCGTGACGCGCCAGGTAGGCTTTGAGGTCATCGGCATGCACCAGGTACAGCGGCGCGCCGTGCAGGCAATCGTCGATCCAGGCCAGGCGGGCCGTATCGAAGGGGTCGGCAAACACGCCGATGACCGCGTCGTCGTGACGCAGCAAGGTGAATTCGCGCTTGAGGCATTGGGCCAGGGTGACCCGGTCGAACACCGGGGTGGCTTGAAACAGGCTGTCGGTGTCGAGCACCGGATAATGCAGGGTCGCGCCCAGGCACTGGATGAAGGGCATGGGGGCCAGTTCGCACAGCTCCCCGAGGGCATCCAGAACCCGCTCGCCGGACGTGGCGGCCAGGGCACGCGCCTGGGCCAATTGCTCACTGGTAAAACGGGTGGGTACACACTCCAGCGGCACAGCATCGACGACAAGGGATAGACGGTCCATGGCTTGCTCTCCAACGCCCGGGGCTTTGAGCCCTGTCGGCGCGGCGAGCAATTGCGGCGGTTGCCGGAACGTCTTGTCGCGCCACTACTCCCCGGTGAGCAATTGTTCGTCGTCTGGCGCCTTGGAGGCCGTACTTCGTCGGCGATCCGCGAGCACCCAACTACCGTCGTACAACTGCAGCGGGAAACTTTCGGTCCTGCTCTGGCGTCGTTCGACAAAGCCTTCGGAACTGTTCACACCCGTTTTGGGTTCGCGCTGCATCCCCAGAAGATCAAGTACTGCTCGGGCCAATTCCGCCAACGGAAACGGTTTGAACAGGATGTGGCTGACTCCCAGTTGCCGGGCCCGCTCGCAAACCTCTGCGGTTGGATGCCCTGTGATCAGCACAAAATGACACTTCCTGTTCTGGCGGACGGCATCGAGCACCTGAAAGCCTTCCATATCGGGCAAGCGGTAATCGAACACCATCACATCGGGTGAAAAGCGTTCGGCTTCGCCGATGGCTGTTTCACCGTTGTGAGCAATCCGGACTTCCAGCGCTTGCGCCTGCAGGTAACCCTGAAGGTTTTCCGCCAGCAGCTGTTCGTCTTCAACAACCAGTACTTTGTTTAACAAGGTGGACTCCTTGAAACCGCAGGTCCGAATACCGAACCTGGCGGAGTGCGCGCCTTACAAGGTCTAACGCACACTTCATGCCAGGCTGAGCGCCGGTCGTTTTATCGCTTCATGTCCTTGAATTTAAAAACAATGCCTTTTCGTCCACGTACCCCACCCCCCAAAAACGGGGAAAACCGAACGGGTGTGCATTGAAGCTTTTCCCCACTTTTGGGGGACGGTTCAATCGTCGTCGATCCGTTCGATCCGATTGCTGGAACGCAGCTGCGCCAGAACCTGTAGACGAGCCTTGACCTGTTTCTGTCGGGCAAGGTAAGCCCGAACCATGTCAAGGCCTTGCTCTTCTGTGACATTGGCTGCCTCCATTCGGTTCTGCAAATAGATCAAATGCCAGCCCACCGCCGTGCGCACCGGCTCGCTGATGGCTCCCGGCGCCAGGGCAAAGGCTGCTGCCTCGAACTCGGGCAGCATGCGCCCACGGGGGAAGTAGCCCAGGTCGCCACCCTGGCTGGCCGATGCGTCTTCGGAATCGCTGCGGGCGACACTGGCGAAGTCTGCCCCTTCACTGATCTTCTTGCGCATTGCCTCCAAGCGTAGTCTTGCTGTTGCAACAGTGGAAGCCTCCGCCCCCTGAGGCACCTTGATCAGGATATGCCTGACCTGTATTTCCTCGGACCGGTTCATCTCGGCGCGGTGTTCTTCGAAAAACGCCCGGACCTGTTGCTCGTCAGGCGCGTCGACCCTGGTGAGTTCGCTGAACACCTGCTGGGCCGCCAGATCCCGGCGGGTGTACTCGATATAGGCGGCCTCATCGAAACCGGCGTCCTCCAGGCGCCGGGCGAACACCTGCGCGCCCCCCATGGCCTGACGCGTCTGGTCCACCTGGCTCTGCACCGTGGCATCGCTGATCACCACCCCGCGCTTGAGCGCTTCCTGCCAAAGCAGCTCCTTGTCGATCAAAGCGTCCAATGCCGCCTGACGCAGCTGTTTGTAGGCGCTGGGGCTGCGGATGCTGGCGACTGCCCGGCCCTGATCCTCCAGGTACTCGGCGAAATAGCGCTCCAGGCGCATCTGGGAAATTTCCTCGCCATTGACCCGGGCCGCGACCTGGCCATTGCTGCAAAACGCCGCAGGCACCCACAACGTCAGCAGGATCAACAGAGTGTTGAGTTTCATGTTCGGCCTCCGGTCAGGGCATGGCGGCAATGGGTTTGTAAGGGGCAACCAGATAGAAGCGCTGGTCGGGCAGGTCCACGGTCACCACATGGGCGCCGTTCAGGCCCAGGCGCCGGCCCGGTCCGAAGCTGATCAAAGGGGTCAGGCCGGTATCGAAGTCATGCAGGCCCTCCAGGGCACTGACCAGTTTTTCGCGGCTGGCATCGCGCCCGGCCTGTTTCATGCCTTCGCTGAGCAGCATCATTGAACTGAACGCGCCCACCTGCAGCACCGCGTGTTCGCCACCGAGCTTCTGGCTCTCGCGCAGCTGGGTCAGGGCCCGGCGCCCGGCCATGGTCCAGTCGCTGGGCACGAACGGATAGGCCAGAAACACCCGTCGGGAAAAATCGCTGGGCATTTGCAACAGATCCCCCGCTACCTGATTCGATGCGGCGAACAGGTACGGCACCTGCCCCGCCGTCTGCAAGCGTTCGGCGAGACGACTGAAACCGCTGCTGCTGCCCAGGTAGAACACCGAGCGCGAGCCCAACGGCAATTCGTCCTGCGCCGTCTGGTGGGCTTGCAGCCGCACATTCTGCCAGGCGTTGTCTTGCAGGTACTGGGCGAGCTTTTCTGCGGCCAGTCGTTGGCCGGGGTCGTCCGGGTAGGTGATCAGTGTCGGTCCCTGCAGCACCCGCAGACTGGCGGCGGCGTAGTTGGCCAGGGCAATCATCTGCTCGCGCAACCCCGGCAGCGGCTCGAAAATCTGCCGGCTGACCTGGGCCGAGCCCTGCAACGACAGCGGTCCGATCAGCGGCACCCCGGCCTGTTCCAGGCGTGGCGCCAGTTCCGCATCAAGGGCCGGTGCCAGCGGTGCGATCAGGGCGAACACCTGTTCCTGTTCGATCAGTTGGTTGAGCGCTTTCTCGGCGCTGGCACGATCGGGACCCGGGTCGAGAATGGTCAGGCGCAGTTGCCGCCCATGAATCCCGCCGGCCTGATTGATGCGCGCCACGCACCCTCTGAGCACCGCCGCCACCGTGGCGCCCTCCTCGCTCAACGTACCGGAGCCTGGCAACAAGGTGCCCAGGTGCAGACTGTTGGGGCTCAGACCCGGATCGCGGTCCTCGGCCAGGCGCTTGAGGTAGGCCGTGAGGTTGCGCTGATCGTTCATCGACAACACGAACCGCGGCATCGCCGGGTCCAGCCGATTGTTGCCCGGATCGCGTCCTTCCTGCACGGCCCTGGCCAATGTGCGGTCGGTGTAGGCCGGGTATGTGCGCCCATTGACCTGTTGTTGGCCATAGGTGCTGCTGAGCCGCGACCAGGTCAGTTCCGGCGGTCGTACCCCGCCCTCGGGACGCCCCAGGCCATCGGCGCCATGGCAGTTGGCGCACGGCAGGCTGGTCGCCGGCAGCAACATGCCCGCCGCCCCGACCCGCGCCATGATCGGCTCACCACTGGCCGACACGCCCTCGCGGTACAAGCGCTTGCCGGCACTTTCGCTGGGGGTCAGCGGCAGCGCCTGGGCGGTCAGACTTATACCCACCAGCATGAGCAGGCCGAGGATGAGGGCGTTTTTCATGGTGCAGACTCAACGACCGGCCACGGGCATTGTCAGCAACTGCAAGCGCTGGGCAATGGCGGCGGCCGGAGCGTCGGGACGGATTTTGCTCCAGCGCTTGTTGGCGACGTCGCCGACGATCAGTTGGGTTGAATGTTGCTCGGGCGTCGGGATGATCTGGCCGATGCGGCCCAGGACCAGATCCATTTGCGCCTTGTCGCCGGTAAGAAAAAGCCAGTGGGGCCCATCGACGCCCTGCTTCAAGGTGTAAGCCTTGAGTACCGCCGGCGTGTCCCGCAGCGGATCACTGGTAAGGGAAATAAAGGTGACGCCGTCCGCCTTGTCACCCAGCACTTCACGCACTTGCTTGAGCTTTTGGGTGATCAACGGGCAGGCATCGGAACAACTGGTGAAAATCACATTGAGCAGCACCACGCGGTTCTGCAACGCGTCGCTGTAGAAGCGCAGGGTGTTACCGTTCTGGTCCTGCAACGGCGTATCGGTGAACCAGGTTTTTGCATCACGGGTGCCGCCCTCAGGTTGCGCTGCAACCGCTGCAGGTGCCGCGGCTTCCGGTGCATTCGCCGGTTGCCCATGTCCTTCGTGGGAAAACGCCAGGAAGCTGATGATGCAAAAGCACATGGTCAGGAAGATCAAGGCGAGCGCTTTCATGGCTGATGCTCCATGGCAACTGCGGTGTGCTTGGCGTGGGCGTTGCGCTGGCCGCTGAGCTTCTCGACTTCGCGGCTGAGTACGGCCGGGTCGGTGAAGCCGTAGTAGCGCGTCCAGTGACGGCTGTTGCCGTCGCCCACCAGGATCAAGGGCTGATGGCTCTTGAAGTCACCACTGAAACTGCCCAGGCCCTTGAGGGTTTCGTTGACCGACTGTGGCGAACCGGTGAGCCAGCTCCAGCCCGGACCGTTCTGGAAAGTGCGGGCATAGTCGTTGAGGCGTTGGGCGTCGTCACGCTGCGGGTCGATGCTGATGGACACCAGCTGCACCTCGGTGCCGACCCGGCTGCCCAACTGTTTCTGCACTTTGCCCATGATCGACGACACCACCGGGCAGACCGTGGTGCAACTGGTGTAGATGAAGCTCATGACCACGATCTTGTTGCTCACCAGGTCTTTCTCCAGGCGCACGGCCTTGCCGTCCTGGTCCACCAGCGCCACGTCGGCGAACTTGACCTGGGCGCGCTCTGAACTGGCGCTTTTGGCCGGTGTGTGGCCGGCATGTTCATCCGCCGAATGCGCCAGCGCCTGACCGACGCCGACGGCCAACAGGCAGAGCGTCAGCAGTCCACGATGTGTAAATCGGTTCATGTCGATGTCCTCTCAATGAGTTTCGCCGGGCAACACCCGAACGCTGGCAAACGTCTGGTCCCCGAAAGTCGCGCCCAGGGATGCCGCACGCACGTGCAGGTACCAGGCGCCTTTCTGGTCGAGGGTCACCGGGGCTTCATAAACACCATAGCCGACGTCCCGTGCCGCGACGTGTTGAGGCCGTGAACTCGGCGCCAGGAAGTAGCGCACCTGCACGTCCTTGACCCCGCTGCGTTGGGCCTTCTGCTTGCCCTCGACGATGCGGAAGCGCACCACGTAAGGGCTGCCCTGGGTGGCGGTGGATTTGTCGAGCATGAACTCCACTTTCGGCACACCCGCCTGTTGCGGGGCGTTGTTGTTCGCCTCCACCACTGTGCTGAAGCAATGGATGATGTTCGGTTGATTGAGCAGGAACGCCACGTCGAAACGCCCGGCCGGTGGCAGCTTGATCCGCGCGCTGTACAGGCCTGGCTCGACTTCGCGCAGGCTGCGGTCGATGACCAACGCCGCCCGCGCCACTTGCCCGCGATTGGGGTAACCCGACATCGGCGCGTTCATGCCTTCGGCATAGAAGTAGGTGGTGTTGTCCGCCGGGTTGACCACGAACACCGAATTCTCGTCCCGCGACACCCCCAGGCTCGATGCCAGCGGCAGGTCGCCGGCCAACCGTGGCGGCTGAGTACCCGCCTCGAAACCCTGGCTGATCGGCTGGCGACCTTCACCCAGCGACGACAGGTTGATCATTGTCACCTTGGGCGAGGCCAGTCCGCGGATGTAGGCATAGGCCTTGGTGAACACCACTTGATAGGGTTCGCTGGACACGTCCAGTTCATGGATCAGCGAATCGGTCGCCGCGTCGATCACCGAGGCCTGGTTTTCCAGGGTGTTGAGCACGATGCCGAACCGGCCGTCGGCGCTGAAACCCATCGGCCCCAGACCCTGCTTCATCTTGATCACGCGCCGCACCGACTGGTTCGCGGCGTCGACCACCGTGACCGTGCCGTCCTTGCCATCGGCCACATACGCCGCACCGGACAATGGCGAGTACACCACCGACAACGGGTGCGAGCCGGTCTTGAGCTGTTTGATCAGGGTCAGGCTGGCGATATCGATGATGCTCAGGGTGCCGTCGTCGCGATTGGTGACGAAGGCAAAACGGCTGTCCTTGCTGAAGGCGATTTCATGGTGTCCGGCGCCCGTGGCCAGGTGTTTGAGGGTTTTCAGGCTGCCGGTGTCGATCACCGTGACCCCGGACTGCTCCGTGGATTTGGCATTGTTGCCGACCCACAGCAGGCGTTCGTCCGGTTGCAGGGCCACGCGCACCGGGTTGCTGCCGGCGGCCACCGAGTCGACCACTTTGAATTGTTCGCTGTCGATCACCGCGACTTCATTGGCGGTCGGCATCGACACGAAGACCCGTTTGTTGTCCTTTGGCATAACCCAGTCCATCGGCGGTTGCTTGATGTCGATCCGCGCCATGGTGCTGGTGATGCCGCCCACCGACACCGACGGGTCGACCACCGAGACGCTGGCATCGCGGTTCATCACCAGCAGGAAGTAGCCGTTGAGGTCGAGCAGCGGCCGTGCGCCGATGCTTGATTTGAGGAAGACGCCGACCCGTGACTTGCAGCTGTTCTCGCGGCCCTGGGCCTGGTCGGCGGCAGCAGCTTCCGGGTCCAGCCAGGCGCCCGGGGCGACACCCGCCAGCGGTTGCCCCGAGGCCTTGTCCGTGACGCGAAACTGCACGTCGGCGAATTCGCCTTCCCGCAGCACGCCGTCTGCGGCCAGCGGCCGCACTTGCAGCGCCACCGACACACCGTCACGTTCAAGCGTCTGACCGGTCCAGGTATTGGGCAGCGCCACCTCGCTGAGCATGACCGGAGGCGACGTGCGCGATACCCCCAGCCAGATCAGCGCCACCCCGATAACCAGGGCACAACTGGCGAATGTGATGGTCCTGTTCATGTCCCTACTCCCCTTCAGATCTTCGTCTGCCTCGTTCCAGCCGGCCTGCGCAGCCCTTGTGTGGGAGCGAGCCTGCTCGCGAAAGCGTCATCCGGCGCACCACGTAAAACCGGGGTGACCTCTTCGCGAGCAGGCTCGCTCCCACAGGGGGCGGTGTCGCCCCCCTTATCTCCACTCCTACGGTACCGGCGCCGGTTCCGGTTCGTTGGTTACCCGCAGCAATCCCCACATCCCGGCGGCATTACCGAAGGAGGCGTTGTCGCGGTACAGGTAGTCCCCCGGTATCGCATTGCTGCCCCCGGCGCTCGGGTGCATGAAGCTGAAGTGCGCCGCCGGCAGCACGCTTTCCCGGGCGCCGATGTACATCGACATCGGGTTGAGCCCGAACCGCACCGATCCCACCCCTGGCGTGCCCATCGGATAACCGCCCAGATCGCTCTTCTCCGACTGGAACGGGTTGACCGACCAGACGTGGCCATCGAGCTGGAAGGTCGAACCGCGACTGCCACCGGACGGCATCAGGATGTGCGTACGGAACGGTTGCCCCGGTTTGACGTAGAACACCGGCGTTTGCGGATCGCTGCCCACCAGCGCGTTGCTGTAGGCCATGTGCGCGTTCGGCACGTCGCCGAAGGTGCCAGGGCTGCCGGCGTGACCGAACGGCGCATCCGGGGCCAGGCCAAAGCGGAACCACATCGGCTCGACCTTGTAGTTGATGGCCATGCTGGCGTTGTCCTTCGGATCGTTCGGTACACCGTTGCCTTCCGCAGCAATGCCTTCCACCGGCCGCCCATTGGCCCAGCGCGTGTTCAAGGCACGCTGCCAGACCATCGCAAAATCGCGATAGCTGGTCTGGCCCGATGCGGTGACCGTGGCCGATGCGCGCTTGGCATCCTCGACCCAGGTGGAACCGATCGGCAGGATGCTCATCGCACCACCCAGGCCTTTTTGCGGCTGTTTGATGACGTCCGCCGGGGTGATGTTCAACCCGCCGAACTCCACCGCCGTGGCGTTGATGTTGTCGACGTTGCGTCCCAGCTGGGTGATCGGCTTGCCTTCACGCTCCAGGTGCCCGGCGTAGTACTGGTAGGTACGGGTCGGGTACGCGCCGGTTGTGCCGACACGCGGTGGCACGGTCTGGATCGGGTTGGCGCCGACGTTGGCACCGTCGGATTTGGTGATGTCATAGGCCAGCAATTGCGTGTGCAGGCCGACATGACTGGATGGCCGCATCAGGTTGTTGTTGAAGGTGGTCGAACCCATGCCGTCGTTACGGTCACGCTTGGCCAGGCCTTGCATGATGGCGGTCTGGGCCAGGTCCGGCATCACGCTCGGCAGGCGGTTTTCCAGGGTGATGTTGATGCAGTCACCGGCCGCCGCACGCAGTATCAGCGGTTCGACAGGCACCCCGGGTTTCAGCTTGCCGGTGGCCGGGTCGAGGTCGGCCTTGCGCACATACAGGATCGCGGTCGGGTCATGCAGCGGCCCGCTTTGCCCGCCGAGGGTGAAAGTCTCGCCATCTTCAGGATCGTTGATCGTGACCTGCGGAATGCTCATCGGCCGCGAGTTGAGCACCAGGGTGCCTCCCGTCGGTTTCAACGGTCCGCCGACATGCTGCCCGATACCCGCCGGGTCACCGATGGACAGGCCCAACGGGTTGCTCAGGATGTCGTTGGCCAGCGCCGCGACCACTTCGTAGTTGCGTTGCACAGTAGGCCGGGTGCCGATTCCGTTCGGGTTGGCGCCATACCGTGGGCAGATACCATCGAATGCCACCGTGTTGCGCATGCCGGTCGGTTTCGCGTTGTTCGGCAGCGCGAACAGATCGCTGCGTTGCGCGGTGTAGTTACGCATCACGCCCCAGATACCGTTCCAGTAACCCTCGATGGACGCGTCCATGGTGTACAGATAGTCACCCGTGGTCGCCGCCGCACTGGAGATCATCGACACCGGCGCATTGAAGCCCATCTGTTCGGAGATCCCGACCATCTGCGAGGCGCGCCAACCGGAGTTGGAGCTGTTGCCGTAGCCGGAACCGCTTTGCAGCCATTTCACGCCGTGCAGGGTGACGTTGTGCTCCTCTTCGTGACCGCCGGCATGCACCCGCAGCCGCACATTGTCACCGGTGTAGGTACGCAGCATTGGCGTGAACGGGTCACCCGGTTCCGCGCCGCCCTTGTTGATGTGCGGCGGGAACAGCGTGGTGCCGCCGGTCGGGCCGGTGGCCGAGGTGATCAGGTTCGGCGCCAGGTTCATCGCCGGGATCGCACGGTCGGTACGGCTTTGCATGGCGTACGCCAGGTCGCCGCCCAGCCCGTCGGCCTGCATGCCGCGCTTGCCGTCCGGGCCGACCTTGTTCGGGTCGTACACCCGCAGGGCCAGCGGTTCGTTGCGGTAGTTGACGACGAACATGCCCGGGTCATCCACCGAGATCGCTTGCGGGCAAGGCCGGCTCGGGCAGCCGGGTTTCACGCCGCCACGCAGTTCCACCACCGCTTCAAGCAACTCACTGGTGTTGTCGCGTACCGGCGGGTTGATCGCGTAGCGGAAGCTGTCGGCCGTGGCCGGGAACGCTTGCGCATTCGGCACGCCGTCAGGACCTGCGCCGACGTACACACCCGCTTCATAGGCGTGCTGGAAGTCGCTGTATTCGAGGAAGAACTCGCGGAAGCTGTCGTTCTTGCCGTCGTTGTCCAGGTCGCCGGTCGAAATCACCGCTTGCCACGAAGTCGGCCCGCCGTCCTGCCGCGCGCCGCTGTACAACGGCTCGCCGGTTTCGGCGTGGAACCAGGTGGAACCGGCCGGTTCAGCCAGTACGGTGGCGTACAGGCCGATCTGCTGGTGAGTCGATGGGCCGAGGTGGTCGTGGGTGAAAATGGTGCCCAGGCCACGGTCGATGCCATAGGTATTGATCACCGGATCGGCGAACCAGCGCTGCATGGCCGTGCGCGCCCCGACCCAGTCCGCCCGGCCGAATTGACCGAAGTACGGGTGGTTCTTGGCTTTCGGACAGGCTGGCGTGCCGTCACGCGGGTCGGTGCCTTCGCACTGGTTGTACTCGCGGATCGCGTGGATGCGCTCCTGCACGGCACCCGGGGAGAGCACGCCGTCTTCGTAGTTCCAGCCGTTGGAAGAACCGTCCGCCGCGGTCAGGTCCCATTTCGGCAGGTGGATGTGCTGGCCGATCACGTCGGTCGGGGTGCGCACTTGATAGTCGTCCATCTCATAGGTGGCCGGTATCAGGTTGGTCTGCTGGTACTGCACGCAGTCGAAGGTGTTCATGCGCATCACCAGAGGCTCTGGCGGACGCTGCTTGGTGATCACCGGCCAGGCGTCTTCCCACAGCGCCAGGATGCGCGCTTGCGGGAAGTGGTAGCCGACCTTGTTGTACACCGCGTCGAACTGGATGTTCGCGGCTTTGTAGATCCGCGGACGGTCGGCGGTGAAGGTCGAGGAACCGATGAACGACATGCCGTCGAGACGCTCGCCGCTGGCGAACTCACCGGTGCCGGAACTGCTGGTCAGGCGTTTTTGCCGGTCGTCCATGCAGGGCTCGAAGTACGGCGCACCGGCCATCGGCAAGGCGCCGTTGGTGCGGAAGTTGCGCGCCACGACCTGGCTGCCCGGCAGCACGGCGAAACTCGGGTGATCTTTTTTCGCGTGGAACGCCATGGCGGCCTGTTCGACTTCGGTGCCTTCTTCGGGCAGGTAAATCGGTTTGGCACGCTTCACGGATTTTGAGAAATCCAGCGACGTGGTGACGGTCTCGGCCTCGCCCCCCTCGGAGACACCACCCAGGGCATGGCGTGGCAAGCCACCGTCCCAGCCACCGGATTGATTCGGCTCGAGGTTGGCCCACAGGGCTTTGCCGCTGGCCTTCAAGGCTTGCGCCGTGGCGGCGTCGAGCATGTCCAGCGGTGGGGTCGGTGGGCGTTGGCCGACCGAACTTTCCATGCCGCCGATCCAGAATGGATAGCCAGGGTTTTTCAGGGTGCCGTCGGCATTGCGGTTGGCTTCGCTGCGATCGACCAACGCCAGGGAACCGATGGCCTGGGCGCCCCCACCATGGTGTTCGCCGTCATCGTCGCCCTCTTCATCGTCATCATCGTCATTGGCGGCCACCAGGGTTTCGCCGAGTTTCGGTACCACCGCGACTTTGCCCGGCATCGGCGGCATGGCTTTGCCCGGCAGCGGCACCACGGCGGGAATCGGCGTACCGGCAACGATTTCACCATCGGGCAAGGCCCGTGCACCCACTGCGGGTTTACCGCTGCGCAGCGCGTACGGCTCGCTGTGGAAGCCATCGGCTCCTTGTTGCGAGACTTCCAGTCTGGTGCCCTCTTCGAACACGTCATGCACCCGCCACATGGCCCACATGCCTTGGGCGAAGTGCGGATAGAAGTGGCAGTGATAGATCGCATCGCCCGCCACCCGGTTGCGGTTGCCCGAACCGCCGTTGGCGATTTCATAGGTGTAGCCGGCGCCCGGGCCGATGCCTTGGGCATCCACGTAGTCGGAGTTGTCGTCGTTGGGGTTGAACAGCCACTGATGGCCGTGCAAGTGGAAGATGTGGTGTTCGTAGCCGTTGTGGGTATTGCGGAATTTGACGAAGTCGCCGATGTAGCTATGGGCAACGTTCGACGGCTCCGACGGATACAGCGCCGTGGTCGCCTTGACCCCGACCTGATCGGCGTTCGGCACCTGCCCGGGGGTGATGCCTTCGAGGCCGGCGTTGGCCGGTACGTCCACCAGCATCGCCACGTCACCCACGGTGTGGGCACTGAGGAAGAACTCTTCGTAGGCGCAGGACAGGCAATCGTGCATCGGCCCCACGCCCAGGCGGTTGGCGACCACTTCGGCGCCCATGCCGCCGGAGCCGTAGTTGATCATGAACGAGTCGCGGGTCGGCTCCAACACGTGGGCCATGACCGGGTCGGCCCAGTAAGCCGGGAAGGCCTGGGTGACGGCGGTTTCATCCTGGAACTGCGCGGAGAAGTCGCGGAACGGCTCCAGCCGGTTGGGGATTGCCGGGTTACGTTTACCGAGGTTTTCCAGCGGATAGGTCGACGCCGGGAAGCTGCCATCGGCGTTGCTGCCCATGACAATCGCATCGGCTTCGCTGGTGATAATTTCGTTGCCGTCGACCATATTGATGATCGGCTTGCCGGCCTTGCCTTCACGGATCCACGGTTCGCGCTGCGGATAGCGTGCCTGGTAATCGACGATCGGATGACCGGCCGGTGTCCGTCCGGTACTGGCCAGGCGCATCTCTTCTTCGGTGATGGTGTTGCGGTAGCTGCGACCGCCCTTGGGCATGACCGCCACCTGGGCGAACAGGCCATTGGCGTTGTTGCCGGCCGTGCCCTCGCTACCGAACGTGGCGCCGCGGCTGCTCACCGTGAACGCACCTTCGCGTTCGGCGTACAGGGTGTAGGAACGGCTGCCACCGGGGGCGACCAGGGTGTTGGCGTTGCGCCCGGTATACGAAGCGATGTCATCGATGCTGTTGACCGCCTGCATGCCGTTGACCTGGAAACCGACATGGCGATCACGTACTTGCTCGTCGACCTTCCACGGGTCATGCCCTTCACCGACTTCGATGCCTTCTTCCTCTTCACCCTCCTCCTCTTCCTCTCCACCTTCGTCGCTGTGGGAGCCGGGGTTGGCCTGGTAAGCCAGCAGGTTCTGCAGGTTGACGGTCAGGCAGTCACCGGCCGCTACCCGCAGCACCAGTGGACGCGGGCGCTTGTCGGGCCGCAACGAAACCTTGCCCGGCACCGCGGCGCCCCCCTGGTCCAGGGAAATCAGACGGTCATCGACCACGTCACGGCGCAGGGCGAACATCATGCCGTTGACGTTTTGCGCACCGAGACGGTTGAACATCAGTGGCTGGTCCAGCGCCACGACGTTGGCCACCAGGTTGCGCTCGCAGCGCACGGCCGCTTCGGCGATCTCGATGCCGAGCATCGAGGCCGCCAACAACAGCCAGGGGAGAATGGATGGAGCGTGGTGTATGCCGGTCATGATCACGGGCCTCGCTGTGGGTGCTCACAGGGAATAATTCTCGACAAGGGTCTTGGAGCAATCTGCATGCCATAAAAAATCTGTTTATTTTTCAGTTAGTTACGATTAGCACTTCATTCATCGGGGGAAATCCCCCAGTTATTCCCCATTTTTTCGCCGCAACCCCCATTCCCCAATGTTGGGGAAACACGCTCCGTTTTTTGCTCACAGGGGGGCATCCGCCGACAGTCCCTGCAGACGCCGGTACTGGTTCAATACGCTGGGCACATAACGCTGGGTTTCGGCGAACGGCGGGACCACCCCGCCACGGCTGAGCACGGCTTGGGGACCTGCGTTGTAGGCGGCCACGGCGAGGGTGATGTCGTTGTCGAACAGCGTCATCAAGCGCTTGAGGTAGCGGGCGCCACCCTGGATGTTGGCCTTGGGGTCGTAGACGTCGGTCACGCCCATCTCACGGGCGGTATCGGGCATCAACTGCATCAAGCCCCCCGCGCCCTTGGGCGACACGGCGCTGGCGTTGTAGCTGGACTCGGCCTGGATCACCGCGTGCAGCAGCGCCGCCGGCAACTGGTTGTCAGTGGCCGCCTTGGATACCAGCTCGGCATAGGGGCGCGCCGCGATCATTTGTGGCTGCTGATCAAGGCTGACCACCGTCGCTTCGGCCTCGCGGATGACCCGCTCATACTGGCGGCCGGGGCGGTGGACGTTGGACAAAACAAAGTTGCCCTTGGCGTCCACGGAAACGAACACGTCGGCCTGCACGGCGCCGGCCAGCAGCGTCAAGCCGAGCAATCCAGCGGTGAGAGTTTTCATTGTTCTGCCTCCCCTGCCCGGCCCCGAAAAATGGGGGTAATGCCCCAATGGCCGGTCGTTTATCAGCCATACGCAAGCACTGTGCCGAAAGCGCGAAGGGCCGTGGCACGGGGGGTGCAGAAAGATGCGCAAGCCTTTACCGGCCCTTTGCATGGCAATTGCATAAGCCCCGGTTACGTAAACCAGCTGCGACCCTTCTGCCGACTGTGTGAGGTCATCACGATGAAACAGCGACTGTCTTTCACCCCGCGTGCCGTTACCCTGCGAGCTCAGCGCGGATTCACCCTGCTGGAACTGTTGGTGGTGCTGGTGGTGCTGGGGCTGTTGGCCGGCATCGTCGCGCCAAAGTATTTCGCGCAACTGGGCCGTTCCGAAGTGAAGGTGGCCAAGGCGCAAATAGAAGGCCTGGCCAAGGCCCTGGACCTCTATCGACTGGAGGTCGGTCATTACCCGTCGACCGAACAGGGTTTGCAGGCACTGGTCACCGCGCCCAGCGACGAAACCCGCTGGACCGGTCCGTACTTGCAGAAAAAACTGCCGCAGGACCCGTGGGGCCGTAATTACACCTACCGCTACCCCGGCGAAAACGGCGAGTACGACTTGCTGTCCATGGGTAAGGACGGCCAACCCGGCGGCGAAGGCGAAAACGCCGAAGTCACCAGTTGGCAGTAACGGAAATGGCGACCATGCGTTTTCACCTCAAAGCGGTAGGCAAGGCCGGTGTAGTGTCCATGACCGTCGAAGCGCCGGGCCATAGCGAAGCACGGCGGATTGCCGAAGACCAGGGCCTGCGGGTGGTCAGCCTGCACGCCGAACGGCACTGGCGGGCGTTGCGCCTCAAGCAGCGCGAGACGTTCAACCTGGTGCTGTTCAGCCAGGAACTGACGACGTTGCTCAACGCCGGCCTGCCGTTGATCGATGCGCTGGAAAGCCTGGCGGAAAAGGAAAGCGCGCCCCAGGCCCGCAAGACCCTGAGCGAGTTGGTGCGCCTGCTTTATGAAGGTAAATCGTTCTCCCAGGCATTGGGCCAGTTGTCGGCGGTTTTCCCGCCTTTGTACGTGGCGTTGGTGCAGTCCAGTGAAAAGACCGGTGCCGTGGGTGATGCCCTGGGCCGCTATGTCAGCTATCGCCAGCGCATGGACGAGGTTCGCCAGAAGATCGTCAGCGCTTCGATCTACCCCATGCTGTTGCTGGTGGTCGGCGGTGGTGTAGTGTTGTTTTTAATGGGTTACGTGGTCCCGCGCTTCAGCCTGGTGTTCGAAGGGCTGGGGTCCAGCCTGCCGTGGCTGTCGCAGATCCTGATGAGCAGCGGCATGTTCCTGCACGCGCACCAGGGCGAATTCTTCGGTGCCTTGCTGGCGATCATCGTCACACTCGCCCTGCTTCAACGACAGCCGTCCTTTCGCCGGGGCCTGGATCGCCTGATTGAAAAACTCCCGGCGGTGCACCAGCGCATCTTCATGTACGAACTGGCGCGCTTTTACCGTTCCCTGGGGATTCTGCTGCAAGGTGGCATTCCCCTCGTCACCGCCATGGGCATGGTTCGCAACCTGCTGACAGTGGCCTCCCGCGCGCGCCTGGACCAGGCCTGTGAGCGCGTGCGCGAGGGCCAATCGTTATCGGCCGCACTGGAACTCAATCACCTGGTGACCCCGGTGTCCCTGCGCCTGCTGCGCGCCGGCGAACAGTCCGGCAACCTCGGACAAATGATGGAGCGCAGCGCCGACTTCTACGACGAAGAAATCAGTCGCTGGATCGAATGGTTCGTGCGGCTGTTCGAACCCTTGCTCATGACCTTTATCGGCCTGCTGATCGGGGTGATCGTGATCCTGATGTACATCCCGATTTTCGAACTGGCCTCCAGCATTCACTGACCCTCTGGAACGGGGTCCCACGCCACGCTGCAATCTTTTTCAACGTTCAACCGAATAACCCGGGACGGTGGCGTGTTCATCGACTGAATACAGCAGCAAGTTGCAATGTTCATCAACGTTCCAGGCTGAACAAGAAGACGGAGAACGACATGCACATCAACAAGCTTTTACTGGCAGTAGCGATTGGCGCGGTTTTGTCGGCGTCTACCGTATTGATTCCAGGCAGTGTGTCCGATATGTCGAGTGCCCAGGCGAGAGATGGCGGTAGTGGTGGCGGCGGCGGTGGCGGTGGTCATGGAGGTGGGGGTGGTGGTCATGGTGGCGGTGGCGGCGGCCATGGAGGTGGTGGCGGTGGTCACGGTGGTGGTGGCCATGGAGGTGGTGGTGGCGGTAACGGCGGTGGCCATGGCGGAAATGGTTCTGGTGGCGGCAATGGCGGCGGAAGCGGCAGTGGTCACGGCGGCAGTAGCGGCAGCAGTGGTCACAGTGGCAGCGACCATGCTGGCAGCACAGCCTCGAATTCCGGTCGCAGCGGCACCCATGCCGAACCGGGTGATGATCATGGGGTTCACCGTTCGGGTGATGACCATGGCGTTCATCGCTCGGGTGATGACCATGGCGTTCACCGCTCGGGCGACGACCA
Organism: Pseudomonas sp. Irchel 3A7; assembly: GCF_900187565.1. Classification (GTDB taxonomy): domain Bacteria; phylum Pseudomonadota; class Gammaproteobacteria; order Pseudomonadales; family Pseudomonadaceae; genus Aquipseudomonas. The sequence continues at coordinate 147,323 of NZ_FYED01000004.1, read as the reverse complement.
CGGGGTTCATCGTTCGGGCGACGATCGCGGACTGCATGCCGGCGGCGAGCCCGGGGATGACAAACGCGTAAACTGACCTGCCCTAGAACCTGTGGGAGCGAGCCTGCTCGCGAAGGCGTCCTGTCATACAACATTGTTGTCGACCGAGACTCCGCTTTCGCAAGCAAGCCTGCTCCCGCAGTGGGTGGTGTGAACCGCAGATTTACAACCCACCCTCGGACCGATCCAGACGCTCCCGCAAAAACTCGATCAACGCCTGCACCGGCCGCGACGATTGCCGGTGCTGTGGATACACCGCCGACAGTACCAGCGGCTCTGTCCGAAACTCATCCAGCACCGGCACCAGCCTCCCATCCTTCAGCGCCGAACCGACGATAAAGGTCGGCAGGTAGGTAATGCCCATCCCGGCAATCGCCGCGTCCTTGAGCAACTCGCCGTTGTTGACCCGCATCCGTCCGGTAACGTTGACGGCCAGCGGTTTGCCCTGCCCCGCGAAGCGCCATTGCACTTGACGACCGTGGCCGTAAGGCAGGCAGTCGTGGCCAAGCAGGTCTTCCGGTTTGAGTGGTGTGCCGCGTTCAGCCAGGTAAGCCGGACTCGCGCAATACACGCGCTCGATAGACGCGATGCGGCGGGCAATCAGCGTCGAATCCTCAAGAATGCCGATGCGCAGGGCCAGGTCGTAGCCTTCACCGAGCAAGTCCACCGGACGATCACTCAGGTCCACTTCCACCGTGACCTCACGATAGCGCTGCAAAAACACCGGTAGCAGACAGCCCAGGTGCGCCAGCGCAAACGACAGCGGTGCACTGACGCGGATAGTCCCGCGTGGCTCGGTGGTTTGCCCGGCGATGCCCTGCTCCACTTGCTCGACTTCACCGAGCAATCGCAGGGCCGATTCGTAATAACTCTGGCCCAGGGGTGTGACGTCGAGGCGCCGGGTCGAACGATTGAGCAACCGCACGCCCAGGCGTTCTTCAAGCTGCATCAGGCGTCGGCTGACGAATTGCTTGGACAGGCCCAATTGATCGGCGGCCGCCGTGAAGCTGCCGGAGTCCATGACCTGGCAAAAGATACGCATGTCTTCGAATGGGTTCATTGTCATGCTCTGGGTGACAGTGATGGCACTCTATAACTGTTTCCCCCTTTTTATCACCCTTGCGAAAAACAATGTGGGAGCGAGCCTGTTGTGGCGAGGGAGCTTGCTCCCGTTGGGTCGCGTAGCGGCCCCAAAAGCTTTGGGACTGCTTCGCAGCCGAACGGGAGCAAGCTCCCTCGCCACACAGGCTCGCTCCCACGAAGGATTGCGTTGGGGGCTTACTGGGCAGTAAACGTGGTGTAGCTGTTGATCAGGTTGCGGTAGTTCGGCAGGCGTTCGGACAGCAGGTTGGCCAGGCCTTCCATGTCATTGCGCCAGTCGCCTTGCAGCTCGCAGGCCACCGAGAACCAGTTCAGCAGGTGTGCACCGGCGGCCGACATGCGCGCCCAGGCGGCTTGCTGCACGGTGGTGTTGAAGGTGCCGGAAGCGTCGGTCACCACGAACACTTCAAAACCTTCGGCAATGGCCGACAGGGTCGGGAATGCCACGCAGACGTCAGTCACCACACCGGCGATGATCAGTTGCTTGCGACCGGTGGCCTTGACGGCTTTGACGAAGTCTTCGTTGTCCCAGGCGTTGATCTGACCAGGACGCGCAATGAACGGTGCGTCAGGGAACTGCGCCTTGAGCTCCGGTACGATCGGACCGTTAGGCCCCTTGTCGAAACTGGTGGTGAGGATGGTCGGCAGTTTGAAGAACTTGGCGATGTCGCCCAGTGCCAGCACGTTGTTCTTGAATTCGTTGGGCGAGAAATCCTGCACCAGCGAAATCAGACCGGTCTGGTGGTCGACCAGCAGTACCACTGCATCGTCTTTGTTCAGGCGTGAGTACGGAACGTTGCTCATGAAAAAACTCCTTGGTGGATGGTTGTTGCTTGCTGCGCCGGTCCATGCGGCCGGCGCTTTTGGGTGTTCGTCAGAAGGCAAAGCACGAGCAGCCGAAGGCGCCCCAGAAACCCGCAAAATCGCTGACCGGCGCATTCGACAGGCGTGCCCGCTCGTGGCTGTGGGAGTGCACCGCGCAAGGCCCGCTGCACTGGTGAACCTGCGCCTGCAACGGCGAGTTCGGCCGCCAGTGACCCGGGACTTTCACCACCGGCGACCAGTCCGGCAGCACCGGCACGCTGGCAGGTCCCAGCGTCTCGAAATCGCCGGCGGCGTACACCACCTTGCCGCCGACCACGGTCAGTACCGACTCGATCCACTTGATCGCTTCTTCGTCGACGCTGAAAAAATCCGCGCTCAAGGCGGCCAGGTCCGCCAGTTGCCCGACCTTGATCTGGCCTTTCTTGCCCTGCTCGGACGAGAACCAGGCACTGCCGTGGGTGAACAGTTCCAGCGCGGTCTGCCGCGACAGGCCTTCGGCGTGCAATGCCATGCCGCCGACGGTGCGCCCGCTGACCATCCAGTACAGCGAGGTCCACGGGTTGTAGCTCGACACTCGCGTGGCATCGGTGCCGGCACCCACCGGCACGCCTTCGGCGAGCATGCGCTGGATCGGCGGCGTGGCTTCGGCGGCCTTGGCGCCGTAGCGCTCGACGAAATACTCGCCCTGAAACGCCATGCGATCCTGAATCGCGATGCCGCCGCCTAGCGCCCTCACCCGCTCGATGTTCCGGGGAGTGATGGTTTCGGCGTGATCGAAAAACCACGGCAAGCCATTGAACGGAATGTCGCGGTTGACCTTCTCGAACACGTCGAGCATGCGGCTGATGGACTCGTCGTAGGTGGCGTGCAAACGGAACGGCCAGCGCTGCTCGACCAGATGGCGCACCACCGGCTCCAGTTCGTCTTCCATGCTTTGCGGCAGGTCCGGGCGTGGTTCGAGGAAGTCCTCGAAATCCGCCGCCGAGAACACCAGCATCTCTCCGGCGCCGTTGTGTCGCAGGTAGTCATCGCCCTGATGCAACTTGACGCTGCCGGTCCAGTTCTGGAAATCCGTCAGCTCTTCCTTGGGTTTCTGGGTGAACAGGTTGTAGGCGATGCGAATGGTCAACTGCTGGTCCTTGGCCAACTGCTCGATCACCTGGTAATCGTCCGGATAATTCTGGAAACCACCCCCGGCATCAATGGCGCTGGTCAGCCCCAGGCGATTGAGTTCGCGCATGAACTGACGCGTCGAGTTGACTTGATACTCCAGCGGCAGCTTCGGCCCCTTGGCCAGGGTCGAGTAGAGAATCATCGCGTTGGGTCGCGCCACCAGCATGCCGGTAGGGTTGCCATTGGCATCGCGGACGATTTCGCCACCTGGCGGATTCGGTGTGTCACGGGTATAACCGGCCACGCGCAAGGCGGCCCGGTTGAGCAAGGCGCGGTCGTACAAATGCAGGACGAACACCGGGGTGTCCGGCGCGGCCTGATTGAGCTCTTCGAGGGTTGGCATGCGCTTTTCGGCGAACTGGAACTCGTTCCAGCCCCCGACCACCCGCACCCATTGCGGCGTCGGCGTGCGATCAGCCTGTTCCTTGAGCATGCGCAGCGCATCGGCCAGGGACGGCACACCTTCCCAACGCAGCTCAAGGTTGTAGTTCAAGCCGCCACGGATCAGGTGCAGGTGCGAGTCGTTGAGGCCGGGAATCACGCAACGGCCCTTGAGGTCGATCACCTGCGTGCCCGAGCCGCGCAAGGCCATGGCCTCGGCATCGCTGCCAACGGCGACGAAACGACCATCGCTGATGGCCACGGCACTGGCGAAGGGCTTTTCACGGTCAACGGTATGAAACTGGCCATTGAACAAAATCAGATCGGCGTTCATCGCGTTTCCTTAAGGCATGTTTGTATAGGGCTAAGCGGAATGGGACTGGCCGGCTTCCAGCCACCGAGCGAACAGGCGCGTGGCGAGCGGCATGAAGACGTACACCACCGACAGCACGATGGTCAGGGTGATCAGGAAGGTCGCGACCACGTAGCTGGAAAGGAAGGCGTTGAGCTGCAACAACGGCCCCCAGAGCAGCGGCACGAGCAAGGTGTGCGGCAGGATCACCAGCAGCGTCACCACCGCCTGCTTCCAGCGCGGCGGTGGCGACGCGGCATCGGCCAGCGGGGTAAACCAGAATTCGTTGAGCGGATTGACCTCGGTCTGGTCGCCGTCGGCCAGCATCGGCGCAGCTTCGTCGACCAGTGCCTGGCGCTGCGGCGAATCGAGCCAGCGTTGCATGGCTTCGGTGGAACAGAAGCGCAGCACACAGGTGAACATCTGCAAGCCGCCGTGCTGGCCGCGAATCACATCGACACCCAAATGCCCTTCACTCTGCCCGGCAATGCCGACGATGCGCCGCAACCAGGTTTCATAAGCGGCTTCATGACCGGCCTTGATCCGATGCTTGACGATCAGCGTGACAATCTCATCGGACCCCGGTGCTGGCTTGCTCTGGGAATGGGCTACAGGCATGACGAACGGGCTCCGGCGAAACTGGGTTGGGAATGGGTGGATCATGCCGGGGCGGGGAAGGAAAAAATTGGATGTACGTGCTCTTTTTGCGAGAGTGCGTGGATCTGAAAATCAACACGAAACCACTGTGGGAGCGAGCCTGCTCGCGAAGGCGGCCTTTCAGGCAAAAAAGAGTTGGATGACAGACCGCTTTCGCGAGCAGGCTCGCTCCCACAGTGGGTTCGGGTACATCCGGGAGGGATGGGGCGGCTGTCAGGCCGCTTTCGCGAGCAGGCTCGCTCCCACAAGAGGATCGGGTACATCCTCAAGAGTCAGGCAATCTCCAACGACGCCGACATGAACTGACTGATCCGCGAACGCAACCAGCGCTCCGCCGGATCATTGTCATGCACCCCGCTCCAGGCCATCGACAATTGCGCTGCCTCAATTTCGAACGGCGGATCCTCGGCACGCAAACCACAGCCCTCCACCAACGCGCACGCCGCATAATCCGGCACGGTGGCAATCATCTCGGTTCCGGCCAGCAACGCGCGCAAACCACTGAACTGCGGCACGCCCAGCACCACCTTGCGACACCGTCCGACCTTGGCCAGGTCCAGGTCGATATTGCCGCTCAGGTCACCGGAAAACGACACCATCGCATGAGGTCGCGCGCAGTATTCGTCGAGGGTCAGCGGCCCCGGCCGGGTGTCGCCACGCAGCACTTTGCAGGGGATGTCGCGCAGTTTCTTGCGCTTGGCATTGGCCGGCAACTCCTGGGTGTAACTGACGCCCACGGAGATTTCCCCGGAGGCCAGCAAGGCCGGCATCAGCAGATAATTGGCGCGACGCACCACGACGACGATGCCCGGTGCCTCTTCCTGCAACTGGCGCAACAGCGGCGGAAACAGACCGAACTCGGCATCGTCCGACAGCCCGATGCGAAACACGTCGCAACTGGTCGCCGGATCGAACTCCTTGGCCCGGCTGACCGCGCCGGAGATGGTGTCCATCGCCGGTTGCAGTTCCTTGAGGATCGCCAGCGCCCGCCCTGTCGGCTCCATGCCGCGACCGTTGCGCAACAGCAGCGGATCATCGAACAGATCGCGCAACCGACCGAGGGCGGCACTCACCGCCGGCTGCCCCATGAACAGTTTTTCCGCCACACGGGTCAGGTTCTTTTCGAACATCAGCGCTTCGAAAATCACCAGCAGGTTCATGTCGACGCGACGCAGATCGTTTCGATTCATAGGCACGGGTTCCTTGTGTATTGAGCCAGGCACGAGAGTGACGATTGTGTCTGACTTTACGCAAGACTTCCCGCAGGGAATGAGGAATTAACAACGATTAACTCGCGGGCCAGAGCCTTCGGGTTCAAAAATTGAGCCTACCGACCAGGACATTCGCCATGGCTCATTTCCAGCAAAACACTGCCCGCGCGACAGTCACTGAAACACAAAGAAAAAGCGCCGGCGGCCTCAGTCCGCAGCGCGAACGGCTGATCAAACAACTGATCCTCGAACGCCTGGGTGACCCACTGGAAGTGACCGAGCTGGCCCAGGCCTGTTCGTTGTCGCGCAGTCATTTCTCCCGCGCGTTCAAATGCAGCACCGGCCACTCGCCCCAGGAGTGGATTCGCCAGCAACGTATTGCCCGCGCCAAGCTGCTGATCCAGCACACCGACCTCAGCCTTACGCAAATCAGCCTGGAGTGCGGCTTCTGCGATCAGGCGCACTTCTGCCATATGTTTACCCGCAGCGAAGGGATCAATCCGTTTGCCTGGCGTTGCCGGACGGTGCGTTCCGTTCGCCACGCTACCCCGTAGGCCAGGATGGCGAATCCCCTCTGTGGGAGCGAGCCTGCTCGCGAAAGCGATGTATCAGTCGACACATGTATTGACTGATGCTCAGCCTTCGCGAGCAGGCTCGCTCCCACAGAGGGATCAAGGTGTCCGCATTATCCCAACGGAACCAACCGCTCCAGTGCCTCGGCCACCCCGCGACCATAAGCCGGATCAGCCTTGGTGCAGTTGTCGATATGCCGCTGGCGGATCAATTGCGGCACACCGTTCATGGCCCGCGCCGTGTTCTCGAACAGCAATTGCTGACGTGCCGGGTCCATCAGGCGAAACAGGTTGCCCGGTTGCTCCCAGTGATCCTCTTCGAGCCGATGATCATAGTGCCGGGCGAAGCCTTCCAGCGGCAGCGGTGGTTCGGACAATTCCTTCGAATCCTCCCATTCACCCACGCTGTTCGGGAAGTAACTGGCGGTGCCGCCCAGGTTGCCGTCGGTGCGCATGGCGCCGTCGCGGTGGTAGCTGTGATGCGGGCAGCGCGGCGCGTTGACCGGGATGTGGTTGAAATTCACCCCGAGGCGATAGCGCTGGGCGTCGCCATAGGAAAACAGTCGCGCCTGGAGCATGCGGTCCGGCGAGAAGCTGACGCCGGGCACCACGTTGGCCGGGGAAAACGCCGCTTGTTCGATTTCGGCAAAGTGGTTCTCGGCATTGCGATTGAGCTCCATGGTGCCGACTTCGATCAGCGGAAACTCGCCGTGCGGCCAGACCTTGGTCAAGTCAAACGGGTTGTGCCGGTAGGTGTTGGCCTGCTCCTCGGTCATCACCTGGATGCACAGCTTCCAGCGCGGAAAATGGCCCTGCTCGATGCTCTCGTACAGATCCCGCAGGTTGCTTTCGCGGTCCTTGCCGACCACCACGGCAGCCTCGGCATCCGACAGGTTCTCAATGCCTTGTTGGCAGACAAAATGAAACTTCACCCACACCCGCTGGTTGTCGCGGTCGATCAGGCTGAAGGTGTGGCTGCCGAAGCCGTGCATGTGACGGAAACTGGTGGGAATCCCCCGGTCGCTCATCACGATGGTCACCTGATGCAGCGCCTCGGGCAGCAGGGTCCAGAAATCCCAGTTGCTGGTGGCGTTGCGCAGGCCGGTGCGCGGGTCGCGCTTGACCACGTGGTTGAGGTCGGAAAAACGCAGCGGATCGCGGAAGAAAAACACCGGGGTGTTGTTGCCGACGATGTCCCAGTTGCCTTCCTGGGTATAGAACTTCACCGCGAAACCACGGATGTCACGCTCGGCATCGGCAGCGCCGCGTTCACCGGCCACCGAGGAAAAACGCACGAACAGCGGCGTCTCTTTTCCCACCGAGCTGAAAATATCGGCTTTTGTGTAACGAGTAATGTCATTGGTCACGGTGAAGGTGCCGTAGGCGCCCGAACCCTTGGCGTGCATGCGCCGTTCCGGGATCAATTCACGGTCGAAATGGGCGAGTTTCTCCAGCAACCAGATGTCTTGCAGCAGCGCCGGGCCACGGGGGCCGGCGGTCTGGATATTGAGGTTGTCGGCCACCGGGGCGCCTGTGGCGTTGGTCAGCTTTTTCATGGGACTTCATCTCGATTGATAGCGACTCATCAGGAGCTAAATCCGGCGCGGATCTACGCCCGCGCCGGGGTCGGTCAACCCTTGAGGAACGCCAGCAGATCGGCGTTGAGCTGATCCTTGTGGGTATCAGTCAAGCCATGGGGCGCACCGGGGTAGATCTTCAGCGTAGAACCTTTCACCAATCCTGCCGAAGCGATGCCCGCCGCTTCGATCGGCACCACCTGATCGGCGTCGCCATGCACCACCAGGGTCGGCACGTCGAACGTCTTCAGGTCCTCGGTGAAGTCGGTTTCCGAGAACGCCTTGATGCAGTCGTAGGCGTTTTTGTGCCCGGCGGTCATGCCCTGCATCCAGAACCAGTCGATCATGCCCTGGGACGGCTTGGCGCCGGGTTTGTTGAAGCCGAAGAACGGGCCGCTGGCGAGGTCCTTGTACAGCTGCGAACGGTCGGCCAGTGATGCCTGGCGAATACCGTCGAACACTTCGATGGGCAGGCCGCCGGGGTTGGCGTCGGTCTTGAGCATCAGCGGCGGCACCGCGGAAATCAGCCCGGCCTTGGCCACGCGGTCGGTGCCGTGGCGACCGATGTAGCGCGCCACTTCGCCGCCACCAGTGGAGAAGCCGAACAGCACGGCATTCCGTAGATCCAGGTGTTCGATCAGTTGCGCAAGGTCGTCGGCATAGGTGTCCATGTCGTTGCCGAACCACGGCTGGCTGGAACGGCCATGACCACGGCGGTCGTGGGCGATTACCCGATAGCCCCGGGAGGCGAGGAAGATCATCTGCGATTCCCAGCTGTCGGCATTCAGCGGCCAGCCGTGGCTGAAGACGACGGGCTGACCGCTGCCCCAGTCCTTGAAATAAATCTCGGTACCGTCGCGGGTGGTGAATGTGCTCATGGGACGTGCTCCTTTACGTGAGGGTTGAGGTCAATCAATCAGCTTGGCGACCGAAACGGTCGGCCAGCCGCGCCACCCGCTCGCCCAAGTGCGCGGCGGTGCAACGGTCTTCGGCGGGTGGCGCCTGTTCGGGGGATTGTTCGACGTTCGATTGGGCCATGGCGCCCAGCGAGCTGCCGAGGCGATTGAGTTGCCCATCGAACACTCCGCTACCGGAACGCGCCGGCAGCAGGTCGAGGCCAACCCAGATCATCGAATGCTGGGCAGCGAATACCGCCATCTGCAGCAGGGTGTTGAGCTTGTCGCCGCACAGGCAGCCGGAATTGGTGAAGCCGGCCGCCAGCTTGTCGCGCCACGGCCGGGCCAGGTAGAACGGCGCCGTGGCTTCCATGAAGCCCTTGAAGGCGGCCGAGGCGCTGCCGATGTAGGTCGGGGCGCCAAAAATGATCGCGTCGGCGCGGTGCAGAGTGTCCCAGTATTGGTCCACGTCTTCGACGGACACCAGCCGACAGGTGCTGCCCGGGTGTCGCTCCACACCCTGGGCCACGGCCTCGGCCATGACGCGGGTATGCCCGTAGCCACTGTGATAGACCACCACCACGTTGCTCATTCCGGTGTCCTTGCGATATGTCGAATCCCTGATATCTGTAGGAGCGAAGCTTGCTCGCGAAGGTGTATCAGACACATTGGTGTCGCCTGACACACCTTCGCGAGCAAGCTTCGCTCCTGCAGGGGATGAGTTTTGGGCGAAAACCGGACGCAGGACGAGTTAAACGTTGTTAATTTTCCATGACGCGCAAACAGCGTTGCCCAGCCGTTTGTCAGCGCCGCGTCCAATAGAAACGGGCGTACGTTAAGGTCCGTGGAACGCTGCAGTCGCAACAGGCACCCCGCAGTCATCCAAACGGCACATTGCGCGGATCAGAAAACCTGAGAATATGCTTGAGAACCGCGATTCAGACGGATGCAAGCAGGAGTTAGCCGTTGCCCCTTTCCCTCGTACAAGCTGTGCATTTCGGCCCTTACAGGGTCTACCCCGGGCAGCGCCTGATACTGGAGGCCGACCAGCCGCTGCGTCTGGGCCGACGGGCCATGGACATCCTGTTGATCCTGCTCAAACACGCCGGGAACGTGGTCAGCAAACAACAACTGCTCGCCGAAGTCTGGCCCGACACTGTGGTGGAAGAGATCAACCTGCGGGTGCATATGGCGGCCCTGCGCAAGGCCCTCGGCGACGGTCAGGCCGGCCAGCGCTACATCGTCACCGTGGCTCAGCGTGGCTACAGTTTCGTGGCACCCTGCTCGCTTGAGCGTGTCGAGCAGCAGCCAGCCAGCGAAGGTCCGCCATCGAGCGGACACAACCTGCCCCTGCGCCGTACCCGCCTGATTGGTCGCCAGGTATTGGTCGACAACCTGGTGACGCAACTGCCGCGCCAGCGCTTCATCACCCTGGTCGGCCCCGGTGGCATCGGCAAGACCACCGTGGCCTTGCGCGTCGCCGAACAGCTGATCGGCCGGTACCGCGACGGCATTCGTCTGCTGGACCTGGCGCCGATCAATGATCCGCTGATGATCGCCGGTCACCTGGCCGCGTTGTTGGGCCTGTCCCTGCACGACACCGAACCACTGAACAGCCTCGCCCTGTTCCTGCGCGAGCGGGAGATGCTGCTGGTCATCGATAACTGCGAGCACCTGATCGACCATGTGGCGCTTCTCTGTGAAAGCCTGCTGTGTGGCGCGCCGCAACTGCAAATTCTCGCCACCAGCCGCGAGGGCCTGCGTGCCGAGGGCGAATTCGTCCAGCGCCTGGAATCGCTGGACTGCCCGCCGCCCATTGCCGTGCTGGACCGTGCCCAGGCCTTGAGCTTTTCCGCGCTGCAATTGTTCGTCGAACGGGCCATGGCCAGTCACGACAGCTTCGAACTGAGCGATGCCGAGTTGCCGCTGTTGATCGACATCTGCCGACGCCTCGACGGCATACCACTGGCGTTGGAACTGGCGGCCGCGCAAGTCGCCAGCCTCGGCCTCGCTGGCTTGCTGGCGCAACTGCAGGACAGTTTTCGCCTGCTCACCCACAGCAGCAACACGACGCTCGGCCGGCATCAGACCCTGCGCGCCACGCTGGACTGGAGCTTCGAACTGCTCAGCACCTGCGAACAGACCTGCTTGCGCCGACTGAGTGTCTTCCGCGGCGGCTTTACCCTTGAGTCGGCCGCGGCGGTGATCGTCGGCGGGCATATCGAACCGCGCGAAGTATTCGGCTCGATCACGCAACTGGTGGCCAAGTCGCTGCTGAGCGTGGACGTCGGCGACGAAGAGGTGTTCTACCGCCTGCTCGACACCACCCGCAGCTATGCCCTGGAAAAACTCGAGCAGACCAGCGAGCTGCCCGGCACCCGCGAGCGCCATGCCGAACGCTGCCTGGTCTTGATGCAACAGGCGCACAAAGAGTGGGAGCGGATTCCGACAGCGCTGTGGATCGAGCGGTACGCCCGTGGCCTGGAAGATATCCGCGCGGCCCTCGATTGGGGCCTGGATGCCCGGGGACCGCAGACACTGGCGATCCGCTTGACCGCGGTGTCCGCACCACTTTGGCAAGAGCTGTCGCTGCCCAGGGAGCATGGCGGCCATGTGCGCAAGGCCCTGGCCTTGCTCGATGCGACGCTTGAACCCTGCCCGCACCTGAAAATGGCCCTGAAGCTGGCCCTCGGCAGCGCCTGCTACCACGCCCAGGGCGGCACCGCTGAAGCCATCGGCGCTTTCGTCACCGCCAGAACCCTCGCCAGGCAGTGCAATGACGTGGTTGGAGAGCTGCGCGCCGTTTCCGGGTATCTGGCCGTCAATCTCCTCTGCGGTAACTATCAGATGGCCCTGGAGCAGAGTCAGCAATTCGACCGTTTGGGAGTGTCCGGCGACCCTGTGTTGTCTCTCAGCACCCATCGCTTGCGAGTGTTGGCGCTGCACTTTGCCGGAAATCAATCTCGGGCGCGGCTGAATGCCGAAGAGGTGCTCCAGCGCATGGCCCACAGCGGCCATCTCAACCGCTTCACCCACGGCTTTGGCGTGCAGTACGACCAGAGCGTCGCCGCCCTGACCATTCTGGCGCGCGTCCTCTGGATACAGGGTCTGCCGGATCAAGCCTGGCGTACGGCACGACAGGCGCTGAACATTGCCCTGCAGATCAACCATGGCACCTCCATCTGCTACACCCTGGCGCTCTCGGGTTGCCTGATCGCCCACTACAACGGCGACACCCGCACTTCCCGCGAACTGTTGGGCCTGCTGCTGGAACAGTCGCGCAAACACTCGGTGCTGCCGTTCTACACCTTTGCGCAACACTATGCGCAGGTCATGGACAGTTCTGACGAACCCCCGCCGCGACTGGCGGGTGTCGGATTGATCAAGGAAATCATGGTGACCCTGGACACCGGCTTCGTCGATGACGACTTGCTGCAACGCGCCAACAGCGGCGCGGCGGGCTGGAGTACCGCGGAGATTCTGCGGGCCCGCGCCGATGCGCTGCTGGCAGCGGATTGCCCGGTGAAAAACCGTGACGCCGAACCCCTGCTGCTCAAGGCGCTCGACATAGCAAACACTCAAGGCGCCCTGGCCTGGGAACTGCGCAGCGCCACTTCGCTGGCGCGGCTTTGGCAGCGTCAGGGTCGCCACCAGCAGGCACATGAACTGTTAGCGCCGATCTACCAGCGCTTCACCGAAGGGCATGCCACGCCAGACCTGATTGCTGTGCGCCGATTACTCGGCGAGTTGCAGGACCACCGGCCGGCCTGACCGTCGATGCGACTGACTGATGTAGTCGGCGTACCGCATTTCAAAGGTGCGCAAGGCGCCACTGTGTTCGAGTTTTTCCAGGGCGTAACTGCGGGTGGTGTTGAGAAAGCGGTAACGGGTTACGCCACTGGCTTGGTCGCGCGATAGCAGCGACTTCAGCGCCAGGCTTTCCAGCACCTTGTTCAGGTTGGCGGACAGCAGTGTGGCGCAACTGACCACGCCCATCGCCGCGTCCGGGGTGAACGCCGACTTGAACACCGCCAGGCGCTGCAACACGGTTTGCTCCACCGGGCTCAGCCGTTCGTAACTCCAGTCCAGGGCGGCCTTGAGAGTCTGGTGCCGGGGGACTGCCGTGCGCCGGCCTTGGGTCAACAGTTGAAAGCAGTTATCCAGTTGCGCCTGCAAGCCCACCAGCGCCAGCGCATCGATCTGCGCCGCCGCCAGTTCTATCGCCAGGGGCAACCCATCGAGCCGTCGACAGATTTCGCGCACGGCCCTGAGGTCCTGCTCGCGCAGGGAAAATCCTTGCTGACGGGCACGTGCGCGGCTGACGAACAGCTGCGCAGCCGAATAGCCCATGACTTCGTCGACACTGTGCAACGCCGATACCGGCGGTACCACCAGCGGCGGCAGCGCCAATAACGCTTCCCCAGTGGCCAGCAGCGGTTCACGACTGGTGATCAGAATCGACAGGCGCGGCGCCGAGTCCAACAGCCTTTCGACCAGGGCCTGGCAGCGCTCCAGCAAGTGTTCGCAGTTATCGAGGATCAACAGCGCATGCCGTTGCCTCAGCACGTCCAGGGTGGTGCCGGTTTCCAGCGCCAGGGTGCGCGTCAGGTGATCCTCCACCTGCGCCGGATCATCGATCATCGCCAGGTCCACCCGCCACACGCCATCGCGATAGTGCTGCAACAGCAGTTCGCCGACGCGCAGGGCGACCGTGGTCTTGCCGATACCGCAGGGCCCGACCAGGGTCATGCAGCGCCGTATCGGCAACTGCCGGACCAGACTGCCGACCACCGCATCACGGCCGGTGATCGACGTCAGCCGTGCGGGCAGGTTGTGTTGGGGTTTATGCGCAGGGGCGCAAGAGATCGGCATGAGCTCCGATGCCTGTTGCACCGGCGCGACGAAGCTATAGCCGCGCTGGGGAATGTTGACGATGTAGCAGTGACCGCCCTCGCCATCGCGAAAGGCTCGACGCAGCGCGGCAATATGCACCCGCAGATTGATTTCCTCGACCACCGACCTCGGCCAGACCTTGGCGATCAATTCGTCCTTGCTGACCACCGAGCCTGCGTGCTCGACCAGTACCTGGAGGATATCCAGGGCCCGTCCCCCCAGGCGCAGCGGTTGATCGCCTTCCAGCACCAATCGCTGATGAAGGTGGAACGCGTAGGGGCCGAAGCGCAGCACGGTGTCGCTATTTATGTATCCAAGGCTAATCATTGACCTTCACCCGCAGGGAGCCTGCCCGGCACACATCCGGACGGTACCTTCCTTGCTATGAGTTCAAGGCTATCTTGGCAGGCCTCGGCGACCGTACAACCGTCACGGGGGGAGCGTCACGGCCATTACGGTGCGCATCACGGCCAAAAACGTCAGCTGAATTGCTCGCGGTACTGGGTCGGGGTCAGACCGAGCTTCTCACCGAACAGAAACCGCATGTGCCGCACGCTGCCGAAGCCGCTTTTGAAGGCCACGGTCTTGAGTGGCAACTCTGTGGTTTCGAGCAGGTTGCGAGCGCAATCGATCCGCGCACTTTGCAGAAACTCCATGGGCGTCATGCCCACTTCCCGGGCGAACACCCTGGCGAAGTGACGCGGGCTCATGGCGGCCAGGCCGGCCATGCGTTCGATGCTGAAGGTTTCGTCGAGATGCTCGAGTACATGGTTCTGCAACCGGGTGATCGCCGTTTCCTGGGGCGCCACCGCCGCCATCAACGGGCTGAACTGCGCCTGGCCACCCTGGCGTTTCATCACCACCAACAACACCTTGGCCACATCCTGTGCGAGTTTCTTGCCATGGTCGTCGGCAACCACTGCCAGCGCCAGGTCAATGCCGGCGGTGACGCCACCGGACGTCACGAGATTGCGATCCTGGACGAAAATCCGATCGGTCTCGACGGTGGTCTTGGGGAAAGCCTGAATCAAGCGCTCGGTGTAGTGCCAGTGGGTGGTCACGCGATAGCCGTCGATCAACCCGGCATGGCCCAGCACAAACACCCCGGTGCAGATGGATCCGTAATCCTTTGAGCGACTGACGTTGTGCTTGAGCCAGTCGAGCAATCGCGGATGTTTTTCGTTGTAGGCACCGGGGCCTCCGGGCACCAGCAGCAGATCAAATCCGTCACAGGCCTGATCGATAGTCAGATCGGCGAGCACCCTCACGCCATTGGACGCCCGCAGCGCACCGGGTTCGGTGCCGATGGTCGTCAGCACGTAGTGGTCGTCGGGTTTGAGGTACCGATTGGCAATGGAAAAAACATCCATGGGCCCGGCCATGTCGAGCAGGAGAAAGTTGGGGAACAGCACCATTGCCACGGTTTTCATGGGTTCAAATCACTTAGGAGTATCAAGCCACTGGAGACTATCCCTTGTGGGAGCGAGCCTGCTCGCGAATACGGTTTCATATTCAACATAGAGGTGAGGGTCAGACCGCTTTCGCGAGCAGGCTCGCTCCCACAGGGTCCCGCCCGGCATTACTGTGCATTATGGCGAAGTACGGATTCAGCGTCGTCAACATTACTGTCAACCTGAATGAGACAGTATTTCAATTTTCATCTACTTTTTGCACCACTGGGTAACCATTAACCTTCTCCTCACTCGGACGAATCAACGTCCCCACAGGAGATTCCATCATGCTGACCCTTCGCAAAGCTTCTGATCGTGGCATGGCCAACCATGGCTGGTTGAAGTCGTTCCATACCTTCTCTTTCGCCAACTATCGCAACCCGAAAGAACAGGGTTTTTCCGATCTGTTGGTGATCAACGATGACCGCGTCGCCGCCGGTAAAGGCTTCGGCCAGCATCCGCACCGCGACATGGAAATTTTCTCCTATGTGCTCGACGGCGCACTGGAACACAAGGACACCCTGGGCACCGGCTCGGTGATCCGCCCTGGCGACGTGCAATTGATGAGCGCCGGCAGTGGCGTGGCGCACAGCGAATACAACCACTCGGACAAGCGTGCGGTGCACTTCCTGCAAATCTGGATCGTGCCGGATGTAAGCGGCGCCAAACCGCGCTATCAGCAAGAACACTTCAGCACGCAGAAGAAACGCGGCCGCCTGCAATTGATCATCTCCCCCGACGGGGACAAGGGTTCGCTGAAGGTGCGTCAGGATGCCCGGGTGTATGCCGGCCTGATCGACGGCCAGGAGAGTGCCACCCTGGAACTGGCCGCCCATCGCTACGCCTACGTGCATGTGGCGCGCGGCAGTGTCGAACTCAACGGCCTGCGCTTGCAGGAAGGCGACGGTGTGCGGGTTCGCGAAGAACAGGTGCTGACCTTGAGCAACGGCGTGGATGCCGAGGTGCTGGTGTTTGATCTGCGGCCGCAGGAATTGCCTGAAATGCCTTGACCATAGGAGCGCTCCTACAAACTCTTGTGGGAGCGAGCCTGCTCGCGAAGGCGGTGTATCAGTCACATCAATGGTGAATGTGCCAATGTCTTCGCGAGCAGGCTCGCTCCCACAAGGGGGATTGCCCACAGAGCTACAAGGTATGTTCGCTGGAAGATGCAAACTGCTCGACTATCTCATCGATCACCGCCCGTACCCTGGCGGTGTGTCGCAGGTCGGCGTGGGTCACCAGCCACACGTCATAGGGAATTGGTCGGGAGCGTTCCGGCCACAGCCTGACCAGTCCATCCTTCTCCCCCACGTACACCGGAATCTCCCCTATCCCGATCCCTGCAGCGATGGATCGACGCACCAACAGGCTGGAACTCAGGCTCGAAACGATCCGCCCACGCCCCAGCGGCTCACTGACCAGCGTCATGTCCTTGCTGCCCTGCAAATACGGCTGATACACCACCAGATCATGCCCTTCGAATGCCGATCCCGGCTCCGGAATGCCGTGGGCGTCCACATAGTCTTGCGAGGCGAACAGGCCCACCGGCCACCGGGCGATTCGCCGGGCGATCAGGTCCGGGTTATCCGGTCGGGTATTGCGCACCGCGATGTCGGCCTCGCGCTTGGCCAGACTGAGGATTTGCGTCGAGGCGTCCAGTTGCACCCGCACATCAGGGTGATGTTGATGCAAACGGGCAATGGCCGGAATCAGAAAATCGATCGCCAGGGAGTCCGTCGTGGTGACCCGCACGATACCGGTCAAGCGATCGTCAAGGCCCTGAATCCGCCGCTCCAGCTCCAGCGCCGAATGCTCCATTTTCTCCACGGCACGCATCGCCGCTTCGCCCACGGCGGTCAGCGCATAACCTTCGGAAGTACGCAGAAACAGGGTCGCGCTCAATGATTTTTCCAGCGCAGCGATCCGCCGGCCGACCGTGGCCTGGTCCACCCCCAACACCCGCGCGGCGCCCCGAAGTGTCGATTCGCGGCAGACCGCGAGAAATACCCGTGCGTCATCCCAGTTCATGGCGCTCTCCATGCGATGCATTACTGCATCACTACAAAGTGAAATCGCAGCATTATTGCATCAAACAACCTCGTTATGCTGGACGCCAGAGAACACTCACAGGACAAGGTTCATGCCCAGCTCACCAGCTCCCTCCGACACAACACGTAGCGCGATCTGGCTGGCGATCTTCGCCGGCCTCTGCGCCAGCCTGGTCAGTATCGGCCTGGCGCGGTTTGCCTACACACCGCTGATTCCCTCGCTGATCGAAGCCCACTGGTTCTCCGCCAGCGACGTGGTGTTCCTCGGTGCCGCCAACCTGGTGGGTTACCTGATCGGTGCGCTGATCGGTCATCCTCTGGCTCGACGTACGTCCAACAAAACCGCCCTTCGGCTGATGATGCTGGCGGTGACCCTGGCGTTTTTTGCCTGCGCCTTTCCGTTGTCGGTGAACTGGTTTTTCGGTTGGCGCTTGCTGTCCGGCATCGCCGGTGGCGCGATCATGGTGCTGGTGGCGGCAACGGTGCTGCCCCATGTGCCAGCCGCGCGCAAAGGCCTGGCCAGTGGCGCGATCTTTCTCGGTCTTGGCCTGGGCATTGCCGGATCGGGGACAATCGTGCCGCCGCTGCTGAGCCTTGGCTTGCAGCAAACCTGGCTAGGCCTGGGCGTGCTGGCGCTGGCTCTGACTGCAGCCAGCTGGTTCGCCTGGCCGCCCGCCGCGTCCCATGCAACAGCCGTAATGCCCGCCAAGTCCGCGCCAGCAACGATCAACCCGAGTGTCTACCTGCTGTTTGCCCAATACGCGTTCATGGCGGCCGGGCTGGTGCCGGCCATGGTGTTTCTGGTGGATTACGTGGTTCGCGGGCTCGGTGCAGGGCAACACGTCGGCGCGCTGATCTGGGTGATGTACGGCCTGGGCGCGATTGTCGGACCGGTGAGCTACGGTTTTCTGGCCGATCGATTGGGGGCAAAACCAGGCATCCGACTGGTGCTGGCGGTGCAGGCGATTGCAGTTGGCCTGCTATCGGTTTCCAGCTCTTTCGCGGCGCTGGCCTTGCTGGCAGTGATCATCGGCTCGTTTCCGCCGGGCATCGTGCCACTGGCGCTGGCCCGGGTTCACGAACTGGTCCCCGAGCATCATCAACAACAGATCGCCTGGAGTCGCGCCACCGTGTCGTTCGCCACCTTTCAGGCGATCTCCGGGTTTGCGTACTCGGCGCTGTTCAATGCCAGTGGTGGACGCCATGAGTTGATGTTCGTGATAGCGGCGGGGGCGATTGTCGTGGCGTTACTGTTGGAGTTGGCTGTTCGCTTCATGCCCCCCTCCCATGTGGGAGCGAGCCTGCTCGCGAAGACGTCGGCACATTGAACAGAGTAATCGCCCGACACACAGCTTTCGCGAGCAGGCTCGCTCCCACACTGGATCGGTGTACTGAACTGATTTTTTCACTAGAGGTATCGAACATGTCCCTCCCTCAAACCATGACCCTGATCGAGATCACCCAACCCGGTGGTCCCGAAGTCTTGCAACCACGCCAGGTACCGGTACCCACGGCCGGCGCCGGTGAAGTACTGATCCGCGTGCGTGCCGCCGGAGTGAATCGTCCTGACGTGATTCAGCGCGCCGGCAAGTACCCGATGAAACCCGGCATGAACCCGATCCCGGGACTGGAAGTGGCCGGTGAAGTGGTCGCTGTCGGCGCTGGCGCCAACGAGTTCAAGGTCGGTGATAAGGTCTGTGCGCTGACCAACGGCGGCGGCTATGCACAGTATTGCGTGGTCCCGGCCAGCCAGACACTGCCTATCCCCGAGGGCCTGGACTGGGAACACGCGGCGGCAGTTCCGGAAACGTTTTTCACCGTGTGGGCCAACCTGTTCGAGATGGGCGGCGCCCGAAAGGGTCAACGGGCCTTGATCCATGGCGGCACCAGTGGCATCGGCACCACCGCACTGATGCTCTGCCGCGAGTTCGGCATCGAGGCCTTCGCCACGGCGGGCAGTGAAGAAAAGTGTGCCGTGATTCGCGATCTGGGTGCCGAAGCGATCAATTATCGCGAGCAGGATTTCGCCCGTGTCATCGCCGAAAAAACCGCTGGCCAGGGCGTCCATGTGGTACTCGACATCATGGGCGGTTCGTACCTGAACAGTAACGTAGCGGCCCTGGCCCTCGAAGGACGGCTGGTGATGCTGGGTTTCCTCGGCGGCGCAATTGCCAAGGATGTCGACCTGTTGGCAATCATGGCCAAACGCGCCACGGTCACCGGTTCGCTATTGCGTTCACGTACCCGGGAAGAAAAGGCCGTGATCGCACAGCAGTTGCATGAACACGTATGGCCGGTGCTGGCGGCCGGTCGCTGCCTGCCAATGATCGACAAGGTTTACAGGCTCGACGAGGCGGCGCTGGCTCATGCGCGGATGGAAGCGGGCGATCATGTTGGCAAGATTGTGTTGCGGGTGGAGTGATCCGCAGAAACAACACTACCCGCCTGTGGGAGCGAGCCTGCTCGCGAAAGCGGAATGTCTGACAAATAGATATCGGATGTGTAGACGCCTTCGCGAGCAGGCTCGCTCCCACAGGTCGAAATTTTTCCCGCCCTGCGCACGCATCTGTTAAAACGCGGACTTCATGTCTGTGCCAATGGAACATCCGATGCCCATTGCCCTCCTCACTCGACTTCGCCGACGCTGGCTGCCGCTGCTGTGCATGGCTGCGCTGGTCGTCGGCCTGCCGGTGAGTTGCGGCGCGCTCAAGTACAAGGAGCGCGAGTTACTGTTCCGCATCGAACCGGGCACGGCGAGCTGGTATCGCGGTTTGCCGGGGGATGTTCAGGCGTTCGACATCAAACCCGCCAATTTCAAGGCCGGGCAAAACCTGCATGCCTGGTGGTGGCCGGCGGCACGCCGCGATGCGCCGTCGATCCTCTACCTGCACGGTGTGCGCTGGAACCTCACCGGCCAGGCGTTCCGCATCGAGCAACTGCGCGCCATGGGCTATTCGGTGCTGGCCATCGACTACCGGGGGTTCGGCCAGAGCAACGGCGACCTGCCGTCGGAAGCCAGCGTCTACGAAGACGCCCGGGCTGCCTGGGAGCGCTTTACGGCGATGCAACCTGATCCCGGCAAACGCCTGATCTACGGCCATTCCCTTGGCGGTGCGGTGGCCGTCGACCTGGCGGCAGACCTGGCCGCGCAGGCAAAAAAAGATCATGTCGCGGTGCCGGTGCGCGGTCTGGTGATCGAGTCCACCTTCACCACACTGGGCGATGCCGTGGCGGAAGTGGCCGGCAACAACCTGCCCGTCAACTGGCTGCCGGTGCGCTGGCTGCTGTCGCAGAAGTTCGACTCGATCGACAAGATCGTCGATATCGACATGCCGCTGCTGGTGGTTCACGGTCAAGCCGATGCGTTCATGCCCCCGCGCTTCAGCCAGCAATTGTTCAATGCCGCCAATGAGCCCAAGCGCCTGCTGCTGGTACCCGGTGGCACGCATAACAACAGCATGAGCCTGGGTGGCAGCCAATATCGCCAGGCGCTCGACGGCTTGATGAAAGCCAAATCGCAGATCGCCGGGCCGACGGTTTCAAGGGGTGCGCAGGACTCCTGATCGTTATCGATAACCCCGCGCCTGCAAGTCGAACAACTGCGCATAGCGCCCGCCTGCCGCGACCAGGCTGTGGTGATCGCCGTGCTCAAGAATCCTGCCCTGGTCGAGCACGATGATGTGATCGGCGTTACGCACACTGGAAAAACGGTGGGAGATCAGCAGGGTCATGCGGTCCTGGGTGTGCCGGCTGAAATGCTCGAATACCGCCGCTTCCGCTGCCGGGTCAAGGGCCGACGTCGGCTCGTCGAGAATCAGGATATCGGCATCGCGACGCATGTAGGCACGGGACAACGCGATCTTCTGCCATTGCCCGCCGGACAGTTCCTGCCCCCCGGCAAACCAGCGCCCCAATTGCGTGGCATAACCGCGATCCAGACGCTCGATGAAGGGCGCAGCCATGCCTTCGGCGGCGGCTTCGTGCCAGCGCTGCTCATCGTTGAACGCCAGGGTATCGCCCACGCCGATGTTCTCGCCGACGGAGAACTGGTAGCGGATGTAATCCTGGAAAATCACGCCGATGCGCCGACGCAGTGCGTCCTCTTCCCAATCCTGCAAGTCGCTGCCGTCCAGCAGAATTCGCCCCTGATCAGGACGGTACAAACGGGTCAGCAGCTTGATCAGCGTGGTCTTGCCCGAACCGTTCTCCCCCACCAGCGCCACACTGTGCCCCGGTACAAGGTGCAGATCGATGCCTTCCAGCGCAGCATGACGGGCGCCCGGATAACGGAAACCGACGTTCTCGAAACGCAAGCCGTCGCCAGGCACTGCACCGACGGTGAGATGCCCGGTATCGACCACCACCGGCTCAGCCAGGTATTCATAAAGACTGGACAGGTAGAGTCCATCTTCATAAAGGCCACTGATGGCGCTCAGGCTGCTGCTCACCGCTGACTGTCCCTGCTTGAACAGCACCAGGTACATGGTCATCTGCCCAAGGCTGATATTGCCGTGAACCGCATCGACCACCACCCAGGCATAGGCCAGGTAAAACGCCCCGGTGCCGAGCAGACCCAGCACGAAACCCCAGCCGTCGCGGCGCAGGGTCAGCCGCCGGTCCTCGGCATAGAGCCGGGCGAACGTCTCGCGGTAACGCCGCAACAGCAGCGGCGCGAAACCGAACAGCTTGACCTCCTTGATGTAGGCCTCATGGGACAGCAACGTCTCGATGTACGTCTGCTGTCGGCTTTCCGGTGCGCGGCGGGTGAACAAGCGAAAGGCATCGCCGGAAAAATGCGCCTCGGCAAAAAACACCGGCAACGCGCCGACCACCAACAGCACCAGCGCCCACGGCGAGAAGTGCACGAGCAACACACCGAAGCTGATCAACACGATCAGGTTCTGGATCAACCCCAGCGACTTCATCACCAGCGCCAACGGCCGGGTCGAAGCCTCGCGCCTTACCCGCACAAGCTTGTCGTAGAACTCGGAATTCTCGAATTGCACCAGCGACAGCGTCTGGGCCTTTTCCAGAATCATCGTGTTGACCTTCTGCCCCAACTGCACGCGCAACAGCGACTGCTGCACAGACAGCGCACGCTGGGTGGCGGACAGCAACGCCAGCACCCCGGCTTCCAACAGCACATAGCGAAGCACTGGCCACAACGGCGCACTGCCCTGCTGCGCGTGCAACTGCATGGCAAATACCACGGCATCGACAATGCGCTGCCCCAGCCACGCCGCCAACGCCGGCAGCACCCCGGCGATCAGCGTCGCCAGCACCAGGCCAAGGAACAGGCCGCGCGAAGTGCCCCAGACCAGCAGCAAGGCGCGCCGGGACTGGTCGAGTAATGAGGAGAAGCGGGTAAGGACCGCGGGCATATTATCTGTTGCGCCGACGCGGTCTCTCAGACTCTTTTCTTGAAGGTGGGGGGCCGAGTGGAATCACCTGCCCCGGGGGAGGAGGGCCGCCGTTAATCCAGTCCTCCATTAGCCGCCTCAATTCGGGCGGCATTTCTTGCGGTGCTCT
Source organism: Pseudomonas sp. Irchel 3A7 (assembly GCF_900187565.1). Classification (GTDB taxonomy): domain Bacteria; phylum Pseudomonadota; class Gammaproteobacteria; order Pseudomonadales; family Pseudomonadaceae; genus Aquipseudomonas. Next base: position 124,618 of record NZ_FYED01000004.1, on the reverse strand, counting down.
GCTTGTCATATGTTCATCCTATGTTTTCAGGAGTTCGACCCATTGTACTTTTGAAACATCGATAACAATCACTTCGGCCCCGGTGTGAAATCTCTGGTTTGCATCTTCAATCCAGTGAGGGTACTCAAGAACGAACTGCCCTCTTGCAGGCTCCGCCGGCCATTCTATCGGCCAGCCAAACAGGCGTTTGCCATGACCAAGTGCAGCACGACATGTCTTTGCCGCGTTGAAAAAGCACTGTACCACTCGCAAGGATATGAAGATTGCCGGGTGATGTTCAGCTTGCGCAGCAGAGCGTGAAGCTTGTCGCTACTGGCAATGTGGCAGGAAAGAAAACCCATCAGCACCGCAATCACCGCTGACCACAAGGTCTCTGATTTTCTGCCTCACATGCCGACTGAAAAGAACCGTTCACCTGTAACCAACAGCAACGCTCCCAACCCAACGACCAGCGACTGGATCACGAAGGTAAAGATCAGCGCCTGAACTATTTGTCCAAAAGTGTCCGGCCGCTTGAAGGCTGTCAGTGAATAAAAGATCCAGGCGGCCAAGAATCCCGGAATCAAATACTGGAGTAGCGGAATCACTTCCTTGATCAAATCATCCATGCAAGTTTTCAATCCATTGAAAGCTCCGATGCGACGCAAAGAAATACCTCACTTCGCCGACTCATTCCACCCGTTGCAAAGCCCCTGTCGTCACAAGAAATTTCGAGATTGAAGGTTCGGAAATTGCCGGCAAAAATCATGGAAAGCTCCTACAAAGACTTAATCGAAGGCCCACACCAACTACTCCTGAAACCTTGCCCGATACCGTCCCGGACTCTCCCCCGTCCACTTCTTGAACGCGCGATGAAATGCACTCGGTTCCTGAAATCCCAGTTGCTCGGCGATGTCGCTGATGCTCGCCCGGCTCTGGCGCAATTGCTCGAAGGCCACCGCACGGCGCACTTCGTCCTTGATCTCCTGATAGGAACAGCCTTCACGTTCCAGCTTGCGGCGGAAGGTGCTGGGGCTCAGGTGCTGTTCGAGGGCGAAGGCCTGCAGGGTCGGCCAGTGGCTGTAATGGCTGTTGCGCAGGCGCTGATGCACCTGTGACGCCAGGCCGTGCTGGTTGCGGAAGCGAATCACCAGCCACTGCGGCGCGGTGCGCAGGAATACTTTCAGCGAGGCCAGGTCCTGCACCACCGGCAGGCGCAGGTAGTGGCTGGCGAATTCGATTTCGGTGCGTTCGGCGCCGAACGTCAGGTTCGGCCCCCAGAGCAAGCGATCGTCACTGAGGGACACCCGCTCGTGGCGGAAATCCGCGCGGTCAATGGGTATGCGCCGACCGCCCAGCCAGCACAACAGGCTGATCATCAACACCAGGAACGTCTCTTCGCCGAAACGGCTGACCTCATCATTTGCCGCCTGGCTGTCCAGGCTGATGAAGGCCCGCTTGCCGCGCACGGACAGCTCGCCGCGAAAATCGTGGAGGAACAGGGCGAAGTTGGCCAGGCACTGACGCATGGCCTTGTGCAGGTCGGGCTCCTGAATCAAGGCGCGGCAAATCAGGGCGAAAGCGCCCGGCGGCATGCCATGGGAATCGAGCCCGAAGAACTCGTCATTCAGTTCGCGGATCTGAATCAGCCACAACGCCGCAAAAGCATTGGCCGGCACCCGCGACGTCGGCTCTTGCATCAGCGCCGGATCAATGCCGGCCTGTTCCAGCACCGCTCGCACTCGCTGCGGATCGTCTCCCAGCCCGTGGATCATTGCCTGCACGAAGTAGGCGGCCACCGAGTCCTTTTCCCGCATCTGAACGCAACGCTCCCCATCATTCGAAATGGCAAAAAACACCAGTGCCGTTGAACAGTTTCGGCATAGGACAACCGCCTTGCCAGCTCTAGACTCGCGCCAATAGTACGCCTTCGGCTGCCACCACGGCCAAGGTATCGCAGGTTTGAGCGAAAGGACGGCAACATGAATCTGCAACACATTGGCGTGATCGGCGCCGGCACCATGGGCAATGGCATTGCGCAAGTCTGCGCCCTGGCCGGTTTCAGCGTGACCCTGCTCGACATCTCTGAGAGCGCTTTGCAAAAAGCCGTCGCGACCGTTGGCAAGAATCTCGATCGTCAGGTTGCCAAGGAGACCCTGACGCTGGAGCAAAAGCTCGCCGCCCTCGACAAGATCCGCACCAGCACCGACTACAGCAGCCTGCACAACGCGCAACTGGTGATCGAAGCCGCCACGGAAAACCTCGAGCTGAAACTGCGGGTACTGCAACAGATCGCGTCGCAGGTCAGCGCCGACTGCGTGATTGCCTCCAACACTTCGTCGCTGTCGATCACCCAACTCGCCGCCGGCGTCAGCCAGCCAGAGCGCTTTATCGGCCTGCACTTCTTCAACCCGGTGCCGGTGATGGGCCTGATTGAAGTCATCCGCGGCCTGCAAACCAGCGACGCCACCCACGCCCTGGCACTGGACATGGCGACCGCGCTGGGCAAAACCGCGATCACCGCCGGCAACCGCCCGGGGTTCGTGGTCAACCGGATTCTGGTACCGATGATCAACGAAGCGGTCCTGGTGTTCCAGGAAGGCCTGGCCAGCGCCGAAGACATCGACGCCGGCATGCGCCTGGGCTGCAACCAACCCATCGGCCCGCTGGCCCTGGCGGACCTGATCGGCCTGGACACTTTGCTGGCGATCATGGAAGCCTTTTACGACGGCTTTAACGACAGCAAATACCGCCCGGCGCCACTGCTCAAGGAAATGGTTGCCGCCGGTTACCTGGGTCGCAAGACGGGGCGTGGCTTCCATGCCTATGCCTGAGCGTTGCTCGCGGTTTGCCGAGTACCGGGACAAGGTGCTGGAATTGTTTGCCAGCAAAGGTTTCGGTCAGGTCGGCATGCGCGAACTCGCCACGTGCCTGGGGCTTTCCCCAGGCTCGTTGTATCACCATTACCCGAGCAAACAGCATTTGCTGCTCGACCTGATCGAGGAGTTTTACGAAGAGCTGTTGGCCACCCTTGGCCGCATCGAACAAAAGGCCCCGGCCAAACGCGACCGGCTCAACAGCCTGATCCGCGCGCACCTGAACCTGCATCGCGACATGCCGTGGCACTTTCGACTGGTGGAGCGCGACAGCGGCTGCCTGAATGAAGAGCAACAGGCGCGGGTTCTCCAGTTGCGCGAACAGTACGAACGCCGGTTGCTGGTGATGCTCGGCGCCCGCTCCCGATTCAGCGAATCAGGTCTGCCGGCAGCCGGGCACGCCATTGCCGCCTTGCTTAACAGCGCACCGAGTTGGCTGTCACCCCATTCGCTGGACGAAGGCGAGCAGGACGAACTGCTGGAAAACATGCTCAGCGGAGCCATCGAGCGCGTGCTCGCACCACGACGCCCGGTCGAGGCAATAAGCCTCGCCCGGTCTATCGAGAAAACGTCTAAAAAAACCCAGGCCCCTGGCGCGATTTAGGGCTTTGCTTGCCCGGTCGATATCATCGGAATTCGCTCCTGAACCAAGCGTCCAATCCGATGTGTCCCTTCAATGACCGGGAGCCGCATCATGAAAATCAATCCCTACCTTATCTTCAATGGCGACTGCAAAGCCGCGTTCACCTTCTATGCCGAATGTCTGAAAGGCCAGATCGAAGCGATGTTGACCTACGGTGAAACACCCGCCGGCGATCATGTACCCAAGGACCTGCATAACCTGATCATCCACACCCGCCTGGCAGTGGGCGATCAGGCGATCATGGGATCGGATACCACCCCCGACCGCCCCACCGAAGAAATGAACGGCTGTTCGATTTCGCTGAATGTCGACAGCATTGCCGAGGCTGAACGGGTGTTTTCCGCACTGTCAGCAGGCGGCAATGTGCAAATGCCGCTGGAGACCACCTTCTGGGCGGCCCGCTTTGGCATGCTGGTCGACCGCTTTGGCGTGTCGTGGATGGTCAATTGCGAGAAGGATCAATGACAATCCCCTTGTGGGAGCGTAATGATTGAGTCTTACCAATCCCTGTGGCGAGCGAGCTGGCTCCGGGCGGCGTTCCGACGTCGGGCTGCGCAGCGGCCCCGAAATCTGAAAACCATTAAGATTTTTGTGAGTGCTACGCACTCAAGCGGGAGCAAGCTCCCTCGCCACAGATTTCTCACTCACTCTAGATCCGTAACGAAGACAGCCCAATCAGACCCGGTTGGGCTTTCTGGCAACTCCCGGGTCGTCTGCTACCGTCAACATGCCATTCCCCGTATAGCAGCGGATTGTCCGGAGGAAACCCACCATGCCTGCGTCCTGGTCCACCCGTTTCAAACTGTCGCTACTGGCCGGCGGGCTCACCGCCACCCTCCTCGTTCTCAGTGGCTGCGCCACCGTCGATGCCCACAGCACCGCCTATGTCGGTGTCGAGCACCCCGCTCCGACAATGCCCAGCGAAGTCGTGGTGCTGCGCTCCGAGCCCCTTCGCCCGCACATCCGTCTGGGTGAAGTGCTGATCGATGCCAGCGTCGATCCCGCGCCACCGATTGCCGAGGTCGAACAGAAATTGCGCGAGGAATCCGCCAAGCTGGGCGGTGATGCCGTGGTAGTGGTCTACGACCGTATCGGGACCGTGGGTGCCCGTGCCAACGGGCCGCTGTGGGCGCGCGATGTGCAAGCCATGGAGGGTCGTAAACTCAAGGGGATTGTCATCAAGTATCGGTCGTAGCCTTTGACTTTCCTGTCCTGAACTCATCGCACAACCTTTCGTCGCAAATCAAAACCCGGGGCGCACTATGCGCCCCTCTCTGGCTTACGGCTTGCACAGGCGGTCGTAGCGGCCCCAGAACGACATAATTCTGACACGCCAGCCCCTCAAACTAATGCTTAAGGCCTCCAGCAATACGCTTGGTCAGTCACCGGAGATGTAACGTGTCAACTCTTAATGAAATCGCAGCGAACCACGCGAGAATGGCCAAGGCAAAAGAAGAGGAGGCGACCGGGTTGAATGAGCGACAGCTTCAGATCGTCGGTGGTTTTGAAATCCCGTGCCTGGAGAAGCAGCAACAGGTTCCGTTGCACCTGATGGCTGGGTCGCAAGACAACCTTGTCGCGCAGGCCGTTGGTTTTTGATCGTCAGGATTCACCGAGTGTCACTTGCCGGTAATGGCGTGGTGTAAAACCCGTCAATGCCTTGAACTGACGGGTAAACGCACTGTGGTCGGTGTAGCCGCACTGCAGTGCGACCTCGGTGATCGGCATGTCGGTATGCAGCATTCGATGTGCATGCTCCAGGCGAACTTTCTGGATCATCTGGCGTGGCGTCAGGTTGAACACACGCTTGCAGTACCGTTCCAGTTGCGCCACTGAAATGCCGGCGATCCGCGTCAGTTCACTCAAGGTGACGCGCCGGTTGAAATGCGCGCGAATGTATTCGTCTACCGCGGCCAGGCGCTGGTAGGCCGGATGCGTCTCGCTGGCCGACTGCAGGTCGACCGAGATCCCCACCAACCCGATGATCTCACCGTTGCGGTTATGCAAGGGCCGTTTGTGCGTCAGGCACCAGCCGGGCTCCCGACTGCCGTACAAGTGCAACTCCAACTGATCCTCCAGAACAAGCCCCTGCTCCAGCACCCGTCGATCCTGTTCGGTATAGCCAGGCCCCAACTGCGCCGGAAAAACCTCGGCACTGGTTTTTCCAAGCAAGGATTGCAGGTGTTTCAACCCGCAGCGACGCACCAGGGTGCGGTTGGCCATGACGTAGCGCGCCTGGACATCCTTGATAAAGATCGCGGCATTGGGAATGACATCCAGCATCGGCAGCAGCAGTGCCACGCCTGCCAATAATTCATCGATGGTCTGAGGACGACTGGCGTCGTTCCCCTGGCACAGGATCGCAAGCGCGTTCTGCGTCATGAAGCTCCCTCCCCCACTTTTCGTCCAGGCAACCAGCACGCCGAGCAGGTTGCCCCAACCCCGGCGCCCTGTCGAGGGCGCATCACGGTCATCCGTACTGTGCTGATTTCGTCATTGATGCCAGTGAAAAACATCAATCGCGGCCAGGCTGACGCGCTCACTCTGAAGCCATTGCCGGTGAGTTCAGACTCACAGCTTTCCGATTTCCTCTAATGGACGGGACTATGAAAAAAGTACATGTCATCGATTCCCACACCGGCGGCGAACCGACTCGCCTGGTGATGAAAGGCTTTCCTGATTTGCCCGGCAATACCATGGCCGAAAAACGCGATGCCCTGCGCGAGGGGCATGACCACTGGCGTCGCGCCTGCCTGCTGGAACCCCGGGGCAACGATGTATTGGTGGGGGCTTTGTATTGCGAGCCGGTTTCGCCGGACGCCACCTGCGGCGTGATCTTCTTCAACAATGCCGGCTATCTGGGCATGTGCGGCCACGGCACCATCGGCCTGGTCGCGTCCTTGCACCACTTGGGACATATCAGCCCCGGCGTGCACAAGATTGATACACCGGTCGGCCAGGTCAGCGCCACCCTGCATGAAGACGGTGCGGTGACTGTGGGCAACGTGCCCGCCTACCGCTACCGCCAGCACGTAGCGGTCGAGGTGCCCGGACACGGCCGCGTGTACGGCGATATCGCCTGGGGCGGCAACTGGTTTTTCCTGGTGTCCGACCATGGAAAGGTATTGCAAATGGACAATGTCGAGGTGCTGACCGAGTACACCTGGGCAATGCTCAAGGCGCTGAAGGACCAGGGCATCCACGGCGAAGACGGCGCCCTCATCGACCATGTCGAGCTGTTCGCCGAAGACGATCATGCCGACAGCCGCAACTTCGTCATGTGCCCGGGCAAGGCCTACGACCGTTCGCCTTGCGGCACCGGCACCAGCGCCAAACTGGCGTGCCTGGCCGCCGATGGAAAACTGGCCGAGGGCGAACGCTGGGTACAAGCCGGCATCACCGCCAGTCAGTTCGAGGGCCGCTACGAATGGGAAGGCGATCGCATCCGCCCGTTCATTACCGGCCGCGCCTGGATGACCGCCGACAGCACGCTGCTGATCGACGAGCAGGACCCCTTCGCCTGGGGTATTTGAACCCCGTACCTCCCTGTTTATCTGAATCAACGTTCCAAGGAGCGACAACCATGAGCGACAACATATTCACCGGTTGCATTCCCGCGCTGATGACACCCTGCACCGCCGAGCGCAAGCCGGACTTCGATGCCTTGGTGGCCAAGGGTCGCGAACTGATCGATATCGGCATGAGCGCTGTCGTGTATTGCGGCTCGATGGGCGACTGGCCCCTGCTCACCGAAGCCGAGCGTCAGGAAGGTGTGGCGCGCCTGGTCGACGCCGGCGTCCCGACCATCGTCGGTACCGGTGCCGTCAACAGCCGTGAAGCGGTGTCCCATGCAGCCCATGCGGCCAACGTCGGTGCCCATGGCTTGATGGTCATTCCTCGCGTGTTGTCCCGTGGCGCATCCGCAACCGCCCAAAAGGCGCACTTCGCCGCCATCCTGAACGCCGCAGCGAATCTACCGGCAGTGATCTACAACAGTCCTTACTACGGCTTCGCCACCCGTGCCGATCTGTTCTTCGAACTGCGCCGAGAGCATCCGAACCTGATCGGCTTCAAGGAGTTCGGCGGTGCCGCCGACCTGCGCTACGCCGCCGAGAACATCACCTCCAGGGACGATGATCTGACCCTCATGGTGGGCGTCGATACCCAGGTGGTGCACGGTTTCGTCAACTGCAACGCCACCGGTGCCATCACCGGCGTGGGCAACGCACTGCCGCGCGAGGTGCTGCAACTGGTGGCCCTGAGCAAGCAGGCGGCCAAAGGTGACGCCAAGGCTCGCCGTCTGGCGCGCGAACTGGAGTCTGCATTGGCGGTGTTGTCGTCCTTCGACGAGGGCTGCGACCTGGTGCTCTATTACAAGCATCTGATGGTGCTCAATGGCGACCAGCAATACACCTTGCACTTCAACGAGACCGATGCACTCAGCGATGCCCAGCGTCGTTACGCCGAGACCCAGTACGGGTTGTTCCGCCAGTGGTACGCGAACTGGTCGAAAGAGCAGAACCTGGTCTGACACCCGACTCGATCACATCGTGGTGCGCCGATGCGCACCTTTTGCTGGATGACCCAACAGAAGCCCAGGAACATGACGTCCCTTAATTCAGGCAATACGCAAAACCCCGCGGACATCGCCGTGGTCGGCGCCGGCATCATCGGCGTCGCCTGCGCCCTTCGGCTTGCACGCCAGGGAAAGCGGGTGGTGGTCATCGATCATCAGGATCCGGGGCACGGGGCTTCATTCGGCAACGCCGGGCATCTGGCCACCGAGCAAGTGTTTCCCATCGCCGACCTGTCCATCCTCAAGCGTCTGCCGGCGATGCTCATGGACCCCATGGGGCCGTTGCGCCTGGACTGGAGATACATGCCCCGGGCATTACCGTGGTTCACCCGTTTGTTGCTGAACCTGCGACCGGCACCTTTCCAGCGCACCGTGGCCGGCATCCGCGCACTCAACGAAAGCAGCCTTGGCGCCTGGCAACGGCTGCTCGAAACGATTGCCCGTCCGGACCTGCTCAAAGAGGATGGCTCGCTGCTGGTGTTCGAGCGCCCTGACTCGGGACAGGCAATCGATGCGTTACAGGCACGCATGCGCCATCAAGCAGTGCCTGTCGATTTATGGCAGGCGAGCGCAGTGCGTGAGGTCGCCCCGCAACTGAGCGAGCACATTCAGGGCGGGCTGTTCTTCCCGCGCACCGGGCACTTCCTGGACCCCTACCGCGTCGTTGGTGAATTGGTGAAAGCGGCCAAGGCCAGCGGCGTGCAGTTCATCAAACATCAGGTCACGGGCGGGCGTGTGCAGGAGCACGGCGTGTCACTGCTCACCCACCAAGGCAGCCTGACTGCCCGCCAGGTCCTCATCGCCTGCGGCGCTCACTCCGCCAGACTGACCGCCGCGCTGACCGGCAAAAAAGTGCCCCTGGACACCGAACGCGGCTATCACCTGATGCTACCCCATGAACACCAGCGCCTGCCTTTCGCCGTCACCTCGCTGGAACGCAAATTCATCATGACCCCCATGGCCGACGGTCTGAGGCTGGCCGGCACCGTCGAATTCGCCGGCCTGGACAGCCCTCCGAACATGGAACGCGCCTGGCAGTTGCACCGATTGAGCAAAGGCCTGTTCAAGCGTGATCTGAATGCTGAGGCTGCAACCCCCTGGATGGGGTTTCGTCCTTCGCTGCCTGACTCATTGCCGATTATTGATCGGGTGTGCGACGGCAAGGTGTTGCTTGCGTTTGGTCATCAGCATTTAGGGCTGACTCAAGCGGCGGTTACGGCTGAGCTGATTGGCCGGATGGTATTGCCTGCAAGCCCCACTGGGGTTCATGCATTGCCGGCGGTTGAGGCGTATCGATTGGATCGGTTCTGAGCGCCCCCCTGCACCACCAACCCACCCAATCCCTGCTCGCGAAGGCGGCTGCACAGCCAACACCTGCGTTGCCTGACAGGCTGCTTTCGCGAGCAGGCTCGCTCCCACAGGTTTTACACCTTGACTGACTGGCATTAGCGTTTTCCGCGCCCCTTTTTTCGTTTGAAGGTTCGGTGGCATGGCTGCGATTACATGCCCATCCATGCACCTTTTATCGCCTCGCATTGATACGTTTATTTTCACATTATTGATTTATGAAATTTAATGTGTCATTTATATCTCCGCGTCATCCCCCATCCAAGGAGTCAACAATATGAACAAGACAGAACTTCTAGGTGCCCTGGCACTGTGCGCCGCAAGCTTTCTGGCCCACGCCGACGAAGACAGCCTGCGTATCGGTATCGAAGCCGCCTACCCGCCCTTCTCCTTCAAGACGCCAGAGGGCAACGTCAGTGGTTTCGACTACGACATCGGCAACGCGCTGTGCGAGGAAATGAAGGTCAAATGCGAGTGGGTCATCCAGGAGTTCGACGGCATGATCCCGTCGCTGAAAGTGCGCAAGATCGATGCGGTGCTGTCGTCGATGTCGATCACCGAAGACCGGATGAAGTCGGTCGACTTCAGCAAAAAGTACTACCACACACCGGGCAAGTTCGCGATGAAGGCCGGCAACGTGATCAACGACCCGCTGGTCGATCTCAAGGGCAAGAAAGTCGGCGTGCAACGCTCCTCGACCTACGACCGCTTCGCTACCGAGCAGTTGGTGAAAGCCGGCGTCGAGGTGGTGCGCTACTCCTCGCAGAATGAAGCCTTCCTCGACTTGGCGTCGGGTCGACTGGACGCCACGCTCGCCGACATCGTCAACACCGATGAGAGCTTTATCAAAACGCCGTTAGGCAAAGGTTTCGCCCTGACAGGGCCGGACATCAACGACCCGAAATACTTCGGCAGGGGCGCCGGGATCGCGGTGCGCAAAGGCGACACGGCGAACGTTGCACGCTTGAGTGCAGCGATTGACGCCATCCGCACCAATGGCAAGTACCAGCAAGTGATGGCCAAGTACTTCGCCTTCGATATCTACGGCGAATAAGCCGTTACCCGAAACCCTGGCGTCGGCCCTTGCGGGCGCCACGTCTTGCTTGTTTCGCGCGCCCACCGGGCGCTCGCTTGAGGAATTTCATCATGCTCCACGGCTACGGATCGAGCATTCTCGATGGCGCCTGGCTGACCATTAACCTGGCCCTGATCTCCATGTCCATGGCGATTGCCCTGGGCCTGATCGGCGCCGCCTTTCGTTTATCGCCGTTCAAATGGCTGGCGATACTGGGCGAAGGCTACACCACCCTGATTCGCGGTATTCCCGACCTGGTGTTGATCCTGCTGATCTTCTACGGCGGCCAGGATCTGGTGAACCGCATTGCCCTCGCACTCGGTTACACACGCTACATCGACATCAATCCCTTTATCGCCGGCGTGTGCACCATGGGTTTCATTTTTGGTGCCTATCTCTCGGAAACCTTTCGGGGTGCCTTCATGGCGATCCCCAAAGGCCAGGCCGAAGCCGGTGCGGCGTATGGCATGGGTGGTGCCCAGGTGTTCTGGCGGATTCTGGTGCCGCAGATGATTCGTTTCGCCATTCCCGGCTTCACCAACAACTGGTTGGTGCTGACCAAATCCACCGCGCTGATCTCGGCCATCGGCTTGCAGGACATGATGTTCAAAGCCAAAAACGCAGCGGACGCCACCCATGAGCCATTCACGTTTTTCCTCGCGGTTGCCGCGCTCTACCTGATGCTGACCAGCGTGTCATTGCTGGTCCTGCGCTGTCTGGAAAAACACTACTCGGTCGGCATCAAAGCCGCCGAACTGTAACCGGGAGCCCACCCATGATTCTCGACTACAACCTGATCTGGGAGAACCTGCCGCTGTATTACAGTGGCGTATGGGTGACCCTGAAAGTGCTGCTGATTTCCCTGGCCGTTGGCCTGGTGCTGGCGATTCCGCTGGCGCTGATGCGGGTATCGCGATCACCGTTGATCAACTTTCCGGCCTGGCTCTACACCTACGTGATTCGCGGCACGCCGATGCTGGTGCAACTGTTCCTGATCTATTACGGGTTGGCGCAGTTCGAAGCGGTACGCCAAAGCGCGCTCTGGCCTTACCTGTCCAGTGCCACCTTTTGTGCCTGCCTTGCCTTCGCGATCAATACCAGTGCCTATAGCGCGGAACTCCTGGCCGGCAGTTTGAAGTCCACGTCACACGGCGAGATCGAAGCCGCCAAAGCCATGGGCATGTCGCGCGTTACCTTGTACCGCCGCATTCTCCTGCCGTCCGCCTTGCGTCGGGCGCTGCCGCAGTACAGCAACGAAGTACTGATGATGCTGCAAACCACCAGCCTGGCGTCGATCGTCACGCTGGTGGATATCACCGGCGCCGCGCGAACGGTCAGTTCGCGGTTTTATCTGCCGTTCGAAGCGTTCATCACTGCCGGCCTCATCTACCTGGCCCTGACCTTCATCCTGGTTCGCCTGTTCAAGCTGGCCGAGCGCCGCTGGCTGGCCTATCTGGCACCGCGCAAGCACTAAGGAGTTTTATGGAACACATTCAATACCGCTTGCCGTGGAGTGCCTCGGGCACGGAGCGATCGCTCGCGCTGCTTCGTTTTGGCAGCGGCCCGCGCAAGGCCTACATCCAGGCCTCGCTGCACGCCGACGAGCTACCGGGGATGCGCGTCGCCGTCGAACTCAAGCGCCGCCTGCGAGCGCTGGAAGAACAAGGTCGCCTGACCGGCGTGATCGAGTTGGTGCCGATGGCCAATCCGATCGGCATCGCACAGATGTTCCAGGCCACCCATCAAGGGCGTTTTGAGTTTTCCAGCGGGAAGAATTTCAATCGCGACTTCCCGGAGCTCGCCGAAGCCGTGGTACCGATGCTGGAAGGTCGACTGGGAGACGATAGCAACAGCAACATCGCGCTGATCCGTCGCGCCATGAGCGATGCCCTCACCAACATGTCACCACCGACATCGGAACTCGATGGCCTGCGGCGCCTGTTGATGCAACATGCCTGTGATGCCGACGTGGTGCTGGACCTGCACTGCGACTTCGAGTCGATCATGCTGCTGTATGCGATGCCGCAAAACTGGCCACGCTTGCACTCATTGGCCGCCCGCCTGGGCGCTGGCGTTGCCCTGCTGGCCGAGGCGGCGGGAGGTAACGCCTTCGACGAAGCCTGCGCCATTCCCTGGCTGCAACTGGCCGAGCGATTTCCCGAAGCCAATATTCCGCTGGCGTGCGTCGCGACCACCCTCGAACTGCGCGGCATGGCCGACACCGAACGCGAGCAATGCGTCGAGAGCGCGCAGGCCATTCTCGGCTATCTCGCCGAGCAAGGCCTGATCAGTGGTGACTGGCCTGACGCCCCGCCGAGCCTTTGTGAAGCGACCCCCTTCGCCGGTGCGCAATACGCCTATGCGCCGCACCCGGGGGTGGTGAGCTATTTGCAACCGTTGGGCGCCCACGTCAGGGTCGGCGATCCGCTGTTCGAAGTCATCGACCCGCTGACTGACCTGCACAGCGTGGTGCGCGCCAGCACTGACGGCATCCTGTATGCCCGCGAACGACTGCGTTTTGCCCAGCCTGGTTTGTGGCTGGCCAAAGTGGCCGGCCGTACCCCCATCCGCCAAGGCCGCTTGCTCAGCGACTGATTCCAGAGAGTTGAACCCATGTACAAGCTTGAAATTCAGGACCTTCACAAAAGCTACGGCAGCCACGAAGTGCTCAGGGGCGTGTCCCTGGAGGCCAAAGCCGGCGACGTCATCAGCATCATCGGTTCCAGCGGTTCCGGCAAAAGCACCTTCCTGCGTTGCATCAACCTGCTGGAGCAACCCAACGCCGGCAACATCGTGCTCAATGGCGAACAGCTCAAACTGGTGACCAACAAACTCGGCGGGCTCAAGGCGGCCGAACCCAAGCAACTGCAACGCATGCGTTCGCGACTGTCGATGGTGTTTCAGCACTTCAACCTCTGGTCGCACATGAGTGCCCTTGAAAACGTCATGGAAGCGCCGGTGCATGTGCTGGGTGTGAACAAGAAACAAGCGCGGGAAAAAGCCGAGTACTACCTGAACAAAGTCGGCGTGGCGCACCGCATGGACGCCTGGCCGGCTCACATGTCCGGCGGTGAGCAACAGCGTGTGGCCATTGCCCGCGCGCTGGCCATGGAACCTGAAGTGATGTTATTCGACGAACCGACTTCGGCACTCGACCCCGAGCTGGTCGGCGAAGTGCTCAAAGTCATGCAGGACCTGGCACTCGAAGGCCGCACCATGGTGGTCGTGACCCACGAAATGGGTTTTGCACGGGAAGTATCGAATCAGTTGGTGTTCCTGCATAAAGGCCAGGTCGAGGAACGTGGCGATCCGCGCGAAGTGCTGGTCAAACCGCAATCCGAGCGCCTCCAGCAGTTTCTGTCCGGCAGCTTGAAATAATCAACCCGCCCCGCTCTCCGCAAGAGACGGCTTCGGATACACTCCAGCCTGCGCAGCACCCTGTGGGAGCGCCGCCCGCACGCTCCCACAGGTTATGCGCCAGCCCCAGCCCCAACCCTCAGGAAGTGTTGAACCGGATATGCCGACTCCTTCGAAAAACACCACGGTCTATGCCGCTCCAGTGATGCGCAAACTCGCGGAAATCGTTCCCGACTTACCGCCGTCACTGCGCAAGGTGGCGGATTTTATCCTGCGTCATCCGCTCAGGGCCGCGACGCTGACGATCGAAGAAATGGCTCATGAAACATCCACCTCGCCAGCAGCAGTCAATCGTTTGGCCAAGGCGCTGAACCTGGGTGGCTACACCGGCATGAAAGCCGAGCTGGTCGCGACGTTGCAGCAGATGGTGTCGCCGGTCGACAAACTGCGAAACGAACTGGCCCATCGTCCTGGCGGCGCCTTTGGCCTGCATGAGCAAATCCAGAGCGCCACCAGCAACCTCGCCACGGCCGCCACCAACAACCACGCAGACACCTTTGAAGCGTTCGTCACCCGTCTGATCAACGCTCGCAAGATTTACATCCTGGGCTTTGGCAACAGCGTCTACTTCGCCGGGCTTGCCGCCTCGACACTGATGCCGTTCTGTGCGGACGCCACCGCCATCAGCATGGAGGGCGGCAACGAAAACGCCGCTTACCGTCTGGCCGCCATCACCGATCAAGACGTGTTGCTGGCAATCTCCCTGCCGCGCTATTCCCTCGACACCCTGCAACTCGCGCGTTTTGCAAACGAGCGCGGCGCCTCGGTGCTGGCAATCACCGACTCACCCGCCTCGCCGCTGACCAGTATTGCCGAACACGTGTTGTTTGCCCCCGCCGATCATCCGGTAATGACCAGTTCCAACATCGCCGTGCTCGCCTTGATCGAAGGATTAGTGGCGGGTGTGATGGCTCGTAATAAAGAAGCCGTCAAGCTGGCGACCGAACTGACCGAAAGCGTGATGTCTTACTTGCATATCCCCTCCAGCGGTAAATCGCCGAAAAAGTGATGATTCCAAGGCCAATTGGGTGCCAACGGAAAATCACTTCGCAACATACTGCGTGCCGCGCTGATCGTTAAGCTTTGCCTGCAACATCCCCCACTCGCGTTGAATGATCGAGTAAGGGATAAAGATACTGATCCTCTCAGCGTCCTTTACCCCGGCGTTATTGCTCACATCATTCAATGTGGTTGAGTGGAAACCAATATTGATGCCGACAACACTGCCGTCATTGGCAATGACCGGCCCACCGGACATCCCCTTGACCAGCGGGGCGTCATGGATGCCGTAGAGATCACCGCTGTTCTCGTCGGCGTTGACGAACGGCGTTTGATACACCTTGCCTTTCCCGGTAGTGGTCACCAGGTAAGGACTCACCCCCACTGCCGTGATGCTCTCGCCCACACGCGGAGCGCGCCATGAGGGGTAGCGGCCGTTGGCTTTATGCTTGATGAAGACAAGGTCGCAGTTAGTGCTGCAACTGTACTTCACGTTGGCGATGAACGGCGTGTGACGGGTGGTGACGGCGTAGTCATCGTTCCATTGCACGGCCGAGGCCATGTACACATACGGCAGAGGAAAGCCTGAAAAGACTAAAAAGTATGAATCATTGGCAGGCCCCGAAAAGTCGGGCTTTACAATGCCATTGCATCCTGCAGTTACAGCTCCTATTAAAAAGAAGGCCATGATCTTGATCATGATGTATTACCGACTTAATAGGGAGAATGTGACTGTTTTTTGTTGTCAGTATTTTGTCTTTTGTCGGGTTGCAGTACTCCTCGCCTCTTGCTCTAGTTGGACGCTTTGATACTTATGGCTGAAGTTACAGCAATGCGTATGAATAAATCGCACTAAGACCAATCGCTTTTCGATCAACTTTTATAGTGTAAATATTTGGCGCCAGAAATATGTTGAAAGCGAGACTAATTACCAAGAATAACTATGATTGCCTGTATTAAAGAGGGCAACTGTAGTTTGTATATTTGCGCGAAAGAAGACCACAGCGGTCTCATCGGCCAGCAGCGGGCAAGGCCAAGCTATGCCAGAATTCAAGGGAACGCTTGGCCATGGGCCGCTGATGCCAAGGCCATCATTGCCAACGCGATAACCTGGCCGCCTGCTGCATCGGAGTGTCCAATGTCCGAAACTACCGAGGTGTCGCGCGTGAAGCACTTCGCCGCCAATACGGTGGGCCGGGATCTCGCGGTCGGCGACATTCACGGTCACTTCACCCGGCTGCAAGCGGCGCTGGAGGCGGCCGAATTCAATCCTGCCGTCGACCGCCTGTTCAGCGTCGGCGATCTGGTTGACCGCGGGCCTGAATCGCTGGATGTCGATGAATGGCTGCTGCGCAAGCCCTGGTTCCATGCGGTGCGTGGCAACCATGAGCAGATGGCTGTTGATTCACACGCCGCCGGCCCCATCAGCTATGAATGCAGCCTGCACTTGCTCAATGGTGGCGCGTGGTTCTACGGGCTGTCGAGCATCGAGCAAGGCAGCTACGCCAGCCTCTTTCAGGACTTGCCTCTGGTGATCGAAGTCGAGACCGCACAGGGCCTGATCGGCATCGTGCACGCCGACGTTCCGCGCGCAAGCTGGGGAGAAATGATTACAGGGCTTTCTGGATCAGTGAGAGAGGTCGACCACATTGCCGCCATCCTTCAGTGGTCGCGCAAGCGCTTGACTGACGAAAACCACGCCGGTGTTGACGGCGTGCGGGCCGTGATCGTGGGCCATACGCCACTCAGGCAGCCGGTCATACTCGGGAATGTCTACCACATAGATACGGCGGGCTGGAAGAATGGTTACTTCACGTTGCTGGATCTGGCCACACTGGAATGTTTTCCGCCAATCAACCCTGCGCTCGATTACGGGTGGGAGTGAACGTCTTCTAACCTGACGCACGTCCAGGGTGCACGCTTACACAAGGAAGCCAGGCTACGCAGTGCCTGGTCCCCTTGTGCAATATCTTGCAGTCAATGTCAGCGCTTGAGTTTGCGCTTGTTGCGGTACTGGTCGATGACCACCGCGACCACGATGATCAAGCCCTTGATAATGTCCTGGATGTAGGCATCGACCCCGACGAAAGTGAACCCGCTGGCCATCACCCCGAGGATCAGTGCACCGATGACCGTGCCGGTGATGCGCCCTACTCCGCCTGCCAGGCTGGTACCGCCGATGACCGCCGCGGCAATCGCATCCAGTTCATAGGACATGCCCATCCCGGCCTGCCCGGTGGCGGCACGGGCCGAAGCGACCACGCCCGCCAGTCCCGCCAGCAACCCGGCGATGCTGTAGACGATGACCAGATGGCGCTTGACGTTAATACCCGACGTACGCGCCGCCTGCATGTTGCCGCCGATGGCGTAGGTGTATTTACCGTACTTGGTGTAGCGCAGCGCGATATGGAAGATCACCGCCACCACCAGAAAAATGATCACCGGCATCGCGCCGTGACCGATGGCCGTGTAGGAATCCGACAGCATGCTCACCGGCTGGCCTTCGGTGTAGTAACGCGCCAGGCCACGGGCCGAGACCATCATGCCCAAGGTGGCAATGAAAGGTGGAATCCCGGTGATGGCAATGATGCTGCCGTTGATTGCCCCCGCCAGCAGCCCGACACCGAGCCCGGCAATCACTGGAATCCACACCGGCAAGTCGGTCAGCGACGGGAATACCGCCCGAGCGAAATCCGAGGTCTGCGCCAGGCTGGCAGCGATCATCGCCGATAAGGCCAGCACCGAGCCCGACGACAGGTCGATGCCGGTGGTGATGATCACCTGGGTCACGCCGATCGCCAGCAGGCCGATGATCGACACTTGCAGGATCATCAATACCAGCCGTTGGGAGTTCATCAAAAAACTCTGGTCGCGCACGATCCAGCCGAACAGTTCGAACACCAGGCCGATGCCAATCAGCACCAGGAAGATGCTCAGCTCGGTCGGAAAGCGCCGGCGACTCTTGACCGGTGCCGTTGCCGGTTTGTTTTCCAGTATCGCGTTCATAACCATTCACCCTTCATATGAATTTCGTGTGGCCAGGCCGCTTGCCTGTGGCGAGGGAGCTTGCTCCCGTTGGGCTGCGCAGCAGTCCCACTCTTCCAGGGCCGCTTCGCTGCCCAGCGGGAGCAAGCTCCCTCGCCACACAATCCCCTTTCACCTGTGCTCGCCCTTGACTTAATGAACCGCGGACATGCCCGAGGCCAATTGCATCACGCGCTCCTGAGTTGCCTCGAAGCGGTCGAGGGTGCCCATCAGGTCGCCCTCGTGCATGACCATCACCCGGTCGCTCATGCCGAGCACTTCCGGCAGCTCCGAGGAAATCATGATCACCGCCATGCCTTCGCTGGCGAGGCAGGCGATGAGCCGGTAAATCTCGGCCTTGGCGCCGACATCGATACCGCGGGTCGGCTCGTCGAGAATCAGGATTCGTGGGTTGGTCATCAACCAGCGCGCCAGCAAGGCTTTCTGCTGGTTACCACCGGAAAGCGTGTCGATGCATTGCTCCAGCGACGGTGTTTTCACCCGCAGCTTTTTGCACATGTCTTCACACAGTGCGCGCAGGGCTTTCTGTTGAATGAAGCCGTTACCGACGTAATGGGGCAGTACTGCCATTTCCATGTTTTCCAGCACTGACAGGCATGGGAACAGGCCACTGAGCTTGCGATCTTCAGTCAACAGCGCGAAGCCCTTCTCGATCGCCATGTGCGGATCACTGATGCGCACCACCTCGCCGTCGAGCCGGATCTCGCCACCGTCGCTTGGCGTGATGCCGAAAATCGCCTCGGCGACATTGGTCCGCCCCGACCCCATCAAACCGGCGATGCCCAGGATCTCTCCGGCATGCAGGTCGAAGGAGACGTCCTTGAAAATACCGTCCAGCTTGAGGTCACGCACCGACAGCAGCAGATCGCCGATCGGCTTCTCACGCACCGGGAACAACTGGCTCAGCTCGCGCCCCACCATCATCGAGATCAGGCTGTCGCCGTCCATGCTGTCGGCCCGTTGCAGACCGATGTAGGCGCCATCGCGGAACACTGCCACTTCGTCGGCGATGCTGAACACTTCGTTCATTTTGTGCGTGATGTAGATGATGCCTTTGCCCTGGCTTTTCAGGTCGGCAATGATCGAGAACAGATGGGCGACTTCCTTCTCGGTGATGGCCGAGGTCGGTTCGTCCATGATCAGGATGTCGGAGTCGTAGGACACCGCCTTGGCGATCTCGACCATCTGCCGTTCGGCGATGCTCAGGTTGCCTACCAGCTCCTCCGGGTCGAGATTGATCCGCAGGCGCTCCAGCAGTTTCGCTGTGCAGCGGTGCATTTCGCGGTGGTCGATCATGTGGAAACCGTTGAGCTGCTCACGGCCGATCCAGATGTTTTCGGCGATGCTCATGTGCGGCATCAGGTTGAGTTCCTGGTGGATCATCGCGATCCCGGCCTGGAGCGCCGCCAGGGGTGTTTCGAAGACCACCGGCTTACCCCGCAGGCGCAACTCGCCGGCATCCGGCTGGTAGATGCCGGCGATGATTTTCATCAAGGTGGATTTGCCTGCGCCGTTTTCACCCATCAGCGCCAGCACGGAACCGGGACGCACCCGCAGTTGTACGTCGGACAAGGCCACCACACCGGGAAAACCCTTGCTGACGTTGATGATCTCCAGCAGGTACGGCTCATCGACAGGCGTTGCAGTTGGCTGGACACCCACCAACGGGGTGCTCGAAGCAGTCGCTGAAGCGAACATGATCAGGTACTCCATCAGCAAGGTCGCGTCGCAACCTTGCGTGTTTATTGTTGTTATCGAACGGATGGACTATTTGAACTGGTCAACGTTTTGCGGCGTGATCAGGCGAAACGGCACCCAGACAGCCGATTCGACCGGCTCGTTTTTCGCCATTTTCACGGCGGTATCGATGGAGCCGTCGGCCTGACCCTTGGCGTCCTGGAACACGGAAGCGGCCAGCGAACCTTTCTTCACTGCATTCAAACCATCTGGCGTACCGTCGACACCCGCAATCAACACGCTGCCTTTTTCGACGCCCGCCTGTTGAAGCGCCATCGCGGCACCAATGGCCATCTCATCGTTGTTGGAGACGATCGCGTCGAACTTGCGGCCCTGGGTCAGCCAGTCGTTGACCAGGGTCATGCCTTTATCCCGCAGCCAGATACCGCTCTGCTCTTGCTCGATCTTGATGTTCGGGTATTTGGCCAGCACCTCTTTGACGCCCTTGGTGCGGTTGGTGGTGGAGTTGTTCGCCAGGTCACCCAGCAAAATCACGATATCGCCCTTGCCGCCCATCTTGTCGGCCAGGTACTGCATTTGCATTTCACCGGCCTCCAGGTCGTTGGAAGCGACAGTCACCACGCCTTTGGGCAGGTTCAGGTCATCGGGACGGCGATTGACGTAGACCAGCGGAATGCCGGCCTTCACCGCGGCTTCAGTGATTTTTTTGGTAGCGGCTGTATCCACCGGATTGACCACGATGGCATCGACTTTCTGGCTGATGAAGCTTTCGACCTGGCTCAGTTGCTTGACCACGTCGCTGCGGGCGTCTTCGAATTGCAGCTGGACGCCGTCGGGGTAAGACTTGGCTTTCTTGTCCATGGATTCACGCAGGTAGGTCAGCCAGGTGTCATCGAACTGGGACATGCTGACACCGATCTTCACATCGGCCAGCGCGGCGCCGCTGGCGAACATCAGGGACAAAGCGAGAGAGGCGAAACGGATCTTGGTCTTCATGAAAAGTCTTTCTCCACATTTTTGTTGGTTTTATGGATGAGGCGTGACGATTTCAGTAAGCGGACAAGCAGGAAAAGTGTTGAAACGTTGTGCGAAGCAGTTCGCTGGAAATGACTTTATTGGAAAATATTTTCTATATCAACCGATTTTAGAATTTTTTTCTGATTTCATTCCATGGCTCTCGAATGGGCCCAATGCCACTACTTGATGACGCTCAAAACTGAGCCGCGCAGCGTCTAGTACGTGGGTAGTCGCCAGTGCATCACGGGCCTCGACCGGCAGTGGGCCACCGCTCTGTAACGAGGTTTTCAGCTGTAAATAGAACTGGTTCCAGCAGCCCCGCTCGGACGGCACCCGCTCGCGTACCTCACCCTGCTCGAACCAGCCCCAGCGACGGTGCTCCTCGACGCCCCAGCGCTCGCCCTCGGATTTGGGGGTGAGCCCGGCGAGGGCCGACGCCTCCTGCCCGTCCAGACCATCGATGCTGTAGCAGCCCTGGGTGCCGGTCACGCGAAAACGCGGGCCGGGGGTGTTTTGCAGGCAACTGCCCCCCAAGTGTGAAATCACGCCGTTGGCATGGGTCAGGGACATGAAAAAGCCGTTGTCGAAGGTCTGGCCTTTTTCGGCGTAATCCAGTTCGGCATACACCCGGGTGACGGGGCCGAACAGGAGTAGGGCCTGATCCACCAGGTGGCTGCCCAGATCGCGCAGGAAACCGCCGCCGCTGCCGTTGTTCACTGACTGCGGCGAATAGCGCTCGATCCGCGATTCGAAACGGGTGACCTGACCCAACGCACCGGACTCAATGAGTTTGCGCACGGTGAGAAAATCCGAATCCCAGCGCCGGTTCTGGTAGACGCTCAATTGCACGCCCTGACGTTCGGCCATGGTGATCAGGGTTTGCGCCTGTTGCGTATCGGCGGCGAACGGCTTGTCGCTGACCACCGCCACGCCGTGTTCGATGGCGTCGAGCACCAGTGCCGGGCGACCTTTGAGCGGCGTGGACACCACCAGCACATCGACACCGGCTTCGACCAGTTGGCCAATGCTGTCGAAGGCCGGTACACCGGGATGCTCCGCGGCCAACAGTTGCCGGCGCTCGGCGGAGCGGGTAACCACGCCCACGAAGGTCGCCGCCGGCAAACTGCTGATCAGCGGAGCATGAAAAAACCGGCCACCATGGCCGTAACCGACAAGTCCGATACGCATGACTCAACTCCTTCTTTTTGTTATGTGAGCCGCCTACTGGATACACGCGGTCCTTGTGGGAGCGAGCCTGCTCGCGAAGGCGGCGCAACCGTCAATATTGATGTTGTCTGACACACCGCTTTCGCGAGCAGGCTCTCTCCCACAGGGAATCGGGGTCAGCCGTAGAAATGGGGGCGCTCTGGGAGTGCGACTTTGACGATCTGGCCGCTGTTCTGCGCTTCGATGCACGCATCTGCGGCGACGGCAGCGGCAAAACCGTCCCACGCCGATGGCCCGCCCACCTGACCGCCCCGTACGCCATCGATGAACGCCTGCAACTCGACGTCATAGGCCGCAATGAACCGGTCCTTCCAGTCCATCAGAATCGCATTGGAGAGCTTCGCTCCACTGCGCAACTGAACCTGCGACGGCTCCGGCAGTTTGGCGATGCCCGTCTCCCCCACCACTTCGCACTGGATGTCGTAGCCATACTGGCAGTTGACGAACACTTCCACATCGATGCGCGTGCCCTTGGCGGTTTCCAGCAGCACGATCTGTGGATCTTTCAAATGCGCGAGAGCCTTGCTGGTCTTGCGCGGGAATACCACTTGCACCGAAACGTAATCGTCATCGAGCAACCATCGCAGCACGTCCAGTTCGTGGATCAGCGTGTCGGTGATCGCCATGTCGGTCTTGTAGTTTTCACCCACGGTCGGGTTGCGATGGGCGCAATGCAGCATCAGCGGCTCGCCGATCTGGCCGCTGTCGATCACCGCTTTCAATGCCCGATAACCTTCATCGTACGGACGCATGAAACCGACCTGTACCAACCGCTTGCCGTGGGCCACTTCGGCCTTGACGATCTTGCGGCAGCCTTCGGCGGTGACCGCCAGCGGTTTCTCGCAGAACACCGGTTTGCCCGCCGCAATCGCCGCCAGTACAAACTCTTCGTGGCTCGGCCCCCAGGAAGTGACGAGGATCGCCTCGACTTCCGGCGCCTTGATCAGCGCGTGGCCGTCGGGATAGACCTCGGCGGTCAGTTTCAGATCGGCTACGACCTTGGCCGCTTGCTGCAAATTGATGTCGGTGACCGCGACGACCTGGCTGTTGAGCAAGGTCTGGCTGCAACGACGGATGTGGTCCTGGCCGATGGCCCCGGTGCCGATGACGCCTAAGCGCAACGAATGGGTAAGCGATGACATGAAAGGACTCCTTGTTGTTCGATTCAGGGCAATCAGTACTGACGGGCCTTGGCCAGTCGTTCGTTCAGGGTCTTGGCCACCGCATCGGTCCGCGCGCTGGTGGAGACTTGCGCCACGCCGACCCGCCACCAGGACAGGTATTTGTGAATCATGGTCTTGGGCAGGACCTTGATGTCGATCAGCGTCGACACTGTCTGCAAACGCGCATCGGCCAACGCGGCCCGCAGCGCTTCAACCGTGTTCACCTTGTAGGTCTTGCAGCCGTAAGCCGCCGCGCTCATGGCAAAATCCACCGGCACAAAGCCGCCATCGAGCTTGCCGGTTTCAGGATTGCGGAAGCGGAACTCGGTGCCGAAGCTGTCCATGCCATGTTCCATTTGCAGATTGTTGATGCAGCCGAAGGTCATGTTATCCAGCAGCACCACGTTGATCTTGCGACGTTCCTGGATCGAGGTTGCCAGTTCCGAGTGCAGCATCATGTAGGAGCCGTCGCCCACCAGCGCGTAGACCTCGCGCTCAGGTTCGGCGAGCTTCACGCCCAATGCGGCGTTCACCTCATACCCCATGCACGAATAACCGTACTCGACGTGATAGGTGTTCACGCCCTTGCTGCGCCAGCTGCGCTGCAGGTCGCCAGGCAAGCTGCCGGCAGCGGCGACGATCACGGCATCATCGGCCAGGGTCTCGTTAAGCACACCGAGCACCCGGCTCTGGGTCAGGCAGGAACCGGTCAGCTCGATGAATTCGCGCAGCACCGCCGGGTCCAGGTGGTCGTTGATTTCCGGGACGAAGTCCTGGGTCTGGTACTCGACCTGATAGATGCGGTCGACTTCCTCGTCCAATTGCGCCTTGGCTTCACCAGGTTGATCGCCCCAGCTGGAGCGGTAATCACCCAGTGCTTCGGCCAGCGCCAGCAAACCGGTTTTGGCATCTGCCAGCAGTTGCACGCCGTCGAGTTTCAGGGCGTCGCACGGACTGATATTGAGGTTGAGAAATTGCACGTCCGGGTGTTTGAACAAGGATTTCGACGCGGTGGTGAAATCGCTGTAGCGGGTGCCTACGCCAATGATCAAATCCGCGTCCCTGGCCAACAGGTTCGCCGCCAGGCAACCGGTTTCGCCGATCCCGCCGACGTTCAACGGATGGCCGGACACCACCGCGCTCTTGCCAGCCTGGGTTTCGGCGAAAGGAATATCGAAACGTTCGGCAAAGGCCTGCAACGCCGCGTTGGCACCCGAGTATTTGACTCCACCGCCACAGATGATCAGCGGTTTGCGCTTGCCTTTGAACAGTGCCACGGCATCGCCGAGCATCGCTTCAGAGGCCGGACGGCGCTCGAGGCGGTGCACGCGTTTTTGCAGGAAGTAATCAGGATAGTCATACGCCTCGGCCTGCACGTCTTGCGGCAAGGCCAGGGTGACGGCACCGGTTTCGGCGGGGTCGGTGAGCACGCGCATGGCGTGGATCGCCGCTGTCATCAACTGCTCGGGACGGTTGATGCGATCCCAGTATTTGCTCACCGCCTTGAACGCATCATTGGTGCTGATGCTCAGGTCATGGAACTGTTCGATCTGTTGCAACACCGGGTCTGGTTGACGGCAGGCGTAAACGTCACCGGGCAACAACAGCAAGGGAATACGGTTGGCGGTGGCCGTTGCGGCAGCGGTCAGCATGTTCGCCGCGCCTGGCCCCACGGATGAGGTACAGGCGTAGATCTTGCACCGCAGGTGTTGCTTGGCGAAACCGATGGCGGCGTGAGCCATGCCTTGTTCGTTGCGGCCCTGATGGACGATCAGGTCGCCGCTGTCCTGCTCCAGGGCTTGCCCCAGACCCAGCACATTACCGTGGCCGAAAATGGTAAAGATCCCGGCGACGAATTTGCTCTGGACGCCATCGACCTCGATGTACTGGTTATCGAGGAATTTCACCAGGGCCTGGGCCATGGTCAGTCTTGTTGTGGTCATAACCGATCCTTCAATACACGAAGAAACCTTGTGGGAGCGAGCCTGCTCGCGAAGACGGCGGTACATCCAGCATTGATGTCGCCTGACACACCGCTTCGCGAGCAGGCTCGCTCCCACAGGGGGGATTTCCCTTAACCTTGGGATTTCTGCAGGTGATCCATGCTGGCGCCGATTGCCGATTGGATATCCACCAGCCCATGGACGCTGTCGGCAAAGGGCTCGAACGACAGGTAGCCGCTGTAGCCGCTGCTGATCAAGGTGTCGATTTGCGCCGCGTTGCCGAGAATGTCGCCCTCGCCCACCAGCACCCGATGCCCGTCGCGGATGGTCGCCAGCGGCGCCTCGGCATCTTCGACACCGGAGATGTGCACCAGCCCGGTCAGCTCGGGAAAGAATTCATGTTCGCTGGCCAGGTGATGATGAAAGGTGTCATGCACCAGGCGGAAGACATCCAGCCCGCCGATCGCCTTGATCGCATCAACCGCCGTGCGTTTGCGCCGTAGCGAGCATTCCTCGAAGCCCAGCGGCTCGATGAAACCGAGGATGCCGTGATCGCGCAGGATCGGCGCCAGTTCACTCAGCGCCGTGCGCAGGCCTGACGCGCGCTCGGCCTCGCTGCGCGGGTCGGCACGGTCGTTCAGCGGGCACATCACCAAACCCCGGGCGCCACAGTCTCGGGCATAAGCGGCAAGCTTGCGGGCTTGTGTGCGGCGCTCGTCATTCCAGACATCGAACGGATACAACGCGTTGATCGACAATACGGTGATGCCCCGGGCCGCGCACAACTCACGGACGAGCCCAGGCGCGGTGCCATCCTCGATCTCGACGCCTTTGAGGTCGTTGCGGATCTCGATGGCGTCGGCCTTGAGGGTCACCGCCAATTCGATGAACGCAGACAGGGACAAACGTGGGGCGACCATACGGTTCAGGGCGAAACGCAGGGGTTTGCTCATTATTGTTGTTCTCCGCACAGGTGAATTATTTGGCCGTCGGCATGCTGAATTCAGGACCCTTGGCAATGCTGTCGGGCCAGCGCTGCATCACGCTTTTGTAGCGACTGTAGAAACGGATGCCTTCTTCGCCGTAGGCATGGTGGTCGCCGAACAGCGAGCGCTTCCAGCCGCCGAATGAATGCCAGGCCATGGGTACGGGAATGGGCACGTTGATGCCGACCATGCCGACCTTGATGCTGCGGGCAAACGAGCGTGCGATGCCGCCATCGCTGGTGAAGCAGGACACGCCGTTGCCGAATTCATGGGCGTTGATCAGCGCCACGGCGCTGGCGAAGTCCGGCACGCGCACGATGCCCAGCACCGGCCCGAAAATCTCTTGTTGGTAGATGCTCATGTCGGTCGTGACGTTGTCGAACAGCGTCGCGCCAACAAAGAAGCCGTTCTCGGCTCCCGGCACCTTGAAGTGACGTCCGTCAACGATCAGTTGCGCGCCCTGGGCCACACCCTGATCGATGAAGCCCTCAACCTTGGCCTTGTGTTCGGCAGTGACCAGTGGCCCCATGTCGGTGTCACCCTGCATGCCGTTGCCAACCTTCAGTTGATCGATGCGTGGCAGCAGTTTGGCAATCAGTTGATCGCCGACATCACCGACGGCCACGGCAATCGAAATCGCCATGCAGCGCTCACCGGCCGAACCATATGCAGCGCCGATCAGGGCATCCGCCGCTTGATCCAGATCCGCATCGGGCATGACGATCATGTGGTTCTTCGCCCCGCCCAGCGCCTGTACACGTTTGCCGCGCGAGGTCGCTTGTTGATGGATGTACTCGGCAATCGGCGTCGAGCCGACAAAGGAAATCGCCTCGATGTCCGGGTGTTGCAACAAAGCGTCGACCGCCACCTTGTCGCCCTGGACCACGTTGAACACACCGTCCGGCAACCCGGCTTCGGTGAGCAGGCGGGCCATCAGCAAACTGGCGGAGGGATCACGCTCGGAGGGTTTGAGGATGAAGCAGTTACCGGTCACCAGCGCCAGCGGGATCATCCACAGCGGTACCATCACCGGGAAATTGAACGGCGTGACCCCGGCGCAAACACCCAGTGGCTGACGCAGGTTCCAGTTGTCGATGCCACCGCCGATGTTGTCGCTGAACTCGGTCTTCAGCAAGTTCGGCGCACCGCAGGCGTACTCGACGATTTCGATGCCGCGGGTGACTTCGCCTTTGGCGTCCGAAAAGACCTTGCCGTGTTCGCGGCTGATGATTTGCGCCAGTTCGTCGTGATGGCGATCGAGCAATTCCTTAAACTTGAACATCACCCGCGAACGCCGCAGGGACGATTGTTCGGACCAGGCCGGGAAGGCCTTCAGGGCTGAGGCGACGGCGGCGTCCACGGTCTTCTGGCTGGCCAGCCCGACCCGCGCCTGAACGCTGCCGGTGGCCGGGTTGAAGACATGGCTGAACCGTTCGCTACCGCTGTCCTGCACCTGACCGTCGATGTAATGGCCTACAACCTGGGCATCGCTCATTGTGCGTATTCTCCGTGCAGAGCTTGAAATTCAGACGTTGGAATTCAGAGATCCAGCAGCCAGCTGTGCTGCGGATCGTTATGGAATTGCCAGACGCGCTTCGGGCCGGCCATTACGTTCAGGTAGTACGACTCGTAACCGTATGGCACGCTGACCGGGTGATAGCCCTTGGGCACGACCACCAGGTCGCTGTTTTCCACGGCCATGGCCTGATCGATACTGCGATCGTCGGTGTAGACCCGTTGGAACACGAAGCCCTGGGGCGGGCTGATCTGGTGGTAATAGGTTTCTTCGAGAAAGCTCTGGTGCGGCAGGTCGTCGGTGTCGTGTTTGTGCGGAGGGTAGCTCGATGAATGCCCCGAGGGCGTGCGCACTTCCACCACCAGCAACGAATGGGCGGGTTCGGTGTCCGGCAAAATGTCGCAGACGTAACGGGTGTTGGCGCCCTTGCCGCGCACGCTGCGTTTCATGGTTTCAGGTTTGATCAGGCGTGGGCCGTGGTTGGCGGTGGCCGAACCGGGTGCGGCACATAGAGCGATTTGCACATCGCTCAACGCATCGACTTGCGCCTGGCTCCCGGGTGGCAAGTACGCGGCGAACGGGGATTTGTCTTCGAACACCGATTGGCGATCGCCGATGTTGTCCCAGTCGAACGCACCCTGCCCCGGCGCTTCACCCTTGATGCTGACCCGGCCGCTGAGCAGCACCAGGCACAGTTCTTTGTCGCCCGATGCGACTGGCAAGGTTTCACCCAGGCTCAACCGATAGGCAGCGAAGCCAACGTATTGCAGCTCACCTTCGCCCAACTCGACCATGGTTCGGCCACGGGCATTGCTTTTGACCAGCAGGCTCATCGCGCAGTCCTCTCGTCGAGCAGCGCGCGCAAGGTGTCGAAGCCTTTTTTCGCGTAGACATAACTTGGCGCCACCGCCGGGTCCTGCTCGGCCTCGACCACCAGCCAGCCGTGGTAATCGGCCGCCAGCAGCACGTCCAACAGTTCGGCGAAATCGATGTCGCCGTCGCCCGGCACGGTGAAGGTGCCGTTGATGATGCAGTCCGGGAAACTCCAGAGGTTGTTGCGCGCCAGCTGCACTACCGGTTTGCGCACGTCCTTGAAATGCACATGGCAAATGCGCGAGATGTGTTTGCGCAGTACCTGCAAGGGTTCACCGCCCCCCATGTAGCAATGGCCTGAATCGAACAGCAGGCCGACCTCGCTGCCGGTCAACGTCATCAGGGTGTCGATGTCCGACGGGGATTCGACGTAGGCGCCCATATGGTGGTGATACGCCAGACGTACCCCCTGTGACAGGGTGAAGCGTGCCAGCTCGGTCAGTTTGTCAGCGTATGCCTGCCACGCCTGTTCGGTGTGAAAACGCGGGCGTTCGACCAGAGGAATGCGTTGGCCTTGAATCGAGTCTGCGACTTCACCGTAAACCAGTACCTTGGCGCCGTTCTTCGCCAGCAACTCGACATGACTGCCGATGGCGTCGATTTCCTCGGAAACGGAGCGGCGGGCCAGGCGACTGGAATACCAGCCGGACACCAGCGCCAGGTCATACGGACGCAGCACATCGCCAACGCCTTCGGCGTCCTTGGGAAACTTGCCGTTGAGTTCGAAGCCTTCGTAGCCGATGTCCTTGCCTTCGCTCAAGGCGGTGCTCAGCGGCGTCTCGCCACCGAGGGACGGCAGGTCGTCGTTGCTCCAGGAGATCGGGTTGATGCCAATTCGGATAGCGGGCATGGCTGCACCTTTTATTGTTTTACACACATCAGTAAGAACGACGTAGGACCCTGTGGGAGCGGGCTTGCCCGCGATAGCGATCTAGCAGTCACATTGATGCTGAATGTACCGCCGTCATCGCGGGCAAGCCCGCTCCCACAGGGTTTCGCGGTGTAACATCAGGCGCGGGCACTGCGCCAGGCATCGATCAGCTCGACAAAGGTGCCCTGTACCTGACGGATCAGCGCCTCATCGTCGATTTCACCGGCCATCCACGCGCGGCTCGGCTCCTGAAAAATCGTCCGGCCAACGGCAAAACCGCGGCAGGTCCGGCTCTGACTGGCTTGCTGAAACCCTTCGGCCAACGCCGTCGCCGGCGCGTTCAAGCCCAGCAACACCACGCCACGGCAGTACGGATCGCGCTCCTGGATCAGTTCGTCGAGTTGCTTCCACTCCTCGGCGCTTTGCGCTTCGATCTTCCACCACGCCGGGTAGATGCCCAGGTTGTAGAGGCGTTTGAGCGCGCGATACAACACGTCGGGGTGCGTCGAGGGGTGATCCTTGGGCGGGATGATTTCCAGCAGCAGTTCATGACCGCTAACTTGCGATGCCTGATACAAACCCTTGATCTGCGCTTCCTGTTCCAGGCGCAGCATGGGCTCGTCGTCCGGGTGGAATTGCACCAGGCATTTGATGATTTGCTCTTGCGGCCAGGCGATCAGGTTGCTGCCGATCGAACGCCCGTGTTCGAAAGCCAGCGGCCGGGAGCCTTGTACTTCGACCGGCCGCGCCACCCACCAGCCACGACCGGTGGCAGCGTTGAGCGAGTCCTGGCCGAAACGCTGGTCCGCCAGCAGCCCGACATCGGCCTCGATGCCCTGCTTGCGCAAATCGATTTCGACCCGCTCCACGGCCTTGATGAAGAGTTGTTTGAGTTCGCCGATAGCGTTGAGGTCGCGTCCGCCCTTCTGGGCCAATTCCACCAGTTGCCCGCGATGGTCGAAGGCAAAGATGAACAGTTGCTTCCACTCTTTGCGCGGCACGCTGACCTGATGCAGGCGCTGCAGCGAGGCATCCTGATCCGGCCGGGTAATCGGCACCGGACTGTTGAACAGGTAATCGAGTTCGGCGCGGGTCGGCATGGCCGGTGCGCAGGCATGGCGCGAGACCACCAGGCCGCCGCAGGCATTGGCCAACCGGCAGCAATGCTCGTCGCTGGCGTCCTCCAGCCAACCGCTGAGAAAGCCCGACATGAAGGCATCGCCCGCGCCCAGTACGTTGAGCACCTCCACGCGCACGCCGGGATAAATCGCGCCGTCTTCGAGGCGGGCCGGGATATCCCCGTGAATCACCGTGCAACCCTGCGGGCCGAGCTTGACCACCAGGGTTGCCGCGCTCAGCCGCCGGACATTGCGCAACGCCGTGAGCAAATCCACCGCGCCGCCGGCAATCAGAAACTCTTCTTCGGTGCCCACGATCAGGTCGAAACGCGGCAGGATTTTCTGCACGTGCTGACTGACGTTCTGGTCGGCGACGAAACGGGTTTCGCCGTCTGCCTTGCCGGCAAGCCCCCACAGAACCGGGCGGTAGTCGATGTCCAGAACCCGTTTGACGTTATGTTTTTCGGCGTAGTCCAGCGCCTGGATGCTCGCCTTGTAGACGCCGTCGGTGGAGAAATGCGTGCCGGTGATCAGCAAGGCCTTGCTGGAGGCGATAAAGGTTTCGCTGATGTCTTCGGCCCGTAGCGCCATGTCGGCGCAATTCTCACGGTAGAACACCAGTGGAAAGGTTTCGCGATCCTTGAGACCGAGCAACACCATCGCGGTCAGGCGCTCCGGATCAACCTTGATACCGCTGATGTCACAGCCTTCGCGGGCCAGGGATTCGACCAGGAAACGCCCCATATGGTCATCCCCTACCCGGCTCAGCATCGCTGACTTGAGCCCCAGTCGAGCGGTGCCGAATGCAATGTTGGCGGACGATCCACCGAGGTACTTGGCGAAGCTGCTCACATCCTCCAGCCGCGCCCCGACTTGCTGCGCATAAAGGTCGACGCCAAGGCGTCCCAGGCAGATGAGATCCAATTGACGCCCACTGGCAAAACGAGTCTGGCCCATGCTGGCTCCTGTTATTTTTATCAGCCTGTGTCCAGGACGATGACCGCGCCGAACACTCTTGGTGGGATGCAGACTAAAACGACCGGGACCGAACAATCAATAATTTTTCCAAATATTTTTACATGGAATATTTTTTCCAATAAACTTTGGTACAGGCGTTCCAGACGCGGTGCATCGTTTCAGCAAGCTTCATACCACAGCAAGCTCAAGATTTTGTCCGGGCCTACCCTGTAGACTGCGCACAGCCAACCTATTGTCAGGGGACGAGGTGAACAATCGTCCCTATAAGAACAAGCCAGAAGGATTCCCTATGTCCCGCACCGATCAGCCGGCCACGACCGAAAGCACGCCCGAGAGCGATCTTGTCAGCCCCCCGATCAACGCCGAGCGTTTGTTGCAGCTGATCACCCAGGAATACGAAAGTCTGCCGCGCCAGCTCAAACGCATTGCCAGCTACATGAGCCAGCAAAGCGACCGGATCATGGTCGACCGCATCAGCGACATCGCCCGCGAGTGCGAAGTGCACCCGTCGGCCATCGTGCGGTTTTCCCAGCGTTTCGGCTTCAGCGGCTTCAGCGAAATGCAGGCGCTGTTCCGCGAGGCGTATACCCACAAAACCACGCCGGTGCAGAACTACCAGCAGCGCATTCGCAGCATGATCGCCAACAAGTCGCAGAAAGCCAGTGGCGGCGACCTGGCGCGCGAGTGCATCAACGCGACCCTGTCAGGCATCGAGCGCCTGGGGCTGGAACTCGATGACCAGACCTTCGACAAGGCAGTGGACCTGGTGGTCAATGCCGACAACATCTACGTGGTCGGCGTGCGCCGTTCGTTCGCCGTGGCTGATTACCTGGTCTACAACCTGCAACACACCAATAAACGCATCCACCTGGTCTCGGGCCTTGGCGGCAGCTACCGCGAACAGATGCGCAGCGTGCGCGCCAATGACCTGGTGATCGCCATCAGCTTCACCCCCTACGGCAAGGAAACCCAGCACTGCCTGCGCATCGCCCAACACCATCAGGCGAAAACCCTGATCATCACCGACAGCAACCTCTCTCCCCTGGCCAAGCGCGCCAATGCTGTGCTGCTGGTCAATGAAGGCAGCTCGTTCGCCTTCCGCTCACTGAGCGCGACGCTGTGCCTGTGCCAGGCACTGTTTATCGCCGTGGCCTATCGACTGGAATTGAAGGTCGACGAGATTCACGAGCAGGTCGGGTTCGAAGACTGAGCGAGAACTGGCGCCATGGCTCCGCGCATTGCCAAGGATTTTTGAGTAGCGGTTCAACGCATATTGTAAATTTTTATTCTAGAAATTGATGGTAGAGAATTTTTATTCTATAAATTGGATCTCTGAAAACAAAAATTCAAGGATCCTGTCATGCGCGAACTCGGTATCGGACTTATCGGCACGGGCTTCATGGGGCGTGCCCACGCCCTGGCTTTTCGTAACGTCAGCGCGGCATTCGAACTGCCCTTCACGCTTCGCCTCGCCGCCCTGGCCGATGCCGATCCCGTTCGTGCGCAAGCCTGCGCCACTGCCTGGGGCTTCGAGCAAGCCCATGGCGACTGGCAACAATTGATCGACGACCCCAGGGTCAACCTGATCGCCATCACCACACCCAACCACCTGCACTACCCGATGGCCATGGCCGCTATCGCCGCGGGCAAACCGGTGTACTGCGAAAAACCACTGGCGGTGAACCTGGAACAGGCCAATGCCATGCACCTGGCGGCCAGGCACGCCGGTGTCGTCACTCGTGTCGGCTACAACTACCAGCACAACCCGATCATCGGCCTGGCGCGCGAACTGATTCTGAACGGCAGCCTCGGCGAGATCATCAGCTTTCAAGGTGAATTCAGCGAAGACTTCATGGCCGATCCAGCGTCCCCCTGGTCGTGGCGCTGCGAGACTGAACACGCCGGCGGTGCACTGGCGGATCTGGGCAGCCACTTGCTGGCCATGGCGCGCCATCTGCTAGGCAATGTCGAATCGGTGTGTGCCGACGCCCAGACCGTACACCGCCAACGCCCGGCCATGGCCGGTAGCCAGGATCAACGCAGCATTGCCGTCGACGATCAGACCCATGCCTTGCTGCGCTTCGCCAGCGGCGCGCGTGGCACCTTCAGCAGCAGCTGGCTCAAACACGGCTACAAGAATCACCTGAGCTTCGAAATCAGCGGCACCCGAGGCACCCTCACGTTCGATCAGGAGCGCTTGAATGAACTACGCCTGTGCCGCGTCGGCCAGGACGGTTTCCAGCGCTTACTCGCCGGCCCTAACCTGCCCGGTTACGCAGCATTCAGCCCGGCACCGGGGCATCAACTGGGCTACAACGAGTTGAAGACGCTGGAAGTGCATGAGTTGGTCATGGCCTTGGCGGGGCATGGACAGGCCGGTACCGATTTCGAAGAAGCCTTTGAAGTGGAGCGACTGGCGACGGCGATTCGATTGGCGGCGCGGGAGCGGCGGTGGGTTGATGTGAGTGAGGTTTGATCGCCAAGTCATAAATCAGCGCAGGAAGCGCGAGAAAAACGCGGCCAGGAAAGCCGCTCCGGGCATCGAAAAGTCAGCCATTTCTGTCGGGTTGAGCAGGCCAGCCGCTAAAAAAAATGATGACTCCGGGGATAGATAGCCCAAGCAGATATTGACCGGGACACACCACCACGCCGGCGACCCAGGCAGCGAGCAGTGCACCACCGACGATGCGTCGGCGCCGGGGTGTGAACCGTTCACGGAACACTTGTAGTTTTTCGAGCCAAGCCATTACCGTACTCCCTGTCTGGTAGGTGGCGAATCTATCACCCAACTTGAACGAATCACGCTAGCCGGCGACACCGACAATGGCTTGGCCCGCTGGTGGGCATGGCGGGTGGCACCATGATCCTACTCACAGTGCCAGCCCTTTTCTGGTTCACCTACGTGTACCGCTACAAGGGCCGCGATTAAAGAAAAAGCCCACCCTGACCAGTTGCGGCCACTCAGCACTTCTCTGAAACAGCTGGCAGGGCGAACCACTGAACATTATTCGAGTGAGTCTTTCTCGTATATCAGCTATTCCCTGATACCCACTGCCAGCGTCCCCACCGAATTCATCAGACTGCAAACCAAAACCTTACAACTCCCAGCATGCCGGTGAACGACGGGCAAGGGATCTTTATGTCCGAATTGATCGTTGCACCGCTGAAAGCCTTTCGCGCTGAAGGCGATGGCGGCATCGCCGACGTAGCGGCGCGGCTTGAGGTCGTTGACTTGTCGAAGAGTGGAGACATTGAAGTCGCCTTCACCGCGACAACGCTGATCGACAAGCCGCGAAATTGGTGCCCACCCTGACCAAATGCTGGCCATTCAGTAATCCATCTGAAACACACCTGGCCGGGCAAGCGGTGTCGACTTTACCCAGAGCAGCACCCAGTGTCCCGAACTCAAAGCTGAACAAAATTAACATTCAGCCTGCCGGTGAACGGCGGGAGAGGATTTCTACATGCCCGAAGACACCGAGATGCTGTATGTGCACGCTCAAGGCCCAGACGATCTCTATGCGGCAGCCAGCAAAGGCGAAGCTGAAGATCTGGCCTTCCGATTGAATGAGCAGGTGCCGATGGCGAAGTGCATCGTCGTCAGCAGCCCCTGGCTTCAGTGTTCAGGCGAGTGACCGTGGCAACGGTGCCAGCCGCATCGGATGCCACCTCTTTTCCGTCGTCATGCACATACACGGGCTTGGCGTCCTGCAATACAACGTGGCCTTGCTCGTCGAGTTTCAGTTTCATGCACGCCTCCACACATCCGCCCGTTGTTGAGCCATCCGGCCCGGCGCGGCGCTAACCCTCCGGAATCGCGCCCAATAAAAAGCCCCGGCGGATGCCAGGGCTTCGTATTCTGTGGACTCATTGCATAGTGTTCGCTTCTTTCCACTTTTGACGTTTCAGCTCACTTTCCAAATGATGTCGCATATACGACACATAAACTGAATCTAGTGGAAAAGAAAATCGCCCCAAGCTTGTAGTGACTATTAACAAAAGGTCATCAAATTTTTTACCGAATCTCTTTTCGGCTTCTTGGGCTATCTGCAGATCGAACTTATCCAGCACCAAAACGCTGATTAGTTCACCGAAATCGATTCGGCCTATAGGGAATTTTTCTTTAAGAAAATTACTTTTTGAAAGATGCAGCTTCTCTTCTGAGTTTTTGTGTCCGATGTACAGACCTGTAACGAGTGACGGCCTATTCCCGGAAGATATCACACTGATTAACAAGCCTTCCTCGCGGGAGACCTGCTCAACCTTGATCCTTTCTGTATTTTCTTTTCGCTGCTTGTCGTTAAGCCATAGTGTTACGAATACAGCAGAGAGTGCGCCTACTCCTGAGACCCAATCCCCCACACTGCCGAGATTGAGGAGGTACACATCTGCGGTTTGAGGATTGAGCCGTATAGCAAAAGCGAACCCGACAACCAACCCAACCAACGAAGACACTACGACAAGCAACCCAACCCATCCCTTCGTCATTTTCCACCTCGCTCAGATTGCGAGGCGTTATATCAGCCCATTGGAATCCTATCTAGTCGTCAAACTACTATCCAAGGACATCCCTCTCGCCACGCATGAAGCAGCCCACGCACAGCAGCTGCTTCGTCCCACCAGTTGGCTTGCTGCACTTCAACAGGACGCAGATTTTGGGCTCGATCACTTCCCTACCGCCGAAACGATGGCAATGGACCATCGTCGCCGGCTTCGGCTCCGGCATCGCACGCACACGCTTACGCACCTGCTCGTCCGGGGGATGCCGTCGATGACATGGAGGCGGGTTTGTCGGTCATCTGCGACACTGCATGGCCACAGTCTGAAAGAGCTCAACCAATTCAGGCAAGGCACGCTTATCCACCCTAATGGTTTTCTCTCCCCAGTTTTCGACGGCCACGGTGAGCAATACAAAATCGGAGTTGGTCCGATCCTCGCTGACGCCAACCCAGTGCTCCTTGCTCGTCTGAAATTTATAGGGCATGGGCATGATCAATCTCCTTCATCGAGAGTTGAGGTAGTGTCATGATCAGTGCCCTACGGGATTAAACGCCGGCACCGGCCTTTGCGGCACTCCTAAAATTGTTGTCAGTCTTCCGGCTCTTCCTCTTCATCCGGCTTGCACCTGGCGATCAGGTCAGCCATCAATCCAGCAATGGCATCAGTGTTGGATTCCAGCACCTGCAGGTGCTTGCTGACTCGGTCAGAAGTGTTCGTGGAACCACGCTGACCGATCCAGATACCGATCTCCTCGAGAGCAGACCCGAGAGCCATGATGTTCTGGTTCATGCGGTAAAGCAGTGCGGGAGTAGGATCGTCTGGCATGGCGTTTCCTCCAGTTTTCGGGGAAAGCGTAGCAAGAGGCGGGAAAAACAAAAGCCTGGCACTGAGCCGGGCTCCAGGGCGCTGAGGTTTATGCAGTCCGCGACAGATCATGTCAGAGCCCTGATATGCACCTTGGGCGTAAAATGAGTACGGTGCAGCATGCATTGAAAAGCGCTGCGCCTGGAGGTGATGCCATGCGCCTATTAACCGCTTGCCCCTCGATCGCACTGCTGGCCCTGTTTACAGTGCCGCTTGCCACCGCAGAGCCTTCGGTCGAAGTCGTCTTCACGAACCCCGAAAAATTCAGCGATGCCAGCCTGGATAGCCCAGGCTACGAACGTGGTGCCGACCCTTATGTCATGAAAGAGCTGCGCAGCTACATCCAGAAGCTTGGCGAGCGGTACCTGCCGCCCGGCCAGCAACTGCAAATTGAAATACGCAACATCGACCTGGCCGGTCACTACGAACCCTGGAGGCCAAATGCCTATGAGGTGCGCTTCATGCGCGATATCACCTGGCCGAGCATCGATCTACATTACGTGCTCAGACAAAAGGGTCAGATCGTGAGCCAGGCCGACGCCAGGGTCATCGATCAGTTCTACCTGCAACGCCCGGGGCGCGCCAACAGAAGTGACAGACTCTACTCCGAGAAGGCCATGCTTTCGGACTGGTTCCGCAGACAATTCACCGAGCAACATAAGATTGGGTTGAATTGACCTCCATACACTCCGCCCTCGGGGCCAGACACGAAAAAAGCCCGGCTCATTGGCCGGGCTCTCTGTGGTATGCGCGAGCCAAATCCCTTTGGCTGGGAGCATTGTGCTGGGTACGTATGACGTTGGCGTGACAGGGAGGATATGAAAAAACCCAGGCTCTGGCCGATCTGGAAAACCTTCGCCCCGTTCAGGGGGGGCATGATCATTCCTTCAATGGTATGTTTCATGACCGAGGCCCTTCGCGCCCTCCATCCTTGAATCCGCGGACAACCCAGGCCACTGCCCAGCCAAAGATATAGAGCGGCACACCAACGATCATCGTCCACAAGACCATACGGAGCAACAGCAGTCCTAAGCCAACGCCCCCTGCGGTGTCGCTAGCGACGAGCGCAAAAACCACCCCCAAAACCACACTGCACACCACCCAAGCCCTTTGCCAGCCATTGAGATGCCATCTCACAGTGACTCCCTCCCTTTCGCCCGCGTGTCGAAATGCATAGAACATTACCGAATGAGGGCATTATAGGACGCCTGACACACCAGACCCGCTATTTGGGCGCGGTCATAAACTTTCGCCAGCTCTCCCTGTCCAGCATCAGTCCGTGAGACAGTTTAGAGAGCACCATTGCGGCGCGGGTAGCTGCCTGACCTCGGGAAATAGCGGCGGTATCCGTGACGAGGCAACTGAGGGTGGCCGCTGCAACCAGGTCATCTGAGCCGGCTCATAGCACTGCGGGCCAAAGCCGCCGGCAGTTTTCACCGAGGTGTTCATCAGCTCTGAGATCCGTTGCGCTTACGGTGTTACTCGCGGCGTAACATCTACGCGGCGCTAGAGCGGCGGCCAGGTTCTGGAAGAACGACTCCTACAAGAATACTGGTTGAAAACCTGCATTTGGGCCAAAGACATGTGTTATTTCCCGACTTGAGAGGGAGATCTGGGAACTTGCTGGCAATCGCCTCGGTTCGTTCCGTTTTGGTGCCGCCAATTTTTCCTTTTGCGGCCCCGCCGCCATTCCCAGCACCGTTGGCCCGCCGCCCGATGCCTTACTCCCCGCGATCAATGGCGCGAACGCCACGTCGTTTGCGAACTCCACTGGTCGCCAAGGCTTGATTCAAAGCATGTAGCCCGTGCGAATGGACGGGCTTTTGGGGTGTTAAGTACTTCTGTGTCAGTCGTCCTGATCTATCTGATCAAGAAAATCAACGTCATCATCTTCGTCAACAACTGCCTGAGCGTCTTCTTCGACCCATGACTCGTCATTATGGAATTCATGATCGAGCAGATGATCGTGCTCGGGCTCTGGAATATCTCGTTCTTCGCTCATGACTTACCGAAAAAAAATGGAAAGAACGGACTGTATATGCAGATCCGCTCCCTCCGTCAACGATCACAGAACAGCTTGACGTTGTCTCCCAGTGACGTTGGTGCTGGTCCTGCCTGCTACGTTGAAATACGGGTAAAGTTCTCGGCCCGAATCAATAAAGAGATCGTGGAG
This sequence comes from Pseudomonas sp. Irchel 3A7, assembly GCF_900187565.1. Taxonomy (GTDB): domain Bacteria; phylum Pseudomonadota; class Gammaproteobacteria; order Pseudomonadales; family Pseudomonadaceae; genus Aquipseudomonas. The sequence goes on along the minus strand of NZ_FYED01000004.1, from coordinate 85,734 downwards.
TGCGCTTTCCGGTCCGCATGAAACGTAGAGATATGCCTGAGAAGAACAGAAACCGCGCACCAGCTTTGAACGCACTGCTAATAGCTGCCATCACCGCCTTCGCAACACTGGCTGCTGCAGGATTTGGGGCATACGCTCTAGTTTCATCTGCCAAACTCAGCCGAATCGAAAGCTGTATAAAGCGCGTGGACGAAAGAGAGATGATCACGCGAAGGAAGGCAGAGGAATTGCTGGGTAGCATGGGTAGCTTTCTAGGATCATTTGGCCCCCCCAACGAATTCCCTAGAGAGCCGGGAAAACTGGTTATTCAATCGGCCTTCGCACTCACCGCCTATGCCCCAGTTGAGCTCAACGTCGTAGCGTTAAAACTCGCAATGACTGTTTATCTTGGCCTCATAGCCCATACCAACGAGGAAATGGAGAGTGCTATAGCCGCCGCTCGGGTGTCATTTAAGGGATGGAATGACAACTACTTCAAACACATGCGATCGTTCGATGATGAGCGCGCAAAATGCTCTGGGCCATGAAACTATAGGCTCGCCCGTTGGAACGCCAAGGGCTCTAAAGCCTTCATCTGCACAAGGGTCAGCGGTTTGAAATTGCGATCGAGCTGCAGCTCGAAGAAACGCTCGATACTCAACCCGCCTTCACGGAACAGCTTCGCGCGGACCGGACCGATGGCCCTGTCCTGAAATGCGGCCGGCTGCTGCTTGAGCCAGTCGTGGCAGCTGAGGTCTGCCCTCACCTGCTGTGCGCCACCGTCACCGATGGATGCCCGGGTTGCGTCCTTGGCGAACAGGGCACTGAAGCGCGTCACCGCAACCACCGTCGAACGGAAGTTGATGTGAATCGGCGGCCGCGCCCCTTCGGTAAGTTTGAATCGGCGCTTATCGAGCGTCCGGCACTGGCTGGTCGTCTTCGAATCCAGAGTGCTGACCCACTCCACCGATTGCACGACATCGGAGTTCTCTTTCAGCGTCTCCATCCGCACCTGGGTGGCTACGTGCTGCACCGCCGTGCGAACGATCGCACCGGCGTTCCGGTTCGTCGTGGCCAGGATGCCGTCGTCGTACTTCCGCGCCTTGGTGCCGGCGAATGTTCTTGATGATCTGGAAGTTGGTCATTTGGTCCGAGGCAATTCCGGACCTGAATATCAGCGAAATCACCGGGTAGTTTTGCGCCAGTTTTGTGCAGGCACAAAAAAGCCGATCTGACTGATCGGCTTAAGTGTCTGATTTTACTCAGTAAATATGGTCGGGACGGAGTGATTCGAACACTCGACCCCTAGCACCCCATGCTAGTGCGCTACCGGACTGCGCTACGCCCCGACTAGGCGTGAATCTTGTTCCTCTTCTCGAGGAACGCTCAAGAATATATCGCAAGCTTTTGAAAACTGGAAGTATTTAAAAGCAGGAATTTATTTCTTGAGGACCACCAGTACATCTTCAAGCTCGGCGATCATCTGGCGAATCATTTGTTTGTATTGCGTGGTGTCGTCTTTGGCTTCGTCACCGGACAAGCGCAAACGCGCGCCGCCGATGGTGAACCCTTGATCGTAAAGTAGCGCGCGGATCTGCCGGATCATCAGCACGTCCTGGCGCTGATAATACCGGCGGTTTCCGCGGCGTTTGACGGGGTTGAGTTGAGGAAACTCCTGCTCCCAATAGCGCAGCACGTGCGGTTTTACCGCACACAGCTCGCTGACTTCACCAATGGTGAAGTAGCGTTTGCCTGGGATGACGGGTAGCTCGTCGTTATGACTTGGTTCCAGCATAAGCCTCAACTCGGGCCTTCAACTTCTGCCCTGGACGAAAGGTGACCACACGGCGAGCCGTGATCGGGATTTCTTCTCCCGTTTTCGGATTGCGGCCAGGCCGCTGGCGTTTGTCCCGCAGGTCAAAATTGCCGAAACCGGACAATTTGACCTGTTCGTTGTCTTCAAGAGCGTGCCTGATTTCCTCGAAAAACAGTTCGACCAATTCCTTGGCTTCCCGCTTGTTCAGGCCCAGCTCTTCATACAGACGTTCCGCCATCTCAGCTTTCGTCAAAGCCCCCATACGTCACTTCCTTAACGTGGCGTTCAACCTTTGTTCGAGCGAGGTGAGGATGTTTTGCGTCGTGGAATTCACCTCATCGTCATTAAGAGTGCGCGATGGATGCTGCCAGGTCAAGCCGACTGCGAGGCTTTTTCTATCAGGATCAATGCCTTTACCCTGATACACGTCAAATAGCCTGAGGTCTGTCAGCCATTCGCCTGCATTTTCACGGATTACGTCCAGTACCGCCGCGGCTGCGACGTCTTTGTGCGCAATCAGTGCCAGGTCACGACGAACTTCAGGAAAGCGCGACAACTCGTGGAATTTCGGCATTTTTCCGCTAGCCACTTCCGCCAGAACCAGCTCGAAAACAAACACCGGACGATCCAGACCCAGGGTTTTCGACAATTCAGGGTGGATGGCACCGACGAAACCGACCAGACGGCCTTCGCGCTCGATGCGCGCGGTTTGACCCGGGTGCAACGCAGGGTGCTTGCCTGGCACGAACGTGAAGGCATCCAGTGCACCGGCGAAGCCCAGCACCGCTTCCACATCAGCCTTGACGTCGAAGAAGTCGACGACATCGCGACCTTGCGCCCAGCCTTCCGGCAGACGGCTACCGCAAACCACGCCCGCCAGCATCGGCTCTTGCTTCAAGCCTTCGAGCTGACCGACGAAACGCAAACCGCTCTCGAACAAACGAACGCGATCCTGCTGACGGTTCAGGTTGTGCTGAAGCGCCTTGACCAGGCCTGGCCACAGCGACGAACGCATGGCAGCCATGTCGTTGGAAATCGGGTTGGCCAACAGCAGCGGCTCGACACCCGGATTGAACAGTTCGAACTGTTTCGGATCGATGAAGCTGTAGGTGATCGCTTCCTGATAACCACGGGCAACCAGCAGGCGGCGCAGCTCTGGCAGATCGCTGCGGGCTTCTGCCTTGGCTTGCGGCGCCAGACGCGCTTGCGGGTAACGAACCGGCAGGCGGTTGTAACCGTACAGACGGGCCAGTTCTTCGATCAGGTCGACTTCCAGGCTGATGTCGAAGCGATGGCTTGGCACTTCAACGCGCCACTGCCCTGCTCCCTCGGCAGAAATCTTCAGACCCAAAGCACTGAGCAGACGCTCGACTTCGGCCGAATCCATTTCCATGCCCAGCATCTGGGTGATGCGCTGGGCACGCAGGGTTACTGGCGCAATCGACGGCAGGTGCTGCTCGCTGACGGTTTCGATGATCGGGCCGGCTTCACCACCGGTGATCTCCAGCAGCAGGCCTGTGGCGCGCTCCATGGCTTCGCGGGCCAGTTGCCAGTCCACACCACGCTCGTAGCGGTGCGAAGCGTCGGTGTGCAGGCCATAGGAGCGGGCCTTGCCAGCGACGGCGATCTGATCGAAAAACGCGCTTTCCAGGAAGATGTCACGCGTGGTCGCGGTGTTGACGCCGCTGTGTTCGCCACCCATGACGCCGGCAATAGCCAGGGCGCGAGTGTGGTCAGCGATCACCAGCGTATCGCTACGCAGGCTGACTTCCTGACCGTCGAGCAGTACCAGCTTCTCGCCTTCTTCGGCCATGCGCACACGGATGCCGCCATTGATTTCGGCGAGATCGAAAGCGTGCAGCGGTTGACCCAGTTCCAGCATCACATAGTTGGTGATGTCGACGGCAGCATCGATGCTGCGTACATCGGCACGACGCAGACGCTCGACCATCCACAGCGGTGTAGGCCTGGACAGGTCGACATTACGGATTACACGACCCAGGTAACGTGGGCAAGCGGCAGGCGCCAGCACTTCAACCGGACGCACTTCATCGTGCACGGCTGGAACGACAGCAACCACTGGACGAGTGACCGGGGTGGCGTACAGTGCGCCGACTTCACGGGCCAGGCCCGCCAGGGACAGGCAGTCGCCGCGGTTCGGGGTCAGGTCGACCTCGATGCTGGCATCGTCAAGGTTCAGGTATTCACGAATGTCCTGACCCACCGGCGCATCGGCCGGCAACTCCATCAGGCCGTCGTTACCTTCACCGACCTGCAGCTCGGCTTGCGAGCACAGCATGCCGTTGGACTCGACGCCACGCAGCTTGGCTTTCTTGATCTTGAAGTCGCCCGGCAGCTCGGCACCGAGGGTGGCAAACGGGATCTTCAGGCCCGGGCGCACGTTTGGCGCACCGCAAACGACCTGGAAGGTTTCCGAGCCATTGCTGACCTGGCAAACACGCAGCTTGTCGGCGTCAGGGTGCTGTTCGGTGCTCAGCACCTCGCCCACGATCACGCCACTGAATACACCGGCGGCCGGCGTAACGCTATCGACCTCGAGACCGGCCATCGACAGACGAGCAACCAGCTCGTCGCGACTTACCTGCGGGCTGACCCAGCCACGCAGCCATTGTTCACTGAATTTCATCCTGCTCTCCTAAGAATTCGTTACGACTAGCGAAATTGCGCGAGGAACCGCAAGTCGTTGTCGAAGAACAGACGCAAGTCGTTCACGCCGTAACGCAGCATGGCCAGACGCTCAACGCCCATGCCGAAGGCAAAGCCCGAAAATTCTTCCGGGTCGATCCCGGACATGCGCAGCACGTTCGGGTGAACCATGCCGCAGCCCATGACTTCCAGCCAGCCGGTCTGCTTGCAGACGCGGCAACCTTTACCGCTGCACATCACGCATTCCATGTCGACTTCAGCGGATGGCTCGGTGAACGGGAAGTACGAAGGACGGAAGCGTACTGCCAGTTCTTTTTCGAAGAACACGCGCAAGAACTCTTCGATGGTCCCTTTCAGGTCGGCGAAGTTGATATCGCGATCGACCAGCAGGCCTTCGACCTGGTGGAACATCGGCGAGTGGGTGATATCGGAGTCGCTGCGATACACACGGCCTGGGCAGACAATGCGGATCGGCGGCTGTTTCGATTCCATGGTGCGGACCTGTACCGGCGAGGTATGGGTGCGCAGCAACATGTTGGCATTGAAATAGAAGGTGTCATGCATCGAACGGGCCGGGTGATGGCCTGGGATGTTGAGCGCCTCGAAGTTGTGGTAGTCGTCTTCGACCTCAGGGCCTTCGGCAATGCCGTAGCCAATGTGGGTGAAGAACTGCTCGATACGTTCCAGAGTCCGGGTAACCGGATGCAGACCGCCTGAGGTCTGGCCGCGGCCAGGCAGGGTCACGTCAATGGATTCGGCGGCGAGCTTGGCCGCAAGATCGGCCTCCTCGAACAACGCCTTGCGCGCATTGAGAACCTCTGTGACACGCTCCTTGGCAACGTTGATCAGCGCGCCGACTTGCGGACGCTCTTCTGCCGGCAAATTCCCCAGGGTCTTCATCACCTGAGTCAATTCGCCCTTTTTGCCAAGGTAGTGAACCCGGATTTGCTCCAGGGCATTGATATCTTCAGCGCTTTGCACAGCCTCTAGTGCTTGCGAGACGAGCGCGTCCAGGTTTTCCATGTACAGACTCCAGATACAAAATAGGGGAAGAGCTTGAAGGCTCTTCCCCTATTTATGACGTTTAACACCTGACCCCACAGAGGTGAGGCCGGGTGACTGTCGGGGGTACTTAAGCCAAGGTGGCTTTAGCTTTCTCGACAATCGCAGCAAACGCCGCTTTTTCGTTCACTGCCAGATCAGCCAGAACCTTACGGTCGATCTCGATGGACGCTTTTTTCAGGCCGGCGATGAAACGGCTGTAAGACAGACCGTTGATACGAGCACCAGCGTTGATACGAGCGATCCACAGAGCGCGGAACTGACGTTTTTTCTGACGACGGTCACGGTAGGCGTATTGGCCTGCCTTGATTACCGCTTGCTTGGCAACACGGAATACGCGCGAGCGAGCGCCGTAGTAGCCTTTAGCAAGTTTCAGAATTTTTTTGTGACGTTTACGGGCAATGACGCCACGCTTTACACGAGCCATGAGTTACTTCCTCTATTCTTGACTAAAATTAACGAAGGCGCAGCATGCGCTCGACTTTTGCCACGTCAGACGGATGCAGCAAGCTGCTACCGCGCAGTTGACGCTTACGCTTGGTCGACATTTTGGTCAGGATGTGGCTCTTGAAAGCGTGCTTGTGCTTGATACCGTTAGCAGTTTTCAGAAACCGCTTAGCAGCACCACTTTTGGTCTTCATTTTTGGCATGTTCGGATACTCCGCATTCAGTTGATAAACATAATCAGAAGGCCTGCCGTGCCCTGTTGATTACTTCTTCTTTTTCGGGGCGATGACCATGATCAGCTGGCGTCCTTCCATCTTAGGATGCTGTTCGACCGAACCGTACTCGAGCAAGTCACCTTCAACTCGCTTGAGGAGTTCCATCCCCAGCTCCTGGTGGGCCATCTCACGGCCGCGGAATCGCAAGGATACCTTGGCCCTGTCCCCGTCACTCAGGAAACGTACCAGGTTGCGCAGTTTTACCTGGTAATCCCCTTCCTCCGTCCCTGGACGAAACTTGATTTCTTTTACCTGAATCTGCTTCTGGTTCTTCTTCGCCGCAGCAATCTGCTTCTTCTTTTCGAAGATCGATTTGCCGTAGTCCATCACCCGGCAAACAGGCGGGACGGCGTCGGCGGAGATTTCTACCAGATCAAGCTTGGCTTCTTCAGCAATACGAAGCGCTTCATCAATCGAGACGATGCCAATCTGCTCGCCGTCAGCGCCAATTAACCGAACCTCGCGTGCCGAGATATTCTCGTTGATCGGGGCTTTCGGTGCAGCTCGTTTATCTTGTCTCATTTCACGCTTAATAATAATTACTCCGAATCTTGGCGACCACGCCGGGAAACCGCTTGCGCGAGGAACTCGGCGAACTGGGCGACGGGCATCGAGCCCAGGTCAGCACCTTCACGAGTACGCACAGCGACAGTCTGCATCTCGACTTCCTTATCTCCAATAACCAAGAGATAGGGAACCTTGAGCAAGGTATGCTCGCGGATTTTAAAGCCGATCTTTTCATTTCTCAAGTCAGACTTGGCACGAAACCCGCTTTCGTTGAGAGTTTTTTCCACTTCGGCAACAAAATCTGCCTGTTTATCAGTGATATTCATGATCACTGCCTGGGTCGGCGCCAGCCACGCAGGGAACGCACCCTCGTAGTGCTCGATCAGAATTCCGACGAAACGCTCGAAGGAACCCAGGATCGCCCGGTGCAACATCACCGGATGCTTGCGGCTGTTGTCCTCGGAGACGAATTCGGCGCCCAGACGGACAGGCAGGTTAAAATCGAGCTGCAAGGTACCACATTGCCAGACGCGGCCGAGGCAATCTTTCAGCGAGAATTCGATTTTCGGACCATAGAACGCACCCTCGCCCGGCTGCAGATCGTACGGCAGGCCCGCACTATCAAGGGCGGCGGCCAACGCAGCTTCGGCGCGGTCCCACAACTCATCGGAACCGACGCGTTTTTCCGGACGAGTGGACAGCTTCATTTCGATGTCTTTGAAGCCGAAGTCGGCGTAGACATCCATGGTCAGCTTTATGAAGGCAGCGGACTCGGCCTGCATCTGTTCTTCGGTGCAGAAGATGTGGGCGTCGTCCTGGGTGAACGCACGCACGCGCATGATGCCGTGCAGCGCACCCGATGGCTCGTTACGGTGGCAGGCACCGAATTCGGCCAGGCGCATCGGCAACTCGCGGTAGCTCTTCAGACCCTGATTGAACACCTGGACGTGGCAAGGGCAGTTCATCGGCTTGATGGCGTAGTCGCGGTTTTCCGACTGCGTGGTGAACATGTTGTCGGCGTAGTTGGCCCAGTGCCCGGATTTCTCCCACAGGCTGCGGTCAACGACTTGAGGTGTCTTGATCTCCAGGTAGCCGTTGTCGCGCTGCACTTTGCGCATGTACTGCTCGAGCACCTGGTACAGGGTCCAGCCGTTCGGGTGCCAGAACACCATGCCCGGCGACTCTTCCTGGGTGTGGAACAGGCCCAGGCGCTTGCCGATCTTGCGGTGATCGCGCTTCTCGGCTTCTTCAATGCGCTGGATATAGGCAGCCAGCTGCTTCTTGTCAGCCCACGCGGTGCCGTAGACGCGCTGCAATTGCTCGTTCTTGGCATCACCGCGCCAGTAGGCGCCGGACAGCTTGGTCAGCTTGAAGGATTTCAGGAAGCGGGTGTTCGGCACGTGCGGACCGCGGCACATGTCGACGTATTCTTCGTGATAGTACAGACCCATGGCCTGTTCGTTCGGCATGTCCTCGACCAGGCGCAATTTGTAGTCTTCGCCGCGGGACTGGAACACTTCGATCACTTCGGCGCGCGGAGTGACTTTCTTGATGACGTCGTAATCTTTCTCGATCAGCTGCTGCATGCGCTGTTCGATGGCCGCCAGGTCGTCCGGGGTGAAAGGACGCTCGTAGGCGATGTCGTAATAGAAGCCGTCGTCGATGACCGGACCGATGACCATTCTGGCGGTCGGGTACAACTGCTTGACCGCGTGGCCAACCAGGTGGGCGCAAGAGTGGCGAATGATCTCCAGCCCCTCTTCATCCTTTGGCGTGATGATTTGCAGCGTAGCGTCGCTGTCGATGATGTCGCTGGCGTCGGCCAGCTTGCCATTGACCTTGCCGGCTACAGTAGCCTTGGCCAGACCGGCACCAATGGATGCGGCGACTTCGGCGATGGAAACCGGGTGATCGAATGAACGTTGACTGCCGTCGGGAAGAGTAATAGTCGGCATGGCGCCTCCTCTCCTAGTGGTGACCCCTACCAAAGGTCACGTGGGTTGGGATGAGCCAGTACAAGATCCGATCCAGGCCATTCAATGACGAACGCCTGCCTTACAGCGGCAGGAGCCTTGCGGCCAACCGGAAAACCGAACCAGAGTGACTGGGATTCAAATCAGGATTATTCGGGCATCTGCCGCGGCCGGGACTGAAGGTCGACCGGAGCCTGCAAGCGCCCGAGCCCGGCATGCTAGCACAGATGAACGGTCAGGGCGGCGTAGAGGTTTCCCGCCAGGGTAAATCCGCTGTTTTTATGCCAGAGTGCTGAACTTGATCGCCGTTTTCCCCCTCAGATAACAAGACATTGACCCACAAGGAGCATCCCGGCATGCGTCTGAATCATTTGTTCGCTGTAGTCGCCCCCATCGTCCTGCTGCTGCCGCTGGCCGCCCACGCCGATTGGCCGAAGGGTGAGCGCGAGAAGTACATGGCGCAGTGCACCCAGGCTGCCACGCCTCAGATCGGCGCCGCGGCTGCAAAAGCTCACTGCGCCTGCGGCGCCGATGCCATCAAATCGTACCCCGCCAAGGACCTTCAGTCCCTGATGGATAACCAGGCCAGTGACGCCTTGAAACAACAGGCCCTGACCCAGATTTCCAAATGCAAGGCCACTAACCCGGCGAAAAAATAAGCCTCTCAAGACGCTGAAAAAGTGACTTGAGCCGATGAACGGCCTCTGAAAAGCGCTTTTTCCTACGATTTATGCAGGTTTTACAGGTTTTTTTATCGTCTTTACTTTCGGCTGAAAGCCTTTTAAAACGGGGCTTCCAGCCGTATCGGGCAACAAAGAATGTGCGACTGTAGGGCAAACGGCACCCGCGGGGGGCTCCCAAAGCGAACATTTCGACTATGATACCCCGGTGTGCCCAGTTGGCCTGAGCAGCACAGTACTACTGAAAATATATGTTTCTTGGAGATACACCATGTCTAATCGCCAAACCGGCACCGTTAAATGGTTCAACGATGAAAAAGGCTTCGGCTTCATCACTCCTCAAGGTGGCGGTGACGACCTGTTCGTACACTTCAAAGCTATCGAGAGCGACGGTTTCAAAAGCCTGAAAGAAGGCCAAACCGTTTCCTTCGTGGCTGAGAAAGGCCAAAAGGGTATGCAAGCTGCTCAAGTTCGCCCAGAGTAATTTCCAGGCGCGCTAAAAAAACCCCGTCCATGTGACGGGGTTTTTTGTGGGCAACGCAAAAGCCTGGGTGATCAGCCGCAGTTGACGCGGATGACGACCCGATTGGCATCGGTGTTGAGGTTCAGACGGTCGGAGCGATACTCCAGCGTCACCATGTCGGTAGGCAGGAGGAACCGTGCATTCTGTGCACCTGCACGGGTACGCGCTTGTTCCAGCAGTTGTGGCGAAGCCTGTTTTCCAATGGCGAATTCGGCCGCTTTGGCCTCGCAACGGCTGTGACCTGTGTCAGTCGTCGTTACAGGGTCTGTTGCCGACTCGGTGCTGGCAGTGCTGCAACCGGCCAGCATGGCAACGGCCAACAAGGTACCCAATGACGCGAGCTTCCAAGGCATGAAGCCTCCTTTTTTCGAGAGTTAAGCTGAGATCGTGCGACCGCCAATCCGGCGTTTGGTTTCACAAGGAGAGCCAGCGACCTGTCCTTGCGCCGCAGACAAACGGCAAGTTTGCCTGAGCATCGCCCTGCCCTTCATCCTTCAATCGTGACTGAATATGAACGATGCTCAATAGACATCAATGTAGTCGAAGGCCGGCTTCGGCCAGTTCTGCTTCAGCGCATTGAAGATCTGCATGACCCAGACCTCGTCGCTGGCCGCGACGCGCCCGACATAACCAGAGCCCTTGGCCCAGGTTTCCAGACGGAACAGCAGCCCGTCGATATCGGTGCCGCCCACGACTCCCGATGAAATATAGGCGATGCCGCCCTTGGTCACACGCAATTGCGTGTGCTCATCGTCGCTGGCTGACGCCAACAACTGACGCACGGCCTCCAGGGTCAAGCCGTCTGGGGTGTTCAAATCAATCTGCACAACGCAGTCCTTGAAAAGTCATCAAAAACCAAGTGTCGCATAGCCTTCGAGTCATGCCTAAGTCGGAGTGCCAAACGCGCCGCAAAATGGTTAACTCGTCGTTCAGACTTTTCCGACCGCACGAGCGCCATCATGACCACCGTAAGCATCGACGCCAACATCACAGTCAAGTGGCCACAAGGCCACAGCTCCTATAGCCCGGGCAGTCCGGAAGAGCTGGCAATCATTGGTATCGATCTATTGGTCAAAGGATTGGGTACCGAAGCAGCCCGGCAATTTATCACGCAAGTATTCGAAAAGTACCCGACCGATCACGCGGGTGCAGCCCACACAGACAAAGAATAAAAACCCGCAGGCCGCTACCTGCGGGCATGAGGGCTACTTCAGGCGAGCCAGACGCTCAGTCAGCAGATCGAAGAAGCCCTGGGCATCGCCGCTTTCAACCCAGAAGGCATTCTTCGGCGCCTTGAGGCCGTCGTGCCAGTCGACGATGGTCTGGCCGAAAGACGGACCTTCATCACTGTCCACCACGACGTTCACTTCGCGACCGCTGAACAGCTGTGGCTTGAGCAGATAGGCGATCACCGTTGCGTCGTGCACCGGGCCGCCCGGGATGCCGTAGTGCTCCATATCGGCTTTGATGTATTCGTTCAGAATACTGACCACCAGCTTGCTGGCATTGTTATTCAATGCCGCGATCTGTTGCAGGCGCGCGTCACTGGTGAGGATCTTGTGGGTCAAGTCCAGCGGCAGGTAGGTCAGTTTCACCCCACTCTTGAGTACCACCTCGGCGGCTTGCGGATCGGCAAACAGGTTGAACTCTGCCACGGGCGTAATGTTGCCACCGTTGAAGTGCGCACCGCCCATGATCACCACTTCTTTGATGCCTCGGACGATTTCCGGCTCCTGGATCAGCGCCAGGGCCAGGTTGGTCTGTGGTCCCAACATGGCAAGGGTGATGCTGTGGGGCTCGGCCGCCATCAGGGTGTCGATCAGGTACTCGATCGCATTGCCCTCGGCGAGGCCTTTTTTAGGCTCATGGACAGTGATGCCTGACAGCCCTTCCTTGCCATGGATATTCTCGGCATAGATGGGTTTGCGCATCATCGGCTTCTTCGCTCCGGCGTAGACCGGCACCTCCTCGCGCCCTGCCCATTCGCGGGCCAGCCGCGCGTTACGCGACGTCTTGTCCAGGCGCACGTTGCCGGCGACGGTGGTCAATGCGCGGATGTTCAACTCCTGCGGCGATGCCAGCGCAAACAGCAAGGCAACCACATCGTCGGCACCAGGGTCGGTGTCGATGATCAGGTCGATCTTCTGCGCCGCGTGGGCCCCAGTGGCGGTCATCAAGGACAAAAGCAGCAGACTCCGAAGCAGATGAGGCAGTTTGCGGGCAAAACGGTACATGGCGCACTCCTTGTGCAGGGTAGAAAACAAAAACGAGTCAGAACGTCACTCCGGCGATCAGCACGATGTTGCAGTACGGCTGGCATTCGCCAGTGCGCACGATCGCCCGCGCCTGTCGACTGAGGACCTTGAACTGCTCATGACTGAGCAGTTCACGCGGCCCCAGGGCACCCTCGTCATTCAGCGCTTGCAGTGCTGCCAGTGCCGACGGCTTTTTCTCCAGGATTTCCCGGGCCAGCACATGGCTTTCAACCTGCATTTCGCTGAGCACGACCTTCAAGGTGCTGATGAAATCCGGAATGCCGTGGGTCAAGGCCAGGTCGATCAACTCAACACCGGGTGGCACCGGCAACCCGGCATCGCCAATCACCACGGTGTCGCCATGGCCCAGGGAAGCGATCAGCCGTGACAGGGCAACGTTGAGCAAAGGTGTCTTTTTCATGGAGTCTTGAATGCCTGCACTTCGAATAAGGAGGGGATCGAGGGTTGCGCGCCGGCACGGGTGACCGATAACGCCGCGGCGACTTGGCCGAAACGGATCGCTTCAGCTTCGTTTTTACCGCCGGCCAGCGCAGCGGCAAAACCGCCGACAAATGTATCGCCCGCCGCCGTGGTGTCGACCGCCTTCACGGTCGGTGCAGGGAAATGCTCGAAGCGTTGGCCATCGGCAAACAGCGAACCCTGGGCACCCAGGGTGATGATCACTTTGCCGGCCCCCAGCTCGATCAGTCGGGTTGCAGCAGCTTGCGCAGACTGCCGAGAGTCCACCGGCAAGCCGCTCAGGGCCGATGCCTCGCTCTCGTTGGGAATCAGATAATCGATGTTCGCGTACCAGTGCGCCGGTAATGGACGGCTGGCAGGCGCCGGATTGAGGATCACGGTCTTGCCCAGTTCCCGACCGCGCTTGAGTGCGTGACCCACCGTGGCATCCGGCACTTCCAGCTGACAAATGATCACATCGGCGGCCTGCAGAACCGAATCGAAACAGCCGACCACCGCCGGCGTCAGCGCGCCGTTGGCACCGGCAACGATGACGATCGCGTTCTGGCTGTTGTCGTCCACCACAATCAACGCCACGCCACTGGAACCGTCCACGGTACTGACGGCCTGACAATCGATTTGTTCTGCCAACAGGGCGGTGCGCAGTTCTTCGCCATAGGCATCACTGCCCACGCAGCCGACCATCGACACCTGGGCCCCCAATCGCGCGGCGGCCACGGCCTGGTTCGCGCCCTTGCCCCCGGACACCGTGGCAAACGAATGACCGATCAACGTTTCACCCCCCTGCGGCAGCCGCGGCGCCCGGGTCACCAGGTCCATGTTCAGGCTGCCAATCACCACTACTTTTGCTGGCATACATTGCTACTCATTCGTTCGGTTTCATCAGGTGCTTTATATTTATCGGAACTGGGCAAAAACACCGGCCAGAGGCGCTGTCGATTCCCGCATGACGATGCTTGGCATCACAATCCGTTGTTCGGTGACCAGATCCGGCTTGGCGATCCGGCGCAGCAGCACTTCGGCTGCCATCTCGCCAAGCTGCAGGATCGACTGCCCCACGGTGGTCAGCGCCGGGTAGACATATCGGCTCATCTGGATATCGTCGAATCCGATCACCGACAACTCCGTCGGTACACGCACATTGCGCTCGGCGGCGGCTCGCAGCACACCGATGCCGATCATGTCGTTGGCAGCGAAGATGGCGCTGGGCGGGTTGCGCTCCAGCAGGATCGCGGCGGCGTTGTAACCGCCGGTGCTGGTGAAATCACTTTCAAGCATGCGCTCGGCAGGCACTTCGATGCCCGCGTCTTTCAAGGCCCGGCAGAAACCGGCCAGACGCATCTGCGCCACGCTGGTGGTCGCCGGACCGCTGATGGTGGCGATGTCCCGGTGCCCCAGCTCCAGCAAATGGCGGGTCGCCAGGTAGGCACCGTATTCGTGATCGATGCGCACCAGGTCCGCATCGACACCTTCCAGCCCGCGGTCGACAATCACCATCGGCGTGCGCACACCCGACAAGCCCTGCGCCAACCCGCTGTCACCGCCCGCTGATGCGACGATCAGACCGTCGATGCGTTTTTCCAGCAACACGCGCAAGTAGCTGCGCTGCTTGTCCGGGTTGTCGTCGGAGTTGCAGAGGATCACGCAATAGCCGTTGCGCTCACAGTAATCCTCGATCCCCCGGGCCAGTTCGGCGAAGTACGGGTTGAGGCTGTTGGGCACCAGCAGCCCGATGGTGGCCGTGGTTTTGGCCTTGAGGGATCGAGCCACGGCGCTGGGAACGTAATCGAGGGTTTTGATTGCCGCCTCGACCTTGATCCTCACTTCTTCGCTGACCGGCCGGGTTTTGTTCACCACGTGGGAAACCGTGGTGTAGGAAATGCCCGCGAGTGCTGCCACATCTTTGATCGTTGCCATGACTCAGGTCCGCCGGCTTGCGCGTTGACTACGGTAAGTATCGAGTACCACCGCGACCACGATTACCGCGCCGGTGATGATGCGCTTGGTGGGTTCGGTGGCGCCGATCTGCGCCAGGCCGGCTGCCAATACGGAAATGATTAATACGCCGAAGAACGTGCTGATGACCGAACCACGCCCGCCCATGAGGCTGGTGCCACCGATCACCACGGCGGCGATCACCTGCAGCTCCAAACCAGAGCCGGCGTTCGGGTCCGCTGCTTCCAGGCGCGAAATCTGAAACAACGCGGCGATCCCCGCCAGCAAGCCCATCAGGCTGAACACCATGATCTTGTAGGGCTTCGGATTGATCCCCGCCAACCGCACCGCTTCTTCGTTGGTGCCGATACCGATCAGGTAGCGACCGAATACGGTGCGGGTCAACACCGCCTGGGCGATAAAAATGATCAGCAAGGCAATGATAAACGACGGCGAAATGCCAAAGGCGATCGGGTTGGACAACCAGGCGAAGGCATCGCCGATGTACGCCGTGCGCGAGCCGGTCATCTGGTACGCCACGCCGCGGGCCATTTCCAGCACGCCGAGGGAGACGATGAACGATGGGATGCGCCAGGCCACGGTGATCGAACCGGTGATGGTCCCGGCCAGTGCAGCCGCCGCCATGCCGAGCAATGCCGCCGGCAGGACGCTCCAGCCCCAGCCGAGAATCGCCACACTGACGGTTGACGCAGCGAGCGCCAGCACCGAGCCCACCGACAGGTCGATGCCGCCGATGATCAACACGAACGTCATGCCGACCGCCAGGACCATCAGGTCCGGAATCTGGTTGGCCAAAGTACTGAAGGTGTCGTAAGACAGGAAATGACTGCTCAGGATCGAGAACAGTACAACCATCGCCAGCAATGCACCGGCCAGGCCCAGGTAAGTGCCGAGGCCGTAAAAGTTGCCGCTGCGTTTGCCGGCTAAAGATGCGGTTTTCATGGAAGATCCCTAGGCGCTGCTTCGTTGAGCAGCGCATCACGTTTTTGGTAGCCGGCAAATGCGGCGGCAAGCAAATCATCCTGGGTCCAGCTGTCGCGCTCGAAGGTATCGATCAGGCGGCCCGCCGACAGCACGCCGATGCGATCGCAGATCAGCATCAATTCGCGCAGGTCGCTGGACACCACCACCAGCGCTTTGCCCTGGCGGGTCAACTCACCGAGCAGCGCATAAATGTCGAACTTGGCCCCGACGTCGATACCCCGGGTCGGCTCGTCGAACAGCAGCACCGAACAATCGCGCTCCAGCCAACGACCGATTACCACTTTCTGCTGATTACCGCCGGACAGTTCGGACACCAATTGTGTCGGGCCGGAACTGCGGATGCGCATGGCATCGATCTGACGCTGGGCCAGGGAGGTCTCGTCGCCGTTGTTGACGAAACCGCCACTGGAAATGCCGGGCATGTTGCCCAGCGCGATGTTGGCGCTGATCGATTGCGTCAACAGCAGGCCTTCACCCTTGCGGTCCTCGGTGATCAGGGCGATGCCGTGAGCGACCGCGTCCACCGGAGATCGAATGCTGACGAGCTGCGCGGGGGAGCCCAGCGCCACCGTGCCGCTGTCAGCGCTGTCGGCACCGAAGATCAGGCGCAGCAATTCGGTGCGCCCTGCCCCGATCAATCCTGAAATGCCGAAAATCTCGCCAGCGCGCACTTCAAAAGACACATCCAGTACCTTGTCGGCGCGGGTCAGGCCCTTGACCGTCAGCGCCGGTGCGCCGATGTTGCGCGGCCCCATGTCGATGTGTTCGCCCAGCTCCCGGCCGACCATCAAGGTCACCAGTTGCTCGCTGTTGTAGTTGGCCATCGGCTCGACGCACACCAGATTGCCGTCGCGCAGTACCGCAATTCGCTGGGCGACCCGGGCCAGTTCTTCGAGGCGATGGGAGATATAGATGATCGACACGCCGCGCGCCTGCAGACGGGTGATCTGCTCGAACAGCATTTCGACCTCACGGGCCGTGAGCATTGCAGTGGGTTCGTCGAGGATCAGCACGTGGCAATCGCCGATCAGGTTGCGGGCGATCTCGACCATTTGCTGGTGACCGATGCCGAGTTCGCCGACCAGGGTGTCCGGATCAATCGCATCGAGCCCGACCTGGGCCATGGCTTCGATCGCCGCCTTGCGCAGTTGCTTGCGACTGATCCAGCCGCCGTTGCTGGGCAAGTTATCGAGAAACAGGTTTTCCGCCACCGACAGCGTCGGCAGCAGATTGAGCTCCTGCATGACCATGCGGATGCCCAGGTCTTCAGCCTGGGTGCGGCTGCCAGGGCGATAATCCTGCCCCTGAAACTGCATCTGGCCAGTGGTCGGCGCGACCAGTCCGCCGATGATCTTCGACAGTGTGCTTTTGCCCGCGCCGTTCTCGCCGGTCAACGCCAGCACTTCACCGCGCATCAGCGTCAGGTCGATGCCGGTCAGGACCGGTTGGGCGTAGGTCTTGCCGATACCGCTGACCGACAGGACAGTGTTCGGGGCGTGAACGGACATAAAAACTCTCCATGCGCTCGCCCGGACGGGCGAGCACCGTTGTGTCGCCAGAGGACTACTTGGTAACCAGCTCTACCGGGGTCTCGATCACGCCGTTGGCGCTGTCGACTTTCTCGCCCTTGATGATCTTCAACGCGGTTTCGATACCGAATACCGCTTGCTTGGCGGCAAACTGGTCGGCAGTGGCCAGCACGCGGCCGTCCTTGAGCATCGGTTTGATGGCGTTGATGTTGTCGTAGCCGACTACTTGCACCTTGCCGGCCTTGCCGGCGGCGCGCACGGCAGACACGACACCGACCGCCATGCTGTCGTTACCGGCTAGCAGGGCCTTGATTTGCGGGTATTCGCTGAGCATGGCGGAGGCAACCTGGTTGCCCTTGTTGATCTCCCAGTCACCGGACTGTACCGACACCACCTTGATCTGCGCGGCCTCCATCGCATCCTTGAAACCCGCGGTACGGGCCTGGGCGTTGGTGGTGGTGGACACACCTTCGATGATGCCGACTTCGTCACCGGCCTTGAGCTGCTTGGCCAGGTACTCGCCTACCAGGCGCGCGCCCTTGCGGTTATCGGGGCCTACGAAGGGAACGCTGATGTTTTTGCTCTTGACCACCGCCGGATCAAGCTGATTGTCGATGTTGATCACAGTGATACCGGCATCGACCGCCTTCTTGATCACCGGCACCATGGCCTTGGAGTCGGCCGGTGCGATGACCAGCGCATCGACTTTGGACACGATCATCTGCTCGACGATGCGGATCTGGTTGGCTGTGTCCGTTTCGTCCTTGATGCCGTTGGAAATCAGCTCGAATTCGCCGGAGTGGTCTTTCTGGTAGGCCTTGGCGCCATCTTCCATGGTCAGGAAGAATTCGTTGGCCAGGGATTTCATGACCAGCGCGACTTTAGGTTTTTCCGGGGATTCGGCGAATGCCGAAGAGACAGGCAGCGCGGCGGATGCGGCAGCCAGCATAGCGACAGCAAGAAGGCGTCCGGCGAATGGCAGCTTCATGGGTTCACTCCGATCTTATGATTATTGTGAGCAACGCTTGCGCTGGTGTAAGCGCGTGACGCTCATCGATGGTTTTATCCACCGTTAGCGCCGCGCAAACGTTTGCGTAGATCGAACTATGCGAACCTTGTCAAAATTTGTCAACGACCGGTAGCGCCCTTTGCTGGGTCGCCCGACAGAAAAAACTGACTGTTTTTATCATGCCGTCGTACTGATCACGCTTCCCGTGCTGGCAGCCTTGGTCAACTCCTTCGCCAGGGCCGCGGCCACTTGCGACAGCGCCGCCGAGGTGTTGGCAATCTGGCTCTGGATCGCCATCACCGCTGTTGCCTTGGCTTCCGGTGTGGGGAATTCCGCGGCTTGCGTGGCCGCCAATTGCTGTTGCTGTTCGCGCAGTTGTTGTTGCAGTTCCTGCATGCGCTTGAGCAGCATCTTCACCGCGATGCTTTGGCTGCCACCGCTTTCGGTTTCGGAACCGCGAACGTCACCGAGGCTGACTGCTTTTTTCTCGCCCTCCTCCAGTCCCAGCCGCTGCTCGGTGGTTTCGGTCGCTGCGTCATTCAACGCCTCGACGGTTGCCGGCGACTTACCGCCGATGTTGATCACGGATGCACTTGGAAAACCGACAGTCAACGACATGTGAACTCCCTGAATAAAAGATTCCTCAGGAGGGAGATCGACCTGCGCACGGGTTTCTTTAGACCTGAATCAGGATCCGGCTTTCGGTGAGCCGAACGCAAAAGTGGCCGATAGTCGGTAACCCGGACACCTCAAAGCCAGGCCACAGCGCGCAATTTGTTTAAATATCCAAACAAATCATCAAGTTAAACGTTTTTATCAACGCAAAACATGACTGGTACAGATCCTGCTCCTGTCCAGCACCCCAAGCGTTCAGATTCGCCTGGGGCGCATCTAGATGAACCTGCATCAGCACCGTCACTACTAGAGAGAAAAATAATGACATCTGCTTTGAAAACTTTTGTGCCGGGCGCCTTGGCCCTCCTGCTGCTCCTGCCCACCGCCCTTCAGGCAAAAGAAGTCAAAACCCAACAGAAACTGGCGAACGTGGTGATTCTGGCCACCGGCGGCACCATCGCCGGCGCCGGTGCCAGCGCGGCCAACAGTGCCACCTACCAGGCAGCGAAAGTCGGCGTCGACAAGTTGATCGCCGGCGTTCCCGAACTGAGCCAACTGGCCAACGTTCGCGGCGAACAGGTCATGCAGATCGCGTCCGAGAGCATCACCAACGACAACCTGCTGCAACTGGGTCGCCGCGTGGCCGAACTGGCCGATAGCGAAGACGTCGACGGCATCGTGATTACCCACGGCACCGACACCCTGGAAGAAACCGCCTACTTCTTGAACCTGGTGGAAAAAACCGACAAGCCGATCATCGTCGTCGGCTCCATGCGTCCGGGCACCGCGATGTCGGCCGATGGCATGCTGAACCTGTACAACGCCGTGGCCGTGGCCAGCAGCAAAGAGGCGCGAGGCAAAGGCGTACTGGTGACCATGAACGATGAAATCCAGTCGGGTCGCGATGTCAGCAAAATGATCAACATCAAGACCGAGGCGTTTAAAAGTGCCTGGGGCCCGCTCGGGATGGTGGTTGAAGGCAAGTCTTACTGGTTCCGCCTGCCGGCCAAGCGCCACACCATGGATTCTGAATTCGACATCAAGACCATCAAGAGCCTGCCGGACGTAGAAATCGCCTACTCCTACGGCAACGTCAGCGACACCGCCTACAAGGCGCTGGCTCAGTCGGGTGCCAAAGCCATCATCCACGCCGGCACCGGTAATGGCTCGGTGTCTTCGCGGGTCGTTCCAAGCCTGCAAGCCCTGCGCAAGGACGGCGTGCAGATCATTCGCTCTTCCCACGTCAACGCCGGTGGCTTCGTACTGCGCAACGCCGAACAGCCTGACGACAAATACGACTGGGTCGTGGCGCACGACCTGAATCCGCAAAAAGCACGCATCCTGGCCATGGTCGCCCTGACCAAGACCAACGACAGCAAAGAACTGCAACGGATGTTCTGGGAATACTGATTCACCTTCGCCCGAGCGATTCCGGTCGGGCACTGTTTTCACCACTCGCCAGCCTTGGCGAGTGGCTCCCAACCCCCGCCTGACAAAAATACTCCTTTCGTCCTACACCAAATTGAAAAAGCCGCTGTCAGAGGATTCTCTTGATTTTTAAGCAGTTGCGAAATTGCCTACAGTTAAATACTGTATGCACGTACAGCTTAATAAGGATAATCCCGTGGACACCACCTCCGCCTCACCTGACGCCTATGTCCGCATGGGCCTGCGCGTTCAGAAAATCATCAACTCCCCCACCGCTCAAAAAGCCAAGGCAGCCCTGATTTTTCGTCTTCCGGACGAGCCCGTGGATGAGTGGGAGCGCCTGCTGGAAGAGATCGACGAGAACGACAACGTCACCCTCGCCTATCGCGACGATGGTGGTGTGCAGATTTTCTGGGTTGTGCCGAAGGAAGACTGAGTTAATGAGTGTCCGTTGTTTTGCTTTGCTGTTTCTGTTGTTCGCCACGGGTGCCCAGGCCGACGCGCCACGCACCTTCAACGAAGCCAAGAAAGTGGCCTGGAAGCTGTACGCACCACAATCCACCGAGTTTTATTGCGGCTGCAAATACACCGGCAACCGGGTGAACCTCGCGGCTTGCGGCTATGTGCCGCGCAAGAATGCCAAGCGCGCGGCCCGCATCGAATGGGAGCACATTGTTCCGGCCTGGCAGATTGGCCATCAGCGCCAGTGTTGGCAGGAAGGCGGACGCAAGAACTGCACGCGCTACGATCCCGCCTACCAGAAAGCCGAGGCCGACCTGCATAACCTTGTACCCAGCATCGGTGAGGTGAATGGGGATCGCAGCAATTTCAGTTTTGGCTGGCTGCCGGAGCAATCGGGTCAATACGGTTCGTGCCTGACACAGGTCGACTTCAAGGCGAAGAAAGTCATGCCGCGCCCGTCCATTCGCGGCATGATCGCCAGGACTTACTTCTACATGAGCAAGCAGTACGGTTTGCGCCTGTCGAAACAGGATCGGCAACTGTATGAAGCCTGGGACAAAACCTATCCGGTCCAGGCCTGGGAGCGTCAACGCAACCAGAGCGTGGCTTGCGTCATGGGACGCGGCAACGAATTTGTCGGTCCGGTCGACATGAAAACCTGCGGTTGAATGCACGCTGAAAACACAAAAGGCCTCGGGTTCATTCCCCCGAGGCCTTTGTGTTTTCAGCCGCCGACCTTGTTGTAATGCCGGCCGGGCATGTCGCAGTGCCTGATCCGATATTGGCCTGGACTCACTGAGCGACCGGACGCTCCAGCACCAGCACCTCGATGTTCTGCTTCTTCGCCTTGGTGATGGCGGCACTCACCTGGGCCTGTTTGGCCTCGGCTTCGGCCTTCGAATTAAACGGCCCCATCAACACTCGCACCTTGCCGTTTTCCCGGACGACATTGGACATGAAATTGTGCTCGATCAACCAGCCGCTGAGGTCACTGACGGCCTGGGGTGTTGCACCCCGCACTTCCAGATCCCATTGCGGCACCGATGCCTGCGCCGGCACGACGGCCGTTGCCGGGGCAGGCTTGGGCGTATCAACACGTTTGCCTTCACCGCATCCCGCCAGCGCCAGTACCGCCATTACCAAGACCATTTTGCGCACAGCGTTTCCCTCTGAAGGCTTAAAGCGAGGATTTTAACACTCATGAATACTTCTCGAGTGCCGCAAAATGGGCACAAAACAACGAGAATGATGGTTGCGGCCTCTGTATAGTTACGCCTTGGGAATTAATGCTGTATCTGCGCGTCAGAAAGAGGCACCCAAACCGTGAGACTTCGCACTAATCTATACATACCACCGACCTCTGCACTGTCCGAATCAGGTGCCCCATAAAGCAATCAAGGAGAAGACCATGCTGATACTCACCCGCAAAGTCGGTGAAAGCATAAACATTGGTGATGACATTACGATCACCATCCTGGGCGTAAGCGGCCAGCAAGTCAGAATCGGCATCAATGCCCCGAAAGATGTTGCGGTGCATCGCGAAGAGATTTATCAGCGCATTCAGGCCGGCCTGACCGCCCCGGACAAGCCACAGACCCCCTGAATCCTGATGCAGTCAGTAGCCAGCCCGTTCGCCCCGGAACGACGGCTGGCTAAAGATTCAAGTGCCGCCCCGCCGCCCCCCGCTCTCAACCAAACGTCACGCCGCGCGCCATGCCAGTGGCCGCTATCACCATCAGCAGCACCAGCAACGCCTCAACATGACTGATCCGCGCAAACAGTGTCGCGCGCTCGGTATCGATTGCCGCGCCACGCGCCAGCGCCACCCGCCATTTGATCAACGTCACCATCGGCGCCACTTCCAGCAGCAGGATAAGCACGAACAGTGTCATCTTGAGGTGGAATAACGGTTGGTGCAGGTAGTAATCCGTGCCCTTTTCGTACCCACCGAAGGCTCGCATCCCACCGGTAATCAACAGAATGAGCGCAGATATCCCCCAAAGGTTGTCCGCGATCAACACACTGCGAGCCTCCCCCGCGCCGATTGCCAAACGCCGAAAATTCGTACCGCGAACCAGAACCGCCCAAAACCCCAGCGCAAGCGCCAAAAGATGTGCCGCCGCCAGAAACCAGTGAATCAGCATCGAGGAACTCCCGTCAGGACGAAGTTGAATCAACCTGTCAGTAGTAGTCCATGGATCGACGGATTGCACTCGTACTACTCGCTAAAAACATAGCGTTACAGCGGGCGACTAGACTCCAACTCTCCAGTGCCACATGTTCGTGCAAGCACTGCAGCACAGTATCTATTCCCAACGAATCGACCTGAGTACACAACATCATGTGTGAATCATGTGATACAAAATCCGCCTCAACAATCAATGAACGTCGTCGCTTTCTGCGGCTGGCGGGGCTAGGAACGGGCGCCTTGCTACTCGCCGGTGCACTGCCCGGCAGAATCATTCAAGCAGCCGAAAAAACCGCCGCACCGCCCAAACCAAAAAACGTGATCAATCCGGATGAGGCCCTGGAAAGGCTGATGAAGGGAAATGAACGGTATGTCAGCGGTAACTCAGAGACGCACGATTTCAAGGACGAACGCGAAGCCCTGGTCTCCGGCCAAAACCCGTTCGTGGCCGTACTGAGTTGCTCCGACTCGCGCATCGCACCCGAATACGCGTTCGATACCGCACGGGGTGATCTATTCGCCATCCGCGTGGCGGGCAACTTCGTCACGGATGAAGGCCTGGCAAGTCTTGAATATGGTGTTGCCGTGCTGGGCGCGCCATTGATTCTGGTCTTGGGGCATGAAAGCTGTGGCGCCATCGAGGCTGGCATAAAGGCCGTCAAGGATCACACGGTGTTCCCCGGGCAGATCCCGAAACTGACGGACGCACTCAAACCGTCCATCGAAACCGTGATCAACCAGCCCGGGGACCTGGTGGAAAACGCCACCGTGCAAAATGTCAAAAACTCGGTCGAGCGCCTCAAGAAAGCCACACCTCTACTGACCGACGCGCTCGGCAAGGGCACGTTGAAAATAGTCGGGGGCATTTATCGCCTGGCAACCGGAAAAGTCGAGCTGATTGCCTGATTCATCAAGACGCGGCGAGAAGTGGCAGATGCGAAGAGCCCAGCGCGATGGCTGGGCTCTGGTTATTTTCGGTTTTCCATCATTTTGTCGGCGAGGGTTTTGGCCCTCTCGATCAACAGATTCTGCCTGTCTTCATGAGTAGCGCCGCCTACAACGGGTGCCGTCAGATTGCTTTCGGCAATCAACGCAGCGCAGAAGTATTGATCCCAGACTGCCTTACTGTCGGATGCCTGTTTGTTCATTTGGTCGGAGATCATGTGCGACTCCTTTTGATGAGGTGGCATTGCCCATTCTACGCCTGAAAAGCCGCAAGACAGGGCTACGTCAGAGCATCCATCGTAGAAGCACATGAGATGCGATCCACGAAGATGCCTTGACTACCGTCCACTGAAGCAGGAGGCAAATGGACAGGTAAGCCGCAAAGAACTTGATCATCGTTCGCGTCCCCATCAATCGCTCTCCCACTCTAAAAACGACGAAACACTTGGTCACGTGTTCAGGTTGGATGCAATTCGGTGCTGACAGTTCAATATCAAATCGAACTGGTTTTCATTTGAGCCAAGTTGTTATCCAGGCACATCCGGTTTTGCAAAAATTTTGCAAATCCCAGACAACAAAAAAGGGTTCACCTTTCGGTGAGCCCTTCTAGACCGCCCAGCAGCGCAAATCGCGAAAACCACATATCCAGATTTCTGTATGGCCTGGCCGTAGACCCGTACGAAATCGAAGACATCAGCGATGGGCTCGGTTGCCCGACGCCGCTTGAAACCTGCCCGCACCAGCTCCGGATGCTTGAGAACGAAATTGAGGAACTGACCCCGCAGTTGCGCCAGGCCCGGCAGAACATCATCAAGCTGGTCGAGATGCACGCCGAAGCCGTCCAGCAGCGGGATGAAGCCATGGCGAATTTGCGCACAAAGAAGTCATACCCGCCCAGCTTGAGGGGGTTGCGGATAAATCCGGCCAGGCAATGCCTCGCGCCTCACCCCAGAGTGTGCGGGCCAATGGCGGGCTGAAAACAGCCGCACGTCAATTTCAAGGTTGAGTCAGAAAATAGTGACTACACTTCGGCTCTTGAAAAGGAAGAAGGACACAACCAAGACGGTTTTTAACCTTAGGAGGCCATTGATGGAACAAGAAATTGAAGGATTGAAAGACAAGACTTCGCCAGCAATTAAACGCCTCGTCGACAATCTATTTCCTGAAGACGAAAAGCCTGCGACAGACGCGTCAAAAGACGACAGGGCCTATCTAGACAGCCAAGTAGCTCTATTAAGTAAAAAAATTCAAGAGGTAAGTGAGAAGTTAAATGCAATCGATCAAAAGGCGCTTTCAACCCTTCTACAAATCACCACAGCAAAAGATGTTAACGATATTAAGTCATCTATTTTTTCAGGCCTAATCATCGCTGTAATAGCAGGCGGAGCGACATTCGGACTCATGCAATTAATTGCGCGATGATAGCGTTGTCAGCTATCCGCCTCCTTGGTTGTTTGCAAACACATGGAGGCGGGAATGCTGTTGAGCACACGCACGTGCTCCCCATGAACCACGCCGCCTGCTGCGCTCGCGGTACGTCCATGAAGGAAGATGTGGTGGCCGAGCTTTAGCGTCTGCTGCGCCCCACAGTCCAGACAGGCGCCTCAATGTACGTGTAGTAGAACGCCGCGCCACCGGTGGGATTAGCTATTTTCCGTCGATAACCTGGCCAGCAGCGATCCGAGCCTTTCCTGTTCGCAGTACGGGATCTGCGTGGCGCCACTCAGGTATTCGTAATTCGGCTCGTTCTTGTTCCAACAGCTAAACTGGCGCGGCTTCTGGTACACACCGGCGTACCCTCCCCTCACCACGGCCTGGCCTTTTCCGTTGTTCACGCGGTTGTGGATGCTCCAGGCTACGGCGATCTGGCCGGCCAAAGTTTCACCCCGCGCGCCCCCCCCAAAGCGTGCGGACGAGGATTCGCGTTCGTTATCAGTTGCAGTCCTTGCTTTTCTCCAGACAAAAAATAACCACATGAAGGCGGTATGGGTTGGCTGTGCTGGTAGGATACACAGCCCCGACAATGGGTTATTAATCAGACGGATTCGCTAACAACAATGACCTCGTTATCTGAATCGACGCTTCTAGCGAGCGACAAACAATTAAGCCACCCGAAGTACAGGCCAGACATAGATGGGCTCAGGGCAATAGCCGTCCTATCTGTGGTTGTATTTCATGCATTTCCATCATTGTTTCAGGGAGGTTTTGTCGGTGTTGATATTTTTTTCGTCATTTCAGGATTCCTAATATCCAGCATAATTTTCGGCAGCCTTGAGAATAATAGCTTCAGCTTCATGAAATTCTACACTCGGCGCATCAATCGAATTTTCCCTACGCTTTTACTTGTGCTTGCTGTAGTTTTGATTTTTGGCTGGCTGATCTTGCTTGCTGATGAATACATGCAACTTGGGAAACATGTTGTTGGCGGATCAACATTTATTTTAAACTTTATTTTGTTACGTGAATCTGGGTACTTTGATAGCAGTACCGAAACAAAAATCCTCTTACATCTGTGGTCGCTCGGAATCGAGGAGCAGTTCTATTTGATTTGGCCCTTGATGGTTTGGGCAGCTTGGAAATCAAAGATCAACGTTCTGATGTTGATTGTCGTGACTGGCGGACTATCGTTCGCTCTGAACATCATGAATGTGCAATCCGACGCGACTGGGACTTTCTACTCACCGCATACTCGATTTTGGGAGCTTTTAGTAGGCTCACTGCTCGCCTATGTCACCATTTTTAAATTGCCGCTCACCCAACACTGGAGTGGCCAACCCGCTCGAAATATCCTGTCCGCAATTGGATTTGCATTGCTGATAGCTGCATTTTCCTTGACCACGAAAAGTAATCACTTTCCAGGTTGGTGGGCTCTTCTACCGACAATTGGGGCTGCACTTATCATCACTGCAGGCCCATTCTCCTGGCTAAACAGAGTAGTCCTGTCCAATCGGATTTTCGTTTGGGTTGGGCTCATCAGTTTTCCTCTGTATCTTTGGCATTGGCCCCTTCTCGCCTTCGCTCGCATACTTGGCCGTGTAGAGCCGACTCATGAAATTAGAATCGCCCTGGTATTTGCAAGCATTGCATTGGCATGGCTTACCTATCTATTAATTGAAAAACCATTGCGCACCAGAGGCAGCCAGACAACGAAGGCTATAATTCTAAGCGCATCCTCTGTTGCAATATGCGCTCTTGGACTTGCAATTTATTCACTTAAAGGAATCGAAAGCAGATTTCCGGATGAAATCAGAAATATTGCAAACTTCAATTACGAGTACAAAACAGACGCTAGATACTCAAAGTGCTGGCTTAGCTACGTACAGCCATTCGATGATTATAGCCGCGAATGTTCGCCCACCCAAAAACGATCAGGCAAACACTCTATCTTTATCTGGGGGGACTCGCATGCAGGCAGGCTTTACCCAGGCCTAAAAATAGTACTTGGCAGCAGGTACGAATTCTATCAATTCACCAGAGATGCATGCCCTCCTGTACCAGACTACTCATATGAGCTTTGCGCAAAAAGCAACGCAAGTATTTTATCAAAGATAAAAAACACTCAACCAGAAACAGTCGTACTATTTGCAGTTTGGAATAAATACCAGAAGGATTGGGCATCTCCATCGGAAGCAAAAACAGGACTATTAAAAACCATAGGCCAATTAAGAGCTATAGGCATACAGAATATTGTGATTATTGGTCCTGCGCCTCATTGGCCTAGCGCCCTTCCTGCTATGGTATATAGCGACTGGAAAAGCAATCATTGGAAAAATGGCGGCGCAATCGCTGATCGCATAGTAAATGACTCAGACGCCTACGCCTCATCCAGCGACGAAGATATGTCTACCCTCCTTAGCACTCAACCAGTCCGCTATATTTCATTAATAAAATATTTGTGCTCGGAAAAAGGCTGCTTAACACACGTCCCCGGAAAGCCTGACGACCTATTGACATGGGATTATGGTCACCTGACAACTCAAGGGGCAATGCTGGTTAGCAAATATTTAAACGAGTCCGGTGTTTTTAAGTGACAAATCTAAATTTACAACAACTAATAGCCCTTTATGATTCATCGGGGTAATTAGGCATTAATGGCAGCACCCTGTTGACATCATCAGAGCGGGTACGTACAACCTCGCGCAAGGACTCAATATAATCTGACCAATCCCGCGGAAAAGGAATTCCCGCTTTAAAACAACGGATGCTAGGCCGTTTATTGCTATTAACGCACTCCTTGCTCGCATCTGAACCGACACCTACGCCTGAGGCACATAACGCGGACAGTTCGCTATTAACTCTTCTTCTGTCAGCAGATGTATTGATCCCAGACTGCCTTACTGTCGGATGCCTGTTTGTTCATTTGGTCGGAGATCATGCGCGACTCCTTTTGATAGGTGGCATTGCCCATTCTACGCCTGAAAAGCCGCAAGACAGGGCTGAGTCAGAGCATCCATCGTAGAAGTACATGAGATGCGATCCACGAAGATGCCCTGATTACCGTCCACTTCGCACCCACATCAATCGCCCACCCACTCTAAAAACAACGAAACACTTAGTCACGTGCTCAGGCTGAATACAATTCAGTGCAGACAGTTCAACATCAAATCGAACTGGTTTTCAGTTGAGCCAAGTTGTTATCCAGGCACATCCGGTTTTTGCAAAAGTCTTGCAAGGAGGACTGACAACCGCAGATCAGAAGTGGCAAGGCGATCGCGCAGGCGATCCTGGTCTTTTTGTGCATTGGTCAGTTTCTCGAAGTGGGTTTGCTCGCTGGCCGTCAGCCTCTGCTCAAGCAAGTGGCGCTTGTCCTGCTCAGCCTTCTGCGCGGTGGCGCCGACCATCGCCATGATGTAGTCGCTAAAAACCTGCATTTGAGACAGGGACATGAGTTATTTCCTTACGATTGAGGGAGGTCTGGGAACCGGCTTGCGATTGCAGCCGTGCGTTCCTCTTTGGTGCCGCCGATCTTGCCTTTTGCGGCCCCGCCGCCATTCCCAGCACCGTTGGCCCCGCCGCCCGATGCCTTACTACCCGCGATCAATGGCGCGAACGCCGTGTCGTTTGCGAATTCCGCTTTCAGCTCATCCAGCGTTGCCGCCGAGAGCTTCCCCTGAGGGTCGAGCACGACCACCACAGGCTTCCCATCGCGCTGCTCGACGCCCAAGCGGCGCTCAATGTGCGGCAACAGGGCTTTTGCGCTGCCTGGGATTGCCAGGGCAGATGCAATATCAGTAGCAGTACGGCCGACAGTCAGATCCCGGATCTGCCCATGCGCCATTGCGCGCTCCTGCTCCAGCGTGCCGCTCAGCTCAGCTTCGCGACGAGCGTATTTTTCGGACCAGGACTTTTCGAGTTCTTCGACGTTACCGGACTTGCGAGCGGCTTCTTCGCGATCGAGCCTGGCCTGATCCTCGGCATCCTTGCGCGCCTTATCGGCGGCTTTCTTCTCATCCAACAGTTCCTGGACCTTGGACTTCAATCCAGAGACATCCTCAGGCTGGGGCATACCTTCGATGCCGAGTACGAACTTGCCGCCCTTCTCGACGTAGAGCGTTTTGACGGAATCGTCGAGACCATCAAGAGTGTCCAGCTGATACTTCAAGCCCATTTGTTTGTCTCCCAGAGACGATTTGCAGGCCCTGCCCGCAGATATGAAAAAGCCCCGTCATTGACGAGGCCTGAGTGAATCGCGTGCATAAAAAAGCCCCGACGGCTGCCAGGGCTTGATTCGAAACATGTAGACCCTTCGGGTCATTCCTCCTGATCTATCTGATCAAGAAAATCAACGTCGTCATCTACTTCGTCAACAATTGCCTGAGCGTCTTCCTCAACCCATGACCCGTCATCATGGAATCCCCGTCAACGATCACGAAACAACGACGCGTTCACGGATCACCTTGCGGTTGACTCCCATAGACACTGGTGCAGGCCCTGCCTGCGGAATTGATCAAACAACAGTTGCGGTCACGTCGTTTATTTCATATATTTCATTTGGGATATGAAAAAAGAGGAAAAAACATGACCCAGGATTTCAACGTTCAATTCATCAATGACGAGAAAGGACGGCCCGCATTCGCTGTCCTTCCTTACCACCAATACGAGGTTCTCATGACCAACCACCCTATGGCAGAAAAACTGCCAACCCCCCTTTTGAAAGATGATCGCTACATCGAACTGCCTGAAGCTGATGGCGAACACATCGACTTGGTGCGCCTAGTCGACTACTGCTTGCGTCAAGCGACGGTGGCGTTCGGAGCCGACGACGACAGAGCGGAAAATTTTGAACTTTACCGTGACAGCTTGCCCGTCAACGCTCGTACCCAAGCCCTCGAGCGCTTCGACAGCCAGTTTTCCGGTGGACTGGATCCGTTGATCCGCCGGTTCTTCCTGTCCAAGGACTCGCCTTATCGCAACACGATGCAGGCTACGACGGCTGTGGTTGATGCCCTCGTGAAAACTGGTATTTTCACAAAAACCAAGCGGAAATTTGATTTCTACCGCCCCGTGAATGCCCTTGACTTCAATGTGGAAGCGGGCCGCGCTTACCTTGTTGGCAAGCCTGCGGTCCAGAATCCAATCCCCACATATTTTTGGCACAGCCAAGAGACCTACCGCTAAGGAGTTAGCCCCGCGCGTTCAAACGCAAGGGGCTCAATTGCCTTCATTTGAGCAAGAGTTAGCGGTGCGAAATTACGATCAAGCTGCAGCTCAGCGAAACGCTCGATACTCAGACCGCCTTCACGGAACAGCTTCGCCCGCACCGGGCCAATAGCCCTGTCCTGAAACGATGCCGGCTGCTGCTTGAGCCAGTTGTAGTAGCTGAGGTCTGCCCTCACCTGCTGTGCGCCGCCTTCGCCTATGGATGCCCGCGTTGCGTCCTTGGCGAACAGCGCACTGAAGCGAGTCACCGCCACCACCGTCGAGCGACAGTTGATGTGGATCGGCGGTCGCGGCCCCTCGGTCAGTTTGAACCGGCTCTTGTCGAGCGTCCGGCACTGACTGGTCGTCTTCGAATCTAGGGTGCTGACCCACTCCACTGACTGCACGACATCGGAGTTTTCTTTCAGCGTCTCCATGCGCGCCTGGGTGGCGACGTGCTGCACCGCCGTCCGAACAATCGCGCCGGCGTTCCGGTTGGTCGTGGCCAGGATGCCGTCGTTGTACTTCAGCGCCTTGGTACCGCGAATGTTCTTGATGATCTGGAAGTTCGTCTGGCCTTCGAAGAAGCCCTGCCGGATCGCACCCGTGAGTCGTTGCCGTTCGGTGGTGGTGAAGCCATCAATAAAAGACTTGAGCAGCTTCCCGCCGTCCGCACCGCGTACGCTGAGCGGGTTGGTGAGGATGGCTGCCCTGATTGCAGCAGCACCTGGTACCGCGGCATCAAACGACACGCTCACCGGGGCCGCCCGGGTCAGGCTCGTCGCTTCAAACTCGGCCTCGTAGTCGGCGATATCCACCAGGTCGAGGTTCAGCTTCTCGCTGTACCGGTCGAAGATACCCAACAGCAGGCTGTCAACTTCGCTCAGCAGGTGCTCCAGCCGAGCGACGGTGTAATCCGTCAGGTCGGCACGGGTCAGCCGCTCACGAATCGAGCGGTCGATCTCCTTGAGGAATGGCCCGAACTTGGCGACTTCACCCGACTTCAGTTGCTCGAGGAAAACGGCGTGCCGAATCGTGGCATCAAGGATCGCTTGGTTTGCGGCCATTCGGGATTACCTCGTCGTCATCCAAGTCGGGCCCAGGGTTTTCCGTTTCCAGTTCGTCGCGGATCTGGTCGTCGGTCTTTTCAGGATCGATGGACGCTGAATCGGGCCTGCTGGTAGTGCACGGCACGCAGGACCCAGGCGTCAGCGACTCAACCGCATTCGCCCTGGGCCGGAACAACGGGCAGGAAAACGCTGTGCTCGCCTTCAGTTGCAAGGATCACGGCGCAGACGCTGGGACAATCTCGCCAACGCTGCGTGCAATGAATCACTCCGGAAGCCACGCGAACGCCGGCGGCCAGGTCGCCGTGTGCATCACAGGCGACATCACCCACACGCTGAAGGCCGACGGCTTCGATGGTAGCGAGGACGGTACCGGACGCGGTCAGCCGATTGTCACTCACGCCATACAGGCTGGCGCCTTGCGCACGAATCCGCTTAGCGGCCCAGACGGCGTTGGCGTTCAAGAGGGACACGCATACACCCTAGAAGCGAGAGCCGAAGTGCAGGCCGTGCAGTCAGGGACGGCGGTTCGCCGCCTCATCCCACGCGAATGCGAACGCCTCCAGGGGATGCCTGATGACTACACGCTGATCCCCTGGCGCGACAAGCCTGCCGAAGAATGCCCGGACGGACCGCGTTACAAGGCCATCGGGAACAGCAAGGCAGTCACCGTCGTTCGATGGATCGGCCGGCGGATTCTCCAGCAGATCCAACCCAGCCAGCTCGACTGAGTGCGTCAACCAATCGAATCAAAGCAGCGAAAAGATAAATCAAGCCAGCAAGTCGTTTCATTAAGCAAAGCTCCGGTGTCTGTCCGTCCAATACCTAACCGAGGTTGGGCGTCAGGCTATAGAGCAGCGCGTTTTGCACGCGAACAGCCACAACTTATCCACCGCCCGGGCATGACCCGGCATAGGACGCCCCATGCCCACAGAAAACCGTATCGACTGCCCGGCGCTGCATAAGCGCAGCAACAGTTATCCGTTCGGCGACCGAGTGCCGCGCACGGTTCGGATGCTGAAGACCGTCACCGCCGATCCTATGCCCGGCATTGGGCTCGCGTACATCAAAGGCGACATCCCGGTGGTGAAGAAGGACAGCATCCATCGGGTATGGACGAACAGCCACGGCGCCGTCGCGGCGGTGATGCCCGACGGCAGACACCTCGGCCTGCGCAATGCTGAGTTCGAGGTCGATACTTGGCACGAGCTATCGCCGGAGTCGACATCACGCGTAACTCGCTGGATCGACCGCGCCCACCGCCTTTACCTTACCGGCCCCATGACTGGCTTCGAAGACTTCAACTTCCCCGCCTTCAACAAGATGGCTTCCAAGCTGCGCGCCATCGGATACATCGTCGAAAACCCAGCAGAGCACGGTGTCGTCCTTGACGCCGAATGGGGCGACTACATGGCCTACGAACTGACGCGCCTGAGCCTGTGTGGCTTGGTCGCCGTACTGCCCGGCTGGGAAAGCTCAAAGGGCGCCCGCCTCGAAGTGCACATCGCCCGCGAACTCGGCATGTCGGTTTTGAATGCCCATGAACTAATTCAAACAAAGTTTTTAACGATGTAAATTACTAGATTCAGGTTTTTCAAATGAAAATTTAGAACCTCCATCACGCCTAATTACTAATGTCTCGATAGGTTCTAGCCTAGCCTCAGGATAAGAATTTAACGTATATCGCAACAATAAAGAACGACCTTCCTTGTAGTCCAAAACCGCCCACCTATCATCACCAATCAATACATACGGTAATTTACCCCCCTTATAATACTGAACAATAAAACCTTTCGAAACACCTGACATATAGGGAACAAGGACAAATATGCAATACAAAGACATCACCAACACCAAAAAAACGCCCCACTTTCGATTCACCGCAACTCCAAATAGGTAAAGTAACATGCCAGCAGCACTCCCAATAACAATTGCCATAAACCCCAGTATTTTTACTGCGAGGCCAGCAACTTGTAGCGAGCCGCTGCCGAGCTTACTAAAATACAACCACTCTATGTAAAGACCACAACTCAGCACCACAACACAAACAGAAAAAAAACATATTTTTAAGTTTATTTTTTGACTCGCCACTTTAATAACAACATAACCAGATACAGTAGATGGAGCTAACACCAAAAACGACTCAACAGCTTTAATGGCGTGCTCAGTTGTACCTAGACTTGACGCATACCATCCTAAACCAAAAATATCTAAATAAGACTTATAACCAACATACCCGAAAACAAATGACAGTCCGACCAAGGCGGCAAGCATGCCACCTAAATCACCAAACAACCGACCTAAATCCAAGCCTTTCAATTCGCCCATAATTCTTGCCGCCATTAACACATCAACAAGGCACTCTCAATAACAACTCATCAAAAGCACGCTCCCATTTACTGCACCAACTCTTTTTCGTTCCAAACATAAAACGAAAATAGCAAAAAAAGGCTATTTTTAAACGTTAGCCTAACTACGCTACTTGTCTAATTTCCTCCTCTGATTCTAATACCCACCTACCGCCTGCCGTTAAACGGCAGCGTGCTATTGGAAATAACTCATGACCATCACCGCTCCGGTCATCCGCTACCACGGCGCCAAGTTCCGGCTCGCTCCGTGGGTGCTTCAACACTTCCCGCCCCATACCTGCTACGTCGAATCATTCGGCGGTGCCGCCGGGGTGCTGATGCAAAAGCCGCGGTCCTATGCCGAGGTGTACAACGACCTGGACGGCGACATCGTGAACCTATTCCGCATCCTTCAGGATCCGGTCTCGCGATCGGGACTCACCGAACGATTGGTTTTCACGCCCTACTCCCGAGAAGAATTCGAGCTTTCTTGGGAGCCGAGCGCCGAACCGATCGAACGAGCTCGGCGTACGATCATCCGCGCCCAAATGGGCTTTGGCTCCGCCGGCGCAACGAAGGGCGTTACCGGCTTCCGGATCGACACGAAGCGCCAATACGGCACGGCCCAGTCACTCTGGGCTACATACCCTGAACAACTCGCTGAAGTTGGCCAGCGGCTGAGCGGCGTGCTGATTGAAAACAGGCCGGCGATCGAGGTTATCAAGGCGCACGACGGCCCCCGGACACTGCACTATGTTGACCCGCCTTATGTGCACGACACTCGATACAAGGGTGCGTCGAGCGGCCGGTATTACAAGCATGAAATGGACGACTCGGCACACCGTGAACTGCTCAGTGCGTTGCTCGAGCTAGAAGGAATGGTCGTGCTGTCGGGATATCCCAGCGACCTGTATTCCGAGATGTTGCCCGGCTGGGCTTGCTACAGCACATCAGCCCGCATCAGCGCCGGACGCGGTACTGCGAGTCGTACCGAATGTATCTGGCTGAGTCCCTCATGCATCGACCAGGTCAGCCAGATTGGTCTGAACCCCGAGCAACGAGCCTAACCCCATCCCCACCTTCTGCCGCCACGCGCGGCATGGAGCATCATCATGGCAAAAGTCATTGCCCACATTACGGCCAGGCTGCCGCGCCTCATGGAGGCAGGCGAATACCGGAAGCTGCGCTACGCCGGCGGCAAGCCGAGTCTGCAACAGTTGAAAAAATGGATCGAGGAAGGCGAAGTGGTAGGAGAGGTAAAAGGCGGGATGTACTTCGTGGATCTGCAGGCGGCCGTGATGGGGTCGAATGATCCCCTGCTGGCCAAGATGATGGAGGTGGGTTGATGGCTCCCCCGCGCGCCAGGACCGTTAAAAATCGTGATCTACCGGCCAACCTGTACCCGAATGGGAAATACTGGCAGTACAAAAACCCGATCACTGGCAAGAAGACCAGCATCAACAAGCCGATGGCCGAGGCCATCAAGCTGGCCAACGCCGCCAATGCCAAGCTGCTGCCGCTGCTGGCTGACGACGGCTCGCTGCTGGCCATGATCACCGGTGATGCTGCGCCGAAGTTCAGCGGCTGCCTGGAGCGCTTCGAAAAGGAATGGTTGACCACCCGGAGTTACGCCGCGAGCACCCTGAAAGAAATCAAATTCAAGTTGGCCCGGTACCGGGAGGACCTGGGTGATTTGATGATGGGGCAACTGGATGTGCTGACTGTCGCGGAATACCTGGATGGTTTCGAGAACAATGCCTACACGAAACATCGTGGGTTGTTGGTCCAGGTGTTCGCGTTCGCGGTGGCCAAAGGCCTTTGCGAGCGTAACTCCGCTGAGCTGACCCTGGTCAAAAAGGAGGCCGAGAAGAAGCGCCAGCGCCATACCGTTGAGGGGCTGAACACGATTCTGGAATACGTGGGGACGCCGATCTGGCTGAAGCGAGCCATTCGGCTGGGGTTGCTGAGCCTTCAGCGGCGGGAGGATATCGTGGTGTGGCCGAAATCGGCTGTGGACCTCGAGCAGAACACCATCAAGGTATCGCCCGGGAAGACGCAGAACTACGGGAAGCCCGTTCACTTGGAGATCGTCATGGGCCAAGCGCTGCGGGAGGTGGTGCTGGAATGCATGAAGTCGCCGGTCGTCTGCCCCTACCTGATCCACTACTCGCCGAAGGCGCGCAAGCGGAGCCAGCTCGACGCCAAGCTACACTGGAATGCAGTGACAGCGGATTACCTGACCAAGTCATTCGCCCAGGCGCGAGACGATTCAAACGCTTACGACGATGTCCCGGCCGGCGAGCGACCCACCTTTCACGAGATACGAGCTCTCGGCGCCTGGCTGTACGAGCAGCAGGGTTTCGAGCAGGAATACATTCAGGGATTGATGGGTCATGCGGATGTGAAGATGACCGAGCACTACCAGGCAGGGCACGGCGATGATGCGGTGGTTTATATGAAGGTGAACGCGGATCTGAAGGTATAGCGTCGCGACTATTTACATGGATAGGCGGAGCGGAGCGCGAACATAGTTATGAACCCATCCTTAAACGTTAGCTTATCCGGGTTTTCGGCAATGTATTTAACGACTGCTCTAACCCCATCCTGCTCAACGTAATCGTCAGGCAGGCACAACCGCGGGTATCCCTCTTTTAATTCACGACTCAATACCTGCAACGAGGTACGGACGCCGTGCACCACTCCCACGCAGTAACCCATAGCTCCTGCATCGTATTTTGCCTCCGC
The DNA here is from genome assembly GCF_900187565.1 of Pseudomonas sp. Irchel 3A7. Lineage (GTDB taxonomy): Bacteria > Pseudomonadota > Gammaproteobacteria > Pseudomonadales > Pseudomonadaceae > Aquipseudomonas. The sequence goes on along the minus strand of NZ_FYED01000004.1, from coordinate 49,155 downwards.
TGGCTTTCCATCCCAGTAATTGAGCAGACCTTTGCAGGAGCTAAAAAATTTCGCTCCGTCTCCCTCATCAACGGCAGGAGCAGTTCCACTAGCCATTAACCCAACAAGTGCCGCGGCTGTTGCGATCCATGCTTTCATGATTTCTTCCTGGATGAGTGACCAGAGGATGTTATCGAGAGCGTGACCAGTTGTGCTAGATCCACTAAACACTCAGTGCACAGTGGTCGTTTGCCCAAAATATTCCCAAAGTTTGCCCAAAGGCTGAAAGCAAAAAGGGGTCACCGTTTCCGGTGACCCCTCTAGACCGCCCAGCAGAGCGGATTTTGTTTGGTAGGCGCGATTGGACTCGAACCAACGACCCCCACCATGTCAAGGTGGTGCTCTAACCAACTGAGCTACGTGCCTGCTGTGAGGCGGCATTCTACGGAATTCCGGAGGGGTGTCAACACCTTTTTTCGAGCTAACCCTATGAATATGCAAAATATTTAATTTTGCGGCTGCGAAGAAGATTTTCCGGTGGCTGGCGGTGGTTTTTTAACTCGGGTAGGATCGACGCACTCGTAAAATATATTAAACAGAGGCAGCAGGATGGCGAACACCCCCTACCCAGAGTCCTACTACGCCGCATCGGCCAATGCGGTTCCGCCGCGCCCGGCTTTGCAGGATGACATTGAGACTGATGTCTGTGTGATCGGCGCCGGTTACACCGGCCTGTCTTCGGCGCTGTTCCTGCTGGAGAACGGTTTTCGGGTGACGGTGCTGGAAGCGGCCAAGGTGGGTTTCGGTGCGTCGGGGCGTAACGGTGGCCAGATCGTCAACAGTTACAGCCGCGATATCGATGTGATCGAACGCAGTGTCGGTCCCAAGCAGGCTCAGTTGCTGGGGCAGATGGCGTTCGAGGGTGGGCGGATCATTCGTGAGCGGGTCGCCAAATACAACATTCAGTGCGACTTGAAGGACGGTGGCGTGTTTGCCGCCATCACGGCCAAGCAGATGGGCCATCTGGAATCGCAGAAGCGTTTGTGGGAGCGCTTCGGTCACACGCAGCTTGAGCTGCTGGATCAACGACGCATCCGCGATGTGGTGGCCTGCGATCAATACGTCGGCGGCATGCTGGACATGAGCGGCGGGCATATTCACCCGCTCAACCTCGCCTTGGGCGAAGCGGCGGCTGTGGAGTCGCTGGGCGGCACCATTTATGAGCAATCGCCGGCGGTGCGCATCGAGCGCGGCGCGAATCCGGTGGTGCACACGCCACAGGGCAAGGTCCGGGCTAAATTCATCATCGTGGCGGGCAATGCATACCTGGGTAACCTGGTGCCGGAACTGGCCGCCAAGTCGATGCCCTGCGGCACTCAGGTCATCACCACGGAACCCTTGGGCGATGCGTTGGCAAAAAGCCTGTTGCCTCAGGATTATTGTGTCGAGGACTGCAACTACCTGCTCGACTATTACCGCCTGAGCGGCGACAAGCGTCTGATTTTCGGCGGCGGCGTGGTGTATGGCGCGCGGGACCCGGCGAACATCGAGGCGATCATCCGGCCAAAAATGCTCAAGGCCTTCCCGCAGCTCAAGGACGTGAAAATCGACTACGCCTGGACCGGCAACTTCCTGCTGACTCTGTCGCGCCTACCGCAAGTCGGCCGTCTGGGCGACAACATCTACTATTCCCAGGGTTGCAGCGGCCACGGCGTGACCTACACGCACCTGGCGGGCAAGGTCCTGGCTGAAGCGTTGCGTGGCCAGGCCGAGCGTTTCGACGCGTTTGCCGAACTGCCGCACTACCCCTTCCCCGGCGGCCAATTGTTGCGCACTCCGTTCGCGGCATTGGGTGCCTGGTATTACGGACTGCGGGACAAGTTCGGGTATTAAGCAACACCGAAATACTTTGTGGGAGCGAGCCTGCTCGCGAAGGCGATTGATCATCCATCATTATTGTCGACTGATCCGACGCATTCGCGAGCAGGCTCGCTCCCACAAGGGAAACGCTGTTAGAGCCGCTCTCGCGCAATACCGCTGCGAATCCGCAGGATATCGGCGAGCACGGCCAGGGCAATTTCCGCCGGTGTCTTGCTGCCCAGGTTCAAACCGATCGGCGCATGAATCCGCGCCAGCTCCGCATCCCCCAAGCCCCCGATTCGACGCAGTCGCTCAAAACGCTTTTGCGAAGTCTGCAGGGAGCCCATCACGCCGATGTAGAACGCCTCGGTGCGCACCGCCTCCATCATCGCCAAATCGTCAATGCGCGGATCGTGGGTCAAGGCCACCACGGCGGTATCGCTGTGGCAACCATCGTCGGCGATAAACACCGACGGCAGCTGACGACGAATCTCCACGTTGTCCAGCACCACGCCTTGCAGCACGTCATCACGCGGATCACACAGAATCACCTCGAATCCCAGGCCCACGGCAAATTCCGCACAGGCCTGCGCCACGCTGGAGTACCCGGCCAGCAACAAACGTTGAGCCGCGCCGATGCGCAGTCGAACCCGGTCGATCTCGCGTTCGACCCGCGCGCCCTGTTCGCGATCATCGAACAGACTGCGTGCGCCGCTGGACAGGTCAACTTCACGAATCAACCGGCGTCGCCCCAACAACGCCGACTCCAGCTCGCGCAAATGCGCCTGCACCTCGCAATCGGAGTCGAGCTTCTCGACCAGCACGTCCAGTACACCACCACAGGGCAGGCTGACCCGCGAGCGTAGATCATCGCCTTCACCGTAGCGCACAACACTGACAGCTTGTTCAAAGGCACCTTCGGCAACACGTTCGAGGAAGTCTTCCTCGACGCAGCCGCCGGAGAGCGAACCGATCCACTGTCCTGCGGCGTTCACCGCCAGCAACGAGCCCGGTGCGCGCGGTGCCGAGCCGTAAGTGGCCAGCACGGTGCACAGCCAGACACGCTGTCCGGCCGTCAACCACTCCAGTGCCCGGCGCACCACTTGCAGATCCAGATGCTGCATGTCAGTGGGCCTTGTGCTCGAGCGGCGGCGCATCCGCGCGCAACGTCTGCACCTCGTTCACCGCCAGATCACCCGCTTGACCGCCCCACCCCTGACGCAGGTAATTGAGCAAATCCGTCAATTGCTCATGACTGAGCTTTTCGGCGAAACCCGGCATCGGTTGCATGTGTTCGAAACCGGCAAACTTCTGCTCGCCGATGCCATCGTCGATCACCCGCATCAGGTTGCGCGGATCTTCCAGGCGCAGCGTGGTGTTGCCACGCATGGCCACGGCGATGTGCGGCTTGCCTTCGCCACCGACAGCATGGCAACCGGCGCAGACGTTCAAATATTCCTGACGGCCGCGCTGGGCGCTCGCGCTGAGCGCATCAAACGGCACATCCGTCAGCACTTTCGCCGCCGGTGGTTGATCGCCGAGCAAGAAGGTCGCCATGGCCGCCAGGTCCGGGTCGCTCAGGCCCTGGGTGCTGTTGTGGAACACCGGGAACATCTCGTTGAACATCGTGCCCTGGGCGCTCATGCCGTGCTTGAGGAAGGCGCTCAGGTCCTGATGATTCCAGCCGCGAGCCGCCAGGTCAGTGGCCAGCAAGCTCGGCGCCAGATAGCCGTTGAGCAGGCCGCCAGTCATGCGCTTGTCCTGCTGCATCGCGCCCGGCAAGCCACGCGGGGTATGGCATTCACCGCAATGACCGAGAACATCGACCATGTACTGGCCGCGCTTCCAGGCTTCGCTTTTGCCTTCGGTCGGCGCCAGCTTCACATCTTTGCCATAAAACATGTTCCAGCCCATCAGGCCCAGGCGCACGTTGAACGGGAAGCTCAGGCGGGTGACCGGTGCGGCACGTTCGATCGGTTCGACGGTTTTCAGGTAGGCATGAATCGCGTCGGAGTCTTCCCGAGGCATCAGGTGATACGAGGTGTACGGCATCGCCGGATACAGGTTGGCACCGTCGCGACGCTTGCCTTCGGTCAACGCGGCGAAAAACTCCTCATCGTTGTACAGGCCGATACCATGCGCTTTGCTCGGGGTGATGTTGGTGCCGTAGATCGTACCGAACGGCGAAACGATCGGCAGACCGCCCGCGTACGGCGCGCCGCCCGGCGCGGTATGGCACGCCATGCAGTCAGCGGCGCGAGCCAGATAAGCCCCGCGAACCACCTGATCATCCGCCTGCGCCAGCAACACAGGCGCAGCCAGACCGACCGCCAATGCCAGGCGGGTCAATAGATGCTTCATGCTTAACCCTCCTTGACCAGGCCGAGATCGCTCAGCACGTTGCGCGTCGCGTTGTAATAACGCACGTAGCCAGTGCAGCGGCAAATGTGGTGACCGAGGCTGTCCTCGATGACTTTCTCCAGCTGGCTTTTGACGATCGGCTGACGCTGCAGCTTTTCCACCAGCACCGTCGCGGCGTTGACGAAACCCGGCGCGCAGTAGCTGCACTGGAAGGCGAACTCGTCGACGAAACGCTGCTGGATCGGATTCAGCTCGGTGACCTTGCCTTGCTCGTCGCGGGTCGCGTGGCCTTCGATGGTGCGTACTTTCTTGCCTTCGAAGTAGTGCGCGCCGGTGATGCAGGTGCGCACTTCTTCGCTGGTGCCGTCGGGGTTGTCGACGATCACCACGCAGGCGTGGCAGATGCCCTGGCCGCAGCCCAGGCGCGAGCCGGTGAGGTTTTTGTATTCGTGCAGGTAATCGATCATCGGCAGGTCATCAGGGATGTCCACCGGGCCGACGGTTTGACCGTTGAGGGTCAGTTGAAGCGGACGGTTAGCCATTGAGGGCCTCCTTGATGCGAGCAGAAGTGATAGGCAGGTCGCGGACACGTTTGCCGATAGCGTGGGCCACGGCGTTGCCGATGGCACCGACCACCGGGATCATCACCACTTCGGCGATGCCCTTGGACGGATCGCTCGGCGACAAGGGCGGCAGGATTTCCGCGGTCTGTTTCCACACCGCCACATGCCGCGCCATCGGCAAGCGGTAACGGTTGAAGTTCCAGTCACCCTCCCCCGGCCCGCCTTCGTACAGTGGCATTTCTTCCATCAACGCATGGCCGATGCCCATGGCCGTGCCGCCTTCGATCTGGCCCTTGACCAGCTCCGGCACCAGCACCCGCCCGCACTCGACCCACGAGTGATGGTTGAGCACCTGCACCTCGGCCGAGCCCTTGTTGACTTTCAATTCCACGAGGGTTGCCACAGGGCTGTAGTAGGTCACCGCCGCGTTGTTCAACTGAGTCGCCGGGTACGCGATGTTCTGCCTATCCAGCAGATGGAAACCGGCGCTGTTCATTTGCGCCTGCTTGGCCTTCGGCGCACCTTCGCCGTACTTCACCGCCAGGCCATCGAGCGGCAAACGCTCACGCACGCCGTCGATGCTGAACTCGGCCTCGGCCCAGCTCCAGCGGTTGAAACCGTGCACAGTCGCGCCGGTGACCAGACCGCGCTCGTGGGCACGCTTGGCCAGCATCGCGAAGGGCAATGGCTCCATGCCGTTGGCGGTGAGCTTGCCGTCGACCCAATGGGCGTCTTCACGGCGTACCACGTAAGGGTTGGCCTGGCCGCCGTAGGGGCCTTGTCGCCAGATTTCCAGCGCCGCCGGCCACAGGCCGTGGTTGAACAACACGCGCGCCGCTTCACGGGTGGCGTGGCTGAAGTAGTAGGCGGAGTTGGTCGCCGACGAGGCCGACGCGATCTTGCCAACCCAACGCGGATTGCGCAGGAAGCTGTCCTGCTCGGCCTGGCTCATGATGTAAGGGTTGCCGCCGCTGATCAGCTGCAACTCTTTCCATTCGGTTTCGCCGGTCTTCACTTCGTGCGCTGGCAGACCGAGGAAATCGGCCACGACCATGGCTTGCGACGTGGACATGCCGGTGCCGATCTCGATGCCGATATGACGCAGGCTGATCCGGCCGTCGGCGGTGAAGTCGACGCTGGCCATCGGCGCTTCGGAACCGGTGCCGAAGTCTTTCTGGCAGATGGCGAAACCGACGCCGTACCAGTGATCAGGATCCGCCGCTTCGCGCTGTTTCTTGATCGCGTCGCGGTTTTTCCAGACCTCGTTAACGGCGGCCTTGTCGAGAATTTCATGCAAGCGCAACGCGCCCGCCGGCACTGCGCCCTGGGTGTTCTTCATGCCCGAACGCAGGGCGTTTTTCTTGCGCAGGTCGATGGCATCGATACCGAGGCGATCGGCGATTTCGTCGACCATCATCTCGGTGGACGCCATGCTCTGCAGGGTTCCATAACCACGCATCGACCCGGCTTCGACGGCGCGGGAATGATAGGCGGTGACCTGCAGATCGTTCTGCGGCATGTAATAGATCGACTGCGCCGCCGTGGCGCCAACCGCCGCCACCGACGGGCTGTAGTTGATCCGTCCGCCGCCGTCGACGCTCATCTCGGCGCGGAAGATCTTGAAGCTGTGATCGGTCTTGTCCACCGCCAGCTGATAGCGGATATCGAACGGGTGGCGCTTGATGCCGCTCTGGAACTGCTCGTAGCGGTCGTTGGCCAGGCGCACCGGCACACCGGCGCCATACAACGCCGCCAGCGCCGCGTAGTACACAAAAATGTTGTGGTCCTTGGAGCCGTAGCCGACGGTGTAACCCGGGTGCATGTTCAGGTTCGCCAGGCCGAAACGCGACGGCGCGATCATCTTCGCGGTCTCGGTCGCGGTTTCCAGCGGGCATTGAGTGGCAACGACAAAATGCAGGGTCTTGGTCACCGGGTCGTACCAGCCGTTGCCGTTGTCCGGTTCCATGGCGGCCGGTTCGATCGACGGCGTCTTGTAGCGCTCGTCGAACACCAGCCAGTTGTCCGGTGGCGTGTCGATCTGCTGCTTCATGCGCTCGGCGTAGAACAGCCCGCGCTCGGTCAGGTTGCCGTGCAGGTTCGGCTGGGAATCCCACACCGGACGGCGGTTGCGCAGCATCGGGAACAGGATCGAATCCTTGAGGCTGGCGAATTCGTCCTCGTCCGCCGACGTCGCGCCGCCCACCCGCACATAGCGGAAGCTGCCGTAGGGATCACCTTCGTAGAACGGCACCTGGGCACCGTAACGAATCGCTGTGTCATTGAACTTGAGTTGCGCCTTGGCCTGACGGAAGCGCTCGAAATCGTTCCAGATCAGGATCGCCACCGGGTGGCCGATGAACATCGGCACCTTGCCGGCCGGCAACAGCGGATCGGGGGCGTGCTCTTCCGGAAAGACGATGCCGTCCTTGACCAGATCTTCGGCGGTGACGATTCGGTCAGGCTGCAATTCGGCACCGAGCCACGACAGGTCATAACCGTCATAGATGCGATCGGCCTTGATGGTTTTCAGCAACATCGCATGGCCCTGTTGCTGCGGCCAGCCCGGCATGTCCTTGGCGCGGATGTCACGGGCAAAGACCTTGCTGCCGCAGACCTTGGACAAGGCATCGTTACGGGCGCGCGCCTTGCCGTTGTTGCCGAGCCATTGCTCGGACGGCACGGTCACACTGTTTTCCATCAAGGCCGCCAGCGCCTGACTGCTCAGCGGTGTAAGCGTCACGCTCACACCCGCCACCAGCCCGCCCTGAAGGAACGAGCGCCGGGATATATCACGGTTGGACATGGATCATCCTCTGGGCGGTTATGGGTCCGCCCTTCTGGTTATGTACGGGGAATCTCGAGTCTTGCAGAAGCCCTTTCTGACGTTGCAAAGGGCTGTGATGACAGTGCAAAGCTGACCGAAAGGTTAACTTTATAGGGTTATGCGTCGTTAGAAAACAACCGGTTACAAAAAACTGACCAAAGAATCAAAAAACTGCCGCTTTGCGACGCAGCAGATCGATGAACAACCCCAGTTCCCGGCTGATGTGTTCGCCCTTGCGCAACAACAGCCCGAACGGCGCCAGTTGCACGTCGAGTTCCACCGGCAACGCCACCACCAGGCCCATTTTCAGGTAGTCGCGCAAGGCGGTTTCCGACAGCACCATGATCGCGTCGGTCAGTTGAATCAGTTGCTGCATGGAGTACACCGAACTGCATTCGATGATGTCCGCCGGCAGCGGCAACGCCAGGCGCTGCAACGCCTGATCCAGGCCGATGCGAGCCGGGCTGGTTTCCGGTTGCAGAATCCACGGCCAGGCGCTAACCAGCTCCGCCAGTTCCAGTTTCTTGCGTTTGGCCAGCGGGTGACCGGCGTGCACCACCACCAGCAATCGTTCGTTACCCAGTTGCTCGAATTCGTAATGCTCGCTGTCGGTGGCGGCGTTGCGCCGGGCGATGGCGAGGTCGATGCGGCCCTGCTCCAGCAACTGGATCACCTGGTCGCTGGTGTCGCCCATGATGCGAATCCGCAGCTGCGGGTTGAGCGCTTTGATCTCGGCAATCGAATCCATGACCAGATCCGGCGCAGCGCCCATGATGGTGCCAATGGAGAGATAACCGTAACCACCCTGTTGCCGCGCCATCAGGTCCTCGGCACAACGGTCGAGGCCACTGAGGGCCGACTCGGCAAAACGGATCAGCTCCTGGCCCAGCGCCGTCGGTCGCATACCGCGAGGCAGCCGTTCGAACAGGTCGCAGCCAAACATGTCTTCAATTTCATGGAGCATGCGGGTGGCGGCCGGTTGCGACATGTTCAGGGTTTGCGAAGCGCGGTGCAGGTTCTGGCTGGTGCTGAGCGCCACCAGCATGTGCAAGTGCTTGTAGCGCAGGCGATTGAACAGGCTGCGGGAGAGGATCGGCGTGGTCATGGCGGGCCTTTTTATCGATACCCTTAAGGTATCAGTTGTGAGCTAGATTCGATTTGTAACGCATCGATCAGCCGCCGTACAGTCTTCCCCATAAGAACAAATGCCCTACCAAAGGAAAACTGCGATGAAGACTCTACCCGCGCCTCTGCTCGCCAAAATTTCCTGGCGGCTGCTCCCGTTTCTCCTGCTGATGTACATCATGGCCTTCCTCGATCGCGCCAACGTCGGGTTCGCCAAGCAAGCCTTTCAAGCCGATACCGGCATCAGTGACGCCGCCTTCGCCTTCGGCGCCGGGGTGTTTTTCGTCGGTTACGCACTGCTCGAAGTGCCCAGCAACCTGATCCTGCACCGCGTCGGCGCCCGTTTGTGGATGTGCCGGATCATGGTCACCTGGGGCCTGGTCTCCGCGGCCATGGTCTTTGCCCATAACGAAACCACGTTCTACGTCCTGCGCTTTCTGCTCGGCGTGGCAGAAGCCGGATTTTTCCCCGGGGTGATTCTTTACCTCACCTACTGGTTTCCCAACGCGGTACGCGGCAAAGCCATGGGCTTCTTCTATTTCGGTGCGCCACTGGCGTTCATCTTCGGCAGCCCGTTGTCCGGCCTGCTGCTGGAAATGGATGGGTGGGCCGGTTTTCACGGCTGGCAGTGGCTGTTCGCCGTGGAAGGCTTGATGGCCACCGCCGTGGGCATCTGGGCCTACTGGTACCTGGACAATCGCCCCGCCGATGCCAAGTGGCTGACCACCGAGGAACGTCAGCAAATCCAGAGCCTGCTCGATCAGGAAGACAGCCACAAACAGAATCACGGCCGCAGCCTGCTCAACGTGTTGTGCCAACCCTCGGTGCTGTACCTGTGCCTGATCTACCTGCTGATTCAGGCCAGTGTCTACGGCGTGGTGTTCTACCTGCCGACTCAGGTCGGTGGACTGTTGGGCACCAAGGTCGGGCTGATGGTCGGCCTGGTCACCGCGATCCCGTGGATCTGCGCCATCGTCGCTGCGTACCTGATCCCCGGCTACAGCGACCGCACCGGCGAACGTCGGCGCACAGCCTGCCTGACGTTGCTGATGTCCGCGGCCGGGATCGCCTGCTCGGTCACCTTCAGCAGCCCGATCCTGGGCATCGTCGCACTGTGCTTTGCCGCTTCCGGCTTCATCGCCGTGCAACCGGTGTTCTGGACTTTCCCTTCCAGCTATCTCGCCGGCAGCGCGGCGGCGGCCGGCATCGCCCTGATCAACTCCTTCGGTGCCCTCGGCGGCTTCATCGCCCCGGTACTGAAGAACTGGGCCGAAGGCGCCTTCCATTCACCGGCCGCCGGTCTGTACCTGCTGGCCTCTACCACTGTCATTGCCGCGTTGCTGGTGCTGGGCGTGCGTTCGCCCGGCCATAAAGCCTCGAACAAACCGGCCACCGTTTAAACCTGAGGAGTCACACCATGGGCATTCCAACCATCAAACACGTCCGTGCTTTCACCCTGCGTGGCGGCGGCGCGGATTATCACGATCAAGCGGACGGCCACTGGATCGACGATCACATCGCCACGCCGATGAGCAAATACCCGGAGTACCGCCAGAGCCGCCGCACCTTCGGCATTAACGTACTCGGCACCCTGGTGGTGGAGATCGAAGCCAGCGATGGCACCGTCGGCTTTGCCGTGACCACCGGCGGCGAACCTGCTGCGTACATCGTCGAGAAACATCTGGCGCGCTTCCTCGAAGGCGCACGGGTGACCGACATCGAAAAAATCTGGGATCAGATGTACCAGTCGACCTTGTATTACGGGCGCAAAGGCATCGTGATCAACACGATCTCCGGAGTCGACCTGGCGCTGTGGGACTTGCTCGGCAAGATCCGCCAGGAGCCGGTGCACCAGTTGCTGGGCGGCGCGGTGCGCGATGAATTGCAGTTCTACGCCACCGGTGCCCGCCCGGACCTGGCGCAGAAAATGGGTTTCATCGGCGGCAAGATGCCGTTGCACCACGGCCCCGCCGAAGGCGAGGAAGGCTTGCGCAAGAACCTCGAAGAACTGGCCACCATGCGTGAACGGGTCGGCCCGGACTTCTGGTTGATGCTCGACTGCTGGATGAGCCTGGACCTCAACTACGCCACCAAACTGGCGGTCGGCGCCCACGAATACGGCTTGAAGTGGATCGAAGAAGCCCTGCCACCGGACGATTACTGGGGCTACGCAGCACTGCGCAACAACGTGCCCAAAGGCATGCTGGTGACCACCGGCGAGCACGAAGCCACCCGCTGGGGCTTCCGCATGCTGTTGGAGATGGGCTGCTGCGACATCATTCAGCCGGACGTCGGCTGGTGCGGCGGCCTCACCGAACTGGTGAAAATCTCGGCCCTGGCCGACGCGCACAACGCACTGGTCATTCCCCACGGCTCGTCGGTGTACAGCTATCACTTCGTCGCCACCCGGCATAACAGCCCGTTCGCCGAGTTCCTGATGATGGCGCCGAAGGCTGACGAAGTGGTGCCGATGTTCCATCCGCAACTGCTCGGCGAACCAGTGCCCGTGAACGGACGCATGCGCTTGTCGGAACTGGATCAACCTGGTTTCGGCGTGACGCTCAACCCCGAATGCCAACTGCATCGGCCCTACAGCCGCTGAGAAAGGAGCCCTTGATGAACATGCCGCACAACGCCTTCAAGATCGCGCTGAAACACTCGACGACCCAATATGGCATCTGGGCCGGGTTTGCCACCGGCTACGCCGCCGAGATCGTCGCCACCACCGGTTACGACTGGATGCTGATCGACGGCGAACACGCGCCGAACACCGTGCCCGGCGTACTCGCCCAGTTGCAGGCCGTCGCGCCCTATTCCACGTCGCCGGTGGTTCGCGCGGTCAATGGCGACGCCAATCTGATCAAGCAACTGCTGGACATCGGTGCACAGACGCTGATGATCCCGATGGTCGAAACCGCCGAACAGGCGAAGGCCCTGGTGCGCGCCATGCGCTATCCGCCCCACGGCATTCGTGGCGTCGGCGGCGGCCTGACCCGCGCCACGCGTTGGGACGGTGTGCCGGATTACCTGAACACCGCCCATGAACAGCTGTGCCTGATCGTGCAGGTCGAATCGCGGCTGGGCGTGGATAACGTAGAAGCGATTGCTGCCGTCGAAGGCGTCGATGCGGTGTTCATCGGCCCGGCGGATTTGTCCATCGGCCTGGGCCATGCCGGCAACCCAGGTCACCCGCAAGTCCAGGAACGCATTCAACACGCAGTCAACGCCACGCTCGCAGCCGGCAAGGCCTGCGGCATTCTCGCGCCCAATGAAGAAGATGCGCGCCGTTACCAGAGCTGGGGCTGCCAGTTCATCGCGGTGGCCATCGACATCAGCCTGCTGCGCCAGAGCGCCATGGCCACCCTCGCCCGCTACCGCACACCGGCCACCGAACAAGCGCCGTCGCGTACCTACTGATCAGCCAAGGAGTCGTCCCATGTCGTCCGTGCCTGTCTATGAAAATTTCATCAATGGCCAGTTCGTGGCCAGCGCTGCCCATCTGGATGTGATCAATCCGGCCACAGGCGCGGTGTTGTCGAAAGTCCCGGCCTCGACGGCCGAAGACGTCGACCGCGCCCTCGCCGCCGCCCGCGCCGCGCAAAAGGACTGGTCGCGCAAACCGGCGAATGACCGCGCCGGCTACTTGCGCAGGATTGCCACCAAGCTGCGGGAAAACGTTGCGCACCTGGCGCGTACCATCACCTTGGAACAAGGCAAGATCAGCGGCCTGGCGGAAGTCGAAGTGAATTTCACCGCTGACTACCTCGACTACATGGCCGAGTGGGCGCGGCGCATCGAAGGCGAAATCATCACCAGCGACCGCCAGAACGAAAACATCTTCCTGTTCCGTAAACCGCTGGGCGTGGTGGCCGGGATCCTGCCGTGGAATTTCCCGTTCTTCCTGATCGCCCGCAAGATGGCCCCGGCCTTGCTGACCGGCAACACTATCGTTATCAAGCCCAGCGAAGAAACCCCGAACAACTGCTTTGAGTTCGCCCGACTGGTCGCCGAAACCGATCTACCACCCGGCGTGTTCAACGTGGTGTGCGGTGACGGCCAGGTCGGTGCGGCACTCAGTGCGCACAAGGGCGTGGACATGATCAGCTTCACCGGCAGCGTCGACACCGGCTCGCGGATCATGGCCGCCGCCGCGCCGAACATCACCAAGCTCAACCTGGAACTGGGCGGCAAGGCACCGGCGATTGTGCTGGCGGATGCCGACCTGGACCTGGCGGTGAAGGCCATCCGTGATTCGCGCATCATCAATAGCGGACAGGTATGCAACTGTGCCGAGCGAGTGTATGTCGAGCGCAAGGTGGCGGATCAGTTCATCGAGCGCATCGCGGCGGCGATGAGCGCCACACGCTACGGCGACCCGATTGCCCAACCCGATGTGGAAATGGGTCCCCTGATCAACCGTCAGGGCCTGGACAGCGTCAACCGCAAAGTCCGCACGGCATTGAGCCAGGGCGCGAGCCTGATCAGTGGCGGGCAGATTGCCGATCTGCCGAATGGCTTTCACTTCCAACCCACGGTATTGGCCGGTTGCCGTGCCGACATGGACATCATGCGCCAGGAGATTTTCGGCCCGGTGCTGCCGATCCAGATCATCGATGACCTCGACGAAGCCATCGCCCTGGCCAACGACTGCGAATACGGCCTGACCTCATCGATCTACACCCGCGACCTGAGTAAAACCCTGCACGCCATGCGCGAACTGGATTTTGGTGAAACCTACGTCAACCGCGAAAACTTCGAGGCCATGCAAGGCTTCCATGCTGGCGTGCGCAAATCCGGCATCGGTGGCGCGGATGGCAAGCATGGGTTGTATGAGTACACCCATACCCATGCGGTGTATCTGCAAGGCTGAAGCTGTAGCGCAAACCCCTGTGGGAGCGAGCCTGCTCGCGAAAGCTGAGTGTCAGACGATACAAATGGCGACTGACACACCCTCTTCGCGAGCAGGCTCGCTCCCACAGAATTGATTCAGAAGTCGACTGTCGCGGACAGCAGGTAGGTTCGCGGCGTCGCCAGCGTCAATCCTGGCTCGCTGTCATCCGAGGCCCCGGCCGAACTCCAGTAGCGCTTGTCCGCCACGTTCTCGACATTGGCACGCACAGTAACGTTCGTTTCATCGACCTTGAACGCATAGCGTGCACCCACGTCAAACCGCTCCCATGCATCGATTTCCTTGTTGTTGGACTGGTCCAGATACTGCGAGCTGGAGTAGATACCGCGACTGGTCAGGGTCAGCCCCTGTACGTTCGGCACGTCCCACTCGGCGCCCAGGTTGACGTTGTATTTCGGCGTGGCAGGCGCCCGGTTGCCGTCGAAGGTGCCATTGGTGGTGTCGTTCAACTCACTGTCGATGTACATGACACCGCCGAGCAGACGGAAACCCTTGAGCGGTTCACCGAACACGCTCAGTTCCACACCATCGTTCTGCCGCTTACCGTTCGGGCCGAACACCCGGGTGGTGGCGTTGGTTTCATAGGCCGGCTGCTTGATCCGGAATACCGCGGCGGTGACGGCGAACGCACCGGCGTCATACTTGGCACCGACCTCGACCTGGCGACTGATGAACGGCGGGAAGATCTCGTCCTCGTTCACCGAGGTCGACGGCGCGATCTTGCCCTGGCTCAGGCCTTCCAGGTAGTTGGCATACAGCGATAATTTGTCCGTAGCCTTGAACAGGATGCCGCCCGATGGTGAAACCTTTTCCTCGTCGTAGGCCGTGTCGCCTTTGACGTTATCGGTCCAGTCGTCGACCTTCACCCGCTGCCAGCGGGCACCGAGGGTCAGCAGCAGCCGGTCATCGAAGAAACCCAGGGTGTCGGACAACGCCACACTGCTGAAGCGGTTCTCGGTGTAGACCTCCGCGTCCTGGCGCGTAGGCCTGACAGGCGTTGGTGTTTCCACAGGGTGATAGAGGTTGCTGGGCGCAGCGGCGTATCGGGCGCCGCCGTTTTCGAAGTCCATGTAAAAGTAGCTGCCAGCCAGGTTCACTTCATGGCTCACCGGGCCTGTATGGAACCAGTTGCGCACGCCCGCCGTGGCCGTACGGACATTTTCGTCACGGGTGAAGTCACGGGGCATGACGCTGAAATCGCCGGCATCGTTGGTGACCGCCACGGCATGCCGGAGAAAATCATGGTTGCTTTTGCGCGCGCCCACACCGCCGTAGAGCATGACCGAATCGTTGACATCGAATTCGCCGTTCACCGTGCCGAAGGTGTCCGTGGTACGTGCCTGACTCCAGGGTTGCGCATAGTTGTGGCGGACATCGCTGGCATGCGGCACCTGTGCGTTGGCGCCGACCTGGACGCGCTCCTGCGGCGCGTCGGTGTCACGTTCGGTGTGCCCGATGTCCGTCGAGAGCCGCAGCCGCTCGCCGCGGAAATCCAGACCCAGCACCGCCATCTCGCGATCGACACTCTGATGATCCCAGTCCGTGTCGCCGGACTGCTTCACGCCGTTGAAACGCAGACCGAACTGGTTGTCTTCACCAAAGCGCCGGCCGACATCCACGGCGCCGCCGACCTGGTTATCGGACGCGTAGTCAGCGGTGAACGACGTGATGGGCTGGTCGGTCGCGCGCTTGGGCACCACGTTGATCCCGCCCCCCACACTGCCACGCGGCGAAATGCCGTTGATGAGCTGGCTCGGGCCTTTGAGGATGTCGACGCGGTCGGCCATCGCCATGTCGATCGTGTAGGTCGGCAGGACGCCGTAAAGACCGTTATAGGAAACATCACTGTTGAACAGGCTGAGCCCGCGAATGGTGAACTGTTCATAACGCCCGCCGGCCGGGTTGGTCGCTCGAACCGAGGGATCGCTGGCGATCAGGTCGCCCAGGGTACGCGCCTGCTGGTTCTCGATCACCTCGCTGGTGTAGGTGGTCATGCTGAACGGCGTTTCCATGAAGTCTTTCGAGCCGAGCAAGCCTTGCGAACCGCGGCGCGCGACCTGGCCGCCGGCATACGGATCGCCGTCCACCGGGTCGATGGCACCAAGAATCGAGGTGGCGCCCAGTTGCAGGCTGCTGCCTGATGGCGCCGGCATCAGGATGTACGCCTGCTCGCCCACCGGCTGCAGTTGCAGGCCGGAGTTTTGCAGCAACCGGGCAAACCCCTCTTCCACGCCATACTCACCCGACAGGCCTGCACTGCTGCGACCGCTGACCAGCGCCGGATCGACCGACAAGTTGACCCCGGCCAGACCGGCGAACCGCGTCAGCGCATCGCTCAGGCTGCCGGCGGGCACCTGATAACTGCGGCGGTCGGCGTCTTCAGCCCAGCTGTTGGTGATGAAAAAGGGGCTGGCGCTCAGGCTCAACATCAGGCTCAGGCGCAACAGAGGGCGCAGACCGGACGACGCCGGACGCGGACAGCAGGGCTTTACTGCGGGCATTGAAGAAGCTCTCTTGTTCGTTCAGTTGCCTTGAATGACAAGCGAGTCGAAAAAAGGGGACAGGCTTCAGACAATTTTTTTACGCGCCACCAACGTCACCCAGTAACGGGTACGCGTTTGCACCTCCAGCGGCAGGCTGGCCGCGAGCAGCGCGAGGATGCGATCAGTGTCGTCCAGGCGAAAACTGCCGGTGATCCGCAGTGCTTCAAGCTCCTGCTCCCAACGCAACACACCTGGCCGATAAGTGTCGAGTTCACGCAGGAAATCCCCCAGCGCCTGGTTCTTCGCCATCAACACGCCTTCGCGCCAACCGGGTTGCAGCACATCGAACGGCTCGACCGTTGAGGCGCCAGTTGCTTGCAGGTTGATCTGCTGTCCCGCTCGCAATGTCAGCGAGGTGCCCTGCAACGGCTGCAACTGCACGACCCCGTTGAACACCGACACCCGGCAACTGCTCGCGTTCTGGCGGACGCAGACTTCACTTTGACTGACGATCACTTGTCCGAACCGGGTCTGAATCGTCAGCGGCAAGGTGCCCGACACCTTCAGCGACATCTCACCCTCCACCAACTTCACCCGACGGCTCGGCAAATCCACATCGACGGCGCTGGCGGTATTGAGTTGAAGGGAACTGCCATCGGCCAGTTGCACCTGTTTGCGTTCACCCGTGGCGGTGTGCAGGTCGGCACGCCAGACCTCCAGCGGCAATTGCCGACTGATCAGCCAGGCCGTCGGCACCAGCGCCACCGCGCCCAATGCGCGCTTGAGCACCACGCGTCGCGCTGGATCGGGACGATCGAGACTGTTCAGGGCCAAGGCTGAAGGCAGGTCGGCAAAGCGTTGGCGCAAGGCTTGCGCCTTCTGCCAGGCCAGCTCATGGCTGCGGCAGCTGTCGCGCCATCGCTGCAGGTTCGCCCGGTCCTGTTCGGTAGCACCACCGGATTCCAGCAGCGCCAGCCACTGCGCGGCGGCACGCACAGCCTGACGGACATCGGGCGCCGGGCTACTCACAGCTCCACCAACAGGCAATGCTCGTAGGCTTGCGCCATATAACGTTTGATCGTGCGCTCCGAAACTTTCAAGCGCTCAGCGATTTGCTGGTAGTTCAAGCCTTCGAGCTGGCTCCAGAGGAACGCCCGTCTAACCGCTCTGGGTAATCCGTCGAGCAGTTCATCCAGGGCTTGCAGGGTTTCCAGCAGCAACCAGCGCTGCTCGGGGGACGGCACACAATCCTCGGGCAGCGATGCCAGGGCACTCAGGTAGGCCTGCTCCAGACTGCGGCGTTTGTAGAAGTTGCTCAGCAAGCGTTTGCCCACTGTCAGCAGATAGGCACGGGGCTCATGCAGATCCGCGATCCGCTGGGAGCTGGCGAGCAAACGCAGGAACGTATCCTGGCTGAGATCCGCTGCATCGCACGCGTTGCCCATGCGACGTCTCAACCAGCTTTCAAGCCAGCCACGGTGATCGCGGTACAGATCGTGGAGGGTTTGCTCCTTCGGCATCGCCACATCACTCATCTCAAGAAGCCCTGTGCCAGGAGTTATCGTAAATGAGAGTGATTCTAATTAATATCGCAGCGACGAACCAAGTGCTTTATGCACCGAACGCGCAGAAAGATCAGGCGGTAAGAGCGAAGGGAGAGAAACGCCGAATTTCAGACACAAAAAACCCCGGTCTTTCGACCAGGGTCTTTGCTATCGACTCGAAGTAGCCAATCTCGGCTTTCTCCGTAGCATCAAGGCGTTCAGTGGGCCTTGAGGCAGATATGGCGCAGCGGACGGGACTCGAACCCGCGACCCCCGGCGTGACAGGCCGGTATTCTAACCGACTGAACTACCGCTGCGTATCGCTGTGGACTTGCGTCCTTGTAACTCGTTTGGCTGAAAGCTTCGGTGCTTTTTAGCCACTAAATCAGTCAACCGCGAACCGAATGAATCCGATTCGTGAAATATGGCGCAGCGGACGGGACTCGAACCCGCGACCCCCGGCGTGACAGGCCGGTATTCTAACCGACTGAACTACCGCTGCGCGTCGGTGGAGGCTTTTCAGCTTCCATCTTGCTTTCGCAAGACTCTCGGGAGTGGTGGGTGATGACGGGATCGAACCGCCGACATTCTGCTTGTAAGGCAGACGCTCTCCCAGCTGAGCTAATCACCCGTTTGCATCTCCGAGGCCGCGAAATTTACGCAGGTAGCGAACCTAAGTCAATAGCAGGATTGAAGTTTTTCTGAAAAAGACAAAATTCTTTCAATCGGTACTGCGTCGACCGCTTTCGCGAGCAGGCTCGCTCCCACAATGGATCGCATTTCTAATGTGGGAGCGAGCCTGCTCGCGAAGACGGCGGCACATTCAACATCAATGCCTGAGTTACTCGCTGTAAATCATCTTCTTGGTCATGCCACCGTCCACCACGAACTCCTGCCCCGTGACGAAACCGGCGTTCTTCGACAGCAACCAGGCCACCATCGCCGCCACGTCCTCGACCGTCCCTACCCTGCCCGCCGGATGCTGGGCATGATCGGCATCGGTCAGCGGCTCGGCACGGCGCACCGAAGGGTCCCGCGCATCGATCCAGCCCGGGCTGACCGCATTGACGCGAATCTCCGGCCCCAGACTGATGGCCAACGCGTGAGTCAGGGCCAACAGGCCGCCCTTGCTCGCCGCATACGCCTCGGTATCGGGTTCCGACTGCCCGGCACGGGTCGAGGCCAGATTGACGATCGCCCCGCTATGGGCTCGCAGATACGGCGCACAATGTTTGGCCAACAACATCGGCCCACTGAGATTGACCGCCAATACCCGATTCCAGTAAGCCAGATCGAGACTTTCCAGGGTGATGTTGTGCGGGTCGGCAACAGCGGCGTTGCACACCAGCGCATCCAGACGCCCGAACTGCCCCAATACCTCGGCAACACCCAATGCAACCTGCGCCTCATTAGAGACGTCCATGGCGATGAACCAGGCGTTCTCACCTAGCACCTTCGCCACTTTCGATCCGCGCACCCGGTCCAGATCCGTCAGCACCACTTGCCAGCCTTCGCTGATCAACCAGGCAGCAATGCCCAGACCGATGCCCCGCGCAGCGCCGGTGACCAGCGCTACACGGCCATTGGAGCCCGTTGGCGTGGACAACTCGATCACAGGGCAGCCAAACCGCGCGCCAGGTCGGCTTGCAGGTCCGCCACGTCTTCCAGGCCGACCGCGATGCGGATCAGGCTGTCACGAATGCCTGCGGCTTCACGCTCTTGCGGCGCGAGACGACCGTGGGAGGTGGTGCTCGGGTGCGTGATGGTGGTTTTGCTATCACCCAGGTTGGCGGTGATCGAAATCAGTCGGGTTGCATCGATAAAGCGCCAGGCGCCCTCTTTGCCGCCCTTGACTTCGAAACTCACCACCGCGCCAAAACCTTTTTGCTGACGCTGAGCCAATTCGCGCTGCGGATGGCTCTTGAGGCCGGCGTAATGGACTTTCTCGATACCGTCCTGCTGCTCCAGCCACTCGGCCAACTCCTGGGCGTTGGCGCAATGCGCCTTCATCCGCAGATTCAGGGTTTCCAGGCCCTTGAGGAAGATCCAGGCGTTGAACGGGCTCAGGGTCGGCCCGGCGGTACGCAGGAAACCCACCACTTCTTTCATTTGCTCGCTGCGACCGGCCACGACACCGCCCATGCAACGGCCCTGGCCGTCGATGAACTTGGTCGCCGAGTGCACAACGATGTCCGCGCCCAGTTTCAGCGGCTGCTGCAAGGCCGGGGTGCAGAAGCAGTTATCGACTACCAGCATCGCGCCCTTGGCGTGAGCGATTTTCGCCAGCTCGGCGATGTCCACCAGCTCGGCCAGCGGATTGGACGGCGATTCGACGAACAGCAATTTGGTGCTGGACTTGATCGCCGCGTCCCAGCCGGATAAATCCGCCAACGGCACGTAATCGACTTCGACGCCGAAACGCTTGAAGTATTTCTCGAACAGGCTGATGGTTGAGCCGAACACGCTGCGCGATACCAGGACGTGGTCGCCGGCGCTGCACAGGCTCATCACCACCGCCATGATCGCGGCCATGCCAGTGGCAGTGGCAACGGCTTGCTCGGCGCTTTCCAGGGCGGCAATGCGCTCTTCGAAGGCGCGCACGGTCGGGTTGGTATAGCGCGAGTAGACGTTGCCCGGCACTTCCCCGGCAAAGCGTGCGGCCGCGTCGGCGGCGGTGCGGAACACATAGCTGGAAGTGAAGAACATCGGATCACCGTGCTCGCCTTCCGGCGTACGGTGCTGACCGGCACGTACGGCCAGGGTATCGAACGCTACGCCTTCGAGGTCGCTGTCCAACCGACCGGCATCCCAATCCTGACTCATGCTGTCACTCCTTTCCCTATTCTCGAAAATTAAAAGCCAGATACAAAACCGGCCCCTCAGGGCCGGTAGTTACTCAGTTGTTGTACAGATCGATGATCGCGCTGACTGCCTGCGTCTTGACCTTGGAGGCATCGTTACGTGCCTGCTCGATCTTGTTCAGGTAAGCCTCGTCGACGTCGCCGGTCACGTACTGGCCGTCGAACACCGCACAATCGAACTTCTCGATCTTGATCTTGCCGCCACCGACCGCTTCGATCAAGTCAGGCAGGTCCTGATAGATCAGCCAGTCGGCACCGATCAGGTCCGCCACATCCTGGGTCGAACGGTTGTGGGCGATCAGTTCGTGGGCGCTCGGCATGTCGATACCGTAGACGTTCGGGAAGCGCACGGCCGGTGCGGCAGAGCAGAAATAAACGTTCTTGGCGCCCGCCTCGCGTGCCATCTGGATGATCTGCTTGCAGGTGGTGCCGCGCACGATGGAATCGTCCACCAGCATTACGTTCTTGCCGCGGAATTCCAGCTCGATCGCGTTGAGCTTCTGGCGTACGGATTTTTTCCGTGCCGCCTGGCCCGGCATGATGAAGGTCCGGCCGATGTAGCGGTTCTTCACGAAGCCTTCGCGGAATTTCACGCCCAGGTGGTTCGCCAGCTCCAGGGCCGCGGTGCGGCTGGTGTCCGGGATCGGGATGACCACGTCGATATCGTGATCAGGACGCTCGCGCAGGATCTTCTCGGCGAGTTTCTCACCCATGCGCAGACGGGCCTTGTACACCGACACGCCGTCGATGATCGAATCCGGACGCGCCAGGTAGACGTGTTCGAAGATGCACGGGGTCAGGGACGGGTTGGTTGCGCACTGACGGGTGTGCAGCTTGCCGTCTTCAGTGATGTAGACCGCTTCGCCCGGTGCCAGGTCGCGAATCAGGGTGAAACCGAGCACGTCCAGGGACACACTTTCGGAGGCGATCATGTATTCGACGCCTTCGTCGGTGTGACGCTGGCCGAACACGATCGGACGGATGCCGTGCGGATCGCGGAAACCGACGATGCCGTAGCCGGTCACCATCGCCACGACCGCATAACCGCCCACGCAACGGTTGTGCACGTCGGTGACGGCGGCGAAGACGTCCTCTTCGGTCGGCTGCAACTTGCCGCGCTGGGCCAGTTCGTGTGCGAACACGTTAAGCAGCACTTCCGAATCGGAGCTGGTGTTGACATGGCGCAGGTCGGATTCGTAAATCTCCTTGGCCAGTTGTTCAACGTTGGTCAGGTTGCCGTTGTGCGCCAGGGTGATGCCGTAAGGCGAGTTGACGTAAAACGGCTGAGCTTCGGCCGACGTCGAGCTGCCCGCGGTCGGGTAGCGCACATGGCCGATGCCCATATGGCCGACCAGGCGCTGCATGTGACGCTGCTGGAACACGTCACGCACCAGGCCATTGTCCTTGCGCAGGAATAACCGGCCATCATGGCTGGTCACGATACCGGCAGCGTCCTGGCCGCGGTGCTGGAGGACGGTTAGCGCGTCATACAGCGCCTGATTGACGTTCGACTTACCGACGATACCGACGATGCCACACATGCGACGCAACCCCTACTTAATGGATCTGAACTGAACACAACTCACTGAGGCGTTTTGGCCGTCGGCAAGAGGTGCTCCTTGAACGGTATATCAGCGGGTACGCTGATTCCGCTGGCAAGCCACTGACTGCTCCACCCGAGAATCAGGTTTTTGGACCAGTCTGCGACCAATAGAAATTTTGGCACGAGCTGCGACTGTTGCCACCACTCGTCCTGCTGTACCGGCCCCAGGCTCAACAGCCCGACCGCCACGACCACCAGCAGCCCGCCACGCGCGGCGCCGAAGGCCATGCCGAGGAATCGATCGGTCCCGGACAGCCCGGTGACGCGTACCAATTCGCCGATAAGATAATTGATCATTGCGCCTACGATTAACGTGGCGACAAACATTATTGCGCAACCCGTGATCACACGGGCTGATGGCGTTTGGATGTATCCGGCGAGGTACTCGGACAATGAGCCACCAAACATCCAGGCAACGACTCCTGCGATGATCCAGGTCACCAGCGACAGTGCTTCTTTGACGAAGCCGCGGCTCAGACTGATCAATGCGGAGATGGCGACGATTGCAACGATCGCCCAGTCAACCCAGGTAAATGGCACAGTGCAGCCTACAGACGGATAAGGCGGCGCATTTTAGCAGAGCCCATGCTTATCGGTAAGCTGCGATTGTCAGTGCATTTCAAATCGGGTCGATAGATTTAGCCGCGCTCTGGCTGAAAGCGCACCACAAATCCCTTGAGGTTCTGCTGGCGGTTCAACAAGTCACGCAGACGATCGGCCTCGGCGCGCTCGATCAGCGGCCCGACAAACACCCGGTTCTTGCCGTCGGCAGAACGGATATAAGCGTTGTAACCCTGGCTGCGCAGGGTTTTCTGCAGCTTTTCCGCACTTTCACGGTTGGACAGGCTGGCCAGTTGCACCGACCAGCTGACCGACAACCCATTGGCATCGACGCGACTCTGCGTGGTGTCCGGCTTGCCCGGAGCCGCCGTAATGGGTTGGGCAGGAGCCGTCGCGGGCTTGGCAGCCAGCGCCGGGATCGGTGCCGGAGCAGGCGGTGTGACCGGCTTGGCAGCTGGAGCCGGTGCCGGTGCCGGTGCCGGTACAGCGGACACAGCCGGTGCGACCGGCGCTGCAGGCACGTCCTGAGCGATATCGTCGTCGCTCGGCACCGGTTCCTGTGGCAAGGCTTGGGGTTCTGGCACCACTACCGGTTCAACCTGCACTTGCGGCATCGCTGGCGCTTGCGGAGCAGCCGGGGCCTCGACCGTTACCTGGCGCTGCTCATCCTGACGGGAGAACAGCATCGGCAGGAAAATCACGGCCAATGCCACCAGGACCAGGGCGCCAACCATGCGCTGTTTGTAGGCTTTATCCAGCAATGCCATTTGCCGCTTCCTCCGTGGAGCGCCGGGCCAGCCAATCCAGGGCCTCGGCGACACAATAAAATGATCCGAACAACAGAATTTCGTCGTCGCTCGTCGCCAGCGCACACTGCCCTTCCAGGGCGGCGGCCACGCTGCCATATGACGTTACCGAAGCACCGCGCTTGTGCAGCGCCCCGTGCAACTCGACTACCGGCCGTGCCCGCGGCGAATCCAGCGGTGCGACGGCCCAGTGCTCGACACTATCACTCAACTCGTCAATTACACCATCCAGATCCTTGTCCGCCAGCAAACCGAACACCGCCAGGCGCTTGCCGACAGGTGGACGACTGGCCAGACGCCGGGCCAGATATTCAGCCGCATGTGGGTTATGCCCCACATCCAGCAGCAGATTCAGACGCTTGCCCTGCCAGTTGAACTGCCGGCGATCGAGACGACCGACCACGCGAGTGGCTTGCAGCGCGTCGATGATTTGCGCATCCAACCAAGGCAATCCGAGCAGCAGATAGGCCTGCAACGCCAGCGCGGCGTTTTCCATCGGCAGATCAAGCAAGGGCAAATCATGTAACTCGACCACACGGCCCTGAGCGTCGAGGCCGCGCCATTGCCAGTTATGGTCGGTGATCCCGAGATCGAAATCGCGCCCACGCAGGAAAAACGGGCAGTTGAGCTCGCGCGCTTTATCCAGCAGGGGTTGCGGAGGATTCAGGTCGCCACAGAGCGCAGGCGCGCCCTGACGGAAGATGCCGGCCTTTTCGAAGGCCACGGACTCACGGGTATCACCCAGATAATCCGCATGGTCGACGCCAATGCTGGTGACCAGCGCCATATCGGCGTCTACCACGTTGACCGTGTCCAGACGACCGCCCAGACCGACTTCCAGCACCACGGCATCGAGCCCGGACTGTTGAAACAGCCAGAACGCCGCCAGGGTGCCCATTTCGAAATAAGTCAGGGAAGTATCGCCGCGCCCCGCCTCCACCGCAGCGAAGGCCTGGCACAGCTCGGCGTCAGTAGCCTCGACGCCGTTGACCTGCACCCGCTCGTTATAACGCAGCAGGTGCGGCGAATTGTAGACACCGACGTTCAGGCCCTGGGCTCGCAGCAAAGACGCTACGAAGGCACAGGTCGAACCCTTGCCGTTGGTGCCGGTGACCGTAATCACCCGAGGCGCCGGCTTGCCCAGTCCCATGCGGGACGCTACCTGTTGCGAGCGCTCAAGGCCCATGTCGATGGCCGAAGGGTGCAACTGCTCAAGGTAGGCGAGCCACTCGCCAAGGGTACGTTCGGTCATATGTTGGCAGGCACCGGTGGAACGACGATCGGTTCAATTGGCGCGGCGACGAACTTCGGCGTCGGCAGGCCCATCATTTGCGCCAGCAGGTTACCCAGGCGCGGACGCAGTTCCTGACGGTGAATGATCATGTCGATCGCACCGTGCTCCAGCAGGAATTCACTGCGCTGGAAGCCTTCCGGCAGTTTTTCGCGCACGGTCTGCTCGATGACGCGCGGACCGGCAAAGCCGATCAGGGCTTTCGGCTCGCCGACGATCACGTCGCCCAGCATCGCCAGACTGGCGGAAACACCGCCGTAGACCGGATCGGTCAGCACGGAGATGAACGGAATGCCTTCTTCACGCAGACGCGCCAGTACCGCGGAGGTCTTGGCCATTTGCATCAGGGAGATCAGCGCTTCCTGCATCCGCGCACCGCCGGAGGCGGAGAAGCAGATCATTGGGCAGCGTTTTTCCAAGGCGTAGTTGGCGGCGCGCACGAAGCGCTCGCCGACGATGGCGCCCATCGAACCGCCCATGAAGTTGAATTCGAACGCCGAAACCACTACCGGCATGCCCAACAGCGTGCCGCTCATGGAAATCAGGGCGTCTTTTTCGCCGGTCTGCTTTTGCGCTGCGGTCAGGCGATCCTTGTACTTCTTGCCGTCACGGAACTTCAGACGGTCGACCGGCTCCAGGTCCGCACCCAGTTCGACACGACCTTCGGCGTCGAGGAAAATGTCGATACGGGCGCGCGCGCCGATACGCATGTGGTGATTGCACTTGGGGCAAACGTCCAGGGTCTTTTCCAGCTCCGGACGATACAACACAGCCTCGCAAGACGGGCATTTGTGCCAAAGACCTTCAGGCACCGAGCTCTTCTTGACCTCGGAACGCATGATCGAAGGGATCAGTTTGTCTACCAACCAGTTGCTCATGCTTTCTTTCTCCAGTACCGGCGGCCCGAACGCTCTGGTTCGCAGCCCCGCGTATGCCCTTGAGCTAAATTCATGTGTGCGGCGATGTTTGATGGATGGCCGGGTCAGTGAAGCGTGACCTGCGTACGACTCATCAATCCTCAGCCGTTTTTGTACAGTGCAGTGGACGGCGGCAGTGTGCCAGCCGTCACATCATCCCCGTACCGCTTTGATGAACGCCTTGATCTTTGCGTGATCCTTGATGCCCTTGCTCGCCTCTACCCCGCCACTGACATCCACGGCATAAGGCCGAACCCGCGCCACCGCTTCGGCGACGTTATCAGGGGTCAGGCCGCCCGCCAGGATGATCGGCTTGCTCAAGCCCTGCGGTATCAGTGACCAGTCGAACGCTTCGCCGGTTCCACCGGGAATGCCTTCTACATAAGCATCGAGCAGAATGCCGCTGGCGCCTGGATATGCAGCACAGGCTGCCGCGATGTCGTCACCGGCCTTGACCCGCAATGCCTTGATGTACGGACGATGCCAGCCTTCGCAGTCTTCAGCGCTTTCATCACCATGGAACTGCAAAAGGTCCAGCGGCACGGCGTCGAGGATTTCCCCCAACTCGCAACGGCTGGCATTGACGAACAAACCCACGGTGGTGACGAACGGTGGCAACGCCTTGATGATCGCGCGCGCCTGCTGGAACGTCACCGCCCGCGGGCTCTTGGCATAAAACACGAATCCGATGGCATCGGCTCCGGCTTCGACCGCTGCCAACGCATCTTCTATGCGGGTAATCCCGCAAATCTTGCTGCGAACGGCTGACATGTCGAGAAAACCCCACGGCAAATCCGAGAAAGTCCCGGATGGTAACAAAAGCGTTCGAGGGCGTCAGCCGTCAAGTTCGGAGAAACCGGTCAGGAAGTGCGGCCCGATGTATCGCTCGGGCAATTCGAACTCGTCACGGTACTCGACCTGCACCAGATACAACCCGAACGGATGCGCCGTCACCCCACCGGTACGGCGGATCCGGCTCTCCAGCACTTCCTTCATCCATTCCACCGGACGCTCGCCAGCGCCGATGGTCATCAGTACACCGGCAATGTTGCGCACCATGTGGTGCAGGAAGGCATTGGCGCGGATATCCAGCACGATCATCTTGCCGTGGCGCGTGACGCGCAGGTGATGCAATTGCTTGATCGGCGACTTGGCCTGGCACTGACCGGCGCGAAAGGCGCTGAAGTCATGGGTTCCCACCAGGTATTGAGCCGCCTCGGCCATACGCTCGACGTCCAGCGGACGGTGGTTCCAGGTGATTTCTTCATTGAGGTGCGCCGGGCGGATCTGATCGTTGTAGATCACATAGCGGTAGCGCCGGGCGATGGCCTTGAACCGTGCATGAAAATGCGCCGGCATGACCTTGGCCCAACTGACACTGACGTCGTGCGGCAAGTTGATGTTGGCGCCCATGACCCAGGCTTTCATCGACCGTTCGACCTGGGTATCGAAATGCACCACCTGACCACAGGCATGCACGCCGGCATCCGTACGCCCGGCGCAGAGCAGCGACACGGGAGAGTCGGCGACTTTGGACAAGGCGTTTTCGAGGGTTTCCTGCACAGTGAGCACACCGGAGGCCTGGCGCTGCCAGCCGCGATATCGCGAGCCCTTGTATTCAACGCCCAACGCGATCCGGAAAAAGCCGTCGGCCGCCATTTCGGCGGCCGGGTTATCTATGTTTGCCAAGGGGAACAGCCTGCTGATGTACGCAATGGCGGGCATTATAAGGCTGTGGGACGGGGATGCCAGTACAACAGTCGGTGCAGTGTTGAATGTGACGCCCTCTTCGCGAGCAGGCTCGCTCCCACAGTGGATCGGGGGTGCCCATCATTTGTGTCTCACGCCAATCCTTGTGGGAGCGAGCCTGCTCGCGAAAGCGGCCCGGCAGGCACCCTCACACTATCGACACAAACAAAAACGGCAGCCCCACCGGGCTGCCGCTTTGCTTATAACGAGTCGATCACTCAAGCCAGGCGCGCCAGCATCTCCTTGGCTTCGCTCTTCTGGCCATCGTCGCCTTCGGTCACCACCTCATTGAGGATGTCCCGGGCGCCGTCGTTGTCACCCATGTCGATGTAGGCCTGAGCCAGATCGAGCTTGGTGGCGACTTCGTCGGTGCCGGACAGGAAATCGAATTCCGGCTCGTCGTCCACGGTCGCCAGGGCGTCGTCCACGGTGAAAGTTGGCTCGCTGAGGCTCTGGGACAAGCGATCAAGCTCCGCATTGACGTCATCCAGCTCAGCGGCGAATGCATCCGGCGCGTCAGGAGCATCCATCTCGTCAGCCAGGGACAGATCGAAATCGGCCGGCAGCTCCAGATCGTCCAGCGTTACATGCGCAGCCGTCGGCGCTTCGGCGACAGGCAGGTCCTTGACGTCGTCGTCCAGGCTCAGCAGGAACTCGTCTTCGGCCAGGGTCGCCGGCGAAGGCTCGCCACCGAGATCCATGTCCAGATCGAAGGCCGACAGGTCGTCGAGGTTTTCCTTGATTTCAGTCTGCTGCTGCAGCACCGACTCAAAGCTCAGGTCGTCGTCCTGCGGGAAGTCTTCCAGCTCGTCCAGGGTTGCAGCAACTTCCGGTTCAGGCAAAGGCTGCGGGGCCGGTGCAACGGCTACCGGCGTAATGTTGTCCAGATCGTCGAGACTCAGATCGAAAGCACTGTCGAAATCGTCATCGGTCGGAATTGAGGCCAGGGCTTGCGGTTCGGGCTCAGGTTCCGGTTGCGCTGCTGGCGCAACGGCTACCGGCGTAATGCTGTCCAGATCGTCGAGACTCAGATCGAAAGCACTGTCGAAATCGTCATCGGTCGGAATTGAGGCCGGGGCTTGCGGCTCGGGCTCAGGTTCCGGTTGCGCTGCTGGCGCAACGGCTGCTGGCGTAACGCTGTCCAGATCATCCAGGCTCAGATCGAAAGCACTGTCTAAATCGTCTTCGGCCCGCACCTCTGCGGGAGCTTGCGGCTCGTCCAGCAGCAGGTCCTTGACGTATTGCGCGTCCAGTTCGGCAGCGGCGGCGGCAGCAGCAATTCCACCGGCGGCCACCAGCGCCATGGCCGGGAAACGGCTTTTCAGTTTTTCGACCTGGGCGAAATTGTCGCCATTGGCCACCAGTTGACGCTCCTGAACCACGAATGCGTCGCGGTCGCCCTGCAAGCCGTAGACCTCCATCAGCTTCAGGCGCAAATCACTGCGCTGCGGCGCTTGCTTGACGCCCTCTTCCAGCAACGCGGCAGCCTGATTCAGACGTCCGGCGGCAATGTGCGACTGAGCCTGGCCCAACACATCGTCGGAACGCTCGGCGGCCGGCGCCACCAGTGGTGCGGCGATCGGCGGCGTCACCACGACCGGAGCAATCACCGACGCCGGAGCTGGCGCAGGTGGCGGCACGGTAGCGCGCTTCACGCTTGGCGGTGGTACTTCCAGCCCGTCGAAGCTGCTTTCCGGCAGATCGAGATCGGCGGAAAACGGCTGATCTTCGGCCAAGGCGCGGGCCATGCGCAGATGTTTCTCGGCTTCCTGCTGGGCTTTGCGGCGACGTGCCAGCAACAGCAGCAACAGCAACACCACCACTGCCCCGCCACCGGCCAGACCCAACAGCCATGGATTGGTCAGCAATTCGTTGAATTTCTGCTCGTCGGAGGCTGGCGATGCAGCCTCGGCTGGTGGCTCGGCCGGAGCCACTGCAGTCTCAGGCGCGGCCGGAGTCGGTGTCGCAGGCACAGGTTCGGCAGGCGCTGCCCCAGGGCTGGCCGCCAGCTCAGCGGTGATCGCCGGAGCGGCCGCGGCAGGAGTGGCATCCGGCCCACCTGCGGCGCCTTCGGCCTGCAGCTTGGCCAGTTGATTGTTCTTCAATTCGATCAGGCGTTGCAGCTTGTCCATCTGACTTTGAAGATCGGAGATGCGGCTTTTCAGTTCCTCGTTATCACGACGGGTCGTATCGAGGCTTTCCTGGGTGACCGCCAGCTTGTTGCTCAAGGCCTTGGCATCACCGGCTGGACCTTTGCCGCGGGCTTTTCCGGACTCGGCAGAAACCAGGCTCAGATTATCCCGCCCGGCTTGCGTCGACACGGCTTCACCGCGGCCGCGATTGGTGGCATCGAGTTGTTGCTGCCCGGTTCCAGGCTTGGGCACATAACGACGCCCCTGACGCCAGGCAGTGTTTTGAGCAGCCACTTCAGCGATGGCCTTGGACTGCGGCAGGCTGGCAGTTTGCGCCTGATCCGGCAGGCGCAGCACCTGCCCGGTTTTCAGGCGGTTGATGTTGCCGTCGATAAAGGCATCCGGGTTCAGCGCCTGGATGGCCAGCATGGTTTGTTGAATCGACCCGCCGTTACGGGCCTTCGCGGCGATTTCCCACAGGGTATCGCGCGCCGAAGTGGTGTATTGGGATGGCTGGGTCGCACCGGTGACCGGCGTTGTGCCTTGAGTCGGTACAGGCTGCGCAGCCGCTTCAGCGGTTTGCGGCGAGAATTTGGACGGATCGAGCAGCACGCTGTAATCGCGCAACAGACGACCGTTGGGCCACATCACTTGAACCAGGAATTTCACCATCGGTTCGGAAAGAGGCTGGCTGGAGGTCACACGCAGGATGCTTTTGCCGCTGGCGTTCAACACCGGGGTGAAGGTCAGGTCGTTGAGAAACGCCTGGCGATCGACACCGGCCTTGGCGAAATCTTCAGGTGACGCCAGGCTCGGCACCACTTCGGCAGCGGTGAGTTCCTTGACGTCGAGCAACTCGATTTCCGCCACCAGCGGCTGGTTCAGCGTCGACTTCAGGGTCAATTCCCCGAGCCCGAGGGCATGCGCCATACCGGAGGACAGCGCCGAGGCGGCCGCTATTGCTAACACCAGTTTGCGAACTTGAACCATAGCTCATCCTTAGTTTGAACATTCCTCGGCCAGCGAGAAGGTATTGATTGCCGCTGCCGTAAGGCATGGCGCGCGGCGGCGAAGGGTCGTCGCGCGCGATTGTTTCGTGCATGCCCCGGAAAGCCCCACTGGGTGACTCGCCTTCAGCATTCCGGCCAAGCATGGCGCTCGCCCGAAACCATTCGAAAATTTGTCGCCAAGTATCTTTTACAGCAGGTCTTTTATCAACAATTCGGCCAGCTGCACAGCATTAAGCGCCGCGCCTTTGCGTACGTTATCTGACGTCAGCCACACATTTAGTTCCGACAGGTCGTCGATACCGTGGCGAACCCGACCAACGTAGACCACATCCTGCCCTACCGCGTCGCCGACCGGTGTCGGGTAGTCGCCGGCTTCGACCAGCTCGATACCGGGGGCGTCCTCCAGCGCGGCGTTGACTTTGGCCAGGTCGATCTCACTCGCCGACTGCAAGGTCACGCTAAAGCTATCGCCAAAAAACACCGGGGCTTGAATGCAAGTGACAGAAATCTTTAATGCAGGCAGCGCCATGACCTGGCGCAGCTCGCGCACCAGGCGCTTTTCCAGCAGCGTATGGCCTTGTTCATCCGGCTTGCCGACCTGAGCCAACAGGTTGAAGGCCATCTGCCGGTCGAAGAATGTCGGCTCAAGAGGACGCACATTGAGCAGTTCGGCAGTCTGCCGCGCCAGCTCGGTGACGGCTTCACGCCCCTGGGCAGACACTGCAAGGCTCGCCGTCAGGCTGACGCGCTGCAAATCGAGCAAGCCCAACAGCGGTGCGAGTACCACCGCCAGGGTGGTGGCCGAGGGGCTCGGGCTGCTGATCTGGAACGGTTTTTTCAGGCTGGCCAACACGTGTGCATTGGCTTCCGGTACCACTTGCGGCGCCTGATCGGCGGGCAATGCGCCGGACAGGTCGATCACCGAACAACCGGCGGCCGTGGCACGCGATGCGAAACTCAGGGTGACCGCCGGGCCAGCGGCGAAAAACACCAGTTGGACCTTGCTGAAGTCGAACTCATCGACTTCCCGCACCCGTACGTTCTTGCCGCGAAACGGCACTGAACTGCCGGCGGATTCGCTGCTGGCCAGCAGGTGCAGGTTGCCGACCGGGAAGTCGCGTTCTTCAAGAATCTGCACGAGCGTTTCGCCGACAGTACCGGTGGCGCCGATCACGGCAATATCAAAGGACTGGCTCATGGTTTTACCTCTGGCGAAACGGGGGGAGCGGCACTTTACCGGGTGGTGGGCATGCAGGCAATTCTGCCAAGGGTTTGCGGTGACTGTGATGGCCTCATCGCTGGCAAGCCAGCTCCCACAGGTTGTACGCCAGTTTTGAAAACGCGCACGACCTTGTGGGAGCTGGCTTGCCAGCGATGGCGGTTTGACTGATGACCCAACGCCCATAAAAAAACCCGCACCTCTTTCAAGGCGCGGGTTCTTTCATTGCTTCAGTCGATCAACGCTCAAGCAGGATCCGCAGCATGCGACGCAGCGGTTCGGCCGCGCCCCACAGCAGCTGGTCGCCAACGGTGAACGCGCCGACGAATTGCGAACCCATGTTCAGCTTGCGCAGACGGCCGACCGGTACGTTCAGGGTGCCGGTGACTTTCGTCGGGCTCAGCTCCTGCATGCTGATATCGCGGTTGTTCGGCACCAGCTTGACCCATGGGTTGTGCTGGCTGATCAGACCTTCGATGTCGGCGATCGGTACGTCTTTGTTCAGCTTGATGGTCAAGGCCTGGCTGTGGCAGCGCAT
Source organism: Pseudomonas sp. Irchel 3A7 (assembly GCF_900187565.1). Taxonomy (GTDB): domain Bacteria; phylum Pseudomonadota; class Gammaproteobacteria; order Pseudomonadales; family Pseudomonadaceae; genus Aquipseudomonas. The sequence goes on along the minus strand of NZ_FYED01000004.1, from coordinate 16,820 downwards.
GGCGCCGATGCGCACGCAAATGCCATCCACCGGGATCGGGCTCTTGAAACGACCGAGGATCTTGTTGGTCTCGGCCTGGGCCTTCCACTCTTCGCGGCTCTGACCGTTCGGCAGTTCCTTGTCGATCCACGGGATCAGGCTGCCGGCCAGCGGTACACCGAAGTTTTCGGTCGGGTACGCGTCGCTGCGCATGGCTTCGGCGACACGGCGGTCGATGTCGAGGATCGCGCTGGCCGGGTCGGCCAGTTGATCAGCGACAGCAGCGTGGGTTGCGCCCATTTGCTTGATCAGTTCACGCATGTTCTGCGCGCCGGCACCGGAGGCCGCCTGATAGGTCATGGCGCTCATCCACTCCACCAGGCCGGCTTCGAACAGGCCGCCCAGGCCCATCAGCATCAGGCTGACGGTGCAGTTGCCGCCGATGTAGTTCTTGGTGCCCGCGTCCAGCTGCTGGTCGATGACCTTGCGGTTGACCGGGTCCAGCACGATGACCGCGTCATCCTGCATGCGCAGGCTGGAAGCGGCGTCGATCCAGTATCCCTGCCAGCCGGCTTCGCGCAGCTTGGGGAAGACTTCGCTGGTGTAGTCGCCACCCTGGCAGGTCAGAATCACGTCAAGGGTTTTCAGCTCTTCAATGCTGTAAGCGTCCTTGAGCGGGGCAATGTCCTTGCCCACGGACGGGCCTTGGCCACCGACATTGGAAGTGGTGAAAAACACCGGCTCGATAAGATCGAAATCCTGCTCTTCCAGCATCCGCTGCATGAGCACGGAACCGACCATACCGCGCCAACCGATCAGACCTACACGTTTCATCGCAACTACACCTTCTTGAAATGTGGGCCGCTGCTTTCGGGGGTGAAATGGGCAGCGGGCCCGAGAGATTACAGATTCCGCAGCGCGGCGACTACTGCGTCACCCATTTGCTGCGTACCGACTTTAGTGCAACCGGTCGACCAGATGTCACCCGTGCGCAAGCCCTGATCCAGCACCAGGCTGACGGCTTTCTCGATGGCATCGGCCGCGGCCTGCTGATTGAAGCTGTAACGCAGCATCATGGAGACCGACAGAATGGTCGCCAACGGGTTGGCGATGCCCTGGCCGGCGATGTCCGGCGCCGAACCGTGGCAAGGCTCGTACATGCCCTTGTTGTTGGTGTCCAGGGACGCCGACGGCAGCATGCCGATGGAACCGGTGAGCATCGACGCCTGGTCGGACAGGATGTCGCCGAACATGTTGTCGGTGACGATCACGTCGAACTGCTTCGGTGCGCGCACCAGCTGCATGGCAGCGTTGTCGACGTACATGTGGCTCAGTTCGACTTCAGGGTAATCCTTGGCGACTTGCTCGACCACTTCACGCCACAACTGACTGGATGCCAGTACGTTGGCCTTGTCCACCGAACACAGCTTCTTGTTGCGCACCATGGCCATGTCGAAACCGACACGCGCGATGCGACGGATTTCGCTTTCGCTGTACGGCAGGGTGTCGTAGGACTGACGTTCGCCGTTTTCCAGGGTACGGGTGCCGCGTGGCGCGCCGAAGTAGATGCCGCCGGTCAGTTCGCGAACGATCAGGATGTCCAGGCCGGACACGATTTCCGGCTTCAGGCTCGAAGCCTCGGCCAATTGCGGATACAGGATCGCCGGACGCAGGTTGCCGAACAGGCCCAGTTGCGCACGGATTTTCAGCAGACCCCGCTCAGGGCGGATGTCACGCTCGATAGTGTCCCATTTCGGACCGCCCACGGCGCCCAGCAGCACCGCATCGGCCGCACGGGCACGCTCGAGGGTTTCGTCGGCCAGCGGCACACCGTGCTTGTCGATGGCCGCGCCACCGATCACGTCGTGGCTCAACTCGAAGCCCAGGGCGAACTTGTCGTTGGCCAGTTCCAGGACCTTGACCGCTTCGGCCATGATTTCCGGGCCAATACCGTCACCTGGGAGAATCAGAATCTGCTTGCTCATGCTTTCCTCATGTCATCAGTCGGTGCGCCCAGGGGCGCGCCCGGAAAAATTCTTATCGTTCGGCCATCAGGACCAGCACATCGGTACTGAACGAACCATCGGCCTCAATCTCAAAATATTCGCGTACTTCGTTGCCCATCGACTGCTGCAATTCGCGGATCGCCGCGCGCATCACCTGCGGCGTACGCATGCGTTCGACCCAGGAGTTGTACTCCAGGCGCAGCCGCTGACGCGTGGTGCTGCGGGTGTGCAACCCTGCCTCACTGACCTGGCGCAACCACTCACCGGCGGAATAATCGCGCACATGACTGGTGTCACGCAGCACTTCGACGCTTTGCAGGTAAGTGTCGAACAACGGGCTGCCCGGTGACAACACATCGATGAACGCCGCTACGCCACCCGGTTTCAGCACCCGGCGAACTTCCCGCAGGGCCAGGCCGAGATCGCTCCAATGGTGTGCCGAATACCGGCTGAAGACGAAATCAAACTCGCCATCGGCGAATGGCAGGCGCTCGGCGGCGCCAAGGGCCGTGGACACGTTGCTCAGCCCACGATCGACCGCGGCAGCGGTAACCACGTCGAGCATCTGCTGCGACAGGTCGTAGGCCACGACTCCTTTCACCAACGCAGCCACGTGAAAACTGACATGACCGGCGCCGCAGCCCAGGTCCAGCACACGGGCATCGCCCTGCCCCGCCAGTTCGGCCTGTAGCAGTGCGAATTCGGTGCCTTGAGCGTGGACAGCGCTGCTCAGGTAGGCCGCGGCCTGTTCACCGAATTGCTTCTGGACTACCTGACTGTGCTGGGCGGTGCTGGTCATGGGGGACTTCCTTTTTCAGGGTTTAGTCTTGTGGTGCTGATTCGGGCCTCTTCGCGAGCAGGCTCGCTCCCACAGTGGAATGCATTCGAATGTGGGAGCGAGCCTGCTCGCGAAGGCGTCATCACGCCTTACGCATACTTACGCGTCGCGAAACAACCAAGGCTGGCTCGCCCGGTGCCTGGCTTCGAACGCCGCAATCGCATCGCCGTCCTGCAAGGTCAGGCCGATATCGTCCAGGCCATTGAGCAGGCAGTGCTTGCGGAATGCATCGATTTCGAAGTTCAGCACCTTGCCGTCCGGACGGGTCACGGTCTGGGCTTGCAGATTGATCTGCAACTGGTAGCCCGGATTGGCCTCGACCTGCTTGAACAGCTCATCGACTTCAGCGTCGCTCAAGATGATCGGCAGCAAGCCGTTCTTGAAGCTGTTGTTGAAGAAGATGTCGGCGTAGCTCGGCGCGATGATGCTGCGGAAACCGTATTCTTCCAGCGCCCAGGGCGCGTGCTCGCGGCTGGAGCCGCAACCGAAGTTCTCGCGGGCCAGCAACACGCTGGCACCTTGATAGCGTTCGGCGTTGAGGACGAAGTCCTTGTTCAGCGGCCGCTTGGAGTTGTCCTGATACGGCTGGCCCACGTCCAGGTAGCGCCACTCATCGAACAGGTTCGGGCCGAACCCGGTGCGCTTGATCGACTTCAGAAATTGCTTCGGGATGATCTGGTCGGTGTCGACGTTGGCACGATCCAGAGGCGCGACAAGTCCAGTGTGCTGGGTGAAAGCTTTCATGCTGCGCTCCTTTAGATCAATTCACGGACGTCGACGAAACGACCGTTTACCGCGGCGGCTGCGGCCATGGCCGGGCTGACGAGGTGGGTACGGCCACCGGCGCCCTGACGCCCTTCGAAGTTTCGGTTGGAGGTCGAAGCGCAATGTTCGCCCGACTCCAAGCGGTCAGGGTTCATCGCCAGGCACATCGAGCAACCCGGCTCGCGCCATTCGAAACCGGCTTCGAGGAAAATCTTGTCCAGGCCTTCCGATTCGGCCTGCGCCTTCACCAGACCCGAGCCCGGCACCACGATGGCCTGCTTGATGGTCGAAGCCACTTTGCGGCCCTTGGCAATGACCGCAGCAGCGCGCAAATCTTCGATCCGCGAATTGGTGCAAGAGCCGATGAACACGCGGTCCAGCTGAATGTCGGTGATCGCCTGATTGGCGGTCAAACCCATGTATTTCAAGGCACGCTCGATGGAACCGCGCTTGACCAGGTCCATTTCCTTCGCAGGATCCGGCACGTTCTGATCGACCGCCAACACCATCTCGGGCGAAGTACCCCAGCTGACTTGCGGCTTGATCTGAGTGGCGTCGAGCTCGACGACGGTATCGAACACCGCATCGGCGTCGGACACCAGGTCTTTCCAGGCTTCGACCGCCAGGTCCCACTCAGCGCCTTTCGGAGCGAACGGACGGCCCTTGACGTAGGCCACGGTTTTTTCGTCTGCAGCCACCAGACCGACGCGCGCACCGGCTTCGATGGACATGTTGCAGATGGTCATGCGGCCTTCGACGGACAGGTCGCGAATCGCGCTGCCGGCGAATTCGATGGCGTGGCCGTTACCGCCGGCGGTGCCGATCTTGCCGATCACGGCGAGAACGATGTCCTTGGCGGTCACGCCGAATGGCAATTGGCCTTCGACGCGCACCAGCATGTTCTTCATTTTCTTGGCGACCAGGCACTGGGTGGCGAGCACGTGCTCGACCTCGGAAGTGCCAATACCGTGGGCCAGGGCACCGAACGCGCCGTGGGTCGAGGTATGGGAGTCGCCGCAGACCACGGTCATGCCCGGCAAGGTGGCGCCCTGCTCCGGGCCGATGACGTGGACGATGCCTTGGCGGACGTCATTCATCTTGAACTCGACGATGCCGTATTCGTCGCAGTTATCGTCGAGGGTCTGGACCTGCAAACGCGAGACCTGGTCGGCAATGGCTTCGATACCGCCCTTGCGCTCCGGAGTCGTCGGAACGTTGTGGTCCGGGGTCGCGATGTTGGCATCGATGCGCCACGGCTTGCGCCCGGCCAGACGCAGGCCTTCAAAGGCTTGCGGCGAGGTCACTTCATGGATGATGTGACGGTCGATGTAGATCAGCGCAGAGCCATCGTCGCGCTGCTTGACCAAATGCGAATCCCAGAGCTTGTCGTAGAGCGTTTTGCCGGCCATCAGACGGTTTCCTCATCAGCTTGTTTCTATGCCCCGGGCTTTGACAGTTTCAATAACCCTTTGGCTTGTGAGGCTGATCCTATGGGGTTACATTAAATAACTCAAATTCATATTTTTTATGCTTTGGATAACCAACTGGAATGCATCCATGGACCTGGCCAATCTCAATGCCTTTATCGCCATCGCCGAGACTGGAAGCTTCTCCGGGGCCGGTGAACGGCTGCATCTGACTCAACCGGCGATCAGTAAACGCATCGCCGGGCTGGAACAGCAATTAAAGGTGCGACTGTTCGATCGGCTGGGCCGTGAAGTCGGCCTGACCGAGGCAGGTCGCGCCCTGCTGCCCCGTGCCTATCAGATCCTGAACGTTCTCGATGATACGCGCCGCGCCCTGACCAACCTCACCGGCGAGGTGACCGGTCGTCTGACCCTGGCCACCAGTCACCACATCGGCCTGCACCGTTTGCCGCCCTTATTAAGGGAGTTCACCCGACGCTACCCGGACGTCGCGCTGGATATTCAGTTTCTCGATTCGGAAGTGGCCTACGAAGAGATCCTGCATGGCCGCGCCGAACTGGCGGTCATCACCCTGGCACCGGAGCCCCACGCGCTGGTCAAGGCCACGCCTGTGTGGGACGACCCGCTGGATTTCGTCGTCGCCCCGGAGCATTCGCTGCTGCACAACGGCAAAGTCAGCCTGGCGGACATCGCCCGCCATCCGGCGGTATTCCCCGGCGGCAACACCTTTACGCACCATATCGTCCAGCGTCTATTCGAAGCCCAGGGCCTGACGCCGAACATCGCCATGAGCACCAATTACCTGGAAACCATCAAGATGATGGTATCGATCGGCCTGGCCTGGAGCGTCCTGCCGCGCACCATGCTTGATGATCAAGTTGCGCGAATACCTTTGCCGGGCATACAACTGTCTCGCCAGCTAGGCTATATCCTGCACACAGAACGGACGCTGTCGAATGCAGCACGGGCTTTCATGGCCTTGCTGGATGCTCAAATCGATTTGCCAGGGACTCAAGGCTGACTTGTGCTACGCCTATAGAGCCGCGAATTCCTGTGCCTAATGCCCACTTCAGCCTAAGGCTTGCCAATGCCGAAATCTGTTGACCGTATTCCGCCGATGCCGCGTATCCAGGCACTTGACCCCAAACGCTCCGAGCAGAGCTGGGAAAGTGCCCCCCAATTGCTGGCCGCCCTGAACGGTGCGCGTCTGGGTGCGTGGTATTGGGATATCGAGCGCGGCCAGATCAGCTGGTCTCGGGGTACACAGGCATTGTTCGGCTTTGATCCACGGCAACCTTTGCCGGCCGATCTGGAATACCTCGACTTGCTGCCCCCCGAAGACCGGGCGAAAGCCGTTCGCGCCTTCCATGCGGTGATCGCCGGAGCACCGCTGGAACAAGCGATGCACCACCGCATTCGCTGGCCTGACGGCAGCCTGCATTGGCTGGAGATCAACGGCAGCCTGCTGCCGGACAAGCATGGTCGCCCACGGATGATCGGCGTGATCCGCGAAATCACTCACCAGCGCCAGCGCGAACAGGCGTTGAGCAGTTCGGAAAAGCGCTTCGCCACGTTGTTTCACCTGTGCCCGAACATGGTGCTGCTGACCCGTCAGGAAGACGGCCTGATCACCGAAGCCAACCAGTATTTCGAAAGCCTGTTCGGCTGGCCGGTGCAGGACGCCATCGGCCGTACCACCCTGGAGCTGGGCCTGTGGGTGCACCCCGAGCAACGGTCGGAACTGGTCAAGGCCACCAAGGCCAAGGGCGAACTGACCAGCATGGAGGTGCAGTTCCGCGCCAGCAACGGCCAGATCCACGACGGCATCCTCAGCGCGCAAAAGGTCGAACTCGAGGGTCAGCCCTATCTGCTGAGCACCTTCCTCGACACCACCGAGCGCAAAGCTGCCGAGCATGCGCTCAAAGACAGCCAGGAACGCCTCGACCTGGCCCTGGATTCGGCGCAACTGGGCACCTGGGACTGGCACATCCCCAGCGGCATGCTCTATGGCTCGGCACGCGCCGCGCAGTTGCACGGCATGGAGCCCAAACCCTTCCATGAGTCTTTCGAAGAGTTTTTCGAAGGCGTGCCCGGCGAAGAACGCAGCTCCATGCGCGACGCCTACCGCAGCTTGCGCGAAGGCCCGGCCGGCAACTATCAACTGACCTATCGCGTGCAACTGCCGGACGGCAGCTCGCGCTACCTGGAAAGCCGTGCCCGACTCTACCGCGATGACAACGGCGTGCCGCTGCGCATGGCCGGCACCTTGCTCGACATCACCGACCAGGTTGAACGCGAACAACGGCTGGTGGCGTCCGAGGAAAAGTTCGCCACGCTGTTCCAGGTCAGCCCGGACCCGATCTGCGTGACCCGCCAGGACACCGGGCAGTTCATCGAGATCAACTCCAGCTTCACCCAGACGTTCGGCTGGAGCGCCGCCGACGTGATCGGCCGCAGCGCCGACGAAATCGGCCTGTGGGATGCTTCGGCGAAAAGCCTGCAGCGGATCGAACAGGTGATCCGCGAACAAGCGCTCAACAATGTGGCGATCATCGTCCAGCACAAGGACGGGCAATCCTTGACCTGCGTGATTTCCAGCCGCCAGATCAGCGTCGGCGACCAGCCGTGCATCGTCACCACCCTGCGCGACATTACCCAGCAACAACGCTCGGAAGCGGCGCTCAAAGCCAGTGAAGAGAAGTTCGCCAAGGCGTTCCACTCCAGCCCCGACGCCATCACCATCACCGAACGCGACACCGGGCGCTACCTGGAGGTCAACGACGGCTTCTGCCGCCTGACCGGCTACCGCGCCGACGAAGTGATCGGTCGCACGGTGTATCAGGTCGGCATCTGGGCCGAAGAGAAGCAACGTTCGGCGTTGCTGGCCGAACTGCAGATCAAGGGCCGGGTCCATCACCAGGAAATGCTCGGGCGCAACAAGCGCGGCGAGTTGTTGACTGTCGAAGTCTCGGTGGAGCCGATCACCCTCAATGAAACCGCCTGCCTGTTGCTGACCGCGCGGGACGTCAGCCTGCTGAAAAACGCCGAGGCACAGATCCGCCACCTCGCCTACCACGACCCGCTGACCAACCTGCCCAACCGCGCGCTGCTGATGGATCGCCTGAGCCAGCAGATTGCCCTGCTCAAGCGCCACAACCTGCGCGGCGCGCTGATGTTCCTCGACCTCGACCACTTCAAGCACATCAACGACTCGCTCGGCCATCCGGTGGGCGATACGGTGCTGAAAATCATCACCGCGCGCCTGGAAGCCAGCGTGCGCATGGAAGACACCGTCGCGCGCCTGGGCGGTGACGAATTCGTGGTGCTGCTCAGCGGCCTCGAAGGTTCGCGCAACGAGGTCAGCAACCAGGTGCGGGGACTGGCCGACACCTTGCGCGAATTATTGTCCGAGCCGATGTTCCTCGACGGCCAGCGCCTGCAGGTGACACCGAGTATCGGCATTGCGCTGATTCCCGATCACGGCTCGACGCCGACCGACCTGCTCAAACGCGCCGATATCGCCCTGTATCGCGCCAAGGATTCGGGGCGCAATACCGCGCAGATGTATCACAACACCATGCAGAAGGCCGCGAGCGAGCGCCTGCGCATGGAGACAGATCTACGCCTGGCGCTGTCCCGGGGTGAGTTCCGCGTGCACTACCAACCCCAACTCGACGCCCGGGATAATCGCATCGTCGGTGCCGAAGCGCTGGTGCGCTGGACCCATCCGGAACTCGGCGCGCAATCGCCCGCCGAGTTCATCAAGGTACTGGAGGACAGCGGCCTGATCCTGGAAGTGGGTACCTGGATCATCGACGAGGCCTGCCAGGCCTTCAGGCATCTGATCGTCAACGGACTGGTGGACCCGCAGGATTTCAGCCTGTGCGTGAACATCAGCCCACGGCAATTCCGCCAGAATGACTTCGTCGAGCGCATCGAAGAGAGCCTTGCCCACTACGGCCTGCCCTGCTCCCTGCTGAAACTGGAAATCACCGAAGGCATCGTCATCCAGAACCTGGAAGACACCATCAGCAAAATGCTGCGCCTGAAAAAACTCGGTGTGAGCTTTGCCATGGACGATTTCGGCACCGGCTATTCCTCATTGACCTACCTCAAGCGCCTGCCGGTCGACACCCTGAAAATCGACCAGTCGTTCATTCGCGACGCCACCACCGACCCCAACGACGCCGAAATCATCCGCGCCATCGTCGCCATGGCCCGCAGCCTGGAACTGAAAGTGATTGCCGAAGGCGTGGAGACACAAGACCAGCTCGATTTCCTGCAGGGGCTGGGTTGTCACTTTTACCAGGGGTATCTGCACAGCTTGCCGTTGCCGGTGGAAGAGTTTCAGACACTGCTGGGGTAAAACCGATCAAATGTGGGAGCGAGCCTACTGTGGGAGCGAGCCTACTGTGGGAGCGAGCCTGCTCGCGAAGGCGGTGTGTCAGTCAATATTGATGTCGACTGACACTCTGTCTTCGCGAGCAGGCTCGCTCCCACATTGGCTTCTGGTGCTTACAAAGAAAGTTCGCAGGCGAGCCGTAATCCTCGGACAAGCCCGCTTTCATACCTGTGTATGAATCGCTTAAACCCACACATGACCCCACTGACCCTGTGTACGAGTGACGTCGTACCGGGTGCGACTTACATTGAGACCACGCATTCGGTCGGCAGACAAACGTCTCGCCCCGCCGATGAATGATCGCGGCAGCCGATCATTCTCCCGTGCAATACCCCGGCCACTCTTCCCGATCACAGGGCCGGGTTTTCTGCGCCCGCATACCCGTTATGCGGGCGTTTTTTTTGGAACATTGAGGTGATTCCATGGGTGAATACCGCAAATTATGGTGGTCGCTGATTGGCGTCCTCGGCGTAAGCTTCTGCCTGCTCGGATGGTTCGGCCGCGAGATCTATCGGCAGGCACCGCCCATTCCCGAGCAGGTGCAAAACGTCGAAGGCAAGACCCTGTTCCGAGCCTCCGACATCCTCGACGGCCAGACCGCCTGGCAGGGCATTGGCGGCATGCAGCTGGGCTCGATCTGGGGTCATGGCGCCTATCAGGCGCCGGACTGGACCGCCGACTGGCTGCACCGCGAGTTGCTCGCCTGGCTGGACCTGGCGGCGCAGCAGACTTACGGCAAGGCTTACCAGGCCATCGACGACGATCAGCAGGCTCTGTTGCGTCATCAACTCAAACGCGAGTACCGCGGCAACCGGCTGGTGAACGGCACCCTGGTGCTCAGCGAGCGCCGCGTGCAAGCCATCGCGCAAACCGCTGCGTATTACCATGCGCTGTTCGGCAACGACGCTTCGCTGCACGGCAGCCGCGAAAGTTTCGCCATGAAAGAAAACACCTTGCCCGACGCCGCGCGACGCCAGCAGTTGACGTACTTTTTCTTCTGGACCGCCTGGGCCGCCGCTACCGAACGCGACGGCCAGGACGCGACCTTTACCAACAACTGGCCCCACGAACCCTTGATCGATAACCACCCGACCGCCGAAAACATCGTCTGGTCGATTGTCAGCATCGTCGTGTTGCTGGCGGGTATCGGTTTCCTGGTCTGGGGCTGGGCATTCTTGCGCAACCACGAAGAAGGCGAGCCCAAGGTCCCGGCCAAGGATCCATTGAGCCTGATCAAACTCACACCTTCGCAAAAGGCCCTGGGCAAGTACTTGTTGCTGGTCGGTGGGCTATTCGGCTTCCAGGTATTGATGGGCGGGGTGACGGCGCATTACACGGTCGAGGGCCAGGATTTCTACGGGCTGCCGCTGTCGAAGTGGTTCCCCTACTCGCTGACCCGGACCTGGCATTTGCAGAGCGCCATGTTCTGGATCGCCACCGGCTTCCTCGCGGCCGGCCTGTTTCTGGCGCCGTTCATCAACGGCGGCAAAGACCCGAAATGGCAGAAGCTCGGCGTCGATGTGCTGTTCTGGGCGCTGGTACTGGTGGTTGTGGGGTCATATGCAGGCAACTTCCTCGCCATCGCGCAATTGATGCCACAGGACTGGAGCTTCTGGCTGGGGCATCAGGGTTACGAATACGTAGACCTGGGCCGTCTGTGGCAAATCGCCAAGTTTGCCGGGATCGTGTTCTGGCTGGTGCTGATGTTGCGCGCCATGGTTCCTGCCCTGCGTCAGCCCGGTGATAAAAACCTGCTGGCGCTGCTCGCGGCGTCGGTGGTGGCCATCGGCCTGTTCTATGGCGCGGGGTTGTTCTACGGCGAGCGCACCAACCTGTCGGTCATGGAATACTGGCGCTGGTGGGTCGTGCATCTGTGGGTCGAAGGTTTCTTTGAAGTCTTTGCCACCACCGCCCTGGCCTTCATCTTTACCAGCATGGGCCTGGTATCCAAGCGCCTGGCCACCACCGCCACCCTCGGCTCGGCCTCGCTGTTCATGCTCGGCGGCGTTCCCGGCACGTTTCACCACATCTACTTCGCCGGCACTACCACGCCGGTGATGGCCGTGGGCGCAACCTTCAGCGCGCTGGAAGTGGTCCCGCTGATTTTGCTGGGGCACGAAGCCTGGGAAAACTGGCGCCTGAAAGAACGCGCAACCTGGATGGCGCAGATTCGTTGGCCGCTGCAATTCTTCATCGCCACGGCGTTCTGGAACATGCTGGGTGCCGGCGTGTTCGGCTTCCTGATCAACCCGCCGATTGCGCTGTTTTACATCCAGGGCCTGAATACCACGCCCATGCATGCACACGCGGCCTTGTTCGGGGTTTACGGCTCGCTGGCGCTGGGCTTCAGCCTGCTGATCCTGCGTTACCTGCGACCGAACCTGCAGTTCAACGATCGACTGATGAACACCGGGTTCTGGTGGCTCAACGGCGGCCTGATGCTGATGATCGTCACCAGCCTCCTGCCCATCGGCATCCTGCAGTTCTACGCGAGCGCCAGCCAGGGCTTGTGGTACGCCCGCAGCGAAGCGTTCATGCAGCAGGACCTGCTGCAAACCCTGCGCTGGGTCCGCACCTTCGGCGACATCGTGTTTCTGGTGGGTGCCTTTGCCGTGATCTGGCAAATCGCCGGTGGCTTACTGTTTTCGTCCCGGCATCCGCGTGTCGTGGAAGCGGCGACAGTCAGCCGGCAGCGTTAAAACGCAGGTACAAAAAAGGGCGCCAACGGCGCCCTTTTCATTACTTCGGCTTAGTGTTGCAGAGCCGGCTTTTGCGTCCCGTTGATCGGGATGCGTTTGGCTTTCGCCTCTTCCGGAACAACCCGCAGCAGATCGATGCTCAACAGCCCGTTGCTGAGGCCGGCGGCCTTGATTTCGATGTGATCCGCCAGGCGGAAGGACAGTTTGAAGGCACGCTGAGCGATGCCTTGATGCAGGAAGGTCACGCCTTCGTTGGCATCACGTTTGCCGCCACTGATGGTCAGCACACCCTTTTCCACTTGCAGCTCCAGGTCGTCTTCCTGGAAACCGGCTGCCGCCACGACGATGCGGTATTGGTCGTCACCGTGCTTTTCGACGTTATAGGGTGGATAGGTGCTGCCTGGCTCGTTGCGCAGGGCGGTTTCGAACAGGTCGTTGAAACGGTCGAAGCCTACCGAGGAACGGAACAGAGGCGCCAGGGAAAATGCAGTACTCATGATTCAAATCTCCTGAAAACAATCAGCAAGGTTTTTTGTCTCCGCGACCCGAATTCGGCATCGCGTAACCCTTAGATAGGGACCGCTGATTGCATTTCAAGAGTTTTTTTCGGTTTTTTTTAACAATGGGTTCAGGCTGCTTCAGCCATCGGCAGCCCCAGCAAACGCGAAACCTGATCCAGCTCGGTCTCGCGCCGCAAGACAGTGAACAGCTCAACCGCTTCGGGGTAATTGCGCGTCAGCATCGCCAGCCACTGCTTCAATCGTCCCGGCGATTGACGTGGCGTCATCTGTGCCTTGGCTTGCAGCCAGAAGTCCTGAAGCAGCGGCAGCAGTTCGGCCCAGGTCATCTCGACAACCTCCTCGCCGGCACGCGCCGCGGCGATTTGCCGGGCCAGATCCGGACGCGAAACCAGACCGCGGCCCAGCATGATGTCTTCCACGCCGCTGATCTCGCGGCAACGGCGCCAGTCTTCAACGCTCCAGATATCGCCGTTGGCAAACACCGGCACCTTGACCACGTCCTGTACCCGCGGAATCCATTCCCAGTGCGCCGGAGGCTTGTAGCCGTCGGTCTTGGTCCGCGCGTGAACCACAATGTGCTCCGCGCCCCCTTCGGCCAGGGCGGTGGCACACACCAGCGAACCGTCCGGGCTGTCGAAGCCCAGACGCATCTTGGCCGTCACCGGAATGTGCGCCGGAACGGCGCGCCGGACATGTTCGACGATCCGGTTCAGCAGCTCAGGCTCCTTGAGCAGCACCGCGCCACCACGGGATTTGTTCACGGTCTTGGCCGGGCAGCCGAAGTTCAGGTCGATCACTTTCGAGCCCAGCTCACAGGCCAGCGCGGCGTTTTCCGCCAGGCAAACCGGGTCTGAACCCAACAATTGCACGCGCAGCGGCACGCCGGACGCGGTTCGGGCTCCGGTCAGCAGTTCAGGGCCGAATTTGTGGAAATAGGCCGGCGTCAGCAGTTGATCGTTGATCCGGATAAATTCGGTCACGCACCAATCGATACCGCCCACACGGGTCAGTACGTCGCGCAGGATGTTGTCGACCAACCCCTCCATGGGCGCCAAAGCAATTTGCATGAAAAACACACTCAACGAAAAACGTGCGGCAGTTTACTGGTTTCGGAGGGAATCTGCAGAACATCGCAGATCACCCCGTGGGAGCAGTGCCGAGCACAAAAAGTCCCGATCACCCCAATCAACTGTGGGAGCGAGCCTGCTCGCGAAAGCGGCGTATCAGTCGGCATCAATATTGAATGTGCCGTCGTCTTCGCGAGCAAGCCCGCTCCCACATTTCAGATTTTGGCGGTGTACATTATCTGCAACGCCGGACCATAGCCCTCAATGAACTCCGCCGGCATGCGCTTGGGCTTGCCCGTGGACAGTTCGATGCAGACGAAGGTGGTTTGCGCGCGCAGCAACGTCGAATTGTCGCTGGGGCGCTTCAACTGGAAATGGCGGGTCATTTTCAGGCGCTGGTCCCAATCGACGATCCACGTCGCCAATTGCAGTTCGTCGCCTTCATAGGCGGCCGCCAGGTAATCGATCTCATGCCGCACCACCGCCATCGCCCGGTCCAGTCGACGGTATTCGACCAGATCCAGGCCAAGGCGTTGGGAGTGGCGCCAGGCACAGCGTTCGAGCCAGGTCACATACACCGCGTTGTTGGCGTGCCCCAGGCCGTCGATATCCTCGGCGCCCACCTGCAGATCAATAATAAATGGCGTTGCCCGATCCCAGCCCATGCCCCACTCCCGGTCAGATGATTTCGACCGGGGCAGTGTAACGGATGCTCAGGCCGATTGGCGCGATTGCAGGCTACGACCGGCCAGCAGTGATAACACACCATCAATGACCCGCGGATCAGCAAGGACCCGCTGATGACCACCCTCCTCCAGGCGCAACAGGCGGCTGTCGAACCAGGCTTCGTGGATCAATTGCGATTCCTTGACCGGGACGAAATTGTCGTCCTCGGCATGGACAATCAGACCAGGCATGTCCAGTTGATAGTGCGCGACATCCAGCGTGGCAGCACGCATGCCAACGTCCTTCTCGACTTGGCGAATGAATGCCGAACGGGCTTTCGGTGGCAATCGCACATAGCGGGCAAAACCACGGAGTACACCGAGGATCCGCGCCGGCGCGGCGATGCTGACCAGCGTTTCAGTCCGCAAGCCCAGTTGCACGGCAAGCATGGCACTGGCGCCGCCCATGGAATGACCGATGACAGCCTGCAGTGGCGGTAATTCGGCGGCGGCTTCGAGCATGGCACGGGCAAACAACACGACATTCGCCTCGGTGCCCGGAGAACGACCGTGTGCCGGACCATCGAGGGCAACCACGGTGTAACCGGCATCGACGAGCGCGGTGATAAGGCTGGCAAACTGCGTCGGCCGACCTTCCCAGCCGTGCATCAGCAACACCGCCGGCCCCTGCCCCCAACGCAACGCCGAGAGACCGAAACGCAAAGTGATCCGCTCGGACTTTGCCAGCAACGGCAATTCCCAATCACGCGGTGGAAAATCTCGCGGCGTCATGAACGCCAATCGCATTTTGCTTGCGACCAGTTTTGGAGCAAACCAACCCAAGGTGCCATTAACGCCACGAACCCACTTCAACGTGCTCATCGCTGTCTCCCAAGGCTTTGCCTTCAGGTCAACGCACCGCAGACTTGGCGGCGCGAAGCAATCGATCGGATAAATCACCAGGACCCAGCGCCCGTGCAAGCGCCAGACCGCCCACCATCAAGGCCATGTCGGCCAAAGCTTTGTCGATATCTTCAGGACTGGCCGCCAACTGCGCGACCATCAACTCCAAATGCTCATTCAGCGCGATCCGGAACGTCTCAGGCAGACGTCCGAGCTCGCCGATCGAGGCCGGGATCGGGCACGCAGACTCGCTGGAATCACGGTGTTTGCGTGACAGATAGAACGCAGCGACCAAGGCGCGACGCTCTTCACCGGTCAACTCGGCATCCATGTCGGCAATCAAGTCACGACGGCGACCCAGCAACTGCTTGAACGCCTCCAGCATCATCGCGTCCTTGCTTTCGAAGTGCGCATAGAAGCCGCCGACAGTCAGGCCGGCCGCGCCCATCACTTCGCCCACGCTCGGTTCGGCCGGGCCACGCTGAATCAGCGCTGCGCTGGCGGCCTTGAGAATGCGTTCGCGGGTTTGAGCTTTTTTATCGTTCATCGTTGCCTCCGAATATTACGACTAGAATATTATTCTCATAATAATTTTCTGCAAGTCGTGGATGTGACCGCTGGTCTGAAGAACAGTTTGAAAGAAATGGGGGATTTGGCCAAACGCCAGACAAACAAAAGGGCCATTCAATAATTGAATGACCCTTATAAAATCCCGCAGAGCGGGTAATCGTGGCGTCCCCTAGGGGACTCGAACCCCTGTTACCGCCGTGAAAGGGCGGTGTCCTAGGCCACTAGACGAAGGGGACACAAACCCTTCTATACAACTGATCAGTGCTGAGTGCTGATCGATTCAAGGCCGGTGTGGCCAGACCTTGAACTGTAAAATTGGTGGAGCTAAGCGGGATCGAACCGCTGACCTCCTGCATGCCATGCAGGCGCTCTCCCAGCTGAGCTATAGCCCCGGATTTTTCGCCTCGCGGCGGAGCAACATCTTGCAACATCGCTTCTGTAAAACTGGCGTCCCCTAGGGGACTCGAACCCCTGTTACCGCCGTGAAAGGGCGGTGTCCTAGGCCACTAGACGAAGGGGACGCAAACCCTTCTATACAACTGATCAACGCTGAGTGTTGATCGCTTCAAGGCCGGTGTGGCCAGGCCTTGAAGTGTAAATTGGTGGAGCTAGACGGGATCGAACCGTCGACCTCTTGCATGCCATGCAAGCGCTCTCCCAGCTGAGCTATAGCCCCTCATCGTTGATGTCATCGCTGAGGACGGGGCGAATCTTAAGGGCGTATCGAAAGGCTGTCAAACTTATTTTTCAAAAAATTTAAAGTTTTTTGCCGACATAACAATCACTTACCGCCCTCCCCCCGAAAATCCGGGGGAAAGCGCCGAAGAGCAGGATCAAAAGATCGCAGCCTTCGGCAGCTCCTTGTATCTCGACTATCGCTCCATCAGGAGCGATAGTTCTCGACTGATCATCGAGGGAGGGACTTGGAAGCCGTGCAGCTCCTTAGGCTTTTTGCCTGTGATGTAGATCGTGCTCCAG
>NZ_FYED01000001.1 GCF_900187565.1 Pseudomonas sp. Irchel 3A7 | reverse complement strand
TCCCGAACTCAGAAGTGAAACGATGCATCGCCGATGGTAGTGTGGGGTTTCCCCATGTGAGAGTAGGTCATCGTCAAGATTAAATTCCGAAACCCCTATCTGCGTATGCAGGTAGGGGTTTTGTTTTAGTAGAAGTCACCAATTTTCGCTGGCACGTTAGAACTTTAATGGGCCGGTCACAGAATTTCTTGACGACCATAGAGCATTGGAACCACCTGATCCCATCCCGAACTCAGAAGTGAAACGATGCATCGCCGATGGTAGTGTGGGGTTTCCCCATGTGAGAGTAGGTCATCGTCAAGATTGAATTCCGAAACCCCTGTCTGCTTGCGCAGACAGGGGTTTTGTCGTTCCAAGGCTCCCAAAAAGCTGCAGATGTAAAAAAGCCAGGTCCAGGATTCAGGGCCTGGCTTTTTTATGCGCGCGAGATGAGCAATCAGAACTGGTAGCTCACCGTGGCTGCATCGGTGAAAAATTCCGTCTGCAGCATGTTATCGACGATGAAGGCGTGAGGCCGCCGGGCGAGCTGCGGCACGAACGGCATGGTGCAGGACGGCCGATTTCGCCGCGAAATGGCGAGGGTTTTTACAGATGGAGCGGGCAGTCATCGCAGGTTTCCGTGTGTAGTCGCTGAGGCTGAGCTGAAGTGCTTACTGACTAAGCCGGACTTGCTCGGAAAACCCGCCAGAAAAAGTTGTCAGACCTGCCGTTCCAGTGTCACCCACCAGCGCGTGCGATAGCGCAGTTGCACCGGCAAGGTTTGCGGCAGGATGGCCAGCAGCTTGTCGGTGTCCTCCAGGCGGAAAACCCCCGACAATCGCAAGTCGGCAATGTCGGCCGCGCACGTCAGATAACCGTGGCGATAGCGTCCGACTTCCTTGAGGAAATCCCCCAGCCGCATGTTGCGGGTCACGATCAGTCCATCTGCCCAGGCACCGACATCCATATCCGGAGGCGGCACCAACTTCGCTTGATGGTGGTCGATCAGGTAACTGTGCCCGGCCTCCGCGCGAGCCGGCTGGTCATCGGCATCCAGAGGCGAATGGATCACCACTTGGCCATTGGTGACGCTGAGCCGGGTGCAGTCGGCGTCCTGACGCAGGATGAAGCGCGCGCCTAAGCCTTCGTACACGCCGTGGCGGCTTTGAATGCGTAAGGGGCGGTCGAATGCAGCGCCTTCATCGGCACCGCCGCAGGTGATGATGATCTCGCCGCGGGTCAGTTTGATCAGGCGCTGTTGTGGTGTGTAATCCAGATCCACCGCACTGTCGGTATTGAGCTCCAGCCGAGTGCCATCCGGCAGCTGGAAGGCACGGCGCTCGCCGGTGGCGGTGGCGAAGTCGGCGCTCCATTGTTGCCAGCCGACGGCATCCTTGCCCAGCCACGCGACCGAGCCCATCAGTAATGCCCCTGAAAGCAGCTTCAATGCCTGGCGTCGCCCCAATTCCTGAGCGCTGTTTTCCAGGGTGTTGAACGCTGCCTGTGCGCCTGGCACCCCTCGCAGGTTGCTGCTCAGTTCCGAGTGCAACGACTGCACCCGCTGCCAGGCCAGCTCATGCTCATGGTGCGCAGCACGCCAGACGTCGCATTGCTGACGCAGCTTGGAATTGGAGGCGTTATTGCGCAGGCGCAGCAGCCAATGGATGGCTTGTTTGACCACTTGTTGTTGCGGCTCGCCATGTCGGTTCAGCGACAGGTTATCCACCGGCTTCACGCTTGAAACCGCAGCGTGTAGCAGTGGAAAAGCGCATCGGCCACATAACGCTCCACCGAGCGCAGGGACAACCCCATCCGATGGGCAATCTGTTTGTGCGTGAGGCCTTCGCACTGCGCCAACCGCGATGGCAGCTGTAAAGCGCCTGTACTGCGAACTCAGGTGAGGACATGAACGCGACTGCTCGGACGTCACAAATGATAATTGGTCGCATTGTTATCAAGGGGTGGGGAATTTGCAACTGCTGCTGCTCTTTACATCAGTTGCACCGCGTTATCGTTCTTCGCGAGCAAGCCCGCTCCCACACTTGGTCTTCAGTGACTGCAGTATTTGTGTCCGACGAAGATCGAATGTGGGAGCGGGCTTGCTCGCGAAGACCGATAACGCGGTGTACCTGCCACCGCTAAACGAAAGCCTTACACAAACAGCTTCAACACATTATTCATCGCATCATCGGCAAACCCCTGCACGAACTCCTTGAAGCCCGGCAAAGCTTCGGTGCCACCCTGCGCCGGTTCGGCGATGATGGTCCAGGTCGCCTCAGACTTGCCTGCACCCAGCGGTTTTACCTGCATCGCCGCCCACAAATGAGCCACGCCCAGCGTGTTGTAGATCGTGGTCCAGGTCATGCTCAGGGCCTGGTCGTCGCGGGAGTTGAGCTGCTCGACCACCAGATTGCCGTCCTTGAAGAACTTCTTGCGCAGGGATGACACGCCTTCACCGGTCATCTCAATGTGCGACAGCGCCGGAATGAATCGGTCGAAGCCGGCAAAGTTGCCGACCACCGCCCAGACCTGCTTGGCATCCGCCGGGACTTCCACAGAGGACACAACGTGGCAGCCTTGCGGGTTTTTGATCAGGGTATCGGGTTGCAGTGTGCTCATGGTTTTGCTCCGTTCTTGGTTGGGATGAATCAGATGAAATTGATTTCTTTGAGGTAGTCGCAGCCGCGACGCAGTAGCGCCGGGGATTTTTCCGGGTAGCGCGCGCCCATCTGCCGTACACCGGCCTGGGCGTTGTCATGGCCGATCATCGAGATGTCGCCGATGTCTTCCTCGAATCCGTTGAGGTAGAAACCCAGCACGCCGAACAACGCGTTGTCGCTGTCGACCCGCCCCAGTTGTTGTTGCCAGTCGGCGACGCTGACCAGGGAAAACTCCCGACCGGCTTCACGAAAGGACGCCACATAGCGATCCCAGCTCAGGGGCTCGGGGTTGTGCAGGTTGAACACCGCTTTTTCCGGCTGATAGCGGCTGGCATGGAAGGCGATGAAACGGGAGAGGAAATCCACCGGCATCAAGTCGAAGTTCAGCGCGAACTCCGGCACCTGGCCGAGCTGGATCGAACCCTTGAGCATCAGCATCAAACGGTTCTTGTGCGGTTGGCACACGCCCGTGAGGCTGTTGAAGCTGATGTTCCCGGGCCGGAAGAGATTGACCTGCACGCCACGCTCACGGGCGCGTTCGAGGATTCGCTCGCCCACCCACTTGGACAGGTTGTAGCCGTTCTTGATGTAGATCGGCGGGGTTTGCGCGGCGGGCAGTTCAAGCACCCGGCCATCGGCGGAAATCGTGCTGGAGGCCGAGAGTGTCGAGACGAAGTTGAAGATCTTTTTGCTGCGCCCTTCGCACAACCGCAGGCACTCGAAAATCGGTTCGACGTTGTCGCGCGCCAGCGACTCGTAATCGAGTACGTGATTGACGTTGGCCGCGTTGTGCACCAGAGCGCCGAATTCCCGATCAAGGCGTTCGTAGACCTCGGCGGCCAGCCCCAATTCCGGGCGCGTAATGTCCGCCGCGTAAACCCGCACCCGACTCAAATCCAGATGCTCCAGGCGGTTCTCACGCAGTGCCTGGGCGAAGCGCTCGGTCGCCGATTGCCCGTTGCCGTCGCGGACCAGGCAGGCGATTTCGCTGGCGCCCCACGCCAACAGCGCTTCGACGATGTGGACGCCGACAAAGCTGTTGGCGCCCGTGACGATCACCTTGTGCACATCACCCATGCGGCTGATTGGCAATGGCTGCACCTGAAGTTCGCGCGAGGCATCGGCCACGGCTTGTTCACTCAACACCTCATCACTGCCGGAGCCACGCACCAGTGTCGCCAGTTTGGTGATGGTGGGCAGTTCGATGAAGCGGTTGATCGAAATGCTGCGGCCGAATTCTTCGCGCAAGCGCAGCAGCATCTGTGACAGCAGAATCGAGTGCCCGCCCAGATTGAAAAAACTTTCGTCGGTGGAAATATCGTTGGCGGGCAACTCCAGCAGCTCGGCCCAGATCTCCAGCAGCAGGGCTTCATCGGCGTTGGCGGGCAGGCGTCGCAGAGTGTTTTCGCTGACGCTGACCGGCAATTCCAGCAGCGCCTTGCGATCGACCTTGCCGTTGCTGGCGTATGGCATGCTCGCCAGTTCGGTCCACGCTACGGGCTGCATGTAGTCGGGCAGCAATTGCCTGGCGTGGGCTTTGAGCGCTTCGCGAGCGGCACCGGGCCGGGGTTCGCGAGGCTGGGCGAGGAAGGCCAGTATCCGACGCTGGCTATCGATCACCACCGCCACCTGCCGATACAACTGGCTGTCGCGCAGGCAGCGTTCGATCTCTTCCGGCTCGACCCGAAAGCCGCGAATCTTCACCTGATTGTCGCGCCGCCCGCACAGCTCGATACCGGAAGCGGTCCACTTCGCCATGTCGCCGGTGCGATAGGCGCGCAGGCACTGGCCATCGGGCAGGGTCAGGTTCAGGTAGCGTTCGGCGGTTTGTTGCGGGTTGTTCAGATAACCCAGACACACGCCCGGACCGACGATGTGCAGCTCGCCGACGGTCTGCTCGACCACCGGTTGCAAATCCTCATCGAGAATCAGCACCTGACTGTTGGCGATCGGGTCGCCCAGGGTCCGATTGTGATCGCCGGCCTGCAGTCGTCGCGCGGTAATCAGCACCGTGGCTTCGGTGGGGCCATAAAGGTTGTAGAGCTTGCCCTGACGGGTCAGTTGCTCGATGACCCAAGGCTCGCAGACATCGCCGCCGGTCATGATGTGATCGAGATTGATCAGTTGCTCCAGCGGCAGAATGCTCAACAGTGCTGGCGGTAGAAAGGCGTGGCTCAGGCGTTGATGACGAATCAGCTCCACCAGTTGCAGCGGATCGCGTCGCTGATCGTCGCTGGGTACGATCAACTCGGCGCCTTGCAGCAAGGTCGGGAAAATATCGATCAGCGACGAGTCGAAACTCAACGAGGAAAATTGCAGCACGCGACTCTGTTCGGTCAGTTGCACATAGTCGGCGTACCACGCCGTGAAGTGGGCGAGGTTGGCCTGGCTGAGCAGCACGCCTTTGGGATGGCCGGTGGTGCCCGAGGTGTAGAGCGCCATGCATGGCGCGTCGAGATCGGCGCGGTGGTGCATCAGGGGGAGATCGAGATTCACCTCATCGCAGTCGATGACGGTGATATCCAGGCCTGGCATTTCTGCCGCGAGTGGATGCTCCCCGTCGTGCAGCAGTAACACCGCGCCGGCGTTCGACAGGATGTACTGCTGACGTTGCAACGGATGGTTCGGTTCCAGCGGCAGGTACACCGCACCGCTGCCCAGAATCGCCAGAATCCCCGCGTACAAAGCAGTGCATTTTGGCAGGCAGATGCCCACCACCCACGGCCCCTCATGTTGATCGAGCAGGGGCTGCAAACGCTGCTGAACAGCGCGGCTCAGGGCATGCAATTGGCGATAGTCGAGTGTGCTGCCTGCCACGCTCAACGCCGGTCGTTTGGCACACTCAATGAAACGCTGTTCCAGTCGCTCGATCATTGGCACCCGGGCCAGTTCCAGCAGCCGGGGTTCTGCGGTTGTATTGCGCTGATGGACGAACGCCAGGCAATCGAGAAACAGCAGGTTTTCGACCTTTTCGAAGTGAACGGGGGCCACTGGTTCGGCGAGCAGAAAATACTCGGCATCCCGGGAGTAGCGACTGACCAGCAGGGCCATCTGGTCCACTATTTCTGCCACCGCGCGCAGACGCAGTGCCTGACCGTTGCCTGACAGTTCCTCGGCGATTGGCACGCGGGCATGCAGCGTCGAATTGTGCAGGCACAGCAAGTCCAATGACGGTAGGCCGCAAGCGCCCGGCAGCCCGATACCCAGTTGCAGGGTCAGTCGCGTCGCATCACCGAGCCTCTCGACCGGCAAGCTGGCATCATCGATCACAAGATCCGAGTGACTCGGCACTTGATCATCGAGCGCCGTTACCCGCGTCAGTGCATGACCGTGTTGCTCCAGTTCCAGCCCAAGATCGGTCAGGGCCTGGCTTTGTCCAATGAGCAGAATGTCGAGACGTCTCATGATGTGCTCCTCGTCAGATCAGGTAGTCGCTCAAGGCGCTTTGCACGCACGGAGAATCGAGCAGCGAGCTGCTGCGGAAGAACCGCACGATGTTGGCCACCAGGGGGTGATGGCGGTTGATCGGAAAGGCCAGCCCCGACACTTCGCTCTTGAGGACTTGGCGCGTCGCATCGCTGATCTGCAAGGCGTCGATCAGGTGGAAGTCGAAGGACTTCTGGATGTCGTTCGTCAGGTAATGGCCGATGAACACCGGCAGGATTTGCGCGATGCACTGGCGGTCGTCTTCGCTCGCGGTGTGCCAGTAAATGCGCACCATCCGCGACCAGAAACCGGAATGCCGGCCTTCGTCGAGCAAGTGGTCGGCCATCAACCCTTTGATCGAATGCTTGACCGTGTCGTCCTTGGCGAACGCCGCGACATCGCCGGTCACGGTGTTCTCGGCGATGGCCACGCAGATCAATTCCACGGCGCTGCGCAGATGCGCTGGTGCGAGGTCCACGGCCGCCGGGATTGCACGGCTCAGCTCGATTTCGTCGGGTAGATCGATGGGCGTAATGCCGGTCATGGCCACGGTCTGCTGCATGAAATCCATGGCCACCAGCGCGTGGTAATCCTCATCCACTACCACGGTCATGGCGTCGTAGCGACAGGCAAACGGGAAGGTCACGGCGAACCGATTCTTGGCGATGCTGCGGGCGGTCTTGTCGACGATCTCGGTTTCGAAAATCACCACGTCGTTGATGAATTTGTACAGCGTCTGCACCAGGGCAAAGTCGCGCAGTTGCGGGCATTCGCGCAGAAAGGTTTCGCTGAGCACCAACGGTTGGCGGCTCAGGGGATAGATCAGTTTGTCGTCGTTTTCCAGCACGCGACGCGGGCGGGTGCGGATGGTGGCGCGGCTCTCCCAGGCGTCGGCGAACGACTGATAGTCGGCGGCGGTCATGCGTTCACCTCCGCCAAAGGTTCGCTCATGCTCAGTCGCAGGCCATCCCACAGGGCGATGCGACTTTCCACGGCGGCGATAGCGCTGGCATAAACGTCTTCTTGGCGTTGCGGGTTGCCATCGACCAGCCGTGCGAGCAGTTGTTCAGCGGCAGGGCCATGGTCTTCGGAGTCGACCTCGATGTGTCGCTCGAGGTAGTAGCGAAAGGTCGGGGCCTGTTCGATGCCGATGCCCCAGTCATCGAGGATGCGCTGGAACATCTGTGGGATCACGCTTTCGCGTCCATGCAGAAATGCCGCCGCGACACTGTGGCTCGGGGCGTGCAGCGCGGTGTGCAGCGTATGGCGTACGAATCGCGCTGCCGCCGGCTCGACATCGACACTTTGCAGCGCCACGTCGTAGCTTACGCCCTCCTGTTGCAGCGCCACGAAGCGCTCTACGGCGTCGGTGCTGGCGCCGACTTCACGCATGGCATCCAGGTACAACTCGAAATGACTGTAGTGACCCTGGCCCGGGCGGTCATCGGACTCTTCACCCAGCACAATCTCATTGATCAGCCGCGCCGCCTGCGGATCGCGCGAGGGCAACCAGGGAAGGCGCGTACAGGTCAGTTCCTGCTGCAGGCGCTTGGTCAGCGACATGAAGTCCCAGACGGCATAGACATGGGTTTCCATGAAGCGTTGCAATACCGACAGTGAATTGATCTCGGAGAAGATCGGGTGCGCACTCAGTTCGGATTTTTTTTGTTCGAGATGTTCTTTAGTTGGTTTCATGAGCAAGCCTTTCAATAGTTGAATGTCAGTGGTGATCAATTGCTTGATTGCTGTTTGAAGTTTCTGCTGGCGAGCGGATGCCTCAAACTAATTGATCTGTATAAGTTGCTCTCAGAGCAGTGTTGATGCGCTGTGCGGCCAGAGTTTATGGGCGGCGTGAAAAAGCTAGTACACAAACAAAGTGTTGAGCAAGTTATTTTATTAATATTTGTATGTTCAACTTTTTTGAGGGTGACAAGTTTCAATAAGACTTTTGGTTTAAGTTTTATTTGGATGTAGCTGCTCCTTCCGTCTTATATAAGTCAGAATTTTTTATAAAGAGTGAATGCCTCACTCGAAGCAACTTTCTAACTGAATCCGTCGAGGTGATCTGAGGGGGTGGAAGTTGGCGGGGGCTGCGCCGATTCTTCCGTTCCCGTGACAAGGCTCCTTCCGTAGGTTCTTGGTGCGGGTACTGCGCCACTGTAGCGGTGCGTCACCCGTTCATGGTTGTCGCACCCCAAGAGTGAGCGTAATTCAAGGCAGCCGCTATCACCCAGAACCGGGAATCGGGCAGGGTTATAGGGAAGGGGATTTTGTAGTGGATTATTCGCGGGCACTGTACCTGTGGCGAGGGAGCTTGCTCCCGCTGGAGGGCGAAGCACTCCCCACAATGTTCGGCAATGACCGAGATTTCAGGGCCGCTGCGCAGCCCGGCGGGAGCAAGCTCCCTCGCCACAGGATGATGGGTTAGTTCGAGGTGCTTCTACTCTTGGCCTCGGGGCTATTGAGGTAGCGTGTAATGACCTCGACCCCCCGATTGAGGTGATTTTCCAGCAGCTTCACCGAGCCTTCGACATCGTGGTTTTCGGCGGCCCGCAACAGTGCCCGGTGATCTTCCTGGGATAATTTGCCCAAGCCCATGGCTTCGAGGTTGAAGCGCAGGAAGCGCTCCTCTTCGTTCAACCCCTCTTCGACCAGTTTCAGCAATCGCTTATTGGGTGCCTTGCAGTAGAGCGACATATGGAAGAGACGATTGAGCCGGCCGATTTCGGTGTAATCGTGTTGCGTTTCCAGCTCGTCGATATAGCGGGCGGACTGTTCGAGATCCGCGGTATCCAGCAGCGGGATCGACAGCCTCAGTGCCTCGGACTCCAGGAGGATCCGCAAGGCGTAGGTTTCCGTGGCATCGCCCTGAACCAGCGGCGCAACCACCGCACCTTTGTGGGCGACCACGTTGAGCAGCACCTGGGCTTCGAGCTGGCGCAAGGCTTCGCGCACCGGCATGCGGCTGACACCGAACAGGTCGGCCAGGTCTTGCTGACGCAATGCAATGCCGGTAGGCAAGCGGCCATCGAGAATGGCCGAGCGCAGGGTTTGTTCGATCACCGAGCGTGCCAGGTGAGCGGGAATCGGCCCGTTGACCTTGATACTGCTGAGAGGGTTGGGCTTTTGTGTCACTACAACGCACCCTGATTGACTGATTTGTTTTTGGATCCAATTGACACTAGTAACTGCCTGACGGCTTGTCAAACGCGCAACAGAGCGTTCTTCCTCCAGTTTAGCGCGCTGTGGGTGATCGCACCGTGCCATTGTTTTTTAACGGGCTAACCTACACCATCAATCGACTTCCTCCTGCCTACCCTGGATGCCTTGCATTGGCGGTACGTTTCCCGATTCCCCCGATATTGCGCTGGCTGTGCGGCGCTTGGCTGCTGTCCGGCGTGATGCTGGGCGGTGTGCTGGCCGATTGGGATTTTTCCCTGATCAGCAGTCGGGCGCAGGCATTGTACGGGCCTTTGGGCGAAGGTCAGCAGCGTATTGATGATTGGCAACAGTTGTTGGCCACGCAGAAGCAGGTCAGCGAGCTGGAACAGCTCAACCTGGTCAACCGATTCTTCAACCAGCGGATGCGCTACGTCGAAGACATCGACCTCTGGCACCAGGTCGATTATTGGGAAACGCCGATCGAAGCCCTGTGGAAAGGTGCCGGCGATTGCGAAGACTACGCTATCGCCAAGTACTTCAGCCTGCGCCATCTAGGTGTTGCCAGCGACAAGTTGCGCATCACCTACGTAAAGGCATTGAGCCTGAGTCGCGCGCACATGGTGTTGACCTACTACGCAAGCCCCGACGCCATGCCGCTGGTGCTCGACAGTTTGATCGATACGATCCAGCCGGCCAGTCAGCGTACGGATTTGCTGCCGGTCTACGCTTTCAATGCAGAAGGGTTGTGGTTACCCGGTGCCAAGGGCAACCAGAAGGTCGGTGACACCAAACGCCTGTCCCGTTGGCAGGATGTGTTGAAGAAAATGCAGGCCGAAGGATTTCCGGTCGAGACGACTCATTAGGAGTACGCCCACAGATGTCTTTGTTCAAACAACTGTTGATCGCTATCTGTCTGTTCCTGGTCGTCGCCTTCACCGGCAGCTTCATGGTCAGCCTCGAAAGCTCGCGCAGCCAGTACGTCAACCAGTTGCGCTCCCACGCCCAGGACGCCGCGACGGCGCTGGCGCTGTCCCTGACGCCGAACATCGACGACACGGCGATGACCGAGTTGCTGGTCAGCTCGATCTTCGACAGCGGTTACTACGCGAGCATCCGGGTGGTCGATCTGTCCAACGATAAAACGCTGGTCGAGCGCAGTGGTATCCCGGCCGATACCCAGGTGCCGGACTGGTTCGTCCGACTGATCGGCCTGGAACCGGCCGGTGGCGATGCGATTGTCAGCCGCGGTTGGGAGCAGGCGGCGCGCGTCGAGGTGGTCAGTCACCCGATGTTCGCCCTGGCCAAATTGTGGCAAAGCGCGCTGGGCAGTCTGCTGTGGCTGCTGATCTGTGGTGTGATCAGCGCGGTGTTGGGGGCGTTGTTGCTGCGTCGACAATTGAAGCCGCTCGACTACATGGTCCAGCAGTCCCACGCCATCGCCCGCCGCGAGTTCCTCAGTCTGCCGCAGCTGCCACGCACGCCTGAATTGCGGCGCGTGGTGCAGGCCATGAATCAGATGGTCGAGAAGCTCAAGGCATTGTTTCAGGAACAGGCCGAGCGCAGTGAAAAACTGCGGTCCGAATCCTATCAGGACAACCTGACCGGGTTGGCCAACCGCCGTTATTTCGAGATGCAATTGAACGCGCGGGTGAGCAACCCGGAGCAGGCCAGCTCCGGTTATTTGTTGTTGCTGCGGGTTCAGGATCTGGCGGGGCTCAACCAGCGCCTGGGTGGGCAACGCACGGACGAATTGTTGCAGGCGGTCGGCGAGCAGCTATCGCGTGAATGCGCCCGCTATCCGGCAACGCAAAACCTCGTCACGCGGATTCGAGGCGGCGAATTTGCCGTGCTGGCGCCGGGCCTGATGCGCGAAGAAGCGCTGCAACTGGCGCAGCACCTCGATACGGCCCTGGCGAGCCTGCATGCGACCGGGGCCACCGACGTGGCTTCGGTCGCTGCGATCGGGCTGGCACCGTTTGTTCATGGCGATGCGCCGCAAGCGGTGCTCGCGCTGGCTGATCAGGCGTTGGCACAAGCCGAAGGCCAGAGCGATTCAAATTGGGTCTGCCTGGATCACCGCGCTCTGTCCGGGGGCGGCGATGACCATCACGCCTGGCACAACCTGCTGGATCAGGCACTCAATCAACGGCGATTCAAACTGTATTTCCAACCGGTGGTGGCCAGCCAGGACACACAACTGGTGCTGCACCACAAAGTGCTTTCACGCTTGATTGATGACCAGGGCCAGAGCATTCCAGCGGGGCGCTTCCTGCCGTGGTTGCAGCGGTTCGGCTGGACCGCGCGGCTGGACCGCCTGATGCTGGAGTTGGTGCTGGAGCAGATGGCCGATCACGACGCCTCGCTGGCGTTGAACCTGTCTTCGGCCACCTTGGAAAACCCGCAAGCATGGGATGCACTCCTCGAACTGCTGCGTTCTCATTCCAATCTGGGGCCACGGCTGACGCTGGAAATCGGTGAAGAACAGTTGCCGGAGCAGGCCATGCTGGAAGACCTGATGCGGCGTTTGCGCGCACTCGGGTTCTCGCTGAGCCTGCAACATTTTGGCGGGCGTTTCAGCATGATCGGCAATCTGGCGCGTCTCGGGTTGGCGTACCTCAAGATCGATGGCAGCTACATCCGTGCGATCGATCAGGAGAGCGACAAGCGTCTGTTCATCGAAGCCATCCAGCGCGCCGCCCATAGCATCGACTTGCCCTTGATTGCCGAACAGGTCGAGACCGAGGGGGAGTTGGCGGTGATTCGGGAGATGGGGGTCTATGGGGTTCAGGGGCGGTTGGTGGGGGAGCCCAGGCCTTGGCAGTAGGTAGTATTTAGTTGTTCATGCTGCCGTCTTCGCGAGCAGGCTCGCTCCCACAATGAGTCTGCCTTGTGCACAAATCCTGCGACCACCACCGATCAACTGTGGGAGCGAGCCTGCTCGCGAAGGCGCCAGTACCGACGCTGAAGAGCCCGAGGCCTAGATAACCCCTTCCTCATCATCATCAACCAAATGACTCAACCCGCCCAATGCCTCCCGGGCCTGGGTCCGGTCCATCAGTTTGGCCCGCGCGGGCGCCGGCAGGTCGGTGACGAGGATCACGCCTTTGGTGATCAGCACCTCGATCAAGTCGTCGAGTACCCGAATCATTTCCAGGTCGCTCTGGCGCAGTTGCTTGAGTTGTTTAATCTGCTTGAGCTGATTGAGGCTGGTGGCCATGACCTCGTTGGCGAACCAGGCCTGGAGGTCAGGGTGGTCCGCCGGCAGCGTTTCCGTGGATTCGGCGTAGGCTTCGGCTTCGACGCGCATCAGTTGTCCTTCTGCATTGCGTTGCACGTAGAACATGGAGCATCCCTCAGAAGTGAACCGCGTCATGTTGTCAGCAGCATAGGCGAAATACGCCATATGGTTATTCGCTAACGGTATTTAAAATCCTCTTCTTATATCTATAAAGTCACACACCTGCGTACCTGCCGACCAATCGGCGCGCCGCACGACACGAACCAACACGGGACCTCCGTGAGTTTCTGATCGACGCGCGCGCCCTTGAGCGTGCCGTGCGTGGGAGTGATTTATGTCCGCAGCTTCAGCATCGCCAGTCATCGCGCCACAACGCTTTGAAATCCGCCCGTTCAGTGGCGCGGTGGGCGCCGAAATCATCGGCCTCGATTTGTCCCGCCCGATTAATGATCAGGACTTTGCACGCCTTCACCGCGCGCACCTGGATCATCACGTGGTGGTGTTCCGCGACCAGCGCATCACCCCCCAACAACAGATCGATTTCAGCCGCCGTTTCGGCGTGTTGCAGATCCATGTGCTCAAGCAGTTCCTGCTGACGGGGCATCCGGAAATCCTCATCGTTTCCAACATTGTCGAAAATGGCCAGAACATCGGCCTGGGCGATGCCGGCAAATTCTGGCACTCCGATCTCTCCTACAAGGAACTGCCGAGCCTGGGTTCGATGCTGCATGCCCAGGAGCTGCCGTCCGAGGGCGGCGACACCCTGTTCGCCGACATGCACAAGGCCTGGGACAGCCTGCCTGAAGCGTTGCGCAAAGCGGTTGAAGGTCGCTCGGCGGCGCACTCCTACACGGCGCGTTACAGCGAGACCAAATTCGAAGGCAACTGGCGTCCGACCCTGACCCCGGAACAGCTCGCTCAAGTCGCCGAAGTCATTCATCCGGTGGTGCGCACGCACCCGGAAAACGGCCGCAAGGCGCTGTTCGTCAGCGAGGGTTTCACCACCCGCATCGTTGGCCTGCCGGAGGACGAAAGCCAGCAACTGCTGGCCGAGCTCTACGCCCACAGCGTGTTGCCGCAAAACATCTACCGCCATCAGTGGCAGCCCCATGACCTGGTGTTCTGGGACAACCGTTCGCTGATCCACCTTGCCGCCGGCTGCCCGAGCTACCTGCGCCGCAAGCTGTATCGCACCACCATCCAGGGCGACGCGCCTTTCTGATTTGTCGGAGATTTGATCATGTCCAAACGTCTTCCTTTTGCACCACTGGCCGCGGCCATCGGCCTGGGTTTCAGCCTGATCGCCGGCAGCCTGGTGGCGCCGACCGTGGCTCACGCCGAAGGTGAAATCCGCATCGCCGAACAGTTCGGTATCGTCTATCTGCTGCTCAACGTCGTGCGCGATCAAAACCTGATCGAGAAGTACGGCAAGCAGGAAGGCATCGACATCAAGGTCGACTGGACTCAGCTCTCCGGCGGGGCGGCGGTCAACGATGCATTGCTCTCCGGTTCCATCGACATTGCCGGTGCCGGTGTCGGTCCGCTGCTGACCATCTGGGACCGCACCCATGGCAAGCAGAACGTCAAGGCTGTGGCGTCCCTGGGTAATTTCCCTTACTACCTGGTGAGCAATAATCCCAAGGTCAAAACCATCGCCGATTTTTCCGAGAAGGACCGCATCGCAGTTCCGGCGGTGGGGGTGTCAGTGCAGTCGCGCTTCCTGCAGTACGCGGCCGCCAAGCAATGGGGGGACAAGGAATTCAATCGCCTCGACAAGTACACCATCGCCGTTCCGCACCCGGATGCCACGGCGGCACTGATCGCTGGCGGCACCGAGCTGAGCGGACATTTTTCCAACCCGCCGTTCCAGGATCAGGCGCTGGAGAACCCGAACGTGCACGTGGTGTTGAACACCTACGACCTGCTCGGCCCGAACTCGCCGACGGTGCTGTTCGCCACCGAGAAATTCCGCAACGAAAACCCGAAAACCTACAAGGCCTTCATCGACGCCCTGACCGAAGCCGCGCAATTCGCGCAGAACGATAAAGGGGCGGCGGCGGATACTTACATCCGCGTCACCAAAGCCAAAATCGACCGCGCTGCGTTGCTGAAAATCATCGACAACCCGCAGTTCGAATTCAGTGTCACACCGAAAAATACCTACCCGCTGGCCGAGTTCCTCTACCGCGTCGGCGCGATCAAAAACAAACCGGATTCGTGGAAGGATTACTTCTTCCAGGACGCCAAACCGCTGCAAGGGAGCTGACCCACATGAACGCCCCTTTGCAAGGCCACACGGTCAGCAAACCGACCACGGCAACCCAAGCGTTGCTGTCGGTCGATAATGTCAGCCTGGAATACCGCACGCCCCAGCGCGTGGTGCGTGCGACCCATCAAGTCAGTTTCGAGATCGATCCGGCGGACCGCTTTGTCCTGCTCGGTCCGTCCGGTTGCGGCAAGTCGACCTTGCTCAAGGCCGCCGCCGGATTCATCCAGCCAGTGGAGGGCGAGATCCGTCTGCAAGGTCAGCGCGTCGATGCGCCGGGGCCGGACCGGATCGTGGTGTTCCAGGAGTTCGATCAGCTGCCGCCATGGAAGACGGTCAAACAGAACGTGATGTTTCCGCTGCTGGCCTCCAAAACCCTCAAGCGTAAAGAGGCCGAGGAGCGGGCGCTGCATTACCTCGACAAGGTCGGTCTTGCAGCGTTTGCAGATGCCTATCCACATACCCTGTCAGGTGGCATGAAGGCGCGAGTCGCCATCGCCAGGGCGCTGGCCATGCAGCCGAAAATCCTCCTGATGGACGAACCCTTCGCTGCGCTCGATGCGCTGACCCGACGCAAGATGCAGGAAGAACTGCTGCTGCTTTGGGAAGAAGTGCGCTTCACGCTGTTGTTTGTCACGCACTCCATCGAAGAGGCGCTGGTGGTGGGCAACCGCATCCTGTTGCTGTCGCCGCATCCGGGGCGGGTGAGGGCGGAAGTCCACAGCCATCAATACGATTTGCATAGCCTGGGCGGTGTGGCGTTTCAGGAATCGGCGCGGCGTATCCACAGGCTGTTGTTTGACGAAGGGCAGTCGCCGGAAACCGAGCGCGAACTGGATTTCGCCGACATCCGCATCGCTTATTGAGCCAGTTGAAAGGAGGGCCCGATGAGCCATTTATCATCCCCGCGTGAAGAATTCGAAACCGTATTGCAGCCACTGACCAGCGTGCCGCTGGAGCGCGAACTGCCCCTTGGCCAACGTCTGTGGCAACAGGGCTGGATTCGCAAAAGCCTGATCCTGATTCTGCTCGCTGTGCTGTGGGAGGCGGTCGCCCGTTATCAGAACAACGACCTGCTGCTGCCGAGCTTCGTGCAAACCTCGCATGCACTGTATGACGGCCTGCTCAGCGGCGAATTGCTGGGCAAGGTGTGGATTTCCCTGGTGGTGCTGCTCAAGGGATATCTGATCGGCATTGTCCTGGCGTTTGCCCTGACCACACTGGCAGTGTCGACCCAGTTCGGTCGCGACCTGCTGAGCACCCTGACCTCGATGTTCAACCCGCTCCCGGCCATTGCGCTGCTGCCGCTGGCACTGTTGTGGTTTGGCCTGGGGCAGAACAGCCTGATTTTCGTGCTGGTGCACTCGGTGCTCTGGGCCTTGGCCCTTAACACCTACGCAGGCTTTCTCGGCGTCTCGGAAACCCTGCGCATGGCCGGGCGCAACTACGGCCTCAAGGGCATGCGCTTCGTGCTGTTCATCCTGATCCCCGCAGCACTGCCCTCGATCCTCGCCGGCCTGAAAATTGGCTGGGCGTTTGCCTGGCGTACGTTGATTGCGGCTGAACTGGTGTTTGGTGCTACGAGCGGGAAGGGCGGGTTGGGCTGGTACATCTTTCAGAACCGCAATGAGCTGTACACCGACAAGGTGTTTGCCGGATTAGCAGTGGTGATTTTGATTGGGTTGCTGGTGGAGAATTTGGTGTTTGATTCGCTGGAGCGGGTGACGGTGACGCGGTGGGGGATGCAGCGGTGAGGTCGGGGCCTCACCGCGTGCAATAGAGTTGATGATGGTCACTCAATTTACACCGACTGAGACCCTATCGCCTCAGGTACATGGCACCTCGGGTTTCACCATTCCTATCGAGCAGAAGGGTAAGTTTTGATGACGCTCGGGTTTCTCGGACATGGTCATATGTATTTGTTGGCTCCCATTGAGAGGTGGAGGGGCGCTGAACTGACTGTCTCGGTTTTGTTGCACTTTGAGTAGTTTGTTGCTGCGCTCTCACGTGATTCGATTTTGGATTTGTGTACCGGTTTGGATAAGTTACAAACCGAGGTCTGGAGCCCTCGATTGGCGGAAACTTGTTCTGGGTCGCGGCCTTTACATCAAAGGAAAAAATATCGGTCCAAGTTTTGTTTATGCTTTTAGCAACACCTGAAATGCCGTTGTTGACCGAGCTTGCAGTTTGTTTGACAGCAGCTGTAAGCATTTTGGCCGCTGATGTTGGGATAGTGCGTAGCCCACCCAAAAGCGTTCGCGCACCTGACAGAAGCGATCCGAAATAATGCCCCGTCGGATCCGAATTCATCACCGGTTCCCCGCCGCAATACATATATGAATTGATCCCACCCCTACCGAACGGACTCAAACTGTCCGAACTGTGAAAGCGCATAAGCCAAGGGTTGTAAACACGGTAGCCGTTGCCCAGCGCATACCAATCGAGTTTCTCCTCACGCAGTTCTCCGTTGAAGCCTAACCGTGTGATGACATCATGCTGCGCCGATTGCTGGCCGTAAGCTGTGTACGCCATGCGATTGGTCCTGCCCGCGTCGATTTCGGCGAGTACCGATTTTTGGAAATCCACCGCCAGCAGTAGCGTGTGTTGCCCGGTCGGGTTGTGTTTCTTGGGTTGAGTCATGCCGAAAACCTCTACTGGAGGATCGAGGTGAATGTCTGGCTAAGTTTTACCCTCCACGGCAACGGTTGAGAACTAGCAGAACTGATAGTGGTTCGGGCGAGTTAGAGGGGGATCTATGCGGATGGTGATGGTGACTGTGCGGGCCTCTTCGCGAGCAGGCTCGCTCCCACTGGGGGTTGGTCCACTGAAGATCCAATGTGGGAGCGAGCCTGCTCGCGAAGGGGCCGGAACTTCCAACGCATTAGCTGGGAGATGTTTGCTAGCATTGCGCCTGAATCAATCCACATCAGACACGAGTGCTCAGCATGCAACTCCCGGATATGAACCTTCTGGTCGCTCTCGACGCCCTGCTCGACGAAGGCAGCGTAGTGGGCGCCGCGCGGCGGATGAACCTCAGCCCGGCGGCCATGAGTCGAACGCTGACGCGCATCCGCGAGGCCATTGGCGATCCGATCCTGGTACGTGCCGGCCGTGGTCTGGTACCGACACCCAAGGCGCTGGAGTTGCGCGAGCAAGTGCGGGATGTGGTCGAGCAAGCCGCGCAGCTATTCCATTCGGCCCGTGTCGTGGACCTGGGCAGTTTGCGCCGACGCTTCAGCATCCGGGCCAATGACTTCTTCATCGGCATCTACGGCGGCAAGTTGTTCGACACCATGGAGCGTCAGGCGCCGCATTGCGAGTTGCGCTTTGTTCCGGAAGGCGATGGCGATGACGAGGCCTTGCGTGAGGGCCGCATCGATCTGAGCGTCAGCAACAACCGGCCGCTGATGCCGGAAGTGAAAGTGCAGAACCTGTTTTCCACCCAGTTCGTCGGCCTGGTGCGCGAGGATCATCCGCTGCTCGATGAAGAGATCACCGCCGAACGTTTTGCCGGGTTTTCCCATATCAGCATGTCACGTCGCGGGATTGCCCGCGGACCGATCGATACGGCGCTCAATGCGTTGGGGCTGGAACGGCGGGTGGCGGTGATTGCACCGAGTTTCCATGCAGCGATGTTCGCCTTGCCCGATTCCGATCTGATTCTGCCGGTGCCCAGGGAAACGCTGTTGAGCGTGCGGCGCCTGGGTTTGAAGTTGCGTTCGTTCACCCTGCCGGTGCCGCTGCCGACCATCATGCTGACCCAGGCCTGGCATCCGCGGTTCGACAATGACCCGGCCCACCGCTGGCTGCGTGAGACGCTGAAAAGCTGTTGCGATGAGACGTGGTTGGCAGCCCAGTCGTGATGGCGTGAGAAACAGTTTGTGGCGAGGGAGCTTGCTCTCGTTGGACTGCGCAGCAGTCCCTTCTTTTCGCAGGTAAGCGGGGCCGCTTCGCGACCCGGCGGGAGCAAGCTCCCTCGACACAAAAGCGCCTTCCTGCATCGCACCGCTCTAACACCTATGGATGGTGGTCCGCCTGACTCGGCGGTGTTAGTTTTTCCCCGCCGTTTCTTCACGAGACCGCTTTCTGTCCTCGTTCGTTTTCATCACCCAATTGCTGCGTCCCACGCACTTATAAATTACCAATAAGTCAGTTTTCGTCAGCGATTCGCCTTCGTAGACTGCCCCCTCAATCATTTCGGAGTTGTGAACCGATGACCTCCCTGACGGCCTCGGTGCCTCTGGCCGCCCCTGTGCCGGCCGCCGCACCAGTGGTGTTTGGTCCACGGATCATCATTGGCCTGGTGGGTGTGCTGCTGGCGGTGCTGGTTTCGGGACTGAACGAGATGGTGACCAAGGTTGCCCTGGCTGACATTCGCGGTGCGCTGGCTATCGGCTACGACGAAGGCACCTGGTTGGTCGCCAGCTACGCCGCGACCTCGGTAGCGGCTGCGGCCTTCGCGCCCTGGTGTGCGGTGACGTTCTCGCTACGGCGTTTCACGCTGTGTGCGATCAGTGCATTCACCTTGTTGGGCGTGTTGTGCCCGCTTGCACCGAATTACGAAAGCCTGCTGGTTTTGCGCACGTTGCAAGGCCTGGCCGGTGGCGCGTTACCCCCCATGTTGATGACCGTCGCACTGCGTTTTCTGCCGGCCAACATAAAAGTCTTCGGCCTGGCCGGTTATGCCTTGACGGCCACTTTCGGTCCTGGGCTCGGCACACCTTTGGCGGGGTTATGGACCGAGTATGTCGGCTGGCAATGGACGTTCTGGCAAGTCGTCGCGCCGTGCCTGATCGCCACGGTGGCGGTAGCCTACGGGATTCCCCAGGACCCGTTGCGACTGGAGCGCTTCAAGCAGTTCAACTGGCGCGGTTTGCTGTTGGGTTTTCCGGCGATCTGCATGCTGGTGATCGGCATTTTGCAGGGCAATCGGTTGGACTGGTTCGAGTCGAGCCTGATCAGCGTCTTGCTGGTGGGCGGTACGTTGTTGCTGGTGCTGTTTCTGATCAACGAGTGGTCGCAGCCGATCCCGTTTTTCAAGATGCAGATGCTCGGCATTCGCAACCTGTCGTTTGCCTTGCTGACTCTGGCCGGGGTGCTGGTGGTGCTGCTGGCAGTGATCATCATTCCGTCCAGCTACCTGGCGCAGGTCCAGGGTTATCGCCCGGTGCAGACCGCGCCGATCACCCTGCTGGCGGCGTTGCCGCAGCTGATCGCGCTGCCGTTGGTGGCGGCGCTGTGCAACTTGCGCTGGGTCGATTGCCGCTGGGTGCTGGGCATCGGTCTGGGCATGCTGACCCTGTCCTGCCTGGGTGGATCGCAGCTGACGTCGGCATGGATTCGCGATGATTTCTATGTGCTGCAACTGCTGCAAATCTTCGGTCAGCCCATGGCGGTGTTGCCGCTGCTGATGCTTTCAACCGGCAGCATCAGCCCGATGGATGGGCCATTCGCCTCGTCCTGGTTCAACACCGTGAAAGGCCTGGCGGCGGTGATCGCCACCGGCGTGCTGGAGACGTTGACCACGGCGCGGCTGCACTTTCACTCGACGATGCTGGTGGACCGCCTGGGCAATTCGCCCTTGGCCGATGCCGACAGCGCCGGCCTCGCCCATCGGCTGCATGAGCAGGCGGTGGTGCTGACCGCCGCGGATCTTTACCTGTGCATGGCCGGCGTCGCCGTGGCGCTGATCCTGCTGATTTTTTGGCTGCCGACGCGGATCTATCCGCCGCGCGCGCCGACCTGAATGCTCCACTGAAACTGAAGGTTTTTATGACGACTCAATCCAAGCAAAAAGTGGCCGTGGGCGCTGCCGTTGTGATCGCGGTGGGCGCGCTGATTTATCTGCTGGCGCCTGGCCTGTTCGGCCAGCGTACGCACCAAAGCACCAATGACGCTTATGTCTCGGCGGATTACACGCTGGTGGTGCCGCGCGTCGCCGGGTTCATCAAGCAAGTGCTGGTGGAAGACAACCAGCAGGTTCAGGCCGGGCAGTTGCTGGCGCTGATCGATGATCGCGATCTACGCGCCGCTGCCGAAGCGGCTGCAGCCGAAGCGCTGATGGCCCAGGCGCAATTGCAAAATGCCAAGGCCACCCTTGAGCGCCAGGCGTCGGTGATTGCCCAGGCGCAAGCCGCGGTGGTGTCGGCCAAGGCTGAGATGGCCTTCGCCGAGCATGAACTCAATCGCTACAACCATCTCGCCGGTGTCGGTGCCGGTACGGTGCAGAACGCGCAGCAGGCGCGCACACGCATCGATCAGGCCAGCGCCCGGTTGACCAATGTCACGGCGGTGCTGGCGGCGGAACGCAAACAGGTGGACATCCTCACGGCTCAGCGCG
Source organism: Pseudomonas sp. Irchel 3A7 (assembly GCF_900187565.1). Lineage (GTDB taxonomy): Bacteria > Pseudomonadota > Gammaproteobacteria > Pseudomonadales > Pseudomonadaceae > Aquipseudomonas. Next base: position 566,937 of record NZ_FYED01000001.1, on the reverse strand, counting down.
ACGGGGCTGACGGTGGCTTGAAGCGGGCGCAGGCGAAGCTGGAAATGGCCAGTTACGAGCTGTCCTACACGCGGATTACTGCGCCGCAGGACGGCATGGTCGGCGAGCGAGCGGTGCGGGTTGGCGCTTATGTCACACCGGGCAGCAAGCTGCTGGCTGTGGTGCCCCTGGCGCAGGCTTATGTGGTGGCCAACTTTCAGGAAACCCAACTGACCCACGTGCAGCCGGGGCAGAACGTCCAGGTCAGCGTCGACACCTTTGGCGGCGAAATGCTGAATGGGCGCGTCGAGAGCATCGCACCGGCTACCGGAGTGACCTTCGCTTCGGTCAAGCCGGACAACGCGACCGGTAACTTCACCAAGGTCGTGCAGCGGATTCCGGTGAAGATCGTGCTGGCGCCGGGGCAGCCCTTGGCCGAACGGTTGCGGGTGGGTATGTCGGTGGAGGCGAGGATTGATACCGCAAGCGCCGGCGTCGAGCATGAGGTTGCGCAGCGATGAAGATGTTTGGTGATGGGTCTGACGCTTTCGCGAGCAGGCTCGCTCCCACAATGGGACGGTGCGTTGACCACAATCTATTTTCAAAAGGTGATCCCCTGTGGGAGCGAGCCTGCTCGCGAAGAGGCCGTCAGCCTCGACTCACCTTGTGCGCCTTACTGGTCATGAGTCTTTCAGCCTGCACCGTCGGCCCGGACTTCAAGAAGCCCGAAGCCCAACAAGTCACCGGGTGGTCGAAACCTTCAAGCGCCGCACTTAGCCAAGCCACCGATGAAGCGATGAGCGAACGCTGGTGGGAAGTGTTCAACGACCCGAAGCTATCGGCCCTGAGTCAGCGCGCCCTGACCGATAACCTCGACCTGAAACTGGCGAGCAGTCGCCTGGAGCAAAGCCGCGCGGTGCGCCAGGTGGTCACCGCCGACCGCTACCCGACGACCGCCGCCACAGGCAGCTACGCCCGTAAACGCAACAGCGGCGAAGGCTTGATGGACCCCTCGGGGCACAACGGCAATTCCGCATTCAACCTCTGGGATGCCGGTTTCTCTGCATCCTGGGAGCTGGATTTCTGGGGGCGGGTGCGCCGCGAAACCGAGGCCGCCGACGCCACACTGGAAGTCGCGGAAAACGACCGTCGCGGTGTGCTGTTGTCGGTCCTCGCTGAAACCGCCCAAGACTACATTCAACTGCGCGGTGTGCAAAACACCCGGGCCGTCACCGAGCAGAATCTAGAGGTGGCTCGCCACAGTCTGAAGCTGTCGCAGCTGCGCCTGGCCGATGGTGTCGCCACGGATCTGGACGTCGCCGAAGCCGCCGCGCAAGTCGCCGCCATCGAATCGCGCCTGCCGGCGCTGGAACAACGTCAGGCACAACTGATCAACGCCTTGAGCCTGTTGATGGGTGAACCGCCCCAGGCGCTGACGGCCGAGCTATCCACCGACGCGCCGGTGCCGCAGACGCCGCGCCAGGTTGCCATCGGCCTGCCGTCGCAACTGGCCGAGCGCCGCCCGGACATCCGCCAGGCCGAGGCCCGTCTGCATGCCGCAACGGCGAGCATCGGCGTGGCCAAGGGGGATTTCTATCCACGCATTACCCTGTCGGGCAATGTCGGTTCGCAAGCCATGCAGCTGAGCGATTTCGGTTCGTGGGGCTCGCGTACCTTCGGCATCGGCCCGCAATTCACCCTGCCGTTGTTCGACGGTGGGCGCTTGCGCGGCGTGCTGAACCTGCGCGAAGCCCAGCAACAGGAAGCGGCCATCGCCTACCAGCAAACCGTGCTGCGGGCCTGGCATGAAATCGATGACCAACTGAGCGCCTACAACGCCAGCCAATTGCGTCGCGACAGCCTGGCCGAAGCGGTGCGCCAGAACCGGATCGCCCTGCAAACCGCGCAACGGCAATACGTTGAAGGCGTGGTGGATTTCGTCAACGTGCTTACGGTGCAAGGCGCGCTGCTGGCGACCCAGGAGCAATGGGTCGAGAGTTCGACCGGCGTGTCGCTGGCAGCGGTAGGGTTGTACAAGGCCCTGGGTGGTGGATGGGAGTCGGTTTATCCGCTCGCCGCGCAGCGTTGAGTTCAAGGCTTGGCCGACAAATCCGCCATGCCCTTGAGCAACTCGATCGGCAATGGAAAGACGATGGTCGAACTCTTGTCGCCGGCAATCGAGCTCAGCGTCTGCATGTAACGCAACTGCATGGCGCCGGGCTGGCGACCGAGCATTTCGGCGGCCTGCATGAGTTTTTCCGAGGCCTGCAATTCGCCTTCGGCATGGATCACCTTGGCCCGGCGTTCCCGTTCCGCTTCGGCCTGTCTGGCGATGGCGCGGATCATCGATTCGTTGAGGTCCACGTGCTTGATTTCGACGTTGGCCACCTTGATGCCCCAGGCATCGGTCTGGGCGTCGAGCACTTGCTGGATGTCGATGTTCAGTCGTTCGCGTTCGGCCAGCAGTTCATCGAGTTCGTGTTTACCGAGCACCGCGCGCAAGGTGGTTTGCGCCAATTGACTGGTGGCCATCAGAAAGTCTTCGACCTGGATGATTGCCTTTTGCGGATCGAGAACGCGGAAGTACAGCACAGCGTTGACCTTGACCGATACGTTGTCGCGGGTGATCACATCTTGTGCTGGCACGTCGAGGACGATGGTGCGCAGATCGACGCGGACCATTTGCTGGATCACCGGAATCAGCAGGATCAAGCCCGGGCCTTTGACCTGCCAGAAGCGTCCGAGCTGGAACACCACCCCACGCTCGTATTCGCGCAGGATGCGAAACGTCGCGCCTGCCAATGCGATCAGCAATAACAGGAGCGCGACAAAACCCAGCTGTAAGCCCATGACTATTCTCCAACCGATACCGCGTCAGTCGCGGCCACTTCCAGCATTAATCCCTTGCGTGCCACCACCCGGACCCGCTGCCCGATCTGCAGCGGCTTGGCGCTCGACACCTGCCAGCGTTCGCCCTGCAAATGCACCCAGCCGTGACAGGTATCGCCGACCTGCAATGACAACACCGGCGTCACGCTGCCCAGCAGTCCGGCATCGCCGCTGACAGTCTGGCGCGGTCGGGTTTTCAGGGCGCGGATCAGCAGGAAGATCAGCAGCAGTGCACTGATCAGTCCCAAGCCAATCATCAAGGGTACGGGTAATTCGGCATTGGTCAGGATCACGGCGCCGATCACGAACATCACGATCCCGCCCAGGCCGATCACGCCGTAGTTGGGCAGGGCGGCCTCGGCGATCAGAAACGCGATGCCGAAGGTAATCAGCCAGATGCCGATGGGGTCGGGAGCCGGCAGTCCGGCGGGGTCCGCGGCGAAGGCGGAGCCGCTCAAGGCCAGCAGAAATGCAATGGCACAACAACGCGTATTCACGTGACCCTCCGGGAGAGTCGCTGGTGGTTCTGTATACAGTTTAGTTGACGTGTCAGTTGTATGAATTTTGCTCAGTTGTCGACCTGTCCGATGGGCGGATTTCCCGCCGGATCGTTCCGGCAGGCCTAGACTTTGAGTACGTAGAAAAAGTGTTAACCATCGTCCGCCAGGCGTTTTTGCGGACACCGAGGTGCATCATGCGTATGGCAAGAACCGTGCAGAGAAGCCTGGAAAAGGCTCAATGCGACTATGACATCGTCACCCATCCCCACTCGGCCAGCAGCCTCGAAACGGCGCGTGTGGCGGGCATTCCCGCCGAACGGGTGGCCAAATCCGTAATCCTCGACGACCACCACGGGCACTACCTGATGGCTGTGCTGCCCGCCAGCCGTCATCTGGACCTGAGCAAAGTCCGCAGCAGCGGTGAATGGCAAGTCTCCCGTGAAAGCAACCTGCCGCACCTGTTTGACGATTGCGAACGCGGCGCCGTGCCTGCCCTGGGCGAAGCCTATGGACTGGACGTGGTCATCGACCCGCTGTTGACCCGGCAGAAAGACATCTACCTGGAAGCCGGCAACCACACCAATCTGCTGCACATGAACGTGCCGGATTTCCTGAAAATGGTGCCGCATGCGGAAGTGCGGGAGTTGAGTTATTAAGTATTTGCAGCGCCTGTGACATCGATTCGCGAGCAGGCTCGCTCCCACAGGGGATCGCGTTTCTCTTGTGGGAGCGAGCCTGCTCGCGAATGACTGCGAAGCAGTCACCTCACGACGAAAGAAGGAGTCAGACATGGAAAACCCAACCCACAGCCTCCCATCCCTGTTCAAACAACTCGGCCTGCCGGACGACGCCGAAAGCATCGACAAATTCATCGCCACCCATTCACCGCTCAAACCGGAACTGCATCTGGCAGATGCGTTTTTCTGGAATCCAAGTCAGGCAGATCTGTTGCGTAATGAAATACTGGATGACGCCGATTGGGCCGAGGTGGTGGATCAACTGGATGTGATGCTGAGGAAGGGGCGGGGGGTGTAGGCGTTTAGTTCGCTGGAGGCCATTGTCGGGATGTATGAACCAAGGCAAGTATCCAGACTGCATCCAGTTCCTGTTGATAAATCATGCGATAACTCTGGTGCGGAATGAGTTCGCGAGTGCCTGAGACGATTCCAGCAGGACCACTCCCGGGGTTCTGTACAAGTCTGGATATCGCATCGCTGAAGCGGTTATCCATGTCGATGGCCGCTTGTGGGTTAACGGTGTGTAGGTAATCCCAGATGTCTGCACGGTCCTGTGCTGCTTCCTTCGTCCAGATTATTTTCATTCTTGTATGGCTGCCCTTCCTCGCCTGGCGGCGAACTCTGCTTCAACTTCCTCATTCGTCAGACCGTCACCTTTGCGCATGGAAGCACGAGCGATATCCACTTTACGTTGCAGGAATGCTTCGTACTCACGTGACTCTCGTTGTGTTTGAACAAATTGACGCATCATTTCCCGAACAATTTGCGAGGCAGGCCGGTGAGCCGCTTCTGCTTCGGCCATGAACTGTTCGCGCAATTCTGATTCGAGTTTCATCGTAAAAACGGCTTGTTTTGACATGGCCTGGCCTCCGAACGGATGTGATGAAAAAGTATATACAAATTCATTACATCGGTTCGCCAACGGTCGGGCGGTAATGACGGATGGTCACCAATTTGTTTCAAAACTTGACGAAAAATCCTCTCCAATGCCATATTGATAGTTAGCAAACTAACAGTGTGTGCATTCCCTCGTGCCGAATAACCTCGACGCTCTCCAGATGAACATCAGCAGCTCCATGGTGGTGGCCGCGCGGCATTGGCGGAAGATCTGCCAGACGACGCTGGTCAACTATGGAATCTCCGAAGCCTGCGCGGTCCCGTTGTTGATGATCGGACGCTTGGGCGATGGTGTGCGGCAAGTGGCGGTGGCGCAGGCGTCGGGGATGGAGAGTCCGTCGCTGGTGCGCCTGCTCGACCAGCTGTGTCATGCCGGTCATGTCTGCCGCACCGAAGACGCTCAGGATCGCCGCGCCAAATGCCTGAGCCTCACCGACAGCGGACGGACGCTGGTGCAAACCGTCGAGGTCGAACTGGTGCGTTTGCGTAATGAAGCGCTGGAAGGCATCGACCGGCGTGATCTGGAAGCTGCGCTGCGTGTGTTGAAGGCTTTCGAGTCGGCCAGTCCATTTCCGGTGACCCACCCTTGAACGGTTTCTTTACCGGCATGCCCCCGGCCCGTGACTGGTTCTACGGCGTGCGCACCTTCGCGGCGTCGATGATCGCGCTGTACATCGCCCTGCTCATGCAAATGCCGCGTCCGTACTGGGCGATGGCCACGGTGTACATCGTTTCCAATCCGTTTCTCGGCCCGACCACATCCAAGGCGCTGTACCGCGCGGTCGGTACCTTGCTGGGTGCTGTTGCAGCCGTTTTTTTCGTGCCGATGTTCGTCCAGAGCCCCTATGTGCTGGTGCTGGTCATTGCCCTGTGGACGGGAACGCTACTGTTCCTGTCCTTGCATCTGCGTACTGCCAACAACTACGCGTTGATGCTGGCCGGATACACCTTGCCCTTGATCGCATTGCCGGTGGTGGATAACCCTTTGGCGGTGTGGGATGTAGCGGAAGCGCGCACCGAGGAAATCTTTCTGGGCATCGCCGTCGCAGCGGTGGTCGGCGCGATCTTCTGGCCCCGGCGGCTGGCGCCGGTGTTCAACGATTCGGTGAGCAAATGGTTTGCCGATGCATCGACCTACAGTCTGCGTTTTCTCAGCCGCAACGTGCAGCCGGATGAAGTCAGCGGATTGCGCGCGTCGATGGTCGCGACCTTCAACAGCCTGGAATTGATGATCGGCCAGTTGCCCCACGAGGGTGCGCGTCCGCAAACCGTGCGCAACACCAAGGAATTGCGCGGGCGCATGATTCACTTGCTGCCGGTGATCGATGCCCTTGACGATGCGCTTTACGCCCTCGAACGGCGCACACCCGAGCTTGTGGACAAGTTCGCGCCGCTGCTCGGCGCCACTTCCGATTGGCTACAGCACAAAGACGCCGACATTGACCGCTGGCAGGCGTTGAAGCATCAGCTCGAAGCCTTGCAGCCCAGTACCCAGGCGCTGGAGGATCGCAAGCAGCTGCTGTTTTCCAACGCGCTGTATCGCCTCGGCGAATGGATCGATCTATGGCAGGACTGCCGCAGCCTGCAAATCGCCATCCAGTGTGACAACCAGGACAGCTGGCGTGCGGTGTATCGCCATTGGCGGCTGGGGCGGCTGACGCCGTTTCTGGATCGTGGCCTGATGCTTTATTCGGCGGCGTCCACCGTCACCGCGATCATTGTCGCGTCGGTACTGTGGATTTTGCTCGGCTGGACTGACGGTGGCGCGGCGGTGATCCTGGCCGCCGTGGCGTGCAGCTTCTTCGCTTCGATGGACGACCCGGCGCCGCAGATTTACCGGTTCTTTTTCTGGACGGCGATGTCGGTACTGTTTGCCAGCCTGTATCTGTTTCTGGTGCTGCCCAACCTGCATGATTTCCCGATGCTGGTGTTGGCGTTCGCCGTGCCGTTCATCATCGTCGGCACCCTGACGGTCAAGCCGCAGTTTTACCTGGGGATGCTTTTGACCCTGGTCAACACTTCGTCCTTCATCAGCATTCAGGGCGCCTACGACGCAGATTTCCTCAGCTTCGCCAATTCCAACCTGGCAGGCCCCATCGGCCTGCTGTTTGCGTTCATTTGGACCCTGGTTGCCCGGCCATTCGGCGCCGAGCTGGCGGCCAAGCGCCTGACCCGTTTCAGCTGGCGCGACATTGTCAGCCTCACCGAGCCGGCAACGCTGGCCGAGCACCGGCACCTGGGTGTGCAGGTACTGGATCGCTTAATGCAGCACTTGCCGCGCCTGGCCATGACCGGCCAGGACACCGGCATCGCCCTGCGGGAAGTGCGCGTGGTGCTGAATCTGCTGGACCTGCTCGCCTATACGCCACGGGTTGATGGCGTGCCGCAGGCGCTGCTGCATCAGGTGGTGGCTGAGGTCGGCAAATACTTCAAGGCGTGCCTCAAGGCCGGTGAACGCTTGCCGGCGCCGAGTCCGTTGCTGATGACCCTTGACCGCACCCGTCGCGCCCTCGCTGGCGCGGGTGACGAGCAAACCCGCCTGCACCTGCTGCACGCCTTGAGCGGCTTGCGCCTGGCGCTGTTGCCGGGCGTCGAATTCGTCGGTTCCGCAGAGCAAGAAGAACCGCTTCCCCATGGCATCGATGGAGCGCCTTTATGATCGGTGATCTGGATATCAGCGGGGTGTTCCTGCCTACGCTGCTGGTGCTGATGGGCTTTACGTACGTGTTGTACCTGCTGGTGCATGGGGTACTGACGCGCCTGCACTTTTACCGTCTGGTCTGGCACCGGGCATTGTTTAACGTGGCTCTCTACGCTTTGCTGCTTGGCGTGGTGGACTCACTCAGTCGATACCTGATGACATGAAAAAACCTTTATTGACCATCGGTCGCGTGGTCCTGACCCTGTTGATCGTGAGCTTCGCCGTTGTCGTGGTCTGGCGCATGGTGATGTATTACATGTTTGCCCCCTGGACCCGCGACGGGCACATCCGTGCCGACATCGTGCAGATCGCGCCGGACGTGTCCGGACTGATCCAGCAGGTGGAAGTACGCGATAACCAAATGGTCAAGCGAGGGCAGGTGCTGTTCAGCATTGACCAGGACCGCTTCAAGCTGGCCCTGCGCCAGGCAAAAGCGGCGGTGGCCGACCGCGAAGAAACCCTGGCCCAGGCCCAGCGTGAAGCCAAGCGCAACAAGGGCCTCGGTAATCTGGTGCCGGGCGAGCAACTGGAGGAAAGCCAGTCGCGGGTGGCCCGTGCCCAAGTGGCGTTGATGGAAGCTCAGGTGGCGGTGGACAGCGCTCAGCTCAACCTTGATCGCTCGGTGATCCGCAGCCCGGTGGACGGTTACGTCAACGACCGCGCGCCGCGTACCCAGGAGTTTGTCAGTGCAGGGCGGCCGGTGTTGTCAGTGGTCGACAGCAACTCTTTCCACATCGACGGCTATTTCGAAGAAACCAAGCTGGACGGCATTCATGTCGGCCAAAGCGTCGACATCCGTGTGATCGGAGACCGTGCGCGGCTGCGCGGCCACGTCGAAAGTATCGTCGCCGGTATCGAAGACCGCGACCGCACCAGCGGCAGCAACCTGTTGCCCAACGTCAATCCGGCGTTCAGTTGGGTGCGGCTGGCCCAGCGGATTCCGGTGCGGATCGCCTTCGATGACGTGCCGGCGGATTTCCGCATGATCGCCGGGCGCACCGCCACGGTGTCGATCATTGATGATCAGGCCCGGGGGCAGGCGCAATGAGCCAGGCCTCGGTTTTAGCGGTCGCCGGATTGGGCCTGCTGTTGTCGGCGTGCCAGGTGGTCGGGCCGGACTATCACTTGCCCGAAGAAGCGGCCATCCACCGTGAAGACTTGCAGGGTGAACTGGCGGTCGACGGCAAGCCGGTGGTTTCGGCACCGGTGCCTGCCGATTGGTGGCGCCTGTACAACGACCCGCGGCTCGACCAGCTGGTTCAGCAAGCCATGGCGTCCAATACTGACTTGCGCGTGGCGGCGGCGAACCTGCTGCGGGCTCGCGCCCAGGTCGACGAAGCCGAGGCGGCGGGCGGCTGGAGCGCCGGTGTGAAGATGGGTGCCCAACGCTTGCAGGAATCCGGCGAAGCGTTCCTCTTGCCGGAAAAAGTACCGGTGGCCAACATCGGTGACATCGGCATCAGCGCCTCGTACCAGTTCGACCTGTTCGGCACCTTGCAGCGCGGCATCGAAGCGGCCAAGGCCAATGCCGATGCGACGCAAGCCGCGGCCGATACTGCACGCATCACCCTGGTGGCCGACGTGGTACGCGCCTACACGCAAGTGTGCGCAGCCAACGAAGAGCGGGAAATCGCCCAGCACTCCCTCGACCTGCAGGCCCAGAGCACCACGCTGATTCAACGTCTGCGCGATGCCGGGCGCGGCGATGAAACCCAGGTCACCCGTTCGCAAACCCAATTCAAATCCCTGCGCGCCGACATGCCGCGTTATGAGGCGGCGCGCCAGGCCGGACTGTTCCGCTTGTCGATGCTGTTGGCCAAACCGGTGGGTCAATTGCCTGCCGGGACCGACAGCTGCGCCGAACTGCCGAAAATTGCCCGATTGATGCCGGTGGGGGATGGTGCGGCCTTGCTCAAGCGGCGTCCCGACGTACGGCAGGCTGAGCGCCGACTGGCGGCTGCGACCGCCACCATCGGCGTTGCTACGGGTCAGCTGTACCCGGACATCAGCATCGGCGCGACCGTCGGTACCATCGGTATCCTGGATAACCTCGGCGAGCCGTCCACCAACCGCTGGGGCTTTGGACCCTCGCTGACCTGGACGGTGCCGACCAACGGCGCCCGCGCGCGTATCCGCGAGGCCGAAGCGGCCACTCAAGGCGCACTGGCACATTTCGACGGCGTGGTACTCAACGCCATTCGTGAAGCCCAGACCGGCCTGGCCCAGTACTCAGCGTTGCTGCAACGCCGTGAGGCCCTGGCGGACGCCGAGCAATCGGCGAAACTGGCCGCCGATCAGACTCACCGTTTCTTCCAGGCCGGCCGCGCGTCGTTCCTGGCGGACCTGCAAGCGACCCGTACCTACACCGACGTCACGGCACAACTGGCCGCTGCGAACACTCAGGTTGCGACGAGCCAGATCGATTTGTTCCTGGCCCTGGGTGGCGGTTGGGAAAGCGGACGAACGCAAGCGTCGAACTCCGGCAAACCCTGAGGCCGTTGCTATGCTTTGAAGTGTTGAAAGGGCGTTCGTGAAAAACGCCCTTGCTTCGCACAAGGCTTGCGCAGGTCATGGGGAAACCAATAATGAAAAACCCTTATGCTCTCGGCTTCTGGTGTGCCGTCGTGGCGTTGGTGCTGCTCACGGCGACCTATTTCTACGGCATCATGCTGGCCCACCAGATCGACAAGGCGATGGTATTTCTCGACAGTGCCGCCGCGCTGATCGCCGTGATGTCCATCGCGGTGGTGGCCTGGGCGTCCGTCCAGACGCAGCGGATCAAAAAAAGGCAACTCGAACAAGGCAAGACCCTGGTGCTGATCTGGGACACCAAGGTGGCGTTGCGTCGTGTCGAAACGGTGTTCGACCGCTATTTCTGGGGCAGTTACTGGCAACCGGGGCGCACGTTCCAGGAAGTCATGGGCGAGCTCACTGGCACGCCGCTGGAAAAGAGCCTCGAAACCCTGAAGAAGCAATGCCTGGAGCTGGACAAACAAGTGGCCGACGACGGTCGGCACTGGCTCAACAACGCCCGGGAACTGGCCGATGTCGCCACCGCCATGGCTCGTGAGCGCTATCAACTGGACTTCTGCGACCCCCGTGGGGAAGTGACGGGCGGGGCGGTGATCAATCGGGATTTTGAAGTGCTGGTGTACACCTGGACCGCGCGGCTCAAAACCTTTGATCATCAGCTGGATGAGATCGAAGTACAGTATTCCTGATCCGAAGTGCCTGGACTGACGCTTTCGCGAGCAGGCTCGCTCCCACAGGGGATTGCATTCCAAATGTGGGAGCGAGCCTGCTCGCGAAGGCGATCGCATGAGCACCAGAATCTTTACCCGCCTATGACACTCTTTCACCTTTAATCATTGGGCCGCCCCCTGCGCCTGATGCTAATCTGCTCCCCACTTCAAGCGCAGTCGTGACCGCAACCCGTCATGGGTTCAGGGAAGACGACCACACCTTCAACAACGGACATTGATCGGGTCATTCATGAATAAATCTGCAGGCGTGCTTCTGGGAATCGTTGTCGCCATCGGCGCAATCAGCGTCGGCGGTGCGTGGTACACCGGCACCAAGATCGAAAGTGTACTGAACACCTCCCTGGCGGACGCCAACCAGCAATTGCAGGCCGCGCTGGTGGGGCACAAGGGCACGGCGACGGTGGAGCTGGTGTCGCTGGAGCGCCACGTATTCAGCAGCACGGCGCACTATCGCCTCAAGGCTGAAGGCGAAATGTTCGGCGAGGTACCGGTCGAGTTGCTGTTCGTCGATCGCCTCGAACACGGCCCGCTGCCATTCTCGCGCCTGGTCTCGCTCAAGTGGTTGCCGGTCATGGCCACCAGTCATTACACACTTGCAAAAACGCCGCTCACGGAAAAATGGTTCGCCGCTACCAAGGATGCGTCGCCACTCAAAGGCGTGGTCAACATCGGCTACGACAATTCCACCAACGGCACGCTTGAATTGCTGCCGCTGGAAACAGCACTGGACGACAAATCCAGCATGAAGTTCTCCGGCCTGAAAGTCGACGTCGCGGCCAGTGCCCAGGCGCAGAAGGTCAAGGCCGACGGCTACATGGACAGCCTGAAGCTGACCACTGTCGCCGAAGACCAGACACCGGTGCAGGTGGAGTTGAGTGGCCTGACCCTGGCCAGCAACCTGAGCAAAAGTACCTACGGTTACTACACCGGTGAAAACACGGTCGAGCTGAGCAACAGCCAAACCACCTTTGGCCCGAAACAGTCGGTGCTGGGCTTAAAAAAATTCGAAATGAAGAACCAGACCTCGGAATCGGGGACCAACGCCTCCGGGCGTGCCGATTACAAGATTGGTGAGGTGTCCCTCAACGGCAAGGCTGTCGGTTCTGCGCAGATGGCCCTGAGCCTGAAGAACCTCGACATTCCTTCCACCATGGCGTTGATGCAGATCTACCAGACCAAACTGCAGCCGTACGAGGAGGCTGTCGCCGAGGCGACCGAGGCGGGTCAACCGGCGCCGGAGCTTCAGCTGACCGAAGCCGAAGAGACCCAGCTCAAGACCCATCTGGAGCAATTGCTCGCGGCCGGTCCGCAGGTAGCTTTGGAGAACCTGTCGTTCAACACTGCCAATGGCGAAAGCCGCGCCAACCTGGTGCTCGACTTGACCAAGCCACAAGCGATCGACCTGCCGGCCGATCAACTGGTCCAGCAGTTGATCGCGTTGCTGGATTTCAATCTGCAAGTGTCCAAGCCGATGATCGTTGACGTGCTCACCGTGCAGTCGCAAATCGATGGTCAGACCGACGCCAAGTTGATCGCCGATCAGGCCACCGCCACGGCCGACATGTTCAGCAGCATGGCCGTCGGTTCGCAGTTGGCGAAACTGGAAGGCAACAACATCGTCACCAAGCTGCACTACACCAACAATCAGGTGGATTTCAACGGCCAGAAAATGACCCTCGAAGAATTTGTCGGTTTCTTGATGAGCAAGTTTGGTGGCGCTGGCGAAGTGCAGTAAAACCACTGCTTGAATAGAAACGCCCGGCTTTTGCGCAATGCAGACGCCGGGCGTTTTGCTGTCCTGGATCGTGATTTACCCGCGAATCAACCGCCACCCCTCATCCACTGACAACGGCTGCTTCATCCGCTCGGCGAGCATCGCCATGGTCCGCTCTTCATCGCAGGCCACGGCTGCCGTCACCACGCCGTTCTTGCCGAACAGCCCGATAAAGGGTGGATTGAACGGATCACCCTTGAATTCGACTTCGTCCCACGCCTCGGCGTGGCCGAGGTAGTCGTAGTTCTTGCCGAAGTGCCAGGTCCAGAAGTACGGTACGTCGAGGTAATGCTCATCGCCCCCGAGCATGTTCGCGGCGGCGATGCGTGCCTGTTGTTGAGCCAGGCGCCAGTGTTCGATCCGTACCCGCTGCCCGTTGAGCGGGAAGGTGACGATATCACCAGCCGCCCAAAGTCCATCGGTCACGCGCATGCCGCCGTCGACGCACAGCGAGTGGTCCTTTTCCTTCGGCAAATCGGTAAACGCCCCGGTCGCCGGGCTCACGCCAATGCCCACCAGCACCAGGTCCGCCGGTAACCGTTGGCCATTGTCCAGGCGCACGGCATCAACCTTGTTCACGCCTTCGATCTGCGTGGCTTCGCCCTCGGTACTAAACACCACGCCATTGGCTTGATGCAGGGCAAGAATCGCCTTGCCGACGGTTTCGCCGAACTGTTTGGCGAAAGGCACCGGCTGACGGGCCAGGACAGTGACGTCGAGGCCATATTGGCGCAGGGACGAAGCGGACTCCATGGCGATGAAGCTATCGCCGATGATCACCGCCCGCTGACCGGGTTTGGCGCTTTTCAGAATCCGCTGTGCATGGTCCCTTGAGCGTAAAACAAACACTTGCGGCAGGTCGGCACCGGGCAGTTCGAGCGTTTTTGGTGTGCCGCCGGTTGCCAGCAGTACGGCGTCATAATCAAGCGATTGGCCATCGCTGAGCCGCAGTGTTCGGTGGGTGGAATCCAGGCTCACTACATCCGCATTGATCCGCTCAATGCGTTGCTCTTTATAAAACGCTTCATCGCGCAGGGTTGGGACGTCGTCCGGCGGCGTTTCTCCGGAAATCACGAATTTGCTTAATACCGTACGGTCGTAACCGGCAGCGTTTTCGCGGTCAATCAACAATACCCGGCCACCGAAGCCTTTCTCCCGCAGCGCCGCTGCCGCGGCCGTGCCTGCAGCGCCGGCGCCGACAATCACAAAGGTCCGCTCGTCGTCGGCCGGGGGCGTGTGCGCATCCACCAACGGCTGATCGCCCACCCAGACCTCGCCGTCACGCACTTCGAGCGGGTAGCGCTTGAGGCTGTCGAGGGCTGGTGGTTCGCACAACCCGCCGTCCTCGATGCGAAACTGCGCCTTGTGCCACGGACAGGTCAGTCGTCCGTTGCAAAGCGCGCCTTCGGCCAGCGGCGCTCCGGCATGAGGGCATTCGCCTTGATAGGCGCGCAATTGGTCGCCGACCTTCAACAGCAGGATTTTGCTGTCCTCGATCTTGACTTCAAGACCACGATTTTCAGGAATATCTGCGAAACGGGCGACGCGATGCAGGATCATGATCGCTCTCCAGGCAAGCGTTTCATTTAAGAGTCTGGCCCCAAATTTGAGGTTCAGCCAAATCCCGGTGCCAAGGCACGAACGGTCCGGCTATAGTTTGCACGCCGACGACGGCCCCATCCGCTTATGGTGCTCTGGAATGACCCGATTGACCTCACTGAACCCTTGGCTGGCAGCCGTAGCAGTCGCCTTTTGCGTGCAATTTCCGGCGCAGGCGGCTCAGGAACGTTTCACCCTGAACATCCCGGGTGTATCGGATGACCGTTTGTTCACCTCGGCCGCCGCCAGCGATGCCCAGGGTTGCGGCGGGCACAATGTTTCGCCGGCGCTGAACTGGAACGCCGGTCCGGCCGGCACGCTCAGCTATGCCATCGTCATGCACGACCCGGATGGCCAGAAAGGGCAGGGCATCGATCATTGGGTTCATTACGGCATCAAGGCCACCACCCACCAGATCCCGGCGGGTGTCGGTGCCAAATCCGCGCTGGAAGGCGTGGGCGGCACGAACAGCAAAGGCACCACGGGCTATGTCGGGCCATGCCCGCCAGTGGGCGACAGCGCGCACCATTACATCATCCAGCTCTACGCCCTGGACCTGGCCCCGGATGCCTTGCCCGCCGGCCTGACCCGTGCGCAGTTCCTGGAAAAAATCAAAGGCCATGTGTTGAGAAACAGCAGCGTGGTGCGGCGTTATCACCGCTGAAGATTTTTTTCGCATGGGTTAACCCGAACCGTTTGGGCTGTCCGTCTCAGAGGATGAATGGATCAATTTCCTCCTGAGGTCAGCCCCATGCTCCCTTCTCTGCAGTCCCTCCCTCTGCATTTTCTCCGTCCGGCCACCCAGGGTTTTGCCGCCGGGTTGTTGCTGGCGATTGCCGGTTGCGGCGTTTCTTCGAAACCCGAGTCTGCGGTGGTGCCGCCACCGGCAAAGGCTGAACTGAAAACCGAAGCCTTGGTGCAACACGAAACCGTCATGGCGGATGCCGCGGTGGCCAAGCGCAGCGTACGCGCGGCACCCATGGCCGGTTTCGCGCCGATGCCTGCCGGTGAGGCTTATCCACAAGACATTTACCCACAGGGCTATCGCGACGAACAGCGCGAGCAATACCAGGCTTTGGCCGACAACCCGATCCACAGCGTCACCGAGGCGCCGGTCTCGACCTTCAGCGCCGATGTCGACACCGGCGCCTACGCCAACGTTCGTCGTTTGCTCAACCAGGGACGCCTGCCACCGGAAGGGGCGGTGCGGCTGGAGGAGATGGTCAATTACTTCCCTTACGACTACGCCTTGCCCACCGATGGCTCGCCTTTCGGCGTGACCACCGAATTGGCGGCGTCACCGTGGAACCCGCATACCCGTTTGCTGCGCATCGGCATCAAGGCGTCGGACCGGGCGGTGGCGCAATTAGCCCCGGCGAACCTGGTATTTCTGGTGGACGTGTCCGGCTCGATGGACCGCCGCGAGGGCTTGCCGCTGGTCAAAAGCACGCTGAAATTGCTGGTCGATCAACTGCGCGAGCAGGATCGAGTGTCGCTGGTGGTTTACGCCGGCGAATCCCGCGTGGTGCTCGAGCCCACTTCCGGACGCGACAAAGCGAAGATTCGTACCGCCATCGACCAATTGACCGCCGGCGGCTCCACCGCCGGAGCTTCGGGCATCGAGCTGGCCTACCAAATGGCGCAACAGGCGTTTATCCCCAAGGGCATCAACCGCGTGCTACTGGCCACTGACGGTGACTTCAATGTCGGCATCAGCGACTTCGACAGCCTCAAGCAAATGGCTGTGGATAAACGCAAGACCGGCGTATCCCTGACCACCCTCGGTTTTGGTGTGGATAACTACAATGAACAGCTGATGGAACAACTGGCTGATGCCGGCGATGGCAACTATGCCTACATCGACAACCTGCGCGAAGCGCGCAAGGTGCTGGTGGATCAACTCGGCTCGACCCTCGCCGTGGTGGCGAAAAACGTGAAGCTGCAAGTGGAATTCAATCCGGCGCAGGTCAGTGAATATCGCCTGCTGGGCTATGAAAACCGCGCGTTGAAGCGTGAGGATTTCAGTAACGACAAGGTCGATGCCGGTGAAATCGGGGCAGGGCATACGGTGACGGCGTTGTACGAAATTGTCCCCACGGGCGAGAAGGGCTGGTTGGAGCCGTTGCGCTACGGTAAAGCGAGCGCTGCGGTTTCCGACAAGAACGGGGAATTGGCGATGCTGCGTGTGCGATATCAGCTGCCGGAAGGTGGGAATAGTCGCCTGATCGAGCGCCCCGTCGCGGATAGCGCGAAACCAGCCAGTGACGATCTTCGATTTGCCGCTGCCGTCGCCGCGTTTTCCCAACAACTCAAGGACGGCCGTTACACCGGCGAGTTCAGCCTCAAGGACACCGAAGCGCTGGCCCGTGGTGCCCGGGGCGACGACCGCTTCGGCCTGCGCAGCGAGTTCGTGCAATTGGTGGAACTGGCGCAGAGCCTGCGCACCACTACAGCGTCGAATCCAACCGCCACTGACCGACGGATTGAATAGTGAACCGACTCAAGGGGTTCATCAGCCAGCTGTTCGCGCCAGCAGACAGCGTTGAGGCCAGCAGCGACGAATCGCTGCTGGCCCGTTATCGCCAAGGCGACAGCGCGGCGTTCGAGATTTTGTACGCGCGCCATCGTCAGGGGTTATACCGGTTTCTGCTGGGGCTCAGTGGCAGCGCGGAACGGGTCGAGGAGGTGTATCAGGAAACCTGGCTGAGCCTGATCCGCAGCGGCAGTCAGCCACAAGGCCGAGCGACTTTTCGTACCTGGCTGTACCAGATCGCTCGCAATCGCTTGATCGATCACTGGCGGAAAAACGGAGTCCACCAACCGCTGCACGACAGTTACGACGAGCAGATTCACGCGATATCTGACGGCGTATCCGATCCCGAGCAACTGCTGAGCCTCAGCCGCGACAGTCAGCGCCTGGAAGCCGCCCTGCAAATGTTGCCCGCCGACCAACGCGAAGTGTTCCTGCTACGCGCCTACAGCGATCTCGATCTGCCGCAGATCGCCACCCTCACCGAAACACCGCTGGAAACGGTCAAGAGCCGCTTGCGCTACGCCCAGCAAAAACTGCGTCTGCTGCTGGCCGAGGAGGTACTGACATGACTGACGCCCGCCCGACACCGCAAGAACAGGTCGTTGAACACTACCGAAAGCATGGAAGCGGCGAACCACCTGCCCACCTCGATGCTTTCATCCTGGCGGCCGCGCAGCGTGAGACCCCGACACCGAAGCCAAGCCTGTGGCAACGCTGGGTTCGCGCCTGCCTACAACCCCGCTGGCAAGTCGCATTCGCCAGCCTCGTCGGCGTCGCCCTGATGCTGACGCTGGTACAACGCACCCCGGAGCAAGTGCCAAGCTACGACTTCGCACCTGCGCCCGAGGCCTCCGCGCCGGTTGCCAAACAGGAAGCCGAATCAGCACCGCCAGCGACTGTCCGTGCGTTATCTGCCCCGGCGGGCGCGATGCCCGCACCCGCAGCGCCCATGGCCGAATTGGCCGCTCCTGCACAGCGTGAATCCTTCAGCGCCGAAATGGCTGACGAAGCCAAAGTCAGCAAGCGCGCAGCGGCACCGGTGAAATCACTGGATGAACAACTGCGTGAAGTCCTGCGCCTGCAAAAAACCGGACAGACCCAAGCGGCAGACAAACTGCTGGCAGACCTGCACAAGCGCTTCCCCAACGAAAACCTCACCACCCGACTCAAGGCACTGCAAAAAAACTGAGCCTTACCAACCCCGGCGATTTGGCATCCGCGCCCGAAAGCGCGCACTATCAAGCCATCGCCGATGGGGTTGGAGGAAGCCGTGGCAAAAAAAATCGACCGCATCGCCCAAATGCTCAACTGCCCGGAAAAGGGCGAAGAACTTCGGCGCGCGATTACCGAGAGTCGTAAGGATTTTCTGCTGAATCAGCCGGAAGAGGGTGACGCTGAGGAAGAAGACGTTCTTGAAGAGGACGTGTTCGAGGACGACGAGGATGATGAGTACGACGAGTTTGATTGGACGACGGAATGACAAAAAACCGCTTTGGCGGTTTTTTTGTGAAACACAAAAAAGCCCCAGACCCTACAGGCCTGAGGCTTTCTCGTTTCTATCTATGGCGCACCAGGCGGGATTCGAACCCACGACCCCTGCCTTCGGAGGGCAGTACTCTATCCAGCTGAGCTACTGGTGCAAGCGGGCGCCATGATACTCATATGCATGGCGGGCGTCCATGCTGCTGAATCGCTTGCTGTTTTCACAAGCGTAACCTGCGTTTGCTACGTTGATCAGAAAAAACAGGCAAATGCGGCGTTTTCGTTCTTTTTTTCGAACGGCCTATTGTCCTTTACCCCCTTTGATCCTAGGATTCGTTTGAGATTTCAAACGCTCTTGTCTGGGTGCTGAACCGCACGAGTCCAATCCGTGCGCTATTTTGTGCTTCAGCCCGGTGAATGATTTCCCTGACGGCAGCCTATTGAGGCGCCTTTCTACAATCATAATTTGCTCCGCGCGTGCCGCGGTGCTGTTAAGGAAAGCCGACATGCAGCTTAAAGACACCCAGTTGTTCCGCCAGCAAGCCTTCATCGATGGCGCGTGGGTCGATGCGGACAGTGGTCAGACGATCAAGGTCAACAACCCGGCAACGGGCGAAATTCTGGGCACTGTGCCGAAAATGGGCGCTGCCGAAACCCGCCGTGCCATCGAAGCCGCTGACAAGGCGCTGCCGGCCTGGCGTGCACTGACCGCCAAAGAGCGTGCGACCAAGCTGCGTCGCTGGTTCGAGCTGATCATCGAGAACCAGGACGACCTGGCTCGCCTGATGACCCTGGAACAAGGCAAGCCATTGGCTGAAGCCAAGGGTGAAATCGTTTACGCCGCTTCTTTCATCGAGTGGTTCGCCGAAGAAGCCAAGCGCATCTACGGTGATGTGATCCCGGGCCACCAGCCAGACAAGCGCCTGATCGTGATCAAGCAGCCGATCGGCGTGACCGCTGCCATCACCCCGTGGAACTTCCCGGCCGCGATGATCACCCGTAAGGCCGGCCCGGCCCTGGCCGCCGGTTGCACCATGGTGCTCAAGCCTGCTTCGCAAACCCCATTCTCGGCGTTCGCCCTGGCTGAACTGGCCCAGCGTGCCGGCATTCCTGCCGGTGTGTTCAGCGTTGTTTCCGGCAGCGCCGGCGACATCGGCAGCGAGCTGACCAGCAACCCGATCGTGCGCAAACTGTCCTTCACCGGTTCGACCGAAATCGGTCGCCAGCTGATGTCGGAATGCGCCAAGGACATCAAGAAAGTGTCCCTGGAACTGGGCGGCAACGCGCCGTTCATCGTGTTCGACGACGCGGACCTGGATAAGGCCGTCGAAGGCGCGATCATTTCCAAATACCGTAACAACGGCCAGACCTGCGTCTGCGCCAACCGCCTGTACATTCAGGACGGTGTCTACGACGCATTCGCCGAGAAGCTGAAAGTGGCCGTCGCCAAGCTGAAGATCGGCAACGGTCTGGAAGCTGGCACCACCACTGGCCCGCTGATCGACGAAAAAGCCGTGGCCAAGGTGCAAGAGCACATCGCCGACGCCTTGAGCAAAGGCGCGACCGTACTGGCCGGTGGCAAGCCGATGGAAGGCAACTTCTTCGAGCCGACCATCCTGACCAACGTGCCGAATAACGCTGCCGTGGCCAAGGAAGAAACCTTCGGTCCATTGGCGCCACTGTTCCGCTTCAAAGACGAAGCCGACGTGATCGCGATGTCCAACGACACCGAGTTCGGTCTGGCCTCGTACTTCTATGCTCGCGACCTGGGTCGCGTGTTCCGTGTGGCTGAAGCCCTGGAATACGGCATGGTCGGCGTCAACACCGGTCTGATCTCCAACGAAGTCGCGCCATTCGGCGGCATCAAGGCCTCGGGCCTGGGCCGTGAAGGTTCCAAGTACGGCATCGAAGATTACCTGGAAATCAAATACCTCTGCCTGGGCATCTAAGCCCGGAAAAAGGCATCGCTTCAAACGCAAAGGGCACGAGAGCGCTGTCCCTTTGCGTGCTTCAAACGAAATTTTCTCGGTGGCCGGGAACGCTGTGGCAGTCGATCATCGCATGCTGCCGCTGTTGTTCCCCGCCGCTTAATCCTTGAACCACGCCGCCCGATGAGCGGTGAATGAGGAATGTATGAGCAAGACTAACGCTGATTTGATGGCCCGCCGTACCGCTGCAGTTCCACGTGGTGTTGGCCAGATTCACCCGATCTTCGCCGACTCCGCGAAGAACGCTACCGTGACCGACGTTGAAGGTCGCGAGTTCATCGATTTCGCCGGCGGTATCGCCGTGCTGAACACCGGCCACGTACACCCGAAAGTCATCGCCGCCGTGACCGAGCAGCTGAACAAGCTGACCCACACCTGCTTCCAGGTACTGGCCTACGAACCGTACGTAGAAGTGTGCGAAAAAATCAACGCCAAGGTGCCAGGTGATTTCGCCAAGAAAACCCTGCTGGTGACCACCGGTTCCGAAGCCGTTGAAAACTCCATCAAGATCGCCCGTGCCGCCACTGGCCGTGCCGGTGTGATCGCCTTCACCGGCGCTTACCACGGTCGCACCATGATGACCCTGGGCCTGACCGGTAAAGTCGTGCCTTACTCGGCCGGCATGGGCTTGATGCCAGGCGGCATCTTCCGCGCGCTGTACCCGAACGAACTGCACGGCGTGAGCATCGACGATTCGATCGCCAGCATCGAACGCATCTTCAAGAACGACGCCGAGCCGAAAGACATCGCTGCGATCATCATCGAGCCGGTTCAGGGCGAAGGTGGTTTCTACGTTGCGCCTAAAGAATTCATGAAGCGTCTGCGCGCCCTGTGCGACCAGCACGGCATCCTGTTGATCGCTGACGAAGTACAGACTGGCGCTGGCCGTACCGGCACCTTCTTCGCCATGGAACAGATGGGCGTTGCTGCCGACCTGACCACTTTCGCCAAATCCATCGCTGGCGGCTTCCCGCTGGCCGGTGTGTGCGGCAAGGCCGAATACATGGACGCCATCGCTCCAGGCGGCCTAGGCGGCACCTACGCCGGTAGCCCTATCGCTTGCGCCGCGGCCCTGGCCGTGATGGAAGTGTTCGAGGAAGAGCACCTGCTGGACCGCTGCAAGGCTGTTGGCGAGCGTCTGGTCACTGGCCTGAAAGCCATCCAGGCCAAGTACCCGGTGATCGGCGAAGTCCGTGCCCTGGGCGCGATGATCGCGGTCGAGCTGTTCGAAAACGGCGACAGCCACAAGCCGAACGCTGCAGCGGTAGCGTCCGTGGTGGCAAAGGCTCGCGACAAGGGTCTGATCTTGCTGTCCTGCGGCACCTACGGCAACGTTCTGCGCGTCCTGGTACCGCTGACTTCGCCGGACGAGCAACTGGACAAAGGTCTGGCAATCATTGAAGAGTGCTTCTCCGAGCTCTGATCGCCAAGTGTGACCTGATCGACAAAAACCCGCTTCGGCGGGTTTTTTTATGCCGGTCGTAATACTCCCCGCGCATTCGCGCTGTATCGAAGGGCCAGCATTCGCTAAGGTTTAGGCATTGCCAGGGAGAGCTGTATGACTGTCGTTAATTTACCCGCCGTTCCCAGAGTGTTGATTGCCGAGGCCGACCCTTGGTCCCGGGATCTGCTCAAGGAAGTGCTGCTGAACGTGCGCTGCGATGCGCGACTGGATTTGTGTGCCGACGGCCAGCAGGCGCTGGAGTGGCTGGCGACCAATCCTTACGACCTGGTAATCGTCGACTGGGAATTGCCCGGTGTCGATGGTCTGAATGTGTTGCGCAGTGTCCGCCAGCGCAAACGCAATCCGCCGCTGCCCTTCATTCTGATGAGCAGCCGCAACGACAGCGCCAGCGTGCGCGAGGCCTTGCCGCTGGCACCCGCCGCCTATCTGACCAAACCCCTGAACATGGAAATCCTGACTCATCGCTTGCAGGATTTGCTGCTCGATGCCGGTGAGGAAGTCACCTGCGAGGTGCCATCGCTGGCGCACGGCATGACCTTGTCGGTGTATCTGGAACGACGCCGTGAACGGGCGGAAGGTGCGCCGCTGATGACCGACGTGCAGTTGGCGGTCAAACGCAGCCTCAATCCCAACGGCCTCGATCTGTCGAAGCTGGAAGATGAAATCCGTACCGATCCCCAGGTCACCGCCGTACTGATCGCCGCCGCCAACAGCGCCGCCCAGCACCATGGCGCCGCGGTGCAAACCCTGTCCCAGGCGCTGCACCGACTGGGCACCGGTCAGAGCATGAACCTGATTCTTGGCCTGGCCCTCAAGCGCAGTGCGCGGCTCAGTGATCCGTACCTGGCGGACTATGCCGAGCGCTATTGGGACCTGTCGCTGCACACTGCCGAATACGCGCGAACCCTGGCGCGCTTGCTGGATCTGGACCAGGCGCGCTGCTATTGCGCCGGCATGCTGCATCGCCTTGGCGACCTGGCGTTGTTGCGTTGCCTGCAGGAATGGAAGCAGGCCGGTGGCGAACTGGACGATCAGGGGGAAGTGGGCGAAGCGCTGGCCGAATTCGGCGCGGCCTACGGTTCGGCGTTGCGCACCCGCTGGCGCTTGCCGCTGGAGTTGCGACAGCTGATTGCGGCGACCTACCAGCTCGGTGGCGGGGTTTACTCCCGTGAAGCGCTGGTGATGAACATGGCGGCGCAACTGGCGCGCCTGACCGAGCATGAGGGCATCGAGGAGCTCGCTAAAAGCCGGACGGCGCGGCTGCTCAAGATCGGGCTGCCGGAGTTGATACGGATGCGCAAAAAATAGGTTTCACGCTAATCGCTGTGGGAGCGGGCTTGCCCGCGAAAGCGGTCTATCAGCCAACATGTATGTTGGATGTCAGTCCCTCTTCGCGAGCAGGCTCGCTCCCACAGTGGGTTTGTGTTTAGCCTGTCAGCCCGTGACGATCCGATTCTTCCCATCGCGCTTGGCCTGATACATCGCCGCATCCGCCCGGGCAAACAGACTTTCGATGTTTTCATCCTTGGCCGTGAGGCTGGTCAGCCCCTGGCTGACGGTGATGCCGAATGTCTGGCCGTCATGGTCGAAGCTCAAACGCTGGATCTCCCGTTGCAGCCGTTCGGCCACTTGCAGGGCCATGTCCGGTGTGCAACCGGGGAACACGGCCGCGAATTCTTCGCCACCAATGCGCCCGAACAGATCGCCACGACGCAATGTCGCGCGACCGCTATCAGCGATATGTTGCAGCACGTTGTCACCTTCCTGGTGACCGTAGGTGTCGTTGATCACCTTGAAGTCATCGATGTCCAGCATCAGGAACGACAGCGGTGTGCCTCGTTGCCGTGCCAGTTCGAACTCCTCGTGCGCACCTTCGAAGAAATGTCGGCGGTTGCTGCTCTGGGTCAGGGCATCGGTGGTGGCCAGGCGTTGCAGCTCGGTTTCCATCAGCTTCTTGTCGGTGATGTCTTCGGCGATGCCGACAATGATCACCGGCTGACCGGGCTCGGCCTGACGGTTGATAAAGCATTTGTCGCTGAGCCAGCGGACCTCGCCGTCAGCGTCGATGATCCGGTACTCGCGGTCTTCAACGGCGCCTTTTTCCAGCACGTCCGCGAAGCTGCTCTCGGCGTACTCCAGATCGTCTGGATAAATGGCGTCGCGCCATTGGTTGTAGTCGGCCAGCAGCAGATCGGCGGGGCGGCCGAAGATTCGTTCGTAGGCGGGGCTGACGTACAGCACCTGACGGGTGTCCCAGTTGAATGCCCAGAGCACTGCGTTGACGCTCACCAGCAAGGTGCTGAACAGCTGTTCGCGTTCGCTCAGGCGCGCCACTTCACCTTGGGCGTGCATCAGCGCCATAAGTGTTTGCGCGGCCTCGGGCCACTGCGGTGGAGAAGGGTCTTTCAGGTTCTTGATGACCATCGGCACAAATCTCAAAGGGCGTGCCGCAGGTTCGACAGCGGCCAACACGAAGCCCGCCTGGATGGCGAAGTGTCTTTGAGAGGGACGATTTGAGGTGAAGTTCCCGCTTTCTGTGGCGAGGGAGCTTGCTCCCGCCGGGCGGTATGGGTGACGTATTTACAGTAAGGTCTCAAACCACTGTGGGCGCGAGCAGGCTCGCTCCCACAGTTTTACAGCCTATGCACCGTCAGGCAGCAGGGCGCAGGGAATAGGTTTTGAGCTGATCGGCGAAGTCGCGCAGGGATTGAATCCCGCTGGCTTCTGCTTCGTGTACCCAATCCTTGATGGCGGCCAGCATGTCATGACCATTTGAGCTGGTCTTGACCCAGATCTGCTGCAAGGCCAGGCGTTTTTCGTAAATTACCTTCAGTGCCTGGCTGTGCTCGAGCATGTTCTGGATGCGTACGTGGTGTTTGTCATCCAGCAGGCTGGTTTCCCGCGACAGCAGACGCTTGGCGCGACGGAACTGGTGGCGGACCGAATGATCGACCTTGGCCAGCTCTTGCTTGACCAGCGGACCGATCACCAATTTGCGGTACTGGGCCATGATCTGGAAGCGATTGTTGAGGATGGCCATGGCAGTGTCCATGTCCAGGTTGCCCTTGCCTTCGACACGGTGGGCAATCGGCGCGACGCGCTGAACCTTGGCCAGGCGCAGGAAGCTGAACACTTGAATCCAGGCCCAGCCCAGATCGAATTCCCACTTCTTCACCGACAGTTTGGCCGAGTTAGGGTAGGTGTGATGGTTGTTATGCAGTTCTTCACCGCCGATCAGGATGCCCCAGGGCACCAGATTGGTCGCCGCATCGCGGCACTCGAAGTTGCGGTAGCCGATGGCATGGCCCAGGCCGTTCACTACGCCTGCGGCCCAGACCGGAATCCACATCATCTGGATGGCCCAGATGGTGATGCCGATGGTACCGAACAGCAGCAGGTCGATGACGCCCATGATCGCCACACCCAGCAGCGGGTAGCGGCTGTAGAGGTTGCGCTCGATCCAGTCTTCGGGGCAGTTTTTGCCGTAGATGCGCAAGGTCTCGGGGTTTTCCGCTTCGGCGCGGTACAGCTCGGCACCTTTGCGCAGAACCGTGGACAAGCCCTTGATGACCGGGCTGTGCGGGTCATCGACGGTTTCGCATTTGGCGTGATGCTTGCGGTGAATGGCCGTCCACTCACGGGTGTTCTGTGCCGTGGTCAGCCACAGCCAGAAGCGAAAGAAATGTTTCAGGCCGGCATTCAGCTCCAAAGAGCGGTGGGCTGAATAGCGGTGCAGATAGACCGTGACGGCGACGATCGTCACGTGGGTCATCAGTAAGGTGACTGCCACCAGTGACCAGGGCGACAAGCCGAGAAAACCTTCGTACCACATAGCCTGTAGGGCCCTCGATAAAGAAAAAACAGCCGTTGCATTATCACCAAGCCCACAGAGAAAACCAGTCGCCCTTTCAGATAAGAGTGGCTGGATGTGTCTTTAACTTATAATCCCGGCTTTTTTGTAGGGACATGGACAGTCTTATGTCTGCCAGCTATCGCGATGCCGTGCGCGCAGCGCTGCTTTACCTGTTGCTTTCCGTGGTCTGGCTACAGCTGAGTGGCTATTTATTGAACAGTTTCTTCGATAGCTCGGTTGAGCTGTTGCGATGGCAACTGATCAACGGTTATGTCTGGGTAGCGATCAGCGCCGGGTTGATCTTCGTTGCCCGAACGCGACGACTGCGTTGTCCGGGTATTGGCGCCCAATTGCGCGAGCGCAGCGAAGACCGTGAGCGTTTGCAGCAAGCGGCGGCCGTATTTGATTGCACCCGCGAAGGCGTGCTGGTGACCAACCGTGACGGATTGATCGTGCACGTCAACCGCGCCTTCATGGAAATTACCGGCTATCAAACCGAAGAAGTCATGGGGCAGCGCCCCAGTCTGTTCAAATCCGGCCGTCATCCGGCAGATTTCTACCAGGCGATGTTCGCGTCGCTCGACAGCGACGGTGAGTGGAGCGGCGAGATCTGGAACCGACGCAAAAGCGGCGACATCTACCCGCAATGGCAAACCATCCGCGTCATTCATGATGAATTGGGGCGGCGCAGCCACTACGTTGCGGTGTTTTCCGACATCAGCGCGATCAAGAAGTCCGAGCACGAACTGATGCACCTGGCACACCACGATCCGCTGACTGACTTGCCCAACCGCCTGCTGTTCACCGACCGTGCCGGGCAGGCCTTGGCTTCGGCGCAGATTCACAAGCGCGGTTGCGCATTGCTGTTGATCGATCTGGATCATTTCAAGATGATCAACGACAGCCTTGGGCACACCATCGGTGACCAGTTGCTAAAGGCGGTGGCTGAGCGCTTGAGGGCTATGTTCGGAGCCGGCATTACCCTGGCTCGGCTGGGAGGCGACGAGTTCGCCGTGCTGGCCGAAAGCTGCCCGCACTTGGTGCAGGCGGCGGCGCTGGCCGAGCGAATCATTGATGGCCTCAAGGAGCCGTTCCCGATTGACGGGCATCCGCTGTTTATCAACACCAGCATCGGTATCAGCCTGTTCCCCGGCGATGCCTTGAGCGCTGAACAATTGTTGCGCAATGCCGATTCGGCGCTGTTCAAGGCCAAAAGCGCTGGCCGCAATGGCTATGCACTCTATACCGAAGAGTTGACCGTCCATGCACGGCAGCGGGTCGAGACTGCCTTCCAATTGCGCCGTGCGCTGGATCAGCAGCAATTGCGCGTTTTTTACCAACCGGTTCACGACCTTCGGACCGGTCGGTTGATCGGCGTCGAAGCGCTTGTGCGTTGGGAGCATCCACAACGCGGTTTGGTGTCGCCGGCAGAATTCATTCCCGTCGCCGAGCGGACCGGACTGATCGCCGAAATCGACGCTTGGGTGATGCAGCAGGCCTGCCGGCAAATGTGCCTCTGGCAGCAGGCCGGCGTGGTGTTGTCGTTTGTTGCGGTGAATGTGTCTTCGCGCCTGTTTGCCCGCCACGAGCTGTACCAGCAAGTGGCGCAAGTGCTGCACGAAACCGGGCTGGACCCGGCCTGCCTGGAGTTGGAAGTCACGGAAAGCGCGGTGATGGAGGACCCGGAAGTCGCGCTGGAGCAGATGCATCGCCTGCGTGAGTTGGGAGTGCGGCTGGCCATCGACGATTTCGGTACGGGCTATTCATCACTGCTACGGCTCAAGCGCTTGCCGGTGCAGAAGCTCAAGATCGATCAGGGTTTTGTCGCCGGGTTGCCATGGGACGAAGACGACGCCGCCATCGTGCGGGTGATCATCGCCCTGGCGCAGAGCATGGGAATGCAGGTGCATGCGGAGGGGATCGAGCAGCTTGAGCAGGCGGCGTTCCTGCTCAAGCACGGCAGTGATCTGGGGCAGGGGTACTGGTTTGGGCGGCCGGTGCCGGCCGGGCAGCTGGATTGGCTGCATGCGCCGGTAAATCCTTGAGTGCTTGATCTGCTTTTTGTGGCGAGGGAGCTTGCTCCCGTTGGGTGGCGCAGCCGCCCCAATAGCGAGCGCTTCGCACTCGAGCGGGAGCAAGCTCCCTCGCCACAGGGATATCTATTGGCTTAAAGAGTGAGCTAATTCCCCGCAAACCCTTGTCCCGTCAAATAATGTCTTATGGTTATATAAACATTCTTAAATAGTCTTTTTAAGAATATCCGCGCCTCTCTACTATTGGTCCCACGCCGCAAGCAGTGCCGCCACTGCCAGGCAACCTCTCAGTCGAAGGAGCAGCACCATGAGCGCATCTCTACGTAGCGTTGACGGCCAGGACGAAGCAACCATTCTGCGTGAAATCCAGAGCGCCCTGCGCGACCTGCGTTTCGGCGCTGTGGAAATCACCGTCCATAACGCCCAGGTGGTTCAGATCGAGCGCAAGGAAAAATTCCGCTTGCAGCAGCCGGGCAACAAACCGAGCTGAAGCGAAACCGCGTAACCGGCAACCCCCCATTCCAGCACCTCCATAAGAAAAGCCAACACTCAAGAATTCCAGGAGCTTTCACCATGTCGTCGATTCGCCATTTCGCTTTGGCCGCCCTGGCCAGTGCCCTGTTTGCCGGTACCGCGGTTGCCAAGGATTACGAGCTGCTCAACGTGTCATACGACCCGACTCGTGAGCTGTACCAGGATTACAACGCTGAATTCGTCAATTTCTGGAAGAAAAGCAATCCCGGCGACACCGTGAAAATCCAGCAATCCCACGGTGGTTCGGGCAAGCAGGGGCGTGCGGTGATCGATGGCCTGCGTGCCGACGTGGTGACCCTGGCCCTGGCCGGTGATATCGACGAAATCGCCAAGCTCGGCAAATCGCTGCCGGCCGATTGGCAAAAACGCTTGCCGGAAGCGAGTACGCCTTACACCTCGACCATCGTGTTCCTGGTGCGCAAGGGCAACCCCAAAGGCATCAAGGACTGGGGCGATCTGGTCAAAAACGATGTCTCGGTGATCACCCCGAACCCGAAAACCTCCGGCGGGGCGCGCTGGAACTTCCTCGCAGCCTGGGCCTATGGCCTCAAAGCCAACGGCGGTGACGAAGCCAAGGCCAAGGAATACGTGCAAACCCTGTTCAAGCATGTGCCTGTGCTGGACACCGGTGCTCGCGGTTCGACCATCACCTTCGTCAACAACGGTCAGGGCGACGTGCTGCTGGCCTGGGAAAACGAAGCATTTCTGGCTCTGAAAGAAGATGGCGGCGCCGACAAGTTCGACATCGTCGTGCCTTCGCTGTCGATCCTCGCCGAACCACCGGTGGCCGTGGTCGACAAGAACGCCGAGAAAAAGGGCAACACCGAGATCGCCGAAGCGTACCTCAAGCACCTTTACAGCCCGGCGGGCCAGGAAATCGCGGCGAAAAACTTCTATCGTCCACGTGACAAGGATGTCGCCGCCAAGTACGCCCGGCAGTTCCCGAAACTGGATCTGGTGACCATCGACAAAGACTTCGGCGGCTGGAAAACCGCGCAGCCGAAATTCTTTAACGACGGCGGCGTATTCGACCAGATCTACCAGGCGCAGTAATCCTGATGTCAATTGGCTAAGGTATAGCGTGTGGGAGCGAGCCTGCTCGCGAAGGCGGTATTTCAGGCGACAGGGATGTTGACTGGTACTCCCCCTTCGCGAGCAGGCTCGCTCTCACATGATTGCACTTGGCAGAACAAATTTTTAACCAAGGACTTTTATGTCGCGTCGTATCTCCCCCGTCATACCCGGCTTCGGGCTGACGCTGGGCTACACCTTGGTGTACCTCAGCCTGATTGTGCTCATACCACTGGCGGCGATGTTCGTGCATGCCGCTCAACTCACCTGGGATCAGTTCTGGGCAATCATCTCGGCGCCACGGGTGCTGGCGGCGTTGAAGCTGAGCTTCGGCACCGCGCTGTATGCCGCGATCATCAACGGCATCATCGGCACGCTGCTGGCGTGGGTGCTGGTGCGCTATACCTTCCCTGGACGCAAAGTCATCGATGCAATGATCGACTTGCCTTTCGCATTGCCCACCGCCGTGGCCGGTATCGCGCTGACCGCGCTGTATACCCCCACCGGTCTGGTCGGTCAGTTTGCAGCGGACCTGGGTTTCAAGATCGCCTACACCCCCCTGGGCATCACCCTTGCCCTCACTTTTGTAACACTTCCATTCGTAGTACGTACCGTACAGCCAGTATTGGCTGATATTCCACGGGAAGTGGAAGAAGCGGCGGCGTGCCTGGGTGCGAAACCCTTGCAGGTTTTCCGCCATATCCTGGTACCGGCGCTGTTGCCAGCCTGGTTGACGGGTTTTGCCCTGGCTTTTGCCCGTGGGGTCGGCGAGTACGGTTCGGTGATTTTCATCGCCGGCAACATGCCGATGAAAACCGAGATCCTGCCGCTGCTGATCATGGTCAAGCTAGACCAGTACGATTACACCGGCGCTACCTCCATTGGTGTATTGATGCTGGTGGTTTCTTTCATCCTGTTGCTGCTGATCAACTTGCTGCAGCGGCGCATCGAAACCCCATAAGGAGGCGCAGAACATGTCCCAATCGTCTATTGCTGCCGCTTCCTCGGCCAACGCCGCCCGCCGTGGCAGCGCCTCGGCGCGACGCATCCTGATCGGCCTTGGCTGGCTGATTTTTGCGCTGTTCCTGCTGCTGCCGCTGTTTATCGTGGTGTCCCAGGGTTTGAAGAACGGGCTGGGTGCGTTTTTCACCGCGATCTTTGAGCCGGACGCCTTGTCGGCCTTGAAACTCACGGTGATCGCCGTGCTGATTTCGGTGCCGCTGAACCTGGTGTTCGGCGTCAGCGCTGCCTGGTGCGTGAGCAAATACTCCTTCCGCGGCAAAAGCATGCTGGTGACCCTGATCGACCTGCCGTTTTCGGTATCGCCGGTGATCGCCGGTCTGGTCTATGTGCTGATGTTCGGTGCCCAGGGCCTCTTCGGGCCGTGGTTGCAGGATCACGATATCCAGATCGTCTTCGCCTTGCCGGGCATCGTCCTGGCGACGATCTTCGTTACCGTGCCGTTCGTGGCGCGGGAGCTGATCCCGCTGATGCAGGAGCAGGGCACCCAGGAAGAAGAGGCCGCGCGCCTGCTGGGGGCCAATGGCTGGCAGATGTTCTGGCATGTCACCGTGCCCAACATCAAATGGGGCCTGATCTACGGCGTGGTGTTGTGCACCGCGCGGGCCATGGGCGAGTTCGGTGCGGTATCGGTGGTTTCCGGGCACATTCGCGGGGTGACCAACACCTTGCCGTTGCACGTCGAGATCCTCTACAACGAATACAACCACGTGGCCGCGTTCGCCGTGGCGAGCCTGTTGCTGATCCTGGCGCTCTTCATCCTGCTGCTCAAGCAGTGGAGCGAAAACCGTATTAACCGCCTGCGCGCCAGCGCCGCGGAGGAATGAATTCATGTCGATCGAAGTGCGTAACGTCAGCAAGAACTTCAATGCGTTCAAGGCGCTCAATGACATCAGCCTGGACATTCAAAGCGGTGAGCTGGTGGCGCTGCTGGGGCCGTCCGGCTGCGGCAAGACCACCCTGTTGCGGATCATCGCCGGCCTGGAAACCCCGGATCAGGGCAACATCGTGTTCCACGGCGAAGACGTGTCCGGCCACGATGTGCGTGATCGCAACGTCGGTTTCGTGTTCCAGCACTACGCCTTGTTCCGTCACATGACGGTGTTCGACAACGTCGCGTTCGGCCTGCGGATGAAGCCGAAGAACCAGCGCCCGACCGAAAGCCAGATCGCGACCAAGGTCCACGAATTGCTGAACATGGTGCAGCTGGACTGGCTGTCGGATCGCTACCCGGAACAACTGTCCGGTGGCCAGCGCCAGCGTATCGCCCTGGCCCGCGCCCTTGCGGTGGAGCCGAAAGTGCTGCTGCTCGACGAACCCTTCGGTGCCCTGGATGCCAAGGTCCGCAAGGAGCTGCGCCGCTGGCTGGCTCGCCTGCACGAAGATATCAACCTGACCTCGGTATTCGTGACCCACGACCAGGAAGAAGCCATGGAAGTCGCCGACCGTATCGTGGTGATGAACAAGGGCGTGATCGAGCAGATCGGCTCGCCGGGCGACGTCTACGAAAACCCGGCCAGCGATTTCGTCTATCACTTCCTCGGTGATTCGAACCGCCTGCATCTGGGCGAAGATAATCACGTGCTGTTCCGTCCGCACGAAGTGTCGTTGTCGCGGCATGAGCTGGAAGATCACCATGCGGCTGAAGTGCGGGATATCCGGCCGCTGGGCGCGACCACGCGGGTGACGCTGAAAGTCGAAGGGCAGAGCGATTTGATCGAAGCCGAAGTGGTGAAGGATCACGACAGCCTGATCGGCTTGGCCAAGGGTGAGACGCTGTTCTTCAAACCGAAGGTCTGGCAGAAAGTCGCCAACATCTAAAGCAAAAGCTTCGCGAGCAGGCTCGCTCCCACAGGGACCGGTGTTGTACACATATCATGTGACCGACCGAAAACCCTTGTGGGAGCGAGCCTGCTCGCGAAAGCGATTTACGCAGCAGCGTTTTTCTGACGCAAACGCACACCCCCCGCCCGCGCCTCGATCTGCTCTTTGAGTTCATGGCGCATCCCCAGCAAAAACGCCAACTCAGCCACCACAAACAACGGCCCAACGATCAGCCCGGTCACATCATCGACAAACGCCGGCTTGCGCCCTTCGTAGTGATGCCCGACAAACTGGATCGCCCACCCCACCACAAACATCCCGACACCGCTCGCCAGCCAGACCAGCGTGCTTTGCTGCGCCAGCACCTGACCGGCCCACACACATAGCCCCAGCAACACTGTCATCAGCACCCCGAGGCGCAGCTCCAGACGCAGGTAGAACCACGCCGACGCCAGCGACACCAGCACCGCTGGCGAAAGCCAGCCCCCGGCCCATTGTGGACGGGATAGCAACACAGCCACTGCCACGACAATCAGCGGAATGCCGACGAAGTGGGTGGCGATGTTGCGCGGGTCACGGTGGTAGGCGGCGTATTGACTGAGATGGTCAACGAGGCTTTTTTTCATTGTTATTCCTCCTGTAGGGTGACTGATCTTGCCTCGGGGCCGTTTTTTGCTCTGTCAGCCAGGCGACAATCTCTAGGAGTTTTCATGGATATGCAGGTCTGGCGCCCGCGCCTGATGCGTGGTCAATGGTTCAGCCATTTGCCTGTTTCCTTACAGGATAGTCTGCTGACTGCTGCGCGGGTGCGGCATTTGGCGGCGGGTCAGCGCTTGTTCCAGCGCGGTGATCCACCGTGTGGCCTGTACGCGGTGCTTGAAGGCGCGGTGCGTATCGGCGCCGTGAGCGAACAGGGTAAAGAAGCGCTTCTGAGCCTGGTGGAGCCGCCGCATTGGTTTGGTGAAATCTGCCTGTTCGATGGTCAGCCACGTACTCATGATGCGTTTGGCGTAGGTCAGTGCACGCTGTTGCACATCCCGCAAACCGCACTGCTCGCCTTGCTGGACGAACAACCGGCGCACTGGCGTCAATTGGCGTTGCTGATGAGCCAGAAACTGCGCCTGACCTTCATCAATCTCGAACAGCTGAGCCTGATGCCCGCCCAGGCACGGCTGGCGCACCGCTTGCTGATGATCGCTGAAGGCTACGGCCAGATCGACGAACCACGCCGTGTCCTGCAATTGCCGCAGGAGCAGCTGGCTTCAATGTTGTCGCTGTCGCGCCAGACCACCAATCAAATCCTCAAGGATTTGCAGGGGCAGGGGATTTTGAATCTGGGGTATGGCGAGATCGAGATTGTGGATGCCGGCCGGTTGCGGGCGTTGGCGACACTCTGACAGGGCCACTTCGCGAGCAGGCTCGCTCCCACAGTGGATGTGGAGAACCCGAACCCTGTGGGAGCGAGCCTGCTCGCGAAGAGGCCAGACCAGGCAACCCAAACTCCTGATCCCTCAGCTCAACCCATCCCGAAACTGCCCCGGTGTCATCCCGGTCCAGCGTTTGAAAGCGCGGCTGAAACTGCTGGTATCGGCAAACCCCAACAGATAACTGATCTCGCTCAACGACACCTGTGGATCGCGCAGGTGCAACAGCGCCAGGTTTTCGCGGCTTTCGTTGAGCAGCGTATCGAACCGACAACCCTCGTCAGCCAAGTGCCGTTGCAAGCTGCGCAGGCTCAGATGCAAGGCCTTGGCGATGTGTTCGGCGCTGGGTTCACCTTCCGGCAATTGCTCTTCGATGGCATCGCGTACCTTGCGCTCCCAAGTCAACGGCTTGAGCTGCGCCAGGGTGCGCTTGAGTACGGTTTCATTGTGTTCGGCCAGTTCCGGGTTGGCGTCGTCCAGATGACTGTCGAAATCAGCCAGCGCGAACTCCAACCGGTCTTCATCGGTGGAAAAATAAACCGGTGAGCGGAACACCTTGTGCCATTGGTGCGCGTCCGCCGGTTCGGGGCGACGCAGGTACACCGCCAGCGGGGCATAGTCGCGGCCCAGGCGATTGCGGCAAGTGCGCACGTAAATCGCAGTGAAGGCATCGATGGCTTCGTAGGCCGGGGCGGGATTGCCCGGCGGGATTTTCAGGCGGAAGTGGTAGCGGTCTTCAGCGCGGGTCAGCTCCAGCTCCAGCGCATCGCTGACCACCTGGTGATAACGCACGATGCGCTCGAACACCTCGCGCAAACTGCCGCTGGCCACTAGCGCATAACCAAGGGCGTGAAACGTAGTGGGGCTGACGAACCGTGAGACGCGCAAACCAATCGCCGGGTCGCCGCTGACCTGCACTGCGAGTTCCCACAGGCGTGTGGTGCCGGACAACGGATAGCGCGCGTTCGGGTCGTCCATCAGTTGTGGGTCGAGCCCGGCTTGCTGGCACAACGCCGTGCTGTCGAGGCCCAGGGCGTCGAGCTGCTTGCGCAATGCGCGGGTCCAGCTGGCGAGGGAGGTCGGTTCAGTCATGCTGATTGGCGCTTCCGGTCAACAGGTTGGCGTTCACGGCTACCGCTACGAGAGGATGCAGCGGGCAGGATGCGAACATCAATAATCAGAGGATGGAAGCATGCACGGTACTTCTGCAAGTCCCCAGCGACTGAATGTTGCTCAACGCTCGGCGCATATTCGTGAAGTGGTGCTGGCCAAGGGGGTCCAATTGCGCGAGCGCTACCCGATTCTCAAGCACCAGGATGCCCTGGGAGCAGGCATTCTGGCCTTCGCGCTGGCCGGGATGATCGGTTCGGCGGCGCTCTACATGATGGGGCATTTGGCGTGGTGGGCGTGCCTGTTGCTCAATGGTTTTTTTGCTTCGCTGACCCACGAACTGGAACACGACCTGATTCACAGCATGTACTTTCGCAAGCAGCGGGTGCCGCACAACCTGATGATGGGCCTGGTCTGGCTGGCGCGCCCGAGCACCATCAACCCATGGATTCGCCGTCATCTGCACCTCAACCATCACAAGGTCTCCGGCACGGAAACCGATATGGAAGAGCGGGCAATCACCAATGGCGAACCGTGGGGCATTGCCCGGCTGCTGATGGTCGGCGACAACGTGATGTCGGCGTTCATCCGCATGCTGCGGGCGAAAACCCGGGCGCATAAATTCAGCATCATCAAGCGCACGTTGACGGTCTATGCACCGTTGGCGCTGATGCATTGGGGCGCGTGGTACGTGTTCCTCGGTTTCCACGCGGCCAATGGCACCGCCCATTGGCTGGGGGCGCCGATTGAATGGTCAGCGACCACGTTGTCGGTGATGCAGGTCATCGACATCGCCGCGGTGGTGATCATCGGCCCGAACGTATTACGCACCTTTTGCCTGCATTTCATCAGCTCGAACATGCACTACTACGGCGATGTGGAACCGGGCAACGTGATGCAGCAGACACAGGTGTTGAATCCCTGGTGGCTATGGCCGTTGCAGGCGTTCTGCTTCAACTTCGGCAGCACCCACGGGATTCATCACTTCGTGGTGAAGGAACCGTTCTACATCCGCCAGATGACGGTTTCGGTGGCGCACAAGGTGATGCGCGAGATGGGTGTGCGTTTCAATGATTTCGGCACGTTCGGGCGGGCGAACCGGTTTGCGCGCGGGGAATCGACAGAGCCGCAGCAGGTGCGTGCCGCTCAGGTTTGATCATTGTTCCTGGAAACTTAAATGCTTAGACGTCGTCATCAATTTGACCCAAAGGGACGCTACGGTGTGACGCACGCAACGATGATTGGCGGTTGCCGTGGGGGTGAATTGGTTTATGCAATTACGGTCTATTAAAGAAATTAAATATTCCTTTATTGGATAACCGATTTCGCCAATCATCTGCGCCAGGGTTGTTGATCAGCACTGACAGAACTTGAGTTTTCCGGGGCCGTCTCCTTGGCAGGGTGCGGTCCCTTTTTTATTCCATCTGCAAAACCACACCGAACCCCTGTGGGAGCGAGCTTGCTCGCGAAAGCGGCCTGTCAGTTATCTTCCATGTTGACTGACACGGCCCCTTCGCGAGCAGGCTCGCTCCCACAATGGTCATATCGTATATTCGATATAGGTCTTAATAAATATCTTCTTATTCCTTAACGAATATAACTCTCCTCCCTATACTCGACCGGGAACAGACACGCAGCAGGAGAGCTTCCCCATGCGCAACGAATCAATTCGCTACCTGATTGTGCCGGGCTGGCAAGGATCGCCAGAAGATCATTGGCAAAGCCATTGGCAGAACAGTCTGCCGAACAGCGCACGGGTGGAGCAGTCCGACTGGCTGACACCGCGTCGTGAAGACTGGGTCGCGGCGCTTGCCGAGGCGATTGCCGCCGACAGTACCCCGGTGATCCTGATTGCCCATAGCCTGGGCTGCATCACCGTTGCGCACTGGGCAGCGACGGCACCGTTGCAGTTTTTGCGTCAGGTTCGCGGCGCCTTGCTGGTCGCACCTGCAGACGTCGAGCGCCCGACCTGCGCGCCGGCGCTGCGCAACTTTGCGCCGATTCCTGCCGACCTGTTGCCGTTTCCGAGCCAGGTCGTCAGTTCCGACAACGACGCCGCCGTCAGTGCACCGCGGGCGCTGGAGCTGGCGCGTAACTGGGGGGCGGAAGCGGGGATTCTGTCGGGTGCCGGGCACATCAATGTGAAGTCCGGTCACCAGCGCTGGGAGCAGGGCTTTGCCTACCTCTATCGCCTGCAAAACCGCATGGAACACCACGCCCTGCGCCGCGCTTGAAACTTTCAACTTTTTAAACGCCCCCGTCTCCCGGCGGTTTGGGGCGGGAGTCTGCCATGAGTTTTGAAACCTTCGGTCAGCCGCTGCTGACCTTTCCCGACGCCGAAAAAAGTCCCTTGAGCATCCGCGCCAAGGCGTTGGTGTTCGTCGACCCGCGCTCGCGGCAATTGCGCCAGGAGCTGGAGCAACTGGCACCGCGTTCGATCTCGGTGCTGATCCGGGGTGAAACCGGCACCGGCAAGGAATTGCTGGCGCGGCATATTCATCGTGCCAGTGATCGCGGCGGGCTATTTGTCTCGGTCAACTGCGGCGCGATCAGCCCGACCTACGCCGACGCCGAATTGTTCGGTTATGCCGCCGGCAGCTTCAGCGGATCGGCCAGCAGCCGTGCCGGCTGGTTCGGTTCGGCCAACGGCGGCACCTTGTACCTGGACGAGATCGGCGATTTGCCGTTGCCCATTCAGATCAAATTGCTCGCCGCCCTGGAAAATCACGAAGTCACTCGTGTCGGTGCGCACCAGCCGAGCCCGGTGGATGTACGTCTGGTCGCCGCCACCAGCATCGACCTGGCCCAGGCTGTGGCCGCCGGCAAATTCCATGAGCGGCTCTATCACTACCTCAGCGAAGGCCAGCTCGAGCTGCCGGCATTGCGCGACCGGGTAGGCGATATCCTGTCGTTGGCCGAGTACTTTCTCGGCATCTACAGCCAACGCCTGGACCTCCCGGTGCCGCTGATCAGCGAAGCCGCGCAACGCGTGCTGGAACGACACAGCTGGCCGGGTAATACCCGCGAGCTGGAAAACGTCATTCACTTTGCATTGCTGGTGAGTACGGGCGATGAAATTTTGCCTGAGCATCTGAATTTGCCGGATGAAGGCCTGAAGCAGATCGAGCAGCAGCTTAAGCAGATTCTCGGCAGCGCCTCCGATGCCGAGAAAGAAGCCTTGAAACAACTACTTAAAGACGCCGACCTCCTGTAGGAGCGAGCTTGCTCGCGATGGTCGTCAACGATGACGCGGGTTTTCTGGATGCCCGTGTTGTCCCTGCGTTCATCGCGAGCAAGCTCGCTCCCACAGGGAACCTGCGGGCTAGAGCGGTATGAACAAAATGGAATATGAAAGTGAATAAAAGATATTGTTCGGGAATAAAAAATCCCGGTATTGTCCGCATCACGCCAGCGATAGCACTTCACTAGCACTTAATAAAAACCACGCGTATTCATAGTCGTCGTCACCGACGACTGTGATTTTCGATAAGGACACTGCATGAAAAAGGTTCTGTTGTTCACCGCACTGGCGGCTGCCCTGACCACGGGTCTGGCCCAGGCTGGCGAGAAACTGGTGGTTGCGGCGACCCCGATTCCACACGCCGAGATTCTTGAACTGATCAAGCCAACCCTCGCCAAAGAAGGCGTGGATCTGGAAATCAAAGTCTTCACCGACTACGTTCAACCGAACGTGCAGGTCGACCAGAAGCGTCTGGACGCCAACTACTTCCAGACCCTGCCGTACCTGAAAAGCTTCAACGAAGGCAAAGGCACTCACCTGGAAACCGTGATCGGTGTTCACGTTGAACCCTTCGGCGGCTACTCGAAGAAAGTCAAAACCCTGGCTGAGCTGAAGGATGGCGCGACCATTGCCATCCCTAACGAAGGCAGCAACAGCGGCCGTGCCCTGATCCTGCTGCAGAAGGCTGGCCTGATCGAGTTGAAAGACCCGAAAAACGCTCTGGCAACGCCGAAAGACATCGCCAAGAACCCGCACAACTTCAAGTTCAAGGAACTGGAGTCCGCCATGCTGCCGCGTGTGCTGGATCAGGTCGACCTGGACATGATCAACACCAACTACGCGCTGGAAGCAGGCCTGAACCCGGCTAAAGACGCGCTGGTGATCGAAGGCGCGGATTCGCCTTACGTGAACTTCCTGGTGGCTCGTCCAGACAACAAGGACAGCGTTGCCATCCAGAAACTGGCCAAAGCCCTGACCAGCCCGGAAGTGAAAGCATTCATCGAGAAGAAGTACAGCGGCGCGGTACTGCCGGCGTTCTGATTCGCGAGGTAAACCCCTTCAAGGTTTCCAACGCCGACGGCTAACAACAGCGTCGGCGTTTTTTGCGTCCGTCACATCTATGACAAGGGAGTTTTTGTGGCGAGCGAGCTTGCTCGCGTTGGGTTGCGAAGCGACCCTGAAACCTGCACATGCGGTCTGTCAGGTATACCCCATTGGATGTTTTTGCGACGGCTACGCAGCCGAACGGGAGCAAGCTCCCTCGCCACAAAATCAAAAGATTCAGGCCACCCTGGCCTTCAACGCCCTGCGCAACGCTACGAGCAATTTGACGATGTCTTGCGGATTCATCGGTTGGGGCACTTTCACGTCTGCCATGTTCTCTTCCTTGTGATGGTTCGGCCGGGGAGTCTGGCCAAAAGCGGTCCGTCCTTGGAGGGGGAGTCTGAAAAAAAGATCCTTCCTACGGCGCAAGGGAAAATAGTCGTCTTCCGCCGTCCCGGCAAATCCATGGGATAGTTTTTTGCGTGATATCAATATGCTTTAACGGTATTTAAATTCTTTTTTTTATACCTTTAAAGTTGGTGCTTGCCGGGCCGTTATCCATGGCCCGTGGACTGCGCCACCGTCGCTTACCGAGCGGCGTCCAGGATGTTCAATGGACTTCGATTACGCTTTTATCCTAAGCACCCTGCCGGCCTTCCTCAAGGCCGTGGGCGTGACGCTGCAGGTCGGACTCATCGCCATTGGCACGTCGCTGCTGGTGGCTCTGATCAACGCGACAATCCTGGTGTTTCGCACGCCCTGCCTGCAGCGACTGGTCGGGCTCTATGTCGAGTTGGCGCGCAACACACCGCTGTTGATTCAACTGTTCTTCGTCTACTTCGCCTTGCCGGCACTGGGCATCAAGGTGTCGGGTTTCGCTGCGGCAATCATCACCATGACCTTCCTCGGCGGCGCCTACCTCACTGAGGTGCTGCGCGCCGGCGTGGACGCCGTGCCCCAGGCACAACTGGAATCCGGCCGCTCCATCGGCCTCTCGCACGGGCAATTGCTGCGCTACGTGATTCTGCCGCAGGCCGGCATCCTCAGCCTGCCGTCGTTGTTCGCCAATTTCATTTTCCTGCTCAAGGAAACCACCGTGGTCTCGGCGGTGGCGGTGCCGGAAATTCTCTACACCACCAAGAGCTACATCGCGCTCTATTACAAAACCTACGAAATGCTTGCCGTACTGACGCTGATTTGCGTGCTGCTGTTCTTGCCGCTGTCGCTGTTGCTCAGCCATCTGGAAAGGAGGCTCCAGCATGGCCAGTTCGGGTCTTGAATTGCTGTGGGTGTCGTTGCCGCAACTGGGCAAGGGCGCACTGCAAACCCTGTCGATATCGTTCCTGAGCATCGCTATCAGCACGGTAGGCGGTGTGATCTATGGCGTCTTGCGCACGCTGGATGTGAAGGGGTTGAACGCGATCCTGCGGGTCTATCTGGAGCTGTTTCGGGCGATCCCGGTGCTGGTCTGGTTGTATTTGCTGTTCTTCGGCCTGCCGATCTTCTTTGGCCTGAGCATTCCCAGCTTCTGGTGCGCGGTGCTGGTGCTGTCGCTATGGGGCGCCAGCGAGGTCGGTGAAGTGGTGCGCGGGGCATTGCATTCGTTACCGCGAGGGCAGCGTGAAGCGGGCCTGTCGATCGGCCTGAGCAACCCGCAACTCTACAGCTACGTGTTGCTGCCCCAAGCGCTGAAACGCATGACGCCGCCGACCATCAACGTTTACACGCGGATCATCAAGACCAGCTCCCTGGCGGTCCTGATCGGTGTGGTGGATGTGATCAAGGTCGGCCAGCAAATCATCGAACGCACCTACGAATCAGTGCTGATCTACGGCGCGCTTTTCCTGTTTTTCTTTTTCATCTGCTACCCGTTGTCGGCCGCCTCGCGTGTGCTGGAGCGGCGCTGGACGCAAGCATGAGCGCATTGATCGAGTTCAAGGGTTTCAACAAATTCTTCGGCGAACAGCAGGTACTCAACGGCATCGACCTGAGCGTGAAATCGGGTGAGGTCATCGTCATCCTCGGTCCCAGCGGCTGTGGCAAAAGCACCCTGCTGCGTTGCCTCAATGGGTTGGAAGCCGCCCACAGCGGCAGCCTGACATTTGTCGGTCGTGAACTGCTGGACAAGGCCACCGACTGGCGTGAAGTGCGGCAGCAAATCGGCATGGTGTTCCAGAGTTATCACTTGTTTCCGCACATGAGCGTGCTCGACAACCTGTTGCTCGGGCCGCTCAAGGTACAGAAGCGCGACCGCTGCGAAGCCCGTGCCCAGGCGCAAGCCTTGCTCGAGCGTGTGGGGCTGGCGGACAAGCGTGATGCTTTCCCACGACAACTCTCTGGTGGCCAGCAACAACGCATCGCCATTGTCCGTTCGCTGTGCATGAACCCCAAGGTCATGCTCTTCGATGAAGTCACCGCCGCCCTTGATCCCGAGATGGTCAAGGAAGTGCTGGAAGTCATTCAGGGCCTGGCCCGCGAGGGCATGACCCTGTTGATCGTCACCCACGAAATGGCCTTCGCCCGCGCCGTGGCCGATCGCATTGTGTTCATGGATGCCGGGCGCATCCTTGAGCAAAACCGTCCCGAGATTTTCTTTACGAACCCGCAAACCGCACGAGCGCAGCAGTTCCTGGAGAAGTTCTCCTACGTCGCCGCACTACCTGTAACGACTCAAACAAAGGAACTGGAACTGCCATGAAAACTGCCAAGTCTTCACTCTTGCTTCTTCCACTGCTGAGCCTGGCGCTGCTGGCCGGCTGCAACAAAACCGAAGAACCGCCGAAACCGAAAGTCGCCAGCGAGAGCACCGCGCCGAGCGGTTACCTGGAAAAGATCAAGGCGCGGGACAAACTGATCGTGGGCGTGTTTACCGACAAACCGCCGTTCGGGTTCGTCGATGAGGCCGGGCGCTACGTGGGCTTCGATACCGACATCGGCCGGCAATTCGCCAAGGATCTGCTGGGCGATGAAAACAAGGTCGAGTTTGTTGCCGTGGAGCCGGCGAGCCGGATTCCGTTCCTGCAAAGCGATAAGGTCGATCTGATCCTGGCCAACATGACCGTCACCCCGGAGCGCAAGGAAGCGGTGGACTTCACCAACCCCAACCTGAAGGTCGCGGTGCAGGCTTTGGTACCTCAGGACAGCGCGGTGAAAAACCTCGATGACCTGGCGACCCGCACCACCATCGTCACCACCGGCACCACCGCCGACATCTGGCTGACGAAGAATCACCCGGACTGGAAACTGCTGAAGTTCGAGAAAAATTCCGAGTCCCTGCAAGCCCTGGCCAATGGTCGCGGCGATGCCTACGCGCAAGACAATCTGGTGCTGTTCAGCTGGGCCAAGCAGAACCCTGGCTACCGTGTGCTTGAGCAGAAACTCGGGGCCGAAGCACCGATTGCGCCAGCGGTGAAGAAGGGCAACATTGAACTGCGCGACTGGGTCAATGCCGAGTTGGCGAAGCTGGGCGAGGAGAAGTATCTGCTCAAGCTGTACGACCAGTATGTGCGCAAGGAACTGAGTGATGACACCAAGCCTGAGAGTGTGATTGTCGAGGGTGGGAAGTGGCAGGGGTGATTCACTAACTTCTGCAGTGATCTTGCCGCCACCTTCGCTTGCAGGCTCGCTCCCACATTGGAATGCATTTCAAATGTGGGAGCGAGCCTGCTCGCGAAGCTTTTTCAGACTCCGCTTAATCCGGCCAATACCACGCCGGCTCATCCAGCACCCTCAATGTCGGCGGCCTGGGCGTCAACAGCGCGCCATGGCGAACTGGCGAAACCATTTCCCATGCATGACTAGCAGTTCTGATAGGTGTCCTGATCCTTCGGGCAGTGCAAGCTCAATGCATCGAAAGGAGGTGTTCATGATGCTGAAAACAGAATTGTGCCGCTATCGCTATGACGCTCTGGACCAACTGATCTTGCGTGAGCCGGCAGGACAGGAAAAACTGCAACGATTTTATCGTCATGAGCATCTGACGACCGAGCTGCAAGGTCAGGCCAGCCAGAGTGTGTTCCTGCACGACAAGCAACTGCTGGCACTGCGATCATGTCAGGGCGATGTGTTCAATACTGAACTGCTGACCACCAATCAGCAGCGCTCCGTGTTGCAGGTCACCGGGCCGGGTGGATCGGTGCGTCAGGTTTATACAGCCTACGGTCATCGACGGGCGGAGAGCGAACCTGGCAGTTTGCTGGGTTACAACGGCGAGGCGGTCGATCCGGTCACCGGGCATTATCTATTGGGCAAAGGTCATCGGGCATTCAACCCCGTGCTGATGCGCTTCAACCGCCCAGACAGGTTGAGTCCGTTTGGTCGGGGCGGGTTGAATCCATACGCGTATTGTCAGGGAGATCCGGTGAATTTCAGCGATCCGACGGGCCGAGCAGCCGCGAAAGACTGGCAACCCTGGCTGTTCCTTGGATTGTCTGTCCTGAGTCTTGTTTCGGCCGGGGTCGGGTTTTTCTCGGCAAGGCAATCTTTCAAAGAAGCAAAAATCAATAGTCATCCAGTCTCTGCACCCCTCTTGAAAAAAGCCAGGAATGCAGGCATGGCGGGGGCTGTGACGGGGTTGGTCGGAGGCGCGGTGGGGGTGGCGAGATCCACCCTGACGGTCACGGATTCGGATAGTTCTGCTCTGGATCCTCTGCTCATCACAATGGCTGCTTTGAGCGTGTTGTCTTTTGCTGCTACAGCTACTTCAGTGTCTTACAACTTTCGTGCTTACAAGATGAACAGGGCCGAAGCAGTGAAGGATGCCTACAGCGGGATAAAATCAGGAAGTTATAAGAATCCTCTGGCAAATCTGCAGTCAGGTTCGCCTCCGACGCCCGTTACCCCTAATCCTTCAACCCCAACGTCAATCTCACGGTCTTCCG
Source organism: Pseudomonas sp. Irchel 3A7 (assembly GCF_900187565.1). Lineage (GTDB taxonomy): Bacteria > Pseudomonadota > Gammaproteobacteria > Pseudomonadales > Pseudomonadaceae > Aquipseudomonas. The sequence goes on along the minus strand of NZ_FYED01000001.1, from coordinate 523,096 downwards.
ATTTAGTGTTGCCTACTCAAGGGGGTCAGCGAACTTATGTTGACATGTCCTTTCACTCTACTACGCCTGCTGCCAGCGGGAACCGATTGATGGCCAGGCACAGTCGCGGCATTCGACAATCGTGATAGTCCAGAGTCTCAATCCGGCCAATACCAGGCCGGCTCATCCAGCATCCGCTGCCCGACAATCCCGGTCTGCCCGAAGTTTTTTTCCAGTACGATGCAATTGCATTCCGGGTCCTCTTGCAGTGCAGAAATCAATCGCCGCGCATGGGACACCACCCACACCTGACACTGCTCCGACGCGCGGATAATCAGCCTCGCCAGCGCGGGCAGCAGGTCCGGGTGCAGGCTGGTTTCCGGTTCGTTCAGCACCATCAACGTCGGCGGCCGCGGCGTCAACAGCGCCGCTACCAGCAATAAATAACGCAGCGTCCCGTCCGACAACTCGGCTGCCGACAACGGCCGCAGTAAACCTTCCTGATAAAACTCAATGGCAAAGCGTCCGCCGGCCAGCGGCTGGATATGCAGCCGTGCTCCTGGAAACGCGTCGCTGATTGCGTTTTGCAACGCCACGGGGTCACCGATTTCGATGATGGTCTGCAACGCCGCCGCCAGGTCTCTGCCGTCGTGATGCAGTACCGGGGTGCGGGTGCCCAGTTGCGGTTGGCGCACTGGCGCATCGGCGTCGCTGCGAAAGTGATCATAGAAGCGCCAGCGACGGATGAATTCGCGCATCTGCAGCACTTCCGGCGAAGCCCGCAGGCTGCCGACCTGGTCGAACAGGCTGTCGAAATTCGGCGTGTGTTGAGCCAACACGTCCCAGCTACGGCTGGCCCGGGCGCGGATCATCGGGCCGTCGCGATCCACCAGCAAGCTGGCCGGGCGGTAGAAAGGGCCGGACCAGATGCATTCCTTTTTGATTTCCGGGTCCAGGGAGAACGCAGACTGGCTCGGCTCGGGCAATCCGAGGGCAATCGAATAGCTGAAATCATCACCGGCGAACCCCAGGCGCAGGCGTTTGGGGCCGTGTCGTACGGTCGACTCGATCGGCACTTCGCCATTTCGCATGCGTCGCGAGATGTTTTCCGGACCGGCCCAAAAGGTCGAATCCAGCCCGCCCTCGCGGGCCAGCGCATTGACCACCCCGCCCTGAGCGGTTTCCGCCAGCAGGCGCAGTGCCCGGTAGAGATTGGATTTGCCGCTGCCGTTGGGGCCGGTAATCAGGTTCAGTCGACCCAGCGGGATCACCAGTTTGTTGATCGAGCGGTAATTGGCCACCGCGAGGGTATTGAGCATGAAAGAGGTTCTCTGTGGCTCGGAAGCGGCATCAAGATAACGGTGTGTGAAAAATTACAATGTAGGAGTCTTCGGCAATTGCTGTAGGAGGAAATTCCGATCAGCGCGGGCGAAGGCAGAACCTTGCCGCGCAGGAAAAATAGCTGTCTTGCGCTGCCGTGGCGTGCTGACGAAAGACTTTTCATCCATTACTAGCAGTTCTGATAGGTGTCCTGATCCTTCGGGCAGTGCAAGCTCAGCGCATTGGAAGGAGGTGCTCATGATGCTGAAAACAGAACTGTGCCGCTATCGTTATGACCCACTGGACCAACTGATCGGGCGAGAACCTGCCGGACAGGAAAAGCTGCAACATTTTTACCGTCACAAGGACCTGACAACCGTGCTGCAAGGTCAGGCCAGCCAGAGCGTCTTCCAGCACGACAAGCAACTGCTGGCGCTGCAATCATGTCAGGACGATGTGCTCAATAGTGAACTGCTGACCACCGATCAGCAGCGTTCCGTATTGCAGGTCACCGGGCCGGGTGGAGCGGAGCGTCAGGTTTATACAGCCTACGGTCATCGATGGGCCGAGAGTGGTCCAGGCAGTCTGCTGGGCTTCAACGGTGAGGCAGTCGATCGGGTCGCCGGGCATTATTTGCTGGGTAACGGGCATCGGGCGTTCAACCCGGTGCTGATGCGGTTTCACAGTCCGGACCGGTTGAGTCCGTTTGGGCGGGGAGGATTGAATCCTTACGCGTATTGTCAGGGGGACCCGGTGAATTTCGGTGATCCGACGGGGCAGTTCTCCAAGCTCATTTCCAGTGTGCTCAGTGTGTTTAACGCCCGTATTGTTTTAGAGCCCGCCATTCCCTTTAAGCTGGCAAAGGACGCATTACAGTGGGGGGCGGCAGGGCAGTTGCCGGCTAAAGTCACGCTGGGAGCTGCTGGCTCGACCATTGCGGGCGTCACGACAATGCTTACGTCCGTGGTGGGAGTCGGTGCTGCTGTCGCGACGATCTACAAAGATACCGAGACCGCCGCGATTCTTGGCTTAATATCGCTAGGACTGGGCGCCGTTACGGTTTCGGCGCGAATGGGATCCTATTGGGCTGCGCGCGATCCGAAAACAATTCCTGCGTTGAAGGGTTTTGTCGAGCGTCACAAGCCTGTGGCGACTACTGGTGAGACACCGTCAGTTTCACCTTTATTTCAAGAAGTGACTGGAAGGATTCTTTTAGGGGGGCAGCCCGCCCGCCAGTCTTTTTTGTATCCGAACGTACCTACGGACGCACGAAGTGTGCGGCGTGATTCCTGATAGCTCGAAGACCAAACTCGTCGCGCTCCATGACCCATCGTTACAAGGATGACCGCGCCCCCCTGCGGTTTTTTGCCGCTGCAGCGTGCACCCTTGTAACCCTGTTCTAAGCTGACAGACGAATCGCGCCCGTAAAACGCAAAGGAGTCTGCATGGCTGGTCCCGGATTGAAAATGGCGCTTGGCCTGAGCCTGTTGGCCTTGCTGAGCGCTTGCAGTGAAGAGAAATCCGTCGAAAAGGACCGGCCACGGGTGTTCGTGCAAGAGGTGAAGCCAGCCGATTACGCCGCCAGTGTAACCTTGACCGGCGATGTGCAGGCACGGGTGCAGACCGAGCTGTCGTTCCGCGTCGGCGGCAAGATCATCCAGCGCACGGTCGATGTCGGAGACCGGATTGCCGCCAAACAGGTACTCGCCCGGCTTGATCCCAAAGACCTGCAAACCAGTGTCGATTCAGCCCAGGCCCAGGTCGTCGCCGAGCAGGCCAAGGTCAAACAGAACGCCGCGTCGTTTGTGCGTCAGCAAAAACTGCTGCCCAAGGGCTACACCAGCCAAAGCGAATATGACTCGGCACAAGCGGCGTTGCGTAGCAGCCAGAGTTCGTTGGCGGCGGCCCAGGCGCAGTTGGCCAATGCCCGCGAACAATTGAGCTATACCGCGTTGATATCCGATGCGCCGGGTGTGATCACGGCGCGTCAGGCCGAGGTCGGCCAGGTGGTACAGGCTACGGTGCCGATCTACAGTCTGGCCCAGGACGGTGAGCGCGACGCAGTGTTCAACGTCTACGAGTCGCTGCTGATCGAACCTCCGACAGACCGAACGGTGGTGGTCAGCCTGCTCGATAACCCGGCGATCAAAACCACCGGCACCGTACGCGAAATCACCCCGGCAGTCTCCGAGCAGACGGGCACGGTGCAGGTCAAGGTCACCCTCGACAGCCTGCCGCAAGGCATGCAACTGGGGTCGGTGGTGAGCGCTACCGGCACCACCCGTGGCAAAGCCGCGGTTGAATTGCCATGGTCGGCGCTGACCAAAAAAGTCAACGAACCGGCGGTGTGGCTGGTGGACGCGGAGGGCAAGGCGCAATTGCACCCGGTCACCGTCGGCCGCTACCTGACCGGTAAAGTCATCATCAGCGCCGGTCTGAACGGTGGCGAAAAAGTCGTCATCGCCGGTGGCCAGTTGCTGCACCCCGGTGTGACGGTGGAAGTCGCCGAAAACACCTACAAGGACCTGGCCACGGAGGCTAAGCCATGAAGCCTCTCTTGTGGGTGTTGGCCAGCGTGATGCTGGTGGCTTGCTCGAAAGAAGAACCGCCGCCGGAGCCGGTGCGTCCGGTACTGTCGATCAAGGTGCAGGCACTGGGTGAAGAAACCCTCGGGCGTTTTGCCGGCAACATCCAGGCCCGTTACGAAAGCAATGTCGGCTTCCGGGTGCCCGGACGCATTGCCAGTCGCAGTGTCGACGTCGGGGCGGAGGTTGAAAAAGGCGCCTTGCTCGCCTCGCTCGATCCCACCGACCAGCAGAACCAGTTGCGGTCGGCCGAGGGTGATCTGGCGAGCATCCAGGCGCAATTCATCAACGCCCAGGCCACCGCGCGGCGACAGCAGGATCTGTTTGATCGTGGCGTGGGCTCGCAGGCACAGCTCGACTCCGCGCAAACCGATCTGAAAACCACCCAGGCGTCGCTTGATCAGGCCCGGGCTGCGGTCAATCAGGCCAAGGATCAGCTCAACTACGTTGAATTACGTGCCGACCACAAGGCGGTGGTCACCGCGTGGAGTGCCGAGGCCGGGCAAGTCGTCACCGCTGGCCAGCAGGTCGTGACCCTGGCACAACCGGACATCAAGGAAGCGGTGATTGATCTGCCGGACACCTTGATCGACCAATTGCCCAAGGATGTGGTGTTCCAGGTCGCCTCGCAATTGAACCCGGAAATCAGCACCACGGCCATCGTGCGGGAAATCGAGCCCCAGGCCGAAAGCACGACCCGCACCCGGCGCGCGCGTCTGACCCTGTCCGAGACACCGCCTGCGTTTCGTCTGGGTACGGCGATCAGCGTGACCTTGAGCTCTACGGTCAAACCCCGAATCGAGCTGCCTGTGAGCGTGCTGCAGGAGGTCGAAGGCAAGGCCCGTATCTGGGTCGTCGATCCGCAGACGCAAACCGTGTCCCCCCGGGACGTCAGCCTCATCAGTCGCACCGACGGCAGCGTCGTGCTGGCCGGCGGTGTGAAGAACGGCGAGCGTGTCGTCACGGCCGGTGTGAACAGCCTCAAACCGGGGCAAAAAGTGAAAGTCGATGAGGACAGCCCACAATGAAAGGGAGTTTCAACTTATCCGAATGGGCGCTCAAGCATCAGTCGTTCGTCTGGTACCTGATGTTCGTCGGCCTGCTGATGGGCGTGTTCTCGTACATGAACCTGGGCCGCGAGGAAGATCCTTCGTTCACCATCAAAACCATGGTGATCCAGAGCCGCTGGCCCGGTGCGACCCAGGAAGAAACCCTCAAGCAGATCACCGACCGCATCGAGAAAAAACTCGAAGAACTCGACTCCCTCGACTATGTGAAAAGCTATACCCGCCCCGGCGAATCCACGGTCTACGTGAACCTGCGCGACACCACCAAGGCCAAGGACATTCCGGAAATCTGGTACCAGGTGCGCAAGAAAATCGGCGACATCAAAGGCCAGTTTCCCCAGGGTATTCAGGGACCGTCTTTCAACGACGAGTTCGGTGATGTGTTCGGCTCGGTCTACGCCTTCACGGCCGATGGGTTGTCGATGCGCCAGTTGCGTGACTATGTCGAGCAGGCCCGCGCCGAAATCCGCGATGTGCCGGGGTTGGGCAAGATCGAGATGGTCGGTCAGCAGGACGAGGTCCTTTACCTGAATTTCTCCACGCGCAAACTGGCGGCGCTGGGCATTGATGAACGCCAGGTATTGCAGAGCCTGCAAGCCCAGAACGCCGTGACCCCGGCTGGGGTGATCGAGGCGGGACCCGAGCGGATTTCCGTGCGCACGTCCGGGCAGTTCGCGTCCGAAAAAGACCTGGCCAACGTCAACCTGCGGCTCAATGACCGGTTCTATCGACTGGCCGACGTCGCTGACATCCGGCGTGGCTACGTCGATCCGATGAGCCCGGAGTTTCGCTACAACGGGCAGCAGGCCATCGGCCTGGCCATCGCCATGCAGAAGGGCGGCAACATTCAGGTCTTCGGCAAGGCGTTGCACCAACGCATGATCGACCTGACTGCCGATTTGCCCGTCGGCGTCGGAGTGCACACCGTTTCCGACCAGGCGCAGGTCGTGGAAGAGGCCGTCGGCGGCTTCACCAGCGCGTTGTTCGAAGCGGTGGTGATCGTGCTGGTGGTCAGTTTCGTCAGCCTCGGTGTGCGCGCCGGGTTGGTGGTGGCGTGTTCGATCCCGCTGGTGCTGGCGATGGTGTTCGTGTTCATGGAATACAGCGGCATCACCATGCAACGGATTTCCCTCGGTGCGTTGATCATTGCCCTGGGTCTGTTGGTGGACGATGCGATGATCACCGTCGAGATGATGGTCTCGCGCCTGGAGTTGGGCGATACCAAGGAACAGGCGGCGACGTTCGCCTACACCTCGACCGCTTTCCCGATGCTCACCGGGACCCTCGTGACGGTCACCGGTTTCGTTCCGATCGGCCTCAATGCCAGCTCGGCCGGCGAGTACACCTTCACCTTGTTCGCGGTGATCGCCGTGGCGATGCTCGTCTCATGGATTGTCGCGGTGCTGTTCGCCCCGGTGATCGGCGTGCACATCCTCAGCACTAAGGTGAAGCCCCACTCGGCAGAGCCGGGGCGTATCGGGCGAGCGTTCAATGGGGGCTTGCTGTGGAGCATGCGCAACCGTTGGTGGGCCATCGGCATCACCGTGCTGCTGTTCTTGCTGTCGGTGGTGGGCATGCGTTTTGTGCAGAACCAGTTTTTCCCGTCCTCGGACCGCCCGGAAATCCTGCTGGATCTGAACCTGCCGCAAAACGCCTCCATCGAGGAAACCCGCAAAGCGGTGGACAAGCTCGAAGCCACGCTCAAGGGCGACCCGGACATCGTGCGCTGGAGCACCTACATAGGCCAGGGCGCGATCCGTTTCTACCTGCCCCTCGACCAGCAATTGCAGAACCCGTACTACGCGCAACTGGTGATCGTCAGCAAGAGTTTCGAGGCGCGAAAAGTGCTCAGCGACCGCCTGCGCGAACGCCTGCGCAAGGATTTCGTCGGTATCGGCAGCTACGTGCAGGCGCTGGAAATGGGCCCGCCGGTCGGGCGGCCGATTCAGTACCGGGTCAGCGGCAAAGACATCGATCAGGTACGCAAACACGCCATCGATCTGGCCAGCGAGCTGGACAAGAGCCCGCACATCGGCGAGATCATTTTCGACTGGAACGAGCCGGGCAAGGTCTTGCGCATCGATATCGCCCAGGACAAGGCACGCCAGCTCGGCCTGTCGTCCGAGGACGTGGCGAACCTGATGAACAGCATCGTCAGCGGCTCGACGGTGACGCAAGTTGACGATGATATTTACCTGATCAACGTGGTCGGCCGTGCGGTGGACACCGAGCGGGGCTCACCGGAAACCTTGCAAAACCTGCAAATCGTCACGCCGGGCGGTACCTCGATTCCGCTGCTGGCATTCGCCACCGTGCGTTACGAATTGGAGCAGCCGCTGGTGTGGCGCCGTGACCGCAAACCGACGATTACCATCAAGGCCACGCTGCTCGGCGACATTCAACCCACGGACCTGGTGACCGTGCTCAAACCGGACATCGACAAATTCGCCGCGAGTTTGCCGGTGGGCTACAAGGTCGCCACCGGCGGTACGGTGGAGGAAAGCGGCAAGGCCCAGGGGCCGATTGCCAAGGTCGTGCCGTTGATGCTGTTTTTAATGGCAACCTTCCTGATGATTCAGTTGCACAGCGTGCAGAAGCTGTTCCTGGTGGCCAGCGTCGCACCACTGGGTTTGATCGGCGTGGTGCTGGCGCTGGTGCCGAGCGGAACGCCGATGGGCTTCGTGGCGATTCTGGGGATCCTGGCGCTGATCGGCATCATCATCCGCAACTCGGTGATTCTGGTAACCCAGATCGATGCGTTTGTCAGCGAAGGGTATTCGCAGTGGGATGCGGTGATGGAGGCGACGGAACACCGCCGTCGCCCGATCCTGTTGACTGCGGCGGCGGCGAGTCTGGGCATGATTCCGATTGCCCGGGAAGTGTTCTGGGGGCCGATGGCTTACGCGATGATTGGCGGGATCATCATTGCCACGCTACTGACCCTGCTGTTTCTACCGGCGCTGTATGTCGCCTGGTACAGGATTCGCGAGCCGAAGAAAGAGTCTGCATAAAGGCGAGCGCTGCGCGCTCTATTCGCGAGCAAGCCCGCTCCCACAGGGTGTACGCGGTCCATTGTGGGAGCGAGCTTGCTCGCGATAAGGGCAACGGAGTGCCGATGGTTGCCGAAAGGAATTTTGGGAACGGTCCTACTTACAGCGTCGACGGGCTGTTGTAGCTTCCCTCTTCCACCGCGAGGAGGGATTTTCCGATGTCGTGCATGGCTCATTACTTACGCTACGCATTGTTGCTTGGCGTACTGCTTTGGTCCTCGGCGCTGGCTGCCAGCGTGCTGGAAAATTCATTGTGGCGTGTCGAACTGGACCCCGCCACGCTGGCAATCCGCGTCATTCCCGCGCAGCAAATGCCCGTGCAAGCCTCGGCGGGCGTTGCCAGGCATAAGGTCAGCAACCTCAAGTCAGGTAGCAATCGACTGGATTGGCAGTGGGATGACGCCGCCTGGACCCTCAGTGCCGCTCTCGATCAACGAGAGCTGTCCCTGTCCATCACGGCCCGAGCTCCGGGTGAACTGAAATTTCTCGAACAACCTGGCCATGCCATGGGCAAAGGCTTGATCTGGCCACTGGCCGAGGGGCGCTACGTCCCGGCGGGTGACGCGCGCTGGCAGAAATTTCTGCTCGATCAGGGTGAATTCAACACCACCCAGGATCTGAGCCTGCCCCTTTGGGGTGTCGATCACGGCGGGTTCACGCTGAATTGGCTGATGACCAATCCCTACAACAATCGCCTGACGTTCAGCGCCGAGAACAATACCCTTGTCCTGGCGGCCCATCACCAATTCACCTCCCTTGGACCTGATGCTCCGCTGACGTTCAAGCTGTCATTGGGAGATGCCGATCTGTTGGCCGGGGCCAAGCGTTATCGGCAATGGTTGGTCGACAATGGGCAATACGAGACCTTGAGCGACAAACTGCTGAAGACACCGGAAGCCAACAAGCTGCTGGGCGCCACTCATGTTTATTTGTGGGGCAACGACCTGCTCGGACCGAGCGACGTGCGCAACTGGTCGGCGTTGTTGACCCTGTTGCGAAGCGACGGGGCACTGGCCGGCAAGTTGCGAGGCAGCTTCGATGTTGAAACCCGCAAGATGCTCGGCGTCGTGCAAGCGCCGCTGAACCCTTATCAACAAACGACAGTGCTGCGCGGCCTCAACGGCGCGCTCAACACCTTGGCGCGAAAGGGCTGGCAGGCCGTTGTCGAACCGGACATGCAGAAACTCGCCGAGGGTTACGGCCAATTGCGCAGGGAGTTGGCCAGTGAGTTCGCCGAAGCACTCACCGACGCCCCTGAACGTTGGGGCAGCAGTTTGTCGACGAGCACGTTTGAACAGCTGAAAGCGGCAGGCCTTTCGCGGCTCTGGATAGGCCTCGGTGAGGGCTGGGAGGGCGGTCTATGGCACCCTGAGACGGTGCGCGAGGCTGTCGCGCAAGGGTATTTGCTGGCGCCGTACGACTCCTATGAAACCGCGCTCAGTGCCAGTGAAAACCCGGACTGGACTACCGCGCACCTGGGTTCACGGGCCAACCGGGAATGTGCAATTGTCTTGAGCGGCGGACAGTACAAAAGCGGTTTTCAACAATCGGGGCACTACACCGATCCGCGTTGTGTGCGGCCATTGCTCGAGGCGCGCATCAAGACCGTGCAGGCGCGCGCAGGTTTCAACAGCTGGTTTCTCGATGCCTATGCCACCGGCATGCTGTTCGACAGCTATCGACCTGGCGCCACCTTGACCCAAGCGCAAAACGCCAAGGGAAATATCGACGCGTCGCGTTGGGTCAACGAGACATTGAAGCTACCGACCGGTTCCGAGGATGGCAACGCCACAACGGCCCAAGGCGTACTGTTTGCTCACGGAATGCAGACACCGGTGATCGGTTGGGGTGATCCGGATATGAGCAAGAATACGAATTCGCCCTATTTCCTGGGCCGCTGGTTTCCCAATGAACAACCGCAGGTTTTCTTCAAAAACGTGCCGCTCAAGGAACCTTACCGCACGGCGCACTTTGCGCCGCAAACGCGATTGCCGCTTTATCAGGCGGTGTTCCACGGCTCGGTCATCACATCCCATCACTGGCTGTTCGACAATCTCAAATTGAGCAATGTGCGGGTCGAAAACGAATTGGCCCAGTTGCTCTATAACGTACCGCCGCTGTATCACCTCAGCGCCGAAACATTGAAGCAACGACTGCCGTTGATGGCACGACAAGATGCCTTCTTTCGTCCCCTGCACGAGCGCCTGGCAACCCAGGCGATGATCGACTTTCGATGGTTGAGTGAGGATCGGTTGGTGCAGCAGAGCACCTTTGCCGACGGCACACGGCTGGTGGCCAATTTTGATCGGCGTGAGCGTGAGGTTGAAGGTCAGCGGCTGGCGGGGCAGGGCATCACTGCATTTGTGGCAGATGGGGCCGTAATGAAGCATCAGGCTTCGTCTTTGCCCTGAAGAGCTTCGCGAGCAGGCTCGCTCCCACAGGGATTTTGTGAACGCTCAAGATCCATTGTGGGAGCGAGCCTGCTCGCGAAGGCGTCCTTAGGGATTACATCGGCTTGCGCCAGACACTCGCCAACCAAGGCTGCTGCTCGCGCGGCAACCCCGCCGGCCGGTAGTAATGCTCCAGCTCCACAAATCCCGCCTCGGTGAGCAAGTGCTGCCACGCCGCGAGGTCGTGATAGGCCCCATAACGCGGCCCGTTCCAGCCTTCCTGATTCTCGCCACGTGGATTGGAACTGAACAACACACCGCCGGGTTTCAATGTCGCCCGCAGTTCCTTCAACACCCTCGGCAACTCCTGACGCGGGACGTGAAACAACACCGCATTGGCAAAGATCCCATCGAAGCGTTCGGCCGGTAGATCGAGTTTCAAAAAGTCCTGCTGCCAGACCTCGCACCCACTGTCCTCACGGGCCATCTGCGCGAGCTTTTCCGAACCGTCGAGACCTACAGCCTTCTGGCCCATGCGGGTGAAGGTCTGCAAGTCACGTCCCGGCCCACAGCCGAAATCGAGAATATCGAACGGCGCCTCGCCCTGAATATGCCGCAACAACGCATCGATGTTCTGGCTGACATCGTGATCACGCGTCCCTTCACGAAAACCCTCGGCTACCGAGTTGTAATGGGCCAAGGTGGTGGCGGTGATCTGTTGGAGGTCGGTGGGGGTCTGTTTCATGGTGGCTGCACAGGCGATTGATATCTGCCGAATATACGCCATCAGGTTCGGGGCTGCTGCGCAGCCATTCGCGAGCAGGCTCGCTCCCACAGGGTTCTCGGCAGTACACAAATTTTGTGGTCACTGAATATCACTGTGGGAGCGGGCTTGCCCGCGATGGCGGTGGAGCTGACAACGAATGGCTCAGGCCAGATTCAGCTGTGCTTCATCCCCAAACACTCAATCGACCGATCAACCATCGCCTTGGCGATCTCCAGTAAATGCCAGACCGAGAACACCATGGCCCGATCAGCGCCCTTGAGATGGTCGCCGCACTGATAGGCCGTGACCGAGGCACAGCGCAGCAAATCCGCGATATAGAGCTGGGTGTCTTCGAAGCTCTCGTCTTTGCTGACGTTGTAGAACCGTAGTTCATCGGGTGGCGAGGGCTGATCGCCGGTGAGGTAGAAATCGATGGCGCGGTAGAGGGCGGAGCGGTCTCTGAGCAGGTCGTCAGTGAGGGCTTCGTTGGAGGAGGATTCTGGTGGATCAGGAACGGATTTTTCCATGAGTGTTGCTCCTATTGCTGCATGGGAGCCGTCACTCTTCGCCTACTAATCGTTGGGTGGCGGCTGTACGCAGGTTAGTAGGCCGGTCAATAGGAAAAACCGGTGCACCCGAAGGTGCCCCACGCACAGCCACCATATTCTGCATGCGGCAAACTGCCGGACATGAGCATGGAAACGCTATGCGCCTATTGTTCCGGGCTACTAAACCCGATCACTGATGAGCAGTGACGGACCGAGACTAGCCACCGGATCTGGCAGGCGCAAGCGAGCGAAATAATCTAGGAAATGTCCTGCAAAGGAAAGGGATCACACCTTCGGAAACGCTGATTTTCCTGTGAGAAAAATCCCCTGGATCGCTACTCCTGTAGGAGCGAGCTTGCTCGCGAAAAACCTGAGGGTGCCGCGGGGAATCAGGTTTCCCGCGTTATCGTTGACCTCCATCGCGAGCATGCTCGCTCCTAAAAGTACAGGGTTACCGCTTGTTGAGGCCCCGCGCCAACCGATCCCCACCCAACTGAATCACCGCCACCAACGCCACCAGCAGCACAATCACCGTCAACATGATCTGACTATCAAAACGCTGATACCCATACCGATACGCAATGTCCCCCAACCCGCCGGCACCAATCGCCCCGGCCATGGCCGATGAGTTGATCATCGTCACCAACGTAATCGTAAAACCGCCGACAATCCCCGGCAGCGCCTCGGGCAGCAGCACGTGCCAAACGATGTGCTGGCGCCGGCAGCCCATGGCCTGTGCCGCTTCGATCAAGCCGTGATCCACCTCGCGCAAACTGACTTCGGCAATCCGCGCGAAGAACGGTGTAGCGGCGATGGTCAGCGGCACCACCGCCGCCCATACGCCGTAGGTGGTGCCGACGATCAAGCGGGTGAAGGGAATCAGCGCCACCATCAAAATCAAAAACGGAATCGAGCGAAACAGGTTCACGAATGCACCCAGTGCGCGGTTCACCGTGGGGGCTTCGTAGATGCCGCCCTTGGCACTGGTGACCAGAATCACCGCCAGCGGAATGCCCGCCAGCAACGCAATCAATGACGAAACGCCAACCATTAAAAACGTGTCGATGAAGCCCTGCAGCAAGCGATCAAACCACATAGCCCAACACCTCCACTTGTTGCGCCCATTGGCCGGCGCGCTGACGCAACTGTTCAGCGGTGAGAGGCGAACCGGTCACCGCCAGCAGCAGTTGCCCCAGTGCATGGCCCTGAATCCGTTCCACGCCACCTTGCAGCAAGCGCACGCGGCCACCGAGGGCGCTGAACAGGGCGGCAATGTCCGGCTCGTCCTGCGCTGAACCCGTGAATTGCAGGCGCAGCACGACGGCGCTATCCGAGGACTGCTGTTGCGCCTGCAAGCGGCTTTGCAGCTCCGACGGCAGTGCATGCTGCAACGGTGCGAGCAGCGTCTTGCTGACTTCGTGCTGCGGGTTGCCGAAGACTTCCCAGACCGGCCCCTGCTCAACCACGCGCCCGCGTTCGAGCACGACCACGCGATCACAGATTTCGCGGATCACCGCCATTTCGTGAGTGATCAAAATGATGGTCAGGCCCAGGCGCCGGTTGATCTCGCGCAGCAGGCCGAGGATCGATTGCGTGGTCTCCGGGTCCAGCGCCGAAGTGGCTTCATCGCAGAGCAGAATCGCCGGGTCGTGAACCAGCGCGCGGGCGATGCCGACACGCTGTTTCTGCCCGCCGGAGAGTTGCGCCGGATAGGCCTTGTGTTTCGCTTCCAGACCCACAAGCTCCAGCAGTTCACGGACTTTCTGGTCGCGCTTTTCCTTCGGCACACCAGCAACCTTCAGCGGCAATTCGACGTTCTGCCAAACGGTCTTGGCCGACATCAGATTGAAGTGCTGGAAGATCATGCCGATGCGCCGGCGCAGCTTCACCAGTCGGTCCTCATCGAACTCGCCGATGTCCACCTGATCGATCAGCACCCGGCCCGATGTCGGTTGTTCGAGGCGGTTGATGGTACGAATCAGCGACGACTTGCCAGCGCCGCTGCGGCCGATGATGCCGAACACTTCACCGCGCTGGATCGCCAGGTCAATGCCGTGCAGGGCGGCCACCGGACCTTGCTGGCCGTCGTAGGTTTTACCCAGATTGATGAAGCGCACGTGGGCGTGGTTCAGGTCCGGGTGCAGTTCAGTTTCTATCGCTTGCTTAAGCTCTGGAATTTCCAGTCGCAGTTGGGTGGCAGCAGTCATTTTCAGCTTTCCCAACCGGCTTGATAAAGTTTGCCATGGGCTTTATCCAAGGCGGCGCGAACAGCGGGCGAATGCTGGTAGATGTCGACAAACTTGATCAGGCGCGGGTCGGTTTTGCTTTTTGGCTGGATCACGAACTGAATCACGTATTCCTTGTGATCGAGGCCGTCGAACAGCAGGGCCGAGCCGGCATCGAAAGTCTTCGCCAGGCGAATGTAGGCCGGGTAGCCCTGCACCAGATCGGCGTCGTCGTAGGCGCGCACCAGTTGTACCGCTTCAACCTGGAGAATCTTGATCTTCTTCGGGTTGGCGATGATGTCTTCTTCGGTGGCCTTGTAACCCACACCCGGCTTGAGAGTGATCAGACCGGCCTTGGCCAGCAGCTGCAAACCGCGACCGCTGTTGATCGGATCGTTGGCGATGGCCACGCTGGCGCCTTCTGGTAGTTCATCGAAGCTCTTGTACTTCTTCGAGTACAGGCCGACGTTGTTGATGATCCCTGGCGCGAACGGCACCAGGTCAAAACCGGAGGCAGCCTTGGCGTTTTCCAGGAACGGGATGTGCTGGAAGTAGTTCACGTCGATGTCACCCGAGGCGAGGCTGACGTTCGGTGCGATCCAGTCGGTGAACTCTACGAGTTCGACTTTCAGGCCTTGTTTGCCGGCTTCTTCGACGGCTGCTTCCAGCGGAATGGCGAAAGCGGCGGTGGTGCCGATTTTCAGCGCCGGGTCGGCGGCGAAGGTGACGGAGCTGAAAAGGCCGAGGGCCAGGGCCAGTGCTTTGACTGGGTGAGAGAAGTCGTTCTTTTTCATGATGGTTATTCCAGTCAGTGCATAAATTTGGAGTTGTTTCTGCGGGCCTCATCGCTGGCAAGCCAGCTCCCACAGGTTTTTCGGGTGTTCACACGATCCCTGTGGGAGCTGGCTTGCCAGCGATGCATTTAGCGGCGGAATTCCGAACCGGTGTGTTGCTCAGGCAAATGCGCCTCACCGCGGAACAGCTTTTCCCGCAAGCTGCCATCGTCATAAGCGGTCTTGTACGACCCCCGCCGCTGTAACTCCGGAATCACCCGTTCAATGAAATCGACATAGCTTTCCGGCGTGACAATGCGCGTCAGGTTGAAGCCGTCGAGGCCGGTTTCGGCGATCCACGATTCCAGTTCATCCGCCACGTGTTCGGGCGAGCCGACCACGGTGATGTAGCGCCCGCCGAGGGCGTGTTGTTCGAGCAATTTGCGCCGGGTCCAGTCGTTGTTTTGCAGGTTCTTGGTGGCGGACTGGATGGCGTTGCTCTTCACGTACTGGATCGGTTCGTCGATTTCGTACTGGGAAAAATCGATCCCGGTGGACGCCGAGAAATGCGCCACGCCGGCTTCGGCGCTGGCGTAGCTCAGGTACTCGGCGTGCTTGGCCCAGGCCAGCTCTTCGGTGGCGCCGACAATCACGTTCAGCCCCATGAACACCTTGATGTCTTCGGGGTTACGCCCGGCTTCGACGGCGCTGGCGCGAACCTTGTCCACCTGCACCTTGGTCGACGGTTTGTTCTGGCCGCTGATGAACACGCACTCGGCGTGGCGCCCGGCGAACAACAAGCCGCGATCGGAACTGCCGGCCTGGAACAGCACCGGCGTGCGCTGCGGCGACGGCTCGCACAGGTGATAACCCTCGACCTGATAGAACTCGCCTTTGTGCTCGACCTTGTGCACCTTCTCCGGTTGCGCATAGATGCGCTGCTGCGGGTCGTTGAGCACCGCGCCGTTTTCCCAGCTGCCTTCCCAGAGTTTGTAGAGCACCTCCAGGTACTCGTCGGCCTGGTCGTAGCGGCGGTCGTGCTCGACCTGTTCGCTCAGGCCCATGGCTTTGGCGGCGCTGTCGAGGTAGCCGGTGACGATGTTCCAGCCCACGCGACCGCGACTCAGATGGTCGAGGGTCGACATGCGCCGGGCGAACAGGTACGGCGGCTCGTAGGTGAGGTTGGCGGTGAGGCCGAAACCGAGGTTTTTGGTCACGGCCGCCATGGCCGACACCAGCAGCAGCGGGTCGTTGACCGGCAGCTGGATCGACTCTTTGAGCGGCACGTCCACCGCGTTCTGATACACGTCATAGACGCCGACGATATCGGCGATGAACAAACCGTCGAATAGCCCGCGCTCCAGCAATTGCGCCAGTTCGGTCCAGTATTCGATTGTCTTGTACTGGGTCGAGGTGTCCCGTGGGTGCGTCCACAGGCCATGGTTGATGTGCCCGATGCAGTTCATGTTGAACGCGTTGAGCAGGATCTTCTTTTTAGCGGCAGCCATCAGATGGTCCCCCGCAGTGGCGGGTTTTCATCGTTGAGGTAGTAATTGCCCACGGCGTGGTATTTCCAGCGCACCGGGTCGTGCAGTGTATGCACCCGGGCATTGCGCCAGTGGCGATCCAGACCGTGTTCGCTCAGGGTCGCCTGGCTGCCGGCCAGTTCGAACAGCGTGGTGCCGGCGGCGAGGGAAATCTCGGTGCTGATGGCCCGCGCTTCGGCGACCGCAATCGACGCGGCGGCGACGGACTCGGCATGGGTGTCGGCCTGGGCCTTGTCGAGGAATTCACCGGCGCGTTCCAGCAGTGCTTCGGTGGCGTGCAGGCGAATGCTCAAGTGACCGAAGCTCTTCACCGTCAATGGATCTTCGGTGGCTTTTTCGTGGGTAGCGTCGATCCATGCACGGGTCTTGGTGCGCACGAAGTGCAACGCATCTTCATAGGCGGCGCGGGCGATGCCGGTGTCGATGGCTGCATGGAGAATCTGTGCAAGCGGGCCGACCGGGGTCGGGCGCTCGAAGGCGCTTTGAAACGGGATCACATCTTCGGCGGCCACAAAGACATCTTCGAACACCACCGAACCGCTGCCAGTGGTGCGCTGGCCGAAGCCGCTCCAGTCGTCGATCACCGTCAGGCCCTTGCTGTTGCTCGGCACGAATGCCAGTTGCTGCACACCGTTTTCATCGATCACCGAGGTGGGGATGCGCTGAGCGTAAATCGCGCCGGTGGCGTAGAACTTGCGACCGTTAATGCGATAGCCGTCACCGTCGCGGGTGAGGCTGGTCACGCGGTCGTGGGCGGTTTTGGTGCCGAGTTCGGCCAGGGCATTGCCGAAGCGCTGGCCGGCCAGTACGTCGGCATACAGGCGTTTCTTCTGCTCTTCGCTGCCGTTCACCCGCAGCACTTCCAGGGCATAGAAATGGTTTTGCGGAATCTGGCCGAGCGAACCGTCAGCCCGGGCAATCAGCGCGATGACCTTGGCCAGCGTGACGTTGGAAACACCGGCACCACCGAATTCCTTGGGCACGCTGATGCCCCACAGGCCCGAGCGGGAAAACACTTCCAGCTCCGGGTGCGGCAAACGGCGTTCGCGGTCGCGCAGGGTGCTGTCGCGTTTGAAGTCTTCGGCCAGGTCGCTGGCGACGATCAGGGCTTGCTCATCGCTGGTGATGACCGCGACGTGGTGAGAAAGAGTCATGAGTTTCTCCAGAATCTGTAAATAAGAGCTCTGGTCGTTAGATCCAGGAGTGGCGAGCAGGCCTAGTGCCGTTCAGGTGATAGGCGCCGACCGCGTGGTACTTCCAGCGCACCGGGTCGTGCAGGGTGTGCACCCGAGCGTTGCGCCAGTGACGGTCGAGGTTGAATTCCGCGAGGGTGGCGCGGCTGCCGGCCAGTTCGAAAAGCTTTTCGCTGGCCAGCAGCGAGATCTCGGTGGTCAGCACTTTGGCTTCGGCGACTGCAATCGAGGCGCGGGCGGCGGACTCGGCGGTAAGCGGCGCGGCATGTACCTGATCGAGTATTTGCCCGGCCTTGCGCAGCAGGGCTTCGGCGGCGTGCAGTTCGATTTTCAGTTTGCCGATGTCGGCGATCACGTACAGGTCATCGCTGGCCCGCTCAACGTTGGCATCGACCCATGGCCGGGCGCGGGTTTTCACGAACTCGATGGCATCGTCGATAGCACCCCGGGCGATACCGGCGTCGATGGCGGCCTGAATCAGCTGCGAGACAGCGCCTTGGGTGTTCGGCTTGTCGTTGATCTTCCAGTTATCCACCACCAGCTCGGCGTCGACCCGCACGTTGTTGAGCAAGATCGTGCCACTGGCGGTGGTGCGCTGACCGAAGCCGGACCAGTCGTCGACAATCCTCAGTCCCGGCGTTCCGCGACGCACGAAGGCCAACACCTGCTTGCCGTCGTCATTGAGCGCCTTGACCGCGACCCAATGCGCGAACAGCGCACCGGTGGAATAGAACTTCTGCCCGCTGAGGACAAAACCGTCGCGGTCGGCCGTAATACGCGCCTTGAGTTCAAGGGTGTTTTTTGTGCCGCGCTCAGGCCCGGCATTACCGATGCGCCAGCCTTCAAGAACGCTTTTGAACAGCTGTTTTTTCTGTGCTTCGGTGGCGCTGCCGAGTACCAGATTCAGGATGCCGAACTGGTTCTGCGGGATCTGCCCGAGGGCCGGATCTGCAGCGGAAATGATCGCGAAAACCTCCGCGAGGGTGACGAACGAAACCTGTGGGCCACCGTACTCGCGCGGGATGGCAATGCTGCCCAGGCCGCTGCGGGTGAACTGTTCGATTTCCGACCACGGCAGCTTGCGCTGCTGGTCGCGTTTGGCCGCTTGCAGGCGGGCGGTTTGCGCCAGCTCATGGGCGGCCTTGATGGCTTGTGCGTCGTTGCGCAGCACTTGCGCGGGCAACAACAAAGGGGCGATATCCAGATCACTCTGGACGATTGCATCTGCCAGACTGGACATCAGCGCCACTCCTTGGCTGCTACACGCAATGCCCTGGCGATCTGCACTGGGGTGATTGTGTTCCGGACCATACCTACCTCACATCTTATGGAAACGCCGCGGTGCGGCGAACGAAAACAAGAATGTCCGGTGGTCCGGTGCATATACCCTAAGCGTTTATAAAAAAGTTATGAACTAACTTTTAGGAATATATATAGAAGTGTGTCGCCATGAACTGTACGCAGAGAAACACTTGTTTCCAGAGCAACAGTTCAGTGTTTGATTCGGCTTCTGCAGGAGCGAGCTTGCTCGCGATGGTCGTTAACGATTGCGCGTTTTTTCTGGTTAAACGCGGCGCTTTGGAGTCCATCGCGAGCAAGCTCGCTCCTACAGAGGGTTGCGGGCCTTGCCGGTCGCTTTGAGCGCTTTCTTCGGTGGGGCTTTGAGATACGGATTGGCACACCCAATCTTCAACGCCCGCGCCGGCGCCCAGCGTGAGTTGTTGCCCACCCGGTCGAGAATGCAGTAAGTCACCTCCAGTCGCAGGTCTTCGCCGGCCTCGACAATGATCGCCGGCGGCACCCATACCTGGATGGGTTGGCCCACATCGCGCGCCTTGAGCCTTGGCAGATCCATGCGCACATCGCCCCAACGCAGGGTGATTTCGTCGTCGACCGCCATGTTCAGATAAGGCTCGATGGTCAGCGGCACGCCGCGCTTGATCTGGTTCGGATTCACGCCCTGACGGCGAATCGTTGAGGGAATGCTCACCGGCGCCAGGCCCTGATTTTCGTCGCCACACAAGGCCGATGGCTGGCCACCTGGGCAGTCCAGTTTGACCTGCACGCGTCGGGCGATTGACAACGCCTGACCTCGGCCGACCTGCATGATCCGGTAGTGAACGCGCGAGCAACCGTTGGTGATGAAACTTTCGGGTACCCGCAGCTGAATGGACTGGCCGACGTCAGTGGCCGTCAGCACCCGGGAGGCGACGTAGCAGTTGTCCCAAAACAGTTCGACCAGGTCTCCCTTGTCCATCGTGGGGTAGGGCGGGATGTCGATCAGCAAGTGCGCGGCGCAGGCGATGTTGATGTCGGTCTTGTGAGATTGCGCCAGGGTCGGGGCTGCAAGCCCGGTTTGGTTCGAAGTGCTGGTCATGGAGGTCTCCTTGAGGTCTTGCAGCGAAGTCCATTTCTGAAAACAGGAATATGAAGTTTCAGTTGCAAAGCCGTTCATTACTTTGAGTTGAAATAATGAGTGGGCGCAATGAAAGGCGCCGGTTGGAGACTAGATAAGAGCGAGCCTGAATGGGTGTCAATGGAGTGAGTTGGCCGGATACAAAAACGCGTGTTATTCAGAAAGTTCCTACGTGGGTAAGTTAATAAGCGCTATTGCTGCGTCGAAGTTGACTATAGGTTATGGGGGGTTTTTGGAAGTGAAGCGCCTGTGCCACAGGCTTTTGGCTGTTCGCCATGGCAGGATGCGGAGGCAGGAAAAAATATATATGTACCGCGCAAGCTGACAAAAAGTCTGTTGTTTGTCTTCGGTAATTGTGGGGTGTTGCGAGAGGGTAGTAACTTCCGTCCGTGGAAGTTAACAACTTTTTTCAGAAGGTTTCTCAGCTGTGGGAGTTGTTCAGGAACTTGCTGAGAAACTGTTTCGTGCGTTCTTCTTTCGGATTGGAAAACAGCGACTTGGCTTCGCCTTGTTCAACGATCACGCCCTTGTCGAAAAACACCACACGATTAGCCACGTCACGGGCGAACGCCATTTCGTGGGTCACGATGACCATGGTGCGATTTTCCTCGGCCAGGCCGCGGATAGTCGCCAGCACTTCGCCGACCAGTTCCGGGTCGAGGGCTGAGGTCGGTTCGTCGAACAGTATCACTTCCGGTTCCATCGCCAGCGCGCGGGCAATCGCCACGCGTTGTTGCTGGCCGCCCGAAAGACGGCGCGGATACGCGTCTTCCTTGCCCGCCAGTCCTACCTTGGCCAAGAGCTTTTTAGCCAGGGCAATGGCATCGTCACGCGGGACCTTCTTTACAACAATCGGGCCTTCGATGACGTTTTCCAGGGCCGTGCGATGGGGGAACAGGTTGAAGTTCTGGAACACGAAGCCCACGTGCTGGCGCAAACGGCGCACCAGACCCTGCTGCTGGTTCAACGGGCGGCTGCCATCGATTTCGATGTCGCCGACCTTGATCCGGCCGCTGGTGGGTTCTTCCAGGAAGTTCAGGCAACGCAGGAACGTGGTCTTGCCCGAGCCGCTTGGCCCGATGATCGCCACGACCTCACCTTCCTTCACTTGCAGATCGATGCCGTTGAGCACGACTTGACCCTTGAACTGCTTTGTCAGTTTTTCCACGACAATCATTGGGTCAGGACTCCAGATCGTGCCGATTGACCCGGGCTTCCAACTGGTTCTGCAGGTGCGACAGCACCGTGGCCAGGACCCAGTAGATCAGCGCGGCGGCAAGGTACATGGTGAAAATTTCGAAGGTACGGGCGGTGATCAGCTGCGCCTGACGGAACAACTCCGGCACCTGGATGGTGGCTGCCAGCGCTGTGTCCTTGACCAGCGAAATGAAGCTGTTGCCCAGCGGCGGCAATGCAGTGCGCATCGCCTGCGGCAGGATGGCCCGGCGCAGGGTTTGCGCGCGGGTCATGCCGATACTGGCAGCGGCTTCCCACTGGCCACGCTCGATGGAGCTGATCGCGGCCCGCAGGATTTCACAGGCGTAGGCAGCCATGTTCAGCGAAAAGCCGATCAGGGCCGCCGGCAGCGGATCGAGTTCCAGACCCAATTGCGGCAGGCCGTAATAGATCACGAACAGCTGCACCAGCAACGGCGTGCCGCGAAAGAACGACACGTAGATGCGGGCGATCCAGCTCACCAGCTTGAAGCGCGACAGGCGCATAAGCGCCAGGCCGAACCCCATCACCAGGCCGAAAAACATCCCGCCCAGGCTCAAGATCACTGTGTAGTAAGCGCCCTTCAGCAGGAAGGGCGCGGAGTCCAGTGCGAGTTGAAAAGCCTCTTCCATTATTGAGTGACGTCAGCGCTGAAGTATTTTTCCGAAAGCTTTTTCAGCGTACCGTCGGCACGCAGCTTGTCGATGGCTTTGTTCACAGCTGCCAGCAGCTCAGGTTCGCCTTTGCGCAGGGCAATGCCGGCTTCCTGGCGGGAGAACGCTTCACCGGCAGCAGCGGTGTCCTTGGCCTTCTTGGCGTATTCCAGCGCGGCCAGACGGTCGATCAGGATGGCATCGATGCGGCCGACACGCAGGTCCTGGAACTTGGTCGGATCATCTTCGTAGGTGCGCACATCAGCGCCTGGCACGTTGGCTTTAACCCACTGTTCGTAGTTGGTGCCCAGGCCCACGCCGACTTTCTTGCCGCTCAGGTCGGCAGCGGTCTTGATGGTGTCTTTGTTCTTGGTCAGGGTCAGCGCCTGAATCCCGGAAACGGTGTACGGCTCGGAGAAGTCATACTTCTTCTTGCGCTCTTCGGAGATGGTCACCTGATTGATCACGGCGTCCAGACGCTTGGATTCCAGCGCCGCGAGGATGCCGTCCCATTTGGTCGGTTGCAGTTTGACCTTCACGCCCAGCTCTTTGGCCAGGGCTTCGGAGAATTCGACTTCGAAGCCGGCCAGTTTGCCGTCGGCGTCGACGAAACTGAATGGCGGGTAAGTGCCTTCCAGGCCGACGTTGATAACGCCTTTGTCCTTGATCTGTTGCAGCTGTTCACCGGCAACCGCCTGGCCAATCAGGCCAGCACTCAGTGCCAGGCCCAGCGAACCCACCAGCAGATTTCGACGTAGTGCGGAAAAATTCATGACAAGCCCCTGTGTTTTCTTATGGAAGACGCTTTTAAAAAGGTTGGCGAAATCGGGAATTGAACGACAGCGCTATCCTGCCTTAAAGCAGCGGATGCGTCTCTCGGGAAATTCGCGTATAGCATGACTATATGATGGCGTTTTTAGATTAGAAAATAATAATTTATCTTCTGGTTATTCTTTTTTGGAATAATCTGCGTTTTCCCTGTAGGAGCGAGCTTGCTCGCGATGGTCGTCAACGATAACGCTGACAGCCTGACATCCCTCGGTGCCCTGTTGTTCATCGCGAGCAAGCTCGCTCCTACAGGTTTTGTGGCTGTTACAGAAAATCCTTGTAGGCAAACAACGCCGGCGCCCCACCGGTGTGCAGGAAGATGATCGGCCCCTTATCGAAACGCTGACGCCCGATGCCATCGAGCAATCCGGCCATGGCCTTGCCGGTGTAGACCGGGTCGAGCAGCAGGCCTTCCTGACTTGCCACCAGCTTAACCGCCGCCAATGTCCCGGCGTTCGGCTCACCATAGCGCGGCCCGAAATATTCGTCCCATAACTCGACCTTGAAACGCTCCGGCAGGTTCACACCCAGCAACTCGGCGGTGCGTTCTGCCAGGCCTTGTACTTTCGGAAACTGATCTTCTTCGCTGCGCGAAACCGTGACGCCGATCACCGGCAAATCCGGCAGCGCTTCGCTCAGTGCCAGCGCCAGGCCGCTGTGAGTTCCGGCGCTGCCCGAGGCCAGGACGACGGCGGCAAAATTCAGTCCGGTGTCCTTGATCTGCTCGGCCAGTTCCAGACCGGCACGCACGTAACCCAGGGCGCCCAGTGCGTTGGAGCCACCGATTGGCACTAGATACGGTTTCTTGCCATTGCTGCGCAGGCGAGAAGCCAGGGCGTGCAATTGGTCGTCGGCGTTGTCGAGGTTTTCCACCAGCTCGACCTTGGCATCGAACAGGTCCAGCAACAGCCGATTGCCGTTGCCGACATAGTTGGCGTCGTCGGTGCCGAGGGGATTTTCCAGCAGGGCGACGCAGCCGAGGCCCAGCTTGGCGGCAATCGCGGCAGTCTGGCGTACGTGGTTCGATTGCAGTGCGCCAGCGGTGATCAAGGTGTCGGCACCCTGGGCCAAGGCGTCGGCGGCGAGGTATTCGAGTTTGCGCAGCTTATTGCCGCCCATGGCCAGTGGTGTCAGGTCATCGCGTTTGACGTACAGATCGCGGCCCAGCCAGGTCGACAGACGTTCGAGTTTTTCCAGGGCGGTGGGCTGACCGAGCAGGTCGAGACGGTTAAAGCGGGCAAGCTGTTGTTTGATCATGAGTCCGTACTGGCGGTGAATGATCAAAGGACTATAGGCACCCCCAAAAGACTGGGCAACCTTCAATCGCTTATAGCCAATGGTGCTTACCACAGCACAATTGGTTCTTAATTTGGTTCGAGGACCTTGCCGTAAAGTAATCGCCGTCAGTGCGGCCAGACAGTCCGGCCGCCCGTGAGGAGTTTTTACCGTGAGTGAGCGTTCCAGCCATTGGCAATTGCAGACCATCGTCAGCCAGCTGCGCACGGCGCGTGACCAGTGGCGTGCGCAAAACGGCCGCGCCAGCACCGAGCAGGGTGGTCGCGAGTTGCCGTCCCGGGCGGCCATGGCGGAGATTCTCGAAGCATTGTGTGGCGCGCTGTTCCCGATGCGTCTGGGCCCGGTGGACCTGCGCGAGGAAAGTGAAGACTTCTACGTCGGCCACACCCTTGATGTGGCGTTGAATGCGCTGTTGGCCCAGGCGCGACTCGAATTGCGCTATGCCGCGCGCCACAGTGCCCAGGCCGAGAACGAAGTCGAAGCGAAGACGATCCAGATTATTCAGGACTTCGCCCTTGCCCTGCCGGGGCTGCGCAGCCTGCTGGACACCGATGTGCTGGCGGCGTATCACGGCGATCCGGCGGCGCGCAGCGTCGATGAGGTGCTGTTGTGCTATCCGGGCATTCTGGCGGTGATTCACCATCGCCTGGCCCACCATTTGTATCGCGCCGGGTTGCCGTTGCTGGCGCGGATCAGCGCGGAAATCGCCCACTCGGCCACGGGCATCGACATTCACCCCGGCGCGCAGATCGGCCGCAGTTTCTTCATCGATCACGGGACCGGCGTGGTGATCGGCGAGACGGCGATCATTGGCGAGCGGGTGCGGATTTATCAGGCCGTGACCCTGGGCGCCAAGCGCTTTCCGGCGGATGAAGACGGTCAATTGCAGAAAGGCCAGCCGCGGCATCCGATTGTCGAGGACGATGTGGTGATCTACGCCGGGGCGACGATTCTGGGGCGGATCACCATCGGCAAGGGGTCGACCATCGGCGGTAACGTCTGGCTGACCCGCAGCGTGCCGGCGGGCAGTAACCTGACCCAGGCGAATCTGCAGCATGATGATGGGACGCAGAAGTAAGGTCTTAAAGCTTCGGTGACTGAGCCGGCCTCTTCGCGAGCAGGCTCGCTCCCACAGGGAAATGCATTCCTACTTGTGGGAGCGAGCCTGCTCGCGAATGATTTCAAGCTGTATCGAGATAATGGACTCAGCCAATTCTCCACTGAGCGATTCCCCCCCAAACCCCGCCTCAAACCCCTGCTTGAGCTAGTGTTCAAACACGACCGCCCAGCCCTGCGATTAGTCCTTAGCACCCTATCCATGTTTAACTTGAACGTTCATTCAAGTTAAACCGGTGGTTCGCTGCCCGCTCACAACAGGAGGCTTGCCTTTGCTGAGTCCGATTTCTACAGCCACGATTTACCCCTTCGAGGTGCACCGTTCATGAGTGCATCATCAATTCCTTCAAGCGGCCAGGTCCGCATGAACCCGCCGGTGTTCTGGTTCGCCGCGAGCTTCATTCTGTTGTTCGGCGTCGTAGTCATGGCCATGCCCGAGCAGGCCGGTGCCTGGCTTCTGGCGGCGCAAAACTGGGCAGCCAACACGGTTGGCTGGTACTACCTGCTGGCGATGACCCTGTATCTGGTCTTCGTGGTGGTCACCGCGTTATCGGGCTACGGCAAGATCAAACTCGGTGCCGACCACGACGAGCCCGAATTCAGTTACCTGTCCTGGGCCGGCATGCTGTTCGCCGCGGGAATCAGCATCACCTTGTTTTTCTTCTGCGTGTCCGAACCCTTGACCCACATGCTGCAGCCGCCACAAGGCGAGGCGGGCACGGCGGATGCGGCGCGCCAGGCGATGCAGATTCTGTTTCTGCACTGGGGGCTGCATGGCTGGGGTGTATTCGCCTTCGTCGGCATGGCGCTGGCCTACTTCGCTTACCGCCACAACCTGCCGCTGGCCCTGCGCTCGGCGCTGTATCCGCTGATCGGCAAGCGCATCAATGGCCCCATCGGTTACGCGGTGGACGGCTTCGGCATCATCGCCACGGTGTTCGGCCTCGGTGCCGACATGGGCTTTGGTGTGTTGCACCTCAACTCGGGCCTGGACTACCTGTTCGGCATCGCCCACACCCAGTGGATACAAGTCGGACTGATCACGCTGATGATGGGCGCGGCGATCGTCGTGGCGGTGTCCGGTGTCGATAAAGGCGTGCGGGTGATGTCGGACATCAACATGCTGCTGGCCTGTGCGCTGCTGCTGTTCGTGTTGTTCGCCGGCCCCACGCAGCACCTGCTCAACACCTTGATCCAGAACCTCGGCGATTACCTCGGCGCCTTGCCGATGAAGAGTTTCGACCTGTATGCCTACGACAAGCCCAGCGACTGGCTGGGTGGCTGGACAGTGTTCTATTGGGCCTGGTGGATTGCCTGGTCGCCGTTCGTGGGCCTGTTCATCGCGCGGATTTCCCGTGGCCGGACCATCCGCGAATTCGTCTTTGGCGTGCTGTTGATTCCGCTCGGTTTCACCCTGGCGTGGATGTCGATTTTCGGCAATAGCGCGATCGATCAGGTGCTCAATCATGGTATGTCGGCGCTGGGCATGTCGGCCCTCGACAACCCGTCGATGACCCTTTACCTGCTGCTGGAAACCTACCCATGGAGCAAAACCGTGATTGCAGTCACGGTGTTCATCAGTTTCGTGTTCTTCGTCACTTCCGCCGACTCCGGCACCGTGGTGCTGTCGACGCTGTCCGCCAAGGGTGGTGGCCCGGATGAAGACGGGCCGAAATGGCTGCGGGTGTTCTGGGGCGCGATGACCGCGTTGGTGACCAGTGCGCTGCTGTTCTCCGGCAGCATCGATGCGCTGAAGTCGGCGGTGGTGCTGACCTCGCTGCCGTTCTCGCTGATCTTGCTATTGATGATGTGGGGACTGCACAAGGCGTTTTATCTGGAATCGCAGAAGCAGATCGCGCAAATGCATTCCCTGGCGCCGGTGTCCGGTTCGCGGCGCGGTGGTTGGCGTCAGCGCCTGAGCCAGGCGGTGCATTTTCCATCGCGGGACGAGGTGTATCGCTTCCTCGATTCGACAGTACGGCCGGCCATCGAAGAGGTGTCGGCGGTGTTCATCGAAAAAGGGCTTAGCGTCGTTACCCATCCCGAACCGGTCAATGACAGTGTCAGCCTGGAGATCGGCCACGGCGATCAGCATCCGTTTATCTACCAGGTGCAGATGCGCGGCTATTTCACGCCATCGTTCGCCCGTGGCGGCATGGGTTCGAAGGAGCTCAACAACCGTCGTTATTACCGGGCCGAGGTGCATTTGAGCGAGGGCAGTCAAGATTACGATCTGGTGGGTTACACCCGCGAGCAGGTGATCAACGACATCCTTGATCAGTACGAGCGGCACATGCAGTTCTTGCACCTGGTGCGTTGATCGGATTTTTCACGTCTCGGTGGTCAGCACCATGAACAACACCAGCGCCGCCACCGGGACACCGAACACGGCGCTGCCGACCACCAACTCCGTACTCAATGGCTGGCCGGCGTGGACCATGCCGACCGCGCCATTGATCAACGTCAGCGCCAGCCACAGCACGATAAAGCAGTAGGCCAGGATTGGGCGGGTGAAGCCGATTTTTTCGCCGATGTAGAGCATCAGGGCGAGGAGGATCAGGCCGAAGGTGATGATGATGGTGGTGTGCATGGTGGGTTTTGTCCTGCAGATGTGATTGCCCTTGAGGCTGCCTTCGCGAGCAGGCTCGCTCCCACAAGGTTCACCGCGCCTCCTGTGGGAGCGAGCCTGCTCGCGAAGGGGTCACCTCGGTATCAGATTGAGCATAGTTAAACCAGCCCACCATTGACGCGCAGAATCTGCCCGTTGACCCACGCGGAATCCGGCCCGGCCAAAAAGGACACGACGCGGGCGATATCTTCCGGCTGCCCCAACCGCTCCAGCGGTGCCATGTTGGCGAAATTCTGGATCTGCTCCTCACTCTTGCCATGCAAAAACAACTCGGTCGCAACTGGCCCGGGCGCTACCGCGTTGACGGTGATGTTGCGCCCGCGCATTTCCTTGGCGAACACCTGGGTCAATGACTCCACCGCCGCTTTGCTGGCGATGTACACGGCATAGCCCGGCAGATTCAGACCGACCGTGCTGCTGGAGAAGTTGATGATCCGGCCACCGCTGTTCAGACGCGTAGCGGCCTCACGCAGCGTGTTGAAAGTACCGCGGGCGTGAATGTCGAAGGTCTGCTCAAACAACTCGTCGCTGTGTTGCGCCAACGGCATGACCTTGAGAATGCCAGCGTTGTTCACCAACACATCGACCTTGCCCAACTGTGTTTCGGTCTCGTCGAACATCCGGCGCACGTCGTCAGCCTTGGCTACGTCAGCCTTGATCGCTATGGCTCGATGGCCGGCCTGACGCAATTCCACCACCAATCTGGACGCTTCGCTGGCGCTGTTGGCGTAGTTGATGGCGACAGCAAAACCTTCGCTGGCCAGTTGTCTGGCGATGACTGCGCCGATGCCGCGGGAGGCGCCGGTGACGATGGCAACTGTCGACGTTTGAGAGGTCATGGCGTTGTTCCTGTTGATGGGGTGTGGAGCCAATTTCACATGTTTACTCAGGCCGATAAATGCACCAGAGTTGCCTTTACTGTTCAAAAATCGCCAACAATCGAGGAGCCCGCTGTGGATCAGGTCAAAGCGATGAAAGTGTTCGTGCGGATCTATGAGCGGAGCAGCTTTACCCTGGCCGCGAATGACCTGGATCTGCCGCGCGCGACGCTGACCCACACCCTGAACCAGTTCGAAGCCTGGCTCGGCACTCGTTTACTGGAGCGCAGCACGCGCAAGGTGCGCCCTACGCTGGATGGTGAGGCGTACTACCGGCGTTGTGTGCAATTGCTGGCAGAGCTGGAAGAGGCCGAGCTGGCGTTTCGCAGCGTGGCACCGAAAGGGCGGCTGCGGGTCGATTTGCACGGCACGTTGGCCAGGCACTTCGTGATCCCGGCCTTGCCGCAATTCATGGCGCGTTACCCGGACATCGAACTGTCCATCAGCGAAGCCGACCGTCTGGTTGACCTGATCGGCGAAGGTGTCGACTGCGTGCTGCGAGCCGGTACTCTGAGCGACTCTGCATTGATCGGCAAACGTGTCGCCAGCCTGCGCCAGATCACCTGCGCCAGTCCCGCCTACCTGCGCAAGTATGGCGAACCGAAAAGCCTCGACGACCTGAAAAAGCATCGCGCCGTGAACTACGTTTCCCGCACCACCGCCAAGCAGTTTCCCTTCGAATTCATGGTCGCTGGCCAACTCAGGGAAGTGACTATCGAGGGCGCGGTGGCGGTGTCTGGCGCAGAAATCTACGCCGCCTCGGCCATTGCCGGCCTCGGCCTGATCCAATGCCCGCACTACCGCATGGAAACGCAAATCGCCCAGGGGCTGATCAAGGAAATCCTCATCGACACACCACCGCCACCGATGCCGGTCTCGGTGCTCTATCCGCACAACCGACATATGTCGCCGCGGGTCCGGGTGTTTGTGGATTGGTTGGGGGAGGTGTTTGCGGGGGCGAGATAAAGATCTTTTGCATTTGTCATGTCGTCGAAGATGAAATCTGTGAAACGTTTCAGCAATTAGTCGAGTCCACGGTTTTTTAGCGTTTATCTGGGCGTATGCTGGGCGACTGGCGAAGCAGTCGAGACCAGATTCAAGACCGACAAGAGAGGATTCGATGACTTACACCGCTGCCGAAAACCGTTATGACTCCATTCCTTACCGCCGCGTGGGCCGCAGCGGGCTGGTGCTGCCGGCATTGTCCCTGGGCCTGTGGCACAACTTTGGTGACAGCACGCCGATCGACACCCAGCGTGCGCTGTTGCGTACGGCGTTCGACCTGGGCATCAACCATTTCGACCTGGCCAACAACTACGGCCCGCCGTACGGCAGCGCCGAAATCAACTTTGGCCGGCTGCTGCGTGAAGACTTCAAGCAGTATCGCGATGAGCTGATCATCTCCAGCAAGGCCGGTTGGGACATGTGGCCCGGCCCTTACGGTCAGGGCGGCGGTTCGCGCAAATACGTGCTGGCCAGCCTCGACCAGAGCCTGCAACGCTTGGGCCTGGATTATGTCGACATCTTCTACTCCCACCGCTTCGATCCAGATACTCCGCTGGAAGAAACCGCCGGCGCCCTGGCCACTGCGGTGCAACAGGGCAAGGCCTTGTACATCGGTATCTCATCGTATTCCGGGGTGAAAACCCGGGAAATGGCCGCGTTGCTCAAGGAATGGAAAGTGCCGTTGCTGATCCATCAGCCGGCGTACAACCTGCTCAATCGCTGGGTGGAAAAAGACCTGTTGGACACCACTGATGAGCTCGGCACCGGCGTGATTGCCTTCACGCCGCTGGCGCAGGGATTGCTGACGGACAAGTACCTCAACGGCGTGCCGGCGGATGCGCGGGTGAATCGTCCGGGGGGTGGTTCGTTGCAGGCTGCTCACCTGTCCGAGGCCAACATCGCTCATGTGCGGGCGTTGAACGAGATTGCCAAACTTCGTGGTCAGAGCCTGGCGCAACTGGCGCTGGCCTGGACCCTGCGCGATCCGCGGGTGACCTCGGCGCTGATCGGCGCGAGCCGGCCGGAGCAGATCATCGAGAACGTCGGGGCGTTGAAGAATCTGAGCTTTAGCGCAGAGGAGTTGGCAGAGATTGATCGGTTTGCCCAGGAGGGTGGGATCAATCTTTGGGAGAAGCCTTCGACCGCTGAGTGAGTGTCGGGCGCCGGACTTGCGGCGCCTGTTCCGGCCTCTTCGCAAGCAGGCTCGCTCCCACAGTGGATCTGTGTTCGCACAAACCCTGTGGGAGCGAGCCTGCTCGCGAAGGGGCCATCAAGGTCAGTACAAAACTGGCTGATCAGCGAAAGAAAGGCACATCCCCCAACACCGTCGCCCGCTGCATCACCCGCCGCGCCGGCCGGTAATCATCCACCGCGTAATGCTGGGTCACGCGGTTGTCCCAGAACGCGATGTCGTCTTTCTGCCAGCGCCAGCGAATGGTGAATTCCGGTCGGGTGGCGTGGGCGAACAGGAATTTCAGAATGGCTTCGCTCTCGGTTTCCGACAGTTCGTTGATCTTCGAGGTGAAGCCTTCATTGACGAACAGCGAGCGGCGCCCGCTCACCGGGTGCGTGCGGATCACCGGGTGCGACAGCGGCGGATTCTTGCGTCGTGCTTCTTCCCATTGGGCCAGCGCCTCAGGCGTGTTGCCGTAGCGCTCCAGCGGGAACGAACGGGTGAAATCGTGGGTGGCGGTCAACCCTTCGAGCAGGGCTTTCATCGGCGCCGACAAGGCTTCGTAGGCAGCAATGCCGCTGGCCCAGAGGGTATCGCCGCCAAACTCCGGCAGCAGCTTGGCACTGAGGACCGCGCCCATGGCCGGGGTCGGCAGGAAGGTCACGTCAGTGTGCCAGATCGCGTTGTCGCGCACGTCGGTCACGGCGGTGTCGAGGATCAGCACCTCCGGTTGCTCCGGGACGTTCGGGTAAATCGGGTGAATGTGCAGGTCGCCGAAATTGGCGGCGAAACGTGCTTGTTGCGGCGGCGTGATGGGCTGGTCGCGGAAGAACAGCACCTGATGCTTGAGCAGCGCTTGCTCGATGGCGTCGCGCTGTTCCAGGTTCAGCGGCTGGCTGATATCGACGCCGCTGATTTGCGCGCCGAGGGCGGAGCTTAAGGGGACGATGGTCAAGATACTCATGAAAGTTCTCTTCAATTCGGGGTGTATCCGTTTCCCTGTGGGAGCGAGCCTGCTCGCGAAAGCGGTGTGTCAGTCACTGAAATGTCGCCTGACACTCTGCATTCGCGAGCAGGCTCGCTCCCACAGGGTTATTCACATGACGAAAAATCAGTGGGCCTGGCCATGCCACGGCACGAGTTTGCGTTGCAGGGCGCGCAAACCCATTTCCATGGCGAAGGCGATCAACGCGATCACCAGAATCCCCAGCACCACCACATCGGTGACCAGGAACTGCGCGGCTGACTGCACCATGAAACCCAAACCGCTGGTGGCAGCGATCAGTTCGGCGGCGACCAGTGTCGACCAGCCCACGCCCAGGCCGATTCGCACCCCGGTCAAAATGTCCGGTAGCGCACTCGGCAGAATCACATGGCGAATCAGCTGCGACCGTGTTGCGCCCAGCGACTGCGCGGCGCGCAACTTGGCCGGGTCGACGGTGCGTACGCCGGTGGCGGTCGCAATGGCGATCGGCGCGAAAATCGCCAGGTAGATCAGCAGAACTTTCGACAGTTCGCCGATGCCGCACCAGATCACGATCAACGGCAGATAAGCCAACGGCGGAATAGGGCGGTAGAACTCGATCAGCGGATCCAGTACGCCCCGGGCGATACGGTTGGCACCGATGGCAATCCCGACCGGCACGGCAGTCAGTACCGCAAAACCGAGGCCCAGGCCAATGCGGCCAAGGCTCGCGCCCAAGTGCTGCCACAGGGTCGAATCCATGTATCCGCTGGTCGCCAGCAGCCAGCCTTTTTGCAGCACGGCGGAAGGTGGCGGCAGGAACAGCGGTTCGATCAACCCGCTCGCCGTTACGGCCCACCAGATGACAATGAGTACCACCAGCGTCAGCAGGCTGATCC
The DNA here is from genome assembly GCF_900187565.1 of Pseudomonas sp. Irchel 3A7. Classification (GTDB taxonomy): domain Bacteria; phylum Pseudomonadota; class Gammaproteobacteria; order Pseudomonadales; family Pseudomonadaceae; genus Aquipseudomonas. The sequence continues at coordinate 490,580 of NZ_FYED01000001.1, read as the reverse complement.
AGCGAGTGCTCAAACTGCGACGGAGCGCAATCACGGTGGCCCCGGTTTTTACCGCGGCGGCGGGAATTTCGTAGCTGCTCATGCGTGCTCCTGACGCTGGGTGGCACTGCGTTGGGAGAACACTTTGGCGAGTACGTGTTCGCGGGTTTCGATAAAGCGCGGATCGGATTTGATCGAGCGGGCCGATTCACCGGCGGCGTAACGCTGACCGAAATCCAGGCTCAGGCGCTCGACGATTTGCCCGGGATTGGGTGCCAGCAAAATCAGGTCGGTGGCGAGGAACACTGCTTCTTCAATGTCGTGGGTAATCAGGAAGACCGGTTTTGCAGTGCGGCGCCAGACTTGCAACAGCAGTTCCTGCATCTGCTCGCGGGTAAAGGCGTCGAGGGCGCCGAAGGGCTCGTCCATCAGCAGCACGCGCGGGTCGGCGGCGAGCGCGCGGGCCAGGCCGACGCGCTGTTTCTGGCCGCCTGAAAGCTGCCATATGCGGCGGTTTTCAAAACCGGAAAGGTCCACCAACGCGAGCATTTCCCTGGCCCGGATTTCGCGTTTGTCCCGAGCAATGCCAGCCAGTTCCAAGCCGAAACCCACGTTGGCCAGCACGTCCTGCCAGGGCAGCAGGGCATCATCCTGAAACACCACGCCGCGTTCAGCGCTCGGGCCTTTGACCGGCACGCCATCGAGGGTGATACGCCCGGCGCTGGGTTCGACGAAACCGGCAATCAGGTTCAACAGCGATGTCTTGCCACTGCCGGACGGGCCGAGGGCGACCAGCAGCTGCTGGGGCCCCAGGGTCAGGGAAATATCCGCCAGCACAGGTGTAGGGCTGCCTGGGTACTGTGCGCTGATGCGCTCCAGCTGTAGCAAGGCCATCGCGGTTAACTCCCGATCAGTTGGTGATGAACTTGGCGCTGACGTATGGCGCGTAATCCGGCAGCACGGCCTCGACCTTGCCTTGCTCTTTGAGGAACACGGCGGTGTCGGTAATGGCCTTGGTGGTCGGTGCGCCGAGGCTGGTCACCTGATCAGCCGCCAGGGGGTAGACGTTACCTTGCAGCAGCAGGGGGATGTCGCTGGCCTTGGCGCCGGAGAGTTTCACCAGCTTGTCGACGTTGCTTTGGTTGGCGAGCCAGGCTTGCGGGTCCTTGCGGTAATCGGCGTAGGCATCCAGGGTCACTTTGGCGAAGGCAGTGACGATTTCCGGGTGCTTCTCGGCGAAGTCCTTGCGCACGATCCAGGCATCGAAGGTGGGGGCGCCGAACTTGGCCAGTTCACCGGAAGTGATCAGCACTTTGCCGTTTTCTTTTGCTACACCGAGCGCCGGGTCCCACACGTAGGTGGCGTCGATGTCACCGCGTTTCCATGCCGCGATGATCGCCGGCGGGGCAAGGTTGAGAACGGTGACTTTCGACGGGTCGATGTTCCAGTGCTTCAACGCGGCCAGCAGGCTGTAGTGGCCGGTGGAAACGAATGGTACGGCGATTTTCTTGCCGATCAGGTCTTGTGGAGTCTTGATCCCGGAACCGTCGCGGGCCACCAGGGCTTCGGCGGCGCCGATCTGGGTGGCGATGAGGAAGGTTTCCACCGGGACTTTGCGGGTGATGGCTGCGGTCAGCGGACTGGAACCGAGGTAGCCGATCTGCACGTCGCCGGAGGCGATGGCGGCGATGATGTCGGCGCCGTTATCGAATTTGCGCCAGCTGATGTCGGCCTTGGTGGCTTTTTCGTAGGCGCCGTCGGCCTGGGCGACTTTCGCCGGGTCAACGGTAGTTTGGTAGGCGACGGTGACGTCAGCCGCCTGGGCAAACAAACTCGCCGCAGCCAAAGATGCGGCCGCCAGCAAGCGAAGAGGGAAAGTCAGTTTCATGGGAAAGCTCCTTGTCAGGCGACCGAGAGTCGGTGTGAAAAGGAGACTAAATGATATAAGAATTCGAAAATAAATAACTTTTTCGAATGAGCTTATGAGCGGAAAATTCTAAGGGAGATTAGTCGGGGATCGCTTTTGTGGCGAGGGGATTTATCCCCGTTGGATAGCGAAGCTATCCCCAAAGCGTCAAACGGGATGCATCAGATGTAACCGGGACAATGGTTTTACGGCGGCTGCGCCGCCGAACGGGGATAAATCCCCTCGCCACAAGAGAACCCTGTCATCACAGGGTTTTCGGTCAGTTGCTGATCGCCAGAATGCTCGCCTGATACGATCCGACAAATACATCGAAATCGCCCACCTCGTTCTGCTCCAGTTCAACCTGCTCAGCCAGCGATGAACGTGCGCGCTCTTCAAACTTCGCCTGGTCTTCGCTGGACAGTGGTTCGCTACGGAAAAACTCCGCATGGGCCTGGCTTTGGCGCAACGAGAACTGGGCAAAGCTTTCCTTGTGCTCGGCCATCGCCGCCAGCACTTGGGCCGATGGCGTCAGGGACGGGTCCTGGACCTTGGCCAATTGGGCATCCAGCGCCTTGCTGTGGGCATCGCCGCCATGGCTCTGATCGAGCAGCGCGGCCAGCGGAGCGATGTTTTCCAGCAGTTCGCCAGCCCACTCTTTCAAATCCACCGGGTGGCCGTCGCGTTGCAATTGCAGGCCCGGACGCCGGCCTTCCTTGACCACGCTGAGGAAGTTCGACGTCGCGTTGCCACAGCTGGTGCTGGTCAGCAGCGGGCTATCGTTCAGGGCACAGTACAACAGGAAGGCGTCGAGGAAACGTGATTCGGTGATGTCGATGCCCATCGGCAGGAACGGGTTGATGTCCAGGCAACGTACTTCGACGTACTGGATGCCGCGGGCCATCAGCGCCTGGATCGGCCGCTCACCGGAATAGGTCACGCGTTTCGGGCGGATGTTGGAGTAGTACTCGTTTTCGATCTGCAGGATGTTGGTGTTGAGCTGAACCCACTCACCGTCCTTGTGCGTGCCGACCTCGACATACGGCGCATACGGCGTGGCCACCGCTTTGCGCAGGCTGTCGGTGTAGCTGACCAGGTCGTTGTAGCACGGGGTCAGGCCGGCCTGGGCGTTGCTCTGGTAACCCAGGTCGCTCATGCGCAGGCTGGTGGCGTACGGCAGATACAGGGTGTGTGGATCCAGCTGTTCCAACTGGTGCGAACGACCACGCAGGAAACCGGCGTCCAGGGCCGGCGATGCACCGAACAGGTACATCAGCAGCCAGCTGTAGCGGCGGAAGTTGCGGATCAGGGCGATGTAGGACGACGACTGGAAGTCCCGGTCGGTGCCGACAACACCCTCAGCCGCCTTGAGCAGCGGCCAGAGTTTTTCCGGCAGGGAAAAGTTGTAATGGATCCCGGCGATGCACTGCATGGTCTTGCCATAGCGCAGGGCCAGGCCCTTGCGGTACACGTACTTGAGCTGACCGATGTTGGACGTGCCGTAATAGGCGATCGGGATATCTTCCTCGGCCGGCAACGGGCACGGCATCGATGGACTCCACAGGTACTCGTTGCCGAGCTTGCTGTAGGCAAAACGGTGAATGCTGTCCAGGCTCGCCAGCGTATCGGCAGGATCGGGCAGGGCCGGGGTGATGAACTCCAGCAGCGACTCGGAATAGTCGGTGGTGATCTGTTCATTGGTCAGCGCGGAACCCAAGGCTTCCGGGTGCGGCGTTTGCGCCAGGCGACCTTCGCCGGTCACGCGCAGGCATTCACGTTCGATGCCGTGAAGGCACTGTTCGAGCAGAGAGAGGTTAGCGCGCTCGCCGAGCAGGGCCAGGCGGCGGTTGAGAAGTTCGCTCAAGTTGGATTCCTTCACGCGTCAGTCGCCCCAATATGGGGGTGGGCAAGACGGTCTACAAGGGTGAAGTTGAAACTGGCGTTTTCGCCTGGTTTTTGTACCGATCGCCGCAATTCCCTGTGGGAGCGAGCCTGCTCGCGAAGAGGGCGTGTAAGTCAGCAGTGAAGCCACCTGACACACCGCCTTGGCGAGCAGGCTCGCTCCCACAGAAAACTTCAGCGCTGCGGTCACAGCGCCGAAATTACCTCAAATCGATGACGGCTAGCTACAGGACAGCGAACGTGCCTTGTGCTTTTGCGACCAGTTTGTCGCCTTGCATCACGTCGGCTTCGACCACCAGCGTGCGGCGGCCCGGGTGGATCACCCGCGCCGTGCACATCACCTCGCCGTCGGCGACGGCGCGGATGTAGTTGATCTTGCACTCGATGGTCGCGCTCTGCTGGTCAAAGCCGTGGGTGCTGGAACAGGCCAGCCCCATGGCAATGTCCACCAGACTGAACAGGGCTCCACCGTGCAGCTTGCCGCCACGATTGCGCAACTGCGGTTCAAGCCCCAGGGCGACTTGCGCCACCCCGGTTTCCAGACTGTGCAGACGACAGCCCAGGAGCCTGAAAAATGCGCTTTCGGTCAGCCCGGCCGGGATGTCCATCAGCGTTTCTTCAACTGCTTGGCGTTGGCGAACAGCGAAGCCATGGCGTTGTTGGCCGGGGCTGCCGCCGGGGTTTCCTTGCGTGGTGCGCTGTTCTGGGATTGGCGTGGCGCCGAGCCAGGACGTGCGCCACGGGCCCCGTCGATTTTCTCGCCCGGGGTATCGCTCATGCGCATCGACAGGCCCACGCGCTTACGCGGGATGTCGACTTCCATGACCTTCACTTTCACCACGTCGCCGGCCTTGACCGCTTCACGCGGATCCTTGATGAACTTCTCCGAAAGTGCAGAGATGTGCACCAAACCGTCCTGATGCACGCCGATGTCGACAAACGCGCCGAAGTTGGTCACGTTGGTCACCACACCTTCGAGGATCATGCCCAGTTCCAGGTCCTTGAGATCTTCGACGCCTTCCTGGAACTCGGCGGTCTTGAACTCCGGACGCGGATCGCGACCTGGTTTTTCCAGTTCTTGCAGGATGTCGGTGACGGTGGGCAGGCCGAAGGTCTCGTCGGTGTATTTTTTCGGGTCCAGGCGCTTGAGGAACGCGGCATCGCCGATCAGCGAGCGGATGTCGCGGTCGGTTTCAGCGGCGATGCGCTGCACCAGCGGGTAGGCTTCCGGGTGCACGGCGGACGAATCCAGCGGATTTTCCCCGTTCATGACGCGCAGGAAGCCAGCCGCCTGTTCGAAGGTTTTTTCGCCCAGGCGCGCCACTTTCTTCAACGCTGCGCGGGTCTTGAACGCGCCATGCTCGTCGCGGTGGCTGACGATGTTCTGCGCAAGGGTCGCGTTGAGGCCGGAAATTCGAGCCAACAGCGCCACGGACGCGGTGTTCACGTCCACGCCGACGGCGTTCACACAGTCTTCGACTACAGCATCCAGGCCGCGCGCCAGTTTCAGCTGCGACACGTCGTGCTGGTACTGGCCGACACCGATGGATTTCGGATCGATTTTCACCAGCTCGGCCAGTGGATCCTGCAGGCGACGGGCAATGGACACGGCGCCGCGGATCGACACGTCGAGGTCCGGGAATTCCTTCGAGGCCAGTTCCGACGCCGAATAAACCGATGCACCGGCTTCGGAAACCATGACTTTGGTCATCTTCATGGCTGGGTATTTTTTGATCAGTTCGGCAGCCAGTTTGTCGGTTTCGCGGCTGGCGGTGCCGTTGCCGATGGCGATCAGGTCCACTGAGTGCTTGGCGCACAGGGCCGCGAGAATCGCGATGGTCTGGTCCCACTTGTTGTGCGGTACGTGCGGGTAAACCGTGGCGTGATCCAGCAGTTTGCCGGTGGAATCGACCACGGCCACCTTGCAGCCGGTGCGCAGGCCCGGGTCGAGGCCCAGGGTGGCGCGCGGGCCGGCCGGGGCCGATAGCAGCAAGTCGTGCAGGTTGTGGGCAAAAACGTTGATCGCTTCGGTCTCCGCGCCATCGCGAAGCTCACCCAGCAGGTCGGTTTCCAGGTGGGTGTAGAGCTTGACCTTCCAGGTCCAGCGCACCACTTCGCCCAGCCATTTGTCGGCCGGACGGTTCTGGTTCTGGATGCCGAATTGCTGGCCGATCATGCCTTCGCACGGGTGCATGGTGCCTGGAAGTTCATCACCGACTTTCAGCGCGGAACTGAGAATGCCTTCGTTGCGGCCACGGAAAATCGCCAGGGCGCGGTGCGATGGCATGCTTTTGATCGGCTCGTCGTGTTCGAAGTAATCGCGGAACTTGGCGCCTTCCTCTTCCTTGCCGGCGATCACGCGGGCACTGAGAGTGGCTTCCTGCTTGAGATAGTTGCGCAACTTGTCCAGCAGGCCCGCGTCTTCGGCGAAGCGCTCCATCAGGATGTACTTGGCCCCTTCGAGGGCGGCCTTCACATCGGCCACGCCTTTTTCGGTGTCGACGAAGCGTGCGGCTTCGACCTCCGGCGTCAGGCTCGGGTCGTTGAACAGACCGTCGGCCAAGTCGCTGAGGCCGGCTTCCAGGGCGATCTGGCCCTTGGTGCGGCGCTTCTGCTTGTACGGCAGGTACAAGTCCTCGAGGCGGGTCTTGGTGTCAGCGAGCTTGATGTCGCGTTCGAGTTGCGGGGTCAGCTTGCCTTGCTCCTGGATGCTGGCCAGGATGCTGATGCGCCGTTCGTCGAGTTCTCGCAGGTAGCGCAGACGTTCTTCCAGATGACGCAGCTGGGTGTCATCGAGGCTGCCGGTCACTTCTTTCCGGTAGCGGGCGATGAAGGGAACGGTAGAGCCTTCATCGAGTAGCGCGACGGCCGCTTCGACCTGTTGTGGGCGTACGCCGAGTTCCTCGGCGATGCGGCTGTTGATGCTGTCCATAAAACCACCTGACAAATTGTGAAAGCAGGCTCGCGGGCGCAGGGATAACGGCCCGGCGAGTCTGGTTGAGCGGCCTGGCCTGCGCCGCTACCTGGATCAAAAGGTATCCCGTTGACCCGTGAAATCGAACAATTACTGCCGGCGCCATGAAAATAAAAAGCGGCCACCCGGCGTAACGATCAGACGTTGCCTGACACAAAAGGCCGCGCATTATAACCAGCGTTCTGTCCTTCGGGGGGTATCGCAGGCTGTAGGCAAAATGCCTGGATTCCTGGCGGTGAAGGAAAAATCTGCTAACAATGCACACGGTGCGTATAACGGCAGCTACGCCATAATGCGCGCCGAGATCAAAGGAGCATCCAATGAGCAGCACTGCAAACATTGCTGAAGGCGAAAAAATTCTTATTGTTGACGACGATCCGGGGCTCAGCAGCCTGCTGGAGCGTTTTTTCGTCAGCAAGGGCTATCGCGCCCGCGCCGTACCGAACACCGAGCAAATGGACCGCCTGCTGGCACGCGAAGTGTTCAACCTGGTCGTTCTCGACCTGATGCTGCCCGGCGAAGACGGCCTGACCGCCTGCCGCCGCCTGCGCGGCGCGAACAATCAGATTCCAATCATCATGCTGACCGCCAAGGGCGACGAGCTGAGCCGTATCAAGGGCCTTGAACTGGGCGCCGACGATTACCTGGCCAAGCCGTTCAACCCGGACGAACTGATGGCGCGCGTCAAGGCCGTCCTGCGTCGTCAGTCTGCACCGGTGCCGGGCGCGCCGGGCAGCGAAGACGAAAGCGTGACCTTCGGTGACTACGAATTGTCCCTGGCCACCCGCGAGCTCAAGCGCGGTGAAGAAGTGCACATGCTCACCACCGGTGAGTTCGCTGTACTCAAGGCGCTGGTGATGAACGCTCGTCAGCCTCTGACCCGCGACAAGCTGATGAACCTGGCCCGTGGCCGCGAATGGGATGCGCTGGAGCGTTCCATTGACGTTCAGATTTCCCGCCTGCGCCGGATGATCGAGCCTGATCCGTCCAAGCCGCGTTACATCCAGACTGTCTGGGGCGTGGGCTACGTGTTCGTTCCGGATGGCGCCGCCACCAAGTGATCGGCGATTTGTAGGAGCGGGTCGTGCGGGCGACGGTCAGCCGACCTTGCCCGCAGACTTGCGACCCGCAATATGCGAGCATCGCTCGTTCCTGCAAGTGTGTAGCGCTTACCATGAAAACCCCGGTTTGGTTCCCCCAGAGTTTCTTCTCCCGCACCCTTTGGCTGGTGCTGATCGTCGTTCTGTTTTCCAAGGCACTGACCCTGGTTTATCTGTTGATGAACGAAGACGTGCTGGTGGATCGCCAATACAGCCACGGTGTCGCCCTGACGCTGCGTGCCTATTGGGCGGCCGATGAAAACAACCGCGACAAAATCGCCGAAGCCGCGACCCTGATCCGGGTGGTGGGTGCCGGCGTGCCGGAAGGCGAGCAACACTGGCCTTACAGCGAAATCTATCAGCGGCAGATGCAGGCTGAACTGGGTGCCGATACCGAGGTGCGATTGCGCATGCACTCGCCACCGGCATTATGGGTTCGAGCGCCAAGCCTGGGCGACGGCTGGCTGAAAGTGCCGCTGTATCCGCATCCGTTGCGCGGTCAGAAAATCTGGAATGTGCTGGGATGGTTCCTGGCCATTGGCTTGCTGTCCACGGCGTCGGCGTGGATTTTCGTCAGTCAGCTCAACCAACCCCTGAAACGTCTGGTCTACGCCGCGCGGCAACTCGGCCAGGGCCGCAGCGTACGTCTTCCAATCAGCGATACGCCGAGTGAAATGACCGAGGTTTATCGCGCCTTCAACCAGATGGCCGAAGACGTCGAGCAGGCCGGTCGCGAACGCGAGCTGATGCTGGCCGGGGTGTCCCATGACTTGCGTACGCCGCTGACCCGCTTGCGGTTGTCCCTGGAGCTGATGGGCGACCGAAGCGACCTCACGGATGACATGGTCCGCGACATCGAAGACATGGACGCGATTCTCGACCAGTTCCTGGCATTCATCCGCGACGGTCGCGACGAGTCGGTGGAGGAGGTGGACCTGAGCGATCTGGTCCGCGAAGTTGCTGCGCCGTACAACCAGAACGAAGAGAAAGTGCGCTTGCGACTGGAACCGATCCAGCCGTTTCCTTTGCGTCGGGTGTCAATGAAACGTCTATTGAACAACCTGATCGGCAACGCCTTGCATCACGCGGGCAGCGGGGTCGAAGTGGCGGCTTATGTGTCGGGGGACACCAGTGCGCCGTACGTGGTGCTGAGCGTCATGGACCGTGGTGCCGGGATTGATCCATCGGAGCTGGAAGCGATCTTCAACCCGTTCACCCGTGGCGATCGTGCCAGGGGCGGGAAGGGCACCGGGTTGGGGTTGGCGATCGTGAAACGGATTGCTTCGATGCATGGCGGCAATGTTGAACTGCGCAACCGTACCGGCGGTGGGCTGGAAGCGCGGGTGCGCTTGCCGTTGGGGTTGTTGTTGCCGCGGGATGCGGTCTAAAGGCGGAAATCTTCAGGGAGTCTAGTGGCCTCTTCGCGAGCAGGCTCGCTCCCACAGTTGAAATGTATCCATTGTGGGAGCGAGCCTGCTCGCGAAAGCGGCCTCCTTGCCACCGCAAAGGCTCCGGGTTACCCCTTACCCTTGGTCCGCGTCATATTCGGCCCGCCATTCTTCTCCAGGTGCTCAATGATGATCCCCGCCACGTTCTTCCCAGTGGTGGTCTCGATCCCTTCCAGCCCCGGCGATGAGTTCACCTCCATCACCAGCGGCCCGTGATTGGAGCGCAGGATATCCACACCCGCGACCGCCAGTCCCATGACCTTCGCTGCGCGCAATGCCGTCATGCGCTCCTCCGGCGTGATCTTGATCAGGCTGGCGCTGCCGCCGCGATGCAGGTTGGAGCGAAACTCGCCGGGTTTGGCCTGGCGCTTCATCGCCGCAATCACCTTGTCGCCCACCACGAAGCAGCGAATGTCGGCACCGCCGGCCTCCTTGATGTATTCCTGAACCATGATGTTTTGCTTGAGGCCCATGAACGCCTCGATCACCGACTCAGCCGCCGTGGCGGTCTCGCACAGGACCACGCCGATGCCTTGGGTGCCTTCCAGCACCTTGATCACCAGTGGCGCGCCGTTGACCATTTCAATCAGGTCGGGAATGTCGTCCGGCGAGTGGGCAAAACCGGTGACCGGCAAACCAATCCCGCGGCGTGACAGCAATTGCAGCGAGCGCAGTTTGTCCCGGGAGCGGGCGATGGCCACCGATTCGTTGAGTGGAAAAACCCCCATCATTTCGAACTGGCGCAATACGGCACAGCCATAAAACGTGACCGACGCACCGATTCGCGGGATCACGGCGTCAAAACCTTCCAGCGGTTTGCCGCGGTAATGGATCTGCGGCTTGTGGCTGGCGATGTTCATGTAGGCGCGCAGGGTATCGACCACCACCATTTCATGGCCGCGTTCGGTACCGGCTTCGACCAGGCGACGGGTGGAATACAGACGCGGGTTCCGCGACAGCACAGCGATCTTCATGCAACACCTGTGGAGAGGGTAGATACCGGGAACACCGGCTTGTCTTGTACATACTTGATGCCCGGATTGACCACCAACTGGCCGTCGATCAGGGCTTTGGAACCGAGTAGCAGGCGATAACGCATGGACTTGCGGCAGGCCAGCGTGAACTGGACCCGCCAGACCCGATCACCGAGGGCCAGGGTGGTGCTGATCACGTATCGCACCTGCGCGTGACCGTTGGAGCTTTTAATGGTTTTCATCGTTACCAGCGGTGCTTCACAGCGCCGGTGACGCAACTGCACCACCGTGCCCAGGTGCGCCGTGAAGCGCACCCATTGCTCGCCGTCGCGGTCGAATGTCTCGATGTCGGTCGCATGCAGGCTGGAGGTGCTCGCGCCGGTGTCGATTTTTGCCCGAAGGCCGGCAACTCCCAGATCAGGAAGCGCCACCCACTCGCGCAGACCGACAACGGTCAAATGGTCAAATGTCTTCAAAATTGCTCAACCGGTAGAAACCGCGTTGGCCGCAGGCGGCCGAATTCGCGGTATTCACGCAGAATAATGGTTAAAAGGCGACAGATATCGACGGCCGGGATTTCCAGCTTCGCAATGAGGTTATGGAATGTCAGCATTGTAATCCGGGACGACGTAATTCTTGGTACGAGAGAACGGTAGTACAGTTCACCAATATTTCAGAACGAGGAAATCCCATGGCACAAAAAAACGAAGAGGACGACAAAGTCCGTCTCGATAAATGGTTGTGGGCCGCGCGTTTTTACAAGACCCGCGCTTTGGCCAAGGCGGCGATCGAAAGCGGTAAGGTGCACTGCCGTGGTGAGCGCTGCAAGCCGGGCAAGGAGCCACGCATCGGCGATGAGTTCGTGATTCGCACCGGCTTCGATGAGCGCACGGTGGTGGTTCAGGCGCTGTCGATCGTGCGCCGTGGCGCCCCGCAAGCGCAGACGCTGTACGCCGAAACCGAAGCCAGCATCGCCAAGCGCGAAAATGCCGCGGCCCAGCGCAAGGCAGGTGCCTTGGGTGTGAGCACCGATGGCAAACCGAGCAAAAAACAACGGCGGGATCTGTTCAAGTTTCATGGCAGCAGCAACGAATGAATGATCGGGTCCGTCGATCAGTCAAACAGGCAAAGACTTGTAATTGTGCTTGCGCGTAGCCATATGGGGTAATTCGCCTACCCTACATGAGCCATTGGCAGCGCCATTCGTCGAAAAGCGCACGCAGCTGCCGACCTGTAAGCCATAACCAGACAGCAGGGCGCTATGGCCAAGGCGTAAATTCGAATTCTGTAACCACTTTTGTCTCCACTTCAGATACCCAGACTTATGACCGACCTACCGGATAACGACTTCACCCAACGCTTCATCTTCGATGACAGCGACACCCGCGGCGAGATGGTTTCGCTGGAGCTCAGCTATGCTGAAGTCCTCGCCAAACACGCCTATCCGGAGCCGGTCGCACAGCTGCTCGGCGAACTGATGGCGGCTGCAGCGTTGCTGGTCGGCACCTTGAAGTTCGACGGGTTGCTGATCCTTCAGGCGCGTTCCGAAGGCCCGATTCCGTTGCTGATGATCGAGTGTTCCAGCGAGCGCGACATCCGTGGCCTGGCCCGTTACGAGGCGGACCGGATTGCCCCCGATGCCACCCTGGCTGACTTGATGCCGGATGGCTCGTTGACATTGACCATCGACCCTAAGCAGGGCCAGCGTTATCAGGGTGTGGTGGATCTAGACGGTGAAACGTTGTCTGACTGTTTCACCAACTATTTCGTCATGTCGCAGCAGATCGGTACGCGCATCAAGCTCTGCGCCGATGGCCGTCGCGCCCGTGGCCTGTTGCTGCAGCAGCTGCCCGCCGATCGCTTGAAAGATGAAGAAGAGCGCGCCGCCAGCTGGCAGCACCTCACTGCCCTGGCTACTACCTTGACCGCCGATGAGCTGTTGGGCCTGGACAACGAAACCGTGCTTCATCGTCTCTACCACGAAGAGCAAGTGCGACTGTTCGATGTACAAAAACTGCGTTTCCGCTGCAGCTGCTCGCGCGAACGTTCAGCCAATGCGCTGGTCAGTCTGGGTATGGAAGACGCGCAAAAACTGGTGGTTGAACACGGTGGCAATATCGAAATTGACTGCCAGTTCTGCAACCAGCAATACCTGTTTGATGCCGCCGATGTCACTCAATTGTTCGCCGGCGCGGGTGTCGACTCACCGTCAGATACCCGTCACTAAAACGGTTCAGCGCAGGTAAATTCACTGGTTTGTGCCAGATTAACGCCGTTACGACGGGAGGACCCTACTCTTTTTGGGCTTTTCTGGCATAATCCGGCCCACTTTTTTCGCGGTAGTAGTGCACGACTTTCTACTACAAAACGTTTGGAGCACTCGGCCACTGGCCGACGGGGAACCTCATGACGCAAGCCAATAACGCCGTGTACACCGATCTGAGTGTTGATGATCTGGTTAAAGAAGCCCTGAACCGCGGTGAAGGCGAGCTTGCCGATACCGGCGCACTGGTTGTTCGCACCGGTCACCGTACCGGCCGTTCGCCAGTCGATCGTTTCATCGTTGATGAGCCCACCACCCAGGCCGCCATCGCCTGGGGCCCGATCAACCGCAAGTTCCCGGCCGACAAGTTCGATGCCCTGTGGGCTCGCGTCGAGGCCTTCAACAACGCGCAAGAGCATTTCGTTTCCCATGTCCACGTAGGTGCGGCTTCCGAGCACTACCTGGCTGTGAAGATGACCACCCAGACCGCCTGGCAGAACCTGTTCGGTCGTTGCCTGTTCATCAACCCGGCCCAGTACAACCCGGCTGGTCGTGAAGAATGGCAGGTGCTCAACGTTGCCAACTTCGAGTGCGTACCTGAGCGTGACGGTACCAACTCCGATGGTTGCGTGATCATCAACTTTGCGCAGAAGAAAGTGCTGATCGCCGGCATGCGTTACGCCGGTGAAATGAAAAAAGCCATGTTCTCGGTGCAGAACTTCCTGCTGCCGGCTGCCGACGTGCTGCCAATGCACTGCGCCGCCAACATCGGCGAAGAGGGCGACGTGACCCTGTTCTTCGGTCTGTCCGGCACCGGCAAGACCACCCTGTCCGCCGACGAAAGCCGTTACCTGATCGGTGACGACGAACACGGCTGGGGCGAAGGCGTTGTCTTCAACATCGAAGGCGGCTGCTACGCCAAGTGCATCGACTTGTCCGAGAAGAACGAGCCGGTCATCTGGAAAGCCATCAAGCACGGCGCAGTCCTGGAAAACGTCGTTATCGATGACGCCAAGCACGCCGACTACGCTGATGTCAGCCTGACCCAGAACAGCCGTGCCGCCTATCCGCTGGAACACGTTGCCAAGCGTTCCGAGAAAAACCTCGGTGGCGAGCCGAACGCCGTGATCTTCCTGACCTGCGACCTGACCGGCGTACTGCCGCCAGTGTCGATCCTGAACGAAGAACAAGCGGCCTACCACTTCCTGTCCGGCTACACCGCTCTGGTGGGCTCGACTGAAATGGGTTCGGGCAGCGGCATCAAGTCGACCTTCTCCACCTGCTTCGGCGCACCGTTCTTCCCGCGTCCGGCTGGCGAATACGCAGAGCTGCTGATCAAGCGCATCCGTGGCTTCGGCTCCAAGGTTTACCTGGTCAACACCGGCTGGACCGGCGGCGGCTACGGCGTCGGCAAACGCTTCAATATCCCGACCACCCGTGCCGTGATCGCAGCGATCCAGAGCGGCGCGCTGATCGGTACCGAGACCGAGCACCTGGACACCATCAACCTCGACGTGCCGTTGGCCGTACCGGGCGTTGAAACTGGCCTGTTGAACCCACGCAGCACCTGGGCCGACAAAGCCGCCTACGACGAAGCCGCCAAGGCACTGGCCGGCCTGTTCATCGAGAACTTCAAGAAGTTCGAAGTGAGCGACGCGATCAAGGCAGCTGGTCCTAAGCTGTAAGTGTTGGTTTGACGCACACAAAAAAGCCGCCCTTCGGGGCGGCTTTTTTGTGTGCGTTTTTCAGGTCTTCAGGTGCAAGACAAACGCGCCAACCAGCACCAGGACAATCCCCAACACCTGAATCTTCGCCAGCCGTTCCTTGAAGAACACGTACCCCAGAATCGCCGCGATCCCACCTGAGAGCGTGCTGATCACCGTCACCACCGAAACCGAGCCGGCCACCGCTCCCCAAGCAAAAGACGAGAAGCCACCGAGATTCATCAGGCTCGCGCCGGTCAATGTCAGGCAGTTTTTCAGCGGCGGGATCTTCAGGCCATCATCGATCCTGAGGACGATCACCACCAGCACAATCAGGCCCACCAGGTAGGCCAGCCACAGCATCGTCACCGGCCCGAGTATCGGCAGGACGAAGCGGCCTTGTAGCCAGAAACTGGTGCCGTAGAACGCTGCCGCCAGCAATGCGTAGGCAATGGAACTGCTCGCTTGAGTGGTGTGTGGCACTTTCGGGTCGGAGTGAATGCTGGAGAGGACCACGCCGATCACGCACAGCGCGATACACAACAGCTGGAGCAGGCTGATCTGTTCTCCGCCAGCCCAGGACAACAGCGTGGTTACAACGCCGTAGGACGTCACCAGCGGCGCCACAATGGACGCTTTACCGAGCGCAAAGGCCTTGGATAAGGCAAGGGCGCCAGATACGGTCAGCACCGCAGCCATAACCCCGAACAACCAGGTTTCGAGAGGTGCGGCCATGGACCGCAGAATGAATACGGGAAAGGCGATCAGCAGCAGGCTCATGATGGTAAAGCCCAGTGCCTGACCGAAGTAAACCGCGCGTTTGACACCGACTGCGCGGGCGTTCAAACCCACCAGAAAATCCGTGCCGCCCCACAGCAAGGCGGCCAACAACCCCATCAGTACGTCCACGCAATGTCCTTATTGTTAAGCGCCGGGAACGTTACAGACCTTCAAGCTCCCGAGTGTCCCAGCGTTGGGCCTTGATAGCCCGGTAGAGCATGCCGATGGTCAATGGTTCCTTGTCGCCGCGACCCTTGGCTTTGCGCTTCAGGAACACATCGTAGCCTTCGGGCTGGAAATAGCGATAACTGTCGTAATCCACGAAATCGATGTGAAATTGGTCTTCCAGGGTTTCGATCAAGTGTTGAGCGTCGGCGCCGTTGCAGCCGAGGTCGAAATTGATCGAGGTGGTGAGGTGGATGGTTTTGCGTTCGGGGAGGCCGATTTCTTCGTGGAGCAACTGCACGAGCTGGTGCATGGTGGGGTCGTCGGGGAAGTTGGGAGCGAGGTGCATCGGTGGTAATCCGGTTTCAAATTGAACATAGCATTGCATGTTTGGAGTAGACCTCTTTCTCTAATCGAGACTAGGTCCCTGCCAATCTAAACGCTGACGCCATATAGTCCTGTTCGCGTCTCGACAATCCCAAGGCTCCAGCCAGCGTTGGCCATTGGCTGACGACACCTTTGATGCTCTCGATAATGTCTTCAGCATCCGGGCGGCTGATCCTGAAATACTCCGCCACCTCCCTGGCAAGTTCGAGATCCAGCGCGTTATCCGCATCGGTGATGTTCAGTTTCAACCCATCGGCGTGTGCCACCGGATTCATGTCATAGGCTGCAGACAGGCGCCATCCATGACCCGGATCAAGGATGAAACCGTGGTTGCGCAGATGATCATCGGTGTTTGAAACCAGGATGTTGAATACAATTCGTGACCACAATTCGCGAAGATCGGTATTGGTTTCCGAGCCGTGCTCCATCAGAACTTCCGCCAGTTCAAGGTAGCTGGCGCCGCCGGAGGCGTCATCACCGTCAACACGATCAGTCATGGTCATGGCTGAGGCGAAATGCAGTCGCCCCCCTCGTCCGGTGCGGTCGAATCGCTTGACCATGAAGCAGTGATGATCGCTCGCATAACGTCGAGCAATACCCGTCGCGACGCGTAAGCCGCAGTGATTGGCCAAAGCATTGACCACCAACTCCCAGCCTCCGACATCATAGTCATCGCGAGCACTTGGAAACTTCGCGATCCACAGGTGACCCTGTTCGTCCGCGACGCTGGCTTTAGGCCGGGCACCACCCAGTGAACCGCCAGGTGCAATCAGCATCCTCAGCCACTCGCGTCCGTCGAGTGACGTGTTGTCCGGGTCGTTTTCGAGAGCTCGACTAGCCTGCTCCAGTGCACGTAATTCGATGAAGGGTGGGGCTGCAACACCATCGCGATCATCAAGAAAGTTACCTTTGTCATTGAGCTTGTAACGGATCGCTCCGACTCGATAGAGGTCATGTACGCCTAAAAGGAAATCTGATTCGAAGAGCTCGCTTCCCACTGGAGCCAATCCTTCACGAATGTCTCTCTCCAGTCGTCGCTTCATCAGTAATTGCCCCCATCTATCCGGGCTTGAGTCAGCGAATATGCCAAACCGAGTTTGATGTTGGCCGGGAAACTGACGGCCTTCGAACAGGCCGATTCGCGGATCCAGCGTTGTGAAATTCAACTCGGGATCAGTCAGTGCGCTAGCGTCGTACTCAAATTCGAAAACGTTGGTGGACCGAGCTTTCCTGGCATGCAGGAAGCCAAGGCGCCGTGGACCCTTCAAGGACTCCCAGTCTGCATACACCGCGATCAGCGTCATTTTTCACCTGTCGTAGGCTTGGTTTTCTTTTTGGTCAACAGATTGGAAAGTGAGTGGGTGTTGAAGGGAAACTCGGCAGACAAATCTGATGTATTGGTGTCGCTTTCAATCACTCCCGTGCCTTTGGCAGTGACAACCTTTACTGCGCCTATCCTGCTTACTCGCCGGCGAGTGCCTGTTGCAGAGGTTGCCGCGGGTTTTAGCTGAGCATCCTGTAATTGGCGTCCCACTTCGTCAATTGCAGCGAGTTTACTCAAGTCCTTTTCCAGACCCAGTACCTGCATGACAGACAGGTAGGCACCTATGGTCACTCCTGACCCACCTGATTCCAGTGAACGTAAGGTTGTCAGTGACATACCTGCCCTCTCGGCGACTTGTTTCGCTGTGAGCTTGCGACGCAGCCGGGCTAGCTTCAATCGCTCTCCGAACTCGGCAAGCAATTTGGATGCGGCAGGTAAGAGTGGAGCGGTTTTCTTAGCCATGTGCCAATATTCCTTCACTTTTCAGGCTTAACTGCCAGAATAATAGCAGTTAAGCAGGGAGGCATCGCTTCACCGTGAGGGGGAACCTTTACAAGAGATTGGTAAGGCAAGTAATCGAACTGCCATTATTCCAGCTGAAATATTGAAAAACAGCCAGAATAATGCCAGTTAATCTGCTCTTGATCGTTTCTCATTCTTTGCTTCAGGTAGGTGCTTTCCAGTTCAACATGCGTTGCTGTGCAACCTTGAGTAGGTCGCAGCCATCCTGGGTCAGGAGATAAAGCGCGTGGGTGATGTGGGGAATGTCTTCGACGTCGCCGTTCTTGAAGCATTGACAATGCAAGGTTTGGAGGAGCTCGCTCGAGGCTCGGATGCGCTGTATGGCGGCTTCGAGGATGTCTTGGGGGTTGGCTTCTGTGTCGATGATCAGGGGGGAAGTGTCGGTGAGATTGGTTTGGAGTGGCAGGTAACGTTCGTTGGTGAACGGATTCCATTTGTTCATTTTATGTATTCTCAAATGCTTCAGATGAAACCGCTTTCATCGTGACCAAGCGATGGAGGCGGACTGTGTTCGGGTTGGTCAACCGGTAGAACACACAAGACCGGCACGCCCTAAGGCGTCCCAAACACAGCCACCATAAAGCGTACAGACACTTGAGATGCCGGCAGCATACAACGGACGCGTTTGTGTGTTCCATCGGGTGACCAAGCCCGAGTCGCTGATAGCGACAGTCACGACTATAGGTATTAGCCTCGGGACAGCGATAGGCGACAAGTTGTCTTGTTTTGTAGGACCGTGCCGAAGCTTTTATAGGGCGACCCCTACAGACCTTTGCTTCTTCGTGATGGGCTTCAGGTAAACCGTGTAATCGTTCTTCGCGGGCAAGCCTTGCTCCTACAGGGGAGGGTGGTCAGCGGGTGGTTTTTGGCAGGCGCTGCCGGGCGATGTCGAGCAGGTCGTTGCCGTCCTGGGTCAGCAGGTACAGCGCGCTGACGATGTTGGGGATGTCGCTGGCGTCGGCTTGTTTGAAGCACAGGCAGTACAAGGTTTCGAGCAGGCCGCTGGCGGCGCGGACGCGTTGGCGGGCGGCATCGAGGATCTCGAAGGGATCGGCCTCGGTGTCGATGACCAGCACTGCGGTTTCGCTGTAGCTGGATTTGAGGGTGCGGTAGCGGTCGGTCATTGGATCGGGGGCGTTCATCGAGTGAGTCCTGAGCGAAATCGGCGAGTGTTTTCGGCAGGCCGAGACACTGCTTTCAGCCGCGCCGCAGACTATAGAAGGCTGTGTTGCGGTGCGACAAGACGGCTGGAATGGACAGGTTTTGTAGGGTTTTTGTCGCATCTTGAGGAAGGGGACTACGCTTCGATGGCG
The DNA here is from genome assembly GCF_900187565.1 of Pseudomonas sp. Irchel 3A7. GTDB lineage: Bacteria > Pseudomonadota > Gammaproteobacteria > Pseudomonadales > Pseudomonadaceae > Aquipseudomonas. The sequence continues at coordinate 471,840 of NZ_FYED01000001.1, read as the reverse complement.
TTTTTTTGCCGTAGAAGTGCCTACGGTAAAAATGCCTACGCGGTAGTCAGTGAGTGCGCGGTGGGTCTCGGTTGACGGTGCTTCAGAAACCGTAGGCCATTTCGATTTTCATGGTGAATGTGCTGGCCTCTTCGCGAGCAGGCTCGCTCCCACAGTTGAAATGCATTCCATTGTGGGAGCGAGCCTGCTCGCGAAAGCGATCTGCCGGTCAATCCATTGCCCAAGCCTTGCCATCCCTCCAGACCATCCGCTGTATCATCGCGTATCGTTTTGCCCCTGACCTTTTCTCGACTCGCTGCGATCGCCGGCTAGGCTTTGTCCATCGCAGCGGTCAACGGAGTGACAGCTTATGCACAACACCCTGGAACAGGTTTTCGGTTACCCACAGTTTCGACCCGGTCAGGAAGCAACGATCAGCGCGGTACTGGCCGGGCGTTCGGCGGCGGCGATTTTTCCCACCGGCTCCGGTAAATCCCTGTGCTATCAGCTATCGGCGGTCATGCTGCCGCACCTGACACTGGTGGTCTCGCCCCTGTTGGCATTGATGCAGGATCAGTTGGCGTTCCTGCAGCGCCATGGCATTGCCGCGGGCAGTATCGATTCGGCGCAGAGCCGCGATGACGCCAGCGATGTCATGGCTCGCGCCAGGTCTGGTGAGTTGAAGATCCTGATGATTTCCGTGGAGCGCCTGAAAAACGAACGCTTCCGCCATTTTTTACAGCAGGTCCCGATCTCGCTGCTGGTGGTGGACGAGGCGCATTGCATTTCGGAGTGGGGTCACAACTTCCGTCCGGATTATCTCAAGCTCCCGGACTACCAACGTCAGTTCAACATCCCTCAAGTCCTGCTGCTGACGGCCACTGCGACGCCCAAGGTGATCGCCGACATGCAGGCCAAATTCGCCATCGCTCCCGAGGATGTGGTGACCACCGGCTTCTATCGGCCCAACCTCTATCTATGGGTAGAACCCGTGCGCGGGCAGGACAAGCGCCGGCGCCTGGTTGAGTGGATGAGCGAGCGTCCCGGCCAGCCGAGCATCGTTTACGTCACCCTGCAAAAAACCGCCGAGCACATTGCCGAGCATCTCGGTCGGAACGGCATTCAGGCCGAGGCCTATCACGCAGGTTTACCAAACGATCAGCGCGACGGTATCCAGAAGCGCTTCATGGGTGGGCAGTCCAATTGCATCGTTGCCACCATCGCGTTCGGCATGGGCATCGACAAGAGCGACATCCGCAACGTGGTGCATTTCGACCTGCCCAAATCCATCGAAAACTACAGCCAGGAAATTGGTCGTGCCGGGCGTGACGGGCAGCCGTCCGACTGTCTGGTACTGGCCAATCGTGACAGCCTGAACGTGCTGGAGAACTTCGTCTACGGTGATACGCCTGAGTGCGATGGCATACGCCGCGTACTCGACGAATTGCAAACTTGCGCGCCTGAAGGGCAGTGGGAGTTTCTGTTGGGGCCGCTGGCGGACAACAGCAACATTCGTCAGTTGCCGCTCAAGACTCTGCTGGTTCAGCTGGAACTGCGTGGAATCATCGCCCCGCGTTACGCGTACTACGCCGAGTACCGTTTCAAATATTTGCTGGAACCGGAGGAACTGCTGGCCCGTTTCGAAGGCGAGCGCAGGGATTTCGTCGCGGCGATCATTCAGACGTCCTCCCGCGCCCGGACTTGGGCCACGGTCAATTTCGATGCGCTGTACGAGCAGTATCAGGCTGAGCGCGACAGGGTGGTCAAGGCGCTGGATTACTTTCAGGAGAAGGGCTGGGTGGAGCTTGAAAGCAAACTGATGACCGAGGTCTACAGCTTGCTGCAATCGGACTTTGACAGCGCCGCATTGAGCGAAGAACTGCACGCTGACTTCACTCGGCATGAGCAAACCGAAATCGCACGAATCCACGCCATGCTCGATCTGTTCGCCACCGACCATTGCCTGGGTTATCGCCTGGCCGAGTATTTCGGTGACGAAAATGCGCCTCGGCAGTGTGGGCATTGTTCGGTATGTCATGGGCAGGTGGCGCGTCTGCCTGAGCCACCGGCATTGCCGCCCCTTGTGGATAAAAATTTCGAGGCTTTGTGCGGCGATTTTATCCACAGGCATGAGCAGCACACTGGCAGCTTGCCTTCAGCGGAGCGTGTGACGCGGTTTCTGTGCGGGATCAGCGTGCCGCTGTTCACCAAGCTCAAGGTTCGGACGATTTCCGGGTATGCAGCGCTTGAAGATTATCCCTATGCCGAGGTACGGGCGTGGGCTGAACATTATCTGTCTGATTGAAATGCGATAAATGTGGGAGCGAGCCTGCTCACGAAGAACGATGACGCGGTGTTCGCTTTAAACTGGCCACTCAACCTCAGGAACCGATACTGATGTCCAACCCGATGCCCCAACGCACCGACTACCCGCACTTCCAGCCCATCACTACCCGTTGGCATGACAACGACGCCTACGGTCACGTGAACAACGTCACCTACTACAGCTTTTTCGACACGGCGGTGAACACCTACCTGATCGAAGTCGGCGGCCTGGACATCCACGATGGTGAGGTGGTGGGTTTCGTGGTGAGTTCGGCGTGCGATTACTTTGCTTCCATCGCATTTCCTGACCGGATCGAGATCGGTCTGCGGGTAGGCAAACTGGGCAACAGCTCGGTGCAGTATGAGTTGGCGGTGTTCAAACAGGGGGAGGACGAGGCCTGTGCGGCGGGGCGCTTTGTGCATGTGTTTGTGGATCGGGCGTCAAACCAGCCGGTGGCAATTCCGGCCGGATTGCGCAACGCCCTCGAACGTCTGGCGGTTTAGTTCAGGCAAAAAAAATCGCAGCCCTGGGGCTGCGATTTTTTTACCTGCCAGCGAAACCGTTTTGGTCTCAGTGACGGTGGCGGTAGTGCTTGTGGTGGTGCTTGCGATGGCCGTAGGCATGACCGCGACCCGGGTGGCCATCACGGTAGTAACGACGATCACCACGGTCACGGTAGGAGCGATGATCATCGTCATCGTCATCGCTCTTGTTGCCCATATAGTTACCCAGCGCGCCACCGGCACCGCCGCCCGCAGCGGAACCGATCAGGCTGCCGGTGGTGCCGCCCATGCTGCGGCCGACCACGTTACCGCCTGCTGCGCCCAACGCACCGCCAATGGCGGCTTCGCCACGGCTGCGTTTGTCTGCGCCGACGGCGCTACCACCCGCGCCGCCCAGGGCCGCGCCGATAGTGGAACCGGTATTACCGCCAATTGACTGGCCGACGACCGAGCCTAGAACCCCGCCCAATGCGCCACCCACACCTGCTTCGGTGGTGCCGCCAGCAGAAGCAATGCCACTGACCAGGCCAAGGGACAACAAGAGAATCGAGGAGAACTTCATGGAGGAACCTCAAGGGGATGACGCCGCGATCCTGAGGCTGTGGCATGGGCCTGACAATCGAAATCCGACGAGTAACACGACTTGAGCACATTTCTATAAGTTGCTGTTTTTTGGGCGGAACTTAAGTGTTTTTCGCCGGTCTTTAGCTACTTCGGATAGGCCGTTTTTGTGAGAAAACGGCCTTTTTTGTGGGCGTTAGGAAAGTATTCGATTCGGAAAACGTGTTGAACATCTTACCGCTTTCGCGAGCAGGCTCGCTCCCACAGTGGGGCCGGAGCGAGTACAAATGTCTGTGCCTACAGAAGATTCAATGTGGGAGCGAGCCTGCTCGCGAAGAGGCCAGATAAAACGCCGCATTAAGCCGATTTGGCCATGATCAACCCGGTCTCACTCGCCGCTTCCAAGCGGATCGCCACGAACTTCGACGTCGGTGTATGGCTGCCGTCCCCGGTGCTTTCCAGCGGCACCAGCGGATTCACTTCCGGATAGTACGCCGCCGCTTGCCCGGCCGGGATATCAAACGCCAGCAGCGTGAAGCCTTTCACCCGACGTTCGACACCATCATCCCACAGCGACACGATGTCAGCCTTCTGCCCCGGCTTGAAGCCCAGGCGAATGATGTCGGCTTCATTCACGAACAACACATCACGCTGACCTTTCACGCCGCGATAACGGTCGTTGAGGCCATAGATCGTGGTGTTGTACTGATCATGGGAACGCATCGATTGAAGGATCAGATCGGGCAATACGCCAGTGGCGCGGGTGCGTTCGTGTACCAGATCCTTGGGCAATACGTTCGGACGGAAATTGGCCCGGCCCGACGCGGTGTTCCACTTGCGAGCCCCGGCACTGTTGCCCAGATAGAAACCGCCGGGATTCTTGATCTTCTCGTTGAAGTCCTTGAAGTTGGGAATGGTGTCGGCAATCAGGTCGCGGATGCGTCTGTAGTCCGCCACCAGCCAGTTCCAATCCACCGGGTGGCTGCCCAGCGTGGCAGCGGCGATGCCGGCAAGTATTGCCGGCTCCGAGCGCATCTGGTTCGACAGCGGCTCCAGCTGACCGTTGGAGGCATGGACCATGCTGAATGAGTCTTCGACGGTCACCGCTTGTGGACCTTCAGCTTGCCGATCGATGTCGGTCCGGCCCAGGCATGGCAGGATCAGCGCGTCTTTACCATGGGCCAGGTGGCTGCGGTTGAGCTTGGTGCTGATCTGCACGGTCAGGTCGCAATTGCTCAGGGCCTTGAAGGTCCGTGGGCTGTCAGGGGTGGCCTGGGCGAAGTTGCCGCCCAGGGCGATAAACACTTTTGCCCGACCTTCGGCCATGGCGTGAATCGCCTCGACCACGTTGTGACCGTTTTCACGGGGGACCTTGAACTGGAAGCGACGCTCCAGCGCATCGAGGAATGCCACTGGCGGGCGTTCGTTGATGCCCATGGTCCGGTCACCCTGCACGTTACTGTGGCCACGCACCGGGCACAGGCCAGCGCCTGGCCGACCGATGTTGCCGCGCAGCAGCTGCAGGTTGGCGATTTCCTGGATGGTCGCCACCGAGTGGCGATGCTGGGTGATGCCCATGGCCCAGCACATGATGACGTTCTTGCCCTTGGCGTACATGCGCGCCGCTTGCTCGATCTCAACAAGGGACAGGCCTGACTGCTCGATGATCTGCTCCCACGAGGTGTCGTCAATGGCGGCCAGGTAGTCCAGGACATTGACGCTGTGTGCGTTGAGGAAATCGTGATCGAACACCGCCTCGGTGCCAGCCTTCTGCGCATCGCGCTCCCACTGCAGCAGAAATTTGGCCATGCCGCGCAGCACCGCCATGTCACCGCCCAATGCCGGACGGAAGTACGCGGTATTGGTCGGTTTGTCGCCGTTGGTGAGCATTTCGATCGGATGTTGCGGGTGCTGGAAACGTTCCAGACCCCGTTCCTTGAGCGGGTTGATGCACACCACCTGCGCGCCGCGCTTGACCGCTTCACGCAGCGGTTCGAGCATCCGGGGGTGGTTGGTGCCCGGGTTCTGGCCCCAGACGAAAATCGCATCGGCGTGTTCGAAGTCGTCGAAGGTCACGGTGCCTTTGCCGACGCCAACACTCTGCGACAACGCAACACCGCTGGCTTCGTGGCACATGTTCGAGCAGTCGGGGAAGTTGTTGGTACCGTAGGCGCGCACAAACAACTGATAGAGGAAAGCCGCTTCGTTGCTTGCGCGCCCCGAGGTGTAGAACTCGGCTTGATCCGGGCTCGATAAACCGCGCAGGTGCTTGGCGATCAGGGCAAACGCATCGTCCCAACTGATGGGCTGGTAGCGATCGGTTTCGGCGTTGTAGCTCAACGGCTCGGTCAGGCGGCCCTGGTATTCGAGCCAGTAGTCGCTCTGCTCCAGCAGCGAAGTGACGCTGTGTCTGGCGAAGAATTTGCCATCGACACGACGTTTGGTCGCTTCCCAGTTCACCGCTTTGGCGCCGTTTTCGCAGAACGCCACGATGCCGCCTTCCAGCGAATCACCCCAGGCGCAACCGGGGCAATCGAAGCCGCCGTTCTTGTTGGTCTTGAGCATCATGCGCAGGTTTTTCAGTGCGTTGTCGCTGGTCAACCAGGCTTGGGCGACGCTGATCAGTGCGCCCCAGCCACCGGCCGGGCCTTTGTAGGGCTTGTAGCGAGGGACGGGGGTCTGGTCGGCTTGACGGTGTTGACTCACGCTTGATTCTCCAACGCTGGGCTGTAGACCCGCGGCGCATTCTTTTGTGGCAGATGGATGAGGTTGAGGTTGTGGCGACGGGCCCACTGCACGGCAAGGCCCGTGGGCGACGACAGGCTGACCAGGGTCTGGATGCCGGCGCGCAAAACTTTCTGGATCAATTCGAGGCTGCAACGGCTGGTGACAATCGCCAGCCCACCCGTGAGCGGGATGTTGCGACGGATCAGCCCGCCGATCAGTTTGTCGAGGGCGTTGTGGCGGCCGATGTCTTCACGGCCGAGCAACAACTCACCCTTGTCGTTCATGAACACCGCCGCGTGCACTGCGCCGCTGTACTGGCCCAGCGGCTGGAACGCGCCGATGCGTTGGCGCAGGCCGTCGAGCCATTCGGCGGGCGGCAATGGCGCGCCGGGTAATACCTTGAGATCTGGCAAGGCTTGCTCGACCGCTTCCACGCCGCAGAGCCCGCAACCGCTGGTGCCCGCCATTTGTCGACGCTGCAGCTTGAGGTTCCAGAAGGCGCGGTTGGCGATGGTCACTTGCGCATACTGCGCCGACCCCGAGCCGCTGAGTTGCAGGTCATAGATTTCATTGACGTCTTCGATGATGCCGCTACCCAAACTGAAACCGACGACAAAGTCTTCAAGATCGCTCGGCGTCACCAGCATGACGGCCTGGCTGATGCCGTTGTAGGCAATCGCCAACGCCACTTCCTCGGCCAACGCAGTGCTGGCCGATTCGGCGTTTTCAATGTTGCTGTAGCTGTATGTCTGGCTGGCTGCAGGCGCGGGCGTTTCGAGGGCGGGCGCCGGGCAGGAAGGGCGCTTGGGGTTCATGGCATCACCGAGGGGTTGATCAGCTTAAAGACTAGGCGCGGCAAACTGTCGCGTCTAATCGCTATTACTGATCTGCCGATAGATGCCGTCGATCAAGCACCCATCAGCGATTGCTGATAAATCGCGAAACAGGCTTCTGCCAGCGCCGAACGAGGGGCGGTACGACGCATGATCAGCCCCAGGCGGCCAAGGGTCTGGGCGTTTTCGATCGGCTGCAGGCGTAAATGATCAGTCAGGTCTTCGAGGCCACCGTCCAGTGGCATCACGGCGCAGCACAAGCCGCCATGCACAGCCTGTAACAGTTGATGCACGGCATCGGTCTGCAACAACGGCTGCGGGGTGAGCCCGCGGCTGTGGAAATTATGGTCGATGGACTGGCGAAAGTGCATGCCGCTGGTGAGCATGCCCAGCGGCAGCTCGATCAACGATTCCCAACTCAGCGGCCGCTCGCCAAAGGTAAAGAAACGTTGATCGTAAAGCAGACCCATGCGGGTTTCACTGAAAGTGAGCGAGTCAAAGTGTTCGGCATCAAGGCGTTCCAGGTACGACACACCGAGATCCAGGCGATTGTTCGCCAATTGTTCGAGGATTTGCTCGGAGCTCAGCGCCGACAATTCAAAGCGCAGGTTCGGGTGCTCTGCGTGCAGGCGTTGCAACAGCGGCAGTGGGTCGAAGCTCGACAGCGGCACCACGCCCAGACGCAAGGTGCCGACCAGATTGCCGCGACAGGCGGCCGCCTCGGCGTACAAACCGTCATAGGCCGCCAGCACCGTGCGCGCCCAGGCCAGCACCCGTTCGCCCGGAGCAGTAAAGCCTTCGAAGCGTTGTCCGCGATTGACCAGCGGCAGATCGAGTTCTTCCTCGAGGCTGCGCAGGCGCATGGACAGGGTCGGCTGGGTGATGTGACAGCGCGCGGCCGCCTGGCCGAAGTGCCGGGTTTCGTCGAGAGCGATGAGGAATTTCAGTTGCTTGATGTCCATCTTCGCTCCAGGGCGGATCCAGGGGGGGTGAGCAGGGGCGGATTCTATCGCTTGGCGCGAAGCGGCGTCATTGGTCGGTTTGAAGTCGTGTTTGGCAACCGTGGTCTAGGCTTTTGCGTCTGGACACTAATTCCCAGGGAGAGCACACGATGAGCCTGTTCAGTTTTCTTAAAGAAGCCGGTGAAAAAATCCTTGATGCGCTGACGCCGGACAAGGCCGAAGCCAACAGTGAAGCGTTGACCAAGCATGTGCAGAGCGCGCTGACGGGGATCGATACTTCCAGGATTCAGGTGAAAGTCGAGGGCGATAAGGTTATCGCCACGGGTGAAGCGGGCAGCCAGGAGGAGAAGGAAAAAATCCTGTTGGCGTTGGGCAACGTGGCCGGCGTCAGCGGTGTTGACGATCAGATCACGGTGACCGGCGCCGTGGCTCCGGCCGCGAAGTTTGTCACGGTCGAGAAGGGCGACACGCTCAGCGCGATTTCCAAGCGCGTGTATGGCGATCCGAACAAGTATCAAAAAATCTTCGAGGCCAACAAACCGCAACTCAAGCACCCGGACAAGATCTATCCGGGGCAGGTGTTGCGGATTCCCGAGTAATCTTCAAGACCGCTTTCGCGAGCAGGCTCGCTCCCACATTTGATCTGTAGCGAGCAGGCTCGCTCCCACATTTGATCTGTAGCGAGCACAGAGTGTGTGCACGACGCAGATCCATTGTGGGAGCGAGCCTGCTCGCGAATTAGGCGACTCGGTCTAAAGCCCGGCAATCAGATCCCGATAATCCTCCACCGCCGCAAATTCCGCCGTGTCCCTCGGTCCCTGGCGACTGTCCGGCTCGCTCACGGCCAACAGGTGCGACACACCAAAATCCCGCGCACTGCGCAGGATCGACAAGGTGTCGTCGATAAACAGGCTACGCGCGGGATCGAAATCGATGTCCTCCCTCAAGGCGTCCCAGAACTGCGGGTTTTCCTTGGGGAAACCATAATCGTGGGAACTGATCAAGCGCTCGAAATACGGTGCCAGTTCGATTTTTTCCAGCTTCAATGACAGTGAATCACGGTGAGCATTGGTGATCAGCACCACGCGTTTGCCGGCCTTTTTGATCGCCGCCAGAAAAGTATCCGCGTCCGGGCGCAGGGCAATCAGGTGCGCGGTTTCCAGTTTCAGTTCACGCACGGACAGCTTGAGCTCGGCACTCCAGAAATCCAGGCAATACCACTGCAACTGACCGGCGTGGCGCTCGAACAACGGTTGCAACTCAAGCTCGGCCATGGCCCGGCTGACCCCGTGCAGTTCGGCGTAACGCTGGGGCAGATGCTCCAGCCAGAAATGGTTGTCGAAGTGCAGGTCCAACAACGTGCCGTCCATGTCCAGCAGAACGGTGTCGATGTCGTGCCAGGGCAGCGGGGACATAAAAAACTTCTCCAGCGATAAAAAAGGTATCCGGGGACAACAATCAGGATAGGCCGGGTATAGTAACCCGCTATCGCTCAGGAGCCGCTCATGCGCCAGAAACCCACCATCCTCGCCCGCGAGATCGTTGCCACCAGCCGTTTATTCTGCGTCGAGGAGCTGAAACTGCGCTTTTCCAATGGTGAGGAGCGCACTTACGAGCGATTGGTCGGCAAAGGCACCGGTTATGGCGCGGTGATGATCGTGGCGATGCTCGATGCGGACCATGCGGTGCTGGTCGAGGAGTATTGCGGCGGAACCGATGAATACGAATTGTCGTTGCCCAAGGGGCTCATCGAGCCCGGCGAAGATGTGCTGGCGGCAGCAGAGCGCGAGCTCAAGGAAGAGGCCGGGTTTGGCGCGCGGCAGCTTGAGCATTTGACGGAGCTGTCGTTATCGCCCGGTTACATGAGCCAGAAAATCCAGGTGGTGCTGGCCACCGATTTGTACGAAGAGCGTCTTGAAGGTGACGAACCGGAGCCGATGGGGCTGGGCAAGGTCAACCTGCGGGAGTTGTCGGCACTGGCGCAAAACCCTCAATTTACCGAGGGCCGCGCCTTGGCGGCACTGTACCTGGCCCGTGATCTGCTGACCCAGCGTGGGGTGTTCCTGCCATGAATTTTCCCCATCCGTTGATGGCTCCGGTGGTAGAGCTGGCCTTGAAGGCTGGCGAAGCGATTTTGCCGTTCTGGCGCGTCGGCACGGCGGTGACCGCCAAGGCTGACGACTCACCCGTCACTGCCGCCGACCTGGCCGCCCATCACCTGATTGTTGCCGGCCTGATCGCGCTGGATCCGAGCATCCCGGTGTTGTCTGAAGAAGATGCCGACATTCCTCAAAGCGTACGCGCCGGATGGCAGCGCTGGTGGCTGGTGGACCCGCTGGACGGCACCAAGGAATTCATCTCCGGCAGTGAGGAGTTCACGGTCAACATTGCGTTGATCGAGCAGGGGCGCGTGGTGTTTGGCGTCGTGTCGATGCCGACCAACGGGCGCTTTTACGTGGGTGGCAGCGGGTTGGGCGCATGGCGCGGCGACAAGAACGCCGAGCCGCTGCCGATTCAGGTTCGCGAAGTGCCGCCGACGGATGCGGCGTTCACCGTGGTCGCCAGTCGCCGCCATTCCAGCCCGGAGCAGGAACGCCTGTTGGCCGGGTTGAGCGCCAGCCTGGGTGAGCTGGAACTGGCCAATATTGGCAGCTCGCTGAAGTTTTGCCTGTTGGCCGAAGGCGCGGCCGATTGTTATCCGCGCCTGGCACCGACTTCGCAGTGGGACACGGCGGCGGCGCAAGGCGTGCTGGAAGGAGCGGGCGGTGAAGTGCTGGATTTGAGCGGCGCGCCGTTTTGTTATCCGGCGCGGGAGTCGCTGTTGAATGAGTTTTTCCTGGCGTTGCCGGCGAAGGCGGCGTGGCGCGAAAAACTACTGGAACTGGCCCGTTCCTGACTTCGCGTTACCTCTGTGGCGAGGGGATTTATCCCCGTTGGGCTGCGAAGCAGCCCCCAAATGGGACTGCTGCGCAGTCCAACGGGGATAAATCCCCTCGCCACAATTAATCATTGCTTGTTCTATCTTTGTCACAGGTTTTGTGTAGGTTCTGATGTTTAGCGGTGCAGGACGTACTGCCCGACAAACCTCACCGCATCCTCATCACTGCCCGCATTCAGCACCCGCGTATGCAGCGCCAGTCGCGCCCGTCCGTAACGGTGGTAGGTGGCGAGGAATTTTTTCCACACCTGCGCGCCAGGCGCCTGGCAAATGGCGTGCGCATCGCCCGTCACCGGCAGCGGGTAGTTGATCTGCCCTTCCTGAATCACGATGTGCCCGTCCGTAATCCCTTCTTCTTTCAGACGCAAATGCAACCAGCCCCAGCCGGCCAGTACCGCGCCGCAATACAGGCTGCCGCCGAACATGGTGCTCTTGTGGTTGACGTTGGCGTCCAGCGGCAAATGCAGGCGCAGTTGCTGATCGTGCCAGTCGAGCACTTTGAGGCCCATGTCCCGCGTGAGGGGAATGTCATGGTGGAGGACGGATTCCAGTTGACGACTGTCGCGGCTCATTCAGCGGCCTCTTGTTTGGGGTGGATGATTGGACGGTGGCTCAATCGAGTTCGTCGGTCTGGCTGGAGGCTCCGCTGTCGGCGAAGTTCAGGCCGTGTTTGCGCAGTTTGTCATGCAAGGTCTTGCGCGGAATGCCGAGGGCTTCGGCAACGCTGCGCACGGAGCTATGGGAGCGTGCCAATTCGGCGGCGATCAGGGTTTTTTCGAAGTTTTCCACTTGCTCGCTCAAGCCACCGCTGACCGGTTCCACCAGGGTGCCGGCGCCGCCTTGCGACTCGCTGTTGTCCAGCGCCAGTTCCAGGCCCAGGGCGAAGCGTTCGGCGGCGTTTTGCAGTTCGCGCACGTTACCGGGCCAGGTGTGGCGCAGCAGCAGGGCGCGTTGGCCCGGTTGCAGTTCATGGGGCGGCAAGCCGTGACGGTTGCTGGCCTCATCGGCAAAATGCTGAAACAGCACCAGCGCATCTTCACCTCGCTCACGCAGCGGTGGAATGCGCAACGGCGCGACGTTCAGGCGGTAATACAAGTCGGCGCGGAAACGCCCCTGATCGGCGGCCTGCCTCAGGTCTTCCTTGGTGGCGGCGATGATGCGGATGTCCAGTGGAATCAGCTGATTTCCGCCCAGGCGTTCGACTACCCGTTCCTGCAGCAGGCGCAGCAACTTCACCTGTACGTCCAGGCTCATGCTTTCGATTTCATCGAGGAACAATGTGCCGCCGTTGGCGAATTCGAATTTGCCGATGCGCCGCTTCTGCGCACCGGTGAAGGCGCCCGGCTCATGACCGAACAACTCGCTCTCGACCACCGATTCGGCCAGCGCCCCGGCGTTGATCGCCACGAAGGGACCGTTTCGGCGGCTCGACAAATCATGCAGCGCTCGCGCCACCACTTCTTTACCGGCACCGGTTTCACCCAGGATCAGCACATCGGCCTTGGTCGCCGCCAGGGCGCCGATTTGCTCGCGCAGGCGCAGCATCGAAGGCGATTGCCCGACCAGTCGTGTGCTCAGCTCATTGCGATCGCTCAGGGCCAGGCGCAGGCTGCGGTTATCCAGCACCAAGCGGCGCAAGGCCAGGGCGCGGCGCACGCTGTCGAGCAGGGCGTCGCTGGCGAAGGGTTTTTCCAGAAAGTCATAAGCCCCGGCGCGCATGGCTTGCACGGCCAGCGGCACGTCGCCGTGACCGGTGATCAGCAACACCGGCAGCTCCGGGTCCTGAGCGTGGAGTTCGGTCAGCAGTTCGATTCCGTCCATGCCGGGCATGCGAATGTCGCTGACCACCACCCCCGGCCAGTCGCGTTCCAGTTGCCCGGCCAGGCCCTTGGCCTCGGCCAGCGGCAGAATTTTCAAGCCGGCCAGATCGAGGGTCTGGCTCAGGGCCTGGCGCAGGTGGGGATCATCGTCGATCAACACGACCTGAATTCGATTGTCGATGGTCATGCACTTCGGTCCTCGGACGGTTGCAGGCTCACACCCGGCGCGCCTGCGCGCAGTTTCAGGGTAATCAGGGCGCCGCCCTCCTTGTGGTTGGCGAACAACAGTTCACCCCCGAAGGCGCGCATCAGGGTCTCGCAGATCGCCAGTCCCAATCCAAGCCCCTGGGTGCGGGTCTTGGTGGTGTAGAAAGGTTCGCTGGCGCGACCAAGGGCCTCCATGCAGAAGCCGGGGCCATTGTCGCGAATGTACAGGTTGACGCCATCGGCACTGGATTGGGCACTCAGCCAGAGTTTACGTGGCGGGCCTTTTTCCGTCAGGGCGTCCAGGGCGTTGGCCAGCAGATTGCCGAGCACTTGGCGCAGGCGGGTTTCCCCGGCTTCGACCCACAAGGTCGCGGCGGGCAAATCCCGGATCAGTTCGACTTCCATGCTGCGCCGGCGCTTGGCCAGCAAGGCCAGGGCGTCGTCCAGCGCCGGTTGCAGGGCGACGCTTTCCGGGGCGTGGCGATCGCGGCGGGCAAAGGCGCGCAGATGCGCAATGATTGAGGCCATGCGCCCGGTCAGTTCGCTGATCAGCTTGAGATTGCCGCGGGCATCGTCGGTGCGCTGATGGTCGAGCAACACTTCGGCGTTTTCCGCGTAGCTGCGGATGGCGGCCAGCGGTTGGTTGAGCTCGTGGCTGATGCTCGCCGACATCGTTCCCAATGCCGACAGTTTGCCGGCCTGCACCAGATCATCCTGGGCGCGTACCAGTTCTTGCTGGGCTTGCTCGCGCTCCAGCACTTCCTGTTTGAGACGACGGTTGAGGCCTTCCAGATCGCTGGTGCGTTCGGCGACCCGCCCCTCCAGTTCACGCCTGGCTTTGCCTTCGAAGGCTATTCGATCAAGGTAATGACGGCGGCGCTGCATCATCAGGCCGAGCAGCAGCATCACCACCAACAACGTCGCGCCACCAACGGCGACCACCGTGCGTACCGGACGGTCGATCAAGGTGCGAGGCGCGAGGATGCTGACATTCCAGCCGGTTTCTGCGATGGCCTGGGTCTGGGTCAGCCAGGCATCGGGATTGAGATTCAACGGCTTCGGATCGCGGGTTGGATAGGGTTGGATCGCGATGATGGCTTTACGCTCGTCTTCACTCAACGGACGGGTCGAGCGGAAGCGCCATTCAGGTCGTGAGGTGAGAATGACCACGCCGTTGTGATCGGTCAGCAACAGCTGTTCCGGGGTTTTCCCCCAGAGGCTTTCGGTGTGGTCGAGGTCGACCTTGACCACCAGCACGCCGATGATTTTCTCGCCCTGGCGCACGGCCGCGGCGAAGAAGTAGCCGCGCTTGGCGGACGTAGTGCCGAGCCCGAAGAATCGCCCCAGCCGCCCGGCCATGGCTTCGCTGAAGTACGGCCGGAACGAAAAATTGCGCCCGACGAAACTGTCGTGCTTGTCCCAGTTGGAGGCCGCCAGGGTCTTGCCCGTGGTGTCCATCAGGTACATGACTTCGGCACCGGTCTGGGAGCTGATGTTTTTCAGCAGGCGGTTGGCATTGCCCTGGGTGACACCATCGTCCGGCGCACCAAGAACGGCGCGCAGGGCCGGCAGATCGCCGAGGATCTGCGGCAGCACTTCATAACGGTGCAGGGTGCCCAGCAGGTTGGCGACGTAGAGGTCGAGGGTCTGGCGGTTCTGCCCGGCCAGTTCGCTGCGGTAGTAGCGCTCGGCCAGATGCTCCAGCGGCCACAACAACGGCGCCAGGCACAGCGCGAGCAGGGCCAGGCTGCGCCAGCGGGGTCTGCGGGGGAGGGTCGGAGTCATGAGCATCGAGCGCCTGTGGGTATGGGCACATTATGCCTAGGCTTGCGGGCGCAGTCTGCGAGCCGTTGATGACCGACGGTTGTTCGTCAGGCTGGTGAAAGGGGGGTTGCGTATCGGCCCGCGCAGTGGCGATATAGGCGCCTAATAAATTTAACACCTTCCTTGAAGAGGTCTGTTTCATGCCGCTCGCCACGTTGATTCATCGCGCCAGTTTGCCCAGTCCGCAAGTCTCTGCGGAGCAAGCGCTTGAGCTGTTGCAGGAGCATTACGGGCTGGGCGGCAGGTTGCAGGCCCTGGGCAGTCAGCAGGATTTGAACTACCGCGTCGACAGCGATCAGGGGCGTTTCGTCCTGAAAATCTGCCGGGGCGATTATTCGGCGCTGGAGTTGCAGGCTCAACATGCCGGGCTCAAGCATTTGGGCGGACACCCCGACGTACAGGTGCCGCGAGTGATCCCGGCAAAAAACGGTGCGGACCTGTTGTCTCTGGACGTCAGTGGCCAAGCGGTGCATGTGCGCCTGCTGGATTACATCGAAGGCCAGTCCCTGACGCACCTCGATCATTTCAACCGCACGGTGGTGGCGGGTTTCGGTCGCCTGTGCGGCGAGATGGACCTGGCGTTGGCGCAATTCGACCATCCGGGGCTGGTGCGCACCCTGCAGTGGGACGCGCGCCATGCCCAGGCACTGATCGCGCATTTGTTGCCAGTCATCCAGGATGACGCTCAACGTCGATTGATCGCCGAAGCGGCGGAGCAAGCCGAGCGTCACTTGCAGCCCTTGGTGGACAAGTTGCCGATCCAGGCCATCCATATGGACATCACTGACGACAACGTCGTGTGGCAGCGCGACTCAGCGCGCCAATGGCAGTTGCAGGGCGTGATCGATTTCGGGGATCTGATCCGCACTTGGCGCATCACCGATCTGTCGGTCACCTGCGCGGCATTGCTGCACCACGCCGATGGCGACCCGTTCTGCATTCTGCCGGCGGTACAGGCCTATCACGCGGTCAATCCCTTGCAGCATGAAGAGCTGCTGGCACTGTGGCCGTTAATCGTCGCTCGTGCGGCAGTGTTGGTGCTCAGCGGTGAGCAGCAGGTCAGCATCGATCCGGGTAACGCCTACAGTCGCGACAACCTGACTCACGAATGGGAAATTTTCCGCGTGGCGACCTCGGTGCCGTTGGCGCTGATGGAGGCCGCGATCCTGACCGCTGTCGGGCAGAATCTGCCAGGCATAGCCGGTGACGGTTTTGCACCGCTGCTGCCGAGCCTGGTGGGACGTGAGTTTGCCTTGATCGACCTGGGTGTACTCAGCCCGCATTTCGAGGCTGGTAACTGGGAGCAGGTGGGTGTCGATCAACGCCTGCTGGACGAAGCGGCCGTGGCCCACGGCCTGGCGGCCAGCCGTTACGGCCAATACCGTCTGTCCCGCACCCGGCCGGATGACGCCAACGAGCCGGACACTTGTCCGTTGCACGTCGAGTTGCGCGTGCCCCATGGCACGGCGGTCGAGGCGCCGTTCGCCGGGGTGGTGCACCAGCCGTTGCCGGGTGTGCTGCAACTGGATGGCCCGCAATTGAGCGTGCGTCTGTGGGGCGTGACACCGTCACTGAATGCAGGCGCCGCGTTAGTCAAAGGTCAGGTGTTGGGGGCCGTCAGTGGACCCCTGCTCGTGCAACTGTGCCGTGGTGCGTCGTTCACGGCGCCCTTGTTCTGCACACCGACCCGCGCGCCGGCCTGGCAAACGTTGTGCCCGTCACCGGCGGCGCTCCTGGGGCTGGCTTGCGATGCCGAAGAAGAACTCGATGCGCAAACCTTGCTGGCCCGTCGTGATGCCAGTTTCGCCCGTACGCAAAAACACTATTACGTCGATCCGCCGCGAATCGAGCGTGGCTGGCGCAACCACCTGATCGACATGCAGGGCCGCTCGTACCTCGACATGCTCAACAACGTCGCGGTGCTCGGCCACGGTCATCCGCGCATGGCCGCGGTCGCCAGCCGCCAATGGTCGCTGCTCAACACCAACTCGCGGTTCAATTACGCCGCCGTGGCTGAGTTTTCCGAGCGCTTGCTGAAGCTGGCGCCGGACTCCATGGATCGCGTGTTCCTGGTCAACAGCGGCAGTGAGGCCAATGACCTGGCGATCCGTCTGGCCTGGGCCTACAGCGGCGGCCGCGACATTGTCAGCGTGCTGGAGGCCTATCACGGCTGGACCGTGGGCGCGGATGCGGTGTCGACCTCGATTGCCGACAACCCCAAGGCGTTGGAAAGCCGCCCGGACTGGGTGCATCCGGTCACTGCACCGAACACCTATCGCGGTGAATTCCGTGGGCCGGACAGCGCGCCGGACTACGTGCGCAGCGTCGAACACAACCTGGCGAAAATCGCCGAGCAGAAACGCCAACTGGCCGGTTTCATCTGCGAGCCGGTGTACGGCAATGCCGGTGGTATCTCGCTGCCACCGGGTTATCTGAAACAGGTTTACGAAAGGGTCCGCGCCCAGGGCGGTGTATGCATTGCCGACGAAGTACAGGTGGGCTACGGACGCATGGGCCATTTCTTCTGGGGCTTCGAAGAGCAAGGCGTGGTGCCGGACATCATCACCATGGCCAAGGGCATGGGCAACGGCCAGCCACTGGGCGCGGTGATCACCCGTCGGGAAATCGCCGAAGCGCTGGAGGCCGAGGGCTATTTCTTCTCCTCGGCGGGGGGCAGTCCGGTCAGTTGCCAGATCGGCATGGCAGTACTGGATGTGATGGAGGAAGAAAAACTGTGGGAAAACGCCCAGGTCGTGGGCGGGTATTTCAAGGAGCGACTCGAAGCGCTGATCGATATTCATCCGCTGGTGGGCGCGGTGCATGGTTCCGGGTTTTATCTGGGCGTGGAGCTGATCCGCAATCGCGAAACATTGGAACCGGCGACCGAGGAAACCACTGCCCTGTGCGATCGCTTGCGCGACCTTGGCATTTTCATGCAACCGACGGGTGATTACCTGAACGTACTCAAGATCAAGCCGCCGATGGTGACATCGCGTCGGAGCGTGGATTTCTTTGTGGACATGCTCTCGAAGGTGCTCGCCGAAGACCTGTAAACATTTACCCCTTGTGGGAGCGAGCCTGCTCGCGAAGGCGATCGTTCAGTCGGTATTGAGGTTGGCTGGTACGACGCTTTCGCGAGCAGGCTCGCTCCCACATTTGTTTTGCGATATTAATTCGATTGTTATCGGGTTTAAGAGCGTAATTTTTGACAAGAGGCAGATTAATAGCTTCAAAAGCCGATTTTTATCGGTTATAAAGTCGCCACTGCCAGGGCGCGGATAAGCCATGCCCGACCGTCAAGCACTTGCCCGGAGATGATTCATGAGCCGTATCGTTACCGTTGCCGCCACCCAGATGGCCTGTTCCTGGGACCTTGAAGGCAACATCGAGGTCGCTGAAAGACTGGTCCGTGAAGCCGCTGCCAACGGCGCGCAGATCATCCTGATCCAGGAACTGTTCGAGGCGCCGTACTTCTGCCAGAAGCCGAATCCGGATTACCTGCAACTGGCTACGACCGTGGAAGACAACGTTGCCATCAAGCACTTCCAGAAAGTCGCCAAGGAACTGCAAGTGGTGCTGCCGATCAGCTTCTACGAACTGGCGGGCCGTGCGCGTTTCAACAGCATCGCGATCATCGACGCCGACGGCAGCAACCTCGGGATTTATCGGAAAAGCCACATCCCGGACGGCCCTGGCTACCACGAAAAGTATTACTTCAACCCAGGCGATACCGGCTTCAAGGTCTGGAACACCCGCTACGCGAAAATCGGCGTGGGCATCTGCTGGGACCAGTGGTTTCCGGAGGCGGCGCGCAGCATGGCGCTGCAGGGCGCGGAAATCCTGTTCTACCCGACCGCCATCGGCAGCGAGCCCCACGACAAGACCATTTCGTCCCGCGATCACTGGCAACGCGTGCAACAGGGCCACGCCGGCGCTAACCTGATGCCGCTGATCGCCAGTAACCGCATCGGCAATGAAGAACAAGACGGCTACGACATTACCTTTTATGGTTCGTCGTTCATCGCCAACCAGTTCGGCGAGAAGGTGCAGGAACTCAATGAAACCGAAGAAGGCATTCTGGTTCACACCTTCGACCTCGACCAACTGGAACACATCCGTAGCGCGTGGGGCTCGTTCCGTGACCGTCGTCCGAACTTGTACGGCGCGCTGAAAACCCTCGACGGAACCCTGGAGTCCTGATCGACATGACCACTTTGAAAAGCACCCCTCGCGCAGACGGCTTCTACATGCCGGCCGAGTGGGCACCCCAGACCCAGACCTGGATGATCTGGCCCGAGCGTCCGGACAACTGGCGCCTGGGCGGCAAACCGGCGCAAGCCGCGCACGTGGCAGTGGCCAAGGCCATCGCGCGTTTTGAACCGGTCACCGTGGCGGTCTCCGCGGGCCAATACGAAAACGCCCGTGCCCGTCTCGACGTGCCGAATATCCGCGTGGTCGAGATGTCCAGCGACGACGCCTGGGTCCGGGATACCGGCCCGACGTTCGTCATCAATAACAGCGGCGAAGTCCGTGGCGTGAACTGGGATTTCAATTCCTGGGGCGGTTTCGACGGTGGCCTGTATTCACCGTGGAACCGTGATTCGCAGGTGGGCGGCAAAATCCTCGAGATCGAGCGCAGCCCGCGCTACCGCACCGAGGGCTTCGTGCTCGAAGGCGGCTCGATCCACGTCGATGGCGAAGGGACGCTGATCACCACCGAAGAATGCCTGCTCAACCGCAATCGCAATCCGCACCTGAACCGCGCGGAAATCGAAGCGGTGCTCAAAGACAATCTGGCTGTGGATAAGATCATCTGGCTGCCGGACGGTTTGTTCAACGACGAAACCGACGGCCATGTGGATAACTTCTGCTGCTACGTGCGTCCGGGTGAAGTGCTGCTGGCGTGGACCGACGACCCGCAGGACCCGAACTACCCGCGTTGCCAGGCGGCCATGAAGGTGCTGCAAAGCAGCACGGACGCCAAGGGTCGCCCGTTCACGGTGCACAAGATGCCGATTCCGGGGCCGCTGTACGCGACCGAAGAAGAATGCGCGGGTGTCGACCCCGTGGATGGCACCCAGGAACGTAATCCATCGGTGCGTCTGGCCGGTTCCTACGTGAACTTCCTGATCGTCAACGGCGGCATCATCGCGCCGAGTTTCGATGACCCACTGGATGGTCCCGCCAAGGAAATCCTGCAGACGCTGTTCCCGCAGCACGAAGTGGTGATGGTACCTGGCCGCGAACTGTTACTGGGTGGCGGTAACATTCACTGCCTTACCCAACAGCAGCCTGCGCCGCACAAGGAGTGAGTGACCTCGTAACAGCTTGAGTTGATTGCCAAATCATTCACGCAAACGTTTTCGCTCGTGACCTCGCACAGAGCCCGCGGCCTTTCAGGATTGCGGGCTTTTTTGTATCCGCTTATCGACACTCCAGACACATTGGCATAGCTCTTGTATCTCTCATGAGGCAACTCGGGGAGGGGGAGAACTGCGATGTTCTGTCATAAACCTTGGATAAGTTAGCCGCTCACAAACCAGGAGAGAGCGCTGAAATGAACGCCGAAGTGAATGTGGTGAGCGAGCGGGCGTTGCATCCCCTGGCAGTCAATGGCGAATCGCTCCAGATCCTGGCGCACTGGTTCAAGTCCAATGGAACGCGTCCGATCAGCGAGACTGATCCGCGCCGGACGATGATCGAGCGCTACCCCGCTGGTTTATTCAGCGAAGCGGAACTGGATGCGTTGTGGGATGTGATGGAAGGATAAGAAGAAAAACAACGGATTGATAAAACAAAAGCGCTGCCGGGATGGCAGCGCTTTTTTTATGGGCGAGCATATTTTGTGATCAATGAGGATCAAATGTGGGAGCGAGCCTGCTCGCGAATGCGGTGTGTCAGCCACCATCGATGTCGACTGACCCACCGCTTTCGCGAGCAGGCTCGCTCCCACAGGGTTATGCAGTAGTTTTAGAAACTGTAGGTTCCAGTGACCACCACGCTACGCGGCTCCCCCGGCTGTATCTGTGCCGCACTGGTCGCCGAGGAGTAATACGTCTTGTCGGTGATGTTGTTCAGCGCTGCGCGCAAATCCCAATCCTTGTGCCGGAACCCGGTCAATGCGTCCCAGCGCCCATAACCCGGCAGGACCGTGGTGTTGAGGTTATCGGCATAACGGTCGCCCACCAGGGTCAATCCGGTCTCGGCGTACCAGCCCATTTCCGGTTTCCAGGTCAGGAACAGGCTGCCGTTGTGCTTGGCCACGTTACTGATGCGCTTGCCTTCAAAGCCGTTGTTGTCCTTTTCGACTGTTGCGTCCTGCACGCCCACGCCGCCGCGCACGTACCAGTTGCCGGTGATCTTGCCGGTGGCGGTCAGCTCGATCCCGCGTGAACGTTGCAGGCCGGAGAGCAGGGTGATGGTCGGGTTGTTCGGGTCGCTGGTGCGGCGGTTGTACAGTTCCAGTTCGTAGATCGCCAGTGTGGTGCTCAGGCGATCGTCCAGCCAGTCGCTCTTCACGCCGATTTCTTTCTGCCGGGTCAGCTCGGGACTGAGGTCGTTGGTGTTACCCGCGGCGCCCGGCGTGATGCCAATCAAACCACCGCCGACCGGCGAGAACGTCTTCGACCAGGATGCATAGAAGGAATGATTCTCCAACGGCGTCCAGACCAGTCCTACACGCGGGCTGGTGCTGTGGCTGTCGCGGTCTTCGGAAATGCCCCGCAGCTTGTTGGTCGATTCGATGTCAAACGTGTCGTAGCGCAAACCGGCGAGCAATTGCCATTGATCGTTCAGTTGCAGCTGATCCTGTACATACACCGCGCGGCTTTCGACCTCGGTGTGTGAGCTGCTGGAAACCTGCATGCGCCCGGTGTGGCGCAAATCGCGATTGGGGTTGTTGAGGTCCAGCGACGGTACAGGCGAGCTGCCCGGTCCGTTGGTGGCGGCGGTGTACAAGGTCGGATCGCGCCGCTGGCTGCCGATCTCGATCCCGGTCAGCAGGCGATGCTCCAGGCCGAAGGTATCGAAGCCGCCTTCCAGCTCAACGTTGTTGTAGACGTTGCGGGTGGTCAGGTCCTGCTGCCAGCGCTGGCGCGTGACCCGATTGGTCGCCGGGGTATAGCCGGTCAGGTAGGTGTTGTCGAAATCGCTGTTGAGCTTGAACACACCCAGGGTCTGGCGCAGCTGCCAGTTGTCGCTGAGTTCATAGGTGAGTTTCGAACGCAGGGATTGCGACTTGTCATCGATGAAATCGTGTTCGCTGCCGTAGGTCGTATCGCGGTCTACATCCGCTGGCCGGCCGTTTACCCCGGGAATACCGCGATCCGGCGTACGGTTATAGCGGCTGTATTCGTACTGCACCAGCCAGTTCAGGTCGGGAGTCAGTTGCCAGCTCATCGACGGCGCGAACAATTGGCGATTGCCGCTCACACCATCGCGAAAGCTGTTCTGGTCCATGTTGCCCATGTTCAGGCGAAGGCTGATGTTCTCGGAAGGGTCGGTGCTGAGGTCGGCGTAGAGGCTACGCAAATCGTCGCTGCCACCCTGTGCTTCGAGGGTTGAGCGGCGGCCGAATTCCGGCAGCTTGCTCACCCGGTTGACGATCCCGCCCTGGCTGCCACGGCCGTACAACACGGCGGCCGGCCCCTTGAGCACGTCAATGCGTTCGATGTTGTGCAAGTCGCGCACGTACTGGCTGTCGTCGCGGATGCCATCGAGATAAAAGTCGTTGCTGGCGTCAAAACCGCGGATGCGCAGGCTGTCGAAGCGGGTGTCAGCACCGCTGCTGACGTTGGGAATGCCACTGAGGGCGGTGCCCAGATCGTTGGTGCCGTAATCGACGACGTTCGCGGTTTTGATCGAGTCGATGGCTTGTGGCACGTAGCGCACCGGCGTGTTGGTGCGGGTCGCGGTGTTGGTTTCTTTCACGCGCGGGTCATCGGCCTCGGCTTCGGCGCTGATGGCGGTGGCGGGTAAAGTGGTAGGTGAAGCGTAGGAAAAACCGGCAGACAGCAAAGCAGAAAGCCCAAGACTGCAGGGCAAAACGCGAAAAGGGGCAGGCATTGAAAAACGCATCCGTAGGATTTTTAGGGGGCAGCTGAAGCGGTGCAAATGGTAATGCTTGCTATTTACTTCTGTTAATTATTCTTTATTGGTTCCCCTGATGGATTGTTTCTAATTGTGTCTATTTTGTTACTTTCAGCTCGATGCTGGGTGATTCAACGGTTGAATAAACGGAAGGGAATTGAATGATTCTGCCGCGTAGAGTCATTTCTTAGACGATTTTCGCCTAATTCCAGACGATTCATGAAATTGACACATCGTTAAGGGCACGGCTACGATTCGGCCAACGCCTGTGGCAGACCGCCATGACCCTAAAATAATAAAAAGGCCCGCCGCGAGTGATCGTGGGCGGGCTTTTTTGTTTGCGGAATGAAAAAAGAGCGCGATAGTGCCGTTTCAGCCGTTCGACACAGCGCGTTTCAACCCGTAATAAGGAAAATAAAATGTTGAACAAGCGAATCAGCCTGATCGCTCTGGGGATTTTGAGCGCTTCACAGGCCATGGCTAACGACCAGGCCGAATCCAAGGGATTTGTCGAAGACAGCAGCCTCAAAGTGCTGCTGCGCAACGCCTACATGAACCGTGATTTCAAAGATGGCCGGGACGATAAAGCCGAGTGGGGCCAAGCGGCTATCGGCACGTTCTCGTCCGGTTTCACCCAAGGTACCGTGGGCGTGGGCGTGGATGCCTTCGGTCTGTACGCACTGCGTCTGGACGGTGGCAAGGGCAAAAGCGGCGCACAAGGCATCGACTTTTTTAAACAAGGTGACAGCGGCAGCGCAGCTGACGACCTTGCCAAAGCTGGCGCCGCCGTCAAGTTCCGTCTGTCCAGCACCACGCTGACCTACGGCGACCAGATGCCGGCCCTGCCGGTGCTGAGCTACGACACTGTGCGTCTGCTGCCGGAAAGCTACACCGGCACCCTGATCACCTCCAAGGAGATCAAGGGCCTGGAGCTGAACGCCGGTCGCTTCACCGCCGAATCGCGTAAAAGCGCTGAAGGCCACGACAGCGGTGGCCTGAAGTCGATCAACGTGTTGGGCGGCAGCTACCAGTTCACCGAACAGTTCAAGGCTTCCCTGTACGCCTCCGACGTCGAAGACGTGCTGAAGAAGCAATACGTGAACGCCAACTATGTGTTCCCGCTGGCCAAGGATCAGTCCCTGACCCTGGACTTCAACGGCTACCGCACCAAGCTGGACAGTTCCTATGTTGAAGACGTCGGTGCTACAGGCGACGACAACAAAATCTGGAGCCTGGCTGCGATCTACGCCACCGGCCCGCACTCGTTCACCCTCGGCTACCAGCGCAGCACCGGCGACAGCAACCTGGGCTACCCGTACGGTGGCTACCAGAAAGATCAGAACCGCGTCGGCGACGGTGGCAACACCATCTACCTGGCCAACTCCTACTGGTCCGACTTCAACGCCGAAGACGAACGCAGCTGGCAACTGGGCTACGGCCTGGACTTCAGCACCTTCGGTGTTCCGGGCCTGAGCTACAACTTCGCCTATGTGCGCGGTGACAACATCACCACGTCCACCAGCGAGGGCGGTACCGAGCGTGAAATCTTCAACCAGTTCAAGTACGTCGTGCAAAGCGGCCCGGCCAAAGACCTGAGCGTAAAACTGCGTAGCTCCATCCTGCGCGTGTCGCAGAAATCGAGCGAATACAACGTCAGCGGTAACGAAGTGCGTGTGTTCGTGGATTACCCGATCAACATTTTCTGATGATCGGTTGCGTTATCGAGGCCTGATTCAAGGCCGGGAAAAAACAAGCCCCGACTGGTTCGGGGCTTTTTTATGGGCGCTGCAGGCTCTGGTCTGCGCCTCAGGAGCAATTCAATGGTCTACCGCCGTCACGGTTTTCACCTTGGATGATCGAAATGAGCATTCTTGTTGATTGAATTGCGCAAAATGAGGCAATGCCCTAAGATTATTTTGACTGAACTAATCATTGCATGATCAGTTCAGTCAGTTTCGAGGTGATACACGTCTTACCAAACAATTATAAAAGGAGACCCTCGTGGCCCAGATTCCTATCAAGCGCACCATTGAACGCATCCCCGGCGGCATGATGATCGTGCCCCTGCTGATCGGCTCGCTGGTCGCAACCTTCACGCCTGACACCCCCAAGTTTTTCGGTTCTTTCACCAACGCGTTGTTCACCGGTGCATTGCCCATTCTGGCGGTGTTCTACGTGTGCATGGGCGCGAGCATCAATATCAAGGCCACGCCTTATTTGCTCAAGAAGGGCGGTACGCTGCTCATCACCAAAGTCGGCATCGCCATGCTGCTGGGCATCGTGCTCGGGCAATTCCTGGGTGAGCAGCCAATTTCGTCAGGACTGTTCGCCGGCATTTCCACACTGGCGGTGGTCGCTGCGATGAACGACACCAATGGCGGCTTGTATATGGCGTTGATGGGGCAGTACGGCCGCTCCGAAGATGTCGGTGCCTATTCGGTGATGTCGCTGGAGTCGGGGCCCTTTCTGACGATGGTTACGCTGGGCATTGCCGGTCTGTCAGCCTTTCCCTGGCCGACGCTGGTGGGCAGCATCCTGCCGCTGGCCCTCGGCATGTTGCTGGGCAACCTCGACCGTGACATGCGTGACTTCCTGGCCAAGGCCGTGCCGGTGATGATCCCGTTCTTCGCCCTGGCCCTTGGTGCGAGTCTGGATCTGCATAACGTATGGCAAGCCGGTTTGTTGGGCCTCGCCATGGGTGTCGCGGTTGTCGTGCTGACCGGTATCCCGCTGTTTTTTGCTGATCGTTTGACCGGTGGCACTGGTGTCGCGGGTGTTGCGGCAGCCACCACTGCCGGGAATGCCGCCGCCGTACCTGCGCTGATTGCAGCGGCAAACCCGGTCTACGCCGAGGCGGCCAAGAGCGCGACCATACTGGTAGCCGCCTGCGTTGTGGTGACCGCGATCCTGGCGCCGATACTCACCGCTGCCGTCGCCAAACGCGTGCAGCAGCGCAACGCCGCCGTGGTCCCCGAGCCGGACCTCAAACCGCAAAAGCGGGAAGCCTTGCGATGAGTATTCTGATCATCGCCGACGATCTGTCCGGCGCGGCGGATTGCGCCATCGGCTTTGCCAGTGTCGGGCTGCAGACCGTAGTGACGCTCGACGCCTTGAACGATCAGCCGGATGCGCAGGTAATCGCCGCCGATACCGACACGCGACGCCTGTCGCCCGAGCAGGCAGCCGAGCGCACTGTCGCGGCGTTCAAGGCGCTGCGTAAACCCGGGCAGCGGTTGTACAAGAAAATCGATTCGACCTTGCGCGGTAACTGGGCGGCGGAAGTCGCCGCCCTGCAACCGTTGGCGGGGCTGGCCATCGTCGCCCCGGCATTCCCCGCCACCGGGCGCACGCTGCGCGGCGGTCGGGTATTCGTGAACGGCCAGCCGCTGGAGACCACCGATACCTGGAAGCTGGAAAACGCCGACCGCCCGGCGGATGTCGAAGCCATGCTCGTCGCCACCGGCCTGAGTACCGCAAAACTGGACCTCTATACCCTGCGCGGCGACCCGGATGCACTCGCGCATTATTTCGCCGAACTCGCCCGAAGTAATACGCAGGCAGTGATCGTCGATGCACAGACCGAAGACGATTTGCTGACCCTGGCGCGTTTGACCGCGACACTGGACCAAGCACTGTTCTGGATTGGCTCGGGTGGTCTGGCGCGGGAAATCGCCCAACTGCCCGACTTTTTCCATACATCGAATCAGCGTATCGAAAGCACCGATAGCGAGAAAAATCCGGCGTCGACTCTAGTAATGGTTGGCAGCCTCTCCGGCGTCTGTGAGCGGCAATGCACGGTATTGAAAACGCAGGCTGGACTGAGCGAATTGATCGTTCCGCCCGCCGTTCTGCGCCAAGGCAGCCAGCATCCAGACTGGGCGACCTGGCAGGCCCGCATCGGCGAACAGCTCGAAGGCTGGAGTGACCTTCTGCTGCGCATCGGCCGCGACGAAGCGTTCGACCCGCAAGAAGGGGCGCACCTTTCAACGATGCTGGCTGAGATGGTCGAACCGCACTTCGCCAAGGTTGGCGGCCTGATCGCCACGGGCGGCGAGACGGCGCGAGCCATTCTGACCACCGTCGGCATCGACAGCCTGCAACTGCTGGCGGAAGTCGAAGCGGGCGTGGCTTTCGGTCGGCCCAGCGCCTCCCGCCACGGCTATCGCCCGGCAATCATTACCAAGGCAGGCGCGTTCGGCACCGACCGCGCCTTGTATGCGGCATGGCGACACTTGAGCGACATCAACGATCGCTCCCAGCTCCAACGCCCACGAATCCAGGGACTCGAATGAACACTATGAGCAACTACCTCCCCATCATTGGCATCACCATGGGCGACGCTTCGGGTGTCGGTCCGGAAATCATCGTCAAGAGCCTGACCCACGACATCGTCTACCAACAGTGCCGGCCGCTGGTGATCGGCGATGCGCGACGCCTGGAGCAGGCCAATGTGATCGTCGGCGGCAGCGCCAAAGTGCGCCGCATCGAAGACGCCTCCCAGGCGCGCTACGAGGCCGGCACCATCGACTGCATCGACCTCGACCTGATCCCCGATGACTTGCCCTTCGGCGAGCTGTCGCCCATTGCCGGGGACGCCGCCTATCAGTACATCGCCCGCGCCGTGGAGCTGGCCGAGGCCAAGCAGATCGACGCGATCTGCACCGCGCCACTGAACAAGGAAGCGCTGCACGCCGGCGGTCACAAGTACCCTGGTCACACCGAAATGCTCGCGCACCTGACCCACGTCGACGAAGTGTCGATGATGCTGGTGGCGCCGCAGCTGCGGGTGATCCACGTCACGACCCACATCGGCATCATCGACGCGATCCGCAAAATCGAGCCGGGTCTGGTCCAGCGCACCATCGAGCGCGGCAACGCCACATTGATCAAGGCCGGCATCGCCCGCCCGCGAATTGGCGTGTGCGGGATCAACCCGCATGCCGGTGAAAACGGCCTGTTCGGTTATGGCGAAGAGGAAGAAAAAATCATCCCGGCGGTGAAGCTGCTGCAGGAACGCGGTCTCGACGTGACCGGCCCGTTGCCGGCCGACACGCTGTTCTTCCGCGCCGGACGCGGCGACTTCGACCTGGTGGTGGCGATGTATCACGACCAGGGCCATGGCCCGGTCAAAGTGCTGGGGCTGGAAGCCGGGGTGAACGTGACCGTGGGCCTGGAAGTGATCCGTACCTCGGTCGACCACGGCACCGCCTTCGATATCGCCGGCAAGGGCATCGCCGATGAACGCAGCCTGCTCGAAGCACTGCGTCAGGGTGCGGAGCTGGCCACGCGACGGGGATGAGCGGCGGCGGCGCTGTCGTGTAAGATCGACCACCGTCCAAACAACGAGACCCGCCATGAAAGTGTCCGAACGTCACCGCGCCATCCTCGAACTCGTGCGCATCGGTGATGCCAACGTCGAGCAATTGAGCGCGGCGCTCGGGGTTTCGGAAGCAACCGTGCGACGCGACCTGACCATGCTCGCCAAACAGCGGCACCTGGTCCGCACCTATGGCGGCGCCACCGCGGTGGTGGGCGTCCATGAGCCGGAAGCCTCGCTGGAAGAGCGCAAGACCAGCCAGTGGGAACAGAAAGACGCCATCGCCCTTGCAGCAGCGGCCCACGTTCAGGACGGCGACACCGTCCTGCTCGACGGTGGCACCACCTGCGCTGCGCTGGCCCATCACCTGTGCTCGCGCCAGGACGTGCACGTCGTCACCAACAACCTGCTCGCCGTGATGACCCTGGCCAACGCACCGGGCGTGCGCCTGACCCTGATCGGGGGTGACTTGCGCGGTTCGAGCATGAGCACGTTGGGACCGCTGGCAGAGCTGACGTTGAGCCGGTTGAGCGTCGACAAAGCCTTCCTCGGCGCGGACGGCGTCGTCGCGGAATTCGGCTTGTGCGAAGCGAGTGCGCAGCAGGCGTATCTCAAGGAGTGCATCATCAAACGTGCCGCCCAAATCGTCGTCCTCGCCGACACCGACAAACTGGGTCGCGCTCGCCAGCAACACTGGACGCCCATCGAGCGGGAATGGCGGCTGATCACCGGTGCCTCCGCCGATGAGGCTTTGCTTGCGCCGTTTCACGCGATTGCGCAAATCACTGTGGAAACCGTGGACGTCGCCTGATTTCCTGCTTTTTGTGGCGAGCGAGCTTGCTCGCGTTGGGCTGCGTAGCTGCCCCAAAAATCTGATATCCAACGCCGTTGTCGTGCATTGAAGCGATACCAGATTCCCTCGCCACACCGCTCATGTCGCAAAACCCATTTTCGGTAACACATGTCGCCAACCTGTCGTCCGTGACGACACGTTCCCAAGACGTGTCGCAAAAAGTGGAAAATTGCGACACGTTACAAAACGGACTGCATCAAAAAAGTCTGAGTCCTACTGCGGAAAGAGCCAGCGATGACTACCAAACAGGGCCCTACCAATCATCTACTTGAGAGTTCGGAGGGCGCCGCCCGATTCACGTAGGAATCTGTCTTTTGAAGAGATTTGCTTTTGTAAATGAAGCGGCAACTCGTGAGTACAAGGGATTGCCGGCATGGGTACAAGATGAGTTCGGAAAAGACTTGATGCGTGCGCAATACAGCGCGGACCCTGAGTTGGCAATAAAGCAGCTGAGTTCAGTTGGGGCTGGTGCAATTGAGTTGATCATCAACGGTAGCCCTGCCTACCGATGTGTCTACATTGCGAAGTACGCGGACACCATTTTTGTCCTTCATTCATTCATCAAAACAACGAACGGGACCGATCGTCACGCCATGGCGGTTGCGCAAAATCGGCTGAAGGAGCTGAAAAGTGAGCTCCGGAAAATGGGGTTCAATGTCTAGCGGGTTTGAACTTGTGAAATGACGATCCGAGGCAAGGCCCCGGCATCATCGGACGGCAAGGTAAACGTAGTGCGAAAGCCGAGTTTATCCAGCATGTCCATCATTGCATCGATCGTAAATTTCTCGATCTTGCCAGTGGCTAGCTCTGAGATGCGTGATTGGGTCACGTCTAACATGGTCGCTGCCTCACTCTGTTTCAGGCCCAGCTTTTTGATGCAATCAGTGATGAAGATCGAGAGTTCCATTTTTAAAGCCATTTTGCTCGCGATTTCCTCGTCATACGTGACATGGAATGGGCTGTCGAAGAATTGAATTGCCATGGGCATTCCTCTTTAGGGATTATCTAAAATTTAAGATAAATTAAGGTTAGCTGATTGATCAATTGAAGCAACCGTTTTTTTGCTCACCCTCGTGACACCCATTACACCACGTAACTAATGATGTTCCCGCCCCCACCTTTATCCCCTCCAGCGAACTCCCTACATTGAGCTCCAACGCCTCTCCCATCATTCCGAGGGAAGGTCACTGGAGATTCCTCAATGCCTTTCGTAAGCGTACGCATCACCCGCGACGGCGTTACCACTGAGCAGAAAGCTCAGGTGATCGCCGAAATCACTGAAACACTGGAGCGCGTCCTTAACAAGCGCCCAGACCTGACCCACATCGTGATCGAGGAAGTCGACACCGATAACTGGGGCTACGCCGGGATCACCACCACTCAGTACCGCAAGCAACTGGCGCAAGAGGGGCAGTCATGACGGCGTCGGTGACCATCGATTTCATCTCCGATGTGGTGTGCCCATGGTGCGCCCTGGGCGCTACGGCGCTGGAGCAGGCGATCGAGAACGTGGCGGGTGAGATTTCGGTTGAGCTGACCTACAAGCCCTTCGAGCTGAACCCGAACATGCCGCCCGAAGGCGAGAAAGCCGTCGAGCACTTGATGCGCAAATACGGGCGCACTGCCGAGGACGTCGCTTCCGGCAAAAAGATGCAGATCGAGCGCGGTGCGGCCATTGGCTTCAAGTTCGATCTGGAGAAGCGCACGCACTTCTACAACACCTTCGACGCTCACCGTTTGTTGCTGTGGGCACTGGAGGAAGGGCGTCAGGTGGCGCTGAAGAAAATCCTGCTTCGCGCTTACTTCAGCGAAGGCCAGAACCCGAGTGATCAGCAGACGCTGGTGCGGTTGGCAGGTGAAGCGGGACTGGACGAGGCCCGTGCACAAGAGGTGCTGGTGTCAGGTGCCTTTGCCGAGGAAGTGCGTGAGCTTGAGGCGTTTTACCAGCAGCACGGCATCAATTCGGTCCCGGCCATGGTGTTGAACGGCCGTCACCTGGTGTCCGGTTCGCAATCGGTCGAGTACTACGAACAAATGTTGAGACAAATGGCGACGGCCCCTGCTGAAGCCTGATTCATCGAATTTCAAATCCCACTATTGTTAGAGGTATACATCATGAGCAATTCGAAAAAAGTCATCGTCATCACTGGCGCATCCCAAGGTCTCGGCGACGGCATGGTCAAGGCCTTCCGTGAACTCGGCTACCAGATCGTCGCCACTTCGCGTTCGATCAAGCCGTCCACCGATCCGGACATCCTCACCGTGGCAGGCGACATCGGCGAACCGGAAACCGCCCAGCGCGTGATTCGTGAAGCCATCGCCCGTTTCGGCCGTATCGATACTCTGGTCAACAACGCCGGCATCTTCATCGCCAAGCCGTTCACCCAGTACACCGCTGAAGACTACGCCAATGTGTTGTCGGTCAACGTCAACGGCTTCTTCTACATCACCCAACTGGCCATCGCCGAGATGGAAAAAAATGGCAGCGGCCACGTCGTCAACATCACCACCAGCCTGGTTGATCACGCCATCGACGGCGTGCCATCGGTACTGGCCTCGCTGACCAAAGGTGGCCTGAACGCGGCGACCAAATCCCTGGCCATCGAGTACGCCAAGCGCGGCATTCGGGTAAACGCGGTTTCGCCTGGCATCATCAAAACCCCGATGCACGGCGAAGAAACCCACGCCGCGCTGGGCGCACTTCACCCGGTCGGTCACATGGGCGATATCGATGACATCGCCAACGCAGTCGTGTACCTGGATGGCGCCAAGTTTGTCACCGGCGAAATCCTGCACGTTGATGGCGGTCAGAGCGCGGGTCACTAAGACCTGGTTTTTCAACGGCAGAAACAACAAAGCCCTCGTATTGCTACGAGGGCTTTGTTTTTTGGTTTCGAGTGAGGTGATAAGCAGCATTTTCAGAAGCGTCTGACATACGCAGCGGTGACTTCATGATGATCATTGGCTCTTTTCCGTGGCACGGGGTCACGGGAGGAGCAATGAAGGATTTCGAGTGGAGTACTTGAAGCTGCATCGCGTGTCGATCTGTCTGCCGGGGGAGGACCGTCGTTGATGGGGGCCACACTGAAAAAGGTCTCTTTCGACGTTGATCGCGTGTTCTGCATTTCATTGAGTGAGCGCGAAGACCGGCGCGCATTATTCGAGCAGACGGTCGCAGCCCAGATTTCCAACCCGATTGAATTCTTCGTTACCGAACGCTGCAGCGACCCGGTCCAGGGCTGTTTTGAGTCGCATCAAGCACTCGCCAGAATGGCCCTGGCTGAAAATTGGCAAAGAATCCTGATCTTCGAGGACGACGCGAAACCCTACAAGCTTCGCGCGATGCAGGTCCGATGGGTGAATCGGTTTGTACGGGGTAAAAAATTCCAGTCACTGCACCTGGGATACAGCATGGGCCGAACGTGGCTGACGTGGTTCCCATTCGTTGCCCGGGGTGAAGTGGTTGCGCTCCATGCCTACATCATCTCTCGCGAAGGTTGTCAGGTCCTGGCCGAAACGCCTTACTCCGGCAAACCGGTCGATGTCGTGTTCAAGCAGCAGATCAAACAACATTGCGTATTCCCCATGCTTTTTCGTCAGCACGGGGCAGCTGTGGCAGGCAGTAATATTCTGAAGGTCGCCATCAATGAAGATGAGTGGTGGGAGCGCAACTGGAAAAAACACCGGCGATCGTTGCTCAAAAATATTTGGCGCACGGTGTTGCGGATTAGGTTTTGAGATTGAGTCGCACCGGTCATTAACCGATACGAAATTTCTCTGGGTGAAGCGAGGAAGTTGCTGGCAGAGAAACAAATTGGGTGTGGGCACTTTTTGGACGTTTTCGCCTTTTAAAGTGAAAGCGTTCCAAAGCCCAGAAACAACAAAGCCCTCGTATTTCTACGAGGGCTTTGTTTTGTATGGTGCCGGCACCAGGAATCGAACCCGGGACCTACTGATTACAAGTCAGTTGCTCTACCATCTGAGCTATACCGGCGTGTCAGGGCGACGATTATAGCGATTGGGCTGGTTCTGTAAACCCCTGAATTCTGACTATTTTTGCGCAGGCCATTGTGGAAGATTTCTGGCGCGTGCTGAGCCTCATCGAGCGTTGTAAAAGGTGGCGCCCGACGGGATGTCTTTGTTGACGAACGACATGGCACCGATGGTGACGTTGTCGCCGATTGTCAGGGTGTCCGCGATGATGCAACTGTTGGCGCCCACGCTGACATTGTCGCCGATGACCAGGTTATAGCTGTCCAGCCCCAGGGTCTTGATGCCAATCGTGGTGTTTTGCCGGATGAAGAAGTTGCGGCCGATTTTGACTTCGCCGGTGATCACTACGCCCGGCAGGTGGCCAATGCGAAATCCTGGGCCAATTTGGGCGTCGATGCTGATGTCGACGCCGTACTTGAGGTTGAGATTTCTCTCAAGACGCTTGGCGTACCAGCGCGCAAAACCGTTTCCGGAATAGAAATACTGGGCCAGTCGAAACATGAACAAGTAGCGCAGGGCGTTGTTCTTGCGAGTCCGCTTGAGGATGTTGCTGATGAGCCCCGTGCGGCTTCCGCGTTTTTTCTTGTTCGAGACTTCCGACCGCCAATGTTCTAGCAAGGTGTCCAGATTCAAAACTTGGCCCTGTTGATTGATCGTGTTGTGAGGTCATTGATAGTAGCTGCTGGCTATCACGATTCCTATGCTCACTTTCTGCCCGGATTTCAACAGATATGTCTTTTGCTCAAATGCTTATGCACAACAGGATTCGCAATGCACGGGGTATATGACGAATTTGTGGATCCGTTCTCAACTGCTCGCAAATCACTGTTTTTCTGGTTTTTTATCCAAGTGTACGAAAACTGAACAGTGACGTTTCACCCCTGAAACAGCTGTAAAATATTGGATCCACGATATTTCATCAACAGAGTTATCCACAGGCTGGGGCGTCAGGCGCGTTCTGCCAACATCAGGAAGTTACGCGGTGTGAGCTTGGTTTCACAGAAGGTGCCCAGACGAACCTCGTAACCCTGCTCGATCAGGAAAAGTGCGCGATCGAGTACCAGCCAAAGCTCCAGTGGGCGTCGGAAAAGTCCGCGCAGCAGCTCCAGATTGCGCACTTCAGCCAAGCGCTGCCAACCAGCGCCTTCTAGAGCCGGCCAATCCTGCGGGCCGATTGTGGATAACTCTTTGAGTTGGGCCAAATGCTGGCAGTAATCGGCGAAGGGCTTGTCCAGCCAGGCGCTGGGCAGGGATGGCGTTGGCAGGTATTCGTCAACGCCGCGTAGTTGCCTTTGCAGCAGGTCGAAGGCCAGGCGTCGGGCCATGGAGGTGTCGCGTTGGCGTCGGACGCGTGCACCGGCGGTGACGGTTTCACTCATCGGTAACGCGAGATCATCGAGAGACAGCTGTAGGTCGGAGGCCATGGCGGCCGAGGAAAGTGGCGAGTACCGGGGAAGACTGATCCGGTTGTAACAGCAAGGAGCAATGGCGAGTTGTTTGCAGCCTGCCGCGCTGGCGAGCTGAATCAACCTCACGTGGAGATCGCCGCAGGCGTGCAGCGCGACGGGGCTGTGTTCGGCGTTCAATAACGCGGCTACATCGACCGCGAACACATCCTGCTCGACATGCAGCGCATGCAGCTGATGGCGCTGACTCAGGGCCTGGCCGCTGGCAACCAGTGCCGGGTCATATTCCAGGCAAGTCAGCTGCTGGCCGGTTTGCAGCAAGCGTCTTCCCAAGTGCCCTTTGCCCGAACACCAGTCCAGCCAATGCTTGGGCGTATCGGCGAAGTTCAATCGACTGGCGAAGGCTTCGATCTGCTGCCACTTGCGCCCGGGTACGTCGACGTTCAATCGATGGCCCGCCGCTTCCAGCGCATGGGCGGGCAATTCATCCACGGTACTCAGCGCAAGAGACTTCGCCGCCAAGGTCGCAAAAGGCTCCGGTGCATCCAAAAGGGCGGGTTGGTTGTGTGCGTTTTCCGCATCGTCCAGCGACCGTCCGCGTAGCCAGGCGGCCAACTCAGGGTAGGAAGTTTCCCAGGGAAGTTGCAGGTGCGTGAACGGCCGTGGTTTCCACAGCGCCTGATGCGTTGTCAGAAAAGCATCCAGCGCCGTGAAGCGGGCGAGCAGGGCCTCGCCCGTCAACACGCGGGGATCAACGCCCTTGGCAGGCATCGACGCGCAGCCAGCGCTCCAGCAGCTTGAAGCCGCGCACCAGCACATAAGCCATCAGCAGGTAGAACATGCCGGCGGCGAAGAAGATTTCTACCGGCAGGTAGGTCCGGGCAATGATGGTGCGGGCCATGCCGGTCAGCTCCAGCAGTGTCACGGTGCTGGCCAGGGCGCTGGCCTTGAGCATCAGGATCACTTCGTTGCTGTAGGCCGGCAGACCGATACGCGCCGCCCGGGGCAGGATGATGTAGAACAGCGCCTTGGGCTTGGACATGCCCAGCGCGCGTGCCGCTTCGATCTCGCCCGGTGGAATCGCCTGAATGGCGCCGCGCAGGATTTCGGCGATGTAGGCGGCGGTGTGCAGGGTCATGGTCGCCGTGGCGCACCAGAACGGATCGCGCAGGTAAGGCCACATCGAGCTGTTGCGGATGACGTCGAACTGCGCCAGCCCGTAGTAGACCAGGAACAGCTGAACCAGCAGCGGTGTACCACGGAAAAAGAAAATGTAGCCGTAGGGAAATGCCCGTACCCACCACAGGCGCGACGAGCGGGCGATGCCCAGTGGAATCGCCAGCAGCAAGCCGGCGATCACGGCGATGGCCACCAGTTCCAGGGTCAGGGTTGCACCCTGGGCCAGTTTCGGCAGCCACTTGATGATGACTTCCCAGTTCATTGGGTGCTCCTCGCGAAGCCGCGAGCGGCGCGTTTTTCCAGGAAGTGCATGCCGGTCATGGCCAGAATCGTCAGACCCAGGTACATGAAGGCGGCCACCATATAGAAGGTGAACGGTTGTTTGGACACGGTCACGCCGATTTGTGCATGACGCATGATTTCTTCCAGGCCGATCACCGATACCAGCGCGGTGTCTTTCATCAGGATCATGAACAGGTTGCCCAGGCCGGGCAGGGCGATGCGCCACATCTGCGGCATGATCAGCTTGGTGAAGATCCGCCATTTCGACAGGCCCAGGGCCACGCCGGCCTCACGATGGCCTTTGGGAATGGCGAGGATCGCGCCGCGAAATACTTCCGTGGCGTAGGCGCCAAAGCACATGCCCAGCGCAATCACACCGGCGGCGAAGGCGTTCAGTTCCAGATCGGGGTTGCCGAAGAACTCGCCCAGGGCACGCATCAGGTTGACCGTGCCGAAGTAGATCAGCAGTACCCAGAGCAATTCCGGGATGCCGCGAACCAGGGTCGAGTAAGTACCGCCAAGCCATTGCAACGGCTTGTACGGGGAAGTCTTGGCCAAGGCGCCGAGCAGACCGAGTACCAGCCCCAGGCACAGGGCCGAGAGTGCCAGTTTCACAGTCATCAGCGCGCCAGCGGCGAGCGCCGGGCCGAATCCGTAGAGGTCGATAATCATGGATTTCTTTTCAAATCGCGGCAGGCAAGGCCGGGGACCGGCGTCATCACAAAGCGACGCCGGTCCGGCAGGTCAGTATCAATAGATGCTGAACGGGAAGTACTTGTCGTTGATCTTCTTGTAGGTGCCGTCAGCGACGATTTCTTTCAGCGCGGTGTTCAGCTTGTCGCGGATCGGGTCGTTTTTACGTACAGCGATACCGATCTTGTCGCTTTCTTCCACCGGGTCGCCCTTGAATTCGTAGGACTTGCCGGCGTCGCTTTTCAGCCACTCGTAGTTGACGTATTTGTCGGCCAGGATGCCGTCCAGACGACCGGAAGTCAGGTCGAGGTAGGCGTTTTCCTGGGTGTCGTAGAGTTTGATGGTGATGTCATCGCCAATGTTGTCTTCCAGCCAAGTGCCGGCCAGGGTCGCTCGTTGGGCGCCGATAATCTTGCCTTTCAGCGAAGCCTTGTCGGTCTTGAAATCGACGTTTTTCGGGGCGATGAACTGCAGCTTGTTGGAGTAGTACGGTTCGGTGAAGTCCACCGCTTGCTTGCGCTCGTCGGTGATCGACATCGACGAGATCAGGAAATCGAATTTCTTGGCGTTCAGGGCCGGGATGATGCCGTCCCAGTCGGAAGTGACCACGGTGCATTCGACTTTCATCTTGGCGCACAGGGCGTCACCGATTTCCTTGTCGAAGCCGACGACGTTGCCGCTGGCATCTTTGTTGTTGAACGGCGGGTAGGCCGCTTCGATACCCATCTTCAGGTTCTCGGCCATGGCACCGGCGCTGAAGGCCAAGGTGACGGCGGCAGCCAGGAAGACCTTTTTGTAGTTCTGCATGCGGGTAGCTCCGTTAGCGGTTGCTGGACATGAATTGTTTGCAGCGCGCCGAAAGCGGGTTTTCAAACACCTGCTGTGGCGATCCTTGCTCTTCTACCAGGCCCTGGTGGAGGAACACCACTTCGCTGGAGACCTGACGGGCAAAGCCCATTTCAT
The DNA here is from genome assembly GCF_900187565.1 of Pseudomonas sp. Irchel 3A7. GTDB lineage: Bacteria > Pseudomonadota > Gammaproteobacteria > Pseudomonadales > Pseudomonadaceae > Aquipseudomonas. The sequence continues at coordinate 434,386 of NZ_FYED01000001.1, read as the reverse complement.
GGGTAACCAACAGCATGGTGCGGCCTTCTTCGGCCAGTGCGCGGATGACATTAAGTACTTCCTGGACCATTTCCGGGTCAAGCGCGGAGGTCGGCTCATCGAACAGGATGACCTTGGGCTGCATGGCCAGGGTGCGGGCGATGGCTGCGCGTTGTTGCTGCCCGCCGGACAGTTGCGCCGGGTAGGCGTGGCGCTTGTCGGCGATACCGACCTTGGCCAGCAAGGCTTCGGCGACTTCGATGGCTTCGGCCTTGCTCTGGCCGAGCACGCGGCGCGGGGCTTCGATGATGTTGTCGAGCACGCTCATGTGCGGCCAAAGATTAAAGTTTTGAAACACAAAACCAATTTCGCTGCGCAGGCGGTTGATCTGCTTGCCATCGGCAGCGACCAGTTCGCCGTTCTTCGCGGCCTTGAGCTTGAGTTCTTCGCCGGCCACCAGGATCTGGCCCTGGTGCGGGTTTTCCAGCAGGTTGATGCAACGCAGGAACGTGGACTTGCCGGAGCCGGAAGAACCCAGGATCGAGATCACGTCGCCGTCGCGGGCGGTCAGCGAGATGCCTTTAAGCACCTCCAGCGAGCCGTAGCGTTTGTGCAAGTTGCGGATTTCAAGCGCGGGCGTGGCCTCAGCCATGTGCGTTCCTCATTGTGTATTCGCTCCTGCTGTTGGTGGCCTTCCTGGCGAGGCGGCCAAGCTAGCATAGCGTTTCAAAGGCAGCCAACAGCGCTACGGGCAGTAAGCGGGTGGCATGTGACAGGTTGTCGCATCGGCGCAGCAGACTGTCGCCCCATCAACAACCGAACAGCCGTTTGAACCCTGCTTGCAGGTAAAAGCGCGGTGGCTGTCGCGTAAAAAAGGGCGCGATGTTGCCAGCTTTGGCGGGGGGTTGGAAGCGCTAACAGGCCAAAGGTTGCCGATCCGCACTTTTATTGTGCGTTGAGGAGTTGTGGGGTGTGTTTCCGGTGCGCTGTTTCGTTCATCAAGTGAGTCGCAGGGTAACGCTTTGGCAAAGTGCCAGTATTATCAATGAGTTGCGATGACTGTCCGGTCAGGGCGAGATCGCCGGGGTAGAGGGTTTTGAAACATTTTGGCGCAATTATTGCGTGCAGATTCCGGAACGCCCCGTTGGTTTCTTTTTACAGAAGGGAAATTCAAACGGGATGCATGCATTCGCTTTTCCTTACAAAGGTAGTTTTAATGAGCAGTACCCAAAGCTCTAACGGCCTCGAACAGGGGCTTAAACCGCGTCATGTGACCATGCTGTCGATCGCCGGGGTTATCGGCGCCGGCCTGTTCGTTGGCTCGGGCCACGCCATCGCTGCAGCAGGCCCGGCCGTGCTGTTGGCCTATGCTGCCGCCGGTATGCTGGTGGTGTTGGTGATGCGCATGCTGGGTGAAATGGCGGTTGCCTCGCCAGACACCGGCTCCTTCTCCACCTACGCCGATCGCGCGATCGGTCACTGGGCCGGCTTCACCATTGGCTGGTTGTACTGGTGGTTCTGGGTGCTCGTCATCCCGCTGGAGGCCAACGCCGCCGCAACTATCCTGCACGCCTGGTTCCCTGGCGTGGACATCTGGGCCTTTGCCCTGGTCATCACCATGCTGCTGACCGTAACCAACCTGTTCAGCGTGAAAAACTACGGTGAGTTCGAGTTCTGGTTCGCCCTGCTCAAGGTGGTGGCGATCATTGGTTTCATCGTCCTTGGCGTGCTGGCGATCTTCGGCTTCCTGCCGACCAGCCAAGTCAGCGGCGTTTCGCACCTGTTCGACACCCAAGGCTTCCTGCCAAACGGCATGGGCGCGGTGCTGGGTGCCATCCTGACCACCATGTTCTCCTTCATGGGCACCGAGATCGTGACCATCGCGGCCGCGGAATCGAAGAACCCTGGCAAGCAAATCTCCAAGGCCACCAACTCGGTGATCTGGCGGATCGGTTTGTTCTACCTCGTATCGATCTTCATCGTCGTGGCTCTGGTGCCATGGAACGATCCGGTTCTGGCCAGTCTTGGTTCCTACCAGACCGTGCTTGAGCGCATGGGCATCCCGAATGCCAAGATGATCGTCGACATCGTGGTACTGGTCGCCGTGACCAGCTGCCTGAACTCGGCGCTCTACACGTCGTCGCGCATGTTGTTCTCCCTGGGCAAGCGCGGTGATGCACCGGCCGTGTCCACGCGCACCAACAAAAGCGGCACTCCATACTGGGCGGTCATGCTGTCCACTGGTGCAGCGTTCCTGGCAACCTTCGCCAACTACGTAGCCCCGGCGGCGGTGTTCGAATTCCTGCTGGCCAGCTCCGGCGCGATCGCGCTGCTGGTTTACCTGGTGATTGCGATCTCGCAACTGCGCATGCGCAAACAGCGCATGGCTCGCGGCGAGAAAATCGTCTTCAGTATGTGGCTGTTCCCGGGCCTGACCTACGCGGTGATCGTATTCATCGTCGCGGCCCTGACCATCATGCTGTTCCAGGACGCCCATCGCGTGGAAATCCTTGCAACCGGCCTGCTCAGCGCTCTGGTGGTGGCTGCCGGCTTGCTGGTTGCCCGCCGTCGTCGCATCGAGCGCGGCGTAGCGGCAATCGCGCGCTGAGTCTTCTGGCTCAATCGAGATTGTTGAAATAAAAAAACGGCCGCTGTCAGTGATGACAAGCGGCCGTTTTTGTTTGAGTCGAAAACCTTACTCGGCTTTTTCTTCGGGCGCATCCACCGACTGCCGGTAGACGTCCAGTGCGTCGCCGAAGTCAGCAATGAACTGCGGGTCGGTCAGCCATGCCTGGGCGGCGTCGCGGTCCATGCCGTCAGTCCACATGCGGTAGTCGATCAGCATGTCGGCGGCCAGGTGGGTGGCGGCCATGCCTTCGTCGTCGGCGTTTTCCATGTCCAGCAGTTCTGGATGATCAATGATGATAAAGGCGAGGTTCGTCAGCAGCACGGCGAGCATTTCGCTACGGCCGATGGCTTCCGCATCGCGCATTTTGCTGAACATCGCCAGGGTGTATTCCGGGATCGGCTCGCCGATTTCACCCAGGTCATCGTCCAGCGCGGCAGGTTTTCTGCCGTGGATATTGATTTGCCTGGCTTTGAGCTTGGCGCGTTTGGCGCGTTTCTGTTGCTTGTTCAGGGATGCCATGGGAACTCAGTTCGGTTTCTGTTGGGTTTGGGCTGCGATAGCGTCGGACGCTGCCACGTAGTCAGCCTGGAAGGCTGGGGATTCGATCCACGCCAGGGCGCCGGCTTCGTCGGTTTCGGCGGACCATTGACGGTATTCGATCAGCGCCGCGAGGATGAAGTCCATCGCGCCTTCTTCGCCCTCCTGCTCGTACACCAGCTCCAGCAGCGGGTCTTCCAGGAAGGCGATGCACATGGCTTGCTGGCTGACTTTTTGCGCGTCGATCATTTTCTTGAACAGTTCGGTCAGGTCCACCGATTCGAAATCGATGCGATCGTCGTTCGGGTCCAGTTCGACCGGCGCGGCGGCGCGTTGGGTGCGGTTCTGCTTGGCCTTGGCCTTGGCGCGGGAGGCGCGTTTTTGCTGCTTGTTGGCGGAGGCCATGGGCGTCGTTCCGTAATTCGTTGAGAGGGCAGTGTTTCAGCTGCGTGACACTGTCCGCCCGGGTGTGTCGGGGGCCAGTTCGCCGTTTTGCAGCCAGGACAATGCAATGGGCCATAGTGTGGCTTGGTATGCGCTACGAAAAAAGGCGAAATGTCCGACTTCTGCTTCGCCGATGTCTTCGGGAGCAATGCGCAGGTGGGTGTTGGTGCTGCTTGTGAAGTAGCCGAGCAGGCGTTCGATGGCCGGGATGGTGCCGTAGGGATCGTCGCTGATGCTGATTGCCAGGGTTTTTGCGCTGATGGTGGAGAAGGGCAGGTGACCGTTGGTTGCGTGGGCTACGCGGCCGCTGGGGCGTGTTTCATAGTGTGCAGTGGGCGTACTCCAGTCACGAACCACGCCCGCAGGTGTGTCTTCGAGCCAGCCGAGGCGCTTGCCGGGAAAGTAACCGTAAATCATCGTCACTATCGGCATCACCACATGCCATTTGGCGAACATCCGCCAGCGATGGGCCGGCGCGTAATCGCGCCAGTAGGCGAACTGCGCGCCGACTGTCACCAGGCGCCGGATGACTTGTCCGGAGGCTCCCAGTCCCGCTGCGCAGCCGCCAAAGCTATGGCCGACGACATCAATGGGCTGGCCCGGGAAGTCGCGCTGCGCACGCTTCAGCATCGCCTCGAAGTCCAGCGCGCCCCAATCTGTCCATGAGGCCTGAAGCCCTTTAAGCGATGCCGGACGTGATTCGCCGATGCCGCGGTAATCGTAGGTGATTACATCGAAGTCGTTGGCGAACAGGTAGTCGGCGAAGCGCGAGTAGTGTCGGCAGCGGACCGAGGTGGCGGCGTTGATGATTACCACTGGGCGATTGAGGTTCGCATTGGCATGCCGCCAGGTGAAACCACCGAGGATGAAGCCGTCGGCGGCGGATTGCCTGAAGGGTTCGCCCAATACGTCAGATGCCAGTTGCAGCTCGATTTGGGTAGGGGCCAGTGATGACATTTCCTGCAAACTCATCGGCTTCAGACCTTTGCGGGGAGCTGGTAACGATAGTCTTTGCGCTGTGGATGAACAATCCATGGGTACTAGCACGGCGTCTGATTGAGTCGCTCTTCCAGCATGGAGCGCTCTCTGTCCAGCTCCGCACGAAGTTCTTCCTCAGTGGGCAGTACCAGTTGGTATTTGCTGGCGAACAGTTGCTCGTTACCTTCCAGCACCGAGTAGCGCACCACGGACTCATCCTTTTGCGCGCAGAGAATGATACCGACGGTGGGGCCATCTTCCGGTCCGCGTTTCAAGTCGTCGTACATACGCACATACATGTCCATCTGGCCCACATCCTGATGAGTCAGTTCGCCGCGTTTGATATCGAAGATGACGAAGCAGTTGAGCAAATAATTGTAGAACACAAGGTCGATGTAGAAGTCTTTGCTGTCGGTACTGATGCGTTGCTGGCGCGCGATGAAGGCAAAGCCTTTGCCCAGTTCGAGCAGGAAACCTTGCAGTTGCTCTATCAGCGCCTGTTCGATTTCGCTTTCTTGAAGCCTGCCTGCACTGGGCAGGCCGAGAAATTCCAGCACCACCGGATCGCGAATGAACTCCCGAGGGTTGGCCTTCATTTGCTGGATGTTGGTGACAGCCTCCTGCTCGACAGCGAAGCGATCGCGACTCGTCAGCAGGCGTTCGTAGTAAAGGGTGTTGATCTGGCGCTCCAGCGCTCGGCTTGACCAGTTTTGTGAAGCTGACTCATTCATGTACCAAAGACGAGCGCTGTCGTTGTCGACTCTCAGCCTGCGATAGTGGGTCCAGCTCAATTCGGGGCGCACTGCGTTCCAAATTGGAAAGGTCTGATAAAAATCCCGCATGTATCGCAAATTGCGCTCATCAAAACCCTTTCCAAAATCGGCAGTAAGTACTTCGGCCAATTTAGCCAGCAAGCGTTTGCCATAACCCGCCCGTCTAGCCCCTTGCTGTTCGAACTCAACAATGTGCCGGCCGATCTGCCAGCAGGTTTGCACTTGAATGCAATCGACCGCGCGCAGCACTTTCTGGCGTGCCTGGCGGATCAATTCACCAAGATTGCCAAGCAGTGAGGCGATTTGTGGGTCTTGTTTGTCATGGGGTCTGAGGGCGCTCATTGAGTCTTCCGCGGCTGGTTGATCAGGCAGAAGAGGATGGCAAGACAGTGCTGGTCAAAGATGCAGGGCGCGGCCTGAAAACTGGAAGGAAATACCGGACTTGCCGGCAGGACCAGCCTGACAGCGGATAAGGCATCAAGAACAAATCACGTAGTACGTTTCGTAGTTGATCCAAGTACAAATCGATCTAAAACCCGACTGCTCGGCCCGAAATCCCAATTAAGTAACGATTGGGTTCTGTGGAGCCCGGGAGTCGTCATCATGAAGCGTTTACATTCACTGATGTTCCCCCTCGCCACGGTCGGCGTTTTGATGTTTCCCGCCATCTCGCTAGCTGCCAGTCTTGAACCGATCGACAGCACGGGCGTGCAGGTTCAACGGCAGGAACAGAACGGGATTGCCTACTTGTCCGGAGGTATCGGTGAGGATGAGTCGAGAGCTATCCAGCAAACCACGGGCTACAACCTGCACATGACCTTCTCTATCGGGCCGGAGAACAAATACGTGCCCGATGTGAATCTGGTCATTCAGAAAGCACCTGGGCAAACGGTGCTGGCGCTCAGCGAGGCCGGACCACTGGTTTATGCCCAGTTGCCTCCCGGCAAGTACACCGTGGTCGCGACGCGTAATGGGGTAGAGCGGCGTGACACAGCGGATGTGGGTAGCGGCAGTGCCCGCAATCTTGTGTTCCACTGGAATGATGCTGAGTAACCATTCCCTGAAACGACAAAGCCCGCGATCACTGTTCAAGTGATGGCGGGTTTTGTCTGCGCTACAGGCAGGACCGGATTCGGCGAACAGCAAACTGCAGGCATAAAAAAACCCTGAATCTTTCGATTCAGGGTTTTCGGTATTTGGTGCCAGAGACGGAATCGAACCGTTGGCTGCATGTATTGTATTTAAAGGCTTTCTCTGTTTTTGATTGTTTTTCTACTCACAAATCTACTCACTTTTTCGTTTGTTGCCCCTCATTCGGTCGTTTTTCCCTCTCGCCCAGTGTGACTCCATTGACACGTTGCGGGACTTCCACCATTGCCAATTCGTGGTTTTGACTCGGTCATTACCGAGTGAGACGCTTTGGCCTCGGTGAGACAGATCGGACTACCGACTCTCCAAAAATGAGGAATGGTGTCAGCGCCACACTATGGCATTTGCTGTTACATCGGCTGTTACACCACGTCTTATCACAAGGTCGTCTGCCATGCCCTCCATCGCTGGCGAATCTTCCTTGACGGGTATTTGACGACCCGCTCCCACTTCCTTGCGTGGGAATCAGCGCCAGCCCTTACAGATCAAGGCTTACAGGCCGTTGCTGGAGTATGGTTGCCTGGCAATCCGTCAAGCTCTGTCAAATATTCCGTCAAGGATGGTCAAGGGCGGGTCAAGGCTGGGCGCCATTCTGAACGGGCGTATTCTCGATGCTCGGCGATACCGAACGGCAAGCCGCTGCCCTCACGCTCTTCAGCTCGATTGGCCACCTGCTGGCGCCGCGAATCCGTCCAGTGCCTGTCCAGAAACCGTCCGGGGCCTGTCAGGGGTATGAGACGACCAAGCCCGCTTGTTTGACGGCCTCCCGCACGGGAGAGGCCCCAGACGCCAGCCGGGCGTCAGTTCCGTCTCGTGCCTGTCTCACACTTCGTCAAAGCGTGGTCAAAGTAATAGTCGGCGCCCAGCGTAGTGGGATCTACACGGCGTGTTGAATTCAGCACTCAGAGCGGGTGCATGCTGCTCGTTCGGGACAGAGTGACGGTTAGTCTTTTTTGATCGGAGCCATCAGCTCTTTGAGATACCCAAGCACTAGGCCACCGAACGCGCTGCTGAACAGCATCTTATCCATGGACTGGATCTCAGGGTCAGTTAGCCACCGTACACAGTAGCCAAACATCGAGTGCGGTCCGGCAAGATGCCAGAACCGTATGACAATCAATGATGCGAAGAGAATGGCTCCGAAACGAAGAGCGAAGATCGCTAAAGAATGAACTTCCTTCTGGACTTTCTCTTTAGGATCTTCGAGTGTCTTCTTTTCTTTCTCGGCTAACTTGAGAGATTCGGAGGTGGGCTCAAGGGGGGCCGCCGATCCGATGGCGGCAAACGGATCATCCGGCAGCATTCTGGCTGGCGATCGCTATTTTGTGTTTGTAGTGCTGATCAATCCATTCGTTAGGAATGATGGCTCCGTGGTACTGATCGCCGCCCGAGGCGTTCCATGTTTTTTCCCAAGGTGTGCCAGGCTGATGGGTCATCGCCGAGAGCGCCAGCCCGTCGTAATTTGCATACGAATCCCACACTCGATCCAACAGCGGCAGAGTCTGTTGATTAGGAGGAGTGTTATGGGGGTCTCCAGCAACTCCATAGCATTCAATCGGAGCGTAAATGTTGCCTTTGCCGTACTTCTTGATCTTCTGATACAGGTCAGGGATCACTGGTCCATAGCGCCAAGCTTGTACAGCATCGTTGATCAAATTTTGAGAGAAGTAACCACGATGCCAGCCATGCGCGATGTAAACCAGCTTGATAAGCTTCATCGGCGTAAGGGGGATACCCGTATCAAACGACTTCTGGATGAAGTAGTTGGCGACGGCTTCGCTATTCAGCATGACCACTCCTCCTTTGGCTGGGTGCGGTGTAAGGGTGCTATTAAAATGGGGCCGAATTATGAACAGTTCAAGAACTCTGTCAACGGGCAACCACGTTCGGCATAGTGGTTGCCCATCCAGTGTACGCCATAGAATGGGTTTCGGTTCGAATGCTGTCATGCGATATTGGCCATTCTTGATGTAAGAGAAAGCTTACAAAAAAGGTGCCCGTTTTGATCCTTTCGATGGAGGGATTTTACTAATGGGGCGGCAAGCCTGTGGTGCCGAGGCCTTAGTTTTGTTTCGATGCTGGCCAGATTGCCAGTGGTAACCACGCCAATACCGTCATCTATAGTGGAAGGCAGCCATGCGACTAGTAACCCTCTTTGATTCGTTTTCTAAGGCTCCGCCCCCCTGATGGCGACTCCTTGAAAATTACGATGGATCAGATTGCGCCATCGGATGAGCGGAGAGCTCGGCCCTATGAAAAAACATGCGGGTGATTTCCTCAAACGAAACATCGCCCAGATCCATATACTGGACAAAGCCTTTCTCACCGAACTCTATTTGGGCATAACGCCCGTCAGTTTTTCGGAAGACAATAAAGGTCTGGTCATCTACGTTCATCTTGTCGCATAGGTCACGGAAAACGTACGTGATGTCAGCGGTCAGGTTAAGACGCCCGGTCATCAGATCCACCAACAGAACCAGCTTTTCTCCGTTGTTGTCCGTCACCGAGTACGTCCAGTCACACAGGCACTTGTCACCAATGCCAGCCGCCGCCCACACTGAAAGAAAATAATCCGTCATGGACATATCAAGGCGTACCGCCTCAAGCTTGTAATCCCAGTAGGCACGGTGGGGAATCACAAAGCTCAAGCGCTTTGGTGGCTTGCTTTCGTCGTCGGGTTTGCTCATGCGTTGTGGCTCTCTTTCTAGAAGGCCCAAATCTTGTGGGAATATTGGACCATTGAAGTGTCCAGCACCCGCGCCTCATCCCTGTAGAAGGTCATGCTCAACCCACTACTTAGTGAAGTGGGCATTTTGTGTTCGGGCAATTCGTGAGGGGTACCGCGTTGTAATCGTAGGCCATTCATGGGGTGTTTCCACAACAGGGTCATTAGGGGCGCTTTGGGCCTCATTCATGGGGTGGTGTAGCCCTATAGATCATGGCTTTCAGCTTGGCTCTGCCCCATGGTCGACTCGAAATCCGTCAAGCCTGGTCAAGATTAGCTTTCCGTAACCAGCATGATATCCACTGACCGGGTTCGCACCAGCCTCGCGTAAGAGGGTGCGAACCTCGAAGCGAACTTGCTGGGTCGCCTAGTGAGTGCGTACTCACGGTGCGTACCAGTCCGCGTACCGATGCCGGCCAATGGTTGTCTCTTGTACGGCTTCACGCGCTCCGAGTGCGTGAAAAGTCTGCGTGAAAATCGGCAAACAGGTACTTGACGCGGGTCATTCATGGGGTTGATTTCACAAATGGGAGTTTGATGGTTTTGTGACCAGCGGAAAGTGGTCACTGATGGTGGTCACTCGCTTGGTCACCATCCAGGGTTTCGGCGCCGGATGAGCCTCAAAGCGTGGATTACAGAATGGATACCCGCCGCTTTTCAGTCGAAACCCGCCTGCTCGCCTCAGGCAGAAAATGGCCAGTATTGAGCTGCTCTGTATGCATAACATGCAACCTATACTGATAAAGCATTCCGGGCTTCGACGCTGGTTTGGCGTTTTGCCCCGGCTATCCAAGAGCCATGTGGAGGCAGCATGAATCCCATAACTGGCAGATTCAACAATACGCTTGATCCGGTGTCGATCGCGCCAGTTACGTCGTCCGACGCCTACTTCGCTGCTGCTAATGGGCTTATGCGCGGTGTGCGACTACTAGCAGTGGCTGAACCGGACGTGTGCGTTGCCCTCGGATTTCTTGCCGGGCAAACTTTGGAGTGCCTGCTTAAAGCGCACCTGTCGAAGTGCGGGACACCAGAAAAAGAATTGATGAAGCCTTCGCTTCGTCACAATCTAAAAGAACTTTGGCTCAGGTGTGATCAAGGCGGGCTTACCTGCGCTTCAGTACTGCCACAGTGGGTTGAGTGCCTCAGCGCACTTCACGACAAACCGTTCAACTTACGATATCCAATGAAGCTAAATGGGCTTGTGCTGCCGGGGTCTCAGCCAATGACTGCAGAGCTTGAGGTGTTGCTAGCGGAGGTCCATCAGAGCTTCCGACGGCCGATCTGCTCAGCGCCAGCGACTTAGTAAAACTTAGCATTCTGTCGGCGCGAAAACCTGACAAAACCTGTCATCGAACGCACACCAGAACCTAACAAAACCTAACCTCGGATCGAGTGGGTGGCCTGGGGTGATGTTGACAAATGTTTCAACCCGGCAACCTGTTAACAATTGTCAAGGTTGGGCCGGGAGAGGGGGTGCTGCGGGGTGGTTACCGGAAGTGGTTACTAGGGCCCCGCACCGTTACTGTTGGGATTATTTAGCCACAGGCTTTCGGGGTGGAACAAGGTTGTCAGCAGGCACATAGGTGACCTGTAGTGTTGCAACTTTGCTCTTTTTGCTGGCTAAAATGGCAGCTGAAAGGAGGTGCTTTTCTTCCGTGTCGGACCAGCTGACATATTCTTGTATTTCGAGATCAGGCTTTCCTATCTGCTTTGATACAACACCTACGACCTGTTTCATTTTGGCGAACTCGAAATCAACCATCGAAAGGTAATGGCGTCCTTGGTAATAACAGTGCGTGATTTTCGTTGGCTTGGCTCCAAAGGCTACGGTCGTTGGCTTTGAGTCAATGTAGCAGCGGTCTTCACCTTCGCCGAAGCCGTTATCAACAAGCCCTGTGGCCGGGTCATAAGGCGCGGCCCAAGTTTGTCCTCCCACGCCAGCATAGAGCCCATCCTTCGACGGTGTCAGGCCCTCCCATTCCAGGCCCGACACGTCGAACTTGAACTGTGCCTTTCCGTACCGGTACACCGGAACTTCTACGATAAGGCTCTTGGCCAGCCGGGCAGTAGCAACGAACAGATTGGGATTCTGGACATGGAGGATGCTGTTGGTGTCAGCTGCGCTCATCGCCTTCACATCTAGCACCTCGCCCCCGTCGAATTTCATGCTCACATCGCACAACTTGGGCACGCAAGAGAACTGCCCTTCGGATAGCTGGAACATAAAGCCCGAGCCCTTATCCGACCGGACAGCGGTAATGACCAGTTTTGCCGGTTTGCTGTACGGCGCTTGCTGGTCAATAGCGGTGGTCGACTCGATCACCGCCGAGGTCATGGTCTCGCCCCGCATCTCATCCGTGCTTGTGCGATACGACCAGTCGGCATGGGAAATGGTTGGGGGCAGAATAGTGGCAAGGGCCAGGGCCCGTACTGCTGCGCGCATGATGGCACTCCATTGAGGTGCGCCAACTCTATCACCAGCACGAAGACCGGCGCACCGGGCCTATCATGCCCGTCCCCTGTGGCCAGCATAGGATGTCTCTGTAACAGGAATCCGTTTGATGGCTAGACACCAGGCGGGAGAGGTTACTTTGGTGGTTACCCCGAACGGACAGTAACCGGCGAAACAGACTATATGGTCTTAGTGAGATCTTATGGTTTGTCTCAATCGCGCCACGTTTTCGCGATTCGCAAATCGTGGCGCGGATAGACCCGCCTAGAGCTTGTGAATTTTGCTCAGTGAGCCGCCTGGCCCGAGAATCTCAGAAGCGCATGGCTCGTAGCCGGTATGCATGTGTTGAGTGCAAAGCTCTATGTATTCGTGAATTTCAGGCCCGACTTCATCTCCACACTGCAGGACTGCTGTAATCCGTCCCATGACCTCGGCATGTAGCTTTATCCGTTCACGCCACATGTGAGGCGCTACTTTTTGGCCGGCTCCCTCGAACAACACTGGCGCGATAGCAGCGCTAATTACGTCCACCAGTTCGCGAACATCCAAATCAGAAATTTTCATCGGTTTCTCCTTATCAGTTGCATTGCCGGTCCGTTGCGTTTCAGGTCGTTAAGCATTCTTTCATAGGCTTTGTTTGACGCTCTATTTACTGACTCTTCCATTCTGGCCAGCTGATCCTGATCAGGATTTCCGTTCACGTAGATCTGGTTGACGATCGGCGGGAGAGCCAATGGCGCCGCAGAAGAAGCGCTCTGTGACGCTGCCGTGGAGTTTGCAGAGGTCGAACCGACGTAACCCCCGTTCGCATAACCCTTGGTATTCGAGTTCATGCGCTCGAGGAATTCCCGGGCGCCTGGCTGGCTTACCACATCCTTGCGCACAACGAATTCTCCGCCGTGCACCACGCCCTTGGGCTCGAGCTTGCCGCCGTCGCCCGTATAGCCGCCGCCGGAGAAACCAACTCCCGCGATCGAAGCAACGTTTGCGGCAGCTACCACGCCGGCAGACACTGCGAGTGCCATGCCCACCGGGTAGGGTTGAACCGCCAAGGCATTTTGAACAGCGACATAGCCCTGAATGGTTGCTTGCGCAATTGCCGCAGCCTTACCTACCGCCGCCAGTTTTTTGTTGCCTAGCTGGCTCAGGCTGGCCATGTTTCCGAAGAAATCAGCGCTCGAAGAAAGGATTGCTGAGTTTTTGGCGCGCTCAATCTTCGCTTGATTGCCCTGGCTCTGCTGGTTGATGTTGTTGACACGCTCAGCATAGGTTTCCTCGTTGATCGCTTTGAGATCGAGGTAGGCTTGCTGTTTTTGCAGCTCCATGGTGCGCCAGGCATCGACCTTGGCCGATTCTTCGTTGAGTCGTTCTATCTCGCTGTAGGCGCCACCTACGGAAGCATCAACCCCAGTTACTACTGGCGCCTGCGATACACCTTCAATGGTTCCTGGCTTCTGCGTTGCGTTGAGGTTGATGTCGCGGATCTTGATCAGCGTTTCCAGGCGCTTGGCGGCTTCGGTGTTGCCTTGTCGCTCGTACTCGGCCATTTGCGCGGCATCGTCCAGCCCAGAATTCAGTTGGTTCGCTTCGCGTAGTTGACCGGTCAGAGTCAGCAGCTTGATCTGATCCTCGTTCGCCTGCTTGATACCCCTCTGAATCTCGGCCTCACGCTCAAGCCCAGCATTTTTCTTCAGTTGGGCGGTGATCAGATCCTGGCTGGCCAGCAAGGACTTTTGGTCGGCGGTCAGGGTTTGCTTGCCCTTGATATCGGCGAGTTGCTGCTCCCACTTAACCAGCGCCTGCGCCTGGGTGCCGAGCTTCTGGGTGGAGATTCCTTGGCCATTGATCGACGCATTCTGCTGAAGTAGCACGGCATTGGTCTGACGGGCTGCATCCAGCTTCTTGAGGCCGGCGTCTGCAGTGTAAGCCTTGGTCGGCGTCGGCTTTTTCTCCTTGTACTGCTCTGCCGCTGCATCTTTCAGCTGCTTGATCTGAGATTCTGTATACGCCTGGCCGCGGCGACTTGCAGACGCGATTAGCTCATCGATCTCGGCGTACCGCGCTTTCAGCTTGTCCGCATTCGAGGCCGAATTCTTCAGCTCCTCGTTAAGCTTTCCTTGGCTCTCGATTGATTTCTTATCAAGTCGCAGCGCCTCAGTCTTGGCTGCAGCACGGCGATCATCCTCGGCCTTTTGAACATACAAATCGGTGATTGCCGACTGCGCTCCGCTCTCGCCAGCACCAAGCTCGCCAAGGTTTGGATTATCATCGAAGATGGTCGGCGTCTTGGCGTTGCGCACGCGACTCAACCGATCCTCAAGCTTGATCAGCTTCTGCTCGAACGTGTCTTCCCGACCGACGTCCAGGGCTGCATCCCACGCGCCTTTGGCTGCCGACTTAACCCCATCCCATGCGGTTTCAACAAGGCCGAGCTTGCTTTTGATGATGTCTGCCCGCGAGCTAATCGCTTCGGCGTAGGCCTTCTCAGCAAGGTTTGCAGCGCCTTGCTGATCACCTTGCTTCGCCAGCGCCTCAATTTGCGCGTAAGTGGACGCAGTCAGGTAGCCAAGCTGCTCGTTTAGCTCTGCCGAGTACTTCACTGGATCTTTCGCCAGCTTCTCGAAGTCCGCAACGGTTTGGCTTGCAGCCTTTCCGGTGGCGTCTTCCATCTTGAGCGCCGCCGTCGCGATCATTTCAAAAGACGATGCAGGTATTTTCGATGAGCCGGCCAGCTGAGCCAGCACTACCGATGCCGCGCCGATGGTCCCCACGGACCGACTGACATTTGCCGCCATCGAGCTAATGGCTCCTGAGCTGGTGCCTGCTGCGTTGCCAGTCAGAATTAGGGCTTGGCTGTAGGCATCAGCCTCTTTTGATCCTTGGTAGTAGGCCAGGCCAAGCGTGCCGACCGCCGCGGCAGCTACGGTGAACGGGTTTACCAAGCCGAGTACATAGCCACCCAGAGCCTTGGCCGCAGGGCCGGCGCCGCCGAACATATCCTTGAGCTGGCCGCCCTGCTGAAGGAATACGGTCAATGGGGCCTGCCCACCTTGGAGCGATGTAGCGATGTCGGTGAACTGGGCTGGCACACCGCGCAGGGCTGCTGCCGTCTGCTTGGCCGTGTTGCCGGTACGGGTCAGTGAGTCATCGAAGCTGGTGATGCCCTTGCGGGCTGCATTGATCTTCGCCTGGTATTCGTCATATGTGGCGGTGTCGAGCTTTCCGGCCTTGCGATGTCTGGCCAGATCCTGCTCTTGCTTGTCCAGCTCGCCCAAGCGGCGAACCACCGGGTCAATCTGACCCAGCAGCCTCTCCAGTTCGTCGGTCTCATCCTCAATGGACTTGGTGGCCTTCTCAGCGCCCTTGCCCATCTTTTCCATGCCTGCGCCGGCCTTGTTCAGTGCCGGCTGAATGCTCAGGCCCGCGTCTTCCAACGCCTCAAGCGCCTTGCGGGTGTCCGCCGCCTTGGCCTCTGCGTCTCGACTGTCCAGCTCAATGACGAGCCGGGATGTTTGGGTCATATCAATTCTCCATCAATAAACAACGTTGTGGGCTGATGCCCGGTGGTGGTGGTGCTCTGTGTCGCGGGGTTGGCCCGTCACCGTGCCGAAGGGGAGGCCGGTCGGCGTCATTGGTGCGACTCCATAGGGGTGCGGTCATAGGTGGCGCGAAGGTCAGCACCAGTTAGGCAGTAACGGGCTGTCGGCGCGCAGCAGGCACGACACGCCATAAGGTGGCTGATGTACTGGTCACGGGCGTTTCGCCACTCAGGCGTTGCCATGGCGGCGTTGGTGTAAGTGCTTGCCGGTAATTGGGCGGGCCGCTCGACCAGCACCAGGCGCGGACGATTTGGGGCGCGATTCGCCATGGTCGGTTTGTCAGCGCCAGCGATGGTCGGCGGGATGTGATCGAGCAGGCCGGAAAGGAGGCTCATTGCGCCACCTCACCCGGATTGCACTTACTCCCAAATGTGTCTGTGAAAAAAAATCGGGGGAACTGGGGAACGGGGGGAACACCCAGTGTTTCCGGGGCTTCCAGAGGGGGAACCTGTACCCCATCGAAAATTGTGGGGAACAGTGATAACCAAATGTCGGGAATTGCGCGGAGTCTTATATTCAAAAACATGTTTGTGTTCCCCCTGTTCCCCAACACTTCAATAAGGGGGAACAGCTACAGGCCACGGTTTTACTGGCCGTTCCCCCGTTCCCCCTGTTCCCCACGTTTATAGGTTCCTGTGAATTCGGGCATTGGTGTTTGGTGGTGTTCATGGGCTGACGCCTTCACCATCCATGGCTTCTGGATCGACGGCATACAGGCGGGCAGACCCACCAGCGGGCAGGCGGTATTTCTTGGTTTTTCGGCTGTCTCGGTCGGTATCGTGCTTGGCAATAGCGCCAGCGCCTTCTAGCGCCTTCACTACTCGCGTCAGGCCGTGGCCATGAGCCGCTTCGGTCAGCGCCGACTTGTTGAACAGGTAGAGGCGCTTACCGGCCACCACCTCCCAGTAGCCAGCACGGTTGAACACCTTGGCGTCGACCTCTGGCGCATCCACATCGGAGAATCGGCTACTGCCGTGCTTGTCGATAAAGTCCAGGATGCCTGCCAGGATCTGGCGGTCTTCGGCATTGCCACTGCCTACCCGACTCAGCCATTCGCCATAGAGCAACTGGCAGTCGGCCAACGCGCTGCCTGGCGTCCAGGGCAGCAGGCCGTAGGCGATTGCCATTTCCCCAGCCAAGGCAATGACGGCGAAGCGATCGGCCACACGTCCGGCTTGGGCGTTGTCCTCGATGAACTGGGCGCGGATACCGGCAAAGTCTTCCAGCAGGCCGGGACGGTCGTCGCTGGCGAGCAACTGTTCCACGAATGCTGGCCCGATGTGTCCGTGATGGGCACCAACAGCAACGGTGAGCACGCGGTGGAAGTCGGCGCCCGCAAGGCCGTGCAATTCATCGAAGGCGCGGTGGGTGCGAGTACCGGCGTTCACGTCCACCATGCGCAACTCAGCACCAGCGTGGGCCGCATTGCCGCCGATAGCGGCGTGTTCAGACAGAGAGCGTTCTCCACTCGACAGCGCCAGCAGACGCCACGACAGCTTGGCCCGACCTTCACGCTCACGGGTCATGGTGCCTTTGCCCTGACCGTTGGCGAGTGAATAGGCCATTTCCTGCACACGCTTGGGGTCGGCCCGCTTGATTTCGTCTAGAGGCAGCATGGTGTCGTTGCGGCCCGAGGCTTCAATCTCCAAACCGCCCTTGGTCATGTCCCACGACGCGGCAAAGATGCCGGGGTCGCCCCAGACCGATGAGCCGATCAGTTGCGCCAGTGACTTGCCGCTAGAGCTATCGCCCACCAGGTGAACACCGCCACCCAACACACCTACCAGGCTCAGCAGGGGGCCAGCCAAGGAGCAACCAATCGCCAACGTCAACACTGGGTTGCCTTCGCACTTGGCTGCTACTTCGGTTTTCCAACCCTCCAATTCACCGCGGATGCTGAATAGGTTTTGCCCTTTGCCGCTGGCTTGATAACGCACCTTATCGCTGCCGATGGTGCGGCCAGGCAGTACGAAAGCGCCCGATTCGTGCCAGCCGGGACGGCAGGTGGTGGCGAACATTTCACTGGGCCGCTGCTCCAGCAAATACTCCATGAACTGGCCGCGTTTCTTAAGTGCGATAATCACGCCCATGCCGAACAACGTGCGCCGGGCGTCCTCGCCGCTGCCGCCGAATACCTCCATGGGGATGATCCATTCCTTGGTGCCGCTTTCAGTCAACAGGCGCAGAAAACGGCCCTCGCTGCCATCGTCGCTATTGGTGGTGCGAGCGACAACGGTCACGGGGGTGGCGATCCATTCGTCAGTGATCGGGCGGTCTGTTTTATCGTCTTCAGATTCATCATCGGCGGCGGTGCGTTTGAAGCCGTGCCAGTACACGCCGGGGCGTAACCTTCGGCCTTTCTCGTTCGTCACCCAGTGCTCGTACACGCCCCAGCACGGGCGCTCAGGTTCGACCATGGGCGCCTCGGGGCGCAGGTTGATTACGTTATTTTCAGGCGTGCGCATGGGGGCGACTCCAGGCAGCTAGGTCGTTGAAGTCCGAGAGAGTCAGCGGTGCGTCAGCGGGCCATTCGGGAAAGGTCACCATGCCTCCGCACTCGGCTGCGGCGGCATTGGCGGCGGTGCGTCCGGGGTTGCCCTCGGTCAATCGGTCGTCGTCGCCCGCAATGATGATTTCGGTGGTGGGGTATTCCGCACGAAGCGCCAGCGCCACCGGTTTAAGGTTCCCGGCATTCATGGCGCAGGCGACGGTGTAGCCGCTTTCGTGAAGCGTTGCGCCTGTACCCCAGCCCTCACAGATACACAGCGGTTTGCCCGGTGTGATGCGCCCCAATGGTGAATAGGTGCCCTTGATCCGCCCCCCGAACAGGAAGCGCTTTCCGCCGTCCGGTGCGATCCGCTGCAGGTTGACCAGCACGCCCCCCGCATACAGCGGCACCAGCAATTCGTCACCACGCTGGCGCAAGCCGTGGGGGCGGACGACTTTAGCGATTAAATAGGCGTGGCCAGGATCGGCACGGCGGCCGTCACGCCACCAGCGTTGAGCGAGGTTTGCGGCCTTGAGCTGACGCCTTTGTTGCTCGGCTTCCCGTTGGCGTCGGACTTGCTCGATGCGCTGACGTACCTGCTCGGCTTCGCGGTTATTGTGTGGTTCCCGGCTGCTCCACGTATGGGTGCCGCCAGCTTTCCAGCTACCGAACGCGCCAGAGGCAATGCCGTCCAGGTAGAGCACATACCAGCCGTTGAGCGTTCCAGGCTTGTCGTCAGGGACGCGGAAACGGTGAATGTTGCCATCGGGCACGGGCAGCCAGTCGAGCGGCCCGTAGACCGTTTGGAGTGCGTCACGGAAAAGGATCGTTGCGTCTGTCATAGACCCCCCTTCGGCGATATGAAGCGCCGTGCGAGCCGATCAAGTTGCAGGGTCAGGCGCACCAGCTCATCGCAGTGCCGACCAGCATCACTTTCTGCGATGCCCAGCTCCAGGAAGCCGATCATGGTTTTCACCAGCAGCGCGTAGCTAGCGTTGTCGATGTGAGCGTCTGCGTTAGGCTGGCCACCGTTACACTTGCGCTTGATGGGGATGACGTTACCCATGATTCACCTCCAAGCGATCAGCGCCAGCAAAGGCACGGCATACCCGACCGTTGTTAACCCCGTGTCCGCGGGTAATGTCGTCGATTGAACCCACAAGGCAGGCGGTTACAACAGCGTCCGCACTGTGCATTACTACGCGCCCGCACTCGGCGTCGGCCTGGCTCAAGAACGGCCCCAACAAAGCTTTGGCCGCCTTCGGATGGGTGACGTAAAACAGCTCGGTGGTTTTCTTCGGGCAAGCGTTCGGCGTCACCGCCATTTGGCAGTGTTGAAAATTAGTCATGGTTAAGCCCCTTGGTTAACGGCGTTGCGCTGGATGCGGTGGGCTTTGGCGCAGTTGTCCGGGGCGGCTGCGGTTTCCAAGGTTCGGGCGATTGCCATTTGTGTGTTGTAGCGCTTGAGGCGAACGCTCAGCGATGAGTCGGCATGAAGGGCGGCCATAGCCATAGCACGGTGTGCGGCGGCTTTGGCGGATGCAATGGACGGATTGAGGGCGTGTTTCATGGGTGAAGCTCCTTGATTTGAGGAGCCGCTACCGTCCTTCCTACGGGATTGGGTGGCGACCGTGTGCAGGGTAGGAATACCGGGTATCAAGGAAACCGGCAGGGCCAAAGCCCTCCCACACACAGCCGCCATAGAACATTGCTGGAGACGTAAAAAAACGCCTCTCAATGGACTTGGGGCGCTGGTGCGCCTTGATAACAACGGGTTCCTACGCCCGGTCGCCAGCAATGTGACGACGGATTGACGATACATCCAGTCAAGTACAGACGCAATCCCCGTCTGCTTAACGCTTTTGGCTTTTAGTGGGCGGGGATTGATGGCGATCATGCGGCCACCTCAACAGGAGGATTGCTGCTGAGGTAGTACAGAGCCATGCCGCGGTGCTTGCGGCCTTGATCGTCTGTCAGGGTGAGGCGGTGGGTCAAAATCTTGTGGCCCAGGCTGCGCAGCTCATTGATGCGAGCACCAGGGCGGACGATGTTCAGTTCGCGGATGGCGGTGAAGGTATCAATTGGGCCGGTTTGCAGACGCTCCAAAAGGCGAGCGCGCTGTGCTGTACCACTGGTATTCTCTACGTGAGTATTTACTTGGCTGGCCTGTTGGTCGGCCATTTTTTTTGGGCTCATGTTAGGCAGCCTCCACTCGCAGAGCGACAAGTGAGTCGCACCAAGCAATAACCTCGGCCTCGATCCATACGGCAGATTTCGGCCCTAGCATTACCTGCTTAGGAAAACGCCCGGCTGCAATACGGCGATAAATCTCGGATGTGGAAAGGGTGGTCAGGGCTTTGACTTCCCCCAGTTTGATGAAGCGAAGTGGCCGCTCAGGCTGGACTGAGGATTGTTCGGTTTGCTTGCGGATAGGGTGGGTTGTGTTTGCCATGCTAGCGCCTCCTTGGGTGGCGTTGAGAACATGGGCTTATGCTGGGGCGGATTGCGGCAGGTGTAACCGCAATTGCGGTTTTTCGTTCCGCAATTGCGGTAATTGTATAAATCGCTGGGCGAGGTTATTCCTCTTCTGCTATAGCCTTGTTTGCGGCAGAAAATATTTCGTCAAGATTGCGCTCTTTTAAGCCACGAAAAGAGAAGCGCTCCAAAATAGCTGACTTGATGGCAGACTGTTTCATTCCTTGAGGTCTTGGGCGATCAATTGGCGACTCTATTAGTTTTATCAGTGCAGCAGTGGCCAACAAATGTGACCTCTTAGATGTATTGTGTGCTGTTTCTTGTCGCGTTAACTCAGCTTTCGCCAATCTTTCTCGTAAGTGCTGATTTTCTAAAAGAGCTGACTTTAGTTGGCTACTTAAAACCTCGACGCCTGCTTCGTTGTCAATTACCTGAATGCTCGAGTAGCCAATTGTTACAGGCATTGCTTTTATTTCATCTCTAGCGGCCCTTCGCAGCCAGATTACCTCTTCGACCAGCCTGTCCGAAATATTAATAGCCCGGTCATACCATTCCTCAAATGCCTCCCCAGGGGTGTATCCTCTTCCAGTCAGCCACTCACATAACGCGCTGTAATCAATGAAGGTCAGGTTTGGAACAATGATCTCATCAAAATCACGTAGGGTTCTCGCGGCTTTAAGGCGACCTATCTCAACGGCGTTAATCAGTTTTGGTAGGAATATCTCCGTGATACTAACAAGTTTGGAGGTCGCCTCGTATGACAGTAGGTGGCCACTATATTCAGTAAGCGCAGGTATGTTTACATTCCCGGCAGCCCATTGATCGCATGCGATTAGCTCAGCAGCTTCTTGGAGGGTCATCATCCAAGCGCCAAAGTTTTCCAGCTCAACCAGGCTTTCACCAAGGGTGTGATGTTGATGAATTACGTCAGTGATGTGCTTTTCTACTAATTCATCTTCCGGGCTGCGATGTCCCAATAATTGGGTTTTGTCTATGCCACGTATTATCCCGCCATTCATCACGTCACCCTCCCAAGTGCTCCCACTACTGAATAGGTCTGCCAGTCAGGCGGGTGGGAAGTCCGCTTTTCGCTCCGTTGAGCTAGGCCAGTCAAATTTTTTATGCGTTTTGTTTGATGCTCACCACGTTAGCGCCAGCGCACAGGGCGTCAATTGAGTCGGCCCAGGATTGCATCATTTCCCGGCGCTGCTGGACATAGGCCGCATGGTTGTAGGTGCCGCGTATTTCGTCGCTGTCACCGTGGGCAAGCTGGCGCTCAATCCAATCCTTGTTGTACCCGCGCCCGTTGAGCTCGGTACTGAGTAGGTGGCGGAAGCCGTGACCTGTTTGTCGGCCTTCGTACCCAGCCAGTCGCAACGCCTTGTTGATGGTGTTCTCACTCATAGGGCGTTCAGGGTTGGCGCCAGCAAATACCAGCGAGTAACGCCCGGTGATTTCGTGGAGCTGGCGCAGTACGGCAACGGCTTGGCGGGGTAGGGGGACGATATGCGGGCGGCGGGCTTTCATGCGGGCGGCGGGAATCGTCCAGGTGGCGGCGTCTAGGTCGAACTCAGACCATGGCGCTTGGCGTAGCTCACCAGGGCGAACCGCTGTCAGCGTCAGCAGCCTGATAGCGTGCCGGGTGAGGGCATGAATGTTCGCGGCTTCGACTTTGCCCAGCAGGTCGGGCAATTCGGCAAAGGTGACGTGCGGGTGATGGCGGGCGGCTTTTGCTGGCGCGGCGACCACGTTTAAGTCGGTGGCCGGATTGACCTCGACGACGCCCCTTGCCAGGCCGAAGCGGAATATCTGGTGTAGCCATTGGCGGATCTTGCCAGCGGCATTGAGCGTGCCCCTTGCCTCCACTGTGCGCACCAACTCGACCAACTCTGGCCGGGTGATGGCTTTTATCGGGCGGGCGCCTATGCCGGGGATGATGTCGTTATCCAGGTACAGCTTGGTTTTGTAGGCGGTCGCCTCCGCCCACCGTGGCGAGCTGTAGTCGTACCACTCCCGCGTCAGCGTCTCGAAAGTCAGCCCGTCGACCTTCTGAGCCTGTTTGGCGGCTTTTTTGTGTTCGCTGGGGTCGGTGCCTTCCGTAAGCAGTTGGCGGGCCTCATCGCGTAGCTGGCGCGCCTTCAGCAGAGTGACAGCAGGGTATTTACCCAATGCCAACATTTTTGCGTTGCCGTTAAAGCGGTACCGGTACCGCCATAGCTTGGTGCCTGTCGATGCCACTTCCAAACATAACCCGTTGGCGTCCGTCAGCCGGTAAAGCTTGTCCTTCGGCTTGGCGGTGCGAATGGTGGTATCTGAGAGTGGCAAAGCAGCCTCCTTGTAGGCCGCACCGGGCGGGCATTTTGCCGCCGTGGTGTGAGTAGATTTCTAGACCGAACTGGATCTACTCACGAATCTACTCACATCTGTTTGGGCTTACAAGGGGATGGTGGGGAACCATAGACAACAAAAAACCCGCACTAGGCGGGTTCTCTGTGGGTTTTCAGGTGTGGTTGGTACCACCTGAAAACGAAAGGTGGTGCCCAGAGACGGAATCGAACCGCCGACACGGGGATTTTCAATCCCCTGCTCTACCGACTGAGCTATCTGGGCAACGGGGCGCATTAAACGGGTTTTTCAGGGGGTCGTCAAGCAAGTTTTCAAAAAAATTTAATTATTACCGTCGCTTACGATCCGACCCCCGATTTCACGGGGTTACTCAGCGGGCGGCACGTAGCCTTCAGCCTTGGCGTAATCCTCGCCGGAGAAGAACTTGTCCATCTCGCCCTGAAGATATTTGCGATCTTCGGCGTTCATCATGTTCAAGCGCTTTTCATTGATCAGCAGGGTCTGGTGCTTTTGCCAATCGGCCCAGGCCTTGGCCGAGACGTGGTCAAAAATGTCCTGGCCTTTGGCACCCGGGAACGGAGCCCGCTCCAGGGCAGGCAATTCTTCTTTGTACTTGCGGCACATGATGGTGCGGGTCATGACGACTCTCCTGCGTTCAATACGACGGCCGCGCGTTCGAGCAAGGTCTTGACCGGGGCGGCGAGGCCCAGGCGCGGCGGGGTGGCGAGGTTATACCAGAGCCAGTCGGCCTCGGCCACGTGATGGCCAGCCTCCTGGACCTGAACCAGCCAGGGTTCGATGGACAACTGAAAATGGCTGAAGGTGTGCACCAGGCTCGGCAACGCCTGCTGGACGCCCAGTTCCAGCGAATGCTGCGAAGCCAGATGCTGCAGGTCGTCGAGGTCGTCGAGTTCCGGCAAGCTCCAGAGACCGCCCCACAGGCCCGTGGAAGGGCGGCGGTAAAGCAGGATCGCGCCCTCACCGTTGGCAAGCATCGGCATCAGCGTTCGCTTCTGCGGGATGGCTTTGCGCGGCTTGGGGATCGGATAACGGGTTTCCAGACCCAGCATGTGCGCTTCGCAGCCCTTTTCCAGCGGGCAGAGCAGGCAGCTCGGTTTGCTGCGGGTGCACAGCGTCGCCCCAAGATCCATCATCGCCTGGGTGTAGGCGTTGACCCGATCATGTGGCGTAAAGCGCTCAGCGTTCGCCCATAGCTGTTTGGCGACCTTCGGCTCGCCGGGATAGCCTTCTTGCGCGGTAAAGCGCGCCAGGACCCGTTTGACGTTGCCGTCGAGGATCGGCGCACGCAGGCCCATGCTGATACTGGCAATGGCCCCGGCGGTGGACAGGCCGATGCCCGGCAGGTCCGTGAGTTTTTCCACGTCACGGGGAAATTCGCCGCCGTATTGGTCGACGACGATCTTCGCGGTTTTCTGCAGATTGCGCGCGCGGGTGTAGTAACCCAGGCCCGTCCACAGGTGCAGCACTTCGTCCTCCGGTGCGGCGGCCAGGGCTTCGACGGTTGGCAGCGAAGCCATGAAACGGTCGAAGTAATTCAGCACCGTGCTGACCTGGGTTTGCTGCAACATGATTTCCGAGACCCACACCCGATAGGGGTTGATGTCCTGTTGCCAGGGCAAATCATGACGGCCGTGGCGGTCGTACCAATCCAGCACCGCCATTGAAAACTGCTCGGCTCTCATCGCTTGAACAGCCCCTTGAGTGCATCTTTGAGTTCCGGGCTGACCTTGTCGCCAAGCTTTTCGTCGATTTTTTCGCTGATCCGCTCGCCAGCCAGTTTGCTCGCGACCTGACCCATGCGTTCGTTATCCAGTCGGCAGGCCTTGGCGCCCAGCTCCAGCGGACCACGGCAGCGCAGCGGCCATTCGATGCCGACGAATTTCTCGCCCACCTGGCAAGCCGGGTCCGGCATGTCACTCTTGTCGCCTTCGACGATGATGCCCACGCGGTAGTCCATGCCCAGTACCCGCAGATCGACATCACCGTTGCCGTTGACGGTCATGCCCGGGATGCGCACTTTCAGGTCCGGGTTGCTGGCCACACCGTTACGCAAATTCAGGTTGCCCTTGAGTTCCTGGAAGGGTGTGTCCTTGCCCCGCGGCTCGCCATTGAGGGATTTGCGGTTGAGTGTGGCGATGCCTTTGCACAACTGTTGTTCGAGGTTAGCGTTGAGCAGCACGCCATCGTTGATGACGAAACTGGCGTTGCCATTGAGGGTTTCGATCAGTGCTTTCTGACTGTTACCGCTGCCGGTCACATTGCTGTTGAATGTGACCAAGCCTTTGACTGGTGGATTTTTGCCCTGGCTTTCGAGGATTTTTTCCGCCGGCACCCGGCTGATTTGCGTCTGCAAATTCAATACAGGCGCTTGCTGGCGCACATCGAGCGTGCCTTTGGCTTCGAAGTTGCCTTCGTACAAGTCCCCGCGCAGGCTCGTCAGTGTCAGCATTCCGCCTTGGCCGTTGGCCTTGAGCGCGGCGTTGTGGATCGGCAGTTTTTCCAGGGTCAGCTGGCCGAAAGTCAGGTCGGCGTCCACATCCAGCTTGCTCAGGCGTTCCACCGGCAACAGGCGTTCATTGCTCCACGCCTCTTTGGTCGGTGCCGGTGGCAGCGGGGTGCTGCCGGCGCCCGCCATGGCATCGGCTTCGGTGCTGGCGACTTCGGCCTGACGCACCTGTTTCACGCTGCTGGCCTCGGCCGATTTTGGCGGCAAGTAACGGTCGACGTTAAAGGTGTCGGCCTTGAGGGTGGCGCGCAGCGATTGTTTGGCGAAGTCCTCGACGGCGATGCGCCCGCTGAAGGTGCTGTCGTCGACTTTCAGGTTGATGTCATCCAGTACGACGCTGGTGGGCGTGCCTGCCAGGCGGCTCACCAGTTCGACTTTGCTCAGGCTGCCTTCGGCCATCGCCGGGAGTTTCTGGCCGATGCTGTCGACGAACTTTGCCAGATCGAACTGGGCAATCGACAGGCCGCCGCTGACCTGCGGGGTCTTGTCCAGGTCATTGACCTTCAGCTCACCCAGCGCGCGCAGTTGGTTGGCGGAAATCTTGATGCCGGTCCATTCAGCGACGTTGGCGGCCTTGTCCAGCAGCAACTGGCCCTGGGCGGCGAAGGTCATGGTCTTGCCTTGCAACGGATCGCCGGCGACTTCACCGGACAGTTTCATGTCCTCGAACTTGTAGCGCTGCAACGCGCGTTCGAAACGCAGCTCGCCGTTGAGCTCGGTGCGGACCCGCAGGACCGGTTGGTTGGTACCCAGGAATGCGGTGAGCTTGACCGGAATGTTGGTTGAGTCGTGCACCGGCCCCGTACTCAGCTGGATGCTTTCCGCGCTGAATTGGCGGCCGGTTTTCTCGTCGCTGTATTCGACGCGGGCGTTGTTGACCGTCAGGCTGTCGATGTCCAGGCGAACGGGTTGAGCTGGTTTCTCTGCTTGAGCGGTGGTTTGCGGTTCAGGCTCGCTGGTAGTGGCGGGAGGTGTGCCAGCGGTGTTCGAAGTGGCCGGGACCTTGCCGATGTCTTCCCAGTTGCCGTGGCCGTCCTTGTCGCGGCTCAGGCGCAGGTTCAAACCTTCGACGCGCACATCGCTCATCTGCACTTCACGGCGCAGCAGAGGCAGCACGCGGACCGACAGACCGAGCATCTGCAAATCAGCGAAGGGTTCGGCGGGTTTGGCCAGGGTCGCCACAGCGGCGTCGTGCAGTTCCAGACCCAGCCACGGGAACAGGCTCCAGCCGATATCGCCATTGAGCGTCAGCTCGATGTGGGCCTTGTCGCGGGCAATCTGGCGGATCTCTTCCTTGTAGTCGTTGGGATCGAAGAGGTGGGTCAGGGCAAAGCCCAGCGCCACAATGATCAGCAGCAACCCGAGAAGCACCAGACCCAGGATTTTGCCGAACGCTTTCATGGGCGAGTCCTTGTAGTTAGTCGAATTCGAAATTTAGCCGAGGAGTATAGCGCCCCGAAACGTTTGACCGGTCATCGATCACTCCGGCGTGGCATCGAGCGGCACGTTCAACTTGGCTGCCAATGCCTGGGCTTCCAAGTGCCCGGCAGGTGCCAGCAGGCGCAGAGTGGCGCCGGATTGCGCGGCCATGGCCTGTGCTTCACGCACCAGTCGCTCCGCGACGCCACGGCGTCGGGTGACTTTTCGTACACACAATTGAGACAAATGCCACACGTCCGGGTGCCGTTGCAGGCGTGCCGCACCCAACAGTCGATCGTTGAAGCGCCCCGCGATCATCGAGCCTTCCTGCAGGCAGACCTCGATCAGCTGTGTATCCCCTGTAAATGGCGCAAACAGCCACTGTGGAGCGTCACGGTAGATTTTCTGCAGATCCTGCTGATCCTGGCTGGTGGCTTCGTTCAACGACTCGACAACGATGGGCATGGACAATCCTTCTGAGGTACGAGAACAGACAACATTGAAAAAGGTGATATCAGTTTGGTTTTTCTGTCACGTGCAAATGGTAACCTTCGCCCGTTCGTCGGTCCTTCTGTGACCTGATGTCGCACCAAAATGGAGCTTTGCCCTGAAAAAGACAGTCATGCCTGCGTGCAACAAGGCTGGGGGTGAAGAGTGGCTGGCGAACCATACTAATAATTGGGGGATACACAATGACCACGAGTATCGCGGCGGACGGCTATGCCGACCAGCCCTCGTTCCTGTCCAAGGAACGCATCATCGCCAAGCCCGGGTTCAACCGTTGGCTGGTGCCACCGGCCGCTCTGGCCATCCACCTTTGCATCGGCATGGCCTACGGCTTCTCGGTGTTCTGGCTGCCACTGTCCAAGGCCTTGGGCATCACCAAAGCGGTAGCTTGCGCGCCGGACATGAGCTTCATCGCTCAAGTCTTTTCTTCGCAATGCGACTGGCCGATCTCGATGCTCGGCTGGATCTACACGCTGTTCTTCATCTTCCTGGGTTGCTCTGCAGCCATCTGGGGCGGCTGGCTGGAACATGCCGGGCCGCGTAAGGCCGGTGTCGTATCGGCACTGTGCTGGTGTGGTGGTTTGCTGATTTCTGCGCTGGGGATCTATACCCACCAGATCTGGCTGATGTGGATCGGCTCCGGGGTCATCGGCGGTATCGGCCTTGGCCTGGGTTATATCTCGCCGGTGTCGACCCTGATCAAGTGGTTCCCGGACAAGCGCGGCATGGCGACCGGCATGGCGATCATGGGCTTCGGCGGTGGTGCGATGGTTGGTGCACCCCTGGCGACGGCTTTGATGAGCCACTTCGGTTCGCCGGAAGGCGTTGGGGTTTGGCAGAGCTTCGTGGCAATGGCTGCGATCTACTTTGTGTTCATGATCGGTGGTGCCTTGTCCTACCGCGTTCCGCCAACCGGCTGGAAGCCTGAAGGCTGGACCGCTCCGGCGAAAAAAGCCTCCAATGCGATGATCACCAACCGTCACGTGCACGTGAGCGTTGCGTGGAAAACGCCGCAATTCCGTCTGGTATGGCTGGTGCTGTGCCTGAACGTGTCGGCCGGTATCGGCATCCTCGGCATGGCTTCGCCGCTGTTGCAGGAAGTCTTCGGTGGCAAGTTGCTGGGTAACGATCTGGCGTTTGGTCAACTGGACGCTTCGCAACTGGCCTCGATCGCCGCCATTGCTGCCGGCTTCACTGGTTTGCTGAGTCTGTTCAACATTGGTGGCCGGTTCTTCTGGGCATCGTTCTCGGACTACCTGGGCCGTAAAAACACCTATTTCGTGTTCTTCGCCCTGGGCTTTGCCCTGTATGCGCTGATTCCGAACCTCGGTCATCTGGGCAGCGTTGCGCTGTTCGTGGCGGCGTTCTGCGTCATTCTGTCGATGTACGGCGGTGGTTTTGCCACCGTTCCGGCTTACCTGGCGGATCTGTTCGGTACGCAAATGGTCGGCGCGATCCACGGTCGTCTGTTGACGGCGTGGGCGGCGGCGGGCGTGTTGGGTCCGGTGCTGGTGAACTACCTGCGTGAGTATCAGTTGAGCATCGGCGTTGAGCGTGCCGCGGCTTACGACATCACCTTGTACATCCTGGCGGGCCTGCTGGTGCTGGGTTTCATCTGCAACCTGCTGGTGCGCCCGGTGGCCGACAAATACTTCATGACCGATGCCGAGCTGGCCGCCGAACAGGCGCTGGGCCACGACAAAGGCGCTGACAGCAGCACCTCACTGGAGTGGAAAGCGGCCGCGGGCACCAAGCCGTTGGCAGTGGCTGCCTGGCTGGTGGTCGGTCTTCCGTTGGCGTGGGGTGTCTGGGTGACCCTGCAGAAAACGGCGGTTCTGTTCCACTAAGAAGCTGAGGGTCTGGCCTGGTATCTTCAGGCCAACGCCAAACCCTGTGGGAGCGAGCCTGCTCGCGAATGCGGTCTGACAGTCGACAGAGATGTTGAATGTGCAGCCCCTTTCGCGAGCAGGCTCGCTCCCACATTTGTTTTGTGATCCATGCCAATGGCTTGTATGGACATGTCTATCCCCGACGGCCGGGGATTCTATCCGTCAGCGATATCACCTCTCGTGTTTCTGTTTGGCGCCCGCGCCCCTATAATGGTTGCCTTTTTCGCCCAATGATTTTGCGGAGCTGGTGATGGCCGAACGTAAGGCGTCAGTCGAGCGCGACACTCTGGAAACCCAGATCAAAGCCTCGATCAACCTGGATGGCACCGGAAAGGCCCGATTTGATATCGGTGTGCCTTTTCTTGAGCACATGCTCGACCAGATCGCCCGTCACGGGCTGATCGACCTGGATATCGTCAGCAAAGGCGACCTGCATATCGATGACCACCACACGGTGGAAGACGTCGGTATCACCTTGGGTCAGGCATTCACCCAAGCCATCGGTGACAAGAAAGGCATCCGTCGTTACGGCCACGCCTATGTGCCGCTCGATGAAGCGCTGTCGCGCGTAGTGATCGACTTCTCCGGCCGTCCTGGCCTGCAGATGCACGTTCCCTATACCCGTGCCACCGTCGGCGGTTTCGACGTTGACCTGTTCCAGGAGTTCTTTCAGGGCTTCGTCAACCACGCCAACGTCACCCTGCACATCGACAACCTGCGTGGCCACAACACCCACCACCAGATCGAAACCGTGTTCAAGGCTTTCGGTCGCGCGCTGCGCATGGCCGTAGAGCTCGATGACCGCATGGCCGGTCAGATGCCGTCGACCAAGGGCGTTCTGTAATGCAGACAGTCGCGGTTATCGATTACGGCATGGGCAACCTGCACTCGGTGGCCAAGGCCCTCGAGCACGTCGGTGCCGGCAAGGTGCTGATCACCAGCGATGCCAGCGTGATTCGCGAAGCCGACCGGGTGGTTTTCCCCGGTGTCGGCGCGATTCGCGATTGCATGGCGGAGATTCGTCGCCTCGGCTTCGACTCGCTGGTGCGTGAAGTCAGCCAGGACCGTCCGTTCCTCGGCATCTGTGTCGGCATGCAAGCCTTGCTAGACACCAGTGAAGAGAACGACGGCGTCGACTGCATCGGCCTGTTTCCCGGCGCGGTGAAATTCTTCGGCAAGGACCTGCATGAAGACGGCGAACACCTGAAAGTCCCGCACATGGGCTGGAACGAAGTGAAGCAGAAGGTGAGTCACCCGCTGTGGCACGACATTCCGGACCTGGCGCGTTTCTATTTCGTGCACAGCTATTACATCGCGGCCGCTAATGCGCGCCAGGTGGTGGGTGGCGGTCATTACGGTGTCGATTTCGCCGCAGCGCTGGCCGACGGCTCGCGTTTCGCCGTGCAGTTCCACCCGGAGAAAAGCCATACCCATGGCTTGCAACTCTTGCAGAACTTCGCTGCGTGGGACGGTCGCTGGTAAATGGCCGTCAAGAAGTCCAGACCGCCGATCCTGACCCTCACGCCCGAACAGGAGCGTGAAGCCAATCACAAGATTCAGCGGTTCATGGAAGATCGCTTCGAACTGGACCTGGGTTCATTCGAGGCGGCGGAAATTCTTGAGCTGTTTACCCGTGAAATTGCTCCGCACTATTACAACAGGGCGATTTTCGATGTGCAGGCGCACCTCAAGGAGAGGTTCGAAAGCATCGAAAGCAACCTGTGGGCGCTCGAAAAAAGCAGCTGAAAGCTTCAAGCTTCAAGCTGCAAGAGAGAAACATACACACGCATGCTTGCAGCTTGTGGCTTGCAGCTTGCAGCTCTTTTGACGAAGGAAAAAGCATGCTGATTATTCCCGCTATCGATCTTAAAGACGGTGCCTGTGTTCGTCTGCGCCAGGGCCGCATGGAAGATTCCACGGTGTTCTCCGATGACCCGGTGAGCATGGCTGCCAAGTGGGTGGAGGGCGGTTGCCGTCGTCTGCATCTGGTCGACCTGAACGGCGCGTTCGAAGGTCAGCCGGTCAACGGCGAAGTGGTCACCGCCATCGCCAAACGCTACCCGAACCTGCCGATCCAGATCGGCGGCGGCATCCGTTCGCTGGAAACCATCGAGCACTACGTGAAAGCGGGCGTGAGCTACGTGATCATCGGCACCAAAGCCGTGAAAGATCCGGCCTTCGTTGCCGAAGCCTGCCGTGCGTTCCCGGGCAAGGTGATCGTTGGCCTGGATGCCAAGGACGGTTTCGTCGCCACTGACGGTTGGGCTGAAATCAGCACCGTTCAGGTGATCGACCTGGCCAAGCAGTTCGAAGCCGACGGCGTGTCCGCTATCGTTTATACCGATATCGCCAAAGACGGCATGATGCAGGGCTGCAACGTGCCGTTCACCGCTGCGCTGGCCGCTGCCACCAAAATCCCGGTGATCGCCTCCGGCGGCATCCACAACCTCGGTGACATCAAGACGCTGCTCGACGCCAAGGCGCCAGGCATCATCGGTGCGATCACCGGTCGGGCGATCTACGAAGGCACTCTCGATGTCGCTGAAGCACAAGCTTTCTGCGATTCGTACAAAGGCTGAGGACTGACCATGGCGCTGGCCAAACGCATCATCCCTTGCCTGGACGTGGATAACGGCCGGGTGGTCAAGGGTGTCAAGTTCGAGAACATCCGTGACGCCGGTGACCCGGTGGAAATCGCCCGTCGGTATGACGAGCAGGGTGCTGACGAGATTACTTTTCTCGACATCACCGCCAGCGTCGATGGTCGCGACACCACGCTGCATACCGTCGAGCGCATGGCCAGCCAGGTGTTCATCCCGCTGACCGTCGGCGGTGGCGTGCGTACCGTGCAAGATATTCGCAACCTGCTCAATGCCGGTGCGGACAAGGTTTCGATCAACACCGCGGCTGTGTTCAATCCGGAATTCGTCGGCGAAGCTGCGCAGCATTTCGGCTCGCAGTGCATCGTCGTTGCCATCGATGCGAAGAAAGTTTCCGGCCCTGGCGAAACCCCGCGCTGGGAAATCTTCACCCACGGCGGCCGCAAGCCGACCGGCCTCGACGCCGTCGAGTGGGCGAAGAAAATGGAAGGCCTGGGCGCCGGTGAAATCCTCCTGACCAGCATGGATCAGGACGGCATGAAAAACGGCTTCGACCTCGGTGTAACCCGTGCCATCAGCGATGCACTGGGCATTCCGGTGATCGCTTCCGGCGGCGTCGGCAACCTGCAGCATTTGGCCGATGGCATTCTCGAAGGCCACGCCAGTGCAGTGTTGGCGGCGAGTATTTTCCACTTCGGCGAATACACCGTGCAGGAAGCCAAGGCCTATATGGCTCATCGCGGCATCGTGATGCGCTAGGCTCATACGAAAACTGCCTGCGCGACGATCAGCTACGTTAAAAACAGGTTCGCCTGATCGTCGCTCGGCGAGTTTTCGTAAAGACCCTGACATTCCAATACAGGCCAGTGGACATCATGGCGGGCTCAAGGCACTCTTGGGTACGCCATGGATTTCGGTAGCCAGACATGCTTAAACGCCTTCTTCTCGTCCTTGCCAGCGCTTCCCTGTTGTTTGTCAGTGGAGGGCAGGCTGCAGACAATCCCGACACCGACATGGTGTTGCTGACGGAAAACTTCCCGCCGTACAACATGGCGAAGAACGGCAAGAACTTCGCGCAAGACGAAAACATCAGTGGCATTGCCACGGACATCGTCCGTGAGATTTTCAAGCGCGCCGACATTACCTACAGTCTGACGCTGCGTTTCCCTTGGGAGCGGATCTACAAACTCACCCTGGAAAAGCCCGGTTATGGCGTGTTCGTCATGGCGCGGCTACCTGATCGCGAAAAGTTGTTCAAATGGGTCGGCCCGATCGGCCCGGACGACTGGATCATGCTGGCCAAGGCTGACAGCAAGATCACCCTCGAAACCCTGAATGATGCACGCAAATACAAGATCGGCGCCTACAAAGGTGATGCGATCGCCGAGACACTGGCCAAGCAGGGACTCAATCCAATCGTTGTGCTGCGCGATCAGGACAACGCGAAGAAACTGGTCAACGGCCAGATCGACCTGTGGGCCACAGGCGACCCGGCCGGCCGTTACCTGGCTCGACAGGACGGCGTGACCGGGCTCAAGACGGTGTTGCGCTTCAATAGCGCCGAGCTTTATCTGGCACTGAACAAGGACGTGCCGGACGAAACCGTTGCCAAACTGCAAGCTGCACTGGATCAACTGCGCAAGGAAGGTGTGGTGGACGACATCATGGCGCGGTATCTGTAGGGACAGGTAATTATGTCATCGGCTTGGGGATGAGGACTTCGCTGTCTATTTCTGGCGGGTATTCGATCCAGCGCAAGCTGTCGGTATCGGCGTAACTGAAGTTGATGCCCAGCTCTGTGTCATCTTCGCGCAGCAAGGCGTAGTGACTCTGCAGCTGATAAACCGCCAACATCTTGTTTTTCGGAACGATAGAGGCGACGACTACGGTATTTGAGCTCTCCCATCCGCTGGACGATGTTTCGGTGTGAGTGAAGTCAGTGCTCAATTTTGCCGAGAAATTTATTGATCGCGCGTTGGAAACCCCGGTCGGCCATTCTGAGCTGACCTCGATAGATGTGATTCGGGTGAATAATTTCTGATTCCTGCGGCTCAGAACTCGGGGCGCTGTCCATGTGAACAGCCTGCTTTTTTCTCCATTGTTATGGCCATGCCCGACAAGCACGTATTGGTCGGTCCTTTCCAGTCGGTAGTAGGGTGATTTGCTCATTTTTTCTTTGGGAAGCCGGTCGTGTTCTTCGACAGCGAACCAGGGAATCGTGGCGATTTGAGTGGTCTCTGAAGTCTCATCAGGTGGAGTTTCAAATCCTGAAAGTACTGGAAGCTCAGGTGCGGAGTTGATCTGCAGCGGGATCTGCATGCGCAATGAATAACCAGCGACCTCTATTAAAGGTTTGGTATAGCTGTTGAAGCCGACAAAGGTGCCCGGTGCGAAGTAGATTTCCCCCGCTGCTGCTGCCGGGGGATCGATATTCCAGCCGCTGAAGTTCTGTTTGGCACCGCTGCCTTTATCATCCCAGATCAAGTCACCGAGATTTGAGGCGATCACTAGATCCGACCGGACGCAGCGTACCGCGTTCAAGGGAGGTTTTTCGTGGTCGGAACACACCAATCCAAGTGTCACATAGCCCTCAGGAGGGATTGGACGCCATAGGCTGCAGTCCTTTCTAGCCCCGGAGCCTGTATCTTTCCAGACCTGTTCAAAGTCCACGGGTTGGCTGAGCGCTTTGCCTTTAGCACTATCCGCGCTCGGCGCCTCAGCTTCGCATACAACCGCCACTACTTTGTTCCCGTTGATGTTGCCGTATCCGGAAGCAGCGACGTCACCCAGCGGGAAAAAACCCGGCAACAAATCAGGAGCAGGGCTGGGGCGCCAAAAGGTTGCAGGTTTTGAGTCTGAGCCCTTGGTGTCCCAGATCCGTTGGAACTCCGTCGTGAAGTTGATCAGCAGGTTGTCGAGTTTTATCGATTCCATTGGCCTGGAGGCTGTTGTGAGACTGTTCTCGGTATTCATAGTCATTCCTGATAATTGAAAAGCGACTCAGAGTCGCGACCTGTTGCAGGTCTCAATATCTGGAATTGGATGAGGTGGCGGGCGGTAACTATTTATAGGTGTGTGGCGGGTTGTTACCGATATATTCCGTCTTTTCCATGGGCGCTCATGGCGCGATTGCCGCGCACGCTGATCATTTGTCGGACATCGATCCACTCAATTCCCTGCGCCTTGAGCTTCGGCAATTCCCGCTCCAGCACTGCCAGGGTTTGTGGATAAGGATGGCCGATCATCACCGCCGATCCCTGTTTGCGCGCCAGGCCGATCGCAGTCTGCAGCTGGGTGTAGATTGCCGTCTCGGTGGGTTCGTCATCAAGAAATACATCCCGCGAAACGCTCGCCAGATCAATCTTCTGCGCCTGTTGCGCCGCCACGGTCTGGGCGCTGGTGCGGCTGTCGACGAAAAACTTGTGCCTGCGCTGAAGCTCGCCCATCAACCACGCCATGGCGGCGGGTTGCGCGGTCATGCGGCTGCCCATGTGGTTATTGATGCCGGCGGTATAGGGCACCCTTTTGAAGGCGGCGTTGAGACGATTTTCGAGTTCTTCGATGGGCAGTTCGGGATGCCAGGCGAACGGGCCGGTGGCCGGGTCCATGGGCATGTGCAGGATGACGATCTTGCCGGCGCGATGGGCTTCGCCGGCAAATTCGGTGGCGTGGGGTGTATCGGGCATGATCGCCGTGGTCACCGGGCCGGGCAGGGCCAGGACGCGGCGATCCCGGGGCAGGTTCTGCCCCAGGTCATCAATGATCAGACTCAGGTAGGCCTTGTGAGGCGTCGACCCGGCGGGATCTGCGTGAGCAGTGCCCGCCAGGCAGCACAACAGGGCGAGGATGAAGCGCAGGCACATCCTCAGCGGCCGGACGTGATGCTCAGCCCTTTGAGCAGGCTCAGGGCCTGGGCCAGTTGGTAATCGTCATCCTGCGGCATCGCCTTGGCCTTGCCGCCGGTGCCGGTCGGTCTGTCGGCGCCACCGTTGCCATTGCCCAAGTGACCTTGCAGATCGGCCTCCTTGAAGTAGTCGCTGTCCTGCTCGCTGGTGATCTTGGCCTTGCGTACTTCGATGTCCGGGACGATGCCCTGGGCCTGGATCGAGCGGCCGTTCGGTGTGTAGTACAGCGCTGTAGTAATTTTCAGCGCGCGCTCGTTGTTCAGCGGCAGCACGGTTTGCACCGAACCCTTGCCGAAACTGGTGGTGCCCATGACGACCGCGCGTTTTTGATCCTGCAGGGCGCCCGCGACGATTTCCGAAGCCGAGGCGCTGCCGCCGTTGATCAGGGCAACCATTGGCACGGCTTCGCTTTCGTCCTTGCCGGTGGCCGAGAAGCGCAGTTCTGAGTTGGCGATCCGGCCCTTGGTGTAGACGATCAGGCCCTTGGTGATGAAATGGTCGACCACTTCCACCGCCGCTTGCAGCACGCCACCCGGGTTGTTGCGCAGGTCGAGGATGATGCCGTTGAGTTTCTTGCCGTTGTCCTTGCGCAATTTGGCCAGGGCCTTGGAGACCTCTTCGCCGGTCTTGACCTGGAACTGGGTAATGCGGATGTAGCCGTAGCCGGACTCCAGCAGCTGGCTCTTCACGCTCTTCACTTGAATGATCGCGCGGGCCAGGGTCACGTCGAATGGCGTTCCACCGTCACGTACCAGGGTCAGGGTAATTTTCTGGCCGATCTTGCCGCGCATCTTGTCCACGGCTTCGGTCATGCTCTGGCCGCGGGTTGGCTGGCCGTTGATCTTGACGATGAAGTCGCCCGCCTGGATGCCTGCCTTGGAGGCCGGGGTGTCATCGATTGGCGAAACTACCTTGATGAACCCGTCCTCGGAGCCGACCTCGATGCCCAGGCCGCCGAATTCGCCGCTGGTGCTTTCCTGCAACTCGGCGAAGTCTTCCGGTCCCAGGTAGGCGGAGTGCGGATCAAGGTTGCTGAGCATGCCCTTGATCGCGTTTTCCAGCAGGGTCTTGTCGTCCACCGGTTCGACATACGCGGCCTTGATCCGATCCATGACCTCGGCGAAAGTGCGCAACTCTTCCAGCGGCAATGGCGCCTTGGTGGTCGCGGCAGTGCCCGCAGGCGCGACAGCCGGGACCGGTTGAGCGGCAAACGCCAGGGGCGCGCCGATCACCAGGGCGATCGTCAGGGCCAGCGAGGTAAGGCGGGACAAATGCAGCATGTCGAACGAACTCCTGAAGTAGGTAGCGCGCTTATCCTTGCGCGCGACACCATTGCGCCGGATCACTCGGGTGACCCTGCTGACGAATCGCAAAATACAATGCTGGCGTGTCCTGCCCACCACTGTTACCGACAGTGGAGATGGACTCGCCGGCTTTTACCACGTCACCCGCAGACTTGAGCAGTGTCTGGTTGTGACCGTAAAGACTCAAGAAACCGTTGCCGTGATCCAGAATCACCAGCAGGCCGGCGCCACGCAACCAGTCGGCGAACACCACGCGGCCACCGTGTACCGCATGCACTGCGCTGCCAGCCGATGCGCCGATCATCACGCCGTCCCATTTGGTCCGGGCATCGTCGCCGCGGCTTTCACCGAAGCGTGCAAGCAGTCGACCGTCGACAGGCCATGGAAGTTTGCCGCGGCTTGAAGCAAAAGGTCCGCCGAAGGTTTCGCCTGAGCTTGAAACCAGAGCGCCGGGTGTCGATTTGATGGGTTTGCGTGGGGCGTCAGTGGCCTCTGCTTGAGCCTGAGCCTCACGTAAACGCTTTTTTTCGGCTTCCTGCTGGGCGATCAGCGCTTTCTGCCGCGCCTCTTCTGCCTCACGAGCCTGGCGGGCCAGGGTTTCTTCAATGGTTTTAAGGACTTTAGACAGGTCTGCCTGATCCTGCTCGCGGGCTGCCAGTTTCTGGTCGCGGGCTTTCACGTCGTCATTGAGCCTGGCCAGGACTTGCTGGCGTTCCTGGCGGACTTTGTCGAGTTCATCGCGCTGGCTGTCGAGGCTGCTTTTCTGCACCAGCAACTGGGCCTGCTGCTTGGCGATGTCCTGCTCGACGTTGGCCAGTTGGCGCAGGGTTTCATTGAAATTCTTCAGCTGCTCCAGGCGGGCCTGGCTCAGGTAGTCGTAATAGGTGAGGGTACGGGCGAATTTTTCAGGATTCTGCTGATTGAGCAGCAGTTTCAAGTATTCCTGACGACCGTTCTGGTAGGCCGCCCGGGCCTGGATCGCGATCAGTCTTTGCTGTTCAGTGCGTGCGCTCTGGAGTTTTTTTTTCTCCGCGTCGAGTCGCTGCAGCTCGGATTCGCTCTTCTTCAGCTCTTTTTGCAGGGCATCGACCTGCTTCTCGAGCTTGCCCATCTCGGTCTCGGTGCCTTTGAGATCCTTCTGCACGCCGGATTTTTCTTCCTGCAGTTTGCCCAGCAGCTTTTTCAGCTCGGCAATGTCCTGACGCGTGGCGTCCAACTGTTGTTGGGTTTGCGCGCGCTCGTCAGCGAAGGCCGGTTGGAGCAGGCAAGTCAGAGCAAGGGCTATCAGGACGCGAAGCATAGAGGCGGGCGACACCAGGGAAAGGGACAGCCTAGTATGCCCGCCCCACGCTGCAAAAAAAACGCCCAAATGGGGTTGTGTGATAACTGGCCCGAAAAACACTGAAGATCAATGTGGGAGCGAGCCTGCTCGCGAAAGCGGCGTGTCAGGCAACGTTGATGTCGACTGACAGTCCGTATTCGCGAGCAGGCTCGCTCCCACAGGGTATTGCGGTGTTTGTAAGTCCGGATTACACCAGGATCGATGTCCCGGTCATTTCCGCCGGTTTTTCCAGGCCCAGCAGCTTCAGCATGGTCGGTGCCACGTCCGCCAGCACGCCGCCTTCGCGAACCTTGAGGTCACGCTTGCCGACATAAATGAACGGCACTGGCTCGGTGGTGTGCGCGGTGTGCGCCTGACCGGTGGTTTCGTCGGACATTTGCTCGACGTTGCCGTGGTCGGCGGTGATCAGCGCTTCGCCGCCGACTTTTTCCAGGGCATCGACAATGCGGCCGACGCACTGATCCAGGCATTCAACGGCTTTCACCGCGGCTTCGAATACACCACTGTGGCCAACCATATCGCCATTGGCGTAGTTGACCACGATCACGTCGTAACGCTGGTTTTCGATGGCATCGACGATACGGTCGGTGACTTCCGGCGCACTCATTTCCGGTTGCAAGTCGTAAGTGGCGACTTTAGGCGATGGAATCAGGATGCGTTCTTCGCCCGGGAAGGGTTCTTCGCGACCACCGGAGAAGAAGAAGGTTACGTGAGCGTACTTCTCGGTTTCAGCGATGCGCAACTGG
This sequence comes from Pseudomonas sp. Irchel 3A7, assembly GCF_900187565.1. Lineage (GTDB taxonomy): Bacteria > Pseudomonadota > Gammaproteobacteria > Pseudomonadales > Pseudomonadaceae > Aquipseudomonas. The sequence goes on along the minus strand of NZ_FYED01000001.1, from coordinate 395,573 downwards.
GTCTTGCCGTTTTTCGCCAGGTAGTCGCCCAGCACGTTTTCCAGGCTGCCAGCAGCGAAGGCCGATGGCGCTGGGATGCTGGCGGCGTATTGGGTCAGCATCACGAAGCCGGCCAGTTTTGGCTGACGGCTGCGCTCGAATTCCTTGAAATCGTCTTCGACGAAAACGCGGGTCAGCTCGCGGGCACGGTCGGCGCGGAAGTTCATGAACACCACGGCGTCACCGTCTTCGACTTTCACCGGCTCGCCGATAGAAGTGGCTTTGACGAACTCGTCGCTCTCGCCCCGCTCGTAGGCGGCTTGCAGGCCTTGCTGTGCGGTGGCGGCGTTGAATTCGCCAGCGCCATCGACGATCAGGTTGTAGGCCTGGGACACTCGATCCCAGCGGTTGTCACGGTCCATCGCATAGTAACGACCGATGAGGCTGGCGATGCGGCCTTTGCCCAGTGCCTGGAAGGTGGCATCCAGCAGTTCGATCGACGATTGCGCGCTTTTCGGTGGCGTGTCGCGGCCGTCGAGGAAGGCGTGCAGGTAGATTTTTTCCGCGCCGCGTTTGGCGGCCAGCTCGGCCATGGCCACCAGGTGATCCTGGTGGCTGTGCACGCCGCCATCGGACAGCAGGCCCATGAAGTGCACGGCCTTGCCGGCGGCAACGGCTTTATCCACCGCGGCGCATATGGTCGGGTTCTCGAAGAACTCGCCGTCGCGGATCGATTTGGTGACGCGAGTGAAGTCCTGGTACACAACGCGACCGGCGCCGAGGTTCATGTGGCCGACTTCGGAGTTGCCCATCTGGCCATCCGGCAGGCCGACGTCCATCCCGCTGCCCGAGATCAGGCCGTTGGGCACAGTGGCCCATAGACGGTCCAGCACGGGCTTCTTCGCTGCAAAAATCGCGTTGGATTCAGGGCTTTCACTGTGACCGAAGCCGTCGAGAATCATCAGGACCAAAGGTTTGGGCGTGGTAGTCATGGAATCCACTCTGGCTTAAGTTAAAAGAGGCGATGGAAAAAGGGAGTCGCAGTTTAAAGCGAAGTTCCGGCCACGTCACCGCCGGACGGGGTTTGGCCCACCATGGGGGCTGTGTATACTGGCCGACATTTTAACGCCCTGGAACCTCCTTCGATGGTTGCTAACCTGATTCAATTTGCCACCAACCACTACATTCTCGTCGGTATCTTCGTCGTACTGCTGGCACTGCTGATTGCCTATCAGTTGCAAGGCGGCGGCCGCAGCCTGAGCACTGGCGAACTGACGGGCCTGGTCAACAAAGACGCAGGCGTGGTGATCGACATCCGTCCGAGCAAGGACTTCGCCGCCGGTCACATTGTTGGCGCGCTGAACATTCCTCACGACAAGCTGGCTGCTCGCGTTGGCGAACTGGAAAAACACAAGGCCAAGACCATCATCCTGGTCGATGCCATGGGCCAGACCGCCGGCACCCACGCTCGCGAACTGGTGAAGGCCGGCTTCACCGCCGCCAAGTTGTCCGGTGGTGTTTCCAGCTGGAAAGCCGACAATCTGCCGCTGGTGAAGTGATATGAGCCACGTCGTCGTCTACTCCAGCGATTACTGCCCTTATTGCTCGCGAGCCAAATACCTGCTCGAGAACAAAGGCGTGGCCTTCGAAGAGATCAAGGTCGATGGCAAACCGCAGGTGCGCGCCGCCATGGCTCAGAAAGCCGGACGTACGTCCGTGCCGCAGATCTGGATCGGCAGCACCCACGTCGGTGGCTCTGATGATTTGTTTGCCCTGGAGCGCGCCGGCAAGCTCGACGCGATGCTCAAGGCCTGAATTCCGTACCCAATAAAAGACCCAAGATCAGAAAGGATCTGAGATGACTGACCAACAGAACACTGCAGCTAGCGAAGAAGAAACCGCACCGCAATTCTCCTTGCAGCGCATCTACGTACGTGACTTGTCCTTCGAAGCCCCGAAAAGCCCGGCGATCTTCCGCCAGCAGTGGGAGCCGAGCGTCGGTCTGGATCTGAACACCCGTCAAAAGGCGTTGGAAAACGATTTTCACGAAGTCGTTCTGACCTTGTCGGTTACCGTGAAGAACGGTGAAGAAGTGGCGTTCATCGCTGAAGTGCAACAGGCCGGGATCTTCCTGATCAAGAACCTGGACGCGCCTTCGATGAGCCACACCCTCGGTGCGTTCTGCCCGAACATCCTGTTCCCGTACGCTCGTGAAGCACTGGACAGCCTGGTGACCCGTGGTTCGTTCCCGGCCCTGATGCTGGCGCCAGTGAACTTCGACGCACTGTACGCACAAGAGCTGCAACGCATGCAGGCGGCTGGCGAGACGCCTACCGTTCAGTAAGCGGTCTCAGGCAAGCGATATCAATGTGGGAGTGAGCCTGCTCGCGAATGGGGAGTATCAGATGACATCCAAGTCGCCTGACACACCGCCTTCGCGAGCAGGCTCGCTCCCACATTTTGTTTCGGGTGTTATTTGAAGCCGTTCTGCCGCCATGCTTCGTAAACGGCCACCGCCACGGTATTGGACAGGTTCAGGCTGCGGCAGCCTTCACGCATCGGCAGGCGCAGGCGTTGTTCGCCGGGCAGGGCGTCCAGCACTTCGGCCGGCAGGCCCCGGCTTTCCGGGCCGAACAGGAACGCATCTCCCTCCACGAAGCTGGCGTCGTGGAACAGTCGCGAGCCCTTGGTTGTGAAGGCGAACACTCGTGGGTTACCCAGGCTTTCCAGGCAACTGGCCAAGTCAGCGTGGCGTTGCAGAGTGGCATACTCGTGATAGTCGAGGCCGGCCCGGCGCAGGCGCTTGTCGTCCATCTCGAAGCCCAGCGGTTCGATCAAATGCAGGTGGCAGCCACTGTTGGCGCACAGCCTGATAACGTTGCCGGTATTCGGCGGAATTTCTGGTTGGAAAAGGATGACGTGAAACATGCACGGCTCCGAAGGTAAAGATGAGCGGCATTCTACGCCGCAACCCGATCCTCGTTCGAAACTATTCCCGCGAGTGATGGCATCGCTGGCGATTGTCGGGGTGATGGTGGGGCTGATGATCGGTCGCCTGACCACACCCGACCCCAGCGAATTGCAGCAGGTCGAGGTGACGAATGACGGGTTGGTGGTGTGGTTCAACAACGAACCCAAGACCCACGGCGAGATCGTCGACGGCAGCATCGCGTTGTTGTTCGAAGCGCAAGGCAAGGCGCAGCAAGGTCAGCTCAAGCTCAACGACAAAAGCGTGAACTGGCGGGTACGTTCGAGTGACGGGGGATTGTTGCTGACGGCGGTGGCGGCCCGGCCCCTGCAAGGGGAGTGGACCGGCAGCGAAGTCGATGACCGCTGGCGGCTGGAGATCCATCTCCGGGAGCAATAAAAGAGGGAATCCCCGGCCTGCCTGTACCAAGGACCCCAAAACGGCAGGGCTCGTCGCTTATGCGGTGTGAGCCCGGTGTAAAGAGGGAATCCCCGGCCTGCCTGTACCAAGGACCCCAAAACGGCAGGGCTCGTCGCTTATGCGGTGTGAGCCCGGTGTAAAGAGGGGAATCCCCGGCCTGCCTGTACCAAGGTCCCCGAAACTGGGTAGTGAACTGAATCACTGATGAGACTATTGCAGGGGGCGTGCCAGGTTTTAACAAGTTGAAACAGAAAGGCGCATAGAAATGCTGAGAGCCCCGTAATCCGGGGCTTTCGTGTTTTTTCGATAGGGGTTCGATTGCGAACGGAGGCGGGATTTCGGATCAGTTTCCGTGCGCGATTGCGGTTCACGGTGCATTCGTGCGGTGCACAGTGGCCCTAAAAGCTTCGCGAGCAGGCTCGCTCCCACAAGATTCGGTGGTGTTCACTCAATAGTGAAAACACTGCAAATCCACTGTGGGAGCGAGCCTGCTCGCGAATGGGATGTGACGGTCAGTGAAGAACCAAGGCTAATTAGCCCTCATCCCCCTCATCATCATCCCCACCATCAACCTTCATCCCCAATTCCTTGATCTTGCGCGTCAGGGTATTACGCCCCCAGCCCAACAAGACCGCGGCGTCGCGACGACGGCCTGCAGTGTGCTTGAGGGCCGTTTCGATCATGATCCGCTCGAAGGCCGGCACGGCGCTGTCCAGCAGGCTCGACTGACCGCGGGCCAGCGCCTGGTCGGCCCACTGGCGCAGCGCCTGCTCCCAGTTGGTCACCGGTGCCGAATCCTGCGGCAGGCTCAGCAGCTCCGGCGGCAGATCACCGATGTGCACTTCGCGACCGGAAGCCATCACGGTGATCCAGCGGCAGGTGTTCTCCAGCTGACGCACGTTGCCGGGCCATGGCAGGTTTTTCAGGTATTCCTCGGTTTCGCTCTTCAGCAGTTTTGGCTCGACGGCCAGTTCTTGCGCGGCGCGGCTGAGGAAGTGCTTGGCCAGGGTCGGGATGTCTTCACGACGGTCCGACAGGCGCGGGATGTGGATGCGGATCACGTTGAGACGGTGGAACAAGTCCTCACGGAATTTCCCGGCATGAACCAAGGTTTCCAGATTCTGGTGGGTCGCGGCGATGATCCGTACATCGACCTTCACTGGTACGTGTCCGCCAACCCGATAGAACTCACCGTCGGCCAATACCCGCAGCAGACGGGTCTGGGTGTCGGCCGGCATGTCGCCGATTTCGTCGAGGAATAGCGTACCGCCGTCCGCCTGCTCAAAACGTCCGCGACGCAGGTTGGCGGCACCGGTGAACGCGCCTTTTTCGTGGCCGAACAGCTCGGACTCCATCAGGTCTTTCGGGATCGCCGCCATATTCAGCGCGATAAACGGCGAAGCCGCACGCGGACTGTGGCGGTGCAAGGCATGGGCCACCAGTTCTTTACCGGTCCCTGATTCGCCGTTGATCAGCACGGTGATGTTGGAGTGGCTCAAGCGCCCGATGGCGCGAAACACTTCTTGCATCGCTGGCGCTTCACCGATGATCTCCGGGGTGCGGGTCAGGGTCGGAGCGACTTCCAGGCCTTGCTGTTCCTGGGCGTGCTGGTTGGCGCGCTTGACCAGCGAGACTGCTTCGTCGACATCAAAAGGCTTGGGCAGGTATTCGAACGCGCCACCCTGGTAGGACGCGACAGCGCTGTCCAGATCGGAGTGCGCCGTCATGATGATCACTGGCAGTCGTGGGTGTTGTTCGCGAATCCGCGCCAGGAGATCCAGGCCGCTGGCGCCAGGCATGCGGATGTCGGAAATGATCACGTCCGGCTGCTGGCGCGCCAGTCGGCTCATCACGCCATCGGCGCTGTCGAAGCTCTGCGTGGTCATGCCTTCCTGTTGCAAGGCTTTTTCCAGGACCCAACGGATAGAACGGTCGTCATCGACGATCCACACGGTTTCACTACGGCTCATGTCGATGTGGCTCCTTGTTCCAGTGGCAGAAAGATCGAGAAAGTGGTGTGGCCGGGGTGGCTGTCACATTCGATCAGGCCCTGGTGCTGGCTGATGATGTTCTGGGTAATGGCCAGGCCGAGCCCGGTACCGTCCGGACGACCGCTGACCATGGGAAAAAAGATGGTTTCCTGGAGTTCGGCAGGAATGCCCGGCCCGTTGTCGATGATTTCGATCTTGGTCACCAGGCGGTGACGCACATGGCCGATGGTGAATTGCCGCATGGCACGGGTGCGCAGGCTGATGCGGCCCAGGCGCAGTTCGTTCTGGCTGCTGATGGCCTGCATGGCATTGCGCACGATGTTCAGCACGGCCTGGATCATCTGTTCGCGATCGATCAATACATCGGGAATGCTCGGGTCGTAATCGCGCACCAAAGTGATGCAGCCCTGGCTTTCGGCCTCGACCAGATGACAGACGCGCTCCAGCACTTCGTGGACGTTGCACATGGCCAGCGACGGCAGCTTGTTGGAGCCGAGCATGCGATCTACCAGATTACGCAGGCGGTCGGCTTCTTCGATGATGACGTTGGTGTAGTCGCGCAAGCTTTCTTCCGGCAGCTCACGGGCGAGTAACTGCGCCGCGCCACGAATACCGCCCAGCGGATTCTTGATTTCGTGGGCGAGACCGCGCACCAGCATCTTGCTGGTTTCCTGCTTCGACAGCTGCGCTTCTTCCTTGGTGATGCGCAGCAGGCGGTCGCGGGGATGTACTTCAAGCAGCAGCAGTGTGTCGCCATTGCTCAGGATCGGCGTGACCGCGTAATCCACCGTCAGGGTCTGGCCGGTGAGCGCGGTGAGCATTGCTTCACGCTTGGTGAACGGATGCGCCTGCTGGACGGCCTGACGCAACGAGTTCAGTGCCTCGGTGGATTCGGTGAACAGCTCGCTGATGAATTGACCATGGCTTCGCTGGCCGCTGATGGCCAGGAGCATCTCCGCCGCCGGGTTCATGTACTCGAGTCGCAATTCGGCGTCGAGCAGGATGGTGGCGGTTGTCAGGTTGTCGAGTAGCAAACGATGCAGTGCGTCGCTGATGGTCATTCAGGACCTCTTTTGGCGCATGGATAAAGAGCTGATACCAGGAAACTGCAAAAACCAAACCAAGGCTCCGAAAAGAAGCGTTCAACGCCTGAAACGGGCGTTTGACGCTCGATTGCGTGGCGTCCGATCGGACTTGGCGGGTACTTTCGAACCAAAATGGGTTGGATTTCGAGCGCGGCGCAACCATTCGCACCAATATAGTGCGCAAAGCTGAACAAGGTTAGAAAATCGGCAGGAACCGGCTTTTTCTTCGGCTGGTTTATCGATGAGCGGACATTCCGGCCATTGGCCGTCTTCAATGGACGTGACGACCATCGCTGACGCAGGCAATGCGAGCAGGCAGGCAATCAGCAGTCAGGGCTTCAGCGCTTGTGTACCCGTTGCACGGTAAAGGTCACTGTGGGGCTTTGCTGGATCACGGTTGCGCCGTCAATCACTTGCACCGCGAGGCTGTGCAGGCCACGGTCGATGTTCACCAGTTGCAGGGCCGGTACGTTGCCTGGCTGGCCGTAAGGGTTGCCGTCCAGCAGAAGCCGGAACAGGTGCGAGCCTTTCAGGTGTGGTTTGATCAGCACATTGACGGTAAACGTGCCGTTATTCGCGCGCAGGGCTTCGGTGGTGGGCAGGCCCGTGAGTTCGAGTAACTCGTAGGCGCTCTGAGGTTGTTTGCGGGCTTCGGCGGCGGGTGAGGGGTTGCCGGTTGGCTGGGTTCCAACACTGTTGAGCGGTGGCAACTCGACCGGCTGAGCCCTCACGCCATCCGGCGGTTGATTGCTGTAGGCGGTATTGCCATCGGAATCTGTGTACTTGTAGATCTGTGCTGAGGCGGGCAGGGCGATCAGTAGCAGGATGAAGAGAAAACAGCGACCCATAAAATCGACCGGAAGCAAAAAAAAACGTTGGATTGCAGCATAGAGCAGGAAGGGTGGTTGGCCTAGCTTGTTAACAATTGGATATGGATTTGCCAGTTGTCCCCTGTGGGAGCGAGCCTGCTCGCGAAGGCGGACTTGCAGGCGACAACTGTTTTGAATGTACAGGCCTCTTCGCGAGCAAGCTCGCCCCCACCGGGGGTCTTCAGTGGTCGTTGAATCGCGGGCATAAAAAAGGCCTCCCTAAGGAGGCCTCTTTTTTCACGCCGCTTGCGCAGGCGTCACTGGATTAGCAGCTGTAGTACAGGTCGTATTCCAGTGGGTGTACGAAAGTACGTACCTTGATTTCTTCTTCGCTTTTCAGAGCGATGTAAGCGTCGATGAAGTCGTCGGAGAACACGCCGCCTTTGGTCAGGAACGCACGACCTTTGTCCAGCTCTTCCAGGGCTTCTTTCAGGCTGCCGCAAACTTGTGGGATCTCTTTCGCCTCTTCAGGCGGCAGGTCGTACAGGTTTTTGTCAGCGGCATCGCCAGGGTGGATCTTGTTCTGGATACCGTCCAGGCCAGCCATCATCAGTGCTGCGAAGCACAGGTATGGGTTGGCAGCCGGATCCGGGAAGCGCGCTTCGATACGGCGCGCTTTCGGGCTCGACACGTAAGGAATGCGGATCGAGGCGGAACGGTTACGGGCGGAGTAGGCCAGCATTACCGGAGCCTCGAAGCCTGGAACCAGACGTTTGTAGGAGTTGGTTGCCGGGTTGGTGAAGCCGTTCAGAGCCTTACCGTGCTTGATGATGCCGCCGATGAAGTACAGAGCGGTATCGGACAGGCCGGCATAGCCTTCGCCTGCGAAGGTGTTCTTGCCGTCTTTCCAGATCGACATGTGAACGTGCATACCCGAGCCGTTGTCGCCGTACAGAGGCTTAGGCATGAAGGTAGCGGTGCGGCCGTAGGCATCGGCAACGTTGTGCACGACGTACTTCAGGGTTTGGGTTTCGTCGGCTTTCTTCACCAGGGTGTTGAACTTGACGCCGATTTCGTTCTGGCCGGCAGTTGCCACTTCGTGGTGGTGAACTTCGACGGTCAGGCCCATTTCTTCCAGTGCGTTGCACATGGAGGTGCGGATTTCGTGGTCGTGGTCGAACGGCGGAACCGGGAAGTAGCCACCTTTGACGCCTGGACGGTGACCTTTGTTGCCGCCTTCCACGTCCTGGTCGGACATCCACGAACCTTGTTCGGAGTAGATCTTGAACATGGAGCCGGAAATGTCGGACTTGAACTTCACTTGGTCGAAGATGAAGAACTCTGGCTCTGGACCGGCGTACACGGTGTCACCGATGGCGGTGGACTTCAGGTACTCTTCGGCGCGCTTGGCGATCGCACGTGGGTCGCGGTCGTAGCCTTGCATGCTCGAAGGTTCGATGATGTCGCAGACCAGGATCAGGGTCGGCTCTTCGGTGAACGGGTCCAGTACGGCAGTGCTGTCGTCCGGCATCAGGATCATGTCGGAGGCTTCGATGCCTTTCCAGCCAGCAATGGAGGAACCGTCGAACATTTTGCCGACTTCGAAGAAGTCTTCATCCAGCGCATCGCGAGCCGGCATGGTCACGTGGTGCTGAGTGCCGCGGGTGTCCGTGAAGCGCAGATCAATCCACTTGACGTCATGATCTTTGATGAGTTGAACCGACTTCGACATAGTGTCCTCCGGGTGGATTAGGGCGGTAGTGGATGCCCTTAAATGTTTGTGATGCCGGCGCGAATACTCTGCCAAGGCAACCTGCCTCACAAGGGAGCAAATTGCATGCCAGTGCCCCAGCATGGGTTTTTTGCCCCAATTTCACGCTTATAGAGGTGCAAAGCGTCTTAAAACGGAAATCCTCGCCCCTTAATGTAGCGTGGAAAGCGGAAAGTGACCCGTTTTGGTGCGTGCAAAACCTTCTGCACATTAACTGGTTAAACCTTGAGCAATTTCCGCTATAATCCGCGCCCCCCTTTTTCGGCTGGCCCAGCGCGCGCTGTTTTCATGAAACTAATCGTAAAAGTCTTTCCCGAGATCACCATCAAGAGCCGCCCGGTACGGATGCGTTTCATCCGCCAATTGGCCAAGAACATCCGTGCCGTGCTCCGCGATCTGGACCCGGCTGTGGTGGTGAACGGCGTATGGGACAACCTCGAGCTGGAAACCCGCGTCAGCGACCCCAAGGCCCTGAAAGAGATGGGCGAGCGCCTGAGCTGCATGCCCGGCATCGCGCACTTCCTGCAAATCGACGAATACCCGCTGGGCGATTTCGACGACATCGTCGAAAAGTGCAAGCAGCACTACGGTGATGCACTGGCCGGGAAGATCTTCTCGGTACGTTGCAAGCGCGCTGGCAAGCACCCATTCAGCTCCATCGATATCGAGAAATATGTCGGCAGCCAGTTGCGCCGTCAGTGCGGTGCTGCCGGGATCGACCTGAAAAAGCCGGAAATCGAAGTCCGCATCGAAGTTCGCGACCAACGGTTGTTCGTGATCCACAGCCAGCACAATGGCATCGGCGGATATCCGCTGGGCGCGCTGGAGCAGACGCTGGTGCTGATGTCCGGCGGTTTCGACTCCACCGTCGCTGCCTACCAGATCATGCGCCGCGGGCTTATGGCGCATTTCTGCTTCTTCAACCTGGGCGGACGTGCCCACGAACTGGGCGTCATGGAAGTCGCGCATTTCATCTGGAAGAAGTACGGCAGCTCGCAACGCGTGTTATTTGTCAGTGTGCCGTTCGAGGAAGTGCTGGGAGAAATTCTCGGCAAAGTCGATAACAGTCATATGGGCGTAGTATTGAAGCGTATGATGTTGCGCGCTTCCTCCCAAATTGCCGATCGACTGCACATCGAAGCGCTGGTCACTGGTGAGGCGATCTCCCAGGTGTCGAGCCAGACGTTGCCGAACCTGTCCGTGATCGACTGCGTGACCGACAAGCTGGTCTTGCGTCCGCTGATCGCCAGTCACAAGCAGGACATCATCGACACGGCCAACGAAATCGGCACTGCCGATTTTGCCCGGCACATGCCGGAGTATTGCGGGGTCATTTCGGTCAATCCGAAGACCGCCGCCAAGCGCTACCGCGTGGAGCACGAAGAGAAAGAATTCGACATGGCAGTCCTTGAGCGTGCGCTCGAGAACGCCAAGCTGGTGCCGATCGATCGCGTGATCGATGAATTGGGCCAGGACTTGCAGATTGAAGAAGTCAGCGAAGCGCTGGCCGGTCAGATCGTGATCGACATCCGCCACCCGGATGCCGCCGAGGATGACCCGCTGGAGCTTGCTGGTATCGAGGTACAAACGATGCCGTTTTATGCTCTGAACGCTCGTTTCAAGGAACTGGACCCTACTCGCCAGTACCTGCTGTATTGCGACAAAGGCGTGATGAGTCGCCTGCATGCCCACCATTTGCTCAGTGAGGGGCATGCCAATGTGCGCGTTTATCGACCGAGCTAAGTGCCCGGGGCTGTTTGCCTGTGGCCTGCGTCACCGGCCCCCCGATGCCACCGTCAAGCTGTAACGGCTTTCACGGACGCTACTGTTAATCGCTGCCAAGACTTGTCAGCACACCGAATCCTCTGATCGAGATACACAAGTGATCGAAAATCTACGCAACATCGCCATCATTGCCCACGTTGACCATGGTAAAACCACCCTGGTAGACAAACTCCTGCGTCAATCCGGCACCCTGGAGCGCAACGAGCTCAACGACGAGCGCGTGATGGACTCCAACGACCAGGAAAAAGAGCGCGGTATTACCATTCTGGCGAAAAACACCGCCATCAACTGGAACGGCTACCACATCAACATCGTGGACACCCCGGGCCACGCCGACTTCGGCGGCGAAGTTGAACGCGTAATGTCGATGGTCGACTCCGTTCTGCTGCTGGTTGACGCTCAAGACGGCCCTATGCCGCAAACCCGTTTCGTGACCAAGAAGGCGTTCGAAGCCGGCCTGCGTCCAATCGTGTGCATCAACAAGGTTGACCGTCCAGGCGCGCGTCCGGACTGGGTTCTGGACCAGATCTTCGACCTGTTCGACAACCTGGGTGCCACCGAAGAACAGCTGGACTTCAAAGTCGTCTACGCCTCGGCCCTGAACGGTATTGCCGGTCTGGACCACAACGAAATGGCTGATGACATGACCCCGCTGTACCAGTCGATCGTCGACAACGTACCGGCGCCGGCTGTTGACCGTGACGGTCCGTTCCAGATGCAAATCTCCGCACTGGACTACAACAGCTTCCTGGGTGTTATCGGCGTTGGCCGTATCGCTCGTGGTCGCGTCAAGCCGAACACTCCGGTTGTGGCGATCAGTGCTGACGGCAAGAAGCGTAACGGTCGTATCCTGAAGCTGATGGGTCACCACGGTCTGCACCGTGTCGACGTTGAAGAAGCAGCTGCCGGCGACATCGTGTGCATCAGCGGTATGGACGAGTTGTTCATCTCCGACACCCTGTGCCAGCTGGACACTCCAGAGGCGATGAAGCCTCTGACCGTTGACGAGCCAACCGTTTCCATGACCTTCCAGGTCAACGACTCGCCATTCTGCGGTAAAGAAGGCAAGTTCGTGACTTCCCGTAACATCAAGGAGCGTCTGGACAAAGAGCTGCTGTACAACGTTGCACTGCGTGTTGAAGAAGGCGACTCGGCTGACAAGTTCAAGGTTTCCGGCCGTGGTGAGCTGCACCTCTCGGTACTGATCGAAACCATGCGTCGCGAAGGCTTCGAAATGGCTGTAGGCCGTCCGGAAGTGATCATCCGTCTGGTTGACGGCGTGAAGCACGAACCGTACGAAAACGTCACCATCGACCTGCCGGAAGAATCCCAGGGCAAGGTGATGGAAGAGATGGGCCTGCGTAAGGGCGACCTGACTAACATGGTGCCGGATGGCAAAGGCCGTGTACGTCTGGAATACAACATCCCTGCTCGTGGTCTGATCGGTTTCCGTAACCAGTTCCTGACCCTGACCAACGGTGCTGGCATCCTGACCTCGATCTTCGACCGTTACGACGTGATGAAGTCCGGCGACATGTCCGGCCGTCAGAACGGCGTTCTGGTTTCGGTTGAAACCGGCAAGGCGCTGACCTACTCCCTGGAAACCCTGCAGGCACGTGGCAAGCTGTTTGTTGAACACGGTCAGGAAATCTACAACGGTCAGATCGTTGGTCTGAACAGCCGTGACAACGACCTGGGCGTTAACCCTACCAAGGGCAAGAAGCTCGACAACATGCGTGCTTCGGGTAAAGACGAAACCATCGCCCTGGTTCCACCTGTTCGCTTCACCCTGGAACAGGCTCTGGAATTCATCCAGGACGACGAACTGTGTGAAGTGACGCCTAAGTCCATCCGTCTTCGCAAGAAGATCCTGGACGAAAGCGAGCGTACCCGCGCTGCCAAGAAAGCCAAGGCGTAACTAGCCCCGGCTGAACGAAAACGCCCCCGGTCGAAAGGCCGGGGGCGTTTTTGTTTGTCCGGGATTTGTGCGGCGGTTTACTGGCCTCATCGCTGGCAAGCCAGCTCCCACAGGGTTTTGAGTGGGTACATGAAATTCGTGTACGACAACAATCGCTGTGGGAGCTGGCTTGCCAGCGATGGCGGCCGATCAGCCGCCAGAGTTTCAGGACAGATCAGAACCGCTCGATGGTCCGCGAATTACGCTCGCGCTCCACTTCCTTGGGCTTGTACGCGCAATACCCCGGCCGTGGGCCGATTTTCGGGTGATTGCGGCAAGTGTCGGGGCGCTTTTCATAAATAGTGCACAGACGGCTCTTACGATCCAGATAGTAGCAATCGTTGTTACTCATGCGCTGGAGGGTGAAGATGCCTGATTTCTGGTTGAAGCGTTCGACCAACCCTTCCTTCTGCAGACGCTTGGCGATGTTCTTCGGTGGATCGCCCAGCTCGAATTCGTCGACCACGCCGATACGGACCAGGTCCTTGATTTTGACCTCCACCGGCAGCGTGCAGCAGCTGGAGACACACGAGCCGCACATCGGGGCCGAATATTTGGCCCAGGTATCGAGACGGTCGATCTCGGCGGCGGCAATCAGGTTGGGCTTCATCATCGAGGGTTTTACCAGGCGTATGCATCAGGGCGCGCGATCATACCGGGACTGGTGGATTTTTGAACAACCTTTCGCCAGATTTTTTCTGCGTCGGCCAGCAAACCACTAATCCGGCACGGCCCCTGCATTGTTTGATGTAACCGACAATGTATTGCCGATCGATTCGCATAACAGGAAAAACTGCCGAACCAGAGCCTCTACCGCCTGTCAGACCGTCTAGGCTCAGACAACTCCAAGCTCGCTCGAGGTCCTATCGATGACTCAAGAACCACTTGTTCGCGAAGCAGAGGTGGCCGCATTCCGCGACGCCGTCTTGACCAAGCTCACCTATGCGGTGGGCAAAGACCCGGATCACGCCTTCGACCATGACTGGTTCGAGGCCATCGCGCTGGCGGCGCGTGATCACATGGTCGAGCACTGGATGGACCACACGCGACAGATCTACCGCAAGGGTCAGAAACGCGTTTATTACCTCTCCCTGGAGTTTCTCATCGGCCGGCTGCTCTATGACAGTCTGAGCAACCTCGGCCTGCTCGACGTGGCCCGCGAGGCGATGACGGAGCTCGGTGTCGACATCGAACGCATTCGCCTGCTGGAGCCCGACGCGGCACTGGGTAACGGTGGCCTCGGTCGCCTGGCTGCGTGCTTCATGGAAAGCATGTCGACCCTGGGTATCGCCGGCCACGGCTACGGTATTCGCTATGAGCATGGCTTGTTTCGCCAGGCCATCGTCGACGGTTGGCAGCAGGAGCAGACCGAACACTGGCTGGATTTCGGCAACCCTTGGGAGTTCGAGCGGCCAGAGGTGGTTTACACGATCGCCTTCGGCGGCGGTGTCGAGACCGTGACCGATGACGCCGGCAAGTCAAAGCAAGTCTGGCACCCGGCAGAAACCGTTCGGGCCATTGCCTACGACACACCGGTGGTCGGCTGGCGCGGGGCGAGCGTGAACACCTTGCGTCTGTGGCGCGCCCGGGCCATGGAAGATTTGCACCTGGAGCGTTTCAACGCCGGTGACCACTTGGGTGCGGTCGCCGAAGTGGCCCGGGCCGAAAGTATCTCCCGCGTGCTCTATCCGGCGGACAGCACCGAAGCCGGCCAGGAGCTGCGGCTGCGCCAGGAATACTTCTTCGTTGCCGCGTCCCTGCAGGACTTGCTGCGCCGCCATCGCAACATGCACACCTCGGTGCTGACCCTGGGCGACCACGCGGCGATTCAGCTCAACGACACCCACCCCTCGATTGCCGTGGCCGAGTTGATGCGTCAATTGGTCGACGTCTATGACGTGGCCTGGGACGCGGCGTGGCAGATCACGGTCGATACGCTGTCCTACACCAACCACACGCTGCTGCCCGAAGCGCTGGAAACCTGGCCGGTCGGTTTGATGGAGCGCATGTTGCCGCGGCACATGCAGATCATTTACCTGATCAACGCCCAGCACATCGACTCGTTGCGCGCCAAGGGCATCCACGATTTCGACGTGCTGCGTGCGGTGTCGCTGATCGAAGAAGACAATGGCCGTCGCGTACGCATGGGCAACCTGGCGTTCCTCGGCTCCCACAGTGTCAACGGCGTGTCCGGGCTGCATACGCAACTGATGCGCAAAACGGTGTTCTCCGAACTGCACAAACTCTACCCGCAGCGGATCAACAACAAGACTAACGGCATTACCTTCCGCCGTTGGCTGTATCAGTCCAACCCGGAGTTGACCTCAATGCTGGTCGATGCTCTAGGGCCGGATGTGCTGGACAATCCCGAGGAGCGCTTGCTCGGCCTGGAGCCATTCGCCGAGAAGACAGCGTTTCACAAGGCCTTCGCCGAACAGCGCCTGCACAGCAAAAAAGCCCTGGCGTACATCATTCACGAACGGCTGGGGGTGGCGGTCAACCCGGCGGCGATGTTCGACGTGCAGGTCAAGCGGATCCACGAGTACAAACGCCAGTTGCTCAATCTGATGCACACCGTGGCGTTGTACCAGGCGATCCGCGCCGAGCCGGAAATCGACTGGGTGCCGCGAGTGAAAATCTTCGCCGGTAAAGCGGCGGCCAGTTATCACCAGGCCAAGCTGATCATCAAGCTGACCAACGACATCGCCCGGGTGGTGAACAATGACCCGACGGTGCGTGGTTTGCTCAAGGTAGTGTTCCTGCCCAACTACAACGTCAGCCTGGCGGAGAGCATCATTCCGGCGGCGGATTTGTCCGAGCAGATTTCCACGGCCGGTTTCGAAGCGTCCGGCACCAGCAACATGAAATTCGGCCTCAACGGTGCGTTGACCATCGGTACGCTGGATGGCGCCAACGTGGAAATGTGCGAGCGCATCGGTGCCGAGCACATGTTCATCTTCGGCCTCAGTGCCCAGCAGGTTGAAGCGCGCAAGCAGAACCACGAGTTCAGTGCGGTGCCGGACATCGCCGCTTCCCACCGGCTCAACGATGTATTGCAGGCGATTCGCGGTGGGGTGTTCTCGCCGGATGATCCGTCGCGTTACACAGGGTTGATCGATTCGTTGGTGGACTACGACCGCTTCCTGGTCTGCGCCGATTTCGATTCCTACTGGAACGCGCAGATGCGGGTCGAGGCCCATTGGCACGATTCGAAAGAGTGGTGGCGTTCAGCGGTGCTGAGCACGGCGCGGATGGGCTGGTTCTCGTCAGACCGGACGATTCGCGAGTACGCCACGGATATCTGGAAAGCTTTGGGATAGCTTGTAGCAATAATTGCGAGCAAGGCCCAGCGGCTGCCGGGCCTGATCGATATACTAAGCATCAGTTTTACCGGGCGGCAGGGTACATCAAGAGTCAGGAAACTGCGCAGGCCAGTGTGGGAGCGAGCCTGCTCGCGAAGGCGGACTGACATTCAACATGAATGCTGAATGTCATGGCCACTTCGCGAGCAGGCTCGCTCCCACATGGTTTGTGCCGTTGCGCACTAGACTCAGGTCAGACGCTGTACCGCCTGGACTCGCCCCATGAAGGGGCCGCTTAGGGATATCGACCATGCAATGGATGTTCATGCTGATTGGCCTGGTGCTGGGCTGGATGCTCGACGAGTCGTTCAGCGACGCGTTGCTGGGCGCATTGCTCGGTTTGGCGAGTGGCCAGGCCATTCGCATCGGCCGGTTGGCGTCGCAAGCCAATGAGCATCGCCGTCAGCTGGAGCAGGCGCAGGTGGCACTGCATGGCGTCGAGCAACGGCTGGCACTTCTGGAGGTGTCTGGCGTCACCGCCCCTGAAACCGCTGAACCTGTCATCAGCGAAACCACGGCGGCCCCGGACAGCATTGTCGGGCAAACCGCTGCCGAAACCCCGGAACTGGTCTGGGAGCTTCCGCCCGAACTCGATCCCGTCACCGAACCCGACCGTCCACTGCCCGTGGACCCCTGGAAACCGCAACCGGTTTCCCGCGAATCGCAACAACCCGCGATCCCCCTCGGCCCCCATTTCATCGAGCGCGCCATCAGCGCTGCCCGCGCTTGGTTGTTTGGCGGCAACACTGTATTGCGGGTGGGCTTGGTCCTGTTGTTCCTCGGTCTGGCCTTCTTGCTGCGCTACGCCACCGAAGGCATGGTGGTACCGATCGAGTTGCGTTACGCCGGTGTCGCGGCGGCGTCACTGGGACTGCTCGGGCTGGGTTGGTGGCTGCGAACCCGCAACAACAATTACGCCTTGATGCTGCAAGGCGCCGGGGTCGCGGTGTTGTACCTGACGGTGTTTGCGGCGATGCGCCTGCACCCGTTGCTCGATCCTTCGGCGGCGTTTGGCGTCCTGGTTGCCATCACGGTGTTCTCGGCGATTCTTGCCCTGACCCAGAATGCCATGGGGTTGGCGGCCGTCGCCGCGCTGGGCGGGTTCGCCGCACCGATCCTGGCCTCCACTGGCACCGGTAGTCACGTCGCGCTGTTCAGCTATTTCGCCTTGCTCAATGCCGGCATCCTGGCCATCGCCTGGTTCAAGGCCTGGCGCCTGCTGAACGTTATCGGCTTTGTGGGCACCTTTGGCATCGGTTTCGCCTGGGGGTTGCGTTCCTATACGCCGGATTTGCTGTGGAGTACCGAGCCGTTTCTGATTCTGTTCTTCCTGATGTACCTGGCCATCGGCTTGCTGTTCGCTCGTCGCAAGCTGCATGTGATAAGCGACGGGCCCGCGGAAGGTGATCGAGAAGCGCTGTTGCGCTGGTCGGCCCGCAAGGGCGATTACGTTGATGGCACGCTGCTGTTCGGCCCGCCACTGGTGGGCTTCGGGTTGCAGTTCGCCCTGGTGCAGCATCTGGAGTTTGCCGCTGCCTTCAGTGCTTTGGCCATGGGCATGATTTACATGGCGCTGGCCCGTCTGCTGATGGGGGGGCGTGCAATGCTGTTGGGGGAAACCTGCCTGGCGTTGGGGGTGATTTTCACCAGTCTGGCAATCCCGCTGGGGCTGGATGCGCGTTGGACCACCGCAGCATGGGCGGTGGAAGGCGCGGGAATTTTCTGGCTCGGCCTGCGTCAACAACGGCCGTTGGCCCGGGCCTTTGCCTTGCTGCTGCAACTGGGGTCGGCCCTGACGTTTCTCAGCGAGCTGCGCGGCGGCGAGGGCAACCTGCTCGACGGCACACCGTTGGGCGCGCTGATGCTGGGTGTCGCGCTGTTGTTCAGTTTCTATCAGTTGCACAAAGCGTCGCCGGAGCAAACCAAATCCTGGGAACGCCAAGGCACGCCCGTTTTGGCCTGTCTGGGCCTGGTATTTCTCTATCTGCTGGCGCCGCTGTTTTTCTTCAGCCATGGCACGGTGATCTGTTGGGCCTTGGCGGGGCTAGTGACGTTAGTTGTCGGTCTGCGCATTGAGTCGCGTGCAGTCCTGTTCAGCGCGCTTGCCGTGCAATTGTTGGGTGGCGCCTTGATCCTCGCAGCATGGCCGCTGTCTGGTGAAACGTTGCGACCCTTGGCCCATGGCGGGTTCTGGGCGCCGCTCTTGCTGGGGCTGGCTGCGTTGGTCGGTGCCTGGCGTTTGCACATCAGCAATCTTGCCATGGCGCCTGATGGTTTGCAGCGTTTGTCCCGGATATTGCTGGTGTGGGGCGCGGCCTGGTGGATGTTGGCGTGGGTCAGTGATGTGATGCGCTTTGCACCGTTGCCGCTGCAGGGGACGTTGCTACTGATCGTCGCGGCCGTAAGCGTTGCGATGTGGACAGTGCTGGCGCTGCGTCTGAATTGGCCGTCGCTGGGGGTACTCTGCACGGTGTTGATCCCTGCTGCCGCACTGGTGCTGCTTGGGGTCTGGTACCCGCGCTATCACCCGGCCGCCCATTTCGGCTGGCTGGTCTGGTCAGCGTTGTTCGTGGTGCATTTCGTCTCCCTGCGACGCCTGGCAACGATGTTGCCGGCGCGGGTTTTGAGTGCGGCTCATGTACTCGGCTGTTGGTTGTTGATCGGGGTGCTGGCCCTGGAATTGCGTTATGGCCTGTTGCTGTTGTCCGAGCAATACAACGCCTGGCGCTGGTTGGGCTGGGCGATTCTGCCGAGCCTGTATCTGGTGCTGATGGCGGCCCCGCGCGCCTGGCCGTGGCCGGTGTCGGCCTGCAACCGCGAATACCGCCTGTACGCCGCTGCCCCGTTGGCGCTGTTGATGCTTGCCTGGTTCTGGTTGGCGAACGCCTTCAGTAATGGCAGCGCCGAGCCATTGCCCTACGTGCCGCTGATCAACCCGCTGGAGTTGGGGCTGATCTTTGCGTTATTCGGCGTGTATGTCTGGTCCCGCAGCGCCGTGACGCAGCTTGGGGTGGGCAGGGAGTCCGCAGCCAAAGCCAGTCTGGCGATCACGGGTGTCTCGCTGTTTGTATTCTTCACCGCATTGGTCATGCGCACGGCGCACCAGTGGAGTGGCGTGCCGTTCGAGCTTGATCGGCTGCTTGAATCCATGCGGGTGCAGGCTGGCCTGTCTATCGTCTGGACCTTGATGGCCCTGAGTCTGATGATCGGCGGACATCTGCGTGGTCGTCGCGAGGTCTGGCTGGTGGGCGCCGTGCTGATCGGGGTAGTCGTGGCCAAGCTGTTCTTTATCGAATTGAGCAACCGCGGCGGGCTGGCGCGGATTGTGTCGTTCATTGGCGTTGGCGTATTGCTGCTGGTGGTGGGCTACTTCGCCCCATTGCCGCCCAAACGCATCGAGGCTGTGTCGGAAGCAGAAAAACCGGCACCGCAAACCGAAGGAGTGTCGTCTTGAGTCAGAAGCTGAACCTGGGCTGGTTAGGCGCTGTTGCAATGGGTATGGCGCTGGCAGCCGGCGCTCAGGAAAAACCGGCGGATTTCGCCACGCAGGTACCGTTGTCCGTGAGCGGTGAAGGTCCGTGGTATCGCCTTGAATTGCCCCTGGCGGTTCAGCTGAATGCACGGCAGACCGACCTCAGCGATGTACGCGTGTTCAACGCTGCCGGCGAGCCGCAAGCCTATGCTCTGGCCCGGGAACCTGCCCAGGTCGACGACAATCGAACGCTGACCGACGTCAAATGGTTCCCGCTGTACGACTCGGCGGACGACACCGAGCGCGCACCGGGCGTGCGGGTGCAATCAAACGTAAACGGCACGCTGGTCGAAGTGCAGCCGTCCCGTCAGTTGGAGGCGGGCGAAGAAGTACTGCGTGGTTGGTTGCTCGACGCCAGCGGTATCAAGGCGCCATTGCAGCAGTTGATCCTCGACTGGACCAGCGAGCGTGACGGATTCCAGCGGTTCAGCATCGAGGCCAGCGATGATTTGCAGCATTGGCAGTCCTGGGGCGAAGGGCAAGTGGCGCGGCTGACCTTTGCCGACGAACGGGTCGAGCAGCATGAAGTCGGACTGCCGGGGCAATCGGCGCGCTATCTGCGATTGCTGTGGAACACGCCGCAAGCGGCGCCGATCCTGACGTCGGCGCAGCTGCAGAGCGCCAGCCCACGCAGCCTGCCGCTGCCGTTAGTCTGGTCGCAAGCGTTGGCCGGTAGCAGTGTCAAGGCGGGGGAGTACATCTGGCAATTGCCGATGGGGCTGAACGTCGAGCGCGTTCAGATCGTACTGGACCAGCCCAACAGTCTGGCGCCCGTGGTGTTGTCCGGTCGCCGGGAGAGCAGCCTGCCGTGGCAGCCGATGAGCAGCGGCTTGTTGTATCGCCTGACCCAGAACGGCCAGGACGTGCTGCAGAACGAATTGCAGTTATCGGGGCAAACCGTGCAGCAGTTGAAACTGGTGGTGGACGAGCGCGGCGGTGGTCTGGGGGCTCAGGCGCCCACGCTGAAATTTGCCGTGCGCGCCACGCAATTGGTGTTTCTGGCGCGGGGGGCGGGACCTTTTACGCTGGCGTTGGGCAGTGCAACGGCGAAGGCGGCGAATTTGCCGTTGTCGACGCTGATTCCTGATTTCAACGCAGCGAAGCTGGCGACGTTGGGCAGGGCTTCGGTCGATGGTGGGGCGGTGGTCACCCCGGCTGCTGCGGCCGTACCGGCACCGACCGGCACCGACTGGAAGAAATTCGGCCTGTGGGCAGTGTTGTTGCTCAGCGTGCTTTTTCTGGCGGCGATGGCGTTCAGTTTGCTGCGCAAACCACCGGTAAAGCCCTGAAGGCGGGTGCTTTGCACCCATTCGCGAGCAGGCTCGCTCCCACAGGATCATGCGTTCCCATGTGGGAGCGAGCCTGCTCGCGAATGCGATCGATCAGTCGACAAAGACGCTGAAATGGCCGCTATTCTTTGGCCCCCATCTCGCCCATTTCCATCTACGCTGAACCCCGCGCATGAACTCTCTTCGACCGATCACGTCTGATAGGAGGAAATGCGCCCCGACTCGCGCTAAACTGCGCGGGTTTTTAAGCCCCCCATTCCTCCGGAGCCTTCCATGTCCCGCGTTACCTTGAGTCGCTATTTGATTGAGCAGACCCGCAGCAACAACACACCTGCCGATCTGCGCTTCCTGATCGAAGTGGTGGCGCGTGCTTGCAAGGAGATCAGCCACGCCGTTTCCAAAGGCGCCCTGGGCGGTGTTCTGGGCAGCATGGGCACTGAAAACGTCCAAGGCGAAGTGCAGAAGAAACTCGACGTACTCTCCAACGAAATCCTGCTCGAAGCCAACGAGTGGGGCGGTCACCTGGCTGGCATGGCGTCCGAAGAAATGGACAACGCTTACCAGATCCCGGGCAAATACCCGAAGGGCGCGTACCTGCTGGTATTTGACCCACTGGACGGTTCGTCGAACATCGATATTAACGCCCCGGTTGGCACGATCTTCTCGGTGCTGCGTTGCCCGAATGAATACCTGAGCCAGAACGAAGCGCTGAATGAAAAGGCCTTCCTGCAGCCAGGCACCCAGCAGGTTGCCGCCGGTTATGCCATCTACGGCCCTCAGACCATGTTGGTGCTGACCCTGGGCGATGGTGTGAAAGGCTTCACCCTGGACCGTGAAATGGGCAGTTTCGTCCTGACCCACGAAGACATCACCATTCCTGAAACCACCCAGGAGTTCGCGATCAACGCGTCCAACCAGCGTCACTGGGAAGCGCCTGTACAACGTTATGTCAGCGAACTGCTGGCAGGTGACGAAGGCCCGCTGAAAAAGAACTACAACATGCGCTGGGTGGCCGCGATGGTCGCGGACGTGCACCGCATCCTGACCCGTGGCGGTCTGTTCATGTACCCGCGCGACAGCCGCGAGCCGTCCAAGCCGGGCAAACTGCGCCTGATGTACGAAGCCAACCCGATGTCGTTCCTCGTGGAACAAGCGGGCGGTGCTTCCACTGACGGCCGCCAGCGCATCCTCGACATCCAGCCTGAAGGTCTGCACCAGCGCGTGGCGGTGTTCCTCGGCTCAAAAGAAGAAGTTGCACGCGTCACGGCCTACCACAAGGAATAAACCATGACCGCGCCCTGGCAGCCGTTGCTCGAATGGTGGTTCGGAAACTCTGAATCATCGAAGGAAGTGGCGGCGCAGAAGGGCAAGTTGTGGTTCGGCAAGCGTGACAGCCAGGACCTCGAAGCGCGTGAGCGTTTCGGGGACCAGGTCGAGCAGGCACTGGCCGGCGGTTTGACCGAGTGGGCGCAATGCCCCGAAGGTTGGCTGGCTCTGGTGTTGTTGCTCGATCAACTGCCGCGAATGATCTTTCGCGATTCTCCCAAGACTTATTCCGGTGATGCCCGGGCCCAGGCACTGGTGGCGCAAGGCATTGCGGCGGATTTCGATCGCCAGTTGTTACCGATTCAACGGGTGTTTATCTACCTGGTGTTCGAGCACTGCGAAAATCTCGCGGTGCAGAACGAAGCCGTTTCTCGTTATCTCGGTTTGCTGGCGCAACAGCCGGAAAGCGACCGGGCGTTGTTTGCCGATTATCTGGATTACGCCGAGCAACATCAGAAAGTGATCGCGCAGTTTGGGCGGTTTCCGCACCGCAATGCGGTGTTGGGGCGGGAGTCTACGACTGAGGAGTTGGCGTTTCTTTCGAAGCCCGGCTCAAGGTTCTGAATCTTCATTGCGGCTGATGCCGTCTTCGCGAGCAGGCTCGCTCCCACACGGGATCTGTGTCGTTCACAAATCCCCTGTGGGAGCGAGCCTGCTCGCGAAGAGGCCAGTGAGAGCGCCTTAGATCCGGAAGCTACCCACCAACTGCTTCAACCGCGCCGCCTGCTGCTCAAGATCGGCACACGCGCGCAAGGTCGATTGCAGGTTCTCCACACCTTCCTGGTTCAGCGTGTTGATTTCGGTGATGTCGACGTTGATCGATTCCACCACGGCCGTCTGTTCTTCCGTCGCCGTCGCCACGGATTGGTTCATGCCGTCGATTTCGCCGATGCGCTGGGTCACGCTGCCCAGGCGTTCGCCGGCCTGATTGGCGATGTTCACGCTGCTTTCGCTATGGCGCTGGCTTTCGGTCATGGTACCCACCGCTTCACGAGCGCCGACTTGCAGCTCTTCGATCATCTTCTGCACTTGCTGCGCCGAATCCTGGGTGCGGTGAGCGAGGTTGCGCACTTCATCGGCAACCACTGCAAAACCTCGTCCGGCTTCACCGGCACGTGCGGCTTCGATCGCGGCATTGAGGGCCAGCAGGTTGGTCTGCTGGGAGATGCTGGTGATCACTTCCAGAATTTGCCCGATGTTGACGGTGTTGCTGTTGAGCGTCTCGATGTTGCCGCACGAATCGCTGATCTTCGCCGACAGCTGATGCATCGCGGAGATGGTTTTATCCACCACCTGTTGGCCTTCTTCCGCCAGCGAACGGGCATCGCTCGAATGCTGAGAGGCAAGGGCGGCGTTCTGGGCGATTTCCTGGGCGGCGGCGCCGAGTTGGTTGATCGCCGCGGCGACGCTGCTGGTGCGCGAGGCCTGTTGGTCGGAGTTGAAAATCGACGAGTTGGATGCAGCCACCACTCGCAGCGCCACTTCGTTGACCTGGCCAGTGGCCGAGGACACCTCACGAATCGAAGTGTGGATCCGCTCGACGAAACGATTGAACGACAGCCCCAGTGCGCCGAATTCGTCGTGACCGTGAATGGTCAGGCGTTTGGTCAGGTCACCTTCGCCCTCGGCGATGTCATGCATGGCGCGGCCCATGGTCAGCAACGGCTGCATCAGGAAGTTGATCAGCATGCCCAGCAACGCGATGATGATCACCACAGCAATCACCATGGCAATAATCGCCGAGGTGCGGAATTCGCTGAGCATCGAGAAGGCGGTGTCCTGGTCGAGAACCAGCGCCACATACCAATCCGCCGACGGTACGCCGTTGACGTGGGTAAAGGAGATGAACTGGCGCTTGCCATCGATTTCGACTTCTTTCATGCCCGGGCTGACTTTCGGTGCGCCATTGGGGTAAGCATCGGTCAGGTTCTTGAGTACCAGTTTGCTGTCGGGGTGGATCAGGATCTTGCCGTCTGCGCCGACGATGAAGGCATGACCATGACCACCGAAGTTCAGGGAGTTGATGATCGCGCTGACGCTGGACAGGTCGATGTCGGCGCCGGCAACGCCGATCATTTGGCCTTGCTGCTTTACTGGCGTGGCGACTGTGATCACCAGTTTGCCGGAGGACGCGGCGATGTACGGTTCGGTAACGATGGTCTGCTGTGCACTGTTGGCTGCTTTGTACCAGCCTCGGGCGCGCGGGTCGTAGTCCGCTGCGCGGTTGCCAGCCGGAATCGAGAACATCACGCCATCGATGCCACCGAAGTAGCTCAGCTGGAAGTTGCCGGTATAGGCGGGCAGGTCGATGGCGCGTTTGAGGTTAACCTGGGCGCTGCCGTCCACGGCGATTTGTTGGGACAGCGATTGCAGCAACTGAATGCGGCTTTCCAGCCAGGTCTGGATGTTGCTGGTGGTCAGGCTGCCGAGTTCCTGCATCGAGGCCTCGGTGCTGCTACGCAACGTCTGGCGCTGGCGATAGTCGTTGAACAGGATGAAACAAGCGAATGCAACGGCCACCACGAGGGCAGCAGCCAACAGGATTTTGTGGCTGAACTTCATGTTTCTGGTCATTAAATGAGCTACCGCGGAAAGACTCGTCGACAAAGGGGGCAAATGCCTCGCAAGTGGGCATTGCGCTGCCTTGTATGTCGACTGAGCTGCGCCAAAGATTAGGCGTTTTTTGACGAAACCCGACGAAATGCCCGATAGCCCTGCAAAGTGGTTGATTATTCGGCGCAAGGCAGACGAGCGGCCCTATAAATACCCAGCGGGTGAGGGAACCAGAAAGGGGTTTTCTCTTCTAAGGTTCTGCTTGGCAGCCATGCCAATCCCTTTTGCCCCTGGAGTTACACCATGTCGCTGCGATCCATCGCCCTGCTTTCGTTCTGCGTGTTGTTGGCTGCGTGCAGCAAGGTCAATCAGGAAAACTACTCGAAGCTCTCGTCCGGCATGGACAAGGCCGAGGTTGAAACCCTGCTGGGCAAACCCGCCGATTGCTCAGGCGCGCTCGGCATGTCCAGTTGCACCTGGGGCGACAAGAACAGCTTTATCAGCGTGCAATATGCCGGTGACAAAGTGCTGATGTTTTCCGGCCAAGGCCTGAAGTAAACCGGGGCCGAGCGCCCACGGGAGAAAAATAATGAAGCGGTTGTTGATCATGCTTTTTGCCGGCCTGGTATTGGCCGGCTGTGCCACTTCTGGCCAGGATCCGTTGGCGCCCAAGACCGCCAACAGCGTCAATCTCAAGCGTTACCAGGGCACCTGGTACGAATTGGCGCGGCTACCGATGTATTTCCAGCGCAACTGCGCGCAATCCGAAGCTCACTACACGCTCAATCCTGACGGCAATGTGGCGGTGCTCAATCGCTGCCTGACGCCGCAGTGGGAGTGGGAAGAGGTCAAGGGCACGGCTTATCCACAGGTGCCGGGCAAGACCGACAAATTGTGGGTCGAGTTCGATACCTGGTTTTCCAGGCTGATTCCGGGCGTTGCGAAGGGCGAATACTGGGTGTTGTACGTCAGCGAAGACTACAAGACCGCCATCGTCGGCGACCCGAGCCGTCGTTACCTGTGGCTGCTGTCGCGCACCCCGACCGTCAATGGTGTCGTGCGGGAGGAGTTGCTGAGCAAGGCGCGTCAGCAGGGTTACGACACCACGCGGCTGATCTGGCGGGCGTCGGATACGCAGATGGCCAAGACCTCGAACTAACCGCCGCCAAAGAACAAAACTGTGGGAGCGAGCCTGCTCGCGAAAGCGGTCTGCCAGTCAACATCTCTGTTGAATATGACGACCTCTTCGCGAGCAGGCTCGCTCCCACATTTCGTTTTGCGTTAACCCAGGAGGTCGCGCAGGACTTGGGTGAAGGCTCGGTTACTCTCTTCTTCGCCGGCATGCCGTCCATCACGCACAACCCACTGACCATTGACCAGCACGTCCCGCACCTGGCGATCGCCCCCGGCAAACAACCAGCGGTTCAAAATCCCGTCACCACTGGCCGTCGCCAGATACGGATCACTTCCATCCAGCACTAGCCAATCCGCCCGCTTGCCGACTTCCAGCGCGCCAATCGGTTGACCCAACGCTTGCGCGCCGCCATCCAGTGCCGCGTCGTACAGCGTGCGGCCAACCATCGGCTGCTCCGCCCCATACAACCGGTTGCGCCGCTGATCGCGCAGACGCTGGCCATATTCCAGCCAGCGCAGTTCTTCCACCACGCTCAGTGACACATGGCTGTCGGAGCCGATGCCCATGCGTCCGCCCTGTGCAAGGAAGTCTACCGCCGGGAAAATCCCGTCGCCCAGATTCGCTTCGGTGGTCAGGCACAGGCCGGCGATAGCGCGACTCTTGGCCATCAGCGTGACTTCTTCCGTGTTGGCGTGGGTAGCGTGAACCAGGCACCAGCGCTGATCGACCTCGATGTTTTCATACAGCCATTGCAGCGGACGACGGCCACTCCAGGTCAGGCAGTCGTCGACTTCCTTCTGCTGTTCGGCGATGTGAATGTGCACCGGGCACTGCTTGTCGCTGGCCGCCAATACTTCACTGATCTGCTGCGGCGTTACCGCGCGCAACGAGTGGAAACACAATCCCAGCGATTGCACCGGTTGCTGCGCCAGGATCGGCTGCAAGCGCGATTGCAGTTTGAGATAGTTTTCGGTGCTGTTGATAAAGCGGCGCTGGCCTTCATTCGGGGTCTGGCCACCGAAACCGGAGTGGCTGTAGAGCACTGGCAGCAGCGTCAGGCCGATACCGGCGGAACTGGCCGCCTGGCTGATACGCAGCGCCAGTTCGGCTGGGTCTGCATAGGGCAGGCCGCTGGTGTCATGGTGCACGTAGTGGAATTCCGCGACCGAGGTGTAACCGGCCTTGAGCATTTCGATGTACAGCTGACGTGCGATAACGCCAAGTTGTTCCGGGCTGATTTTTCCGACGAGGCGATACATCAAGTCGCGCCAGGTCCAGAAGCTGTCATTCGGATTGCCCGCCACTTCCGCAAGCCCGGCCATGGCCCGCTGGAAGGCGTGGGAGTGCAGATTCGGCATGCCCGGCAGCAGCGGACCGCTCAACCGCTCGGCGCCATCTGCATGGGAATCGGCCTGGATATGGGTCAGGACGCCATCGGCGCTGACCTCAAGACGTACATTGTTGGCCCATCCACTAGGCAGCAGCGCGCGTTCGGCAAAGAAGGCGGACATGGTTCAGCACCCCATCGTGTGTTATTTGTATATACATATACAGACGTTTGCCTGCCCGGTAAACTCCGGCAAGCTAGCAATCTTTCTTCAATGAACAAGGATCCACCGTGCCGACTCCGCCTCCAGTCTCTCCGTTGGCCGCGAACATGGGCGACAGTCCGGCGCCCTTGTACGCCCGCGTCAAACAAATGATCACCCAGCAAATCGACAGTGGAAACTGGCCGCCGCACTACCGCGTTCCGTCGGAAAGCGAGCTGGTCAGCCAGTTGGGTTTCAGCCGCATGACCATCAACCGCGCCCTGCGCGAGATGACTGCCGATGGCCTGTTGGTGCGCATGCAAGGCGTCGGCACGTTCGTCGCCGAGCCGAAAAGCCAGTCCGCCCTGTTTGAAGTGCACAACATCGCCGACGAAATCGCCTCCCGTGGTCACCGCCACACGTGCAAAGTCATCACGCTTGAAGAAGAGGCCGCGGGGTCCGAGCGCGCCCTGGCCCTGGATATGCGTGAAGGGCAGAAAGTCTTCCACTCGCTGATCGTGCATTTCGAAAACGACATCCCGGTGCAAATCGAAGACCGTTTCGTCAACGCACTGGTGGCGCCGGAATACCTCAAGCAGGACTTCACCCTGCAAACGCCTTATGCCTACCTGAATCAGGTTGCGCCATTGACCGAAGGCGAGCATGTGGTCGAGGCGATACTGGCCGAACCCTCCGAATGCAAGTTGTTGCAGATTGAAAAGGGCGAGCCGTGCCTGCTGATCCGTCGCCGCACCTGGTCCGGCCGCCAGCCGGTGACCGCTGCCCGTTTGATCCACCCCGGTTCCCGTCATCGTCTGGAAGGTCGTTTTCATAAATAGAGAGCAGTAAATGAGTGAGTTGAAGGTTCTACGCGCGGTCGATTACCCGCGCATGCCGTGGAAAAACGGCGGCGGCAGCACCGAAGAAATCACCCGCGACGCCGGCACCGGCCTGGATGGGTTCGGCTGGCGCCTCTCGATTGCCGACATCGGCGAATCGGGCGGATTTTCCACCTTCGCCGGATATGAGCGAATCATCACCGTACTCCAGGGCGACGGCATGACCTTGTCGGTCGACGGCCAGGTCACACGGCCGTTGTTGCCCATCGATCCGTTTGCCTTCAGCGGCGAGAGCCAGGTGTCCTGCACATTGCTCGGCGGACCGATTCGCGATTTCAACCTGATTTATGCGCCAAAGCGTTACAGCGCACGGCTGCAATGGTTGAGCGGTGAGCAGCGGTTTTTCAGTGAGGCGGGGACTGTACTGGTGTTCAGCGTCAGCGATGCGCTGGAGGTGAAGGTCGGTAACAGTGCTTCGCAACTGGGTCGTCATGATTGTCTGCAACTTGTCGGTAACACTGGCCTGCTGGAAGTTTCCAGCAATGACGCCTGTTGCGTGATCGAACTCACCGCACGCTGATCCATCTCTGTAGGAGCGAGCTCGCTCGCGAAAAACCAAAATTCGCCGCTGGGCATCTGGTTCTGCGCGTTATCGTTGACCACCATCGCGAGCAAGCTCGCTCCTACAGAGAGCGTGGTTTGCCCGCGATGTTGTTTTACCACTCATACCGTTTCCCTCCGCGCACCACTTTGTTACCGAACGCCCCAGCGTGGCGCAAAACCACACTCAAGTAACAGCCCTCCCTTCCACCACTAAATCCCCTCGAAAAATTTCATCTACGCCGGAGCCCTTGATCCAGGCGCTCTCCAGCCGTGCGCATGGTTTTCTTGAATGCCCATCCAACAAGTTGGCCGCTTGATTGCATATGCTTGTATGTACAAGTAAAGACGTATGCGTATGAGTCGATCGAGACTCCCCGCAACGTCCACTGATTCGCTTGTAGCGCTTTGATGCGCACAGGCTGGCTTACCCACCGCCAGGGTTGGTTTGGATTGATCGCTGAGGAGTCTTTTTCGTGACTGACAATACCCAGAAAACCACTAAGTTTCGTGACGTTGAAATCCGCGCTGCTCGCGGTAACAAGCTGACCGCCAAGAGCTGGCTGACCGAAGCGCCGCTGCGCATGCTGATGAACAACCTCGATCCGGAAGTCGCCGAGAACCCTAAAGAACTGGTGGTTTACGGTGGTATCGGTCGTGCGGCACGTAACTGGGAATGCTACGACAAGATCGTCGAGAGCCTGACCAACCTGAACGACGACGAGACCCTGCTGGTGCAATCCGGCAAGCCGGTCGGCGTGTTCAAGACCCACGCCAATGCCCCGCGCGTACTGATCGCAAACTCCAACCTGGTACCAAAATGGGCCAGCTGGGAACATTTCAACGAACTCGACGCCAAAGGCCTGGCAATGTACGGCCAGATGACCGCCGGCAGCTGGATCTACATCGGCAGCCAGGGCATCGTCCAGGGCACCTACGAAACCTTCGTCGAAGCCGGTCGCCAGCACTACAACGATGACCTGAAAGGTCGTTGGGTCCTGACCGCAGGCCTGGGCGGCATGGGTGGCGCTCAACCTCTGGCTGCAACCCTGGCCGGCGCTTGCTCGCTGAACATCGAATGCCAGCAGGTCAGCATCGATTTCCGCTTGAACAGCCGCTACGTCGACGAGCAAGCCAAAGACCTCGACGACGCGTTGGCCCGCATCGACAAATACACCAAGGAAGGCAAAGCGATTTCCATCGCCCTGCTCGGCAATGCCGCTGAAATCCTTCCGGAATTGGTCCGTCGCGGCGTGCGCCCGGACATGGTCACCGACCAGACCAGCGCCCACGACCCGCTGAACGGCTATCTGCCTGCCGGCTGGACTTGGGAAGAGTACCGCGCTCGCGCCAAGACCGAGCCTGCTGCCGTGGTCAAAGCCGCCAAGCAATCGATGGCCGTGCACGTTAAAGCGATGCTGGATTTCCAGAAAATGGGCATCCCGACTTTCGACTACGGCAACAACATCCGTCAGATGGCGCAAGAAGAAGGCGTGGAAAACGCATTCGACTTCCCGGGCTTCGTACCGGCTTACATCCGTCCACTGTTCTGCCGTGGCATTGGCCCGTTCCGTTGGGCTGCGCTCTCGGGCAACGCTGAAGACATCTACAAGACCGACGCCAAGGTCAAGGAACTGATCCCGGACGACGCTCACCTGCACAACTGGCTGGACATGGCGCGCGAGCGCATCAGCTTCCAGGGTCTGCCGGCGCGTATCTGCTGGGTTGGCCTGGGCCTGCGCGCCAAGCTCGGTCTGGCGTTCAACGAGATGGTACGTAGCGGCGAACTGTCCGCTCCCATTGTGATCGGTCGTGACCACCTGGACTCCGGTTCGGTATCGAGCCCGAACCGCGAAACCGAATCGATGCAGGACGGTTCCGACGCCGTATCCGACTGGCCATTGCTCAACGCCCTGCTCAACACCGCGAGCGGTGCGACCTGGGTTTCCCTGCACCACGGCGGCGGCGTCGGCATGGGCTTCTCCCAGCACTCGGGCATGGTGATCGTCTGCGACGGTACTGACGAAGCGGCGGAGCGTATCGCTCGCGTACTGCACAACGACCCGGCGACCGGCGTCATGCGTCACGCCGATGCGGGTTACCAGATCGCGATCGACTGCGCCAAGGAACAAGGGCTGAACCTGCCGATGATTACCGGCAAGTAACTCTGGAAATCAGGGGGCTTTATGTGGGAGCGAGCCTGCTCGCGAATGCGGCATGTCAGCAAACATAGATGTTGAATGTGCTGGCCTCTTCGCGAGCAGGCTCGCTCCCACAGGAGCCAAACCAGAAATAATCGGTAAACCCAGAATAACAATCCACAGAGGTTGAACCATGGCTGTTAACAGCGAGCGTGCAGGCAGCAAACCGTTGATCGAGACGCGCTCGATCGACTACATCCCGGAAGCGGAAAGACACGGTCGTCTGTTTAGCCAGTTCACCCTGTGGATGGGTGCCAACCTGCAAATCACCGCGATCGTCACCGGGGCCCTGGCCGTGGTGTTGGGCGGTGATGTGTTCTGGTCGTTGATCGGTTTGCTGATCGGGCAAGTGCTCGGCGGCGGCGTCATGGCGTTGCACGCGGCGCAAGGGCCCAAGCTTGGCCTGCCGCAGATGATCTCCAGCCGGGTGCAGTTCGGCGTTTATGGCGCGGCCATCCCGATCGTGCTGGTCTGCCTGATGTACCTCGGATTCACCGCGACGGGCACCGTGCTGTCCGGTCAGGCGTTGGGTCAGTTGTTCGGGGTCAGTGACAGCGTCGGTATCCTGATTTTTGCCAGTGTCATCGTGCTGGTCACGGTGCTCGGTTATCGGGTGATCCATTGGATTGGCCGTGTTGCCAGTGTCATTGGTGTGATTGCCTTCGTTTACCTGTTCAGCCGTCTGATGAGCCAGACCGATGTTGGCGCATTGCTGCAAATCCGTCACTTCAGCTGGAGCAGCTTCCTGCTGGCGGTGTCGCTCGCGGCGTCCTGGCAGATCGCCTTCGGCCCTTATGTGGCTGACTATTCACGCTACCTGCCGAGCCAAACGTCCTCGGTGAAAACCTTTTTCGCCGCGGGCGCAGGTTCGGTCATCGGCGCACAAGTGGCGATGATTCTCGGTGTGTTTGCCGCCGCCTCGGCCAATGGCCAATACGCCGGCCATGAAGTGGCCTACATCGTTGGTTTTGCCGGCAGTGGTGCCACCGCTGCGCTGCTGTACTTCAGCATCGCGTTCGGCAAGGTCACCATTTCCACGCTGAACTCCTACGGCAGCTTCATGTGCATTGCGACCATCATCAGCGGTTTCCGTGGTGACCTGAAGGTCACGCGCTTGCAGCGTCTGGTGTTCGTGCTGCTCATCGTGGGTGCGGCGACCCTGATGGCGTTGCTCGGCCAGCACTCGTTCCTCGGTGCGTTCAAGTCCTTCATCCTGTTTTTGCTGGCGTTCTTTACGCCATGGAGCGCGATCAACCTGGTGGACTACTACTGCATTACCCGCGAGCGCTATGACGTACCGGCGCTGGCCGATCCGAACGGTCGTTACGGCCGTTGGAACGCCCTCGGTATCAGCGTCTATGTGTTCGGTGTGTTGGTGCAGCTGCCGTTCATCGCCACCAAGTTTTATACCGGACCGCTGGTGGAAGCATTGGGGGGTGTGGATATTTCCTGGATCATCGGTCTGGTGCTTCCCGCAGCGCTGTATTACGTGTGTGCGAAAAAATGGCACGGCACGGTACCCGATAAGCTGATCCTGCCGGTCGAGCAGGGCAGCGTTGTACAACCAGAAACAAGCGGGGCCGGTCGCGCTGCGGCGCAGGCCTGATTGGACGTGGACAGGGCTGGATGCCTCTTGACTGCCGTAAGCCAATTCATGATTAGGAGCGTCACACAATGAAATCGAACAAGACCCTGCTGACCACATTGCTTTCCATGGGCCTGCTGGCCAGCGCCGGCGCCACTCAGGCGGCGGGTTGGTGCGAGTCGGGCAAACCGGTGAAATTCGCCGGCCTGAACTGGGAAAGCGCCATGCTGTTGACCGACGTGATGCAAGTCGTGTTGGAGAAGGGTTACGACTGCAAGACCGACAGCCTGCCGGGCAACTCCATCACCATGGAAAACGCCTTGAGCAGCAATGACATCCAGGTGTTCGCCGAAGAGTGGGTTGGCCGCAGCGAGGTCTGGAACAAGGCCGAGAAGGCCGGCAAGGTCGTCGGCGTCGGTGCTCCGGTCGTCGGCGCTGTAGAAGGCTGGTATGTGCCGCGCTACGTGATCGAAGGCGACGCGAAGCGCAAACTGGAAGCCAAGGCGCCGGACCTGAAAAACATTGCCGATCTGGCCAAGTACTCGGCGGTGTTCAAGGACGCCGAAGAGCCTTCCAAGGGCCGTTTCTACAATTGCCCGGCCGGTTGGA
Source organism: Pseudomonas sp. Irchel 3A7 (assembly GCF_900187565.1). Classification (GTDB taxonomy): domain Bacteria; phylum Pseudomonadota; class Gammaproteobacteria; order Pseudomonadales; family Pseudomonadaceae; genus Aquipseudomonas. Next base: position 362,248 of record NZ_FYED01000001.1, on the reverse strand, counting down.
CCTGTGAGCTCGACAACAGCGAAATGCTGAAAAGCTACGGTCTGGAAAGCTCCTACACCAACTTCCGCCCAGGCACCGGCCCGGCGCTGGATGCCGCCGTGCTGTCGAGCTACAAGCGTGGCGAGCCGATCCTGTTCTACTACTGGTCGCCAACGCCGCTGATGGGCCAGGTCGACGTCGTGAAGCTCGAAGAGAAACCCGGCGTGAACAAGACCGTGACCATCAAGGTCGGCCTGTCCAAGACTTTCCATGAGCAAGCGCCGGAACTGGTGGCCGTGCTGGAAAAGGTCAACGTTCCAATCGACCTGCTGAACCAGAACCTGGGTCGCATGAGCAAAGAGCGTATCGAGTCGCCAAAACTGGCCAAGATCTTCCTGAAGGAACATCCTGAAGTCTGGCACGCATGGGTGAGCGAAGACGCAGCCAAAAAGATCGACGCGGCCTTGTAGGTTGAGCCTCACCGACTGCCGGCGACGGCAGTCGGATGCTTGATCGCAACCCCTTGATTGAGAGTCTCTTATGTTTCCCGAAAGCTTTACTTTTTCCATCGCCGACTGGGTCAACGGTTGGGTCGATTCGCTGGTCACCAACTACGGCGATGTGTTCCGCAGCATCTCCGACACCCTGTTGTGGGCCATCGTCAATCTTGAAGGGCTGCTACGCGCGGCGCCCTGGTGGCTGATGCTGGCGATCGTTGCCGGTGTGGCCTGGCACGCGACGCGCAAAGTGGTGACCACAGCGGTCATCGTCGGTTTGCTGTTCCTGGTGGGCGCGGTCGGCCTCTGGGACAAGCTGATGCAAACCCTGGCGCTGATGATGGTGGCAACGGTCATCTCGGTGCTCATCGGCATTCCGCTGGGCATTCTCTCGGCGCGCAGCAATCGCCTGCGTTCGGTGCTGATGCCGCTGCTGGACATCATGCAGACCATGCCGAGCTTCGTGTACCTGATCCCGGTGCTGATGCTGTTCGGCCTGGGCAAGGTCCCGGCGATTTTCGCCACCGTGATCTACGCCGCGCCACCGCTGATCCGCCTGACCGATCTGGGCATTCGCCAGGTCGACGGTGAAGTGATGGAAGCGATCAACGCCTTCGGTGCCAACCGCTGGCAGCAACTGTTCGGCGTGCAACTCCCGCTGGCCCTGCCGAGCATCATGGCCGGGATCAACCAGACCACCATGATGGCCCTGTCGATGGTGGTGATCGCCTCGATGATCGGTGCCCGTGGCCTGGGTGAAGACGTGTTGGTGGGGATTCAGACCCTCAACGTCGGACGTGGCCTGGAGGCCGGTCTGGCGATCGTGATTCTGGCAGTGGTGATCGACCGCATTACACAGGCGTACGGTCGCGCACGGCATGAGGTGAGCAAATGAACAGCAACGAAGACATCAGCAAGATCGAAGTCAAAAACGTCTTCAAGATTTTCGGCAACCGTGCCCAGGATGCACTGGCCATGGTCGGCCAGGGCAAGACCAAGGACCAGGTGCTGGCCGAAACCGGCTGCGTTGTCGGCGTGAACGACCTGTCATTGAGCATCGGTAGTGGCGAGATCTTCGTGATCATGGGCCTGTCGGGTTCCGGCAAGTCGACCCTGGTGCGCCACTTCAATCGCCTGATCGACCCGACCAGCGGCGCGATCCTGGTGGACGGCGTGGACATCCTGCAATACGACATGGAAGCCCTGCGCGAATTTCGTCGGCGCAAGATCAGCATGGTGTTCCAGAGCTTCGGCCTGCTGCCCCACAAAACCGTGGTGGATAACGTCGCCTACGGCTTGAAAGTGCGTGGCGAGAGCAAGCAGATGTGCACCGAGCGCGCGCTGCACTGGATCAACACCGTGGGCCTCAAGGGCTACGAAAACAAATACCCGCACCAGCTTTCGGGCGGCATGCGTCAGCGCGTGGGCCTGGCCCGCGCCTTGGCGGCGGATACTGACATCATCCTGATGGACGAAGCCTTCAGTGCCCTCGACCCGCTGATCCGCGCCGAGATGCAGGACCAGTTGCTGGAACTGCAAAAGACCCTGCACAAGACCATCGTTTTCATCACCCACGACCTCGACGAGGCCGTGCGCATCGGCAACCGCATCGCGATCCTCAAGGACGGCCGCCTGATTCAGGTAGGCACCCCGAAAGAGATCCTGCATTCGCCGGCGGATGAATATGTCGACCGGTTCGTACAGCGGCGGGCGGCGGTGGTTTAAGAGATTTGCAGTGACTGTGCTGACCTCTTCGCGAGCAGGCTCGCTCCCACATTGGAATGCATACCCCTGTGGGAGCGAGCCTGCTCGCGAAGGCGGCGGCAGAGCTGCATCAATATTCAGGTTGTACGCATGAGGTTAATAATGTCCCAGGCTGAAAAAATCGTTATCGCCGATGCCCCGTTGCGTTGGCAGGATGTGGTCGCGGTCGCCCGCCATGGCGCACAGCTTGAGCTGTCGGCGCAGGCCTGGGCACGGATCGAGAATGCCCAGGCAATCGTCCAGCGCATCGTCACCAGCGGCGAACGCGCCTATGGCGTCAACACCGGCCTGGGTGCCTTGTGCAATGTCTCGCTGAAGGACGAACAACTCAGCCAACTGTCGCGCAACACTCTGCTCAGTCACGCCTGTGGCGTTGGCGCTCCGTTGGCCGACGAGCAGACCCGCGCAATCATGTGTGCGGCTATCCTCAATTTCACCCAGGGCAAATCCGGCGTGCATCGCCGGGTGGTCGAAGCCCTGCTGGCGCTGCTCAACCGCGGCATCACCCCGCAAGTGCCCTCCCAGGGTTCGGTCGGTTACCTGACCCACATGGCCCATATCAGCATCACTTTGCTGGGTGTCGGTAACGTCAGCTATCGCGGGCAAATCGTGTCCGCACAACAGGCGCTGGTCGAAGAAGGCCTGCAACCGGTTCAACTCGGCGCCAAGGACGGTCTGTGCCTGGTCAACGGTACGCCGTGCATGAGCGGTCTCAGCTGTCTGGCGATTGCCGACGCCACGCGTCTGTTGCAGTGGGCCGACGTGATCAGTGCCATGAGCTTCGAGGCCCAGCGTGGGCAGATCGATGCGTTCGATGCCGAGATCATCGCGCTCAAGCCGCATCCAGGCATGCAACAGGTCGGGATCAATCTGCGCGCACTGCTCGATGGCAGTGAAGTGATTGCCCAGAGCAAAGGCATTCGTACTCAGGATGCGCTGAGCATCCGCTCGATCCCGCAGGTGCATGGCGCCGCTCGCGATCAGCTCGAACACGCTATCAAACAAGTCGAAACCGAACTCAACGGCTGCACCGATAACCCGCTGCTGCTGGGGACGCCGGACAACTTCCGCGTCATGTCCCAGGCGAACCCGCACGGTCAATCGGTGGCGCTGGCAGCGGATTTGCTGGCCATTGCCATGGCGGAAATCGGCTCCATCGCCGAACGACGCCTGGACCGTTTGATCAACCCGCACGTCAGCGGTCTGCCGGCGTTCCTGGTGGCCAACCCGGGGGTGAACTCCGGGATGATGATCGTGCAATACGTCGCCGCTTCGCTGTGCGCGGAGAACCGTCAGCTGGCGCAACCGGCAGTGCTCGATAACTACGTGACTTCGGGCTTGCAGGAAGACCACCTGAGCATGGGCACCAACGCCGCGTTGAAGCTGCATCGCGCCCTGGAAAATTGCACGCAGATCCTCGCCATCGAGTACCTGCTGGCGGCCCAGGCTTTCGAGTTCCTCAAGGAACAACGTTTTGGTGCAGGCACCGATGCGGCGTGGCGCCTGCTACGTGAGCGCGTGCCTGCCTACGATCAGGATCGCTGGCTGGCACCGGACATCGCCGCCGCCGCCGGCGTTTTGAAAGACCCGGCCTTGCTGCAAAAAGCCTTGCCGAATTTGAACTGATTTTTAAACAAAACCAGCGTGCCAAGGCGCCAGCCCTCTCACAAAAGGGGGAAGCGACGGACAACGGATATCTCCGGAGCGTCTGGTAGTACTCTTCTTGAAAAAAGAAGAAAACTCTCAAAAGGAGAATGAATGTGACTGCGCTTAATTTGATTCCCGGCCAACTGACCCTTGCCCAACTGCGTGATGTTTATCAGCAGCCGGTGAAACTGACCCTCGACCAAAGCGCTTCGGCCCAGATCGAAGCCAGCGTCGCCTGCGTGGAACAGATCCTCGCCGAAAACCGTACCGCTTACGGCATCAACACCGGTTTCGGCCTGCTGGCGTCGACTCGCATCGCCAGCGAAGACCTGGAAAACCTGCAGCGCTCGCTGGTGCTGTCCCACGCCGCCGGTGTCGGCGAGCCGATCAGCGACGCATTGGTGCGTTTGGTCATGGTGCTCAAGGTCAACAGCTTGAGCCGTGGCTTCTCGGGTATTCGCCGCGTCGTGATCGATGCGCTGATCGCTTTGATCAACGCCGAGGTTTACCCGCACATTCCGCTTAAAGGTTCGGTCGGTGCCTCCGGTGACCTGGCGCCGCTGGCGCACATGTCGCTGGTGCTGCTGGGTGAAGGCAAGGCTCGCTACAAGGGCGAGTGGATGGAAGCCACCGAAGCACTGAAAATCGCTGGCCTGAAACCCTTGACCCTGGCTGCGAAGGAAGGCCTGGCGCTGCTCAACGGCACCCAGGTGTCCACTGCGTTTGCCCTGCGCGGTCTGTTCGAAGGTGAGGACCTGTTCGCCGGTGCCCTGGCCCTGGGTGGTCTGTCGGTCGAAGCGGTACTCGGTTCGCGTTCGCCATTCGACGCACGCATCCACGCCGCCCGTGGCCAGAAAGGCCAGATTGATGCTGCCGCCGCTTACCGCGATCTGCTGGGCGAGCGCAGTGAAGTCTCTGATTCTCACGAGAACTGCGAAAAGGTCCAGGACCCGTACTCCCTGCGTTGCCAGCCGCAAGTCATGGGCGCCTGCTTGACCCAGTTCCGTCAGGCCGCCGAAGTGCTGGCTGTCGAAGCCAACGCGGTCTCCGACAACCCGCTGGTGTTCGCCGCTGAAGGTGACGTGATTTCCGGCGGCAACTTCCACGCCGAACCAGTGGCCATGGCCGCTGACAACATGGCGCTGGCCATCGCTGAAATCGGCTCCCTGAGCGAACGCCGCATCTCGCTGATGATGGACAAACACATGTCGCAACTGCCGCCGTTCCTGGTGGCCAATGGCGGCGTGAACTCCGGTTTCATGATCGCCCAGGTGACCGCGGCCGCTCTGGCCAGCGAAAACAAGGCGCTGTCTCATCCGCATTCGGTAGACAGTCTGCCGACGTCCGCCAACCAGGAAGACCACGTGTCCATGGCCCCGGCTGCCGGCAAGCGCCTGTGGGAAATGGCTGAAAACACCCGTGGCATTCTGGCTGTGGAATGGCTGGCGGCGGCCCAGGGTCTGGATCTGCGCAACGGTCTGAAGACCTCGCCGAAACTGGAAAAGGCTCGGGCGATTCTGCGTAAGGAAGTGCCGTTCTATGAAAAGGACCGTTTCTTCGCGCCGGACATCAATGCAGCGACTGAGTTGTTGGCGTCGCGTTGCCTGAATGAGCTGGTCACGGCGAAGTTGCTGCCGAGCCTGTAAGGGCCTCTTCGCGAGCGGGCTCGCTCCCACAGGGAGTACGCATTCCACTGTGGGAGCGAGCCTGCTCGCGAATCGATCTATAAATTTGTGGAGACTAAGGGATGAAAACCCTCTGGCAACACTGCCACGTCGCAACCATGGCGCAAGGCGTCTACTCGATCATCGAGGATGCGGCCATCGTGACGTCCGGTGCGCACATCGAGTGGGTCGGCCCGCGCAGTGAACTGCCGTCCGGCGAATACCCGGCGGTCAATGATTTGAAAGGGGCCTGGGTCACACCGGGCCTGATCGACTGCCATACCCACACGGTGTTTGGCGGTAACCGCAGCGGTGAATTCGAGCAGCGCCTGCAAGGCGTCAGCTACGCGCAAATCGCCGCAAGCGGCGGCGGCATCGCCAGCACCGTACGCGCCACCCGTGCGGCGAGCGAAGACGAATTGTTCGCCAGCGCCGCCAAGCGCCTGAAAAGCCTGATGCGTGACGGCGTCACCAGCGTCGAAATCAAATCCGGCTACGGCCTGGACCTGGCCAACGAACGCAAGATGCTTCGAGTCGCCCGTCGTCTCGGTGCCGAACTGCCGATCAGCGTGCGCAGTACCTGCCTGGCCGCTCACGCCTTGCCGCCAGAGTATGTCGATCGCGCCGACGACTACATCGAACACATCTGCTCTGAAATGCTCCCGGCCCTGGCTGCCGAAGGGCTGGTGGATGCGGTCGACGCGTTCTGCGAGTATCTGGCGTTTTCGCCAGCGCAGGTCGAGCGCGTGTTTATCACCGCACAGAAACTGGGCTTGCCGGTGAAGCTGCACGCCGAGCAGTTGTCGTCCTTGCACGGTTCCAGCCTGGCGGCGCGTTATCACGCACTGTCCGCTGATCATCTGGAATTCATGACGGAAGAAGACGCCATCGCCATGGCCGCGTCTGGCACCGTGGCAGTGTTGCTGCCTGGCGCCTTCTATTTCCTGCGCGAAACCCAATTGCCGCCGATGGACGCCCTGCGCAAGCACGGCGTGAAAATCGCCATTGCCAGCGACCTCAATCCCGGTACCTCGCCAGCGCTGTCGTTGCGCTTGATGCTGAACATGGCTTGCACCTGTTTCCGCATGACCCCGGAAGAAGCCCTCGCAGGCGCGACGATCCATGCGGCTACGGCATTGGGCATGGCCGACACCCACGGTTCGATCGAGGCCGGCAAGGTGGCGGATTTCGTCGCCTGGCAAATCGATCGTCCAGCCGACCTGTCGTACTGGCTGGGCGGCGATCTGGAAAAACGCGTCGTGCGTCACGGCGTCGAAACGAGCGTGTAGGAGAGCAGTTGTGGATAAGGTTCTGAACTTCAAACAAGGCCGCGTGCCGCTGCTGATCAGCATGCCTCACGCCGGTGTGCGTCTGACCCCGGCGGTCGAAGCCGGGTTGATTCCCCAGGCGAAAAGCCTGCCGGACACCGACTGGCACATCCCGCAGCTGTACGACTTCGCCGCTGAACTGGGCGCCAGCACCTTGGCCGCGGAGTATTCGCGGTTTGTCATCGACCTGAACCGGCCATCCGACGACAAGCCGTTGTACGTGGGCGCCACCACCGGTCTGTACCCGGCGACACTGTTTGACGGCGTACCGCTGTTTCGCGAAGGTCTGGAACCTTCGAAAGCCGAGCGCGCGACTTATCTGGAGCAGATCTGGACGCCATACCACAGCACCTTGCAGCAGGAACTGGCGCGTCTCAAAGCCGAGTTCGGCTATGCGCTGCTGTTCGACGCGCACTCGATCCGCTCGCTGATCCCGCACCTGTTCGACGGCAAACTGCCGGATTTCAACCTCGGCACCTTCAACGGTGCCAGTTGCGATCCGCAGTTGGCTTCGCAGCTGGAAGCGATCTGCGCCGGGCACCCGGACTACAGCCATGTGCTGAACGGGCGCTTCAAGGGCGGCCACATCACCCGCCATTACGGCAATCCAGCGGAAAACATTCATGCGGTGCAACTGGAGTTGGGCCAGTGCACGTATATGGAAGAGTTCGAGCCGTTCCGTTATCGCGCGGATCTGGCGGAGCCGACGCGGGTGGTGCTCAAAGAGTTGCTGCAAGGCTTGTTGGCCTGGGGCAAAAAGCACTACAACCGTTAAAGCCGGGCGAATAACCCTGTGGGAGCGAGCCTGCTCGCGAAAGCTGTATTTCGGTCAACATCTCAGTTGGCTGATATTCCGCCTTCGCGAGCAGGCTCGCTCCCACAGGTATTTTGTCTCGCCACAGATTCGTGCGTGCTGACAGTCGCCACCGTGCAAAACACGGTCGCCACAGGTCGCTTTTACCGCTCGTCTGCTGCGTAATGTTTCCGGCACGGTGCACAAAGACACCGGCCCGACAATAATCCGCTGCCGCACGAGAATGCTCCCCATGACAAGCATCAAAGGTCTGTTCACCCGCTGTCTCTCAATCCTCTGCGGCACTGCTTTTCTGAGCGCCAGCGTCCTGGCCGCTGACGACCCTTCCTGCAAGGCCGTGCGCATGGGCGTGGTCAACTGGACCGACGTGATCGCCACCAGCGGCATGGCCGACGTGCTGCTCAATGGCCTCGGTTATGAAAGCAAGCAAACCAGCGCCGTGCAGCAAATCATCTTTGCCGGTATCCGCGACAAGCGCCTGGACATCTTCCTCGGTTACTGGAAACCGGCGATGGACAAGAACATCGCGCCGTTCCTGGCCGCCAATCAGGTCAAGGTCATGGACCGGCCAAGCCTGGCTGATGCCCAGGCGACCCTCGCGGTCCCTGACTACGTGGCGGCCGCCGGCCTGAAAACCTTCGCCGATATCGCAAAGTTCAAGGATCAGCTCGGCGGCAAGATCTACGGCATCGAACCGGGCAGCGGCGCCAACACCACGATCAAAACCATGATCGAGACCAATCACTTCGGTCTCAAGGACTTCAAGCTGATCGAATCCGGTGAGGCCGGCATGCTCGCCGCGGTGCAACGGGCCGTGAACCGCAAGGAGTTCGTGGTGTTTGTCGGCTGGACCCCGCACCCGATGAACATCAACATGAGCATCGCGTACCTGACCGGCAGTGAAGACGTCTACGGGCCGAACGAAGGCGCGGCGACCGTTTCTACCGTAACCGCCCCCGACTACGCCGAACGTTGCCCGAATGTCTATCGCTTGCTGGAAAACCTGACCTTCACCGCCGCCCAGGAAAGCCAGTTGATGGTGCCGATCATGGAGCGTCAGACACCCCAGGACGTCGCAAAAAAATGGTTGCGTGAGCACCCGCAGGATTTGCAACGCTGGCTGGCGGGTGTCAGCAGTTTTGATGGCAAGGACGGCGTGGCCACGGTTCAGGCCAGTTTGAAAAACTGACGGCAACCGCGAAACCTGTGGGAGCGAGCCTGCTCGCGAAAGAGTGTGCCAGCCAGGATTGATGTTGTCTGACACACCGCCTTCGCGAGCCTGCTCGCTCCCACAGGGGGCAGGCCCCCTATATTTTCCCTGAACGGGCAACAGGCTCATGGCTCCTTACTTGCTTTCTGAACAGATGCAGGCTTTCGTCAAGAAAACCGTCAGTTTCAACAGCACCGAAACCAGTCTGGAAGGATTGCGCCAGGCCTACAGCGAGATGTGCCGGGCGTTCACGCCACCCCGTCCGGCCGGGCTGTACGTGGTCGATTTCGAGTTGGCGGGTGTCTGCGTTCGCTCGTATCAACCCCCGGATTCACCCTCTGCTGGCGGTGTGCCCTGCGTCGTTTACTTACACGGCGGCGGGTGGGTGGTGGGGGATCTTGACTCCCACGATTTCATCTGCGCCGAGCTGGCCTCGACACTGGGTGTGTTGGTGATTGCCGTCGATTACCGTCTGGCGCCGGAGCATCCGTTTCCGGCCGCCTTCGATGACTGCCTGGCCGTCTGGCGGGCGTTGCGTACCGGGCCGTTTCGGCTGGACCCAGAGCGTACGTTGGTGGCCGGGGACAGCGCCGGCGGCAATCTTGCTGCTGCGTTGTGCCTGGCGCTACGCGATGCCGGCGAGCCGGTGCCATGCGCGCAAGTCCTGATTTATCCGGGACTCGGTGGTGATCACCGGTTACCGTCACGCAGCGAATGCGCTGACGCCCCGTTGCTCGGCAGCAGCGACCTGGATTGTTATCAGGCGTTGTATCTGCGTGGCACGCCAAAGCCGGGCGCTTACGCGATGCCGTTGCTGGCCGGGGATGTGAGCGGGTTACCACCGGCCTGGATCGCGGTGGCGCAATTCGACCCGCTGCGCGATGACGGCGTGCAGTATGCCGAACGACTTAACGCCGCCGGCGTGCCCACGACGCTGTACTACGGCAATGGACTGGTTCATGGCTGTTTACGGGCGCGAGGGCAGGCGGCCGAGGTCGATGCGCTGTATCAAACATTGATTGATTTTCTGGCGGCAAAACTCTGACTCCGCAAGGGCATGCTCATTGGCGTAATTCGGGTTTATGATGCCGGACGGCAGAATAATAGAAGTCCCCCCAGGGATGACCTCGACCCCTTACGGAGCGCGCAATGCAGACTTTGTACCCGCAGATCAAACCTCACGCCCGGCACGATCTGGCCGTCGACGAGACTCACACGCTGTATGTCGACGAAAGCGGTTCACCGGAAGGATTGCCGGTGGTTTTCATACACGGCGGCCCCGGCGCCGGGTGCGATGCGGCGAGCCGCTGCTACTTCGATCCCAACCTGTACCGTATCGTGACTTTCGACCAGCGGGGTTGCGGGCGTTCCACGCCCCACGCCAGTCTGGAAAACAACACCACCTGGGATCTGGTCGCCGACCTTGAGCGAATCCGCGAGCACTTGGGCATCGACAAGTGGGTGCTGTTCGGCGGTTCCTGGGGATCGACCCTGGCGCTGGCCTACGCGCAAACCCACCCGGAGCGTGTACACGGCCTGATCCTGCGCGGCATTTTTCTCTGCCGTCCGCAGGAAATCGAGTGGTTCTATCAGGCTGGCGCCAGCCGCTTGTTCCCGGATTACTGGCAGGACTACATCGCCCCGATCCCGTTGGACGAACGTGGCGATCTGCTCACCGCCTTCCACAAACGCCTGACCGGCAACGATCAGATCGCCCAGATGCACGCGGCCAAGGCCTGGTCCACGTGGGAAGGCCGGACCGCGACCCTGCGTCCGAACCCGCTGGTGGTCGATCGTTTTTCCGAGCCCCAGCGCGCGCTGTCCATTGCTCGCATCGAATGCCACTACTTCACCAACAATGCGTTCCTTGAGGCCAATCAGTTGATTCGCGACATGGACAAAATCGCCCATTTGCCCGGCGTGATCATCCATGGTCGCTATGACGTGATTTGCCCGCTGGATAACGCCTGGGAGCTGCACCAGGCCTGGCCGAACAGCGAACTGCAAATCATCCGTGACGCTGGCCATGCCGCCGCTGAACCCGGGATTACCGACGCATTGGTGCGTGCTGCCGATCGGATGGCGCGACGTTTGCTCGATCTGGCTCCCGACGAAGCATGAAGGGGTTGCTGCAACGCGTGCGTGGCGCGCGAGTCGAGGTGGCGGGGGAGGTGGTGGGTGCGGTCGACCAGGGCTTGCTGGTGCTGGTGGCCGTCGAGCCCGAGGACACTCGGGCCAGCGCCGACAAACTTCTCAATAAGCTGCTTAACTATCGGGTGTTCAGCGACGCTGAGGGCAAGATGAATCTGTCCCTGTCGGATGTGGGCGGCGGGTTGTTGCTGGTCTCGCAATTCACCCTGGCCGCCGACACCAAGAACGGGTTGCGCCCGAGTTTTTCGACCGCGGCCCCCCCGGCCCTGGGTGAGGAGCTTTTCGACTATCTATTAGTTAAAGCGAAACAGGTGCATGGCACTGTGGCATCAGGTAGATTCGGCGCGGATATGCAGGTGCACCTGGTCAATGATGGCCCGGTAACCTTCCTGTTACAGACCTGAAAGCGCTTGAAACATCTTTTTAAGCGCTTTTCGACTGAAAACAGGCGTTTTTCCCGATAAATACTTTGTTACCCCTGATGCGTTGTAACGCGGCCTACTAGATAATCGCGCGCTACGGGGATCAGCGTTCGTTGGTCCATTTTGACTTAGGTAGAGACTTGTCCTGAACCGTTTGGGGAATCATTTCGCCCCATCGGAGTCGGAACAATGCTCGCCAACTTGGCAAGAGTGGTCTGCAAGGCCGGGTTTTTCACACCGGATACCGTACAGACCCTTTAACTGGCCGTTGGTTTTTTGATCTGTTTTCGGCGAGGGTTGCTCGTGATTGTTAGTCCCTGTAACGCACCAAAATTGTCTGCCAAACGGTTACGTAGCGCTCTGGTAGCGGGCTCGGCAATGCTCTGCCTGCTCAGCGCGGGCCAGCTTTGGGCATTCAATCTGGATGATGTGTCGGCCAAGGCAAAAGAGCTGGCTGCTCAGAAATACGAAGCGCCGCGCAGTAACCTGCCGACCGAATTCCGCGAAATGAAGTTCGCCGATTATCAGAAAATTCGTTTTCTGACGGAAAAAGCCGAATGGGCGGACCAGAAGACCCCATTCAAGCTGTCCTTTTATCACCAGGGCATGCACTTCGATACGCCGGTGAAAATCAACGAAATCACCGCGAACACCGTCGAAGAGATCAAATACGATCCAAGTCGTTTCGATTTCGGCGACGTCAAGTTCGACCCCAAGGCCACGGAACAACTGGGCTACGCCGGTTTCCGCGTGCTGTACCCGGTCAACAAGGCCGACAAGCAAGACGAAATCATGACCATGCTCGGCGCGAGTTACTTCCGCGTTGTTGGCAAGGGGCACGTCTACGGCTTGTCCGCTCGCGGCATGGCGATCGATACCGCGTTGCCGTCCGGTGAAGAATTCCCGCGTTTTCGCGAGTTCTGGATCGAGCAGCCGAAGCCGGGCGACAAGCACCTGGTGATCTTCGCGCTGCTGGATTCGCCACGGGCGACCGGTGCTTATCGTCTGACCCTGCGTCCGGGCAGCGACACCATTGTCGACGTCAAGGCGCAGATGTTCCTGCGCGACAAGGTCGGCAAACTGGGTATCGCTCCACTGACCAGCATGTTCCTGTTCGGCGCCAACCAGCCGTCGAAAATCCTCAACTATCGTCGCGAACTGCACGATTCGAGCGGCCTGGCGATCCATGCCGGCAACGGCGAGTGGATCTGGCGTCCGCTGAACAACCCGAAACACCTGGCGGTGAGCAATTTCTCGGTCGAGAACCCGCGCGGCTTCGGCTTGCTGCAACGTGGCCGTGACTTCAGCCACTACGAAGACCTCGACGACCGCTACGACAAGCGCCCAAGCGCCTGGATCGAACCGAAAGGCGACTGGGGCAAGGGCACCGTCGATCTGGTCGAGATTCCGACCGCCGACGAAACCAACGACAATATCGTGGCTTTCTGGAGCCCGGAAAAGATGCCGGAACCAGGCCAGCCGCTGGACTTCGCCTATCGCATGCACTGGACCATGGACGAAGCGGCGTTGCACGCACCAGACAGTGCCTGGGTCAGTCAGACGCTGAAATCCACCGGTGACGTCAAACAGTCCAACCTGATTCGTCAGCCGGACGGTAGCGTTGCTTATCTGGTGGACTTCGAAGGTCCGTCCCTGGCGGCATTGGCACCGGACACCGATGTGCGCAGCCAGGTCAGCGTCGGCGAAAACGCCGAACTGGTCGAGAACAGCGTGCGCTACAACCCTGAAACCAAGGGCTGGCGCCTGACCCTGCGCATGAAGATCAAGGACCCGAGCAAGTCCACCGAAATGCGTGCTGCACTGGTGCAGAACATCGTGCCTGCCGATCTGGCCAAGACTTCGATTCCTGCGTCCAACTCTTCCGTTGCCAAGGCCGACAAGGTGGCTGCCAAGCAAGCGGAGAAAGCGGAGAAGGAAGCGAAGGCCGCCGAAGCCAAGCAGGCCGAAGCCAAGCCAGTCGCAGCTGCCAAGGACAAGGCGAACAACAATGACGCCAAGCAGCCTGCTGCTGCCGACGCGGCCCCAGCCACACCGGAATCGGCACCGACTGAAGAAGTCCTGACCGAGACCTGGAGCTATCAGTTGCCTGCCGATGAGTAATTCTCAAGTACAGCCAGAGACGCTTTCCGAGTATCTGGCGCATCTGCCGATGACCGACCAGCAGCGCGCGGAACTCGCGGGCTGCAGGTCCTTCAGTGAACTGCATGAGCGTCTGTCGTCTTCGACGTTCGACGCGCCGACTGAGGCCGCCCAGGCTTCGGTGGGCAAGCGCCTGACGCTCAGCACCGCCGAAGAATTGCAAGACGCCGAAATGCTGGCGCTCGACGCCAGCGGTCGGGTCTGCCTCAAGGCAACCCCACCGATTCGCCGGACCAAGGTTGTGCCGGAGCCATGGCGTACCAACATTCTGGTGCGCGGCTGGCGGCGCCTCACCGGTCGCACCAATCCGCCCAAGCCGCCGAAAGACGAGAACGTGCTCCCGGCGGCACGCTGGCGCACCGTCGGTTCGATCCGCCGTTACATTCTTCTGGTGCTGATGCTCGGCCAGACCATCGTCGCCGGCTGGTACATGAAAGGCATCATGCCGTACCAGGGCTGGTCGTTCGTCGACCTCGAAGAAGTGCTGCACCAACCGTTCCTGCAAACCGCCACGCAAGTGCTGCCGTATGCGTTGCAGACCAGCATCCTGATCCTGTTCGGGATTCTTTTCTGCTGGGTTTCGGCCGGTTTCTGGACTGCGCTGATGGGCTTCCTCGAGTTGCTCACCGGTCACGACAAATACCGCATTTCCGGCAAAAGCGCCGGCAACGAGCCGATTCCGAAGGACGCGCGCACTGCACTGGTGATGCCGATCTGCAACGAAGACGTGCCGCGGGTGTTCGCCGGTCTGCGCGCGACGTTCGAGTCGGTCGCGGCCACGGGTGACCTCGATCGTTTCGACTTCTTCGTCCTCAGCGACAGTAACGACGCCGATATCTGCGTCGCCGAGCAGCAGGCCTGGCTGGACGTCTGCCGCGAAGCCAAGGGCTTCGGCAAGATCTTCTATCGCCGCCGCCGTCGTCGCGTTAAACGTAAAAGCGGTAACCTCGACGACTTCTGCCGTCGTTGGGGGGGTGATTACAAATACATGGTCGTACTCGACGCCGACTCCGTGATGAGCGGCGAGTGCCTGACCAGCCTGGTGCGCCTGATGGAAGCCACGCCGGATGCCGGGATCATCCAGACCGCGCCGCGTGCGTCGGGCATGGACACCCTGTATGCGCGCATGCAGCAGTTCGCCACCCGGGTATACGGTCCACTGTTCACCGCCGGTCTGCACTTCTGGCAGTTGGGCGAATCGCACTACTGGGGCCACAACGCGATCATTCGCATGAAGCCGTTCATCGAGCACTGCGCCCTGGCGCCGCTGCCCGGTAAAGGCGCGTTTGCCGGTGCGATCCTGTCCCACGACTTCGTAGAAGCCGCGCTGATGCGCCGTGCCGGTTGGGGCGTGTGGATTGCCTACGACTTGCCGGGCAGCTATGAAGAGCTGCCGCCGAACCTGCTGGACGAACTCAAGCGTGACCGTCGCTGGTGCCACGGCAACCTGATGAACTTCCGCCTGTTCCTGGTCAAGGGCATGCACCCGGTGCACCGTGCGGTGTTCCTGACCGGTGTGATGTCTTACCTGTCGGCGCCGCTGTGGTTCTTCTTCCTGGTGTTGTCGACGGCGCTGCTGGCGGTCAACACGCTGATGGAGCCGCAGTACTTCCTCGAACCGCGCCAGCTTTACCCGCTGTGGCCACAATGGCACCCGGACAAGGCAATCGCGCTGTTCTCGACCACGATCGTGCTGCTGTTCCTGCCGAAGCTGTTGAGCATCATCCTGATCTGGGCCAAGGGCGCGAAAGAGTTCGGTGGCAAGTTCAAGGTGACGCTGTCGATGCTGCTGGAGATGCTGTTCTCCATGCTATTGGCGCCGGTGCGGATGATTTTCCACACCCGTTTTGTCCTCGCCGCGTTCCTGGGTTGGGCCGCGACCTGGAACTCGCCGCAGCGTGACGATGACTCCACGCCATGGAGCGAAGCGGTCAAGCGCCACGGTCCGCAAACCTTGCTGGGCTTCTTCTGGGCCTTGCTGGTGATTTGGCTGAACCCGAGCTTCCTGTGGTGGCTGGTGCCGATCGTCGGTTCGTTGATGCTGTCGATCCCGGTGTCGGTGATTTCCAGTCGTGTCGGCCTGGGCCTCAAGTCCCGTGACGAGAGCCTGTTCCTCATCCCCGAGGAATACAATCCGCCACAGGCGTTGCTGGCGACCGACCAGTACACCCATGAAAACCGCTGGCACGCACTGAACGACGGCTTCATACGTTCGGTGGTCGATCCACAGCAGAACGCCTTGGCGTGTTCGCTGGCGACTTCTCGTCACCGCGAGGCCGAGCCGATCGAATGGTTGCGGGTAGAGCGGGTACGCCACGCTATGAAGGTCGGACCGGAAGGCCTGACCAACAACGAGCGTGTGCAGTTGCTGAGCGACCCGGTGGCATTGGCTCGCCTGCATGATCAGGTCTGGAACGAAGGCCACGCCGAGTGGCTGGGCGCATGGCGCAAGTCGGTCAAGGCCGATCCCCATGCACCGCTGCTGCCGCTCAGGCCGCTGAGCGTTCAGCCTCAGTTGGCATGATGAAAAGCCCCGCTAAATCAGCGGGGCTTTTTTTTGCGTTGACGATCAACGGTCAGTGTTCGAGCAACAAATCCCGCCTAAACCCTTGTGCAATCGAGCGAGTGCGTTAGCATCCGTCCCCGAATTGGTGCGCCCGGACCGTTTTGTGTCCGTATCTATCGGTTTTCACAGGAAAACAGTCGATTTCGCGCCGCAAACGCAATGGTTTTGGGGACTTGAAGATGAAGAAGTATCTGTCGATGCTGCTGGTCGGCGTCACGGCATTGGTTGCAGTCAGCGCGGCGCAGGCCGGTGCCATTGATGACGCGGTCAAGCGCGGCACATTGAAGGTCGGCATGGATCCGACCTACATGCCGTTCGAAATGACCAACAAACGCGGCGAGATCATCGGCTTCGAAGTCGACATCCTCAAGGCCATGACCAAGGCCATGGGCGTCAAGCTGGAACTGGTGTCCACCGGTTACGACGGCATTATCCCGGCCCTGCTGACCGACAAGTTCGACATGATCGGCAGCGGCATGACCCTGACCCAGGAGCGCAACCTGCGCCTGAACTTCAGCGACCCCTTCATCGTGGTCGGCCAGACGCTGCTGATCCGCAAGGAGCTGGAAGGCACTATCAAGTCCTATAAAGACCTGAACACTGCCGATTACCGCATCACCTCCAAGCTCGGCACCACCGGCGAAATGGTCGCCAAAAAGCTGATCTCCAAAGCCAAGTACCACGGCTACGACAACGAGCAGGAAGCCGTGCTCGACGTGGTCAACGGCAAGGCTGATGCCTTTATCTACGACGCGCCTTACAACGTCGTGGCGCTGAACAAGGTGGGTAACGGCAAACTGGTGTTCCTCGACAAGCCGTTCACCTACGAGCCTCTGGCCTTCGGTCTGAAGAAGGGTGACTACGACAGCCTCAACTTCATCAACAACTTCCTGCACCAGATCCACGAAGACGGCACCTACGATCGCATCCATGACAAGTGGTTCAAGAGCACCGAGTGGCTCAAGGACATGGAGTAACACTCGGTCTGACAGACCGAGTCGCCCCATTCGCGAGCAGGCTCGCTCCCACATTTGATCTCGGTTCAATGTGGGAGCTAGCCTGCTCGCGAAGACGGCCTCCTTCGCGACACAAAATTCGGAATTTGCAGAGTAAATGAAGCATAAAAAAGCCCAATGGCCCTGGCACGTATTGACCGTGCTGGTGCTGATCGGCCTGGCCGGCGCGCTGTATTACGCCACCTCGCTGATGTCCTACGAATGGCGCTGGAACCGTGTGCCGCAGTACTTCGCCTACCACGCCGAAGAGTCCCAGCGCGCCGCCGACATCTCCACCGTCAGCGAACTGGTGCGCAAGGGCGACAAGGCTGAAATCACCTTGCGCAACGACGCGGGTGACGAGCAACACCTGACCGTTGACGAAAACAGCCTGCAAGTCGCCCAGGGCGATGAAGTTGCCGAAGGCGATGTGATCGGCGTGACCCGCCACTGGGCCGCAGGGCCATTGATGTGGGGGCTTTGGACGACCTTGTGGCTGTCCGTGGTGTCTGGCGTGCTCGGTCTGCTGATCGGCCTCGCCACCGGCCTGTGCCGGCTGTCGAACAACCCGACGCTGCGCGATCTCTCGACCATTTACGTCGAACTGGTGCGCGGCACGCCGCTGCTGGTACAGATCTTCATTTTCTATTTCTTCATCGGTACGGTGATGAACCTGTCCCGGGAATTCGCCGGGATTGCCGCGCTGTCACTGTTCACCGGCGCTTACGTAGCGGAAATCATCCGCTCCGGGGTGCAGTCGATTGCCCGTGGCCAGAACGAAGCCGCGCGCTCCCTGGGTTTGAGCGCTGGCCAGTCGATGCGTCACGTGGTCCTGCCGCAAGCGTTCAAACGCGTGCTGCCACCGCTGGCCGGGCAATTCATCAGTCTGGTGAAAGACACCTCGCTGGTGTCGGTGATCGCGATTACCGAACTGCTCAAAAGCGGTCGTGAAGTCATCACCACGTCGTTCTCGCCGTTCGAAATCCTGTTCTGCGTTGCCGGACTGTATTTGTTGATCAACCTGCCGCTGTCGAAAATCGCCGGCCGGCTTGAGCGGAGGCTCGCGCAAAGTGATTGAAGTCCGCGATCTGGTAAAAGTCTTCGACACCCGTGGCCAGGTGGTGCGCGCGGTGGATAACGTGTCCACCCATGTAGCCAAGGGCGAAGTGTTGGTGGTGATCGGTCCGTCCGGTTCCGGCAAATCGACGTTCCTGCGCTGCCTCAATGGCCTGGAAGCGTTCGACTCCGGCTCGGTGAGCATCGACGGCCTGCAACTGGCCGACCCGAAAACCGATGTGAACGCCTATCGCCGCGAAGTCGGCATGGTGTTCCAGCATTTCAACCTGTTTCCGCACATGACCGTGCTGGAGAATCTGTGCCTGGCCCAGAAGGTCGTGCGCAAGCGCGGCAAGAAAGAGCGCGAGGCCAAGGCCCTGGCGCTGCTGGAGAAAGTCGGGATTGCGCAGAAGGCCAACGAGTTTCCGTCGCGCCTGTCCGGCGGCCAGCAACAGCGCGTGGCGATTGCCCGCGCACTGGCCATGGAGCCGAAGGTCATGCTGTTCGACGAACCGACCTCGGCGCTGGACCCGGAAATGGTTGGCGAAGTGTTGGACGTGATGAAAAACCTGGCCCTGGAAGGCATGACCATGGTCTGTGTTACCCACGAAATGGGCTTTGCCCGGGAAGTGGCGGACCGGGTGTTGTTCTTCGATCACGGCAAGTTGCTCGAAGATGCTTCGCCGGCGGAGTTCTTCGATGCACCGAAGGACCCGCGGGCGCAGGCGTTTTTGCGGCAGGTTCTCTAACCTCGGCGCCTGCCGAATCGCCTTCGCGAGCAGGCTCGCCCCACATTGGATCTAGCGCACTCTGTGGGAGCGAGCCTGCTCGCGAAGGCATCACCTCGGTCCCAAGCAAACCGAGGCCCTCGCTTCACCTCAAACCCTGAACTTGCCCACCAGCATCTGCAAATGCGTCCCCAACCGCGCCAGCTCAACACTGGACGCCGCTGTCTCTTCACTCGCCGCCGATGTCTGATCCGACACATCGCGCACATTCAGCACGCTGCGGTTGATCTCCTCGGCCACGGCGCTTTGTTGCTCGGCAGCGGCGGCGATCTGTTGGTTCATGGCCTGGATCGCCGACACTGTGCGGGTGATGCTCTCCAGTGAGCCGCCGGCGCGGCGGGTCAGTTCGACGCTGCTATCGGTCAGGCTGCGGCTGTTGTCCATGATGGTCGCCACTTGCTGGGTGCCGTTTTGCAAGCCGACGATCAGCTCTTCGATTTCTTCGGTGGACTTCTGTGTGCGTTGAGCCAGGCTGCGGACTTCGTCGGCGACCACGGCAAACCCGCGTCCGGCCTCACCGGCACGGGCGGCTTCGATGGCGGCGTTGAGCGCCAGCAGGTTGGTTTGCTGGGCCACGGACTTGATCACGTCGAGCACGCTGCCGATCTTGTCGCTCTCGCGCTTGAGCTCGCCCATGGCTTCGGTGGAGTTACCGACTTCCAGGGCCAGGCGTTCGATCTGGGCGATGGCTTCGCCGACCACCTTGTCGCCTTCGCGGGCCTGCTGGTCGGCGGCGACGGCGGCTTCGGAGGCTTCCTCGGCGTTGCGCGCGACTTCCTGCACGGTGGCGGTCATTTCGTTCATGGCGGTGGCCACCTGGTCAGTCTCGACCTTCTGGCTGTTGACCCCGGCACTGGTCTGTTCAGTGACCGCCGAGAGCTCTTCGGCGGCGCTGGCGATTTGCGTGACACCGTCGCTAATGCCGCCGATCAGTTCGCGAAGGCCTTGGGTCATGCTCTGGATGGCGCGTTGCAGCTGGCCCAATTCGTCCTGACGTTTGGAGGTCAGGTTGTGAGTCAAATCACCGGCGGCGATGCGTTCCGCCACCTTGAGGGTTTGATTCAGCGGAATCACGATCTGGCGCGTGATGGCCCAGGCGGCGAACAGACCGAAAATCAAGGCCAGGACGGTGGCCAGTAGTAGCATATTCTTGGCGTGCGCCACGTCGGTATCGCGTACGAGGGTTTGTGAGGCGGTGAGCTTCTTGCTGACATCGAGGAGGATTTCACCTTGGGCAGCCATGCGCTTGAGCGCTTCGGCTGCGGCGACCTGGGAGTCCCGGTACTGGCTGACGGCCGCGCGGTAGGCCTTGAGCGAGTCAGTTGCTTGCTGAAGGTTGGCGATGTGTTGTTCCGGCAGTTTCGACGGCAGGCTTTCGAGGTATTTCAGGGCGTTGTCGATGGCATCCAGCGCGGGCTGCTCGGCCTCGGATTTGCCGCTGTAGGTGTAGCCCCGCACCTGAAAGCGTGCTTGCTGGATCAGTTTGCTCAGGTCGATCACGCTGTTGAACTGCGCAACGCTGTCGCCCTGCAACATGGATTTTTCGACTTCGGCGACCTTGGCCACGGCATTGTCGGCAGTGGCGCCGAGTTTGCTGCGGGCGTCTTCACGGTTGGCGCCGGCCTGGGTCATGGCGCCGAAGGCTTGTTTGTACTGGCTGAGGGCGGCCAGTTGTTGGTCGATCATGGCGACGTCGGCGGGCTGCTCGATCATCTGGCGAGCGGCTTGCAGGCTGGTGTCGATCTTGGCCAGCAAGTCGTTGACGATGCCGGGGCCTTGCTCGCCGCGACGCATTTCGTAGTCCAGGCGGGCGATGCGCAAATCTTTGGTCAATCCGTTGATATCGGAAATGAACCCCAGCTTGTCGCCGCGGCTGGTCACATCACTCAGGCCGGTCCAGCCGGTGACGGTGATCAGCAGTGTCAGCAGCAGCACCAGGCCAAAGCCGACGCCCAGTTTGCGATTGACGCTTACATTCCCTAGTTTCTCGGCCAGCCATTGGTACATGCTGCAACTCCCTCGGACCATCTATTGGTTTTATGGGGGGTATATCGGCAGGGGGGTGGGGTTCTGTAGGCGGCACCCGATGGACGGGCGGGTGCGAATGATGACCTGTGGGTGCGAGCCTGCTCGCGAAGAGGGAGTGTCAGCCGACATGTCAGTGGCTGAAACACCGCTTTCGCGAGCAGGCTCGCTCCCACAGGGGGGGCAGTGCTGGAGGTTAGAAGAGGCGTGCCAGCAGTGCGGTAACGGCGGTTTCGACACGCAGGATGCGCTCGCCGAGCTGAACCGGTTGCAGGCCGGACTTGCCGAGCAAATCGATTTCGTAAGGAATCCATCCGCCTTCCGGGCCGATGGCCAGGGTCACCGGTTCAGTCAGCGCGCGGGGGCAGGGCGGGTAGTTGCCGGGATGACCAACCAGGCCTAGGGTGCTTTCGCTGATCGCCGGCAGACGGTCTTCGACGAAAGGCTTGAAGCGCTTTTCGATGATGACCTCCGGCAACACGCTGTCCCGGGCCTGCTCGAGGCCGAGGATCAACTGCTCGCGAATGGCTTCCGGTTCCAGGAACGGGGTTTGCCAGAAGCTCTTCTCGACGCGATAGCTGTTCACCAGCACGATGCGCGGCACACCCATGGCCGCCACGGTCTGAAACACCCTACGCAGCATTTTGGGCCGTGGCAGGGCCAGAATCAGGGTCAATGGCAGCTTGGCCGGTGGTGGCTGGTCGAGAGTGACGCGTAACTCCGCTTCGGCGGCGTCCAGGCGCAGCACTTCGGCCGAGCCCATCAACCCGCCGATCCGCCCGACGCGCATGCTGTCGCCGACTTCACAGCGATGGACTTCCTGCATGTGGGTCAACCGGCGATCGCGCAGCACCACACGGTCAGCCGCAATGAAATCGGCCTCTTCGAGGAGCAGCAGGTTCACGCTTGGGTCGCTGGCGGCTGGTCGTTGTGATCGTCAGCCGGCTGGTCATCCGGATGTTCGCCGCGCTTGCTGATCAAGCCGCCAAACAGGATGCCGATTTCGAACAACAGCCACATTGGTACGGCCAGCAGCGTCTGCGAAAAGATGTCCGGCGGTGTCAGGATCATGCCGACCACGAAGCAGCCGATGATCACGTACGGGCGGATTTTCTTCAGGTATTTGACGTCGACCACGCCGATCCATACCAGCAGCACCACGGCCACCGGGATTTCGAACGCCACGCCGAAAGCGAAGAACAGCGTCATGACGAAGTCGAGGTAGCTGGTGATGTCGGTCATCATTTCCACGCCAGCCGGGGTGGCGGCAGCGAAGAACTTGAAGATCAGCGGGAACACCAGGAAATAGGCGAAGGCCATGCCGGCGTAGAACAGCACGATGCTCGAAACCAGCAAGGGCACGGCGATGCGTTTCTCATGCTTGTACAAGCCCGGCGCGATAAAACCCCAGATCTGGTGCAGGATCACCGGGATCGCCAGGAACAGCGACACCATCATCGTCAGCTTCAGTGGCGTCAGGAACGGCGACGACACGTCGGTGGCGATCATCGTTGCGCCTTCTGGCAGGTACTGGCGCAGAGGCGTGGAGACGAAGGTGTAAATCTGCTGGGTGAAGGCGAACAACCCGGCGAAGATGATGAACACCGCCGCTACGCAGCGCAGCAGGCGGGTGCGCAACTCGGTGAGGTGCGAAACCAGCGGCATGTGCTGGTCGTTTTCAGGAAGATCGCTCATGGGGCTCGCGGCGGCAATGTTGGGTCTTGAGGGGCCGGCGCGACAGGCGCAGCGGCTGGAGCAACAGGTTCAGTCGAGGGCGCTGCAACAACGGGCGCGGGTTCCACGCTCGCTGTAACCGGTGCTGACTCGGTGGCGGCAGGCGCATGAATCGTCGGCGTCGCCACAGGCTCGACCGGAGTCGGCTCCTGCTGGGTCGGCGTGAAAATCTTCCGCGCCTCCTGCTCCAGAGACAGAATGTGTTCGTTGTGCAGTTGCCGGCGAATTTCGTCGGCACCGATTTCACGTTCAACTTCCTGTTTGATCGCATTGAAGCTGCGCTTCAGGCGCCCGACCCACAGGCCGGCGGTGCGCGCAGCGCCCGGCAGGCGTTCGGGACCCAGCACCAGCAGGGCAACGAGGCCGACGAGCAGCAGTTCAGAGAAGCTGATACCAAACATTAGTCAGTGCTCACACGTCTTTGCGGATCGGCTCTTCGACTTTCTGTGCCTGCACGTCGATGGTGTGCGGCTGGTTTACCGACTGTGTGGCTTGTGGCTGAACAGGCGGAACCGGTTGGGCTGGAGTCGCGGTCGGATCGGCCGGTTTTTCGTCGTCGTTCATGGCCTTGCGGAAGCCCTTGATCGATTCGCCAACGTCGGTTCCGAGGTTTTTCAGCTTTTTGGTACCGAATACCAGCACGACAACAACCAGGATGACGACCCAGTGTTTCCAGTCAAAAATGCCCATATTGCTGCTCCTCTCTAATAGTTATTCAGGCGGACGGACGCGAGGCTTTCTCAGCGTGTCCGGACAGACCGAAGCGACGGTCCAGTTCATCGAGTACAGCCTGTGGATGCTGCCCCAATTGGGCGAGCATGACCATGCTGTGGAACCACAAATCGGCGGTTTCGTAGATCACATCGCTGCAGTCGCCGCTGACGGCGGCATCCTTGGCGGCAATGATGGTTTCGACCGACTCTTCGCCGACTTTTTCCAGAATCTTGTTCAAGCCCTTGTGGTACAGGCTGGCGACATACGAGCTGTCGGCGGCGGCGCCTTTGCGCTCTTCCAGCACCTGGGCCAGACGGGTCAGTGTGTCACTCATGTTTGTGTCCTGCGGAGTAAATGGCATGCGGATCTTTGAGGACCGGGTCGACGGTTGTCCAGTCGCCGTTTTCGTAGACGCGGTAGAAGCAGCTCTGACGGCCGGTATGGCAGGCGATGTCGCCGATCTGCTCGACCATCAAAATGATGACGTCAGCGTCACAGTCCAGGCGCATCTCGTGCAGGGTCTGCACATGGCCGGACTCTTCGCCCTTGCGCCACAGTTTGCCACGAGAGCGTGACCAGTAGATCGCACGGTTCTCGGCAGCGGTCAGTTCCAGCGCTTCGCGGTTCATCCAGGCCATCATGAGGACGCGCCCGGTCTTGTGATCCTGGGCAATTGCCGGTACCAGGCCATCGGCGTCCCACTTGATCTCGTCCAGCCAGTTTTTCATCTTCAGTTCCTGAAGTAGCTCCAAGCTTCAAGCTTCAAGCTGCAAGTAAAAGCCAGTTCGCTTAGGTTTTTCGTAATGTGCAATGTGCGATCTACAGGCCTAAGTCAAACATGAATGCGACGGGCACCGCTTGAAGCTTGCAGCTTATAACTTGCAGCTGATTCATGCTATCGACGAACGACCAGATACAAGCCGACGGCCATCATGATGCCCGCCGGCCAGTAGGCCAGGTCGTTCAACGGCCCGCCTGCTGCCAGGATCGCGCCGCCGGCCAGATGGGCGGTGCCGAGTAACCGCAGGAACCAGTCGTCGCGGCGTCGGTGCCAGGGTGGCGACGGGTCGCTGGCGTGGGGCTGGGACAGGCGTTCGAGCAAGTCGCGGGTCATGTTGGCCAGGTGCGGGATCTGCTCGATCTGGCCCTGAACGTTGCCAAACAAGGCCTTGGGGCTCACGCGCTCGCGCATCCAGCGCTCGAGGAACGGTTGCGCGGTGTTCCACAGGTCGAGGTCCGGGTACAGCTGGCGGCCGAGGCCTTCGATGTTCAACAGGGTTTTCTGCAAAAGAACAAGCTGCGGCTGCACTTCCATGTTGAAGCGCCGGGCCGTCTGGAACAGGCGCATCAACACCTGACCGAAGGAAATATCTTTTAACGGTTTTTCGAAGATCGGTTCGCACACCGTACGGATCGCCGCTTCGAATTCGTTGAGTTTGGTTTCCGCCGGTACCCATCCCGAATCGATGTGCAATTGCGCGACACGACGGTAATCACGCTTGAAGAACGCGAACAGGTTGCGGGCCAGATAATCCTGGTCTTCCGGGGTCAGGCTGCCGACGATGCCGCAGTCGATCGCGATGTATTGCGGGCTCCACGGCTGCACGGTGCTGACGAAAATGTTGCCGGGGTGCATGTCGGCATGGAAGAAGCTGTCGCGGAACACCTGGGTGAAGAAGATTTCCACGCCGCGCTCGGCGAGCATTTTCATGTCAGTTCGCTGGTCGGCCAGGGTGGCCAGGTCGGTGACCTGAATTCCGTAGATGCGCTCCATCACCAGCACTTTCGGCCGGCACCAGTCCCAGTAGACTTGCGGCACGTACAGTAGCGGCGAACCCTCGAAGTTACGTTTCAGCTGGCTGGCGTTGGCCGCCTCACGCAGCAGGTCGAGTTCGTCATAGATGGTTTTTTCATAGTCGCTGACCACGTCCACCGGGTGCAGCAGGCGCGCATCGGCCGAAACTTTTTCGGCGGCGCGGGCCAGGATGAACAGCCACGCCAGATCTTGGGCGATCACCGGTTTGAGGCCCGGGCGGATCACCTTGACCACCACTTCTTCACCGGTTTTCAGTTGCGCGGCATGCACCTGCGCCACCGAGGCCGAGGCCAGCGGTTCAACGTCGAAGCGGCTGAACACCTCGCTGATCTTTTTGCCGAGCTGCTCTTCGATCAGCTTGACCGACACTTGCGAGTCGAACGGCGGCACCCGGTCCTGCAACATCATCAATTCATCGGCGATGTCTTCGGGCAGCAGATCGCGACGGGTGGACAGAATCTGCCCGAACTTGATGAATATCGGCCCCAGGTCCTGGAGCGCCAGGCGCAATCGGGCGCCACGGCTCAGGTCCAGGGTCTTGCGCGGGAACCAGCGCCACGGCAAGGCATAACGCAGCACCAGCAAAAACCAGGGCAGCGGCAGGGCGAACAGCAGGTCATCGAGGCGGTAGCGGATCACGACGCGCTGGATGCGCAACAGACGGCGGACGGCAAGCAGCTTCATGCGTTATCGCTTGGGTCGAGGGATCGGGAAAGGCGCTCGAAACGCGCCTCAAGTCGTTCCAGATCGAGTTTGATCCGGTCCAGTTCACTGAATCGGGCTTCAGCTTCGCGCTGCCCCACAAGGGTGCGCGACTCTTCGGCCAGGTATTCGGCGAGGTTCTGGTTGAGGCTGGCAAATCCTTGTTGATACCAGCGGGCGCGGCTGCGCAGGTGGCCGCCGACCAATTGTGTGGCGACGGGGCCGAGCCAGCGTGAGAGTTCATACTCCCAGTCCAGTTCGAGGTCCTGCAGGATAGCCGCCAGTTCCAACAGCACACCGCTGTCGCCATCGAGCTCGACTTCGGGTGCATGCAGCACCGCAGTCTTGTCCTTGCTCATCGCCAGTTTCAGCAGGCTGGAGGCCGGTGCACGCAAGGTGCAATCGGCGCCGGTTTCCCACTGGGAGGCGAGCATCAGGCCTTCATCGCTGGGCAGGATGAACAATTGCAGCGCCGGGCTGCGGCAATCGACGGCAATCACTTTGCCGCTCAAATGCGCGAGCCGCGGCAGCGCCGTGCTGTCGAGTCGCAGCACCCGGTTCAGACCGAGTTCAACGCTGGCGAGCAGGCCGGCGAGCAGCATCAGGGTTTGATGCCGCGGTGCAAGGCGACGATGCCTGCGGTCATGTTGTGATAGGTCACGCGGTCGAAACCGGCCTCGACCATCATCGACTTCAGGGTTTCCTGGTTCGGGTGCATGCGGATCGATTCGGCCAGGTAGCGATAGCTTTCCGAATCATTGGTGATCAGCTTGCCCATCAGCGGCATGAAGGCGAACGAGTAGGCGTCGTAGGCCTTGGACATCAGCGCGTTGGTCGGCTTGGAGAACTCCAGCACCAGCAGGCGGCCGCCGGGCTTGAGTACACGCAGCATCGAACGCAGGGCGTCCTCTTTATGCGTCACGTTGCGCAGGCCGAAGGCGATGGTCACGCAGTCGAAGTGGTTGTCCGGGAATGGCAGCTTTTCCGCGTCGGCCTGGACGAACTCGACGTTGCCGGCCACACCGAGGTCCAGCAGGCGGTCACGACCGACCTTTAGCATGGATTCGTTGATGTCGGCCAGTACGACCTGACCGGTCGGACCAACAAGATGCGAGAATTTGCGGGTAAGGTCGCCGGTGCCGCCGGCGATGTCCAGCACGCGGTTGCCGGTGCGCACGCCCGACAGTTCGATCGCGAAACGCTTCCACAGACGGTGCATGCCGCCCGACAGGAGGTCGTTCATCAGGTCGTACTTGGCCGCTACCGAATGGAAAACTTCAGCGACTTTTTCCGCTTTCTGGCTTTCCGGAACGTTTTTGAAGCCGAAGTGAGTGGTGGGTTCGGCATCGTTGCCTTTGCGCTGATCAGTCATATCGCTGTCACCAAAAGAGAATGCGCGACATTCTAATCCCCATGGGATGCTTTGTCTTGGCAAGGCTGAAGGTAAGATGGGTCAACCTCGGGACGTTTTGCCGCAGCAGCGGTCAGGATCCACCGAATCAGTATTCATAGAACAGGAGTCATTCGATGGCCCGTATTAGTGTTGAGCGTGCCCACGGCCTGGGTAAGGAAGCGGCGCGCGAGAAGGCGGACAAGCTGGCGCAGAAACTCTCCGACCAGTATGGCCTGGCGCCGCAATGGTCCGGCGACACCCTGAATCTCACGCGCCCGGGTGTGAAAGGTGCTGTGTCTGTAAGCGAAGACTCGATCAGAGTCGATGTGGAGTTGGGCCTGATGATGTCGGCCATGAGCGGCATGATCAAATCGGAAATCGAAAAGGCGCTGGATAAAGCGCTCGTCTGACCTGATCTCTGATTGGAACGAAATCCATTGTGGGAGCGAGCCTGCTCGCGAAAGCGGTGTGTCAGCCAACTTCCATGTTGGATTTTCCGCCCTCTTCGCGAGCAGGCTCGCTCCCACAGGTTTGGTGGTGGTGAATCCAGGGTTTATGTCAGTTGTTAGGGTGCCGTTTCTAATTTTTCTCCCTACTTTGTGCCGGAGCCCGACACTTTCGCGGGCAGTTCCTCAAACCTTCTGCGCGTGAGGTGCACCATGGCCAAAGTTATTTTGAAGAAAAAAATCGACGCTTCGACTACCGCTCTGGGCGACGTCAAATCGTATGCCCGCAAGATCTGGCTGGCAGGCCTGGGTGCCTACGCCAAGGTTGGCCAAGAGGGCAGCGAGTACTTTCAAGAGTTGATCAAGGCTGGTCAAACTGTTGAAACGAAAGGAAAAAAAGTAGTTGCCGAGAAGCTCGAAGCGGCCAATGCCGAGATCGATGAAGCCAAGAACGAAGTGAGTACATTCAAGGGCAAGGTTGAAGTTCAGCTCGACAAGGTCGAGAAGGCTTTTGACTCGCGCGTTGCAAGTGCCTTGAATCGTATCGGCATTCCGTCTAAACATGACGTGGAGACACTCTCTGTCAAGCTCGATGAGCTGACGGCATTGCTCGAACGCGTCGCGCGTAAATCTTAAGGAGAACGGGATGGCTGTTAAAAAGAACACCGAAAAAGAAGGCAGCTCGTGGATCGGGAAAGTCGAAGACTACTCCCGCAAGATCTGGCTGGCTGGTTTAGGCGTGTACTCGAAGATCGACACTGACGGCAGCAAAATCTTCGATGCATTGGTTAAAGACGGCGAGAAGGCCGAGAAGGCGATTGGCAAGAAAGTCGACACTGCCAAGGACAGCGCCAAGGGCTCTGCCTCTTCGGCCAAGTCGCGCATCAGCGGCGTGAAAGACAAAGCGCTGGGCAAGTGGGATGAGCTGGAAGGGGCTTTCGACAAGCGTCTGAACAGCGCCATTTCGCGCCTGGGCGTGCCGAGCCGCAATGAGGTCAAGGCACTGCATAGCAAGGTCGATACCCTCACCAAGCAAATCGAAAAACTGACCGGGGCCAAGGTTGCGCCTGTTGCGGCGAAAACCGCGGCAGCCAAACCCGCTGCCAAACCGGCCGCCAAATCCGCAGCCAAGCCACTGGCCAAAGCGGCGGCTAAACCCGCTGCCAAAACGGCTGCTGCAAAACCTGCTGCCAAGACTGCAGCCAAACCGGTAGCAGCAAAAGCCGCGGCTAAACCGGCAGCGAAACCTGCTGCCAAGCCTGCAGCAGCAAAAACCGCAGCCGCGAAACCTGCAGTAAAACCTGCCGCCGCGAAGAAGCCAGCAGTGAAAAAGCCGGCCGCTCCAAAAGCCGCCGCACCAAAACCGGCAGTGGCAGCCGCCAAACCGGCAACCCCGGCCGCTCCGGTCAGCGCATCGAACTCCGCTACCGCGCCGACCCCTGCTGTGACCCCGACTGCCGCGCCAGCTCCATCGACGCCAACCAGTCAGTCCTGATTCTTCAGGGCTCCAAAAAAACGCCCGGCCTGCCAAGGTCGGGCGTTTTTGTTTGTGCATAGGCTTGGCATCGCCATAGATCCACTGTGGGAGCGAGCCTGCTCGCGAATGCGGTATGCCATTCAGCATTGATGGTGACTGTCACACCGCTTTCGCGAGCAGGCTCGCTCCCACAGAGATTGTGGTGGTCAGGGTTATTCGTGCTCTTCGAGGTATTGAAGTGCCAAGCGCTCCGTCGCCACCTTGATCGGCGGCAACAGATGCGGCGCCACCAGCATCATGATCTGGTACACCACCAGCCTCACTTCACCTTCTCGATCGAGAATCCGCTGATAGTCCAGAGAGAACAGTAGCGTCAGGGTGATTTGTTCCACCAGTTGGCCCAAGGCCTGGGTGTCACTGACCAACTGCCCCTGAGCCTTCAATCGTGCCAGCAGCGAAGCCAATGTGCGTTTCAGCCCATTGAGCAAGCTGCGAATACCCTTGGCCAGTTTTGGCAAGCGTCCGGCCAGGTTCGACAGGTCCTGGAACAGAAAGCGGTATTGGGCCAGGCGTTCGACGATCAGGTGCAGGAACAGCCAATAATCTTCGGGGGCCAGTTCGACGTCGGACGGTGGATCGAGCAGGGGAGACAGTTCGGCCTGGAAGCGTTCGAACAGCCCGAGTATCAACGGCTCCTTGCCGTGGAAGTGGTAGTAGAGGTTGCCCGGGCTGATGCCCATTTCGTTGGCAACTTCCATGGTGGAGACGTTAGGTTCGCCCTTCTGATTGAACAACTGCAGGGCACATTCGAGGATGCGGTCGCGGGTTTTCATCCAGTCTTCTTAATGTTCGGGTCATGCCACGGCCGGGAGCGGCCGTGGGTCGTTTGAACGTCAGCGCACGCGCACGTAAGTACCGGGCGCCGCCTCCATCGGTGGATAGTTCTGGTTGCCGAGGGTCATCAGGGTTTCCTTTTGCGCCCCCGAACGTTCCTGAATCCAGCCCAGCCATTGCGTCCACCAACTGCCGTCGACTTGCTTGGCGTCGTAGTACCAGGCCCGTGGGTCGCTGCTCAGTTTGGCGCCTTCGACGTAGTTGGCCTTGGGGTTGCTCGGCGGATTGAGAATGCTCTGCACGTGACCGCTGTTGGACAGCACGAAGCGGCGGTCTCCCCCCAGCAGCAGCGTCGAGCGATAGACTGCATCCCACGGGGTGATGTGGTCGTTGATGCCCGCCACGCTGAAGCTGTCGACAGTGACCTTCTGCAAATCGATCGGCGTGCCGCACACTTCGAGGCCACCCGGATGGCTCAGCGGGTTGTGCTTGAAGAAGTCCAGCAAGTCGCCATGCAGGGCTGCCGGCAGGCGCGTGTTGTCATTGTTCCAGTAGAGAATGTCGAACGCCGGTGGCTCCTTGCCCAGCAGGTAGTTGTTGACGAAGTAACTCCAGATCAAGTCGTTGGGGCGCATCCAGGCAAAGACCTTGGCCATGTCCCGGCCGTCGAGCACACCTTTCTGATAGGAGCGACGCTTGGCGGCTTCCAGGGTCTGTTCGTCGGCGAACAGGGTCGCCGGCGTATCCAGCTGGCTGTCGAGCAGGCTCACCAGGTAGGTCGCGCTGGACACCCGCCGCAGCTGGCGCTTGGCCTGCAGGTGACCTTGCAGCGCGGCAATGGTCAGCCCGCCGGCACAGGCACCCATCAGATTGACTTCACGGGCACCGGTGATCGCCCGGCAGACATTCATGGCTTCTTCCACCGCTTCAACGTAGGTCGACAGACCCCATTCGCGGTGGCGCACATCCGGATTGCGCCAACTGATCACGAAGGTTTGCAGGCCATTCTTGAGCGCGAACTGGACAAAGCTGTTGTGGGGGCTCAGGTCGAAAATGTAGTACTTATTGATCTGCGGAGGCACCACCAGCAGCGGTTTTGAATACTGCTTTTCGCTCATCGGCTTGTACTGGATCAGCTCCAGCAGTTCGTTGCGAAACACCACGGCACCGGTAGTGGTCGCGACGGTCTTGCCGACCTCGAAGGCCTGCTTGGTGACCTGACGGGGCAGGCCATCGTTGTGCAGGAAGTCGTCCACCAGATGGCTGATCCCGCGCACCAGGCTGTTACCGCCGGAGTTGAAGATTTCCTTGATCGCCAGCGGATTGAGAAGGCTGTTGGACGGCGCCACGGCATCGTTGAGCAGGGCGAACGCAAAGTGCGCGCGAGCGCGATCGTCCGGGCTCATGTTGCTTTCGTCGATCCAGCTTTTGACCTGCTTCTGCCAGCTCAGGTAGGCCTGCAGGCTGCGACGATAAAACGGGTTGAGGCTCCATGCCGGGTCGGCGAAACGGCTGTCCTGCGGGTTGGTCGGGTGCAGGGTTTCGCCCAGCAACACTCGGCCCAATTGACCGCCCAGCTTCAGGGCGTGCCGGGCACTGTGCACCGGGTTGCGCAAACCATGGGCGGCAACGCTGCGCAGGGTTGAAAACAGATCCCGACCCCGCAGGCCGGTAATCGCACTCTGTGCATTGATGAACGCGGCGGGAGTCGGTAATGAATCCCTCGCTGGTTTGTCGCGCATGAGTCAACACTCCTTCGTCTTCAGGCCAAATACAAACACCGAACCAGAACACCATAGACGCTGTAGCGGGTTGTTGCGCGGCGCGGCGTCCTGCCGTCCACTTTTCTTGAATAAAAACAGGGCTGATTAACCGCCCAGTGGCGACGGATGCGGATGCATCACCGCACGCTGACGTTCCTCTTCGAGAAACTTCATGATGATCGGCGCCACGGCTTCGGCCCGGGTAATCAGGAACAGATGGCCGTCATCGATGATGTGCAACTGGGCGTTGGGAATCCGCCATGCCAGCAAGCGCATGTTGACCAGCGGGATCAGTGGATCGTCGTCGCCGGCCAGGACCAGGGTCGGCTGGTTGATCTTGTGCAGCCAGTGAATGCTGGTCCAGCCGAGACCGGCGAACAGCTGCCAGTAGTACCCGAGCTTGCCCGCCGAACGCACCTTGGCCGCGTGGCTGGCAGCGAGCGTCGGATCGCGCCGGAAGGAGCCGCCGTAGATCATCGGTGCGATGCGGATCACGTGCGAAGGCTGGATGTAGCGTCTGGGGCTGGCCATCATCCACAGCACTTTCGGTTTGCCCGGTACCATCACCGCGCCCGCCGCCGTCGCCGCCAGTACAAGCTTCTTGCAGCGCTCCGGATAGTCATAGGCGAACTGCTGGGCCAGGGCGCCACCCCAGGACACACCGATCACATTGACCTGCCCGTAGTCGAGGTAGTCGAGCATGCGTGCCGTGAGCTTCGCCAGGCTGGGAAAGCGATAAGGGCGATTGGGCGTCGACGAACCACCGACACCTGGAACGTCGAATGCGATGACTTCCAGGTCCGGGTCCAGTGCCGCGACGAACGGAAACACCAGCTCCAGGTTGGCGCCAATGCCGTTGAAAATCAGCAAGGGCGTCAAGTGAGGCTTGCCGGGGCGCACCGCCGTGCGGAGGGTCTGTCCATCCAGGTCGACGGTACGGAATATGAACGGTTGCGGCATGCTCTAGCCCTGTGGATTAAGTCATCCCCGACTCCCTTGTGGGAGCGAGCCTGCTCGCGAAAGCGTCGGGTCAGTCGACCTCGATGTTGAATGTGCAACCGCATTCGCGAGCAGGCTCGCTCCCACAGGGGGAGACGGGGTGTGTCAGTTACCGCTCATGTACGTAAGTACCCGGCGATGCTTCGCCTGCCGGATAAGCCTTGTTGCCCAGTTTTGCCGGGGCCTTTTTCAGCTCGCCCGAGCGCTGGGCCTGCCAGGCTTGCCAGTGCAGCCACCAGGAATCGGTGTGCTTGGTGGAGTTCTCTTGCCACTGCTCGGCACTGTCCGCCATTTCCGTGCTGGTCATGTAACGGGATTTCGGGTTGCCCGGCGGGTTCAGGATGCTCTGGATGTGCCCGCTGCTGGACAGCACAAATTCGACATTGCCGCCAAACAACTGCGCCGACTTGTAGCAGGACTTCCACGGGGTGATGTGGTCGTTGGTGCCGGCCAGGGAAAAGATATCGGCCGTCACTTGCTTGAGGTCGATGGCGGTACCGCACACCTCCAGTGCATTCGGGCGGATCAATGGATTGTTTTTGAACATTTCGATCAGATCGCCGTGGAATGCTGCGGGCAATCGCGTGGTGTCGTTGTTCCAGAACAGGATGTCGAAAACCGGTGGCTCGTTGCCCAGCAGGTAGTTGTTGACCCAGTAGTTCCAGATCAGGTCATTGGGGCGCATCCAGGCAAAGACCTTGGCCATGTCGCGACCTTCCAGCACACCGGCCTGATACGAGTGGCGCTTGGCGGCCTCGAGGGTCTGCTCGTCGACGAACAGGGCTACATCGCTGTCCAGGGTGGTATCCAGCACGCTCACCAGCAGGGTGAGGGCGTTGACCTTGTTCTCGCCGATCGCGGCGTAGTGGCCCAGCAGCGCGGTGCAGGTGATGCCGCCGGAGCAGGCGCCGAGCATGTTCACGTCTTTGCTGCCGGTGATGGCGGTGACCACGTCGACCGCTTCCTTGAGCGCCTCGATGTAGGTCGACAGGCCCCACTCGCGCTGCTCCTTGGTCGGGTTGCGCCAGCTGACGATGAAGGTCTGCACGTTGTTGCGCAGGCAGAAACGCGCCAGGCTCTTGTCCGGGCTCAGGTCGAAAACATAGAACTTGTTGATCTGCGGCGGCACCACCAGGAGCGGGCGTTCGTGAACCTGCTCGGTGATCGGTTTGTACTGGATCAGCTCCAGCACATCGTTGCGGAACACCACCGCGCCTTCGGTCACGCCCAGGGTCTTGCCGACTTCGAACGCACCCATGTTGACCTGGCTCGGCATGCCGCCGTTGTGCACCATGTCCTTGGCCAGGTGCGAGAGGCCGTCGAGCAGGCTCTTGCCGCCGGTTTCGAAGAAGCGCTTGACCGCTGCCGGGTTGGCCGCCGTATTGGTCGGGGCCATGGCTTCGGTCACGAGGTTGATCACGAAGTGCCCGCGGGCGACGTCCTTGGCCGAGAGGTTGCTGTCGTCGATCCAGTCGTGGAGTTCCTTGCGCCACGCCAGGTAGGTTTGCAAATAACGTTTGTAGAGCGGGTTCTGGCTCCAGGCCGGATCGGCGAAACGGCGATCGTCGCTGGTCGGTTGCAGCTCGGACTTGCCGAACAACACGTTCTTGAGTTCCAGGCCGAAATGCGCGACATGCCTGGCGCTGTGCACCGGTTGTTTGATGGCTTGCCTGAGTACCATTCGAGCAGAAGCCAGTAGATCCTTTCCACGCAGCCCAACGACAGGATTCAGTCCCAAGGTATTTTCCGAGGCCTGATACTTCAAGTCATCGTTATTCTTGTTACTCATCTACGACGCTCCATTGTCCTGAGACGAGTACCCGGTCCCGCTGTGCAGTCACACAACCAATTCCAGGTACTACTGCTCGGGTGACCGTTAATTCTGCATCGCTGCTTTTTCTTCGCAGAGAGCACTGCAGGGAACTTGCCAGCTCCATTGGTTACCCGAGTTTAATTTTTTTCGCAAGCAGGCCAATCACCGGCATCGAAGCGGAGCATTCAAACAGATGGAATTAGAAAATGCCTTCTAATGAGCAAAAGGCTTGGGTTAGAGCATCAGCTTGACGACAGATTCGTTAGGGTCGCGGGTTTTTCCGGCGGCTTTGAGCTCAGCCAGATAATCCTCCCAGAGTGCGTCATAACGTCGCCCCAGTTCGTAGAGGTATTCCCAGGTGAACAGGCCGCTGTCGTGGCCATCGTCGAAGGTCAATTTCAGTGCGTACTGACCGGCCGGCTCTATCTTGGACAGCCCTACGTTGATCTTGCCAAATTGCAGGATGGGTTTGCCGTGGCCCTGGACCTCGGCGGAAGGAGAGTGCACGCGCAGGAACTCGGCGGGCAGGGTGTATTCCTCGCCGGACGCGTACTTGAGCGTCAGGGTTTTCGAGGCTTTGTGCAGCTTGATGTCGGTGGGGAGTTGGGTCATGACTAGGGTGTCCGTTTTATGTGGGACTTTGTGGGAGCGAGCCTGCTCGCGAAGGCGTCATAACATTCAACGGAGTCTTTGAATGTCAGACCGCTTTCGCGAGCAGGCTCGCTCCCACAGGTCCATCACCGCTGTAAGTATGGCTTACAGGATATAACGGGACAGGTCTTCGTTCTGCGCCAATTCGCCGAGGTGGCTGTTGACGTAGTCGGCGTCGATCAGGATCGCCTTGTCATCGTGGGCGCTGGCCAGGTCGCCGGCGCTGAACGACACTTCTTCGAGCAGGCGCTCGAGGAGGGTGTGCAAGCGACGGGCACCGATGTTTTCGGTTTTCTCGTTGACCTGCCAGGCGATCTCCGCCAGGCGCTTGATACCGTCCGGCTGGAACTCGATGGTCAGGCCTTCGGTTTTCAGCAGCGCGCAGTATTGCTCGGTGAGCGATGCGTGCGGCTCGCTGAGAATGCGCTCGAAGTCTTGTGGCGACAGCGCTTTGAGTTCTACCCGAATCGGCAGGCGGCCTTGCAGTTCCGGTACCAGATCACTCGGCTTGCTCAAATGGAACGCGCCGGAAGCGATGAACAGGATGTGGTCGGTCTTGACCATGCCCAGTTTGGTGTTCACGGTGCAGCCTTCGATCAGCGGCAGCAGATCGCGTTGCACGCCTTCACGGGACACATCGGCGCCACCGACATTGCCGCGCTTGGCGACCTTGTCGATTTCGTCGATGAACACGATGCCGTGCTGCTCGACCGCTTCCAGCGCCTTGGCCTTCAACTCTTCGTCGTTGACCAGGCGGCTGGCTTCTTCGTCGCGCACCAGTTTCAGCGCTTCCTTGACCTTGAGCTTGCGGCTCTTGCGTTTGCCCTTGCCCATGTTGGCGAACAGGCTCTGCAACTGGTTGGTCATCTCTTCCATGCCCGGTGGCGCGGAGATATCGACGCCGGACATTTCGGCGACTTCGATCTCGATTTCCTTGTCGTCCAGCTGGCCTTCGCGCAGGCGCTTGCGGAACAGCTGACGGGTGTTGGAATCGGTCGTCGGGGCATCGTCGCTGCTGAAGCCCATGCGGGCCGGTGGCAAGAGCGCGTCGAGGATGCGCTCTTCGGCGGCGTCTTCGGCGCGGTGGCGAACCTTGGTGATTTCCTGTTCGCGCAGCAGCTTGATCGCGGCATCGGCCAGGTCGCGAATGATCGACTCGACGTCACGGCCGACATAGCCGACTTCGGTGAACTTGGTCGCTTCGACCTTGATGAACGGCGCGTTGGCCAGTTTGGCCAGGCGACGGGCGATCTCGGTTTTACCGACACCGGTCGGACCGATCATCAGGATGTTTTTCGGGGTGACTTCAACGCGCAGCTCTTCAGGCAGCTGCATCCGGCGCCAGCGATTGCGCAGGGCAATGGCGACGGCGCGCTTGGCATCGTCCTGGCCGATGATATGGCGATTGAGTTCGTGGACGATTTCACGGGGAGTCATGGACATAATATTTGACGGACCTTGAACAAGATGAGTCGTGGCGATTGGCCGAAACAGACTTACTCGTCGCCTTTGGCGCAGTCCTGCTCCTCAATGGTCTGGGTGTGGTTGGTGAATACGCAGATGTCGCCGGCGATGCCGAGAGCGGTTTCGACGATTTCCCGGGCGGACAGGTCGGTTTTTTTCAGCAGCGCGCTGGCGGCAGCCTGGGCAAAGGCACCACCGGAGCCCATGGCGATCAGGCCATGCTCGGGCTCCACCACATCGCCATTGCCGGTGATGATCAGGGAAGCGTCTTTGTTGGCGACCGCCAGCATGGCTTCGAGGCGGCTGAGGGTGCGATCGGTGCGCCATTCCTTGGCGAGTTCGACGGCGGCACGAACCAGATGGCCCTGGTGTTTCTCCAGCTGACCCTCGAAACGTTCGAAAAGGGTAAAGGCGTCAGCCGTGGCACCGGCAAAACCGGCAAGGACTTCACCGTGGTACAGGCGACGGACCTTCTTGGCGTTGCCTTTCATCACGGTATTGCCGAGAGATACCTGGCCGTCGCCGCCCATGACGACTTTGCCTTGGCGGCGGACTGAAACGATGGTGGTCAAGGGGAGAGTCTCCACGCAGCGGGGCGAAAATGCCTTATGCCGATACATATGGGGGTGGTGGAGAGGATTTCAACTGCGGGGCGCCGCGGGGGACGAGCGGCGTTCTTGCGGATGAGGTTGCAGCGTCTGTGCTGACGCCTTCGCGAGCAGGCTCGCTCCCACAGGATATGCATCAACTTTGTGGGAGCGAGCCTGCTCGCGAAGAACGATAACGCGGTATAACCGACGGAATCAGCGGCTTTGGCGTTGTTGTAACAACAGGTTACTGAAACCGGCACCAGAGAGTTGCTTCTGTGCGGTGGTCAGCTGTTCACGGTTGCTGAACGGTCCCACCAATACCCGATACCAGGTCTCGTCCTTCACTGTGCCGGACTCAACCGCCACGGCCTGGCCGAGCAGGATGATCTGCGCGCGTACCTTATCCGCGTCAGACTCCTTGCGGAACGAGCCCGCCTGCAGGAAGAACCGGGTCACTGGCGCGGCCTTGGTGACGGGCGGTGCCGGCGGCGGCGTGATCCCCGCCAAAGCAGCCTGGGCGCGGGCTGTGTCGATTTTCGCCGCTTCCGCCGGGGTCACCGGCGTGGTCGGAATGGCCGGCACTTGGGGCGTCGGCAAGGTTTTTTCCGGCACGGCATCCGGCGGCACGATGACTTCCGACTCCGGCAGCAGGGTGTAGAAGTCGTACTTCGGCTTCACCGGTTGCGTCGGGCTCGGCGGGGTCTTGTTGGCTTCGGCGATCTTGGTGGCTTTCTGTTGCTGCTCGACCTTCTCGCGTTTGACCGTGTCGCTGCCCTTGCCCGGCTCCAGTTTCATCAGGAACACGATGAAGGCGCCGACCGTCAGGCCGATCGCCATCCACAGCCAACCCGGGATCGGTTGCTTCGCTGGAGCTTGGTAACGGCTGGCGCCACGCTTGGGTGCAGGTTTTTTCTTGGCAGCCAACTTACATACGCTCCAGAGTTTCCAGGCCCAAGAGTTCCAGGCCTTGCTTGAGAGTGCGTCCAGTCAGCGCGGCGAGGCGCAGACGGCTCTGCATTTGTTCCGGAGTGTCGGCGGCGAGGATCGGGCAGTTCTCGTAGAAGCTGGAGAACAGGCCGGCGACGTCGTACAGGTAGGTGCAAAGAATGTGCGGCGTGCCTTTCTCGGACACGTTGTTCAGCACTTCGCCGAACTGCGCGAGTTTCGCCGCCAGTTCGTGTTCGTGCGCCGCTTCGAGAACGATCTGGCCCTCGACCTCGCTGAAATCCTTGCCCAGTTTGCGGAATACACCGGCCACACGGGTATAGGCGTACAGCAGGTACGGCGCAGTGTTGCCTTCGAAATTCAGCATCAGGTCGAAGTTGAAGCTGTAGTCGCTGGTGCGGTGCTTGGACAGGTCGGCGTACTTCACCGCGCCGATGCCCACGACCTTGGCGATGTTGCGCAGGTCGGCTTCGGCCAGCTCCGGGTTCTTGTCCTTGACCAGGGTGTAGGCGCGTTCCTGGGCTTCGGTCAGCAGGTCGATCAGCTTCACGGTGCCGCCGTCACGGGTCTTG
This sequence comes from Pseudomonas sp. Irchel 3A7, assembly GCF_900187565.1. Taxonomy (GTDB): domain Bacteria; phylum Pseudomonadota; class Gammaproteobacteria; order Pseudomonadales; family Pseudomonadaceae; genus Aquipseudomonas. Next base: position 323,269 of record NZ_FYED01000001.1, on the reverse strand, counting down.
AACGGGCGGCCATCGGCACCGTTCATGGTGCCGAAGCCCATGTGTTCCATTTCCATCGGGTGCGTTACGAAACCGGCCTTGCGCGCCACGGCGAACACTTGCTGGAAGTGCAGGGCCTGGCGCTGGTCGACGAAGTACAGCGCACGATCGGCCTTGAGCTTGCCGCTGCGGTAGCGCACGGCGGCCAGGTCAGTGGTGGCGTAGAGGTAGCCGCCGTCAGCCTTGACGATGATCACTGGCAGCGGATCGCCGTCGGCGTTCTTGAATTCGTCGAGGAATACGCACTGGGCGCCGTTGCTTTCGACCAGCATGCCGGCAGCTTTCAGGTCGTTGACCACGTTGATCAGGTCGTCGTTGTAGGCGCTTTCGCCCATCACGTCGGCCATGGTCAGCTTGACGTTCAGCAGTTCGTAGATTTTCTGGCAGTGGGACAGCGAAATGTCCTTGAATTTGGTCCACAGCGCCAGGCAATCGGCATCGCCGGCCTGCAGCTTGACCACCAGGCCACGGGCGCGGTCGGCGAACTCTTCGGATTCGTCGAAGCGTTGCTTGGCAGCGCGGTAGAAGTTTTCCAGGTCCGACAGCTCGTCGCTGGTGATCGGGTTTTCCTGCAGGTAAGCCATCAGCATGCCGAACTGGGTGCCCCAGTCGCCGACGTGGTTCTGACGGATCACGGTATCGCCGAGGAATTCCAGAACGCGAGCCACGCCATCGCCAATGATGGTCGAGCGCAAGTGACCGACGTGCATCTCTTTGGCCAGGTTCGGTGCCGAGAGGTCAACCACCGTGCGCTGTACCGGGCCGGCCTTGCGTACACCGATGTGGGCATCGGCGAGGGCGGCGTCCAGGCGGGTGGCCAGGGCCTGGGTGTTCTGGAAGAAGTTCAGGAAGCCCGGGCCGGCGATTTCGGTCTTGGTGACGTTTTCGTCAGCCGGCAGCGCGGCGATGATCTTTTCCGCCAGATCGCGCGGCTTCATGCCCGCAGGTTTGGCCAGCATCATGGCGATATTGCTGGCGAAGTCACCGTGGGTCTTGTCCCGGGAGTTCTCCACCTGGATCGCCGGCGACAGGCCTTCAGGCAACACACCTTCGTTGACGAGTTGGGTGATGGCTTGTTGGATCAGCTGGCGAATGGTGTCTTTCATGGTCTTCTCTTTCAACCGCAGGCGCGGCGGGCGCTTCGATGCGCTGGTGGAAAAACTGGGCATTATCCGTTGCCAAGGCGGGCTTGCCAACTATAGCGGGGGGGTTATGGACATGTGGTGACAAATCAGGCCCCTTCGCGAGCAGGCTCACTCCCATACTGGAATGCGGACACTTGTGGGAGCGAGCCTGCTCGCGAAGGCGATCTTGAAATCAATACAAATCCACGGGATCGACATCCAAAGACCAACGTACCGCCCGCCCGCTCGGCATTTGCTCCAGCACCAGCAACCAACTGGCAAGCAATCGGTGCAATGGTGCGCGGGCCGTAGCCTGTAACAACAGCTGCGCACGATAGCGCCCGGCCCGGCGCTCCATCGGTGCGGGCACCGGCCCCAGCAGTTCGATGCCGGTCAGGTTCTGTTCGGCCAGCAAGCGTTCCGCCTCACTGCACGCTTCATCGAGAAAGCCTTCGGCCTGACCCGGTTTGTGTGCTTCGGCCCGCAGCAGCGCCAGATGCGCGAACGGTGGCAGGCCTGCCGCACGACGTTCACTCAAGGCCTGCTCCGCAAAGGCGAAGTAGCCCTGCTCGGTCAATTGCACCAGCAGTGGGTGGTCGGCCAGGTGCGTCTGGATGATCACTTTGCCCGGTTCTTCCGCCCGGCCGGCGCGCCCGGCGACCTGGACGATCAATTGCGCCATACGCTCACTGGCGCGGAAGTCACCGGAGAACAGCCCGCCATCGGCATCAAGGATCGATACCAGGGTCACCCGTGGGAAGTGGTGGCCCTTGGCGAGCATTTGCGTGCCCACCAGGATGCACGGCTGACCCTTTTGAATCGTCGCGAACAGTTGATTCATTGCGTCCTTGCGCGAGGTGCTGTCACGGTCGACCCGCAACACCGGGTAGTCCGGGAACAGGATGCCCAAGCGCTCTTCGGCCCGTTCGGTGCCGGCCCCCACCGGGCGCAAATCGACCTTGTTGCACTTTGGGCACTGGCGCGGCACGCGTTCGACATAACCACAATGGTGGCAACGCAGTTCGCCGTAGCGTTGGTGCACGGTCATGCGTGCATCGCAGCGCTGGCATTCGGACATCCAGCCGCAGTCGTGGCAAAGCAGCGTCGGGGCGAAGCCGCGGCGATTGAGGAACACCAGCACTTGCTGGCCGGCGGCCAGGGTCTGGCCGATGGCTTGTTGCATCGGCCCGGAAATACCACTGTCCAGCGGACGGCTTTTCACGTCCAGGCGCAGGAAGCGCGGCTGCTTGGCGCCGCCGGCACGTTCATTCAGGCGTAGCAGGCCGTAACGGCCGGTGTAGGCGTTCTGCAGGCTTTCTAGTGATGGAGTGGCCGAGCCGAGCACAATCGGAATGTTTTCCTGCCGGGCGCGCACCAGTGCCAGATCGCGGGCGTGATAGCGCAATCCTTCCTGCTGCTTATAAGAGCCGTCGTGCTCTTCATCAATGATGATCAGCCCCGGGTTCTTCATTGGTGTGAACAGCGCCGAGCGGGTGCCGATAATGATGTCGGCCTCACCGTCGCGGGCGGCGAGCCAGGCGTCGAGGCGTTCGCGATCATTCACCGCCGAGTGGATCAGCGCGATGCGTGCATTGAAGCGCTGTTCGAAGCGCGCCAGGGTTTGCGGGCCCAGGTTGATTTCCGGAATCAGCACCAGCGTCTGCTTGCCGGCCTCCAGGGTTTCGCGGATCAGCTGCAAATACACTTCGGTCTTGCCGCTGCCGGTGACGCCAGCGAGAAGGAACGCGTGATAGCTGTCGAAACCAGCGCGAATCGCCTCACAGGCGGCGCGTTGTTCCGGGTTGAGCGGCAACTCCGGTTGTGCCAGCCAATGCTCATGGCGGGCGCCGGGGGCGTGCTTGCGCACTTCGACCTGCACCAGGTCCTTGGCCAGCAACAGATCGAGGCTGTCCTTGCTCAGCATCAGTTTGCTGAGCAACTGATGGGCGACACCATGGGGATGTTGGGCCAGTGTTGCCAGTGCTTCACGCTGGCGCGGGGCGCGGGCGATACGCGGATCATCAAGGCTGGCACCGGGAGCGGCGGACCAGAACCGTTCCTGGCGGGCTTCGGCCAGTTCACCCTGACGCAGCAATACCGGTAGCGCCCAGCTCAGCGTATCGCCGAGGCTGTGCTGGTAATACTGGGCAGTCCACAGACACAGCTTGAACAGCGTGGGTGGCAGGGGTGGCGTGGCGTCCAGCAGTGCCAATGCCGGTTTGAGTTTCTCTGCTGGCACTTCGCTGGTGTCGGCGACTTCTACCAGAATCCCGATCATCTCCCGGCGCCCGAACGGCACCCGCAAGCGCATGCCAGGATGCAACTGGGCGCGCAGGACGCCAGCCGGCGCGCGGTAGTCGAACAGGCGGCGCAGGGGCGAAGGCAGGGCGAGGCGCAAAATGGCGTCGGGCACGCGGGGGATTCTCGATCAGCGGACAATAGAAGCAGGGGCAATCACATAACCTGTGGGAGCGAGCCTGCTCGCGAAGAGGGAGTATCAGCCAGCATTTCTGTCGTCTGACGCACCGCTTGCGCGAGCAGGCCCGCTCCCGCAGGGGTGGCGCATAGGGCCGGGAGCCTAGCAGACGGTCGGTCTGAGTGACAGCTTGCGTGATCAGGATTGTCTGGTAGAATCCGCGGCCTAATTACGTGCGGTATTCAACAATAGTGTTGGGTGGCGGCACGCTAGCCCGAGGAAGACACCATGAAAGCTGATATCCATCCAGAATACCCAGCAGTTGCTGTTACCTGCAGCTGCGGCAACAAGTTCGAAACCCGTTCGACCTTCGGCAAAGCCCTGGCGATCGACGTTTGCAACGAATGCCACCCGTTCTACACCGGTAAGCAGAAGACTCTGGACACTGGCGGCCGCGTTCAGCGCTTCGCCGACCGTTTCGGTGCTTTCGGCGCGAAAAAGGCCTAAGGCCGATCAACTTGGGAAGCCGTTCGGGTTTTTCCATGCTGATGAAAAAGGCGTCCCTCGCGGGCGCCTTTTTTGTGTCCGCGATTTGGCTATCCGCTGCCCAGGCCTTCTGCCCGGCGCCGGGCGGCCTGACATCCGTCGCGGTGCAGCGGGTGGTGGATGGCGATACGCTGCGCCTGAGCGATGGTCGCAATGTACGCATGATCGGCTTGAATACGCCGGAGTTGGGCAAGCAAGGCCGTTCCGATGAGCCGTTCGCCGTGGCTGCGCGCAAGCGTCTCGAAGCCTTGGTGGCGGCGAGCGACGGGCAAGTCGCTTTACTGCCCGGTAAAGAAAGCAAAGACCGCTATGGTCGGACCCTGGCCCACGTCTACGGTGCCAACGGTGCCAACCTCGAAGCGCAAATGCTCGCCGAAGGCCTCGGTTTTCTGGTGGCGGTCCCTCCCAATGTCGATTTGGTCGGCTGTCAGCAAGCTGCGGAACGCGCTGCCCGCCAAGCCGGGCTCGGTGTGTGGCGTCAATCACCTGTACTGAAAGCGGATCAGATCAGCACGGCCGGTTTTGCTGTACTCAGCGGCCGTGTGAGCAAGGTTCAACGCAATCGTGGCGGCATTTGGATCGAGTTGCAGGATTCGGTTGTATTGCGCGTTGCACCCAATTTGCTCGCTCGCTTCGATACGGCCTCGCTTGAAAAGCTCGAAGGCAGGCAAATCGAGGCGCGCGGCTGGGTGCTGGATCGTTCGCGCCGCGGTGGGCTCAAGGAGGGGCAGGCTCGCTGGATGTTGCCGTTGACGGACCCAGCGATGCTTGAAGTGGTGCAGTGATAAAAAATTGTAGACATTTTTTGCGCTGATTGTGAACAGTCTATCCCTTGTGTTCCGCGGCTCTTGGCCAAAAGTCGTAGGGCAGGGCGGTTGACAGGGGTGACCGGTCAGTCTTGTGGGGATTTTGCGAGGCGCGTATCCTCGCTGACCAGTCTGTCCAACAGTAAAAGCGGAATGCCCACATGTCTGATCTGAAAACTGCCGCTCTCGAATATCACGCCAATCCTCGTCCAGGGAAGCTGAGCGTCGAGCTCACCAAGGCCACCGCTACCGCCCGCGACCTGTCGCTGGCCTACAGCCCCGGCGTAGCCGAACCAGTACGCGAAATCGCCCGCGATCCTGAACTGGCCTACAAATACACCGGCAAAGGCAACCTGGTTGCAGTCATTTCCGATGGCACCGCGATTCTCGGCCTGGGTAACCTCGGCCCATTGGCTTCCAAGCCAGTGATGGAAGGCAAGGGCGTTCTGTTCAAGCGCTTCGCCGGCATCGACGTCTTCGACATCGAAGTCGACTCCGAAAGCCCGCAAGCCTTCATCGACACCGTCAAGCGCATCTCCATCACGTTCGGTGGCATCAACCTGGAAGACATCAAGGCGCCTGAGTGCTTTGAGATCGAACGTGCTCTGATCGAGCAGTGCGACATTCCGGTTTTCCACGATGACCAGCATGGCACCGCAATCGTCACCGCGGCCGGCATGATCAACGCCCTGGAAATCGCCGGCAAAACCCTGCCGGAAGCCAAGATCGTCTGCCTGGGTGCCGGTGCGGCCGCCATCTCCTGCATGAAATTGCTGGTGAGCATGGGCGCCAACATCGAAAACATCTACATGATCGACCGTACCGGCGTGATCCACTCCGGTCGTGACGATCTGAACCAGTACAAGGCTGTCTTCGCTCACGCGACCGACAAGCGCACCCTGGCTGACGCCTTGCAAGGCGCAGACGTGTTCGTCGGCCTGTCCGGCCCGAACCTGCTGAGCGCTGAAGGCCTGCTGTCGATGGCTGCCAACCCGATCGTGTTTGCTTGCTCGAACCCTGATCCGGAAATCTCCCCGGAACTGGCGCACGCTACCCGTAGCGACGTGATCATGGCCACCGGCCGTTCGGACTACCCGAACCAGGTCAACAACGTACTGGGCTTCCCGTTCATCTTCCGTGGTGCCCTGGACGTACGCGCCAAGCGCATCAACGAAGAAATGAAAGTGGCTGCAGCCAACGCCCTGCGCGAACTGGCCAAGCTGCCGGTTCCTCAGGAAGTGTGCGACGCCTACGGCGGCATCAAACTGGAATTCGGTCGTGAGTACATCATTCCGAAGCCAATGGATGCCCGCCTGATCACCCTGATCTCCGATGCCGTGGCCAAGGCTGCGATCGAGACGGGTGTGGCGACCCTGCCGTATCCGAAGAACTACCCGCTGAAAAGCGTGGATGACGTGTTCAACGGTTAACTGCAGTCGCCCATAAAAAAACCCAGCCAAGCGCTGGGTTTTTTTATGGACTCAAAGCGGCAAGCTACAAGCTGCAAGTTAAAAGCGGGCACAAGTCACTAGCTTTTTCTTGTGGCTTGCAGCTTGCAGCTGCTCCTCTAGAACAAATCGATCGGCGCCGCTTCGTCCGCTGGCAGCGGGCTGCCTGGTGCATTGCCGTTGCCCAGTTCATTCACCGACGGTGGCGTGTCTTCGGCCTTGAACAGTTCGAAATAAGCCCCCGGCGTGCCTGGAGTCGCCGCACGGCCGCTGATCGGGTCGACCCGCAGGCTCAGGATGCCTTCCGGTTCCGGTTGCGTATGAGGCGGCAGGTCTTTGAGCGCGGCGCCCATGTAGTTCATCCAGATTGGCAGCGCGACAGTTCCGCCGAATTCCTTGCGGCCCAGGCTTTCGGGCTGGTCGAAACCGGTCCAGACCGTGGTCACGTAATCGGCGTTGTAGCCGGAGAACCAGGCGTCCTTGGATTCGTTGGTGGTGCCGGTCTTGCCGGCAATGTCGCTGCGGCCAAGGGCCAGGGCGCGGCGGCCGGTGCCGAGTTTGATCACATCCTCGAGCATGCTGTTGAGAATGTAGGTGGTGCGGCCATCGACGATACGTTCAGCCACAGCCGGTGCCTGAGGCGCCGGCTGGGCGGTCAGCGTTTCGCCTGGCGTGGCGTTGACCGTAAAGGCCTCGGCGACTGGCGCAGCGATGCCGTCGCTGGCGACGCCACCCTTCGGAACGCTCGGCGGATTGGCGACAAACAGCGTATCGCCATTGCGGCTTTCGACCTTGTCGATGATGTACGGGGTGATCTTGTAGCCGCCGTTGGCGAAGGTGCTCCAGCCGGTGGCGATTTCCATCGGGGTCAGGGTGGCGGTGCCGAGGGCCAGGGACAGGTTGCGCGGCAAGTCCTGTTTGTTGAAACCGAACTTGCTGATGTAGTCGATGGTGCGGTCGACGCCCAGTGCTTGCAGCAGGCGGATCGACACCAGGTTACGCGACTTGTACAACGCTTCGCGCAGGCGGATCGGGCCGAGGAAGGTGTTGGTGTCATTCTTCGGACGCCAGACCTTGTCCAGGTACTCATCGACGAACACGATCGGTGCGTCGTTCACCAGGCTGGCGGCGGTATAGCCGTTATCCAGCGCGGCGCTGTAGACGAATGGCTTGAAGCTCGAACCCGGCTGGCGCTTGGCCTGCAATGCGCGGTTGTAGTTGCTCTGCTCGAAGGCAAAGCCGCCGACCAGCGAGCGGATCGCGCCGTTCTGTGGGTCGAGGGATACCAGCGCGCCCTGGGCTTGCGGGATCTGGCTGAACTTCAACGAGTTGTCCGGCTGGCGCTGAACGCGAATCAGGTCGCCGACCTGGGCTACATCCGACGGCTGCTTCGGATTGGGTCCCATGCTGTTGGTGTTCAGGAATGGGCGAGCCCACTTCATGGTGTCCCAGTTCACATGCTCGCTGCCGGTTCGAGTCAGGACCTGCAGGCCGTTCTTGTCGACCTGGGTGACGATGGCCGGCTCAAGGCTGCTGATGGTGCGCTGCTTGGTCAGTTCGGTGGCCCACGCCTCGCGGGTCTTGCCCGGCAGGCGCGATTCAGGGCCGCGATAGCCATGACGCTGATCGTAGGTCATCAGGCCTTCGTGGAGGGCGGTGTTGGCCATTTCCTGAAGGTTGCTCGGCACCGTGGTGGTGACGCGGAAACCTTCGGTGTACGCGTCGCTGCCATAGCGACCGACCATTTCGGCACGGGCCATTTCGGCGATGTAAGGGGCGTTCACTTCCGGCGTCGGCACGTGGTAGCTGGCGTTCAGCGGCTCGTTGATCGCGGCGGTGTAATCGGCTTCGGTGATTTTGCCAAGCTTGTACATGCGCCCCAGGATCCAGTCACGACGCTCCTTGCTGCGTGCCGGGTTGGCGAGCGGGTTGAAGCGTGACGGGGCTTTTGGCAGGCCGGCGATCATTGCCATCTGCGCCAGGCTGACGTCACGAATCGACTTGCCATAGTAAACCTGCGCCGCCGCCTCGATGCCGTAGGCGCGGTTGCCCAGATAGATCTTGTTGACGTACAGCTCGAGGATTTCGTCTTTGGTCAGCTGCCGTTCGATCTGCAGGGCCAGGAGGATTTCAGTGGTTTTACGCGAAAAGCTGCGCTCGCTGGTCAGGAAGAAGTTCTTCGCTACCTGCATGGTGATGGTGCTGCCGCCGGACTGGATATGACCGCTTTTGACCAGCTGGGTGGCGGCCCGCATCAGGCTGCTGGGGTCGACGCCATAGTGATTGGCGAAGTTATCGTCTTCAGCACTTAGTAACGCATTGATGAAGTTGGGGGGAATGTCGGCGAAACGGATGGGAGTACGGCGCATTTCGCCAAACTCTGCGATCAACTTGTTGTCGCTGCTGTAGACCCGCAATGGAATCTGCAACTGGATGCTTCTCAGCGCCTCCACCGACGGCAAACCGGGGCTAAGGTAAAGAAACGCCCCGCTCAGACCCAGAAGCAGTCCGCAGAAAACCGCGACGATGGACCAACCGAAAAATTTCAGCAGACGAATCAAGGCTTTTGGATATCCAGGGCAAAAAATGAATTAGGCATCAGGGTTCAGGCTAAAGGCGAACGACCCGCGCTTGAGAAAAACCGGAAAAAAACGCTGGGCATTATAAGCATTTTTCCGCCGCAGGCGTCATTGAAGGCTGCTGTCAAGACGGGTGGATGGAACGCAACACACATTACAGAGTCCGTAACTCACGGATAGTCATAGGGAATTGGTAGTGCCAGGACTCTTCAACAAAAAAGCCAATGTGCTTTTGGGTATCGACATCAGCTCCACATCGGTAAAACTTCTTGAACTGAGCCGTCATGGCGAGCGCTATCGGGTCGAGGCCTATGCGGTCGAACCGCTGCCTGCCAACGCGGTTGTCGAGAAAAACATCGCCGAACTCGAAGGTGTGGGCCAGGCAATCTCTCGTGTGTTGATCAAGGCCAGAACCGGTCTCAAGAACGTCGCCGTGGCCGTTGCCGGATCGGCAGTGATCACCAAGACCATCGAGATGGATGCCGGTCTTTCCGACGACGAGATGGAAAACCAGCTGAAGATCGAGGCCGATCAGTACATCCCTTATCCCTTGGACGAAGTCGCTATCGACTTCGAGGTTCAGGGCGCCTCGGCACGCAACCCCGAGCGGGTCAGCGTGCTGCTTGCGGCCTGTCGCAAGGAGAACGTAGAAGTCCGTGAGGCGGCGCTGACACTGGCCGGCCTGACCGCCCGTGTGGTCGACGTGGAGGCCTATGCCCTGGAGCGATCCTGCGGCCTGCTGGTGAATCGATCGGCAATCTCCGAGGGAGGGCTGGTGGCGGTGGTCGACATCGGCGCCACCATGACCACCCTGAGCGTGCTGCTCGGCGGGCGAATCATCTACACCCGAGAACAATTGTTCGGCGGTCGACAATTGACCGAAGAGATACAGCGTCGGTATGGCCTGACCGTTGAGCAGGCAGGGCTGGCGAAGAAGCAGGGCGGGTTGCCTGGCGATTACATCAGTGAGGTGTTGCAGCCGTTTCGCGAGGCGTTGGTACAGCAGGTTTCGCGTTCATTGCAGTTTTTCTTTGCCTCCGGTCAATATCACTCGGTCGACCACATTTTGTTGGCGGGCGGCACGGCGTCTGTCTCCGGACTGGATCGGTTGATCGAGCAGCAATTGGGCACGCCGACGCAGGTGGCCAATCCGTTTGCCGACATGGCGCTGAGCAGCAAGGTCAACGCTGCAGCGCTGGCCAGTGACGCGCCGGCCCTGATGATCGCCTGCGGGCTCGCCCTCAGGAGTTTCGACTGATGGCGCGGATCAATCTTTTACCCTGGCGCGAGGAGCAGCGTGAAAGGCGCCGCAAGCGGTTTTTACTGATTCTGGTCGTCGCGCTGGCAGGGGCGATTGGTGCTGTATTGATCGCAAATCAGGCGATCAATAACGCCATCGATCGGCAGATTGCTCGCAACGATTACATTGGCCAGCAGATCGTCGTGGTCGATGAGCGGATCAAGCAGATCAGTGAACTCAAGGTTCGTCGCCAGCAACTGCTCGAGCGCATGCGTATCATCCAGGACCTGCAGGGCAACCGGCCGATCAGTGGGCGAATGTTTGATCAGCTGGCGCGGACCTTGCCTGAAGGGGTCTATTTCACCGAAGTGAAAATGGCGGGCAAGACCCTGTCCATTACCGGTGCGGCAGAATCCAATAACCGTGTTTCCGACCTGATGCGCAATCTGGATGCTTCCGACTGGTTCGGCGCGCCCAACCTGACGGAAGTGAAGGCAATCACCGCCGGCCAACTGGACCAGGCCAACGTCTTCCGGTTGACCGTTCGTCAGACTCAGCCTGCAGCCCTGGAGGACGGAAAATGAGCCTGTCCGAATGGTTCGAAGGCTTGCGCAAGATCGACATCAACGATCTGGACACCAACAACATCGGCTCCTGGCCGCCCGCGATCAAGGTCGTGGTGGGTGCACTGCTCATGGTGCTGGTATTGGCAATCGGCTACAGCTTTTCCACGAGCGAGCTTGAGCGTCAGCTCCATCTCAAGCGCGAGGAAGAATCGACCCTCAAGGAACAATTTGCCACCAAGGCCCATATGGCGGCGAATCTGGAGCTGTACACCCAGCAGATGAAGGAATTGGAGAACGCCTTTGGCGTGCTGCTGCGGCAACTGCCCAGTGACACCGAAGTGCCCGGCCTGCTTGAAGACATCACCCGTACCGGCTCGGGCAGCGGCCTGGAGTTTGAAGAGATCAAACTGTTGCCGGAAGTCACCCAGCCGTTCTACATCGAACTGCCGATCCAGATTATCGTCACCGGCGCCTATCACGACCTGGCCACTTTCGTCAGCGGTGTAGCCGGTCTGCCGCGCATCGTCACTTTGCATGATTTCGACCTGGCGCCGGCAAATCCCGACGGCGGGACGAAGTTACGCATGAGCGTCCTGGCCAAGACCTATCGCTATAACGACAAGGGGCTGCACCCATGAGCCCGATTCGTGTCTTTTCGATGGTTGTGGCGTTGATCGTCCTGGCCGGTTGTGGTGGCTGCGATGACTTCAGTGATCTCGATGCTTACATGAACGAAATGCGCCTGCGGGCGCCGGGCAAGATTGAACCAACGCCGACATTCCGGTCTTACCCCACATTCACTTACAACGCCGCCAACCTGCGCAGCCCGTTTTCCCGACAAGTCAGAATCGACCTGGCCGGGCAGAGATACGGCTCGCGCAACGTCAAGCCCGACCCCGATCGGGTCAGGCAATACCTCGAAGGTTTCAACATCGAGCAGTTTGAAATGGTCGGCACGATCGCTAATGCGACAGGCTCCTTTGCGCTGCTGCGCGGGGCCGGCGGGGTACATCGGCTGAAAGTCGGAGATTACCTGGGGCGCAACGATGGTCGGATCGTCGCCATCAGTGCCTCGCAAGTCGATGTGGTCGAAATCGTCCCCGATGGCGAAGGTGCCTGGCTGGAAAGGCCGCGGACCATTTCTTTGAAAGAACACACTTAGTGGAACTCGAATGATGAACAGGATTTTCTCCACCCTCGGAGTGTCGCTATGGATAGCGCTGCTGTCGCCGATGGTACAAGCGGTCAACCTCAAGGCAGTGGATGTCGCCTCGCTGCCTGGGGACCGCGTCGAGTTAAAGCTGGCGTTCGATGAACAACCTCCGATGCCCCATGGCTATACGACGGAGTCGCCTGCGCGGATCGCGCTGGACTTGCCCGGTGTCGTCAGTCAGCTGACGAACAAAACGCGCGATCTGGGCAGTGGCAATGCCCGAAGTGCGACGGTGGTCGAAGCCAGGGATCGCACGCGGCTGATCATCAATCTGACCCAGTTGACCCCTTACAACGCACGGGTCGAAGGCAACAACTTGTTTGTGGTGGTGGGCCCGGGCGCCAAAAGTACGACATCCAGGCCACCAGCTGCTGTGGCCCCGGCGCGTGCACTTGCGCCGACGACGAAGGCCATTCGCGCAGTGGATTTTCAGCGCGGCACCCAGGGCGAAGGCAATGTGGTGATCGATTTGTCGGACCCATCCATTGCGCCAGACATTCAGGAGCGTGATGGCAAAATCGTCCTGAGTTTCGCCAGGACCCGATTGCCTGAACCATTGCGCGTACGCCTGGACGTCAAGGACTTCGCCACGCCGGTGCAGTTCGTCAATGCCGGCGCCACAGGTGACAGGGCCACGATCACGATCGAACCCAGTGGTGCCTTCGACTATTCGACCTATCAGACCGACAACAAGCTGACCGTCAGCATTCGCCCGATGTCCGTCGTTGACCTGCAAAAGCGCAATGCCGACCGCTACGCCTACAGCGGTGAAAAGCTGTCGCTGAACTTCCAGGACATCGATGTGCGCTCGGTACTGCAACTGATCGCCGACTTTACCAATCTCAATCTGGTGGCCAGTGACACGGTGCAAGGGGGCATCACCCTGCGTTTGCAAAACGTGCCGTGGGATCAGGCGTTGGATCTGGTGTTGAAAACCAAGGGGTTGGACAAGCGCAGGATCGGTAACGTCCTGCTGGTGGCGCCGGCCGATGAAATCGCCGCCCGGGAACGTCAGGAACTGGAGTCGCAGAAGCAGATCGAGGATTTGGCGCCATTGCGGCGCGAATTGCTTCAGGTCAATTACGCCAAGGCGGCCGATATTGCCAAGCTGTTCCAGTCGGTGACCAGCGCCGAGGCAAAGGTCGACGAACGGGGTTCGATCACTGTCGATGAGCGGACCAACAACATCATTGCCTACCAGACCCAGGATCGGCTCGATGAACTGCGTCGAATCGTGGCGCAACTGGATATCCCGGTACGTCAGGTGATGATCGAGGCGCGAATCGTCGAAGCCAACGTCGACTATGACAAGAGCCTCGGCGTGCGCTGGGGCGGTTCGATCCAGAACAAAGGCAACTGGAATACTTCCGGCGTCAGTAACGGTGCGAACGCTTCCACGACCATCGGCACGCCGGGAAGCACCAGCACCAATACGCCGTTCGTCGACTTGGGTGCGGCGGGGAATACCTCGGGGATCGGCATCGCGTTCATCACCGATAACGTGTTGCTTGATCTGGAGCTGACGGCCATGGAAAAAACCGGTAACGGCGAAATCGTCTCGCAACCCAAGGTGGTCACGTCGGACAAGGAGACCGCCAAGATCCTCAAGGGCACCGAAATTCCCTATCAGGAAGCCAGTTCCAGCGGCGCTACCTCGGTGTCCTTCAAGGAGGCCTCGCTGTCGCTGGAAGTCACGCCGCAGATAACCCCGGACAACCGGATCATCATGGAGGTCAAGGTCACCAAGGACGAACCGGACTACCTGAACAAGGTGCAGGATGTGCCGCCCATCAAGAAAAACGAGGTCAACGCCAAGGTCCTGGTCAACGATGGCGAGACCATCGTCATTGGTGGCGTTTTCTCAAATACTCAAAGCAAGGTTGTAGATAAGGTGCCATTTCTTGGCGATGTGCCGTATCTTGGCCGCCTTTTCCGGCGTGACGTGGTTTCGGAGAAAAAATCCGAGCTGTTGGTGTTTCTCACACCGCGTATCATGAATAACCAGGCGATTGCTGTGAGTCGTTGATTCTGTGCGAAATTTGATTCTTGTAGGACCGATGGGGGCTGGAAAGAGCACCATCGGCCGGTTGCTGGCCAAAGAGCTGCGCTTGCCATTCAAAGATTCCGATAAGGAAATTGAATTACGCACGGGCGCCAATATCCCATGGATCTTCGACAAGGAAGGCGAGCCGGGCTTTCGTGACCGCGAGCAGGCAATGATTGCCGAACTCTGCGATTACGACGGTGTGGTGCTGGCGACCGGTGGTGGCGCGGTCATGCGCGAAGCCAATCGCCGGGCACTGCATGCCGGCGGACGGGTGGTCTATCTGCATGCGTCCGTCGAGCAGCAGGTCGGTCGTACATCCCGTGATCGCAATCGGCCCCTGTTGCGCACTGCCGATCCGGCCAAGACCCTTCGGGATCTGCTGGCAATCCGTGATCCGCTTTATCGGGAAATCGCCGATCTGGTGGTGGAAACCGATGAGCGGCCGCCGCGAATGGTCGTGCTCGATATTCTCGAACGCTTGCAGCAGCTGCCTCCCCGTTAATGCGCAGCGCGAAATGCGCTATCCTCGGCGTCCTGCCACGACCGCTCAAGGTTGTGGCGAACGGCTACCGAACGGCGTCACAGCAGAGGCCGTGGACATTCGTTAACTCAAGGCAGGATGCCTGATTCCATCTTCACTGTGGGGACACATGCAGACACTCAAGGTCGATCTAGGCGAGCGCAGCTACCCGATTCATATTGGCGAAGGTTTGTTGGATCAGCCCGAGCTGCTGGCCCCGCATATCCGCGGACGGCAAGTGGCCATCATCTCCAACGAAACCGTTGCGCCGCTCTATCTCGAACGTTTGACCCGCAGCCTCGCGCAATTCTCGGTGATCTCCGTGGTGCTGCCCGACGGTGAAGCCTTCAAGACCTGGGAAACCCTGCAACTGATTTTCGATGGTCTGCTGACCGCACGGCACGACCGCCGTACCACGGTGATTGCCCTCGGTGGCGGCGTGATCGGCGACATGGCCGGTTTTGCGGCCGCCTGCTACCAGCGCGGTGTCGATTTCATCCAGGTTCCGACCACCTTGCTGTCGCAAGTCGACTCTTCGGTGGGTGGCAAGACCGGTATCAATCACCCGCTGGGCAAGAACATGGTCGGCGCTTTCTACCAGCCGAACGTGGTGCTGATCGACACTGCTTCCCTCAAGACCCTGCCGCCCCGCGAGCTGTCCGCCGGTCTGGCCGAAGTCATCAAGTACGGACTGATCTGCGATGAGCCGTTCCTGACCTGGCTCGAAGATAACGTCGATCGCTTGCGCAATCTTGATCAGCAAGCGCTGACTTATGCCATCGAGCGCTCGTGCGCAGCCAAGGCGGCGGTTGTCGGAGCTGACGAAAAAGAGACCGGTGTACGTGCCACGCTCAACCTGGGGCATACCTTTGGTCACGCCATCGAAACCCATATGGGTTACGGTGTCTGGCTGCACGGCGAAGCGGTTGCCGCTGGGACCGTGATGGCGTTGGAAATGTCCGCACGCCTGGGCTGGATCAGCGAACAGGACCGCGACCGTGGCATTCGTCTGTTCCAGCGTGCCGGCCTGCCGGTCATCCCGCCTGAAGAGATGAGCGAAGCCGATTTCCTCGAACACATGGCAATTGATAAAAAAGTGATCGACGGTCGATTGCGCCTGGTGCTGCTGCGCCGCATGGGCGAAGCAGTGGTGACCGACGATTATCCGAAAGAGGTTCTACAGGCCACGCTGGGAGCGGATTACCGCGCCCTGGCTCAGCTTAAAGGTTAATAAGAACGCGATGACTAGTTTGCATGCCGACGAGGCTTTCCTCGGCCATTACCAGTTGAGTCATGACCCTTTTGCTCCACGGGTGCCTGGCTTCAAGTTTTTCCCGGCCCAGCGCAAACCGGTGCTGGGGCAGTTGCACCACCTGGCGCGCTACAGCCAGTTGCTGCTGGTGGTCACTGGCCCGCAAGGCAGTGGCAAGACCCTGCTGCGTCAGGCCCTGGTGGCCAGCACCAACAAGCAGTCGGTGCAAAGCGTAGTGGTTTCCGCTCGTGGCGCTGGGGATTCGGCTGGCGTACTGCGTCAGGTCGCCCAGGCGCTGGACATTGCCCAGGCCGAGATCGGTGCCATTCTGGATCAGGTGGTGCAGCTCGCGCTCACGGGGCAGGAAGTCTATCTGCTGGTGGATGATGCCGAGCAGCTCGACGAGTCTGCGCTCGAAGCCTTGATGGCGCTGGCTGCCGGTGCGCCGGAAGGTCGTCCGCATGTGTTCCTGTTCGGCGAGTCGTCGTTCATTGCCCAGCTTGAGGCTTTGCATCTCGAAGAAGAGCGCTTCCACGTCATCGAGTTGCAGCCTTACACGGAAGAAGAAACCCGCGAATATCTGGAGCAGCGTCTTGAGGGCGCGGGTCGGGGTATCGAACTTTTCACCGCGGATCAGATCTCTGATATTCACGAAAGCTCCGACGGTTGGCCTGGCAACATCAACCAGGTCGCCCGCGATGCAATGATCGAAGCCATGATTGCCAGCCGCTCAGCGGTCAAGCGTCCAAGTATGGGGTTCAATATGCCGAAGAAACACGTATTGGCGATTTCCGCCGTCGTTGTGGTCGCGGTAGCCGCCGCCTGGCTGATGCCGGGTCGCACCAAAACACCGACCACGGGGGTACCCGCCAACGAGCAGGCGCAATTGCCGCTCGGCCAGGGGGCGTCGAACGGCGGCGCACCAGCCGTCGAATTCGCCGGCAACACGCAACCGATGCCACTGCCGTTGGTCGGTAATTCTCAACCGGTCATGCGTGGCCCGCTCGCCGAAGCCGCCGGTGGCATCACCGAGGGCGACGATGGTGTGCCGGTGGAAGGCTCCAGCGCAACGCCGCCGACTGTGACCACGATCGCGCCACCTGAGGGTGCCCCGGCTGGCCCGGCGCCAACGCCAACGCCAGCGGCCAAACCGACACCGGCACCGACTCAAGTCGCTACCGCCAAGCCGGCACCGGCTCCAGCTGCTGCCGCCAAGCCTGCTCCGGCGCAGGCCAAACCGGCCGTGGCCGCTGCTGCCAAGCCTGCCGAGAAGCCGGCCACCGTGGCCAAGGCCGCTGGCGGTACCTGGTACGCCGGTCAGGCGCCGGGTAATTACGTGGTACAAATCCTCGGCACCAGCTCCGAGGCGACCGCGCAAAGCTTCGTCAAGGAGCAGGGTGGCGAGTACCGTTATTTCAAGAAAGTCCTCAACGGCAAACCGCTTTACGTCATCACTTACGGTAGCTTCGCCAACCGCGATGCAGCTGTTACCGCCATCAAGGCCTTGCCAGCGAAGGTTCAGGCTGGTAAACCTTGGCCACGCTCTGTCGCCAGTGTCCAACAGGAACTGGCAACAGCTCGCTGAAGATTCGGCGGCCTTACCCAGGCCGCCTCTCTCCCGGCACCTCAAAATTTCTGCAACGCATGCGCCCTTCGGGACGCGTGCGTTGTGGTGTCTGCGTCACAGTAGTCTTTGAGTCGTTGCGGTCAAAATTAAAAAAGTTTTGACTAGCACAGCAGATCGCTTTAAACCTTTCACAAATGCGACATAGATTTGCGACATTTCGTCGTCAAATTTGTGAGGCCAAGTGTCGGTGTGTACAATGACCTCCCTTTTGCCCCCGCAAAGCTGGCGTACGTTCGGCGCGGATGGCAAGTGGTTGAATTGAAAAGAAATTTGCCTTGTTAAGAGGCAGCCTGGTGAGAAAGTGTCTATGAAAGCAGGTCTGTACCAACCAGATGAATTCAAGGATAACTGCGGTTTCGGCCTGATAGCCCATATGCAGGGCGAGCCCAGTCATACCCTTTTGCAAACGGCCATCGAGGCCCTGACCTGCATGACCCACCGCGGTGGGATTAATGCCGACGGCAAGACCGGTGACGGTTGCGGTCTGCTGATTCAAAAGCCGGACGTGTTCCTGCGAGCCATCGCCCAGGAAACGTTCGGCGTCGAAATGCCCAAGCAATATGCCGTGGGCATGGTCTTCTTCAACCAGGACCCGGTCAAAGCCGAAGCCGCTCGCGCGAACATGAACCGCGAGATTCTGGCCGCCGGCCTGCAACTGGTCGGCTGGCGCAAAGTGCCGATCGACACCAGCGTCCTCGGCCGCCTGGCCCTTGAGCGCCTGCCGCAGATCGAGCAAGTGTTCATCGGCGGTGAAGGCCTGAGCGACCAGGAAATGGCGATCAAGCTGTTCAGTTCGCGTCGTAAATCGTCCGTGGCCAACGCTGCCGACGTCGATCACTACATCTGCAGCTTTTCCCACAAGACCATCATTTACAAAGGCCTGATGATGCCGGCGGATCTGACCGCCTTCTATCCAGACCTGAGCGATGAGCGCCTGAAAACCGCAATCTGCGTGTTCCACCAGCGCTTCTCCACCAATACCCTGCCGAAATGGCCGTTGGCTCAACCGTTCCGCTTCCTGGCGCACAACGGCGAGATCAACACCATCACCGGTAACCGCAACTGGGCCGTGGCCCGTCGCACCAAGTTCGCCAACGACCTGATGCCCGATCTTGAAGAGCTCGGTCCGCTGGTCAACCGTGTCGGCTCCGACTCCTCCAGCATGGACAACATGCTCGAGCTGATGGTCACCGGTGGTATCGACCTGTTCCGTGGCGTGCGGATGATCATTCCGCCTGCGTGGCAGAACGTCGAAACCATGGACCCGGATCTGCGTGCGTTCTACGAATATAACTCGATGCACATGGAACCGTGGGACGGTCCGGCGGGCGTGGTCATGACCGACGGTCGCTACGCGGTGTGCCTGCTCGACCGTAACGGTCTGCGTCCGGCGCGTTGGGTCACCACCAAGAACGGTTTCATCACCCTGGCGTCGGAAATCGGTGTCTGGAACTACCAGCCTGAAGACGTGATCGCCAAAGGTCGCGTTGGCCCGGGCCAGATCTTTGCCGTGGACACCGAAACCGGTCAGATCCTCGATACCGATGCGATCGACAACCGCCTGAAGTCCCGTCATCCGTACAAGCAATGGCTGCGCAAGAATGCCCTGCGTATCCAGGCGACTATGGAAGACAACGACCACGGTTCGGCGTTCTACGACGTCGATCAGCTCAAGCAATATATGAAGATGTACCAGGTCACGTTCGAAGAGCGCGACCAGGTGCTGCGTCCGCTCGGCGAACAAGGCTACGAAGCCGTGGGTTCCATGGGCGACGATACGCCGATGGCCGTGCTGTCCCAGCGCGTGCGTACGCCGTACGACTATTTCCGCCAGCAGTTCGCGCAGGTCACCAACCCGCCGATCGACCCGCTGCGTGAAGCCATCGTCATGTCGCTGGAGATCTGCCTCGGCGCCGAGCGCAACATCTTCCAGGAGTCGCCGGAACACGCTTCGCGCGTGATCCTCAGCTCGCCGGTCATTTCCCCGGCCAAGTGGCGTTCGTTGATGAACCTCGATCGTCCGGGCTTCGAGCGCGCGATCATTGACCTCAACTACGACGAAAGCGTCGGCCTCGAAGCGGCGATCCGCAACGTTGCCGATCAGGCTGAAGAGGCCGTACGCGCCGGTCGCACCCAGGTCGTGCTGAGTGACCGTCATATTGCCCCGGGCAAGCTGCCGATCCACGCCTCCCTGGCGACCGGTGCGGTACACCACCGCCTGACCGAAAAAGGCCTGCGTTGCGACTCCAACATCCTGGTGGAAACCGCGACCGCGCGTGACCCGCATCACTTCGCGGTGCTGATCGGTTTCGGCGCCTCGGCGGTCTATCCGTTCCTGGCTTATGAAGTGCTGGGCGACCTGATCCGCACCGGTGAAGTGCTGGGCGACCTCTATGAGGTGTTCAAGAACTACCGCAAGGGCATCACCAAAGGCCTGCTCAAGATCCTGTCGAAGATGGGCATCTCGACCATCACCTCGTACCGTGGTGCGCAGCTGTTCGAAGCCATCGGCCTGTCCGAGGAAGTCTGCAACCTGAGCTTCCGTGGCGTACCGAGCCGCATCAAGGGTGCGCGTTTCGTCGACATCGAAGCCGAGCAGAAAGCCCTGGCCACCGAAGCCTGGAGCCCGCGCAAGCCGATCCAGCAAGGCGGCCTGCTGAAGTTCGTCCACGGTGGCGAGTATCACGCGTACAACCCGGACGTGGTCAACACCTTGCAAGCCGCGGTGCAGCAGGGCGACTACAGCAAGTTCAAGGAATACACATCGCTGGTGGACAACCGTCCGGTGTCGATGATCCGCGACTTGCTCAAAGTCAAAACCCTCGACACGCCGCTGGACATGAGTGAGATCGAACCACTGGAATCGGTGCTCAAGCGCTTCGATTCCGCCGGCATCTCGCTGGGCGCCCTGTCGCCGGAAGCACACGAAGCCCTGGCCGAAGCCATGAACCGCCTCGGTGCGCGTTCCAACTCCGGCGAAGGCGGCGAAGACCCGGCGCGCTACGGCACCATCAAAAGCTCGAAAATCAAGCAGGTTGCAACCGGCCGTTTCGGTGTGACCCCGGAGTATCTGGTCAACGCCGAAGTGCTGCAGATCAAGGTCGCCCAGGGCGCCAAGCCCGGCGAAGGTGGTCAACTGCCAGGCGGCAAGGTCAACGGTCTGATCGCCAAGCTGCGTTATGCAGTGCCGGGCGTGACCCTGATTTCGCCACCGCCGCACCACGACATCTACTCGATCGAAGACTTGTCGCAACTGATTTTCGACCTGAAACAAGTCAACCCGAAGGCGCTGGTCTCGGTGAAGCTGGTAGCAGAAGCGGGCGTTGGCACCATCGCCGCCGGCGTGGCCAAGGCCTATGCCGACCTGATCACCATTTCCGGCTACGACGGCGGCACCGGTGCTTCACCGCTGACCTCGATCAAATACGCGGGCGCTCCGTGGGAGCTCGGCCTGGCCGAAACCCACCAGACCCTGCGTGGCAACGACCTGCGCGGCAAAGTCCGGGTGCAGACCGACGGCGGCCTGAAAACCGGCCTCGACGTGATCAAGGCTGCGATCCTCGGCGCTGAAAGCTTCGGCTTCGGCACCGCGCCGATGATCGCCCTGGGGTGCAAATACCTGCGCATCTGCCACCTGAACAACTGCGCTACCGGCGTTGCGACTCAGAACGAGAAGCTGCGCAAGGATCACTACATCGGTACCGTCGACATGGTGGTGAACTTCTTCACCTACGTCGCCGAAGAAACCCGTGAGTGGCTGGCCAAGCTGGGCGTGCGCTCCCTTGAAGAGCTGATCGGCCGTACCGACCTGCTGGAAGTGCTCGAAGGCCAGACCGCCAAGCAGCATCACCTGGACCTGACCCCGTTGCTGGGCAGCGATCACGTGCCGGCAGACAAGCCTCAGTTCTGTGGCGTCGAGCGCAACCCACCGTTCGACAAGGGCCTGCTGGCCGAGAAAATGGTCGACATGGCCACCTCGGCAATCAACGACCTGAGTGGCGCTGAATTCGAGCTGGATATCTGCAACTGCGACCGTTCCATCGGCGCGCGGATCTCCGGCGAAATCGCCCGTAAGCACGGCAACCAGGGTATGGCCAACGCGCCCATCACCTTCCGTTTCAAGGGCACGGCTGGCCAGAGCTTCGGTGTGTGGAACGCCGGTGGCCTGAACATGTACCTGGAAGGCGATGCCAACGACTATGTCGGCAAAGGCATGACCGGCGGCAAACTGGTCATCGTTCCGCCCAAGGGAAGCGTCTACAAGACTCAGGACAGTGCCATCATCGGCAACACCTGCCTGTACGGCGCCACGGGCGGCAAGCTGTTCGCCGCCGGCACCGCGGGCGAGCGTTTCGCCGTGCGTAACTCTGGTGCCCACACCGTGGTGGAAGGCACTGGCGATCACTGCTGCGAGTACATGACCGGTGGTTTCGTCTGCGTCTTGGGCAAGACCGGTTACAACTTCGGCTCTGGCATGACCGGTGGTTTCGCCTACGTGCTCGACCAGGACAACACCTTCGTTGACCGGGTCAACCACGAACTGGTGGAAATCCAGCGGATCAGCGGCGAGGCGATGGAAGCCTACCGTAGCCATCTGCAACGCGTGCTGAACGAGTACGTCGAGGAAACCGACAGCGAGTGGGGTCGTGAACTCGCCGAGAACCTCGATGACTATGTGCGTCGTTTCTGGCTGGTCAAACCTAAGGCGGCGAGCTTGAAATCTCTGCTCTCCAGTACTCGTGCGAGTCCGCAATAAACGACGCAGCTGCAAGCGGCAAGCTTCAAGCGACAAGCTTGGAGCAATGCGCGGTGTATCGGATGAATTTGATTTTCTTGCAGCTTGAAGCTTGTAGCTTGAAGCTGTCGTGTAAGAGGTTTTGAAGATGGGCGAACGTCTCAGCAACGACTTCCAATTCATCGAGGTCGGGCGCAAGGATCCGAAGAAGAAACTGTTGCGTCAACGCAAGAAAGAGTTCGTGGAAATCTACGAACCGTTCAAACCCCAGCAGTCGGCCGACCAGGCCCACCGCTGCCTGGGTTGCGGTAACCCGTATTGCGAATGGAAGTGCCCGGTGCACAATTTCATTCCCAACTGGCTGAAACTGGTGGCCGAGGGCAACATCCTCGCCGCCGCCGAGCTGTCGCACCAGACCAACACCCTGCCGGAAGTCTGCGGCCGGGTGTGCCCGCAGGACCGTCTTTGCGAGGGTGCCTGCACCCTCAACGACGGCTTCGGCGCGGTGACCATCGGTTCGGTGGAGAAGTACATCACCGACACCGCGTTCGCCATGGGCTGGCGCCCGGACATGTCCCGGGTCAAGCCGACCGGCAAGCGTGTCGCCATCATCGGTGCAGGTCCTGCGGGCCTGGGTTGTGCCGACGTGCTGGTGCGCGGTGGCGTGACGCCTGTGGTGTTCGACAAGAACCCGGAAATCGGCGGTCTGCTGACCTTCGGCATCCCCGAGTTCAAGCTGGAAAAGACCGTGCTGAGCAATCGACGCGAAGTCTTCACCGGCATGGGCATCGAGTTCCGCCTCAACACCGAGGTGGGCAAGGATGTGACCATGGAGCAACTGCTCGAAGAATACGATGCCGTGTTCATGGGCATGGGCACCTACACCTACATGAAAGGCGGCTTTGCCGGTGAGGATCTGCCGGGCGTGTATGACGCGCTGGATTTCCTGATCGCCAACGTCAACCGCAACCTGGGCTTTGAAAAGTCGCCGGAAGATTTTGTCGACATGAAAGGCAAGAAGGTCGTGGTACTCGGTGGCGGGGACACGGCGATGGACTGCAACCGGACTTCGATCCGCCAGGGCGCCAAGTCGGTGACCTGTGCCTATCGTCGTGACGAAGCGAACATGCCGGGCTCGCGCAAAGAGGTGAAGAACGCCAAGGAAGAAGGCGTGAAATTCCTCTACAACCGCCAGCCGATCGCCATCGTTGGTGAGGACAAGGTCGAAGGCGTGAAGGTGGTCGAGACCCGTCTCGGCGAACCGGACGCCCGTGGCCGTCGCAGCCCCGAGCCGATCCCGGGCTCCGAAGAGATCATCCCGGCCGACGCCGTGGTCATCGCCTTCGGTTTCCGCCCGAGCCCGGCGCCGTGGTTCGAGCAGTTCAGCATCCAGACCGACAGCCAGGGCCGCGTCGTGGCACCGGAACAAGGTCAGTACAAGCACCAGACCAGCAACCCGAAAATCTTCGCCGGTGGCGACATGGTGCGCGGTTCCGATCTGGTGGTGACGGCGATCTTCGAAGGCCGTAATGCGGCTGAAGGGATCCTGGATTACCTGGGCGTTTAACCAGGCGACACAAAACCCTGTGGGAGCGAGCCTGCTCGCGAAAGCGGTCTGTCAGCCAACTTCAATGTTGGATGTGCCAGCCTCTTCGCGAGCAGGCTCGCTCCCACATTGGTTTTCAGGTGTCGCTGAAATCCGTGTGTCCCCGCGACAAATTGACCCGATAGACAAAAGGTGCGGTGCTTGCCGTGCCTTTTGCGTCGACCTCTGAGAAAATGCCCGCACTTTTTTTCCGGATGCCGACATGACTGCCCTGAAGAACGACCGTTTCCTGCGCGCACTGCTCAAGCAACCCGTAGACGTCACCCCTGTGTGGATGATGCGTCAAGCCGGCCGTTACCTGCCGGAATACCGCGCCAGTCGCGCCAAGGCCGGTGATTTCATGAGTCTGTGCATGAACCCGGCGTTCGCTTGCGAAGTCACGATGCAGCCGCTCGACCGTTATCCACAGCTGGATGCGGCGATCCTTTTCTCCGACATCCTCACCATTCCGGATGCCATGGGCCAAGGCCTGTATTTCGAAACCGGCGAAGGTCCGCGCTTCAAGAAAGTCGTCAGCACCCTGGCCGACATCGAAGCCCTGCCAATTCCCGATCCGCAGAAAGACCTGGGCTACGTGATGGACGCTGTCAGCACCATCCGCCGCGAACTCAATGGTCGTGTGCCGCTGATCGGCTTCTCCGGCAGCCCATGGACCCTGGCCACCTACATGGTCGAAGGCGGTTCGTCGAAAGACTACCGCAAGACCAAAACCATGCTCTACGACAACCCGCAAGCCTTGCACCTGCTGCTGGACAAGCTCGCGCAGACGGTCACCAGCTACCTCAACGGCCAGATCATGGCCGGTGCGCAAGCGGTGCAGATCTTCGACAGCTGGGGCGGCGCCCTCTCGGCGGCGGCGTACCAGGAGTTCTCCCTGGCCTACATGAAGAAAATCGTCAGCGGCCTGATCCGCGAGCACGAAGGCCGCAAGGTGCCGGTGATCCTGTTCACCAAGAGCGGCGGCCTGTGGCTGGAAAGCATCGCCGATGCAGGTGCTGATGTCTTGGGCCTGGATTGGACCTGCGACATCGGCAGCGCCCGCGCCCGTGTCGGCGACAAGGTCGCACTGCAAGGCAACATGGACCCGACCGTACTCTACGCCAAGCCTGAAGCCATCCGCACGGAAGTCGGGCGTATTCTGGCCAGCTACGGCAAGGGCAGCGGCCATGTGTTCAACCTGGGCCATGGCATCACGCCGGAAGTCGATCCGGAACACGCTGGCGCTTTCTTGCGCGCGGTGCATGAGTTGTCGGCGCAGTATCACGAATAACCAGCGCCCGGTTCAATGTGGGAGCGAGCCTGCTCGCGAAAGCGGTGGATTAGTCAGCAGCGATGTTGAATGTGAAGCCCTTTCGCGAGCAGGCTCGCTCCCACAGTTGTTTGTGGCGGTCGAATTCAGGCTTTTACGCCACCCAACGGCGGCAACTTGGCCAGCTTCAACGCGATCAACAACGCCACCACCAACAACCCACCAATGAACAAGCCGATGCCGTTCCAGCCCCCCACATGCCAGAACACCCCGCCTGCCGTGCCGGCGATGCTCGACCCGGCGTAATAGCTGAACAGGTACAGCGACGACGCCTGACCCTTGGCCTTGGTGGCGCGACGGCCGATCCAGCTGCTGGCCACCGAATGGGCGCCGAAGAAGCCGAAGGTGAACACCAGCATGCCGAATATCACCAGTGGCAGCGGCGTGAACATCGTCAGCGCGAGACCTGCGATCATCAGCACGATGGTGCTCCACAGAACTTTGCGCCGTCCCAACTTGTCGGCCAGGGAGCCGATTTTCGCCGAACTGTAGATGCCCGACAGGTAGACCACCGAGAGCAAGCCGACGAAGGCTTGGTCCATGTGGTACGGCTCGGCCAGCAGGCGGTAGCCGATGTAGTTGAACAGTGTGACGAACGCCCCCATCAGCACAAAGGCTTCGAGGAACAGCAGCGGCAGACCGGCGTCGCGAAAGTGCATGGTGAAACCGTCGAGCAGGCTGCGCGGATGCAGCGAACGGGCGCGGAAGTTGCGCGATTCGGGAAGGATTTTCCAGAACACCGCCGCCGCGATCAGCGCCAGGCCACCGATCACCAGCATCGCTGAATGCCAGCTGACAAAATCGATCAACACCCCGGTAATCAAACGTCCGCTCATCCCGCCGATGGCGTTGCCAGCGATGTACAAGCCCATGGCCAGACCGATGTGTTGCGGGTGGATTTCTTCACTCAAGTAAGTCATGGCGACCGCGGCCAGGCCGCTCAATGACAAGCCGATCAATGCGCGCATCAAGAGAACGCCATGCCAGCTCGGCATCATCGCACTGGCCATGGTGCACAGCGCGGCGGCAAACAGTGCCGCAACCATCACCGGTTTGCGCCCGACGCGATCAGAGATCGGGCCGGTGATCAGCAGGCCAATGGCGAGCAAGCCAGTGGCCACTGAAAGGATCAGGCTGCTCTGGGCCGCGTTGATGGAGTATTCCTGGGACAACAGCGGCATCATCGGTTGCACGCAATAGAGCAGGGCGAAAGTCGCGAAGCCGCCGCAGAACAGTGCCAGCACCGTGCGCATAAATGCCGGCGTGCCTTTTTCGATGTAGATCTCCTTCAGTTCGACGGCAACATCGTCCAGCGCTGAGGGGGAAACTTCATGGGCAAGTGGAGCGACAGCAGTTTTCACGTTCGACCTCGGAGAGAGCACAGCCGGTCAGGCAATGAAAAAAGCATATAGCTGGCTAATGATTCAATCCAATATATTGTTCGACCTGTTTGATAGCTTTAACGACCCAATGAGGTGTTCATGGAATTGCGTCATCTGCGCTACTTCATCGCCGTCGCCGAAGAACTGCATTTTGGCCGCGCCGCACAGGTGCTGGGCATCTCGCAGCCACCGTTGAGTCAGCAGATTCAGGCGCTGGAGCAGGAGGTCGGCGCGCGATTGTTCGAGCGTACCAATCGTCGGGTCGAGCTGAGTGAGGCCGGTCGGTTGTTCCTGGAAGAGGCGCGTCTGGTGCTGGCGCAAGTCGACAAGGCGGCAGATGTTGCGCGTCGGGCGCAGTTGGGTGAGTTGGGCGAACTGAAAATCGGCTTCACCTCGTCAGCGCCGTTCAATTCGACGATCCCCCAGGCGATCTTCTCGTTTCGCCAGCGCTTCCCGGCGGTGCACCTGAACCTGCGGGAAATGAGCAGTACCCAAGTGGCCGATGCATTGGTGGATGAATCCATCGAAGTCGGAATCATGCGGCCGCTCGGGCTGCCCGATTCGCTCACTGTGGTCGAGCTGATGCGCGAGCCGCTGGTCGCGGTGCTCAGCTCCAAGCATCCGCTGGTGAAGGACAGTGAGGAAGGCTTGTTCCTGTCGGCACTGGCCCTGGAACCTTTCGTGTTTTTCCCGCGCAGCTACGGCAGTGGCCTGTACGCACAATTGCTCAGCCTGGCCCGGGACGCCGGCTTCAGCCCGCACTTCGCCCAGGAGGCCGGCGAGGCGATGACCATCATCGGGTTGGTGGCGGCGGGGTTGGGCGTATCGGTGCTGCCGGCGTCTTATCAGCGGATGCGCATCGATGGTGTGGTTTATCGGCCGTTGCTGGATCCGGCGGCGGTGTCGGCGGTGTGGCTGGTGCAGCGTAAGGATCAGAGGTCGGCGATGGCGCGGGCGTTTGTCGAACTGCTCACGCGCAAGGTCGAGTCACTGTAGGAGCGAGCTTGCTCGCGATGGACTAAAGAGCACCGCGTGTACTCAGGAAGCACGCACCATCGTTCACGATCATCGCGAGCAAGCTCGCTCCTACAGGAAATCAGAAACATCACCGCTGGCCGTAAGATATTTCTGAAATCCCTCCAACAGGCTACAGCGCCTTGCGGCCCTGCCTACAACTACTCCAGAATCCGCCGGCTTGTGCGCTTTGAGGGTCGTCGCTAACTTGATTCGCGTCACTGAATGTCAGTGATCGGGTTTAGTAGCCCGTTTCGCTTTAAGTGCATTTGCGCTCCTGATAGGCAGGTACTTTCGTACCTGCCCTTGACGGTAGCTGTGCGCAGGGCACCTTCGGGTGCGCCGGATTGAAGCGAACCGGTCTACTAACCTGCGTACAGCTGCCACCCTTCTTTTTCAGGACGCTGACTCATGACCCATACGCCCAATCCACCGGACACCGATCCGGACGCGCCACGCCAACCCAGCCCGATCTTCCTCATCGCCACCGATATCGACAACCACACCCTGCTGGAATACGCCTGCGTATCGCTGGCATCAGCGAGTGTGATGGCGAGTGATTTTGCGAGGGATCTGAAGGGATCGCAGAGCCACACTCTGCTGGGGATTCAGCAATCGATCATGCTGGGGGAACTGGCGGTGAGTCGGGTGCTGGATAACCTTGATCCACCGTGATCGTCTGGGCAGGCGGGCCCCTTGTGGGAGCGAGCCTGCTCGCGAAGGCGGCAATACAGGCGACATTTCTGTTGACTGACCTACCGCTTTCGCGAGCAGGCTCGCTCCCACAAGGGATATACATCCCTCGGGGAAGTGTTTTTTACACCCAGCGCTTGAAGATCAACGACGTATTCACCCCGCCAAACGCAAAGTTATTGTTCATCACAAACTGATTGCTCATCTGCCGGAACTCGCCGCGCAGGTAGTCGAGTTTGCCGCAGTGCGGGTCGACTTCGTCGAGGTTGAGGGTGTGGGCGTAGAGGTCGCGGTTGAGCATTTCGATGCTGAACCAGGATTCCAGCGCACCGCAGGCACCGAGGGTGTGGCCGAGGAAGCTTTTCTGCGAGCTGATCGGCATGTGTTCGCCGAACAGGCTGCTGGTGGCCAGGGTTTCGGCGATGTCGCCTTGTTCGGTGGCGGTGCCGTGGCCATTCACGTAGCCGATGTCCGACGGTTTGAGCCCGGCGTCTTCCAGCGCCAGTTCCATGGCCCGGCGCATGGTGACTTGCTCCGGACGGGTGGTGTGCTGGCCGTCGGCGTTGCTGCCGAAACCGACGATCTCGGCATGGATGCGCGCGCCTCGGGCCAGGGCGTGTTCCAGCTCTTCGAGCACCAGCATGCCGCCGCCTTCACCGATCACCAGGCCATCGCGACCCTTGTCATACGGGCGCGGACTGCTTTGCGGGGCATCGTTTTTCAGGCTGGTGGCATAGAGCGCATCGAAGACCATGGCCTCGGTCGGGCACAGCTCTTCGGCGCCACCGGCGAGCATCAACGGCAGGCGCCCGAACTTGATGGCTTCGTAGGCATAGCCGATACCCTGGCTGCCGCTGGTGCAGGCGCTGGAGGTGGGGATCAGCCGGCCGGTAAGGCCGAAGAAGATGCTGATATTGGCCGCCGTGGTGTGCGGCATCATGCGCACGTAGGAGTTGGCGTTCAGGCCTTCGGCCACCGAGTTGAGCAGCATGTTGCCGAACGCCTTGATCTCGTCGGTGCTGCCGGTGGACGAGCCACAAGCAACGCCCATGCGCCCGTCCTTGATCGACTCGTCGCCCAACAGGCCGGCGTCGGCCAGCGCCATCTCTGCCGCACCCACGGCAAGCCGTGAGACCCGGCCCATGCTGCGCAGTTGCTTGCGGGTCCAGTGGCTCGGCACCTTGAAGTCATCGATGGGGCCAGCCAGGCGCGTGTTGAGTTCGGTGAAACGATCCCACTCATCCATCCGGCGGATGCCGCTGCGGTTGGCCGCGAAGTTGCCGGCGATGGTGTCCCAGTCGCTGCCCAGCGATGTGATGCCGGCCATGCCGGTGACGACGACGCGTTTCATCAACACAGGCCTCCATTGACGGCTAGTACCTGCCGGGTGATGTACGAGGCTTCCGCCGACATCAGGAAATTCACCGCGCCGGCCACCTCTTGCGGGGTGCCCATGCGCTGCGCAGGGATCATTTTCATCAGTTCTTCCACCGGCACGTTTTCATCGAGCATCGCGGTGTCGATCAGGCCGGGTGCGACACAGTTGACGGTGATTTTGCGCTTGCCCAGTTCGATCGCCAACGCCTTCGCTGCGCCGATCAGCCCGGCCTTGGAGGCGCTGTAGTTGACCTGGCCACGGTTGCCGATCAAACCGGACACCGAGGTGATGCAGACAATCCGCCCGGCGGCGCGACGACGGATCATCGGCATCATCACCGGGTGCAGCACGTTGTAGAAACCGTCGAGGTTGGTGCGCATCACCACATCCCAATCATCCTCGCTCAGCGCCGGAAAAGCACCGTCACGGGTCAGACCGGCGTTGAGTACCACGCCGTAATAGGCGCCGTGGGTTTCCACGTCAGCCTCCAGAATGGCTTTGCAGGCGGCACGGTCGGACACGTCGAATTGCAGGATGCGCGCCTTGCTTCCGAAGGCCTCGATTTCGCCCTGTACCGCCATCGCATCTGTCAGGCCGCTGCGGCAGTGCAGCACGATGTCATGTCCAGCCTGGGCCAGGCGCAAGGCAATGGCGCGGCCGATGCCACGGCTGGAACCGGTGACCAGTACGGATTCAGTCATGGCTGTGTTCCTTGTGTAGAACCTTGGGGTTCATGGAGATACTGAGCCGCCTGGGGCGGGCGATACACGTTCAGACGGGCGCTGGCGTGAATGCCAGGCGCATTGATGTGGCATTCGAACACGCCCATGCCGTTGTCGTCTTCCAGCGAGCGAATGCCGTGGATGGTCAGCTCGGTGCCGGCCGGGAAGCTTTCGACGTTGCATTCGAACTTGCGACTGCCGAGCAGGAAGCCAAGCTCTACCGCATCGCCACGCTGGCGTGCATGGCAACCGGCGAAGGCGGCAACGCTCTGGGCCATCAGTTCGATGCCGACCCAGGCCGGCAAACTGCCGTCCGGGTGGCTGAACAATCCGTCGGGTTTGACGGTGAGGCAGGTGTGAATCTGCTCCTCATCGAACGCCAGGATCCGGTCGATGAGGATCATGTCACCTGCGTGAGGGATCAGTTCGGCGAGCGGCCAGTCAATCATGGGGCGTCTCCGATAATCAGGCTGACGTTGTTGCCACCGAAAGCGAAAGAGTTGCTCATCAGGTAGCGAGGACCTGTGGACGTCAGGCGATCGGCCGGGGTCACCCATTTCAGGGCGGGCAACTCGGGGTCCGGTTGGCCGTCCCATACATGCGGCGGCAAAGCCTGTTCGCGGTTGCCTGCGCTCAGGCTCAACCAGCAGAACGCCGCTTCCAGCGCGCCAGCGGCGCCGAGGGTGTGGCCGGTCATGGGTTTGGTAGAAGAGCAGGGCACGTCGGTCGGGAACAACGCGGCCACTGCCTGACTTTCCATGGCGTCGTTATGCTGGGTGGCAGTGCCGTGCAGGTTCAGGTAACTGATTTGTTGCGGTTGCAGCCCGGCTCGGGTCAACGCCTTGCGCATCGCTTGCAGGGCTCCACGACCCGAGGGTTCCGGCGCGGAAATATGGTGCGCATCGGAGCTGGCACCGCTGCCGAGCAGAGCGATCGGATGATTGCCACCCGCCTGCTTGCTCATCAGGAACAGCACCGCCGCTTCACCGATGTTGATGCCGTTGCGATTCACTGAGAACGGGTTGCAGCGCTGATCGCTCACCGCTTCCAGCGCCGAGAAGCCATTGAGGGTCAATTTGCACAGGCTGTCGACGCCACCGCACAGCACCACGTCGCATACACCGAGGTCGAGCAGGCGTTGGGCGCTCATCAGTGCCCGGGCGCTGGAGGTGCAGGCGGTGGAAATCACATAGTCCGGACCGCTCAGTTGCAGCCAGTCGGCGAGGAAGCTGGCCGGCGCGCCGAGTTCCTGTTGCTGGTAATCATATTCGGCCGGGAACTGCTGCTCGCGGATGTAATGGGACAGGCCCTGGCTGGCTTCGTCGATGCCCGAAGTGCTGGTACCCAGGACGACGCCGATGCGGTCGCGGCCGTAGGTCTGGATCGCTTGGTCGATGTCCGGGCGAATTTGCAGGGCGGCTTCCATCAACAACCGATTGTTGCGGGTGTTTTGCCGGGACAGTTCGGCGGGAATCGCCACCAGTTCGCCACGCACCGCGCCCACCGGTAGCGAACGCTGCGCCACCCAGCCAGTTTCGCCACGCATGCCGGAGCAGTCGCCGGCATACAGGTTGCGCGCAACTTCTTGTTTGTCACGGCCCAGGGAGCAGATGATCCCCAGGGCATTCAGGTAGGCGGTCATGGTGCCTCCCCGCTCAGCGGCGTGACTTGGTATTTCGGGCCTTCGGGCAAGTTCAATTCAAAGCTCATCGGTTGTAAATAGCGCACGTCCCAGCGTGCGGGCAAGGAGCGTTGTGCGCCGTGTTGCCAGGCTTGCGGATAGTTGCCGGGCAATTCGTCCTGCGGGGTCAGCGCAAACAACAGCGCCGCGAACAGCTCCCGGGCTTCCGGGTTGGGCGGCAGCAGGCCATCAGCCTGCCATGCTCCATCCACCAGTTTCTGACGCGCCTGTGGAATGCCCAGCAGGTCCATCATCGACCAGCGAATGGCCGGGCCTTCACGCTGGATCACCAGCACCCAGTCCTGGCGCTGTTCGGCTTGCAGTCGCTGGATATGCAATTGCAGCGGCAACGACAGGCTCGGGGTTTGCTCGGGCAGCGGTGCCTGGCTGGCGCAGGCGCTCAGTAGCAGAACACAGCCCAGAAGCAAAAATCGCAGAATACTCGGAACCCTTGTGGGAGCGAGCCTGCTCGCGAAGAGGGCATCACATCCAACATCACTGTTGAAGGATGCACCGCTTTCGCGAGCAAGCCCGCTCCCACAGGTTGAATAGCTCATGTGGCATCCCTTGCACAGAGTTCCGAGATCATTTTCAAGCGACGCCTGGCCTCGCTGACGAACGGGTTGCGTTCGTCCCAGGCGTAGCCGGCCAGGATCGAGCTGATCATGCGACGGATTTCCGGCGAGCCGCCCTCATGGTAAATCACGTCCTGGAAGGTCCCGGCGTACCAGCCTTCGACGTAGCAACGGAAGGTGTCGACGCCGCGCTTGAGTGGTTCGGCGAACTCTTTTTGCCAGTCGACGGCTTCGCCTTGCAACTGGCGGTGCAGCACCCCGGCGGCCATGCTCGCCGAACGCATGGCGATGGTGACGCCGGAGGAGAACACCGGATCGAGGAATTCCGCGGCGTTGCCCAGCAGCGCAAAACCCGGCCCGTGCAGGGTTTTAACGTTGGCTGAGTAACCGCCGATGGTGCGCGCTGGTGTATCCCACACGGCATTGTCCAGTACGCCGGCCAGGCTTGGCGTCTCGGCAATGAAACCGCGCAGGCAGTCGTCCAGATCGTCGCTACGGCCCTCGAAGTGTTCTTTTGCCGCGACCACACCTACTGAGCATCTCCCATTGCTGAACGGGATGGTCCAGAACCAGATATCGCGGTGGATCGGATGGGTGGTGATGAGGATCTTGGTGCGGTCGAAATTCGGCTGGTCGATATGGTCTTCGACGTGGGTGAACACCGCCTGGCGCACCGGGAAGTTCGACGGTGCTTCGAGGTCGAGCAGGCGTGGCAGCACGCGACCGTAACCGCTGGCGTCGAGCATGAAATCGGCCTCGACACGATATTCGCTGCCATCTTCGCGACGCACGCCAAGTCGCGGTTTGGCGTGTTCGAAATCGACGCTGACGATGGCTTCGCCGTAACGGATCTCCACGCCTTGCAGTGTCGCTTGATCGGCCAGCAACTGGTCAAAATCGGCGCGCTGGACCTGGAAGGTCGTCGGCTTGCCGTGGGTGAAGGTGTCGCCGAAATCGAAGGCGCTGTACCGCTCGCCCCAGGCAAACGCGGCGCCGGTCTTGAGCTGAAAACCGGCGGCGTTGACAGCGTCGAGCATGCCCGCTTCTTCGACGAAATCCAGGCAATGGGACAACAGGCTTTCACCGATGGAAAAGCGTGGGAAATGCTGACGCTCGATGACCAGCACATCGTGTCCCTTGCGTTTGAGCAGCGCGGCGGCGATGGCACCCGAAGGGCCTGCGCCGATGACCACGATCCGGCGATGTTCCATTTCAACGGTTGGCATGAGGGCTCCTTGCCGGGACGGCAGCTTTCAGGGGAATCCGGTGCATGCCGGCCAGTACCGGCAGCAATGTGGCGATCAGGCCCATCAGCATCAGCGCAAAGTACAGCGCCGGGCTGATGAGCTGTTGTTGCAGCAGCAGGTTGAGAAAGACGATCTCGCTCAAGCCGCGAATGTTCAGCAGCACACTTTCCCGCCAGCGACTGGCGCCCTGGAACGAGGCGCCGGCCCAGCCCAGGCCGAGCCAGTTGCCCAGCAGTTTGCTGGCAATCGGCAACAGCAGCAGCGCCGCCAATTGCACCCAGCCGAGGCTGTCCATGGCGCTGTGCACGTTGATTTGCACGATGCCGAAGGTGAGGATCAACGGAATGGCCATGTAGGTCTGCAAGCGGCTCATCCAGATCGCCGGCAGCGGCAGTACCAGCGGTGCTTTCAGTGCGGCCATGATCAGCACATAACCGATGCCGAAAATCAGCGCATTGAGCTTGTAGTGTTCGGCCACCACCAGCAGGGCGAAAAAGCCCAGGCTGTACAGCCACAGTTGGCGCAGGCCCAGCAGTCTCAGCAGCACCGGAAGACAGGCGCCGGCCAGTGGCAGTAACAGACTGCTCAGGTGCAGGGTGCCTTGGGCGACGGCGAACAGGCTCCAGCAAGTGAGGTCGATGAGGATCGCGGTCTGCACCAGCCGCCGAGTGGCGGCGGGCGGATAATCGATATGCCGCAGGTACAGGTACAGCACCGGGATCGCGGTAATGGCGAACAGCAAGCCTACCGCCAGGGAGCTGATCCAGGGCTGCGGCGGCAACAGCCAGATCGCCGTGGCAAGGCCGCAGGCGAACGGAATGCAGAAGCTCGGCAGGGCGATTTTCAGGCTCTGGCGGTCCAGGTGCAGGTCGATCACGTCGCTGAGGATGTAACCCAGCAACAGCGCGAAACTCAAGCTGTAGAGGTTCTTCAGCCAGAGCGGCGACACCAGCGCCGCGCCGCTCAACTGCCATTGCGGTTCGATCCAGAAATACATCAGCAGCGGCAGGCCGACGGTCGCCAACAGCAGCTGGCTGACGATCGGGATCAGGCCGAAGTGGCGACCGACTCGTGTCGCTACGGCAAACAGGGTCAGGGCCATTACCCAAAACAGGGCGATCATCATGCTGTCGGCTCCGCGACCGTGGCCGCATGCACCTGGCGACCGGCCCAGGGGGCCAGCATGAAGCTGAACACCAGGCCCAGGCTGACCGACAGGCCGAAGTTACTCACCGCCGGCGTGCTCGACACCGCCAGCAGGCCGAACGACAGCCAGGTGGTCAAAGCCGCCAGCAAGGTGCCCAGCAGGCTCACGGCCGCGCCGCCCACCTGTTCACGCATGAGGATCGCATAGTCGACGCTGATCGCCGTCACCAGCAGCAGGCCGAACAGGCTGAACAGGGTCAACGGTTGCCCCAGCCAACCGAGGCTGGCGAGGCTGCACAATGCAGCCAGCAATGGCAGGGAGACGATGCGCAACGCCCCGCCGAAGCCGAACGGCAGGATCAGCACCAGCACAATGAGTACGCAGGACGCGAGTTTCAGTTCGGCGGCACTGATTTGCGTGTCAGCGAACACTTTGTTCAATTCACCCAGCCGATCCACCAACTGCACGCCCGGCAAGTCTTCGGCCTGGACCCGCAGCAGGGCAGGGTTGTTCAGGCCTTGCAGGCTGACCATCGCCGCCACGCCATCCGCGGTCGGTCCCAGCCACAACAGGCGATAAGGCTCGGCCAGGGGGCCGGCCAGCGCGGCGTCGATGTCTTCGATGGGCAGTGCCTGCAACGTCTTCAGCTCCGCCTGCAGTGCCTCGACCGGCACGCCGACATCGAGCAACGGCTGCCAGAACTTCGGCAGTTTGCCCAGCGCTTCGCGCACCTGCTGCTGTTCGCTCGGCTGATTGACCAGTTGATTGAGCGACAGGAAACCCTGGAGTTTTTCCAAGTTGACCAGTTGATCCAGGCGTTCGCTCAAGGCGGACTGACGTTCAAGCAATTGCTGTTGATCGGTCGCCTGCACCAGGAAGAACTGGCTGGTGGGTTGATAACCGGTAATCCGCGCAATGGTTTGCGCCTCGTCAGTCAATTGCTGCGGTGCGCCGACCCATTGGCGGATGTCATTTTTCGTTTCCAGTTGCACCAGACCACCGATGCAGAAGGCAATCAGCAGCGCCAGCAACACCGGCGTATGCAGGCGCTTGAGCAGTGCTTCCCGACAGCTCAGCAACGACTCCGAAATGCGTAGCGGCCACTGTGCCGGACGCAGTTCCACACCCTTGAGCAATGCCGGCAGCAGGCACACGGCAGACAAATAGGCACCCAACAGGCCGGCGGCGGAGAACACCGCGATCTGGGTCAGTGCGGGGAATGGCGTCCAGGCCAGGGCCAGGTAGCCAATGGCGCTGGTGATCAGGCTCAGGGTCAGGCCCGGCAAGGTCAGGCGCAGGGCCGGCCAGCTGTGCCAGGGCTTCAGGCTCCAGCTCTTGGACAGGTAATGCAACGGGTAATCGACGGCGACGCCGATCAGGCTTGAACCCAGCACCAGGGTCATCACATGCATGCGGCCGAACAGCGCCACGCAAGCCACCGCGCCGAACAGCATGCCCACCAGCACCGGGACGAAGGCCAGCAGCACGCGCCAGCGACGGAAGGCCAACAACAGCAGCAACAGAATCCCGACCGTGGCTCCGCCGCCGACCCAGGTCATTTCGCGGGAGGCCTGCTTCTGACCGTTGGCGGCATACAGCAGGCCGCTGGCCGCCAGCAGCTGCACGCCGGACTCGGCAGCTTCTTCGCGGCTGTGCTGGAGCAGGTCGGCCACTTGCAGCGGCAGGTTCATGTCGAAGGCGTTGCCGGTGGTCCGCGCGCGCAGCAGTACCCAATGTTTGCCGTCGGCCTGGGCAATCAAGGCGCCGCTGCCGATGTCCAGCTGCACCGCGCCGTGTTGCGGCTGGCTGTTCTGGATGCGCCCGGTCAGGCCCAGCCAGTCGTCCTGGCTCGGCACCAGGCTGAAACCGGTGAAGGGGTCGAACAGTGCCTGCACCCGTTGCTGAATGAAGGCGTCGGGATGCTCGATCAGTTGCTGGCGATCTGGCGCCGACAGCATCGCCAATCGGCCTTGCAGCAGCTGCGTGCGCAGCGCCGGCAAATCGGCTTGCAGGTTCCACTGGACCTTTTCGAACAGGCCGCTGGCCTGCCACTGATCCCCCAGTTTCTGCGCCATGTTGATGGCTTGTTCACGATGTTCATGGCCGACCAGCACCAGCATTTCGCGGTTCAGCGGTTCTTGCATGCGTTGTTCGGCGCGCAGCTCCAGGGCGTCCGGCGCGGTGCCGGGTACCAGTTCCATCAGGTTGGCCGACAACGGGGCGCCGTCGCGCCATTGCCAGCCCGCGAGCGCCAGCACTGCCAGCAACAGGATCAGGAATAACCGCGGAAGCATCCGTTCACTCGGCAAAGTCATGTTGCTCCGCGTCGCTCAA
The DNA here is from genome assembly GCF_900187565.1 of Pseudomonas sp. Irchel 3A7. GTDB lineage: Bacteria > Pseudomonadota > Gammaproteobacteria > Pseudomonadales > Pseudomonadaceae > Aquipseudomonas. Next base: position 286,023 of record NZ_FYED01000001.1, on the reverse strand, counting down.
CGGTTGTGCGCTGGTGCTGTCCTGCATGCGCAACAGGGTGCTGTCACCCTGGGTTTCCAGCAATTCGATGCTGTGCACCAGTTCACCGCCGGTGATGTTGATCTGGTTGAACACCTGCTTGAGCAGCATTGAGCGTGGCACCAGTGTCAGTTTCCAGTTCTGTGGGTCACCACTCAGTGACAGCTCGAAATCCCGTTGCAGCCCGCTGCTGTCACCTTGCAACACGGCGAGGAACAAACGGTTCTGCTCGGCACCGGCGCTCTTGCCCGGCAGCATCTTCCAACCGCTGGCATCACGTCGTGCGATGCCCTTGGTGGTGATGCGGTAATCCTGTTGCAGCGGCGTTTTCAACAGCCACAACAAACCCTGGTTTTTTGCCAGGACGAAGGAGCCCTTGCTGGTCAGCGGCTGGGGCAGGGCGCGCAGGTGTTTCTCCTGGACGAAGCTGCCGTGGATAACTTCGGGTCTGGCCAGCTGATCGCTGAGCTGTTGCAGATCGAAGGCATGGGCCAGCCCTGGAATACCCAGCAACACACAAAACACTGTGGGAGCGAGCCTGCTCGCGAAAAACCTGAGAACGCCACGGGGTGTCAGGTGCCCAGCATCATCGTTATCGACCATCGCGAGCAGGCTCGCTCCCACAGGGAAGTGGCGGGCATTCATGAGAGCACCCGTTCGACGGCGTCGGTGAAGACCTTCGGCGAAGCCAGTTGCATCTCGCGGCTGCCCATGTCGACGGCGACTTGCACGGAAACGGCGCGGGTCAAGCGTTCGCCGGTTTCCAGGTCGCTGATCAGGTAGTTGATCTTCAGTCTGTTCTCCCACTCCACCAGATTGGCGCGCACGTTCAGCTTCTGACCGAACACCGCGCCCCGCACGTAGCGCAGTTGCAGGTCGATCACCGGCCAGGCGTAGCCCGATCCGGACATGGCGCTGTAGTTGTGGCCGATCTTGTCCAGCAACGCACAGCGGGCGATTTCCAGGTATTTGACGTAATGGCCGTGCCAGACGACGTTCATGCTGTCGACGTCAAAGAACGGCACGAGGATTTCCGTATCGGTGTGGAGCACTCCCTTGCTACGCATGCAACCTCCAGTGTTGTTCGGCGATGCGTTGCAGGCACAGGCGCAATTCGCCTTCCAGCGCGCGGTCTTCGATGACCGGCGGGAAGTCTTTGGCCAACTCTTCGTGCATGGCGGCCAGCGCTGGCGGCAACGGGCGTGAGTCTGCAGACTGTTCACGTAGCCAGACGCCCTGATTGGCGGCCAGCAGCGTGGCGGCGGCGACCTGTTCGGTCAGTTCCAGCACGCGAATCGCATCACGGGCGGCGATGGTGCCCATGCTCACCTTGTCCTGGTTGTGACACTCGGTGGAACGCGAGAACACGCTGGCCGGCATGGTGTTTTTCAGCGCTTCGGCGGTCCATGCACTGGCGCCGATCTGCACCGCCTTGAAGCCGTGATTGAGCATGGCCCGCTCGGCGGAGGCACTGGACAGGTTGCTCGGCAAACCATGGTTGTAACGCTCGTCCACCAGCAGCGCGAGCTGGCGATCGAGCAGGTCGGCGACGTTGGCCACGAGGTTTTTCAGGCTGTCCATGGCGAAGGCGATGTGGCCGCCATAGAAGTGCCCGCCGTGCAGCACGCGCTCGGCCTCGGCGTCGATGATCGGGTTGTCGTTGGCGCTGTTGAGCTCGGTTTCAATGAACGCACGCAGCCAGTTCAGGCTGTCGGCCAGCACACCGAGGACGTGGGGCGCACATCGCAGGGAGTAGCGGTCCTGCAGGCGATGCAACGGCGCGGTCGGTGCGTCGATCGCCAGGTCCTTGCGCAACCACGCGGCGACCTGCATCTGCCCCGGATGGGGTTTAGTGGCGAACAGACGCTCGTCGAAGTGCTCCGGGTTACCCTGCAGGGCAACCACGTTCAGCGCGGTGATGCGGGTCGCCAATTGCAGCAGGTAGTCGGCGCGGGCGTAGGCCAGGCAGGCAAGACCGGTCATCACCGCCGTGCCGTTCATCAGCGCCAGGGCTTCCTTCGGACGCAGCACCAGTGGTTGCCAGCCGAGTTCGCGATGCACATCGGCGGCCTGACGGCGTTCGCCACGGAACATCACTTCGCGTTCGCCGGACAGGGTCGCGGCGACATAGGACAACGGCGTCAGATCGCCGCTGGCACCGACCGAACCTTCTTCCGGAATCAGCGGCAGGATGTCGTGTTCAAGGAACGCTTGCAGGCGCTCCAGCAGCTCCACGCGCACCCCGGAAACACCGTGGCACAACGACTGCAACCGCGCCGCCAGTACCGCGCGGGTCGCCTGGGCGTCGAGCAGTTTGCCCAGCCCGCAGCCGTGGAAGGTGTAGAGATGACGCGGCAGTGCCTCGACGTGATGCAGCGGCACCGCCACCACGCAGGAATCGCCGTAACCGGTGGTCACGCCATAGATCACGCCTTCCTTGTCCAGCAGGGAATCGAGGAAGCGTGCGCCCTTGGCGATGCGCTCGCGGTACGCGGGGTCGCTTTGCAGCTGCGTGGGGGCCTGGCGGTTGGCCAGGGCCAGCACGTCTTCGATGCGCAAAGGGAGTTCGCCGAAGGTTACCGGCTCAAGCGTTGGCGTCGTCATCGGTCTTCCAGAAAGGGTAAAAGTTGAACCATTGTTGGGGCGCTTCGAGGCAATAGTGACTCAGGCGCCCGGCATATCGGGATGCCCACTGATGAATGACCTGCTCGCGGTCTCCGCGTTTCCAGGTGATCGCCTCAGCGAACGGCTCCAGAGTCAGTCGATAACCGCCGTCGGGTTTCTTCAGGCACAGCAGCAGATTGACCGGGCATTTCAGCAGGCCGGCCAGCAGCCACGGCCCTTGCGGAAATTTCGCCGGGTGCCCCAGGAAATCCACGGTCACGCTACGCCCGCCATGCAGCGGCACGCGGTCGCCGGCAATCGCCAGCCACTCGCCGCGCTCCAGGCGTTCGTGCAGTTGCAGCATGATCACCGGGTCCAGTTCGCTGACCTGAATCAGGCGCAGATTGGTGGCACCGGCTTCGCCCAGCAAGCGATTGAATTGTTCGGCGTGCTTGGTGTGCACCAGCACGTTCATCGTCACCTTCTCACCGATCTCCGCCAGCGCGCGGCAGACTTCCAGGTTGCCCAGGTGCGCACCCACCAGCATCTGTCCGCGGGTGCCGCGCAACTGGTTGCGCAACAGCGCCGGGTCGATGATCTCAATCTGTTCGATGCTCAGCTTGCCGTTCCATACGTCGAGCTTGTCGAGCATGGAGTCGGCGAAGGCCATGAACTGGCCGAATACCCGCCAATGGGTCGGACGCAGTTCGCTGCGGCCGCTCCAGTCAGCAAGCCGCTGCTGGTACTGCCAGGCGCTGTGACGGGCGCCGCGACCGAACAGGAAAAAGTACAACACGATGCCGTACAGCAACGGGCTCAACAGCCGGCGACCGAGGACTTTGGCGGCGAACGCCGTGAATTTCATCAGCCAGAAGCTGCCGCGTTCCTCGCGGTCGGCCCAATGTTGCTTGTCGACGTTCATGTTCGCCACCGCCGCCAGAGAATCAGGGGCGAGCGCAGCAGCATGCCGAAGAACAACCGGGTGTGCATGCTCGAAATCAGCACGTTGTCGTGGAACATGCGGAAATGCGAAACGCCGTCCAGAGGGTAGTGAACTCGGGTTTGCAGCCATTGCATCGGCTGATCGCGCCAGGCCAGGCGCACCAGGATGTCCGAATCGAAATCCATGCGCTTGCCGATCTTCGCGGTGTCGATCAGCGCCAGTACCGGCGGCAACGGATAGACACGGAAGCCGCACATGGAGTCGCGGATCTGCAGCGACAGGGTATTGATCCAGACCATGACGTGGGTCAGGTAGCGGGCATACAGGCGACCTTTGGGCACACTGGCGTCGTACTGCGGATAGCCGCAGATCACAGCCTCGGGATAAGCGCGGGAGTGGTCGATGAAACGTTGGACGTCTTGCAGGTCGTGTTGACCGTCAGCGTCCACCTGCAAGGCGTGGCTGAAACCCAGGCGCGAGGCTTCACGCAGGCCGGTCATCACCGCACCACCCTTGCCCTGATTGGCGGCCAGGCGGATCAAGTGCGCCTTGTCGCGCTGGGCCAGTTGATCCAGGACCGTGGCGCAGGGCTTATCGCTGGCGTCGTCCACCAGAATGCACGGCAGACCGCTGGCGAGCAGTGCCTCGACCACGGTGGTGATCGCGGTTTCGTGGTTATAGACCGGGATGACGGCGCAGGGGTTATGCATTTTGGGGTACACCTGTGAAACCGAGGTGTCTGCTTCGCGAGCAGGCTCGCTCCCACACTGAACGGGTGAGCACCGCAGTCTCCCTGTGGGAGCGAGCCTGCTCGCGAATGAGTGCGCAGCACTCACCAAACCTATGCATGTACTGTCTCCAGCAGAATCCGCCCACTGGAGCAGGTAGCGGTTTCATTGCGATAGGCGAAATACAGTTTGTTGCGGCTCGGGTCGAAGCGCAGGTGCAATTGCACTTCATCACCGGGACGCACCAGTTGCTGGAACTTCAGCACTTCCATGCCGGCGAATTTTGCCGGCAGGTTCATCAATTGCTGGCCCAGGCTCAATGCCCACTCCACTTGCACCACGCCCGGCAGCACCGGCGCTCGGGGGAAGTGGCCACTGAAATAGGCCAGGTCCGGTGGCACGGCCAGTTGCAGGCTCCACTCGCCCTCGGTTTCGATCTGTTCCAGCACCAGTGGCGCCTTGGGGCGCGGCGCCAGCAGCAGGGCTTCGACATCGGCTTGGGGCAGTTTGCCTTGAGCGTTCAGCGGCAGTTGCCGTAGCAAACGCCAGCGCCGTGGCAGGGCCAGGGCTTCGCAGTGTTGGCTCAGATGTTGGCGCAAGGTCTCAGTGAGGCCGCGTCGGCCTTGGTTGCGCAGGGCATGCAACCCCGCTTCGCTGAGTACCAGCAGCGCCCCCAGTGAGGCGCGGTTTTCCTGAACGACACCCAGCCGCGCTTCGGCGACCCAATCATGAGCCGTCAGCGCCTGCTCCAGCATTGGCAGCGAGATACGTTTTTCTTCCAGTTTGACGATCCGGTCCAGCCGCCCGAGCAATTCGAATCGGCCATCAGGGGCGATTTTCGCTGCATCGGCGGTGTGTTCGACATGGCCGGCGGGCAAGTAGGGCGAGGTGATGAGCAGAGCGCCGTCTTTGTCCTGGCTCAGCGCGACATCGGCGAAGGGTTGCCACAGATCGTGCCCCTGACGCCATGCAATGCCACCGGTCTCCGAACTGCCGAAAATTTCGGTCGGCCATTGATGCAGGCGCTCGTGCAGGCTCTGTGCGGCCTCGGCTGGCAATGCGCCGCCGGATGAAAACACCCGACGCACCGTGCTCAAGGCCCGCCAGTCGAGGTTGTCACCCATCCGTTTGAGCAGCGCCGGGCTGGCGACCCAGGCGAAGGCCGGGTGCAAACGGCTGGCGCGTTGCAGGTCTTCCGGAAAGGCCAATTGCTTGCGCACGAACGGGCGCCCGGCGCAGAGCGGCCAAAGTACCCGAAACAGCAGGCCGTAAATGTGTTGGGTGGCGACGCTGCCAATGATGCACGCCGGGCCCAGGTCGGCGCCCCACAGTTGCTCCAGGGCTTCGACTTCATTGATCAGTTGGCGCAGGTTTTTCTCGATGCGCTTGGGTTCGCCGCTGGAGCCGGAGGTGCACAGGCTCAGGGAACAGCGATCCAGATCCAGTGCCGCAGCGGCCAGTGGCGGGTACTGGAAATCGTCCAGACGGGCGTCATCGGGTTGATCGGTGAGCCACAGGTCGACTTCGCCCGACCAGCGCTGGCGAGTCTGGGCTTGCAGGTCGGCCGGCAACAAAACGCTGACCCCGGCACGCCACGCGCCGAGCAGGGCAATCGCCAGGTCGACGGCGTCCTCAAGGTGCACGGCGATGCGCTGCACGCCTTTGGCTTGCAGGCCGGCGGCCAGGCTCAGGACCTGTTCGCACAGTTGTGCGTGATTCAGCGCCGGTTCGGCCGTTACGACACGCTCCGGCTGAGCCTTGAGCAACAAGTGCTCAAGTTTTATCCAATTCATGGGTGGCCTCGTACCCTTTGTCGTATGAGCCATTCAATGGCAAACATCAGGCCTATCAATCCGTAGGAAATCAGGCCGGTGTACAACATCCACCAGCTCAGCGGCGCCCAAAGCGTCAGGGCGGCCGCGCACAAACCGTTGCACAGAAAAAACACGCTCCAGGCGATGGTCACCTGGCGGGTATATCGAATGCCCTTGGCCGGTAGATGCGGTTCACGCAGGCGGGCCAGGCGTTCAACCATCGGTGTGCCGTAGATCAGACTCACGCCGAACAGCACCAGCATGAAACCGCTGATCAGGACCGGGTACCAGCGCAGCAATACCGGGCTATCGAACAGCGCCAGCAACAGACAGAACACGATGGCCACCACGGCCATCCACAGACTGCCCGGTCGCCGCCGTCCGGTCAGTGCTCGCGCCAGCCACAGGCTGCCCAGCAGCAAACCGAACTGCCATGGCGCGAAATGTTCCATGCCGAAATACACCGCGAAGGGGTACAGCAGGCCTGCCAGCAGCAGGCCGAGGCCGATCAGTCGGCTCATGCGGCGGGTTGAACCAGACGGTAGACGGCCTCGACCACGTCACTGACGGTACGCACCGATTTGAATTCCTCGGCGGCGATTTTCTTGCCGGTCTGACGTTTGATGTGATCGATCAGGTCGACCGCATCAATGCTGTCGATTTCCAGGTCCTGGTACAGGTTGGATTCGAGGCTCACGCGCTCGGGGTCCAGTTCGAACAGCTCGACCAAGGCATCGCGCAGTGTGTTGAAAATGTCGTCACGAGTTTGCATGGTCCGGTCTCAAGCTGCCTGTTTTGCAGTGACGAACGCCGCAAGGCTCGCCACGTTGCTGAAGTGATTGCGAGTGTCCTTGGCGTCGGCATCGATTTTGATGCCGTACTTTTTCTGGATGGCCAGGCCCAGTTCAAGGGCGTCCACCGAGTCAAGGCCCAGGCCTTCGCCAAACAGGGTCTGTTGATCACCGATGTCGTCGGCACTGATGTCTTCGAGGCCGAGGGCTTCGATGATCAGATCTTTTATTTCACGGTTCAGATCGCTCATCTTCGGCGAGCTCCTTGATGAAGAAAGAATGCAAATAGTCGTTGAGCTTGCGCGAGGCCTGAGGTGCCGGGCCCAGCGCGGCGAAGACCTGTGGGTCTATATCGGCACCGACACGGAAACTGAAGTGCACGCGGCGTTTCGGGATCCGATACCAGGGCTCGGCCTTGGTCAGTGTGGTCGGGCTGACCTTGATGATCACCGGGGTGAGGATTTTCGCACCCCGCACGGCAATTGCCGCGGCCCCCCGATGAAAGGCCGGCGCCTGCCCTGGCCGGGTGCGGGTGCCTTCGGGAAAGATGATCAGGGTCTGGCCGTTTTTCAGGGCATCGGCGGCGGCATCGAGCATGTCCATGCTGCCGTCGTTGCTGATGTATTCGGTACGGCGCAGGGGGGCGCGGGTAAACGGGTTCTCCCAGAGGCTCTGCTTGACCACGCAGTTGGCGTGGCGCACCAGGCCGATCAGGAACACCACATCGATCAGCGAAGGATGATTGGCGATGATCATCTGCCCGGGTCGTCCCAGTTTTTCCGCGCCCTGGATGTCGTAGGTCAGGACACCGACGCGAGCCATGAACCGGACAAAAAACCAGAAGCAGCGACTGACGGTTTGCCGTGCGCGCAACCGATGGGTCTGGGCATCGCCCGGCAGGCAGCTCAGCAAAGGGAAAACCACCAGGCGCAGGCACAGCCCGCCCAGCCCGAACAGGGCGAAGCTTGCGGCGGTGGCCAGCAGGCGCCAGTAATAGACGTCGCGGTTTTTTTCGGTCACGGGTTGCGTTGCCAGGTCCATACACGATTTTTCCAGGCATGTTGGCAAGTGGTTTGCTGGCCAAGCAACGTACGCACCAGATTCAGCGCGTGCGGCCAACGGGGTTTGGACAACGCATCCGCGGGGCTGTTCAGGGACAACTGCCAGTCATTGCCGGGCGTGATCAGCAGGCCTACGGCATAAGGAAAAGGTACGTCGTCGATCCAGGTCGAGTAAGCCTCGGGCGGTTGTTCTTCGGTCACTACCAACAATACCGCGGGTGCGCCTTCCTTGAGCAGGGCTGCGGCTTCCAGCATGCCGTGTTCCAGGCCATCACCGGCAGCGGCGAGGGCGGTCATTTCGCTGGTTTCGCCGCGCATGATCGACCATAGGCCAATGATCGCGTTATGTACTGAAAGGCTGAATTGGGTCGGCGACAGCGGCTCGTCGACGGCCAGATCGCTGAGAATGTCGAACGTGCGGGGGGTTTCGCCGTGACGGGAAACAAATACCAGTGGCAGGTCCTGACGGCCCTCGGCCAAAGGCCAGCCGACACTGAACGCCATCCGCGCCAGACGGCTGAGGCGCCGGCGTTGCATGGCGGGCAGGAACGAAACGTCGGGAGCGGCATCGCTGACCGGCAGCACCACCGGTTGTTGGCTCCAGGCCTGCCAATCGTCCACGCTTTCGAGCCCCGGGGCCCACGCGCGCCACTGGGCGATGTTGAAATTGATCACAGACATTCATCCCGCCCCTGCGGGCTTCTTGACGCGGTGAGTGGGAGAAGACCACGACTCACTCTACGTGGCGCCTGGCGCCGTGTGGTGCGCATTATCCCGGTGCCGGGAACGTGTAGCAAATGCTGGTTACATTTTGAACAGTAAGATGTACCGGTTAGTTCGCGAAAACCGCACATTTGACAATTATTCACATCGCTATCGGCCCGTCTGTCGGCTCTGGCGCAAGCCCATGCCCCGGGTTTGCCGCATATTTGGCGGGAGATTGCCCCTGACCCTGTAGTCCCTGTGTCAGCGAGGTAGCTAAGCCATGCCGTGGGCTACTACACTCGGTCATTCTTTGATACACGGAGGTTTTTCACATGCGGCGCGTGGTGTTCAATCAGAAAGGTGGCGTGGGCAAATCCAGCATTGCCTGCAATCTGGCGGCGGTCAGCGCCAGCGAGGGCTATCGCACCCTGTTGGTGGATCTCGATGCCCAAGCCAACTCCACTCAATACCTGACGGGACTCACTGGCAATGATATTCCGATGGGTATTGCCGATTTCTTCAAGCAGACCCTGTCGTCCGGGCCTTTCGCCAGGAAAAACCAGGTCGACATCTACGAAACTCCATTCGATAACCTCCACGTCATCACCGCGACGGCTGAGCTCGCGGACTTGCAGCCCAAGCTTGAGGCCAAGCACAAGATCAACAAGCTGCGTAAATTACTGGAAGAACTCGACGAAGATTACGATCGAATCTACCTTGATACGCCGCCTGCACTGAATTTTTACGCGGTTTCGGCGCTGATTGCCGCCGATCGTGTGCTGATCCCTTTCGATTGCGACAGTTTTTCTCGTCAGGCGCTTTACGGCCTGCTAGCGGAAATTGACGAATTAAAGGATGACCATAACGAAGGCCTGGAAGTCGAAGGCATCGTGGTCAACCAGTTCCAGGCTCGCGCCAGCCTGCCCCAGCAAATTCTCGACGAATTGATCGCCGAAGGTTTGCCGGTGCTGCCGGTGTACCTGGGCAGTTCTGTGCGTATGCGCGAATCCCACCAGGCCAACACACCGTTGATCCACCTCGACCCGCGGCACAAGCTGACGCAACAGTTCGTCGAACTGCACAACCTGCTGGAAAACGCCTGATCATTGCGGTCTATGCAGAACCCATGTGGGAGCGAGCCTGCTCGCGAAATCGGTATTACAGACAAATCAATGTTGACTGACGCACCGTATTCGCGAGCAGGCTCGCTCCCACATTGATCCGGTAGCGTCTGAAATCGTCGTCAAATCCCCTGACTACGCAACCAACTCATCAATTGCGGCAACGGGAAGGCCCCACTCTGGCGTGCGATTTCCCGTCCGTTCTTGAACAGAATCAGGCTCGGAATCGAGCGAATCCCCAATTGCGCCGACAACTGCTGATTCGCCTCGCTGTCCAGCTTGGCCAGTCGACACTTGCCCGCCAATTGCCCGGCCGCCTGCTCGAATATCGGTGCAAACGACTTGCACGGCCCGCACCAATCCGCCCAAACGTCCACCAGCAGAGGCAGATCACCCTTGATCTGACTGGCGTAGTCACCCTGTTTCAGTTCGAAGGGTTTGTTCAGCAGCACCTCGGACTTGCAACGACCGCATTTTGGGTGGTCGTTGAGGCGCTCGGCGGGAATGCGGTTAAGGCCGTTGCAGTGGGGGCAGGGGATGAGGAATGGGTCTGACATGAAAGACGGTCCAATGAGAAGCGGGTAGTCCTTATCTGGAGACACCCGCTTGAATTTTCAAATGCGCGGTACATCACGACGAACAACTGATCTCCAGATGCTTGCCCCACTCTGGCGGTCGCTCCGCATAGCTCTCCATCCCCGGCTGCTCCTCGAACGGCTTGCTCAGCACCGCGTGCAGGCGGCGGACTTCCGAGTAGTCGCCCTTTTCTGCCGCATCGATAGCGTTTTGCGCCAGGTAGTTGCGCAGGATGTACAACGGATTGACTGCGTGCATCCGTTGGCGACGCTGCTCCTGGTCAAGCGTGCCTTCGCGCATTACCCGGGCGACGTAGAGCTCGCTCCAGGCGTCGAAGCCCTTGAGGCCGACGAAGTCATCGCGTAGACGACGCGCAGCCGCTTCAGGTGATTCATTGCCCAGCCGGCGGAAGAACAGGCTGTAATCGACGCCACTGTTCTGCATCAATTGCAGCAGGTGTTCCAGCAGCTTCTGGTCCTCCTCTTCTGCGGTGGTGAAACCCAGGCGGCGGCGCATCAGGTCCAGGTAATGGGCCTGGAACAGCGGCAGGTACAGGCCGAGGGTTTCGCGCAGGGCCTCGACGCTGATGAACGGCGTCAGCGCCTGGGCCAGGGCGCTTAGGTTCCATTGGCCGATCGGTACCTGGTTGCTGAAGGAGTAGCGGCCCTGATCATCGGAGTGGTTGCAGATGAAGTTGGCATCGAAGTCATCAAGAAAGGCAAACGGGCCGTAGTCGAAGGTAATACCGAGGATCGACATGTTGTCGGTGTTCATTACCCCGTGGCAGAAGCCGTAGGCTTGCCACTTGGCAATCAGCTCGGCATTGCGCTCGACGATCTCGCGGAACATTGCCAGGTACGGTTCAGGTTGTTCCAGGCACTCTGGAAAATGCATGGCGAGGACGTGGTCGCCAAGCTCTTTCTGCTTTTCGGGACGTTTGGTGTAGTAGAAGTATTCGAAGTGCCCGAAGCGCACATGGCTGGGCGCCATTCGCAGCACCATTGCCGCGCGCTCCTGTTTTTCGCGCCAGACAGGGGTGTCAGAGCCGATCACGCACAGTGCACGAGTGGTCGGGATGTTCAGCGCATGCAGGGCTTCTGAGGCGAGGAATTCGCGGATCGAGGAGCGCAGTACCGCCCGTCCGTCGCCCATGCGCGAGAAGGGCGTCTGCCCGGCACCCTTGAGGTGCAGGTCCCAATGCTCGCCGGCTTCGTTGTACACCTCACCCAGCAACAGGCCACGGCCGTCGCCCAGCTGCGGGTTGTAGGAACCGAACTGATGCCCTGAATAGACCATCGCCCTCGGGATCGCGTCGGCCCAGAGCTTGTGGCCGCTGAACAACTCGGCGAATTCCTGGGTTTCGGCCACGGCCGGGTCAAGATCCAGCAACGCCATGGCGGCGGGACTTGCCACCACCAGGCGCGGGTTGTCGATCGGTTCGGGCAGCACATGGGCGGAAAACGCATCGCCCAGGCGGTCGAAGCGATTATCGAAGGTCAGTTCGTCGAGGGCTTTCAAAGGCCGTCTCCAGCAGAATGTCCGAGCATTCTGCTGGGGAATTGCCGGTTAGTCGAGTTTGGCGGCGGGCGGCTCTTGCGCCGGCTTGCCATCGACCATCGGCACGATGGTTTTCGCTTCCGGCTCGATCGGCACCATCTTGTATTCCTGGCCGTGGAGGTTCTTGAGGTAGACCTCCATCTGCCGGAACGAGATGTTGATGTGCTGCTTCTTGAACTCGCGATTGATGAAGCGGTTGACCTCATCGAGTACCGGGTTACGGTCGCCGAGGTCACGCACATGCATGCGCAGCTCGTGATCGAGGGTGCTTTCACCGAAGTTCAGGAAGTACACGTGCGGCTCCGGTTCCTTGAGCACACGTGGGTTTTCCCGCGCGGCCTTGAGCAGCAGTTCCTTCACCAGGTCCAGGTCCGAGCCGTAATCGACCCCGAGCTTGAGCGTCACCCGGGTGATGGTGTCGGTCAGGGACCAGTTGATCAGTTGTCCGGTGATGAACGTCTTGTTCGGGACAATGATGTCCTTGCGGTCGAAGTCGGTGATGGTCGTGGCGCGGATGCGGATCTTGCTGACCGTGCCCGACAGGTTGCCGATGGTGATGGTGTCGCCGATCCGCACCGGGCGCTCGAACAGAATCATGATGCCGGAGATGAAGTTGGCGAAGATCTCCTGCATGCCGAAACCGAGGCCTACCGACAGCGCCGCCACCAGCCACTGCAACTTGTCCCAGCTGACGCCGAGGGTCGACAGGGTCGAGACGAAGCCGACGCCGGCGATCACGTAGGACAGCAGTGTGGTGGTGGCATAGGCGCTGCCCTGTGCCAGGTTCAGCTTCGACAGCACGAAGACTTCCAGCAGACCCGGCAGGTTGCGCGCCAGGGCGAAGGTGATGCCGATGATGATCAGGGCGCCGAGCATGTCGCCGATGCTGATCGGCACCATGCTCATGTTGGCGCCGGTGCCGCTGGTGTATTCGTAGAGGGTGATGTTGTCCAGGTACGAGAACACCGTGATCAGGTCGGCCCAGACCCAGTAGAGCAAAGCCATGAAGCCACCGAGCAGTGCCAGGCGGATCAGGCGCAGGGATTGTTCGTTGACCTTCTCGATGTCCAGGGTCGGTTCTTCGATCACCGCTTCACCGTCGCCGGCCTCTTTCGCTGCCTGACGTTTGGTCAGGGCGCGCTGGTAGGCGAGGCGGCGTGCCGCCACGCTGAGGCCGCGCACGAAGGTGGCTTCGATCACCAGCCAGAACATCAGCAGGTACAGGGTGTTGATCAAGCGGTCACTGAGTTTCAGCGCGGTGTAGTAGTAACCGAAGCACACCGCCACGAACAAGGCGATCGGCAGGGCGGTAAACATGATGGCCACGGCCTTGCGGAACAGCGATGCGTTCTCGTGGGTCGGGCTGCTCCATAGCAGTCGGCTGAGCAACCAAGTCATCAAGGCGTAGCAGATGAGTACCACCGGCATGCCCAGCACGTCGTCGGCCAGTGCCGCCGGTTGCAGTTCGGCAACTGCGACCACGGCGACCAGTGCCATCACCACCATGCCGAGCCGGCGGACCCAGCCGCGCAGGAATTCGACCTGAGGCTTCTCCCAGCGGAAATGCAGTTCCGCCACGCCGCCCGGCGCGAGGATCCGATAAGCGGTGTAGAACACCAGCCATGCCTGGGCCATTTGCAGCAACGCTGCACCCATGTTGGCGTTTTGCCCGCGAGCGTCGATTTGCAGGGCCAGGCCACACAAGGCCAGGCCCAGCGACACCGGCATCGCCAGCAGAATGTTGATCAGAATCGCCTGCGGCGTATGCCACTGGCTGTCGCGCTTGAAGTGGCCGATGTCCTGGTGAACCTTGTTCAGTCGGGCGTACAGGCTCTCGCGGCGCCACAGCAAGGCGCCGATCAACAGCGCCAGAGGCAGGAACAGCAACGGTCGCTGAGTCAGGCCGTCGGTCAGCTCACTCAGGCTGGAGGCCAGGGGAAGCGTATCGATCTGACGTTTCAGACGGTCCGGCACGCTGCGGAACCATTCAGGATCAAGCGGCTTGTTACTGGGAATCCAGAACATCTGCTCATCGAGCGTCGCTCGCAGGCTTTGCGCTGTGCTGAGCAGTTGCTTCTGGTTCAGTTGCAGGGTGATGGATTCGTTGAGCACGGCGCTCAGTTCGCGGTTCAGCCGCTCCAGCAGGTCCGCACGGGTGGTGGCCAGCTCCAGCAGGCTCTTGCGCAGCTGCGGAGTGACTTGCTCGGGCGGTTGGGCCGACAGCAGGTTGTCGACGTAGGTGGTCGGGTTGCTGAGCAGCTCCCGTTGCTGGCTGACTTCGAACTGATACAGACGAATGTCGGCGATCTGGTCGGCCAGATCACGGTCGACCCGCAGACGCGGCAAGGCCTGTTTCTGTTTGTAGAGAATCTTGGAGAGCAGCAGGCTGCCCTTGAGTACGTTGATTTGTTCGTCCAGGGCCGAATCGCTCTGGGTCACGCTGTCCAGTTGCTGCTTGGTCTGCAGGTTCTGCTGGGTGACTTCGTTGAGGCGGTCAGTGCTTTTGAGCAAGTAGTCCGAGAGCTTCAGGTTGGCCGCGCTTTCGGTCGCCAGCAGGCTGCTGCCACCGGCCTTTTGCGCTTCGATGGACTGCTGCGTCACCGTTTCCTGGGATTGAGCCAGGCGCTTCTGGTTGATCAGGTTTTGCAGCTCCTGGATTTCCCGATCCAGCCGGTCGGATCGCTCCGACAGCAAATCATGCTGACTATTGCCCAGGTCTTGCAGCTGAGTGTTGCCGGCCAGTTCCTGGCGACGCAGCGGAATCAGGGCGTTGAGTGCCGAGAGTTCAGCATTGAGCTGGTCACGCTGCTCGGCGCTCAAGGTCTTGCCGGCGTCCTTGCCGGCCTTGAGGATATTGTTGATCTGCTGGATGCGCGTCTGGCTGGCGGAAATTTCCGCCTGGGCGCGCTCGGGGCGAGTCTGGGCGGTAATGATCAGGCTGTTGGCTTCGGCCAGTGCCTTTTGCAGATCGCTTTGCTGCGTAGAGCGCTCGGTGAGCATCTGCTCAAGCTGCTGAATCGACTCTTTGGTAAAGCGTTGCGCAACTGGCACCACGTTGCTGGCCTTCAGGCGCGTCAGCTCACGCTGGTTCTCGACGGTCTGTTTGGGGGCCGTGGCCAGTTGCTGCTTGAGGTCGCTGAGTTTCTGCTCGTAATCACGCTGGTTGTTGAGCTGCGTCAGCGTGCCTTGCAGGACCGACTGCAGGGCTTTTTGATCGGCCTCCGGCAGTTTGCGGTCGGCGATCTTGTCCAGGCTCGCCTGCACGGTTTCGCGGGTGGGTGGCTCAGCGGCTTGCAGCGTGCCGACGGAGAGGCTCAGGCCCAACAGGACCAGGACGAAAAAGGTGCGCAGGCTTGACATAAAGACCGATCAAAAAACAGGACGAAGTGTGGAGTTTAGAGGAAGAGTCCCGGACCCGGGCGACTTCCTTCGGGGAATCTGACGCCCACTTTACCGATCTTGTTCCCCTCCATGACCGCAACGGTCCAGATGGTGTTGTTCCATTCCACCTGGTCACCGACTACTGGTGCGCCCCCTACTTTCTGGGCAATGAAGTGGCCCAGGGACATGTCCGGATCGATGCCTTCGACCTTCAGCCCGTACAGGGCAGCAACCGCGGCCAGCTGGGCATCTCCTTCGAGTACGAAGTCGCCGAAAAAGCGCAAATCGAGGCCTCGTTGCGGAGCCTGGCTGAAGAGTTTTCCGAGGGCTCCAAGATTGTGTTCATGGCCGATTACGCACAATAAATCGTCGACTTCGAGCACCGTACTACCCGACGGATGGAGCAGTTGCTCGCCACGAAACAGGGCTGCGATACGGGTGCCTTCGGGCATTTTCAGCTCGCGAAGGTGCGAACCGATGCACCATTTTTCGGCGCCGAGGCGATAAACGAACAGCTCCCACTCGCTGGTGACGTGAACTTCGAGGGCCGAACGGGAGATCGGCGCCGGCTCCGGTGGCACCGTCACCTTCAGCAGTTTGGCGATCCACGGCAGGCTCGTGCCCTGCACCAGCAGCGACACCAGTACGATAAAGAAGGCGAGGTTGAAATAGAGTTGGGCGTTGGGCAGGCCCGCCATCAATGGGAACACAGCCAGAATGATCGGTACCGCGCCGCGCAAGCCGACCCAGGAAATGAACGCTTTTTCGCGGCCATGGAAGGCTTTGAAAGGCAGCAGGCCGACCAGTACCGACAGCGGCCGGGCAAATAGAATCATCCACAGCGCCAGGCCCAGTGCCGGCAACGCAATCGGCAGCAAGTCGTGGGGCGTGACCAGCAGCCCCAGCACCAGGAACATGCCGATCTGCGCCAGCCAGGCCATGCCGTCGAGCATGTGCAGGATACCGTGGCGGCTGCGTACCGGGCGGTTGCCGATCACCAGTCCACACAAGTACACCGCCAGGAAGCCGCTGCCATGCAGGGCGTTGGTCAGGGCAAACACCACCAGGCCGCCGGCGATGACCAGAATCGGATACAGGCCGGTGGCCAGGTTGATGCGGTTGACCATTTGCAGCATCAGCCAGCCACCGCCCAGGCCAATGACGGCGCCGATGCCGAACTCGCGCAGCAAGTGGGTCAACAGGCTCCAGTGCAGGCCGGTCTGGCCGCTGGCGAGCATGTCGATCAGGGTCACGGTGAGGAACACCGCCATCGGGTCGTTGCTGCCGGATTCGATCTCCAGGGTTGCGGTCACCCGCTCGTTCAGGCCTTTGCCACCCAGCAGGGAAAACACCGCGGCGGCGTCGGTGGAGCCGACGATGGCGCCGATCAGCAGGCCTTGAATCATGTTCAGGTCGAACAACCAGGCGGCGGCCATGCCAGTCAGCCCGGTGGTGATCAAGACGCCAACCGTTGCCAGCGACAACGCTGGCCATAACGCCACGCGGAAACTCGACACCCGGGTGCGCAAACCGCCATCGAGCAGGATCACCGCCAGTGCAAGGTTGCCGACGAGGTAAGCCGTGGGGTAGTTAGTAAAAATGATGCCGCCGCCATCGACCCCGGCGGCCATGCCCACCGCCAGGATGATCACCAGAATCGGGATGCCGAGGCGCGAGGAAAGTGAACTCACCAGAATGCTCGCACCTACCAGCAACGCGCCGATCAAGAACAGGCTGTTGATGGTCGTCGCATTCAAAGGCAGTACTCCGGAAAGCTGAAAGACGGGCACAAACTGACCATGCAGTCTGCGTGCCAGCGATTCTAACCTGTTGAAATGTGATGCTGTCAAAAAGCTTTTTGGTTGTCGCACATCCATGTAGGAGCGAGCTTGCTCGCGAAGAACTCAATGACGACGTGTTGATTCAGGCAGCACACGTTATCGTTGACGTCCATCGCGAGCATGCTCGCTCCTACAGGAAATGTGTTACCGCCTGATCAGAGGCTGAACCGCCCAACCATCGTGTTCAGGTCCACTGCCAATCGCGACAGCTCGCTACTGGCCGCACTGGTCTGGTTGGCGCCGGTGGCCGATTGCACCGACAGATCACGAATGTTCACCAGATTGCGGTCCACTTCGCGGGCCACTTGCGCCTGCTCTTCGGCGGCGCTGGCGATGACCAGGTTGCGTTGGTTGATTTCGACGATGGCGCTGTTGATGGTGTCCAGCGACAGTCCGGCGCCGCGGGCAATGTTCAGGGTCGATTCGGCGCGCTCGGTGCTGTTGCGCATCGAATCCACCGCGTGCTCGGTGCCGCTCTGGATGCTGCCGATCATGCGTTCGATTTCGCTGGTCGACTGCTGGGTGCGGTGCGCCAGGGCCCGAACCTCGTCCGCCACCACCGCGAAGCCACGGCCGGCTTCACCGGCGCGCGCCGCTTCGATGGCAGCGTTCAGGGCCAGCAGGTTGGTCTGGTCGGCCAGGCCGCGAATCACATCCAGCACTTTGCCGATATCGCGAGATTCATTGGCCAGGTCGCCGATCAGGGTGGCGGTACTTTGCACATCGGCGCTCATGCGCTCGATGGCGCTGACGGTTTCCTGCACCAGATCGCGGCCGTCACCGGCGGAAGTCGTAGCGTTTTTCGATGCTTCGGATGTGCTGACCGCATTGCGCGCGACTTCTTCCACGGCGCTGGTCATCTCGTTGACTGCCGTGGCGGCCTGTTCGATCTCGTTGTTCTGTTGGGTCAGGCCACGGGCGCTTTCATCGGTGACACTGTTGAGCTCTTCGGCGGCAGAAGCCAGCTGAGTGGCGGAGCCGGAAATTCGCTGCAGGGTGTCGCGCAGCTTGTCCTGCATCTTCGACATCGCCAGCAGCAAGCGGCCGGCTTCGTCCTCGCCGTCGACCGTGATCGGGCGTGTCAGATTGCCCTCGGCGATTTGCTCGGCAGCGTTCAGCGCGTTGGCGATCGGTTTGGTGATGCTGTTGGTCAGCAGCCAGGCGAACAGAATCGTCAGGCCAGTGGCGATCACCAACAGGGTAATGACCAGATTGAACGCCGAATCGTATTGATCGGCGGCTTGCTGGTTGGTGTCGAGGGTCTGCTGGGTATTGATCTCCAGCAGCTTGCTCAGCACAGCGTTGATCGCTTCGGAGTTGCTCAGCAGATCGGCGTTGAGCAGGCTGCGCAGTTCGTCGACCTGATTATTGCGCGACAGGGTCTTCATCCGGTCTTCGATCTGGCGGTACTGCCCGAGCAGCTGTACGTATTGATCGTAGGCCGCACGTTCCTGCGGGCTGGCGATCAGTTTTTCGTAGGTGGCCTGGGCGGCGCGGATCTGCTGGTTACGCAATTCCAGCAGCTCGATGGTTTTCTGTTGCACGTCCGGCTCGCGGTTCACCAGCAGGCGATAAGACAGCACGCGCAGGCGAAGCGTCAGTTGAGTGAACTCGTCGAGGCTCTTGATGCTCGGCACGCTACTGACGGTGATGTTCTCGGCGGCACCGCGGATCTTGCTCATCTGGTTCAGGGCAAACACGCCCAGCACCAGCATCAAGCCGCCAATCAAGGCAAAACCGAGGAACGCTCGCGGCGCGATATTCATATTACGAAGGGACATGGTGATTACCGAAAAGAGCGCACCTGAGCGGTGCCGAGGCTGACGTATGAATGACTTATCGGTCATGCGCCCGAAGTCTTGAGCCCTTGTATTAATTGTAGGAGCGAGCTCGCTCGCGATGGACGTCAACGATGACGAGGGGCACCTGAATACACGCGGTGCTCATGTCACCATCGCGAGCGAGCTCGCTCCTACAGGATGAGGCGGGCGACGAAGTGCAGGAACCAGATCGGCCAATCACAGTCTTTAAAGTTCGCGAGACAGGTCACTCGTCAGGAAAATCAAGGCTTTGCGCCCGTTTAACCCTGGCATCCACGGTGACTTTTCTTTATCGTACGCGCCCTTTGAAAATGCCTGGAAAATCAAAATGTTGGAAGCATCCCTAAGCCAATTGGAACAACTGGTCAGCGACCTGGTACAACAGAACCAGACCCTGCTCGGTACCAGCCAAGCCCTGAGCGCAGAACTGGCCCAGGCCAAGGATGAAAACGAAAGCCTGCAACTGAGCCTGATGGAACAGGAAGAGAAACAAGGCGCCACCGCCGCCCGCATTCAGGCTTTGGTTGAGCGCGTCAGCGCTGGGCCTCTAGTCGAATCAGTCAGCGCATGAGTTATGGCGCAGGGGTAAAAGTCGTCTCGATCCTGGGGGAGGACTATTCGATCAAGGCGCCGGCCGGGGAAGAACAGACCCTGCTCGATGCTGCGTTGATGTTGAAGGCTGCCCTGGCCGAGACCAAAAAGAAGTACCCGACCCTGATCGGTGACCGACTGCTGGTGCTGGCCGCCATGAACCTGTGCTCGCAACAGATCGAAATGCAGAAGCAGCACAAGCTCGAACTCGACCGTTACCAAGAGCAAGTCAGCGCCACGGTTGAAGTGATCACCAAGACGATCAATCAGGCCTGATCGGCTTTGCGCACAACCAAAGAATAGATTGTCGATTTAGCTGTATACAATCGGCATGGCTGTTGCAGTGTTTCAGCCTCTTATTCTTTGGGGGTGCTCCATGCAGTTCTGGCGACGCAGTATTCAATGGCAGTTGATCCTCAGCATGGGCACCGCCCTGCTGGTCAGTATCCTGATTGTGGTTGGCATTTATACCCTCGTGGTCAATCGCCTGGCCCAGCGCTATCTGGTCGAGCAGGCATTGCCGTCGAGCATCGAAGCGATGCGCAACGACATCGAGCGCATCCTCGTCCAGCCCCTCACTGCCGCCAAGGATATCGCCAGTAACAGCATGGTGCGCGACTGGTTGGCCGGGGGTGAAAATCCCGCCCGGACTTCGTCGTTCGTGCAGTATCTCGAAGGTATCCGCGCCGAACACAAGGCTTTTACCGCGTTGATTGTCGGCACAGCCTCAAACCACTATTTCACTGAAAAAGGTCTGGACCGGACCCTGAGCCGTTCCAATCCCAAAGACGCCTGGTTCTATTCGTTCCTCGACAGCAGCCAGCCGCGCACCCTCAACATCGACAACGACACGGCCACGGGAGAGTTGGCGCTGTTCATCGACATCAAGGTCGAACAGGCCGGTAAAGTCGTGGGTGTCGCCGGGCTTGGGTTGAGCATGAAAGAGCTGTCCGAGCTGATTCACAATTTCGCCTTCGGAGAGCGCGGCAAGGTCTATCTTGTGCGTTCCGACGGATTGATCCAGGTACATCCCGAGGCGCAACTCAGCGGTAAACGCACGTTGACCGAGCAAATTGGCGCGTCTGCCGCGCAAGCGGTGATGGGTCAAAAAGCGGTCGCCACCGGTTTCGATCGTGATGGCGAAGATTTCCTCGCATTGAGCCTGCCGCTGCGGGATCTGGGCTGGACCCTGGTGGCCGAAGTGCCACAGTCGCAGATCTACGCCGAAGCTCGACGCGCGATGTGGATGAGCAGTGGCATTGGCCTGGCGGTGGCGCTGGTGTGCCTGTTACTCGTGGTGTTGCTGGCCCGTGGGCTGGTGCGACCGATTCGTCAGGTAACAGCGGCACTGGTAGCCATCGGTAGCGGTGGTGGAGATTTGACCCACCGGTTAGATTCCAGCCGTGCCGATGAGCTGGGCGACCTGGCTCGAGGTTTCAATCGATTCCTCGACAGCCAGCGCGAGATGATCGGTGAAGTTCTGACCACCAGCGAACGCTTGCGCACGGCTGTCGGCCAGGTGGCGCGGGTGGTGGACAACACCGCTGAGCGTGCCGGTCGCCAGCAGGAAATGACTGATATGGTCGCCACCGCAGTCCACGAAATGGGCCTGACCGTACAGGAAATCGCGCAGAATGCCGGCAACGCGGCGCTCGCTTCGCAGACGGCCCTTGATGAGGCGATGCAAGCGCGGGAAGTGGTGGGCGGCTCGATTCGCCATATCGAAAGCATGTCCGATGAAATCGGTGTCGCTGCCAGCGCCGTGGGTGAGTTGGCCGATCAGGTCGCTTCCATCGATCAGGTGTTGGCGGTGATTCGCAGGATTTCCGAGCAGACCAATCTTCTGGCTTTGAATGCGGCGATCGAAGCGGCACGGGCCGGGGATATGGGGCGCGGGTTTGCGGTGGTTGCCGATGAAGTGCGCACGTTGGCGCGACGTACGCAAACGTCCACCGATGAAATCCAGCAGATGATCGGCAGCCTCAAGCAGGGCGCGGAGAATGCGGTTTCGTCGATGCATACCGGGCAGGCGGCGACTGGCACCGGAGTCGAGTCGAGCCAGCGCACTGGAGCGTCATTGACTGCGATTACCGGGCAGGTCGAGCGCATCAGCGACATGAACCACCAAGTCGCCACGGCGACGGAGGAGCAGTCCGCGGTGACCGAAGAAATCAACCGCAACGTGCAGGGGATTTCCGATCTGGCGCGGGCGACGGCGGGGGAGGTCAGGGCTTGTCGTGAGGATTGCCAGACGCTGCAGCGGTTGGCGGATGATCTGGCGCGGCAGATGGGTGGGTTTCGGTTGAGTTGATGTGCTGTCAGTGATGGCCTCATCGCGGGCAAGCCCGCTCCCACAGGATTTGTGTTGAGCACATTATCTGTGAACAACTGAGATCACTGTGGGAGCGGGCTTGCCCGCGATTGGTTTTCAGCAGCACCGAAGGGCTTTGCTCAGAACCACTCATCCTGCATATTCAGGCAGACATCATCCCGCGCCTCAAGAATCGCCAATTCATGGTGGCACCCCGGAATTTCCCAGGTCAGGAAATACCGCGCTGCCTGCAACTTGCCTTTATAAAAGTTCACATCCGCCGCATTGCCCCTGGCCAATCCTTCTTCGGCGCGAATCGCCTGTTCCAGCCAGCGCCAGCCAATCACCGTGTGGCCAAACACTTTCAGGTACAGCGCCGAGTTCGCCAGGCTGCTGTTGACCTTGCCCTGGGCCAGGTCGGTCAGCAGACCGATGGTTACGGTTTGCAGGCGCGCGACCAGTTTCTCCAGCGGTTCACGCAGTGCGGTCAGCGATTCATGGGCCTGGGCGCGCTCGGCGGTGTCGGCGATCAGGCGGATCAGTTGCTTGAGTCCCGCGCCGCTGTTTTGCGCCAGTTTGCGACCCAGCAGGTCCAGTGACTGGATGCCGTGGGTGCCTTCGTGGATAGGGTTCAGGCGGTTGTCGCGGTAGTACTGTTCCACCGGATATTCGCGGGTGTAACCGTGGCCGCCGAGGATCTGGATCGCCAGTTCGTTGGCCTTCAGGCAGAATTCCGACGGCCAGGATTTGACGATCGGTGTCAGCAAATCCAGTAGCTCATGGGCCTGTTTGCGTTCGGCTTCGCTTTCCAGGGTTGTGGTGTCGTCGAACAGGCGCGCGGCGTACAGTCCCAGGTCGAACGAGCCTTCGACGTAGGCCTTCTGGGTCAGCAGCATGCGTTTGACGTCGGCGTGCTGGATGATCGCTACCGGTGCGGTATTCGGATCTTTACTGTCCGGCACGCGACCCTGCGGGCGTAAACGTGCGTACTCCAGCGAATACAGGTAACCGGCATACCCGAGCATCACTGCGCCCATGCCGACGCCGATCCGCGCTTCGTTCATCATCTGGAACATGTAGCTCAAGCCATGGTGCGGCTTGCCCACCAGGTAACCGACACACTCGCCGTTATCGCCGAAATTCAGTGCGGTGGACGTGGTGCCACGCCAGCCCATCTTGTGAAACAGGCCAGCCAGCAACACATCGTTGCGCTTGCCCAGGCTGCCGTCATCGTTGACCAGGTACTTGGGCACGATAAACAGCGAAATACCCTTCACCCCGGCCGGCGCATCCGGCAGTTTGGCCAGGACCATGTGCACGATGTTTTCCGATAACGGGTGATCGCCGCCGGAGATGAAGATCTTGTTGCCCTTGAGTCGATAAGTGCCGTCAGACGCAGGCTCGGCGCGGGTGCGAATATCCGACAGCGATGAGCCGGCGTGAGGTTCGGTGAGGGCCATGGTGCCGAAGAAGCGCCCGTCGATCATCGGTTGCAGGAAACGTCGTTTCTGCTCCTCGGTGCCGAAGCTTTCGATCAGGTTAGCCGCACCCATGGTCAGGAACGGGTACGAGGTCGAGGCGGCGTTGGCCGATTGAAAATGCGCGAAGCAGGCTTGGGACAAGAGTGTAGGAAGCTGCATGCCGCCAGCATCGAAACTGCGCGCGGCGTTGAGGAAGCCGGCTTCGAGGAAGGCATCCACCGCCGGTTTCACTTCGGGAATCAGAATCGCCTGGCCGTCCTCATAGCGCGGCTCGTTCTCGTCACCCTTGCGGTTGTGCGGGGCGAAGAACTTCTCGGCGATGCTGCGGGCGGTGCCAATGGCGGCATCGAAGGTTTCGCGGTTGTGCTCGGCGAAACGCTCACGCTGGGTCAGGCCCTCGGCATCGAGGACTTCATACAGCTCGAAAGCCAGATTGCGGGAACTGAGCAACGTCTCGGACATGGCGGCTTACCTGTATTGGAGTGCGCCTGAGTCTAAGTCCGGGAATTGAGAGTGGGTAGTAAGATTGATGTGGGTGATGGGCGATTAGAACAAGGAGGCGCACCGGGTGTGCGCCTCCTTAGACTTTACTTAATTACTGGGGTAGTGTGGAGAAGTATTGTGTAGGTCCCGTCTCCATTGCGTACCCAGTTTTTGTTGGTGATCTTTCTAGTGTCTCCTTCTTTATACGTTGTCAGCTCCCCAACGTTGACGCTTAACCACCAATCCTTTGCGGTAATCGGCTCATTCAAAGCTCCGCTACTGATTGTTTCAGATACATTGTCGCTTGTATTTTCCATGTTCGTTCTCCGTTTTGGGGGATGCCCGAAAACAGTGAAAAGAGCCACTCAGGCTCGACTTAAAATACGCCAATGAAAGAGGTTGACTACCTATCAAAAGTGATAGGTTGCTGACAGCGAGGGGGATGGTAGGCTGGGTGCGACGTGATCGTCCCCCAAAAAAATGGGGGACGATCATTAGATAGCTATTTAGCCGATAGTCATCAGGCTCGCATTACCACCCGCCGCCGCAGTGTTAACGCTCAATGCCCGCTCGATCACCAGGCGTTCCAGCGCAATGTTGGACTCACCCTGCGACAGGCCCTGCACACCGACAATGGCACCGGCACGCTTGGCCACTTGCTGGCAGACCGCGCGCAACTGATCGGAATGGCCATGATGCAGAACCGCATCAAACACCAACTCGTCCTTGTTCCAGTCGGAAACCAGCTTGATGCGCGCCTGAATGTCCTTCGGCAGGCGTGCGAACAACGCTTTGCTCAGCTCTGTTTCCGGCCAGACCGCCGAACCACCGACCGCCAATACAGCAGCCAGTTGCGTCAGCAGGTCGCCTTCGACTTCCGCCAGGCACAGCACGTGCTCACGCGGCAGGATCGCATAGCTGTTGCGCTCGCCGGTCGGGCCGGCCAGTACACGGGTGATACCGCTTTGCGATTGCGCGGCGAACTGCACGCACAACGCGCTCAGGTCGGCGAACTTGTTGCTGTCGGCCCAGGCTTTCAGGGCGGTCAGCGGCTTGCTCATGGCGTCGCGCAGGCGCACATCCGGTGCCACGGCGGCGTCGCCGCGAGCGAAGGATTGTTCGATGGCGTCGGTAGGACGGGTCGACAACAGACGGTACAGGTACAGCGGGCCACCCG
Source organism: Pseudomonas sp. Irchel 3A7 (assembly GCF_900187565.1). Taxonomy (GTDB): domain Bacteria; phylum Pseudomonadota; class Gammaproteobacteria; order Pseudomonadales; family Pseudomonadaceae; genus Aquipseudomonas. The sequence continues at coordinate 261,020 of NZ_FYED01000001.1, read as the reverse complement.
CCTTCGGACCGGTGCCCGACAGGCCTTCGCCGCCGAATGGCTGCACGCCGACCACGGCGCCAACGATGTTGCGGTTCACGTAGACGTTACCGGCATTGACGGTGTCGATCACCTTGGCGATGGTCTCGTCGATGCGGGTGTGCACGCCCAGGGTCAGGCCGTAACCGGATGCGTTGATCTGGCCGATCAGTTGATCGATGTCCTTGCGCTTGTAGCGAACCACGTGCAGCACCGGGCCGAAGATCTCCCGTTGCAGTTCGTCGAAGCTTTCCAGTTCGATCAGGGTCGGCATCACGAAGGTGCCGCGTTTGATTTCTTCGGCATCGGCGATGGCCACCTGGTACACGCTGCGACCTTTGTCACGCATGGCCTGGATGTGCTTCTCGATGCCTGACTTGGCTTCAGCGTCGATCACCGGGCCGATGTCCACGGACAGGCGTTCCGGGTTGCCGAGACGGCTTTCAGCCATCGCGCCCTTGAGCATTTCGATGACGCGGTCGGCGGAATCTTCCTGCAAGCACAGCACGCGCAAGGCCGAGCAACGTTGACCGGCGCTGTCGAAGGCCGAGGATACAACGTCGATGACCACTTGTTCGGTCAGCGCAGAGGAGTCGACGATCATCGCGTTCTGGCCACCGGTTTCGGCGATCAGCGGAATCGGACGGCCCTGGCTATCCAGGCGACCGGCGATGTTGCGCTGCAGCAGACGCGCCACTTCGGTGGAGCCGGTGAACATCACACCCTTGACGCGATCGTCGCCGACCAGGCCGGCACCGACGGTTTCGCCACGGCCCGGCAGCAGTTGCAGCACGCCTTCCGGAATCCCGGCTTCGAGCAGCAGGCGCACAGCCTGAGCCGCGACCAGTGGAGTCTGTTCGGCAGGCTTGGCCAGCACCGGGTTACCGGCGGCCAGTGCGGCAGCGACCTGACCACTGAAGATCGCCAGCGGGAAGTTCCACGGGCTGATGCACACCACCGGACCCAATGGGCGATGGGCGTCGTTGGTGAAATCGTTGCGTGCCTGCACCGCGTAATAACGCAGGAAGTCCACGGCTTCGCGCACTTCAGCGATGGCGTTGGCGTAGGTCTTGCCGGCTTCGCGAGCCAGCAGGCCCATCAGCGGCTGAATCTCGCCTTCCATCAAGTCGGCGGCACGTTCGAGGATCGCGGCACGTTCGGCTGGCGGGGTGGCCTGCCAGATCGGTGCGGCTTTCAGGGCACATTGGATGGCGTTGTCGACGTCGTCGACGGTCGCTTCCTGTACGTGACCGACCACGTCACGCAGGTCGGACGGGTTCAGGACCGGTGCCGGTGCTTCGTTGCTGGAAGCGCAACCGAGCATCGGCGCGGCTTTCCAGTGATTGTGTGCGGTGGCCAACAAGGCACAGGAGAGCGAGGCCAGACGATGTTCGTTGGCCATGTCGATGCCGCTGGAGTTGGCGCGCTCGGAACCGTACAGATCACGCGGCAACGGGATGCGTGGGTGCGGCAGGCCGAAACCGCCTTCCAGCGTCGCCATTTGCTCGATGCTCGCCACCGGATCGGCGACCAGTTCCTGGATCGAGATCGACTGGTCGGCGATACGGTTGACGAACGAAGTGTTCGCGCCGTTTTCCAGCAGGCGGCGCACCAGGTACGCCAGCAGGGTTTCGTGGGTGCCAACTGGTGCGTACACGCGGCACGGACGGTTCAGCTTGCCTTCGGAGACTTTGCCTACGACCTGTTCGTACAGGGGTTCGCCCATGCCGTGCAGGCACTGGAACTCGTACTGGCCCGGGTAATAGTTCTGACCGGCGATGTGATAGATAGCCGACAGGGTGTGGGCGTTGTGCGTGGCAAACTGCGGGTAGATGACTTCCGGCACCGACAGCAGCTTGCGTGCGCAAGCGATGTAGGAAACGTCGGTGTACACCTTGCGGGTGTAGACCGGATAACCTTCCAGGCCTTCGACCTGGGCGCGCTTGATTTCGCTGTCCCAGTAGGCGCCTTTCACCAGGCGGATCATCAGGCGATGACGGCTGCGACGAGCCAGGTCGATCACGTAGTCGATCACGTACGGGCAACGCTTCTGGTAAGCCTGGATCACAAAACCGATGCCATTCCAGCCGGTCAGTTGCGGCTCGAAGCACAGGCGCTCAAGCAGGTCCAGCGACAGCTCAAGACGGTCGGCTTCTTCGGCGTCGATGTTCAGGCCGATGTCGTACTGCTTGGCCAGCAAGGTCAGCGACAGCAGGCGTGGGTACAGCTCGTCCATCACGCGCTCGTACTGCGCGCGGCTGTAACGCGGGTGCAGTGCCGACAGCTTGATGGAGATGCCCGGGCCTTCATAAATCCCGCGACCGTGGGAGGCTTTGCCGATCGAGTGGATGGCTTGCTCGTACGAGGCCAGGTACTTCTGCGCGTCATGTTCGGTCAGTGCGGCTTCACCGAGCATGTCGTAGGAATAGCGGAAGCCCTTGGCTTCGAACTTGCTGGCGTTGGCCAGGGCTTCGGCAATGGTTTCGCCGGTGACGAACTGCTCGCCCATCAGGCGCATGGCCATGTCAACGCCCTTGCGGATCATCGGTTCGCCGCTCTTACCGATGATGCGGCTCAGGGAAGAAGTCAGGCCGGCTTCGTTGTGGGTGGAGACCAGCTTGCCGGTCAGCAGCAGACCCCAGGTGGCGGCGTTGACGAACAGCGACGGGCTGTTGCCCAGGTGTGGCTGCCAGTTACCGGTGCTGATCTTGTCGCGAATCAGTGCGTCGCGGGTACCTTTGTCCGGGATGCGCAACAGCGCTTCGGCCAGGCACATCAGCGCCACGCCTTCCTGGGACGACAGGGAAAACTCCTGCAGCAGCCCCTGAACAATGCCTGCGCGACCGCCAGCACTCTTCTGATTGCGCAGTTTTTCGGCAATCGAGGCGGCGAGTTTGTTGGTGGCTTCGGCCATAGGCGCCGGCAGGCGCGCCTGCTCGATCAGCATCGGCACCACTTCCGGTTCCGGGCGACGGTAAGCGGCGGTGATCGATGCGCGCAGCACCGATTGCGGCAGGATGCTTTCGGCGAATTCAAGGAAGCACTGATGTGCGTGATCGACATGGACTTCGCCCGCGTCGTCAGCGTCCCTGGTGGTCAAACCGTTCAGCTCGGTCAGGGTTGCACCACCCTCGAGTTTTTCCAGGTAATTGAAAATTGCCTGCTTGATCAGCCAGTGCGGCGTGCGATCAATCGAGGTCGCGGCCGCCTTGAGGCGTTCGCGGGTCGGGTCGTCAAGTTTGACCCCAAGGGTGGTGGTAGCCATGTTTTTATCCTCATGTTTGCCACGACTGCGTGGCATCAGCTGGCGGCAAGATTAGCCGCGTGCCGAGAGAGGTGCAACCGGGTGCAACCCTTTTTTGTCGGAAAAATCAGCGCCTCGTCAGGAATTAAATTCTGGTACGAACGTGCCGCTCCTGCTTGGTGCTTTTACTTCTAGAAAAGCTTCAGGACTGCGCTAAAAAGGAGCAAAAACAACGGCTTTTGTTGTAAATCCGACTAGGTGCAACTAATTCCCGAAAAATGGGTTGCACCTCATTTGCTTTGTTGAATAGCATTCGCGCCCCAAGGTGCAACCCGTCGAAAAGGCAGGTGTGCCGGCTGATGGCTTTCCTGGGGAAACATCAGTCATAAATGCGCGGGATCCCGAATCGTCTGTCAAACGTCATCGTTTGCGAGCGGTTCACCAGCCGCCGCTACATAAAAACAAAGCCAGGGCGTCACTTAATGAGCGTAACGAATCCAACCCTGATCACGTTCGTGATCTACATCGCTGCAATGGTGCTGATCGGCTTCATGGCCTATCGCTCCACCAACAACCTTTCCGACTACATTCTGGGTGGTCGCAGCCTGGGCAGCGTCGTCACCGCACTGTCCGCCGGTGCTTCCGACATGAGCGGCTGGTTGTTGATGGGCCTGCCGGGCGCCATCTACATGTCCGGTCTTTCCGAAAGCTGGATCGCCATCGGCCTGATCGTCGGTGCGTACCTGAACTGGTTGTTCGTTGCCGGCCGTCTGCGCGTGCAGACCGAGCACAACGGCGATGCCCTGACGCTGCCGGACTACTTCTCCAGCCGTTTCGAAGACAAGAGCGGCGTGCTGCGGATCATCTCTGCCGTAGTGATCCTGGTGTTCTTCACCATCTACTGCGCCTCCGGCATCGTGGCCGGTGCCCGTCTGTTCGAAAGCACCTTCGGCATGTCCTACGAGACGGCGCTGTGGGCCGGTGCCGCGGCGACCATTGCCTACACCTTCGTTGGCGGTTTCCTGGCGGTGAGCTGGACGGACACCGTACAAGCCACCCTGATGATTTTCGCCCTGATCCTCACGCCGATCATCGTGATGCTGGCGACCGGCGGCGTCGATACCGCGTTCCTGGCCATCGAAGCGCAGGATCCGGCCAACTTCGACATGCTGAAAAACACCACCTTCATCGGCATCATCTCGCTGATGGGCTGGGGTCTGGGCTACTTCGGCCAGCCGCACATCCTGGCGCGCTTCATGGCGGCGGATTCGGTGAAATCGATCGCCAATGCCCGTCGCATCTCCATGACCTGGATGATCCTGTGCCTGGGTGGCACCGTGGCGGTCGGTTTCTTCGGCATCGCTTACTTCTCGGCCAACCCGGCCGTGGCCATGCCAGTGAGCGAGAACCACGAACGTGTGTTCATCGAGCTGGCGAAAATCCTCTTCAATCCATGGGTTGCCGGTGTGTTGCTGTCGGCCATTCTGGCTGCCGTCATGAGCACCCTGAGCTGCCAGTTGCTGGTGTGCTCGAGCGCTCTGACCGAAGACTTCTACAAAACCTTCCTGCGCAAATCGGCTTCCCAACAGGAACTGGTCTGGGTCGGCCGCGCCATGGTGCTGCTGGTTGCCCTGATCGCCATCGCGATGGCCGCCAACCCGGAAAACCGCGTGCTGGGTCTGGTCAGCTACGCCTGGGCCGGTTTCGGTGCCGCATTCGGTCCGGTCGTGCTGATCTCGGTGATCTGGAAAGACATGACCCGCAATGGCGCACTGGCCGGTATCCTGGTCGGCGCAATCACTGTGATCGTCTGGAAACACTTCGAACTGCTGGGCCTGTACGAAATCATCCCTGGTTTCATCTTCGCCAGCCTGGCGATCTACATCGTCAGCAAAATGGGCGCACCGACCGCCGGCATGCTTCAACGCTTTGCCGCGGCCGAGAATGATTTCCGCCTGAACAAGTAATGGGTTGAGCGCATGCGCTGAGCCAATGCTTGAATGAGAACGGCCCGCTTCCTTTGGAGGCGGGCCGTTTTTTTGTGCATTTTTCGACAATAATTTATTCCCCTGTGGGAGCGAGCCTGCTCGCGAAGGCGGCCGCGCATTCAACATCAATGCGACGGTCAAATCGCTTTCACGAGCAGGCTCGCTTCCACAGGGGGAGTTGTATTTTTTTGCGGCGTTGTCTGTAGCCAGAAGAGCCGTTTTCTGAAGGCCAAAACTACAAGTGAAGTAGGGCATTTCTGTTTTTCCCGCCCCTCGTTCATCCCTACTGTCACTCATGCAGAATCGCGAGCCTCCCCTCTGCAGAGACACGCCGGATGTTCGCTTCTGCCAATCAACCTCGCTTCATGCTGACCCTCGACGGTGTCCCCAGTGAGCTCAAGGTGCTTGAGTTCACAGGCAAGGAGGCTATCAGCCAGCCATACCGATTTGATCTGGAGCTGGTCAGCGAGCGACCGGACATCGAGCTTGAAAGCTTGCTGCACCGTCAGGCCTTTCTGAGTTTCGATGTGCGGGGCGGAGGTGTTCATGGTCAGATTTTTCGCGTTGGCCAGGGTGATTCCGGCGCGCGACTGACGCGTTATCAGATCAGTCTGGTGCCGCGACTGGCTTACCTGAGCCAGCGCATCAATCAGCGGGTTTTCCAGCGCCTAAGCGTGCCGGCGATCATAAAGCGAATTCTCAAGATGCATGGCATCTTCAGCGACACCTTCAAGTTTCAGCTCGGTACCGTTTACCCTAAGTGCGAATACTGCGTGCAATACGCAGAAAGTGACCTGGCGTTTATACAGCGACTGTGTGCCGAGGTCGGTATTCACTACCACTTCCAGCACAGCGTCGATGGCCATCTGTTGGTGTTCGGCGATGACCAGACCGTTTTCCCGCATCTGCCCGAGCCTGCCCTGTACCTGCCGGGCAGTGGCATGACGGCACCGATTCCGGTGATCAATCACTTCAATGTACGTCTGGAAACGCGCCCGACTGCGGTGGTCCGCCGTGATTACGACTTCCATCAACCCCGGATCGAGCTGGAAAGCCATCGTGACAGCAAGCAGCTGCCGGTGCTGGAGGATTATGCTTTTCCGGGACAATTCAATGACCGCGAAGTCGGTAATCATCTGTCGGGACGAGCCCTGGAGCGTCATCGTGCGGATTACCGTCAGGCGCAAGGCGGCAGTGACCAGACCGCGCTGACCAGCGGACATTTCCTTCAGCTTGATGAGCATCCGCGACAGGCCTGGAATGATTTGTGGCTGCTGACGGAAGTCGATCACCACGGTCGACAACCGCAAGTGCTCGAAGAATCGGCGGGCAATGACGATGCGGATGATTTCCAGGGCTATCGCAATACGTTTCTGGCGACGCCGTGGGATGTTTTCTTTCGTCCATCGTTGATCGAGAAGCCCCATATTGCCGGGTATCAATCGGCGGTGGTCACCGGTCCGAAGAACAGTGAAATTCATTGCGACGCGTTCGGTCGGGTCAAGGTCCGGATGATGTGGGATCGCCGCGGTAAGTTGTATGAGCATTCCAGTTGCTGGCTGCGGGTGGCCAGTGCTTGGGCGCACGATGGCTATGGCAGCGTGCTGACGCCGCGTGTCGGCATGGAAGTGCTGGTGGGTTTCGTCGATGGTGATGCTGACAAACCGTTGGTGATGGGGTGCCTGCCAAACGCCTCGACGCCTGTGCCGCTGGACTTGCCAGCTGACAAGACCCGCAGCATTTTTCGCACCCGTAGCAGTCCCGATGGCGGCGGCTACAACGAACTGCGCATAGAGGATCGCAAGGGGGCCGAGGAAATTTCATTGCGTGCCCAACGAAACTGGCGCCAGCAGGTGCTGCACGACATGCATGTTCACGTCGGGCAAAACGAATACCTGCACGTCACAGGTGGCCAGCATATCCACGTCGGTAGCCAAACCGTCAATGCAAGCGGGCAGATTCGCATCAATGCCGGTAGTCAGGTTGTGCTCGCCAGTGGTGCTCACGCGACGATTCAGGCAGGCGGGCACTGGATAAATATTGGCCCTGCCGGGATTTTCAGCAGCGTGCCCATTCTGCTCGGTGGGGTACCGGCACCTGCTCCGGGAGAAATGGGCGAAAAGATTCAAAGTGCCGCTTTGGGCTCGGCACAGATGCGTAACCTGAAAAAAGCCGCACCTTTTTGTGAAATATGCGGACAGTGCAGGGAGGGTGTCTGTGTTGCCTGAATTTTTGTCGCCTCATACGTGGCTCGAGCTTCAGCCGCTGCAACCGTCGGAGCAACTGTTCGCCATCTTCAGCAACGCCAGTTCCGCCGAACCGTTCGAAGCCTGGCGGCGCGCGTCCCCCGAAAAGATACCGAGTCCGATCTGGGCCGAAACCGCTTACGCCGAGTGGGAAGCGGTGATGCCCTTTGTCGCAACCGTCGCTGCGAACAGTGAGTTTCTGCAGTGGGTGGCGACCACGGCGTCACGTGACTGGGGCTGGTTGGCGGTTTCCTCGGCGAGTCAGAAAATAATGGTCGAACACCTGCGCAGTCTCACGCAGGTTTTACTGCCCAATGGCAGCGCGGTGTTTTTCCGCTTCTGGGATGGGCGCTATGTGCTGCCAATGCTTCAGAATGCCGAGGTCAATGGCGCGCAACTGCTGCCGGGGATCGAGCGGTGTTTGATCAATGGCCAGGCCGTCGAAATCGGCGGAAGCGGGCAGGGGGCATCAGTAGCTTTTCCGTGGTGGGAAGTGCCTGAATCACTGTTGCAACAACTGGGTGAAGAGGATGCCACAGCGCAGATCAATAACCTTTTGCAGTGGTTGAGTGAGGAGCAACCTGGTGTTTTTGAGGCGTTTCCTGAAAGCGTATTGCGCAGCAAGGTTACAAATTTTCTCCAGGAGCCTGATTTGCCATCCGTGCCGAAAGAAGAGTTGTTGGTGTATTTGATGGAGGAGCTGAGCTGATGGCTTTGTTCCTTCAGGTTTCTTTGTCGAGCCGCTCGGCCGCGAGCCCCTGACTTGCAGGCCGGTAGAAGGTAAACTTCCCGGCCTTCGCAGGAGCAGCCATGAATTATCGTCACGCCTTCCATGCCGGCAATCATGCCGACGTGTTCAAACACCTGACCTTGACCCGCCTCATCGCCCTGATGTCGCGCAAGGAACAGCCGTTTGCCTATCTCGATACGCACGCCGGCATTGGCCTGTATGACCTTCAGGGCGATCAGGCCAGCCGTACCGGCGAGTACCTGGAAGGCATTGCACGTTTGTGGGATCAGCCGGATCTACCGATCCTGACCGCTGATTACATGCAGGTGCTGCACGAGATGAACCCGGATGGCCAGTTGCGCTATTACCCGGGTTCGCCGGAGTTGGCGCGACGCCTGACCCGCCCGCAGGACCGCGTGTTGCTCAACGAGAAACACCCGGAAGACGGCGTGTTGCTCAAGGACAACATGGCCGGTGATCGCCGGGTGAAGGTGCACCTGGGTGAAGGCTGGCATGTTGCGCGGGCCTTGCTGCCGGTGCCGGAGAAGCGTGCGGTGATGTTGATCGACCCGCCGTTCGAAAAGCTCGACGAAATGCAGCGCTGCGCGGCGTCGTTGAAAGAGGCGATTGGCCGGATGCGGCAAACCGTGGCGGCGATCTGGTACCCGGTGAAGGATCAGCGCGCATTGCGCCGGTTCTATCAGGACCTGGCCGGCACCGGTGCGCCGAAGCTGTTGCGCGTGGAGTTGCTGGTACATCCGCTGGACACGCCCAACAGCCTGAACGGTTCGGGTCTGGCGATTGCCAATCCACCGTGGGGGCTGGAGGAAGAATTGCGTGAGTTGTTGCCGTGGTTGTCCAAGAAGCTTGGGCAGACCCAGGGTGGGTGGCAGATGGATTGGTTGATCGCCGAGAGTTGATCTGTAGGAGCGAGCCCGCTCGCGATGGTCGTGAACGATTACGCGTAAAACCGGATGCCCTGCGGCGTCCTCGGGTTTTTCGCGAGCGAGCTCGCTCCTACAGGTTACTGGTCAGATCGGGCAGGTCACGCCAGTGCCGCCAATGCCGCAGTAACCTTCCGGATTCTTGGCCAGGTACTGCTGGTGATACGCCTCGGCATAGTAGAACGTCGGGGCTTCGTCGATTTCGGTGGTGATGATCCCTTGGCCGGCCTTGGTCAGTTCGGCCTGGAACACTTGCGCGCTCTTCTTCGCCGCTTCCAGTTGTTCCGGTTTGGTGGCGTAGATCACTGAGCGGTACTGGGTGCCGATGTCGTTGCCCTGGCGCATGCCCTGGGTCGGGTTGTGCAGTTCCCAGAACATCTTCAGCAGCTCTTCGTAGCTGACTTTCTCCGGTTCGTACACCACCAGCACCACTTCGCTGTGACCGGTCAGGCCCGAGCAGACTTCTTCATAGGTCGGGTTCGGCGTGTAGCCGCCGGCGTAGCCGACGGACGTACTGAACACGCCTTCACGCTGCCAGAAGCGACGCTCTGCGCCCCAGAAACAACCCAGGCCAAAAATGGCGAATTCCACATTGCCCGGGAACGGACCCAGCAGCGGGTTGCCGTTGACGAAGTGTTCGTCCGGAACCTTGATCGGGGTTTCGCGGCCAGGCAGAGCTTGTTCTTTTGTAGGAAGCACGTTTTTGTTCACCAGAATTTCCGAGCGCAGAACCATTATCAGTCCTCAGTCAGGGTAATTAGTCAGATCTGTAGGAGCGAGCTTGCTCGCGATGGACTTCAGGGCAGCGCGCCGCACCAGGCAGCGCGCGTTATCGTTTACGTACATCGCGAGCAAGCTCGCTCCTACAAGTTTACAGATCAGGCGATCGGGCCGCGCGGGTAGCGTTTGAGCTTCTCGATCAGCTCGGCGCCCGGGATCGGTCGGTCGAACAGGTAGCCCTGGCCGACATCGCAGCGGTGGCGACGCAGGAAGGCCAACTGCTCGGCGGTTTCGATGCCCTCAGCCACGACCTTGAGTTTCAGGTTGTGGGCCATGGCGATCACCGCGGAGGTGATTTCCATGTCGTCCTGGTTGTCCGGGATTTCGTGAATGAAGCTCCGATCGATCTTAATGATGTCGATGGGGAATTTTTTCAAGTAGCTGAGCGACGAGTAACCGGTGCCGAAGTCGTCCATGGCCAGGGTCAGGCCCAGGCGCTTGAGCTGGTCGAGCTGCAAGTGGGTATCTTCGGTGGCTTCCAGCAGAAGGCCTTCTGTCAGCTCAAGCTCCAGCAGGTTCGCCGGCAACGCTTCTTCCTTGAGGATGTTGGCGATGGACGCCACCAGGTCCGGGTCGGAAAACTGTTTGGGAGACAGGTTGATCGCCACCTGAAGATTGCCCAGCCCGGCGGCGGTCAGCTCTTTGCTCTTGCGGCAGGCCTGGCGGGCGATCCATTTGCCGATCGGAATGATCAGGCCGGTTTCTTCCGCGACGCTGATGAACTGGTCCGGCCGGATCATGCCTTTTTCCGGGTGATCCCAGCGCAGCAACGCTTCCATGCCCAGCAAGCGACCGCTGCGCAGGCAGAGCTTGGGTTGATAGAACACGTCCAGCTCGTTCTGGGTCAGGGCGCGCCGCAGGTTGTTTTCGACGAACAACTTGTAGCTGGCTTCGGCGTTCAGTGCTTCGGTGAAAACCTGCACCTGATGCTTGCCGTTGGCCTTGGCCTTGTGCAGCGCCAGCCCGGCGTTACGCATCAGGGTTTGCGGATCGCGCCCGTGCAGCGGCGCGCAAGCTAGGCCTACGGAGCCGGTGACGCTGATCAACTGGTTGTCGACGAACATCGGCTTGTCGAGGGTCGTCAGCAACTGGTTGGCGACCAGTTGTCCGGTGTGGAGGTCGGCATTGTCCAGCAGCACCGCAAATTCGTTACTGGCGAAACGTGCCAGGCTGCCGCTCGGGCTGAGGCTGTTGCGCAGTCGCCGGGCCAGGCTGATCAGCAGCTTGTCGCCGGTCTGGTGGCCGAGGCTGTCGTTGATGCGCTTGAAGTTGTCGATGTCCACCAGCAACAGGCTGATCGGGGTATCGCTGTCTCGGGCGAAGCGTTCATCGAGATTGCGGATGAATGCCGGGCGGTTGCCGAGGTTGGTCAGGTTGTCGGTGTAGGCCAGGCGCTCGATGCGTTGCTGGGCGAGCTTGGTCTGGGTGATGTCTTCGTAGATGCCGATGTAGTGAGTCAGTTCGCGGTTATCGCCGTAGACCTTGGAGATCGACAACTGGCCCCAGTAGGGTTCGAGGTTTTTGCGGCGGCTCTTGAATTCGCCCTGCCAACTGTTGCTTTTGGCCAGCGCTGACGGCGCGTCGAACAGCAGCTCGCTGAGGTTTTCCAGTGCCGGCAGTTCCGCCAGGCGCTGGCCGTGGACTTCTTCGGTGCTGTATTGGGTGATCGCGGTGAAGCTCGGGTTGACGTATTCCACTACGCCATCGCAATTGACCAGCAGGAAGGCGTTGGCGCTTTGCTCGACCGCTCGCTGGAACAGGTGCAGGGCGCTGGTGGCGGTGCGCCGGTTATGGTTGCTGATGACCTGCGCGAACTGGTCCGCCAGCTCGCCGGCGAAGGCGATTTCATCCGACTGCCAGGCGCGGGTAGCGCCGGTTTGCTCCAGGCACAGCACGCCAACCACCTGGCCGTCGACGCGGACACTGGCGTCGAGCATTGCGTTGACATCACGCGGGCGCAGGCTCTCGGCCATTTCCCGGGTGCGCGGGTCGCGCATGGCGTTATGGGCGTCGATGGCGCGGCCAGTGTGCAGGGCGTCGAGGTAGTCGGGAAAGTCGCTGACGTCGATTGGCTGCGGCAACAGGTATTGCTGGTCGGCGCGGTAGTAGGCCGAAATCGGCACCAGCATCGAGCCTTCCAGGTTCCACAGGCTGGCGCAGTCGATTTCGTAGATCTCGCAGGCACTGCGGGTGATCAGTTCGGCGGCCTCTTGCAGGGAGTTGTTGCTGCTGTAGCGCTGGCGGGTCAACAACAGGATCAGGTCCTGCTGGGCGCGAACCCGGTCCAGATGCTGCAGTTGTTCCTGTTGTGCGCGCTGGTTGAGCTCCAGGGCGATTTGCAGCCGAGAGTTCTGGGTTTCCAGGTCCAGCGCCGGCAGCAACGGGTCATCTTCGAAGAGACCGTCGATGACCAGCAGGTAACCGCGCAACAGGTGTCGATTGTGTTGTTTATAGGCTTCGCCCAGCTCCAGCAAGTTCAGCGAACCTGTGGCGGTGTGCAGGGTGTAGCGGATCAGGTAATGCGTGGCTTCTGTCAGCTGTTGCTGGATCGCGTCATGCAGCTGATAGCGCGCTTCCGGCTCCATCAGGCTGGCGTAGGGCGAGCCGACCAGGGCGCACAGCTCCACGGCCGGCAAGCCGAATTGTCGTTCGCAATTGGGATCGAGAAACAGCAGCGCCCAGCTAGGTTCATTCAGCCGTTCGAAACGCAGCATGCCGAGCCGCGAGGGCACAGGCAACTGCGTCACTACCTCGGCCACCATACGGCTGGCGGCATCGGGTTGGCTCTTCATAGGGAGGGAAACTCGCTTCGTATTTGCTGAACGCGCCGGGCTCTCGCCCTCTTTACTGTTGCCTGCGGCAAGGTTGCATCATTGCGACACCGACTGACAAGAGACATGAAGGCCAAGTGCTATAAGAATATGTCGGCAGGAGCGAAGATTTCTTCAATTAAGGTCAAAAGTAATGCTATTTCCGTAAAAATCGCAGCCTTGCGCAGCTCATACAAACGACGTACATCCTGCAGGGGGCGGAAGGCTTCGATCTTTAGTTTTCTTAGCGCAACGGGATATCGGTCGATTGCAACAGGTTGCCATTGCGATCGTGATAACGCACATGAATCTGTTCGGCGTCGACAATCAAATGTGCGAAGTTGTCCTGGCTGATGACCTTGCTGGTGAGTTCATGTCGATAATCGCCTGCGGCGGTTCGGGCCAGCGGCTGATCGAGGATAAAGGTTGAGTCTTTGGCAAAGGGCAGCAGTTTGCTGTTGCACAGCGGAGACGAAACGATGGCATGAATTTCGAAGTCCGGGTCCTCGCTGTGGCTCAGGCGGCTGGTCAAGGAGCCGTGGACATCGCCCGAAACGAAGATGACGTTCTTGATCTTGTGGAGGCGAATGGTCTCCAACAATCGTAATCGTTGTTCGGGGAAAGCCTCCCAGGCGTCACCGGCAGGGCGTTTGCGGTCTGGGTAGAACATGACGCTGGTGACCACGAATTTGACTCGGGCCGGGCTGTGGATCAGCCAGTCGCACAGAGCCTGTTCCTGTTCGATATCAAAAATGCGCCGGTCGTTAGCCGCGAGATTGCGTCGGGTACGGCTATCGGTGACAAACCACTCGATATCGCCATGGGTAAACTGATACCAATAGTGTTTGAACTGCCAGTTTAATTGCCCTTCAGTATTCAACTTATGGGCCGGACTGTGACTGGCTTGAAATAACTCATAGGCACCCATGGCGTTTTTGTATAACTGTTCATCGCCTCTGGTTTTATTGGCTGGCCAGTTGTCTTCGATTTCGTGGTCGTCGAGGATCATGTAAGTCGGCGTGCCGGACATCAACTTTGTAATGTGCGGCTGAGAAAAGGCGATGCGGTATTTGGCAAGTATTTCGTGGTATTCACGATCCGGTGCAATGAAGTTCAAATCATCGATATAAACCTGGTCGCCTGTCATCAACATGGCGCTGATGGGCGGTGAGCCATGTTTTGCCAGGTTTGAAATGGATGCGAAGATCCGGTCACCCAGATGCGGTGCCCATGGCACGCCGGCCGTCATGCTCAAGTAGCGACATGATCCGACGACATAGGCCCGTGGCGTTGTGATCTGGTTCGACTGCGTGCGAAAGCGATAGACGTCCCGAGGCCATTGCAGTGGCAGTTCCTGAATGGTTTCCACGGTGTGCACCGGGTTCATGGGGCTGAGCCATCCGGCCTGATACTCGTATTCGGTATCGGCATTAAGATCATGGAGAACTATTACGTCGGCCATGTCGCGTGAAGCCGTCAGTTGCGTAAAAAATCCTTGATTCCAGCGCTCATCACCTATCCGTCGATAACGGATACCGGCAAATACCAAAGCGCCTTTCTGTCTTTCGCCGCGTAAAAATATTCGGGCTTGATTCATTGTAGTGTGGCCAATAATAGGGCCTACAGTTGGTTTTAACATGGTCGAGTCCATTCGATTGTTTATGATTCAAGTTGCCGGGTTTTCGACTGTTTTGCGCAGTTGTAAACAAGGCTAGTTATTGAATGCGAAAAAATATCGAGCCGAAATGGACTTGAGTTGTGGGCGATATCAGCCACAAATGTAGGAAGGCTCTCTGCCAGATAAAAACATCAAGCAAAAAAAAGCCCCGCCAAATTGGCGGGGTTGAGGTACGAGCGTGGCGCTCGGAAAACTTGAAACGCGGCAGGCCCCCCGGTGAAGGAGGGCCTGTCGGGGTTACAGCAGGATGGTGCGGATGTCCGCCAGCAGGTCGCTCAGACGCTTGGTGAAGCGAGCGGCAGCGGCACCGTTGATCACACGGTGATCATAGGACAACGACAGAGGCAGCATCAGTTTCGGCTGGAAGGCTTTGCCGTCCCAGACAGGCTGGATGGTTGCCTTGGAAACACCGAGGATCGCCACTTCCGGCGCGTTGACGATCGGCGTGAAGCCGGTGCCGCCAATGTGGCCGAGGCTGGAAATGGTGAAGCAGGCGCCTTGCATTTCGTCCGACGAGAGCTTCTTGGTCCGGGCTTTTTCAGCCAGGGAAGCGGCCTCGGCGGCCAGTTGCAGCAGGCTCTTCTGGTCGACGTTTTTGATGACCGGTACCAGCAGGCCATCCGGGGTGTCGACGGCGAAGCCGATGTTCACGTATTTCTTGCGGATGATCGCCTTGCCGCTCGGTGCCAG
Organism: Pseudomonas sp. Irchel 3A7; assembly: GCF_900187565.1. Taxonomy (GTDB): domain Bacteria; phylum Pseudomonadota; class Gammaproteobacteria; order Pseudomonadales; family Pseudomonadaceae; genus Aquipseudomonas. The sequence goes on along the minus strand of NZ_FYED01000001.1, from coordinate 245,892 downwards.
CGAACTGTTGAAGTCCGGCAGTTCCTTGAGCAAGTGCGCGCAGGACTTGAGCAGCAGCGGCAGGATGGTCAGCTTGACGCCGGCCTTCTCTGCAACGGCTTTCTGGGCGTTACGGAACGCTTCCAGCTCGGTGATATCCGCCGAGTCGAATTGCGTCACGTGCGGCACGTTCAGCCAGCTGCGGTGCAGGTTGGCGGCACCGACCTGCATCAGGCGGGTCATTGGCACTTCTTCGATTTCACCGAAGCGGCTGAAGTCCACGACCGGGATCGGCGGGATGCCCGCGCCACCGGTTGCGCCGGCGGCAGCGGCCGGCGCTTCCTTGGCCTTCTGCATCATGGCCTTGACGTAAACCTGCACGTCTTCCTTCAGGATGCGACCGTGCGGGCCGCTGGCACCGACAGCGCTCAGCTCGACGCCAAACTCACGGGCCAGTTGGCGCACCGCAGGACCTGCGTGAACCTTGGCGCCAGGCTTGGCCGGGGCGGCAACAGGAGCAGCAGCTGGAGCCGATGCAGCAGCCGGCGCGGCGGCAGGCGCAGGAGCGCTCGGTGCAGCCGCCGCAGGTGCCGGGGCAGCAGCCGGGGCCGCGCCTTTGACTTTCAACTTCAGAATCAGGTCGCCGGTACCGACTTCGTCATCCAGCTTGATGGAAACGCTTTCCACCACGCCAGCGGCAGGCGATGGGATTTCCATGCTGGCCTTGTCGGATTCCAGGGTGATCAACGATTGATCAGCCTCGACGGTGTCACCGGCCTTGACCAGGACTTCGATGATCTTGGCCTTGCCGGCCGAGCCGATGTCCGGAACGTGAATGTCCTGAACACTGTCTGCCACGGGGGCAGCCGGAGCTGCCACAGGAGCAGGGGCGACAGCCGGAGCAGGTGCAGCGGCCTGGGCTGGCGCGGCAGCAGGTGCAGCAGCACCCGCCACTTCCAGGTCCAGGATCAGGTCGCCAGTGCCGACTTCGTCGTTGAGCTTGACGCTGATGGCCTTGACCACGCCAGCGGCAGGCGATGGGATTTCCATGCTGGCCTTGTCGGATTCCAGGGTGATCAACGATTGATCAGCCTCGACGGAATCGCCGACCTTGACCTGGATCTCGATGATCTGGGCCTTGCCCGACGAACCGATGTCCGGCACGTGCACTTGCTGAACCGAAGCGGCTGCTGGCGCAGCCGCAGGAGCGGTCGGAGCTGCTGACACAGGAGCAGCAGCGGCCGGTTTCTCTTCGGCTTTCGCAGCAGGCGCGGCGGCAGCCGCAGGGGCAGCAGCGGCACCTTCGACTTCCAGCTCGAGCAGTTCGTCGCCTTCTTTCAGGCGGTCGCCCAGCTTCACTTTCAGGCTCTTGATGATACCGGCCTTCGGCGCAGGCACTTCCATGCTCGCCTTGTCCGATTCCAGCGTCAGGATGCTCTGGTCGGCTTCGATACGGTCGCCGACCTTCACAAACAGTTCAATTACTTCACCTTCACCGCTGCCGATGTCAGGTACGCGAATGAGTTCGCTCACAGAATCTCTCCTCAGCAGTCCAGTGGGTTGCGTTTTTCCGGGTTGATACCGAACTTGGCGATGGCTTCAGACACCACTTTAGGTTCGATATCGCCACGGTCAGCCAGTGCTTCCAGGGCTGCCAACACCACGAAATGACGGTCGACTTCGAAGAAATGACGCAGTTTCTTGCGGCTGTCGCTGCGACCATAACCGTCGGTGCCCAGGACTTTGAATTCCTTGGACGGTACCCACTGACGGATCTGCTCGGCGTACAGTTTCATGTAGTCGGTCGAAGCAATGACTGGACCTTGACGGCCGTTCAGGCACTCTTCAACGTAGCTCAGCTTAGGCTTCTGGCCCGGGTGCAGACGGTTGGTGCGTTCTACGGCCAGGCCGTCGCGACGCAGTTCGTTGAAGCTGGTAACGCTCCACACGTCGGCGCCGACGTTGAACTGTTCGCGCAGGATCTTCGCCGCTTCGCGGACTTCACGCAGGATGGTGCCGGAGCCCATCAGCTGCACGTGGTGCGCCGCTTCGCGGTTGTCTTCTTCGAGCAGGTACATACCCTTGATGATGCCTTCCTCGACACCGGCCGGCATGGCTGGTTGCTGGTAGGACTCGTTCATCACGGTGATGTAGTAGAAAACGTCCTGCTGCTCTTCGGTCATTTTCTTCATGCCGTCCTGAATGATCACCGCCAGCTCGTAGCCGTAGGTTGGATCAAAGGTGCGGCAGTTCGGGATGGTGGCAGCCAGGATGTGGCTGTGACCGTCTTCGTGCTGCAGGCCTTCACCGTTCAGGGTGGTACGGCCGGCGGTGCCGCCAATCAGGAAGCCACGGGTACGGCTGTCGCCAGCGGCCCAGGCCAGGTCGCCGATACGCTGGAAGCCGAACATCGAGTAGAAGATGTAGAACGGCAGCATTGGCTGGTTGTGGCTGGAGTACGACGTGCCGGCAGCGATGAAGGAGCTCATGGCGCCCGCTTCGTTGATGCCTTCTTCTAGGATCTGGCCCTTCTTGTCCTCTTTGTAGAACATCACCTGGTCTTTATCGACTGGCTCGTAGAGCTGGCCGACGGACGAGTAGATGCCCAACTGACGGAACATGCCTTCCATACCGAAGGTACGGGCTTCGTCCGGGATGATCGGGACGATGCGCGGACCGATTTCCTTGTCCTTGACCAGTTGCGCGAGGATCCGCACGAAGGCCATGGTGGTGGAAATTTCACGGTCGCCGGTGCCGTCCAGGATAGCCTTGAGGGTTTCCAGTGGTGGCGTCGGAACGTTGAAGCTCTGCGCGCGACGCTGAGGCACGAAACCGCCCAGTGCCGTGCGGCGTTCGCTCAGGTAGCGGGCTTCGGCGCTGTTCGGTTCCGGTTTGAAGAATGGCAGGTTTTCCAGTTCTTCGTCTTTTACCGGAATGTCGAAGCGGTCGCGGAACAACTTCAGGCTCTCGACATCGACCTTCTTGGTGTTGTGCGCGGTGTTTTTCGCTTCGCCGGCACCGGTGCCATAACCCTTGATGGTCTTGGCCAGGATGACGGTAGGCTGTTCTTTGTGGTTGACCGCTTCGTGGTATGCCGCGTAGACCTTGTACGGGTCGTGGCCGCCACGGTTGAGTTTCCAGATCTCGTCGTCGGACAGGTCTGCAACCATCGCCTTGAGTTCTGGCGTGTTGAAGAAGTGTTCACGTACGAACGCGCCGTCTTTGGCTTTGTAGTTCTGGTACTCGCCGTCGATGACTTCGTCCATGCGGCGTTGCAGGATGCCGTCGACGTCCTTGGCCAGCAGTGGGTCCCAGAAACGGCCCCAGATGACTTTGGTCACGTTCCACTGAGCACCGCGGAACACGCCTTCGAGTTCCTGGATGATTTTGCCGTTGCCGCGAACCGGGCCGTCGAGGCGCTGCAGGTTGCAGTTGATGACGAAGATCAGGTTGTCGAGCTTCTCGCGGCCAGCCAGCGAGATGGCGCCCAGGGATTCCGGCTCGTCGCACTCGCCGTCGCCCAGGAAGCACCAGACTTTCTGTTTGCCAGGCTGGATGAAGCCACGGGCTTCCAGGTACTTCATGAAGCGCGCCTGGTAGATCGCCTGGATCGGACCCAGACCCATGGATACGGTCGGGAACTGCCAGAAGTCAGGCATCAGCCAAGGGTGCGGGTAGGACGACAGACCTGTTCCGTCGACTTCCTGGCGGAAGTTGTTCATCTGGTCTTCGGTGATGCGGCCTTCCATGAACGCACGGGCGTAGACGCCTGGCGAGGTGTGGCCCTGGAAGTAGATCAGGTCGCCGCCGTGTTCGTCGGTCGGGGCCTGGAAGAAGTAGTTGAAGCCGATGTCATACAGGGTCGCACTGGAAGCGAAGCTGGAGATGTGACCACCCAGGTCAGAATCTTTCAGGTTCGTACGCATTACCATGGCCATCGCGTTCCAGCGTACCAGCGAGCGAATGCGGCGTTCCATGAACAGGTCGCCAGGCATGCGTGCTTCGTGGGTCACCGGGATGGTGTTGCGGTAAGGCGTGGTGATGGCGTAAGGCAACTGCGAGCCGCTGCGGGTCGCGAGTTCGCCCATACGGGTCATCAGATAGTGAGCACGGTCTTCGCCTTCTTTGTCGAGAACCGATTCCAGGGCGTCCAGCCATTCCTGGGTTTCGACGGGATCGAGGTCTTGCATGGCTTGCTCCAGGGCGGAAAGGCTACCAGAATCGGTTGCCTGAGTTAGCGACTGGCCTTGTGGGCAGACGTTATGAATTCTTGGATTGCCGATAGGTTGTTCCGGCGGCGTGTAGTTTTACTACAAATCATCCGGCATTTCAGCTATCCGAATGTATATACGAGTAGTAAAACTACAGAAGAGCGGCTTGTGGCCTCCGACTACGTTGTGAGAATAATCGTTAAGGTTGGAATTTTGCTAACCAAAAAAGGTGAGAGCTTGATGCTGGCTGCCAAAAATAAAGAGATTTCAGCTATTTCTAACCTTTGTTCGACAGTCGATCAGGTAGTGCGTTTCGTTAAATCACTACATACAGCCCTCTACACGCCGATCAAGGATAGACCATGAGCCTTCCTTCGCTTGTCGAACTGCCAGCCATTCTGCTGCCGTTTGTCACCCGCGCGCAGCAGTCGTTGCGCGCCGCCGTTGCGGCTTTGGATAACGACCATGGCTTATCCGAATGGACGCCTGAGCGTTGGGAGCAATTTGCCCGCGTGACGGCTGCCAGCGACTTCGTGACCGAACAAAGCGTGCGTGACCCACTGATGCTTCTTGAGCTGGTGCAGTCCGGCGAACTGGACCGTCACTACGCTCCCGGCGAGTTGTGCGCGCAGATCGCTGCGGCAGTGAGCGTCGCTGAAGCCGACGACCAGCTCGGCCGGGCGCTGCGTCGCCAGCGCGCGCGTCACCAGGTGCGGATCATCTGGCGTGACCTGACCCGCCAGGCCGATCTGGTCCAGACCTGCCGCGATCTCTCTGACATGGCTGATGCCAGCATCGATCAGGCTTATCAATGGCTGTATGCGCGACATTGTCAGCAGTTTGGTGTTCCGACCGGTCGACGCAGCGGCGAACCGCAGCAGATGGTTATCCTCGGCATGGGTAAGCTCGGCGCGGTGGAACTCAATCTGTCGTCGGACATCGATCTGATTTTCGCCTACCCCGAGGGCGGCGAAACCGTTGGCGTAAAGCGCTCGCTGGACAACCAGGAATTTTTCATCCGTCTCGGCCAGCGCCTGATCAAGGCACTGGATCCGATGACCGTCGACGGCTTTGTGTTCCGTGTCGACATGCGCCTGCGACCCTACGGTTCGTCGGGTGCGCTGGTCCTGAGTTTCAATGCACTGGAGCAGTACTATCAAGACCAGGGCCGCGACTGGGAACGCTACGCGATGATCAAGTCGCGGGTGGTGGCCGGCGATCAAGTAGCCGGCGCGCAATTGCAAGAGATGCTGCGCCCGTTCGTTTACCGGCGTTATCTGGACTTCTCGGCCATCGAAGCCCTGCGCACCATGAAGCAACTGATCCAGCAGGAAGTCCGGCGTAAAGGCATGGCCGACAACATCAAGCTTGGCTCTGGCGGCATTCGCGAAGTCGAGTTTATTGCCCAGGCGTTCCAGCTGATCCATGGTGGCCGTGACCTGAGCCTGCAACAACGTCCTCTATTGAAAGTGCTGAGCACACTGGAAGGCCAGGGCTACCTGCCGCCAGCAGTGATCAATGAATTACGCGAAGGTTACGAATTCCTGCGTTACACCGAACACGCGATCCAGGCGATTGCCGACCGTCAGACCCAGATGCTGCCCGATGGCGCTCAGGATCAGGCGCGCATTGCCTTTATGCTGGGCTTCGCCGATTGGACGGCTTTCCACAAGCAGCTTATGTACTGGCGCGGTCGTGTGGCCTGGCACTTCGGCCAGGTGATCGCTGATCCGGATGAGGAGCAGGGCGCCGAAAGCGAAGTCGTGGTGGGCGGTGAGTGGCTGCCATTGTGGGAAGAAGCCCAGGATGAAGAAGCGGCCTGCCGGCAGTTGCAGGAGGGTGGTTTCGCTGATGCCCCCAAAGCCTTGAAAGCCTTGGCCAGTCTGCGCAGTAGTCCGCAACTGCGGGCCATGCAACGACTGGGGCGCGAGCGCCTCGATGCCTTTATTCCGCGTTTGCTCGCCCAGGCCGTGGAGCACGCCAACCCGGATCTGGTGCTGGAGCGGGTATTACCCCTGGTGGAGGCGGTGGCGCGTCGCTCCGCTTATCTGGTGCTGCTGACCGAAAACCCCGGCGCGCTTCGACGCTTGCTGACCTTGTGTGCCGCGAGCCCGTGGATCGCCGAGCAGATCACGCGATTCCCGTTGCTGCTCGACGAACTGCTCAATGAAGGTCGGTTGTTCAAGCCGCCCCTGGCGCCGGAACTGGCCGCCGAGTTGCGCGAGCGCCTGACGCGGATTCCCGAGGATGACCTTGAGCAGCAAATGGAAGCCTTGCGCCATTTCAAACTGGCGCACCGCTTGCGGGTGGCCGCCTCGGAAATCGCCGGTAGCCTGCCATTGATGAAAGTCAGTGATTACCTGACCTGGCTCGCCGAAGCGATTCTTGAGCAGGTGCTGGCCCTGGCCTGGCGCCAGACCGTGGCCAAGTACGGTACGCCGTTGCGCACCGATGGCACCCTGTGCGATCCCGGCTTCATCATTGTCGGTTATGGGAAAGTCGGTGGCCTGGAGCTGGGGCATGGTTCGGATCTGGACCTGGTATTCATCCACGATGGCGACCCGCAGGCGGAAACCGACGGGCCGAAGTCTATCGATGGCGCGCAATTTTTCACCCGGCTTGGGCAGCGAATCATCCACTTGCTCACGGCCCAGACCAACTCCGGTCAGCTGTATGAAGTGGACATGCGCTTGCGGCCATCCGGCGCATCGGGGTTGCTGGTGAGTTCGCTGGGGGCGTTTGCCCGTTATCAGGAGGGCGAGGCCTGGACCTGGGAGCACCAGGCGTTGGTGCGGGCGCGGGTGTTGGTGGGTAGCGAGGATGTCGGCCGGGCATTCGAGCAGGTCCGCGCAGCGATTCTGGGCAAGACGCGGGATCTGCCGACCTTGCGCCAGGAAGTGAGCGAGATGCGCGCCAAGATGCGCGATAACCTGGGCAGCAAGAGCACTGCTGCCGGTACCGGGGCAAATGCCTTCGAGGCCACGGCACCGTTTGATCTCAAGCAGGATGCCGGAGGTATCGTCGATATCGAATTTATGGTGCAATACGCGGCCCTGGCGTGGTCGGAAACTCACCCGCCATTGCTGCGCTGGACCGACAATATCCGCATTCTGGAAGAGCTGGAACACGAAGGGCTGATGCCCGCCGAAGATGCCAGCCTGTTGCGTGAAGCCTATAAGGCCTATCGCTCCGCCGCCCACCGGCAGGCCTTGCAGAAGGATCCCGGGGTGATAACCGGCGACCAGTTCGCGGATGAACGGCGACAGGTCATGCGGATCTGGCGTGAGCTGGGGCTAAGCTGAACAGGATGTTTGAAACACCGAGTACCCAATATGGGGGCGAGCCTGCTCGCTCCCACAGAAGATCTGCAGTTTTTGTAGAATCATCGAGGCGGGGAGGCGTATGCCTCCCCGGTTCGTTTTTGGAAGCCACATGAAAATTCTGATCGTTGGGCCCAGTTGGGTCGGTGACATGGTGATGGCGCAGACACTGTTTCAGTGTCTTAAACAGCGCCACCCGCAGTGCGAAATCGACGTGCTGGCCCCCGAATGGAGCCGGCCGATACTTGAGCGCATGCCCGAAGTACGCCAGGCCTTGAGCTTCCCGCTCGGCCACGGTGCACTGGAACTGGCGACGCGTCGGCGCATCGGCAAATCCCTGGCCGGCCAGTACAGCCAGGCGATCCTGTTGCCCAATTCCCTGAAGTCGGCACTGGTACCGTTTTTTGCCGGTATCCCCAAGCGCACCGGTTGGCGTGGCGAATTCCGTTACGGCCTGCTCAACGACGTGCGCACGCTGGACAAAGAGCGTTACCCGCTGATGATCGAACGCTTCATGGCGCTGGCTTACGAGCCCGGCCTTGAACTGCCCAAACCCTATCCGCGACCCAGTCTGCGGATCGACCCGGTGACCCGCGAAGCGGCACTGGCCAAGTTCGGTCTGGTGCTGGATCGTCCGGTGCTGGCGCTGTGCCCGGGTGCAGAGTTCGGTGAGTCCAAGCGCTGGCCGTCCGAGCACTACGCCAAGGTTGCCGAAGCGAAGATTCGCGAGGGTTGGCAGGTCTGGCTGTTCGGTTCGAAAAACGATCACGCGGTGGGCGAAGATATCCGTTCGCGGCTGATTCCCGGCTTGCGTGAAGAATCGGTGAACCTTAGTGGCGGCACCTCGCTGGCCGAGGCGATCGATTTGATGTCGTGCGCCGACTCGGTCGTTTCCAACGACTCCGGCCTGATGCATGTCGCCGCTGCGCTGAACCGTCCGCTGGTGGCGATCTACGGCTCGACGTCGCCGGGCTTCACGCCACCACTGGCCGAGCATGTCGAGATCGTGCGCCTGGGCATCGAATGCAGCCCGTGCTTCGATCGCACGTGCCGTTTTGGTCATTACAACTGCCTGCGTCAGCTGATGCCGCAAGCGGTGAACGAAGCCTTGCAGCGTTTGCAGGGTACTGTGGTCGAGGTCAAATAGTTTGCGGGTACTGCTGATCAAGACTTCATCGCTGGGCGACGTGATTCATGCGTTGCCGGCGCTGACCGATGCTGCGCGGGCCATCCCCGGCATCACCTTCGACTGGGTGGTGGAAGAAGGCTTCGCCGAAATTCCCACCTGGCACCCGGCGGTGGGCAAGGTGATTCCGGTGGCTATCCGTCGCTGGCGCAAGAACATCTGGCAGACCATCAAGAGCGGCGAGTGGAAGCGTTTCAAGCAAAGCCTTCGCGCCACGAAATACGATCTGGTCATCGATGCCCAGGGTCTGCTCAAAAGCGCGTTACTGACCCGCTACGTCAAGGCCCCGGTTGCCGGTCTCGACAAGGACTCCGCCCGCGAACCGATTGCCGCGCGTTTCTATTCCCGGCGCCTGGCCGTGGCCCGTGGGCAGCATGCGGTGGAGCGGGTGCGTCAACTGTTCGCCGTGGCCCTGGGTTATGACCTGCCCAAAGGCCTGGGCGACTATGGCCTGAACGTCGAGCGGCTGGTGGAGCTGCCGCGCGTGAATCCGTACGTGCTGTTCCTGCACGGCACCACCTGGGACACCAAGCACTGGCCGGAAGCCTACTGGCGCGAGCTGGCCGAGCGTGTCGGTTACCTGGGGGTCGGGGTGAAACTGCCTTGGGGCAACGCGATCGAGAAGGCCCGCGCCGAACGCATCGCAAAGGACTTGAAGCACGTCGAAGTGCTGCCCAAGCTGAATCTGGCGGGTGTCGGCAAAGTGCTGGCCGGGGCTCAAGCCTGCGTGGCGGTGGACACCGGCCTCGGTCACCTGGCCGCGGCACTGGATGTGCCGACGCTGTCGCTGTTCGGCCCGACCAACCCCGGCCTGACCGGTGCCTACGGCAAGTCGCAGATTCACCTGGCCAGCGATTTTCCCTGTGCGCCGTGCCTGCAAAAGAAATGCACCTATCAACCGACGGCCGAAGATGCCCGTCAGTTTGATCTGAAACGCGAGTGGCCACTGTGCTTCACGCGTCTGAACCCCGAGCGTGTCGCCAGCAGACTGAGCACGTTGTTACTGGCTGAGGAGCTGCGCTGATGCAATTGGCATTTGTCCTGTACAAATACTTTCCCTTTGGTGGCTTGCAGCGCGATTTCATGCGCATTGCCCTGGAGTGCCAGAAGCGCGGCCACCAGATTCGCGTCTACACGCTGATCTGGGAAGGCGACGTGCCGCCAGGGTTTGAGGTGCTGGTGGCACCGGTCAAGGCGTTTTTCAATCACCGTCGCAATGAAAAGCTCAGCGAGTGGATGGAGGCGGACCTGGCCAAACGGCCGGTGGACCGTCTGATCGGCTTCAACAAGATGCCTGGCCTGGACGTCTACTACGCCGCCGACGGTTGCTTCGAAGACAAGGCGCAGAACCTGCGCAACTCGCTGTACCGTCGCTGGGGCCGTTACCGTCACTTCGCCGAATACGAGCGCGCGGTGTTCGCCCAGGACGCCAAGACCGAAGTGTTGATGATTTCCGAAGTGCAGCAACCGCTGTTCATCAAGCATTACGGCACCCCGCTCAAACGCTTCCATCTGCTGCCGCCGGGCATCGCCCAGGACCGCCGCCGGCCCGCGGATGCGGACGAGATTCGTGCCGGGTTCCGCGCCGAATTCAACCTCAAGGACGATGAGCTGCTGTTGGTGCAAATCGGCTCGGGGTTCAAGACCAAGGGTGTCGATCGCAGCCTCAAGGCGCTGGCGGCACTGCCCGCCGAGCTGAAAAAGCGTACGCGGCTGTTTGTAATCGGCCAGGACGACCCCAAATTATTCCAGATGCAGAGCGCCACATTGGGGCTTGGTGACAACGTGACGTTCCTCAAGGGGCGCAGTGATATCCCGCGTTTCCTGTTGGGCGCCGATCTGTTGATTCACCCGGCGTACAACGAAAACACCGGCACTGTGCTGCTTGAAGCGCTGGTGGCCGGGTTGCCGGTGCTGGTGAGTGCGGTCTGTGGTTATGCCCATTACATTGCCGAGGCCGATGCAGGCCTGGTGTTGGACGAGCCGTTCGAGCAGGCACAACTGACGCAGTACCTGACCGGCATGTTGAACGACACTCAAGCACGGGCGGCCTGGAGCCGCAACGGTCTGGCCTTCGCCGAAACGGCCGACCTCTATAGCATGCCGCAGCACGCGGCCGATGTGATTCTGGCGGAGCACGCTTAAATGAAGTTGATGCTGGCTGAACCGTTCAAGAGCCTCTGGGCCGGACGCGACCCGTTCGCCGAAGTCGAAGGGCTCAAGGGCGAGGTGTACCGCGAACTTGAAGCTCGCCGCACCCTGCGCACGGAAGTGAACGGCAATGGATTCTTCGTCAAGATCCACCGAGGCATCGGCTGGGGCGAGATCTTCAAGAACCTGCTCACCGCCAAGTTGCCGGTACTCGGTGCCGGCCAGGAGTGGAAGGCCATCCAGCGCCTGCAGGAAGTCGGCGTGCCGACCATGACTGCCGTCGCTTACGGCGAGAAGGGCGGCAATCCGGCGGATCAGCATTCGTTCATCGTCACTGAAGAGCTGGCGCCGACTATCAGTCTTGAAGACTTCAGCATCAACTGGGTCAAGCAACCGCCGGAGCCAAGACTCAAGCGCGCCCTTATCGCCGAAGTTGCACGCATGACCGGCATGATGCACCGCGCCGGAGTCAATCATCGCGACTGCTATATCTGTCACTTCCTGCTGCACACCGATAAACCGGTGACGGCGGAGGACTTCAAGCTCTCGGTGATCGACCTGCACCGCGCCCAGACCCGTCCGACGATCACCCAGCGTTGGCGCAACAAGGATCTGGCGGCGCTGTACTTTTCGGCTTTGGATATCGGTTTGACCCGTCGCGACAAACTGCGCTTCCTCAAAGGTTATTTCCAGCAGCCGCTGCGGCAGATTCTCGGTGAAGAAGCCGGGCTGCTCACTTGGCTCGAAGGCAAGGCCAAAAAGCTCTACGACCGCAAACAGCGATACGGGGACGCGCTCTGATGGCGGGTTGGACACTGGAACCTGCTTACAGCGATCTGGCCGCAGATTTCGGCAGCCTTGACGCTGTGTTTGCGTTACAGGGCGAGCGCCTGACCCACGACCCGCTGTCCGAGGTCATCCGCGTTCAGCGCAACGGCGTCAACTACTACGTCAAACGCTACGTGGGCGCCGGCAAAGGCTTGCGGCGCTACATCGGCAAGCCACGGGTGAAAATGGAGTGGCAAAACCTCAAGCGCTTTGCCAAGTGGGGCATTCCCACAGCCGAGGTGGTGGCCTGGGGGCTGGAGCGGCGAGGGGCAACCTATGATCGCGGGGCGATGATCACCCGTGAGCTGCCGCACACTGAAGACTTGTCGGCCCTGGCCGAACGGCGCGACCCGAAGCTTGCGGACCGTGCCTGGGTCGATATCGTCAGTCGCCAATTGGCCGACTACACCCGGACCATGCACGAACATCGCTTTACCCATAACGATTTGAAGTGGCGCAACTTGTTGATCGACGATCAGGCCAGGTTGTTCCTGATCGACTGCCCCAATGGCGATTTCTGGCGCGGCTTCTGGCTCAAGTACCGCATCACCAAGGACCTGGCGTGCCTGGACAAGGTCGCCAAGTATCAATTGTCGGCTACCCAGCGCCTGCGCTTTTACCTGCAATACCGCCAAAGTACCCGGCTGACAGTCGCCGACAAAAAACGGATCCGGCACGTGGTGAGATTTTTCGAGGGGCGCGAATGACTGACTTTCTGGCTGCTGAAGACCGTGCGCTGCTCGAGCGTCACGGCCTCGGCACGTTCGACGCACTCTGGACCCGGCAGCTCGATGCCGTGGACGAACCCAACACCCTGCGCGGTGGCTGGAGCAGCGTGTTTCGGCTGGATCTGGAAGGTCACGGCTTCTACCTCAAGCGTCAGAGCAACTATCAGATGCACACCTTGCACGCGCCCTTTGGCGAGCCAAGTTTCGCCCGGGAATTTCGCAACATCAGTCGCTATGAGGCGCTCGGCATTCCAGCGCTGAAGGCGGCGTTCTTCGGTGAGCGCAAGGTCGACGGTGAAGTCCGGGCGATTTTGCTGACCCGTGCCCTGGACGGTTGGGATGATCTGGATTCGTTGCTGCAGCGCTGGTCGGATCTGAGCGAGGCGCAACACACCGCCATCCTGCAAGCCTGCGGGAAACTGGCCCGGCGCCTGCACGGCAAGCGTCAGGTGCACGGCTGTTTTTATCCCAAGCACATTTTTCTGTGCGCCACCGGCGATGGCTATCAGGCCCAGTTGATCGACCTGGAAAAGACCCGTCCGTTGCTGCTGGGTCGGCGCGACCGGGTCAAGGATCTGGAGCCGCTGCTGCGTCGGGCGCCGGAGTGGAGCGAAGCACAGTTGCGCATTTTGCTGGCCGCCTATCTGGATCAGTCGCAAGACAGTTCGTTGATCGATAGCTGGTTGGCTCGCTTGACCTCGCGGCGCAGCTATAAGGAGAAGCGCTGATGCGTTTGTCGGAGTTGAAAAACGCTGGCCGCAGCCCGTCATTGCCGTTGAGTCTTACTCTGGCAGATGCCGCCGGGCCTGCTGACTTGCAATTGCTGAGCCTGTTGCGGGTGCTGCCCGGTCAGCGTTATGTCGGTGCCGGTGTCTGGCGGGGCCGCCCGGTGCTGGCCAAATTGCTGGTCGGCAGCAAAGCGGCGCGGCATTTTCAGCGAGAGCTGGAGGGCGTGCGCCTGCTCGCAGCGCAAGGCCTGACCACGCCACTGCTGTTGGCAGACGGTCTTAAGGACGGCGAGGGTGGCTGGTTGTTGTTCGAGTTTCTGGAAGGCGCTGCAAGCCTGGGCGATGACTGGAAGCAGGTCGAACACTTGCCGGCGCTGGCCGATGAGCAATCGGCGGTTCTGGCCGAAGCCTTGGGCGCGATCGGTCAAATGCACCGCAAAGGCTTGTGGCAGGAAGATCTGCACCTGGACAATCTGCTGCGCCAGGGCAGTCGACTGTATTTGATCGATGGCGCCGGGATCTGCGCCGAAACACCTGGCCAGCCACTGTCGCGGCAGAAAGTCCTGGAAAACCTCGGGGTGTTTTTCGCCCAGTTGCCCAAGGCGCTGGAGCCGTTCACTGAAGAGTTGCTGGTGTACTACCTGCTGAGCAATGGCGAACATGCCTTGCCCATGGAGGCGCTGCAGAAACAGATCGACAAAGTGCGTAGCTGGCGCCTCAAGGACTTCCTGACCAAGGTTGGCCGTGAGTGCACGTTGTTCAGTGTCCGGCGCAGCGCGTTCGGCTTACAGGCCATCCGTCGCGAGGAAGAAGCGGCGATGCTGCCGGTACTGGCGCAGGCCGACGCCTTGCTCGATCAGGGGCACCTGTACAAGACCGGCGGCGCGGCGAGCGTCGGCAAGGTCGAAGTGGATGGTCGCACGCTGGTGATCAAGCGCTACAACATCAAGGGTTTTGCCCACTGGCTCAAGCGCTTCTGGCGCCCCAGTCGCGCCTGGCACTCCTGGCGTGAGGGCAATCGCCTGGCGTTCCTCGGCATTGCAACACCCAAGCCCCTGGCGTTGCTGGAGAAGCGTTTTCTCTGGCTGCGCAGCCGCGCCTACCTGATCACCGAGCATCTGCCGGGGCCGGACATCATCGAGCGCTTCGCCCCCTTTGTAGAAAGTGGCGATGCGCCCGAGACGGAGTTGGCCGCGCTGGATCATCTGTTTGCCGAACTGATACGCGAGCGCATCAGCCATGGTGACTTCAAGGGGCACAACCTGTTCTGGCAGGATGATCGCTGGGCGCTGATCGATCTGGATTCAATGTGCCAGCACGGTTCGCTTGCCAGCTTCGCCCCGGCGTACGCGCGGGATCGGGCGCGGTTCATGCGCAACTGGCCTGAAGGTAGTGCCCTTTATCAAGTCATTGATCAGCGTCTTCCCAAGGACATCTCCAGCGCTGACTGAATCGCTTTCGCGAGCAGGCTCGCTCCCACCCGGGATCGCGTGCGGCCGGGCTCTCCTGTGGGAGCGAGCCTGCTCGCGAAGAGGTTGGATTGGTCGCCAGGGATCAGGGGACAAGCTCTTATGAACCTTCCTACACAATCTTGGGAAGCCATGAACTGTGGCCTGAGCAGCCACGATGCTAGTTTGCCTGACGTTCTCGGAGGGCAGACTTTGACAATCAGAATGGCAGTCGCATCAGGCGCAATCTCACTGGCCTTGACCGGTTGCGGGACCGTTGCAACGGTGTTGCAGGATGATGCCGAAGCCGCCCAGGGGCTCCGCCGGCAAAAAACCTACTGTCAGTCCATCCCGCGGGTCTACAGCGGCCTGGCTTACGATTTTTGTGTACTGAACGCGCCACCCGATCCCACGGGAATCCTCGTACCGCTCGTTTTGCTGGACCTGGCTTTGTCTGGCGGTCTGGATACCGTTGTCTTGCCGTACACGATTTACCGGCAGACCGTGAATGGCAACATCCTCATTTACTGGCGGCCCGCGCGCGGCTGGGGAGCCTCTTAAGCACCACGCGCCTTCTTGCCGTTTGCAGCTAGAGGCTTGCCGCTGCTTTTAAGCTATAATCCCGCCCTTTAGCTGCCTCGCGCTCCTTGCGAAGGCACATCATTTTTTGAGGCGCCACTGCGCCTGCATGCAGACTAAAGAGGCTAGACCCCTGTGGCATTGACGATTCTTGGCCTGTCCGGCGCCCTTAGCCATGATCCTTCCGCAGCCTTGTACATCGACGGCAAGCTGGTCGCGGCGGCTGAGGAAGAGCGCTTCGTACGCGATAAACATGCAAAGAACCGCATGCCTTACGAATCGGCAAAGTTCTGCCTGGAACAGGCTGGTATCAAACCTTCCGACGTTGACGTGGTAGCGATCCCGTTCGCTCCGATCAGCCTGTTCGGCAAGGCGCGCTGGCACTACGCCAAGCGTTACTGGTACGCCCCGGACCGCGCCCTCGACGCGATCCTGATGGGCAACCGTCGCTACAAGCGCTATCGCAACAAGATTGTCTGGTGCCTCGAGCAACTGGGCTTCGATCCAAAGAAAATCAAGATCGAGCCGGTCGAGCATCACCTGGCCCACGCCTCCAGCGCCTACCACTGCTCCGGTTTCAAAGAGAAAACCGCGATCCTCGGGATCGACGGCAAGGGTGAGTACGCCACGACCTTCTTCGGTTACGGCGAAAACGGCAAGATCCACAAGATCAAGGAGTTCTTCGATCCTGACTCCCTGGGCGGCCTCTACGGCGCGATCACCGAGTTCCTCGGTTTCGAGATGCTCGACGGTGAGTTCAAGGTCATGGGTATGGCGCCGTACGGCGACGCCAGCAAATACGATTTCTCGCGCCTGGCCTCGTTCGAAAATGGTGAGTTGGTGATCAACACCGATTACGCCAACGTCATCGGCCTGCGCCGCTATAAAGAAAAGGGCAAGGGTTTTTACTTCTCGCCGAAGTTGATCGAATGGCTGGGTCCGAAGCGCGAAGGCGACATCGCCGACGAGCCTTACATCCACTACGCCGCGAGCATGCAAGCACTGTTCGAGAAACTGGCGTTGCAGATGATCGACCATTACCTGGGCGATGTGCTCAAGGAAACCGGCAAGCTGGCCTTCGCCGGCGGCTGTGCGTTGAACGTCAAGCTGAACCAGAAAATCATCGCTCGCGACGATATCAAAGAACTGTTCGTACAGCCTGCGTCCGGCGATGCCGGTACCGCAGTCGGCGCCGCCGCCTATGTATCCCACGCCCGTGGCGTACCGGTCGAGAAGATGGAACACGTCTACCTCGGCCCCTCGTACAGCAACGAAGACGTGATCGCAGCCTGCGCCCGTCATGCGAACAAACCTGCGTGGCGCAAGCTCGACAACATGCCGGAGCAGATCGCCAAGATCATGGTCGACGGCAATCCGGTGGCCTGGTTCCAGGGCCGCATGGAGTTCGGTCCGCGCGCATTGGGTGGTCGTTCGATCATCGGTTGCCCGAGCGTGGCCGGCGTGGCCGATCGCATCAACCACCAGATCAAGTTCCGCGAGCGCTGGAGGCCTTTCTGCCCGTCGATGCTCGACACCGTCGCGCCACAGATGATCAAGATCGATCACCCGGCGCCCTTCATGACCTTCACCTTCGAAGTGGCTGAGGAGTGGAAAACCCGCGTACCGGAAGTCGTCCACGAAGACGGTACTTCCCGCGCCCAGGTGCTCAAGCGCGAATACAACCCGCGCTACTACGACATGATGAAGGCGCTGGAAGTCCTGACCGGCAACGGTGTGTCGCTCAACACTTCGCTCAACCGTCGTGGCGAACCTATGATCTGCTCTCCGACGGACGCCTTGAACATGTTCTTCGGTTCGGACCTACAGTATCTGATCATGGAAGACATCCTGGTGGTCAAAGAGGGCGCGAACGCATATGACACGCTCGGCTGAACGCCATGTGCTGCAGTTCTGCCACGGCTATGACGGCCCGTTTCTGGACTGCGCCCGGCAGTACGCCAGCCTGTTCGCGGGGACTGGCTATCGCGTGACCACGGTTTTTCTGACCGGGGTCGCCGATGCCGAAGTCGCCGCGGGGTGCGCCTCCGATGAAGTGTTGTTCATGGAGTACAGCTCCAGGGCCATTCGTGGCTTGAAGCTGGGAGCCATTGGCGATCTGCGCAAGATCGCCGCTTCACGCAATTTCAGTTTCTGCATCGCCCATCGCTTCAAGCCGATCTATATTGCCTTGCTCGGCACCTCGTTGCCGGTGATTGGCGTGCATCACGCGTTTGACGATTACAAACGTGGCTCGCGCAAACTGTTCGCGCATATTTTCCGCAAGCGTCTGAGCCTGCTTGGGGTGTCCGACGCGGTGCGCGATGACATGCGCAGTTGCCTGCCGAAATGGCCGGCAGCGCGGATTCGAACCCTCTATAACCGCATCGATGTACAGGCCTTGCAGGACAGTCAAGTGTCGGCGAGCGAGGCACGGGAAGTACTCGGCCTGGCGGCGGATGCCTGGATTGTCGGCAATGTCGGGCGATTGCATCCGGACAAGGACCAGGCCACGCTGCTGGACGGTTTTGCTGCGGCGCTGCCGGGCTTGCCGGCCAACAGCCAGTTGGTGATCCTCGGCAGCGGTCGTCTGGAGGAGGATCTCAAGGCCCAGGCCCGCGAGCTGGGGATTGGCGACCGCGTCCTGTTCCTCGGCCAGGTGCCCGAG
This sequence comes from Pseudomonas sp. Irchel 3A7, assembly GCF_900187565.1. GTDB lineage: Bacteria > Pseudomonadota > Gammaproteobacteria > Pseudomonadales > Pseudomonadaceae > Aquipseudomonas. The sequence goes on along the minus strand of NZ_FYED01000001.1, from coordinate 228,069 downwards.
GCGCGACGTTATTTCCGTGCCTTCGATGTGTTTGCCCTGAGTTCCGATCACGAACCGTTCGGCATGGTGCTGCTCGAAGCCATGGCTGCCGGCGTACCGTTGCTCGCCACCGCGTGTGGCGGGGCGAAAGAAGTGGTCGAAGGCGTGGGCATTCTGTTCCCGCTGGGCGATGCCGAACACCTGGCGCAAGGGCTGCAACATCTGGCCGCGATGGATGAAGGTCAACGTCACCAATGCGCCGAACTGATGCTCGACCGCTTGCGCGAACGTTTCTCCGACCGCGCGGTACGCGATGCTTTCTGGCATTTGCCACACGTTATCGAACTGGCACCGAGGGGCTGATGCTCAACCGATTTCAAGGCTGGCGCGAACGTGGCTGGTCGGTAGCCGATGCCTCTACATATGCCGAAACCTGGCAGCGTTATGGTGGCAGCGTCGCGACTCATCCAATGGTGGTCGAGCGCCTGGCGCAGTTGGCCGATATTCCGGTGCGTTACCTGGCCTGGGAGCAAAATGGCGAAATCAAGGCGGCGATTCCGACATGGGGCCGCGACCTTGCACTGTCCAAGGACGTACTCAAGCGCAGCGGAAAGAAAGGCCTGTTCGACCTTGGCAATGCCGAGATCATCTTGCCGGCCGCTGAAAATACACAGGCCCCCCTGCGTCATCGCGGTCGTTATTTGTCGGCGCTGAACGAAAGCCGTTTTACCGGCATCAAGTTGCAGGCCGAACAACTGGCCATGGCCCGCACACCCGAAGAACTGTCGAAGAAGTTTCGCTACAACCAGCGCCGCGAACTGAGGCTGCTGGAAGAGGCGGGTGGCTTGATACGACCTGTGTCGGAGTTCTCCAGTGCCGAGCTGGCAGCGATTTACTGCGACCTGTTTCTGCGCCGCTGGGGTTTCCCGGCGACAGGTGCCGAGCGCATGGCCGAGGTCATCGAGCTGTTGCGCGAGTTGCTGATCGGCTCGGTGATTTTCCTCAAAGATGCGCCGATTGCGATCCAGCTGGTGTACCGCGTCGAGACGCCGCAGTGGATCAGCGTCGAGTACATCAATGGCGGCGTCGACCCTGAAACCCGCGAATTCAGCCCTGGCAGCGTGCTGAGTTTTCTCAACACCCAAAGCGCCTGGGAGCATGCCCGGGCGCTGGACAAGCCCTTGCGTTTTTCCTTCGGCCGCGCCGACCGGGAATACAAGGATCGCTGGTGCAACCCTGTGCCGGTCTACACCGTGTGAGTCAACCTATGAGCCGCAAGCAGCAATTGCTCAAGCGTCATCGCCGCAACAAACGCATCGGTCTGCTGATCGCAGTGGGGCTGTTGGTTGTAAGTGGTGTAGTGGTGGCCTGGTGGCTGCCGCTGGTACTCGCGGCTCTGGGGTGGTTTGCCCATGAGGCCTGGTTTGCCGACCACCTGTTCTATTCGCCCCAAGACGATTATCAATACAGTTTCCCGCCCTACACGCCGCAACCCAAGGTTCATCTGAGTGGCGATCGCCTGCGGCTGGACGATGGCGTCATGCTGGTTGATGACTCGACGCTGGTGTTGGCGTTGCGCATCAAAAGCACGTGGTTGGGGCGATTCATTGATCCGGTCGTCGAGATGTCCGGCGGTGATAACCCGGACCGACAAACCTTCGAGCGTGGCGTGAACGGCCTGCGTTACCTCAACCTCAGCGGTCAGGCACGGGTGTTGTCGCGCGGGGAGTTGCGCCTGCGTGGGCGTTTCTGCCGGCTGTTGGGCGAACCTGTGCTATGGGCATTCGAGCATCCGGATTACAGTCGTCAGCGGGTGATGGTCATTGCACCCCATGCCGATGACGCGGAACTGGCTGCCTTCGGGTTGTACAGCCGCGCGAGTGAAAGCTGGATCGTGACCCTGACCGCTGGCGAGATCGAAGCCGAGCACTATCGGCAGATGGGGCTTGAAGGTGTCGAGGCGTCGCGGTTGAAGGGGGCACTTCGCGCCTGGGACAGTATCAGTGTGCCGTTGTGGGGCGGTGTTCCTCAGGAGCGTTGCATCCAGCTGGGTTATTTCTGTCTGCAATTGCCTGCGATGCAGGGCGCGCCGGCCGAAGCCGCGGCGTCCCGCGAGGCCCAGCTTGGCGATACCCGGTACTTTCGCAAGTTCAATCCATTTACCTTGGGCAGTGATGTCGATGGAGTGCCGTCCTGGAACAATCTTTTGGCCGATTTGCGTGAGCTGATCGAGCGCATCCAGCCCCAGGTCATTGTTTTGCCACATCCGCACTTCGATCCGCATCCGGACCATCTATGCTCACAGCAGGCGGTGATGCAAGCGCTGCTCGGCACAGCCTGGCAGCCAGAAATCCTGTTGCATTACGCCAATCATTTGCACGACAACGATCGCTGGCCAATGGGCGATGCAGGCACGGGTGTCGCGCTGCCACCGCAGTTCGATGCTGTCGAGCCCTTGCGGCCATGGACACCTTCTTTGTCGACTGAAGTGCAGTGGCGCAAGGCCATGTCTTTGGGCATGATGCACGACCTTCAGCCCCGGCTGCCCCTCAAACGCCTTTTTCGCCGGGCCATTCAACGTTGTCTCGCAGGCCGACGCTGGCCAGCTTTTGGTGAAAACGAATTTTTCCGTAAAACAGTGCGACGCCACGAGTTGTTCTGGGTCCAAGAGTTGACTGGCAAGAGAGAGCCCAATTGAAAGTTCTGTTTCTGGTGCAGAAAGAGCAACGAGCGATCCTCGATCGACTGTATGACGGTATTGCCGAGCAGTGCGACTGCGACAAGCGTGAGCTGACCAGTGCCGAGCAGGACGACTTGCGCGGTTATTTCCGCAAGCATGTCGATGTGACCCTCTATGACAGGATCGTGTTTTTCCTGCGCTTCAAAAAAGAAATCAGACAGGTGCGGTTCATACAGACGCTGCCCAATCTGGTTATTCTGGAGCACGATGCCTATCAGAATTACATCCCGTGCAAATACACCGGCAAATTCAGTGCGCATTACCGTAAATTGCCGTGGGCGCGGGTGATCAGCTCGGGTTTTATGGTCAGCCAGCGTTTGCGTGACGAGGGCTTCGACGCGCATTTCGTGCCCAAAGGCTACGACCAGGCGCTGCTGCAAAACCGTCAGCGCGAACGGGATATCGAATTGGGTTTCGTCGGCAGTCTCAACAGCGTTGCTTATGCTGGACGCAAGGAGATGCTCGAGTCCGTTGCCGAAGTCGAAAACCTGTTGATCGCGCGCACCAAATCGGGCGAGGAATACTGTGAAACGCTGAGCCGGATCCGTTACTTCGTCAGTGCCGATGTGGGGATGGGCGAGTACATGATCAAGAATTTCGAGGCCATGGCCTGTGGTTGTGTGCTGTTTGCCTACGATCAAGGGGAAGAAGAGAATCGCGCCTTGGGTTTCGTCGACATGCACAACGTTGTGCTCTATCGAACCCGCGACGAGCTTCGGGAAAAACTGGCCGTGCTGCGCGAATCTGCGCAACTGACCGAGGCCATTTCATTGGCCGGACAAGCGCTGGTAGAGCAGCGTTATACCTTCCGTGCGGTGGGGCATGCGATTGTCGAGGCGATGCGTGCACCATTGCGCGAGCGGACTCCACTGAGCTGGAAAGAAAAATTACGCGTGTCGCTAGGGCTGTGAGGCCGGGCGATTCAACAATCAAGGGTGCGGTGTAAACACATGCTGTTCAGCGAGACTAGCGACATTTCGGTCGTCATCACCAGTTGCGGTCGCTTCGATCTGTTGAAGCGAACCCTGGAGACCTTTGACCGGTTCAACACGGCTCCCATCCGTAAAGTGTTCATTACCGAAGACTCTGGCGACCGTGCCGTAGAGGCTTGTATTCCGGAACACTGGAGGGCGCATACCCAGTTTTTCATCAACAATCCGCGCCTGGGTCAGTTGAAGTCCATCGATGCTGCCTATGCTCAGGTGCAGACGTCGTGGATTTTCCACTGCGAGGATGACTGGGACTTCTATCGCGAAGGGTTTATCGAAGAGTCCCAGTGCCTGCTGGAGGAGGATCCACAGGCGCTTCAGGTGTGGCTACGCAGCTTCAATCACGACCTGATGGTCCACAGTCCTTATGTGTTCCTCAACGAACGCAAGGTCAGCCACGGCATTCCTTTTTATGTGCTGGGCTCGCAAAAGGCAGACTGGCAGGGCTTTTCCTTCAATCCGGGCCTGCGGCGTCGTGCGGACTACCTGGCCCATGCGCCGTATGCCGCGTTCTCTGGAGAAAAAGACCTGTCGCGCCTGTATGCCGCGCAGAACCGCTATGCGTTGATTCTGGAAAACGATGCGGTACTGCACACAGGCTTCGGTGAACACGTAGTGGTTCCGCAGGAGCGCGTGAATAAATTGCGACGTAAACGTCTCGATCGACTCAAACTGATCGCGGCCCTTGTTTTTGGTCTTGTAGCAGGTTGGGTGCTCCATGGGATCTAGCGGCGTGAAGCCAGGAAAGATCACCGTCACGTCGTATTTCGGAGCAGTGCTGTGCCTGTTCTTGCTGAGCTTTGTGGTGGGCTGGTCCTCGAAGTGGACCAACAATCTGTTCTACGGCCTGATGGTCGTGCCGGGCCTGGTGTTCCTGATCAAGGAGCGAGGCGCAGGCTTGTTCAGGCAACCGCTGGCGCTGGGCTGGCTGGCGTTCATCCTGTGGTTTCTGGTGCCGGCAGCCATTGCCGGGCAGATGCAGTTTTTCAAGCATGTGTTCTACGTGATGATGTTCGTCATGGTCGTGGGGGCCTTCAGCGATCCACGGTTTTTCCGCAGTCCGGGGTTTGTGCGCGCGCAGTTCTGGATCCTGGCGTTGTATATCTTCTGTTGCGCCCTCTACAGCTGGACCACCCATGAATTTGCAATCGGCAGTCGGGTGGCATTGTTGCCGGCACGTTTGCAGAACGTCATCTACGCCAGTATCTGGCTGTTGTGCGCGCTGGCGCTGGCATTGCCATTCTGGGTGAAGGAGCATTGCTGGGTTGAAGGTGCGCTGGCCATTGTCTTTTCGCTATTTGCGGTGGCCTTTGTTTTGCAAACGCGTACAGCGTTTGTCGGGGGGGCGTTCCTGTTGGGCGTGTGGTTGCTTTATGGCCTCTATCACAAGCCGCGGCTGGTCGGTGGTGTGGCGGCGATCAGTCTGGTGGTGGCTGGCATTCTGTACCTGATCGTGCATGACGAAGCCTGGTTCCAGTCACTCTGGACCCGTGGTGATTCGTATCGCATCGAACTCTTTCGCATCATGGTCGGCGAGTGGCAGAACTGCGGCTGGATGCTGGGTTGCGGCATTAATTTCCACACCGATCAGTTGCTTGATGGCTCGATGCCTATCCAGCACCCGCACAACATCTTTGTGGCACTGGGGTTGTACAGCGGCGCGGTGGCTCTGGTGTTGTTTATCGGGCTGATGGCGGCCACGCTGTGGCAGGCCTGGCGTCTGCGTGATGCCTGGGGCATGTACCTGGCGTGTGCGCTGGTCATGCTGAACTTCGATGGCAGCTTGCTGATCGGCAACCCAGACGAGTTGTGGCCGCTGGTGCTGCTGCCTGGGGCAATGATCCTCGGGCGAGTGCTCAAGGCGCAGCGGATCGCGCTGGCATGAACCCTACCTTCGCCTCCTCCCCGGAGGCGAAGGTAGGTCATTTTTGCAGGGCGCTGTTCAGTTCTTCCGGGGAACAGATGCTCTGGGTCTGGCCATAGTGTTGCATGAAGACTTCTCCACGCCTGTCGAGCAACCATTGCCGATCCTGCGGGTAGCGCACCATGTGTTTGAAATTGCGCAGCCGCAGGGTCTTGCGTAGTGGACGGCGATAAACCCGCAAATCGGCAATGTCGATCAGGCCCAACTGATGTTCGGGCGTGAGTACGATGTTGCCCAGATGCGCCGAGCGGAAATAGATCCCGCGTTCATGCAAGGTGGCCATGAAAACCCCAAGCTGACCCCGCAGCGGATCGGCATCGCCCTGGATATCCAGCAACTGACGCAAGGTCTGCCCCGGCAGCGGATCGTAATGCACGGCATCACGGGCGATACTCGGGATGCGATAGACCTGGCGGATTGAGGGGCAGGGAATCTGCCGTTCACGCAACGCATCGCAATTGTCGGCGAACCTTTTGGCGTACGGATACCAGGCGGCTGAAGTCAGCAGGCGCTTGCGACGAAACAGTTTGAGGATCGAGCCATCCGTCAGCCGCAAGACCTTGTCCCCCGAACCATCCGCTTCAAGGACTTGTGCTCCCTCGCGCAGGGCAAGGTATCGGGTGTGATCAAGCGCTTGCATCAATACTCCGGGGTTCGACGCCGTGAGGCATGGATAGCCGGCCATGTTACCGCAGCTCAGCGACTAAAATGGCCTGTGTTACACTCGCGGGCTCTTTTCTCATACAACGGGTTCTCATGACTAGCCCTGATTCGCCTGCGCCGTCGAGCTTGAAGATTTACCTGCGCCTGCTGTCGTATGTGCGTCCGTACTGGGGCATGTTTGCGCTCAGTATCGTTGGCTTTGTGATTTTTGCCTCGACGCAGCCGATGCTGGCCGGCATTCTCAAATACTTCGTCGATGGCCTGAGCAACCCTGAAGCGGTGCTCTTCCCCAATGTCCCCTATCTGAAAGACCTGCAGCTGCTGATGGCCGTGCCATTGCTGATCATTCTGATCGCTGCGTGGCAAGGCCTCGGTTCGTTTCTTGGCAACTACTATCTGGCGAAGGTCTCGTTGGGGCTGGTCCATGACTTGCGCGTCGAGCTGTTCAACAAGTTGCTGGTACTGCCCAACCGTTATTTCGATACCCATAACTCCGGGCACCTGATTTCGCGCATCACCTTCAACGTGACCATGGTCACCGGTGCCGCCACGGACGCCATTAAAGTGGTCATTCGTGAAGGCCTGACCGTGGTGTTCCTGTTCGCCTACCTGCTGTGGATGAACTGGAAGCTCACCCTGGTAATGCTGGCGATCCTGCCTCTTATTGCGGTCATGGTGAGCAGCACCAGCAAGAAATTCCGCAAGCAGAGCAAGAAGATCCAGGTGGCCATGGGCGATGTGACCCATGTGGCTTCCGAGACCATCCAGGGCTATCGCGTGGTGCGCAGCTTCGGCGGCGAGAGCTATGAAGAGCGCCGTTTCGCCGCCGCCAGCCAGGGCAATACCGACAAGCAATTGCGCATGACCAAGACCGGTGCGGTCTATACGCCCATGCTGCAGCTGGTGATCTATACCGCCATGGCGGTGTTGATGTTCCTGGTGCTGTTCCTGCGCGGTGATGCCACCGCCGGTGACCTGGTGGCCTACATTACTGCCGCGGGCTTGCTGCCCAAGCCGATCCGGCAGTTGTCGGAAGTCAGCTCGACCATCCAGAAAGGCGTTGCCGGTGCCGAAAGCATTTTCGAACAGCTGGACGTCGAACCTGAAGTCGATAACGGCACGGTCGAGCGTGATCGCGTCGAAGGACATCTGGAGGTGCGCAACCTTAGCTTCACTTATCCAGGGACCGAGCGTGAAGTGCTGAAGAACATCAGCTTCACGGCGGCGCCAGGGCAAATGATCGCGCTGGTCGGTCGCTCCGGTAGCGGCAAGTCGACCCTGGCCAGCCTGATTCCGCGTTTCTATCATCACGACATCGGCGAAATCCTGCTCGATGACGTCGAAATCGAAGACTATCGCCTGCGCAATCTGCGTCGACATGTGGCGCAGGTCACGCAGCATGTGACCCTGTTCAACGACACCATTGCCAACAACATCGCCTACGGTGACCTGGCTGGCGCTCCCCGCGCCGACATCGAAAAAGCCGCCACCGATGCCTACGCGATGGACTTCATCTCGCAAATGCCCGAAGGCCTGGATACCCAGGTCGGTGAAAATGGCGTGTTGCTGTCCGGCGGGCAGCGTCAACGCCTGGCGATTGCCCGTGCGCTGTTGAAGAATGCACCGCTGTTGATCCTCGATGAGGCAACGTCGGCACTTGATACCGAGTCCGAGCGTCACATTCAGGCTGCACTGGATCAGGTCATGAAAGGTCGCACCACACTGGTCATTGCCCACCGTTTGTCGACTATCGAAAAGGCCGACCTGATTCTGGTGATGGACCAGGGACAGATCGTCGAGCGCGGCACTCACACGCAGTTGCTGGCGCAGAATGGCTACTACTCGCGTCTGCATGCAATGGGACTGGACACACCGGCCGAAGACATCGCCTGACCCCGACAACAGGGTGGGCCCGGCTCACCCTGTTACACTGCCGACGTGCAATGCGTCCGCAGACTTGTATCCAGATCCTTACGTTTCTTGACCAAACCTGAATAAATCCCGGCAGCGCGCTTGTTAAGGTTCCTGAACGAATTTTGGCTTCAATCGTAAGGGTCATCCCTTTCGCGCGGGTGCTGCAATGTTGCAACGATATCTCTGGAAGCTGTTGCCCAAGACGCAACGGCATTTCTTGCTGGGCCGGCTGTCGGTCGTGGATCGTCAGGTGGTGAACAAGTCGATGTCGGCAAGTTCGCGTTACCCACGGCCCTTCGCGCAGCGTTCCTGCCTGTTCATCCACGTGCCCAAATGTGCTGGCAGCAGTATCTGTGCTGCGTTGTTCGATGGCTGGAGCCCCGGACACCTGCCGTTGTACTGGTACGAGCAACAATTTCCCGAACAGTTTGCCAGCAGCTTCAAGTTTGCCTTTGTTCGCGATCCGCTGGAGAGGGCTTATTCGGCCTACGCTTTTCTGCGGGGCAATGCATTGAGCCAGCGTGACCAGGCTGCGCAAAAGCTGGTCAGCCACTACCGCGACTTCGACGATTTCGTTGCGCGCTGGCTGCACCCGGAAACGATCCGGCAGCAAGTGCATTTTGCCCCGCAGACCGACTTCCTCACCGATTCCCTTGGGCATCTGGCACTGGATTTCATTGGATATCAGGAAGACCTGGAGCGGGACTTCCGCCTGGTGTGCGAACAGTTGGGGCACGGGACGCCGTTACCTCATATCAATGGTTCGGATCATCGAAGCCCCGGTCCTGCCCGGGAATTCTGTTCGACGCGAACCCGTCGTCTGGTTCGTCGGGTGTACCAGCGTGATTACGAGTTGCTCGGTTATGAATGAAGTGCTGCCGATACCGGATCCGGGGATCAGGCCCTATGCACTATCGCTGTCGAGCGCCGAACGTGCCGCGCTCAAGTCGCAACGTCCGCGGTGTCTTTGGCTGACAGGGTTGTCGGGGGCGGGCAAATCGACCCTGGCCAATGCCCTGGAGCTGCAACTCAATCAACGTGGACTGCACACCTTTGTACTCGATGGCGATAACCTGCGAGCCGGTCTTTGCCGTGATCTGGGCATGGGGGCCGACTGTCGTCGGGAAAACATCCGGCGTATGGCCGAGGTGGCGCGACTGATGGTGGAAGCCGGCCTGATTGTAATTGTGGCGGCGATCTCGCCGTTCCGGGTCGAGCGTGAGGCGGCGCGGCGGCTGTTCGCCGAGGGCGATTTCATTGAAGTGTATGTGAGCACGCCGTTCGCGGTTTGCGCACAGCGCGACCCCAAAGGCTTGTACCTGGCGGCCCGGCAAGGACGGATCAAGGACTTCACGGGCGTCGATAGCCCATATGAAGCCCCGCGGCATGCGGAGTGCGAGATTGATACCCAGACGCTGGATATGCCGCAGGCGTGCCAGCGCATGACGGAGATTCTGCTCAAAAATTGACCGGAAAACTACGCTGTTTTATCCCGTTGCAGCCATCGCACAAGCGGGTGCCTGCCCTGTGTTAATATCGCGCCCCTGTTCATTTTGTATGTGGGTTGCTCCATGAAGTTGTCCATGCCGCGATTCGATCAAGCCCCTGTCTTGGTGGTCGGCGATGTCATGCTCGACCGTTACTGGCATGGTGGTACCTCACGGATTTCCCCTGAGGCGCCGGTACCGGTAGTGAAGGTCGATCACATCGAGGACCGCCCGGGCGGTGCCGCCAACGTTGCGTTGAACATTGCCGCCCTCGGCGCCCCAGCCTCGCTGGTTGGCGTGACCGGCGACGATGAAGCCGCCGACAGTCTGGCCAATAGCCTCAAGGGTGCCGGTGTGCGGGCGCTCTTTCAGCGCGTTGCGCACCAGCCGACCATCGTCAAGCTGCGGGTCATGAGTCGTCACCAGCAACTGCTGCGTATTGACTTTGAAGAGCCGTTCGCCACCGACGCGCTCGAACTGGCGGCGCAAGTCGACGAGTTGCTCGAAGGCATCAAGGTGCTGGTGCTGTCCGACTACGGCAAAGGCGCGCTGAAAAATCACCAGGTCTTGATCCAGGCCGCCCGTGCCCGAGGTATTCCGGTACTGGCCGATCCCAAGGGCAAGGATTTCTCGATCTACCGCGGTGCGAGCCTGATTACGCCGAACCTCAGCGAATTCGAAACCATCGTCGGTGGTTGTGCCGATGAGCACGAATTGGTGAGCAAGGGCGCGCAGTTGATGCACGACCTGGAGCTTGGGGCCTTGCTGGTGACCCGTGGCGAACACGGCATGACCCTGTTGCGCCCGGATCATCCGGCGCTGCACCTGCCGGCCCGCGCCCGTGAAGTGTTCGACGTGACCGGTGCCGGCGACACGGTGATTTCTACCCTGGCGGCGGCGATTGCCGCAGGCGAGGAGCTGCCTCACGCGGTCGGCCTGGCCAACCTGGCGGCGGGCATCGTGGTCGGCAAACTCGGTACGGCGGCCATCAGCGCGCCGGAGTTGCGTCGTGCCATTCAGCGTGAAGAAGGTTCGGAGCGCGGCGTGCTGGGTCTCGAACAACTGCTGCTGGCTGTCGACGATGCCCGTGCGCACAACGAGAAGATTGTCTTCACCAACGGCTGCTTCGACATCCTGCACGCCGGTCACGTGACATACCTTGAGCAGGCGCGGGCGCAAGGCGATCGTCTGATCGTCGCGGTCAATGACGATGCGTCGGTCAGCCGCCTGAAAGGGCCGGGTCGGCCGATCAACAGTGTCGACCGGCGCATGGCCGTGCTGGCCGGTCTGGGCGCGGTGGACTGGGTGATCAGCTTCCCGGAAGGCACCCCGGAAAACCTGCTGCGCGAGGTCAAGCCGGACGTGCTGGTCAAGGGCGGGGACTACGGGATCGATCAAGTCGTCGGCGCAGACATCGTGACCGCTTACGGCGGGACGGTGAAAGTGCTGGGTTTGGTGGAAAACAGCTCAACGACCGCGATCGTCGAGAAGATCCGCAAGTCCGAATAGTGTGTGGTCAATGTGGCGAGGGAGCTTGCTCCCGTTCGGCTGCGAAGCAGTCGTAGATCCATTGCATGCGGTGTGCCTGGCACATCGCGGTTGCAAGTTTCAGGGCCGCTTCGCAGCCCCACGGGAGCAAGCACCCTCGCCACAACAGCGTCCTACCTGCTTATCGTGCCGCCTTGCGCGGCACAATCTTCTTCAGCAGCTGTTTCGCCTTTCCGCGTAACAGCGCCAGACCTGAATCCTTCCCCGGCGGGGTCAAACCCTGCTGCCTGACCCAATCCTTCCAGCGAATCCGCTCATCCTTGACCAGCCAGCCTTCTTGTCGGGCAAAGCTTTCGGCCAGGTACAAGCCGCGCGTACTTGCCGGGTGCAGTTGATCCTTTTTCAAGGTGTAGAGCTCGGCCAGAGGGTGGCCGTCCTGCAAGGGCATCAGGTATAGATCGGGGCGCTTGCGATCCAGTCGGGCCACCAATTGATCGCCCTCCAAACGTTCGTCGACATGGAACAGACTCAAGGATTTGGCTTCCTTGGGTACGTCCAGGCGCAGATCATAGATAAGTTGCAGTGACGCCGTCGGCAGGTGCACATAGGCCCGTGGTCGTTCGATCAGCGGCAGTTTGGCGCAACGCACCGGTCGTGCCGAGCCGGACAGTGATGTCAGGCGAAACGGCATGGCTTCGCGGTAATGCAGGGCTGAAGAGTAGGGCGCCGGTAGCCAGGTATCGTGGAAGCGCCCGCCGAGCCAGCCTTCCGGGGTTTCCAGCAGGCATTCCTCGGCAATCTCCTGGATCGCGGTGTGCAGCGGCAGATTCAGTTCATGTGCCGGTACATAACCGGAAATCAGCTTTAGCACCACGTCGCCACGGTCCTGCCGACGTTGCCTCACTAACACCCAGTAGTCGCGATTCTGCCAATGCAGCGTCAGGCGCACTGAAACCCCGAGGTTGGCCAGTTCGAGGGCAAACCGCTCGGTGTCCCCGACCGTTACGGGGCGGCGACGCTGGAGGATCTGGGAGAAATTGAGCGGTCTCCCGACGCTCTGATAACTCAGGCCTTCGGGAGTCGCTTCGACGAATAACGGCAGGGTCTTGAAGTTGCTCGGGTTCTTTCTTATGAGCGTACGCGGCATGTCGGCTCCTGCTTAAGGCCGCGTGGGGCGGCATCAGTTGCTACGTAGGACCTGGGCAACGGTCGCGACGTTGTGGGCGAGGTGCAGCGGATTGATGGTCCCGACAATAGCACTGGCAACACCCGGATGTTCGAACAACAGCTCGAAACTCGCGCGCACCGGATCCACCCCCGGGCTCAGGCACACGTGACCGCTGGCGAGGGCTTTTTTCACCAGAATGGCCTTGCCGTGAGCAGCAGCATAGTCAATGACGGGCTTTTCGGTCTGTTCGTTCAGATTGTAGGTGACCATCGCGCAATCACCTTGCTCCAGAGCCTTCAAACCGCCTTCGACGGTTTTACCGGAAAAACCGAAGCCGCGGATCTTGCCTTCGGCCTTGAGCGCGGCGAGGGTGGCATAGACTTCGCAATCGTCGAGGATCGCCAGATCGTTGCCATCGGAGTGCACCAGCACCAGATCGATGAAATCTGTCTCCAGGCGTTGCAGGCTACGCTCCACTGAAAATCGGGTATGCGCGGCCGTGAAATCGTGGCGAGACTGACCGTCGGCAAATTCTTCGCCGACCTTGCTGACAATCACCCAATCCTGGCGCTGTCCCCGCAGCAGCGGGCCGAGGCGTTCTTCGCTGCGACCATAGGCCGGAGCGGTGTCGATCAGGTTAATGCCCAGGTCGCGCGTGAGTTTGAGCAGCATCCGCGCTTCGTCATCGTCAGGAATCTGGAATCCATTGGGGTACTTCACCCCTTGATCACGGCCGAGTTTGACCGTGCCCAGGCCCAGGGGTGATACCAGCAGGCCGGTGCTGCCAAGGGGGCGATGCAGGTCGTGCAGGGTCGGTTGGCTCATGGCAGCAGTTGCTCCCAGGCAGGCACACCCATCGGCGGCTTTGGCAGGGGCGGCAATTCGGATGTCGGGCCGGGTCGAATGCCATCATGCTCAAGGCTTGCGATTACCCGATCGGCAAAGTCCGGCGCCAGTGCCAGTTTGGTCGGCCAGCCCACCAGCAGTCGACCTTCCTCGGCCAGGAACGCATTGTCAGGGCGGGTCAGCCCCGTTTGCAGGGGCTCGGCACGATCCACGCGCAAGGTAGCCCATTGCACGGTGCTCAAGTCGATCCAGGGCAGCAACTGGCCGAGTTCTTTCTGGGCGGTGGCGATTTGTTCGGCGGGCTCACGGGCCACGCCGTCGGTTTCGGCGATATCGCCCCCCAGATACCAGACCCACTGGCCGTCGGCGGCCGGGTGGGTGGTCACGGTGATGCGTGGTTTGGTGCCGCCGCCCAGGCAGTGGGCGTACAGTGGTTTGAGGCTCGGGCCCTTGGCGATGATCATGTGCAAAGGCCTGCGTTGCATGGCCGGCTGACTCAAGCCCAAGGCCTGAAGCAGTGCCGCCGTCCCGGCGCCGGCGCTCAAGACGATGCGTTGCGCGCGGATCTCACGCTCGTCCACTTTAAGGCCGACGAGCACGCCGCCCTCCAGCAGCGGTTCGATTTTCTGACCGGCGAGCAAGCCATCACCCGCCAGGTCGGCCAGGCGCTGGACCAGGCTTGGCACGTCGATCACCAGTTCGGCCAGGCGATAAACCTTGCCCTTGAAACGCTTGTCCTGCAGGGCCGGTGGCAGTTGGTCGCCCTTGACCTGATCGACGCGACCGCGCACGGCTTTGCTGGCGAAGAAACTGGTGAGGTTGCCGGCGATCGTGCCGGGGGACCAAAGGTAATGGGCTTCGGACAACAGGCGCACACCGGACAGGTCCAGCTCGCCGTCCCCGGCCAGCGCTTCACGCCAGCGGCGCGGCATGTCGGCGATGGCTTCCGATGCACCGGTCAGGGCGCCATGCAGGGCGTATTTGGCGCCGCCATGGATGATGCCCTGGGACTTCATGCTCTGCCCGCCACCGAGGCTGGCGCTTTCCACCAGTACGGTCGAAAAACCCTGGCGGCGCAGGCGCGCATTCAGCCAGAGGCCGGCGACACCAGCGCCGACAATCAGAACGTCGGTGGAAATAACGGATGGCATGCAGCGACCTCAGTGTTTGAGCGAAGCTGCAAGTTTCAAGCTTCAAGCTTCAAGCTGCAAGCAAGAGCCGGAGAATATCCCTCTTGCAGCTTGTGGCTTGCAGCTTACAACTGCTTTCAGTGCCCTGCTGTTTTGGAGAAGAGCTGGATGACCACGACGCCCAATACGATGAGCGCCATCCCCATCATCGCCGGCACATCCAGCTTCTGCCCGTAGATAAACAGCGCCGCGACGCTGACCATCACGATGCCCATGCCGGCCCACACCGCATAAGCCACGCCCACCGGCACACTGCGCACCACCAGGGTCAGCATCCAGAAGGCAATGCCGTAACCGACGATGACCAACAGCAGTGGCAGCGGGGTGCTGAAGCCCTTGACCGCTTTCATCGAAACAGTGGCAATCACTTCGGCGCAGATGGCTATGGCCAGGTAGTAGTAAGCGGTCATGGGTCAATCCTCGTGTGAAGTGCTGCTTTCTAAGGTCGGCATTTTAGAGGCTCTTCAGATGCGGTAAAGTCATTACCTATCTGCTATTAAGATGGGTTGATCCATGAACATGCAATGGAATCTGGAGCAGTTGCGCCTGTTTGTCAGCGTGGCCGAGCAACGGTCGTTTTCCGCCGTGGCACGGGAGCAGCGCAAGGCGCAATCGGCGGTCAGCAGTGCGATCGCGTTGCTGGAGGAAGACCTGGGCGTGAGCCTGTTCGACCGCAGCAGCGGCCGTCAGCCGAAACTCACCGAGGCCGGCAATGCCTTGCTGGACGAGGCGCGGGAAGTGCTACGCCAGTGCGAGCGCCTCAATGGCCGGGCATTGGCGATGATGCGCGGACAGGAGGCCCGCCTGCGTCTGGCCCAGGATGAGGCGATGCCTTATCAACCGATCATCGAAAGCTTCGAGGCGCTGGCCGAGCGCTTTCCCAGTCTTGAAGTGCAATTGACCAGCGCCGCCCAGGGCGAGGTCGCACGCAAGCTGGTGGAGCGCCGCGCCGATCTGGGCTTGCTGTTTTTTCATGATCAGATTCCCGAAGCACTGGAGCGGCGCGTGCTCGGCAGTGTGGAAATGGTCACCGTCTGTGGTGTTGATCATCCGTTGGCCAGGCAGGCACAAGTCGATTGCCAGCAACTGGCACAACATCGTCAATTGCTGATGTCGACCCAGTCCAGCATTTACCCCGGCAGCGAACCGGCCAGCCCGCAAGTCTGGCGTGCGGACAGTTTCTACGTGATGGCTGAATGGCTGGTGCGCGGCCTCGGTTGGGCCTGGCTGCCGCGCCATGTGGTGCAGTACCCGACCTATCACGGGCAGATGGTCGAACTGAGCAGCGAATGGACCCCGCCAGCCTTGGTGGTGGAACTGGTCTGGCGTCGCGATGAACCACTCGGCCCGGCGGCGCGCTGGCTGGCGGAACGATTTGCCGTGCACTTGCAGGCGATCGGCGAAAAAACCGATAAACTCCGCCGCCATGAATAGAACTCTCTACACCGCGTTGTTTTACCTGGGGCTGCCATTGGTGGCGATTCGGCTGTGGCTGCGGGCGCGCAAGGCGCCGGCCTATGCCAAACGCATTGGCGAGCGTTTTTCCTACGGGATACCGACGATGAAACCGGGCGGTCTCTGGGTGCACGCAGTGTCCGTGGGCGAAAGCATTGCCGCCGCGCCGATGATTCGCGCCTTGCTGCAACGTTATCCACAGCTGCCGATCACCGTGACCTGCATGACGCCAACCGGCTCGGAGCGTATCCAGGCGTTGTTCGCTAATGAACCGCGCATTCAGCACTGTTACCTGCCTTATGACTTGCCGTGCGCGGCGAAACGCTTCCTCGATCAGGTGCGGCCGAAACTGGCAGTGATTATGGAAACCGAGCTCTGGCCCAACCACATCCATCAATGTGCCCAGCGTGGAATTCCCGTGGCCCTGGCCAATGCCCGATTGTCCGAGCGCTCGGCCAAAGGCTACGGTCGCTTCAGTAAGCTAACCGGGCCGATGCTCGCCGAGATGAGTTTGTTCGCGGTGCAGACAGAAGCAGAGGCCCAACGTTTTCGTGCGTTGGGCGCGCGGGCTGAAACCGTCGAAGTCACCGGTTCGATCAAGTTCGATCTGACCATCGACCCGCAGCTGTTGCAGCGTGCCGCCGAGTTGCGCGGGCAATGGCAGGCGCAGGAGCGCCCGGTATGGATCGCCGCCAGTACGCACGACGGCGAAGACGAAGTGGTGTTGGCCGCCCATCGCCAGTTGCTGGCGAGCCATCCCGATACCTTGCTGATTCTGGTGCCGCGTCATCCAGAACGCTTCAATCCGGTGTTCGAGTTGTGCCGTCAGCAGGGGTTTGCCACGGTCCGGCGCTCCAGTAGCGAGCCAGTCACCGCCAACATTTCGGTGCTGCTGGGCGACACCATGGGCGAACTGCTATTTCTCTATGCCTTGGCCGACAGCGCGTTCGTCGGCGGCAGCCTGGTGCCCAACGGCGGGCATAACCTGCTGGAACCGGCGGCACTGGCCAAACCGGTGCTCAGTGGTCCGCATCTGTTCAACTTCCTCGAAATCGCCGCGCAGTTGCGCAGCGCCGGGGCGTTGCAGGAAGTGGAAGATGCCGACGGATTGGCCCTGGCGGTGCAGCGTCTGTTCGAGCTGCCACGGGATGCGCAGCGTATGGCGGAGGCGGGCTTGAGGGTGATGCGCACCAATCAGGGCGCGTTGCAGCGGTTGCTGGATGGGTTAGGGCGGTTGATCGACCGCTGATTGGTAAGCCTGAATCCCTTGTAGGAGCGAGCTCTGCTCGCGATGGTCGTCAACGATAACGCTGGCAGCCTGACACCCCGTGGCGCTCTCGGGGTCATCGCGAGCAGAGCTCGCTCCTACAGGGAACGCATCAGGGTCTGGCTTTGAGTTGTTCGGCTGCTGCCTTGGCCAGATCCGGTGGCAGGAAGTCCTTGTCCGGGTTGTAGTCAGGCTTGAGCCAGCGCGCCAGATCCTGCAAGTCCCCCGGGTTCAACGTGCCGGCCTGTTGTTTCAAGCGCAAGTTGTCGAGGATGTAGTCGTAGCGGGTGTTGTTGTAGTCACGCACGGAGTTGTACAGCGAACGCTGCGCATCCAGCACGTCGACGATGTTTCGTGTTCCCACCTGATAACCGATTTCGGTCGCTTCCACCGCACTCTGGTTGGAGATGATCGACTGTTTGCGCGCCTGCACCTGCTCGACATCGGTGTTCACCGCACGATGCAGGTCGCGGGTGTTCTCCACGATTTGCCGGCGCAGGGATTCGCGTTGCTGCTCGGTCTGGTCCAGCTGGGCGTACGACTGCCGTACCTGGGAATTGATCAGGCCGCCGCTGTAGATCGGAATGTTCAGTTGCAGTCCGATCGACGATTGTTCGACGTCACCCTTGTACGGCACGCCGAAGGCGCTAGGGTTGCTGAAACCCAGCGCATCGTTGTCGCCCTTCTCGTACCTGGCCACGGCATCGACGGTCGGCGCATGACCGGCCTTGCGCTGTTTGAGGGTTTGTTCGGCGGCGCTGACCGCGTAGTTGCTGGCCAGCAAATTAAGGTTCTGTCTGGCCGCTGTTTCAACCCAGGCCTTGGCGTCATTCGGTGCCGGCGGCAGGATCGGCAGATTGTGGCTGATGCCCTGGATCGAGTTGTAGCGTCGATTGGTCAGGGTGACCAGGGCTTCGAAGGCATCATCCACCTGGCGCTGCGCGACGATGCGGTTGGCCCGGGCGGTGTCATAGCTGGCTTGTGAGTTCAGTACGTCGGTCTTGTCCGAGAGACCGACATCGAAGCGCTCGTTGGATTGATCGAGCTGGCGCTTGAATGCCGCTTCTTCGGCCTTGGTCGAAGCCAGGTTGTCCTGGCTGCGCAGCACGTTGAAGTAGCTGTCGGCAGTTTGCAGGATCAGGTTTTGCTCGGTCGCCGAGAGTTGCAGGGCGGCCTGTTCGTTCACATCCTTGGCCGCCTGGAACTGGAACCAGCGGTCGGCACGGAACAGCGGCTGCGCCAGGGTGGCCTGGTAGGAATGAGCATTGCGGTTGGCGGTGGCCGAAGGCTGATCGATCGAGGTGCGAACGCTGGAAACATCGGCGCCACCCGAGAGATTGGGCAGCAGCCCGGCACGGGCCTGAGGCACAACTTCTTTTTGCGCGCCATATTGGGCAATGGCGGCGGCGAGGTCGGCGTTGTTGTCGACCGCTTCCTGATAGACGCTGACCAGGTCGGTTTTGGTCGATAAGGGCGCTTCTGCTGCCCAGGCCATTCCATTGGACGCACAAGACACGGCAACGGCCAGTGAGAGTTTGCGCAGCATGAGGCGATCCCTGAAAATTACACTGATAATTTGAGCGCCAAGGCTACGGCGCGGCACCTGCAGCGTCAATGCGCAGCTGGGCCGTTGCGAGTGTAGTAGCGCACTCGCCTCGCAACAATCCTGTAATTGCGCCATTCATCATGGTGTTTGCAGCGGTGTTGGCGTTCTTGATCAGTTGTGTCTAGACTGGCCACGTTCTTGTCGGGGTGCCTTGCTATGAGGCTGAGATCGAATAATTTCGGATCCCGTTGAACCTGATCAGGTTAGCGCCTGCGTAGGGAACAAGATTTCTCGTCACCCGGCGAGTCCTCTTGTGCTTCGTCCGGGATGTTGTTCGACAATCGAACACCCCTCGAGCACTGAGCACAGCACAGCTGGTTACCCAGCTCACGTGCGTCCATTCGTTACAGGTTCGCTCCGACAAAATTCCACTGCCTGGATGCTGTCTGGAGAGCCCGTGATGACCATAAAAGCAAAAATCGCCACCAACCTGAGTGACTCGGCCAAGGTCGATCAGCAGTCGGTTCAGCCGTTTACCCGCTCGCAAAAAATCTATGTTCAGGGCACCCGTCCCGACATCCGCGTGCCGATGCGTGAAATCAGCCTCGACGTGACGCCGACCGACTTCGGCGGTGAAGTTAACGCACCGGTGGTGGTGTACGACACCTCTGGCCCGTACACCGACCCCAACGTGATTATCGACGTGCGCAAAGGCCTGGCCGACGTGCGCTCGCCGTGGATCGAAGCCCGTGGCGACACCGAACGCCTGAGCGGCCTGAGCTCGAACTTCGGCCAGGAGCGCCTCGCCGATCCGGAGCTGACCAAGCTGCGTTTCGCTCACGTCAACAACCCGCGCCGCGCCAAGCCCGGGGCCAACGTCAGCCAGATGCATTACGCGCGCAAAGGCATCATTACCGCCGAGATGGAATACGTCGCCATCCGCGAAAACATGAAGCTGGAAGTGGCCCGCGCCGCCGGCCTGCTGGATCAGCAACACGCCGGTCACAGTTTCGGCGCCAGCGTGCCGAAAATCATTACACCCGAATTCGTCCGTGACGAGATCGCCCGCGGTCGCGCGATCATTCCGGCCAACATCAACCACACCGAACTGGAACCGATGATCATCGGCCGTAACTTCCTGGTGAAGATCAACGGCAACATCGGCAACAGCGCCCTGGGCTCGTCCATCGAAGAAGAAGTGGCGAAACTGACCTGGGGTATCCGTTGGGGTTCGGACACGGTCATGGACCTGTCTACCGGCAAGCATATTCACGAAACCCGCGAGTGGATCATCCGCAACTCGCCGGTGCCGATCGGCACCGTACCGATCTACCAGGCCCTGGAAAAAGTCGGCGGCGTGGCCGAAGACCTGACCTGGGAGCTGTTCCGCGACACGCTGATCGAGCAGGCCGAGCAGGGCGTCGACTACTTCACCATCCACGCCGGCGTGTTGCTGCGCTACGTGCCGATGACTGCCAAGCGCGTAACCGGCATCGTTTCCCGTGGCGGTTCGATCATGGCCAAGTGGTGCCTGGCGCACCACAAAGAGAACTTCCTCTACACCCATTTCGAAGACATCTGCGAAATCATGAAGGCCTACGACGTCAGCTTCTCGCTGGGCGATGGCCTGCGTCCGGGCTCGATTGCCGACGCCAACGACGAAGCGCAGTTCGGCGAACTGGAAACCCTCGGTGAACTGACCAAGATCGCCTGGAAGCACGACGTGCAATGCATGATCGAAGGCCCGGGCCACGTGCCGATGCAGTTGATCAAAGAGAACATGGACAAGCAGCTCGAGTGCTGCGAAGAGGCGCCGTTCTACACCCTCGGCCCGCTGACCACCGACATTGCGCCGGGCTACGACCACATCACCTCCGGCATCGGCGCGGCGATGATCGGCTGGTTCGGTTGCGCCATGCTCTGCTACGTAACGCCCAAGGAGCACCTGGGTCTGCCGAACAAGGATGACGTGAAGACCGGGATCATCACCTACAAGATCGCCGCGCATGCCGCCGATCTGGCGAAGGGCCATCCGGGCGCGCAGATCCGCGACAATGCCCTGAGCAAGGCGCGTTTCGAATTCCGCTGGGAAGACCAGTTCAACCTGGGCCTTGATCCGGACACCGCTCGTTCGTATCACGATGAAACCCTGCCGAAGGATTCGGCCAAGGTCGCGCACTTCTGCTCCATGTGCGGGCCGAAATTCTGCTCGATGAAAATCACCCAGGAAGTCCGTGAATATGCGGCCAACCAACGGATCGAAGCGGTCGACGTGGACGTCGCCCAGGGCATGGCCGAACAGGCCGAGCGCTTCAAGCAGGAAGGCAGTCAGCTGTACCAGAAAGTTTGATCTGACCTGAAAGGGTGGGGCCTGCACGGGCCCCATCGCCAGCAGGCTGGCTCCCACATTGGATCTGTGCGTTCACATGTCCCCTGTGGGAGCCAGCCTGCTGGTGATAGCGACCTACACAACAACAAATGTCCCTCTGAGATAACACCCTTGAGCATTCAACCCAGCACTTATTCCCCCGATATCGCGGTGCCGATCGACAAGCGAGTCTTCGGTGGGCGCGATCTGTTTTCCCTGTGGTTCTCCCTCGGCATCGGCCTGATGGTCCTGCAGACTGGCGCCTTGCTTGCGCCTGGCCTGGGGCTGTCGGGCTCGTTGCTGGCGATTTTCCTCGGCACGCTGGTCGGCGTTCTGCTGCTGGCCTCGGTCGGCGTGATCGGCAGTGACACCGGCCTGTCGTCGATGGCTGCGCTCAAGCTCAGCCTGGGTGCCAAGGGCGCGAGCCTGCCGGCGGTGCTGAACCTGCTGCAGCTGATCGGCTGGGGCTCATTTGAAATCATCGTCATGCGCGATGCCGCCAGCCTGCTGGGCGCACGTGCCTTCAGCGAAGGCAGCCTGATGTCCAGCCCGGTGCTGTGGACGCTGTTCTTCGGTGCATTGGCGACCTTGCTGGCCGTCAGCGGTCCGTTGACCTTCGTGCGGCAGATCCTGCGCAAGTGGGGCATCTGGCTGCTGTTGGCCGCGTGCATCTGGCTGACCTGGAATCTGTTCGCCAAGGCAGACCTGGCGGCGTTGTGGGCGCAGGCCGGTGACGGTTCGATGCCGTTCGCCGTGGGCTTTGACATCGCCATTGCCATGCCGCTGTCGTGGCTGCCGCTGATTGCCGACTACTCGCGTTTCGGCAAACGGGCGAAAAACGTCTTCGGTGGCACCGCCATCGGTTTCTTTATCGGCAATTTCTGGCTGATGAGCCTGGGCGTGGCCTACACCCTGGCGTTTGCGCCGAGCGGTGAAGTCAATGCCTTGCTATTGGCGTTGGCCGGTGCCGGCCTGGGAATTCCGCTGCTGCTGATTCTGCTGGATGAATCGGAAAACGCCTTTGCCGATATTCACTCGGCTGCGGTGTCCAGCGGGATTCTGTTGCGCTTGAAGGTCGAACACCTGGCGCTGGCTATCGGTGTGGTCTGCACCTTGATCGCCTTGCTGGCGCCTTTGGCCCAGTACCAGAACTTCCTGTTGTTGATCGGTTCGGTGTTCGCGCCGCTGTTCGGCGTCGTGCTGGTGGATCACTTCATCCTGCGCAAACGCAGTGGCCAAGTGGCGTCAGCCGCGTTGCGCTGGCCGGCACTGCTCGCCTGGCTGGGCGGGATCAGTACCTATCATCTGCTGGCCAATCTGTATCCGGATGTCGGTGCAACCCTGCCGGCGCTGGTCCTGGCAGGGCTGCTGCAGCTTGTGCTGGGTCGTGCCTTCAGTTACGGCCGGGAAACAGCTCGGGCTTGATGATGCCGTTCAGGCGAGGGTAGGGGATCTTCAGCTCGACATGGCCCAGCGCGTAAGGCGCGATGCTGCTGGTTTCGTACTTGAGGATCACCCCGCCATAGGTCAGCGCCACGTTCTGGGTTTTCTGGAATGGCCAGCTCTTCACGAACTCCGGTTCCTGATCGAGCTTGGTGCTGATCAGCCAGCTGTTGTGCGCCACCTGCGCCGCTTTCCAGAAGGCATCTTCCTGCCCCGGCACCAGCATGTCCGACAGCGTCAGCACTTTATGCTGCTGGCGTGAATAGTTGATGAAACCTCGACCCGGCGTGCCATGGGCGCCGCCGGTGTCCAGGTAGCTGGACAATTCGATGATCACCAAGCCGTCATGCTGCTCGCGTACTTTCGCTTGCAGATAACTGCTGTTGCGCGGTCCGGCGGTGCGCAAAAACTGATCGCGATACGCCGCCAGCGTCGGCGCAACCGGGGCGTCGGGCGAGGTGCGGGTCATTTGCAGCAGGCGTTTCTCGATGATGCCGTCCAGTTGTGGCTCATCAGGGAATCGCAGCGTGTCGATATTCACCAGTGGGCAGTCCTGGTCCTTGCAACCCGGTTTCAGCTGTTCGCTGGCATCGCGGGTGGTTTCCAGCGGCACTCGATAGTTGGGCTGGAACAGGCTCTGGCAGGCACCCAGGGTGAGGGCGATAGCGGCCATGGAGGCGATTTTAAAAAGCGACATGGGTGTCCTTCATAAAACAGGGAAAGGCAAAAAGTTACCCGCTTCGACTCTCAACGGAGCAGTCAGTTCGCCACTAAGCTAATTAGAGTGGGTTTCGCCCTCACCGTCTATCCCGCTGACGGGAAAGTGGCTGCATCAAACGTCGCGGGCGCGTTAGGATGGCGCGAAGTCGAGGCAGGAGCCTCGTGTGGGATGTGAAACAAGAGGATTGTCATGACTGATTTTGCCAACGCCATTCCGACCGCCGTCGATATCGTTCGGCGCGAAAAGTGCTTCGAGGGCTTCTACAAGCTCGATCGCGTGCACTTGCGTCACGAATTGTTCGCCGGGGGCATGAGTCGTGAAATCCATCGTGAATTGTTTGTCCGTCACGATGCCGTGTGCATGCTGCCTTACGATCCACAGCGCGACGAAGTGGTGCTGATCGAGCAGTTTCGCGTCGGCGCCATGGGCAAGACCGCCAACCCATGGCTGATCGAACTGGTCGCCGGTCTGATCGACAAGGATGAACAACCGGAAGAAGTTGCTCACCGCGAAGCGCAGGAGGAAGCTGGGCTTGTGATCGGGGCGCTGTGGCCGATGACCAAGTATTTTCCATCGCCGGGCGGCAGCAACGAGTTCGTGCATTTGTACCTGGGGCGCTGCGACAGTAACGGGGTCGGCGGGCTGCATGGGCTGGAGGAAGAAGCAGAAGATATCCGCGTAACGGTGTGGGCCTTTGAAGATGCCCTGCAAGCCGTACGCGACGGACGTATTGCCAACGCGGCCAGCATCATTGCCTTGCAGTGGCTGGCTTTGAATCGCGTTGAAGTGAGGGGGTTATGGTCGTAAACAAGCTGCGCGATCGCTATCGGGTGGATCTGGTGGGGCTGCAAGCATCCTGCGAGGCGAACTACGCGCGCCTGATGCGATTGCTGCCGGACATGCGCAGCGAGCCGGCGGCGCGGCGCATTGCCGTGACCCATGGCGACCAGATGCTCGGCGTGCTGGCGCTGGAAGTGCTGCAAGTTTGCCCGTACACCACTACCCTGCAAGTTCGCCAGGAACACAGCTTGCCATGGCTGCCTGTGCCACAGCTGGAAGTTCAGGTCTACCACGACGCCTGCATGGCCGAAGTGGTCAGCGCCGAGCACGCGCGGCGCTTTCGCGGCATCTATCCTTACCCGAACGCCTCGATGCACCAGCCCGACGAGAAGGCCCAGTTGAACATGTTTCTGGGCGAGTGGCTGAGCCATTGCCTGGCGTTGGGGTATGAGTACGAAGTCGTCCGTTAACGTTCTTGTGAACTGCGTCAGGTTCACGGATTCCCCTTTTCGATCATCCCCCAGCATAATTGCGCCATTCCTTCATTCCCGTGATCATGCCCTGGGAGAACGCCTTGCCGAGCGCATCCACATTGACCACCGCCGATCCGGCGTTGCTGGTGCAACTTTCCGACAGCCATCTGTTTGCCGAGGCGGACGGTACGTTGCTGGGCATGAACACCCGCGATAGCCTGCAAAAGGTCATCGAGCTGGTGCGCGCGCAGCAACCCCGCATCGATCTGATCCTGGCTACCGGGGATCTGTCCCAGGACGGCACGCTGGAGTCCTATCAGCAGTTTCGCGACTTGACCCGACAGCTCGATGCACCGTCGCGCTGGATTCCCGGTAATCATGACGAGCCGCGGATCATGGCTGAGGCCGCAGTGCAAAGCGCTTTGCTGGAACCGGTAGTGGATATCGGAAATTGGCGGGTCACGCTGCTCGATTCGGCTGTGCCAGGCTCGGTGCCGGGCTATTTGCAGGACGAACAATTGCAGTTGTTGGCGCGCTCGTTGAGTGAAGCGCCGCAGCGACATCATCTGGTGTGTTTCCATCACCATCCGGTTTCGATCGGTTGTGCCTGGATGGAGCCGATAGGGCTGCGCAATCCCGATGCGTTGTTTGCGGTGCTGGATCGTTTTCCACAGGTGCGCGCGGTGTTGTGGGGGCATGTGCATCAGGAAATCGATCAATTGCGTAACGACGTGCGTCTGATCGCTTCGCCGTCGACCTGCATCCAGTTCGAACCGGGCAGCGAGGATTTCAAGGTCGGCGAGCAGGCGCCGGGGTATCGCTGGCTGCGGTTGTTGCCGGACGGGCGGCTGGAAACCGGGGTGGAGCGGGTCGTCGGGTTCGATTTCACGGTGGATTACGGTTCTAACGGCTACTGAAAGACCGAGTCGCGGCCTTCGCGAGCAGGCTCGCTCCCACAGGGATTTGTGAACGACGTAGAACCTGTGTGGGAGCGAGCCTGCTCGCGAATGGTGCGGCTCGAATTGCGCATGTATCCCCGATTCCCCCGGCACCCTGTAAACTCCCTCCTTCTTTACCCGACGCACAGGGAGTCCAAATGTCCGGCTCGATCCTTTATATCCACGGTTTCAACAGCGCGCCTGCCTCAAAAAAGGCCACTCAGTTGAGCGAAGTGATGGAGCGACTGGGCTTGAGCGATCATCTGCGCGTACCCGCCCTGCATCACCATCCCCGCAAGGCCATCGGCCAACTGGAGCAGGCGATTGCCGAGCTCGGTCGGCCATTGCTGGTCGGCAGCTCGCTCGGCGGCTACTATGCGACTCACCTGGCCGAGCGCCATGGCCTGAAAGCCTTGTTGATCAACCCTGCCGTCAGTCCGCACCGGATGTTCGACGGATTTCTGGGAACCCAGAAAAACCTGTATACCGATGAGGCCTGGGAACTGACCCACGACCATGTGACGGCCCTGGCCGAGCTGGAAGTGCCGGCGCCGCAGGATCCGCATCGCTATCAGGTGTGGTTGCAGACCGGGGACGAAACGCTGGACTATCGCCTCGCCCAGCAGTATTACCGGGCCTGCGCCTTGCGTATCCAGGCCGGCGGCGACCATGGTTTCCAGGGATTTGCCGCACAGCTGCCGGCGATGCTGAGTTTTGCCGGCATTGGCGCAGATGTGTATCAGGCGATTGATTTCACCGCACTCTGATTTCACGGCGACAATGCCCTTTTTGTACTGAACCTTTTTTACTGAACAGCTTTTCACTGAAGGACGACGAGACCCCATGGCCACTCCCAGCGCTAGCTCTTATAACGCCGACGCCATCGAAGTCCTCTCGGGCCTCGACCCGGTGCGTAAACGCCCCGGCATGTACACCGACACCAGCCGGCCGAACCACCTCGCCCAGGAAGTCATCGACAACAGTGTCGACGAAGCGCTGGCCGGACATGCCAAATCGGTACAGGTCATCCTGCACGCCGATCACTCGCTGGAAGTCAGCGATGACGGCCGTGGCATGCCAGTGGATATTCACCCGGAAGAAGGCGTGTCGGGCGTCGAACTGATCCTCACCAAACTTCACGCGGGCGGCAAGTTTTCCAACAAGAACTACCAGTTCTCCGGCGGTCTGCACGGGGTGGGTATCTCGGTGGTCAACGCCTTGTCGACCGAAGTCCGGGTGCGCGTAAAGCGTGACGGCAACGAGTACCAGATGACCTTCGCCGATGGCTTCAAGGCCAGCGAACTGGAAATCGTCGGCACCGTCGGCAAGCGCAACACCGGCACCAGCGTGTTCTTCGCCCCGGATCCGAAATACTTCGACTCACCGAAGTTTTCCATCAGCCGCCTCAAGCACGTGCTCAAGGCCAAGGCCGTGTTGTGCCCTGGCCTGTTGGTCAGCTTCGAAGACAAAGGCACCGGCGAGAAGGTCGAGTGGCATTACGAAGACGGCCTGCGCTCCTACCTGGTGGACGCAGTCAGCGAGTTCGAACGCCTGCCGGACGAACCGTTCTGCGGCAGCCTGGCCGGTAACAAGGAAGCGGTGGACTGGGCCTTGCTGTGGCTGCCGGAAGGTGGCGACGCGGTGCAGGAAAGCTACGTCAACCTGATCCCGACCGCCCAGGGCGGCACCCATGTCAACGGTCTGCGTCAGGGTCTGCTCGACGCCATGCGCGAGTTCTGCGAATTCCGCAGCCTGTTGCCGCGCGGTGTGAAGCTGGCGCCGGAAGACGTCTGGGAGCGCGTCGCTTTCGTGCTGTCGATGAAGATGCAGGAACCGCAATTCTCCGGCCAGACCAAGGAACGTCTATCGTCCCGCGAGGCGGCGGCGTTCGTTTCCGGTGTGGTCAAGGACGCCTTCAGCCTGTGGCTCAACGCCCACCCGGAAACCGGCCTGCTGCTGGCCGAACTGGCGATCAACAACGCCGGTCGTCGTCTGAAGGCCAGCAAGAAAGTCGAGCGCAAGCGCATCACCCAAGGGCCGGCGTTGCCGGGCAAGCTCGCCGATTGCGCCGGGCAGGACCCGATGCGTTCCGAACTGTTCCTGGTGGAAGGTGATTCCGCCGGTGGTTCGGCCAAGCAAGCGCGGGATAAAGAGTTCCAGGCGATCCTGCCGTTGCGCGGCAAGATCCTCAACACCTGGGAAGTCGACGGCAGCGAAGTGCTGGCCAGCCAGGAAGTGCACAACATTGCCGTGGCCATCGGCGTCGATCCGGGCGCGGCGGACATGAGCCAACTGCGCTACGGCAAGATCTGCATCCTTGCCGACGCCGACTCCGACGGTCTGCACATCGCCACCTTGCTCTGTGCCTTGTTCGTCCAGCATTTCCGTGCACTGGTCGATGCCGGTCACGTGTATGTCGCCATGCCGCCGCTGTACCGCATCGACCTGGGCAAGGAGATCTATTACGCCCTGGACGAAGCCGAGCGCGACGGGATTCTCGATCGCCTGGTGGCCGAGAAGAAACGCGGCAAGCCACAGGTCACCCGATTCAAAGGCCTGGGTGAAATGAATCCGCCGCAGTTGCGTGAAACCACCATGGACCCG
The DNA here is from genome assembly GCF_900187565.1 of Pseudomonas sp. Irchel 3A7. Lineage (GTDB taxonomy): Bacteria > Pseudomonadota > Gammaproteobacteria > Pseudomonadales > Pseudomonadaceae > Aquipseudomonas. The sequence continues at coordinate 200,086 of NZ_FYED01000001.1, read as the reverse complement.
AACACCCGGCGGTTGGTGCAACTGACGCTGGATGATTTCGAGGCGACCTCGGAAATCATGGACATGCTGCTGGCGAAAAAACGCGCCGGCGACCGCAAGACCTGGCTGGAGTCCAAGGGCAACCTGGCCGAGGTTCTGGGCTGATGCGTCTGGGCTTTGCCCTGGCGTGTGCGTTGCTGCTGACCTCGATCACGGTGTCTGCCGAGCCGACACCGCAACTGCGCCTGTTGTCCGAGCATGCCATCGAAGGCATGCGCGGCGGCAACCTGTCCGGGCTGGCCCAGTGCGGCAACGAGTTGTGGACGGTGTCCGACCGTGACGATGACCAGATCTACCGTCTCCAAACCGGTGGCAACGTCTGGCAAGCTGAAGCGGTCGGCATCGGCATACCTCCGGTGCCCGACAGCGGTTTGCCCTGGGGCTTGCGTTCTCGTGCCTGGGTGGCGTCGTTCGTGCGCGGTGGTGACCTGGATTTCGAAGGCATCACCTGCGACAGTGCGGGGAACCGTTACGTGGTCAGCGAATCCCACGGGGCCGTGCTGCAAGTTCCGCCAACGGGGCCGACGTCCTGGTTGAAGATTTCGCCGCTCATGGTTCGCGAAGCGCGGGCCAGTGGCATGCTGTTGCGCTTCAATGCGCTGTTCGAAGGCCTGGCGATCAATCCTGAAGGTGACCAGCTGTGGTTGGCCGCCGAACGTGACAGTCGCGGGTTGCTGCTGATCAAGCGCAAGCAAAGCGTCTGGGACTGCGATGGCGGCTGTGTGCTGCTGAGCGAGGCCGGAAAAGAAATGCAACCTGCACAGTTTCCCCGAGCCCGGGCAATGCCCCGGGATTTTGCCGATCTGTCGTTGTTCAACGGCAAGCTCTTTACCCTTGAGCGCAACGTGTTCGAGATTTGTCGCCGTGACGCGGTGACAGCGAAGGTCGAGCGCTGCTGGTCGTATGCCGACGAGGCTTTGCAGGAAAATCGCCGTTATCCGCAGGACTATGGCCTGGCGGAAGCGTTGGTCGTGGACGCCGAGGGCGCCTGGATTGGTATCGACAACAACACCGGAGCCCGCGCCGATGGCGAGGTCCGTCCGATCGTCTGGCGCTTTGCCGCACCTGACGGTGGCTGGAGCGCCAAGCCGTGAGTCAGCAAACGCCAGGAAAACGTGCCGGACGGGTATTGATGGTGCTGGCCTGGTGCGCAGCGCTGTTTCTGGCGACGCGTTTCTTTGGCCAATGGGAGCAGCGGCAGCAAAATCCCAACGCTGTGATCAGCTCGCAGCAGGGCGACGGCTTTGTCGAAGTGAAACTGCTCGGCAATGCCCAAGGGCATTTTGTCGCCAGCGGCCAGATCAACGGTCAGCCGGTGGACTTCATGCTCGACACCGGGGCGACCGATGTAGCGATTCCGGCAGAGCTGGCCAAGCGCTTGAAGCTCGAAGAAGGTTTCGGTGTGACCCTGAGCACGGCCAATGGCCTGAGCCAGGGCTATCGCACCCGTATCGAACGCCTGCAACTGGGCGACATCGTGTTGCGGGACGTCCGCGCACTGGTGGCGCCGGGCCTGCATGGCGATCAGGTGCTGCTCGGCATGAGCGCGCTGAACAAACTTGAATTTACCCAGCGCGGTGGCACCATGCTGCTGCGCCAGACAACGAACCGATGAGGCCCGCATGAGCGACATCCTTGCAGACAGCTTAGATGGCGTAGAACGCCGATCGCTGGCTGACTTCACCGAAAATGCCTACCTCAACTACTCCATGTACGTGATCATGGACCGTGCCTTGCCGCATATCGGCGACGGCCTGAAGCCCGTACAGCGGCGCATCATTTACGCCATGAGCGAGTTGGGGCTGGATGCCGACTCCAAGCACAAGAAATCGGCGCGTACCGTCGGTGACGTGCTCGGTAAATTCCATCCCCACGGCGACTCGGCGTGCTACGAAGCCATGGTGCTGATGGCCCAGCCGTTCAGCTACCGCTACACGCTGGTGGATGGCCAGGGCAACTGGGGTGCACCGGACGATCCCAAGTCCTTCGCTGCCATGCGATACACCGAGGCGCGGCTGTCGCGTTACTCCGAAGTGCTGCTCAGCGAGCTGGGCCAGGGCACCGCGGATTGGGGGCCGAATTTCGACGGCACGCTCGACGAGCCGCTGGTGTTGCCGGCACGCCTGCCGAACATCCTGCTCAATGGCACTACCGGCATCGCCGTGGGCATGGCCACCGACGTACCGCCACACAACCTGCGCGAAGTCGCCAGCGCCTGCGTGCGTTTGCTCGATGAGCCCAAGGCCACGGTCGAACAGCTCTGCGAGCACATCCAGGGGCCGGACTACCCGACCGAAGCGGAAATCATCACGCCGCGCGCCGATTTGCTGAAAATCTACGAAACCGGTCGCGGTTCGGTGCGCATGCGCGCCGTGTATCACATCGAAGACGGCGACATCATTGTCACCGCGCTGCCGCATCAGGTCTCCGGCGCCAAGGTGCTGGAACAGATCGCCGCGATGATGCAGGCCAAACCGTCCAAGGCCCCGCAAATCGCGGACCTGCGTGACGAATCGGACCACGAAAACCCGTGCCGGATCGTGATCATTCCGGGTGCACGCAAGAACTTTGACCACGATGCGCTGATGCAACACCTGTTCGCCAGCACGGAGCTGGAGTCGAGCTACCGGGTCAACGTCAACATCATCGGCCTGGACGGCAAGCCGCAACTGAAAAACCTGCGGGCCTTGCTGGTCGAGTGGCTGGAATTCCGCGTACAGACCGTGCGTCGCCGCCTGCAATTCCGCCTCGATAAAGTTGAGCGCCGCCTGCACCTGTTGGACGGTTTGCTGATTGCCTACCTCAACCTGGATGAAGTGATTCACATCATCCGCACCGAGGAGCACCCGCGGGCCAAGCTGATCGAGCGCTTCGCCCTGAGCGAAATCCAGGCCGATTACATCCTCGACACTCGGTTGCGTCAGTTGGCACGCCTGGAAGAGATGAAGCTGCGTGCCGAGCAAGACGAACTGCTCAAGGAACAAGCCAAGCTACAGGCCTTGCTCAGCAGTGAATCCAAGCTGAAGAAGCTGGTGCGCACCGAGTTGATCAAGGACGCCGAAACCTACGGCGACGACCGTCGCTCGCCAATCGTCGAGCGCGCTGAAGCCAAGGCCCTGACCGAGCACGATCTGCTGCCCAACGAGAAGGTCACCGTTGTGCTGTCCGAAAAAGGCTGGGTTCGCTCCGCCAAGGGCCATGAGATCGATGCCACGGGGCTTTCCTACAAGGCGGGGGATGGCTTCAAGGCCTTGGCGGCCGGGCGCTCCAACCAGTTTGCGGTGTTCATCGACTCCACCGGTCGCAGTTATTCGGTGGCGGCGCATACGCTGCCGTCGGCCCGTGGCCAGGGCGAACCGCTGACCGGTCGTCTGACGCCACCGCCGGGGGCGAGCTTCGAATGCGTGCTGATGCCGGAAGATGATGCGTTGTACGTCATCGCGTCCGACGCCGGTTACGGTTTCGTGGTCAAGGGTGATGACCTGCAGGCCAAGAATAAGGCGGGCAAGGCGCTGTTGAGCCTGCCGAACAATGCCAAGGTGATCCTGCCGCGTCCGGTGGCCGATCGTGAACAGAACTGGCTGGCTTCGGTGACCACCGAAGGTCGCTTGCTGATCTTCAAGATCAGCGATCTGCCACAATTAGGTAAGGGCAAAGGCAACAAGATCATCGGGATTTCCGGTGAGCGTGTGGCCAGTCGCGAAGAATATGTCACGGACATCGCCGTCATACCGGATGGCGCCACCTTGGTGCTTCAGGCCGGAAAACGTACCTTGTCACTGAAAGCGGACGACCTTGAGCACTACAAGGGTGAGCGTGGGCGTCGTGGTAACAAGTTGCCACGTGGCTTCCAGCGGGTAGATGCGCTGCTCGTCGAAAACCTCAATTAAGCGTCCTAGAGGCGTCGGTCCACGATTTAACGCGTAGATCGACGCTTTCGCGCTGGAGTCGGAACGCATATTCACGGATGATATGGCCTTTCAAGCGCCGGCGTGGCCGAGCGTTCTTCATATTTATTGAGTATTTTCACTGTGATCAGCCTTGTGGCGATCACCTGGATGGGACGATGACTGCTCTGCGCCTTCCTTTTATTTTGATGCTCGCTGGCGTTCTTGGCCTGGCGGGTTGCAGCGTTCACCAGCCGGTGTCGCTGTATCAACTGGACAGCGGAAGTCCGGTTCAGCCTGCGCAAAGCGCGGGCATGGCAGTATTGCTGGGCCCGGTAACCGTTGCTGACTACCTTCAGCGCGAAACCCTGTTGCAACGCCAGCCAGATGGCAGCCTGCAAGCCTCGGTCGACGGTCGTTGGGCCGGTAGCCTGTCTTCGGACATCGATCAGCTGTTGCTGCGACAGGTCGCCGGTCACCTGGACAGCCAGCGCGTGGTGTTGGCGCCGGCAACCGTTGGCTTCACACCGGATGTTCAAGTGCTGCTGACCATCACTCGTCTGGATTCGGGTGAAAAACAACCGGCGATCCTCGATGCGCAATGGCGCCTGATCGACCGCCGTGGTCAGGTGCGCGACAACCGCATCATTCATCTGCAGGAACAACACGCCGGCACCACGGCCGCTCAGGTTCAGGCTCAGGGTGTGCTGTTGCAGAAACTCGCCGAACAGCTGTCGGTGGCGCTCAAGCCGCTGGCCAATCAACCGCCAATCGCCGAAGCTCCTAAAAAGCCGGCAGCCAAGCCTGTGGCGCCTGCGGCGGAAGCGGAAAAGCAGCCGAAGATTCCGATGGCTGCACCGATTCGTACGGATATGGAAGTATTCCGCTTCTAAATCCACACCGGTTCAACACAAGGCCCGCATTGATGCGGGCCTTGTTGTTTCTGCAGACTGGAGACCCCTTGTGCCTGTCCCGGCCCCTTCGCGAGCAGGCTCGCTCCCACAGTGGGTTTTCAGTGATCACACCCTTTGTGGGCAGCCTGGATCAAATGTGGGAGCGAGCCTGCTCGCGAAGGCGACGTTACAGGCAATAAAAAGCCCGCAGACGATCACTCGTGTGCGGGCTTTTTCATTTCGAGGCTATCACGCCCGACGCTCATGCATCCGCGCCAGCTGCCGCTCCAGCATCGACGGATAAGGCTCCATCAAGCGCTCCACACAGCAAGCGCCTTCCGGGCTGGCAATTGGCCGGATGCGTGCACGTTGGCGGATCAGGGCATCGTCGCTGATCTTGCGCTCCACCAGCAGCAGGTTGCGGCTGTGCTGCGATAGGGCCAGGGCGTCCTGGGCGGGGTCGGTCAGCAGCAGGTCGATCTGGCTCAGGCCGAACAGCTCGTCGCCCAGGGTCAGGCCCAGCTGCAGTTGCAGGGTGATGCCGCTGTCGGCGACTTCGATCTGCAACTGATGGCCCAGCGCGCGCAACAGCTCACCGCAGCAAATGGCGTTGGTCAGGTAGTCGTCGCCGCTGTCTTCGGTGTGGAACAGCATTAGTGTGCTGCCATCGTTCAGGGTATGCAGTTCGCTCTGGTAGAGCGAGGCAGCCTGGTCAAGGCAGTCGCGGTAGCGTTTGAGCAGTTCTTCCAGGCGCGTACGAGGCAGGCGACGCAGTTGCTCCTGGGAGCCCAGCTGAACAGCCAGCACCGCGCTGTGCTGCGGCACGTTGGAAATCACGGGTTTGGCCAGTGGTTTCAAGGCACTGTCCGGCGAATCATCGAGCAGGTCGGCGAATGCATCTTCGTCATCGTCCTCGACGGTGTTGGCGGTGCGTCGTGGCGCAGCCTTCAGCGCGGTCATAGGACGGCTTTCATCAAAGCTCGGATCACGCAGGTTACGCACTTCGAAGCCCGGTTCGGCATCGTCATAATCGTTGTCGTCGAACTCGGGTTCCGGCATGGGCTCGGGTTCAGCCGGTTCCGGCGCGAAGTTGGCGTGCAGCTGGCGCGCCAGGTCGCCGATTTCGTCCTGGCGTTCGGTGGCCGGGGTGTGCTCGTCAATGTTGCGCAGCCATACCCGCAATTGCAGGAGTGGGGTGGAGAGGTGTCGGCCCAGGCGCAGGCTCAAGGCCAGGGACAAAGCCAGCAGGATGGCGCTCAAAATGCCCATGCTTTGCAGGCTGATGGTCATTGGCTGTTGGAACTGATCCATGTCCAGGCTGATGCGCAATTGTCCGGCGGTCACGTCCTGGAAGGTGATCTTGCTCTGATAAATGCCTTCGGCCTCGCCCAGCAGGCCGTGCTTGGGACGCTGGCCGGCCTCGGCAAGGATGCGGTTATCCATGCTATAGATGGCGGCGTGGGCCACCAGCTTGTTCTTGGTCAGGTTGTTGAGCAGCACGTTGAGGCTGAGGATGTCGTTGGACACCAACAGCTCGGTGGCCGAAGTGGCTGTCTGCGTGGTCAGGCTTTCACCCAGCGCATCCGCCTGCTCGTGCATGGCCTGCTTGAACTGCAAACCCATCACGCAGGCGTAGATCACCAGGGCCAGGGCGACCAGGATCACGTTATGGCTGGCAATACGCAATGCAATCGGTACACGGCGGTGGCGCAGTGCACGGAAGATCAGCAGAAAGAAGTTGTCGGTTTTTACTGGCGTGGGCCGGTTCACTTGAGCTCGGCTCTTTTGTCCGTGAAGTTGACGCGCAGTATAGCGACAGGCCCTAGACCGGCAAAGCGCTCACGGTGCCCGATGGTCACTGAATGTGGGTAGAATGCGGTTTTTTTCCACCTGCGGGGGTGCGCCTTGCGCGAAATCGTCCTGATAAACATCACGGGAGTCGACCGTCCGGGTCTGACTGCGGCCATTACCGGCGTTCTGGCCCAGGGTGGTGTGAACATTCTCGACATCGGTCAGGCGGTGATCCACGACACCCTGTCGTTCGGCATCCTGGTTGAAATTCCTGACACCGAACAAGGCAAGTCGGTCCTCAAGGACATCCTGTTCAAGGGCTATGAACTTGATCAACAGGTGCGTTTCACGCCGGTGTCCGAAGAGGATTACCAGCAGTGGGTCGGTAACCAGGGCAAAAAACGCCACATCGTGACGCTGTTGACCCGTAAAGTGACCGCCGGGCAATTGCAGGCCGTCAGTTCGATCACCGCCAAGTACGGCCTGAACATCGACCACATCGATCGCCTGTCCGGGCGCATGCCGCTGGATACCCCGGCCGACAAGGGCAAGGGTTGCATCGAGTTTTCCGTGCGCGGCGAAGCGGCCGATCCGCAAGCGTTGCGGGCCGAGTTCCTCAGCGTGGCCCAGGAGCTGAACGTCGATATCGCCTTCCAGGAAGATTCGCTGTTCCGCCGCAACCGCCGTCTGGCGGTGTTCGACATGGACTCGACCTTGATCGAAGCCGAAGTCATCGACGAACTGGCCAAGGCGGCCGGCGTGGGCGACAAAGTGTCGGAAATTACCGAGCGGGCAATGGCGGGTGAACTGGATTTCCGTGCCAGCTTCAAAGAGCGCCTGGCATTGCTCAAAGGCCTGGATGTCGGCGTGCTGGATTCGATCGGTGCCTCGCTACGCCTCACCGAAGGTGCTGAAACCCTGTTCGCCGAACTCAAGCGCCTGGGCTACAAGACGGCCATTCTGTCGGGCGGCTTCACCTACTTCGCCAAGCAATTGCAGGCCAAGCTGGGTATCGATTATGTGTTTGCCAACGAACTGGAAGTAGTCGACGGCAAGGTGACCGGCGTGGCGGTCGAGCCGATTGTCGATGCGCAGCGCAAGGCTGATCTGCTCAAAGAACTGGCGCACAAGGAAGGCTTGCGTCTGGAGCAGACCATTGCGGTCGGCGACGGCGCCAACGACCTGCCGATGCTGGCGATTGCCGGCCTGGGCGTGGCGTTCCGCGCCAAGCCACTGGTCAAGCAGTCGGCGAAGCAGGCGATTTCAACGCTGGGGCTCGATGGCGTGCTGTATCTGCTGGGCTTCCGCGATCGAGACGGACAGCTCTAACACGACAGGTAACAGCTGATCCCTGTGGGAGCGAGCCTGCTCGCGATGGCATCGCCGCGGTTTATCAGATAGACCGCGGTGCCTGCATCGCGAGCAGGCTCGCTCCCACAGGTGTTTCTGCGATCAGGCTTTTGGCAGACCCATTCCCTGACCCATCTGCACCGGCGAACCCGCCGCCAGCTCTTCAGCCCATTTCACCTGATCCGGCCCGAACAGCACGACAGCGGTCGAACCCAGCTTGAAGCGACCCAGTTCCGCGCCTTTTTCCAGGTGGATCGGCGCGCGGGCGGCTTCGTCGTAACGGAACGTTTTCAGCTCGCGCTTCGGCGGCGTAACCAGGCCGGCCCACACGGTTTCGATCGAAGCCACGATCATTGCACCCACCAGCACCACGGCCATCGGCCCGCGCTCGGTGTCGAAAATGCACGCCACACGCTCGTTGCGGGCGAACAGTTCCGGGACGTTTTCAGCGGTGGTCTGGTTGACCGAGAACAGGCGGCCCGGAATGTAGACCATCTCACGCAGGGTGCCGGCCAGCGGCATGTGCACACGATGGTAATCCTTCGGCGACAGGTAAATGGTGGCGAAATCACCGCCCATGAATGGCGCGGCGTTGGCTGCGTCGCCGCCCAGCAGTTCCAGCACGCTGAAACTGTGGCCCTTGGCCTGGAACACGCGACCGTGCTCGATCGGGCCAAGCTGGCTGACTGCGCCATCGGCCGGGCTGAGGATCGCCCCGGGTGTTTCGTCCAGTGGGCGGGCGCCGTCTTTCAACGCGCGGGTAAAGAAGGCGTTGAAATGCTCGTACGCGGTCAGGTCTTCGACCAGGGCCTCGGACATGTTCACCTGATAACGCTGGGCGAACCAGGCGGTGAAGGCGTTCTTGAACCAGCGCACGCGGCATTCGGCGATGCAGCCGGCCAGTCGCGAGAGCAGGTTGTGGGGTAGCAGGTACTGGCTGACGATAAACAGACGCTTGTTCATTAACTGTCCTTAAAAACCTTGATTCTCTACAGGGGTGTCAGGATGGTTGCCCCATTCGCCCCAGGAGCCGGCGTAGCCTTTGACCCGCGGATAACCGAGGGACTTGGCCACCAGATAGGTGAAGCCAGAGCGATGGTGAGTCTGGCAGTGGGTGATCACTTCTTTGTCTTTGCTGATCCCGAGTTGTTCGAGGATTTGCGGCATATCGGTGCGGATGCGCAGGTTGCGTGACCGATCCATGCCGGCAGTCCATTCGAAGTTCACGGCGCCGGGGATGTGTCCGCCCTTGGCGGCCAGGACTTTCTCGCCGGAGAACTCCAGCGGTCCGCGCGCGTCCCAGATCGCCAGGTCGGCAGCCCCCAGGCGGCTTTGCAGGTACTCACGGGTGGCGGTCGGCTCGTCGTGCAGGGTCAACGCAACCGGCCCACCAACGGCAGCCGGGATCTGGATCGACATGGGCATGCCTTCTGCCAGCCAGGCTGTCAGGCCGCCGTCAATATAGTGGTACTTGCTGTGGCCGATGACATCCAGAAGCCAGATAAAACGCCCGGCCCAACCACCGCCTTCATCGTCATAAACCACGTAGACCGCGTCGGGGTTGTGTCCCAGCTCACCGAACAAGGCTTCGAGTGCCGCTTGCGGCGGCATCAGTCCCGGTGCTGGCGCCTGACCGAGTTGCGTGCGTTTCGGGTCGACGAACCGTGCGCCGGGAATATGCCCTTCGGCGTAGCGGGCACTGCTGGTCAGGTCCACCAGGATCAGTTCGCGGGCGTCGAGGCGAGGGAGCAAGTCGCTCGGTTCGATCACCAGCGGCAAGCCAGAGAAGTCAGACATGTGAGGTCTCCAGGGCACAAAAGGGAGGATTGTAACGCAGCGTCATTTGCCGCGCTGACTAAAGCTGTGCAGCGCTTTTTCGATGCACTGTGCGGTTTTGCCGAAGGCTTGCACGGTGATCTCCGAAAACGGCCCGCCGCCCTGATCCGCCACGACAATCATGATCACCCGGCCATTGTTGACAAGCGAGCGCAGCAGCAGATGTTCGCCGCTGAACTGCGAACGCAGGCTATTGGGCAGCAGGGCGGAAAACTGCGCGTTGTTGTCCGGTGTCAGGCGCACCTGGGCCTGCTGCGCGAGCAAGCGCTGCAGCACGGTGCTCTGGCTGACGGCGAAATTCATGCCGGCAACTTCCTTCGGCAACCCGGCAGTCTGGTGAACCCGAAGATTGGCATGGGTGCGGTCGGCCATCAGGATCATCACCCGGCGCATACCGCTTGCGACCAAAGCGTCACGGGCGGAAGTGGTCAAGTGCATGGCGTTGGTAAAGCGACTCGGCTCGACCAGCAGTTCGGCACATTGTTTGCGCCACTTCACCAGGTCTTCGGCGGTGGGTGCCGGTGCTGGCAGCAGCCCGGCGTGGACACGTTTCGTGCCCAGCGGCCAGATCAGCGCAACGGCGGGGTGCCAGAGGTCGGGCATGGCGTGGTGGCGTGCACTATTGGCCGCCTGCTGATGCAATTGCTGTTGGACTTCGCCCATCGGCATTTGCAGGTAAAGGCTGGTCAGGTACTGCCACCGTTCACTGTGCGGGCTGTCCCAGGCCTGTTGTGCCGAGAGCGCCAGACCGTTGGCCAGCAGCACCGTGTTGGCCGGTTGATTGAGCCAGCGGCGCAGGGTCGGGTCGTCGTCGAGACGGTTCTGCTGGCGCAACGGATGCTCGTTGTCGCGGGCAATGCGCAGGACTTTCACCAGTTCCCGCTGCTCGGTGAGCAGCAGCCGATAGCCTTGCTGTACCCAGATCGGCAGGCGCCAGATATCTACGAGGGCCAGGCCGATTTCCAGCAGGCGCGTGCCAAACAGTTGCTTCTCGACTTTGCGCGCCGACTCGCGTTTGTGGATGACCCGCAGCTCCCATTCTTCGAGTAATTGCGGATGCGTCAGCGCCAATGGCCACAGTGGCGACAGAAACAGCAGGCTGCCCCAATGGATGTCCTGCCATAGTCGCGCCAGGCGGCTGGCAAAAAAACCGTTGGCCTGTTGTGTGGCGTGCAGGCTGATCATCTGCAGCTGACGCAGGGCTTTCGGAATCTCGGCCATGGGCTCTGCGGGCAAGCGCTCGAGCAGTTCTTCGGTGCGCTTGAGGCCGAGGCGATTGATCGCGACTTCAAGGTTTTCCGCAGGCTCGGTCATGCTGCCATGGGTGTGGCGATTGGCATGACGAATGACACTCAAGGCCAGGGCCGGGCTGCCCTGCATCAATTCGGCGATGTCGCGCAGCGAGCTGCGACTGTCGCGGATCGCCCGGCAGACAAGGTCGTGACTGTCTAGCGGAACCGGCAGGCGCACGCCATCGAGAAGCTTGACCCAGCCTTCGAGCGTGGTTGGTTTTGCAGGCGGGACGTTCGTTTCGTTAGCCATGTCTGGAGGCGATCATCGTCAACATTACCTGGGCCCGGAGTGGGTCAAATTGGCTTTTCGCCTGAACTGGCTATAGTCTGGCGCAGTTTTGCCGATAAGTAGAAGAAGAGATTTTTTAACTTCCGAATATGACCTTGAACCCGACTCAGTAAGTGCTCTCCTACCTATGGCTAAAATAATCGGCATCATCGTCGTATTCGCGAGCGTGCTCGGCGGATACGTGCTCTCCCACGGCAAAATCGCCGCCCTGATCCAGCCCTTCGAAGTGATGATTATCGGTGGTGCGGCCCTCGGTGCATTCCTCCAGGCCAACCCGGGTCACATGGCGATGCACGTTCTCAAGAAAGCCTTGGGAATGTTCAGTTCGCGTTTCACTCACGCTTTCTATCTGGAAGTGCTGGGGCTGATCTACGAGATCCTCAACAAGAGTCGCCGCGAAGGCATGATGGCGATTGAAGGCGATATCGAAGATCCCGCCGCGAGCCCGATCTTCGCCAAGTACCCTACGGTCCTCAAGGATGAGCGCATGACAGCGTTTGTCTGCGATTACCTGCGCATCATGTCTTCCGGCAACATGGCTCCCCACGAACTGGAAAACCTGTTCGACATGGAGCTCGCCAGCCTCAAGGAGGATCTGGATCATCCGTCCCACGCAGTGAACGGCATTGCCGACGCCATGCCGGGTTTCGGTATCGTCGCGGCGGTACTGGGTATCGTGGTGACCATGGCTTCGCTGGGTGAAAGTGACCAGAAAATGATTGGCCTGCACGTCGGTGCGGCACTGGTCGGTACCTTCTTCGGTATTCTCGCGGCCTACGGTTTCTTCGGTCCCCTGGCGCATGCCCTGGGTCACGATGCCAAGGAAGAGCTGAACGTCTACGAAGCCATCAAGGCCTCGCTGGTCGCTTCGGCTTCCGGCATGCCGCCATCGCTGGCAGTAGAGTTCGGGCGCAAGGTTCTGTACCCGGCGCACCGCCCTAGCTTCGCCGAGCTGGAACAAGCGGTTCGCGGCAGATAAGTCATGGAAAATAACCAGCCGATAATCATCAAGCGCGTCAAACGCTACGCCGGCGGGCATCACGGAGGCTCCTGGAAAATCGCCTTCGCCGACTTTGCCACGGCGATGATGGCGTTCTTCCTGGTGTTGTGGCTGTTGTCTACCGCTACACCGGAGCAGAAGCTTGCCATCGCCGGTTACTTCAAGGACCCGATCGGCTTCACTGAAAGCGGCACGCCCTACATCATTGACCTGGGTGGTACACCCGAGTTGGCACCGGAAAACACCCTCAATCCCGAGGTGAAGTCCCAGCCGCAGCCGGACAAAGTGACTGTCGACGCCGAACAGGTCGAAGGCATGGCCGAGATGGTGGAGAAGGAGCGCCTCGAGCTATTGCTGCAAGAATTGCAGAACAAGGTCGAAGAGAATCCGCAGCTGCAGAAGTTCAAAGACCAGATCATGTTCGAGATCACCACGGACGGGCTGCGCATCCAGATCGTGGATGCCGAGAACCGGCCGATGTTCGACTCCGGCAGTGCCCGCCTGAAGCCGTATTTCGAAGACATCCTGCTGGCCATGGCCGACACCATCAAGGCGGTGCCGAACAAGATCAGCATCAGCGGCCACACCGACGCCAAGCCGTACAGCGGCCAGGGTGATTTCGGTAACTGGGAGCTATCGGCCAACCGAGCCAACGCCGCTCGCCGCGCGCTGGTCGCGGGCAGCTATCCGGATCAGCAAGTGGCGCGGGTGGTCGGTTATGCCTCGTCGGCTTTGTTTGATCGCGAACATCCGTTCAACCCGGTCAACCGCCGTATCGACATCGTGGTGCTGACCAAGAAAGCCCAGCGTGCCATTGAAGGTTCACAAGGTGCGGAACCGGCTCCCGAGCCAACGCAAGGGCAAGGTGGTCCGGGCGAAGTACCAGCCGACCCGAACGCGTTGCCGGCGGATAAGGAGCCGTTGCCGGCTCACGAACTTCGCGAACGGCTGAACCTGTTCGATGATCCGGCACCGAAACCGGCTGAAGCGCCGAAGCAGTGACCCAAAAAAGCCGACAGCGATGTCGGCTTTTTTGCTTTGTTTGGAGGTCGCTTCATTTTCAGTACGAGCACGGTCCCTTGCAGGAGCAAGCTTGCTAGCGATGGTCGTCATCGATAACGAGTGCTATCTGAATCAACGCGGCGTACCTGCATCCATCGCCAGCAAGCTGGCTCCTACAGGTGTTGCGTCATGCCGTGCCGGTGCTTATGAGGGATTTGCGTTTGCTTGGTAGCTGTAGGAACGATCTGAAATTTCGCGCCTGGGTTCTCAGTCGCGCAAGCATCGGCCTATAGTTCCATCGTTGCTGCCAACGTGGCGACCGATCTTAGCCGGTCGAATACAGATGAAGCCTCTCGAACGCATCCGGAGTTTTTGACCATGGCTAAGTATTATCCGCTTCAAGGCAGCTTCAGTGTCGGCCCGACGCTGTACATCGACACCGAAGCCCGCGCTTCCGATCTCCTCGAAACTGCCGTCCATCGACTCAAAGCCGCGCGTAATCTGCTCAATAGCATCACCTGCCTGTGCGTCAAAGAAGCCGAAGGGCACGACCTGGAGCATTTCGCCAACGCCGCTCACATATTGATCCAGGATGGCTGTGATGCCTTGGATGTGCTGGGCTGGACGCTGGAAAAAACTGCACGCTGAAAATGAGAAAGCCGCGATATTCGCGGCTTTTTTGCGGGCTGTGTCTCGAAGAGCCCGTGTTCTGACGGGGGCACTGGCTGACTTCGACGAGCAGCATGGTCCGCATCTCTGCATCACTTGCAACCGCTACAAAGAATCTATACTGTCCCGTGAGTTTTGCGGCAAGACAGGATGTCTACTGCTTGAGCGCCCCATTTCATGTGATGCCATTCTAGGGAGGAGGGATCTATGACCACAGTTCAGAACCTTTACTCCGCCTTAGACAAACAGGGCATTTCGAAAAGAAAGCTCACTCTTCTGCTGCCTGACTGGTGGACAGATGAGGTCGAGGCGTCACCTTCAGGTGTGCAGCAAGCCAAGGTCTATTTGGCCAAAGCATTAAGTCTGCGTATGCGTCCTTTCAGTGAGACACCTCCGCGGATTGAGTTCGACCTACCAGCGGATAAGCGGTTCAAAAAGTCCGCCAAAACCTCTGAAGCAGATGTGAATCTTGCGGTCGCCTTGGCTCGCAGCGCCTCGCGCCTCGCGCTTTCTGCGCTAGACACTCAATTCGTTCCGCCTCCACCGGACGCACTGGCGATTCGCGAGCACTTGCTCTCGTCGGGTGCTCCTTGGGTAGGTTTGTCTACGTTGCTCGACTATTGTTGGAGCATTGGCATCCCGGTCATCCACTTGGCTACACCTTTGCTCGGCAGAAAAATGGATGGCATCGCCATGGCGATCAATGGCCGGCCATCGATTGTGCTTTCTAACAATCGAAAAAGCGGCTTCTTGCTTTTCCATTTGGCACATGAGCTCGGGCATATTGCCTTGGGTCATGTCGGTGCAAATGGAACGATTGTCGATGATGAAATCAAGGAAGGTGACGCGCTAGACAAAGATGCCGATGAGCTTGCCGCGGACCAGTTTGCGATTCAGTTATTGACCGGTAATGCTCATGGCAATTTAAAGCTTCAGCAGTTGGTCAAGGCGCCTGTGCTGGCGCGAATGGCGATGCAGTATGGAAAAGATCATCAAATCGATCCTACGCATATCGTTTTGAATTGCGCCCATAACAACAAGAGCATTTTTGCTCTGTGTGTTTCTGCCGCAAATTTCATCGCTGGAGAAAACACTGACCGGGCGATGGTTGCAGATTTTGTTTTCCGGCAGCTTCGAGAGAATCTCAAGAACGACAGTGAGCATTTACTGCGGAAACTTATCGCATAAATGATTCTCCTCACCGACAACGACATATTGGTAAAGCTAGCTCAGTGTGACTTGATTGAAGAAGCTTTATCAGTTTTCCAGTGCGGACTTGCTGATTGCTACGTTCTAGACAGTGCCAGGCACTCTCTCTACTTAAATGATGTGGAGAAGTGCGTATCCAGGCGCGTCGGTAGCTACCAATCCTATGATCGACTTTGCAATCTCGTCCAGTCTTGCCGTGTGCTTGGAGCTGCCGATGAAGATTTGGACTTCATGGAGGAGTTGCTTCAAATCGACAGTATCGACGATGGCGAGCTTTTACTGTTGATGCATGCTTTCTCTCTATTTCAAAATCAACAGCCCTACTCATTTACCACGGGTGACAAACGCGCACTCGTCGGTATCTTGATGTCGCAGTCAGATAGAGCAAAGCAGATACTTTTCCAGCGGGTGGAATGTGTCGAGTCAATCATTCTGAAAGCAATTCGAATATACGGTTTTACTCATATCAGCACGAAGCTCATGCAAGCTCAGGCTCATGTTGCGGTAGAAAAATATGACAAGGTTCTGAGAATGGCTTTCGGTGCCGGACGTGATGAACATCACTCCAATACCTGCCTTTCTCAATACCTCGCGCCCGTAGGTCAGTTCATCAAGCCCTGATTCATGCACAAGCTTGGCGGCCCTCCAGAGCGCCGTTAATACTCAGGGAGGGTTACTTGAGGTGTGTATTTGATCAAACATGACCCACAAAAAAGCCGCGAGATGATCGCAGCTTTTTTTGTGTCTGCGGGAAACTGCTAATCATTTTCGCGGCGTCACGAAAATGATCGAAGCTACTTAGTAATTGATCTCCGGCAAACTCGCGATGATCGAGCGATAGCTGTTCATCCGTTGTTGCTGCACACGGCCATCTTCCAGGGCCTTGAGCAGGGCGCAGCCCGGTTCCCGGTCGTGCTTGCAGTCGCGGAAGCGGCAGGTGCCGAGCAGGTCGTTGAACTCGATGAAGCCGGCTTCGACGTCGGCACGGCTGACGTGGCCCAGGCCGAATTCGCGAATACCCGGGGAGTCGATCAACTCGCCGCCGCCGGGGAAGTGGAACAGCCGCGCGGTAGTGGTGGTGTGAGTGCCCTGGCCGGACAGCTCGGACAATGGCCCGACACGGGTTTCGACTTCCGGCAGCAGGCTGTTGACCAGCGATGACTTGCCGACGCCGGACTGGCCGACGAACACACTGATGCGCCCGTCCAGTTGCTTCTGCAGTTGCTCCATGCCGTTGCCGTGATGGGCCGACACTTCGAGCACCGGATAACCCAGCGTGCGATAAACCGCCAGCAAGGCATTCAGCGCCGGGGCGTTATGCTCGTCGATCAGGTCGAACTTGTTCAGCAGCAGCAACGGCTTGATTCCCGCGTGCTCGGCGGCGACAAGGTAGCGGTCGATCAGGTTGGCGTGTGGCTCAGGCAATGGCGCGAAAACGATGACGATCATGTCGACGTTGGCTGCTACCGGCTTGAGTTGACCGCGGCTGTCCGGGCGGCACAGTTCGGTGTTACGCGGCAGTTGCGCGACGATCACGCCGATGCCCTGATTACCGGCACGCCAGACCACCTGGTCGCCGGTCACCAGCGCCGGCAGGTTGGCGCGCAGGTGGCAACGGAATACCTGGCCGGCCAACTCGCCATCACGGGCCTCGACCTCGACCTGCACGCCGAAGTGCGCGATCACCAGGCCGTGCTGTTCCGGACCCAGGTCGCCACCTTCGAGTGCTTCGACAGCCGAGGACTCGCGTTTGGCGGCGCGGGCAGCGCGTTCGCCCTGAATCTTTTCGATGCGCCAGTTTTGACGACGATTGAGTTGGCGTTTGGCCATGGGTGTTCCGTATCAAGAATGCAGCGATTAGGTAAAACGGCCGCGAGTTTAGCACGCCCGGCCACCGGCCTAGGCTAAACTGCGCAGCATTGCCTAGGAGCCGACACATGCAAAACCCGCAGAACCTGATCTGGATCGACCTGGAAATGACCGGTCTGAACCCGGATACCGACGTCATCATCGAGATGGCCACCATTGTCACCGACAGTGACCTGAACACCTTGGCCGAAGGCCCGGTGATCGCCATTCACCACAGCGACGAAGTCCTCGCCGGCATGGACGAGTGGAACACTCGCACCCACGGCAACTCGGGCCTGACCCAGCGTGTGCGCGAAAGCCGTATCAGCATGGCTGAAGCCGAAGCGCAAACCATTGCCTTCCTGGAGAAGTGGGTGCCGAAGGGCAAGTCGCCGATTTGCGGCAACAGCATCTGCCAGGACCGTCGCTTCCTTTATAACCACATGAAATCCCTGGAAAGCTATTTCCACTATCGCAACCTCGACGTTTCGACGCTCAAGGAGCTGGCCGGGCGCTGGGCGCCAGACGTACGGGACAGCTTCAAGAAGGGCAGCACCCACCTCGCCCTGGACGACATCCGCGAATCCATCGCCGAGTTGCAGCACTACCGCAAGCATTTCATCAAGTTCTAATAGCTAGGCGAGGGCTTTTGTGGCGAGGGGATTTATCCCCGTTGGGCTGCGAAGCGGCCCCAAAACCGGTGACCGCGGTGTATCAGGCATACCGCAGACGACTGCTGCGCAGCCGAACGGGGATAAATCCCCTCGCCACAGGTTCTCGGTGCTTGTTCTGCCCTCTTTTGGTGCTTGGGTGAAGTGAGTAGACTGCGCGCCTTTGTGCAAGGACCGCCACCATGTTGCTGATGCTTTACCTGATCGCCATTACCGCCGAAGCCATGACCGGCGCCTTGTCTGCGGGCCGTCGCGGCATGGATTGGTTTGGTGTGGTGCTGATCGCGTGCGTCACGGCATTGGGCGGCGGTTCGGTGCGCGACGTGCTGCTCGGCCACTACCCGCTGACCTGGGTCAAACACCCGGAATACCTGATATTGACGACCATCGCGGCGATGTTCACGGTGTTCACCGCCCGCTGGATGCGTCATCTGCGCTCGCTGTTTCTGGTCCTCGACGCTGTCGGTCTGGTGGCGTTCACTCTGATCGGCTGCATGACCGCCCTGGAAATGGGTCATGGCATGTTGGTCGCGTCGGTCAGTGGTGTGATTACCGGGGTTTTCGGCGGCATCCTGCGCGACATCTTCTGCAACGACATTCCACTGATCTTCCGTCGCGAACTCTATGCCAGCGTCTCGTTCGCGGCGGCATGGTGCTACATGCTGTGTCTCTGGCTGAACGTGCCGGGTGAGCAGGCGATACTGATCACGCTATTTGGCGGTTTTCTGCTGCGCTTGCTGGCGATCCGTTTTCATTGGGAAATGCCGAAGTTCATCTACAACGACGAGGCCTGACGGTCGGCATGTTGCTGCAACGCCCATTCGACATGTTCACGCACCATCTCGGATGGATAATCGCGCCGCGCTTTTAAAGCTTCCAGAACCGGAATCGTTGACGGTGCGTTGCCCAGCCCGACCGCCAGATTGCGCAACCAGCTTTCATAACCCGCCCGTCTGAGTGGCGAGCCTTCAGTGCTGCTCAGAAACCTGGCCTCGTCCCACATGAACAGCGCGGCCAGGTCGGCGTTGTCCAGGTTGTGCCGTGGCTTGAAATCGCTTTCGCCAGAAGGGCGGGCGAAGCGGTTCCACGGACAGACGATCTGGCAGTCATCGCAGCCGAACACCCGGTTGCCGATCAGCGGTCGCGAGTCCTCGGGGATCGCGCCCTTGAGTTCGATGGTCAGGTAGGAAATGCAGCGTCGGGCATCCAGCACATAGGGGCCGACGAAAGCGTTGGTCGGGCAGATGTCGAGGCAGGCGCTGCAGCGACCGCAATGTTCGGTGGCGTGGGGCGGGTCCACCGGCAGCGGCAAATCGACGAACAGTTCGGCGAGGAAGAAGTAACTCCCCGCTTTACGATTCAAGACCAGGGTGTTTTTGCCGATCCATCCCAGGCCGGCCTGTTCCGCGATGGCTTTTTCCAGCACCGGGGCGCTGTCGACGAACGCGCGGTAGCCGAACGGACCAATCACGGCCTGAATCTTTTCCGCCAGTTGTTGCACGCGTTTACGGATCAATTTGTGGTAATCGCGGCCCAAGGCATAGCGCGAGACGTAGGCTTTTTCCGGTTGGGCCAGCAATTGCGCCATTTTGGTGTCGCCCGACAGGTAATCCATGCGCAGCGAAACCACGCGCAGGGTGCCCGGTACCAGTTCATCCGGGTGCGAGCGTTTGCTGCCATGGGCGCCCATGTAGTCCATTTCACCGTGGTAGCCGGCGTCGAGCCAGCGCTGCAGGTGCTGCTCATGCTCCCCCAGGTCGAGGCCACTGATGCCGACTTGCTGGAAGCCCAGCTCGCGGCCCCAGTCCTTGATGGATTGGGCGAGGGCGGGCAGGTCTGTGGTAATAGCGGGCATGAGGCGAGAGAAACCGGAGCTGAGGTGCGTATAATTCTGCCAGACATCGGAGCCCGAAGACGCATGCCGCACACTAAAGATGATTTACCCGACGCGCTGTACAGCGCTGCGCAGGTCCGAGG
The DNA here is from genome assembly GCF_900187565.1 of Pseudomonas sp. Irchel 3A7. Lineage (GTDB taxonomy): Bacteria > Pseudomonadota > Gammaproteobacteria > Pseudomonadales > Pseudomonadaceae > Aquipseudomonas. The sequence goes on along the minus strand of NZ_FYED01000001.1, from coordinate 180,333 downwards.
GCTCGATGCGAGCCTGATCGCGGCCGGTACCCCGGGCTTCGAATTGATGCGGCGCGCGGCGCGGGCGACCTGGCGAGCGTTGGTCCGCCAGTGGCCGACGGCGAGTGAATTGACGGTGGTCGCCGGTCATGGCAATAACGCCGGTGACGGTTATCTGGTGGCCGTGCTGGCCAAGCGTGCCGGTTGGTCGGTTCGGGTACTGGCGGCGGGCGATGCGCAGCAGTTGCGCGGTGATGCGGCGGCGGCTCATGCCGAAGCGGTGTCCGAAAACGTCTTTATCGAAGCCTGGACGGCAAATTCCGAATTGCGCGGCCTCGTGCTGGATGCCTTGCTGGGCACTGGCCTGACCGGTGACGTGCGTGAGCCGTACGCCAGTGTCATCGCCTCGATCAATGCCAGCGAGCTGCCAGTGGCGGCGGTCGATATCCCTTCCGGCCTCTGCGCCGATACCGGTCGTACCCTCGGCTGCGCAGCGCGAGCCGATCTGACAGTCACGTTTATCGGCTTGAAACTGGGGTTGTTCACCGGTGATGCGGCGGACGTGGTGGGCGAACTGGTTTTTAACGACTTGCATGCCGATCCGCAGCTGCTTGAGCGCGCGCCCACCAGTGCCCGTCGCCTGATGCCCGGTAATCTGCCGCAACTGGCCAGTCGCGCGCCCACCTCCCATAAGGGCAAATTGGGTCATGTGCTGCTGATCGGTGGCGATCGCGGTCTGGGCGGGGCGATCCTGCTCAGTGCGCAAAGTGCGCTACGCAGTGGTGCCGGCATGGTGTCGGTGGCGACCCGCAGCGAACATGTGCCCGCCGCTTTGGCCCGAATCCCCGAGGTGATGGTGTTGGGTACTTCGTCGGCCAATCAGTTGATGGAATTGCTGCAAAAGGTTTCCGTGTTGGTCGTCGGTCCCGGATTGGGTCAGGCTGCCTGGGGGCACAGTTTGTTGTCCGCCGCCGCCAATGCACCACTGCCGCAAGTCTGGGACGCCGATGCGCTGAACATGCTGGCGCAGGAACGTGTGAACTTGCCCAAGGATTGTGTGATCACGCCGCATCCGGGCGAAGCGGCGCGGTTGCTGGGCATGAGTACTGCTGAGGTTCAGGCTGATCGCCCTGCGGCGGTGCGTGCCTTGAGCAAAAAATATACAGCGGTCGTGGTGCTCAAGGGGGCCGGCAGCCTGATCGCCAGTCCCGACGGGCGGTTGACGGTGTGTCATCAGGGCCATCCGGCGATGGCCACCGCCGGTTTGGGCGATGTGCTGGCCGGTCTGGTCGGCGCCCTGCTGGCCCAGGGCATGGATGCGTTCGACGCCGCCTGCCTTGCCGTCTGGCTGCACGCCAATGCCGGTGAACAGCAAGGTAAATTGGGCCGCGGGCTGGCGGCCAGTGATCTGATTCCAGCCATTCGTCAGTTGTTGGAGGAGCAAGCACCGTGTCTGAAGTAACCCTGTACCTGGCTGATGAAGAGGCGATGACCGCGTTTGGCGCACGCATCGCCCAAACCACTAAAGGGCACGGCCTGATCTTTCTCGAAGGCAACCTGGGGATGGGCAAAACCACGTTGTCCCGGGGCATCATCCGGGGGCTGGGGCACGTCGGGGCGGTAAAGAGCCCGACCTTCACCCTGGTCGAGCCCTACGAGATTGGCGATATCCGCGCCTTCCACTTTGACCTGTATCGCCTGGTCGATCCGGAAGAGCTGGAATTCCTCGGTATCCGCGACTATTTCGAAGACGACGCTTTGTGTCTGATCGAATGGCCCGATAAAGGTGCAGGCTTTTTGCCAAAGCCCGACCTGACCATTACCATTAGCCCGCAAGACAGCGGGCGTTCGCTGAAAATTTTGTCCCAGGGCTCGCGTGGCGAGTCGTGGTGTGCCGCTTTGGCATTGGAATCCAAATAAATGATGGGGTTAGGTATGCGCTTTCGCGCGTTGGTTGCTGCCGTAGGGGTATTGTTTTTGGCGGTGACCGTCGACGCTGTGGCCGAGACGAAGGTCAACAGTGTTCGCCTGTGGCGGGCGCCGGACAACACACGGCTGGTGTTTGACCTGACCGGCCCTGTGCAGCACAGCGTCTTTACCCTGACGGCCCCCGATCGTCTGGTCATCGACATCAATGGCGCGTCCTTGGGTGCGCCGCTGAACGTCAACAGCGCCAATACCCCGATCACCGCCATGCGCTCGGCCCAACGCACGCCGACTGACTTGCGGGTGGTCATCGACCTGAAAAAGGCCGTCACCCCGAAAAGCTTCTCCCTGGCCCCCAACGCCCAGTACGGCAACCGACTGGTGGTCGATCTGTTCGATAACCCGGCCGATGCCGCGCCGCCGCCTGCGCCGACGCCGTCGGTGGCCACGGTGCCAGCCGTACCGGTCACGCCAACGGAGCCTGCTATCAAACTGCCTCCGGCCCCGGCGGGTAAACGCGACATCATTGTGGTGATCGATGCCGGTCACGGTGGCGAAGACCCGGGCGCCTCCGGCTCGCGCGGTCAGCGCGAAAAAGACGTGGTGCTGCAGATTGCCCGCGAATTGCAGCGTCAGGTCAACGGCATCAAAGGTTTCCGTGCCGAGTTGACCCGCACCGGCGACTACTTCATTCCGTTGCGCGGGCGTACCGAAATCGCCCGCAAGAAGGGCGCCGACCTGTTCGTCTCGATCCACGCCGACGCCGCGCCTTCGACCGCCGCGTTCGGTGCTTCCGTGTTCGCCCTGTCTGATCGCGGTGCCACCTCGGAGACCGCGCGCTGGCTGGCCGACAGTGAAAACCGTTCCGACCTGATCGGTGGTGCCGGTAACGTCAGTCTCGACGACAAGGACCGCATGCTCGCCGGCGTGCTGCTCGATCTGTCGATGACCGCGTCCCTGACCTCCAGTCTGAACGTCGGTCAGAAAGTATTGAGCAACATTGGCCGGGTCACGCCGCTGCACAAGCAGCGGGTTGAACAGGCCGGGTTCATGGTGCTGAAGTCGCCGGATATTCCATCGATCCTGGTGGAAACCGGATTCATCTCCAACGCCAACGAAGCCTCGAAACTTGCCGCGTCGAGCCACCAGCAGGCGCTGGCCCGCTCGATCAGCAGCGGTGTGCGTCAATTCTTCCAGCAAAATCCGCCACCGGGCACTTACATCGCCTGGCTGCGTGATTCCGGGAAAATCGCCCAAGGCCCGCGTGACCACCGGGTAAATCCGGGCGAGACGCTGGCGATGATCGCCGTGCGTTATCAGGTGTCGCCGGCCGCGCTGCGTAGCGCCAACAACCTGGCGAGTGACGAACTCAAGGTCGGTCAGCACTTGACCATACCTGGCACTGAATTGGCGGCCAAAGAATGAACCAGGTGCTGACCAACGCTGCCCGCATCGAGCTGCTTAGTCCTCGGCTGGCAAACCAGATTGCCGCCGGCGAGGTGGTAGAACGCCCGGCTTCGGTGATCAAGGAATTGCTGGAAAACAGCCTCGACTCCGGCGCCAAACGCATCGATGTCGATGTGGAGCAGGGCGGCGTCAAGTTGCTGCGGGTGCGCGACGATGGCAGCGGCATTTCCGCCGATGACCTGCCGCTGGCCCTGGCGCGACACGCCACCAGTAAAATCCGCAATCTCGAAGACCTGGAACAGGTCATGAGCCTGGGCTTTCGCGGTGAGGCACTGGCTTCGATCAGTTCCGTGGCGCGCCTGACCCTGACGTCCCGCACCCGCGATGCCGATCAGGCCTGGCAGGTCGAGACCGAAGGCCGTGACATGGCGCCCCGCGTACAGCCGGCAGCACATCCGGTAGGCACCTCTGTCGAAGTTCGCGACCTGTTCTTCAACACACCGGCGCGACGCAAGTTTCTCAAGACTGAAAAAACCGAATTCGATCATCTGCAAGAAGTGATCAAGCGCCTGGCCCTGGCGCGTTTCGACGTGGCGTTCCATCTGCGCCACAACGGCAAGACCATCCTCAGCCTGCACGAAGCCCACGATGATGCGGCCCGTGCCCGGCGAGTCGCGGCGATTTGCGGTCCCGGTTTCCTGGAGCAGGCGCTGCCGATCGAGATCGAACGCAACGGGCTGCACCTGTGGGGTTGGGTCGGATTGCCGACGTTCAACCGCAGCCAGGCGGATTTGCAGTATTTCTTCGTCAACGGCCGTGCGGTGCGCGACAAGCTGGTGGCCCACGCGGTGCGCCAGGCTTATCGCGATGTACTGTTCAATGGCCGACACCCGACGTTTGTGCTGTTTTTCGAAGTCGATCCGGCGGGCGTTGACGTCAACGTACACCCGACCAAACACGAAGTTCGTTTCCGTGACGGGCGCATGGTCCACGATTTCCTCTATGGCACCTTGCACCGCGCCTTGGGTGATGTGCGGCCGGAAGACCAGTTGGCGGCGCCGGTTGCGACAGCGATTGTCCGGCCTACCGGACTGGATGCCGGTGAGTTCGGTCCGCAGGGTGAAATGCGTCTGGCGGCCAATGCGTTGCTGGAGCAGCCTCAAGCGCAACCGTCGTTCAATGCGCCAGCCGGATCGGGTTCAGGGGCCGGCTACCAGTATCAATACACGCCGCGTCCTCAGTCCGCTGTGCCTGCCGCCGAAGCCCAGGCCGCCTATCGCGAGTTCTTCGCGCCGCTGCCCGAGGTCAATGCGGTCGCATTGCCAGCCGGGCAGGGTGACATCCCGCCGCTGGGTTATGCGCTGGCGCAGCTCAAGGGTATCTACATTCTTTCGGAAAACGCCCAGGGGCTGGTGCTGGTGGACATGCACGCCGCACATGAGCGGATCATGTACGAACGCCTGAAAGTCGCCATGGCCAGCGAAGGCTTGAGTGGTCAGCCACTGCTGGTGCCAGAATCCCTGGCGGTCAGCCAGCGTGAAGCCGATTGCGCTGAAGAGCACGTCGCCTGGTTCCAGCGACTGGGCTTCGAATTACAGCGCCTGGGTCCGGAAACCCTGGCCATCCGGCAGATTCCGGCACTGCTCAAACAGGCCGAAGCCAATCGGCTGGTCGGCGATGTGCTGGCCGACCTGATGGAGTACGGCACCAGCGACCGGATTCAGGCACACCTGAACGAACTGCTCGGCACCATGGCCTGTCACGGCGCGATCCGGGCCAACCGGCGCCTGGCCTTGCCGGAAATGAACGGTCTGCTGCGTGACATGGAAAACACCGAGCGCAGCGGGCAATGCAACCATGGCCGACCGACCTGGACCCAACTGGGCCTGGACGATCTGGACAAACTGTTTTTGCGCGGTCGTTGATGAGCCAGCTCCCACCTGCCATTTTCCTGATGGGACCGACCGCCGCCGGCAAGACCGACCTGGCCATCGAACTCACCAAGGTCCTGCCCTGCGAACTGATCAGCGTTGATTCGGCACTGGTCTACCGTGGCATGGACATCGGCACCGCCAAGCCGTCGAAGGAGCTTCTGGCGCAGTTTCCGCACCGTTTGATCGACATTCTCGATCCGGCCGAGAGCTATTCGGCCGCGGATTTTCGTCGTGACGCCCTTGAAGCCATGGCCGATATCACCTCGCGCGGAAAAATTCCGCTGCTGGTAGGCGGTACAATGCTCTACTACAAGGCTTTGCTCGAAGGCCTGGCCGATATGCCGGCTGCCGATCCGGACGTGCGCGCGCAAATCGAGGAAGAGGCTGCACGCCTTGGCTGGCAAGCCTTGCACGAACAATTGGCGGTGATCGATCCGGTTTCCGCGGCGCGCATTCATCCGAACGATCCGCAGCGGCTCAGTCGAGCACTGGAAGTTTATCGCGTCAGCGGTCAGAGCATGACCGCGCTACGCCTGCAACAATCTGCGCAAAGTACTGAAGCAGCCGCTTCGGGACGGCAACAATTGCCCTATACTGTCGCGAACTTGGCGATTGCTCCGGCAAATCGTCAGGTACTGCATGAGCGAATTAAACAAAGATTCACTTTAATGTTGGAACAGGGATTCATCGACGAGGTCGTAGCCCTGCGTAAGCGAAGTGACCTGCATGCCGGGTTGCCGTCTATACGTGCGGTAGGCTACCGACAAGTCTGGGACTACCTGGATGGCAAGCTGACGTCAGCCGAGATGCAGGAGCGTGGAATCATCGCCACGCGCCAATTGGCAAAGCGCCAGTTCACCTGGCTGCGCAGTTGGGCTGATTTACACTGGCTGGACAGCCTGGATTGCGACAATCTGCCGCGCGCCTTGAAATACCTGGGGACCATCTCCATATTGAGCTGAGTCCTTGCAATTGCCGTCTATCCTTGGGGGTGTGACGGCCACAAGCCATCTGTTTACCTATTTTTTTTATATTGAATCCTTAAAGGAGTGCGGCACATGTCAAAAGGGCATTCGCTACAAGACCCTTACTTGAATACTTTACGTAAAGAGAAAGTTGGGGTGTCCATCTACCTGGTCAACGGTATCAAGCTGCAAGGCACGATCGAGTCTTTCGACCAGTTCGTTATCCTGCTGAAAAACACCGTCAGCCAAATGGTCTACAAACACGCTATCTCTACAGTAGTGCCGGTTCGTCCAATTCGTCTGCCTAGCGCAACCGAATCCGAAGCAGGTGATGCTGAGCCAGGTAACGCCTGATAGGAGTCTCCTTTGTTCTTTGAGCGCCACGGTGGTGGTGAGCGAGCCATTCTCGTTCACTTGGATGGTCAGGACCCTGAGGCGCGCGAAGATCCGCAGGAGTTTCAGGAGTTGGCAATGTCGGCTGGCGCCGAGACCGTCGCGTTTTTCAACGTGCCGCGTAATCGGCCAACCGCCAAATACCTGATTGGCAGCGGCAAGGTCGAGGAATTGCGCGACCTGGTCAAAGCCGAACAGGTAGATCTGGTGATTTTCAATCACATCCTCACGCCCAGTCAGGAACGTAACCTCGAACGGATATTCGAGTGTCGCGTGATCGACCGCACGGGTCTGATTCTCGATATCTTCGCCCAACGCGCCCGTACCCATGAAGGCAAGCTCCAGGTCGAACTGGCTCAGCTTGAGCACATGAGCACGCGTCTGGTTCGTGGCTGGACTCACCTTGAGCGGCAGAAGGGCGGTATCGGTCTGCGCGGTCCGGGTGAAACCCAGCTGGAAACCGACCGGCGTCTGTTGCGGGTTCGCCTGCGGCAGATCAAGGGGCGCCTGGAAAAGGTCCGCAGCCAGCGCGAGCAGTCGCGTCGTGGCCGCAAGCGCGCTGACATTCCGACGGTTTCACTGGTGGGCTATACCAACGCCGGCAAATCGACGCTGTTCAACTCGGTCACCGAGTCCGATGTGTTCGCCGCCGACCAGTTGTTCGCCACCCTCGACCCGACCCTGCGCCGACTCGAGCTCGACGATCTCGGGCCGATCGTGCTGGCAGACACCGTGGGTTTCATTCGTCACTTGCCGCACAAACTGGTCGAGGCATTTCGGGCTACGCTCGAAGAGTCGAGCAACTCCGACCTGTTGCTGCACGTGATCGACTCCCATGAGCCCGAGCGCATGGCCCAGATTGAGCAGGTCATGGTGGTGTTGGGTGAGATCGGGGCCCAGGACTTGCCGATCCTGGAGGTATACAACAAACTCGATTTGCTCGAGGGTGTTGAGCCGCAGATCCAGCGCGATGCCGATGGCAAGCCGCAACGGGTCTGGTTGTCGGCCAAGGACGGTACGGGTCTGGGTTTGCTCAAGCAGGCCGTGGCCGAGCTGCTCGGCGATGATTTGTTTGTTGGCACCTTGCGCTTGCCGCAACGATTTGCTCGACTGCGTGCGCAGTTTTTCGAACTCGGTGCGGTACAGAAAGAAGAACATGACGAAGAAGGTCTCAGCTTGCTGGCCGTTCGTTTGCCACGGGCCGAATTGAATCGGCTGGTGAGCCGCGAAGGTTTGCAGCCGCTGGAGTTCATCGAGCAACACACTTTGCAATAAAAGCCTGAGAAAGCGGTTGTGCCGTGGTGACAGGCATTCTGTAGCATTGGTCGGCGCGCCGTGGGTGCGTCTTTGCTTTATCAGATGGAGAGCGCTATGGCTTGGAATGAGCCGGGTGGCAACTCGAATAATCAGGATCCTTGGGGTGGCAAGCGCCGTAATAACGGCGATCGCAAGGGGCCGCCAGATCTCGACGAGGCCTTCCGAAAGCTGCAGGAAAGCCTGAACGGGTTGTTCGGTGGTGGTAAGAAACGTGGTGATGACGGTGGTGGTCCGGGCAAGAGCGGCGGCTTCGGCGGTCTGCTCGGCATCGGCCTGGTCGTGTTGGCGGCCGTATGGCTGTACAGCGCGGTCTATGTAGTCGACGAGCAGGAGCAGGCCGTGGTGCTGCGCTTCGGCAAGTACTACGAAACCGTCGGCCCGGGTCTGAACATTTATTTCCCGCCGATCGACAAGAAGTACATGGAAAACGTCACGCGTGAGCGTGCGTACACCAAGCAGGGTCAAATGCTGACTGAAGACGAAAACATCGTCGAAGTGCCGCTGACCGTGCAGTACAAGATCAGCAACCTGCAGGACTTCGTGCTGAGCGTCGATCAGCCGGAAATCAGCCTGCAACACGCGACGGACAGCGCCTTGCGCCATGTGGTGGGCTCCACCGCGATGGACCAGGTACTGACCGAAGGTCGTGAATTGATGGCCAGCGAAATCAAGGAGCGCCTGCAGCGCTTCATGGATACCTATCGCACCGGCATCACCGTTACCCAGGTCAACGTACAGAGCGCAGCGGCACCGCGTGAAGTGCAGGAAGCCTTCGATGACGTGATCCGTGCCCGTGAAGACGAGCAGCGTTCGCGCAACCAGGCTGAAACCTACGCCAACGGCGTCGTGCCGGAAGCTCGTGGTCAGGCCCAGCGTATTCTCGAAGATGCCAATGGCTATCGTGACGAAACCGTCTCGCGTGCCAAGGGTGAGGCTGATCGCTTTACCAAACTGGTCGCCGAGTATCGCAAGGCACCTGAAGTTACCCGCCAGCGTCTGTACCTGGACACCATGCAGGAAGTCTTCAGCAACACCAGCAAGGTTCTCGTGACCGGTAACAAGAATGGCCAGAACAACCTGCTGTACCTGCCACTGGACAAAATGGTCGATAGTGGTCGCAGCACCAGCACTCCGGTGAGCAGTGCAGCCGCCACCAGCAATGAAGCGAATGCGCGTGCGGCAGCTGATCTGCAGCAACAGCAAGCACGTACCAGGGAGAGTCGCTGATGAGCAATAAATCGCTGATCGCCCTTATTGTCGGCGTCGTCGTGGCGATCGCTGCCTGGAACTGCTTCTACATCGTGGCTCAGACCGAGCGTGCGGTGTTGCTGCAGTTCGGTCGCGTGGTTCAGACCGATGTTCAGCCAGGCCTGCATGTGAAGGTGCCTTACGTTAACCAGGTGCGCAAATTCGACGCACGCCTGATGACGCTGGATGCACCGACTCAACGCTTCCTGACGCTGGAAAAGAAAGCCGTGATGGTTGATGCCTACGCCAAGTGGCGCGTGAAGGACGCAGAGCGTTTCTACACCGCGACTTCCGGCCTCAAGCAGATTGCCGACGAGCGTCTGTCGCGCCGTCTGGAATCGGGCCTGCGTGACCAGTTCGGTAAGCGCACCCTGCACGAAGTGGTGTCGGGTGAGCGTGATGCGCTGATGGCGGATATCACGGCTTCGCTGAACAAGATGGCTGAAAAAGAGTTGGGCATTGAAGTCGTCGATGTCCGGGTCAAGACCATCGACCTGCCAAAAGAAGTGAACCGCAGTGTGTTCGAGCGTATGAGCACCGAGCGTGAGCGTGAAGCTCGCGAGCACCGCGCCAAGGGTAACGAACTGGCTGAAGGCATCCGTGCTGACGCCGATCGTCAACGCCGCGTGTTGCTGGCTGAAGCCTACCGTGAGTCCGAAGAGATTCGCGGTGACGGCGATGCCCAAGCCGCTGCGATCTACTCCAAGGCCTACGGTCAGGATCAGGAGTTCTACGCGTTCTACCGTAGCCTGCGTGCCTACCGTGAAAGCTTCGCGAACAAATCCGACGTCATGGTCCTCGACCCAAGCAGTGACTTCTTCCACTACCTGGAAAAAGCCAAGCCTTGATACGGCGTTGACCTGAATCATCCCGCCGGGCGGCTAAAACCTCTGGCGGGGTGATCCTTTGGGAAAACGTGTGTATGATGCGGCAGCCGGGAAATTCCCGGCTTTTTTGCGTCTGCACGTTTGATTGCTGTTTTTGTGCAGGTGCCTGAGCTGACAAGCTCGACAGGTTTTACGAGGAAAGTGCTTGGCGAAGCCCATTTCAGGCTTTTCGCTTCGTCGCTCATGCGCGTGGTTTGTGCTGAGCCGAGCGTTTTCTGCTTCACTCAAGGCTCGCCCAAAGGCTTGCCGCCCGGATCATAGGGGAATGGCGTAATGGCAACGGTAGACCGCTGGCTGCTGCCAGATGGCATCGAAGAAGTACTGCCACCGGAAGCGGCGCGCATAGAAGTCGCGCGTCGTCAGGTGTTGGATCTGTTCCAGAGCTGGGGTTACGAGTTTGTCGTGACTCCCCATATCGAGTACCTGGAATCCCTGCTGACCGGTGCGGGCCAGGACCTGGATCTGCGTACCTTCAAGGTCATCGACCCGCAGTCGGGCCGGCAGATGGGTTTCCGCGCGGACATCACGCCGCAGGTGGCGCGTATCGATGCGCATACCCTGCGTCGCGAAGGCCCGAACCGTCTGTGCTATGCCGGCAGCGTGCTGCATGCGCAGCCGCGCGCCTTGTCGTCCTCGCGCAGCCCGATCCAGTTGGGCGCCGAGTTGTACGGCGATGCCAGCCCGAGCAGTGACGTTGAAGTCATCAGTCTGATGTTGGCCATGCTGCAACTGGCCGATGTGCCGGACGTGCACATGGACCTGGGGCATGTGGGTATCTATCGCGGGCTGGCCCGCGCTGCCGGCTTGTCCGGTGAAGTCGAGCAACAGTTGTTCGATGCGTTGCAACGTAAAGCCATCGACGAGGTCATTACCTTGACCGAAGGCTTGCCGGCCGATCTGTCGGCCATGCTGCAGGCACTGGTCGATCTGTGTGGCGGTCGTGAAGTGCTGGTGGCTGCCCGCGAGCGTCTGGCCAAGGCCCCGGCCCCGGTTCTGGCGGCGCTGGACGATCTGCTGGCGATTGCCGAGCGTTTGTCCGTGCGTTTCCCGGAGCTGCCGTTGTACTTCGACCTGGGTGAGTTGCGCGGTTACCACTATCACACCGGTGTAGTGTTCGCCGCGTTCGTGCCGGGTGTTGGTCAGTCCATTGCCCAGGGCGGTCGTTACGACGACATCGGCGCCGATTTCGGTCGCGCCCGTCCGGCAACCGGTTTCTCTACCGATTTGAAAACCCTGGTGACCCTGGGGCGTGCTGAGATCGAGCTACCGTCTGGCGGTATCTGGATGCCTGACAGTACGGATGCGGCACTCTGGCAGCAGGTTTGCCAGTTGCGCAGTGAGGGTCAGCGTGTCGTTCAGGCCTTGCCTGGACAACCTTTGGCCGCCGCCCGTGAAGCGGACTGCGACCGGCAATTGATTCAGCAGAACGGGCTTTGGCAAGTATCGCCACTGGCTTCTTGAGTTTTCCTGCCGGCCACCGCCGGCACCAAGTTTGCGCGAATGAGGACAAGTGTTATGGGTAAGAATGTCGTAGTCCTGGGCACCCAATGGGGTGATGAGGGCAAAGGCAAGATCGTTGATCTGCTGACCGAACATGCTGCCGCCGTAGTGCGCTACCAGGGGGGGCACAACGCTGGCCACACGCTGGTGATCGACGGTGAAAAAACCGTCTTGCACCTGATCCCGTCGGGCGTGCTGCGCGAAGGCGTGCAGTGCCTGATCGGTAACGGCGTGGTGGTTGCACCTGATGCCCTGCTGCGGGAAATCAACAAGCTGGAAGAGAAAGGCGTGCCGGTGCGCGAGCGCCTGCGAATCAGCCCTTCCTGCCCGCTGATCCTGTCCTACCACGTTGCACTGGACCAGGCCCGTGAAAAGGCCCGTGGCGAGCTGAAGATCGGCACCACCGGTCGTGGCATCGGCCCGGCCTACGAAGACAAGGTTGCGCGTCGCGGCCTGCGCATCGGTGACCTGTTCCATCGTGAGCGTTTCGCCGCCAAGCTGGGCGAGTTGCTGGACTACCACAACTTCGTACTGGTTAATTATTACAAAGAGCCTGCAATCGACTTCCAGAAGACTCTGGACGAGTGCATGGAGTACGCCGAGCTGCTCAAGCCGATGATGCTCGACGTCACCGCCGAACTGCACCAGCTGCGTCGTGCCGGCAAGGACATCATGTTCGAAGGCGCCCAGGGCTCCCTGCTGGACATCGACCACGGTACCTACCCGTACGTCACCAGCTCCAACACCACCGCGGGCGGTATCGCTACCGGTTCGGGTGTCGGCCCGATGTTCCTGGATTACATCCTCGGCATCACCAAGGCTTACACCACTCGTGTCGGTTCGGGCCCGTTCCCGACTGAGCTGTTCGACGACGTTGGCGCGTTCCTGGCCAAGCGTGGCCACGAGTTCGGTGCAACCACCGGCCGTGCCCGTCGTTGCGGCTGGTTCGATGCCGTCATCCTGCGTCGCGCCATCGACGTCAACAGCATCTCGGGCCTGTGCCTGACCAAGCTGGACGTACTGGACGGCCTGGAAACCATCAACATCTGTGTCGGCTACAAGAACCAGGATGGTGCAGTGATCGACGCGCCGACCGACGCCGACAGCTACATCGGCCTGGAGCCGGTGTACGAAGAGATGCCGGGCTGGAAAGAATCCACCCTCGGTGCCAAGACGCTGGAAGAGCTGCCGCAAGCTGCACGCAACTACATCAAGCGCGTCGAAGAGTTGGTCGGTGCGCCGATCGACATTATTTCGACGGGCCCGGACCGCAACGAAACCATCGTTCTGCGTCATCCGTTCGCTTGATAAGTCGTTGATGTAAAAAACAAAGGGCCCTTGATTGGGCCCTTTGTCGTATATGCCTGTAGGACGGCATGACCTTTGCTGTAAGAATTGCTTCTGGCGAGCCATCAATTTAATGGCGCTCATGCAGAGGGATTTCCAGTGTCGGCCGTTCTCTCACTGTTACAAAGCCGTCTCTTGCGGCCTGTGTTCGTTACTCTCGGTATCGCCCTTTTGGTGCAGGTGCTGGTGGCTGTTGCTCTGACCCGGAGCACGGTGACCGCGCTGGAAGCCGATCTTGGCGTGCGCCTGGGAGCTGACAGTCAAAAACTTTCCGGCGAACTCGAGCAGGCAGGGCGTGAAGTCACGTCCAGTCTCGACAGTCTCTCCGCCAGCACGCGTCAGCGTCTTACAACCGGTTTGTCTTCGCGGTTGAAGGAAGAACAGGCGCAACTGCGTGCGACCCTGGAAAAAGACCTGAAGGACTCCGCCAATGATATGGCGCAGCTTCTGGCTTCGGTCGCACCCCGCGCCATGTGGGACAGCGATGTTCCAACCCTCTCCGAGTTCGCCCGTCGGGCGCAGCGCAATCCCAATGTGTTGTTCGTGGTCTACGACGACGCAACGGGCCAGCACCTGACGCGCTATCTCAACCGGGAGAACCCGATCAACAAGGCGCTGCTGGAAAAAGGCCAGGGCGAACGCGCGCTGGACAAGCTGTTGGATGCAGCGAAGAACGATCCGTCGGTCTACTACCTCGAAGCCTCGATCAATCCCAATGGCGTGGAAATCGGCAAGGTCTTGATGGGGGTTTCTACCGCCTCGGTGGAAACCGACCTGGCGGCCCTCGACAAGCGCTTCTCGGCCCTGATCGCCAGCAGTGATCAGCTGGTGGGCGACAGCCTCAAAGGCGCGGCGGCCGACAGCGCGACAGCCATGCGTGCACGGCTGCAGTCGGCGCAATCCACAGCCTCTGAAATGAAAGCCAACACCACCAGCACCGTGCAGGAAGCCGCGGCGACCTTGCGCTGGCGCATTGGCGTGGGGCTGGCGGTAGTGGGTGCCGGCGTGCTGCTATTGCTGGCAGTGGTGCTGGGCCGTCGAGTGGTCAATCGCTTGAAAATGCTGATTAGCGCCATGGATGACCTGGCGGCCGGCGAAGGTGATTTGACCAAGCGCGTGAAGATCAACAGCAAGGACGAAATCGGCGACATGGCTTCGGCGGTCAATCGCTTTGTGGATAAGTTGCAGCCGATCGTGCGTGAGGCGGGTGATGTAGCTCAGCGTACCGGGGTGGAAATCGGTGCCATGACCTTGCGCAATGCAGGAGCCGACGCGGCGGCGGGCATGCAGCGCGACGAGGTGGCCGAGAGCCTGCGTGCGCTGTCGCAGATGGCGGATGAGGCTCAGTCTGAAAGCCATGCCATGCAGGCGGCATTGAAGCAGGTGGTGGATATTCGTCAGGCCACCGATGAAAACACCCGGACCTCCGCGAAAGTCGGCAGCCTGATCGAGGCGTTGGCCGGGCAGGTCGATACCGGCGCACAAGTGATCGAGCGCCTGGCGCAGCAGAGTGAGCAGATTGAAGTGGTGCTGACGGTGATTCACGGGATCGCCGAGCAAACCAACTTACTGGCCTTGAACGCGGCCATCGAGGCGGCGCGAGCCGGTGAGACCGGGCGCGGGTTTGCCGTGGTGGCCGATGAGGTGCGGGCGCTGGCGAGCAAGACTCAAAGCTCCACTGGCGATATCCAGGCGCACATCGTGGCGTTGCAGCAAGGTGCACGCGAAGCAGTGGCGGCGATCGGGCAGGCGGGGCGTCAGGCCAACGAGGGTTTGCTGGTGTTGCGTGACAGTGCGCGGTTGCAGCAATCGGTACAGGCATCGGTAGAACAGGTGCACGCGGCGATTGGCCTGGCGACTCAGGCCGCGGCGCATCAGGCGCAGGGTGCACAGGCGGTGCGTGGACGGGTCGAGACTATCCATGCGCAGGCCGAGAAAGCGGCGCAAGCCGTGGTGGAAACCACGGCCAGCGGCAAGGTGCTGGATGGCCTGGCGGCGCAGTTGAAGGCGAGCCTGGGGCAGTTCAGGGCTTAAGTTATTCTTTGGTTGAGCAGGCCTCTTCGCGAGCAGGCTCGCTCCCACATTGGAACGCGTTCTCCTGTGGGAGCGAGCCTGCTCGCGAAAGCGCTTTCAGCGGCTCAGATACATCCGCGTCGTTAACAGATAGACCGGCACCCCTGATACCAGGATCAACAACGCCGCATAAGGCGCCGCCGCCGCAAACTCCACGTTCGCGGTATGCGCCCAAACCTCCGTCGCCAAGGTGTTGAGCCCCGTCGGACTCAACAGCAGGGTCGCCGTCAGTTCCTTCATTGCATCCAGAAACACCAGCGCAAACGCCGCTCCCAGTGCCGGGAAGATGATCGGCAGTGTCACCCGGCAAAACGCGGTGAACGACGATGCGCCCAGTGTTCGTGCAGCCTCTTCCAGTTGCGGTGCAGCCTTGTTCAGCGCTGTGCGGATCGGTGCCTGGGCCAGGGGCAGAAACAGCAGTGCATAAGCGATCAACAGCAACATCGACGTCTGGTACAGCATCGGTACATAGTGCAAGGCGAAATACACCAGGGTCAGGGCGATCACCAGGCCTGGCAGTGCGTGCAGCAGATACGGCAAGCGTTCGGCCCAGATTGCCAGTTGGCCTTTGTAGCGCACCACCAACAGGCCCACCGGCACCGCAAGCACCAGGCAGAACGCCGCGCCACCCATCGACAGTGCCAGGGACGACAGCAGCGCCTCGCTGATGGCGGCAACCGGGAAAGCGGCCGATGATCCCACAGCCAGCCAGTAAACCAGCATGCCCAGCGGAATACCGCTGCCGACGATCGCCAGCAACAGGCAGTACAGTTGCCCGGCAATCGCCCATGGCCCCAGCCGCACTTGCTCCGCCTGTCGCGCCGCGCCCTGTCCGGTGCGCACGTGTCGACCCTTGCCGCGAACGCGAAGCTCCAGCCATAGCAGCATCAGGCACAGCATTAGCAGCACCGCTGAAAGCATCGCCGCGTTGGCGTTGCTGAACTCCAGTTCGAACTGTTGATAGATCGCGGTGGTGAAGGTTTGCAGGCCGATGATCGACAGTGCGCCGAACTCAACCAGCATGTGTAGTGCGATCAGCAAAGAGCCGGCAATCAGCGATGGCCAGAGCAGGGGCAGGGTGATCTTGAAGAATACGCCCCAGCGATTGTGTCCCAGTGTTCGCGCGGACTCTTCCAGCGAGGGGTCAAGGTTGCGCAAGGTCGCTGCAACCGGCAAGAAGATCAGCGGGTATTTGGAAAGGGTCATGACCAGGATCGCCCCGCCCAGTCCTTCGAAGTGTGCGCTGAGGGATACCCAGGTGAAGCTGCTGACAAACGCGGGGACGGCGAACGGCAAGCACAGGATCACGCCCCACAACCGCCGTCCTGGCAGATTGCTGCGTTCCAGCAGCCACGCCAGCGACAGACCGATCACACCGCAGGCCAGCGTAACGCCGACCATCAATGCCAGGGTGTTGCGCAACAGGCCGAACACGTAGGGCCGCCACAACAGATGCACGGCTTCGGCCCAGCCGGCTTGCCAGGCCTTGAGCCCGACATAGACCAGTGGCAGCAGGCTGAGCACCACCAGCAGCAAAACCGGCAGCAGCAGCCAGATCGACGGCCGCTTGCGTCGCGGCACGTAGCTGCGGTGCCCAGCGGCGGATAGCGTTGTGCTCATCAGTTCAGGCCAACATCACGTTCCAGGTCCAGGGCTTCTTCAGCATTGCCGAGGTCGGCTGGCGTGACGTTCGGTGCTTGCAGCTCGCTGAATGGCTTGAGACCGCGATCCGACTCCATGCCTTTGTGCAGTGGGTATTCGGCGGTGGTCTGGGTGATCACTCGCTGGCCTTCTTCGCTGGCCATGTAGGCGAGCAGTTGCTGGGCTTCTTTGGGGTGCTTGCTGGATTTCAGCACGGCCGCACTGGAAACCGTGATCAGCCCGCCGACGTCGCCGCCGGTGAAGTAATGCAGCTTCGAGTCGAGCTGGCCTTTTTCCCGCTGAAGGGCGAACCAGTAGTAGTTGTTGACCAGTACGGTGGCGACTTCGCCGTTTTCCACGGCTTTGAGTGCAACCATGTTATTGCTGTAGGTCTTGCCGAAGGCGCGCAGGCCGGTGAGCCATTCTTCGGCCGCGTCCATGCCGTGCACCTTGATAATCGCCACGGCCTGTTCCTGGAAGGCGCCACTGGTGGGCACGAAGCCGACCTTGCCTTGCCATTTCGGATCGGAGAATTCCATCACCGATTTCGGCAGGTCTTTTTCATCGATCAGCTTCGGGTTGAACGCGACAACCCGCACCCGGGCGGTCACGCCAATCCAGGTGCCATTGCCGGCGACGTAATCCTTGGGCAGGACCGCCAGGGTGGCGTCGTCAGCCATGGCCAGCAGGCCTTGTTCGCCGAGCTTGTTCAGTGGGGGCGATTCCTCGGTGTAGATCACGTCGGCAGGGGAGCGATCGCCTTCTTCGACGATCTGGCTGGCGAGTTGGTTGCTGCTGCCTTTGCGTACGTTGACGTGAATGCCGGTCTTGGCTTCGAAGGCTTTGGCGACCGCGTCGCCGACTTCCTTGTGCTGGCCGTTGTAGAGTGTCAGGGAAACCGGGTCGGCGGCTTGGGTGAGGGGAGTGGCGAGTGCCAGGCCGAGCAGGGTGATGGTCAGGCCTCGGCGCAGGGTATTTCGAAGCATCATTCGCAGGGTTCCTCACTGTCGCATTGCAAAATCTTGCAACAATGATAAACGATATTCTTTCTCAAATGCGCCTTGTGAGTCCGGCATGACTTTGATATGTGCGATTGCTTTTGTGGGGGCGAGCTCTGCTCGCGATGGGCGTGAACGAAAACGAGGGGTGTCTGGAGAAGTGCGTTGTCTTTGAATCCATCGCGAGCAGGGCTCGCTCCTACAGGGAGAGGTGCTTTTCAAACCTCAAAAACGCAAAAACCCGCTTTCGCGGGTTTCTGTGAAATTCAAGGCCGTAACCTTGAACTTGAATTGGTGCCCAGAAGAAGACTCGAACTTCCACGGCCGTAAGGCCACCAGCACCTGAAGCTGGCGTGTCTACCAATTTCACCATCTGGGCATTCATCTTCAGCGTTGCCGCTGTTGATGTGGCGCACTATACGGAGAGTATTTTTATCTGTAAACCCCTGATTTAAATTTATTAAATCAGAGGTTTAGAATGCAAAAAACCCGCTTTCGCGGGTTTTGTGTGAGCCTTGAAATTGATCTAATCTCAAGCTCGAAATTGGTGCCCAGAAGAAGACTCGAACTTCCACGACCGTAAGGTCACCAGCACCTGAAGCTGGCGTGTCTACCAATTTCACCATCTGGGCAGTATCGGCAACGTTGTCCGTCGTCGATGGCGCGCACTATACGGAGCGTCTTTTTAACTGTAAACCCCCGGTCTCAAAAAAACCTGAAAAATTTCACCAGCGGTCTGCAATTCAGCGTTGAGGTGTCGATACAGGGCTTTAGATGGGCCGTCTTAGCTTGAAATTTCCCGTTTCATTACGCCTATGCCAAACTAACCCGCATATAGACAAGGTGAAAACTCTCTAATGGCCGATTGGCAGTCCCTCGATCCCGAGGCCGCTCGTGAAGCGGAAAAATATGAAAACCCCATTCCTAGCCGCGAACTGATCCTTCAGCATCTTGCTGATCGGGGTTCGCCTGCTAACCGCGAGCAATTGGTCGAAGAGTTTGGTCTGACCACAGAAGACCAGATCGAAGCCCTGCGCCGCCGCCTGCGCGCCATGGAGCGCGATGCTCAACTCATCTATACCCGTCGTGGCACCTATGCACCGGTGGACAAGCTTGACCTGATCCTCGGTCGCATCAGCGGTCATCGCGACGGTTTCGGTTTCCTGGTGCCGGACGACGGCAGTGACGACCTGTTCATGAGCCCGGCGCAAATGCGTCTGGTGTTCGACGGTGACCGTGCCCTGGCCCGTGTTTCCGGCCTGGACCGTCGCGGTCGCCGCGAAGGCATGATTGTCGAAGTGGTGTCCCGTGCTCACGAAAGCATTGTCGGTCGTTACTTCGAAGAGGGCGGTATCGGTTTCGTGGTTGCCGACAACCCGAAGATCCAGCAGGAAGTGCTGGTGACGCCGGGCCGTAACGCCAATGCCCAGATCGGTCAGTTCGTTGAAGTGAAGATCACTCACTGGCCGACGCCACGCTTCCAGCCGCAAGGCGACGTGGTTGAAGTCGTGGGCAACTACATGGCGCCAGGCATGGAAATCGATGTCGCCCTGCGGACCTACGACATTCCGCACGTCTGGCCGGACGCCGTGCTCAAGGAAGCCGGCAAGCTCAAGCCGGAAGTCGAAGAAAAAGACAAAGAGAAGCGCATCGACCTGCGCCATCTGCCGTTCGTCACCATCGACGGTGAAGATGCCCGCGACTTCGACGACGCGGTCTACTGCGAAGCCCGGCCGGGCAAGCTGCGCCTGTTCTCCGGCGGCTGGAAGTTGTACGTGGCGATTGCCGACGTTTCCAGCTACGTGAAGCTCGGTTCGGCACTGGATGCCGAGGCTCAGGTTCGTGGCAACTCGGTGTACTTCCCCGAGCGCGTGATCCCGATGCTGCCAGAGCAGCTGTCCAACGGTCTGTGCTCGCTGAACCCGCAAGTCGATCGTCTGGCCATGGTTTGCGAGATGACCATCTCCAAATCCGGCGAAATGACCGACTACTGCTTCTATGAGGCGGTGATCCATTCCCATGCGCGCCTGACCTATAACAAAGTCAGCGCCATGCTCGAAACGCCGAAAGCCACCGAAGCGCGCAAGCTGCGTGGCGAGTACACCGATGTCGTGCCGCACCTCAAGCAGCTGTATGCGCTGTACAAGGTGTTGCTGGCCGCTCGTCATGTGCGCGGTGCGATCGATTTCGAAACCCAGGAAACCCGCATCATCTTCGGTTCCGAGCGCAAGATCGCCGAAATCCGGCCGACCGTGCGCAACGATGCGCACAAGTTGATCGAGGAATGCATGCTGGCGGCCAACGTGGCCACCGCCGAATTCCTGAAAAAGCACGAGATTCCTGCGCTGTATCGCGTTCACGACGGTCCGCCACCGGAGCGTCTGGAAAAACTGCGTGCCTTCCTCGGCGAACTCGGCCTGTCCCTGCACAAAGGCAAGGACGGCCCGTCGCCGAAGGACTACCAGGCACTGCTGGCAGGTATCAAGGACCGTCCGGATTTCCACCTGATCCAGACTGTCATGCTGCGCTCGTTGAGCCAGGCGGTGTACAGCGCCGATAACCAGGGCCACTTCGGCCTGAATTACGAGGCCTACACCCACTTCACCTCGCCGATCCGCCGCTATCCGGACTTGCTCACGCATCGGGCGATTCGCAGCGTCATCCATTCGAAGCAGGACACCCCGCACGTTCGCCGTGCCGGTGCGATGACCATTCCGAAGGCGCGCATCTACCCGTACGACGAAGCGGCGCTGGAGCAACTCGGCGAGCAGTGCTCGATGAGCGAACGCCGTGCCGACGAAGCGACCCGCGACGTGGTGAACTGGCTCAAGTGCGAGTTCATGAAGGATCGCGTGGGCGAATCGTTCCCGGGCGTGATCACGGCGGTGACCGGTTTCGGTCTGTTTGTCGAACTGACCGATATCTACGTCGAAGGCCTGGTGCACGTCACCGCGCTGCCGGGCGATTACTACCATTTCGACCCTGTGCATCACCGCCTGGCCGGTGAACGTACCGGCCGCAGCTTCCGCCTTGGCGATACCGTTGAAGTGCGGGTCATGCGCGTCGATCTCGACGAGCGCAAGATCGACTTCGAGATGGCCGAAAAAACCATCAGCGCGCCGATCGGTCGCAAGAAACGCGGTACTGAAACCGCCGCTCCTGCTGCAAAGACCGCCGCAGAGCCTGCGCCGGCGAAAACCGGTCGTCGTCCTGCCAAGGAAAAGGCTGTCGAAGCTTATCGTCCGAGCGATGCGGCGGCGAAAAACGCTGAAGTGCGCAAGAGTCGTGAATTGAAAAAGGCGCTGTTGGCCGACGCAAAAAGCGGCGGTAAAGCGGCGTCTGCGGGAAAGACCTCACGGTCGGCGCCTGACAAGGCTTCCGGCGGCAAACCAGCCAAACCGAGCAAACATCGTAAAGGTCCGCCAAAAGCGGGCTCGGCCCCAGCCAAAAGCGGTGGGGCGCGTAAACCTAAGGCCAAGCCATGAGTCAGTTGGAGAAAATCTATGGCGTGCACGCCGTAGAAGCGTTGCTGCGTCACCACCCCAAGCGCGTCAAGCAGATCTGGCTGGCCGAAGGCCGCAGTGATCCGCGCGTGCAAACGCTGATCGAGCTGGCCAACGAGAATCGTGTCCAGGTCGGTCAGGCCGAGCGCCGTGAAATGGATGCCTGGGTCGAAGGCGTGCATCAGGGCGTGGTCGCGGACGTCAGTCCGAGCCAGGTCTGGGGCGAAGCGATGCTCGATGAGTTGCTCGATCGCACTGAAGGCGCGCCGCTGCTGTTGGTGCTCGACGGCGTGACCGATCCGCACAACCTGGGTGCCTGCCTGCGATCCGCCGATGCGGCGGGTGCGCTGGCGGTGATTGTGCCGAAGGACAAGTCCGCGACGCTGACCCCTACGGTTCGCAAGGTGGCTTGTGGTGCTGCCGAAGTGATCCCGTTGGTCGCCGTGACTAACCTGGCGCGCACACTGGAAAAGCTCAAGCAGCGTGGCTTGTGGGTCGTCGGTACGGCGGGCGAGGCGCAAGTCAGTCTTTATGACCAGGACCTGACCGGCCCGACCATCCTGATCATGGGGGCAGAAGGCAGCGGCATGCGACGCCTGACTCGCGATCTGTGCGACTACCTGGTGCGCCTGCCGATGGCGGGTAGCGTCAGCAGTCTCAACGTCTCCGTAGCGACCGGCGTTTGTCTGTTCGAGGCCTTGCGCCAGCGCGGCGCGAAAGCGGCCACCAAAAAGGCTTAAGCCAGTTGTAATCCCTGTGGGAGCGAGCCTGCTCGCGAAAGCGGAGTAACATTCAGCATCAATGTTGAATGTTTATGTCCCCTTCGCGAGCAGGCTCGCTCCCACAATGATTTGTGCGTAGGCAAAGATTGGCGGTTGTTCAAATAATCACCAATTACCTTGCGCCTCCCACGCCCCTTCTCTACAATTGCGCCCCTTGCTGTGACGGCAGGCGCGCATGTGCCTTACCCACGCAAGTCCATAAGTGTCATTCACTCCTTGTCTGACCGCTTTTGAGCGGCAGGCTACAACCCGTAAGGAGCATTCATGCGTCATTACGAAATCATCTTTTTGGTCCACCCGGATCAAAGCGAGCAAGTCGGCGGCATGGTTGAGCGTTACACCAAGCTGATCGAAGAAGACGGCGGCAAAATCCACCGTCTGGAAGATTGGGGCCGTCGTCAACTGGCCTACGCAATCAACAATGTTCACAAGGCTCACTACGTGATGCTGAACGTTGAGTGCACTGGCAAGGCCCTGGCCGAGCTGGAAGACAACTTCCGCTACAACGATGCAGTGATCCGTAACCTGGTCATCCGTCGCGAAGAAGCCGTTACCGGCCAATCCGAGATGCTCAAGGCTGAAGAAAACCGCAGTGAGCGCCGTGAGCGTCGCGACCGTCCTGAGCACTCCGACGCCGAAGGCGTTGAGGGTGATGACAGCGACAACAGCGATAACGCTGACGAGTAATCCACGGACCTTTTAAGGAGCCTATCAAATGGCACGTTTCTTCCGTCGTCGTAAATTCTGCCGCTTCACCGCTGAAGACGTGAAAGAGATCGATTACAAAGATCTCAACACTCTGAAAGCTTATGTATCCGAGACCGGCAAAATCGTTCCAAGCCGCATCACCGGTACCAAAGCTCGTTATCAGCGTCAGCTGGCCACCGCTATCAAGCGCGCCCGCTTCCTGGCCCTGCTGGCCTACACCGACAGCCACGGCCGCTGAGACCGGGCAGTCGACACGTAGCAAAGGATTGAATGTATGCGGGCCTTGGCTGAGTTCATCATGCGGGGCCGTATGCAGGCCACTCTGGTAGTGGCTGGATGCGCGGCATTGCCGTTGTTGTATTGGTTGGGTGCTGCCGCCGGATGCCTTGTGCTCCTGCGGCGCGGATTGAAGGACGCCTTGGGCGTTCTTGCTCTTGGACTGCTGCCGGCGTTGATCTGGTGGCTTTACTCCGACGACCCACGGGCGCTTCTGGTGCTGCTGGGGTCTGCGAGCCTTGCGTTGGTTCTGCGCGCAAGCGAGTCCTGGAACCGCGTGCTGCTGGTCAGCATAGCGATGGGAGTGGTGTTTTCAGTGGTGCTGGGGACGGCTTTTGGGCCCCAGATCGAGATGCTGGCGCAGGCTTTGATCAAAGTCATGCCGTCGCTACTCGGTGAGGTCTACCAGAAGATGTCGGTAGACGAGCAAGCGCGTTTCGCGTCCCTGATTGCACCGATCCTGACCGGCCTGATAGCGGCCTTGTTGCAAATCGTCAGTGTGCTGAGCCTGATTGTCGGGCGCTACTGGCAGGCGTTGTTGTACAACCCCGGTGGTTTCGGTCGCGAGTTTCGCGCCGTCCGAATCCCGCTGGGTCCCGCGATGTTGCTGCTGGCGGGCATGGTTGTGACACCGAATCTCGGTGTCCAGATGTCCATGCTTGTGCCGTTGTGCAGTGTACCGCTGGTTTTCGCCGGGCTGGCCCTGATTCACGGGCTGGTGGCGCAAAAGCGACTGGCCAGGTTCTGGCTGGTGGGGTTGTACGTGACGCTGTTGCTGTTCATGCAGCTGATCTATCCGTTGCTGGTGGTTTTGGCCATCGTCGACAGCCTGATTGATTTTCGCGGTCGTCTGGTGTCGAAAGACCCCGATAACGCGAACGGTGAAGGTTAAAAGTTAAGAGGATTTTCACATGCAACTGATCCTTCTGGAAAAAGTCACCAACCTGGGCAACCTGGGTGACAAAGTGAACGTTAAGGCTGGTTACGGTCGTAACTACCTGCTGCCTTACGGCAAAGCTACCGCTGCGACCCCAGCCAACCTGGCTGCGTTCGAAGAGCGTCGCGCTGAGCTGGAAAAAGCCGCAGCAGACCGTAAATCTTCGGCTGAAAGCCGTGCCGCCCAACTGGCTGAGCTGGAAGTGACTATCACTGCCACCGCTGGTGACGAAGGCAAGCTGTTCGGTTCGATCGGCACCCACGACATCGCTGATGCACTGACCGCCTCTGGCGTTGAAGTTGCAAAAAGCGAAGTTCGTCTGCCGAACGGCACCATCCGCAACGTAGGTGAATTCGACGTGGCCGTGCACCTGCACGCCGAAGTTGAAGCCACCGTACGCGTTGTCGTGGTAGCAGCTTAAGCAGCACTTGTCGGCTGGCACCCTCGGGTGCTTGCCGGTAACATCGGGCACGATCCTGTTTACAGGTCGTGCCCTTTGTCTTTCTGGTAACACCCGTTTTTCAATCCCTGCTTTTCCTAAAAAACCAAGTGGCCATGAACGAAATCTCCGCTCCCGAGCAATACGATCTGCAAACCGCCGCGCTGAAGGTGCCGCCGCATTCCATCGAAGCCGAACAGGCTGTGCTCGGTGGTCTGATGCTGGACAACAACGCCTGGGAACGCGTGCTCGATCAAGTCTCCGACGGCGATTTCTATCGACATGACCACCGCCTGATTTTCCGCGCGATCGCCAAGCTGGCCGATCAGAACTCCCCGATCGACGTCGTGACCCTTGCCGAGCAATTGGACAAGGAAGGTCAGACTTCGCAGGTCGGTGGCCTTGGTTACCTTGGCGAGCTGGCGAAAAACACGCCGTCCGTCGCCAACATCAAGGCCTATGCGCAGATCGTCCGCCAGCGCGCGACCCTGCGCCAACTGATCGGCATCAGTACCGAGATTGCCGACAGCGCCTTCAATCCGGAAGGTCGCACGGCTGAAGAGATCCTCGATGAGGCAGAACGGCAGATCTTCCAGATCGCCGAGGCCCGGCCAAAAACCGGCGGCCCGGTGGGTGTGAACGAACTGCTGACCAAGGCCATCGACCGCATCGACACCCTGTTCAACACCGATAACGCGATCACCGGCCTGTCCACCGGCTACACCGACCTCGACGAGAAGACCAGCGGTCTGCAGCCGGCCGACTTGATCATCGTCGCCGGCCGTCCGTCCATGGGTAAGACCACCTTTGCGATGAACCTGGTGGAAAACGCCGTGCTGCGCAGCGAGAAGGCCGTTTTGGTTTACTCGCTGGAGATGCCAGGCGAATCGCTGATCATGCGTATGCTGTCGTCCCTCGGCCGTATCGACCAGACCAAGGTCCGTTCCGGCCAGCTGGAGGACGACGATTGGCCGCGCCTCACGTCGGCGGTGAACCTGCTCAACGACCGCAAGTTGTTCATCGACGATACCGCCGGCATCAGTCCGTCGGAAATGCGTGCCCGTACCCGACGTCTGGTGCGTGAGCACGGCGACGTTGGCCTGATCATGATCGACTACCTGCAACTGATGCAGATTCCGGGTTCCAGCGGTGACAACCGGACCAACGAGATTTCCGAAATCTCCCGGTCCCTGAAAGCGCTCGCCAAGGAGTTTAACTGCCCGGTGGTGGCGTTGTCCCAGCTCAACCGCTCCCTGGAGCAGCGGCCGAACAAGCGTCCGGTGAACTCCGACTTGCGGGAATCCGGAGCGATCGAGCAGGACGCCGACGTGATCATGTTCGTGTACCGCGACGAGGTGTATCACCCGGAAACTGAACACAAAGGTATTGCCGAGATCATCATCGGCAAGCAGCGGAACGGCCCGATCGGCTTTATCCGACTGGCGTTTATCGGCAAGTACACCCGATTCGAGAACCTGGCGCCGGGTAGCTACAACTTCGACGACGACGAATAGGTTTTTGTTGCCTGAACTGGCCCCATTCGCGAGCAGGCTCGCTCCCACCCTGGAATGCATTCCTCTGTGGGAGCGAGCCTGCTCGCGAATCGGGCATCACCGATTTCCGACCATAGCCGTCGGAATTGGTCAAAATTTGTGCTATATTCCGCGCCCGCGAAATTCAATGAAAGCCAACACCGGTTATCGACATGCAAGCAGCCAAGCCGTTATTTGACTATCCCAAGTACTGGGCCGAATGTTTCGGGCCAGCGCCATTCCTGCCGATGAGCAGGGAGGAGATGGATCAGCTTGGCTGGGATTCCTGCGACATCATCATCGTGACCGGTGATGCCTATGTCGATCACCCGTCGTTCGGCATGGCGATCATCGGCCGGCTGCTGGAGTCCCAGGGCTTCCGCGTCGGGATCATTGCCCAACCGAACTGGCAGTCCAAAGACGATTTCATGAAGCTCGGCGAGCCGAACCTGTTCTTCGGTGTCGCGGCCGGCAACATGGACTCGATGATCAACCGCTACACCGCGGACAAGAAAATCCGTTCCGATGACGCCTACACGCCAGGTGGCCTGGCAGGTAAACGTCCGGATCGCGCGAGCCTGGTTTACAGCCAGCGCTGCAAGGAAGCCTACAAGCACGTGCCGATCGTGCTCGGCGGCATCGAAGCCTCCCTGCGCCGCATCGCCCACTACGATTACTGGCAGGACCGGGTCCGCAACTCGATCCTGATCGACGCCTGCGCCGACATCCTGCTCTACGGCAACGCCGAGCGTGCGATTGTCGAAGTCGCCCAGCGTCTGTCCTACGGTCACAAGATCGAAGACATCACCGATGTGCGCGGCACCGCGTTCATTCGTCGCGACACGCCAAAAGACTGGTACGAAGTCGACTCCACGCGCATCGACCGCCCGGGCAAGATCGACAAGATCATCAACCCGTACGTGAACACCCAGGACACCCAGGCCTGCGCCATCGAGCAGGAGAAGGGGCCGGTTGAAGATCCGCAGGAAGCCAAGGTCGTGCAGATTTTGGCCAGCCCGAAGATGACCCGCGATAAGACCGTGATCCGTCTGCCGTCGGTCGAGAAAGTACGTGGCGACGCCGTTTTGTATGCGCACGCCAACCGCGTGTTGCACCTGGAAACCAACCCGGGTAACGCCCGTGCCTTGGTACAGAAACACGGCGAAGTCGATGTCTGGTTCAACCCGCCACCGATTCCGATGACCACCGAAGAAATGGACTACGTGTTCGGCATGCCTTATCAGCGCATTCCGCACCCGGCGTATGGCAAGGAGAAAATCCCGGCCTACGAGATGATCCGTTTCTCGGTAAACATCATGCGTGGCTGCTTCGGCGGATGCACCTTCTGCTCGATCACCGAGCACGAAGGCCGGATTATCCAGAACCGCTCCGAAGAGTCGATCATTCGCGAAATCGAAGAAATTCGCGACAAGGTCCCGGGTTTTACCGGCGTCATCTCTGACCTCGGCGGCCCGACCGCGAACATGTACCGTATCGCCTGCAAGAGCCCGGAAATCGAATCCGCGTGCCGCAAGCCGTCTTGCGTGTTCCCGGGTATCTGCCCGAACCTGAACACCGACCACTCGTCGCTGATCCAGTTGTATCGCAGTGCCCGTGCCTTGCCGGGCGTGAAGAAGATCCTGATCGCTTCCGGCCTGCGCTACGACCTCGCGGTCGAGTCGCCGGAGTACGTCAAGGAGCTGGTGACCCACCACGTCGGTGGTTACCTGAAGATCGCCCCGGAACACACCGAGGAAGGTCCGCTCAACCAGATGATGAAACCGGGCATCGGCAGCTATGACAAGTTCAAGCGCATGTTCGAGAAGTACTCCAAGGAAGCCGGAAAAGAGCAGTACCTGATCCCGTACTTCATCGCCGCCCACCCGGGCACCACCGATGAAGACATGATGAACCTGGCGCTGTGGCTCAAGGGCAACGGTTTCCGTGCCGACCAGGTGCAGGCGTTCTACCCGTCGCCGATGGCCACCGCGACCGCGATGTACCACTCGGGCAAGAACCCGCTGCGCAAGGTCACCTACAAGAGTGACGCGGTGACCATCGTCAAGAGCGAGGAGCAGCGTCGCCTGCACAAGGCGTTCTTGCGTTATCACGACCCGAAAGGCTGGCCGATGCTACGTGAAGCGTTGACCCGCATGGGCCGCGCCGATCTGATCGGGCCGGGCAAGAACCAGTTGATCCCGCTGCACCAGCCGTCTACCGACAGCTACCAGAGTGCCCGTCGCAAGAACTCGACGCCGGCCGGCAGTCATAAAGTGGCGGGGGAAAAGACCACCAAGATCCTGACCCAGCACACCGGCCTGCCACCGCGTGCCAGCGATGGCGGCAACCCGTGGGACAAGCGTGAACAGGCCAAGGCGGCGGCATTCGCCCGTAACCAGCAGGCGGCCAAGGAGCGCAAGGATGCGGCCAAAGGCAAGGGGCCCAAGCCCGCGCGCAAGCCAGTCGTGCCGCGCTAAGCCTCGTTTGAACTGAACAGAACGCCAACCTTCGGGTTGGCGTTTTGCGTTTGTACGCCAGGGAAGTCGAGTCTCGGCTCGGAAGTTGTGTTGGGGCGCCCGGCCTCTTCGCGAGCAGGCTCGCTCCCACAGGGAAATGCATTCCAATGTGGGAGCGAGCCTGCTCGCGAAGAGGCCAGTACGAATACCAGCCAAAGGCCAGTTGAGGGCTTCCCCTCAACCATAGAATCTCCCACAGGGAAATGCATTCCAATGTGGGAGCGAGCCTGCTCGCGAAGAGGCCAGTACGGTCACCAAAGAACCTCCCAGGACGAGCTCGGCGCCACAAATACGTGCAATCGCTCTAAACCATTTTCCCGCATCGCCCGATTTTGGTGCTGTACTGCCTCGAGTAACCGGAGAAAGCGCCAGCGCTGCTGGATGGCATAAGTCTTGCGCGCTTTCGAATACGCTCAAGGCTCGCAGGAGGCACGCCGTGTCGATTCATGTCGCATTGCACCATGTCACGCATTACCGCTACGACCGCGCCGTCGAGCTTGGTCCGCAGATCGTTCGCCTGCGCCCGGCGGCCCACAGTCGCACGCGGATACTGTCCTATGCGCTGAAGGTTTCGCCCGAGCAGCATTTCATCAACTGGCAACAAGACCCGCAGGGTAACTACCAGGCGCGGTTGGTGTTCCCGGAGAAAACCGATGAGCTGCGCATCGAGGTCGATCTGCTGGCGGAAATGGCGATTTTCAATCCTTTCGACTTCTTCCTCGAACCCTATGCAGAAAAAATCCCGTTTACCTATGCCGCGGATGAGCGCAAAGAATTGGCGCCGTACCTGGAAACCTTGCCCCTGACACCGAAGTTCCAGGCTTATCTGGAGGGCATCGACCGTACGCCGCTGCCCGCCGTGGATTTTCTCGTCGCGCTCAACCAGCGCCTGAGCGAAGACGTCGACTACCTGATCCGCATGGAGCCGGGTGTGCAAACGCCTGAGCACACCCTGGAACAGGCTTCGGGTTCGTGCCGCGATTCGGCGTGGCTGCTGGTGCAACTGCTGCGCAACCTAGGGTTGGCAGCACGCTTCGTCTCGGGTTACCTGATCCAGTTGACCGCCGACGTGAAAAGCCTCGACGGTCCTTCCGGCACCGAGGTGGACTTTACCGATCTGCATGCCTGGTGCGAGGTCTACTTGCCCGGCGCGGGCTGGATCGGCCTGGATGCAACCTCTGGGCTGTTTGCGGGTGAAGGGCATATCCCATTGGCTTGTAGTCCCGATCCGTCCTCCGCGGCACCGATCAGCGGCCTGGTGGAACCTTGCGAGTGTGAATTTAGCCATGAAATGTCGGTGGAACGGATCTGGGAGGCGCCAAGGGTCACGAAGCCCTACACCGAAGAGCAGTGGCTGGCGATCCAGGCCCTGGGCCGGCAGATTGATGCCGACCTGCTCGAAGGCGACGTGCGTCTGACCATGGGTGGCGAGCCAACCTTTGTTTCCATCGATGACCCTGACGGCGCCGAATGGAATACCGCCGCACTGGGCCCGAACAAGCGTCGGCTGTCCGCCGAACTCTTCCAGCGCATGCGTAAGCGCTACGCGCCTCAAGGGCTGGTGCATTTCGGTCAAGGCAAGTGGTATCCCGGCGAGCAGCTGCCGCGTTGGTCGCTCAATTGCTATTGGCGTCGCGACGGTGTGCCGATCTGGCATAACAGCGCGCTGATTGCCGATGAACAGCATGACTATGGCGCCAATGGCGAATTGGCCGGGCGCTTTTTGGCGAGTGTGGCTGAACGCCTGAAAATTCCGACACGCTTTGTGTTTCCGGCCTACGAAGACAATTTCTACTACCTCTGGCGCGAAGGCACGTTGCCGCAGAACGTCAGCGCCGAAGACTCACGTCTTGAAGAACCGCTGGAGCGTGCGCGGCTGCGCAAAGTCTTCAGCCAGGGCCTGGACAAGGTCATCGGGCAGGTGCTGCCGCTGGCCCGTACCGCCAAGGGCGATCAGTGGCAAAGCGGGCGCTGGTATCTGCGCGACGAGCATTGCCGGCTGGTACCGGGAGATTCGCCACTGGGCTATCGGCTGCCGCTCGGCTCGCAGCCTTGGGTGAAAGCGGCTGAATACCCATTCATTCATCAACAGGACCCGAATCAGGATTTCCCGCCGCTGCCTGACACCGCACGGTTGAACAGCCATGGCGAGCCGGCCGAGGCGCAGGAGTGCATGCCGAAGATCGACGAATCCGCCGACTGGCTGACGCGCACGGCGTTCTGCGCCGAGGCGCGGGAGGGGCGGTTGTACCTGTTCATGCCACCGCTGGAACGCGCTGAGGACTATCTGGAACTGGTCGCCGCCATCGAAGCCACTGCCGAGGAGCTGCATTGCCCGGTACTGCTCGAAGGCTATGAACCACCGAGCGATCCGCGTTTGAGCAATTTGCGCATCACCCCTGACCCCGGTGTAATCGAGGTCAATGTGCAGCCATCCGCGACCTGGGATGAACTGGTCGAGCGCACCGAATTTCTGTACGAGGAAGCCCGACAGACCCGACTCACTACCGAGAAATTCCTGATCGACGGCCGGCACACCGGCACCGGTGGCGGAAACCATTTCGTACTGGGCGGTGCGACACCGGCTGACTCGCCGTTTCTGCGTCGCCCGGATCTGTTACGCAGCCTGATCAGTTACTGGCATAACCATCCATCACTGTCCTATCTGTTTTCCGGGCTGTTCATCGGCCCGACATCCCAGGCGCCGCGCGTCGACGAAGCTCGTAACGACGCCTTGTACGAACTGGAAATCGCCTTTGCCCAGATGCCG
This sequence comes from Pseudomonas sp. Irchel 3A7, assembly GCF_900187565.1. GTDB lineage: Bacteria > Pseudomonadota > Gammaproteobacteria > Pseudomonadales > Pseudomonadaceae > Aquipseudomonas. The sequence continues at coordinate 149,255 of NZ_FYED01000001.1, read as the reverse complement.
GAACCCGGCGAGGAATGCCCGCCGTGGCTGGTCGACCGACTGCTGCGTAACTTACTGATCGACGTCACGGGCAACACTCATCGCGCCGAGTTCTGCATCGACAAACTGTATTCGCCGGACGGCGCCACAGGACGCCTTGGCTTGCTGGAGTTGCGCGCTTTTGAAATGCCACCCCATGCACGCATGAGCCTGGCTCAGCAGCTGCTGCTGCGAGCGCTGGTGGCGAAGTTTTGGCGCGAGCCTTACGCGCCGCCGAAACTGGCGCGCTGGGGCACGGAGCTGCATGACCGGTTCTTGTTGCCGCACTTTATCGAGCAGGATTTCGCCGACGTGATCGTCGATCTCAATGCCTCGGGTTATCCGGTGCGGGCCGAGTGGTTTGCGGCGCATCTGGAGTTCCGGTTTCCCAAGGTGGGCGATTACGCCGTCAGTGGTATCGCGCTGGAACTGCGGCAGGCACTCGAGCCATGGCATGTGCTGGGCGAGGAGGGCGCGGTCGGCGGCACGGTGCGCTATGTGGATTCATCCCTGGAGCGTTTGCAGATCAAGCTCACGGGCCTGCCGCCACAGCGTTATGTGCTGACGTGCAACGGCATCCCGGTGCCATTGCAGCCAACCGGACGTGTAGGCGAATTCGTCGCTGGCGTAAGATTTCGTGCCTGGCAACCGGCGAACTGTTTGCAACCGACCATCCCGGTTCATGCACCGTTGGTATTCGACCTGCTCGACACCTGGATGGGCCGTTCACTGGGGGGTTGTCAGTACCACGTCGCACATCCGGGCGGGCGCAATTACGAGACGTTACCGATCAATGCCAATGAAGCCGAGAGCCGGCGCATGGCGCGATTCTTCCGCATCGGACACACGCCAGGGAAACTTCCGATACCGATTCTGGAAATCAATGACGAGCTGCCGATGACGCTCGATTTACGACGTTTCTAAACCGTACGCGACGCTCGGATTTTTCGTATATCCGGGCGTCATGAGCCTGCGTTAGTCTGACCGTTCCTTGCTGTCTGCCGAGCTTTCCATGCCTGACCTGCTAGACCGCTACCCGCTGACGGCGGGCACCTATCACGAACTGCTCGACGACAGCGGCGGGGTACGTCCGCACTGGCGCCGACTGTTCGACCAATTGCAGCGCAGCACGCCAGCGCAACTGGTGCAGCGGCAGGCACTGCTGACCCGGCAGATTCAGGAAAACGGCGTTACCTATAACGTCTATGCCGACCCCAAGGGCGCCGATCGGCCGTGGGAACTGGACCTGCTGCCCCATGTGATTGCCGCTGACGAGTGGGAACAGTTGTCGGCCGGTATCGCCCAGCGTGCCCGATTGCTCAATGCCGTGCTCGCCGACCTGTATGGACCGCAGCGCCTGATTGCCGAAGGTTTGCTGCCGGCCGAACTGGTATTCGGCCACAACAACTTTCTCTGGCCCTGTCAGGGCATCAGCCCGCCTGATGGCGCCTTTCTGCATCTGTATGCCGTGGATCTGGCGCGCACTCCCGATGGCCGCTGGTGGGTCACGGCGGATCGTACTCAAGCGCCTTCCGGTGCCGGCTATGCGCTGGAAAACCGTACCATCGTCTCCCGGGCTTTCCCCGAGTTGTATCGCGATCTGAAAGTGCAGCATCTGGCCGGCTTCTTCCGCACGCTTCAGGAAACCCTGGCCCGCCAGGCACCCTGCGATGAGGACGTGCCACTGGTGGTACTGCTGACGCCGGGGCGATTCAACGAAAGCTACTTCGAACATTTGTACCTGGCTCGCCAACTCGGTTATCCGCTGGTGGAGGGTGGCGACCTGACAGTGCGTGATGCCACGGTTTACCTGAAAACCCTGAGTGGCCTGCGCCGCGTCCACGCGATCATGCGCCGCCTCGATGACGACTTCTGCGACCCGCTGGAACTGCGTACCGATTCGGCACTGGGCGTACCGGGTCTGCTTGAGGCCGTGCGACAAGGGCGGGTACTGGTGGCCAACGCCCTGGGCAGCGGTGTGCTGGAGTCGCCGGGATTGCTGGGCTTCCTGCCGAAAATCAGCCAATTCCTGTTCGGTGAAGCACTGATCCTGCCGTCCATCGCCACCTGGTGGTGTGGCGAAGCCCCCGTACTGGCCCAGGCGCTGGAGAAATTGCCGGAATTACTGATCAAACCGGCGTTCCCGTCCCAGAGCTTTACACCGGTCTTTGGTCGCGATTTGAGTGAAAAACAGCGCGATGAGCTCGCCGAGCGCATGCAGGCGCGGCCTTATGCTTATGTCGCGCAAGAATTGGCGCAGTTGTCCCAGGCACCCATCTGGCAGGCCGAGGGTGGGCAGTTACAGCCCCGGGCGATCGGCATGCGCGTGTATGCGGTGGCCAGCCACGATGGTTATCGGGTGTTGCCCGGCGGGTTGACCCGAGTGGCCGCCGAGGCCGATGCCGAAGTGGTGTCGATGCAGCGGGGTGGTGCGAGCAAGGACACTTGGGTGCTGGGCGATCGCCCGCCCAGTGGCGAGCAATGGAAAGCCCAGCGCAACGTCGGCGTGCATGATCTGGTACGACGCGACCCCTATCTGCCATCGCGCGTAGTGGAAAACCTGTTCTGGTTCGGCCGTTATTGCGAGCGTTGCGATGACAGTGCGCGATTGCTGCGCATCATGCTGGCGCGCTATGTGGACGGCGATGACCCACAGGCGCTGCAGGCGGCAGTTGACCTGGGCGAACGGCTGATGCTGTTGCCCGATGAAGGCGAGCTGCCGGAGCGCCTGTTGGCGGCGATACTTGGCGATGACTGGCCGTTCAGCTTGCGTTCCAACCTGCAGCGCTTGCAGTGGGCGGCTTCGCAGGTACGCGGCAAGCTTTCGCGGGAAAACTGGCAAGCGCTGGTGGAGTTGCAACGTGAAGCCATGGAGCTGGAGACCGATGAGCCGGACTTCGGCGAGCTGCTGGATTTCCTCAACCGTCTGGTGATGTCTCTGGCGGCGCTGTCCGGTTTTGCCCTCGACGACATGACCCGGGACGAAGGCTGGCGCTTTTTGATGATCGGTCGGCGGATAGAGCGCCTGCAATTTCTCAGCGGCAGTCTGGCGGCGTTCTTGCGGGGTGCGGGCGCGTTCGATCAGGCCGGTCTCGAATGGTTGCTGGAGCTGGGCAACAGCAGTATCACCTACCGTTCGCGGTATCTGGCGGTGGCGCAGTTGATCCCGGTGCTGGACCTGTTGCTGCTCGACGAGCAGAACCCTCACGCCGTGCTGTTCCAGTTGAAACTGGTGAGTCGTACCCTCAAACGCCTGAACGATGACTTTGGTGCCCCGCGAGAAACCGGGTTGCCCCAGTTGGTGGAGCGACTGGCGCGATTTGACTTGGGGTGCCTGGAAAACCCGCTGTTCGGCGAAACCAGCGTGCGCGCGGCACTCGAAGGTTTGGCCGATCTGCTGCAAGAGATCGCCGATGCCAGCGGGCAAGTATCCGATCGCCTGGCCTTGCGTCATTTTGCCCATGTCGATGATGTCAGCCAGCGTACGGTGTCCGTCTGATGAGTGCTCGATACCAGATTTTCCACGACACTCATTATCACTACGACAGCCCGGTTTCCCTGGCCCAGCAACTGGCGCACCTGTGGCCGCGCCCTTGCACCTGGCAACGTTGCACCGAGCAGCAATTGCAGATCAGTCCGGACCCGACGACCCGCCGTGATGAACTCGATGTATTCGGCAACCCGCTGACCCGGCTGGCGTTCGAGCGCCCTCATGATGAACTGCTCGTCAATGCCAGCCTCACGATCGAAGTGCTGCCCCGGCCTGCGCTGGATTTCAATCTGTCCCCGGCCTGGGAAGAAACCCGCAACGCATTGACCTACAGCAGTCAGCCGCTTTCAGCTGAATTGCTGGATGCATGCCGTTATCGGTTTCAATCGCCCTACGTGCATTTGAAGCGCAATTTCGTCGAGTTTTCGGACAGCTGCTTTCCGGCAGGTCGACCGCTGTTGCTGGGCGTGCAGGCATTGATGGAGAAAATCTTCAGTGAATTCACTTTCGACGCCGAAGCCACCCAAGTGGCAACGCCGCTGGTGGAAGTGCTGGAGCGTCGGCGCGGGGTCTGCCAGGACTTCGCCCACCTGATGCTGGCATGCGTACGCTCCCGAGGTCTGGCCGCGCGGTATGTCAGCGGTTACCTGCTGACCCAGCCGCCGCCCGGTCAGCCACGACTGATCGGCGCCGATGCCTCCCATGCCTGGGTGTCGGTGTATTGCCCGGTGCTGGGTTGGGTGGATTTTGACCCTACCAACAACGTGCAGCCGGCACTGGAACACATCACCCTGGCCTGGGGCCGGGATTTTTCCGATGTGTCGCCGTTGCGGGGGGTGATTCTGGGAGGAGGCAATCATGACCCTGAGGTCCGCGTCACCGTGATGCCACTGGATTGATAGAGAACCAATTGTGGGAGCGAGCCTGCTCGCGAAAGAGGTCTGACAGAAACGGATGTGTTGGATGTGCCGCCGCTTTCGCGAGCAGGCTCGCTCCCACAGGGGGGGGAGCATTCAGGGATTGGGTATTTCAGATTGACCTGTGAGGGCCGGCAGCAAGACTGCCAACCCTGGACACAGATGCCATTGAATTAGCACTGAACCATTGTGGGAGCGAGCCTGCTCGCGAAGGCGTAGTGTCAGGCGAAATCGATGCTGAATGACACACTGCTTTCGCGAGCAGGCTCGCTCCCACAGGGGGGTGTGGAGTGTTCAGGGATTGGGTGTTTCAGATTGACCTGTGAGGGCCGGCAGCAAGACTGCCAACCCTGGACACAGATCCGGTGGGCCTGATGTATTCATCCGGCCCGGAGGGTCTCAGGCGTCGGGCGCCTGGTCTTTCGGTGCTTCAACATCATCTTCTGTCGCGACGTCACCGTCAGGGTTCAGTGTCGCGTCTTCAGCCATCGCTTTCTTGCGCTGAAGCTTTTCCTCTTTCTTCTGCTCCTTGGCCAAGTCACGCTGACGTTTGGCGAAGGAATAATTGGGTTTAGCCATGGGCGATCCTCTGGGGTCGAAGGTGAGGTTGAGCGGCGCGTATTCTGCCCTGTATCGGTGCCGAGTCGTTAGTCGGGTTTTTGTTCGACCCACTTGGGCGGTACGGTCGGTTGCCAGCTATCGAGGGCATCGAGCAGCGTCTGTGGCGATTCGCTCACCTGCAGCATGTCACGGTGCGCCCCGCGAACGAAGCCTTCGCCGACGATGTGATCGAGAAAACCGGTGAGTTTGCTGTAGAAACCGTTCACTTCCAGCAACCCCAGCGGTTTGCCGTGGTAGCCCAATTGGCCCCAGGTCCAGACTTCGAACAGTTCTTCCAGCGTGCCCAGGCCGCCGGGCAGGGCGATGAAGGCATCGCTGAGTTCGGCCATCCGCGCCTTGCGCGCATGCATGCCGTCGACCACTTCCAGGCGGGTCAGGCCGCTGTGGCCGATTTCCTTGTCCTTGAGGCTTTGCGGGATGATGCCGATCACTTCGCCACCGGCCGCCAGCGCGGCGTCGGCCACGATGCCCATCAGGCCCACGGCACCGCCGCCATAGACCAGGGTCAGCTTGCGTTCGGCCAATGCCTGGCCGAGCGCCACAGCGGCTTCACGATAAGCCGGGTTGGTGCCGGTGCTGGCACCACAAAATACACATACGGATGCTAAAGACATGCCTTACTCCATGGTCGAACAGTGCCACAGAGTAAAGGCAGGCGCGCAGCGCACCAAGGGCTAAACTTCCCGCTTGGGCGTTTCGTAAGTACCGCTGGCGCCACAGGCGTAGGCGGCGAGCAAGCTGCACAACAGGCTATTGAGGGACATGTCGGACGCTCCGGTCAGTGATGATGGCTTGATCATAAGCCCGGGCCAGACGCCTGGCTGGTAGATTGTCTCGATCGGTGCCATAGCCCAAAAGTTGTATACAATTTTTGATTCAGGTCATATGAACTTGCGAAGTTTTCAGGCAGTCTTCTGTTCATTCGCATTTTCCAATAACCCTGCCTTGGAGATTCACCATGTTTGCCAAACTTGTTGCGGTATCCCTGTTGACGCTGGCCAGCAGCCAATTGATGGCTGCGGAGTGCAAAGTCACCGTTGACTCCACAGACCAAATGTCCTTCAACACCAAGGCCATTGAAATCGACAAGAGCTGCAAGACATTCACCGTGGAACTGACCCACTCCGGCAGCTTGCCGAAAAACGTCATGGGTCATAACTGGGTGCTGAGCAAAGAAGCTGACATGCAGCCGATCGCCACCGACGGCCTGAGCGCCGGTATCGACAAGAGCTATCTGAAAGAAGGCGATGCCCGCGTTATCGCTCATACCAAGATCATCGGCGCCAAGGAAACCGATTCGGTGACCTTCGACGTGTCCAAGCTCGATGCCAATGAGAAATATGGTTTCTTCTGCTCGTTCCCGGGCCACATTTCGATGATGAAGGGGACTGTGACCCTGAAGTAAGTCGACACACCGCGTTATCGTTCTTCGCGAGCAGGCTCGCTCCCACAGGTTTAGCACCGTCAATGTGGGAGCGAGCCTGCTCGCGAAGAGGTCATCAGCATCAACACATGCATTGGCCAAGGAAAAAGCCCGCTGAAGATCAACTCTTCAGCGGGCTTTTTTCATTCATTCACTCATCAAGGCGCAAACGGCATCACACGCTTGTGATGGGTCTTGTTGTACGTGTTGCAAATGATCTTGAACGCTTCCTCGCGCACCGGCTGCCCATGCAAGAAGGCGTCAATTTCGGCGTAGGTCACGCCGTGGGACGCTTCGTCCGGCTTGCCGGGAGACAGATCTTCCAGATCGGCGGTCGGGACTTTCTCCACCAGTGATTCCGGCGCGCCGAAGCTGCGGGCAATTGCCCGGACCTGATTCTTCACCAGGCCACTGAGCGGTGCCAGGTCGCAAGCGCCATCACCGAACTTGGTGAAGAAACCCATGACCGCTTCCGCCGCGTGGTCAGTACCGATCACCAGGCCCTGGGCCGCACCGGCGATGGTGTACTGGGCGACCATGCGCATCCGCGCCTTGGTATTGCCGAGTACGAAGTCCACCGACACCGCGTGCTTGCCTTCGAACGCTGCGACTTCATTGGCCAGTGACTTGACCGCCGGGCCGATATTCACGGTATGACGTTCGTCCGGCTTGATGAAATCCACCGAAGCCTGGGCATCGTGCTCATCGAACTGAGTCTCGTACGGCAAGCGCACGGCGATGAATTTGTAATTGTCGTCACCCGTGCGATCGCGTAACTCGCGCATGGCACGCTGGGCCAGCAGGCCGGCGGTCAGGGAGTCGACACCGCCGCTGATGCCCAGCACCAGGGTCTTGAGCCCGGAATTGACCAGGCAGTCCTGGATGAAGGTGATCCGCCGGGCGACTTCTGCCTCAAGGGCGGCCTCGTCGGCGAACGGCGGTTGGACCTTGAGCTGCTCAGCAATCTCACGCTGTACGGCTTGCATGAATTCACTCCTTGCCAGGTAGGCTTGATGGGGCAGGTACTTGGAAAACGTGTCGCAAATAGGCGACGAAATTCGGGTCTTTGCAGTGAGTCTTGCCAGGCTCGTCGGAGATCTTCGCCACCGGCGCGCCGTTGCAGGCGGTCATTTTAAGCACGATGCTCATCGGTTCGACACCCGGAATATCGCACGTCAGGTTGGTGCCGATGCCGAAGCTGACATTGATCCGACCACGCAGTGCCCGAAATATTTCCAGGGACTTGGGCAGGGTCAGGCTGTCGGAGAAGGTCAGCGTCTTGCTCATCGGATCGATGCCGAGCTTGTGATAGTGGGCAATGGCTTTTTCTGCCCAGACCACCGGATCGCCGGAGTCGTGGCGCAATCCGTCGAACAGCTTGGCGAAAAACAGATCGAAATCGCCGAGGAAGGCATCCATGGTGATGCAATCGGTCAGGGCGATTCCCAGCAGGCCGCGGTACTCGCGCACCCAGCAATCGAGGGCGGCGATCTGGCTGTCAATCAACCGCGGGCCGAGTTGCTGGTGAGCCATGATCCATTCGTGGGCCATGGTGCCCAGCGGCTTCATATCCAGTTCCCGGGACAGGTGCACGTTGCTGGTGCCGACGAAGCGTCCAGGGAAATCGTGCTTGAGCACGTTCACCACTTCTTCCTGCACGCGGTACGAGAAGCGACGGCGAGTGCCGAAATCGGCGACCTGCAATTCGGACAACTCGTCGTTGCCGGCGTTGGCGGCCAGCCAGTCGAACTTGCGGTAGAGCTGCTCGCGGGCCTGTTCCAGGACGATTTCCGGGTAGCGATAGCGGTTACGCACTTCACTGACTATCGCCAGTATCGGCACCTCGAAAAGAATGACGTGCAGCCACGGGCCACGCAGGCGGATGAACAACTCACCGTTTTCGATCCCGGTGTGGATGTAGCGCAGGTTGAAGCGAAACAGCCCGAGAAAGCGCAGGAAATCCGGCTTCAGGAAGGTGATGCGCTCCAGAAAGCCCAACTGATCGGGACTCAGGCTCAACTCTGCCAGGCGCTCGATCTGGAAGCGGATCTCCGGCAGGTACGGGCGCAAATCTTCACTGTTACGGCAACGAAACTCCCATTCGACTTCTACGTTCGGGTAGTTGTGCAGCACCGCCTGCATCATCGTCAGTTTGTAGAAATCGGTGTCGAGCAGGTTCTGCACGATGCGATCGGCAAACACACTCTCGCTCATAACGGGAATCTCCAGCGTTGCAGCGGTATTGAACATTGGCACTAGTGGCGCATATCAATGGTGAGGATTGCCAGCGTTTTTTTGGCCGCAACAAACCCTTGTGGGAGCGAGCCTGCTCGCGAATGCAATCTGTCAGTCGACATTGATGTTGTCTGATACTCCGCCTTCGCGAGCAGGCTCGCTCCCACAGGTATTGGGGAAACTCTAAATACGGAGGGCATCCGGGCTATCGATCTGCTCCAGCATCCACTTCACAAAATCCCGCACCTTGGGCACTTCCGCCGAATGTTCCGGGTACGCCAGGTAATAGGCATCAGTGCTGGGCATTGCATGCTGCCAGGGAATGACCAGCTTGCCTTCGGCCAGTTCTTCTTCCACCAGAAACCGTGGCAATAACGCCACGCCACAGCCGACTTGCGCGGCGCGGATGCACATGTAGAAAGTTTCGAAGCGCGGCCCGTGGTAGCTGTGTTCGGTGTGGTAACCCTGGCTGTCGAACCAGTCATGCCAGGCCTGGGGGCGGGAGGCGTTTTGCAGCAGGACCAGGTCAGTGAGTTGCGTGGGGTCGGTGAAGGGCTCGGCGGGCAGGCTGCCGGGGGCACATACCGGAACAAGCTCCTCACTGAACAGTTTCAGGCATTCGGTGCCGGGACGGGAACCCTGGCCGAAGTAGAATGCCAGGTCGCTGCGACCTTGCAGCAGATCATCAGCCTCCTGCTCGCTGCACAGATCCAGATGGATCGACGGATGGCGCAGGCGCCAGCCTTTGAGCCGTGGCACCAGCCAGCGCGCACCGAAGGTCGGCGGTGTTGAGACACGCAGGACTTCTGTTTCACCGCCGTAGGAACGCAGGTAATGGGTCGACATTTCGACCTGCGTGAGGATTTTTCGTACCTCGACCAGGTACAAATCGCCCGCCGGAGTCATCTGCAGGCGGCGGCGCACCCGACGAAACAACAGATGCTGCAACAGCTCTTCGAGTTGCGCGACCTGTTTGCTGACGGCGCTCTGGGTCAGGTTCAACTCTTCGGCGGCCCGGGTGAAGCTCAGATGCCGGGTCACGGCTTCGAAACACTGCAGGGCAGCGATCGATGGCAGGTAGCGTTTGTTCAGCATGGGCGGTCCTTTGTTCTTGTCTCTTTATTGCCAACAATGCACAGCATGAATAAACGGAATGATATCTCTCTTAAAGGTCGTTTGTTGAGTAACCTGCGGGGCGCTAAAACTACAGGTCTGATCAGCCGTGTCCGCGCGGCTGCACACGTACCGTTTTTTGCTTGAGGAGTAACCCATGGTTGCCGCATTGCTTGATCGTCTTGGTGTGAACCCGGCCCTGTACCAGAACGGCAAAGTGCCGGTGCATTCGCCCATCGACGGCAGTCGAATCGCCGCCGTGAACTGGGAAGGTGCCGCTGAAGTCGAGCAGCACATCAGTCGCGCAGATCATGCGTTCGAACTGTGGCGCAAGGTTCCTGCACCGCGCCGTGGCGAGCTGGTGCGTCAACTGGGCGACATCCTGCGTGAATACAAGGCCGATCTCGGCGAGCTGGTGTCCTGGGAAGCCGGCAAGATCACTCAGGAAGGCCTGGGTGAAGTTCAGGAAATGATCGACATCTGCGATTTCGCCGTCGGCCTGTCCCGCCAGTTGTACGGTTTGACCATTGCTTCCGAGCGTCCTGGCCACCACATGCGTGAAACCTGGCATCCGCTGGGCGTCGTCGGCGTTATCAGCGCCTTTAACTTCCCGGTAGCGGTCTGGGCCTGGAACGCCACGCTGGCGCTGGTCTGCGGCAACCCGGTGATCTGGAAACCGTCGGAAAAAACCCCGTTGACCGCACTGGCCTGCCAGGCGTTGTTCGACCGTGTGTTGAAGAACTTCAGCGATGCACCTGCGCACCTGAGCCAGGTCATCATCGGTGGTCGCGACGCCGGCGAAGCGCTGGTCGATGATCCACGTGTCGCGCTGGTCAGCGCCACCGGCAGCACCCGCATGGGTCGCGAAGTGGCGCCGAAAATCGCCGCGCGTTTTGCCCGCAGCATCCTGGAACTGGGCGGCAACAACGCAATGATCCTCGGCCCAAGCGCCGATCTGGACATGGCTGTACGCGCGATCCTCTTCAGCGCCGTTGGCACTGCCGGTCAGCGTTGCACCACGTTGCGTCGCCTGATTGCCCACGAATCGGTCAAAGAAGAAATCGTTACCCGCCTGAAAGCCGCGTATTCCAAAGTGCGCATCGGTCATCCGCTGGAAGGCAACCTGGTCGGTCCGCTGATCGACAAGCAAAGCTTCGATAACATGCAGGACGCACTGGAGCAGGCGCTGAGCGAAGGCGGCCGGGTATTCGGCGGCAAGCGCCAGCTGGAAGACAAATTCCCGAATGCCTACTACGTTTCGCCGGCCATCGTCGAAATGCCGGAACAGAGCGACGTGGTCTGCCACGAAACCTTCGCGCCGATCCTGTATGTGGTCGGTTACACCGACTTCAACGAAGCGCTGCGCTTGAGCAACGCCGTGCCGCAAGGCTTGTCATCCTGCATCTTCACCACCGACGTGCGTGAAGCCGAGCAGTTCATGTCGGCGGTGGGCAGTGACTGTGGTATTGCCAACGTCAACATCGGCCCGAGCGGTGCTGAAATCGGTGGCGCGTTCGGTGGCGAGAAAGAAACCGGCGGTGGTCGTGAGTCGGGCTCCGATGCATGGCGCGGGTACATGCGTCGTCAGACCAACACTGTGAACTACTCGCTGGAGTTGCCGTTGGCCCAAGGCATTACGTTTGACTGATATTTCAGCCAAACAGTGATCCCCTGTGGGAGCGAGCCTGCTCGCGAATGCTATCTGTCAGCCGACATCATTGGTGGCTGATATACCGCTTTCGCGAGCAGGCTCGCTCCCACAACTGATTTGTGTGGGTTGGTTAGGTTTCTGTTGGAGTCTGGCAATGCCGTTACGCGAAGAGTGTCTGTGGGAAAAACTGACGCCGCAAAGGCCTGACAATGCGGCGCTCAAAGGTGAGGTGAAGGCGGATGTCTGCGTCATCGGCGCCGGTTTCACCGGGCTGTCGGCGGCGGTTCATCTGCTGGAGCAGGGCAAGACGGTTTGTGTGTTGGAAGCCCATCGTGCCGGCCATGGCGGTTCGGGGCGCAACGTCGGGCTGGTCAACGCCGGAATGTGGATACCCCCGGATGAGATCGAGGCGGGGTTTGGCGAAGCGGTCGGCAGTCAGCTCAACCGCATGCTGGGCGCGGCACCATCGCTGGTGTTCAGCCTGATCGACAAGTACAACATCGATTGCCAGTTACGCCGCGAAGGCACGCTGCACATGGCGCACAACGCCCGGGGCGAAGCCGATCTGCGCAGTCGAGAAGAACAGTGGAAACGTCGTGGCGCGCCGGTCGAACTGCTGACCGGGCAAGCTTGCGAACAGGCAACAGGCACCAAAAAGATCGCTGCTGCACTGCTCGACAAGCGTGCCGGCACCCTCAACCCGATGGCTTACACAACGGGGCTGGCAAAAGCGGCCATCGGCCTTGGCGGTCAGTTGTTCGATCATTCCCCGGTCACCCGCCTCGAGCGCCAGGGCCAGCGCTGGTCGGTGCAGACTGCGCAGGGTTCGGTGGTGGCCGAGCAAGTGGTGATCGCCTCCAACGCTTACACCGAAGGCGACTGGACCGAGTTGCGGCGCAATTTTTTCCCCGGCTATTACTATCAAGTGGCGTCGGTGCCGCTGACTGAAGAGGCGGCGAAGCAAATTCTGCCCGGTGGCCAAGGCTCATGGGATACCCGTCAGGTACTCAGCAGTATCCGCCGGGATAAAGACGGTCGCCTGCTGCTCGGCAGCCTGGGCAATGGCAACCAGAAACCGACCTGGTTCCTCAAGGCCTGGGCCGATCGTGTGCAACAGCATTACTTCCCTTATCTCAAGTCGGTGGAATGGGAATGCACCTGGACGGGGCGCATCGCCTTCACGCCGGATCACTTGATGCGCCTGTTCGAACCCGCGCCCGGAATAGTGGCAGTCACCGGCTACAACGGTCGGGGAGTGACCACGGGAACGGTGGTCGGCAAGGCGTTTGCCGATTATTTGTGTAACGGAAATCCTCAAGCGCTACCCATTCCTTTCGCTCCCATGCAGCCATTGGCAGGGGTGGGGTTGCGTAGCTGTTTGTACGAGGCCGGTTTTTCGCTGTATCACGCAGGCCAGTGCCTGCGGATCGTGATCTGATTGTTGAAATTTGTTGCTGGAAGCGGCGCTTTTTCGCGCAGCGACTAGCCTGTAGTGGTGCGGGTTGTAGCAGTTGCGCACCAGCAGTGTGCAGTTCGGTGACGTGCGTTGTTACAGGCTGGTTGCACGCCGTTTGGCGCCGCGGTTGCAATGATGGCGCAGAGGGGTTGCGCCTCAAAAAATAAATGGTTTTACCTTCCGCGGTTTAGACGGTTGCACGCCCAATGAAAATGGGATCGAAACAGTCGAAATAACAATAAAGCAGCGACTTTTTTCAGAATAAAAAACCGATGGCACGGCACTTGCTCTGAGCATTCAGTGAAGTCGCAGTGCCAATTAAAAAAAAACCTTGGAGCACCACCTCATGTCCCAGACGTTTTACAAGAAAGGCTTTCTGGCCCTCGCAGTGGCAACTGCGTTGGGTGTTTCTGCGTTTGCTCAGGCTGACATCAAGATCGGCGTAGCGGGTCCAATGACGGGCGCCAACGCAGCATTTGGCGAGCAGTACATGAAGGGTGCACAGGCAGCGGCCGATGCGGTCAACGCAGCGGGCGGCGTGAACGGGGAAAAAATCGTACTGGTCAAGGGCGATGACGCCTGCGAACCGAAACAGGCTGTGACGGTCGCCAAGGACCTGACCAACCAGAAAGTTGCCGGCGTGGTCGGTCACTTCTGCTCCTCGTCGACCATCCCGGCCTCCGAGATCTATGACGAAGCGGGCATCATTGCAATCACTCCGGGTTCCACCAACCCGGCCGTTACCGAGCGTGGCCTGAGCGCCATGTTCCGTATGTGCGGACGTGACGACCAGCAAGGCATCGTGGCCGGCGACTACATCGTCGACGTGCTCAAGGGCAAGAAGGTTGTCGTGCTGCACGACAAGGACACCTACGGCCAGGGCCTGGCAGATGCCACCAAGGCGCAGCTTGCCAAGCGCGGCGTGACGCCAGTGCTGTATGAAGGCCTGACCCGTGGTGAAAAAGACTTCAGCACCATCGTGACCAAAATCCGCGGTGCTGGCGCCGATGTCGTCTACTTCGGTGGTCTGCACCCGGAAGCCGGTCCTCTGGTCCGTCAACTCCGCGAGCAAGGCCTGAAAGACGTCACGTTCATGTCCGACGATGGCATCGTGACCGACGAACTGGTGACCACCGCTGGCGGTCCGCAGTTCACCAAAGGCGTGCTGATGACTTTCGGCGCCGACCCTCGCCTGCTGCCAGACAGCAAGACGGTGGTAGACGCATTCCGCAAGGCCGGCACCGAGCCTGAAGGCTATACCCTGTATGCCTACGCTTCGGTCCAGACCCTGGCAGCGGCGTTCAACGGTGCCAAGTCCAACAGTGGCGAAAAAGCTGCCGAGTGGCTGAAAAAGAACCCTGTCAAAACCGTCATGGGCGAGAAGACCTGGGACAGCAAGGGCGACCTGAAAGTCTCCGACTACGTGGTTTACGAGTGGGACGCGAACGGCAAATACCATCAACTGGAAAAACAGAAGTGATATGAGCGGCTGATCTGCCCGGTGCCTTATGGGCCGGGCAATCCTGAAACATGTCCGTGCAGTACCTGTCTTTTCTCGTAGAGCTGCACACAACCGCATAGCGCCGGCGGCTGAACCCCGGTCCGACGCTAGCGGCTTCTGTGCAGTCTCTCAAATGCGTGAGATTGCGTTATGGATGGTATTTTCCTGCAGCAACTGGTCAACGGCCTGACCCTCGGGTCGGTCTATGGCCTGATCGCCATCGGCTACACAATGGTCTATGGCATCATTGGCATGATCAACTTCGCCCACGGCGAGGTTTACATGATTTCCGCTTACCTCGCGGCAATCAGTCTGGCACTGCTGGCTTACTTCGGTATTGAATCCTTCCCGCTGCTGATGCTCGGCACCCTGATCTTCACCATCGTCGTCACGGCGGTGTATGGCTGGGTCATCGAGCGAGTCGCCTACAAACCCCTGCGTAACTCCACCCGACTGGCACCGCTGATCAGCGCCATCGGTATTTCGCTGATCCTGCAAAACTACGCACAGATCTCCCAAGGCGCGAAGCAACAGGGCGTTCCAACCTTGCTCACAGGTGCCTGGCGCGTCGATATCGGTACTGGTTTCGTGCAATTGACCTACACCAAGGTCTTCATTCTGGTCGCAGCGTTTGCCGGGATGGCCCTGCTGACCTACATCATCAAGTACACCAAGCTCGGCCGCATGTGCCGCGCGACCCAGCAAGACCGCAAGATGGCCTCGATCCTGGGGATCAACACCGACCGGGTGATCTCCTACGTGTTCATCATCGGTGCAGCCATGGCGGCCCTGGCTGGCGTGCTGATCACCATGAACTACGGCACGTTCGACTTCTATGCCGGCTTCATCATCGGAATCAAGGCGTTCACCGCCGCGGTACTCGGCGGGATCGGTTCGCTGCCTGGCGCCATGCTTGGCGGGATCATTCTCGGGATTTCCGAATCGCTGTTCTCCGGTCTGGTGAACTCGGACTACAAAGACGTATTCAGCTTCTCGCTGCTGGTTCTCGTTCTGGTCTTTCGGCCTCAAGGCCTGCTCGGCCGTCCTCTTGTGTCGAAGGTGTAAGCGATGTCCTCAACCACTAAAAAAACCATTGATCTCAAGAAAAGTCTGGTTGACGCGATCCTTGCCGGGCTTGTGGCCCTGATCGTATTCGGGCCGATTGTCGGTGTTGTACTCGATGGCTACGGTTTCAACCTGGAATCGACCCGGGTGGCCTGGATTGTTGCCATCGTCATGGCCGGTCGCTTTGCCTTGAGCACGTTCCTGCAGACGCCCAAGGGCCTGAGAATTCTCGAAGGATTTGAATCCTCCGGCTCCGGGGTGCACGTATTGGCACCCGATTACAAATCGCGCCTGCGCTGGATCATCCCGCTGATGATCGTCATCGCCGTGGTGTTCCCGTTCTTCTCCAACTCCTACGTGCTGGGTGTGGTTATCCTCGGGCTGATCTACGTGCTGCTGGGCCTGGGGCTGAACATCGTGGTCGGCCTGGCCGGCCTGCTCGACCTGGGTTACGTGGCGTTCTACGCCATCGGCGCCTACGGCCTGGCGCTCGGTTATCAGTACCTGGGGTTGGGTTTCTGGACGGTGCTGCCGCTGGCGGCGATTACCGCGGGGCTGGCCGGTTGCATCCTTGGCTTCCCGGTGTTGCGTTTGCACGGTGACTACCTGGCGATCGTGACCCTGGGCTTCGGTGAAATCATCCGCCTGGTCCTCAATAACTGGCTGACCCTGACCGGCGGCCCGAACGGTATGTCGGCGCCGCTGCCGACCTTCTTCGGCCTCGAGTTCGGCAAACGTGCGAAAGATGGCGGTGTGCCGTTCCATGAGTTCTTCGGCCTCGCCTACAACCCCGACGTGAAGTACTACTTCATCTATGCGGTGTTGTTCCTGGTGGTGCTGGCCGTGCTGTACATCAAGCATCGTCTGGTCAAGATGCCTGTAGGTCGTGCCTGGGAAGCGCTGCGTGAAGACGAAATCGCCTGCCGTTCCATGGGCCTGAACCATGTATTGGTCAAGCTCTCGGCGTTTACCATCGGTGCATCGACGGCGGGCCTGGCCGGCGTGTTCTTCGCCACCTACCAAGGCTTCGTCAACCCGACTTCGTTTACCTTCTTCGAATCGGCCCTGATCCTCGCCATCGTGGTGCTCGGCGGCATGGGCTCGACCATCGGTGTGGTCATCGCGGCTTTCGTACTGACCGTAGCCCCGGAGCTGCTGCGTGGCTTCGCCGAGTACCGCGTTCTGCTGTTCGGCATCCTGATGGTGTTGATGATGATTTGGCGACCGCGCGGCCTGATTCGGATCAGCCGTACCGGTGTGACCCCGCGTAAAGGAGTAGCGCCATGAGCGAAGTCGTACTCAGTGTCGAAAAACTGATGATGCACTTCGGCGGCATCAAGGCGTTGAATGATGTCAGCCTGAAGGTCAAGCGCAACTCGATCTTCGCCTTGATCGGTCCCAACGGCGCCGGCAAGACCACCGTGTTCAACTGCCTGACCGGGTTCTACAAGGCCTCCGGCGGCAAGATCGAACTCAACGTGCGTGGCCAGCAGACCAACGTCATCAAGTTGCTGGGCGAATCGTTCAAGCCGACCGATTTCGTCTCACCGAAAACCTTCGCCAGTCGCCTGTTCTACAAGGCGTTCGGTGGTACTCATCTGGTGAACCGGGCCGGGCTGGCGCGGACTTTCCAGAACATTCGCCTGTTCAAGGAAATGTCGGTGCTGGAAAACTTGCTGGTGGCCCAGCACATGTGGGTCAACCGCAGCATGCTCGCGGGCATCCTCAACACCAAGGGCTACCGCAAGGCCGAAAGCGATGCCCTGGACCACGCGTTCTATTGGCTGGAAGTGGTGGACCTGGTGGACTGCGCCAACCGTCTGGCCGGTGAGCTGTCCTACGGCCAGCAACGTCGCCTGGAGATCGCCCGGGCTATGTGCACCCGTCCGCAGATCATCTGCCTCGACGAACCGGCCGCCGGCCTCAACCCTCAGGAAACCGAAGCGCTGAGCGCGATGATCCGGCTGCTGCGCGATGAGCACGATCTGACCGTGGTGCTGATCGAACACGACATGGGCATGGTAATGAGTATTTCCGACCACATCGTGGTGCTGGATCACGGCGTTGTCATCGCCGAGGGCGGCCCCAACGACATCCGCAACGACCCGAAAGTGATTGCCGCGTACCTGGGCGCCGACGAAGAGGAGGTGGTATGAGTAAACCCATCCTCGAACTCAAGGCGCTGGACGTGTTTTACGGGCCGATTCAGGCCCTGAAGAAAGTCTCGCTGCACATCAACGAAGGTGAAACCGTCAGCCTGATCGGCTCCAACGGCGCCGGCAAGTCGACCCTGCTGATGTCGATCTTCGGCCAGCCGCGGGCGGCGGACGGGCAGATCCTCTACCAAGGCGTGGACATCACCCACAAGTCGTCGCACTACATCGCGTCCAACGGTATCGCGCAGTCGCCGGAAGGCCGGCGGGTGTTCCCCGACATGACCGTCGAGGAAAACCTGCTGATGGGTACCATTCCGATCGGCGATAAATACGCCAAGGAAGACATGCAACGCATGTTCGAGCTGTTCCCGCGGCTCGAAGAGCGGCGCACCCAGCGCGCCATGACCATGTCCGGCGGCGAGCAGCAAATGCTTGCCATCGCCCGGGCGTTGATGAGCCGGCCCAAGCTGCTGCTGCTCGACGAGCCGAGCCTGGGTCTGGCCCCGATCGTGGTGAAGCAGATCTTCGCCACCCTGCGGGAGCTGGCAAAGACCGGCATGACTATCTTCCTGGTGGAGCAGAACGCCAACCACGCCCTCAGGCTGTCGGACCGGGCATATGTGATGGTCAACGGCGAGATCCGCATGAGCGGCACAGGCAAGGAACTGCTGGTCAACGAGGATGTGCGTAACGCTTATCTTGGCGGGCATTGATTCGTTGCTGAAGTATCCACAGCCCCGGCGAGCAATCTCCGGGGCTTTTTTACACCTTCAATACACTGCAAATCCCTGTGGGAGCGAGCCTGCTCGCGAAAGCGGCGGCACAGTCAATATGGATGTGGCAGACAGACCGCTTTCGCGAGCAGGCTCGCTCCCACAGTGGGCGGTCGTGCGGTCTCGGGAAATTGTGGAAAACAATATTCGCAAGCTCCCAAAGCGCGACATAAAGCCGCTGCAAATAGTTGTTTTGTCACGGTTTTGACTTGTCCCCGTTTGCTGTGGAACTGGCTGTGAATAACGTGGGTGTAGCTGGCTGGAAGCCTCTGAATTCGTGGCTTTCAGCGTTGTGGTTGTTTTTTGAGCAGGCGCTTTTGCGCGTCTTGAGGCCGGATTTGTCAACTATTTTCTTGGGGTGAAACTGCTGCAAACGGGTGTGGGCAAGCCTGTGGATAAGTCTGTGGTTAAACTCTGGAAAGACTCGGCTGAAGGCCGTAGTTACTGGCTTGCGGCCACCGTCGGTTTGACCGGCTGGTCGAGAAAATGGCCATGGGCTACACGGCAGGACGACGAGGGTCAAGCGAAAAAGTTTTGTAATCCCTCGCTAAGCCTTGTGGATAGCGGCTTGCAGCATTTCGACTTGCCCCCGGAATGTGTGGATGGGGCTGTGGATAAGATGCGCGCACCTGGCTGCAAGCCACGGTTTACAAGGTTTTGCGTGGGGTGGTCGTTTTTTGTACAGGTTTGGCAGTGGTTGCCGCTGTGGACAAGGCCGGGCATGCTGCTTGCTGATTTTCTATTCCAATGGCTGACCCTCAGTCCAAGCAAGGAGAACACGATGTCCAACACCCTGTTTATTACCGGCGCGACCTCCGGTTTTGGTGAAGCCTGTGCCCGTCGTTTTGCCGAGGCCGGCTGGAAACTGGTGCTGACCGGTCGTCGTGAAGAACGCCTCAACGCACTGTGTGCCGAGCTGTCGAAGCAGACCGAGGTGCATGGCCTGGTGCTCGATGTGCGTGACCGCAAGGCCATGGAAGAAGCCATTGCCAACCTGCCACCCTCTTTCGCCAAGTTGCGCGGGCTGATCAACAATGCAGGCCTGGCCTTGGGAGCTGATCCGGCGCCCAAGTGCAGCCTGGACGACTGGGACACCATGGTCGATACCAACATCAAGGGCCTGATGTACAGCACGCGCTTGCTGCTCCCGCGCCTGATTGCCCACGGTCGTGGCGCCGGTATCGTCAACCTGGGTTCCGTCGCCGGCAATTATCCGTACCCGGGCAGCCATGTGTATGGCGGGACCAAGGCCTTCGTCCAGCAGTTCTCCCTGAGCCTGCGCTGTGATCTGCAAGGCACCGGCGTGCGGGTCAGCAACCTCGAGCCGGGTCTGTGCGAGAGCGAGTTTTCACTGGTGCGTTTTGGCGGTGATCAGGAGCGTTACAACGCCACCTACGCCGGTGCCGAACCGATCCAGCCGCAGGACATCGCCGACACCATTTTCTGGATTCTCAATGCCCCGGCACACATCAACATCAACAGCCTGGAGTTGATGCCGGTCAGCCAGAGTTGGGCCGGGTTTGCGATTGATCGCAGTGGTAGCAAGAACGCGTAACGGCTATTCGCGAGCAGGCTCGCTCCCACAGGGGGGCATTCCAATGTGGGAGTGAGCCTGCTCGCGAAAGCGATTTATTTATCAGCGCAGATAGTCGGCCAGCCCGCGATAACAGGTCGCCAGGTGATAAGGCGTGGTCGACGGCATATCCCGACGACTCACTTCGCCGTGCTCGTCACGGCACTCGTACCACCCGCCTGGGTGCAGCGATCGCTGCTGCAACGCCTGCAATTGACGCAATACCGTGGCTTCGCTGTCCGGGCGCAGCGTCAACGCGCGCAGGTACTCGGCCTGAGCCCAGATTCGCTGGGTAGCATCTCGAGAGCCGCCATTCGGCCCGAGGTCGAGCATGGCCCGCACGGCACCGGTCTGTTGATCTACACCTAATTGCTCGGTGAAGGCAAACGCGCGCTCCAGCGAAGCGTGCAGTTTCGAGCCGCGCAGCAAATCAGAAGACTCCAGCAGGAAATACCATTCGAACTGATGGCCCGGTTCAAACCAGTTATCCACAGCGCCCAGCGGTTTCTCCATCAACACGCCGTATTTCGGATCGATAAAACCCTTCTGCATGGCTGTGCATAACTCTACGAGCGCACGTTGTACGGCGAGGTCTTCGCGCACGGATAATGTGGCGAGGAAGGCTTCGGCCAAGTGCATCAACGGGTTCTGCAGCGGGCCGGTTTCCAGGGTGCTCCAGTCACGATCGAGGCAGGCTTCGTAGAGGCCGTCGCCAGTGGCGAAACGCCGTGCGATCACTTCCAGGGCGGCGTTGAGCACCGACTCCACCAGCGGCTCGCGGACTTTGTCCCAGTAATGGGCGCAGGCGAACAGGATGAAAGCGTGGGTGTAGAGGTCTTTGCGCTGATCCAGCGGCGCTCCGTGCGGATCGATGCTGTAGAACCAGCCGCCGTGCTCGGCGTCGTGAAAATGCCGTTGCAGGGAACGGAACAGGGCAGCGGCACGTTCTTCCGCGTTCGGTACCTGACCGATCAGGCTGGCGAAGAGATACAACTGCCGTGCGCAGGCCATGGCCCGGTAACGCTGCGGGGGCAGCGGCTGGTGTTCGGCGTCCAATGCCTCATAGGGCAACGCCATGTCGGCATTCCAGCCGGGTCCTTGCCAGAGTGGCACGATCACGTCCTGGAAGTGCTGTTGCACCGAAGTGAACAGAGCGGTCAGTTCAGGCTGGGAGGCGGAGCGAGGAACATGCGGCATTGGCTGGCGTCGTCACGGCAGGTTTGATTGCGCGACATGTTAGCAGGCCTGAGGGACGCGGTGTCTGTCAGGCCCTCTTCGCGAGCAAGCCACGCTCCCACAGGATTGCGGACAACACAAAACCTGTGGGAGCGTGGCTTGCCCGCGAAGAGGCCATTACAGGCGCTAGAGAATCAACCCGCCAACAACCAGACCCCAGTCGCCGCCGAAGCCGCGCCCGCCAGCCGAACCAGCGGGCCGCCGCTTGCGGCAAGACCCGCACCACGGCATAACCGACTGCATGCAACGCTGCCGTCGCCGCGACAAAACCTGCTGCATACGCCCAGGGGCTGGACATATCCGGCAGCTCCAACCCATGTGCCACGCCATGGAACAGCGCGAACAGCGCTGTTGCGGTAACTGCCATGCTAAGCGGCGGACGCACCGCCAGGGCCACCGCCAGACCCAACGCCAACACGGACGCGGCGATCCCGCTTTCCAGTGCCGGCAGGTTAAGGCCTTCAAAACCCAGCAGCCCGCCAAACAGCATGGTGCCGACAAAAGTGCACGGCAGCGCCCAACGCGCCGCGCCTTTCTGTTGCGCTGCCCACAGACCGACGGCGAGCATCGCCAGCAAGTGGTCGAGGCCGCCGATCGGATGGCTGATGCCGGCGATCAATCCATTGTCGCCATGACCCGGGTGGGCGAAGGCGATAGCCGGGGTCAACAGAAGGGCCAGGGCGCCCAGGATACGTTTCAGTGTCATGGATAAGCTTCCTTGTGAATAAGGGGTTCAGGCCGCGGTCAGCAGGCCCTGGCGTTCAATGAAGGCGATGATTTCTTCCAGGCCCTGACCGGTTTTCTGGTTGCTGAAGACGAACGGCTTGCCGTTGCGCATGCGCGTGGTGTCGCTGTCCATCAGGGTCAGCGACGCGCCTACCAGCGGCGCCAGGTCGATTTTGTTGATCACCAGCAAATCGGACTTGCAGATCCCCGGTCCGCCCTTGCGTGGCAGCTTGTCGCCGGCCGAAACGTCGATCACATAGATGGTCAGGTCCGACAGTTCAGGGCTGAAGGTCGCCGACAGGTTGTCGCCACCGGACTCCACCAGAATCAGATCCAGGCCGGGAAAACGGCGGTTCAGCTGATCCACGGCTTCGAGGTTGATCGAGGCGTCTTCGCGGATCGCCGTGTGCGGGCAGCCGCCGGTTTCCACGCCAATGATCCGCTCTGGCGCCAGAGCCTGGTTGCGCACCAGAAAATCGGCGTCTTCGCGGGTGTAGATATCGTTGGTCACGACGGCCAGGTTGTAGCGATCGCGCAGGGCCAGGCACAGGGCCAGGGTCAGGGCGGTTTTACCGGAGCCGACCGGACCGCCGATGCCGACGCGCAGGGGTTGTGTGTTCATGTGGTTCTCCAGAATAGAGCGGCCAAAACAAGGGGCCTAGGAACGAAACAGACGGCTGTACTGGCGCTCGTGGGCCATACACGCCAGGGACAGGCCGAAAGCGGCGCTGCCATAGTGTTCGGTGTTGATGGTGGTGGCGTTCTGCTGAGCTTGCTGCAACAACGGGAGCAATTCGCTGGTCAGGCGCTGGGCAGCTTGTTGGCCCAGTGGCAGGGTTTTCATCAATACCGCCAACTGGTTTTCCAGCCAGCTCCAGAGCCACGCGGCGAGTGCGTCCTGTGGACTGATCTGCCAGGCGCGGGCGGCCAGTGCCCAACCCAGGGCCAAGTGCGGTTCGGGGCGTTGTGCAAGAAAGGCGCGTGCCGTTGCGTCCAACTCCGGTAAACCGTAGAGCAGTTGTTGCAGGGAATAGCCCATCTGCCGGCTCTCCTGATGCAACTCACGGGTTTCCCGGCTGGCGCGGTGTTCTTCGCAGCGTTGTAGCAGTCCGCTCCAGTTTTCCTCGAAAGCGGCCATGCAATGGGCAAGCAGCAGCGGGGCTTCGAAGCGGGCGAGATTGAGCAGCAACTGATCGCTGATCCAGCGCCGCGCGCTGTCCGGATCGTGCACCCGACCGTTCTCCACCGCCATTTCCAGACCCTGCGAATAGCTGTAGCCGCCGATCGGCAATTGCGGACTGGCCAGACGCAGCAGCGCCCAGGCGGGGTTCATGGGCGCACGCCGAATTGGTGCAGTTTGGGCGGGTAGTTGAAGTCTTCATCGCCATGGCGCGAATGATGGTGGCCGCCGCCATAGGCGCCGTGCTCCGGCTGGAATGGCGCTTCGATGCTTTCGGCAGTGGCGCCAAGTTGTTCGAGCATGGCCTTGAGTACGTAATCATCGAGCAGGCGCAGCCAGCCGTCGCCAACCTGCAAGGCAACGTGGCGATTGCCCAGGTGATAGGCGGCTCGGGTCAATTCGAAAGCGTTGGCGCAGGTGACGTGCAGCAGCTGTTCCGGGCGGGCGCAAACGCGGACGATGCGCCCGTCTTCGGCTTGCAGGCATTCGCCGTCATACAGTGGCGATTGACCGCGCTCCAAAAACAAGCCGACGTCTTCACCTTCGGCACTGAAACAGCGCAAACGGCTTTTGCTCCGGGCTTCGAACGTCAGGTGCAACTCGGCGGCCCAGACGGGTTGAGGGTCGATTCTGCGATGAATCACCAGCATCGGAAAGCTTCCAGCAATGGACAATGCTCAGGCTAGAGCAAGGGGCTTGCCAACCGGGGTGGTGTGTAGGAAATGCCTGAGGGACGCGTAGGTCGAGGCTTGGTAGGGCGTGGGTTTGAGTGATGTCGGTGCAAAAGGATTTTGTATTGCACCAGCGTGAGGCGGTTTGGCTTTTCTGTGGGAGCGAGCCTGCTCGCGAATGGGGCAGGTCGGTTACCTTGATGGTGAGTGGACGACCGCTTTCGCGAGCAGGGAATTGTGTGCAGCCAGGAGGAGAGGCGGGTTACTCAGTGCTGCCGAGACCTTGCCAGTGCTTGAGGCCGATAAAGATAAACCGCAACTGCTGGGTAATCTTCGCCTGAGGCGTCAGATGTTCAGGCAATGCCTCGGCTGGCGGATCGATGATGTCCGGCAAGGTGGCGAACACGCTTTTAACGATCAGGTCCGCCATCACGCTCAGGTCGGCGATGTCCAGGTGTTGCAGCTTTGGCATCAGCGACAGGTCGGCAGCCAGGTCCGAGCTGATATCTTCGCGCAAACGGCCGATGGCCAGACGCACCGGGAGCGAACCGCCGTACTGCTCGCGGGCAAGAAACAGAAATTGCGAACGGTTGGCACTGACCACATCGAGAAAAATCCGCACCGACGCATCGATGATGCCGCCCATGACAAATTCGTTGTGCCGCACCAAACGGATGGTTTCACGGAAGGTCTGGCCGACCTCGCTGACCAGCACCAGGCCCAACTCATCCATATCGGCGAAATGCCGGTAGAAACCGGTCGGGACAATCCCGGCGGTTTTCGCCACTTCGCGCAGGCTCAGGCTGCCGAATCCTCGGCCACCTTCCATCAAGTGGCGGGCAGCGTCCATCAGGGCGTTGCGGGTTTGTTGCTTCTGTTCGGCGCGGGGCAGCATTGCAGGGGTGTTTTCTGAAGAAGGAGAGCGGCGCACTCTAGCAAATCAGCTTTGCCGGCGTCGAACGGGGATACGGCGTTCCAGTGGGGGAGGTATGGCGTCTATAAAGCGAGGAGCCAGAAAATCAAAAGCCCAATCCGGTGATTGGGCTTTTTTTCAGGGCCACCATGGGGTTAGCTCATGGTGCTGTTGCGTTCGATCACGCGGTCACCACCACCTTCGGCGAGGGTTTGACCTGGGGTGCGGTCCGAGCCGTCAGCGGCAACGGTTTGACCCTGAGGCGTCTGGTCGTAGCCGTCTTCAGCAACAGTCTGACCTTGTGGGGTCTGGTCGTAGCCGTCTTCGGCAACAGTTTGACCTTGTGGGGTTTGATCGTAGCCATCTTCGGTGATCAGGCCTTTTTCTTTCAGGCGATCGTTACCACCTTCGGCAAGGGTTTGGCCTGGAGTACGGTCGGAACCATCGGCGGCGACGGTTTGGCTGAATACCGAGTGGCTGTCTTTGACTTGCGGAGTAGCCTGGTCAGCGGCCGGCAGTGCGAAAGCAGTGCTGGCCAACATAGAGAGAGTAAGGCTGAGCAGTAACTGGCGTTTCATGATCGGGTGCTCCGTGGGAGGGCGATAAATTGGGTACGAAGGCAATGCTACTCTCGATAAGTCGATATAAAAGTTCATAAACGCAATGTTAATAATCAACGGAATTGATTGTTCTCTGCAGGCCTTGTAAACCGTGGCTTTGCGGTGCACCGAGGTGGGTATTTTCGACTCACTTGCGCCACGCAAAAGTGCGGGTGCGGTAACGCAGGGTAGGAAGGAAGGGCGACAATCGAGTGGTTGATTGCGGCAATATCGGTTTTTCGATTAAACCTGCGCGCGGTTTTCCAGTCGTAGATTCCATAGCGGGCCGGTTCTGGCCCAGCGTTTTTCATGTGCGTCGCAGTCCGGGCGCTCAGTCGTATCAGGAGCCCTGTGCAATGACGCGCACTCGTAAAACTCTCGCCTGGACCTTCACCAGCCTGGTTGTGCTGCTGGCGGTGCTGGTACTGATCATCGTGTTCTTTGATTGGAACCGGATCAAACCGTCGCTCAATGCCAAAGTTTCTGAAGAGTTGCACCGTCCATTCGCTATCAACGGCAACCTGGCGGTGGTCTGGCGCCGCGAGCTTGATGAGGGCGGCTGGCGAGCCTGGGTACCGTGGCCGCACGTGGTGGCCGAAGATTTGAGCCTGGGCAATCCGGACTGGTCGAAGGCGCCACAGATGGCCAGCCTCAAACGCGTCGAGCTGCGCATCTCACCCCTGGCCTTGCTGGCACAGCGTGTGGTGATTCCGCGTATCGACCTCACAGAACCCAATGCCGAACTGCAACGCCTGGCCGACGGCCGCGCCAACTGGATTTTCAAGTTCGATCCGAAAGACCCGAACGCCGAACCATCACCCTGGGTGATGGATATCGGTGCAATCGGTTTCGACAAAGGCCATGTCACCCTCGACGACCAAAGCCTCAAGACCCAGCTCGACGTGTTGATCGACCCGCTGGGCAAACCGGTTCCGTTCAGCGAGATTGTCGGCGACAAGACCGCGAAAGCCGCTCGGGAGAAAGGCGCATCACCGCAGGACTACGCCTTTGCCCTGAAGGTCAAAGGTCAGTATCACGGTCAGAAACTCGCGGGGCAGGGCAAAGTCGGAGGTCTGTTGGCCCTGCAGGACGCGGCGCGGCCGTTTCCGCTGCAGGCCCAGGTGAAGATCGCCGACACCAGCGTCGAACTGGCGGGTACCCTGACGGACCCGATGAACCTGGGTGCCCTGGACTTGCGCCTGAAGCTGGCCGGCAACAGCCTGGGCGATCTCTACCCGCTGACCGGCGTGACCCTGCCGGATACGCCGCCGTACGCCACCGACGGTCACCTGATAGCCCGGTTACATGAGCCGGGGGGCGCAGTCTTCCGCTATGAAGCGTTCAACGGCAAGATCGGCGCCAGCGATATCCATGGCAACTTGAGTTATGTCGCCAGCCAGCCGCGACCGAAGCTCAGTGGTTCACTGCTTTCCAATCAATTGCTGTTTACCGATCTGGCGCCGCTGATCGGCGCCGACTCCAATGCCAAGCAAAAGACCCGTGGCGCAGAGAGCAAGCAGCCGGCGGACAAGGTGCTGCCGGTCGAAGCGTTCAAGACCGAGCGCTGGCGCGATATGGACGCCGATGTCGAGTTCACCGGCAAACGCATCGTCCACAGTGAAAAACTGCCGTTCAACGACCTCTATACACACTTGGTGCTCACGGATGGCGTGCTTAGCCTCGAACCGCTGCGATTCGGCGTGGCGGGGGGCAAGCTGGACGCGCAAATTCGCCTGAACGGTCGCACTGACCCCCTGGAAGGCAACGCAAAGCTCACCGCGCGCGGTTTCAAGCTCAAGCAGTTGTTCCCGACCTTCGAGCCGATGAAAACCAGTTTCGGCGAGCTTAATGGTGATGCCGACATCACCGGGCGCGGCAATTCGGTGGCCAAATTGCTGGGCAGCGCCAATGGCAATCTGAAAATGCTGATCAACGATGGGGCGATCAGTCGCGAGTTGATGGAGCTGGCCGGGTTGAACGTCGGCAACTACGTAGTGGGCAGGATCTTTGGCGACAAGGAAGTGAAGATCAACTGCGCAGCGGCCGACTTCGACATCAAGAGCGGTCTGGCAACCACGCGGCTGTTCGTCTTCGACACCGAAAACGCCATTGTCTATGTCGATGGCACGGCGAACATGGCGACCGAGCAACTGGACCTGACCATTACCCCGGAATCCAAGGGTTGGCGTTTGATTTCATTGCGTTCACCGCTTTACGTGCGGGGCAAGTTCATCAAGCCCGATGCCGGGGTAAAAGCCGTACCCTTGATGTTGCGCGGCGCCGGGATGGTGGCGCTGGGGGTGATCGCGGCACCCGCGGCAGGGTTGCTGGCACTGGTGGCGCCGAGCGGCGGCGAGCCGAATCAGTGCGCGCCGTTGCTGGAGCAGATGAAAGCGGGCAAGGCGCCTAAGACGGTGAGAAACTGAGGTGGGTTGAAAATGCTTGATCACTGCCGCAGAACAAGTCCGAGAGCGATCAAGCATAAATTGCGGCAGATTCTCAGCCAGCAAGGGTAGGTGTTGGAACGTGCAGCACATCTGTGTTGATGTGATTGCCGATTTTTTTTATGACAGCGGCTCTGATTTTGTCGTACTCACGCGCATCCAGCGAACTCACCAATAACCACATGTTGGATTTTCCATCCTTGATGGAGCTGAGGACAGGCTGGTTCAGAACATCAGCGTTGATTCCATCATTTGCTTGAAATGCAATCCGCAGGCTAATGATGCTGGCATTGTTGCGAACAATGGTTAACCGGGTAGAAGTGGCTACCGGTGTCTGTTTTGAAGCGATGGCTTTGATTTTTACGCCTGGATCAAATGTATTGGTTCGAAGTTTATCCAGAATTATGTTGATAACAGGCGATTGGGTGGGCGGTTTACTTAGCTGCAAAAAG
This sequence comes from Pseudomonas sp. Irchel 3A7, assembly GCF_900187565.1. Classification (GTDB taxonomy): domain Bacteria; phylum Pseudomonadota; class Gammaproteobacteria; order Pseudomonadales; family Pseudomonadaceae; genus Aquipseudomonas. The sequence goes on along the minus strand of NZ_FYED01000001.1, from coordinate 121,042 downwards.
GCATTGAGTAATGCTTGTTTTTCGTCTTTTGTCAGGGAAACCTCTGCACATGTTTCCACTGCCTGTAACAGGCTTTTCGCGGAGAATTCGCAACGCTTCAACTCTCGGCTCTTCGTGATCCAGCCTAATTTGTTGACCGTGGATACATATTCGGACCACGAAAGTTCGCAGTGTGAGTGTTTCGACCCTGAAGCGAGGTCGCCCAACAGGCTGGAATGCAAAATGTCTTTTTTAAAGTCTTCGGTGTGGGTACCACAGAAAATAGTTATATTGCCTCTTATCAGGTAAATATCAAACGGGGATGTGTCCATGATGGCTGGGACTCTGGTTTGGTGTTTAAGTGTATTAGTTTGCAGTTTGTGTTGACTTAGAAGTTTAGCCCCTCAATAAAATCTTCAGCTTGCTTGCTGAATTTCCTATACAGCAGTTCGCGAATGCCAGAGAACACGCGGTTGTCCAGGTATGTCCGCACGGCCCCGGTCTTGATGGTGGTGGATTGCCTTGTGGATTTCCAGAACAGGACGCCACGGGTGCTTTCCCTTGCGTCGAGGGATATGCAGTTAAGGACCATGTTCGCTTGTCCGTTACCATCAACCCAAACGGGAGCGATGTCGAACTTGGCTTGTTTTCCAAGCTTGGAATTTCGATTAAAAATATCGATGGCTCGAGGATTTTTTTGTGCCGCCTCTACTGCCTGTTTGCCGACGTTTGCGAGGATTTGAGCACTATTTGCACCAATCAACCCCTTGGCAATTTCCAGGGCAACCTGATCCATCGTCAGTCCAACTCTTCGGATAGTGGTCTCTTGAATGTCCTTGGCTTGAATGATCCAGCCCAGCTTGCTCAAGCCAGTAACATAGTGTTTGTACCATTCAAATAACTGGGTGTCATTCGGATATAATCTATCTGCGTCCCTTTGCATTATTAGTTTGCAGATGTTGACATCCTCCATCAGTTGTTGCGAAACACCAGGCATAAACACATCGATTGTGCCAGGCAATGCGCTGGCGTTTGGTTTGTTTATATCGTATGCGGGCTGGTCTCCAGACGTGCCGGAGAATGCCCGTGGCATTGTGATCAGTGGTAACGATGGAAGGGAGTCGACAAATTCGAGTCGTTGTTCCAAAAACATGTGAGTAGTCCTTTACTTGATTGTGTAAGCAACCGGTTGGTTACGGTTTTAGATTAATTTTCTCCGATAAAAAGTCCATTTAAGGTTTGTGACTTTAAATATAGGTGAAGTGTTAGATGTTGAGTTGTTTTCTATCTATCAGGTTTTCGGGTTGTGTTTTTAATGGAGAGGTGCTCAATCTTTTATATCTAAATGTCGAGTGACTTATCTTTGAAGCTCAACGCACGGCCTGTCCCGAGCCAAGTGCTTCTTCTCGCAACCACGCAAAAAACGCTCGAACCGGAGGATGTCGCTCACGCCCCGGTACACAGAGTGCGCTGTATCCGGCGCCATCCACCTGCACATCGCCCCGATAAGGCACCAGCACACCGCTGGCAACGTTTTCGGATACCAGAATGTTGCTCGCCAGCACCAGACCTTGCCCGGCGATCGCTGCTTGCAGGGCGTAATGCTCTTCATCGTATTCACGCACGGCGGGCTGGCCGGTCAGCCAGGTCTCGCCAGCCTGTGCGCACCAGGCCTCCCAGCCGTGGGCATAGAGCTTGGAGTTGTGCCAGTGCACGCTGATCAGCGTTGGCGTGCGAGTGGTGGCCAGGCTCACTTGTTCTGGTGAGCCATAGACGCCGAAGGATTCGTCGAACAGGCACAATCCATACAGGTTCGGATAGTCATCGAGGCTGTAGCGCACCACCAGATCGACGCTGGCGTCCTGATGCAGATCGATGACTTCGCAATGGGTATCGAGACGCAGGCTGATGTTTGGATGGCGGGCGTAAAAGCGCCCCAGGCGAGGCACCAGCCACAGGGCGGCGAAGGCGGCGGTGGTGGAGATCGTCAGGTTCGTGCCGCTGCGTTGCGGGCGCAGGGTGTCGACGCTTTGCGCCACTTCCAGAAAAGCGCCATGCAGGCTGTGGAACAGCCGTTCGCCGCAGTCGGTCAGGCGTACCTGACGTGGCAAGCGTTCAAACAACGGCACGCCGAGCCACGTCTCCAGCGAGCGTATTTGATGGGACACCGCCGTCGGGGTCACCGACAGTTCTTCGGCGGCAGCCTTGAAGCTCAGCAGGCGTGAAGCGGATTCGAAGGCGCGCAGGGCGGTCAGCGGTAGCGAGGCAAACATTGAATGCTCCATGGATGAAATGGATTCATCCAGACTGATTTTTGTTCAGTTGAATAGGGGCAGCTGCGAGCTTCAAGCTGCAAGCCACAAGCAGTTTTAGTTTAGCTCCGAGGAGATTCAGATGAGTAAAATTCTTGCCATTCATGCCAGTCCACGTGGTGAGCGCTCGCACTCCCGACGTTTGTCCGAAGTGTTTTTGTCAGCCTGGCAGGCGCGTAATCCCCACGCACAGCTGACCCGCCGCGAAGTCGGGCGGGCGCTGATTCCGCCAGTCAATGAAGCCTTCGTGGCGGCCGCGTTCTACCCTGAACCCGATGCCCGGCCATTGTCGATGCAGGCCGACCTGGCGTTCAGCGATGAACTGGTCGGCGAGTTGCTGGACCATGACTTGCTGGTGATTTCCACGCCGATGCACAACTTCAGCGTCCCCAGCGGCTTGAAGGCCTGGATCGATCAGATCGTGCGGCTTGGGTTGACCTTCAATCACACGCTCGACAACGGTATCGCCCAATACGAACCGCTAGTGCGGGGCAAAAAAGCACTGATCATCACCAGTCGCGGCGGCTTCGGTTTTGGTCCGGGTGGCGAGCTGGAAGCCATGAATCACGCCGATCCCTTGTTGCGAACGGCATTGGGTTTTATTGGTATCACCGATGTCACAGTGGTCGCCGCCGAGGGCGAAGAGTCCGAGGCACGCACCTTCGAGGTTTCCGCCGCCGAGGCCGAACAGCGTTTGCTGGCGCTGGCCAGGGAGTTCTAGATGGCCTGGCTGTTCTTGCTGATCGCCGCCGGGTTCGAAGTCACCTTCGCCATGGGCATGAAGTACGCCGAGGGCTTCACCCGCCTGTGGCCGTCGCTGATCACCGTGGTGGCCGCAGTGGGCGGGGTGTACTTCCTGACACTGGCCATGCGCGAGTTGCCGGTGAGCATCGCCTACCCGATCTGGACTGCCATCGGTTCGTTGGGCACGGTATTTCTCGGGTTTGCGTTGCTGGGTGAAAGCCTGAGCGCGGTCAAGTTGCTCTCGGTCGGGCTGATCGTGGCGGGGGTAGTGGGGTTGAAGTAGGGTGGATGTCTTAAACTGGTCGTCGAGTTGTCATGTTCGCTGGCTTAGCTTGGCGGATGTCTTGCATCCCGCCTTGCTTCAACGCTCACTTACAACCCTCGATCACAAGGATGTTCGCCCATGTCGCAAGGTTTCGCCCCGCGCTATCCGTTGGTGCTGGTCCCGGGAATGCTCGGATTTGTGCGCTTGCTGCTGTATCCGTACTGGTACGGGATCATTTCCGCGCTGCGCCAGGGCGGTGCAGTGGTGTTTGCGGTGCAGGTCTCGCCGCTCAACTCCAACGAGGTGCGCGGTGAGCAGTTGCTGGCGCGGATAGAAGAGATTTTGCGCGAAACCGGGGCCGAGAAGGTCAATTTGATAGGCCATAGCCAGGGTTCGCTGACGGCTCGGTATGCTGCCGCCAAGCGACCCGACCAGGTCGCGTCGGTGACGTCGGTGGCGGGGCCGAATCATGGTTCGGAACTCGCCGACTACCTGCACAAACATTATCCACATGACAGTGTCCGTGGCCGGCTGCTGAGTTCTTTGCTGCGTCTGATCGGCGCGTTGATGAGCCTGCTGGAAACCGGGTATCGCGGACCGAAACTGCCTGTGGATATCCACGCGTCCCACCACTCACTCACCACCGAAGGCGTGGCGCTGTTCAATCAGCGTTATCCACAAGGGCTGCCCGAGACCTGGGGCGGGCAGGGGGCGGAAGAGGTCAATGGCGTGCGTTATTACTCCTGGTCTGGCATTTTGCAGCCGGGCAAGACCAATCGCGGACTCAACCTGCTCGATGGCACCAACCGCAGTTGCCGGCTGTTCGCCAGGACCTTTGTGCGCGAAGCCGGGCATTGCGACGGGATGGTCGGACGCTACAGCTCGCATCTGGGGACGGTGATTGGCGATGATTACCCGCTGGACCACTTCGACATCGTCAATCAGTCGTTGGGGTTGGTGGGAAAGGGGGCCGAGCCGGTGAGGCTGTTTGTCGAACATGCGGCGAGGCTTGAAGCGGCAGGGCTTTAGACCGCCTGTGGCGAGGGAGCTTGCTCCCGCTGGGCTGCGTAGCAGCCCCAAATCCTGTCACTCGACTTCCTCTGACACATCGCAGCGTTTGATTTTGCGGCGGCTGCGCCGCCGAACGGGAGCAAGCTCCCTCGCCACAACGGTTATGCCCGCCCTAATACCGTGGTCCAGCGCTCGGAAAGAATCACCCCACCCAAGGTCAACATTCCGCCCACCAGGTGATACATCGCCAATTGCTCATGCAACACCAGCGCCGCAATCAAGGCAGTCATCACCGGCAGCAAATTGAAAAACAGCGTGGTCCGGCTCGGCCCCAGACGCACCACGGCCTGCATCCACGCCAGCGGCGCCAGCATCGAAGCCAGCAAGCAGGCGTACAGCACCAGCGGCATGTTCTGCAGGGTCAGGCCGGTCTTCGGTGAAGCGAGGAATAACGGAAACAGCACCACCACCGCCACCAGTACCTGCAAATACAATAAAACCAGCGGCGGTAATTTCAGCTGCCATTTCTTCAGCAGTGTGCTGTACACCGCATAGGCCAGCGTGGCGACCAGCATCATCGCGTCACCCAGGTTTACCCCGTGCTCCAACAGCACGTCGAGGCTGCCGGAGGAGACCACCACCAAGACTCCGGCGAACGACAGGACTGCACCCGCCAGTGCGCCGGCGGTCAGGCGCTGGCCGAGGCTGATGATCGCCATGGCCAGCGACATCAGCGGCATCAGGGACAGAATGATGCCCATGTTGGTGGCCGTGGTCAGGGCCGCGGCGAAGTACGCCAGGCTCTGATAGACCGCCATGCCCAGCACGCCGAGAATGAAAATCTTGCCCAGGTGCGGTCGGATTGCCGGCCAGTGGGCGATCACCGGTTTGAGCATGAAGGGTGTGAACAGCAGTCCGGCGAGCAGCCAGCGGTAAAAACCGATCTCCGCGGGGAAGATCGCCCCGGCAGACATTTTCGTGATCACGGTGTTGCCGGCCCAGATAAAAATGGCCAGCAGGGGATAAGCGTATTGCATCGGGGAAAACCAGAACGTTAATGAGGGCCAATTATCCTCTGTCCGGATACAAGCCTATACTTCGATCCAGACAACCCACCCTTGATTCCGGACAGCATGACCAGTCAACACATCGACCTGCTGGATTTCAGCGAACTGCCGGCCCCGGTTTACTTCCGCTACGCCGATTTTGATGCGCACCGCTTCGCTTCAGCGCACCGGCATCCGTGGGGCACCCTGGAATATTCGGCCTATGGTGTGCTCCACATGGAGATCGGTGGCAGCCGCTTCATGTCACCGCCGCAATACGCCGTGTGGGTGCCACCCGAGACCGAGCACAGCTTCTACAGCAACCAGCCGATCAACTATCGCGCGGTCTGCCTCGCGCCGGTCCTTTGCCGTGATCTGCCATCGCAAGCCTGCACCCTGGCCATCAGCGACATACTCAAGGCCATCCTCAAGGATTTCGCCGCCCGTGATGTGAAAATTCCCGAGCGCGACGCGGACCAGCGCCTGGCCCAGGTGTTGGTGGATCAGCTGCAACAGGCCCCCGTGCATGAGTGCTACCTCCCCTACGCCAGCAGTACCGGTTTGCTTGGCATTCTCGAAGCCCTGCAGAAAGAGCCTGGCGATAACCGGCCATTGGCGGATTGGGCGGCGCACATTCATGTGAGCGAGCGCACCCTGGCACGGCAGTTTGTCCGAGAGTTGGGCATGAGCTTCGGCGAGTGGCGCCAGCGCCTGCGGTTTCTCGCCGCCCTCGAAGCGCTGGACAGCCATCGCAGCATTCAGGAAATCGCCTTCGACATGGGCTACAGCACAGGCTCGGCGTTCATTGCGATGTTCCAGCGCCAGGCCGGATGCACGCCGGAGCAGTATCGACGCAGCCATTTGGAGAGCAGGAAGGTGTAACGGCTGTTGACTACACTGCACTGCGAGGCCGTTCCCCTCGGTGCGGCAACAAGGAGAAAACTCCATGAAGATGTTGCGTGCCCCTTTGTTGATGATCGGTTTGCTGCTCTGCGCCCAGGGCTTTGCCGCCACTGAACAACAGAACAAGATGACCACCTGCAACGCCGACGCTACCGCAAAAAGCCTCAAGGGCGACGAGCGCAAGGCCTTCATGAGCAATTGCCTCAAGGCGGCACCGGCAGCAAACGATGCCGGTAAAGCCCTGACTCCGCAGCAAGAGAAAATGAAAACCTGCAATGCCGACGCGGCGACCAAGGCCCTCAAGGGCGATGCGCGCAAGGCGTTCATGAGTGAGTGCCTGAAGAAAAAATAGGCATTGATCGGGGTTCTGTGGTGGTTGAGAGGGCCTCTTCGCGAGCAGGCTCGCTCCCACAGTGGATGTGTGTTCATAGGACAAATGTGGGAGCGAGCCTGCTCGCGAAGGGGCCGGTAAGGGCGCTGCAAATCTTGATCGGAACCCCGACCAGGGTCGTCCCACACAATCTCTAGTGCTGACACCGGATCGCTGGCAGACTGCCAATCCTTTTACGCCGTTCGTTTTGAGGCTGTATGCCAACGTTTTCTCAGCGTCAAGTGTTGCTGGTCATCAGCTGGGTCATCATTTTCGGCGGGTTGCTGCTGGTGATTCCACTGCGGTTGTTGCCCAGTCTGTTGGCCGGGTTGCTGGTGTTCGAGCTGGTGAACATGCTCACCCCGCAGTTGCAACGGCTGATCGAAGGTCGGCGCGCGCGCTGGCTCGCGGTGGCATTGTTAGGGACTTTGATTGTCAGTGTCCTGGCGCTGATCTTTGCCGGTGCCTTCAGCTTTCTGCTGCACGAGGCGGAAAACCCCGGCGCTTCTCTCGACAAGTTCATGGGCGTGGTCGACCGCGCTCGCGGGCAACTGCCACCCTTCATCGACGCCTACCTGCCGGCCAGTGCCGCCGAGTTTCGTGTGGCGATTGGCGAGTGGATCAGTAAACACCTCAGTGACTTGCAGCTGGTAGGCAAGGACGCGGCACACATGTTTGTGACGCTGTTGATCGGCATGGTACTCGGCGCGATCATTGCCTTGCAGCGCGTGCCGGACCTGACCAAGCGCAAGCCTTTAGCCGCCGCGTTGTTCGATCGTCTGCACCTGCTGGTCCAGGCCTTTCGCAACATCGTGTTCGCGCAGATCAAGATTTCCCTGCTCAACACCTTCTTCACCGGGATCTTCCTGGCCGTTGTGCTGCCGATGCTCGGCATCAAGCTGCCGTTGACCAAGACCCTGATCGTCCTGACCTTCCTGCTCGGCCTGTTGCCGGTGATCGGCAACTTGATGTCGAACACCCTGATCACCATCGTCGGCCTGTCGCTGTCGATCTGGGTGGCTGTGGCGGCGCTGGGTTACCTGATCGTGATCCACAAGTTGGAGTACTTTCTCAACGCGCGCATCGTCGGCGGGCAGATCAGTGCCAAGTCGTGGGAGTTGCTGTTGGCGATGCTGGTGTTCGAAGCCGCGTTCGGCCTGCCGGGAGTGGTGGCGGGGCCGATTTACTATGCGTACCTGAAGAGCGAGTTGAAGCAGGTGGGGATGATCTAGAGGCAGCTACAAGCTACAAGCGGCAAGTAAAAGCAGGAGCGGACACGGTCTGCTCTTTGCCCTTACTTGAAGCTTGCAGCTTGAAGCTCGCAGCTGCTCCTCAGCCGTAGCGCTTCGCCGCTTCAATGGCCAAACCACTACCAATGCTGCCAAAGATGTTCCCTTCCACATGCCGCGCATTCGGCAGCATGGCCGAGATGCTGTTACGCAGCGCCGGAATCCCGCTCGAACCACCCGTGAAGAAAACCGTGTCCACCTGACCGACCTGCACGTTGGCATCGGCCAGCAACTGGCTCACGCTGTTGCGCACGCGTTCCAGCAGATTGTCGATGGCCGATTCGAACAGCGCACGGGTCAGCTCCACGCTCAAACCGGCTTCGATGCGATCCAGTGGCACATGACGGCTGTCGCAATAGGTCAACTCGATCTTGGTTTCTTCCGTCAGCATGGCCAGCCAGTGCCCGGCGCGCTGTTCGATCAGCTTGAACAGGCGGTCGATGCCTCCGGTGTCTTCGATGTCGTAGCGCATGCTCCCCAACGCCAGTTGCGACTTCTGCGAATACACCGAGTTGATGGTGTGCCAGGTCGCCAGGTTCATGTGGTGGCTGGTGGGCATGTAGGCGCCACTCTTCATCCGGCTGCCATAGCCGAACAGCGGCATCAGGCCTTGCAGGCTCAGTTGCTTGTCGAAATCGGTCCCGCCGATGTGCACACCGCCAGTGGCCAGGATGTCTTCGTGACGGTTATCCACACCCCGACGCTCGGGCGACAGGCGCACCAGGGAGAAGTCGGACGTACCGCCGCCGATGTCGACGATCAGCACCAGCTCTTCTTTCTCGATGGTCGACTCGTAGTCGAAAGCAGCCGCTATCGGTTCGAACTGGAACGAGACTTCCTTGAAGCCGATCTTGCGCGCCACATCCACCAGGGTGTCTTCGGCTTCCTTGTCCGCCATTGGATCATCATCGACAAAGAACACCGGGCGGCCCAGCACCACTTCTTCGAATTCCCGACCGGCGGCGGCTTCGGCGCGGCTCTTGAGTTGGCCGATAAACAGCCCGAGCAGGTCCTTGAACGGCATCGCCGTGTCCAGGACGCTGGTGTCGTGCTTGATCAACTTGGAACCCAGCAGGCTCTTGAGCGAGCGCATCAGGCGGCCTTCGTAGCCTTCCAGGTACTCGTGCAGCGCCAGCCGGCCGTACACCGGGCGGCGTTCTTCCAGGTTGAAGAAGACCACCGAGGGCAGGGTGATCTTGTCGTCCTCCAGCGCGATCAGCGTTTCCATGCCGGGGCGCAGCCAGCCGACGGTGGAGTTGGATGTGCCAAAGTCGATACCCACGGCACGGGCTGGAGATGCGTTTTTCATGTCTTTCGAGTTCCGGTTAAAAAACGGCCGCGCAGTGTATGCCAGTGCGGCACAGAATCGAAGGCCGGTTATCTGCTAAATCTTGCCGTTCAACGCTTGAAAGAAGTGGCATCACCCCCAAACTACCCTGCATCAACCGGACAGCCCCGAGGCGAGCACAAGTCGCCCCGCTCGCTGCCGATAAACTTCTGATGCGCCGCCCGGTCACAACCTTGAGATCGGTCAACCCCTGCGCTGCAATCAAGCGCATGCTGTGGCAGGTGGCGCGATTTCGATAACGGATGGTGATTCCCGCGATGGACTTCAAAGACTATTACAAGATTCTCGGTGTGGAGCCGACGGCGGACGACAAGGCGATCAAGGCCGCCTATCGCAAGCTGGCGCGCAAATACCACCCCGACGTCAGCAAGGAAAAGGACGCCGAATCCAGGTTCAAGGACGCGTCCGAAGCCTATGAAGCGCTGAAAAGCGCCGACAAACGCGCCGAATACGACGACCTGCGCCGCTACGGCCAGCATGGCCAGCCATTCCAGGGACCACCGGGCTGGCAGAGCCGTGGCGGTTTCGGCGGCGGTGGCCAGGACACTGGCGACTTCTCGGACTTCTTCAGTTCGATCTTCGGTAATCGTGGCCCCGGTTTCGGTGGTGGTGGACAGTCGCGTCGCAGCACCGGGCGTCGAGGGCAAGACGTGGAAATGGAACTGGGGGTTTTCCTCGAAGAAACCCTGTCGAACGAATCGAAGAAGGTCACCTTTCAGGTACCGCAATACAACGCGGCCGGCCAGCACGTCAGCAACACCCCTAAAAGCCTGAACGTGAAGATCCCCGCCGGCGTGACCGACGGCGAGCGCATCCGCCTCAAGGACCAGGGCGCACCGGGCGTGGGTGGTGGTGCCAACGGCGATCTGTACCTGACGATTCGTTTTGCGCCGCACCCGAAATTCGACGTCGAAGGCGAGAACCTGATCATCACGCTGCCGCTGGCACCGTGGGAGCTGGCGTTGGGCACTGAAGTCGCGGTGCCGACCCTGACCGGCAAGATCAACCTCAAGGTCCCGGCCGGCAGCCAGAACGGCCAGCGCATGCGCGCCAAGGGCCACGGCTTGTTGAACAAGTCGGGCGAGCGGGGCTACCTGTTCGTGCAACTGAAGGCCGTCATGCCGAAGAAATCCGACGACGACATCAAGGCCTTGTGGCAGGAACTGGCGAAAAAAGCCGCGTTCGACCCCAGAGAAAATTTCTGATCCCAGACATGGAGTAGCCCGTCATGAGCAACCCCCGGATCGTTCAATTGGACCTGGCGGAATTCTGTGAGGCGACCGACCTGTCGGACGTCTACGTGATCGAAATCGTCGAGCACGGCATCCTCGAACCTCAGGGCGCCGTGCCCAAGGACTGGCGCTTCACCGATTACGAACTGACCCTGGCCAAACGTGCCGCCAAACTGCGCCATGACCTGGAACTGGATTGGGAGGGCGTCGCCCTGGCGCTGGACCTGCTGGAAGAGGTCCAGCAGTTGCGGGCGGAGAACCGGATGCTCAAGCAGCGGTTGGGGCGGTTGGTGGTGGATTAATTCTCGGTACTGACACAAAACCTGTGGCGAGGGAGCTTGCTCCCGTTGGGTTGCGAAGCAGCCCCCAGTAACCGGGCTTCGTCAAAAAAACATGTATGTTGGATCAGCGACCGCTTCGCGCTCGAACGGGAGCAAGCTCCCTCGCCACAAAGGCTCCCTCACTGCAACGGTCTAAACCTTTCTCGGCAACATTACGGTGAACAGCGTTCCGTCTGTTTCACTTGAGCTGACCTCAACCGTCCCGCCATGCGCATCCACCACTTCCTTGACGATGAACAACCCCAGACCGAGGCTGGTGGACGGGTGGCCCAATTCTTCGTCGGCGCTACGCACCAATGGATCGAAGATCGTGCCGATGTCCTTCTCGGCAATCGGTTCGCCGTAGTTGTGTACCGCGAGGTGAACGGCGTCGGGTTCACCGTTGAGCGTCACCGTTACAGCGCCTTTGGTCGAGCCATGCTGCAATGCATTGCCGATAAGATTTTGCAGCAACTGGCTCAGCCGCGCGGCATCCCAGACGCCTTGCATATTCCCCGCTACTTTTAACGTCGGATCGCACTCCGGGTTTCCTGCGCAGGCTTGGGCTATCGCCGCTTGCGCCACGGCAGCCAGGTCCGTGGGCGCCGGGTCTATCGGCAGGCTTTTGCCCAGGCGGCTGCGCACCAGTTCCAGCAAATCATTGACCATCGCCGCCATGTGCCGCGTGCCGCGCTTGATGCTGTTGGCGCAGGTCAGCGCATCGCCTTCCAACGACGTTTTGCGCATCAGCAATTCGGTGGACATGCTCACCGCTTGCAACGGCGCGCGCAGGTCATGGCCAAGAATCGCCAGAAAGATATCCCGCGAACGATTGACCTGTTCGGCATAGGCGGCGGTGGATTCGGCGAGGGCTTCGTCAATGGCTTCGTTGAACCGGATCATGTCCTGGAAGTACGCCATGTCCGGTGATTCCAGGCTGTCGACCCACAGTCGAATCACACAGGCACGCAGGTGACGGAATTCGCTGGTCATCTGTACCAGATCGAACCCCACGGTATGCCGCAACTCGCCATGGCTGGCACCGGCTTTATCGAGGCTCGGGGTTTTCTCCGGGCCTTCCCCCCTGGCCTTGGCCATTTGCTCACTGGCGCTCTGGGGCTTCGCCATGTCGCGCGCGGCCGCCAGCAAAATAGCCTTGGCGTGGTCGCGCAAGGCCACTCGATCCAGGAATTCGGCTGCGGGCGTGATGGTTTTGGCGAATTGCTCCCACTCATCGACGATGCGGTCCGCGTGTTGCGTGATGAAATCGGATAGTCGCATGGGCGCAGTCCCGGGGACATGTGGAGGCGAGGTGTGTCGAAATAGTAGCCCCTTTGGGCCGGGTGTAAACCTGCCGCAGGGCGGATGCACGATGAGCCGTTTCAGGGGTGGTACAGATGTATATCCATTCCTTGGCTTCGCATGAATAGGCTATTGGCTTAACTATTCATTTGAAGGTCTGAATCATGTCTGACTTGCAAGGAAGCAACTCGACGAATGCCCCCTCTAAATCTGAAAAGAGTGTTCACGAGCAACGCGTAACGAGGGTTATTCCCGATGCAATAAAAAATGCGCCACCGGCGCTACTTGAATCGATGTTGAATCAGTCTGCAGAAATGCCGGATTGGTACTTGAAGACGTCGGCCGCGGATCGACAGCGTTTGAAAACGTTAATTGACGAACGCTGGCGCTTGCAGGGCGAGCTCGATGAACTGCTGGCCGGCCTGCAACACGATATCGAGGCCTTCGCCAAGCCGCTTCTGGCGAGTACCTTGCAAGCGAACTTCAATGCCTACGAAGACCCCGAAACCCTGTCCCTGCATCTTTATGTCCCGGATAACATGGTTTTTGGCATCGACACCGGTGTCAGTCGCCTGCGGAAAAGTTCGCTGCTCGCCGCCGCTTTGCATAACTTCGAGGAAGCCGAAACTCAAGAAGGCGCCTTCAGAAGTGGTTCCGGCGTTTATCGCAACACGTTACAGGGAGACCTTAAACGCGTTAACGCAATAGCCCCGGAAAAGTTCGCCAGTCTCTGTCGCAGGCTGGACATCGGTGGACAATACCAGACACACATCAAGGCGAAGCTGGACCCAACGGACACCGTTGCAAAATGGCAATTGCGCCAGCGCGCGCAGGCCCGTGAAAAAGCCGTCTTCACGTTATCGGTGTTGATCGCGCGTCTGAAAGGCGACATCTCTGCCCACGCCTATGACCGTTTGAGCGAGGTTGTCGAAGAAAGGAAAAATATCCGCTTCCATGGCGCGCCACTACGCAGCCATCGGTTGTCGCTGATGGGCTTTCGCCTGACATCCATCGTGTTGTTCAGCGCTGTAGGCGAAGCTTCGGCGGTGAAGAAGGCCGTCGATGCCCTGACCCCCGGCAGCCTGACATTCTGGACACGCTGGTCGCAGCATATCCCGGTCCTGCCAGGGCGCGAATTTGACCAGTACAAGCTGATCCAGGCCTTCTTTGCCAACGGTCCCAGTGGTGTCGCGGACGAAATGCTGCGCAAGGAAGACATCTATCAACAAAGCCGGTTGAGCGGTCCGCTGATCGCCTACGTGCCGGATGATCCTGACCATCCGCTAAGAGAATATGCCTCGCTGGCCGAGTTCATGAAAACCTTGATCAGCCAGCTGCGCGACCCGGATTACCAGGCCTTTTTCAGCCGTTTCGTGGAGCAGAAAGACAAGGGCCATTTTTTTGCGCGGGTCAACGAGCGGCTCAAGACCATGACCTGGCAACAGCGCAATCCACTCGACATGGGACCATGGTGGCGCGAAACCGCGATCGAGAACCCCAACGCAGAACCCATCACCAATGTCAGGGACGCAAATCTCTGGGCCGAGCTGTTCAAGGAGCGGCGAGACAAGATGATCCGCGATGCACGCTGCATTGCCGTGCCCACCGGCGATGAGAATTCGACTGCCCGCTGGAAGCGCCTGGCCAGCTACCTGGACATCGGCTGGAACCTGTTCAGCTTCGCCGCGATGCTGGTTCCCGGAGTGGGCGAGGCGGTGCTGGGCATCATGGTTGCGCAGATGCTGGCGGAACTGGCCGAAGGCATCGAGGACTGGAGCAAGGGCGATAAGGAAGAGGCTGCGTCCTACATCAACGGTGTGCTGATCAACTTTGCACAATTGGCCCTGATGGGCGCGGGGCATGTGCTGCCCAAAACCGCTGTGGCTGTGTCGCCCTTCGTGGAAAACCTCAAGCCCGTGGAGGTCGATGGCAAAGAACGACTCTGGAACCCCGATCTGTCGCCTTACGAGCATCCGCTGGTCCTGGAGCCCACGTCGCAGCCCGACGAACGTGGGCTTCACCGACATGAGGGCAAGGACGTATTGCGCCTCGAAGACAGGCATTACGTGGTGACGACAGACCCGAAGACAGGGCTGCATCGCCTCAAGCACCCCGACCGGCCAGGCGCGTATCAACCCGTCGTCGAACATAACGGTGCCGGGAGCTGGAAAACTGAAGTAGAACAGCCGCTGGGGTGGGGCAAGCGCCGCTTGTTAAGACGCTTGGGGACAATGACGGAAACGGTATCCGATGAGACCCTTGAGCAGGTGCTGGCCGTCAGCGGCGTGCATGAAGATGCCCTGCGCAGGATGCATGTCGAGCACGAAGCCCCGCCCGCCATGCTGGTCGACACGCTCAACCGCTTCAAGCTGTATGCCCAGGCTGGCGAACTCGGGCAGCAAATACTGGCGAACCGGATTCCGGAGGCGCTGGAACAGACCATGTCCGGCTCGGCGGCCAGCTTTATGAAACAACGTATGAGGCTTCGTCGAAACAATGGCGGATCATGCATCCGACCGACCCGGAAGCCTACCAGCCCGTCCTGACTCACAACGCTGCCGGTGCCTGGCGCCATACACTGGAGCGCCCGCGGGCATGGGATCGCCTGACACTGATGCGGCGCATGGGACCTGTGGTTGAAGCGTTCTCCGACGATCAATTACGGCAGATCGCCGACGTCAGTGGCGTCAGCGACAATGCCTTGCGCAAGATGCACCTGGATAACGCCTTGCCGCCACCCGAACTCACGGACGCTCTGCGCCTGTTCAAAACCGACCTGGACGTTCTCCGGGTCATCGAACAGATCGAGACCGGGCACGCCATCGATGACCGCTATCTGTATTCCTTGCCATTGGTAACCGAGCTGCCGCGATGGCCAATGGGCCGGATCCTGGAAGTATTCGAGGGGCCAGAACCGTTCGGCACTCCGGTCAAATATGGCTCAGAACGCCTGTTGCCGGGTTCCAAAAACAAGGCCCCTGTACAGCTGACCCGAGCCGAAGTCCTGAACGGCGAATTGCCCTCGCGCATATTGGCGGCGCTCGACGAAACGGAGATCACCCGCCTGCTGGGCGGTGAAGCGGCGCGGGTCAAGGACGCCAGACCTGGGGAGCTGCGAAAGCAGATCGCCGATTTCGCCCGAACCCGCCAACCGGCCATCTTCGAAAGTCTCTACAAGGGCAACGAACCCATAGACCCTTGGGTCGCGAAACTGCAGCAGGTTTGCCCGGGGCTGGGCGAGCCGGCGGCGCAGACTGTTTTGCGCCAGGCTTCGGCCGAGGAAATCAACCGTCTTCAGACTACCAAACGTTTCCCACTGCACCTGCAAGAGCAAGCCCGCTGGTATGCGCAACAAGGACGCTTGACCCAAGCCCTGGCAGGGTTGCACATGGAAAACATGGCCTCGGTGGACAGCAAGCGTCTGGCACTGCATACGTTGGCGAAATTGCCAGGCTGGTCTGATCAGGTGCGGCTGGAGATTCGCGACGGCCACCCCGAAGGTGCCTTGATCGATGGCATTGGCAGCGAGACCGCTGAAACCCGCAAGTATCTGGTCAAGAAAGGCTCGTACTACCAGGCCTTTAACGACCGGGGAGAAACCCTCAACAGCGTGCCCGGCCATGGCGATAATTTTTACTCTTCCATTATGCACGCACTGCCCGATGAGGCGCGGCGGTCGCTGGGCATGCCCGGGGTGGGACAAAGTGCTGAGTTGCGGCGCGCGATTATCGACTATGCCAACGGTCATCCCGTCGATTCGATGCAGAGCCTGCACGCCCGATCCGCTCGCAAACCCTGGTTCAAACCACCGCAACGCATTTCGGAAAAACTGCTGGGCTAACCCCTGTGGGAGCGAGCCTGCTCGCGAAGGACATTAACGATAACGCGTGCTTGCAGAATAAGCGCGGCGTTCCCGGGGCCTTCGCGAGCAGACTCGCTCCCACAAAAAAAGCAGGGGCGGTGGCTCAGAACAGGAAATACCGCTGCGCCATCGGCAGCGTTTCGGCCGGTTCACACCACAGCAACACGCCATCGGCCTTGACCTGATAGGTCTGTGGATCGACGTCGATTTCGGGCAAGTAATCGTTGTGGATCAGGTCGGTTTTTTGCACCTCGCGACAGCCCTTGACCACGGCGATTTTCTTTTTCAAACCCAAGGCTTCCGGTAACCCGGCCTCCTGCGCCGCCTGGCTGATGAACGTCAGGCTGGTGGCGTGCAGCGAACTGCCGTAACTGGCGAACATCGGACGGTAGTGCACCGGTTGCGGTGTCGGAATCGAGGCGTTGGCATCACCCATCAGGCTTGCCGCGATGGCACCGCCCTTGAGAATCAGCGTCGGCTTGACCCCGAAAAACGCCGGGCGCCATAGCACCAGATCCGCCCATTTACCCACCTCCACTGACCCCACTTCATGACTGATGCCGTGGGTGATCGCCGGGTTGATCGTGTATTTGGCGATGTAGCGTTTGGCGCGGAAGTTGTCGTTGCCAGCGCCGTCACCCGGTAGTGGACCGCGCTGTTTTTTCATCTTGTCGGCGGTCTGCCAGGTGCGGGTGATGACTTCGCCGACCCGGCCCATGGCCTGGCTGTCGGAGCTGATCATCGAAAACGCGCCGAGGTCGTGGAGGATGTCTTCGGCGGCAATTGTCTCGCGACGGATGCGGCTTTCGGCGAAGGCCACATCCTCGGCAATGCTCGGGTCCAGGTGGTGGCAGACCATCAGCATGTCGAGGTGTTCGTCGATGGTATTGCGGGTGAACGGCCGGGTCGGGTTGGTCGAGCTCGGCAGCACGTTGGCGAAGCCGCAAGCCTTGATGATGTCCGGTGCGTGACCGCCGCCCGCACCTTCGGTGTGGTAGGTGTGGATGGTGCGGCCCTTGAAGGCGGCGAGGGTGGTTTCGACGAAGCCGGACTCGTTGAGGGTGTCGGTGTGGATCGCTACCTGTACGTCGTACTGATCGGCCACGCTCAGGCAGTTGTCGATGCTCGCCGGGGTGGTGCCCCAGTCTTCGTGCAGCTTCAAGCCGATGGCGCCGGCCTTGACCTGCTCGATCAGCGGCTCCGGCAGACTGGCGTTGCCCTTGCCGGTCAGGCCGATGTTCATCGGAAAGGCATCCGCCGCCTGGAGCATCCGCGCCAGGTGCCACGGACCGGACGTGCAGGTGGTGGCGTTGGTGCCGGTGGCGGGTCCGGTGCCGCCGCCGATCATGGTGGTGACGCCGCTCATCAGCGCTTCTTCGATCTGCTGCGGGCAGATGAAGTGAATGTGGGTGTCGATGCCGCCGGCGGTGAGGATCATGCCTTCACCGGCGATGACTTCGGTGCTGGCGCCGATGGCGATGTTGACGCTGGGCTGGATGTCCGGGTTGCCGGCTTTGCCAATCGCAGCGATGCGCCCGTCCTTGAGGCCGACGTCGGCCTTGACGATGCCCCAGTGGTCGATGATCAGCGCGTTGGTGATCAGGGTGTCGACGACGTCGGCGGCGAGTAGTTGACTCTGGCCCTGGCCGTCACGGATGACTTTGCCGCCGCCGAACTTCACTTCTTCGCCGTAGGTGGTGAAGTCCTTCTCGACTTCGATCCACAACTCGGTGTCGGCCAGGCGGACCTTGTCACCGACGGTGGGGCCGTACATGTCGGCGTAGGCCTGACGGGAAATCTTCATTCGTTCGCCTTGAGATTCAATTGAATTTGAAATCGTTCGCTGCGCTCACATTCGCGAGCAGGCTCGCTCCCACAAGGGACGCAATCAAATGTGGGAGCGAGCCTGCTCGCGAAGGGGGCGGTGCTGACAACGCATTAATTTAGAGATCACCCATGATCCGCCCGGCAAAGCCGAACACCCGGCGATGCCCGGCCAGATCCACCAGTTCCACCTCCCGACTCTGCCCCGGCTCGAAGCGCACGGCGGTGCCGGCAGGGATGTTCAGGCGCATGCCGCGGCTGGCGGCGCGGTCGAAGGTCAGGGCGTCATTGGTTTCGAAAAAGTGATAGTGCGAACCGACCTGGATTGGTCGGTCGCCACTGTTGGCCACGTTCAAACTGAGGGTGCGTCGGCCAACGTTGAGTTCGATGTCGCCGGACTGGATCTGGTGTTCACCGGGAATCATCAGTGGGCTCCTTGGAGAATCTTGTAGTAGAGGGCGGTCGGCTTGTAGCGCCCGCTCGGGTCGCAGGCGTAATCGGGGATTTCGCCGGCGCGGGTGTAGCCCAGCGCCTTGTAGAAGTCTTCGGCGGGGGAGCCGGCCTCGGTATCGAGGTAGAGCATGCCGCGCTTGTGTTGCAGGGCAGCCTGTTCCAGAGCCGTCATCAACTGCTGGCCCAGACCTCGCCGCCGCGCGTGCTCGCGCACCAGCAATTTCTGCACCTCGGCGCGGTTCAGGCCGTTGGCTTTCTGGCACAGGGTCAGCTGTACGCTGGCCTGCACTTGTTCGTCCTTGACCACCACCCACAACAACACATGGCCCTTGTTCAGGTTCTCCTGAACCTCATCGAAATACGCACGGGCCTGGGTTGCATCAAGATTGGCCATGAAACCGACGCTGGCGCCATAACCCACTGCATCGAGCAACAGATCAATCAATCCCTGACGGTAGTGCGCAAAGCTTTCAACATTGACGCGTCGCAGTTGGGCGGGGTTCATCGGGCATCACTCCTTGCTGGCACTCGGTGGTTGCGCGCCAGGATTAAGGGTCAGTTGCATAAAGGTCAGGTCCAGCCAGCGTCCGAACTTGGTGCCCACCTGAGGCATCTGCCCGGTGATCACGAAGCCGATACGCTCATGCAGGCGAATCGAGGCGGTATTGCCGCTTTCGATGGCGGCAACCATCACATGCTTGCCACAGTCCCTGGCGCGTTCAATCAGGGCGTCCATCAGTTTCGGGCCCAGGCCATTGCCACGCTGGTCGCTGCGCACGTAGACCGAATGCTCGACGGTGTGACGGAAACCGTCGAATGGGCGCCAGTCGCCGAATGAAGCGTAGCCCAGCACGTTGTTGTCAGCGTTGACGATGACCAGGATCGGATAGCTTTGCGCCTGCCGCGCGCTGAACCAGGCCTGGCGGTTGCCGAGGTCGACAGCCTGTTCGTTCCAGATTGCCGTGGTGTTGAGCACGGCATCGTTGTAGATGTCACGGATTGCCGGCAGGTCGGCATGCACGGCATCGCGAATGGTGTAAGTCATGGCGGA
Organism: Pseudomonas sp. Irchel 3A7; assembly: GCF_900187565.1. Classification (GTDB taxonomy): domain Bacteria; phylum Pseudomonadota; class Gammaproteobacteria; order Pseudomonadales; family Pseudomonadaceae; genus Aquipseudomonas. Next base: position 101,731 of record NZ_FYED01000001.1, on the reverse strand, counting down.
CCTCAGGCGATCGGTTGATGGACGGTGACCAGTTTGGTGCCGTCGGGAAAGGTCGCTTCGACCTGGATCTCCGGGATCATTTCGGGAATGCCTTCCATCACTTGTTCGCGGCTCAGCAGCGTGGTGCCGTAGTGCATCAGTTGCGCGACGGTCTGGCCATCGCGGGCGCCTTCGAGCAGCGCCGCGGAAATGTAGGCAATGGCCTCGGGGTAATTGAGTCTCACACCGCGGGCCAGCCGCCGCTCGGCCACGAGGCCGGCGGTGAAGATCAGCAGCTTGTCTTTTTCACGTGGGGTCAGGTCCATCGTAGAAATCCATCTGGGCAGATTAAAAGGTATTCGAATGTATGAATGCGTTTCCTGTGGGAGCGAGCCTGCTCGCGAAGAGGTCATCACAGCCAGAAAAGATGTCGGCATTGAAATCGCTTTCGCGAGCAGGCTCGCTCCCACAATGGATTGCATTTCAGGTGTTCCATATTCTGGGTGGGACGGCTTCGCGGCCTAGCAGTGCTGGTCTGAGCAACTTCCATAGCTCGATCAACCAGCCCCGCGCCAACAGTGCTTCGCTGGCCAGGCACCGGGCCACAATCAGTCCCGGCAATTGCGTCAAATCCCCGCGCACGTCATTGGGCAGCGAACGGCATTTCTCCAGCAGTTCGCTATCAATCTCGCCAGTCACCAACAGCGTGGCAAACACCGGTTGCCCGTCCAGCCCAATCGGCGAATCCAGCAAGCCATCATCCCCGACAATGCGCTGGCGCTCATGCCAGAGCAACTGGCCATCGCGGCGGATATCCAGCTGCGCCTGGAAATGCCCGAGGTCGAAGCGTTCGCCGCTGGCCGGCCGACCCAGGGCCACCACGTCCCAGTAGAACAACCGGGCATCAGCCTCAAGGTCGATCGATGTACTGAGTTCAGCCTGCGCAGCACTGAAAATGATCGTCTCCTGGGGCAGCCATTCCAGTGTCGCACCGGCCGCTACGTTCAAGTCCAGCTGCTGCCAGGCGGGGCCGGCGGCGCGATACCACTTGGCCGCACCCGGGCTGGTGATCTGCGCCCAGGCATCGCGGCCGACGCTGGCCGAAATGTCCAGGCGATCACCCCCGGCGATCCCGCCCGGCGGGTGGACGATGATGTGCTGGCAGACTTCAGGACCTTCAGCGTACAGATGCTTTTGCACACGCAACGGGCCGAGATGACGGCGCTGTACCGGGCGCGTGCTATCACCGAAACGGGCGTAACCCAGCTCCAGCTCGGCGTGCCAGCTTGGGGTAAACAGGGCAGTGGCGGCAGGTAAATTCATGATGTCCAATTATCGTTAGGTTGCTACAGATTAAATCGTGCTCTTATATCGTTACTAGACCACGCACACCCTCGGCTTCCATATTTTCACCGCGACCCTGTTGCACGATCTCGCCCCGGGACATCACCAGGTATTGATCGGCCAGTTCGGCGGCGAAGTCATAAAACTGCTCCACCAGCAAAATCGCCATGTCACCGCGGGCCGCGAGCTTCTTGATCACCGCGCCGATTTCCTTGATCACCGACGGCTGAATGCCTTCGGTGGGTTCGTCGAGGATCAGCAGGCGCGGACGGCTGGCCAGTGCGCGGCCGATCGCAAGTTGCTGTTGCTGGCCACCGGACAAATCACCGCCACGACGCTGTTTCATTTGTAGCAGCACCGGGAACAGTTCGTAGATGAAGGCCGGGACTTCCCGGGCCTCGGCGCCAGGGAAGCGCGACAGGCCCATCAGCAGGTTTTCTTCCACGGTCAGCCGGCCAAAGATTTCCCGACCTTGAGGCACGTAGGCGATCCCGGCATGCACCCGTTGATGTGGCTTGAACGCGGTGATGGATTTGCCTTCCCAGTTCACCGCGCCGCCCGATGCCGGCAGCAGGCCCATCAGGCACTTGAGCAAGGTGGTCTTGCCCACGCCGTTGCGGCCGAGCAGGCAGGTGATCTCTCCGACCTTCACGTCGAACGTCAGGCCGCGCAGGATGTGGCTACCGCCGTAGTACTGGTGCAGCTTGTCGACTTGCAGCATCTCAAACTCTCCCCCGGCCCCCTGTGGGAGCGAGCCTGCTCGCGAAGAGGGGGTGTCAGTCGCCATTAATGTTGTCTGACCCACCGCATTCGCGAGCAGGCTCGCTCCCACAGTTGGATAAGTGTTCGCAAATTTATCGACCGAGATAAACCTCGATCACCCGCTCATTGTCCTGCACCTGCTCCAGCGACCCTTCGGCCAGCACGCTGCCTTGGTGCAGCACGGTGACGTGGTCGGCAATCGAGCCGACGAAGCCCATGTCGTGTTCCACCACCATCAGCGAATGCTTGCCGGCCAGGGTCTTGAACAGCTCGGCGGTGAATTCGGTTTCAGCGTCGGTCATACCCGCCACCGGCTCGTCGAGCAGCAGCAGTTGCGGGTCCTGCATCAGCAACATGCCGATTTCCAGGAACTGCTTCTGCCCATGGGACAACAAGCCTGCCGGGCGATTGACCGACGCGGTCAGGCGAATGGTGTCCAGCACTTCGGCGATGCGATCCTTCTGTTCGCCATTGAGCCGCGCCCGCAGGCTGGCCCACACCGACTTGTCGGTTTTCTGCGCCAGTTCCAGATTCTCGAACACACTCAAGGCTTCGAACACCGTCGGTTTCTGGAACTTGCGACCGATACCGGCCTGGGCGATCTGCACTTCGCTCATGTGCGTCAGGTCCAGGGTTTCGCCGAACCAGGCCTTGCCGTGACTCGGACGGGTCTTGCCGGTGATCACGTCCATCAGCGTGGTCTTGCCCGCGCCGTTGGGGCCGATGATGCAGCGCAGTTCGCCGACACCGATGTACAGGTTCAGATCATTCAGCGCCTTGAAACCATCGAAGCTGACGCTGATGTCTTCCAGGGTCAGGATGGTGCCGTGGCGGGTGTTCAGGCCTTTGCCGGCGCGCTGTCCAAGGCCGATGGCATCGCGGCTGCTGCCGGCGTCCTTGTTCGGTTCCAGCGGCGGGAAGAAGGCCGGTTCGAGCATGAATTCAGCCATGGCAGTGACTCTCATTATTCACCTCTCTTTTCATAAGGCCGTTTCTTCAGCAGACCGATCACGCCTTTGGGCAGGTACAGGGTCACGACGATGAACAGCGCGCCCAGGAAGAACAGCCAGTATTCGGGAAAAGCCACGGTGAACCAGCTCTTCATGCCGTTGACCACGCCGGCGCCAAGCAACGGGCCGATCAGGGTTCCGCGACCGCCGAGGGCGACCCACACGGCGGCTTCGATGGAGTTGGTCGGCGACATTTCACTCGGGTTGATGATGCCGACTTGCGGCACATACAACGCACCGGCCAGGCCGCACAACACCGCGCTCAACACCCAGACGAACAGCTTGAAACCCCGTGGGTCGTAACCGCAGAACATCAGGCGGTTTTCCGCATCGCGCAGCGCGGTCAACACCCGCCCAAACTTGCTCCGCGCCAGCCGCCAACCGATGAACAGGCTCGCCACCAGCAACAACACTGTGGCGAAAAACAGCACCGCGCGGGTGCCCGGTTCGGTGATGCCAAAGCCGAGAATCGTGCGGAAGTTGGTGAAGCCGTTGTTGCCGCCGAACCCGGTTTCGTTGCGGAAAAACAGCAGCATCCCGGCGAAGGTCAGGGCCTGGGTCATGATCGAGAAGTACACGCCCTTGATCCGCGATCGGAAGGCGAAGAAGCCGAACACCAGCGCCAGCAGACCCGGCGCCAACACCACCAGGCACAGGGCCCAGAGGAAGCTGCTGGTGCCGGTCCAGTACCAGGGCAATTCGGTCCACGACAGGAACGTCATGAACGCCGGCAAGCCATCACCCGAGGCCTGGCGCATCAGGTACATGCCCATCGCATAACCGCCGAGGGCGAAGAACAGGCCATGGCCGAGGGACAACAGGCCGGCGTAACCCCAGACCAGGTCCAGCGCCAGGGCGACGATGGCGTAGCAAAGGATTTTGCCCACCAGCGTCAGCGTGTAAGCCGACACATGCAGCGTGCTGTCTGCCGGCAACAACGACAGTAACGGCAACGTCAGCAGCAGAGCGAGGACGACAATACCGACGGCCATCGTGGCTTTGGGGCCGGCTTTGTGTGTCGCGGTAACGAGCAGGGGCTGGTTCATCAGTCGATCACCCGTCCTTTGAGTGCGAAGAGGCCTTGCGGACGTTTCTGGATGAACAGAATGATCAGCGCGAGGATGAGGATCTTGCCGAGCACGGCACCGATCTGCGGTTCGAGAATTTTGTTGGCGATCCCCAGGCCGAAGGCGGCGAATACGCTACCGGCCAATTGCCCGACGCCACCGAGCACCACCACCAGGAACGAGTCGATGATGTAGCTCTGGCCGAGGTCCGGACCGACGTTGCCGATCTGGCTCAGCGCCACGCCACCGAGACCGGCGATGCCCGAACCGAGGCCGAAGGCAAGCATGTCGACACGCCCGGTGGGCACGCCACAGCAGGCCGCCATGTTGCGGTTCTGGGTGACCGCTCGCACGTTCAGACCCAGGCGAGTCTTGTTCAGCAACAGCCAGGTGAGGACGACGACAAACAAGGCAAAGGCGATGATGACGATCCGGTTGTACGGCAGCACCAGATTCGGCAGCACCTGAATCCCGCCCGACAACCACGCGGGGTTGGCCACTTCGACGTTCTGCGCGCCGAACAGCAAACGCACCAACTGGATCAACATCAGGCTGATGCCCCAGGTGGCGAGCAGGGTTTCCAACGGACGCCCGTAGAGATGGCGAATCACCGTGCGTTCCAGCGCCATGCCGACCCCGGCGGTGACGAAAAACGCCACCGGCAGTGCAATCAATGGATAGAACTCGATGGCCTGCGGCGCGTAACGCTGGAACATCAGTTGCACCACGTAAGTCGAGTAGGCGCCGAGCATCAGCATCTCGCCGTGGGCCATGTTGATCACGCCGAGCAGGCCAAAGGTGATCGCCAGGCCCAGTGCCGCGAGCAGCAGGATCGAGCCGAGGGACATGCCGCTGAAGGCCTGGCCGAGCAGTTCGCCCATCAGCAGTTTGCGTTTGACCTGTGCGAGGCTGGTCTCGGCGGCGGTGCGCACATTGGCGTCAGTTTCCACGCCCGGATCCAGCAGGCTTTCCAGGCGGGTGCGGGCCAGCGGGTCGCCGGTCTCACCGAGCAGGCGCACGGCGGCCAGACGCACCGCCGGATTGGCGTCCACCAGTTGCAGGTTGGCCAGGGCCAGGCTCAGGGCGGCGTGGACGCTTTCATCCTGTTCACCCGCCAGTTGCTGATCGAGGAATTTGAGCTGCGCGGGTTTGGCGCTTTTCTGCAATTGCTGCGCGGCGGCCAGACGGATTTTCGCGTCGGCGGCGAGTAGTTGGTGGCTGGCCAGGGCGGTATCGATCAGACCCCGCAGGCGGTTGTTCAGGCGCAAGGTTTTCGGCTGGCCATCGACGGTCAACTCGCCTTGTTGCAGGGCGTTGATCAGCTCGATGCGCGCCGGATCGGGCTGCGCGGCCCAGGCTTCAAGCAGTTTGGCTTGCTGCGCGGGATTGGCGGCGACGAAGTCGTCGGCGTCACCGGCGAACGAGGCCATCGGCAAAAGAAATGCAATGGCAAGAATGAAGCGGAAAAGGGCAGTGGGCATAGAGAATCGCCTTGACGCGGACATTGTGGGAGCGAGCCTGCTCGCGAAAGCGGTCTGACATTCACCCTCAATGTCGACTGTCAGGACCTCTTCGCGAGCAGGCTCGCTCCCACAGGGGAAATCGTCGGGCCTGAGTTGTGCGGTCAGGTCCGGCATCCAGTGGCTCAGTTGCTCTTCACCGCATACTCAGGCTTCTTGTCGTTGCCCGGGATGAATGGGCTCCACGGCTGGGCGCGGATCGGACCTTCGGTCTGCCACACCACGTTGAACTGACCATCGGCCTGGATCTCGCCGATCATCACCGGCTTGTGCAGGTGGTGGTTGGTCTTGTCCATGGTCAGGGTGTAGCCGGATGGTGCGGCAAAGGTCTGGCCGCCCAGGGCCTCGCGGACTTTGTCGACGTCGGTGGACTTGGCTTTTTCAGCCGCCTGCGCCCACATGTGGATGCCGACGTAGGTGGCCTCCATCGGGTCGTTGGTCACCGCTTTATCGGCGCCAGGCAGGTTGTGTTTCTTCGCATAGGCTTTCCAGTCGGCGACGAATTTCTGGTTGGCCGGGTTCTCGACCGACTCGAAATAGTTCCACGCCGCAAGGTTGCCCACCAGCGGCTTGGTGTCGATGCCGCGTAGCTCTTCTTCACCTACCGAGAAGGCCACCACCGGAACGTCGGTGGCTTTCAACCCCTGGTTGGCCAGCTCTTTATAGAACGGCACGTTGGAGTCGCCGTTGACCGTGGAAATCACAGCGGTCTTGCCACCGGCCGAGAATTTTTTGATGTTGGCCACGATGGTCTGGTAATCGCTGTGGCCGAACGGGGTGTAGACCTCTTCGATGTCCTTGTCGGCCACGCCTTTGGAGTGCAGGAACGAGCGCAGGATTTTATTGGTGGTGCGCGGGTAGACGTAGTCGGTGCCGAGCAGGAAGTAGCGCTTGGCGCTGCCGCCTTCTTCGCTCATCAGGTATTCAACGGCGGGAATCGCCTGTTGGTTCGGCGCGGCGCCGGTGTAGAACACATTCGGCGACATCTCTTCGCCTTCGTACTGCACCGGGTAGAACAGCAGGCCATTGAGTTCTTCGAACACCGGCAACACCGATTTGCGCGACACGGAAGTCCAGCAACCGAACACGACCGCCACCTTGTCCTGGGTCAGCAACTGCCGGCCTTTTTCCGCAAACAGCGGCCAGTTCGACGCCGGGTCGACCACCACCGGCTCCAGCATCTTGCCGTTCACGCCACCCTTGGCGTTGATCTCATCGATGGTCATCAACGCCATGTCCTTGAGCGACGTTTCGGAGATCGCCATGGTGCCGGACAACGAATGCAGGATACCAACCTTGATGGTCTCGGCCGCCTGGACAGTCCAGGTCATGCCCATCGCGGCAATGCTTGCCGAGAGTGTGAAAGCCTTGATCAAACTGCGACGCTTCATTGTGCGATCTCCATGAACGTTTAATTTTTCTGGTTGGCAGATGCGGACGACTGAAGGGTCTTTAGCAAGGGCTGTGCCCAACGACGAGAATGCCTTGTCCAGAAGGGTAAACATGGGCTGGCACAAGCAGCGCTGCACTATTAACAGGCAGAGAGGTTGGTCGGGTGCGCCTGTCTGCGCGCAAATGGTGCTGCACCTGAGGGTGAGCACCCCAAAAGCCTGGATACACAAACGATAGATATGTATCGCTGATCAAGGCGCACGCATGGCGACACTCATTCGGTAGTTATCCCGATACTCTTTCGCAGGATTTTTATCATGAATGACATGTCAGGCCGGGAAGTCCGTGCCGCAGTACTACCCTCCAAAACCAGCTTTCCAAAGCTCAGTCCGGGGTTCCTGACGGAGGAGGATGCCGCTTATTGGGTCCATGGCCAGATCCCTGCCAATGCGGACAGGGAATATGGAAGTGTGATCGTGCAATTGCCGGACGGCGATTTTGCAGCCACCCGGCCTGTGCAAGGCGAGGTGAACACGTTTGATTTCAGGACCATTCTGGATACCGATGCCAACGGAAACTATGTGCATCCTGCAGGATATACCTGCGTCGCGAATGTCCATTCGCATCCGCCGGCTCTCGACAAAGTCCGGGCGGCCAATCCCGGCCAGGATGAAGTCACTCTCAGGCATTTCCTCAATTTCTTCTCCGATATGGATTTCATTTCCGATGTCTCGGAGCGCAGTTTTTTTCGCAGCGCCTATCTGTCGGGTCCTGACGGGGTGCTGTTGAAGTATTCGCCCAGCGGTACGAAAGAGGAGTTCAGCTATTACCTCTGGCTTAAAGCCGGTGCGCCGCGTGATAACCCTGTCGGTGTATTCGGAGTGGCGAACGTCATCAGAAAGGTCGCTTCGATCGGTGAGCTTAAAGTCATTGTGTCCAATGCCGATTGGGTGGGCTCCGTCGGCAAAGTCCCGCCGGACTGGCAGCCAGGCAAAGCCTTTTCCAAGGGGGTGATAACAGAGTGGCCTTTGATGACTCGCATCTGTAGCAGCGCCGAGCGTGCGGTTCTCGCAGCATTGAAGGAAAAAAGCACCCTGACTTCCGGTTTGGTGCTGAAAAAGCGCGGGGCCAACGAGTACATCGCGACCCAGGCCCGTCCCGCCGGTCAAGCGTCATGGGATCCGGTCCGGTTTTTTCCTCGCGGTGACGATGGACGGGTGAAGCTGCCGGCCGGCTATGTGCTGGAGGGATTTTATTACGCGTGAGTTCCTGTTCGGGCCTGATGGCTCATTGATTCGATATGACGCGGGTGTACTGAGCCGTTTGCGTGCCGACCTCTCGAATATCCTGACAGATAACCAGCGATTGCCGGCCGATCTCGATGGCAAGAAAATCAAACAGCAGATCCACAGTGGTGCTTTGAAGCCTAGCGATTGGGTCGACTCCCTGGCGCAGGCAGGTTATCTGCGCGTCGTCACAGGCAGTCGTTTATGGGGAGCAAGCGGCCCGGTGACCCGCTGGGCTCCTTTTCCTGCCGTCTTGCCAGCTTCGGTGGCTGGCTACGACAAGGCTTTGGCGGCTCCCGCGTGCAGCCCGGCCTTCATTCAACAAGACGCGGCGGCGCGCTATGTGAATGAAGGCCCGCGCCACACTTCGCTCCCGACCTTCGGTTTCATTTTGTGGAATGCTCGGGACGGCGTTTTTACCGGCACTCTTCCGGTTGAGAACCAGCATTCCAGGATGGCCCTCGATCGTGTATTCCCTGACGGTGCATTGCCTGAGAAGTCTGTCGTGCAAGCCCTTTACCTACGCTCGGCAGCGGCCCCGGAAGGCGTACTGGAAGATGACCCGCGTCAGTTCATTCCTTCGCCGATACTTGTGCAACAGATGTGTACGGCTGCCTATACGTCTCAAGGATACAAGCCGGTTTATTTCTCTTGCGCCGATGGCGCGTTGCTGCGATTCGACATGGCGGCCTTTGAGCCTGGCGAATTTTACGACGCTTTTGGCCAGGTCGAATTGAGGTCTAACCAGTTCTCATTAGTGGATCGGGCAAGGCTGGATGATCAAGACTATAGGAGAGGCAGGCTGGACGAGCGGGCATACATCCATCGCATGGCAAGGGCCGGAAAGCTCGAAGTCATCGTGACCAGTGCCTATTGGTCAAGGCATGGGGTAGTCGACGAGAAGTGGCAGCCGCGCCTGGCGGATGTGTCCGACAGTGAACGTTGGGCAGCCCGCCCGGTGCCGGCACTGGGGCCGGTCTTTCATCATGCCGATGATGCCGCCCGCTATATCCAGCAACGTGCGGGCAGCGCAGAGGACGGCGATAGCGGTTTTGAGAGCGCGGTACTTAGCCGAACGTCATCGTTACTGAGTCGAACGTCCCGTTACCCGGATTTTCCGCAAGGCGAATGATCCGCTTACGACACTCCAGAATCCGTCCCCACGTTATCCCGACGGTTACACGCTTGTGGCAACCCACCAGTTGTACTTGTCAGGCAACACGACACTCGTCCCGGATATGGAACAGGTCTATGCCAATTTCGCTTCACCTTCCATGGTGCGTGAACATACCCGGTACCTCAAGGACAGAGGATTCGAGATCAAGGACTATTACTACTCAACCCCTCACGGTGTGTTGCTTCGATACACGCCCGTCTACACACGCGCAGAAAAAGACTTGCTGTCGATGAAAGCGGTCGAGTTCAAGAACGGAGCATGGCAGGCTCAGCTTTCCTCGGAAGACTTTATTTCCAGGCTTGTCGATCTTGGGGACTTCAGGGTTCTGATTGCCGGTTACTACTGGAAGCAATCAGGTCGCATGGGCGTCAAGTGGCGCGAGCGTCGGCAGCAGCCACCGGGTCTCGGGATTGTCTGGCATCGTGACGAGCTCTGATTATCCGGCTACCCATTGCGCGACAGATGCCACTCATCTGTTGCGCATCAGGCCGATGAAGAATAGCCCGCCGATGGCTGCGGTGGCGACGCCGATGGGCAAGTCTTCGGGGGCAATCATTGTTCGTGCGGCAACGTCGACCCAAACCAGAAACACGCTGCCAAGCAACACGCACACCGGCAGCAACCGCCGGTGTTCGGCCCCAACCAGGCGCCGCGCAATATGCGGCACCATCAGTCCGACAAAACCAATCGCGCCGCTGATGGACACCAGCACCCCGGTCATCAGCGAGGCGATCACGAACACCCACAATCGTACCGTTCGGGCGTTCAACCCCAGTGTCACCGCCGTCTGCTCGCCCGCCATCAAGGCGTTCAACGACCGCGCCATACCCAGCAGCAACACCAGGCCGAACAACACGCTGGCAGCCGGCACGGCGAGCAGTTCCCAGCGCGCCAGCCCGAGCCCGCCGAGCATCCAGAACATCACCGCGGAACTGGCGCGGTGATCGCCGAGAAACAACAGCAGGTTGGCAATCGCCATCATCACGAACGACACCGCTACGCCGCACAGCAGCAGGCGATCACTGTCCAGCCGACCGTTGCGGCTGGCGATCATTAGCACCACCAACATGCTCAATAGAGCACCGATAAAGGCGGCGATGGGCAAGGTCAACAGGCCGACAATTTCACCCACATGCAGCACCACGATCACCGCGCCGAGGGTGGCGCCGGACGTGACCCCGAGCAAATGCGGATCAGCCAGCGGGTTGCGCGTCACTGCTTGCAACACCGCGCCGATCAGCGCCAGCCCGGCACCCACCAACGCACCGAGCAGCATGCGCGGCACGCGGATCAGCCAGACGATGTGCTCCTGCCCGGCGCTCCAGTCGGGCACGCCGAAACCGAACAGCTTGTGCTGCAGAATTCGCCACACGACGTCCACCGGCACCCGCGCGGGGCCGAAACCCAGCGACACCACGCACGACACCAGCAACAGCGCGCCGAGGGCCATCAGCAACAAGGCGTAGCGACGATTGATCATTCGCCGTGGAAACCCTTGGCCAACGTGGCGACCGCGAGCACGTTGTCGATGCCCGGCGTGGCCTGCACGTAAGGGATGACGATGAAGCGCCGATGCTTGATGGCATCCACCGATTGCAGCGCCTTGTTATCAAGCAAGAACTGCACCTTCTGATCGGCGGTGACTTCGCCGTAATCGACGATCACGATCACCTGCGGATTGCGCTCGACCACATTCTCCCAATTGACCCGGGTCCAGCTCGCCTCGACATCATCGAGCACGTTGCGTCCGCCGGCCGCGTCGATCAGCGCTTGCGGCATGCCCAGGCGACCCGAGGTCATGGCCCGGTCTTCGCCGCTGTCGTACAGGAACACCCGTGGCTTGTCGGCGGGCAGGTTTTTGCGAATCACGGCGACTTGCACCTGCATCTGACTGATCACGGCATTGGCGCGATCCTGCACGTCGAAGATTTTCCCGAGGTTGCGCAGGTCGTTGTACGTGTCTTCCAGCGTCGCCGGTGGACGCTTCATTACAAAGGCGCAGGACTCGGTCAGCTCGTAGACGTTGATGCCCAATGGTTGCAGGGTTTGCGGCGTGAGATCACCGCCCACGCGCATGCCGTAATCCCACCCGGCGAAGAAGAAATCGACGTTGGCATTGAGCAGGGTTTCCACCGACGGATACTTGGCCGCCAGTTCAGGCAATCCGTCGAGGATGCCGTGCATCTCGGGCGTCACTGACTTCCAGCCAGACACACCGCTGTAACCGGCCATCTGCGGTTTGAGGCCGAGGGCGAGCATCATCTGGGTCATGTTGATATCGTGGCTGACGGCATGTTTGGGTGCTTGCTGGAAGGTCACAGCGCGGTTGCAACTCTGAATCGTCAGCGGGTAGTGGGTGGCTTCGGCAAACGCCTGGGCGCTGCCCAGCAGCAAGGAAAGGTACAGCAGGGGACGCAAGGTCATGGTTGGGTTATCCAGGTAATTCGAGGGTAGCCATGCAAGGGGTGCTCATCGATCAGCGCTTCGACGCCGAATACGTTGCGCAGTAATTCGGTGGTCAGGACTTCTTTCGGCGTGCCGCTGGCGACGATGCGACCGTGGTTGATCACGTACAGTCGATCGCAGAAGGCTGCGGCGAGATTGAGGTCGTGGATGCTCGCCAGGGTGCCGATCTTCAGGCGCTTGACCAACTGCAACAGCTCAAGTTGATAACGCGGGTCGAGGTGGTTGGTCGGTTCGTCGAGGATCAGCAATTGCGGCTGCTGGGCCAGGGCGCGGGCAAGAATCACGCGCTGCTTTTCTCCGCCGGAAAGGGTGGAGAAGGCATGATCTTCGAAGCCCTTGAGGCCGACCGATTCCAAGGCTCGGGTTACGAGGTTTCGATCTTCCAGGGTATCGCCATCGAACAGGCCTTTGTGCGGCGTGCGGCCCATGGCGACCACTTCGTCGACGGTCAGGCCGAAGGCATCGGGAAACTCCTGCAATACCACGGCGATGCGTTGCGCACTCCAGCGTGATGACTGTTGCCAGACGTTGTGGTGATCGAGCCTGATCTCGCCGCTTTCCGGTTTGCTGAAGCGCCACGCACAACGCAGCAGGCTGGTCTTGCCGCTGCCGTTGGGGCCGATCAAGCCGACGAACTCACCGGCGGCCACGTGAAGCGAGGCATCACGCAACCGGAACTGGTGATGACAGTGACCGTGGCCCAGGGGGGACCAGGTGAGGTTTGTGAGGTTCAGCGAGGTCATGCTTTTACTCTGAAGTATTCGGTGTAACGGATGCCGCCTTCGCGAGCAGGCTCGCTCCCACATTGAAATGCGATCAAATGTGGGATCGAGCCTGCTCGCGAAGGCGGTCTGAAGGTCAGGAGAAAAGCCGGACGACAGAAATGCGCGGGAAGTTTCCAGCGCCTCCAATCCTGCGCATCTCGCCTGATTCATGATGAAGGTGAGGCGCTTTCAGTTTGTCGGGTGAAGCGCGACAACAGCAGTTTGTCGAGCAGCCAGACCACCACCAGCGAAGCGCCCACCAATGGGAACGCCACCGCCAGGGCAAACATGATGACCATCGCGGTTTTCCATTTCGGCAGGTCGTGACGCAACGGCGGCACGCCGAATTTGCCTTGTGGGCGACGTTTCCACCAGATCACCACGCCGCTGACGGCGCTGAGCAGAATCATCAGGCAGATCAGCAGCACGACGATCTGATTGACCACGCCGAACATCTTGCCTTCGTGCAGCATCACGCCGATTTCCGTGGCGCGGGCGACGGCACCGTATTGCTCATAGCGCACGTCGGCCAGCACCTTGCCGCTGTACTGATCGACATGCAGGGTGGCGTCGTTGCGCGGGTCATCGGCGAATACCGCGATGGTGAACACGCCGGTCGCGGTGGTCGGCAAGGTGATGCTGTACCCCGGCTCGACCTTGCCCTGCGTGGCGATGTTTTGCACGTCCTGCAGGCTGATGGTCGGCGCGGCCGGGCCGGCTTGCGCACCACCGTGGGCCATGTGTTCGGCATGGTCGCCGGACATCGGCATCGGCGTGTTTTCCATGGCCCATGGCACCGTCTGGCGAGTCGCGGTGTTGAGGCTGCGGGCTTCGACATCGGACTTCGGCACGTCATCCCACATCGCCGTCGGGAACACGTTCCACACCTGGGCGTATTGCTTGCCCCAGAAACCGGTCCAGGTCATGCCGCTGAGCAGCATGACCAGCAGCAGGGATGCGCCCCAGAATCCGGTCACCGCGTGCAGGTCGCGCCACAACACCCGACCACGACTGTTCAGGCGTGGCCACAGAATGCCGGCGGCCTGGCCGCGTGGCCACCACAGGAACACCCCGGACACCACCAGCACCACGCCCCAACCGGCGGCCAGTTCTATCAGTCGATCACCCACGGTGCCGATCATCAGTTCGCCGTGTATCGCCCGGGCGATCGCTTGCAGGTTTTTCTTGGCGTCTTGCTCGCCGAGGATGTCGCCGTGGTAAGGGTCGACGAACACGTTCAACTCCTGGCCGGCATTCGCGACCACGAATTGAGCGCTGCGCTCGGCATTCACCGGCGGCAGGTATTGCGTGACCTGTCCTTGGGGATAAGCCGCTTTTACCCGCTGCAGCAGGTCGTCGGCCGGGATGCTGTGATGACCGGCCGGGACGTTGAGCAGGCTGCTGTACATCAGCGAGTCGAGTTGCGGCTTGAACAGGTAAATGGTGCCGGTCAGGGCCAGCATCACCATGAATGGCGCAACGAACAATCCGGCATAGAAATGCCAGCGCCATGCCAGGTTGTAGAAATTCACTTTGGGCTGTTTCATCACGTGTGCTCCGCGTGGCTCGGATCTTTTAGTTATGGGGTGCGGGTCTACGTGACGATAGGTGGGGCGCGGGTTCGGGCACCGGGGAAAAAGGTTTGTCGGGCATGGCCCAGGTGCGGGGAAGGGGAAGTGAAAGTACTGGCGGGCGGTGTGTCGAACGCGGTGAATGACACGCCACCGGTGAGCGCCGGGCAATTGAACAACAGGCTGCAATAGCCGCATTTTTCCCAGATGGCGTGATGTCCGGCTTGCGGCGGGCAGTGCTCGGCGTTCGGTTGTGCGCCGTGATCGGCGTGCTCCATTGCCGACATATCCATGGACATGTCCATCGACAGGCTCATGGCCGCGCGCGCGTCCATCGGCATCGACTGGGAAACCAGCGGTCCGATAAAGATCATCAACATGGCGAACAGGCTGACCCAGCTGCCGCGTGTCAGGCTCGATGACTGACGACGGGGGCTGGATGACCTGGCGCTGAACGGGCGCATGGGCGTTTTCGCTCGGCCGATTACTGAACGTGCGCGTGCTTTTGCGTGCCTTCAGGCGCCTGCTTCTGCACCGTCACTTCGACCGTCACGTCACCGGATTTCTCGAAGTTCAGGGTCAGCGGGAAGCGCTTGCCGTCGCTCAGCAGGCTACGGTCTTTAAGGTTCAGCAGCATCACGTGGTAAGCCATTGGCGCAAACGTGACTTCGCCACCGGCAGGGATTTCCACGCTGGGCACGTGCTGCATTTTCATCAGGTCGTTTTGCATCACGTGTTCGTGCAGTTGCGCTTCACCGGCAATGGGCGAGTCGACACTGAGCAGCCGGTCGGCGGATTTGCCTTCGTTGTGAATCACGAAATAGGCCGCGACGTTCGGCGCGTTCGGCGGTAACTCCTGCGACCAGGGATGAGCGATGTCCAGCTCCCCGACCTTGTATTCGTGGGCATTGGCAAAGCAGGCAGGCAGCAACAACGCAGCCACAACGATGAGTTTGTTCAGCATGATGGTTCTCCAGAGCGATTCAAAACGCAGGTCAATTGCGAGAAAGAATCACACCAGAGGGGATGCGCGGGGGTTGAGGCTCGGCCATTGCTGGCGCGGCGTCGGTGTATTGAGTGAGGCGGGGGGCAGGCTTCGATTGGCGTCGAACTGCGCGAAATACAGCTGCGGTACATGTCCGGGCAGTGCCACCAACGGCGCGGAACCTGAACAGCACCAGCAATGCTGCATATTGGAATGATCGTCGTTTTGCGGGGCTTTCTGCTCGATGCCGCCCAGCGATATCGCAACCATCTTGGTGCCGCTGGATGAACAGAAACTCCCCCACAACAACTGCTCGGCGGGCGACTTCGCCGACTGCGCCATCGCTCCGGTCATCGGCATGGCGAGCAGGTTGAACAGCACTGCGAAGCAGGCTATCCAGGCAATTGCGAGCCGTTGACGGGACATGGGACAGATCCATTGGGTGGGCGATCAGGCGCGGCTATTTAGCCTGATCAATGCCGATAAGTAAAAAAGCGGCGTGCGGTGTGGTGTCGCAGTAAAAATTGTCTGGATTTTAAGCTCTCAGTGCGCACGTACCGCATGAACTTGCATATTCACCCCAAGCGTAGCGCGAATTACGGCGAAGATCGCGGCCAGGTTGTCCATGCTTGGGTTGCCTTTTGCAGACAACATTCGATGCAAACTTTTACTGGGTTTCGCCGTTTCCTTTGCCAGTCCTTCGAACCCGACAGTGGCGTTGATGAGATCACGCAAAATGATCCTGGCCATTTCAGGTTCGCCGTTAAGAAACAGAGTAGCAGCCTCATCCAACAATGCCTGGGCGAACTCAGGGTCACGCTGGGCACGCTCGGCGATCGTGTGTTTGTAGCTTCGGGTGAGCGCCATGACTTTATCTCCGGGGGCGGTCAGCTTTTTTTCGGGCTCGAAATTCGGCAATCAGTATTTTGGCCTGTTTGATGTCGGCTTTTTGGGTGGACTTGTCGCCTCCACCGAAAAGTATGATCAGGCGTTTGCCCTCTTGAACAAGATAGATTCTGTAGCCGGGCCCCCAATTTATTCGGTACTCGCCCAGACCTTCGAACCACTTGATGTTGGACGTATTGCCGAACTCCAGTCGAATCAACGCATTGGATACTTTAAGCGCGGCCTGCACATTCAAGGTGGAAAACCAGCGTCCGAAGGGGCTTGTTTCATTGTCCTGCAAGTATTCTTCGAGTGTGATCACAGACGGCCCTGAAGGTAACAAATAGGTTACTGTTCATGCAAGCCAATGATCCTGCCTTACTGAGCGAAGTCCGCCAACGCAACAAGTGTTTCCCCAAGCGTCAGAAACTCCCGCTCAACCCCCGGCAACACCGGCCGCTTCAACACCAACACCGGCACCCCACGCTCACGCGCCACTTCCAGCTTCGGTTCAGTCGCGGTACCGCCGCTGTTCTTGCTGATCAGTACGTCGATCTGTCGGCGTTCGAACAACTCACGTTCATCTTCGATAAGGAACGGTCCACGCGCGCCGATGACTTCGCAGCGTTCGTTGCCCGGGTACACGTCCAATGCGCGCAAGGTCCAGAATTGATGTGCAGGGATTTCGTCGAGATGTTGCAAGGGCTCGCGGCCCAGGGTGAACAATGGCCGCCGAAAGGGCTTCAGGGCCTCGATCAGTTCGGCCCAATCGTTGACCTCGCGCCAGTCGTCCCCGGCCTGTGGTTGCCACGCCGGACGCCGCAGCGCCCAGCACACAATCCCGTTCAGGTGCGCAGCGCTGGCGGCGTTCTGGCTGATTTGGGCCGCGTAGGGGTGCGTGGCATCCAGCAGCAGGTCGATCCGTTGGTCACGGATGAACTGCGCCAGGCCCTCGGCGCCGCCATAGCCGCCGACGCGGACCTGACAGGTCAGGTCCGTTGGCACCCGACCGATACCGGCCAGGCTGTAGATGTGTTCAGGGCCGAGGGTGCGGGCGATGGCCAGGGCCTCGGTCACACCGCCCAGCAACAGAATGCGTTTCATTGGAATGCTCCGGCATGGCCCACGATCCCGCCCTGGCGATCGATGGCAAACACTTCGACCTGAACCTGCGAAGGCACCACACTGCGGGCAAAGTCCAAAGCGTGCTGGCACACCGCGTCACCGAGGGCGATGCCGGCGGCGCTGGCCATGGCCAGGGCTTGTTGACTGGTGTTGGCCTCGCGGATGCCTTGCTGCAACGCCGTATCGGCGCCGACTGCCGCGGCCCAATCGGCCAGTTGCGGCAGGTCGATGCTCGAGTGTCGACTGTGCAAGTCCATGTGCCCGGCGGCGAGTTTGCTGATCTTGCCGAAGCCGCCACAAAGACTGAGTTTATCCACCGGCACCTTGCGCAGATGTTTGAGTACCGCGCCGACGAAATCGCCCATTTCAATCAAGGCGATTTCCGGCAGGTTGTAGACCCGGCGCATGGTGTCTTCGCTGGCGTTGCCGGTGCAGGCGGCGATGTGCAGGTAACCGTTGGTTTTCGCCACATCGATGCCCTGGTGGATCGAGGCAATGTAGGCCGCACAGGAGAACGGCCGGACAATGCCGCTGGTGCCGAGGATCGACAGGCCGCCGAGAATCCCCAGGCGCGGGTTCATGGTTTTGAGTGCCAGGGCCTCACCGTTTTCGACATTGACCGTGACATCGAAACCGCCGCCATAGCCCAGCTCGTCGGCGAGCCGGGTCAGGTGATCGGTGATCATTTTGCGCGGCACCGGGTTGATCGCCGGTTCGCCGACGCCCAACACCAGCCCGGGGCGGGTCACGGTGCCGACCCCGCGACCGGCATTGAAACCGATACCCGGCTCGGTGCGCAGTCGCACCTGGCTATAGAGCAGCGCGCCGTGGGTGACGTCGGGGTCGTCGCCGGCATCCTTGATCGTGCCGGCCTCGGCACTGTCGCCCGTCAGTCGACAGAACTCCAGGCGCATCTGCACCTGTTTGCCTTTGGGCAATATGACTTCCACCGCGTCTGCTGCCGTGCCCGCGAGCAACAGGCGAGCCGCCGCGAGGCTGGTTGCCGTGGCGCAACTGCCCGTGGTCAGGCCACTACGCAGTGGCGCGGGTTGTTCGGCGGTTTCGTCACGCATCGAAAGGTTTCGTCAGATCCAGCAAGGTAATCGGCAATGCCTGGCGCCAGGTATCGAAGTCACCCAGCGGTTGCGCCTGGGCGATATGGATGCGCGTCAGCTCTCCACCGTGCTGTTCACGCCATGCCATCAGTGTCACTTCACTTTGCAGGGTGACCGCGTTGGCGATCAGCCGGCCACCGGGTTTGAGGGCAGCCCAGCAGCTGTCCAGTACGCCTTCACGGGTGACGCCACCGCCGATGAAAATGGCGTCCGGCCGTTCGAGTCCGTCGAGGGCTTGCGGCGCGCGGCCGCGAATCAGTTGCAGGCCGGGAACGCCGAGGGCATCGCGGTTGTACTCGATCAACTGTTGTCGCCCGTCATCGGCCTCGATGGCCAGCGCCCGGCAACTCGGGTGGGCGCGCATCCATTCGATGCCGATCGAGCCGCTGCCGGCGCCGACGTCCCACAACAGCTCGCCAGGCACCGGGGCCAGGCGCGCGAGGGTGATCGCGCGTACGTCGCGCTTGGTCAGTTGGCCGTCATGCTTGAACGCCGAATCCGGCAGACCGGCCAGGCGTGACAGGCGTGGCGTATTCGGTTCAGCGATGCAGTCGATGGCGATCAGGTTCAAGTCGGCAATGGCGCAATCGGCCCAGTCGCTGGCGATGCCATCGACACGCCGCTCGGCTTCTCCGCCCAGATGTTCCAGTACGGTGATGCGGCTCGGGCCGAAACCACGCTCACGCAACAACGCGGCAATGGCGGCGGGGCTGCCGCCGTCGTTGCTCAGCACCAACAAGCGTACGCCGCTGAACAACTGGGCGTTGAGCGCGGCGATAGGGCGGGCCACCACAGAAAGGGTGACCACCTCCTGCAAGGGCCAACCCATTCGGGCGGCGGCGAGCGAGCAGGAAGAGGGGGCCGGCAGAATCAGCATTTCATCGTCGGACAGTTGTCGGGCGAGACTGGCGCCCACCCCGAAGAACATCGGATCGCCACTGCCGAGGACACAGACAGGTTCGCCACGCCGCGCCAATACCGGTTCAAGGGAGAAAGGACTGGGCCACAATTGCCGTTCACCACGGATGCAGGACGGCAACAAATCCAGTTGCCGTTGCGCACCAATAATCCGCGAAGCGTTCAACAAAGCGTGCCGGGCGTTTTTGCCCAGGCCCTTGAAGCCGTCTTCACCGATTCCCACTACTGTCAGCCAGGGCGACATCTATATTCCTCAAACACGCTGTTCCGACGGGCAGGCTTTTCATGCCGTCGAACAAAGCAGGCATAATACCGCGCCTTTGCTTGCGAAGCGCCTTTCCCACATTCCCGGTCCCGCCCTTGAACGAACGCCCGATGTCCACCGCCTTACGCCCCTCGGCCTGCCCGGGGTTGCTGCGTATCGTCCAGGCACTGGACGGCGGTATTTGCCGGATCAAGTTGAATGGCGGTTCGATCAGCGCAGCTCAGGCCGAAGCGGTGGCCAATGCTGCCGAGCGATTCGCCGGGGGAGTGATCGAGGCGACCAACCGCGCCAATCTGCAAATTCGCGGCATTGGCCGTGAGCATGGGGCCTTGATCGACAGCCTCATGGCCAGCGGATTGGGACCCAGTAGCGCCGCTGGCGACGATGTGCGCAATCTGATGCTCAGCCCCGGTGCCGGCATTGATCGGCAAATGCTGTGCGACACGCGCCCATTGGCCGAGCAGATCCTGGCCACGCTCCAGGGCGACGAACGCTTTCACGACCTCAGTGCCAAGTTTGCCGTGCAACTCGATGGCGGCGAAGGCCTGGCAATGCTTGAGCATCCCCATGATCTGTGGCTGTCCGCCACGGAGGGAGAGGGCCAGACGGTTTTTGCCTTCGGTCTGGCGGGATGCCCTCTGGACCCGCCTGTGGGCTCGGTGCTGCTGGAACATGGCCACGGGTTGGTGGTCGCAGTGCTTGATCTGTTTCTTGAATGGGCGCGTCCGGATCAGACACGCATGCGTCACCTGCTCGGCGAATGCTCACTCGACAGGTTTCTCGCGGCGTTGGCCGAACGGGTGCCATTGATGCCTGCTTCGAGTCGCCGACACGATATCCGCTCGACTGCCCTGCACATCGGCGCTCATCCGCAACGCGAGGCTGAGCGTGTCTACGTTGGCGCCGTGCCGCCCTTGGGTCGCCTCGACCCTGCCATGCTCGGAAGCGCTGCACAGCTTGCCCGTGAAAGGGGGGACGGCAGCCTGCGATTTACTCCCTGGCAAAGCCTGTTGTTGCCCGGTGTCCATGCCGACGATGCTCGCGACGTTATCCAGCGTCTTGAGAGGGCGGGTTTGCGTTGTTCTGCTGATGACGCCTTGGCACACCTGATTGCCTGCACCGGTTCGACCGGATGCGGCAAAGGCCTGGCCGATACCAAGGGCGATGCCCGGCAACTGGCGGCGCTCATGCAACGCAACGGTCATGCACCGAATGTGCACTTATCGGGTTGCCCGCGTTCGTGCGCTGCCGCGCACATCGCGCCAATTACCTTGCTGGCCGTCTCAGCCGGTCACTACGATCTCTATTTTCGCGATGCAGCGCAGCCCGGTTTCGGCGCCCTGCACGCACGCAACCTTACTATTGAAGCGGTCGCGGCCTTGCTCGACGCCCGCTCACGGAGCCCCCTTGATGCTTGATTACATCCGCGACGGTCAGGAGATCTATCGCAACTCCTTCGCGATCATTCGCGCCGAGGCCAACCTCGGGCGAATCCCGGCCGATCTGGAAAAACTCGCGGTTCGGGTGATTCACGCCTGCGGCATGGTCGACGCCATCGACGGCTTGCAGTTTTCCGAAGGCGCGGGCAAGGCCGGGCGCGATGCGCTGGCGGCTGGTGCGCCGATTCTGTGTGATGCGCGAATGGTGTCCGAAGGCATCACCCGCGCACGCTTGCCGGCGAACAACCGGGTTATCTGCACCCTGCGCGATGAGAGCGTTCCTACACTTGCCCGCGAGTTGGGCAACACCCGTTCCGCCGCCGCGCTGGAACTGTGGCGTCCGCATCTGGAAGGCAGTGTGGTGGTGATCGGCAATGCACCGACGGCTCTGTTCTATTTGCTGGAAATGCTCGATGCCGGCGCACCGAAGCCAGCGCTGATTCTCGGCTTCCCGGTGGGTTTTGTCGGCGCCGCCGAATCCAAGGCGATGCTCGCGGCGGACAGCCGTGGCGTGCCTTTCGTCATCATGCAAGGTCGCCTGGGCGGAAGCGCCATGGCCGCCGCCGCCGTCAATGCCCTCGCCACGGAGATCGAATGATGCAACAACCTGGACGTTTGATCGGCCTTGGCGTCGGCCCGGGTGATCCGGAACTGATTACTGTCAAAGCCTTGCGCCTGTTGCGTGAGTCGCCAGTGGTGGCGTACTTCGTCGCCAAGGGAAAGAAGGGTAATGCTTTTGGCATCATCGAGGCGCATCTGCAGGATGCACAGACCTTGCTGCCGCTGGTTTACCCGGTCACCACCGAGGCATTGCCGGCGCCGCTGTCCTACGAGCAAGTGATCAGTGATTTCTACGATGCCGCCGGCGAACAGCTGGCCGTGCATCTGGACGCGGGTCGCGATGTCGCCGTGATCTGTGAAGGCGATCCGTTCTTCTACGGTTCCTACATGTACCTGCACGACCGGCTTGCCGAGCGTTATCAGGCTCAAGTGGTGCCGGGTGTCTGCTCGATGCTCGGTGGTGCTTCGGTACTCGGTGCGCCGCTGGTGTATCGCAATCAGAGCCTGTCGGTGTTGTCCGGCGTACTGCCCCATGACGAACTCAAGCGCCGCTTGGCCGATGCCGATGCCGCCGTGATCATGAAACTGGGACGCAACTTTCCCAAGGTTCGCCAGGTACTGGAAGAACTCGGGTTGGCCGAGCGGGCGCTTTACGTCGAGCGCGCGACCATGGCCAACCAGAAAATCGTGCCGCTGGATCAGGTCGAGCCGATGTCCTCGCCGTATTTTTCGCTGATCATCGTTCCCGGCGAAAGGTGGCAAGGCTGATGACTCGTCCAGTTCCGGCGATTGTCATTCTCGGCAATGGCAGCCTCGCCACCGCACGCAATATTCAAAAGCGCTATCCCGGTGCACTGATCCATGGCCTGGTCGAGCGCGTTGATGGCGCGGACCGTGACTACCACGAGTTCGGCGCGACTCTGCGCGAGCTTTATCAACGGGATACGCCGATCATCGCCCTGTGCGCTGCCGGTATCGTGATCCGCACACTGGCGCCTCTGCTGCTGGAAAAAGGCGTTGAGCCTCCAGTGCTGGCCGTGGCTGAAGACGGCAGCGCGGTGGTGCCGTTGCTCGGAGGGCTTGGCGGCGTGAATGTGATGGCGCGGGAGATCGCCGCACATCTCGATGTTGCGCCGGCCATTACCACCAGCGGTGAATTGCGTTTTGGCACTTGCCTGCTCAACCCGCCAAGCGGCTATGCGTTGGCTGATCTGGAGCTGGGCAAGCGTTTTGTTTCCGATTTGCTGGCCGGTGAAACGGTACGCATCGAAGGCTCGGCACCGTGGCTGGCGCAAGCGCAATTACCTGAGGATGCCCAGGCGCGGCTGGCGGTTCATGTCAGTCCTGCCGAACGTACGCCGGCGGCCAACGAATTGTTGATCTATCCACGCAGTGTGTTGGTGGCGGTCAGTGCTGGCATTGCAGATTTGCCGAGCGTGGTTCGCGTGGCGTTGCATCAGGCCGGTGTCGCTGTGCAATCGCTGGCTTGCCTGTTGGCGGTCGATACCGAAATGGCCAGCCCGGCGCTGCGTGAAGCAGCGCTAGAGTTGGGTGTGCCATTGCGATTTGCCAATGCTGAAATGGATATTGTTGAGCTGGCCCGCAATGCTGTAGGGCAACCTGTATCCATACGGGGTGACGGCACCGTTGCCATTGCGGTCGCCGAACAGCCGCTGGACCCGTTGCAGATCGGCCGGGCGCGGGGACGTCTGGCTGTGATCGGTCTGGGGCCGGGCGCTGCCGAGCTGATGGTGCCGGCGGTTAAGGCTGAACTGGCTCGCGCCAATGATGTGCTGGGGTATGAAACTTACGTGCGCATGGCCGGACCCTTCCGCGACGATCAGGTTCTGCATTGCACCGATAACCGCGAAGAGATGCAGCGTGCACGCCATGCCTTCGAACTGGCGGCGCAAGGGCGGTCGGTGGTGGTGGTGTCCTCTGGTGATCCGGGGGTTTTTGCCATGGCCGCTGCCGTGCTCGAAGCACTGCATGAGTCCACCGATGCGGCGTGGCACAACGTTGATCTGGAAATCCTGCCAGGGGTCTCCGCTTCACTGGCGACGGCTGCCCAGGCCGGTGCGCCGTTGGGGCATGACTTCTGTGTGCTGTCGCTGTCGGACAACCTCAAGCCCTGGTCGATCATCGAGCAGCGACTGGATCTGGCGGCTCAAGCCGACCTGGCCCTGGCGTTCTACAATCCGATTTCGCGTTCACGTCCATGGCAACTTGGGCAGGCGCTTGAAATCGTTGCCCGTCACCGCGAGCTTCAGACACCGGTCGTGTTGGGGCGGGACATTGGTCGTCCGGGCCAGACCTTGCGCGTTACCACGCTCGGGCAGTTGACTCCCGATCAAGTCGATATGCGCACCATGGTGCTGATCGGCTCCTCCACGACCTGCGTGTTTCCTCGTGTCGAGGGCGGAGAATGGGTATATACCCCGCGCTGGTACGGCAACAAGCCGGGTAGTTGAGTCATGGCGGCCTCACTCCGGGGCCGCGCTTATCTATAAAAAATGATCATCTCTAATTTTTTTAGAGGTTTTTGGTTGTGTCTGATTTTTGGTAATTAATAGTATTGGTTGCTGTTGAAGGTTGAATTGAAAGTTGGGTTTGCATGTTTTAGTTTGGTTTACCGCATGGAGCGGTGAACTGTTAACTAAGGAGCTTTGCTATGTATTACCCAGTTGCCAATGGTTCGGCGGACTTGCCCTTTGATTCATTAATACAGGACACCTATTTTGAACGGATTGAGGCCCAGTTGGCTGAAACTCCGTCTCGTCCGCGTGCCAGAAGTTTCAGTGCAGCACTTGATGTTGCTCCTCCTCACCCGACGCAAGAGCACAGTGCCTCCGTTGTCGGTCCATCCCTTGTAGTGTTCGACGAGCGTCTTTCCGGGGATGACAAGCAAGATGCACTCGATAGCCAGGCCTTTGCTGAAGCCGTCGTGCGCAAACTGCCCGCCGGCAGCTCCCAGGAACAGCGTTACAACGCCTATAACGAAGCGTTGACCGCAATTGGCTGGGTGACCGAAAGCTACACTCGCAAAAAATACGATTCAAAAACGCTGACGCTGACCATGAATGAAGCGCTGCTTCAGGTCCTGCAGACTGTCATCAGTGCCGGGTCCGGTAATGTGTTGAGTTTGGTGACCAGTGGTTTCGAAAAGCTCAAAGGCGACAAGGCAGCCCTCAAAATTGTCGACTCGGGAAGCAAGAACAGCCAGGTCGTCAGCTTTAAAGCGGTTCCCTGCATCGTTACTCCAGATGGCGGTATGGCGATGGTCATGGGCGGGTTGGACGTCTACAGTACGCACTACGACGGTGATTTTTTGTTCTTTACTTTCAATACTCAAGGTGTGCATCTTTTTCAAGCGGCCGGTATTCGAAAGTTTAACAGGCGTGCTTTTAATCGCAAGCGCCAACAGGTTTACGATTATATTGATCAGTTTGGTGATGAGTTATTCAAAAACTTAGTCGGCTGATCGCGCGGCGAGGGCTTTAGATGTTGTCTGTCGATTGTTGGAGTTTGTGGCGTGAGGTGTATAAATGCCGGCTTTTTCAAATGCTGTTGTCGTGGGGGGGTGCCTGTTATCTTTCGATTCAGCTGTAAACGTGCGGGACCAACAGGATATACAGGATTGTCTGTTATATGCCGAACTGGCGGCAAACGATAAGTACCCAGGGCAAGTGTCGAAGAAAGTCTGGTTCGATTACTATCAGGGGCGATTGTTGAAGGCCGGTTTCACTCTGAAAACCATTGTTCCCTCCGAACCGTTCCGGGTGTCGGATGTTCGCCAATTGCTGAGCGTCGGCCTTACCATGATTGGTCGTCTGGGCTCTGAACGACTGAGGCAGATTGTTGTAGATACCTACAGAGCCTTGAAGCTGGACGAATTCGCATGGGAGTTTTTCCGCGGTAACGTAGCGCGAGGCGGTATGGGGATTCTCAAGTGCGCGCCTTGCGAGCGCCTCGAATCGGGTGAAACGATCATCTGCCTTTTTGGCATGCGCTACAGCACCACGGTGACTGAGCAGGACTTCTTTTTCTGGAGTGAGTATGACAAAGAGGTGCTGATTATCCCGGATGGTGGCGTCTATGCCTTCAATCGCGAGGTCTTTGATAATTACCGTGCGCGGGTGCACGAGAAAATCGAGACTTACTCCGACAGGCTCCTCGTGCGCAAGCTCAAGCGCTGATCATTTGCCGGGCAACAAAAAAAGGCCTTGTCTCAACCGACAAGGCCTTTTTTGTTGCAGTTGCATTCCGGTCCGTCAGGACACCAGATAACCCCGGACGCCGGTAAAGATGATCTGCGCCGCCAACGCGCACACGAACAACCCCATCAACCGGCTGACGATCTGCAGCCCTTGATCGCCGAGAATGCGTTCGATGCGGTTGGACAGGTACAGCACAACGCCGACAGTAAAGCTGGCCAGGGCAATACTGATAATGGCCATGAGCTTGTCGTCCCAATGCGGCTGGCTCACGCCCATCACTAACAAGGCACCGATGGTGCCGGGGCCGACCGTCAGCGGGATGGTCAGCGGAACGATGGTCACGTCCTGCTGCACGTTGTCGGTTTGCACCGCCGACTTGCCCTGAGCCATGCCCAGCGCCGAGATGAACAGCACGCTACCGGCACCAATTCGGAACGCGTCAACGGTGATGCCGAAGACGCTGAAAATCACCCGGCCGAACAGGTATAACAAGACGCTGGAGACTAATGTGGCGATCGCCACTTTCCAGGCCAGTCGACGTTGTTCCTTGCGCGAGTAACCGCGGGTCAGGCTGATGAAGCAGGACAACACGAAGAATGGGCTGTAGAGCACCAGCATCTTCAGGTAAACACTGAACAACACATGGAGCATGGTGCAGGCTCACTGGCGAGGGAAGTCGAGGGGAGTCTATCAGGCGTTGCGGGGTCTGTCGGCTCAGGACGTAGGTGTTGCCGTGCGGGTCTGCAGGTCACGTTGGGCAACCCAATGTTCGATCAGTTCACGCAACTGCGAGAGTTCGACCGGCTTGGCCATGTGCCCGTCCATGCCGGCCTGGCGCGCGCGCTCCTTATGCTCGGCGAGGATATGAGCGGTCAACGCCACCACCGGCGTACGGATCCGCTGGTTGCCCACTTCCCATGCGCGCAATTGCTGGGTGGCCGAGAAACCGTCGAGGATCGGCATCTCGCAATCCATCAGTACCAGGTCATAACGCTGGGCCTTCATTGCCTGCAGGGCCTCTTCACCATTGCTGGCGGTATCCGGTTGCAGGTTGAGTTTGCCCAGCATGCCGCGGATAACTTTGGTCGAGATGCTGTTGTCTTCGGCCACAAGAATGCGGAAATCGCTGGGCACCTTGATCGGCATGGGCGTGCCGGATGGCAATTGCTGCATGACCGCGAGCCCCTTGTTGCGTTGGGTCAGCTCGTCGGCCAGGGTCGTCTTGAGGGTGTAGCCGGCCACCGGTTTGGCGAGGATGCGTTTGATCCCCGAGTTGCGTGCGATGATTTTGCTCGGTGCATTGCTGATGCCGGTGAGCATGATCAGCAGGATGTCGTGGTTCAGGCTCGGGTCTTCCTTGATCTTGGCGGCCAGCTGCATGCCGGTCATGCCGGGCATGTTCTGGTCCAGCAGGACCACGTCGAAATAGTCGCGCAAATGCGCTTTGGTGCGCAGCAGTGCCAACGCTTCCTTGCCGGACGGAACGGCGCTGACGTTCAGGCCCCAGGCGCTGCACTGCTGCACCAAAACCTTGCGACAGGTGTCATTGTCATCCACCACCAATACCCGTGCGCCTTGCAGCGGGCCGTCAAGGTCGGAGGTCGGGTGTTCGAGGCGATCAGGATCAAGCGGCAAGGTCAGCCACAGGGTGCTGCCCTGGTTGCTGCCACTCTTGATGCCGAACTCGCCCTGCATCAAGCGAATCAGCTGGCGGGCAATCACCAGCCCCAGATTGCCGCCCAGCCGGTTGGTCGAAAGGAAGTTTTTGCTGTGCAGTTCTGCATGCATCAGCGCATCGCGCTCTTCTGCGTCCATGGGTTCGCCACTGTCCTGCACGGCGATTCGCAGACGCGGTTTGGCACTGCGCTCGTCGAGCGCGACGACGATCAGGACTTCGCCTTCATCGGTTTTCTTCAGGGCGTTTTCAAGAAGGCTCAACAGGGTCTGGCGCAGCCGCGTCGGGTCACCGCTGATGACCCGCGGTACTTGTGGCTGGATGAAGCTGATCAGCTCGACGTTCTGTTGTTCGGCCTTGGCGCGGAAGATACTCAGGCAGTCTTCGATCAGCGCGTTGAGGTCGAACTGCACATCGTCGAGTTCGATTTGCCCGGATTCGAGTTTGGATATGTCGAGGATTTCGTTGATCAACGTGAGCAGTTCGTTGCCGGCGCTGTGGATGGTCTGTACATAGTCACGTTGCTTGACCGAGAGTGGCGTACCCAGCAACAACTCGGTCATGCCCAGCACGCCATTCATCGGGGTACGTATCTCGTGGCTGATCTTTGCCAGGAATTCGGCCTTGGCGTTGATCTCGGCGTTGCTGGCCGCCAGATCGCGGCTGATGCTGAAGCGGTCTTCAGTGATCCGACGCTGGCGCTCGCTCAAGGCAATGCTCATCAGCAGGCCACTGATGCAGATGAACGCCAGAAGCGTGGTGATCAGGCCATGGGGTTCGATCAGGGTCAGCCCCAGCAGGGCGGGGAGAATGATCAGCGTACCGAGGTTGAACACCACCATGGCTGCCACGAACAACCGCGCCGGGCGATAACCTTTCTGCCAGTGAAACGCGCTGACGAACAGCATGCTCAGGCCTGCCAGCGCGACCAGACCGTAGGTAATGATATTCAACGGCAGCGTGTTGACGAACAGCAGCAACAGACCGCCGATCGTGATGAGCAGGATGTCACCCAGTAACAGCTTGTTCAGCGGGTGTGAGCCAAGGGGAGCGAAGAAACGATACGCGAACATCAGGCCGCAGGGGGCTGTCAGTAACAAGGCGAGGTAAGCACCGGGCGTCTGCACGGCTTGCCAGTTTGGCAGCCAGGTGCCCGCCAGATTCAACAACAGCACCAGGCTGAGCATCAACAAAGCTTCGCATGCCGCCAGCCAGAGGCTGCTGCGCGAGCGGGTGTAGGCGTAACGGATGAGGTTGTGCAGGATCAGCATGCCGATGCAGCCCAACAGCAAACCATAGACCAGCGTCTGGTTTTGACTGGCTGCGGTAATGATCGCCGCTTGCAGGGTTACATAGGGTCGCAACTGGTGTTCGGAAACCAGTCGCAGGTAAACGTCCAGGGGTTTTTCGCTTTGCGGCAACGGCAGCATGAAGTCGCTGCTGGGCAGTGGCCGGTCAGCCTGTGGCTGCTTGTTGCCCGTGTTCGATTGCTCGATCAGCTTGTCGCCGTCCAGCACATACATATTGAGTTGCTGCAGGTCGGGCGCGAACACTCGCAGCAATTGTTCATGGTTGCCGGGTGCAAGGCGAAAACGTAGCCAGAGCGCGCCGTCGGGTTCGGCTGCGGTGAGGCGGTCGAGTTCGATAGGGCTGAATTGATTGGTGTAGCGGGGGGAGCGGATGTCGCTCAGTTGCAGATCGCCCTGTTCGTCGAGCAATACCGCCCAGCCACTGCCTTGCGCGGCCTGAGCCGGGAGCATGCAGAGCAAAGTCAGCAGAGTGACAGTGAAACCTATGGCAATCCTGAGCCAGCGCACGGCGAAATCCCTTCGTAGGTTGATGCCAGAGTATAACTATGCGCGGCGTCGGAATAGTCAGGCAAGAGCCTAAAGCCCTTGCCTGGCTGAAAGGGTAGCTTATTCCTGATTTTCGCCACGTTCGCGGGCAATGGCACGGTAGCCGATGTCCTTGCGATAGAAACAGCCTTCCCAATCAATACTGGCTGCCAGCTTGTATGCCTGCTGTTGAGCAGCATCGACGCTGGCGCCCATGGCAGTGGCGCAAAGCACCCGACCACCGGCCGTCACCACTTGCCCGTCTTTCAATGCAGTACCGGCGTGGAAGACTTTGCCTTCCTGTGCCGCTGCCGCATCCAGGCCCTTGATGGCCGCACCCTTGGCGTAGTCACCAGGATAGCCGCCCGCGGCCAGTACGATGCCGACGCTCGGACGTGGATCCCATTGCGCCTCGACCTTGTCCAGCGCCTGTGCCAGGGCTGCTTCGACCAGCAGCACCAGGCTCGACTGCAAGCGCAGCATGACCGGTTGAGTCTCAGGGTCGCCGAAACGGCAGTTGAATTCGATAACTTTTGGGTTACCAGCCTTGTCAATCATCAAGCCTGCATACAGGAAACCAGTGTAGACGTTTCCTTCCTCGGCCATGCCGCGAACCGTCGGCCAGATCACCAGGTCCATGACACGCTTGTGCACGTCACTGGTCACTACCGGAGCAGGAGAGTAGGCCCCCATGCCACCCGTGTTCGGGCCGGTATCGCCGTCGCCGACACGTTTGTGGTCCTGGCTGGTGGCCATCGGCAGAACGTTCTTGCCATCGACCATGACGATGAAGCTGGCTTCTTCGCCGTCCAGGAACTCTTCGATCACCACACGCGAACCGGCGTCACCGAAGGCATTGCCCGCCAGCATGTCACGCACCGCGTCTTCGGCTTCGGCCAGGGTCATGGCGACGATCACGCCTTTGCCGGCGGCCAGGCCATCGGCCTTGATCACGATCGGCGCACCTTTTTCACGCAGGTAAGCCAGGGCTGGCTCGATCTCGGTGAAGTTCTGGTAGTCGGCGGTCGGGATCTTGTGGCGAGCCAGGAAATCCTTGGTGAACGCTTTCGAGCCTTCCAGTTGAGCAGCGCCAGCAGTCGGGCCGAAGCAATCCAGACCCCGGGAGCGGAACAGGTCAACGACGCCAGCGACCAGCGGTACTTCCGGGCCGACGATGGTCAGGGAAACGTTTTTCTCGGCGAAGTCCGCCAACTGCTCGAGGGCCAGCACGTCGATGGCGACGTTCTCGCACTTGGCTTCAATGGCAGTGCCGGCATTGCCGGGCGCCACGAACACCTTCTGCACGCGCGGATCCTGAGCCACTTTCCAGGCCAGGGCGTGTTCACGGCCACCGCTGCCAATGATCAAAACATTCATTTCAAAAACCTCGGATGACGCTAATTCTTGATAGCACCGCTGGGGTGCTCTTATGTGGGAGCGAGCCTGCTCGCGAAAGCGGTATATCAGTCACATCAATATTAAATGTGCCGCCGTCTTCGCGAGCAGGCTCGCTCCCACAGATGATCGGTGTATCAGTGACGGAAGTGGCGCATGCCGGTGAACACCATCGCGATGCCGGCTTCGTCTGCGGCTGCAATCACTTCATTGTCACGCATCGAGCCGCCTGGCTGGATCACCGCGGTGATGCCGGCCTTGGCTGCGTTGTCGATGCCGTCACGGAACGGGAAGAACGCGTCGGAAGCCATAACCGCACCCTGTACTTGCAAACCGGCGTGCTCAGCCTTGATCGCGGCAATGCGTGCGGAGTTCACGCGGCTCATCTGGCCCGCACCGACACCGATGGTCTGGCGGTTCTTGGCGTAGACGATGGCGTTGGATTTCACGTACTTGGCGACTTTCCAGGCGAAGATCAGGTCGTGGATTTCCTGTTCGGTCGGTGCGCGCTTGGTCACGACTTTCAGGTCATCGGCGCCGATCATGCCGATATCGCGGCTCTGTACCAGCAGGCCACCGTTGACGCGTTTGTAGTCCCAGGCGGCGGCGCGATCCGCCGACCACTCACCGCAGGCCAGCAGGCGAACGTTGGCCTTGGCCGCCACGATGGCGCGGGCTTCTTCGCTGACGCTTGGGGCGATGATCACTTCGACAAACTGACGCTCGACGATCGCCTTGGCGGTTTCAGCGTCCAGTTCGCGGTTGAAGGCAATGATGCCGCCGAATGCGGATTCGGTATCGGTGGCGTAGGCCAGGTCGTAGGCCTTGCGGATACCGCCCTCGGCATCCGGGCTCACGGCCACGCCGCACGGGTTGGCGTGCTTGACGATCACGCAGGCCGGCTTGACGAAGCTCTTCACGCATTCCAGCGCGGCGTCGGTGTCGGCCACGTTGTTGTACGACAGCTCCTTGCCTTGCAGTTGGGTCGCGGTGGCGATGCCGACTTCGGCAGGCTTGGCTTCCACGTAGAACGCCGCGCTCTGGTGCGGGTTCTCGCCGTAGCGCATCTCCTGAGCCTTGATGAACTGGCTGTTGAAGGTGCGCGGGAATTCGCTGCGGCCTTCGGTGCTGAGCGTGTCAGCGGCCTGGTTCACGGTGCCCATGTAGTTGGCGATCATGCCGTCGTAGGCAGCGGTGTGTTCGAACGCCTTGAGCATCAGGTCGAAACGCTGAGCGTAGGTCAGGCCGCCGGCCTTGAGGTTTTCCAGAACGTTGGCGTAATCACCGGCATTGACCACGATGGCCACGTCTTTGTGGTTCTTGGCTGCCGAACGGACCATGGTCGGGCCGCCGATGTCGATGTTCTCGATCGCGGTCGGCAGGTCGCAGCCTGGCTTGTTGATGGTGGCTTCGAACGGGTAGAGGTTGACCGCTACCAGGTCGATCGGCTTGATGCCGTGCTCATTCATGATGGCGTCGTCGATACCGCGACGACCGAGGATCCCGCCATGGATTTTCGGGTGCAGGGTTTTCACCCGGCCATCCATCATTTCTGCGAAACCGGTGTAATCAGCGACTTCCACTGCGGCAACACCGTTGTCCTGCAGCAGCTTGAACGTTCCGCCGGTGGAGAGGATCTCGACGCCCAGGGCTTCGAGCTCTTTGGCGAATTCGAGGATCCCGGTCTTGTCGGAAACGCTGATCAAGGCGCGGCGGATCGGCAGGCGGGTAGTCTGGTCGGTCATCTCAATTTCCATCAAAAGCAAAGGAGTCAGCAAAAAAGGCGACCGTTTTTACGCGGGCGCCTTTCTGGTTTGATTGAATGCTTACAGCAAATCGTACTGCTTGAGTTTCTTGCGCAGCGTGCCCCGGTTCAGTCCGAGCATCTCGCTGGCCTTGGTCTGGTTGCCCTTGACGTAGTTCATTACGCACTCGAGCAGGGGGGCCTCGACTTCGGAGAGCACCAGGTTGTACACATCCGTGACGGCAGCGCCTTCAAGGTGGGCGAAATAATTGTGCAGCGCTTTCTCGACACTCCCGCGAAGGGTCTGGCCTTCTTCGCTTGGGGTATTGAGGTGCTGTTTCAAATTCACGTTGTCGCTCACGGGTGTAGTTCCACTCACTAAAGTCTCGGTCATCATCGTCATGCGGCCACCCACTCTCCGTCCCCTGTCAGGCTCTCGTAACGTTCGGCGAAGAAGCCCTGAACGTTGGCGCATTGTGCTTCCGTATCTTCCAAACGATTGAAGTGGGCGCGAAACTCCCTGGCGCCCGGCAAGGTTGCGAGATACCAGCCCACATGCTTTCGAGCAATGCGTACGCCCATCACGTCCCCATAGAAGGTGTGCAGCGCAGCCAGATGCTCCAGCAGAATGCGTTCCACCTCGATCAGCTCCAGCGCCGGGAGCTTCTCGCCGGTACGCAGGAAATGGTCGATCTCGCGAAAAATCCATGGCCGCCCCTGGGCAGCCCGTCCAACCAACAGTCCATCGGC
Source organism: Pseudomonas sp. Irchel 3A7 (assembly GCF_900187565.1). GTDB lineage: Bacteria > Pseudomonadota > Gammaproteobacteria > Pseudomonadales > Pseudomonadaceae > Aquipseudomonas. Next base: position 68,484 of record NZ_FYED01000001.1, on the reverse strand, counting down.
ACCGGTCGCGTCGAGCACGTATCGGGCCTTCTCCGGCGAATCGATATCACCGTTGGCGAAGACCGGCATCGACACCGCCTGCTTGATCGCGGCGATGGTGTCGTACTCGGCCTCACCGGTGTACAGGTCGGCACGGGTGCGGCCATGGACCGCCAACGCCGTAATGCCAGCCTGCTCGGCGATCTTTGCCACCGTCAGTCCATTCTTGTTGTCCCGGTCCCAGCCGGTACGGATCTTCAGGGTAACCGGCACATCGACCGCAGCCACGACAGCCTGCAGGATCTCGGTTACCAGTGCTTCATCCTTCAACAGTGCGGAACCGGCTGCCTTGTTGCAGACCTTCTTCGCCGGACAGCCCATGTTGATATCGATAATCTGTGCGCCCAGTTCGACGTTGGCCCGGGCCGCGTCCGCCAGCATCTGCGCGTCGCCACCGGCGATCTGTACCGAGCGTGGCTCGGGATCGCCTTCGTGGATCATGCGCATCCGCGACTTGCGGGTGTTCCACAAACTCATGTCGCTGGTGACCATTTCCGAGACTACTAGTCCCGCGCCCAATCGTTTGCACAGCTGACGAAAGGGTTGGTCGGTGACACCCGCCATGGGGGCGAGAATCAAGCCGTTGTGTAATGTGTATGGACCGATGCGTACCGCCGACATAGGGCTTCCCTGTTGTGGGGCCGGATCATGAGAGTTCGAAAAAGGGTTGGCATGATACCCGCTCTCGATGACTGGATAAAGGCTGAATTGAACAAAATCTGAACAGTTATTCTGTTATCGCCAGCGGTTTGGTCCGGGCGGCCAAAGTCAGAAAGCCGTCGTCAATTGCGGATCAGTGAATCGTTTCACTCGGGCGAGTGGAAGCTCAGGCTGTAATTCACCGCCTTGGCGCCTGGATCGAGAATGTCCAGGGCGATATGGATCGGCGTTTGCGGAGGCATTTCCACCATGCCTTCGAGGTCGCCGTTGAGGTACTCGCCAGGTTTGAAGCGACGACTGGCGATCAGATGGCCGTTGAGATCGGCAAAGCGCAATTCCAGCAACGGGAACGGCTGGGAGAAGGGCGCGCGGTTGTAGATGATCGCATCGACTACCAGGGCGCCGGCGAATTCCGGATGGCTGCGCACCACCAGGTTGCTGCTTTTGATTTTCGCGATGTCGACCTTGGATGGCACGGTACAACCGATTTGCGGGCACAGTTGCTGGAACCACGGGCGGTACTGGTCCTGGCGGGCCAGTTCGTCGAAGTGATACGCAACGTACTGGCCGACCAGCCCGCCGGCGCCGAGCAGGATCAACAGCAGCCAGAAGAACCGACGACCCCATGGTGAGCGACGCTTTTGCCAGTCCAGCTGCAGCGGATCATCGGTCAGGTCCTGCAATACATCGGCGCGAACGCCCGGTTCGTTGCGTTCGCGGCGTTTGCGCGGCGGCTCGATCGAGGGCAGGTCGTCGTCAATTTCAGCGGTTGCCGTCGCCGACAGGCGTTCGTGATGAAGAGGCGCGTCCAGCGGGTCATGCAGGCGCAGCTGTGGCGGCTGCGTTTCGTCGTCCAGGTCCACCGGTTCCAGCGAGAGCGATGGTTCGGTGCGCGCGAGTATGCCTGTTTCTTTCAGTGGTTGTGCTGTGTCTGGAGCTTCGAGATCGTCGAGCGAATCGAGTTCATCAAGCTCGTTGACCGCTTGCACGCGGTCGGCGGCCGGCTCGCTGAACAGGCTGTCGGGCGTCCAGGGTTCTTCGTCGTTTTCGGCGCTGTCGCGGCGCGCACTGAGCGTGTCTTCGCGATGTCGGCCGAACTCGGTGGTCGGCTGGATTTCTCGCTGTTCGAGTCGGGCGAGTTCTTCGTCAAGATCGAGGCTGTCCAGGTCCAGCTCGGCGGCGGTCCATTGCTTTTGGCTGATGGCTCGAGGCGCAGCGGGTACCGGCGTTTCGGCGATGGTTGGCGCGACCGGAGCGACAGGCTCCTTGCCAGCTTGCTCAAGCAATTGCTTGGCAGCGTTGAACACCTGCAAACACGAGCCACAGCGAACGACGCCACGTGCCACGCTCAACTGGGCATGGCTGACGCGGAAGCTGGTTTGACAATGCGGGCACTGGGTGACGAAGCTGTCGGTCATGCGGCGATCCGGTGTATGCAGGCGTTCATTCTAGCGCCGACGGCCTGTAATGCGCACCCAGCCATCGCGATTGGCGATCGGGTCCAGATCGAAGTCCTTGGCATAGGCAGCGGCGACCTCTTCTCCTTGCTCGGCGAGGATGCCCGACAGCGCCAGACGACCGCCGGACTTGACCAGGCCGGACAGTTGCGGCGCCAGGGATACCAGCGGGCCAGCGAGAATGTTGGCCACCAGCACGTCAGCCTGAACCTGAGGCAGATCTTGCGGCAGATACAGCGGGAAGCGTTCTTCGGCAACATTGTTGCGCCCGGCGTTGTCGCGAGAGGCTTCCAGCGCCTGCACATCGATGTCGGTGCCCACGGCTTCCTTGGCGCCCAGCAGCAGGGCCGCAATTGCCAGGATCCCTGAGCCGCAGCCGAAGTCCAGTACGTTGCAGTCTTTCAGGTCCTGACCGTCGAGCCATTCCAGGCACAATGCGGTGGTCGGGTGAGTGCCGGTGCCGAACGCCAGGCCCGGATCGAGCAGCAGGTTCACGGCGTCAGGCTCGGGGGCGGCGTGCCAGCTTGGGACGATCCACAGGCGCTGACCGAAACGCATCGGCTGGAAATTGTCCATCCAGCTGCGTTCCCAGTCCTGGTCTTCGATCACTTCGCTGTGATGTTCGGGCAGCGGGCTGCCGGTCAGCAGCTCAAGGTGGGCCAGTACCGGGCCTGGCTCGGTGCCGCCTTCGAACAGGGCCAGCAGGTGCGTGTGCGACCACAGCGGCGTGGTGTTGAGCTCCGGCTCGAAGATCGGCTGATCTTCGGCGTCCATGAAGGTCACCGACACGGCGCCCACTTCAAGGAAAGCGTCTTCGTAGGTTTCGGCTTGTTCTGGGCTGATGGCGAGACGGACTTGCAGCCAAGGCATGGCGGGCACCTTTGAAAAATATTGATTGCAGCCTAGCGGGCTGCGAGAAGCGCGCAAGTTTACGCGAGCGCGGAGGTTTTGTGGGAGTGGCTTGACCTGCCTGTACCCTGTGGGAGCGAGCCGGCTCGCGAAAACTTTGGCATATCTGGCATTGATGTGACTGACACACCGTCTTCGCGAGCAGGCTCGCTCCCACAGGAGGGGGCGTGTGAAATGTCCAGATACAACAAAGCCGCCCGAAGGCGGCTTTGTCGTGTGCCGGTTGAAGCTTAGTGCTTCTCGCCAGCCAGCTTGTGCTCGAGGTAGTGAATGTTCACGCCCCCTTTGCAGAAGCCTTCGTCGCGGGTCAGGTCGCGGTGCAGCGGGATGTTGGTCTTGATCCCGTCGACCACGATTTCGTCCAGCGCATTGCGCATGCGCGCCATGGCTTCGTCACGGGTTGCGCCGTAGGTGATCAGCTTGCCGATCAACGAATCGTAGTTCGGCGGAACGGCATAGCCACTGTACAGGTGCGAGTCGACGCGAACGCCGTTGCCGCCTGGAGCGTGGAAATGCTTGACCGTGCCCGGGCTCGGCATGAAGGTTTTCGGGTCTTCGGCGTTGATCCGGCATTCCAGCGCGTGACCGCGGATGACCACGTCATCCTGGGTGAACGACAGCTTGTTGCCGGCGGCGATGCTGAGCATCTCCTTGACGATGTCGATGCCGGTGACCATTTCCGATACCGGGTGCTCTACCTGGACACGAGTGTTCATCTCGATGAAGTAGAAGCGGCCGTTCTCGTACAGGAACTCGAAAGTGCCTGCACCACGGTAACCGATGTCGATGCACGCCTTGACGCAGCGGGCGAGGACTTCCTCACGTGCGTTCTCATCGATGCCCGGTGCCGGCGCTTCTTCGAGAACTTTCTGGTGACGACGCTGCAGCGAGCAGTCGCGGTCGCCCAGATGCACGGCGTTACCCTGGCCGTCGGAAAGTACCTGGACTTCCACGTGACGCGGGTTGGTCAGGAATTTTTCCAGATAGACCATCGGGTTGCCGAACGCCGCGCCCGCTTCGGAGCGGGTCAGTTTCGCCGAGGAAATCAGGTCTTCTTCCTTGAGCACGACGCGCATGCCGCGACCACCGCCGCCGCCAGCGGCCTTGATGATCACCGGGTAACCGACTTCACGACCAATGCGCAGAGCGGTTTCTTCGTCTTCCGGCAGCGGGCCGTCGGAACCTGGAACGGTCGGTACGCCAGCGGCGATCATGGCGTGCTTGGCCGAAACCTTGTCGCCCATCAGGCGGATGGTTTCAGCTTTCGGGCCGATGAAGGCGAAGCCGGAGTTCTCGACCTGTTCGGCGAAGTCGGCGTTTTCCGCGAGGAAGCCGTAGCCTGGGTGAATGGCGGTGGCGCCGGTCACTTCGGCCGCGGCGATGATTGCCGGGATGTGCAGGTAGGAGTGGGCGGCCGATGCCGGACCGATGCAGACGGATTCGTCTGCCAGGCCCAGGTGCATCAGTTCCTTGTCAGCCTTGGAATAAACGGCGACGGTCTTGATGCCCATCTCTTTGCAGGCGCGCAGAATCCGCAGTGCGATCTCACCGCGGTTGGCGATCAGAACTTTTTCCAACTTCGCAGTCATCAAAGGCTCTCCGCGGTTCAAACGATGGTGAACAGCGGTTGGTCGTACTCAACCGGCTGGCCGTCTTCGACGAGGATGGATTCGATCACACCGCTGGATTCAGCTTCGATGTGGTTCATCATCTTCATGGCTTCAACGATGCACAGGGTGTCGCCTTTCTTCACGGTCTGGCCGACTTCAACGAAGGACGGCGAGGTTGGCGAAGACTTGCGATAGAACGTACCGACCATCGGCGAACGGGCAACGGCGCCGTTCAGTGCGGGTGCGGCCGGAGCAGCGGGGGCTGCAGCGGCAGCCGGAGCGGCGGCAGCGACAGGCGCGGCAGCCGGAGCAGGCATTGGAGCCGGTGCGTAGTACTGCTGAGCCGGTGTCTTGCTATGACGGCTGATGCGTACAGACTCTTCGCCTTCCTTGATCTCGAGCTCGTCGATGCCGGACTCTTCCAGCAATTCGATCAGTTTCTTAACTTTACGGATATCCATGAATCATCAACTCCCAAGGGTCGGTCAGGGGCGTTTAACGCTTGTTGTTCAAGCTGTTGCCGGTCTTTCAAGCTGCTCTAGGGCGGCCTCCAGGGCCAGTCGATAACCGCTGGCGCCAAGGCCGCAGATCACTCCCACCGCTACGTCGGAGAAGTAAGAGTGATGGCGGAAAGGTTCGCGTTTGTGCACGTTAGACAAATGCACTTCGATGAATGGGATGCTCACCGCCAGCAGCGCGTCACGTAATGCGACACTTGTATGTGTAAAAGCTGCTGGGTTGATCAGAATGAAGTCCACACCTTCGCTGCGGGCGGCGTGGATGCGGTCGATCAATTCGTACTCGGCGTTGCTTTGCAGGTGCAGCAAATGGTGGCCGGCTTCACGGGCGCGGCGTTCCAGGTCCTGGTTGATCTGCGCCAGTGTCGTGGCGCCGTAGGTGCCCGGCTCACGGGTGCCAAGCATGTTCAGGTTGGGTCCATGCAGAACCAGTAGCGTCGCCATCGGCTGTTCCTTTGTTATCCAAGTGCAAATGTCAGAACCCGGCGACTATGCCGCAAAGCCTTTGTGACTGTCCAGTTCTCTGCAAAAGCCAGCACGATGTCCGATGTTTGCGCGAAATATATGACTGCTTGATTAAATCCGGTCATTCGCCCTGGCGACACGTTCGGCGAAGTCCGCAGCACTGATCTCGCCGATCACCCGCACGTCGGCGCGTTCGGCCCCGTCTCTGCCGAAAAACATCAGTGCCGGGGGGCCGAAGAGCTTGTAGCGGTCGAGCAGCGCCCGTTGTTCGGCGTTGCTCGCGGTGATATCGAAGCGAATCAGTCGATAGCCCTTGAGACGTTCGACGACGGTGGCGTCGTTGAGTACTTCGTGTTCGATGACTTTGCAGCTGATGCACCAGTCCGCATACCAGTCGAGCAGCAGCGGAGTACCGGACGAACGGGCTTGGGCAAGTACGCGGTCGAGGTCCGCCGGCGTGCTGATGGTTTGCCAGGCGTTGGTGTTGGGCGCTTGCCCGGTAGCGACAACCGTGCGCGACGGGCCGATCGGGTTGAGCGGATCGCTCTGGCCGCTGAACCCGCCATACCAGCAGGCCAGTGCATAAAACAGCAGGAACATGCCGAGCAGTTGGCCCAGGCGCTTTCGCGGCGGTTTGTAGACGAATTCCAGCGCGCCCATGAACAAACCGACGCCCCCGGCGAGCAAACCGATCAGCAGCAAGGTGATTTGGCCCGGTAATACCCGACTGAGCAAGCCGATCGCCAATCCCAGCAACAACACCCCAATGGCGTTTTTCACGTAGATCAGCCAGGGTCCGCTTTTCGGCAGCCAGGCGGCCCCACCCGTGGCCACCAGCAGCAGCGGGGCGCCCATGCCGAGGCCGAGCATGAACAGTTTCAGGCCGCCGCCCAAGGCATCGCCGCTGGCGCTGATATACAGCAGTGCTCCGGCCAGAGGTGCCGAAACGCAGGGCGAAACCAGCAGGCTGGACACCACGCCCAACACGGCTGCACCCCACAGCGAACCGCCTTCTGTACGCCCGGCAATGCGGTCCAGTCGACTGCTGATCGCATGCGGCAACCTGAGTTCGAATACACCAAACATCGCCAGGGCAAACAGTGCGAAAAACATCGCAAACGGTACCAGCACCCAGGCTGATTGCAATCGCGCCTGCAGATTGAGTTGCGCGCCGAACATCCCCATGAGTGCGCCGAACAACGCGAAACAGAGGGCCATTGGCAGTACGTAAGCCAGGGAAAGATTGAAACCGCGCCAGCCACCGACCTGACCACGCAACACCACGCCGGAAAGAATCGGCAGCATCGGCAGCACGCACGGCGTAAAGGTCAGGCCCAAGCCTGCGAGGAAGAACAGCGCCAGTTCACGCCAACTCCAATGGTGGGTAGTCGTTGTTCCGCTGCCATCGATACTCAAGCGTTCGGTTTCGGGTGGATAGCACAGGCCTTTGTCGGCGCACCCCTGATAAGTCACGGCGAGCGTGAATGCCCGCTGATCGGTGCGCGGCAGTTCGACATCGAGAATGCCGCGGTAGACCTCGACATCGCCGAAGTACTCGTCGTGTTTCTGTTCGCCCTTGGGCAATTGCGCCGGACCGAGGGACACATCGACCGGGTCGGCGCGAAACTGGAAGCGATGTCGGTAGAGGTAATAACCCTCGGTGGCGACGAAGCGCAGTTTGATCGATTGCGGGGTGCTTTCTACCAGGCTCAACTGAAAGGCTTCGCGCACCGGCAGGAAGTCGGCGCTGTTGTTGATCGAGCCCAGGGAGGAGCTGGGGCGACTGTCCAGCAACCCGCCGGCGGTGGCCGGCAGGGCGAGCACTAAAAGCAACAGGCAAAGCAAACGGCGCATGACGGTCTCGCGTATCGGGGTTGGGGGCATGATAGCGGACAGTCGAGGGGTGTGCAGGGTGGGAGTTTGAGGGTGAATGTTACGGCGCTTTCGCGAGCAGGCTCGCTCCCACAGGGGATCTGCGTCATGCACAAATCAAATGTGGGGGCGAGACTGCTCGCGAAAGCTCTGGATCAGACGCGGAAGGCCTGAACGGCTGTGTGCAGACGCCCACCCAACACCAGCAGGTTTTCCCCCTGCTCACGTCCTTCGCCGATGCGCAGCAAGTTATCCCCACCCAATTGGTGAATGCGTTCGCTGTGATCGCGAATCTCGCTGACGGCGCCGCTCTGCTGGGCGGTTACATCGGCGATGCGTACGGCGGTGTCGGAAATGGTCTGGATTGCCCCGACGATTTTATCCAGCGCCCCGTCGGCCGCCTGGGCCTGGTTGGCCGTGGCTTCGGCGTGCTCGACCTGGGCGCGCATGCCTTCGACCGATTGCCGTGCCGCGGTTTGCAGGCCGGCGATCAAGGTCTGGATCTCGGCCGTGGCGCCGGCGGTGCGTTGTGCCAGCGAGCGGACTTCTTCGGCCACCACGGCAAAACCGCGGCCCATTTCCCCGGCCCGTGCCGCTTCAATGGCTGCGTTCAGCGCCAGCAGGTTGGTCTGGTCGGCGATCGAACGGATCACCGTCAGCACGCCGCCGATGGTCGCGGACTCTTCGGCCAGATGCTCGATCATCTGCGCATTGCCTTGCACTTCACCCACCAGCGCATGCAGGCCGGTGAGGCTTAAACCGATGACTTTCTGCCCGTGTTCCACCGCCAGTCCGGCATGGCGGCTGGCGTCGGCGGCCTGGCTGGCATCGCCGGCGACTTGCTGGATGGTCGCTTCCAGTTCGCCGAGGGAGTCGCGGATCAACGCGGTATCACCGGCCTGATGTTCGGCGCCGCTGTGCAGGTCATTGCTCAGCTCGGCCAGGGTGCGGCTGCTGCCTGCGACTTGCTCGGCGTTGAGGCGAATCGTTCCCACCAGATCCACCAGATAGGCGCGCAAGCGGTTGAGCGATGCTTCGATGTCATGCAGTTCGCGGTTGGTCTTGCCCAGCTGGATGTCCTGGCTGAAGTCACCCTCGGCCCAGGTCGAGAGCGCGGGTGCGAGGTTGGTCAGCGTGCGGGCCAGGCGCCGTTGCAGGGTGTCGATGAGCAAGGCGATCAGCAGAATCAGGGCGATCATCACCCCTTGCATCAGTCGCACTTCTCCCTGGATCTGCCCGTGCTGGGCGCGCACCACCGGCTCCAGGCCGGCAATCGCCTGTTGTACGTCGGCGATTTTCAGGTGGGTCGCGGCACTGAGGTCGGCGCGTTTCTGGATTTGATCACGGGTGCGAGCCAGTTCCGCCGGGTAGCGGCCGAGCAAACTGTTGAGCTCGCGCTTGAGGCCGACCCCGGCATCTTCGGCGACGGCTTGCTCAGTGTTCTCCAGGCCCATCATCGCGGCGAAATCATCGGTGTTCGATTCACTACTGGCCGCCACGCCGAGCAGCGGCAGGGCGTCGAGTTGTCCGGCCTGGGTGCGGATGTTGCTGACTTCGCGCTCGACATCGGCGGCCAGTTCACTGCGACCGCTGCTGACCAGTTTGTCCCGGGCCAGCGACAGTTTGCCCAGATGCTGGGAGGCGGCGAGCAGGGGTGTCAGGTAGGCCGCATTGCCGTTGGCGTACTGGCTGAGCTGATCCAGGCTGGCGCCCAGTTCGCGTTCGGCTTGTAACAGCAGAGCCTGCGGGTCGCCCGCGAGTTTGCCGGCGGCCAACAAGTCGGTTTTGCTGAATTCATTGAGGTTCGACAGGCTCGGGCGCAACGTTTCGGCCAATGCCGGTGGCAATTCCCCGAGTTGCTTTTGCAGGTTGTCGATGGCCTGGCCGGCGCTGCTCAAACGCAGGGCATCGCCGCTGGCGAGGTAGTCCTCGATGTTACGCGCCACTTCATTTTGGAACTGCTGGGACAAACCCAGGTAACGCTCCATTAATAGGTAGGGGCGCTCCAGGGCTTTTTGCGACCACCAGAGCGTGGCGCCAAGGGCCACGCACACGGCGACTAAAAGGAGGGTATTGAGATTGGTCAGCAGCTTCAGGCGCATCGCGGGACTACCAACGGCAGAATGGTAAGTGCCTGAAGTTATTGCGTTTCTGTTACAGGGTTATGACGGAAGCGCTCGATTGAGATGAAAAAGTGGCACTTTGCTTTGATTCCCGTGCGGCTTGAACGCGGTTGCGTCCAGCGCCTTTCGCCCGGTATAGCGCCTCGTCCGCCTGGTTGGCCATCAACAGCCCGTCGGAGTCCTCGCACAGTTCGACCACCCCGGCGCTGAAGGTGCACCACAGGTCCTGCGGTTGAGCCGGATAGTGGATTTCGGCAAAGCGCTGGCGGATTTCATCCAGTACTTTCCAGGCTGCTTCGAGGTCGGTGTCGGGCATGACGATGGCGAACTCTTCGCCGCCGTATCGGCCGATGAAGTCGGTTTTGCGCAGCCGCTGTTTGAGGAACAGCGCCAGGCTCTTGATCACCCGGTCGCCCATGGGGTGGCCGTGGCTGTCGTTGACCCGTTTGAAATGGTCGATGTCGAGCATGGCAAAGCTCAGCGGCTTGTTCTCGCGACGGGCGCGGAACGAGCAGTCTTCGAGCAATTGCAGAATATGGGTGTGGTTGTACAAACCGGTGAGGCTGTCGCGGACCATTCGCGCCTTTAAATTGCGCGCACGTGCCGCGCGGTTGCGCACGGTGGTGATCAGGTGCCGGGGTTTGATCGGCTTGGTCAGGAAGTCGTCGCCGCCCTCGCTCATGGCGTCGAGTTGCTTGTCCAGATCGTCCTCGGCCGATAAGTAAATGATCGGCACGCTGACATAACGGTCGTTGTGGCGGATCACCTTGGCCAGTTCAGTGCCGGTGCAGGCCGGCATGTACATGTCGAGGATGATCAGGTCCGGTTGAAAATCCGCCAGTTCGGCCATGGCCTGAATCGGCTCGATCAAGGTCCGGGTGACGATCCCCGCACTGTTGAGCAGGCGCTCGGTGTGCAAGGCCTGGGCACGAGAGTCATCGATGATCAGCACTTTATAAGGTTCGTACTGGGCGACACAGGTCAGGACTTCGATTTTCTCCAGCAGGCTCGAAGCCTCGAGGGTACCGGTGAGGAACTCCTGGCCGCCGGCGCGCACCGCGGCCAGGCGGGTCGGGGTGTCGGTTTCGTGCAGGCTGAAGAACAGTAGCGGCAAGCGATGATCGAGACCTTCCTGGGCTTCGGCGGCCAGTTTCAGGCCGACGCCGGGGCCACTGAAGTCCACGTCCATGACAATGGCTGCCGGCAGGCGCTCGACCATCGATGAGCGGAACGCCGACACGCTGTCCAGGGATTGGGCGCTGAGCCCGAAGAATTCCAGTTGCTTGGCCAGGCGCTCGGCACGGTCGTGATCCTGCAGCATCACGTAGATCGGCTTGCGCAGGGGCGGCAGGAAGGTTTGGTCGAGTTGATCGCCATGGCGCAAACCGGTGCGCGACAGGCGCTGCATCAAGCGGTTGAGATCGGTGATCAAACCGCTGCTCAGGCGTCCGCGATTGGCGTCGACAGCCTCCAGCGATTGGCCGATATGACGTGCCAGTTGAATGTGTTCCGGCTGCTCGAAACGTTCGGCGAACCGCAACAGGCGCAGGTTGGCTTCACTCAGTTCCGACAGATCATGGGTGGACCACTCGCTGCGTTGCAGGCGCTGCCATATCTCAAGTATCTGACGTGCCTGATGAATGACCCGCTGGGCAAAGTGATGCTTGAGGCGCTCGCGGCTGGGATCTTCTGGCTCGGTCATATCCTGACTACTAGTTAGGGTGCACGCTGAGGTCGACTGGTGGCTCTATGCTAGCACCTCTTTTCAATTGCATGAGTGTTGTACGTCAATAATCTGCAACGCGAACGCATTCAGTTTATGACTGGCGGGTCTTTAATTGGCTGGCGATTCCAGGCAAAGGCCCATGAGCCGGGGGCTTTCAGGGTTTATCCTACTTGTCGCTCGGCTTTTTCGAGGGCGTGAGGGGGCATCGTCCGTCAGAGGGTTCTGATTTTTTTCAGAGTAAATCGAAGCCGAATTCCAGATGCAGAAGGCTAAGGGATTCCCCTAGGGCTATCTTTCAGTCCTGACGAAAAACACCTCTAGCCCACTGCTTCTGAGTTCGAAAGTGGGCGGGGCAGGCATTTTTATGTGCGCCGGGCAGCTTATTTCCGACATGAGCCCAACGGCGGGTGCCGGGCCAAGGCACGTTGTTGTATGGTTGTGGTCGAACCGATGAACCCAAGAGATTGAAAGGATATCGCCATGCTGGACTGGAAGAACCGCGCCGGTAGCGCGCCTGAACGTGCCGCTGAACCGAAATCGGCTACCCGCAGTTACCTGGGCGGCCTATTGTTCAGCCGGGCGCTGGCCACGCTGATCGGCCTCTACCTGTTGGTGGCGATCGCTCTGGGCTGGTACTGGAGCCAGGAGCCCGCGCTGTTTCCGGTGCAGCAGACAGCGCAAATGGCCGCCGAAAAGGAAGGCAAGCAAATGGTGGTTGGTTACACCACCGTGGAAACCCTCAAGACCGTTGCCGGTACTTTGCTGACCAAGCAGGGTGGCTACATTTCCAACGACCGCTTCCCGCCAGGCCTGTGGATGGACAACATGCCGAGCTGGGAATACGGCGTGCTGGTACAGGTGCGTGATTTGAGCCGCGCACTGCGCAAAGACTTCGCCCGCTCGCAGTCGCAGTCCGCCGAAGACGCCGATCTGGCCAAGGCCGAACCGCGCTTCAACTTCGACAACAAGAGCTGGGTGTTGCCGTCCAGTGAGTCCGAGTATCAGGAAGGCATCAATTCCCTGAGCCGCTATCAGGCGCGCCTGTCCGATCCAAACCAGAAGAGCGCGCTGTTCTATGCCCGCGCCGACAACCTGAACAACTGGCTGGGTGATGTCGGGACGCGCCTGGGCTCGTTGTCGCAACGACTGTCGGCCAGCGTTGGCCGGGTCAAGCTGAACACGGCGTTGAAGACCGAAGTCGTAGCGCCGGGCGTGGCGCCTCAGGTCGACGAAGAAATCGTCGAGACCCCGTGGCTGCAGATCGACAACGTGTTCTACGAAGCCCGTGGTCAGGCCTGGGCCTTGTCGCACCTGCTGCGCGCCATCGAAGTCGATTTTGCCGATGTGCTGGCCAAGAAGAACGCCACGGTCAGCGTGCGCCAGATCATTCGTGAGCTGGAAGCGTCGCAGGAAACGCTGTGGAGCCCGATGATTCTCAACGGCAGTGGCTTCGGTGTGCTGGCCAACCACTCGCTGGTCATGGCCAACTATATTTCCCGGGCCAACGCGGCGGTGATCGATTTGCGTCAACTGCTGAATCAGGGCTGAGCCATGGTCGATAGCTCCATCGATAGCCTGCGCGAGGCCGCCCACCGGGCGGCGTCCGATGCCGAGCAAATAGCCTGGGTCGACGAGCAGGACAACCTGCTGGGCGCCCTGGTCCGTTCCGACCTGCGCGAGCGCGGGCTGATCGGGCGCGGTACCTACATTATGTTGTTCAATTCCGCCGGTGAACTCTGCGTGCACCGGCGTACCCTGAGCAAGGCTATCTATCCGGGATATTGGGACGTGGCGGCGGGCGGCATGGTGCTGGCCACTGAAACCTATGCCGAGTCGGCAGCCCGGGAGCTGGAAGAGGAGCTGGGTGTGAGTGGGGTCGAGTTGATCGCCCATGATCATTTTTTCTTCGAAGACACCGGCAATCGTCTCTGGTGTTCGGCATTTTCGGCGGTGTGGGACGGTCCGTTGATCCTGCAACCGGAAGAGGTGCTCGAAGCGCGCTTTTTGCCGATCGGGCAAGTGCTGCGGGAAATCGAGGAAAAGCCTTATTGCCCGGACTCTTTGGCAGCATTGAAACGCTATCTGAGGTCTTGCGGGGAAGACGTCGCAAAAGAGCTATAAATTGGCGCCGATTGGCTCTTAGCAATCGGCGTTTTTGCCGTTACACTGCGCGACCTTTTGTAGGAGCGAGCTTGCTCGCGAAAAACGCATGGACGACATGTGCTGCCTGATGCCGCGCGTTATCGTTGACGTCCATCGCGAGCAAGCTCGCTCCTACAGTGAAATGAATGTTTTACCGTTTCAGTAGCGCTGCCCCTGCCTGAGTGGGGCTTCGCGGTCGATAGCCTTCCCAAGTGCTGCGACCAGTCTTTGTCCTCCCAAGAGGATTGCCGGTGGCCAAAAAAGCCGCATCCTTCGCCGCCCTTGGTGGCCTGGTATTTTCCACCGACGCAGGTCGTCATTGCCCGGAATGCAGTAAACCGGTGGACGCCTGCATCTGCAAACAGACCGTTATCCCGGCCGGCGACGGCATCGCTCGCGTGCGTCGCGAAAGCAAGGGCCGTGGCGGCAAGACGGTGACCACCATCACCGGCGTGCCGTTGGCCGAAGACGCACTCAAGGAACTGGCGACCACGTTGAAGAAACGTTGTGGTACCGGTGGGGCGTTGAAAGACGGGGTCATTGAAATCCAGGGCGATCATGTCGAGCTACTCTTGGCCGAGTTGATCAAGCACGGTTTCAAGGCGAAGAAGTCCGGCGGCTAGCAGCCTCTGTGAAAACCACCCGCGGCTTGATCCGGTCCTGATTGCCTTCAGGGCCGGCGTCGTCACCATGGTTTTCACAGAGCCTGTTCATGACCGGTTTCTAAACTCGTTGCGGTTGGCGGGGTCTACCCCCTCGTTGACGAACCGTCATTTTCATTCTTTAGACTGCGCCGGCCTGAATCCAGGCGACGCACCATGACTTCTTTATAGGGGACTTCGATGTCCGTACGACGCACACGCAAAGACGATGGCAGCCAATGGACAGTTGCGGACAGCCGCAGTGTTTATGGGATCCGCCATTGGGGGGCCGGGTATTTCGCGATCAATGACGCCGGTCGCGTCGAGGTTCGTCCGAACGGCCCGAGCAGTTCGCCTATCGACCTGTTCGAGCAAGTCGACGAGTTGCGCAAGAGCGGCTTGTCGTTGCCGTTGCTGGTGCGTTTCCCGGATATCCTGCAAGACCGCGTGCGTCAGCTGACCGGCGCGTTCGACGCCAACATCGAGCGCCTGGAATACCAGAGCAAGTACACCGCGCTGTACCCGATCAAGGTTAACCAGCAGGAAGCGGTGATCGAAAACATCATCGCGACCCAGAACGTGTCCATCGGTCTGGAAGCGGGCTCCAAGCCTGAGCTGTTGGCAGTGCTGGCGCTGGCGCCGAAGGGCGGCACCATTGTCTGCAACGGCTACAAGGACCGCGAGTTCATTCGCCTGGCCTTGATGGGCCAGAAGCTTGGTCACAACGTGTTCATTGTGATCGAGAAAGAATCCGAAGTCGGCCTGGTGATTGAAGAGGCCGCTTCGCTCAAGGTCAAGCCACAGGTCGGCTTGCGCGTGCGCCTGTCGTCCCTGGCGTCGAGCAAGTGGGCCGACACGGGTGGCGAGAAATCCAAGTTTGGTCTGTCGGCGGCGCAACTGCTGTCGGTGGTCGAGCGTTTCCGCGCAGCGGGCCTGGATCAGGGCATTCGCCTGCTGCACTTCCACATGGGGTCGCAGATCGCCAACCTGGCGGACTACCAGCATGGTTTCAAGGAAGCGATCCGTTACTACGGCGAATTGCGCAACCTTGGCCTGCCGGTGGACCACATCGATGTCGGTGGCGGTTTGGGCGTTGACTACGACGGTACGCACTCGCGTAACGCCAGTTCGATCAACTACGACATGGACGATTACGCCGGTGTCGTGGTCGGGATGCTCAAGGAGTTCTGCGACGCGCAGAGCCTGCCGCACCCGAACATCTTCTCCGAGAGTGGCCGCTCCCTGACTGCGCACCATGCGATGCTGGTGATCCAGGTGACCGACGTCGAGAAACACAACGACGACGTGCCGCAGATCGAAAACAAGGAAGCGCTACCGGAAACCGTGCAGTGGCTGGTGGACCTGCTGGGTCCGACCGATATCGAAATGGTCACCGAAACCTACTGGCGCGCCACGCACTACATGAGCGATGTCGCCGCCCAGTACGCCGATGGCAAGCTGACCCTGGCCGAAAAAGCCCTGGCCGAGCAATGCTACTTCGCCGTATGCCGTCGCCTGCACAACTCGTTGAAGGCGCGTCAGCGTTCCCACCGTCAGGTGCTGGACGAACTCAATGACAAGTTGGCCGACAAGTACATCTGCAACTTCTCGGTGTTCCAGAGCTTGCCGGACACCTGGGCCATCGACCAGGTACTGCCGATCATCCCGTTGCATCGCCTCGACGAAGAGCCGCTGCGCCGTGCGGTGCTGCAAGACCTGACTTGCGACTCCGACGGCAAGATCAACCAGTATGTCGATGAGCAGAGCATCGAAACCAGCCTGCCGGTGCACGCGCTGAAAGACGGTGAAGACTATCTGTTGGGCGTGTTCCTGGTGGGTGCTTACCAGGAAATTCTCGGCGATATGCATAACCTGTTCGGTGACACCGACTCGGTGAACATCTACCAGAACGCCGACGGCAGCGTGTACCACGCCGGTATCGAAACCCACGACACCATCGAAGACATGCTGCGTTACGTGCACCTGTCGCCGGAAGAGCTGATGACCCACTACCGCGACAAGTGCGCCAGTGCCCGCATCAGTGCCAGCGAGCGCACCCAGTTCCTCGACGCCTTGCGCCTGGGCCTGACCCGTTCGTCTTACCTGTCTTCCTGAGGTAAGCCGCGCTTTCATCAGGTTGTCTGAAAATGTTCCGCCAAGCTGCGGAAGTTTCAGATGACCTGGTGCGGCGATTCTCTTTTTTCCTATCGAAATTACCTACGACTTCGGCTTTTCCAGTCATTGGTCCTCTTTTCGCGTAGGTCATTTCCTAAGTTGTAGTTCGCCTCTCTACTCGGCCGTGCCTCTCGGCGAAAATCTTCGGCCGCCCCTCTTGTAGAGAATCGCCGATGTTCGATCCAGTCAACGAGTCTGAATTTCGTCTGGACGTAGCAGGTCTGTCCGACGCCTTCGAAGTCCTGGCCTTTACCGGTAGAGAAGCCATCAGCGAGCCGTTCGTGTTCGACGTGGATCTGCTGATCGATGACCCTGCCCTCGACCTCGCCAGCCTGATGTATCGCTCGGCCACCTTGCATTTCGGGCCGGCCGGAAACAGCGTCCAGGGACAATTGCATGAACTGGTCCAACGTGACCATGGCTCGACAGTCAGGCTTTGCCATGTGCGCCTGGGGCCGAAACTGGCGTGCCTGGCCCAGCGGTTCAGCCAGCGCATCTTCAGTGCACGTTCGGTGCCGCAAATCCTCGATCAGGTGCTCAAGGAGCACGGGATAGTCGGTCATGACCGGCGCTTTGAACTGGGCGGTGACTATCCACTGCGGGAGTTCTGCACCCAGTACCGAGAATCGGACCTGCAATTTCTTCAACGGCTGTGCGCCCAGGAACGGCTTCACTACCACTTTGAACGCCAGGCACGGGGTCATTGCCTGGTGTTCGCCGATGGACAGGGGCATTTCCCTGTGGGCGAAACGGCGGTTTTCAGCATCGACGCTGAACAACCGGCGGTACGTCGTTTCGAAGTTCAGCGATGTGCCGACAGCGTGCAGGACAGTGCCGAATGCCACACGGATCTGGCGGCGTTGCGCAGCGGTCAATTGATGCCGCTGGCCGACCATCCAGTGACCGAATGGAATCAGCTGTGGCTGCTGACCCATGTCGAGCATCAGGGTGGCCAGGATCCGCTCCTCCCTTACAGCAATAAGGTGCGTGCGATGCACTGGTCAACACCGTTCAAGTCTCGCCGTTGCGCGGTGAAACCCAGGATGCACAGCCTGCAACGGGGGTGGGTGGTGAGCGTTGATGAGCCTCAACCGGATCCTTCGCGACCGGTGGCCGTGCAGTTTGACTGGTCGTATCAGGGTGAGGGGGCGACGCCCGGTCACTGCTGGCTGCCGTTGGCGCCGCAGTTGCAGGCAGCCGGTGGTGCGCAGTTGGGCGAAGGCGCTGAGGTGGTGGTGAGCTTTATCGAAGGCGATCCGGATCAACCTCTGATTACCGGGGTTCTTCACCAGCCAGTGCCTGTTCAAGTGCTTGATGCGACGCCGGTGACGTGTGCCGCTGAGCACCCGCCTGAAGGGGTTGAGGGCTGGCTGCGTTCGGGGGAGCCCTTGCTGTTGTTGTGTCTGCTGCCCGGTGGAGGGAGCTTCAATCATTGTGCGCAGGCGTTCTGCACCTGTCGGGCGGCCGTGCGGCTTGGCCAGAGCGGTGCAGCATGATCGCCGTACAAACGGCCGATGCGACCCCGCAATGGTTGTTGCTGGATGCGTCGGAGGCGTCGCAGGCAGGGGTGACGTTGAAACACCGTTTTGCCCAGGCTCGGTGCTTCTGGCTGTTCGAAGGCACCGAATGGCACGCAGTGCGCGAACAAGGCCCGAGACTGGTCGACCTGCGGAGCTGCCCGATACTGGCCGAAGTGTGTCAGCGCGATACGCAGCACTGGCGGGGGTTGCTGTTGAACAGCGAGGCGTCGGCGTCGACATTGCTGGCGCACCTGCGACGCATGTTGACAGTCAGTTTCGGCCTGCACCATCGGGCCTTGCTGAGTTACTACAACCCGTACACCGCCAGTTACTTTTTCGATGCCTGTGACGCGGGTGAACTGAGTCGTTGGTTGGGGCCGATCAGCCAATTGCGTTGGTTTGGCGGTACATGGGCCGACCGGGCGATCGGCAGTCAGGGCTGGCAGCGATTGCTCAATCCGGGGCTTGCCGTTAGCTCCCTGGACGTCGAAGAGAGACTCAGCCCCAGACAGCGGGAAAAGCTGCAAACCTGTCTGATGGAGCAGCATGCCTGGCACTGGAGCCGTACCACCTCGACGGATTACACCCACCTGTGGAACTGTTTGCAGGAAGGGTTGGCGCTGGGTTTCAGTGAGCGGCCGGTGCTGGATGGCTGGTTATGGCTGCGTCTGCAGCACCCTGACGCAGTGGCTGAATCGCCGTTGTCGGGTCGCACGCAACAGGAACGGCTCGACAGCCTGCGCAACCGCTGGCAGAACGATCAGCCCTAAGCTCCAGGCCAGTGCGCGTGGGTGAACCAGCCGTCGTGGCGACGCAGGCGCCAGGCAATCACACCGAGGGTCAGGCTGCGCAGCAACATGAACAGCAGGAAGGTTATCCACAGGCCGTGATTGCCGAAACCTTGCAGCGCCCAACCAAACGGCACCAGCAAGGCCACCGTCAGCAGCATGCCGTTGCGCATTTCCCGAGCGCGGGTGGCGCCGATGAACAGCCCGTCGAGCAGGTAGCTCCAGACGGCGATCAGCGGCAGCGCGGCGAGGTAGGGCAGGTAGATGAATGCGGTGTCACGCACGCTGGCAATGTCGGTCTGCATCTCGATGAACAAATGCCCGGCAAAGAGAAACAACACCGCAAATCCCAGGCTCGCCAACAACGACCAGCCGCAGGCTACCACCAGCGAGCGGCGCAGGGCGTCACGGTCGCGAGCGCCGATGGCATGCCCGCACAGGGCTTCCACGGCATGGGCCAGGCCATCGAGCGCGTGGGCGGTCAACAGCAAACCATTGAGCAGCAGGGCGTTGGCGGCGACCGTGGCATCGCCCAATCGCGCGCCTTGCACGGTGATCAGAAAAAACACCGATTGCAGGGCCAGGCTACGGATGAATATGTCGCGATTGACCGCCAGCAGTGGACGCCAGCTCTGCCACAGCCCCAACGCAGCCCAGACGATATGGCCGGGGTAAGCGCGCAGGGCCTGGCGCGTCATCAGCAGGCCGATCAGGGCACCGGTCCATTCGGCAATCACCGAAGCCCTGGCCGCGCCGACCACGCCCCATTCCAGGCCGAGGACAAACCACAGGTTCAGGGCGATGTTCACCAGGTTGGTGCTCAGCAGAATCACCAGCGGCGCGCGGGCGTTTTGCGTGCCGAGAAACCAGCCGACCAGCGCATAACTGGCCAGCGCCGCGGGCAGGCCGAACAGCCGTGTGTGGAAGAATTCGCGGGTCATCTGGTCCAGCTCCGCCGACGGCTGCATGAAATGCAGCGCGACCCCGCTTAACGGTACGCCCACGGCACCCAGCACGATGGCCAGTCCCATGGCCAGCAGCAGGCCCTGCAACAGAATTTGCCTCAACGCCGCGCCATCTCCGCGCCCGGCGGCCTGGGCGGCAAATCCGGTGGAGCCCATGCGCAGAAAGCCCATGGCCCAGGCCAGAAAGGTGTACAGACTGGCCCCGACCGCGACGGCACCGAGCTGATGGGCATGGGGAAGATGACCGATGACGGTGCTGTCGACCAGCGCCACCAGCGGTACGGAAATATTCGAGAGAATCATCGGCGCAGCCAGCGCCCAGACCCGACGATGGGTAGGACGATCGCGCCAGTCGGCAATCAGGTTGGACATGCAGGCTCCTTGGGGGAGCGTGCATTGTAGCGGTGACCCAATCTTCCAGACACCAGAGATCCAATGTGGGAGCGAGCCTGCTCGCGAAAGCGATCTTTCAGTCACATCAATGTTGAATGTGCTGCCGCCTTCGCGAGCAGGCTCGCTCCCACAGTGTCTTGTGGTGTCAGTGGATGATCCAGCTGAGCAACCACAACCCCAGCATCAACCAGATGATCCCCATGATGAACGATGCATTCATGAACGCGCGGATCGCTGACCACAGCAGCACCAGGCCGATGATCAGTGTAATGATGCTGACGATCGAGGTGTCCATGCCCAGCGTGCGGGCCAGACCTTCGACAAAGTTGCTGCTGGCACGGCTCAGCAGTTCGAACAGGCCGCTGAGGGCGTCAACGATGAAACGGATGACAGAACCGAGGACCTGGCCGAGCCATTCGAAAAAACCTTCTACCTGCATGGAATGAGCGTCCTGATGAATTCGAGTGTTGGGCCATTGAGGGCGGTGGCGAGTTCCCCACAAGCATAGAGCGTTGCGCACAACCTGTGGGAGCGGGCTTGCTCGCGAAAGCGGTGTGTCAGTCAACGATGATGTCGACTGACACAGCGCTTTCGCGAGCAAGCCCGCTCCCACATAAAAAACAGGGCTGACCACTCAATCTTTGTCACTTGCCTTCACTCGCCATCCCCCCGAAGCTATACCCCTTCAGGAGAGCCCGATGAACCTTGTTGAATTGACCGAACGCCTGCACGCCATCCGTGACCGCAATGACTGGCAGCCCTTTCACAGTCCGAAAAACCTGGCCATGGCCGCGAGTGTCGAAATGGCCGAGCTGGTGGAGATTTTCCAGTGGCTGACCGAAGACCAGTCGCGGCAGTTGCCGGCGGAAAAACTGGCCCATGCCGGGCAGGAGATCGGCGACATCGTGCTTTATCTATTGCTGCTGTGCAGCGAGCTGGGTCTGGATATGAATGACGTAGTACGTAGCAAACTGGCCGACAGCGAACGGAGGTTCAGCTGATGAGCGACCGTCATTTCGATCAACTGGCAACGCGCTTCGCGGAAAAAATCTACGGCGGCGCCAAAGGTGCGATTCGCCTGGCGGTGTTGCAGGCTGATCTGGCCGAAATCCTGCCGGACCGGCCGCTACGGGTCCTGGATATCGGCGCCGGCCTGGGCCATATGTCATTGTGGCTGGCCGAGCGCGGGCATCAGGTGACCTTGGCCGAACCCGCCGAGCCCATGCTTGAAGGCGCCCGTCAGCGTTTCGCCGAGGCCGGGCAAACGGCAACGTTCATTCAGGCGCCGTGGCAGGACCTGCTCGGCCAGCTCCACGAACCTTACGACCTGGTGCTGTGCCACGCCGTGCTTGAATGGCTGGCCGAACCCCACGCGATCCTGCCGGTGCTGCATCAACTGACCAAGGCCGACGGCTGGCTGTCCCTGGCCTTCTATAACCGCGACGCGCTGATTTATCGCAACTTGCTCAAGGGCCATTTCCGCAAGATGCGCAAGAACGATATGGCCGGCGAGAAGCAGAGCCTGACCCCGCAACAACCCCTGGATCCACGGGAATTGGCGGCGCAACTTGAAGGCTTGTGGCAGGTCGAAACCCAGAGTGGAGTGCGGGTTTTTCACGATTACATGCCCGTGGAATTCCAGGCTCGCGCCGAGCTGCTGGATTTGCTGGAAATGGAACTGGCGCACCGCCGTCACCCAAGCTTTGCCGGGCTTGGGCGTTACTTGCACTGGATCTGCCGGCCGGTCTGATCGGAGCGCGAAATGAAAAGTCGTTCAGGGTTGTTGGTGATCTGCCTGGGTCTGGCTGCCTGCCAGGGCAGCAACCCGTATGTGGCGTCCTCCAACCCCATCCCACCGGCACCGCCGCAGGCGGCCAACACCTTCGACCGCAGCGCTTACCCGGCACCACCGCGAGACTACGGACGCTACCGCAGCTGGGCCTGGCTCAACGGGCATCTGCCGCCGGGCACTGCGTGGGCGGACTCGGCGCAAGTCGCCGAAGCGGTCAGCAATGCCCTGGACCAACGGGGTTTGCGCCCGTTGCATGACAATCGCCCGGCAGATCTGTTTGTCAGCGCCGACCTGCGTCTGGAAACCCGCTTGCGCCAGGTCCGGGACGACTACGGCTATTACGGCGGTTACGGCGGCTACAACCGCTATGGCTATGGCCCGGGCTACGGCATGTACGGCAGCGTACCGATCGTGCGGACTTATGAGGAACAGGTCGTCGTGGTGCAGGTGGACATGTTCGATGCACAAAGCGGTCAACCGGTGTGGAGTTCCAGCGCTGAAACCAGCAAGCGGGGCACCCAGAGCCAGCAAGCGGATGCCATCCGGGAGGCTGTGGAAAAGGCGATGTCGGCGTATCCTCCTAGTTAACTTCTGCAGATAAGAAGCGTTTCACAGGTGCATGTCTTCAACCGGAGAACCATCATGTTCCGCCGTCTCGTTCTACTGGCAGCGGCCGCGCTGCTCAGTGCCTGTGCCGCCAACCAGGTCAACCATGACTTCGATGCCAGCCGCGACTTCGCCGCCTATCGCAGCTGGAGCTGGAAAGAACCCGCCCTGCAATATCGCCCCGATGATCCACGGATCAAGAGCGACCTGACCGAGCAACGGGTGCGCCAATCGGTGGCCGATCAACTGGATCAGCGCGGCCTGCGCCCTGCCGGAGGGAGTGGCAAGGGTGATTTGAATGTGCAGACTTATCTGATTGTCGAGGAGCGCCAGCAACAGGTGACCACCAACTATGGCGGTGGTTGGGGTAATCCGTGGTACGGCTACTGGGGCGCGCCGATGTACAACGAAACCCGCAACGTCAGTTATAAAGTGGCGACCATCCAGATCGACCTGCTCGACGGCAAGGACGGCAAACTGGTGTGGCGGGGCAGTGACGAACAGATCCTCAGCCGCACACCAAACCCCTCCGATCGCAGCAATGCAATACGCGAAACCGTCACCCGGATACTGGCCAACTACCCACCCAAGTAACCACCACAAACCCCTGTAGGAGCGAGCTTGCTCGCGAAGAACGCAAGGACGACGCGTGCTGCCGGAAGGTGCGCGTTATCGTTGACGTCCATCGCGAGCAAGCTCGCTCCTACAGGGTTTTTTTGTTGTCAGGGGTGGCGAGTTGCCAGCAGTGGCCTGAACCCTTGTCTACACTGCTTCACACCAACGGAGGTAGCGCTCGGCAGTGCGCCGGCAAAGGAGTGCGCGATGTCACCTCGCATGCAGTTTCGCGGTCCGGCCCGGCAGCGGGGGGCGATCGGTTTGATGGCGGTGGGAACCCTGGCACTGGCGCTGGGCTTCATGCTGCTGGTCATCGATTCCGGCAGGCTGTATCTGGAACAGCGCAAACTGCAACGGGTGGCGGACACCGCGGCGCTCGAAGCCGTGACCCGCGATGGCAACTGCCAGTCCGGGCAGAGTGCCGCCGTTTACGCCACTGAAAGTGCGGCGCGCAACGGATTTACCGTCAGTACGGACAACACGCTGACGGTCAGTTGCGGCACCTTGCAGACGGGTGCCGAAAACCTGCGAACCTTCGCCGTCGACCCAACCAAAACCGCTACCGTACAAGTGATCGTCACACGTCCCGTTGTCACCAGCGTGGCCGCAGGGATCGGTGCGTTGCTGTCCGGCGGACCGGTCAGTCTCACGACCCGTCTCAGTGCCACCGCGGTTGCCGCCGAGCCCAAGCAGACGTTGGCGCAACTGAGTATCCGCAGCACATTGCTGGGGGCCGACAGTGCAAGGTCGAACCTTCTGAACCCGCTGTTCTCGACGCTGTTGGGGGGCAATGTCAACCTGACCGTCGGCGGCTGGGACGGCTTGATCAAGACCGATATCAACCTGCTGAAATTCATGGATCAGCTCGCCATTGAACTGGGCGTAGCGGCCGGCAACTACACCGCGTTGCTGAACACCCAGGCCAGTGTGACCTCATTCATCAAGGCCTCCGCCGAGGTGGCCAACCGCAGCGGCGCCACCGTTGAAGTCAAAGCGGCGTTGGTCAATCTACAGCTCGCGGCCACCAGCGCCTCGCCGATCAAACTGGGTGATTTACTGGCCTTGCAAACCGGCACGCAAGCCGCCGGGCTGGACGCCACGGTACAGCTGTTTCAATTGATTCAGGGCTTTGTCCAACTGGCGAACAAGAACAGCGCGGTGAACGCGGTGTTGCCGGTGAACGTGTTGGGATTGGCGGGCGTGACCACCCGCATCAAGGTCATTCAGCCGCCGCAGTTCTCGGCGGTCGGCAACCCGGCGCTGGCGAAACTCGCCCCGTTGGGGCCGAACAGAATTTACGTGCGCACCGCGCAGGTCCGTATTCTGGTCTCGGTTGACCTGTCGTTGATCAACAGCGTTCTGCAGTTGGTCAACACCTTGTTGACGCCTGTGGTCGGGCTGGTCAATACGTTGCTGGCACCCGGTTGCATCCTCGGCAACTGCACCCAGACCGATCTGAAAATACTGCCTAACGGACTGAACCTGGATCTCGGTCTTGAAGCCGGCACAGGCAGCAGCCATGTTACCGACTATTCCTGCGCCAGCCCGGCCAGCAAGAGCCTCACCGCCACCACCAACATTTCGGCCTTGCAAGTCAAAGTCGGTCAGATCGACGACGCGATCTGGCTCTCGTCCTCGCCGGCGCCAAGCCTGTCACCGCTGACCCTGGTCGATATCGGCTCGAAAACCTGCCACCTGTTGAACTGCGGCGCGCGCACCCCCTTCGGCGGTGGCGGCAGCCAAATCATGATCGACAGCCCGATCGCCGGCAAAAGCGAACCCAACTACACCTTTGCCAATCCCCATGAGGTCAATGTGCCGCCGATCCCGACGCATCCAGTCACGCTGTCCGGAGTGGTCGGCAGTTTGAAGAGCACGCTGGGAGGGATCACGCTGATTCAACACACCCCGACCATCGGCAGCCTGCTGGGGAGCCTGTTGAGTACGTTGCTGTCGACGCTGTCGAATGTGACTACGCTGTTGAACACGGCGATCAGCGGATTGCTCGCGCCGTTGGTTGACCCGATCGTGGACAGCCTGTTGATGAACCTGGGGATCGACGTCAACAAGGTCGACGTCGGTTTCAACCTGACCTGCGGCGAGAAAGGCAAAGCCTATCTGGTGATCTGATCGGCCGGCACAACCGGCAACTCGATGCAGAACCGCGCGCCCTGGGTCGAGTTTCTGACGCTGAGTTTGCCGCCCATGTTCTCGACGATGCCATAACTGACCGACAGCCCCAGACCAGTGCCGACGCCCACCGGTTTGGTGGTGAAAAACGGCTCGAAAATCCGCTCCAGCAACCGTGGATCGATGCCGCCGCCGTTGTCCTCGACCCACAGTCTCACCGACTGCGCATCCCGTTCGGCGTACAACGAAATCCACGGTTTGAACGCCGGATCTTTTTCGCACTTGCCCAGCAGTGCATCCCGCGCATTGACCATCAGGTTGATCAACACTTGTTCAAGCTGATCGACATGCCCGCGAACCTGCACCTCGAACCCTGTTTCGCTGACGCGCAAATCCACCCCTTTACCGCGCATGCCTTCGGCCAATAGCGAGAGCGTGCCTTCGATGGCCTGGGCCGGGTTGAACGGATGCTGCTCGATCTCCGAACGCCGGCCGAACACCCGCATGTGATCCACCACCCGCGCGGCGCGCTGCACCTGCGCATCGATGCGATTGAGTTTGTCGGTCAGGTAGTCGATCTGCGCATCGCCGTTGCCCAGGCGCTTGAGCACATTGACGATGGCCATGCGCATCACGTTCAGCGGCTGGTTGATTTCATGGGCGAGCCCCGTGGCCATTTCGCCGAGGGTGGCCATTTTCGCGCTTTGCGTGAGTTGCTGCTGGGAGCGACGGACTTCGGTGTTGTCGCGGCCCACGGCTTGAATCTCCAGCAACCGGCCTTGCTGATCGAACACCCCACGATCCGACCAGACCCACCAGGCGTGTTCCCGGCCGGGCAATTGCAGGTTGATTTCGGCGGTACTGACCGGGAACTCGGGACTCAACTGGCTCAGGCGCTGAGTGAAGGCATCACGCTGCTCCGCGGACATCCAGTTGCCCAGATTCACCCCCGGCAATTGTTCCGGCGAGCACTCCAGATAAGTCGCCAATGGTTTGTTGCCGAACGTCAGGGTCAGGTCAGGGAGGTAGCGGCAGATCATTGCCGGCGAGTCCTCCACCAAAATCCGATAACGCTCCTCGCTTTGCTTGACCTGCTCGGTGGCCAGGGTCGCTTCGGTGACGTCCAGCCACAGGCCCACGGCCTCGACCGGCAGGCCCAGATCGTCGCGCAGCAACTTGGCTTCATCGAGCAACCAGTGGTAATCGCCGCGATTGTCGCGCAGTCGATAACGGGCACTCACCGATCCCTCGCGCAACAACTGGCGGGTGCGCTCGAAATAGCCGTTGCGGTCGTCGGGGTGAAGCCGTTCGACCAGCGCGGCACCGCTGCAATCGGCGAGTGTCCAGCCGAGCAGGGGTAGCAGGCTATCGCTGAAGAAGGTCGGTTGCAACGCACCTTCGACATAGCGCTGCACGTAAATCACGGCGGGCGAACGGGCGATCAGATTGTCCAGCCGCGCATGGGCTGCCGCGGCCTGCTGTTCCTGATTCTTGATGTCGCTGATGTCGAGCATGAAGCCCACTACGCGCCTGTTCTTGCCAAGACCCAGTGCCTGGCCTTGCAGGCGATACCAACCGGGGGCCGAGTCAGCGTCGACATGATGCAGGCGCACGCATATCAGCAGTGGTGTGCCTTCGTCCTGCAAGGCTTGCAGACGACTGCGCAGCTCTTCGCGATCGGCCGGGTGTACTTGATCGAGCCAGTCGGCCAATGGCAAGGGTGTACTGGCCAGGTTCAGGGCGGCGGCCAGCGAGGGCGCCAATCGCACTTCGGCACGGTCGCCGAACACTTCCCACCACCCTGTGCCGAGTAACGCTTGCAGCGATTCAAGGCGCTCCAGTTGCAGGTGATGCCGATGCTCGCGCAAGCGCTCCAGCAAGGGACTGGCGAGCGCGGCGGCGAATTGCAGCCAGTCGCGATCGCCGACGTCGGGTGCCCGTTGCTGCGCCGAATAGCAACCACAGAGCAGCCAGGCCGCCACACCTTGCGCATCGTGATAAGGCACGACGAAACCCTCGGTGTTGCCGAAGGTACGTTGCAGGCGCGGGTGTTCCATCAGTTTGAGATGCTGAGGGGCGGAGCCGTTCAGGCTGTCGAGGCCGGTGCCCAGGCGCTGACCGTTTTGCCACAGTTGGGGCGCGTCGAACGCCGCGTAGTGCTGGTGAATCTGCCAACCTTGTTCCTGCTCGTCGAGCAACGCCAGGGCGATGCACGGGATGTGAAAGCGCTGGGCCAGGGCTTGCAGTTGTTCGCTCAACACATCGGGCAGGCGCGTCAGGCTGCACAGGCGCAATTGCTCGCCGATGTGCACCGCCAGCAACTGGCATTGCTCGCGCAGACGCGACTGCCGGCGTTCGAGCAACAGGTCACCGATGTCCAACAGCTGCAGCAGCCAGGCATCGGCCAATGGCTGGACCCAACCACGCAGATGCAGGGGTTGGCCGCTCAGACCGTAAAAGTCCAGGTCAAGCAACTGCCCCTGCCAATCTGCGGGTGTGCCCTCGATGGCGAGGCTGCTGTGAGGTAACAGGAAATCGAGCAGATGCGGTGCTTGCGCGCCGGGTATCTGTTGCGCCAGCAGATGCCTGATCGGGCCGGTCAGGTGCAGCACCCGACCTTCGGCATTCAGATGCATCTGCAGGCCGACACTGAGCAGGCTCGGCGGCTGCAGGGTGTCCTGAGGCGGCGAGGGGTGGCGGTTGAGAAGACGCCCGAAGAGTTTGTCGCCGGCACTCAAAATTGCAGGCTCGAACTGGCGGTGAGCGTCGGCGGCAAGCTCGGCACCGGACCGATCCCCGGCAGGTTCAGGAAGGGAATGACCGCACTCAATTTGTTGGTGGGGTAATTGATGCTGACCTTCAGCACGCCGGCGGTGAGGGTGGTGGCCGTGTCGGTGTCGACATTGAAATTCAGCCCGGCGGGAATCCACGCCAACTGCCGGGTCAATTCGTCCTTGACCACGGTTTTCAACGCGGTTTCGTAACCGGGCGTGTTCGGGTCCAACGCCACGCTACGGCGCACGGCTTCAGCGGTGGACTGGTTGAACGATTGCATCAGCAACAGCGGCAGGCTGTAGGTGACGATCGCGTAGAACACGGCGAAAAAAATGACGAACACCAAGGCAAATTCAATCGCGGCGGCGCCTTTTTGCTTACGGGGGAGGTTGATTTTCATGAGTGCGTCTACCCTGACCATCACTACGTAATGTCAGCATAGAATCATTCAGCCAAAAGGGACGGTTTTTAAGGGATGCAGAGTGTAGTCCTGTTGATCTGGCTGACGCTTTGCGCAGCCCAGGATGCTCGGGAACGCCACATCGCCAATGGCCTGACCTTGGGTGTCGGCGCGCTGGCATTGGCCTGGCTGCTGTGGAGCGGCACCACCTGGCTGGGGGCGACGGCAGAGCAGGGCGGCTGGGCTGCGTTGCTGGCGCTGGCCTTCACCTTGCCCGGCTATGCGCTGGGTCGGCTGGGTGCCGGGGATGTGAAACTCATGACAGCCTTGGGGCTGGCGACCGACGGTCGGCATGTACTCGGCGTGTTCATCGGTGCCGGATTGGCCAGTGTGTGCTGGTTGCTGCTGGCGCCAAGCGTCTGGCGTCTGATCGGTCAATGGCTTAGAGAACGCCTGCGATACCTGGCGCCTGGACTGTCAAAAAAACAACCCTTTGCGCCCTTTCTGTTGGTGGGGTTGTTGCTGACGTTTGTCTGGTTCGGCTAGTTGTACAGAGTCGGGAGTGCGGCTACTTTCATACAGTAGTTGTACAGCTTCTGGCTGTGAGTACAGGAACGGTCAGCGTTTGACCAGGCAGGGAGTTGCACGTGAACAAGCGTACCTCGGCAGTAAAAGTCCTTGTGGTCGACGACCAGCCATTGATCGTTGAAGAGCTCTGCGAATTTCTCGAGAACAGCGGTTACCGTTGTGTGCCCTGCCAGTCCAGCCATCAGGCCATCGAACGTTTCAATGAAGACATCGACATCGGCCTGGTGCTCTGCGATCTGCACATGCCTGGCCTGGACGGGATTCAACTGGTCCAGGAGCTGCAACGCCTGTCCGGCAAACACCGCGCGTTCGAAGCGATCATGCTCACCGGGCGTGCGGACAAGCAGGATGTGATCAAGGCCTTGCGCGCCGGGGTGGCCGATTACTACCAGAAGCCGATTGATCTGGGCGAGTTGCTCGAAGGCCTGCAGCGTCAGGAAGTGGCCGTGCACGAGCGGCACAAGACGTTGCAACTGGGGCACCTGAATCAGAAGCTGCAATACCTGTCCGAGTCGATCGATGACCTGTATCAGGACCTGGACAAGGTTCGGCGCGCGCCCTATCCGTCGGCTTCGGCGGATGAGGGTGAGAGCGATGTCAGCGACGTGGATCGGCGGGAGATTCCGGCGATTTTCAATCAGCTGTCACCGCGGCAGCTGGAGGTGGCGCGGTTGGTGGGCAAGGGGCAGACCAATTATCAGATTGCCTGTGAGTTGGGGATTACCGAGAACACGGTGAAGTTGTATGTGTCGCAGGTGTTGAGGTTGACGCATATGCATAATCGGACGCAGTTGGCGTTGGCGCTATCGCCCAGTCATTCCGGTTTGCGTCAGAGAGTTACTGCCCACTGAAGTTGTCACCGAACACTGTGGGAGCTGGCTTGCCAGCGAAGGCGGCCTGACAGCCGACCTATGTTTTGTTGACTGAGTGCATATCCGTTTCTTCGGTAACGGCGACTTATGGTTTCGCCCTTACGGCGAGTCCCTTTTGTCAAACGACACAAAAGGAACCAAAAGGTCTCGCCCCGGCGTCCGGCCCCTCGCCAAGGCTCGGGGTTCCTTCGCTCCGGCATCCATCCGGGGGCATTGCCCTCCGGTTGGCTTCGCTGCACCTACATGCAATGTGTTCGACTGCGTCGAACGGCGCTGCGCGCCAATCCCCGGATGAACACCTCCACTCAGCCTGCCGAAGGGGCGGGTGGATCAAAATCAAAAGCTTAAGGCGAGCTAACGCTCGGCCTGATGAGTGGTGAAAAGCGGGTGTACACCAGTTTGCTTTTGCTTTTGCTTTTGCTTTTGCCTTTGTAGGAGCAAGGCTTGCCCGCGAAGGCGGCCTGACAGCCAACCAATCCCTCACAGATATACCCAATCCAACTGTGGGAGCGAGCCTGCTCGCGAAGGCGGCCTGACGGACAACGATGTTTAACGACCGATAAAAACCCCAGAACCTTCCCACACGTTTTTCAGGTTGTCCGTCGGAAGCGCCATCTCTAGCCTTTGTCTGTCACTGCAAAAAAACAGTGATCGGGCTGTCGCGGCCTGTTCAATCTACTTGGTGCATAATTCACACCTTCCAAACCCTGGCGCTTCGGTGCTTGTCGTTTGGAGTAATGGTGGCTGTGCGCGGGATACCTTCGGGTATGCCGGGTTTCCAAGTAGCTCGGTCCGCGACCCCGCGTACAGCTGCCACCCTTGATCGCTGTCGCGGCGAACAGTGGCAGCTCCATCTCATACTTGGAGTTTCACCATGATCAAACCAACCCCAAATCCGCCCGAAACCGACCCCGTCGTGCGCAAACCCAGCACGATGTTTTTCATCTCCCCCGATGTCGATACCGAAACCCTGCTGGCCCACGCCTGTGAATCGCTGGCTTCAGCCAGTGTCATGGCCAGTGATTTCGCGACGTTTCTGGAAGGCTCGCAGCGCAGCACATTGCTGGGGATAGCGCAGGTGATCATGCTTGGCGAGTTGGCGGTGAATCGGGCGCTGGATAATCTCGATCCTCCGTAACCGTATACGGCCAGTCAGACCGCGTTATCGTTCTTCGCGAGCAGGCTCGCTCCCATAGGAGGAAGGCATTTCAATTGTGGGAGCGAGCCTGCTCGCGAAGGCGGCCTGGCAGGCGCAAAAAAATCCAGGCCTATTCCCCCGACCCACTGTCCACCTTGCCCCCTTCATACTGGTCAAAGTACTCCGGAATCTCATGCTGATAACTCTTCAGCCAGCGCTGCATCGCCAATTCGCGCTCGGTCGCGGTGGCGGTCTGGCGTTTTGTTGAGGCCGCGGCGTTGCTGTTTTGCAATTGCAGCCAGCCTTCGGTTTCCTGTTGTTGTGGCGAGGCAGGGCCGGGGTCGATGGCGTGGGTGTAGAGGGGCAGGGCCAGCAGGCCGAGGCAGCAGAGGGTGGTCGGTTTCATTCTGTGTACTCCCTACTGAAGCGCCGGGTTGGCGACGGCGGCGACTTGCGCGGCAACGCTTGGACCTGACTTGGCGGGCGTCTTGAGTTTTTCGGCGCGGGCCTGGGCTTCGGTGACCTGGGCCGGGCTCAGGCCGAGACGGCTGACCAGTTCGGCGGCGCGGTTCCAGTCGTCCTGGTAGATCAGCAGGGTCACCAGGTTGACCGCCGCCAGTTGATCGCTCTGCTTGAGCTCCATGGCGGTGAGGAATTCGAATCGGGCGTCTTCAACGCGCAGTTGATTGAGGTAGACCACGCCCAGGTCGTTGCGGATTTTTTCGTCGGTGGGCGCAAGGCGTGCGGCCCGTTGCAGGTGGGACTGGGCCAGGCCGTTGTCACCGTGGGCGGCGGCGAGTTGGCCCAGACCGTGTTCAGCTTCAGCGGCCAGGCAGCCGCCGAGCAGGCTGCGGTACAGCGGCTCGGCTTCGCTGCGGCCCAGCAACCGATACACCTTGGCCTTGCGCAAGCGCACGTCGGCCAGGTTGTCCGGCAGGCTTTGCAGGTTGGCCAGGCTGGCGTGCAGTTTGCCGTCGTTGGCCATGTCATTGGCGAGGTTCAGCGACAACTGTTGTTCGGAGCTCAATTTTCCGCAACTGGCGGAGTCGGTCAGGGCGGCCCAGGGTGTTGGGCCGTTGCTCGCACAGCCACCCAGCAACAGCAGACTCAAACCGGCAATCATTGCTTTCATCGGGTTCCCTCTAGGAAGCAAAGGCTCGAGCCAGGGCGGTGAAGCCCGGGCCGGCCAGTACGATCAATAACGCCGGGAAGAGAAACAGCATCATCACGACGGACATTTTGGCGGACATCTTGGAGATGTATTCCTGCAGGCGCGTCAGGCGCCGGTCATCAAGCAACAGCTTGAGTGCCAGCAGGGATTTCATTGCGCCGCCGCCCTGATGGATCAACTGCTGGAGGATCACGCAGGTGTCGGTAAATTCATCCACCGCCATCAAACGACTGGCCTTGTTCAGTTCTTCGCCCAGTTCCAGCCCGGAATCGACCCGGGCCAGTACCAGCTGCAATTCATGGGTCAGGATCGGCAGCAATTGCTTGCCGTCATGGCTCAAGACGCGCAGCGACTGCTCCACGGCCATGCCCGACTCGAACAGGATGCGCAGCAGCGGGATGAAGGTGGAAATCTCGATCGCCAGTTTCTTTTGTCGATGGTGCGCCGCTGCCGCCAACAGGCGTTTGGGCAAGAGATAACCGACGCCGGTGGCGAACGCCGGGGCGACCCACTGGTTGCTCACCTGCGGGAACAACAGGGTCTGGATCAGCACACACAGGACCAGCGCCAACAAGGGAACACCGACCTGACAGGCCGCGAACAAGGCGCGTTTGCGCGCGGTGCGCCAGCCCAGGCAGTTGAGCAGCGTTCGGGTTTCGTTATCCAGATTGACCGACTGCTGACCGACCCGACTGGTGCCCAATGCATGTAGCCACTGACTGAAACGGTGCTCGCTCGGCAGGTTTCCGTCCAGGCGTTGCACCACCTGGCGTGCGCGTCGACGCCATTGGAGCACGACACTGAGCAGCAGCAGTGATGCAATCAGAAACAGCAGCGAGCTCAGCAGCATGGACAGGTTCATAGGCTACGCAACATGCGCCACAGCGCCAGACAGCCGAACACCTGCAATGCGGCCGCGCTGACTAGCATCATCTGCCCCGAAGCGTCGTTCCACATGGTCAGCAGGTATTTGGGATTGGAGACCAGGAAGTAACCGGCGACGGTGACCGGCAAGAGTGCCAGGACCAGTGCCGTGACCCTTGTTTCACCGGTCATGGCACTCAGCTGGTGAGCGGCCTGTTCGCGTTCGCGGATCATCTTGATCAGGTTTTCCAGCAGTTCACTGGCATTGCCGCCGTAGCGATGGTTGACCTTCAAACCGAGGGCGAACAGGCGCAGTTCGTCTTTGTCGTAGAGCTCGGCGAAATCCGAGGTGGCCTCCGGCAGACTGATGCCCAACTGCACATTGCGCTGGACCCGACCCATCGCGTTTCTCAGCGGGTCTTCGGCAGTATTGATGGCGCCGAGCACGGCATCGGCCAGGGTTCGGCCGGACTTGAGGCTGCGCACTGTGTGATCGAGCAGCGGTGGCAATTGTTCGATCATGCGCTTGAGCCGGCGTTGGTAACGCCACTGCACATACAGGCGCAGAAGCACGGGCGGCAGCAGCAACAGGACCAGCAGACCCAACCAGCCGCCCGCCAACAGACCGACCAACCCGCCCAAGCCCCACAGCGTCAGCCATAACCCCAGCCGTTCCGTGGGCCGCCCCAGGCCCGCGCGCAAAAAAGCGCGCTCCAGCGCCACCCACGAGGTTTTCTGTACCACGCGCTCCGGTTGCCCTTGGGTCAGGCGCTCCAGTGCGCGTTCGGCGCCCGGTTGGCGCAAGCCACGCTGAAGCAAGCGCACCGACAGGCCGAGCAGGGCCAGGCAAACGAGGGTGAGCAGCAACGGTTTGAGCATGCCGTGGCCTTCAGTACGCCGAGGAAGAGATCGCCGACTCGCGACGCAGTTTGTCGCCGGCGGGGTTGACCGCCTCGCGCATGAAGCCGAAGCCGCTGCGCCGGTCGAGGCGGAACAGGGTATTGGTGACATACACGTCTTCACGGATGCCGACCACCTCCACCACTTCGCTGACGCAACGGCGGCCATCGGGCATGCGCGTCAACTGGATCACCACGTCCAGTGCCGCGCAAATCATCTGGCGCAAGGTCCGTTCGGCGATGCTGCGACCGGTCAGGCCGACCAGGGTTTCCAGGCGCAGCAAGGCATCCTGGGCGTTGTTGGCGTGCACGGTACTCATGGAACCGTCGTGGCCGGTGTTCATCGCGGTGAGCACGTCGAGCACTTCAACGCCGCGAATCTCGCCGAGGATGATCCGGTCCGGACGCATGCGCAGGGCGTTGCGAATCAGGTCGCTGGCCTTCACCTCGCCGTGGCCTTCGGCGTTCGGCGGGCGGGTTTCCAGGCGGACGACATGCGGGTGGCCGAGTTGCAGTTCGGCGACGTCTTCGATGGTCACGAGTCGTTCGTGGGGGTTGATCAACTGGCTGAGAATGTTCAGCAGCGTGGTCTTGCCGGTGCCGGTGCCACCGCTGATCAGGATGTTGCAGCGCTTGCCCACGGCTTCCTGCAGGAATTCGTAGATCGCCTGGTCGATGGTTTGCATGGCCATCAGATCGGTGCTCTTGAGCATGTCCTGGCGGAATTTCCGGATCGACAGGCACGGGCCGTCGAGGGCAATCGGTGGAATGATCGCGTTGACCCGACTGCCGTCCGGCAGGCGCGCATCGACCATTGGCGATGACTCGTCCAGTCGCCGGCCCATTGGCGCGAGAATGCGCTGGATGACCCGCTCGACGTGATGCGCATCGATGAAACGCAAGTCACTTTGATGCAGGACACCGTCGCGCTCGATGAACACCCGGTGCGGGCCGTTGACCAGAATCTCGGTCACCGCCGGGTCGCGCAGCAGCACTTCCAGCGGGCCGAAACCGGTCAGCTCGTCGACGATCTCTTCGGCCAGGCGCTCCATTTCATAGCGGGAAATCGCCAGGTGCAGCCGCGCGATGTACTCGGCCACTTTGTCGATGACGAACTGCGACAGCACCTGCCGCGAACCTTCCAGCAGGTTTTTGCCGGACTCTTCGATGGCATCGATGATGTAGCGGTGCAGTACCAGTTTGAGGCCTTCGTGGTCGGTATTGCCGGCCACCCCGCGCGAAGGCGCGCCGAACAGTTTTTCAGCGCTCATTGCACACCTCTCAAGCGACTGAACCAGGACTTGGGTTTGGCCAGGCTTTCGGAGCGCTTGGCCAGGCGTTCGCCGAGGGTGCGCAGGCTCTGGGTGAGCACTTCCCGTGGCGCCAGTTCGAACAGGGTCACGCCCTGATTCTTGGCATTGAGGCGCACCTCCGGGCTGTAGGCGAGGGTGGCGATGATCTCCATGCCGAAGCTTTTGCCCAGCGCATCGGAATCCGGTGCGACGCTGCGCAAGTAGCGGTCCACCAGCAGCCTGGCGTGATCGAGCTTCATGCCTTTTTCGCGCCACAGGTTGAGCACCGCGAGGTTGCGACGGCAGTCGATCACGTTCTGGTCGGTGTACCACAACAGCTTGTCGCAGTGACTGACGAAGGTGCGCAAGGCTTCGCTGTCCGGTTGCCCCGTGACGTTCACCACGATGTGCTGGAAGTGTTGGCGCAGGGCGCTGAGCAGCATGTACAACTCGGCAGCGCTGGTGTGCTCCAGCGATTCATCGTTGCTGGCGTAGGCGAGGATGCGCAGCCCCACTTCACAGCGGGTGAAGGCGCTGTCGATCATTGTGGCGTCGAGGCGGCGCACGTGGCGCAAGGCATCGCCGAAATGAAACGAGCTCTCCAGGCCGAGCAACGCCAGGCTGTCGCCCCGTGGCAGCCCCAGATCGAGCAGCAGGGTTTGCTGGCCGCTCTTCTGCACCACCTGCGCCATGTGGTTGGCGAGCAGCGCACCATCGGCGTTGCTCTGCACCCCGTACAGCACGGTCAGGCCGCCGAGCTGGGTGTTCGGCGCCACGGGCGGCAGGCGTTTGCTCAGGCGTCGCACCAGTCCGGCGACTTCGCTGGAACGCGAGCCATAGGCGACGAAGTCCCGCGCTCCGGCGCGCATCGCGTTCAGCACAAGCTGGTTGTCCATGCCGTCGCCCAACGCGACGATGGCCAGCATCGGTTTGGCTTCCAGCGCGCCTTCGATCAGCGCGCTCTGGGCCACCAGGTGATCACGATCAAGGCCGACGAACACCAGGTTGGCAAACGTTACGTCGACCAGCGCCAGCAGCTCGTCGAGGCTGCCGCCACCAGCGCTGACCACCTGGCCCAATGGGGCGAGGGCGCCCTGCAACCATTCGAGGTCAGTGCTGTTGCGCGTGATCGCGAGGAAGGTTTGATTCAGGTTCTGGCTCATTGCGATAACCCGCTGCGTTTGTCGAAGTCGCCGTTTTCGAGGAAATACAGGCGATACCAGTTGGGGTCGTAATTGCGCAGTTTTTCACCGGGCAACGACGGCAACTGGGCATTGGCGGCCAATGGCTGCACCAGGTGCGGCGTGACGATCATCAGCAGTTCGCGTTCTTCACGGTTGATCGAGGAACTGCGGAAAAACGCACCGAGAATCGGAATGTCGCCCAGGCCCGGAAACTTGTTCACCTGCGACGTGTTTTGCGTGCTGATCAAACCGCTGATGACGAAACTTTCGCCATCGGCCAGGGAGATGCTGGTGTCGGTGCGGCGAATGGTGAACGCCGGGACCGTGGTGCCGCCGATCGTCACGGCGTTGTTGTAGTCCAGTTCGCTGACCTCGGGTGCGACCTTGATCGCGATGCGGTCGTTGCTGACGACCGTTGGCGTGAGCGTCAGGCGGATGCCGAACTCCTTGTATTCGATGGAGTAGCTGTTGCTGTTGGCGCTGGGGATCGGGATCGGGATTTCACCGCCGGCCAGGAAACTGGCGCTCTGTCCGCTGAGTGCGACCAGGCTTGGCCGGGCCAGTGTGTAGGCGAAGCCGCTGCCCTCCATGGCGTTGATGATCGCCAGGAAATTACCGCCGCCGGCGACGATGTTGTACATGTCGTTGGCCAACGGAATGCTGGGCACGGCAATGCGCGGATCGAGGTTGCGCAATGGGAACACGCGCGGTGTCACGGCCGTGTTGGGAACCGTGCCGGGGGAGCCGAACAGGAAGTTAGAATTTTTGCCGTAGATCGAGGTGCTGGCTTCCTTGAGTTTGGTACGGCTGACTTCGACGAAACGGATGTCGGTCTGCACCTGCGACGGCAGCACCGGGTCATCGGACGGTAGGCGCGCGGCGCTGGTCATGGCGGCGGTGGCGCGGCCCTGGACGAACACCATGCTCTGACGCGGCGCGCTGGCGCAGGACGTCCAGACCATCAGGCTGGTGGCGCCAGTGGCCATGCCGGTGAGCAG
Organism: Pseudomonas sp. Irchel 3A7; assembly: GCF_900187565.1. Taxonomy (GTDB): domain Bacteria; phylum Pseudomonadota; class Gammaproteobacteria; order Pseudomonadales; family Pseudomonadaceae; genus Aquipseudomonas. The sequence continues at coordinate 31,157 of NZ_FYED01000001.1, read as the reverse complement.
GAAGGCCTGATTGCCATTGACCCGCACGTCGGCGATTTTCGGATCACCTACGGCTATCCGGGTAATCGGCACGGGCGACTGCACTTCCTGTTGCTGACCTTCGCCGACTTCCAGCACGGCCGGCATCGGCCCCAGCGCCCCGCAATTGCCGGTTGCCGCCACGGCCGCCGTCACCGGCACGCCGCTCAGCAAGGTGGCCCAGATCAAGCCGTTGAACAACGGCATAAAACGTCTGCGCATTAAAAAGGCGTCCTTGCTCGATTCAGGGGGTCTGTTGAGTGATTTCATTGCCGCGGATGACTTCCACACCCGCCTTGCGCGCCGGTGCGGAGGCACCCATGGCCACGACAGTCTTGGGCGGCGCCGTCATGGCCAGTTGATTGAACTGGATCAATTCGCGGTCGGCGTTGGCGAGGTTGGTCGGGGAGTCGCTTTCACCGGCCCAGTAGCGTGAAAGGCGTTTTTCATCCGCGCTGCGCACAGCCAGGCGCAACACCCCGGCTTGCGCCGCGAGCATCAGGCGGCTCAGCAGTTGTTCGGGCACGGCGAGCAGTACGGTGCGGGCGCTGGCGCGTTGTTCCTGGCGGGTTTTTTCATCGTTGCCATGAACCGGGCTGGCGGGCTGGCCATCGTTGGTCAGGCCCATTTGTTCGCCCACCCCAAGTACGCGCAATGCCGGGACTACGAGCTGGGCCGAGGGCTGGATGTTGTTGGTGTCCATGCGCAAAAACAGCAGCACATCGACGTAATCCCCCGGCGTCAGTTGACCGCCAGCGTTGATCACTTCATCCACGGCGACGGCGAGGGCGCGCTCATCGGGACGAATCATTCGCGCCAGCTTGCTGCCGGCTTCGAAGCTGTCGCCGCTGAGCCAGCTGCCGGCGCTGAGGGCACGCCAGGGAGCACGGCCTATGGCTTGATCGAGACGGGTCAGGCTGCCGGCGGGGACGGTACGGAGTTTTTCCAGGGCCACGTCAGCGGCGGTGATGGGCTCAAATGGCGCGATGTCTCGCTGTAGGACCACCACCGGTTGCCGGGTGGTGTCTTCTTGTGGCACCGGTGCCTGAGTGATGGATGACGGTGCAGTGCCCGCCGTTTGCGCAACAGGGACCGCGGCCGGTTGACGGCTCAGCGTAAGGCCCCAGTAACCGGCAATGACAGCGCCCACCAACGACAATCCGGCAAGGCCCAGAGTGATACGGCTGTTCATGACGGCTCTCCCTTTCCTGCTGCTTAAAGACCTCGCGTTATCCAGCGAGACAACTTCGCAATCAGGCAGCTATGAACATGAAACTATTTCGCTATTTGACCGTAGCGCAGGTAGAGCAAAACGCCATTACCGAACTGAAAAAAATCTAACGAAAGTAACGAATTAAGGTGAATTGAACGGGTTTTTGACGTCAACGAAACGACTAATACTTTTGTATTAATGCGTTGTTACAGTTGTTGACCGGGGGAATGCCGACAATGCTGGTGCTGGCATAGGGGAACCATGTTGCGCTCATGCAACACCCGGGTGTTTCAGGAGATAGGTCATGTCTTTTTCCAAACTTGTTCAGAAGGTCAAATCGGAAATCGCTTTTTACAAGGGACTTGCCAAAGATACCGAGGGAGCTTCGGGTATTGAGTATGCGATTGTGGCCGCTATGGTGGCGGTGGTAATTGCCGGGCTTAGTACTGGTATGGGGACGTCGATCACGACGCTCTTTGGAACAATCTCGACGGCGTTAATTCCTAAACCGTAATTAAGGTGCCAGTGATTTGTTAATGCTAAAAGCGGGTTCTTATGTCAGCGCTTAGCCCATTACAGGTGTTGCCCATGAACTCTCCAGCACTTTCGCGGCAACAACTTCTTCTGGTCGACGACGAAGAAGATGCATTGCTTGAGTTGGCGGAGTTGCTGGAGGGTGAGGGCTTTGATTGTTTTACCGCGACGTCGGTCAAGTTGGCGTTGAATCACCTGACGCGTCATCCGGACATTGCCTTGGTGATCACCGACCTGCGCATGCCTGAGGAAAGCGGCATGTCGTTGATCAAGCGCCTGCGCGAGCACACCTCGCGCCAGCATCTGCCGGTGATTGTGATGTCCGGGCATGCGGATATGGACGATGTCAGTGACATGTTGCGCTTGCAGGTGCTGGATCTGTTTCGCAAGCCGATCTATCACGTGCGGTTGCTGGAAACGTTGAACAACCTGTTTCCACAACCTGTAGGAGCGAAGCTTGCTGGCGAAGGCCGTGAACGATAACGCATGAATTCAGGCGCCCCGCGGTGTTCTCGGGTTTTTCGCGAGCAGGCTCGCTCCCACATTTGATCGATGGGAGCGAGCCTGCTCGCGAAAGCGATCTGACAGGCAACCGTAGCGCCCCTGTCGAAAGTTCAGGTAAGTGGCCGCCAAAGCCCGACCATGTGCTCCAGATCCCCGTCCCCGATCAATTGCAGTTCGCCACCGGACCCCGCTGCGCTGGCCAGTAGCGCCACACTGCTGGGCAGGCGCACCGGTTTCTTGAATTGCACCGCGACCTCGATGTTCGCCGCCGGTAAATGATCCTCCAGCGCGGCCAGTGTGCGCGCCTTGTTCCATAACCCGTGGGCGATGGCCGAAGGAAAACCGAACAGCCGGGCGCTGGCCGCACTCAGGTGTATCGGGTTGTAGTCCCCGGAGACCCTGGCGTATTGGCGGCCAATGTCCGAAGGCGCTTTCCATTGGGCGACTTGTGTCAGTGTCAGCGATGAAGCCAGCACCTCTTCGACGGGCTCGCCCTCAAGCTTGACGCCGCGACAGAGCATCTGGCTTTGCGCCTCCCACAGCGTCCCCAACTGATCATCCAGGGTCGTCACCAGATCGAACGTCGCACCCTTGGCATGGGGTTGCAGGTTCTGCACGTTCACGCCGATCCGCGCCCGATTGAGCCCGCCCATGGGGCGCAGCACACGGATGCGATTGTTCAGGTGAATCAGCCCCAGCAACGGAAACGGAAAGTCTTGGGCGGTGAGCAATTGCATTTGCAAGGCGAAGGCGAGGATGTGGGGATAGGTCGGTGGCAGCAGGCTGTTGTCATTGAATCCGCAGACTTTGCGATAGGCCGCCAGGCGCTTGGGCTCGACATCGACCCAGCAACGCAACCCCGAATCGGGCAGGGTGGTGCCGGTGATCCTGCGCCGCGTCGCGGCTTTTGCGTACAACGCCGGCAGAGCGGGTTCGCGAGTGAGTGTGTGCCAATCAGTCGTCATGCCTATGCCCCCAGAACACTTTGCCCGCAGACGCGCAAGGCTTGCCCGGTGAATGCGCCGGTGTCCGGTTGCGCCAGCCATGCCACCGCTTCGGCGACGTCCTGCGGCAGGCCACCCTGGCCCAGCGAACTCATGCGTCGCCCGGCTTCGCGCAAGCCGAAGGGAACCCGCGCGGTCATCTGGGTTTCGATAAAGCCGGGGGCCACGGCGTTGATGCTGATGCCCCGTTCGAGCAGCAAGGGTGCCCAGGCTTGCGCCAGGCCGATCAACCCGGCCTTGCTCGCCGCGTAGTTGGTTTGCCCGCGATTGCCGGCGATTCCGCTGATCGAGGCCAGCAGAATCACCCGACCGTTGTCGCGCAGCGTACCGCTGTCGAGCAGGGCCTGGGTCAGCACTTGCGGGGCGTTGAGGTTGACCGCGAGTACCGCGTCCCAGAAATCCGGGGTCATGTTGGCCAGGGTTTTATCCCGGGTGATACCGGCGTTGTGCACCACGATATCAACGCCATCGGGCAACTGTTCGAGCAATTGTGCGGCAGCGTCTTCGGCGCAGATGTCCAGCGTGATGCTGCGCCCGCCGAGGCGTGCGGCGAGGGCTTCGAGATCGTTTTTCGCCGGTGGCACGTCGAGCAGGATGACGTCGGCGCCATCGCGGGCCAGGGTTTCGGCGATGGACGCACCGATGCCCCGTGCCGCGCCGGTGACCAGTGCCTTGCGCCCGGCCAGCGGACGGGTCCAGTCCGTCACCTGAATGTCGCAGGGGTTCAGGCGAATCACCTGCCCGGAGACGAAAGCGCTTTTGGGCGAAAGGAAAAATCGCAGCGGGCCTTCGAGTTGATCTTCGGCGCCTTCACCGACGTAGATCAGTTGCAAGGTGCCGCCGCTGCGCAGCTCCTTGGCCAGCGAGCGGCTGAAACCCTCCAGGGCGCGCTGGGCGCTGGCGGCGAACGGGTCGCTTAACGTCTGCGGATCACGCCCGAGAATCACCAGGTGTGCGCAGTGATCGAGGTTTTTCAGCAGTGGCTGGAAAAACTCGCGCAGTTGTTTAAGCTGGTCGGTCTGCTGCAAATCGCTGGCATCGAACACCACGGCTTTGAGTTTCGGGCCGTGGCCGGGAATCCATGCCGTGGCCATCGAAGGGTCGGTGCCGTAGCCGTAGATCGCGTCGGTCAGGCGGTTGGCGAACGCGCTGACTTTCTCCGCCAGCGGCCCGCCACCGATCAGCAATGCACCCTCGACCGGACGCAGCCGGCCGGCCTGCCAGCGTTCCAGGCGTACCGGCGAGGGCAGGCCCGTGGCTGCGACCAGGCGATGTCCGATGGACGAATTGGCGAAGTCGATATAGCGGTCAGACATGGAACGCGCTCCGGTAGCTGGGATTCAAAGTGTGGACCATGAATGGCGATCAGTCGTTCGATCCACGAGATAAGGCCTACGCTTGTTCAAAGCAGATTAGTTTGTCCCGGAATTTTCAGGAGAACTCAGACCCTGTGGGAGCGAGCCTGCTCGCGAAGGCGGTAGCACATTCAATATTGTTGTGACCGACAAATCGCTTTCGCGAGCAGGCTCGCTCCCACAGGGATCGGCTCAACTTCGAGGAATGTCATCAGGAGCTTTTCATGACTCAACTGCGCCGCGTCGCGATCATCGGTGGTAACCGGATCCCCTTCGCCCGCTCCAACGGCCCGTACGCCACGGCGAGTAACCAGGACATGCTCACTGCCGCGCTCGAAGGATTGATCGAGCGCTACAACCTGCATGGCCTGCGAATCGGCGAGGTGGCCGCGGGCGCGGTCCTCAAATTGTCGCGGGACATGAACCTGACCCGCGAGTGCGTACTCGGTTCGCGACTGTCGCCCTCGACGCCTGCCTATGACATTCAGCAGGCTTGCGGCACCGGGCTGGAAGCGGCGCTGCTGGTGGCGAACAAAATCGCCCTGGGCCAGATCGAATGCGGTATTGCCGGAGGTGTCGATACCACCTCCGATGCGCCGATCAGTGTCAGCGAGGGTCTGCGCAAGATCCTGCTGCAAGCCAATCGCGCCAGGAGTACCGGCGACAAACTGAAAAGCTTCCTGCAATTGCGCCCCCGCCACCTGATCCCTGAATTCCCGCGCAACGGCGAACCGCGCACCGGTTTGTCCATGGGGCAGCATTGCGAGTTGATGGCCCAGACCTGGAATATTTCCCGTGAAGAACAGGATCAACTGGCCCTGGAAAGTCATCAGAAACTGGCCGCGTCCTACGCAGAGGGTTGGCACAACGATTTGATCACGCCGTTCCTTGGCCTGACCCGTGACAACAATCTGCGCCCGGACCTGAGCCTGGAAAAACTCACCTCGTTGAAAACAGCGTTCGAGAAGAGTGCCAAGGGCACCCTGACCGCCGGCAACTCCACACCGCTGACCGATGGTGCGTCGCTGGTGTTGTTGGGCAGTGAGGAATGGGCCAGGGAACGCGGCTTGCCGATCCTCGCCTATCTACGTGATGGCGAGGCGGCGGCGGTGGATTTCGTCAACGGTGCCGAAGGCCTGTTGATGGCGCCGGCGTATGCGGTGCCGCGGTTACTGGCGCGTAACGGGCTGACGCTGCAGGACTTCGACTACTACGAAATCCACGAAGCCTTCGCCGCGCAAGTGCTCTGCACGCTGAAGGCCTGGGAAGATCCGCAATACTGCAAAAGCCGCCTGGGCCTCGACGCGCCGCTGGGCTCGATCGATCGCAGTCGACTCAACGTCAAAGGCAGTTCACTGGCGGCGGGCCATCCGTTCGCTGCCACGGGTGGGCGCATTGTTGCCAACCTGGCGAAGTTGCTGGATGCGGCGGGGAAGGGGCGGGGACTGGTTTCGATTTGTGCGGCGGGGGGGCAGGGTGTCACAGCAATCATCGAACGTTAATCGCAAAAAATGAGTGAAACCCTGTGGGAGCGAGCCTGCTCGCGAAAGCGGTGTGTCAGCCAGCACCAACGTCGACTGACACTCCGTCTTCGCGAGCAGGCTCGCTCCCACAGAGGGCTATCGGTGTTGAATAGATGAGTGACATGGCTTAGCGTCGCGTTATCCGCCGTCCCGCAACACAAGGCCATTCAATGCCGACCAACGGACAAGTCTCCCTCGAACGCAGCATCCCACCCCTCACCGCATTACCGCGTCCGCTGTACGCCCGGGTGGAGAGCCTCAATGCCGGCTCCTGGACACCGTCCCATCGCCACGACTGGGTGCAATTTTCCTACGCCATCAGCGGGGTTCTGGGCGTGCACACCGCTGAGGGCAGCTTCTTCGCGCCGCCGCAGTGGGGGATCTGGATTCCGGCGGATCTTGAGCATCAGGTGGTGACGTCGATGCGCGCCGAAATGCGCAGCCTGTATGTACGTCGCGAGGATTGCCCGTGGGCGGACGAGCGTTGCCGGGTGCTGGAAGTGACGCCGTTGGCCCGGGAACTGATCAAGAGTTTTTGCCTGCTGCCCGTGGAATATCCACAGGGCGACAGCCAGGAAGCGCGACTGGTGAGCGTGCTGCTGGATCAGTTGGCAGCGCTGCCGGAGGTCGGCTTCTCCCTGCCGTTGCCCCGCCATGAACGGTTACTGGGGTTGTGCAACGAACTGATCGAAAACCCCGAAAGCGGCGTGACCTTGCAGGCGTGGGCAGAGCGTTTGGGCACGTCGGAGAAAACCCTGATGCGGCTGTTTCAGCGCGAAACCGGGTTGAGCTTTCGTGGCTGGCGCCAGCGCATGCGCTTGTTGTCGTCGTTGAGTTTGCTGGAGGAGGGGGACAGCGTGACCAATGCCGCACTGGCCTGTGGGTATGATTCGACGTCGGCGTTTATTGCGGCGTTCAAAGGCCTGTTCGGGTTTACCCCGGGAGAATTGTTTCGGCAGTAAAGGCCTCTTCGCGAGCAGGCTCGCTCCCACAAGGACAGCGAATAACCCTGTGGGAGCGAGCCTGCTCGCGAATGGCCGCGAAGCGGCCACCGGGATGTTGAATCAGGTACGGAACCGCCGCACCAACCCATCCAGTTCATTGGACAACCCGGCCAGGCTCTGGGAATCCAGCCGCGCCGAGTTTGCCAGTTCGGCCACCAATTGCGCATCGCCATGGATCTGGCTGATGTGCCGGTTGATGTCTTCGGCCACCTGGTGCTGTTGTTCCGCCGCCGTGGCGATCTGGGTGTTCATGTCGCGGATCACGTCCACCGATTCGCGAATCTGCCCGAAGCTGCTGCGAGCTTCGCCGATGCGCGTCACCGATTGCTGCGACACTTCCAGGCTGGCATGCATCTGCTGTGTCACCTGGCTTGTGCGTTTGGCCAGGTTACCCAGCAGCCCGTCAATTTCCGCCGTGGAATCCGCCGTGCGCTTGGCCAACGCCCGCACTTCGTCCGCCACCACCGCAAAACCACGGCCTTGCTCTCCGGCCCGTGCTGCTTCGATGGCGGCGTTCAACGCCAGCAGGTTGGTCTGTTCGGCGATCGAGCGAATGGTGCCGAGGATCGACTGAATGTCATTGCTGTCGCGCTCCAGCTGTTGCATCGACTGGGCCGACTGTTCGATTTCCTGGCTCAGGCGATCCACGCTGCTCACGGCGGCGTCGATCTGCTGCTGGCCTTCGCGGGCCTGGCGCTGGCCGCTGTCGGCCGACTCGGCGGCCTGGCTGCAAGAGCGGGCCACTTCGTTGGCGGTGGCAACCATTTCGTGGAACGCCGTGGACACCATGTCCACCGCTTCACGCTGGCGTCCGGCGGCTTCGGCCATGTCGCTGGAGACTTGGGTCGAACTCTTGGAGGTGGCCAGGATCTTGGTCGCGGCGCCGCCGATGTTCTGGATCAGGTTGCGGATCGCGGTCAGGAACTGGTTGAACCAGTTGGCCAGTTGCGCGGTTTCGTCGCTGCCACGCACTTGCAGGTTTTTGGTCAGGTCGCCTTCACCTTGGGCGATGCCTTCCAGGCCATCGGCCACGCTGCGGATCGGACGCACGATGACACTGGCGAAACTGGCGCCGACAATGGCGAAGATCACCGCCAGCACGGCTGCGATGATTGCGATCAACCAGGTCAGTTGGGTCGCGGTGCTCATTACGTCGTTTTGTTTGATCAGGCCGATGAAAGTCCAGCCCAGTTGCTCCGACGGCCAGACGTTGGCCATGTAGCGCTCGCCATTGAGTTCGACTTCGACCAGGCCTTTGCCGGCCTTGGCCAGTTGGGCATAACCCTCGCCGAGGCTGCCCAGGGCCTTGAAGTTGTGCTCCGGTTGTTTCGGATCGACCAGCACGGTGCCGGAGTTTTCCAGCAGCATCAGGTAGCCGGTTTCGCCGAGCTTGATCTGTTTGACCAGTTCGGTGAGTTGTTTGAGCGACACGTCGATACTGACGACACCGCCATTGGTGCCCAGCTTGTTGTCGATGGTGCGTACGGTACTGACGTAGGTCGTATCATTTTCGGCCCAGTAGTAGGCCTCGGTACGGAACGGCTTGCCCGGTTTGGCCTGGGCCGCCTTGTACCACGGACGCTGGCGCGGGTCGTAGTTGGCCAGCTTGGCATCGTCCGGCCACGACACGTAACCACCGGCGGCGGTGCCGAGGATGGCGTAGGCGTAGGATGGATGTGCGTTGCCCAGGTCCTGCAGGAAGCCAAAGACTTTTTTGTCCATCTCGCCTTGAGGAATGCTGGCGGCGTTGGCGTTCATGTAGGTCTTGAGGCTGTCGTCAGAGTTCGTGATCAGCGGTTGCTTGGCCAGGTATTCGACGTTCTGGCTGATGCCGTCGAAAAACAGTTGCATGGCATTGCTGACCTGACGGATTTCGCGACCGCTGTTGTCGACGAATTCGTCCTTGGCATCACTGCGCAAGTTCAGCACAACGAGGGTGGCGACCAGCACCACGGGCAAGCAGGCGATGATTGCAAACGCCCAGGTCAACTTCTGTTTGATGTTCATCCGCGCTCCAGATTTTCTTGTAGGCCCACGCAGTGCAGATGACTCGCGGTTTATTGGCAGCCGTAAACGTTGTTGATCAACCCTGTTCCCTGAGGGCGGCATCGTTATTGTTGTAGAAACGATTGTCGGACAAATCAGTTTGTCACTCAGGGCTTCGGCTGTTGCTTGCGGAAATTGAGGGTTGTTTTGAAAAATCACGCGAACGGTACGTCGGCACCCCCTCCCCCGATTGGATGGATTGCCGTATAACGAATGACTTTCGCGTGTTTGGTAATAAAGGACCCACAATAAAAGCTGATGAAGACTCCAAAACGCATTGAACCCCTGATCGAGGACGGTCTGGTCGACGAGGTGCTGCGCCCACTCATGAGTGGTAAAGAAGCAGCTGTTTACGTGGTGCGCTGCGGTAACCAGTTACGTTGCGCGAAGGTCTACAAGGAGGCGAACAAACGCAGTTTTCGTCAGGCGGCCGAATACCAGGAAGGCCGCAAGGTGCGCAACAGCCGTCAGGCCCGGGCCATGGCCAAGGGTTCCAAGTTTGGCCGCAAGGAAGCCGAAGACGCCTGGCAGAACGCCGAAGTGGCGGCACTGTTCCGCCTGGCCAACGCCGGTGTGCGGGTACCCAAGCCGTATGACTTCCTCGAAGGCGTGCTGCTGATGGAATTGGTGGCCGACGAGTACGGTGATGCCGCGCCGCGCCTGAACGACGTGGTACTGGAACCGGACCAGGCACGCGAATATCACGCCTACCTGATTTCTCAGATCGTGCTGATGTTGTGCACCGGTCTGGTGCACGGTGACCTGTCCGAGTTCAACGTCCTGCTGACCCCGACCGGCCCGGTGATCATCGACTTGCCGCAAGCGGTGGACGCGGCGGGCAACAATCACGCGTTCAGCATGCTGGAGCGGGACGTGGGCAACATGGCGTCCTACTTCGGGCGGTTTGCCCCGGAGTTGAAGAAAACCCGGTACGCCAAGGAAATGTGGGCCCTGTACGAGGCGGGCACCTTGCACCCGGCCAGTGTCCTGACCGGTGAGTTCGACGAACCGGAAGAACTGGCGGACGTCGGCGGCATCATGCGCGAGATCGAGGCCGCACGCCTGGATGAAGAGCGCAAACAAGCGGCCCGTGCCGCAGACGATGCGCCACCGGGCAAAACCGAAGAACCGCCTCCGCCCTGGATGCAGTGATCGGTTAATCAAAAAACCGGCTTCGGCCGGTTTTTTGTGCGCAACACAAAACCCAATGTGGGAGCGAGCCTGCTCGCGAAAACGTCGGCACATCCAACATCAGTGTGTCAGGCAGTCCGCTTTCGCGAGCAGGCTCGCTCCCACAGGGACGCCCGTGGCAATCAGGCCGAAACCGGTTTGGCACAACACCCCGACTCCAGATTCTTGAGAATCGGACAATCCGGTCGATGATCGCCCTGGCAATGCTCGACCAAGTCCTGCAACGTATCGCGCAATTGCCCAAGTTCACGAATCTTCTGGTTCAACTCGTCGATGTGCTGTCGGGCCAAGGCCTTCACATCGGCACTGGCACGCTGGCGGTCCTGCCAGAGGGTCAGCAGCTTGCCGACTTCTTCCAGGGAAAACCCCAGGTCCCGGGATCGCTTGATGAACGCCAGTGTGTGCAGGTCGTCATCGCTGTACACCCGGTAACCGCTGTCGGTGCGATGGGCCGCCTTGAGCAAACCGATGGACTCGTAGTAACGGATCATCTTCGCGCTAAGTCCGCTGTGGCGGGCCGCTTGGCCGATGTTCATCGTTTGTCCTCCAGATCCTCGGGTTTCCAGGTTTTCAACAGTAGCGCATTGCTCACCACGCTCACACTCGACAACGCCATCGCCGCACCGGCCAGCACCGGATTGAGGAAGCCGAAGGCCGCCAGGGGAATGCCGATCAGGTTATAGACGAAGGCCCAGAACAGGTTTTGCCGGATCTTCGCATAGGTCTTGCGGCTGATCTCCAGCGCCGCCGGTACCAGGCGCGGATCGCCGCGCATCAGGGTGATCCCGGCGGCGTGCATGGCCACGTCGGTGCCGCCGCCCATGGCAATGCCGATATCCGCCGCGGCCAGAGCAGGTGCATCGTTGATGCCGTCGCCGACCATCGCCACTACCCCTGTTTTTTTCAGAGCGGCGACTTCGGCGGCTTTGTCCGCAGGCAGGACTTCGGCGTGTACGTTCGTGATGCCCAAAGCATCGGCCACCACTTTGGCGCTGCCACGGTTGTCGCCTGTCAGCAAGTGACTGCTGATATGACGTGCGTTGAGTTGTTGCACGGCTTGCAATGCGCCAGGCTTGAGCGTGTCACCGAAAGCGAACAATCCCAGTACGCGCGGCGTGGGGTTTTGCTCGATCAGCCAGGACAGGGTCCGGCCTTCGGTTTCCCAGGCAGTGGCCGAACCGGCCAATTCGCCTGCGCTCAATCCGCTCTCTTGCAGCAGGCGCCGATTACCCAGCGCCATTCGACGGCCATCAAGACTGCCGGCAATGCCGCGCCCTGTCAGGGACTGACTGTCGCTGACATCGGCCACGGTCAGGCCGCGTTGTGCACACTCATCCAGCACAGCCTTGGCCAGCGGATGCTCACTGCCGCGTTGCAAGGCGCCGGCCAGTTGCAGCAGGCGGGAATCGTCACCGTCGATGGCACTCAGGTGGGCGATGCGCGGGGCGCCGGAGGTCAGGGTGCCGGTCTTGTCGAACACCACCGAACTGACTTCATGTGCACGCTCCAGCGCTTCGGCGTCCTTGATCAGAATCCCATGACGCGCCGCCACCCCGGTGCCGGCCATGATCGCCGTCGGCGTGGCCAGGCCCAATGCACAAGGGCACGCGATCACCAGTACAGCCACGGCATTGATCAGCGCGGTTTCCAGGGGCGCGCCATACAGCCACCAGCCGATCAAGGTCGCGAGAGCCAGCAGCAGGACCACCGGCACGAAGATCTGGCTGACTTTGTCCACCAGTTTCTGAATCGGCGCCTTGGCTGCCTGGGCGTCCTCAACCAGGCGAATGATGCGTGCCAGCACGGTTTCCGCGCCGAGTGCCTGGGTGCTAACCAGCAGGCGACCTTCACCATTGATCGCGCCGCCGGTGACTTTATCGCCAGGTTGCTTGGGGACCGGCAGGCTTTCGCCGCTGATCAGCGCTTCGTCGGCATGGCTCTGGCCGTCGACCACCTCACCGTCCACCGGGAAGCGTTCACCGGGTTTGACCAATACCAGATCATTGAGGCGCAGGGCGCTGATGGCGACTTCCTGCTCGCGGCCGTCAATCACCTGAATCGCCCGCTCCGGGCGCAGCGCCTCCAGGGCGCGAATGGCGCTGGCGGTCTGGCGCTTGGCGCGGCTCTCCAGGTATTTGCCCAGCAGCACCAAGGCGATCACTACCGCCGAGGCTTCGAAATACAGGTGCGGCATGCGCCCGGCGGCGGTGGCCCATTCATAGACGCTCAAGCCATACCCGGCGCTGGTGCCCAGGGCGACCAGCAGGTCCATGTTGCCGGCACCGGCGCGCACGGCTTTCCACGCCGCGACATAGAACCGCGCGCCGAAAATGAATTGCACCGGCGTGGCCAACGCGAATTGCACCCAGGCCGGGAGCATCCAGTGCACGCCGAAGGGTTGCAGCAGCATCGGCAATACCAGCGGCAAGGCAAGGGCAATGGCCGCGATCAAGGCCCAGCGCTCGCGATGCAGGCGGGCCTGTTGGGTATCGATGGGCGGATGTTCGGCTTCCCACACGCTGGCGGCGTAACCGGCCTTGGTCACGGCGGCGATCAAGGTTTGTGCATCGACATGCCCGAGCAGCTCCAGATGCGCGCGCTCGTTGGCCAGGTTCACGCTGACGCTCTTCACCCCCGGCACTTTGTTCAGTGCCCGTTCGACGCGGCCGACGCAGGACGCGCAGGTCATGCCGTCGATGCTCAGTTCCAGACTTTGCTGCGGCACGCGGTAACCGGCATTTTCCACAGCCGCCATCAGCGCCGGGAGGCTGTCGACAGGCGCCTGGACCCGTGCCTGCTCAGTGGCCAGGTTGACGCTGACAGCACTGGCGCCGATGACTTTGCTCAAGGCGCGCTCGACACGCCCGGCGCAACTGGCGCAGGTCATGCCAGCAATCGGCAGATCGAAAGTGGTGGATTCGGACATCGGTTGCACTCCCTGTAGAAGATGTCTACAGGATCAACCTTGCCATGCTGGCAAGGTCAAGCACCCATCTGCGGATTGTCGCAGGTCAAATGTGGGAGCGAGCCTGCTCGCGAAAGCGGTCGTCCAATCAGCATCATCGTTGACTGACACACCGCCTTCGCGAGCGGGCTCGCTCCCACAAGGGATTTGTTTCAGTAACCCAGGCCCGCACGCTTGAGATACATCCCTTCCTGCGTCATCGCAATCCGGTACTTCTGCACATCCCCGGCGCGCAGCGTGATGTTCTGCGAACCCGGTGCCAGCATGCCCGGGTTACAGCCTGGCACCTGGCCCGGCAGCAGTTTGAGGCGCAGGGACACGTTGCCCGGGGGCAGGTTGAACGAGGTGCTTTGCTCCTGGAACAGCCGCGCCGACAGTTGATCGTGGATGTACACGCCGATCTCGCAGTTGGTCGCGACTTCCAGCCGTTCGCGGGAAATGATCAGCACGCCATAGTCCTCCCCGGCGGCTTGGGCCGAAGGCATGGCGGAGAAGAGGCTGAGGAAGCCAAACAGGCTGAAAACTGACCAGCGCATGGCTGAATCTCCTGAGATCGAGTCATTGATGGACGCAGCTTGGCCGAGCGCGGCGACGATTGCCAGCCCGGCAGATCACTGCAGAACTTGACCTTGCCATGGTGGCAAGCTCGACACTGCGGGCAACCTCACTCAAACGCTTCACTAAAAGGAGTTGTCCCATGCAAGTATTCAATGTTGAAGGCATGTCCTGCGGTCACTGCGTCCGGGCCATCACCCAGGCCGTCCAGGCCAAAGACCCGGCGGCCAGCGTGCGCGTCGACCTGGCGGCGAAAGAAGTCGGCGTCGAGTCCGCGTTGAGCGCCGATCAAGTGATCGCGGCGATCAGCGAGGAAGGCTATGGCGTGAAACTGGCCTGATTTTTAATAGTTAGCGAGCTATCGGAATGTTCAAGGCGTCCTTGCGCGGCTAGACTGTCGGCCTGCCGACCTCTGTCCCACTGGATGCCTGATGAACTTTCGTACAATCCTGATTCTTGGCGCCTTGAGCGCATTCGGTCCGCTGGCGATCGATTTCTATCTGCCAGCGTTTCCGGCGATGGCGCTGGCTTTCGGTACGGACGAAAAACACGTTCAACTGACCCTGGCCGCTTATTTTTTGGGGTTGTCCATTGGTCAGCTGGCTTACGGGCCGGTGGCGGATCGTTTCGGGCGACGCCTTCCATTGTTGACCGGAGTCGGACTGTTTACCGCCGCTTCACTGGCGTGTGCCTACGCACCGAATCTGGAATGGTTGATCGGCGCGCGGTTTATCCAGGCGCTGGGCGGTTGCGCAGGGATGGTGATTGCACGGGCGGTAGTCAGCGATAAATGCGATGCGGTGGGCTCGGCCAAGGTCTTTTCGCAGTTGATGCTGGTGATGGGGCTGGCACCGATTCTGGCGCCGATGCTGGGCGGTTTGTTGGTCAATACCACCGGTTGGCAATCGATCTTCCTGGTGTTGACCGGTTTCAGCGCATTGGCCGGATTGGCCGTTGCCCTTGGCTTGCCGGAAAGCATGCCCGCGCATGTTCCACGTCAGCCCTTGTCGGGGGCATTGCGTCAGTACGGTCGCCTGTTGAAGGATCCGGTATACCTCGGTCATGCGCTGACCGGCGGCATCGCTATCGCCGGAATGTTTTCCTACATTGCGGGTTCACCGTTCGTCTTCATCAAACTCTATGGCATACCGGCGGAGCATTTTGGCTGGTTCTTCGGCGCCAATGCCGCCGGTTTCATTCTGGTGGCCCAGATCAATGCGCGGCTATTGGCCAAGCGCGGACCTGCGTCCCTGCTGACACGCACCGTGTGGATTTATCTCGGTGCCGGTCTGGCACTGCTCGCTGTCAGCGCGCTGCATACCGAGCAGCTCTGGCCGTTGCTGCTTCCCTTGTTTGTCTGCATTGCCAGCCTGGGTTGTATTCTGCCTAACGCTTCGGCCTGTGCCATGAACGGCCAGGGCGCCCGGGCCGGCAGTGCATCGGCAATGATGGGCTGCCTGCAATTCAGCGTGGCCGCCGGCGCTGCCGCGCTGGTGGGCGTTTTGCACGACGGCAGCGCCATGCCGATGGCCATGGTCATCAGCCTGTGCGGTGTTCTGGTGGTGAGCGTGGCGATGCTCACCCGACGGTTGCAAAATGCCCGGGCATTGGCGCAAGCCCAGGTTTGAGGGCGGACTCAGCCAACAGCGCGCTGCTGACGGTCGGGAATCTGATGGGGGGCGTGCAATCGCGCTTCGAGGGTATTGGTGAAGGCACGGGCTTCGGCTTCGCTGCGGAATGTCACCGCATGTTGGTCCAGGCGGACCTGCCACTGGGATTTTGCCAATTCTTTTATCAGGATCTTCATTACTGACCTCCTCATGTAAAAGATTGTCTCGCAGAGGTTTCGATTGTAGTCCTGAATACGATCACCATTGTGACAAGGGTCAACTGTCGGACTGACGGTTTGTAACAAAAAATCATCGCACGGAAAAATGCAGGAACCGGCGCAACCGGCGATCGTTTCAGGCCGTAAAACCAGCGTCGAAAGATCGCAGACTGCGCCAGCTTCTACAACAATCTAGAACCCTTCCAGCACGATCTTGCCCTTGGATTTGCCGCTTTCCAGCAGGGCATGTGCACGACGCAGATTGGCCGCATTGATGGTGCCGAAGTGCTCGCCAACCGTGGTTTTCAATGTCCCGGCATCGATCAGGCGCGCCACGCGGTTGAGCAGGTTGTGCTGCTCAATCATGTCTGCGGTTTCGAACAGCGACCGGGTGTACATGAACTCCCAGTGCAGCGACAGGCTCTTGCGCTTGAGCTTGGTCACGTCCAGGGTTTTCGGGTCATCGATCAGTGCCAGTTTGCCCTGCGGCGCCAGCGCCTCGACCAATTGATCCAGGTGATGATCAGTCTGGGTCAGGCTGGCGACGTGAGTCACCTGATCGATGCCTGCGCGCTTGAGTTTCTCGCTCAGCGGCTGGCTGTGATCGATCACCACATCGGCGCCCAGCGCTTTCACCCAGCTCTGGGTCTGCGGACGTGAAGCCGTGCCAATGACGTTCAGTGCGGTGAGCTGTTTCGCCAGTTGCGTGAGAATCGAACCGACACCGCCAGCGGCGCCGACGATCAGCAGGCTCTGGCCTTCATCGGTTTTTCCTTCGCGCACTTTCAGGCGTTCAAAGAGCAATTCCCACGCAGTGATCGCAGTCAACGGCAGGGCGGCGGCTTCGGCGAAACCGAGGGTTTTCGGCATATGGCCGACGATCCGCTCATCCACCACGTGCAACTCGCTGTTGCCGCCGGCGCGGGCGATGGAGCCGGCGTAGAACACCTTGTCGCCGGCCTTGAACAGGGTCACGTCACTGCCGACCGCCTTGACGACGCCGGCCACATCCCAGCCCAGCACTTTTGCGGCGCCGCCTTCAGGCTGGACGTTCTGCCGGACCTTGGTGTCCACCGGGTTGACCGAAATGGCTTTGACCTCCACCAACAAATCGCGGGGGCCGGCGACCGGCTCCGGCAATTCAACGTCTTGCAGGGCTTTTTCGTCGCTGATCGGCAGGGACGCGTAATAGGCAATGGCTTTCATCACAGGCTCCGAAAGTTAATAGAGAAAGAAATCAGGCGAGGGTACGCAGGCGCTTGAGTTCGAAGTGTTCGAGAAAGTCACCGGCCTTGGCGCGAAAGTTCTGGATATGCGTACTGGCGTCATGGGCTTGCAGGGCTTCGTCACTGCTCCAGTGTTCGATCATGTAGAAGGCCAGGGGATTGGCCAGGTCCTGATGCAAGTCGTATTGCCCACAACCGGCTTCGGCGCGGGTCGGCTCAATCAGTGCCCGCAGGTGCTGTTCAAGGGCATTCTGCTGGCCGGGTTTGGCGATGAGGGTGGCGATAGCGGTAAAAGGCTGGGACATCGGTAACTCCGGGAACGGGCTGATTTCGATGGGCAGATGATTGGCTATTTCTCCTGAAGATAAAAGCCGCTAAAAGAGCAGTCTCTTTCAATATTTTTTTGATAATCGGAGTTTAGATGCTGCGTTTCGATGACTTGCAGCTGTTCGTGCGGGCGGCGGACCTGGGCAGTTTGTCGGCGGCCGCGCGGGGCATGGACATGTCGGCGGCGGTGGCCAGTGCGGCGTTGAAACGCATCGAGCAACAACTGGGCGCCCGTTTGCTCACCCGCTCGACCCGCAGCCTGCGCCTGACCGCCGAGGGCGAAGGGTTTCTTGAGTATGCCCGGGCAGCCCTGGGCAACCTCGACGAGGGACGGCGTTTATTGGCCCGTGGCCAGGATCAGGTCAGCGGCGTGTTGCAGTTGTCGGCGCCTTCGGACTTCGGTCGTAACTTGCTGCTGCCCTGGCTGGACGAGTTTCAGCGCGAGCACCCCAAGCTCACCGTTCGTTTGTTGCTGGGTGATCGCATCGCCGATCTGTTCCGCCAACCGGTGGACATTGCCCTGCGCTACGGTGAACCGGAAGATTCCAGCCTGGTGGCGCTACCCATCGCCCCGCAAAACCGGCGCGTGCTCTGTGCGGCACCGAGTTACCTGGCCCGGCATGGCGAGCCGCGGCAATTGGAGCAATTGGCCCAGCATAATTGCCTGCTGTTCATGCTCGGCAGCCGGGTCCACGATCACTGGAGTTTTCACGACGGCAAACGCGAAGTCGGCCTGACCGTCAGCGGTGATCGTTTCAGTGACGATGCCGATGTCGTGCGGCTGTGGGCCATTGCGGGCGCCGGGATCGCCTACAAGTCGTGGCTCGATGTGGCCGCCGATGTGCTCGCCGGCCGATTGAAAGTGCTGATGCCGGAACTGCTTTGTGAGCGCGCTCCGCTGAATCTGCTGTGCGCCCATCGCGCACAATTGAGTAAGCCGGTGAACCTGTTGCGGGAAATGCTTGCCAGCCGATGCGCCCGGTTGAGCAGTCATTTTCCGGGGTTCTCGAGAATCGGTCATTAGTCGCAGGAAAAAAGCGAAATTTCCCTCAGGAACTATCACCACCAGCGGTTTACGGAGGGCAGGAACCGACGGTCAACCCGCCTATACTAGCGTTCGCCTCATGTACGCACCGTCTTTCGCAGACAGCAGTAGACGAAACGATTCAACAGGGAGTGAATTCATGGAACATGCACCTTGCATCAGCCAGATAGCCACCTTACTGGCTGACCCCAAGCGCAGCGCAATGATGTGGGCCTTGATGGACGGCTCGGCGCGCCAAGCCGAAGAATTGGCCCTATTGGCCGGTCTGTCACCGTCTTCGGCCAGCGCCCACCTCGGACGCTTGTCCGCCGGTGGTCTGTTGAAAGTCGAAACCCGGGGACGCAAACGCTTCTTCCGCCTGGCCGCACCCGAAGTCGGCGCCGCGATCGAAGCATTGGCAAGCGCGACGCTGGCCAGCACGCCTCGGGAAGTCCCGGATATTTTCCAATACTCCACACCTCTTGCCAAACCCCAGGCCAGGCGCTCGTCCTTGTTGCGCGCCCGGCTTTGCGATGACCATCTGGGAGGCACCCTCGCCGCCGACCTGTACCAGCGTTTGCTGGATGCGGGCTGGATTGAACAGTTCGATCAACGGGTCATGATCACGCTCAAGGGCTCCACCGAACTGGCGGCGCGGGGTGTATTCATCCAGGCGTTGGCCCATCGCAATGGCAAGTCTGCCTGTGCCTGTCCCGACTGGAGCGAACGACGCCCGCACATGGGTGGTTCGCTGGGAGCAGCGTTATTGCAGTTGTTCATGCAATCGGGCTGGCTGAGTCTGCCCTACGATTCACGGGCCTTGCAGGTCACCGCGGCGGGGCAGCGTGAAATCCACCGGTTCGCCAAGGAAACAGAGCTGGAGATGGTGCTGTAGGGTCCTTTAATGGCCTGGGTTTTGGCTCAGGCCCTGTGGGAGCGAGTCTGCCCGCAAATGCGCTCTTCCAGTCGACATCATCGTTGACTGACGCACTGTTTTCGCGAGCAGGCTCGCTCCCACATTGGATCTGCGCCGGTCTTACGGTTTGACCAACCGAGCATCCAGGCTGTTTTGCGCCAGGCGTTTGGCCTGATCCTGGGTCATGCCCAGATCGGTATACAGCGCATGGAAATTCTCGGTGACGTAACCGCCGAAGTACGCCGGGTCGTCCGAGTTCACGGTCACTTTCACGCCGCGTTCGAGCATCTCGAGGATGTTGTGCTGCGACATGTGATCAAACACACACAACTTGGTGTTGGACAGCGGGCATACGGTCAGCGGGATCTGCTCGTCGATGATGCGCTGCATCAAGCGTTCGTCTTCGATGGCGCGTACGCCATGGTCGATGCGCTGGATTTTCAGCAGGTCGAGGGCTTCCCAGATGTACTCGGGCGGGCCTTCTTCACCGGCATGGGCGACGGTCAGGAAGCCTTCGCCACGGGCACGATCGAATACCCGCTGGAACTTGCTCGGCGGGTGACCCATTTCAGAACTGTCCAGGCCTACCGCGACAAATGCGTCACGAAACGGCAGCGCCTGGTCGAGGGTTTTCTGTGCCTGTTCTTCGCTCAAATGACGCAGGAAACTCAGGATCAGACCGCTGGTGATGCCCAGTTGCTGTTCACCGTCCTTCAAGGCGGCGGCGATGCCGTTGAGCACCACTTCGAACGGGACGCCCCGGTCGGTGTGGGTCTGCGGGTCGAAGAACGGTTCGGTGTGAATCACGTTCTGTTCTTTACAGCGCAGCAGGTAGGCCCAGGTCAGGTCGTAGAAATCCTGGGAAGTGCGCAGCACGTCGGCGCCCTGGTAATACAGGTCGAGGAATTCTTGCAGGTTATTGAAGGCATAAGCCTTGCGCAGGGTTTCGACATCGCTCCACGGCAAAGCGATCTTGTTGCGTTCGGCCAGGGCGAACAGCAGCTCGGGCTCCAGCGAACCTTCCAGGTGCAAGTGCAATTCTGCCTTGGGCAGTGCGTTCAGCCAGTCGTACATATTCTTTTCTCATCAGGTGCAGATGGTGGGCATTCTACAGACGCTAGCAGAAACAATTGGCAAAACCTGACCGAAAGGTTCATTGCGCCGGGCCGGAGTATTTTCCGCTGCGCTAAGGTGTAACGAAACGTTAGCGTCCCACCGCAGTCAGTCGCTTAACCGCTTCTCCACGGCAAAAAGGCCCGTCATGCTCACGATCTTCAAGCAAGAAACCTTTCTGTTGCTGGCCCTGATCGCCGCCATCGTTGCATTCGCGCTGGAGCATTGGCTACTGCACAGCGGGCAGGGCGTTGCGCTGAGCGCCGGGCTGGTGCTGATTGCGTTTATCGTCGCCGCCTCGATGCGCGTCGCCCATCAGGCCGAGTTGTTGGCGGAAAAAGTCGGTGACCCCTATGGCACCATGATTCTGACCCTGGCGGCGGTGCTGGTGGAAGTGGTGATCCTGGCGATCATGATGAGCAACGAAGCCTCGAAGACACTCGTGCGCGACACGATCTATTCGGCCGTCATGCTCGATATCAACGGCATCCTGGGCCTGGCGGCGTTGATGGGTGGCCTCAAGCATGGTGAACAGTCCTACAACGATGATTCGGCACGCAGCTACAGCGTGATGATCCTCACGGCCATGGGGGTGTCGATGGTGGTGCCCGAGTTCATTCCCGAAACCAGCTGGAAGCTCTATTCGGCGTTCACCATCGGCGCGATGGTGGTGCTTTACGCGTTGTTCCTGCGCATGCAGGTCGGGCCGCACAGTTACTTTTTCAGTTACAGCTACCCGGAAAAGCGCCGCAAGAAGGAGCCCCCGGAAGAAGAGCCGGCACCGGTCAACCTGACGTTGTCCATTAGTATTCTGGTGTTCGGGGTGGTGGTGATTGGCGCATTGGCCGAAGTGATGTCCAAGACCCTGGATCTGGGGCTGGAAGGATCAGGTGCACCGCCAGTGATTACGGCGATCCTGGTGGCGGCGATCTCCGCGGCGCCGGAGATTATGACGGCGTTGCGCGCGGCGTTGGCCAACCGCATGCAGTCAGTGGTCAACATCGCGTTGGGCGCGTCGCTGTCGACAGTCATCCTGACGGTGCCGGTGATGGAAGCGATGGCGCTCTACACCGGCCAGCCCTTCCAGATGGCCATGACCCCGGTGCAGACCGTGATGATCTTCATCACCCTGATCGTCAGTGCGATCAACCTCAACGATGGAGAAACCAATGCCATCGAGGGGATGACGCACTTTGTGCTGTTTGCGACGTTCATCATGTTGTCGTTGCTGGGTCTCTGAAAACAGCACAAACCCCTGTGGGAGCGAGCTTGCTCGCGAAAGCGGCGGGTCAGGCAACCTATTTGTAGACTGACACGCCGCATTCGCGAGCAAGCCCGCACACATTGGGATCAGTGTTGTGTCAGGTACCCGCGATCAACTGCCGGGCCGCCTGGCTGTGATCGGCAATCAACCCCTTCAAATCCAGCCCCTCGACCTGCCCGTCAATCACTCGCCACTTGCCACCCACCATCACTCGATCCGCCCGGTCCGCGCCGCACAACAGCAGTGCCGACACCGGGTCGTGGCTGCCGGAGAATCGCAGCTCATCGAGCTTGAACAGCGCCAGGTCAGCCTGCTTGCCTACTGCCAATTCGCCAATGTCGCTGCGACCGAGCAACTGCGCCGATCCCTTGGTGGCCCAGCCCAGCACGCGTTCCGGGGTGATCTTCTCGGCGCCGTAGCGCAGGCGCTGGATGTACAGCGCCTGACGTGCTTCGAGGATCATGTTCGACGCGTCGTTGGAAGCCGAGCCATCCACACCCAGGCCCAGCGGCGCGCCGGCGTCGGTCAGTTCGATACTGGGACAGATGCCTGAAGCCAGGCGCATGTTCGAACTCGGGCAATGGCAGATGCCGGTGCCGGCCGCGCCGAGGCGGGTGATTTCGTCGGGGTTGAAGTGGATGCCGTGGGCCAGCCAGGTACGCGGGCCGAGCCAGCCGACGCTGTCCAGGTAATCCACGGTTCGCAGGCCGAAGCGTTGCAGGCAGAAGTCTTCTTCATCGAGGGTTTCCGCCAGATGCGTGTGCAGGCGCACATCGAGTTTGTTGGCCAGTTCGGCGCTCGCGGACATGATTTCCGGCGTGACCGAAAACGGCGAGCAAGGCGCCAGGGCGATCTGGATTTGCGCGCCGTCACCGCGTTCGTGGTATTGGGCGATCAAGCGCTGACTGTCGTCGAGAATCACCTGGCCTTCCTGTACGGTCTGTTGCGGTGGCAGCCCGCCGTCCTTTTCGCCGAGGCTCATCGAACCGCGGGTCAACATGGCGCGCATGCCCAGTTCGCGAACGCTCTCGACTTGCACGTCGATGGCGTTTTCCAGGCCTTGTGGAAACAGATAATGGTGGTCGGCTGCCGTGGTGCAACCGGACAGCAGCAACTCGGCCAACGCGACTTTGCTGGCGAGGGCGAGTTTTTCAGGGGTCAAGCGTGCCCAGACCGGGTACAGGGTTTTCAGCCACGGGAACAACGGCTGGTTGACCACCGGCGCCCAGGCACGGGTCAGGGTCTGATAGAAGTGATGGTGGGTGTTGATCAGCCCCGGCAGGATTACATGCTCGCGGGCATCGAAGACTTCATTGCAAGGTGTGGAGGGCAGCTGGCCCAGGCTGAGCACTTCGACGATCACACCGTCTTGCAGCACCAGGCCGCCACGGGCATCGAGACCATTGGCCGTGAAAATGGCGAGGGGATTTTTTAACCAGGTACGGGTCGCAGGCATGTTGGCCGGCTCCTCTGAAAGTTGGGTTCAGGGTTGCCAGCTCAGTGTTGCCCTGTCTGCTGATCCAGGGTCGCCGGGGAGGCGAGGTGCGAAGTGTCGAACAAAATCGCGTTACGGGCAAGCTTCGCCCGACAGGGGCGACGAACAACCCTGTGGGAGCGGGCTTGCCCGCGAAAGCGGTGTGACAGACACATTTTCGTTGGATGTGCCGCCGTCATCGCGGGCAAGCCCGCTCCCACAGTGGACGGTGGGTTACCAGGGAATAGTCTCACCCCGATAATTCACAAAATGATGCCCGCCCTTGCCGACATAGGCATTCACCTGCTCGACCAATCCGCGCGTACTCGTTTCCACATCGATATCGGCGCCTTCACCGCCCATGTCGGTTTTCACCCAGCCCGGGTGCAGCGACAGCACAGTGAGTTTTTGCTCGCCCAATTGCGTGACGAAGCTATTGGTCATGGAGTTCAGTGCGGCTTTGCTGGCCTTGTACAACGCCAGTTCCGGTGCGTCGGGCATGGTTACGCTGCCGAGTACCGAACTCATGAACGCCAGCACACCGGTGTCTGGACGAATCTGGCTGACGAAGCGCTGGGCCAGGTTGATCGGTGCCACGGCGTTGGTGAAAAACAGCTGCCCAACTTCGGCCAGCGTCGCACCGCCCGGTGTCTGCACGTCTGGCCCCTTGACCCCGGCATTGACGAACAGCAGGTCGAACACTTCGCCCTTGAGTTGCTGACTCAAGGCGATCACCGCCTGCTGATCGTCCATGTCGAGTTTCTCGACCCGCACTTTACCCAAAGCCTGCAAGGCTTCGGCGTTTTGCGGATTGCGCACGGTGGCGGTGACTTGCCAGCCGTCGGCCAGCAGGGTTTTCACCAGACCGAGGCCGAGCCCCCGGGAGGCACCGATGATGAGTGCGTTTTTTGCCGTGGACATGTGTGCTTCCTTGATAGTTGAGAATCACGGATTCAGTGGACAGCGTTGGCCAAGACGTTGCTGCAATTCGTCTCGCAGCGTACTCAGTTCGGCCATGCGGTTTTCGATCAGCTTGAGCTTGTCTTGCAGCAACTGTGTGACCGCGCTGTCCGGATCGGGCGACTGCCATAACGCAGCGACGTTATGACCGATCTCACCCAAGGTAAAGCCCAATCGTTGGGCCGTCTTGATGTACAGCACCAGTTGCACGGTGTCGGCCGGGTAATCGCGATAACCGTTGGCGCTGCGTTGCGCTGCGATCAATCCGCGTTGTTCGTAGAAGCGCAGCGTGTCGCGACTGACTTCGCTGGCCCGGGCTAATTCACCGATGCGCATCATGACATCTCGAGAGGGCTTGACCCTGGAGCATACTCCAGGCTTTAGCCTTGTTGCTCCCTGAATTGATGGAGCAAGGTCAATGTGGACTACAACGCAATATCGTCAACTGGTGCGCGGCAGTGCGTGGTACGACTTGATCGTCACGGCTGCGTTTGCCACGCCGTGGAGCTTTGCTGCGGTACACGGGCTTTTGTTGAGTCTGAGCCAGGCTTTCAACCTGCCCGGCGAGCTGCCACCGTTCGAGCCGGTGCACATGCTGATGGCGAATCTGCTGGGGTCGATTGTTTGCGTGTGGGCGGTGCTGCGTATTCGTGATCCGCAGCAGGTGTATGGGCGGTATGACGCGGTGGCGAGGTTCTTGTTTGCGGCTTGGCAGGTTTATGCACTGGCTCATGGTGCGAGTTGGCTTTTGGCGATCTTCCTGTTCTTTGAGTTGGCGTGGGGAGTTGTTCAAATATTGCCGGTAAAGCAGCTATCCAAATCAGGGCTGGCACCACTTGAGGGCAAGGCTGACGGGAGGGCTTCAGATGTGCTCAATATAAGCTGATCAAAAAATGAGCAACCTATGGCGGGCCATGCCGGATAGGGTGTCGAGAGACCCATGAACGGGTTATCCACAGATTGCTCCACAGTATTTGTGCGCAAGCGCAAAAGTCGGGCATAAGCGCAAGGCGGCTATCTTCTAAAGGTGATAAACCGCTCTAAGTCTATGTTTTTTCGTGAATTTTATCTTTTTGATGGCGATTTGGACGAAAAGTGAGCAAAGCCCGCAAAGCCGCATGACAGAAGGGTTACAGCGGTATGTGCTCAGGTTATCCACAGCCGGGTGCACAGCAGATGTGGGCAACTGTCAGATGCATCGACAATGGGAATGCCCCAAAAGATCGCAGCCATGCAGAGCAGCGAAGGCTGCGATCTTCAAATCTTTAACGCTCCAGCAAAATCCGCCCGCGGCTCAAATCGGCGAGGTGCGATTGCAACGTGGCGATCTGCTCCTCACCGACCGCCAACTGCAACTCAACGCCATTGGCCGTGAAATCCTCTTGAACGATCAGTCCTCCGAGTTCCGCGACCCTCAGTTTGACCAGCGCAAGTTCGCCAAACGCGCAGGCACAACGTAGCGGCACCCGACTGATCAACTCGATCTTCGGCGCCGCTTGCAGGCATTTGTTGGCACCACCGCCATAGGCCCGGGCGAGTCCGCCGGTGCCCAGTTGAATGCCGCCATACCAGCGAATCACCAACACCGCGACCTGATCGCAATCCTGCGCGTCGATCGCTGCCAGTATCGGCCGGCCAGCAGTGCCCCCCGGTTCGCCGTCATCGGTGCTGCGGTACTGATCACCGAGCTTCCACGCCCAGCAATTGTGCGTGGCGTTCAGGTCGCTGTGCTGTTCGATGAACGCCTGGGCTTCAGCGGGGCTGCCGATTGGCGCGGCGAAGGTAATGAAGCGGCTTTTGCGGATCTCTTCGCGGTATTCGCAAAAGCCACTGAGGGTAAAAGGCATAAGCGTCTTAAATGGTTGGCTTCAGGCCGCAGCCTTTGAGAATGATGTGGATCAGGTTGTTGCCGGCGTCTTCCATATCCTGCTTGGTCAACTTGGAGCGACCGGTGACACGGCAGATCTGCGTAGCGAAGTCGGCGTAATGCTGGGTGCTGCCCCACAGCAGGAAGATCAGGTTGACCGGATCGACCGGGTCCATTTTGCCAGCGTCGATCCATGCTTGAAACACCGCGGCCCGGCCCTGGAACCAGGCGCGGTAGTCCTGATTGAAATACTCGGTCAGGCATTCGCCACCGCTGATGACCTCCATGGCGAAGATTCGCGAGGCTTGTGGCTGGCGTCGTGAAAACTCCATCTTGGCGCGGATGTAGCGGGTCAACGCTTCGGCCGGATCGTCCTCGGCAGTCAGGGTGTTGAAGGTGCTGTCCCACAACTCGATGATGTTGCTCAACACCGCCACGTACAAACCGAGCTTGTTGGTGAAGTAGTAATGCAGGTTTGCTTTTGGCAACCCGGCATTCAGGGCGATGGTGTTCATGCTGGTGCCTTTGAACCCGTGACGGGCGAACTCGTCTTCGGCGGCTTTGATGATGGTCTCTTCGTTCTTCTGACGAATTCGGCTGGCGGGTTTGCCGCCGTGAGCTGGGACTTCAAAGGTCATAGGCACTTCCGGTCAGGTGGGTGGGTGCGGCCAGTGCGTTGATAGCGCACCCATAAGTTACACACAAGTCCTGAGACGATAATTCCAGGACTGCCACCCTACAGGTACGGTGCTGTCAGCGCGTTGCCGCCAGGCTCTCGAGAAAACTTTCCAGCACCAGATGAGGGCGGCGGCCCTTGCGCGTGACCGAGGCGAGGCTCAAGTCATAGAAGCGCGCCTGTGGTTTCAGCGCACGCAATCGACCCTGTTGCACCCAGAGGCTGGCGTAATGATCCGGCAGATACCCGATGTAGCGCCCGGTCAGGATCAGGAAGGCCATGCCTTCACGGTCCGACGCACTGGCGGTGCAATTGAGCGCCTGGTAGTGGGCCTGGATGTCCGCTGGCAAACGGAAGGTCGGTGCGATGGCGTCCTGATGGTTGAGGCGCGCATCGTCCAGTTGCTTGTCATCGACATAAAACAGCGGGTGGCCAACCGCGCAATACAGCAGCGAGCGTTCACTGTAGAGCGGTTGATATTCCAGCCCCGACAGCGCACTCGCCTGCGGTACCACGCCGACGTGCAAGCGACCGTCGAGCACGCCTTGCTCCACTTCGTTGGGGGCGATCATGCGGATCTGGATCTGCACGTCCGGCCCGCGCTCCTTCAATTGCGCCAGGGCATGGGTAATGCGCATGTGGGGCAGGGTGACCAGGTTATCGGTGAGTCCGATGGTCAGTTCTCCCCGCAAGTGCTGGTGCAGGCCATTGACCTCGGTACGGAAACTTTCCAGCGCACTCAATAGCTGCAGAGCCGATTGATAAACCTCGCGGCCTTCTTCGGTCAGGGAAAAGCCGGCGCGGCCACGTTGGCACAGGCGCAAACCGAGGCGCTGCTCCAGATCGCTCATCTGTTGGCTGATCGCCGAGCGGCCAATGCCAAGCACGCTTTCGGCTGCAGAAAAACCACCGCATTCGACCACGCTGCGAAAAATCCGTAGCAGGCGTATGTCGAAGTCGCTGACTTGCGCCAGTGGATCGGGGCGGCGGCTGCTCATGGTTGTTACTCGATAGTTTAGTAGAAAGCTGACTAAAGGTTACAAAAGTTGAATTTCACCGACTTTATCCCCGTGGCAATTTAGCTGCAACACCGGTTTTCAATCCCTACGCCGCTTATTGCCTTGCGAGGTTTCCCGATGAACTTGCCTGAAAACGCCCCGACTTCCCTGGCCAGCCAGCTCAAGCTCGACGCGCACTGGATGCCATACACCGCCAACCGTAACTTTCAGCGCGATCCGCGTTTGATTGTGGGCGCCGAAGGCAGCTGGCTGATCGACGACAAGGGCCGCAAAGTCTATGACTCGCTGTCGGGTCTGTGGACTTGCGGCGCCGGGCACACCCGTAAGGAAATTCAAGAGGCGGTGGCCAAGCAGCTGGGCACCCTCGACTACTCGCCAGGCTTCCAGTACGGTCACCCACTGTCCTTCCAGCTGGCAGAAAAAATCACTGACCTGACCCCGGGCAACCTGAACCACGTGTTCTTCACCGACTCCGGCTCCGAGTGTGCCGACACGGCCGTGAAGATGGTGCGTGCCTACTGGCGCCTCAAAGGCCAGTCGACCAAGACCAAGATGATCGGTCGCGCCCGTGGCTACCACGGCGTGAACATCGCCGGCACCAGCCTCGGTGGCGTCAATGGCAACCGCAAGCTGTTCGGTCAGGCGATGATGGACGTCGATCACCTGCCGCACACATTGCTGGCGAGCAACGCTTACTCGCGCGGCATGCCGGAGCAGGGCGGTATCGCACTCGCCGATGAGCTGCTCAAACTGATCGAACTGCACGATGCTTCCAACATCGCCGCCGTGTTCGTCGAGCCATTGGCCGGTTCCGCTGGCGTGCTGGTTCCGCCACAGGGTTACCTCAAGCGTCTGCGCGAGATCTGCGATCAGCACAACATCCTGCTGGTGTTCGACGAAGTAATCACCGGCTTCGGCCGTACTGGCACTATGTTCGGTGCCACAACCTTCGGTGTGACCCCGGACCTGATGTGCATCGCCAAGCAAGTCACCAATGGCGCGATCCCGATGGGCGCGGTGATTGCCAGCTCCGAGATCTACCAGACCTTCATGAACCAGGCGACGCCTGAGTACGCGGTGGAATTCCCTCACGGCTATACCTATTCCGCCCACCCGGTGGCGTGCGCCGCGGGCCTGGCAGCACTCGACCTGCTGCAAAAGGAAAACCTGGTACAGAGCGTGGCCGAAGTCGCACCGCATTTCGAAAATGCGCTGCATGGCTTGAAAGGCACAAAAAACATCATCGACATCCGCAACTATGGCCTGGCCGGTGCCATCCAGATCGCACCGCGTGACGGCGATGCCATCGTGCGTCCATTCGAAGCGGGCATGGCGCTGTGGAAAGCCGGGTTCTACGTGCGCTTCGGCGGTGACACCCTGCAGTTCGGCCCAACCTTCAACAGCAAGCCACAAGACCTTGATCGTCTGTTCGACGCGGTCGGCGAAGTGCTGAGCAAGATCGACTGATTTCTCCCTCTATATAGATGCAAACGACAGGCGCCCTGAAGCGGCGCCTGTGGACAACTTTTTCAGGAGCTTCCATGAGCGTTATTCCGCATTTGATCAATGGTGAGCTGGTTACCGAAACCGGTCGCAGCACTGACGTGTTCAACCCGTCCACCGGCCAGGCTATCCACAAGCTGCCGCTGGCCAGCCGCGAAACCATTCAACAAGCCATCGATGCTGCCAAAGCCGCGTTCCCGGCCTGGCGTAACACACCAGCGGCCAAGCGTGCCCAAGTGATGTTCCGTTTCAAGCAGCTGCTGGAGCAAAACGAATCGCGTATTGCCCAACTGATCAGCGAAGAGCACGGCAAGACCCTGGAAGACGCTGCCGGCGAATTGAAGCGTGGTATCGAGAACGTTGAATTCGCTTGCGCTGCACCGGAAATCCTCAAGGGCGAATACAGCCGTAACGTCGGCCCGAACATCGATGCCTGGTCGGACTTCCAGCCACTGGGTGTAGTGGCCGGTATTACACCGTTCAACTTCCCGGCCATGGTGCCGCTGTGGATGTATCCCTTGGCGATCGTGTGCGGCAACTGCTTCATCCTCAAGCCGTCCGAGCGTGATCCGAGCTCGACATTGCTGATTGCGCAACTGCTGCTGGAAGCCGGTCTGCCGAAAGGTGTGCTGAGCGTGGTTCACGGAGACAAGGCTGCAGTGGATGCGCTGATCGAAGCCCCGGAAGTCAAAGCCCTGAGTTTCGTGGGTTCGACACCGATTGCCGAATACATCTACGCCGAAGGCACCAAGCGTGGCAAGCGTGTCCAGGCACTGGGCGGGGCGAAGAACCATGCGGTGCTGATGCCGGATGCGGATCTGGATAATGCCGTCAGTGCACTGATGGGCGCCGCTTACGGTTCCTGCGGGGAGCGCTGCATGGCAATCTCGGTGGCTGTCTGCGTGGGTGATCAAGTTGCCGATGCGCTGGTGGCCAAGCTGACGCCGCAGATCAAGGCGCTGAAAATCGGCGCGGGCACTTCGTGCGGTCTGGACATGGGGCCTCTGGTCACCGGCCAGGCGCGAGACAAGGTCAGCGGTTACGTCGAAGACGGCGTAGCGGCGGGCGCGACGCTGGTAGTGGACGGTCGTGGCCTGAGCGTAGCCGGTCACGAAAATGGCTTCTTCCTCGGTGGCTGCCTGTTCGACAACGTCACGCCAGAGATGCGCATCTATAAGGAAGAGATCTTCGGGCCGGTATTGTGCGTTGTCCGGGTTAACAGCCTGGAAGAGGCGATGCAACTGATCAACGATCATGAATATGGCAACGGCACCTGCATCTTCACCCGCGATGGGGAAGCGGCGCGGTTGTTCTGCGATGAGATTGAAGTCGGTATGGTCGGTGTCAACGTGCCGTTGCCAGTCCCGGTGGCTTATCACAGCTTCGGCGGTTGGAAGCGCTCGTTGTTTGGTGACCTGCATGCTTATGGTCCGGATGGCGTGCGTTTCTACACCCGCCGCAAAGCCATCACCCAGCGCTGGCCACAGCGCGCGAGTCATGAAGCGTCGCAGTTCGCGTTCCCTAGCTTGTAATTAGAAGGGAAGAAGGCCGGCCTCTTTAGGCCGGCCTTCGCGTTTTTGGGGCTTTTTTGACCTATGTGACAGATTTATGAAAATAGCTGTTGACGGCAGATCTCAGGTGTCTATAATTCGCCCCACTTCCGGCGCAGTCGAAACGGAAAACTCCTTGGTAAACAATGAGTTACGCAGTTTTCGGCAGCGGGTTGCTTCAGGTCATCGAAGCCGAAAGGAAGTTGAAAAAGAGGTGTTGACAGCAGCGAGTAACGCTGTAGAATTCGCATCCCGCTGACGAGAGATCGAAAGCGCAAGTGGTTGAAGTTACAAAGGATTCTTTGAAAACTTCTGAAAATAACCGCTTGACAGCAAATGAGGCTGCTGTAGAATGCGCGCCTCGGTTGAGGCGAAAGCTCTTAACCAACCGCTCTTTAACAACTGAATCAAGCAATTCGTGTGGGTGCTTGTGGTATCAGACTGCTAGTCAACAGATTATCAGCATCACAAGTTACTCCGCGAGAAATCAAAGATGTA
>NZ_FYED01000007.1 GCF_900187565.1 Pseudomonas sp. Irchel 3A7 | reverse complement strand
TTCGGCTTCGATGACCTGAAGCAACCCGCTGCCGAAAACTGCGTAACTCATTGTTTACCAAGGAGTTTTCCGTTTCGACTGCGCCGGAAGTGGGGCGAATTATAGACACCTGAGATCTGCCGTCAACCGTTAATTTCAGTTTTCTTTCAATAAGTTACGAGAGGCAGGAAATGAGCCCGCTCCACCCACACCTGGAAGGAGCAAGCCACTCTTCTATATAGGGGGAAATCCTTAGAGCACGCCGGACTCTTTGAAGTTAGCCACGGTACCGGCATCCAGCCCCAGTACCCGCTGTAGAACCTCAAACGTATGCTCCCCCAACAAAGGAGGCGCACGACGGTACTCCACCGGCGTCTCCGACAAACGTATCGGGCTCGCCACCTGCGGCACCATGCCAGCCAGCGCATGCGGCAACTCAATCGCCAACCCGCGCGCCTTGACCTGAGGATCGGCAAACATCTGTGCAAGATCATTAATAGGCCCACAAGGAACCCCCGCCTGCTCCAGCTGAGCCACCCATTCAGCAGTGGTCTTGAATACAGTGGCCTGGCGGATCAGTGGAATGAGGACCGCCCTATTGGCCACCCGCAGTTTGTTGGTTGCGAAGCGCGGATCATCCGCCCACTGAGGCTGCCCGGCGACCTCCGCGAATTTGCGGAACTGCCCGTCATTACCCACGGTAAGAATGAAGTCGCCATCCGCCGTAGGAAAATCCTGATAAGGCACGATGTTCGGATGAGCATTCCCCAAGCGTTTGGGCGCATTGCCTGTCGTCAGGTAGTTCATCGCCTGGTTAGCCAGGCACGCCACCTGAACATCCAGCAACGCCATATCAATATGCTGACCGCCACCGTCATGATCACGATGTGCAAGCGCCGCCAGGATCGCGACCGTCGAGTAGAGCCCGGTCAAAATATCTGTCAGCGCCACACCCACCTTCACCGGTCCTGCCCCCTCATCGCCTTCAGGTCGCCCTGTCAGACTCATGAGGCCGCCCAACCCCTGGATCATGAAGTCATAACCCGCACGCTTGGCATAAGGACCGGTTTGACCGAATCCGGTGATCGAGCAATAGATCAGGTCCGGGTTGATTGCCTTCAACGATTCGTAGTCCAGCCCGTAAGCCGCCAGACCACCGACCTTGAAGTTCTCGATCAGGATGTCCGACTTCGCCGCCAGATCTCGCACCAGCTTCCGCCCCTCTGGGCGCGTGAAGTCGATAGTCACCGATTGCTTGTTGCGATTGGCCGACAAGTAATAGGCGGCCTCGCTAGTGTTCTCGCCATAAGCGTCTTTAAGGAATGGCGGGCCCCAGGCGCGCGTATCATCACCATTGCCCGGGCGCTCGACCTTGATCACTTCAGCGCCAAGGTCGGCAAGAATCTGCCCGGCCCACGGCCCGGCCAGCACCCGCGATAAATCCAGTACCCGTAGATGTGAAAGCGCGCCCATGCCGTTCCCCTATTAATAGAACGCCTGGATGCCGGTCTGCGCCCGACCGAGGATCAGCGCGTGGACGTCATGCGTACCCTCATAGGTATTCACCACTTCCAGGTTGACCAGATGGCGAGCGACACCGAACTCGTCGGAGATACCGTTGCCGCCCAGCATGTCGCGGGCCATGCGCGCAATGTCCAGGGACTTGCCGCAAGAGTTGCGCTTCATCATCGAAGTGATTTCAACCGCTGCAGTACCTTCGTCCTTCATGCGCCCCAGGCGCAGGCAGCCTTGCAGCGCCATGGTGATTTCGGTCTGCATGTCGGCCAGCTTCTTCTGGATCAACTGAGTGGCAGCCAATGGGCGGCCGAACTGCTGACGATCCAGTGTGTACTGGCGAGCGGTGTGCCAGCAGAACTCAGCAGCACCCAGCGCTCCCCAGGAAATGCCGTAACGTGCCGAGTTGAGGCAAGTGAAAGGACCTTTCAAACCACGGACATCCGGGAAGATGTTCTCTTCGGGGACAAACACGTTGTCCATGACGATCTCGCCGGTGATCGATGCGCGCAGGCCGACCTTGCCGTGAATCGCCGGGGCGCTCAGGCCCTTCCAGCCTTTTTCCAGAACGAAGCCACGGATATCGCCCGCGTCGTCTTTACCCCAGATCACGAACACATCGGCGATCGGGCTGTTGGTAATCCACATCTTGCTGCCAGTCAGGCTGTAGCCGCCTTCCACTTTACGCGCACGAGTAATCATCGCGCCCGGGTCGGAACCGTGGTTAGGCTCGGTCAGGCCGAAGCAGCCGATCCACTCGCCCGAGGCCAGTTTCGGCAGGTACTTCTGTTTTTGCGCCTCGGTACCGAACTCATTGATCGGCACCATCACCAGTGAGGACTGCACACTCATCATCGAGCGATAGCCGGAGTCGATGCGCTCGACCTCACGGGCAATCAAGCCGTAGCTGACATAGTTCAGGCCGCTGCCACCGTACTGCTCCGGAATGGTCGCACCCAACAGGCCCACTTCGCCCATCTCGCGGAAAATCGCCGGGTCGGTCTTTTCATGACGGAACGCTTCGAGAATGCGCGGCGCGAGGCTCTGCTGGGCGAACTGCGCGGCAGTGTCGCGGATCATGCGCTCTTCTTCGGTGAGCTGTTGATCCAGCAGCAGGGGATCGATCCAGTTGAAGCTAGCTTTACCGGCCATGAGTATGTCCTCTCGAAACGGGTCAAATAAACGTGGACTGATCCTAGGCCCGGTTCACCGTCTCGGCAAACGAGGATTTTGCATACTGTTGTGCTAATTTCTCACTCCGAAACGTCGCAAAACGCATTTAACGCGATGTATTAGTGAGGTTGACGTACATGCGCAGGAAGATACCCAGCACAACGGCCCTGATCAGCTTTGAGGCAGCTGCACGCCATGAGAGCTTTACCAAGGCAGCGCAGGAACTTTCGCTGACGCAAGGGGCGATTTGCCGACAGATCGCCGGCCTTGAGGAATTCCTCAGCGTAGAACTGTTCCGACGTTCGCGGCGCGGCGTGAAGCTGACAGAAGCCGGTCTTTCCTACAGCCGCAGGGTCGCCACCCAACTTGATGCAGTCGAACGGGACACCCTGTCCGTGATGGGTCAGCAAGGTGCCAATGTGATCGAACTGGCCGTAGTTCCGACGTTCGGCACCCAGTGGCTGCTGCCTCGACTCAAGGACTTCCAGCAAAAACACCCGGAAGTGACGGTCAACCTGACCAACCGCACACGCCCCTTCCTGTTTGCCGATACGGACTTTGACGCAGCGATTTACTTCGGCGACGCGGACTGGCCCGGTACGGAGTCCCACCGCTTGATGGGCGAACATCCGCTTCCCGTTTGCAGCCCCAACCTGATGGGGAAAAACACTCATCTGACCGCCGGTGAAATCGCTGAACTCCCCCTTTTGCAACAGACCACCCGCCCCTACGCCTGGCGACATTGGTTTAACTCTCAGCGACTGAATGTCCCTCGCGACATGACAGGACCGCGCTACGAGCTATTCTCCATGCTGGCCCAGGCGGCCATGCACGACATGGGCATCGCCTTGATTCCACCCTTCCTGATTCAGCATGAATTGGCCGAGAAACGACTGGTCATTGCCAACCCCCAGGCACTCTCCAGCATCAAGGCTTATTACCTGATGATTCCTGAGCGGAAGGTCGAATCGGCGTCTTTAAGGGCATTCAGAGATTGGCTGGTCAATCAGGCGCACAGCTACAGCCTCGAAGGATAAAGGCTTACAGAGGATAGCTGACCCCGTAGTCAGCAAAATAAAAACCCTACAGATATAACTATTTGTCGCATATTCGAAGACTGTACCGAAAGCAGTACAAACGTCCCACAAGCGCCTGAACATATGGCTTTGCGCCGCTATTTCGAAGCAATGCAGGAACATTCATATGGCCTATGTGAAAATTCTCAAATTCAAGAAAAATGCTCTGAAAGGCACGCTTTACAAGGGACTGCGCTTAATCGATGCGACATTCGGTCACGGGGTGACTTGTAGTTAATTTTCCGTCACGCGTCATAATCCCTTGAAGGGCACAAAGTTCGCCTGCAAAATGCCGCGCCCCGCCCTGATTTGGCGGGGTCGTGCTGATCGGCCGCCCCAGCCGCACCATCCGTAGTGCATGGGTTTACTCAATAAGATCACGCAGGAGATTTGACGTGCACATTGGTGTTCCTCTCGAAACCCAGACCGGTGAAACACGGGTTGCTGCAACCCCTGAAACCATTAAGAAGCTGATCGGCCAGGGTCATAAGGTCACTGTACAAAGCGGCGCCGGCGTCAATGCCAGCGTTGTCGACAGTGCCTATGAAGCCGCAGGCGCAACCATTGGCAGCGCCGGTGACGCGTTTGGTGCAGAGCTGATTCTGAAGGTCGTCGCCCCCACTGACAGCGAACTTGCGCTGATAAAAAGCGGCACCATTGTGGTGGGGATGCTCAATCCGTTCAGTAACGAAACCATCGCCAAAATGGCCGAGTGCGGCATTACCGCGTTTGCGCTGGAAGCTGCGCCACGCACCTCCCGCGCCCAGAGCCTGGATGTGCTGTCTTCGCAAGCCAACATCGCCGGCTATAAAGCCGTGTTGCTGGCTGCTCACCACTATCCGCGATTCATGCCGATGCTGATGACCGCTGCGGGCACCGTGAAAGCGGCGCGCGTGCTGATTCTCGGCGCCGGCGTCGCCGGACTGCAGGCCATCGCCACAGCGAAACGCCTGGGAGCGGTGATCGAGGCGTCCGACGTGCGCCCTGCGGTTAAAGAGCAGATCGAATCCCTCGGCGCCAAGTTCGTCGACGTACCTTACGAGACCGATGAAGAGCGCGAATGTGCCGTTGGTGTCGGCGGCTACGCACGCCCAATGCCGGCCAGTTGGATGCAACGTCAGGCTGTGGCCGTGCACGAACGCGCCAAGCAGGCTGACATTGTTATCACCACCGCGCTGATTCCAGGCCGCAAGGCGCCGACGCTATTGAGCGCGGAAACCGTGGCGCAAATGAAACCGGGCTCGGTGGTCATCGATCTGGCGGCGGCCCAAGGCGGTAACTGCCCGCTGACCGTGGCTGATCAGGTGGTCGTCGAGAATGGCGTAACCATCGTCGGCCCGACCAATCTGGCGGCCGCGGTCGCAGCCGACGCCTCGGCGCTGTATGCACGCAACCTGCTGGACTTCATGAAATTGTTGTTCGATAAAGAAGGACAACTGGTGATCAACCTTGAAGACGATATCGTCGCCGCGTGCCTGATGTGCCGCGACGGCCAGATCGTGCGCAAGAACGGCTGAGGATAAAAACAATGGAAGACATGCTGATCTCTCACGGTATCTACAACCTGATCATCTTTGTGCTGGCTATCTATGTCGGCTACCACGTGGTCTGGAACGTGACCCCTGCCCTGCACACACCACTGATGGCCGTGACCAACGCGATCTCGGCTATCGTCATCGTCGGCGCCATGCTCGCGGCCGCCCTCACCGTGACCCCACTGGGCAAGACCATGGGCACCCTCGCCGTGGCCCTGGCCGCGGTCAACGTGTTTGGTGGCTTCCTGGTGACCCGACGCATGCTGGAAATGTTCAAGAAGAAAGCGGCGCCAGCAAAGGCTCCGGCAGCCAAGGCCGAAGCAGTCAAGGCTGAGGTGCAGCAAGCATGAGCATGAATCTGGTTACTTCCCTGTATTTGATCGCCTCAGTCTGCTTCATCCAGGCGCTCAAGGGACTCTCGCATCCCACCACGTCGCGTCGCGGCAACCTGTTCGGCATGCTCGGCATGGGCCTGGCGATCCTCACCACGGTTGGCCTGATCTACAAGCTGGGTGCCGAACTGGCCCACGACGGTATCGTCTACGTGATCGTCGGCCTGCTGATCGGTGGCACTGTCGGTACGATCATGGCCAAGCGTGTTGAAATGACCAAGATGCCCGAACTGGTCGCCTTCATGCACAGCATGATCGGCCTGGCAGCGGTGTTCATCGCCGTGGCCGCCGTGGTCGAGCCACAGTCGCTGGGCATCGTCCAGAACCTCGGCGATGCAATCCCGGCCGGTAACCGCCTGGAGTTGTTCCTCGGCGCTGCCATCGGTGCGATCACCTTCTCCGGTTCGGTCATTGCCTTCGGCAAACTGGCAGGCAAGTACAAGTTCCGCCTGTTCCAGGGCGCGCCAGTACAGTTTGGCGGTCAGCACAAGCTGAACCTGCTGCTGGGTCTGGCCACACTGGCACTGGGCGTGACTTTCATGCTCACCGGCGACTACACCGCTTTCGGCGTGATGCTGGCGCTGGCCTTCGTACTCGGCGTGCTGATCATCATCCCGATTGGCGGCGCCGACATGCCGGTCGTCGTGTCCATGCTCAACAGCTACTCCGGCTGGGCAGCAGCGGGCATCGGCTTCTCGCTGAACAACTCGATGCTGATCATCGCCGGTTCTCTGGTGGGCTCAAGCGGTGCGATTCTCTCGTACATCATGTGCAAGGCGATGAACCGTTCGTTCTTCAACGTACTGCTCGGTGGTTTCGGCAACACCGCGGACGCGGCCGGCCCTGCCGGCTCGAAAGAAGCCCGCCCGGTGAAATCCGGTTCGGCTGACGACGCGACCTTCCTGCTGACCAACGCCGACACTGTGATCATCGTTCCAGGCTACGGCCTGGCGGTAGCACGGGCGCAACATGCGCTGAAGGAACTGACCGAGAAGCTGACCCATCGCGGCGTGACCGTGAAGTATGCGATCCACCCGGTTGCCGGTCGTATGCCGGGCCACATGAACGTACTGCTGGCCGAAGCCGAAGTGCCTTACGACCAGGTGTTCGAGATGGACGACATCAACTCCGAGTTCGGTCAGGCCGACGTGGTGCTGGTGCTGGGCGCCAACGACGTGGTCAACCCGGCCGCCAAGAACGATCCGAAATCGCCGATTGCCGGCATGCCGATTCTCGAAGCGTTCAAGGCCAAGACCATCATCGTCAACAAGCGCTCGATGGCCAGCGGTTATGCCGGTCTGGACAATGAACTGTTCTACCTGGACAAAACCATGATGGTGTTCGGTGACGCGAAAAAAGTCATCGAGGACATGGTCAAGGCCGTCGAATAACCCTCGCCGGCACCACAAAACGCCCCGACTTGTCGGGGCGTTTTTGTTTGCGCAAATCGTCGGACAAACCGTCTCTTTGTTACTGATCCGGTAATGGTGTTTTGCTTGAAAGGCCCGGAATAGAGGCCTCTTTTGCGACCTTGGTAGCGGGACAGGGACCGGCGAAATTCAATAGACTGCGCTTCCTGTACCCGTTGCCCGAGATAACAATCCATGTACCGTGACCGAATTCGCCTGCCTTCGTTGTTGGATAAAGTGATGAGTGCCGCCGAGGCTGCCGCCTTGATTGAGGACGGCATGACCGTCGGCATGAGCGGCTTCACCCGCGCCGGCGAAGCCAAGGCCGTACCCCATGCACTGGCCGAGCGGGCCAAGGTCACGCCGCTGAAGATCAGCCTTATGACCGGCGCCAGCCTGGGCAACGACCTCGACAAACAGCTCACCGAAGCCGGCGTATTGTCACGACGCATGCCGTTCCAGGTGGACAGCACACTGCGCAAGGCGATCAACGCCGGGGACGTGATGTTCATCGACCAGCACCTCTCGGAAACCGTCGAGCAACTGCGCAACCAGCAATTGAAGCTGCCGGACATCGCGGTCATCGAAGCCGTCGCCATCACCGAACAAGGCCATATTGTGCCGACCACTTCCGTGGGCAACTCCGCCAGCTTCGCGATCTTCGCCAAACATGTGATTGTCGAGATCAATCTCGCGCACAACCCGAACCTCGAAGGTCTGCACGACATCTATATCCCGACCTATCGCCCGACCCGCACACCGATTCCGCTGGTCAAGGTCGACGATCGCATTGGCAGCACCGCCATCCCGATTCCGCCGGAAAAGATCGTCGCAATCGTGGTCACCAACCAGTCCGACTCACCTTCCACCGTATTGCCGCCGGACGTAGACACCCAGGCCATCGCCGATCACCTGATCGACTTCTTCAAGCAGGAAGTCGACGCCGGACGCATGACCAACAAGCTCGGCCCGCTGCAGGCCGGGATCGGCACTATCGCCAACTCCGTGATGTGCGGCTTGATCGACTCGCCCTTCGAAGACCTGACGATGTACTCCGAAGTGCTGCAGGACTCGACCTTCGACCTGATCGACGCCGGCAAGTTGAGCTTTGCCTCGGGCAGCTCGATCACGCTGTCGAGCCGTCGCAACGCCGATGTGTTCGGCAATCTGGAGCGCTATAAGGACAAACTGGTGCTGCGCCCGCAGGAAATTTCCAACCACCCCGAAGTGGTCCGTCGCCTCGGCATCATTGGCATCAACACGGCGCTGGAGTTCGACATTTATGGCAACGTCAACTCCACCCACGTCTGCGGCACGCGGATGATGAACGGCATAGGCGGTTCCGGCGACTTCGCGCGCAATGCGCACCTTGCGGTGTTCGTGACCAAGTCGATCGCCAAGAGCGGCGCCATTTCCAGCGTGGTGCCGATGGTCAGCCACGTTGACCATACCGAGCATGACGTCGACATCCTCGTCACCGAAGTCGGCCTGGCCGACCTGCGTGGCCTGGCGCCCCGGGAACGCGCCCGCGTCATCATCGACAACTGCGTGCACCCCGACTACCGCCAGGCATTGAATGACTACTTCAATGCTGCTTGCGCCATCGGCGGACACACGCCACATATCCTGCGCGATGCCCTGAGTTGGCACATGAACCTGGAAGAAACCGGGCGAATGCTTGCCGTGTAATGAATACAGATAACCGCTGGCGCAAACACAGTTTCGCCAGCGTGCTATTGCCAAGTCAAAACTCGCCAAAAACTGTACTGCTGTACCGGTTATTTCCTACAAAAATACCCTACGCCACGAGACCAAATCAGCAAAATCGCACCACAACAGTGCAGATAGGTACAGTTGCCTCAATTTAGACCAGTACACCCCCTATAAACAGTTAACTGAGCTCTCACAATACAGGTGAACTGTATCTACAGAGACTAGGCAAACAGGAGGATCATGGGCACCAGTTAAACCACTACCTAATCCCGCCACAAGCGGAAGGATGAAAACCATGGAACGTACACTCAGTTCCGATCTGTTCTTCGAAAACACCGCTGCAAAAACCCAGGCTTCCATGCCTCTGCGCGTTATCGCCAACCTGATGCTGTGGCAGCGCCGCATCTCCAGCCGCCACCAACTGGCTCGCCTGGATTCGCGTCTGCTGGCTGATGCCGGGATTAGCGAAGCACAACGCTACGAAGAGCTGAGCAAGCCGTTCTGGCGCTAAGTGAGCGTCGCTGGCTCTGACCCACAGGGTCCATCGCCAGCAACCCGAATTGAACAAACAAAGCCCGTCGTGGGAAACCACGACGGGCTTTGTCGTTTTGGCGAATTAAAACAGGCGACACAGAAGATGAAACGCCGTACAGATACAGTTTAGAAAAATGCATAACTGAACCAGTACAATTTAACCCCAGTGTGTCTGTTGCCAGCCTGCGGCCGGGATCACTCTTGAATCCCACCACGACCGCAAAAGGACTGCACCATGAATCACGCTCAGGACACGTCCCTTTCCACGCCTCAATCCAATCGTCGCTTGAATTGGCTCCGCGGATTGCTCTGCAGGTTCTGTAACAGCCTGGAAAGGAGCAGAACCCGGTATTTACTGGGCCAGCTCGATGATCGGCAGCTTTCAGACCTGGGTATCAGCCACGCCGAGCGAATCAACGAATTAGACAAACCCTTTTGGCGCTGATGTCGCCCGAACAGATGGGACTGTTCGAATGGCTATGCGCAGGCCTAATATCAGAACAGAACGTGGCGAATGCGGAGTGTCTAACGTCTGACTCTCCAGACACCGCGCCATTTTTCAATTGATTTACCAAAGGAGCTACACCATGTCCCGTCTTCGCCTGCTCAGCGCTGCAGCCCTG
This sequence comes from Pseudomonas sp. Irchel 3A7, assembly GCF_900187565.1. Lineage (GTDB taxonomy): Bacteria > Pseudomonadota > Gammaproteobacteria > Pseudomonadales > Pseudomonadaceae > Aquipseudomonas. The sequence goes on along the minus strand of NZ_FYED01000007.1, from coordinate 343,290 downwards.
CTTGCCGTGGCTGCCAATGCCCACGCCACCAGCTTCATCGTGACCACCGATGCCGTCGTCGGTGCACTCAAAGCCACCTCCGACGCGACCTCGGACGTCACCTCATCCTTCCGCGATGACAAGATCGTACTCGCCGCCCGTGATGACGCCGCCAGCTTCGTTGCCAGCGAAGGCAACATTCGCGGCGTAAAACTGGAAAGCGCCCTCGATCACATTCGCCATCAAGCACCACAGCTGAACGCATCCGATGCACAACTGGCGCAGGCGATCCTCGCGATCTAAGCGCCTTCCCTGACATGGGACACGCCCGACGTGTCCCCGTGTTTCGGCGCTGGCTCTAGAACGGGCATTGCGCTAGCCTTGGGACTCGCTTTCAACCGTCGAGTCTCATGCGTTTTCTTTCGAATCTGTTACTCACTTCAGCCTTTCTTGCGGCCAATTATTCGGGTACTGCCTGCGCCTTCGACGCCTTTAACCTGTCGACCCAAGGCATCGTGGCCAGCGGTTACGCCACAAGCATGGTGACCTCCGCCCCCTTCGACCATAAACTGCTGCTCGCCGCCCAGGATGACGCCGCGGCATTCATTGCCAGCGATGGCCAACTGAGAGGCGCACAACTGGAGTCGGCCCTGCGTTATCTGCGTCAGACCCAGCCAAAACTTCATGTCAGCGATCTTGAACTGGCACAGGCAATTCTCGTCCAATAGTTATCCTTAGTTCCTCCGGAGTCGTTCCATGCGTAGCCCGCTGATTGCCGCCACCCTTGGCCTGTTGTTGTTGGCCGATATGGCCCAGGCCCATACCCTGGTTGCCACCAGTAACATCCTCATCCGTGCCACCGAGCGCACACTGGATTTCACTTCCGACACCACCACGTCGATCCGCGATTCGAAAATCGTCCGTGAAGCCCACGACGACGCCGCCAGTTTCGTCGCAACCAATGGCGATATTCGCGGTGCGCACCTGGAAGCCGCCTTCGACATGCTGCGCACCCGCGTACCGGAAGCCCGTGACGCCAGTGATCAGGTACTCGCCGAAGCCATCCTCGCACTGTGAAGTTTCCAGCAGCCTGGCTGATGGCCGGGGCGCTGTTGCTATTGGGCAACAGCGCCCACGCAGGCCTTGAATTACACCTCAAGACCGAAGGCTTGAGTCCCGCACAACAGCAAGCCAGCCAGGCTTTGCTCGATGAAGCCATGCAGGCGCTACCGCCGCGCTTTATCGAGCAACTGGACCGGCGCATCGACGTCGGCTGGACCGATGACATGCCCGGCAACGCCTATGGCCAGGCATCGCTGGTGTCCGAACTCGATCTGAATCGCAAACTGCTGGCCAGCCTCACGGACGGCAGCGCCGCGACCCAAAAAACCTATCGCCCCCATGGCACTGTGCGCCGGGAAATGCTCGCCACGGTGTTGCACGAACTGACCCACATCTATGACCGTTCCCGCCTGTGGTCGCCGGCGGAACGTACCTTGATCCAACGCTGCACCCGCCAGGACAACAGCTCAGGCCTGATCGGCATTCCCGACCAATGCCGTGGCCAGTCCGGCCGCCGCTTTACCCTCAGCGACGATCCACGCCTGCTCGACCTCGCCGGCTGGCCGCAATACGTAGGCCGTCGCGGCGAGCGCGAACAGTACAACCGGCAGATCGCGCGTAGCCCGGACATCTACGAGACCAGCAGCCCCAAAGAGTTCGTCGCGGTCAACATGGAGTACTTCCTCCTCGACCCCGGCTACGCCTGTCGCCGCCCTGCCCTGTACCGCTACTACCAGGAACACTTCGGCTGGGCGCCCGCCGCCAAAGACACCTGCGGCAAAACCTACGCCTTCCTTAACGCCGGCAATGACTTTGCCAAGACGCCACTGGGTCAAGTCGACCCCGAGCGGGTGTATGCCGTCGACTACCTGCTGGCCGAAGCCAATCAGAACTGGGTCAGCCGCTGGGGTCACAGCATGTTGCGGCTGGTGATCTGTGCGCCCGGTCGCCCGCGCGGGCCGGACTGTCGGCTGGACCTGGACCAACATCTGGTGCTGTCCTACCGCGCCTTCGTCGGCGACGTACAGCTGTCGAGCTGGGATGGGCTAGTGGGTAAATACCCGTCGCGCCTGTTTGTGCTGCCGCTGGCCCAGGTGATCGATGAATACACCAAGACCGAATTGCGCAGCCTGGCTTCCGTGCCGCTGAACCTGTCGCGCAACGAGATTGATGAGGTGGTGGAACACGCCGCCGAGATGCACTGGAGCTACGACGGCAACTACTTCTTCCTCTCCAACAACTGCGCCGTAGAAGGCCTGAAATTGCTGCGCAGCGGCACCAACAATTCGAAACTGGTGGGGTTGGACAGCATCATGCCCAACGGCCTGCTCGAAGTACTCAAGGGGCGCGGCCTGGCGGACACCAGCGTGCTGGACGACCCCCGTGAAGCACTGCGCCTGGGTTACCGCTTCGACTCCTTCCGCGAACGCTACCAAGCAATGTTCGAAGTGCTGAAGAAACACTTGCCGATCAAGCAGGAAAAGGTCGAGGACTGGCTGTCATTGAAAGCCGAACAGCGCCGCCAATGGTTCGATCAGGCTGACCTGCGCACCAGCGCCGCGTTACTCCTGCTCGAACAGGCCAGCTTCCGCCAGCAATTGGTGCTGGCCCAGGACGAAGTGAAGCAACGTTACCTGGGCGCCCGGGAACTGCAACACGGCGGCATGGACAGGGCCAACAAAACCTTGCAGGAAATTCTCGCCAACAGCGGCTTCCTCAGCCGCCCGGCGGAACTGCTCGGCAGCGGCGGCTATGGCTTGCCGCAACCGAATGAATGGCAACGCCTGGAATCGGAAAGCAGCCTGCGCCAGAAACAGCTACAGGCACTGAGCGGGGATCTGGACAAGGAAGTGCGTGCGTTGCTCGAACCGGAACGCGCTGCGGAAATGGCGGCCAATGAAGCTAACGTGAAGCAGATTGGGGAGCATCTACGTAAATTGCATAAGGCTTCGGGGGGGTTGGAGTTGCCGTGATGCCTTACAACCGGATCGCCCAGATCAGCGTCCGGCCCACCGTCGCAACCACGACGATTGCGTGTTGAAGGCGTCATACAGTTGCCGGGCCGTGATAGTGCGTTGGGCTACATCGAAACTCAGGGCCTTTCGTAGCGCGGGCCAACAGTATTTCGGCAAATACCGGGGGGCTCGCAATTCACGGTCAAGATGCTCATCCCGCGCGCGGGTTGAGGGCCAACGGCGGAATGGGTGTTTGCCACCCGCCAACTCATACAACACACATGCCACGGCATAAATGTCCGAAGCAACGGACAGCGGCTTGCCGTCGAGCAATTCGGGGGCGGCATAACCTGGAGTCCAGGCCTTGAATCGGTCGCGACTCAGCTTCGGCACGCCCGGAATGATGCTTTCATCGGCTCGGCCCAGACCGAAATCAAACAGCCGAACGCCTTCTTCACTGAGCATCACGTTGCTCGGTTTTAGATCCCCGTGCAGCACACCACGGCTGTGGACATGGTCCAATGCGTCGAGCAGCGGGAGCGCGACATCGCGCAATTCTGGCCACGATATTCCAAGAGGCCTTTCGCAGAGCAGTTTATCGAGGGTCAGACCGCGCATCAGCTCCATGGTGAAGAAGGCTCGATGGCAACCTGTGTCCACTTCAAAACTGTTCAAGCGCAGCACATTCGGATGGTGCAAATGTTGGGTGAGGGCGAACTCACTGTAGAGGAAGGCGCTGGCGTCCGGGGAATCGACGAGGTCTTCACCGAGCATTTTCAGCGCGACGTAAGGCTCACGGTCACCGAACTGTTCGTGCAACAGATCCCGTGCGCGATACACCATGCCCATACCACCAGCACCGAGCAACCGCTCGATGCGGTATCGTCCAGACAGCACTTCAGGCAATTCGACGGCGGAGGCCTGGGGCGAGATGGCGTCCTGGGATGCGGTGGCAGGTTTGGCGAAAGCAAAATAGGTCAGGTCGGCGACCTCCCCTTCGCAGATCGGGAGTTTCTCAGGTGTTGGTGCGAGCTCACTCATTGGCGAATCACCACACCCGTCAGGTTATCCCGCGCCGGACCGCTCAAGGCACTATCGAACAAGCGCTCCATCACTTGCGTTGGTGTATTCAGACTCAGGGCGCTGCCCAGTGCGTTGCTGCTCAAGGCTTGATACAAACCATCACTGCACAGCAAAAACGAGTCTCCGGGATACACCATCAATTCCAGTACCTCGAGCGTCAGCTCTTCGCTTGCCCCTACTGCGCGGGTCAATGCTCCGGCATGCGGTTGAATGCTGGCCTGTCCGGCGCACATCTGCTGCTGGTCGATCAGTTGCTGCATCAGCGAATGGTCCTTGGTCAGCTGATACAAGCATTGGTCACGCCACAAATAACAGCGGCTGTCGCCAGCCCAGATACACGCCGCACGACTGCCATCCACCAGCAGCACTACCACGGTGCTGCCGACGATGCTGTCCTGATGCCCGGCCATTAGGGTCAACTCTTGGCCCAAACGACGATTGAGCCAATGCAGGCACTGACTCACACCTATGAGTCGATCATCGAAGTTTTTGTGCATCGGCAACTCCGCCAGGCTGGCAACGATCATCTGGCTGGCAATGTCGCCCCCTTGATGCCCACCCATGCCATCGGCGACCACCCAAAGCCCCTGCTGTGGACAATCAAGAAAAGCATCTTCATTGCGCCCCCTGACCTTCCCGGGGTCGGTACGCGCAGCACTACGCCAGGGGCTGATCATCGACATCAGAGTTGCGCCGGCATGCGGAACGTACGCAATACACCCATATCGAACGGATTCGGCGCACGTTGACTCGTCAGCAGATAGTTGGCGCGCAGGCCACCCAGATCGGCTTTGAGCACCAGCACATCCCGACCGATGAGGTATTCGGTCTGCATCAAGTCCAACAAACGGAACAGCGACCACGGACCGCTGTTTTTCTCGATACCGATCGGACGCTCGGTCATTCTCTCGAGTACCAGGCTGGTGCGGCCGTCTTCGGCATCATTTGGCCATTTGAATGAAGCCGCTACGATTGGCCCGTGGCGATACTCCATGGCCTTGTCTCCAAATCGGAACTCGGAACGGCTGACCGCCGGGTCGAGGGTGTACGGCTCCAGCTTGAAAAGCACGTACGGCGCGGCGGAGTTCTCGGCGAAGAAACTCTGGCGAATAATGTGTGCTGAAGCCATCTGATCGAGGTAAATCCGAGACACGGGCAGATTTTGACCATCAATACTGCGCAAACGGTAGTTACCCGGGCCGCCGCTGACAAATGGACGCATGTAGTTGTCGAAGAAGCGGTCAACGATGCCTTGAGCCTTGAAAAACTCGCGAAAATCGCTGATCGCCACGTCGCTGGCGCTATGCGCGCTAAATGGATAACGCTTGTAGATCGCCTTGCCATAGAAGCTGTACAGCTCGCTTTGATAGCGCTGATTCAGGTACTGATAGGCGTCACCCAGCACCAGACGCCAGGCATCTTCGGCCAGCACGTTGAACCAGGCACCGACTGGTCGCGGCAAGCGACCTGAGGCCATGCGCAATTGACTCAGCGCATCACGCTGGTTAGCCATACGGGCCTTGGCCAGGTCATACGCCGCCTGATCAGGTGAGCTGGCACGAGCCAGACTCGACAATTGCAGTTGCAGCTCATTGAGCGCGTGCATTACAGGGGTCAGGTCGGCGCTCGGGCCGTTATTTTCATCCAGTAACCGGTGGAGAGGTTCAAAGCGACGTTGCAGGGCCTTTCTCGCGGTGTCCGGCAGATTACTGCCCAAGGCGCCTGATGCTTTTTTTAATGTGGCGACGGCGAGTTTTCCAACCTTGCCATTCTTCTCTGCCAATGTTTGTGCGGCTGTCGCTACGTCATCTACAGCATCGGTGACCACCGGGAAATGAGTGTTTTCACGCACCTGCACGAGCAGTTGCATCACGGGCGAGTTGGCAGATGTCAGGCCGGCCAGCTGCTCTGCCCCTTCGAGTGCGTGGTTGATGGGCTGTAAAGCAACCCTCCCCATCGCATCGCCCCATGCATTGGCGTAGTCACGGAAATAAAATTGCTCCAGCTCGACCATTAAGCGTCGCAAGTCCATGTTGCTGATGTTCGACACCTCACCCAGCACCCAGTTGTCGCGCAAAATGTCGGTGACCAGCGCAGCGCCCCGGACCGAGAAATACTGCTGATAACCCTGCTGGGTGTAAAAGCCAGGGATCGGATGATCAGTGCCAATCAATAGTGCACCCTGTGGCCCCAGATGCTGACTCAAACGGTACTCCGGGAGAATGCGAGCCTGCTCGTGGAGCATTCGGTAAACCACATTGGCCAGGGATTCGCTGCGCAAGCTCTGACGTGCCTGGGCCACTAGTGAATCATTGAGGGGGTAGCTGAATGGTAGTGCTAGTAAATGGTCAATATGGGCGTTCAAGCGGTTTTGCACTGAAGTATTGCCCGCGTATCGCACGGACCAATCCGTGGCAACCCAATCCTTAAGCCATGCCACGTCGCGGCGATCCTGGTTGCTCAGCATCAGGTATGCACGCAGGCCGTTGAGCAAAAGTTCGCGGTCTTTCATGTTGGTGCGGATCTGCCCTTCCAGCAGCGTCGCGAGCCGCGGCAGAAGTTGCGCTTCAAGCTCGCGCTCGTAGGCGCTTCTGATCACCGTATTTACCTCTACACCTTGGTACAAGCCACCCCGCTCGTGGTACGAGACATCGCGTTTGTCAGGGAACAATTGAGTTGCCGCGAAGCTGGTGTCGAGGGACTCGAGCGCCGGCAGCCATTCATCTTGTGCACTCAGGGTCGATCGCTGTTGAATCCAGGTCTGCGCCAGAGCACGAAGGTTATCCAAGCGCTCATGGTTGGCCGAGAAGCTGCAGGCCCATAAAAAACCAAACAAACTCAATGCAGTCAGCGCCCCCACATACAGCGCGCGCTGCATCCAGGAAAGACGGTTGCGCTCACGTTTGTCCAGCTCGACAAGACCGGATTCGGAAAAGATTATCCGACTGAACAAATGGTGGATAAACCGCGAATGCCCAGCATGCCGGACCGGCGCCGCCCCATATTTCAGCCCTTCACCGGCACCAGTTTGGTGATCCTGCGGTTTGCTTGAGTAAGTGGCACTGGTGAGGTAGAAACCGCGTAATTGGCCCGTGTGCGGATTACGGCTACTACTAAATGTCTTTTCGACGAATTTGCACAGCCCTTCACCAACCTGACCCAATTGATGCGGAAAATCGAGAATGCGGCCTCGACGCAGAGGGTCGCGCTCTTGATGCATGCGCATGATCACCTGACTGTTGAGGCGCTGTAGCAATGCTTCGAATTCGATGCGTACCGCGGTAGCGACAGACGCCAGCGATGCTTCACTCAGACTGGCGCCCAGCACCTGCTCCTTTTCCTCCCGGGTCAGTTGATCGAAGAACTCGTGAAAACCCGGCTGATCATCCGTTTTACTTAACACCAAGTAGATCGGAAGGTCGACGTGCAGCCTTTGCTGTATCTCTTGCAAACGTGAACGCACGTGGTTCGCCAAAGCCTCCAAACTCTCATGGTCATGGCTGAACAAGGTTTGCACCGGGAGCATCACCATCACACCATTGAGCGGTCTGCTGCGACATCGTTTATGCAAAAGGCAGAGTAAAGAGCTCCAGCCACTGGCGTCGACTTCGACGTTTGACTGAGTCAGGTAGCGGCCGGCCGTCTCGAGCAGCACACCGTTCTCAGTGAAGTACCAATCGCAATACTCTGTACTGGGCAAATCGCGAGTCAGCGTACGGTCGAACGAATTGAGCGGAAACTCCAGGCCTGAACGCTCCAGTAAACTGGTTTTGCCACTGCTCTGAGGACCGATCAGCAAGTACCACGGCAATTCACGACGCCCGCGATAGAGGCTAGAAGTCCTGAGGGTGTGAAGGGCATTTTTAAAGCGCACCTTCAGTTCTGTGAGTTCCTGATTGATCTGTTGATGACGGAACAGACTTGCCCGACCGTCTTCGGAGCTTTCCAGGATCTGCTTGCGTACACCGGCGCGCCAATTGACGAAAACCATGGTCAGGCCCCAGACCAGAAACAACACGCTGATGCTCAGCAGTCGCGAGGTGGGACTTTCCCAGAACCTGTAATCATCCACCGCCAACAGCGGTCCGATGCGCCACACCAGCAGTGCGACAAACAACACCAACAACAGGCTCCAGATCCACGTCTTTTTCAGGAAAGGGCTGGTTCTTCTGAAGAGCTTGATCATCACCTGCGCCCCTTCAATTGGTGCGACTGCGATTGAACCGCTGCTTGCTCAATTTGCTGGAATGGCTTTAAAACCAAAGCGCGCTGCTCACCCAATACCCAGGCAAACCCTGAGTACATAACGATCAGGCACACCCCGGTAATCAGCGTCACCATCCACCAGGGCACAATCTGCACCAGACCGCGCCGCGGGCCTTCACCAACACCCTTGCAGTGCTGTGAAAGTTCACGCGGAACATCTACGTGCAACTGGTGAATCTGTCGATAGAGTGCATCACGGAGATTTTCCAGCTCCTGATGGCCTCGCGACTGAACTCGGTATTTGCCCTCGAATCCAAGCGCCAGGCACAGATACATCAGCTCCAGCATCGGTAGGTGCTTCACCGGGTTTTTTGATAGACGATCAAGGAGCTGGAAGAATCTTTCACCCCCTGACGTCTCATTGTGAAATGTGCTCAAAAGGCTCATTTTCGACCACTCGCCTTCTTTACCCCACGCAGAGGTCGCCACGGCCTCGTCAACAACTGTGCACAGTATGTAACGTGCGGTTGATACCCGGCCGCTTTCGACACCCTTGTGTAGCGCGTTATCAAAAAAATCTACCAACGCGGTACTCAACCGCTGGTTAAGGGTTGGCAAGTCTTCACCGGCGCCGGTCTGTTTGAGCCGCACCACTTCCGATAGCAGGCCGGATGCCGCCGCCACCAACGCGTTGAGACTGATGCTGAAAGTATGTGCCGGCCGCTGTCGAGCGGCGTAAATCATGCGCGCCTCCAACTGCTCGAAACGCGGTGGTGCGGTAGAGTCAGTCAGGTTTACCTGCGCCGGTCCATGACCCAAACGATCGAGCAGCACGGTTTTGTCGTCCTGATGATGTTCCATGTCCTTGATCATGTTGCTCAGTTCCTGATGGCCCAGAATTTCAATTCGAGCTCGGCGAATTCACCGGAGACATGGAACGCAAAGCCGCCAGAGCGTTCGAGTTGTGTCTGGTATTCGGAACTGAGTTCGAGGATGAAATAGGTTTTGTTGGCGTGGAACGCGATCTGTCGCGGGGCTACCGGTAATGGCCTGACTTTGATACCCGGCAAATGAAGATTGACCAGTTGACGGATGCTCTCCACCGGACCGACCTTGAGGTGCGCCGGCAATCGATGACGCAGTTCTTCGCCATCGCATTGAGCACTGGCGGCGAGTACGAACGAGGCCGAGCCCAGTAATTTATGGTCGTGCAACGGCGAAACAATGATTCCGTACTGACGCGCCTGCATCGGCAACTCGACGGCATGCTGTTCCAGCACCATCGATAGAACCTGACGAATCGCCTCCATGAGTTTACGGAAGCTTGTGCCCTGGTCACTGTGCTCATAGCGACTGTCCAGTCCAGGGCGCTTGCTTTCGCTGGAGAAAGTAGCCAGTTCGCCCAGCAGGGTCAGCAGTATGCAGTACAGCTCTTGAGGATGAAGCTGCTCCCTGGTGAGGTAATGACGCAACAGTGGTTCGGTACGGTTGATCAATTGCAGCATCATGAAATCGCCCACTTCCGCGCCCCCCACCTTGCCATTGGAGCGAATCCGCTCGGCAATGGCGTCCCCCCGATGGCCGAGCATGCTGATGACCTCTTTCAGACAAGAGAGCAGATAGCTGGACGAGTGCACCTGCAGGTACGTCGCCACGAAATCCGGATCTAGGGTGATCACACCATCGGGAGTGGTGTCGAGTACTTGGCAGACTTTCAGCTTTACAAAGGCCTGATCGTTTTGCTGTTCGCCTAGCATTAAGCGCAAGTCCGGACGGGCGCAACTCACCGTGCTGGTGCAACCGTCTCCCGCATTGGAGTCGGCGATCTCAATTTCATAGGCGATGTAACGCGCCAGTACGTCGCTTTGCTCCGGACGGCGTGATTCGACATGGTTGCCGGTCACTAGCGGCAACGCCAGATAGATGGGTGAATTGACGGTGTTGGCAGGTATGTCCAGGATGAGGGGTCTGGTGCTGCCTCCCACTTCGAAGAGACTGCCATCCGGCAGGATCCCCGAGGCACAGTTGAGAACCACTTTCCCCATCTTGAGAAACTGCAGATCGATTTCCAGGTTCAGGAGACCCGAGATGTAACTGCCTACAAGCTGTGTTCGGGCTTTCAACTGATGGTCGTGGTAGCGATCGCTGTGCTGCAAGTGCTGCGGACGCAGCAACATGCCTTCTTGCCACAAGACTTTATGGGTATGCATGTTCAATCACCTGCCTTGGCAAGAGTTTCATTGCTGCTGCGAATCCCTGCATGGTCGAGCTTGAGGTCCGAGTTGGTAATTCCCCCAGACGTGAGTGGCACGGTGAAGCGCCACCTGGTTTCAGGTAGGTCACGGTAGGCAGCGAGGATGCCGACGTAGCGACTCTCCCCTTGCACGCTGAGCTTGAGTTCTACAGTTTCCCCGGGGCGTAGCTGTAGCTCTTCACTGGTCACAAGATCCGGCATCAGGGATGACGCCGCGCGCTCGTAAAGGCTGAAGAAGTCGGCGTTCTCGAACGCAACCGGGTGCTTCAGCTCGAGCAAGCGCACGACAATCGGAGATGGACGCCCATGGAGATCCGGATTCAGTTGATCACTGGCGGTCAGCTTCAGATTGAGTTTGGTCATACCGGAATACGGCGATAACACCGAGCAACCAGCCAGCAACAGCAGCGCTGCGAGACCGGTCAGCGCATTGATTGAAACAGTCCAACGGCGCGACATGTGTGTCATCCCTGGAGGTCAGAATGGAGAGTGGAGATCAGGCGAATCTGCTCTTCATAGGCCAGTGCAAAGTCTCTCGTCAGCAAGCGCTCGCTCCAGTCGTCATCCTGTAGCAGGGCCTGGTGGTAACGGCCATAGGCTTTCCAACGGCTACCGGAAGTGGCGATCAGTGACTTGTTATCGCGCTCGAAACGCAAGGTCAGCTGTTGTGGTGAGAGATGCTCCAGAGTCCCTCGAAGCGCTGCGCGACTGCCGGCCAGCAACGCCACTTGGTGCGCCTGTAGATCACGGAAAACACGAGAGATCGCTTGCTCTGCTGATAATTGGCCTGGTTTATTGGCCAACAGCATCCCCAGCGCCTCACCTGCACCAACGCCGATCTTCAGCGGGTTTGTGGGTGACCCTTGCAGGGTCGTCTGGGCAAGCCGCAACTCGTTTTTCAGCTCGCTGCGGGTGCGCAGGCTTTGCTGTAAGCCGCAGACGCTTTGCTTGAGCAATCGGGCGGCATCGAGCGCTACTGCTTCGCGGGCGACAGGGTCGAGGCCCTTGAGATCTACTCCCAGTGCGGCACCGAAGCGCTCCCAGAAATCCTCACGCTGAGGCTCGGTTACCTTGGGCCTGACTGATGCGGGTCCTGACGGAGTTTCAACCAGCTGCGGTACCGTCAGATTTTCCATGTCGATGCGTGCATAGTCGGCGCATTGCATGGGTGCTTGAAACGGCACTTCGAAGTCCTTCAGTTCATCGAGCTCGTAGCAAGAACGCTCCATCTGATCAATGCCCCTCAACGGATCGAACTCAAGGAACACATCATCAGGAATGATGTTGCCTGTCCTGGAAGGACGGCAGGCTTCGGCGCCTGAGAATGCAGAGTCATGACTCAGTCGCGCGTGGATCTCGAAGTCGCCCAACGCATAAATACTGCCGGTCTCGATACGAATCGCTTCCCCCTTCATTAGTGGGGTACCACTGACTTGATCCTGGATACCGTTGCTGCTGATATCGGTCAGGTAAAACACGCCCTCGTGATAGCTGATCATTGCGTGGTGGCTGGAAAGGTGACGTTTGCGGTCGGGAATAACCCAGTCGCAATCCTCGCCCCGACCGATCAATCCACCAGACTGTGTGAAAGTTTTCTGGCACAAATCGGTCGGCACGAACTGTTTGTTGTTCAGCATTTCTAAAACCAGTTCCAAGGTGGTGCTCCCTGTATTTACTTGCCGCGATTGACTGCCTGTGGATCACCCAAGGGGCGATAGGTGTTGTCGTTGTACTTATAGTTACCGCCACAGCCGCCAACACCGAATAAAACGACGAGCGCCAGCAAAGCGGCCTGCCAGTGACGAACAGGCATGCGAGGTCTCCGAAAGACAAAAGAGGTTGGAACCGGTTGAGCGGACTCAGGGAACCGATCATCCGTAGCCAGAGGATTAACCATCGAGATCACCTGGCTTGATGTTCAAACGTGCGAGGCGATACAACAGCGTACGGCGCGGCAGCCCGAGCTCCCGGGCAGCAATCGTCTGATTGCCGTTGTTTTTACGCAGACAATCGATCACCAGACTGCGTTCGACCTGCACAAGGCGCTCGCGCAAGTGCAGGCTGCTATCTTGCGTAATTGCATCCATAGGCAGAGAAAAGTGTCCGACCAGCAATTCGTCTCCCTCGCACAGCAACACCGCACGCTCGACGAGTCCTTTGAGTTCGCGCACATTGCCGGGAAAGGCATAAGCGGCCAGATGACTCAGCGCCGCCTCAGACCAATGCACGCTATCGCGTTGCAAAAATGTGCAGGCCTTTTCAGCGAAATGCCGGGCCAGATCGAGGATGTCACCTGCGCGTTGACGCAGGGCCGGCAGTTCGATTGGAAATTGCGCGAGACGGTAGTACAGGTCCTCACGGAATTTTCCTTCCCTGACCAGCAACGCCAGATCACGGTGGGTCGCCGCGATAATGCGTACGTCGATCTTATGGGTATCGTTACAACCCAGCGGCCGAACCTCACCCTCCTGCAAAACCCTCAACAACCTGGCTTGCAGGGATAACGGCATATCGCCGATTTCATCCAGGAACAGGGTGCCGCCGTTAGCCGCATCGAACAGCCCGGCGCGATCGCGGTCGGCACCGGTGAAGGCACCTTTTCGGTAGCCGAACAGTTCACTTTCCAAGAGGTTTTCGGCGAATGCCGCGCAGTTCTGCACGATAAGTGGTCGAGAGTGCCGAGGACCACCATCGTGAATTGCCCGCGCAACCACTTCCTTGCCAGTACCCGTCTCGCCGCGCAACAACACGGTGTAAGGACTATGCATGACCTTACTGATCAGCAAATAGGTTCGGCGCATGGCCGGACTATTGCCTATCAGTCCATAACCGCTGGCATTCGGGACGCTGTCTGATGCAGATCGTGTGTTGCCAGACGGCAGACGCAGCCGTTGCAGCAGTTGCAGCTGACTAAGTACAAACGAGCCCAATTGACCCAGTGACTCGGCAAGCCCTTGCAGATCAACGTGTTGGCGGCTGGCACAGAGCACTAAACCCTCAACGCCCTTTTGCCGATTTAGCAGAGGCACACACAACAACGATTTCCATGGTTTGCTCTGGAGCGGCAAAAAACTGGTTTCGTACAAGCTGTCACTCAAGGAGTCGAGGCACACCACGCGGTTCTGGCGCAGGGCGTATTGCAGCAGTTGCGCATCGTTGAAATCCATCGGGAAGTCCGCCCTGTCCCGAGGCTGCAAAATGCCGTTCAGGTGTTCGGAGTTCAGTTCCAGGCAGCCGTGGTTTGCGTCAAGCAAATATAATTGCGCCAGCTCGCAATCACTCAGTTGCGTCACTGCACGAAGAAAGTCACCCAGCAATACAGCGCTGTCCGCCGCCTGAGACAAACTGGCGAATTGATCCAGCAAGGCTTCGGCATACGCCAGCGATTGAGGCGTTTGAGCGAGCATTACCCCCATCTCAAGCGAACTCGCAGATGACGCCGGCATCAACATCCAGCGTCGCATGAACACGTGTGAAGTGATCACCGGTTGCCATTGCATCAAGCAAGCGGTCAGCCACCCGGGGCAGCACATGCCGATCCAGCAACTGGTCAATCAGACGGGCACCGCTGTCGCTTTGCGTGCAAAGCCCGGCCAAGTGATCGACAAGGTTCTGGCAATAGCCGAAATCCAGCTGACGACGATGCAGGCGCTCTCTCAAGCGGCCAAGCTTGACCTCGATCAGTTCACAGAGTACCGGTCCACTGACCGGGTAATACGGCACTATGCGCATGCGTGCCAGCAGCGCCGGCTTGAAGTGTTGGATGAGAATCGGGCGAATGGAGGCTTCGAGCTCCTGCACGGGTGGTCGTGCAACGTTTTCGCACAGCTCGCTGATCCGCTCGCTACCCAGATTGGAGGTCATCAGAATGAGCGTGTTTCGAAAGTCGATCTGGCGCCCTTCCCCATCGTTGGCCAAGCCTTTGTCAAAGATTTGGTAGAACAGGTTAAGTACGTCCGGATCAGCCTTTTCGACCTCATCAAGCAATACAACGGAATACGGCTTCTGACGCACGGCTTCGGTAAGCATGCCGCCCTCCCCGTAACCGACATAACCAGGTGGCGCTCCGATCAAGCGAGAGACGGTATGCTTTTCCTGGAACTCCGACATGTTGATGGTTGTAATAAAACGATCGCCGCCATACAACAAATCCGCTAGCGCCAGCGCGGTTTCGGTCTTGCCGACGCCACTCGGGCCAACCAGCAGAAATACGCCCACTGGCGCTTCAGGATTGTTCAGGCCGGTGGCTGTCGCACGCATCGAGCGATCCAGTATCTCGATGGCTTGTTCCTGACCACGAATACGATTGCGCAGGTCAGTAGCAAAGCTGGCGATCCTGGCGTTGTGCTCAAGGGCCAGTTGAGACAACGGCACTCCCGTCCAGGCACTAATGACTTCAGCCACCAGACGCGGGCACACTTCAAAACTCACCAGGCGTTGTCTGACTTGCGAATCAGTCAAGTTGCGATGGACTTCGTTGAGCGCAACTCCCAGAACTTCGATGTCCGGTGCCTGCTCCTCATTTGAAACTGTTCTAGTGACAGCTTCTTCCCGGGCCCTTGCCAGTTGCTGACGCAGATCCAGCAGACGTTCGGCCAGTTCCTTTTGCTCAGTCCACAGCGACTCCAGTTCAGCCCTTTCGTACTCAACCAGGACGAGGCGTTCTTGCAGGGCGGCCAGCACCTTATGATCAATCAGCAATCCCGCCTCGGCGTCCCGACACATGGCCTGACACTGGCGGACACCTTCAGCCAGTTCGCCACGCAAACGCTCCAGACTTTGCGGAGCAGCAGCCAGGCTGATACGCACGCGGGCACATGCAGTGTCGAGAACATCAACGGCTTTGTCCGGTAGTTGACGACCGGTCAGGTAGCGAGCAGACAATTCAGCCGCTGCCACCACAGCGTCATCGCGAAGGTAAATGCCGTGGCTCTTCTCATACACCGGAGCCAGCCCGCGAAGGATTGTCACGGCTTCGCTGATAGTTGGTTCATGCAATTGCACGGGTTGAAAACGTCGGGCCAGGGCCGGGTCTTTTTCGAAGTATTTCTTGTACTCCGTCCAGGTCGTGGCGGCGATGGTTCGCAACTCGCCACGAGCCAGCGCTGGCTTGAGCAGATTGGCCGCATCGGAACCACCGGCACTGCCTCCCGCGCCGATCAGCGCATGAGCTTCGTCGATGAACAGGATCACCGGCTTTGGCCTGTCCTTGACTTCATCAATTACACCCTTGAGGCGCCGCTCGAACTCACCTTTGATGCTGGCGCCGGCCTGTAATAGCCCCATGTCCAGGGACAACAACTCAACACCTTTCAACACCGGCGGTACTTCACCGGCAGCGATGCGCAATGCCAGGCCTTCGACAATGGCCGTTTTCCCCACGCCCGCTTCGCCGACCACGATCGGATTGTTCTTGCGACGACGGGCGAGAATATCGACCATCTGACAGATCTCAGTATCGCGGCACAACACCGGGTCCAATTTGCCGTCACGGGCTTGTTGAGTCAGGTTGTGAGTGAAGCGTTCCAATAAGGATTCAGCGGATCCAACCGGTTTGCCGGTGGCTGGCGGCTCAATCCGGGATAACGCGAATTCTTTAATTCGCTCAATGTTCAGCCTCGCGAGCAACAATTGGTAACGGCTACCGGCGTAGCGCAGTGGATTGCACAACAAAGAGAGGATCAGTGAGGCCTGTCCAATCACGCTCTCACCCAACTCGAGAGTTGCCAGCAGTAAGGCATCCTGTAGCCATTGAATCAGTTCCAGTGCAAACACAGGTCGCTGCGAAGCGGTGCTCTCGACTCGCAATTGCAACGCGACCGCCAACTCACTGGCATCTACTTCAGCGTCTTGCAGGGCACGACCTAGCAAACCTTGTGGGCGCTCCAATAACGCCAGCAGAAAATCCTCGACGAGCACTTTGCTGCCACCACGGGCGATGCAGCGCTCGGCAGAGCTTTCCAGGTCGTGACGGCTTTCGGCGTCAAGCGCCTGGATAAGCTGTTGCAGGTCCACAGTGATCATTGCTCACATCCTTAATGAGTTTTTACTGCTCAGTGTCACCACGCCGTCGGCGCGTTCGCGGCCCAGCCAACTTGTCCAACCCAGATGACAGACATTCAGCTCACCGATGCGCAGCTCGCGAATTTCTTCCTGACGCAGGGCCAGACGAATGTCGTAGTCGAGCGGATCACGCAGGGTGAATCGCACCAGCGCACACAACGGCTGATAGCCGAAACCGAGCGGCAGGAATTCATGAAAGCGTTGCCAGTCGAGTTGGCGAATATGAATCCGGAATTTTCCGCCTCGATCGCGAACGTGCTCGCCCAGTACCAGGTCTTCACCGAGTTTGCTGTTGCTGCGCCCGAGGCCATTGCGTTGCTCGTCGAGAATCGCGACGCGACGCTCGATGCATTGCTCAATGGTCAGCTCGGCGTGCTTGAAGTAGTAACGTAGTACTGCCTCGATCAAGGCTGCCGAGTGCGCTCGCAGACTGAGCAGACCGAGGTACGGCAGCAAGCGCTTCCAATTCAACTCCCGGGCCTTGCGGATCTCTTCGCCACCAAGACCTATCAGGGCAAACAGTTGCGAAGAAAAAGAATCGAGGGCACCACTCTGGAAGCCCGCGTGATATCGGTACTTGCGCCAGATCGGCCACATCAGCCGTTGCAATCGGTGATGAAACAGATCGAGGAAATTGCGGGTCGGGTTACCCTCTTCGCCGTCCCTCAAGGCCTGTTCGGCATAAAACGCAGGCAGCGGTGAACCGGAACCCACCAGGCTTATCAGGTTGAATCGCAACCGCGCGCGCATCTGCCCGTGCTCTTCAAAGAACTCCACACGGTCCACGTCGCTACCGGGAAAACCAAGGCTCGGATTAGCCTGGAATTCCAGCTGGTCGTACAGTTGGTCTTCGCTCAGATGCGGATATATCTCGCGCAGCCGATCAATCACCAGTCGCACAGCCTGAAACAGTGAATATTCTCTAATTGCCCGGCTCAGCCCGCTTAAAGCAGGGGCTGAAGCCCCATGCGCGGTGTCCATTGATAGACCTCTCCTTGTGTGCTGATTACCCGCAGCTCGTGATACGAATTGAGGCTGGCGTAAAGTGCGAAAAACTCGTTGAGTACCGAAGCGAACACGAACAGATCGCCCTCACCGATATACCCCTGTGGGTCGATGACCAGTTCGGTGCGCAAGCCTCGTACCGGTAATCCACGGTGCAATCTGTCGACATGCTGATGCTTGATCGACTTCAGCCCGCCGAGCAGCCTCTTGCTGACTTTCTCAGCCTGCTGGTCGTAGTAGCGTGGCAGGTCGTAGGTTTCGAGAATCAGCTTCAAAGCATTGACGTCGGCCAGGGACAGATAGTTGAGCGACATATTGCTTATCAGCTTCCAGAGGAAGTCCTGATTGAGCGGCGGCGCAAAACATGATGTGACCGAAGTGATGTTGCGAAAACGCAGGAACTCGGGCGTCTGCCTGCAAGGCTGGTTGATGTCACCGGGCTTTAACTTGCGCGGCAGGTTTTGGTTGGTGCACATCAGCTCGACCGAGAGCGTTTCCTGTACTTCGCAATGTTGAATGCCGAAGCTCAGATAGGTATCAAGACCGTCGTGAAGCAAGGATGAACGCTGGCGAACGCTGTAATGCGGGCGGCTGACCGGCACATCGAAACTTGGATCGTGCTCGAAGGATTCGAACGGCACATACTCCCGATTACCCAGCCCCCCAGTTCTCCATCCGGTGACGCTTTCAACCGAAAACACCCCGCAGTGTTGCGGGTCGTACTCGGCTGGCAGGAGCAAGTGCTCATCTTGTTTGCCGTCGAGACGCACTGGCAGCGCGTCGTGTGTGAACAGATTGACGATCGGTGTGCAGTGGAGCTTTATGTTGTCCAGGGTCGGACACAGTTGCTGCGATGCGCTCTTGCGAATATCAAAGCGCAACTCCAAACCTCGCACCTGTTTCATGCTGTCTTCGGATAAAGTCTTGAGCAGGTCGAGTCCGTTGATATCGACGAACAGGAACTTGTCCTGGAAAGCGAAATACTCCTGCAGGTAGCGATAACCACGGAAGGTATTCAACGGGTAAGGCACCAATGCGTCTTCTTCGGCAAAACCTACCGGTTGCACGTGACTACCAGGTAACCGGAGTGCCATCGGCATGTCTTTCACCCCAGCGATTGGCTTGCCGGCACCATCCAACGGGACTAACTCGATGCCATGCAGATGACGCAACAGGCTCAGGTAAAGCATCTGGCTGATGTAGCGTTCGCCCGTGAAGTGCAGGCGCAAACGATTCAACGCCAGCTCACCAAAATGGCCGTCAGTGCTCATCTCTAGTCGCAAGCTCAAAAGCGAACCATCGCCTTTGGCCGAATAATTCAGCCCGATAAGATTCAGCGCTGAGACTTCGGTCGAGTAGCACGTGCGAAAACGACAACGCATACCGTCGATCGGCACACTCTCCACCGGTGTGTCGCGTTCAACCACAAATGCCGGTTCCGAACGCGTCAATGCAGCAAACTGCAAAATGCTGAACGCCGGCAACGGTCGCATATAGTTGGGCCACAGTAACTGCATCAACGACTGGCACAGCTCCGGCAATTCGTCGTCAAGTTTCTGCCGCAGACGCCCGGTCAAAAACGCGAAGCCTTCAAGCAACCGCTCTACATCCGGATCACGTCCGGGCTGGCCCAGGAAAGGTGCCAATGCCGGACTACGCTCGGCGAAACGACGGCCCAACTGGCGGAGTGCGGTCAGTTCGCTTTGGTAGTAGTGGTTAAAAGACATCGAGAATTCCATTTGTCATTGGCTGACCTTGACCTGTCCACTGCCATCCAGGCACGCGGTAAAACTGACCTGACGTTTGAAGCCATCGATTTCCAACAAACCTTCAATGCTGAAGGACAGGCGAAGTCGATCGTCATCGCGCACTCCAGGAGAAACCTGGACTTTGCTCAGACGAGGTTCGTAGGCCTCAATGAAGTGTTCAATGGCCAGACGCGCCTGACTCAGGGAGTCGTGCAGACTCAGGCGCATGTCATTGAGATCGGGTAATCCGTAGTCGGGCAATGTCTGCACGCTGCCCATACGGGTACTTAGCATCTTGGCCAGATGGGCAGCCACAGACGCCATGGCAGAGTTTTCGCGACTCCAGCCAACCCGTTTTTCCACATCTCCGCCCAGGCGCTCGAAGAGGCTGCCATATCCAGTCATGAGTCAGCTTCTCTTACTCTTTGTCCAGCTTGCCAACCAGAGACAGGGTGAAATCGGCACCCATGTACTTGAAGTGCGGACGCACATTGAGGCTGACGCGATACCAGCCCGGTTCCCCGTCGACATCGCTGACAATGATCTGCGCTGAGCGCAGTGGTCGACGACCACGGACTTCAGCACTCGGGTTTTCCTGGTCGGCTACGTACTGGCGAATCCATTTGTTGAGCTCCTGCTCGAGGTCAGTACGTTCCTTCCACGAACCCAGTTGCTCGCGCTGCAGTACCTTTAAATAATGGGCCAGGCGATTGACGATCATCATGTACGGCAATTGGGTGCCGAGCTTGTAGTTCAGTTCTGCAACCTTGCCTTCGGCGCTGATGCCGAAGTGTTTCGACTTCTGCACGGAACTGGCGGAAAAGAAAGCTGCGTTGTCGCTACCTTTGCGCATCGTCAGGGCGATAAACCCTTCCTCCGCCAGCTCGTATTCACGGCGATCGGACACCAGCACTTCGGTCGGAATTTTGGTTTCGATTTCGCCCATGCTTTCGAAGTGGTGCAACGGCAGATCCTCAACCGCACCGCCGCTTTGCGGGCCGATGATATTTGGGCACCAGCGGAACCTGGCGAAGCTGTCGGTCAGTCGCGTGCCGAACGCGTAAGCCGTGTTGCCCCACAAATAGTGCTCGTGGTTGTTGGCCACGGTTTCTTTGTAGACGAACGATTTCACCGGGTTCTCTTGCGGATCGTACGGATTGCGTAGCAGGAAACGCGGAACAGTCAGCGCCATGTAACGCGCATCCTCTGATTGGCGGAAACTCTGCCATTTGGCGAATTGCGGGCCGTCGAAGTGATCTTTCAGATCTTTCAGGTCAGGCAGGCCGGTAAAGCTCTCCAAGCCGAAAAATCCTGGACCCGCCGCTGCGATGAAAGGCGCATGGGACATGCAGGCGACACTGGACACGTACTGCATCAGCTTCACATCCGGCGAGCTCGGCGACATGAAATAGTTAGCAATGATCGCTCCGACCGGCTGGCCGCCGAACTGGCCGTACTCAGCGGTGTAAATGTGCTTATACAAGCCAGACTGCATCACCTCCGGTGAATCTTCGAAGTCATCCAACAGGTCTTCTTTGGAGACGCTGAGGAATTCGATCTTTATGTTCTCGCGAAAGTTGGTGCGATCAACCAACAACTGCAGGCCTCGCCACGAGGACTCCACCGACTGAAAGTCAGGGTGGTGGAGGATTTCATCCATTTGGCGGCTGAGTTTGCTGTCGATCTCGGCGATCATCCGATCGACCATGGCTTTCTTGACCGGCTCACCATTGTTCTGGGGCTTGAGTAGTTCTTCAATAAACGCCGATACACCACGTTTGGCGATGGCGTAGGCTTCGTCGTCAGGGCTCAGACGGGTTTCGGCAATGATGCTGTCGAGAATGCTGTATTCACTCTCGTTGCCATGCTGCTGCGCTGCATTTGTATTCACGGTATTGGCTTCCTTGACGGGTGGCAGATTCAGGCGGGTTGAGCATCGGTGTTGAGCCCTAGCTCACCCAGTACGCGGCTGCGGGATTCGTCATCTGCCAAAACGCCTTCAATGGCCTTGCGGAACGCAGGTGTATTACCGAGAGGCCCCTTGAGCGCAACCAACGCATTGCGCAGCTCCATCAGTTTTTTCAGTTCCGGCACTTGATCGACCAGGCTGGCCGGATTGAAATCCTTCATCGAGTTGACACGCAGATCCACAACCAATTCATCTGAGCCGCTGTCATCCTGAAGTCGATTTGGCACACCCAATGTCACCCGCAACTCCTGCTTGGCCAGTACTTCGTCAAAGGTCATCTTGTCGATGTTGATCGGCTTGCGATCTTCAACTTTCCGGTCATCCTTGCGTTGGGTGTAGTCACCGATCGCCAGCAGTTTCAGCGGCAGTTCAATCTCTTCCTGAGCACCACCAGTGGCGGGTTTGAAAGTGACGTTGATGCGTTCCTTGGGGGCTACCGAGCCTTCTTTGGCCATGGCGATTCTCCTTGCGGTTGTGGCCCTGGGGCCTAGTCGAGTGCCACTTCGATATCGAGGTGGCACAGCCTGCGATAAATCTCTTCCTTGCATTCGCGCACCGCGTGGTTCTGCGGCAATGACTCGCAGCAGCTATGCAGCAACTGCAGCACTTGCAACGCAAGATCCGGCTCCCAGGCGTGCAGGCCTGCGTCCCTTAATGTCTGGTCGAGGGTTTCAAGTTGGGTCTTGGCCAATTCAAACTTCCTGGCCATGAAGCACAGGCGTGCGAGTGCGAACTGCCAGAAAAACCGCGCCCGCCCGCCGTGAGCGGCCAGCAGGCCCTGCTTGAGAATCTGCACGGCAGCCTTGAGGCCGTCCTTACGCAAGACAGGCTGGACGTCTTCCAGGGCCTGCTCCCAAGCCGGTAAAGCCTCAAGGATTTCTGCGGAGCGCGGTGCATGGGGACTTTGCAAATGCGGCATGATTTGGGTATTGACCCATGTACGGGTGGCCGGATCAGCGAATGGAGCGCCGTCATGAAAGCGCAACTCGAGGATGCCAGGCAGACGCTGAATCAATAGTGCGAAGTGGATTTCCACTTCACGCATGGCCATCTCTGCGTTCAATCCCTGAAGGCATTCCCAAACCATCCGCTGACCGTCAAACCAGAACGGCGCCTTGGACAGACTGGACTCCAGCTCCACCAGCAAATCAGCGTATCGGGCTTGCTCGTAGTGCTCTTGTAAGAGTTGGAGCCTGTCGACGGGTAACCCGCGCAGGGCTGTGATCTGCTCGGCGTTTCGCTCGGGCAATGTGTCGACAGGTAGCCAGAGCAGCGTACGGTTGAGGCGTAATGCGCGCAGATCGGTCGCCTTTTGTTTGAGCCACCAGGCACACAGCGGTCGCGCGCTGTCCTGTTGGGCACGCAAGGCTTTATGGGCATCTTTTTCGTTATCAATGGGCGTGCAGGGGTTGAATAGCTGCGTGGCAACCTGTTTGACCTGAGCCACTGCGGACTCAACGACGCTGGGTGTCGATTGATGCTCGGTTGTGCGTTGCACCAGATTTTTCAGGCGACGGGAAATGGGTAGCAACAAAGGTGCGTCGTCGCCTAGGCGTTTGGTGCAAATGGCATCAAGCCCTTCCAGATGCTCCACAAGACAATGGAACAAGGGCAGTTGCTCTTTGATCGCGACGTTTTCAGTGAGCACCTTTTCGAGACGCGGCACCAACCAGTTGATCGCGGCAGCACGGGTACGGGATTTTTTCGGGTAAACCTCGGTCCAGTGACTTTCACACAGGTGACGCAACAACCCGAGGCCGGCCAACAGTCCCTGGAAAGACTCACCCTGGTACAAGGCCCATGTCAGCCAGACGCCCACCCGTAAATCCTTGGACTGAGTCCGCAGCAGGCTTTCGCAGTTCTCGCGAACTTTCAACCAATCAATCTGACCTCGTTCCTGCATGGATCGAGCTTTATCCAACTCACTTTCCAACGCTTCGTATTCGCTCGAATAGCGAACATCCTCCCCTGCAAAATTACCGTTGCAGACTGGTGACTTGGCTAATTCAAGATAATGCGCCGATAGTTTAGTTGAATATGTCATAGAAACTTACAACTCACGTCAAGGAATACCCTTGCAAGTAGACAGGATTACGAAAAAGCCAGGTTTTGGATGTTGGGCAAGTGTACGTCCGAACCCACGAAGCAAAGGCCATCCGTTGAAGGCTGGAGAACTTATTATGAAATTGAGGCCGAATATGTAGGAAAAGTCGCTGTATTCCATGCGATTTGCCATTCCCCGGTGTAAGACAGCAATAAACTGAAGAATATTGATTAAACAGCAATCTCTATAGTGCAATTATTTGCGCATTATTTAGTGTTCAATGCCTCACGAAATTGATAGTAGTTAAAGCAACGAAATCTATGTCACTGAATGCTTCTTGATCTGTACTCCACTGATCAACACCTACTCAACAACCCCATGTTTAAGAATCGTCAGATTTACTTCAGGAAAGCTACGACACCTTGCGCCGTTGCCTACGGGTACGCCAGAATCCGCCGGCTTGTGCGCCTTGGGGCCGGTCGGTAACTTGATTTCCGTCACTGATCGTCAGTGGTCGGGTTTAGTCGCCCGCTGGTAATTGAAGTTGCACAAGCGTCTGTCAGACAGGTATTCCCTACCTGCATTTGATGGTGGCTGTGCGCAGGGCACCTTAGGGTGCGCCGGCTTCTTCAATTCCCCGGACCGACTAACCTGCGTACAGCCGCCACCCTTCGTTTAGTCGCGAAGTGATGTCAGCATCATCAATGGAATTGAAGATCATGTTCAAAGTAACTCCAAACCCGCCGGACTCCGATCCGGTATCGCCGTACGAAAACCTCGATTCAAAGAAACTTCACGAAGCCGCCGAGCGCGCCCTCGACCATCACTTCCCGCCAACCGAAAAGAAGCCACCGAAACGCAACGGCCAACTCTTCAGCGTCTGCCCGGACATCAACACTGAAGCCCTCCTGGCCAACGCCTCGGAAGACCTACTGTCGATCAGCGCCATCGCCGCCGACCTCGCCGATAATGTAGACGGTTCGCGTCGTTCCGTAGCCTTGGCACTCAGCCGCATGGCCGATGGGGTGCAGTTGTTGGTGGAGCGAGCGCTGGATGATCTGGATGAACCGGAAATGGCGGCGATACTCGCCAAGCAACAAAGCCGGGCCTGCTAACTCGCCATGCAATGAACAACTCCGATTGGTGGAAACTTGAGTCTTTGAGAAACCCGTGGCGAGGGAGCTTGATCCCGCCTGAGTGCACAACTCTCACAAGAATTACGAAGTTGTCAGATTTTTTGGGGCCGCTTCGCTGCCCAACGCGAGCAAGCTCGCTCGCCACAAGGTCTCGTATTGCTTAAGACTCCGGCACAAAAAATGGGCACCCAACCTCGGTTGGCGTGCCCATTTTTTATTCCACTCTCCCGCTACGCGGGTCAGGGAAACGGCTTACGGATTGACGCTGTCTTTCAAGGATTTGCCTGGCTTGAACGCAACGGTGTTGCTGGCCTTGATCTTTACTGGCTCACCGGTTTGCGGGTTTTTGCCGGTGCGGGCGCCGCGGTGGCGTTGCAGGAAGGTGCCGAAGCCTACCAGCGTGACGCTGTCTTTGCGGTGCAGGGCGCCGGTGATTTCTTCGAGAACGGCGTTCAGGACGCGGTTGGCCTGCTCTTTGGTGAGGTCTGCTTTTTCAGCAATTGCTGCGGCGAGTTCTGGTTTACGCATGTTAGTGAAGCCCCTTTGACGGTTTTTTGTTGTTATGTCCGTGCTGCTCTCTATGGAGCAGCGCCCAAGGCGCCGCAGATGCTCTACTCTGCGGCAGACGGGAGTGAGGATGGCACGCACGGAAGCCCTGCGCCAGTATCCGCGTGGCCATTCTCAGGGCATTTTGGGGGTGATTCCGACAGAACGACCGGTATTTACGCCAGCAGTGTCGGAAGCTCTTTATTCAGGGCCAGTTTTTCCATCACGGCCGTACCGGTGAGGGCATAACCGAGCAGCTTTCCGCTGGCATCGCGGCATAACACCTTGATGTCGGCGCCCTGCCCTTCGACCGTCCAGACGCCTTCCGCACCCCGTGGCGGCGGGGACACCACCAACGGGCACACCGGGGTTTTGACGGTGATGGGCATCGGGCCATAGTTGACCGTTGTCGGGTTGCCGGCGAGGGTCTGGGCCAGCGCTCGCGCACAGCTCATCAGGGGCATCACGTACAGCAAATTCAGCCCATCGACCTCGGCGCAGTCGCCCAGGGCGTAGATATTGGCGTGGGAGGTTTGCAGGTGACGGTCGACGACGACGCCACGATTGACCTGCAAACCGGCAGCGGCGGCCAGGTCGATGCGCGGGCGCAGGCCAACGGCCGAGACCACGACGTCGCACGGGATGACCTGGCCGTCGGACAGGTGCGCTTCCAGGCCGTCGGCGACCTTCTGCAGGCGAGTGAGCACCGGCCCCAGGTGGAAACGTGCACCTAGGCTTTCCAGCCCGGCCTGTACCGCAGCAGCGGCGGCCGGGTGCAGCAGGGTCGGCATGACCTGTTCGCACGGTGCAACCAGTTGCACCTCATAACCGCCCAAGCTCAGGTCGTTGGCGAACTCGCAGCCAATCAGGCCGGCGCCGAGCAACAACACCCGACGCTTGCCGGCCGCTGCCGCGCGAAAGCGTGCGTAGTCTTCCAGGTCGTTGATGGGGAACACGCAGTCCGCCGCGTCGCCTTCGATGGGCACGCGCACGGTTTCAGCCCCCCAGGCCAGGATCAGGTCGCGGTAGTACACCGCTTCTTCACCGATCCACAGGCGTTTGTGGCCCGGGTCGATGCCGCTGATGCGGGTGTGGGTGCGCACTTCGGCCTTCAACTGTTCGGCCATCGCGCCCGGTTCGGCCATGCTCAGGCCGTCGGCGTCTTTGTTTTTGCCGAAACCGGTGGAGAGCATCGGCTTGGAGTAGGAGCGCCCGTCATCGGCGGTAATCAGCAGCAGCGGGGTTTCGCCATCGAGTTTGCGAAACTCCCGGGCCAGGTTGTAGCCAGCCAGGCCGGTGCCGACGATCACGACAGGTGCGTTCATTCCTTACTCCTCAGTTTTCAAGCGGTGATTTCGATCATTTCAAAATCCATCTTGCCCACACCGCAGTCCGGGCACAGCCAGTCTTCCGGCACGTCTTGCCACAGGGTGCCCGGCGCAATGCCGTCATCCGGCCAGCCTTCGGCTTCGTTGTAGATCAGGCCGCAGACCACACATTGCCACTTTTTCATTCAGGTACTTCCTCAGGGTTCAGGCTTTTGCCGGCGCGAACGGCCGATGATTGCAGCGCTGCCGTTCGGCTCAGCGCGTTTTGTACTGATGGGGCCACGCAGATGCAAGCCCGTTCGGTGCAACGGGCGGGCGGATCACTCAATTTCATGAGCTGACATGTTAAGCTCGCCGCCTCCTTTGCTGCCAATAATGACTCATTGTGCAACACACAAACTCCACCCGTTCGGCCCCGCTCTGGCTCCCTCAAAGCCTGCTGACGCCCCTCCCCGACCCGTTTACCCTCGACTGGCTGTTTGACGAAGGATCGCTGACCCGACGCCTGACCCGCTTGTCGAATGACGGTTTCAGCGTCACGCCGCTGTTCGAAGGCTGGCAAACCCTGCGCGCCGATGAATGCGCCGCGCTGGACCTGGCCGAAGGCAGCGAAGGCTGGGTGCGCGAGGTGTATTTGCGCGGGCATGGCCAGGCCTGGGTGTTTGCCCGCAGCGTCGCGGCGCGCAGCGCGTTGCAGGGCGACGGCTTGCACATGGACGAACTGGGCAGCCGTTCCCTGGGCGAACTGTTGTTTTGCGACCACGCCTTCCAGCGTCGCGCCATCGAGGTTTGTCACTATCCTCAAGCGTGGCTGCCGACCGAGGTGCAGGCGCCTGAGCTGTGGGGTCGCCGCTCGCGCTTCGACCGCGGTACGTTGAGCGTGCTGGTGGCTGAAATCTTCCTGCCGACCCTGTGGAGCGCCGCCCGCGCCCACCCGGAGAACTACTGATGTACCAGAGCCTGCTCAAGTCCCTGAATCGCTTGAACCCACGGGCCTGGGATTTCATTCAGCTGACGCGCATGGACAAGCCGATCGGCATCTATCTGCTGCTGTGGCCTACGTTATGGGCGCTGTGGATTGCCGGCAAGGGCTCGCCGTCGCTGGCCAATATCGTGATTTTCGTGCTTGGCGTGGTGCTGACCCGCGCGGGCGGCTGCGTGATCAACGATTGGGCGGACCGCAAGGTCGACGGCCATGTGAAGCGCACCGAACAGCGCCCGCTGCCGAGCGGCAAGATCAGCTCCAAAGAAGCGCTGGTGTTCTTCGCCTTGCTGATGGGCGTGAGTTTCCTGCTGGTGCTGTGCACCAATGCGGCAACGATCTGGCTGTCGTTCGGCGGCTTGGCCCTGGCCTGCACTTATCCGTTCATGAAGCGTTACACCTATTACCCGCAAGTGGTGCTGGGCGCGGCGTTTTCCTGGGGGATGCCGATGGCGTTCACCGCTGAAACCGGCGAGTTGCCGGCAGCAGCCTGGTTGCTGTGGATCGCCAACCTGATGTGGACGGTGGGCTACGACACTTATTACGCGATGACCGACCGTGACGACGACTTGAAGATCGGCGTGAAATCCACGGCGATTCTGTTTGGCGAGGCAGACCGGGTGATCATCCTGACCCTGCAAGGGTTGGCGCTGGGTTGCCTGTTGCTGGCCGGTTCGAAGTTCGAGCTTGGCGGCTGGTTCCACCTCGGCCTGGCGGTGGCGGCGGGCTGTTTTGCCTGGGAGTTCTGGTACACCCGCAGCAAGGACCGCATGCGCTGCTTCAAGGCGTTTTTGCACAACCATTGGGCCGGGTTGGCGATTTTTGTCGGGATTGTGCTGGATTACGGGTTGCGCTGAAGCCTGGGATTACCCCTGACTCGATTTCCTGTAGGAGCGAGCTTGCTCGCGAAAAAACCAGAGCCGCCGTTGGGCATCTGGTTTTACGCGTTATCGTTCACGCCCATCGCGAGCAAGCTCGCTCCTACAGAGAATTACTTCTGCGACTCGCGCACAACGTGCCAAACGTCCTTCATCTTGTCGCCCGTCATGTCTCCCGGGGCCTTGTCCTTGACGAAGTAGTACAACGGCTTGCCGTCGTAGGCCCATTGCATGCTGCCGTCATCACGTTTGATGACGCTCCATTTACCTTCAGCCTGGGCACCCGCTTCCGCCATCAGTGGCGGCCAATTATCCGCGCACTGGCCAGTACAGGCAGACTTGCCGCCGGTGTCCTTGTCGAAGGTGTACAACGTCATGCCTTTGTGGTCGGTCATCACGCCGCCTTTCATCATCGCCGGCTCGGCAGCGAAGGCCATTGTTGGTAAAGCGAGGGCAGCCGCCAACAGCAGGCCTTTGAAGGATTGCGAGCATAGCTTCATGGAAACCTTCCTTTTGTGGTTGTCAGGATTCGGACTTAGAGCTTAGTCCAGGTTCGTGACAACCGCAGACGACTAAAATACTGTCACACGACTGCAATAATTCCGTTATCTAATGCGGCGCAAGACAGTTAAATGACAAGAGGATTAAGGCATGGTTGGCAGGAGCATTCTGATCGTCGACGACGAAGCGCCCATTCGCGAAATGATCGCCGTTGCGTTGGAAATGGCCGGCTATGACTGCCTGGAGGCTGAAAACTCCCAGCAGGCCCACGCCATTATCGTCGACCGCAAACCGGACCTGATCCTGCTCGACTGGATGCTGCCCGGCACGTCCGGCATCGAGCTGGCCCGCCGCCTCAAGCGCGATGAGCTGACCGGGGATATCCCGATCATCATGCTCACCGCCAAGGGCGAAGAGGACAACAAGATCCAGGGCCTGGAAGTCGGCGCCGACGATTACATCACCAAACCCTTTTCCCCCCGCGAGCTGGTTGCGCGCCTCAAAGCCGTACTGCGCCGTGCCGGCCCGAGCGATGGCGAGGCGCCGATTGAAGTCGGTGGCCTGCTGTTGGACCCAATCGGCCACCGTGTGACCATCGATGGCAAACCCGCGGAAATGGGACCGACCGAATACCGTCTGCTGCAATTTTTCATGACCCACCAGGAGCGCGCCTATACCCGTGGCCAGTTGCTGGATCAGGTCTGGGGCGGCAACGTGTATGTCGAGGAGCGCACTGTCGACGTGCACATCCGTCGCCTGCGCAAAGCCCTCGGCGATGCCTA
The DNA here is from genome assembly GCF_900187565.1 of Pseudomonas sp. Irchel 3A7. Lineage (GTDB taxonomy): Bacteria > Pseudomonadota > Gammaproteobacteria > Pseudomonadales > Pseudomonadaceae > Aquipseudomonas. Next base: position 313,769 of record NZ_FYED01000007.1, on the reverse strand, counting down.
TGAAAACCTGGTACAAACCGTGCGCGGCACCGGCTACCGCTTTTCTACTAAGGCCTGACGGCAGTTACAAGCTGCAAGCTTCAAGCGGCAAGCTAAAGCCAACCCGCATCGAACTTGCAGCTTGAGGCTTGAAGCTAGAGGCTGCTTTTCTTTCAAGGACGCGCGTTCAAGTGAACCAAAACTGGCATGGCACCCTGATTCGCCACATGCTGCTACTGGTCACCGCCTGCCTGGTGATCGGCCTGATTACCGGCTACTACGGCTGGAGCCTCGCTGCGGGACTGGGCCTTTACCTGGCCTGGACGCTCAAGCAATTGCTGCGTTTGCACGAATGGCTGCGCCTGCACAAACCCGATGAAGCACCGCCCGATGGCTACGGTCTGTGGGGCGAGGTGTTCGACAGCATCTACCACCTGCAACGTCGTGACCAACGAGTACGCGGGCGCCTGCAAGCGGTGATCGACCGGGTTCAGGAATCCACGGCGGCCTTGAAAGACGCGGTGGTCATGCTCGACAGCGACGGCAACCTGGAATGGTGGAACCGCGCCGCCGAGACCCTGTTGGGCCTCAAGACTCCGCAGGACAGCGGCCAGCCGGTGACCAACCTGGTGCGTCATCCGCGGTTCAAGGAGTACTTCGAGCAGGACAGCTACGCCGAGCCGTTGGAAATCCCCTCGCCGACCAACGACCGGATGCGCATTCAGCTGTACATCACCCGCTACGGCAATAACGAGCATTTGATGCTGGTGCGCGACGTGACGCGCATCCATCAGCTGGAACAGATGCGCAAAGACTTCATCGCCAACGTGTCCCATGAGCTGCGCACACCGCTGACGGTGATTTGCGGTTACCTGGAAACCTTGCTCGACAACGTCGAGGAAGTGAACCCGCGCTGGACCCGCGCCCTGCAGCAAATGCAGCAACAGGGCGGGCGCATGCAGACCTTGCTCAACGACTTGCTGCTGCTGGCGAAACTGGAAGCCACCGATTACCCGTCGGACAACCAACCCGTGGCCATCGACGGTTTGCTGCAGTCGATCAAGAGTGATGCGCAACAGCTGTCGGGCCAAAAAAACCAGAAAATTTCCCTGGAAGCCGACCCGACGATCCTGCTCAAGGGCAGCGAAGCGGAATTGCGCAGCGCGTTTTCCAATCTGGTGTTCAACGCAGTGAAATACACCCAGGCCGAAGGCAACATTCGTATTCGCTGGTGGGGCGATGAGCAAGGCGCGCACCTGAGCGTGCAGGACTCCGGCATCGGCATCGACAGCAAACACCTGCCGCGCCTGACCGAACGCTTCTACCGCGTCGACTCCAGCCGCAACTCCAACACCGGCGGTACAGGGCTGGGCCTGGCCATCGTCAAGCACGTGCTGTTGCGCCATCGCGCGCGCATGGAGATCAGCAGCGTGCCGGGCCACGGCAGTACCTTTACCTGCCATTTCGCCCCTGCCCAGGTCAGCAAATCCCGGGTCATCAGTACCGCGGACTGATACCGGCCAGCACGCGCCACTAGGCAATCGCCAAGTCAGCCGTTACATTGGCTGACTTGCGCCTGCTTTTCAGGCGCACTTTTTTCTTTCCATTCGAATACACGGAACCCGCAAAACTCCATCATGGACCCTTCCCCTGGCTTGTCCCTCGCAACAATATTCGCCGACTTCGGCATGATTCTTTTTGCTCTGATCCTGGTTTTGCTCAACGGCTTTTTCGTTGCGGCCGAATTTGCCATGGTCAAATTGCGCTCGACCCGGGTCGAAGCCATCGCTGAGCAGCACGGCTGGCGCGGGCACATCCTGCGCACGGTGCACAGTCAGCTCGATGCTTACCTGTCGGCGTGCCAATTGGGTATCACCCTCGCCTCCCTCGGGCTTGGCTGGGTCGGCGAGCCGGCGTTCGCCCACCTTCTGGCTCCTGTGCTGAGTGCTGCCGGCGTGGACTCCGCCGAAGTGGTCAAGGCGGTGTCGTTCTTCACCGCGTTCTTCATCATTTCGTACCTGCACATCGTGGTCGGCGAACTGGCACCGAAATCCTGGGCGATCCGCAAACCTGAATTGCTGTCGCTGTGGACGGCAGTGCCGCTGTACCTGTTCTACTGGGCCATGTACCCGGCCATCTACCTGCTCAACGCCAGCGCCAACCAGATCCTGCGCATTGCAGGGCAAGGCGAGCCCGGCCCGCACCACGAGCACCACTACAGCCGTGAAGAACTGAAACTGATCCTGCACTCCAGCCGTGGTCAGGACCCCAGCGACCAAGGCATGCGCGTATTGGCCTCGGCGGTGGAAATGGGCGAGCTGGAAGTGGTCGATTGGGCCAACTCTCGCGAAGACCTGGTGACCCTGGAGTTCAACGCACCGCTCAAGGAAATCCTGGCGATGTTCCGTCGCCACAAGTTCAGCCGCTATCCGGTGTACGACAGCGAGCGCCAGGAGTTCGTCGGCCTGCTGCACATCAAGGACCTGCTGCTGGAGCTGGCAGCCCTGGACCACATTCCCGAGTCGTTCAACCTGGCCGAACTGACCCGCCCGCTGGAGCGTGTATCCCGGCATATGCCGCTGTCGCAGTTGCTGGAGCAGTTCCGCAAGGGCGGCTCGCACTTCGCCGTGGTTGAAGAGGCCGACGGCAATATCATCGGCTACCTGACCATGGAAGACGTGCTGGAAGTGCTGGTGGGCGACATCCAGGACGAACACCGCAAGGCCGAGCGCGGGATCCTCGCGTACCAGCCGGGCAAACTGCTGGTGCGCGGTGATACGCCGCTGTTCAAGGTCGAACGGCTGCTGGGCATCGATCTGGACCACGTCGAAGCCGAAACACTCGCCGGGCTGGTCTACGACAGCCTCAAGCGGGTGCCGGAAGAGGAAGAAGTACTGGAAGTCGAAGGCCTGCGGATCATCATCAAGAAGATGAAAGGGCCGAAGATTGTCCTGGCCAAGGTGTTGATGCTCGATTGACGCACTGATCTGACACCCAGTCGATCCCTTCGCGAGCAGGCTCGCTCCCACAATTGGAATGCATTCCAATGTGGGAGCGAGCCTGCTCGCGAAGGCGTCAGCTCAAACAACACCTCATTGTTTGCCCAACGCAAAGTTGGGCAACGCCCCCACCGGCTGATTGAACCGGAACGGTATGGACACCAGCCCCATCCCGGTATTGCGCTGCACCGCGAAGTGCAGATGCGGCCCGCTGCTGTTGCCGGTATTGCCTGACAGTGCCAGCGCACTGCCCACTGCCACCTGCTGCCCCTCGCGAACACTGATCGAGCCCTTTTTCAGGTGCAGGTACACGCCCATGGTGCCGTCATCGTGCAGCACCCGTACGAAATTGCCCGACGGGTCGGTGCCGCGTCCGGTCTGGCGGTTTTCGGTTTTCACCACGACTCCGCCACGGGCGGCGACGATTGGCGTGCCCACGGGCATGGCGATGTCCATGGCGTAACGGTTCTTCGGCCCATAGTGGCTGTACTGGCCATTGGCACCCTGACTCAGGCGAAACGGCCCACCTCGCCAAGGCAGCGGATAGCGATAGACCATGGCGGCTCCTGACGGGTCGCCCAGGGAGTATTCGAACCTTGGGGTATACACCAGCGGCTTTCCGGGGCGGCTGGCCTTGAGCAGCGCCAGACGAATGCTGCTGCGTGCGGGCATCACCCGACGGATCGGCCGACTCGGTGCGCCGCTGACGTTGTTCAGGCCGGCAAAACTCAGTTCGATCTCTACCGGCGCATACAGGTCATTGCGCACAAACACGCTGTCCATGCCTTTGAGCTTCTTGATATCGAGGTACACCTGACGCTCCAGGTGCTCGTCCATGCGATCGCGAAAGACGAACACCTTGGCGCCCTTGATGGGGCGATCGCTGTAGGAGACCACGCCATTGGCGTCGGTGGACGTGTAGATCGTCATGGCCACAGCCGAGGTGGATGCCATGAAAAGACTACAGAAATACAGCAGGCGCGCGTACATGGGCAGGGTTCTGTCGAGTAAGGCCTGGGAAGGAGCCTAGCAGCTGCAATGGACCCGGGTAGTCGGCAGATGTTTCAAGATGGGTGGATCAGGGTGATGTGTGGTGCAGGTGATGGCCCCTTCGTCGGAACGCCGCCCGGAGCAAGCCCGCTCCCACAGGTTCAGCGGCAATCCTGCGGGAGCGGGCTTGCCCGCGAAGGCTGACTAACAGGCGATACGGGATCAAGCGCCCGGAATAAAGTGCTTCTGCGCCGTGCCCCGGGCAATCAATCGGGAGATGTAATCAAGCTTCTGCGCATCCTGATCGACGAAGCGGAAGGTCAGTTGCAACCATTCGCTGTCAGGTTTCTGCTCGTGGGCGACGATGGCGTGCAGGTAGCCGTTCAGGCGCGCCGTTTCGGCGTTGTCGCCCTGCTCCAGGTCGAGTACGGCGCTGTCGAGCACTTGCGGCAGGGTGTCGGCACGTTTGACCACCAACAGCGCTTCCTTGAGGCTCAGGGCCTTGATCACGCATTGCTGAATGCCGTTCGGCAAGCGCAGTTGACCCTGGCCACGCCCTCCCACGGCGGCCGCAGCGGCTATCGGTGCCTTGACCGGTGGGCTGTTGAGCAAGCCACGGGCTGGGGCGGCTGCCGCAGCAGGCGCCGGTGCAGTGGGCGCCACCACGGCGGCCTTGCCACCGGTCAATGCATTGAGCGAGTCATTGCCGAATGCCGAGCTGGTTTTGGTATTGGCGGTGTTCATCAAGGAGTCGAGCTTGCCGACCTTGTGCAGCGCCTGCTTGACCTTGGTGATCAATTGCTCGTTGGTGAATGGCTTGCTGACATAACCGGATACCCCGGCCTGGATCGCCTGGACGACGTTCTCTTTGTCGCCACGGCTGGTCACCATGACAAACGGCATGCCTTTGAGATTGTCCTGCTCGCGGCACCAGGTCAGCAGTTCCAGGCCGGACATTTCCGGCATTTCCCAGTCGCACAGCACCAGGTCGAACGTTTCCCGGGCCAGCAGGGCCTGAGCCTTCCTGCCGTTGACGGCGTCTTCGATCCGCATGCCCGGGAAATAGTTACGCAGGCATTTCTTTACCAGGTCACGAATGAACGAGGCATCGTCCACGACCAATACACTGACCTTACTCATCCATAACCCCTTTAAAAAATCCCGGCAAGCATACCGCTTTGCTGATGGCACTTTGCCAAAAACCTTCAGTCACGCCGGCACTTTTCGTTCGCGGGTGCTGCTTTTCGAATTCGTAAGCCACAAACAAAAACGCCCGGCCAAAGGGCCGGGCGCGTCCTGGGGCAACCTTACTTATCGTCAGCTTTGCCCGGAACATTAGCGGTTTCGCCACTTGTTCCCTCAACTTCTTCCTTCATGCGTTTAAGGCCCAGGTGACGCACGTCAGTGCCGCGCACCAGGTAAATCACCAGTTCCGAAATATTGCGCGCATGGTCACCGATGCGCTCCAGCGAACGCAGCACCCAGATGATGCTCAAGACCCGCGAGATAGAGCGTGGGTCTTCCATCATGTAAGTCGCCAGCTCACGCAGGGCAGTCTTGTATTCGCGGTCGATGATCTTGTCGTACTGCGCCACCGACAACGCCAGGTCGGCGTCGAAACGGGCAAAGGCGTCCAGGGCATCGCGCACCATGTTGCGGACCTGGTCGCCAATGTGGCGCACCTCGACGTAACCGCGTGGCGCTTCGCCTTCTTCGCACAGCTGAATGGCGCGACGGGCGATCTTGGTCGCTTCATCACCGATGCGCTCCAGGTCGATCACCGACTTGGAGATGCTGATGATCAGGCGCAAGTCAGATGCCGCCGGCTGGCGACGAGCCAGAATGCGCAGGCATTCTTCGTCGATATTACGTTCCATCTGGTTGATCTGGTCGTCGATCTCGCGCACCTGCTGGGCCAGGCCGGAGTCGGCCTCGATCAGTGCGGTCACCGCGTCGTTGACCTGCTTCTCGACCAGCCCGCCCATGGCCAGGAGGTGGCTGCGCACTTCCTCAAGCTCAGCGTTGAACTGCTGGGAGATGTGATGGGTTAAGCCTTCCTTCGAAATCATCTTTTGCTCCGCGATAGCTGTGAGCTGCAAGCTACAAGCTGCAAGCTGTTTTGTGTCGTACTCGAACCGCTCTTACTTGCCGCTTGAAGCTTGCGGCTTGCAGCTGTACGGCTAGCCGTACCGCCCGGTGATGTAGTCTTCGGTCTGCTTCTTCGCCGGATTGGTGAACAAGGTGTCGGTGTCGCCGAACTCCACCAGTTTGCCCATGTACATGAACGCCGTGTAGTCGGAAACCCGCGCGGCCTGCTGCATGTTGTGGGTCACGATGACGATGGTGAACTTGGATTTCAGTTCGTAGATCAGCTCTTCGACTTTCAGCGTCGAGATCGGGTCGAGTGCCGAGCAAGGTTCGTCGAGCAGCAGCACTTCCGGTTCCACGGCGATGGTGCGGGCAATCACAAGACGTTGCTGCTGACCACCGGACAGGCCCAGTGCCGACTCGTGCAGACGGTCCTTGACTTCGTCCCACAGCGCCGCGCCTTTCAACGCCCACTCAACGGCCTCGTCGAGTACACGCTTTTTGTTGATGCCCTGGATACGCAGGCCGTAGACCACGTTCTCGTAGATGGTTTTCGGGAACGGGTTCGGCTTCTGGAACACCATGCCGACACGACGACGCAGCTCCGCCACGTCTTCGCCCTTGCGGTAGATGTTGTTGCCGTACAGGTTGATTGCGCCTTCGACACGGCAGCCATCGACCAGGTCGTTCATGCGATTGAACGTACGTAACAGCGTGGACTTGCCGCAGCCGGACGGGCCGATGAAGGCGGTCACGCGCTGTTTCGGGATGTTCATGCTGACGTCGTACAGCGCTTGTTTATCGCCGTAGAACAGGCTCAGGCCCGGCACTTCAATGGCCACGGTTTCCTGCTCGAGGCTCAGGCTCTGTTTATCGCGACCCAGGGCCGACATGTTGATGCCGTGGGTATGTGCTTCGTGCTGCATGGGAGGCTCCCTGTGCTAACAAATTCGGTTCGGAACGCCGCTTGGCGGCATGTCCAATCAATGTTCGATTGGACGCGATCCACTGTGGGAGCGGGCTTGCCCGCGAAGACGTCAGCACATCCGCAAATGATGTGACTGACAGATCGCTTTCGCGGGCAAGCCCGATCCCACAGGGTTCGCGTCGACTCTTAGCTATCCAGCGCCTTGTACTTCTCGCGCAGGTGGTTACGGATGTAAACGGCCGACAGGTTCAATGTCGCAATCACCAGCACCAGCAACAGCGCTGTGGCGTATACCAGCGGCCGCGCGGCTTCGACGTTCGGGCTCTGGAAGCCGACGTCATAAATATGGAAGCCCAGGTGCATGATCTTCTGGTCCAGGTGCAGGTACGGGTAGTTGCCGTCCACCGGCAGCGACGGCGCCAGTTTCACCACACCCACCAGCATCAGCGGCGCCACTTCACCCGCGGCGCGGGCCACGGCGAGGATCATGCCGGTCATCATCGCCGGGCTGGCCATCGGCAGCACGATCTTCCACAAGGTTTCGGCCTTGGTCGCGCCGAGGGCCAACGAACCTTCACGCACGGTGCGAGGAATCCGCGCCAGCCCCTCTTCGGTGGCCACGATCACCACCGGCACCGCCAGCAGCGCCAGGGTCAACGAAGCCCACAGCAGACCCGGCGTACCGAAGGTCGGCGCCGGCAAGGCCTCAGGGAAGAACAGACGGTCGAGCGAGCCACCCAGCACATAGACGAAGAAGCCCAGACCGAACACGCCATAAACGATGGCCGGAACGCCCGCCAGGTTGTTCACCGCGATGCGGATCACCCGGGTCAGGGTGTTCTGCTTGGCGTATTCACGCAGGTACACCGCCGCCAGCACGCCAAACGGGGTCACGATCATCGCCATGATCAGGGTCATCATCACGGTGCCGAAGATCGCCGGGAAAATCCCGCCTTCGGTGTTCGCTTCACGCGGGTCATCGCTGAGGAATTCCCACACCTTGCTGAAGTAGAAACCAATCTTGGTGAAGGTGCCCATGGCGTTCGGCTGATAGGCGTGAACCACTTTACCGAGGCTGATTTCGATTTCTTTGCCATTGGCATCACGGGCGGTCAGGCTGTCGCGGTTGAACTGCGCGTGCAGATCGCCCAGACGGGCCTCGATGTCCTGATAACGGGCATTGAGTTCGGCGCGCTCGGACTCCATGTCCGCTTGCGCGGCTGGATCAAGCTTGCCTTCCAGTTCCAGTTTGCGGCTGTGCAGGCGGATGCGCTCGAGACCGGCGTTGATCGCGCCGATGTCGACCTTTTCCAAAGTCTTGAGTTGCGCGGCCAGCTGATTCACGCGGTTGATCCGCGCTTGCAGCTCGGGCCAGGCAGCTTCGCCTTCGGCGATCACCTTGCCGTCCTGTTTGACGTTGACCAGGTAACCGTAGAAGTTGCCCCACTCGCGACGCTCCAGCGCCATCAATTCGACCGGGTTTTTCTGATTGGTCAGCCACTCGCCAACGATCCAGGTGAAGTCGGTGCCGTTCAGGTCACGGTTGCCGACCTTGATCAGCTCACGGGTCATGAACTCCGGGCCTTCATCCGGCACCGGCAGGCCAGCGCTTTTCAGGCGCGCGCGCGGCACTTCTTCCTTCTGTACCACTTCGCCGATGACCAGGTGATTGGCCTGGCCCGGCACATCGTAGCTGGCATGCACCAGATCCGCCGGCCAGAAGTGACCCAGACCGCGCACGGCAATCACCGCCAACAGGCCAATGGTCATGATGACCGCGATGGACACCGCGCCACCGCTGATCCAGACGCCCGGGGCGCCGCTCTTGAACCATCCTTTCAGGGAGTTCTGTTTCACAGACTTCTACCTTTCTTAAAGCGACGAGTATTTCTTGCGCAGACGCTGACGAATCAGTTCCGCGAGGGTGTTCATGATGAAGGTGAACAACAGCAGCACCAGCGCCGAGAGGAACAGCACGCGGTAGTGGCTGCCGCCGACTTCCGACTCCGGCATTTCCACCGCGACGTTGGCCGCCAGGGTGCGCAGGCCTTCGAACAGGTTCATTTCCATGACCGGGGTGTTGCCGGTGGCCATCAGCACGATCATGGTTTCACCCACCGCGCGGCCCATGCCGATCATCAGCGCCGAGAAGATGCCCGGGCTGGCGGTAAGAATCACCACGCGGGTCATGGTCTGCCACGGCGTGGCACCGAGGGCCAGGGAACCGAGGGTCAGGCCACGCGGTACGCTGAACACGGCGTCTTCGGCAATGGAGTAGATGTTCGGGATCACCGCAAAGCCCATGGCCAGACCGACCACCAGTGCGTTGCGCTGGTCGTAGGTGATGCCCAGGTCGTGGGAGATCCACATCCGCATGTCGCCGCCGAAGAACCAGTTCTCCATGTACGGGCTCATGTACAGCGAGAGCCAGCCGACGAACATGATCACCGGAATCAGCAGGGCACTTTCCCAGCCGTCAGGGACTTTCAGGCGGATCGACTCAGGCAGGCGGCTGAAGGTGAAACCGGCGACCAGAATGCCGATCGGCAACAACATCAGCAGGCTGAAGATGCCCGGCAGATGCCCTTCCACATACGGCGCGAGGAACAGACCGGCGAAGAATCCGAGGATCACCGTCGGCATTGCTTCCATCAACTCGATCACCGGCTTGACCTTGCGGCGCATGCCCGGGGCCATGAAGTACGCGGTGTAGATCGCAGCGGCGACAGCCAGGGGCGCGGCCAGCAGCATGGCGTAGAACGCAGCTTTCAGGGTGCCGAACGTCAGCGGGGACAGGCTCAGCTTCGGTTCGAAGTCGGTGTTGGCGGCAGTCGATTGCCAGACGTATTTAGGCTCGTCGTAGTTCTCGTACCAGACCTTGCTCCACAACGCGCTCCACGACACTTCCGGATGCGGGTTGTCCAGCAGCAACGGTTGCAGTTTGCCGCCCTGCTCCACGATCACGCGGTTGGCCCGTGGCGACAGGCCGAACAGGCCTTGGCCTTCGACCACCTGGTCCACCAGCAAGGTGCGGTGGGCGGTACTGTGGAACACGCCGAGCTTGCCGGAAGCATCCAGGGCGACGAAGCCCTTGCGGCGCTCTTCGGCGGTGATTTCCACGATTGGCGTGGTGCCCATCTGGAAGGTGCGGATTTGCTTCAGGCGCTGTTCGCCATCCGGATCGCGCGCCATGAACCACTGGGCCAGGCCACCTTTGGAATCACCGAGGATCAGCGAGATGCCGCCTACGAGCTGAGTACTGGCGGTAATTTCAGCGTCACCGTTTTCCAGCAGTTTGTAGCGTCCATTGAGGCTCTTGTCGCGCAGGCTGAACACGTCGGCCTGGGCACGACCGTTGACCACATACAGCCATTGCTGGCGCGGGTCGACGAAGATGTTCTTCACCGGCTCGGTCATTTGCGGCAGATCGATACGCTTCTGCTCGTTGGTGATCTCGCCGGTCATCATGTTTTCTTCGCTGGTCAGCGACAGAACATTGAGTTGCGAACCGGTGGAACCGACCAGCATCAGGGTCGAATCGTTGGCGTTGAGGCTGACATGCTCCAGCGCACCGCCGGTTTCGTTCAGCGCGATCGGGGTTTCGCCGTAAGGGTATTCGATGGCCGGCGAGATGGTTTTCTTGCCGTCCGGATAGCTGACTTTATACGTGTGACGGAACACCAGGGCCTGACCGTTGGAAAAACCCACGGCGACCAGCGGGTGACCGGGTTGATCTTCGCCGATGGACGTTACGCTGGCGCCTGCAGGAACCGGCAGATCAACGCGCTTGAGTTCAGCGCCACTGTCGATATCGAAGAACAGTGCCTGGCCCTTGTCGGAAACCCGCATGGCGACCTGGTTCTGCTCTTCAAGGGAAAACATCAACGGCTTGCCGGCATCTTGCATCCAGGCAGGCGTGATGGCGTCCTTGGCAGTCAGGCTGGCACCCTGAAACAGGGGCATGACCACGTAGGCAAGGAAGAAGAAAATCAGCGTGATCGCCGCCAGAACGGCGAGCCCGCCCACGAGGACGTACCAGCGAGTCAGGCGATCCTTGAGCGCGCGAATGCGGCGCTTGCGTTGTAGCTCAGGCGTATTGAAATCAATTCGCTTGGGGGGATTTGTAGTCATTGTGGAATTGGCCAGATCATTCATTCGCACACCCTAGCGATCCTGTATGACAGAAAGATGACAGTGCAGTGACGCAACAAATCCGCCGCCAGCGGGAACTGGCAGTGGACAGAGAATTTGGGAGGGCCGGGTTGCCGGAAATGGCAACCCTGAGCCGTTGTAGGAGCGAGCTTGCTCGCGAAGATGGAACATTCAGACACATTTTCTGTGGCTCGACTTCCATCGCGAGCAAGCTCGCTCCTACACAGGTCCGGAGTGAACTCCGGACCTAGGGTTTTACTTTTTTGCTACGTTGTTACCTTCCTGCAGACCCAGGTCAGCCAGTGCTTTTGCAGCAACCTTGGCTGGCAGCGGGATGTAGCCGTCTTTCACTACAACTTCCTGACCCTGCTTGGACAGAACCAGTTTCACGAACTCGGCTTCCAGCGGGGCCAGAGGCTTGTTCGGGGCCTTGTTGACGTAAACGTACAGGAAGCGTGACAGCGGGTACTTGCCGTTCAGGGCGTTTTCTTCGGTGTCTTCGATGAAGTCGGTGCTGCCTTTCTTGGCCAGGGCCACCGTCTTCACGCTAGCGGTTTTGTAGCCGATGCCCGAGTAACCGATGCCGTTCAGCGAGGAGCTGATCGACTGCACGACCGAAGCCGAGCCTGGTTGTTCGTTGACGTTTGGCTTGAAGTCGCCTTTGCACAGGGCTTCTTCCTTGAAGTAGCCGTAGGTGCCGGATACCGAGTTACGACCAAACAGTTGAACCGGCTTGTTGGCCAGGTCACCGGTCACGCCCAGGTCACCCCAGGTTTTCACGTCGGTTTTAGCGCCGCACAGACGAGTGGACGAGAAAATCGAGTCAACCTGTTCCATGGTCAGGTGCTGGATCGGGTTGTCCTTGTGCACGAATACAGCCAGGGCGTCCACGGCAACCGGGATTGCGGTTGGCTTGTAGCCGTACTTCTGCTCGAAGGCAGCCAGTTCGGTGTCCTTCATCTTACGGCTCATCGGGCCCAGGTTGGAGGTGCCTTCAGTCAGCGCAGGTGGCGCAGTGGCGGAGCCAGCGGCCTGAATCTGGATGTTTACGTTCGGGTATTCTTTTTTGTAGTTCTCAGCCCAGAGGGTCATGAGGTTGGCCAGGGTATCGGAGCCGACGCTGGACAGGTTGCCCGACACACCAGTGGTCTTGGTGTAGCTCGGGATAGCAGGGTCAACAGCGGCAACCGCGTTGGCAGTCGCAACGCCAGCAGCGACAAAAGTCATTGCCGCCATCAAACGCTTCAGTTTCATGCCTTACTCCTAGCAGATAGGGTGTGTTAAGTCGGGGCCAAGTATCAGCAGGCCGTGTGAACACTCTATGGCTGAAATATGACAATTGGATGAAAGGCCAGTATTCGAGTTTTTCCTGGATGATTCATGGCGCTCCAATCGCCAGCAGGCTGGCTCCCACATTGGAATGCATTTCAATGTGGGAGCCAGCCTGCTGGCGATTGGGCCGGTACAGACGACAGGAAAGTCGAAATTAACGACCCTTCTTCCAGAGATACGCCCCCACCAGAATCCCCACCCCACACAGCACCGCCACGTAATACGCCGGCCCCATCGGGCTTTCCTTGAGCAGCAGGCTTACGATCATCGGCGTCAGACCACCGAAAATCGCGTAGGCAACGTTGTAGGAAAACGACAGGCCGCTGAAGCGCACAACTGGCGGGAACGCCTTGACCATCACATACGGCACCGCACCGATGGTGCCCACCAGCAGGCCGGTCACGGCGTACATCGGGAACAACCAGTCCGGGTGGTCGGCCAGGTTGTGATAGAAGGTCCAGGAGCTGGCCAGCAACGCGGTACAACCGATCACGAAGACTCGCCCCGCTCCAAAGCGATCCGCCAGGGCACCGGAAATGATGCAGCCAAAGCTCAGCAGCACAATCGCCACGCTGTTGGATTGCAGGGCTGTGGTTGGTGAGAAATGGTAGACCGTCTGCAACACGGTCGGGGTCATCAGGATCAGTACCACAATGGCGGCGGACAGCAGCCAGGTCAGCAGCATGGAAATGGCGATAGCACCACGATGATCACGCAGCACCGCACGCAGCGGCACTTCTTCGGCCAGGGCCTTGCGCAGTTGCAGTTCGGCGAACACCGGGGTTTCGTGCAGCCAGCGGCGCAGGTACACCGAGAACAGGCCGAACACACCGCCCAGCAGGAACGGGATCCGCCAGGCGTAATCCGACACTTGCGCCGGGGTATAAACGCTGTTGATCGCCGTAGCCACCAGTGAACCCAGCAAGATACCCGCCGTCAGTCCGCTGGTCAGGGTGCCGCAGGCATAACCGATATGGCGTTGCGGCACGTGTTCGGAAACGAAGACCCAGGCGCCGGGCACTTCACCACCAATCGCGGCGCCCTGGATCACCCGCATCAACAGCAACAGGATCGGCGCCCACATGCCGATCTGCGCATAAGTCGGCAGCAGGCCCATGATCAGGGTCGGCACCGCCATCATGAAAATACTCAGGGTAAACATCTTCTTGCGCCCCAGCAGGTCGCCGAAGTGCGCCATCACGATGCCCCCCAGCGGCCGGGCCAGGTAACCGGCGGCGAAGATGCCGAAGGTCTGCATCAGGCGCAGCCACTCGGGCATGTCCGCCGGGAAGAACAGCTTGCCCACCACCGTGGCGAAGAACACGAAGATGATGAAGTCGTAAAACTCCAGCGCGCCCCCCAGGGCCGACAGCGATAGTGTCTTGTAGTCGCTGCGGGTCAATGGACGTGCTGGTTGTGAAGGCTGCGCGATACTCGAGGGCGCTGTGGTCATGGCAAGGGCTTCTCTTATAGTCAGGTCTGCCGCCCCAACAACGCTGGCAGGGGCTCGGGCAGGTCCGGCACGATAGCAAATTGTTCGAAAAAGCACATAAAGGTGCTTATTTGACGGTCAAAATGAGAACCGGACGGTCGTATCGGAGTCTACCGACCGATATACTCGCAACTGTGCAATGGCTTGCAAGGGTTGCTGTGCGAAAACGCCTGTCAGGTTCATAGGCGATTTCGCAGAGTTTCCCTTTAGGCGCCTTATGGAAAACGTGACGAACGTAGTATGTTCGGTGCTGAATCGTTTTTCCTGAAGACGGCTACCACCAGGCATTACCAATGAAGAGTCACGGGTCAGAGGCACCCCCGGCATGATAGAGCTCGAACAAGAAGATCCGATCCCGCAAGGCGACCTGGCCCTGCAAATCACCGCACTTCCCCGCGAAACCAATGGCTTTGGCGATATTTTCGGCGGCTGGCTGGTGGCGCAGATGGATTTGGCGGGTACCGCGATGGCCAGCAAGGTAGCCGGTGGTCGCGTGGCCACGGTGGCGATCGACCGCATGGCGTTTCTGGTACCGGTGGCGGTGGGCGCCCAGCTCTCCTTCTATACACAGGCACTGGAAATCGGCCGCAGCTCGATCCAGATGATGGTCGAGGTCTGGAGCGACGATCCGCTGTCCAGCGAATGGCGAAAAGTCACCGAAGCGGTGTTCGTATTCGTCGCCATCGATGGCAGCGGCCGCACTCGCTCGGTTCCGCCTCGCGCCCGTTAAAGAGCCTCGTTAAACCCGGCGACCGTTTTACGGTCCATTGCAGTCCTGTCACTGATCGAGAGCTGTCCCATGAGCACGCCCAACGTTGAAGCCGTGAAACTGGATGAACTGAACTGCTGGCGCATCCGCCACGGTCAGGCCGAATTACTGGTGGCCCAGCAAGGCGCGCACATCCTCAGTTATCAATTGGCTGGTGAACCGCCAGTGATCTGGCTCAATGACGAGGCTGTGTTCAAGGCCGGCAAAAGCATCCGCGCCGGTGTGCCGGTGTGCTGGCCGTGGTTCGGCAACTTCTCGCGCAACCCGCAGAGTGTGCAGGCGATGCGCGTCGGCAACGAGCCGCCAAGCGCTCATGGCTTGGTGCGCGCGATGGACTGGGAACTGGGAGGCATCGAAGCCGAGGGCGAAAGCCTGAAGGTCGAATTCCTCCTGCCCTACCCTGAAGGAGGCTTGCCAGGCTGGCCGCATAAGGTGGACTTGAAGCTGAGCATTCGCCTGGACGAGCAACTGCACATCAGCCTGACCAGCCACAACCAAGGCGCTGAAACAGTGACCATCAGCCAGGCACTGCACAGCTATTTCGCCGTCAGTGATGTGCGCAACGTGCATGTCGAAGGTGTGGATGGCTTGAATTACATCGAGACGCTGGATAACTGGAAAACCGTCACCCAGACCGGCGATCTGCGCTTTGACGGCGAAACAGACCGCATCTACCTCGATCCTCCGGCAAAACTGAGCATCGTCGACCCAACCTGGGAGCGGCGCATCGAGCTGACCAGTACCGGCTCGCGCTCGGCGGTGATCTGGAACCCATGGATCGACCGCGCCGCGGCATTCAGCGACATGGCCGACGATGGCTGGCAGCGCATGTTGTGCATCGAGACGGCGAATGTGATGGATGATGTGGTGGCATTGGCGCCGGGAGCCAGCCATACCCTGGGCGTGAGCATCGCCAGCAAGCCTAACTAATATCCAAAAGCCATTGTGGGAGCGAGCCTGCTCGCGAAGGCGGCATAACAGTCAACATTGATGTTGGATGTTATGGCCTCTTCGCGAGCAGGCTCGCTCCCACAGTTTTGATTTTCTACAGGTCTGATTCCTGCACCACCCGCACCTTCGCCGCATCCAGCGCATAGGCCGCGTCCGCCAGGTCGTTGCTGACCTTCTCGATCTTCAGCGTGCCAGTAACCCACAACGGCGTGTAGATATCATTGAGCTTCAGGCCCTTGGGGTAACGCACCAGCACCAGTTGATTGGGCGGAGGTGGCGGTACGTGGATGCAGGCGCCGGGGTACGGCACGAGGAAGAACAACGTGCTGTGGCCCTTTGCATCGGTTTCCAGCGGCACCGGATAACCGCCCAGGCGGATGTTCTTGTCGTTCATCGACGACACGGTCTTGGTCGAATACATCACCGCCGGCAGGCCTTTGCTCTGCTTCATGCCACCCTTTTCGGTAAAGGTGCCATTGGCTTCGGGGGAGTTGTGGTCGATCTCGGGCATGGCCTCGAGGGCTTTCTGGTCCGACTTGGGCATCA
The DNA here is from genome assembly GCF_900187565.1 of Pseudomonas sp. Irchel 3A7. Taxonomy (GTDB): domain Bacteria; phylum Pseudomonadota; class Gammaproteobacteria; order Pseudomonadales; family Pseudomonadaceae; genus Aquipseudomonas. The sequence continues at coordinate 297,543 of NZ_FYED01000007.1, read as the reverse complement.
GTTCGAGCCAGTCGGTTTCCGGCAGTTCGCCGGCGTGGGCAAGGCCCGTACCCAGGAAAACAAGAGTCAACAGAAGACGGCGCATGAAAATGCTCGGTAGGGTTGAGGAAATCGCCGGGCATTCTAGTCCTCCCGGGCTGCGCAGCCGAGAGGACTTTGTCGCCTGAATCAGTTCTTTTTGATCAAGCCGTAGATGACCAGCAAGATGACAGCGCCCACCAGCGCACCGATGAAGCCTGCGCCTTCACCCGCTTGATAGAAGCCCAGGGCCTGGCCGCCGTAAGTGGCCGCCAACGAACCGCCAATACCGAGCAGGATGGTCATGATCCAGCCCATGCTGTCATCGCCCGGCTTCAGGAACCGTGCCAGCAGGCCGACGATCAAGCCGATAAAGATGGTTCCGATAATTCCCATGGCATTTCCCTCTGATTTGGTTGGTTATGCGAAAGCCTAGTCAGACTTTGGCATCCTGCCATGAGAGAACGGCGGCCCCGCAATGGTTCCGCCGCTGCCAAATGAAACTGATTTACTCGGCGATGAGCGCTTCGACCTTGAGGATCTGCGCGGCCAGCGTTTCGCGGTCCGCACAGCGCAGGTTGGCGTGACCGACCTTGCGGCCGACCTTGAACGCCTTGCCGTAGTGATGCAGATGGCAATCGGCAATGGCCATGACTTTCTCGGTCTCCGGCACTTTGCCGATGAAGTTGACCATCGCGCTTTCGCCGACCTTGGCGGTCGAACCCAGCGGCAGGCCAGCGACCGCCCGCAGGTGGTTTTCGAACTGGCTGCACTCGGCGCCTTCGGTGGTCCAGTGCCCGGAGTTGTGCACTCGCGGGGCGATTTCGTTGGCCTTGAGACCGCCGTCGACTTCGAAGAACTCGAACGCCATCACGCCGACGTAGTCCAGCTGCTTGAGCACGCGGCTGGAGTAGTCCTCAGCCAGGGCTTGCAGCGGATGGTCGGTACTGGCCACGGACAGTTTGAGAATGCCGCTGTCGTGGGTGTTGTGAACCAATGGATAGAACTTCGTTTCACCATCGCGGGCACGCACGGCGATCAGCGAGACTTCACCGGTGAACGGCACGAAGCCTTCCAGCAGGCAGGCCACGCTGCCCAGTTCGGCGAACGTGCCGACCACGTCTTCAGCGCTGCGCAGTACTTTCTGGCCCTTGCCGTCGTAACCCAGGGTACGGGTCTTGAGCACGGCCGGCAGACCGATGGAAGCCACGGCGGCGTCCAGGCCAGCCTGGGACTGAATGTCGGCGAACGCCGGAGTCGGAATCCCCAAGTCCTTGAACATGCTCTTTTCGAACCAGCGATCGCGGGCGATACGCAGGGCTTCGGCGCTCGGGTAAACCGGAACGAATTGCGAGAGGAATGCCACGGTTTCTGCCGGAACGCTCTCGAATTCGAAAGTCACCAGGTCGACTTCATCGGCCAGCTGACGCAGGTGATCCTGATCGCCGTAATCGGCACGCAGGTGTTCGCCCAATGCAGCGGCGCAAGCGTCTGGCGCCGGGTCCAGGAAAGCGAAGTTCATGCCCAGCGGAGTGCCCGCCAGCGCCAACATGCGACCCAACTGGCCGCCACCGATTACACCGATCTTCATCGTCAACAACCTCAGGCGATGCGTGGGTCTGGATTTTCCAGGACGCTGTCTGTCTGTTCAGCACGGAAGGTTTTCAGCACCTTGTGGAACTGCGGGTGCTTGGCGCCAAGGATACTCGCCGACAGCAGCGCTGCGTTGATCGCGCCGGCCTTGCCGATGGCCAGGGTGGCGACCGGAATGCCGGCCGGCATCTGCACGATGGAGAGCAGCGAATCGACGCCCGAGAGCATCGCCGACTGTACCGGCACGCCCAGTACCGGCAGGTGGGTCTTGGCCGCACACATGCCCGGCAAGTGGGCCGCGCCACCGGCACCGGCGATGATCACCTCGATGCCACGCGCCTCGGCTTCTTCAGCGTACTGGAACAGCAGGTCCGGGGTGCGGTGGGCAGAGACCACTTTCACCTCGTAAGGGATGCCGAGCTTTTCCAGCATATCGGCGGTGTGGCTAAGGGTGGACCAATCGGACTTGGAGCCCATGATCACGCCAACCAGTGCACTCATCGTCGTGCCTCTTCTCTCTGGGCGCCCGCAGGCGCGTCAAAAAACAACAAGCCACGCAATGTGCGTGGCTTGAATGTACGAATTATGGCCGGTCGTAACCGGCCGAAGGCCGCGCAGTATACCTCAATGAAGCCAATAAACAGCCCCTGATACGACCATCTGTCATACGGTGCAAACCGGCAGTTTTATTGACTTTAAGGTCAGCCAAAACCACGAGCTAACAAAGGAAACTCAATGAGAGTGAAATTCGCAAGATCGTGTATTGGTAATCCCGTCCTTCAGATGGTCGACCCATGAACTCCAGCCAATAACCTCACGTACTCATTGAACTCCGGCAGAGAGGACGCGTGTTGATGAACGGACTCTGACGGGTAGATATGTAATTCAGGTGGCAAAGTTGGTTTCGGGTCGGCATGAGACGCTTGAACAACAAACAACTTAGATAGATCACACATAATAATTCTCCATTAAACATAATAATTCAATAATTAACAATACGCTTGCACACTAAATCTGGTGCAGGCTCATTAAATGACATTAGCATTAAAAAAAACAATACTTAGATGTCGCTCGATGTAACCAGGCACACCTGAAAACACTGGGGTTTGTTGGCGGGAAGATAAGACTGCGCTTGACAAATGGCGAACCGCATGGAGTTTCGCTTACATGAGCAACTCAGCATCGCTTCGTTTACACCGAATACTTTGTCGACCATTAAGCTTGTTGCATACAAACAGTCAAAACCTCCCGAATTCAAATACAACAGCGGGTGGCTATTCACGACACTGAAAGCCACCGCCCTGCGTTTCAATTATTATTTTTTACGGCGCCAAACATCTATTCAGACAAATCCCCTGAACAACACTTCAACAGCACCGGCATATACCAAGGGCATTTTTAATAAACAAATTCTAGTCACTTCACCCAATACCGAGTCATGTAGCGCTCGCCGCTCCACCTTCAAGCTTGCGCCACAACAACCGTACGTTAGCTTTGCGCACCAACGCGCATCGGTACAAGCGAATCTCCAGCGGCACATGCCACTGTGGACCACCGCACACCACCAGTTCACCGCGGGCCAGTTCGGCGCGTACGCTGAGCTGTGGCACCCAGGCAATGCCCAATCCTTCCAGCGCCATGCTCTTCAAGCTGTCGGCCATGGCGGTTTCGTAAATGGTGGTGAAGCGCAATGCCCGTTGGCGTAGCAACATGTTCACCGAACGTCCGAGGAAGGCACCAGCACTATAGGCAAGCAACGGCACGCTGCCCTCACCTTCCAGATCGAACAGTGGTTTGCCATTCGCGTCCGCTGCACACACTGGCAGCATTTCGGTATTGCCCAGGTGCAGTGACGGGAAGATTTCCGGGTCCATCTGCATCGCCGCATCCGGGTCGTAGAACGCCAGCATCAGGTCGCACCCCCCTTCACGCAGCGCATGCACCGCGTCGCCGACGTTGGTCGCCACCAACCGCGTGGCGATGTTCAGACCTTCGTTGCGCAGTTGGGCGATCCAGCGCGGGAAGAAGCCCAGGGCCAACGAGTGCGCGGCGGCGACTTGCATCACTTCGCCCTGCCCGCCTTCCAGATGATGAAGATGACGCAGCACTTCGCCGAGCTGTTCGACTACGGTACGCGCGGTGACCAGAAACAACTGCCCCGCCGCCGTCAGCTCGACGGGCGTACGCGAGCGGTTGACCAGCGTCAGCCCCAGCGCGGCTTCGAGGCTGCGGATCCGCCGGCTGAAGGCCGGTTGGGTCACGAAGCGCCGTTCCGCCGCCTGGGAGAAGCTGCGGGTGGCGGCCAGGGCACTGAAGTCCTCCAGCCATTTACTTTCCAGATTCATCACGTCCTCCCGGACACGCACCAATTTAGGTCACACGCTCACCGCGAACGCGGCGTCACATAGGCATTATGCCGAATATGCATAGGCCAGTGTTTAACAGCATTGGCCCAAAATTCTCCACAAGCCTAGCATTTGCAGTGTTCCGGCACAGACCGGGTCCATATCGAGATGATTTCTATCATGTCCTCCGCTGCATCATTCCGCACAGAAAAAGACCTGCTTGGCGTACTCGAAGTACCGGCTCAAGCGTATTACGGCATCCAGACCCTGCGAGCGGTGAATAACTTCCGTCTCTCCGGCGTTCCGATTTCGCATTACCCGAAGCTGGTAGTCGGCCTGGCGATGGTCAAACAAGCCGCCGCTGATGCCAACCGCGAGCTGGGTCACCTGAGCGAAGCCAAGCACGCTGCCATCAGCGAAGCCTGTGCCCGTCTGATCCGCGGCGACTTCCACGAAGAGTTCGTGGTGGACATGATTCAAGGCGGCGCTGGCACTTCGACCAACATGAATGCCAACGAAGTCATCGCCAACATCGCGCTGGAGGCCATGGGTCACCAGAAGGGCGAATACCAGTACCTGCACCCGAACAACGACGTGAACATGGCGCAGTCGACCAACGACGCTTACCCGACGGCGATCCGCCTGGGTCTGCTGCTGGGTCACGACGCGCTGCTGGCCAGCCTCGACAGCCTGATCCAGTCGTTCGCCGCCAAAGGTGAAGAATTCAGCCACGTCCTGAAGATGGGACGTACCCAGCTGCAAGACGCTGTGCCGATGACCCTGGGCCAGGAATTCCGTGCCTTCGCCACCACCCTGGGCGAAGACCTGGCACGCCTGAAGACATTGGCGCCAGAACTGCTGACTGAAGTGAACCTGGGCGGTACCGCGATCGGTACCGGCATCAACGCCGACCCGCGTTACCAGCACCTGGCCGTTCAGCGCCTGGCCACCATCAGCGGTCATCCGCTGGTACCGGCAGCCGACCTGATCGAAGCCACTTCCGACATGGGCGCCTTCGTGCTGTTCTCCGGCATGCTCAAGCGCACCGCGGTCAAGCTGTCGAAGATCTGCAACGACCTGCGCCTGCTGTCCAGCGGCCCGCGCACCGGCATCAATGAAATCAACCTGCCGGCGCGTCAGCCAGGCAGCTCGATCATGCCAGGCAAGGTCAACCCGGTTATTCCGGAAGCCGTGAACCAGGTGGCATTCCAGATCATCGGCAACGACCTGGCCCTGACCATCGCCGCCGAAGGTGGCCAGTTGCAGCTGAACGTGATGGAACCGCTGATCGCCTTCAAGATCTTCGACTCGATCCGCCTGCTGCAACGCGCCATGGACATGCTGCGCGAGCACTGCATCACCGGCATCACCGCCAACGAAGAACGTTGCCGGGAACTGGTCGAGCACTCGATCGGCCTGGTCACCGCGCTGAACCCGTACATCGGCTATGAAAACGCCACCCGCATCGCCCGTATCGCCCTAGAAAGCGGCCGCGGCGTGCTGGAACTGGTGCGCGAAGAAGGCCTGCTCGACGACGCCATGCTCGCCGACATCCTGCGCCCGGAAAACATGATTGCTCCGCGTCTGGTTCCGCTCAAAGCCTGAGCCGACGCGTTACCTGTAGCACCGCTCACCAGGTCGAGGGACTAGACACCTCTCACCTTTTGAGGGCTTGGAGATCACTCTCCAGGCCCTTTTTTTTAACTTTTTATAGGTAAACACAGACCCTGTGGGAGCGAGCCTGCTCCGGGCGGCGTTTCGACGAAGAGGCCATTACACTCAACATCGATGCTGTCATTTACACCGCTTTCGCGAGCAGGCTCGCTCCCACAGACAAGCATCGGTATAGTGCCGCCCCTCTTCGCGTGAGCGGTCGTCGGTAGCGAGGCTACAACCCATGCGAAACCCGAACTAATAACAAACCCGCGATATGAAACCGGGACGAACATCGACCCGCCCGTTGTGCCGTGCGCCAACGGATGTAACTCGATGTGTCTATCCGGCCAGCATTTGCCTACACAAAAAACAGCGAGGAATAATCCATGCTCGAAGTCATTAACGACTTCCTCTCAGGGAAAGTACTGATCGTGCTCATTGTCGGGCTCGGTGGCTACTTCACGATCCGCTCGCGTTTCGTTCAATTGCGCCACTTCTTCCATATGTTCGCGGTGTTCCGCGACAGCCTGCGCAGCAGCACCGGTCAACTCAGTTCGTTCCAGGCCCTGATGCTCAGCCTCGCCGGCCGTGTCGGCGCGGGCAACATCGCCGGTGTCGGCATCGCCGTAACCCTCGGCGGGCCCGGCGCGGTGTTCTGGATGTGGGTGACCGCATTGGTCGGCATGTCCAGCAGCTTCTTCGAATGCTCCCTCGGCCAGCTCTACAAACGCGCTGACGCCGACGGTACCTATCGTGGCGGCCCGTCCTACTACATCCAGCACGGCCTGCAAAAACGCTGGCTGGGGATGATCATGGCGTTCCTGCTGCTGATCACCTTCGGCTTCGCCTTCAACGGCCTGCAATCCCATGCCGTGACCCACTCGCTGAACAACGCCTTCGGCCTTGACACGACTTACACCGGTATCGCTCTGGCAGTACTGCTGGGCCTGGTGTTCATCGGCGGGATCAAGCGCATCGCCAAGGTCGCCGACCTGCTGGTACCGGTGAAAACCCTGGTGTACATCGGCGTGACCCTCTACGTGATCGTGCTGCAGTTCGATCAGGTGCCGGGCATGTTGATGACCATCGTCAAAAGCGCCTTCGGTCTCGACCAGGCCTTCGGCGGGTTGATCGGCAGCGCGATTATCATGGGCGTGAAGCGTGGCGTGTTTGCCAACGAAGCGGGCCTGGGCAGTGCGCCGAACGTGGCTGCCGTTGCGTCGGTCGAGCATCCGGTGGCGCAAGGCGTGGTCCAGGCGTTCAGCGTGTTCCTCGATACCTTCGTGATCTGCACCTGCACCGCGCTGCTGATCCTGCTATCGGGCTTCTACACTCCAGGGTTCGAAGGCGACGGCATTGCCCTGACCCAGAACTCCCTGGCCGCCGTGGTCGGTGACTGGGGTCGGATGTTCATCTCCGTGGCCCTGGCGTTGTTCGTCTTCACGTCGATCCTCTACAACTACTACCTGGGCGAAAGTAACCTGCGCTTTTTGATCGGTGAAAACCGCAAGGCGCTGATCGGCTACCGCGCGCTGGTACTGCTATTGATTTTCTGGGGTGCCATCGAAAACCTCGGCACCGTGTTCGCTTTCGCCGACATCACCATGACCCTGCTCGCGTTCGTCAACCTGATCGCGCTGTTCCTGCTGTTCAAGGTCGGCATGCGCATCCTGCGCGACTACGATGACCAGCGCGCTGCCGGCATCGAGACCCCCGTCTTCGATTCAAGCAAGTTCCCGGATCTGGACCTGGACCTCAAAGCCTGGCCGGCCAACCCACCGCCAGCCACCAAGGCTCAAACTCAGCCGCAAGGCGTACCCGCGGCGCAACGCTGATTGGTAAACAACGGGCGCATCCCCTGCGCCCGTCAGTTAAAGTGCACACATTGTGGGAGCGAGCCTGCTCGCGAAAGGGCCATCACCTTCAACATCTTCGTTGACTGAGACACCGCTTTCGCAAGCAGGCTCGCTCCCACAGTTTTCTCTTGCGGAGACCTGCTCATGATTTCCAATACCTACCCTGCCGCGCAAAATGTCATGGTGCTCTACACCGGCGGCACCATCGGCATGCAAGCCAGCGCCAATGGCCTGGCCCCGGCGTCCGGTTTCGAAGCGCGGATGCGCGACTATCTGCACAGCCAGCCTGAACTCGTGGTGCCGCAGTGGCGCTTCCGCGAAATGGCGCCGCTGATCGACAGCGCCAACATGACCCCCACCTATTGGCAGCAACTGCGCGAAGCGGTAGTCGATGCGATTGATGTTCAAGGCTGCGATAGCGTGCTGATCCTGCACGGCACCGACACCCTGGCCTACAGCGCAGCAGCCATGAGCTTTCAACTGCTGGGCCTGAATGCCCGTGTGTGCTTTACCGGTTCGATGCTGCCGGCCGGCGTGACCGACAGCGATGCCTGGGAAAACCTGGGCGGTGCGCTGGTCGCTTTGGGCCAGGGCCTGGCACCCGGCGTGCATCTGTACTTCCACGGCGAACGGCTGGACCCGACCCGTTGCGCGAAAGTGCGCAGTTTCGGTCGCCATCCGTTCAAGCGCCTGGAACGTCAGGGCGGCGGTGTGAAGGCCGCTTCACTGCCCGCCGCGTTGAACTACAACCAGCGCAAACAACTGGCGAACATCGCGGTGTTGCCGCTGTTTCCCGGCATCAGCGCCGAGATTCTGGATGGCCTGCTCGACAGCGGCATTCAGGGCCTGGTGCTGGAGTGTTACGGCAGCGGCACCGGGCCAAGCGACAACCCCGAATTCCTCGCCAGCCTGGAACGGGCCCGGGACAAGGGCGTGGCGGTGGTTGCAGTTACGCAATGCTATGAAGGTGGCGTCGAGCTGGATGTGTATGAGGCCGGTAGCCGCTTGCGCGGCGTCGGTGTGCTGTCTGGCGGCGGGATGACCCGCGAAGCCGCCTTTGGCAAGCTGCATGCGCTGTTGGGCGCCAGCCTGGATACCGCAGAAGTTCGCCGTCTGGTCGAACTGGATCTGTGTGGCGAATTGAGCTGAATCTGAAAACCATTGGGTATAAATAATTACCACCTTCCCTGACTGATGGCTCCCTAGCATGGAAAACCCGAGGCTTGTCCTCGGGCAACTTCCATGACTTTGAAACGCAGGGATGCACCATGAGCTCATCCGTCTCACCCCCCACACAGCAGACGCCCCCCCATCAGGACGCCATCGATGCCCTGATCACTCAACTGAACATCGGCCCCGACTTGAGAGACGTGGCGGCCGTGTTGCTGCGCCAATCTTTGCAAAAATTGTATCCGGCGCTGGATTTCGACCCAAGCATTCTCATGGTCGGCACGCCCTCATGGGAAATCTTCGATGATGAAATCGTGCCCGGCCCCACCCACTATCAAGCGCTGACTGAAATCCTCGCCAATCAGACGGTGCTCGCAGTGCCGGCCCTGTACATCGAGGGTGAGCACTTCCTGACCCAACAGCCGATTACCAAACCGGCCATTCATTTGCCGGTGCGGATCGACGAAATTGCCAACATGATCAATTTGCTCGCTCCTGTGATGCTCAAGGCCTTTCAGGAGCAGCAACTGGAGTACTGGAACAACGCCGAAGGCAGTTCCGGTCCGCGCTGGCACGAGCTTTCGAACACACTGCGGAGTTTTTGGAATGTCGATCAAGTCACCGGGTGGAACGAAGATGACTGCAGCATGGCACGCACCTTGTTCCGCACACCGGACCTGACAACCCTTGAAGTCGTGGATCCGTATAAAAGCAAAGCGTATCTGGTTGCTATTGACCTGGTAGACGGTGAGAACACAGTACATCTGGACGAGATGTCGATCGCCGTTCTGGTCGGTACCCATCAGAAGAAAACCTCCGTCCTGACCCACTCGTTGCTCAAGGGGTATGAAAAATTCGACTCCCTGGAACAGTTTGGCGCAACGCTGCCCGCCCACGTAAATGTGGCACCAGGTCAGGAAATCCAGTGGCAGTTAGTGGAGGTCAGCGGAAACTATTTCGACCATCTGGCTTGCATGCTGGTATCTATCCAGATTGCCATTATCGGTGCTCTTGATTTCTCCCCCCTCAGACACACTCGCCCGCACAAACCTCGCCTCGCCCCTGATGTGGATGTTAACGAAGCCAAAACAGCAGGTCCGAAGCTTGATTGGTACAAGGACGCTCTCCCTGACTGGCTCAGCTCCGCTTCCCTCCCGGATTTAAACAACTACTCCCGGCACTTGAAGGATCTGGCAGTGTTGCACAGCCAGAATGAAGGCAAGACTTACCTGGAAGACATCCTGCCCATCGAGCAGTACGCCCTCGACGTGCTGACCGCCCAAATGAAAAGCGACCATCCAGACGAACCGCAGCCGGATCTGGCCACGATTGAAATTCGCGTCCGGAATCTTGTCATTTGGGGAACATTCGTCGTCCCCGGTAAAGTCGAGACTTCCACATTCAGCGTGGTTGATCTGGCGCTGCAGAACCTCATCGCCCTCCCCCTCGGAGACAAGTCCATTCTCTCCACCAACGGCAAGCCGCTACCTGAGTGGATGACCGTAGAGTATGTGGAAGGACTCGTCAGCAAAGCGAATATCGGTAGCACCTACCCGGCCCTGATCAAGGAAAAACTGCTTGATGACCCGAAAGAATCGACGCGCCGACAAGCCTTGTACGCCCAGCACCTGAAGATCCAGTTACCGTTGCTGGCCTTGCAATGCAAGATTCGCGAGGAAGCCGGCATCGACGCACGCGGGTACCGTTATGTCGCTGCCGTGATGGAGTCCGAAATCACTGATCGTGTGGTCGAAGGTCAGACCATCGTGATGCGTGCTCTGGCCTTTGTCCCGAAGCGTCGAACAGGTGGCGCCGAAGACGAAGTCGCCAACATGTTCGTGATTGGCCCCCAGGACACGACGGCCGGCCCATGCCTGCTGTATCGGCCAATGCTGGATCAACCATTGACCCAATACCCTTCTCTATTCAACTTGTTTTACGCCATTCAGCAATCCGTCAGCCTGCGCGAATCGGTGCTGGCGTGGCTGCCGGACGACAGTCGCAGCGACTATACCAATTACGTTTTCCCAGGTTCTCTGCCATCACCCTGGGCTGTTGTCGAGTTTCTGGCGGATCCCATCAAACTCGTGGCAATGACCGGGCCAATAGCCCTGGGAGGAAAGGCCATGGAGGGCGATCTGTGCGCGGCCCTGTTCAAGGCAAACGCAAATGCCCTGGTTGAGCTCGCCGATCGTCAATCGGTATCAAACACCGAAAGCCGGTGGGCCAGTTTCAAGCGGGCCGGCTGGATGTTGTTCAACGCAGTCCTGCCCTTTTTGGGGCGAACCATCGGTATGGGGGCCTGGATCTGGCAGATCATGGACCAGCTTCAAGAACTGCATGACGCGAAAGAACAAAACGACAATCAGGCGCAATGGGCAGCCCTCGCTGATCTATTGCTCAATCTCGGGATGGCGATCACGTTGCATATCGCCACTCAGGACACTTCAGGCAAACACCAGGCGAAGAACGAGCCAGCAGTTAAACCCACCTTAACCAAGGCACCCGTGGTAGAAAAAACCAGTGTTAAACAACTGACCAGTAGCGCCTCCCATGAGACACCCAGCCCTCAGCAAACCCTGAACATCAATGGAGCGGTAAATCGAACGCCCATTACATTGGCTAAGGTTCTGGACCGCTTCAAAATTACCCGACCTGCAAGTATCGGTACTGCTCATGCCGAGGCAGACGTCCATCGGCATCTCTACAGTGCCAACAAGAAATGGTATGCCCCCGTGGGGGAGAACTGGTACGAGGTCTCGGCGGATGAAGACGGTAACGTCACGATCATTGACTCCACACAACCCACACGCTCAGGCCCGGCCCTGATCAACAATACGAAGGGTGAATGGTTTATCGATCCCCGTCTGCGTCTGCGAGGCGGAGGGGTGAAAAGCCATTCCAGGACAGCTCAGGCTCAAGCCACCACAAAAGCTCAGGATCTGCGTACAAAACTGGCTGCATTCGAAAGCGGCAAAGCAGCCGCGCAAAAAGAGCTGCAACAGGCCCGCCAAGCAATGATCGATGCCGACACCGAGACCGCTCAAGCCAAGCGTCTGCTCTACCTGCAGAAGCTGGAATCCCAGCAAGAGGACTACGCAACAGCGCTGAAAAATCTCAAGACTTTACATGTCTTTTCACCAACGGCGGACTATCAACAGAAGTCGCTGAGCTACCTGAACGCTCAGCTCGAACTCATTCATGCCGGCATTCGAGAAAGGCTCACCACCTTCACCCCCAAAATGCGAACTGTCCTGGATCACATCAATCGTCAGGCCGAAAACCCACAAGAGCGTCATATCGAAGACGCGAGGCAAATGTGTGTGATGTCCCAAGACATGATTGCGCGCCTGGACAATATCCAGTCGCGGGTCAGGGAACTCAAGGGTTTTGGAAAAGAAGGGCTACACTTGAGCCAGCAGACCCTCCAGCATCTACCCGTATATAAAGCCGATGATCTCAAGGCGCTCCAGGTGACACTGGCGCGCAATCTATGCCTGCCCAAAACTACGCTCGCCACGATGGCCGACGCCTGGTCCACCCTGGACAACATCGTCGATAAGGCCGACATGGCCGTTCAAGTCTTGCGAGAAACATTGGATGAACGCAGTGTGGCCCGCCTCGACGAACGAATCGACACCCTCAACAACCTGATTGAACAATTCAACATCATTGACGAACGCCTGCAGGATTTCCAGACGATGTATTCCAAGGATGTCCTTGAAGAGCCGCTGAAAAGCCTGCGCCACCAGCTCGATGAGTTCAAAGACCGCGCCGCGCGCAATCTGGTGCTGGTAATCGAAGAAAGAGATGCGATACGCGCTCTACCCTCCGCGCCTCTGTTTAAGCCAAGGCCAAAGAAGGTATTTATCAAGACGCGTTATCACGGCGTTCTCATCGGGCAACCACGTCTCACCGCGCAGGGTTTGGAGACTGACCTGGTGGATATCACCTCCCCACTCACCGCAAAGGTCATCGCAACGTTCCACCGCAAAAACTCGGACACCTGGGTTGAGCACGTGGAAATCGCGGCGGCCAGCAACGCCATTGCGGATCTGCAACCCAGCATCAGTGAAGGCCAGGCCTTGCTTGACGAGCTGCCAGCGTTCAAGACGCGCATGACCGAATTACTGAAACAGCCAGGGCGTTCACCTGGCGGTGTGGAGTTCCTGTTTCACCAGCACGCGACTCAACTGGAACGGGCCAGCAAAAAAATCGAGCAAGCGCTGACCGACAGCAATGCCACCGAGAGCAATGGCACCGAGAACAGCAGCGCAAGTTCGGCCGCCCAAGTGAATAAATCACTCACCGACGCCGCACAGGATCTCTATCAACAAGCCACCAGCAACATGCTGAAGTTGACCAAACAGCAAGCACCCACCCTGGCGGGCATTGAATGGTTAAAAAACAAGCAAGAAATAAGCATCACCAAAACCGTCGATCGACGGCGCCTTAAAGGTGGCAAGATCCAGTATCTGGACGAATACACCATCAGTGACAAGAAAAGCCGCGAGATCCTCTGGTATGCGCATTTTCTGTATTCCACTTCGTGGGTGCCTGCCAAAGCCTTTCTCTACGCACGTTTGAAAACCCCAAAAGAGCAAAGCCTGGGTATGAGCGCCGACACCCCTGAAGGGCTCAACAGTTCACAACGTCTGGCCTATTACCGCAGCATGATTGGTCTGGAGCAGGCTACGCAGTTGTTTTTCAATGCGGGTACAGAAAACAAAAGTTGTGAAGTCTGCTGACATCCAGCGCCCTTGCCGTCGAGAACGCTCAAAACTCCGCAGGAGCCGACTTGCCGGAGATCAAGTCAACGCAGTGTACTAGTTACACTGCGTTATCGAACTTCGCCAGCAAGCCGACTCCTGGAATCGCCCATCCCGCCAGAACGGCTGGCTTTAAGTTTTTATCGGAGAAATACAGAATTCTCCGTTCTTTAGCTCGGAGACCGGCGCTCCATCTCGCACCTTAATATGAAATTTCCCGGTGACCGGGGAGTCATCAAAATAGACCGTTAGTGCTCCGCTTTTCGGATCATATACTTGAGAGTCATGGATGCAGAGAACCAACGCATAGGGGTGTGGTAAAACAATTTCCTTCCCGAGATCCTTCTCGTCAATTCTTATGAGGAATCCCTCTTTTACATGGTTTCCATCTTGTGAACCAAAGATCACTTGAACAGCACCATTATTCAAATTTAAAGATTGCGCCGGATAGATTTTACTCACGCCATCCACTTCTACCGTAGCCTCTCCAACTTCTTTTGGCGCATGCGCGGATTTATTGCTCAGCCATTTTTTAATATCCTTCATCTTCATTTCGTTCACCTTTTAAAATTAATGAACAACCTGATATGTAACGATCGAAAACCTAGCTCACAGTTAACGCAGGGTCAAATTTAAAGCCGCAAATAAACTATTATTTAACCACTCTAAAAAAATCCGACGAAATACTAATTCCACCCATCTAAACTGATATTAATGACAGTGGGCAAACTCGCTAAATATCTATAAATTTAAATGGCGAGCAGCCACATCTTGAATACTGTGCTATTTCAACCCGGCACAAAACTTGCCTTTCGTTGCGTATATTCAGTAACCGGATGCTTACATGCTCCACTCCCACCTCACCACCCTCAACGCCGTCTCCCTGATCCTCAGCACCTTCAAGGCCGAGGGCCTGTCGAGCGAAGCGCTGCTGGCCGGCAGTGGCATCAGTGCGGCAGACCTCAGCCGGGCCGACACGCGCATCACGACCAATCAGGAGATGCAGGTCTGCGCCAACGCCGTTGCCCTCAAACGCGACATCGGCCTGGAGCTGGGGCGGCGCATGCACGTTTCGTCCTACGGCATGCTCGGTTACGCATTGCTCACCAGTGCCACCTTCGGTGACGCATTACGTTTGGCGATGCGTTATCCGGCACTCCTGGGAACACTGTTCGAACTGAGTCTGGAAGACGACGGCGAGCGCGTCTGGTTCGTCGCCGCCGATTACCGGGAGAACCCGGCGCTGGCGGTGTTCAATGCCGAGTTCTGCCTGGTCTCGCTGAAAGTCATCTGCGACGACTTGCTCGGTCACCCGCTGCCGCTGCTGGCCGCACGCTTTGAACATGCCGCACCCGATTATGAATCGACTTACGCCGAGCACTTTGATTGCCCGCTGCACTTCGGTGCGCGGGACAACGCCTTTGCCTTCGACCAGCAGTGGCTAGACCAACCCTTGCCACTGGCGGATGTCATCACCCATCAGGCCATGGCTGAACGCTGCCGCAAGCAGAACACCGAGTTCACCGGGCGCCAGGCGTGGCTGGGGCGGATTCGCCAGCTGCTCAGGGCGCAATTGAATGCGGCACCGGGGCTTGAAGGCCTGGCCGAACAGATGAACTGTTCCGCGCGAACCTTGCGCCGGCACCTCAAGGATCTGGGCTGCAGTTATCAGGAGTTGCTCGACGAATTGCGTTTCGAACAGGCCAAGCAAATGCTTTGCGAGGATCAACTGCCGATCTACCGGATTGCCGAGGCGTTGGGCTTCAGCGAAACCGCGAGTTTCCGTCATGCGTTTGTGCGCTGGAGTGGTGTGGCGCCCAGCCAGTTCCGCCCTCACTGATCATTCATGTGGGAGCGAGCCTGCTCGCGAAGGCGTCGGATAATCCAACCTCCTAGGCGACTGATGCACCGCTTTCGCGAGCAGGCTCGCTCCCACAGGTTGTGCATTCCATGCCCGGTTCGGGTGTTCAGCCGTGCCAACAAGGGGCGAATTTCGGTCAAATGTTTTGGCCACATTAATCCCCTTTTGGCCTTTCCTGCCGTTCTCCAAAACCGTCTGCGCCGCAAGACTGTGTTCAACCGAATCAGCCTGCGGAGAACAAGAAATGCTGACGATCTACTCGGACGATCACCACCTGCACCACGGCCGTTGTGAATTGATCGACGGGCAACTCAAGCCCTGCTTCGAGATGCCTTCACGTGCCGACCATGTATTGGCACGGGTGCAAAACCAGAACCTCGGTCCGGTAGAAGGACCGAAGGATTTTGGCCTCGAACCGATCGCGCGCATCCACAGCCGCGACTACCTCGACTTCTTCAAAGGCGCCTGGGCCCGTTGGACCGAGTTCAACACCGACGGCGACTTGCTGCCCTACACGTGGCCGGCCCGTACCTTGCGCCGTATCAAGCCCGCCAGCCTGCACGGCGAACTCGGTTACTACAGCTTCGACGGCGGCGCCCCCATCACCGCCGGCACCTGGCAAGCAGCATACAGCGCGGCGCAAGTGGCGCTCACCGCTCAAGCGCAAATCCAGCGCGGCGCCCACAGCGCCTTCGCCCTGTGCCGTCCACCGGGACACCACGCCGCCGGCGATTTGATGGGGGGTTATTGCTACCTCAACAACGCCGCCATCGCCGCTCAGGCGTTCCTCGATCAGGGCCACAAAAAGGTCGCGATCCTCGATGTCGACTACCACCACGGCAACGGCACCCAGTCGATTTTCTACGAGCGCAGTGACGTCTTGTTCACCTCGATCCACGGCCACCCGGAAGCCGAGTTCCCATTCTTCCTCGGCTATGAAGATGAGTTGGGCGAAGGTCCCGGCGAGGGTTTCAACTTCAACTACCCGCTGGCCGCAGGTTCGGGCTGGGACATCTGGAGCGCGGCGCTGGAGCAGGCCTGCAAAGAGATCGAAAACTACGGTGCCGACATCATCGTCGTGTCCCTGGGCGTCGACACCTTCAAGGATGATCCGATCTCGCAATTCAAGCTCGATAGCCCGGATTACCTGGCCATGGGCAAGCGCATTGCCGGTCTTGGCAAACCAACGCTGTTCGTGATGGAAGGTGGCTACGCCGTTGAGGAAATCGGCATCAATGCCGTGAACGTTCTCGAAGGTTTTGAAAGCGCCCAGGGGAAATAACAACAATGAACAGACTCAAGCGTTTTATCGCGCCAGCGTTATGCGCCACGGTACTCAGCGGCGCTGTGCATGCCCAAGAGCGAACGTTGCGCGTCTACAACTGGTTCGACTACATCACCCCCAAGGCCCTGGAAGACTTCAAGGCGCAGAACACCCAGACCAAACTGGTCTACGATATCTTCGACACCAACGAGGCCCTTGAAGCCAAATTGCTGACTGGCAACTCCGGCTACGACGTGGTGGTGCCATCCAACGTGTTCCTCGCCAAGCAAATTGAAGCCGGTGTGTTCCAACCGCTGGACCGCAGCAAGTTGCCGAACTGGAACCACCTCGATCCCAAGCTGATGAAACTGATCGAGGCCAATGACCCTGGCAACCAATTCGCCGTGCCCTACATGTACGGCACCATCCTGATCGGCTTCAATCCGGACAAGGTCAAAGCCGCATTGGGCGCCGACGCACCAGTGGACAGCTGGGACCTGATCTTCAAGGAAGAGAACATCAGCAAGCTCAAACAGTGCGGCGTCGCCCTGCTCGATTCGCCATCGGAGATCCTGCCCCTGGCCCTGCAACACCTGGGCCTGGACCCCAACAGCAAAAAACCTGCGGACTACGACAAGGCAGAAGCGCTGTTGATGAAAATCCGTCCGTACGTCACCTACTTCCATTCCTCCAAATACATGGCCGACATCGCCAACGGCGACATTTGCGTCGCAGTCGGTTATTCCGGCAGCTTCTCCCAGGCCGCCAATCGCGCCAAGGAAGCCAAGAACGGCGTGATTGTCGACATGCGCCTGCCCAAGGAAGGCGCGCCGATCTGGTTCGACATGCTGGCCATTCCGAAAGGTGCGAAAAACACAGAGGACGCCTACACCTTCATCAACTATTTGCTGCAACCTCAGGTGATCGCCCCAGTCAGCGACTTTGTCGGCTACCCGAACCCGAACAAGGACGCCACAGAGTTGGTCGACCCGGCAATCCGCAATAACCCGAACCTGTACCCGACCGAAACGACGATGAGCACGCTCTACACCCTGCAACCGCTGCCGCGCGATGCCGAGCGTGCGCGGACCCGGGCCTGGACCAAGATCAAGTCCGGGACTTGATAACAAGCACTGTTGCACTGACGACCATGACCTGTGGGAGCGAGCCCGCTCGCGAAAGGGTCGGTACATCCGCCGCCAAATCTGCTGTGGTTGGAATACCGTCTTCGCGAGCAGGCTCGCTCCCACAGGAGTTACGCTTTAGTGACCCCACGCCGAACGCAACCGCACCAATGCCGCCTGAATGTCAGCGTCCGGCACAGCGGCGAACCCCAACACCAGACCGGCACGCTCATCTGCTGGCCGGGTCGAATCCGGTAGCCAATAGCTGCTCAACGCATTGATCTCAACCCCCACCGTCTCGGCTAGCGCCACCAACTCACGTTCGCGAGCCACGCTCTCGACCGGAACTGTCAAATGCAGCCCGGCTGCCACACTCGGCAGACTGCCCAAGCCGGGGATATCTTTTGGCCAATCCGCCAGAAGGGTGTTGCGACGACTCAGAGCAGCCCGCCGCATCCGCCGGATGTGCCGCTGAAAATGCCCTGCCGCCATGAACTCGGCCATCACCGCTTGAGTGCTGACTTCCGAGTGCCGTACGTCCACTGCGCGGCGTTGCGAAAACGCATCCACCAGTGGTGGCGGCAGCACCAGATAACCCAGGCGCAACGCTGGAAAAGCAACCTTGCCGAAGGTCCCGACGTACAAAACCCGCCCCTGACGATCGAGTGCCGCCAACGGCGCCAATGGCGCGCCGCTGTAGCGATACTCGCCATCGTAGTCGTCCTCGACGATCCAACCTTGGGTGCGCTCGGCCCAGGCGAGCAATTCAAGGCGGCGCGCCAGGCTCATGACCACACCGGTCGGGTACTGGTGCGAAGGTGTGACATAGACCAGACGACAGTCATTGAGCGCTGACAATTCGGCGCAATCGATGCCCTCGCTGTCCACCGACACGCCGTGCAGGTGCGCCCCGGCCACCGCGAAGGCATGACCGGCAGCCCGATACCCCGGATTTTCAATGGCCACCCCATCGCCGGGCTCCACCAGCAACTGTGCACAAAGGCTGATTCCCTGTTGCGCGCCACTGGTGATCACAATTTGCTCAGCTGTGCACTGCATGCCGCGGGAACTGCGCAAATAAGCCGCGATCATGCCCCGCAACCGCGCATCGCCGGCCGGGTCGCCATAACACAGCTGTTGTAAATCCGGTTTGCGCCAGAAAGCCGCATTCAGCTTGGCCCACACCTCAAAAGGAAACAGATCGAATGCCGGAACACCCACCCTGAAAGCACGAGGCGGACCGCTCGGTGGCACAGGTAAATGGTTCTTTTCAACACGTCGTAAAGCACCGCTGTGGATAACTTTGCTGGATGAAACTACAGGTAAATCCTGCCATTTTGTGGATAAGGCTGTGGGTAAGCCTGTTGACAACCCTGTGGATACTTTTGTGGATAGTTTTTTCCCAGGCATCGCGCTTTGCGGCAACTGCGCGACATAAGTCCCGTCACCGACCCGCCCCTCGATAAAGCCTTCTGCATACAGCTGATCGTAGGCGCGCACCACGCTGTTGCGCGAAATCGACAGTGCCGCGGCCAGATCCCGGCTGGCCGGCAAACGCGTGCCGCTGGCCAGTCGTCCGTCGAGCACCCGTAAACGCAATGCCTGATAGAGCTGACGGCTCAGACCCTGGCGGCGATCGAGTTCGATGCCGGCCGGGTTGAACGACAGGGACAGCGGCTCGCTATTCATGTTAATGGACCTATGAAATTGGTCATTAATGGCTCTTACAACAGACCAATAGCATGCCTAGGATGCAGGCATTCGCCAAGGAAAATTTCACCATGTACACGCCCCGCGCTTTTGCCATCGATGAGTTGTCCCAACTGCACGAACTGATCCTGGCCACCCGCCTCGCCATATTGGTAACCAACGGCGAACACGGTTTGCAGGCCAGTCATGTACCCGTGCTACTCCATCGTGAACAGGGCCCGAACGGCACGCTGTACGGGCATCTGGCCAAGGCCAATCCGCAGTGGAAAGACCTGCGCGACGGCGCCGAAGCCCTGCTGATTTTTTCCGGTGCCGATGCCTACGTCAGCCCGGGCTTTTATCCGAGCAAGGCCGAGCACGGCAAAGTCGTCCCGACCTGGAACTACGTCGCCGTACACGCCTATGGCCGCGCCGAAACATTCAGCGATGGCGGACGGCTGCTCGACATCGTCAGCACCCTGACCGATCGCCATGAGAGCAGCCGTGCCCAGCCCTGGAAAGTCGCCGATGCGCCCGCCGATTACATCGACGGCATGCTCAAGGCCATCGTCGGTTTCGCCGTGCCGATCGAACGCCTGGAGGGCAAGCGCAAGCTCAGCCAGAACCGTAGCACCGCAGACATCGCCGGTGTGCGCGGAGGGTTGGCCGCCAGCCCTGACGTGCACGATCAGGCCCTCGCCCACTTGATGCGTTAAGGAATGAACATGAGTCAGATCGAGATTCGCCCGGTCAGCGCCGACGACCACGGCGCCTGGCTGCCGCTGTGGCAAGCCTACCTGCGCTTCTACAACACCGAACTGCCCGAAGCCGTCACCCAAAGCACCTGGCAGCGCCTGCTCGACCCGAGCGAACCGACCCACGCCGCCCTCGCCTGGGCTGACGGCAAAGCGGTGGGCATGGTGCATTTCATCTACCATCGCTCGAACTGGAGCATCGAAAATTCCTGCTACCTGCAAGACCTGCTGGTAGAACCGCAAACCCGTGGCACCGGCGTCGGTCGCCTGCTGATCGAACACGTCTACGCTACCGCCAAGGCCGACGGTTGCTGCAAAGTGCATTGGCTGACTCACGAAACCAACGCCACAGCGATCCAGCTCTACGAGCGCATCGCCGAACGCCCCGGTTTCATTCAGTTTCGTAAAGCCATCTGAGGCTCAAGGAGAACAACATGTCGACTTCACTCGCCGATTGGAAAGGCGTTCCGGCACCCTCGGTGCAAACGATCGAAGGACGCTTTATCCGCCTGGAAAAACTCGACCCGGCGCGCCACGGCGACGATTTGTTCAAAGCCCTGCAAGGCCCCGGGGCCGACCCCAAGCTCTGGGACTACTTGCCGTACGGCCCGTTCCCGGAACGCAGCGCCTTCAATGACTGGCTGAACAACCACGCCGCCAACAGCGACCCGTATTTCTTCAGCGTGATCGACCGCGCCAGCGGCGAGGTGCAAGGCATCCTCAGCCTGATGTCCATCGTCCCGGCCCAGGGCCGCATCGAAATCGGCCACGTCACCTTCGGCGCCCCGATGCAGCGCTCGCCGAAAAGCACCGAGGCAGTGTATCTGCTGGCCAAGGAGTCCTTCGCCCTCGGCTACCGTCGCCTGGAATGGAAGTGCAACAACGGCAACGCCCGCTCCAAATACGCGGCTGAGCGTCTGGGCTTCACTTTCGAAGGCGTGTTCCGCCAGCACATGGTGGTCAAGGGTCAGAACCGGGATACGGCGTGGTATTCGATTCTGGACTCGGAATGGCCGGCGATTGCCGCGGGGTTCGAGCAGTGGTTGAGTGATGAAAACCAAACGGGGTCGGGGCAACTGAAAACGCTGACTGAGTGCCGTGGATAATCTTCAGCGCCTGGATGTACGCCTTCGCGGGCGGCGTTCCGACTTGCCCGCGAAGCGCTTTTCAACACAGCCCGACATCAATCTGTAAAAACCATCCGCTATACAGGACGCCCCGCTTATAACGAAACGGACGTCCAAAATGCCCTTCTCGCCCCAGCGCCTGGCGCTCGTCATCGCTCTGTCGATCAGCACCGGCACCCTCGCGGCACCGTATAAAACCGTGCAGATCGATACCGCCACCACCACAGCGCAAACCCTGGGTGGCGCTGACACGTTGACGATTTCGGCGCCGGGCAGCATTACCAATGCCGGCAAGGCCGTCAGCCTCAAGGACGGTACTGCCGGCGCCGGGGTGGTGATTGATAACGCGGGGCAGATTGTTTCTACCGGTGGCCGGGCGATTGACAGCAGTGGCGACCTGACCCAGGCGCGCAACTACAGCATTTACAACCGCGCGGGCGGGCAGATTCTGGGGTTCAACGATGCGCTGCGCATCGACAGCAACTTCGTCAGCGGCAGTCTGTTGATCGATAACAGCGGCATCATCCGCTCCACCACCGGCCAGGGCCTGGACCTGGATGCACTGCGCAGTGCCGGGGTCACGACCACGATCATCAACCGCGCGGGCGGACTGATTCGCGGCGATGCCAGCGACGGCATGAAGACCGGTGCCAACGCGACCATCACCAACTACGGCGAGATCTCCACCGGCGATTCACACAATGCCGACGAGAAGTTCGACGGTGTCGATATCGACTCGGCAACTGGCGTGACAGTGACCAACTACGGCAACATTTCCGGTGGGCGTCACGGCATCACCACTGATCTGGGTGCGACCCTGACCAACTTTGGGCACATCACCGGGCGCAACGGCTCCGGTTTCGGCTCCGATGGCGATGGCACGGTGATCAACCACGGCATCATTACCGGCGCCTATTCAGGGTTGCAGCCAAATGGCGACGGCGATGGCGTAGACATCGACAAAATCGCCCATATCGAAAACTACGGCACCATTCAGGGCGTCGGTGCCGGTGGTGTGGACAAGGCTGGCTTCGCCAACGGCAGCGAAGGCATCGCACTCGGCGGCGGCTATATTCTCAACGCCAGCGGCGCGCTGATCAGCGGCGCCGACAGCGCGATTCTGGTGGATGACGGCAGCGGCGGCTCAGGGTTGGCGGCGACCACCCTGGAGAACTTCGGGACCATCCAGGGCCTCAATGGCTTCGGTGTGAAATTCGTCGGCGAGTTCGCCGACAGCGTGACCAACGGCGGCACCATCAGCGGTAGCAACGGCCTGGCGCTGGACCTCGGCGGCGGCAACGACAGTCTGACCCTGCGCAACGGCAGCCGTTTCATCGGCGCAGTGGATGGCGGCAGCGGTTACGACCGTGTGGTGATGGACGACGCGGCGGGCGGCAGCTTCGGCGGCAGTCGCCATTTCGAATGGCTGGAGGTCAAGCAAGGCGCCTGGACACTCACCGGCAGCGGCGACTTCAGCGACGGCGGCGCCGTGCGCAACGGCGCAACCCTGATCAACCACGGCAGCATTGCCGGCAGCCTGACGGTGGATGCCGGCGGTGTGTATGCCGGGGGTGGTTCGGTGGGCAATCTCGACGTCAATGGCACCTTGCGAACCGACACCGGTCTCGGCACGGCAACCATCGTGCACGACCTGAGCATGGGCCGCGCATCGACCCTCGCCTATGGCGTCAATGCCGACGGCAGCAGCGCCCCGGTGCAGGTCGGCGGCACAGCCAACCTCAATGGCGCGACCCTGGCGGTCAATCCCGGCAGCGGTACCTATCCGTGGCAAAGCCACTACACCGTGCTGCAAGCCGCACGCATCAACGGCACGTTCGGCACGGTCACCAGTAACTACGCATTCCTCACACCAACGCTTGCCTACACGCCAACCCAGGTCGATCTGACCTATACCCGTAACGACGTGGCCTTCAATGAATTCGCCGTCACCGGCAACGGCAGCAACGCTGCCAACAGCCTGGCGTCACTGGGCAGGAACAACGCGTTGTATAACGCTTTGTTGAACACCACCAACGCTACAGCCGGCGCGGCGATTGAACAACTGAGCGGTGCCAGCAATGCCAATCTGACCAGTGCGACACTCGGCGCCAGCAGTCAGGTCGGCGCCAGCATGCTTTCGGCGATGCAGCAAATGGGCGGCAGCCCGGGCCTGATGGTCGGTTTGGATCAACGCGACACGCCGATCCTCGCCGCCAATGGCGTACCGTCCGAAGCCCGCCATTTGAACGACCCGAATGCTCGCGGCCGTCTCTGGCTGCAGGCCATCGGCGGTTACGGCAAGCTGGACGGCGAACACGGCAACAGCGGTCTGGAACAACGCACCAAAGGCAGCGTGTTGGGTGCGGATTGGTCGCTGAATCCACAGTGGCGCCTGGGTGTGCTTGGCGGCTATTCGAAGACCGATCTGGATGCCACGGGCGCCGACGGCAATGTCGAGAGCTGGCATGCCGGTGTTTATGCGCAACATCAAAACGGCCCATTGGCCCTGCGCCTCGGCGCGGCGTACAGCGGCCATCAGGGCGAGAGCAAACGCACCATCGCATTCAATGGTTTCAGCGACCGCCCCAAAGGCGACTACGACGCCGACAGCCAGCAGGCTTTCGCTGAACTCGGCTACGCCATGGGCAGCGGCCGGCTCAGTGCCGAGCCGTTTGCCAGCCTCGGCTACCAGCGCTACCACCGTGACAGTTATCAGGAAAAAGGCGGCGCCGCCTCTCTGCACGTCGATGGACAAACCCAGGACAACTTCAGCACCACCTTCGGCCTGCGCCTGGCACACCTGAGCAGTCTGGATAACGGCATGAGCCTGACCCCGCGTATGACCGCGGGCTGGAAACACACCTACGGCGATGTCAGCAATTCAACCCGGCAGGCATTTGTGACGGGTGGCACGGCGTTCAGTGTCGATGGCGTTTCGCTGGATCGGGACAGCCTGGTGCTGGAGGCAGGGCTGGATGTGGGCATTTCGGCTCGTCATTCGCTGGGCATCGGATACAGCGGGGAAATCGGCAACAACAGCCGCAATCACGGTTTGATCGGGCAGTGGCAAATGAGTTTCTGATCGCTGAATCAATGCAATACCTGTGGGAGCGAGCCTGCTCGCGAAGGCGGTAATACATTCAACATTTGTGCAGGCTGACACTGCGCATTCGCGAGTAGGCTCGCTCCCACAATTAACCCGCGTTTCTTCAGTGCAAAAAAAAGGGGAGCACATGCCCCCCCGAGGTTTAAAGCGTTGTATCGAGGTTGTTAATTCAACCTTCGATCTCGATCAGGATTTCGCCAGGGTTGACCCGGTCGCCCTTGGCCACGTGAATGGCGGTGACTTTACCGGCGATGGCAGCCTGGACTTCGGTTTCCATCTTCATCGCTTCGGTGATCAGCACGGCCTGGCCCGCCTTGACGGTGTCGCCTTCCTTGACCAGCACGTCGACGATGTTGCCCGGCATGGTGGTGCTGACGTGGCCCGGCGCAGTCGCTTGCTTGCGCTTGCTGCTGCCGCCGCTGACGAATTCGTTGAGCGGTTCGAACACCACTTCTTCCGGCATGCCATCGATGGACAGGTAGAAGTGACGCTTGCCTTCAGCCTTGACGCCGACACCAGTGATGTCGACGCGATAGGTTTCACCGTGAACGTCGATGACGAACTCGGTCGGCACGCCTTCACCGCCGGCCGAGGCAACACCGCCGGCTTCAGGAATCGGCAACAACACTTCCGGAGTCAGGGTGCCGGCGGCACGCTCTTCGAGGAACTTGCGGCCGATATCCGGGAACATGGCAAAGGTCAGCACGTCTTCTTCAGACTTGGCCAGGGCACCGATATCGGCACGCAGCTTGGCCATTTCCGGCTTGAGCAGGTCGGCCGGGCGAACGTCGATCACCTCTTCGCTGCCAATGGCCTGGCGACGCAGTTTCTCGTTCACGGCGCCTGGCGCCTTGCCGTAGCCGCCTTGCAGATACAGCTTCACTTCGTTGGTGATGGTCTTGTAGCGCTCGCCGGCCAGCACGTTGAAGAACGCCTGGGTGCCGACAATCTGCGAGGTCGGGGTCACCAGCGGCGGGAAGCCGAGGTCTTCGCGAACACGCGGGATCTCTGCCAGCACTTCGCTCATGCGATTAAGGGCGCCCTGCTCTTTGAGCTGGTTGGCCAAGTTGGAGATCATGCCGCCCGGAACCTGGTTGACCTGTACGCGGGTATCGACGGCGGTGAATTCGCTTTCGAACTGGTGGTACTTCTTGCGCACGGCGTAGAAATACAGGCCGATTTCCTGCAGCAGTTCCAGGTTCAGACCGGTGTCGTACTCACTGCCTTTAAGGGCGGCGACCATCGACTCGGTACCCGGGTGGCTGGTGCCGGAGGCGAAGCTGGAGATCGCGGTGTCGATGTGGTCGGCACCGTTTTCGATGGCCTTGAGCTGGCACATCGCGGCCAGGCCGGCCGTGTCATGGGAGTGGATAAACACAGGCAGCGACTGCTCGGCTTTCAACGCCCTGACCAGTTCGCCGGTGGCGTATGGGGTCAGCAAACCGGCCATGTCCTTGATCGCCACCGAGTCGCAACCCATGGCTTCCATTTGCTTGGCTTGTGCCACGAACGCATCGATGGTGTGCACCGGGCTGGTGGTGTAGGCGATGGTGCCCTGGGCATGCTTGCCCGCCGCTTTCACCGCTTCGATGGCCACGCGCAGGTTACGCACATCGTTCATGGCGTCGAAGATGCGGAACACGTCGATGCCGTTGACCGCGGCCTTGGCCACGAAAGCCTTGACCACATCATCGCTGTAGTGGCGGTAGCCCAGCAGGTTCTGGCCGCGCAAGAGCATTTGCAGACGGGTGTTAGGCAATGCCGCGCGCAGCTGGCGCAGACGCTCCCACGGGTCTTCCTTCAGGAAGCGCACGCAGGCGTCGAACGTGGCGCCGCCCCAGCATTCCAGCGACCAGTAGCCGACTTTGTCGAGCTTGTCGCAGATCGGCAGCATGTCTTCGGTGCGCATGCGGGTCGCGAGCAGCGATTGGTGGGCGTCGCGCAGGATGGTGTCGGTTACGTGAATCTTCTTGCTCATTGTTCTATTCCTCACAGGCCTGCGTGGGCGGCGATGGCGGCGGCGATGGCCAGGGCCAGCTCTTCGGGTTTGCGCTTGATCGAGTAGTTGGTCAGTTCAGGGTGGCTTTCAACGAAGCTGGTGTTGAACTGGCCGCTACGGAATTCCGGATTGCGCAGGATTTCCTGATAGTAGGCGGCGGTGGTCTTGACCCCTTGCAGACGCATGTCGTCGAGGGCGCGCAAACCACGGTCCATCGCCTCTTCCCAGGTCAGCGCCCACACCACCAGTTTCAGGCACATGGAATCGTAGAACGGCGGAATGGTGTAACCGGTGTAGATCGCCGTGTCGGTACGTACACCGGGACCGCCGGGTGCGTAGTAACGAGTGATCTTGCCGAAGCTCGGCAGGAAGTTGTTTTTCGGGTCTTCGGCGTTGATCCGGAATTGCAGGGCGAAACCACGGTGGTGGATGTCTTCCTGCTTCACCGAAAGCGGCAGGCCGGAAGCAATGCGGATCTGCTCGCGGACAATGTCGATACCGGTGATTTCTTCGGTGATGGTGTGTTCCACCTGCACCCGGGTGTTCATCTCCATGAAGTACACCTCGCCCTCGGCGAGCAGGAACTCCACGGTACCGGCGTTCTCATAGCCCACGGCTTTGGCGGCACGTACCGACAGGTCGCCGATGTAGGCGCGCTGCTCAGGGGTCAGCTGCGGGCTCGGGGCAATCTCGATCAGCTTCTGGTTGCGGCGCTGGATCGAGCAGTCACGCTCGAACAGATGCACCACGTTGCCAAAGCTGTCGCCGAGGATCTGCGCTTCGATATGTTTCGGATTGACGATGCATTTTTCCAGGAACACTTCCGCAGAACCGAAGGCCTTGGTGGCTTCGGAGATGACCCGCGGGAAAGCCTGCTCGAGTTCTTCGCGGCTGTTGCAGCGACGGATACCGCGGCCGCCACCACCGGACGTGGCCTTGAGCATCACCGGATAACCGATGCGATCGCCTTCGTTCAGGGCTTCTTCGATCCCCGAGACGTTGCCTTCGGTGCCCGGAGTGACCGGCACGCCAGCCTTGATCATGCTGCGGCGGGCTTCGGTCTTGTCGCCCATACGGCGAATGACTTCAGCCGATGGACCGATGAACTTGATACCGCGCTCGGCGCAGATGTCCGCCAGTTCCGCGTTTTCCGAAAGGAAACCGTAGCCAGGATGCAACGCATCGCAACCGGTCTCCACGGCCAGGTTCACCAGCTTGCGCGGGTTCAGGTAACCCGCCAGGGGCTCGGCACCAATACTGTGGGCCTCGTCCGCACGCTTCACATGCAGGGCATGGCGGTCGGCGTCGGAATAGATCGCGACCGAGCGGATGCCCATTTCGGCGCAGGCACGCACGATTCGTACGGCAATCTCACCACGGTTGGCGATCAGGATCTTTGTTATCACTTGGAAATTCCCTTGAGCCGGTGGTACCCACGACCTGCTAGACCAGGTCGACGCGTGACCAAATGTTTCAATTTGGTCGCAGGACCACACTAGCGCTCACAAGGGATTAACAAAAATGAATAATAATTGGGTCACGCATAAGTAAAGACTTATAGTTAGCTCATCAGCCTGCGGCGAGAAAATAAAAAAATGCGTAAGTCCTTGATGCGTATGACGTTGCGTCAATTGCAGATCTTCAACGAAGTCTGTGATCTGAGGTCCTACAGCCGCGCAGCCGACGAAATGTCGCTCACACAACCCGCCGTCAGCCTGCAGATTCGTCAACTCGAGGAGCTGATTGGTCAACCTTTGTTCGATTACGTCGGCAAAAAACTCTACATGACGGAAGCGGCTGAAGCACTGCAACGCGCCAGCCGGGACATTTTCGGGCGCCTGGAAAACCTCGACATGCAGCTCTCCGACATGCAGGGCTCATTGCAGGGGCAGCTGAAACTGGCGGTGGAATCCAGCGCCAAGTACTTCGTCCCCCACCTGTTTGCCGCGTTCAAGCGTCAGCATCCGGAGGTGAACCTGCAACTGACGGTGGTCAACCGCGGCCAAGTGATTCGACGCCTCTCCGATAACCGCGATGACCTGGTGATCATGTCCATGGTGCCGCAAGACATGGGGCTGGAGTTCCTGCCGTTCCTCAACAACCCGATCGTCGCTGTCGCGCCGCCCGATCATCCGCTGTGCCACATGGGGCCGTTGCGCCTGCAGGATCTTGAACCTTACACCCTGTTGCTGCGCGAACCCGGCTCCGGCACACGCCTTGCCTGCGAAGAGTATTTCAAGGAGAAGCGTGTGCACTTCAACCAGACACAGGAAGTGTCCTCAGCCGAAGCCCAGCGTGAATGTGTATTGGCGGGACTGGGCGTGGCGCTGTTGACGCGCCACGCCCTGAACCTGGAACTGGCGACCGGCGGGTTGATTGAGTTGCCGGTCGAAGAATTGCCGCTGTACCGCAGCTGGTGCCTGGTGCAGGCCAAGGCCAAACGGCTGTCACCGGTGGCTCACGCATTCCTTGCGTTTGTGCGAAGTGAGCGGGTGCAGATCAGCGGCCTGGTTGAGCGTTTCGACGGGAAGCTGTCGAGGCCGCCTGCCAGTAATTGAGTTCAAACTCTTCCGGAAAATCGCCGATCTCGGCAAGAAGCTGACGTCGTTCGCAGCGATCTTCGATGGCGCGGCGAAACTCCATGCGGCGCTGGTCTTCCTGCTGACGACGGGTTTTGACGGCGCTGTTGCGTTCTTCGTAGGGCTGGGCCATTTCGAGTCTCCCAAGGCGAGTACGGGAGCTTCAAGATAGGCGCGGGGGATGACGGTTTGGCGGCTTGTGCGTTACAGCCTGATGAAAGTTGTGGTGTATTCAAGGGACGCCTTCGCGAGCAGGCTCGCTCCCACAGGGTTAGTGGTGTGAACAGATTCTGTGCAGCACCGAAGAACCACTGTGGGAGCGAGCCTGCTCGCGAATGAAGGTCGGAACGACCTTCCGCCTTTTCAGATGATCAGTCGTCCAGCGCTTTCACCGACTTTGGCGACAATCGCAAACTGCGCAGGCTGCGCTTGACGCTCTTGAGGTGGTTGACCAGGCTCGGCCCGCGCGCCATGGCCACGCCCATTGCCAGGACGTCGATCACCACCAGGTGAGCGATCCGCGAGGTCAGCGGCGTGTAGATTTCGGTGTCCTCATGCACGTCGATTGCCAGGTTGACGGTCGACAGCTCAGCCAACGGCGTCTGGCTTGGGCACAGGGTGATCAACGAAGCACCGCTTTCGCGCACCAGGTTGGCGGTGATCAGTAGGTCCTTGGAACGCCCGGACTGGGAAATGCAGATCGCCACATCGGTCGGTTTCAGGGTCACCGCCGACATCGCTTGCATGTGCGGGTCGGAATACGCTGCCGCTGTCAGCAGCAAACGGAAAAACTTGTGCTGCGCATCTGCCGCTACCGCACCCGAAGCGCCAAAGCCATAGAACTCCACGCGCTGAGCCTGGGACATCAGCGTCACCGCTCGCTGCAACTCCACCGGATCGAGCTTCTCGCGAACCTCCATCAGGGTATGCAGGGTGGTGTCGAAGATTTTCAGGCTGTAGTCGGCGACCGAGTCATCTTCATGGATCGCGAACTGCCCGAAACTCGCGCCTGCCGCCAGGCTTTGGGCCAGCTTCAACTTCAGGTCCTGAAACCCGGAGCAACCGATGGCGCGGCAAAAACGCACGATGGTCGGTTCGCTGATACCGACGCTATGGGCCAGGTCGGCCATGGAGCTGTGCATCACGGCCGCGGGGTCAAGCAGCACGTGATCGGCGACCTTGAGCTCCGACTTGCGTAACAGGTGGCGAGACTGGGCGATGTGTTGCAGCAGATTCAAAGGGCTGGACTCTTTGTTATTGGCAGGTGCCGGGGATGTAGCACGCTTGTAGTTATACTACATGAATCGGCTTTTTGCCTGCTCAATCCGTAACCAGATCCCTCGATTTCAGGTACTCGCACCTCATGTAGCACTCAGTTTCGATGCTCAAGCACGTCATCGTTGCGCGACCTGACCATGACAACGAATAAATATTCGCCGATCAAAGTACTACCCGTAGTTATTACATTGACATTCACAAAAACATACAGCCTTACAAACCAGAACCTCAAACCTCTCCAATTCTCCATTTCAGATAGATATATTAATCCGGCAGGAAGCCACCTTATTTAATTAAAGGGATTATTAAACATGAGTATTAAAACCAAAAACTGGACCGCACAAATCGACCGAATGCCGGGCAACCCGTCTTTCCGCGTCTATGCCACCATAACCGTACCCCACAGCGGTGTCACACCCAAACTGGAATACATGAAACTGCAGGACAAGTCATTCAATGTGCGGTTGGAACTGAAACTGGAAACATCCGATGAGCCATCCTTGCAAGTTGAAACCGACAAGTTTGTCGAATACAAGGTAATGGGTGACTCCAATGTCCCAAGCGTTAGCATTTTCTATAAAGGCGAGTTGCTGCACCGCATCGACAAAGTTCTGATTACCAACTAAGAAACTCCCGCATCAAGGCTGCCCGTCAACCTTCGCAAGGGGTCGACGGGATTGGCCTTTCAATCCATGCTTTGTTCACGTAGTAGTGCTGCCAGCCCATCCGCCTCTATCGGCCGACTGATGAGATACCCTTGCACCTCATCACATCGCTCCCCCTTGAGAAACTCAAGTTGCTCCCGTCGCTCCACCCCTTCCGCAACAACCTTCAGCGATAAGCCATGTGCCATGGCAATGATCGCTCGGGTGATCGCTGCATCCTCCGTACCCTCCCCCAGGCCGCGAATGAATGCCTGATCGATCTTCACGTAATCCACTGGAATCCGCTTGAGGTAGCTCAGGGATGAATAGCCAGTGCCAAAATCGTCGATCGCCAGCTTTACGCCCAGATCACGCAGCTGCTGGAAGGTCGCGATGATGTGCTCGACGCTGTCCAGCAACTGACTTTCAGTGAGTTCCAGCTCCAGGTAGTGCGGTGCCAGGCCGGTTTCTTCCAGCACCTGCCGCACGAGACTGACCAGCTTGCCCTGCCGCAGTTGATGCACCGACAAATTGACGGAAACCCGAATCGGCTCAAGCCCCAGCCGCTGCCACTCGCAGGCTTGCCAGCAAGCCTGGCGCAGCACGAACTCGCCGATCGGACCAATCAAGCCGGTTTCTTCGGCCAAACCGATGAAGTCTCCCGGCGGCACGCGCCCCATGGTCGGGTGATCCCAACGCACCAACGCCTCGGCGGCGTTCAGTTTGCCCGTGGCGAGGCACAGTTTCGGCTGGTAAAAAACCTTCAACTGCTTCTCTTCAACCGCTTTACGCAGCTGGTTTTCCAGCTGCAAGCGCTCCAGCGTGCTGGCTTGCAAGCTGTCGGTGTAGAACTGGAAGTTGTTGCCACCCAAATGCTTGGCATGTTGCATGGCCATGTTCGATTGGCTGACCAACGCGGAAATTTCCCGGGCATTGTCCGGCAACAGACTGATGCCCATCGACGCGCTGACCACCAGTTCATGCCCTTCGACCGTCACCGGCAAACGCAACTTGTTCGCCAAACGTGTGGCGACCCGCGCCAGGCTCGACAGGTTGCCATAGGCGTTGAACAGCACCGCGAACTCATCGCCGGACAAACGCGCGATGGTGTCCGCCTCGGGCAGCGCATTGACCAGTCGCCGGGCCATTTTCTGCAACAACTGGTCGGCGACTTCATGACCCAGACTGTCGTTGAGTTGTTTGAAGCGGTCCAGGTTGATGTGTAGCAGCGCCAGGCTGCGATAGCCGCCCTGACGCACACGCTGATGAGCCTCGCTGAGCCGTTCGCGAAACATCGAACGGTTGGCCAGGCCGGTGAGTTCATCGTAATGGGTCAGGTAGCGCATCCGCTCTTCGGATTCTCGGCGAGCGGAGAGATCTGCGAAGAAGCCGACGATATGGCTAACCTTTCCCCGAGTATCGCGCACAGTATTCAACTGCAACCATTGCGGATACATCTCGCCATTCTTGCGGGTTTCCACCAGTTCGCCCTGCCAGCTGCCGTGCTGCTCCAGCGCCTGATGAATCGCTGCGTAATGACGGCGAGCGTCGCGGCTGCATGGCAACTCGACGACATTGCGCCCGAGCATGTCCTCGATCTCATAACCGGTTACACGACTGAAGGCCTGATTGACCGCGATCAGGGCGTAGCTGGGGTCGAAGATCATGATGCCTTCGCTGGCTGCCTCGAACACCGTCGCCGCCAATTGTTGCTGCTCTTCAAGTGCCTTGCTGACGCTGATGTCACGGCGAGTGCCCACCATGCGGATCACCCGGCCGTTTTCGGCCCGCTCGACCGCCCGCCCGCGATCCTCGATCCAGACCCAGTGACCGTCGCCGTGGCGCACGCGGTATTCGATCTGATAATCCTCGGTGCGCCCCTTCAAATGCTCGACCAACGCCTTTTTCAGTGCCGGAAGATCCTCGGGATGCAGACGGGGCTTGAGGTGGCGCAACATCGCCGTCACGTATTCCGGCTCCAGGCCGAACAATTCCTGAATGTGCGTGTGATGGACTTCGTCGGTTTGCAGGTTCCAGTCCCACAGTCCCAGCTCACTGGCCTTCAATGCCAACGCCAGACGCGCTTCACTCTTGCTCAATGCCTGGTTGGCGGCGTCCAGTTCCAGGCTGCGCTGGGCCACGCGAGTTTCCAGATCGACCTGGATTTCACGCAATTCGTCTTCGGCACGCCGGCGTTGATCGATTTCCCTGGCCAGCTCTTTATTGAGTTGATCGCTGCAGTTTTGCGCCTGCTGCAGATGTTCGATCAGCGCCTGATTCTGGAACCGTCGCAACATGCCGTTATCGATCAGCCGATTGACCTGCCAGGCAACCACGCTCAATGCACCGAGCAAAATCAGTCCAAACCAGCCCCACCCCTGCTCCTGCCCCCAAAACATGTAGGCGATGGCCGGCAATAAACAGGGCAAGGTGAACGACAGAAACGCCGGCAGGCTGACGGCGTAGGCAACACTGGCTGAAAGGGCGGCCGCGCCGATCAGACCGAAAACCCAGGCTTGCTGGATGAAATTGTCGGCGGGAACCAGGGCGATACCCGCGCCGGCCAGCGTCAGGCCGGTGAGCCCCGAACCCAGTAAAAACATGCGCCGCCAGATCGGATGGGCCTGACGGTTGGGAATCGCCGAATCGAAGGCGGCCACCTGAATCACCCGCAACGCCACCAACGACAGCAACCACACCAGCCAGACCGAGACCAGGAAGTAGCGCTGCGGGCTCCAGAGCAAACCGGCGCAGACCAGACCATTAGTCAACATGAACAAAGTGGGCAGCAAAGAGCCCTGATACAGCAGACGCGTGCGTTCAACCGCCATTTCCATGGCGTATTGCTTTCGGATAACCCGGGGCTCCACAGAGGGGCCCGACAGATCGGAGCTGAGGGTCATAGGCAATGTTCTTGTTCTTATAATGATGAGCATGAGCCCGAAACATCGACGGAGCATACACAAGGCAGTGCCCGTACCAAACTGCTACAGATCAAAAAACAGACAAAATCACTGACCGTCCGACTCGACCTCCAAGCTGCCAGCGTAGAGCGGCCAACGCTTGCAGGCGATGACTGACCGGTCGTCCCGCGCGCATCTTTCATCGGCTAAAGCAAAGCGGGGTTTGCCCGGTGTGTCGCCGCCCCCTAGAATGCCCCGATGCGCGATGATCTCTCCCTTCTGCTGAACTCCCTCAACGATGCCCAACGCCAGGCCGTAGCGGCCCCCGTGGGTCGTCAGTTGGTCCTGGCCGGTGCTGGTTCCGGTAAAACCCGAGTGCTGGTGCACCGTATCGCCTGGTTGATCCAGGTCGAAAACGCATCGCCACACTCCATCCTGTCGGTGACGTTCACCAACAAGGCTGCTGCCGAGATGCGCCAACGTATCGAGCAGCTGATGGGCATCAACCCGGCCGGCATGTGGGTCGGTACCTTCCACGGCCTGGCGCACCGCTTGCTGCGTGCGCACTGGCAGGAAGCCGGGCTGAGCCAGACCTTCCAGATTCTCGACAGCGACGACCAGCAACGGCTGGTCAAGCGGGTGATCCGCGAGCTCGGTCTGGATGAGCAACGCTGGCCGGCCCGCCAGGCCCAATGGTTCATCAACGGGCAGAAAGACGAAGGTCTGCGCCCGCAACACATTCAAGCCAGCGGCGACTTGTTCCTGGCGACCATGCGCAGCATCTACGAGGCCTATGAGGCCGCGTGCCTGCGCGCCGGCGTCATCGACTTCTCCGAACTGCTGCTGCGTGCCCTCGACCTGTGGCGCGACCACCCGGGGCTGCTGGCGCATTATCAGAAGCGTTTCCGGCACATTCTGGTGGACGAGTTCCAGGACACCAACGCCGTGCAGTACGCCTGGTTGCGCTTGCTGGCCAAGGGTGGCGACAGCCTGATGGTGGTCGGCGACGACGATCAGTCGATTTACGGCTGGCGCGGGGCAAAAATCGAGAACATCTACCAGTATTCCGAAGACTTTCCCGACGCCGTGACCATTCGACTGGAGCAGAACTATCGCTCCACCGCCGGCATCCTGAAAGCCGCCAACGCCCTGATCGCCAACAACACCGGTCGTCTGGGCAAGGAACTGTGGACGGATGGCGGCGAAGGCGAAGCGATCAACCTGTACGCCGCGTTCAACGAGCATGACGAAGCCCGCTACGTTGTCGAAACCATCGAAAGCGCGCTGAAAACCGGCCTGGCGCGTAGTGATATTGCGATTTTGTACCGCTCCAACGCCCAATCGCGCGTTTTGGAAGAAGCTTTATTGCGTGAGCGTATTCCGTATCGTATCTATGGCGGTCAGCGCTTCTTCGAACGGGCTGAAATCAAGAACGCCATGGCTTATTTGCGCTTGCTCGAAGGCCGAGGCAACGATGCCGCGCTGGAACGGGTGATCAACGTGCCGGCCCGTGGCATCGGCGAAAAAACCGTCGAAGCGATTCGCGACCATGCGCGCCACAGCGATGTGTCGATGTGGGAAGCGATGCGCCAACTGGTGGCCAACAAGGGCCTTACCGGTCGCGCCGCCAGCGCACTGGGCGCGTTTATCGAGCTGATCGAAAACCTCGCAGCCAAGTGCATGGACATGCCGCTGCACTTGATGACCCAGACCGTCATCGAGCAGTCGGGGCTTATCGCTTACCACGAAGCGGAGAAAGGCGAGAAAGGCCAGGCTCGGGTAGAAAACCTTGAGGAACTGGTCAGTGCCGCGCGCAACTTCGAAAACAGTGAAGAAGACGAGGATCTGACGCCACTGGCCGCGTTCCTCGGTCACGCTTCGCTGGAGGCCGGGGACACCCAGGCCGACGAGCACGAAGACAGCATTCAGCTGATGACCCTGCACAGCGCCAAGGGCCTGGAATTCCCCTATGTGTTCCTGGTGGGCATGGAAGAGGGTCTTTTCCCGCACAAAATGAGCCTGGAAGAGCCCGGTCGCCTTGAGGAAGAACGTCGTCTGGCATATGTCGGTGTCACCCGCGCCATGCATAACCTGGTGATGACCTATGCTGAAACCCGACGCCTGTATGGCAGCGAAACCTACAACAAGGTCTCGCGTTTCGTACGCGAAGTGCCGAAAGGCCTGATCCAGGAAGTACGGCTTTCCAACAGCGTCAGCCGTCCGTTCGGCGGTGGCCAGCAGCAGAGTACCAGCAGCCTGTTCGGCGGCAGCGAAATCCCGCAGACCGGTTTCAGTCTCGGCCAGGCAGTACGGCATTCGGTGTTCGGCGACGGCGTGATCCTGAACTTCGAAGGCGCCGGCGCACAGGCGCGGGTTCAGGTGAACTTCAGCGAAGGCAGCAAGTGGCTGATGCTGGGGTATGCCAAGCTGGAGGCGATCTGACAGCTTTCCGGGGTGGCTTTCTGTGGGAGCGCGCCTGCTCGCGAATTAAAGCACTTCGGTCTATCTGGAAAACCGGGGGGCGCAGCTTTCGCGAGCAGGCTCGCTCCCACAGGTTGGTCTGACTAAAGGAAAAAGTCATGGGCTCAGGCTTCTTTTCTTCCTGGACATTCTGGGCCTTGTTATCGGCTGTCTTTGCGGCGTTGACCGCCATTTTCGCGAAGATCGGTGTCGAAAACGTCAACGCTGACTTCGCCACACTGCTGCGAACGGTCGTGGTCCTGGTCAGTCTGGCCTTGATTTTGTACGCCACGGGCCAATATCAGGCATTAGGATCGATATCGTCCAAAAGCTACCTGTTCCTGCTGTTGTCAGGCCTGGCTACCGGCGCATCGTGGATTTGCTACTTCCGCGCATTGAAAGTCGGTCCGGCGTCCCTGGTCGCTCCAGTGGACAAACTCAGTGTGGTTCTGGTGGCCGTGCTCGGCGTGATCCTGCTAGGTGAAAAACTCGACCTGCGCCAATGGGGCGGAATCGGACTGATCACGGCAGGGGTAGTGATGTTGGCGCTACGACGCTAGGCATCTGTCCTACAGAACTTATCCACTCATCCTACAGACCAAAGTTAACAAGCCTTATTGCGCTGACTGAAGCTGAACCGAACCTGTCAGGCAAAAGCCCGAAACACTCTGCCGCTAGCCAGTAACACTTCAGCTGTGCAACATGGCGCGCGTGCCTTCCACAAATGGGAATTCCCTTTATGAAACGTTTTCTTAGCATCGCCATGGCGTTGTGCATCGGCCTGACGATGAGTCTCGACGTCAATGCCGCCAAGCGCTTCGGTGGTGGCAAAAGCGCAGGCGCTGCGCCGACTCACCAGACCAGCCAAATGGCTCCTTCTTCTCCTGGCATGGGCGGCGCCGCAGCGACCGCTGGTGCTGCCGGTGCCGCTGGCGCTGCTGCCAAGGCCGGCGGTGCTTCGCGCTGGCTCGGTCCTCTGGCCGGCATCGCCGCCGGTGGCCTGTTGGCGTCCATGTTCATGGGCGACGGCTTCCAGGGCATGCAGATCCTCGACATCCTGATCATGGCGGTCATCGCGTTCCTGGTCTTCCGTTTCATCGCCGCCCGTCGCCGCAAGCAGCAGGAGCAGTTCGCTCCGGCTGGTCACGCGCCGATGCAGCGTGAAGCGTTCGAACAGAAGCCTGCTGGCGGTTCGATCTTCGGCGGCTCGGCTGCACCGGTTGCCGCACGTCCGGTCATCAATGCACCGGCCTGGTTCAATGAAAGGAATTTCATTGAAGCGGCCCGCAACCACTTCCAGTCCCTGCAACAGCACTGGGACGCCAACGAAATGGACAAGATCGCCGAGTTCGTGACCCCGCAGATGCTGGAGTTCCTCAAGCGCGAACGTGCCGACCTGGGCGACGGTTTCCAATCCACCTACATTGATAACCTCAATGTGCAACTGGACGGTGTGGATGATCGCGCCGACAAGACCATCGCCACCCTGACCTTCAGCGGTGTGTCGAAAACCTCGCGTTTCGACCAGGGCGAAGTGTTCAGCGAAAGCTGGAACATGGAACGCGCCCAGGGCGAAAACCAGCCTTGGCTGGTGGCAGGTATCCGCCAGAACGGCTGATCCCCCTCCGCGCTTGATACGCTGTAATAAAAACCCCGGCTTGCCGGGGTTTTTCTATTTCGCGATTGCATCTATAGCGAGCTACTGTATAAACCGCCCCATATAAACCGCGCCATTCAAGCAAGAGGATCCCGGACGTGGAAGAAATCATCGAACAACTGCGTGAAGCCAACGAACCGGTACCGGTCCCCTTGGAGTTGCCCGACGAAGATCTGCTGGTCGAAATCGAAGAACAACTGTTCATCGACATTCCATTTGTCTTCAGAGAGTTTTTGCTGACCGTCAGCGACGTGGTCTACGGCAGCCTGGAGCCGGTCACCGTCACCGACCCGCAATCCCACACTTACCTGCCGGACGTCGCTGCCAACGCCTGGGATGCTGGCGTCGATCGCAGCCTGATTCCGATCTGCCAGGACGGCGACAACTACTACTGTGTCGAAGAAGACGGCACCGTGGTGCTGTGGCAAGGCGACGAAGAGCTGATCGCCGAAGAAACCTGGGAGTCGGTGTGGCACTGGGCGCGGGACGTCTGGCTGGAAAGCTGAGTCAGCTGACGCCCCATCGGGTCAGTGCCCTGGCGAATCCTTGTGGTTGTCCAGGGTATCCAGCAAGGCCACTTGCATGCGCGTGTGAACGCGGATAAACCAGCGCCACAGCAGCGCAGCCACGGCAG
Source organism: Pseudomonas sp. Irchel 3A7 (assembly GCF_900187565.1). Taxonomy (GTDB): domain Bacteria; phylum Pseudomonadota; class Gammaproteobacteria; order Pseudomonadales; family Pseudomonadaceae; genus Aquipseudomonas. The sequence goes on along the minus strand of NZ_FYED01000007.1, from coordinate 259,056 downwards.
CCGCTACCACGGCGATCAGCACCAGCAACTTGTTGGTCGGCAGAATACTGGCCGACAAGGCTGCCAACAGCAGGAAAATCACCAACAGCGAGAGGATCGGGATCACTTCGGCGATCACCCGGCGCACTCGCTGCGTGTGACGTCCGGCCATTTCCGGCTTCACCCCCATTTCCGCCAGCAACATCGACAGCGCCTTGAGCTTGCGATACGCGGCAATCAGGAAGGGCAGCGAAAGCAGCAGCGCCCCACCCCAGATCAACGCTTTCTGCCAGCTTGGGTCACTGATCCAGTCTTGCAGGTAAGTAGACATTCGCTCAGCGAAGTAAGCGCCCGCGAAGAAGATCGCAATCACCAGCGCCAGATTGACCCCCACCTGCAGCAAGATCCGCCGAATCATCGAAGCCAGCAACGCCCCCTCTCCCTGCGGCTGAATGCTGCGCAACCATTCGCCATACATCCCCAAAACCCGAGCCAGCCGTTGCGGCATCACCGTGGCCAGCTTGATCGACAATGGGTCGGCCGCGCGGATCAAATAGGGCGTCATCAACGTGGTGAGCACCGAAACTGCCACGGCCACCGGATAAAGGAAGTTACTGGTGACCTGCAGGGTCATGCCCAGCGAGGCGATGATGAAGGAAAATTCGCCAATCTGCGAAAGCCCCATCCCCACACGCAGTGAGGTGCGTCCGTCATTGCCGGCGATAAAGGCGCCCAGACCGCAGGACAACATCTTGCCGAGCACAACCGCCAACGTGATCACTGCGATTGGCCAGGCGTACTGCAGCAAAATCATCGGGTCTAGCATCAACCCGATCGCCACGAAAAAAATCGCGCTGAACAAGTCGCGAACCGGTTCGATCAGGCGCTCGATTTTCAGCAACTGCCGGGATTCGGCCATGATCGCGCCAATCAGGAATGCGCCGAGCACCATGCTGTATTCGAGTTTGACCACCAGCAGGCAGAAGCCGAAACACAGGCCCAGCACGGTGATCAGCAGCATTTCGTTGCTGTCGAATTTGGCCACGTAGGCCAGTAGCCGTGGAACCAGCAAGATGCCGATCACCAGCGCGACGATCATGAACAGCGAGAGTTTTCCAACGGTGGAAAATACCTCGCCCGAGCTGACCGTTCCGCTGACCGCGATGCTCGACAGCAAGGCGATGATGCCGATGCCCAGAATGTCCTCAACGATCAGCACACCGAAAATCAGCTGCGCAAAGCGCTCGTTTTTCATCTTCAGATCGTTGAGCGCCTTGACGATGATGGTGGTCGAGGAAATGGCCAGAATCGCGCCGAGGAACAGCGAATCCATGGTGTTCCAGTCGAACCAGCGACCGATCTCGTAGCCGATCCAGATCATCAGCACGATTTCCATGAACGCCGCGATAAACGCCGTGGCGCCGACCTTGAACAGCTTGCGCAGGCTGAATTCCAGACCCAGGCAAAACATCAGGAAAATCACCCCGAGTTCAGCCAGGGTCTTGATGGTGCCTTCGTCGTGGATCAGGCTGAACGGCGGCGTGTGCGGACCAATGATGAAGCCGGCAACGATATAGCCAAGCACCACCGGCTGTTTGAAGCGGTGGAACAGCACGGTCACCACACCTGCGACCAACATGATCACTGCCAGATCCTGAATAAAACTGATGGCATGCATGGTGTGGGGCTCCTTGGTTGGACAACGTTCAATCGCAGACGCGGGAAATGTCCGATTGAGCAGAGTAAAAATTCGTTTTTGGTGTAGGAATTTGCCTTTTGGGGTGGGCTTTTGCAGGGTAACACCGCGACTTCCGGCAGAAATGCGGTGCAATATATGGAAACAGATCGATCCGGCGTGACGGCAGCTTACCGTCCGGCGTCCCGATAACTGTTGGTTCGAAAAAACCATGCAGGCACCCGCAGAGGTGCATCCCTCAAACCCTGCCTTGATCCGTGAGAACGCTATGGAACCCGGAAACGCCCAGCTGTCGATGACGGTATTGATGACCCCCGACATGGCCAACTTCTCTGGCAATGTTCACGGCGGTACCCTGCTCAAGTACCTCGACGAAGTCGCCTACGCCTGCGCCAGCCGCTATGCCGGACGCTACGTGGTGACCCTGTCGGTAGACCAGGTGATTTTCCGTGAGCCGATCCATGTCGGCGAACTGGTGACCTTCCTTGCTTCGGTCAACTACACCGGGAACACCTCGATGGAGGTAGGCATCAAGGTGGTGACCGAGAACATCCGCGAGCGCTCGGTGCGCCATACCAATAGCTGCTTCTTCACCATGGTCGCGGTGGATGACCAGCGCAAACCCGCGCCGGTACCGCCTCTGCAGCCGGAGAACAGCGAAGACAAGCGCCGCTACATCCAGGCCCAGCAGCGTCGTCAGATTCGTCAGGAACTGGAAAAGCGGTATCAGGAAATCAAGGGTGATGCCTGAGGCGCATCAGGTCGTTTGATGGCGCGCTTTAGATAGTCTTCGCGAGCAGGCTCGCTCCCACAATGGATCTCGGTCTGCACAAACTCTGTGACCGCAGCAAATCCGTGTGGGAGCGAGCCTGCTCGCGAATGGGACCAGCGAGGAATTAGAGGCTGATAGAGGTCGCTTCGAACCGCACCCGAGGATGGGCGATCCGGTCCTGCGCCCGCACCAGCTCCAGCTCGTAGCTGGCGCAGGCCTGGGTTTCCAACAGCACCTCATGCACCGCCGACGCCGCGAATTCAAAAGCAGCCAACAGGCTGTCGCCCAGCAGGACGCGCGCCAGAAACAATCCAGAGGTCAGGTCACCAACACCCACTGGCTGACGCGGAAACGCCAGTAGCGGACGTTGCAGGTGCCAGCTGCCCTCGGCCGTCACCAGCAGCATTTCGAAGACGCCCGGCGTTTTGCCCGGGTAGTCCAGATGCTTGACCAGCACCGCTTTCGGCCCACGCGCCAGCAGCGCCCGCGCCATCGCCAGGCAGTCGAACAGCGACTGCGGCTTGCGCCCCGAGAAGCTGTCGAGTTCCAGCTGATTCGGGCACATGAAGTCGGCCACGGCGGCGGCCTCCTCCAGCAGGAAATCGCTGACTTCCGCCGGTACACTGCAGCCTTTTTCCGGATGGCCCATCACCGGGTCGCACAAGTAAAGCGCCTTGGGATTCATCGATTTGATTCGCGCGACACCTGTGAGGATGGCCCGGCCTTGAGCCGCGCTGCCGAGGTAACCCGATAACACTGCATCGCAATTGCCCAACTCGCCAATCGCCGCGATACCTTCTACCAGATCGGGGATCTGGTGCGGAGCCAACACGTCGCCGGCCCATTGGCCGTACTGGGTATGGTTGGAGAACTGCACGGTGTTGAGCGGCCAGACATTCACCCCGACCCGCTGCATCGGGAAAACCGCGGCACTGTTGCCGGCGTGACCGAACACCACGTGGGACTGGATAGCGAGCAGATGGGGCGTACGTTTCATGCGGTGAGTTTCCGTAAAACGATTGAAATTCGAGCAGCGCAGTATGCGACTAAACGCAGCCTGTACGACAGACCGGCGACGCAGTTAAGCTGACACTATCTTGTTGGAGCGCCCTGTTGATGCTGACCCTTGGAAATATTTTCGTGCTGATGCTGCTTGCCACCGCGGGTGCCTGGCTGTGGCACAACCACGGTTTGCGCGAACGTGCACTGGAGCGGGTCAAGCAGCATTGCAGCAACGTCGGGATCGAATTGCTGGATGGTAATGTGGCGCTGAAAAAAATCGCGTTCATCAAGGATGCCAGTGGCCAGCGGCGCCTGGCCCGTGTGTATAACTTCGAATTCACCGTGACCGGCGAAACCCGTCATAACGGCACTATCACCCAGTTCGGCCCCCACAGTGTGCAGATCGAACTGGCGCCCTACCCGATGCCGTTCGACGACACCCCGCCCGTCGCCGACGTGGTCAAGCCCAGCGCCCAGGTGATCGAACTGAGCCATTGGCGGCAGGAACATAACAAGTGGCGGCCTTGATGATTGATGCCGTCAGTTAAATCCATTCGCGAGCAAGCTCGCTCCCACATTTGAGAATGGGCTCCCCTGTGGGAGCGAGCCTGCTCGCGAATGGGCCATTAGCCACAATACAGAAACCCGCTAGTTCTATTGAACCCTGCATTCCGCCAAACCTCTCTGCAGCAAATCAACCTCCTGCGACTCACTGAAAATCAATTCAACCCGCGAATCCTGCCGCCATTCACTCGACTGCCATTCCAGTATCGAGTTATCCACTGCATTCGCCGACACCCAGCCTTGGCCACTGTGGATAACCAACTTCGCCCTTCGCCAGGCAAGGCCTTCAAGCCATTGCTCGACAAGTGCCAAATCGAATGTCTGGCTTGGGTGCCAACGCCAGCCGACGCTCCAGCCACCCTCCTGTTCCTGACTCAAGCAAATCGGAAAGGCCGGATCAGTCCAGATCGCCGGAACCTGCGCCAGCCCCTTGGGCACAACAAAGTTATCCACACCCGCCACGGCCCGAGCCTCCAGGCCGGGCAGTTCGCTCAATGGCAGCATTGCTTGTTGCGTCCAGTACAACGGTCGAACCGGTAGCTGATTGGCGAGGCGCTGGCGATCAGCCTCATCGAGATTTTCCGATTTATTCATCAGCAGCAGTCCGGCATCGTTCAGCGCCTCCTGTTGCGCCTGCGGCAGCAACTTGCCGTCCGCGAGCGCCTGAGCGTCCAAAACCAGTACACAAGGCAGTACACTTAGTACACCTCGCCACGGCGTTTCACTCAGCTGACTGAGCAGCTGCGCCGGATGGCCCAGGCCAGATGGCTCGATAAACAGGCGATCCGGCCGGGCCTTGCGCAGCAGCCGGCCGAGCCCGATCTGAAACGGCGCGCCGTTGACGCAACACAAACAGCCCCCGGCCACCTCACCCAGTGAGATACCATCGGCATCGCGAGTCAGCAGCGCAGCGTCGAGGCCGATCTGGCCGAATTCGTTGATCAACACCGCCCAGCGCTCACCGTCAGGGCGTTGCGCCAGCAGGTGCCTGATCAGGCTGGTCTTGCCGGCCCCCAAGGGTCCGGCGATGACGTGGGTGGGAATGTTCTGCAACATGATCGAAGGTTCTGAGGAGGTAAGGATGCGGTGGATGGGATGGTCGCTATTGCTGTCGCTTGCTAGCGGCGAGGCGCTGGCCCAGGCCTGCGTAGTCCACAGCCAGGCGGAACGGCTCGACGTTAAAGTCTGCCAGCAAAACCGCAATATCCCGGAAAAACTGTTCGCCGACGGATTCTGCCAGCCAAACCTGGCCGGGCAGAACGTCGAAGTGCAGTAAGTCGACCAGTGCCCCAGCGGGGCGTTCGGCGTGTGCAGCGACGCCCAAGTCGCCAATATGCCTTACCGACAGGATATTCACTATTACGGCGTTGCCACGGATGCGGCGTATCTGAAGCCGTATTGTGAAACCAAGAGCCAGGGAACCTGGCTCAAGCCTTGAACTCAGTCGTCGTTCACGCCACCTCTTCGAACCACGGACCAAACGGATCCGGCAGCCTCTGCCAGCCCTCTTCACCCATTGCCATTTCATCGTCGGTCAGCAAGCAATCATCGAGCTCGACAGTGAGCTGTGCGAAATCAATGTCCTGGCCGATGAACACCAGTTCCTGTCGGCAATCACCGGAGGCAGCGGCCCAGTTTTTCATGATGGCGGCGGTGCTTTCAGCGTCCTGTGGCCATTGACTCTTCGGCACGAAACGCCACCAGCGCCCGGCATAGCCATGGCGCATCAACCCACCCGCCTGGGACCAGCTGCCGGCGTCCATGGGTTTGCTCGCCAGCCAGAAAAAGCCCTTGGAACGCAGTAACTTGCCATTGGGCCACGGCCGGTCGATGAAGTTGAAAAAACGCTGTGGATGAAAGGGGCGGCGCGCACGATAAGCGCGAGAGGCGATGCCGTACTCCTCGGTTTCCGGTACATGTTCACCGCGCAGTTCCCGCAGCCAGCCCGGTGCCTGTGCAGCTTTTTCGAAGTTGAAGCGTCCGGTATTGAGGATCTTCTCCAGCGGCACTTCGCCCATGACCATCGGAATGATTTCCGCCTGTGCGTTGAGTCGTTCGAGGATCGCCATCAGCTCCAGGCGGTCGCGGCTGCTGATCAGGTCGGCCTTGCTGATCAGGATGACGTCGGCGAATTCGATCTGCTCGATCAACAGATCGGTAATCGCGCGTTCATCCTCCTCACCCAGGGTTTCGCCACGGGAAGCAAGACTTTCGGCAGCCTGATAATCGAGCAGGAAATTCATGCCATCGACCACAGTGACCATGGTGTCGAGTCGCGCGATGTCGGTGAGGCTTTGGCCGTTTTCGTCACGGAAAGTAAACGTCTCCGCAACCGGCAGCGGTTCGGAAATACCCGTGGATTCGATCAACAGATAATCGAAGCGACCGTCCCGTGCGAGTTTGCTTACCTCCTCTAATAAATCTTCGCGCAGGGTGCAGCAAATGCAGCCGTTGCTCATTTCCACGAGTTTTTCTTCTGCTCGATTGAGGCTGACATCGCGCTGGACTTCACTGCCGTCAATGTTGATTTCACTCATATCGTTGACGATTACAGCAACCCGCAGATTATTACGATTACGTAGTACGTAATTAAGAAGTGTACTTTTTCCAGCCCCTAAAAAGCCCGACAGGACGGTAACGGGGAGACGATTGGCCATCAGATAGTCCTCACAGGGTTACCCGGTCAAATTGCCGGGCTTGATTAGCGTTATGTTATAACTATATTGTTATACAGTAACACACCAAATCAACCCCTCTCACGATGGACCTGCTGATGAATGCGCTGACTCTGCCGGATATCGCCGCGCAGGCCTCACGCCAAACCCTGCCACTGGAGTGGGTGGGTATGTGTGGCATTGCTCTTCCTGTTCTGATTGGAAACGAACGTGTGGCTGCAACGGTTGATGCCGGTGTGAGCCTCGACAACGGTGAGGCGCGCGGTATTCATATGTCGCGGCTTTATCTGGCGTTGGAAAGGCTTGAGCACGAACCCCTTTCACCCGATCTGCTTCGGCGAGTCCTGTTGAGTTTCCTCACCAGTCATGACGGTTTGTCGAACAATGCTTACTTGAATATTCACACGGATTTACTGTTGAAAAGGCCGGCGCTGATCAGCCCTTTGGCCGGCTGGAAATCCTATCCCGTCAGCATCCAGGCACGTTTGAAAAACGCGATGTTCCACGTGGAACTAAAAATCCAGGTGCCTTATTCCTCGACGTGCCCCTGTTCAGCAGCGCTTTCCCGACAACTGATCCAACAACAATTCGTCGATGACTTCGCCAACAAGGCTCTACACCATGCCGATGTGTTGGCTTGGCTCGGCTCTCCCAAGGGCATCGTTGCAACCCCGCATAGTCAACGCAGCACAGCGCAGTTGTGCCTGCGCCTGGACGACTATCTCGATGATCTGCCGCTGATCGCGTTGATCAATGACGCCGAAGCGGCCCTCGGCACCGCTGTGCAAACCGCCGTGAAGCGCGCCGACGAACAAGCCTTCGCACTGGCCAACGGTCAGAACCTGATGTTCTGCGAAGACGCCGCTCGACGCTTGAACCTGGCCCTGAAACGCTCACCCGGTATCAACGGTTTTCACATTCGAGTTGTTCACGCCGAGAGCCTCCACGCCCATGACGCGGTTGCCGAAAGTCTCTGGAACTGGGAGCAGACATGATCCGTTTTCAGGCTTTGCGTTGGGGCGCGCCGGGGCAACCGCTGACGCCGCCTCTCGATATCGAGCTGTCAAAGGGAAGCATGACCGCCGTGATCGGTGCCAATGGCTGCGGCAAAAGCAGCTTGTTGAAAGTCATCGCCGGGCTGCAAAAACCGCTCGCGGGAAAGGTCTTGCTGGATGTACCACGCAAGGGCTCCCTCTCGTTTCTGCCGCAGCAGCAACATCTTGATCGCCAATTCCCCATCAACCTTCAGGAACTGGTCGCCGCCGGTTTCTGGGGCAGTAAGCAATCGCCTGCGTGGCGTCGTGATCGTCTTGAATCGGTACTGGAAGATTGGTGCCTGAGCGGCCTCGAACGGCGCCCCTTGATGGCCCTTTCGGGGGGCGAGTTGCAGCGTGCGTTGCTCGCTCGCTTGAGCCTCACCGATGCGCCGTTGCTGCTGCTCGACGAACCCCATGCCGCCCTGGACGAACTCGGTCAGGCACTGCTCTGGAGACACATCCACAGGTGGCATGCCGCCGATCGAACCCTGGTGGTTGTGTGTCATGACCTGGCCGCCGTTCGCCATCACATCCCCCACACACTGCTGATCAAAAGCAGCGGATGCGTCTTCGGGTCGAGCACCGATCTCATTCGCCAACAACCTCAAGCACAGGTGGCCTGATGCTTGGCGCCGCTCATCTTTGGCAACCCTTCAACGAATTCGTGTTCATGCGCCGGGCGTTGTTGGGTGGTTTGGTTCTGGCGTGCAGCACAGCGCCCCTGGGCGTATTTCTGATCCTGCGACGGATGAGCCTGATCGGTGACGCGGTGGCACACGGCATCCTGCCCGGGGCCGCATTGGGTTTCTGGTTCGCCGGCTTGAGCCTTCCCGCATTGACCCTCGGTGGCCTCGGCGCGGGTCTCGGCATGGCCGGGCTCGCCGCCTGGATCACCCGTCGCACGGGCTTGCGAGAGGACGCCAGTCTCGCGGCGATCTACCCGATTTCCCTGGCCAGCGGCGTGCTGATTCTTGGTATCGCCGGTAAACGCCTGGACCTGCTGCACCTGCTGTTCGGCTCGGCGTTGGCAGTCGACGCCCCGACCCTGAACGGCATGCTCTGGGTTTGCGGGGTGAGTCTGATCGCCATGCTGGTGATCTATCGCCCCCTTCTGCTGGACACCCTCGACCCGCTTTTCCTGCAGTCCGTCAGCCGCCTCGGTCCCCTGGCCCATGGCGTATTCCTGACGCTGGTGGTGCTGAATCTGGTGATCGGTTTCCAGGCCATCGGCGCGTTGATGGTGGTCGGCCTGATGATGCTGCCCGCCGCGGCCTCACGGTTCTGGAGTCGGCGCTTGCCGGTGTTGATGGCTATTGCCGCGCTGCTCGGCAGTCTCTCGGTTTGGCTCGGGTTGTTGCTGTCCTTCCATTACTCGCTGCCCAGCGGTCCGGCCATCGTCCTGGTGGCGGGCGGTTGGTATCTGCTGTCCGTCGTGTTCGGACCTGTGCACGGTTTGTTGCGCCGCCCGCCTTTGCTCACATCCCAATGAGGTATTACCCGATGCGCGCTTTATTCGTGCTGTTCAGTTTGATGCTGTCGATGTCGCTGTCTGCCGCAGAAAAACTCCAGGTGGTCACCAGTTTCAGCATCCTCGCCGACATGACGCAGCAGGTCGGCGGCGATCACATCCAAATCACCAACATGGTCGGCCCCGACGCCGATGCCCACACTTATTAGCCAACCCCGGACGACGGCCAGGCGCTGCTCAAAGCGAAGCTCATCATTAAAAACGGCTTGGGATTCGAGCCATGGCTCGATCGCCTGGTGATCAGTACCGAGACCAAGGCGCCGGTAATCAGCGCCAGCCAGGGCGTGATCCCGCGCTCCCTGGATGAAGACGGCGAGACTGTTCCCGACCCGCATGCCTGGCACAACCTGGCGAACGCCGAGCTGTACATCAGCAACATCACCAAGGCATTGATTGCCGCCGACCCGGCGAACAAGGCCGACTATCAGCGCAACAGCCAAGCTTACCTGAAGCAAATCTACGCCCTGCTTGCGCAAGCCAGGGCCAAGCTCGGTTCACTGCCGCCGGGCAACCGCAAGATCGTGACGTCCCATGATGCCTTCGGTTATCTGGGACAGGCCTACGGGATCGATTTCATGGCGCCCCAGGGTTTGTCCACCGAGCGCGAACCTTCAGCCGCCGAAGTCGCTGCGCTGATTACCCAGATTCGTCAGGCCAAGGTCAAAGCGGTGTTCATGGAAAACATCAAGGACTCGCGCCTGCTCAAGCAGATTGCCGACGAAAGCGGCGCCCGGATCGGCGGCACCTTGTACTCAGATGCGCTCGCTGCGACCGGCCCGGCCAGTACGTTTACCGGGTTGTTCGAATACAACATCAACACCCTGTACGACGCGCTGAGCAAGCCATGATCCGTGTCCCGGAGTGTTCGCAAACGTGGCTCGACAAACGTCTACATGACAAAAGCAATCGTTTGCCGCTAATGTTGATGCGCTAGCGCGTGTGATCGAAGCATCCGAGAACAATAACCATGATCCAGATCACCCTGCCCGATGGTTCATTGCGTGAGTATGACCAACCGCTGTCCGTACATGAGGTTGCCGCGAGTATTGGCCCCGGGCTGGCCAACGCAGCGGTAGCCGGTCGGGTCAATGGCGTGTTGGTGGATTGCGAGTTCATGATCAAGGCGGATGCCAGAGTCAGCATCGTAACGGCGCAGGAGCCCGACGGGCTGGAGATCCTCCGCCGCTCCTGTTCGCTGATGCTCGCAATGGCGGTCAAACAACTGCACACCCATGCGCAATTGCGAACGGGCTCGGAGCTGGGTGATGGATTCTATTGCGAGTTTGCTGTCGACCGTCCTTTGACCACAGCGGACCTTCCCCTCATCGAAGCGCGCATGCAAACACTGGCGGCGACCAACCATTCGATCCGCCGACGTCCGACGCCCTCTCCATCGACACCTCCCGAGCATCTGTCGCTGTACCGCCTCGGTGACACCGAGTATCTGACAACTGGCCCGCACGTCCCTACCACCAAGGTGCTGCAGGCATTTGCCCTTGATCATGTCAGCGGGACCTTGCAGCAACGCATCTACGGTACCTGCTGGTCCAGCCACCAGGAACTGCAGCAGTGGCGCTTGCCGCCTCATGTGGTGGTCGTCAGCATGGATGAGCGCCAGACGAGCTATGCACACGCGGTCACCGAGCGCCTTCGCCGCAGTGGCGTGCGTGCCCTTGCGGATCTGCGCCACGAGAAAGTCCGCCACAAGATTCGTCATCACAGCCAGACAGTGCCGTACGTGGTAGTGGTCGGGGAGAAGGAAAAGGCCGGTGGGTTTGTCAGTGTTCGCAGTCGCGATGGACAGGATTTTGGCAGGATGGCGGTTGAGGCGGTGTGTGAGTGGTTAGGGCAACCCGGGATTTCGGGTGTCTGAACGGATGCCATCGCGAGCAAGCTCGCTCCCACAGGGGATAGTATTTAACCTGTGGGAGCGAGCCTGCTCGCGAAGCTTTTAAGCTCTCGGCTTGACTGTCCCGCAATCCTGCCCCAACCACACGGCGCGACTTTCCAGGCTGCCCTTCTGTTGGAGGCCGGTGGCATTGAACGTGCCGTTGACCTTGGTAGTGAACTCACGGTCACTGAGGAAAGTCGCAACACCCGCACCCTGCGCTTTCGGGCAACTGAAGCGGAACTTCCACTGGTTACCGGTGCGGTCGGTGATTTCCTGCTTGCAGCCCGATTGCGGGTCCGTCAGCGGGATATCGTCGGTCTTGACCTGCTCCGGCGTCAGGCACGCGCGAATCCCCTTGCCGCCCATGGTGATGCCCTGTTTTTCCAGCTGCGCGCGCTGTTCAGGGGTCATCTGACTTTGTATCTGCCCGAGGATCAGTTGCAGATCCGGCAGGTTCTGGTCATCGACCTTCATGTTGCTGGTGGTCAATTCCCACAAACCTGGCTGCAGCATCTGCGCCTGAGCGGCCACAGGAAGTGCCAAACCCAGCGTAATGGCCAAACCCAGCAAACGAACGTTCATCATGTAACTCCTGATCAATGGTGGCCGTTAGACGTCAGCCACGGGCTTCGGTTCATGGGCCAATTAAATAGCGACATTCTGCCCGGAACATGGTCTGTTAAGCATTGAATCTTCAGGAGCAAGGCTGCCCCCCATGGATTATTTTGGACCCCATATTTTCGGCTACACCATCGCATTGCTGCACTCCCTGGGCACGATCGCAGCGATCCACGCCGTGTTGACCGTTCGAACCGCCCAAGGCTCGATCGCCTGGGCCTTGTCTCTGGTCTTCATGCCCTACCTGACGCTCATCCCCTATCTGGTATTCGGCCGCAGTACCTTCGACGGTTACATCAAGGCCCGGCGCCAGGCCAACGAAGAAATGCGCAAAGCCGTCTCCGAGCTCAATTGGCGGCCGTGGGTAGAAGAAGCGCTTACCGCTCGCGCTTCCAATGCTTATGCGTCGCTCAGGGCGATGCCGAAGCTGGGGCGCATGCCGTGCCTGGCAAACAACGAAGTGAAACTGCTGATCAATGGCCGGGCCACCTTCGATGCGATTTTCAACGCCATCCGCCAGGCCAAAGAAGCGGTGCTGATCCAGTTCTTCATCATTCATGACGACCGCCTCGGCCAGCGCCTGCATAACCTGCTGCTGGAGAAAGCGGCCGAAGGCGTGGCGGTCTATCTGCTCTATGACCGAATCGGCAGCCATTCCCTGCCCCACCGTTATGTGCAGGCGCTGCGCGATGGCGGTGTCGAGGTCAAGGCATTCGCGACCCGCAGCGGCTGGCTGAACCGCTTCCAGGTCAACTTTCGCAACCACCGCAAGATCGTGGTGGTCGACGGCATCCTCGGTTTCGTCGGCGGACACAACGTCGGCGACGAATACATGGGTGAGAAACCGCCGCTGGCGCCCTGGCGTGATACCCACGTACAGGTACGCGGCCCCGTGGTGGCCTGCATGCAGGAATCCTTCGCCGAAGACTGGTTCTGGGCGGCCCGATCGTTACCGCCGCTGATCCTGCCAGAGGAGTACCCGGACGACGGCGTCCTGTGCCAAATGCTCGCCAGCGGCCCGGCAGACCCCTACGAGACCTGTTCACTGTTCTTCGTCGAAGCCATCCACGCAGCGACCGAACGGGTGTGGATCACCAGCCCGTATTTCATACCCGACGAAGCCGTATTCGCCGCATTGCGCCTGGCGGTGCTGCGCGGGGTAGATGTACGGATTCTGCTGCCGTCACGGCCCGATCACCGTATCGTCTACGCGGCCTCGAGTCTGTTTGCCTTCGAAGCGGTGCGTGCGGGCGTACGGGTGTTCCGCTACGAACCCGGTTTCCTGCATCAGAAAGTGGTGTTGATCGACAGCGAAATCAGCGCCATCGGCAGTGCCAACATGGACAACCGTTCGTTCCGCTTGAACTTCGAAGTGATGCTGCTGACGGTCGACAGCGCGTTTGCCGCCAAAGTAGAGCAGATGCTCAACGATGACTTCGCCCAGGCCCACGAAATCGCCAAAGGAGAGGGCCGGGAGACCGCACGCCTGCAACAGGTCGGCATGCGGATCGCCCGGCTTATTTCGCCGATTCTTTAGGGGTTGTAGATGTCGTCCCGGGTCCATGGCAGTTCATGGCTGCCATCGGGGTGCGCTTTGACTGCAAGGATCTGGTGCAGGTTGATCCAGCCCCTGGCGAACGCATAGGCGCAGCCCGCCAGGTACAGGCGCCAGATCCGCAACGCTTGTTCCGGCACCAGTTTCGCGGCGGCCTCGAGATTGTCTTCCAGACGTTCGCTCCAGTGATCCAGGGTACGTGCATAGTGCAGGCGCAGGCTTTCGACATCGACGATCTCAAGCCCTGCTTCGCTGATCTCGGCAGAAATCATCGACAGGTGCGGCAGCTCGCCGTTGGGAAACACATACTTCTCGATGAACTCACCGGCACCGCGTCCCACCGGGCGACCATCGGTGTGTTTGGCGGTGATCCCATGGTTCATCACCAGGCCGCCCTCCTTCACCGCGCCGAACAAGGTTTTGCAGTACTCGGCCAGGTTCGCATGACCGACGTGTTCGAACATGCCGACGCTGACCACTTTGTCGAAGCGACCGTCCTGCGGCAGGTCGCGGTAGTCGAGCAACTGCAGCTCGATCATGTCCTCCAGACCTTCTTCTTTCACGCGTTCACGGGCTAAAGCCAGTTGCTCTTTACTGAGGGTAATACCAAATACTTTCGCGCCGAATTCACGGGCCGCATACCGCGCAAGGCCGCCCCAACCGCAGCCGACATCCAGCAAATACTCGCCCGGTTGCAGGCGCAACTTGCGACATAGATGACGAAACTTGGCCTGCTGGGCCTGCTCCAGCGACTCGCTGCCGGTCTCGAAATAAGCGCAGGAATAAGCCATGTCGCTGTCGAGCCACAACTGATAAAAGGCGTTGGAAAGGTCGTAGTGGTAGGAAATGGCCTTGGCGTCGGTCTCTTTATCGTGGGCGGTACGGACGGGCTGATTGTCCTCATCCGCATCACGCAACGCCTGGCTCAATTCATCACACACGCGGATCACATCACTGATAGAGCCTTCGAGCTCCAGCTTGCCCTCGACAAACGCTGCTCCGAGCGAGCTGAGGCTTGGATGGGTGAACTGGGTAACCATCTGTGGGTCCTTGACCACAATGGTGACGCTGGGCGTCGGCCCCAGATTGAATTCATGGCCATCCCAGAGTCGCAGGCGTAGCGGTAACTGCAGATTCTGTAAGGCCGGTGGAAGTTGCGCGAGCATGGAAAATCCCCCTTGTTTCAGACGTCTGCTGAGAGGTTAGACCATCCTGGAAAAATAGCTGCCTATCGATTTCATAGCGGATTTCTATGAAGCTGCTGCACCCGAAAATTCGTCGTGAATTCACAGAAATGATCGCTCTTACCCTAAATGACTACAGATTTGGCGCACAGTTCTGTAAACCATTTGTAGGAGCGAGCTCTGCTCGCGATGGACGTGAACGATAACGCGCCCTGCCTGAATGAGCGCGTTACCTGGACGTTTTTCGCGAGCAGAGCTCGCTCCTATAGCTTGAGCAACGGTTCCTGAAACCGCAGCAAACGCCCGGCATTGCCCAACACCAGCAATGTGCTGAAGTTATGCAACAACGCCGCGATCATTGCCCCGGCCGCGCCGAGCCAGCCGAACGCAGCGAAGGCAACGATGGCCAGGGTCCAGCCCAGACCAATGATCACGTTGACCTGCAAGGTTTGCCGACACTGGCGACTCAAGCGCACGCAGGTCCCCAGACGACGCAAGTCACTGCCGATCAACACGATATCTGCCGACGCCAGGGCGATGTCCGCGCCGCCGGCGCCCATGGCCACGCCTACCACGCCAGCCTTGAGGGCCAACGAATCATTGATACCGTCCCCCACCACCATAGGCCGAAAACCATTACCAATTTCTTTCAACAC
Source organism: Pseudomonas sp. Irchel 3A7 (assembly GCF_900187565.1). GTDB lineage: Bacteria > Pseudomonadota > Gammaproteobacteria > Pseudomonadales > Pseudomonadaceae > Aquipseudomonas. Next base: position 243,899 of record NZ_FYED01000007.1, on the reverse strand, counting down.
ACGGTTGAGTTTGTCCTCAGGCAACGCCTGCGCTTCGACATCACTGATACCCACATCCCGCGCCAGCGTATGCGCCACGCTTTTGCGATCGCCGGTGAGCAACAGCTGTCGTCCCAAGCCAAGATCACGCAACTCGCTCAGGGCAAACCTGGCTTCGGGTTTCACGCTGTCGGCCAGCAGCAGCCAGGCGAGGAACTCCCCGTTGAGTGCCAGTCCGGCAATCGGGCCGTCGTGGTCGGGAACGGTTGAAGTGGGAATCTTCAACTGAGCGAACAGCTCCGGTCGCCCGAGCGCAGCCTCACCCTGCTCCGTCATGGCCACCACACCCAGGCCCTGACGTTCATGAATATCCGTGAGCAGCAAAAAATGCTCCTGTGTCACCAGCCCGGCCAGCGCCCGGCTGACCGGGTGACTGCTGGCGGAACCGAGGCTGGCGGCGAGTTTCAGCACAGGGGTGCGATCCTCCAGCGGGCTGTCGATGGATTGCAGGCGCAAGGTGCCAAAGGTAAGGGTGCCGGTCTTGTCGACCACCAGCGAGGTCAGGTCTGCCAGCTCTTCAAGAAACGCCGAGCTGCGTATCAGAATCCCATGTCGTGCCGCCACGGCTACGCCGGCAATTGCGGTAGCAGGCGCCGACAACACCAACGCACAGGGACAGGCCGCCACCAGTACCGCGAGCATGGCCTGAGCATCGTTGGTGATGAACCAGGTCACTGCGGCCAGCAACAACACCAACACCATGTAGCTGCCGGCGTAACGCTCCAATAGCCGCGTGATCGGCGGTTTCGAACGCTCGGCGTTTTGCATCAGCGCGATGACTTTGCCGAGGGTCGACTCATGGCCGGTGCGGGTTACTTCGATGCGCAGCAGGCCATCGAGATTGATCGCCCCCCCGAACACCGGCATGCCGACGCCTGCCTCAACCGGCACTGATTCACCGGTAATGGAGGCGGTATCGAGACTCGCTTGACCGGAGAGTACGAGGCCATCCGCTGGCACTCGATCACCGGCGCGCACTTCCACCCGGTCGCCAGCCTTGAGCGTGCCGTTGTCGACTTCAACGATGGAGCCGTCGGCCTGAATCTTCCGCGCATGACTGCGCGTCAGTTTGCCGAGGGCACGAATGGCTTCCTGCGAACCAATTACGCTGCGCTCTTCCAGGACATGGCCGAAGATCATGATGATCGGCAGCAAGGCCGCCGTCAGCAGATCGCCGGTCGCCCAGGCACCGAGCATGGCCAATGCGATCAGCTGATCGGTGATGCCGTGCAGGCTCGGATAACGCAAGCTGTACCAGGCCGAGCGCATGACCGGGACGGCCACCAGCACGGAAGCAAAACCCAGCAGCAATTGGCTGACACCGGTCTGCTCGGGCGACAACCAGCGCCAGACCAAACCGAGTATGAGCAAGCCGAGGGCGAGCATGGCCAGGGTCAATTGGCGAGCGGCGCTGCGTTGTTCGGCCGAGGACAACATGCTCGGTGCAGCGGCGGTTTGCGCAGTCATTGTGCAGCTCCCTGAATGATCAGGCGGGAATCGTCTTTCGGATCAACCGTGGTCACCGAACCCGCCTGCCCGAGAATTTTCGGCATCCGTTCGCGGTAAATCCGCAGCAACATCTGTGGGTCGGTGCCTTGTTGTTGTGCCTTCGCCAGGCTCATCACCGTGGCCGTATCAGCAGAGGCTTTCGCCAACCGTTCACTCGCCTGTGCGTGAGCGACTTGCAGTGTGCGGTCGGCTTGTTCGTTGGCGGCCTGAGTCAGCTTCTCGGCTTCAGTGCGCGCATTGGCCACGGCTTTGTCCGCTTGCTGGCCGGCCGTCAACACCGCATTGAAAGCGTTCACCGCAGGCCCGGGCAAACTCGATTGCACATCGACCCGCGCCACTTCGATCCCGAGCCCCTGACCGATCGCCGTTAGTTCGGTAAGGCGTTGATTGATGGCCTGCACCAAATCACCGCGCAAGCGCTCGCGTCTTTCGGCTGCCTTGCTATCGGCACCGATCAACTCCGGTCGCGCCACCAGAATGGTGTCCAGATCACGCGCCGCCGTCAGTGCCAACGCGCTGCGAGTGACCAGGCGATCCAGTGCCGGTAGCACATGTTCACCTTGCAGCACGAAAGCATAGGGATCCGTCACCTTAAAGAAGACCCGCACATCGAGTTGCACCACCCCGGCATCTCCGGTCAACAGGTAACCGGAGCCTGCCAGCGCATCGCTGATGGGTGTGGCGAAACTGGCGGCGCGATCGGCTTGTAAAGCCGCATCACTGCGCAGCAGATTTTCCACCCGACGCTCGATCACCCGATCGGCTGCGGGCAACAAAATCACCTGCTCAAACGGCCGCGGCCAAGCCAATAGCAACCCGGCATTCTGGATGCGATCCAGCGCACCGAAATGCAGAACCACCGCGCGATTTTGCGGATCAATCTGCCGCACATTGGAAAACGCCCACGCCAAAGCGGCCAACACCGTCACCGCATACAACGCGAGAAATGCCAGTCGCCCCGCTTGAATCCAGGGACTGCTCAATTCATTTGTTCCACGTGGAACCACGCTCATGGTTGCGACCCGGATTTGTTATCGAGGCTTGGCGGACCGTCAACCAACACCCGGAATGGCGCAGCATCGGTGCGCAAAATCAGTTTTGTCCCTGGCGTCACCACCGTACCCAAGGTATCGAGTGAGCGCAGCAGGTTGTACAGCTGTGGCGAGCCGGCGTAGGCACGACCGTAAATTTGCGCGGCTTCAACGCGTGATTGCGCTTCGATGTCTGCGGCTTTTACCGTGGCATCGGCCTGCACGATCCGCGCATCACGTTCGGCTGCAGAACGAATTTGTGCCGCTTCACGCTTGCCGATGGCGGTACGTTCGGTGGCGATGGTTTCACGCTCGGCACGCATACGATCGACCGTCGCGGTGAGGGTGACCGATGGCAGGGTCAGACGCTCGATTCCGACCTGCAACACGCGCACGCCATACGTGGTGAGCAACTGCTGATCAATTTGCTGGCGCAACTGCGCCTCGAAATCGGCGATGTGCACCTGACTGGCGTCCGTGTTCACCAGGTTGGCCAGGTCGAAACTGCTGGCGGTGGTTTCCAGCGCCGAGCCGACAAATGTACGAATCTGACGCGCCGCTTCATCCGGCTGATTTTGTACGGCACGCATGAAGCGCTGCACATTGTCCGGGTCGCCCTGCACCTGCCAGGCTACGTAAGCTTGAACAATGATGCGCAAGCCATCGCGCGTACCCACGTCCTGCAAACCGCTGGAGGTGGTGCGCAGTCGCAGGTCAACCGGGATGGCCGCTTCGAACGGCGCCGGCCAGCGCCAGCCAAGACCCGGTTCAAGCAACACCCGCGACGGATTGCCGAAGCGCGTGATCACCGTGGCCTCCCCCGATCTCACCTGCACCAGGCTCGCCGCTGCAACCGCGAACGCCACCAACAACGCCGCCCAGCCCATGCGCCGCCATGGAAAAGGACCAGCCTCCTGTGGATCGCCATGATGGTGATGATGGTGACCGTGGTGATGATGCCCGCCATGGCCATGATCGTGGCCGGCGTGGTCATCGTGATTGTGAGTATGAGACTGGCTCAATTGGCAGCTCCTGGCTGAGCGGTTTTACGTGACGGCGCGGGATCAGCCGGTAATGTGAATGTACGCAGGTCGATGGTCGGCGCATTGTTGCTGCCGCCCAGACGATGATCGAGCACCAGCAACCTGGCATTGGCCAGGCCTTGGGACAGTTGACTGAGGTACTGCTCCAGCACAAAGGCCTGGCCGGCGCTGGCGTAAGCTTTTTGCTCGGCACTGAATTTGAGGTCGGCTGCTTGCGCACTCGCGTTTATTTCACGAGCGCTGGCCGTCGCTTGATCGCGGGCGATGCTGGCCTGCAGTTGCGCCTGGTGGGTGGCTTCGGCAGCCGCTCCGCGTTCTCGGGCGATCAGGGCCTGCGCACCGATCTGCGCCGCTTGCACGCTGTGATAAGCATTGGCAGCCCCGGCCGGTGGGTGAATCGCTTCGACCACCGTGGCAAGGATTTCCACGCCGCTGTCGAGTGTGTTCAGGTCCGCCTGCACCGCGCGACCGATCTCTTCGGCAAGCCCTACCCGGTCTTCTCCGAGCAACCCGTCCAGGGTCCGGGAAGCGAAGTCGTGGACCAGAATCCTGCTGGCCGTGCTGCGGATCAGTGTCGGCACATCGGCGCTGTTGTAAGTCGCCGCCAGTGCCGCCTGATCGCTCAGGCCGATGCGATAGACGAAACGCACGTCCATGTTGACGATCTGAAAGCTCTGCTTGTCAGCACGGCTGCTGGCGATCACTTGGGATTTGTCGTTCACATGGCTCGCATCCCACAACCGATTCGCCGTGAGCGGCGCCGGACCCTCAGCGGGGGCGGCCTGTATGGGTGCCGATGTTTCTCCAACGCTGGTGGCCAACTCGTGAACCACGCCGTTTTCAACACTCAGCACCCGGCCCAGCGGCCAGGGCAAGCCGGCATGCAAACCAGGGCCGAACACCGCCACCGGTTTGCCGAAACGCTCGTAAATGCCCCGCCCCTGCAGCGGAATTTCGTGAATGCCGGTGAGTGACCAACCGACGATAACAACAACGGCCAGCACCGGTAAGAACGCCCGGCGCATGTAAGTAAAAGCCCAGATCTGCCGCAGGTCGATGCCGAAGCGGTTATGCAGTTCGTGCTGCAGCGCCAGTAATGGCTGCGGTGGCCAGCGCAGCATGTCAGCAACAAAACTGCGCGCAAGCAACGAAGGTTCAAGTTGTTCACGGCGGGGACTGAACAACGACAGCACCGCGCGCAACAGCAACTCCACCGCGACCAGTCCCGGCAGCAGGCCGATCAGCACCGCCAGACGCACCGGCCACACCGAGGCTTCATTGCCGAGCAACAGGCACAATGCTTCCAGCACCAGGCTGATGATCGCCACCCGAGTCAGCTGCGCCAACGCTCCGGCTTCAGGCCACTGAGCCGGGGTTTCCTGAGCCAGTTGACGTTCCAGCACCAGCAAACCGAACGCCAGCAACAAGGCCAAGGCCGCGCCGACAGTGGCCGACAACCCCAGCGCGGCAGGTGGCAAGCCAAGGTTCCAGACCTGTTTAACGCAAAGCAGCGCCAACAATGCCCAACCGCCGAGCCATAGCGTTGGCGCACCGATCTGTTTGAGGATGTGCAGCCAGCGCTGGCCTATGCGATCCAGCAGTCGTTCGTACCAGCCTACCGGGGATTCGACTTCTTGCGCTTCGACCACCGGCACCACGGGATTCAACGCCCGCGCCCGCCATTGCGTCACCCACCAGGCCGATTGCAAACCGGCAACCAACACCAGCAACGCAGCGCTTTGATTGAACAACAGCGCCGGCCAAAGAGATTGCGAGGCAAAGAGCCCGACAAAGAACCCCACCACCAACCCCATGGCCGCCAGCACGCCGAGGCCGATAGCGAGCTGCCGCAGTCGCCGCCCTTGAAAAACTGCCTGTTGAAAGCGCGATAGCTCCGCTACCTGCGCTTCCTCCACATCGAGATCGACTTGCATACCACCCCAGTGCTCCACTTTGCTCACATCGCAATTCGTTACGATATAACGAAAAGAGTGAAATTTCCGTACTCAATTGCGTTATCTAAAGATGCGTAACCTGTCCCTTGCCTGAAGCCTTGACCGAAAGGCGCCATAACGCACATATTACGTTCGTAATTTTTTATTCGGGGCTACTTTTACCCTCCCGATCCCCTTTCCATCCAGGAGTCGATCCATGAGCACTTATGACGTCGTGATACTGGGCGGTGGCCCCGGCGGTTACAACGCAGCGATCCGCGCTGGCCAATTGGGTTTGAAAGCGGCTTGCGTTGAAGGACGCGCCACCCTCGGCGGCACCTGTCTGAACGTCGGCTGCATGCCATCCAAGGCGTTGCTGCACGCCTCCGAACTTTACGACGCGGCCATGGGCGCGGAATTTGCCAACCTGGGCATTGAGGTCAAACCCACGCTTAATCTCGCCCAGATGATGAAACAGAAAGATGAAAGCGTGACCGGATTGACCAAGGGCATCGAGTTTCTCTTTCGCAAAAACAAGGTCGACTGGATCAAGGGCTGGGGCCACATCGACGGGCCGGGCAAAGTCACGGTGACGGATAACGCGGGCGGCAAGACCGAACTCAGTGCCAAGGACATCATCATCGCCACCGGTTCCGAGCCCACTCCCCTGCCCGGCGTGGATATCGATAACAAGCGCATCCTCGATTCCACCGGCGCACTTTCACTGACGCAAGTGCCCAAGCATCTGGTGGTGATCGGCGCCGGCGTGATCGGCCTGGAGCTGGGCTCGGTGTGGCGGCGTCTGGGCGCGCAGGTGACCGTGGTCGAATTCCTCGACCGGATCTGCCCCGGCGTGGATGGCGAAGCAGGCAAAACCCTGCAGCGCTCGTTGAGCAAGCAAGGCATCAGCTTCAAGCTGAGCTCCAAAGTCACCCGCGCCACAACGTCAGACAGCGGCGTGCAGCTCAGCGTCGAACCCGCCGCGGGTGGTACCGCCGAAACGATTGAAGCCGATTACGTACTGGTGGCTATCGGGCGCCGACCTTATACACAGGGTCTGGGACTGGAGAACGTCGGCCTCGCCACGGACAAACGCGGCATGCTCGCCAACAAGGGTCATCGCACCGAAGCCGCCGGGGTCTGGGTAATCGGCGACGTGACATCCGGACCGATGCTCGCACACAAGGCCGAAGACGAAGCCATGGCCTGCGTCGAGCAGATCGTCGGCAAGGCTGGCGAGGTCAATTACGAGCTGATTCCCAACGTGATCTACACCAAACCCGAACTGGCCAGCGTCGGCAGAACCGAAGAGCAACTCAAGGCTGAAGGCCGGGCGTACAAGGTCGGCAAATTCCCCTTCACCGCCAACAGCCGGGCGAAGATCAATCACGAAACCGAAGGCTTCGCCAAGGTCCTGGCCGATGAGCGCACCGATGAAATCCTCGGCGTGCACCTTGTGGGGCCTAGCGTCAGTGAAATGATCGGCGAGTATTGTGTGGCCATGGAGTTCAGCGCATCCGCCGAAGACATTGCCCTGACCTGCCATCCACACCCGACCCGTTCGGAGGCCTTGCGCCAGGCGGCGATGAATGTGGAGGGGATGGCGACGCAGATGTAAGGCTGAAGAATTGTCGTGATTGCTCTACCGCTTTCGCGAGCAGGCTCGCTCCCACAGCAGCTCAATGATGCCCTGCGGGAGCAAGCCTGCTTGCGAAGCAAGCGACTCGGTCTAGAGCGGCAAATGCTCAAGCGGCAACGCCCCCGGCGCCTTCACCGTATGAATCGCAAAATTGCTGCGGATATCGCTCACACCCGGCAACTTGAGCAAACGCCCCGTGAGAAACCGGTCATAACCCCGCAAGTCCGGCACCACCACCTGCAACAGAAAATCCGATTCCCCGGACACCAGAAACGCCGAAATCACCTCGGGCAACGCCGTTACGGCCAGGCGAAAGGCTTCGGCCTGTTCGTCGTTATGGCGCTCGACCTTCACCCCGACGAACACCGTTAAACCGAGTCCGACTTCATCGCGATCCAGATTGGCCTGATAGCCACGAATCACCCCGGCGTCTTCCAACATCCGCACCCGCCGCAAGCAGGGCGACGCGGACAGGCCGATCTCGTCAGCCAGCTGCACATTGCTCAGGCGACCGTCCCGTTGCAGCGCGGCGAGAATCTTGCGGTCGTAGGCATCGAGTTTCATGGTTTGGCAGATCCGGAGAATTCATCGGGCACTTAATGGCAGATTATGCCAACCCAAGCTGTTTTAGAAGCAAACTACGCAAGCACCTGCCCTGCCCCTTCGCCCTAGACTGGCCGTACCGAATCGACAACGAATGGGGTGCGACATGGCGGGACTCTGGCTGTTTTTCATGGCGCTGGCGGTGGTGTACCTGCTGCCTGGACCAGACATGATCCTGCTGTTGCAGACCGGCGCGCGTCAGGGCAAAGGCGCGGCATTGGCCACTGCCGTGGGATTGGCCATCGCCCGGGGTTGTCATGTGGCATTGGCGGCCCTCGGGCTGGCGGCACTGTTCAAGGCGGCGCCCTGGACCTTTGATGTTGTACGCCTGGCCGGTGCCGCGTACTTGTTGTGGATCGGCATTCAGTGCCTGCGCACGACGATGCTGCCGAACCTGAACGGCTCGAATGCAACCGGCGAAAAACCGCGTTATCGGGAAGCGATCCAGCGCGGTTTGCTGACCAACCTCCTCAACCCCAAAGCGTTGCTGTTCTGCTCGGTGCTGCTGCCGCAGTTCATTGATCCCCACGCAGGACCGGTGCTTGCGCAATTCGCCACCTTGGGTGTGGTGCTGGTGGCCGTCGGTTTACTGTTCGACAGCGCTTACGCCCTGGCCGGCGCCGCCCTGGGCCGATGGTTGCAACGCAGTCCATCAGCCCAACGCCTGCAGCAGTGGTTGTTCGGTAGCCTGTTGATCGGTTTCGCCGTGCGGCTGACGTTTGTTCAGCAGGCTTGAGCCTCACTGAACCTTGCGGCGGCGGCGATTGATCAGCATCAGCGCTGCTGCCGTAACGGCCAGCACACCGCCCACCTGCAGTGCTCTCTTGTACGGTCGCAGCGTTGACCGAGCCGCGTCGGTGACCTGGGTGACATAGCGTTTGTCGGCGTTCTGGAAGTCAGGATCCTGGCACTGATGGCCAAAATCACCGGCCCACACAACATACGGACCATTCTCGACGTAACGCCGATAGAACGCGCTTTGTTCTTGCAGACTTGTGCCCCAGTTCGACGCCCTGCACAGCACCGCTGCAAATGCCTGACTGCTGTGGGGTAAATGATTTGCAGCCTTGTTCGCCAAAGCGGTGGCGACAAAACGGTAATGGAAGCGTTCATCTGGCTGTGCGACTGTCGCTTGTTGTCGCTGGACCTCGCCCTCGGCGATTAGCGGTCCCACCTTGAGCTCAGAGGTTTCAAGACTGTAATTGCCCCCGAAGGTCGCATAATCCGGAGACATCTCGTAGCCCAACAACTCCATTCCGTCGTAACGGGCCACCTGCGCGGCATGGAAATAAGCGAATGCCCGTTTGGTCGGCCACCATTTCGATTCGGCATCGTCTCTCAACTGCCCGTACCAACGAGCCTTGTGTTGCAACTCGACACGGTCAAAATACGCAGGTGCTTCGTCATAGCGCTCTTCGCGCAATAATCGCCGCGCGAGCAAGTTGCGCAGTTTCGCCGCCACCGGCAACGGCACGTAGTTATCACGATCTTGCTGAGTCAGCGCCGGTGGCGCCGGTACCTGGGTATCGACGTATTGCTTGAGTTCATCAACGGTCAGCACCCGCTCGGCGACCGTCGCCGCATCCAACCAGTAGATCTCATTGCTGCGGTAAAGCTGATCGAACGCTTGCAGATAATCCCCGCGTTGCAAGGCAAGAATCGCGCTTTCACCTTCAACCCGACACTTGGGCTGCACTGATTCAAAAGCCCAGTCCGGAGTGCGCCGCTCGCCCCAGGATTCATTCTGTGGGAAGGCCTGGGCCGCTTTCGCATAGGCCGCAGCCGCCGCATTTTTATCGCCTTCGCGCACCGCCAGCTTGGCCCGCAGCCACCAGGCCAGGCCGCCATCACCGGCGTGTTCGAGGAATGCCTTGGCGCTGGCGTAATCGCCCTGTTGATAATTCACCGCTGCCAGGCGATCGGCATTGTCGAGACTGCCGCGGGTGCTGCCTTGAAGTAGCTTGATCAATTTTTGTTCGTTCGGCGGCTGATCACCGAATGACCAGCCCAGGCGACTGATCAACGATGCCGTGACCAATTGCTGCACTGGTTGTTGCTTGAGCAGTTCAGCCAGTTGCTCCTCAGGCATATTCGCCAGATCGGCCATCAACAATTTCAACGAGGTGTAGCCCACGGTCGAACCGTGGCGGTTTTGCGTGGCATAGAGTTCGATGGCGCTGTCCCAGTCGCCCACGGTACGCGCCACGCGAGCCTCTTCACCGAGGCTGGCGACACCCAGCTCCAGCGGATCACTGTAGCCGTCGATGCTCAGTTGCCGGGTTTGCTCGAACGCCGTTCTCGACTGCGCCAGCAGGTCCGAGCCTGCGCCCGCTTGCGAACTCATGGCGAACAACGCGCGGCCCAACGAATAGGCCGCCCAGGTACTGCGCAACGCCCGTTGATCAGACGGTAACGCGAGCACCTTCTGAAAATAATCCGCCGCCAAACCCTGGTCATCCGCAGCAAACGCCACGGCTCCAGCCAGATACAGCCTGAGTTCGGCAGGCAGACTCGCGCCTTGCGCCTCAACCTGGCGAGCATCGGTCAGACCACGCAGCTGCTTCACCAAAGCTTGTTGTTCGACGGTCAAACCGGTTTGCTCGGCTTGGCTGCGTTGTTCCGCGTAGTCGGTGGCGTCCATGCCATACGCAACTTCTGTGACGTCTTTCAATCCACCGATCGCCTGCCCAAGCCGATTGATCTCAAACCGGAAGTTGCCTTCCGGCAACTCCGCCAGCGACTGGCCACGGTTATCCAGCAGACGCATGGGAAAGTCAGGCCCGCACGCCAGTGCCGAGCCCAGTGGCAGGCTAAGGCTCAGGCACAGCAGATGGCGCGGCCAGTTATGGGTGAACATTCGACTCTCCTTGATCAATTTTTGCGCAGCGTGCCCAACCGATGGCGCGCTGCCCGCCGGCTGCTATCCGGCCGTCACGCAGGCGGGTGAAGGTAAGCAGATCCGGACCTTGTTGCAACGCATACCCGGCCAGCGCATCGGCCCCCTCGCAACCTTGCACCGCCAGTGTCAGACGCTCGGGCCAGGCGCTGTCAAGATTGCCCTCGTTGCGCACGCCGATGTCGTAGAGGCCCTGGTGCGCCGAGAGGCTCAGCGCCAGCCGACTGTCGAGGGCATCACCACGCGCCACGGCGCGCAGGGTGGTCAGGCTCCAGGCCCGACGGTCATTGGCCAGCGGCAGGCGAAACCAGATCAGGCCGGCCAGATGCGCCGGCGGGTCGGCGCGCAGTTCGGTGCCAAGCTGGCTCAATGGCTGCGGATCGGCCAGCAGCTCCCGGCGTTGGCCGTCCCGCTCGATGCTGACTTCACTCTCCACGATTGGCGTACCGCCGGCATCCGGCAACAGTGCCACGCCATACGCTGGCAGCGCCAGATAGAAGGGTTTGGCTGTAACGCGACTCCAGGCTTTCACCCACTGCCGTGCCTGATCCGGATCAAACAGTCCATGACGCGGATCGCTCACCGCATGTACCTGCAACACGCTGCTGTCGACTGTGGATAACAACGCTGGCAACTCGGGACTGTCGAGCCAGGCCGGCAGTGCGGTAATGCTCAGCGGCACAGAGGTCGGCAGCACAGCGCGCAAGTGCGTCAGGAATTCGCGATAGGCCGGCAGCCGAGCGTTACCCGCGTCGTGGTCGATTTCCACGCCGGCGAGCGTCAGGCCCTGTGCCTGCCAGTCACTGATCACCTGCTGAATCTGCGTCGTGACCTCGTCCCGGTTCAGCGACTTCAGCTGCCCATCGAGGCGAATCACGGCAATCAGCGGCCGGCCATCCGCCTTGAGCAGCGCCGGATCAATCCGCGCCCGACTCCAGCCCGCCTGGGGAAAGGCTTGCAACGCCAGCACTCGAAGGGTGGAGAAGTCTGCACGGCTGTCTCTCAGCGCCGCTTCATGGGCCGGCGTCCATTGCCTTTGCCAAACGTAAAGCTGCTGATCGAGTGGCGGTGCGTCTGGCCGTTCGCAACCATTGAGCAGCGCGAGCGTCGTCAGTACGAACATCCAGCGAGTGAGAAAAAACATGAAAGCGTCTGTCCCTGAAAATGCACAAAGGGCCGTCAACGGCCCTTTTTCGTTCTGCCCACTACCCTACTCAGCCATCGACCGCCGAGCAAATGTTCACCTCAGTTCATTCTTCACAGGTCCAGAACCAAAGGCTGCGAACCCTGAGCCGGAATCGCACAGCAAATCAGAACCTGCCCTTCATCCGGTACTTCCGCTGGCGGCTGTGGGTAATTCACCTGGCCACTGATCAGTCGCGTCTTGCAGGTACCGCAGGAGCCACCACGGCAACTGAATTCCGGGCGCAAGCCACGGCTTTCCGCCAACTCCAGCAGACTGCCGCCGTCGGGTTGCCAACGCGCCTCCTTGGCCGAACGCTGGAACACCACCGGCACCGAAGTGGTGGCCGCAGGCGGCTGCTCGATAACCACCGCATCGGGGTCCGGGCGCCGACGCAAGGTTGATGGGCCGAAGGTTTCCGCGTGAATCCGCGTATCACGAATATCCAGTTCCCGCAGGCTGTCGTACAGCCCTTGGGTAAAACTGCCGGGGCCGCACAGGACAAAATCCACCTGATCGTAGTCCTCGGCCTCAATCAGGGTTTTGATCAGTTCCACGTCGATCCGCCCAGCCAAATCGAAATCCTCGCCCTCCCGCGCCTCCGGCTCCGGTTGACTGAGCAGGCGCACCACCCTGACCGCGTCACCGGCTTCGTCGAGTAAGCGGTTCAGTTCAGGACGAAACACCTGATCGGCCAACGTGCGCGAACTCTGCAAGAACAAGGTCGGGCGTATACGGCGTGTACGCAACCCTTGATAAACCACCTCACGAAGCATCGACAGCAACGGCGTGATGCCGACCCCGGCGGCCAGCAATATCAGTGGCCGACGCTCATGGGGCGCCACGGTGAAATGCCCTTGGGGCGCGCGTGCCTCCAGCAGGTCGCCAACGCGAACCTGCTCATGAAGGTGCGAAGACACTCGCCCGTCACGCTTCACGCTGATGCGGAAAAAGTCATCAGACGGCGCACTCGACAGGCTGTACGTGCGGATATGCACGTCACCATCAATGTTGAATCGCAAAGGCAAATGCTGCCCGGCCTGAAATAGCGGCAGACCGGCGCCATCGGCTGGCTCCAGATAAATCGAACGGATGTTGTGGCTTTGCGCTTCGACCCGCACCACCCGCAGGGGCCGCCACTGATCGCCCAGGGCCTTTGCTTGCAGACGCGCCGCGGCTTGCGCCCAGGTGCCGGTGAGCAAACTGGTGGGCGATACGCCGTCGAAGCGCCAACGCAACGCCAGTGCAGCAGGACGACGAACTACATGTTCCACGTGGAACGTCCACAAACGTTCAGCACCTTGAAATGCCTCGACCTGCGGTCCTTCAAGGATGATTTCGGTGCGACCGCTCAGTTGCAGCAGATCACCCGAATTGAAATCGATGAACAGCAAACCGGCCCGGGGATTGACCAGCAGGTTGCCCAGCGTGTTGAAAAACAGATTGCCGGCGAAATCCGGAATGGTCAGCCGATTCCCTTCCACGTGTACGAAGCCGGCCTGTCCGCCGCGATGGGAAACGTCCACCGAACGCTCGCCATCGACGTCCACGTAACTGGCGACAAAGAAGGTGTCAGCCTCGGCAATCACGGCTTTGGTCGCGTCATCCAGTTCGTTGAGGTGCTGGGCGATACGCGTCGCCGGGTCCGCCAGCGGCACGGTACGAAACTGGCGCAATTGGATGTATTGCGGGCAATTGCCAAAGGACTGTTGCACCGTCACCCCGAAGCCGTCCGCTGACACGCCGCCAACACGTCCGTTGATGCGGTTGCGTCGCCGGGTGTGCAGCTCGATCCCCAGCAGACCGATGGCCGCCCCCTCACTCAATTGCGCGGGATCGTCAGCGGCCAGCAGGCTGCTGAATTGCAAAAGCCCGGGTTCGGGCGAGTGAGCGAAACCCGGCGCGCCTTCCAGCACACTGGCCCACGGATTGCCATCCGCATCGACTGCCCCATACAGCATGAACGGCAATTGCTGGTAGAAGGTGCGGTGCTGGTCGGGCATTTCGCTGCGAATCACCCTACGGCCCAACGTCTCCATTCGCTCGACAACGCCTACATGTGCCTGCAATTGTTGCTCGCCGGCATGCCACGGTGAACGGTCCATTACGGATTCTCCCCTGCACCCAAGGCGCAGCGTGAAAGGCCCGGAAAAGCCGGGCCACCAGCATCAGGCAGTTTTTTGCAGGCCAGCGACGGTGCGCGGCATGCCGACAAAACCGGGCAAGGCTTCGACCCGGGCCAGCCAGGTGCGAATGTTGGCGTAGTCGTCCAGCGACACATTGCCTTCCGGCGCGTGGGCGATGTAACTGTAGGCAGCCACGTCGGCAATCGTCGGCTCATTGCCGGCCAGATAAGCCGTGTTCGCCAGTTCGTGATCGATGACCTTGAGCACGGTGTGGGCGTAGGGGATCACTTCATCAGCTCTGTAAGGCGCACCGAACACCGTGATCAGCCTCGCCCGGGCCGGGCCGAATGCGATGGGACCCGCAGCGGCGGATAGCCAGCGCTGCACTTTTGCCGCGCCGACCGGATCGGTGGGCAGCCAGCGACCGTTGCCATACTTTTGCGCCAGATAAACCAGGATCGCGTTGGAATCGGCCAGCACCACACCCTGGTCATCCAGCACCGGCACCTGACCAAACGAATTGAGTGCCAGGAACTCCGGTTTTTTGTGTTCGCCCTTGGCCAGGTCCACCAGGATCAGCTCGGTCGGCAGTTGCAGCAGCGAGAGCATCAATTCCACACGGTGAGCGTGGCCGGAACGTGGGAAGTTGTAGAGTTTGATGGCTTGCATGGTCGACTCCGTGGGGTGAGTGGCGCTGTTCGGGAACGAGCAGCACCGATGGCAGCCATCTTCTACCAGTCATCAAAACAACAGAATAATCAGTAAACGCAATCCATTATTTCAGCTAGTGAAATTATCCATGCAATGCAGGATGCGTTCTGAGGCCATCCACCACGAAGTCGACAAAACTGCGCACCCGGGCCGGCGCCTTGCGACCGCCTTGATAGACCACATGGATAGGCAGTGGCGGCATTTCAAAATCCGCCAGAATAATTTCCAACTCCCCGGCTGCAATCTTGCTTGCCACCTGATATGACAGAATCCGAGTACACCCAAGTCCCAAGGCCGCCGCAGTAATGGCGGCCTGATTCGCCGTCACCACCAGACGCGGTTCGGCCCGAATGCTCAGCGGCTCGCCTTGCTCAAGAAATGGCCAGTTTCTTGATTGACCAATGGCGGATGTCGCAATGATTGGCGTATGCGCTAGTTCCTGCGGGTGCATTGGTCGCCCATGGCTGGTCAGAAACTGCGGCGAGGCGACGATTACCCGTCGAACCTCCCCTACCCGAATCGCATGCTGATTGCTGTCGGGCAGCTCTCCAATGCGTACCGCAACATCGATCCCCTCCTCGACCACACTGACCACACGATCAACCAGCAGCGCATTAATCGACACCTCTGGGAATTGCGTCAGAAAACTCACCATCAGTGGTGTGACGAACAGCTCCCCAAACAAAACCGGCGCAGTTATCGTCAATTGCCCACGTGGTTGGGCATGACTTCCTGCTGCCGAATCCTCGGCTTCCTGCACTTCGGCGAGAATTCTGCGACAGTCCTCCAGATACCGCTGACCCGCCTCGCTCAAATGCACGCTGCGCGTCGTACGCGTGAGCAACTGCGTGCCGATGCGCTTCTCCAGCGCCGCCACCGCCCGGGTGACGCTGGCCGCCGACATGCCCAAACGCCGCGCCGCTACCGAAAACCCTTGCTCCTGGGCAACGGCAGTGAAGACCTGCATTTCCTGGAAGCGGTCCATGGGCATGTCCTCGATTGAGATAAAAAAATCGCAACCGGAGGCTGCGATTTTCATGGTGATTCAAAACCGGGATTTTTGACAACCTGGCATTTTTCAAACCTCCAACGGATGAGCGAGTTCGGCCGAGCGATGCGCACTCGCCGTCAGCGCCTTCTCCACCAGTGATTCGAAGCCACCGACTTGAAACACCTTGATCGCAGCCTCGGTCGTCCCTCCGGGCGAGGTCACCCGACGGCGCAGCTCGCCGGCCTCGACCTCACTGCCCAGCGCCATGCGAGCCGCCCCGAGCGCGGTCTGCAGGGTCAGCTGCACGGCAGTTTCCCGTGGCAATCCGAGTTTCTCGCCGGCAGCGGTCATGGTTTCGATCAACAGGAAAAAATACGCCGGCCCGCTCCCGGACACCGCCGTCACCGCATCGAGCTGCTGTTCCTGATCCAGCCACAGTGCCAGGCCGACAGCCGATAACAATCCCTCGGCCCACGTCCGCTGTTCGGCACTGACACGGGCATTGGCATACAGCCCGCTGACACCCTGGCGCACCATTGCCGGGGTATTCGGCATGCAGCGCACGATGGCCACCTCACCCAGCCACTTCGCCAGGCTGATGCTCGTGATGCCGGCAGCGATCGACACCACCAATTGCCGAGGCAGCAGGTGCGGGCGCAATGCTTCACAGACCGATTTCACGGCTTGCGGCTTGACCGCCAGCACCACCACATCGGCGCCTTCGACGACGAGATGGTTATCGGCGAAGGTTTGAATGCCGTGTTCGGCATGGATCCGCGCACGTTGTTCCGCGCGAGGGCAACTTGCGCGAATCAATAAAGCATCCAACCCCTTGGCGCGTAATCCGCCGATCAGGCTGCCAGCCATGTTGCCCGCACCGACGAAGGCAATTCGAGTATTGCTCATGAGCCTTCCATCAACGCAGCTGATTGAAGACGCGCTCGATGCGGGTCAGGCCCCATCCAAGCTCGTCGAGCGTGATTGAAAGTGGAGGCGCCACACGCAGGACATTTTCGTGGGTTTCACGGGTCATCACCCCTTCCTCCAACAGTGCCTCACAGTAAGGTTTCGCCGGGCGATCCAACTCGATCCCCACCCACAATCCGCGACCACGCACTTCTCTAATCGCAGGATCATTGAAGCCTTGCAGTCGGGCCTTCAAGTGCTCGCCCAGGCGCGCACTGTTTTCAATCAGCCCCTCTTCATCCAAAACCTTCAGGGCTTCAAGACCAATGGCCGCAGCCAGCGGATTGCCACCGAACGTCGAACCGTGGCTGCCGGGATCAAACTGATCGAGGATCTCCCGCCCGGCTACAAATGCCGACACCGGCATGATCCCGCCACCCAAAGCCTTACCGAGAATCAAGGCGTCAGGACGAATCTCTTCGTGTTCGAAGGCGAACCATTTCCCGGTGCGTCCAAGCCCGGATTGAATCTCGTCGAGGATCAGCAAGGTATTGGTCTCGTCACACAGCTTGCGCAATTCGCGCAGGAAGCCTGCCGGAGGAACACGGATACCCGCCTCGCCCTGAATCGGCTCGATCAGCACCGCACAGGTGTGCTCGTTGATGGCCTCGCGAAAACTGGCGATGTCGCCAAAACGTGCCTGTTTGAAGCCGTCGCAAAACGGACCAAAGTCAGCCTTGTAGGAAGGTTCGGAAGAGAAGCCGACAATGGTGGACGTACGCCCGTGGAAATTGTTGTCCGCGACGACGATTTCAGCGCGGTTCGCCTCAATCCCCTTCACCCGATAACCCCAACGCCGTGCGGCCTTGATCGCCGTCTCGACGGCCTCGGCACCACTGTTCATCGGCAATGCGCCAGCAAACCCGGTGACCCGGCAAAGTGCTTCCAGAAAGGCACCCAGCGGCTGGCTGTAGAAAGCCCGGGACACCACACTGATCTTGTCGATCTGAGCCACCGCCGCCTGGCGAATCCGTGGATGAACATGGCCGTGGCTGACCGCGGAATACGCCGACATCATGTCCAGGTAGCGCTTACCCGCTTCATCGGTTGCCCACACCCCTTCCCCTTTGACCAGCACCACAGGCAGTGGTGAATAGTTATGAGCGCAGAAGCGGTTTTCCAGCTCGATCGTATCTACAGAGTTCATCATCAACTTCCTGAAACATTGAATTCGGAGGCAGTGCCCTCAGGCACCCAGAAGCTTGCCGGTGCGGATCGGCACCGGGCCGGAAACCCGTCCCAGCGGATCACCGGGTCTGACGTAGCGGATTTCACGGCGCATGTAGAGCACACCGCTGTTGTGGCTGCTGAGCGTGGTGGTTTCGCCCGTCGTGGGGTCGACAATGTCGAACAGCGCCTGGCCTGCCTCGACATGGCTGCCGACCGGGACGCGATGTACGAGAATGCCGGCGGAGCGGGCATAGAACTGCTCACTGCCGGACAGCGGTGTGGCCGGATTGAGTAACGGTGGCTGCGGCGATGGAATGCCCTCGATGGCACCGCGATGGATCAAGTACTCGATAATCGCGGCGGCGTCCTGTTCGGCCACTTCATAGGACACGTCGCGCTGCCCACGGTGCTCGATCGTCACCGCAACCGTACCGTTGGGTATCGGGAACGCTTCACCGAACCGGGCTTGCAGGTTTGTCCACAGCAGGCACAGCGCTTCATCGAAGGAGTAACCTTGCGAGTCATTGGCCAGCAACGACACCTGTGCGCCCAGGTATCGCGAGAGCGGCTCGACTTCGCTCCAGATCTCTTCGCCGGTGTACAGATGCATGGCCGCTTCGCGGGAACAATGCAGATCGAGTACCACGTCTGCGTCGTGGGCCAGCAACATCAAGGTGCGTTGCAATGACGCGTATTCATCCACAGGGTCCCAGGCCGTGAGGCACTCGCTCCACGCCGAACGGATCAGCGCGCGATTGCTCTGGATGTCCTGACTGAGTCCACCCTCGATTTTTTGTGCAATCTCTTGGTGGTAAACCGGGAAACTGCGGTTGTAGTTACGACCACTGCCCAACTCGAAACGTCCGCTCAAGGCGCCCATGACGTACTGGCTCAAGCCCGCCGGATTGGCCACGGCCACCAGAACGATTTCGTCCTTCAGGCGGTTGGCCTTTTCCAGGGCGACCAGGTGTCGACGCAGCATCGTCGCCACCAGCATGGCGGGAATTTCATCCGCGTGCAGAGCCGCCTGGATGTAGATCTTGCGGCCCTGTCCGGTCGGTCCGTAATGCTCGCTGTCGATGTGCCTGCGGCTGCCATGTGTCGCCTGAAGCAATACGTGTTCGCGATGTTCCATAGGGTAAAACTCTCGAATTCAAAGTAGGACGGCCACTGGGTGAATCATAAAGAGAGGCTCTGGACCGCCATAAGGGCGGTCCCGGCTATCCCGATCGGGTAAATCGATCAGGCGAAGAAAATTCGTTCATCACTGCCGTCAGCCGGGTTTGAAACCCTGCTGACGGCGTCCCCCGCAACGACTACCAGAGCGCCAGGGTGTAACCGATGATGAGGCGGTTTTCGTTGGTGTCGTTGTAGTAATTGCCTTTGTTTTGCGCGTTGCGCCAGCGCACCGAGACACCTTTCAAGGGCCCGCTCTGAAGCGCGTAAGTGATATCGAAATCGCGTTCCCACTCGCGGCCTTCGCCGTCGAAGCCGATGATTTCGGCCTGGTCGCCTTTGGCGTAGCGCGTGGAGAAGGTCAGTCCCGGCACACCCAGCGCAGCGAAGTCGTAGTCATAGCGCGCATGCCAGGCGCGCTCATTGGTTTGCGAAAAGTTACCCAACTGGTATTCGGTGAAGAGGTACGTGACCGAGCCATCGACATAGGTAAACGGCGTGCTGCCCATTTGCTTCTGATAGCCGCCGCCGATGCTGTGTCCATTCCAGTTCCAGGTCAGTCGCGTACTCAGGGCACGGTTGTCGACCTTGCCGGCCAGCCCGGACCCGTCCTTATCGGCATCGAAATAACGAATGTCGGTTTTCAGCGTGCCTGCACCGAGGGCGAAGCTGTTTTTCAAGCCGACATACTGCTGGCCATAGAGGTTTTCCAGCTGCGCGTAGTGATAGCTCAGAACAGTATTGGGCGTGAGCTTGTAGTCGCCGCCAGCGAAACGAAACTGATCGCTGGCCGCCGTACTTTTGTAGGCTTTGTTCTGCGCTGTCAGACGCATGTCTTCGTAGTCGGTCGAATCACGGTCCTTGGCCTGATCGAGCTGACCCAGGCTCAGCGTCAGATCCTTGATGTCACTGGAAATGAGTTGAGCGCCACTGAACGACTGTGGGAACAGTCGACTGGTGTTGGGCTGCAGCGTCGGCAAATTCGGCACCAGATAGCCGACACGCAGCTCACTCTTGGCCAGACGCGCCTTGCCGGTCACACCCAGCTTGGAATACTCATCGTAGGCGCGCTTGTCGCTGCCGCGGTTCAGCAGGCCCGTACCGGAACGATCGGGGCTGGAGTCGAGCTTGATCCCCAGCATGCCAACGGTGTCCACACCAAAACCCACGACGCCCTCGGTGAAGCCGGACTTCACGTCCAGGGTAAAACCCTGGGCCCACTCTTCGCGCTTGGACTGCGTCGACTCTTCGCGGTAATCACGGTTGAAGTAATAGTTCTTTGTGTCCAGCGTTGCACTGCTGTCCTTGAAGAACTCCGCCTGGGCCATGCCCGGAATGCAGCCCGTGCCGACGACGCTCAGGCCGGTCATTAATTGAGTCAGGGATTTTTTTTTCATGTTGTTGGCTCCTGGCAGATCAATGGTTGAGGGAATGTTTTTTTGTTTTTTTCAGGCATGGCTTCGCCGTTCGCGCAAATCATCGATTTGCGCGTCGGTGTCGCTTTTGTCTGGTTAGTTCACGGCTTGAATCACTGCGGGGACGGGGCTGGGTCGTATGCGATAACCACCGCCTTCAAGTTTTTCCAGCGGGCTGGCCGCGGCCAACAGCTTTTGGGTGTAAGGGTGTTGCGGACGATCAAAGATCTCATCGCGCGCGCCCATCTCGACCACCTTGCCCTGGCTCATGACCGCGACGCGATGGGCAATACGCTCCACGGCCGCCAGGTCATGGGAGATGAACAGACAGGCAAAGCCGTATTGCGCCTGCAAGCGCTCGAACAACTCGAGAATCTGTTTCTGGATGGTCATGTCCAGTGCCGAAATCGGTTCGTCGGCGATCACCAGGCGTGGATGACGCACCAGCGCACGACCGATGGCGACACGTTGGCGCTGACCACCCGACAGTTGATGCGGGAAGCGGTCGACAAAATGATCCGCCAGACCAACGTCGATCAAGGTTTTGCGCACACGCTCACGCCGTTGTTCCGCGTTCAGACTGTGCTCGTGACGCAGCGGCTCGGCGAGGATTTCGCCGATTTTCATCCGTGGATCGAGTGACGAAAAAGGGTCCTGGAAAATCATCTGGCACTGCAGACGATGCTCACGGTTGCCCGCCTTGAGGATGTCGACGCCCTCGAAGCGAATCGCCCCTTCACATGGATTGACCAAGCCGACCACCGCACGGCCGAGGGTGGTCTTGCCCGAACCGCTGCCACCGACCAGGGCCAGGGTTTCTCCCGGCGCGATACTCAGGCTGGCCGAATGCACGACGCGTTTGTATTGGCTTCGCCCCCAGAAACTGCGAGGTCCCGGGTGTTCGATGCAGACGCCTTCGACCTCCAGCAGCGGACGCTCGCTCGGCGGCAACGGCACCAGATCGCCGCGCCGGGGCAAGGCTTCCAGCAACTGCCGGGTGTACTCGGCCTCGGGCGCCAGCAAAATGCGTTCGATACTGCCCTGCTCCACGGCTCGACCATCGCGCATGACCACCACTTTGTGGGCATAACGCGCCACCAGCGACAGGTCATGGCTGATGAACAGGATGGCCGTACCCTCTTCCCGGGTCAGGTCCAGCATCAACTTGAGAACATCCAATTGCGCCAGGCAATCGAGCGCGGTGGTCGGCTCGTCGGCAATCAACAAGGCCGGTCGCAGCAACATCACCGACGCCAACATGATGCGCTGGCGCATGCCGCCGGAGAATTCGTGGGGATAAGCGGCGAGACAACGCTCGGCATCGGCGATGCCGATGTGGCCCAGCATCTTCAGGGAGCGCTGGCGGATTTCTTCTTCGCTCAGGTCGGTATGCAGGCGCAAGCCTTCGGCCATCTGCTGGCCGATGGTCAGCGACGGGTTCAGGGAAACCATCGGTTCCTGGAACACCATGCCGATTTTAGCCCCACGGATCTGCCGCAGCGCTTCGGGTGTCAACGCATTGAGATCGCGTCCCTGAAAACGCACCGCGCCACCACACTGCTCCAGCGGCGGCGGCAGCAGACCGATGGCCGCGCGTGCCGCCATGGTCTTGCCACTGCCGGACTCGCCGACCAGTGCAACGATTTCACCGGGGGCGATGGTGAAGCTCAGGTCGTCGACCGCCAACGCGCCTTCCGGACCGACCCGAATCTTCAGGTTTTCTACTGCCAACAAAATATCGGATGCCGCCATGATCACTTCCTCATCCGCGGGTCGAGACGATCGCGCAGCGCATCGCCAGAAAGGTTGAAGGCCAGCAACGACAGGGCAATCAAAACGCCGGGGAACATCCCGAGCCAGCTGGCGGTGGCGATGTAGGGGCGGCTCGCCGCGAGCATGTTGCCCCACGTGGCGGCGGGTGGCGGTACGCCCAGGCCGAGGAAACTCAAGGAGCTTTCAGCGAGAATCGCCCAGCCGAACATGCTGGTGGCCAGCACGCAGATCGGTGCCACGCAATTGGGCGCAATGTGACGCAGCATGGTGTACAGCTCGGAGTTGCCGATCACGCGGGAGGCTTCGACGAACTCTTTTTCACGCAACGACAGCACGGTGCCGCGCACCACGCGAACCACCGATGGCGTATACGCCAGGCTGAGTGCCAGGACGATGCCGTACAGGCTCGGACCCATGATCGCCATCAATCCCAATGCCAGCAGGATGCCGGGGAATGCCAGCAGGGCGTCGTTGATCATCATCAGAACCCGGTCGACCCAGCCGCGCATGAACCCCGCCAGCAACCCCAGGAAAGTGCCGGCGATAACCGCCAGACTGACCGTCAACCAACTGATCCAGAGACTGGTGTGCGCACCGATCATCAAGCGGCTGAGTACGTCACGACCATACTCATCGGTCCCCAGCCAGTGCTGCATCGAGGGCGCCTGCAAGCGAGCCATCAGGTTCAACGCCAAGGGATCGGACGGTGTCCACACCAGGCCCACCAGTGCCATGGCCAGCAACAGAACGAGCAACCCGCCACCGATCAAACCATTCAATGGCAACCGGCCTCGCGAACGCCGGCGCGGTACAGTCACCGGCGGCACGGGAACGGTGTAGGGAGGAGGAGAAACAGGCTTGTTCATAGCTTGACCCTGGGATCGAAGAGCGGATAAAGAAGATCGACCAGCAAGTTGACGAGCACGTAGACGAAGGTCACCAGCAGCAGGCAGCCCTGCAATACCGGGTAGTCCCGTGCATAAATCGAATCGACCATCAGGCGGCCGAGGCCCGGCAGGGTAAACACGGTTTCCAGGACCGCAATGCCGCCGAGCAGGTTGCCGAGAATCAGACCGATCAGCGTCAACGTCGGAGCGAAGGCATTACGCAGTGCGTGCCGCCACAACACCGCCCGCTCGGAAAGGCCCTTGGCCCGGGCGTGGGTGATGTACTCCAGGCGCAGCACTTCGACAGCGCTGGCGCGTGCCATGCGGGTGATGGCGCCGAGTTCGACCAGGGTCAACGTGACGATGGGCAAAACGATGTAGCTGAGTGCCTGCCACGGGTCCTCATTGAAAGCGACATACCCCACCACCGGCAGCCAGCCCAGCTTGATACCGAAGCCGTACAACAGCAAAAGTCCCAACCAGAAACTCGGTATCGACAGCAGCAATGTCGCACCAGCCACCACACCGAAATCCATCCCGCTGTTCTGTTTCCACGCCGCCAACAGGCCCAATGGCACAGCGATCAACGCAGCGAACAGCACCGACACCAGAACGATGCTGGCGCTCACGCTGAAGCGGTCCAGGAGTAACGGCAGCACGGCCTGATTGGTGGTGATCGAGAAGCCCAGATCACCGCTGAGCACAGCCTTGAGCCAGATCACGAACTGCATAACCAATGGCTGATCCAGACCCAACGCTTCGCGGGTCGCGGCCAGGCTCTGGGCGTCGGCCATGTCGCCGAGCATCAGCAGCGCCGGATCACCCGGCACCATCCGGATGATGGCAAACACCATCAACGAGATCAGCAGCAGCGTCGGCAATGACATGGCCAGCCGCTGCACAATGAAACGCATCATGATCAGGGTCTCCCGGCTTGCAGATCAACGGTCCACAGACGTGGCTTGGAGACTGGCCACGGACGAAGCCCCTGCACGTAATCACGGTGCGCCGAGATCGAGTTGCCGTTGTACATCACGATCAGCGGCACATCCTTGATCATCTGTTGATGCAATTTATCGAACAGCACCTGACGCTTGGCCGGATCGGATTCACGCATGGCTTCCGACAGCCATTCCCGGGCCTGCGGGTTGTCCCAGACCTTGCGCGGCTCCTTGTCTTTGTCGCCGGTGACTGAATCGAAACTCAATGCCGGGTCCAGTCGTTCGGAGTAAGGAAACGCCATCATCTGGTAGTTACCGGTCTGATAGCGCTCCAGCTGAGTCCCCCACTCCAGGGTTTCCAGCACCAGATTGATGCCGCTTTCCTTGGCCATGGCTTGCGTGAACACGCCCATGTCGAAGATCGAAGGGTAGCGTTTGTTCACCAGGAGTTTGATCGGCTGGCCTTTATAACCGGCCTCGGCGAGCAGACGACGGGCCTTGACCGGGTCATAGCCATAACCCTTGTCTTCAACCGCCTGATGATATTTGCTGCCCACTGCAACCATCGAGGCGTTGGCCTTGGAGCGGTTGTCGGTCAAGGCAGCGACGATTTGCGAGGTGTCCAGCGAGTAGGCAATTGCCTCGCGCAAGCGCACATCCTGCAAAAGTGGGTCACGGGTCTGGAACAACAGGGCACTGATCGACATGGTGCCACTGGACGAAACCTTCACCTTCGGGATCGCTGCCAATTCGTTGGCATCCAGCGGTGTGACATCCACCAGCATGTCGACGTTTTTCGACAGCAACGCCGCCTTGGCGGCCGCCGGGTCCGGGATGATCATGAGTTTGATGCGATCAAGCGTCGTCGATTTGTTGCCGGTGTAGCCATCGGGAGCGGCTTCTGCGCGCGGTGTGTAATCCGCGAAGCGCAGCAGCTCGATCGACTGTGCGGCCTTCCATTCGCCCAGCTTAAACGGCCCGGTGCCGATCGGGGCTTTCCAGGCGCCATCCACCACAGAATCAGGGTGCACGATGCCGCTGCCACCGCATTCCGGCAGCGCCGTGCTGGCCAGGAAAAGTCCGCTGGGCTTATCGAGCGTGAACACCACAGTCAGCGGATCCGGGGCCGAGATATCGACCACTTTGGTCCCACCGCTGCCATCAAACGCGCCCAGACAACGCCATTGGGTTTTCGGATCAAGATAACGACGCCAGCTCCACAGCACTTCAGCGGATGTCAGAGACGCGCCATTCTGAAACTTCACACCGTCGCGAAGGTGGAAGGTGTAGCGCAGGCCATCTTCGGAAACCTGCACTTCCTTGGCCAGCAGCGGACCGACGCTGGCGTCCTCGCGAAAAGCCACCAGTCCTTCGGTCAAATGCAGGATCACCGCATCCGAGTTGGTGTCACGGTTAACACCCGGCTCAGTGCTGCGAATGTCTGCGTTCAAGGCCACGGTCAGGGTGTTGTCCGCCCAGGCGTGGGCGGTCATGACGGCCGAGAGGCCGCCGGCCAGAAGAAAAGCTTTGTTCATATCAAGAACCTTTAGCTGTCGGCCCGGACGTTGGCAGGACCTCAAGACGAAGGCACGGCCGGGCACATGATGATTTTTCTTGTTTTACAGCTCCGCCGGGCACACGCCTGAGGGAGGTTTTACATCCGATGTCATTGTTGTTTTGGGTTTGTGTTTTGGGATTGATTGCCGCGAAGCGATGAACCGGTCCGAAGTGATCCAAGGTGATGGGGCCGATCTTAGGGGGGTGGCAAGCGCATTGAGAAGAACGTATGGGATGATCATGTTCGGTATTTCCGCTCACCCCACTGACCATTCATCGCCAATGCGAATCAACGGCCCGCCAACCGGGGGTTTGCGCGGTATTGCCTAACTTTCATAAATCACTTTGTCCGATCATGATCACTTGAATCGATAGCATTTACGGGCATTTGTTCGGATAAGCTTCGGTCAAATCGATCATGCCTTGCCGTGTTCCCTGAGGTTACCTCCCATGACGCTGGTTCATCTTCGTGCCTTTTGCTCGGTCGTCGAGAAAGGCAGCTTTCGTTCGGCGGCCCGGCAATTGGGTGTTGCGCAGAGTACCCTGACCCAATCGATCCAAAGCCTCGAAAAAGAGTTGGGCGTCGTCCTGCTGGCGCGCTCCAACCAGGGCATCAACCTGACGCCAGCGGGCGAAAGTTTTCTGACCCGGGCGCGTTCGATCACCATGGATTGCGATCGTGCGTTGCAAGACATCCAGCAATGGAAGGGCGAACCCGAAGGGCAAATCGCACTGGGTGTCACCGCAGAACCCCTGGCCGAACTGCTGATGCCGGTTTTCAGCAGCTTCACGCGCAAATTCCCCAAGGTGCAGGTTCACGTCGCCAGCGGCTCGACAAAGATGTTGATCGAGAAGATTCGCGATGGCCGACTCGACTTCGTCATGTGCCCCCTGGCGCCCAACGTCACCGACATCGACCTGAACATCGAGCGGCTCTACAGCTCCGATGCCAGCATCATCGCACGCAAAGGGCATCCACAAGCACACGCCCGTTCAGTGCGCGAGTTGACTGACTGTCAATGGATCAGCGTAAGGCCCGCCGGCGTGGTGGGCGGTGCAGAGAACCGGTTGATCGAGTTGTTCAGGGCTCAAGGACTGGCACCGCCGAAGATCGCGATCACGGCCGACTCATTGCTGGAAATCCTGCACATCGTGTCAGAGTCAGACTACCTGACCATCGAACCGCGCATGCTGCCCGGCATGAAGCTGTTCTCCTCGTCATTGATCACTATCCCGATCCGGGAACCGCTGGCTTCGCGCGATGTGTGCCTGATCAGCCGTCGATCTTCACCGTTCACCCAGGTCACGCAGGAATTGACCAGTATGCTGATTTCCTACTCGCGCCTGGTCCATCGACCCAAAGGCTGAGACCACGTTTCCCCCTTCGATCACTTCCGTTCACGTCACAAGAGACCTGCCTTTCATGCCTGCGCACCCTTCCTTGTCGTCCGTCCCCTCTTTTTCAACAAGTCATGACGGACTGCACCGCTCGACGGCCAGTGAGGCAGGCATCGCGCCTGATCGCATCATTGCCTTTCTCGATGAGGTCGAGAGCGCTGGCCTGGACTTGCACGGGCTGATCCTGCACCGCCATGGCAAAGTCGCCGTCGAAGGCTGGAAGTGGCCCTACACCCCGGATCGCCCGCGTGTCCTGCATTCGGTAGCGAAAAGCTTCACGGCGTGCGCCATCGGTTTCCTGCATGACGAAGGTCTGCTGCACCTCAGCGATACGGTGATGTCTTTCTTCCCGGAACACCTGCCGGCGCACGTCGATCCGCGTTTGCCGAGCATGACCGTCGAGCATTTGCTGACAATGCGCACCGGCCATCAATCCAACACATCGGGATCGGTCTGGCGCTCAATCGACAGCAGCTGGATCACCGAGTTTTTCAAGATTCCGCTGGTCCATGAGCCTGGTGGACACTATGTCTACACCAGCGCTGCCAGCTACATGCTGTCGGCGATCGTGACCAAGGTAACGGGCCAGACCATGCATGATTATCTGCGTCCACGCCTGTTCGAACCGCTAGGCATTACGGACGAGCACTGGGCCATCGGACCTGACGGAATCAACCCGGGCGGCAATGGCCTGACCGCTACGCCGGCGTCCATGCTCAAGCTCGGCATCCTCCATGCTCAGGATGGCCTGTGGGAAGGCAAACGTATTCTGTCGAGCAAATGGGTCCAGGCCGCGACTCGCCCGCAAGGCGGTTCCAACAGCAAGTACGGGTATCACTGGGCGATCAAACCACAAGGGGCCTACTGCGCGGTTGGCGTTTTCGTACAAATGGCGATTGTCTTTCCGGGCGATGGTGCAACGCTGGCGCTGGTCGGCGCCATGAAGAACTCGGCACAGATCATCCCGCATATCGAACGTCACTTTCCGGCGGCCTTCCTCGACACCCCGCAATCGACGACTGAAGCGGACACCCGCCTGATGCAACGTCTGGATACGATGCGCCAGGTACCCGCATTCGAATCCGCAGCCACTTCCCCTTTCGCCGTTTCCACCACTTTCGATATGGAGACCAACGACCTGGGCGTCGCTCGGCTCAGTTTTACCTTTGAAACCGATGCGCTGACCGTGTACCTGACCGATAACTCGGGGGTTCATCGCATTGTTGCGGGACTGGATTGCTGGCATCAGGGGACCACGGACATGCCAGGCAGTGAACTGCACCATGGCTACGCCTTCAAGGACGAAGCCGTCATCGCCGGCGCACGCTGGCTCGATGGCAAGACACTGGAGATGCAATGGATCTACCTCGCCAGCGCCTTCCGCGACACGGTCCATTGCACCTTTACGGCAGATGGCCTGACGTGGGAACGCAGCGTCAATGTCAACAGCGGTGTGCTGGCCCAACAGCCACTACGGGGTCGGCGATTGACGGACTGAAAAAAAACCCGAAGTCGGGGGAATGCTGTTCACTTACGCGGATCCTGAGCCTTACCAATCCCTGTGGCGAGCGAGCTTGCTCGCGTTGGGCTGCGCAGCAGCCCCAAAAAATCTGGTAACCAACGTGATTTTTGTGAGTGCTGCGCACTCAAACGGGAGCAAGCTCCCTCGCCACAGATTTCTCACTAACTCAAGAACCGCTTAAGGTTTTACCGGCTGTGGATAACTTATTCCACCGTCACCGACTTCGCCAGGTTGCGCGGCTGGTCAACGTCAGTGCCCTTCAGAACGGCCACGTAGTAAGACAGCAGTTGCAACGGGATGGTGTAGAGGAT
The DNA here is from genome assembly GCF_900187565.1 of Pseudomonas sp. Irchel 3A7. Classification (GTDB taxonomy): domain Bacteria; phylum Pseudomonadota; class Gammaproteobacteria; order Pseudomonadales; family Pseudomonadaceae; genus Aquipseudomonas. The sequence goes on along the minus strand of NZ_FYED01000007.1, from coordinate 215,078 downwards.
CGGCGAAAGGATGTCGTGGATGTGCGGCATCTGCACGACGTGCGTGCCTTCACCATTGGTCATGCCGGCCTTCTCGTCGGCGAAGACGATCAGCTCGCCACCACGGGCACGGACTTCCTGAAGGTTGGACTTCAGTTTCTCCAGCAGCTCGTTGTTTGGCGCCACGGTCACCACGGGCATGTCGTTATCCACAAGCGCCAACGGACCATGTTTCAACTCGCCGGCCGGGTAGGCTTCGGCGTGGATGTAGGAGATTTCCTTGAGCTTGAGTGCCCCTTCCATCGCCACCGGGAATTGCGCGCCACGGCCGAGGAACAGCGTGTGGTTCTTCTCGGCGAACAGCTCGGCGATTTTCTCCACGGTGCTGTCCATTGCCAGCGCCTCGCCCAAACGGGTTGGCAGGCGACGCAGTTCTTCGACCAGCCTGGCTTCAACGCCGTCGGCCAAGGTACCGCTTACCTGACCCAGGGACAGGGTCAGCAGCAGCAAGCCAACCAGTTGGGTGGTGAACGCTTTGGTCGATGCCACGCCGATTTCGCGACCGGCCTGGGTCAGCAGCGTCAGATCGGACTCACGCACAAGGGAGCTGATGCCAACGTTGCAGATGGCCAAACTGGCGAGAAAGCCCAGTTCCTTGGCGTTACGCAGAGCGGCCAGGGTGTCGGCGGTTTCGCCGGACTGGGAAATGGTGACGAACAGGGTGTCAGGTTGCACCACGACCTTGCGGTAGCGGAACTCGCTGGCGACTTCGACCTGACAAGGGATACCGGCCAGTTCTTCGAGCCAGTAACGGGCGACCATGCCGGCGTGATAGCTGGTGCCGCAAGCGACGATCTGCACGTTGCGCACTTTGGCGAACAGCTCGGCCGCCTGTGGACCGAATGCCTGCACCAATACTTGGTTCTGGCTGATGCGACCTTCCAGGGTGCGCTGCACCACGGACGGTTGTTCGTGGATCTCCTTGAGCATGAAATGGCGGAACTCGCCTTTCTCCGCAGCTTCGGCGCCATCGCGGTATTGCACGGCTTCGCGCTCGACAGCCTGGCCGTTAACGTCCCAGATCTGCACGCTGTCGCGACGAATTTCCGCGATATCGCCTTCTTCCAGGTACATGAAACGGTCGGTGACTTGACGCAGGGCCAGCTGGTCGGAGGCCAGGAAGTTTTCACCCAGGCCCAGACCGATCACCAGCGGGCTACCGCTACGGGCCGCCACCAGGCGATCCGGTTGCTGGGCGCTGATCACCGCCAAGCCGTAAGCACCATGCAGTTCTTTGACTGTCGCCTTGAGGGCAACGGTCAGATCACGCAATTCCTTGAGTTTGTGGTTCAGCAAATGGGCGATGACTTCAGTGTCGGTGTCCGACGTAAAGACGTGGCCCAGGGCTTTGAGCTGCTCGCGTAGCGCTTCGTGGTTTTCGATGATGCCGTTGTGCACCACCGCCAGATCACCGGAAAAATGCGGATGCGCGTTTCGCTCGCTCGGAGCACCGTGCGTCGCCCAACGGGTATGGGCGATACCCAAGCGGCCGGCCAGGGCTTCTTCATTCAGGGCTTGCTCCAACTCGCTGACCTTGCCCGGACGACGCAGGCGCTGGAGTTTTTCGTCATTGGTGTAAACCGCGACCCCGGCACTGTCATACCCGCGGTACTCAAGACGCTTGAGGCCTTCGACCAGGATGGCAGTGATGTTACGTTCTGCGACTGCGCCAACAATTCCACACATGCTATTTCTCCTGACTGACGGCCGCGCAAATCAAAGTGATACCGCGGGCCTGAATCTGATCCCGTGCCTCAGCCGGCAGGCGATCATCGGTAATTAGGGTATGGACACTGCTCCAGGGCAGTTCCAGGTTGGGAATCTTGCGACCGATCTTGTCGGCTTCCACCATCACCACCACTTCGCGCGCCACTTCGGCCATGACCCGGCTCAATCCCAGCAACTCATTGAAGGTCGTCGTGCCACGCACCAGATCGATGCCATCGGCACCGATGAACAATTGGTCGAAGTCGTAAGAGCGTAGTACCTGCTCGGCAACCTGCCCTTGAAAGGACTCAGAGTGCGGGTCCCAGGTGCCTCCGGTCATCAGCAGCACCGGCTCATGCTCGAGCTCGCTCAGGGCATTGGCGACATGCAGGGAATTGGTCATCACCACCAGACCCGGTTGTTGGCCGAGTTCCGGGATCATCGCTGCGGTGGTGCTGCCGCTGTCGATGATGATGCGCGCGTGTTCGCGAATCCGCGTCACTGCAGCACGGGCGATGGCTTGCTTGTATTTGGAGACAGGCTGACTGAGATCGGCCACCAGTTCCTGGGGCATAGTGATCGCACCGCCATAACGACGTAGCAGCAAACCGTTGCTTTCAAGTGCGGCCAAATCCTTGCGAATCGTAACTTCAGAGGTTTCGAAGCGCTTGGCCAGTTCGTCCACACTGACTTCGCCTTGCTCGTTGAGCAAGGCCAGGATGTTGTGGCGGCGTTGAGGTGTATTGCGCTTCGACATGGTTGATTAAGTTTCGATCCGAAAGATAACGTAAGCAATCAAAACCTATCAGTGAAACTTCGTCAAGCGCGAGGCGATAAAAAGTTCTGTGGATAAACGCTTCGCGGGCAAGGCCACTCCCCCAAGGTATATTGATAACCCTGTGGGAGCGGGCTTGCCCGCGAATACGATGGTTCTGCCTGTGCGTAACTTCAGCTCATCATCGATATGTGGATAACTCAGCTTTTTTTGACCTTCTCCGGCCGCTTCCAGCCATCGATGTTCTTCTGGCGTGCGCGCCCCACCGCCAACTGGGATTTATCCACAGTGGAGGTAATGGTCGAACCCGCTGCGGTCGTCGCACCGTCGAGGATATCCACAGGCGCTACCAACGAGTTGTTGGAACCAATGAAAACATCTTCGCCCAACACCGTTTTCCACTTGTTGGCGCCATCGTAGTTGCACGTGATGGTGCCGGCGCCGATGTTGGTGCGTGCACCGATTTCGGCATCGCCCAGATACGTCAGATGGCCGGCCTTGGCGCCTTCACCCAAATGCGCGTTTTTCAGTTCGACAAAGTTACCCACATGCGCCCGTGCTTCCAGCACCGTACCTGGACGCAAACGCGCAAACGGCCCGGCATCGCTGCCTTCACCGAGAATCGCGCCTTCGATATGGCTGTTCGCCTTGATCACCACGCCTTCTCGCAGGGTGCTGTCCTTGATCACACAGTTCGGGCCGATCACCACGTCATCTTCGATGACAACCTTGCCTTCGAGAATCACGTTGATATCGATCAGCACGTCACGGCCAACGGTTACTTCACCGCGTACGTCAAAACGTGCGGGGTCGCGCAGGGTTACGCCCTGGGCCATCAAGCGGCGACCGGCGCGCAACTGATAGTGACGCTCAAGCTCGGAAAGCTGCTTGCGGTCGTTGGCGCCCTGCACTTCCATGGCGTCGTGGGGTTGTTCGGTGGCGACGACCAGACCGTCGTTCACTGCCATTTCGATCACGTCCGTCAGGTAGTACTCACCCTGAACGTTGTTGTTCGACAGACGACCGGTCCAATCAGCCAGGCGGTCCGAAGGCATCGCGAGGATACCGGTGTTGCCTTCTTTGATAGCGCGCTGAGATTCGTTGGCGTCCTTGTGCTCAACGATGGCAGAGACCTTACCGTCAGCATCACGAACGATTCGGCCGTAACCGGCTGGATCGTCCAGCTCGACGGTTAGCAAGCCCATTTGCCCTGGCACTACCAGTTTGAGCAAGCGTTGCAGAGTTTCGACTTCAATCAACGGCACATCACCGTAAAGAACCAGCACGGTATCGGCTTCGATGAATGGAATCGCTTGGGCCACGGCATGACCGGTGCCCAGCTGTTTGTCCTGAAGGACGAAATTCAGATCGTCGGCGGCCAGGCGTTCACGTACTGCCTCGGCACCATGACCGATTACCACATGGATGCGCTGTGGATCGAGTTGCCGGGCGCTGTGGATAACATGGCCGAGCATCGAATTGCCGGCAATCGGGTGCAAGACTTTCGGCAAGGCCGAACGCATGCGCGTACCTTGACCAGCAGCGAGAATAACGATTTCAAGAGACATGACTGGCTACCAATCCTGGGTGGTCAGCGGCTGCGACCATAGTGATGAAAGTCGGAAAAGAAAAAAGGGTAGCCGAGGCTACCCTTTTTAATCAATCGCACAACAAGCTGGCCTTAATGGCCGAACTTCTTGCGGATCTGCTGGACGGTGCGCAGCTGAGCTGCAGCCTCGGCCAGACGTGCGGCAGCAGAACCGTAATCGAATTCCGCGCCCCGCTCATGCAAGGCCTTCTCGGCAGCCTTAACGGCTTCCTGAGCGGAGGCTTCGTCCAGGTCGGCAGCACGTTGCACGGTGTCGGCAAGAACCTTGACCATGTTCGGCTGAACCTCGAGGAAACCACCGGAGATGTAATACACCTCCTCTTCCCCGCCCTGCTTGATCAGGCGGATCGGACCCGGCTTGAGATTGGTGATGAGCGGCGCGTGACCCAGGGCGATACCAAGATCACCCAGTGCACCGTGCGCAACCACCATCTCGACCAGACCGGAAAAGATTTCTCCTTCCGCGCTGACGATATCGCAATGGACTGTCATAGCCATCTGATTGCCTCAACCTAAATTAGCGCCCGTTGCCGGGCGCCGGGATTACAGTTTCTTGGCTTTCTCGATCGCTTCTTCGATGCCGCCAACCATGTAGAACGCTTGTTCTGGCAGGTGGTCGTAGTCACCGTTGAGGATGCCTTTGAAGCCAGCAATGGTGTCTTTCAGGGAAACGTATTTACCCGAAGCACCGGTGAAGACTTCAGCCACGAAGAACGGCTGCGACAAGAAACGCTGGATTTTACGAGCACGGTTTACCAACTGCTTGTCGGCTTCCGACAGCTCATCCATACCCAGGATCGCAATGATGTCCTTCAGTTCTTTGTAACGTTGCAGCACGTACTGAACACCACGAGCAGTCTCGTAGTGGTCGTTGCCGATCACGTTAGGGTCCAGCTGACGCGAAGTCGAGTCCAGTGGGTCTACCGCTGGGTAGATACCCAGGGAAGCGATGTCACGGGACAGAACGACGGTGGCGTCCAAGTGGGCAAACGTGGTCGCTGGCGACGGGTCAGTCAAGTCGTCCGCTGGTACGTATACGGCCTGGATCGAAGTAATCGAACCTTGCTTGGTCGAAGTGATGCGCTCTTGCAGCACGCCCATCTCTTCAGCCAGGGTCGGCTGGTAACCTACTGCCGAAGGCATACGGCCCAGCAGTGCGGATACTTCGGTACCGGCCAGGGTGTAACGATAGATGTTGTCGACGAACAGCAGAACGTCGTTACCTTCGTCACGGAACTTCTCGGCCATGGTCAGGCCGGTCAGGGCTACGCGCAGACGGTTTCCCGGCGGCTCGTTCATCTGACCGTAAACCAGTGCCACTTTGTCCAGAACGTTGGAGTCCTTCATCTCGTGGTAGAAGTCGTTACCCTCACGAGTACGCTCACCCACACCGGCGAACACGGAATAACCGCTGTGCTCGATGGCGATGTTACGGATCAGTTCCATCATGTTTACGGTCTTGCCTACACCGGCACCACCGAACAGACCGACTTTACCACCCTTGGCGAACGGGCAAACCAGGTCGATAACCTTGATACCGGTTTCCAGCAGGTCGTTGCCGCCCGCTTGTTCAGCGAAGGATGGCGCAGGACGGTGAATGCCCCAGCGCTCTTCGGTGTCGATCGGGCCAGCTTCGTCAATCGGGTTGCCCAATACGTCCATGATCCGGCCCAGGGTCGCTTTACCGACTGGTACGGAGATGGCAGCGCCGGAGTCGATAACGTCCAGACCGCGCTTCAAGCCTTCGGTGGAACCCATCGCAATGGTGCGAACTACGCCGTCGCCCAGCTGCTGCTGAACTTCCAGGGTAGTTTCCGCGCCTTGTACTTTCAGCGCGTTGTAGATGCTCGGTACGCTGTCGCGTGGAAATTCCACGTCGATAACGGCGCCGATGATTTGAACGATACGTCCGCTACTCATAGCTGGATCCTCTGAATATTTGAACCGTTAAACCGCGGCAGCGCCGCCGACGATTTCCGAGATCTCTTGGGTGATCGCAGCCTGACGCGCCTTGTTGTAGACCAGCTGCAAATCGCTGATCAAATCACCGGCGTTGTCGGTAGCGTTCTTCATCGCGATCATCCGCGCAGCTTGTTCAGCCGCATTGTTCTCGATCACCGCCTGGTACACCTGCGACTCCACGTAACGCACCATCAGGCCGTCAAGCAGCTCTTTGGCGTCCGGTTCGTAGAGATAGTCCCAGTGGTGCTTGAGTTCTTGATCCGGGGTTGCCACCAGCGGAACCAATTGCTCCACGGTAGGCTGCTGCGTCATGGTGTTGACGAACTTGTTGGACACCACGGACAAGCGGTCAATACGACCGTCCAGATAAGCGTCCAGCATCACCTTGACGCTGCCGATCAGATCATTGATCGACGGCTCTTCACCCAGGTGGCTGATAGCTGCAACGACGTTACCGCCGAAGTTGCGGAAGAAAGCCGCACCCTTGCTACCAATCACACACAGATCAATCTCGACGCCGTTTTCGCGGTTTACCGCCATGTCCTTGACCAGGGCCTTGAACAGGTTGGTGTTCAAGCCGCCGCACAGACCACGGTCACTGCTCACCACGACATAACCGACGCGCTTGACTTCGCGGTCGATCATGAACGGATGGCGGTATTCCGGGTTGGCGTTGGCCAGATGCCCAATTACCTGGCGGATACGCTCCGCATAAGGACGGCTAGCAGCCATGCGCATTTGTGCCTTGCGCATTTTGCTGACCGCCACTTTTTCCATGGCGCTGGTAATTTTTTGCGTGCTTTTGATGCTCGCAATCTTACTGCGAATCTCTTTTGCGCCTGCCATGTAACACCTATCAGGTTAGCAAGCGGGAGCCTTCCGGCCCCCGCTGCGGCTTACCAGGTTTGGGTGGCCTTGAACTTCTCGATACCGGCTTTCATACCGCCATCGATTTCGTCATTGAAGTCACCCTTCACGTTGATCTTCGCCATCAATTCGGCGTGATCGCGGTTGAAGTAAGCAATCAGCGCTTGCTCGAAGCTGCCGACTTTGGCGATTTCAACGTCAGTCAGGAACCCACGCTCAGCGGCATACAGCGACAGCGACATGTCGGCGATCGACATTGGCGCGTATTGCTTCTGCTTCATCAGCTCGGTAACGCGCTGACCATGCTCAAGTTGCTTACGGGTCGCTTCGTCCAGGTCAGAAGCGAACTGGGCGAATGCCGCCAGTTCACGGTACTGAGCCAGAGCGGTACGAATACCACCGGAGAGCTTCTTGATGATCTTGGTCTGAGCGGCACCACCCACACGGGATACCGAAACACCGGCGTTCACTGCAGGACGAATGCCCGAGTTGAACATGGCCGATTCCAGGAAGATCTGACCGTCGGTGATGGAAATCACGTTGGTCGGAACGAACGCGGAAACGTCGCCAGCCTGGGTTTCGATGATCGGCAGTGCGGTCAGGGAACCGGTTTTGCCGGTCACTGCGCCGTTGGTGAACTTCTCTACGTACTCTTCCGAAACGCGGGATGCGCGCTCCAGCAGACGGGAGTGGAGATAGAACACGTCGCCTGGGTAAGCTTCACGGCCTGGTGGACGGCGCAGCAGCAGGGAAATCTGGCGGTAAGCCACTGCTTGCTTGGACAGATCGTCATAAACGATCAGCGCGTCTTCACCGCGGTCGCGGAAGTATTCGCCCATGGTGCAACCGGAGTACGGTGCCAGGAATTGCAGCGCAGGAGATTCCGAAGCACTGGCAGCCACGATGATCGTGTTGGCCAGGGCGCCGTTTTCTTCCAGCTTGCGAACCACGTTGGCGATGGTCGATTGTTTCTGACCGATCGCTACGTAGACGCAGAAAATGCCGCTGTTCTTCTGGTTGATGATCGCGTCGATCGCCAGAGCGGTTTTACCGATCTGACGGTCACCGATGATCAGCTCACGCTGGCCACGGCCGACAGGGATCATGGCATCGACAGCCTTGTAGCCAGTCTGTACAGGCTGGTCTACCGACTTACGCCAGATCACGCCTGGAGCAACTTTCTCGACCGCATCGGTCTCGGTGTTGTTCAGCGGACCTTTGCCATCAACAGGGTTACCCAGTGCGTCGACTACGCGACCCAGCAGTTCCTTACCAACCGGAACTTCCAGGATGCGGCCAGTGCACTTGGCGCTCATGCCTTCAGCCAGAGACTGGTATGCACCCAATACAACGGCACCTACGGAGTCTTGCTCCAGGTTGAGGGCCATACCGTAGACACCGCCCGGAAACTCGATCATCTCGCCGTACATGACGTCGGCCAGACCGTGAATCCGCACGATGCCGTCAGATACGCTGACGACAGTGCCTTCGTTACGGGCTTGGGAGGTCACATCGAGCTTGTCGATGCGGCCCTTGATAATTTCACTTATTTCGGAAGGATTGAGTTGCTGCATTGCTCTGCTGCCCCTTCAAACTCAAGATTTCAATGCTTCGGCAAGTTTCGCGATTTTGCCGCGAATCGAGCCATCGATAACCAGGTCGCCGGCGCGGATGACGACACCCCCAATAAGGGATGAATCTTCCTCGACTTGCAGGCGCACTTCCCGGTTGAGTCGTGCACTGAGAACCTTGGCGAGTTTGTCTTGCTGTTCTTGGTTCAATGCGAATGCACTGGTGACTTCAACGTCTACCGACTTCTCTTGCTCAGCCTTGTACAGGTCAAACAGAGCGGCGATCTCCGGCAACAGCAGGAGACGTTCGTTTTCGGCAACGACGTTAATGAAGTTCTGTGCCTTGGCATCAAACTTGTCGCCGCACACGTCAATGAACGTGGCGGCCTTTTCTGCGCTCGTCAGTCGCGGGGCCTTGAGCACGCGCTGCATGGTGTCGTCTTCCGACACCGCTGCAGCCAGGCCGAGCATGGCTGACCAATTGGCCAGTTGCTGGTGGGCCTGAGCGTGCTCGAAGGCCGCCTTAGCGTAAGGTCGGGCCAACGTGGTCAGTTCTGCCATGATCGCCCTCGCTTAGATTTCAGCAGCCAGTTGGTTAACCAGCTCTGCGTGCGCGTTTTGATCGATTGACTTGCCCAGGATCTTCGAAGCACCGTCAACGGCCAGGCTACCCACTTGGGCGCGCAGCGCGTCTTTGACGCTGTTCAGTTCCTGTTCGATCTCGGCCTGAGCCTGAGCCTTCACACGGTCAGCTTCGACGCGAGCCTGTTCACGGGCTTCGTCGACAATCTGGGTACCGCGCTTCTTGGCTTGCTCGATGATTTCAGCTGCCTGAGCTTTCGCTTCGCGCAGTTGGTGACCCGCTTTCTCTTGGGCCAACTCCAGGTCGCGAGCTGCTCGGCTGGCAGCGTCCAGTCCATCCGCGATCTTCTTTTGACGTTCGTGCAGTGCCGCGATGACCGGAGGCCATACGAACTTCATGCAGAACAGTACAAAAATGAGGAACGCAACGGACTGGCCAATCAGGGTCGCATTAATGTTCACGCCAACACCTCGCAGTTACGTTGTCCATCACATCAAATCACTCGGAAGATCCGAGTAATTAGCCAGCGATCTGACCAACGAACGGGTTCGCAAAGGTGAAGAACAGAGCGATACCAACACCGATCATGGTTACGGCGTCGAGCAGACCGGCAACGATGAACATTTTAACTTGCAGCATTGGAACCATTTCTGGCTGACGCGCTGCGCCTTCCAGGAACTTGCCGCCCAGCAGGCCGAAACCAATTGCGGTACCCAGTGCGCCCAGGCCGATCAACAGTGCAACAGCGATAGCGGTTAGACCAACTACAGTTTCCATCTTTCCTCCCGACTTTTACGTCGTATGGTTTAGGTTTTTTAGATTAAAGCGGTAAAACAAATCGTTTCAGAGCCCCCAAGGACTCCCCTCCCGTTTGACCGGGAGGGACATCAGACTAGTCGAGACTGGTCTTAATGGTTTTCTTCGTGCGCCATCGACAGGTAGACGATGGTCAGCATCATGAAGATGAACGCCTGCAGGGTGATGATCAGGATGTGGAACACTGCCCACGCCCACTGCAGAACAACGCCCAGGCCGCTGAGCCAGAGCAGGCCGCTGCCGAACATCACAGCGATCAGGATGAACACCAGCTCGCCGGCATACATGTTGCCGAACAGACGCAGAGCCAGGGAAATCGGCTTGGCGATCAGGGTCACGAATTCCAGCAGGAAGTTCACCGGGATCAGCAGGGCCTGAACGAAGATGTTCTTGCTGCCGAACGGGTGCAGGGTCAGCTCGCCGATGAAACCGCCGAGGCCCTTGACCTTGATGCTATAGAAAATGATCAGTGCGAAAACCGAGAACGCCATGCCCAGGGTCGCGTTCGGGTCGGTGGTCGACACGGCACGGAACGGGATGTGTGCATCGCCGGAGATCATGATGGCCAGCTGAGGAATCCAGTCGACCGGTACCAGGTCGACGGCGTTCATCAGGAACACCCAGACGAAGATGGTCAGTGCCAGCGGTGCGATCACCGGGCTACGGCCATGGAAGCTGTCTTTCACGCTGCCATCGACGAATTCGACCAATACTTCAACGAAGTTCTGCAAAGCACCTGGCTGACCGGATGTCGCCTTCTTTGCCGCCATGCGGAAAAGAAGAACGAAAATCAGACCCAATGCGACCGACCAGCCGAGGGTATCGACGTGGAAAGCCCAGAAGCCCATTTCCTTGGCTTCTGCTGCGGTGTGGGCAAAGCCCCAGCCGCCGGTAGGGTGCTGACCGAAAGTCAGGTTCTGCAAGTGGTGCTGGATATAGCCCGAAGCGGTTGTTTCTGCCATGGTTGCCTCAAACGCCCTAAGGTCTCGAAAGTCTTGTTCTCATCAGCAGGGGAGCGAACCAGCTGACCGACTGAGTCAGCACGAAGGCACCGAAGACTGCTATCGGCGCCAATGGCTTCACACCTGCAAACACCAGTGCAAACAGCACTGCCGTCAAAATCAGTTTGCCCGCCTCGCCGGCATAAAAAGACCGGACGATGGCTTGAGCTGCTCGGGCGCCGGAAAACCGAAATGCCCTGTGAGCGAAATAAACATTGGGAAGCAAGGCTATCAGGCCTCCGCAAAGTCCCGAGTACCCGGCAACGACTCCATACCATTGCCAGAGCGCCAGAGCGGCAATGAGCAAAATGACAAATTGAGCCATTAACACCGGAAAAACCGCGAGGCGATGGAACGGCAAGCGGTTTGGCGTGCGGGTTTCCATCACTATTGCTCTCCAATGGTCGGCTGCCGAAATTCAATAACTTGGCATAATTTGTGCCGACAAAATGCGCGCAGAGTATAGGGGCGGTTCTGCCCCTATTCAACTGTCAGGTAGTGATTTCCGACTGCGCGCTACATGAGGAAATGTTTCAGCGAATATGTGCGAGCACGCCTTGAAGCTCATCCAGGGAGTTGTAGCCAATCACCAACTGCCCTTTTCCCTTCTTCCCGTGCCGAATCTGCACCGCAGAGCCTAGGCGCTCGGCCAGACGCTGCTCCAATCGGGCGATATCCGGGTCTGGTTTTACGGGTTCGACGGGCTCGGGTTTGCCACTCAACCACTGACGAACCAGTGCCTCGGTTTGGCGCACGGTGAGTCCGCGTGCGACAACATGTCGCGCCCCTTCGACCTGTTGATTGTCCGGCAAACCGAGCAAAGCACGGGCATGGCCCATTTCCAGATCGCCATGGGACAACATCGTCTTGATGACTTCCGGCAACGAGATCAGGCGCAGCAGGTTGGCCACGGTCACCCGGGACTTACCGACGGCTTCGGCCACCTGTTGCTGGGTCAACTGGAACTCCTGCTGCAGACGCTGCAAGGCCATCGCTTCTTCAATCGGATTCAGGTCTTCGCGCTGGATGTTCTCGATCAGCGCGATGGCGATCGCGGTTTCATCGGGCACGTCGCGAACCATCGCAGGGATGGTTTCCTGCCCGGCTTGCTGGCTGGCACGCCAGCGGCGTTCACCAGCAATGATTTCAAAACGGCCGCTGCCAATCGGACGAACCACGATGGGCTGCATGACGCCCTGGGCCTTGATCGACTGTGCCAGTTCTTCCAGCGCCTGGGGATCCATGTCCCGACGCGGCTGGTATTTGCCGCGCTGGAGCAGGTCCAGTGGCAGATGTTGCAGCTCACGCTGATCGGCTTGCGCCGCTTGTTCTTCCAGCGAGCTGACAGTCGGACCACTCAGCAGTGCATCCAGTCCACGTCCGAGACCTCGTTTCTTGACGGCCATGGGGATTCCTTAAGTTGCCTGAGCAGCGGCGATGCGTGAGTTTTTACGCTGACGACGAACCATTTCCCCGGCCAGAGCCAGATAGGCTACAGCGCCGCGCGATGCTTTGTCGTACGCCAACGCCGGCATACCGTAGCTTGGAGCTTCGGCCAGTCGAATGTTGCGCGGAATGACCGTGTCGTAGAGCTGATCACCGAAGTGTTCCTTGAGCTGCGCCGACACATCGTTCATCAGGCTCAGGCGCGGGTCGTACATCGTACGCAACAGGCCTTCGACCTTGAGGTTCGGGTTCAGCAACTCAGCGATGCGCTTGATGTTATCCACAAGGTCGCTCAAGCCTTCGAGTGCGAAGTACTCGCACTGCATGGGGATAATCACCCCGTCAGCGGCAACCAATGCGTTCAAGGTGAGCATCGAAAGCGACGGCGGGCAGTCGATCAGGATGTAATCGTAGTTTTCACGGATCGGCGCCAGCGCACTGCGCAGGCGGCTTTCCTTCATCTGCATTTCCAGCAAAACCACTTCGGCGGCCGTCAGGTCGCGGTTGGCCGGCAACAGCTGGTAACCACCGTGCTCCGAGTAATGCATGGCCTGGGCCAGATCGCACTCGCCGATCAGCAGGTCATAGACCGAGTTTTCCAGGCCGTGTTTATCCACACCGCTACCCATGGTGGCGTTGCCCTGTGGATCGAGATCGATCAACAACACCCGGCGCTTGGTTGCGACGAGGGATGCTGCGAGGTTGATGCAGGTGGTGGTCTTGCCCACACCACCCTTTTGGTTCGCTATCGCGAATACCTTAGCCATTCTTGCTTGTGTTCCCAATCATGCCGTGCGGCGCAGTATCAGCAGATGGCGTTGGCCTTGGCAACCGGGTACGGCCAGGGCGTGTTCGCTATCGAGGTGGAAGTCTGTCGGCAATGCTACCAGCTCATCGGCGGGATGAACGCCCTTCATTGCCAGCCAACGTGTATCGGTATCACCGAGGTGACGCGTCCAGTTGGTGAAGTTCTCCATGCTGCTGAACGCCCGGGAAATGATCCCGTTGAACGGCTGAGCTGGCTGGAAAGCTTCGACGCGACTGTGGATAACTTGCAGGTTATCCAGTTTGAGTTCGAGTTTGACCTGGGTCAGAAAGCGGGTTTTCTTGCCGTTGCTGTCCAGACAGGTGACTTGAGACTGCGGAAACAGGATCGCCAGCGGAATACCCGGCATACCGCCGCCACTGCCAACGTCCAGCCAGCGGCCGTTTTCGATGAACGACATCACACTCAAGCTATCGAGCAAATGACGGGACACCATTTCGTCCGGATCGCGCACCGCGGTCAGGTTGTAAGCCTTGTTCCATTTGATCAACAGGGCCAGGTAACCCAGCAATTGCGCGTGCTGGGTTTCTGTCAGCGTGACACCGAGCTGGCGAGCGCCTGTGGATAACTCTTCGGCATGTTGCGAGGTGACCAACGAACTCAAGCGCTTTGCTCCAACTGACGGCCCGCGCCGCGTTTTTTCAAATGAATCATCAACAGCGAAATCGCCGCTGGGGTAACGCCCGGAATACGCGACGCCTGGCCCAGGGTTTCCGGACGGGTCGCACCGAGCTTGCTCTGGATCTCTTTGGAGAGACCGGAAATATTCGTGTAATCGATATCCACAGGCAGTTTCGTGTCTTCGCTGGCGCGTAGACGGGCGATTTCATCCTGTTGACGATCGATGTAACCGGCATATTTGGTCTTGATTTCGACCTGCTCGGCGACCTGTGGATCTTCTGCACCTTCACCGGTTACGGCGATCAGACCAGCGTAGTCGATTTCCGGACGGCTCAAGAGGTTGAGCAAGTTGTATTCGTGGGTCAGCGGCGTGCCGAATTTTTCGGCAATCGCATCGCCTTGTGCAGTACCGGGGCGAACCCAGGTGCTTTTCAGTCGCTGTTCTTCCTGCGCGATACTTTCGCGCTTTTTGCTGAACGCAGCCCAACGCTCGTCATTGACCAGACCCAGTTCGCGACCTTTTTCGGTCAAGCGCAGGTCGGCGTTGTCTTCACGCAGAATCAGGCGGTACTCGGCGCGGGAAGTGAACATACGGTACGGCTCTTGGGTGCCGAGCGTAATCAGGTCGTCAACCAACACCCCGATGTACGCCTCATCGCGACGTGGGCACCAGGCGTCTTTGCCTTGTGCACGCAGCGCGGCGTTGGTTCCCGCCAACAAACCCTGGGCGCCGGCTTCTTCGTAACCGGTGGTGCCGTTGATCTGTCCGGCAAAGAACAGGCCGCCGATGACTTTGGTTTCCAGGCTGTACTTCAGGTCACGCGGATCGAAGTAGTCATATTCGATGGCGTAACCCGGACGCACGATGTGCGCGTTTTCCATGCCGCGGATCGATTGCACGATCTGCAATTGCACATCGAACGGCAGGGATGTGGATATCCCGTTCGGATACAGCTCGTTTGTGGTCAGGCCTTCCGGCTCGATGAAGACCTGATGGCTTTCCTTGTCGGCAAAACGATGGATCTTGTCTTCAATCGACGGGCAGTAACGCGGGCCAATGCCTTCGATCACACCGGAATACATCGGCGATCGATCCAGGTTGGCAGCAATGATTTCGTGGGTACGCGCGTTGGTATGGGTAATCCAGCAACTGATCTGCCGTGGATGCTGCTCTTTGGAACCCATGAACGACATCACCGGAATCGGCGTGTCACCCGCTTGCTCGGTCATGACCGAGAAATCCACAGATCGGGCGTCAATACGCGGCGGTGTACCGGTTTTCAGGCGACCAACCCGTAAAGGCAATTCACGCAAGCGGTGAGCGAGGGCGATCGACGGTGGATCTCCGGCACGTCCACCGGAAAAATTCTGCATGCCGATGTGGATAAGTCCACCCAGGAAGGTGCCTGTGGTCAAAACAACCGAATCGGCGAGAAAACGCAGACCCATTTGAGTGACTACACCACGTACCTGGTCTTGCTCGACGATCAGATCATCGGCGGCTTGTTGAAATATCCACAGGTTCGGCTGGTTTTCCAGGATTTCACGGACAGCGGCCTTGTAAAGAACCCGGTCGGCTTGAGCGCGAGTGGCGCGCACGGCCGGGCCTTTGCGGCTGTTCAATACGCGAAATTGAATACCACCTTTATCGGTAGCCATGGCCATTGCGCCGCCAAGGGCGTCGATTTCCTTGACCAGATGACTTTTGCCAATGCCGCCAATGGCTGGGTTGCAGCTCATGGCACCGAGGGTTTCCACGTTGTGCGTCAGCAACAGGGTTTTCACCCCCATGCGTGCTGAGGCCAGTGCTGCCTCGGTACCGGCATGACCGCCGCCGATGACGATCACTTCAAAACGGGAAGGGAAATCCACCACGCACCTCGTGCCTGCTTAAGTAGGTAATTCAGGAATAGTTTGAGCTCAGGTTTTTGGACCTGGTCGACAAGTATAGGGACTTCGCCCTTCCTAAAGAACCCTTTGCACAAAATTTAACCAGCTGTGGAGAAGTCACGGTTATAGAAATTAAAAAGAGAGAAATTTATTAAATCTTTGTTTTTATGTTTATTTCTACTGACTGACCTTTCTGTGGATAGATTCACGTAGCCTTTTATTTTCAATGTGTACAGAGATTCAAAACCCTGTGGTCATGTGCCAAGGAGGCCCTTGGATAACCGCTTTAAGCCTGTGGATGAATGGGATGGTTATCCACAGAGGTGGTTACCTTCAGTTTTGAGGCCCTGTTATCAACTGCCCTCAGTGGCAGTTATTCACAGAGCTTAATCCACAGAAAAAGCGTTGGATGGCGGAAATTTGGGTACGACTGATCCGCTCAAGCAGAAAGAATCCGCTCAGCACTGGAGGTTGCGTTTCAGAAAAAAGAAGAGAACAGGCAGGCACGAATGGCCTGCCTGTGGAGAACGGAAGGACTATTTACCGATGCAGAAGCTGGAGAAAATTCGCCCTAGCAGATCATCAGAGCTGAAGGCTCCAGTGATTTCCCCAAGAGATTGCTGAGCTTGTCGCAAATCCTCCGCCAGCAGTTCGCCGGCACCGGCCAGTGTCAATTGCGAGCGTCCGTGTTCCAGGGAGTCACTGGCATGGCGCAAGGCCTCAAGGTGACGCCGGCGAGCGCTGAAGCTGCTCTCCGAGGTTTGCTCATATCCCATACAGGCCTTGAGGTGTTCACGCAGCAGTTCCAGGCCGACGCCTGCAGACTTGGCACTTAGACTGATGGTGACATGGCCATCGTCGCTGACATCCAGGGCCATCGCTTCCCCGGTCAAGTCAGCCTTGTTACGGATCAGCGTGACTTTTGACGGATCTGGACGGGTTTCGAGGAATTCTGGCCACAAGGCGAAGGGATCAGCCGCTTCGGGAGCCGTGGCATCAACGACCAACAGCACGCGATCTGCCTCGCCAATAGCTTTCAATGCGCGCTCGACGCCGATTTTTTCCACATGATCGTCGGTATCGCGAAGGCCTGCGGTATCGACCACGTGCAGCGGCATGCCGTCGATGTGGATATGTTCGCGCAGGACGTCGCGGGTCGTGCCGGCAATTTCGGTCACAATGGCCGCTTCGCGACCGGCCAATGCGTTGAGCAGGCTGGATTTACCGGCATTCGGCCGACCGGCAATCACCACGGTCATACCGTCGCGCAGCAGGGCACCCTGCCCGGCCTCGCGCAAGACGGTGGATAACTCGTCTCGTACTTTATCGAGCATGCTCAGCACATGGCCATCGGCAAGGAAGTCGATCTCTTCTTCCGGAAAATCGATCGCCGCTTCGACGTAGATGCGCAGGCCGATAAGTTGTTCGGTGAGGTTATGCACACGCTGGGAAAATGCACCTTGCAACGAGCGCAGGGCGTTGCGTGCCGCCTGTGCAGAACTCGCCTCGATCAAGTCTGCGATTGCTTCGGCTTGGGCCAGGTCGAGTTTGTCATTGAGGAAGGCGCGTTCGCTGAATTCCCCCGGCCGGGCGAGACGGCAACCCAGTTCAAGGCAGCGTTTGAGCAGCATATCCAGAACGATAGGGCCGCCATGGCCCTGCAACTCCAGCACGTCTTCGCCGGTGAACGAGTTCGGTCCAGGAAAGTACAGTGCTATCCCCTGATCCAGCACCTCGTCGTTTTCACCGAGGAACGGACCATAATGGGCGTATCGCGGTTTGAGTTCGCGACCGCTGAAGGCCGTGGCCGCAACGCTGGCCAACGGCCCGGAAATACGGACAATACCCACGCCGCCCCGACCTTGAGCAGTGGCGACCGCGGCAATGGTTTCACGAGGAGCGCTCATAAACCGGTATCCAGACAAAAGTGACAGATAGCAAAACGCCCCACTAGGGGGCGTTCTGAGTGGTTATCCACAGTGTAAATCAGGCAGTCGCTTTGGCAGCTGCTTCAATCTTACGAGTGATGTACCACTGTTGGGCGATCGACAGGCAGTTGTTCACTACCCAGTACAGCACCAGACCGGCCGGGAACCACAGGAAGAAGAAGGTGAAGATGATTGGCATCATCTTCATCACCTTGGCCTGCATCGGATCCGGTGGAGTCGGGTTCAGCTGCTGCTGGATGAACATGGTTGCGCCCATGATGATCGGCAGAATGAAGAACGGATCCTTGATCGACAGGTCAGTGATCCACAGCATGAACGGCGCTTGGCGCATTTCAACGCTTTCCAGCAGAACCCAGTACAACGAAAGGAAAACCGGCATCTGCACGAGGATTGGCAAGCAACCACCCAGCGGATTGATCTTCTCTTTCTTGTACAGCTCCATCATGGCTTGCGACATTTTCTGCCGGTCATCGCCATGTTGCTC
Organism: Pseudomonas sp. Irchel 3A7; assembly: GCF_900187565.1. Lineage (GTDB taxonomy): Bacteria > Pseudomonadota > Gammaproteobacteria > Pseudomonadales > Pseudomonadaceae > Aquipseudomonas. Next base: position 196,932 of record NZ_FYED01000007.1, on the reverse strand, counting down.
TTTCAACGCAGCCAGTTTCGGTGCCACTGCACGCATGCGCGCCATGGATTTGTAGCTGGCAGCCGACAACGGGAAGAAGATCCCTTTGATCAGCATGGTCAGGAAAATGATCGACCAGCCCCAGTTACCCACAATGGCGTGGATATGTTGCAGTAACCAGAAGATAGGTTGAGCGATGAACCACAGAATGCCGTAGTCGACGGTCAGTTCAAGACCTGGGGACAACTCTTTCAGCACTGCCTGGCTTTTCGGACCGGCGTACAAAGTAGCGCTGGTTTCAGCCTTCGCACCCGGCGCAACGGTCAGAGATGGACCGGTGTAACCGATAATGTAGTTGCCTTTGCTGTCTTTACGGGTCTGGACGATGTTGTTTTCGCCCTTGGCCGGAATCCACGCGGTCACGAAGTAGTGTTGCAACCAGGCAACCCAACCACCGGTGACGGTTTCTTTCAGCTGAGCCTTGTCCATGTCGCTCATCGACACTTTCTTGTATGGCTCGTTACTTGTCCACAGGGCGGCGCCCAGGTAAGTCGCGGTGCCGGTGGCAGTGCTGGAAGACGGATCGGAGCTGGCGTCACGCTTCAATTGCGCGAACATCGCCCCGGACCAGGGCTGAGCGCTCTGGTTGTCGATCAGGTAGGAAACGGTTACGTCATACAGGCCGCGCTTCAGAGTGAAACGCTTGATGTAATTGACGCCGTCCTTGCTGAACTTCAGGTCCACGACCAATTGGTCCTGACCGTCAGCCAGTTGATAAATCTTCTTCTCCGAGGAGTAAACAGGACGACCGGCAGGACTTGCGTCCGGGCCGTTGCTGCCGATCAGGCCGCTTTGTGCCAGATAAGTGCGCTCGTTACCGTTGTCGAACAGCTGGAATGGAATTTCCGGATGATCCTGACGACGTGGATACAGCGGCAGTTTCAGCTGGGCAACATCACCACCTTGTGGATCGACAGCCAGATCGAGCACATCCGTTTTGATCTGAATGAGATCGGTGCTTGCAGCTACCGGAGTTTCGGCAGGTGCACTGGTATCGTTTGCGGCGTGTGGAATGTCGTCACTGACGGACGCTTTATTGCCAGTTGCCGTATCCGGGAGACCCGGTGCGGTCGTACTGGAAGCAACATTCTGAGTCGGCAGGGCAGCCTGGCCATAATCCTGGTTCCATTTAAGAACCAGAACGTAGGACACGATTGCCAGGGCGACGATCAGGATCGTGCGTTTGATATCCATGATTACTCGGCCATCGAAGAAGAACGGGAGGTAGGGATAGGTGGAACCGGGTCATAACCACCGGGATTCCACGGATGACAGCGACCTAAACGACGAAAGGTCAGCCAGCCACCGCGCAGAAGGCCATGATTTTCGATGGCTTCCAACGCGTAGCAGGAACAACTGGGGTAGAAACGACAGTGACTGGCCATCAGGGGACTAATGGCATAGCGGTAAAACTGGATCGGAACGAGGGCCAGTTTACGCATCTGGACTGTCTACCCCTACAGTTTCGGTTTTGACTGCTGGTACCGGCGTGCTACGTGCCAGACGCTTCCAGAGTTTGCCGAAATGCTGAATCAATTCGGGGTTTTCTACGTCACCCAAACCTTTGCGCGCGACGATAACAATGTCCCAGCCGACCAGTAAATCCTGGTTGAGGCGAAACGATTCGCGCATCAGACGTTTGAGGCGATTGCGCTCGACGGAGAGCTTTACGCTCTTTTTCCCGATAACCAGCCCGAGACGGGGGTGATCAAGATCGTTGTTGCGCGCAAGGAGCAGGAGATTTTTCCCCGGAACCTTGCCGGTAGGGGAGTCAAAGACTGCCTTGAAATGCCGGGGTGTAAGCAGACGCTTTTCCCGACTGAAGTCCTGACTCACCTCCAGTGCCGGATTATCAAACTGCCAGACGCGCACGACCTTTGGCGCGACGACGCGACAGGACGGCACGACCGTTCTTGGTAGCCATGCGAGCACGGAAACCGTGGGTACGAGCGCGTTTGATAGTGCTTGGTTGGAAAGTACGTTTCATTGTCGTGTTACCTGGTTCGTCCACAACGGGCCGGAATGGCCCCCGTTTTAAGAGACCGGGGATTCTAGAGAAAGCAAGCCTCTAGGTCAATTTCCAACCAACGTTTCCTTATAAATAGATCTCCAGAGCGTCTGCCTGGACTCTGACCCTTCGCTAGACATAAAAATAAAGAAGGAAAGTATTTAAAGCTTTTCTGTAAAGCTTATAAAAGCTAGAGGCACGTTCGTCTGTGGATAACTGGCTTCAGACCTTATACTGCAAGCTGTACAGAGAATGACAACTACGGTGGAAAACCGTGTTAAGCCTGTGCTGCACTGTCGGAAAACCTGTGTGTGAAAAGTCGGTTTATCCACAGGCAGGTTATCCACCGAGTTTTGCCCCCAGTTGTGCAATGCCCTCAAGACGGGTTATCCACAGAGCTTATGCACAGACCATTGGTCGTCTTTTTTTTGTATAAACCGCTGATTCTTCTTGGTCGATGCCCCACCTACGTGTGGATAAGTCGGCGTCTGATCGTTACAATGGCCGCTTGTTTTTGCCTCACCGGCTTTCAACTTAGGGGATATCCGTGTCAGTGGAACTTTGGCAGCAGTGCGTGGAGCTTTTGCGCGATGAGCTGCCTGCCCAACAATTCAACACTTGGATCCGTCCACTACAGGTCGAAGCCGAAGGCGACGAGTTGCGTGTCTACGCGCCCAATCGTTTTGTCCTGGACTGGGTCAACGAAAAGTACCTGGGTCGCGTCCTGGAATTGCTGGATGAGCATGGCAACGGGATGGCGCCAGCGCTTTCCTTATTAATAGGCAGCAAACGCAGTTCGGCACCGCGTGCCGCTCCGAATGCCCCCCTGGCTGCCGCTGCAGCAGCTTCCCAGATACAGACAGCTTCGGCCCAGATCACTGCGCCGGCACCCGCACCGACAACGACTCAAACCAAACGCGCAACGCAAAAAGTTGCCGAGGTCATTGAGGAAGAGCCGTCGCGTGACAGTTTCGACCCGATGGCGGGGGCCAGCTCGCAGCAGGCTCCGGTTCGGGCGGAACAACGCACTGTGCAGGTGGAAGGCGCGCTCAAGCACACCAGCTACCTGAACCGCACCTTTACCTTTGAAAACTTCGTTGAGGGTAAATCCAACCAACTGGCCCGGGCTGCGGCCTGGCAGGTCGCGGATAACCCCAAGCATGGCTATAACCCGCTCTTCCTTTATGGTGGCGTGGGCTTGGGTAAAACCCACTTGATGCATGCTGTGGGTAACCACCTATTAAAGAAGAACCCGAATGCCAAGGTTGTTTACCTGCATTCCGAGCGCTTCGTGGCGGACATGGTCAAGGCTTTGCAGCTGAACGCGATCAACGAATTCAAACGTTTCTACCGCTCGGTAGACGCTTTGCTTATCGACGACATTCAGTTCTTTGCTCGCAAGGAGCGCTCTCAGGAAGAGTTTTTCCACACCTTCAACGCCCTGCTTGAAGGTGGCCAGCAAGTCATTCTCACCAGTGACCGCTACCCGAAAGAAATCGAAGGCCTTGAAGAACGCCTGAAATCCCGCTTCGGCTGGGGCCTGACAGTAGCTGTCGAGCCGCCTGAGCTGGAAACCCGCGTGGCGATCCTGATGAAAAAGGCGGACCAGGCCAAAGTCGAGCTGCCCCACGACGCCGCGTTCTTCATTGCCCAGCGCATTCGCTCCAACGTCCGTGAACTCGAAGGCGCGCTCAAGCGTGTGATCGCTCACTCTCACTTCATGGGCCGCGACATCACCATCGAGTTGATTCGCGAATCTTTGAAGGATCTGTTGGCGCTGCAAGACAAATTGGTCTCTGTGGATAACATTCAGCGTACCGTCGCCGAGTACTACAAGATCAAGATCTCCGACTTGCTGTCCAAACGCCGTTCGCGTTCGGTCGCCCGTCCACGTCAGGTCGCCATGGCGTTGTCCAAGGAACTGACCAACCACAGCCTGCCGGAAATTGGCGATGTGTTTGGCGGACGTGACCACACGACGGTTTTGCACGCCTGTCGCAAGATCAACGAACTTAAGGAATCCGACGCGGACATCCGCGAGGACTACAAGAACCTGCTGCGTACACTGACCACTTGATGAACACCAGCGCAGCTAATTAAGGCAAGGGACTAGACCATGCATTTCACCATTCAACGCGAAGCCCTGTTGAAACCCCTGCAACTGGTCGCAGGCGTCGTTGAGCGCCGACAGACCTTGCCGGTGCTCTCAAACGTGCTGCTGGTTGTCGAAGGCCAGCAACTGTCGCTGACCGGTACTGACCTGGAAGTCGAGCTGGTCGGTCGTGTTCAACTCGAAGAGCCCGCAGAACCAGGTTCCATCACCGTACCTGCGCGCAAGCTGATGGATATCTGCAAAAGCTTGCCTAACGATGCGCTGATCGACATCAAGGTGGACGAGCAAAAGCTTGTGGTGAAGGCCGGCCGTAGCCGTTTCACCCTGTCGACTTTGCCGGCCAATGACTTCCCGACGGTAGAAGAAGGCCCGGGTTCGCTGACCTGCAGCCTTGAACAAAGCAAGCTGCGTCGCTTGATCGAGCGAACCAGCTTCGCCATGGCCCAGCAGGATGTGCGCTACTACCTCAACGGCATGCTGCTGGAAGTCTCGGCCGGTGTGATTCGGGCCGTGGCCACTGACGGCCACCGCCTGGCCATGTGTTCGATGCAGGCTGATATCGGCCAGCCGGATCGCCATCAGGTCATCGTGCCACGCAAAGGCATTCTGGAACTGGCGCGTCTGCTGACTGAACCGGACGGCAACGTCAGCATCGTTCTGGGTCAGCACCACATTCGCGCTACCACCGGTGAATTTACTTTCACCTCCAAACTGGTCGACGGTAAGTTCCCGGATTACGAGCGTGTGTTGCCCAAGGGCGGTGACAAGCTGGTACTGGGGGATCGTCAGGCGTTGCGCGAAGCTTTCAGCCGAACCGCGATTCTGTCCAACGAGAAATACCGGGGTATCCGTCTGCAACTGGCCAATGGTCAGCTGAAGATCCAGGCGAACAACCCGGAGCAAGAGGAAGCGGAAGAAGAGGTGGGTGTTGAGTACAACGGCAGCTCCCTGGAAATCGGCTTCAACGTGAGCTACCTGCTCGACGTATTGGGCGTGATGACCACCGAGCAAGTTCGTCTGATCCTGTCCGACTCCAACAGCAGCGCGCTGGTGCAAGAGTCCGACAATGACGACTCGGCCTACGTTGTCATGCCGATGCGTCTGTAATCATGCTCAGCAGAAGCTAGATGTCCTTAAGTCGCGTCTCGGTCACCGCGGTGCGCAATCTGCACCCGGTGACCTTCTCCCCCTCCCCCAGAATCAATATTCTTTACGGCGCCAACGGCAGCGGCAAAACCAGTGTTCTGGAAGCCATCCACCTGCTGGGGCTTGCCCGTTCGTTTCGCAGCACCCGTTTGTTACCGGTCATTCAGTACGAGCAATTGGCATGCACAGTGTTCGGCCAGGTTGAGCTGGCTGAAGGTGGACATAGCGCCCTCGGTATATCGCGTGACCGCCAGGGGGAGTTCCAGATCCGTATCGACGGGCAAAACGCTCGCAGTGCTGCGCAGCTGGCCGAAATCCTGCCCCTACAGTTGATCAACCCCGATAGTTTTCGCCTGCTCGAAGGTGCACCGAAGATTCGCCGACAGTTCCTCGACTGGGGTGTGTTCCACGTGGAACCACGGTTCATGTCCACCTGGCAGCGTTTGCAGAAGGCCCTGCGCCAGAGAAACTCTTGGCTGCGGCATGGTACACTTGACGCCGTTTCGCAAGCGGTTTGGGACAGGGAACTGTGCCAGGCCAGCGCTGAAATTGATGAATACCGCCGCGCTTATATCAAAGCCTTGAAGCCAGTCTTTGAACAGACCTTGAGCGAACTGGTTGAGCTCGAGGGCTTGACGCTCAGCTATTACCGAGGTTGGGACAAGGACCGTGAGCTGAGCGCTGTGCTCGCCGGTTCCCTTCAACGGGATCAGCAGATGGGGCATACCCAAGCCGGACCGCAACGCGCAGATTTGCGTCTCAGATTAGGCGCACATAATGCCGCGGACATCTTGTCTCGCGGACAGCAGAAGTTGGTGGTTTGCGCATTACGGATTGCTCAAGGGCATCTGGTCAGCCAGATCCGCCGCGGTCAGTGTATTTATCTGGTGGATGACCTGCCGTCCGAACTGGACGAGCACCACCGTCGCGCGCTTTGCCGCTTGTTGGAAGACTTACGCTGCCAGGTGTTTATCACCTGTGTAGATCACGAATTATTGAGGGAAGGCTGGCAGACGGAAACGCCAGTCGCTCTGTTCCACGTGGAACAGGGCCGTATCACCCAGACCCACGACCATCGGGAGTGAAGGCATTGAGCGAAGAAAATACGTACGACTCAACGAGCATTAAAGTGCTGAAAGGCCTGGATGCCGTACGCAAACGTCCCGGTATGTACATTGGCGACACCGATGATGGTAGCGGTCTGCACCACATGGTGTTCGAGGTGGTTGATAACTCGATCGACGAAGCGCTGGCCGGCCATTGCGACGACATCAGCATCATCATCCACCCGGATGAATCCATCACCGTTCGCGACAACGGCCGTGGTATCCCGGTAGACGTGCACAAAGAAGAAGGCGTATCGGCAGCCGAGGTCATCATGACCGTGCTGCACGCCGGCGGTAAGTTCGACGACAACTCCTACAAGGTTTCCGGCGGCCTGCACGGTGTAGGTGTGTCGGTGGTGAACGCCCTGTCTGAGGAGCTGGTCCTGACCGTTCGCCGTAGCGGCAAGATCTGGGAGCAGACCTACGTGCACGGTGTTCCGCAGGAGCCGATGAAAATTGTCGGCGACAGCGAAACCACCGGTACCCAGATTCACTTCAAGGCTTCCAGCGAAACCTTCAAGAACATCCACTTCAGCTGGGACATCCTGGCCAAGCGGATTCGTGAACTGTCCTTCCTCAACTCCGGTGTCGGCATCGTCCTCAAGGACGAGCGCAGCGGCAAGGAAGAACTGTTCAAATACGAAGGCGGCCTGCGTGCATTCGTTGAATACCTGAACACCAACAAGACCCCGGTCAACCAGGTGTTCCACTTCAACATCCAGCGTGAAGACGGCATCGGCGTGGAAATCGCCCTGCAGTGGAACGACAGCTTCAACGAGAACCTGTTGTGCTTCACCAACAACATTCCTCAGCGCGATGGCGGTACTCACCTGGTGGGTTTCCGTTCCGCGCTGACGCGTAACCTGAACACCTACATCGAAGCCGAAGGCCTGGCGAAGAAGCACAAGGTCGCGACCACCGGTGACGATGCCCGTGAAGGCCTGACAGCGATCATTTCGGTGAAGGTGCCGGATCCGAAGTTCAGCTCCCAGACCAAAGACAAGCTGGTGTCTTCTGAAGTGAAGACCGCGGTCGAACAGGAAATGGGTAAGTACTTCTCCGACTTCCTGCTGGAAAACCCGAACGAAGCCAAGCTGGTCGTCGGCAAGATGATCGACGCTGCTCGTGCCCGTGAAGCGGCGCGCAAGGCACGTGAGATGACCCGCCGCAAAGGCGCCCTGGACATCGCCGGCCTGCCGGGCAAACTGGCTGACTGCCAGGAAAAGGACCCTGCCCTTTCCGAACTGTACCTCGTGGAAGGTGACTCTGCTGGCGGTTCCGCCAAGCAGGGCCGTAACCGTAAGACTCAGGCGATTCTGCCGCTCAAGGGTAAAATCCTGAACGTCGAGAAGGCGCGTTTCGACAAGATGATCTCTTCCCAGGAAGTGGGCACCTTGATCACAGCGCTGGGCTGTGGCATCGGTCGCGAAGAGTACAACATCGACAAGCTGCGTTATCACAACATCATCATCATGACCGATGCTGACGTCGACGGTTCGCACATCCGTACCCTGCTGCTGACCTTCTTCTTCCGTCAGCTGCCTGAGCTGATCGAGCGTGGCTACATCTATATCGCTCAGCCACCGCTGTATAAGGTCAAGAAAGGCAAGCAAGAGCAATACATCAAAGACGACGACGCCATGGAAGAGTACATGACGCAGTCGGCCCTGGAAGATGCAAGCCTGCACCTGAACGAAGATGCACCGGGTATTTCCGGTGAAGCCCTTGAGCGCCTGGTGAATGACTTCCGTCTGGTGATGAAGACCCTCAAGCGCCTGTCACGCCTGTACCCACAGGAACTGACCGAGCACTTCATCTACCTGCCGGCCGTCAGCCTGGAGCAGCTGTCCGATCACGCAGCGATGCAGGATTGGCTGGCCCAGTACGAAGTCCGTCTGCGCACCGTCGAGAAGTCGGGCCTGGTGTACAAGGCGAGCCTGCGTGAAGACCGCGAACGTAATGTCTGGCTGCCAGAGGTCGAACTGATCTCCCACGGCCTGTCGAACTACGTCACGTTCAACCGCGACTTCTTCGGCAGCAATGACTACAAAACCGTTGTTTCCCTCGGGGCTCAGTTGAGCACCCTGCTGGACGACGGCGCGTACATCCAGCGTGGCGAGCGCAAGAAGGCGGTCACCGAGTTCAAGGAAGCCCTTGACTGGCTGATGGCAGAAAGCACCAAGCGCCACACCATCCAGCGATACAAAGGACTGGGTGAGATGAACCCGGACCAGCTGTGGGAAACCACCATGGACCCAAGCGTTCGCCGGATGCTCAAAGTGACCATCGAAGACGCCATTGGCGCCGACCAGATCTTCAACACCCTCATGGGGGATGCGGTCGAACCTCGCCGTGACTTCATCGAAAGCAACGCCCTGGCGGTTTCCAACCTGGACTTCTGATTCAGATTGCCCGCCAAATAAAAAAGGCCAACGTTCAAGCGTTGGCCTTTTTTATTGTGTGCAAGGTCGCAATCTGGTTTGCACTTCGCGATGGAAACGGTCTGAGCACAGGTATAAAAAAACCGGCTATATCAGCCGGTTTTTTTGCGCCCGAAAAAAACTTATGCACGTTTTTCGGAAATTTATCGGTTTATGAAATATGTATATAAATCAATAATTTATGATTGAGATACAGCATTTTTCTCAAAAACGGTACACAGGTTATCCACAGAAACTCAAACGGCCACCTGATCGTTGGAAACCGGAGCTTGCGGCGTCGGTGGGAGCGAGCCCATTTCCCGTTGCATCTGCTCGTTCCAGGCCTGGACCCGGTCGTTCAAATCGGCAATGGCGCGCGGTCCGCTGCCTTCGGCAAACATCGGTGCGCCAATGATCACGGTAATCACACCCTGCTTCTTTGCCCAACCGGTCTTGGGCCAGAACTTCCCGGCATTGTGCGCAATCGGCAGCACGGGCAACTCTGCATTGACCGCCAGCGCAGTCCCGCCCCGGGAGAACTTGCCGATAGTGCCGTAAGGAACGCGCGTGCCTTCGGGGAAGATCAGCACCCAGACGTTGTCCTTGAGCAGCTCGTCGCCCTTCTTCGCCACGTGCTTGAGTGCGGCTTTCGGATTGTCACGGTCGATGGCGATCGGACGCAGCATGGCCATGGCCCAGCCAAAGAACGGCACATACAACAACTCACGTTTGAGCACCTGGCTCAACGGTTCGAAATACGCCGAGAGAAAGAACGTTTCCCAAGTGCTCTGGTGATTCGATTGAATCACACAGGGCCGGTCAGGCACGTTCTCGGCGCCCTTCACTTCGTAGCGGATACCGAGGAACACCTTGCTCAGCCACAAGGCGCAGCGGCACCAGTACACATTGATGAAGCGATAGCGCGCCTTGAACGGGAGAAAGGGCGCGATAAAAAAGCTCAGGCTGCACCACAGCAAAGAGCTGGTGCCCAGCAGCAGGTAAAAGAGGAAGGTTCTGATGGCCTGCAGTATCGACATGGCGACGTTTACCGTTACGGGCACTGCCCGACTGTTCAAGCGCACTCCCGAACTGTCGAAAGCGCTCTAATTGTGGATAAGTTCTGCGGCAATCGCCGCCAGATCATCGAAAATCAATGTGCCTGCCGGTAGGGTCTTGCCCAAAGTCTTTTCGCCTTTCCCGGTCTTTACCAAAACTGGCTGAGAATCGACGGCTTTGGCGGCTTCCAGGTCACCGAGACTATCGCCGACGAACCATAGATCAGTCAGCGACACGTTGTAATGTGCGGCGATGTTTTTCAACATTCCGGGTTTTGGCTTGCGGCAATCGCAACCGTCGTCCGGCCCGTGCGGGCAATAGACGATCAGCCCGACTTCACCACCCTGCTGCGCCACCAGCGAGCGCAAGCGCTCGTGCATGGCGTCCAGGGTGGCGATGTCGTAATAGCCGCGAGCGATGCCCGACTGGTTGGTAGCGACCGCTACCGTCCAGCCGGCCTTGCTCAACTGCGCGATGGCTTCGATCGAACCGGGAAGTGGAATCCACTCCTCCACCGACTTGATGTAAGCGTCGGAGTCATAATTGATCACTCCGTCCCGATCGAGAATCAGCAGTTTCAAACAGACTTACCCCAGCAACGAAATATCGGCGACGCCGAGGAACAAGCCACGCAGACGCGCCAGCAGCGCATAGCGGTTGGCGCGGACCTTGGCATCCTCAGCGTTGACCATCACCGCTTCGAAGAACGCATCCACCGGTTCACGCAGGGCGGCCAGACGTGCCAGCGACTCGCTGTACTGACGTGCCGCGGCCATTGGCTGAACAGCCTGGTCTGCCTGCTGGATCGCCGAGTACAGGGAGAACTCGTTGGCATTGTCGAAGTACTTGGCTTCCACGACCGTCGGCACGGAGCCTTCGACCTTGCTCAGCAGGTTCGACACACGCTTGTTCACGGCCGCCAGGGCTGCGGCTTCCGGCAATTTGCGGAACGCCTCCACCGCTTGCACGCGCTGGTCGAAGTCCAGGGCCGAACCCGGCTTCAGGGCGCGTACCGACAGGTAGGTCGCGACATCAACACCTTCGTCTTCGTAACGCGCACGCAGGCGGTCGAAGATGAACTCCAGCACCGCGTCGTTGAGGCCGGCTGCCTTGACCTTGGCGCCAAATGCATTCACAGCGAAAGCCACGGCATCGTTCAGATCCAGATCCAGTTGTTTCTCGATCAGGATGCGCAGCACACCAAGTGCGGCACGGCGCAGGGCGTATGGGTCTTTACTGCCGGTAGGCAGCATGCCGATGCCGAAGATGCCGACCAGTGTATCGAGCTTGTCGGCGATGGCCACGGCCGCACCGGTCAGGGTGGACGGCAGTTCAGCGCCGGCACCGCGCGGCATGTACTGCTCGTTCAGAGCCAGTGCGACATCTTCCGGCTCGCCATCGTTGAGGGCGTAGTAGTAGCCGGCGACACCTTGCATTTCCGGGAACTCGCCGACCATTTCGGTCGCCAGGTCGCACTTGGACAGCAAGCCTGCACGAGCAGCCCAGGAAGCGTTACCGCCAATGCGCGCGGCAATGTAAGCGGCGAGTTTGGAAACACGTTCGGCCTTGTCATAGACGCTGCCGAGTTTTTCCTGGAACACCACGTTTTGCAGGCGCTGGTTGAAGTCTTCGAGTTTCTGCTTCTTGTCTTGCTTGAAGAAGAACTCGGCGTCGGTCAGGCGTGGGCGAACCACTTTCTCGTTACCGGCGATGATCTGCTGCGGGTCCTTGCTCTCGATGTTGGCCACGGTAATGAAACGTGGCAGCAACTTGCCGTCGACATCCAGCAGGCAGAAGTACTTCTGGTTGTCCTGCATGGTGGTGATCAAAGCTTCTTGCGGTACATCGAGGAAGCGTTCTTCGAACGAGCACACCAGCGGCACCGGCCACTCGACCAGCGCGGTCACTTCGTCGAGCAGGTCCGGTGGCACGATGGCGGTGCCTTCCTGGCGGGTTGCCAGCTCTTCGGTGCGCTTGCTGATGATCTCGCGACGCTCGTTGGCATCGGCCAACACGTAAGCGGCACGCAGATCGGCCAGGTAGCTGGACGGCGAACCGATACGCACGCTTTCCGGGTGGTGGAAGCGGTGACCACGGGAGTCGCGACCGGCCTTCTGGGCGAGGATGGTGCAATCGATGACCTGGTCACCGAGCAGCATCACCAGCCATTGGGTCGGGCGAACGAATTCTTCCTTGCGCGCGCCCCAGCGCATGCGCTTGGGAATCGGCAGGTCGTTCAGCGAATCTTCGACGATGGTCGGCAGCAGGCTCGCGGTCGGCTTGCCGGCGATGCTTTGGCTGTAGCGCAGTTTCGGGCCGCTCTGATCGATTTCGCTCAGGTCGACGCCGCACTTCTTGGCAAAGCCCAGTGCCGCTTGAGTCGGATTGCCTTCGGCATCGAAGGCGGCCTGGCGTGGCGGGCCATCCAGGTTGATGCTGCGATCCGGCTGTTCGGTGGCCAGCGAGGTGATCAGCACGGCCAGGCGACGTGGCGCCGCGTAAACGGTTTTGGTCTCGTAGTTCAGGCCGGCGGCTTGCAGGCCCTTGTCGATACCGGCAAGGAACGCCTCGGCCAGGGTGTTCAGGGCTTTGGGTGGCAGTTCTTCAGTGCCCAATTCAACCAGAAAATCCAGAGCACTCATTGTGCAGCCTCCAGCTTGGCCAGTACTTCGTCACGCAGGTCCGGGGTCGCCATCGGGAAGCCCAGCTTGGCGCGCGCCAGCAGGTAGGCTTGCGCAACGGAACGCGCCAGGGTGCGAACACGCAGGATGTATTGCTGACGCGCAGTCACGGAAATCGCCCGGCGCGCATCCAGCAGGTTGAAAGTATGGGAAGCCTTCAACACCATTTCGTAGCTCGGCAACGGCAGCGGCTGGTCGAGTTCGATCAGGCGCTTGGCTTCGCTTTCATAGAAATCGAACAGTTCGAACAGCTTCTCGACGTTGGCGTGCTCGAAGTTGTAGGTCGACTGCTCCACTTCGTTCTGGTGGAACACGTCGCCGTAGGTCACCTTGCCGAATGGACCGTCAGCCCAGACCAGGTCGTAGACCGAGTCCACGCCTTGCAGGTACATGGCCAGGCGTTCCAGACCGTAAGTGATCTCGCCGGTTACCGGATAGCACTCGATGCCGCCCGCTTGCTGGAAGTAAGTGAACTGGGTCACTTCCATACCGTTGAGCCAGACTTCCCAGCCCAGACCCCAGGCGCCGAGGGTCGGCGATTCCCAGTTGTCTTCGACGAAGCGGATGTCATGCACCAATGGGTCCAGGCCCACGTGCTTGAGGGAACCCAGGTACAGTTCCTGGAAGTTGTCCGGGTTCGGCTTCAGGACAACCTGGAACTGGTAGTAGTGCTGCAGACGGTTCGGGTTTTCGCCGTAGCGGCCGTCAGTCGGGCGACGGCTTGGCTGCACGTAGGCGGCGTTCCAGGTTTCCGGGCCAATGGCGCGCAGGAATGTAGCGGTGTGGAAAGTGCCGGCGCCTACTTCCATATCGTAGGGCTGAAGTACCACACAACCTTGCTCGGCCCAGTATTGCTGGAGGGCGAGGATCAAGTCTTGGAAGGTACGCACGGCTGGCGTAGGCTGGCTCACGAAATTCACCTGTTTCTTGGGCTGCGATTTAAAGAGCGGGAGTATACCCGATTCATTGCTGCGCACGCCCCCTGGAGCCTTATGCCACGCTGCTTTTGGTGTTCCGAAGATCCGCTGTACATGGCTTATCACGATCAGGAGTGGGGCACGCCGCTACGCGATGCGCAGGGTTTGTTCGAGTTGCTTTTGCTCGAAGGGTTCCAGGCCGGCCTTTCCTGGATCACCGTGTTGCGCAAACGCGAGCATTATCGCCAGGTGATGTATGGCTTCGATGTGCAGCGCGTGGCACAGATGAGCGACGCTGAAATCGATGAATTGATGCTCGACCCGGGCATCATCCGCAACCGCCTCAAGCTCAACGCGGCCCGGCGCAATGCCCAGGCCTGGCTGGCGCTGGAAGACCCGGTGGCGTTTCTCTGGTCCTTTGTCGGGGATGTGCCGAAGATCAATCATTTCAAGGATCGCAGCGAAGTGCCGGCTGTCACGCCCGAGGCGGTGGAGATGAGCAAAGGCTTGAAAAAAGCCGGCTTCACCTTCGTAGGGCCAACCATTTGTTATGCGTTGATGCAGGCTTCGGGCATGGTCATGGATCACACGCAGGATTGCGATCGCTACGCGATGCTGGCCAACGGCGGTTAGAATAGCCGCCTCGCGCACAGCACAAGATCAGGAGTGACCTGTGGATAAGTTTAAAGGCGCCTTGCTGGTAGGCGCTCTGCGGCTGTTTGCCCTGCTCCCTTGGCGGGCAGTGCAGGCTGTCGGCTCGGCGATTGGCTGGGTGATGTGGAAAACCCCCAACCGCTCCCGCGACGTGGTGCGGATCAACCTCTCCAAATGCTTTCCGGACATGGACCCCGCCGAACGCGAGCGTCTGGTCGGCCAGAGCCTGAAAGATATCGGCAAGTCCCTGACTGAAAGCGCCTGCGCCTGGATCTGGCCGGCCCAGCGTTCCATCGACCTGGTGCGCGAAGTCGAAGGCCTCGACGTGTTAAAGGACGCCCTAGCCTCCGGCAAAGGCGTCGTTGGCATCACCAGTCACCTGGGCAACTGGGAAGTGCTCAACCATTTCTATTGCAGCCAGTGCAAACCCATCATTTTCTACCGCCCGCCAAAATTGAAGGCGGTGGATGAATTGCTGCAAAAGCAGCGCGTACAACTGGGCAACAAGGTGGCCGCGTCCACCAAGGAAGGCATCCTCAGCGTCATCAAGGAAGTGCGCAAAGGTGGTGCAGTGGGCATTCCCGCTGACCCGGAACCGGCTGAATCCGCCGGGATTTTCGTGCCGTTCTTCGCCACTCAGGCACTGACCAGCAAGTTCGTACCGAACATGCTCGCCGGCGGCAAAGCGGTCGGTGTGTTCCTGCACGCGCTGCGGCTGCCGGACGGTTCGGGCTACAAGGTGATCCTGGAAGCTGCGCCAGAGGCCATGTACAGCACCGATACCGCAACGTCCTGTGCCGCGATGAGCCAGGTGGTAGAGCGCTATGTGCGGGCGTATCCGAGCCAATACATGTGGAGCATGAAGCGCTTCAAGAAGCGTCCTCCCGGTGAGGAGCGCTGGTACTGAGTCGGTTGGCACGATCTGTGGATAACCTTGATGTCTGGGTTATCCACAACCGTTCATTCAAGGGCGCAGAAGATGTCCGAACAACGCAAATCATTTCGCATCAAGATTACTCACGAAAGCTTCGGCGAATGCCTGGGCCAGACGCGCAACCTGTCGACCACGGGGGTCTACGTCAAGCATCCGGTATTGTCGACGCTGCCTAGAGGCGCAGTGGTTTACGGGCAAGTCCAGGACTTACCCACAGGTGCTCCGCGGGTGCGCATGGAAGTGGTGCAAGTCGATGCCGAGGGTATTGGCCTGCGCTACCTCTGATCAGTGCGCTTGACGATCGAGCTTCTTCAAAAACACCGTCATCTCCTTCTCGGCCTGCTTGTCGCCGTGGTTTCGAGCGGCTTCCAGACCTTTCTCCCAGGCCTGACGTGCAGCGGCATAATCCGCCAGCGCCAGATGGGCCTTGCCCAATAGCTTCCAGGCGGCAGAATACTTAGGATCGATCTCGACGCAGCGCTGAAAATGTTCCACAGCCTTGGCGTTCTCCCCCAGATCGAGATAACCCTTGCCCAGGCCGAAGCGCAGCAATGAGTTATCCACACCCTTGGCGAGCATTTTTTCCAGGGATTCGATCATGGTGGATTCCTTATTCGGGTGTATCAGGAAAGGATCTGATTTCGGTGCGGCCGCCTTCGCGAGCAGGATCGCTCCCACAGTTGATCTTCAGTGACCACAAATGTTGTGTACAGCCGAAAACCCTGTGGGAGCGAGCCTGCTCGCGAAGAGGCCAGCGCCGGCTCAGAAAAAGCTAAGCCCCACATGGAACAGCTTTTCCACATCGCGAATATGCTTTTTATCCACAAGGAACAGAATCACATGGTCACCCGCCGCGATCACCGTGTCATCGTGGGCGATGATCACTTCTTCGTCGCGGATGATCGCACCGATGGTGGTGCCCGGCGGCAGGCCGATATTCTCGATGGATTTGCCAATGACCTTGCTCGATTTGGCATCGCCGTGGGCAATCGCCTCGATGGCTTCCGCCGCGCCTCGTCGCAGTGAGTGCACGCTGACGATATCGCCGCGCCGCACGTGAGCCAGCAGAGTACCGATGGTTGCCAGTTGCGGGCTGATGGCGATGTCGATGTCGCCGCCCTGGATCAGGTCGACATAGGCCGGGTTGTTGATGATGGTCATCACCTTCTTCGCGCCCAGGCGCTTGGCCAGCAGCGACGACATGATGTTGGCTTCGTCGTCATTGGTCAGGGCCAGGAAGATATCGGCGTCGGCGATGTTCTCTTCCAGCAGCAGGTCGCGGTCCGAGGCACTGCCTTGAAGCACTACGGTGCTGTTGAGGTTGTCCGAGAGATGTCGGCAACGCGCCGGGTTCATCTCGATGATCTTCACCTGGTAACGGCTTTCAATGGCCTCGGCCAGGCGTTCACCGATCTGCCCGCCACCGGCGATGACGATGCGTTTGTAAGTCTCGTCGAGACGGCGCATTTCACTCATGACCGCGCGAATGTTCGCCCGGGCGGCGATGAAAAACACTTCGTCATCCGCCTCGATCACCGTATCGCCCTGGGGCAGGATCGGCCGGTCACGACGGAAAATCGCCGCGACGCGGGTTTCGACGTTCGGCATGTGTTCGCGCAGCTGCCGCAGTTGCTGGCCCACCAGTGGCCCGCCGTAGTAAGCCCGCACGGCGACGAGCTGTGCCTTGCCTTCTGCGAAGTCGATCACCTGCAAGGCGCCCGGATGCTGGATCAGGCGCTTGATGTAGTTGGTGACCACTTGCTCCGGGCTGATCAGCACGTCCACCGGGATGGCTTCGTTATCGAACAATTCGTCGCGGGTCAGGTACGCGGCTTCGCGGACCCGGGCGATCTTGGTGGGCGTGTGGAACAGGGTGTGGGCGACCTGGCAGGCCACCATGTTGGTTTCGTCACTGCTGGTCACGGCGACCAGCATGTCGGCATCGTCCGCCCCGGCCTGGCGCAGAATGGTCGGCAGCGAGCCGCGACCTTGCACCGTGCGGATGTCCAGGCGGTCGCCAAGGTCGCGCAGGCGTTCGCCGTCGGTGTCTACCACCGTGATGTCATTGGCTTCGCTGGCCAGGTGTTCTGCCAGCGAACCGCCGACTTGCCCCGCACCGAGGATGATGATTTTCATCCAGTCACTCCATTGAATCCGTTTAACCGCGCGCGGCGGCGATCTTGATCAGCTTGGCGTAATAGAACCCGTCATGCCCGCCTTCCCGGGCCAGCAACTGGCGACCATGGGGCTGCTTGATTCCCGCCGCAGTAGCCAGGTCCAGTTCGCGGGCACCGGGGGTTCGGGTGAGGAACGACTCGATGACTTCGGTGTTCTCGGTCGGCAATGTCGAGCACGTTGCATAGAGCAGGATGCCGCCAACCTCCAGGGTTTTCCACATGGCGTCGAGCAATTCGCCTTGCAGCACCGCCAGCGCGGCGATGTCATCCGGTTGGCGGGTCAACTTGATGTCCGGGTGGCGACGGATCACGCCAGTGGCCGAGCACGGTGCGTCCAGCAGGATGCGCTGGAATGGTTTGCCATCCCACCAGGCCTCGGTGTCGCGGCCGTCGGCGGCGATCAACTCGGCGCTCAGGCCCAGGCGTTCGAGGTTTTCCCGCACCCGTACCAGGCGCTTGGCTTCCAGGTCCACCGCTACCACGCCGGCCAGTGCGGGTTCGGCTTCGAGGATATGACAGGTCTTGCCGCCCGGTGCGCAGCAGGCGTCCAACACCCGTTGGCCCGGGGCCAGATCGAGCAGATCAGCCGCCAATTGTGCCGCTTCATCCTGCACACTGATCCAGCCTTCGGCGAAACCCGGAAGGCTGCGCACGTCGGCGGCTGCGTCGAGGATGATGCCATCCCGACTGTAAACGCAGGGGTTGGCGGCGATTCCGGCCTGGCTGAGCAGTTCCAGATAGGCATCGCGTGTTTGATGGCGACGGTTGACCCGCAAAATCATCGGCGGGTGCGCGTTGTTCGCCGCGCAAATCGCTTCCCACTGCTCGGGCCAGAAGGCTTTCAGGGATTTCTGCAGCCAGCGCGGGTGGGCGGTGCGTACCACCGGATCATGCTCCAGCTCGGCCAGCAACGCTTCGCTTTCCCGTTGGGCGCGGCGCAATACGGCGTTAAGCAAGGCTTTGGCCCAGGGCTTTTTCAGCTTGTCGGCGCAACCGACGGTTTCGCCGATGGCGGCGTGAGCCGGGACGCGGGTGTAGAGCAATTGGTAGAGGCCGACCAGCAGCAGCGCTTCGACATCGGCATCGGCCGCCTTGAACGGTTTCTGCAAAAGCTTGGCCGCCAGTGCCGACAAACGTGGCTGCCAGCGCGCGGTGCCGAACGCCAGGTCCTGGGTGAAACCGCGGTCGCGGTCCTCGACCTTGTCCATTTGTGTCGGCAGTGAACTGTTAAGTGAGGCTTTTCCGCTCAGAACAGCAGCCAGTGCCTTGGCGGCGGCCAGACGTGGATTCATTGAACGTCCACCGTTTGACCCAGTAGGGTACCGGTGGCGAATTTCTCGCGACGGCTGTTGAACAGGTCGCTGAAATTCAGTGCCTTGCCGCCGGGCAATTGCAGACGGGTCAGGCACAAGGCCTGTTCACCGCAGGCGACGATCAGGCCGTCCTTGCTGGCGCCAAGGATCTCCCCCGGAGCGCCCTTGCCTTCAGCCAGATTCGCGGCCAGGACTTTCAGTGCTTCGCCGTTCAGCGTGCTGTGAGTGATCGGCCACGGATTGAAGGCACGGACCAGACGCTCCAGCTCAACGGCCGGGCGGTTCCAGTCGATGCGGGCTTCGTCCTTGTTCAATTTGTGCGCGTAGGTGGCGAGGCTGTCGTCCTGCACTTCGCCCTCCAGTGTTCCGGCGGCGAGACCGGCAATCGCTTGCACCACCGCCGGTGGACCCATTTCGGCCAGGCGGTCGTGGAGGCTGCCGCCGGTGTCTTCGGCGCTGATCGGCGTGGTGACTCTCAGCAACATCGGCCCGGTGTCCAGGCCCGCTTCCATGCGCATCACGGTCACGCCACTTTCGCGGTCACCCGCTTCGACGGCGCGCTGGATCGGCGCCGCACCGCGCCAGCGAGGCAGCAGGGAGGCATGGCTGTTGATGCAACCCAGGCGCGGAATATCCAGCACGGCTTGCGGCAGGATCAGCCCGTAGGCGACCACCACCATCAAGTCCGGTTTCAGCACGGCCAATTCGGCCTGAGCGTCTTCGTTGCGCAGTGTTGGCGGTTGCAGCACCGGGATGTTGTGCTCCAGCGCCAGCTGCTTGACCGGGCTCGGCATCAATTTCTGCCCACGACCTGCCGGGCGATCCGGTTGGGTGTAGACCGCGACGATCTCGTAAGGGCTGTCGAGCAGCGCCTTGAGGTGTTCGGCGGCGAATTCCGGGGTGCCGGCAAAGACAATGCGCAATGGCTCGGTCATGGGTGGCTCTCTATTGCAAAGCTTCTTGAAAAGAAAAAGGCTTGCCGCAGCAAGCCTTTGAAGATGGGCATCAGGCGTTCTGGCGATGAAGCTTTTCCAGTTTCTTCTTGATGCGGTCGCGTTTGAGCGTGGACAGGTAATCGACGAACAATTTGCCGTTGAGGTGGTCGCATTCATGCTGGATGCACACAGCGAGCAAGTCTTCGGCGATCAGTTCGTAAGGCTTGCCGTCGCGGTCCAGCGCCTTGACCTTGACCCGTTGCGGACGATCGACGTTTTCGTAGAAGCCCGGTACCGAAAGGCAGCCTTCCTGGTACTGGCCCATCTCGTCGGTCAGAGGTTCGAGCTCGGGGTTGATGAACACTCGCGGCTCGGTGCGGTCTTCGGAAAGGTCCATCACGACGATACGTTTATGTACGTTGACCTGGGTCGCGGCGAGGCCGATGCCTGGTGCCTCATACATTGTTTCAAACATGTCATCGACCAACTGACGCACTTCGTCGTCCACTACGGCCACCGGTTTGGCGATGGTGCGCAGGCGCGAGTCAGGGAATTCGAGGATGTTCAAAATGGCCATAAGCTTGATGACTGCACGTGTGAAGTAAGGTCGGGTCGGTGGCCTGGTGAGTCCGAAGAGGCAGGCTACCTTTGTGAAACGTAGCTCCCTTCTCTTCATAAGCAAGCCGGGAGCGAGCCACTGACGGCTCTGGCGTTTCACGCGAACGTACATAATAAAGGGATTCACCGCATGAGGAAATCACTACTCGCCTTGCTGCTTCTGGTCTCTGCCGGTCTGGCGCACGGGCAAGTGCAACTCAGGGAAGGTTTTCCACAGCAATACATCGTCGTATCGGGGGACACACTCTGGGACATCTCGGGAAAATTCCTTCGTGAGCCGTGGCAATGGCCGCAGCTCTGGCAAGCCAATCAGCAAATCGAAAACCCCAGCCTCATCTACCCCGGCGATACGCTTTCGTTGGTTTACGTCAACGGTCAACCACGCCTGACCCTCGATCGCGGGGTCTCCCGAGGCACCATCAAACTCTCGCCGCGAGTGCGCAGCAGTCCGGTGGCTGACGCGATTCCGAGCATTCCTCTGAAATCGATCAACAGTTTTCTGCTGAGCAACCGCATCGTCGACAAGTCCGAGGATTTCGACAAGGCGCCGTACATCGTCGCCGGTGATGACGAACGCGTGCTCAGCGGCATCGGCGACCGTATTTTCGCCCGCGGCCACTTTGACCCGGCGCAACCGGTCTACGGCATCTTCCGCCAGGGCAAGGTCTACACCGATCCGCAGACCCGGGAGTTTCTGGGGATCAACGCCGACGACATCGGCGGCGGCGAGATCATCGCCACCGAAGGTGACGTCGCCACGCTGGCGTTGCAGCGCACCACCCAGGAAGTGCGCCTCGGTGACCGTTTGTTCAGCGGCGAGGAACGTTCGATCAATTCGACCTTCATGCCCAGCGCACCCGGCGCCGACATCAACGGCCTGATCATTGATGTGCCGCGCGGGGTCACCCAGATCGGCGCACTGGACGTGGTCACGCTGAACAAGGGCCAGCGCGATGGCCTGGCCGAAGGCAATGTGTTGGTGGTGATGAAGACCGGGGAAACCGTGCGTGACCGGATCACCGGCCAGCCGCTGAAAATTCCTGATGAACGCGCCGGCCTGCTGATGGTTTTCCGTACCTACGACAAGCTCAGCTACGGGCTGGTGCTCAACGCGTCGCGTTCCCTGGCGGTGATGGACAAGGTGCGAAATCCGTAAGCTTGCTTCACAAGTTACCAACAGAGTTATCCACAGCTTATTCCCGCTTGGACGGGGGCTTATAACGATCAAGGATGATCCATGTCGCAGTCAGCTTTTACACCGGTTTCACCCGCGGAACTGGAGGCTCGTTTACGCCTGCATCGATTGCCGGAACTCGGTCCGGCGCGATTCAGGAAGTTGCTGGAGGCCTTCGGTTCAGCGTCAAAAGCCATCAGCGCACCGGCCAGCGCCTGGCGTGCGCTGGGCTTGCCATTGGCCTGTTCCGAGGCTCGACGATGCTCGGAGGTCCGCGATGGCGCAAGCCATGCGCTGGCCTGGCTAGAGCGTCCGGGCCAGCATTTATTGATGTGGGACCAGCCTGACTACCCGGCGCTGCTGGCGCAAATCAGCGATGCACCGCCATTGTTGTTCGTCGCAGGCAATCTCGACATTCTGGAAAAACCGCAACTGGCGATGGTGGGCAGTCGTCGCGCGTCAAGGCCGGGCATGGACACCGCTGTTGCGTTCTCCCGCAGTCTGGCCGGTGCCGGATTTGTCATCACCAGCGGTCTGGCCCTGGGCATCGACGCCGCTGCGCATCAGGCAGCACTGGACGTTGGCGGGCAAACGATCGGAGTGCTCGGCACCGGGCTGGAAAAATTTTATCCACAGCGCAATCGGCCGCTGGCCGATGCGATGATCGCCTCCGGTAGCGCAGTGCTTTCCGAGTTTCCGCTGGACGCCGGCCCGACGGCCAGCAATTTCCCGCGACGCAATCGAATCATCAGCGGTTTGTCCCTTGGCGTGTTGGTGGTCGAGGCCAGCGTCGCCAGCGGTTCCTTGATCACCGCGAGGCTGGCGGCGGAACAAGGGCGCGAGGTCTATGCCATTCCGGGGTCGATCCACCACCCCGGCGCCAAGGGTTGTCACCAGTTGATCCGCGACGGTGCGGTGCTTGTGGAAACCGTCGAACATATCCTTGAAGCCTTGCGTGGCTGGCAACAGCTGCCGTTATCCAAAGACGAGCCAGCGAAAGCCATCCACCCTTTGCTGAAGTTACTCCACGCTGCGCCCCACACCAGTGAAGCGCTGGCCGACGCCATCGGTTGGACCTTGCCCAATGTACTGGTGGCGCTGACCGAACTGGAAATGGAGGGCCGCGCAGTCTGCGAAAACGGGCGCTGGTTTGCGCGGGTGAGCTAGGTTTTATAAGGAAGATCGGTAAACTGCACAGAGCCTTATTCTGGAGCGTTTTTCATGGTCAACAGTTGGCGTGTGCAACAAGCCGCACGAGCCGTTCGCGCGGGGGCGGTAATTGCCTACCCAACCGAAGCCGTCTGGGGTCTGGGTTGCGACCCGTGGGACGAAGAGGCAGTGGACCGGTTGTTGCTGATCAAGGGCCGGTCTGTGGATAAGGGCCTGATTCTGGTCGCGGATAACATTCGCCAGTTCGACTTCCTGTTCGAGGACTTCCCCGAATTGTGGATGGACCGCATGGCCAGCACCTGGCCGGGGCCGAATACCTGGCTGGTGCCGCATCAGAATATGTTGCCGCAGTGGATTACCGGCGTGCATGAAACGGTGGCCCTGCGGGTCAGCGATCACCCCCAAGTACGGGATTTGTGCGCCCTCGTCGGGCCGTTGGTGTCGACCTCTGCCAACCCGCAGGGCCGGCCGGCGGCGCGCACGCGGATTCGCGTCGAGCAGTATTTCCGTGGGCAGGTTGATCTGGTGCTGGGCGGGAATCTGGGCGGGCGCAAGAACCCGAGCGTGATTCGTGATTTGGCAACCGGGCATGTTGTGCGCCCGGATTAATACCGTGGTGTGGCCATTCGCGAGCAGGCTCGCTCCCACAGTAGATCTTCAGGGAACACAGAATGGGTGTTCGACAACGATCAAATGTGGGAGCGAGCCTGCTCGCGAAATCGTCCTTAAGGCAACAGAACCACCGATCCTGTCGTACGCCGTGCCGACAATTCAGCCTGCGCCTTCGCCGCTTCCGCCAGTGGATAACGCTGGCTGATGTCCACCTTCAGCTTGCCGCTGATGATCATCTCGAACAGCTCATCGGCCATGCGCTGCAGGTTTTCCGCGTTATTGGCATAGGTACCCAGGGTCGGCCGGGTGACGTAGAGCGAACCCTTCGCCGCCAGAATCCCCAGATTCACACCGTCCACCGCGCCCGAAGCGTTGCCGAAACTCACCACCAGCCCCCGTGGCGCGACGCTGTCCAGAGAGGTCAGCCAAGTGTCCTTGCCGACGCCGTCGTACACCACCGGGACTTTTTTGCCGTCAGTCAATTCCAGCACCCGCTGTGCGACGTTTTCATGGCTGTAGTCGATGGTCGCCCAGGCACCATTGGCCTTGGCCAGCGTGGCTTTTTCCGCTGAACTCACCGTACCGATCAACTTTACGCCCAAGGCCTTGGCCCATTGGCAGGCCAGGGAACCCACGCCGCCAGCCGCAGCGTGGAACAGAATGGTTTCGCCACCCTTGAGTTCATAGGTCTGACGCAACAGGTACTGCACCGTCAGGCCTTTGAGCATGACCCCGGCCGCCTGTTCGAAGCTGATGGCGTCCGGAAGGTGGACCAGATTGGCCTCGGGCAAGACATGCACGTCGCTATAGGCGCCCAATGGGCCGCTGCCGTAAGCCACGCGATCACCCACCTTGAACCGGCTAACTTCGCTACCGACCGCTTCAACCACGCCTGCGCCTTCCGAACCTACACCTGATGGCAGGGACGGTGGCGGATAGAGACCGCTGCGGTAATAGGTGTCGATAAAGTTCAGGCCGATGGCCTTGTTGCTTACGCGGACCTGCTGCGGACCGGGCTCGGCGGGTAGGTAATCCACATACTCGAGTACTTCGGGGCCGCCATGGGCACGGAACTGGATACGCTTTGCCATCTGCACTCTCCTGAGGTCGCTTTACCAAGCGCCCTATCGAACGCCTAAGCTTGATCTTCGTCAACTGCGACGAGCGCATTGGCGGTGGTATGCTACGCGCCCATTTGCGCAGGCCGGCTCCGATGGAGCGCCGCGTAGCTTTGCCCGATCCAAGGTGATGCCATGACTACCCGCACCGAGGCCGTAAAAGCCTATCTGCTCGATCTGCAAGACCGTATTTGCGCTGCCCTGGAAGCCGAAGACGGCGGCACGCGCTTCGTCGAAGACGCCTGGACCCGCCCTGCCGGCGGTGGCGGACGTACGCGGGTGATCGAAAACGGTACGGTCATCGAAAAGGGCGGCGTTAACTTTTCCCACGTCTTCGGCAGCGGTTTGCCACCGTCCGCCAGCGCCCATCGACCGGAACTGGCCGGGCGTGGCTTTGAAGCCCTGGGCGTGTCGCTGGTCATTCACCCGCACAACCCGCACGTACCGACTTCCCACGCCAATGTGCGTTTTTTCATCGCCGAAAAAGAAGGCGAAGAGCCGGTCTGGTGGTTCGGCGGCGGTTTCGACTTGACGCCCTACTACGGCAACATCGATGACTGCGTGCACTGGCACCGTGTGGCCGAGCAGGCTTGCGCGCCATTCGGTCCGGACGTCTACCCGCGTTACAAGGCCTGGTGCGACAGCTATTTCCACATCAAGCATCGTCATGAGCCGCGGGGCATCGGCGGTCTGTTTTTCGACGACCTGAACGAGTGGGATTTCGACACCAGTTTCGCCTTCATGCGTGCCATTGGCGATGCGTACATCGATGCTTATCTGCCGATCGTGCAGCGCCGCAAGCACGATGCGTTCACCGCCGAGCAGCGGGAGTTCCAGGAGTACCGTCGCGGGCGTTATGTCGAGTTCAACCTGGTTTACGACCGCGGCACCTTGTTTGGCCTGCAATCAGGCGGGCGTACCGAGTCGATCCTCATGTCCCTGCCACCGCAGGTACGTTGGGGTTACGATTGGAAAGCCGAGCCTGGCAGTGAAGAGGCGCGCCTGACCGAGTATTTCCTGCAAGACCGCGACTGGTTGGCCGAGGCCTGAACGAGGAATGTTGATGGACCGTTATGTCGTTTTCGGTAATCCGATTGGCCACAGCAAGTCGCCACTGATCCATCGGCTGTTCGCCGAGCAGACCGCGCAGAAACTCGACTACAGCACCTCGTTGGCGCCCCTCGACGATTTTTCCGGCTGCGCCCGGGCATTTTTCCTCGAAGGTCGCGGAGCAAACGTAACGGTTCCGTTCAAGGAAGAAGCCTATCGCCTGGCCGACACCCTGACCGCGCGGGCGCAACGGGCCGGTGCGGTGAATACCCTGAGCAAAATGGACGACGGCAGTCTGCTGGGTGACAACACCGACGGCGCCGGCCTGGTGCGGGACCTGACGGTCAACGCCGGGTTCAGCCTCAAGGGCAAACGCATCCTGCTGCTCGGGGCTGGCGGCGCGGTGCGCGGTGTAATGGAGCCGTTGCTGGCCGAGCAACCGGCGTCAGTGATCATCGCCAACCGGACGGTGGACAAGGCCGAGTTGCTGGCGGAACTGTTCTGCGACCTGGGACCGGTATCGGCCAGCGGTTACGACTGGTTGCAGGAATCGGTGGACCTGATCATCAACGCCACGTCCGCGAGCCTGACGGGCGATGTGCCGCCGATTGCCGCCAGCCTGATCGAACCGGGCAAAACGGTGTGCTACGACATGATGTACGGCAAGGAACCGACCTCGTTCTGCCGCTGGGCCAGCGAACACGACGCGGCGGTGGCGATGGACGGTTTGGGCATGCTGGCTGAACAAGCGGCGGAGGCGTTCTTCCTGTGGCGTGGCGTGCGCCCGGACACGGCGCCGGTGTTGGCCGAACTTCGTCGACAACTCGCTCTATAAGCTTTTGTGGCGAGGGAGCTTGCTCCCGCTCGGGTGCGAAGCGCCCGCAGATCTTAGGGTTGCTCCGCAACCCAACGGGAGCAAGCTCCCTCGCCACAGAAGCGATGTGCATTTCAGGGTTCGGTGTTTCAATCTTCGAAACGGATCGGGCATTTCTCCGCCCCCTCAAGCTTCCTCAATTCTTCCACCACCTGCGGCCGCGCCCGGCGCAGGGTCAGGCTGCGATCTTGCCGCAGTAGCCGTCGCGCTTCCTGATGCAGCATTTCCACCCCTGAATAATCGATGAAGTTGATCTGCTGCGCCTCGATCACCACGCGCGCGCCGTGCATCCGTTGCAGGCGTACTTGCAGGTAATGGCTGGCGCCGAAAAAGATCGAACCGCCCACCCGCAGAATGTCCTCATCGCCGTCGCGCACATGTTGTACCCGCGGTTGCGAGGTGCGCTTGAGGTAAAAGAACAGCGACGCCAGCACCCCGGCATAGATCGCCGTCTGCAGTTCCAGCAGCAAGGTGGCGACACAAGTCAGGACCATGACCAGGAACTCGGCGCGGCTGACCCGCAGCAAGGCACGAATGCCGCGATGGTCCACCAGGCCCCAGGCGATCAGCAGAATGCTGCCGGCCATGGCCGGAATCGGAATGTGCGCGATCAACTGCGCACCGAAGATCGCGAACAACGCCACCCACAACGCCGAAAAAATCCCTGCCAGGGGTGAGCAGGCGCCTGCTTCGTAGCTCAGGGCCGAGCGAGTGAAGGAGCCGGCTGACAGCGATCCGGAAAAAAACGCACCGACGATGTTGGATAAACCCTGGGCGCGGACCTCCTGATTGGCGTCGAGCAATTGTTGCGAGCGCGCCGACAACGAACGGGCAATCGACAGGCTGGTGACCAGGCCGAGCATGCCCACGGCCACGGCGCTAGGCAGCAGGCGCAGGATCAGGTCGAGGTCCAGCGGCAACGGGCTCAAGGGCGGCAGCTTTCCGGTGAATGCGCTGACCAGTTCCACGTGGCCGAACATCGATGGCCAGAGCCAGACCGTGAGTGCGCCCAGCACCAGAGTGATCAACAGCGTTGGCCAGCGCGGCAACCACAGCTTGAGGATTACACCCACCACCACGGTCGCCAGCCCCAGCACCAGTGATGGTTTATCGAGTTCGTCGAGGTGTTTGAACAGCGCGATGAAGCTGTCCAGCGCGGTGGCCTGGCTGGGCAAAGCCAGCCCCAACAGGTTGGGCAACTGGCCGATGGCGATCACCACCGCCGCGCCGAGGGTGAAGCCGAGTACTACTGAATGAGAAACGAAATTCACCAGCGCGCCAAAGCGCAGCAAGCCCAGCAGCCACTGGAAAATCCCGGCCAGAAACGTCAGCAACAGGATCAAGGTGACGTAGTCCTGTGTCGCTGGAACGGCCAGAGGACTGACGCTGGCGTACAGGACAATGGAGATGGCCGCTGTAGGACCGCAGATCAAATGCCACGACGAGCCCCACAGGCAAGCGATCAATACCGGGATGATCGCCGCGTACAAGCCGTATTCCGGTGGGAGACCGGCGATCAGTGCGTAGGCAATGGATTGTGGCAACGCGAGAATCGCACCGCTGAGGCCGACGATCAGGTCTCGACCGACGCTGGCGCGGGTTTGCCGGGGCAACCAGGTAAGGAACGGGAAGAGTGAATGGCGGCTGGGAAGGGCCATGAAGCCTCTCGGTTGGGGTTTTGCACAAGGGTAACAGGACGACGCAATCACTGTGGCGAGGGAGCTTGCTCCCGCTGGAGTGCGTAGCGCTCCCAATCCGGTCAACGCGGTTAGTCAGCCTTATCGAGTTGTCCGGGTTTGCGTCTGCTGCGCAGCCGAGCGGGAGCAAGCTCCCTCGCCACAGGTAATCATTACAACCCACAGGTAATTGTTACAGCTTGGCTTTCACTGCCGGCAACGCATCCTTGCCATCCACGGTTTTTACGCCATCGAGCCATTTATCCAGCACCGCCGGGTTGGCCTTGATCCACGCCTTGGCTGCATCGGCATTGCTGACTTTCTTGTTGACCACCTCGGCCATGATGCTGTTCTCCATCTCCTGAGTGAAACTCAGGTTGGTCAGCAGCTTGCCGACGTTCGGGCAGGCCTGTGCATAACCTTTGCGGGTCAGGGTGTGGACGGTGCCGGTGTCGCCGAAGTATTTCTCGCCGCCCTTGAGGTAATGCATTTTCAGCTGCACGTTCATCGGGTGTGGAGTCCAGCCCAGGAATGTTACGAATTTCTGCTTCTTCACGGCGCGGGACACTTCGGCCAGCATCGCCTGCTCACTGGATTCGACCAGTTTCCATTGCCCCATGTCGAAATCGTTTTTCTTGATGATCTCTTGAAGGGAAATGTTCGCTGGCGCACCGGAACCGATGCCGTAGATTTTCCTGTCGAACTTGTCCGCGTATTTGTTCAGGTCGGCGAAGGTATGCACGCCCGCGTCCCAGACATAGTCCGGAACCGCGAGGGTGAATTCGGTGCCGTCGAGGTTTTTCGCCAGTTGTGTGACATCGCCGGTGGCGACGAACTTGTCGTAGAAGCCCTGTTGCGCCGGCATCCAGTTACCCAGGAACACATCGACCTGGCCGTCCTTGAGCCCGCCAAACGTGATCGGCACCGCAAGGGTGTCGACCTTGGCCTTGTAGCCCATGCCGTCCAGCAGAAAACCGGTGATGGCGTTGGTCGCGGCGATGTCGCTCCAGCCAGGATCGGCCATCTTCACTGTCTCGCAACTCTGATCGGCATAGGCCGATGCGCTGCTCAGAGCCAGAAGCCCGACCGTCAGTACTGTGGATAACCTTTGCATGGACTTCCCCTTAACATTATTGGTTTTGGCAGGGTTGTGGATAACGTGCTTTACGCTCCAGATCATCAAGGTCGATATGGTTGCGCATGTATTGCTGACTGGCGTCCACCAGCGGCTGGTGATCCCAGCTCTTCAGCTTGCCGATGGTCAGGGCGTCTGCGACGAAACGCCGGCGCCGCTGGCTCGCGAGCACCTGTTGGTGGATCGCCGAAATATTCCACTTAGCCCGCGCTTCGGTGAGAAAGTCGTCGAACAGCCGGCGATATTGCGGTGATTGGCTGAGTTCTTCCAGCTCATGTGGATCGTTATGTACATCGAAGAGTAGGCAAGGGTCGTCTTCGCTGTAGATGAATTTGTAGTTGCCCCGGCGAATCATCATCAATGGGCTGATGGTGCCTTCGGCCATGTATTCGCCGAACACTTCGTCGTGACCGCCCTGCCCTTGCAGATGCGGGACCAGCGACCGACCGTCCAGCGGCAAGCCCGGCTCCAGTGACCCGCCCGCCAGCTCGACGAAAGTGGGCAACAGGTCGGCGGTGGACACCGAGGCGCTGACCCGGCCCGCGCCGAATTGACCCGGAGCACTTATCAACAGGGGCACCCGTGCAGCCATTTCGTACCAGTGCATTTTGTACCAGAGGCCACGCTCGCCCAGCATGTCGCCATGGTCGCCAGAGAAGACGATGATGGTGTCGTCGATCAGACCAGTATCTTCGAGCGTTTGCAGGAGTTTGCCGACGTTGCTGTCAATATAGCTGCAGGCGCCGAAATAGGCGCGGCGTGCGTCGCGGATCTTATCCACAGGCAGCGGCTTGTCCCACAGGTCATAAACCTTGAGCAACCGCTGGGAATGCGGATCGAGACCGTGTGGGTCCGGCGTTGTGGGTAATGGGATGTCGGCGTCGTCGTACAGATCCCAGAAGGCCTTTGGAATGGTGTAAGGATCGTGTGGATGGGTCATCGAAACCGTCAGGCAAAACGGCTGGTCGCCATCTTCGCGAATGTGATCGAACAGATACTGCTGGGCCTTGAATACAACTTCTTCGTCGAAATCCAACTGATTGGTACGCACGCAGGGTCCCGCTTGCAGCACCGACGACATGTTGTGGTACCAGGTCGGCCGCACATCCGGCTCATCCCAATTCACCGCCCAACCGTAGTCGGCCGGATAGATGTCGCTGGTCAGGCGTTCTTCATAGCCGTGCAACTGGTCCGGGCCGCAGAAATGCATCTTGCCCGACAGCGCGGTGCGGTAGCCGAGACGACGCAGGTAGTGGGCATAAGTGGGGACATCGGCAGGGAAATCCGCCGCGTTATCGTAAGCACCGATCTTGCTCGGCAGCTGACCGCTGACCAGGGTAAAACGCGACGGCGCGCACAACGGACTGTTGCAATACGCGGAATCGAACACCACGCCTTCGGCGGCGAGGCGGCTCAAATTAGGCAGTTTGATTGGCGAAGGGCCGTAGAACGGCAACATTGGCGCGGCCATTTGATCGGCCATGATGAAAAGAATGTTCTTGCGCTTCATGTGATCGCGGCATTCCATAGTGGATGTTTATGCGAGAGTGCTGTGATCGAGCATGAAACCCATACAGTTTGTGGTAAAGCCCATGCGTGACAATGACTAGGATAAGCACAGCTTATGTATGACGCACTTGGTGACCTGTCTCTGGATTTGCTGCGCGCCTTCGAAGCGGCGGCGCGACAACGCAGCTTTACCGCTGCGGCAGTCGAGCTTGGCACCACGCAACCGGCCATCAGCCAGCAAATCAAGCGCCTGGAGGAGCGACTGGCGACACGGCTGTTCGACCGCATTTACCGCGGCATCGAATTGACCGAGTCTGGGATGATACTTTTCGAACAAGTTCAGCTGGGTTTGCAGCAAATCGATGCTGGTTTGAACGCGATCAGCGCACAGCAACAGCATGAGGTGCTGCAAGTCGCCACCGATTTCGCCTTCGCCGCCTATTGGCTGATGCCGCGTTTGCATCGTTTTCACGCCGCCAATCCGCAGGTGGATGTCAGCCTGGTGACCAGTGAACGTAGTCACAACATGCTGCGCACCGACATCGATGTGGCGGTGTTATTCGGCGATGGTCGCTTCAAGCAGGGCGAAAGCCATTGGCTGTTCAGCGAAGAAGTGTTTCCGGTCTGTAGCCCGCAACTGTTGAATGAGCGTGCCCTGCCCTTGCCTGCCCAGGGATTGCTGGAGTTTCCACTGTTGCACTTGCGCGGCGAGCACAGCAGCAACTGGTTTGACTGGAGTGGCGTGTTTCGCGAGTTGGGGATCACCTCGCCTCCCGCTCCAGGGCAATTGCGCTTCGACAATTACACGTTGCTGATTCAGGCGGCGATTGGTGGTCAGGGCGTGGCCATTGGTTGGCGCCACCTTGTGGATAACTTGTTGGCGCAGGGGTTGCTGTGTCGGCCGATTGCCGAGACGGTGATGTCGCGGTTGGGATACTACGTGGTACTGCCGCAGCGCAAACGGCGTGGGGCGTTGATTCAGCAGTTTGTCGATTGGCTGGTGGCCGAGCAGGCCAGCAGTGCACAATCGCTCAATGGCCTGGCGCTGCCGTCTATCGCGGTTTAGCTGTCAGCCGCGACGAAACTGACGTGCTCACCGATGTGCAGGTTCAAATGCAATTCATCGGCAATCCCTGTTGCCGCCCGGACCAGGCGCTCCAGTGGTTCAGCCAGCCCTGGTTCCAGTGTGCTGCTGACATGGCTGAAATGTTCGATGGTCAATCCGGGCACTCCACGCGGAGCATTCACCAACGTCCACTTCAAGGAGCTGCTTTGCAGGGCTTCGCGGATTTCCTCGGCGGCGTGACGCTGCAGTGGATCGAAGGTCTCGGGATCGTCCAGGACCTCGAAGTCCCCCACCAGAAACAACCTCGCGATGCCCGCCGCTTGCATGCCATCGATCAACGCGTCCGCCGCCAGTACTTGCTCGACCGGCCCCGGAACGATGTTTTTTTCCACGTGTTCACTGTTGAACGGTAATCCGGGTGCGTCCAGTAGACAGATGACCGCCGAACTGCCCGCCACGCTTTGCTTCACCCGTTCAGCCTCGAACAAATCGCCGGTCTTGGTGCGCAAGCCCGGACGTGGCGCGAGCGCCGTCAGATCATCGAGTATGGCGATCACTTCGTGCTGGCGGCGTAGCAATTCAGCCATCAGCGCACTGCCCAGGCTACTCATGGCACCATAAAGCACCACTTTCACGACCGGGGTTTCGGCATTCTTCATGGCTGCGCTCCCTGTTATTGACCTATATGGCGTGTGACCTGCGGCAAACACCGACGGTTCGAACCGATTCAGAGGGCTTCAGATGCCAACGATCAAGGGCTACCACGCCCATGTGTATTTCGACGCCAGCACCGTCGATCAAGCGCGGGCCTTGTGCGAGCAGGCGGCGCAACTGTTCCCGCTGAAAATGGGCCGCGTGCATGAACGCCCCGTCGGCCCGCACCCGGACTGGAGCTGCCAGCTGGCCTTCGGTCCGGAATTGATCGGTGACGTGCTGCCCTGGCTGGCGCTCAACCGCAAGGGGCTGGTGGTGTTCCTGCATCCGGACACCGGCGACGATCTGCGCGATCACAGCGAGCACGCGATCTGGATGGGCGCGATTCGCCCGCTGGATCTGTCTATTTTTTGATCAGGCTTAATTTAAGTTTATAAGGTTTCTTCCGGCTCGCCGGGCAAATGCTCGTCCAGGTGCAGCCATGGCAAGCGGCTGTCAGTCCAGATGTGCCGTTCGGCAGGAGCCTGCTCGGGGTGATCAAGGGTGGCGATGGTCACATCAATAGTCTTGGGGCTGAGGTGGGTGACCAGTGCCAGTTGCGCCCCGCAGTGGCCGCAGAAGTAGCGCGCGCAGGTCGCTGAAGAGTCGTACCGCGCCGGTGTTCCGGCCAGCCATTGGAAGGCCTTCGCGGGCACGGTGATCCAGGTGGTCACGATGCCGCCGCTGACCCGTCGGCATATCGAGCAATGGCAGTGGGCGATGTCGTGCAGCGGCCCGCTGAATTGATAGCGCAGCTGGCCGCAGTGGCAGCCGCCTGTATGAATGTCGACCATATCGCTTCCTCCTGACTGACGCCTTCGCGAGCAGGCTCGCTCCCACACGGGGGCTCGCGTACGACACCGATCCAGTGTGGGAGCGAGCCTGCTCGCGAAGGGGCTTGACTCGGTTTCCCTCCCTGCCCCGTCCGACGACCGGTTGCACTTCCGGTCAACGCTTTCATGGCCGAAAGCTGGCTGAAAGCTTGCGCGATTAGGATCGCCCTCACTGCCGGCAACAGACCGGTTGGCCAATGCGAGTGTTCGATTGCTCGCCAGGTCCATTTAACAACAACAATGGTGATTCTGATGTCCTCTGTAACCCGCCTCCTCGTTGTCACTCCGCCCGTACGTCTCGTGCTTCCCGTTCTGCGCTGACCCGACCCGGTCCGCCCATTCCCTAGCCGCGCCACGCCTGGAGTATTCCCATGCTGACTTTCCTTGGCTTCGCCATGGTCATCACCTTCATGTTCCTGATCATGACCAAGCGCCTGTCCGCGCTGATCGCCCTGATCATCATCCCGATCGTCTTCGCCCTGTTCGGTGGTTTCGGCCCGAAAATCGGCCCGATGATGCTTGAAGGCATCACCAAGCTCGCGCCGACCGGCGTGATGCTGATGTTCGCCATTCTGTACTTTGCCCTGATGATCGACTCCGGCCTGTTCGACCCGGCCGTGCGCAAGATCCTCAAGATGGTCAAGGGTGACCCCCTGAAAGTATCGGTCGGCACCGCCGTACTGGCGCTCGTCGTTTCCCTTGATGGTGACGGCGCGACCACTTACATGATCTGCGTGGCCGCCATGCTGCCGCTTTACAGCCGCATCGGCATGAGCCCGCGGATCATGGCCGGTCTGATCATCCTCGCCGGTGGCGTGATGAACATGACCCCATGGGGTGGCCCGACCGCCCGTGCGGCCAGTGCACTGCATGTGGATCCGTCGGCGATCTTCGTCCCAATGATTCCGGCGATGGCTGCCGGTGTCGTGGCTATCCTGGCCATCGCTTATTTCTACGGCAAACGTGAGCGTGCGCGCCTGGGTGAACTGCATCTGGTCGGCGATGAAATCGATCACAGCGAAATCAGCGTTTCCCAGTTCCCGGATGCCCGTCGTCCGAAGCTGATCTGGTTCAACGGCGCCCTGACCCTGGGCCTGATGTGCACCCTGATCGCCGGCCTGCTGCCGCTGCCGGTGCTGTTCATGGTGGCTTTCAGTATCGCGATGATCGTCAACTATCCGTGCCTGCAGCAGCAGAAGGATCGCGTCGCGGCGCACGCCGGCAGCGTGCTGGCAGTGGTCGGGCTGATCTTTGCCGCCGGCATCTTCACCGGTATCCTGTCGGGCACCGGTATGGTCGATGCCATGTCGAAAAGCCTGCTGTCGGTGATCCCTGATTTCCTCGGCCCGTATTTGGCCGTGATCACGGCGCTGGTGAGCATGCCGTTCACCTTTTTCATGTCGAACGATGCATTTTATTACGGCGTGTTACCGGTACTTGCCGAAGCCGCCAGCCACTACGGTATAACCGCGGTGGAAATGGCACGTGCCTCGATCGTCGGTCAGCCCGTCCACTTGCTGAGCCCGCTGGTACCATCGACTTACCTGTTGGTGGCCCTGGCCGGGATCGATTTTGGTGATCACCAGCGCTTCACCCTGAAGTGGGCAGTGCTGGTGTGCATGTGCATACTGGTCGCCGCGTTGCTGATGGGGATTTTTCCGCTGTTCAGCACTCTATAAGCCCAAGACTCACCATTGAGGGTCCAGGCTTCGCTGTTTGAAGCCCGGACCCTTTGTGGTTTAACACTCGCTCAAAGGAATACACATGGAATGGCTGACCAACCCTGAAATCTGGGTTGCCTTCTTCACCCTGACCGCCCTGGAAATCGTCCTGGGCATCGATAACATCATCATGATTTCGATCCTGGTCAGCCGCATGCCCAAGCACATGCAGGCGCGCACCCGGATTTTCGGCCTGGCGCTGGCCATGATCACGCGGATTCTGTTGTTGCTGTCGATCACCTGGGTCATGCGTCTCACCGCCGATCTGTTCGAAGTGTTCGGCCAGGGCATTTCCGGGCGAGACCTGATCCTGTTCTTCGGTGGTCTGTTCCTGCTGTGGAAGAGCTCGCAAGAGATGTACCACGCGCTGGAAGGCGAAGATGAAACCCATGATGAGCCGAGCGTCAAAGGCGGCAGCTTCCTGTACACCATCATCCAGATCGCGATCATCGACATCGTGTTCTCCCTGGATTCGGTGATCACCGCCGTGGGTATGGTTTCCCATGTACCGGTCATGGTCGCTGCGATCGTCGTCGCCGTACTGGTGATGATGCTGGCCGCCGGTACCATCAGTGCGTTCATCGACAAGCACCCGTCGCTGAAAATGCTGGCGCTGGCGTTCCTGTTGCTGGTCGGTACCGTGTTGATTGCCGAGTCCTTCGAAGTGCACTTGCCAAAAGGCTACGTCTACTTCGCGATGGCATTCTCGCTGGCAGTGGAAGCGATCAACATCAAGATGCGCACCGCGATCGCCAAAAAGAAGAAGCAGCAGGATCCGGTGAAACTGCGCAAGGACATTCCGGGGCAGTAACCCTGTTGTCTGCCGCTTAGCGCGCAAAACCTGTGGGAGCGAGCCTGCTCGCGAAGAGGGAATGCCAGTCGACATCAAAGTCGTCTGTCATACCGCCTTCGCGAGCAGGCTCGCTCCCACAGTCGCTTCAGGGTCCCTTTTTCTTGTCCGCAGCAAGCTGTTTTCATGACAGTTTTGTTTCAATCGCTTCTTTAGCTATGCGATGCTGGCGCCCAGACCGTTAGCCAACTACAGCTTAAGTACAGAACGTAGAACATCGCGCGGCACCGTCAACTTGCTCCTTTGGGGCGCTACCACCACAGGGGGCCCTGCATGCTCACCCTGCTCAATTTGCTTTCTGCCGTGGCCTTGCTGATCTGGGGCACGCACATCGTCCGCACCGGCATCCTGCGGGTCTACGGGTCCAACCTGCGCCATGTGATCGGCCAGAACATGTCCAAACGCTGGCTGGCGTTCATCTCCGGGATCGTGGTGACCGCCATGGTCCAGAGCAGCAACGCCACGGCGATGCTCGTCACGTCATTTGTCGGCCAGGGTTTGATGGGGCTTACTCCTGCGCTGGCGACCATGCTTGGGGCCGATGTCGGTACGGCGCTGATGGCGCGGGTGCTGACCTTCGATTTGTCATGGCTGTCGCCGCTGCTGATTTTTGTCGGGGTAATCTTCTTTCTCTCGCGTAAACAGACGCGAGTAGGCCAGATGGGCCGCGTCAGTATTGGCCTGGGATTGATCATCCTGGCGCTGCAACTGATCGTCGAAGCCGCCGCGCCGATCACCCACGCCCAAGGGGTGAAGGTTATTTTTGCCTCGCTGACCGGCGATATCCTGCTCGACGCCCTGGTCGGCGCGTTGTTCGCGATGATTTCCTACTCCAGCCTGGCGGCGGTATTGCTGACCGCAACCCTGGCCGGTGCCAACGTGATCAGTCTGCCGGTGGCCCTCGGCCTGGTGATCGGCGCCAACATCGGCAGTGGCATCCTCGCGTTCCTCAGCACCAGCATGCAGAACGCAGCGGGTCGTCAGGTGGCGTTGGGCAGCCTGTTGTACAAGCTGATCGGCCTGTTGCTGATCATTCCGGTGCTCGACCCGCTGGTGCATTGGATCGACAGCCTGGATTTCAGTCCTCAGGAAATGGTCATCGGCTTTCACCTGCTCTACAACACGGCGCGCTGCCTGGTCCTGCTGCCCAGCGTCGGGCCGATGGCCAGGTTTTGCGCGTGGGTGCTGCCGGAGCGCCCGCAACTCAATGGCACCGCCAAACCCCGGCACCTTGATCCGACCGCGTTGGTCACGCCCAGTCTCGCTTTGGCCAACGCCGCCCGGGAAACCCTGCGCATGGGTGACCTGATCGATAACATGCTCGAAGCCATGCAGGACGTGCTGCACGGCAAGCAAACTGCCGTCACTCAGGAAATGCGACGCCTGACGGATGATGTGGAATCCCTCTACAGCGCCATCAAGCTGTACTTGGCGCAAATGCCCCGCGAGGACCTCAGTGACCAGGACAGCCGGCGGTGGGCGGAAATCATCGAGCTGGCGATCAACCTGAAACTGGCCAGTGACCTGATCGAGCGCATGCTGCGCAAGGTCCAGCAACAGAAAACCGCGCAGCGACGGTCGTTTTCCGAGGTTGGCCTGGAGGAGTTGGCGGGGTTGCACAGTCAGCTGATTTCCAACCTGCGTCTGGGCTTGTCGGTGTTTCTCAGCGCCGATAAGGAAAGTGCCCGCCAATTGCTGCGGGAGAAACGTCGCTTTCGTGCACAGGAACGCCGCCTGGCCCACGCTCATGTCAGCCGATTGCAACGTAAGATCGTGCAAAGTATCGAGACCAGCTCCCTGCACCTGGAGCTGATCGCCGATATGAAGCGTCTGAACTCGCTGTTTTGCAGCAGTGCCTATGTGGTGTTGGAAACCTCCGAAACCGGCGCACTGGCGGCCGACGATCTGGCGGACATCACGCATTCGCCTTGAACGTCTGCCAGAGTGGTCAGTCAGTAACATTGATTCGGCTGGAAGGTCATTCGCGAGCAGGCTCGCTCCCACAGTTGATTTGCAGGGTTCACAAAACCATGTGGGAGCGAGCCTGCTCGCGAAGACGGCCTGACTGACGACATGGATCTCCAATCAGCCGTATGGAAGCTCGTTATGCGTTGCCTGTTGTTCGCCTGTCTGTTGCTGGGTTCATTACCATCGCTAGCCCTGGATCGCTTCCAGGTCGAGGGCTACACCCTGCGTAACGGTCTGCAATTGCTGCTCAAGCCCGGCACCGAACGCGGGCACGTGGCGATTCGCCTGGTGGTTGGCGTGGGTATCGATGATTTCGGTTGCGCCGAAAAAGAGTTGCCGCACTTGCTTGAACACTTGCTGTTTAGCGGCATCGACGCCAGTGGCGAAGGCGGCCTGGAGGAGCGCATGCAAGCGCTGGGGGGCGAATGGAACGCCTTTACCAGCAATGCCGACACCACCTTCGTGATCGAAGCCCCGGCCAAAAACCAGCGCAAAGTCCTCGACCTGCTGCTGGCGCTGCTGACCCAGACCCGCTTCGACGACAACGCCATCAACGCCGCCAAGCAAGTGGTCGAGCGCGAAGACGGCGGCCACTACACGCATTTGCAGCGTTGGCTGGATCGCCAGGATCTGGGGCATACCGCGAGCAAGCAACTGGCCGTCGAGCTGGGTCTCAAGTGCCCTGAACGTGCGGAAGTCGATCAACTGACTCGCGAACAACTGGAGAAGGTGCGCAAGGATTGGTACGCGCCCAACAATATGACGTTGATCGTGGTCGGTGATCTTGACCGCTTGCTGCCGGCTTATCTGGAGCGGGCGTATGGCGTGCTCAAGCCTGTCGAACCGACGGGCCACCCGCCGCTGCCGCAAATCCAGGCCAGTGCCGCCCATGAACGCAACCTGACCCGCGGCTTTGTAGGCGGTGGGGCCAAGCTGCATTGGCTGGTACCGGAACCGGTATTGGAGGATCAGCACGACCAAACCTTCGACCTGCTCAAGGATTATCTGGACTGGGCGCTGTATCGCCAGCTGCGCCTGGCGCACGGTTTGTCCTACGGCCCGTGGGCCGAGCGTGAGGTGTTCGGCGGTGTGGGCTTCATGAGCCTCAACGCCGATCTGGAGCGCGATGACGTGGTCGAAGCGCAAAAGGTGCTGGATGAAATGAAGGCCGGGTTGCTCAAGGACGGTCTGAATGCCGAGACCTTCAACCGCCTCAAACAGGCCGCCATCGCCCGCCAGGCCTGGGCCGTGCAAGGCAACAGCGCGCTGGCCGATTACTACTGGAGCGCCCTTGGGGACTACGAGGACGGCCGTTTCGCCAATCCGGCCAAGGAGCTGCAAGCGGTGACTCTGGCAGAAGCCAACAAGGCGATGCGCGAATTGCTCCTGCAACCGGGGTATGTCCGGATTGAAAAGCCGTTGCTCAGTGATGATCAGTTGTTGTGGGTGATGGCCGGATTACTGGGATTGATCGTACTCAGTCTGGCGGCCTGGCGCTTTCATCGCAGAAAGTAAGAGATCCTTGTGGGAGCGAGCCTGCTCGCGAAGGCGGCAAAGCAGGCGATATCAATGCGGGATCTGCCGACCTCTTCGCGAGCAGGCTCGCTCCCACAAGTTTCGCACGTCAACCGGCTGTGGCCCCTCGCCACACCGCCCCGCCAGCGGTACCCTGTCGAGGATTTTTCCTACGACGACTGTGAACCGCCGAATGCCGACCCTGACCCTTTTCGTACAGCGCATCCTCGAACTGATGAAGCGCTACCCCGGGGTCATTGCGCTCGGTGGCTTTATCTCCGGGGTCGGCAGCTTCATCCTGGTGGATCGGCAACAGGGGCTGGCGAGCTGGATCACCACCATCATGCTGATCAGCTGGGTCTGGCTGATGCTGGAAAACAGCCTGACCAAGCTGTTCACCAAAATCTTCAAGCGGGAAATTCCCCAGCCCCTGCTGCGTTATGCAACGCAGATGATCCATCAGGAAAGCCTGTTCTTCGTCCTGCCGTTCTTTTTCATCACCACCACCTGGAACAGCGGCCAACTGTTCTTCACCGGGCTGTTGGGTATCGCGGCATTGATCTCCATCGTCGACCCGCTCTACTACAAGTGGCTGGCGCCGCGGCGCTGGGCGTTCCTGGCGTTGCATACGCTGACCCTGTTTGCCGCCCTGCTCACCGCGTTACCGGTGATCATGCACCTGACCACCTCACAAAGTTTCAAGTGGGCGCTGGGCATCGCGGTGCTGTTGTCATTCCCGAGCCTCGCTTCGATCTTCCCGATCCGCACCGTGCGCAACGCCGTGGCGATCCTCAGTATCACCGTAGGCATCGGTGGCGTGGGCTGGGTGCTGCGTTCGTGGGTACCGCCGGCGACGCTGTGGATGACCGAAGTGGCCATCAGCACGCAAATGCAGGACCGAACGCCCGGCAAGAGTCTGGAAGAAGTCAGCGCCGAGCAGATCCGTGGCGACGGGTTGTATGCCTATACCGCGATCAATGCTCCGCGCGGCCTCGACGAGCGGATTTATCATGTCTGGCAGTTCAACGGCAAAGAGGTCGATCGCATCGCGCTGGATATTCACGGTGGCCGCAAGGAAGGCTATCGCGCCTGGACCCACAAGCAGAACTTCCCCGGCAACCCGGCGGGCAAATGGCAGGTCCGGGTGCTGACCGAAGACGGTCAGTTGATCGGGGTACTGCGCTTCAAGATCACCGACAGCACACCGATCAAAGAAAAGTAAGACAGTTCGTGCTATTACGTAGGTCTGCGTAAATAGCCGAAAAAGCACGGAGCTTATGACCAGCAGCACAGTGGCCGGCAATGCCCAACTGGACACCTCGCACTCCCCGACCCGGATCCGGGTGACGGGGGACTGGACGCTCGCCCATTACGCCGACCTCAAGCACTTGAGCGAAAAGCTCGAAGGCCAGTACGACGACAGCACCCATATCGACCTCAATGGCCTCGGCGCCCTCGACACGGCGGGTGCCTCGTTGCTGGTGGAACTGCTGGGCTCCGAACGGCTGGGGCGATCCGCCGAACACCCCGATTGCACCCTTTCGGCCGCCGACCGCGCGTTGCTGCAAACGGTCTATCGCTCCCTGACCGATTTCTGTGTGCCGATCAAAGAGCCGGAAATCAGTGTCGGCATTCAACTGCTGACCCGTATTGGCCGCGCGGTGGACACCGTTTGGCAGGACACCCTGCAACTGCTGGGTTTCGTCGGCCTGATTCTGGAAACCATCCTTCGCGGCCTGTTTCGCCCGAAACGCTGGCGCATCACCCCGATGGTCGCGCACATCGAGCAGACCGGCCTGGACGCCGCCCCCATCGTCGCCCTGCTGACTTTTCTGGTGGGTGCCGTGGTGGCGTTTCTCGGGGCGACGGTGTTGGCCAGTTTCGGTGCGACGGTGTTCACCGTGGACCTGGTGGCGTTCTCCTTCCTGCGCGAATTCGGCGTGCTGCTGACCGCCATCCTGATGGCTGGGCGTACCGCCAGTGCGTTCACCGCGCAGATCGGTTCGATGAAGGCCAACGAAGAAATCGACGCCATCCGCACCCTGGGTCTCGACCCGATGGAGTTGCTGGTGGTGCCGCGCGTTCTGGCCCTGCTGATCGCACTGCCGATGCTGACCTTTCTGGCGATGCTGTCAGGGATCGTCGGCGGCGGTGTGGTCTGCGCGATATCGTTGGATATTTCCCCGGCGATGTTTCTGTCGCTGCTGCAATCGGACATCGGCGTACAGCACTTTCTGGTGGGGATCGTCAAAGCGCCGATCTTTGCCTTCCTGATCGCCGCGATTGGTTGCCTGGAAGGTTTCAAGGTCAGCGGCAGCGCCGAGTCCGTCGGTGCGCACACCACCTCCAGCGTGGTGCAGTCGATTTTCGTGGTGATCGTGCTCGATGCCGTGGCCGCGCTGTTTTTCATGGAGATGAGCTGGTGAGCCGTGTACCCCGCGCGCCTGCAGAGGCGGTGATCGAAGTCCGTGGCCTGTGCAATCGCTTCGGCCACCAGAGCGTGCATGAGAACCTCGACCTGGATTTGTACAGGGGCGAGATCCTGGCCGTGGTCGGTGGCTCCGGCAGTGGCAAATCGGTGCTGTTGCGCAGCATCGTCGGCTTGCGCCAGCCCAGCGAGGGCGTGGTGAAAGTGTTCGGTAAAAACCTGCCGACGCTGTCCGAGCATGAGCGGTCCCTGGTCGAACGGCGCTTCGGCGTGCTGTTTCAGAAAGGCGCCCTGTTCTCTTCATTGACGGTGACCGAGAACGTTGCCCTGCCCTTGATCGAGCATGCCGGGCTGAGCCGTGACGATGCCGAACACCTGGCTGCGGTCAAGATGGCCCTCGCCGGGTTGCCGCTGTCGGCGGCGGACAAATACCCCGCCTCCCTGTCTGGCGGGATGATCAAGCGTGCGGCGCTGGCGCGGGCATTGGCGCTGGACCCGGATATCCTGTTTCTCGACGAACCCACCGCCGGTCTCGATCCGATTGGTGCCGCCGCGTTCGATCAGTTGATCCTGACCCTGCGTGACGCCCTGGGCCTGAGCGTTTTTCTGGTGACCCACGACCTCGACACGCTCTACACCATCACCGATCGCGTGGCGGTGCTGGCGCAGAAGAAAGTGCTGGTGGCCGATGCCATCGACGTGGTCTCGGAAACCGACGACGCCTGGATTCACGAATACTTCCACGGCCCTCGCGGCCGCGCGGCGCTGACGGCCGCTCAACAGCTCAACGAGGTCTGACATGGAAACCCGAGCCCATCATGTATTGATCGGCCTGTTCACCGTGATTGTGGTGACGGGCGCCCTGCTCTTCGGCCTGTGGCTGGCCAAGTCCAGCGTCGACACCGAATTCAAGGACTACGAAGTCGTGTTCAACGAGGCGGTCAGCGGCTTGTCCAAGGGCAGCTCCGTGCAATACAGCGGGATCAAGGTCGGCGACGTGGTGTTGCTGCGCCTGGATCCGGAAGACCCGCGCCGGGTGCTGGCGCGGATCCGTCTGGGCGGCGATACGCCGGTCAAGGAAGACACCCAGGCCAAGCTGGCGCTGACCGGGGTCACCGGGACGTCGATCATCCAGCTCAGTGGCGGCACACCGCAAAGTCCGACGCTCAAGGGCAAGGACGGCAAGTTGCCGGTGATCGTCGCTTCACCCTCGCCCATCGCCCGTCTGCTCAACGACAGCAACGACCTGATGTCCGGCGTGAACATGCTGATGCACAACGCCAATCTGATGTTCTCGACGGAAAACATCGAACGCATCAGCAAGACTCTCGAGCATCTG
This sequence comes from Pseudomonas sp. Irchel 3A7, assembly GCF_900187565.1. Lineage (GTDB taxonomy): Bacteria > Pseudomonadota > Gammaproteobacteria > Pseudomonadales > Pseudomonadaceae > Aquipseudomonas. The sequence goes on along the minus strand of NZ_FYED01000007.1, from coordinate 154,084 downwards.
GAGCAAACCACCGGCACCATCGCCGAGCAGCGCGGCGACCTGCGCCTGGCCATGCAGCAACTGGCTTCTGTCGGCAAGCAGGCCAGCACCATGATGGAACAGACCTCGGCGTTGATGCGCAACGCCAACGGTTTGCTCAACGATCAGGGCAAGCAGATGTTCGGCAGCGCTGAACAAGCCATGAAGTCGCTGGAACAGAGCAGCGCGACGATCAACAAACTGCTCAGCGCCAATCAGGATTCGCTCAACAGCGGCATGCAGGGCCTCAATGGCCTGGCCCCGGCGGTGCGCGAGCTGCGGGAAACCCTGACCTCGCTACGCACTATTTCGCAACGCCTGGAGGCCAACCCCAGCGGCTACCTGCTGGGCAGTGACAAGAACAAGGAATTCACCCCATGAAGCTGACCGCCCTCGCCCTCCTCGCCGGTTTTACGCTGATCAGCTCATGCTCGATCCTGCCCGAGTCCGAGCCGTTCGATGTCTATCGATTGCCGTCGGCGCAAAGCAATGTTTCGGCCAGCCATGGCACGCCGCAGCGCTGGTCGCTGCGCCTGAACAAACCCCAGGCCAGCGAAGCGTTGAACAGCCCGAACATTGCCGTCATCCCCCAGGGCGATGTGATCAGCAGCTACAAGGGCTCGCGCTGGAGCGACCCGGCACCGGTGCTGCTGCGCAATCGTCTGCTCGATGGTTTTCAACGCGATGGCCGGGTGACGTTGCTCAGCACCGACGACAGCAACTTCCTGGCAGACCTGGAATTGGGCGGCAATCTGCAGGCGTTCCAGACGGAGTATCAAGGCAACGCCGCCAGCGTCGTCGTGCGGATGGATGCGCTGCTGGTGCGCGGGTATGACCAGCGCATCCTTGCCAGCCGCCGCTTTGAAGTGCGCCAGCCATTGGGCGATGTGAAGGTGCCTGCCGTTGTCGGCGGATTCGGCCAGGCCAATGATCAGCTGACGGCGCAGGTGGTGGCTTGGGCGGTGGAGCAAGGGCAGAAACTGGCGCCACCACCGAGGCCCTGAGCCTGGTGGCAAACCCTGTAGGAGCGAGCTTGCTCGCGATGGTCGTGAACGATAACGCGTAAAATCAGATGGCCAGCGGCGCCCGTTGGTTTTTCGCGAGCAAGCTCGCTCCTACAGGGGGATATGGTCAGCCGAAGAACCAGTAGCAGACGCCGATGGCGCCCAGGACGCCCGCCAACTCCGCCAACAACGCACACCCCACCGCATGCCGCGCGCGCTGGATGCCCACCGCGCCGAAGTAAACGGCCAGCACATAGAATGTGGTTTCGGTACTGCCCTGGATCGTTGCCGCTACCAGTGCCGGGAAGCTGTCCACCCCCGATGTTTTCATGGTTTCGATCAGCATCGCCCGGGCGGCACTGCCGGAGAATGGCTTGACCATCGCCGTCGGCAACGCGTCGACGAAGCGCGTGTCCCAGCCCGCCCATTCAACCAGGTGACGAATCCCGTCCAGGCCGAAATCCAGTGCCCCGGACGCCCGCAGCACGCCTACGGCGCAGAGCATCGCCACCAGATACGGCAGCAGGTTCTTCGCGACGTCGAAACCCTCTTTGGCACCTTCGACGAACGCCTCATAGACCTTCACTTTGCGCAACGCGCCAATCACCAGAAACAGCATGATGATTCCAAATAGCGTCAGATTGCCGAGGATCGACGACAAACTGGCCAGGGCGGTGGCAGAAAGCGTCGCCAGCAACGCCATGAAACCGCCAAGGATGAGGGCACCGGGAATGATGTACGCCAACACCACCGGGTCCCAGACACGCAGGCGTTGCATGAACGCCACGGCCAGGAAGCCGACGATGGTCGAGCAACTGGTGGCCAGCAGAATCGGCAGGAACACCAGCGTCGGATCGGGCGCGCCTTGCTGGGCGCGGTACATGAAAATCGTCACCGGCAGCAGGGTCAGGGAGGAGGCGTTGAGCACCAGGAACAGGATCTGCGCGTTGCTGGCGATGGTGTCACTGGGGTTGAGTTCCTGCAGGGCCTTCATGGCCTTGAGGCCGATCGGCGTGGCGGCATTGTCCAGGCCCAGGCCGTTGGCGGCGAAGTTCAGGGTGATCAGGCCGATGGCCGGGTGACCGGCCGGCACTTCAGGCATTAACCGCAGAAACAGCGGGCCGAGGGCCTTGGCCAGCCTTTCGACGATCCCGGCTTTCTCGGCAATCCGCAGAAAACCCAGCCAGAGGGTGAGGGTGCCGAACAGCAGGACCATGACCTCGACCGACAATTTGGCCATGGCGAAAATGCTTTCCACCATCGCCGCGAAGATCCCGGCGTTGCCGCCGATCAGCCATTGCGCCAGCGCCGATACGGCGGCCACGATGAAGAAGCCAAGCCACAGGCCATTAAGCATCAGTCAAATCCCCCAAAAGATGCGCGAATGATAGCGGGGTGGCCAGAAACGACAAACCCCGGATTTCTCCGGGGTTTGTTTCGCGTTGTGCACGCGGACCAGTGTGGGAGCGAGCCTGCTCGCGAAAGCGATGTAACAGTCAAAATTTATGTCGACTGACCCACCGCATTCGCGAGCAGGCTCGCTCCCACAAAGGGGTTTTGTGTCAGTTGGTGGAAACCTCACCCACCGGCAGCTTTTCTTTGCTGCGCCAGTGCGGCAGGGAGTTCCAGTAGCGCTGGCCCTTGGCATCGTCGTACATGCCTTCCCAGCGAGCGATGACCAGCACGGCCAAGGCGTTGCCGATCACGTTCAGCGCGGTACGGGCCATGTCCATGATGCGGTCGACACCGGCGATGAAGGCCAGGCCTTCCAACGGGATACCCACGCTACCCAGGGTGGCCAGCAGCACCACAAAGGACACGCCCGGTACGCCAGCGATGCCTTTGGAGGTGACCATCAGGGTCAGGACCAGCAACAGTTGCTGGCTGATCGACAGGTCGATGCCGTACAGCTGAGCAATGAAGATGGCCGCGATACTTTGGTACAGGGTCGAACCGTCGAGGTTGAACGAGTAACCGGTCGGCACCACAAAGCTGCAAATGGCTTTCGGCGCACCGTAGGCTTCCATCTTCTCGATCACGCGCGGCAGCACGGTTTCGGAGGAGGCGGTGGAGTAGGCCAGTACCAGCTCATCCTTGAAAATGCGCATCAGCTTGATCACCGAGAAGCCGAACAGGCGAGCGATCAGTCCCAGGACCACGAAGGCGAAGAAAGCGATGGCGACGTAAACCAGGATCACCAGTTTCGCCAGTGGCAGCAAGGATGCGAAGCCGAAGTTGGCAACAGTGACCGCAATCAGGGCGAAAACGCCGATCGGCGCGTAGTTCATGATCATGTGAGTGACCTTGAACATGCTTTCCGAGACGCCCTGGAACATCGTTACCAGCGGATCGCGCAGCTCAGGCTTGAGGCTCGACAGACCGAGGCCGAACAGCACCGAGAAGAAGATGATCGGCAGCATTTCGCCGCGGGCCATGGCCGCGAAGATGTTGGACGGGATCAGGTTGAGGATGGTTTCGATGAACGCGTGTTCATGCTGAACCTCAGCCGCCGTCGCCTGGTACTTGGAGATGTCCACGGTACCCAGGGTGCTCATGTCGATGCCCGCACCCGGATGGAACAGGTTGGCCAACAGCAGGCCGACGACGATGGCGATGGTGGTGACGATTTCGAAGTAAATGATGGTTTTCAGGCCGATGCTGCCGAGCTTCTTCGCATCACCGACGCCGGCGATGCCGACGATCAGGGAGGAGATCACGATCGGGATCACGATCATCTTGATCAGACGGATAAAGATATCGCCTGCCGGTTGCAGAACGTTGCTGATCCACCAGGCTTTCTCGGCACTGAAATGGTTGAGCAGCGCACCGATTGCAATCCCCAAGACCAGACCGATGAGGATCTGCCAGGCGAGGCTAAGCTTTGCCTTCTTCATATCTTTACCCTTACTTCAGTTTGACTCGGGCAGATGCGCGAACTGGAACGCTTGTGGCGAAAAAGTCGTGTGCATCTGCCCCCGTATAAGGAGCCCCAGAGCGCTTGTTGATGGCTCTCTGGCAGGCGAAAAAAGGCGCAACTATTCCGATGCAAGGAAGCGACGTCTAATGCCGTAAACGCCTACCCTATGCCGAATCGGCATGAGGTTTTTTCACTGAAAGCGACGTCGCAAACGGTTCGAATATGACATTTCGGCAGGCATAAGTGCCGTGAACCGGCCATCACAGCGCAGATTGAGTGTTTTTTGATCAGTCGAATGGAAGGGTGTTTTCGGGAAAATCCCACAGGGCGCGGGAAAGATTTACGGCGAAAGGCAGGCAATTTTTCTCGATATACGGTCGCTGGCGAAACACCGGGAAAAGTATTTTTCGGGGAAGAGCAGAGGGATTATCGAGGGGAGGGGGTGAAAACGAAGGGATCGCTCTAGTTCAACGCTTTGCACGTGAAGCCCTTCGCAAGTCCGTCGAGTCGTGGTTGACCGGCGAACTTGCGACGCAGCTTTTCCTGACCCGGCCCTTGCGCAGGTACTCCCTGTAACCGTAGGTCACTCCGCCCCTGAAACAGGCAGAACGTCCCGACCCCTTGGTCATGCGCCGGCCTTCCTCGGGTAGGCGCAGGGGAAGAAGCGATGGCTTCTCTCGTATATCTGAATTCCGTACTTGTCCGGGTCCTTTTCGGGCTGCTCCATCAACCATTCCTGCGTACCGTGGTGCGGTCTGCCAAGGAATCGGAGTGTGCCTGCCCGCTAGAACCCGGGGCGGCACCGCCCAACAGTAGGGCGGCTGCCAGTGTCTCTATCAACGATTATGTTCAGCCTCGACCTCGACGGCCAAAGAAGAAGGAAGCAATGAACATCACCAGGAACACGACAAAGAGAATCTTGGCGATACCCGTGGCGGTGCCCGCGATACCACCGAAGCCCAATACGGCGGCGACAATGGCAATGATCAAGAATGTGATTGCCCAGCTCAACATGGTGATTCTCCTTACGCTTCTATTTAGAGGTGCTGCGTTTCCCGGCGCTTTGAGCGCGCCAAGTGTGTGTACTTAGAACACCCAGCGCTCCTGGCGAGGCATTTCATCCATCGCCTGGTGTTGGTCGACGTCCATCATTCGCATCGAACTGCTGTCGGCCATACCGTTGCTGGCGGCGCTGAAGTGGGTTTGGGTCGGGTGCTGAAACGACACGCTTGGCCCTTCTTGCTGTTGGCTTTGCTCCCAGCGCACAAACTGCTGGCCGCCGATCAAGGTGATCAGCAGCGCCAACACGGCGAACACGCCTTGCTGGAGATGCAGTGGCGAGAGCAGCAATGGGGTGGCACGTTGGCGATTCATCCTGAAGCTCCTCCCACTCGGGGTAGTCGGGTTGAGGGCGATTTGTTGGTTGCCCTGCGTTACTCACGACATTGCAGCCTGCGTGCCAGATTTTTTTCGTAAAAAAATACTTATATATCAATTGGTTATGATGGTGTCGCAAGTCCTTTCGGACGCATCCTGCACGATGGAGCTTTTCACGGTCGTGCGTAATGCACGATCGGCTGACGGTTATTGCAATATTTTTGGAATTGAGAGGAGGGCGTAGCTGTCAGAAAAAGACGTGATTCATCGTCTGAGCAGAAGCTGTCTATAAAAGGAATACGAAATCAGGCGAAAACCGGTGTGGCAGTAGATAACTACCCTGCCATGACGGGAATGGATCAGAATGAACCATGCAACTTGCCCGATTTTTCCGGGACTAAACCAAGAACATTCATTATGGAGCGTAGGAAAATGGAATCAGCCACTGAGCATCAAGGCCGTATTCTTCTGGTGGATGATGAGTCTGCCATCCTGCGAACCTTCCGCTATTGCCTCGAAGATGAAGGCTACAGCGTGGCGACTGCCAACAGCGCCGCGCAAGCCGACGCGTTGCTGCAACGCCAGGTCTTCGACCTGTGCTTCCTCGATCTGCGCCTGGGTGAAGATAACGGCCTCGATGTGTTGGCCCAGATGCGCATTCAAGCGCCCTGGATGCGCGTGGTGATCGTCACCGCGCATTCGGCGGTGGACACTGCTGTCGATGCCATTCAGGCCGGTGCTGCCGATTATCTGGTCAAGCCGTGCAGCCCCGACCAATTGCGCCTGGCCACTGCCAAGCAGTTGGAAGTGCGGCAATTGTCGGCGCGCCTGGAAGCCCTGGAAGGCGAGGTGCGCAAACCCAAGGACGGCCTGGATTCCCATAGCCCGGCGATGAAAGTCGTGCTGGAAACGGCCCGTCAGGTGGCCAGCACCGATGCCAATATCCTGATTCTCGGCGAGTCCGGCACGGGTAAAGGCGAGCTGTCTCAAGCCATTCACGGCTGGAGCAAGCGGGCGAAGAAGTCCTGCATCACCATCAACTGCCCGTCGCTGACCGCCGAACTTATGGAAAGCGAACTGTTCGGCCATAGTCGCGGAGCGTTCACAGGGGCCAGTGAAAGTACCTTGGGTAGGGTCAACCAGGCGGATGGCGGCACGCTGTTTCTCGACGAAATCGGCGATTTTCCTTTGGTTTTACAACCAAAGTTACTGCGATTTATTCAGGACAAAGAGTACGAGCGTGTGGGCGATCCGGTCACCCGCCGCGCCGATGTGCGCATTCTCGCGGCCACCAACCAGAACCTCGAAGACATGGTTCGCGACGGACGTTTTCGCGAAGACCTGCTCTATCGCCTGAACGTCATCACTTTGCACCTGCCACCGCTGCGCGAGCGCAGGGAAGACATCCTTAATCTCGCCGACCGCTTTCTGGCGCGCTTCGTCAAAGAGTACGCCCGCCCGGCCCGGGGTTTCAGTGATGAGGCCCGCGAAGCGTTGCTGGGGTATCGCTGGCCGGGGAATATTCGTGAGCTTCGCAACGTGGTGGAGCGGGCGAGCATCATTTGCCCGCAGGAGCGGGTAGAGATCAGTCACTTGGGCATGGCGGAAGCACCGGTCAACAATGCTCCGCGCATTGGCGCTGCCCTGAGCCTTGATGAACTGGAGAAAGCCCATATCGGCGCGGTTCTCGCCACCGCCGGCACGCTGGATCAAGCCGCCAAGACGCTGGGTATCGATGCGTCCACGCTGTATCGCAAACGCAAGCAGTACAATTTGTGAGCCGCCAGCGATGAAACTGGCGATGAAGTTGCGGACCCGGCTGTTCCTGAGTATTTCCGCACTGATCACCGTTGCGCTGCTCGGGCTGTTGCTGGGGCTGGTCAGCGTGATGCAGATGGCCGGGAGCCAGGAAGCACTGGTACGCAACAACTTCGTCGCCCTCGATATCGGGCTCAAGCTGCGCCAGGCGCTGGGTGACCAGTTGATCATCATGCTCAGCGATCAACCGGATTCTGCGGCCTTCGAAGCATCCAAACAGCGTTACTTCGAATTGCTGGAAGAGGGGATCGCCCAGGAGCCGGCGAGCATCGGCAGCGAATACGGTTTCAAGAAAGCCAAGGCTGACTACCTGAGCTTTATCAAGGCATATGAAGTTTCGCCTGACCCGACACGTGTGCTGAGCGGCGGCGACGAACTCACCGAAAAATTCAACGCCCTGCGAAATGGTCTGATCACCGAACACAAGCGTGCGCTGGATGACATCACGCAAATCGAGCGGCAGGCCCGTGAACGTGCATTGCTGATCGCTGGCCTGCTGGGTCTGGTCGGGCTGGCCGTGTTGATCATTGGCTTTGTGACGGCCCATGCCATCGCCCGGCGTTTCGGCGAGCCCATCGAGGCCCTGGCGCAGGCGGCGGATAACATCGGCCAGGGCAATTTCGACGTCACCCTGCCGGTCTCCTCGGCGATTGAGCTGAACCAGCTGACCAAACGCTTCGGAATCATGGCCGAGGCGCTGCGTGAACATCAGGCCACCAACGTCGATGAACTGCTTGCCGGTCAGCAGCGGCTGCTGGCGGTGCTCGACAGTATCGACGACGGCTTGCTGATGATCGATCGCCAGGGTCACCTGGAGCACCTCAACCCGGTGGCGCAGCGCCAGTTGGGCTGGGACGACGAACGGGTTGGCCTGGGGTTGGGCGCGGCATTGCAGCGTCCCGAACTCGATGAACAGCTGCAACTGGTGCTGCGCGGCGGCACGCTGGAGCGAGCGCCGGAGGATTTGAGCATCGAGGTCGATGGCGAGGCGCGGTTGCTGACCTACAGCTTGACGCCGGTCATTCATACCCAAGGGCAAATTCTCGGTGCGGTCATGGTGCTGCATGACGTCACCGAGCAACGCGCATTCGAGCGGGTGCGCAGCGAGTTCGTGTTACGCGCCTCCCATGAGCTACGGACGCCGGTGACCGGCATGCACATGGCGTTTGGCCTGTTCCGCGAACGCGCACATTTTGCCCCGGACTCCCGTGAAGCCGATCTGCTGGATACGGTGAACGAAGAAATGCAGCGCCTGATGCAGCTGATCAACGACTTGTTGAATTTCTCCCGTTACCAGAACGGTTTGCAGAAACTCACCTTGGCGCCGTGCTCCATCGAGGATTTGCTGGAGCAGGCGCAGCTACGCTTTACCAGTGGCGCCGAGGAGAAAGGCATCGAATTGTTGGTGGAAGTGCAGGGGCCATTGCCGCGCCTGCAGGCCGATCAGCCGCAATTGGATCGGGTGCTCGACAACCTGATCGACAATGCCCTGCGCCATACCGCCTCGGGTGGCCTCATACGCTTGCAGGCCCGGCGTCATGGCGAGCGGGTGATCATCAGCGTTGAAGATAACGGCGAAGGCATTGCCTACGGACAGCAGGGACGGATCTTCGAGCCCTTTGTACAAGTCGGCCGCAAGAAAGGCGGGGCCGGGCTGGGTCTGGCGCTGTGCAAGGAGATCGTGCAATTGCACGGCGGACGGATGGGCGTCTATTCGCGGCCAGGGCAGGGCACGCAGTTCTACATGGCGTTGACGGTGTAGTGCACTTTACGCTTCGTCGTCCAGGCGTCGGCTGGCCAGTCGGCGACCACGGGTAATCAGTTCGATGAACTGCACAGCACTCAATGCATGGGCGAACAACCAGCCCTGGCCAAACTTCACACCTTCACTGCTCAGTAGCGCTGCCTGCGCTTCATGCTCAATGCCTTCGGCAATAACCTTCAGGTGCAGTGATTGCGCCATGTGGATGATGTGTGGAGCCACACCGCTACTAGCTGCGTCATGGCCCAGCGCATCGATAAAGGCTTTGTCGATTTTCAGGCAATCCACCGGCAGGGTTTGCAGATACGCAAGGCTGCAATAGCCGGTGCCAAAGTCATCGATCAACACCTGATGCCCGACATCGCGTAAGGCTTGCAGATTTTCCCGGGCCACCACCACATCGATCAGCCCGCGTTCGGTAACCTCAAAGGCAATCTGTTTGGCGGCAACACGATGCAGGGTCAGCAGGCGTGCCATCACCTGGCCGATTCGCGGCACCATCACGTCACACGCCGCCAGGTTGACCGAGATGTACAGCTGCGGATTGGCTCGCAGCAATTGCCCCAGCTGTTCCAGCAAGCGTTGCAGGACGAAGTCGGTCATCTGGCGGATCTGCCCGGTGTTCTCCGCCATTGGAATGAACAGGTCAGGGCTGGTCAGGGTCCCATCCGGCCGGCGCCAGCGCAGCAAGGCCTCGGCGCCGACGCAGTTACGGCTGTCGAGGTCGAAGATCGGTTGATACAGCACCTGCAATTCGCCCCGGCGTATGGCGCCGGTCAGCTCGGCGTCCAGGGACTGCCGCTGGCGCACCAGCAGAAACACCAGAAAACCCACACATAAGGCCAATCCCACGCAGACCGGCAACAACCACCACCACACCGGCGGTATATGGGGGCCGCCGCGGGGGCTGATCAACACCAGTTGGTATTCCGGGTTGTCGGTGGGCATGCGGTAAATCAGACGCGACTGAGTGACTTGCAGCGCATCCCGGCTTTTCGGCGGCCACATTTTTGGCGGCCAGGCTTGCGACACACCCAGTACCGGAATCGCCCGAGTACCGTGGTCGAGTACCACCAGCAGGCTGCTTCCCGGCGACAGGTCGACCATATCGGTCAGATGCCCGCGGGACGTCGCGACCCGGAAATTGCCGCGCCCGAGCATCAGTACGGCACGGTTTTCATCGGGTTCGGTGGTGGTGTTCAGCCAGTAGCTGTAGGTGGGACCCTGGATGTCAGGTGGTCGTATCAGCGACAACGCTTCCTTGCGTGGACGATTGGTACAGATCCGTGGGGCATCCATGTAGGCGGCTTCATAGACGAAACGATAATTGAAACTGACCTGCTGCAGCGTCGCGACCATCTCCTCATTGCAGGTGCGCAGCGGTTGGGCTTCCAGATCGTCAAGGCTTTCGCGCAATTGCCCGAACAACTGCTCCAGCCGGGCGAGGAAGCGTTCGCCCTGCGCATTCATTTCCTGGCTTTCGCTCTGTTCGACTTGATGCAGGGCGATGAACAGGCTGCCGGTCATCAGTAGTGTTGCACTCAGGACAGCCGCCAGTATCGCCAGAAACCAGGGGCGATAGAACCAACTACGGAATGTCTCTCTAGCAACAGTCATTAGGGCAATATCCGAAGAATTACCAATGAGTTATAGCTGCTGATTGGAAAAAAGCGCTGACCGTCGGGCGGGCGTCATTATTTTGTCTGGTTCAAAACCTGTAGTAGCGCCGCCGTTTGCGCATCCGGTGTACCGTCGAAGCGCGATGGGCGGAAATGCATCTGGAAGGCGGCGATCACATGGCGCGTGGCGACATCCAGTTCGCCGGTCTGCGGTGTTTCATAACCGACGCGGGCCAGTTGTGCCTGGTACCAGCTGATGCTCGGGAGCTGTGCTTCAAACTGTACCTGCTGTCGCGCCACGGCCTGCTCGTTCGGCCAGATGCCGATACCTTCCGCCGCCAGACGCTTCCATGGAAACAGCGGGCCCGGATCGAGCTTGCGCAGCGGCGCAATGTCGCTATGGCCGACGATGCTGCGAGGGCTGATGACGTAGCGTTTGCTGATGTCCTTGAGCAGGACGATCAAGGACTGGACCTGCGCTTCGCTGTAGGGGTACCAGAGGCGCCCGGTGGGCGTGTCCTTGAAGCCCGGATTGACGATTTCGATACCCAGGGAGCTGGAGTTCATCCAGGTCCGGCCTTGCCATTGGCTTTCGCCGGCATGCCAGGCCCGCATGTTTTCATCCATCAGTTTGTAGATGGTCGCCTTCTTGTCGTCGCCGATCAGGTAATGGGTGCTGACTTCGCCATGGGTCAGCAGTTGCAGCGAGCGCTCCATCGAGGCGGAGGTGTAGTGCAGCACCACGAACTGGATGCGGCTGTCATGATTGGCGGAAGGATGATTGGTGTCGTAGCGGGGGCCGCTGGCGCAACCGGCCAAGAGCAGCAGCGACACAATGAGAGCGATAAATTTCATGGCAGGAGGCAATATACACTGGACAGTAATGCAACAGTGTAACGTAATGCCTGGTGTAGGGAGGGCAATTGAACAAAATGGAACAATTAGCCCTCAGCCTGTCCCCTAGCCCAGCTCCACTCGGTTGCGGCCCGCATTTTTTGCTCTATAGAGCGCCTGATCGGCTCTTTTGAGCGCCAGATCACTGTGTTCGTCAGGTTTGAATGCTGTCAGGCCCATCGAAATAGTGATCGTTACCCGCTCACCCTTGAAGTGGAATGGGCAAGCTTCGATCGAAGCGCGCAGGTGTTCCAGCAGTTTCATGCCGGCCGCCGGCACCGTAGACGGCAGCAGCAGGACAAATTCTTCGCCGCCAAACCGGGCAATGAAGTCCGTCCCGCGCAGGCGCTTGCGCAACACGGTGGCAATGATCTTCAGCACTTTGTCACCTGCCAGGTGACCGTAGCTATCGTTGATGCGTTTGAAGTGATCCAGGTCAAGCATGGCCAGCATCAGCGTGTTGCCGTGTTGCTGCCATTGGCTGATTTCATGGTCCAGCCGTTCGCTCCAGGCTGCGCGGTTGGGCAGCCCGGTCAGCGGGTCGATCAATGCTTTCTGGCGCTGTTCTTCGAGGTGTTCGCGAAAGCCCAGGGCTTCCTGCTCCATGTGCGCCACCCGTTCGGCCAGGCTGTGCAGACGGGCTGCGACCTCTTGTTCGCGTTCATCGCGCTGCCTGCGGTGCTGGTCCATGGTGCCGAGCAGGCCCTCGAGGTGGTTCTCCAGAACATGCTTGAGCCCCTCCAGGTCGGCCGCTTCATGCATGCGGGTCTGCAGGCCGTCGACCTGTTCGCGGATCTGCGTATCCATGGCCTCTGCCGCGGAACGGCTGTCCGCATGACCCGCGCTGGCGGCTTGCAGATTGCTCTGGAACGACTCGAGGCGTTCGTTGAGATGTTGAAGGTACGCTTCGAATTCATGCTGGCCACTGTCCGAGATCGCCAGCATCAAAGTCGCCAGATCGTCGAGGATCGGCAGCAACTCGTACCAATTCAAGCCGTTTTTCAGGCGATCACGCATCGATTCGGCTTGCGGGCGGTGCCGTTCGGGGAGTGTCAGATCGTCGAGCAGCCCCAGCAGAGTGTCTTCAATGTGCTTGGCCACCGAGCTGTAGGACGGCTCGGGGGAGTCCGGCAGCGCGTAGAGCATGTCATGGCCGGGCAGTTCCGGCTCGCCGGGTGCCAGGGCTGTAGGCCGTGGTAGGGAATCGGGAAGCGCTGCATGCGTAAGTTCGTCGGGATTGATTGCCGGCTCGATCTGAAGCGCGGGTGTCTCGACGGGTATTGGTATTTCGTCGGCTTCATCCGGTCGGGCATACGCCTCGGGGAGCAGATTGGGCGCTTGCTGCGGATCGAGGGCAGGTGCAGCAGTTGCAGGGGCAGCAGAAGGTTCGGGCGTCTCGGATAATGCCTGTACAGCTTGTGGCTGGGCGGCCGCGATGGTTGGGTGCGAAACTTCGATGCGTGGTTCATCGATGGCGGGTGCGGGTTCGGTGGTTGCGGGCGATGACGCGGCCATCGGCGCCGGGATCGCTTCGACAGGCGTTGCAATGGCGGCTTGCCCGGCGACAGGGACGAGCGGCGTCATTGCATCTTCAGTGTCCCGGTGACCGAACAACCGTTGCAACAGACCAGGGCGTTCGGGTTCCGCAGGGCTTTCCACCTGGCTCAAGGCTTTGCCTTGCAAGCCGCTCAGTTCACTGAGCAGCAATGGAATCTCTCGAGCCTGGCTGACGCGGCTATCGAGCTGTTTGGCGAAGTTCTTCAGCGGTCGGCTGACTTCTCGGGGCAGCGGCAATGTTTGCAGCTGAGTCACCAGTGCGGTCAGTGCCGCGCTGGTCTGGTTCACTCGGGTTTCACGACGCTGCTCGGAGTCGAGCACGGCTTTTTCCAGGCGCGGAAGCAGGGCGGCGAGACCGGCGTCCATGTCATCGGTGCGCACGACTTCACGCATCTCCTTCATGCACTGGTCGACGGCGCGGTCGGTGCCTTCTGCCGCCAGGGTGCTGCGTACCAGTCCGCGACGCAGCAAGTCGAGGCGGGCGTCCCAGCGACGTTCGAGCTTTTCCTGTTGTTCGATGCTTCTGAGGTACTTCTCTTTCCAGCGCTGTGCTTCGTCGCTCATTCAGGGGTTCCGCGTGGGGGCAGGACTCAACGCGGGCAATGCATCGGCCGTGAGCGAACCCGGCAGACGAATCTCTACCGCGACCGGCAGGTGATCGGAAATGGGTTGGGCCAGCACCTCGACCTTTTCAAGGGTCAGGGTAGGGCTCAGCAGGATGTGGTCCAGGCAGCGCTGTGGGCGCCAGCTGGGGAATGTCGCTTCCAGTTGCGGTGCAAGCAGGCCCAGATCTCGCAATGGCGAGTGTTGCAGCAAGTCGCTGGCATGGGTGTTCATATCACCCATCAGCACTTGATGCTTATAACCGCCAATCACTTCGCGGATGTACGCCAATTGCATGCTGCGGGCTCGCGCGCCCAGCGCCAGGTGCATCATGACCACCACCAGCGCTTCCGGACCTTCGCCGAAGCGCACCAGGATCGCTCCGCGACCTTTCGGCCCTGGCAGCGGATGGTCTTCGATCGCCCACGGGCGCAAGCGGCTGAGCACGCCATTGCTGTGCTGGCCGAGGTGTCCGAGATTGCGATTGAGCTGTTGATACCAGTAGGGGAAGGCGCCGAGCTGGGCCAGATGTTCGACCTGATTGACGTAGCCTGAACGCAGGCTGCCGCCATCGGCTTCCTGCAAGGCGACCAGATCGAAGTCCCCCAGCAGGTTGCCGATTTTCTGCAGATTGTCGGCGCGCCCGGTGTGCGGCAACAGGTGTTGCCAGCCCCGGGTCAGATAATGCCGATAGCGTTCGGTACTGATGCCGACCTGGATATTGAAACTGAGCAGGCGCAAACGGCTGTCTTCGGGCAGGCCCGTCGACTCCAGATGATGCTCGTTGACCCGCGGATCGTGCAGGCCAACGATGCGTTCAGTTCCCCAGCGGCGCATGGCGGGTGCTGCCCTTAGTTGGCGGCAGCCTTGTTAGCCGCTCGCTCTTTGTCGATCAGTTTGTCAGCCAATTGCAGGGCTTGCTCGGCGCCGCCGGCAGAGCCCACGTCAAAGCGATATTTGCCGTTGACGATCAAGGTTGGAACACCGGAGATTTCATATTTCTTGGCCAGGTCGGTGGCCTTGGCGATCTGACCCTTGATAGCGAAAGAGTCGAAGGTGGCCAGGAACTTGTCCTTGTCGACGCCCTGGGTGGCCAGGAAGTCCGCCATGTCATTCTTGTCGGTCAGCTTTTTGTGCTCTTTCTGAATGGCTTCGAACACCGCAGCGTGGACCTTCTGCTCGACACCCATGGCTTCCAGGGTCAGGAACATCTGGCCGTGTGCGTTCCACGGGCCGCCGAACATGGCGGGGATACGGACGAAGTTCACGTCGGAAGGCAGCTTCTCGACCCAGGGATTGATCACTGGCTCGAAGGCGTAGCAGTGCGGGCAGCCGTACCAGAACAGCTCCACCACTTCGATCTTGCCCGGAACGGCGACCGGAACCGGATTGCTCAGTTCGACGTAAGGGGCGGCGGGGGCTTCGGCAGCCTGGGCAGTCATGCCGAACAGGCTGGCAGCGACGAGTGCGGCGCTGATGATCAGATTACGCATGCTTTACTCCTGGACAAATTTTATCGCCTCGCGCGACCTGTTTTCAGACAGGTCATGGCGGGTCTGAGTTCTGTAGTGTAACGGCAGCGGCCACAAAAAAGGGCGGCCAAAGCCACCCTTTTTATACTTGCTGCGACGGATTAATCGAGCGTTAACGTTGCAAGCGTTGTATGCCTCGCGCAACGCTCGATTCGCCGGCCTTAGTGCAGGCCTTGAATGTAGCTCGACACTGCGGCGATGTCTTCGTCGCTCAGCTTTTTGGCAATGCTCTGCATCGGTTTTGTATCGCCGTCGTTGGCCCGACCACCTTCTTCCTTGCGGAAGTCGGTCAGCTGCTTGGCAATGTATTGAGCGTGCTGGCCACCCAGGTGCGGGAAGCCGGCTGCGGCGTTGCCTGTGCCGTTTGGCGAGTGGCAGCCGGTGCAGGATGGCAGACCCTTGGCCAGATCACCGCCACGGAACAGCGCTTCACCGCGAGCCACGATTTTCGGGTCGGCGGCGCCAACGCTGCCTTTCTGGCTGGCGAAGTAGGCGGAGATGTCCGCCAGGTCCTGATCGCTGAGATTGGTCAGCAGACCGGTCATTTCCAGAACGGTGCGCTTGCCCGACTTGATGTCGTGCAGCTGCTTGGTCAGGTAGCGTTCACCTTGCCCCGCCAGTTTCGGAAAGTTTGGCGCCATGCTGTTGCCATCCGGGCCATGACAGGCGCCACATACGGCGGCTTTTGCCTGGCCTGCGGCGGCGTCACCAGGTTTTACTGGCTCACCTGCAGCATGGGCAATGCCGGAGATTCCCACGGTCAACAGCAGACTCACGATCAATTTGTTCATCAGCTAATCCAACTACGGCTAAGGGTTAAGAGTTATGGACCGGGTTTACTCGCTCATCCACTGGATGATGGCTCGGTAATCCTCGGCACTGCAGTCCATGCACAAACCACGCGGCGGCATCGCCTTGAAACCCTGGGTCACGTGTTGCACCAGCGTCTCCATACCTTTCGCCAACCTCGGCGTCCAAGCTTCCTGATCGCCTCTTCTGGGCGCCATGGGTAGTTGGCCGGAATGACAGGCACCACAAACACGGTTGTACACAGCTTCCGGATCCTGTGTAGCCTGAGCGCTGTAAAGCGGCATCAAGACACCGGCGGCTAGCAGCCATTTCGTCATAAAACGACCTTTTCAGGGTTGAGAGCGTGCTGCGTTCTAGTGCGCAATCAAGGTCTGTCGCTCTCGTGAACTTCATCCTACGCTGGGACAAAGCGCACACAAAATCTGCGGCATTATATACTGGCGTCACTGAAACGGAAGCGACACTGCTTGCCGCGCCCATTCCCGGCGCCGCCCACATCGGAAATCCCATGCAACTCAAGAATCCCATCCTCGGTCTGTGCCAACAGTCCACCTTCATGCTCAGCGCCGCCAAAGTCGACCAATGTCCGGACGACGAAGGTTTTGAAGTTGCCTTCGCCGGGCGTTCCAACGCCGGCAAGTCCAGTGCGCTCAACACCTTGACCCATGCCAGCCTGGCGCGTACCTCGAAAACACCGGGACGCACACAGCTGTTGAACTTCTTCAAGCTAGACGATGAACGTCGTCTGGTCGACCTGCCCGGTTACGGTTACGCAAAAGTCCCTATCCCGCTCAAGCAACACT
Organism: Pseudomonas sp. Irchel 3A7; assembly: GCF_900187565.1. Classification (GTDB taxonomy): domain Bacteria; phylum Pseudomonadota; class Gammaproteobacteria; order Pseudomonadales; family Pseudomonadaceae; genus Aquipseudomonas. Next base: position 137,370 of record NZ_FYED01000007.1, on the reverse strand, counting down.
GGCAGCGTCACCTGGAAGCTTATCTGGGCAGTCGCGAGAGTTTGAAGGGTCTGATTCTGATGATGGATATCCGTCATCCAATGACTGATTTCGACCTGCTGATGCTCGACTGGGCCGTGGCCAGCGGCATGCCGATGCACATTCTGCTGACCAAGGCGGACAAGCTGACCTACGGCGCGGCGAAGAACACGCTGCTCAAGGTTCAGTCGGAAATCCGCAAGGGCTGGGGCGACAGCGTGACGATTCAGCTTTTTTCGGCACCGAAACGCATGGGCCTGGAAGACGCCTACACTGTATTGGCAGGCTGGATGGAACTGGCGGACAAGGGTGCCGAGGTGGCCGAATAAAAAACTGGTTGTGACGCGCTCAGGCAAGGCAAATAGCGCGTCACAGCCAGTTTTAAGGCAAAAAAAACCCCGGACTTCTATGGGGAGGGGGAAGTTCCGGGGTTCAAGTTCTAGACCGCTAGGGCGGGGTCCAGATATCTGCCAACACTTAACACAACATAGGAGCATCGAAGGGCTTCACCAGCCATTCAGTAACTCTGAGTAGCGATTCCCGGACTAGTTCAGATTTTTTTCAAATACGTTTGGAATAACTCCAAGCATTTTCCGGACTAAGCGCTCTCTACTTGTTCTGCCGCGGCACTATGCCGCAGCAAAACCCTCATCTTGATGGGCTCAGTGAGCCTCATCCCAGTTGTTACCTACACCCACTTCGACCAGCAGCGGAACATCCAGTTTCGCCGCACCGCTCATGTGGACGCGAATTTCATCGCGGACCTGGTCGACCAGATCTTCACGCACCTCAAGCACCAATTCATCGTGCACCTGGAGGATGACCTTGGCATCGAGGCCCGAAGACGCCAGCCAGTTGTCCACCGCCACCATGGCTTTCTTGATGATGTCCGCTGCGGTGCCCTGCATCGGCGCGTTGATCGCCGTGCGTTCGGCGGCCGCACGCTCCTGCGGTTTGTTAGAGTTGATTTCCGGCAGATACAAACGGCGCCCGAAGAAGGTTTCCACATAACCCTGCTCCGCTGCCTGGGCGCGGGTGCGGTCCATGTACTCGCGCACACCCGGATAACGGGCGAAGTAAGTATCGATGTAAGCTTTGGCGGTCTTGGTATCGACGCCAATGTCTTTGCCAAGCTTCTGTGCGCCCATGCCGTAGATCAGGCCGAAGTTGATCGCCTTGGCGCTGCGGCGCTGGTCGGAGGTCACGTCCGCCAATTCGACCTTGAACACTTCAGCAGCAGTGGCGGTGTGTACGTCCAGATTGTGGCGGAAGGCGTTCATCAGACCTTCATCCCGAGACAGATGCGCCATGATCCGCAGTTCGATCTGCGAATAATCCGCCGCCAGCAATTTGTAACCGGTCGGGGCCACGAAGGCCTGGCGGATGCGACGCCCTTCAGCGGTGCGCACCGGGATGTTCTGCAGGTTCGGATCACTGGAAGACAGGCGCCCTGTAGACGCTACCGCCTGGTGGTACGAGGTGTGGATGCGCCCGGTGCGTGGGTTGATCTGCTCCGGCAAACGGTCGGTGTAGGTGCTTTTCAGCTTGCTCATGGAACGGTATTCCATCAGCACCTTGGGCAGCCGGTAGTCGTCCTCGGCCAATTTGGCCAGCACTTCTTCGGCAGTGGATGGCTGGCCCTTGGCGGTTTTCTTCAGTACCGGCAGACCGAGCTTCTCGTAAAGGATGACGCCGAGTTGCTTGGGCGAACCGAGGTTGAACTCCTCGCCGGCGATCTCGAAGGCTTCACGCTCCAGCGCCACCATCTTGTCGCCCAGTTCAATACTTTGCACCCCGAGCAGTGCGGCATCGACGAACGCGCCTTGGCGTTCGATACGCGCCAGCACCGGCACCAACGGGATTTCGATGTCGGTCAGCACGCTGGCCAGGCTCGGGATGGCGGTGAGTTTCTCGAACAGCGCCTGATGCAGACGCAGGGTGACGTCGGCGTCTTCGGCGGCATACGGGCCCGCCTGCTCCAGGGCGATTTGATCGAAGGTCAGCTGTTTGACGCCTTTGCCGGCAATGTCCTGGAAACTCACCGTGGTGTGGTCCAGATACTTCAGCGCGAGGCTGTCCATGTCATGGCGGGTGGCCGTGGAGTTGAGTACATAGGACTCGAGCATGGTGTCGAAAGCGACTCCACGCACGGTGATGCCGTTGGCCTGATCGCCACCGATGGCGCAGTTGGCCAGGATGTTCATGTCGAACTTGGCGTGCTGACCGACCTTGAGTTTGTTCGGGTCTTCCAGAATCGGCTTCAGGGCAAGCAGGACGGTGTCGCGATCCAGCTGCTCGGGCACGCCGATGTAGGAATGGGTTAACGGGATGTAGGCCGCTTCGTTGGCCTGCACAGCAAATGACAAACCCACCAGTTGCGCCTGTTGCGCGTCGATGCCAGTGGTTTCGGTGTCGAAGGCGAACAACGTGGCGTTGTTCAGTTTCTCCAGCCAGACGTCGAATCGCGCCTGATCGAGGAGGGTCTCGTACCGGGTTTCAGACGTCGTCACCGGTGCCTCGGCTTCGGTGGCGCTGAACAGATCGACGACCGGCTCAGGCTCAGCGGCAGTGCTCAGCTCAATGCGCTTGGCGTCCCGTTGCAGATCATTCAACCAGCTCTTGAATTCGAGCAGGTTGTAGAGCTCGGTGAGTTTGACTGGATCTTCAGGACCCATTTGCAGGTCATCGAGGCCGATCTCCAACGGCACATCGACCTTGATCGTCGCCAGCTGGTAGGAAAGGAACGCCATCTCCTTGTGCTCTTCGAGCTTGGCCGGCAGAGTCTTGGCGCCGCGGATCGGCAGGGTCGGGACGATATCGAGCTGCGCGTAGAGCTCGCTCAGGCCGCCATTCACACCGACCAGCAGACCGGAGGCGGTTTTCGGACCGATTCCCGGAACCCCCGGAATGTTGTCGGAAGAGTCGCCCATGAGCGCCAGATAATCGATGATCTGCTCCGGAGCGACGCCGAATTTCTCCTTCACGCCCTCCACGTCCATGCTGCTACCGGTCATGGTATTGACCAAGGTAATGTGGCCGTCGACCAGTTGCGCCATGTCCTTGTCGCCCGTGGAGATAACCACCGGGCGATCGGCGGCGGCGCTGCTGCGGGCCAGGGTGCCGATCACGTCGTCGGCTTCGACGCCTTCAACGCACAGCAGCGGGAAGCCCAGGGCGATCACGCTCTGATGCAACGGCTCGATCTGCACGCGCATGTCGTCGGGCATGCTCGGACGATTAGCCTTGTATTCGGCGTACATCTCATCGCGAAATGTCCCACCCTTGGCGTCGAACACCACGGCAAACGGACTGTCCGGGTACTGCTTGCGCAGACTCTTGAGCATGTTCAACACGCCCTTGACCGCACCGGTCGGCAGGCCTTTGGAGGTGGTCAGCGGTGGCAGCGCGTGAAAGGCGCGGTACAGGTAAGACGAACCGTCCACCAGGACGAGGGGGGCTTGGCTCATGAGCAGGATCAACCTTTTCGGCGGGTCCGGCGCTAGAATAGCGGGACCGTTGACGACAAAGGGACAAGGTTATCATGCGCACACTAAATCGCCTGTTGCTGGCTGGGTTGTTTGCAGTCACTCCGTTGGCCGTGATGGCGGCGGACGATGCGCCATCGCCGGAACCGGAAGTCACCATTCGCACGGAAGGCGACAATACGATCAAGGAGTACCGCCAAAATGGCTTTCTGTACGCCATCCAGGTCACTCCGAGTGTCGGCAAACCGTATTTTCTGGTGCGCGCCGATGGATCGGACGGTAACTTCATCCGCTCGGATCAGCCGGATATGCTGATTCCGTCGTGGAAGATCTTTGAGTGGAAGTAGTTTCTTAATTTCAATCGGCGCTGGCTCGACAGCGGCGCCCGTACTGGCAGTTAAAACATGTCTGTGTTCACCCCCCTGGCTCGGCCCGAGCTGGAAACCTTTCTCGCCCCTTATGGCCTCGGCCGCCTGCTTGATTTCCAGGGGATTGCCGCCGGTAGCGAAAACACCAATTTCTTTATCAGCCTGGAGCAGGGCGAGTTCGTCCTGACCCTGGTCGAGCGTGGCCCGGTGCAGGAGATGCCGTTCTTCATCGAATTGCTCGACGTACTGCACGAAGCCGACCTGCCGGTGCCCTACGCCCTGCGCACCACCGACGGCGTTGCACTACGCGAATTGGCCGGCAAACCAGCGCTGTTGCAACCGCGCCTGGCCGGTAAACACATCAAGCAAGCCAACGCACAGCATTGTGCGCAGGTGGGTGAGTTGCTGGCGCACCTGCACCTGGCGACCCAGGCCAAAATGATCAAGCGCAAGACCGATCGAGGCCTGGACTGGATGCTGGAGGAGGGCACGCAGTTTCTGTCGCACCTCAATGCCGAGCAGAAGGACTTGCTGGAGCGGGCGCTGGAAGAAATCACCCAGCAGAAAGAGAAAATTCTGGCGCTGCCTCGGGCGAATATCCACGCCGACTTGTTCCGCGATAACGCGATGTTCGAAGGCACGCACCTGACGGGCCTGATCGACTTCTACAACGCGTGTTCGGGGCCGATGCTCTACGACGTGGCGATTGCCCTGAACGATTGGTGCTCCGACGATGACGGCCTGATCGACGGGCCACGGGCGCGGGCGTTGCTGGGTGCTTATGCTGCACTGCGTCCGTTCACCGCGGCCGAAGCCGAGTTGTGGCCGACGATGTTGCGGGTGGCGTGTGTGCGTTTCTGGCTGTCGCGGTTGATCGCGGCGGAGTCATTTGCCGGACAGGATGTGCTGATTCACGATCCGATGGAGTTTCAACAGCGATTGGCGCAGCGGCAGACGGTCAACACGCCGCTACCTTTCGCCCTCTAAATTGTGGCGAGGGAGCTTGCTCCCGCTGGGCAGCGAAGCGGCCCCAAAAAAACGGGCCTGCTACGCAGTCCGGCGGGAGCAAGCTCCCTCGCCACAGGTTATGTGTTGGTTACAACGACTCCAGGCACCCCGCCAAATCATTCCCCAGCTTCTCCAGCACCTGCTCATACCCCTGAGCAGTCGCTGGTGTGTACCCGCCCAGCGCATCCAGTTCCGCCAGTTTCACCGGCAGGCCGGCCACCAGGGTTTCCGCCAGGCGTGGGCGCAGCGGTGGCTCGCTGAACACACAGGTCTTGCCGACTTCCTGCAGTCGTGCGCGCATCGCCGCGACATGCTGGGCACCGGGTTGCACCTCGGCTGCGACGCTGAACACACCCGCGTGCTTGAGACCGTAGGCATCTTCGAAGTAGTCGAAGGCCTCGTGGAACACGAAGTATGGTTTGCCTTCAACACCTGCCAGACGTTTCTTCAAGCGCAGGTCGAGAGCATCCAGGCGTTCATCAAAGGCCTTGAGGTTGCTGGCATACCGCGCGGCGTTGTCAGGATCGGCCGTGCTGAGGTCAGCGGCCATTTTTGTGGCGATGACCCGGGCGTTGATCGGCGATAGCCACAAATGCGCGTCCAGGCTGCCTGGGCGGTGATCGTGGTCATGTTCGTCGGCTTCTTCAGCGTGGGAGTGGTTATCTTCGGCGAAATGACGCAGTTTCAGACCGGGCAGATCCTGCACGGCGACGCTGGGCAGCGTACGGCCATTCAGTACCCGAGGCAGGAAGCCTTCCATGTCCGGCCCGATCCAGTACAGCAGATCCACCGATTGCACTTTCCGTACGTCGGAAGGGCGCAGGGCATAGTTATGCGGCGAAGCGCCGGGCGGCAGCAATACTTCCGGGATCGCCACGCCATCCTGTACGGCAGCGGCAATCAGCTGTAGCGGCTTGATGCTGGTGAGGACCTTGACCTCGGCTTGCGCCGGACCAATCAGCAGAAAACTTGCGACAAATGCGACAAAGATAGAAAAAAGTCGGGACACGATGACCACTCGAAGAGGCGAGAACGGGTAACATAATAACGTCTCTCACAAAACTCGTCGCCGCTCATGCCTAAAACACCGATTGCCAGCCGTCCCCACGACCACTCTCATTGCGTGCACAGCGCTCTGTCTGAGGCCGATGCCCTGTGCGAACGCCAGGGTCTGCGTCTGACCGCGTTGCGTCGGCGGGTGCTGGAGCTGGTATGGCAAAGCCACAAGCCGTTGGGCGCCTATGACATTCTCGCGGTACTCAGCGAGCAGGATGGCCGCCGCGCCGCGCCACCGACCGTGTACCGCGCGCTGGATTTCCTGCTGGAAAACGGCCTCGTACACCGCATCTCCTCGCTCAACGCCTTCATCGGCTGCAATCACCCGGAACACGCGCATCAGGGTCAGTTCCTGATCTGCCGCGACTGCCACGCAGCCATTGAGCTCGAGCAGAAATCCATCAGCGACGCGATCATCGCCAGCGCCCAGGATGTGGGGTTCGTCGTCGAAGCCCAGACGGTCGAAGTGATCGGCCTCTGCTCGGGTTGCCAGGGGGCTTGATGAGCAACGCGCTGATCCGCCTCGAGCAGGTTGCCGTCACGTTTGCCGGGCAAAGTGTGCTGGATAATATCGAGCTGAGCGTCGAGCCAGGGCAGATCGTCACCCTGATCGGCCCCAACGGTGCCGGCAAGACCACCTTGGTGCGCGCTGTACTGGGATTGTTGAAACCCGACAGCGGCAGTGTCTGGCGCAAGCCGAAACTGCGGGTCGGCTACATGCCGCAAAAACTGCATGTCGATCCGACCCTGCCGCTCTCGGTCCTGCGCTTCTTGCGTCTGGTGCCGGGCGTGGACCGAGCGATGGCCTTGGCCGCGCTCAAGGAAGTCGGTGCCGAACAGGTGATCGACAGCCCCGTGCAAAGTGTTTCCGGCGGAGAGATGCAACGCGTATTGCTGGCCCGCGCCCTGTTGCGCGAACCGGAATTGCTGGTGTTGGATGAGCCGGTGCAAGGCGTCGACGTGGCTGGGCAGGCCGAACTCTACAGCCTGATCACCCGCCTGCGTGACCGTCACGGCTGCGGTGTGCTGATGGTTTCTCACGATCTGCATCTGGTGATGAGCACCACCGACCAGGTGGTGTGCCTGAATCGCCACGTTTGCTGCTCCGGCCACCCCGAGCAGGTCAGCGGCGATCCGGCCTTCGTCGAGCTGTTCGGAAAAAACGCACAAAGCCTGGCGATTTATCACCACCATCACGACCACGCCCACGATTTGCATGGCTCGGTAGTCAAGGCGCCCGCGTCGGGCCATAACCATGTTCACGGAGATAGCTGCAAGCATGGCTGATTTTTTGCTTTACGCCCTGCTTGCAGGCCTGGCTCTGGCGGTCGTTGCGGGCCCGTTGGGTTCTTTCGTGGTCTGGCGGCGCATGGCGTATTTTGGCGATACCCTGTCCCATGCGGCGCTGCTGGGTGTGGCGCTGGGCTTCCTGCTGGATGTCAGCCCGACCGTCGCTGTGACCGTTGGCTGTTTGCTGTTGGCAGTGATGCTGGTGACGTTGCAGCAGCGTCAGCCGTTGGCGTCCGACACGCTTTTGGGAATTCTCGCACCCAGCACCCTCTCTTTAGGCCTGGTGGTACTAAGCTTCATGCACGAAGTGCGGATCGACCTGATGGCCTATCTGTTTGGCGACCTGCTGGCGATCAGCCCGACCGATCTGGCGTGGATTCTCGGCGGTAGCGCGGCAGTGCTGGCGTTGCTGGTGACGCTGTGGCGGCCATTGCTGGCAATCACCGTGCATGAGGAGTTGGCCAGGGTCGAAGGCCTGCCGGTGGCGGGGTTGCGCATGGCGCTGATGTTGCTGATCGCCGTGGTGATTGCCGTGGCGATGAAAATCGTCGGCGTGTTGCTGATCACTTCGTTGCTGATCATTCCGGCGGCTGCGGCACAACGTCACGCCCGTTCACCGGAACAGATGGCACTGGGCGCGAGCCTGCTGGGCATACTCGCCGTGTGTGGCGGGCTGGCGTTGTCCTGGTTCAAGGACACACCGGCCGGCCCGTCGATTGTAGTGACGGCCGCCGCGCTGTTTCTGCTGAGTTTTGTTCTGCCCCGTCGAGGGGTGTAGACTTGCTCGTTTTTTGCGCAAATAGAGAGTCGCAGGAATGAAGTCGTTCCCCTCCCGTTATCTGCTCCTTGTCGCATTTTCATTGCTGCTGGGCGCTTGCCAAAGCACGCCACCAGCGGCCACCGAGGTCCCGGATGCGCGGGCCACGGCCATTGCACAGCTGGAACAAAGCCTGGCCAGCAGCGAACTGGCCACTGCCGAAGGTCAACTGGCTGCCTTGCAGGCTGAATCGCCCAACGATCAATCCCTGGAGCAATACCAGCGGCAGTTGGCCGAAGCCTATCTGATGCGCAGCCAGATCGTGCTGCAAAAAGGTGATGTAAACGCGGCGGCCACCGCCCTGGCTCGGGCTCGCGCCTTGATGCCCAAGGCTCCTGCACTCACCGGCGGGGTCAATGGTGCGCTCGCTCAAGCCCGCAAGGCTGAACTGGAAAAAACCGAAGCGGATCTCAAGTCCGCCGAAGCCAAGCGCAAAGCCAAGGTCATTGATCCGGAAGCTGAAAGCACCACGGTGAAGCTGAAAATCACCGATATGGGCAAAATGCGCCGTCAACTGGATGCCATTGCCGCCGATGTGGTGAATTTTCAGTGCGATGTGAGCCTTCAGGTGCCACGTACTGACGATTATCCGTGGTTGGCTAACCTGCTGACCAAGCGGGTGAATAAGCTGGATCCGCAGTTTGATCTGAAGCTGGAACGGCAGATTCTGCGCAGCGTTCCGGCGCAAGTTGTTCTGAGCCCTCGTAAAACCCCTTAAAAGCATCGCGGGCAAGCCCGCTCCCACAGGTTCACGCTAACCTTGTGGGAGCGAGCCTGCTCGCGAAGAGGTCATCCCTGTCGATACAACACTTCAGGCTGGAATACGCTTGGCCTTCGACTCCCTCTCCCAAACCCGATGCTGCCCGATCGCCGCAAAAAACGCCTTGAACAGCTTGGCGTCCGCACCCACGATCAACCCCGCATCAATCTCCAGCCTCAACACATCCAGCAATTGCTTCGCCTCGCCATGCAACGCAATCGCTTTCAAATGCTTGTAAGCCTCCAGCACGTAATGCAACGCCACGCCGTCAGTGCTCAGCGCCTTGATCGACGCCGCGCCTCCAGGCACGAACACCGCATCGAACGCCACTGAAGGCAAGCCTTCCATCGAAGCGTCCACCGGCATCGACTTGCCATCGGCAGTTTTTACCGGTGCCGAGGTCGGGCCGAGCAATTTGGCATGCGCCCCCTCAGCTTCCAGCGCTTTCTTCATGGCTTCGATTGCTGCACCGTCTACGCCATCGGCCGCCAGAATCGCCACTTTCCGGGTTTTGATATCGCCCGGCAGCAGATTGGCCTGACTCAGAGCCGGCGAGCGTTCCAGGGACGCTTTCGGTACTTGGACCGTTCCGGCTTTCGGCACCGGCAGGCCAAGGTTCTGTGCCACCCGTTTGGCAAGTTCCAGATCGATGTTGGCCAGGATCTCATTCACTTCCCTTGCCCGAATGAACTCACGTTCCACCTTGCCCAGCTCAAAGCTGTACGCCGAGATGATGTGTTCCTGCTCATGCTTGCTCATGCTGTGGAAAAACAGCCGTGCCTGGGAGAAGTGGTCGCTGAACGACTCGCTGCGTTGACGGATCTTGTTGGCGTCGATGCGCTCCGCGTAGCTCTCGAAGCCGCCGTCTTGCGCTGCGGGTGGGGTTTCTTTAGGCCAGCCGCCATCGATGGAGTTTGGTTCGTAGGCCGCACGTCCTTTGTCGATGGTGGTGCGGTGCAACGCGTCCCGCTGGCCATTGTGCAGGGGTGAAATCGTTCGGTTGATTGGAATCTCGTGAAAGTTCGGGCCACCGAGTCGGCTAATCTGCGTGTCGGTGTAGGAAAACAGCCGGCCCTGCAGCAGTGGATCGTTGGAGAAGTCGATCCCCGGCACGATATGCCCCGGGCAGAACGCGACCTGCTCGGTTTCGGCGAAGAAGTTGTCCGGGTTGCGGTTGAGCACCATTTTGCCCAGCGGGGTGATGGGTACGATCTCTTCAGGAATGAGCTTGGTCGGGTCGAGGATGTCGAAATCGAAAGCGTGTTCGTTTTCTTCCTCGACGACCTGAACACCCAATTCCCATTCCGGGTAGTCGCCCACTTCGATGGCTTCCCAGAGGTCGCGACGGTGGTAGTCGGTATCTTTTCCCGCAAGTTTTTGTGCTTCATCCCACACCAGGGAACAGGTGCCGGCGGCGGGGCGCCAGTGGAATTTGACGAAGCGCGATTTTCCTTCGGCATTGATCATGCGGAAGGTGTGAACCCCAAAGCCTTGCATGCTGCGCAGGCTTTTTGGGATTGCCCGGTCGGACATGGCCCAGATCACCATGTGCGCCGATTCCGGCTGCAACGAAACAAAGTCCCAGAAGGTGTCGTGGGCCGAGCCGCCGGTGGGTATTTCGTTGTGGGGTTCGGGTTTCACCGCGTGGACGAAGTCAGGGAACTTGATGGCGTCCTGGATGAAAAACACCGGCATGTTATTGCCCACCAAGTCGTAGATGCCTTCATCGGTGAAGAACTTCACGGCGAAACCTCGTACATCACGCACGGTATCGCCTGACCCGCGAGGGCCCTGCACCGTGGAAAAGCGTACGAAGACTGGAGTCTTTTTGCCGGGGTCTTGCAGGAATCCGGCTTTGGTCAGAACGCTGTGATTCTCATAACTCTGGAAGTAGCCATGGGCACCCGTCCCGCGGGCATGAACGATGCGCTCGGGAATGCGCTCATGGTCAAAATGCGTGATCTTTTCACGCATGATGAAATCTTCCAGCAGCGACGGCCCGCGGGCGCCGGCTTTCAGGGTGTTCTGATTGTCCGCCACCTTCACGCCTTGGTTGGTGCGCAAGGCTTCGCCTGTGGCATCGGAGCGGAATTTTTCCAGGCTATCGAGTTTGGCGTTGGTGTTGCTTCGGTCCAGGGTATCGGTCCCGGCCAGGTCACTCTTTGGCGTGGCAGGCTTTTTAGTACTCATCAGGCGAGACTCCTCAGGCTTTTTGGAGATGCCTAAGTAGTGACTGGTGACGTTTTTAGCCGTTCCTTTTATCTGACCTTTGATCGCGTTATTGCCAAATGGCTGGTTGAATACGAAATAAATGCTAAGAACCTCTATACGGACAGGCTAAAATGCGCGCCCGGCTAACCGCTGATCCTTTTCCAACGCGCCCCACAAGGTTCGCTACGTGATCGAGTTTCAAAACGTCCATAAAACCTACCGCGTCGCCGGTAGGGATATCCCCGCCCTGCACCCGACCAATCTCACGATTGAGAACGGTCAGGTCTTCGGCCTGATCGGTCATTCCGGTGCGGGGAAAAGTACCCTGCTGCGCCTGATCAATCGCCTGGAAAACTCCACTGGCGGCAAGATCATCGTTGATGGCGAAGAAGTCACCGCGCTCGATGCCAACGGCCTGCGCCGATTCCGTCAGCAGGTCGGGATGATTTTCCAGCACTTCAACCTGCTGGCGTCCAAAACCGTGGCCGACAACGTCGCGCTGCCGCTGACGCTGGCCGGTGAACTGTCCCGCAGCGATATCGATCAGCGTGTTGCCGAGTTGCTGGCCCGGGTCGGTTTGTCCGATCACGCCAACAAGTATCCGGCGCAACTGTCTGGCGGTCAGAAGCAGCGTGTCGGCATTGCCCGCGCCCTGGCCACCAAGCCAAAAATCCTGCTGTGCGACGAAGCCACCAGTGCGCTGGACCCGCAGACCACCGCGTCGGTCCTGCAATTGCTGGCCGAGATCAATCGCGAGTTGAAGCTGACAATCGTGTTGATCACCCATGAAATGGATGTGATCCGCCGGGTCTGCGACCAGGTCGGGGTGATGGACGCTGGCGTGATCGTCGAGCAAGGCTCGGTGGCCGAGGTTTTCCTGCATCCGAAACACCCGACCACCAGGCGCTTCGTGCAAGAAGACGAGCACATCGACGAAAGCGAACAGCGTGACGACTTCGCTCACGTGCCGGGCCGCATCGTGCGCCTGACCTTCCAGGGCGAAGCGACCTACGCGCCGCTGCTGGGGACCGTCGCCCGGGAAACGGGTGTGGACTACAGCATCCTCGCCGGTCGTATCGACCGCATCAAAGACGTCCCTTACGGGCAACTGACCCTGGCCGTGACCGGCGGTGACATGGAAGCGGCTTTCGCCCGCTTCACCGCAGCAGACGTCCACATGGAGGTGCTGCGCTAATGGAAGCCCTGACAAGTTTCTTCGCCAATATCGACTGGTTCGAAATCTGGCTGGCCACCGGCGACACCCTGCTGATGCTCGGCGGTTCGCTGCTGTTCACCGTGTTGCTGGGCCTGCCGCTGGGCGTGTTGCTGTTCCTCTGCAGCCCGCGTCAGTTGCTGGAAGCCAAAGGCGTCTATGCGATGTTGTCGTTGGTGGTGAACATTCTGCGTTCGCTGCCGTTCATTATTCTGCTGATCGTGATGATTCCGTTCACTGTCTTGATCACCGGCACTTCGCTGGGTGTCGCCGGCGCGATCCCGCCGCTGGTGGTGGGCGCCACGCCGTTCTTCGCGCGACTGGTGGAAACCGCGCTGCGTGAAGTCGACCGCGGCATCATCGAAGCGACCCAGTCCATGGGCGCGACCACGCGGCAGATCATCACCAATGCGCTGTTGCCAGAAGCCCGTCCGGGCATCTTTGCGGCGATTACGGTGACGGCCATTACGCTGGTTTCCTACACGGCGATGGCCGGTGTGGTGGGTGCCGGTGGATTGGGCGACCTGGCGATCCGCTTCGGTTACCAGCGTTTCCAGACCGATGTGATGGTGGTCACGGTGGTGTTGCTGCTGGTGCTGGTACAGGTCCTGCAAACCGTCGGCGACAAATTGGTCGTCCATTTTTCCCGTAAGTAAGACATGAGCCGGCCATTCGCTGGCAGGCGCCGAATCCAGGCGCCTCACAAGGAGTTCGCAGAATGAAAAAACTACTCGTCGCGTTCGCTGCCGTTGCAGCCTTTTCCGCCCATGCCGCCGACACCCTGACGGTCGCCGCCACGCCAGTGCCGCACGCGGAAATCCTCGAGTTCGTTAAACCGGCGCTGGCAAAAGAAGGCGTGGACCTGAAGGTCAAGGTCTTCACCGACTACATCCAGCCGAACGTGCAGGTGGCGGAAAAACGTCTGGACGCCAACTTCTTCCAGCACCAGCCGTACCTCGATGAATTCAACAAGGCCAAGGGCACCGACCTGGTGTCGGTGGCCGGTGTGCACCTGGAACCTCTGGGCGCTTACTCCAGCAAGTACAAAGCGCTGACCGAACTGCCGGGCGGTGCCAACGTAGTGATCCCGAACGACGCCACCAACGGCGGTCGCGCGCTGTTGCTGCTGGCCAAGGCCGGTCTGATCAAGTTGAAGGATTCGAACAACATCCTGTCGACCGTCAAAGACATCACCGAGAACAGCAAAGACCTGAAATTCCGTGAACTGGAAGCTGCGACCATCCCGCGCGTGCTGACCCAGGTCGACCTGGCGCTGATCAACACCAACTACGCGCTGGAAGCCAAGCTCGATCCGGCCAAGGACGCACTGGTCATCGAAGGCAGCGACTCGCCATACGTGAACATCCTCGTTACCCGTCCGGACGACAAGGACAGCGAAGCGATGAAGAAGCTGGTGGCGGCCTTGCACAGCCCGGAAGTGAAAGCGTTCATTATCGAGAAGTACAAAGGCGCGGTCGTGCCGGCGTTCTGATCTGCGGATGTAATGAAAAAAGGGGCGCATAGAATGCGCCCTTTTTTTATGCTTGAAATACGGACCCTGTGGGAGCGGGCTTGCCCGCGATCGCGGTGTGCCAGACAACAAATATGCCGGATGTGCGGGCCTCATCGCGGGCAAGCCCGCTCCCACAGGTTCGGCGGTGTTTTTATTGACGGTTAAGCATCACCGGCAACTGCGCCACCAGCTTCACGTTGTTCAACGGCGCCCGAATAAATCCGCGCTGCGTGCCGTCCGGCCCGATCACCGCGAGGTTACCGCTGTGATCCACCGTGTAGTTCGGCTTGCTGGTGTCCGCCGGAATGAACGGGATGCTCACGGCGTTGGCGACTTTCTGCAGCTCCTCGATCGAGGTCGGCGTCAGGCCGATGAACTGCGGATCGAAGTAACCCAGATACTGTTTGAGCTGCTTGGGTGTATCGCGGTTCGGGTCGACGCTGACCAGCACGATCTGCAACTTGTCCACCGCTTCAGGCGGCAATTCGCTCTTGATCTGGCGCAGTTGGGCGAGGGTGGTCGGGCAGATGTCCGGGCAGAAGGTGTAGCCGAAGAACAGCAGGCTCCACTTGCCTTTGAGCTCGTTGACCGCCACCGGTTTACCGTCCTGGTCGGTCATCTTCACATCCGGCAGGTTGCGGCTTTGCGGCAGCAGGATGATGCCGGCATCGATCAGGGCCGTCGGATCGCCCTGGCCTTTGCCGGTGAGCACTTTGTTGATGGTCAGGCCCAGGACCAGCGCGATCAGGGCGACAAGGATGAAGACGGTTTTCTGGGTTCGGGTCATAGGTTCAACAATAGGTAGTGGTCTACGAGCAGCGCGATGAACAGCAGGAACAAGTAGTAGATAGAGTACTTGAAGGTGTTGATCGCCGCGTGCGGCCGAGTGCCACGGTACAGCACCACGGCCCATTGCAGAAACCTCGCGCCCAGGCCGATGGCGCAAATCAGGTAGAGCAGGCCGCTCATGTGGATCACGTAGGGCATCAGGCTGACGGCCAGCAGGGCACAGGTGTAAAGCAGGATGTGGATTTTGGTGTAGTGCTCGCCGTGGGTCACCGGCAGCATCGGGATATCGGCCTTGGCGTATTCCTCTTTGCGGTGGATGGCCAGCGCCCAGAAATGCGGCGGGGTCCAGGCGAAGATGATCAGCACCAGCAACAGCGGTTCGGCGCTGATGTGACCGGTGGCGGCCGTCCAGCCGAGCAAGGGCGGAGCGGCACCGGCCAGCCCGCCAATGACGATGTTCTGTGGTGTCGCACGTTTGAGGAAGCCGGTGTAGACCACCGCATAGCCGAGCAGAGAGGCGAGGGTCAGCCACGCGGTCAGCGGATTGGTGAAGGCCAGCAACAACGCCTGGCCGAGCAATGCCAGCACCAGGGCGAAGGTCAGCGCGGCGGCAGGCGAGACGCGCCCTTCGGCCAAGGGGCGTTTGTGGGTGCGCGCCATCACCGCATCGATCCGCCGGTCCACCACATGGTTCACCGCCGCTGCCCCGCCGGCACACAAGGCGATGCCCAGATTGCCGAACACCAGCACGGTCCATGGCACCCCGGCGCGAGTGGCCAGGAACATCCCGACCAGCGAGGTGATGAGCATCAGCACCACCACCTTGGGTTTGGTTAGCTCCAAATAGTCACGCCAGATTGCCTGGCTGTGACGCTCGCCGATCAGAATCGCCATGGCATTTCTCCTTTTATTGTTATGGGCCCGGCTGAATGTTTACGCGGGCTGAAGCGCCAGCGATTCGGCTGCTTGATCCGAACCAGACGGGTTCGCGCGTGATAGTTGACCAGTACCATCGTCAGCAGCAGCGCCGCGCCCCCGGCGTTGTGCGCCACGGCCACCGGCAGCGGCAGATGAAACAGCACGTTGCTGATGCCCAGGGTGATTTGCGCGGCGAGGGCGATTAACACCAACCCGGCCAGCCGTGTCATGCCGACGACTTTCAGTTGCCAGGCCAGGCCGAGCAACACCAGGGTCACCAGGAGCGCGCCGATGCGATGCGTCAGGTGAATCGCGGTGCGGGCATCGCTGTCCAGTTGCCCGCCGAGGTAGTTCGGGCCTATGTGCTGGGTCAGGTGGAAGCCGTTGGCGAAGTCGGCAGGGGGTAGCCATTGGCCGTGGCAGGTCGGGAAATCGATGCACGCCACGGCGGCATAGTTGGAGCTGACCCAGCCGCCGAGGGCGATCTGCCCGATCACCAGCAGCAGCGCGGCGGTCGCCCAGTGCTGCAAACGACGTGGCACCGTCAGCGCCGGCAGTACGCCGGACAGACGCAAGGTCAGTAGAAACAGCAGGCTCAAGGTGGCGAATCCGCCAAGCAAATGCCCGGTCACCACTTGCGGCCAGAGCTTGAGCGTGACCGTCCACATGCCGAAGGCGGCCTGGGCGAACACCACCGCCAGCAGGAACAACGGCAGCTTCACCGGTTGCCCCGGGTCCCGACGATGAACCCAGGCCCGACCGGCCAACACCGAAATCAGCAAGCCGAGGGTGCCGGCGAAGTAGCGATGGACCATCTCGTTCCAGCCCTTGTGGGCCTCCACCGGGGCGTCCGGGAAATGCAATTCGGCATGGGCCAGTTGGGCTTCGCTTTTCGGCACGCTGATAAAGCCATAGCAGCCGGGCCAGTCCGGGCAGCCGAGGCCGGCGTGAGTCAGGCGTGTGTAGGCGCCGAGCAACACCACAATCAGTGCCAGGAAGGTGGCAAACAGCGCGAGGCGAAATCCAGGTTTGGCCATGACGATGCCCTTATCCGATGTTCGACAGTTTCAGCAGGTGTCGCAGGTCGTTGAGCAGGTCCTTGCCTTTGACCGACGGGTCGTAGCGCAGCACCAGATTGCCGTGGGGGTCGATGATCCACAGGTGTGCAGCTTCATTGCTCTGAGCACCTTTGGTGTAGATCTGCGAGTCCAGGGGATAGCGTTGCAACTGCGGATACTCGCGTTGAAGTTTAGCCTCGTAATCACTGCTCAGCGGTTGGGTCACCGCCAGTGCGTGACTGGCGCGACCGGCATCACGACCGAGGCCGATCTGGATTTGTCGCGCCAGGTAAACCAGTTGCTGACAGTCCACCGAACACGCCTTCGGTGCCGTGACCAGCAACTGCCAGCGATCTTCTTGCGCCTGCACGCCCAGGTCGGCGCGGGTCTGGCCGTTGCCGATCAGTTCGCCGTGATAACTGCGACCTTCCGGCACCCAGAACTGCCATTTGTACATGCCGGTGGCGAGGATCATCGGACCGACCACCCCGAGCACAATCAGCAGCAACTGCAAGCGTCCCTTGCGCCGGTTCACCGGCGTTTTTGCCTCAGACATGCTGGGTGGATTCATGGCCGCTCCCATGGTGTTTCTCCTTTGCGTTGTGCCAACCGAGGTAGAGATAGAGGCCGAGCAGGGCGATCGACATGGCGAACCACTGCACGGCATAAGCGATGTGTTTTTCCGGACCTGTGGCAATCACCGACCAATCGGCCTGGTAAGTCGCGGGTCCGGTTTCTGCGCGTAATTCGTAGGCAAAGCCTTCGCGGTCCAGGGCTGTCCAGAGCGCGTTCGGGTCAATAGCCGTCAGCAGTTTTGGCCAGGTGCTGGTGCTTGGGTCGGCGTGAAGCTGGAAGACCGCGCCGGGGGAAACGTAGACCCAGGCGTCAAGACTCAGAGGGGCGTCGGGGGTGGTGAATTGCGGCGGTGTACGGCGATCCGGCCATGGCAGCCAGCCGCGATTGACCAGCAGCCACAGCCCGGTCGCCTGGTCCTGAAACGGTTGCAACAGCTCGATCCCGACCTTGCCGCCTCGCTGACGGTTATCCAGCAGCAGGCTATGGGCGGCGTCGAACTGGCCGTGCAGGCGCACCCGGCGGAAGGCTGGGTCGGCGGTGTGTCGCAGCTCGGAGCTGGCCATCGGTTCGGCGGCCCGGCGCTCGCTGTAGGTTTGCAGCAGCGCGCTTTTCTCCGCGCCCCGGCTCAATTGCCAGAACCCCAGGGACACCAGCAGCGGCAGCAGGGCTGCGACCACCAGCGTCGGCACAACGCCCGGCCGGAAACGCTTCATGGCGTCACCAGCCAGTCGGTCAACGCGATAGCTATACTCATATGCATCGCTTGTCCCCCCGGAGTTCCACCATGCTCAAAGCAGCTATCGTCCTGATGCTGATTGCCACGGTTGTCAGCCTGTTCAGCGGCCTGTTTTTTCTGGTCAAGGACGACAGCAGCTCGAACCGCCTCGTCATTGCCTTGAGTGTTCGTGTGACGCTGGCCGCCCTGACCGTCGGCTTGATTGCCTGGGGTTTTTTCAGCGGCCAGCTTGTGTCTCAAGCGCCCTGGTAACTGTAGGAGCGAGCTCGCGAAAAACTTCATGACAACGCGTTGATTCAGATAGCCCGCGTTATCGTTAACGCCCATCGCGAGCAAGCTCGCTCCTACAGCACGTAGACGAAAATGAACAGCCCGATCCACACCACGTCCACGAAGTGCCAATACCAGCTCGCCGCCTCGAAGCCGAACTGATGCTCGTTGTCGAAGTGCCCGCGCAGGATGCGCATCAGCATCACGAACAGAATGATGGTGCCGATGGTCACGTGCGCGCCGTGGAAACCGGTGAGCATGAAGAAGGTGGCGCCGTAGATGCCCGAACCCAGGGTGAGGCCCAGCTCCTTATAGGCATGAATGTATTCTTCGGCCTGGAACCCGAGGAACGCGCAGCCCAGCAATACGGTGATCGCCAGCCAGAGTTTCAACGCGCCGCGATGGCCCTTTTTCAAGGCATGGTGGGCGATGGTTATCGTGACGCTGGAACTCACCAGCAACACGGTATTGAGCAACGGCAGGCCCCAGGGGCTGATGACGTCCTTCGGGGGCACGAAGAGCTTGGAATCCGGGTTGTTCAGCAGCGGCCAGGTCCACTCGAAGCCAGGCCATAGCATATGCGCGAGGCCTTTTGTGCCTTCACCGCCGAGCGCCGGACCGGAAACGTGGCGCACGTAAAACAGTGCACCAAAGAAGGCGATGAAGAACATCACCTCTGAGAAAATGAACCAGCTCATGCCCCAGCGGAACGAGCGATCCATTTGTGCGCTGTACAAGCCGCCGCGACTTTCCTTGATCACCGTACCGAACCAGCCGAACAGCATGTAGGCCAGCAGCAGGCTGCCAACGAAGAAGATCAGCGGGCCGTGGGATTCCGGCCGCGCGGCTTTCAGATCATTGAACCAGGTGCCCAGGCCAAACACTGTGACGAACATCCCGACCGTGGCGATGATCGGCCATTTGCTCTGGGCCGGGACGTAATAATGTTCATGAGTTGCCATTTATTGTTCTCCTTATCGGGCACGCTCAACCGCCAGTGTTTACAGCTACCGGTGGATGTCGGGCGGTGATATCGAACAGCGTGTAGGACAGCGTCAGGTGCTTCACATCCTTGGGCATGTCTCGGTCAACGATGAAACGTACCGGCATCTCGATCCGTTGACCGGGCTGCAGCACTTGCTGGGTAAAGCAAAAACATTCGGTCTTGTGGAAATACGCCGCCGCGGCGCTCGGCGCGATGCTTGGCACGGCCTGGGCACTCATCGGGCGGTCGGTGGGGTTGTGCGCAATGAAGATCATCTCGTTCACCGCCCCGGGGTTGGCCGTCAATTCATCGCTCTTGGGATAGAAATCCCAGGACATGTCGGCGGAATTGGTCGACAGAAACTGCACGCGAACCTGCCGCGACGTATCGACCGTCTGCTCGCCCTCGTATTGCCCGGCAGTCTTGCCGTTGATGCCGAAGACTTTGCACATCACGTCGTAGATCGGCACCAGGGCAAACCCGAAGACAAACATTGCTACCACCACCAGCAATAGACGGGTGACCAGTTTCTTCATTGAAATCGAGTCAGCCATGACTTTGAACTCCTACCCAAACCCCTGTGGGAGCGAGCCTGCTCGCGAAGCAGACGCCACGGTTTGGCAGGCATACCGCATCATCGTTCTTCGCGAGCGGGCTCGCTCCCACAAAGGAAACAGTGTTCATTTCACTTCCGGCGGCGTGGTGAACGTGTGATACGGCGCCGGTGACGGAATGCTCCACTCCAGGCCTTCAGCCCCATCCCATGGTTTGGCCGGTGCAGGCGGGCCGCCGCGAATGGTCTTGATCACAATGAACAGGAAGAAGATCTGCGTTGCGCCGAACATGAACGCACCGATCGACGACACCATGTTGAAGTCGGCGAATTGCAGGTTGTAGTCCGGAATCCGCCGCGGCATGCCCGCCAGCCCCACGAAGTGCATCGGGAAGAAGGCCATGTTCATGCCGATGAACGACAGCCAGAAGTGCAGCTTGCCCAGGGTTTCGTCGTACATGTGGCCGGTCCATTTCGGCAACCAGTAGTAGGCCGAAGCGAAGATCCCGAAAATCGCCCCCGGCACCAGTACGTAGTGGAAGTGCGCGACCACGAAGTAGGTGTCCTGATACTGGAAGTCCGCCGGGGCAATGGCCAGCATCAACCCGGAGAAACCGCCGATGGAGAACAGGATCACGAATGCCACCGCGAACAGCATAGGCGTCTCGAAGGTCAATGAGCCCTGCCACATGGTACTGGCCCAGTTGAACACCTTGACCCCGGTCGGCACCGCGATCAGCAGCGTGGCGTACATGAAGAACAGCTCGCCCACCAGCGGAATGCCCACCACGAACATGTGGTGCGCCCAGACAATGAACGACAGGAACGCGATACTCGCCGTGGCGTAGACCATCGAGGTGTAGCCGAACAGCGGCTTGCGCGAGAACGC
Source organism: Pseudomonas sp. Irchel 3A7 (assembly GCF_900187565.1). Classification (GTDB taxonomy): domain Bacteria; phylum Pseudomonadota; class Gammaproteobacteria; order Pseudomonadales; family Pseudomonadaceae; genus Aquipseudomonas. The sequence goes on along the minus strand of NZ_FYED01000007.1, from coordinate 116,857 downwards.
CGGAATGATCGAGCTGACGGCACCGAAGGCCGGCAGGATCATGATGTACACCTCGGGGTGGCCGAAGAACCAGAACACATGCTGGAACAGCACCGGGTCACCGCCACCGGCGGCACTGAAGAAGCTGGTGCCGAAGTGGATGTCCATGAGCATCATCGTCACGCATCCGGCCAGCACCGGCATTACCGCAATCAGCAGGAACGCGGTGATCAGCCAGGTCCAGACGAACAACGGCATTTTCATCAACGTCATGCCGGGGGCGCGCAGGTTGAGGATGGTGGCGATCACGTTGATCGCGCCCATGATCGAACTGATCCCCATCAAGTGGATGGCGAAGATGAAGAAGGTCACGCTTTCCGGCGCATAGGTCGTTGATAGCGGCGCGTAGAACGTCCAGCCGAAATTCGGCCCGCCACCGGGGGTGAACAGGGTCGAGACCAGCAAAATGAACGCCGCCGGCAGCAGCCAGAAGCTGAAGTTGTTCATTCGCGGCAGGGCCATGTCCGGCGCGCCGATCATCAGCGGGACCATCCAGTTGGCGAGACCGACGAAGGCCGGCATCACCGCACCGAACACCATCACCAGACCGTGCATGGTGGTCATCTGGTTGAAGAATTCCGGCTGGACGATCTGCAACCCTGGCTGGAACAGTTCGGCGCGAATCACCATCGCGAAGGTGCCGCCCAAGAGGAACATGGCGAAGGCAAACCACAGGTACAGCGTGCCGATATCCTTGTGGTTGGTAGTCAGCACCCAGCGCATCAGGCCTTTGGCAGGGCCGTGGGCGTGGTCAGTGTGGGTATGAACAGGGTCATCAATTACAGCAGTCATGTCCTGTCTCCTGCAAACAGATGGGCTGGGCGGGCCGGGGCGCGTTGCCCCGACCGGTTCCTGATGTACGCAATAGACCGGGTCATTTGCTTTCCGCCTGTTTCAGCTCCAGCACTTCTTTAGGCGTGACCATGTCGCCCTTGTTGTTGCCCCAGGCGTTACGTTCGTAGGTCACGACCGCTGCGATATCGACTTCCGAGAGTTGCTTGCCGAACGCCGCCATCGAAGTGCCTGGCTTGCCATGGAAGACAATGCCCAGGTGAGCGTCTTTCGGTCCGGTGGCGATTTTCGAGCCCTTGAGCGCCGGGAACATCGGCGGCAAGCCCTGGCCTTCGGCCTGGTGACAGGCTACGCAAGTGGTGTGATAGACCTTGTCGCCGCGCTCCTTGAGTTCGTCGAGGGTCCATTCCTTGCTGGTCAGCTCCTTGAGTTGCGCGGCTTCAGCCTTGCGCTCGCCCAGCCATTTCTCGTAATCGGCCTTTTCCTTGACTTCGACCACGATCGGCATGAATCCGTGGTCCTTGCCGCACAGCTCGGCGCATTGACCACGGTAGAGGCCGGGTTTTTCAACGCGGGTCCAGGCTTCGTTGACGAACCCCGGGATCGCATCGCGCTTGACCGCGAAGGCCGGCACCCACCAGGAGTGGATCACGTCGGCGGAGGTCACGAGGAAACGCACCTTGGCGCCGATCGGCAGCACCAGAGGCTTGTCGACCTCGAGCAAGTAGTGCTCGCCCTTGGTTTCCTTGTTGTTGATCTGGTCGGCGGGTGTGGCCAGGTTGCTGAAGAACTCGACGTCCTGGCCCAGGTATTTGTAGTGCCACTTCCACTGATAGCCGGTGACCTGGATATCGATATCCGGCTCACTGGCGTCGTACATCTTGATCAGGGTCGCGGTCGCCGGAACCGCCATGGCCACCAGAATGATGAAGGGCACGATGGTCCAGAGGATTTCGACGGTGGTGCTTTCATGAAATTTTGCGGCGACCTGCCCGGTCGAGCGGCGATGCAGAATCATCGACCAGAACATGGCGCCAAAGACGATGATGCCGATCACTACACAGATCCAGAAAATGGTCATGTGCAGGTCAAATACAGCGTGACTGATTTCAGTCGCTCCAGGCGCCATATTCACAGTCCAGGCCGCTTGTGCCTGACTGAAAATCGACCACAACAGGAGGCCCATCCAGACATGTGGATGTCGCATCATTGCGGGTTCCCCTTATCGTTCTTGTTATCCCGCCGGCTTTCACCTGCGGCAAGGGAGCGGCTGCATCAGACTACGAACTTGAATCGCCGGGCCTTGCTGCAGTGCAGTCGGGCGTCATCAGCTAACTCCATTCATGAGCGAGTATAGACAGCGACTCTCAGCTGGCAATGTGAAGGCGTAAATCATCTGAAACAGCATTAACTTGCTTTGCAGGTCACGAATGGAGAAGGATGCAGACGAGTGGTGGCAAACCGATATAACGGAGGCGTCTCAAGGATGAAACAATTATGACAAATGCGTCTTAGCATTTTTCGTAAGCCGGCTAAGTTATGTCTTCCCTATTTCATTGCCTTTGTTTCCTGGAGTTTTCATGAACACCGCCGCATTGCGCGAGCAGATCCAAAAAGCCCAACAACACGAAGCCGAAACCGGCCTGCTGACCCGTCAGCTGGAAAGCAAGCTGCCTCATCTACACCCGGCGATCCAATTGCCGGAAGCGGACGCTAACGGCGTGCTGACGCGTTTTGTCGCCGCCTATATCGACGAAGTTCCTGATCTGCTGGACGCAGCCAATGAAGTCGCCAGGGAAGCGGGCATCGAGTCACAGATCAAACCGGTGCTGAAAATCGCCGAACAGTACTTCCTCCAGCCGCCGGCGATCATGGCCGGGCACGTCGGGCTCGACAGCCTGTTGGACGAAGCTTACCTGGCGCATCGGTTTGTCGAAGAGGTCAACGACCTGTACATCAAGCATTTCGGCCAGCCACTGATCCCCTTGGACATGACGGTCGCCAATCTGATTGCTCACCAGCTGATCGGTGAGGAATTTGCCAACCAACTGGACGAGGCCGTGCATCACACGGTGGACGAGATGCTCGACGACGAAAGCTTTGCGCTGGAGTCGGTGGAAACCTACCGCGAGAAGCTCAGCAGCCCGGACACTGGCGCCGCGTGGAAACGCTGGCCGTGCATGTCCCGCCGCCTGGGTGTGGGTCTGGAGCTGGATCAAACCGTGGCGTGATCCACCCCGGTCTTCACTGTAGGAGCGAGCTTGCTCGCGATGGTCGACAACGATTACGCGGGTATCCTGACACCCCGCGGTGTTCTTTCGTCCATCGCGAGCAAGCTCGCTCCTACAGATGGGTTTTTTAGCCAGCCGCGCCGATACCGGTATTGGTCCGCACCCGTCCTTCAAGCCTGCGCTTCAACCCTCGGGATTCGATCAACAACTTCGAGCCCTTGGCCGCATTCGCCCGACCCCACTCCTCCAGCAATTCCAGACACGAATGATCGATGTAGCTCAGGTTGTTGAGCGGCACATGCACCGTTGCGCCGGGTGGAATGCTGCCCAGCACTCGAGTCAGCGCCGGCACTTTGAGAAAGGTCGCCGCGCCCACCAGGCGCAGCTCCATTTCGCCGTCCCGAGGCAGGTCGATCAGGCTGATTTTCAGCCGTGAAGCCTTCAGCGCCAGTTTCACCAGGGTAAGGCCGAAACCGATCAGTACGCCGGTCAGCAAGTCGGTGAAGATGATCGCCAATGCCGTCGCGGCGTAGGTGAACATGGGCATTCGGCCATAACGACCCAAGCCGCGGAAAACCTTGAGGTCCACCAGTTTGAAGCCGGTATAGACCAACACACCGGCCAGGCTCGCCACCGGAATGCTTTGCAGCACGCTCGACAGCAGCAACACGAACGCCAGCAACCACAGCCCGTGGAAAATCGTCGAGTAGCGGGTAGTGGCACCGGCCTGGACGTTGGCCGAGCTGCGCACGATCACCCCGGTCATCGGCAGCGCACCGAGCAATCCACAAAGCATGTTGCCCACACCTTGAGCCGACAGTTCACGGTCGAAGTCCGAACGCTGGCCACTGTGCATGCGATCCACGGCGGCGGCGGACAGCAGGGTTTCGGCACTGGCGATGAAGGCCACGGCGAACGCGGCGATCAATAATGTGGGATCAGCCAGATTGAGCAGGTCCGCAGGTTTGAGCCAGTCGATGGCTTCGGCCAGGTTGGCGGGTACTTCGACCCGTTTGACGGGCAATGCCAGCATCAGGCTGGCGATCGTTGCCAGACCGACCCCGAGCAACGCCCCGGGAATGAAGCGCAGTGAGTGCGGGCGCAGTTTTTCCCACAGCCACATCACGGCGATGGTCGAAAGTCCGAGCAGACCGGCCTGCCAGCCGAACGACGGCAGTGCCTGGGCCACCGCACCGGGGAATGCCGTGAGGTTATCCAGGCCGGAGGGTTTCGGTGCGGCGTCGAGCATCACATGCACCTGCGAAAGCACGATCAGCACGCCAATCCCGGCGAGCATGCCGTACACCACCGCAGGCGCGGTGACCCGAAACCAGCAACCCAGCTTCAAGCGCCCGGCCACAAGTTGCAGAAACCCCGCCAATAGCAGGATCGGTCCGAGCATGGCCACACCGTGCTGGCGCACCAGTTCGAACACCAGCACAGCCAGACCTGCCGCGGGACCGCTGACTTGCAGCGGAGAACCCGCCAGCCAGCCCACGACCAGACCGCCGACAATCCCGGTGATCAGGCCTTTGGCCGGAGGCAGTCCCGAAGCGATGGCAATGCCCATGCACAAGGGCAGGGCGACAAGAAAAACAACCACCGAAGCCAGCAGCTCCCGTGGCAGAACAGCTTTGAGTTGAGCAGCACGCATGGTGATTCTCCCGAAGATTTCTTCAGGCATGGCAAGGCCGGGCCGCTGAAACAGCGGCCGGCGTCAAACCACACAGATGGTTAGGAGGATTTAGAAGCGCGCTTTGGGCGTCGCCACCGGAATCGGATGGCTGCCGTCGAGCGGCAGGAAACAACCCTGATCCGCGTCGTAAGCTTTGATTTCGCTGGTTTCGATGTCGTAGACCCAGCCATGGATGAACAGTTGACCGTTCGCCATGCGCGAGGCTACCGAGGGATGGGTCCGCAAGTGCTGCAATTGGGCGATGACATTTTCATCGGTAAGGACATGCATGCGCTCGTTTTCGTCGGCGCAGTTGCAGTTGTCGTGCACCATGGTTTTCGCGACTTCCGCATGCCGCAGCCAGGCTTTGACCGTGGGCATTTTTTCCAGGCTGTCGGGATTGAGTACCGCACGCATCGCGCCACAATCGGAGTGGCCGCAGATGATGATGTGTTGTACGCCCAGCGCCAGCACCGCGTACTCGATGGCCGTGGAAACACCACCGTTCATCTGGCCGTAAGGCGGTACGACGTTGCCGACGTTGCGGGTAACGAAAAGATCGCCAGGCGAGCTGTGGGTGATGAGCTCGGGCACGATGCGCGAGTCGGCGCAGGTAATGAACATCGCCCGTGGCTGCTGGGCCGTGGCGAGTTTTTTGAAGAGTTCTTCCTGCTGCGGAAAGACCTCATGATGAAAATGCAAAAAGCCGTCAACGATGTGCTTCAACGCTGCATCGGCGCTTTCCACCGCGGGTTGGGCAGAAACCGACGCAGCCAACGGCTGTTTATCCTTGTCACTCATGATTCATCCTCTTTGGCGGACTCAGGAAGTCATTCCGTGTTGTCCGGTGTGAAGCCAGTGGCTGGTTAAAAACATCCAGGTCAAAAAGCCCGACCCGTCAGTCACTCGATGAACAAGGTAGCTGCCGAATCTTAATTGAAACTGAATAAAACGCTCTAGCACGCCTGTTCCAGGTCACGCAAAACGTGACCAGCCTAAAGATTGCACGGGTTTCCCAGTACTCAACCATAGGCCAATTGTCCTCAAATCAGTGACATTTGGCGACCCGGCGGACAAAAGGCTGTGCAATCCAGATTGAAGCCACTCCGATTATTGAGCCCCAGGCGCTTGATGGTTTTGGCAAAGCGCTGCGCCAGCAAGTCAGCAAAGGGGCCTTCGCCACGCATCCGTGCCCCGAAGCGACTGTCGTACAACTCACCGCCACGGCTCTGGCGAATCAGGCTCAGCACATGTGCAGCCCGTTGCGGGTAGTGGGCGGCCAGCCACTCTTCGAACAGCGGGGCCACTTCCAACGGCAGACGTAACATCATGTAGGCAGCACTTTGTGCCCCGGCTGCATGGGCCTCGGCGAGCAGGTTTTCGAGCTCGCTGTCGTTGATCATCGGAATCATCGGTGAACACAGCACCCCCACCGGTATTCCCGCGTCACGCATGACCCTGATCGCTCTTAACCGGGCTTTAGGCGCCGCAGCGCGGGGTTCGAGGATGCGCTTGAGTTCGTCGTCCAGGCTGGTCAGGCTGATCATCACCGCTACCAGCCTTTGCCGGGCCAGTTCGGTCAGCAGGTCCAGATCACGAAGAATCAGCGAGCCCTTGGTGACGATGGTTACCGGATGGCGGTAACGCAGCAGCACTTCGAGGGTTTGTCGGGTGAGCTGGTATTCGCGCTCGATCGGTTGATAGGGATCGGTATTGGAGCCGAGGTTGATCGGCGCGCATTGATAACCGCGTTTGGACAATTGTTCCTCCAACACGTCCACGGCGTTGGTCTTGGCGATCAGTTTGGTTTCGAAATCCAGCCCCGGCGACAGGTCCCAGTAGGCGTGGCTGGGGCGCGCATAACAATAGATGCAGCCGTGTTCGCAGCCACGGTAGGGGTTGATCGAGCGATCGAAGGGCAGATCCGGCGAGTTATTGCGGGTGATGATGGTTTTTGCCGTCTCGATGCGCACCTCGGTACCTTGGGTCATCGGCACTTCCTGATACCAGCCATCGTCCTCGGCCATCGAACGGTTGGGGGCGAAGCGGTTGTGCGGGTTGGTCGCGGTGCCGCGTCCGCGTCGAGGCAGGGGGGTAGCCATCAGTGCGATCCTTTAGCTGTATATGCATACAGTATCCGAGGTTCGACTGGCAGACCAGTGCCGTTCGGCGTTCAAAGGTTTTTTGAGCGTTTCCAGTTCGCCGATGTTCATGACGGGAAACATATCGCCGGTAGTGTTCTGCTATTTCATCAGTACCCTCTACTTCACACGAAACGATCGTGTATTCATTAATAAAAGGATTTATTCATGTCGTATTACAATCAACGTGGTGTATTTCTGCAGTTATTACGGCCTTCTATCGTGAACCCAAAGGAAATGCGGGTTTCCATGCAGTTTGCGCTCAAGGAAGAAGGCTACGACCCGGTCATCGGTGATGTCACCTGTTCCTTGCTCGACTCGACCATTCGCGAGGCCGTATCGAATGACGGCGGTGCCACCTTTACGATGAAAAGCCCCACTGACGTTGACGGTGATGGCGACATCGACGCGCAGGACAAGGTGGTATTGGTGGGACTGGCAAAAGCTTATTCGAAGATTATCAACCCCTGACCCGCAGATGTATCTGGTTCTCCAAGTAAGTAACGCTGTATAGCCAGCGATATAAAACGGCACTTTGGTTTTGTGCCGTTTTTTTATTTTTTTGAACTGTATATTTCAAGGCAAAAACAAAATAGAGCTTCCAATTCACAATTCTTTGACAGGCACCTCACAGGCCTTTAACCAGCAAGTAGCGACACTGAGCGCATTCACACTTTTCCCATGGTCGTCCAGGTATGTCCTTCGCGCGTCTTTCAATTGCGACGATACTGTTATCACTGTCCGCATTGTTCACTTTCGTCCATGCCGACGACTCCGCGGTGTCTCGCCCCTCGGAATGGGCGCAACCGGTCGAGGCGCAGTACAACCTGTTTCAGATGTCGCCGACGCTTTACCGCAGCGCGCTGCCCGACAGTGGGACGGTGCCGTTGCTGGAAACACTCAAGGTTGCGACGGTGATCAATTTTCTGCCCGAGCCGGATTCACGCTGGTTGATCACACCTGCTATTACCCAAGTGCAACTGCCCTATCGCACCAATCATGTCGATGACGCCGAGGTACTCAAAGTGCTGCGTGCCATCCAAGCCGCCGAAGCCAATGGCCCGGTGCTGATGCACTGCAAGCATGGTTCTGACCGGACCGGCCTGATGGCGGCCATGTACCGCGTGGTGGTGCAGGGTTGGAGCAAGGAGGATGCGTTGAGTGAAATGACTGAAGGCGGCTTTGGTGACAGTACCCACTTCAAGGATGGCGTTCGTTACATGATGCGAGCTGATGTCGAGAAGCTTCGCACGGCGTTGGCCAATGGCGATTGCAGCACGAGCCCGTTCGCGGCGTGTTCGATGAAGAACTGGTTCCAGTCAGCCCATCTGCAGTAGGAACACCTTCCACCGCCTTGCGCGGTGGAAGGGTGTCTTTGCGACTCAATGCTGCTCGTCAGGCTTTTTCTTCAGTTTTGGGTTCGGAAAAAACTGCACGGCTTGCACTTTGGTATCCGGTGTTTTCACCGCGGGCGTATTGACCCGCGTGCCCAATTCCTTGGGCACGGACAGACCTTGTTCATTCAGCGTGTCGGAATAACCGCAGGCCACGCACTCGCGATGTGGCACGCTGTCTTCGTTCCACATCATCAACTTGTCCGGCTCGCTGCAGGCCGGGCAGACCGCGCCGGCGATAAAGCGTCGTTTGGTAATCACGGGACCCTCGCTCATGCTGCCGCGCCCTCGGTCAGGCCGCTGTGGCGCAACAGTGCGTCAATCGACGGCTCACGGCCACGGAAGTCGACGAACAGCACCATCGGTTCCTGAGAGCCGCCGCGCGCAAGGATGGCTTCGCGGAATGCACGACCGGTCTCGGCGTTGAGCACGCCTTCCTCTTCGAACTTCGAGAAGGCATCTGCCGACAGCACTTCTGCCCATTTGTAGCTGTAGTAACCCGCTGCGTAACCGCCGGCGAAGATATGGGCGAAGCTGTTCGGGAAGCGGTTATAGGCCGGAGGACGCATCACCGAAACCTCGTCACGTACGCCTTCGAGCACTTGCAGCACACTGCGACCGTCACCGTGGGTGGCGTGCAGTTCGAAGTCGAACAGCGAGAATTCCAGTTGGCGCACCATCATCAGGCCGGATTGGAAGTTCTTCGCCGCGAGCATTTTTTGCAGCAGGTCCTGAGGCAGAGGCTCGCCGGTTTCGTAATGGCCGGAAATCAGTGCCAGGCCTTCCGGCTCCCAGCACCAGTTCTCCATGAACTGGCTCGGCAACTCGACCGCATCCCAGGCCACGCCGTTGATGCCGGAGACGCCGGCGTGCTCGACACGGGTCAGCAGGTGATGCAGGCCATGACCGAATTCGTGGAACAGGGTGGTCACTTCATCGTGGGTCAGCAGCGCAGGTTTGCCGCTGTCGGCCGGGGTGAAGTTGCACACCAGGTTGGCCACCGGGCTTTGCAGCACACCCTCGGCGGTTCGACGACGATCGCGTGCGCCGTCCATCCAGGCACCGCCACGTTTGTTGGCGCGGGCGTACAGGTCGAAGAAGAAGCGGCCGACGTGCTGACCGTTTTCCTTGATCTCGAACAGGCGGACATCCGGGTGCCAGGTGTCGAAACCTTTTTGCTCGGCGATCTGGATGCCGTACAAACGTTGCACGATGGCAAACAGGCCGCTCAGTACTTTATCGATCGGGAAGTAGGCACGCAGGGCTTCCTGGGCAACGCTGTAACGCTGCTCGCGAAGTTTTTCACCGTAGAAACCGCTGTCCCAGCTTTGCAGGTCCGGGCAACCTTGTTCGGCAGCGTAAGCCTTGAGCTGTTGCAGATCCTGAGCGGCGAACGGCTTGCTGCGCTTGGCCAGGTCACGCAGGAAACTCAATACCTGATCGCTGGATTCGGCCATTTTGGTCGCCAGGCTCAACTCCGAGAAACTGGCGAAGCCCAAGAGTTTCGCCAACTCCCGACGCAGGTCGAGAATTTCTTCCATGACCGGGCCGTTATCATTCTGACCGGCATTCGGACCCTGGTCCGACGCCCGGGTGCAGTAGGCCGCGTAGACTTCTTCGCGCAGCGCGCGATCCTGGGCGTAGGTCATCACCGCGTAGTAGCTCGGGAATTCCAGGGTGATCAGCCAGCCTTCAAGGTCTTTGGCCTGGGCGGCGGCGGCCATTTGCGCCTTGGCCGAATCGGTCAGGCCGGCGAGGGCGGCTTCATCGGTGATGTGCTTGGTCCAGGCCTGGGTCGCATCCAGCAACTGGTTGGAGAAGCGGCTGCCCAGTTCGGACAACTTGCTCTGCACTTCGGCGTAACGCTTTTGCTCGGCTTCAGGCAAATCGATACCCGACAGGCGGAAATCGCGCAGGGCGTGTTCCAGAATGGTTTTTTGCGCCACGTCGAAACCGGCGGATTCCGGGCTGTTGGCCAGGGCTTCATAGGCCTGGAACAGTTCACGGTTCTGGCCCAGTTCGGTGGAGTAGGCGCTCAGGGCCGGCAGGCAGGATTCATAGGCTTCGCGCAACTCGGCACTGTTGCACACGGCATTCAAGTGGCTGACCGGGCTCCAGGCCGCACCCAGTCGATCGTTGAGTTCGTCCATCGCCAATACCAGGCCGGCCCAGGTCGGTTGTTTGCCCTGGGTCTTGAGGATCTCGATAATGGCGGCGCGGTTGTCAGCCAGGATCTGTTCAATGGCCGGTTGCACGTGTTCGGCACGGATCGTGGAGAACGGCGGCAGGTCGTAGGACTGCAAAAGAGGGTTGTTCACGCTCACGGTTGGCACCTTGGCTGGAAGAAACATGCAGCCATCTTAATTACAATCGACACTCACCGCAGCTATCAGCGACAGAGAGAGAACCTATCGTGTCCCTTCGCAAGTATCAGAACCACACGCCGTTGCTCGCCAAAGGCGCTTTTGTCGACCGCTCGGCGGTGGTGATCGGCGACGTCGAGATCGGCGAAGACAGCTCGGTATGGCCATTGACGGTGATCCGCGGCGACATGCACCGCATCCGCATCGGTGCGCGCACCAGCGTTCAGGATGGCTGCGTGCTGCACATCACCCACGCCGGACCGTTCAACCCCGACGGTTTCCCGTTGCTGATCGGCGATGATGTGACCATCGCTCATAAAGTCATGCTGCATGGATGCACCGTCGGCAGTCGGGTGTTGATCGGCATGGGCAGCATCGTGATGGACGGCGCGGTGGTCGCGGACAATGTGATCATCGGCGCCGGCAGTCTGGTGCCACCGGGCAAACGCCTGGAAAGCGGTTTCCTGTATGTGGGCAGTCCGGTTAAACAGATCCGGCCCCTGACTGACAAGGAACAAGCCTTCTTCACTTACAGTGCGGCGAACTACGTGAAGCTCAAGGATCTGCATCTGGCCGAAGGCTACGACCAGATCTGAAATGTCTCGCTATTGCCCAGGAATTTTCATGCATTACCAAACCGTTTTGTTCGACCTTGATGGCACCCTGACCGACCCGCGCGAAGGCATCACCCGTTCGATTCAGTTCGCCTTGAGCAAACTGGGTATCGATGAGCCCGACCTGACCAAACTCGAACATTTCATCGGCCCGCCGTTGTTGCAGGCGTTCATGCAGTTTTATGACTTCGATGAGGCCAAGGCGTGGGAGGCGGTGAATTTCTACCGCGAACGCTTCAAGGTCACCGGTCTGTATGAAAACCGCGTGTTCGATGGCGTCATGCCGCTGCTGGAAACCCTTGGCGGACAAGGAAGACAGCTGTATATCGCGACCTCCAAGCCCTGGGTCTTCGCCTGGGAAATCGCCCGCCATTTCGACTTCGCCAAACACTTCAAAGTGATCTACGGCAGCGAACTGGACGGTACCCGAACCAACAAGGTCGAGCTGATCGCCCACTTGATGGCCGAAGAAGGCCTCGACCCGACCAACACCCTGATGATCGGCGACCGCAAACACGACCTGATCGGCGCACGCAGCAACGGGCTGGACGCGGTGGCAGTGGGTTACGGGTTTGGCAGTCGCGAAGAGTTGAGCGCCGAGACCCCGGCCTATCATTTTGAAACGCTGGATGAGATGCACCGGGCGTTTTTGCGCTGATACCGAGTTGTGGCGAGGGAGCTTGCTCCCGTTCGACTGCGCAGCAGGCGTAAAACTGATGAATGCAGTTTGCCTGGATAAATGCAGTTGTCGCATTTGGGGCTGCTTCGCAGCCCAACGGGACGGTGCGGCGATCCGACAAGCTCCCTCGCCACAGAGCTACTAGTCAGTCAGGTTCCGCAGCGTCGCTTTACGCTGTTCAACCGGCGTCGCCCCCAACTTCTCGACCTGCGTATAAAACTTCACCCAATCCCCACCCACCTGCTTGAACAACGCCGCAAACGCCGGCACCCATTGATCGTACAGGCCGAACGGCAGCAACCGTGCATTGTTCATCGGTGCATAAATCCACGCGTCGTAACGCTTATCTCCCGCCCATTGGCTGTCACGTAGTTGTCGATACTCGCCACGCATACGCTCGAATTCCGCCGCTTTGCGCTGGCGCATTTGTTCGGGTGGCAGTGGCAGGGTGTAGAGATTTTCAAGCCGGGTGCGGGCGTTCAGCACCAGTTGAATGAACTGATCCCGTCGTTGTGCTTGCGTCCCGGTGTCTGGCGGCAGGCTTCGGTAGGCACGCCATTGGCGGGTACCTTCCTGCTCTACGAAGGTGGCGAATGATTCGTTGAACTCAGTGTCATCCTTCACATAAATACGCTGATGCGCCAGTTCGTGAAAAATCAGTGTGGCCAGGCGCTCGTCGCCCCAACCCATCATCGAGCTCATGATCGGATCGTTGAACCAGCCCAGGGTCGAATAGGCTTCGACGCCACCGATCGACACGTCCATGCCCTGCACTCGTTGCAGCGCCGCCTCGCCACGGGCCGCGCTCTGGCTGTAGTAACCGCGATAGGCCACGCAACCGGCGACAGGGAAGCAATGGTTCTGCTGCTTCAGGGAGAATTCCGGTGTGACAAACACATTCCAGACGACGAAGGGGCGGCCAATGTCCGCGTACAAGCGGTAGCTTTGGTTGTCAGGCAGGTGCAGCTGTTGGCTGGCGAAAGTCCGGGCCTTTTGAGATTCAACCAGGTGAGCACGCAGTTTCTGATCTCGATGAGGATCGGCAATCACGCTGGAAACCGGTTCCCGTGCCCGCAGCAGTTGCCATTGGCCACTGGCCAGCTGGGTGTAGTAGCTGACGCTGGAGCAACCGTTGAGCAACAAAAGCAACACACCCGGAAACAAAATGCGTAAAACGCGATCAAGTAACCCAAGGCTTGGACGCGGCCTGATCAAAATAAAAAATTCCTGGAGAGTCTGCTCGCAAGACTATCCCGCTTGACTGGAGCTCCGCTATGCGCAAATTGATGCTGACGGGAGGCCTGCTGATGCTGGCCGGTTGTGCTGGATTCGGATTACCTCGCCATGATCCGAGCCAAGCGTGGATCGAGCTCGAATCGCATCAGGAGGACACTGCCCTGCAAGCGCTGGAAGTGGATAACAAGGCCGCCATCGACAAACGCTATTTCGAGGTGCAGCCCGGCAGTCATGAGCTGACGGTGCGCTACCTGTTTCCGGTCCAGCCCACCAACATCGGTCCCGACGCCGAGCCGCTGTGGCGCGATTGCCAGATGAATGTGAAATACAGCGGTTTCAACGCCGGGGAGCGCTATCAGTTGCAAGCGGGGAATATCGGATTTCGGCCGTGGGCCAAGCTTTACAACCAGCAGCGAAAAGTGATTGGCCAAGGCACACCGGCAGGCTGTCAACGCACCTGATCGGCGCTATTCTGAATATCCAGTATTCAGGACATTCATCATGCGCAGGTTGATGCTATTGCTCGCTGCGAGCGCCATTGCCGGCTGTTCGACCCCGATGCCGGCGGCCAACCCGCAAATGGCGTGGGTCGATTTCTCTACGCCATTTCCCAACGATAAATTGTTGATGGCCGAGCGGCTGGACGGTCAGCGATTGCGCGACGGGCGTTTTTTTCAGCTGACGCCCGGTAGCCACGAATTGACCGTTCGCTTCGATTTTGAAGTGCCTGGTGGCGGTTCGGACTTGTTCGACGGAGGCACGGAAAGGCTGTGCTACATGATCATCAACTACGATCATTTCGAAGCCGGCCAGCGTTATCTGCTGCAAGCCCGCTCCATGGCGTTCACCCCCGAAGCTCGCTTGTATAACGCCAAACGCGAAATTGTTGCCGAAGAACGCCAGATCAACTGTGTGCCATAAGGCTCATCAGCGGTCGTTCTTCTGGTAGATGATTTTTTTGGTGCCGTTTTCGCACGAGCCCACGACCATGTTCTGATCGTGTACTTCGTCGTTGGTGACGATCTCCAGGGTATAGGACGTCACTCCGCGGGCCTGGATCTTGGCTTCGATTTCGGCCTTGAGTTCTTCACAGGGTTTCGGCGCCGCCAGGGCCGAAGTGGCCAGTGCGCAACAGATAACCGTCAAGGCAAAACGTTTCATGGTTGAAGCTCCCTTGAAGCAGCACGCAGGATTCAGCGTTTTGGCTGCTGTCATTTATTCGACCACAGTTTTATGAGCCTTGTTTTGTTTCAAGGCAAAAAAGATCGCAACCTGCGACAGCACCTGCAGGTTCACTCAAAGCCAGTAGGAGCTGTCGAAGGCTGCGATCTTTTCATTTCAACGCTTAGCTGATCAACGTCGCATCCAGGCTGATTTTCGCGTTCAGCACTTTGGAGACCGGGCAGCCCTCTTTGGCCTTGTTGCTCAGCTCCTCGAATTGCGCCTGGCTGGCGCCGGGGATTTTGGCTTTGAGAATCAGTTTCACCGCCGTGATCGCAAAACCACCCTCCACCTGGTCCAGGGTCACTTCGGCATTGGTATCGATGCTGTCAGCCGTGAGGCCGGCATCACCGAGAATCATCGAGAAAGCCATGGAGAAGCACCCGGCGTGGGCCGCGCCGATCAACTCCTCCGGGTTGGTGCCCTTACCGCCTTCGAAACGAGCCTTAAAGCCGTAGGGCGCTTCCCTGAGAACGCCGGTTTCCGTGGAAATGGAGCCGATGCCGGTTTTCAGATCACCTTCCCAATGGGCCGATGCTTTTTTGATGATAGCCATGTCTGTCTCCTCAAGATTCGGTGCGAGGGCCGCACCTAAGGGCTTACGTTCGTTAAGGTTCTGAGGATAGTCCGCAGGTCAAAGTTCACGTATCGGATTAATCCGTCTCATTTGTAGGAATTTGCTCGGGTGCTATTGAAACTCGGGTATATGCCCTCATTGCATGAAACACGCTTTGGATTCGGCAGGTTTTCGTTCGCGAGAAAAAACCTGCGCCCTCAATTGGAGAAGCAGGTTCATGAAACGACTGTCCGATATCAAGTTTTCGACCCTCGATCTGGTCCCCGTGCGGGAAAACGGCAGCGCGGCCCAGTCGCTGCGCAATTCGCTGGACCTGGCGCAACACGTCGAGAAATTCGGTTACCACCGGTTCTGGGTCGCCGAACACCACAACATGGACGGCATTGCCAGTTCCGCGACTTCGGTGCTGCTGGGCTACCTGGCGGGTGGCACGTCGACCATTCGCGTGGGGTCCGGTGGGGTGATGCTGCCCAACCATGCGCCTTTGGTGATTGCCGAACAGTTCGGCACCCTTGAAAGTCTGTACCCGGGCCGCATCGACCTGGGTCTGGGGCGTGCCCCCGGTTCCGATCAAATGACGGCCCGTGCCCTGCGTCGCGAGCGTTCCGGCAGCGCGGATGACTTCCCGGAAGATGTAGCGGAACTGGTGCGTTATCTTGGCCCGCGCACGCCGGAACAGCGCGTCATCGCGATGCCGGGTACCGGTACGAATGTGCCGATCTGGCTGCTGGGCTCTAGCCTGTTCAGTGCACAACTGGCGGGCGAGCGCGGTTTGCCCTACGCCTTCGCTTCACATTTCGCACCGCGCTTCATGCATGAAGCGATTCGTGTCTACCGCAATCACTTCAAGCCTTCGGCGGTGCTGGACAAGCCCTATGTGATGCTCGGTGTGCCATTGGTGGCCGCTGACACCGACGAACAAGCCGACTATCTGGCCACCTCGGTGTTCCAGCGCATACTCGCGCTCATGCGCGGCCAGAGCCTGGTGCAGCGTCCACCGGTGAAAACCATGGATGGCCTGTGGCTTCCCCATGAGAGGGAGGCGGTTATGGATTTCCTGGGGTTGGCCATGATTGGCAGCCCGCAGAAAATCCGCGCCAAGCTGGACGTGCTGGTCGAACAGACCCAGGCCGATGAGCTGATTTTTACCTGCGACCTATACGAACATGCCGATCGTCTGCATTCTTACGAATTGCTGGCCCAGGTCATGAAGGGCTGAGATTTAGTAGATTGACTGTAGGAGCGAGCTTGCTCGCGATGGTCGTTAACGATTACGCGTGTTTACCGGTTAAACGCGGCGCTCTTGAATCCATCGCGAGCAAGCTCGCTCCTGCAAGGGCGAGGCTGGCTTATCGCTTGTAGACGATTTCCTTGGTGCCCTTTTCACAGGTACCGACGACTTTTCCGCCAGAGGCGGTACCTTTATCGACAATTTCCAGCGAATAACCGGAAACGCCCTTGGCATCAAGTTTTGCCGCGATCTCGGCTTTCAGTTCTTCGCAGGATTTGACGTCAGCCGAGGCTGCCCCCGCCAGACTCAACAAACCTGCCGCCAAAATAAACTTCTTCATCAGTCGCATTCTCTGGTCGGATCAAAAGGGAACACCCAGCCTTTGGCCAGATTTAGTTATATAGCGCCTTGCCACTCCCTATGGCACTCGGCCAGCGCGCAAGTTCAGAAGGTTCGACCAACGTCAGCTGCTGGCAATCCTGAACCCGACCTTGAGCGTCACCTGGAAATGCGCAGCCTTGCCGTCCTTGATATGCCCGCGGGTTTCGGTCACTTCAAACCATTCCATGTACTTGAGGCTTTTGCTGGCTTCGGCCAGTGCGTTGTTGATCGCGTCTTCGATGCTGCTTGTGGACGAGCCAACCAGTTCGACTTTCTTGTAGGTGTGATGGTCAGTCATGGCGTTCTCCTTAGGGTGTGAAATACAGCCTAGCAGTGATTTTCGGTCTTACTTCTGTCGGTCGGACTGATATGTAAGTTCACATTTACTGCACTTTCTCGACCCCCTGAAGTCCCAACCAACACACGCCACTCATCAACAATGCAGGAGAGCCACCATGGCCAATAGCTCGTTACGTAAAGCCTCATTGCAAAGCATGGAAGCGGAGATCGAGAGTCTGCTCAAATCCTTGGAAAATCTTAAGGACGACGCCTCGGACGAGTCGCGTAAAACCCTCAAGGTGCTCAAGGGCAACGCCGAGAACGCGCTGAGACATTCGCGTCATCTGCTCTCCGATGCTTATGAAGAGGTCAAAGTGAAAACCCGGGAAACCGGGATTGCCACCCGGGACTACGCCCAGGAACATCCTTGGACGACAGCCGGTGTTGCCGTAGGCGCATTGGGCCTGCTGGCGGCCTACCTGCTATTCAAGCGCGGTGACTAATTCGTCTGGCGCAGCTCGTTCTTGAGCCATTGCGCCAGTTGCCGGGCGCGCCCGTCCGCGGCGCGCTTGGGCAGCCACAGCGCCAGTTGTGCCGGGGTTTCACTGAAACCCCAAGGGGCGACCAATCGGCCGGCCTTCAAGTCCTCGACGACAAGCGGCTCGGGAGCGATCGCCACACCCAGCCCGGCCACCGCCGCTTCCAGCAAGTAATACAAGTGCTCGAAACCCTGACCGTACTTCAACGCTTTGGCGTCGAGGCCGCTTTGCTGCGCCCAACTGGGCCAGGCTTGTGGACGCGAGGTGGTGTGCAGTACTGATTCATTGAGCAGGGCTGAGGCCGGTGCGGTTTTAAGCCTGTCGTAGCCGACGAACCGGGGGCTCATCACCGGGCCGATCCGTTCACTGGCAAGCTCGAACACCTGCATATCCGCCGGCCAGGGTGGCTCGGCAAACACCAGCAAGGCATCCAGGCCTGGACGGCGAGGATCAAGATCCCCTTCACCGGCCGACAGGTGCAAGCGCAGATCTGGCAGGTCGGCATTCAACCGTCCCAGGCGTGGAATAAACCAGCGTGCGAGCAGGCTGCCCGAGCAGCCGAGCACAAATGGCGCATCGGCGGTGCTTTGGGTGAGTTCGGCGCACACCGTGCGCAGGCGCTCGAAGGCTTCAGCGCTGGCGTCGCGCAAACGCATGCCGGCATCTGTGAGTTTCAGGCCGCGCCCTTCCTTGGTGAACAAGCTGACCCCGAGGTGTTCTTCGAGTACTTTCAGTTGGCGGCTGACCGCGCCGTGAGTGACGTGCAACTGTTCCGCAGCCTGACTGACGCTGTTGAGGCGGGCGGTGGCTTCGAAGGCGCGCAGAGCATTTAAGGGGGGCAGGTCGTGGCTCATGGTATGTGTGAGTTTTCCTGACAGGTTGCGGCGATCTTATCGGTTTTCAGACCTTCGCGGCAGGGGTAGAGTGAAGCCCACTATCTCTTCACGCATTCAACTGGAGCGCCCCATGACCCAGACTAATCTGCGCAACGGCCCCGACGCCAACGGCCTGTTCGGCGCGTTCGGCGGCCGTTATGTCGCTGAAACCCTGATGCCGCTGATCCTGGATCTGGCCCGTGAATACGAAGCGGCCAAGGAAGATCCTGCATTCAAGGAAGAATTGGCCTACTTCCAGCGCGACTACGTCGGTCGTCCGAGCCCACTCTACTTCGCTGAACGCCTGACCGAGTTCTGCGGTGGCGCCAAGATCTATCTCAAGCGTGAAGAGCTCAACCACACCGGCGCGCACAAGATCAACAACTGCATCGGTCAGATCCTGCTGGCGCGGCGCATGGGCAAGAAACGCATCATCGCCGAGACCGGCGCCGGCATGCACGGGGTGGCGACCGCTACCGTGGCCGCGCGTTTTGGCCTGGACTGCGTGATCTACATGGGCACCACTGACATCGAGCGTCAGCAGGCCAACGTCTTCCGCATGAAATTGCTGGGCGCCGAAGTGATCCCGGTCGTGGCCGGCACCGGCACCCTGAAGGACGCAATGAACGAAGCGCTGCGTGACTGGGTGACCAACGTCGACAGCACCTTCTACCTGATCGGTACCGTAGCCGGTCCGCACCCTTATCCAGCGATGGTTCGCGACTTCCAGGCCGTTATCGGCAAGGAAACCCGCGACCAGCTGCAAGCCCAGGAAGGCCGTCTGCCGGACAGCCTGGTGGCGTGCATCGGTGGCGGCTCCAACGCCATGGGCCTGTTCCACCCGTTCCTCGACGACAAGAGCGTCGAAATCATCGGTGTTGAAGCGGCCGGCTACGGCATCGAAACCGGCAAACATGCAGCCAGCCTGAATGGCGGCGTACCGGGTGTGTTGCACGGCAACCGTACCTTCCTGTTGCAGGACGACGATGGTCAGATCATCGACGCCCATTCGATCTCCGCAGGCCTGGACTACCCGGGCATCGGCCCGGAACACGCCTGGTTGCATGACATCGGCCGTGTTCAGTACACCTCGGTGACGGACGACGAAGCACTCGCCGCTTTCCACCAATGCTGCCGCCTGGAAGGGATTATTCCTGCACTGGAAAGCGCCCATGCCCTGGCCGAAGTGTTCAAGCGTGCACCGACCCTGCCGAAGGATCACCTGATGGTGGTCAACCTGTCGGGTCGCGGGGACAAAGATATGCAGACCGTGATGCACCACATGGAACAATCGAAGCAGGAGAAACACTGATGAGCCGCCTGCAAACGCGCTTTGCCGAACTCAAGGAACAGAACCGCGCCGCTCTGGTGACCTTCGTCACCGCTGGCGACCCGGGCTATGACACTTCCCTGGCGATCCTCAAGGGTTTGCCGGCCGCTGGCGCCGATGTGATCGAGCTGGGCATGCCCTTCACCGATCCGATGGCCGATGGCCCGGCGATCCAGCTCGCCAACATCCGCGCCCTGGCCGCCAAGCAGAACCTGGCGAAAACCCTGGAAATGGTTCGCGAGTTCCGCAAGGACAACAACGAAACGCCGCTGGTGTTGATGGGTTACTTCAACCCGATCCACAAGTACGGCGTACCGCGCTTCATCGCCGAAGCAAAAGAGGCCGGTGTCGATGGCCTGATCGTGGTCGACATGCCGCCCGAGCATAACGGCGAACTGTGCGATCCGGCCCAGGCGGCCGGTCTGGATTTCATCCGTCTGACCACGCCAACCACCGACGATGTGCGTCTGCCAACGGTTCTGAACGGTAGCTCCGGGTTTGTGTATTACGTATCCGTTGCCGGTGTGACCGGCGCCGGCGCGGCGACACTGGAGCACGTCGAAGAAGCGGTCGCTCGCCTGCGTCGCCATACCAACCTGCCGATCAGCATCGGTTTCGGCATTCGTACGCCGGAGCAAGCGGCGTCGATTGCGCGTCTGGCGGACGGCGTGGTGGTGGGTTCGGCACTGATCGATCACATCGCCAATGCCTCGACGCCGGATCAGGCAATCGATGGCGTACTGAGCCTGTGCTCGGCACTGGCCGACGGCGTGCGTAAGGCTCGCGTCAGCTGAAGGTAAAGTTCCTGATACAGAGGAATTAGAGCCTACCGACACAGACTAACCAGCAAGACCGAGGGCTTCAGGACTACGTTCTGAAGCCCTTTTTGCTGCATGTGTTATGAGGAAAGCCCTAATGAAAATGCCGAAACGTCTGATTGCCAGCCTGGGCGTGCTGATGCTCAGCGCAACCCCATTGCTGCACGCCAGCGCCGATCAACGCGACGATCACGACCGCGGCGGCCCGCAGCAGGGCCATTACGACAATCGCGGTGACGATCACCGTGGCGGACAGGACAACCATCGTGGCGGCCCTCCGCCTCGGGACTTCGGCCCGGTGCGCCAGACCATTCACGACAATCACGGCTATTTCGTACGCGGCGCGCCGCCACCACCGGGTATTCATTTGGAGCGTGGTCGGCCACTGCCTCATGGCTACTACGGTGAGCGACTGGATAACCGCGCACTGGGGCGGCTGCCTTACTACCCTGGCTACGAATGGCGTCGTGCGGGCGGCGATATTGTGCTGATCGCGGTGGGGAGCGGGATTGTTTACGAAGTGTTGGAAGGGGTTTTGTACTAGGTAAGAAGATGGCTCACAAGATGCGTTCGCATGCCCCAATACGTTAGTGACCTGAGGGAGAACGAAAACTGTGACTTGGCGGTCATCATGCGAGAAACAGGGCTGATCTTCTTCTAACGCAACTCGATAGTGGCGTTCTTTATCCAAGTCGCTACACTGCGCCAGCCGTTCATTTTCTTTTTGAGGCTTGCGCATGAAATTTCGTTTTCTACTGTGGATGCTGGGTTTGTTGATGGGCAAGGCCAGTCGGAGCAATCCGGCGTTTCAGCAGCAGTTGGGTGACAAGGAACTGGTGTTTCAGCTGCAGACCCTGGACGGGAAAGTGGCGCGGCATTTTCGGGTGAAGGACCAGCGCATCACCAGCAAGTCCGGGGTGTATGCTGAGCCGGCGTTCGCCATTGCCTTCAAGGATGCCGGGTATGGCTTCGCCACGATGCAGGCGAAGAACAAGCAACTGGCGTTCATGACGGGGATTCAGGACAAGTCGATTCAGATCAAGGGCAATCCGGCACTGGTGATCTGGTTTCAGGGGTTGACCAAGTATTTGAAACCGAAGAAGACCAAGCCAAAGGCTTAAGGCCTGTCAGATAAATCGCAGTGGATTCTTCGCGAGCAGGCTCGCTCCCACAGGGAATACCTGACCTCTGTGGGAGCGAGCCTGCTCGCGAATGCTTTTAAGCCTGGCTGAACTGCGAAGCCAGTTCGCGCAACAGCACTTCGGCTTCCAGCACTTTGCTGACAACGTCTTCGGCTTTGGCGCGGCTCAGGCCGAGGCGTTCGAGCAGGGCGTCGGGGATGTCTTCGTCGGGGCCGGAACCGATGCCACGGCTGCGCAGCAGGCGCACGGCCAGGCACACCAGGTTCGGGTACTCGGCGTAGGCGCCGTCGTAGCCCGGGTCGTGCTGGAAGCGCAGTGCGGTGGCCAGCTCATCAGGCATGTCCCAGTAACGCATCAGCCACGCACCGATCTGTTCGCGGCTGATGCCCAGCAGGTGTTGCTCGATGTAGCTGTGGCACAGGTGCGGATTAACCTCCAGGTGGCGGCAGATCAGCGAAAAGTGCGGCGGGAACACGTGGGCCAGCAGCAGATAACCGAAGTTGTGCAGCAGGCCCGCCAGGTAGGTCAGGCCGGCTTCCGGGCGCTGGGCGCGTGGCATGGCGCGGGTCAGGCCTTCGATGACGGCGGCGGTGTAGATCGATTGCTGCCAGTACGGTGTGCTCTGTTGCGGATGGTCTTTGGGCAGGCTCAGGGTTTTACCAAGAGCCAGGCCCAGCGCCAGGTTGATCACCAGATCGAAACCCAGCACTCGCACGATGGCGTCTTCCACCGAGCGAATCTTGCCTGGCGAAGCGTAGTACGGCGACGCAGCCCAACTCACCACTTGCGCAGCCAGGGCCGGGTCGGTTTCGACCACGCCGGTGATGTCGTCGATGGTGGCGTTGGGGTCGACGCGCAGCTTGATGATCTTCTGCGCGGTTTCGGCCAGCGGCGGAATTTCGATGGTTGCTTCCAGGCGTTGCTGGATGCGCCGCGCGGTGAATGCCTGGACCGCCTGGGTGATTTCCGCGCGGTCATCATCGGGGCGGTCGAGGTTCGGGCGAATGCTGCTCAGGGCTTCGCCGAAGTTGGCGGCGCTGGCCTTGTTGAGCATCGATTTGAACGCTTCGCTGGTGATTTCCAGCAGGACGCCCGGCTCACCCGAATTGACCAGCACCGTCGGCTCGCGCAGCAGGCTTTCGTCATACAGGCACGGCGAGCTGGTGAGGGCTGGCAGGCCTGGCAGCAGGCTCAGGTTGTGTTTGCCGAGCATCTTTACCAGGCGCTCGGTCGGCACGGCGGTGAGGCGGCGGCCAGTGAGTTCGGTGAGGCGGTTGAGATCGAGCAACTGGCTCTGCGGAAACAGCACCATCAGCGCGCCAATGGCGTCGTCGAGCAGTACAGCCTGGACTTTGCGCGCCGGGTTCAAGCCGTGATGATCGAGGACTTCCTCGTAGGCAATACCCAGTTTGCCCAGCAGCAGCCGAATAACCGACGGAGCGTGCGGGGAGGCGGGTGCGAGGGCAACTTCGGTCATGGTCTGTATCCGGACTAAAACAATTGCAGGAGTATAACCAGCTTGCTCAAACCCATCCTCCAGAAACTGCGACGGTGCTCACACTTGGCCGTATTGCTGCCCGTGGCGCAGCCAGCGGTCGAGTAACGGGCTAACGTGGTCCGGCCAGCGCTCCAGCAAGGCCTGAGCGGCATCGCGCACAGCGGGCAACAGGTCGGCATCGCGCATCAGGTCGGCGACCTTGAACTGGAGCAGGCCGGTCTGCCGTGTGCCGAGCATTTCGCCGGGGCCACGCAGTTCGAGGTCTTTTTCGGCGATGACAAAGCCGTCGTTGGTTTCGCGCATGATGCCCAGGCGCTGACGACCGATCTGCGACAACGGCGGATGGTAAAGCAGCACGCAGTGGCTGACGGCGCTGCCCCGGCCGACGCGTCCACGCAACTGGTGCAGTTGCGCCAGGCCCAGGCGTTCGGGGTTTTCGATGATCATCAGGCTGGCGTTGGGCACGTCCACGCCGACTTCGATCACCGTGGTAGCCACCAGCAATTGCAAGTTACCGGCCTTGAACTCGGCCATCACCGCGGCTTTTTCGGCGGGCTTCATGCGGCCATGGATCAGCCCCACTTTCAGCTCACCGAGGGCGGCGGTCAGGTCTTCGTAGGTGGTTTCGGCAGCCTGGCAGGTCAGTTCTTCCGACTCTTCGATCAGCGTGCAGACCCAATAGGCCTGACGCCCTTCGGCACAGGCGCTGCGCACCCGTTCGATGACTTCGACACGCCGGGTATCGGTGATCAGCACAGTATTGACCGGGGTCCGGCCGGGCGGCAGTTCGTCGAGGATCGAGGTGTCGAGGTCGGCGTAGGCGCTCATGGCCAATGTGCGCGGGATCGGGGTGGCGGTCATGATCAACTGGTGCGGACACATGCGGCCGCCGACCCCCTTCTGCCGCAAGGCCAGTCGCTGCTGCACGCCGAAGCGGTGCTGCTCGTCGATAATCACTAGCGCCAGGTTCTTGAACTGCACTTCGTCCTGGAACAACGCATGGGTGCCGACCACCATCGGGGTGCCATTGGCGATCTGCTCCAGCGCGGCCACGCGGTTTTTGCCCTTGAGTTTGCCGGCCAGCCACGCAACCTCGATGCCCAGCGGTTCGAGCCAGCGCTTGAAGGTGATGAAGTGTTGCTCCGCGAGAATTTCAGTAGGCGCCATCAGCGCCACTTGATAACCGGCTTCCAGAGCCTGCAGCGCGGCGAGGGCGGCGACCACGGTTTTACCCGCGCCGACGTCGCCCTGAATCAGCCGCAGCATGGGCTCGCGCTGACTCAGGTCGTAGGCGATTTCGTTGCCGACCCGTTGCTGCGCGCCCGTGGGGTTGAACCCGAGATTGGCCAGGTATTGGGCCGGCAGGTGCGTGGCCTTGGGCATGGCCGGCGCGCGCAGCGAGCGCATGCTTTCGCGCAGCCGCTGCTGGGACAGCTGATGGGTCAGCAGCTCCTCGAAGGCCAGGCGATGCTGCGCCCAGTGATGACCGAGGGCGAGTTCGTCGACATCGGCATCGGCCGGCGGGTGGTGCAGGTAGCGGATCGCATCGGCCAGTGGCGCCAGTTGGTAATCACGGGCCAGTTCGGTCGGCAGCCAGTCGGGCAGGCTGGTGGGACCGAGCAACGTCAGGGTTTGCATGCACAGTTGGCGCAGGCGCTGTTGCGTCAGGCCTTCGGTGAGCGGGTACACCGGGGTCAGGGTTTCATCCACCGGCGGCGGTTCGTCGCCAGTAAGGGCGCGGTATTCCGGGTGGTAGATTTCCAGTCCCGACGCGCCGGGCCGCGCTTCGCCGTAGCAGCGAATCCGTGTGCCGCGCTTGAGGCCTTCTTTCTGTGCGTTGCTGAAATGGTAGAAGCGCAAACTGAGTCCGCCGGTGCCATCCTGCAGGCGCACCACCAGACTGCGGCGACGCCCCATGACCACATCGGCACCGCTGACGGTGCCTTCGATCACGGCATCTTGCCCGGGGCGCAGCGCGCCGATCGGGACCACACGGGTGCGGTCCTGATATCGCAGCGGCAGGTGAAACAGCACGTCCTGGAGATTTTCCAGGCCAACCTTGGCCAGTTTCTCGGCCATGGCTTCACCGACACCCTTGAGTGCCGTCACCGACACTTGCGACAACTCGGTCATGACGCTTGCTTAGCCCGCCACCACCTGCGCGGACGGCTTGGCCACCGAGCACAGGCGAATGGAGTCGGCGAGGATTTCGATTGCCTTGGGTCGCGGGAAGCTCGCGCGCCAGGCGATGGCCACGGTGCGGTAGGGCGTTGGTGCGGACAGCGGCCGAACTTCGATCACGCCAGGGGCGTAGTGGTGGCTGTCGACCGCCGACAGCGGCAGGATCGAAACGCCGAGGCCGGATGCGACCATGTGGCGGATGGTTTCCAGCGAGCTGGACTCCACCGTGGTGTGCTTGGCGCCGTCGTTGCCTTTGGTCAGCGTCGGGCAGGCTTCCAGTACCTGGTCGCGGAAGCAGTGGCCTTCGCCGAGTAGCAGCAGGCTCTTATCGTTGAGCAGGCCGGCGTCGATGGATTCCTTTTGAGTCCACGGGTGCTGGGCCGGCATCAGCACGTAGAACGGCTCATCGTATAGCTGCAGGGTCAGCACGTCGGCTTCGTTGAACGGCAGGGCGATGATGATCGCGTCGAGCTCACCGTTGCGCAGCTTGTCGCGCAGCACATGGGTGAAGTTTTCTTCGATGTACAACGGCATCTGCGGAGCGACCCGGTGCAGTTGCGGAATCAGGTGTGGAAACAGGTACGGGCCGACGGTATAGATCGCGCCGACTTTCAGCGGCGCGGTCAGCTGGTTCTTGCCGGCTTGGGCCAGTTCGCGAATGCCTTGGGCCTGTTCCAGGACTTTTTGGGCCTGGGCCACAATGCCTTCACCCACCGGGGTCAGGCGCACGGCACTTTTACTGCGCTCGAAAATCAGCACACCGAGTTCGTCTTCAAGCTTTTTCACGCCCACCGACAGAGTCGGCTGGCTGACGTGGCAACGCTCGGCCGCGTGGCCGAAGTGCTGCTCTTGGGCGAGGGTAACGATGTAGCGTAATTCTGTGAGAGTCATAGCAAGCGTCCAGGAAGATGCGGGCCAAGCATACCGCCTGCAATCGATAGGCGCACGTTATCAGAAGGTAGGTGTCGAGTGACACCGGGCAATGTCGGTTTGCCGCGGGCAGATATGCAAAAGGCACCTTTCGGTGCCTGTCTGGTTGTTGCGAGAACCTATGTGGGAGCGAGCCTGCTCGCGAAAGCGGTTTGACATCCAGTGGATGTTAAATGTGCTGGCCTCTTCGCGAGCAGGCTCGCTCCCACAATGGTTGGGTGATGATTTACCGCCGGCGGTTTTCCAGCGAGTAAACAAAGGGTGCAACAATTTCGATGGAGCCGTTGTTCAGCATGTCGGCCGGTGGTTTTGGCAGGGGCTGGGCGCGGCGAATCATGTCGAGAGTTGCCCGGTCCAGATCAGCCGTGCCGGAGCTACCCACCAGTTCAAATGACAACACGTTGCCTTCGGCATCCACGACGAAACGCAGGCGGTTCATGCCTTGCTTGCCCCGTGCCTGTGCGCTGGCCGGGTACTTTTTGTACTTGGCCAGATGAGCGAGCAGGGTGCCTTGCCAGCTGGCCTTGGCTGCCACTTGAGCGGCCGATGGGCCGGGCGCAGGCTGAGCGGATTTCTCGGTCGGCGCTGGAGTCGGCGGTGCTTCGCTCGGTTTTGCCTCGGACGGCTTTTCCTTCGGCGGCTCGGGCTTTTTCTCCACGGGCTTGGGCGGTTGAGGCTTCGGCTTGGGTTTGACCGGTTTCGGTACCGCGATCTCGGCCTTTGGCGCTTCGGCGAGCTTCGGTATCGGCAGTTCTTCAACCGGAGCCGGCGGCTGCGGTGGGGTGACGACCTTCGGCGGTGCGGGCGGTGGCGGGGCTGGGATCGGTGCCAGCTCGACCATCATTGCCTGGGGCGGCAATTCGATGGGCGGGCGGGCCGTCCAGTTCACGGCCAGCGCAATGGCCAGCGCGTGAACACCCAGCACCACAGCCAGGCTACCGCTGTAGCGCGTCAGCTTATGGCGCGTCGTGATCATTTCTTGACTGCCGTCTCGAGTCCAACCAGACCGACCTTCAGATAACCGGCCGAGCGCAGGTTGTCCATCACGCTCATCAGGTCGCCGTAATCCACGCCTTTATCGGCCTGGAAGAAGATCGTCGTGTCTTTCTTGCCCTGAGTCCTGGCGTCGAGCGTTGCGCCGAGTGCTTCAGCCTTCACTTCCTCTTCGCCCAGGAACAGGCGTTGGTCAGCCTTGACGCTGAGGAACACCGGCTTCTCCGGCCGCGGTGCCGGTTTGGCGGTGGACGCAGGCAGGTCGACCTTGATATCCACGGTGGCCAGCGGGGCCGCCACCATGAAAATGATCAACAGCACCAGCATCACGTCGATGAACGGCGTGACGTTGATTTCGTGGTTCTCGGACAGATCGTCGTCTGCCCCTTCTTTCAAATGCAGGCCCATGGCCGATTACCCCACTTTCACCATGTGCGGTTGCGAGCTGCGCTCAGGCTGGTGATCGAGGTCGCGGCTGACCAGCAGCAGGACTTCTGCCGAAGCGTCGGACACTTGCGCCTTGTAACCGGCGATGGAGCGGGCAAACACGTTGTAGATCACCACCGCAGGAATCGCCGCGACCAGACCGAGGGCAGTCGCCAGCAGGGCTTCGGCGATGCCGGGAGCCACGACGGCGAGGTTGGTGGTCTGGGTTTTGGCGATGCCGATGAAGCTGTTCATGATGCCCCATACGGTACCGAACAGGCCGACGAACGGCGCGGTGGAGCCGATGGTGGCGAGTACGCCGGTGCCGCTGCTCATGTTGCGACCGCAGGCGGCCACCAGGCGCTCAAGGCGGAAGCTGACGCGTTCCTTGATGCCTTCTTTCTCGCGGCTGCTGACCGACAAATGCATCTCTTCCAGGGCGTCATGTACCAAGAGGTTGGCCAGGGTGCCTGGTTTGGTTGCCGATGCGGCGGCTTCCTTGAGCGTGGCGGCTTTCTTCAGGTGTACGATTTCGTTGCGCAGACGACGCTTGGCGCCCATCAGCTCGAAGCCTTTGGCAATCCAGATGGTCCAGGTGATGATCGAGGCGATCGCCAGGCCGATCATCACGATCTTCACGATGATGTCGGCGTTCTGGTACATGCCCCACGGAGACAGGTCATGGGCCATGCCCAGGCTATTGTCGGCTTCGAGGACTTCAGGAACGTCTTCACCGAGCGCTTCTTGTGCAGGTGCTGCCTGGGCCGGATCGGTTGCGGCAGGAGCAGCAGCGGGGGCGGCGTGGTCAGCCGGGGCCGCTGCAGTAGCGGTCGGGGTGGCGGGTGTTTGTGCGTCAGCGAACGCCGCGGTCGGTGCCAGCATCAGGCTGAGCAGCAGGGCGGCCACCGCGCTCCAGGCGCGAGGTCGTTTGGTTGGCGAAGCGGGGATTTGATTGCGTGTCATGCTGGCCGGACCTGAGATAGAAAAACGATGATGCTCTTCCAGGCCTCGTAAGGCCGAGAACAAAAGTGGCGCGTATTATTGCAAGTAATTCTTGTTAACAGAAGTAATAGAGTATCTTTTTTTCCTGTATTGCTAGCCGCTCGTCCATTGCCGGCGCTAGTCTGTCCGTTTCCAAGGGGAGTTTTCTGATGTCCGCGCCTTCTGTTTTGATCGCCGGTTGCGGTGATGTCGGCAGCCGTCTGGCCACGCAATTGTTGACCGCCGGTTGGGAGGTTCATGGCCTGCGGCGCGACATCTCGCGCCTGCCCCAGGGTGTGGTTGGCGTTGCCGGCGACTTGTTCAACAAGGAATGTCCGGCGACCTGGCCGATTGGTGCGGTGGATTACCTGGTGTACTGCGCAGCCGCCACTGATCACGATGAGGCCGGTTACCGCGCTGCTTACATTCAAGGCTTGAAGCACGTGCTCGAGTGGCTGGACGACTACGGGCAGGTGCCCAATCGCCTGCTGTTCGTTTCCAGCAGCAGCGTTTACGGTCAGCAAGAGGGTGAGTGGGTTGACGAGAAGTCGCCAACGGTCGCGGCTGGCTATTCAGGGCGGGTGATGCTCGAAGCCGAGCAGATTGCCCTTGATAGTGGCATCCCGGCGAGCATCGTGCGTTTGACCGGCATTTACGGTCCGGGCCGTGAGTGGTTGCTGACCCAGGTGCGCCGTGGTTATCGCGTGGCTGTCGATCCGCCTTTGTACGCCAATCGGATTCATGCCGACGACGCCGCCGGGTTGATGGCGTGCCTGCTTGAGGCGGATCGGCGTGGCGTGGCGCTGGATGATGTGTACATCGGTGTCGATGACGCACCGGCAGCGCTGGCGGATGTGGTGGGCTGGTTGCGTGAGTATCTGGGCGTGACCGAATGGGCGGACGACGCCACTGTGCGCCGCACCGGGAGCAAGCGCTGCAGTAATGCGAGGGCGAAGGCGTTGGGATGGGCGCCGAAGTACCCGAGCTTCCGCGAGGGTTATGCCGCGATCCTCGAAGGACGCTGCTGAATTCCAATCACCCCATAACAACTGTGGGAGCGAGCCTGCTCGCGAAAGCGATGTAACAGTCAACAGAGATGTCGAATGTTTCGCCCCCTTCGCGAGCAGGCTCGCTCCCACATGGGACCTTCTTTGCAGTTAGACCCGGGTTACTGCTTTTCCAGCAACCACTTGCGATCCCCCGGCGTGAACTGAGGCATTTCATCCGCCAAGGCGGTATTCACAACCTGGAAGATTTCCAGCTCTTTGCCTTTGCGCGCAAAGATCCATGGATTTCCCTGGCCATTGAGTTGCAGCCACATGTTGTCGTTGCCGCCACTCATCGAGGCGCAATCACCGGCCAGGCACAATGCATAACGATCAGCGCCCTGGAGGCCGGTCACCTGGCCGTCAGCCTGAAACTGAACGGTGTTGCCTTCGCCGGGGCCGCTGATGACTTTCCAGCTTCCGCCCATGTAGGCCGAATACAACGCGCGTTCGAAGCTGGCACCAATCGGTGCGCCATCCGGCACCGGGATCAATGCGCGGTCGAAGACCTGTGCGGGTTCGTTCTCGGTCGCGGCCTGGCTCAGTTGTTTGCCGTCGCGCTTCAGTTCACTGCCGGAACTGCCGTAAAAGTCGATTTTCCAGGCGCCGGACTCTTCGCCCAGCAGCTTGCCGTCGACATTTTCAAAGCCATTGGTGTAACGGGCCTGACCGGCCTTGGTGTTGACGTCCCATTCCAGGTTCGGGCCATAAGCCTGGAGCGCTTCGCGCAGGGGGAGGCCCTTGGATGCAGCATCAATCGCCACCTGATTGATCCAGGTGCCGCTGATATCTCGGTCGGCAGGGTCGCTGGCACAACCGCCCAGAAGCAGGGCGAGCAGCGAGAGAGCAAGCGCTTTGCGCATGGTGGAATCCTTTCAAGCTTTCTTTACAGCAGAGCAGTCGGCGCAGCCTGAGGCTGCGCCGGACACATTACTCGATGACCAGGATGGCATCCATTTCAACCTGCGAACCCTTTGGCAGGGCCGCTACGCCAATGGCGGCGCGGGCTGGGTAAGGCTGGTCGAAGTACTTGCCCATGATCTCGTTGACCTTGGCGAAGTGGCTCAGGTCGGTGAGGAAGATGTTCAGTTTGACGATGTCCTTGAACGAACCACCGGCGGCTTCAGCCACGGCTTTGAGGTTCTCGAAGACCTGGACGGTTTGGGCTTCGAAGCCTTCAACCAGCTCCATGGTTTTTGGGTCCAGAGGAATTTGACCCGACATGTAGACGGTGTTGCCAGCCTTGATCGCCTGGGAGTAAGTACCGATGGCGGCCGGGGCCTTGTCGCTGGTGATAACAGTCTTGGTCATGAATGACTCCTTGTAATTGATGGTTGGCTACGCGCGCATGCGGGTGATGCGGATCACCCCGGTCAGGGCGC
This sequence comes from Pseudomonas sp. Irchel 3A7, assembly GCF_900187565.1. Classification (GTDB taxonomy): domain Bacteria; phylum Pseudomonadota; class Gammaproteobacteria; order Pseudomonadales; family Pseudomonadaceae; genus Aquipseudomonas. The sequence continues at coordinate 85,863 of NZ_FYED01000007.1, read as the reverse complement.
GCAGTTTCTTGATCACGCGGGCCAGGTGCACACGGTCGTGTACGCTGACCACCAGTTGGACCACGCTGATGCGACCATCGCGTTCGTCCATGCTGATTTTTTCGATGTTGCCGTCGGCCGCGTTGACGCTGCTGGCCAGCAAGGCGATCAGGCCGCGCTGGTGCTCCAGTTCGACGCGCAGTTCGACATTGAATTCACCAGTGACATCCTTGGCCCATGAGAGCTGGATGCACTTTTCCGGGTTATGGCGGATTTCGCTGATGTTGCGGCAGTTGTCCAGGTGCACGACCATGCCTTTGCCGGCGGACAGGTGGCCGACGATCGGATCGCCCGGGATCGGCGTACAGCACTTGGCGTAGCTCAGTACCAGGCCTTCAGTACCGCGAATGGCCAGCGGACCTTCCGGACTTGGCAACTGTTCGCCCTCGCCGAGTAACCGGCGCGCCACCACATACGCCATGCGATTACCCAGGCCGATGTCTTCGAGCAGGTCTTCGATCAGTTCGAGGCGATACTCGGTGAGCATGGCCTTGACGCGTTCAGCCTGGATTTTCTCCAGCGAGCTGTCGAAACCGTTGAGGACTTTGTTCAGCAAGCGCTCACCCAGGCTGATGGACTCGGAACGGCGTTGCAGTTTCAGCGCATGGCGGATGTGCGTGCGCGCCTTGCCGGTGACCACGAAGTTGAGCCAGGCCGGGTTCGGCCGCGCACCGGGGGCGCTGACGATTTCCACGGTGGAGCCGCTTTGCAGCGGTTCGGACAGCGGCGCGAGACGCCGATTGATCCGACAGGCAATACAGCTGTTGCCCACGTCGGTGTGCACCGCGTAAGCGAAGTCGACCGCCGTGGAGCCCTTGGGCAACTCCATGATCCGGCCCTTTGGCGTGAACACATAGACCTCGTCCGGGAACAGGTCGATCTTCACGCTTTCGATGAATTCCAGCGAGTTGCCGGCGCGCTGCTGCATCTCCAGCACGCCTTTGACCCACTGGCGGGCACGGGCGTGAGTGCCTTTTGGCTGCTCGTCGCCACTGGATTTGTACAGCCAATGGGCGGCGATGCCGTTGTTGGCCATCTCTTCCATTTCACGGGTGCGGATCTGGATCTCGATCGGAACACCGTGCATGCCGAACAGCGTGGTGTGCAGCGACTGATAGCCGTTGGCCTTGGGGATCGCGATGTAATCCTTGAAGCGGCCCGGCAATGGCTTGTACAAATTATGAACAGCACCCAGCACGCGGTAGCAGGTATCGACCTTGTCGACGATGATCCGGAACGCATAGACGTCCATGATCTCGTTGAAAGCCCGACGCTTGCCGCGCATTTTCTTGTAGATGCCGTAGAGGTGCTTCTGGCGACCGCTGACCTCGCCCTGAATGCCATCGATGGCCAGGCAGTGACTGAGGGACTCTTCGATCTTGTTGACGATTTCCTTGCGGTTGCCCCGGGCGCGTTTGACCGCCTGGTAGATCCGCGCGGAACGCATCGGGTGCATGGCCTTGAAGCCGAGGTCTTCGAATTCTATGCGGATGGCGTGCATGCCCAGCCGATTGGCGATGGGCGCATAGATTTCCAGGGTTTCCTTGGCGATGCGCCGGCGTTTTTCGCCGGACAACACTTCCAGCGTGCGCATGTTGTGCAGGCGGTCAGCCAGCTTGACCAGGATCACGCGAATGTCGCGAGCCATGGCCATGGCCATTTTCTGGAAGTTTTCGGCCTGGGCCTCGGCCTTGGTCTCGAAGTTCATCTGGGTCAGTTTGCTGACCCCATCGACCAGTTCGGCCACGGTTTCGCCGAACTGCGCTTGTAGCGCTTCCTTGGCAATACCGGTGTCTTCGATCACGTCATGCAGCATGGCTGCCATCAGGCTTTGATGGTCCATATGCATGTCGGCAAGAATATTCGCTACCGCAAGCGGGTGCGTGACGTACGCCTCACCGCTACGGCGGCGTTGGCCGTCGTGGGCTTGTTCGGCGTAGAAATACGCTCGGCGGACCAGGTTGACCTGGTCATTGCCGAGGTAGGTCGATAAGCGATCGGCGAGGGCGTCTATGCTCGGCATGATATCTCCTGCCGAAAGCTTTGTTCCCGCGCCGTGCTACGTCGACCAGGCATAGGCTTAGACGGCCTCGTTGGACTCGTCCTCGAATGCAGCAAAAAGCGGTTCATCTTCAACGATTTCGGCTTCGGCGATAGCTGCGTAGTCGATCAGGCCTTCAGCGATTTCACGCAGGGCGACGACGGTAGGCTTGTCGTTTTCCCATGCTACTTTCGGCTCTTTGCCGCCGGTGGCCAGTTGACGGGCACGCTTGGTAGAGAGCATGACCAGCTCAAAGCGGTTATCCACGTGTTCTAGGCAGTCTTCAACGGTTACGCGGGCCATGGTCTTCCTCGTAGCAAATGCAATATGCGCGCTGCCCGGATGGGCGAGCGGACTCAACAGTTTAAAAAATCACCAGCGATTAGGGAAGCGCTGATTTTTTGATCAAGCTCTTCAACGCGCTGCAAGTGCCAATGTAAAGCCCTTGCAGCGGTTTTGGGAAGAGTGGATCAGCCCAGCAATTCAGCCAGCAGTTTGCCAAAACGTTGCTGTTGGCGTTTCTGTTGCAGCTGATTGGCGCGGAAAATCGCCTTCAGATCGTGCAAGGCGTGGGCGAAATCGTCATTGATGATCAGGTAGTCGTAGTCGACGTAGTGGCTCATTTCACTGACGGCTTCGCGCATGCGGCCGTCGATGATCTCGTCGCTGTCCTGGCCGCGATTGGTCAGGCGCTGGTGCAAGGCCTGAAGTGACGGCGGCAGAATAAAGATCGAGCGGGCCTGAGGCATCAGTTTGCGCACTTGCTCGGCACCCTGCCAGTCGATTTCCAGAATCAGGTCGTGACCCTCATCCAGCGTTTGCTGCAGATGGCTTTGCGAGGTGCCGTAGAGATTGCCGAACACTTCGGCGCGCTCAAGGAAATCCCCGTGTTCGATCATCTTCACGAATTCGCTGCGTTCGACGAAGTGATAGTTCACGCCGTCCACTTCACCAGGGCGCATGGCGCGGGTGGTGTGGGAAACGGAAACGCGGATCTCCGGATCGGCGTCGGTCAGGGCCTTGACCAGGCTGCTCTTGCCCGCGCCCGATGGGGCGGAAATGATGTACAGGGTGCCGGTGCTGTGGGTCATGTCGGGTATGCCTTACTCAATATTCTGCACTTGTTCGCGCATCTGCTCGATCAACACCTTGAGGTTGACCGCCGCTTGGGTGCTGCGCGGGTCGAAGGCTTTGGAGCCCAGTGTATTGGCTTCGCGGTTGAGTTCCTGCATCAGGAAGTCCAGGCGTCGTCCGGCCGCGCCGCCGGATTTGAGGACCCGGCGAACTTCGATGATGTGAGTGCTCAGGCGATCCAGTTCTTCGGCGACGTCGCTTTTTTGCGCGAGCATGACCATTTCCTGCTCCAGGCGCTGCGGGTCCATCTCGGCCTTCATGTCGGCAAAGCGGTCGAGCACTTTCTGGCGCTGGGTGGCGAGCATCTGCGGAACCAGTTCGCGCAGGATCACCACGTCTTCTTCAATGGACGTCAGGCGATCGTTGATCAACCGCGCCAGCTCCGCGCCTTCGCGCTCGCGGCCGGCCTTGAGCTCTTTCAAGCCCTGGTTGAACAGTGCCAGTGCTTCGGTGTTCAGCGCTTGCGGGTCGGTCGCGTCGCCCACCAATACGCCGGGCCAGGCCAGCACTTCGAGCGGGTTCAGCGCTGCCGGATTTTTGATCAGGCTGGCGACGGTCTCGGCGGCCGCAACCAGTTGTGCGGCGCGTGCCTGGTCCACTTGCAGTGGTTTGCCGGTGTTTTCTTCGGTGAAGCGCAGGGTGCATTCGAGCTTGCCCCGGGACACGCCCTGGCGCAACGCCTCGCGGACGGCGCCTTCGAGGTCGCGAAAGGACTCCGGCAAACGCAGGTGGGGTTCCAGGTAGCGGCTGTTGACCGAGCGCAGTTCCCAGCTCAGGGTGCCCTGGACGCCGGCTTTCTCGACGCGGGCGAAGGCGGTCATGCTGTGCACCATGGAGGTACCTCGCAATGCAGATCGGCCCGGAACGATGTTCCGGCAACCCGATATCAATGAATTTAAGCCGACTGGCAGCAAAGGCGCAGGATTGTAGCGCAGTGCGGCGGATGCGCCCAAACACACGGTGTCACAAAGGGCTGCAGGCCGTCGGCGACGGGCTATCCAGAGCCTTCGGTCGTCGGAGGCTTTTTTTAGAAGTGCCCAGTCGTGGCTGGCAGCTCTATAATGCTCCGCAGTTTTCCGTCCCCGTACAGGTATCCCTTATGAAACGTCCAAGTGGTCGCGCTGCCGATCAGCTCCGCTCGATCCGCATTACCCGCAACTACACCAAACACGCCGAGGGATCCGTACTGGTCGAGTTCGGTGATACCAAAGTCATCTGCACCGTCAGTGTCGAAAACGGCGTGCCGCGTTTCCTCAAGGGGCAGGGCCAGGGTTGGTTGACCGCCGAGTACGGCATGCTGCCGCGCGCCACCGGCGAGCGTAACCAGCGTGAAGCGAGCCGCGGCAAGCAAGGCGGCCGTACCCTGGAGATCCAGCGCCTGATCGGTCGCTCCCTGCGCGCAGCACTGGACATGTCCAAGCTGGGCGACGTGACCCTGTACGTCGATTGCGACGTGATCCAGGCCGACGGCGGTACTCGTACCGCTTCCATCACCGGTGCCATGGTTGCTCTGGTCGATGCCTTGAAAGTGATCAAGAAGCGTGGCGGCCTGAAAGGCGGCGACCCGCTCAAGCAAATGATCGGTGCCGTTTCCGTCGGCATGTACCAGGGCGAGCCAGTGCTCGACCTCGATTATCTGGAAGATTCGGCTGCCGAGACCGACCTGAACGTCGTAATGACCAGCACCGGCGGTTTCATTGAAGTCCAGGGCACTGCCGAAGGCGCGCCGTTCCAGCCTGAAGAGCTGAACGCCATGCTGGAACTGGCCAAGAAAGGCATGAACGAAATTTTCGATCTGCAAAAGGCTGCACTGGCTGACTGATCGGAATACCGCAGGCAAGGAGGGCGTCATGAGTGATGAGCAACAGCTGCTTCCCACCCCGAGCAAAGAGGTTCGGCAGTGGGCGATGTTTTGTCACTTGTCCGCCTTGCTGGGAATCTGGATTCCGTTCGGCACGCTGATCGGCCCGTTGATTCTGTGGCAGATGAAGCGCGAGATGGACCCGTTCATCGATGCTCAAGGCAAGGAAGCGCTGAACTTTCAGATCACCGTCGCCATTGCCTCGGCCATCTGCTTCCTGCTGATGGTGGTGATTATCGGGTTCTTCCTGTTCGGGTTGGTGGCGATCGGTGCGCTGGTCTTGACCATCATCGGTGGCGTGAAAGCCAATGAAGGGGTGCCTTACCGTTACCCGTTCACTTGGCGATTGATCAAATAACGATCAGCGAGGTTCTCTTTGTGGGAGCGAGCCTGCTCGCGAAGAGGTCGTCACAGTCAACACTGATGTGACTGATAGACCGCTTTCGCGAGCAGGCTCGCTCCCACAGAAAGCAAACCAGCGCGCACAAAAAAGCCGACATCGCTGTCGGCTTTTTTGCATCTGACGCTTAGATGGTCAGCGTCCAGTCGTAGTCCACGATCAGCGGCGCGTGTTGCGAGAACCGCGGCTGACGTGGCAAGCGTGCGCTGCGTACAAAGCGGCGCAGGCCCGGGGTCAGCAGCTGATAGTCGAAGCGCCAGCCGAGGTTGAGCATTTCGGCCTGTTCGTTATCGGGCCACCAGCTGTACTGGTCGCCTTCACGACTGACTTCGCGCAGGGCATCAACATAACCCATGTTGCCGACAATCTCGTCCATCCAGGCACGTTCAGGTGCCAGGAAGCCCGGGGATTGCTGGCTGTCGCGCCAGTTCTTGATGTCCAGCTTCTGTTGCGCCACGTACAGCGAGCCACAATAAATGTACTCGCGGCGTTTGCGCCGTTGCTTGTCCAGGTACTTGGCGAAGTCGTCCATGAGCTTGAACTTCTGGTTCAAGTCCTCATCGCCGTTCATACCCGACGGAAGCAACAAGGTTGCAATACTGACTTTGTCGAAATCGGCTTGCAGGTAGCGCCCGTAGCGGTCGGCCGTCTCGAAACCGAGACCGCTGATGACAGCCTTCGGTTGCAACCGCGAGTACAAAGCCACACCACCTTGGGCGGGAACTTCGGCGTCGCAGGCATAAAGGAAGTATCCATCCAGTTGGAAGGCTGGATCGTCCAGTTCAAAGGCGGAGGCACGGGTGTCCTGCAGGCAGATGACGTCGGCATTCTGTGCTTGCAGCCAACTGAGCAAACCTCGCTCGACTGCAGCCTGAATACCATTGACGTTCACACTGATGATCCGCATAAATGGCCCCAAAAATCGCGTGCGTGTATGATACACGGCGTCAAGCTAATTAGCTAAATCCGTGGTATTTGGGGTTTTTTTCATGCAAGCGTATCAGCGCGATTTCATTCGTTTTGCCATCGATCGCGGCGTTTTGCGCTTCGGTGAGTTCACCCTGAAGTCCGGGCGCACCAGTCCTTACTTCTTCAACGCGGGCCTGTTCAACTCGGGTTCGGCCCTGGCACAGCTGGGTCGTTTCTACGCCGCAGCCATTGCCGAAAGCGGCATTTCCTTCGACGTGCTGTTCGGTCCGGCCTACAAGGGCATCCCTCTGGCGGCAACCACCGCCGTGGCGTTGGCCGAGCATCACAACCGTGACCTGCCATGGTGCTTCAACCGCAAGGAAGCCAAGGCTCACGGCGAAGGCGGCAGCCTGGTTGGCGCACCGCTGACCGGCGAGGTGCTGATCATCGACGACGTGATTACCGCGGGCACCGCCATCCGTGAAGTGATGCAGATCATCGCTTCCCAGGACGGTGCCAAGGCTGCCGGTGTATTGATCGCCCTGAACCGTCAGGAGCGTGGCAACGGTGAGTTGTCGGCGATCCAGGAAGTGGAGCGCGACTTCGGGATTCCGGTGATCAGCATTGTTTCGCTGAATCAGGTGCTGGAATTCCTGGCTGACGATCCGCAGCTCAAGCAGCATTTGCCAGCCGTGGAAGCCTACCGCGCCCAGTTCGGCGTTTAACCACAATTCCCTGTGGGAGCGGGCTTGCCCGCGATGACGGAGTGTCAGTCGACGGCGATGTTGGCTGACAGATAGCTATCGCGGGCAAGCCCGCTCCCACAGAGGTCGTGGTAAAAAAAGACCCCGCTCAGCCAGGCTGAGCGGGGTCTTTTTGCATCCGCTATCGCTTAGTGACGCTTGCGATTGCTGATCAAGGTACCCACGCCGGTATCGGTGAAGATTTCCAGCAGGATTGCATTCGGCACGCGACCGTCGATGATCAGCGAACTGCCCACGCCACCCTGGACCGCTTCCAGCGCGCAACGGATCTTCGGCAGCATTCCGCCGTAGATAGTGCCGTCGGCGATCAGGTCGTCGACCTGCTGCGTGCTCAGGCCGGTCAATACCTTGCCCGACTTGTCCATCAGCCCGGCGATGTTGGTCAGCAGCATCAGCTTTTCGGCCTTCAGTGCTTCGGCAACCTTGCCAGCCACCAGGTCGGCGTTGATGTTGTACGACTCGCCGTTGGCGCCGACGCCGATTGGCGCGATCACCGGGATAAAATCGCCTTTGACCAGCAGGTTCAGCAGGTCGGTATTGATCCCGACCACTTCGCCGACGTGGCCGATGTCGATGATTTCCGGCTGGGTCATCTCCGGGGTCTGGCGGGTGACGGTGAGTTTCTTCGCACGAATCAACTCGGCGTCTTTGCCGGTCAGGCCGATGGCGCTGCCGCCGTGACGGTTGATCAGGTTGACGATGTCCTTGTTGACCTGGCCGCCCAAGACCATTTCCACCACGTCCATGGTCGCCGCGTCGGTGACGCGCATACCGTCGACAAAGTGGCTCTCGATCGACAGGCGCTTGAGCAAGTCACCGATTTGCGGGCCGCCGCCGTGAACGACCACCGGGTTGATGCCAACGGCTTTCATCAGCACGATGTCGCGGGCGAAGCCGGTTTTCAGCTCCTCGCTTTCCATCGCGTTGCCGCCGTATTTGATCACCAGCGTCTTGCCGACATAGCGGCGAATGTAAGGCAGCGCTTCGGACAGGACCTTGGCGGTGTTGGCGGCGGCTTCGCGTTCGAGGGTCATTCAGGGCTCCGGGTGAATCAGAACGGTAGTTGGAGATCAGGTGCGACACGCTTCAACTGGACATGGAAAACGTCCTTGATGCGCTGCAATTCAGCCTCGTCATCGGCCTCGAAGCGCAGCACCAGCACCGGTGTGGTGTTGGAGGCGCGAACCAGGCCCCAGCCTTTGGCATAGTCGACTCGCACGCCGTCAATGGTGGTCAGGTCAGCGCCTTCGCCCCACTGCGCGTCGTGCAGTGCATCAATGATGCTGAATTTGCTCTCTTCGGTCACATGGATATTGATTTCCGGCGTAGAAATATCGTTCGGGAAGGTTGCGAACAATTCTTCGGCCGACGATTTTTCCTTGCTGAGGATTTCCAGCAACCGCGCGGCGCTGTAGATGCCGTCGTCGAAACCGAACCAGCGCTCCTTGAAGAAGATGTGCCCGCTCATTTCGCCGGCCAACAGGGCGCCGGATTGTTTCATTTTCTTTTTGATCAACGAATGACCGGTCTTCCACATCAGCGGACGACCGCCATATTCCTTGATCAGCGGGATCAGGCGGCGGGTGCATTTGACGTCGAAGATGATTTCCGCGTCGGGGTTGCGTGCCACCACATCCTTGGCAAACAGCATCAGCAGGCGGTCCGGGAACACGACGCTGCCGGTGTTGGTGACCACGCCCACGCGGTCGCCATCGCCGTCGAAGGCCAGGCCCAAGTCAGCGTTGGTTTCCTTGACCTTGGCAATCAGGTCTACCAGATTTTCCAGCTTGCCCGGGTCCGGGTGATGGTTCGGGAAATTGCCGTCGACTTCGCAGAACAGCGGGATGACTTCGCAGTTCAGTGCTTCGATCAGTTGCGGGGCAATCACGCCGGCAGCGCCGTTGCCGCAGTCCACCACGACCTTCAGGCGTCGGGCCAGCTTGATGTCCTGGACGATTTCGGTGGTGTAGCGGTCGAGGATTTCGACCCTGGTGATGCTGCCCTGGCCGCTGCTCAAGTCGTTATTCTTGAGGCGGTCATGCAGGGCCTGGATCTGCTCGTTGGCCAAGGTGTCGCCAGCAATGACGATCTTGAAGCCGTTGTAGTTCGACGGGTTGTGGCTGCCGGTCAGCATCACCCCGGATTTGCCGGCCAGTACGTTGGCGGCGTAGTACAGCGCAGGGGTTGGCACCAGGCCGACATCACTGACGTGGCAACCGCTGTCGGCCAGGCCCTGGATCAGTTGCTCCACCAGTTCCGGGCCGGAAAGGCGACCATCACGGCCGACGCAAACATTCGGTTCATCCTGGGCCAGACTTTGGGCACCGATGGCGCGACCGAGCCAGTAAGCCGTTTCAGCGTTCAGAAATTCCGGAACGGTGCCGCGAATATCGTAGGCGCGGAAGATGCTGTCAGGGAACTTGGGGGCTACGCGGGCGGGGGTGCTCATCTGTGGGAATGCTCCATCTCGAAAGTGGCTGGACCTGCCTGCGAATCATTCGTGGGCAGGCTCAAAGTGAAAGGTATGACGACGTTTTTCACAGAGAGTTCGTGGTGTGAAAGGGCCATGACGCCAGCACGGTGCAGAAACCAGCACAAATATTGTGGCGATGGAGCTTGCTCCCTCGCCACGATAAACCCTTGGGATTAATGGCTGCCGGAATGACCGAAGCCGCCAGTGCCGCGCTGGGTCTCGACGAACTCTTCGACCATCTCGAAATGTGCCTGTACCACCGGCACAAGTACCAATTGCGCCAGGCGCTCGCCAACGACCATGGTGAAATCGCTCTGGCCACGGTTCCAGCACGAGACCATCAGCGGACCCTGGTAGTCGGAATCGATCAGGCCGACCAGGTTACCCAGTACGATGCCGTGCTTATGGCCCAGGCCAGAGCGTGGGAGAATCAGCGCCGCGAGGTTCGGGTCACCGATATAGACCGACAGCCCCGTAGGAATCAGTACGGTCTCGCCCGGTTTGATCACGATGTCTTTTTCCAGCATGGCGCGCAGGTCTAAACCGGCGGAGCCTGGAGTGGCGTATTGCGGCAGCGGGAATTCGGTACCGATGCGAGGGTCGAGGATCTTGGCTTGCAAAGCGTGCATGTAAATTAAACCTGGTTCAGACGTTCGGCGATGAAAGTGATCAACTGGCGAGCAATCTTGCTCTTGCTAGTTTGGGCGAAAAGCGTGGCGTGAAGCTGACGATCGATCACGCTGCAGGCGTTCTCTTCGCTGTTGAAGCCAATGCTCGGGTTGGCGACGTCGTTGGCGACGATCAAATCGAGATTCTTGTCCTTCAACTTGCGGGCAGCGTAGTCGAGCAGGTGTTCGGTTTCGGCGGCGAAACCGACACTGAACGGACGGTCGGGGCGGGTGGCGATGCTGGCCAGGATGTCCGGGTTGCGCACCATCTGTAGCAACAAGCCGTCGCCGTTCGTAGGATCTTTCTTTAGTTTTTGTGGGGCGACGACTTCCGGGCGATAGTCTGCGACCGCTGCGGAGGCGATGAAGAGGTCGCACGGGATCGCAGCCTCGCAGGCGGCGAGCATGTCGCGGGCGCTGACCACGTCGATACGGGTGACGCGATCCGGCGTCGCCAGGTGCACCGGACCGGTGATCAAGGTCACGCGGGCGCCGGCTTCCACCGCGGCTTCGGCCAGGGCAAAGCCCATTTTCCCGGAGCTGTGGTTGGTGATGTAGCGCACCGGGTCGATGTTTTCCTGGGTCGGGCCGGCGGTGATCAGCACGTGTTTGCCGGTCAGCGCCTGGCGCTTGAAGCAATCCGCGGCCAGCTGTGCCAGGTCGGTGGCTTCAAGCATGCGGCCCAAACCGACATCGCCGCAGGCCTGGCTGCCGGAGGCCGGGCCGAAGACTTTCAGGTCGCGGCTTTCCAGGGTTTGCAGGTTGGCCTGGGTCGCCGGGTCGCGCCACATGGCCTGGTTCATCGCCGGGGCTACCGCGACCACTGCGTCAGTGGCCAGCACCAGCGTGGTCAGCAAATCGTCGGCGATGCCTTGAGCCAATCGGGCGATCAGGTCTGCGGTGGCGGGTGCGATCAGCACCAGGTCAGCCCATTTGGCCAGCTCGATATGGCCCATGGCCGCTTCGGCCGCCGGGTCCAGCAGGTCCAGGTGCACGGGGTGCCCGGACAGGGCCTGCATGGTCAGTGGCGTGATGAACTCGCTGCCGCCACGGGTCATGACCACGCGCACTTCGGCACCCTGGTCCATCAGCCGGCGAACCAGATCGGCGCTTTTGTAGGCAGCAATGCCGCCGCCGACGCCCAGAACAATGCGTTTCCGATACAGCCGCTGCATAGGCCTGCCTTTCAATTCGTTGGTGACAAACGTAGCGAAACCCCCTCCCCAGGGTGAATTCGCCCGCAAAAAAGATGGGCTACGATATCACAGCGACCGCTACGGAACAGCGGCGCCCACAGACAGGGAGGTGCTATGAGTATTCGCGATTGGCCGGCGGCGGAGCGGCCGCGGGAGAAGCTTCTTGAGCAGGGGCCGGCAAGCCTTTCGGATGCCGAATTGCTGGCCATCTTTTTGCGAACCGGGGTGTCAGGCAAAAGCGCGGTGGATCTGGCGCGGCATCTGCTGGGTCAATTTGGCAGCCTGCGGTCGCTGTTGGAGGCGGATCTCCCGGCGTTCAGCAGGCAGTTGGGACTGGGTGCGGCAAAGTTCGCACAATTGCAGGCGGTTCTGGAAATGAGTCGACGGCATCTGGCTGAGCGGCTGCGCTTCAAGCCAGTGTTGGAAAATCCGCATGCGGTGCGCGATTACTTGAAGGCGATGCTGCGCCATGAGCCCCACGAAGTGTTCGGTTGTCTGTTCCTGGATTCAAAACATCAGGTGCTGACCTTTGAGGCACTGTTTCGTGGCTCCATCGACAACACCAGTGTCCATCCGCGGGAGGTGGTCAAGCGCGCGCTGGCACACAACGCGGCGGCGCTGATCCTCTGCCACAACCATCCGTCGGGCAACTCCGACCCCAGTCAGGCCGACCGGATGCTCACCAAGCGTCTGCAAAAAGCCTTGGAGCTGATTGATGTGCGGGTGCTTGACCATTTCATCATCGGCGATGGCGATCCGCTTTCGATGGCTGAATACGGCTGGATGTAAAGCGGGGTGGAGCTAAGCAAGACTCTGTGGGAGCGAGCCTGCTCGCGAAGGCGTAGTGTCAGTCGATCTCCATTTTGACTGACAGGTTGCTTTCGCGAGCAGGCTCGCTCCCACAGGTTTTGTGGCCGGGCGGATTATTTGAGGTTGACCTTCGAATAGTCCTGCCGCCCAAACGGGCTCACCGAGTAACCCTCGACATCTTTGCGTGTCAGGGCAAAAGCCGTCGGGTGCGCCAGCGGCAGCCACAATGCCTGCTGCTGGATCTGCGTCTGGGCCTGTTCGTAGAGCTTGGTGCGCACGCCTTGCTCGCCGGTGGTCTTGCCGGCGTTGATGAGCTTGTCCAGGTCCTGGTTGCAGTAACGGGCAAAGTTGGTACCGGACTTGACCGCGGCGCAGGAAAACTGCGGCGTGAGGAAGTTGTCAGGGTCACCGTTGTCGCCGGCCCAGCCCATGAACAGCAGGTCATGTTCACCGGCCTTGGCGCGACGGATCAGTTCGCCCCATTCGATCACGCGAATTTCGGCCTGTATGCCGATTTCCGCGAGGTCAGACTGCAGCAGTTGGGCGCCGAGGCTGGGGTTCGGGTTCAGCAGGCTGCCCGACGGGCGAGTCCAGATGGTGGTCTGGAAGCCGTCCTTGAGTCCGGCCTTGGCCATCAACGCCTTGGCTTTCTCCACGTCATGGGCATAGCCCGGCAGGCTTTTGGCGTAGCTCCAGGTGTTCGGCGGGTAGGGGCCATTGGCAGGCTCGGCGGTGTCTTCGAACACGGCCTTGACGTAATTGGCCTTGTCGAAAGCGAGGTTGATCGCCTGGCGCACTTCAGGCTTGTCCAGCGGTGGATGCTGGCTGTTGATGCCGACGAATGCGGTCATGAACGCGTCAGTTTTTTCCACTTTCAGGGTCGGCTCTTTCAGCGCTGCCTGTACGTCCAGAGGCTTGGGCGACAGGGCGATCTGGCATTCATTGCGACGCAACTTCTGCAAGCGCACGTTGGCGTCCGGGGTGATGGCGAAGATCAGCGGGTCCACTGACGGCTTGCCACCAAAGTAGTCCGGGTTGGCCTTGTAGCGGATCGAGGCGTCCTTCTGGAAGCGCGTGAACACGAACGGGCCGCTGCCGATCGGCTGGCTGTTGAGCTTCTCCGGGGTGCCTGCCTTCAACAGTTTATCGGCGTATTCGGCCGAATAGATCGAGGCGAAACCCATGCTCAGGGTTGCGAGGAAAGTTGAATCCGGATGGTCCAGCGTGAAGCGCACGGTCAGCGGGTCGAGGGCGTCGATTTTTTTGATCAGCGCCGGCAATTGCATGGATTGCGCATGGGGGAAGCCGCTCTGGGCGACCTTGTGCCAGGGGTTAGCCGGATCGAGCATGCGGTCGAAGCTGAACTTCACGTCCTCGGCGGTCATTTCGCGCGTCGGGCTGAAATACTCGGTGCGGTGGAACTTCACCTGCGGGCGCAGCTTGAACACATACGTCAAGCCATCGGGGCTGACTTCCCAGCTCTCGGCGAGACTGGCGACCACTTTGCCGCTGGCCGTGTCGAAATCCACCAGACGGTTCATCAGTACGTCCGCCGAGGCGTTGGTGGTGGTCAGCGAGTTGTATTGCACCACGTCGAACCCTTCGGGGCTGGCCTCGGTGCAAACGCTCAGGGCGGCGGCGAAGGCCTGTGGGCTCAGCAGAAGCGGGGCTAGCAACAGCGGTAGGGCAGCGAGGCGCATGGTCGGATTCCTTTACAGATCGAAGGCCCATCTGCAAGTGCAGTCTGGAAAAGGCTTACCCTAGTGGGCTCCTTTGCAAATGACTATCCCCTTTTTCATTTTCAGGGGACTATAGGCGCCTGATTTTGCTGTGCTCGGGTGGAAAAACGTCGTCGTCGTGGCGTGGGGCAGATTCTCGCGACGAGCGGTCGAAAACGGCGACAGCCTTTATCCAAAGCGCTTGAGGCGTGGAAAACCGGGTTTTTCTCCATTCAAGGCACAGCGAATGTTGTTGCTCTCCAGTCTTTCTGGTATAAAGCAGCGCTCTTTTCTAGGGGCCCGGTTCCTTCACTGTAGGTGTAGCCGGTAAGACCTCTAAAGAATCGCGGCGCCTGGCGCCACAATGACTAGAGATTAAGCGGCCAACCCATGCCGGGTTGGGCATGTGGTTTTAGAGGGCTGAGGCATGTCTAGAGTATGTCAAGTTACCGGTAAGGGTCCGGTGACTGGGAATAACATTTCCCACGCAAACAACAAAACCCGTCGTCGTTTCCTGCCGAACCTGCAGCATCACCGCTTCTGGGTTGAAGAAGAGAAACGTTTCGTACGTCTGCGCGTATCTGCCAAAGGCATGCGCATCATCGACAAGCGTGGCATCAGTGTCGTGCTGGCCGAACTTCGTCGCGATGGCAAGGTTTAAGGGAGCTAATCATGCGTGAATTGATTCGTTTGATTTCGAGCGCCGGTACTGGTCACTTCTACACTACCGACAAGAACAAGCGCACTACTCCGGACAAAATCGAGATCAAGAAATTTGATCCGGTTGTTCGCAAGCACGTGATCTACAAGGAAGGCAAAATCAAGTAATTGATTTTTCCCGACTTACGAAAAAGGCCCGTATCGCGAGATACGGGCCTTTTTTGTTGCCTGATGGTCAGGTATTGCCTGTCAGGCCCCCTTCGCGAGCGGGCTCGCTCCCACAATGTCCGTGTACACACTGATCTCCTGTGGTAGCGAGCCTGCTCGCGAAAGCGTCGGCCCAGGCAACGCTAATTGTCAGGCCTTCTGCTCAAACGCCACATAAATTTTGCGGCATGGCTCCAGCACTTCCCAGGTGCCCCGGAAACCTGCCGGGATGACGAAGCGATCGCCAACCCGCAGCGTCTTGGCGTTACCATCGAGATCACGCAGCACGGAAACACCCTGCACGATTTCGCAATATTCGTGTTCGGTGAAATTCACTGTCCATTGGCCGACAGCCCCTTCCCACACACCGGCGTTCAGCTGGCCGCAAGGACTGTTGTAGTGGTTGAACACCGCTTGCTCAGGATCGCCCTTGAGCACCTTGGTCGGGTCTGGACGATAGCGTTCGGCGGCGGTGGTGGCCTGGCTGAAGTCGACGATGTTCTGGATGCTCATTGTTGTATTCCCCCGTCATTGCGGTGCGAGTGGTGACTGTTGTCAAAGTCTATGTTTATTAAAATGAACATCGCAAGGCCGTTTGCCAGCCTTATGTCAAATATATTGAAACTTCACCTGCCGCTGGTTTAGGGTGATGGTTGCCCTTGGCCGAATAGCAGGCTGGCCCGGGCAGAATTCCTGACAGCGCCCGCGAAGAACGCGGGTGTCGTATTCAATAAGAGGAGGACACTCGAATGACCACCCTGACTCGTGCCGACTGGGAACAAAAGGCTCGCGATCTGAAGATCGAAGGCCGTGCTTACCTCAATGGCGAGTACACCGATGCCGTCTCCGGCGAGACCTTCGAGTGCATCAGCCCGGTCGATGGCCGTCTGCTGGGCAAGATTGCCAGCTGTGACGCCGCCGACGCCCAGCGCGCTGTAGAAAATGCTCGCGCCACCTTTAATTCGGGTGTCTGGTCGCGCCTGGCGCCGACCAAACGCAAATCCGCGATGATCCGTTTCGCCGGCCTGCTGAAACAGCACGCCGAGGAGCTGGCACTGCTTGAAACCCTGGACATGGGCAAGCCGATCAGCGACTCCCTGTACATCGACGTTCCCGGCGCGGCACAAGCCCTGAGCTGGAGCGGAGAAGCCATCGACAAGATCTACGACGAAGTGGCGGCTACCCCGCACGATCAATTGGGTCTGGTGACCCGTGAGCCGGTCGGCGTAGTCGGCGCCATCGTGCCGTGGAACTTCCCGTTGATGATGGCGTGCTGGAAGCTGGGTCCTGCGCTGTCGACCGGTAACTCGGTGATCCTCAAGCCGTCGGAAAAATCTCCCCTGACCGCCATCCGTATCGCAGCACTGGCCGTTGAAGCCGGTATTCCGAAAGGCGTGCTGAACGTGCTGCCGGGCTACGGTCACACCGTCGGCAAGGCCTTGGCTCTGCATAACGACGTCGACACCCTGGTGTTCACCGGTTCGACCAAGATCGCCAAGCAGCTGCTGATCTACTCCGGCGAGTCGAACATGAAGCGCGTTTGGCTGGAAGCCGGCGGCAAAAGCCCGAACATTGTGTTCGCCGATGCTCCGGACCTTCAAGCAGCGGCCGAAGCGGCGGCTGGCGCCATCGCCTTCAACCAGGGTGAAGTCTGCACCGCCGGCTCGCGCCTGCTGGTGGAGCGCTCCATCAAGGATAAATTCCTGCCGCTGGTGATCGAGGCCCTGAAAGCCTGGAAGCCAGGTAACCCGTTGGACCCGGCGACCAATGTCGGTGCGCTGGTGGATACCCAGCAGATGAACACCGTGCTGTCCTACATCGAATCCGGTCACGCGGACGGCGCCAAACTGGTGGCCGGTGGCAAGCGTACCCTCCAGGAAACCGGAGGCACCTACGTCGAGCCGACGATTTTCGATGGCGTGAGCAACGCGATGAAAATCGCCCAGGAAGAAATCTTCGGACCTGTGTTGTCGGTCATCGCTTTCGATACCGCCGAAGAAGCCATTGCGATTGCCAACGACACGCCTTACGGCCTCGCCGCGGCCGTGTGGACCAAGGACATCTCCAAGGCTCACCTGACCGCCAGGGCACTGCGTGCCGGTAGCGTGTGGGTCAACCAGTACGATGGCGGCGACATGACGGCACCGTTCGGTGGCTTCAAGCAGTCCGGCAACGGCCGCGACAAGTCGCTGCACGCGTTCGACAAGTACACCGAGCTGAAGGCGACCTGGATCAAGTTGTAAGCCGTTAACGGGAGCCTGCTGTAAAAGCAGGCATCCCAAACGACGCAGATCCCCTGTGGGAGCGAGCCTGCTCGCGAAAGCGGTATAACAGTCGACGTCAATGTTGAATGTTGCTCCGTCTTCGCGAGCAGGCTCGCTCCCACAGTGTTTTGTGTTGTGCATAAAATTATCCACAGGAGCGTGGAACATGCGTTGGGCGACGTATTTCGCCGTGTTGGCGTCTGTCTTGAGTGTCGGCCTGGCCCTGGGTGTCAGCATGCCGCTGGTGTCGTTTCGCCTGGAAAGCTGGGGTTACGGCTCGTTTGCCATTGGTGTGATGGCGGCGATGCCGGCCATTGGCGTTTTACTGGGGGCGAAGATCTCCAGTCATCTGGCGGCACGTCTCGGCACGGCCAATCTGATGCGCCTGTGCCTGTGGGGCGGGGCGGTGTCCATCGGTTTGCTGGCGTTGATGCCGAGCTATCCGATCTGGCTGGTGCTGCGCTTGATGATCGGCGTGGTGCTGACCCTGGTGTTCATCCTTGGCGAAAGCTGGATCAACCAGCTGGTGGTCGAAGAATGGCGCGGACGGCTGGTGGCGCTCTACGGCAGCAGCTACGCGCTGAGTCAATTGGCCGGGCCGATTCTGCTGGGTGTCCTGGGCACCGAGCACGATTATGGCTTCTGGGTCGGGGTCGGTTTGCTGGTGGCGGCACCGTTTCTGTTATTGGGCCGCAGTGGCGCGCCCAGCAGCGAGGCCTGCAGCGTGACCTTCGGTGATTTGCTGACGTTCTGTCGTGGCTTGCCGGCGATTGCCTGGGCAGTGTCGCTGTTCGCGGCGTTCGAAGCGATGATCCTGACATTGCTGCCGGTGTACTGCTTGCGTCAGGGTTTCACCACGGAAATCGCCTTGGCGATGGTCAGTACGGTGGTGGTGGGGGATGCCTTGCTGCAATTGCCGATCGGTGCGCTGGCGGATCGCATGTCGCGTCGTGCATTGTTCACGTGGTGTGCGATGGTTTTGCTGGTGTCGAGTCTGGCGATTCCGTTGCTGATCGACACGCTGCTGATCTGGCCGCTGTGGGTGCTGTTCGGCGCCAGTGCCGGCGGTTTGTTTACCTTGTCCCTGATCCTGATCGGCGAGCGTTATCGTGACGATGCGCTGGTTCGGGCCAACGCACACATCGCGCAACTGTGGGGTATCGGTTGCCTGCTCGGGCCGTTGATCGCCGGTGCCGGCAGCCAGTGGATCAGCGGGCATGCGTTGCCGTTGCTGATGGCGGCAGGTGCGTTTGGCCTGGTGATACTTGTGTCGCGCCAGGGAGCGTTTGGCGCGGTTGCCGAACCGGCTTAAAGCATTTGCTCGAGTCCCACCGTGTCGCTCAGCCAGGCATTGAAGCGCCGCCACCAACTGCCTGGTTCCTTGGTCAGGGTGTGCATTTTGCCGTCGTCTTCGGTGGTCCAGACGACTTGGCCATTCTCCAGCCGCGCTTGATAACTCAGGGACGGCGCCATGCCTTCCAACGCCAGTTCGCGGACGCGGGCCGCCAGTTCCGGGCTGTCCACCAGCACCCCGACTTCGGTGTTCCACAGTACCGAACGCGGGTCGAAGTTGAATGAGCCGATGAAGGACTTCTGCTGGTCGAAGATGATCGCCTTGCTGTGCAGGCTGGAATCGGATTCGCCATAGGATCGTCGCGAAAACAGGCGAGGTCCGCTGCCGCTTTCGTCGCCGGGCTGGCGACGCAATTCATAGAGTTGCACGCCATGCTCCAGCAGGGCCTTGCGATACGGTGCATAGCCGCCATGCACCGCCGGTACGTCGGTGGCTTCCAGTGAGTTTGTCAGCAATCGCACCGATACGCCGGAATCGGCACGGCCGGTCAGGTACACCAGCCCCGGCTGGCCCGGCACGAAGTAAGCCGAGACCATCACCAGCTCTTTGCTGACGCCGTTGAGTTCGGGTGCCA
This sequence comes from Pseudomonas sp. Irchel 3A7, assembly GCF_900187565.1. Taxonomy (GTDB): domain Bacteria; phylum Pseudomonadota; class Gammaproteobacteria; order Pseudomonadales; family Pseudomonadaceae; genus Aquipseudomonas. Next base: position 66,791 of record NZ_FYED01000007.1, on the reverse strand, counting down.
ACTGGGTGGTCAGCAGCAACTGCGGGTCTGGCTCGCCGTCCGCCAGCACCTTGCTCGGCGCATCCCACAACGCCTGGTTCCAGGCCCAGATCAGCTCCTTGCGCCAGATATCCAGGCGCGGGTCGGTGGCGAACTTCATCAACTGTTGAAACAGCGCGTGGTTCTGTTTGCGAGACTCCTCCAGGGATTCTTCCAGCCGCGTGCGGGTGTTTTGCAGGTCCTGTGCGGTCGGTTTGCTCGACAGGAACTGCTCGACCGGCTTGCTCAAGGCGCTGTTCCAGTATTGGTCGAAACTGTGACCCAGCTGCTCGGCGACGGGGCCGACGCCGAGTATGTCGATATCCGTGAAATTCAGATTCGGCTCGGCATCGAAATACTCATCCCCCAGATTTCGCCCGCCGACGATAGCCATGCTGTTGTCCGCCAGCCACAGTTTGTTGTGCATGCGCCGGTGTTGCTGCGACAGGTTGAACAGGCGGCCCATGGTGCGCGTCACGCCGGTGCTGCGCCCCAGATGCAGGGGGTTGAACACGCGAATCTGAATCTGTGGATGTGCCGCAAGGGTGGCGATGGTGCGGTCCAGGCCGTCGCTGGTGGTGTCATCGAGGAGAATGCGCACCCTCACACCGCGGTCGGCGGCCTTGAGCAGTTCCTCTACCAGCATTCGCGTGCTGACGCCGTCATGGACGATGTAGTACTGCAGATCGAGGCTGCCTTGGGCGTTGCGGATCAGTTCGGCGCGGGCGGTGAAGGCTTCGGTGCTGTCGGACAGCAGCCGAAAGCCGGATTTCCCTTCATGGGGGGCCGCCTGGGCCTGGACTGAGCGGCCGAATGCCGAAGCGCTCGCCGGCAGCGCCTGGCTCGGTTGGCGCTGCACATCGAAACTGGCGCAGCCGCCAAGGAACGAAGCAAGTAACACCAGAGCAAGCAGGGGCTGTCTGACTCTCACGTGGGATCGTTCCGATTGGCGGGTGTTGGCATATGGACGCTGGACTCTTCAGAAAGGTCAGTCGGTCAGCCAGTCGGTTTCCGCCAGCAGCTTGATGGCGGCGGCACCGACCTTGCGCACGGCTTCTTCAATCTGTGCCGTTGGTTTGGCAGCGTAGTTCATACGCAGACAGTTACGGTACTTGCCCGAAGCGGAAAATATGCTGCCCACGGCAATCTGTACGCCCTGATCGTGCAAGGCGCGATTCAGTCTCAGGGTGTCAAAGCCTTCAGGCAGTTCAACCCACAACATGAAACTGCCTTGCGGGCGGCTGGCGCGAGTGCCGGCGGGGAAATAGCGGGTGACCCAATCGATCATCGCGTCGCGATTGCGTTGGTATTGCGTGCGCATCCGCCGCAAATGCGGTTCGAAGTGACCACCCTTGAGGAACTCGGCGATGGCAATCTGCGGTTGTGGCGCGGTGGAGCCGGTGCTGATGTATTTCATGTGCAGCACGCGTTCCAGATAGCGACCGGGTGCGACCCAGCCAATGCGCAGGCCGGGGGCAAGGGTCTTGGAAAATGAACTGCAGAGCAGGACGCGGCCGTCTTCGTCGAAGGATTTGATCGTGCGTGGGCGCGGGTAGGTGTAGGCCAATTCGCCATACACATCGTCTTCGATGATCGCCACGTCGAAACGCTGTGCGAGCATCAACAACGCGCGTTTGCGCGACTCCGGCATGATGTAGCCCAGCGGGTTGTTGCAGTTGGGCGTCAACTGTATGACCTTGATCGGCCATTGTTCCAGGGCCAGTTCAAGTGCATCGAGGCTGATCCCGGTGAGCGGGTCGGTAGGGATTTCCAGGGCTTTCATGCCCAGGCCCTTGAGGGTTTGCATGGCGCCATGAAAGCTCGGCGAGTCCACGGCCACGATATCCCCCGGTTCGCAGATGGAGCGGATGCTGGTAGATAACGCTTCGTGGCAGCCGGTCGTAACCACCAGGTCACCGGGGCTCAGCTGGCAACCGGAATCGAGCATCAGCCGGGCGATCTGTACACGCAGTTCGAGGTTGCCGTGAATGTTGTCGTAATACAGGCCAGGCATGTCTTGCCGACGACTGAGCTGCGCCAGGCCGCGTAGCAGGGGCTTGAGGGTGGGGGTGGTGATGTCCGGCATGCCGCGACCCAATTGCACCACATCCTTGCGCGGCACCGCGCGAATCAACTCCAGCACCTGATCCCATTGCGAGATATCCACAGGCCGCTGCGCCGGGCGACCCACCGCCGGCAGCTCCGGTAATTGGCGACTCACCGGCACGAAATACCCGGATTTAGGCCTTGGCGTGGCCAGTCCGCTGTCTTCCAGCACGCGGTAGGCCTGCTGCACCGTACTCAGGCTGACGCCATGTTCGACGCTCAGCGCCCGTACCGACGGCAGCCGGTCGCCGGGGCGATAGAAGCCCTGTTCGATACGCGTGCCGAGCAGTTCAGCGAGGTTGACGTAAAGGGTCATGGCGCAGTCTCGAGGCAAGTGATTCGGCTAACCAGTACAGATGGGTGAAAAAACCAGGATTCAGAGCCTGAAGTGAACAATCTGTATGGAAATAATACAGATGCGTTGGATCTGTAATGGTTTTCGCCGTCCACGCATCATGAAAGCTCTGGCTACCCAAGTAAACAGGAGCATTCAAAATGAACGGCTTGAGCGATGTGCGGCTGACGTTACACAGTCAGGAACTGGCGGCAGGGCAAGATAACGATGCACGCGAGGCGGACATGCGCAACGCGCCGTCCGGCCTGAGTCGTTGGGGTCTGTTCTGGCATCGTCTGCACACGCGCAAGGCGTTGCTGACGCTGACATCCGAGCAGCTCAAGGATGTCGGGCTGACCCGTGAGCAGGCGCGGGAGGAGGGGTTGAAGCCCTTTTGGCGGATCTGAACATTGTGGTGTTCATTAGATCCATTCGCGGGCAAGCCCGCTCCCACAGGGTTCGCGTCGTACTCAACATTTGTGACCGGCGCGGTCGTTGTGGGAGCGGGCTTGCCCGCGATGAGGCCCGTAAGGGCACAGGTCACTTCAAACCAACTCTTTAAACCGATGCCACAACATCCCCAACGCTAATAACGGCGAGCGCAAATGCCGGCCGCCCGGAAAGGTAATGTGCGGCACCTTGGCAAACAGATCGAAACCACTGCTCTGTTGCCCGCTGATGGCCTCGGCCAGCAACTTGCCGGCCAGATGCGTGGCATTCACGCCATGCCCGGAATAAGCCTGGGCGTAGTACACGTTCGGCTGGTCCTTGAGGCGGCCGATTTGCGGCAGGCGGTTGGCGCCGATGCCGATCATGCCGCCCCATTGATAATCGATCTTCACGTCGCCCAATTGCGGAAAAACATCCAGCATCTTTGGTCGCATATAGGCCGCGATGTCTTTCGGGTCCCGTCCCGAGTAATGGCAGGCACCGCCGAACAGCAAGCGGCGGTCCGCCGAGAGTCGATAGTAATCCAGCGCCACCCGTTGATCGCAGACCGCCATGTTCTGCGGCAGTAGCGAGTGCGCCAGTTCTTCGCTCAAAGGCTCGGTGGCGATGATGTAGCTGCCGGCGGGCAGTACCTTGCCGCTGAGTTCGGGGTTGAGTTCGTTGAGGTAGGCATTACAGCCCAGTACCAATGTCTTGGCGCGGACCGTGCCTTGGGCGGTATGCACCTTGACCTCGGAACCGTAATCGATGCGGGTGACGGCTGACTGTTCGAACAGCCTGGCGCCCAGTTGCTTCGCGGCGGCGGCTTCGCCCAGCGCCAGGTTCAGTGGATGCAAGTGCCCGGAGCCCATGTCGATCAGGCCGCCCACGTAACGGTCGGACCCCACCACGGTGTGCATTTCATGGGGTTGCAGCAGGCGGGTTTCGTAGCGGTAACCGAGGTTGCGCAGTTCTTCGGCGTCCTCGGCAAAACCTTCGAGGTCGCGGGGCTTGTTGGCCAGGTCGCAATAACCCCAGGTCAGGTCGCAGGGGATCTGAAAACGCTCGACTCGCTGTCGGACGATTTCCACCGCTTCCAGGCCCATGAGTTTCATCTGACGCACGCCGTCGGCGCCGATAACGTTGGTGAACTGATCCAGGCCGTGGCCGACCCCGCGAATCAGCTGCCCGCCGTTGCGCCCGCTGGCGCCCCAACCGATTTTACGGGCTTCGAGCAGCACCACGCCGAGGCCGCGTTCCGCCAGTTCCAGCGCCGTGTTCAACCCCGAAAACCCACCGCCAACCACGCACACGTCGGCCAGCACTTCGCCTTGGAGCATCGGATAATCTGGCTGCGGCAGGCTGCTGGCGGCGTAATAGGAGGCAGTGTGCTGGGCACGGGCGTTCATGCGCGTCATCCTGATTCTTGTGTTTAGAAAACTTGACGGAGCATAAGCCGGACCTTTGCGCATGGGCAACATTGGTCGGTTGCCGCTGTCTGGATCGCGGCTTTTGCCTCAGAATTGCGCTCTATCTTGATATTTGGTCGTCGCCTCAATGAGCTGTAACAGTCAGAAAATTCGCACACTGCGCCAGCAGATCCCCTCCTTCGAGTGCGTGCCCGGCTGTCACGACTGCTGCGGCCCGGTGACCACCTCGCCGGAAGAAATGTCGCGGCTGCCGCGAAAGACCCGGGCCGAGCAGGAAGCCGCAATGGACGAACTCAACTGCGTCCATCTCGGGCCGAACGGCTGTACCGTGTATGACGAGCGGCCGTTGATCTGCCGGTTGTTCGGCACTACCCAGACCTTGCCGTGCCCCAATGGGCGGCGGCCGGTGGAGTTGATTCACCCGCGAGTGGAGAAGCAGGTATTCGAGTACATGGCGAGTAACCGGCAAGTTCTCGTTTAACAGTCAGACCGGGTCGCCTGCTTTTGCGAGCCGGCTCGCTCCCGCAGTTGATCTTCAGTGGCCACAAAACCCCGGTACGACACGAACCCATTGTGGGAGCGAGCCTGCTCGCGAAGGCGACCGAACAGGCGTTGTAAAACCTCAATCCGGAATCGGCAAGCTCAAGCTCTCCTTCACCTCTTCCATCACGATGTAGCTCTTGGATTCGCGCACATGGGGCAGCTTGAGCAGGATGTCGCCCAGCAGCTTGCGGTACGAGGCCATCTCGGAAATCCGCGCTTTCACCAGATAGTCGAAATCCCCTGATACCAAGTGGCATTCCAGCACATGGGGCAGTTTCAGCACCGCACGTCGGAACTCTTCGAAGGTGTCACCGGATTTGTAGTCCAGGCTGATCTCGACGAACACCAGCAGACTCCCCTTGAGGTGCTGCGGGTTGAGCCGCGCGTTGTAGCCCATGATGATCCCTTCGCGCTCCAGGCGCCGGACCCGCTCGGTGCAGGGCGTGGTCGATAGCCCGACCTTTTCCCCAAGCTCGGTGAAAGAGATGCGCCCGTCCGCTTGCAGGATCCGCAGGATGCTGCGGTCGATCTTGTCCAGCTCACGTTTGGTTTGAGTGTTGGTACGCATAGGGGATGCGCCTCCGTGAAAAGGGTTTTTGCCGAGAATTGTCGCCAAATATAGGCGCTTATATAGTGAAAATCACTGACCAATCTTTTTTACACTGCGCACATCTAAAGCTCTGAACTACACACGTCAGCGGTCAGCCGCGATGAGGGATATGAAAATGCGCGTTATGGTCTTGGGTAGCGGCGTCATCGGTACCACCAGTGCTTATTACCTGGCGCGTGCCGGGTTTGAAGTGGTGGTAGTCGACCGGCAGCCGGCTGCTGCCATGGAGACCAGTTTCGCCAACGCCGGCCAGGTGTCGCCGGGTTATGCCTCGCCCTGGGCCGCGCCGGGTGTGCCGCTCAAAGCCATCAAGTGGCTGCTGCAGCGTCACGCGCCGCTGGCGATCAAGGCTACCGCCGATATCGATCAATACCTGTGGATGGCGCAGATGCTGCGCAATTGCACCGCCAGCCGTTACGCGGTGAACAAGGAGCGCATGGTCCGTCTGTCCGAGTACAGCCGTGACTGCCTCGACGAACTGCGCGCCGAAACCGGTATCGCCTACGAAGGCCGCAGCCTCGGTACGACCCAGCTGTTCCGCACCCAGGCTCAGCTTGATGGCGCCGCGAAAGACATCGCCGTGCTGAAGGAGTCCGGCGTGCCGTTCGAATTGCTCGACCGCGAAGGCATTGCCCGCGTCGAGCCGGCCCTGGCCAGCGTCACCGATATCCTCGCCGGTGCCCTGCGCCTGCCGAACGACCAGACCGGCGACTGCCAGATGTTCACGACCAAGCTCGCTGAAATGGCCGCGAAACTCGGTGTGCAGTTCCGTTTCGGCCAGGACATTCAGCGCCTCGACTTCGCCGGTGATCGCATCAACGGCGTGTGGATCGACGGCAAGCTGGAAACCGCTGACCGCTACGTGCTGGCACTGGGCAGCTATTCGCCACAATTGCTCAAGCCGCTGGGTATCAAGGCGCCGGTGTACCCGCTCAAGGGCTACTCCCTGACCGTGCCGATCACCAACCCGGCGATGGCCCCGACCTCGACCATTCTCGACGAGACCTTCAAGGTCGCGATCACCCGTTTCGACAACCGCATCCGCGTCGGCGGCATGGCGGAGATTGCCGGTTTTGACCTGTCGCTGAACCCGCGTCGACGCGAAACCCTGGAGATGATCGTCAACGACCTTTATCCTCAGGGCGGCGATCTGGCCCAGGCAAGTTTCTGGACCGGCCTGCGTCCGACCACTCCGGATGGCACCCCTATCGTGGGCGCCACCCCGTTCAAGAACCTGTTCCTGAACACCGGTCACGGCACGCTTGGCTGGACCATGGCCTGTGGTTCCGGTCGCTTGCTGGCTGACCTGATGGCGAAGAGAAAACCGCAGATCAGCGCCGAAGGCCTGGATATTTCCCGTTACGGCAACAAGCAACAGGAATCCGCAAAGCACGTTAATCCAGCGCCAGCTCACCAGTGAGTGCATGAGCTGTCGCGGGTAACCGCCTTGCCTTGAGCCAGTCAGAAAGATCCCTCTCCCGGTGCTGTTGGCGGTTAACGCCGCCAGCCAGCGCCGGTTTTTCTTCCAAACGACCGACCAGAAGTCTGCCGCCATGCGTCCTGCCCGTGCCCTGATCGACCTTCAAGCTCTTCGTCACAACTACCGGATTGCCCGTGAGGTCACGGGAGCCCGCGCCCTCGCGGTGATCAAGGCCGATGCTTACGGTCATGGCGCGGTGCGCTGCGCCCAGGCGCTCGAAGCCGAAGCGGATGGCTTTGCCGTGGCCTGTATCGAAGAGGCTCTGGAACTGCGCGCCGCCGGTATTCGAGCGCCGGTTTTGCTGCTGGAAGGTTTTTTCGAAACCGACGAACTGTCGCTGATCGTCGAGCATGACTTCTGGTGCGTGGTGCATTCGCTGTGGCAGCTCGAAGCAATCGAAAAAGCGCCACTGAGCAAACCCATCACGGTCTGGCTCAAGCTCGATTCGGGCATGCACCGGGTGGGGCTGCATCCGAAGGATTATCAATCGGCCTATCAACGGCTGCTGGCCAGCGGCAAAGTGGCGAAGATTGTGCTGATGAGCCACTTCGCCCGTGCCGATGAGTTGAACTGCCAGGCCAGTGCCGAGCAGGTCGCGGTGTTCGAAGCAGCGCGTCAGGGCCTGGCGGCCGAGGTCAGCCTGCGCAATTCGCCGGCGGTGCTGGGTTGGCCGCAGATTCCGAGTGATTGGGTGCGCCCGGGCATCATGCTTTACGGCGCCACGCCTTTCGAAGAAGCCAATGCCGTGGCTTCGCGCCTGCAGCCGGTGATGACCCTCGAATCGAAGGTGATCAGCGTGCGTGAACTGCCGGCCGGCGAGCCGATCGGCTATGGCGCGAAATTCATCACCCAGAAGCCGATGCGCGTTGGGGTGGTGGCCATGGGGTACGCCGATGGCTACCCGCGGCTGGCACCGACCGGTACGCCGGTCCTGGTGGCCGGGCAACGCAGCCAGTTGATCGGCCGGGTATCGATGGACATGCTGTGCGTCGATCTGACCGATATTCCCCAGGCTGGCCTCGGCTCGACGGTGGAGTTGTGGGGCAAAAACATCCTGGCCAGCGACGTGGCCATGGCCGCCGGCACGATTCCTTATCAGATCTTCTGCAACCTGCGTCGGGTGCCAATGCTCTATTCCGGGAGTTGACGGCAAGCGAGCCGGACCGAAAGTCGCCTCACTGAACAGGATTCAGGTCAAAGTGTTGTAAATACTGAACGCTGTCGCCATGATAACGCTCAATATTCCAACAATCTGAATCCCTGGAGGCGCAAGCTTTGGACGTCGGTGAACGACTGCAATCGATCCGTAAGCTCAAAGGTCTTTCCCAGCGTGAACTCGCCAAACGCGCGGGCGTCACCAACAGCACCATTTCGATGATCGAGAAGAACAGTGTCAGCCCCTCGATCAGTTCGCTGAGGAAAGTGTTGGGCGGCATTCCCATGTCCATGGTCGAGTTCTTTTCCGAAGAGATCCTGCAGGAAAAACCGACTCAGATCGTCTACAAGGCTAACGAGCTGATCGATATTTCCGATGGTGCGGTGACCATGAAGCTGGTCGGCCGGGCTCATCCGAGCCGGGCTATCGCGTTCCTCAATGAAATCTACCCGCCTGGCGCCGACACCGGCGACGAGATGCTCACCCACGAAGGTGAGGAAACCGGAATTCTGGTGGAAGGTCGGCTGGAGTTGGTGGTCGGCCTCGAAACATTTGTGCTCGAAGCCGGCGATAGCTACTACTTTGAAAGTACCAAGCCGCACCGTTTCCGCAATCCGTTCGATGCGCCGGCGCGACTAATCAGCGCAGCTACACCCGCGAATTTCTAAGAAAAGAGGCGCCCTGCCAGCATGGCCGAGGCACCCGAGCTGTTTTTCCGTTGCGCAATAAGACCCCTTCGACTTTGGGGTTGTTTCAGTGTCGCGGGCTTACCGCTATACTTGCGCCCGCCTGCGAACCGTGGCCGCAGGCGTGAATAGCCACCATTGAGGGTGAACGCGTGAACCTAATTATGAAAATGCTGGCCGCACCAGCAACCGTACTGGCCCTCTGGGCTGTCAGCGCTCAAGCTGCGACCAACGACGAGATTGCCAAACGCCTTGAGCCAGTCGGCCAGGTCTGTGTTCAGGGTAAAGAGTGCAAAGGCATGGAAGTCGCCGCTGCTGCCGGCGGTGGTGGCGGTGCCAAGGCGCCTAAAGATGTGATTGCCAAGCATTGCAATGCTTGCCACGGCACCGGCCTGTTGGGCGCGCCGAAAATCGGCGACAAGGCAGCCTGGAAAGAGCGCGCCGATCACCAGGGCGGCCTCGACGGCATCCTGGCCAAAGCCATTACCGGTGTCAACGCGATGCCGCCTAAAGGCACCTGCGCCGACTGCTCCGATGACGAGCTCAAAGGTGCCATCAAAGAGATGTCTGGCCTGTAACAAGCCTGCCTCTTTCACAAAAAAGCCGCTTATAAGCGGTTTTTTTGTGCCTGCGATTTCGTTAAACGCCACTGATCCCTGTAGGAGCGAGCTCGCGAAAAACCTTCTTGCACCTCGTTCCATCAGGTTATGCGCGTCATCGTTGACGACCATCGCGAGCGAGCTCGCTCCTACAGGAGGGGGGACTGCGGCGACGGTTTGGCATTAACAGGCTGTTCATTGCAGCAAAGACCCGGCAAGCTCGGTCCAACCCCAGTTCATGGAATGTAAGGGAGGATCGAATGGTGCAGCTGTGTTCTATCGAGCAAGCGGTCGATGAGGTGTTGGCGAGATTGCCGGCGCATATTCACATGGGTCTGCCCCTGGGCCTGGGCAAACCCAACCATTTCGTCAACGCACTGTATCGACGCGTCGCGCAATTGCCCCAACGGCAGCTGACGATCTACACCGCGCTGTGCCTGGGGCGACCTGCATTGGGCGATGGCTTGCAGAAGCGCTTTCTTGAACCGTTCATTGACCAGGTCTTCGGTGATTATCCCGAGCTGGATTTCCTCGCCGACCTGCACCGCGACAGCCTGCCGGGCAATGTTCATATCCAGCAGTTTTTCATGCAGCCCGGTAGCCTGCTCAACAGTCCTGCGGCGCAGCAGGATTATGTCAGCAGCAACTACAGCCATGCGGCCCGGGACATCAACGCTGCGGGCTTGAACCTGGTGGCGCAACTGGTGGCCAGTCATGCCGAGCATCCCGACCGCTTGAGCCTGAGCTGCAACCCGGACATCACCCTCGACCTGTTGCCGATGATCGCCAAGCGCCGAGCCGCCGGGGAGACGATCCTGATGGTCGGCCAGGTGCACAACGACTTGCCCTACATGCCCGGTGACGCCGAAGTCGGTATCGACACTTTCGATGTGCTGATCGACGAGAAAGACCACACCACGCTGTTTTCCACGCCGAACATGCCGGTGGGGTTCCAGGATCATTTCATCGGTTTGCACGCCAGTACGCTGGTGCGCGATGGCGGCACGCTACAGATCGGCATCGGCGCCATGGGTGATGCGCTGACGGCGGCGTTGCTGGCACGCCAGGCGGATAACGATGGTTACCAGGCATTGCTCGCGGACGTGGATCTGAGCCCATGGGCGCAACTGATCGAGCGTGAAGGCGGCCTCGACCCCTTTGCCAAGGGCCTGTATGGCTGCAGCGAAATGTTCGTCAACGGCCTGTTGGTACTGGCCGATGCCGGGATCGTGCGGCGCAAGGTCTATCCGGACGTGCCGACCCAACAACAGGCGAATGCCGGCACCCTCGATGAAGCGGCGCAGACCGATGGCATCTCGGTGCATGGCGGTTTCTTCCTCGGACCGCGCAGTTTCTATGAGCGCTTGCGCGAGTTGCCGCAGAACAAGCGGCTCGAATTCAACATGACCCGCATCAGCTACATCAACGAGCTCTATGGCCAGGAAGAGCTCAAGCGGTTGCAGCGCCTCGATGCACGGTTCATCAACACAGCCTTCACCATGACCCTGCTTGGCGCCGGCGTGGCGGATCAGCTTGAAGACGGGCGAGTGCTCAGCGGCGTCGGCGGGCAATACAACTTTGTTGCGCAGGGCCATGCACTGCAAGGCGCGCGCTCGGTGTTGCTGCTGCGCAGCTGGCGCGAGTCAGGCGGGGATGTCAGTTCAAACATCGTCTGGGAGTACGGCCACTGCACGATCCCACGGCATCTGCGGGACATCGTGGTCACCGAGTACGGCATCGCCGATCTTCGCGGCAAGACCGATGCAGCGGTGATCGAAGCGCTGTTGAACATCAGCGACTCACGCTTTCAGCCGGGTTTGATCGAACAGGCGCAAAAGGTCGGCAAATTGCCCGGGGATTTCCGTCTCGATCCGCGCTTCACCGACAACCGTCCGCAACGCTTGCAGGCGATCCAGGGGCAGCATGCGCAGTTGTTTGCGGAGTATCCGTTGGGTTGTGATTTCACGGAGGTGGAGCGCGATCTGCTGCGGGCGCTGAACTGGCTGAAGAGCAAGTTCAAGCTGAGCGAGATACTGGAATTGGGCAAGGCTGCGCTGGATGCGCCGCCGGCTGAGGCGTTTCCCGAGCATCTGGAGCGGATGCAGCTGAGCAAGCCTGAAGGGCTGAAAGAGGATTTGTTTCAGCGACTATTGCTCACCGGCCTGAAAGCCACCGCGCAGTAACGGTCGACCCAAAGCCACTGTGGGAGCGAGCCTGCTCGCGAAGAGGCCATAACCTTCAACATCACTGTTGACTGTAAGGCCGCTTTCGCGAGCAGGCTCGCTCCCACAAGAGGGGGTAGGCGGTGTGGCGGATCAATCGATGAAGGTTACAACGCCATCCTTCAGCGACTGCACCCGCGCCAACGACTCTACGCGATAACCCTGCGCATCCAGCTCCGCACGGCCGCCCTGGAACGACTTCTCGATCACGATCCCCAGGCCCGCCACGGTGGCGCCGGCCTGTTTGATGATCGAGATCAGCGCCTGGGACGCCTTACCGTTGGCCAGGAAGTCATCGATGATCAGCACGCGGTCGCTGCTGGTCAGGTGACGCGGGGAGATCGCCACTGTGCTTTCGGTCTGCTTGGTGAACGAGTACACGGTCGCCGACAGCAGGTTTTCGGTCAGGGTCAGGGACTGGTGCTTGCGGGCGAAAATCACCGGCACGCCGAGGTTCAGGCCGGTCATGATCGCCGGGGCGATGCCCGAGGCTTCGATGGTGACGATCTTGGTGATGCCCGAGTCCTTGAACAGCGTGGCGAATTCGTCGCCGATCAGCTTCATCAGGGCCGGGTCGATCTGGTGGTTCAGAAAGGCGTCGACTTTCAGGACCTGATCGGAAAGCACGATGCCTTCTTCGCGGATTTTTTTGTGCAGGGCTTCCATGAAGCTGTCCTCTTTTGGCGCCTTTTGCGCCGAAGGTCTAAATAAAGTGGTCAATTCTAGCGCTTTAACATCGCGCGTATATCCGCCAATGCGTTGTTGCCGCGAACGGCTTTGACTTCGGTCGGGGTGTCGTCGTTGCCTTCCCAGGCCAGGTCGTCCGGTGGCAACTCATCGAGGAAGCGGCTTGGCGCGCAGTCGATGATCTCGCCATATTGTTTGCGCTTGGCGGCGAAGGTGAAGGCCAGGGTCTGACGCGCGCGGGTAATCCCTACGTAGGCCAGCCGGCGTTCTTCTTCGATGGTGTCGGCTTCGATGCTGGAACGGTGCGGGAGGATTTCCTCTTCCATGCCCATGATGAACACGTAGGGGAATTCCAGGCCCTTGGAGGCGTGCAGGGTCATCATTTGCACGCCTTCGGCGCCGTCTTCCTCTTCCTGTTGGCGCTCCAGCATGTCGCGCAGCACCAGTTTGCCGATGGCGTCTTCGACGGTCATCTCGCCTTCTTCGTCTTTCTCGAGCGTGTTTTTCAACGCCTCGATGAGGAACCAGACGTTACCCATGCGGTAGTCGGCGGCCTTGTCGCTGGAGCTGTTGGTGCGCAGCCAGTTCTCATAGTCGATGTCCATGACCATGCTGCGCAGGGCCGAAATCGGGTCTTCGCCGGCGCACTGTTCACGGACCTTGTCCATGAAGCGCTTGAAACGCGACAGGCGATCGGTGAAACGGCTGTCCAGATGTTCGCCCAGGCCGATTTCGTCGGTGGCGGCGTACATCGAGATTTTACGCTCGGTGGCGTAGTTGCCGAGTTTCTCCAGCGTGGTCGAGCCGATTTCCCGGCGTGGGACGTTGATCACTCGCAGGAAGGCGTTGTCGTCGTCCGGGTTCACGATCAGGCGGAAGTAGGCCATCAGGTCTTTCACTTCCTGACGTCCGAAAAAGCTGTTGCCGCCGGACAAGCGGTACGGCACCTGATGGTGCTGCAATTTCAGTTCGATCAGCTTGGCCTGGTAGTTACCGCGGTAGAGGATCGCGAAATCGCTGTACGGTCGGTCGGTGCGCAGGTGCAGGCTGAGGATTTCCATGGCCACGCGTTCGGCTTCGGCGTCTTCGTTGCGGCAACGGATCACGCGGATTTCGTCGCCGTGACCCATTTCACTCCACAACTGCTTTTCGAATTCGTGGGGATTGTTCGAGATCAGCACGTTGGCGCAGCGCAGGATGCGGCTGGTGGACCGGTAGTTCTGCTCCAGCATCACCACTTTCAAAGACGGGTAGTCTTCCTTGAGCAGCATCAGGTTTTCCGGGCGCGCGCCACGCCAGGCGTAGATCGACTGGTCGTCGTCGCCCACCACGGTGAACTGGTTACGCTTGCCGATGAGCATTTTTACCAGCAGATACTGGCTGGCGTTGGTGTCCTGGTATTCATCCACCAGCAGGTAACGCACCTTGTTCTGCCACTTTTCCAGGATGTCGGCATGCTCTTCGAACAGCTTCACCGGCAGCAGGATCAGGTCGTCGAAGTCCACTGCGTTGAACGCCTTGAGCGTGCGCTGATAGTGGGTGTAGACAATGGCGGCGGTCTGTTCCTTGGGGTTGCGCGCGTTTTCCAGGGCCTGGGCGGGCAGGATCAGGTCGTTTTTCCAGGCGCCGATCATGTTCTTGATCTCGTCGACGCCGTCGTCGCCCGAGTATTCCTTCTGCATGATGTCGGTCATCAGGGCCTTGACGTCGGTCTCGTCGAAGATCGAGAAGCCCGGTTTGTAGCCCAGCCGCACGTGTTCCTTGCGGATGATGTTCAGGCCCAGGTTGTGGAAGGTGCAGACCGTCAGGCCCCGGCCTTCACCGGCGCGCAGCAGGGTGCCGACCCGTTCCTTCATCTCGCGCGCGGCCTTGTTGGTGAAGGTCATGGCGACAATGTACTGGGCACGGATACCGCAATTCTGGATCAGGTGGGCAATCTTGCGCGTGATCACGCTGGTCTTGCCGGAGCCTGCACCGGCGAGCACCAAAAGAGGGCCGCCGACGTAGCTCACGGCTTCTTGCTGCCGGGGATTGAGTCGGGACATAGGTAAATTCAGGGGTCAGTCACGAAATGGGCCGGCATTTTAACAGGCTCAGCAATTTGTGCTGCTCTCTCCGACTTGTGACGTACAACGCGATCTCTAATTGCCGCTTTTGTTACTTTCACGCAGGATGCGCAACGGATTTGCGTCTAATGTTCGTAATTCCGGTTACAAAGGCCACGTTTGATAACCGATGTCATTGGTCATTGGTTATCGGCGCGGCATAATGCCCGTCGCCTACATCTTTGCAGAGTCTAGGGAGCTAGCTTGTCTACGCCTGTCGAACCCTTGCGTTTGCTGCTACTGGCTGAAGAGCCAGCGTGGGCAGCGTTGTTGCGCGAGTGTCTGGCTCCGATGGGGAGCTCGGCCGTGCTCATCAGCGCGCCGAGTTGGGAGTCGGTCAGCAGTCTGTTCGATGACAACCGCAGTGCGGTGTTGTTGACGATCCCGGCTCTTCAGCCGGCGCCGGGCCGTTGCTGTCTGCCGACGGTGTTGCTGCTCGAACATGAGCCGCTGACCCCGCCCGACGGTGTAAGCGATTGGTTGGTACGCGATCATCTCGATACCGGCATGTTGCGCCGTTGCCTGCGTCATGTGCGTGAGCGTGGCGTGCTGGAAACCACGCTGCAGCGCCTGGCCGAGCAAGATCCGCTGACCGGCATCGCCAACCGCCAGGGCTTCCAGACACTGCTGACGGCGCGTCTGGCGGAAAACGAAGGCCGTGGCCTGGCGCTGGGGCACCTCGATCTCGATAACTTCCGTCACGCCAACGATGCCCTCGGCCACCAGGCCGGAGATCGCCTGATCCTGCAAGTTGTGGCGCGGCTCAAAAGCCAGCTGGAGGCCGGCGATCAGCTGGCACGGCTGGGCAGTGACGAATTCGCTTTGCTGATCGACACCCGCCGCGCCCCGCAGCGCGCCGAATGGATGGCCGAGCGCATCACCGAAGCCTTGGCCGAACCTTATTGGGTCGATGGTGAAAGCCTGTTGATCGGTTCCAGTCTCGGCATTGCCCACGCCCGTGCCCAGGCCGGTGCCGACCCGTTGATGTGGCACGCACACATCGCCATGCAGCAAGCCAAGAGCACGCAGGGCTGCACCTTTCACATTTTCAACGAACGTATCAACCGCAATGCCCGCAGCATCGCCGACCTGGAAACCGAGCTGCGCCGCGCATTGCGCCGCGATGAGCTGGAACTGCATTACCAGCCACGGCTGAATCTCGAGGACGGGCAAATCGTCGGCCTCGAAGCCCTGGTTCGCTGGCGCCATGCCGAGCGTGGCTTGCTGCCCCCCAGTGAGTTCGTGCCACTGGCCGAGCAGAGCGGTTTGATCGTGCCGCTCGGTTACTGGGTGATTTCCCGGGCCCTGCGCGACATGCAGGCCTTGCGCGAACGCGGTTTGCCGCCGCTGCACATGGCAATCAACCTGTCGTTCCGCCAGTTCCAGGACAGCCAATTGCTGTCGACCCTGAGCCGGCTGATTGCCGAGCGCGGCGTCGAGGCGCAATGGCTGGAATTCGAACTGACCGAAACCGCGGTCATGCGCCGCAGCGATCTGGTCAAGCAGACCATGGATGCCCTCGGGCGTCTGGGCGTGCGCTTCTCCCTCGACGATTTCGGCACCGGGTTCTCGTCCTTCGTGCACCTCAACAGCCTGCCGATCACCTTGTTGAAGATCGACAAGAGCTTTGTCGGCGGCATGGAGCAACGGGAAGAGAACCGCAAGCTGGTGCACGCGATGATCAACCTGGCGCACAACCTCAACCTGGAAGTCGTCGCCGAAGGCGTGGAAACACCGGAGCAACTGGATTTGTTGCGCGGGTTTGATTGCGATCAGGTGCAGGGGTATCTGATCAGCAAGCCGTTGGCGCTGGCCGAGCTGGTGGAGTATCTGACTTTCGATGGCAGCCAACAGGCGATGATGGAAATCGTGAATTAATCACGAACCCATGTGGGAGCGAGCCTGCTCGCGAAAGCGGTTTGTCAGTCACATCTATGTTGGATGTGCCGCCTCTTTCGCGAGCAGGCTCGCTCCCACAGTGGATTTCAATAAGGCTGGGAGACCGAGAAGCTATCTTCTGACGCCGGCTCGCGCTTGATCATCCGCTTCATCTTCCACTCAAACGCCAGCGTCAAACCCACCGCCGCGAACGCCAGTCCCAGCGCCAGGCCCCACCAGACGCCCGTTGGCCCCCAGTTCAAGTGGAACGCCATCCACCATGCGGCGGGCGCGCCAATCAGCCAATAGCAACCCAGGCCTACCAGGAACGTGGTCTTGGCGTCCTTGAGGCCACGAATGCAGCCCATGGCGATGGTCTGCGTGCCGTCGAACAGCTCGAACCACGCCGCGACCGCCAGCAGGCTCACCGCCAGATTGATAACCTCGCGGAAGGCCGGGTCGTTGTGATCGAGAAACAGACCGATCAACTGATTCGGCAGCAGCCAGAACACCATCGCAAAGCACAGCATCGCCGCTGCGCCGAAGGCGAGGCCGACCCGTCCAGCCAGTCGTGCATCCAGCAGTTGCCCGGCGCCGTAATGCTGGCCGATGCGCATGGTGATCGCATAGGAAATGCCCGCCGGCACCATGAACGCCACCGAAACGATTTGCAGGGCGATCTGGTGCGCCGCCAGTTGCGTACTGCCCATGGTGCCCATGCACAGCGCCGCGAATGCAAACAACCCGACTTCCACGGCGTAGGTGCCGCCAATCGGCAGGCCAAGTCGCCACAGCTCCTTCAGGTATTGCCGGTTGAGCCGCAGCAACCCCTGACGCAGCGGATAGGCGTCGTAAGCCGGATGCCGATGGATGTGCCACGCCAGCGCCAGGGCCATGAGGTTGGCCACGATCGCGGTGACCAGACCGATGCCCATCAAGCCCAGTTTCGGCAGGCCGAACATGCCGGTAATCAACGCGTAGTTGAGCAGGAAGTTAGCCACCGTTCCGCCCAGGCTGATGACCATCACCGGCGTCGCGCGGCCGATGGCGCTGGTGAAGCCACGCAAGGCCATGAAACTCAGGTAGCCGGGCAGGGCAAAAGGCAAAAACACCAGGAACTGCCCGGCCGCCTGCACGTTGCTTTCGGTCTGGCCGAACAGCAGCAAAACCGGTTTGAGGTTCCACAGCAATAGCCCGGCACCCAGCGCCATCAGCCACGCCAGCCACAACCCGGCCTGGACCAGTCGGGCAGCCCCGAGGGTATCGCCCGCGCCCTGGCGGATCGACACCAGAGTGCCGACCGCCGCAATCACACCGATGCAGAAGAACGCCACGAACGAATAGCTCGCCGCGCCCAGACTGCCGCCGGCCAGTGCCTCGGGACTCAGGCGCGCCATCATCAAAGTGTCGGTGAGGACCATCAGCATGTGCGCCAACTGCGAGGCGATCAACGGCCCCGCCAGCCGCAGGATGGCCCAGAGTTCAATACGCGCTGGATGCTGCATGATCATCACGCTCGATTGTCAAAGTGAACAGGAAAGCGTCGATTCTCGGCGCTCTGCGGGGTTTGCACAAAGGGATAAAAAGGATGGATGGCATGATTCAAACTCATGCTGGAGAGTTTCTGCTAGGGTGATCGAATCCCGATGTAGGAGCTTTCCCAATGTCACGTCGTCTTCCTCCCTTGTATGCCCTGCGCGCATTCGAAGCGGCGGCGCGACACAGTTCGTTCACCCGAGCCGCTGAAGAGCTGTCGATCACGCAAAGTGCAGTCAGCCGGCATATTCGTACGCTCGAAGAGCATTTTGCCTGCCGCTTGTTTCACCGCAGTGGTCGCCACCTGCAGCTGACCGAATCGGCCCGCTTGTTGTTGCCGGGGATCCGCGAAGGCTTCACTGCTCTGGAACGGGCTTGCAATACCTTGCGCGCCGAAGACGACATCCTGCGCATGAAAGCCCCGTCGACGCTGACCATGCGCTGGTTGCTGGCGCGCCTGAGTCGCTTCCGCCATCTGCAGCCGGGCAACGAGGTGCAATTGACCAGCGCCTGGATGGATGTCGATTCGGTGGACTTCAACGATGAACCGTTCGATTGCGCGGTGTTGCTGAGCAACGGGCATTTCCCGCCGGACTGGGAGGCGAGTTACCTGTTCCCGGAGGAATTGATCCCGGTGGGCGCGCCCAACCTGCCGAGCGATCAGCCTTGGGACGTCACGCGTCTGGCCAATACTGAGCTGTTGCACCCGACACCGGACCGCCGCGACTGGCGCAATTGGCTGGAGCGCATGGGGCTGGCCGACCAGGTGTCACTCAAGGGCGGGCAGGTGTTCGACACGCTGGAGCTGGGCATGATCGCGGCAGCCCGAGGCTACGGCGTGTCCATGGGTGATTTGCTGATGGTGGCGGAAGATGTGGCGCAAGGGCGATTGAGCCTGCCGTGGCCGACGGCCGTTGCCAGCGGTGAGAAATACTACCTGGTCTGGCCGAAAACCCGTCCGGGCGGTGAGCGCATGCGCCGGCTCAGCGACTTTCTGCAAAGTGAAGTCCGGGCCATGGAATTGCCGGATGTCGAGCACCTGAGCTGAAACGATGGAGCGGCCGGAGTAGCGGCCTTGAGCCATATCCCCACTAATCGCTCAAGTATTTCCGTTCGCCGCCGAAAATCTGCTCGTGGGACCTTCGTGCAGGTTCGACGCTACCCCCTAAATATTAGAAATTTTGCTGAGTGTGCGCCGCGATCACGATGATCCAGGCACTTGGCCAGGAGCTGTCATGTCTCAACCTCGTGCCCGGATAGCCTCACAGCTTGGTCTTGCGCTCGCCGTGATTCTGGCGATCGTCATCACCGGCAGTACCTTGTTCGCCCTGCGTTCGCTGGACACCGCCAACCTCGCCACCCGCGAAGAGCACCTGGCCAGTGAGGCCCGGTTGCTGGCCGATCAGCTGAGCACCTTTCACGGCACGTTGCGTGAAAGTACCCAGCGCCTGGCCGGACTGTTCGAGAAGCGCTTCAGTGGAGGGCTGAGCGTGCACCCGGATGAACCGGTGGCCGTGGCGGGTATCCAGACACCGGGCTTGCACATGGGCAATGAAGTGCTTAACAACAACTTCAAGGAAGTGGACGAGTTCAAGCAGATGACCGCGGGCGTGGCGACGGTGTTCGTGCGCAGCGGCGAAGACTTCATTCGCGTCAGTACAAATGTCAGCAAACAAGACGGCAACCGTGCCATTGGCACTGTTCTGGATCACGCGAATCCGGCATACGCCCGTTTGATGGCGGGGCAGAGCTACGTGGGTCGATCCTTGCTGTTTGAACGCTTCTACATGTCGCAGTACACCCCTGTGCGCGACAGCAGCGGTAAGGTCATTGCCGTGTTGTATGTAGGATTTGATTACACCGACGCGCAGAAGGCGCAGTTCGAAAACCTCAAACGCTTCCGCATCGGCCAGACCGGTTCCCTGGCGCTTTTGGATGAGCAAAACAAATGGCTTGTGCCGATCGCAGGTGTACAGGCGCTGGACCAAGCGGTGCCAGCAATTGTCGAACTGGCGAAAACGCCGGGCAAGGGCGATTTCTGGAGCGACAAGTCCGAAGAATTTTATAGCGTGGCCGTACCGTTCGAAGGCGGGCCGTGGTCGGTGGTGGCGAGCATGCCGAAAACCGAAATCAGCGCCGTGACCTGGAGTGTCGGTATCCAGCTGGCCATCGGCAGTTTGCTGGCGATGTTGCTGGCGGTGGGTTCGGCGGTCTGGCTGTTGCGCAGCAAACTCGCGCCGCTGGCGGATCTGGTGCGCCAGGCCGAAGCCTTGGGTGCCGGTGATTTGAGCGTGCGTCTGAGTGTGTCGAGCAACGACGAGATCGGTCAGCTGGCCCGCGCCTTCAACCAGATGAGCCAGGCGTTGTCGACCATGGTCGAGCACATCCGCAATGCTTCGATGGAGGTCAACCGCCGCGCTCAGGCCCTGTCCGGTTTGTCCGGTGGCGCCTACGAAGGGATGGAACAGCAGTCGGGCGAAATCACCAGCATGGCCGGGGCCGTGGAAGAATTCAGCGCGACCTCGTTGAACATTGCCGACAACATGGGCAGCACCCAGCGTCTGGCCCAGGAAAACGCCCAGCAAACGCAGATTGGTCGCACGTCGATGGACGAAGCGTCCTCGTCGCTGGAGCAAATCGCCGGGGCATTGAACAGCACCGCAACGGTGATCAATACGCTAGGTCAGCGTTCCCAGGAAATCGGTGGCATCGTCGGTGTGATTACGTCGATCGCTGATCAGACCAACCTGCTGGCGCTCAACGCCGCGATCGAAGCGGCCCGTGCCGGCGAGCAGGGTCGTGGTTTTGCCGTGGTGGCCGATGAAGTGCGCAACCTTGCCTCTCGCACCCGTGAAGCCACCGATGAAATTTCCGGGATGATCCAGAGCATCCAGCAAGAGACCGGCAACGCCATCAGCACCATGGAGCAAGGCAACGTGCTGATGCAGGAAGGCTTGTCACGCAACGCCAACGTCGCCGCGGCACTGGCGCGGATCGATGAGCAAAGCCGCTCGGCCGGACAGCAGTTCGCCGCCATCACCACCGCCACTCAGGAACAGAGCAGCACTGCGACCTTGCTCAGCAGCAACCTGCAGAGCATCGCCCTGGCCAACAGCGAGCAGCGTGAAGTGGTGTCCAACCTGGCCGTCACCGCCAGGGAACTGGAGAAGCTGGCGGCGGATTTGCGGTCCGAAGTTGACCGGTTTCGTTGAGGTGCTTTGAACTAGTTATCGCGGGCAAGCTCGCTCCCATAGGGTACCTGCGTCGTCGAATAACCGTGTAGACGACACAAATTCTGTGCGAGCCTGCTCGCGAATGAGGTCACCTCAATTCAGCATCTTTGCCCCGCTAATCGCACTTGGCATTGCTGGAGACTTCCTTGCTTGCCTGTTTCAACAGGTTACCCAACTCAGCCGCATTGGTGCTGTTGTAAACCCGGCCCCCGGTGTTCTCAGCGATGCAGCGTGACGGGCCGCCAGCACCGATTTTCACCACGTTGACCCGCAGGCGTGGTTGTTCCCTGGCGATTCGACGGGATACCGCGCAAACGTCCTGCCCGCAACCGTCTTCTCCGTCGACAAACATCACGATAACCGCATCGTTATTGCGCCCGTCGACGGTACTCGCCGCATGGGCCAGGCTGTCGGCCAGCGGTGTGCCGTCGTCGGGAGCCAGACCTCGAATCCCGTTGATCAGCCGCGGACGGTCGCCGAACTTGAACACACCCCGGTCCGGTGTTCTTTCGCAACCGGCGAAGGTGATCAGGCGTGTGTCGATCTTCGGGTCCAGCCCGTTGATCATGCCGGCCAGCGAATCCTTGGCGACGTCCATGCGGCTGGGTTTGGCGGTGAGCCGCATGGTGCGGTTCGGGTCCAGGAGCTTGTTGATGTCAGGACCGAAGAACCAGTCCTCGTCGGCTTTCACTGACTTGATGTTCAAGTTCATCGAACCCGAGGTGTCGAGCACCACTACGAACTGTGGGATCTCTGCCTTAGGCGCATTTTTACGGCATGCGAAGTTGTCCAGCGTCGGGGCTGGTGGCGGGGCCGCTACTGCCGGTTTTGGTGGTGGAACCGGTTTGGGTGGCGGGGTCGGCTTGGGTTCCGGTACGGGTGCGGGTGCCGGTTTGGGTGGCGGGACCGGCTTGGGTTCCGGTACCGGTACCGGTTCTGGCGTGGGTTCTGGTGCCGGAACAGGTTTCGGTTCCGGTTCCACGACAGGTGCGGGAACAGGCTCAACCGGCTTCTCAACCGGTTTCTCAACTGGCGTAACCACCGGCGCTACAGGCGGAACCACGACAACCGGCTCACGGTGCAGGAACCACCAGAGCCAGAGCGCCAGAAGCAGCAACAACAGCGCGAGCAAGGCCGCCGCGAGCCACCAGCCCCGCCGCGACGGCGATACGACCGGCGCCACCGGAATCACCGGCGGCACGATCGGTTTGGGCGGACGCTGGTTCCAGCGCACCACCAATGGCTCACCATTGAGGCTGTAGAGCTTATCCAGCTCAGGCGTGCCGAGCAGGCTGCGCAGGTCATCCGCTTCCGTCGGTTGACCGCGTTTTTGCAGTTCATCCGCCAGTTGTCCGAGGGACGTCTGACGTACCTCGTAGGTTTCCAGCAAACGTCGTTGCGCGTCCTCGTTGAGATCGGCATAAGGCGTAGGTTGGCCGCCCAGTTCGGTCCACCATTCCAGCACGTCGCCGCTGCCCATCCGCGGGATGGCAAATAGACTGGCGACGGTCGGTGGAAAGTGTTTCTGGATGAGGGCGACTTTGGCTTGCAGCGCACTCATCTCCTCCGATCTGGCTTGCGCATCCCTGATGACCCGCTGCATGACGACGATTCCTGAAAAAGTGCAGGCATCCATCGGGACGCTTGCGGGGTGAAAAGTTACTCTTCGTAGCCGAGGCTGAATTGCAGCTGATTGACCTTCTTCTGCAACGTTTTCAGCTCTTGCTGCTTGGCCGCCAGTGTCGCGGGTGTTGATTTGGCCGTTGGCGCCGCTTGCGAAGCCTTGAGCTGCTTCTCGAGGTCGGCAATCTGCTTCTGCACCTGGGCCTCATTGCCACGCCGAGCCTTGAGCGAGGTCAGCAGTTGCGCCAGCGACTGATTCAGCGCCGCCTGGGATTTCTGCTGGCTGGCCAGATCGGTCTTGGTGCTGAGCTGCTGGGCCTGAATGTTCTCGTACACCTGACGGAACATTGCGTTTTGCTGTCGGGACTCGCTCAGGGCCAGTTCCTTCTGCTTGACCTGATCGCTGTAACCACCGGAGTAGTCGCAGTTCATCTTGGTCAGCAGGCTGCTGTCGCGATTGGTTGCATCGCATTCGCCGGGCTGGGTCGCGCAACCGCTCAGGGCCAGGACGGCAGTGATGACCATCAGTTGTCGTAGCGTCATGTGCTTAACCCAGGGTGATTGCGGAGCGTTGGCTGTACAGGGCGTCGACTTCCTTCTGCAGGCTGACGACTTTCTGGTTCATTCTCTGAATGTTCATGTCCACCTGTCGGATCTCGGCGCTGGTGCCTTGTGAACGCTCGGCGTCTGCCACTTTGCGGTACTCGGTGACCTTGGTACGCATGTTGGCAAGGTCTTTGCGCAGGCGTGCGATGTCCGAGTCAATCCCGGCGATTTGCGCCTGAGCCCTGCTCTTGTCGACTTTCTTGTTGGCGATGTCCTTTTTGATCTGGGCAATTTGCGCATGGTCATCATTGATCACTTGCTGAGCGGTCGCAGTCCGGGCGATCACGTTCTGCGTGTCTTGTTCGACGTCGCTGTTCATCTTCGCCAAGCGGGTGGCGGTGTCGGCGTATTCGGCGCGACGTTGGTCCAGGTAATAGTTCGCGCCCATGGCCACGCCACACGCGGTAATACCGGCGGCGATGACGCACACGGTTTTGTTGCTGCTGTTGGACAGCGCGCAAGCGAGGATGCCGACACCGGCGCCGACGGCGCAGGCCTGGTATCCGGACTTGCTGAAGAACTCTGCGTCATTGCCCTGGGTCAGGCGCGGGTCGGCACCGTCGCCTTCGCCCTCGCCGAGCATGGAGCTGCCGGTGTTGGCGCAACCGGTCATTAGCAGGCTGCTGGCGACTACGAATGCGATCTGTAGCTTGAAGCGAGTCCAAAGGCTGCGCGACATGGTGAAACTCCTACGTAACGGTGTTGACGCGTTGTTATTGAGTGACGGTTTTGCAGCTGGTCAGCCAGGCTACAGTGTCGATTTTCTGCTTTTGCAGGAACGCTTTCTGATTGGCCCAGTGAGTGCGCAGGTAAGGTTTGAGGTCTTGCAGCTGTTTGTTGCGTGTGATGATTTCTTCCATCACCGGGACTTGTGTTTCAAGCAGTGGCTGGCCGTACAAGGTAGCCGATTCCACCAGGCTGCTGGCGTAGTAACGGCTGAGTTTGTGCAGGCGATCCTTTTGCTCGTCGAGCTTGCCTTTACGCATGTCGCAACTGGCATCTTTGTCTGCGCTTTCACAGTTGAGCTTGTAGTTTTTTTGCAGGAAGTCCACGTACTGGCCGTCGTCGA
Source organism: Pseudomonas sp. Irchel 3A7 (assembly GCF_900187565.1). GTDB lineage: Bacteria > Pseudomonadota > Gammaproteobacteria > Pseudomonadales > Pseudomonadaceae > Aquipseudomonas. Next base: position 42,441 of record NZ_FYED01000007.1, on the reverse strand, counting down.
GCATCTTGGTGCACAGGAACGCACCCAGGTTGAGGCTGGCGCGGATCGCCTGGTCGCGGGTTTCTTCCTGCTGCTGGTTGCTGGCGCGCAGTTGGTTCTCCAGGGTCTGGAGCTTTTCCTTGAGTACTTTGTCTTCGACGCCCGAGGCGAGGCTGTTCAGCGATTGCACGGTGCCTTTGTCGGCGGATTCGGTTTCCTTGCTGCCGGTACCGAGTTTCTTCCAGCTGCTTTCGATGCTGGCGACTCGTTCGCGAGAGGTGAGGGTCGGGGAGACCAGCACCAGTCGCAGGCCGGTGGTCTTGTTTTTCACCTGGCCTTCGGCATTGTAATACGGTTCCTCCTTACGTAATGCAGTACGAAGGTCGGCCTGCGCAGTCAGGTAGTTTCCGCCACGGACGACGTAGCCACCGGCCTGACCGTGCTGGCGGTCGAGTTTGTTCAGGCGAAACGGCTCGAACATCATTTCGTCGACGTTACCGAGCATGTCATGCAGGCCCAGCGGGTTGGGCTTTTGCAGACCGGTCAATTGCACTTTGCCGTTGGACGATTGCGCTCCGCTAAACCACTCGTAGGCGTTGATGCCTTCTGGCATCGGGTAGTGCATGTCGCGGAATTCAGCAGCACCGACTTCCAGCCCGCCGCGTGCGGCGAACTCCCACTCGACTTCGGTTGGCAGGCGCAGAAAGCCTTGCGCGCCGTCTTCCCTGGGCAGCTTGCCGGCGGCGTTTTTGCGCAGCCACAGGTTGTACTTGTCGGCGGCCTCGATGGCTTGCACCCAGCTCACCGCCGTTTGCGGCAAGCGCATCTTGGTGGCGGCGGTGGGGCAGGTTGCTTCGGTCAGCGCGGCGTATTGCAGTTGACTCATCTCGTACTTGGCCATCAGGTAGTAACGGGATTTGTCGTTCTTGGCCCCGGTGAAACTGCCGGCGATAAAGGTCGGGCGGGTCTGTTCGACATAGCCGTATTCCGCGCCGTCCTGACCGATGTTGATGGGGTAGTCATCCAGCGGACCGGCGACCGGAATGAATACCTTGCGAAATACCATCGAACCTTCGCAGGGCATCGGCAGCACGACGTCGCCAGCCTCGGGCATCGGGTTGTAATACTTCTCTTCCCAGCCCGCCGCCGAGGCGTCGAGCAAGTAGCCGAGGCTCAGGGGCAACAGCAAGCCAAAACGTTTATAGCTCACGCAGACTCTCCGCAGGTTGGATTTTGATGGCTCTCAGGGCGCCGATCATGGCCACCAGTGCAGCGACCAAGAAGGTCAGGAGCAGGGCGGCCAGGCCATGCCAAACAGTGATGTGGCAAGCGAAGGTGCCGGTGGTTTTGCTGCTGCCGAGCAGGTAGTCGAACAAATGACTGCCCACGGCATAAAATCCCAGCCCGCCAATGTAGCCGGCCAGGCTCAGCACCAGCGCTTGCAGGACCACGAAACCGCCAACGGACCTGCGTTTGAAACCCAGCAGACGCAGGACTGCCAGGCTTTTGCGTTTACGATCGATGTTGGCCAGGAATGCGCCGACCATTGATGCCACGCAGCCGATCAGTGCCGCCGCGGCGATCACACCGAAGATCAACCCCAGCACATGGTTGATGGCTTTGACGTTGTCGATATCGGCCAGTCGACTCGACGTTTCGATGTGTTGTTCGTTGAGCCAGTGCTCCAGCGATGCGACCTGATCGATGTCGCGTGCATATACGCGGGCGCGGGCATACAGCGGTTGTAAATTACCCTGAGGTTTACCGGTGGTCACACCGAACTCACTGACCTGATAACCGTCGCGAAAACGCTCCAGATCCAGCAGCAGCGGCGGGGCGACAAACCCGGCAGCGCGACCAAAGCGGGCACCGTCGAGCACGGTCAGTACCGTCAGCGTCATCTCGCCGCGTTCATTGACACCTTCCAGACGGCGCAACGCCCGCAGCTGCACGCTGTCGCCTGCCTTGGCCTGCAAGCGTTGCGCTGCGCTGGCGCTGAGGATCACTTGATTGCCGACGGGGTTGAGTGACGCCAGGTTCAGTTGGGGATCGCCGGGCTCAGTGGCGATGATTTCCGCGCCTTCGACAAACCGTTGCATGCCGATCAGCAGATCAGCCTGGGTATTGAGCGAGCGGGTCTGTCCGAGGGCAAAACCGGTCTCGGGGCGCTGGCGCAAACGCTCGATCCAGGCAGTGTCGTAGTTGCCGTTGCTGAGCATCTTCACTTCAAGATTGCGCGGATCGCGCAGCAGTTCGTCCTGCAACTGGCTGACCACCCCGTGTTTGAGCCCGAACAGCAACAACAACGGCGCGATCACCGCCACCAGGGAGGCGGCGATGCACAGCGAGACCTTGCGGTCGTGCCAGAGGTCTTGCAACGCCAGTGAGCCCAGCAGGCGCAAGCGATCAGTCCATCGGTTCAAACAGAGTCTCCCCCTGATGGCTGGTAGCGCCGAGTCGCGGCAAGCCGAAATCCTTCAACAAAGCCCAGTCATGGGATACAACGAGCGCACTCAGGCCCATGCTCGACACCAGGCTCAGGAGCAACTCGAACAAACGCCGGGCACCGTGAGGGTCGAGTGCGGCGGTCGGCTCGTCGGCCAACAGCAGCAGCGGTTCATGGGCAATTGCCCGAACGCAGGCAACACGTTGGCGTTCGCCGATCGACAACGCCTGAGGTTGTTTGTCCAGCAACCCTTGCAGGCGCAACACGTCAACGGCGTGGTCGATGTGATCGCTTTTTGCGGGCATCCCGAGCAAACGGCGCGGCAGGCTGATGTTGTCCCGCACGCTCAGGAACGGAAGCAAGCCGCCACTCTGCAAAATGAATCCCAAATGCCGCGAACGCACCGCTGCAAGAGCAGGCTGGTTGTCAGTGGCCAGCAGTTGGGCGATATCCTGAGCGTGCGTCGGGCCCAGCCGAAAGTACTCGAGCTCCACCGGCGCGAGCAACAGGCCGATGGCTTCGAGCAACGTGCTTTTGCCACTGCCGCTCTCGCCGGTGATGGCGAGGATCTCCCCGGCGCCGACCTGCAAGTGCGGCAGTCGCACGTGATGGGCGTGTGCGCCTTCACCACGGCGCACCAGCAGGTTCTTGATATCGAGCATCGGCGTCTCTTTAAGGCATCATTTCCAGTGGCACGGGGTAGACGTTGTCCCGCGCATCGCTGTCTTTGGCCAAAGCTACCCAGCGATCTACATCGGCGTTGTAACGCTGGTAATGCCGCAGTTTGGTGTTCAGCGTGCGGATGAATTTTTCTTGCGCCAGACCATCCCAGCTCTTCCAGGTCTCTTCATCCAGGTTCAGCACTTCACTCTGATAGGGCAGGTCTTCGAGGTATTCACCGAGGACGCCCATGTCCGCCAGTTTGGCGTTGCTGTTCTGTTTGAGCTGATTGGGATCGGCGCCCATGGTCGCCGCCACCGAGCGCAGGCGGTTGAACATGTCCGTCGGCGAAATCAGGCCTTCGTTGGCGGCATCGAGAATCTGCTTCATCACGTCGCTCAAGTCGCTGAGCTGTGACTTGGTCAGCAGCACCCGTACGTCGGTGGTCGGGATGTTTTGCTTGATCAGGTCGCGGTCGGTGATCCATGCCTTGAACACGGGCGGGGCTTTGCTGTTGGTCTTCTCGCCCAGATAGGCGAGTTGCATGGCGTGGCCGATCAGCGCCGCGTCTTCGAGCATCTTTTTCTCGGCCGGGTCCTGCTTGGCGTTCGCCGCACTGCCAATGGCGTCTTCTCCCATGTAGGCAGCTTTGACCTGTGTAGTAATCGCCCCGGCCAGTGCGTCGACCTTGCGCCCGAATTCCTGCACATCGCCAGCGTTCACCGGGTAGTACAGCGAAGTGTTGGTGCCCGGGTAGGTCGACAGGTCCTTGTACTGCGCCTCGGCCTTGGCGTGATCCTTGGTTCCGGCCGGGGTTTTCAGGTGCAGGGTGTAAATCGCTACGCCCGGGTTGGCGGCTTCGATACGCACCTGCGCGGCGTTCAATCCGGTCTTCGACAGCTTGTCGTCGCCTTCGATGGCGCCCGCATCGGTGATCAGCACCACGTAGCGTGCGCCGAACTGGTTCCAGTCGACTTTGTCGATGCTCTCCATGACGCCGGCAAACGAGTCCTCATCGAAGCTGCTGCTCGACACGGTGGCCTGTTTGAGGTCTTTGATCCTGGCGAAAAAGTCGGCGCTGTCTTTCACCTGCGTCGGGTCGGCGTACATCTTGGTGGTGTATTCCAGCCCCGGTACCGCCTGGGTGTTGGAGCGGAAAGCCACCAGGCCGAACTTGACCTGCTTACCGAGATTCTGAGCTTCGATCTTCTGGTAAACCTTGCGGATCGCCTCGCGGGTGCGGTCGATGTAGGGGTCCATCGAGATCGTCGAGTCGATGACAAATACCACGGCCGCGCTGAATTCCTTCAGCTGGTTGGCCTTCTTCTCTTCGGCTTCCTTGGCGCTGGCCGCGCTGTTTGCAGCACCACCCTTCACGTTCTTGTCATCCGGCTTGCTGACGGAGGCGACATTGAGCAGGCGCGTGCGGAAACCGCTTTCGGTCATGACTTCTTCGCCGCTGAGCACCGGCAGCAGGTAGAACTGCTTTTGCAGGTCGACGAAGTATTCAGGTTCTTCAGCCAGTACGCCCGGTGCTTGCTGGCCCTTTTTCAGCGTGGCCCGCAGCGGCGCGACTTTGCTGACCGGGTCCGGTGCATCAAGAATGCCCTCGACGGTGGCACGGTCCTTGAAAAACAGCAGTCGGTCGCGGTTGGCCGGGTTGGTGAAGGCCAGCGTCAGCTGCATCTTCCAGTCGGTGGTGCAGCTGGCAGGCAGCCAGCCAATGGTTTTGCCGTAGCTGTCGGGGCCGACTTTCAGCCACTCGGCGTTATTCGCTTGGGCGCGCTCGTACACATAAAAGCGGCTGAAGACTGGTTGTGCGTCGCCTGCCGCACCGCCCGCCGTCGGGCTGACTTTGCAGCCCGGCGTGGTCAGCACGCGTTGGAACAGGGTCTTTTTACCGGCCTGGATCAGCGGTTTGTCATCGGCCTGGGACAGCGGGCTGATGCACAGCGCGAGTAATGCGGCACCGCTCAGCAGGAATCGACTCAGGGGCGAACGCATCACTTCTGCAACTCCTCGAAGCGCTGCTTGGCTTCGGCGTTGTTCGGGTCCTGGGTGAGGATGGTTTCATACCAGTAGGCGGCGGTGGCGTTGTCCGCGGCCGGGAAGCACTCGCTGGCCTTCAGGTATTTCGGGTCGTATTCGCGGGCATAGGCGTTGGCGATCAGCGCGTCACCGGCCTGGGCACGGTTGGCGTACAGGCGCTGGGCGACGCCGCAGTGCTTGCTGGCTTTGGCCTGGTTGATGATCTCCAGCAATTTGGCACTGTCGGGTGCCGCCTTGATGCAGGTCTGGACGAAGGTCAGTTCGGGCAGGCTGTTCATGCTGTCGAGGGTGCAGGCCTGAGCGTCGGCGCCGGCGGGTGCGGCGGGAGTGGCTGCAACCGCAGGGGCCGGGGTGCGTTTGTAGAACCAGAATCCGGCGCCAGCCGCCAGCAGCAACACCACAATCAACAGACCGATCAGGCCTTTGTTGCTTTTTTTCACCGGTGCCGGAGGCGGCGCGTAGGCGGGCTCGGTGAGCACCGACTCCAACTCCATTTCTGGTTCGGCGGTGGACAGGGTCAGTTCAGGCAGATCCGGGATCTCCACGATCTCCGGTGCCGGTGTGCTCGGCGCCGTCAGTTCGGCACCGCCGTAAGTCGAGCGTGTCTGGCCGCCGGCCGTGGACGGCAGCAAACCAACGCCTGGGCGAACCACGCCTTTATCGGCATGACCGAGGCTCTGTTCGCGCAGTTCGATCTGGAATTGCGAATTGGCGACGCCTTCCAGTAGCGGGTCGACCACGTCCGGGCCGACCTGCGTTTCCAAAGCTTCGCCGTCGGCCGTGAGGTTGAAACGCGAGACCTTGAACCAGAATGGATGGTTGCTCCAGGCCTTGTGGTCCTGAAGGTAAAAACCGTCCTGGTTGCGCTGAATGGAAAACTCCAACTGTTGCTCGCCACCCTGCCATTTCTTCAAAGTGAGGCGGGCCTGGCCAGGCACATTGGGCTCTAACGCGAGCAGGTCGACACGAATTGGCATTGCTTATCTCGCTGCGAAGGCTGTGAGCACTTGGCCCAGCCGTTCGTTCTGTTCAGGGGTGATTTCACGTCCGGCACCATGGCCGGCATTGTCCTGCGTGATGTAGGCCAGGCCCGAGAGCCAGTCGCCCAGGTACCGTTGCGCCTGATTCGACGGTTGCGCCGGCAGTACGGGCACTTGGCCCGGGCCAATGTCGGTGTAGAACGAAAACAAAGGCGCCTTGGCTCCGGTGCGGCTGTTCGGACGCTCGTTCACCGGCTTCTGGAGGTAGCCGAACCAGGACACGAAATCGCGCAGCACACGTTGCACTTCCAGTACCTGGCGCTCGACCAGTTGATCGCGCCGCGCGCCACTTTGTGCTCGCTTGAGGACGGCGCGGCTCAGTTGCCCCGGCAAGTCCTGGCGATAGCCGGCGGTGATCAATTCATCGACCACCGCTTCCAGCAAGGCCTTTTCCAGCCCCAGCAGGTTGAGCAGGCTTTGCCGGGTGGTCAGTTCCCGCAGGTGCGCGATCCAGGCCTTGAAGGCCGCTTTGGCGAAGCGATGCTCATTGCTTTGCAGTTCGGGCGCCGGGGTGCCGGTTTTGTTGCTCGCTGGCGTGCTGTCGGGGCTCTGGTCGTCACCGAAATCGAAATCGAAACCGGCGTCGTTGCCGTAAAGGCTCTGGCTCGGTGTCGGGGCGACCGGTTCTTCGTTCACGGCCGGCTCGTCATCGGTCTCGTACACGCCGCTGAGGTACAGGTCGCGCACCTCTTCGCTCGGCATATCGAGTTGATCGATCAGTTCGCCAAGTACCGCCGGCCGACGACCCAGGCCCGTCAGAATCATTTGCGCCTTGGCTTTCTTAGCGGCTGCGGCGCTGTCGTCGTCAGCGTGGTACCAGGTGCTCAGGCCGTGAGTGGTCAGGCCTTCGAGGCACTCGCTCAATTGCTCGCGGATGCGCTGCAATTTGAATTCGATATTGGCCACGCCTTTGAAACTGCCGCTGAAGTGGCTGATGCCACCGTCATCGTGGCGCAGCATTTCTGTCCAGGCGTTGACCGGGTTCTTGATGTGTTTGCACACCAGAGCGTTGCTGGCGAAGCTGGTGCCCAGCGCGTTGACACGTTCCTGATAAATGACATTGAGGCCGGTTTCCGCACCGGTCGCGTCCTGCCCGATAAATGCCGCGTCCATACGCGGTTTGCGCACCAGGTAGGTGTTCTGGAATGGTGTGCCGGCCCAGTCGTTCATCCAGCTCAGGCTGCCGAAACGCTCCAGCATGGTCAGCTTGACCATGCCGTTCCAGCTCTCGTCGTACTGATCAGGTGTCAGGCTCAGGGAGTTGGTAATGCGCAGGTCAAGCATGGTCAGCGCCCAGATCAGGCCGGTGTCGCGCTTGCTGCGAGCAGCCGAGTCGGCGCCCTGGGTTTTTTCGATCCATCGGGTCAGCACCGGCCCCACGTCGTTGACGTCGCTCTGCTTGGTTGAGCTTGTGCAGACCACCAGTGCGTTCATTTCCTGGTTGTCGGTGTAGCGTTCGAACAGGTAGGCGACCTTGCCGCGCAGAATCAGCTGGGAAACGGAGTTGTCCTTGGTGGTGGATTGCGGGTCGTTGGAGTCGGCGATCTCGTGCAGTTTCTGGCGGCCGCGATAACCGGGGAAGTCCAGTAGGTCGACCTGATTGACGATGTCATCCACTGGCGCTTCGACCAGGCGGAACGTCATTTCGGCGGTCAGTGCCGCCAGTTGCGCGACCGCAATCGCCTGACTGTTTTGCAGGCGATCGCCAACCAGCGGTCGAACATCGATCGGCAAGTCCAGCGGGCTGCCGAAGCGTTCGAGGATATCGACGTTCATGATGCTGTCGCGCTGGCTGTAGGTGTCGTTTTCGAAACTCACCAAGGCCTTCAACGGTGCGAACACGGTCTCTGGCAGACCCAGCTTGTGCAACGCGCCGGCCAATTGCTGGTACACGCGCGTCAACTCGCGTTGCTCACCCCAGAGAATCGAAAACAGTTCGGCCCGTTCCTGGAAATTCAGGCGTGGCGCCAATTGCAACGCTCTGGGCCAGTACAGGTGCTCAAGTTTCTTCACCGAGTTGCGGAAGTTGTCGCGCAGGTAATCCCACAGCGACACCAGATCGTCAGCATTGACCCCTGTTTGCAGCGGGCCGGTTTCGCGGCCTTCGAACGGTTTGAGCACGCGCTGGATGCGCTCTTCATCGATCTCGTAGGAAATCCGTTCAAGGTCGAAATCCTTGAACCAGGCGTTGGCGAGAATCTTCGCCAGCTCGATTTCCTTGAACAGCGAGAGTTCTACCGGGAAGTCATTGTCCTGACTTATCGCCGCCCGACGGCTGAAGCGCGTTACCAGGCCGGTGGCCTCCTTGCCGCCACCCACCGGGTTGATGTGCTTGATGAAGTCCAGGCGCTGGTCGCCGAACTCGGTTTCCAGCTTGCCGTTCTGACCGGCGGCGAGGGCCGAAATCAGGTAGGACTTGCCGGCCTGAGACAAGCCGAAAAAGCCAATGGTCATCGGCGTGCAGGCCACACGACCGAGGCTTTGAGCCAGGTTGCGGGCGCGGTGCAGGCGGATGTTCAGGTTATCGGCTTCGCTGTCTAGGCGCGGTGCATTGCCGCGTGTCTGGCCAATCCAGTCCAGCGCCTGACCGGCGCCTTCATAAACAGCGGCCCAACTGGCAGAGAGCTGAGTTTGATCGGGGGTCAGGTCATTCATTTGCGTTTCACACTTCCACTGTCGAGCCAGTACTTGGTCTCGCTCAGGCCGGCGTCGAGCATGGTGTTGAGCTCCAGCTCGAGGTCGCTGCGCGGGTTGAAGTTGACGTTGTTGCTGTTGGATTCGATGTCGCGAACCGAGAGGCGGTCGCTGACCAGATCCTGCTTGCGGGTGTATTTGTCCGCCGGTTTGACCTCAAACCGCACCTTGAGCAGCGGGGCGCTGCCGTTTTCACCGATTGCCCGGGAAAACTTCTCCCGACCCGCCTTGGTGAACCGCAAGGTATACAACGGCGAAGCTGCCCAGCGTTCAGCGGCCAACTGGCGGAAACCCAGGCGCAGGTCGCCGCGCATTTCCAGCTGTGGCGTGTCGGCGGCGTCGCCAACGCCAATTTCCGGTAGCTTGATTTTGTAGTCTTCGGACTGGATATCGCGGTACAGCACGTCGGCATCCTTGATCACGTTGTTCAGATCGATGACGCCGATGTGCTTGACCGTCGAGTACGGCTTGAGTGCCGATGCCCGGAAGTAGAAGTTCGGCACGCTGTGGTTGGCGCACAACAGGCAGAGCATTGCGCCGACCGAGGCGGTGCTTTTCGGGTCGTCGATCCGGCCGTTCTTGTGAAACGGATACCAACCGCCGGTGCGGTAATTTTGCAGCGCCAGAATGCGCCCGGGTGGCAGCGGCAACACCTTGCGAATGAACGCCTGGATGCCGGGCAGGCGCGAGGGGCGGCCGGTCAGCAGCAAGACATCACACGGGTAATGCGCGGCCACTTCACACAGCGCCCCAAGGATCTTGGTGATGTTGATCTGGTCGTTGAGGAACGCGGCGTGGAGCTTTTGCAGGTCGAAGCTGATCGGCGCGGCATACAGGTCGAAACCGCTCTGGCCGCCGACATCGCGACGCACGGCAGCATTGACGTAGTCGAGCACGGTCTGGCTGATGGCGTTGTCACCGAGCAAATGGCGGTAGCTTTGCGGGATGACTTCTTGCGGAACCTGCGGATCGTAGTGCTCGTACGCCTTGAGCAGCGCCAGGCCCAGCGGGGCGAACACCTGGAGGTTCAATTGCTGACGCAGGATCATGTCCTGGGCGCTGACCGATTCATCGCCACACAGCCGCGACATCAGTGAGTTCGGGGCCTTCACGCCGGCGTTCTGCAAGGCTTTTTCGAAACTCGGCAGGATGAAGTCCTGAATCACATCCAGCAGGATGTCGTCGCCAGCTACTTTGAAACCATCGCGAAAACGCTGTTCGGGCACGATGTGTACGTTGCTGCCGCTGCCGGTATTGCCCGCGCGGTCGAGACGATAGTCGGTGATCACCAGGTCGGTGGTGCCACCGCCGATGTCGATGGTCGCGAGGGTGATGCGTTGGCGGTCAGCCTTGTCCGGCCGGGCGATGGTGTCAAAAAACTCTTCCGGGTGACCGGCGAAATTCTCGTTGACCTCGGTGTACAGGTACACCAGCTGGCCGCAGGACGCTTCGTCCCATTCCACGCGGATACTCGGGATCGGGGTGCGCGGGTTGACGGCCTGATCCTGATGTGGATCTTCCTCGCCGGCGTGCCAGCCGAGGCTTTTCCACACCAGGCCGATGGCTTGCAGCATGCGTTCGTTGAGGATGCTGCGCTCGGCCTGCGGCATGCCCGGCGGCACGGTCAGGGTAATGCTGTTGAGCTGGCGCGGCACGCGGGTGTGACCCTGGCGGGAGCGCTGGGCCGGGCTGTTGATTTGCGACAGCGCCTGGGCCAGCACTTCGGCGAGCATGAAGGTCATTAGCGAGCTGCGGGAATAACGCGGCATGAACACCGGCAGACGATCGTCTTCTTCGAGGCTGTATAGCGCCTCGCCGGTTTCGTTGATCAGATGCGAGAACGGCGCGGCGGTGGCGTACGGCTCATTGTCGGTCTTGATGTACGAGCAGTTGAAGCGCCAGCCGTGGCCGTAGGCGTTTTCGTCCCACAGATAACGTTTCGGGCTGGACAGGCCAGTGGAGCCTTCGGTGCCGCGACGACGACTGGCCAGACGACCGGCCTCATTGCCGACACGGGCAATCGTCGCCCATTGGAACGCATCGTGACGACCACTCTTGACCGAACAGTGGTCCTTGCCGAAATACGCCTGGGCGAATTCCACGCGGCTTTCGAATGGCAGGTTATAGGTGTGTTCGGGGGTGATCAGGTCGCGCAATTCCAGCACGTAGTTCTGCTTCAGCCCGGAGCCGGCCTGACCGTGGTTTTCGATCAGGATGCCGCAGGTGCGCGAGTTGCCGACGTCCAGCACCAGGTCCACAGGTATCGGTTTGACCAGGCCATTACTGTCGTTGGCGACCACTTTCAGCTCGGGGATTTCAACTTTCGCCCCGACCTTCGACTGCTGGGCAGCTGACGGTTTGCTCAACAGGCTGAGCAAGTTGAGGTAGTGCGCCAGGTGATGGTTGGCGCGGATATCGATGTCCAGCTCTGCGCGCGAACGGTGGGCATTGCCCTCATTGAACACTTCCAGCAACCATTCGTTGACCCACGGCTGCGCCAGAAACCAGCGGGTTTCGCTAGCTTTAGTCGCCAGTTTGAAAGACACGCCGGAGCTGATGTCTTCTTCGTTTGGCGCCAGATAGGCAGTGCCGTCACGCTTTGGCATCACACGGCTGTCGAACGCCATCGTCAGGCGGTGGGTGTTGCCGTCGATGTCGGGAGTCGCCAGTTTCACCAGGCGCATGCGCGACCAGTTGCTCGGACCTTCGTCGAAGCGATGCGGCGGCATGAAGCGGAAAAACGGGATCGGCAGCCAGATGCCGTCGAGCAAATCGAGGCTGCTTTTCATGTCGACGCTGAACGCAGGTTTGGCTTTTTCGACCTTTTCCGGTTCGGGTTCGTAGAAAAAGAAGTCTTTCTCTTCGTTGTACGCCAGGCGGCAGATCAGCCCGCTGATCATCGGTGCGAATTCACCCGCCGGTTCCTTGCGGGGATCCAGGCGCAGGGCGAAATCCATGAACTGGATGCCGGTGTCGCTGACCAGCGTGACGGTGTCTTCGAATTGAGTGACTTCAGGCAACATGTCGGGTTATTCCGTTTTATTCGGCCACTTGCCGCATGGACATGGGGAATTGTTCTTTTCCGTAACCGCCGGTGCAGTCCGCGATCGTGGTCGCCCCTTTGCGGCAGTTGACCTTGGGCATCTCGTAAGTGCTGCCATCGGCGCAAACGGCCTGGCCCTGGCTGTCGATGGCCAGGCTGCCACCCTTCATAGTAGCGCTCACCGGCCCGCTGCATTTCGAGCCGTCGGCCTGGTGCACGGTGACTTGGCCCTTACCGTCCTTGAGCTGGTATTCCAGACGCAGCGGTTTGCCGGTTCGGCGGTCCTGAATCCCGGCGCCTGCGCTGTACTGACCATCGAGAAACCTGGCGGCACCGTCGGCGGCGTCTGGCGGGATGCTCAGGGGAGGGCCGGGTTTTGCGGCGGCGGATTTTTCTGCTTCGGGCGATGTGACATCCGGCGGCGCGGTTTTGTTTTCGGGTGGCTCAGTTTTGTTTTCGGGTGGCGCAGTTTTGTTTTCCGCTGCCGGGTCAATGGCCGGATCTTTGGTCAAGTCGGCGGGGGACATGTCAGCCTCGTTACCCTCGACGGCCGACGTTTCCACACCATGCGTTCCGGTCACGGCGGTGCCGGTTCCAGTGGTTGAGCCTATAACGGTGCCTGTCACCGGAACGCTGTTGAGTGTCGTGACATTGCCGGTCACTGGCGGCTCTTCCAGTTGTTTTTCCACCGGTACAACGCCCTTAGGCAGCACATCTACCGCCACCAACGGAATCGGGACGCACCCTCGCAGGCCGAGCAACAGCCACAAAAGCAGCAGCAGGAGCGGCAGCAGTAACAGCCACCACCAACGACGCCACCACGGACGAGCAACCACCGGCATAGGGGGGGCAACAACAGGCGCTTCGGCCACGGGTGGCAGCGTGAACGCGGGCGGGACCTGATAGAGGCAGTGCAGGGGATCGCCATTGCCGGTACCGGCATGTTCGAAACCCCAGAAGGTCAGCACCGGTTTGCCTTGCACCAGGTAGACGAAATTCTCGTCGGGGAAATGAATCACGCGCTTGAGTAGCTTACCGAACACGGCTTTGTCGCCTTGCTGCGGTTCGGCGGAGTCAGTGCCCAGGAAACGCTGGCTCAATTCTTCGAGCGCGGTTTTCAGGGCTTCCAGCTGGCGGCGGGCAGGGGCGCGTTCTTCTTCGGTCGCGCTGCTCCACGGAATCACATCGCCGTCGAGGGCGCTGTACCAATCGATCTGGTTGCCCAGTTCATCGCTTTGAGGGATGGCCAGATGATCGACCAAATCGGGGTTCTTGCGGCGAATGGCTTCGCGCAATTGCAGGGCTGCCCGGTAGACCGGTTGTCCTGTTTCGCCGAGGGCAGTGAATGACCCGCTCTTACCGCTGCGTAATAGTGCCCCGCGCATTCAAACTCCATACGATCCGTTGCGCAAAAATGACAGACATATATATCTGTGCTTGCTCCTGCAATTAGCGGGCGACCTTAATGTCATTATGACATCGCCGTCAATCTGCAGAAGGTTCAAACCTTATGAGACTAACGTAAGCGTGCGGAGGTTGCATAAGGTCAATTTTAATTAGCTTGGGAAGGTTCGGGCGTAAGCTTTTTCAAGCTTATTGAATCGTTTCATCAGGGCTAAAAAAAGCGCTATAAAAAAGGCACGACGCCAAGAGTGGCTTTCTCCCTATCCCCGCTCAACGGTCGTGGCGGCCTGGGCGGACTAGAAGGCTTGGGGTTGGAGCCAGGAACGAGTTTTTCCTATAACCGCCTGTTTTGGTCCCGATTATTGGAGTTAAAGCAGAGGTAGCTACTGATCAAGTACAGCTTGCTGGCGGATTAGGAGGCTGTGGATAAGGCGTTACATCGGGTGAGCGAGATTCAGTGCGCTCGGGAAACCGAGGTGCGATAAACGCCGTTTGTTGATTTCGCCAAGGCGTCATTCTGGTCAGTTTGTGCTCGGTCGATACTGCAGCGCCTCAGCCAGATGATCGCGGGTGATGCCATCAACTTGCTCAAGGTCCGCCAGGGTGCGTGAGACTTTAAGCAGCCGATGGGCCGCTCGCAGTGACAAGGTCAATCGCTCACACGCCGTTTCCAGCCAGGCTTCGTCGGTTGTGGATAACGTGCAGTGTTCGCGCAAGCCCGGCAGATCAAGGAAAGCGTTCGCGCAGCCCTGGCGTTTTTGTTGTCGCTCTCGGGCGTCGGCAACCAGCACTGCGGCGGTAGCGGTGTCGTCACCGGGTTTCAGTGCAGGGTTCAATGCCGTGGCTTCCCGAGCGACGGTCAGGTGCAGGTCGATTCGGTCCAGTAGCGGCCCTGACAGCTTGTTGCGGTAACGCTGGACCATGTCCGGTGTACAACTGCATTTGCCGCTGGGTTCGCCAAGATATCCACAGGGGCACGGGTTCATCGCGGCGACCAATTGGAAGCGGGCCGGGAAGCGGACGCGGTCCTTGGCGCGGGAGATTACGATGTGACCGGATTCAAGCGGCTCCCTTAACACCTCCAATACCTTGCGATCGAATTCCGGAAGTTCGTCGAGAAATAGAACGCCATGATGGGCGAGGGTTATTTCGCCGGGCTGTGGTTTCGAGCCTCTGTGACATTTAAAAATAGATGCAACCCTCTAGCGCTGGGCGCCTCATTCTGTCGTATGATCCCCCAACAATAAATGCAACCAGACATTCGGAATAAGTGCAACTGGCCTAATATGGATAGAAATAGCTGCAACCAGCCTCCGTTCTCGGTTGCAAGATCGATAAAATCTGCGTCACGAAGCCTCTGTGGAGTGTTTTCTTTTCGCGGAGCAAGCGTTGCGTTCGAGTCGATGCTTGAGCGGGACTTCCTACGGCGCATGGACTTTCGTACCGACGTGCTCGATGTCGTCTCCCAGCCTCTATCGCTAGATTTTGTGGCGAGAAACGGCCGGACCTACACCTACACCCCCGACTACCTTGTGAAATTTCACTCGCATGCTGAGCAACGTCCGATGCTTGTTGAAGTGAAGCTCTCGGAGGACTGGCGGGTGAATTGGCGGGACTACTTGCCAAAGTGGAAGGCAGCGTGGCGTTACGCTCAGCAGCGCGGATGGAGCTTCCATATCTATGATGAGACCCGTATCAGGGGGCAATCCCTAAAAAACATTCAGACACTAGAGCGGTACCGGCATGCTGACTACGAACCGGTAGATCTGGATGCGATTGTGAAAACGGTAGCGTTCAAGGGGATCGCATCAATGGAGTATCTCGTTGCATTGCATTTCCAAGGACAGGAAGCGCTCGGCAAATCACACGTTCTTCATCTGATCGCGACTCGTCAGCTTGACTGCGATATCACAGGCACCCTCAACGACTCTCTTGAAGTGGTGGTTGCCTCATGACCAACACCATGACTACAGAAGTTCAGGGACTCAAAAACGACCGGTCCTTCGTCAATATCAACGTGGGCGAATTGGTCTGCCATCAGCGGGCGGTTTACAGAATCACTCAGGTTTTGGACTTCAGCTCGATACTCGGTATCAATGTCGAAACCGGTAAGCCCTCAGTTCTGCGGATTGCCGAACTTAAACCGTTCCTTGGAAACAAGATCATCGGACCGTATGCCGACTACGATCTCGAGGAAATTGGTGCTGAAGAGTGGGCTACCGCACAAAAACGGTATGCGGTTATCCAGCCACTCCTTACCTTTGAGAGTCAATCGAAACAGTTTGTCGAGAAATGTGCGCGGGAGGCCAAGGTTGATACGGTCACCGTATATCGATGGTTGCGTCGATATAAAGATCAGGGAGACGTAAGCGCGCTTATTCCGATGAAGCGTGGATGGGGAAAAGGTCGTGCGAGGATTTCTGAAGATGTAGAGACCGTCATCAAGAATGTAATAGACGAGTACTACCTCACTGACCAACGTCCGGACGTTGCTTCCACGGTTTTCGAGATTAGAAAAAAATGCCGGGCGCTCAAGCTGGTCCAACCCGCCGTCAACACCGTTCAGGCTCGAATAAATAGGATTCCAGAGCGGACTCGATTGATTAAGCGTGGCGATCGAGAGCTTGCAAAAAATAAGCATGACGCCAGACCCGGCAGCTTGAACACTGAGTATCCGCTGCAAATCGTGCAAATCGATCACACCCCAATCGATTTGATAATTGTCGATGACGTTTATCGCAAGCCAGTTGGACGTCCTTGGCTAACAGTCGCGATTTGCGTCCATTCGCGAATGGTCACAGGTTACTACCTCTCGCTGCACGCACCATCTGCATTGTCAGTAGCAATGTGCGTCGTCCACTCGATTTTGCCTAAAGAGAAGTGGCTGGCTTTACACGGCATCAATGGTGAGTGGCCTGTGTGGGGCAAGATGACCTCGCTGCACAGTGATAATGGCCGAGACTTTAAAACCGCAAATCTCATTCGCTCGCTTAACGCTCACGCCATCAGCAAGGAGTTTCGACCTAGCCAGGAGAAGCACTGGGGTGGCCACATTGAGCGATATATAAATAGCAACTCCAGACACAGCAAAAGAGACAGGGGAGCAACGTTCAGCAATCCTTTCGAGCGCCGGGAGTACGATTCAGAAGGCGAAGCCATCTACACCTTCGCAGAATTCGAAGCTCGCCTGGTCAGAAACATCCTCAAGTACCACGAGGTTTACCACAATGAATTGGACATGGCTCCGATCCGAAAATGGAACTTGGCCTTTTTTGGGGACAAGGAGCGCGATCCGCTTATGCCCCTCCCACCCCGGGTTGCCGATCCTTGGGCTTTTCAGCTCGACTTTCTTCCCGCGGAACATAGAGTCATCCATCCCTACGGTGTGGAATGGGATGCCATGTACTTTGCCGAGGCACTGCGTCCCTGGATCGGCGTCACTGATCTGCAGACGAAGAAGGCGCGGAAGTTTCTTTTCCGCCGAGATCCGCGCGACATAAACCGAATCTGGTTCAAGGATCCGTCCTTAAACGAATATTTTGAAATCCCGATTTTAAGAAGGCGCTACGAAGGCTTGAGCGTGGCGGAGTATGTGGACGCCAAGAAGAAGGCTAGGTCTGAAGGTCGGGGAGCAATCAACCATGAAGCAGTCGATCGCTTCGTGGACGAGAACAAGCAGCAGGAGATTGAGGCTGCTGAGAAGACGAAGCAGGCTCGTAAAAATGCGCAGAAGACGGCGAACAACGCCAAACAGTCTACTCCTGCGCGGCCAATAGCAGAGCCTCCAACTAACGCAAAAACTACAGTAGCTCAGAACTTACTCGAGATGCTTTCCGAGGATGATGTAGACGAGTTTGGAGATATCTCGTGAATGAGTACGCGCATATCGCGGCCCAGTTCAGGGACATAATGTTCAAAAGCGACACTGACCGCTTTGATTTCTTGGACCATGCACGTTGGATTGACTATAAGTCGGGTAACGCGCTTCTTGATCTTCTGCATGGGCTACTGCGTAAACCCGAGCGTCCTCGCATGCCCAATCTGGTTGTCGTTGGAGAGTCCAACTGTGGAAAGACGACGCTGATCGAGAGATTCATCGAAACCACGGGCAGGCCATACGTAAGTGACGATGCGATCAACGTCCGTCCGGTCATCTTCGTCGAGGTCCATAAGCCTGATGAGAGAGAGCTCTACACTGCTATCCTGAGAAGATTTTTCACTCCTCACAACCCTATAGCACCAGTGACCAAATTGCGGCATCAGGCGCTTCATCTCTTGAGGGAGGCTCGTACTCGTATGCTTATCGTTGATGAAGTCCACACGATAAACAACGGGTCACCTGTGAAGCGCATGGACATGATGAATGAGTTGAAGATGCTGTCGAACCTTTTACGAATCCCGTTGGTATTGGTAGGAACGAGAACAGCGTTGCAACTTCTGGTTTTGGATGCACAGTACGCGAGTCGCTTCGACGTTGTGTCGCTTCCAGCGTGGTCAGCGAACGCTGATCTTCAACGTTTTTTGAAAAGCTTCGAGTCCGTGTTGCCTTTGAAGAACCCGTCGAAGCTCTATTCCCCAGAATTGACGGCCCTCATTCACGCTATCTCCGGCGGCAACACCGGCAACATCGAGTACCTCTTGCGTACTTGCGCCAGAGAGGCCATCGAGAAGGGCAGTGAGGTCATCGATCGCAAGCTGCTCGAGAAGAACCAATGGGTACGTCCAACACGTACAGATGGGGTGCGCGAACGGATCCTGTAGATGCTTTGTGGCCGCTCGTACCTGCACTGCTAGACGACGAGGTGATCTCATCCTGGCTGGTGAGGTGTGCATTGGCCCAAGGTTGCGAGCCTACAACGCTTACCGCTGACGTATGGCCTGATTATAGAGTCTGGTGTCATGATTCGGACCGGAAGTTTAGCGAACAACAACTGATCACATTGAGTCAGCGATCCGGGATTTCGGTCGACGCCTTGGTAGCGTCAACACTCATGCCGTTGCAGCAGATGATGACCGGGGCAACGTGTTTTCCTCAGGGCGTAGCAGCATGGTTTCTTTGCTTGGGCACTCGCAATCGGCGAAGGTGCGGCGGCTTGCAGTACTGTCCCCATTGCTTCGCTCAGCAGACGCCCCATTACCTTATTCAGAATCGGTTTGCATGGCATACAGCGTGCCCGATCCATCAGGTTGGCCTGCTAGATCACTGTGAGCAGTGCCACGCGCCTTTATGCCCTCATTTGATTACCCCTCCCAAGCTTGACCTTGGCCGGTGTCATCGATGTGGGTATGAGTTAAAGCTGGCTGCACCAGGAGCTGTGGAGGAAGGCGCTCTGCGCTTCCAGATTGCAACGGATGACTTGTTCGACGGTGGGCACCGACGCTATGGCCGTTGTCGATTAGCGCTCGCTGAGTGGCTGGCTTTGGCAAAGTGGATGCTCGGTGTCCTACGCGCAGCTAGGAGGGCAAACAGTGCCTGCACCCAAGACTTCTTCAATGAGCTGGGCGTCAGCCTTGAAGGGTTATCTCGACCGACAACAGGGCTGGCATTTGAATACCTTTCACCAGTGGAACGTGGAAAATTGCTAAGCGACGTTTGGAGCATGATTGAGATAGGACCCAGGCGATTGATTGCAGTCGCTAAGCGCGAGCATGTCAGGCCTTCTCTGCTCATTCCCCGAAAGGCCCCGCTGCCGGATTCGTTGTCGGAACTGAGCTTGGTGCTCAATGAGTGCCGATACAAGCAATGCACAAAAAATCACATTGATAAACCTCGGTCACCCGACAGCGTGCTGATGAGATGGCAAAGACTGCTAAGGAAATTTGAAAGATGAGCTCCGTCGAATTGCAGGAGCCTCGATGTGATGAGTGCGGCTGCGTCGGGAAAAAAATTCACCGGGTCCATAAAGGTCGCCGATATTGTAGTAACTGCTACGTCAAGCTATTCAAGCGCAGCGTGTGCGCAGGCTGTGGCAACTATGCTCGACTCCCCACTTTTGACGAGCACGCTCGCTGTAGGCAATGCGTAACGAATAGTCCCTGCGTGCGATGTTCAAGAACCGGTAGGCCTGTCGGCATGATCACGGAGTACGGTCCTGCGTGCTCGAGCTGTGCTCACTATTTCACTAAGGCCGAACCTTGTGAACAGTGCGCAGAGCCTTCCACTCGACTATCCACTGTGCTTAGGGGAGAAAAGCGCCTTCGCTGCTGCCCGCGTTGTGCTCGTGAGGACGCTGCCACCTGTCCTGACTGCAGGCGACATCGTTTTCTAGTCCGCGGTGACGATGGCCAGATGCGATGTAAGCTGTGCAATACCCTGGGAAGCACACGCTGTCTCACCTGCAGCCAAGTCATGCCGGCAGGCAAGGGTAAGGAGTGCGACGAATGCGGCTGGAAAAGACATTTCGAACAACGCGCGCGTGTTTTTAAAGAACGTTTCGAGCACGAATGCGTCCGGGAGCGTTTTGCGGAGTTTTGTGAATGGCTGAAAGCGCATATGGAGGCCCAAAAAGCGGCATTGAAGCTTAAGTCATACATACCGTTCTTTCTGTTTCTCGACTGTCACCCTGAAGAGATACCTTCTTACGTTACGCTCCTCGAACACTTTCATGCCGATGGGTTACGCCGGATGCAAACCCCTATGCTTTGGCTTAAGGAACGGTACAGCCTCCTAGCTGACGACGTTCTGCGCGAGGAGTATTCGGACAAGAGAAGGATCACAGAACTCATCGCATCGGTTCCCCCAGGTACGGGAGCGGCCGCGCTCGAGGGCTATTTGGCCTACTTGATGTCAAAGCTTCAGGCGGGGGGGACGACCATTCGCTCAGTACGTCTATCGATGAGGGCGGCGAAGAGTGTGTTGCAAGCAGAGTCGGAAACGTTTGCCGCGTTGCCGACTCAGCAATCTGTGAGTGCCTACCTCACACGTACGCCTGGACAGAAAGCTGCAGCTCAGGGGTTCATCAGCTACCTGAACCGCACGTATAGCCTGAGTTTAAAGTCCGAGGTCAGCGCAAGGGCAGCATTGAGGGCGAGAACTCAACAGCTGGAAGTTAACCTGCAGGCTTTGTATGCCAGTAGTGGGGAGGGCGATACGTTTCACCGGCAATGGATAAAATCTGCGTTGATGTTGCTCCATGGGTTGCCCAGTGTTAACAAAAAGACTCTGTCTTTCAGCCCTGAAGAGATCAATGGTCAAGCCGGTTTCAATGTGGTCTTGAACGAACAAACCTATTGGGTGCCAGCACCCAAAGCTCCGCTTTGATGGCTGAATTCATCTAACTCCAAAAGCGCTGGCTAGCTCCCATGGTGTGAACTAGCAGCAACCTGATTTCGCGCAAGCTATCAGTCGTACGTAAATTTAAGGAGAACAAGTGAGTCTCGAATTAACTGAAGAGGAAATGCGTCGGGCTCTATTCGGGGGTGCGTGCACGAAGTCTCCGTCTTCAACTGCTCAAGGCCAGGTCGCTCCGGCAGTGCGGTCAGAAGTGAAAACCCTTCCCGCAGAACCTACGGCAGGTCTGCCACGCAAACGGTCTAAACCGCTAAGTCCGAAACTACGTGTCACGCTACACGTCACAAAGGAATTTGAAGGTGGGACTGAGGTGTTCGTACATGAGGCCAGCACTCTGAGCACGCTGCTCGCAGAGCAGGAGGCCAAGAAGGCAGCTCAAAAAAAACGATACAAATACTTTGACTTGATATCGATTGAGCCAATTTCATGATTACCTGGATGCACTGTTTCGACCGCAGGTAAGGTGAACTGGGTGGAAAACCAAATCCGGCCATATTCCATCGGACGCTCGACTGGTTGTTTGCCTGCTCGTATGCAGCGTTGGATTCGCGGTTGCCACCTAGATCCAATCGGTGTAGCTCCGTAGGCATAATCCAGCGCATGTTTGAAGAGCGTTCTCACGCGTCTCCCGGCGCAACGGGCGAGTGAGATTATCGAGCTACTGGCGCATAAGCGGGCACCCTTCTAAGCACGCAGGTGTGCTGGACGAACGCGACTTCGTATCCAAACGCTTGCGATTCGCTGAGCCAATCTATCGGCTTCCGGCGTCACCGAAATAATCATCCTTTGCGATCAGGCCGAGGTTCTCGATGAGATCCGGGCCATCCTCACTGAACAGGTTTTGAGTCCGCCGCTCCTGCTTGATGTAAGCCAATGTTCCGAAGAAGCATGCCTCGCACAGTTGCAGCTCATAGCGCTCCCCGTCATGGGTAGTACCATAGCCCCAGTGTGCATGTAGGGTGCCGAACTGAAGCCCACCAGCATGCACGCGGGTGGAGCATTGGCATACATCGCACACGACGTCCGTGACGGCATCGGCTTCGACTCTTCCGATTATTTTCATTGCTAACTCCTTCAATCGGCTCTGACTTATGCTCCTAGAATACAGGCTCCAGGACAGGGCGAGGGCTGACCATTGTTACATCCACATCCACATCCACATCCACATCCACATCCACATCCACAGTCAAAAGTCAGTTGGATTACCGTCGATGCTCTGTTGGAAACAGAATGCCAAAGTGCTCAAAAGCTTTACGCACGGTCAAGCTGGCAGCGAAGGCGTTGCCGTAGGTGTAGTGTCGAAACACCTTGTGCGGTGAATCAATATTCAGGCGACCGAACCGCCCCATTTTGTGCCGCACACGATCACAGATATTGAATACGGTCTCGTGAGTTATACGAGGATCATCTATGTTCACGAGTAGACCGGAGACCTGTTCCTCTTCGTAAACCGTCTTTTTACGTTTCTTCTTTCGCTGATGTTCAAACAAATAGAAAGTGCGGCCATTGATGATCGCGCGGGCAAGCAATATGCCTCTCACCTTGGTTGAGTTTTCTCGGTAAAACATCCATTTCCTTACCGCGTCAGAGACCGCAGCGTCCGTATCAAATGGAGCTAATCCATGCAGGCGGAAATCCGAGCTCTCGACAAATTTTTGCTCCGATGAAGAGTACCAAGCCAAGCTAGTAAAGCCCGGTGTCTGGCTTTTCAGATAGACCAACTCGTTCCACAAGGCCTTAAGAATGCCGCCGTCCCCTTCGACGCGCTTTGCATGATGAACGACGTGGCTTATCTCATTTGTGGGGCCCTTCGGGTCTCCAGTGGAACCACGAGTCGCTGAGCTTTCTGGGATCGAGACAACCTTTCTTTCCGAGTATTTACGCTCTACATAAGAACGCGTATGCGGGCATTTAGGGCCCAAAATTGCGAAGTCAGGATCCTGTTTGTTCCACGTCGATGCGCCTCGCCCAGGTTCGTTCTCATCAGTTATCGGGAACGGATCTTCCTCTTTTGGGATATCCAGAATTTCTCGTTTAAGATCGACAATTGGCTTTCCCTTTTCAACGTCTCGTTCCGAGCGCCGCTCTCTTCTCAGATCATAGGGTGGATGCTTAGGATGGCTCATGCCGGTGACTTCCAGGCACAGGAAAGTCTTGCCGCCGTTAATCCAACGACCGCGGGCCCGTATCTTCGCAAGACCTTGAAACCAAGGCATGACCTTCACACTCGTAGCCATTCCCTGGTCATGGGCGATGTCGAGCTGGGCGTGGATGCTCCTCGCTGCCACCTGGCTGTAACGGTCGTATTGGACCGCTGCGAGAAAAGGTACGTCGCTATCCGGGATGTACGGCTTGGGTTGGACTAGCCGTGTTTCGGGCTCATGGTCCATATGGGCATAAAGCCTATCGAGCACTTCAGACCAGGAATAGGTTGCCAGAATCCTGGCCATGTCAGACGTGCTTCCATAGCAACGGTAGAGAAATTCGATACAGGGAATCAGTAGGTTTTTCCCATCTGGAAGCGGGAAGTCGAGCAGGTCACTGAGCACCTCCTCGCTACCTGGCCTACGTAATTCATAGTCTTCCCTGAAAAACTGATGCTGGTGTCTACCAGTGACGCTCATATGCTCCCAAGCACCTCTGGTGAAATCAACAGAGAACGTTTGATCTTCACCTAGATATGTCTCAGCTACGCATTTTCCGTTTTCCCAGATGGTTCCCAGTCGGAAGCTGCCCATTCGACTCAGACCTATCTTCGCTACCGTCACACCAGACAATTGGTCAAATTTATCCAGGTATCTGAAAACGACTTCCACATAGGGGATGCTCTGTGCGCTTTCGTTTTTCGACATGCGTTCATACCACCACACCACTACAGGGCTGTGTATGTTCTTCAAAGCTTCGCCGTCGTCACTCGTGCACAAATGTTCTCGTGGTTCGACCCGCTTCAATCGCCTGCTCACTTCGAATCTCCGCCACGCCAGATATCTTTGGCTTCAAATGATGCTTGTGCCCACACTTCAACGCGGAGGGACCCTAAGGGTTAAGCGAATTTCTTATGCAATCGATCAAAATGTACATCTGGCGAATCGTCTCTTTAAGGCAGGTTCGGATGGTCCCCAATGTGAAGGTCAATTCATTATCAGTGGGCCCAGAGGTCAGCATTAACTGCTCCCCTTTTCTGACGAATGAATTGTCGAGAGACCTAAAGGTGGCATGGCTCGCCTTAGCCGACAGGCCCCGGTAGAACGTTTCGTATAGTTTTGATAGCTTGGCCGTTTTAGCGGCATTGTAAATCGGGTATTTCGCGGCCTTTGGATGAGCACGATCAATGACCGATTGCAGAATGGCAGATTGGTCGGCGGTCAGTGAGTCGGCGAGCGTTTTCAGGAGCCCGCGCGCCTGGACCGACTCTTCGTGATCGTTGCTGAGCAACAACTGCTGGAACACATTCGGGTCCACCAAGAGCGCTGCGCCGGCGAACAAATTTTCAGTTGCTGTGCGTACCAGAACTTGAGCTTCCTGGTTGAGACCTCTTTCGCACAGAAGGAAGGAAGCCTGACAGGCCCGTATGGAGCGCTCAAAAAATACCGCCGCGGCGAGCGTGGTAACCATTTGCTCATTCACTGGCAGAGCCATCACGAGCCTATGCGCCTGATCCGAAAGCGCAGCCGTCTCTTCGAAGTCTGAGGCGTAGTCTCGGTGAACTGAGTCCCTGAAGGAGTCAATCTCAGGTGATAAAAAACCCTTGGCTGCGAAGTTATCTTGCACGTGCAGTCCTCGTGAGTTGAGACGCTTGATCCTCAGCTGCTGTCCAGCTAGTAAAGACTTTTCGGGTTGATCGTGGTTTGGGTGATCCAAGCGGATGTGCATCACGCGTCGGTCATATCAACGCATGATGCACTTGAGGTTCGCTCTCGGCTTCTAGCGTGCGCTACCGGATTTACGATTCATCGTCATCGTTATCATCGTCGAAGTCATCGTCAAAATCGTCCTCGGTGATCTCACCCAAACCGCCGCACCGGGGGCAATCATCTTCATCAACCGTGCCTTCTCCATAGCATCTATGGCACTGGCCGTATGGGTTATCCTCTCGCGGATCATGCCCGGTACCGCAACAATCAGGGCATGTGATTTCGACCGGACCGCCCCGGCCATGACAGACCGGGCAAATGTATTTTTTCATGTTCGTTTCTCGCTGTAGCTCGCAGAAAATCAATGAGCGGCCGCCTCGCCTCGGCGAAAGATCGTGATGACCCATTTGCGATGGGTGGTTTCAGATCGACGCTGAACCTGAGGCGAACCAATCCTGGTATGGGTTAGAAGCGTTGTTTCAGAGCGGCGATATCACTGCTCTGCGCCATTTGCTGGCAGTACGCTTCGGCCATAGGAAACGTCGAGATTTTCTCGCGCAGCTTGAAAAACACTTCGTTTTCGGCGTTCTGCATAGGTGCGAAATCGGGTGTCAGAATCGACAAGACGAATGCGGCGAAGCCTTCAAAGCGGTGGCCGGCAGCAGTCAATGCAGCCTCGATCATCTGCTTCGAAAACTTCAACACGTCATCTGGGTCCTGGGCGTGTTGGACCGCATCGGTTTTGATGGTGTTATAGGTCTGGAAAAGCTCTGCTTCAGAGTCTTTCATCGTGAAAATGGATGAGGGAATAGGCTCCGATTTGTATTCGGAGTAGGCCGCGTCAATAACTTCGGCGGCATAGGTCTTGTCCACGCGGTTGGGTGAGACCACATGGAAATACATGCGAGCCAGCTGTACGCCAGCATAGACAATTCCCTGCTCCCAGAGATGCTCCAGGATTAGCGCCGCGCGAATGGTCTTGGTGCTTTCCCGAGTATTCGCCATGCGAACAGCAGCTATACCTAAATCTTCGCGCATTGCCAGCCAGCTGCGCGAGCCCCAGTGTGCCGTAGTGAGCGATTCTTCATCTGCGATTTTCAGAAGCGACAGCGCTTCGTACACGGTTTTGTTATGCAGCGGCAGGCTCTCATCCGAACTGGCGGCGTCGAGTTTCGCAGCCACCTTGGTAAACAAGGCAGGGAGTTCGCCCGAAGCTTTAGCGCGGGCTACGCGCAGCAAGGTTTCCGGATAGGCATCCGGCGCATACATCATGGGCTGCCAGACTTCGATGAAGCTGTCGCACAGTAGCAACAGTTTCTCCGGTGGGGTCAGTTCGAGCAGGGTGGCCTGTTCTATGATGTACGCACACAGGTTGGCGGCTTGCTGCTTTCTGCGCTTGTTCACGGTGGAGAGCGGAATGTCCTCATCGACCTTAAGCAGCAGCTTTGGCAGATCAGTGAAGCGTTCGGCACCGATGGTGGCGGCAACGATTGATTTGGTCGCCCAGATGGCAGGTCCTTCGTAGCCGTTAGCTTGTTTTTCGGCGAGCTCAGCTTGGCGCAGTTGCTGTTCAAACGAAGCAAGGAAAGCGAATTGCGAGGAGGGCGCTTTGAGCAGGGCGCGAAGATTCTGCTCCGTTTGCTTGGCAGCGTTGGAGTCAAAGCTGCGGGGTGTTTTGTTTGCAGATTTCATTGGCTAAACCTCAATAATGGATTTGATCGAACATGCACAGACGCACCGCTAGCATCTAGCAATGATCATCTGGCTCGGAATCGATCGATTCCATTGGGGTTTGAGCCGTCACCTGCGCCGATCTTATCGCATCTTATTTTCTCTGGCAAACTGCCATTACAGCTTCAACGGCCTCGCCATTGCGCAGAGACGTAAGGCTGAGTGAATCTCTTCAAGCCCTCCAATGAGTCGCTCACGCCTTCCAGCAATCGAGCACATCTTGTCGGGCAGCTTGGTAAAATGCTTCGCGATTGCTGGTGTTCTCACCGCACCTTTCAGCCATTTCGAAAAAACCAACACCCGGACGCTTTGTGAGCTTTCCGATGACGATCACCGACAGAAACCCACGTCCTTGGCTGTGTTCTTTTTCAGACAGTTCATCCAGAAGATCGAACAGCCTGCGATCATCTGCAGTCAGCGGAATTGACAGTAAATTGGCCAGATCGCTGTAGTAGATTTCCGGAACGTCCAGCGTCTCTATTCGATCAGTCAGAATGTCTTTCAACTCGATACGTGTTTTGAGCCGCTCCTCTGGAGTGAGTGGCTGTTGGAATGTTGCCATTGCTGCATACTCGATGACCATTACAGGGGAACGCTCAGAGGCCTAGAGGCTGAAAGGTGGTGGCCTAAGGCTTATAGGCCAGCGAGCCGTCCCGCCGGTTCCTGATTGGATCCTGAGGTCATGGCTGCATCCAGAAACCTTTGCGAAGCCTTTGGGGATCTTTTCTCCCATAGGTTTTGAGCTTCTACCTCTATACGTTTTTTCAGCAGCCACTTTTCTGTCTTGAGTTTGCGTTTGCCTTTCATGAGCAGATCTCGGTTGTGCTGAATGAGCTTTGCCTTCGCTGGGTATTTTGGTGCTGGTGCGCGTTTCCAGTCTTCACTGCAAAGGAGTACCAGGGAATCACCTTTAGCCTATCGGCGCGGATTGACTTCTATGAAAGTAGTCAGCTCACAGGGCAATCGCGCTGTTGGCGACTTCAGAAATCAATGTTACTGGCGAAAGTCTTCGTAAGCACTACGGCGGATGGCTGCTAGTGCGTCTGCCATATCATTGGCAAGACGGGTAGTGGCCAATTGACATTCGTGATGCGGCGGGTGATAGGATCCGATCCTAAAGATCGGTATGGCCGGGATGGGCAATAGGTCTTTCTTGTGGTTGTTCAATCTTTGGCGTATGTTTTTCATACATCAATGGTTTGATTTTCTTACGAGGATGCACACATGGACCTCAAGGTTGAGATCGAGAAAGTACTGGGAGCGTTTTGGGACAAGCGCGCCTTGGAAATTCTCGACGATCCACTGTCGACTGATGACCTCGGCGCGCCTTTGGATTCTATTGCGGCCTGCGATGCGTTTGTCCATTTGGACAAGCTGGTGAAGAAAAAACTACCCGTGGAATTGATCATTCGCCATGGTGGCTACGAGTCGAAAACTCAGTTCGTGACCGAAATCACCAAAGGGGTGCTGAAGCATCTCAAGGGCAACCCAAAATGAGCATTGTCCTGCAAGACGAACGCAATCAAATGGGGGAGCGCCTTCGCCAGGCGAGAGAGTACGTTGGGCTTTCTCAGGACGACGTTGCCGCTGTTTTAGGCCTTTCACGCCCTTCTATCACCAATATTGAGCTGGGAGCGCGAAAGGTGGAAGCCATCGAGCTCAGTAAACTGGCAAAGCTCTATCACAGAACGCTCGACTATCTATCCACCGGCGTCGAGCCCCTGTCAGATGGCCCTCAGCAACTCGGATTTCTTGCGCGAGCGGTCGATGGGCTCTCGGAGAAGGATCTGGAAGAGGTGGCCCGTTTCGCTCAGTTTTTGAAGCAGTCGGCGCGAAAAAAGTAGGAGTTGGAAATGGGGCATCGTGACATTGCGCTAACCACCGCCAAGCTGGCTTCTGATGTCTTTGAAGCAACGCGTGCAATGGAGCGTATTGAGCAGGACGGTTATACCCGGATTGATCCTTTCAAGATCGCTGCATCCGAAGGTATTTCGGTAATGCTTCAGCCCCTGGACAGGTTATATGGCGCTTTCATACGGGGCGATGAATCGGGGATTTTGGTCAATGCCGCGCGCTCTGCAGGCTTGATCCATATGACCTGTGCGCACGAGCTGGGCCATTATTTTATGGGCCACGACACCGCCTTCGACGAAACCATTGATTACGGTTCGAAGGGTGCGATTCAAGAGCAGGAAGCAGAATCCTTCGGCTACCATTTGCTGGTCCCTCGTCCACTCCTCACGATCATCTGCAAGCGTAAGGGGTGGAACCGCCAATCCCTTCAGAACCCACTAATCCTGTATCAGTTGTCTCTGAGGCTTGGGGTGAGCTACGCCGCCGCCGCGTGGTCTTTGATGAGGCACAAGCTGTTCGACTACGACATGGTGCAGCAGTTGCTCAAGACGACTCCTGCCTCGATCAAACGAGCATTGATGCAGGGTCCATTGCCCGATGCAACCAAGGAGGTCTGGTTGCTTGATGATGCTGATCAATCTTCGATTCTTGAGCCGCGTCCTGAAGATCATATTGTCGTTCGTTTGAAGAGCCATGCTTCGGCGGGTTATCTGTGGCTGGCAGATTCGGTTGATCAGGTGGCGGCGCACGGTTTTGCGATCGCGCCCTTGCCGGCGTCGAAAATTGATAAAGACAGTTTGTCGTTTGGCGCCGATGCGACCATGGACTATGTAGTGTCAGGAGAAGATGTAGGGTTTGATGCACCGTACCCTCTTGTGTTTACCGAACAGCGTCCTTGGATCGGCAAGCAGGAGGGGGATGCCAGCTTCAGTTCAAAAGCTCATTTTGAGCCAATCGCTGATGGCCTGTCCCGCGAGGCAAAAACAGCCCTCATTAAGGAGGCGTTGCTACCGTGATTACGCCTGAAGTCTTGGTCGACGCAAATCCTGTTGAGGCAAAAAACCAAGGCAATCGACCCACCTGCTTGGCATTTGCTATAGCGGACCTGAATCGTCGCTTTGCGGATGAAGAGCTGGGCCCTGAATTTTTCTATCGCGCAACAATCGCCCTTATCCCGAACTGGGAGCCAGGCGACGGCCTGCAAATTTCGGCTGCCGTAACAGCTTCCGCTCTGGGTCATCCAGTCGAACGGTTGTTTCCCTATCTGGATCATGAGCCCGAAGTGCCTCTCGAGGCGCTCCCGAACCATCTGGATCTGTATGGGCATCCTGTTCAGTTTACTGAGGCCGATATTGGCTGGTTGATTTCAAACATGCAGGCGCAGAAAGCAGTCGGTCTGGCGCTGCGACTGACACTTGAGTTCTACCAGCCCCAGGACGGGGTAATTTCGTTTAGTGAAGCAGTTCTCCCGGGCACGATGGTTCACGCTGTCGTGGCGGTCGGGCTGGGTTACGACAGTGATGGCGAGCCTTGGTTTTTGATCAGAAACAGTTGGGGGGCAGCCTGGGGCCTGGATGGCCATGCTTGGGTGTCTTCTACCTATATTGCAGCGCATGCGGCATGCGCCTTTGGAGTGGTACATGGCAGTACTGATTAAGGAAGAGCGGGCGGTTTCGGCCTGGTTGGCTGCAGCGCGTCATTTGGTGGCATGCCCGGAGTACACGGATCGCAATCTGATTCTCGAGATGGCGGCTGCAAGTGAAATCACAGCTGAGGATCTGAAGATCATCAAGGCAGTAGATACAGCTCTACGCCAGAGCACGCCGGGTTTGAGCGTGGATACCGTTGCCGGAACCATTTTTCCAAATGGGCTCTATAAGCGTGACGGTCGACCTGAGTTTTATGCCCGATATTTGGATGTAATGGCAAGGGCAAAAAAGCATGGCACCTGGGGCACGTACGCATTGCGGATGATGCGCAGGGTCGCCCGTGACGGCAAGACCGTGTTCAATCCACTCGAGGTGATCATTCGCAAGCTGCAGGCTTCCAAGGTCGGCCGCTGCTATCAGGCGGCTTATGAATTGGGGGTAATCGATCCAGAGTACGATATCGCCGACAACACCGATGGATTCGGTTGTGAGTTGCCTCTGTACGATCCGGGGGTCGATCGTAACAAAGCACTGAATATGCCGTGCCTCAGTCACTTGAGTTTCAAAGTGACGGCAGGAAAGCTCGACCTCACTGCAGTGTATCGTTCGCATTGGTACGGGCAGCGAGCATTGGGCAATCTGATTGGCCTGAGCAACCTGCATAGGTTTGTTGGTGCGGAAACAGAGTTTGAGTGCGGGGTGCTTACCTGCGTCGCCACGCACGCTTATCTTGATATGGGGAGTTTGGGCGGGCCTCAGCAAACCAAGAAAATGCTTGAGGATTTTCCTGGGTAGTCAGAACAACGAAGCTTGTCTTTTTGCGTTCAGCGATTCGAGAGGGATGTTGTAGAGCGTGCTCATCCCGTCACGAAAGTCCTTGATTCCACCGTAGCTCGGATGGCGGATGGCAATCACTTCTACATCGAATCGGCTCGCATAATTGAACGCGTCCTGCCCAATCGCTACGACTCTGCGCACCTTCAGCCACTTGATCAGCATCCTATTGAGTTCGTCGACTTGTTGCAGTTCGCGAGCGGTGAATTTGCGATTGGTGAATGGATTGCCAGGCTCGTGGGGATGAAACGGGAAAACGTTCCATAGCAGCGGTGGCAGGTCCACGGATCGCAACACTGACCAAATTTCAGAGGCGGTGCGTTCGGCAAGCGCAGGCCCGATCGTTGCTTGCTTGAAATTGGAGCCTGGGTATCTTTGTGTCATCTCTGGCAAATGAAATTCATCGGTCAGTGCCAGGCCGGTTCGCCGGCCCCCCCGATAGCCCAGATCTCGCCCCATCCAAATCGTGTCGACACCAATTTCGGTCGCTGCCTTCAGGTAGCCTCGAAGATTACGGCGACGTGAAGCCACAGCATCGGTCCGGTCATGAATCGGGCACGTGTCGGCGTAGGGATTGAACACGTTATCGAGCCTTAAGGCAGACAGTGCATTCACAAAGGCTGTTGGGTTCATTGCTGCTCATTTCTTCGTGAAGGGTTCAAAACTCATGGTGTGCTGCACCATATCGACGGTCACGGTGCCGCCGCGGTGCTCTTGCAGCTTACGGAAGATATCAAATCCGGTCAGTATCGCCTTTTCCCACTGCCACAGCTCACATTTGTCCACTTCATAACCTGCAACCATGCTTTGGATCTGCTTGAGTACGCCATAGTCCAGGCTTCCGACCCTGGCATCTACGTAGAACTGTTGCCCCTTGGCGTGATTGAAGATCCAGGTGGCAATGCCTTCTTCGATGATCATGGCGCGGGCGCCATCCTCATTTTCATCCTTTTTCGCATCGGATTTTCTTTTGCGCTTGAACAAGGCCCGAAGCACGGGTGACCAGCCGAGAAACGCGACGTAAGCCAGATGGAAAACGTCATGGAAGCGATAGTCATCAGGTTCGTTGCTGTTGTCTGTCAGGCGATCACCGATATAAACGCCTCGCAGGCTTTGAACGACATATCCATCCTTGGGCGTGCCTCGCTCGATAAAGTCCATTGCTATCTGGCGGGGAAATTGCTCGTGCTCAGGGGAGTGTTCATCAAATGCTTCGGGGTAACGCGCATTCTCTCCGGGCCATCGGCTGTGGATCTTTTCCAAGTTGGACCGCGCTACATCCTCAAATCGTAGATCGAAACTGGCGCATGTCAGGGCCAGTTCAGCAAGCTGAGTGCCAAAATGATCGCATCGGGCTTGGTGCGAGAGGGCCATGTATTGAGCTTGGCTGGTGACCGCGATAATCCCAGCGGCGTTAGCCAAGATCCCCAACTGAGCCGATCGATTGATAGATCCTGGGGTTCTTCTCACCTCAATCAAGCTGTCGATGTGCCGGAACGTCACCGGGATCACGGGGTCCTGCTCGCTCTCGTCGAAGCGCGTACGTAACGCAGCAATGCAGCGCTCCCCAATATGATTGTGTTCAACCCCGGCAGACGCTGCGAGATTGATCAGGTACCACAGGGCGTCACCCAGTTCTTCTGCCGCTAGTTCACTGACTGTAGCGGCAAGTTGGTCGCGTCCAACTTTTTTGAAGGCTGACAGCAATCCCCCGATTTCACCGAAATACCCGAATTTAAGACTTTGAAAGCCTTCAGGGGTGGTCTGAAATCGGTTGGTTCCACCTGCTTTCAGGCTGTATTCAGGAACTGATAGCGCCATAGCTTGGGGAGTGGGCTTGGACATGCAAAATCCCTTTCTTGGATGACTCAGCGCCATTAATGGCATTTTGGTATATCTGAATCATCTCGGATCGCATCCTTTTTGCGCAACCGACAATTGTCTCCCTATCCGCACCCAAAGCACCCATTGAAAGCGCGCGCGCTCTGACCGATGCCGTTACATCGTAATGCGGGTATAGGCTCTTGGATTGGAACCAGCGACGTTGCAACCCCAGCTGAGCAGCGAATGTATGGAGTTCATCCAGCGAATCAGCCACCAAGTGGGACCATTCGCGTCCACGCCAGCGGATTCCTTCTGCATCGACATAGACCGCCATACGTACTCGCCTTTCGTAAAATAATGTGCAAATATTTTGCACATTATGAGCACTCGATTCAACTCTCAAATGAACCTAAACCTGCTCGGCCGTCGGATAATGAAGGCTCGCAAAGACCGTGGATTTACCCTCAAGCAAGTGGGTGAGCAAATTGGCGTGCACTACACACAAATTTCCCGGATTGAGAGGGGGGATACGGCTCGCCTGAGTAAGAATGTGCAAAAAATATGCAAATTTTTAAGCGTTACGGTGGACGTTGATCTGTCGGTTGAGCCGGTCGCGAGCTTGTCACTCCGGGTCGAGCGGTTGGTTGGCGAATGGCCCGAATGCGAGCAGTTGATTAGGAGCATCCTTGATGGGATGGAAGAGGCACTTCGATCTCGTAACGCTTAGCTACAGTTGCAGTACCCGCGATGAGAGAAACCTGTGCGCCTTTTAGCCAAGCGTGAGATAAGGGGGACATGCTATCCGCTATTTACAGGTCTCAGATGAAATCGTACGCTAGCGGCAATTTATTTGGATGTATGGCATTTTGCCATTATTCTAGTGCTGAATTTAAATTGCGGAGCGAGCCTCAAGCGCCTAAAAGAATGAAACGTCTTTAGGTAGTGACGACCAAGAAGAGCTCAAGGATCTGTCTATACTGCGGTGCAGGAAGCGAACCATTGAAGCTGCCAAGCGTCGTAGGTTGAGGCCCAGCTCTTGTGCTGGTCATGACAAATGCCCCAACAGTGTCCGTAGGGGCGAAGTGAACGGATTCACAAGACCATGGATCAAAGACGCCAATGTCCCTGAAAAAATCTAATACCGTAGTGCGCGAACTCCCTCATGGATTAATCCATGCTGTGGAGCGTTTGAGCCTCGGTTTTGAGTGGGCGACGCCGCTGGATGGCCGGTCAATGGCCAGGCTCTCTGCTTTGGGCAACCAGCTAGTAGACGAGCTCCCGCGAAAGCTTGAAATCAGCACTTCGGATATTCGACCTCATGGGCCCGGTTCTGACGATGAGCAGAGTGGCTCCGAAGATGCCGAACTGTTTGCAGTGATGTTCGATGATAACAAGGACAAAGACGGTCCCGTTGATTTGAAGCACACCGAAATTATTATTAATAATGAAGGTATGTTTTTTACTGTTTACGCCCGTTACGACGGATGGGAAGTAACCCGTGCGCTTGCATTGAAACTATGCAGTGTCTTTCTAGAGGAAATCGTGCGTGATATTTCTCTTACGGCGATTGAGATTAAAGTCGCGAACATTTTTGGTCTAGCTAAGTTTAGTGGGCAATTAAGTGACTTGTTGAGTGATCGATGCGATTCTTTGCCGCGCAGGGTCTTCGGTGCGCAAGGCCTTTGGCATGTCGATGAGGGTTATTTTGAGACGCATGATGATCAAGATATGAGGCAGCTTTTGGTCAATCTAAGCGTTTCTAAAACCCTCGAGGATGATGAAGAGAGTTTGTATATTAGAACTTTGCACCGCTTTGAATTTAATACTCGCGCTTCTGATTCTTTGCCTGTCACAAAGCTGTTTGACAAATTTGAGCACCTTCACGCTATTAATAAAGACTTATTGGCGTCGGTATTGACTGATGATATCAGTGACGCGCTGGGGTTGTTTGCTGATAAAAGGGCATTAGTATGACTACTGCACAATCAACTCTCATAAGACCTCTGGATGGATTTAGGCGCGATAACGGCTTTTCGTCGCAAGCACCTAAGTGGCCCGGTGAAGATTCTCAAAATATCTATATGGATACCATCGTTGCTGCGGGGCGGAAACTACTCGAAAGGCAACAAGAAGTTTACAAGCATTCGCAGCTAGGACACTTTTATAATTCAGCCCCTGATGATTTTTTTATCGTTGCAGGGTTGAAAAGCGCATTGCTGAGTCATTTTTTACCTAAGGTGCATGTGGCTACTCCGCGTGCGTTTAGCCTTTTTATTACTCAGCAAACACCTGATGCTGTCGAGATTCAAAGCCTGCTGGCTTATATCAATGCAAACGGCGATGCGCAAATTACATCTTCTGTACCAGAGCAGGCTGATCTGCCTGACTACAGCTATGCGCTTGAAAGAATCCGATTGTTCGCTAATGAGGAAGTCAACTGGGACGGATGTGGAGGCTTGCCGGCATCCCCTCGTGTGGTCAAGGATGTTGTCAGTTTCTTAACATTCTCCCGACTCGCTTCCATTGAAGAGCCTAGCCTGGCGATGGGGGGCGACGGTTCGGTCGCCGTTGTATGGGCAAAGGATGATCTCTACATCTCTGCCGATTTTGATGGTGCGGGGAATTATGTGTTTTTTGTTTCCCAAGCAAGTGAGTTCCTCACCGACGGAGTGAGCTCATCGACGTTTTTGGACAAAGAGCTAAGTCTACACTTGAAGAAGCATTTTCACGGATGACTACACCAGCTGCGTGCCCGAGTTGCCTAGCCGTTTTTGCTACAAAGGTTCCTCGGGTGGATCAACTAGCAAAACACCTCAGTGCTGTTTTGAGTTGCACTAATAACTGCACTTGTGAGCATGTGTCGATCAGCCGATTTTCACCTAGCCCTGTTCAGAATGAGGAGAATATCGCGGCATGTGCGAGCCATCCCCATCATTCGGACAAGGCTGGCAACGTCACTCATAAAGTGTTTGATCGAGCTTTTACACAAGGGCTTTCGGTGACGCGACTCGCCGTCGCGGAAGGTGGAATGGCGCAGGTCATTTCCACGTGTGTTGCAATTGATGCAAAGAAGAAAGGCAAGACATTCATGGGGGTGGTGACCCTCACCGTCGACGACGTCCGGAACATTATTTTCAAGGGATGCAATAGCCGCGCGTTCAATGTTTATGACACTGCTTATCAAAGCAATCCGGCACATGCAGACGTCGTTGGTTCTAAATATTTTGGTAATACAGATGAATTACCTAAATTGGAGCAGTTGGCTCGTAACAGGGTGCAAAAGGAGTTGCTAGGTAAAATTCATCCCTGATTGCCCAGATTACTAACTCTAATCTGGAGTCAATCAAGCGCTATGAATGCGCTACGCCGCTTTAACAGCAAGTGGCGCATAATCTCGACCTGGTCACAGCTTGATAAATTTTCACCTAGTTCCGATATTAAAACTAAAACCTGCGAGGGCCTTTGTAAGGAACAGCAAAGGTCTGAGTTTTATCTTTAGAGTTCCAGCGTTCATCCGGCGTGTTGGTTCGAAAGCAGAGGACTTCTTCCTTACCTTCGCCGCAGGTGCTCCATTCAAGAAGGGCGCCACGCCGCTCCAGATTCTTAGCTTGTAACTCCATGGAGGCAAGCTCATTGCGCCGGGCTTGTAGCTCTCCAGGTGTCGGTATGACCTGAGTCACCATCAACCAGGCAGCACCTAGAATAAATCCCAAAAACAGTACCATTGCCCCAAATACCTTTAAGCTCAGCATGCGCCCAGCCCGTTCGTAACGTTCAGCAGCAGCGACGGCTTGATGATTCGCAGTCACGAATTTTTCCTGCAGCAGTTTGGCGGCCTCGGTAGCGATTGCGTCGGCGGAATTATCAATCTTATTGGCCACTGCTTTTGCGTGAGTATTAAGGTCGTCTTCGAGGCTCTGCTGCAGGCCGGTCAATGCCTGCATCGCGGCTTCGGCCGTGTCTTGATTTTTGGCACTGGCGGCCAAAATCTTCGTCACGATGTTAAGTTGGGCTTGAATCTGCTGATCGAAATCATGAAGCGTTGAATTACCCAATTCTGTGTCCTTTTGTTTGCGATTTCTGGCGCTTCAATTCTTTTTCTTGTTCACGCTTCATCCTGAATTCAGTTTCCCTTTCCATTTGAAGCATGCGTTCCTTAATCCAGTGACGGTCGTGCATGTTCAACTCGAGCATGTCTTCCAATGGGGCAAAGCGGACCAAGCCCCCAGGCTCCGCCACCAGTAACAGTCCTCCACTTCCTACCTCGCCTCCACCGGCGTTAATGTGCCTAACCCAAGCCATGTATTGTTTTATCTGATCACCCGTATAGGTCACTCGTTGTTCTGCGATATCTTGAGCAAGGGTATCGATGAAACCGTCAAGCCGCTGCAGTTTCGGGCCGCGGGGTCTCGGAAAGGCGTCGAGATAGGGAAGGGTTCTCAGTCCCAAGGTGTGATCGGTTGCCTTCGTTTCGACAAACCAATGTATGTCCTTTGATACGCCTACTAGCCCTAGCTCTTCCAGCGCTACCTTCAAGGCGGCATGTTTGCCGCGCTCTTTCGTAAGGTCAGCACCCTCTGCCTTGAACTCGATGAGGCGCACTACGCCAGTGAACTTGAGAAGGACGTCGCCTAGAAGCTCATCAGCGGGGGTTTGTTGCAGTAGGTTGATCGAGCCGGCCAGATGACGTCTAGGCTGCTTGTCTCGGATTAAGTAGCCCAGCGCAAAGAGAAAATTACCTATCGTGATGTTTTCGTAAAGCTTCATTTTGATGTGACATTCCATTGCATGAATGTGGAGGGCTGCAGTCGCACGAAGATAATGCGGAAGTCGAGGTGCTACTCGATTTACCACGCAATTTCTGAGCTCCGCAGCCTTCAGTTGTGGCATTGAGCCCGCTTGGTTAAAGTCAAATAGGCGCTGTTCAGGCTATCGCTCACTATTCCCATAACTTGAGAGGAGACTACGCGGCGTGGTCGATTCGCTTATTTAACTTGCTATCCCCATATCAGGTAGACGGGAGCGGTGTCAGCCCGCGTCGGCCTCCGCCTCCGGGTATCGGGTTCCTCTACTTATGAATGATAACTAAGCACCAACTGCACGCCGAGTCCAATGAATATCAAGCCCACTATCCGGTTCATCCAGAATTTTCCGACTCGGCCCAATCTCGCTGCGCTCAGCGCATTGCCTGCTAACCAAGCAACACCCGAGTCATGAACAAAGCCCAGTGCCACAAAAACTGCACCCAGTACGATAAATGCAGTCGTTTTGTTAGGGCTGTCCGGCCTTACGAACTGCGGAAAGAAAGTGATGAAAAAAAGGAGGAGCTTTGGATTTGAAGCGTTGGTTAAAAATCCCCTGAACACAAGTGCGCTATTTGTCAGGCGAGGAATAAAAACCTCGCTTTTGCTTTTCGTAGCTTTGTCGATTAGTAATTTTCCATCCAGATAGATCAGATAGACCCCGCCAACGTACTTGATGGCGGTGAAGGCCCAGGGCGACGCGGTAATCAACGTTGTTAATCCAAATGCGCAGAGAATCGTATGCACGCACCCGCCTAAAGAAATTCCCAAGACCGACAGAATCCCGGCACGGCGCCCGTGGACTACAGTCTGGCCGACTATGTAAGCAATGTCGGGGCCTGGAGTTAAGTTGAGTGCGACGATCGCTAATGCGAAAACTGGAAATTGAACTATGTCAAACATGTAGAACCTTTTGTAAGTGTGAGCAAGTTTATAGCGTGCAACAAATGACAAGCGGCGTAATTCAAGTTGACTAAATGTAAATAGCCCTCTTGGGTAGATTGTCTTTTGGGGGCGGCTCATGGAAAATATCTTGGTCAATTGCTCTGTTTCAAAACGAAATCAAGTAAGGTCGTTGCAGGTTTGGTTGCTTTAGTTTTCAAGCTGGCTGTTGGAACTTAATGCTTCAAAGGTACGGTTAATCCGAATTTGTTTAGCTTTTGTGATTTGGAGTGTCGGACAGTTTTTATGTCAACCTCGTTTTCATCAGATAAACACCTGTTTCCCATTGATCCGAGAAACACGGGTACTCAACCAATTCGCCATTACATTCTGTGTTGCGACATGCAGCCAACCCTGTTGCTTAATTGGCAACTCTTTACACTTTCTGCAAAAATTCATTCAGTGGGAGTCACTCGATGAACGAAAAACTAGCGCAATACCAGGGAGACTTCACCTCGGTGCCCGTGTGGCAAAGGTAGCCCGTTAGATGGCTGCAGGTCGTCACGCTGTGGAATGAGCTCTATACGCGCACTTGCTCTTTCGCCGCCATTTTCGGCGGCTTTTTTTCCGATGATTCTCCTGCGCAAGTGATTTGTGACGATAACCCTAGCTGGCACTACGACATCCTGCACGCTGAGGTGTCGCTCATACACACTGACAACCCGGAGATCAAAGATTAATCGTGCGACCTGTGAAGGCGCGTGTCCCAGCCAATCGGTAGACGCGGTGCCCTAGATAACGATGTGTCTACGCGCATTGGTGCCGGTGAGAATGTCAGACTGAGTAAGCTTCATTTAGTACTGTGAATGTGCACTTATGTCCGTTCTCTACCGATTGTGGAGACCGGCGTGCTGGTCGATTCTGCTGCATCGTGAGTCAGAGCGAATGCTAAATGGCTAGCCAGGTCGAACCAGATGAATAGCGAGATCACGTCGTTGCGTCGACCTGCAAGCAGAGTACGATTAGGAAAAAGCTCAAGTCGAGGTGGTGGCAGTGGACAGAGATGAGCTCCGGGACAGAAATCGCGCTCGTGAGCATGAGATGCTTGCTCAAGCAAAGATTGAAATTTTACGCTGCGGCGACATCTTGCCTGTTACTCGTCTTGCACAGCATCTCAAAACTCGCGTTGAAACTCTTGCTCCAGCCCTGGTTGAGTGGGAAGTAGATAATCGAATTTTTTCGGTCGAACACGAAGGCTGTAGTCTGTTCCCCTGCTATGCATTCTCCACGCAATTTGGCATCAGACCTCATCCCGAATTGAAAGAGATACTCTCAATTCTCACTCCTACCAAAGATGGTTGGTTGCTGGCATTCTGGTTTGCTTCGTCAAATGGAATGCTTGGAGGTAAACGTCCTCGGGACTTGCTTAGCACGGATGCGCCCCGTGTGGCCTTAGCCGCACAACATGAGGCTGATGGTATCCTTCACGGCTAGATGAGCTGCTCCCTGAGTGGATAGCTCAGCTTTGATAATTTGCGTCAGGAGAACATCGAGCGCGCGCGACTGCGAAAGCCAATCCAGAGTTGTCGGCCCAGGTATTACTTGGCATGCGTTTTATGATTGACACTGCTATGGGAAAATCAGCCATCCCCCCCGCGGAATCCACTTCTTCGTAAACGTTGCCTTGTTTAAGCAACACCCGCCCCACGGGAACGCGCCAGCATTTTAAAGGGATTCAAAATGATTGATGAGCGGGCCGTATTAACGGCCAAATTTTGGGAAGCTCTGCGTTCGCGGCGTGCCCCTTCCAGCCTCAGAGATGGGGAGTTTGAGCAATTTGCTCTGATGGTGCTGGGCTTGGTTTGCGCGGCGGAGTTGCCTGGGTTGAGGCTGAATCGTCCCATGCGGGAAGCTTTGGACACTTTGCGTTCTTTGGAGGCGCAGAGGGATAAAGATTTCTTTCGCAGCAAGTGGGTGAGAGCGTTGGATGCGATGGTCGAAGACCTACGTATTTCCGACCGAGTGGACACCTCACCTGAGATCGGATCCTGCGATGAGTTTCGAACCATCGTCGATCTACTCGATAGTCTTCAGAAACCTTGGAGTTCAAGGCAAGATTTTCTGCTCAGTTGCTTCGACGAGGTGTTTCATCGCGTCGTCAGTAGGCTAACGGCGATTACCTACCGAAGTGGTGACTCTGCAGCCGCACTGGCAGCGCATCTTTCTGCACCCTTTCTCGATAGTTCGGAATATTTCACGACCACGGGCGAATTTGCCGTATTGAGGCGTTCCATTCTCGATGTAGCGACTTCCGCGCGCATTGGTGTGCTGGCCCGACTAAATTTGTTCGTTTGCCTACGACTCTATCTGCACGATATCAAAGTGTCGGATCGACCACGCGAAGAATATCTTTCATCGTTCGTTGCCCGCCGTTTTTTGTTGGTCGATCAACCTCATCGAAAGACGTCGGGGCAACGCCCGAATTCTGATAAGAGAACTGATCACCAAACCTCTCTTAACGCTTTGGATTACCTACTTCAGGAGCTTCCGATTCTCGGGGCGTGCCTGATCGTAGTCCCCGGTGCAGACCGCTCAGCCAGCGGATGGCGCAAAGAATTGAGAGGGCACCTTGTTAGAACTGGGCAACTCCTCGCGGTAATCGATTTGCCATCGGCACGTGGTGATAAATCACGCAAGGAAGTTTCTGCCTGGCTTTTATCAGAGGAGTCATTCAACAGGGACGAGGTGTTGATGCTGGACACCAAAGGATTGGTTGGAAGAGGTGAGCTTCGAGACGTCGATAGTTTGATGGCGTTTGTAGCAGCAATTGCATCGCTCCGTAGACACGTAGGCTGGCCTTCCGATGCTTCCGTGAGGCACGGTCGACCCACTTCAGAAGATGCGGAAACAATGCTGAAAGCCTACTTCAAAGACGGATACAGGGACTTGGAAGGTATCTGTCGACGGGTGCAAGCCGACGAGCTCGAAGCCAGCGGATACAAGCTCGTTGCGTCTGCCTATGTGAAGAAATCCCAAAACCGAAGAGGAGCAATGCCGCTTCTTAACTGCGAGCCCGTTATGGAGATCCTATTGCGCAGGCAGGAGCGGAGCTCGTGCATATACATTATTGGCAACAATGGCGAGGGGAAAAGCATGCTGCTTGGAGATCTGGCAGATCGCCTTGTGCAGCAGGAACGTCGTGTCGTGGGTATCTCATTCGGACTGACCGACAGATTTACTTTCAAGCCCCCGAAGAGCGAGGGGCAGTCATATGTCTACGTCGGAGCGCGCACGTCGGAACTTGGGATTTCTCTAGGTCGCACATCCGCGGAGATAGATCGGATGGTTCGCGAGGTCCACGTAAGTGCCACAAGGCTTGGCATTTTTAGCGCCGTTGTGAGGCAACTCGGCTTCGGCGAGCGTAGATATCTTGTTCCAGTCGATCTCAAGAACTCGTTTAATGAGAGAGATCGTTATGCCGATCTGCAGCAGCTCACCGAGAACGCAGAAGAGAACCTGCAAATTTTTCAGTACGCGGACCCGAACAAGTACGTGTTGGGTCTTATGAGACAGGAGTCTCAAAACTCAATTACGACTTTTGGAGAGTTGAGCTCAGGTGAGCAGCAGTTGCTGACTTTAGCGCTCAAACTGACGACCTATGGTGCCAGGGGCACGGTGATACTCCTTGATGAGCCAGAACTGAGCCTTCATGTGAGTTGGCAGCGTGCCATTCCCGCGATGCTCGAAATAGTTGGCACACGCCTAGGTTGCTCGATTGTTGTAGCAACGCATTCTCCTGTAATTGTCGCTAGTGCGGCCCATCGCGACGACCAATGTTTCGTAGCACGCCAGCATGCGCTGACGGAGCTTAGCCTCCGTCAGCGTAAGTCCGTCGAAACGGCGTTATTCGATGGGTTCCGGACCTACACGGCGAATAACCGGCAAGTGCACGAGCGGTGCGCTGCAATGGTGTCGCTCGCGATTCAACGGCTCAACACTCAGTCACCAGCGCAAATGGCGGAGCTTCCGACGGTTCAATCGCTTTACGAAGAAGTGGAACTGATGGATCAGATCATTCGGAGGGCGGATTCAGCGCGTCTCTCGCATACGCGAGAGGATTTAGAACTGGTTGCTCGTACTCGGGCAGCCCTTGACGAGCTTGTTGCGATTCAGCGGGAAAGTACCCTGTGAGTTGGTTCAATGGACCGCATCCATCAGCGGCTGAGATGCGCCGGGAAATCGAGCTTTATTTGCGCGTGGCCCACGGTACCAAAAAACGTATGCGTCCGGCAAAGTCATCTAGCCCGCCCTGAAAAGGCAGGACATGGTGTGCACTTAAATTTAAGTGGACACCATTTCTAGCCTTTTAAGCGGGTCTTTCATGCAGCCACAACGCCGTTCCTAC
>NZ_FYED01000010.1 GCF_900187565.1 Pseudomonas sp. Irchel 3A7 | reverse complement strand
TCCCGGCTGCGCACGGTGGGGAGCGGTTTTGGCCGGTGGGTAAATAGTCCGCGGTTGCACAATACCTGTGGGAGCGAGCCTGCTCGCGAAGGCGGTCTGTCAGTTGACATCAATGCTGAATGTGCCGGCCCCTTCGCGAGCAGGCTCGCTCCCACACTGATTGCGGGATCAATGAAAAATCCCGGCTGCGCACGGTGGGGAGCGGTTTTGGCCGGTGGGTAAATAGTCCGCGGTTGCACAATACCTGTGGGAGCGAGCCTGCTCGCGAAGGCGGTCTGTCAGTTGACATCAATGCTGAATGTGCCGACCCCTTCGCGAGCAGGCTCGCTCCCACACTGATTGCGGGATCAATGAAAATCCCGGCTGCGCACGGTGATGCCGTCCAGCAGTGGGCTCAAATCACTCAAGCGCCCGGCAATCAGATGCCGCACCTCGCCCTCCCTTTCCCAACGCCCATCAACCTTGAGCAACTGCGAGCCGACCAGCACCTTGCGTTGCCGCTCGGCCAGGTCGCGCCAGACCACCACGTTGACGTTGCCGAACTCGTCTTCCAGAGTGACGAAGGTCACGCCACTGGCGGTGGCCGGCCGTTGCCGACCGGTGACCAGCCCGGCGATGCTCACCGGCCGGCCATGTTCGACGTCCAGCAGTTCCTTCGAGCTGCGGCAACGCCGGGCTTTCAATTCACCGCGCAGCAAGGCCAGCGGATGCGGCCCGAGGGTGGTGCCGAGACTGTTGTAATCGGCCTGCAAGTCCTCGCCGACCGTGGGTTTTGGCAGCGCCACCGTCCCCTCCTCCTGACTGGGCAAACCGGCGAACAGACCGAGCTGTTTCTGCACCCCCGCCACTTCCCAGCGCGCCCGATGGCGATCACCGGCCAGACCGCCCAACGCACCGGCATCGGCCAGTTGCTCCTGGGCGCGGGCATCGAGTCGCGCCCGCTCGCCAAGGTCGGCGATGTCGGCAAAGGCGCCCCTGGACCGCGCCGCTTCGATACGCCGGGCATCGTCCTCGCGAAAGCCCTTGATCATCCGCAAGCCTATGCGAATTGCCGGTTGTGCGCCGGCAATCGGTTCCAGGCTGCAATCCCAGTCGCTGGCCCGCACGTCCACCGGGCGGATCTGCAAATGATGGCGCCGTGCGTCCTGCAGGATCTGGTCCGGGCTGTAGAAGCCCATGGGCCAACTGTTGATCAGCGCACAGGCGAAGGCGGCCGGTTCGTGGCATTTCAACCAGCAACTGGCGTAGGTCAGCAAGGCAAAACTGGCGGCGTGGGATTCGGGAAAACCGTAACTGCCGAACCCCTTGATCTGTTCGAAGATCTGCGCGGCGAATTCGGCGGTGTAGCCGTTTTTCTTCATGCCGGCGGCCAGCCGATCCTTGTGCGGTTCGAGCCCGCCATGACGTTTCCAGGCCGCCATGGAACGGCGCAACTGATCGGCTTCGCCAGGGCTGTAGTCGGCGGCGACGATGGCGATCTGCATCACCTGCTCCTGGAACAGGGGGACGCCCAGGGTGCGTTCCAGCACCACTTTGAGTTCCGGCGACGGATACACCTCGGGTTCTTCCTTGTTTCGCCGACGCAGGTACGGGTGGACCATGCCACCCTGAATCGGTCCCGGCCGCACGATCGCGACCTCGATCACCAGGTCGTAGAAATTCACCGGTTTGAGCCTGGGCAGCATCGACATCTGCGCGCGGGATTCGATCTGGAACACGCCGATGGTGTCGGCGCGGCCGATCATTTCGTAAGTGGCCGCGTCTTCAGACGGGATCGTCGCCAGGCTCAGGTCCAGGTGACGATGCCTGCGCAACAGGTCGAGGCAGCGACGGATGGCGCTGAGCATGCCCAAGGCGAGGATATCGACCTTGAGCAGGCCGACCGCATCGAGATCGTCCTTGTCCCACTGAATGATGGTGCGCTCGGCCATGGCCGCGTTTTCCACCGGCACCAGGCTGTCCAGGGGTTGCTCGGAAATCACGAAGCCACCGGGGTGCTGGGACAGGTGCCGGGGGAAACCGATCAATTGCCCCGTGAGGCT
This sequence comes from Pseudomonas sp. Irchel 3A7, assembly GCF_900187565.1. GTDB lineage: Bacteria > Pseudomonadota > Gammaproteobacteria > Pseudomonadales > Pseudomonadaceae > Aquipseudomonas. The sequence continues at coordinate 259,991 of NZ_FYED01000010.1, read as the reverse complement.
GAGCACCCGGCGCAGCACCGGGCTTTCAGGGTCGAATCCGCCCTCGAGCAAACGCGCCACGGGCGGGGTTTCGTCGCTCCAGTGACCGCAACAATCGGCCAACGCATTGATCTGGTCCGGCGGCAGGCCCAGCGCCTTGGCCACGTCGCGCACTGCGCCGGCCGCATGATAGGTGCTGACCACGGCGGTCAGCGCAGCCCGGGCCCGGCCATAACGCTGAAACACGTACTGCAAGACCTCCTCGCGCCGTTCGTGTTCGAAATCGACGTCGATGTCCGGCGGCTCGTTGCGCTCTTTGGAGAGAAAGCGCTCGAACAGCAGCGTGGTGCGATCCGGATCGATTTCAGTGATACCCAGGGCAAAACACACCGCCGAGTTGGCCGCAGAGCCGCGTCCCTGGCAAAGAATCTGTTGTTCACGGGCGAAGCGGACGATGTCGTGGACCGTCAGGAAGTAGCTTTCGTAGCCCAGTTCGGCGATCAGCTCCAGTTCCTTGTCGATCTGCTTGAGCACCTTGTCTTGCGGACCTTTCGGCCAGCGCCAGGCAGTGCCCTGTTCGGTCAAATGACGCAGCCAGGAGGTGGCCGAGTGCCCGTCAGGCACCAGCTCCCGGGGATACTGATAACGCAACTGGCCGAGGTCGAACGTGCAGCGCCGGGCAATGACCTGCGTTTCTTCGAGCAAGGCCGGCGGATAGAGTTCGCGCAGGATGTCGAGACTGCGCAGATGCCGTTCGCCGTTGGGGTGCAGGCGCAACCCGGCATCGGCTACCGGCAGGTGATGACGGATCGCAGTCATGGTGTCCTGCAAGGCACGGCGCCCTCGGGCGTGCATGTGCACATCGCCGCTCGCCACGGCGGGAATCCGCAGTTCCCTGGCCAGGGTCAGCAAATCGCTCAAGCGTCGGGTGTCGTCCTGACTGCGATGCAACTGCACCGCCAGCCACAGGCCCTCGGCAAAAACCTGTTTCAGCCAGCGGCCCTGCTCGAAGTCATCCACCGCGTCCGGCACCCACAACGCCAGCAACCCCGGCAGTGGCTCGCTGAAGTCATCCCGCAGGATTTGGTACTGGCCTTTCTGCGTACGGCGGCGGGCGCGGGTGATCAGTCGGCACAGGGTCTGATAACCCTCGAGGTTCTCCACCAGCAGCACCAGTTTCGGACCGTTGTCGATGCGGATCTCGCTGCCGATGATCAACGGCAGTTCAACGGACTTCGCCGCTTGCCAGGCGCGGACGATACCGGCCAGGGTGCATTCATCGGTGATCGCCAGCGCCTGGTAGCCCTGCTTTTTTGCCCGTTGAAACAGTTCAAGGGCACTGGAGGCACCGCGCTGGAAACTGAAGTTCGACAGGCAGTGCAGTTCGGCATACCCGGCGCTCATGCGAACCACCCTTGCAGCCACAGCGGCCCGTCCTCGCCGACCGCTCGATACGCCCAGCCTTGCTGGCCGGCACGGGTTTCGATCAGGTAATAATCGCGACGCACGTCGTCGCCGTCCCACCAACCGGACTCGATGCGCTCCGGTCCCATGAGGATGCGCGTGGAGCCTTCGTGCACCGCCAGCGGTTCCGTGAGCAGCCAACCGGGGCGCCTCACGGTCGGGAATCGCGCGCCGGGCTGACTGTCGGCACTGGCCTGCCACGCGCACTCGGGACGGTGATCGGCCTGAAAGCGCAGGCCGTGCACGGCATCATCCCCCAGCCGTGCACGCAGGCGTTCGCGCAGTTGCTCCCAAGGCAAGGACTGCTGCGGGCGGTCGTCGAACAGTTCCTGAAACTGCGGCACGAAGGTCGGCAGGTCTTCGGCGCACAGGCGAAACCCACGCACCGGCGCTTCGACCTGAACCTGCTCCAGCCGCCCCCGGGCCAGTTCGAAGAGCATCGCCGGGTCGCGCTCGGCACTGAGCAGGCCGACCTTGATCAGGGTGTCCGGCAGCCCCGCATGTTCCAGGTGCAGGTCGAAACGCTGCACACCGCTATCCCGTCCACACAGGAACGCCGACAGATCGCCGGTCAGGCGGCGTAACGGAAACAGCAGGGCCTGATGGGATTGCACATCGAAGTTGAGCTCGATGCGCACATCGAAGCGATCCGGCGGCAGATAGAACGCCAGCGCCAGCCGCCGCAACCCGAGCAAGGTGTCCAGATGCTTGAGCACCTGGGCCTCGAAACGCCGGGCCAGGCTCTGCCGAGGCAACGCCTGCACCTGACTCAAGGTGCGCAAGCCCATGCGCGATAACGCCGTGGCCACGCGGGTCTCCAGGCCGATGCGGTCGACGGGTAATTGCCCCAGATGGTGCTGCAAGGCTTGCTCGTCAGGCACCACCAGGCCGTCATAAGCGTTGGCCAGCATCCGCGCCGCCACCGGGTTGGGTGCCGCGACAATGCGGTGACGAAAGCCCAGTTCGCCGAGTTCCCTGCGCAAGCGCGCCTCGAATTGTGGCCAGGCACCGAACAGGCCCAGGCTGGATTCTATTTCAAACACCAGCGCCCGCGGGTAATGCACGCTGACCTGCGAACTGAACCGATAGGCCCAGGCGGCCAGAAACTGCTGCCAGTGCTCGATGTCGGCAACATCGTACTCGGCCGTGGCGAAGCTCTTGCTCAAGGCCTGGGCAGCGCTCATGGACTGGCCGGGACGCAGGCCAAGGGCTCGCGCGGGGCCGTTGACCGCTTGCAGCACCCGGCGCTGGGCCGGGCCAGTCAGCAGCGCCAGCGGCTCATCGGGATCGGCGCGCTGACGCAGTACCGCGTCCAGCGCCAATTGCGGGAACAAAATGCAGACCCAGCGCATGGCAACCTCAATGCCCCACGGGGAAGGCAATCGGCGCCGAACGGGCCAGACCGCCCCGGCACTTGAGCACGCGCAATTGCGCAGGCCTGGCATCGATGGCGATGCGCAGGGCCGCTGGCGAGGGGTTGACCGCTTCGTTGAGCGAGCGATAGGCGAAGGCCAGGGTCTGGCCGGTTTCCGCCGCCACCTGCAAACGGCGCAAGGCGCGATCGTCGGCCTTGTGCGGCCAGCACAGCACCGCGCCGCAACTGCCCGAACGCAGGCATTGTTCCGCCGCCCACAACGCGTCGCGCTCGCTGGCCTGGATGATCGACAATTGACGCAGATCGACCCCGGCGTTCTGCCAGGCCTGGGGGTACGGCACGTAAGGCGGTGCCACCAGCACGATCCGCTCGCCCATCGCCGACAGCCGCGCCAGCGCCGGCCACACCAGTTGCAACTCGCCCACGCCCTGCCCGGCCAGAAGGATCTCGGTCAATGCCGCTTCCGGCCAGCCACCCGTGGGCAGCGCCGCATCCAGCGCGGCATGGCCGGTGGGTTGCGGGCTGGCGGCCGGCGGCGCAGGCCGGCCCTTCCAGACCTGGCCACCATTGAACAGCGTATCCAGCGCAACGACGGCACTCATCAGCCTTGCCTCACCAGGCCGCAGAACACACCTTCGATGGCCAGGTCCCGGTCGGCCTCGACGATGATCGGCTCATAGGCCGGGTTGCGCGGCAACAGGCGAACCCGGTCGCCGACCCGTTCAAAGCGCTTGATGGTGACTTCGCCGTCGAGCCGCGCCACGACGATCTGGCCGTTGAGCGCCTCGGGGTTGCGGTGCACACCCACCAGGTCACCGTCGAGAATGCCGTCCTCGATCATCGAGTCGCCGCGAACCCGCAGCATGTAGTCCGGCGTGCGGGAGAACATCGCCGGGTCGAGCAGCAATCGGCTATGGACTTCGGCATCGGCCCCGATCGGCGCACCCGCCGCCACCCGACCGAGTACCGGGATGTCCAGCAGCTCGGGGCGCGGGGGTTGCCCGAGCAATCGAATGCCCCGGGCCTGGTGCGGGTTGACTTCGATAAACCCGGCTTCGGTGAGCGCCAGCACATGCTTGCGCGCCACGCTGCGGGAGGCAAAACCGAACGCCTCGCTGATCTCGGCGAGGCTCGGGGACTGACCGTGCTCGGCGATGCGCTCGCGAATAAAGGTCAGGATGGCGGTACGGCGGGGAGTTAATGTCGTCATGGAGTACATTTGTACTCTTTTGCGATTTTTCTTACAAGCACCGTTGATGCTGTTTGTAGGAACTGCGGGGATAGCAGAATCCGCGAGCAACCTAAATCCCTGTGGGAGCGAGCTTGCTCGCGATAGCGGACTGACATTCAACGAAAATGTTGACTGTGATGGCCTCATCGCGGGCAAGCCCGCTCCCACAGGTCACGCGCCTGTAGGCAAACCCGTGGCCAAACCCAAACCGCGGGACGCCAGAAACCCTGCGATGTAATCGATAAACGCCAGCACCTTGGCCGTGGCCCGTCGATGGCTGGGGTACACCGCCAGGATGTAAGGGCCGAAGGTGTCCGGATCGATGTCGTAGTCAGCCATCACCCGCACCAGTCGCCCGTCGGCCAGATACGGCGCGGCACTCCACAACGGTGTGTGCAGCAAGCCGCGCCCGGCCAGGGCATTGGCCAGCAACAAGTCGTAATTGTCGCTGCGCAAGCGCGGCGACCGGGGCTGCGGCAAACTCAGGCGCTGGCCGTCGCGCTCGGCCCACCAGAACTCGCGGCTGAGCAACGGATGGCGGTACAGCAACCACTCATGCTCATCGAGAGTCTGCGGGGTGACCGGCAGCCCCTTGCGCGCCAGGTACTCGGGGCTGCCACACAGCGCCAGGCGATTGCTGCCGACCACACGGGCGATCAGCCCCGGCAAGTCGTCATGGCCTTCGCGCAAAGCCAGGTCGTAGCCGCTGTCCAGCAGATTGACGAAGTCATCGCACAGGTCCACTTGCAGGTTGATCTGCGGGTATAGCTCAAGAAAGCCGCCACACACCTGATCGAGAAACGCCTGACCATAGGCCAGCGGCGCGGTGATTTTCAGGCTGCCGCGCAGGCCGTGTTGCAACTGCTCGATTTCCTCGCCGGCCTCGTCCAGCCGCTGCAAGACCTGACGCGCGGTGTCCAGATAGAGCCGCCCCGCTTCCGTCAGCGAAATCCGCCGGGTACTGCGCTCGAACAGGCGCGTACCCAGTTCCGCCTCCAGATGATTGACCGCTTTGGTCAGGGCCGACGGAGTTTTCCCCAATTGCTCGGCAGCGCGACTGAAACTGCCCAGTTGCGCCGTGACCACAAACATTTTCAGCGCACCCAACTTGTCCATATTTTTTCCATTCAGGCAAAAACGTTTTTCATGAGCGAGGCGTTCTGCCGGGCGCAGCAAGCCACTAATCTGGCCATCAGACGCAATAACAAGGAAACATTCAATGAAAAAATTCATCCCGAATCTGTTGATGGCCGCTGTGAGTTTTTCCTCACTGGAAGCCATGGCGGCCACTGATCTGGTGCTGTTCAACGGCAAGATCTTCACCGCAGACCGCAGCCAGCCCAAGGTTCAGGCCCTGGCGGTACAGGACGGCAAAGTGCTGCAAGTCGGCAGCGATGCACAGATCAAGGCGTTGATCGAGGCCGGAACCCGAGTCATCGACCTGGGCGGCAAGACCCTCATGCCCGGCCTGATCGACAGCCACTCCCACGCCATTTTCGGTGGCCTGGAAAGGGTCTCGGCGAACATGGAAGACGAGGTGGTCGACCTCGATGAGCTGGAAAAACGCCTGCGCGCCTGGCGTGACGACGGCAAGGCGAAGCACGGCGATGTACTCAGCGTGGCCGGCATGAGTTCGGCCTACTGGGCGCAGTCCGAAGCCTTGGGCAAGACATTCAACAGCGGCGAATGGGCCAGTGTGCCCGTCGTCTTTACCGGCAGCGACCACCACACGGCTTGGGCCAACGACGTGATGCTCAAGCGCGCCGGTGTCGACGCCGCGCTGATCAAGTCTTTGCCGGCGGCTGAAGACGGCACCATTGGCAAGCTGAAGGACGGCAATCCCAACGGGTTTCTGGTGGACGCCGGCTGGGACCGGGTTGCCTCGAAAATGCCGGCGCCGAGCGCCGCCGACATGCTCAAGGCGGCGCAAACCGCGGTGAGCTACAACAACAGCCTCGGCATCACCGCGTGGATGGACCCCGCCGCCAACGCCGCGCCGGGCCAGCCGGTGTTCGCCCTCAAGCCCACGGAGAAAACCGTCGGCGTGCTGCCGGTGTACAAGGCGCTGTCGCAAAGCGGTGGCATGACCGCCCACGTCGCCGCACTGCTGGTGGCCAATTCGAAAAGCGTACCGGCCGATCTCGATACGCTCGACAAAGTCCGACAGCAGTTTCAGGACGTCCCCAACCTGACCTTGCCGGGCGTCAAGATCTTCGCCGACGGCGTGATCGAATACCCGGCGCAGAGCGCAGCGATGATCGACCCTTACAGCAACTCGCACAAACAGGGCGAACTGTTGATCGATCCGAAGCGTTTCGGCGAACTGGTCAGCGCCATCGATCAACGGGGCTGGCGGGTGCACATTCATGCCATCGGCGACCGTGCGGTGCGCGAGTCATTGAATGGTATCGAACAGGCGCGCAAGGACCGCCAGAGCGGCGTAGCCCACTCCATCACCCACCTGCAGATGGTCAACCCGAAAGAGTTCGCCCGGTTCAAGCCGCTCGACGTCATCGCCTCGATGCAACTGCTCTGGGCCAGCGCCGACGACTACACCACGGACATGATCAAGCCTTACGTCAGCGCCCTGGCCTTCCGTTACCAGTACCCGGCGCACTCGCTGCTCAAGCAGGGCGCGACCATCGCCGGGGCCAGCGACTGGCCGGTGTCCTCGCCCAACCCGTGGAATGCCATGGCCCAGGCCATCACCCGTGACGGTCCGCTGGGGGCACTCAATGCCGATGAGCGTCTTGACCGCGAAACCATGTTCTACGCCTACACCCTCAATGCCGCCCGGACCATTGGCCTGGACCAACAGATCGGCTCGTTGAGTGCCGGCAAGCAAGCGGATTTCATCGTGCTCGACCGTGACGTGTTCAGCGTCGACATCAAGGCCCTGCACGATACTCAAGTGCTGCAGACCTGGTTCGCCGGTCGCCAGGTCTACGCCGCTACCCTCTAAGAAAAATCAACTCACCCGCCGCCATGCCTCGCGTTTCGACACGAGGCCCGGCGCAGCTTTGCCTGCCGTACACCCACAACAGCCCTGCCCATAACAATCACAATAACGGGAAACACCCCATGAAAGCTTCCACCCTGCTCGCCCTCGGTGCCTTGAGTTTGCTGCCCTTGAGCAGCCAGGCCGTCCCCTTGAACGATGACTTCGCCCTGCTGCTGGACGTGACCCTGGCCAGCGACTATCGCACCCGCGGCATCTCCCAGACCCAGAACGACCCGGCCCTGCAAGGCGCCATGACCCTCGCCCATACCAGCGGCCTGTACCTGGGCGCCTGGAGTTCCAACGTCGACTATGGCGGCGGCCTGAAAACCCGCCAGGAAATCGACTACTACGCCGGTTGGCTGTGGCAGGCCACCGACGCGGTCAGCCTTGATGTCGGCTATCTCAAATACACGTACCCGAGGGAGAGCCAGTTCAACCAGAGTGAGGCCTACGGCATTCTCAGCGTCCATGGCGTAAAACTCGCCGCCTACTACTCCGCTGATGCACCGGGCATCGACAGCAAGCAGAATTCGCTCTACAGCTATGTCGGTTACGAGACCGAATTGCCCTATGACCTTGGCTTGAAACTGCGCTACGGCATGATGGACTTCAAGGACCCGCACCTGTACACGCGTTCGGGCAAGGCCGAGGATTCGTACCGCGAATGGGAGGTCAAGCTGACCCATGAACTGGCCGGTGTGATGCTGGGGCTGAGCTACATCGACACCGATCTGTCGAAGAGCCAGTGCACCAGCAACTGGGGGTTTGATGATGTGTGCAGCGCGACTGTGGTGGCGAGTGCCAGCAAGTCTTTCTGACCACCACTAACACTCTGTGGGAGCGAGCCTGCTCGCGAAAGCGGCAGCACATTCGACATTAATTTGTCTGATATACCGCCTTCGCGAGCAGGCTCGCTCCCACATTAGTTATGCGTCGTTTCGAGTCCAAGTCCCGCCAGATAATTCCACGGGTAGATCCCGCGGTCATGCCCGTCACTGAACACCAGCTGCAGGCCGTAGCCTTGGGCGTTCAACTCGATCACACGCACACGCTCATCGACCAGCGGCGTCATCCCCCGCAGCCGAAACGCCCGGCATTGCGAACATGGGCATTGCCGCCGCAGTTCGGCATGACTCAACAATTGCTCGCGGCCATCCGGCCAGTTCAACCGCAGCTGTTGCTTGCTGCGGGAATTGCCCACCGCCACCGGATTCATTGCAGTTGACTCAGGGCAATGCGCACGGCCTTGCGCACTTCCGGGTCGCCGTCGTCCTGCGCGGCCTGCAGCGGTGCGATGGCGCCTTTATCGTTCAATTCACCGAGGGCCAGGGCGGCTTCCTTGCGCAGGTTGCTGATGCGGTGGCCGAGGGTTTCGATCAGCGGCTCGAGGGCCGGAGTAAAGCGCAGGCGACCCAGGCTGCGGGTGGCGCGCAGGCGAACTTGCCAGTAGTCGTCGCTCAGGGCGTCGATCAAGGCGGGACCGGCGTCGGCGTGGCCGACTTTGCCCAGCGTCGTGGCGGCTTCCTCACGCACTTGCCAGGCCTGGTCCTGCAATGCCTGGCGCAACGCCGGCAGGACCTGAACATCAGAGGCCAGGCCCAATGCGCCGGTAGCGGCGCGGCGGACTTCGGTGTCCGGGTCATCACTGGCCAGGCGTGCCAGTGCGGGCAAGGCATCGAGCTGCTTGAGCCAGCCCAGCACACCGACCGCTTCACGCCGAACGTTGGCGTCCTCGTCGTTCAATGCCAACAACGCCGTCGGAGCCGCCTGGGTAAAGCGAAGTTCACGTAAAGCCCTGAACGCGGCAATGCGCACGCCGATGTCGGCATGCCCGGTCCACGGCAGAATCACCCTACCCGCCGCTTCGCTCTTGAGCAGGCTGAGGCTTTGCGCCGCGGCGGCCCGCACGGCGTCGTCAGGATCGGTCAGGGCCTGGCACAGCGCCTCGACCACGGGCAAGTCCTCCCAGGCCTCCAGCAACCGCGCAGCTTCGGCGCGGACGTCGGCGACCGGGTCTTCGGCCAATCGATTGACCAGCCACAGCAGGCCATCCGGCTCTTCCAGATCGGCCAGCTCGATCAGCGCGATACGGCGCACACCGGCGTCTTCATCGGTCAGGCGTGGTTGCAGGGCGAGAATGTCATCGTTATCGGTTACATCGAATAGTGAGGTCATAGGGCAAATCGCGGCAGTTGGTTTTCTGTGGGAAGTCCGAGAGGGTTCAGGCGTGGCAGCTGCCGACCATCTTCATGACGCAGTAACTCGAGGCAATGACGCTTCAAGCGGGAAAATTCGTGGCTCGTCACCAGTTCGCTGGTGCGGGGCCGGGGGAAGTCCAGGCGCAGATCTTCGATGATCCGCCCGGGACGCGGGCTCATGACCAGCAGGCGATCGGCGAGGAACAAGGCTTCGTCGATGTCATGGGTGACGAACACCACGGTGGTGCGAATCCGCGTCCAGATGTCCAGCAACAGCTCCTGCATGTTCAGGCGGGTCAAGGCATCGAGGGCGCCGAACGGCTCGTCCATCAGCAACAAGCGTGGCCGATTGACCAGCACCCGGGCGATTTCCACCCGCTGCTGCATGCCGCCCGACAGTTGATTCGGCCAGCGCTCGGCAAAGCCCTCAAGACCGACCAGGGCGAGGATTTCATCGGCGGCCCGGTGCCGCTCGGCCTTGCCGATGCCGCGCATTTTCAGGCCGAAGGCGACGTTGTCGCGCACCGTGCGCCAGGGAAACAGTGTGTGTTGCTGGAACACCATGCCCCGTTGCGGTGACGGCCCCGACACTGGTGCACCATCGACCCTGAGGCTGCCGGTGCGCGGTTGCAGGTGGCCGGCCAGGGCGCCGAGCAAGGTGGACTTGCCGCAACCGGACGGCCCGAGAATGCACACGAACTGGCCCGGTTCGATCTGGCAGTCGAGACCCTGCACGGCCTCGAAGGCCGCGCCGCCCTCGCCCAGGCTGATCGACAAGCCGCGTATATCGATACGCCCTTCAGGTTGTTGAAAAACGCTCATCAGGCTTTTCCTCGTGGTCGATGCCAGGGCGTGAACAGCCCACCCAGGCGTTTGATCAACAGGCTACTGCCCATGCCGAGCAAGCCGATCAGCAACATGCCGACGACGATGTCGGGGTAGTTCTGGATGGTGTAGGACTCCCATGTGTAGTAGCCGATGCCGAACTGGCCGGAGATCATTTCCGCGGTGACCAGGCAGAACCAGGAGGTACCCATGCCGATGGCCAGGCCGGTAATGATGCTCGGCGCGGCGCCCGGCAAGATCACTTCCAGCAGCATCGCCCGGCGCCCTGCCCCGAGACTTTTTGCCGAAGCGATCAGCCGTGGATCGACGCCTTCGACGCCGTGCACGGTGTTGAGCAGAATCGGGAACAAGGCACCGGTGAAGGTGATGAACACCATCGACAGCTCCGACGACGGGAACATCAGGATCGCCAGCGGGATCCAGGCCACCGCCGGGATCGGGCGCAGCACTTCCAGCGGTGGCAGCAGCACATCCTCGGCCCATTTCGAGCGACCGATGGCCAGGCCCAGGCTGATGCCGATGACCAGCGCCGCGAGGTAGCCGGCAAATACCCGGCCGAGGCTGCTGCTCAGGTGCTGGGCGAGCTTGCCGGAGTCGCCGAGGCCGAGCGCCGCTTCAATCACCGCCAGCGGTGTCGGAACGTTGGCGAAGGTCACCAGGCCGAGGTTCCAGTGGTGGCTGGCGGCGAGTTGCCAGAACAGCAGGCAGAACAGCAGTGAGGCGGCTCGGGGGAGCCAGCGGTTAAATGATCGGTTCACAATAATTCCTCTCAACCCGCCCCCTGTGGGAGCGAGCCTGCTCGCGAAAGCGAAGGATCAGTAGACATTGATGTTGAATGTCAGTCCGCATTCGCGAGCAGGCTCGCTCCCACAGAGGATTGTGGTGATTTCAGGGTTAGCGGACGGCCACGGCCTGGGTGGTGGCGTCGGTGAAGTCGAACACCTTGCCGCCCTGGGCCGACGCAAATTGCTGGGCCTGGCCTTTGAGCAGAAACGCGCTGAGCCGCCCTTTCGCATCACTGGCAAACCACGCCTGATCCGCCAGCAACTTGATGCCGCTGTCGCTCGCCTGGGCATACACCGCGCGGATGTTCTTGCCTTCCTGCTTGAGGCTGGCCAGCGCGCTGAACGCCGCTTCCGCCGAGGCGTATTGACGGACTTTCGGCTCGCCGCGCACCCAGATTTCGGCCACGCGGCTAAAGTCGGTGATGGCCTTGCCGCTCGACGCATCCACCGCTTTGAGTGGCGTCTGCCGGTAATCCGCAAGCTGCGCGGTGTAGTCCAGATTCGAGGCCTTGAATGCGGCGCGGATGTACTGGTCGTCGATGAAGGTATTCAGATCGAGACCGCGATCGGCCTTCTTGAGCAATTTGAGGGTGTCGATGGCGGTGCCGACAGCCTGGCGGTATTCCGGCTTCCAGCTCAGGTCGCGGGTCTGCACACCCAGCGGGCCGTGAAACAGGTAATTGACCTCGGCATCGACCCCGGTGACCTTGGCGATCAGCTCGCTGTATTTCTCCGGCTCGGCGGCGAGCAGTTGGTTGGCTTCGATGCTGGCGCGCAGGTAGGCGACGACGATTTCCGGGTACTTTTTCGCGTAGCCCTGGTCGACCAGCGCACCATGGAACGTCGGCGCACCGGCCTGGGAACCGTCGTAGATCTTGCGGGCGAAACCACGGCTGGGGAACAGCTCGGCGAACGGCACGAAGTCGGCGTGGGCGTCGATCTTGCCGGCCTGCAACGCGGAACCGGCAACTTCCGGCGGCTGGGCGATGATGTTCACATCCTTGAGCGGATCCCAGCCCTGGGCCGCCACGGCCCGCAACAACATGCCATGGGCAGTGGAGGCGAACGGCACGGAAATGGTCTTGCCCTTGAGTTCGGCCAGCGACTGCACGCCCGACGCGCTTGGCACCACGATGCCGTTGCCGCTGCCCTTGGTACTGCCCGACAGCACGCTGATAAACAGGCTGTGTTTGCCCGCCGCTTCAAACGCCACGCCGTTGAACGAACCGGGGAAATCGGCCATGGCGCCAAAATCGAGTTTGCCGGCGACCATCTCATTGGTCAGCGGCGCGCCACTGGTGAAGTTTTTCCAGACCACGTCGTACGTGGCGTCCTTGTATTGGCCGTCGTGGGGCAGGTATTTGTCCAGCAGGCCGAGTTCGCGAATCAACAGACCGCCGGCGGCGCAGTTGATCGTGGTGTCCTGGGTGCCGATGGCGATGCGGATGGTTTCGGCCGAAGCCGACAAGGTGAATGAAGCCAGTACCAGACCGGCGATCGTTGCACGCAACATGAGTGTTTCCCCTCGAATCATTTATAGGATGTTCGTCTCCGCCACGATCAGGGCGTGGTGGGAAACGAGGGGTGTTTTGAAGCAAGCGTCCGGGGGTGGCCGGATGGCGTTGTAAGTCCTCTGTACTCGATCCATTGTGGGAGCGAGCCTGCTCGCGAAAGCGTCCTGTCAGTCCACAGAGATGCCAGCTGTGCCGGCCTCTTCGCGAGCAGGCTCGCTCCCACATTTGGGCAGTGTTTCAACGCAACAGGTAAGGGATGTCTACTTTCACCGCCCCGGTCGGGCAGTCCTTTTCACAGGGCATGCAGTACCAGCACTCATCGAAGGCCATGTAGGCCTTTTGTGTGGCCGGATTGATCGCCAGCAAGTCCATCGGGCAAACGTCGACGCACACGGTGCAGCCTTTGTGGGCGATGCAAAGGTCCTCGTCGACCGTGACCGGTGCGTTGGAGCGAAAGAAGATTTCCTGGGGTTGATAGGCCATGTTCGGTCTCTCTTTTATGGACGGCATCAAGCCGCATCGGCACCGACCCGCAACCGGTCGTAGGCCTGCATTTCATCGGCGTCCAGCGGGATGATGTAGGGCTCGACGGCTTTCTTGAAACTGGTCATCAGACCGTTGTCACCCTTCTTCAGGTGGCAATGGCAGAACCAGTCACTGTCGTTGCGCTGCGGGTGGTCGACCCGGTAGTGGTAAAGCCCCCAACGGCTTTCGGCGCGAAACAATGAAGCGCGGGCAGCCATTTCGGCGCAGTCGCGGATCATGCTGACTTCCATGGCGCGCATCAGTTCGTGGGCGTTGTGGGCCTTGATCTGGTCGAGGTCGCGCTGGATGTCGCTGAAGCGTTGCAGGCCGATCTGCATCTTCTTGGTCACCTTCGGCGGTTGCAGGTAATCGTTGACGAAACGCCGCAACTTGTACTCGACCTGGGCCGGCGGCAGGCCGTGTTCGCGGTCCAGCGGTGCGTAGACCCGTTGCCTTTCGGCTTCGATCTGCGCGGCATCCAGCGAGGAAAACTCGCGCTCGGCGACGAAATCCGCCGCGTTGGTGCCGGCAAACCAGCCGTAGGTGAACGCGCCGAGCATGTAATTGTGCGGCACTGCCGCCATATCACCCGCCGAATACAGCCCCTTGACCGACGTCTCGGCCTTTTCGTTGACCCACACTCCCGACGCCGAATGCCCGCTGCAAAAACCGATCTCGGAGATGTGCATCTCCACCATCTGCGTGCGGTAGTCGGTGCCGCGATTGGCGTGGAACTGGCCGCGACTCGGACGCTCGTTGCTGTGAAGGATCTCCTCGATGTTCTGGATGGTTTCCTCGGCCAGGTGATCAAGCTTGAGAAACACCGGGCCGTTGCCGCTTTCCAGTTCCTGATGGAATTCCCACATCATCTGGCCGCTCCAGTAGTCGCACTCGATGAAGCGCTCGCCCTTGTTGTTGGCGGTGTAGCCGCCCAAGGGGCCGGTGACGTAGGCGCAGGCCGGGCCGTTGTAATCCTTGATCAGCGGGTTGATCTGGAAGCATTCCAGGTTCGCCAGCTCAGCCCCGGCGTGATAGGCCATGGCGTAGCCGTCGCCGGCATTGGTCGGGTTTTCGTAAGTGCCCATCAGGTAACCCGAGGAAGGCAGGCCCAGACGCCCGGCGGCACCGCAGGCGAGGATCACCGCCTTGGCCTTGATCACGTGGAAGTCGGCGGTGCGGCAATCGAAGCCCATCACGCCGTTTACGGCGCCCTCTTCGTCCTTGAGCAAACGGGTGCAGACCAGGCGATTGGTGATGCTCACCCGCGCCCGCTTCAACTGGCGGTACAGGACTTTCTTGATGTCGTGCCCTTCCGGCATCGGCAGCACGTAAGCGCCCATGTGATGGACTTTCTTCACCGCGTAATCGCCGGTCTCGTCCTTCTCGAACTTCACGCCCCAACGATCCAGCTGTTCGATGGTTTCGAAACTGTGGGTGGCATAGGCGTACACCGCAGCCTGATTGACGATGCCGTCGTTGGCGATGGTGATTTCCTTGGTGTACTGCTCCGGCGTCGAGTGGCCCGGAATGATCGCGTTGTTCAGGCCGTCCATGCCCATGCTGATCGCGCCGCTGCGCTTGACGTTGGCCTTGTCGATCAACAGCACCCGTAGATCACGGTTGCGTTCCTTGGCCTTGATCGCCGCCATGGGGCCGGCGGTGCCGCCGCCGATCACGACGATGTCGTATTCCAGTTCGAGCGTGGTTCTGGTTCCAGAGCTATGGGTCATGCCTGCGCCCCTTTTTGCCGGTCGATCCGCAGGCGGTACTGGAAGGCATCGCCACGGTAGTAAAGGTGTTCGAAGTCCAGCGGCCGCCCAGCGGCATCGTGGGTCAGACGCTCGATGCGCATGATCGGCGAGCCGGCTTCGACGTTCAGCGCCTGGGTCAGGTCGCTGTCGGCCAGCACCGCATCGATGGCCAGATCGGCGTGACCGAGGGCCAGGCCACAGTCGTTCTCGAGGATCAGGAAGATATCGCGGGTCACCAGGTCTGCTTTCTCCAGGCGCTCGCCGATGGACTTGGGCAGGTAGGTGATTTCCAGGGAGATCGGCTCGCGGTTGATCAGCCGCACCCGCTTGATCTGCGTCACGACCTCGCCTTCAGCGACCTGCAGACGCTCGGCGACCAGCTTGTCGGCGGCGATGAATTTGAAGCTGCGCAGGCGGTTGATCACCTCGTAGCCGCGACCGGTCATGGACTCGGCCAGGCCTTGCAGGGTGCTGACGTTCTGAAAAGTCTTGGGCTTGGCGACAAAGGTGCCCTTGCCGTGGATCTTGAAGATCAACCCTTCCTTTTGCAGATCGCCCAGGGCCTGGCGCACGGTGATGCGGCTGACCTTGAACAGCGCGCCAAGCTCGCTTTCAGAAGGCATCTGGCTGTCTTGGGGGTATTCGCCGTCGAGGATGCGGGCACGCAGCACGTCGCGAAGCTGGGTGTGTAGCGGCACGCTACTGAGGGGAAGAACGTTATCGGTCATCAGAGCATCACTTGTCATAACGAGTTATGACGTGATCTTAAAGTTCTAACGAAGGGCTTGAGAAATATTGTTTGGGTATAAGGTTAGATACGCAATGTGCCCCCTGTGGGAGCGAGCCTGCTCGCGAAAGCGGAGTGTCAGTCAACACATTGCCGACTGTTCTGACGCTTTCGCGAGCAGGCTCGCTCCCACAGGTTTAGTGGCGCTTGAGGATCTGGTCCATGACCCAATCGGTTTTCAGCGCCTCTGCGGCCAGCGCCGGATGCCGGGCTTCGCCACGAATATGAGCATTCATGCCCAACACGTGATGCCACTGGATATGCTCATGATGCTCGATGGTCACGCTGAGTCGCTCATCGGTCTCAAGCTCTACCGGCTGTTCGTCGAACACCGAAAAGCTGATCCGGCCTTTGCTGCCGATCACCTCGACCCGATCCTCACGCCGATCCGCCACGAAGTTCCAGCAGCCCATGCCCAGCGCTCCCCCAGCAAACCGCCAACTGGCGCTGACGGCATCCTCGGCGGCATACAAACCCGCCTGCCGCGCGGTGAACCCGGTGACCTCTACGATATCGCCCAGCAGGTACTGGAACAGGTCGAAGCCATGGCTGGCGAGGTCAGCGAAATAACCGCCGCCGGCAATCGAAGGATCGGTGCGCCAGTTATCCGTACCGCCAAGATCGGCCGGCGACGGAGCTTTGGTCAACGTCCAGCTCAGGTGCCGAACCTCGCCGATGCGCCCGTCCTCCAGCCACTGCCGCACCTGCTGGAAGCGCGGCAACGAACGCCGGTAGTAAGAAACAAACAGGTGCAGCCCGGCATCGGCAAAAGCCTTTTGCATCTCACGGCTTTGCCCGGCGTTCAGCGCCATCGGTTTTTCGACACAGCAATGCTTGCCCGCGGCGGCCACCTTCAGGGCGTAAGCGTGATGACTGTCGGGGGGCGTGGCAATGTACACCGCGTCGACTTCGGGATCGTTGATCAACCCCTCAACGTCGGTGTAGATCCGGGCGATGCCGTGACGCGCGGCGTAATCGCTGACCGCTTCCAGACGCCGCCCCATCACCGCCACCAGCGCCGAACCGGGCGCCTTGTAAAAGGCCGGCCCACTCTTGCGCTCGGCAACGCTGCCGCAACCGATCATGCCCCAACGCACCACATTCATCGTCATGCTCAGCCGATGCGCAAGGCGCGCAGGTCCAGGCGGCCGTCTTTCAGCGGCGGGCACCAGTAGTAGCCGCCGGTGATCGGCCGGCTGATACGGTACAGACCGTCGGTGATGCCATCTTCCAGACCGCTCATACGTCGCAGCTGGACTTCGAAGGCGTCGAGGGAGAAACCGAATGCCAGGAACATCAGGCCGGCGCGGTCGTCTTCGATCCATGGCATCGAACGGCGGACCACGAATGCCTCAGGAGCGAAGCTTTCCTGGGCGGTGCGTTTGACGTGGGCGGAGATCGGCGCGTCATCGAGTTCTTCGTTGTCGCTCAAGCGCCGACCCATGATGTCGTCCGTTTCGTGGGACGGCATTGCGTGGAAACGCTTGAGATCATGCTGCCACTGCTGGATTGCGGCGAAGCTGCCGCCAACCGTGCCTTCAGCGCCCTCGCCCACCAACGCCGCAGCCGCGGCCGCTTCGTCGCGAGGGTTCTCGGTGCCGTCTTCGTAGCCGGTCAGGTCATGGCCGTCGCGGTGACGGAAGCCTTCGGTCACCTGCACCAGGCGTAGTGCCGGCGCCAATGCGGCGGCAAAAACGTGGCTGCGATTAAGCAATTCGCCACGGTCGGTACCGTGCAACCAGCACCACAGCGCGTGTTGGGTCGACGGGTTATCCACGCCCACGCCGCTCATCGCCGGGAACGTCCGCAGCCCTTCGATATTACCATCGAAGGCCTTGACCAGGGATTCACCGAAACCGACCACAGCCGCCGTGCCGTCCACCAGTTGCACCAACTTGTCGAGCGCGGCCGGCAGATCGGCAGCGGATTCGAGGGCGAAGAACATATGGCGGGCGTGAGGCGGAACAGGGGTGGCGAGAATGCCCGGCTGGTAGTGACTCATGTGAACTCCTTTAGAAAGAACGCGAAGTTTAACCGCAGCACCCGTCGTTGTGTGGACTGAGGTCAAAAGTCGCGTTTCAAGAAGCGCGCAAAGCAGTCTACGCTTGTGACACAAGATCCAGACCCTCAACCCCTCTATTCTGCCCATTGCCGCTGGTTTGACTCACTGTAGGAGCGAGTTCGCTCGCGAAAAACTCATTAACGCCACGGGGCACCTGATTTTACGCGTTATCGTTCACGACCTTTGCGAGCAGGCTCGCTCCCACAGAGGGCCTGGCTCGCCAACTCACACGGGGTAGCGACATGAGCACAGCAGACCTGCTTGGCAACCTGTTTCCCGAGGCCGCCAGCATTCCGGAAAAATACCGCCTGGGCGGCCAGATCGAACAACGTGAATACCTGGTCGACGGCGTCCTGAAAACCTGGCCGGGCGCCCTCGCCACAGTGCGCAGCCCGGTGTACCTGAGCACCGCATCGGGTGACGAACAAGTCATCCTCGGCAGCACGCCGCTGCTGGATGCCGACACCGCACTGACCGCCCTCGACGCTGCCGTCCGCGCCTACGATCGCGGCCAGGGTCTGTGGCCGACCATGCGTGTGGCCGAGCGCATCCAGCATGTCGAAACCTTCCTGGGGCGCATGCGCGAACAGCGCGAGGCCGTCGTCAAGCTGCTGATGTGGGAAATCGGCAAGAACCTCAAGGACTCGGAAAAAGAGTTCGACCGCACCTGCGACTACATCGTCGACACCATCAATGCCCTGAAAGAACTCGACCGCCGTTCCAGCCGCTTCGAACTGGAACAGGACACCCTCGGCCAGATCCGCCGCGTACCGCTGGGCGTGGCGTTGTGCATGGGGCCTTACAACTATCCGTTGAACGAAACCTTCACCACGTTGATTCCGGCGTTGATCATGGGCAACACCGTGGTGTTCAAACCGGCCAAGCTCGGCGTACTGCTGATTCGCCCGCTGCTGGAAGCGTTTCGCGACAGCTTCCCGGCCGGGGTGATCAACGTGATCTACGGCAGCGGTCGCGAGACCGTCAGCGCACTGATGGCCAGCGGCAAGATCGATATCTTTGCGTTTATCGGCACCAACAAGGCCGCCAGTGACTTGAAGAAACTGCATCCGCGCCCTCACCGCCTGCGCGCGGCGCTGGGGCTGGATGCGAAGAACCCCGGCATCGTCCTGCCGGAAGTGGACCTGGACAATGCCGTGACTGAGGCGCTCACCGGCTCCCTGTCGTTCAACGGCCAGCGCTGCACCGCGCTGAAAATCCTTTTCGTCCACGAAGACGTGGTCGATGCCTTTATCGAGAAATTCAACGCCAAACTGGCCTCGCTCAAACCCGGCATGCCGTGGGACAGCGGCGTGGCCCTGACGCCCCTGCCGGAGTCGAGCAAGGTCGATTACCTGCACGCGCTGGTGGCCGATGCCGTCGGCAAAGGCGCGAAAGTGGTGAACCCCCATGGCGGCGAGGCCCGCGCGTCGTTCTTCTACCCGGCGGTGCTGTACCCGGTGACGCCGCAGATGCGTATCTATCAGGAAGAACAGTTCGGCCCGGTGGTGCCGATCGTGCCATACCGTCATCTGGACACGGTGATCGATTACGTTCTGGAGTCGGACTTCGGCCAGCAATTGAGCATCTTCGGCACCAATCCGGTCGCTGTCGGCCGCCTGGTGGACACCTTCGCCAACCAGGTCGGGCGCATCAACCTCAACGCCCAGTGCCAGCGCGGCCCGGACACCTACCCATTCAATGGCCGCAAAAATTCCGCCGAGGGTACGTTGTCGGTGCATGATGCGTTGCGGGTGTTTTCGATCCGTACGTTGGTGGCCACCAAGTTTCAGGAGACCAACAAGGACCTTATCAGCGAGATCATCAGCGGGCGCAGTTCGAGCTTTTTGACCACTGATTACATTTTCTGAGGAGCGAGAACCTGAGCACCACTCTGCCACCGCTGCTGCGCCGGTACTGCGTCCGTTGCTGGACTCGTATCGGCGCTATCCCATGCACTGCGTCGCGCAGGAACATCCGAGCGGTTTACGGGGTAACCGTCCGCCGAAACTTCAGGCTCCAGCCCTGCTGCATGCCGGCGGCGGCCAGCAGAATCGCGGCTACCCCGATCCATTGCAGCGGTTCCAGGCGATGGCCGAAGGCAAACCAGTCGACAAAGATCGCCGCGATCGGATAGATGAACGACAGTGCACCGGTCAATGCCGTCGGCAGTTTCTGGATCGCGCCGTACAGCAGCACGTACATCACGCCGGTGTGCACGATACCCAGGGTGACCAGGCTGCCCCAGGCGCTTGCCTCCTGTGGCAGGGCCGAGAAGTGCGCGAATGGCGCGAGCAGCAACACACCGGTGCTGACCTGAACCAACGCGATCAGATGCGGCGGCGTACCGGTCAGGCGCTTGATGATCAACGCGGCGATCGCGTAGAGAAACGCAGCACCCAAAGCCAGAACGATACCTATCAGATACTCGTTACCGCTCTCGCCCTCCCCGCCATGTGCACTGACGATCGCCAGCATTCCGAGAAACGAGACGCCCAGCCATGCCAGCTTCTGCAGCGTAATTTTCTCGTTGAGGAAGACCGCGGCCAGGCCCACCAGCATGAACGGTTGCACGTTGTACACCGCGGTGCCGATGGCAATCGAGGCGCGGGAATAGGAAGCGAACAACAACACCCAGTTGCCGACGATCGCCACGCCGCTGAGCACCGCCAACAGAAACGTGGTGCGGGTCAGGATACCGGGGCGCAGGAAGCCGAATGCCGCGCAAATCAACAGCAGCGCACCGGCCCCGAACAGGCAGCGCCAGAACACCACGTCCAGCACCGGTTGCCCGGACACCAGCACAAACCAGCCGATGGTCCCGGAGATCAGCATGGCGGCGGTCATTTCGAACGAGCCGCGACGTATTGTTTTGTCCATTTCCAGACTCCTCTGTGAGTGGGCAAAGTATGCCAATCGGCCGAGGCGATTCTCCAGCGCAAAAATCAGGCTAAACTCGGAATCTGCCTTTTTTATAAAGGTGGTTTCGAATGATTGCCTAATTGAGGTTTTTCGCCATGACCGATGACATCGACCAAGTGCTGATCACGGCGTTGATGGAAGACTCGCGACGCTCGCTCAAGGCCCTGGCACACCTCAGCGGCCTGTCCTCGCCCAGCGTTGCCGAACGCCTGCGTCGCCTCGAGGAGCGTGGCGTGCTCAAGGGCTACACCGTTGAAATCGACCCGAAATGCTTTGGCTATCAACTCCAGGCCATCGTACGCGTTCGCCCGTTGCCGGGTCAGTTGCAGGAAGTCGAACGGCAGATCATGGCCATTCCCGAGTTCACCGAGTGCGACAAGGTGACCGGCGACGACTGCTTCATCGCGCGCCTGCACGTGCGCTCGATGGAACAACTGGACACCCTGCTCGATCGCCTCAACACCCACGCCGAAACCAACACCGCGATCGTCAAGAAGACCCCGGTCAAACGCCGGCTGCCGCCGATGGCATAGTTCTCTCATCAAAACGCAGACAAGAAAAAACCCGCCGAAGCGGGTTTTTTGCTTAACGCTGACAATCAGTCATCACGGCTCATGATGCCGAACAGCTGCAACAGGCTGACGAACAGGTTGTAGATCGATACATACAGGCTGATGGTCGCCATGATGTAGTTACGCTCGCCGCCGTGAATGATGGCGCTGGTCTGGAACAGAATGCAGATCGAGGAGAACAGCACGAAACCTGCGCTGATCGCCAGTTGCAGACCGCTGATCTGGAAGAAGAAGCTGGCAACCACTGCACCCAGCAACACGAAGAAACCCGCAGTGATGAAGCCACTGAGGAAACTCATGTCCTTGCGGGAGATCAGCACGTAGGCCGACAGACCACCGAACACCAGTGCCGTCATGGCAAAGGCCGAGCTGACCACTTCAGCGCCGCCCTGCATGCCCAGGTAACGATTGAGGATCGGGCCGAGCAGGAAACCCATGAAACCGGTCAGGGCAAATGCCGACACCAGGCCCCAGGCGGAATCACGGAGTTTGTTGGTGAGGAAGAAAAGGCCATAAAAGCCGATCAGCACCACGAAAATGTTCGGGTAGCCGACACGCATCTGCTGGGCAACGTAGGCCATCACACCGCTGAAGGCGAGCGTCAGTGCCAGCAAGCCGTATGTGTTGCGCAGGACGCGGCTAACCTCTAGCTGCTCAGCCTGCAAGCTGTTATTAACTGCGTAATCCTGTTCGCGCATGGCGACACTCCTGTTGGTTTGTAACGTTCAGTCGCAAAGATCATAACAGACGCTCTGTAACAAGCTATGCAGAGAGTTTGACAGTGTGTTTCATTCAGGTATTATGGCGCCCGCAACGCAAACGGAGGTGTGGCCGAGTGGTTTAAGGCAACGGTCTTGAAAACCGTCGACTGTAACAGGTCCATGAGTTCGAATCCCATCGCCTCCGCCATCTTTATACGACAAAGCCCTGATTATTCAGGGCTTTGTCGTTTCTGGTGTGCGCAATTTCTGTTGCACCACTTCTTCTGGATCGTTTCCGCATCTTTCGGTCATTCCACCCCTCCTCCGATACCACTTCTTCTGCCCAAATCGGGTTGATAGCCGAAACCCTCCAATAAGCCAGTAGAAACTCCGCCGAAAGCTTGATTTCAGTCACCGTCCGAGACGGCGCCTCGCAGTCGAGTGACGTAGGCAGTGCTGGCTGCACCCATCAACATAAAGACAACATGTTGACATTTATAAATGTCGAAGCGTATCGTCGAGCCCATCAGAAAAGCATTCACATCGCCATAAAAACAATCAAACCCTGTGAATTAGGTGCTTAAAATGAAACAAAGCACAAAAAAGATGTCAATCGTCCGTTCCAGTCAGAGCCGAATCATCGGCTTTAATGACAATATGATTACCTATAACCCTTCTTGCTTTCGGGCTGCAGTGCCGAATGGCTCCTCACTTGGATGCGCGCCAGTCGGTCAAGGTTGACTGAGACGTGTGTGGGGCCATTCAGCCAAGCAAACCATCACCAGGCAGGAAGGATAGCGATGAGCAATGTCATTCTCGAAACCCGGGGCTTGACCAAGGAGTTCAGTGGCTTCACCGCCGTGGATTCGGTCGATCTTCAAGTGCAGGAGGGGCATATCCATGCCCTGATCGGCCCCAACGGTGCCGGCAAATCCACGGTCTTCAATCTGCTGACCCGCTTCCTGCCAGCCACCCGCGGTGCGGTGCTGTATCAAGGGCAAGCCATCGGCAAGCTGGCGCCTGACCGGATCGCCCGCCTGGGGCTGGTGCGCTCCTTTCAGATATCGGCCGTGTTCGGCCAGATGAGCGTGCTGGAAAACGTCCGCGTAGCTTTACAACGCGAACTCGGCACCAGCTTCCACTTCTGGAAACCCGCCAACTCCCTCGACCACCTCAACCAGCGTGCCATGCACCTGCTCGAACTAGTCGACCTGCAGGATTTCGCCCTGCACAAGACCGCTGAGCTGCCCTATGGGCGCAAGCGCGCACTGGAACTGGCCACGACCCTGGCCCTGGAACCCAAGGTGATGCTGCTCGACGAACCGACCCAGGGCATGGGCCACGAGGACGTCGAGCGAGTGGTTGAACTGATCCGCAAGGTCGCAGTGGGTCGCACGGTGCTGATGGTCGAGCACAACCTGCGCGTCGTCAGCAGCCTGTGCCATCGCATCACGGTACTGGCGCGCGGCAGCGTGCTGGCCGAAGGCGACTACGCCAGCGTATCGGCCAACCCGTTGGTACGCGAAGCCTACATGGGCAAGGAGGCTGAACATGTCTGAGGCACACAATCAACCACGCGAACAACTGCGCCTGACCAACGTGCATGCCTTCTACGGCGAATCGCACATCCTTCACGGCGTCGACATGACGGTCAATCGCGGTGAATTGGTCACACTGCTAGGACGCAACGGCGCCGGCCGCAGCACCATCTTGAAATCGATCATGGGCATGGTCGGCCGATGCAGCGGCTCGATCTGCATCAACGGCCAGGAAACCGTGAAAATCGCTGCGCACCAGATCGCCCGCCTCGGCGTGGGGTTCTGCCCGGAAGAGCGCGGCATCTTCGCCAGCCTGAACGTCGAAGAAAATCTCATGCTGCCGCCGACCGTGGCCAGTGGCGGCATGTCGCTGGACGAAATCTTCGACATGTTCCCCAACCTCTACGAGCGTCGTAAAAGCCAGGGCACGCGTCTGTCCGGTGGCGAACAACAGATGCTGGCCATGGCTCGAATCCTGCGCACCGGGGCGAACCTGCTGCTGCTCGACGAGATCACTGAAGGCCTGGCCCCGGTGATCGTCGAGCGCCTGGGCGAAGTGCTGGTGGAGCTCAAGCGCCGGGGTATCACCATCGTGCTGGTGGAGCAGAACTTCCGCTTTGCCGCGCCCCTGGCCGATCGTCATTACCTGATCGAGCACGGCCAGGTCGTCGAACACTTCACCGCCGCAGAACTGGACGGCAAACGCGACCAACTCAACGCCATGCTCGGCGTTTGACCCTGCTGTACCGACCCATAACAACAATTAGCGCGCTCTCAAGCCGTGGAGATTCGCATGTCAGCAGCATTCAATTTCAGTACCGCCCCCATGACCCGGACGATCATCGCCAGCCTGTTCGCCGGTCTGCTCGCCAGCCCTGCCCAAGCCAGCATCAGCGACGATGAAATTCGCATCGGCTACCTCGATGACCTGAGCGGCCCCTACAGCGATCTCGCCGGCCCAGGCGGCCTGGAAGCCATTCGCATGGCCATCGAGGACATGGGTGGCAAGATCGGCCAGAACAAAGTCGAGCTGTTTTCCGCCGACCACAAGAACAACGCCGACCTGGGCGCGAACATCAGCCGCGAGTGGATCGACCGGCGCAATGTCGACCTGATCGCCGGTTTGAACGCCTCGCCGGTGGCTATCGCGGTCACCCGGCTGGTGGAGGAAAAGCACCGTTTCGCCATCGTCTCCACTGCCGCCGCTGCCAGCCTGACCAACGAATACTGCACGCCCAACCATCTGCACTATGTGTACGACACTTACTCGGTCTCCAACGGAGCGGCCAAAGCCATCGTCGCCAGTGGCGGTGACACCTGGTACATGCTCAGCGCCGACTACGCCTTTGGCCACGCCATGGAAGCGCAGGTGTCGAAGGCCGTGATCGAAAACGGCGGAAAAGTCATCGGCAAGGCCAACCACCCGTTCCAGACCAGCGATTTTTCCTCGTACATCCTGCAAGCCCAGGCCTCCGGCGCCAAGATCATCGGCCTTGCCAGTGCCGGCTCCGATTTGGTCAATGCCATTTCCACCGCCAAGCAATTCGGCCTGATGGAGTCCGGCCAGACCCTGGCCAGCCTCATGGTCTTCATCACCGACATCAAAGCCATCGGCCTGCCCACGGCCCAGGGGACAAAGTTCGTGTCCGGCTGGTACTGGGACATGAATGATGAATCCCGCGCCTGGGCCAAGCGTTATTTCGAGCGGACCAAGCGCATGCCGACCATGGTTCAGGCCGGCATGTACTCCAGCACGTATCAGTACCTCAAAGCGGTCGAAGCCACCGGCTCCGACGACCCGCAGACCGTGCGCGAGTACATGATGAAGACCCCGATCAACGATATGTTCACCAGGAACGGCCGGGTTCGGGTCGATGGCCGCATGGTGCATGACATGTATCTGGCCCAGGTGAAAACACCCGAGGAGTCCATGGGTGAGTGGGACCTGTTCAAGATCCTCGGCACCATCCCTGCGGATGAGGCTTTCCTGCCGCTTTCGCAAAGCAAGTGCAAGTTGGTGAACGCTGATCAGAAGGTCGCCAGCGCCTTGCGCCCGTGACAAAACCCGAGGACGACTGACATGACCATGCTTTTCGGGGTACCCCTGGCAGCGCTGTTCGGCCAGTTACTGCTGGGCCTGATCAACGGCGCGTTCTATGCGTTGTTGAGCCTGGGCCTGGCGGTGATCTTTGGCCTGTTGCGGATCATCAACTTCGCCCACGGCGCTCAATACATGCTGGGCGCCTTCACCGCACTGCTATTGCTCAAGTATCTGAACGTGAACTATTGGGCCGCACTGTTTCTGGTGCCGCTGTTGATCGGCGCCCTGGGGATATTGATCGAACGCTTGCTGCTGCGGCGCATCGCGCACCT
This sequence comes from Pseudomonas sp. Irchel 3A7, assembly GCF_900187565.1. Classification (GTDB taxonomy): domain Bacteria; phylum Pseudomonadota; class Gammaproteobacteria; order Pseudomonadales; family Pseudomonadaceae; genus Aquipseudomonas. The sequence continues at coordinate 234,370 of NZ_FYED01000010.1, read as the reverse complement.
GGATCATCTCTACGGCCTGTTGTTGACGTTCGGCCTGGCCATGGTCATCGAGGGCAGCTTCATCAACTTGTTCGGCGTGTCTGGCAGCAATTATCCGATTCCGCCGTCGCTGCAAGGCGGCTTCAAGCTGGACTTCATGTTCCTGCCGGCCTACCGCGCCTGGGTGTTGGCGGCCGGTTTGGGGATGTGCCTGTTCACCTGGTATGTGATCGAGAAGACGCGCCTGGGCGCCTACCTTCGCGCGGGCACCGAAAAGCCCGCGCTGATGCAGGCCTTCGGGGTCAACGTGCCGCTGCTGACCACCCTCACCTACGGCTTCAGCGTGGCATTGGCGGCCTTCGCCGGCGTGTTGGCGGCACCGATCTACTCGGTGTCGCCGACCATGGGCTCCAACTTGCTGATCGTGGTGTTCGCAGTGGTGGTCATCGGCGGGATGGGTTCGATCATGGGCGCGATCCTCACCGGGGTCGCCATGGGCCTGATCGAAGGCCTGACCAAAGTGTTCTGGCCCGAATCATCCGGCACCGTGATTTTCCTCGTGATGATCCTGGTGCTGCTGGTACGCCCCAACGGTCTGTTCGGAAAGGAGGCGTAAGCCCATGAACACTCAATCTCTACTGACCTTCGCGCAACAGCGCGGGATCCGTGAGCAACGCCAGCTCAACACCCTGTACATCACGCTGATCGCGATCGGCTTGATCGCCCCCTGGGTCGCCTACCCGGTGTTCCTGATGAAGCTGTTGTGCTTCGGCCTGTTTGCCTGCTCGTTCAACCTGTTGCTGGGCTATACCGGCCTGCTGTCTTTCGGGCATGCCGCGTTTCTTGCCGCGGGCGGCTACAGCACCGGCTATCTGTTGAGCCAACACCCGGGCATCGGCCCGGAATTGGCGATCATCGTCGGTACTGCCGCTGCCGCGCTGGTTGGTGCGCTGTTCGGTGCACTGGCGATTCGCAGGCAGGGCATTTACTTCGCGATGATCACCCTGGCCCTCGCGCAACTGCTCTACTTCCTGTTCCTCAAGGTGCCCGCCACCGGCGGCGAAGATGGCCTGCACGGCATCAGTCGCGGCAAGCTGCTGGGTTTCATCGACCTGGCGGACAACCACGCCATGTACTACTTCGTGCTGGCCATCACCGTGCTTGGCTTCGCCCTGGTCAAGCGCGTGGTGCACTCGCCTTTCGGGCAGATTCTGCAGGCGATTCGCGAGAACGAAGACCGCGCCACGTCACTGGGTTACAACGTCACTCGGTATAAGTGGCTGGCCTTCGTCATTTCATCAGGCATCGCCGGCCTGGCTGGTTCCACCAAGGCCGTGGTGTTTCAGCTGGCAACCTTGTCGGATGCACACTGGCACATGTCCGGCGAGGTGGTGCTGATGACCTTGCTCGGCGGCGTCGGCACCCTGCTCGGCCCTTTCGTCGGTGCCGGCATTGTGATCTCGCTGCAACACCTGCTGGCGCAATCGCCGCTGGGCACCTGGGGCACCCCGATCCTCGGCTGCATTTTCGTGCTCTGCGTACTCTGCTTCCGCTGCGGTGTAGTCGGATCGATCAAGCTGCTTGTGAAGAAGAATTTCAAGTGACCCCATTGATCAGCGATAAGGACATGACCATGAACACCTCCGCCGTCTGGACGCCGTCAACCGATTTCATTCGACGTACGCGCCTGCATCAGTGGATGAAGAAAGTGGGCGAGACTGACCATGACGCCTTCATCGAGCGTTCCACTAACGATCCGCAATGGTTCGCCAGCGCCCTGGAACAGGCCCTCGGCATTGTCTGGGATGCGCCCTATCAAACGCCACTCAATACCGCTGGTGGCATCAAGCATCCGCGCTGGTACGAGGGCGGCCGGCTCAACATCCTGCGCACGGCGCTGGAGCGCTGGGCTGTCGACCCGGAGCACGCGCAGAAAGCCGCGTTGATCTGGGAAGGTGAAGACGGCCAGTGTCTTGAAGTGAGCTATGGCGAGCTGGCGCGACGGGTCAACAACGTCGCACAGGGCCTGAGCGAACTGGGCGTGGTCAGCGGTGACCGCGTGGCCATCTTCATGCCGATGCTGATCGAGACCGTGGTCGCGTTGTTGGCGGTGGTCAAGCTCGGTGCGATTTTCACGCCCGCCTTCTCCGGCTATGGCGCCGAAGCACTGGCCACGCGCATTGAAGCCTGCGGGGCCAAATTGCTGATCACTGCCGACGGCTTCATGCGGCGTGGCAGAGTGATTGCCATGAAGGAAGAGGCCGACAAGGCTGCCGCACTGAGCCCGTCGCTGGAAAAAGTGGTGGTGGTGCGGCGCCTGGGGCGGGACATCCCCTGGCATTCAAACCGCGATCTGGACTTTGCCACACTGCAAGCCTGTGACGGCAGCCAGTGCCCGACAGCGGTCATGGACAGCCAGTCACCGATGATGATCATTTATACCTCCGGCACCACCGGCAAGCCCAAGGGCGCGGTGCATACCCACAGCGGATTTCCGCTCAAGGCGGCACTGGATGTGGGTTTGTGCATGGATGTCGGACAGAACGACCGCCTGTTCTGGATCACCGACATGGGCTGGCTGACCGGCCCGGTGGTGGTCTTCGGCAGCCTGATCAACGGTGCCTGCGCCATCATCTATGAAGGCTCGCCGGACTACCCGCAAGCGGATCGGGTGTGGACGCTGGGCGCACGCCATCAGGCCACCCACATCGGCGTATCACCCACGCTGGTCCGTTCGCTGATGCAGCATGGTGATGCCGTTGCCCAAGGTCATGACCTGAGCGCCTTGCGCACCTTCACCTCGACCGGCGAGCCCTGGAACCCGGAGCCCTGGCTGTGGCTATTCAACACCGTAGGCCAGGGCCGTTATCCGATCATCAACTATGCCGGTGGCACCGAAATCGGCGGCGGCATCCTGACCAATGTACTGATCAAGCCGATATCCCCGGTGACCTTCAACAGTCGCATGCCGGGCATGGCGGCTGATGTCTGCGATAGCCAGGGCCAGCCGGTGCGCCAGACGCTGGGCGAGCTGGTGCTGCGCCAGCCATGGATCGGCATGACCCAAAGCTTCTGGCAGGAACCGCAGCGCTATGAAGACTCGTACTTCAACCGTTTCCCTGAAACCTGGGTGCACGGCGACTGGGCGATCATCGATGACGAAGGTTTCTGGACCATCACCGGTCGCTCCGATGACACCTTGAACGTGGCCGGCAAGCGGATCGGCCCAGCCGAAATGGAGTCGATCCTGGTCAGCCACGCCCAGGTGCTGGAAGCCGGGGCCATCGGCATTCCCGACGAGATCAAGGGTGAAGCCCCGGTGTGCTTCGTGGTGCTCCTTCCAGGCAGCGAACCGACCCCCGAACTGGAAACGGAACTGCTTGGCCTGATTGGTGCCCGGCTGGGCAAGGCGATGCGCCCCAAGCATTTGCACTACGTCAGCGAGCTGCCCAAGACCCGCAATGGCAAGGTCATGCGCCGGGTGATTCGCGCCGCTTATCTGGGCCAGGACGCCGGCGACCTGACGTCGATGGAAAATCCCGCCGCCCTTGGCGTCATCAGTCGCTGCCACCAGCAACCGGCATCAACGGGAGCCTGAACATGAACCGGACGCAACGTACCGTAGTGGTTACCGGCGCCGCCCAGGGCATCGGCCTGGCGATTGCCCGGGCCTTCGCCGCCCAGGGTGATTTCGTGGCCTTGTGCGACGTCAATCTGACGGCCGCCGAGCAGGCGGCGAACAGCCTGCCCAACGCCCGCGCCTATGCGCTGGACGTCACCAGCGAAGCGCAGATCGTCTCCTTTTATGAGCAACTGCTGGCGGAGCACGGCGCAGTGGATGTGCTGGTGAACAACGCCGGACTGCAGCACATCGCGCCCGTGCAGGAGTTCCCGCTGTCGCAATGGAACACCCTGTTGGCCGTGATGCTGACGGGGCCTTTCCTGATGAGCAAACACGCCCTGCCGGGCATGCTCGAACAGCGGAGCGGGCGCATCATCAATATCGCCTCGGTGCACGGCAAACTGGCCTCGCCCTACAAGAGCGCCTACGTGGCCGCCAAACACGGCCTGATCGGCCTGACCCGGACCCTGGCCCTTGAAACCGTGAATCAAGGGATCACCGCCAACGCTATATTACCTGGCGCCGTGCGCACTTCTCTGGTGGAAAACCAGCTGCCGCAGTTGGCGGCCCAGGACCACATCAGCGAAGAGCAAGCCCTGCAACGCCATATCCTGGCGCGCCAACCCCTCAAGCGCCTGCTGGAGCCCAGCGAGATCGGCGACAGCGCTGTTTACCTCGCCTCCCACGCTGCACGCGCCATCACCGGTGAGTCGCTCAGCGTGTCTGGCGGCTGGTGACCGGCATGGGTCTCACTGCGCTTGCTGGCTACCGGTTCCCTGAATACCAATGGTCGTTCGATGCCGAGCGCGTTTTAGCCCTCAATCAGGCCATTGGCATGCCCCCGAACTGCAATCAGCCGCCGACCCTGGCCTACAGTGCCGACATGGACCGGGACGTGGTCAGGCAGCTGTTCACTTTGACCGGGCTTGAGGCCCATCAACTGCTGCATGGCGAACAACATTTCCGCTACCTCCAGCCATTGCAACCAGGCCTCGTCTACCGCAGCAGCGCACACCTGAGCGAGGTCATCACCAAGCCGCGTTTCAGCCTGCTGCACAAGCAAACCCGGTTGTTCGCCGCGGACGGTTCACTGGCGTGCGAGATGCTCAGTCTCTACGTTGCCCTGCTGAAACCGGGCGCACCCAGCGTCGGGCCGGTGCTCGAGACCCAAGACACGCAACCTGTACTTGCCGCAACCGAGATCAATCGGGAACAGATCCGGGCCTTTGCCAGCGCCTCGGGGGATCACAACCGCGTCCATCTGGAACCGGCCATTGCGCAGATGGCCGGGCACCCGGACGTGTTTGCCCAGGGCATGCTCGGAATGGGGTTACTCGGCAGTCTACTGCCTGGTTCGCGCCTGCGCCGTTTTGGCGTGCGATTCCTGTCGCCCATTGCCCTGGGAGATCACCCGAGGCTGTACCAGGCAGGCGGCACCCGTCTAAATCTCATACTGGCCAACGAGCACAATCGTATTCGAATCAGAGGCTACGCCGAACTCGATTGAACCGCGCAAAATCCGGAGAAAATCCATGCACGTAGACAACGCTATACGCTCACGCAAATCGGTCCGCCGCTTCCTGCCCATGGGCATTTCGAAGCCGGTGATTGAACATATCCTCAAGGTCGCCGCGCGCGCGCCCAGCGGCAACAACGTGCAGCCATGGCATGTCCATGCGCTGACCGGCGATGCCAAGCAGGCGCTGTGTGCCGATATCCTGGCGTCTACCACAACCCAACCCGGTCAGCATGACCCTGAATATCAGTACTACCCGGACAACTGGTTCGAACCCTATCAGAGCCGTCGCCGCGCATCCGGTTATGGCCTGTATGAAGCGCTCGGCATCGACCGCAACGATCGCGAGGCCCGCGAGCATCAGAACCTGCGCAACTTTCACTTCTTCGACGCGCCGGTCGGCCTGTTGATCAGCCTCGATCGCCGACTCAATACCGGCAGCTACATCGACCTGGGCATGTTCATTCAAAACATCATGCTTGCCGCACGCGGGCAGGGCCTGCACACCTGCCCCCAGGCCGCGTTCGCCTGGTATCACCAGATCGTCCGCCGTCATGTACCCCTGGCGGATGAGGACATCCTGGTCTGCGGCATCGCACTCGGGCATGAGGACCGCGATGCACCGGAAAACAGCCTGCAGACACAGCGCGAGCCGGTCGCCGCGTTCACGTCCTTTCATGGTTTCCCTGAGCGCGTGCCGGGGTAGGCAGCCAGGCACAATGAAAAAGGCGATGGTGTCATGACCATCGCCTTTTTCTGGCTTGTCGCCGGCTTCAGATTTGCCGGTCGAACACTTGTTGTCAGACGAACATCAGAAAAACGCCTGGAGACCGGTCTGCGCCCGACCGAGGATCAACGCATGCACGTCGTGGGTGCCTTCGTAGGTGTTGACCACTTCCAGATTGACCAGATGACGGGCCACGCCGAACTCGTCGCTGATGCCATTGCCACCCAACATGTCCCGCGCCAGGCGCGCGATGTCCAGCGACTTGCCGCAACTGTTGCGCTTCATGATCGAGGTGATTTCGACCGCGGCGGTACCTTCGTCCTTCATCCGCCCCAGACGCAGGCAACCTTGCAGGGCCAGGGTAATTTCGGTCTGCATGTCCGCCAGCTTTTTCTGGATCAACTGGTTGGCAGCCAGCGGGCGACCGAACTGCTGGCGATCCAGCACGTATTGGCGCGCGGTGTGCCAGCAATCTTCGGCCGCACCCAGCGCGCCCCAGGCGATGCCGTAACGCGCCGAGTTCAGGCAGGTGAACGGACCGCGCAGACCGCGCACATCCGGGAAGGCGTTCTCTTCAGGACAGAACACATTGTCCATGACGATTTCACCGGTGATCGACGCACGCAGCCCGACCTTGCCGTGAATAACCGGCGCACTCAGGCCCTGCCAGCCCTTCTCCAGGACAAAACCGCGAATCTGCCCTTCATCGTCCTTGGCCCAGACCACGAAGACATCGGCGATCGGGCTATTGGTGATCCACATCTTGCTCCCGGTCAGGCGGTAACCACCGTCGACTTTTCGCGCCCGGGTAATCATCGAGCCCGGATCGGAGCCATGGTTCGGTTCGGTCAGACCAAAACAGCCGATGTAATGACCGCTGGCCAGCTTTGGCAGGTACTTCTGCTTGGTGGCTTCGTTGCCGAACTCATTGATCGGCACCATCACCAGCGAGGATTGCACGCTCATCATTGAGCGATAGCCCGAGTCCACGCGCTCGACTTCCCGGGCGATCAGGCCATAGCACACATAGTTCAGGCCACTGCCACCGTAGGCTTCAGGAATGGTGGCGCCCAGCAGGCCGGTCTCGCCCATCTCGCGAAAAATTGCCGGGTCAGTCTGTTCATGACGAAACGCCTCCAGCACCCGTGGCGCCAGCTTGTCAGCGGCGAACTGCTGGGCGCTGTCGCGCACCATGCGCTCTTCTTCGGTCAGTTGCTGATCCAGCAGCAACGGGTCGATCCAGTTGAAGCTTGCCTTGTTGGCCATGGGTTATTCTCCGGTTTGGTTCTTGTCAGGGGTTGTCAGTCGAGGCGTTCGATCACGCAGGCAATGCCCTGGCCCAGGCCAATGCACAGGCTGACCAGGGCGTAGCGCCCGTTGCTGCGTTCCAGTTGACGCACCGCGCTGTAGGCCAGGCGAGCGCCGGAAGCACCGAGTGGATGGCCGATGGCAATGGCACCACCGTTGGGATTCAAGCGCGGATCATCGAAGGCCACGCCGAGTTGCCGGGCACAGCCGAGCACTTGCGCGGCAAATGCTTCGTTGATTTCGATCAGGTCCATGTCAGCCAGGCTCAAACCTGCGCGCTGCAACGCCTTGGTGCAGGCCGGCACCGGGCCAAGGCCCATCAGGCGCGGTTCGACACCGGCCACGGCGCCCGCCAGAATGCGCGCCCGGGGCTTGAGCCCGACCTTCTCACCCATGGCCCGCGAGCCAATCAGCAGCGCCGCCGCGCCATCGTTGATGCCCGAAGCGTTGCCCGCCGTGACAACGCCGCCGTCAAACAGCGGTTGCAGGTCCGACAGCGCCTCGAAGTTACTTTGCGGGCGCGGATGCTCGTCACGGTCGACGATCTTCGGTGGCTGCTTGCGCCCTTGCGGCACTTCGATCGGCAGGATTTCACCGGCCTGGAAACCATCGCGCACCGCCGCGTCGAACAACGCCTGACTGCGCGCGGCATAGATGTCGGCTTCCTCGCGAGTGATGCTCAGTTCACGGGCGACGTTGTCCGCCGTCTGCGGCATCGAATCGGCGCCGAACCCGGACTCTACCTTCGGATTGGGAAAGCGTGCGCCGAGGGTGCTGTCGCACACCTGAAAATCTCGGGACCAGGCGCTTTGCGCCTTGGCCACCACGAACGGCGCACGACTCATGCTCTCGACGCCACTGGCAACAAACAGCTCGCCTTCGCCGCAGCGCACGGCGCGGGCAGCATCCAGCACGGCCGCCAGGCCGGAGCCGCACAGGCGATTGACGGTCAAACCGCCCACCGTCGTTGGCAGGCCGGACAGCAGCGCCACATGACGTGCCAGGTTACGCCCGTCCTCCCCCGCCTGACTGCTGCAGCCGGCGATCAGGTCCTCGTAGTCACACATGTCGAACGGGTTACGCGCCACCAGGGCACGCACCACACTGGCCAGCAGATCATCGGGGCGCACACCGGCCAGAGCCCCGGCATGGCGACCGAACGGCGAACGCAGGCCATCGTAGATATAGGCCGTCATGCGTGATCCTCGGCAGTGGTCAGTGGCAGGTTGAGCTGGACCCGGCGCCGCAGCCAGGGACTGACCCGATAACGCGGTTCCTGATACAGCTCATGCAATTGGTGCAGGATCTGCTGGATCTGCGCCGCGCCGTAATGGTCGCCAAAACCCAGCGGACCATGGGGGTAACCGAGGGCCAACTGCACTGCACGGTCGAGGATTGCGGGGTCGGCGATACGACGCTGGGCAATCTCGCAACCCAGGTTGACGATCCCGGCGAGTACACGCTGGGCGATGAAGCCCGGCGAGTCATTGATGACCTCCACCGGCACGCCATCGGCGCCCAGGGCCTGGCGTGCTTGCGCCAGCACCGGTGCGTCGAGCGCCGGTTGACGCATCAGCACGCGACGCGAATCGAAGCCGACAAAGGTCTCCAGCGCCAGACTGCGTCGCGGTGGCAGTCGCTTGCGGGCGATCACGCTGCTGGCATCCTCGCCCAAGGGCGTGACCAGGCAGATGGCATTCGCACTCGGTTGATCACCCTGCTCCAGCACCACGCCGGCAACCGACAGTACCGCAGCGATCCGCTCGCGCATCGCCGAGTCGTCGCAGTCCAGCCAGAACGGCTGGGTGATCGCCACTGGCGGCGGCGCCTGCTCTGCTTGCTCGACCACGCGACCGTCCTGGTAGCGATAGAAGCCCTGCCCGGTCTTGCGCCCCAACAAGCCACTGGCCAGACGCGGTGGCACCAGCGCCGATGGGGTGTAGCGCGGGTCCTGGTAAAACTGGGTATGAATCGACTCCATCACCGCATGGGCGATGTCGAGGCCGACCAGGTCGAACAGTTCGAACGGCCCCATGCGAAAGCCGAGGCTGTCCTTGAGGATGCGATCGATTTGCGCCGGGGTCGCGATTCCTTCGCCCAGGATACGCAACGCCTCCGGACCGAAGGCTCGGCCGGCATGATTGACCAGGAAGCCCGGCGAGTCTGGCGTCGTCGCGGCAAAATGTCCTGCGTGGCCGGCCAGTGTCACCAGGCGCTTGACCACCTGCGGGTCGGTCCGCTCACCACGCACCACCTCGACGATTTTCATCAGTGGTACCGGGTTGAAAAAGTGAAACCCGGCCACCCGCTCAGGATGCCGGCAGGCACTGGCGATCAGGCTCACCGACAAGGAGGAAGTGTTGGTCGCCAGTACCGCGTCGGCCCTGACCACGTGCTCCAGCGCACGAAACAACGCCTGCTTGGCCTCGAGGTTTTCAACGATCGCCTCGATCAATAAATCGCAATCGGCCAAGGCTTCAAGGCTGATGGCCGGTCGCATGCACGCCAGTGCGGTCGCCAGCGCTTCATCGCTTAACTTGCCCTTGGCGCCAGAGCGCTCAAGCAAAGCCCGATTGGCTTGTAACGCCTCCTCCGTCGCTTCGCTACGGCTGTCGTACAGCAACACTGGAACGCCTGCGGTGGCGAACAACTGAGCGATTCCCCGGCCCATCGCACCGCTGCCGATCACACCGATTTGTTTGAACGTATTCACAAGCACCTCCTCAGATCGCCCGTTCCAGTTCCGGCACAGCGTCGAATAAATCCGCCACCAGGCCGTAATCGGCCACCTGGAAGATCGGCGCCTCTTCGTCCTTGTTGATCGCCACGATCACTTTGGAATCCTTCATGCCGGCCAGATGCTGGATGGCACCGGAGATGCCCACCGCGATGTACAACTGCGGCGCAACGATCTTGCCGGTCTGGCCGACCTGCATGTCGTTCGGTACAAAGCCTGCATCGACCGCCGCACGCGACGCCCCCACGCCCGCGCCGAGCTTGTCGGCCAACGCATAGAGGTGTTTGAAGTTGTCGCCGTTCTGCATGCCCCGGCCACCCGACACGACGATCTTCGCGGCCGTCAGCTCCGGGCGATCGGACCTGGCCAGTTCTTCACTGACAAAAACCGACTGACCGCTGTCGGTGACCAGGGTCAGCGTTTCGATGGCAGCGCTGTTCCCTGCGGCCGCAGCGGCATCGAACCCGGTGCCCCGTACAGTGATCACCTTCACGCCGGCGCACGACTGCACCGTCGCGACGGCGTTGCCCGCATAGATCGGGCGCTTGAAGGTATCGGCACTTTCGACCGCGATGATCTCCGAGATCTGATCGACATCCAGTTGTGCGGCAACCCTCGGCAGGGTGTTCTTACCGTTACTGGTCGCGGCAGCGAGGATATGGCTGTAGCGGTCAGCCCCTGCTTCCCGGACAAGCGCGACGATCAGAGGCGCGAGGTTTTCCGGCAGTTGGTGAGCATAAGCGGCGTTGTCGGCCAGCAGCACTTTCGTCACCCCAGCGACCTTCGCTGCCGCTTCAGCCACGGCGCTCGCGCCCTGCCCTGCAACCAGCACATGAATGTCGCCACCGATCTGCTGCGCAGCGGTCACGGTATTAAGGGTGGCAGCCGCCAGTGCGGTATTGGTGTGTTCAGCGATAACCAGGATAGCCATTAGATTACCTTCGCCTCGTTCTTCAGTTTCTCGACCAGTTCGGCCACCGACTTGACCTTGATCCCGGCGCTGCGTGCGGCCGGTGCTTCGACTTTCAGGGTCTGCACGGTGCCCGCGCAACTGACACCCAGGGCGCTCGGTGTGAGCACCTCCAGCGGCTTCTTCTTGGCCTTCATGATGTTGGGTAGCGACGCGTAGCGCGGCTCGTTCAGTCGCAGGTCGGTGGTGACGATGGCCGGCAGTTTCAGCGCGACGGTCTGTGCGCCGCCGTCGATTTCGCGGGTCACGGTCACGCAGTCGCCGTCGATGGCGACTTTTGAAGCGAAGGTTCCCTGACCGTAGCCGCTCAATGCCGCGAGCATTTGGCCGGTCTGGTTGTTGTCGCTGTCGATGGACTGCTTGCCGAGGATCACCAACTGAGGCTGTTCCTTGTCGACAACCGCTTTCAACAGTTTGGCCACCGCCAGGGACCCCAGGTCTTCATCGGCTTCGACCAAAATGGCTCGGTCGGCACCCAGCGCCAGCGCGGTGCGCAGTTGTTCCTGCGCCGCACTGCTGCCGATGCTGACGACCACCACCTCGGCGGCAATCCCCTGTTCTTTCAAACGCACCGCTTCTTCCACGGCAATTTCGCAGAAGGGATTCATCGCCATCTTGACGTTGGCCAGGTCGACGCCTGAGTGGTCCGCCTTGACACGAACCTTGACGTTGAAATCAACCACACGCTTTACCGCAACCAGTACTTTCATAATGTGTTCCCGTGTTAATGCAGTGATCGATCAGGCGCTGTGCAGCAATTGGGCGTAGGCCTGCAAATGGTGGTCGTCATCGCCCAATTGATGACCCAACATCACCAGGCGCTTGGCGTGATGAGCCAGGCTGTATTCCCAAGTCATGCCAATACCGCCGTGTAACTGGATCGCTTGCTCGGCGATCAGGCGTGCGGCGCGGACCACCACGAATTTGGCGGCGGCCAGTTGCCGGCTGCGTTCGTCGCTGTCGGCCTGATCGGCCACACAGGCGGCAAGGATGGCCATCGAGGTAGCCAACTCCAGTTCGCCGCGCATGTCGGCCATGCGGTGCTGCAGCACCTGGAACTTGCCGATGGGTGCACCGAACTGCTTGCGTGTCTTGAGGTAGTCGAGGGTCAGGCGAAAGGCTTCCTGCATGCCGGCGACGGCCTCGGCACACTGCCCGGCAATGGCACGACCCTGCTGATAACGCAAGGCCGGCAAAGCCTCGCCGACGTTGCCGAGCAAAGCCCCGCGGGCCACAAAAACATTGTCGAGGATCAGGTCGCTGGCACGCGGGCCATCGATGCAGGGGTAATCGCGACGCTGCAAACCGTCCGTTTGCGATTCGACCAGGAACAGGCTGATGCCTTGTTCGCTCCGAGCCTCACCGCCAGTGCGCGCCGACACCAGGATCACCCCTGCACTGGCAGCACCGACCACGGCGATCTTGCGCCCGGACAGGCACCAGCCGCCCTCGACCGGGCGCGCCTGAGTCTGCACATCGTGCAACTGGTAGTGGCTTTGCAGCTCTTCCAGCGCCACGGCCAGTTGCAGCGAGCCCTCGGCCACTTGCGGCAACAGGTCTGCCCGCTGGCCGGCATCACCCAGTTGCTGCAGCAGGCCCGCCGCGTGAATCTGCGACTGCAAGAACGGCTCCAGGCACAGGTTGCGACCGAGCTCGGTCATGATCAGCATGTTGTCCACGCCGCTGCCACCGAAACCGCCATGCTCCTCGGCAATCGGCACCGAACACAGGCCCAGTTCAGCCATCTGTTTCCAGAACGCCGGGCTCATGCCGGTTTCGCTGCGGTAGTAGCCTTCGCGTGCTTCGAAGCTGTAGTGATCGCGGGCCAGTCGGGCCACGGTGTCTTGCAGCATCTGCTGCTCGGAGCTGAGTGTGAAGTCCATTGCGTACCTCCTTAAAGCTCAAGAATCATCTTGGCGATGATGTTCTTTTGAATTTCATTGGAGCCGCCGTAGATAGACAGCTTGCGCAGGTTGAAATACTGGCTGGCGGGGGCAGCGCTGTAGTCACTGTGCAGCGCCGTGCCGGTGAAGTCGTCGTGCAGTTGCGCTTCAACGAAAGGTAACGCCTTGGCGCCCAGCGCCTTGCGCAGCAAGTGGCTGATGGCCTGGCGAATTTCCGAACCCTTGATCTTCAGGATCGAGCTTTCGGCACCGGGAACACCGCCGGCCTGGGCGGCGGCGAGGATGCGCAAGGTGCTCATTTCGATGGCCAGCAGCTGAATCTCCACCTCGGCAACCTGCAAGCGGAACTGCGGGTCCTCCAGCAACGGCTGACCGTTGCGCAGTTCCTGCCGGGCAACCTCTTTGAGGTACGCCAGCGCAGCCTTGGACTGACCGATGCCGGCCTGCCCGGTACGTTCGTGGGTCAGCAGGTATTTGGCACAGGTCCAGCCCTGATTCTCCTCGCCCACCAGGTTCTCCACCGGCACGCGGACGTTGTCGAAGAACACTTCGTTGACCTCATGCTCGCCTTCGAGCGTGATGATCGGGCGCACGCTGATGCCGGGGGTGGTCATGTCGATCAGCAGGAAGGAAATACCCCGCTGCTGCTGGGCTTCGCTGTCCGTGCGCACCAGGCAGAAAATCATGTTGGCGTACTGGCCCAGAGTGGTCCAGGTCTTCTGGCCGTTGACCACATAGTGGTCGCCTTCGCGCACGGCGCGGGTCTTGAGGCTGGCCAGATCCGAGCCTGCACCCGGTTCGGAATAGCCTTGGCACCACCAGTCTTCGCCCGAGAGAATTCGCGGCAAGTAATGCGCCTGCTGTGCCGGGCTGCCGAATTTCATGATCACCGGGGCAACCATGTTGACGCCGAAGGAAATCAGGCGCGGCGCTCCGAAGGCGGCGCACTCCTCTTCGAATAGGTGTTTTTGCACCACGCTCCAACCGGTGCCACCAAAGGCCACCGGCCAATTGGCCGCGTACCAGCCGCGCCGGGCGAGGATGCGCTGCCAGCGCTGGTGGTCGTCCTTGCCCAGACGCTTGCCCAGGCGAACCTTGCTGGCGATGTCCGCAGGCAGCGCGTCGCGAAGAAAGGCTCGCACCTCAGCGCGGAACTCAACCTCGGCAGGTGTGTAGTGGATGTCCATGCAAAGTCCTCTATCGATGGTCAGGCCAACCCCAGGCTGGCCGCGGGTTCAGCCTTGGCGGTTCTTGGCCGCCTGGCGCCGGGCAAGGAAGTCTTCGATCAGCACCGCACGCTGGGGCGATGCCATGCATTCGAGAAACAGTGCGCGCTCGCGCTGCAAGCCTTCAATCAATGGCATTTGGGTCGCTGCTTCGACGGCGGCAAGGCAGCGCGGCGCCGAGAATGAATCCGGATGGGTTCGGGTGATTGCGCTGCGTCGGGCCGCGATCGACGCGCTGGCCTCGGCAGGTGTCGTGGGCATCTCAATCTGGCCGACGCGCCGCACAGAGGCCTGCTCGGCCAACAGTTGCCGCGCATGCCGCAAGCCCGCGACCAGAGGCTCATCGTCGAACAGTGCGTCTACAAGGCCGAGCCCCAGCGCCTGGCTTGCCTCGATCGGCTCCCCAGTGATGATCATTTCCAACGCGGTTGCCACGCCCACCAACCGCGGCAAGCGCTGGGTGCCGCCGCCACCGGGCAACAAGCCCAGACGGGTTTCCGGCAAGCCGAGCCGGCTGGCACTGTGGGCAATGCGGTAGTGACAACCCAGCGCGACTTCCAGCCCGCCACCCAGCACCGAACCGTGCAACACGGCCAGCGAAGGCTTGTTGCCGTTTTCGATGGCCAGGGTCAGTTCTTGCAGGATCGGCGCCTGGGCAGGCTGGCCGAACTCGCGAATATCGGCGCCGGCGATAAAGGTCTTGCCCGTGCAATAGAGCATGATCATTTCGACCTGCCCGTCCTGTTCGGCCGCTCTAAAGGCTTCCAGCAACCCGGCGCGTACGGCGTGGCCAAGGGCATTGACCGGAGGGTTGTCGACCCGGATCAAGGCTACACGGGCCTCGCGGGTCATTTGTACGGCTGAAGTCATCGGGCAGTTCCTCTTCTTGTTGTCAGGCGGCTTGCCAAAGGATCGTGCTGCTCAGCGGTGGGTCCACACCGGCTGACGCTTCTGGGCAAAGGCCTGCATGCCCTCCTTCTGGTCCTGACTGGCGAAACTGGCGTGCATCAAGCGCCGCTCGAACTGCACACCCTCGGCCAGCGTGGTTTCAAAGGCACGGTTGACCGCTTCTTTATTGAGCTTGACCGCGATGGCCGGGTGAGCGGCGATTTGCGCGGCCACGGCCAGAGCTTCATCCAGCAGGCTGGCCAGGGGCACCACGCGACTGATCAACCCCAGACGCTCGGCTTCATCGACGTCCATGAAGCGTCCGGTCAGGCACAGATCCATGGCCTTGGCCTTGCCAATGGCGCGGGTCAGGCGCTGGGTGCCGCCGGCGCCGGGCAAGGTACCGACCTTGACTTCGGGCTGACCGAACCGGGCGTTGTCGGCGGCTATGACCATGTCGCACATCATCGCCAGCTCGCAGCCACCGCCCAGCGCCAGGCCGGCGACTGCGGCGATCACAGGTTTGCGGCAGCGGGTGACGGTTTCCCAGTTGGCAGTGACGAAATCCTCCAGGTACACATCGGCGAAGCCCTTGAACTGCAATTCGCTGAGGTCGGCACCCGCCGCGAAGGCCTTGTCATTGCCGGTAATGACGACGGCGCGAATCTGCTCATCTGCCTCGAACGCCAGCAGCGCCTGGCCCAGCTCAGTCATCAAGGCGTCGTTGAGGGCGTTATAGACAGCCGGGCGATTCAGGCGGATCAGGCCGACGGCTGCACGCTGCTCGACAAGGATGTTCAGGAAAGCCATGTCATCTACCTCTTGTTCTGCGGGAATGGCTTCGAATATATCCACAGAAAAATATAAAGACAACATGTTGACATATTAATTTTGAAAGCCTTATCTTCAACTCATCGAAAGGGCAATACCAGATCGTAAGAGAACAACAACTCCAACCCTTAAGAGTCGATAACCAACAATGAACACCTGGACAGCCACACCGGCAGATCATCATCCAGAAACGCCCATGACCAGCAACAGTAGTGACATGATCATTACAGATTATTGGGATGCGCAGCTCGCCCGGGGCGCAGACTGTCGCGCCCTGACGAGCTACCAGGGCGGCGAGGACAACCCTGTCTCGTTTACCTACGGCGAACTGGATGCCGTGGTGACCCGTATGGGTGCCGGCCTGGCCGCTCTGGGCGTGGAAAAAGGCAGTGTGGTGTCCTGCCAGTTGCCCAACGGCTGGCAGATGACTGCCCTGTTCCTGGCCTGCGCCCGTATTGGTGCCGTGTTCAACCCGCTGATGCCGATCTTCCGCGAACGCGAGCTGCGCTTCATGCTCGGCCACGCTCGCAGTCATCTGCTGGTGGTGCCACAACACTTCCGCGGTTTCGATTACGCCAGCATGGCCGAGTCCCTGCGCGCCGATCTGCCTGACCTGCGCCAGGTTCTGGTCATCGGTGGTGACGGCGACAACAGCTTTGAACGGCAACTGCTGGAGCGGGCATGGGAAAACGATGGCGATACCCGGGCGCTGTTCGCCGAGCGTCGCGCCCAGGCCGACGACGTTGTCCAACTGCTATTCACCTCCGGCACCACCGGTGAACCCAAGGGCGTGCTGCACACGAGCAAAACCCTGCTGAGCAATGTCATCCCCTATGCCGAGCGCCTGGGGCTCGGCCACCAGGACATTGTCTTCATGGCCTCGCCCATGGCCCATCAGACCGGGTTCCTCTACGGCATGCTGATGCCCATCTACCTGGGTGCAGCAGCGGTGCTGCAAGACGTGTGGGATGCGCGCACCGCCATCAGGATCGCCACCGCCGAGCGCCCCACTTTCACGATGGCCTCGACACCGTTTCTCGCCGATTTGATCGAGCTCGCCCCGCTGCACGGCGATGCGCTGTCGAGCCTGCGTATTTTTGTCTCGGCCGGCGCGCCCATCCCGGAAAGCCTGGTGGAAAAGGCCGGCAAGAGCATCAACGCGAAAATCATCTCGGCCTGGGGCATGACCGAAACCGGCGCCTCGACGATGACCCGTCCGCAGGACGATCCCGAGCGGTCCATCTACAGCGACGGCCTGGCCCTGCCCCTGATGGAAGTGCAGGTGGTCGACGATGCCGGCATTGAAGTCCGGGCCGGCAGCGAAGGCCATCTTCAGGTCCGTGGCGCCAGCCTGTTCGTGGGTTACCTCAAGCGTCCCGATCTCTACAGCGTCGATGCCCAGGGCTGGTTCGCCACCGGCGATCTGGCCCGCATGGATGCCCAGGGCTATATCCGCATCACCGGGCGAACCAAGGATGTGGTGATTCGCGGCGGGGAAAACATCCCGGTGGTCGAGGTGGAAAACCTGCTCTACAAGCACCCGGCCATTTCGGCGGTGGCCCTGGTTGGTTGCCCGGATGAGCGTCTGGGCGAGCGGGTCTGCGCCTACGTCACGTTGCATGACGGTTTTACAGAATTGCGGCTCGAAGACGCGGTGGCCTTCCTGCTCGAACACAACCTGTCGCGCAACTACTTGCCCGAATACCTGGAAGTGCTGCCCGCCCTGCCCCGCACGCCCTCCGGAAAGATCCAGAAATTCAAGCTGCACGAGCGGGCCGCGAGCATTCGCATTGACCCGGCCAAGCGCCGCTGATTCACACACTCGATACACGCCATTCAAATTGACTTGGAGATTGCCCCTATGAAAGGCCTTAGTGGAAAAACCGTGATCATTACCGGTGGCGGCGGCGGCATCGGTCGTGCCGTGTGCCAGCGCTTCGCTGCCGAGGGAAGCCTGGTTGCCGTGCTCGATCGCGACAGCAGCGCTGCACAAACCACCGTCGACCTGATCCGCGAAGCCGGTGGCAAGGCCGTCGCCTACACCGCCGACATCGCAGACTACGCCGCGATTACCGAAACCGTGGCCGCCATCGAAAAAGACCTGGGGGTGCCAACGGTACTGGTCAACAACGCCGGTTTCGACCGTTTCATGCCGTTCCTCAAGACCGAGCCCAAGCTGTGGGAACAGTTGATTTCGATCAACCTGACCGGCGCCCTGAACATGCACCACGTGGTGCTGCCGAAAATGCTCGAGGCCGGTGGCGGCAAAGTCATCAACGTGGCGTCCGATGCCGCCCGCGTGGGCTCGTCGGGCGAAGCCGTCTACGCAGCCTGCAAGGCCGGCCTGGTGGGCTTGAGCAAAACCCTGGCGCGAGAGCTGGCAACCAAGAACATCAACGTCAATGTGGTCTGCCCTGGTCCGACCGACACCGCGCTGCTCAAGAGCGTGGCCGAAACCTCCAGCAACCCGGAAAAGCTCCTGGAAGCCTTCAAGAATGCCGTGCCGATGCGTCGCCTCGGTCAGCCGCAAGACTACCCGGGAATCATCGCCCTGCTCGCCAGCGACGATGCCAACTTCATTACCGGTCAAGTGATCAGCGTGTCCGGCGGCCTGACGATGGCTGGCTAAGCCAGGCGACATTCACATGGGAGAGCATGCAATGAACTACGAAGACATCCTGTACCAGGAACTCAACGGCGTCGCGACCATCACTATCAACCGCCCCGAACGCTACAACGCGTTCCGCGGCCAGACCTGCATGGAACTGCTCGACGCTTTCAACCGCGCCGGCTGGAACAAGGAAATCGGCGTCATCGTCTTCACCGGCGCTGGCGACAAGGCGTTCTGCACCGGTGGCGACCAGGGCGCTCATGAAGGCCAATACGACGGTCGCGGCCTGATCGGCCTGCCGGTCGAAGAACTGCAGAACCTGATCCGCGAAGTGCCAAAGCCCGTGATCGCCCGGGTCAACGGTTTCGCCATCGGTGGCGGGCATGTGCTGCACGTGGTCTGCGATCTGAGCATCGCCTCCGACAAAGCGGTGTTCGGCCAGGTCGGCCCCAAGGTCGGCTCGGTCGATCCGGGCTACGGCACCGCTTACCTGTCGCGCTTGATCGGCGAAAAACGCGCCCGCGAGATCTGGTACCTGTGCCGCAAATACAGCGCACAACAGGCGCTGGACTGGGGCCTGGTCAACGCCGTGGTGCCTCACGAGCAGCTCGATGAAGAAGTACAGAAGTGGTGCGAGGAAATTCTCGAGAAGAGTCCGACCGCGCTGTCCATCGCCAAGCGTTCGTTCAATGCCGACAGCGCCAACATCGGCGGTATCGGCGGCCTCGGCATGCAGGCCCTGAGCCTGTACTACGACACCGAGGAGTCAAAGGAAGGCGTCGCCGCGTTCAAGGAAAAGCGCAAGCCCCAGTTCCGCAAATTCTACAAATGATCCCTGCGCCGGCAGCCATCCTGCTGCCGGCACAGCACCCCAATGGCCTGGAGAGCATCATGAATTTCGCCTTCACAGAACAACAAAATGCCATCCGCGAAAGCGTTGCACGATTCAGCGCCGACGTCCTCGCCCCCGGTTACCGCCAACGGGATCGCGACGGCCGCATCGAGCGCGAAGTGATTGCCCAGATGGGCGAAATGGGTCTGCTGGGCGGTGAGCTGCCGGAAGCGTTCGGCGGCAGCGGTCTGGACTGTGTCACCGCCGGCCTGATCATCGAAGAGCTGGCTCGTGGCGACTTCAACGTGGCGTACATCCCGCTGCTGACTTCGCTCAATGGCCAGATCATCGCGCAATACGCCGAATCCTCCCTGGCCCGGGAATGGCTGGGCGAAATGACCGCCGGGCGCAAGGTCGCCTGCATCGCCCTGACCGAACCCAGCGGCGGATCGGATGCCGCGAGCCTGCGCCTGAAGGCCGAGCTCAAGGGCGACGTGTATGTGCTCAACGGCGAGAAAACGTCCATTTCCATGGCCGACCAGGCCGACGTCGCCGTGGTCTTCGCCCGCACCGGCACGCTGGAGCAACGCGCCAGCGGCATCAGCGCCTTCCTGGTGCCCATGAACCTGCCGGGCATCAGCACCACCCGCTTCGACGATGCCGGCGAGCGCGCCATTGGCCGCGGCTCGATTTTCTTCGACAACGTCCAGGTGCCGGTCAGCCATCGCCTGGGGGATGAAAACAAGGGCTTCAAACAGGTCATGCAAGGCTTCGACTACAGCCGTGCCCTGATCGGCCTGCAGTGCCTGGCCCTGGCCCAGCAGTCGCTGGATGAAACCTGGCAATGGCTGACCGAGCGCAAAGCCTTCGGCCAGGCCTTGTCTTCCTTCCAGGGTTTGACCCACCCACTGGCAGAATTGCAGACCTACGTGCATGCTGCGCGCCTGCAATGCTATTACGCCTTGTGGCTCAAGGATAATAAGCTGCCGCACAATGCCGAGGCGGCCATGAACAAATGGTGGGGCCCGAAACTGGCGTTCGATGTGGTCAAGCAGTGTCTGCTGGCCCATGGGCACACCGGTTACGGCGAGGACCTGCCGTTCGCCCAGCGCCTGCGCGATGTACTTGGCCTGCAAATCGGTGACGGCACCGCGCAGATCATGAAAAATATCATCGCGCGCGAGTTTGTCCCGAACTGATGCCCTGCCTGCTCCGCCAGGCCGGGCGCTCATACCGCCGCGCTCGCCCTTACGGAGCCGACAAGGAACATTAATGAACAATAGCGATACCCGATCCGTACCCAACACGCTGTTTTTCCGGTTGTTCCAGACCGGCAACGTGCTGCAAAGGCAAGTCCAGAAAGAGATGGGCATCAGCACGGTGCAATGGGCCGTGCTCGGCGCGCTGTCACGTGAACGTTATCAAGGTGGTATCTCGTTCTTTGAACTGACCGAGTACCTGTTCGTCAGTCGCCAGAGCCTGGACGGCGTGCTCAAACGCATGGAACGCGACAACCATGTGCTGCGCGTGCCGCACCCGGATGACGGACGTGCCCGCCTGGTGCAATTGACCGATACCGGCAGGGCTTTCTGGGACTCGTTGCAGGAGCGGATCCAGACGTTTTACCAGCAGGCGTTGAAAGGCTTCAGTTTCGACGACAGCGTCAGCCTGCTGCATTACCTCAACAAGCTGCAAGGCGACATGGCAGCCATATCGCTCGGCGACGAGCAGCAAGACGACGAGGCGCAATAGGCTGATCCCGACCTTCCTGCCCTCGCCGACGTTTCATTGTTCATAAAACCCTAAACAGCCCCCTTCCCGGGGCTGGCTGAACAACAAAAACAACTCACAGCAGGCAGGAACATCTCATTATGCGTACAGCCAATCCCGTCACCGGGCATCTGGCCGGGCCGACTCGTGCCCGGTATTCCCTCAAAGCCCCTTGTCTGTCTGCGTTATTGCTCACGACACAGGCCCATGCAGACCTGGTCAGCGACAGTCACCTGAGCCTGGAAACACGAAATTTCTACATGAATCGCGACTACCGCGACGCCGGCCTGGTCGACGGCCCGCGCCACGATGGCAAACCCCAGAGCAAAGCCGAAGACTGGGCACAAGGCTTCATTTTGCGCGGTAACTCGGGATTCACCGAAGGTACGATGGGCGTTGGCCTGGATGTGCTGGGGCTGGTTGGCGTCAAGCTCGATTCTGGCGGCGGCACCAGCGGTACAGGCGTCCTGCAGCGCAATCAGCGGACCGGTGAGCCAGTGGACGAGTACAGCTTCCTGGCGCCGACCGCCAAGCTCAAAGTCGCCAAGACCGTCGTCACCCTCGGCAACCACGAACCGGTGATGCCGGTGCTGTTTCGCAACGACACGCGCCTGCTGCCACAGACCTATCAAGGGGGTCAGGTGGTCTCCACCGACATCCAGAGCCTGAGCCTTACCGCAGGCCAGTTTCGCCAGGCCCACCAGCGCGACTCGTCCGACTACGAAGACATGCGCATGGCAGCCGACGGCTCCACTGGCGGCGTACCCACGGACCGTTTCAACTACGCTGGCGCGACCTACGCCCTGCAGCCCAACCTCAGCGCCACGTTCTACCGCGCCGAGCTGAAGGACAACTACAGCCAGAATGCCGCCAGTCTTTTGTACAAATCGGCCCTGACCGAAAGCATCAACCTGAAGGCTGACGTGCGCTATTTCGGCAGCGATGACGAGGGCCGGACCAACGTCGACAACCGCTACCTGGGTGGCATGCTGACGTTGAGCAGCCGTGGTCACTCACTGGGCCTTGGTTATCAAAACCAGAATGGCGACACCGGGCTTCCCTATCTGTTGGTCGCCGATCCCTGGGCCTTGAACAACGGCACCTACCAACCCTTCGTCCGGGCCAGGGAAGATTCCTGGCAACTGCGTTACGACTATGACTTTGCCCCCTTGGGCATGCCCGGACTGACACTCATGACGCGCTACATGCGAGGCGATGATTTCACGATTCGTGGCGTTGCCGCCAAAGAGTGGGAGCGCAATACCGACATTGCCTACGTGATCCAGAGCGGGCCTTTGCGAAACCTGAGCCTGCGCTGGCGCAACGTCACCTATCGCGGCAGCGAAACGACGGATGTCGATGAAAATCGCCTGATCGTCGCCTACACATTCAAGTTCTGGTAACCCTAAGTTTCCGTCAATCATCCCTGAAGTGGATTCAGACGCAGTGGCATCACCACAACCCAGGTCGGTATTTACCCGGGTTGTGTCACGGCTACGTCCAGGGTCAGTCGTCCCTGTCGTCACGATCACGATAACGACGGTGATCGCGATCATAGTCGCGACGATCGTATCGACGGTCATAACCCCGATCATCGTCATCTCTCTGGTCATATCCGCGGCGATGATCATGATCGTGGTATCGGCCGTGCCTTTCTCCGTCATCCCAGTGATGGCCACAGCCTCCCAGCAAGAGAGTGCTTGAAATGGCCAGGATCATCATGACTGCGCGATTCATTTGAGTGTCCTAAAGGTCGGGGGTATGAAACGGTGTGGCTGCTCGAAAATGTCATTCGGACAGCGTTTAACCGTGGGTATGACCATTTAGTAACTCAATGATTCCTTTGGGAAATAAAGAGAAGCGGGCAATCAAGCCGACAAGAACTGCGCCCTTGAGTGTTCGATAAAGTCCATGGCCCTACTCTCAAGCGTTTGGGCTACATCTGAATAGTCCTCATGGCCAGAGTGCTCAGAGCACGAGCAGATGTATGGGTCTGACCCACCGATATGCGCGTACAAACTGACATATCCAACATTTTGCAGGGTCCCGCCCGGCATTTCGCAGACACATAATGGACTTACAACAACAAAGGGGCACACCCTGAGGAACGTAAGCCATGTACAAAGACCATATCGTCAAGGCGCGCATGACTGACAGCGTCCTGTTCATGGGGGTGGTCGCTACTGTCATTTTCGTCATCACACTTGCCTGCGGTGTGGGTGAAAGCCGTCTTTCCAATCTGATGGGGCCAATCGTTCTTGACCTGAAAGCACCACTGGCGCGTGACATCGCGGTCGGGGGCACATTCACCATCACCGTTGTTCTGAATCTGTTCATCCTTGGCCGGTTTCCCTTGCGGGCGCAGATCATTACGGTGTGGTGCGAATTGCTGGTGCTGTTCCTTCTATTCTTCGACACCTTCAATCTTTCCTACAGTTTCATCGCGACCAAAGTCGGCTTCATGATTACCCAAGGGGTTTTCACCACCGTCTACGTGTCCGCAATTTCCATTGCAATCGCCTTTGTCCTGGCACTGTTGGGAGCGACCGCCCGTTTATCTTCCAACGGTTTCGCCATTGCCATCGCCAGCTTCTACACCTCATTTTTCCGCGGCGTTCCGCTGCTCATCCAGATCTATCTCATTTACCTGGGCATCCCTCAACTCGGCTACGTGGTCGGTGCAGTTCCGGCAGGAATACTGGCGCTCTCGCTCTGCTATGGCGCCTACATGACGGAGATCTTCCGCGCGGGGATCAGCAGTATCTCGCGGGGGCAATGGGAAGCATCCCGGGCGATCGGTCTTAATCCCTTTCAAACGATGACTCGGGTCATTCTCCCGCAGTCCATGCGCCTGATCATTCCGCCGACGGGCAACCAATTCATCTCGATGCTCAAGGATAGCTCGCTGGTTTCGGTAATCGGAGTCTGGGAGCTGATGTTCCTGGCACGAACCCAAGGACGCGCCGAATTCCGGCACCTGGAAATGCTCATCACCGCAGCCGTGCTGTATTGGCTGTTGTCGATCGTGCTGGAAACCGTTCAGTCCCGTCTGGAAAAGCACTTCAATCGTGCCCACCGCTGAATCAGGAGCATTACGATGAACCCGTCGTCAACTTCAGCAGCCCCTGCCCCGTACCCCGCCATTTCGATTCATGAGATGCACAAATGGTATGGCGAATTTCATGTGCTCAAAGGCATCGACCTGCACATTACCAGCGGTGAGATCGTAGTCGTCTGCGGTCCGTCGGGTTCCGGCAAGTCGACGTTGATTCGTTGCCTGAACCTGCTGGAAGACTTCCAGAAAGGCCAAGTGTTCATCGACGGCATCGAGTTGACTCGCAATGCCGCCTGCGTGGCCAGCATCCGCCGTCAGGTTGGCATGGTCTTCCAGCAGTTCAACCTGTTCCCGCACATGACAGTGCTGGAGAACCTCATGCTGGGGCCGCGCCTGGTGAGCAAGCTCGGGGAGTCAGAGGCTCGCGCTCTGGCCTGTGAATACCTCGACCGCGTACGGATCGGCAACCAGGCGGATAAATACCCCGGCCAACTCTCCGGCGGCCAGCAGCAGCGCGTGGCGATCGCCCGCGCCCTGTGCATGCGACCACGCATCATGCTGTTCGACGAACCCACCTCGGCGCTTGACCCCGAAATGGTCAAGGAGGTGCTGGACGTGATGGGTGAGCTGGCCCAGGACGGTATCACGATGGTGTGCGTCACCCACGAGATGGGGTTCGCCCGACGGGTCGCCGACCGAATCATCTTCATGGATCAGGGATGCATCATCGAGCAGGCCAAACCCAATGAATTTTTCGAGAACCCGCAGCACGAACGCGCCCGGGAATTTCTGTCACAGATTCTCAGCCACTGAGAAGCATCGCCGTACCTTCTGAAGTCATCGACAAAAACAACAAAAAACTGCACACAAGATACCTGGAGGCTTACTCATGATCTCGATCACTCGCTTGTTCACCGCAGCCGCTGTTACCACCGCCGTCACGCTCGGCACAGGCGCCGCCTGGGCGGGTTCGACCCTCGACCGCATCCATGAAACCAAGGTGATCAAAGTGGCCACCGCCGCTAACTGGCCACCGCAATCGTTCCTGGGTCCGGACAACAAGCTGCAAGGTTTCGATATCGATGTGGCCACCGAAATCGGCCGACGCTTGGGTAGCAAGGTCGACTTCGTGACCCCCGAGTACGGGATCATCACTGCAGGACGCTGGTCCAATCGCTGGGACCTGTCGGTCGGTTCGATGACGCCAACCACCGAGCGCGCCCGCGTCCTCGACTTCCCCGCCATCTACTACTACACGCCCTATGTATTCGCCGTGCACAAGGATGCAGCGGGGACCAAGGCAGCGGATCTGAACGAAAAGATCATCGGCGTCGAAGCAGGCACGACGTCGGAGGACTACATCAATCGTCGCCTCAAGATCGACGCGGCCGATGTGCCAGCGTTCACCTACGACGTCACGCCGGGCGAGGTGAAGACGTACGGCGACAGCATGGGTCCTCTGGATGATCTGCGCATGGGTAACGGGGTCCGACTGAACGCCACCTTGTCCGCACTGCCAACCGTCGTCGCGGCCGTCAAGAATGGTTATCCCATCGTCCGGGTGGAGGGCAAACCCGCTTACTACGAACCGCTGGCCATCGCCGTGGATAAAGGCGACGAAGCGTTCAATAGCGCGCTGACTAAAACCGTTGCAGAGATGAAAGCCGACGGCACGCTCAAGCAACTGTCCGAGAAGTGGTACGGCACTGATCTGACCGCCATTCAATAATCCCGGCGCACTACATCCATTGCAGGGCAGGCGCCCGTTCCCGACGCGGCGCGCTGCCTGTCTGCGCGCGAAAAAGGACCACGGACTTCATGTACACCTATAACAACAATTACTACACCGCCACGATGCACGACACGACTGAGCGCGCGCCGCTGTCAGGCAACGCTCAGGCCGATGTCTGCATCATCGGTGCAGGCCTGGCGGGGCTGAGCACAGCCTGGGAACTGTTATCGCGAGGTCGGTCCGTGGTGCTGCTCGACGCCGGCCGTGTTGCGTGGGGAGCGTCCGGCCGTAACGGCGGCTTTGTCCTCCAGGGCTGGTCCGAAGGCTTGTCTTCCATCGAGCGACGCTGCGGAAAACCGACAGCCACCGCGCTATTCAAACTGTCGCTCGAAGGTGTCGACACCGTTCGCGACATGATCGCCCGTCATCAGCTGCCAGGTTGCGCACCAACGCCTGGAAAATTGAGCGTGGTGCGCTACGAGGATGGCGATAACCTCAAGCGCCTGCGCGACAGGATGGCGACGGATTTCGACTTCCACCTCGACTACCTGGATCGCAACGCCGTGCGTGAAAAGCTCAAGACCGACAGGTACTTCCAGGCGCTGCGCGATAATCATGGATTTCACTTCCACCCGCTGAACTATTGCCTGGGCCTGGCCCGGCTCATCGAGTGCAGCGGCGGAAAGATCCATGAACAGTCACCCATGGTCCGGGTTGAGAGCCGCAATGGACGACATCGCGTCATTACCGACCGGGGCACTGTCGATTGCGCGAATGTGGTGTATTGCTGCGGCGGTTATGGCGGCCCTGAGTTCGGAAAATTACGGCGCGCCTTCCTGCCGATCGCAACCTACGCGGTACTGACCGAACATTTGGGCGAGCGTCTGGCCGATGCGGTAGGCACCACCGATGCCGTGGGCGACAATCGCCGTGCCTCGGACTATTACCGAATCGTCGACGGCGACCGCCTGCTCTGGGGCGGCCGTATCACCACCAGGAACCTGCAGGATGAAAAACGCCTGGGGCAGTTGCTGACCGGCGACATCCTCGACGTATACCCGCAATTGCGGGGCATCAAGATCGATAAAGCCTGGTCCGGGCTGATGGGCTATGCGCGGCACAAAATGCCTCACATCGGTCCGCTCGGAAAGGGGCTATGGGCGTGTACATCATTTGGTGGCCATGGTATGAACACCGCCCCCATTGGCGCACGCGTCATTGCAGAAGCCATTTGCGGCGAGACTGATCGCTACCGTCTGTTCGATGCCTACGGTCTGGAATGGAATGGCGGCCCCCTCGGCCCGGCTGCGGCGCAAACGGTATACGCCGGTCTGAAGATGATGGATATGTTTCAAGAAACGCGTTCACAACGCAGGGCGACTCAAAAAAACTGAAATCCCAGCGAGGTCAAGGAAGTGTTCATGCAAGCGCAGAATCCCGGTCCGTTGTTTAACCTGACTGACAAGGACAGGCAATTGCTTGGCCTGCTGCAGGACAACGCACGCGAACCCACAGCTTCATTGGCACGCAAGCTCGAAGTCTCGCGGTCTTCGGTGCAAGAGCGGATCGCCCGACTGGAAAAGGCTGGCGTCATCACCGGGTATAGCGTGCGTATCGACCAGAACAGACTCCAGCAGACCATCAATTGTTTCACCATGACCTCCTGCACTAACAAGAGTTATACCGATGTCATGACCTCTCTTCGCAAGATGGATGCTGTGCAGGCTGTGTATGCAGTCTCGGGTGAATCGGATTTCATCATTCATCTCGCCACGCCGACCCTGAGCGAACTCAACGCTGAACTCACCAGGATCAACATGATCAAGGGGGTGGCGCACACCGCTTCCCATATTGTGATGGAAACCAAATTCAGCCGGAAACTGACGGTGTAAACCCGCCCCTGA
Source organism: Pseudomonas sp. Irchel 3A7 (assembly GCF_900187565.1). Classification (GTDB taxonomy): domain Bacteria; phylum Pseudomonadota; class Gammaproteobacteria; order Pseudomonadales; family Pseudomonadaceae; genus Aquipseudomonas. Next base: position 206,758 of record NZ_FYED01000010.1, on the reverse strand, counting down.
CACCGTCAAACCACATCACCGGCCAGGCGATACTCCTTTACCTGGCCAAAAAAACAAAATCCCCATGTGTTTCCTTCGTTCCTCCTTACGTCGCAGTTCTTCACTGCCCGTTCCTGTACGTCTGGAGTTCTCTCAATGCCTTCGCCCAATTCCTTGCCCGCTGCTTTGCTGGGCCTGGCCCTTGTCTGTCCGGCCATGGCCGAGGCCCAGGGCCTGGAGCTTGGACAAGTACTGATCGGGGCTGAAGACGGCAGTGGCGAAGACGCGTCGGTCGAGGACGCCAAGGCCCGGCTGGCCCAGGTGCCCGGCGGCACCAATGTGGTGGACATGCGCCGTACCCTGCAGGGTCGGGTGGCCGGTAACCAGGATGTACTGGCTTATCAGCCCGGGGTTTATGCCCAGTCTGCAGGCAACGAAGGGGTGAAGATTTCGATCCGTGGATCGGGGATCAACCGTGCACCGGGCGCCCACGCTTCGGGGCTGTATACGATGCTTGATGGCTTGCCACTCACCGGCCCTGGCGGCACACCCTATGAATTGCTGGAACCATTGTGGCTCGACCATGTGGAAGTGCTGCGCGGCGCCAACGGTTTCGACCGTGGCGCGCTGGCCTTGGGCGGGGCCATCGATTACGTCAGTCACACCGGCTACGACGCACCCAAGTTGCAAGTGCGCTACACGATGGGCAGCCATGGTTATCAGCAGCGCCAGGTCAGCTCCGGGCAGGTGCTGGGCGACTTCGACTACTACCTGGCCATGACCGATGCGCGTTCCGATGGCTACCAGGACCACACGGCCAGCGAGAGTCAGGGTGTCATTGCCAATTTCGGTTATCGCTTCAACCCGAACCTGGAAACACGCTTCTACCTGCGCCACCGCCAGACCGACAACGACCTCGCCGGCCGGGTGACCAAGCACTCCATCGAGCATGACCCTCGGGCGGCCAACCCTGCCTATGTGGCGCGCGATGACAGCCGTGACCAACCGGGCAGTACCTTTATCGGCAACAAGACAACGTTCTATCTCGATGACGATTCGAGTATCCAGACCGGCCTTGTCTACCACGACTATCCGATGGACTTGCGCGAGGGTCCCAACCGGCTGAAAGTGGCGTACACCGATGTCAGCGGCACCTTCGACTACAAGCGCCGCGACACCCTCTGGGGCCTGGAAAGCCAAAGCACCCTGGGCTTGCGCGTGACCAGGCACCTGCCCAATGCCGGCGCCAGCGAACGGGTACGAATCCCCAGCGGCAACACAGCCGGCTACGCGCCGGGCACGCCCATGCGCAATTTCACCTACCAGGGTTCAGACACGGTTCTGCATGCGGGCAATGACCTGGAGATCGCCGAGGACCTGTGGCTGACCACCGGCCTGGCCGCCATTTACACCCGCCGTGAAAGCGCTGTGACTTACCCCGAGGGCGGTGGCAAGACCAGCCTCAACGACTGGGACTACGCGCCACGCCTTGGCCTGCGTTATCAGGTGACGCCGGGTCTGCAGCTGTTCGGCAATCTCAGCCGTTCGGTCGAAGGGCCGCACCCGTGGTCGCTGATCTACAGCGCCAATCAGCGGTTCCCGGCCGGCAGCGGCCCTGCCACCGGTACGCAGCGTGATCCGATCGAACTGCAAAACCAGACAGCAACCACACTGGAACTGGGTGGACGCGGCGATAGCGTGGTGGGCCAGTGGAGCCTTTCCTGGTACTACGCCCAAGTGCGCCACGAACTGCTTTCGGTACTGCCGGATGCCAACGCCACCACCCCCTACGAACTCAATGCCAGCCCCACCGTGCACCAGGGCGTGGAAGCCGGCCTGCAGAGCAACCTGTGGTCGCGGGACGATGGCGGCCAATTGAGCCTGCGCCAGAGCTACACCTTCAGTGACTTCCACTACCGCGACGACGACCGCTTCGGCGACAACCGCCTGCCGGGCCTGCCGATGCACTACTACCAGGGCGAACTGCGCTACGACTGGCCCCAGGGCTTTTTCGCCGCGCTCAACACGCAGTTAGTGTCCAAGGTGGCGGTGGATTACGCCAACAGCTATTACGCCGATCCCTATGCGCTGTTCGGTGCAACCCTGGGCTACAACGCGCCCAAGGGCGACTGGCAGACGTGGCTGGACATGCGCAACCTGACGAACAAGCACTACGCCGCCACCGTCACGCCGGGCTACGACGACAAAGGGCTGGATGCGGCACGCTCCACGCCGGGCGAGGGTCTTGGGGTGTACGTCGGGGTGTCGTGGAGCCTGCTCTGAGGGCTTGTACAGCCTCAAACATTCACGCAATCACTGTCGCATACACCGATCGGTCGATATTCCCGCCGGACAGGATCACTCCCACCGTTCGACCGGCCATGGTTTCACGCTCCTGAATCAGCGCTGCCAGGGCCGCCGCGCCGGCGCCTTCAGCGAGGTTGTGGGTATCGGTGTAATAGACGCGCATGGCCTCGGCAATTTGCTCTTCGCTGACCGATACAATCCGCGCCGCAGCCGCCCCGTAGATGGCAAACGCTTCGGCAATCGGCTTGCGCACGGCCAAGCCGTCGGCAAAGGTATTCGCCGAGGCGGTTTCGCATAGGGCTCCAGCCTCAAATGACAGCTTCGCCGCCTCGGCCTCAGTGGAAACCACCCCCACTACCTCGGTATTCAGACCCAAAGCATCGCGGGCGGCGATCACCGCGCAAATTCCCGACCCACAACCAATGGGCACGTAGACGGTGTGCAGGCCCGGTGCCGCCGTGAACAACTCGAGCGCATAGGTGGCCACGCCCTTGACCAGCTCGGTGTGGAACGGCGGCACCAGATAGAGCCCATGCACTTGCGCCAGCCGCGCAGCCTCTTCACGGGCCTCATCGAAATCGCGGCCATACTCCACCACCTCGCCGCCAAAGCCGCGCATGGCATTGTTCTTTTCTACCGAATTTCCCTGTGGCACCACGATCAACGCCCGCAACCCCAGCGCGCTGGCGGCCAGCGCCAGGCTCTGGCCATGATTGCCACGGGTAGCGGTGACGATGCCCTTCGCCTCTGGATGCGTGCGTTTGAGCCAGTGCATGAAGGTAATGCCGCCGCGCACCTTGAAAGCACCGGTAGGCGTGTGATTTTCGTGCTTGACCCACACCGTGCAACCCAGTCGCTCGGCCAACAAGGGCCAAGGGTATTGGGCGGTGGCAGGCATCACCTGGTAAACGTGGCGGGCAGCTTGTTCGATATCATCGCGGGTCAGTGTGTGCATCGGTCATCCCCCTGAGGTTTTGCCCAGTCTAGACAGCAGCGCATCACCCCGGCTTTCAAAAAACTGACCTGACTTTTGTGTGCCCGCTTCACTACTATGGTGTGCATGAGCCATCGAAGCCGCCTGCGGCCCCCACTCCCCTCCGAACCGGTCCGTCGCATCGAGGCAGGCCCCTGGGCGATCGAACTGCTGCCCGGCGCCGCCTACGCGACCCGCTATGTCGCGACCCAGGCGGCGATCGGCTTTGCCTTCGACAGCCAGCGAGGCCTGCACGCCATCGGCAGCGATCGAGTGCAGCCTTTCGACGCCCTGCCCAACGGCCTGGCATTCGTTCCCGCCGGCTGCGACGTACTCTCCGAGTCAGCCAAGGGCGGTGAATACCTGCAGGTCGTGCGCACCGACGGTGCTCCGTTGACAGGGGATCGCGCCTTCAACAATCGTATTGATCCGCAGGCCGTTACCCTCGCGTTGCGCATGCGCGCCGCGCTGTTGCAGGCCTCGGTGGAGGACGATTGGGAGGCCTGGGCACTGGCATTGGCTGAACGGGCGACGGACAAGGAAACCTGGTCGGCTGCGCCCCAAGGCTCGATCACCGGCAGCCGGATGCGCCTGCTCGACGAGTTCATCGACGCGGGCCTCGACGGCCCGCTCGGTATACCGGCAATGGCAGGGTTACTGGGATTGTCCGAAGGCTACTTCATGCGCGCGTTCAAACACGCAACGGGCAAAAGCCCGCACAGCTACCTGATCGACCGCCGCCTCGCCAAGGCCCGAGCCCTGATGCGCGACTCGACAGCGACCCTGGCACAAATCGCCCACGCCTGCGGCTTCAACTCCCAGGCGCACATGGCAACCACCTTCAGGCAACGGCTGGGAGTCAGTCCGGTGCAGCTGCGTGCCGGCTCGAAACTCGGTTAAAGCCCACGGAAGAAACGCTGATCACTGGCCTGTTGGCCGCCGCTTGCGTAAAAATCACCGTCGCCCAGGTTTGATCGCCATTTGTTGTCTGAACACATCCCCCTGTGGGAGCGAGCCTGCTTGCGAAGGACGTCAACGATAACGCAGTCCGTCTGGATGTCCGGGTTGACCCGACTTTTCTCGCGAGCAGGCTCGCTCCCACAGGTCCCCTTACGTCAGCTCAAATCGCTCCAACGCATAATCCTTACCTGCCAAGGTAAGTTCAAAAGTGGTGGCACCGAACGTACCCCTTGTGACTTTTTGCCTCACAAGACGTTTGGCTTGCAGTTGCTTCAGACCGGCTTCAACTTCCAATGTGCTGAGGGAGACAAGCTTGCAAACCGAGTTTAAATTCGCAATTTTTCTGAAGTTCGCATGATAGGCCAAAGCTTCCATCAGTAGCGTCTGGTCATCGGTCAACTGAGGAAACTGAGGGTTGTTCTTTTTGTAAACTTTTCGCTCTATTTCGTGCAACTCGCTGTAGGTTCCATCGGTGATGCGGGCGTAGCAAATCGCTACAGACAGCGTGCTGATTAAAATCGCGATTATCATCAGCAGCGACCAGTTCGGCATTGGCGTTTCCAGCAAAAGCCAATCCCACAAACGTTGCAGCCTGCCCGTGGTATCTGCCAGCAACGTCAGGTCAAGGTGAGTGTCCAGCAGCGTCATGGCAGCCCCGGCGACAAGGAAAATGCCGGCCGAGCAGGTCATAGCCTTGAAGATGAATCTGGAATACTCGCCCTGTGCTGCCATGCTACTTGTCTCTAGTGTAGAAACATATCTCATCAGCATAGCAGTGGAAAAGTGGTCCTCTGGCAGCTGATCTGCAAGGTCAGCCTTTTGGCCGAAGCAGACCACACCGAACGTCCGATTGCGGTTCATTCTTCGTCGATCACAACCACCAAACGCCCCACTTAACGCAAAACTGCGCTCTCCTGACTAAACAATGCGCAGTGGGATCCATATAAAAAATCTCTCAACGATTGAACGCATAACACTCAGCTTTCTTACTTCAAATCGCCTGACGCCCCCTCCCCGCACTGCCAACGTCTAAGCTTCCACAATCACCCCTTGTCCACCAAGGCCCCTCCCATGCCCCCCTCCCTCGCCGACCTCGACGCCACCCTACCCACCCTGACCCGCAAGATCCGCGTACTGGACGCCTTGAGCTGGCCCGAGGGCATCGAAGAAGCCTTCCTGAAAAACTGGCGTGCCGGGCGTGCACAGCTGCCCAAAGTCGAACTCCAGCCCCGCGATCACACCGCCGATATTGCCGCCCTGGAAGATTTCATCACCTATTGCGACCCAGGCCATCCGGCCGGCAATTTTCTCGCCATGACCGCTCGCAGCTATGCCACCGCCGGTCGCATGCTCGGTGCTATTGGTACGCCAGCCTTTACTCATTATTCGTCAGCGTTGTACCGCCGGCCGGACTTCTACTACACCAATCAGAAGCTGAGCATGCTGGATGCGGCGCGTTTCTTTCTCAAGACCACGGACGCCTTGCTGGGCGGCGCGCGGATTCCGCCGACTCGGGCGGATATTCCGGCGCAGGCCTTCGCCGCGTGGATGCAACCGGAGTTGGACCGGTTCTTCGGTGAGGGGCAGATCGAGGTGGTACTCGATGCAACCCTCGCCGCCAAGGCCATCGCCGGGGCGAGCCGTATTCGCCTGCGGGCCAGCGCGCTGTTTTCGGAGCTGGACAAGCATCAGTTGTTGCAGCACGAGGCTTTCGTGCATGTGGCCACGGCGCAAAACGGTGCGCTGCAACCCAACCTCAAAAGCCTGGGCCTGGGGGCGCCGCGCACCACCCAGACGCAGGAGGGTATTGCCACTCTGGCCGAGCTGTTTACGGGGAGCATGGACATCAACCGTCTTCGGCGCCTGGCGCTGCGCGTACTTGCGGTGCAGCAGGCGCTGGATGGCGCCGATTTCATTCAAGTATTTGAAGGCTTTTTGGCGGGTGGGCAGTCCCAGGAGGAGTCGTTCCGCTCGACGCAACGGGTTTTCCGTGGCGCCGACCTGCGGGGTGGCTCGGCGTTTACCAAGGATGCTGCTTATCTGACGGGGATGCTTGGCGTGCATACGCTGTTGCGCATTGCGATCCGTGATAACCGGCCGGATCTGGTGGGGCATTTGTTTGCCGGGCGCCTCAGCCTGGGGGACACGGTGCGCCTTGCCCCATTGTTCGAATGCGGCTGGCTCAAGGGTCCTACTTACGTACCCGCCTGGGCCTCTGACCTGCGGTTGCTCGCCGCCAACCTGGCCTTCTCCGCCTTTATCGCCCGCATCAATCTCGATGTGCTCGATCTGGACGTGTTCATGGCCTTTGCAGACCAGCATGAAAGCGATGCCAGTGCGCTGGGGTGATGTGGGCGGTCTGAATGACCGCGTTGTCTGGGCGTCTTTCGCGAGCAGGCTCGCTCCCACAGGAATGCTGTTCACTTCAGATAATTTTCAGGCAAACAAGAAATCTGTGGCGAGGGAGTTCACTCCCGCTTGAGTGCGTAGCACTCACAAAAATCGCGATGGTTGTCAGGTTTTTGGGGCCGCTGCTCAGCCCTGCGCGAGCAAGCTCGCTCGCCACAAGGATTGGCAAGACTCAAGATTCTCTTAAGTGAACAGCACTCCGCTCCTACAGGAATGCTGTTCACTTCAGATAATTTTCAGGCAAACAAGAAATCTGTGGCGAGGGAGTTCACTCCCGCTTGAGTGCGTAGCACTCACAAAAATCGCGATGGTTGTCAGGTTTTTGGGGCCGCTGTGCAGCCCTACGCGAGCAAGCTCGCTCGCCACAAGGACTGGTAAGACTCAAGATTCTCTTAAGTGAACAGCACTCCGCTCCCACAGGGACCTGCTCGAAACCTGTGGGAGCGAGCCTGCTCGCGATGGTCGTGAACGATGACGCGGACTGTCTGGATGACCGCGTTGTCTGGGCGTCTTTCGCGAGCAGGCTCGCTCCCACAGAAATGCTGTTCACTTCAGATAATTTTCAGGCAAACAAGAAATCTGTGGCGAGGGAGTTCACTCCCGCTTGAGTGCGTAGCACTCACAAAAATCGCGATGGTTGTCAGGTTTTTGGGGCCGCTGCGCAGCCCTACGCGAGCAAGCTCGCTCGCCACAAGGATTGGTAAGACTCAAGATTCTCTTAAGTGAACAGCACTCCGCTCCCACAGGTTTTGCGCAGGTTCTGCAGGCATCCGCTTACGGCTGCCTCAAGGCGCCATCGAATGCCGGCGTCAATCCCGACAACTCCAGTTTGCGGACAAAGTCGCCGAGACGCTGCTGCTTGTAGGCTTCCACGTCGAGGTCGCGGTAGTCGTAGAAGCCCTGGCCATCGCGCAGGCCATTGCGACCGTTTTGCATGTTGTCGGCGATCACCTGTGGCGATTCGAAGCGCGGTGACAGCGCGCCACTGAGGTAGCGCGAGGCGTAGTACAAAATGTCGCCGCCGCCCCAATCGATGAATTCAAGCAGGCCCAGCACCGAGAAGCGCAACCCGAAGCCGACACGCACCGCGGTATCGATATCTTCGGCGCTGGCCACGCCCTCTTCCACCATCCGCGCGGCTTCGTTCATGACCAACGCCTGGATGCGCGGCACGATGTAGCCCGCCACCGGACTGCACACCACCGGTACCTTACCGATCCGTTTAAGCAGTTGCAGCAGTCGTTCGACCACCTGCGGGCAGGTGGCATCGCTGCGGCTGACTTCCACCAACGGCATCAGGTACGCTGGATTGAGCCAGTGTGCATTGACGAAGCGCGCAGGCGTGCTGACCATTTCGCTCAACTCGGTGACCAGGAACGTTGAGGTGGTCGACGCGATGATGGTCGATGCCGGGACATGCGCGCTGACCCAGGCGAAGGTCTGCTGCTTGACCGCGATGATCTCCGGCACCGCTTCGAACACCAGGTCGCACAGGCGCAATGCCTCTGCGGCCTGGGATCTGCTTTGCAGCGTCAGCCGGGTGATCGCGATGTCCGCCTGTTCCGGCTCAAGCACGCCCAGGGCTGCCAGCGTCTGAAGTTCGCTGCGGATGTTGTTTCGCACACGCTCGAAGTAGCCGTGCCGCTCATCCTCGGCGCGATCCTTGATGTCGATGAGGGTGACCGGCAGGCCCGCATGGATGAACGCCAGGGCAATGCCCTCGCCCATCCGGCCGGCGCCAACCACGCTGACGTTGGGCAGCGCGGCGTTCATCAGTTGAAGCCTCTGGAGAGAAGCTCGGTCATTTGCACCCGGTCGAGCTCGGCCAGCCCCAGGTTCTCCAGCGTGCGGCCTTCGGCGTAGAGATCACGACCGGCGACAACCGAGGCGATGCTCAGCAGGCCCTGCGCCACTGGGGTCGGCACACCGGCCCAGCGGCCGACGGACACCAGGAATGACAGGCCCAGGCGGGTGTCTTCGAGCATGTAGCGATGTTTCTGCAGGTCGATATCTTCGCGCCAGTCACCGCTGTCGGTCAGCTTGCCATGGGCACCGCGACCGTACATCCACTCATCGCCTTCTGTGGTGTTGTAGTGGTCGGCCAGGGGAAAGTGCGGCGCACCGTAGGTCAGTGCCTCGCGCACAGCCATACGTTCGGCATCGAGCTGGTTGGTCACACGACGAATCGATGGTTGGGTGCCTTCGTTGTGAATGTCCCAGGCCTCGAAATGCTCCAGGGGACCTGCGTTCATCATGATCAGCGGCGGGTGAATGATAGGGCCTGCGTTCATCAACGCACCGCTCAGGGCGTCTTCAATCGGCTCCACGCTCGGGTAGGCTTCACGCAGTACCGCGAAAGCGTGTTCGGACAGGTTGCCGGGAAACACACCGGTCGGCAGGCGGGTGGCGTAGCCGCTGATCACCAGGTCGCTGGCGCCGTGTTTGCGGACCAGGTAGGGCAGCGTACCGGTTTCAGCGAAAGCGACCTTGCTCTGGTTGCCCGCATCGGCCATGGCCTTGGCGAACACGAAACTGCCGAAGGTGCCCGGCGGCAGGAATACCACCTGCCCGTCGCGAAGGTGCGGCGCCACGTGCCTGGCCAGGTCTTCGTGGGAGGTCGACGGGAGCGGGATGATCACCAGTTGCGCGTCGCCCAGGGCTTCGGCCAGATCGTCGGTGAACGACAGGTTGTCGCCCTCCTGCCCCACGGACAACGTGCGGGTGCCTTGATAGTCCTTGATGGTCAGGCTGCCGATGGCCAGCAGCGCTTTGAGCGCGGCGCTGTCTCGACGCCACAGGCGGGTCGGGTGCCCCTTTTCAGCCATTTCGACAGCAGCGGCGTAACAGCCGTGTCCACCACCCAGCACGGTAATCTTCATGGAGATGCTCCTCTTGTAAGAGACTCGATGCTATCGAGCCGCACCGCCACAGACTCCTCCGATTGCGCAGCCGACTGACGGATTGCGCAGCCGTCTCAATGCTTGCGTCGGCGCAGGGTGTCCGACGGCAGACAGCCATAGCGTTGTCGATAGGCGCTGGAGAAATGCCCGAAGCTGTTGATGCCGTGACGCAACAGGATATCGGTGACGGTTTCACCGGCCCTGCCGTGCTTCAGCGACTCGTGGATCACCGCCAGACGACGGTCGCGGATGTATTCGACCGGCGCCTGCTGGAGGAACTGGTTGAAGCCATTCTGCAAGGTGCGCACCGAGACACCACACAATCCGCTCAAGGTCGTCAGGCTGATGGGTTCGTCGAGGTGTTCCTCGATGTAGTCACGGGCCTTTTTCACGTGATGCGGCAGCGGCGCACGCGTATCGATCAAAAGATCCGCCGAGTAGTTGTGCGGCAATTGAGTGAGCAGCAGTTGCATCAGGTATTCGGACAGGCCGCCGGCCAGGCGCGAACCGTCCACCCCGCTGCCGTAAAGCCGACAGATATAGTCCAGGGTGTGATAGAGGCTGACGACGCCGGCGCCCAGGTGGTCGACGCTGACATCAAAGATCACCGACTGCCGCAGGCTGCGGCCGAGCAGGTGTTGCAGTTGCGTCTCCAGAGCATCACGGTCGACGCGCAGGATCAGGTTGCGGCACTGCCCATCGGTGACGATGCGGCTTTGCGCGAACGGCGAGGAAACGCTCAAGTAGCCTGACTGCATGGCCGCGCTGCGCCGCCCGTGGGCCACCTCGCACTGCCCCTGCAAGGTAATGCGAAACAGGTACTGATCGGCAATGTCGTCGATGGTGATCTCCACCGGCGCGCCATAGCGCAGGTCGAGCAGCGCCGAATCACCGAAGAATACGCCGTTGAGCCGGGTATGGATCGGCTCGTCACGCAGCACATTGAAACTGTGCGGGCACAGGTAGTGGCTGACCTTGTCCTTGATCTCGCGGTAATCGGCCGAGCTGAGCAGGCTGTGCCGTTCGAGCAGGTGTACGTCATTCAACATCAGGGCTTCTCCTGATCTGGAGCACACAGGCCCCGCTCCCTTCAACAGGAGCGAGGCCCGCGCGCCGATCGTGGACTATGACCAATCAAGCCAGGCCCGGGTACTCCCGGGCATAGCTTTCGCGGAAACGGTGGCAACCACGCCAGAGCAGCAGCACGGTCAATGCCGACGCGCCGGCGATCACCAGCGACATCGACGACCCCACCGCCGCGGGCGATCCGAAGTAGCGGTCGGTCAACAGCGCCACCAGCGTGGTCCCCAGACCCAGGCCCAGCAGATTGCTGATCAGCAAGAACACCGCCGAGACCTGGGCGCGCACCTGGTTCGGCGCGAGGATTTGCATCGCCGCCGTGGACGCCGGCATCGGGAACGAGGCGAAGAACATCGCCGGCACCAACAGTGTCACTGACAGCCACAGTTGATCCACCTGCGGGAACAGCACGGCGGGCACCACCATGCCCAGGGCACCGATGACGCCAGTGCGCATGGCGGCGTCCTGATGGCCTTGCTTGGCCAGGTAGTCGGTGAGCCATCCACCGAACAGCACCCCGGCGGTGTTGGCCAGCAACAGCACGGTGCCCAGCATGTAGCCCGCCTCTACCGGCGTCAGGCCGAACTTGCGGATATACAACGCCGGGCTCCAGCTCATCATGCAGAACAGGACCATGGCATAGAACGAAAAGCCCAGGTAATGGCAGGTGAAGGTGGCACGGTGACGACCCAGGAAACGAAAGCCGTCGCCCAACGCGACCTTCCTGGCCCTTCCCTGGGCATCGACCTGCAGGCCTTTGCGCGCAGGGTCACGCACGGTAAGCCAGATCAACAGGCCGACCACGATACCGGGCAGACCGACAATGAAGAACGCCAGCTGCCAGGCCTTCATCGCGCCGAGGAAGGCGACCTCGATGGTGTTCATGTCCTTGAGCATCGCGATCACATAACCGCCGACCAGGAAAGCCAGACCACCACCGACGAACGAGCCGATCGAGTAGATGCCCACTGCGCGGCCGAGTTTTTCCTTGGGGAACATGTCGCTGAACATCGAGTAGGCCGAGGGTGACAGGGCCGCTTCACCGACGCCGACGCCAATGCGGGCGAGGAACATGTGCAGGAAGTTCTTGCTCAGGCCGCAGGCAGCCGTCGCCAGGCTCCAGAACACGACGCCGACGGCGATGATCTTCGGCCTTGAGAAGCGGTCGGCCAGATAGGCGATGGGCATGCCCATGAAGGCGTAGAACAACGAAAAGGCCAATCCGTGCAGCAGACTGAACTGGGTGTCGCTGATCTGCAGGTCGGCTTTGATCGGCTCGATCATCAACGCCAGGATCTGCCGATCCACAAAGGAAAAGATGTAGGCGATCATGCACAGGCCGACCACGTACCACTCGTAGATGTAGGTTTTCTTCTGCTGCTGCAGGACCGCGTTATCGACCTGGATATTCACTAGTGTTTGCTCCTCTTGGAATCCGCTCATGCGCGTAGCGGTGCGCAGAACAACGACTGGAAAGTTGCGGGGCAGATGCAAAGGACAAAGGGTTCACGCATGGTCAGGCCTCTTATTGTTATGGGGTCAAACGTCGGGTGGGTTTACCAGAACTTCCAGGTGTAAGTCGTGGCAAAACGGAATTCGTTGTAGTCGTAGCCGTACTTCTGTTTCACGTCGATGTTGCGCAGGTCCAGCCCCAGGCCTTGCAGCGCCCCGCTCTGCACCACGTAGCTGAGCCCCAGAAAGCGTTCGCTTTCCTGGTTGTCGCTCAGGTTGGCGCCACGGTCCCAATCGGTACCCTTGATATAGCGGGTGTAGAGCTTGAGCCCCGGCACGCCCATCCCGGCAAAGTCATAGCTGTAGCGCGCGCCCCAGGACCTTTCATCCGGACGGACAAACCCGAGGGACGACCAGTGCACCAGGTAAGGTTGCGGTATGTAACCGTTCATCGTGGGGAATACGCTGTCACCGAGCATGCGCTGGTAACTGAGGCCAAACATGTGGGCGCCTTTGAGCAAGCTGAACAAGGCACCGTAGGAACGGTTGTCGATCTCACCGTTTAAAGCATTGCCATCTTCATTGTTATTGAAGTAGCGCAAGTCGGTTTTCAGTTTGTAGCCATTACCCAGGTCGGCCATATGCATCAGGCCAAAATAATGCTGCTGATAAATATCGTGCAGCACCCCGTAGAAATAACTGGCTTGCAGGTTTTTGGTAATGTCGTAAGTTGCGCCGCCAAAGTCCAGGCCATCACTGTCGAGATTATCGGTGGAGCCAAACTTGTACAGTTTCTCGTGATTGGAAGACTCCCGTGTCACGGCCGACCAGAATCGGCCACCGGTCAGTGTCAACCCATCGACCTCCCTGGACTCGACCACGGCCCCTTGATAGATCGTATCCAGTTGCCGACTGGTGTCATCGAACGCTACCGGCAGTTGCGGGCGAAGGTCACCCACTTTCAACTCGGTCTTGCTGTAGCGCATCTTGAGGGTTGCACCGGCGCGACTGTAGTCATCGGCCGTCTGCCGGTCGCTGACGCTATACGGCAGCGAGCCGTCATTGCCCGACGAATCCAGGCGCACGGCATACTGCGCATCCACATCAAGGCCGATGGCCAGGGCCGTGTCGGTGTAGCCGGACGTAAACTGCGCATCGAACCCCTGAGACCAACTGTGCACTTCAGAGTCCGGCGCATTGGTATTGGTGTAGTTACGGTGCAAGTAGAAGTTACGCGTATCCACTTTGAAGTGACTGTCATCAATGACATCGGCCTGTGCCGTCAATGGCGAACAGATCATTCCCAATACACCGGCCATACCGAGCCCGCGGCAAGATTGTTTTACCTCATACATCTAACTTCTCCACATCTGTATGTGCCTGGGGCACTGTATTTATAGGAGCAGGTTCAAACTAAAAGCTAAAAATGCCGGCAGCCGAATACCGTGCCCTCTCGCGCAGGAAGGCGGATTGCATGAGGGACATGAAGGACGGTGGATTCGAGCATGGTCAGGCCTATTGTTGTTATGGGGTAAAACGTCGGGCGGGCTCAAGGGAACAAACGACACGCCTCTTGCCAGCCCAAGATAAGTCAGTAGACGCCGCACCGGTATCGAGAAGAACCGCATCCGTTGGGGGGAAAACTTCAACCCGGCTAAAGGTTTCCCTTAGTCGACCCGAAAGCGCAGAGGGTAAGCCTGTGTTGCCCGGGCCTTCCGGTCGCAAGGTCTTGTTGCTGGATGGACCCTAAACTAGCGACTGCACCGCCTGCCAACCTCCCCGATTGCGCAGGCGACTCTCCAATTGCGCAGCCTTGGCAGGCAGCCTGGGCACTGTCAGTTGTCCGCCCACGATTGCCCTTGTCATGAAATGAAAACTCGCTGTCGTGCGATGCGAGGTGGCCGTAGCCGTTGCTGCCCTAGAGTCGGTGCCAAACAACACAGCGCCCGGAATCACGAGAGCCGCCATGAGCAGATCCACCCGAACGACCGAGACCGCAACCCCCACCCAGCGCCCCCCGGCGACCGGCCGAAAGCGTCGCGCTCGCAAGAATGGCGACCTCCCGGACAACACCCGGCAGCAAGAGCTGATCGGTACGGCTGCCAACCAGACCCTGGCAGGCAACCCGCTGGTCAGCGTGCGCGCGGCGGACCTGGCCAGCTCGGCCGGCTACCTGTTCAAGGCCGTGGGCAAGTCGCCGCTCAAGGCGGGTGCGCATCTGGGTGGATACCTGAAGGCGCTGCGCGGCATCGTCGGCGGCAACTCCAGCATTGCCCCGGACCCGAAGGACAAGCGCTTCGCCGATCCGGCCTGGCAATCCAATGCCTTCCTGCGCGCCTTGCTGCAGAGCTACCTGGCCGGCCAAAGTGAGCTGACCCGCTTCATCGAGTCCACCGACCTTGCCCCGCTGGAAAAGAGCCGGGCACGGTTCGTGGCCGCGCTCCTGGCCGATGCAATGGCACCGAGCAACTCGCCGCTGACCAATCCGGCGGCGCTGCGCAAGCTGGTGGACACCGGTGGCATGAGCCTGGCCAGGGGCATGCGCCAATTCGGCGAGGACATGCTGACCAACCGTGGGCTCCCGAGACAGGTCGACAGCACGCCATTCAAGGTGGGGGAAAACATCGCCACGGCCAAGGGCGAAGTGGTGTTTCGCAACGAGATGTTCGAACTGCTGCAGTTCGCGCCCACCACCGAAAAGGTCTATGCCCGGCCCTTGGTGATGTCGCCGCCGCAAATCAACAAGTACTACGCCATCGACCTGTCGCCGGAGAAAAGCCTGATCAAGTGGATCCAGGACAGCGGCGTGAACCTCTTCGTCATCAGCTGGCGCAATCCCACCCGCGAGCACCGCGACTGGGGCTTGTCCGATTACGCGCTGTGCCTCGACCAGGCGGTGGACGTGGCACGCAGGATCACCGGCAGCCCGGATGTGAACATGTGGGGCTCCTGCTCGGGCGGCATCACCCTGGCGGCCTACCTCGGCTGGCTGGCGGCCCGTGGCGAAAGCCACAAGGTGGCCAACACCAGCTGGGCCGTGTGCGTGCTCGACATGCCCTCGGCGCTGGACGACACCACCCTGGGGCTGTTCACCACCCCGTCCGCCCTGCGCGCGGCCAAGGCCAGCTCCCGACGCAAGGGTGTGTTGAGCGGCCAGGGCATGGCCCGCATGTTCGCCTGGATGCGGCCCAACGACCTGATCTGGAATTACTGGGTCAACAACTACCTGCTGGGCAATAAGCCGCCGGCCTTCGACATCCTGGCCTGGAACAACGACACCACGCGGCTACCCGCCCAACTGCACGCCGATTACCTCGACCTCATCCAGCACAACCCCTACAGCAACCCGGGCACCCTGGAAATTGCCGGCGAATCGATCGACATGACCCAAGTGAAGGTGGGTGCCTATGTGGTCGGCGGCACCACCGACCACATCACCCCTTGGCAGGGTTGCTACGGCACCGCCCGGCTGTTTGGCGAGGACACAACTTACGTGCTGTCCAACGCCGGCCACCTGCAGAGCCTGGTGAACCCGCCGGGCAACCCCAAGTCGTTCTACTACGCGGCACCTGCCGCCGCCGAGACCCCAGAGGCCTGGCTGCACAACGCCGGGGAGCGCCAGCAAGGCAGCTGGTGGCCGCATTGGCGCGAATGGATCGGGCAGCGCTCGGGTGACAGCCTGCCGGCGCCGAAGAAACTCGGCTCGCGCAAGTACCCGCCTCTCTGCCCCGCACCTGGCACCTATGTCATGGAGCGTTGAGGCTGCCCTGTGGGAGCAATGCCTGCTCGCGAAGGACGTCAACGATTACGCAGTCCGTCTGGATGTCCGCGTTGACTCGACATTCTTCGCGAGCAGGCTCCAACTGTCTCGACCGTGCGATAAACGACGGGCAGTATTCATTTGCCTTCGGGCAACAACTCCTCCAGCAACGTTACCTTCCTCTGCAACTGATCCACATGCGCCCTCTCAGCACGTAGAGCCGAACGAAGCTCCTTGTTCTCCGACTCATGAATGCGCGCCCAGCGCAAAGTCGTACGGCAATTGACAATCGTGCCCCACACTTTTTGCAACTTCAGATAATGGGCCAGCAGCAGCACAGTAATCACCACCATCATCACCAGGGCCGCTGCCGAAATCACATCCGTCGTAGTCATGTTCAATCCTTTTGCTAAGTCATTTATTCCGAAGACAGCAAAAGAATATGTAGTGATTTATTACACGTATAGATTGTAGACTTGTACAGGTAAACAAACCACGCACATGGACGGGCCATGAAACGCGCACAAGAGATCAACCAGGTCCGCTGGGATCTAGCACTTCGCTATCGTTTGATCGAAACCGTGGCCTGGTGGGAAGGCCGCCTTACCACGGGCCACCTGATGCAGAGCTTCGGCATCAGCCGCCAACAGGCGTCCAAAGACATCAACACCTATATCACCGAGCATGCGCCCAAAAACCTTACATATGACAAGCAGCTAAAGGGTTATGTACCGAGCAAGCAATTCAAGCCGCTGTTCATCGATGACAGTGCCAATGCCTATCTGCAACTGCTGAACCAGACCCACTCGCGGGCGCCGCATGTAGAGGGACTGGCACTGGCTTATGCGCATACCAAGGTACTGGAGGTGCCGGACCGCACGATTCGTCCGCAAGTACTGCGGCCACTGCTCAAGGCTTGCCGCAATGGCGAGGTGATCGCCATCGAATATGTGTCGCTGTCCAATCCCGTGCCGGAGACGAGGCTGATATCGCCGCATACCCTGGTCTACACGGGCATGCGCTGGCATGTACGGGCTTATTGCGAGAAGAATCGAAAGTATCGGGATTTTGTGTTGAGCAGGTTCCGGGGGGAGCCGGAGTTCGAGCGAATGAGCGAGAACCTGATCGGCGAGGATGAGGAATGGAACACCCTTGTCGATGTGGTCATCGAGCCGGACTCGCGTTTGAAGCTCGAGCAAAAGGCAATCATTGAGGTCGACTTTGGGATGGAGCACGGTGAACTGGTGATACCGACGCGGTGTGCGCTGGTGGGATATGTGTTGCAGCGGTACCAGATCGATCCAAAGAAGCTTGAGCCCAAGGCGTCGGCACAGCAAATTGTGGTGAAAAACCTGGAGGCGCTGAAGCCTTGGCTTTATGAGTAGAGACCATGCAAATGACGGGGGGTCTTCGTATCGCATGAACAGAGGTCATTGGAAAATGTGGCTAAAGGCATATTGACATCATGCACACCCTATGGAGAATCGCAGGCACTTTTGTCCACCAAGGATGGCCTGCTCATGTATCGACGTATCTTCCTGCAATCGGCTCAAGGCTTCGGTGCCAACCTGGTTAGCCACGAGAGCGAACCGATGGTTCGCGACGCATTGGGTTGTACTTATATCTTCTCGTCCATCGGCGACGCCCTATCCCGAGCTTACGACTCGGCCAAGGAAACCGTCAGCGACGTGGCTGACAAAGTGGCTGATACCGTCTCCGATGCGTATGACGCCACCCGCGAAACGGTCGGCAATGTGGCCGATGCAGTGTCCGAAACCGCCTCCAATGCCTATAGCTCCACTGTCGAAACTCTGTCCGACGCGGCAGAAACAGTGGGTGACGTCGTGTCTGATGCCTACGACGCGACTCGCGAAACCGTATCCAACGGCTACGACGCCACTCGCGATTACGTGGGCGACGTGGTCTCCGGTGATAAGGAAATAGACTACCTGAAAGTTCTCGGCGGTGCCGCGATCGGGGTGGGGGCCATCGCGGCAGCACCTTTTACCGGCGGCGGATCGCTGGTCGGTGGCGCCAGCCTGCTTGGCTCACTCGCCGGGGCCGGCACCATCGCTGCTGCCGTGGGCGCTGGCGTTGCCGGTGCTGTGGTGGCAGCGAACCTGGACGGAGATGCGCAAGTACGCAAGGCCGGGTTCGATGCGGGTGTCAAGCAAGCCAAAGCCGAACAACTGGCTGAGATCTCGGTGCTCAAAGACCGCCTCGAAAAAGCCATGGAAAGCCTCAAGGCGGCCGGCACACACTTCAATGCAATCCTCGCCCTGAACGCCGTGGCAGTCGCGACCGCCCAATGCGACGGCGATATCACCCCATCCGAACGGTCAAACATCGAGCTTTTCATCAATGGCCTCGCCGCCGGCGCCATCCCTGAGGCGATCAAAGCCAAAATCGAGTCGATC
Source organism: Pseudomonas sp. Irchel 3A7 (assembly GCF_900187565.1). Lineage (GTDB taxonomy): Bacteria > Pseudomonadota > Gammaproteobacteria > Pseudomonadales > Pseudomonadaceae > Aquipseudomonas. The sequence goes on along the minus strand of NZ_FYED01000010.1, from coordinate 188,521 downwards.
TACCAGCAACCGCCAACGGTGAAGGAAGCCTACGAGCTAGCGAAAAAATCGGGCATGAGCCTGTCCATCTTCGACGAAATCATCAACCTGGTAGTGCTCTCGGACGATACCGTACACCCGCAGGAAGCGGCCTTCTTGCAAGCCTGGAACAGCCTAAAAACCGCGTAAGGAAAGCGCCCCATGAGCAAGCTCGAACAGTTCAGAAAACAACAGGCCCTGCGCGAGCAACTGGCCAATCGACCGCTGCTTCACGCCGCTGCCGCACCTGAAGATGTAGCGGCACTGCTGGCCAAGCAGGCCGACAGCGCACGTCTCGCCAGCCTGGACTACCACGCCTCGTTGAGCCTTACGCTACAGGCCGCCCCCAACGATGCCCGCGAGCTGCTGAAGGAGATCGAGCAGGAGTTCGACCAGGCTCGAGTGAACGACCTGTTGGCCAAGGCACAGCGCGACATTATCGGCGCCATTGCCGGTCCACTCGGACTGGGTAAGTTCCTTGCGGTGTTCGACAAGGACGGTGGCAACGTTACGACCGTCAACAACGCCCAGCAGGACATCTACGCCAATCCTGACGAAGAAAAATACAACCGCGATCATTACGACAAAGGTTGGAACAGCAACGGCAAAAAGTTCTCCGGAGATAGCAAATCTTCGGTAGGCGCCAGCTTCACCAGAGATCAACTGGACAACAAGGGGCAACTCACCGACGGCTACACGGGCGAAACGGTGATGGGTAAACACACCAGTCCCGACCACATCGTGCCGCTGAAGACTTACCACCAGAACGGCGGGTTCATGCAGTCAAAGACCCAGCGCGCCGATTTTGCGACCGACTCCGAGAATCTCATCTCCACGCAGCGCAGCATCAATAGCTCAATGAGCGATGAAGAAAAACTGGTGTGGCTGGATAAGAACTCGAACGGTCGCAACGTTACAAACGAAGAATATTACGGTATTGATCGCAAGCGCGTAGAGGCGGCACTGGAACGAGGCCAAGCGACTGCCGAACGCCACGGCCCCAGCACCTCTGAAAAAGCCGCCTACTACACCGTCCACGCCGCCCAGACTGGTATGACCGAAGGCTTGAAAATGGGCAGCCAGCAGGCCTTTGGCATGCTGATGGTCGAACTGTTCAGCAGCGCCTTGGACGAGATCAAGGACCTGTACCGCAACGGCCGTCAGAGCGACACCATCCTTGCCGAACTGGGCGAGCGCCTGAATCGCGTAGGCGTCAAAGTGGCGGGCCGATGGGAACAGATGCTGCACAGTTTCAGTGGCGGCTTCATTTCGGGCTTCGTGTCCAATGCCGTGACCATGATGATCAACCTGTTCGTTACCACCGGCAAACGTGCCGTACGGATGATCCGCGAAGGGATCTTCTCGCTGCTCAAAGCACTGAAGACTTTCTTGTTCCCGCCCAAGGACATGACCTTCGCCCAGGCTTCACATGAAGCCTTGAAGTTGCTTGCGGCAGGCGGTGTCGTGGTGGGTGGCGTGGCCCTGGAAGAAGTTGCCGAGAAACTCATTCTCGGGATCCCCCTGTTTGCACCGTTTGCTGGGGTGCTGACGGCTGTGTTAGTGGGGGCGGCGACCGCGCTGAGCATGACGTTTGTCTGCTACCTGCTCGACAAGATCGATCTGTTTGGTGCGGTGCGTGCTGAGCGGGACAAGCAGATGATCGGGGCACTGGACACGCGTATCGATGCGCAGATGACGCTTTCGATGAGCGTGATCGAAGAGTTGGACGGGTACCTGCTGACTGCGCCCTCCCCGGCTTGAGAGCCTGATACTACTGCGCAGGAGCGTGTTTATCGCTGCTCCAGCGCGGTTTGTTTCCTAAACTGTCGAGTGACTCGGCCCATCCCCTGATTGCCCGAACTACTGAAGTTTCGGGCAAACCTTTCGCTGCTCCAAATCACCCACGTTTGAGTTTGGCGGGGGCAAGCACCGACGCCATCAGCGTATCCGGCTCCGCGTTTGTACCTGTTACAGACGCCATCGATATCTGTGCACTTCCCTGACCGGTGTTTTGCTCTTCGTCCAAGCCAGACTCAACAGCACCGAAACCAGGATGATGCCGCCGACGATGACCAGCGACCATTGGATCGGCAGGTGCCACCACGGCGCGACCAACATCTTGCCACCAATGAACATCAGTACGATGGCCAGACCATACTTGAGCAAGTGAAAGCGGTCGGCCATGTTGGCAAGCAGAAAATACAACGAGCGCAGGCCCATGATGGCGAAGGTGTTGGAGGTGAACACGATGAAGGGGTCGGTGGTGACGGCGAAGATAGCCGGGATGCTGTCGACCGCAAATACCAGATCAGTGGCCTCGATCAGTACCAGCACCAGGAACATCGGCGTTGCCCAGCGCAGGCCGTTCTGGCGCACGAAGAAGCGCTCACCGTGAAAACCGTCGGTGATGCGAAGATGGCTACGCAGCCAGCGCAGCAAGGGGTTTTTATCGAGATCTGGCCGCTGGTCAGCGAAGATCAGCATTTTGATGCCGGTGATGACGAGGAAGGCGCCGAAGACATAGAGCAGCCAGGCGAACTCCTGCACCAGCCAGACACCGGCGAAAATCATACCGGCGCGCATGACGATGGCGCCGAGCACGCCATAGAGCAGGACGCGGCGCTGCATCTCTGGCGGCACGGCGAAGTAGCCGAAGATCATCACGAAAACGAACATGTTGTCGATCGACAGCGACTGCTCAATCAGGTAACCCATCAGGAATTCGAGCGTTGTACGCTGGGCCACTTCGGCACCAAACATGATGTGCAGATACCACCAGAGCAGGACGGCGAAGACCAACGCCAGGCTGGTCCAGGCGATCACCCAGGCCAGCGCTTCGCGGGCCGAAACACGATGCGCCTTACGCCCGCCGAAGACGAATAGATCAAGCGCCAGCATGGCGAGGACGAAGCCGATAAAGGCGGCCCACATCCAAGGTTGGGCAACGCTTATGACGGTCATGCCGTGCCCCCTGACAGATAGGCGGTGTTTTCAGTAACGGGCTCGAAGCCGTTGCGCGCGCCTTCCGGCCGCGTAAATGCCGGACACCGCCTAGGCGTTCAGCGCATCTGTTCCCAGGCCATGGACGGACTCAGTGGGGACAGTCACCCGCTTGCCGGCGTGCAGGTATTCGGCCGCGTGTTCGATCTCATTCATCTTCATCAGCAGGCATCATCGCCCACCCCGAATACGAGCCCATGACGCTCCCGACCCCAGGCCAGCGTCCACCCGGCGCGATCGATGGCCAGGTCCAGGTAAAGATCAGCATTGCCGGCAGCCCTTTCGGGCGCAGTTCAAGGGGGCTGGAAGAGGTCATGCTAACGGGCACGTTGCATCAATAAAAATCGTTTATTCTTTGCGAATTGTTCGTTACTAACGAAGTATTGATTGCGATGGGTTGCCGCTGATTGAAAGTTTGACCCACCCTGTCGATTGCAATATGACCCAGGGTGGATTAGTCATGAAGGGAGCAAGTGAATCTACTACTACAAATTGAGCGGATCTTTGGGGGCAAAGCATTTGCCAGGCCACTTTTCAATTCCCCTCCCCTGTTAACAGCTGTGAAGGCATCAGCCGATTTACTGTTTTTCACTGCCCTTATCTCAAACCTGTTGACCGATCACACCCGGCTGCGCAGCCACTGCAGGAAACCTTTTTTCTCGATGGCCTTCGGCTCTTCCTGGGTCATCGTATGGGCTATCTGCAAGCGGAAATCCAGCAACGCCTTCATCGCTTGACACATCTCGTGACGTGCCTCCACGCACGGCTGGAGATAATCCCGTTCGATCCGATACAGATTGCAAAAAGTCAGCGCGGCGAACTCCGCCGGCAGCGCTGTTCCCGAGACGATCCCGCCTTCACCGATCACCTCCCCCGGCCCCATGCGCCCGGCTTCGAATTTGACGCCTCCACGAAACAAGGCCACCGTCACCACGCCGGACTCAATGATGTACAACTGCGAGCTGACCTGCCCACCCGCCAGAATGACTTCGCCAGGGGGAAAGGACTGCAGGGTCATGTTCTGGCTGACGTGGTCCTTGTCTTCTTCGCTCAAATTGGTCGAGAAAATGCTGGTGTTGTCCAGTAAGGCTCTGGCTCGCGACAGCCGCGCAGGCTCACTCTGTTCAATTGAAGATATCCAGCTGATACCGGCCGCCAGCAAATGCCGGTACGCCAGATCGTACATCTGATTGCGCACCGTACGTTTCTGATCCATCGACAGCACAAAGCCGCTGACTTCGTATTCCACGCCATTGCTCCCGGTACTTTTGATCGTTACCTTGGGAGCGGGTTTGGTCAGCAGAATGCGGCAGCCTTGGGCGGCCCGCTCAAGGGCATCGAAGACCTTGTTTGGACGCACATGCGGGCTGATCAACAAACTGATCGAAACACCAAACATGTCGCTGGGCCGACTGAAGTTGGTGATCTTGGCCTTGGCCGCCATCGAATTCGGAATCACGATCATGCTGCCTTGGGAGGTTTGCAGGAACGTGGCACGCCAATCGATGTCGGTCACCCGGCCTTCGGTGCCGTCGATGGCGATCCAGTCATCGATTTTATAGGGCTTGGTGGTGTTCAGGACGATTCCAGAAAAGACGTCACTGAGGGTGCTTTGCAGGGCCAGACCGACAATGATCGCCAAGGCACCGGACGTCGCCAGAACCCCCTTGACCGGCAGGTTGAGCACATAAGCCAGCGCGGCGATCACTGCGACCAGGAAAATCACCGCGCCGAGCAAGTCCTGGAGTAACCGCCCGGCGTGCCCTACCCGATACATCATCACGGCGCCGATCATCACCGTGAGAGTACGCGCGCCGAACAGCCACCAGATGATCTGCAGCACCGTGTGCGCAAATTGCAGCGGCGCATCATCGATCGAGGGTGCGGGCTCCCATGGGCTCAAGCCTTCATGGAACAACAGCACGCTGTACAACGAAAAAATGACCAAGCGCGCGAGCACTTTCCAGTTGTACCGGTGGGGACCGACCACACGCCACATCACCATATCGATCAGGATCAAGGCCAGGCCCCAGATCAATGGACGTTCAGAGAGCAAGGACAGCATCAAGCACCTCCAGCGCAGTTCAGTGACCGGAAGGTCGCATTCATTCGGCGTACCACCGTGGCAATCCCGGGAGCGGTGCCGTTGATGCAAAAGTATGGCTGCCAATCGGCAAACCGATAGGTCCCGGCGATCGGGATGTTTCGTACCCCTCTCTCGTATAGCCAGGTTCGCCTGGGTTGACTGCTTGAAGGAAAAGGGGGGCAGGAAAAGGGGATTTATTTTCCATGTGGGCGCGTCACGTCCAAAAATAGATCTGTCCCCTTTTCCAGCCGAATGAACGCATTACCCCTGTGGGAGCGAGCCTGCTCGCGAAGGACGTCAACGATAACGCAGGCTGTCTGAATGAACGCGTTACCCAGACATTCTTCGCGAGCAGGCTCGCTCCCACAGGTTCAATACGGGCCTTTGTAGGACCAATACTTGCTCGCGATGGTCGTCAACGATAACGCGGGCCGCCTGAATGAACGCATTCCCCCCCTGTGGGAGCGAGCCTGCTCGCGAAGGACTACAACGATAACGCGGGCTGTCTGAATGAACGCGTTACCCAGACATTCTTCGCGAGCAGGCTCGCTCCCACAGGTTCAACACAGGCCTTTGCAGGACCAATACTTGCTCGCGATGGTCGTCAACGATAACGCGGGCCGCCTGAATGAACGCATTCCCCCCTGTGGGAGCGAGCCTGCTCGCGAAGGACTACAACGATAACGCGGGCTGTCTGAATGAACGCGTTACCCAGACATTCTTCGCGAGCAGGCTCGCTCCCACAGGTTCAACACAGGCCTTTGCAGGAGCAATACTTGCTCGCGAAGGACGTCAACGATAACGCAGGCTGTCTGAATGAACGCGTTACCCAGACATTCTTCGCGAGCAGGCTCGCTCCCACAGGTTCAACACGGGCCTTTGCAGGAGCAATACTTGCTCGCGATGGTCGTCCGCTTTTTTCATGACTCCGACAACGGCCAATCGCTTTAAAGCCACAAACCTTTTGAGGCTCCAGCATTACCCATGCTGCCGGTGCTGTTCGAATCAGCCTGTTCGCCAGCTGAAAAAGCTGCCCCTTCAATATGGTAGACCCTCGGTTCTTCCGAAAAATATTCCTCCAAGCCCATCATGAACATCCGATGGTCTTCACTCTCTTCGAAGCCCGGCGTGTGATCCTCAAGTGAAGCCCAGCGCACTATCAGGTTGAATAGCTGGGGGGTTTCAATCCCTTGCGCGAGCAAGTGGCCGCCGTAACCCTTTGCGCGGGTGAGCAAAGGCGCGACCTCGGCAAATGCACGTCTGAACATTTCAATGCGTTCTTTGTGGACGGGGAGCAGAGCGATTTCATAAATCATGGCGTTCCTCCAAAGTACAAACTTACGAGATGAGCGATGGCTCGACTGCAATCACGATTTTTCCTCGAATGCCGTTGTTGGGACTCTCCAACCGGGCATGGGCGAGCGCAATGTCGGCAAGCGCATAGACGGCACCAACGTGTGGCCGCAGCTGACCGCGCTCTACCAATGCGCTCAACTCATCCAGCTTGCCGCGGTTTTGTCGGGTGAAAACGAAGTGATAACTCGCGTTCTTGCCCCAGGCCTGAACGAGGTTTTGTGGCTGGGTAATGTCCACAATCGAGACCACGCGGCCCAGTTGAGCGAGCACGTCGGGGCTGCGCGACAAAGTGTTGCCGCCGATGGTGTCGAACACCACATCGACTCCGCGGCCACCCGTTTCCCGATTGATGGCGTCGACGTAATCCTCCTTTTCATAGTCGATGACCACATCGGCACCCATGCTTCGTGCGAACTCAAAGTTGGCTTCGCGCACGGTCGTGAAGACCCGCGCTCCAATGGCTTTTGCCAACTGGATCGCTACATGACCTACGCCTCCCGCGCCGCCGTGTATCAGAATGCTTTCCCCCACTCTGAGCGCTGCGCGCACGGTCAGTGCTTCCCACACCGTCCCGCCAACCAGGGTCAGACTTGCCGCCTCAAGATGGCTCAGTGAAGGCGGCTTCTTCCCGATAATGCTTTCGGCCGCAACGTGGTACTCGGCATAACTTCCTGGCCCGTCAAATATTTGCGGGGTGTACCAGACTTCGTCTCCCGGAGCGAAGGTCGTCACACCCGGCCCAACTTCTTCGACAACGCCCGACACGTCGTGCCCGGTAATGGCCGGCAGTTGCACCAAGTCGGGATAATCGCCACGTCGAACCTGATAATCCAAGGGGTTGATGGAGGTTGCGTATACCCGCACCAGGACTTGACCCGCACGCGGCACTGGCTTGGGCACCTCGCAGAGTTCGAACGATTCCGGGCCGCCAAATGATTTAAGCACCATCGCTTTCATAGAAAATCCTCGCATCGACAAAAAGGGATATCGAGATATCTCGATATCTTGTGGTAAAAAAAGTTACAGATCTTTCCCTATGATTTCGGCAAGCGCACTGATGGTTGCTTCATTGCGCTTGTAGTAAGTCCACTGGCCAATGCGCCTGACTTCGACCAGGCCCACTCGTTGCAGAGTTGCAAGATAACCAGACACCGTTGACTGCGACAGCCCGATACCTTCCTGAATACTGCTGACGCAGACCCCTACCGTGAGAACGTCACCCTCATCCTGGGGAGGGAAGTTCTTTACGGGGTCCTTCAAGCCTTTCAGGATTTCAAGGCGTGTAGGATTTGAGAGGGCTTTGAATATTTCGAGTAATTCCATGAGCAGAGGATATCGAGATTTATCGATATGTCAATACGAAACTGTGTCTGTCTGACGTCACCCTTTCCCATGTGCTGCAGATGAGGTGACGAACTGGATCGATACTCGGGTTGAAGCTATACCGAAAGGGTTCTGAGTGAGGATGATGGAGCCCACGCTCGATCAACGACTGAGGAGAACTGCGCGGTGTCGGATCAGCTGGTCATACGCAACATGACCCGTCCCGAGCTGGACGAGCTCGTCGATTGGGCTGCCCGTGAGGGTTGGAATCCCGGTTTTCACGACGCCGAGCTGTACTGGGCGACGGACCCTGCTGCCTTCATCGCGGCGTCCCGGGGCGGCGAATTGATCGGCGGCGGTGCCATCACCTCCTACAATGGCGACTTCGGTTTCATGGGTTTTTTCATCGTCCGGCCGGAATATCGCGGCCAGGGTCTGGGCAATACCCTCTGGCACGCGCGCCGCGAGCGACTCCTCGCCCGTCTGCGCCCAGGCGCAAGCATCGGCATGGACGGCGTCTTTGCGATGCAGGACTACTACGCCAAGGGTGGTTTCGTCTTCTCCCATCGCAACATGCGTTTTCGTGCCGATACCGTCCAACGCCCGGTGATCTCGCCGGTAGACGACCAGGACATCGTCCCGTTGGCCGCCTTCCCGTTCGATCAGGTTGTCGATTACGACCGCACCTGCTTCCCCGCCGCGCGCGCAACCTTCCTGAGCGGGTGGATAACTCAAGCCGACGCACTCGCCGTGGGTTGCCGGCGCGAGGGCAGGCTAAGTGGTTATGGCGTAGCAAGGCGCTGCCGGGAAGGCTACAAAATCGGCCCCTTGTTCGCCGATGACGCCCTGGCAGCCACTGCCCTCTACGCGCGCCTGGCGGAATTTGCAGAGGACGGCCCGTTGTTTCTCGATGCCCCGGAGAATAACCCCGCCGCGATGGCGCTCGTGCGCCAACAGGGCCTGGTCGAGGTGTTCGGCTGCGCACGCATGTACCTCGGCCCTCCCCCGGCGATCGCGCACGAACGTGTGTTCGGCGTCACGACCTTCGAGCTCGGCTGATGTCCGCTCGCGACCTCATCGGTTATGGCGGCCGCCCACCCCACCCGCGATGGCCCGGTGAGGCGCGTGTCGCGGTCCAGTTCGTACTCAACATCGAAGAGGGCGCGGAGTCATGCATCCAAAATGGCGATGCACAATCGGAGGCCTGGCTGCACGAGCTACCGGGCCGCCCGCCGCGTGTCGGAGAACCGGACTTGAGCGTCGAGGGCATGTACGAATACGGATCGCGCGCAGGTGTGTGGCGCATTCTGGAACTGTTCAGCGCCCGAGGCCTGCCGCTGACCGCCTTCGCCGTCGGCCGGGCACTGGAACTCACCCCGGCGATTGGCCATGCACTCTGCACTGCCGGGCATGAGATTGCCGGGCATGGCTACCGTTGGCTGGACTATCGCGACATGCCTGAAGACCAGGAGCGGCGCCATATCCGCCTCACCCTCGACGTGATCGAGCAGATCTGCGGTAAACGCCCCGTAGGTTGGTACACCGGAAGGGTCAGCCAGAACACCCGACGCCTGTTACGTGAGGAAGGTGGGTTTCTCTATAGCTCGGACGCTTACAACGATGATCTGCCCTATTGGCTCCCGGGCTCGCCCGCCCACCTGGTGATCCCTTACACACTGGTCAACAACGACGCCCGCTATCTGCTGCCGAACGGTTTCGCCTGCGGTGAAGACTTCTTCCGGCTGCTCAAGGATGCTTTCGACCTGCTGTGGCAGGAAGGCGCGCAACACCCGAAGATGATGAGCGTCGGCCTGCATGGGCGGATCAGTGGCCATCCTGGTCGTGCGATGGCGCTGGCGCGCTTTCTCGATTACGTGCAAGGCCACGACGCGGTGTGGATCTGCCGACGCGAAGAGATTGCCCGACGCTGGATAGCCCAGTTTCCCGCCTGAGTGGCAAGGGTTCGGAACGACCTGAGCCACGGAGGCGACATCAACATCATCGTGCAGCTCGGTTGGCAATGAGGGACTCAAAATCACAGCCCCCCTCAAGCCATTACACCTGTCGTTTCGTAATACCCGGCCCTGTCGCTCTAGATCGCCAGAATGCTGCAAGGCACCTGATACAGGATGTGTTCGGTCGTGCTGCCCAAAAGCTTCTCCAGGCCACGAGACTGGATTCTGCCCATCACGATCACATCCACACTGTGCGCATGGGCAAACTCACTCAGTACCGAAACAGGGTGCCCCTCAATGAAATGCCAACGGTCTGGGGGCACACCATATTGATCAGCCAGGTCGAGGAACGATTTTTCCAGTTCCTCGCGTAACTGACTGCCAAGGTCCGAAAGTGTCAAGCCACCGCCGCCTATGTCGCCCAGATAGGCTGTCGAAATGTCACAGGCGAACAGCAAGTGCAACTCGGCCTCACACTGCAAGGCGAGACCGCAAGCCTGCTTGATGATCCGCTCATTGAGCTCGCTGCCCTGGGGCTCGGCATTCGAAACGTCAACCGCTGCCACCACCTTGCGCGGCAAGGCAAGCCCTCCTTCACCGGCCAGATACACCGGGACCGGGCAATGGCGCAGCAAGCGCCAGTCCAGCGGAGTGAAGAACGCCCGCTTGAGCGCTGGTTCATGCTGCACTTGCTTGATCAACAAGTCGGGCTGCATTTCTGCGACGTGATCAAGAATGTCTCGCTGCATGTCATCGGCCCAATTCGCCTCCGTTGTCACGTCGATTCCCCTGCCGCGCAGGTTTGTCGCCTGGTCCTTCAACCAATCGCGATGGTCTTGCAGATAACACTCGCGAGCCTTCTCCCGGTCGCCCTCTTCGAGCAGCGACAACAGTTTCCAGGAAGGGATCAAGGCGGCAATGTGCAAACTCGCACCGCTGGCCTTGGCCAGGGCCGCTGCGTGGCTTATCGCCTGGGAATGGCGCAGGGCCGGGTTGATGATCAGTAATAACCGTCGATACTGGCTCATGATCTGACTCCAGACTGATGGGGCTTCGCGCTTACAATTGCCCTCTACGCGCACAGCTGGTGTGTCCTCACGCAACAGACACCAGCATTTCCCCTTCAGAGTCCTCTGTTGATGCCGCCCTGGTCTTGATTTATATCAAGTGCCCGCGCAAAACCGTTCAATGGCCCACACCTTTCATTTCACTGCGGTCGATCAATATCAATCAGGCCAAGGCCAATGGGGTCAGGTTGACAAAAACCGCACTGGCACACGTGCATTACTCAGGACGCTGAGGAGATTGCCATGCCGACCCCACTGGCGAATCAACGACTGCGTTTGTACGACAGTGATGAACTCGATGATGTGCTTTTCGAAGGCCATTCACTCCTGCGCACCTGCGCGTATCTGGCACAACTCGGGGCGCGTCGGGTCTACACTGCGGTATTGGAAGACCGCCATGTTTGCCAACAGCCGATTCATGCCGACATTGTCGTCGTGCATCGGCAAGTGGCGACCGGTGACATCGTCGAATGCAACGAACCGCCCTGCGAAACGGAGTTTTGCATTGACGTGGTTCGTCACGGTGCTGCCCGCTGACCCAGCGGCCTTTCAAGGGCTGTCCCGTTACTCAGGCTCTACAGCGGCAATGCGGTATCGGTTATGGATACGTGCCATTTCAGGTGAGGCGCATTTGATATCCGGCCTCCAAGGAGCTTATGCATGCTCACTCAGCCCCCGCTTCTTTTTGCCCTGCAAGGCACTGAACTCTATGCAAGCCGCATCGCTCAGCGGCTTGGCTGCCCACTGGGGCGCCACGAGGAGCGCGACTACGAAGACGGCGAACATAAATGCCGACCACTGGATTCGGTGAACGGTCGCGAAGTCGTGGTGTTCCACTCCTTGTATGGGGATGGCCTGCAGAGCGCAAACGATAAGCTGTGCCGCCTGTTGTTCTTCTGCGGTGCACTCAAGGATGCCGGCGCTCGTCATGTGCAGGTGGTGACGCCCTACCTCTGCTACGGGCGCAAGGATCGTCGCAGCCAGCCTCAAGACCCGACCATCACGCGTTATGTGGCCACCTTTTTTGAAGCCAGTGGCGTGGATCGCCTGATCGCCCTGGACGTGCACAATCCGGCAGCGTTCGACAACGCCTTTCGCATTCCAGCCTGGAATCTGCAGTGCACCGAACTGTTCGCCGAGCATTTCGCCGGGCTCGTCGGCAACGCCGAAGTGGTTGCAGTTTCCCCGGATTCAGGGGGTACCAAGCGCGCCGAGCAGTTTCGTCAAGCCCTGGAGCGACAACTGGGCCGTTCGGTCGGCAGTGCATTGATGGAAAAGCACCGCAATCAGGCCACGCTGACAGGCACCCTCTTGATCGGCGAAGTCTCAGGCAAGACAGCCATTGTTTTCGACGACCTGATCAGCACGGGTGAAACGCTGAAACATGCTGGCCTTGCGTGCCAAAAGGCTGGCGCCGCCCGACTGTTCGCAGCCGCCACCCATGGTTTGTTTACCGCGGGCAGTCGGCTGTTCGACCCACCTCTTTTCGAACACATTGCGATCACTGATTCTGTGCCGCCGTTTCGCTTGCCGCCTGACTGTATCGCGCGCCACGTGCAGGTACTCGACAGCACGGCCCTTACCGCCACCCTGCTGGCGGAGAATGGGGCCTTTGATCAGGTCTGAGCATTGGGGAAATCGATAGGGGTGAGTTCAACACTGTCGCGGGCCGTATTCAACGACCTCAATGATGGTCGATCGAAACGATGAAAACTTCCGACTGCTGGTCGATAGCGCACTAATTAAATGTACCGAACTGGTCAGATTGAGCAGGCAAACGATAGACACTTAGGGGGCGTCAGCGATACATCCCGGATGTTGTTCAGGCCTTATGCCCTACCTTGAGGACGATTGGATAAAAGGATAGAAACTATAAAGGACGATTTCGACCTTGAAACATCCATCTAAAAGAACCATCACCCAACCGCTATCGGCCAAACTCTGTCGTTGTTCAATGGCAGCTATGGGTCGATCGCAGCCCTTGGTGGCAGTCAACAACCGGCCAAGAACTGTCATTCAGACAAATTCAAACGGTGCTTATACCGGACATGCTTCAGCCGTCCAACCAGCAGAACAGCGCATTTCCCTCAGATCGAACAGGGTCGATTCAGGGGGGCTCTTAGGTGAAAATCAACTAAATCAACCGACCAACTAACTAAGCCTTAAGCAGAATAGTCGTCATACTTAGCAACCGAGTTGAGCGGGCAAAAACGCCCGCAATAAATCACCTCGATTTACTCCACCAAGGGCGGAGGTATCCCTCTGCGCGTAATAAATGCGCGGGCGGATAGGCGCAGGCTTGGAATTGAACGCGGCCGACGTTCACACGCTTCTTTTCCAGTAGCGCAACCATCAGTAAGAACGCAGTTTAGTCGGTACGAAGTGTACCGGTCGCGTTACAACTCAATATAGATGCAATGGTAGAACAGCGCCAGTGCTTAACTTGCGCAGTTGCATGAGCGATCAGCAGCCGTTCCGGTAATTACTGCCAACTCGAATCGAGCGTCAACAATCGGGCTGGGCTGGCAGGCATTCGATTTTAGCTGTCGCGTGCATGATTTCGGTAAGTGAGCTTCCGGCTGACGGGCGGATAAGGGGTGGCCTAACGCGTACACCCCGAAACGGCATAGGTCTAGAACGCCGTGCCGCCGCCCCACATGAAAACTGTACTCCCGCACAGGAAGACGCTCATGCACACCATTCGCAATACCTTGGTGGTGGTGGATTCGCAGCAGTCCAACGACCTCACGCTGAATAGAGCCAGAATGATTGCCAGCGCTACCCAGTCGCACCTGCATCTTCTGGCCTGCGACAAGAGACAGCAGCACAGTTCCTACTTGAACGACATGCAAGGCGTCCTGGTAGAGGAGGGTTATAGCGTCAGCACCCAGCAGGCCTGGCATGGGAGTTCACACAAGACCATCATCGCCGCCCAGCAAACGGAGGGCTGCGGCCTGGTGATCAAGCAGCACCTGCCTGACACCCCGCTGATGAAGGCCCTGCTCACCCCGGAGGACTGGAAGTTACTGCGATACTGCCCCAGTCCGGTGCTTATCGTGAAATCCGCAAAGCCGTGGGTCGGTGGCACCATCCTCGCGGCAATAGATGCTGGCAGCAGTGATATGGAGCATCGCGTCCTGCATTCCGGCATCGTCAGCCACGGCTATGACATCGCCGCACTGGCCGGCGGCACGCTGCATATGTTGAGCGCTCATCCCTATCCCATGCTGTCGGCGGCCGACTCTGTGTTCCAACTCAAAGAAAGCATACAGGGGCTGTATCGCGAACTGTGCAAGTCATTTCAGGCCGAATTCGACGTCAGCGACGACCGCCTGCATATCGAAGAAGGTCCTGCCGATGTGCTGATCCCGCACATCGCGCACAAGCTCGAAGCCGTGCTCACGGTGATCGGCAGCGTGGCCCGTACCGGACTGTCCGGCGCATTGATCGGCAACACCGCCGAGATGATTCTGGACACCCTGGACAGCGACGTACTGGTGCTCAAACCGGACGACGTCATTAACCATCTGGAGGAACTGGCTGCCCCATCACACGGTACACTGGCAGATACTGCGACATCCTCTTGGCCGTATAGCCACAATAACCATCGGCCGCATACTTAGGCGCGAGTCATGTACCGCCCGACCATCTGCCTTGCCTTGGCATGGCACATCAGGCCAGTCATGCCTGTTGGATGAATTGTCACGTGTTTCGTTGGCACTTTTGATCTTCGCACTTTTGGGTCGAATGAAGCCCTTCGCGACAGGCACCTATCGGCCAAAAGCAGTCATATAGAATGCCGTAACCCACCATCAATATATGCGGCCAACGCCATGCCCCAGTCCACGAGTCACCTATTTGCTTATGTAAGGACAATCAGCGAATTCCGGCCTGACGTAACCGCCATCGTGCTTTTCGGCCTGAAGGTCGAAGGCGATGACCTGGTGTATCTGGAAATACGCTTTCAGGACTACGGAGAACTCCAGATTGAAGGCGACCACTTGATGGTCGGGTTGGATGAGGCGCTGGAAAGTGCCGAGTTCGAGTACGGTATTTTGCCAAGTGATTGGCGAGTAATGAGCGAGACGGAGATTCAGCGAATTCCATTCTCTGTCGGTGGAACACGCGTTTAGTGATTTGACCGCTTTGGGTCGACAGTGGCCCATCGCGAAAGGCAGCAATCGGCCCGTGCCAATAGTGAACGCCGCCATCAAGAAATCGATAGCACTTTTCACTCTCACCTACCTCCAATGACATGTGTGTTTCTTCTGTCAACCTGGAGGTCTATATGTCGATTCGCAAGATCGTTCTACTTTCCTGTCTGGGATTGGCACTCGCTGGGTGCGCTGGCTCAAGCCAGGACTCCCCTCCCGCCACCATGCAAGTCGACCTGCAAAAATACCAGGGCACCTGGTACGAGCAGGCCAGGTTACCTATGTTCTTTCAGCGCAATTGCCAGCAGTCAGAAGCGCATTATGGTCTACGTGATGATGGCCGCATTGACGTCACCAATCGTTGCAGGGAACAGGATGGCGACTGGAAAGAGGTACGCGGAATTGCCGAATCGCAGCAGCCAGGTAAGACAGACAAACTGTGGGTGCAATTTGATAACTGGTTCAGCCGCGTTGCACCAGGAATAACCAAAGGTGAGTATTGGGTGCTTTACCACGACCCCGCCTACCAGTTCGCACTGGTCGGCCACCCGAACCGGGAATATCTATGGGTGCTTTCACGCGCATCTGAAATCAACGGCGTCAACCGCGAACAGCTGCTAAAGATTGCTCAGCGACAGGGGTATGACACCAGCAAACTAATCTGGCGTCCGGCAGATCCGTCCAAGCCCTAGTCAACTTGTAATGGAGCGTAGGCAGCAGTCTACCGTTTGCTGCCTAACGTGAGTATCAGAGAACGGCCACACGCGGGCAAGGCAGAGTTGCCAGCGAGAGCAGGTCCACACCATTTGTCTATGACGTCGTTGCCGTAGGCTTGAGCTGCGGTGGTCGTTGCAGGTCTAGTGTCGCCGCTGCCAGTATCTGCTCTCGGTTGCCTTGGCGGGGTGGGTAAATCCGCTCGCAGTTGATTACCGATTTGGTGGCTTTGGCCTGAGCACCCTCTGCAACAACCTCTCGATCCCAGCCCTGTGTATAGACCGCCCCCCAAGGGCCAAGGTCGACAATGTTGGTGTACCAATCGATGCTCAAGGGCTGCATGGGTAGGCCAAAAAGCTCATTCACTGCGTTATGTCCGGCGAAGCGGCCCATGGGGCGTGCATGCTGGCAGGACATGACGGACGGTCGGTCACCATCGATCAGCGCGTGGGCAACATCGCCCGCGCAGAACAGATGGTCGATGCCCGAGACGCGCATGAATTCGTCGACTTTCAGCCGGCCGTGGCTGTCTTGTTTCGCTTCTACGCATTGCGTCAGTTCATTGGCCTGCATACCCGTACACCAAACGACAGTTGACGCCTCTATGCGGCGCCCATCGCTAAGTATCACGCCATGGCTGTCCACCGACGCAAGGCCGAAATCAGTCAACAATTCGATTCCCAGTTCGCGGCACGCGCGCTCGATGACGGGCTGTCCGCCTCCCAGGCCGCGCGCAATCTTTGGCCCGCGATCGGCCAGGATCACTCGTACCGGGGCAGGTGTGCCCGAGCCATCGCTACTGCCAGCCGCAGCGCGAAGACGAGCAGGAAGTTCGCAGGCGATCTCAACTCCCGTTGCCCCTGAGCCGATCACCAGTGCAGTAAAGCGGCCGGGCATGGCCGGGGCTGTCGCAAGGTCATCGATGTGACGTTGCAGTTTGAGTGCGGCGCTATAAGTGTCGACATCAAAAGTGTGTTCGGCCACACCGGGAGTCGACGGACGTACGAGATGACTGCCACTTGCGAGAATCAATGTGTCGTAGGGAAGGTTCAGGGTCGATTCGTGCGTTGGTGCTTGGGTTTGCACCGTGACGACCCGCGAATCCGTATCGATGAAAGTGGCCTTGCCAATCAGCAAATCGACGCCGATCGGTTCAAGCACCGAAGACAGATCGACCCGGGTATCCGAGAGATCAGCCTCATAGTTGCGGACGCGAATGCTATGCCATGGTTCAGGGTTGATGAGGGTGATTTGAGCCAATTTCCCCAGCTCTGCGAGTTGCCGGGCGGCGGAGGCAGCACTCCACAGGCCCGCAAAGCCACCGCCAATTATCAAAACGTGTTTCATGGTTATCCTCTGTCAGTCCTACCTGTGTCGCGTTGACGCCAGGCTTCGGAAAACCAATAATACGAGCCATCACTCGCATTCACTACTCGCGCCAGACCATGCCCGATCCCAACCTGTCAAAACCTCGAAAACTCCCGCGCCAGAGCCGTTCCGTGGCGATGGTCGATGCCATTCTCGAAGCCAGTGCTCGCGTTTTACTGGAGCGCGGCTATGCCGGCATGAGCACCAACGTCGTGGCGCAACAGGCCGGTGTCAGCGTCGGATCGCTCTACCAGTATTTTCCCAACAAGGAATCCCTGTTGGTGGCCTTGCACAGCCGTCACGCCGAGCAGATGGCCCGCTCCATCGAAGCCATTCTCAACGCCCCCGGCAATGGCGGCTTACGTGGCGAAATCGTGCGACTCGTCCGGGCGGCCATGGCGGCCCATGAGGTCGAGCCGCAGTTGCATCGCCTGCTGGAGAACGAACGGCCGTTTTTTGAGGGCAATAACAGCGGCAAAGGCGTGGAAGCCGATATTCACCGGCATATCCAGCGCCTGCTGGCCGATCATCCCGATGACGTCAGACATCCCGACCTCGCCGTGGCCGCGTGGATGACTATGCGCATGACAGAGTCGCTGGTGCATACGGCCATCTTGCATCCACCGCACGATCTAGTTTTGAGCCAGATCGAACCGGCGATCGTCGATGCTATCCATGCGTTTCTTACGTATGACAGCAGACATCGGTCTTAACTGGACATCAGCTCAGCCTTTCACAGGGTAGCCCCACTGGATGACGGTATGGCATGAGCTGAGACATGCGGTGACACAGCCAATGCTCGCTACGATGCAAGGGAAATCGCGTCAAAGCGCATTTGGTCGAGGGATAGCCATGGGTTGATTCAATCCTTCGCGAGGGACCGTACACGAACCAAAGCTGCCGGGATGCTTGCAGGAAACGCCCAAAGCTGCCGGTGGTGAAAGGCAGAAAACGGCCCATAGCTGCCGGTCACAAATGGCAGTAACCGACCCAATGCGGTCTGGCTGGATCCTCTCACATGCATTCGCGACTAGAATTTCACTGCCGACTCTTCTAAAGCCAGGTCAAATTTCAACCGTGCAACGTCAGTTCTCGAGCTTTATTTCAGCCTCTGGGAAACCGGTATGAAAAATCCGCAAAATAAGACCGAATCCGACGAGGATTTAGCTCAGTTGGTAATAGGGCGAGGACCCTGCACCTATCTATTGCTGCTTTTACTAGGATTGATCCTTCTGTTTCCCTTTCTTGAGGAAGGTCTATTTGCTCGCACGTTGCTCGGCATTCTGTTTTCAATCGTGCTGCTCGTGGGCGCTTTCGCCACCAGGCAGACTCGGTGGGGGGGCATCCTCAAACTGGGCCTGGCGTTGCTTGGAGTTGGCCTTCAATGGTCGGCGCTGTGGGCTGAAAGTATCGCGATTCTTTTCTTTGCCGGGATATTGTATGCGGCGTCTCTTACCGTCTCGTTTAGCGGAGTGCTTCGCTATATTCTCAAGCGCGGGCCAATTACAGCCGACAAGCTGCATGGCGCGCTTGCGGGTTACATCATGTTGGCCTTCGTTTGGTCCTTCATCTATGCCCTGGTCGAGATATCCGCCGCTGGCTCATTCGGCCCTGACCTCCTCGACTTCAGACAGCCCGGCACTTTCTTCAAACTGATCTATTTTAGCCTCACGACGCTCACGACCACCGGTTACGGTGAGATTATCCCATTGACCAACCACGCCCGCTCACTTGTGATGGTCGAAGAATTTTCGGGCGTCTTTTACGTGGGTGTTGTAATCGCGCGGCTAGCCGGTATTTATCCGTCGAATCAGACTAAATGACGCTCGATTTGGCTGAGTCGCCTCCGGGCATTAGTGATCACTCCCCATAATCGATCCTTTACACGCCTGGCAGAACTTTGCAGATACGCCCCGTACGGCTTTCTACTGCACCAAAAGGAGCATCGCAAAAAGGGGACGGATTTATTCATTTGTCTAGTCCTGAAATAGGTTTACACCCGTTTCAACCCAACGCCCGATGCATTGCATCGGGCGTTTTGTATTTCAAAGACAGGTGCGGCCGCTCGACCGAAGTCGTCATTCAATCCCGAGCAATCTTGTCTTTTGCCAAGCCTTAGGGCAGGGTCGATACCACTGAGATCTCTGCCAAAGGAGTCACCTATGTCAAAGCTATATCCCAGTATCGATCCCGAAGGGCTGGTCGAGTACTCAGTGGTCTACACCGACCGCTCGCTCAACCACATGTCGCAGTCATTTCAAGGCGTGATGAAGAACATTTCCAGGACCCTGAAAGAGGTCTACAACGCCCAGGCTGTTGCGGTGGTCCCGGGCAGCGGCACATTCGGCATGGAAGCGGTGGCGCGACAGTTTGCCACCGACCAGCAATGCCTGGTGATACGCAACGGCTGGTTCAGTTATCGCTGGAGCCAAATCCTTGAGATGGGCAACATCCCGGCGGCCACCACGGTGCTCAAAGCCCGACCGGTCGACACCGGTCGCCAGGCTGCCTACGCCCCACCCCCGCTGGACGAAGTGCTGGCAGCCATTGCGGCGCACAAGCCGCAGATTGTCTTCGCTCCTCACGTTGAAACCTCATCAGGGATTCTCCTGCCCGACGAGTACCTGCGGGCCGTCGGCGACGCCGTGCATGCGGTGGGTGGCCTGTTCGTGCTGGACTGCATCGCCTCGGGTACGCTTTGGGTTGATATGCACAAATGCGCCGTCGACCTGCTGATCAGCGCACCGCAGAAAGGCTGGAGCGCCTCCCCTTGCTGCGCCCTGGTCATGCTCAGTTCCTTGGCCCTCGAGCGCATCGAACAGACGCAGAGCAGCAGCTTCGCCTGCGACCTGAAAAAGTGGCTGCAGATCATGCAGGCCTACGAACAGGGCGGACATGCCTACCATGCGACCATGCCCTGCGATTCCCTCGCGCGATTTAACGACGTGATGAAAGAGACGCAAGCCTATGGTTTCGACAAGGTCTGCGGCGAACAACAGGTTCTGGGCGATCGGGTGCGCGCAATGTTGACCGGCAAAGGCATCAAAAGCGTGGCCGCAGCCGGCTTTCAGGCCCCTGGCGTAGTGGTGAGCTACACCGATGATGCCGACATCAAGAGCGGCAGGAAATTTGCCAGCCACGGCCTGCAGATCGCCGCCGGAGTGCCGTTGCAATGCGACGAGCCGGCCGACTTCCAGACCTTCCGCATCGGTCTGTTCGGACTCGAAAAGCTGCACAATATCGAGCGCACGGTCAGCATTCTGGAGCAGGCACTGGACGAGGTGATGGTTAACTAAGCTTGTGAATTCCAGGAACGCATCCCGCCCTGGGCACTGTCGGCCCATGGCGCTGATCGTCGACGAATATGACGCTGGTCGCCCGGACGTCATGTCAGAACCATGAGGGAAAGCCCGTGCACGCGTCTTACCGACACGTGCACCCTTCAGCGCTATCAGAAAAGGCTTCCAACGAAGCCTTTCACCGGGCGGATGATCGGCGGCTGTATGACTTGGATCGAGCCAAAGCCGACGATGGCGACCGGTTGAATCCGCAGCCGATTGCCACCTGCGGGCAAGGACCGACTGTCATGCATGTCCGTGCATGCTCACCTCAAACCTCTCTTGAAGCTCAATCCCTGCGCCCCTGAACAGTAGCCGCCCTCGGAAACAGGCGAACAGCCCCGATCGACACCGTGATGGGGCACCCCGGCAATCAATGTCTATGCTTTGACCTGTGTGCAAAACGCGCCCACCGGTAATCCATAGCGCTGTTCTACCTGCCAACAAAAGAAAAACAGGCCCATGAAACCGATTCCCTCCCTTACCGTTGTTGTCCTTGCCTCGATCATGGCCGCGATCGGCTTTGCGGCCCATGCAGCCGAGGTGCCATTGGGTAGCCACTCCATGGAAGGTCACATCGTCACCCGGGTGCTGGCCGTTGATCCGGCGAATCATCAGGTCACCATAGAAGACGCCAACAAAAACCCGGTGTCCATCCAGCTCACGGAAAAAGCCAAGACCCTGAGCAATCTGAAAGTTGGCGACAAGGTCGATATCCACGTTGTTCGCACGGTCGCCTATGTGCTCGACACGAATGTCGACGCTGCACCAGGGGTCAGCAATGAATCCGTGGTTGTCCGTGCCACCCAGGACAATCCTGATCCGGGCGGTGAGGCGGTTCGCCGGGTCAAGGTCACGTCAAAGATCACTCGCATTGACTTGAAAAAGCATGAAGTGACCTTGCTTCCGCCGGAAGGCGAACTGACCGTCCTGAAGGTCGAGGACCCGCAGCTTCAGGAACGAATGAAGAAGCTTCAGGTGGGTCAGACGATCAATGCCATCTACACCGAGGTCATGAAGATCAAAACCTCGCGTTAGGTGCCTGACAAGCAAAGGCCTTGAAAAAGGCTGCTGCGGACGCTTCGATATGACAGATTTGTTGAATGCTATCGCGCTTGGATTACTGGCGTTACTGCCACTGACCAATCCGCCTACAACAGTGGCGTTATTTATCGCCCTGAGCAAAGGCCTTACCCAAAAAGAAAAAAACAGACAGGCGCTTGCAACTTCGCTCTATGTTTTTCTCATCATGGCACTGACCTATTACATAGGTGAGTTTGTGATGGACGCTTTCAACATTTCCATTCCGGGATTGCGAATGGCCGGCGGCGGTATTCTCATGATCATGGGTTTGAAGATGCTCTTCCCGCCGCCCGTCCAGGCTTCTGCCGCCGTCAACAACCCAAAGGAACAGGCCAGTTTCGCCTTCATTCCGCTGGCCATGCCCAGTACGGCCGGGCCAGGAACCATCGCGATGATTATCAGCTCTTCGGCAACCATCAAACACAGCACGTTATTTCCAGCCTGGGTGCTATTAACCGCACCGCCGTTAATCTTCTTGTTGACTGCGATTATTCTCTGGATCTGCCTGCGCAGCTCAGGATTAATCATGAAAATAACAGGGGAATCAGGCATAGATGCGATATCACGCCTGATGGGCTTTCTACTCGTCTGCATGGGTGCTCAGTTCGCCATAAACGGTTCGGTGGAGATCGTACAAACCATCATTGATAACAACTTTCATCTACCCCGACCTCAGTAGCTCAATCTACAGGCTGCGGGCGGCTAAACCGTGGGGGTCTGCTACCCTTAGTTTTGTCATCGAGGTCGGCTGTTTTCACTCCCTGACATTGATCCAGCCTTCTCAAGCCTGCCTGACCACATGAGGTGGGGCGATGCGCACTTCTCTACTTTACGCAGTCTCTGTTGTACTGGTTCTAAGTGGATTTTCTTGCCTGGCGCAGTCGCCGCAGGGACCCGCCAACGCTGCCGATACGGCGCCCCAAGCGGCACCGGCCAAAGAGGTGGTGTTTACCGAGGAGCAGTTGGACCAGATGCTGGCGCCCATTGCGCTCTACCCGGACCCACTGTTGGCACAGGTGCTGATGGCCAGCACCTACCCCGGGGAAATCGCCGAGGCGGTCACCTGGTCCAAAGCCCATCCGGACGCCAAGGGCGATGATGCGGTCAAACAAGTGTCGAGCCAGACCTGGGACCCGAGCGTACAGGCGCTGGTCGCGTTCCCACAGGTCCTGGCAACGCTCGGACAGGACCCCGTCTGGGTGCAACGCCTGGGCGATGCCTTTCTGGCGCAACCCGACGATGTCATGAACGGCGTGCAACGCTTGCGTCATCAGGCGCAGGCAGCAGGCAACCTGCAGAGCAACCAATACCAGAACGTGACGGTTCAGACGGCACCGGCAGCCCAGGCCCAGGCCCCTGCCCCCGCCAGCAGCTCCACCACCATCGTCATCGAGCCTGCCGACCCGCAGGTGGTGTACGTCCCCACTTACAATCCGACCACGACCTATGGCACCTGGGCCTACCCTGCTTCGCCGCCCGTCTACTATCCACCGCCCCCTGCGTATTACCCCGGATCAGCCTTGATGGCCGGGCTGGCGTTCGGCACCGGCGTGGCGATCGTCGCCTCGTTGTGGGGGGACTGTGACTGGGACAACAACGACATCGACATCGATGTCGACCGCTACAACAACATCAATCGCAACACCCAGATCAACCGGAACCAGAACAAGTGGGAGCACAATTCCATTCATCGCGATGGCGTTCCCTATCGAGACAGCAGGAGCCGTCAGCAGTACGGCCGGCAACTGGACGGTGCCAATCAACGTGAGGCATTTCGCGGGGATAATGCCCAACGCGCCCAGGCGCGAGAAAAAGCCCGCAGTTCAATGGACAGACACGGTATCGAGCGACCCGCCAACACCAATCGTCAGGCCCGTGATCAAGCGCGCAGAGCGCAGTCCGAACCCTCAGTCGGTAATCGCATGCAAGCCGGGGCAGACAGACCGAAGGCGTCTGACAGGAGCCAAGGCACGGGCAGAAACATCCGGGAAAATCAGCAGCCCAGGCAACAGACCGCCCAGACCAGTCAGCGCCGTCAGGAATCCCAGGCGCGCCAGGGAACGCAAAAACGCCCGACGGCCAGTGCCGGCAGCGCCCGCAATAACGCATTCGCCGGCGCACGCTCGCCGTCCCGATCGAACGCACAGGCCCTGCGTGGCCGTACCAGCCAGGCATCCGCCATGCGCCCCAGCGCAGCGCGATCCGCCGGTCACCAGATCAGCAGGCCGTCCAGTCCTCCCATGCGCCAAAGAGGGGGGGGCCGGCGTTGAAAAACCATCTTCAAGAGAATGCATTCATGGGCCTGCTACCTCTTATCCTGATGATCGGCAGCCTGGCATGGTCATGCGTGGCGACGGCACAGCAGGCATTTCCAACCCCGGAAAAGGCTGCCCAGGCGTTCGTCGAAGCACTGGGTACTAAACACGCCGATCAGGAACGCCTGACGCAGCTGCTGGGTGAAGACTGGCGCAGTTTCATCCCGCGAGGTGGCGTCCAGCGCAGTGACGTGGATGCGTTTTTGAAGCTTTACCGCGAGCAACATGCCATCGAAAAAACCAGTGAGCGAAAAGCTGTCCTGTCGGTGGGCAGTGACCACTGGACACTGCCGATACCCCTGGTAAAAGCCGAAAAGGGTTGGCGCTTCGACATGAAGGCCGGTAGCGCCGAAATCCGTACACGGCGAATCGGCAGCAACGAACTGGCCGCGGTGCAATCGGTACTGACCTATCACGACGCCCAGATGGACTATGCGTCAGTGGACCGTGACGGGGACGGTGCCCTTGAATATGCGCAGAAAATCTTCAGCACTCCCGGCAAGCACGACGGACTTTATTGGGCGGACGACGACAGCGGTCAAATCAGTCCATTGGGGCCGCTGTTCGGCAAAGCCATCGCCGATGAAGACTGGCATGGTTACCACTTCCGAATCCTCGACGGACAAGGCCCCTCCGCACCCGGCGGCGCCTACAGCTACCTCATCGGCGACAAGATGAGCCGTGGCTTTGCCCTCATTGCCTGGCCGGCGAAATACGATGACACCGGGGTGATGAGTTTCATGATCAGCCATGAGGGCCAGGTGTTCGAGAAAGACCTGGGACCCGAGGGTTATAAACTCGCACAGTCGATGAAACGGTTTGATCCCGATGACAGCTGGCAGGAGGTCACCGAAGATCAGAAGCCGTAGGATTTGCGTTGATTGCGCTGGCGGGCAGTCAAGGACATGTTTGAAGCTACCGGCCAGGAGCGGCCCGTGGACACCCTACAGGCGAAACAGTAGCTTATGCAGCTAGCGGGCAAGTAAAACGGATCATCCCGCTTATGCCGCGTTTCACTTTGGACGATATCAAAAAATGGGACCGAAAACCGAAGAGCTGATTTTCATTCTTGATCAGCTTGCAGCCGTGCTTGAAAGCGATGGAGATACCCACTGGAGCGCTTGGATGCATAAGGCAAGAGCACGATTGCTGGGTTCTGATTTCTCAGGGATTGAGTACCTTCTGTCAGCCTATGGCGGAATGGGCTCACTCAATGATCTCATTCTTGGTCAAAACTATGTCGATGGCACCCTTTCCTGGAAACCTGGTCATGTCGAGTTGAACGAAAAATTCATTGAGTTACGCGACAAAGCCGAGCAGCTCGCCAACGCAATAAAATGTTCTCAAGCTTGATCAGGCACTTAACAAACGCGCTCGCAGCCGTGCTTGCGCATCCCCTTCGCGTCAACCCATAGACGGTAATAGATGAACCCAACTCTCGACACGGCAGCTAACGGGTATCTGACACTCTGTTTCAACGAGGTGTCAGACTCTTGCTGGTCATCGCTAGCTGAAAACCTGATCAAACTCCGAGGGTTCAAACGATCGGGTTCACCCGTCACAGGCCTTGATGAAAAAATTCACCAAAATTTCCAGTGTTCTGAATTCAGCCTCGTAGCTGGCTGGGACAGTTGGTCTGGGCATTACTTGCTTTCAGACTCAGTGGCGGGTGATGTTTTTTTGCAAAAGCTATTCGACCAGCTCCGTGCCTGACAGGCGACTCAAGTCATTCGCTCCCTTAACCGAGAATGCGTGTTTGAGCGTTTGGGAGTGGCTGCAACGGGTCGAAAGCAACCTTCCACCACCAGCGCACTACAGTCGTTTCAATTCCTAAAGTCAGCAAGAATAAATGGGGTGCTGCTTGTCAACCAAGCGTCAACCTCATCCAGTGATCGCATTGAAGGGCTGGATGATTTCACACGATCCGGTCCAGCTTCGCGAACAATCATAACAGTGAGCCCTTCGCTGGTACTGCCCAGCGTTGCGACATATATAACTGTTTCTCCAGCTTCTTCTGCTCGTAAAGTTGCGATTAAGTGGGTCTCGGACAAATCACCAGTCATCCGCTTTTTAAGCGCATTCCGTTTTGCGACAAGCGACTTTGCACTGACCATAGCGCCGATACCCACAGCGATCACCAAGACGGACTCAAAACCATAAATTGAGCGGACGCCTGTCGAATGCTTTTCTGTTAGCCACTTAACTATCTCGGAAGTTATATCGCTCATAATTTATCTCATGTATTTATTTCCAGAAGGACGGCTTCTACCCCCCATTATGCCTTGTGATCAGCCGTTATGAGAAAAATGGCGGATTGAGCGGTAAATCCTAGAACCATAAAACGCTGCGGCCCCATAGACAGAAACTGCCCAGTAGCTGTCTGTCGCGAACGTCTGCAATGGGTCGAATGTAGCTGTTCGTAAATGGCTGCTAACGCCCCTTCGCGGGGGGGCGTGGAATGACTGGTTTTGGACAGAAGCCTTCGACAGCCATCTGAACCCCTTCCGCCCTGGCACTAACGACTGCCACTGCCTATAGATCCCTACAGAGGGCCGTTCAGTGGCTCGTGGCTACCACCGCGAATTCGGATAAGCTGACTCCACCTTGAATCGTGGAGGATTTGAACGTGGGTGAGCAGGATCAGAAGGAAAACCAACCCGTGATGGACGTGGCGACCGTAGATGACTTTGAGCACGTCAGTCTTTCGTCCATCCTTACCCTAACGAACACCCTCCACTTCCATACATTGCAGGATGTATTCCAAAGGGCGGCTCAAGATGCCAAAGATTTGGGAGAGGCCGCTGCCGGACGTGCCTACAGCGTGCTTGCTGTGATTTGCAGTTACCACTTCAACCCCAACAGGGCTGACGCGTTTAGTCCTCAAATGATCATGGATGGTCGGAGGACACTAATACCAAGTGATTACATAGGTGAGCAGCAAGACGCTTTGACGCAAGTCACTGACCATATCGACCATCCATTGCTTCGTGCGCGAATCGCAGACAGTTGCTGGTACACGAATAGAAAGCTTCACAGAATGGCGGAGATTGCGTCTACCTCGTACCTTGATGCCGTGAGCCTGTTCTTCACTGGAGGCCTGCTGTATCAATACGAATCAGATTTCGAAGTCCCTTCAAAGGTTGTTGATCTTATTGAGCGAGCATTTGCGATATACGCTTCAACCGGGAAGAGAAAGGCTATTCCGGATTATGCAAAAGAGATGTTCGCAAAAGCGTATGAGATCACAAAAGACAAACTAAATTTGATTTCTTTCCATAGGCTTTCCTCTCTAGGTCAGAGCTTCGATTTGCTTGAATGGGGAGATATAGCAAATGATGCAGAGTCAATGGCTACAGCTACCAAGGACAAACAATACGCAGAAGCAGTGAAAAAAGTTTGGCTGTATGCCGCTTATGCATATTCCAAAGTAGGCGACAAAGAAGCCTCGGCCCAGTGCAAGGTAAACGCTGTTGACCAGACACTAAGAATGAGGGATGCAATCGACTCAAATATGGCTAAAGCATCATGGACAAGAGAAGCGATTGGTGAGCTAAGATCTATTGGTGGCATGAATGAGCGAATCAATGAGCTAAAGCTAGAGTTACAGCAATTTGAGGAAGACTCGCTATCGGAATTGGGCGAGTTCAGCATACCCGTAGACCTAACTGACGCACGACAGGCAACGGTTGATGAATTCGAGGGCCTGGAAGTTCACGAAATGCTGTACCGACTTGCATTTGCTTCGAGGCCACCAGAGAAAATCGCGCTACATAAAAACTGCCTCCAAAAGAAAAATAAATACTTTCTATCTTCAAGCATGGGGAAAAGTTATTCCGACCAGCAAGGAAAGATGATTGCTCAATCTCCATCAGCTGGTTTCGGAGACAAGCCTTCTGAAGAGTGGTTCGATCATGAAGCCCTCACAGAAGTTGGGTTCCACTATCATGTTGAAACCGAAGCCTTCATTAAGCCTGCATGCATCACCATGACTCAGTACGAGTGCATCGACGAGAGACATTTGGAGCCACTCGTTTCCCACAGTGCTTTCGTACCACCAGGGCACGAGGCAATTTTTGCACTGGGTTTCGCTCGAATGATTCAAGGAGACATGGTTTCTGCTGTTCATGCACTCATTCCACAATTGGAAAACTCTCTCCGATACGTGCTTACTAACCGGGGCGCCAGAACAGCAAAGCTCAATGTTAACCTTACGCAGGAAGACCAGTCTCTCAGTCAAATGTACTCGAACCGTAAAGATGAGTTAGAGCAGGCATTCGGCAAGGACATAGCATACATGTTCCATCTGCTTTTCAACCTAAAGGGCGGGCCTATGCTGAGGCACGAAATGGCTCACGGCAAACTCACTGCTAGCAACTGCTACAGCGCCCCTTGCATCTACGCATGCTGGCTAATGTTTCACATCACTTGTAGCCCTCTCGTGAAACTTTGGGGAACTCACATTCAGCCGGCAATCCAAGAAGTAGTTCACTAAAAAACGACAGGCCCCAGCTGTGAATTCGCAGTCACTCTCTGCGGATTCACACTACCAGTGATCAGCAAGGTGCAATCAGCGACGTCGACGAGATGGTGCTTTGGGTAGCAGTACAGAGTGCCAAGATGAAGTGCGCGTCCGCTTCTGGCCAATCGCTGCTGTTCGGCACCGGCAGCTTTGGGTCGGAAAGCGACGGTCTGGGCTCGACCGTCGCAGTGGATGATTAGACTTCTGTCTGCTCTGCCATTTCTAGAGCATCGTCTACCTCGATGCCCAAGTACCTGACAGTGCTTTCGAGCTTCGTATGACCAAGCAAGAGTTGGACTGCCCTCAAGTTCTTGGTCCTGCGATAGATCAACGAAGCCTTGGTTCGCCGTAGCGTGTGGGTACCGTACATCGTCGGGTCAAGTCCAATGGCTGTTACCCATGCTTTGACTATTCGAGCGTATTGCCTGGTAGAGAGATGATCTGATCCGTGCAAACGCGTCGGGAACAGAAAGTCCTCACTGCGAAGATGCGCCTGACGCATCCAAGCCTCCAGAATTGTTCGTGTTTGCTCAGTAATTTCAAACTGCACTGGATGCTGAGTTTTCTGCTGCATCACGATGGCCCGTGACGAAACATGCTTTCCATGCGCAATGTCACGTACTCGCAGTTTGGTTAAGTCACAGGCACGCAGTTTGCTGTCGATGGCCAAGTTGAAGAGAGCCAGATCCCGTGTCTTCTCCGCGAGCTGAAGCCTGACCCGAATAGCCCAGATATCTCTGACTCGGAGCGGGGCTTTCTGCCCTACAAGCTTTCCCTTGTTCCAAGGCTGACGGCGATGTAAAGCAATAGTGTTCATGGCTTGTCCTCCAGGTTGAGGGAGGACAAGGGTGGATCAATCGCATTGCGTAGTGGTCGCTAATCGACCCAAACCGGTCAGTCGTGACAGGCAGAAAACGCCCCACGCTGTGAAAAAACGCGGGCACATTCTTGAAGACTGCGTTGCTACGTAAAATCTGTCGGCGTTGGTTGATCACCAGACCAAAAATTTGCGTAGAAACGCGATTTTCGTCTCGACCCTGACAGTCAAACCTGCTCTTAGGCCCCATTGTGTGTCCGGGGCCGAGCGGCCAATTGCGAGCGGGGCGTCAAGATGGCCAAGACAACCGCCACGATGAAGAGCGCCGGCACGTCACCTGCCAAGTGCCCCATTTGCCCCGGCTGGGTGACCGCCTGGCCGGCCATGATTCCTCCGTGTACGGCGCTAGACCACACGGTGAACCAGATTAGGCTCAGATTGGCTAATGGATCACGTGCGGCCAGGATCAAGAACACGCCAAGTGTGGCGTATATGCCAACGATCATCATCGGGTAGTCCGAGTGACCGACGTGCCAGGCCCAGCCGGACGGCCAGAACAACATAAGTGGGTAGAGAGCAAGGCACGCGAGGCCAGCCAAAACTAGAACGACGCGCAAATACCTGAGGCGATCGACTACGGTCATGGCGGACTCCTCTTTGGGCCTAACTCTAAATAGACCCCAAGTGGGTGATAACGCCTTCACGGGCTTGGTGGATAACATTCCTTGTTCTGTCGTCTATCCTGACTAGGCTGGGCATTGTGACAGTCGGGTGACCGCTGAACGGGTTTATACACCATGGACGGAAAGCTCAATCTGCTCAATCAGTACCGGCAGTAGACCAAGCATAGCTACTCATTTGCTATCGCTCCGTCCACCGGCTGCTTCTGGCCGATAGCACCCTGCGACGAGCACCTACATCACCCGCACGCGGCATCAACCGCCGACATCAAGTACGTTTTGCAAGAACTGATCGGTCAGCAGATGACGATCTCAAGGGAGTGGTTCGACGGCTATTTTGTTGCGAGCGTTTTTGCGCCTACGGCGTCGGTAGACTGCGAGTGCGATGTCGACTCGGCCAGCTCCGAAGCTTTTCACCGCTTCACTGCCGAAATCCATGAGTATTAGGTACCGCCTTAGAAAATGAGCACCGCCTCCGGAATCGCGTCTATGATTACCCTTAGAAAAAAAATAGTGAAGGCCTGATACGCTTTTGACGATTCGTTATGCAGAATGTTCGCCAGTTCCGAGGACGGATGACTGCATGCGGCAACAACAACGCGAAGTCATGGAGCTAACATATGAGCCGACCAGACTCCGAGCTAGACCCTATTGTGGGATCGCTTGCCCCTGTTGTTGAGTTTTATTGCCCGATCGCTCCAGGTTGGCCTCGAGGGGCGTCCACATTACCTGCAGGAATAATGGAAGTATCTAATAAGGCACTTTTTTTGCGTTTGCCAACGTTCGCAACCTTGTTGACGCATCCAGGTTTAATTGGGAATGTACTTGAACAGTATCACCAGAAGATTCTGGATAAGTTGAAGTCTGAATGGTCGTTCAATGTCTACGTGGTCAATAATCAGGGCGAGCTGCCTGAATATATAAAAAATACCTGCCTTCAGATAACTGGCACACAGCTTCCCCCAGAAGACTTGGATGTTGGTTTTTTAGCGATTGAGAAAGCCGTCGATAACCAGCTAATGCACATACAAATCGGCATGATACTTAACGAACGGATTTTGGACGAAAGCTATGTCGCAGCGAATATAAGTCCGAAGGACGTAGTCGAGTATGAAATTTCCAAACACTATCAACCCTTACGTCTCAAACCTGATTTGTGCGCGATACTTGCGCAACACCGCCACGCCTTCGATACCAGCGCGAACGATCATCAGCGCATTGATCATCTATTCGCTGGCTATCAAACTGCAGCGGCGATCGAGCGCCTCGATGGCTACAGTGCAGAAGTGGTAGCCAACGTCGCTTTTTTTCGAGCAGGTGTTATGTCAGATCAGATGAGTAAGCAGGTCCACGCTCTCTCGGCTCGAAAAAAAAGCGTTTTTAACTTTCATCTGTTGACTACTGATGAGGGAATGGCCGAGCTTCACAGCTTCTTGTCGCTAGACATTATTTCAAAAGTCCCGTTATGTTCAATACATTTCGCTATGACTCCGGAAGAAGCAATAAGTCAGCTGCCTATTAAAATAGCGGCAGCCATAGCTGACATGGATTCACCATATGGGCGTGGTCTAACTTTCTATAAAAGAATTTATGATATGCACGGATTCGCATTTTGCATGATGTCGAAACAACTTTGTGAGAACTATCTTAGGTGTCTTGTCAATTATATACCGCTTTACATGCTGAAAGGGCTCAATTCTAGCAACTTTCCGTATCATCCTACGGTGCTGTTGGACCGCTTGCAAAGTTTTGATCACCCCGCAACCAACGCATGCGCCAAGGTCGCTGCCGCTGTCTCATACCTTGGATTAGATGCTGAGTCACCCCAAGAATATGCTTTAAAAATGCTCCGC
This sequence comes from Pseudomonas sp. Irchel 3A7, assembly GCF_900187565.1. Lineage (GTDB taxonomy): Bacteria > Pseudomonadota > Gammaproteobacteria > Pseudomonadales > Pseudomonadaceae > Aquipseudomonas. The sequence continues at coordinate 156,875 of NZ_FYED01000010.1, read as the reverse complement.
CGGCAAAATAATTCCATCTGATCTTTTTTGAGGGCTTGGCAATGCAAGTAACTATAAATAACATGGTGGAGTTTAGTGAAGTATTTCGCAATGGCGATGAGTTTATTCAGCATTTCTTTTTGGAAGGCCCTGAAGAACTAACGTCTAACAGGCAGTTTGCGTTAGAAACAATACTGCTTTCTGGCGTGCTTTTTATTATTGGTCAGGCTGTTGCGGCCTATTATCGAAAGTCGGCTGCGGTCGCCGCCAAACAACGCCATGACGAGGTTCTCGCGAAACTTGAAGAGTTGGCGCGCAACCCCAATGTTCAACTCCTCAGGGATGCCTTGGAAACAAGCAACATCACTGTAGTTGTCGAGGTTAGTCAAGCAGAAGATGTTCTGCTGTCTACCTCTCTTACTAGCATCGAAAATCAAATTCCAAGCGTTAGATTCATCAGATTCGCTGCTGAGGGCGCCGAAATACCGGGAGAGGATGAAAAGCCGCTATAAACCGCGAGACTGCTCCAGTCGAAACGTTTCACAGCGATCTGGCGACGCTGTACCGCTTGGTGCAGAGCCACTTCGAATAGTTTACGCATCAAATCTAGTTGACGCCCAGTTCACTCCCGGTGTCCAGATGCCAGAGAATGACGCGGCCTAAAATTCTTACAGACATCCGGCGCGCCGCTCGATTTCTCTACCTGCTCCATCATGCCTGTGCAGGTAAGGTCTCGGTCCCTCACATGGGCTTGCTGTACTGGCAGACCGTAGGCGTGATGCAATTGTCCTGAAAACGGGATTAGCAGCCAGCTGCCTCAACAGAGACGTGGATTCAGGACTGGCAGCTTTTGGCCTTTTTTTGCCTCTCATGACCGGCTGCAAACGACCCTAAGCGGACGGAGGGGAAAAACCGTAGAGTCCTCCAGATCGCAAATGTTCGTTTGGTGAAGGATTGCGAAAAATTGCCCAGCCTATGGCCAAGACGTCTTGGAGAAAAACTGCGTTACAGATGGCTGATGATTAGAATGGGATCAAATTCATCGTGATGTCAGCAAAGGATGCTTTATGCCCCTTTTAACATGGGATCCTTTTGATCTAATCGCCGTACTCGGCGTCTTCCCCTCCGAGGGTGAGTCCGGAACATCACACCGTTACGTTATCGAGCAAGGTACTGTCAGACTGAAATTGACAATTTGGCAATATGAATCTGATGTGGAAATTCACGTGAGTGAGGCTTCACTACCCAACCCCATTATCAAATACACAATGCTCGGATGCCCCGGTATCCGCGTTGTTGATGACAAGCGCGGTAAATTCCTGGAGTTTGCAGCTTCGAATACTTTCCCTGGGCGATACGACGGGTATTCGGTAATTCCCTACGGTTTAAGGTTGTGGGTCGAACCTCAAATTTTGCTGGAGCCATTCACTTACGAGTCTGCGTAGAGAATGACGAACGCTTATGAGTGTGCGGTTTTGGCTGTTCTCCGTCGGTTGAGACCGGCTGCTATTGGCCGGTTGTTGCCTGTCGCCAAGGACAGTAAACGGTTGTGGATTCAACCGGTCACCCGTGTGCGACCGAGGCTCTGTGCCCGTCGACCGCACCTATTCGATACTAACCACTCTCGTAGAATGTAAATGACCACTAAACGCCCTCAAATCGAAACCGCTGCTGACATCAGCGAGTTGCTGCTTCATTCGAAGGCGCCACGGCCGCTAACCCCCGAGCAGACGGCGGAGCTGGAGCGCATTTCGAAGTACGACGTCTCGACCTATTCGGAGGAAGACGTCCGGGCGGAGATCATTGACCCCGTCATCCGAGTCCTGGGCTATGCCAAGGAGACCTATTTCTCCACGCAGCGTGAAAAGCACCTGAAGGTTGCCGACGGCGACTTGTTCATCGACTACCGAATGACTTTGTGGTCACAAGCCTTCTGGATCATTGAGGCTAAGAAGGTTAAGCGCAAGCCGCTGAAATTCACCTCAGCGGAACTGCAACAGGCGCTGCTGTATGCGGTGCATCCGGAAATCGACGCTGCTCTCGTTGTGCTATGCGACGGGCGAGTCTTTGAGGTGTACGACCGCGATGAGAGCGTCACCAAGCCAGCCGCGCGCGTGGAGGTCAAAAAGCTGCCGGAGCAGTTCCACGTGCTTCAGGCTCTACTCGGTCCGTGGCAGGCTTGGTTCTTCCAGAAGCGCCGCGCGCTCAGGGTTGCCAGCCGCGTCCTGCAACTGGAGATGACGCCTGGCCGAATTGAGGAGTTTTCGGATGCCATGCAGCGGCGGGTGCAGGACGCGCGGACGAAGGTGTACGACAACTGGCGCAAGGTGAAGCCCTCCACTGATCAAGACGCGCAGTGGCGCAGCGCGCTTGAACAGGCATCTATCAGAGACATTGTTGCGACCGAGTTCTTTTCGAGTCAGACAGCGTCCGGCCTGGGGGTTGTCGCCAAGTCTTTGGTGGACAAGGCGAAGCCGGGCGCGTTCGAGTTGATGTACGCGATGTTTCCGGACCATCCTGGGAACTTGAACGACCACTACGTGGCGCAGGCTTTACGAACCCTCATCGAGTTCGGCAAGTCAGGACGTGAGGCCAGTTGGATGCCTGCCTGGCTGGGTGCCCAGCAACCCGGTGCCAATCTGGAGGCGCCGATCAAGAAACTTATTGCACTCTCACTCACGGCCTTTCTGGCTGCGCCAGAGTTCAGGGCCGTGCTCCAATTTGCGGCCTGCGCGCGAAGGCTGTCGAAGGTTTCGATGGCGCTCATCCCGACGTTATCGAAGTTGGGGCATATCCGACACCAGCAAGTGCGCCACTTTTTTGATGAGTTCGACTATGCACAGTTCATGTCGACCCCCGAAGGGCATAACCTCCGGCAGCTCGACGTGCACGCGCACCTGCTCACCGAACGATTCGTGCACGAGTGCGCCGACAAGCAGCAGTTTCGTGGCCGCTTCAATTTGAACCGGGCGCATACGCTGCTGAATGACTCATGGAATGCTGAACGTCTGCTGCTCGGTGACGGCGCTGACTACTGGAGGAGCCTGGACGGCCGAGGACTTGGGGGCGAGGTTCATCCGACGGAGCACAACTGGGTCGACTACGACTCGTTGGGTCACATCGTGCTGTGCGTTTTGAAAGACATCCCTTATTGGCGCGAGTACGTACTTGCCCATCACCGCGACGACGTCCAGCGGATTGCGGCTTGCGGTTCGTGGGCAGCTCGTGAAATTTTGGGGATTGCACAAGATGCGCAGTTGCCGCGCTTGCCGGATACCGAGAGCGCCAAGTGGTTCTTCGATGGCGACGTCGCGCTTTTCACGGCGCTTCGGGACGCTTACTGGAACCGGAAGCCGAAGACTTGAGTCGCAAAGCTGTGGCCGATTGATACTGCCCATACCGACCAAAAGCAGTCATTGAGCACTCTTTAAACCTACCTCTTTTTACGCCCACTTGATCAACCCGACGCGTCGTGCGAGCAATCAGGCTTGCGCCTCGCCTTGGAACGCCCGCAGCCGGTACGTCAACGCAAGTTCCAAGGCCGGTTACAAGGGGTATAACTATCAGAACAAAAGGCGGTCACCCGCAACCCGCCCTCCAAAGGCAGCGCCCGGGCCAGGCGCCCCAGGCCTGATCGGCGCCTGCGACACGGAGCGATGTGATGAGTTCCAGAGCATGGCGATGGGCTCGCAAGAGCCTTCTTGGCGGCATCGAGCTGGCCTTGCTGGCCGCTCCACTGTGCGCCAGCGCCATGTTCAAGTGCCAAGCCAGGGACGGAGCCATCAGCTACACCAGCCAAGCCATCGCCAGCGCCCGCTGCACTCGCCTCAATGGCATGGCGGACGCCAGTGTCGGCGCCAAGGCATTGGCCCAGCCACGGATTGTGCGAGACGATGACCCAGGCGCGGTGCGGATCCGGGTGTACACCTTCATCCACCGGGGGATTCGTCAATATGTGAGCCGGCGCCCCGTCGGGATCTCCGCACGGGTCGATGTCCTTGAGCTCTATTACATCAAGGGCTGCTATCTGTGCATGGCGCCGAAGGATTTCAAGGTCGCCTCGCTGCGCCTGGACACTCAATCCTATCGGCGGGAGATCGAAGCCGCTTCAGGTCTTTATGGTGTCGACAGGGCGCTGGTCCGCGCAGTGATTCACGCCGAATCGGCGTTTCGCCCCAACGCCATTTCCCAAGCAGGCGCCCAGGGGCTGATGCAGTTGATGCCCGCCACCGCCGAGCGCTTCGCCGTGGACAATCCGTTCGACGCACGACAAAACATTCGTGGCGGCGTGCGCTACCTGGCCTGGCTGCTCAAGCGCTTCAACGGCAACCAGATGCTGGCGTTGGCAGGTTACAACGCCGGCGAAGCGTCCGTGGTCGAATACAACGGGGTACCTCCCTACGCCGAGACGCAATCCTACGTCAACCGCGTGCAGTCCTTGACCGAACGCTATCGCAACCATCGCTAGTACCGCAGGGCGCGTAACCCGGAATAATTAATACACCGCCATCACGCTCACGCCTGATCCATCGCCTCGACCACGCCCTGATCCTCCCCCAGGAACCCGCCGCTTTGATGCTGCCACAGCCGCGCATAAACGCCGTTCTTCGCGAGCAATTCGGCGTGGGTGCCCTGTTCGATGATGCGGCCGTCATCCATGACGATGAGCCGGTCCATGGCCGCAATCGTGGACAGTCGATGGGCGATGGCGATCACGGTCTTGCCCTGCATCATTTCATCGAGGCTTTCCTGAATGGCCACTTCGACTTCCGAGTCCAGCGCGCTGGTGGCCTCGTCAAGCAGCAGGATCGGGGCGTTCTTGAGCATCACCCGGGCAATCGCGACGCGTTGGCGCTGGCCGCCCGACAGTTTGATGCCACGCTCACCCACGAGGGTGTCGTAGCCGGTATGGCCTTGCCGGTCGCTCAGTTGGCTGATGAACTCATCGGCCTGGGCATTGGCGGCGGCGTTGCGGATTTGTGCGTCGGTCGCATCGGGACGACCGTAGGCGATGTTGTCGCGAATGGAACGGTGCAGCAGGGAGGTATCCTGGGTGACCATGCCGATGGCGCCGCGCAGGCTGTCTTGCGTCACGTGTGCGATGTTTTGGCCGTCGATGCGAATCTCCCCGCTGTCGACGTCATAAAAGCGCAGCAGCAAGTTGATCAACGTGGACTTGCCGGCGCCAGAGCGGCCGACCAGGCCGATTTTTTCGCCCGCACGGATGCTCAGGCTCAGGCCATCGAGCACCTGGCGTTCGCCGTTGTAATTGAAGCTCACGTTATCGAAGGTGACCGCGCCACCGGAGGTCACCAGCACGCCCGCGTCCGGCGCGTCCTTCACTTTTGGCCCGCGGGTAAGGGTCTCCATGCCATCCTGCACGGTGCCGATGCTCTCGAACAGCGAGGTCATTTGCCACATGATCCAGTGCGACATGCCATTGATACGCAACGCCATGGCGGTGATGGCCGCCACGGCACCCGCGCCGACCTGTCCCTGATGCCATAGCCACAGCGCATAGCCACCGGCTGCCATGATCAACGCCACCACCAACGCCTGGTTGACGATCTCGAACTGGCTGACCAGGCGCATCTGGCGAAAGCCGGTCTGCTTGAAATCCTCCATCGCCGCACGCGCGAAGTGCGCTTCACGATTGGAGTGGGAGAACAGCTTCACCGTCGTGATGTTGGTGTAGGCGTCCGAGATACGCCCGGTCATCATCGACCGCGCATTGGCCTGTTCCTGGCCGACTTTCCCCAGGCGAGGCACGAAGTACCCCATGGCCAGCCCGAACAACACGACCCAGGCAACGAAAGGCAGCATCAGTTTCAAAGCGAAGCCGCCGGCCAGCGCGATGATCGCAATGAAATACACGCCGATCCCGGGTGCGATCTCGATCAGGGTGAACAACAGGTCGCGCACCGCCAGCGCCGTCTGCATCACCTTGGTCGTGACCCGGCCGGAAAACTCATCGGAAAAAAACGAAAGGCTTTGCCGCAGCATCAGGCGATGGAAGTCCCAGCGCAGCCGCAACGGCAAGTTAATCGCCAATATCTGGTGTTGCACCATGGTACGCAACGCCACCAGCCCGACGCTGGTCACCATGACGATGCCCATGCCCCACAACACCCGACTTTCCTGCGCAGCCGCTTCACCGCCTGCCTGCCAGGTCGAGAGCAGGTCCACGACCTGGCCGAGGAAGGAAAACAGCCAGGCTTCGTAAATCGACACGCCGGCACTGAGCAGCGCAAACATCAGGATGTAACCGCGGGCGCCCCGCGTACAGGCCCACAGGAACCGAGCCAGGCCTTCGGGTGGCGGTGGTACCTCGTCGGGAGGAAAGGGATCGAGTCTTCGTTCAAACGCACGAAGCATGGTGTTCTCCAAAACGGTCAAGTTGAGGTGATTCTGCCATTGAACGGTTGCTTTGAGGTTTTTGCGAAGTTAGAGCAATGGCGCTGTTGACAGGTCGCGCTGAGGATTGGGTAGCCGGGAGCGGCCTCTCATGCGTTGCCAGAGACCTGGTCGGCAGGGATAAATCGGCCAGTATCGAAGGGGGTTGGCCAAGACAAGACGTTCATCCAGGGACCGCGTTCGGCCAATTGCTGTTTGTCTGATTCAACGATCCGGCAAAAACCTGTCAGGCGTCACGAGCCTGACAGGTCACACTGGCTCGGACGACGCACTATCACGGCCACGTGGTACTGGCGCCACACCTTCCTCGCGCAGACGATGCAGCAACAACTGGGTGTTGTCCACGCACCCCATGCCTTCAGGCTTGCTTTCAACGCCCTCGATCACCAGAAGCAGTTGCGCCTTATTCTGGGCCAGCCGTTGCTGGAGGATTTCGATTTCCTCAACCTTGCGCTTGAGCCCACTGAGCAACTCTTCATGCTTCCAGCCGTTGGCATTCATTGGCAGTAACTGTCGGATTTCTTCCAATGAAAAACCCGCCGCCTGGGCGCCCGTGATGATCTCCAACACCCACTCTGTATCAGGTGCATAGTCCCGATACCCATTGGCCTTGCGCGCAACAGACTTGATCAGGCCGCTCGCTTCGTAAAAGCGGATACGTGAAGGCGCCAGTCCGCTGATTTTCGCCAGTTCGCCTATTCTCATATTCCACCCAAAAAAGCCGTTGACCTTAAAGTTGACTTTAAACCTAAAGTTATCGGGCAGCCAAGCGACGCAGGTTTAATGCTTTGGGTCATGGCCTCCCTACCCCACAGGAGATGCGAGCATGAGTTATGTCACTACGCAGGACGGTGTTGAGATCTTTTACAAAGACTGGGGGCCACGCGACGCCCAAGTGATCTTTTTTCATCACGGATGGCCGCTCAGCGCGGACGACTGGGATGCGCAAATGCTGTTTTTCCTGGCGAACGGCTACCGGGTGGTTGCACACGACCGACGTGGCCACGGGCGATCCAGTCAGGTCTGGGACGGACACGACATGGATCACTATGCGGATGACGTCGCGGCCGTGGTCAACCATCTTGGCGTGCAGGGTGCCGTCCATGTGGGCCACTCCACCGGCGGCGGTGAAGTCATCCATTACATTGCGCGCCACGGCGAAGACCGCGTGTCGAAGGCGGTGATAATCAGCGCAGTGCCACCGCTGATGGTCCAGACCCCAGGCAATCCGGGCGGCTTGCCAAAGTCGGTTTTCGATGACTTGCAGGCACAGCTGAAGGCCAACCGTGCACAGTTCTACCATGACGTCCCGACGGGGCCTTTCTACGGTTATAACCGCCCTGGTGCAAAACCGTCCGAGGGCATCATCTTGAATTGGTGGCGCCAGGGCATGATGGGCTGTGCAAAGGCTCATTACGACGGGATCGTGGCCTTTTCCCAAACCGACTTTACCGACGATCTGAAGAGCATCACGATCCCCGTGCTGGTGATGCATGGTGATGATGATCAGATCGTGCCTTATGAAAACTCCGGGCTCTTGTCGGCCAAACTCTTGCAAAACAGCACGTTGAAAACCTACCCGGGCTACCCACACGGAATGCCCACAACCAACGCCGATACCATCAACGCCGATTTGCTCGCTTTCCTGCGAGGTTAGGCAACAAGGGGGCAGGTAAAGTCCTGCCCCCGCTTTCTGCGAAGTCACTCAATCGACGCGTTTCAGGCTCGGCTAAATGCCCAAACGCTGTGCTGACAGAATGCTCGCTTTTGGCCAAAGCAGCCCGCCCCCGGCTACAAAACCAACCGCCGATAATCCGCCAGAACCGCCGTCAAATAGGCATTGAACCGCCCCGCTGCCGCACCATCGATGACGCGGTGATCCCAGCTCAGGCTCAAGGGCAGGATGTTACGCGCAACCACTTCGCCCCTATCCAGTGCCAGTCTTTCGACACTTTTACCGACGCCCAGTATGGCCACTTCCGGTGCATTGATGATCGGTGTGAAGTACGTCCCGCCAATACCGCCCAACGATGAAATCGAGAAGCACCCGCCACTCATCTCGGCAACGTTCAACTTGCCCGCCCGGGCCTTGGCCGCCAGTTCCGACATTTCCCGGGCAATCGCCAGGACGCCTTTTTGATCGACATCCCGGATCACTGGAACCACCAGGCCTTGGGGCGTGTCGGCGGCGAAGCCGATGTGGACGTAACCTTTGAGGATCAGGTCGTCGCCGTCGAGGCTGGCATTGAATTCGGGAAACTGCTTGAGCGCCGCCGCGCAGGCTTTCATCAGCAACGCCAGCAACGTCACTTTCACCCCGAGCCGGGCGTTGTCTTTGTTCACTTGCTGGCGGAATTGTTCGAGCTGCGTGATATCGGCGTCGTCGTGGTTGGTGACGTGAGGAATCATCACCCAATTGCGATGCAGGTTGGCTCCGCTGATTTTCCTGATCCGCGACAGCGGCCTGCTTTCCACCGGCCCGTACTTGGCAAAATCCACCGCCGGCCACGGCAGACAATCACCCAGGGGTGAAACCGTGGGAGGCACCGCCTTCAGCGCACCTTTGACATGAGCCGCGACGTCATCCTTGGTGATGCGCTGACGCCGCCCTGTGCCTTGAACGCTTTGCAGGGAAACCCCCAGTTCTCGAGAAAACTTGCGCACCGAAGGCGACGCCAGGGGCAAGTCCGGTCTTGAGGCAATGGGATGCACTGAAGCGACAGGCGCAGGCTGTGGGTGAATCACAACGGGCTGGGCAACTGGCGGTGGCTGAACCGACGCTTGCACCGGCGGCGACGCTGGCTGATCAACTTCGATACGGGCAATCGGCGAGCCTTCACTGACTTTGTCGTCCAGCTTGACCGCCAATGACTGCAACACACCCCCGTGGGTCGAAGGAATTTCCATCGACGCCTTGTCGGTCTCGACGATGATCAGGGGCTGCCCTTCGACCACCGCATCGCCGGCCCTGACCAGGATTTCTATGACACCCACATCCCTGGCATCGCCGATGTCGGGCAGACGAATTTCATGCACATTCTTCATAAACACTCTCTGAAAATTCGATTCGGTCCGAAGCCCGGCGTCAGGCTTCCCAGGGCGCCACGCCGTCAACCTCGATGGCATATCGGGCAATGGCCTCGGCACAGACACCGGCATCGAGTCGCCCCTCGTTAACCAGGGCCGTCAGCGCGCTCAAGACGATCTGATGGCGATCCACTTCAAAGAACGTGCGCAGCCGGTTGCGGGTATCGCTGCGGCCGAAACCGTCAGTGCCGAGCACCGTGTAACGGGCATCGAGATAACTGGCGATCAGCTGGGGCAAGGCGCGCACGTAGTCGGTGCAGGCAATGATCGGGGCCGGGTCGTTGAGCGACGCCTGAAGATGGCTGAGCCGTGCCGGTTGGCCTGGATGAAGGCGGTTCCAGCGCTCGACCTCCCGGGCGTCGCGCGCCAGCTCGGTGAAGCTGGTGACACTCCACACCTGGCTGTCGATGTTCCAGTCGCTGGCCAGCAATTCGGCGGCGGCGATGACTTCGCGCAGGATGGCGCCCGAACCCAGCAACTGCACGCGGCCACGGGCATCCTCGAATTCATGCCGGGCAAACAGGTACATGCCCTTGATGATCGCCTGTTCGACACCTTCAGGCAGGTTGGGCTGCGGGTAGTTTTCGTTCATCAGGGTGACGTAGTAGAACTCGTCCACCTGACGCTCCAGCATCTGGCGCATGCCGTGGTCCAGAATCACCGCGAATTCGCCGGCGAAGGCAGGGTCGTAGGCACGGCAGTTGGGAACCATCGCCGCCATCAGGTGGCTGTTGCCGTCCTGGTGTTGCAGGCCCTCGCCGCCCAGCGTCGTGCGCCCTGCGGTGGCGCCGAGCAGGAAGCCGCGGGCCCGTTGATCCGCTGCCGCCCAGATCAGGTCGCCGATGCGCTGGAAGCCGAACATCGAGTAGTAGATGTAGAACGGCAACATCGGCAGGCCATGCACCGAGTAACTGGTCGCGGCGGCCACCCAGGAACTGATCGCCCCCGCCTCGCTGATGCCCTCCTCCAGAATCTGGCCGTCCAGGGCTTCCCGATAACTCAGGATCGAGCCGATGTCTTCCGGCTCATAGCGCTGGCCGACGCTGGAGTAGATGCCGATCTGCTTGAACAGGCTGGCCATGCCGAAAGTGCGCGCTTCGTCCGCCACGATCGGCACGATGCGCGGCCCCAGTTGTTTGTCCCGCAGCAAGCCGCTGAGCATCCGCACGAAGGCCATGGTGGTGGACATTTCCTTGCCTTCAGCGGTAATGGCAAAGGTGCCGTAGCTGTCGATGCCGGGCACGGCCAGCGGTTCGCAAGCGGTGGGCCGTGCAGGCATGTACCCACCCAATGCCCGGCGACGCTCATGCAGATAGCGCATTTCGGCACTGTCTGCGTCGGGTTTGAAGAAACTCAAGTCGGCGGCCTGCTCATCGGTCAACGGCAGGTTGAATCGGTTGCGGAACGCGATCAACGCATCCTTGTCGAGTTTCTTTTGCTGGTGCACGGTCATCCGGCCCTGCCCCGCATCCCCCATGCCGAAGCCCTTCTTCGTCTGCGCCAGGATGACCGTGGGTTTGCGGCCTTCGAGCAGTGCGCTCTGATAGGCGGCGAAGATCTTCACCACGTCGTGACCACCGCGCTTGAGGCGGTCGATCTGCTCGTCGGTCAGGCCTTGCGCCAGGTGCGCCAATGCCTCGTTCTGGCCGAAGAACTGTTCGCGGTTGAAGCGCCCGTCCTTCGCCGCGAACGTCTGGAACTGCCCATCGACGGTGCTCGACAACGCCTTGACCAGCGCGCCATCCGCATCCCTTGCAAACAAGCCGTCCCAATCGGAACCCCAGACCAGTTTGATCACGTTCCAGCCGGCCCCGCCGAACAGGGCCTCCAGCTCGTCGATGATCCGGCCGTTGCCACGCACCGGCCCGTCCAGCCGTTGCAGGTTGCAGTTGACCACCCACACCAGATTGTCCAGGCCTTCCCGCGCGGCCAGGGTCAGCGCCGACATGCTTTCCGGCTCGTCCATTTCACCGTCGCCGAACACGCCCCATACGGTCCTGCCCGTGGTGTCCTGCAGGCCCCGGTGCTCCAGATAACGCATGAAGCGCGCCTGGTAGATCGAGCTGATCGGACCGATGCCCATGGACCCGGTCGGAAACTGCCAGAAGTCCGGCATCAACCAGGGGTGCGGGTAACTCGACAAGCCCCTTGCGCCGTTCGTGCGCGCACCGATTTCCTGGCGGTAGTGCTGCAGGTCCCGCTCGTCGAGGCGTCCTTCGAGGAACGCCCGGGCATACACGCCCGGCGCCGAGTGCGGCTGATAGAACACCAGGTCACCGCCACTGTTTTCGGTGCGAGCCTTGAAGAAATGGTTGAAGCCCACTTCGAACAGATCCGCGGCGCTGGCATAACTGGCGATGTGTCCGCCCAATTCGCCATAGGCGTGATTGGCCCTGGCCACCATGGCCAAGGCATTCCAGCGCATGATCGAAGCCAGACGTTCCTCGATGGCCAGGTCCCCTGGAAATACGGGCTGGTGTTCGACACTGATGGTGTTGACGTAAGGCGTGCCGTGGCTTGGCCGCCAGCCGATGTCGGAACGGCTGGCCACCGTCACCAGCATGTCGAGGATCTGCCTGGCCTGGGCCGTGCCGCCATGGGCGATGACGGACAGCAAGGCCTCGCGCCATTCGGCGATTTCCTGGAGATCTTCGGCTGACTGACCCGGCAATTGGGCATGAATATCGGACGGGTTCATGGGCAACTCCTGCACAGGTCGGGAAGCGCTTCAAGAGGGGGCGGCGGGCTCGTACGGGCCAGGCTTTTGACTTGATCTACCGCATCGATGAGCCCTTCAACACGCTTGTCAGGCCCGGCGTTCGCCGTATCGACGTGCATCAGCGCGATGTTGTCGAAACAGCTGAAACCATGATGCATCAGGTCAATATGATCGCTATCGAGTCCCGACACGATGACCACGATGCGCGTGCCACTGGAAGGCTCGCGCATCCACTTCAGGGATTGATGACGACAGTCGGCAGTTTGGCTCATAGGCGTTGCCTTTGTTGTTTGAATGATTGAGTCGGCCGTTGAACGGGTGATGACTTTCGTTAAGTGAAGCAGCGCTCCTGCAATACGCTTTTGGCCAGCGTCCGGGTGACCGATAGAATGGCCTCCACCTGTTGATCCATCGCCGCGTCGGATGACGCTGCTTTTCCTGGTTCGAAGACACGCAGCTTGTGGCCGCAGACCGATCCCAGCCAGGTAAGGCCAGGTAGCGGGCTGACTTCGACATCCAGCAAAAAACTCTCCTTGGACACGCAACGCAGCAGTTGGCTGGCATCGCACGTGGCGTTCGGGTTCGACTCCGTGGCGCCGGACCCGGCGTGCAGCCAGTCGAGCATCAATTCCCCGGGGTGCTTGATGACCAGATAGGCCACCTGGTCCCAGTCATCGATGGCCACATGCAGCTTGTCGATCATGTATTTGGGCAGCGCGGCGCTGGTCACGATGACGACGCCGGCATCCACCGAAGGTTCTTTGACCCAGACTGCGGCCTGCGAAATTGCGTGCATGGTGGAACTCCCCGTAATGACCACAATCCCTGTGGGAGCGAGCCTGCTCGCGAAAGCGGTGTGTCAGGTAACACTATGTCCACCGACCCTCCCTCTTCGCGAGCAGGCTCGCTCCCACAGGTCTACCTCCTTGCGACTGGTTTTCTCAGCCGTTACGAAACAGGAAGCTGTAGGCGTTCAGCGCCGGTACTCCGCCCAGGTGGGCGTAAAGCACTTTGGAGCCGTCCGGGAATTCGCCACGACGCACCATTTCAATCATCCCGTGCATCGACTTGCCCTCGTACACCGGATCCGTCAGCACCCCTTCAAGGCGTCCGCACAGTCGAATCGCTTCCAGTGTCCCTTCGTTGGGCAAGCCATATTCCGGATAGGCGAAGCGCGTATCGAGCACCACGTCCTCTTCGGTGATTTCACGCCCCAGCTCCACCAGCTCGGCGGTGTGCCGGGCGATGCGCAGGATTTGTGCCTTGGTCTGTTCCGGCTTGGCCGACGCGTCGACACCGATCACGTTTTTCGAGCGTCCGTCCGCCGCGAAACCGACGACCATCCCGGCCTGGGTACTGCCGGTCACCGAGCAGACGACGATGTAGTCGAATTTGAAACCCAGTTCCTTCTCCTGTTGCCGCACTTCCTCGGCGAAACCGACGAACCCGAGGCCGCCATAGGGATGCTCGGAACAGCCCGCCGGAATCGGAAACGGCTTGCCGCCCCGCTCCCGCACATCGCTCATGGCCTTCTCCCAGCTGGGCCGAATGCCGATGTCGAAGCCTGCCGCGTCAAGCCGCACGTCCGCGCCCATGATCCGCGACATCTCGATGTTGCCGACGCGGTCGTACACGGCGTCGGAATAATTCACCCAGTTTTCCTGCACCAGCACACACTTCATGCCCAGGTGGGCGGCGACCGCAGCCACCTGGCGGGTCTGGTTCGACTGGATACCGCCGATGGACACCAGGGTGTCGCAGCCTTGATCGATGGCTTCGGGAATCAGGTATTCGAGCTTGCGCGTTTTGTTCCCGCCAAAGGCCAGGCCACTGTTGCAGTCTTCACGCTTGGCATACAGCTGCACCTTGCCGCCCAAGTGTTCGCTGAGGCGTTTCAAGGGGGTGATGGGGGATGGACCGAAGGTCAACGGATAACGTTTAAAACGATTCAGGTTCATGGCGCCAATCCTTAAAGAGTGAGATATCCAAGCGCTTTCACGGCGGCTTCGATGAATCAATCTTAAGAAAAAACCTGAAAATATGTGTTGCAAGTTCAGGCCATTAATAGAATCATTATTTTCGCAGAGCACATTCAAATAACTCTTTATTGCGTGTAAACAATCATGAACGCAACAAACAACCATAACAAATCAAACGACAAAGCCGTGGAGCCTGCACCGCTTGACCGCATCGACCGCGCCATCCTCAAGGCGCTGCAACGCGACGCGTCGATCTCCAATGTGGCACTGGCGGAAAAGGTGAAGTTGAGTCCACCGGCTTGTCTGCGGCGCGTCGAGCGGCTCAAGCAGGCAGGCTTGATCAGGGGCATTGTCGCCCTGCTTGACCCCGAAGCGCTGGATGCGGGAATGGTGGTGTTGATCGGCGTGGTGCTGGACCGCTCCACGCCGGAATCGTTTGCCGCCTTCGAGTCCGCCGCGCAAAAAGTCTCCGGCTGCATGGAGTGCCATGTGGTGACCGGCGAATTCGACTACTTCATGTTGCTGCGGACCAAGGACAGCCAGAGCTTCAACCGGCTGCATGCGGAGCAGTTGCTGTACCTGCCGGGCGTCCGGCAGATCCGCTCATTCATGGGGCTGCGCCAGGTGCTGTCGACGCCGCAAATCCCCCTCTGAAACTCAGATCAGCCCTAGCGTCAGCGCCTTGAGCGTTGCCGCCGCGCGGGTGGTGCATTGCAGTTTGCGGAACACGCTCTCGACATGGGTGCGCACCGTGCTCGGGCTGATGCCAAGCTGGCGCGCCACCTCTTTGTTGCTGCCGCCCAGGCTGATGCGCCGCAGGATTTCCGTCTCGCGCTCGGACAGCGGGCCACCGTTCGCTTTGCCGGGCGCAACGCTCGTCTCGCCACGGGCGGCGGCGATGACCGCCTGACACGCGCGCGTATCGAAACGCCCCTGCGTCGCCTCGTCGAGCAACAACTGCTGCGCCGCTTGCGCACTGAAGGCCGGTCGCCATGGCCGATCGGAGCACAGCGCCTGCCAGGCCAAGGCGGCCGCCAGCAGGCAATGTTCGGTGTGCAAGGTTTCGCCGCCCAAGCCGCGAAAATAGCCGCTGCCGTCGAGGCGTTCGTAAGCGTGGGCAGCCAGTTGCCCCGGCGCCGTCAGTTCGGCCACCTGACTGCTGGTGCGCAACGTCCAGTAAGGCACAAGCCGCACTTGTTCAAGATCGCCTTCAAGCAGCGTGCCCGGCGTGTTCCAGATCCGGTTGGGCACCGCGGCCCGGCCGATGCCGTGGATCAGCGCCGCCTGGCCCAACGCGTCGACCGATGGCTGCGCCAGCCCCGACAGCCGGGCGGCTTCCCGCACCAGCTCCGACGATCGCCGCGAGTATCCCGCCAGCCATGGCAGCTTGAGATCGATGACATCGCCGACCAGGGTCAGCGACACCGTCCCGCCAGACTCCGGCGAAATAGCGGCAGGTACTTGTGGCGTGCGCAGCTGCTGCAACCAGTCTTCGGCAAAACGCGAAAGCTCGCTGGCCAGGGAAGCGGGATAGCGACGATCGCCCTGGGTCGCGATCCACTCCAACGCAGCCTCCAGACCGTGGACCCGGGACAGGATTTCCAGATCACCGGCCAGCAGCACCTGATACACCACCTCCGGCACCTCGGGGTGTCGCAGGCCAAGGGGCTTGCCTTCACCATCGTATTGTTCGAATACATGGCGCAACCCGTGTTCGGCCGCCGCATTCAAGCCCAGCGTGCGGGCGATGTCGCCAGACACTTCGCAATGGATTTGCGCCAGGGGCGTGGACTTGCGCATCGCCCGTTGCCCGGCAGCGTTGAGGGTCTGACTGAGCATCGCGTTGCGCCCGCCCACATCATCGCCCAGCAGACGCGTGAAGCCCTCGGCGTTGGCGGTACACCCCGACCAGCGCAGCAGCGCCACCTGCCGCGCCACCTCCTGATGATCGCCGGCGCCATTGCACGTTTGCGCCAACCACCCGGCCAGGCGCGCCGTGCGACGTGACTGGTCGAAAGGCTGCCCCATGCTCAGGTCGCCCACCATGGACAACGCGAGAATGGCGCCTTCCAGCTCAATACAGTCACGGTCCGACATGGTGCTCTCCCTACCATCGCTGAAAATTTATCGCTCGCCTCGGATAAACGACCGATACCTGAACATCCGGGTATTGCTGAAACTGGACCTCACCAACCACAGGAGTTCTGATCATGTTCAAACCCAAGACGCTTGCCCTCGCCCTCGCCATGACCGCTTCGCTGTTTACCGTCGCCAGCCATGCCGCCACCACGCAACCCTCGGTGGTCATCGTCCACGGCGCCTTCGCCGACGGGTCCGACTGGGCCAAGGTCGTTCCGTTGCTGCAAGCCGAAGGTATCAAGGTCACCGTGGTGCAGAACCCGTTGACCTCGCTGGCTGACGACGTGGCGGCGACCCAGCGCGTCTTGAACAATCAGGACAACAACGTGGTGCTGGTCGGGCACTCCTGGGGCGGTACGGTAATCAGTCAGGCGGGAACCGACAAGAAGGTTCGTGGCCTGGTGTACGTCGCCGCGTTTGCACCGGATGCGGGCCAGGCCAGCAAGGACCTGGGCAAGGACTACCCGGCCCCGTCGGGGGTGAAGGACATTGCCGCCGACAAGAACGGCTTTCTCTACATGACGCCACAGGGCATGGCGACAGGATTTGCCCAGGATCTTCCTGCCGAGCAGACCGCCATCATGGCCGCCACCCAGGGACCGATCCGCGCGTCGGCCTTTGACGACAAAACCAGCGTCGCGGCCTGGAAAGGCAAACCGTCGTGGTACGTCGTAGCGCGGGAAGATCACATGATCCAACCCGACCTGCAGCGTGCATTCGCGAAGAAAATCGGCGCGCAAGTGACCGAACTTGAAACCAGTCACGTGCCCCAGCAATCGCGCCCCTCGGACGTGGCCAAGGTCATCATCCAGGCGGTGCACAAGGCGCAATAACGCCACAAACGAATAGACGCACGGCGAGCGCGCGTGCGTCTTCGGGATCTCAACAGGCTGTACATAAGCGGCTTGCTGTCCGGCTGATAACAACTACAGCCCTGGTACGATGGCACTTTCTACTACTTCAAAATATAGCCGCAATAAAAAACAAGTCGGCTACTCCAAATCAGCCTAACTGTCACGTAACTATCCAATCAATCCACCTTGCACTAAAGAAATTGAAGACTAGATTGCATCTCACTGACGCTGCACAGTTACTTCAGCCCTCTCGTACATTGAGGTCAACATGAATCTCAACGACTTCAAAAACAATGAAGATCTACTGAAAATCCTGAGAAACGCAAAGGCAGCCTGTAAAGGCAAGGAGTTCAGCGACATTGTCGATGCGCAAGGAAATCAGTATGTCGACCTGGTGATGGAAGGCGGGGGAATGCTCGGCATAGCCTTGGTGGGATACACCTATGTGCTGGAGCAATTGGGAATACGGTTTTTGGGCGTAGGCGGCACTTCGGCAGGCTCGATCAATGCCCTGTTAGTGGCTGCTCTGGCTGAACCGGGGCAACCAAAAGGCGAGAAGTTGCTAATGGAGTTGGCGAACAAGAACTTCTTCGACTTCGTGGACGGTGACTCCGACGCCCGGGATTTGATCGAGAGTTGGGTAAATGACGCGGGTCATTTCAAGCTTGCCTTCAAGGCGGCGCAGGTCATCGATAACCTGCAAAGTAATCTGGGATTGAATCCAGGTAATGCCTTCACAGATTGGCTGAGTCAACTCCTGAAAAGAGAGGGCATTGTCGACCTGGCCGGTTTAAGGAAACGGATGCAAACCGTGCCTGACGGGTTACGACTCAGGTCCAACGAAGGCTTCGAAAAACCTGCCAAGGATTTTTTCCGCCTCGCAATCATCGCCGCGGACGTCACAACAGAAACCAAAGTCGAGTTCCCTCGCATGGCAGAACTCTATTGGAAGGACGTAGATAAGATTAATCCTGCGCTGTTCGCCAGGGCCTCGATGTCGATCCCTTACTTTTTCCATCCCATGAAAGTTACTCGCATTCCCAAGGGGCCAGAGGCAGAAAAACGCTGGGACACTTTAGCCAGTTACCGCATTGTGGAAGAAGGCCGGCTTCCGAGTGAGGCTCTTTTCATTGACGGCGGCATCATGTCGAACTTCCCGATTGATGTATTTCACAACACTAAAAAAATACCCAGTGCTCCGACCTTTGGCGTCAAACTCGAAATGGACAAACGCCTGAGAGTCATTGACGGCCCTTTGGATCTATTCGCTACCATTTTCAATGCGGCGCGGCATACGCTCGACTTTGACTTCATTCACCGCAACCCGGACTACAACAAACTGGTGACCTGGATTCCTGCGCAAGGCTTCAACTGGCTCGACTTCAAAATGTCAGATCAAAACAAAATAAAACTTTTTCTCGAAGGTGCCCACTGCGCGGCCGAATTCCTGAAAAGTTTTGACTGGGCCGGCTACAAGGCCCTGCGCAAATTCACTACTGAGGAAGCCAAAGCGGGTGCTTGAACGATGGGTGGCGTTCTGGAGTCAGGTGATTTGTATCGCTGTGTATGTTTGCCCGCCGAAGCTACACAGCGATACACAACCGCCGGTTCAAGACACACACGGCGTACATGAGGGTGAAAGAGTGCGCGGGTTGCCCTTCAGGTGTTCTTCGATCAATCGAGCGACATCCAGGCCTCAACACCGAAATCCTTCAGGAGCCCCCATGATCAATCAAATCGAAACCGTGCTGTACACCGGCAAGACCGTCACCACCGGCGGCCGCCAAGGTGAGTCCCGCAGCGACGATGGCCGTCTGAACGTCAAGCTTTCCCCGATAGGCTCATCCGACAGCGGCACCAACCCGGAACAACTGCTCGGTGCCGGCTGGTCGGCGTGTTTCATCGGTGCCATGGGCAAGGCCGCGGCGGCGTTGAAGGTGAGCTTGCCGGCTGACGTCAGCGTCGCCACCGAAATCGACCTGGGCAAGACCGACACCGCGTTTTTCCTCCAGGCGCGCCTGAATGTCAGCCTGCCGGGCGTGGACCCTGTGCTGGCCCGCACCCTGGTGGACACCGCGCACCAGACCTGCCCGTACTCCAAGGCGACCCGTGGCAACATCGATGTGACGATCAACCTGGTTTAACACCTTCCTGTAGGAGCGAGCTCTGCTCGCGATGGACGTTAACGATGACGCGTTCGATCTGGATTAACGCGGTGCATTCAAGTTCATCGCGAGCAGGCTCGCTCCCACAAAAAGCAATAAGCCTCACCCAGTTTCCGACAGGCATTAAAAAGCCCGCACAAGGCGGGCTCTGGGAGGTTTTAGTAGGTGGCCAGTGCTGGTCTCTGGCTTACGAGGTTTATCAGGACTCTCACAGGTACAGCAATGCGCTGTCCTGCTTCACACGGCATAAGGGCTGGATCTCAGCGCGGAGATCTTTCTAACCGTGTACCCTTCGGAGCGCGCCCCACGCGTCCTCGCTATCCGCTTGCGCATCAGTCTGCGTTTTCACCTACAAGTTCAAGATTAGCAAAGCCCGCGAAGTGAGCAACGGCATTTTTAGACCGTTTTGATTTTGTGACAAACGCCACAGGACAGAAAAATACTATCGGCGAAATTTGCCAGTCGTTGATCGTCGTAGCGGCCTTTATTGCGCGTGCCAGCGGCTACAGATCAGCAATCTGACAACACCTGCGCCTGTAGGAGCGAAGCTTGCTCGCGAAGGCATCCTCGAAAACGCCAAAAGCTTCGCGGGCAAGCCTCGCTCCTACAGTTCGGTGAAGATTCAAGACCTGCCTCACAACGTCCGCTGGCTATTGCCAATCCCCTTGGCAATATCAATCCCCCAGTCCATCGCCGCTTCCATGTCCAGCATATGCGGCTTGGGATCGTGGTTTTCATCGATGACCGAGCCGTCGGGCCAGTAGACACCGATGAACATGCCCAATGAACCGTCTTTCAATATCTCGGCTTTGACCCTGATGCTGCATCCGTTCGACAGTGTCTCCTTGTGCTCCAGATGTCGCTCAGTCATTGCGGTTTTCCTCCCCTTGCTGGATTCAGACCCTATTGGCAATGCTAGCTCAGCCCCTGAATTGCGCTGATTCGCGGTACTGGAGCCTGAACCTGACAGCGGCGTAATGCCACCTATACTACAAGCCACCTCCCCCCCAGGGGTCTGCATTTCCAACAATAAGAAGCAGAGGTGGAACATGGTCTGGCAGCAAATCTACGATCCGTTCAACAACCCGCTCATCTCAACCCTGATGGCCGCCATCCCCGTGGTGGTGATGCTCGCCGCCCTGGCGTTCTTCCATGTCAAGGCGCATCTGGCGGCATTGCTCGCCCTGGCCTCGGCGCTGGTGATCGCCATCTTCGCCTTCGGCATGCCCGCCAACATGGCAGGCTCCGCGGCGCTGTACGGTGCGGCCAACGGTCTGTTGCCGATCGGCTGGATTGTGTTGAACATCATCTTTCTGCACCGACTGACCACCGAGAACGGCTCGTTCAAAGTGCTGCAGGACTCCCTGGCACGCATCACCGACGACCGCCGTTTGCAGCTGCTGTTGATCGCCTTCTGCTTCGGCGCCTTTTTCGAGGGCGCCGCCGGCTTCGGTACACCGGTGGCGGTGACCGGGGCGATTCTGATCGGCTTGGGCTTTTCACCACTGGCCGCCTCGGGCCTGGCACTGATCGCCAATACCGCGCCGGTGGCGTTCGGCGCATTAGGTACGCCGATCATCACCCTGGCCAAGGTCACCGGGCTGGATGAAATGGAACTGTCGATGATGGTTGGCCGGCAACTGCCGTTCTTCTCGGTGATCGTGCCGTTCTGGTTGATCTGGGCTTTCGCCGGTTGGCGCAAGATGGTGGAAATCTGGCCGGCGATCATCGTCACCGGGGTCAGTTTCGCCATCCCGCAGTTCATCGTGTCCAACTATCACGGGCCGATGCTGGTGGACGTGATCGCCGCGCTGATTTCCATGGCCTGCCTGACCGGCTTCCTCAAGGTCTGGAAACCGGCCACCGTGCACACCTCCGCCGCGTTGTCCGGGCGAGTAGACGATTCCAAGATTGCCGAAGAACATGATGAGCAACCCGTTGCCAGCGCAGCCTTTGCCAACGAGGCAAAGCCCGCGGTCATGCGCGCGTGGATGCCCTGGATCATCCTCACCGTCTTCGTGTTTGCCTGGGGCACCCAGAACTTCAAGAACATGTTCGACACCCGCCCGGCGATCGATCCGGTCACCCATTCGGCCAAGCTTGATCCCCAGGGCAAACCGCTGCGCGAAGCCAACCCGATCTTCGCCCCGACCGTGACCTTCACCACCATTCACCAACAAATCGAGAAGGTTCCACCGGTAGTGCCTGCTGTGAAAACGGAGGAAGCAATCTACAAATTCACCTGGTTCACCAGCACCGGCACCGGCATCCTGCTGTCGGCCATCCTCGGCGGCTTGCTGATGGGCTATTCCATACCGCAATTGATCCACCAATACCTTCGAACGATCTGGGTCGTGCGCTACTCCTTGATCACCATTGTTGCGATGCTTGCCCTCGGCTTCCTCACACGCTACTCGGGGCTGGACGCAACCATGGGCCTGGCGTTTGCCGCGACGGGGATTTTCTACCCGATGTTCGGCACCCTGCTCGGCTGGCTCGGCGTGGCCCTGACCGGCTCGGACACGGCCTCCAACGTGTTGTTCGGCGGGCTGCAGAAAGTCACCGCCGAGCAATTGGGACTCAGCCCGGTGTTGATGGCCGCCGCCAACAGCTCCGGCGGGGTCATGGGCAAGATGGTCGACGCCCAATCCATCGTGGTCGCCTCCACCGCCACCCGCTGGTACGGGCACGAAGGGGAAATCCTGCGTTATGTGTTCTTCCACTCGATCATTCTGGCGATCCTGGTCGGCGGCCTGGTGACGTTGCAGGCTTATGTGTCGCCGTTCAGCCTTATGGTGGTGGGTGGGCATTGAGTCGATAGGTCCGGGGACCCCGGACTGTTGAACTGTGGGAGCGAGCCGGCTCGCGAAGGCGGTGTGTCAGGCACTGGGATGCTTGATGTTCCACCCCATTCGCGAGCAGGCTCGCTCCCACAGTTGTATGGTGGTTGCCTTGCGCATCCGCAGTTCCAAGCGAAACTTATTGAGTAGAAAGCCTCTTCGCGCACACAAACAAGGCATGGACAGCCACTGGTTTCCGGAAACAGACCTCACATAACGACAAAACGAGTGTCGATCGCCGATGAACATTCTTTACGATGAACGCGTTGACGGCGCCCTGCCTGACGTCGACAAAAGCGCGCTATTGCAAGCCCTGCAAATGCGGATGCCCGAGCTGGAAATCCTGCATCAGCAGGAAGAACTCAAGCCGTACGAATGCGACGGTCTCTCGGCCTACCGCACCACACCGATGCTGGTGGTGCTGCCACGCGACATCGCGCAGGTTCAGGGCGTACTCCGGCTCTGCCATGAAATGCAGGTGCCGGTGGTTGCCCGGGGGGCCGGCACCGGTTTGTCCGGCGGCGCCTTGCCCCTGGAAAAAGGCGTGCTGCTGGTGATGGCGCGCTTCAACCAGATTCTGCACATCGACCCCGCTGCCCGCACGGCGCGGGTCCAGCCGGGGGTGCGCAATCTGGCGATTTCCCAGGCCGCCGCGCAGTACGGTCTCTACTACGCGCCGGACCCATCGTCGCAAATCGCCTGCTCCATCGGCGGCAACGTCGCCGAAAACGCAGGTGGCGTGCACTGCCTGAAGTACGGTCTGACCGTGCACAACGTACTCAAGGTCGACATCCTCACTGTCGACGGCGAATACCTGAGCCTGGGTTCGAACGCCCTCGACTCGCCGGGCCTGGACCTGCTCGCGCTGTTCACCGGTTCCGAAGGCATGCTCGGGGTGATCACCGAGGTGACGGTCAAACTGCTGCCTAAACCACAGTCCGCCAAGGTGCTGCTGGCGGCGTTCGATTCCGTGGAAAAGGCCGGACGCGCCGTCGGCGACATCATTGCCGCCGGCATCATCCCGGGCGGCCTTGAGATGATGGACAACCTGGCCATCCGCGCCGCCGAGGACTTTATCCACGCCGGTTATCCGGTCGACGCCGAGGCTATTCTGCTCTGTGAGCTCGATGGCGTCGAAGCCGATGTTCGCGATGATTGCGAGCGTGTGCGCCAGGTGCTCGAGCAGGCCGGCGCCACCGAAGTGCGCCTGGCCAAGGACGAGGCCGAGCGCGTGCGTTTCTGGGCCGGACGCAAGAACGCCTTTCCGGCGGTGGGCCGCTTGTCGCCGGACTATTACTGCATGGATGGCACCATCCCCCGGCGCGAGTTGCCCGGTGTTCTGAAAGCCATCGCCGAACTGTCGGCCGAATACGGCCTGCGGGTGGCCAACGTGTTCCACGCCGGTGACGGCAACATGCATCCGCTGATTCTGTTCGATGCCAATACGCCAGGGGAGCTTGAGCGCGCCGAAAACCTGGGCGGCAAAATACTGGAGTTGTGTGTGAAGGTCGGCGGCAGCATCACCGGGGAACACGGCGTGGGCCGCGAGAAGATCAATCAGATGTGCGCGCAGTTCAACAGCGATGAGCTGACGCTGTTCCACGGGGTCAAGGCGGCGTTTGATCCGAGCGGTCTGCTCAACCCCGGCAAGAACATTCCGACCCTGCACCGCTGCGCCGAATTCGGCGCAATGCACATTCATGCCGGGCAACTGCCCTTCCCTGACCTGGAGCGTTTCTGATGTACGGTACAGGTGGCAACGATGACAGCAACGCACTGCTGGAGCAGATCAATCAGGCGCTGGAAAACGCCACGCCATTGCGCATACAAGGCTCCAACAGCAAGGCATTCCTCGGACGCATCGGTGCTGGCGAGATACTCGACACCCGTTCCCACCGGGGCATCGTCAGCTATGACCCGACCGAGCTGGTGATGACCGTGCGCTGCGGCACGCCACTGGCGCAACTGATGCAAGTGCTGGATGCCGCGCACCAGATGCTCCCCTGCGAACCGCCTTCTTTCGGTGACGGCGCCACCGTCGGCGGCATGATTGCCTGCGGCCTGTCGGGGCCAAGGCGCCCCTGGTCGGGTTCGGTCAGGGATTTCGTTCTGGGCAC
Organism: Pseudomonas sp. Irchel 3A7; assembly: GCF_900187565.1. Lineage (GTDB taxonomy): Bacteria > Pseudomonadota > Gammaproteobacteria > Pseudomonadales > Pseudomonadaceae > Aquipseudomonas. Next base: position 132,582 of record NZ_FYED01000010.1, on the reverse strand, counting down.
ACGGGTGATCACAGGCCTCGGCAAGCATCTGCGTTTCGGCGGCGAGGTGATGAAAAACGTCGCCGGCTACGACTTGTCGCGGTTGATGGCCGGCAGTTACGGCACCCTGGGCCTGATCACGGAAGTCTCGCTCAAAGTCCTGCCCAAGCCCCGGCGAACCTTGAGTATCAGCCTGGAAATGAAAAGCGAGCGCGCCCTGTTGAATCTCGCGCAATGGGGCCAGCAACCCTTGCCGATCAGTGCCGCGTGCCATGACGGTGAGCGCCTGCATCTGCGGCTCGAGGGTGGCGAAGGCTCGGTGATGGCGGCCCATGACCGCTTGGGTGGCGAGTTGCTGGCCGCTTCTTATTGGGCGGATCTCAACGAACAGCGCTTGAGCTTCTTCGATGAAGACCAGCCACTGTGGCGTCTATCGTTGCCCAACAACACGCCAAAACTGTCCCTCCCCGGCCGGCAACTGATCGACTGGGGCGGCGCCCAGCGCTGGCTGAAGTCCGACGCCCAAGCGTCCTTCATTCGCAAAGTCGTCGAAGAAGTCGGCGGACATGTGACCTGCTACAGCCATGGCCTGATCGACAGCCCGTTCCAGCCATTGCCCCCTGCCCTGATGCGCTACCACCAGAGTCTGAAGCAGCAACTCGATCCCCGGGGTATTTTCAACCCCGGTCGCCTGTACGCGGAGCTTTGAATCATGCAGACCACCTTGAGCGAAAAAGCCCGCCGACTGCCCCGCGCCGAAGAGGCCGACAGCATCCTGCGCACTTGCGTGCACTGCGGCTTCTGCAACGCCACCTGCCCGACTTATCAATTGCTCGGTGATGAGCTGGATGGCCCGCGCGGACGCATTTACCTGATCAAACAGGTGCTCGAAGGCAACGAGGTCACGCAAAAGACCCAACAACACCTGGACCGCTGCCTGTCGTGCCGAAACTGCGAAACCACCTGCCCGTCGGGTGTCGATTACCACAACCTGCTGGACATCGGCCGTGCGGTGGTCGATGCGGCGGTGCCACGTCCGATCGGCCAGCGTTTGTTGCGTGAGGGGTTGCGCACGGTCGTGCCGCATCCGGATCTGTTCAAAAGCCTGGTCAACAGCGGCCAGGTGTTCCGAGCGCTGCTGCCCGACGCCCTGCAAAGCAAACTGCCGCGCAGTGCGACGCCGAGTAAACCACGCCCCACCACACGCCATGCGCGCCAGGTCTTGATGCTCGAAGGTTGCGTACAACCGGGCCTGTCGCCCAATACCAACGCCGCTGCCGCCAGGGTGCTGGATCGACTCGGCATCAGCGTCACCCCGAACCGCGAGGCCGGTTGCTGCGGCGCCGTGGATTATCACCTGGACGCCCAGGCGGCCGGTCTTGACCGTGCCCGCCACAACATCGACGCGTGGTGGCCAAGCATTGAACAAGGCGCCGAGGCCATCGTGCAGACCGCCAGCGGTTGCGGCGCGTTTATCAAGGACTATGGCCATTTACTCGAACGCGATCCGGCCTATGCCGCCAAGGCCAAGCGGGTCAGTGCGTTGGCCAGGGACCTGGTCGAGGTGTTGCGTAACGAGCCGCTCGAAAAGCTCGGCATCCACAGCGCACAGCGCCTGGCCTTTCATTGCCCCTGCACCCTGCAGCACGCGCAAAAACTCGGTGGCGCCGTTGAAGCGGTACTCGAACGCCTTGGCTTCAACCTGACCTTCGTGCCCGACGGCCACCTGTGCTGCGGCTCGGCGGGCACCTATTCGCTGACCCAGCCGGAACTGTCCCGGCAACTGCGCGACAACAAGATGAATGCGCTGGAAAGCGGCTACCCTGAGGTCATTGTCACGGCCAACATCGGCTGTCAGTCCCACCTCGACGGCGCAGGCCGCACGCCGGTGAGGCACTGGATCGAAGTGGTCGAGGCCGCCTTGCCGTAACCGAACCCTGGAGATGCTCATGAAAAGCAAAGCCGTGTTGAGCCAGACCGAAATCGGCCAGATCCTCGCTGCGGCGCGGACCGAAGCGCAAACCAACCAATGGCCGGTGACCATCGTGGTCGTCGATGACGGCGGCCATCCCCTGGCCCTCGAACGCCTCGACGGCGCCGCGCCCATCAGCGCCTACATCGCGACCGAAAAGGCACGGACTTCCGCCCTGGGCCGCCGCGAATCCAAGGGCTATGAAGACATGGTCAATGGTGGACGCACGGCCTTTTTGTCGGCGCCGTTGCTGACTTCGCTGGAAGGCGGCGTGCCGATCATCGTCGATGGCCAGGTGATCGGCGCGGTCGGCGTGTCCGGGGTCAAGGCCGAGCAGGATGCGCAGGTGGCGAAAGCCGGGGCGCAGTGCCTGAAATAAACACAAATTCCCTGTGGGATCGCGTTCAATCAGTCGAAGAAGAGGAAGCGCACAGATGCCCCGTCTCACTGCGAAAGACTTTGCCCCCCAATTGCTGGAACTCTACGACTATTACGCCCATGGCCTGATCAACCGGCGCGAGTTTCTCGACCGGGCGGCGCTGTTCACTTTTGGCGGATTGACGGCCAGTGCGCTGCTGGCGTCCCTGAGCCCGAACTACGCCCTGGCCGAACAGGTCGAGTTCACCGACCCGGACATCATCGCCGAGTACATCACCTACCCTTCCCCCAAGGGTCACGGACAGGTTCGCGGCTACCTCGTGCGCCCGGCCAAGGCCAGCGGCAAGGTCCCGTCGGTGGTGGTCGTGCATGAAAACCGAGGCCTGAATCCTTACATCGAGGATGTCGCCCGGCGACTGGCCAAGGCCGGTTTCATCGCCCTGGCCCCCGACGGGCTGAGCTCGGTCGGGGGTTATCCCGGCAACGATGAGAAGGGCAAGGAACTGCAGGCCAAAATCGATCCGGAAAAGCTCATGAACGACTTTTTCGCCGCCGTGGAATGGCTGATGAAACACGACGCCGGCAGCGGCAAGGTCGGCATTACCGGGTTCTGCTACGGCGGTGGTGTCACCAATGCGGCGGCGGTGGCCTATCCGGAGTTGGGTGCCGCGGTGTCGTTTTATGGCCGCCAGCCGGAGGCCAAGGATGTCCCGCGGATCAAGGCACCGGTGATGCTGCATTACGGTGAACTGGATACGCGGATCAACGAAGGCTGGCCCGCTTATGAGCAGGCGTTGAAGGCCGGGGGCAAGACGTACGAAGCGCATATCTACCCGGGCGCCAACCACGGCTTTCACAATGACTCCACGCCGCGTTATGACGAGGCGGCGGCGAAACTGGCGTGGGAACGGACGTTGGGGTGGTTTAGAAAATATCTGGTGTGACTGAAGGGCCTCTTCGCGAGCAGGCTCGCTCCCACAGTGGATCTTCAGTGGACGCTGAATGTGTGTCCGACAAAGACCACCTGTGGGAGCGAGCCTGCTCGCGAAGGCGATTTATAGTTGACGGTTATTTCGGCTGTGCCACCGTCCGCAAGTAAGGCTTGAGGGTCTTGAAGCCATCCGGGTATTTCTTCTTCGCATCCTCGTCGGACACCGACGTCGGGATGATCACGTCTTCCCCCGGACGCCAGTTCACCGGGGTCGCCACGGTGTGCTTGGCATTGAGTTGCAACGAATCGAGCAACCGCAGCACTTCATCGAAATTGCGCCCGGCGCTCATCGGGTAGATCAGCATCGCCTTGATCTTCTTGTCCGGCCCGACAAGGAACACCGAACGCACCGTGGCGTTGTCCACGGCCGTGCGCGAACCGCCGCTGGCATTGGGGTGAATCATGTCGTAGAGCTTGGCCACCACCAGGTTTTCGTCGCCGATCAGCGGATAGTTGACGGCATTGCCCTGGGTCTCCTCGATGTCACCGACCCACTTGTTATGGTCGCTGACCGGGTCGATGCTCAGGCCGAGGATCTTGGTGTTGCGCTTGTCGAACTCAGGCTTGAGCTTGGCCAGGTAACCCAGCTCGGTGGTGCAGACAGGGGTAAAGTCCTTCGGATGGGAAAACAGAATGGCCCACTTGTCGCCGATCCACTCGTGAAAGTTGATCTTGCCTTCGGTGGTTTCAGCGGTGAAATCCGGTGCTTCGTCGCCAATACGGATTGCCATGATTGATCTCCTTGCAGTAATGGTCATTGGGGAGTCGAGCCAGTCAACGCGGACAGTATAGGAGAGCTTTTGTGAAGTCCTGATGAGATCCTCAAACCAATGAATCCCCTGTGGCGAGGGGATTTATCCCCGTTGGGCTGCGAAGCAGCCCTAAACTCAAACAACTCGGTTTGGCTGAAAGGACAATGGGGGCCGCTTCGCGACCCAACGGGGATAAATCCCCTCGCCACAAATGTATGTATGCCACTTACCTGTGTTCTCCCTTAAGTGGGCATCCCCTACTCCACCAGCGCAATCAACTGATGACGCTGGGCATCGGTGAGCATCGGACCGAAGCCCGCGCCGGCGTTTTCCGTCATGTAGCGCGGGTTGCCGGTGCCGGGGATGACGCAAGTCACCGCCGAATGCGACAGGATGAATTTGAGTGCCAGCTGCGGCCAGCTCTTGACCCCGACTTGTGCGGCCCAACCGGGTAGCGGTTTGCCTTGCAAGCGGCCGATCAGCCCGCCGCCGCCGAACGGTCGGTTGCAGATCACTGCCACGCCCCGCTCGCGGCACAGCGGCAGGAGGCGCTTCTCGACGCCGCGATCGTCCAGGGCATAGTTGATTTGCAGGAAGTCCAGCGGCTCGGCCCTGAGCACCGCTTCCACTTCTTCATAAGCCGACGAGGTGTAATGGGTGATGCCGATGTAGCGAATGCGCCCTTGTTCCTTCCATTGCCGCAAGGTCGGCAGATGGGTTTGCCAGTCCAGCAGATTGTGGATCTGCATCAGGTCGATACGGTCGGTCTGCAACAGCTTGAACGACTGCTCCATCTGCGCGATGCCTTCTTCGCGGCCCTGGGTCCACACCTTGGTCGCCAGAAACGCCGGCGAGCGCGGTTCGTGGATCGACAGCAATTCGCCCGTGTTCTCTTCCGCGCGACCGTACATCGGCGAACTGTCGATCACCGTCCCGCCCTTCTCGAACAACGCACGCAGCACCCCGGGCAATTGCCGGTAGGCCTGATCCTGGGGCGAGACATCAAACCCGCGATAGGTGCCCAACCCGACGATGGGCAGTGGTTCGTTGCTGGAAGGAATGGCGCGGGTCTGCATGGTTTTGCCTCCTGTTCCCGTCGACAGCACGGTTTGCGCAACCGCCGGACCGAGCGTGAAGACCGCCGAAACACCGGCAGCCAGCGTGAGTAGTTTCCTGCGGGTGAAACCATCCGCATGGCTCATGACATGTCCCTCTCCCGTGGTGCAGGTCCGGCGCGTCGTGCCTGCTGCCTGGCCAGCCACAGGCACAACCAGCCCCACAACCCGGCCAATGGCACGATCGCCACCGCCACCAGACCGAACCCCGTGCCCAGCGCCGTCAAACCGGCGGACAACCAGCCACTGGCGGCATCACCACCACGATAGACCAGGGTCTCGATCACATTCTTGGCCTTGTACTTCTCCTCGCGGCTCACCACCGTCCACAACACCTCCCGCGCCGGGCGCACGATGGCGAACTCCACCGCGCGGCGCAGGCCCTGGGCCAGCGCCACGGTGGTCGGCACCGGTGCCAGCGCCATGGCGGTGAATGCCACGATCGTCGCCATCGGCAGGGCGACCAACGCTCCGCCAATGCCCACCAGGCGGATCAACGGCGCCGTCAGCAGCAGCTGGAACGTCAAGGTCAGCGCCGACACGATCAGATCGACGACGGCGAAGAATTGCGTCCTGCTGCCAGTATCAGCGTAGCTGCCAGCGACAATCCGTCCCTGCTCGAAATACAAGAAGGTCGCCGCACTGGTGTGCAGCAGCATGAACAGCACCAGCCCCAGCAGGTAGGGAGAGCGCAGAATCAGGGTGATACCGGCGAGCATGCTGCCGCCCATGCGCCGTTCGTCGATTAGCCGATTGCCGGACTGTGACTGCGTGCGCGACAGCAGTGCCCGATAGCAGCGTACGGCGATTTCCAGCAACAGCGCCGCCGCGACGGTCAGGGCCATCGGCCCCAGACGAGTGGCCATGGTCGCCGCCAGCAACGGCCCGACAAACGTGCCGAGGGTGCCGCCCGCCGCGATGCATCCGAACAGTCGCCGCCCTTGCTCGCTGGAAAAGCGGTCGACCAGCACGCTCCAGAAAATCGAGACGATGAACAGGTTGTAGATGCTGATCCAGACAAAAAACACCCGACCAACCATGACCGGTGCGACGTGGTTGGCGATCAGCCCGCCAAATACCAGCATCGACACAGCGATCACCCGGTAGATCAGCGGCACGAACCGCGTGGCCGGCAGGCGCGACGCCAGCGCGCCGAACACGGGCACCATCAGTAACATGACCACGAAAGTGGCGGTGAACAGCCACTGCAACTTGTCGGCGCCGCCTTCGAGCCCCAGGGCATCGCGCAACGGTCGCACCAAGTAATAGCTGGCGAGCACGCAGAAATGGAAGGCGAACCCCAGCCACAGGGCCGATCGTTCGGATGGCCGTACGTTGAGCCATTGAGGAATATCGGGCATCGGTCCCCTCCTTTACCGCCAGCTACACTCTGACAGCACCCCGGAGCCGTCAATGCCGCCCACTAACGTTAGCCGAATGTCCCGGACCCTGATGTTACTCGTCGTCATCCTCGCAGCGTTGTACCTGGCGCTTTGCGCTGCGCTGTTCGTGTTTCAGCGCGCGCTCATCTACTACCCGCAACCCCGCGCCGTCGACTCAGCCGCGACGCTGCTTACATTGCCCGTCGACGACGCGCAGATACTGGTTTCGGTCAGGCCGCACGTGGGTCCAAAAGCGCTGATTTACTTCGGTGGCAACGCCGAGGACGTCTCGCGCAGCCTGCCGCCATTCGCCCAGGCCTTTCCTGAGCATGCCCTGTATTTCATGCATTACCGGGGCTACGGCGGCAGCAGCGGCTCGCCCTCCGAAGAAGCCATTGCCCGCGACGCCATGGCCTTGTTCGACAAGGTCTACGCCGACCACCCGCAGATTGCCGTGGTCGGGCGCAGCCTGGGTTCGGGCGTGGCCATTCGCCTGGCCGGTTCTCGCCCGGCGACGAAGTTGCTATTGATCACGCCTTACAACAGCCTGGAGGAGCTCGCTGTCCGCCAGTTCCGCTGGTTTCCGGTGCAGTGGCTGCTGCAGGATAAATTCGAGTCCTGGCGCTATGCCGAACACATCACGATACCGACACGGCTGATCGCTGCCGAGCATGACGAAGTGATTCCCGCTGCCAGTACCCGGCGGCTCTTCAGCCATTTTCCTGAGGGCATAGCGACGCTGCAGGTGATTGCGGGCACCGGGCACAATTCCATCAGCGACAGCCCTGAATACCTCAGATTGCTGGGAGATGGATTGTAGGGTGAAAGGAAAACACGGACCTGTGGCAGCTGGCTTGCCAGCGATAGCGATCTCGAGGTCGCCATCGCTGGCAAGCCAGCTCCCACAAGGTCGAGATAAGGCCGGCACATCCTGCTCCCCTACAAAAAAACAGTTCGACAGGAAAAAAAGTCCGGGCAAGCGCGACCACGCTTCCCGGACCAAAGGTTGCTACATGCCCATCAAAACACTGCAATCAGAACCGAGGCTTGACCGCCTTCCAGTCCGGTTTGTAACGCTGCATCTGCTTCACATCATCGCGCTGGCGAATCCCGCACGTCAGGTACTGGTCATGCAGCTTGCCCAATTGATCATGGTCCAGTTCCAGGCCCAGCCCCGGAGCCCGGGTGATTTTCACGCAGCCGTCGACGATCGGCAGCTTGCCGCCCTTGATCACCTCTTCATCCGGTTCCTGCCATGGATAGTGGGTGTCACAGGCGTAATCGAGGTTCGGCACCGAGGCGGCGACATGGGCCATGGCCATCAGGCTGATGCCCAGGTGCGAGTTCGAATGCATGGACACGCCAAGCCCGAAGGTCTCGCACATTTTCGCCAGTGCCTGGGTGTCGCGCAGGCCGCCCCAGTAGTGGTGGTCGGCGAGGACGATCTGCACGCTGTTCTGCGCCACGCTGCGGCGGAACTCATCGAAGTCGGTGACCACCATGTTGGTCGCCAGCGGCAGGCCGGTGCGTTTGTGCAGCTCGGCCATGCCATCCAGGCCCGGCGTCGGGTCTTCGTAATACTGCAGGTCGTCACCGAGCAGTTCGGCCATGCGGACCGAGGTTTCCAGCGACCAGTTACCGTTCGGGTCGATGCGCAGCGGATAGCCGGGAAACGCCCTTTTCAAGGCCTTGATGCACGACACTTCATGCTCCGGCGGCAGCGTGCCGGCCTTGAGTTTGATGCTCTTGAAGCCGTAGGCCTCGATCATGCGCCGCGCCTGGGCGACGATCTGCTCCTCGTTCAGCGCCTCGCCCCAACTGTCGGGCTTGTAGGGTGAATCGACGTGCTGCGCGTACTTGAAGAACAGATAGGCGCTGAATGGAATCTCGTCGCGGATCGCCCCGCCCAGCAAGTCCACCAAGGGCACGTTCAGGGAGTGTGCCTGCAGGTCCAGAAACGCCACTTCAAACGCCGAGTAGGCATTGCTCACCGCTTTGCTGGCGTGGGACCCGGGCGCCAGTTCCGCGCCGGCCAGGCTCGCCGGTTTGTTCGCCGCCACCGTGGCCTGGACGATCGCGCGCAGTTGATTGAGGTTGAACGGGTCCAGGCCGATCAGTTGGCTTTGCAGTTGCTGCTGGATCGCCAGTGCAGGCGCGTCGCCGTAGCTTTCACCCAGGCCGATGTAGCCATTGTCGCTTTCGATCTCGATGATCGAGCGCAGCGCGAAAGGTTCATGAATACCGCTGGCGTTCAGCAGCGGCGGATCACGGAAGGCGATGGGGGTGACGGTGACTCGTGTGATTTTCAAGAGGCTGCTCCCGTTGGATCAGATTTCAGGGCTTGATGACTGACCGGCTTTTTTGCGGTGGCATCTTCGGCCGGCGAGCTCAGGATGTTGCCGCGCGGTGCGGTGCGGGCGAAGAAGATCACCACCGCCGCGACCAATGATGTAGCGGCCAGGCCATACAGGCCGCCTTCGATGGAACCGGTGGTCTGTTCCAGGATGCCGAACGCCGTCGGGGCGACGAAGCCGCCGAGGTTGCCGATGGAGTTGATCAGGGCGATCACCGCCGCGGCGATGCGCGCGTCCAGATAGCCTTGCGGGATCGGCCAGAACAATGCCGAGGCCGCCTTGAAGCCGATCGCGGCAAAACAGATGGCGACGAAAGCGAAGACCGGACCACCGGTGGTGGACATGAACATGCCGAACGAGGCGATCACCAGCGTCACCGCGACCCAGGCCTGCTGGTACTTCCATTTGCTGGCCATGGCGGCGAAGCCGTACATCGCGACGATGGAGATGATCCACGGAATCGAGTTGAACAGGCCGACCTGGAAGTCACCGAGGTTGCCCATCTTCTTGATCATGCTCGGCAGCCAGAACGTGGCGCCGTAAATGGTCAGGGCAATCGAGAAGTAGATGAAGCAGAACAGCGCGATCTGTTTGTCGGCCAGCAACTTGAACATCGACGGCTTGACCGTATGCGTGGCATCGCGAGCCTGCTGCTCCAGATCAATGGCCGTGATCAGCGCGGTCTTTTCTTCCTCGCTGAACCACTTGGCTTCCCGTGGATGCGATTGCAGCCAGAACCAGACAAAACCGCAGAGGGCGATGGAGGCAAAGCCTTCGATCAGGAACATCCACTGCCAGCCGTGCAGGCTCAAGCCTTCGATGTGCAGCAGCGCGCCGGACACCGGGCCGGAAATCACCGAAGCGATGGCCGAGCCGCTGAGGAAAATCGCCATGGCCTTGCCGCGTTCGGTGGATGGCAGCCATTGGGTGAAGTAATAAATGATCCCGGGAAAGAAGCCGGCTTCAGCGGCGCCAAGGATAAAGCGCAGCACATAGAAGCTGGTTTCACCCTGGACGAAGGCCATCGCCATCGCGGCGGCGCCCCAGGTGAACATGATCCGCGTCAGCCAGGCGCGGGCGCCGTAACGTTGCAGCAGCAGATTGGACGGTACTTCGAAAATGGCGTAGCCGATGAAGAAAAGCCCGGCACCCAGGCCGTAGGCGGCAGCGCCAATGCCCAGGTCGGTTTCCAGGTGGCTGCGTACGAAGCCGATGTTGACCCGGTCGATGTAGTTGACGATGAACATGATCACGAACAGCGGCAGGATGTGGCGCTTGACCTTGGCGGCAGCGCGGGCGAGCACGTTCGGGTCGGGTGGACTCTGGTGGGTATTCAAGGGGCGACTCCCGATCATTTTTTTTGTAGGGGTAGCTTTAAGGGATTGGTGTAGGCCTGGAGCGATGATGGACGCCCGCATTGATCCCGTCTAATCTAACTTGGCATTCGATTGATACCTGGATTAGATCAATGTTCGAACTGACGCAACTGCGCTGCTTTACCACCGTCGCCACCGAACTGAATTTCCGCCGCGCCGCCGAACGGCTGAACATGACTCAACCGCCGCTGAGCCGGCAGATTCAGTTGCTGGAGCATCACCTGGGGGTCGAGCTGTTCACCCGCAGTACCCGCAGCGTCGCCCTCACCGCTGCCGGCCGTGCGTTCTTCATCGAGGCACAGAACCTGCTGGAGCGCGCCCAGCAAGCCGCGGTGACCGCCCGGCGTTTTGCCGAGGGCGATATCGGCTCGGTCAATATCAGCTTCGTCGGCAGCGCGGTGTACGAGTTCCTGCCCAAGGTCATCGCCGAGGCGCGACTGACGCAACCCCACGTCAAAATCGACCTGTCGGAAATGAACACCTACCAGCAACACGAAGCCCTGCGCGCCCGGCGCATTGACCTGGGCATCGCCCGCGCGCCGTTGCTGGAGCCTGGTTATTCCACCGAATGCCTGGTGCGCGAACCCTTTGTACTGGCGGTACCGAGCACTCACCCACTGGCCACGGCCACCAGCGTGTCGGTCAAGGACCTCGACGGCCAGCCGTTCCTGATGTACTCCCACGCCGCCTACCCGCCGTTCAACGAGCTGCTGACCGGCATGCTGCGCTCGGCCCGCGTTGCGCCTGATTACGTTCAGTGGCTCGGGTCGTCCCTGACCATCCTCGCCCTGGTCAACGCCGCCATGGGGCTGGCCCTGGTGCCCCGTTGCGCCACCAGCGTGGTGTTCAAGAACGTCGTGTTTCGCGATATCGACCTGGGCGAAGGGGTGCAAAGCGAGCTGCATCTGATCTGGCGCGAGAACAACGACAACCCGGCGTTCGCGATGCTGCTGGAAGGGATTCGGCGGGCGGTGCGTGAGGGATGGGGATCGTAGCCCCCCCTGTGGGAGCGAGCCTGCTCGCGAAGGCGGTGTGTCAGGCGACTTTTACGGTGACTGATACGCCGCCTTCGCGAGCAGGCTCGCTCCCACAGGGATTACAGGCTCGCCATCCGCTGGTGCATCGAGCCTGAACATCGCAATAAAAAAGTGCATCCAACGGTTGTTCCATCACTGCTGACAGCCTCGAAAGCCTTTACAGCGTGGCCTTGAGGGTTCTGGCCCGCCCTTTGCAACCACCCACTACGCAGTCAACGCAGATTGCACCTATACGACAAAGGCGCCGTGTAGCCCCCGTTCCGACGGAGGGCCGCATGGCGCCTTTTGCGTTTCTGAATTGATCAGGTGTTGGCAGGGTTTCGAGGATGGCAGACAAAACCGTACGCAGCGTATGTCCCTTCTGTGGTGTGGGTTGCGGCATCGTCATGCAGGTCGAAGGCAATCGGGTGGTCAAGGTCGCAGGCGACAAGACCCATCCGACCAACTTTGGTCGACTCTGCACCAAGGGTACGACCTGCGGGCAGGCGATTGCCGAGTCGGGCCGAATGGAAAACGCCTACCTGCGCCAGGCGCGCAATCAGGAACCGGCGCGGGTCGCCATGGATCAGGCGATCAGTGAAACGGCCAGCAGGCTGCGTGGCATTCTGGATAGCCATGGGCCAGACGCGTTGGCGTTCTATGTCTCGGGCCAGATGTCGCTGGAAGCCCAATACCTGATCAACAAACTGGCCAAGGGCTTTGTCCGTACCAACAACATCGAATCCAACTCGCGCCTGTGCATGGCCAGCGCGGGGAGCGGCTACAAGCTCTCGCTCGGCTCCGACGGGCCGCCCGGCTCCTACGAAGACTTCGACAAGGCGGATCTGTTCTTTGTGATCGGCGCCAACATGGCCGACTGTCACCCGATTCTGTTCCTGCGCATGATGGACCGGGTCAAGGCCGGGGCCAAACTGATCGTGGTCGATCCGCGGCGCAGCGCCACGGCGGACAAGGCCGGCCTGTTTCTGCAAATCCGCCCCGGCACTGACCTGGCCTTGCTCAATGGCTTGCTGCATCTGCTGGTAAAAAACGGCTACACCGACCCGGACTTCATCGCCACGTTCACCGAAGGCTGGGAAGTCATGCCGCAATTCCTCGACGACTACCCGCCGGACAAGGTCGCAGCACTCACCGGCCTGGCCGAAGCGGACATTCGTCAAGCGGCCGAGTGGATCGGTCAGGCAGCCGAGTGGATGAGCTGCTGGACCATGGGCCTGAACCAAAGCACCCACGGCACCTGGAACACCAATGCCCTGTGCAACCTGCACCTGGCCACCGGCGCGATCTGCCGGCCCGGCAGCGGGCCGTTTTCCCTGACCGGCCAACCCAATGCCATGGGTGGTCGGGAAATGGGCTACATGGGGCCAGGCCTGCCCGGCCAGCGTTCGGTGCTGGTCGAGGCGGACCGGGCGTTCATCGAGGATTTGTGGAGCATTCCCCGCGACAGCCTGCCCCGCAACGTCGGTGGTGGCACCGTGGACATGTTCGAGCAAATGGCTGAGGGCCGGATCAAGGCCTGCTGGATCATCTGCACCAACCCGGTGGCATCGGTGCCCAACCGCCGCACAGTGATTGAAGGCCTGCAAGCCGCCGAACTGGTCATCACCCAGGACGCCTACCTCGACACCGAGACCAACCGTTACGCCGACATCCTCCTGCCCGGCGCGCTCTGGGCCGAGGCCGAAGGGGTGATGATCAACTCCGAACGCAACCTGACGCTGATGCAGCAAGCCGTGGAGCCGCCCGGCGAAGCATTGGCCGACTGGCAGATCATCGCTCGGGTAGCATGCGCAATGGGCTTCGCCGAGGCGTTTACCTACACTTCGGCCGCCGAGGTGTTTGAAGAGATCAAACGCGCCTGGAACCCCAAGACCGGCTATGACATTCGCGGGGCCAGTCATGCGCGTCTTCGGGAAAAACCGCTGCAATGGCCCTGCGCGGAAAACGACAGCGAGGACCGCCATCCGATTCGCTATCTCAACAATGGCGTGAGCCAACAGCTCAAGGTCGAAGCCGATGGCAGCCGGCCGGCCATTGTCTTCGCCACCGAACGCGGCAAAGGGATCTTCCTGGCCCGTCCACACATGCCGCCGGCAGAAATGCCCGATGAACACTTTCCCTTTGTCCTCAACACCGGACGCTTGCAGCACCAGTGGCACACCCTGACCAAGACCGGCAAGGTCGCGACCCTGAACAAGCTCAATCCCGGCCCCTTCGTCGAGATCCATCCGCAAGATGCCGCCATCTTCGGCATTCGCGACAAGGATCATGTCGAAGTGCGCTCCGTGCGTGGCCGCGCCGTACTGCCGGCGGTGGTGACCGACCGGGTGCGTCAGGGCAATTGTTTTGCGCCGTTTCACTGGAACGATGTGTTCGGTGAAAACCTGGCGGTCAATGCCGTCACCCATGATGCGGTCGACCCGATTTCGCTGCAGCCCGGATTCAAATTCTGCGCAGTCGCCCTGCAACGGGTCGAACTGATCGAGCACCAGTTCCTCGAAGTGCCTGCGCCTGCCGATGAACGTCTCCCCGTTTGCCCCTTGCCAGAGGAACTCGCCATGTCGAGCATCGAGGCATTTGCCGATATCGCCGGCGTCAGTCGCCTGCCCTCACCGAAGCTCAATGAACATGAACGCCTTTACCTGGCCGGATTCGTCAGTGGCCTGCAATCGACGGAGAGCCGCCAGGCCGGTGGCGTACCTGTCCTGCCAGCCAACGCCCCCCTGGCCACCGACACCCGGTTATGGCTGGACGGCGTGTTGGGCGGCTTATTCAGCCGGGCCGAACCCCTTCCGCTACTCAGCGACAGCAGCGGATCATTGGCGAGCACACCTGCCGTGACGCTGCTATGGGCTTCGCAAACGGGCAATGCCGAAGCCTTGGCCGAGCGCTTCGCCAGCCGTTTACGCGACGCGGGCATCGCCGTCGAGCTGAGCGCGATGGCCGACTTTCCCGCCAACAAACTGGCCAACACTCACACCCTGGCCGTGATCAGCAGCACCTTCGGCGACGGCGATCCGCCGGACAATGGAGAAGGTTTCTGGCACAGCTTGAGCCGTGCCGAGACACGTCTGGAGTCCCTGCGTTTCGCGGTACTGGCCCTGGGCGATCCCAACTATGACCAGTTCTGCCAGCACGGTAAAAAACTCGATCAGCGTCTCCAGGAACTGGGCGCCACGCGGTTGCTGGAACGGGTCGATTGCGACACCGAGTTCGAGGCCCGCGCGGACCAGTGGCTGGCCGACCTTCTGAAAACCCTGCAACCGGTAACGATCAATCCAGCACCGGCGGCTATCGCCCACCCTGTCACCGCACCGTGCAAGGCCAAACCCTATGCCTCACGCTTGCTGAGTAACCTGCACCTGAACCAGCAAAGCGCCAACAAGGAAACCCGCATGTTTTCCCTGGCGCTGGCCGATTCCGGACTGCACTACGAAGCGGGCGACGCCTTGGGCGTCTTGCCGCGCAACTGCCCGGAACTGGTCGGCGAGATGCTGGAACTGACGCGGCTGGGCGCCGACACCACCGTTCACGTCGACAAGGTCGGTGAACTGCCGTTGCATCAGGCACTGACCGAACACTTCGAAATCGCCCGGCCCAACAGCGATACCCTGGCGTTCATCGCCGAGCGCAGTCGCAATCCGGCGTTGAAACAACTGCTAGGCAGCGAGCGCAAGGCTGAATTGAAAGACTGGCTGTGGGGTCGGCAACTGGCGGATGTGTTGCAGGCGTTTCCGGTCGACTGCTCCGCCAGTGAGTTGCTGGGCACGCTCAAGCGTCTGCAACCGCGACTGTATTCCATCTCCTCCAGCCCCAAGGCGCACCCGCAGGAAGTCCATCTCACAGTGGCCGCCGTGCGTTACGGCAAGCGCAAAGGCGTGTCCTCGACCTTTCTTGCCGATCGCGCCGCAGACAGCACCGTCCCTGTCTTCGTCCAGCCGTCGAAAAACTTCCGCGCCCCCGCCGATGGCGACGTGCCCATGATCATGATCGGCCCCGGCACCGGCGTCGCACCGTTTCGCGCCTTCCTGCAAGAACGTCGCGCCCGGGGCGACCAGGGCAAGAACTGGCTGTTTTTCGGCGAGCAGCACGCCGCCAGCGACTTTTACTACCGTGATGAACTGCAAGGCATGCAGCGCGATGGCCTGCTGACTGAACTCAGCCTGGCTTTTTCCCGTGACCAGGCACAGAAGATCTACGTGCAGGACCGCATCCGCGAACAGGGTGCCGAACTGTGGCGCTGGCTGCAGGAAGGCGCGCAGCTGTACATCTGCGGGGACGCCAGTTGCATGGCCAGGGATGTCGACCAGGCCTTGCGCCGGATCGCCCAGGACCATGGCGGATTGTGCACCGAAGGCGCTGCGGATTACTGGCGCCAGTTGAGTGAACAGAAGCGTTATCTGCGGGATGTTTATTGACTGGTTTGCCGATAAACCTGTGGGAGCGAGCCTGCTCGCGAAGAAGGAGTGTCAGTCGACCTCGTTGTTGACTGATACGCCGCTTTCGCGAGCAGGCTCGCGCCCACATTTATGTGAGTGCACTCACGACCGTTAATCCGGGATTTTGCCTTCGCAATAAAAACATATTTATATGCTTAAATTGATATTGTCGAACGTTCCCACTACAAGAGGGTGCCGTCATGAATATCAAGATCCTGGCTTTGATCCTGCTGGCCTTCTGCGCACAACCGGTCTGAGTTGCTTGCAGGCCATTGGGGCGCGGTGAAACACTACAGCGACGCGACAGTTGCCAAGGACGCCAAGGACAAGCAAGCCGCCGTTACGGAGTTGACCAGCAATGCCAAGGCGATTGCGGCTTTTCTGGCCGGTGCCAACCCCAACCTGCCCGAAGCCACGTTGGTGAACTTGCTGTCGGCACACGGCGGCCACCACATTGCGCAAATCGATGAGTTCGCCGCCCACGACTACGCAGGCGAAGCGAAGACCTGGCAGATGATGCGCACCCACATCCTGACGCTGTCGGACGCGTTGACCGCGGCACTGGTCAAGCAATTCCCGGACAAGTTCTGACACCGCGCGAGGGCACACCATGCTGGAAGGACTGGGCCGCACACAGCAGGACTTGCTCAATGCGTTGCTGCACCAAGCGGGCGGCATGAGCATTGACGAGTTGGCCGAGCATCTGGCGGTCACGCGCACGGCGATTCGCCAACACCTGGCGGCGCTGGAGCGTGACGGCCTGGTGCTGCGCGGCGAAACCCGTCCGACGGGGCGGCGGCCGGAGCAGCTGTATCGGCTCACCGACCATGCCAGGGAGCAATTCCCACGCCAGTATCAGTTGCTGGCCAGCGCGCTGATCGATGAAGTAGCGGAGATCATCGGCCCCGAGGCCCTGGCGACGCTGATGCGCAGCCTGGGTCGCAAACTGGCCCGGGACCGCGAACAGGAAGTCGTCGATGAAGTGAAGATTGTGGAGCACATGAATCAGGCGGGGTATGAAGCCGAAGTGTTCTTTCGCTCATCCGGTGACGCGCAAATCGTCGCACACAACTGCGTGTTCCATCGCCTGGCCGCGGCCCATCCAGTGGTCTGCGAACTGGATCTGGCTCTGATCGGTACGTTGGGCGGCGGTGAGGTCGAGCACACCGAATGCATGGTCCGTGGCGGGCATGTCTGCCGTTTCAAACTGCAGCCGGTCAAGTCTGTGCCGGAGGTTGAACACCATTCCCGCTGACAGGAAAAATGCCCTCCTGTGCTACGTCCGTCGGACATAAGAGCGCCCCTGAAAATATCCCCTCCTGCGCCTTGAACTTGTTTCGGGGCGCCAGTCTAAACCGGCGATTGATCCTCCTCCCAACCGTCGTCATCTCATCAGAGCTGTCCGTCCCATGCGCCAAACCGCCCTCGCCTTGCGCTTCACTTCGCTGTGCCTGTTAAACGCTCTTCCCTTCATCGCCAGCCCCGCCCACGCCGGTGCGGAGCGAGATCTGGTGGAAGCGATCAACGACTACCGTGCCCACCCCCGGGGCTGCGAACGCCGCCCCGCCCAACGCTTGTCGCCGCTGGCGCAGAAATCCAGCCTGGCGTTACCGATGGGTTATGGCGGCGGCTTGCGGGAAAGATTGAAGGATTCCGGGTATCAGGCGGTGTCGGTGCGCAGCATCCGGGTGGTGGGTGCGCGAGATGCCGAAGAGGCTTTCGACCTGATGCAGAGTGACCACTGCTCCGCCTTGCTCGACAGCCAATACACGGATGTCGGGGTCAGCCGCAGCCGCGGTGAATGGCAAGTGGTGCTGGCGCGGCCGGTGCTGGACAGCCAGGTGGGCGATACGCGCAGCGTCGGCAAAACCTTGCTGGCACAGGTCAACGCCGCCCGTGCCAAACCGCGTCTGTGTGGTCGCCAGCGTTTCGCCGCCGCCCGGCCATTGGCCTGGAACGCCAGCCTCGGCGCGGCGGCCCAGGGGCATAGTAAGGCGATGGCCTACGGCAATTATTTCTCCCACCGCGATCCTGATGGTGACACCGCCACTGACCGGGCGCGGGCCGCCGGCTTTCGTGGTCGACAGATCGGGGAAAATATCGCGGCGGGTCAAGGCTCACCGAGCAAGGCGATGGCCGGTTGGCTGGCCAGCCCGGGCCATTGCGCCAATTTGATGAATCCGATGTTTACCCAGGTGGGTGCAGGCGTCGCCACGCAAGCGCGCAGTGATCAGGGGGTTTATTGGACGATGATGTTTGGGGCGCCTTGACGGAGGTAGCTTGATTTTGTGTTGACTGTAATGCCGTCTTCGCGAGCAGGCTCGCTCCCACAATGGATCAATGCGCACACAGATGTTGTGGCCGCAAAAGTCCCCTGTGGGAGCGAGCCTGCTCGCGAAGAGTCAGTCAACGCTCGGAAACGTCGATCCAGATCGTCTTGATCTCGGTGTACTGATCATGCGCCCAGATCGACTTGTCACGCCCGCCGAAGCCGGATTCCTTGTAGCCACCGAACGGCGTTGATGCGTCACCCTCACCGAAGCAGTTGACCGTCACGATCCCTGCGCGGATTTCCCGCGACAGCTTGATCGCATTGCGCAGGTTATCGGTGTAGACCGACGCCGCCAGGCCATATACCGAGTCATTGGCCAGGGCGATGGCCTGGTCAATGGTGGTGAAGGTGGTCACGGCGAGTACCGGGCCGAAGATTTCTTCCTGGAACAGGCGGCTTTCAGCGCCCACACCGTCGACCACGGTCGGCTCGACGAAAATGTCGCTCTCGGTGTTGCCACCGAACACCACGTTGAGCTTCTCGACAGCAGCGTGTTCGAGGTAAGAGCGGACTTTCTCGAAGTGCGCCTTGCTGACCATCGACCCGATGCGATTTTCCGGGTCCAGCGGGCTGCCCATTTTCCACTCGCGCATTTGCACGCCGATGCGTTTGAGCAACTCGTCCTTGATGTCGGCATGGACAATCAGCCGCGACGACGCCGAGCAGTTTTCCCCCATGTTCCAGAACGCGCCGTTGACCACATGGCTCGCCACCAGATCCAGATCTTCGACGTCGTTCATCACCACCGCCGGGTTCTTGCCCCCGCACTCCAGCACGATGCGCTTGAGGTTCGAATCGGCCGCGTAGTTGAGGAAGCGGCGACCGGTCGCCGTCGACCCGGTGAAGCTGACCATGGACACGTCCATGTGCCGTCCCAGTGGCTCCCCGACTTCACTGCCACCACCCGACAACACGTTGAACACACCGGCCGGCACGCCGGCTTCATGGGCCAGTTCGGCGACACGCAGTGCCGTCAGCGTGGTTTCCTTGGCCGGCTTGACGATGATTGAGCAACCGGCGGCCAGAGACGGGCCGATTTTCCACGCAAGCATCAGCAGCGGGAAATTCCATGGCAACACCAGACCGACGACACCAATGGCTTCACGCACCACCAGGGTCATCGCACCGGAACCGACCGGTGCCGTGTTGTCGTAGATCTTGTCAATCAGCTCGGCATGCCAGCGCAGGGTATGAATGGTTTCGGGAATATCGGTGAGCTGGCACTCGCGAATCGGCTTGCCGCTGTCCAGGCTTTCCATGACCGACAGTTCGTGGGTGTTCTGCTCCAGCAGATCGGCAAAGCGCAGCAGTACTTTCTTGCGCTCGCCGGGGCTGAGCTTGTGCCAGCGACCGTCGTCGAAGGCCTCCTTGGCCTTGGCCACGGCGAAATCGACATCCTTGGCATCGCATGCGGTGATCTCGGCCAGCACTTCGTTGGTCGCCGGGTTCGTTGTAGTAAACGTTTTGCCCGAACCAGAAGTGTAAGACTCACCATTCACAAAGGACTGCGTTGGGAACTTCAGTTTCTGGGCGATAGCGGCATATTCAGCCGCACTGAGAAGATCAGCCATTGTTCGAACTCCCGATCACTTGAGCGACTTCACGCTTGAGGGTGGCGATGACGTCTTTCAGGGCCTGTTTTTCGTGCTCGTACAGCGGTTGCAGCGGCGAACGCACACTGCCGGTGCGCAGCCCGTTGAGTTCGCAGCCGTATTTGATCGACTGCACGAATTTGCCGCTTTCCAGGAAGTCCATCAGCGGCATGAACGCGCTCATGATCTTGCGCCCTTTTTCGAAATCCTTCTCGATCACGCAGGCTTCATAGAGTGCAACGTGTTCGCGGGGGATGAAGTTGGAACCGGCACACACCCAGCTGCGCGCACCCCAGGCAAAGAACTCCAGAGCCTGGTCGTCCCAACCGCAGGACAACGCAATGTTCGGGTGGTTGCGCGCCAGGCGATGGACTTGCGCCATGTCGCCGGAGCTTTCCTTGATGGCGACGATATTTTTCGATTCAGCCACCGCCGCGAAATACTCTTCGCCCATGCTGACGCCCATGCGCGCCGGGTAGTTGTAGAGCATGATCGGCAGGTCGGCGGCGCGGTCGACGGTCAACGCGTGGATGGCGTTTTCCTTCTCGGTCGGCAGCGCATAGGGTGGCGAGCCGACCAGAATCGCATCGGCCTTGATGGCGCGGGCAGCCGTAGCGTATTCCACCGAATCTTCGGTGCGGATGGCGCCGGTGCCGATGACCAGCGGCAAGCGCCCGCCGATCACGTCCTTGGCCTGGGTCGCCAGGGCGATGCGCTCTTGCGCGGTGTGGGCGTAGTACTCACCGGTCGAACCGCCAATGATGATGCCGTGCACTTTGGATTCGATCAGGTACTCGAGCACGTCGGCGAAGGCCGATTTGTCGATCTCGCCATTGGCCGTCAAGGGAGTGATTGCCGGGGTATAGATGCCTTCGAACTTCATGATTGCCTCTCCATCAGTAAGGGATGTTTTTCAACTCAGTGCCGCCGCATCGCGCAAGTTCAGCGAACGTGTTTCAGGTGCCATGGCCCAGGCCGCCGTCAACCCGATAAAGGTGACGCCTGCTGCCACATACATGGTGTTGCCGATACCCAGTGTCTGCAGTGAAACCGGCACCAGGTAAGTACCGACCGCCGCCCCGACACGGGACAGCGAAGTGCCGATGCCGACGGCAAAGGCGCGGATTTCCGTGGGGAATAGTTCGTTCGGATAGACCAGTTGCAGCACCTGCGCGCCACCGATAAACACCGCGTAGGCACCGAACAGAAAGAGCACGAGTAATTCGTTGCCGTTGGAAAATATTGCCAACAGCAACAACGAAACACCCGACCAGAGAAAACTGTGGATCAACATGCTGCGCCGACCGATCGTATTGATCAGCCTGGTTGCAAGTACACAACCGACGACAAACAACAACGTAATGGCCATGGAGCCATAGGAAGCCCACTCGCCCTTCAGATTAAGTGCCAACAAAACTTTAGGCGCAAAGGCATAAACAGCGAATACCGGAATAATCGAACACGACCAGAATACCGAGACAAAGAACAAGCGCTTGCCATAACCGGAATGCAGCAAGTCCATGAAAGTCATCTTCTTTTCATCGGGCTGTTCGGGCAGGTCCCGCAGTGAATAGTGCGAGCCATACACCTGCTTGATCACCCGCTCGGCCTCGCGGTCACGCCCCTTGCTCAACAACCAGCGCGCGGATTCCGGTGTGCCAACGCGCAGCAACAGCAACACTGCGCCGATGACCGATGCGCTCGCCAGTGCATAACGCCAGGCATCGTCGCCCCCCGCATTAAGGATGGCGTTACCCACCACGTAAGCAAATGCCGCACCGGCAAACCACAGAATGGTCAATGCCGCGAGTCGCGGGCCACGTTGTTTCTTGGGCAGGAACTCCACCAGCAACGACGTGGCCACTGGATATTCGATGCCCACGGCCAGCCCAATGATGAACCTGAAGGCAAACAGCGCCGCTGCCGACTCCACCCAGAATTGCGCCAGCGAACAGATGATGAACAGTGAAGGGCCGATAAAATAAACGGTCTTGCGGCCCAGCTTGTCCGTCAGCCAGCCACCGATAAAACCGCCAAAAAACACACCCATCAAGGCCGATGCCGCGATCATGCCTTGCCAGAATTCACTCAGGTTCAGCGCCGACGTTACTTGCAACATGGCGATGCCGATAATGCTCAACACATAACCGTCGACAAACGACCCGCCTCCCGAACGGGCCGTCAACAACCGGTGGAAGTTATTGAGAGGAACATCCTCAATGGATGTATTAGGACTTGTCATTATTGTCTCCTATTACGTCTCGGTCATTCGAAGGGCTCAAAGACCTGAATTCCAGGTAAACGAAAGCCGTCTCGATCAAAAACAGTCAGCCGCCATGGACGCGCCAATAGCACTAACAACTTCCAATCAATCGTTTAAATTCGAACTTATCTAACTTACGTGTTGCTTGATCAGCTTTCCTTTCCTGCGCGGCACTGACCCCATAGAAGGTTCATGTTCACGCCTGCGGACAGTATCGGCTCAGGTGGATTTCTGTTCGGTCCCGGGGAGGACAACAAAAAGTCGATCAGGTGATTGCTTTTGCCCGCCAACCAGTCGGCCAACAGTGTGCCTGTCACCGTGCCCCGCGTGACCCCGAGTCCGTTGCAGCACAGTGCGCCGTAGACGTTGTTGCTCAACTGGCCGAAGTGCGCCATATGATTCCTCGACATGGCCAGCGAGCCGCCCCAGGTGTACTCGAAATCAACCTCCGGGAGCATGGGGAATCGGCGCTCGAACGATTCCTTGTGTCGCTGATGGAACCGCTGCAGGTACTTGGGATGGCTGCGCCCATCGGCATTGAAGCTGAAGCTGTTGCGCACCAACAGGCGATCATCCATGGTCCGGCGCAGCGTGGTGCCGAAAGGGTCGGCGGGTATCACGCCCCAATAAGGCCGGCCACCCAGGCGTGCCTGCTCTTGCTCCGTCAACGGCCGGGTCAGGCTCGCGTAGGTGAAGATGGGCAACATGCGCCCTTTCAAGAAGCCAAAACTCATGGCGAACGCGTTGTTGGTCAGCAGCAATTTGTCAGCAACGATACGGCCGAACTTATGGGTAAGGATGGTCTTGTCGCCATACTCCACTTCGGTAATCGGGGTGTTTTCGTACAGCGTCACGTTGCTCGGCAGACTGTCGGCCAGGCCTTTTACCAGGGCAGCCGGCTGGACCAGTGCCGTGCCAGGGGTAAACAGCGCCTTTCGATAGAAGCCGGTGCCGATGTGCCTGGGCAAGTCCTTCTCTTCGATCATCTCGTAAGGTTGACCGAGCTTGTCCAAACCACGGCGGTAAGCATCCAGCACCGCGATGCCCCGGTCTTCAATGGCCGCCTGGTACTTGCCGCACAGGCTGAACTGACACTGGATACCGTGCTTCTCCACCAGACTCTTCAAGATCGATTGCCCGGTCAGGTTCAACTCCATGCTGATCCTGGCGGTCTTGATGTCGCCGATATAGTCATCGGCGCCAATATCGTGTGGCAGGTCGATGGCAAATCCGGCGTTTCTACCGGAAGCGCCATACCCGACCTCCTGTGCCTCGATCAATACGATCTCGTCATCCGGAAAGTTCAGCGCCAGTTGCCGGGCCGCTGCCAGCCCGGTGAACCCGGCACCCACCACCACCCAGCGGGCCGAGCGGATGCCTGAGTGAGACGGACGCGCCACTCTGGGTTGACTCAGGTGGAACCAGCCACAAGTGGAGTCGTCTGCCGGTGTGTATCTGATCTTTGCCATTTTCGCGACCTGGGCTCTTTTATAGTTGTGAGTACTAAAAGCTTCCCTTCTGCACGATCTCATCACGGTGTAAGTGGTGGTTATGCCAGTGCAACCGGTACTGCTTGTTAGAAGGTAAGTGCCACTTCCAGCCCTTCGGGCGCGGCGTATTCGGACATCCGTCGGCGGGACAGCTCCAGATGCGCGCGCACGATATCCCCGGCCAGAACCGGGTCATGGTTTTCAATGGCACTGATCATTTCGTCATGCTGCCCCGCCGCCACTTCCAGGTCTTCCTGCATGTCGGCGGTGGTCGGGTGGCGATAGAAAATCTTGCCCAGCCGCGCATGGTCGATCAGCAGGCGCTGCAGGCTCGGCATCAGGTAGGCGTTGTGCGCCATCTTGCCGATCTGCAGGTGGAATTCGTCGTTGTAGAGCACGCGCTTCTCGACGTCTTTTTCTTCGATGGCGGTGCGGAACAGTGCCTGGATGCGTTTGAGCTCGACAAGCTCGGCAGCCGTGGCGTGGGTCGCGGCCAGTTGAGTGGTGGCGATGTAGATCAGCGGTGCGGCGAGGAAAAAGCTGCGCAGCGATTGATAGTTCATCGACGAAACCCGCGCGGCGCGGTTCGCTTCCAGATCGATGTAACCCTCGGCTGCCATCTGCCGCATGAGCTCACGTACCGGTGGCCGGGACAGCCCGAACTCGTCGCACAAGGCCAGTTCATCCACCACTGCGCCAGGTGCCAGTTCCATGCTCAGGATCCGGCGCCGCAGCGCTTCGCCCAACACGGCTTTACGGTCAACAGGCAGATCGGTGGAAGCCTGCAGATCGAGTTCTTTTATGGCCATCTTCAGAAACCTTCGTACGGGTGAGTGAGCATTGTCTACTACCTGTATTCTCACTATAAAACAACGTTATTCTTTGTGTCTACAATTAAAATACACAAAAGAAACAGCGGCCGATGGCAGGTGATGGGTGGTGGATGGGGAATGAATTCGAGTTGAAAACCGACGGTATTAACGCGGGCGTTCTGTAGGAGCGAGCTTGCTCGCGATGGTCGTTAACGATGACGCGTGCTTACGGTTTACACGCGGCGCTCTCGAGCCCATCGCGAGCAAGCTCGCTCCTACAAAACCGCGGTGCGGCGGTCATTTGACCAACCGCGTTTCCTTGGATGGGCGATAGCCGAAATACGAGCTGTAGCACTTGCTGAAGTGGCTGGGCGAAACGAAACCACAAGCCACCGACACTTCGACGATGGTCAACGAGGTGTGCTGCAGCAAACGACGCGCTTCGGTGATGCGCAAGTCCATGTAATAGCGCTGCGGCGTGGTGCCCAGTTGTTCCTTGAACAGCCGCTCGATCTGTCGCCGGGAGCGGCCCGCGTACTCACAGAGCGCTTCCATCTCCAGCGGTTCTTCGAGGTTGGCGTCCATCAGGTTGACCACCTCGCGCAACGGGCCGCAGACCGAAGCGTTCAGCGAGGGTTTGATGCGCCGGTAACGTGAGGCCTCGAACGCCAGAATATCTTCAATGCCATCGGTCAACGCCTTGTCATGCAGACCCCTGATCCACTCCAGCGCCATATAGAAGGTGCCGTTTGGACTCGAGGCGGTCAGACGGTCGCGGTCCACCACGTAGGCTTCGCTGGTGACTTGCGTCAACTTGGCGATTTCCGCCAGTGCCGGGCGATGTTCGGGGTGAATCGCGCAGCGATAACCGTCCAGCAATCCCGCGCGCCCGAGAAACCAGGCGCCGTTCCAGATGCCCGCCAGGGTCACACCCAGTTCGGCCGCACCGTGCAACAGGGTGGTCAACGCCTCATCGGCCTTGAGCGCGGTACGATAACCGCCACACACCACCAGCAAATCCAGGGCCTGGATTTCGGCGTGGCTGAGACAGGCATCGGGTCGAATCACCAACCCCAGATCGCTGATCACTTCCCCTTCGGTCAAGCCAAAGGTTTTCGTTGAAAACAACTCAGGTCGCAGCAAATTGGCGGTGATGACTGTGTCGAGCGCCTGGGTGAACGCCGGCAAGGAAAAATGCTCCAGCAACAGAAATCCCGCCCGCGCCCGGACCGACTGGCCTTCGTGCTCATTGAGGTAGCGCAGGTTCTTGCCCTTCATGCCACCGCTGAACTGACGTCGCTCTACCAACGCACGCCTCGCTTCGTCGTGTTGACGAACATGTGAATTAACGCCTTGATACCTGATACTCCTGAGCAGGCTCGGTGAGTGGCCTGTTTACGCAAATTGAACGCCGTGGGCAAGTGGGTTTAACGCTTAGCTCAGGAGTAGAACCTGTGGGAGCGAGCCTGCTCGCGAAGAGGATGTAACATTCAGCAGTGATGTTGACTGTCACACCGCTTTCGTCGGAACGCCGCCCGGAGCGGGCTCGCTCCCACAGGGATTGTGCTGCCCCCTACCCTTAAGTGATGGGTACAACGGTCTTAAACCATCTGCCGTGGCGAATGACGTTGCAAGGCGCCGCGTGACAAGCGGTCGAGCAGCAAGGCAACCGCAACGATCGCCAGACCGGCACGAAGCCCCAGGCCCATTTCCATTCGGGTCAGGCCACGGGTGACTTCCGCACCCAGACCGCCGGCACCCACCAGCCCCGCCAACACCACCATCGCCAGCGACAGCAAGATGCATTGGTTCAGTCCGACCAGCAGCGTCGGTGCTGCGGTGGGCAATTCGATCTTGAACAGAATCGACCGCGGAGAAGCACCCAGCGCCTGGCCGAGTTCCAGCAGGTCCTTGGGTAATTGTTTGAACGCCAGGGTCGTCAGCCGCAGCATCGGCGGGATGCCATACACGATGGTTGCGATGATGGCCGGTACGCGACCGAGGCTGAACAACATCACTGCCGGGATCAGGTAGACCCACGGCGGTACGGTTTGCATCACGTTGAGAATTGGCAGAAACGCCGCATCGACGCGCTTGACCCGTGCCGCCAGCACGCCAAGGGGGAAGGCAATCGATACCGAGATCAGCACCGACACCGAGACCAGGGCTATGGTCTGCATCGACGCCACCCACAGCCCCGAGAACAGACAGAAGGCCAACATCAGCCCGGCAAAAATCGCCACCCGCAGATTGGCGAAAATGAACGCCAGGACCACCACCACCGCGATCGACACATAAGGCGACGGCGCCAGCAATGCGCTTTCAATACCGCCCAGGCTGGTTTCGATCACTTTACTGATCAGCACGAACAGACCGTGCAGATTGGCATTCATCCAATCGATGGCTGGCGCGAGAAACGCACCGGGCGAGAAACGCAGATCGAGGAGGCTCATTGGTTGTCTCCCATCCGCGACCGCGCCGCACTCTGTGCGAGCCGATCGAGGATCATGGTCAGAATCACGATGGCAATCGCCGCGTTGATCGACTTGGCAATATCCAGCGTTCGCACGGCACCGTAGATCGATTCACCGAGACCGCCGGAGCCGACAATCCCGGCGATCACCACCATGCCGAAGGCCATCATCAGGCTCTGGTTGACCCCGGCCATGATGCTGGGCATGGCGAACGGCAGGCGAATCTTGAAGAACATCTGCAACCCGGTGACCCCGCTGGCCTCGCCCAACTCGATGAACTCTTTGGGCGTCATGCGAATACCCAGGGAAGTCAGGCGCAGCGCGGGTGGCACCGCCACAATAAAGGTCGCCAACAAGGCCGTGGCCGGACCGTAGCCGAGCAATGCAATGGCCGGCAGCAGGTAGATGTAGGGCGGCATGGTCTGGACCAGGTCGAGGCAAGGATCGACCACGCGATCGAATACCGGCGCCAGCCCCGCCAACACGCCCAAAGGAACGGCGACCATCAAGGCCAATACCGTGGCCGTGAGCACCAATGCCAGCGTACTCACCGTCTCCGGCCACAGGCCGATCATGGCACAGGCGAGCAACGCCAGGGCCGACAGTACGGCAAAGCGAAGCCCCACCATGCGCCAGCCGATCAGGCCAAAGAGAATCGCAATCACGTAATACGGTGGGTAGGCCAGGCACCACAACACGCCTTTGAAAATACCTTCCAATACCGTATTGAAGGTCTCGAATACGAACTCGCCGTTCTCGGAAAGCCACTCCAGGCCGGAGTCGACAGCCGAGTCGAATTGCGAGGAAAAATCGGGCGTACTCATGTCGACGCCTCCAGGACGGTGGCCGCGTGTTCAGCCGCGACTTCATTCGGCAGACCCTGCACGCCTCGCAGCAGATCGCGGGGGGTGATCACCCCCACCACCACACCGTTTTTCACGACGGTGATGGCTTCAAGGCTGGATTGCGTGGTCAGGCCGATCAGTTCGTCGAGATCGGCTTCCGCCGAGGCTTTCGGCAGCCGCGTGAGATCACAGGATGGATTGGCCCCCTGGAATGCCGCCACCGGGGTCATGACCGAATGGGCCTTGACCAGGTGCAAGCGGGAAATGCCGGCAACAAACTCGGCCACGTAGTCATCCGCCGGATTGAGGACAATCTCTTCGGCGGTGCCGACCTGGATGATCACCCCATCTTTCATGATCGCGATGCGATCGCCGATGCGGATGGCCTCTTCCAGGTCGTGGGTAATGAACACCGCGGACTTGCCAAGGTCCTTGGTCAACTGGCGGAATTCATCCTGCAACTGCCGACGAATCAGCGGATCCAGCGCACTGAAGGGTTCGTCCATCAGGATGACTTCAGGGTCTGCGGTAATGGCCCGCGCCAGACCGACCCGTTGCTGCATCCCGCCGGACAGTTCACTGGGGTAACGCGAAGACCAGTCGGTCAAGCCGACCTTGGCCAATGCCCGCTCCGCCACCTGATAGCGCTCGGCTTTACCGACGCCCTGCACTTCCAGGCCAAACGCGGTGTTTTCCAGCACCGTGCGATTGGGCAGCAAGGCGACACTCTGGAACACCATGCCGATGTTGCGTGCCCTGACTTCCCGCAGTTTCGCGGGAGACAGGGCGGCAAGGTCATTGCCTTTGACCAGAACCTTGCCGGAACTGGGGGTGATCAGCTTGTTGAGTAGCCTGATGAGGGTGGACTTGCCACTACCGGACAGTCCCATGATGCAAAAGATCTCGCCACGACGGACCTGGAGACTGACATCAGAGACCCCGACCACACAGCCATAATCCTGCAGGATCTGGGTTTTACTGAGTCCCTTTTGCACCACAGCATCCATCGCCGCCTTGGCGTTCTGACCGAAGATTTTCCAGACTGACTGACAATCCACGAGCAATTCGTTAGTGTCTATTTTGACCGTATTCATTTTTTTGCCTATTGAACCAGTTTTGCTGGTTTTTCTAATTGATCAAAACTCGGCAGTGGCATGACTGTAGGAGCGAGCTCGCTCGCGATGGACGTTAACGATAACGAGGGGCGTCTGACTGAACGCGTCGCCCTTAATTCCATCGCGAGCAAGCTCGCTCCTACATGATTATGGCTTCTTGATATTTTCCCAACGCTTCAACAGGTCAGCATTTTTGGTAGTCCAGTCGTTTACCGCCTGTTCCATGCTTTTTCCGTCTTTAACCTGGCCATTTATATTTGTGATATCGCCCAGTGGAACATAAACACTGGCAATGACTTCACGGGCATGCGGGTATTCCTGGGTAAAACCCTTATGTCCGATCCAGTAGTAACCTTGTGGCGGCGGAAATACGCCTTTTGGATCCTTGAGGAACTTCAGATCAAACTTCTGCGCCATCCAGGACGGCTCCCAGACAGTCACCGCCACCCACTCTTTACGATCGACCGCCGACTTCAATGCTGCAGTCATGGCCGCGGTACTGCCTTCAAGCAGTTGCAGCTTGATGCCGTAGTCCTTGACCGCCTTGGTGGCATCACTCATCAGGCCCGAGCCCGGTTCGATACCGATGATTTTCCCGCCGAACTTGTCGGCGTTGTCATTGAGCTGTTCGAGCGAGTCGATGTCGACGTACTTGGGCACCGCAATGGCCTGATAGAGGCCGTAGGACACCGGCGACAGTTTTTCCAGGCGGTTCTTGTTCTTGTTCCAGTAATCGTGCGCCGCATAGTCGGTCTGCGAAGCCAGCACCTGGATATCGCCTTTGGTCAGCGCCGCGTAGGCGATGCCCCACTCGGAGAACTCGATAACTTTTACGGTATAACCGGAGTCTTCAAGTACTTTTTTGGTAATACCGGTAATGGGCGTCAAATCCTCCCATGACAAAGTACCCACCGTAATGGTCTTTTCTTCCGCGTGAACAGGCAGTATTGCCATGCCCATAAGCGCGACCGCGCAGACTGCCTTAAAAAACTTGTTCATGGCGTTCCTCGATCTTCGATGAAATCTGTTTTTATCAGCCTCTAAACAATAGAAGCCCGTGGTGTGAAACCTTAAGTCCACCATCCGGTTCAGCGTTTATTGCCTGTCAACTCACACTTGAATTGACACTCAATGCAGTCTGCCGCGGGGGCAGAAATTTTTATTGATCGGGCCGGGATCAATATTATTTAAATGCAAACGGAAGGTCCGCTTTCATCCCTTGAGGCGCTATAAACATTTCCATGTTTTCGCGGGAAAGCTCCCAATGTTCAAACACCAGATCCACCACGGCGCTCTCGTCACGATTTTCGATAGCGACAATAAATGAATCGTGATGCTCGGCTGAAAGTTCAAGGCGTCGTTCCGTGTCCTCGTCGCGAGGACGGAAAAATGTATGGCCGATGCGTGCGTGATCAATCAGCAATCGCTCCAGGCTGGGTTCCAGATACTGATTACCGGCCATTTCACCCATGATCGCGTGAAAGCGATTGTTCTCCACCACCATCATCAGCGCATCGCGGGACACCGTCGCAGCGCGGAAACGGCGCTGGGTTTCCTTGAGGTCGACCAGTTGGTGGGCCTTGAAGTTTTGCACTGCCAGGCGACCGATCGCCGCGTAGACCATCGGTGCGACCAGGAAGAAGTTGCGCAACGTCGAATGGTTCATCGGAATCACCCGCGCGCCCCGGTTTTCCCGGATATCGATGTAGCCCTCACCGGCCAGGCGCCGGAACACCTCGCGCACCGGGGTGCGTGAGAGACCGTAGCGTTCGCTGATCGCCACCTCGTCCAGCGCCTCGTCTGGGTCCAGTTCCATGGTGAGGATCTGACGCTTGAGGTCGTCGTAAAGAGTGCTCTTGCCGTTTTTCACAAAAGACCTCCAGGGCAGGCAAATCAGCGCTTATGTCATCGTGTTGAAATCAGATTCGCACGGGTTTCGGGTACCGTCAATGCTTTGTATTTTTTATGTATACACAGAAAATACTGTAAGAACACACGTGCAAAATCGCTCAAACCCTTGAAAAACAGGGGCTTGGATTTACGTGCGTGAATTGAGGTGGTCGTTAACAGGAATGTTTTCTGTCGCGAATTGAATGGCCTGAATGGCCGGTATTGATCCAGTCCACGCAATGGGTTGCCGCTGTGCGACATGCTCGGGACCGCCAACTCCATTTCCGGCCATGGATGGTCGCGTGAGTGACTTGGCGATTATTCACAAATCGTGCGCAAAGCATTCACTTTATGACCCTTGATGCAAGATCCGCGACGAATATTCTATCCATGCGTCAGAACCCGTGATCTCGCACAAGACCGATTAACGAGCCCATTCCATGACCCGTCCAAGAACGCTCTACCAGAAGCACATCGACAGTCACACCGTTTGCGAACTCGACGACCAGGGCCATGTGCTGTTGTACGTCGATCGCCAGGTCGCCAACGAATACACCAGTCCGCAGGCCTTCAGCGGTCTGCGCGAGTCGGGGCGCTGCGTCTGGCGTCCGGGCGCGACGCTGGCCGTGGTCGACCATGTGAACCCCACGACCCCGACACGCATTGCCACGATGGCGGATGCCGGGGGTGCACGTCAGGTTTCGTACTTCGAAGAAAACTGCCGTGATTTCGGCATCGAGTTGTTCGACGTGCTGGATAAACGCCAGGGGATCGAACATGTGGTGGCCCCGGAACAAGGTTTTATCCTGCCAGGCATGGTCGTCGCTGCCGGCGACAGCCACACCACCACCTACGGCGCCCTGGGTGCGTTCGGGTTTGGTATCGGCACCTCTGAAATCGAACACCTGCTGGCCTCGCAAACCCTGGTCTACAAACGCCTGAAGACGATGCGCGTGACAGTCAACGGCTTGCTCGGCAGCGGGCTGACGTCCAAGGACATCATCATGGCCCTGATCGAAAAAATCGGAGCCTCGGGGGCCACGGGTTATGCGATTGAATTCGCAGGTCCAGCGATCGCCGAACTCAGCGTGGAAGCGCGCATGACCATTTGCAACATGGCCGTCGAGGCTGGCGCCCGGGGTGCGTTCATGGCGCCGGATGACAAGGTGTTTGCCTACCTGCAAAACAAACCACGCGCGCCCCGGGACGAGTTGTGGGAACAGGCTGTCGCCACATGGAGAGGTCTTCATAGTGATGAAGGCGCCCTGTTCGATCGCGAGGTGACCCTTGATGTCAGTGCCTTGGAGCCCATGGTCACCTGGGGCACCAGCCCCGATCAGGCCGCACCGGTCGGTAGCCGTGTCCCGGACCCCGCCAGCCAGCCGGACCTGATCCTGCGCCAGGGCATACAGCGCGCCCTCGACTACATGGGCCTGAAGCCCGGCATGCCCCTGACCGACGTGATGATCAGCCATGCCTTCATCGGTTCCTGCACCAACGCGCGCATCGAGGATCTGCGTGACGTCGCCCGTGTCGTACGTGGCAAACGCGTGGCCGCTCATGTACGGGCGATGATCGTTCCCGGCTCGACACTGGTTCGCAATCAGGCTGAAAGCGAGGGGCTGGCGCAGGTCTTCCTCGATGCCGGTTTCGAGTGGCGGCAATCCGGTTGCTCGATGTGCCTGGCCATGAATGACGATGTACTCGCGCCGGGCGACCGCTGCGCCTCCAGTACCAATCGCAACTTTGAAGGCCGTCAGGGTGCCGGTGCGCGCACGCACCTGATGAGCCCGGCGATGGTCGCGGCCGCCGCGATCACCGGGCATTTGACCGACGTCCGCTCATTCGCTCTGGAGGCTTGAACCATGCAACCTTTCACTACGGTCAGCGGCAGTGCCGCGCCACTGCTGGCAGCCAACATCGACACCGATGTGATCATGCCCAAGCAGTTTCTCAAGGGCATCGATCGCCAGGGGCTGGACCAGGGATTGTTCTTCGATCTGCGCTTCCTGCAATCGGGCGAGCCCAATCCTGAGTTCATCCTCAACCAACCCGCCTGGAACGATGCAGCCTTTCTGGTCGTCGGCCCCAACTTCGGCTGCGGCTCCAGTCGCGAGCACGCAGTCTGGGGCTTGAAGCAAGTGGGCATCCGGGCCTTGATCGGCACGAGTTTCGCCGGAATTTTCTATGACAACTGCCAGCGCAACGGGGTGTTGGCGATCCAGCTTTGCGAGGCTCAACTGAAGCAGATTGCCGAGGTGACCAGCGTCGCAGCGACGGCGCGGATCAGCGTCAACCTGCCGGAGCAAACCATCGCGCTGGCTGACAGCAGCGTGATCCCGTTCGAGATTGATCAGCTGCGCAAGCAATCGCTGCTATCGGGGTTGGATGCCATCGGCACGACGCTGCAGCGTGCCGAGCAGATTCGCCGTTTTGAGGTGCAGCATCTGGCGGACAACCCCTGGCTAGCCTGACGGAAGTACGCTGTACCTGTGGGAGCGAGCCTGCTCGCGAACAGGCTGTATCAGTCGACGTTAATGCCGCCTGATACACCGCTTTCGCGAGCAGGCTCGCTCCCACAGAGGGCTATTCATTCGACTGACAGATCGCGAAAGTAATCTTCCAGAAACTCGACGCAAACCCGCAATTTCGCCGACTGGCTAAGCCGGGTCGGATAGACCGCCCAGACATTGGCGCTCTGGGTGTAGTCATGCAGCACTTGCACCAGTCGCCCCTGCTCCAGCATCGGTTTGACGTCCCACATCGAACGCAGCAGGATCCCGCCGCCGCTCAAGGCCCACTCCAGAACGATCTCGCCGCTGTTGGAGGACAACGGGCCGCTGACACGCACCGATTCCTCTTGCCCATTCCGGGTCAGGTTCCACACGCCGAAAGCATAGTTGCGCTCTTTCAACACCAGGCAATCATGGTCTTTCAAGTCCGCCAGCGAGTGTGGCATTCCGCGCCGCGCCAGATACTCCGGCGTCGCACACAGCACGCGCCGATTGCTCACCAGCTTGCGACCCAGGTGCTGACCCGGCAGGTCATCGCCGACACGAATCTCCAGGTCGAACCCCTCGCCAACGATATCCACCACCCGATCGAACACATCGAGGCGAATCTCCAGTTTCGGGTAGGTCTGCGACAACTTGCAGATGGCCGGGGCGACATGATTACGGCCAAAACCAAAGCTGCTGCAGATGTGCAACGAGCCCATGGGCTGCTGCCGGGCCTCGGAAATTTCACCGACAAAATCGTCAAAGTCGCCCAGCAGTTTCTCGGCCCACACCCGCACCCGTTCGCCGTCGTCGGTCAGTGCAATACGCCGGGTGGTGCGGTGCAACAGCCGTGTCGACAGCGTGGTTTCCAGCACGGAAATGCGTTTGCTGATGTAGGCCGGCGAGTAGCCCAGCTCTTCAGCGGCGCTGGCGAAGCCATTTTTACGCACCACGGTGAGGAAAACCTTGAGGTCTTCAGGCAAAGGAAATTGATCACGATTCGTGTTCATACGCCTCATACTTACACTGTTTATCACGCTATTTGCGAAGGATAACATCGATCCATGGGCTAGCAACTCACTCCTGGCGTGGTGATGCTGACGACGGTGTTGTTGCGGTCATTGGTCTGAACCCGAGTGCCTGAAGGCATTTGTGGAGTCTGGTACTGTGTAACCATCATCGCCTTGGTGCTGCACTATGTCGGATCACATTCCTGCTGGCGACTGGGTCAAATACTCGCCCGAACTCCAAAAAATGGAACGCATCGAAGCTTTCTTTAACGGGCATGGCTTCACCCCCCACCGTCACGACACTTATGCCATCGGCACAACCCTGTCCGGCGTGCAAAGCTTCCAGTACCGTCGCTGCCAACGTCACAGTCTGCCTGGCAATATCCTGGTGCTGCATCCTGATGAGGTGCATGACGGTCAAGCAGGTACTGAGGAAGGGTTTCGTTATCGGATGGTGTACATCCAGCCCGCTTTGATTCAGCAGATATTGGGTGGCAAGCCGCTGCCGTTTATTGAAGGGGGGTTATCTGATGACCCTCGTTTGTATCGCGCTACTCGGGCGTTGTTGTGCAACCTGGACTCCGCGATGGAGCCGCTTGAGGAAGACGACGTGCTTTATGACCTGGCGCAGGCGCTGGATCAGGTATCAGGGCGGAGGGTGGCCCGCAAGGCACTGGACTTTGTCGCTGCGGAGCGGGCACGGGCGTTTATTCATTCTGCGCTGGATCGTGTGGTAACACTGGATGAACTGTCACAGGCGAGTGGTCGGGATCGGTGGAGCCTCAGCAGAGACTTCCGTGCGCTGTACGGTACGAGCCCCTATCGGTACATGACTCAGCGACGACTTGATCTCGCCAGGGTCCTGCTGAAGTCGGGCTATCCGTTGGCAGAAACAGCCCTATCGACGGGATTCTTCGACCAAAGCCATTTGACTCGTCAGTTTATCCAGACCTATGGCGTGCCGCCTGGACGCTGGCTGACGCGTCTGAAACAGTTTTGACCAGACTGCCGTCCTTGACCTGCACAATCGTGCAATACGCCGCTTCGCTTCCCGCTTAAGGTCAGGTTTCGATTTCTTGATAACTTGAGAGACTCAAATGCCTGATACATCCGTTGTGGCGCACTACTCTGCAATCAACTTCTCGAAGAAATACGCCCTCTTCAGTGAACAATGGGCACCCAAAGTCATCGCAAAAATGAACGACTACCAGTTCAAAATTGTGAAGCTCGAAGGAGATTTCATCTGGCATTGCCATGCTGACACGGATGAAGCTTTTATCGTATTGGAAGGACAGCTTCGCATTGATTTCAGGGATGGAGCGGTGCTGATCGAGCAAGGTGAAATGTATGTAGTGCCTAAGGGCACAGAGCACAAACCGTACGCGGAACGCGAGGTGAAGTTGTTGCTGATCGAGCCTAGCGGTGTATTGAATACAGGCGATGAGGCAGGAGATAAAACCGCAGAGAATGACATCTGGATTTAGGACAGGTGGGACAGGCCATGTTTTTCATCCAGGAAAAAACGTGGTTTGTCCCAGTAAAAAAAGAAAAAAGAGGACAGATCTATTTAATCGCAAAGCAGATTTGTCCCGCATTCGCGCGGTGAGTCCGGCATAAATAGATCTGTCCCCTTTCCTTGCTAAAACCGGACAGTTCCTGTGTGCAGGCGGGAAACCTCTTGGAGCCATGGCGGAAGAATCGCCTGATGGTTGGACGTTGTTAAACATCCAACCACCGCCAGGTGCGTTATGAGGGACGACGCACCACCCTCACCCGCCCACTGTTGCCACCGCCACAGAAAAACCGCTCGCCACCATCAGACTCAAGCCCCGAAACGCCGATACCGGCCGGCATCTTCAGGCTTTCCAGCACCTCGCCGGTGTTCGAATCGATCCGGCGCAGTTCGCCTTCATCGCCTTCCCACGTGCCATGCCACAGCGCACCCTCGACCCAGGTCACACCGGTGACAAAGCGGTTGGATTCGAGGGTGCGCAGGATCGCGCCACTCTCGGGGTCGATCTGGTGGATTTTGCGTTCGCGGTACTGCCCGACCCAGAGCGTGCCTTCGGCCCAGGTCAGGCCCGAATCGTTGCCACCACCGGGAGCCGGGATGGTGGAGAGTACGCGGCCGGTCTGGGGGTCAATTTTCTGGATACGGTCCTCTGCGATCTGGTACAGATGCTTGCCATCGAAGGCAGTGCCGGCGTGGGCGGCGACATCGATCGAGCGCAACGTGCGGCCGCTGTCGGGGTCCAGGGCCTGGAGCTTGTCGGTGGCGGCGAACCATACCTGGTGCCCGTCCCAGGTAAGGCCGTGCACGGTTTCGACGCCTTCAAAGGGGCCATACTCGCGGAGAATTTCGGCTGCTGACTGTTTCATTTCGCGGTTCCTCGAAAGGGGTTGGTGGCGTTCATCCTAGCCACCGGGCAGCGGAACCGGGAGTAACAAGGTCGTCGCGAAACCCGGCACCGGCGGGGTCAGCCAGCGTCGTGCCCGTCCCTGCCCGAACGACTGCACCTTGCCCGCCTCTGCCAACGTATCGAGCATGCGCTGCGCAGTGCGCTGACTGATACCCAACGCCAGCGACAGCGCCGAGCTCGACCATGCTTCACCGTCGTTGAGCAAGGCGAACAGCGCTGCATGTTTTTCCTCAACCGGTGGTATGAGCAGCACAACCTCGGCTGAAACCTGTGGGACCAGTGCAAAGCCGCGTTTGGTGGCAATCACACCGGCCAGGGGTTTGAGCGCCGCACGCAGTCGACCGATTTCGACCCGCAACCGGGCGCGATGGGATTCATCGCTGAGTTTCAGGTGAAAAGCCCGGGTGATCAGGATTTCCCGCGGCACATCGTCCGGCCAGGCTTCGGCCAATGTTCGCGCGAGGGTGAACAGGATCGGCCGCGTCGATAACGACACCGACATGCCCGCGCCACGCACAACGTATCGACAGGCGTCCACCACCAGCGATGTCGAGGCGAGAAGCGCTTCTACTTCGTCGAGCAACAATGTCCGTTCTTCACCCTGGGCCAGCAAGCGTGCGGCGGGACTGTCGAGCAGCCGAACGGCACTGGCGACTTCCGCCTCCAGCGCCGGGATGGCGGATTGCCGCGCGGCGAGTTCAGCCCTGACGAGGGCCGCACGCGCCGTGTGTGAATGCAGGTGCCGCATGGCGATCCCTGCTGTCACCAGTTCATGGGTGGCTCGCAAGGGTGGCGGCAGGGTGGCGGGGTCAAGTCGGGTGAGTTTTTCCTGCGCCTCATCCAGCTGCCCGATGAGCACCAGGCGGCGGATCTCCAGATACCGCGCATGGGCAGCGTTGACCCAGTCGTCATGAGCCTCCAGCGTGAGCCGCGCGGCATCGAGTGCTTTCACGGGCCAGCCAAGGTCCCGGGACGCCAATGCGATTTCGGCTTCGGCGACAACGCATCGCGCCCGGGCTACCGCCTCTTTCGGCCCGAACGCCCGCGCGGCCCGGCGCACCAGCACCTTGGCCCGCACCAGATCCCCCAGTTGCGCCATGGCGATCCCGCGCAGCGCCAGCGCGGGGGCGTCTTCGCGCAAGGCAATCCGATCGAGCGCGCCAAGGGGATCACCGGCGGCCAGCGCCTGGGCGGCGGCGGTGATCAGCGAGTCCATTGCAGGCTTGCCATGGCGACGCTCCAGAGTCGAATAGTCGCTGTGAGTCTATCTCAGACTTTCTGTGCTTGTGCTGACCCCATCGCTGGCAAGCCAGCTCCCACAGTTTTTTCCGTTCACAAATTTTGTGGTCGACACATAACCTGTGGGAGCGGGCTTGCCCGCGAAGAGGCCATTGAAAACAGCGGAAATTCTTACTGCTTACGCGGGATCAGGAGTTTGATGCTCCCGACAAATCAGCTCGATTTCCCGTGGCTCCAGCGACTCCTGGGTCAATCCACAAAACGCCCCGCCCGCCACGGTCTGATGGAAACGGCAGGTTCGGCATAAGCCGAAGCCCGGCACGTCTTCCCCCTGTTGAATATTGCGCAGCAGCTCCAGCAACAACCCTTCCAGCACCACCGCATCAGCCCCCATGCGCCCGGCGGCGGCCACCAGAAAATCCGGTGGCGTCACGGCGTCCAGCAACGCCTGGGCCGGTGGCGTCAGCATCAGGTGCACGCTGCGTTTGTCCCGGGCATCCGGCCGCTTGATCAACAGACCTTTGCTTTCCAGGGCCTTGAGCGATTGCGACACCGTACCTTTGGTCAGCCCCAGATACTCGGTCACCGCCAAGGGTGTATCGGAGTAGCGATTGCAGCGGCCCAGGTACATCAGCGCACTCAACTGAATCGGTTGCAGGTCCGTCAGTAGCGGGTGCTCGCGAAACCAGACGCGCGTCAGGCTCGACAACCTTTCCAGCAGATCAAACAACACGGGGGCCATTCCTGATTAAAAATGTTGATAAATAGTATCGGATAAAAACCATATTGACAAAAGCATGCCTTGCCGTAGGCTTTATGGTGTCGATTCGAAACAGTTATCCAGCCAAATTTGAAAGGGAGGCACCCATGAAAACCGCACTGGCATTGAGCCTTGGCGCCCTGCTGGCGTCACAAGCCTGGGCTCATGATTCGCAAGGCATCCAAAGCGACAAAGGCAAGACCGACGCAGCGTTCGACCTGGTCAATACCCGAGTCTCCAAGGAAGGCAACGACCTGGTGTTCGAGCAACTGGTCGACGGCAAGGCCGGCAGTCGCGTGCCGACTGCCAAAGGCTCGTTCGCCGGCGCCGAGGTGTACAGCTATGTCTGGCCGACCAGCCTCGACAGTTCCGCCGTCGGCTTTGAGGCCCAGTCCGGCATCCTCGCCCTGGCGCTGACATCGCACCCGGACTTCGATGACACCCCGCAACTGGATGAAAACAAGGACGGCAAGAAAGACAACGATGGCGGTCTGTGGCACGCCCACTGGGTGGTGCTGACCAAGGATGAAAGCTGCGGGCCTGGCGGTTTGAAAGTCCGCGACATTCCCAAGGATGCCAAGCCCAAATTGCCGGCGACCTGGCCGGGTGCGCCCATCTACATCGACTCCCCCGGCTACGATCTGAGCATCGAGAAAAACGCGGCGAAAATCCGGGTGCCGCTGGCGGCGGTCGGGTTCCCGGAAAGCTTTAATTACGACGGCGTCACCGCTGCACTGAAGGTCAATGCCGACCTGCACAACCCGTTGCTGTGCGTCAGCAGCGTCTATGACATTGCCTCGGGCGATCTGTCGCTGCCGGGCACCTGGAAACTGAAGGAGAGCAAATGATGAGCATCAAGGTCTTCGATACCCACGTACGCACCAAAGACGGCCGCTACCTGCACTTCGATGTGTTGATCGAGGATAACAATCCCGAACTGGCGAAAACCTATGCGCGTCGTTTCCTTGATGAACAAGGCGTTCAGGATCAGGATATTGCCCAGGACCGCTGCCAGTTCTGCCACGTCGAACCGTCCAATCCACAAGTGGCCGCGGCGATCGCCGAGCAGGGTTACTTCATCCTCAAACTGCAAGGCTGCCGGGAGTAAAGCCATGAACACCTATCAGCCCTTGAACTGCGACCTGCATGACTATCTGGAAATCGCCTGTCTGCGCGGTTACCGACTGGATGTGGAATTGAAGGATGGCGCGCGCTTGCAAGCCAAGGCGCTGACCACCCGAACCGCCAGCAGCAAGGAAGAATTTCTCTGCCTGGAAACGGCTGACGGCCAGCAGGAGGTCCGCCTGGACCAACTGTTGGCCATCACACCGCTGGACGCCAATGCGCAGTTCGGGCGGGTGGTTTTTTCGGAGTCTGTCTGCACCTTCTAGCTACGATCTCAGACCAGCGACATGCCACCGTCCACGTGCAACTCGATGCCGTTGACGTATGAGCTGTCGCTGGACGCCAAGTAGAGCGCCGCTTGCGCCAACTCATCGGCCTCACCCACGCGACCGGCGGGAATCATGTCCGCCAGCATCTGCATGAAGCCTGGACGCTGTTCCTCTGAAACCCCCAGTTTGCCGATGATCGCCGTGTCGACCGGGCCCGGGCTCAGCACATTGACGCGTATCCGCCGCGCTCGCAGTTCCAGCGCCCAATTGCGCGCAAATGCCGCGATGGCCGCTTTGGACCCTGCATACACAGCATGCCCCTCGAACACTTTTGTTGCGGCCAGGGAGCTGGTCAAAATGATGCTGCCGCCGTCACGCAACAACGGCACGATCGATTGCACGCCGAAGAACACGCCACGGGTATTGATGTTGAATTGCGCGTCGAACTGTTCTGGCGTGACCTGCTGCGAAGGCGTCGAGGTGACGACCCCGGCGTTGGCCATGTAGATATCCAGCGCCCCGAATCGCTCGCGGACTTGCGCGGCCACCTCGGCATGATGCTCAAGACTGGCGACATCGCCCTTGATGCCGATGGCGCCATGACCGATCTGGCGAACGGCGTCGTCCAGTACCGATTGCCGACGGGCCGTGACAATCACTTGCGCGCCCTCTTTGGCAAACAGGCACGCCGAGGCCAAACCGATACCGCTGTTGCCGCCGGTGATCACCGCGACCTTACCTTGAAGACGTTGCATTTGCTGACTCCGCTTGTTGAAGAAGCGCAGTATCATGGCGCGCGCATCCAGCCAACCAGTCCAGCAAAAGGCACATCTGTTGTGCTGCGGAGTCACAAGATGTCGAGTCTGTTGAATCAATCCGCCAGCCTGATTGCCTTCGTCCGTGCCGTCGAAGCCGGCTCGTTCAGCGCTGCCGCGCGCAACGCCGGGACCACACCTTCGGCCATCTCCAAAAGCATTGCCCGGCTGGAAACGGAGCTCAAGGCAAAGCTGTTCCGTCGCTCCACGCGAATGCTCAGCCTGACGCCCGAGGGCAAGGCCTTTTTCGAGCGCGTCGCACCGCTACTGCAAGCCATCGATGACTCCGCCGACGCCCTGCGGGACAGCGGCGATGCGCGCGGTCACCTGCGGGTCAGCATGCCCAGCGAACTCGGGCGATTGCTGATGCCGCGGATCAGCTCGGTATTCCTCGCCGATCACCCCGACCTGGAGCTGGACCTGACCTTGCTCGATCACCGTGTGGAGCTGATTCGCGAAGGTTACGACGTGATTTTCCGCGTCGGCACCCTCACCGACAGCGACTTGAAAAGCCGCACCCTCGCCCAACTCGACATGGCGCTGGTGGCGTCCCCGGCGTTCATCGAAGAATGGGGGAATCCGACCTCCATCGAATCCCTGCGTGCCCTGCCCTTCGTGCGCTATCAGTTGAACGGCCAGACCCTGCCCATCGTTTTTGCCAACGGTGAAACCCTGGTCCCGCGTGGCCGCATTGGCCTGGACTCGGGGTTCGGCCTTCGCGCCGCCGTACTCGGCGGCATGGGGGTGGCCTACCTGATGAAATGCACGGTGCAGCAAGACCTGGACTCAGGTGCCTTGAGACAGGTACTGGCCGATCACCCGCTGCCAACCCGGGCGATTCATTCGCTGCACGCTTTTGGCACGCTGACGCCGATCCGGATCAAGCTGTTTGCCGATTTTGTGCAGCGGGAGCTGCAGCGGTTGAGTTCCCCGATTACCGGTCGGAGCGAGCCTGCTCGCGAAGAGGCCATCACATCCAACCTCCCCATTGACTGACCTGCCGCTTTCGCGAGCAGGCTCGCTCCCACATTTGGATCGCCAGCAGGCCGTTACGCACCCGCCTCCGACCATTCGTCGCCAAGACATAAAAATACCCCTTGACGTCGATTGGGTTCTGCGGGAGTATCACTTCCATCGGATGCGATCTAAACGCACACGACACTAAATCAAACCTGATTGCACCAACGAGGATTCAACCATGAGCAAGATCGAAAAAGTCCTGGCCACCGGCAAGACCCACACCACCCTCAGCAGCGCTGACAACACCTTGCGCGGCCATAACGGCAACCTCGACATCGAGCTGTCGTCGCCCGGTTCCGCCAAGCCGGATCACGTGTTCGCCGCCACCCAGCCACACCCGAAAGCCGAACAACTGTTCGCCGGTGCCTGGTCGGCCTGCTACACCGCCGCGGTCGGTCTGGTGGCCCAGGAACGCAACATCGTCTTGCCAGCTGATCTGGCCGTCGACATCGAAGTCGACCTGGGCCAGACTGGTCCGGCCTACTTCCTTCAGGCCCGACTGACCCTGCGTGTGCCGGGGCTGGCACAGGATGTCGCGACCGAGTTGGCGCACATCGCCGATTCCATCTGCCCTTACTCCAAAGCAACACGCGGCAATATCGACGTTGCCCTGAACGTAATCACGGCGTAAATGTTTTGTTGCGGCATTAATATCGCATGCGATGCAAGCGCACACGAACAATCCAGACTGTTAACCCGAGGGAATTATCATGAGCAAAATCGAAAAAGTACTGGCCAGCGGCAAAACCCATACCACCCACAGCAGCGCCGGCACCACCTCGCGCGGCCATAACGGCAGCCTCGACATCGAACTTTCGTCACCCGGCAGCGCCACTCCGGCACACGTGTTCAGCGGCGTCCAGCCGCACCCGAAAGCCGAGCAACTGTTCGCTGGCGCATGGTCGGCCTGCTACATCGCCGCCGTGGGTCTGGCCGCCCAGCAAGCGAAGGTGACACTGCCGGCGGATCTGGCG
This sequence comes from Pseudomonas sp. Irchel 3A7, assembly GCF_900187565.1. Classification (GTDB taxonomy): domain Bacteria; phylum Pseudomonadota; class Gammaproteobacteria; order Pseudomonadales; family Pseudomonadaceae; genus Aquipseudomonas. Next base: position 89,864 of record NZ_FYED01000010.1, on the reverse strand, counting down.
GTCGATATCGAAGTCGATCTGGGTCAGACCGGTGCGGAGTACTTCCTCCAGGCTCGCCTGACCTTGCGTGCACCTGGCCTGGACCATGGCGTCGCCACCGAACTGGCGCACAAGGCGGACACCATCTGCCCGTACTCCAAGGCAACCCGCGGCAACATCGACGTCACCCTGAATGTCGTCACCGCGTAACGCACCCTACGGTCGGTTTGCCAGGTATTTCCCTGGTGAACCGGCCGTCGGCCTTTACGCGGCTTGAGGCGACCGACGGGGTCGAGCACTTCCGACTCCATCGCATCCGACGTATAGTTTCAGCCTGTCAAGATCGGCCAAAGAGATCACCCATGAAAACCACCGACAAGCCATCCGCCCTGGATCTCAAGCTTTCCGACTTCCTGTGTTTTGCGGTCTATTCCACCAACCTCGCCTTCGGCAAGGCCTACAAGCCGATGCTCGAACGGCTCGGCCTGACCTACACGCAATACATCACCCTGGTTGCGCTGTGGGAGGAAGACAACCAGACCGTTGGCAGCCTCGGTGAAAAACTGTTTCTCGAATCCAACACCCTGACGCCGATCCTGAAAAAGCTTGAGGCGATGGGGTATCTGCTGCGCCAGCGCGACCCGGAAGATGAACGCCAAGTGCGCATCAGCCTGACCAAAGAAGGCCGAAAGCTGCGCGAAGGCCTGACCGAAGACGGCTTCCCGCAGACCGGCCTTGATCCCGATGACTTCGTGCTGATGCAGAAGGCTGTCGTGGCATTGCGCAACAACCTCATTCGCACGACGAATGCCGATAAATGAACACCTGTAGGAGCGAGCTTGCTCGCGATGGACTCGAAAGCACCGCGTTTAGACAGTTAGCACGCATTATCGTTGACGACCATCGCGAGCAATCGAGCGTCGACCGGCTGCTCCTACAGGCACCTCCGTCGCATCATCCAGATTCCACGCAGCCAAAGATTGCGGCGCCTCTCATCACACAGGTAGTATTGAGAACGATTTACACTAACATCTGGAAAGACGACCGGTGCAACCTCCTTCGACCCGCAAGCTGAGCTATTTTTTCAGCGACCACCACCGTTGGCTGCTGCAATATATTCAGCGGCGGCTGCACAATCACGCGGACGCCGAGGACACCGCCGCCGATACCTTTTGCCAGATGTTGATGGCCCGCGTCGATCCCGACAGCATCGAACAGCCTCGCGCCTACCTCTCGACCATCGCCCGAAGGCTTGTTTTCGACCGCTATCGCCGGCGCAAGCTGGAACTGGCTTATCTGGAACGTCTGTCCACCCTGCCCGAGATGCTGGCGCCCTCGCCGGAAGAACAACTGTTGCTGATCGAAGCCCTGGTGGCCATTGACCGCGCGCTGGATGGCTTGCCCATGGTGGTCAAGGCAACTTTCCTCTATAGCCAGCTGGACGGTCTGAGTTACGTGGCGATCGCAGACAAGCTGGGCCTGTCGGAACGCACCGTCAGCCGCTACATGAAACAAGCGTTGCGCCAGTGCTATTTGAGCGAGTCGGCATCATGAGCAAGCCGCGCCTCGATCCTGTCAGCGAGCAGGCCATCGACTGGATGGTGCGCCTGCGCGCCGATACACCCACGGCCGCGCTACAGGAACGTTTCAATGCCTGGCTGAGCATGGACCCTGCACACGCCCAGGCCTGGGCACAATTACAGGAGCGTCTGGGTGGCTCGTTCAATACGGTGCGTGCCCTTGATCGACGTTTGCCCGGCCAGACCGAACATGCCCGCCAACTGCTATTGCAGCCTCATCGTTCACGGCGTGATGCCCTGCGTGTGATCGCCGGCCTGGGCCTGATCGGTGGCGGATTATGGCTGGGTGCGCGCAGCCCGCTGGGCGATTCCTTGTTCGCTGATCTGCACACCGGGCGCGGGCAGCGCAAGGAGTTCAACCTGGCGGACGGCAGTCGCTTGAGCCTCAACGCCGACAGTGCGGTGGATCTGCAGTTCGACGACCAACAGCGGTTGATCATCCTGCGTCATGGCGAACTGGTCATTCAGGTGGCGGCCGATCCTCAGCGTCCCTTGCGCGTGCGCACCGCACAAGGCGAAGTGCGGGCGTTGGGCACACGCTTCCTGGTCGCCCAGGAACAGGACGCCAGTCGCGTGGTGGTGCTGGAGCATTCAGTCCAGGCCAGTCTCTTCGATGGCACCCGGCGAAACGTGCGGGAGGGAGAATCCGCCCTGCTCTACGCGCGGCGCATCGAACCTGTCGCCGGTGATCAGCGCTATCGTGCCGACTGGCTCAGCGGACGACTCAACGTTCTGGACGAACCACTGGAAAAGGTCGTCAACGCCCTGCGGCCCTACAGCCGTGGATTTGTCCGCGTATCACCCGAGATTCGCGACTTGCGGGTCCAGGGCGTGTTTCCGCTCAACGAGCCCGACCGTGCCTTCAACGCCCTGGCTGAAACCCTGCCGATCCGGGTGGACCACTACAGCCCTTGGCTGACGCTGATCCGTGAAAAATCATCCAGACAATAACTTTTTTTTGAAAATAACTCTTATTCGTGTCTGGTTTTCAATTCTCAACCCACCTATCTCCTGACACTTACACCTTCAGGAGAATGCTGTGTTCAACCCGTGGTCCCACTCGCTTTCCGTAGCCGTTGCCCTGGCAAGCCTGGCAGGTCCTGGCCTGGTACAGGCCCAGACCCTGCCCTTCAATCTGCCCGCCGGCCCCCTGGCCAGCACGCTGAACGCGATCGCCAGCCAGAGCGGGCAGATCGTCTCGCTGGAGCCATCACTGGTGCAGGGCAAACAGGCGCCTGCCGTCATCGGCCAGATGTCACCTGAGCAGGCCATGCGAACGGCACTGTCAGGCAGCGGCCTGCAGTTGCGAGTGACCGAACAGGGCAACTTCAGCGTCGAGCCCGCCGCGAGCAGCAGCACGGCGCTGCAATTGGGCGCGACCAACATCGTCGAGCGCAGCGCCGACGCCACCACCGAAGGCTCGGGTTCCTATGCCGCACGGGCGGTGACCATCGGCAAGGGCACCCACACGCTCAAGGAAATTCCGCAGTCGATCACCGTGATGACCCGCAAACAAATGGACGATCAAGACCTGACCGACCTCAAGGATGCGGCCAACAAGACCACCGGGCTGGTCGGCGTTCAAGGCGTGGGCAAGGGCATGGTCCTGACCTCCCGCGGCTTCCAGATTGATGACTGGCAGTACGACGGTGTGCCGATTCTGCGTAACTCCTATGCACTGGGCAACTGGGCCACCCAGGACCTGATTTTCTTCGATCGCATGGAAGTATTGCGTGGTGCGTCCGGCCTGCTTCAAGGCACCGGCAGCCCCGGCGGCGCCATCAACCTGGTGCGCAAGCGCGGCCAGAGCACACCGACCGTGACCATCACCGGCAAGGCCGGTTCCTGGGATCACTACGGCCTGCAACTGGACGCTGGCGGACCGCTGAACCACAGCGGCACGATACGTGGGCGTTTCGTGGCCGACGAAGATCAGAGCGACTCCTTCATCGACTATGAGTGGAGCAAGACTCACTCGCTCTACGGCGCGCTGGACTTTGATCTGCGCGAGGACACCACGCTAGGCCTGGCAGTCAGCCACTCCGATGGCGAGTCACGACCCATGATCCGCGGCTTGCCACGCTACGCCAATGGCAAAACCGTCGACCTGTCGCGCTCAACTTACACTGGCGCGCGCTGGAACCACTCGGACATCGATGTCACCACCGTCTACACCGATCTGGAGCATCGCTTCAACGACGACTGGGCATTCAAGGTCGGCGCAGTGCGCATGACGGAAGACAACAAGGCGAAAAACCAGCGCGTGCAAAGTATCGACGATGGCCTGGAACCCGATGGCAGCGGCGTGCAGTACGCCGATTTCGTGACGGATTTCGATTCGACCAAAATCGGTCTGGACATGAATCTCATCGGCCACTTCGACGCCCTGTCCATGCAGCATGAAGTCATGGTGGGTGGCAACTATGAAAAGTTGACGTCGGACGACCGCTTCGCCCGAACCTTCAATGACAGCACCGACACCCTCTTCGGCATTAATCACAACCGTCCCGAAATCAGCTACGACAGTTTGATCAATACCGCCGGTGGCCGAGGTACACCGAGCAAATACGACATTCGCCAGAAAGGCCTGTATGGCAGCTGGCGTGTCAAGCCGATCGAACCGCTGACATTGGTGCTCGGTTCACGGGTCAGCTGGTACGACTACAGCTACAAATCGTGGACCCAGGCCGCGTTCAGCGACGTTGCCACCCCCAACCCTGAAAGCACCGCGAATGAAACCGGGGAAGTCACACCCTACGCCGGCATCATCTATGACCTGAACCGCGAATGGGCGGTCTATGCCAGCTACACCGATGTGTTCGAGCCACAAACCGTGCGCGACGCGAGCGGTTCTGTGCTCAAACCGGTAAGCGGTAGCAACTACGAAGTCGGCCTCAAGGGCGAGCTGATGGATGGCCGGGTCAACACCTCCCTGGCCGTGTTCCGTTATAACCAGGAAAACCGTGCCCTCAACGACCTGGCTTCGGGCTTTGCGTGCGACGGCTGGTACTGCTCGACGGCAGCGGGGAAAGTCCGCAGCCAGGGGATCGACGCAGAGATCAGCGGCGAAGTACTCACCGGCCTGCAACTGTTTGCCGGTTACACCTACAACACGACCAAGTACCTCAAGGACCCAGACAACGAAGGCAAAGTCTTCAGCACATGGACGCCTAAACATATGCTGCGGGTCTGGAGCGATTACCAGTTCAGTGGCGACTGGAACCGTGTCAGCACCGGCCTGGGCTTCACCACCCAAAGCCAGACGCTGGCCTACGACAACAGCTTCGAGGTACCGGGTTACACTGTTTGGAGTGCCCGTGTCGGCTACCAGCTGACACCGGAGATCGGACTGGCATTGAATGCCAACAACCTGTTCGACAAGCATTACTACACCGCCGGATACAGCCAAACCAATGGCAACAACAACTTCGGTGATCCGCGCAATGTGATGTTCAGCGTGAAGTACACCCCGACCTTCTGACGCTGATCGCACATTCAGTGTGGGAGCGAGCCTGCTCGCGAAAGCGATGTGCCAGACAACATCAAAGTTGAATGTGGCGCAGCCATCGCGGGCAAGCCCGCTCCCACAGGGTTTGGTGCAGTACGAAATTATTTATCGGACTTGATCGCCGTCCAGACCCGCGTACGCACCCGCTCCATCTTCTGCGGCAACGGCTGCACGACATACAGGGTTTTCAGCGCCTCGGGGGTCGGTGTCAGGTTCGGGTTACCGGTGATCTCCTTGTTGATCAGCGCCAGCGAATCCTTGTTGGCATTCGGGTAACCGAGGAAGTCGCTGATCGGCGCAATGACTTTCGGATCGAGCAAGGTGTTGAGAAACTCGTGGGCCTCTTCAACGTTTTTCGCGCTTTTGGGAATGGCGAAGGTGTCAAACCAGATCGGTGCGCCCTCCTTCGGCAAGCGCCAGTCGACCACCACGCCGTTGCCCGCTTCTTTGGCGCGGTTGCCGAACTGGTAGAAGCTGCCGGAGTAACCGATGGCCACGCAAATGTCACCGTTGGCGATGTCGGTCATGTACTTGGCGGAGTTGAAGTAGGTGACGTAAGGGCGAACCTTCAGCATCAGCGCCTTGGCTTTTTCGTAGTCCTCCGGTTTCTGGCTGTTCGGGTCCAGTCCCAGGTAATGCAGGGCCAACGGCAGGATTTCCGAAGGCGAGTCGAGCATCGCCACGCCACAGGCCTTGAGCTTCTGCATGTTTTCCGGCTTGAACACCAGATCCCAGCTATCGACCGGCGCATTCTCGCCCAGCGCCGCCTTGACCTTGGCCGGGTTGAAGCCGATCAGCACGGTGCCGTACATGTAAGGCACGCCGTATTGGTTGCCGGGATCGTTGGCGTCGAGCAGCTTGAGCAGTGCCGGGTCCTGATGCTGCCAGTTGGGCAGCTTCGACTTGTCGAGTTTCTGGAACACGCCGGCCTTGATCTGGGTTTCGATGAACTGGTTCGATGGCACCACCAGGTCGTATCCGGAGTTGCCGGTCAGCAGCTTGGCTTCCAGTGACTCGTTGGTGTCGAAAGTGTCCCAGGTCACTTTGATGCCGGTCTTCTCAGCGAAATCCTTAGGTACGGACGGCAGGATGTAGTCCGCCCAGTTATAAACCCTCAACTCGCGCTGTTCGGCGTGCACCGCGCTGGCCAGCAGCGTCAGCCCACAAACCGTGGCGCCCAGGATGCGTTTCATGGTTTCCATGGATCAGTTCCCCAATGTCAGCTCGTTGGTTTTTGTTTTTCGTAAACGGCAGCGGCCTAAAGAATAGCCAAGGGCAAAGATGATCAAGATTCTGGTTATGGATTCAGGCGGTGCAGCTGAGTCAGCGGCCTGTTTCGATTCTTGCTGACAGCCTGGACGGTTCACAGCGTGAGGCAGGCCAAAAGGAGATCGAAATGGCCAATATCCGTGTCCGGATGGATCTGGAGGAGCCGTACACCTCCACAGCCAAAGCGAGGCAGCCTTAAAGCCGACCTGATTTTTGTAGATACCCGTGTTCCCCTGTGGGAGCGAGCCTGCTCGCGATGAGCGTCCAGGCAACGCGATCATCCAGTCAGGGCGCGTAATCGTTGACGTCCTTCGCGAGCAGGCTCGCTCCCACAGTGAAATGAATACATCCGCCAAAATCAGGTCGGCTTTAAGGCCGCCTCGCTTTTGCTTTTGATCCAGACGCCCCGTTAAACCACGATGGCTGGAGTGAGGGCATGCCGAGCCAAGTATGCGGGCATAAAAAAACGCCAGTCCCTGTCGGAACTGGCGTTTCTTGAAGATGGCAGGGGCGGCTGGATTCGAACCAACGCATGGCAGGATCAAAACCTGCTGCCTTACCGCTTGGCGACGCCCCTGCAGATACTGCGATGAGTGCCTGGCACTCGATTCCTGATTCACCGCCTGTTTAACGGGCTGTGCTGGAATGCGCGGAAATTTACCAACTTTTACTTCAACTGGGAAGCCCCATCGATCACAATTTTTCTTTTAAAACAGCTACTTGTTAATCGAGTCCGCCACGGCTTGGTGCAAAATAGAACACCAAGGGTTGAAATCCCGATGCCGCCGCGTAAGGCTGTGCAACCCGTACCGTCTTGAAAACCCTTTTCAGAGAAGTGATGTCCCTGTGCTCAAGTTTCCCCGTGAGGCAAACACTCACCGCATTCCACATCAGCAGCCGGTGGTAACCGCATGATCGAAGTCACCGAAGTTTCCATTGCCCAATTGCGTACTGCACTCGAGTCAGGTCAAACCACGGCTGTCGAGCTGGTTGAGGCTTACCTCGCCCGCATCGACGCCTACGACGGCCCCGCTACCCCGACCGCGCTCAATGCCGTGGTAGTCCGCAACCCGGATGCACTCAAGGAAGCGCAGGCTTCCGATGCCCGTCGGGCCAAGGGCCAGACGCTGGGTCCGCTCGATGGCATTCCTTACACGGCCAAGGACAGTTACCTGGTCAAAGGCTTGACCGCCGCTTCAGGCAGCCCCGCCTTCAAGGACCTGATTGCCTGCCGTGATGCGTTCACCATTGAACGGCTGCGCGGCGCCGGGGCGATCTGCCTGGGCAAGACCAACATGCCGCCGATGGCCAATGGCGGCATGCAGCGTGGGGTCTACGGTCGTGCCGAGAGCCCGTACAACGCTGCCTACCTCACGGCTCCGTTCGCTTCGGGCTCGTCGAACGGGGCCGGCACGGCCACCGCCGCCAGTTTCGCCGCCTTCGGCCTGGCCGAAGAAACCTGGTCGAGCGGACGCGGCCCGGCGTCGAACAACGGTTTGTGCGCCTACACGCCTTCGCGCGGGGTGATCTCGGTGCGTGGCAACTGGCCGCTGACGCCGACCATGGACGTGGTCGTGCCGTTCGCCAGGACCATGGCCGACCTGCTCGAAATTCTCGACGTGGTGGTGGCCGAGGACCCGGATACCCGTGGCGACCTGTGGCGCCTGCAACCCTGGGTGCCGATTCCGAGCGTTGCTTCGGTGCGTCCCGCCTCCTATCAGGAACTGGCCGTGAAGTCCGATTCCCTCGCTGGCAAGCGCTTCGGTGTGCCAAAGATGTACATCAACGCCGACCCTGAAGCGGGCACCAGCGAAGCACCGGGTATCGGTGGCCCGACCGGTCAGCGCATCAACACCCGTGACTCGGTGATCGGCCTTTGGCAATCCGCTCGCCAGGCCCTGGAAGCCGCCGGTGCCGAAGTGCTCGAAGTGGATTTCCCGCTGGTATCCAACTGCGAGGGCGATCGTCCTGGCGCGCCGACCGTGTTCAACCGCGGGATCGTGTCCAAGGAGTTCTTGCATCACGAACTGTGGGACCTGACGGCATGGGCCTTCGATGACTTCCTGCAAGCCAACGGCGATCCGAAGTTGAATCGCCTGGTGGACGTCAACGGTCCGCTGATTTTCCCCCACGACCCGGGAACCCTGCCCAACCGCGAGGGCGACCTGGCGGCCGGTATGGACGAGTACGTGAAGATGGCCGAACGCGGTATTACCCCGTGGGGCCGGATCAGCACAGTGCCTGACGGACTGCGCGGGCTTGAAAAGACCCGCAAGATCGATCTCGAGCAATGGATGGATCGGCTGGGCCTGGACGCGGTGCTGTTCCCGACGGTGGCCGACGTCGGCCCGGCGGATGCCGATGTCAATCCGGCGTCCGCGGATATCGCCTGGAGCAACGGTATCTGGGTGGCCAACGGCAACCTCGCGATCCGCCACCTGGGCGTGCCCACGGTGACCGTGCCCATGGGCGTCATGCCGGACATCGGCATGCCGGTCGGGCTGACCTTTGCCGGCCGGGCCTATGACGACTCGGCACTGCTGCGCTTTGCGGCGGCGTTCGAATCGACCGGCAGCAAGCGCCAGATTCCGCCGCGCACCCCGCCGCTGTCTGCCGGCAAATAAATAACCTGTGGGAGCGAGCCAGCTCGCGAAGGTGTCGGCACATCCAATATTGATGTGTCTGATACGCCGCTTTCGCGAGCAGGCTCGCTCCCACGAGGTTCAGCAGTGTTCACACAGTCGTGGACTGCATTCTCAAAACGGCACGGTCAGCTTCATCCAGTACGCATTGCCCTGCGCCCGGTTACGCACGCCGGTTTCCTGCTCCCACTTCCCCGTGACAATCCACCCCGCCTTGCTGGTGTATTTGATCGACGGCCCGATGGCCAGCGAGCGCCCCTTGTTGTTTTCAATTGTCTCGCCGTTCTGGCGGTCGTCGGTGACCTGTCGATAGTAGTAGCCGCCGACGCCCAGTACCCAACCATTGCCCAGCCCCCAGCCAACGGCATAGTCGACATGAAATTCCTGCCCCGAGCGGTAGTCGGTCGCCGGGTTTTCGCGGTTGAAGTCATACATGATCTTGGCATCGAGGTTGAGCCCGTTCGGGTCGATGTACGACAGGGCGTAGACCGGCTCGATGACCCAGTAATTGCGCCCGGTGTTGGCCAGGTCGCCACGGTCGTAGCGACCGGTCGGAGCGATCATGTCCAGGGCGAGGATGCTGTGGAACTTTTCGCTGTGGTGAAAGCCCAGCGCCGGGCCGAAGATCACATCGCCCAAGCCTTGTTTGCTTTGCGACTGGCCGTTGAGTTCAACCTTGAGATCCACCAGCGGCACGATCGCGTGAAGCGCCACGCTGGCGCCGAACAAGGTGTAGTCGCTGACCCAGATCAGCCGCGGGGTGATGGCGTTGGCGCGTACGCGAAAATCCACCGGCAGTTTGCGGCCGTCGTTGCCGCGCAGGTTATCGGCCTCATAGTGAGTGACGAACAATTGCCCGTAGAAACCCGGTGGCGGCATCGCCCCGGACAGGTAGTTTTCCGCACCCAACGGGTAGGAAGTGCCGCCACCTTCAGTGGCGTGGGCTGCCAGAGGCAAGGCCGTCAGTGCAGCGGTCACGATCAGTTTTGTTGTTGTGCGAGTCATGCAGTTCAACCTTTATTGTTGTTATTGGCTTCTGTGGGAGCGAGCCTGCTCGCGAATGCGTACTGGCCTGCGACACTGATGTTGGATGTGCCGGCCCCTTCGCGAGCAGGCTCGCTCCCACAGGGAAGCTGTGTAGGTCTCAGGTTTGTATGTACTCAGATTCTTTTGAACAGTGCCGAACGCTGGGTCGATTCGCCTCCGTCGGCGGCGCTGTAGAAGCGCTCCATGAAGATGTCGCGTTCGAACAGCCGGCCCTGCATCAGGCAGGTGATGGCTGAATCGATCATCACCGGCGGCCCGCACAGGTAGGCCTTGCGGTTGCTGAAGCGACCGTCGAAATGATGCCGGGCGGCGTCGTGCACATAGCCCTTGAACCCCCTCCATTCAGGATCCTCGACCGCCTGGCTGAGCGCCGGCACATAGGTGAAGTTGGCGTGATCCCGGGCCAGTGCCTCGAACAGTTCGCAGTTGTACAGTTCGGCGCGATTGCGCGCGCCCTGGAACAGCACGATCTGGCGGGTATCGCCGGCTTCCAGCAGGTCGAGGATCATCGACTGCGGGCTCGACAACCCGGAGCCTCCAGCGATGAAAATCAAGTCGCCACCTTGCGAAGTGCGTACGAAAAACTGCCCGTAGGGTCCGGACAGGTCCACCGCATCGCCGACCTTCAACTCATCGTGAATCTTGCCGGTGGCCAGCCCGCCTTCGACCCGTCGCACATGCAGCTCGACTTCATCGGCACGGCTCGGTGGATTGGCCAGCGAGAACGCCCGGGTGCCTTCGATCCCCGGCAGTTGCAGGTTAATGTACTGACCGGCCTGGAACGCCATCGGCCGGTCGAGCTTGAGGTGCACGCCCTTGATGGTGGGTGACAGGTCCACCAGCGCGCTGACCACCGCGCGATAGTCCTCGACCGGATGCCCGAGGAAATCCGGGTCCGCATCGATATCGGCCTCGATCACCATGTCGCTTTGCGGGATCGCACAGCACGCCAACACTTTGCCCTCATCGCGCTCCATGTCCATCAGCGCAAAGGACGACGCCGCGCCCAGGTCCGCTTCGCCTTCCAGCACCTGGACCTTGCAGGTGGCGCAAGTGCCATGGCCGCAGGCAAACGGCAGCCACACGCCTTGGCGCAATGCGGCCTGGAGGATGGTCTGCCCCTCTTCCACTTCAATCTGTTCGCCAGTGGGTTCGATCGTGACTTGGTAACTCATGGCCGTGTCCTCAGTTGAAGCTGCCGGCTATGCCGTGCAAGCCAGGGGTGTCGAGGTGCAGCAGGCTCTTGTGGTCGATGCCGTTGGCGATCAGGCTCGCCGCGTTATCGGGGGTGAACGGCCGATCGTTGAGGCGCCACAGCGCCTGGCTGAAATCAACCCGCGCCGCGTCCGGGTGCCGGGCAATCGAGGGCTTGACCACCTGTTCGATGAAGTCGCTGAACGGCATGGCCGGTGGCAGCGGAAAGGTAAACGGGGAGCAGAACATCAGGTGTTTTTCCCAGCACAGGTACACCAGTTGCAGGCCGTGGAAATTCTCCTGGCGGTCCAGGGGTTGGGCGTTGTAGGCGCCGATGGCTGTCACGGGCATGATCTTTTCCTTATTTTTGTGAGGTTGAATGTGGGGGCGAGCCTGCTCGCGAAAGCGGTGTGTCATTCAGCACACATGTCGACTGACATGGCCCCTTCGCGAGCAGGCTCGCTCCCACAGTGGATCTTGGTTGTGTCAGCCGGCCTTGGCCGGGTGCCAGTCCTGCCAGCGTCGATGCTCGGTCGAGCCCAGGTATTCGAAGTTGTCCTGGCCGGGGTTGATGTTGTAGTAGTCGCGTACCACCGACTCCACGTCGCCGCCACCGCAATTGCCCTGCAGGATCTGGTGCACCGGCAACCAGGCCTGGATGTACTTGGTCGGCTCGTATTCGAAGATGTCGCAGCAGCCCTGGGAGCAGAAGTGATAGCGCTCGCCTTCGTGTTCGGCGCTGCGATGGCTGAGAGTGGTCGGGTCATTCGGTTCGCCGAACGCCAGCGGGATCTGGCAGATCTGGCAAAGCATCGGCAGAGTCGGGTTGTAGAAGCGCTCGCCCTTCTCTTGCAGCGCCCGCCAGTGCTCGAAGCGTGGGCGGTAGATCTTGTCGAAGGTGTCTGGATATTTGGAGGACAGCCAATCCAGCTCTTCGTCAGTCGGCATCCAGGTGTGGAAATTGGTCGCCTGGCTGTACTGGTAAAAGATCGACCAGGCCTGATGGCTGACGTGGTCCTTGCCGATGTTCGCCTCTTCGACATGCTTGGGCGGACGGATGCCGTAGCGTTCCAGGTCCTTGAACAGCGCACCGCCGGCCTCTTCGAAATACACACCCCAGGCTTCGGACCAGGACATGACTTTGTTGGGCAGCATGTAGTCCATCATCATCCCCACCAGCGTCAGCAGGCGGTAACCGCGCCAGAACCACTTGTCGATCCAGCGCTGGATGATCGGCACGTTGTCTTCGTGCTGCTCCAGCAGGAATTTGATCACCTCCAGGCCCAGGGTCATGTGCCGGGCTTCATCGGACTGCGCGGAGAAACCGAAGGTGACCGTGGCCATGTCGCCGTTGAATGCCGCGCCGGACATGAAGGGCACGAACAACAGGTTGGTCAGCACGTACTCGAACGAAAACGAAATCGCCGTGAGGAATTCGAACGGGCCAGCGGTACGCGCATCTTCGAAGAACGACTTGGGCACCGAGAGAAACCACACACGGTCGTGCATGTGGGCAAAATCATGCAGGCCGTTGAAGTGTTTGTTGTAGTGACTCATGGCGTGGATCTGGGTCTGCACATGGCGCAGTTCGTCGATGGCCTGCATCTGGCAGGCGATCCGCGCACCGGCGCCGCTGAACTGCCGGCCGACCCGGGCGAAGCCTTGGTAGGCCTGGTACTCCAGCGGCGTGACACCGGACAGAAACAGCTTCAGCGCGTTGACATAACGGGCGTCCGAGAGCGTGGTATGGCCGTTGTTCTGCGAGAACGCATCGAAGATCGCGTAGAGTTTTTTCTCTTTCTCGGCCTGGTATTTCCAATAGGTGTCCATGGTCAGGCGGAACGGGTCTTCCCACTTGTCCCAATCGGTGATCTTGATCCCCTCGAAACGCTCGTGAGGGTAGATGTCCTCATGAGTCTGGTAGCTCGGCTCCCAGTCCAGGTCACGGGTCATGCAGCGGTATTTTTCTTTGGCATTGAGGCGTTTTTTCACGGCCATGATGGCGCTCCCGAATTCTTGTTATGGATCAGTGGCTACAGGCGTGATCAGCTGTTCCAGTACAGGGAAAAGCTGTCGTCCTCTTCCACGACGTTGCCGCCGAGGGTGATCACGTACATCAGCATTTCCTGGATATCCCAGGGGCTGCCGGTGAGCTGTTCCACCGTGTCGCGCCGAATGTCCAGGCGGCCCTCGGCCTCGATGCGGATCATCGAAGGCTGGTGCTGGATCTGGGCATGGGGGTTGTCCTGCACGATGGCGTCGACGATCGAGCGTGCGTAGTCGGTGTCCTGCAGGTTCATGTAAACCAGGGAAGTCATGGGCGGGCTCCTGTGAGGCCGAGCTTTTTCAGGCGAGCGCTGAACTCGGTGCAGACGCCATCCAGCGCCGACTCATCGAGACCTAGCCCGGCCAGCGGTTGCAGTGCATTAACCGAACGCTGGCTCCAGTGATCGACCCAGCCCTGGACCAGGTCCTTGTTGGCCGGGCTTTCGTTGATCACCGTCTTGAGCAGCGCATCGACCCAGCGCTGGCTTTCGGCGAACCACAGGCGCATGAACTCGGTGAGCATGCCGACCTGCCCGGCGCCATTGGCCGTCAGTTGTTCGTCGAGTTTGTGGAACAGCAACGGGTAAACCAGGCCATCGCTGATCAGGTTCTGCGCCACGGTCAATTCGAACCAGTCACGCACCACCAGGGTGTCCTCGACGTAGCGGCGCATGCCCTGCCACGCCGGATCGTTGAGCCACTGCTGCTTGGCCTGGGCCAGCAGCAGGACGTCGCCGTCATCGAGCATCAGGCCGATCCGCGACAGGTACTGGGCGATGCCCAGGCGATCCATGGCCTGGAACATGTGCATCTGCGTCACGCTGGTACCGAAGCCATCGGCGGCGATGTTGCTGTTGTTCATGTTCGCGCCCATTTCGGCGTGCCGCAGGGGCAACAGCAGCTTGCTGATCAGCTGGATGTTGGCGCTGGACAGGCCGGCGAGCATGTCGCGTTTTTCGCAGAAGGCGTAATCGTGCTCGGCGTTTTCCTGCATCTTGGCCCGGGCCTGGACGTAAGCGCCGTAATAGTACTGGCGCGGGTCACTGACGGCATACCAGTCGGCCATGACCACCGCGGTGCGGGTGGCATCGTTGAGCAGCTTGTCCGGCTGCCACAGCGGCCGGTAGTGGAAATTGGTCGCCGATTCCAGGTCGAAACTGGCTTCCTGATAACGACTGGCGACCTTGTCGCCAAACCGGCGACGGGTGTGGCTGAAGGTATTGCGGATCGTCTCGACGGTGGTCGTCTTGATCTCGACACTCATGGAGTGGACTCCTGTGGTTATTGTTTTTTTGGCAATGGGTGGCTAGTCAGCGTCGCGGGTTTCGCCGTAGCGCCACTTGCGCGCATCGGCGTCGAGGGCCTCGGACATCTGCGCATCCATGTGCTGCACGCGGTTGTTTTCGCAGAACTGACGGAATGCCTGACGCGGCAGCACCAGCTCGACAAACAGGTCGGGAAAACCGATGGCGAAATCGAATTCGACGAAGGTGTCATCAGGCCCGCTGCGTACGCGGATGTAGCGCGGCATCTGATCGAAAGTGCTGCCAGGTTGGCTCATGCTCGGGTACTCCCTTGTTATGTTCGGGGTACGGAGCAACAAGGGTGCCAGTGCGGGAAAATCGTCTGAAATTGATTTTTTATTCGTTATAAAACAGATAGTTACTACTCACTTTCGAAGCACGCGAACAATCACTCCCCTGTGAAGAACCCCTCCCGTGAACCGGCAAATTGATCATTTGCTCAATCGTCTCCAGCGCTTTCGAGCAAATGAATCAATCACGCGGCGATTGACTTTTCACTCGCTTTCAGGCCGCTTAGAAAAAGAAAAAGCGACCTTGCCTTGCCTAAAAAAAACGGGCCGCTACGATGCGTAAAAAAAACCGCCATGGCCTGAGCGGAACGCGTCACCACCCCAATAACTACAACCCCAGGGGCGCACTGAATGATCACCACGTACAAGGCTTCCCAACATCCGCCGTCACTCAAGGACCTGAGCGACCAGGTTCGCTTTCACGGAAGCGAGGGCAAGATCTGGCTGAACGAGCAACGCATGCTGTTGATCCAGGTTTCGATGATGGCGTCGTGCAGGCGCGAGCTGATCGAGATGCTCGGCGTCGAGCGCGCCAAGGGATTTTTCCTGCGCCTGGGCTATCAGTCCGGGCTCAAGGACGCCGAGCTGGCGCGCAAGTTGCGGCCCCAGGGCAGCGACCTGGAAATGTTCTTCACCGGTCCGCAACTGCACTCGCTCAAGGGCATGGTCAATGTCATCCCGCAGACCATCGACATCGATCTGGCCAACGGTCAGTTCTACGCCGAGATCGAGTGGCAGGATTCCTTCGAAGTGGAAAATTGCCAGACCGAAAACCTTCACTCCGACCAGCCGGTGTGCTGGATGCTGCTCGGTTACGCCATCAGCTACAGCTCGTTTTTCGTCGGCCGGCAAATCATCTACAAGGAGGTCACCTGCCGCGGTTGCGGCGATGCCCATTGCCGGATCATCGGTAAGCCGGCCGAGCAATGGGAGGATGCCGAAGAGATCATGCGTTACTTCCAGAGCGACCCGATCATCGATGAACTGCAAGCGCTGCAGGTGCAAGTGGCGAACATGCGCCAGCGCCTGCAGATCGAGGCCGGCAAGTTCTACGGCATCGGCCAGTCGGCGATCTACCGCCGCACCTGCGCGCTGATCGACAAGGTGGCCCTGGGCAAGGCGTCGGTGTTGCTGCTGGGTGAGACCGGTGTCGGCAAGGAAGTCATCGCCCGCAGCCTGCATTTGCGCAGTGAACGCGCCGGTGGGCCGTTCATCGCACTGAACTGCGCCGCCATCCCGCCGGACCTGATCGAGGCTGAATTGTTCGGCGTGGAAAAAGGCGCCTACACCGGCGCCCAACAGTCGCGCATGGGCCGTTTCGAGCGGGCCAATGGCGGCACGCTGTTTCTCGATGAAATCGTCGAATTGACCCCGCGCGCGCAAGCCACGTTGCTGCGCGTGTTGCAGGAGCAGGAACTGGAACGGGTCGGTGACTCACAGACCCGCAAGGTCGACGTGCGGGTCATCACCGCGACCCACGAGGACCTCGAAGAAGCGGTCAGGCAAGGGCGTTTCCGCGCCGATCTGTTCTATCGCCTGAACGTATTCCCGGTGCGTATCCCGGCCTTGCGCGATCGTCGCGAAGACATCCCGCTGTTGATCGAACACTTCCTTGAAAAACTCCACGCCAGCTACCGAAAAAAGACCCTGGGCTTGTCTGACCGAGCCCTTCAGGTGTGCCTGAACCATGACTGGCCCGGCAACATTCGCGAGTTGGAAAACCTGATGGAACGCGGCGTGATCATCACTGACGAGAACCAGAGCATCACCGTCGACGCCCTCTTCCCGCATTCGCCGCAACTGGCCGAAAGCATTGGCCTGGCCAGTGACGGGCGGCTGGTCAAGACGGCTCCGTCGTGCAGCCAGGACTGGGTCGACAAGATCATCGACAGCGGTATCGCACTGGACTCGGTGGAAGACGCACTGATTCACGCGGCCATGGAGCGTAGCCAGCAAAACGTCTCGGAAGCGGCGCGTTTGCTGGGCATGACGCGTCCGGCACTGGCCTACCGCCTGAAAAAATCGCCTGCGGAAACACCCGCTTCCAAGGATTGATCATTTGGGCAATAGCGTGGCCGGTAATAATCATAGACGCATGCCGGCTATCGCTCCTCTCTCCCTGTAGGAGCGAGCTCGCTCGCGATGATCGTGAACGATAACGCGTAAAACCGGATGCGCAGTGGCGCCCCTGTCTTTTTCGCGAGCAAGCTCGCTCCTACAGTTCAACCGTTGGGGTTACAACAACGGGATCGCGTAGTTGACGATGAAGCGGCTCTGATCAACATCACGACCGGCATCGGTGTTCGACTGGCCATTGCGCAACGAGAAGCCGACGTTCTTGAACGTGCCCGACTGAATCACGTAGTCCAGGGTCATGTCGCGCTCCCACTCGGATTGGTCCCCGGCGTCCTGCGTCTTGATGCCGGTACCCTTCAGATACACGATCGACGCTTTCAGCCCCGGTACGCCCAGCGCCGCGAAGTCGTAGGTGTACTGGCCGAAACGGGTCTGTTCGCCCGCGCGGGTGAAGCTCTGGATCATGCGGTCGGTGGGCAGGTAGACGCTGCCGCCACCGGCGCCTTTGTCCGGCAGACTGCCCTGGTTGGGCTGGACGAAGTTGCTGCCATCGCCTACCTGTTGATACCCCAGCGCCACCGCGTGGCCGCCATTGGCATAAGTGATCATCGCAGCCCAGGTGTTGTTGTCGATTTCACCGTCGTTGTTTTCGGTGTAACCCGACACCCGATAGCCTTGCGCCCGGCCCGCGGCCGAACTGTTGGCCCCGCTCGAGGTGGTGCGGAAGTAGCGCAGGTCGGTGGTGATCGAACTGGCGCTGTCAATCGGCAGCAGGTGAGTCAGGCCGAAGAAGTTCTGGTTGTAGAAATCCTCCAGCTGCGCGAAGTAGTACTGGGCCTTGAGGGTCTTGGTGACCTCGTAGTCGCCACCGGCGAAGTAGAACTTGTTGCTGTCCCGGGTAGCACCGGCGACCGACAGCCCGGTGCGATCGGTCGAGGCACGCCCCACCGCCTGTTCCAGCAAGCCGCTGGTCAGGGTCAGGCCATCGATGTCTTTGGAGGTGATCTGGGTGCCGGTGAACGATTGCGGCAACACACGGGCATCGTTGGAGATCAGGATCGGCAGTTTTGGCAGCAGTGTGCCGTAGCGCAACTCGGTTTTGCCGAGGCGCATTTTCGCGGTCGGGCCGAAACTGCTCCAGGTGTCCGCTGCGTCGTCGCCATCAGACGGGATCATCCCGCTGCCGACGTGGCGCCCCTTGCCGCTGTCGAGCGTCACCCCCAGCAACGCCTGGGCATCGAGGCCGAAACCGACCGTGCCCTGGGTGAAACCGGATTCGTAGCGCAGCACGAAACCCTGGGCGGTTTCTTCGGTTTTCGAAGGGGCTGCCGTGCCGTCGCGGTTGTCGCTGTTGAAATACAAGGTGCGCATCGACAGGGTGGCTTTGCTGTCTTCGAGAAAGCCATGAGTGTTGTTGTCGGCAGCCTGGGCGCACAGGGAGCCTGTGGCCAGCAGGATGGCGGTGGGGATTGCTCGGTTGAACATACGGGGCTCCTGTTTCTTATCGTTATTTGGGTATTTCGTTGCTAATTCGGGCGCGCAAGATCCCGCGCCCGATGGGTGAACATGGGTGTTATGTTTTTTTTGTTTTCTAGCGGCTGGAAAAGCCAAAGCGAGGCGGCCTGACAGCCGACCTGATTACAGGTTTGTCCGCGATCCCCTGTGGGAGCGAGCCTGCTCGCGAAGACGGAGTTTCAGTCGAAGATTACTTGACTGTCACACCGCCTTCGCGAGCAGGCTCGCTCCCACAATGGGATCGCAAACGGGTCTGAAACGGATATGTACACCTTCCACCCCCATCCCCTGAAAGCATCACGCTAAAATTTGTGAAACTCTTAAATCATTTCAAGAACCATTTATCAAACAAGATGAAAGTAGTTTTCGTGCAGGGACAAGGCTTGTCGCGCAGAGGTACGAATGGCCGGAGCAAATGAAAATCCACCCCACAGGTTTTCATTCAACTTCCACAGGACAAACCGACATCGCGTCCACGCGAGCGATGGTCAATACTGCATCCCACCCCCGTACCGAGGAGCAGCAAGATGCCCCTGACTCTGTACTACCACCCCCTCTCATCGTTCTGCCACAAAGTCCTGATCGCGCTCTACGAACACGGTATCGAATTCGAAAAACGCATCATCGACCTGTCCAGCGCATCCGACCGCGCGGAGCTCGAAGCCCTCTGGCCGATTGGGAAATTCCCGGTGATCCGCGACCACGACCGCCAACGCAACGTGCCGGAATCGAGTGTCATCATCGAATATCTGGACCAGTTGTATGCCGGCCTGCATCAGCTGATTCCCGACGATTGGGACACTGCCTTGCAGGTACGGCTGTGGGATCGTTTTTTTGACCACTACGTCCAGGGGCCGCTGCAACAGATCGTCGCCGATCGTTTGTACGCCACCCAGGGCGACCTGACGAAACAACGTGCCACCCTGTTGACCGCCTACGGCATGCTCGAGCTCCAGTTGCACGCCCGAACCTGGGTGGCCAGCCCGGACTTCAGCCTGGCCGATTGCTCCGCGGCCCCGGCCCTGTTCTATGCCAGCACCCTCGTGCCCTTCCCCGACGACTGCCGATACCTTGGCGAGTATTTCGAGCGTTTGACACAACGACCCTCGATCCAGCGAGTCATCGACGAAGCCAGGCCGTGGTTTTCTTACTACCCGTTTGCCGAGGCTATACCGGAGCGGTTCCGCCAACCGTTGTACCAGGCCAACGAAGATTCCTGACAGTTGGCCCGCGCCTTGCTTTGGCTGATGTCGCCGGGGAATGTGGGTGTGCATCCCTGCGGCGCAATCGACTGTGGAGGTGCGCATGGCGGGGCAAGCAACGCTGACGGTACTGACGGCTGCACTGGCAGCCATCGTGATCGTCATGGTCGCGGTATGCGCGGCAGCCGCGGCGGCGCTGGTTACGTCAGCCACTTTCACCGCCATCGGCCTTGCGGAACGGGTCATGCCGGATATCCAGCCCCTGGCGGCCCTGGCCCTGACGCCGAACCAGGCAATGATCATGGCTACCCTGCAAGCCGGGAGCCTGACCACCGTCACCGAGCTGATGCAACAGATCAATCTGGCCATGATCATGGCCACGCTCTAACGCCTCCTCGCTCTTGTGGGAGCGAGCCCGCTCGCGAAGTCGGAGTGTCAGGCAACAATGTTGTCGACTGATTCACCGCTTTCGCGAGCAGGCTCGCTCCCACAGGTATGCGCCCGTCCAGCGAAGATCCTTCCCCATAAAGCCAACCCATCACAGGGAAATTACCCAATATCGGGTGTAGTTTCGCCGGGCCGGTTGCGCGTGTGACGATCCCGGCCTATGGTCCAGACGAAGCGTTATTGCCGTAACCCGTGCGATGACTCGCCGACGGTTGATGGCAACCCACCGAGGATCCAAGCAGCGAGGTGACGACATGCCGAACGACTCCCGCCCTGCCGTGCTCGAACTGATCGGCAACACGCCGCTGGTGCGTGTCAGCCGTTTCGATACCGGTCCCTGTACTCTGTTTCTCAAGCTTGAATCACAAAACCCCGGCGGTTCGATCAAGGACCGCATCGGCCTGGCGATGATCGACGCCGCCGAGCGCGACGGCCGCCTCAAGCCCGGCGGCACCATTGTCGAAGCGACCGCCGGCAACACCGGCCTGGGCCTGGCGCTGGTCGGCCGGGCCAAAGGCTACCGGGTGGTGCTGGTGGTACCGGACAAGATGTCCACCGAGAAAGTCCTGCACCTGAAGGCCATGGGCGCCGAGGTGCACATCACCCGCTCCGATGTCGGCAAGGGCCACCCCGATTACTACCAGGACGTTGCCGGACGGTTGGCCGCGGAAATTCCCGACGCCTTCTTCGCCGATCAGTTCAACAACCCGGCCAACCCGCTGGCCCATGAATGCAGCACCGCGCCGGAGATCTGGGCGCAAACCCAGCATGATGTCGACGCGATTGTCGTCGGCGTCGGCTCGGCCGGCACCTTGACCGGCCTGACCCGGTTCTTCAACCGCGTGCAGCCGAACCTGGAGATGGTGCTGGCCGACCCGGTCGGTTCGGTGATGGCCGAGTACAGCCGCAGCGGCACCCTCGGCACGCCCGGCTCCTGGGCCGTGGAAGGCATTGGCGAAGACTTCATTCCGTCGATTGCCGACCTGTCCAGCGTGCGCCACGCCTACTCCATCAGCGACGAGGAAAGCTTCGATCACGCCCGCCAACTGCTGCGCGCCGAAGGCATTCTCGGCGGTTCGTCGACCGGCACCTTGCTGGCGGCGGCGCTGCGTTATTGCCGCGAGCAAACCGAACCGAAACGGGTGGTCAGCTTCGTCTGCGACACCGGCACCCGTTACCTGTCGAAGGTCTACAACGACCAGTGGATGAACGATCAGGGCCTGTTGCCGAGCAAGCGCTACGGTGACCTGCGCGACCTGATCGCCCGACGTTTCGAGGATGGCCGGGTGATCAGCGTAAGCCCGGACGACACCCTGCTCACCGCTTTCCAGCGCATGCGCCTGGCGGATGTTTCGCAACTGCCGGTGCTAGTCGGCGGCAAGCAACTGGTCGGTGTGATCGACGAGTCCGACATTTTACTGGGGGTGCACGAAGACGCGTCGCTCTTTCGCAAAACCGTCAACAGCGTCATGACCGACAAACTGCAAACTCTTCTTCCCGACGCCACCCGCGCGGAACTGGAAGCTGTCATCGACCGCGGGCTGGTGGCGATCATCGCCGATGCTTCGGGCTTTCATGGCCTGATTACCCGGGTCGACATGCTCAATCACTTACGGAGAACCCTTGCATGAGTCAGCACGATAAAAACGCCGCACCCCGCGGCTTCGCCACCCGGGTGATCCACGCAGGACAGACGCCAGACCCGACCACGGGGGCGCTGATGCCGCCGATCTACGCCAACTCCACCTATCTGCAAGAAAGTCCCGGCGTACACAAGGGCTTCGACTACGGGCGCTCGCATAACCCGACACGCTTTGCGCTGGAACGCTGTGTGGCGGATCTCGAAGGTGGCACCCGGGGTTTCGCTTTCGCCTCGGGGCTGGCGACGATCTCCGGCGTGCTCGAACTGCTTGATGCCGGCTCGCACATCGTCTCCGGCAATGATCTGTACGGCGGCACGTTCCGCCTGTTCGACAAGGTGCGCCAGCGCAGCGCCGGACACCGTTTCAGCTACGTCGACCTGACCAAGCCGGGCGCCTTCGAAGCGGCGTTGCAGGACGACACGCGCATGGTGATGGTCGAGACGCCGAGCAACCCCCTGCTACGCCTCACCGACCTCGCCGCCATCGCCCGCACCTGCCGTGACCGCGGCATCATCTGCGTGGCCGACAACACCTTTGCCAGCCCCTGGATCCAGCGCCCGCTGGAGCTGGGTTTCGACATCGTGCTGCACTCGACGACCAAGTACCTCAACGGCCACTCCGACGTGATCGGCGGCATCGCCGTGGTCGGCCAGAACGCCGAACTGGCCGAGCGCCTGGGCTTCCTGCAAAACGCGGTAGGCGCCATCGCCGGGCCGTTCGACGCCTTCCTCACCCTGCGCGGCGTGAAGACCCTGGCGCTGCGCATGGAACGCCACTGCAGCAACGCGCTGGAACTGGCGCAATGGCTGGAACGTCAGCCACAGGTGGCGCGCGTCTACTACCCGGGCCTGCCCTCGCACCCGCAGCACGAACTGGCGCGTCAGCAAATGCGCGGCTTCGGCGGGATGATCTCACTGGACCTGAACACCGACCTTGCCGGCTCAAAACGTTTTCTGGAAAACGTGCAGATCTTCGCCCTCGCCGAGAGCCTGGGTGGCGTCGAAAGTCTGATCGAACACCCGGCCATCATGACCCACGCCACCATCCCCGCCGACACCCGTGCACAACTGGGTATCGGCGATGCACTGGTACGGCTGTCCGTGGGGGTCGAGGATGTCGAAGACCTGCGGGCGGATCTGGCTCAGGCGCTGGCGCGGATCTGACGGTTCAAGGACAGGCCGCGAAGGTCCGCCGCCGTGCCGATGGGGCACGGCGGCGGGTTATTCCTCAAGACGCCCCGTGGACTCGCGATCGCGCTCGTAATGCCTGTCGAAGGGAAACGCCGGCAACCACGCTTCGCGGCGTACGGTCCAGCTTTCGTAGGTGGGCGTCAGTTGGTCGGGCGCATCGAGGGCCCCCAGGTTCACTTCGATTTCATCGTCGGTGCGATTGAACACCGATGAGCCGCAGCGCGGACAGAAAAACCGCCCGGCGTAGTCCCGGGTTTCACCGTCGATGGTCACCGCATTCTCAGGGAAAATCGCGGAGGCGTGAAACAGTGCCCCATGGTGCTTGCGGCAGTCGAGACAATGACAAAGACCGACCCGGTACGGGCGTCCCGACGCCACGATCCGCACATTGCCGCACAGGCAACCGCCGGTGAATCGTTCCATGGTGCATCTCCTCTTCGCACGACGGGTCGCAAAGTTTGACAACGAAGTCCGTCAGTTGGCCGAGAGCAATGGCTCGACCGTTTCGCGATCGGCCAATGATCGATAGTAAAACCAGCCGTTTGATAATTGCCAAGGTTTCACTGTCGGTAAACCGCATGAGAACGGCAAGTCGTGGCCGGAGAAAAACGCAACGTGCGCCATTGAATAACCCAAAGCGCCCTGGCCTTTCGGCAAAGGCGCAAACGGTGCAAGGCAACGATCAGAAGTCTTGCGAAGCAGGACGCAGGACGATCTCGTTGATGTCGACATCCGCCGGCTGTTCGATCGCGTAGGCAATGGCCCGTGCAACCGAAGCCGCGGGGATGGCCTTCTTGTAGAACTCGCCCACCACCTCGGCGCTTGGCTGGTGGCCGCTGCCGAACTTGAGTTCGGAATCGACCGCGCCCGGCTCGATAGTGGTCGTGCGGATATTGCCGCCCACTTCGTGACGCAGGCCCTCGGAAATGGCACGTACGGCGAATTTGGTGCCGCTGTAGACCGATCCACCGGGGCTGAACACCTTGATGCCGGCGACCGAGGAAATGTTGATGAAGTGCCCGCTGGCCTGTTTCTCGAACAGCGGTAACGCTGCCGCGATGCCATACAGCACGCCCTTGATGTTGATGTCGATCATGCGATCCCACTCATCGACACGCCGCTCCGCGATTGGCGAGATCGCCATCAGACCTGCGTTGTTGATCATGACATCTATGCGACCGAACGCTTCGACGGCCTTGGCGACCAGCGCGGTCAAGTCCTCTTGGCGGGTGACGTCGATGGGATGGGCAATCGCCTGTCCGCCAGCGGCGGTGATTTCCCGGACAATCGCGTCCAGACGATCCTGGCGACGAGCGCCAAGCACCACCTGTGCGCCGAGTGCTGCCAGATGACGAGCCGTTGCTTCGCCCAGACCGCTGCTTGCACCGGTGATGACGACCACTTTGCCCTGGATGTTTGTACTCATGTTCGCGCTCCTGTTGAGGCTTGCCTGGGTTGATGGATTCAGTCTGCGCTGGTTTTATCTATCAGAAAATGGAAGAGTTCGGATTTGAGAATTCCACTTTCTGGAACAGGAGTTGACGGCAATGCTCAATCGCATGGAGCTGATTCGCATCTTTTCGGTGGCGACGCAGTCGCTGACCTTTCGCGATGCCGCCATTCGTCTCGGCACCTCTCCACAGACTGTGACCCGGGCAATCAAGGAGCTGGAACGCACGTTCGGCGAGCCGTTGTTCCATCGCAGCACCCGACAGGTCCACGTGACCGCGTTTGGCGCCGAACTGGCCCTCCAGGCGCGGGAAACCCTGGAGCGTGTCGATCAGTTGTTTCTCGCCAACAGCAAACACGAGGAAAAAGGCATTGCCGGCCGCGTCGGCATCACGGCTCCCCACGCCATCGGCAAGCTGTATGTGATCGAATACCTGAAACCGCTGATGCGCGAAAACCCCGGCCTGAGCATCGACTTGAGCCTTGATGATCAGCTCACCGACGCGGTGGCCAGCAAAATAGACATCGGCATTCGTATCGGTGCCGTACGGGATCGGCGCTACATCGCCAGAACGGTTGCCCGTGTCGACTTGAAAATCGTGGCGACCCCATCACTCCTCGACGCCGTTCAACACCCCGGCAGCATCGAGGAATTGAAACGCCTGCCCCTGTCGATGCTGATGGATCGCAACAACGGCCGCCCCTGGCCGTGGGTGCTGGCCGAGGGACAGGCGTTCCTGCCCGTGTCCCCGGCCTTTACTTGCGACGATCCCGAAACCGAGCGTGAGATTGTTCTGGCGGGGCTCGCCTTCGGGCAAATGCCCAGCTATCTGGCGCAGCCGTATTTATCTGAAGGCCGGCTGGTCGAGGTCATGCAACAGGATGCTCCGGCACCGACCGAACTGATCATGTATCGCCCGCAGTCAGGGCCGGTGGCGCCCCGGGTCAGGCTGGTGTACGACCATTTGGTCAACAGCTTCTCCAATCCGGACATCTTCCCGCAGAGCAAACGCTGAACGAGCGCTACGACTTGCCGCGCTTGCGCCGCGCCGGCTCATTCTCCGCCAGCGCCTGACGGACCAGCGCCCGGGCCGCCCAGGCCGTGGCGTCGAGTGACTCTTCGACACTCGCGCCACTGATGTCGCGCACGGCGATCAGCGCCTCGGTGCCCATGACGATCGACAGCGCCTGCTTCAGGCGTTTGCGCGCCCGGGGTGTGAGTTCATCCTTCAGCGAATCGACGATCGGCTCAATGTAGCTCATGCGTCGCCCGGGCCGCAGGGGTGCCTCGCGGGACTCGTTTTCGAGCCACACCGTCATGAACGAACGCTCCATCACATGCAGGCCGATCTCGTCGTCGATCAACAGTGTGTTCAAGGCGTTCGCCGCCAGGCCAATGCCCTTTACCGGATCGTCTCCCGGCCTCCAGAAACGCTCCAACGGCTGCATGTCACGATCGGCCGCCGTCTCGCTGATCAACGCCTCAGGCGAGGGAAAGTAGCGATACGCCGTGGCGCGCGACACCCTCGCGCGTTCGGCCACTTGGGCAACGGTAGGGTTAAGGCCCTCGTCGCGCAGTTCGACGGCGGCCTCGATAAGCGCCTGGCGCGTTCGGTTGCGCTGGTTGGCGCGACCTTGGGAATCGCCGTTCAGGTCCGACGGGATTGACTTCTGGCTGCACATGGAATAAATGATACTCCGTCTTGTAATGAGACTTAAGTCTCACGATAGAACTTGAGTCTCATGATAGACATGTGGCAAACCCGGCACAACCACCGCGCCGGGCTTGACGACTTCACATCATTTTTCAGCAACTGAGCGCGCCTCAGGGCGCATGAGGTGAATGCCATGAATCACAATCCCCGTTCGCGGACCTGGTTTCGGCTCGCTGCCCTCTACTTTGCCATTGGCGTGCTGCTGGGTGTGGCGATGGGCGCTTCCGGCGACCACTCGCTCTTCGCGGTACATGCCCATATCAATCTATTGGGATGGGTGTCGATGGCCCTGTTCGGACTCATCTGCGCAGTGCACCCGTCCATCACCGAAGGGCGCGCAGCTGCCGCACAATTCTGGATGTACAACGTCGGCGTCCCGGTAATGCTCGGTGCACTGACGCTGCGCCTCAAGGGCTTCCCGTCAGTGGAACCCTTGATTGCCATCGCCTCGATTCTCATTGGTTGCAGTGTGCTGCTTTTTGTATGGCTGGTGTTCTCGCGCATCGGTGCAACCGCCGGATACCTGGGCAGCGCGACACGGGAGTCACGCCTGTCATGATGCGTCCTGCATGTGCTCGGCACTGAGCAACAGGTTGCCCATCCTGGGCCCTTAAGCTGTTGAGTGGTCCCAGGAATGGCAAATGGCTAACCTTGCCTATACTGCTTTCGAAGCAAAAATGGAGATTGCAGCATGACCGAAGAGCAGAAAGTAAAAGGGCCAGCGTCGTACTTTCCCTCGATTGAGAAAAAGTACGGGCAGCCCATTTCCCACTGGCTGAATTTACTCAACACCGTCAGTGGCAAGAAGCATATGGAAATGGTGGCCTTGCTCAAAACCGAGCACGGCATGGGCCATGGTCATGCCAATGCTTTGGTGGCGTACCATTTGGCGGGTGCCAAAAGCGCCTGACATGCATGGCCCGGCCGCCACTAATCGTAGAACGGCTCAACCGGCGTCCGACTGCCGACAAAAAAGCTGTCGGCCACCAGTCGTAGTGGCTGGAGGTCCAGGTCGCTGGCCTTGTTGCCAATCAACTGTTGAAAATGTCGATAGACCGCCGCGTACTCGCCCTCGTTCGACACGGCTTGGTGCACGCCGTCAATACTCAACAGTGCGCCCCCGTTGTCCAGTCGCAGGATGCCTTCGGCGCAGCGTATCTCGATGCTCCAGAGCTCCTCATGACCGTGGTCGAAATCGAACTCCGCGCGGACATCAAGGTGGTGCGCGTCAGACATTTTAACGGAAGCGGCAATCGGCGACTGGCAGTTGCCGGGCACTCGCAGCTCGGCAGACTCGACAAACAGCGGCAGTTTCAGCAGATGGGTCGCAATCGATAAGGCATTGATGCCGGGATCGAAGACGCCCAGGCCGCCAGGTTGCCAGATCCATGCCTGGCCGGGGTGCCACTTGCGCACGTCTTCCTTCCAGTCGATCTGTACGCTTCGCGGGGTGCGGGTGGCCAACCAGTCCCGGGCGGCTTCGATGCCGGGAGCGTAGCGTGAATGCCAGGCGAACAAACCACTGACGCCTTGCACCTCAGCCTGTGTCACCAACGCCATGGCTTCACCCAACGTGGCGCAGGGCGGTTTTTCTACCAACACGTGTTTGCCAGCAGCCAGCGCCTGTTGCACCAGGGCAAAACGTCCTTGCGGTGGTGTGCAAAACGCAATCGCATCGACGTGCGGGCCATTTTCGAGCAGCTCGCCCAGGGAATGAAAGTTCGCCACCGCGGCGCAGGGCGGCCCTTGCGTGGCGACAGACACCAACTGGAACGCCGGGTTGGCATTGATCGCTGGAACGTGTTGATCCCGGGCAATTTTGCCGTAGCCCACCAGACCGAGACGGATCGGTTGCATCAATGACTCCTGTTTTTTTCTTGTATTGGAAAGCGCCCGGCCAGATTACGTTTGTATCGCGGGGAAGTCATTGCTTACGTGCTCACGTTCGATCGGGTACGTGAGCACGAGTGCTGCGATCGGCTTGGCGCGGATCATGCTTTGATTCAATGACATGAGTCGGTACTGACTATGCGGATGACACTTTTGAAGTGAACCGTTTCAGAGACAGGCCCGATAATCGAAATCTCACACACGGAATGTCGAGGTCCAGCATGACGAGCGCAACGGCACAGCAGGTCAGCCCGAACACCCTGAAAAAAGTGATTGTCGCGGCCGCCATCGGTAATTTCGTCGAGTGGTTCGACTTCGCCGTCTATGGCTTTTTGGCCACGACCATCGCCCAACAATTTTTCCCCAGCGGTGATCCCAGTGCCGCCTTGCTCAAAACTTTTGCGGTGTTCGCCGTAGCCTTCGCGTTCCGGCCTCTTGGCGGGATTTTCTTTGGCATGCTGGGTGACCGGATCGGCCGCAAACGAACCCTCGCGATGACGATTCTGCTGATGGCCGGTGCCACGACCTTGATCGGCCTTTTGCCGACTTACGCCGCCATCGGCGTCACGGCCCCGATCCTGCTATCCCTGATCCGTTGCGCTCAAGGCTTTTCCGCCGGTGGAGAATACGCAGGTGCCTGTGCCTACCTTATGGAGCATGCTCCAAATGATAAACGCGCCTGGTATGGCAGTTTCATTCCAGTGTCGACATTTTCCGCCTTCGCCGCGGCAGCCGTGGTGGCCTACGCCCTCGAGGCGTCATTATCAACCGAAGCGATGGGCAGCTGGGGCTGGCGCCTGCCGTTCCTGATTGCTGCGCCACTGGGACTGGTCGGCCTTTACCTGCGCTGGAAGCTGGATGAGACCCCGGCATTCCAGGCGGTCACTCAGGAACATGCCGTCGCACACTCTCCGCTCAAGGAAACCTTGCGCAACCATGGTGCGGCTATTTGTTGCCTGGGCGCTTTTGTGTCACTGACGGCGCTGTCGTTCTATATGTTCACTACCTATTTTGCCACCTACCTGCAAGTGGCTGGCGGTCTGAGTCGAGCCTCGGCATTACTGGTGTCGCTGATTGCCTTGCTGTTTGCCGCCGCGATTTGTCCATTGGCAGGCCTGTATTCGGACCGGGTGGGGCGTCGAATGACGGTGATGACCGCTTGCGCGCTGTTGATCGTGGCCGTGTATCCATCGTTCCTGATGGCCAGTTCCGGCTCGTTCGCAGCTTCCATCGTCGGCGTTATGCTCCTGGCGATTGGCGCCGTGTTGTGTGGCGTGGTGACTGCGGCCTTGCTCTCGGAAACTTTCCCCACCCGGACTCGGTACACCGCGTCCGCCATCACCTACAACATGGCCTACACCCTCTTCGGCGGCACCGCGCCGCTGGTGGCGACCTGGCTGATCAGCACCACCGGCAGCAACCTGTCGCCGGCGTTCTATCTGATCGCCATCGCGTTGCTGGCGCTGGCAGGTGGCCTGGCATTGCCGGAAACCTCAAGGATTTCCCTGCACGACATCCCGACGCAAGAAAAAGCAGCAAGCGTGAACGCCGTGGCCTGAAAGAAATCATGAGTTGCGGTGGGTCGACCGACTCGGCCTGCGGATGAATCAAGACAAAAGACCGGCCGCCAAAAACAAAAAAAGCACCTGAGGTGCTTTTTTTGTTGGCGCTGTTTCAACGGGATAAAGCCGCCACATTGGCCCGTGCCATGTGCAGTTTTTTGTAGCTGTCGATCAGGCGCAGGTGCCTGTCGAGCCCCTCCAGTTTCATGCTTGTCGGCGTCAAGCCGAAGAAACGCACGCTGCCGTTCACCGAACCGATCGCGGCATCCATACGTTCGTTGCCGAACATGCGGCGGAAATTGGCTTCGTAGTCCGCCAGTTCCAGATCCTCGTCCAGCTCCATCTCCAACACCCCATTCACGGCCTGGTAAAACAGCCCGCGCTCGACCGTGTTGTCGTTGTACTGCAGGAACATCTCCACCGCCTCTTTCGCCTCTTCGTATTGCTGCAAGGCGAGCCAGATCAACAGCTTCAGCTCCAGGATCGTCAGCTGACCCCAGGCGGTATTGTCGTCGAATTCGATGCCGATCAAGGTGGTGATGTCGGTGTAATCATCCAGCTCGCTTTCCACCAGACGCTCGACCAGGGACTTCAGCCCGGTCTCGTCCAGGCTATGCAGATTCAGGATATCGGCACGGAAGAACAACGCTTTGTTGGTGTTATCCCAGATCAGATCGTCGATCGGATAAATCTCGGAGTAGTCCGGCACCAGGATGCGGCAGGCGGTTGCGCCGATATGCTCATACACCGCCATGTACACTTCTTTGCCCATGTTTTCGAGAATGCCGAACAAGGTCGCGGCTTCCTCGGCGTTGGAGTTTTCACCCTGGCCCGAGAAGTCCCACTCCACAAATTCGTAGTCCGACCTGGAGCTGAAGAAGCGCCACGACACCACACCGCTGGAGTCGATAAAGTGCTCGACGAAGTTATTCGGCTCGGTGACCGCATGGCCTTCGAAGGTAGGCTGAGGCAAATCATTGAGGCCTTCGAAACTGCGGCCCTGCAGCAGTTCCGTCAGGCTGCGTTCCAGCGCCACTTCAAGGCTTGGGTGCGCGCCGAACGAGGCAAACACGCCGCCGGTGCGCGGGTTCATCAAGGTGACGCACATCACCGGGAACTCACCGCCCAGGGACGCATCCTTCACCAGCACCGGAAAGCCCTGGGCTTCCAGTGCCTGAATACCGGCCAGAATCCCCGGGTACTTCGCCAGCACTTCCTGCGGCACATCCGGCAGTGCGAATTCACCTTCGATGATTTCGCGTTTCACCGCGCGCTCGAAGATTTCCGACAGGCATTGCACCTGGGCTTCGGCCAAGGTGTTGCCGGCACTCATGCCATTGCTCAGGTACAGGTTTTCGATCAGGTTGGACGGGAAGTACACCACCTCGCCATCCGACTGGCGTACGAACGGCAGCGAAACAATGCCGCGCTCTTCATTACCCGAGTTGGTATCGAACAGATGCGAGCCACGCAGCTCGCCATCGCGGTTGTAGATCTTGAGGCAATACGCGTCGAGAATTTCAGCCGGCAATTCATCCTTGCGGCCGGGCTGGAACCAGCGCTCGTCCGGGTAATGCACGAACGGTGCATTGGCGATCTCTTCGCCCCAGAACTGATCGTTGTAGAAAAAGTTGCAGTTGAGTCGCTCGATAAATTCGCCCAGTGCCGACGCCAGCGCGGCTTCCTTGGTCGCGCCCTTGCCGTTGGTGAAACACATCGGCGAGTGTGCATCGCGGATATGCAGCGACCAGACATTGGGCACGATATTGCGCCACGAAGCGATTTCAATCTTCATGCCCAGGCCGGCCAGAATGCCCGACATGTTGGCGATGGTCTGCTCCAGCGGCAGATCCTTGCCCACGATGTAAGTGCCCGCCTCCGACACCGAATGGGGCATCAGCAGCGCCTGGGCATCGGCATCGAGGTTTTCCACTTCCTCGATCACAAACTCAGGCCCGGCTTGCACCACCTTCTTCACCGTACAACGGTCGATGGAGCGCAAAATGCCCTGGCGGTCCTTGTCGGAGATATCCGCCGGCAACTCGACCTGGATCTTGAAAATCTGGTTGTAGCGGTTTTCCGGATCAACAATGTTGTTCTGCGACAGGCGAATGTTATCCGTGGGGATGTTGCGGGTTTCGCAGTACAACTTCACAAAGTACGCCGCACACAAGGCCGACGAAGCCAGAAAGTAGTCGAATGGACCCGGTGCCGAACCATCGCCCTTGTAGCGGATTGGTTGATCGGCCACCACGGTGAAGTCATCGAACTTGGCTTCAAGTCGAAGGTTGTCGAGAAAGTTGACCTTGATTTCCATGCGGGATTACCAGAATAGCGAGCTAACAAATTGGCCGTCATTATCCGGGTTTTCCAGCGGATGTATTGTCCTTTCAGCGAAAACCCGGGGTTTGGCGCTGCCCGACGACGCCGTCAGCGAAAAAGCCGCCCAAACGCTACAATCCTGCCTTTTCACCCAGAATCAGACAGGCAGTAAAGACATGGCGCTCGACCCACCCACAATGCTGGCAATCTCCACCGCCCTCGCAGCCGCCGCGGCGCTGTACCTGGCGATCGAGTGGCGCAGCATTCGTGAACCTTCGCTGCTGTTCTGGAGCGCCGGATTTGCGACGATTACCGTGGGCTCGACCCTGGCCTTGCTGCGCATGAGCGGTCTTCTGCTGATCGGCATCTGGTTCGCCAATGGCCTGTTGGTGGTGGCCCACTGGTTTTTCCTGCTGGGCGTTGCGCGCTTCACCCAAAAGCGCCTGTCCCGTGCCTGGTACCTGATTTTCGTATCGTGGCTTGCGCTGCTGTTACTGCCGGACGAGCCCTCCTGGTCGAAGATCATGCTGGTGGCCAATTCGCTGCTCGTCGCCCTGCTGTCGCTCAGGGCCAGCTTTTTGCTGCGCCCCCATGGCAAGTCGCTGAGCGTGGGGGCGGTACAACTGCGTTATGTGATGCTGGTCCACGGCCTTTTCTATGTCATCAAGGCACTGACGGCAGTGGTACCGGGCACCCTGATCGATCTGGCCTCCTTGCGTGGCGAAATCATTCAGATTTCGCTGGTCGAGGGCGTGATGGCGATCATGTTGATCGCCCTGTCGATGACCGGCACCGAGCGCTATCAGCGGGAGAAACGCATCTCACGGCTGGCCGAACGGGATCCATTGACCGCCCTGTACAACCGCCGCGCCCTGGAGGTGCGGGCACCGCGCCTGTTGGCGCAAGTCTCGACCGTCCGACCGGGCGCCTTGCTGCTGATCGACATCGACAACTTCAAACTGGTCAACGACCTGTATGGCCACACTGCAGGCGACCGACTGCTCGTGGCGCTGAGCGAGATGATCCGTTCGCTGCTGCCCGAAGACTCGCTCGCGGCCCGGCTGGGCGGTGACGAGTTCGTCATCTTGCTCAGTCACGCTTCGAGCGAACGCGTCGTGGAACTGGGCAACACCCTGCGTGACCAATTCCATACCACCGCCTCTCAGGCATTCGCCACCCCCGAAGCGGTGACCCTCAGCATCGGCGCCAACCTCTACGACCATCCCCCCGCCAGCCTGGCGGCCTTGATCGAGCAAGGCGACGCAGCACTCTATGAATCCAAGCGGGGCGGACGCGACAGCATGCGACTGGTCGATCGGACCCTGGCCAGGCAAGAACCGCTGCAAGCAGGTTGATGGGCTGTTTGCAGGCAGCCATCCGCGATTTCACGCATGTGACGGAAAGTGCGGCAGGACGTATTCGCCGAGTTCTTCGAGGATTTCGCCATAGGGTTGACGGCTGACCTTGGGGTTGAGCGCAATGTGCGAGACACCGGCGGCTTGCGCTTGCTCCAGGTAATTGCGCAGGCCGTTGCGCCCCGCCCGGAAACCACCCTGGATGCGCTGGAATGGCTGGTCCGGGTTGTCGCTGAGGTCGAGATACCCGCCCAGCCCCAACGGTTTGAAGGCGTTGCGGCCCTCGGCCTCTTGCACCAGGCCGTGCCAGCTCTCACTCAATGACGCCAACCGCTCCGGGCTTTGCACGCCGGCCAGATAGCCATCAAGGTGTTGCGCCAACCATTCGATACTCTGCTGGGCCTGACCGACAGCAATCGAGGGAACGCGTCCGTACGGCGCTTTCGGCACCAGATCCAGGGCTGCGGGGGAGCCGCCGAAGCGCTCGGAGCGGAACCGCGGAAAGCTCTGCTCGATCAGGGTGCGAAACACGGAAAAGGCATCACGGTAGCGATCGCCACGACTTTCATAATCAATGCCCAGCATCGGGTAGTCACTGTATCGATCCCCCGAGGACAGCCCGAGTACCAGCCGGCCTTCGCTGAGTTGATCCAGGGACGTCGCCTGCTTGGCCAGGTACATGGGCTCGCGGGTAGGCAGTACGATGCCCGTGGTTCCCAGGACGATGCTGCGCGTGGCGGCGGCCAGGTACCCGATATAAACCAGTGGCTCGAAGATCTGCGCCACATCGCCATAACCTGGATCATAGAAAGGAATGTCGCGCATCCACAGCGCGCCAAAGCCCATCGCTTCGGCGCGCTGTGCCATTTCCACGTGACCACGCATGGTCGGGGCGGGTCGGCCGGCATGGGTTTCCAGGGGCAAAATCAACCCGACAGTGAGTGCCTGCGGCTGAAACAACCGTTGAAAACCAGGATGACGCTCAAGTGAAGGATGAGGGGTCGGCAAGATGGCAGGTTGGGCTTGCGGCGCAATGTGTGTGGCGAAAGTCATGATGGCAGTCCCGTTGAGTGACGATGACTGACATGCTCATTGAATCCACAGCCTGGATAAACCGCTGCCGGCGACCGTTACCGGGTCCGCAGAGTCCCCAATGCCGTCACGTTTCCCAAGGCACCCCGGGTGCCCAACGCTCAACCAGCAGATCGATGAACGTGCGCACGCGTGGGGACAGGTGCCGCTTGCTCGGGTAGACGATTCTTATGGGGTCGGGCGGCGCACGGAAAGGTTTGAGCACTTCCACCAACGCGCCTTCGCGCAGGTCGTTGCCGGTAATGTAGGTCGGCAGATGAATCAGGCCGATACCGGCCAGCGCCGCTTCCCGCATGGCTTCGGAACTGTCGATGTTCAGCCGCCCAGGCTGTTCGTGCAGATGCAGGCCGGCCGGTGTCTGATAACGCCAGACGCCAGTCCGCTCGCCACTGGTGAACGCGATGGTGTCATGCCCCGTCAGTTCAGCGGGCGTTTGCGGTACACCGCAGCGGGCCAGATAAGACGGCGAGGCACAGGTCGCGAATTGCTGCCAGCCGACGGTGCGGGTCAATAATTGTGAGTCGTCTTTGGGCACACCAATGCGTATGGCGACATCGACCCCCTCTTCGACCAGATCGACAAAGCGATCGGTAAACCACACGTCCGCGCGCAACTCAGGCCACTGCTTCAAAAAAGCATCAAGGATCGGCAGGACATGACGCTGACCAAAGGAAAGTGGGGCCGTGAGTTTAAAGGTGCCGGTCGGTTGCCCACGGCGCAAAGCCATGGTCGCGTCCACCTCCTCAAGGTCCTCGAGAATCTGCCGCCAGCGTTCATACGCAACCTGCCCCTCGTCCGTCAGGCTCAGTTTGCGCGTGGTGCGATTGAGCAGCCGTGTGCCCATCCGCACTTCCAGGCGAACGATGCTTTTACCCACCGCTGATCGGGTCAAGCCGAGTGAGGCCGCCGCCGCAGTAAAGCTTCCGCTCTTCACGGCTCCGACAAACGCGGTAATGTCTGCGAATCGGTTGGCTTCCATTGTTGGCTAGACTCCAGGAAAGACCCAGGTGGTCGCGGGACTTGTAGCCTTCAAAGAGTAGTGTTTGCCAGTGACTCAAGGGTAAATACTTCAGCTCATCAGGAAACCCGCCAGTGTGCCGGGCATCCCGAGGCCTCAAGTTCCAGCCATGAATGACGACGTAGTCCTTACATCACAAAGGAGCGTGAGCCATGAAGATCAAGCATCTGCCTGTCGCCATCAGCGTTGTTTTCACACTGAGCGGTTCATGTTGGGCGGCCACGCCCGCCGCCCCGGGCACGATCCGGTTCGAAGGCGCCATCGTCGAACGCAGCTGCAGTTCCGGCCTGAGCACTCAGGCCACCGTCGAGCTGAACACCTGCCCTGCGCTCGGCCGCGCCACGGTTATCCATGTGCGCAACATCGACCGGCTCGGTGCTCCCGCCCAGGTCACAGTCAAGTTGCTCGCCGACAGTGGTCAAGGTCGCTATTACGATCAGCGTTACGCCTTGGTGGACGGCACAGGCGCGCCGGTCCGGTCCGGGAATTACCTGATGACGCTGACCCTGCCCTGACCCACCGCTACTGAACGTCGGGAGCCTGGATCAGTGCATGGCGTGACGGGGCAATGCAATGGAGATCAGTGCTGCGAGCAACACGAATGCGCTGGATATCCATAAGCACGGCCCCAGTCCATAGACCTGATAAACCCCGCCGGAAAGCACCGTGCCGATCAGTCGTCCCAAGGCGTTCGACATGTAGTAAAAACCCACGTCCAGCGAGACGCCGTCTTCCTTGGCGTAGGACACGATAAGGTAGCTGTGCAGCGACGAATTCACCGCGAACAGCGCACCAAAGATCATCAACCCGCCCAGCAATACCATGTGCCGTGACGATTCGCTGTCCAGCCCGAGGGCAATGGCCGCCGGCACGCCCGCCAGAGCCAGTGCCCACAGAAATGCCGAACGGCCATCGGGTACATGCCCACGCTTCTTTCCGGTGATGTTGGGCGCAAAAGACTGAACGATGCCGTAGCCAATCACCCAGGCCGCCAGAAAGCCGCCGACCTCCCAGAAGTCCCAGCCGAAAACGCTGCTGAGGTACACCGGCAAGGCCACCACGAACCAGACATCGCGGGCACCAAACAGAAACATCCGTGCCGCAGAAAGGACATTGATCGCCCGGCTCTTGGACAGGATGTCGCGAAACCTGGGCTTGGCTTTAGCCTTGCCCAAGTCCTTCTTCAACAGGATCAGGCTGCTGATCCAGATCAGCGCCAGGACACCGGCCATGGCCAGCAACGCGCCCTTGAAACCGATCAACGCCAGCAAGGCCCCACCGAGAAAGAAGCCGACACCCTTGAGTGCGTTCTTCGACCCCGTGAGGATCGCCACCCACCGGTAAAGCGTGCCCTGCTGCCCTTCAGGAACCAGTAGCTTGAGAGAGCTTTTGGCACTCATTTTGTTCAGGTCTTTGGCAATCCCGGACAACGCCTGAGCAGCCATCACCCAGGGGATGGTCAGCAAGGCCGAGGGCACTGTCAGCATCAGCAGCGCCGCGACCTGCATGCCCAGCCCGATGTTCATGGTCCGGTTCAGCCCCAACCGGGCCCCAAGGTAGCCGCCCAGCAGATTGGTAATCACACCAAAGAATTCGTAGAACAGAAACAGCGCCGCAATTTGCAACGGGCTGTAGCCCAGCCCGTGAAAGTGCAGCACCACCAACATGCGCAAGGCGCCGTCGGTGAGAGTGAAGGCCCAATAGTTGCCCGTGACGAGCAGGTACTGGCGCACTGACGGCGCGAGGGCTGGCAACGCTTTCATGACCGCTCCTCAGACTGCCCCACCGACCATTCTGGCCAGCTCGACGGTGCGGTTGGCATAGCCCCATTCGTTGTCGTACCAGGCATAGAGTTTGACCTGGGTACCGTTGACCACCATGGTCGACAGCGCATCGATGATCGATGAGCGCGGGTCGGTACGGTAGTCGATGGACACCAGTGGGCGCTCCTCAAAACCGAGGATGCCCTTCAGTTCATGCTCGGAAGCGTCCTTGAGGAATTGATTGACCTCCTCGACCGTGGTGGCGCGTTCGACTTCAAAGACACAGTCCGTCAGCGAAGCGTTGGCCAGCGGCACGCGCACCGCATGGCCATTCAAGCGCCCGCGCAGCTCCGGGAAAATCTCGGCGATGGCAGTGGCCGAGCCGGTACTGGTGGGAATCAGGCTCATGCCCGAAGCACGCGCACGGCGCAGGTCCTTGTGCGGTTGATCGAGAATGCTTTGGGTGTTGGTCAGGTCGTGGATGGTGGTGATCGAGCCGTGGCGAATGCCCAGCTTCTCGTGGATGACCTTCACCACCGGCGCCAGGCAGTTGGTGGTGCACGAAGCCGCAGTGACGATGCGATGTTCAGCCGGTTTGAACAGTTGATGATTGACGCCCATGACGACGTTCAACGCGCCTTTTTCCTTCACGGGGGCGCAGACCACCACACGTTTAACGCCCTGATCCAGATAAGCCTGCAACACCGCCACGGTTTTCATCTTGCCACTGGCCTCGATCACCAGATCGCAACCCGACCAGTCAGTGTCGGCAATCGCCTTGTTCGCGGTCACTTTGATGCGCTTGCCGTCAATCACCACATGATCGTTTTCCGCGCTGGCTTCGTTGTGCCAACGACCGTGCACAGAGTCGAAGTTGATCAGGTGCGCATGGGTGACTGCATCGCCCGCCGGGTCGTTGATCTGCACGAACTCAAACTCCGGCCAGCTCCAGGCCGCTCGCAGCGCGAGGCGACCGATCCGACCGAAACCGTTGATGCCAATTTTGATAGTCATGGTGTTGTGCTCTGTGTCGGAACAGGGGTGTTGTGACAAGGTGAAAAATCCTCAGATGGAGCGCTGGTTGACACGTTTCATGAGTGCTTGCGCCGATTCCTTGCGCTCGGAATAACGGTCGACCAGATAGTCCTGACGGTCGCGAAGCAGCAGCGTGAATTTCACCAACTCTTCCATCACATCAACGACACGGTCGTAGAACGCAGATGGCTTCATTCGTCCGTTATCGTCGAATTCCATATAGGCCTTCGGCACGGAGGATTGGTTGGGGATGGTGAACATGCGCATCCAGCGGCCCAGCACGCGCAGCTGATTGACCACGTTGAACGACTGCGAACCACCACACACCTGCATGACCGCGAGGGTTTTACCCTGAGTCGGGCGGACGGCACCCATGGCCAGTGGCACCCAGTCGATCTGTGCCTTGAAAACAGCGCTCATGGCGCCGTGACGCTCTGGCGAGCACCAGACCTGACCCTCGGACCACAACACTAAGTCGCGCAGTTCCTTCACGCGTGGATGATCGTCAGGAGCATCATCTGGCAGCGGCAAACCCGACGGATTGAAAATCCGCGCCTCGGCGCCGAAATGCTCCAGCAGTCGAGCGGCCTCCTCGACCAGCAGACGGCTGAAGGAGCGCTCGCGGGTCGATCCGTACAACAGCAAAATGCGCGGCTTGTGGACGGAGGTCTTTTCGATGCCGAGTTTGTCTGTCGATGGAAGATCAATCAGTTCGGTTTCGAGTTGGGGGATAGGGTCATCAAACATGGTCTTTGTCCTGTGCAGCGGCGTTCATGTGGTCCAAGGCGAAATCAAGGGTCCCGTTTTAACAGCAGGCGAGCGCCCGTTCAGGACGGTCGCCCATCTCATCAAGGCGTTTGGCATCAGGACTTAACCAATGCTGGTTGCTTTCGAGCACGGTGCTCAGGAGGTGATGGACCCAATCCGGCAGATTGGGGTGCAGGCGGTAATAGACCCATTGGCCTTGCCGACGATCCGCCAACAGGCCACACGTTCGCAGTTGTGCCAGGTGCCTGGAGATTTTCGGCTGGCTCTGGTTCAAGGCGCAGGTCAGCTCGCAAACACACAGCTCTCCTTCGCGGGTGATGAGCAGCATCGTGCGCACCCGGGTGTCGTCCGCCAGGCATTTGAAAACAGTGATCGGTGTCAGAGGGTCAGTGATGGCGCTCTCAAGGACGCTGCTGGTCATCTTGAAATCTCATTTCATATACGATTTGCCGAATATATGGTTTTTCGCATATAAGTTAAAGCGCCTTCGGCAGATTAATATCTCGATCCATTGTTGTTTGAACAGGGAAGCGACTCCATGGCCAACCCTCAGGGCGAACACCGCAGCGCCTGGTCGGTGTTTCTGATCTTCCTGCGTCTGGGATTGACCTCCTTCGGTGGGCCCATCGCGCATCTGGGTTATTTCCGCGATGAGTTCGTCACGCGACGCAACTGGCTGAGCGACCGCAGCTATGCGGATCTGGTGGCGCTGTGCCAATTCCTGCCGGGGCCGGCAAGCAGCCAGGTCGGTATCGCGCTGGGTCTGTCCCGGGCGGGCTACGGCGGTGCGCTGGCGGCCTGGGCCGGTTTCACGCTGCCTTCGGCGGTGATTTTGATCCTGTTCGCACTGGGCATTGCCCACTACGGCAGCGTCATCCCGTCCGGCGCTCTGCACGGTCTCAAAGTGGTGGCCGTCGCCGTGGTCGCCCAAGCGGTGTGGGGCATGGCACGAAACCTGTGCACGGGCGTGACGAGCGTCACGCTCATGACCATTGCGGCCTGCATCGCCCTGCTTGAACCGTCCGCCTGGGGCCAGGTCAGCGTGATTGTCGCCGCCGGTGTTGCCGGTCTTG
This sequence comes from Pseudomonas sp. Irchel 3A7, assembly GCF_900187565.1. Taxonomy (GTDB): domain Bacteria; phylum Pseudomonadota; class Gammaproteobacteria; order Pseudomonadales; family Pseudomonadaceae; genus Aquipseudomonas. Next base: position 49,890 of record NZ_FYED01000010.1, on the reverse strand, counting down.
TGCTGTTCAAACCCAAGCCGCGTGACGGGCACGATCCGCTCCCGATCACCATCAGCCATCGGGCGGGGGCGATCTGGTTGTCACTGTTTTTCCTATTGCTGGCGGGTCTGCCGCTCTTGACCCAGTTGCTGCCCAATCAAACCCTGGCGATGACGGATGCCTTCTACCGCTCCGGATCGCTGGTATTCGGTGGCGGTCACGTGGTTCTGCCGTTGCTGCAAGCCGAGGTCGTGCCCTCCGGCTGGGTCAGCAATGAAGTATTCCTGGCAGGGTATGGCGCCGCGCAGGCCGTGCCAGGTCCCTTGTTCACGTTCGCGGCGTTCCTTGGCGCATCGATGAACCACGCCCCGTCCGGCTGGATCGGCGGCCTCCTCTGCCTGCTGGCGATTTTCGCCCCGTCCTTTCTGTTGATCATGGGCGCCTTGCCCTTCTGGGAACGGTTACGCCAGAGCCTGCGCGCACAGGCTGCGCTGGCCGGCGTGAATGCGGCGGTGATCGGTCTGCTGTTGGCCGCGCTCTATCGGCCTGTCTGGACGAGTGCCATTTTCCAGGCACAAGACGTCGGCCTGGCCCTTGTCGCGCTGGTGGCGCTGATGTTCTGGAAACTCCCGCCCTGGCTGGTCGTCATTGGCAGCGGAGTCGCGGGATGGTTGTTGAGTGTTGTGTGGTGAGGGGGAGAAATCATCTCGAACCAATTTCGTTCAAGCAAAATGCACGATTTCACCGGTAATCATCTAGGCTTCGGTGAGTGGTGCACGCTGCTACATCGGGACAAGCAGCACACAAAGGACCCCTCCCCATGCAAGCCATAACAACATTGCTCAAGCGCCTGCAACCGGGAGCGAGCGATTCGATTGCGCCGACCAGACAACCGAACCTCCTGCGCTGGTTTTCGATCGTCAGCTTCATTCTTATCAGCGCCATCGCGGTTGGCCTGGGTGCAATATCGACCCGTTACCTGGTCACTGAAAGCCTGGAGCGCGACGCGCTGTTGTCGGCACAGTTCATCCAGACCATCGCCAAGGGCGAGATACGTCACCACGAATTGACCGGGATGCGGATGGGCGATGTCCTGGCGGCCACCGATTACGGAATGCTGTCGCAGGAAATGTCGCAGAACAGGCAACGTGCCCGCTCCGAGTTTCTCGACCATCTTTCGCACCTCCCGGACTCACTCCTGATCAGCATCTACTCCCCGCTCCGGACCGTGATGTGGTCGACCAATCCGCGGCTGATCGGGAAAAAATTCCTCAACGACGAGGCGCTTGAAGCGGCCTTCAGCTCCAAGGATCGGGTGTCCACCCGCTACAGCAATGCCGATGAAGTCCGTCCCGAACAGCAATTTTTGCACCCGCCCAAAATGTTCTTCATCGAAAGCTACATCCCCCTGGTCGATGACCTGGGCAATACCCTGGCGGTGGTGGAAATCTACAAGGAGCCGGTCGACCTGATCGAACGCCTGGACCGTGGTCACTGGATTATCTGGTCATCCACCGCGGTGGGCGGCCTGCTCCTTTACTTCGGGCTCTACTGGATTGTCCGGCGGGCATCGAACCAACTGGCCTCCCAGGAGGCACAACTCGTCGCCAACAAGACCTACGTGGGCCTGGTCGAAATGTCCACGGCGGTCGCCCACAGCCTGCGCAACCCCTTGGCCTGCATCCGCTCGAGCGCAGAATTGGCGAACGAGATGAAGGGGCAACCCGCGAAGAAGAACATCGACGATATCGTCAGCCAGGTGGACCGGATGGCGCAGTGGGTGCATGAGTTGCTGCTGTGCCTGCGACCGATCCGCGGAGAGGCGGAACTGGTGGAGCCGATGGAAGTGGTGCAGGCCACGCTGACCAGCTTCAGTCCGCAACTGACGCAATCAAACATCCAGGTCGAATTCAAGAATGAGCCCACCCCCCGGATCATCAGCAACCCGCTTTTACTGTCGCAGATTCTCAATAGCGTCATCGCCAATGCCATCGAGGCGATGCCCGAAGGCGGCAAACTGAGCATTCACGCCAGCGTCGATGAAGCCCACCAATGGCTGCACCTGATCATTGACGATACCGGGGACGGCGCGTCGCGGCAGCAGGAAATGATGGCGTTCAAATCCTTCTACACCACACGACAAGGCAGGTTGGGCATCGGGCTGATCATGGTGAAACAGATCATGGAAAGCTTCGGCGGAGAAGCCGGCCTGACCCACCACGAACAACAGGGAACCTCCGTGCAGTTGAGCTTCAAGGTGGTGGAAAGAAGGGCCAGTGTATTGAGCTGAGCTTTAAGGTCCCCAATCACATCAAAAACAGCACGGCACGGATAAGACGCTATCACCCTGATTGTCTACGCCAAGTGCCAGGCGATGTGCCGAACTGCCGCTTGAATGCACGACTGAACGCGGCTTCGGATTCGTAGCCCACCGCAAAGCCGATTTGCGCCACATTGCCGCGACCTTCGCGCAGGTGTTGAGCCGCCACGTGCATACGCCAGAGTGTCAGGTATTGCATCGGCGGCTGTCCGACCAATGCCGTGAATCGCTCCGCGAACACCGAGCGCGACATGCCCACTTCAAGCGCCAGGGCTTCCGCCGTCCAGCCCTCGGTTGGACGAGCATGGAGCAGTGCCAAGGCGCGCCCGATATGCGGATCGCGCAAACCCGCCAGCCACCCGCGCCGTTCATCGGGGAGGCTCGCGACATACTGGATGACGGCTTCGACGAACAGCAATTCGGACAGCTTGGCGATGATCGTTGCCGAGCCGACGCGGCCCGCGGCGATCTCACTGACAGCGAAACGGAATGAGCTTTCAATCCAGGCGCCCGAAGCCGTCGCGCGTACGTTCAGCTTCAATAAGGATGGCAGCGACGAAAGCAACGGACTGAAAGGTGTTTCTGAGCCGAGGAATCCGCACAACAGCTGCGTCGCCTCGCCGCCCCCGCCATATTTGATTCGTGAAATGCCGCCGACGTCTGGCGGCTGAATGACTTCACGTGCCGACATGGGCGCAATGCTCAGGTCGCTGCCAAAGGAATGAACGTCATTGTGAGGCAGCAGAATGAGTTCGCCTGCCGCCACGTCCAGGGTAGCGCCACCGTTTATTCGTAATTGCATGTGCCCCGCCGCGACAAAATGCGAGGCAATGACATGTCGAGGCGCCGCCAGGAACGGTTTGCAATCGTCCGCAGAGAGCCTTCCGCTGATGCACCAGGGCGCCGTGAATTCCGCCTCGAGAAAGACCCCTCCAGACAGCCGGATCACACGCAAGACATCAGAAAGCGCATCCAACACCGGCCAGCCCTCCTTTCCGGAGTCCGGAGCATGTAATCAGGCGGCCCGGTCATTCGCCGCCTGAACGGCGAGGCCTAGATTAGCACCAACGCGGAGTCAGTGATCGAGACGATCCCCGGATGCTTCTCCCAGGGTCATTGGCTCCGACGTCAACCGTAATAGCCTCACCCCAACTCGACCAGGGAAGCAGGAGAACGATATGAACACCGTCGCCCACATACCCGGCTCAGATTCGGGCAACGCCGCCCGTTATGCTCAACTTGTCAGATCATCGAAGAAAGCCGAATGGCAGATCGATCGCGATTTGCTACAGGACCGCAGCTTCGATTTCTCGCGCAAATTCCTGCCCGACGGACTCTCGCGGGTCGACCGCCTGTCTTTTCTCACCGCAGACGAGGCGCGCTTGCTCAGCCAGATCCAGGGCCGCACCTATGCGTACATCTTTGGCCTGGTGGAGCGTTTTATCAGTGCCAAAATGCTCGATCAGGGTCGGGCCCATGTGTTTGACGATCAGCTCGCACTTGAAGCGCTGGTGCGTTTTTCCAACGACGAGATCAAGCATCAGGAGCTGTTTCGGCGCATGGAGACGATGATGGCTGCGCAGTTGCCAGCGGGATACCGTCAAGTTGCCGATCCAAACGATGTGGCGCGCGCGGTGCTGGCGGCCAGTACCTGGTCGGTGCTGGCGCTGACCTGTCATATCGAGCTGTTTGTCCAGACGCACTACTCGCAAAGCATCGCCCCGCGCGAGGACTTGTGCCCCCTGTTCAAGGATGTCTTCAAGTTTCACTGGAAGGATGAAAGTCGGCACGTCGTCATCGATGAACTGGAGTGGAAGACGGAGCACGCGAAACGCTCGCCCGCCGAGCGCGACCAGGCCGTGAATGATCTGATTGCGCTGGTGGCCGCTGTCGACACAATCCTGCAGGCCCAGGCGGCATCCGATGCCGACTACTTCATGCGCAATGTTTCACCACCATTCGAGGTCGATGAGGCAGCGCAAATCAGAGCCTGCGTGCTGGGCGCCTACCGCTGGCAATACACTATTTCAGGCGTGCAGCATCCACACTTTGGCCGGCTGCTTGCGGGCATGACAACCCCCGCACAGATGTCGAGGATTCAGACCGCACTGTCCCCCATCATGAATTGATCGAGGAAGGCAGCCATGACGATACCGATGTGGATGTTGCTTGGATTTGCGACCTGGACTTTGCTGTTGTTGGTGGCAACTGTCGGGGTGTATCGCTGGGTCAGAATCCTGTTCTCGAATGTTCCGATTGGCTCTTTCCGAAGCGATCAGCCCGAAGGCGAGGATTGGTATCGGCGCGGAACAAGAGCGCACGCGAACTGCGTGGAAAACCTGCCAGTCTTCGGCGCCATCGTGTTCGTGACTTCAGCCCTCGGTATCGACAGCCCGACAGTGAACTTTTTATCCGTAATCGTCCTGTTCGCTCGCGTGTGCCAGTCCCTGGTCCACGTATCCCATGTGCAAACCGACAGGTTCGTGGCGGTTCGGTTTGCCTTCTATTGCGTTCAACTGGTCTGCTTTTTCGCGCTCATGGGGATAGCCGCCTTTTACGGTGCATGACACATCATCCGGTGACATGGGACAAGCACACTATTATCTTGGACGGCAGTCATTGCAGCCGCTTCACCAGGGAGAACAGCCCCATGAAGATCGTGATTACCAGTGTAATGGTCGACGACCAGGCCAAGGCGCTGGCCTTCTACCGGGACACACTCGGTTTCGAGCTCAAACATGACATCCCGATGGGCGCGTTTCGCTGGCTGACCCTCACCTCACCCGGTGATCCCGATGGCGTCGAATTGCTGCTGGAACCCGATGCCCATCCGGCGGCGAAACCGTTCAAGTCGGCGGTGAAGCAGGACGGTATACCCTTCACGTCCTTCGGGGTCGAAGACATCCAGGCCGAGTACGCAAGGCTTAGCGCTGCCGGCGTCCACTTCACCCAGCCACCGACAGCCATGGGACCGGTGACCACCGCCGTGTTCGACGACACCTGCGGCAACCTGATCCAGATCGTGCAAAAGCATTGAAATGTGGCGATCAGCCGTACACTATCGCTGGCAAGCCATGCTCCCACAGGGTCATGTTTTGTCACTTAAGAGAGTCTTGAGTCTTACCATTCTCTGTGGCGAGCGAGCTTGCTCGCGCTTGAGTGCGCAGCACTCACAAAGTCGCAATGGTTATCCGATTTTTTGGGGCCGCTGCGCAGCCCGGCGCGAGCAAGCTCGCTCGCCACAGATTTCTCATTGACTCAAGATCCGCTTAAATGACAAAGCATGACCCTGTAGGAGCGAGGCTTGCCCGCGAAGAGGACCTGCCAGTCAACACAAAATCAGGATCAGCCGACTACGGCGACACGTCTTCCTGGCCAACCGCCGCAAGCTGCGCAAACGCAAGGTAATAACCATTGCAATCACGCACCCCAAACTCCCGCGATCCATACGGCATGTCCTGCAGCGGCCATGCAATGTCGGCCTTGCCCTTCACAAAGTCGTAGTAGCGATCCACCTGCTTGATCGCACAATAGATCGTGCCCGAACACCCAATGGAATTGCCCCACAGATCCTGCTGAGTGAACGTGATCCGGCAATCCTCCCGCGTCACGGTGAGTGTCGACTGCGCCGACTCGATGACTGTGAAGCCCAAAACATCGTGGTAATACTGGCGCGTGCTGTCCAGATCGTTGCAACGCAGCAAAAGTGTTAAAGGCATGCTGACCTCAAGCAGTGAGTGCACAAAGGCGAAATCAATACGGGTCAATCATAGCCAGCTTTCAATCACTCACACCGGCGAAATCGTCGCCAGCACACCAATCAAAATAGTCACCACCAGAAAGCCACCCAGAAAAATCGCCATCTTGCCCATGAGGCCCCCTACACGTTGAGTTTGCGGTGCACCGCTGCAAAAGCAGCTGAACTGGCCGTTATTGTGCGGGGCAAACTGAGTTCATTACAGAGTCAGAAAGCGTTGGAAAATACGGATCAGATGGGAACTGAGCATGAAAAAAACCCGCGGATGTACCCGATTCCCTCTGGGAGCTGGCTTGTCGGGTCGCCGCATCGCAGCGATAGCGGCCGGACAGCCGACCTGATGTTCAAGGATTCACCCAGTTCAACTGTGGGAGCGAGCCTGCTCGCGAAAGCGATGTGGTAGCAAACTTGAATCCTGTTGACCGAGCACATATCCAAAATTCCGGTCGCCTGAGACACAGCCTTCGCGAGCAGGCTCGCTCCCACAAAGATTGAGAACATTCTGAAGGGATTGGTCGGCTGTCAGACCGTCATCGCGGGCAAGCCGCGCTCCCACAGGGGAATGCGAACAGCAGACAGGTCGAGTGTCAGCTCGCCTCGCTTGCTTTTGATCTACCCGCCCCTCGGGAGGCTGAGTGGAGGCGTTCATCCGGGGACTGGCGCGCAGCGCCGTTCGACGCAGTCGAACACATCGCATGCAGGTGCAGCGAAGCCAACCGGAGGGCGATGCCCCCGGATGAATGCCGGAGCGAAGGAACGCCGAGCCTAAGCGAGGGGCCGGACGCTCAGGGCGAGCTTTTTTGCTTACTTTTTTTGGCGTTTGAAAAAAAGTGAGTCGCCGTAAGGGCGAAACCGCCAGTGGCCGTTACCGCAGGAATGGATATGTACACCATCAAAAACGATGTCGCCTGACACAAAACCTTCGCGAGCAGGCTCGCTCCCACAAAGATTGAGAACATTCTGAAGGAATTGGTCGGCTGTCAGACCGTCATCGCGGGCAAGCCGCGCTCCCACAGGGGAATGCGAACAGCAGACAGGTCGAGTGTCAGCTCGCCTCGCTTGCTTTTGATCTACCCGCCCCTCGGGAGGCTGAGTGGAGGCGCTCATCCGGGGACTGGCGCGCAGCGCCGTTCGACGCAGTCGAACACATCGCATGCAGGTGCAGCGAAGCCAACCGGAGGGCGATGCCCCCGGATGAATGCCGGAGCGAAGGAACGCCGAGCCTAAGCGAGGGGCCGGACGCTCAGGGCGAGCCTTTTTTGCTTACTTTTTTTGGCGTTTGAAAAAAAGTGAGTCGCCGTAAAGGCGAAACCGCCAGTGGCCGTTACCGCAGGAATGGATATGTACACCATCAAAAACGATGTCGCCTGACACAAAACCTTCGCGAGCAGGCTCGCTCCCACAATGGATTAGGTATATCCGTGAAATCAGGTCGGCTATGAGGCCGCCATCGCTGCGATGCGGCGACCCGACAAGCCAGCTCCCACTGTTACCGGTGAGTTCATGAAAAACCAAATATCCCACCAACGAAAAAGCCCGCTGACCATCACCGGTTCAGCGGGCTTTCTTTTCTGCGGTTCAGTCAGTCCCGCCGCAATGGCGGGACAACCGGATTACAACGCCATATCAGCCGCAGCATTCTCTTTCACAGGCTTGGCTTTTTCCGCGTCAACAGCCGGAGCCACCTGACCAATCACCGGCGGCGCAGGCAGTTCCAGGACCTTGGAGGTGTAGGCCCACTCTTCTGCCACTTTCACCGGATCGCTGTTCAGCTGAGTGCCATAGCTCGGCACGATCTGGTGCAGTTTTTCCTGCCAGGCCGGAGTCGCGACCTTGTCTTTGAACACTTTCTGGATCACGGTCAGCATGATCGGTGCAGCGGTCGATGCGCCTGGGGATGCGCCCAGCAGGCCGGCAATCGAGCCGTCAGCGGAAGCGACGATTTCGGTGCCCAGCTTCAACACGCCACCGGCGGCTTCGTCACGCTTGATGATCTGCACACGTTGGCCCGCTTGCCACAGGCGCCAGTCTTCGGCCTTGGCGTTCGGGAAGTATTCCTTCAGGGCGTTGAGGCGGTCTTCGTCAGACAGCATCAGCTGACCGGCAAGGTACTCCACCAGCGGGTATTCCTTGATGCCGACCTTGGTCATCGGCCACACGTTGTGCGTGGTGGTGGTGGTCAGCAGGTCCAGGTACGAACCTTCTTTCAGGAACTTGGTGCTGAAGGTGGCGAATGGGCCAAACAGAATCACGCGCTTGCCATCCAGCACGCGGGTGTCCAGGTGTGGAACCGACATTGGCGGGGCACCAACCGAGGCTTTGCCGTAGGCTTTGGCCAGGTGTTGCTCGGCAATGCTTGGGTTTTCGGTCACGAGGAACGAGCCACCCACCGGGAAGCCTGCGTATTCCCGGGCTTCAGGAATGCCGGACTTCTGCAGCAGGTGCAGGGCACCGCCGCCGGCGCCGATGAACACGAACTTGGCGTCGGTTTCGGTTTTGCTGCCGTCTTTCAGGTTTTTGTAGCTGACGCGCCAGCTGCCGTCTTCGTTCCTGGTGATGTCCTGCACTTCGCTGGACAGTTTCAAGTCGAATTTCGGCGTGGTTTGCAGGTGAGCCACGAACTGGCGAGTGATTTCGCCGAAGTTCATGTCGGTGCCGAGCGGGCTCCAGGTGGCCGCGATTTTCTGGTTCGGGTCACGCCCTTCCATCATCAGCGGGACCCACTTCTTGATCACAGCCGGGTCTTCGGAGTACTGCATGCCGGCGAACAGCGGGCTCGCTTGCAGGGCTTCGTAGCGCTTTTTCAGGAACTTGATGTTGTCATCGCCCCACACAAAGCTCATGTGCGGTGTGGCGTTGATGAACGAACGCGGGTTCTTCAGCACGCCCTGGCGAACCTGCCAGGCCCAGAACTGGCGGGAGATCTGGAAGGCTTCGTTGATTTCAACGGCCTTCGGGATCGAAACCTTGCCGTTCTCGTCTTCCGGGGTGTAGTTCAGCTCGGCCAGCGCGGAGTGGCCGGTACCGGCGTTGTTCCAGCCGTTGGAGCTTTCCAGGGCGACGCCGTCGAGGCGCTCGATCATCTGCATCGAAGTGCCGGGTTCCAGCTCATTGAGCCACACACCCAGGGTGGCGCTCATGATGCCGCCGCCAATCAGCAGCACATCGACTTTCTTGGCTTCTTCCGCCTGGGCTGTCGTGATCCCCAACGACAACGCCAACCCCAGCAGGGCTGTGTTCACTTTCTTAAACATCTGTAGCACCTATGATAAAACGCCATCCGCCCCGCCATCCCCGTACCAGGCCCCTTGTTGGCGACAGACAGGCTGGCTGTCGCGGGGCTTGCACATAAGGATCGCAGGGTGGGCACACAAGGCCGACTGACTGCATCGACCCCAAGTTATATGTCCCTACTGAACTGACTTTTTATCTTTTTTGGCTTCAGCTACTTGAGCGACAGTGATTCCGTTGGCGCATCTGGAGGACACGCAAACTGAATAGGTCAAACCAAGTTGGGACCAAGAATATCACGACATGGCAAACCCGCGCGTCTGTTCACGACCCTGTAGGAGCGAGCTCGCTCGCGATGGACCCGCGAACGCCGCGGGGGATCAGGCTCCCAGCGGTATCGTTAACGACCATCGCGAGCGAGCTCGCTCCTGCACAGTGGCCGTAATGGTGAACGGATCGGCATCAGGCGCGACTGGCCCTCTATACTCAATCTGCTTTTTCCGAATAGAGCATGTGAGGAGCCGCCATGAGCGATAAAGACGATCTGCGCAAGTATTCCTCAGAAGTGGTCGATGGCGTCGAAGCCGCACCGGCCCGGTCCATGCTGCGTGCCGTGGGCTTTACCGACGACGACTTCACCAAGCCGCAGATCGGTATCGCCTCGACCTGGGCGATGGTCACGCCGTGCAACATGCACATCGACAAGTTGGCGATCGAAGCCGAAAAAGGCGCGAATGCCGCCGGTGCCAAGGGGGTGATCTTCAACACCATCACCATTTCCGACGGCATCGCCAACGGCACCGAAGGCATGAAGTATTCGCTGGTGTCGCGGGAAGTGATTGCCGATTCCATCGAGACGGTGGCCGGTTGCGAAGGTTTCGACGGGCTGGTGACCGTGGGCGGTTGCGACAAGAACATGCCCGGCTGCCTGATCGGCATGGCGCGGCTCAATCGGCCGTCGATCTTCGTTTATGGCGGCACCATCCGCCCGGGGGCCGGCCACACTGACATCATTTCCGTGTTCGAAGCCGTGGGCCAGCATGCGCGCGGCGACATCAGCGAGATCCAGGTCAAGCAGATCGAGGAAGTGGCGATTCCCGGCCCCGGTTCCTGCGGTGGCATGTACACCGCCAACACCATGGCTTCGGCCATCGAAGCCCTGGGCATGAGCCTGCCCGGCTCCAGTTCCCAGGATGCCGTGGGCAGCGACAAGGCGTCGGACAGTTTCCGCGCCGGGCAGCAGGTCATGGAGCTGCTCAAGCTCGATCTCAAACCCCGGGACATCATGACCCGCAAGGCCTTTGAAAACGCCATTCGCGTGGTAATCGCCCTCGCCGGCTCCACCAATGCGGTGCTGCATCTGCTGGCCATGGCCCACGCGGTGGATGTCGAACTGACCCTGGATGACTTCGTCGAACTGGGCAAGGTGTCGCCGGTGGTGGCCGACCTGCGCCCCAGTGGCAAATACATGATGAGCGAACTGGTGGCTATCGGCGGCATACAACCGTTGATGAAGCGCATGCTGGCCGCCGGGATGCTGCACGGCGACGTCATGACTGTTACCGGCAAGACTCTCGCCGAAAACCTGGAAAACGTACCCGACTACCCTGCCGGCCAGGACGTGATCCTGCCCTTCGACCAGCCGATCAAGAAGGACTCGCACCTGGTGATCCTGCGCGGCAACCTCTCACCCACCGGCGCGGTGGCCAAGATCACCGGCAAGGAAGGTTTGCGCTTTGACGGCACGGCGCGGGTCTATCACGGTGAGGAAGGCGCGCTGGCCGGGATTCTCAATGGCGAAGTGAAAGCGGGCGATGTGATCGTGATTCGCTACGAAGGACCGAAAGGCGGGCCGGGCATGCGCGAAATGCTCTCGCCGACCTCGGCGGTGATGGGCAAGGGCCTGGGCAAAGACGTGGCGCTGATTACCGACGGCCGGTTTTCCGGTGGTTCCCATGGGTTCGTGGTGGGGCATATCACGCCGGAAGCCTTTGAGGGCGGGCCGATTGCGCTGATCGAAGACGGCGACAGGATCACCATTGATGCCGAAACCCGGCAGATTACGGTGGATGTGTCGGATGCTGAATTGGCCAGGCGCAAAACCCGGTGGGTGCGGCCGGAATCGAAGTACAAGCGTGGGGTTTTGGCCAAGTATGCGAAGACGGTGTCCAGTGCTTCGGAGGGGGCTGTGACCGATAAATACCTCTAGTCTGGCGTTGCCTGAGCGATTGCTTTCGCGAGCAGGCTCGCTCCCACAGTGGATTGGTGTACACAAGACCAATGTGGGAGCGAGCCTGCTCGCGAAGAGGCCCTTAAAGGCAGCGCAATATGAAAGGATGTATCAGAGTCTGAACCGATCCACCGACTGCGAAAGCTTGCCCGCCAACGACGACAACTCATCCGTCGTCGAAGCCGTCTGCCCGATCACCTTGCTGTTGCCTTCGGACATCCCGGCAATCATCTCCACCTGATGGGCGATTTCATTGCTGGCCAGGCTCTGCTCGCCAATGGTCCGGCTGATGTCATTGACCAGTTGCGTGGTGTTGAGCGTGGCCTCGAGGATTTCGCGGATGGCGCGCTCGACATCGGCGGTCACGGCCATGCCCTTGTCGACCTGGGCGACGCCCTCTTCCATGCTGATGACTGCCTCGCGGGTGCTTTGCTGGATGCGCGAGACCATGGCGGCGATTTCCTGGGTGGAGGCGCTGGTGCGACCGGCGAGGCTGCGCACCTCGTCGGCGACCACGGCAAACCCGCGCCCCTGCTCACCGGCACGAGCCGCTTCGATGGCAGCGTTCAGTGCCAACAGGTTGGTCTGATCGGCGATGCCCTTGATCACCTGGATAATGCTGAAAATCGCTTCGGACTCCTTGTCCAGCGTACGAATCACCTGCGCCGACTGCTGCGCCGAACGGGCGATACCGTCCATGTCATTGACCACCTGATGGATCACCCGTCCGCCGTCCTTGGCCAAGGCCTCGGCCTGATTGGCCATGTTCAGCGCGCGCTCGGCATGCCGGGTGATTTCCTCGATGCTCGCGGTCATTTCGCTGGCGGCCGCGGCCATGGTGCTGGCCGCGGTGCTTTGTTGCTGGCTGCTGCCGGCGACTTCGTGGCAACCGTTACTCAACAACTCGCTCATGCCGCTGACGCCATGGGCGTTGCTGCGCACCACTTCGATCATGCCGCGCAAATCCCGCTGCATGGTGGCCAGGCTGCGAATCAATCGGCTGGCTTCGTCCTGGCGGTCCGTCTCGACAATCGGCTCGCTCAGGTTGCCATGGGCGATGCTGTCGGCGATACGGCTGGCGGTGCGCAGCGGCCCCATGATGCTCAGAATCACCCAGCGCCCCTGGGCCAGCAGCAGCAACAGACTGACGATCAGCACAGTGCCGAGGGCGACATTGGCGTTGCTGATGGCTTCGCGCGTGCCTTCGCTGGTCTGTTGCGTGTTGTGTTCAATCAGTTCGCTGAGAGCCGCCATCTGGTCTTCCAGTTGGCTGAACGCGCTGTTGAAGGCGGCCAGTTCCTTTTGTGCGGCGTCGGGGTTTTCCAGGGCCAGGCCGACGATGCGCTCAGCGGCGCTGATGTAGGTGTCGAGGCTGGGCTTGATCCGGTTCAACGCGGTTTTCAGAGTGTCGTTGACCGGCAGCTTGAGGTTCTCGCCGAGCATTTCCCGAAAATGCGCGGTGTGTTCCTCGATGGAACTGCGCACCTCGACCTTGCTGCTGGTGCTTTTGCCCAGCCCCACCAGCATCGCCGACAGCACGTCGGCGCGCAGGGCGTCATGCATCATGTCGGCTTCGAGGTGATTGCTCAGTGCCTTCATGCCGACGTCATTGTCCTGCACCGCTTGCGCCATCTGGCCATTTCCCAGGTAACTGACCATGCCCATGATCAACGCAGTGAGCACGCCAGTGCCGATCAGCAACAGTAAACGCAGTTTTATGGACACTCTGTGGTTCCTCTTTTCGCACGTTTGTCGTTTGGGCGGCTTCATCCTCTGAAGAACGCCCATTTGCTGAAGAGGTTATCGACTGCCCCGAGCGGTAGTTGACAGCCGGAGTCCGGGTTTTGCGGTTTTGTCGACATGCGGTAGGTCATCTTCCTCCAGCAATCCCTGCCCCCCATCTTCCATTTCAGAGGAAACCTGTTAGGTTGTACGACAACCTACAACAACAAGGAAACACCCATGAAGAAAGTCAAAGTGCTGATCGGTTTTCTCTGCCTGTTCAGCGGCTACGTGGCAGCGGCGGCCTCGTCGAGCGACAAGGACGTCGCGCAAGCCGTCGATCACCTGACCAACGCCATGCTGCACAAGGACATCGCGCAACTCCGGGCGCTGACTGCCGAGAACCTGACGTACGGACATTCCAGCGGCAAGATCCAGGACAAGCAGGCGTTCATCGCCGACATCGAAACCGGCAAAAGCGCGTTTAAGACCCTTGAAATGCAGAACCAGACCATCACCGTTTCCGGTGATGTCGCGCTGGTCCGCCACCACTTCTCGGCCCAGGCCCTCAAGGGCACCGAGGTGATTCCCACCGAAATCGAGAACTTTCAGATCTGGCAAAAGCAACACGGAAAATGGCTACTGGTAGGACGACAGGCGTTTAAATTCTGACAGTTGTTTAAGCAACACACACTGTGGCGAGGGAGCTTGCTCCCGCTGGGTCGCGAAGCGGCCCCAAAAGAAGGCCTGCTTCGCAGTCCAGCGGGAGCAAGCTCCCTCGCCACAGGTCATTCATTGTTCCTGCTATTTCCTGACCACCATCAGGCCACCCCCACTTCCACCCTCCCCTCGTTCAACCGCACCGGCCAGACCCGCAGACGCTGCTGCGGATACTCCAGGCAAGTGCCGTCTTCCAGGCGGAAATGCTGTTTGTAGATGGGCGATGCCACCACCAGGTCGCCTTTGATGCTGCCGACGAGGCCGCGGCCGATGACATTGGCCCCCGATTGCGGGTCGTGATTGTCAATGGCGTAGAGGTTTTTGCCCTCGATGCCCGGCAGATAGAACAGCGCCACTTGCGCGCCGTCCAGCCACACCACTACACCTGAGTCGTTCACCAGGTCCTGCTGGCTGCACACCGATTGCCAGTGGGCAGACGAGCCGGCTTCAACGCGTTGGGTATTGGAATGATTCATCAGGCGCTCTCCTCGGTGACAGGGATCAGATTGAGTTCGGCGGCCATGATCGGGCGCCGTTGACCGCGTTCCTGGACAAAGTGAATGTCCGGGTCCGGGCGTTTATCGTTGACGAAGGTGCGGAAGCGCTTGAGTTTTTCCGGGTCCTTGAGGGCGTTGGCCCACTCGCATTCGTAACGGTTGACCACCAGTTGCATCTGCGACTCGAGCTCGGCGCCCAGGCCCAGGCTGTCGTGGATGATCACGTCCTTGAGGTAGTCCAGGCCACCCTCCAGGCTTTCGCGCCACACCGAAGTGCGCTGCAACTTGTCGGCGGTGCGGATGTAGAACATCAGGAAGCGGTCGATGTAGCGGATCAGCGTCGCGTCATCCAGATCGGTGGCGAACAGTTCGGCATGACGCGGGCGCATGCCGCCGTTACCGGCGATGTAGAGGTTCCAGCCTTTCTCGGTGGCGATTACGCCGACGTCCTTGCTTTGCGCCTCGGCGCATTCACGGGTGCAACCGGACACCGCGAACTTGAGCTTGTGCGGCGAGCGCAGGCCCTTGTAGCGGTCTTCGATGGTCAGCGCCATTTGCACGCTGTCCTGCACACCGTAGCGGCACCAGGTGCTGCCGACGCAGGATTTCACCGTACGGGTCGATTTGCCGTAGGCGTGCCCGGTTTCGAAGCCCGCTTCAATCAACTCGCCCCAGATGTCCGGCAATTGATGCAATTGCGCCCCGAACAGGTCAATCCGCTGGCCGCCGGTGATTTTGGTATAGAGGTCGTATTTCTTCGCCACCACACCGATGGCGATCAGCTTGTCGGCAGTGATCTCGCCACCGGGAATGCGCGGCACGACCGAGTAGGTGCCGTTTTTCTGCATGTTGGCCATGAAGGTGTCGTTGGTGTCCTGCAACGGCACCAGCGACGGGTCCATGATCGGCTGGTTCCAGCACGACGCCAGGATCGAACCCACCGCCGGCTTGCACACATCGCAACCGGTGTGGCCACGGCCATGTTTGGCCAGCAGTTCTTCGAAGGTGATCACCCCTTCCACCCGCACCAGCGCATACAACTCCTGACGGGTGTAGGCGAAATGCTCGCACAGGCTCTTGTCGACACTGACGCCACGGGCGATCAGTTCGTGTTCGAAGACTTGCTTGAGCAGGCCGGCGCAACCGCCGCAGCCGGTGCACGCCTTGGTCTGCGACTTGAGCAGGCCCAGATCGGTGCAGCCGCCGTCGATGGCCGAGCAGATCGCGCCCTTGGTAACGTTGTGACAGGAACAGACGGTGGCCGTTTCCGGCAAGGCGCCAGGGCCGAGGGTCGGCGCGCCTTCGGACGATGGCAGGATCAAGGCAGCCGGTTCGGATGGCAAGGCAATCGCGTTCTGCATGTATTGCAGCAGCGTGTCGTAATAGCTGTTGTCACCGATCAGCACCGCACCCAGCACCTGCTTGCCGCTGGCGTCCACCACCAGACGGCGATAGCTGGCGGTCGTCTCGTCAATGAACTGATAACTGCGCGCGCCCGGCGTGTTGGCGTGAGCATCGCCGATGGAGCCGACATCGACACCCAGCAGTTTGAGCTTGGTCGACATGTCGGCGCCCTGGAACGGCTCCGCGACGTCCTCACACAGCCGCGCCGCAACGCTGCGCGCCATCTGGTAGCCGGGGGCAACCAGGCCGAACAGGCTGCCGTTCCATGAAGCGCACTCGCCGATGGCGTAGATGTTCGGGTCGCAGCTCAGGCAGGTGTCGTCAATCACCACCCCACCACGCGGGCCGATCTCCAGCGCACACTGGCGGGCCAACGCATCCTGGGCACGGATGCCGGCGGAGAACACCACCAGGTCGGTTTCCAGAAATTCATCGTTGGCAAAATTCATGCGATAGCGATAGTCCTCGCCCGCACTGATCGATTGCGTGGCGCGGGACAGGTGCACGCCGACGCCCAGCCGTTCGATCTGCGCCTTGAGCGCCAAACCACCCAGATCGTCCAGTTGCACCGGCATCAGGCGTGGCGCGAATTCCACTACATGAGCTTCCAGGCCCAGGCTCTTCAGAGCATTGGCCGCTTCCAGACCGAGCAAGCCACCGCCGACCACCACACCACGGCGCGCATCGGCCGCCGCGGCACGAATGGCATCGAGGTCTTCCAGGGTGCGATACACCAGCCGCGAATGACCTTCGGCGCCTTCAATCGGCGGCACGAACGGATAAGAGCCGGTGGCCAGGACCAGTTTGTCGTAATGCACGCAACCCTGTGCGGTGATGACTTGACGCTGTTCGCGGTCGATTTCCAGCACCGGTACACCCAGGTGCAATGTGACGCCGGGCGTCTCGTACAGCGAGGCGTCACTCAGCGCCAGCGACTCGGCATCGCGACCGGTAAAGTATTCGGACAAATGCACACGGTCGTAAGCACGCATCGGCTCCTCGCTGAAGACGTGCAAGCGATAGCGCCCCAGAGCGCCGCGCTCGATCAACTGCTCGACACAGTGATGCCCGACCATGCCATTGCCGATCACGACCAGCGTTTGCAGTTTGTTCAAAGTGGCTACATTGGAATTCATAAACGACACCTGCCCAAGCCCATCACGGTTCAAAAAGCAAAAAAAAACGCCTGAAACCTTGCGGTTCCAGGCGTCTTTGCCTGTTCTTTTGCGGTGTTGAAACCAGACGGCCATGCCTGATCCACCGATATTGCCCACGACCTGTGCGGTTGATCGATCGTCGTTGACCGAGCGGGCTGCCCATCTATGTAGAGGGGCTTGAGGGGATCAATGCAGGGTTTGTGCCAGTCGAAGATGGGGGCTGGAGAAATGGTCGGGGGACGGCGGTTCAGGCGGGTTTCAAGGCGAGTCGTATTCAACTGGCCGAGCGTGGCCGAGGGGAAGATGGATCAGCAAACCGCTACGCACTGGTGCACGCTGGCAGGCTTCGCGCTTTATAAAAGTGCATGTTGCTGTCGCAAATCGTCAGGCCGCAAGAAAGACTGTGGCGAGGGAGCTTGCTCCCGTTGGGGCGCGCAGCGGCCCTGAAACCGTATGCGCAGGTTTTGCGACTGCTGCGCAGTCGAACGGGAGCAAGCTCCCTCGCCACAGGTTTTTCGGTGTTTCAGCAGCACCGCGTATTGCACTTGCCCCGGCCAAACCGTGCTTCCTGGCGCTCACGGAAAAATGCCTCGTAAGTCATGACTGGCTCGTCGGGGGATTTGACCGCCATGAGCGCTACGTAATTATCGTAATCGGGAACACCCACCATTGACTGTGCGCTTTGGCGGAAGAACCGGGCGACCTGCTTCAGTTTATGGAACATGGCAATGCTCTCTATGGGGGATTGGATGGCCCCATGTAACCGCGCCGATGTATCTGCAATGTGTCCGTGCGCAGGGCATTTGTATCTTCGTGTAGCACCGGGACCGCGACCTTTTGGCGCAGGACCGGCGGGCGATCGATTGAGCGCCACAGGGCAACAGTTTGTTAACATCCCTGCGCTTTTTTTCGTCTGATCCGTCAGGCACTGTGTTTTCCCGGTTGCTACACAGGAAGCTTTTTTCCATGAGTACGTTGTATACCCGTCGCACGGTCCTGCGCGGCATGGGCCTGCTGAGCCTTGGCCTGCTCGCCGGCTGCGATGACAGCAGCAAGCTGTCGTTCAAGTACGGCAAGGATCTGAGCGACAAGATCATGGGACGTTCCTTCAAGCTCAAGGACGTCCAGGGCGAGACCCGGATGCTGGGCAGCTACCAGGGGCTGATGCCGATGATCTTCTTCGGTTTCACCCAATGCCCGGCCGTCTGCCCGACGACCCTGGCCCGCGCGGCCCAGGCGAAGAAACTGATGGGCCGCGATGGCGAACGCCTGCAAGTGATCTTCATCACCCTGGACCCCGAGCGCGACACGCCCGAAATGCTCGACAACTACGTCAAGGCCTTCGATCCGAGCTTCGAGGCACTGTCCGGTACGCTGGAAGAAACCGCCGCCACCGCCAAGGAGTTCGGCGTATTCTTCGAGAAGGTTCCGAGCGGCGATACCTACACCCTGTCCCACACCGCGACCAGCTTCGTGTTCGACTCCCGAGGCAATTTGCGCCTGGGCCTGTCCGCGTCCCTTACCGCTCAAGAGTGCGCAGAAGACCTGCTCACCGTCATGGAGGTCTGCTGATGACTTCGCTGTACTCAAAACGCCTGAAACAACTGGTGCTTGGCCTTTCCCTGATCGGCATGGCCTGGCAAGTGTCCGCGCAAACCCAGGTGAACGACGCCTGGGTTCGCGCCACGGTGGCCGGCCAGCATTCGACCGGCGCCTTCATGACCCTGCAGGCCGACACGGACAGCAAGTTGCTCAGCGTGCAGTCCCCGATCGCCAAGACGGTACAAATCCACCAGATGAGCATGAAAGACGATGTGATGCGCATGGGGCAGGTCGAGTCCGTCGAGTTACCGGCAGGCAAACCGGTGAGCCTGGATCCCAATGGCTACCACATCATGTTGATGGACCTGACCGCTCAGGTGGCAGAAGGCAGCAAAGTGCCCCTGACCCTGACCGTGGAAAACGCCAAGGGCGAGAAAGAGACAATCCAGGTCGAGGCCCAGGCCCGTTCCCTCGGCGCGATGGATCACAGCAAAATGGATCACAGCAAAATGCATTGAGGGTCTGACGGCCTCGATCAACGAGGCCGGTCACTGATAAGAGGTGCGCACCATGACGACGAACACTGAAACCGCCATCCTCGCCGGCGGCTGCTTCTGGGGCATGCAGGATCTGCTTCGACGCTACCCGGGCGTGCTGGCCACGCGGGTTGGCTACTCGGGCGGCGATGTGCCCAATGCGACCTACCGCAATCATGGCACCCATGCTGAAGCGATCGAAGTGGTCTTCGACCCACAGCAGATCAGCTATCGCCAGATTCTCGAATTTTTCTTCCAGATCCACGACCCGACCACCAAAAATCGCCAGGGTAATGACCTGGGTACGAGTTATCGCTCGGCCCTCTATTACCTGAGTAATGAACAGCGGCAAATCGCTGAAGATACCGTTGCCGACGTCGAAGCCTCCGGCCTCTGGCCCGGCAAGGTCGTCACCGAGATCGAGCCCGCCGGACCGTTCTGGGAAGCGGAGCCTGAGCATCAGGACTATCTGGAACACTACCCCAGCGGCTATACCTGCCACTTCATCCGGCCAAACTGGACGCTGCCGAAACGCCGCTGATGGTTGGTCCCCTGTAGGAGCGAACTCGCTCGCGATGGATGTCAACGATGACGCGGGGCGTCTGAATCCCCGTGTCGCGCTCAGGTTTATCGCGTGCGAGCCCGCTGCTACAGGGGTTAGGCCGCCCGTTCATTGACGCGTTGACGAATTGAGCACCACGGTTGCCGGGTTATTTGCGCTTGGCGGTATTGAGCGCCACGGCGGCGCGAATCAGCGCCTGCAGGGCGGCTTCATCGATGATGTCACCTTCATGCAGATCAATCGCGCGTCGGGTGTTGCCTTCCAGGCTGGCGTTGAACAGCTTTGAAGGATCGTCCAGCGCGGCGCCCTTGGCGAAGGTCATCTTCACCGCGTTCTTGTAGGTCTCGCCGGTGCAGATAATCCCGCCGTGCGACCACACCGGTACCCCGCGCCACTTCACTTCCTCGACCACCTCGGGGTCGGCCTGCCTGACCAGCGCCCGGACCCGCGCCAGCGTCTGGCCGCGCCAATCGTTCAGGTCGCGGATTTTCGCGTCGATCCGCTCGGAGGCAGAGCCCGTCTCTTCCTGTGAGTCAGTGATTTCCTTTTTCATGAGGGCTGGTGTCCTCGACGCGTGACGATTTTGTTGAAGGCAGGTAGCCGCGCTGGATCCAGACCCTGCGGTCGATAGCCTGTCGCAGCCGCTCGCGGTGTTCGGACCAGACCAGCGGGTCGACCGAGGTCGTCGAGCGCATCAATTCGAGCATGGCCGAATGGGCCGCGTGATATTCAGCCTGGGCGTCGCCGGCTCTGATTTTCAGGCGCTCGCTCTCAGTCATCTCCATCCGCCGCAGGGCCAGTACCGCTTCGTCGGTAATCAACGGACTCAACGTCAGTTGCGCCCGGTGGGGGGCCACGAATGGCTCGGTCTCCAGCACGAGTTCCCGGGCCCGCCGCGCTCCCCATTTCAATGCCGAAGCGAGCGGTTCGCGGAAACTGCGATCCGAAAAGGCTTCGAACAGGGCGCCACCACTGGCGTCGTAGATTCCGATAAAAACCTGGGTCATCCCCTCCAGCGTGATGCGCGCCTGCACTTCAATCTGCCGACCGTCGTTCAATACGTCTTCGTAGGTTTTGACGGGTAAGCGTTTATTGAGCCATAGCCAGAACTGTGCGCCTCTGCGTCGCATTGAAAACCCTCCCCGGTTTAATCACCGAGTAAGGCACAGGAAGGCGCTGTTCGCCACTCCATCGGTCGTTCGCAAATGAATGTGAATACTGCGCATTTTCAATCATCAAACGGCCATTGACGATCTAGACTTCATCAACAACGAGGCAGCAATCGCCGGTTCAATCAGCAGGCCGATAAAAACAAGGACATTCAACCTTGAACATTTCAACCCTTTGCCTCTTGGGGGGCCTGCTGGTATCCGCCGGGGCATGTGCCAACGGAGTCATTCCCGTCCTTGAACTGGACTTCACCAGGGCTGCCACCGAAACCCTGAAGAAACACGGCATCAACGACGCGTGCATCATCGCCGCGTCCAACCCTGGCGCGTTCACCTATTGCCGGGAAGGCTCGGCAACGCTCTGGAAGTATCAGGCGCTGGACCTCGATCAACAGGCGAAAAACCTCGAGGGTAATAAGCTGGCGTCAATGGATGACGGACGGATCTCCATCGTTGAAGCCGATAGTGCGGCCTGCGCGGAAGACACTCCCCAGCCACTGATTCACCCGACGATTATCCGCGCACTGGCCCTCGGCCTGATCATCCTGTTTCTGTTGATTGGCTTGCGCCACACCTACAGGGCAACCATGGACGGTTTTTTTGTCCCTACCATGAATATGGGCATACACCAGCAACGATCCGCCGGCCCGATGCGCTCGAATCGTTCGACGACGAAGGCCTTGGGGGCTTTCTCCATCGCCGCTGTCATCGCATTCGTTTATTTCGGCTACACCACGTTTTGAACAAGCCGACGGAGAGCGAACGAACCCGGTCAAAAATCCCGAACTCGTGCCATGGCGTTTAATCCAATGTGTAGTCACTGGAGGAAACGCCATGAATAAAGATGATCGTATTAACCCTGACGACAAGGGCCGTGACGCCGACAGCGCGGATGAACCCATGGCCACCCCGCCATCCGATGAGCCGGAAGCAGATGAGCTACAGCGCAAAATCGACAAGATCGAACGCAAGGTGGCGGATGGCAATTGAAACCCCGTGGGAGCGAGCCTGCTCGCGAAGGCGTAGTGTCAGGCACTTTTATTGTGGATGTGCCATCGCCTTCGCGAGCAGTCTCGCTCCCACATGGGGTTCCACATAAAGTTGGGGCCTCTGTCAGTTCCGACGGGTGACGGTGAGCGCCACGACCGCAATGCGCTCAACCCGCTCATAACCGGGCTTGAGCAGATCCTCCCCGAACACATCAGGATCCAGTTCGCGATAAGTCCAGCCAAATGTATCGCCGGCCAACTCCGGCAGGACGGCTTCCAGGAACGGATCCTGGCCGTCGACCATCGCCACGCCAGTGTAGAGCACCAGGCTGCCAGCCTTGTCCAGGCGCGGCAAAGATTCGCGCACGATGCGCAACGACAGCCCCTCCCCCAATGCCCCGCCGCCGTGGCGATAGGCGCGCTGCTGGCTGTCATTCATATAGGGCGGATTGGCAATGATCAGGTCGAATTGGCCTTCGACACTGCTCAGGATATCGCTGTGGTAGACGGTGACATTGGAGACTCCGGCCAGCTCGGCATTGACCGCCGACAGTCGCAGAGCCCGTGGATTGATGTCCACGGCCAGCACCTGGGCGTCATGTCGGGCGCGGGCGACGATCAGTGCACCGACACCGGCACCGCAACCAATGTCCACCACTCGCCGGATCGGCTCGAAATGCTGTTGCAGATGGGCTTCAATCATCTGCGCGAAGCGGTAGCTGTCGGGTCCGAAAAATATCGAGTCGGCGTGCGTGGTGGGATATGCCGAGTGAGCGAACAGCAATCCGTCGAGGCTCGACCAGCGCACAGTGCTACGCCAGAGCAAGCCCTCCTGTTCGACGATGCCCGCCTGTTCCAACGCAGTGAGTTCATCCGCCGGCAACAGTGCGTGATCGAACGGCATCGACCAACCGAAGACACCGCGCAGGTCCTTCGCCAACGGTGTGGTGAAGCGCTGGAGGAATCTTTCGTGGGTCAAAGGGGTCGGCGTGATGAAACGATAGCCCTCGGCGATCAGCCGCCTGCCCAACGCCAGTAGCGCGCGATCGGCGATTTGTTGTACTGACATTCAACACTCCTTGAGTCAGCGTAACCGCGAACGCAGTTCGATGAAGCGCCGGGTGGCGAACAACCCCGCCGGGCGATGGTGCCGTTGTGCCAACAGCCAGGGCATCAGTGATTCAAGTTCCTGGCGCGGCGACTGGTGGTGCAGGCTGGCCTGTAACGCCTTGAGTTCCGGATCATCCGCCGTACCTGCACGTTCAACGCTATTGCTGCTGTGATCCCGTAGCGGCGCTGGCTGCCGTTTGGGATCTTGCCCATCACCGGCGATCCAGTCGTGGATCAACTGTTTTTCGTAACCATCGAACACGCCAAACATCGCCGCCGTACTGCCCTCGATCAATTGCCAGAATCGACTTTCCTGCGGTGGACGATGACGCTTGATCCAACCCTTGCGCTGCAGGGCTGCGAGAAAATCCTCGATATGACCAGGCGACGACAACCACTGGTTGATGGTTTGCCCTTCGACCTTGCAGTAGTCGGAATGCATGTGCTGACCGAAGCCACGCTTGCGTTCAAGCATGGCGATCACTTCGCGCTCCAGCTCAAAGGCTTTAATGATGGCAGTCGAACCGAGGCCCAGATCGTTGAGGCGATAGCCCAGGGTCACGCGCCGATAGAACTCGTCCCTGCCCCCATCCAGGGGCAACAGTTCCAGCAGCGACTGGACCGCCTTGCGCCCATGACCGCTGCTGACGTTGTCGATGGTCACATGCAAGGTGAAGTAGTACGGGTCGATACCCAATTCCCGCAATTCATGGGCGCTGATCAACAGGTGCAACGGTAATTGCTCGTAGCCCAGGTTGTAGCCGATCACCTCCGGCATGAAGGCGGCGCTGCAACTGCCCAGCGCCAGTTGCATCGCGCCCTGCACAAAGTGCTCGTCATTCAGGCCTTGCTGATCGTCACAGCCCTGTTCGGCCAGCAGTGTGCGATAGATCGACACATGGTTCTGCCGGGGATCACCCTTGCCCAACTCTTCAAGGTAGGTGGTCAGCAGGCCATCGAAGCGGTAGTCCTGCCAGTGCTCCAATACCCCCTGCAGCCAGGCACCGTCGACCTCTTTGGTCGGTGCGACCCGTTGCAGGAAATACAAGGCGTGGGCCTTGTTCTGAAAATAACGGCGCCCCGCTCCCTGCTGGCGCTCGACGAGGTAGCCGGCGTAGTCGCGAGCGACGTCGGCGCAATGCCGTTCGGCCCAGGCTGCCAGATGTTGCGGTGTGTCGGGCAGATCGCAAGGGAGTTGGGCGGCGCGGGCCAGCTGCTGCCGCAAAAAGGCTTCGGCCTGCTCTTGAGCGTGCGGAGCATTGCGGTACAGCACGCCATACAGTTCGCGCACGTCGCTGGACCCCGCAAGCGGCGAGGGAGAGCCGGTCAAGGCATTGAATACGGTCATGACCCGCTCCTCTAGCGTCTATCGTCGGACAGCGGCGTTTGCTCATCAGCCTCCGGCAGCTCCCTCCCCGCCAGATCATCCCAGTCTTCCGGGCGTTGGACGGTACCGGGATCCGGCGTGGTCAGCGGATCGTATTTGCCCGGGTCGTCGGGATTGAGCGACGGTGAATCGGGCTCGGGCCGGGAAGGAACGGAATCCTGCGCCTGATCCTGCCGCTGCATGTTGTCCTGGAAAGTCGAATCGGTAGTCATACCCACCTCTACAAAAAAGGTCCGGAAACGCCGGGTCGTACAGGTTTGAAGAGGCGGGGGCGCAGGCGTGCATTCGAATTGACGAGCGGCATCAATCTACGCTTCATGGCTCGCCCGCCGCGACGCGCTGTCCTTTTTCCAGTGATCCGATACCCGCTATTTGCAATGCGCGCAAAGCGCCATTCGTGCAGCCTGCATGGCGCGGCTCAACCTCCATGGAAAATAACTCACTGATTACAAGGGGATTTACGCCCACGATTCGATTGGCACAGTCAATGCTGCCTATGTTTGGAAACCAGGGGTGCCGGCTTAGACCGGCGCAACACTTTCCGTGACAGTGAGGCAAGATAATGAACGCCATCGACATGCTCCAAGCCGACCATGAACGAGTGAAAGGCATCCTGACCCAGTTGGAAGATTCAACTGAACGCGCGGTAAAAAAACGCGCCGAGCTGCTTGCAAAACTGGAGATGGAAATCACGATCCATACCAGGCTCGAAGAAGAGATTCTCTACCCTGCCTACAAAAAAGCCGGCGGTAAAGAACAGGAAAAAATGTACTACGAGGCCAAGGAAGAACACCGCACGGTCGACTCGCTGGTCATGCCGGACCTCAAGATGACCGATCCCGCCAGCGTCGAGTTTTCCGGACGCGCAAAAGTGGTCAAGGAGCTACTTGAGCATCACATCGAAGAAGAGGAAAAAGAGATGTTCCCCGAGGCCAGGAAGCTCTTGGGCAAAGCGCAACTTGAGGAGTTGGGCAAACAGATGGAGACGATGAAAGCAGCCTGTAAAAAAGAACTGAACGGCGGCAACATCGCAGCCTGACCGCGACAACGCTGGTCACTCCGGCGCGTCAGTTTCTGCAAACCTGAAGCCCGCTATCTTCATGGCGGGTTTCTTGATTTATCACCCGCAGGACGGAGGACTTCACCATGATTGCCCCATCAACCGGCATGAAACCGGGTGAGCGTTACATCGTCGAAAGCGTTGAGCGTGCCCATCATTTTCCCGGTTTCTTTCTCGACGCAAAGTACTACCTGGAGCCCGAATTACAAACCGCCGTCGGCTGGCTCGAAGGCCAGCAATTTCTGTACGACCAACTCGACCCGACAGGCGAGCCGGTGTTTCCCGGCCGGGTTGCCGGCACCATCGAAGACCTGACCTTGACCCTGGCCGATGGCGCGCGCCTGACATTGAGCGAAGAGCCGTTCCGCGCCCAGGCAGATCTACCCCTGCCAGTGATCGATGGCCGTCCTGTTCAGCGATATGTACAACGCCCTTCTCCGCTGCTGGTGGCCGCCGCAGCGTTGTTGATCGGCGGTTGCCTGCTGGCGATCAATCGCGTTCGAGGGCGAAACCGTAATCACCGGACATCGGCTTCAGACTCCTGAACCACCCGGGGCGGTAATCGGCGCATGTTGAGCCATCAGCTCGGCGACCCAATCGATGAACACGCGTACCTTGCGGCTGATATGCCGGTTGGGAGGAAAGGCCACGTAGATCGGCATTGGATCGAGGCGCCAGTCTTCGAACAGGGGCACCAGTTCGCCCCGCGCCAAATGGGGCCTGGACATGTAGTCGGGCAACCAGAGAACCCCCATCCCGGCCAGGCCTGCCGCGATGTACGCATTGCCATCGTCGACGGCCAGCACGTAGCGACCTCTGATCTGCACACTCTCGCTGGCATTGCGCATGGCGTATGGCAATGCCCGGCCGGTACGCGCCCACAGGAAGCCGACGATACGATGATCGGAATCTTCCAGTTCCCGTGGATGCAAGGGTTTACCCATTCGTTCCAGATAACTCGGCGCTGCAAACACCCCGAGCTGCAAGTCCCCCACCCGCCTCGCCATCAGTGACTGATCGCTGAGCTCGCCGCCGCGTACTACGCAATCGACGTTCTCATCAATCAGATCGACGATGCGGTCACTGACGCCCATGTCGATCTGGATGTCGGGATATCGGGCGTGAAAATCAGGCAGTGCCGGGACCAGGATCATGCTCGCCAGCGGGCTGGGCACATCCACCCGCAGTCGGCCCCTGGGTACTGCCGAGGCACCCGACAGGCTGGTTTCGGCATCGTCCAGGTCGGCCAACAGACGCACCACGCGCTCGTAATAGACCGCGCCATCGGCAGTGACGTTGACCTTGCGCGTGGTGCGGTTGAGCAATTTCACCCGCAAGCGTGCCTCCAGTTGCTGCACCAATTGCGTCACGCTGGTCTTGCTCATGTGCAGGGTTTCGGCAGCCTTGGTGAAGCTGCCCGCCTCCACCACCCGGGCAAATGCCTGCATCGCATCGAAACGGTCCATACCTGCCCCAATAGCTAGCGGATTGTTTGGTATTTACAAACAGTGATAGTTGCAGTTGCGCGTTTATCCGGCAAGCCCGTGGACCTACAGTCCCTCCATCGTTAACCGCGGATCGGTTTTGATCCGCTGATGGAGGTCTGTATGACAAAGCGTGATGTTGTTTTTCCACCCGGCCGCCAGGCGCTGTATGAGCGCAATCGCTACTCGCCGGCGATCCGCTCCAATGGCTTTTTGTTCGTTTCGGGGCAAGTGGGCAGTCGCGAAGATGGCTCGCCCGAACCGGATCTGGAGACCCAGGTCCGGCAAGCGTTCAACAACCTGAATGGGATTCTGGGCGCTGCCGGTTGCAGCTTCGATGATGTGGTAGACATCACCGTCTTCATCGTCGATCCCGAAACAAGGTTCGAGACGATCTGGAAGGTGGTACCCGAGTTCTGGGGCCAGGCGCCGCACCCGACGTTGACCGCCGTCGGCGTCACCTGGCTCTATGGCTTCCAGTTCGAGATCAAGGTTATCGCCAGGCTTCCCGAAACCGCGGGAAGCTGAGCGGCGGTCACTCTTTGGCCAGCCCGCCAGGCAGCGCGGCGCCCTGCTGGAAGATCACGGTCTGTGCCGGCATCGGCGCCGGGAAACCGGCCTCTCCGAGGGCATCTTTGATGATGCGGTTGGTGTCGAAATACACCTGCCAATAGTGCTCGTTGTGACAGTACGGACGCACCGCCAACACCGGCCCGACCAGGTTGAACTCGAGGATTTCCACGTCGACCGCAGGGGTTTCGAGCACATTGGGGATGGCGGCAATCTTCTCTTTCAGCAAGGCCGCGGCCGCTTTCCAGTCGGCGGCGCCGGACAGTTGCGCCTTGAGTTCGACGCGGCGGAACGGGTTGTGGGTGAAGTTCTGGATGTTGTCGCTGAAGATCTTGTTGTTGCCCACCAGGGTCAGCACGTTGTCCGGGGTGTTGATCGCGGTCGCGAACAGGCCGATCTCGGTGACGGTGCCGACAACCCCGCCCGCCGAGATGAAGTCACCGACCTTGAACGGACGCAGCACAATGATGAAAGCACCGGCCGCCAGGTTCGCCAGCAGCCCCGACCAGGCCATGCCGATCGCCAGGCCGACGGCAGCAAGCAGCGCGGCGAAGGTGGTGGTCTGCATGCCGAGGTAACCGAGGATGGCGATCACCAGGATGATGTTCAGCGTCACGGTGATGGCCGAACCGACATAGCGCAACACGGTCGGATCGACTTTCTGCTTGCCCAAGGCTTTCTGCACCATGCCGACGGCAAAGCCGATCAACCAGCGGCCGACGATCCAGAAGGCAATGGCGGTCAGCATCTTGACCGCGAAAGCCACGCCATAAGCCTGCACCACGGCAATGAGCGCGTTGAATTTCTCGGTGGTTACGTTAACGATTGTTTCGTCCATGGCAGTGGCTCTCGCATATGAGGGGCAACCTCAAAACGCTAGCACAGCCGGGCCGGGCTGCCAGTGCAGGAGAGTTCTCAGCCGGATTTCGGGTTCGACAAATGCCCCCTTGTGAGAGCGGGCCTGCTCGCGAAAGCGGTGGGTCAGTCAACAATGATGTTGGATGTACCGCCCTCTTCGCGAGCAGGCTCACTCCCACAAGGGATTCGGTGTGTATTCAGATTTCGGGGTCGACAGCTGATGCCCCCTGTGGGAGCGAGCCTGCTCGCGAAAGCGGTGGGTCAGTCAACAATGATGTTGGATGTACCGCCCTCTTCGCGAGCAGGCTCGCTCCCACAAGGGATTCGATGTGTATTCAGATTTCGGGGTCGACAGCTGATGCCCCCTGTGGGAGCGAGCCTGCTCGCGAAAGCGGTGGGTCAGTCAACATTGATGTTGAATGTGATGCCGTCTTCGCGAGCAGGCTCGCTCCCACAAGGGATTCGGTGTGTATTCAGATTTCGGGGTCGACAGCTGATGCCCCTTGTGAGAGCGGGACTGCTCGCGAAAGCGGTGGGTCAGTCAACAATGATGTTGAATGTGATGCCGTCTCGCGAGCAGGCTCGCTCCCACAAGGGATTCGATGTGTATTCAGATTTCGGGGTCGACAGCTGATGCCCCTGTGGGAGCGAGCCTGCTCGCGAAGGCGGTGGGTCAGTCAACAATGATGTTGGATGTACCGCCCTCTTCGCGAGCAGGCTCGCTCCCACAGGGTTTGAGCCCTTAGTGCGGGGCGCGGGGGATGGTTTTGAGCAGGTCGTCGGGGCTGATGTAGCCGACCACGGGCTGGACGCTGCCCGGTTGCGGCAGGTCGAGGATGTGGCCCTTCATCTTGCCGATCACGTGCATCTCGCAAGGCTTGCAGTCGAACTTCAGCGTCAGCACTTCATCGCCGTGAATCAGCTGCATCGGCGCCACCTTGGTGCGCACGCCGGTGACGCCCTTGGCTTGTTTCGGGCAGAGGTTGAAGGAGAAGCGCAGGCAATGCTTGGTGATCATCACCGGCACTTCACCCGTCTCCTCGTGGGCCTCATACGCCGCGTCGATCAGCTTGACCCCGTGACGATGATAGAAATCACGGGCCTTCTGGTTGTAGACGTTGGCCAGGAACGACAGGTGCGACTCCGGGTAGACCGGCGGCGGATTGGTTTCGGCCTTGCGGCCGCCCCGAGGGTGGGCCAGCAGCCGGGCCGCCGTCAGCGCTTCGATCACTTCGCGGCGCAAGGCCTTGAGCTGCGAGTTGGGGATGAAGTACGCCTGCGGTGCATCCAGTGCGACGTCGGTGGCGTGGTATTCGGTGGTGCCCAGTTGACCGAGCAGGTCGCGCAGTTGCTCCAGCGCCTGCTCCGGCTTGTTGGCCAGGCCGAACGGACCGTCCAGGGACACGCTGGCGCTGACGCCCTCCTCGCTGGTGGCGGTGAGTTGCAGACGCTGCTCGTCCAGGCGCGCGACCCAGGCCAGGCCGATGCGACGTTCGGCGGAGGTCTTCTGCAGGGCTTGCTGCCAGTTGTGGTCCAGGTTGCGGCTCAGTGGATGATTCGGGCGCAACTGGTGCAGACCTTTAGGCATCTCGTTGGGTTCGACGCGGTAGCGGTAACGCTTTTCGCCGTCCTCTTCGAACTCGCCTCTTGGTTCGGCAATGTTGGTCCGCCAGCCCACCACCTCGCGCTTGACCAGCACATTGAGTCCGTCGCCGTTGGACAGTGGTTCCTGGGTGACAACGATCAGGTCGCGCTTGCCGACTTTTTCCACCACGCCCACCGGCAGGCCGGTGAAGGTCGGCGAGTCGAAGGCGCCGATGTCGATCTTGCGGTCGCTGACGAAGTAGTCGGTGCTGCCACGGTGGAAGGTCTTGTCCGGGTCGGGCACGAAGAAGTGCGCGGTGCGGCCGCTGGAAGCACGAGCCAGGTCCGGGCGATCTTCGAGCACATCATCCAGGCGCTGGCGGTAATAGGCAGTGATGTTCTTCACATAACCCATGTCCTTGTAGCGCCCTTCGATCTTGAACGAACGCACGCCGGCTTCCACCAGGGCGCGGATGTTGGCGCTCTGGTTGTTGTCTTTCATCGACAGCAGGTGCTTTTCGTAGGCGACGACGCGGCCCTGGTCATCCTTGAGGGTGTACGGCAGACGGCAGGCCTGGGAACAGTCGCCACGGTTGGCACTGCGACCGGTCTGCGCGTGGGAAATGTTGCACTGGCCGGAGAACGCCACGCACAGCGCGCCATGGATGAAAAACTCGATCGCGGCGTCGGTCTCGTCGGCGATGGCGCGGATTTCCTGAAGGTTCAGCTCGCGGGCCAGGACCAGTTGCGAGAAACCGGCCTGATCGAGGAACTTCGCCCGCGCCAGGGTGCGGATGTCGGTCTGGGTGCTGGCGTGCAGCTCGATCGGCGGGATGTCGAGCTCCATCACGCCCAGATCCTGGACGATCAACGCATCGACACCGGCATCGTACAACTCGTGGATCAGCTTGCGCGCCGGCTCCAGTTCGTTGTCGTGCAGGATGGTGTTGATGGTGGTGAACACCCGGGCGTGGTAGCGATGGGCGAACTCCACCAGGCCGGCGATATCGCTCACTTCGTTGCAGGCGTTGTGGCGCGCGCCGAAGCTCGGGCCGCCGAGGTACACGGCGTCGGCGCCATGCAGGATGGCCTCGCGGGCGATGGCTACGTCGCGGGCGGGGCTGAGCAATTCCAGGTGATGCTTGGGCAAGGACATAGTTTTTTTTAGTCAGGCTGTCACGGTCGAGGGGCGCATTGTAGCGGCGAAATGCCTGATGGGCATCCGTGTGCTGCCGGGTGGCAGCCAGATGGAGCAAATCCTTGTGGGAGCCCGGATTTTAGCTGCGACGAATGATCATTGTGGGAGCGAGCCTGCTCGCGAAAGCGGCGGGTCAGTCAGCATTGATGTTGTATGTGCCGCCCTCTTCGCGAGCAGGCTCGCTCCCACAGGGTTATGTCGTTGTATGTAGCAACGTAATCAGGCCTTGGCCGCCATGGCGACGACTTCCACCTTCATGCCTTCGACCGCCAGGGCGGCCACGCCAACGGCGGCGCGCACTGGCCATGGCTTGGCGAAGTAGCGTTTGTAGACTTCGTTGAAGGCGGCGCGGTCGGCCATGTCGGTGAGGTAGATGGTCAAATGCATGACGCGGTCCATGGAACTGCCCGCGCGATCCAGCGCGACCTTGAGCGCTTGCAGGGTGCATTCGCTCTGCAGGGTAATGTCGCCCAGTTCCAGGCTGCCGTCGGCGCGGGTCGGGATCTGGGTGGACATCAGGATGCCGTTGAACGCGGCGACGTCGGATGAAATGGAATCCTGGTCAGGATCGGGCGTGAAGGTGATGTCTTGATTGGCCATGGGGCTCTCTTGTTTGAGGAGGTAAATTTGTGTCGGGAGTTTACCAGACACCTCCGCATCTGCCGCAAAACACCACCGGCTATGCCAACGGCTGATGGCTGGTGACGCAGTGAATACCGCCGCCACCGGCCGCGATGGCATCGATATTAAGCTGCACCACCTCACGCTCCGGATAAAGCTCGGACAGCAGATCAAAGGCTTTGCGATCGGCCGCCCGGTCACCAAATTCAGGGGCAATGATCGCCCCGTTGATCACAAAATAGTTGATGTAGCCGGCGGCGAAATCCGGGTTGTCCCGGCTGAACTTGTTCTTGCGCGGATTGAGCGGCGGCGACACCGTGTGCACCTGCAACTGGCGGCCATCAGCATCCGTGGCGTTCTTGAGAATCTCCAGATGCGCGCGGGTGACTTTGTTGTCGTAGGACTCGGGGTCGTTGTCGAGGTTGGCGATCACCACGCCCGGCTTGACGAAACGGGCATAAAAGTCGACGTGGGCATCGGTGATGTCCTTGCCCTTGATACCCGGCAGCCAGATGATTTTGCGCAAGCCCAAACGGTCCTTGAGCTCCTGCTCGACCTCGGCCTTGCTCCAGTCTGGATTGCGGTTGGCATTGATCCAGCTGCTTTCGGTCATGATCCCGGTGCCATGACCGTCCACTTCGATGCCACCACCTTCGCCCACCAATGCACTGCGCTGGTAACGGGCCTCTTCGCGATGGGCAACCTGCTTCGCCACCTGTGCATCCTTGCCGTGCCGCTGCTTGTTGCCCCAGCCGTTGAAGTTGAAGTCCACGGCGCCGAGTTCGCCGTTGCCATCGACGACAAAATTGGCGCCGATATCACGCATCCAGATGTCGTCGAGTTCGGTGATGACGTAGGTGATGTTGGCCGTACCACAATGTTCTTCGGCCAGGTTCCGTTCACGCTCGCGACAGAACACGGTGACCGGCTCATAACCGGCGATGGCCCGTGCGATCCGGCCGAGGGCCGCTTGCACGTCGGGAGTGAAGTCTTCCCAGATGGCGTCCTGTGCGCCAAACGCAATGAAGGCCTGTTCATGCTGGTCGCCCTCATCCGGCATGTACCAGCGGCCTTCGCTGGCTGCCAGCGCTGACACCGGGCTCAGGCCAAGGCCCATGAAGGCGGCTCCCACACCGGCGATAACCGATGCCTGTTTGATGAATTCGCGACGCGTTGACATGCATTTGTTCCTGATAATTAAAAAAGCCCCGGCCAACACCACGGACCCTGTGGGAGCGGGCTTGCTCGCGAAAGCGGTGTGCCAGTCAACATCTACGCCGGCTGATTCACCGCATTCGCGAGCAAGCCCGCTCCCACAGAGTTATGCAGGTGTATGTAGCATTGGTTTCACTGGCCGGTGGCCGTCTTGAACTTGGTCCAGGTGCGCATGCGCGCACGCATGTCGGCCTGGGGAATGTCCTTGCCCGGGATCAATCGAGCATAGGTGGCTTCATCGATGTAGATGTCCGGGTTGTCGCGCATCGACGCATCGACGCTCGGCCGTGCCTTGGCGTTGGAGGTCGGGTAACCGGTGAAATTACTGATGGCGGCCATGTTCTGCGGGCGCATGACAAAGTTGATGAACGCATAGGCGTACTCCGGATGTTTGGCATCGACCGGGATCGCCATGGTGTCCATCCACACCGTGGTGCCCTCGCGGGGAATGCGGTACTGGAAGGTGGTCTTCTTGCCGGCGGCGTCCGAGGTGCGCTGGGCCTGGGTCATGTCACCGCTGTAACCGAGGGACAGGCACAGGTTGCCATTCACCAGGTCGGTCACCGGTTGCGACTGGAACTTGCGAATGTACGGTCGCAACCCGGCCAGCAATGCACCCGCCGCCTTGAGGTCTTCGGGCTTGGCGCTGCGCGGCTCGCGACCGAGGTAGTTGAGCACCACCGCCAGCACTTCGTCCGGTGAGTCGATCATCGAGATGCCGCAATCGGCAAACTTCGCGGCCAATTCAGGCTTGAACAACATGTCCAGGCTGTTGACCGGGGCATCGGGCACGCGCTGCTTGATCTGCTCGGCGTTGTAGGTCACGCCGATGGTGCCCCAGGTGTAAGGGACGGTGGCCTGGCCCGAATGCTCGTACTGCCCGCGCAGCTTTTGCAGGCCGGGTTCGATGTCGGCCAGTTCGGTGAGTCTGGAGCGCTCCAGCGGCTGCAGGCTGCCGGCGCGCACGAGGCGCTCGGCCACGGTGTCGCCGGGGAAAATCAGGTCATAGCCGCTGCCGCCGGCCAGCATCTTGGCTTCCAGCGTCTCGCTGCCCTCCATGACGTCGTAGATCACCTTGATCCCGGTTTCGGCGGTGAACCGGCTCAGGGTGTCCTCGGCAAAATAATCGGCCCAGTTGTACAGCCGCAGGGTTTTCTCCTCGGCGTGCAGCGATGGCATCGCACAACTGATGGCCAATCCCAGGACGCCGGGCAACAGTCTGTTGAACGTAGGCATGTCAGACCCCTTGAGTGTTCCAGCGTGCATGGATGTGGCGACCGTCCTGGCTCAACAGCGCTCCGTACATCTCCGGACGACGGTCGCGGTAGATGCCCCAACTCAGGCGCTCTTCGCGCATGGCGGCCAGGTCTAGGCAGTGCACCAGCACGCCGGTGCTGTCACGGTCGGCCTCGGCGAGCAATTTGCCTTTGTGGTTGCAGATGAAGGACGAGCCGTAAAAGCTCATCTGCAAGGCCGGATCAAGGGTCGCTGCTTCCCGACCGACGCGATTGGACGCCACCACCGGCAGGATGTTGGCGGCCGCATGGCCACGCATGGTCATTTGCCAGTGGTCACGGGAATCCAGCGTGGCGCAGCCGGGCTCAGAGCCGATGGCCGTGGGAAACAACAGCACGTCGGCGCCCATCAAGGCCAGGCAGCGAGCGGTCTCGGGGAACCACTGATCCCAGCAGATACCCACGCCGATACGCCCGAACGCCGTGTCCCAGACACGGAAACCGGTGTCGCCGGGGCTGAAGTATTCCTTCTCCTGGTAGCCGATGGCGTTGGGAATGTGAGTCTTGCGATACACCCCCAGCAAGCGCCCGTCGGCATCGGCTACACACAAGGAATTGAAGTACGCGTTGCCGGCCTTCTCGAACCAGCTCAGCGGCAACACCACGCCCAGCTCCCCGGCCAGCGCGGCAAAGCGCTTGAGCACGGGGCTGTCGCGAAATTCCTGGGCCAGCGCCAAGTGCTGGTGACTTTGCTCGATACAGAAATACGGCGTGGCAAACAGCTCCTGCAGCAGGATGACCTGGGCGCCTTTCGCCGCGGCTTCGCGCACCAGTTGCTCGGCCTGATCGAGGTTGTGTTGCAGGTCCCAGGTGCAGGGCATCTGGGTGACAGCAATGGTCAACACGGTCATGGCATCAACCCTCCACCGGCCAGGCCGGCTGTTGCTGGGTGATGCAATGCACCCCGCCACCACCATGGGCCAGGTGGTTGATGCGCACCGGTACGATTTCGCGCCCCGGGAACGCCCGGGTCAATACTTCGGCCGCCGCGTGGTCAGCCGCGATGCCATAGGCCGGCATGATGATCGCGTCGTTGGCGATGTAGAAGTTGGTGTAGGACGCGCAGAACACTTCAGCCTCGGTGTCCACGGCTTCGCTGGCTTCATACAGTTCGATCAGTTCGAACTTGCGCCCTTTGGCATCGGTTGCCAGTTCCAGGGCACGACGGTTTTCCCGGGCCACTTCGGCGTACACCGATTGGCGGTCGTGGGTCGCGTCCACCAGTAACACGCCGGGACGGGCGAAGGCACACACGCCATCGACATGACCGTCAGTCATGTCGCCGGTGACATAGTCCGGATCGCCCGGCAGCCAGATGGTTTTCTTCACGCCCAACAGACGGGCAAAGATCTCCTCCATCTCGGCCTTGGTCATGCCCGGGTTGCGATTGGGGTTGAGCAACACCGATTCGGTGGTGATCAGCGTGCCTTCGCCGTCGACATGAATCGCCCCGCCTTCGTTGCTCAGGTGCGTGCCAAAGCACGGCAAGCCCAGTTGATTGAGGGCACGGCGCGCCAGGCCTTCGTCCAGGTCGTGGGCCGACTTGCCGCCCCAGGCATTGAAGCGCCAGCTCACCCCGGCCAGCCCTTGCTGCGGATGGCAGACGAAACTCGGGCCGGAATCGCGGCACCAGCTGTCGTTGACCGGCAACTCGATCAATTCGATGTTGGCGCCACACAGGGCCTTGGCACTGGCGACAGCAGACGGATCGACGACCATTTTCACCGGTTCAAAACGCGCAATGGCGTTGGCCACGCCAGCGAAATCCGCTTGCACCTGCGCCAGGGTCACACGCCAACCCGACTCCCAGAGGGCCTGATTGTGCGGCCAGACCATCCAGGTCGCGGCGTGGCGAACCCATTCCGCGGGCATCATCCAACCGGTGTTTAGATTTTCATTCTGCTGCATGGTAAAAAGCCCTTTCAGTTAAGCCATTGTGTTCAACAAATGCTGCGTTGCTGGTCATGGCTCGCATGCTACGGCTGTAAAAACGGGCAAACAAACGATGGATTTTGCAGAGAAGTGATTAGAGGAACTTATCAATATGCTTAAGCACTGGCCGCCGCTGAGTACCCTCCGCGGCTTCGAAGCCG
This sequence comes from Pseudomonas sp. Irchel 3A7, assembly GCF_900187565.1. Classification (GTDB taxonomy): domain Bacteria; phylum Pseudomonadota; class Gammaproteobacteria; order Pseudomonadales; family Pseudomonadaceae; genus Aquipseudomonas. Next base: position 13,600 of record NZ_FYED01000010.1, on the reverse strand, counting down.
CCGCCCGCCTGGGTAGTTTTCACAAGGCTGCCGCCGAGCTGCACCTCACCCAATCGGCCATCAGCCAGCAGATCCGCAGCCTCGAGGCGTACCTGGAACAGCCGTTGTTTTTTCGCAGTGGCCGCAGTGTCAGCCTGACCGATGCCGGTCACGACCTGCTCAGCACCACCCAGGCCATGCTGCAACAATTGGCCGTGGGCATTCGTCGCCTCGGGCAATACCAGAAGCCCAATCAACTGGTACTCAACACCACCCCGGCCTTCGCCCGCCATTGGCTGCTGCCACGCCTGGGTGACTTCCGCCGTCAGCATCCTGAAGTCGATCTGTGGATTTTCAGTACCGATGAAGTGCCGGACATGGCCACCCAGACCATCGACATCGCGGTGCGCGATGACATCAGCTCCCAGGCCGAATGCAGCTTCAGGGTGCTGTACGCCGACCGCCTCTACCCCGCCTGTCACCCGAACCAGCTGGCACAGCCGCAGGCACAACGCACTACCCTGCACGGCGAACGGGAAATGGACTGGAGTCATTGGGCGGTCGAGGCCGGTATCGATGTCGGCCAGCAGGATCAGGGGCTGAACTTTTCCGATCCCGGCCTGCTGCTGGACGCTGCGTGCGCAGGGCTCGGTATCGCTCTGGTCAGCCAATTGCTGAGTCGCCAGGCCCGCGCCAACGGCCAGTTGCAACCCTTGGTAGAGCAAACCATCCGCGGCCCGAACTGGGCATTGTTGACCCATCGTGACAGTGAGAACAATGCGCGAAGTTTCAGTGAGTGGCTGATCAAAAACCTGGAAATCGAATAAGCCGAATCAGAATGGCGCGCAGGATGAACAATCGACCAGCGGGTTGGAAATACGCAGTCTTTGCACCTATTTTCTACTCCCTCAGCCAATGACAAAGTTGAGCAAACACAGGAGCTCTCCCATGCGAATGGTCAAGGCAGTATTTGTCGCTTCCCTGTTAGTCGCAGGTCTGATTGCTCATACGAACATCGCGAATGCCGAGGGGGATATTGCGAAAGACGTCCGGGAAGATGTTCGTGATGTGGACAAAGATGTCGACCGCGATGGTAAGGATATCGATAAGGAGGCCAAGGAACTGAATAAGGAACGGCATAAGGAAGATAAGCATCTGGATAAGGAAGAGAAGAAACATCTTTGATGCTTTTGTAGGAGCGAGCTTGCTCGCGAAAAACCCACATACAACGCGATCATTCAGAACGGGCGCGTTATCGTTGACGTCCATCGCGAGCAAGCTCGCTCCTACAGAAACGGTGCTGTGTTTCATATTTGAGAAACATGCAGTTCATCGCTTTATATGATGCACTGGATCCAAAAACTGGCGCACCGAAACACCTGTTCTACACTGCGAAAAGTTGCGCGCAATACGACTCAATTCCAATTGCGCGGTGTCTTCTGATCACCTTCGGCAACGCCCAGGCGAACTACACCCGTAGTTCCTCGCCACGCCCACGAAGGTCGCGATCATGCCCAGAGCTTTCAGCGTCCGCCCTTTTGCATTCTGCGCGAGCGTCGTTGCCCTTGCGTTGACCGGTTGCGCGACACAGCATTCCGCTGAACCCGCCTCTCAACCGCTGCGCCAGAATCCCGAGTTCACTTACGATGCCGGCGGCGTGACCCGTGCCACGCTGACGGCGGCCGAACAGCAGGTCAACGTCGGCAATGAGCGCTATGTGTCCCTGGTGTTCAACGGCGATTACGATTCGCCACTGATTCGAACCCGCCCCGGCGGGACCATGGCGATCCGTCTGGATAACCGCATGGACGAGATCACCAACCTGCATTTCCATGGCATGCAGGTGTCGCCCCTGGATGAAGGCGACAATATTTTCCGCGTGACCCAGCCTCATCAGGTGGGCGAATACAACGTCAAGTTGCCGTTGCAACACAGCCCCGGCGCCTACTGGTATCACAGCCATTTCCATGGCGGCTCCCAGCGACAGGTGTCGGCCGGGATTGCCGGGCCGATCCTGGTCGACGGCATGCTCGACCCCTTCCCCGAACTCAAGGGCATCAAGGAGCAAGTGCTGGTCCTGCGTAATTTCCAGAAAACCCTGACCGGCAAAGTCGCCAGCGAAATCATCACCAGCGCCCCGTCGATTCGCACGATCAATGGCCAGGAAGTGCCCACCATCGACATCAAGCCCGGAGAAACCCAGCTCTGGCATTTCATCAACATCGCCGCCAACCAGTACTTCCGGATTCGCATCAACGGCCAGTCGATGCAGGTGCTGTCCCGCGACGGCAATACCGTGACCCGCCGCGTTGATACGGACCAGGTGCTGATCGGACCATCGGCGCGCTTCAGCGTGTTGGTGGTCGGGCCACCGGCCGGCTCCTACGTCGTCGAAACCGGCTCGGGCAATACCGGGCCGGCGGGCGATGACTACCCGGGGGCCAAGCTGGCGGTCCTGCGCTCCAGCGGTGCGCAGGTCGCGACGCGGCAGATCACCAGCGCCTATCCACCGGCCGAGGACTTCAGCAAGATCGCGGTGAACAAGACCCGGCAGTTCGCCTTCCAGGATTCGGACACTGACTCCAATGCGTTCTTGATCAATGGCACCCGCTTCGAACTGGACCGGGTCAACACCACGGTCAAGCTCGGTGACGTGGAAGAGTGGCGGCTGTTCAACCCGTCCCAGGAACTGCACCAGTTTCATATTCACCAAGTGGATTTCCAGGTCACCGAACTCAACGGCAAACCGGTGCCGTTCAGCGGCTATCGGGACAATGTGTTCATTCCCGCCACGGGTTCGATCACCGTGCGCATTCCGTTTCGCGATCCGGTGATCCTCGGCAAGTTCGTCTACCACTGCCACATCCTCGAACACGAGGACGGCGGCATGATGCAGGCGATCCAGGTGGTCAAGCCCGAGGACTACGAGCAGGCCGTCAAGCTCGAACCCCTGGGCGGGCTGTACGGTGAAAACAACCAGTTGTGCTCCTGGCTGCGCAACACCGGACAGGACCCGAAAGCGTCCAGCCCGATGACGACGTTGATCAAATAAGGGTGGGCGCGATATGAACAACTATCGCCTGGCAATGTTGTTGATGGGATCGGTGTGCGGTGTCGAAGCGACCCTGGCCGATGACGGTCAGTACCCCAACGTCGGCATGGATTACGACGCGACCTTTCAATATGACCACGTGCATGCCGACGTGCCCCAGGGCGGCAATCGCAACAGCACCGATGCCTACCCGGACATCAACACCACTTTTTACTTTCGCTTCACCCACGACCAGCAGATTCAGCTGTCCACCGAGATCAATCCCATCGACGGGCCGGAGCCGGGTCAAAAACGTTTTTTCGAAGACGTTGGGCTGGTGATCAACGACCTGAACTATTACCAGAACAACGCCAACTCAGCGTTCTCGGTCGGCAAGTACCATGTGCCATTCGGTCGCGCGCAGGACCAGGCGCCGGGCCTCTATACCGAGGATTTCGTCAGCACCTACGACCTCGACGGCATGCTCGGCGGCACGGTGGCGTATCGTTTTTTCGACCAGAAGCTGGGCATGATCGAGCCCAACCTGAGCCTGTACACCGCAGACAATTCGTTTCTCGGTCACCCCTATCTGCGCCATGGCGAAAAACTGCAACGCAGCGACGGCGGTCCCTCGAACACCGGCAAACTCGACTCCTACGCGGTGACGGTGAACTGGATTGCAATCCCGGCAGTGCCTTATCTGGAGATGCAGGCCGGCTACATGTTCAACAAGAAGGCCGAGGACCAGACGCAACCCAGTCCGCCTGGCGAAGACGACGAAACCATCAAGATCGCCTCCGCCCGCTACATCTGGGCTTATGAACCGAGTACGGATCTTGAGCCGACGCTGGCCGGGCGCTACTTCGATATCGTGCCCTTCGTCGAATTCGCCGATGTCGACAATGAAGACGGCATCAAGGGCAACGACACCCGTTACCTGACCACCTCGCTGACCTTCGATTTCGGTGACTGGGCCCTGGGCGCGACCCGGACAGACAAGCATCGCGAATCGACGGGGGGTGCGGATCGCCAGGATTACCTCAACGAGCTGAGCCTGACCTACAACATCACCGGTCAGATCACGCTCGGGCTGTCCGCCGGCACTCAGAAACAGGACGGTCAAATGTCGGAGCTGGTGGGCCTGGCGCTGACCTATTCGGGAGGGTATTGAGCAATGAAATGGCTAATGGCGCTGCTTCTGGCGGCAATGGCAGCCAGTACGCCAGCCGCGCCCCGTAACGATATCGGCGGGCCGTTCCAGTTGACCAATCAGAATGGCCAGCGCGTCACCGAACGCAGTTTTGGCGAACCGGCGTTGCTGTACTTCGGCTTCATGACCTGCCCTGCCATTTGCCCCACGGACCTGGCGAAAATGGCCCGCATCAGTCGGCAACTGCAACAGCAGCAAGGCATCACGGTGCGACCGATCTTCGTCACCATCGACCCGGAACGTGACACGCCGAAAAAGCTGAAGGCGTACGTGAACTACTTCGCCAGCGACTTCGTTGGTTTGACCGGCTCGGCGCAAGAGATCGCCCGCATCACCGACGCCTACCATGTGTATTACAAGAAAGTGCCGACCGGCGATCAACCAGGGCAGTACATGATGGACCACTCGACAATTCTGTTCCTGCTCGACAGCCAGGGCCGCTACCTAAAACATTTCGGGCGCGGACTGGATGAAAAGGAAATCGAGAAACAGGTGGTTGCTGCATTGGCGGACGCAGCGGCCGGACGCTGAAAGCAAATTCCTGAACATCACAACCTAATGTGGGAGCGAGCCTGCTCGCGAAAGCGGTGGGTCATTCAACATTGATGTCGTCTGGCACGACGCCTTCGCGAGCAACCCCGCTCCCACACTGTTCATCTGTCGAAGCAAAAATACATGCGCACACCCAATCCTCCTGTGGGAGCGAGCCTGCTCGCGAAAGCGGTGGGTCATTCAACATTGATGTCGTCTGGCACGACGTCTTCGCGAGCAGGCTCGCTCCCACACTGATCATCTGTCGAAGCAAAAATACATGCGCACACCCAATCCTCCTGTGGGAACGAGCCTGCTCGCGAAAGCGGTGGGTCATTCAACATTGACGTCGTCTGGCACGACGTCTTCGCGAGCAGGCTCGCTCCCACACTGTTCATCTGTCGAAGCAAAAATACATGCGCACACCCAATCCTCCTGTGGGAGCGAGCCTGCTCGCGAAAGCGGTGGGTCATTCAACATTGATGTCGTCTGGCACGACGCCTTCGCGAGCAAGCCCGCTCCCGCAGTTTTTTGCAGTTCAGTGCCGGGACATCAGGCCGTGCAATACGCCGAACCGCAACCCCGGTTCCGAAGGTGTCATGTGGGAAATGCCGAAGACCTTGAACGCCGCCAGCATCAGCACCAGACCGCCCGGCAGGATGCTCAGGCGATGGGGTTGCACGCCCGCCAGCCGCAGCTTTTTGACATGCCCGACTTCCAGCAGACGTAGCGACAATCGCAGCAGGCCGCTGTAGGTAATTCCGCGCTGGCCGAAGTCATTGAGCGCGTTGGCATTGAGTATTTTGGCCAGCAGGCGCGCCGTGCCTGAAGAGCCGATGGTCTGCTGCCAGCCCTGGGTGCGATAACGGCGGGCTACCTTTTCAAACTCAAGCATGGCGACGCGCTCGGCTTCGAGCAGCGCCTGGGCGGTAATACCGCCGCCCGCAAAGTAGCGCGCCCCCCAGGTGCCGCTGCCGATGGCAATGCTCTCGGTGACCAGTGGCCGGGCGCCGCGCCCCAGAATCAACTCGGTGGATCCGCCACCAATATCCACCACCAGGCGCATGCTCTGCTGACACGGAATCGTATGGGCAACACCGGCGTAGACCAGATGCGCTTCTTCCTGGCCGGAGATGACATCGATTCGAAACCCCAGATGGCGCTCCGCACTGGCCAGGAATAATTGAGCATTGTCGGCTTCACGCACGGCGCTGGTCGCCACCGCCCGCACTCGCCCGGCTTCGAATCCGCGCAACTTCTTGCCGAAGCGCGCCAGCGCCTGCCATCCCCGATCCAGCGCCAATTCGTCCAGTGCCCCGCCTTGAAACCCCTCGGCCAAACGCACGGGCTCACGCAGGGTTTTCACTTCCTGAATCATGAGTTGTTGGTTGCGTTTGACCGACTGGCCAATCATCAGGCGAAACGCATTGGAGCCCAGGTCAATGGCCGCAAACAGGGAGGCGTCATCTTTCATGGGAGGGATTCCTGGCAGTTGCATCGGCCCGCGAACGGCGTTGCACCGGTCGCTCAGGGCGGTTTGCGAGGATCCTGCCACGACGTTGGTGACATCACGATGACAGACAGGTGAATTTCGCCATATCAGAGACGCCACCCTTTCGTCACACACGAACCTGGCGGCGCGATTTTTTAAATGATGTTTCTTGCGGCAGCTTACCTCCTGCTTTATCGGCATAATCGCCACTGGTTCATACCAGGATCGAATAAATGACTGCTGAAAGCTACGACCAACTCGCGATCTTCGCCGCTGTAGCACAGGAGCGCAGTTTCACTCGCGCCGCTGCCAGACTCGGCATGTCGCAACCCGCCTTGAGCCGGGCCATGCGTCAACTGGAAGATCGGCTGGGCGTCAGGTTGCTTTCACGCACTACCCGCAGCGTATCCGCCACTGAAGCGGGCGAACAGCTGCTGCGGGTGATCGCTCCCAGGTTCGAAGAAATCGATATAGAACTGGCCTTGCTCAGCGAATTCCGAGACAAGCCGGCGGGCAAACTGCGCATCACCGCCGGCGAGCACTCTGCGATCACCATCCTGCAACCCGTACTCGGGAAGCTACTGCCCGACAACCCCGACCTCAGCATCGAAATCATCGTCGACTATGGACTGACCGACATCGTGGCCGAAGGCTTCGACGCCGGCGTCCGTTTGGGTGAGCAGGTCGCCAAAGACATGATCGCGATGCGCATTGGCCCTGACATGCGAATGGCGGTGGTCGGCTCGCCAGCGTATTTCGCCCGGTATTCGAAACCCGTCGTGCCGGGCGATCTGATGCAGCACAACTGCATCACCCTGCGCATGCCCACCTACGGTGGGCTCTTCCTCTGGGAGTTCGAGAAAAACGGGCAAGAGCTGAAAGTCCGCGTCGAAGGCCAACTGGTGTTCAACAACATTGCCATGCGTCTGGAGGCCGCCCTCAAGGGGTTGGGGCTGGCCTATATGCCGGAAGATCTGGTGCAGGAATACGTCGCCCAGGGTCGATTGATTCGCGTGCTGGCGGATTGGTGCGAACCGTTCTCTGGCTACCATCTCTACTATCCGAGCCGGCGCCAGAGTTCACCGGCCTTCACGCTGCTGCGTGAAGCCTTGCGCTATTTGGATTGATTTGCCTGAGTTGCTTGCAGTGCCTCACCGGCACGCCTGGCCGCATCGGTATGGCCTTGGTCAGCCAGCAACCGGGCCAGTTCGCGCAATTGCCCGGGGCTCAGGCCGACCCTCAGGCTGGCGGCCATGTGCGAGCGCAGTTGCGATTCCACACCGGGGGTGACGGCCAGCGCCGCAACCGTGGCCAATTCACGACTTTGCCAGTCAAGGTTATCGCGCTCGAAAATGTCGCCGAACAAATGCGCTTGCAGGTACTGATTGATGACGGGGGCGAAGTCGAACAGCGGACCCTGCACCGGCGCGCCGGCAATGCGGGTCTGGTTGGCCTTGCCCACCGCCAGCAGTTCACTACCGGTGGGAATGACGCGCCCGGGCTCGCGCCCCGGATCGTCCTCAATGCCGTTGTGTTTGCGCGTTTGCACCACTTTCATCAGCTCGCCGAGCGCGTTGAGGCTGCGTGGAAAACCGCTGTAGGCGTAAAGCTGCACCAGTATTTCCTTTGCCTCGCTGACGGTCAGGCCCGCGTCCAAACCCTGATTCAAGGCAGCATTGAGCCCCGGCAGGTTGCTGGTGGCCATGCTGGCTGCAATCAATGGAATGGCCTGCTGTTTGGTGGACAGCACCTCGGACACGGGGTGTTCGGCTGGCATTGAAGGCGGCACCACGGTATTGCGCGCGTTGTATTGATCATCGCTGACTTTCTCAAGCCATTGGACGCTCTTGCCTTCCATCACACCGGTTACGGCCAGATGAGTCATGGGGCTCGTGGGTGCGGCACCGTGCCAATGCTTCACCCCGGGTGGACAAACGATCACGTCTCCCGGACGGATTTCCTGCACGGGCTTGCCCCACTCCTGTGTCAGCCCGGTACCGGAAACCACTACGAGCCGCTGGCCGGCGGGATGGGTGTGCCAGGCCGAACGCGCCCCCGGTTCGAAGGTGACGTAAGCGCCCGATGCATTGACTTCACGGGTGGCGGGAAACAAGGGATCGACCCGCACCCGCCCGGTGAAATAATCCGCCGGCCCCGCCGCCGACGCCTGGGTGCCTGCACGGCTGATCTGCTGGGCGACCCGGGATTCACTGGCCCCCGCTTCAGCCCCGGCGGCACTGGCGAAGGGCGCCGCAGCGCACACCGCGATACCCAGAAGGGTGTTTTTCATGATCTCGGTTCCTTCAAGTCAGAGCGTTCTGGCGTAAAACGCGTTCAACTGGCCAATGGCGACGTCCACATACTCAGGCACCCAGTAGGTTTCGATATGCGTCGCGCCATCGATCAGGAACAGTTTCTTGTCCTGGGTGCCTGTGGCCTTGGCAAAGGCCTGCTCCGACATGTACAGGCTGTCGGCCTTGCTGCCGGCAATCATCAGCAAGGGCTTGTCGATCAGTTCGATCTGATCCGTGGCATCGAAACTCATCAGGTCCAGAAGGCTGCTCAAGGTGTATCGGAACGTGGAGTTGGGATGAGCATGGGTCTTGCCGTAGTACTCGAAACCTTGCCGATACAGATCAAATGGCAACTTGGCAATTTGCTCATCCGTCAGCTTGGCATCCCCGGTATAGAGAATTTCCCCGCCGGCCGCCTCCTGAGCTCGGGCCGCCGATGCCTGCTCCAGGCGTTGCTGGATCGTGGCCAATTGCGAATCCCGGTAGCCATTGCGCCGCACCAGTCCGGAGTTGAACATGCTCAGGGTTGCGATGGACTGGAAGCGCTTGTCGGTTTGCGCCGCCTTCAATGAATAACCGCCACCGCCGCAGATGCCGAGCAAGCCCAGGCGCGAACGATCGACGCCCGGGTAGCCGGCGATAAAATCCGCCATGCCATGGATATCCTCTATGCGGTATGCAGGTTTGTCGACGTTGCGCGGCTGACCGCCACTGGCCCCCTGAAACGCAGCATCGGCAGTGATCGTGATGTAGCCCTGATCGGCCAGACGCTGGGCATACAGGCCTGCGACCTGCTCCTTCACCCCGCCATTGGGGTGGGCCACGACGACCACCGGATATTGCTTGGCGGAGTCATAGTTTGCGGGGGTGTAAACGTTGGCGGATATATCCAGGCCATTGAGTTTGTAAGTGACAGGATGAATGTTGACCTTGCCTGGCTCGTTCCTGGTGAGCGCGCCACCGTAGGTCAATGTGAAGGGATTCTGCTGGTAATCCTCGGCCTTAACTTCGGCTCCCGACATCCCGATCATGGCGGCCAGAAAAGTGGCCCTCAGCGTGGTTCGCGTCATATGAGTATTCCTGCCCCTTCTGTTTGCAAGGTGCACGGCAACCATGGCCGTGCTTGTGATCAATCCAGATCTTTTTCCGCGAGGAAGGCCGAAACCAGATCCGCGATCTCGATGTTGTTCATGTCCGAGAACGGGAAGTGGCTATTGCCCTTGATCCCGATCTCCGGCAAGTGAATCAGCCTGACGTCACCGCCATGACGATTGACCGCATCCCGCCACAGCCGCGCCATCTCCAGCCGGGCACGCCAGCTGTCCTGTGCCGGTAGCCGAACGGGTTTATCGGGGATGTTGTCGCCGTAAAAGATCAGGATGGGGATGCGGGTCAGGGCTTCAAACTGCGCCTTCGATACGACATGTGCCGAGAGCGTGTCGAACGCGCTGGGAATCGGCGCGGGAACCTCGCCTTCCGGGAACACGAAGCTGCTGCCAGGCTCGAACGCGACGATGGCCCGCACATTGCGGTTCTTGATCGCCGTCAGCCAACCGGGCCCGCCACCTTGCGAATGGGTGAACAGGATGGCCGGCCCTGTCTTGTCCAATAGCGCGGACACGCCATCGGATACCACCTCGATGTCAAAAGGACCGGTGTTGGGCGTCATTGAACGCAAGAATTGCTCAAGCGACTGCGGCCCACGGGGAAACTGGCTGCCCTCGAAGGTCGAGGGCCACAGGCCGATGCGAAACTGGTTGAACCACAGTTGCTCATCCGGTGCCGGCTTGACCGTCGCCTCAACCAGGCTGCGCCCCGCATCGCCACGGCGTGGTTGGTCGATCAGGTACGTGGAGAAACCGCGACGCAGGAAAATGTTCTGGAACCCTTCCCTGCCATCGGCCGTGGTTTCCCAGGATTTCGCCGATTGGCCCGCGCCGTGCCACATAACGATTGGCAGCGGACGGGCGTCAACCGGAATCTGGTAGAACGCATAGACGTGGTCGCCGTGGTAGCTCTGGCCGTCAGGGCGCAACGGTTTATAGGGATCAAAGGTGCCCGGCTGAGTGAACAACCCACCGCCGGCGAACAGGCTTCCCTGATCCTTGATGACCAGCGGAGCGCGCTCGCTGGCACTGGCGATCGCACAGGTGCTGAGCGCGAAACAGAGGGTGCTCATCCTCGCGGCGGCGGGGACGTACTTGCGCAGAAGGTTCCGGGGCATGGGTTGCTCTCGATTCGAAATCGTCGAGCGGCAACTTACCCTTCGAGATTGATTGATAAATGGCACTAATTGGATAGCACCGATACCAGGTTTGCATAAATCCAATGAACAGCCATCAAGGGTCCACCTGCCCCATCAATTGCGCCACCGTTTCCTGGCGTTTTGCATAGCGCTGCGCCAACACTGCACACACCATCAACTGAATCTGATGGAACAGCATCAGCGGCAGGATCAACACGCCGATGGTGCTGCCGGCGAACAGTACCTGGGCCATCGGCACACCCGTGGCCAGGCTTTTCTTCGAACCGCAGAACAGAATGGTGATGCGGTCTTCCTGATTGAAGCCGAAGAGTTTGCCCAGCACGGTGGAGGCCACCAATACCAGACCCAGTACCACGCAGCAGGCGACTACCAGCCCCGCCAGGTCCCGCAACGGAATCTGGTGCCAGATGCCTTCGTTCACCGCTTCGCTGAACGCGCCATAGACCACCAGCAGAATCGACCCCTGATCAACGAACTTCAGCCAATTCTTGTTACGCCCCACCCACGCGCCGATCCAGCGTCGCGCGATCTGCCCGGCAATGAACGGCAGCAACAACTGCACGCTGATTTTCACGATGGCATCGAGGGTCGAACCGCCTTCGCCGTGCACATTCAGCAGCAGGGTCACCAGCAGCGGCGTGAGAAAAATACCGAACAGACTGGAGGCTGCCGCGCTACAAATCGCCGCCGGCACGTTGCCCCGGGCCAGGGACGTGAAGGCAATCGCCGACTGCACCGTGGCGGGCAGCGCGCAGAGGTAGAGCATGCCCATGTACAGGTCGGCGCCGATCATCGGTGACAGCACCGGCTTGAGCGCCAGCCCGATCAGCGGGAACAGCAAGAAGGTCAGGCTGAACACCAGCAGATGCAAGCGCCAGTGGCCGGCGCCGGCGATGATCGATTCGCGGGACAGCTTGGCGCCATGCAGGAAAAACAGCAGCGCAATGGCGACGTTGGTCAGCCAGCCAAAGCCCACCGCCACCTGCCCGCTGGCAGGCAGCAAACTGGCGAGAAGCACCACGCCGATCAGGGTCAGGGTGAAGTTGTCGGGCAGGAAGCGAGGGCGAGTCATCGGGATCATCCGGGTTTGCCAGGGGTGTGGCCACGACTCTACTCCGCCACACGGTTGCCGGCTAACGCTAGTAAGCCAGTAGATAGCGCCTAACGGACAAACCCGACATTCCTCTGTAGGAGCGAGCTTGCTCGCGATAAACGTCCAGGCAACGCGATCATCCAGGCAGCCCGCGTTTTCGTTAACGTCCATCGCGAGCAGAGCTCGCTCCTACAACCTTCCCCGCCCTGTATCGAAATGTATCTACACTTCCCCACGATACAAAACGCTTCACCCGCACGCCTTTCTGAAATAGCCCGGATACCTGCCTGCTCTTAAATGTGAACCACGGCCTCCCCTGCCCGACCTACATTTAAAAAGGAGCTCCACCATGAAAGTGCATTTGTTGAACAAACACGCCGACAAAAATCGCCGCCATCTGGTGGGTTCCACCGTTCTTGCTCTGACATTGGGTGTGCTGGGAGCAGTCAACGCTCAGGCCAGTACCCCTGCCACCGCAGCACCTGCACCCGTCAGTGCGTCAACCACCGCCGACACCCCGTTCGGCCCGCTCAAACACGTCAATGCCGGCTTGCTGAGCGTGGCGTATGCCGAAACCGGCCCGGCCAATGGCCCGGTGGTCATTCTCCTGCACGGCTGGCCTTACGACATCCACAGCTATGACGAGGTCGCGCCACTGCTCGCGGCGAAGGGTTACCGGGTACTGATGCCGTATGCACGGGGCTATGGCGATACGCATTTCCTGTCCGAAAAAACCCTTCGCAATGGCCAACCCGCCGCCCTGGCCAGCGATGTCATCGATTTCATGGACGCGTTGAAAATCAAACAAGCCGTACTCGGCGGCTACGACTGGGGTGCCCGTACGGCGGGTATCGTCTCGGCGCTCTGGCCTGAGCGGGTGAAGGCGCTGGTTTCGGTCAGCGGCTACCTGATCGGCAACCAGGCCGCCGGCAAGAATCCCTTGCCGCCCAAAGCTGAATTGCAGTGGTGGTACCAGTTCTACTTCGCCACCGAGCGTGGTCGTGCGGGTTATGAAAAGAATACCCATGAGTTTGCCAAGTTGATCTGGCAGTTGGCTTCGCCGCAATGGGCGTTCGATGACGCCACGTTCAACCGCAGCGCCGCCGCCCTGGACAACCCCGATCACGTCGACATCACGATCTACAACTACCGCTGGCGCCTGGGCATGGTTCCAGGCGAAACGAAATACGACCCCCTGGAACAGAAACTGGCCAAGGCCCCGTCCATCAGCGTGCCGACCATCACCATGGAAGGCGACGCCAACGGCGCACCGCATCCGAAAGCCGAGGACTACCGCCAGCGTTTCACCGGCAAGTACGAATACCGGCTGATCACCGGCGGCATTGGTCACAACCTGCCGCAAGAAGATCCGCAAGCCTTTGCCAAGGCCATCATCGACGCCGACAACCTGTAAGGTCGTCGCCTGCTGCTGCCGGAGTCGCCACGGGTGATTCCGGGAGATCTTCTCTAAAAAAGAACAAAAGCTTCTGAATTATTCAGTTTTCCAAACACCCTCTCGACACTACCTTGACACCATGTCTGGCAAGCACTTGGGCAGATCGAAAGATCGCAGCTTGCGGCAGCTCCTTGTATCTCGACTATCGCTCCATCAGGAGCGATAGTTCTCGACTGATCATCGAGGGAGGGACTTGGAAGCCGTGCAGCTCCTTAGGCTTTTTGCCTGTGATGTAGATCGTGCTCCAG
>NZ_FYED01000023.1 GCF_900187565.1 Pseudomonas sp. Irchel 3A7 | reverse complement strand
CTGGAGCACGATCTACATCACAGGCAAAAAGCCTAAGGAGCTGCACGGCTTCCAAGTCCCTCCCTCGATGATCAGTCGAGAACTATCGCTCCTGATGGAGCGATAGTCGAGATACAAGGAGCTGCCGAAGGCTGCGATCTTTTCGCCCTGAGACGATCCTCGCCTTGATGTTTTCACCCTGCAACTGGTCGCTTTACATCAATCCGCCCTCCTCCCCGCCCCCTAGATTAGGTCCCACAACCAAGCCGTACCGTGCGGCGCCAGTCACCGAGGAGATCGCCCCGATGCAAAATGTCCAGAACCTCAAAGCACAAAGCTCGATCGACGGCTGGGATCATCAGGACCCGGAAGAAGCCTTCACCCTGCCCTCGCGTTACTTCTACGATGAGACCCTGTTCAAGGCCGAGCGCGACAACATTTTCATGCACGCCTGGCATGTGGCCGGGCACGTCAGCGAGTTTGCCGAGCCGGGTCAGTTCGTGGTGACGGATCTGTTCGACCAGAGCGTGGTGGTGGCGAAGAATCGTCAGGGGCAGATCCATGCGTTCCACAACGTCTGCCAGCATCGCGGCAATCGTCTGCTTGAGGAACGTCGCGGCACCACCGGCGGCGTGGTGCGTTGTGCCTATCACTCGTGGTGCTACGAAATGGACGGCAGCCTGCGCAGCGCGCCCCGTTGCGAGAAGATGAAAAACTTCGAGTTGCAGCAGTTCAACATTCCGCAGATCCGCACCGAGGAAATGGGCGGCTTCATCTACTTCAACCTCGACCCGGCGGCGCCGTCGCTGCGGGATTTGTTCCCCGGTGCCGACGAAGAAATGCGCCGGGTGTTCCCGGACCTGGCCAACATGCGCCTGATCGAAGAACAGGACGTGATCGTGCCGGCCAACTGGAAGGTGATCATGGACAACTCCATCGAGGGCTATCACTTCAAGTTGTCGGGGCCCTGCCATATCGACCTGGCCAAGCTGATCGACTTCAAGGGATACCAGCTGACCAAACGCGACAACTGGTGGACCTACATCGCCCCGGCCAACCTTACCGTGACCGAAGCCTACGGTGTGCCATTGCGCAAGGATCTCAACCCGGACGAATGCTTCTTCAACATCGGCATGTGGCCGAACAACACCTTCTACACCTTCCCGTTCTCGGAGTTCCTGGGCTCGTTCATCATGATTCCGCTGGACGCCGAGCGCTCGCTGCTGCGGTTTGGTTACTACTCCAACAATGCCGAGACCGCACAGGTCACCGAGTCCTGCATGAAGTGGATGAACGAGGACCTGGGACCGGAGGACATCGCGCTGAACATCTCGGTGCAGAAAGGCCTGCATTCGCTGGGCTACGACCAGGGCCGCTACATGATCGACGCCCAGCGCAGCAACGAGAGCGAGCATCTGGTGCATCACTTTCATCGGTTGGTGTTTAACGGGATTCACGGTAAGTCCGTGATCTAAGCCAACCACAATCCCTGTGGGAGCGAGCCTGCTCGCGAAGAGGCCATAACATTCAACATCGATGTTGACTGATACACCGCTTTCGCGAGCAGGCTCGCTCCCACAAGGGATTTGTGTTGTGACCTTTCATTGAAGGAGCACCCCGAACCATGGCCAACCATGAGTTTGATTACCTGATTGTGGGCGCAGGCTCTGCGGGCTGCGTGCTGGCCAACCGCCTGGGCGAAGATCCGGCGGTGCGGATTCTGCTGCTGGAGGCCGGGCCTGCGGACAAGAGCTGGACCATCGACATGCCGTCCGCGGTGGGGATGGTGGTCGGTGGCACACGCTACAACTGGAGCTATAGCTCAGAGCCTGAACCGTACCTGGACGGTCGTCGCATCGGCACGCCGCGAGGCCGGACTCTGGGCGGTTCGTCGTCGATCAATGGCATGGTTTACATCCGCGGCCATGCCCGGGATTACGACGCCTGGGCCGAACAGGGTTGCGAAGGCTGGCGTTATCAAGAAGTGCTGCCGTATTTCAAACGTGCGCAGAACCATGCCGACGGCGCGGACGATTACCGCGGGGCGACCGGGCATCTGCATGTCACCCCCGGCGATACGCAAACGCCATTGTGCGCGGCGTTTCTCGCAGCCGGTGTCGAGGCCGGGTATGGCTTGAGCAGCGACCTGAACGGTTATCGCCAGGAAGCCTTCGGCCCGGTGGACCGCACCACCCGCAACGGCCGTCGCTGGAGCACTTCGCGCGGTTATCTGCGCGAAGCGCTGGGCCGGGGCAATGTGCAGGTGCACACCGACGCACTGGCGTTGCGCATTCTGTTCGACGACCGACGCGCCATCGGCATCGAGTACGAACAGAACGGCGAAATCCACACCGCCCAAGCCCGCCGCGAAGTGCTGCTGACCGCCGGTGCGATCAATTCCCCACAGCTGTTGCTGCTGTCTGGTGTAGGCCCGGCGGCGGAACTGCGCGACCTCGGCATCACAGTCAAACATGACCTGCCCGGTGTCGGCCGGCGCCTCAACGACCATCCCGACACCGTCGTGCAGTACCTGTGCAAGAAACCGGTGTCGCTGTATCCCTGGACCACCGCGCCGGGCAAATGGTGGATAGGCGCACGCTGGTTCGTCACCCACGACGGGCTGGCGGCGAGCAACCATTTCGAAGCCGGGGCGTTCATTCGCTCCCGGGCCGGGGTCGAACACCCCGACCTGCAACTGACCTTCATGCCGCTGGCGGTAAAACCCGGCAGTGTCGATCTGGTGCCGGACCACGCCTTCCAGATCCATATCGACCTGATGCGCCCCACCAGCCTGGGCAGCGTCACCCTCAATAGCGCCGACCCTCGACAGCCACCGCGCATCCTGTTCAATTATCTGAAAACCGAGCAGGATCGAGCTGACATGCGCGCCGGTGCGCGATTGGTGCGCGAGATCATCGCGCAACCGGCCATGGCCGCGTTCAGGGGCGAGGAACTGGTGCCCGGCCCGCACGCGCAAAGTGACGAAGCGCTGGATGCCTGGGCCAGGCAAGTCACGGAAACCGGCTACCATGCCAGCGGTACTTGCAAGATGGGGCCGTCGAGCGATGCCGAAGCGGTGGTCGACCCGCAACTGCGCGTGCATGGCCTCGATGGCTTGCGGGTGGTGGACGCTTCGATCATGCCGGTGATTGTCAGCGGCAACACCAACGCGCCGACGGTGATGATCGCGGAAAAGGCCAGCGACATGATTCGCGGCAGGCAACCCTTGCCGCCCTCCGAGGCGCCGGTATGGATTCATCCGCAATGGCAGACACGGCAACGATAGAGATCAGTCATGAGCAGTCAGTCGTCCAGTCATACAGAAAACCGATTCACCTGGCGGCGCGGCGATGTCGCGCCCATGCGCGTGGCGGTGTTGCTGTTGCCGTCGTTTTCCAACTTCGGCCTGGCCGCCGTGCTGGAGCCCTTGGCGATTGCCAACTGGTTGAGTCAGCGCCAATTGTTCCAGTGGTCGCTGTTGTCGCTCGATGGCGAGCCGGTGCAGGCCAGCAACGGCCTGACCACCGTCGCCAACGATGGTTTGAAGGCCGACCAGGGGTTTGATGTGTGCCTGGTGATTGCCAGTTTCGATGTGCACAAACACAGTCGCAATCTGGCGCTCAAGAGCTGGCTGCGCAAACAGGCACTGTTCGGCGCGGTGTTGATGGGCGTGGAAACCGGCACCGAGTTACTGGCTGCCGCTGGCGTGCTTGATGGTTATGAAGCCGCCGTGCATTGGGACAATCTGCAGGGTTTTCAGGAAAGCTATCCGCGGGTCCATGCCAAGCCTCAGCTCTACACCCTGGAACGCCAGCGCATGACCTGTGCCGGCGCGACAACGACGCTGGACATGCTGCTCGGCTGGATCGGCCAGAGCATCGACAGCGAGCTGGCACGGGAAATCGGCATGCACCTGTTGATGGGCCAGGTGCGTGCGCCGGCGGACAATCAGCTCGACGGCGGCCTGACCAACACCGGCCTGTACGGCAGCAAGATTCGCCGCGCCGTGCAGTTGATGGAAAAGGCCCTGGAGGAACCGCTGGATTGCGAGGCGATTGCCGGCCAGGTCGGGTTGTCGCGTCGGCAACTGGAGCGGCAATTCAAGCACCAGACCGGTCTGTCACCGCTCAAGTACTACATCACCTTGCGGCTGGCCAAGGCCCACAGTTTGCTGCAACAGACGCGCCTGAGCGTGGCACAAGTGGCGGCCTGTTCCGGGTTCGGTTCGCTGGAACACTTTTCCCGCACCTACCGCGCACGCTTCGGCTGTCCGCCCAGCGAAGACCGCAGCCAGGTGTGGACCGCCCCGGTGATGCGCCAGCCGCTGCGCAAGGAACAGCGGCCGACCGAAGCACAGTGATGCGATCGCTTTTCGTCGGAGTCAGGCTTGCCGGCGAAGGCGCACTTGAGGACGCCTTCGCCGGCAAGCCTGGCGCCTACAGGTCCCTCTGATCGGCCGTCATCAGGCGGTACTCAGGCTCTTCTTCGTCCAGTATCCCCATCAATGCATTGAAATGCTTGTCGGCAAAGCCCGGATAGTCGAGCCATTGCCGGCAGGTCTTGCGCGCGATTTCGTCGCTGGCGATGCGCAGTTCGCGGCCGGTCGACAACGCAGTGATGTAGCTTTCGCAGGCCCGCTCGAAGTAATACAGATCGTCGAACGCCTGGGCGACACTTGGCGCCGCGACCAGTACGCCGTGATGGCCCATCAACAGAATCGGTTTGTCCCCCAGCAGGCGGCTGACCCGCTCGGCCTCGTCCCCCAGGCCCATGCCGTCGAAGCCATCGTCGATGACCACACGCTCGAAAAAGCGCATGCCGTTCTGCTCGATCGGCGGCAGGCGTGAATCCTTGAGACACGCCAACGCCGTCGCGTATTTGGAATGGGTATGCAGGATGCAGCGGGCGTGGGGCTGATTGCGGTGCAAGGCACTGTGCAAGGCCCAGGCAGTGATGTCCGGCGCGTCGGGTCGATCAAGGCTGGCCGGTTCATCGGCATTGACCAGCAGCAAGTCGCCGGCCTTGATCCGCGAGAAATGCTTGCCGTACGGGTTGATCAAGAACTCGCGACCGTCCCCCGACACCGCCACGCTGAAGTGATTGGCGATGGACTCGTGCAGGTTCAGCCGCGCGGCCCAACGGAACGCGCAGGCCAGGCGGATTCTCAGTTGCTCGACAGGTTGATTCATTGCGGACTCCACAGAGGTTGATCGATTGCCTGGCAGTGTAGGGATACGCCTTGCGCGCACTTGACGGGAAACGACATTGGCTGCCGTTATTTCGCAGCGCCGCGACCGTGAGAAAACGGCGTGGATATGCCGCGTTTGATCAAGAGCAGCTCCGCGGGCAGCGCCATAGTGACGACCACGACCCACTTGGCTGGAGACGCACATGCTGCAGATTCGTTTGTTCATCGCGGGCAGTTGGCAGGCACCACAGGCGCAGCGCTATCGCGATGTGATCAACCCCGCCACCGAAGAAGTCCTGGCACAGGTGGCCGTCGCCGACGCAGCGGACGCGCAACGGGCGATCAGCGCCGCGCGCCAGGCGTTCGATGACGGTTCCTGGCCGACGATGCCGGTCACCGAGCGTGCGCAGCTGATGCAGAACATAGCCGCGCTGATCGAACAGGACAGCGAGCACCTGGCCCGCCTGGAAACCCTCAATGCCGGCAAGACGCTGGTCGAAAGCCTGGCTGACATCGGCAACGTGGTGGCGACATTCCGCTACTACGCGGCGCTGCTGGAAAGCGAAAGCGCCAGCGTCAACAGCCATGCGCCGGCCCATGTCATCAGCTTCAACCAGCGCGAGCCGGTGGGCGTGTGCGCCTTGATCGCCCCGTGGAACTACCCGCTGCTGCAAGCGGTGTGGAAGATCGCTCCGGCCCTGGCCGCCGGCAATACCGTCGTGTTCAAACCCAGCAGCCTAACGCCGATGACGGCTCATCGCTTGACCGCACTGCTGGCGCAGACCGGGTTACCTGAGGGTGTGTTCAATCTGCTGTGCGGCCCGGGCGATGTCGGCGAGTTGCTCGCCGCCAGCCATGACGTCGACCTGGTGTCGCTGACCGGCGGCGCCGGGGCCGGCGGCAAAGTGATGCGCGCCGCCAGCGGCAACTTCAAGCGCGTGGCGCTGGAACTGGGCGGCAAGAATCCGAACATCGTGTTTGCCGATGCCGATTTCGACGTGGCGCTGGATCAGGCCTTGAACGCGGTGTTTTTCAATGCCGGGCAAATCTGCTCTGCGGGCTCGCGACTGTTGGTCGAAGACAGCATTCATGACCGGTTTATCGACGCACTACGCCAACGCATCCTGAACATTCGCCTGGGCAACGGCCTCGATCAATCAACGCAAATGGGTCCGCTGATTTCTGCCGGCCAGCGCGATCTGATCCTTACGATGATTGCCGCTGCCGTCGAGCAAGGCGCGACCTTGCTGGCCGGCGGGACCATTGCCGAGCAGTTCGAGCGCGGCTTCTGGTTGCGCCCGACCTTGCTGGGCAACGTCACCGCCGAGATGCGCATCGCCCAAGAGGAAGTCTTCGGCCCGGTGATTACTGTCGAACGCTTCAACGACGAAGCCCAGGCCCTGCAACTGGCCAACGATACGCCTTACGGCCTGGCGGCCGGCGTCTGGACCCAAGACATCGGCAAGGCTTACCGCATGGCCAGGCGGCTGCGGGTCGGCACCCTGTGGATCAACGACTACAACGCCGCCTTCCCGCAAGCGCCATGGGGCGGCTACAAATCCAGCGGCATTGGCCGCGAACTGTCCCGGGCCGGGCTCGATGAGTTCACCGAACTCAAGCACATCTACCTCAATACCGAACCGGCGGCGTTGAACTGGTTTGGTGTCGATCAACCGTCCAATTAACTGATGGCAAAGCGAGCAAATAACCTGTGGCGAGGGAGTTCACTCCCGTTCGGCTGCGAAGCAGTCGTAAATCCAGCCAACCTGGTCTGACTGAAAGAGCGCAGGGGCCGCTTCGCAGCCCAACGCGAGCAAGCTCGCTCGCCACAAGTAAATGCCTTAATCGCATTACCCATAACAACAAGACCGTGACACCCAAAAACCGCTGCCGACGTTTACCTTGAGGAGTCGATCCATGAAAGCCTTGCTCTTGCTTGCATCCCTCAGTATCCCGTTGCTCACCCAAGCCGCCGAACCGGAGTCCTGTGCCACGGTGCGTTTCTCCGACGTCGGCTGGACCGACATCACCGTCACCACCGCCGTCGCCAGCGAGGTGCTGGAATCCCTCGGCTACAAGACCAAAACCACCTTGCTGTCGATCCCGGTGACCTACCGCGCCTTGTCCTCCGGCAAGGAGCTGGATGTGTTCCTCGGCAACTGGATGCCCACCACCGAAAACGACATCAAGCCCTACCGCGACGCCGGCACCGTGGAAACCGTGCGCGCCAACCTGCATGGTGCCAAATACACCCTGGCGGTGCCCGATTACGTGTACGACGCCGGGCTGCACGACTTCGCCGACATCGCCCGATTCAAGGACAAACTCAATGGCCAGCTCTACGGGATCGAACCGGGTAACGACGGCAACCGGCTGATCCAGACCATGATCGACAAGAACGCCTTCGGCCTGAAGGACTTCAAAATCGTCGAGTCAAGCGAAGCGGCGATGCTCTCGCAAGTCAAACGCGCCACGCGCAAAAACGAATGGATGGTGTTCCTCGGCTGGGAGCCGCACCCGATGAACACCCGCAACAAGATGAAGTACCTCAGTGGCGGTGACGAGTACTTCGGCCCGAACTTCGGCCAGGCCACGGTCTACACCAACGTGCGCAAGGACTACCTCAAGGAATGCAGCAACGTTGGCAAACTCCTGCAGAACATGGAGTTCAGCCTGGCCATGGAGAACCAGTTGATGGACGCGGTGTTGAACCAGAACCAGAAGCCACGGGCGGCGGCCAAGGCGTGGTTGAAGGCCAATCCGGCGGTACTGGAGGCTTGGCTTTCGGGGGTTAGCAGTCGGGATGGCAAGGATGGGTTGGCGATGGCCAGTGCGCGGTTGGCGAGCCAGTAGTCGGCAACAACCATCAATTGTGGGAGCGAGCCTGCTCGCGAAAGCGGTGTGTCAGACCGCAAAGAGGTTGAATGTCAGACCGCTTTCGCGAGCAGGCTCGCTCCCACAGTGGATCTTCAGCGATCACCACATCTCATTTCTCTTCGATTGCACCTGACGACCGGCAGCAAAAATAAATTGCGACTAAATATGACATGCGTCATATTACGCGCGTAATTAAATGCCGTTTCCTACAGGTAATCCTTCATGACCAGCATGCCTAACGTTGAAACCGACCTTGCCGTGCCGGTGACCACCCCCAAGCCTCCCCTGCTCAAACGCCTGCTTCTGCCGACACTGGGTATTGCTGCACTGGTGCTGGCCGGTGTCTACGCCACGCACTGGTGGACCACCGGCCGTTTCATCGAGGAAACCGACGACGCCTACATCGGCGGCGACGTAACGATCATTGGCTCGAAGGTCGCCGGCTACATCGACGAAGTGCTGGTCACCGACAACCAGAAGGTCAAGGCCGGCGATGTGCTGATCCGCCTCGACGCCCGGGATTACCGCGCCAACCTGGCCAAGGCCGAAGGCGCGGTGGCGGCTGAAGAAGCCCTGCTGGCCAACCTCGACGCCACCGAACAGCTGCAACAAGCCGTTATCGGCCAGGCCCGCGCCGGCATCGATGCTGCCGGTGCCGAAACCGCCCGTTCGCGGGATGACGATGCTCGCTACAAAAAGCTGGTCAGCACCAACGCCGTTTCTGTGGAAAGCGCTCAACGGGCCAACGCTACATTCAAGACCGCACAGGCTCAAAGCAGCCGCGCCCAGGCTGAACTGCTGGCGGCGCAACGCCAGCTGAATGTCATCGCCACCCAGAAACAACAAGCCCGCGCGGCTTTGATTCAAGCCAGGGCCGAGCGAGACCTGGCGCAATTGAACGTCGGCTACACCGAACTGCGGGCACCGGTGGACGGGGTGATCGGTAATCGTCGGGCGCGGGTCGGCGCCTATGCCCAGGCCGGTTCGCAACTGCTGTCGGTGGTGCCATCCAGTGGTTTGTGGGTCGATGCCAACTTCAAGGAAGACCAGTTGGCACGCATGCTGCCCGGCCAGCGGGTGGTCATACATGCCGACGTGCTTTCGGGGCAGGAATTCCACGGTCATCTCGACAGTCTTGCACCCGCCAGCGGTTCGCAGTTCAGCGTGCTGCCACCGGAAAATGCCACCGGCAATTTCACCAAGATCGTGCAGCGGGTGCCGGTGCGCATCCACCTCGATCCAGCCGACAGCGTGCTCGGCCATCTGCGTCCCGGCCTGTCGGTCACCGCCAAAGTGGACACCCGCAAAGAACCTGAAACCCCGGCCGTGGCCAACGCGCCATGAGCCGCGTCCTCGCCGCCCCGGCGCAACCGTTCAATGCCGCGAACATGGCCACGGCGACCAAGGTCTTCGCCTTCGCCAGCATGTGCATCGGCATGTTCATTGCGTTGCTGGATATCCAGATTGTCTCGGCATCGCTGCGTGACATTGGCGGCGGGTTGTCGGCCGGCACTGACGAAACCGCCTGGGTGCAAACCAGCTACCTCATCGCCGAAATCATCGTGATCCCGCTGTCCGGCTGGTTGTCGCGGGTGTTCTCCACGCGCTGGCTGTTCTGCGCATCCGCCGTGGGCTTTACCCTGACCAGCCTGCTCTGCGGCATGGCCTGGAACATCCAGAGCATGATCGCCTTCCGTGCCCTGCAAGGGTTCCTTGGCGGTTCGATGATTCCCTTGGTGTTCACCACGGCGTTCGTTTTCTTCACCGGCAAACAACGGGTGATCGCCGCCGCGACCATCGGCGCGGTGGCTTCGCTGGCGCCGACCCTGGGGCCGGTGATTGGCGGCTGGATCACCGACATATCGTCCTGGCACTGGCTGTTCTACATCAACCTGGTGCCGGGGATCTTCGTCGCCGTGGCGGTGCCGATGCTGGTGAAGATCGACCAGCCGGAGCTCTCGCTGCTCAAGGGCGCCGACTATCTCAGCATGATATTTCTGGCGCTGTTTCTCGGCTGCCTGGAATACACCCTCGAAGAAGGTCCGCGCTGGAACTGGTTCAGTGACAGCATCATTCTCACCACCGCGTGGATCAGCGGCCTGGCCGGCCTCGCCTTCATCGGCCGGACCCTGCACGTCGCCAATCCGATCGTCGACTTGCGCGCCTTGAAGGATCGCAACTTCGCCCTCGGTTGTTTCTTCTCGTTCGTCACCGGGATCGGCCTGTTCGCCACCATCTACCTGACGCCGCTGTTTCTCGGTCGGGTACGCGGCTATGGCGCGCTGGACATTGGTCTGGCGGTTTTCTCCACCGGGGTGTTCCAGATCATGGCGATTCCGCTGTACGCCTTTCTGGCCAACCGCGTCGATCTGCGCTGGATCATGATGACCGGTTTGGGGCTGTTCGCTTTATCGATGTGGGATTTCAGCCCGATCACCCATGACTGGGGGGCCAGGGAATTGATGTTGCCGCAAGCCCTGCGCGGGATTGCCCAGCAACTGGCGGTGCCGCCGGCAGTGACCTTGACCCTGGGCGGGCTGGCACCGGCGCGGCTCAAGCATGCATCGGGGTTGTTCAACTTGATGCGCAACCTGGGGGGTGCCATCGGCATCGCCGCGTGCGCGACCATTCTCAATGACCGCACCAACCTGCACTTCACCCGGTTGGCGGAACACCTCAACAGCACCAACGAAGCTCTCAACCAGTGGCTGGCCCAAGTCGGCAACAACTTCGCCGCCCTGGGCCAGAGCGGCGATGTCGGGGTGACTGCCAGCCTGCATCAGCTCTGGCTGTTGACCTACCGCGAAGCACAGACACAGACCTATGGCGACGCGTTTCTGATGATCATGGTCTGCTTCATCGTCGCCACGGCGATGGTGCCCTTGATGCGCAAGGTGCAGCCACCGACCGCGCCGAGTGCCGATGCCCATTGATTCCAGACCCAGAAACTCCGCGCCCCCCCTGTGGGAGCGAGCCTGCTCGCGAAAGCGGTGTGTCAGGCAACGGTGATGTGACTGACCCACCGCATTCGCGAGCAAGCCCGCTCCCACGATTGATTGGGGACTGTCAGGCCTGCGGCATTTTGCGGAAGCCCACGGCCAGACGGTTCCAGCTGTTGATGGTGCTGATGGCCACGGTCAGGTCGACCATTTCCTTTTCCGAGAACTGCGCCCTGACCACGTCATAGTCTTCGTCCGGGGCGTGGGTCAGGCTGAGCTGGGTCAGGGATTCGGTCCAGAGCAGCGCGGCGCGCTCGCGGTCGGTGAAGAAGGGTGCTTCGCGCCAGGCGGTCACGGCAAACAGGCGGCGCGTGGTTTCGCCGGCCTTGAGGGCATCGGAGGTGTGTAAGTCGATGCAGAAGGCACAACCGTTGATTTGCGAAGCGCGCAGCTTGACCAGTTCGATCAGCGACTTTTCCAGCGGCAGCTTCGAGACAGCGGTTTCCAGGGCAATCATGGCCTTCAGGGCATCAGGCGAAGCGGTGTAGAAATCGATACGGGGTTGCATGGCATGCTCCGGGGCAAGTGGGTGTGCAGATACGGTAGTCCCGCCGTCGATTTGTACAAATAGCCAATCTTTGAGAAGTCGAGGAGGCCACTGGCGCAAACCCTGAAAGAAAGTGCGAAATGACAATTGCCATCACTTGGTCAGGGCTACTAGAATGCGATCAATTCTTAATTGCACTCACGCAGGATGCCCGAGTCGAGTATCTGCCCGCCATGTCGTTCGCCGATCAGCCTTTGAACCAGCAAGTCCATACCCTCTACAGCGAACACCACGGTTGGCTGCAGGGTTGGCTGCACCGCAAACTGGGTAACCGCTGTGATGCGGCCGACCTGGCACACGACACGTTCCTGCGCCTGCTGACGCGCCAGGTGGTCAAGCCCCTGGGCAGTGAACCGCGGGCGCTGCTGACGCACATTGCCAAGGGCCTGGTGATTGACCGCTGGCGGCGTCAGGACATCGAGCGCGCGTATCTGGAAACCATCGCGCACCTGCCGGTGGCCGAGGTGCCTTCGCCGGAAACCCGCCTGCTGATCCTCGAAACCCTGTGGCGCATCGAAGCGCTGTTGCGCGAACTGCCCAGCGCAACCCGCGAGACATTTTTGCTGTCGCAGATCGAAGGCCTGACTTACGCGCAGATCGCCACCCGCCTGAATGTCTCGCTGATCACCGTCAAGCGCCACATGCGCGCGGCATTCATTGCCTGCCTGAGCGTTGCCTGATGAAGAGTGTCGCCTGATGAATTCGTCGATCATCAACCCGCAGATTCTGGGTGAAGCGGCTGACTGGCTGGTGCAGCTGCATTCCGGCACGGCCACCCCGGCCGATCATCAGGCCATCGCCCAATGGCGCAACCGCAGCCTGGAACATGCCCAGGCCTGGCAACGGGCCGAAGCGTTGCTCGGGGATTTCCGTGGCGTACCGGCCAACCTCGCCATGCAAACCCTGAAACGGGCATCACGCCAGGAAGGCCTGAGTCGCCGGCAGACCCTCACCCGCCTGGGCTTGCTGTTGCTGGCCGGCCCCTTGGGCTTCGCTTCGCAGCATTTGCCCTGGGAGCAATGGACCGCCGATCTGCGCACCGCCGTGGGCGAACAGAAAAACCTGCAATTGCCCGATGGCAGCCAGTTGCTGCTCAACACCGACAGTGCGGTGAACATCGCCTTCAACCCACGGGAACGACGCGTCATGTTGCTCAGCGGCGAACTGTTGATCAGCACCGCGAAAGACCTCGGCGCCCGCCCCTTTATCGTCGAAACTCCCCAAGGCACGGCCCGCGCGCTGGGCACCCGGTTTTGCGTACGGACCGAGGGTTCCAGAAGCCACGTTTCAGTGCTGGAAGGACAAGTGGTGGTCACACCGCAAATGCTGCAGCAAGGCACCCCCCTCGATGCCGGCCAGCGCCAGAGCTTCAAGTTGAACCGTTTCGATGATCCGCAACGGTTCGACGTCGCTGCCATGTCCTGGGACAAGGGCATGCTGCTGGCCAACAACATGCGCCTGGACGAATTGCTCGGCGAACTGAGCCGTTACCGGCCAGGCGTACTGCGCTGCCATCCGGATGTCGCGGCACTGCGCGTATCGGGTGCGTTTTCCCTGCGTGATACCGACGCCAGCCTGCGCCTGCTCAGCGATACCCTGCCGCTGAACATCAGCCGCTTGACACGCTACTGGCTGTCGGTCGAACCGAGGGTCTGACGCGTCAGTCTCTGATGTTCAAACCTACTTTTTTGCGCATTGCCCTGGCCTGCCCGGCGCTGCTGCCGCTTTACAGCCAGGCCGCCGACACCGTCAGCGAAAGCGTCAGCCGCAACTTCGACATCGGTCCGGGTTTGCTGAGCCAGGTATTGGCACAGTTTGCCGTGGCTGTCGGTGCGCCACTGTCATTCGACCCGGCATTGCTGGGCAACCGACAGAGCCCGGGATTGCACGGCGCTTTTAGCGTGCAATCGGGTTTTTCCCGTTTGCTCGAGGGCAGCGGCTTCGTGTTGATCAGCACCGGCGACAGTGGATACACCCTGAAGTCGCAAGCGGCCACCGGAGTCGCTGTGGAACTGGACACCACCAACGTCAGCGCCGTGGGCAATGACAGCGGGGATACCTACGGCGGTGGACAAGTGGCCCGTGACGCCCAAATCGGCGTGCTCGGCAACCGGGCGCTGAATGACCTGCCCTTCAGTGTCACCAGTTACACCGGTAAAACCATCACCGACCAGCAAGCCCGGACCGTCGGCGACGTACTGCTCAATGACGCCTCGGTGCGTCAGTCCGCCGGATTCGGCAATTTTTCCCAGGTGTTCATCATTCGCGGGCTGTCGCTGGCCTCCGATGATATTTCCTGGAACGGCCTGTACGGCGTGCTGCCGCGCCAGATCATCGCCACCGAAGCCCTGGAACGGGTCGAGTTGTTCAAGGGGCCGAACGCCTTTATCAATGGCGTCACGCCCAGCGGCAGCGGCATCGGTGGCGGCGTCAACGTGCAACCCAAGCGTGCAGGCGACCTGCCGACACGACGCGTCAGCCTGGATTACAGCAGTGACGCCCGCGTGGGTGGGCATGTCGATCTGGGCCAGCGTTTCGGCGACGACAACCGTTTTGGCGCACGGATCAACCTGCTGCAGCGTGAAGGCGATACCGCCGTCGAGGATGAAGGCCAGCGCTCGTCCTTGATCAGCCTGGGATTGGATTATCGCGGCGAGCGCCTACGCCTCTGCGCCGACCTGGGTTACCAAAAACAGGTGATCAATCAGGGTCGCGCGGTGGTTTACCTCGACCCTACGCTGAACAAAGTGCCCAAGGCACCCGACGCCACCGCCGGGTACGCGCAGGGTTGGAGCTATTCGCAGCTCGAAGACACCTTCGGCATGGCCCGTGCCGAGTATGACTTGGGCGAAAACTGGTCCGCCTACGTCGCCGGGGGTGCCAAACACACCCGGGAGAACGGTGTGTACTCGTCTCTGACCGTCACCGACCTTGAGGGCAACGCCCGGGGTGGCATGCTCTACTCGCCCCATGACGAGGACAACCGCAGCCTGATGGCCGGCCTGAACGGTCGCCTGAACACCGGTGCGATCAGCCATCAATTGAACCTCGGGCTGACGGGAATCTGGGGCCAGCAGCGTTCAGCCTTCGAAACCATCGGCGCCACCGGGCGCTACAGCACCAACCTCTATGACGTCAGCGAACAGCCGCGCCCCGCAGCCACGTCATTCGGCAGCGACATTCACGACCCACGGGTCGTCGGCAAAAATACACTGCGCAGCCTCGCCATCGCCGACACCCTCGGCTTCATCGACGACCGCATCTTGCTGACCCTCGGCGCGCGTCGCCAGGCGATGAAGGTGGATGGCTGGAGCACCACCTCCGGCGCCCGAACATCGAGTGATGAAGCGTCAATCACCACCCCGGTTTTCGGTCTGGTGATCAAGCCCTGGGAGCACCTGTCGTTCTATGCCAACCGTATCGAAGGCCTGGCCAAGGGTCCGACGCCGCCCACCGGTTCGCTGAATCGCGACGACACCTTCGCCCCGGTGCGCAGCAGGCAAGTCGAAGCCGGCGTGCGCCTGGACATGGGCAGTTATGGCGCGAACCTGGGGGCATACCGCATCGAGCAACCCTCGAGCTACACCCAGGACGGTGTCTTCCGCGTCGACGGCCAGCAGGTGAACAAAGGCATTGAATTCAACCTCTACGGCGAGCCGTTCGAAGGCCTGCGTCTGCTGAGCGGCGCCGCTGTGATGAAGACGGAAATTGAAGGCAGTGCCAATGGCATCAACGACGGCAACCGTGCCGTCGGTGTGCCGCGTTTTCAGTTCAACCTGGGGGCCGACTGGGATATACCGGGGATCGAAGGCGCGGCGTTCAGCGCGCGGATGTTGCGCACAGGTGGGCAATATCTGAACGCTGCCAACACCCAGAGCATTGCGGCCTGGAACCGGTTTGATCTGGGGGCGCGTTATGCCTTCAGGCTCGATGAACGGGAAGTCACCTTGCGCGCCAATATTGAAAATGTCGCCAATGAGGCCTATTGGGCCTCGGCCAACGGCGGGTATTTGACTCAGGGGACGCCGCGTACGTTGAAGGTTTCGGCGACTGTGGATTTTTGATCATTTCAACATATGTAGCGCAGCTGACATCGCCTTCGCGAGCAGGCTCGCTCCCACATTGGGCTTGTGCAGCACCTGTGGGACCGAGCCTGCTCGGGAACCGCGCAGCGGCCATCCGCCAAAAAATCAGCCTGCCCGCTTGAGCAACCACTGCAAGAACCCTTTCTTGTGCACCACAACCGGCACTTCCTGGGTCAATTCCTTCACTTTGTGCAAACGGAAATCCAGCAAGGTCTTCATCGCGTCGTTGATGTCGTGACGGGCTTCCAGGCAAGGTCTGAGGTAGCCCTTGTCGATGCGATACAGCGTGCAGTTGGTTTTCGCGGCGAACTGCGCGGGCAACGCGCTATCGGACAAGATACCCGCCTCGCCGATCACCTCACCCGGCCCCATGCGTCCGGTCTCCATGGTCGTACCGTTGATGTTCAGCGAAACGGTTACCACGCCGGACTCGACGATGAACAAGTGATTGCTGACCTCCCCCGCCGCCAGGATCGTTTCCCCGGCGCGGAAGCTCTGCAGGATCATGTTCTGGCTGAAGGTTTCCTTCTCTTCCTGACGCAACGTCGAGAAGATCGGCGAACTGTCGATCAACGCGCGTTGCCGCGGCAGGTCGCTCGTAGGGCTCGGTTCCACGCTCGACAGCAAATTCACACCGGACGCCCGCAAATGCCGATACGCCAGGTCAAACAGTTGGTTGCGTACCGTGCGCTTCTCGCTCATCGCGGCGACAAACCCGCTGATCTCATAATCCGCACCGGCAGCGCTGGAGCTTTTGAGCGCCACCTTGGGCCCAGGCGTCGTCAACAGAATGCGACAGCCCTGCATCGCCCGCTCCAAGGCATCGATCACGGTTTGCGGACGCACATGGGGGCTGACCTGCAAGGTGATCGAAACGCCGAACATATCGCTGGGCCGGCTGAAATTGGTGATTTTGGCCTTGGCGGCCAGCGAGTTGGGAATCACGATCATGCTGCCTTGGGAGGTTTGCAGCCGCGTGGCGCGCCAATCGATATCAATGACCCGGCCTTCCGTGCCGTCGATCGCGATCCAGTCATCCAGTTGATAGGGTTTGGTGGTGTTCAGGACGATCCCGGAAAACACGTCGCTGAGGGTGCTTTGCAGCGCCAGGCCGACGATGATCGCCAGGGCGCCGGACGTGGCCAGCACCCCCTTGACCGGCAGATTGAGCACGTAGGCCAGGGCGGCGATGACCGCGACCAGGAAAATCACCGCGCCGAGCAGGTCCTGCAGCAAGCGCCCGGTATGCCCGACCCGTTGCATCATCGCCGCGCCGATCAGCACGGTCAGGGTGCGCGCGCCAAATATCCACCAGGCGATCTGCAACCCCGTGGCCGCCAGCTGCAAGGGCACATTGTCAACCCTGGGTGCCGGTTCCAGCGGGCTCAAGCCTTCGTTGAACAGCAGAAGGCTGAACAGCGAGAAAATCACCAGCCGTACCAGCAGTTTCCAGTTGTGATGATTGACACCGACCAGACGCCACACCACCAGATCGATCAGGATCAGGATCAGGGCGCAGACCAAGGGGTGTTCGGCAAGCAACGACAGCATCAAGCGGCTCCAGCACAGGACGATGCGCAAAAGATCTCACACATTGGGCACAGTGTAGGAGTAATTGATTTCGCTGGATTCATACGATCGGGTGGATAACGAAAAAACCTGTGGGAGCGGGCTTGCCCGCGATGGCGGCAGGACAGTCAACATCGTAGTGACTGATCGACCGCTATCGCGGGCAAGCCCGCTCCCACAGGGTTATGTGTTGTCCTGGTTATTTGCTGTTGGTCAGCGTGTTGTAGCTGGTCATCAGGTTGCGGTAATCCGGGATATGGTTGGAGAACAGCGTCGCCAGGCCTTCCACGTCGTTGCGCCAGTCGCGGTGCAGCTCACAGGCCAGGCCGAACCAGGTCATCAATTGCGCACCGGCGGCGGACATGCGGTTCCACGCCGATTCCCGGGTCAGTTCGTTGAAGGTGCCGGACGCATCGGTCACCACGAACACCTCAAAACCCTCTTCGAGCGCCGAGAGTGCCGGGAACGCCACGCACACTTCGGTCACCACGCCGGCGATGATCAGCTGTTTCTTGCCGGTGGCCTTGATGGCCTTGACGAAATCTTCGTTGTCCCAGGCGTTGATCTGACCAGGACGAGCGATGTAGGGCGCATCCGGGAACAGTGCCTTGAGTTCGGGAACCAGCGGGCCATTGGGACCGGTTTCGAAACTGGTGGTGAGAATCGTCGGCAGCTTGAAGTACTTGGCCAGGTCAGCCAGGGCCAGCACGTTGTTCTTGAAGCGGTCCGGGTCGATGTCGCGCACCAGCGACAGCAGCCCCGCCTGATGATCCACCAACAGAACGGCGGCGTTATCCTTGTCGAGACGTTTGTAAGAAGTGGTCATTGCAGTAGTCCTCGCGTGTTATCGATGCCGAGTGGAAATCGGCGTGGGGGTACCCGCTCAGCGCTGGGAGTCCAGCACTTCGTGTTCGTTCGCCACCTGCTGAGCCTTGAGATAACTCTCGATCAGCAATTGATAATGCGGCATGGCCTGGGCGTAGACGGCGGCCCACTGCTCGGCGTCCGGACGGTTCCACGAGCCTTGCAGCTCAGAGAGCGTAGCCATGATGTCGATCGGCACCACCCCGGCCTGGGCCAAACGGGCGATTGTCAGATCAGTGGCCAGCTTCGAGTGGTTGCCGGAGGCGTCGACCACCGCGAACACCTTATAGCCTTCATGCACGGCGGCGATGGATGGGAACGCCAGGCAAACGCTGGTCAGGGTGCCGGCGATCACCAGGGTTTTCTTGCCGGTGGCTTTGACTGCCGCGTGAAACTCCGGGTTGTCCCAAGCATTGATTTCACCTTTGCGCGCCACGTATTGAGCGTGCGGCGCGGATTCGTGAATCTCTGGAATCAGGGGTCCGTTCGGCCCTTGCGGTACGGAAGCGGTAGTAATCACCGGCATCTTCAGCAAGGTCGCGGCCTTGGCCAGGGCAATGGCGTTGGCGCGCAGCTGTGGCACGTCCATGTCCTTCACGATCTGGAACAATCCGCTCTGGTGATCGATCAACAGCATCGCGCTGTCGTTGGGATCGATCGTCGGTTTCTGGCCATTGAAGTTGGCCGCATTGACGGTGTTCATGAGCGTTCCTCTTTTGTTTGGGCAACAGCCATCCCTGGCCTGAAAACCGGCCTACGCATCCTGTGTAGAGCGGATGATTGAAGCGGTACGGATCAGCCGTGCATCTGGCCGAAGCGGCCGGACTGGAAGTCGGCGAAGGCCTGGTGGATTTCCTGCTCGGTGTTCATCACGAACGGGCCGTGACCGACGATCGGCTCGTCAATCGGCTCGCCGCTGAGCAGCAGCACCACCGCTTCCTTGCTGGCCTGGAGGCTGATCTGATCGCCCTTGCGATCGAACAGGGCCAACTGTCCTTCGCGTACCGACTCCAGGCCATTGACCTGAACCGCACCGCGCAGGACGACCAGCGCGGTGTTGCGCCCGTCATGCAGATCAAGGGTGAGCGACTTGCCAGCCTTAAGTCGGATGTCCCAGACATCGACCGGGGTGAAGGTGCGTGCCGGTCCCTTGTGACCGTCGAACTCGCCGGCGATCAAGCGCAGGCTGCCGGCGTTGTCCTTGAGCGCAATGCTCGGGATGTCGCCATCAAGAATGGTCTGGTAGCCGGCATCGGCCATTTTGTCCTTGGCCGGCAGGTTGACCCACAGTTGCACCATTTCCAGGGTGCCGCCGGTTCTGGCAAAACCTTCGGAGTGGAACTCTTCATGGAGAATGCCCGAAGCCGCGGTCATCCATTGCACATCGCCAGGGCCGATCTTGCCGCCACTGCCGGTGGAGTCACGGTGCTCCAGTTCACCTTTATAAACGATAGTCACGGTTTCGAAGCCACGGTGCGGATGCT
The DNA here is from genome assembly GCF_900187565.1 of Pseudomonas sp. Irchel 3A7. GTDB lineage: Bacteria > Pseudomonadota > Gammaproteobacteria > Pseudomonadales > Pseudomonadaceae > Aquipseudomonas. The sequence continues at coordinate 78,427 of NZ_FYED01000023.1, read as the reverse complement.
GACCAACGCCACGTCGTTCGGTAGTGGGTGTGAATTCGGCGGGACCGGCATGGTCCAGCAACAGAAACGGGCTGATGTGCTTGCCCAGGTTGTCGTAGGAAAACAGCGTGCGCACCGGGAAACCGTCGCCGACCCAATGGGGCCGTGGGCTGGTGTAGATACCGATGATGTTTTTCATGGTGCCTCCGAACAAGGTGGGTGAAGCCATGGCCAAAGCTTAAAACCGCGACCCTTTCTGCACTAGACTGCGAAAATCAGCCTTAGCGTTCTATTTGGAGAACGATGGTGGAAGACCTCAACACCCTCTACTACTTCACCCAGGTGGTGGAACATCACGGTTTCGCCGCGGCCGGGCGGGCGCTGGACATACCCAAGTCCAAGCTCAGCCGACGTATCGCCGAGCTTGAAGACCGCCTGGGCGTGCGCCTGCTCAATCGCACCAGCCGTCACTGCTCGTTGACCGAGATCGGCCAGGCCTATTACCAGCGCTGCCTGGCCATGCGGGTGGAGGCGGAAAGCGCCGCCGAACTGATCGAACGCAACCGCTCCGAGCCCCAGGGCCTGGTGCGCATCAGTTGCCCGACAGCGCTGCTCAACACCTGGGTCGGGCCGATGCTGACCCGCTATATGCTCAAGTACCCGTTGGTGGAATTGTTCATCGAAAGTACCAACCGACGGGTTGATCTGATCCACGAAGGCTTCGACATTGCCCTGCGGGTGCGTTTTCCGCCGTTGGAAAACACCGACCTGGTCATGAAAGTGTTGGGCAACAGCACTCAGAGCTTAGTCGGCCATCCGCTGTTCGCCGATCGTCTATCGACACCGCCGTCGCCGGCCGACCTCAGCGGTTTGCCCAGCCTGCATTGGGGTGCGGCGCAGCGTGAATATCAGTGGGAATTGTTTGGCGCCGACGGCGCCAGCGCGATGATTCGCCATGCACCAAGGATGGTCACCGATGACCTGCTGGCATTGCGTCATGCGGTCATCGCCGGGGTCGGTATCGCCCACCTGCCCACTGTGGTGGTGCGTGATGACATAGCCGCCGGTCGTCTGGTGGAACTGGTGCCGGGCTGGGCACCGAAGTGCGGGATCATCCATGCAATCTTCCCCTCGCGCCGTGGGTTGCTGCCGTCGGTACGGACCTTGATCGACTTTCTCGGGGAGGAGTTCAGTCAAAGCGATATTGCCTAGGGGCAGCTGCGAGTTTTTAGCGGCAAGCGGCAAGCTGATCGGTGGTGTGGCGAGGATTTTATTTCGGACGTAATATAGAATTTGATTACAACCATAATATCCGCTCCGAGGACCTCGAATATGCAAAGCCCGAATCGCGACGCCACGCTCGCTCAATGGATCGCTCAGGAACAGGCCATGCGCGATCGCCTGGCCAAGCCGGGCAGTTTGTCCCTGGCCGAAGTCAGCGCCCTGTCCCCTGCCGAGTTTTTCGACGGTATCGGTAATGGTGAGCTGCCCTCGCCGCCCATCGGCACGCTGATGGACTTCATTCCCCTCGAATGGTCCGCCGGTTCGTTCATCTTCCAGGGCACGCCGGATTCGCGGCACTACAACCCGCTGGGCAGCGTCCATGGCGGCTATGCCGCGACCTTGCTGGACTCGTGCATGGGCTGCGCGATTCATACACAACTGAAAAAAGGCCAGGGCTACACCACGCTGGATCTGCGCATCAGTTACGTCCGGGCGCTGACCGGCGCCAGCGGACCGGTGCGGGCCGAGGGCAAGGTTGTGCACCTGGGACGCTCGACGGCGCTGGCCGAAGGGCGGATTTATGATGTGGACGGGCGTTTGTATGCGACCGGCACGACGACCTGCATGATTCTCGAGCCGAGGGGTTAAGGCTTTAAACCGTATCGCCCTCTTCGCGAGCAGGCTCGCTCCCACATAGACCACCTTTCCCTGTGGGAGCGAGCCTGCTCGCGAAGGCGCCTGTTGCAACACCACAAAAACATGAACATGCCGACGATTCTTGACTTGCGGTAAACATTGCTTTGCCGGCCCAGCGGTTTTTCTCACGGATGCAGGCGCGGATACTCGTGTTCGTTCCCACTGCAACCTCTGGAGTCATTCATGTCTATCCCCGCATTCGGCCTGGGCACCTTTCGCTTGCAAGGCCAGGTGGTCATCGACTCGGTCAGCACCGGCCTCGAACTGGGCTACCGGGCTATCGACACCGCGCAAATCTACGAGAACGAAGCCGAAGTCGGCGAAGCCATTGCCGCCAGCGGCATCGCCCGTGAAAACCTGTTCATCACCAGCAAGATCTGGGTCGCCAACTTCGCCGGCGAACGTCTGATCGAAAGCCTCAAGGAAAGCCTGCAAAAACTGCAGACCGACTACCTGGACCTGACCCTGATCCACTGGCCATCGCCGGAAAATCAGGTACCGGTCGAAGAGTTCATGGGCGCCCTGCTCCAAGCCAAGCGCATGGGCCTGACCCGGCAGATCGGCGTATCCAACTTCACCGTCGACCTGATGAAACAAGCCATCGCCGCCATCGGCGCCGAGAACATCGCCACCAACCAGATCGAACTGCACCCGTACCTGCAAAACCGCAAGGTCGTCGAGTTCGCGCACAGCCAGGGCATCCAGATCACTTCATACATGACCCTGGCCTACGGCGAAGTGCTCAAGGACCCGGTCATTGTGCAGATTGCCGACCGTCTGCAAGCGACGCCGGCGCAGGTCACCCTGGCGTGGGCCATGCAATTGGGCCATGCGGTGATCCCTTCCTCCACCAAACGCGCCAACCTCGCCAGCAACCTCAAGGCCTGCGCCATGAAGTTGAGCGATGCCGACATGGCGTTGATCGCCGGCCTGGATCGCGGACATCGCCTGACCAGCCCGAAAGGCATTGCCCCCCTCTGGGATTAACGAGCGGAGACCGGCCTCAGCCCTGCTCGATACTGAGGTCCAGGCGCTTCATGGCTTGATGCAACTGATCGACCGCCGCGTCGATCAGTGCCGCATCTCCCTCGGCGCATGCACGCTCCAGTTGTTCGCAACAATCGACCAGGCCCAGCGCCCGGACCATCTGCGCCCCGCCCTTGATGCGGTGCGCCAGCGCCTGCAAGCCGGGGTAATTGCCACTGGCGTGTTCTTGCAGCAGACGTTCGCGATCATCGCGATTGGTCACGGCCAGATCGCTTAACAGCTGGGTGATGAGTTCATCGTCGGCCCCTGTGAATTTGCGCAGCCCGCTCAAATCGATCTCGGTGCAGGCAGGCACTTCAATCACGTCTGCCGGTTCGCCGGGAAATCGTGAGGCCAACCATGCACTCAGGTCGACCAGTTGGATCGGTTTGAACAGGCAATCGTCCATGCCCGCTTCAATGCAACGAACTTTCTCTTCGGGCTGCGCATTGGCGGTGAAGCCCAGAATCACCGTCGGTTGCCCCGTTTGGAAACGTTCCTCATCGCGAATCTTGCCCGTTAGCTCATATCCGCTGACCTTTGGCATGTTGCAGTCGGTGATAACCAGATCGAAGACGTGTTCGCACCATTGATCGAAACCTTGTTGGCCATCCTCCGCAACCAGAATGCTGTGCCCCAGGTAACTCAGTTGCCGTGAAAGCAACGCGCGATTGGGCTGATAATCGTCGACCACCAGAATCCTCAAGGGGCGAGTCTTTACCTGAGATTCGCCCTGCGACATTTGAATGTCAGGCAAGCTGTGCAACGCAACCAGCTCAAGGCGAATGTCCACCCGGGTGCCGCGCCCCAGAGAACTGTGGAGCTGCAAGCGCCCTCCCATCATTTCGCACAAGGTACGGCTGATCACCAGGCCCAGGCCCGAACCCTGTCGGGCTGATTGCTGGTTGTTCCCGGCCTGCGCGAATGGGCTGAACAGGCGTTGCTGGTCATTGGCGCTGATGCCGATGCCGCTGTCCTGGATGCACACCGTGACGGCAATACGGTCCAGCGACGCGGGCACCACCCGCAATCTCAGGCTGACCTCGCCCTTGCCGGTGAACTTGATCGCATTGCTCAGCACATTGGACAGCACCTGTTTGAAGCGCGTGGGGTCGATCAGCACATCGCGGTCGCTGCACTCGTCCAGGGCGACCCGCCAGCGCAGGTTCTTCTGCCGTGCCAGGCCTTCGAAAACCCGGCACACAGATACCACCAGCGCCTGCAGATTGGCCCGCTCCGGCGACAGCTTCAAGTGTCCGGACTCGATACTGGAAATGTCCAGAATGTCGCCTATCACGTCCAGCAAATGGCGCCCGGCATTTGAGGCATCCTCAATGGCCGCATGGTCAGTGAAGCCCTCATCTGCCCGCTTCAGCGCCACTTCAAGATTGCCGAGCAAGGCATTCATCGGCGTACGGAGCTCATGGCTCATAGTCGCCAGGAAGGTGGTCTTGGCCCGGTTGGCTTCGACGGCAGCGTCCTTGGCTTCCCGTAATTGCCCCAGTAATTGCTGGCGCTGATTAATCTGCCGCCGCTGCCAGGCGATCCCGCTCAAGGCCAGCAAGAGCAGGAAGCCGGCAGCGGCAAACGCCTGGAAAATAGCTTGTTGATGAGTCAGCCAAAAGCTCTGCTCCACCATCAAGTCATTGCGCCAGGGGAGTGCCAGCTCTTCGATTCTTTCAGGGGGGATACTCAACAACGCCTTGTCCAGGATCGAATGCAACTCGGTCGCCTCGCGACTGGTCGCCAGGGTACTGCGGGCGGGATCGATTCCCACCATGCTGACCGCTTGAAGGCGATCGCGGTATTGCCGGGAAATCAGGTAACGGGCACCGATCAATGAATTGATGCTGCCATCGGCCTTGCCCCGGGCGACCATTTCCATGGCGTCCGCCGACAGCGGCGCATCCACGCAGCGAATCAGGGGGTAGTGCTGCCGAATGAACTCGCCGGCAATATTGCCGTAGGTGATCGCCAGCGTTTTTCCGGCCATCTCCTCGAGGGTCCTGGGGCTGTCCGGCGCCACACGGGTCACCAGCACGGATGGACTGGTCAGGAATGGCCGGGTGAGCAGCAAGTCCTCTTCGCGCCGGGAACTGAGGCCGATCCCGGCAAGCACATCGACTTCGCCGTTCTTGATGCCCTTGATCATTTGCGCCACTGACTGCATAGGCCGGATATCGAATTGCAACCCGGTGCGCAGACTGATTTCCGCCAGCACATCGATCCCCATGCCACGGTACCTGCCTTCGCTGTCGATGAAGGTGATCGGCGGAATATTTTCGTTGATCGCCACGTTCACGCGTGGATGTTGTTCGAGCCAGCGTTGCTCGGCGGCGCTCAATTGCAACGACTGCGAGCCCGGCATCGACATTTCGCTCGCGCCCCACCGCCGCAGAATGTTCATCTGCTCGTTGGGCGGGATCACCGCCAACGCCTGGTTGACGATACGCAGCAGCCGACGGTTGTCGCGGGTCATGGCAAAGGCGAAGTACCCCGGCTCCATGCGCGAAAACTCGGTCAGCAGGACGTTATTGAGATAGTTTTTGCTGATCAGATAATCGGCCGTGAGTGCATCCGCCAGAAAGACATCTGCCTGACCGAAAGCCACCGCCCCCACCGCTGCCAGGGTCGAGGGGTAAAGCTGGACATCGGCCTCGGGATAGAATTGCCGCACGCTTTGTTCAGGCAGGTAGTGGTCCAGCATCGCCAGACGCTTGCCCGTCAGGGTCGGGGCAGGCATATCAGGCGATGCGACGCGCGTCACCAGCACCGGTTGGTCGACGGCATAGGCACTGGACAGCTGTAGCTGCAAATCCTGTGTCTCATATTTGTTAGCCGTTCCCAGCAGATCCGCCGCCCCTTGCTTGAGCGCCAGGATGGCCTCGTCTCGCGATGCGTGGCGCTGCACCACGACCTCCACCTGCAACAGCTGGCTGAGCAGCTCGGCGTAGTCCGCCGTCATACCTTCAAGCGCCTGACCGGTGGGGGTGATTTCAAAGGGTGGATAGGACACGGAAACGGCCAGCACCAGACGGCCTTTTTGCTGCAACCAGCGAACATCGGCCGCTGACAGTCTGGCGGTATAACCTTCCACGCTGGAGCGACCCAGCAACGTCAGAGTTTGCGGCTGGGCACTGACATTCATTGCCCATAGGCAGATCCCCAGCAACAACAGGCTTTTCAGAATGCGCAGGCGGCGGAAGGCGTTCATTCAGATCAAATGATTGCGCTTGGCAAGATCACGCAGATGCACCGACGACTCTACGTTGAGCTTTTCGACCAGACGAGTCTTGTAGGTGCTGACGGTCTTGTGGCTTAAATGCAGAAGGTGGGCGATTTCCTTGTTACTGATTCCACGGGCCAGAAGCTGAAAGATCGTCATTTCCCGGTTAGATAGCAGATCGATCATCTGTTTTTCGCTGTTTTGCAATGAATTCAATGACACTGAACTCGAAGCTAACTGGATGAAGTAGGTGTAGCCGCACATCACGGCGTGCACGGCTTTTTGCAAATGCTCCAGACTTCTGGTCTTGTCGACATAGGCTGAAGCACCGGCACGCATGCAACGATCCTGAAAAAACTCCGGCTCCTGAGAAGTGAAAACCACGACCGGGCATGCCATCTCGCCAGCCTGAATCCGTTCAAGCACCTCCAGCCCGCCGAGGAACGGCAAGTTCAAATCCAACACCAGGAGGCTCGGTTTGTGTTCGCGGATTTTCGGCAAGACTTCATTGCCACTGCTCGCTTCATGAATGCGCTTGAATCCCTCCTGCTTGAGTACGATTTTGACGGCACCGCGAATCACCGGATGATCGTCCGCAATCAGCACTGACTTCATGACAACTCCCTGGGCAAAAATACGGCGATCGGGCAAGGTCCGAATTAAACGCAGTAGCTGCGCATAGACTCTGGCATGGATGGCCGTTTCGGACTACCTGACAGAAATGACAGTGCCGACGAACGGTCGTTGCGGGTCGACGAGCGCCATTTGACGCTCTATCGACGCGAGATCGGGCAACAAGGCATGGCTTACTTGAATCTTCTGTTGCCCGCAGGCGGGAATCGGTGGCAGCCGGGCCTGCTCACCGTCGTAGATCAACACGCGTTCCAGCTGCCGGTTATCCAGGCAGAAATCCAGCAGATCCAGCTTGCCATCCGCCAGCGCGGCGTTGACGACCAGCAGGTCGAAGGCCTCGCTGGCGTACTCCACCAGAATCAACAGTTCCTCGAGGCTTTGCACCGGCGCCACCCCGTAATAACCAAGCTGGTTGAACCAACGCTCGATCCGCAACCGGTGAAAGTGTTGTTCGTCAGCGATCAGGATGCGCAATGACTTGTTCGACAACGTGGCCTCCCGCAAGCGAGCCAGATTAATGAGGACGCAAGGCTACGGAAGTGCCCTTGAGCTTTCTGTAGGACTTTTCCGAAATACCGGTCCCCATTGGCTGCACGCACGCCCTTTTTTGTAGGAGCGAGCTCGCGAAAAACCCAAGGGCGCCGCTGGGCATTTGGTTTTCGCGTTATCGTTCACGACCTTCGCGAGCAAGCTCGCTCCTACAGGGGTAAAAACATCGCGCATACTGATCGGCAGAGTTATTGCCAGCCAAACCGCCGGATGTAGAACCCCTTCACCGCCTGCGTCAGGGCCATGTACGCCAGCAGTATCACCGGCAGGAATACGAAATACAGCGACGGCAGCGCCTGCAGCTTGAAGTAGTGCGCCAGCGGTCCCATCGGCAGGAAAATCCCCACGGCCATGATGATTCCGGTCATCACCATCAACGGCAGCGCCGCGCGGCTTTGCAGGAATGGCACCTTCGGTGTGCGGATCATGTGCACGATCAGTGTCTGGGTCAGCAACCCGACCACGAACCAGCCGGACTGGAACAGGGTTTGATGGTCCGGGGTATTGGCATTAAAGACGTACCACATCAGGGCAAAGGTGCTGATGTCGAAGATCGAGCTGATCGGCCCGAAAAACAGCATGAACCGACCGACATCCGCCGGTTGCCAGCGTTGCGGTTTGTCCAGCATGTCGGCATCGACGTTGTCGAACGGGATGGCGATCTGCGAAATGTCGTACAGCAGGTTCTGCACCAGCAGGTGCATCGGCAGCATCGGCAGGAACGGAATGAACGCACTGGCCACCAGCACCGAGAACACGTTGCCGAAGTTGGAACTGGCGGTCATCTTGATGTACTTGAGCATGTTGGCGAAAGTCCGCCGACCTTCCAGCACGCCCTCCTCCAGCACCATCAGGCTTTTTTCCAGGAGGATGATGTCCGCCGCCTCCTTGGCGATGTCCACGGCACTGTCCACGGAAATGCCAATGTCGGCGGTGCGCAGGGCCGGTGCATCGTTGATGCCGTCGCCCATGAAACCGACCACATGGCCGTTGCCCTTGAGCAGACGCACGATGCGTTCCTTGTGCGACGGTGTCAGTTTGGCAAAGACGTTGGTGCGCTCCACCGCGACTGCGAGTTCGGCGTCTGTCATGCGTTCGACATCGTTACCCAGCAGCAGGCCTTGTTGCTCCAGCCCGACTTCACGGCAGATCTTCACAGTCACCCGTTCGTTGTCGCCGGTGAGCACTTTCACCGCCACGCCGTGTTCAGCCAGGGCCTTGAGCGCCGGTGCCGTGCTTTCCTTGGGTGGATCAAGGAAGGCGACGTAGCCGATCAAGGTCAGTTCCTGTTCATCCGCCAGGCTGTAGGCGTCGCGTCCGTCGATCATCGGCCGCGCGGCCACCGCGACGACCCGCAGTCCCTCGGCGTTGAACGCGGCAGTGACCTGGCGAATCCGCGCCAGTAGCGCTTCGCTCAGCACTTCATCCACCACGCCATGCCGCACCCGGGTGCACACCGCCAGCACTTCCTCTACGGCGCCCTTGCAGATCAGCAGGTGTGGCTGCTCGCGCTCGGCGACCACCACCGACATGCGCCGACGGGTGAAGTCGAACGGGACTTCGTCGACCTTGCGAAACGCCGTGCCGACTTTCAATTGGCGGTGGATTTCCACGTGTTCGAGCACCGCCACATCCAGCAGGTTTTTCAGGCCGGTCTGGTAGTAGCTGTTGAGGTAGGCCATTTCCAGCACGTCATCAGAGTCGTTGCCCCAGACATCGACATTGCGCGCCAGAAAGATCTTGTCCTGGGTCAGGGTGCCGGTCTTGTCGGTGCACAGCACGTCCATGGCGCCGAAGTTCTGGATGGCGTCCAGGCGTTTGACGATGACTTTCTTGCGCGACAGGAACACCGCGCCCTTGGCCAACGTCGAGGTGACGATCATCGGCAGCATCTCCGGGGTCAGGCCCACGGCAATCGACAGCGCGAACAGCAGCGCTTCGGTCCAGTCGCCCTTAGTGAAACCGTTGATGAACAGCACCAGCGGCGCCATGACGAACATGAAGCGGATCAACAGCCAGCTGACTTTATTGACCCCGGTCTGGAACGAGGTCGGCGCGCGGTCGGTAGCACCGACACGCTGCGCCAGCGCACCGAAATAGGTGCTGTTGCCGGTGGTCACAATCACCGCCATCGCCGTGCCGGACACCACGTTGGTGCCCATGAACAGAATGTTGTCCAGGTCCAGAGGATTGAGGCTGTCGCAGTCCTGCCGGCGCGGGAATTTTTCCACCGGCATCGATTCACCGGTCATGGCCGCCTGGCTGACGAACAGGTCCTTGGCACTGAGTACCCGACAATCGGCGGGGATCATGTCGCCTGCAGACAACACGATCAGATCCCCCGGCACCAGTAGCTTGATCGGCCGTTCAATACGTTGTGCGCTGTTGCTGCCCGGATCCCGTCGCAGCACAGTCGCCGTGTTGCTCACCATGGCCTTGAGCGCATCAGCAGCCTGGTTCGATTTACTTTCCTGCCAGAAGCGCAGCAAGGTCGAAAGCACCACCATGGAAAAAATCACCATGGCGGCTTTCATGTCTTCGGTCAGCCAGGAGATGACCGCGAGCAACGTCAGCAGCAGGTTGAACGGGTTCTTGTAGCAGTGCCACAAATGTGTCCACCACGGCAGCGGTTGTTCGTGCTCGACTTGGTTGAGACCGAATTGCCCGCGCAGTGCCTCGGCTTCCTGTTCGCTCAAGCCGTCGCTGTGGCTGCCCAGCGTGTCGAGCAACGGACCGGTGTCGCTGCCGGCGGCGCTGACCAGGATTTGCGCCAGGGCCGGCGGCACCTCGCGGCTGACCGTGGTGTCGGTGAAGTTTTCCAGCAGCGCCAGGCGACGGAAGTGCCGGGCAAAGTGGCGGGTGCGCAGGAATCCGGCAAAAAATTCCTTGAGCAGGGTCAGGTTCATGGCAGTTCCCCCAGGATCAGCCGGGAAACCGTCGAGCAGGCGTGTCGGTGCGCCGCGATGACGACAAAAAGTCGAACATCACGCACGGTTCAGCGTCGATGAGAGGACGTCGGGACACGGACCGCCAATGGCCGTGATCGGGATGCCGCTGCTCGCTTTCACGGCGAGACAACGGCACGGAAAAAACTGCGCGTTATCTGGCCGAGGATGTGCCGGTTATCGAAACCGGCCGACGACTGTCACTCGAACAAGTACCCACTGTGGGTCTCCGCTATGGATTGAAAACGCGCGAAGCTTACGCCCCGGTATTTGCAGAGTAAACGCAGAAACGGCGTGTGACGGGGGAATTGCGGGGTTCTTCAGGAAGGGTTCAGGATTCAAGATTTGTGGAGCCTGTGAGGCCGCCATCGCGGGCAAGCCCGCTCCCACAGGGATCTTCGGTGGACACAAATCGTGTGGCAGAAGATAAAACTGTGGGAGCGGGCTTGCCCGCGATGGCGGCCTATCATTCGCCGAATATCTCAGCTGGCTGTCGCGAGCAACAAATCCGCCATCGAACGATGCCCACGGTGTTTGCCATGGTCATACAGCGACCCGGCAATCTCGTCGGCACGAATCGGCAGGATCGACAGCAAGGTATCGCTCAGGCCGTGGCTGGCCTGGCAGAAGCCCTGCATATAGATACCCGCCTTGCAGCGCTCGTCGGTGATCAGTTTGTAGTTGCGGTCGACCTCGAAATCGCCCAGGTACTGCTCCAGCGGCGCCAGCAGTTTGCGGTGCATCTGACGCTCATAACCGGTGGCCAGCACCACGGCGTCGTAGTGACGGACCGTGACTTCGCCGGTGGCGTTGTTGCGCACCGCCAGTTCGATGCCGCGCTCGGTGGCGGTGGCTTTTTCGATTGTGGTCAGGGTTCGGAACACGTGACGGGCAATGCCCGAAACCTTCTGGCGATAGAAGATGCCGTAGATGCGTTCGATCAGGTCGATGTCCACCACCGAGTAGTTGGTGTTGTGGTACTCGTTGACCAGACGCTCGCGTTCGCTGCTTTCCTGGTTGAACACCAGATCGGTGAACTCCGGCGAAAACACTTCGTTGACGAACGGGCTGTCATCCGCCGGCTTCAGCGCCGAGCCGCGCAGGATCATGTCGACCTGCACCGACGGGAAGCTGTCGTTCAGGTCGATGAAGGCTTCCGCCGCACTCTGCCCGCCGCCGATGATCGCGATGCTCATCGGCTGGTTGCTCACGCACGGCTGCTTGGCCATTTGCGCCAGGTACTGCGAATGGTGGAACACGCGAGCGTCATCCTTGAGCGCCTTGAAGGCTTCGGGAATGCGCGGCGTGCCGCCGGCGCTGACCACCACCGAACGGGCGGTGCGCACATGTTGATGGCCGCCGGCATCGCGGGAAATCACCCGCAGCGCTTCGACCTGATGGTTGTGCAGCACCGGCTCGATGGTCAGCACTTCCTCGCCGTAGCGACTCTGTTTTTCAAACTGCCCGGCGACCCAGCGCAGGTAATCGTTGTACTCCATTCGGCACGGATAAAAAGTGCCCAGGTTGATGAAGTCCACCAGACGACCGTGGGCCTTCAGGTAATTGACGAACGAGTAAGGGCTGGTCGGGTTGCGCAGGGTCACCAGGTCCTTGAGGAAGGAAATCTGCAGCTCGCTCTGGGTCGACAGGGTGTTGCCGTGCCAGCTGTAGTTGGCCTGCTTGTCGAGAAACAGTACATCCAGCTCGCCCTGGGTCGGCCCGCGCTCTTGCAGGGCGATGGCCAGCGCCAGATTGGAAGGGCCGAAACCGACGCCGATCAGGTCGTGAACGATGGGCGATGCAATTGCCTGTGTCATTTCCAGTGTCCTCTGGATGAACCCCCGAGCAGCGGGGAATAAACCTAAGTGACCTGACCGGCCTTGAGCAGGACAGCAAGTCGTCTGTTGATTAGGAACGAGGACAGTGAAATAAAATTTAACGTATTTTTGCCGAAGCAAACCGCAGCCATGTGCAGGTCAATGGGCATCCCATTGCCGCATCCGCACCCGGCAATGCTTCATCGCATTGACGATGTGCTTCTCGACCAGCGCCTTGGAAATGCCCAGCCGCTGGGCAATCTCCGGGTGCGACAGGCCATCGAGTTTGCGCAGCATGAAACTCTCGCGGCACAGGCGTGGCAGTTCCGCCAAGGCGCGCTGGAGCATGTCCAGGCGCTGGCCATGGTCGAGCGAGCTGAGGGGTGATGGACTGAAATAGCGCTCTTCATTGTCGAGCACATCCAGCGATTCGACCTGACGCAGTGCATTGCGCCGGTGATCGTCGATCACCAGATTCAGTGCCGTGCGATAAAGGAATGCCCGGGGCTGCTCGATCGGCGTGTCGCTGGAGCGCTCCAGGACCCGCAGATAAGCGTCATGCACCACATCTTCGGCCACCTGGCGGTTGCCGAGCTTGGCGTTCAGGAAACACACCAGCTCTCGATAGTAGTTTTCCAACATGACTCCCGTCCGCACGGGTGCGGTTTCTGTCCTTGAGCCAGCTGATCGGCCACAAAAACAGGCAGTGGCACGATAGTGGCAGTTTGAGGTGTGTAATTTATAGTAATTCTCATATAGATTTAAAGTGTTGCTTTGTCTTGCCCGACAAATAGTCACGAAGGCGGTCTGGTTTTTGTTGACCGGGTACATATCCGTTGCTGCGGTAACGGCCGCTATAAGTTCCGCCCTTACGGCGGGTTACTTGGAAAAGCGCCAAGTAACCAAGCGCTTTATCCCCTGACGTACGGCCCTTCGCTTAGGCTCAGGGTTCCCTCCCTCCGGTATTCATCCGGGGGCATCGCCTCCGGTTTGCTTCGCTGCACCTCCTCTCGATGTGTGCGGCTTCGCCGCACGGCGCTACGCGCCTACCCCCCTGATGAACACCTACGCTCGGCCTGCCGACGGGGCAGATCAACATCAAGTGCAAGATCAAAAGCCAAAGCAGATCTGGAATCCCTGTAGGAGCGAGCTTGCTCGCGATGGACGACAGAACACCGCGGGTGTGTCAGGCTGCCCGCATTATCGTTGACGACCATCGCGAGCAAGCTCGCTCCTACAGAGGAATGGCGTACGGCAATCAGGTCGAGTGTCAGCTCGCCTCCGCAGCTTTTGATCTTGATCCACCCGCCCCTTCGGCAGGCTGAGTGGAGGCGTTCATCCGAGGATTGGCGCGCAGCGCCGTTCGACGCAGTCGAACACATCGCATGTAGGTGCCAGCGAAGCCAACCGGAGGGCGATGCCCCCGGATGAATGACGGAGCGAAGGAACCCCGAGCCTCAGCGAGGGGCCGGACGCTCGGGGCGAGCCTTTTTTTGCTTATCTTTTTTTTGGCGTTTGAAAAAAAAGTAAGTCGCCGTAAGGGCGAAACCATAAGTCGCCGTTACCGAAGCAATGGATATGTACTCGGCCAGCAAGAGACAGGCCGGCTGCCAGGCCGCCTTCGCGAGCAGGCTCGCTCCCACAGTTGACCGTTTCAGATGTTGCACCATATTTCCCGAGCTAAATTCCGCGGCTGTTTCCTCGTTTACAGGACAGCTCCCCGTCCCTGCCGGCTCCACGGCAGTGTTCAATAGTTCTGGAACCCTGCATGAAACGTCCCCGTCAGACCCGACGCGCCCTGCTTGTAGCACTCAGCCTGATCCCCGTTATCGCCGTCGCTGCCTGGCAGATCATCCCGCCCGGTCGCGACAAATTCGCCACCGTCCAGGTCAGCCGCGGCGATATAGAAAGCAGCGTCACGGCCTTGGGCACCCTGCAGCCCCGGCGCTATGTCGACGTCGGCGCCCAGGCTTCGGGGCAGATCCAAAAGATCCATGTGGAAGTCGGTGACGTGATCAAGGAAGGCCAGTTGCTGGTGGAGATCGATCCGTCCACGCAACAGGCCAAACTCGATGCCGGGCGCTTCTCCATCGAAAACCTCAAGGCCCAGCTCCAGGAACAACGGGCGCAACACGACCTCGCCCAACAGAAATTCCAGCGCCAGCAGAATCTCAAGGCCGGCGGCGCCACCCGCGAGGAAGACGTGCAGACCGCCCAGGCCGAACTGCGCGCCACCCAGGCGCGCATCGACATGTTCCAGGCACAAATTCGCCAGGCCCAGGCCAGCCTGCGCAGCGATCAGGCCGAACTCGGCTACACGCGGATTTATGCGCCGATGTCCGGCACCGTGGTGGCGCTGGACGCCCGCGAGGGCCAGACCCTGAACGCCCAGCAGCAGACACCGCTGATCCTGCGCATCGCCAAGTTGTCGCCGATGACGGTCTGGGCCGAGGTGTCCGAAGCCGACATCGGTCACGTCAAACCCGGCATGAACGCCTGGTTCACCACCCTCAGTGGCGGCAGCCGGCGCTGGCAAAGCACCGTGCGGCAGATTCTGCCGGTGCCGCCCAAACCGCTGGACCAGACCAGCCAGGGCGGCGGCAGCCCCGCCAGTACGAGCAAAAGCGGCAGCGCCCGGGTGGTGCTGTACACCGTGTTGCTGGACGTCGACAACGCCGACAATGCATTGATGGCGGAAATGACCACCCAGGTGTTCTTCGTCGCCGACCAGGCCAAAGACGTGCTGACCGCGCCGATTGCCGCCCTGCAGGCCGGCACGCAAGCGGACAGCCAGACCGCGCAAGTGGTCGCCAGTAACGGCAGCATCGAACAACGCACCGTGCGCACCGGGATCAGTGATCGCCTGCGGGTGCAGATCCTCGACGGCTTGCAGGAAGGCGATCACCTGTTGATCGGCCCGGCCGACGGGAGTGGCGGTTGAATGCAGACGCCCCTGATCGAACTGTCGGACATCCGCAAGGCCTACGGCGGTGGCGACGCTCCTGAAGTTCACGTGTTGCGCGGTATCGACTTGTCGATCCATGCCGGTGAGTTCGTGGCGATTGTCGGTGCTTCCGGTTCCGGCAAGTCGACGCTGATGAACATCCTCGGCTGCCTCGACCGCCCGACTTCGGGCGAGTACCGCTTCGCCGGGGAAAACGTCGCCGCCCTGGACACTGACGAATTGGCCTGGCTGCGCCGCGAAGCCTTTGGTTTCGTGTTTCAGGGTTACCACCTGATCCCTTCCGGCTCGGCCCAGGAAAACGTCGAGATGCCGGCTATCTACGCGGGCACCCCGGCAGCCGAACGCCACGCCCGCGCCGCCGCCCTGCTCGAGCGCCTCGGCCTCGCCACGCGCACCGGCAACCGCCCGCATCAGCTGTCCGGCGGTCAGCAACAGCGGGTGTCGATCGCCCGCGCCTTGATGAATGGCGGCCACATCATCCTCGCCGACGAACCGACCGGCGCCCTCGACAGTCACAGCGGCAAGGAGGTCATGGCGCTGCTCGACGAACTGGCGAGCCAGGGCCACGTGGTCATCCTGATCACCCACGACCGCGAAGTGGCGGCCAGGGCCAAGCGCATCATCGAAATCCGCGACGGCCTGATCATCAGTGACAGCGCCCGGGACAATCCCGCCGCGCAACACTCGGCCACCCCCGGCGCGCTGC
This sequence comes from Pseudomonas sp. Irchel 3A7, assembly GCF_900187565.1. Taxonomy (GTDB): domain Bacteria; phylum Pseudomonadota; class Gammaproteobacteria; order Pseudomonadales; family Pseudomonadaceae; genus Aquipseudomonas. The sequence continues at coordinate 62,661 of NZ_FYED01000023.1, read as the reverse complement.
AAGCGGTTGATCTGCGCAAACGCCTCAGCGAAGGCGCCGAAGCAACAGGTGCCTGGAAAGGCGAACTGGTCGATGCGGTGCAAGCGGCCTGGCGGGTGATGTGGATCAACAAGTTCCGCACCGCCCTGACCTTGCTCGGCATCATCATCGGCGTGGCCTCGGTGGTGGTGATGCTGGCCGTCGGTGAAGGCAGCAAGCGCCAGGTCATGGCGCAGATGGGCGCGTTCGGCTCGAACATTATTTACCTCAGCGGTTCGTCCCCCAACCCGCGAACACCGCTGGGCATCGTCACCCTGGACGAAGTCAAGGCGGTGGCAAGCCTGCCGCAAGTGATGCGCATCATGCCGGTCAACGGCCAGGAAGCCGGAGTGCGTTTCGGCAACCTCGACCACTTGAGCTACGTCGGCGGCAACGACACCAACTTCCCGGCGATCTTCAACTGGCCGGTGGTCGAAGGCAGCTATTTCACCGAGGCCGACGAACGAAACGCCGCGGCGGTGGCCGTGATCGGGCACAAGGTCCGCACCAAGCTGCTCAAGGACGTGGCCAACCCCATCGGCCAGTACATCCTCATTGAGAACGTGCCGTTCCAGGTGGTGGGGGTTCTGGCGGAAAAAGGCGCCAGCTCCGGCGATTCCGACAGCGACGACCGCATCGCCATCCCCTACTCCGCCGCCAGCGTACGGCTGTTCGGTACGCACAATCCCGAGTACATCGCGATTGCCGCCGCCGATGCACGCAAGGTCAAGGAGACCGAGCACGCCATCGAACAGCTGATGCTGCGCCTGCACAACGGCAAGAAGGATTTCGAGCTGACCAACAACGCGGCGATGATCCAGGCCGAAGCGCGCACGCAAAACACCCTGTCGCTGATGCTCGGTTCGATTGCGGCGATTTCGCTGCTGGTGGGCGGCATCGGCGTGATGAACATCATGCTCATGACCGTGCGTGAACGGACCCGAGAGATCGGCATCCGCATGGCCACCGGCGCCCGGCAGCGGGACATCCTGCGCCAGTTCCTCACCGAAGCCGTGATGCTCTCGGTGGTCGGCGGACTGGCCGGGATCGCCCTGGCGCTGATCGTCGGTGGCGTGCTGATCCTCAGCGAAGTCGCCGTCGCGTTCTCCTTGATAGCGGTGCTGGGCGCCTTCGGCTGCGCCCTGGTCACCGGTGTTGTCTTCGGCTTCATGCCGGCCCGCAAAGCTGCCCGACTCGACCCGGTCACGGCCCTTACCAGTGAATGATCTCTCCATGAAGCCGTCCTTGAGTTTGCTGACCCTGTGCCTGTTGCTCAGTGCCTGTGGCACCCCGGCCCAGCGCCCGGACAGCGGCATCGTGCCGCCCTCTTCCTGGCAATCGCCCCATGACCGAAACGCCGCCCGCAACAACGCGCAATGGTGGAACCGCTTCGGCAGCCCGCAACTGGAGCGCCTGGTCGAACAGGCCCGGGTCGGCAGTTACGACCTGGCCGCCGCCATCGCCCGAGTGCGCCAGGCGCAGGCCGAAACCGTGGTCGCCGGTGGCTCGCAGTTGCCGGAGGTCAAGGCCGGTTTGAACGCCAACCGCCAGAAGTTGCTGCGCGGTAGCGGCTATAGCCAACTCGACGCCGACAGCGATAACGACGCGGTCGACTACTTCACCGCCAACCTCACGGCCAGTTACGAAATCGACTTCTGGGGTGGCCAGCGCGCCTCCCGCGACAGTGCGCAATTCGCCCTGCAGGCCAGTGAGTTCGATCAGGCGACGGTGGAGCTGACGTTGCTCAGTGGCGTGGCCAACAGTTATGCACAAACCTTGTCGCTGCAGGAACAGAGCCGCATTGCCGAGCTGAATCTGGCCAATGCGCAGAACGTTTTGAGGCTGGTGCAAACCCGCTTCGACTCGGGCTCCGCGACCGCCCTGGAACTGGCCCAACAGAAAAGCCTGGTCGCGGCGCAGCAACGGCAATTGCCGCTGGTTCAGCAACAGGCCATGGACGCGCAGATCAGTCTCGCCACGCTGCTCGGCCGCCCGGTGCAGGCGCTGGCCTTGGGTCAGGAGCGCTTCGATCAACTGTCATGGCCGGCCATCGAAGCCGGCGTGCCCAGCCAATTGCTCAGCCGCCGCCCGGACATTGCCCGCGCCGAAGCGCAACTGGCCGCCGCCCAGGCCGACGTCACCGTCGCCCGCGCCGCCATGTTGCCGACCGTAACCCTGAGCGCGGAAATCGGCTCCGGTGCCGATCGCGCCGGCGACATTCTGCGCAGTCCTTTCTACAACCTCGCCGCCGGACTGCTGGCACCAGTGTTCAACAACGGTCGCCTGGGCGCCGAACGCGACAAGGCCACCGCCCGCCAGGAAGAACTGCTGGAAGCCTATCGCGGCGCGATCATCAATGGTTTTGCCGATGTGGAAAAAGCGCTGAACAGCATCCGTGGGCTGGACGAACAGCGGCAGTGGCAAAGCGAAGAACTGCGCCAGGCGCAAACTGCGTTCGACATTGCGCAAAGCCGTTATCAGGCGGGGGCCGAGGATCTGCTGACCGTGCTGGAAACCCAGCGCACGCTGTATGCGGCGCAGGATCTGAATGTGCAACTGCGGTTGTCGCGGTTGCAGGCGAGCATTGCGCTGTACAAGGCGCTTGGGGGTGGGTGGCAGGCTTTGTAAACGCGGTGTTGTTGAGATTGCTATCGCTGGCAAGCCAGCTCCCACAAGGTTTTGTGTATGCCGCGCTTCTTATATACGACACATAACCTGTGGGAGCTGGCTTGCCAGCGATAAAACGATAACACGGTCGTCAGACCTGACTTTGTTTGGCCTTTAGATTTCGCGCATACCAAGGCCGCTGCGGCACCTTCCTGAACAGATCCTTGAGCTTCTTCTCGTCCTCGCCAAAGGTAATCCGCAGCGCCAGCTTCATGGTCTCCGGGTCCATTTCCACCGACTTGCCCGTCTGCAACCCCGGTGTAGTGCTACAGCCATGGGTGGTCGGACCCAGCCACGGGTCGCCGATTTCAACCCAGCGCCCCGGTGCGAACCACGGCACGCCATTGACCTCAAGCCGGCTGACTTCGCCGGGATGAAAGCGCTCGTGGGCGCGGAACCAGTCTTCCAGGCGATCGTCGATCCAACCGTGAAAGTGCCAGAACACCGGGCTCACATGAGACGAAAACGGATCGCCGAGGAAGTCGTTTTCCGGTGCAAACCAACGCGCGGAAAAGTCCGCCGGATCACGGGCGAACGGCACCGGCTGGCCGTTGGACGGATCCCGCGGCACCGAGGCCCAGCGCATGTGCAGCCAGTCGTGCAACCCCAACTCCACTTCCGAGCCGAACTGCCCCAGGGTCAACTTCGACAGGTAACGCGGGTCGCGGTACTGCGACTCCCAGACCTGGAAATTGCTGTGGTACGTCTCGGCGGTCTTGATGTCGGCGACCCACTTTGAGTACTCGTCATCGTCTTCGGCCAGCCAGGTGGGCGGCAGCGCGGTACCGTCATGGTTGTCGAAATAATTGGCGAAGCCGATGCGATCCCGGGCCAGCTCCGGCTGCGGCAGCGGGAATTGCGTCCACGACGGCAAGTCCTGCAGCGAGCGCGCCGTACCGAGCATGTGCCGGTGCATGAAGAAGAAGTCTACGCCCGAACCGTTGCGATCCTTGCGCGCGCCACGGGCATCACGCTCCTTGTCCCGTGGACCAGGCTGCCAGCCGATGCCGCGCAAGGCGCTGCGCTTGTCTTCGGGCAGGTTGTGCCACTTGTCACGGGACGCATGCCAGAGCTGGTGAAACAAGCGATGCTCGGCGGACGTCAGCCAGGCCAGCAGCGGCGCATTCAGACCGGTTCGCTCGCGGGCTTCGGGAAATACGCGCTTGACGGCGATGAAGCGATTGTCCTGGGCGGTCATCATCAACGGCCGGTCCAGATTCAACACCCGCCCACTGAGCGAGCCACTGCCGGCGTTGCCGAACCCGGCCCAGACTTCGTCCAGCGTCATGCTGAACTCGTAATCGGGGTTACCGTCGGCACTGAGCAATCGCCAGCTCAACTGCGCCGGTTTGGCGCCAGCCAGATCGCCGAGTACCCGGTAACGCGGCGCCCCGCTCGAACGCAGTCGTTCGGCGGTGTCGAGAAAACCGATCACGCCGCGACCTTTGTGGCCGATGTCGAGGAACACTTCCAACCCATCCGCCGGCAGGCCTTCAAGCCCCGCATCACGGCCTTCGAAACGGATCTGCCAGACACCACGCAAGGTATCGGCCAAACGCTGGCCGGCGACATCCGCGACATCGAACGAGGCTTCGCCGGGGGTGATTGTCGGATCCGGTTTCGTCCATTGGCGATGCCCATAAAAAGCCGCAGGCACGGCAGCGCCGGTCAGCGCCAGGCCCGCCATGAACCATCGTCGAGAAATCGTCATTGCCCTACCTGTGTCAGCCATGAAGCAGGCTTTATCCAAGCTAGAACGTTGGTTGCGCCGAAAAATTTAAAAGCATTCGCGAGCAGGCTCGCTCCCACATTGACCGAGTGATCACTGAAGATCCCCTGTGGGAGCGAGCCTGCTCGCGAAGAGGCCCGCACAAACACTAAATTCCTCCCCTGCTGACTCGTTCATCCCAGATAGCAAAGGCCCCTGTGCCCACAACAGGGCGGCGAACTGACTGAGACGGCAATGACAAAACCACGCTCGAAAAAGGCTCTTTTCATCGGCCTGCCGCTGGCCCTGGCGATCAGCGCCGGTGCAGGCTTCGCGGCCTGGGACTACTGGTTCAAGGACAACCCCGGCTACCCGGTCAAGGTAATGAAACAGGCCGATGAACTGCACGAACGCCTGCTCTCGTTCGACAGCCACATCACCGTGCCCATGGACTTCGGCACCGCCGGCAACGAAGCAGACAAGGACGGCAGCGGCCAGTTTGACCTGGTCAAGACCGGGCGCGGACGCTTGTCCGGCGCAGCCCTGACGATTTTCGGCTGGCCGGAAATCTGGAACGGCCCCAACGCGCCCCACCGCCCTACCGCCGGTTTCATCGAAGAAGCCCGCTTCGAGCAGGAAACCCGCTACAAGATCATCAGCACCATGGTGCGCGACTATCCCAATCAGGTCGCCATCGCCTACACGCCTGACGATTTCCGCCGCCTGCACGGCGAAGGCAAGTTCGCGATCTTCATGAGCATGCTCAATGCCTACCCGCTGGGTAGCGACCTCAACGCCCTGGACAAATGGGCGGCCCGTGGCATGCGCATGTTCGGCTTCAGTTACGTGGGCAACAACGCCTGGGCCGACTCGTCGCGGCCGTTGCCGTTTTTCAACGATACCCGCGACGCCCTTGGCGGCCTTTCGGAGATCGGCAAGCAGGCCGTGCACCGCCTCAACGACCTCGGTGTAATCATCGATGTGTCGCAGATGTCGACCAAAGCCCTGGAGCAAGTCGCCCGCTTGAGCCGCACGCCGATGGTGGCGTCCCACTCGGCCCCCCGTGGCCTGGTGGACATCCCGCGCAACCTCAGCGACCAGGAAATGCAGTTGATCAAAAACAGTGGCGGCGTGGTGCAGATTGTCGGCTTCGCGACTTACATCAAACCGTTGAGCCAGGCCACCCAGGACAAACTCAATGCCCTGCGCGCGCGCTTCGACCTGCAGCCGCTGCAAGGGCTGGAGATGGCGCTGATGCCGGGCGATCCGGTCATCACCGTCTGGTCCGAGCAGCGTTTCGGCGAATACGCCAGCCAGCTCTACGCCATCGTCGACGAAGAACCCAAGGCCACCCTCAAGGACTACGGCGACGCGATTGATTATGCGGTGAAGAAAATCGGCATCGACCATGTCGGCATCAGTTCCGACTTCAACGATGGCGGCGGTCTCGATGGCTGGAAGGACGTCAGCGAGGCGCGCAACGTGACCGCCGAGCTGATCAGTCGCGGTTACAGCGAAGCCGATATCGCCAAGCTCTGGGGCGGCAATTTCCTGCGGGTCTGGGACCAGGTACAGAAGTCATCCAAACCTGTGGCAAAAAACTGACTCCCCTTTGCACAAGCGAACCCAAGCCATGACCAACCGTCGTTCATTCCTCAAGCAGGCCGGCATTCTCGCCGCCGGATTGCCACTGACTGCCGGCATGAACCTGCAGGCATCCGCCGCCAATCCGCAACCCTTGCCCAAGGGCAAGTGGGCACAGTTGCGCCAGTTGTTCAATCAGGACCCGGACTACCTGCACTTCGCCAACTTCCTGGTGACCTCGCACCCCACGCCGGTGCGCAACGCCATCGATATGCACCGCGCCAATATCGACCGCAACCCCGGCCGCGCCATGGACTGGGACCTGCAGGAAACCGAGAAGCGCGAACATAACGTGCGGGTCTGGGCCGGTCGCTACCTCAATGCCAAGCCTGAACAGATCGCCCTCACCGGCAGCACCACCGAAGGCCTGGCGATGATTTATGGCGGCATTCATGTGCGTCCGGATCAGGAAATCCTGGTCAGCGAACATGAGCACTACTCGACCAATTACACCCTTGAATACCGCCAGCAGCGCCAGGGCACCCAGGTGCGCAAGCTCAAGCTGTTCGAGAACAGCCGCGACATTTCCGTGGACGAAGTGCTGGACTCCATTGCCAAAGGCATCCGCCCCGAGACCCGCGTATTGGGCATGACCTGGGTGCAATCGGGCAGCGGCGTGAAACTGCCGATCGGTGAAATCGGCAAGCTGGTGGAAGAGCTGAACCAGAAGCGTGACGAAAAAGACCGCATTCTTTATGTGGTCGACGGCGTGCACGGTTTCGGCGTCGAGGACCTCGCGTTTCCCGACATGCACTGCGACTTCTTCATCGCCGGCACCCACAAATGGATGTTCGGCCCCCGTGGCACCGGGATCATTTGTGCCCGCTCGGCCGAGCTCAAGGATGTCACGCCGATCATTCCGACCTTTTCCGAAGCCACCACCTTCTCGACCATCATGACCCCCGGTGGCTATCACAGCTTCGAACATCGCTGGGCGGCGGACGAAGCCTTCAAGCTGCATCTGGATTTGGGCAAGGCCGAGGTCCAGGCGCGCATTCACGCACTCAATACCTACGCCAAGAACCGCCTGCTGGAACAGCCGCGGATCGAACTGGTCACGCCGCAAAGTCCGGAGCTGTCCGCCGGTTTTACGTTCTTTCGGGTCAAGGAACAGGACTGCGAAAAAATCGCCAACCAGCTGATGCAAAACCGCGTGGTCTGCGATGCGGTGGAACGTGACGCCGGCCCGGTGGTGCGCATCGCCCCGGGCCTGCTCAACAGCGAAAGCGAAATCGACCGTTTCATGGCCCTGCTCAACAAGACCGCCTGACGGCCTGACACCTCCCCCCCTGTGGGAGCGAGCCTGCTCGCGAAAGCGGACTGCCAGCCAACCTTGATGTCGACTGACACGCCCTCTTCGCGAGCGGGCTCGCTCCCACAGGGATCGTTTTTCTATGATCGAGAGGATTCATGAACAGCAATCCACTAACCCTGCCGCTCAAGGCCCTCGCCCTGACCGCCCTCATGGCCGGCGCCGCACATGCCGCCACTCCACCGCCACCAGGCAAAGTCTTCAAGGACTGCAAGGACTGTCCCGAAATGGTCGTGCTGCCCGCCGGAACCTTCACCATGGGCACCCCGGACGATGAAGTCGGCCGCGAGCCCGATGAAGGGCCGATGCATGACGTGACCTTCGCCAAGCCATTCGCCATGAGCCGTTTCCAGGTCACCGCCGGGGAATGGGACAGCTACGTGCGCGAAAGCGGCGTGACCATCGCCAACGGCGATACCCGGCCGGGTCGAGAGTGCATCGCCAGCAAGCCGCGCTATCCGCAGAGCCCGCGCCAGCCGGCGGTGTGCATGAACTTCGACGACGTGAAAAACTACGTCGCCTGGCTGTCGAAGAAGACCGGGCAGAAGTACCACATGGTCAGCGAAGCCCAGCGGGAATACGCCGCCCGCGGCGGCAGCAAAGGCCCGTTCCCCTTCCCGTTCGATGAAGGCAAGGAATACAGCATCGCCAAACACGCCAACACCTACGGCCCGGCGGATGGTTACAGCTACAGCTCGCCGGTGGGCAGCTACCCGCCCAACGCCTTCGGCATGTACGACATGCACGGCAACGTCTATGAATGGGTGGAAGACTGCGAGCACCCGAACTACGTCGGCGCCCCCACCGATGGCAGCGCCTGGCTCGAGCCCAACTGCGAAGCCGTGCGCATCCGCGGTAACGACTGGGGTGAAGCCCCGGTGTTCTCCCGCTCCGGCAATCGCAACAGCCAGTACCCGCAAGAACGGGGGGACTGGATAGGCTTTCGCGTAGTGCGCGATCTCTAAAACCACACCCCACCCACTGTGGGAGCGAGCCTGCTCGCGAAAGCGGACTGTCGGCCAGCATTAATGTCGACTGACACTCCCTCTTCGCGAGCAGGCTCGCTCCCACAGGGTTCCATGTGAAGTCGCCCTCACCACCCATCCCCCACCGCCTAAATTAACCCCTCGACCAGACGTTCTACTGGGTATCTGCCTTCCGACCCAAGGAACTGTCTTCCATGACCCAGCCTAACCGAGGCGCCATCGGCGAATTGTTCGCCCTGTTGAAACCGTTTCGACTCATCGTCGCCGCGTCCATTTTCCTGGGCATGGTCGGCGGCCTGAGCGTCACGGTGCTGCTGGCGACCATCAACAACGCCCTGCATTCCGAAAGCGGCCTGACCCAGGGCGTGGTCGCGCTGTTCGCCGGGCTGTGCCTGTTGGCGCTGGCCAGTTCGATCTGCTCGGACATCGGCACCAACTACGTCGGCCAACACATCATCGCCAAGCTGCGTAAACAGTTGGGCGAGAAAGTGCTGTCGGCGCCGATCGAACAGATCGAGCGCTATCGCAGCCATCGCCTGATCCCGGTGCTGACCCACGACGTCGACACCATCAGCGACTTTGCCTTCGCCTTCGCGCCACTGGCGATTTCCGTCACCGTGACCCTGGGCTGCATGGGCTACCTGGCGATTCTGTCGTGGCCGATGTTCCTGATCATGGTCGCCGCGATCCTGATCGGCACCGCGATCCAGGCCTACGCCCAGAGCAAGGGAGTGCAGGGTTTCATGGCCGCCCGCGACGCCGAAGACGAATTGCAGAAGCACTACAACGCGATTGCCGAGGGTGCCAAGGAACTGCGTATTCATCGTCCTCGCCGCCAGCGCATGTTCGTTTCGGGCATCAAGGCCACCGCCGAATTCATCTGCAACACCCAGGTGCGCTCGATCAACACCTTCGTCATCGCCAAGACTTTCGGCTCGATGCTGTTCTTCGTGGTCATCGGCCTGGCCCTGGCTCTGCAAACCTTCTGGCCGAGCGCCGACAAAACCGTCATGAGCGGCTTCGTGCTGGTGCTGCTGTACATGAAAGGCCCGCTGGAGCATTTGATCAGCACACTGCCGATTGTCAGCCGCGCGCAGATTGCCTTCCGCCGCATTGCCGAACTGTCCGAGCAATTCTCCACCCCTGAACCTCATCTGCTGCTCAGCGATCAGGGCAACGTCAAACCCGTCGTGCACGAGCTGCAACTGGCGGACGTGCGCTACGCCTTCCCGTCGGTCGACGGTGCCGCACCGTTCCAGCTGGGGCCGGTCAACCTGACGATCAAACAGGGCGACATCGCCTTCATCGTCGGCGAGAACGGTTGCGGCAAGACCACGCTGATCAAGTTGCTGCTGGGCCTGTACACGCCGCAGCAGGGGCAGATCCGTGTCAACGGCGAAGCGATCGATGCGCAGAATCGCGATGACTATCGCCAGTTGTTCACCACCATCTTCGCCGACTACTACCTGTTCGACGACGTGGTCCAGGGCGACACACAGATCCCGGAAGACGCCAACAAGTACCTGCAACGCCTGGAGATCGCGCACAAGGTCAGCGTCAAGGACGGCAACTTCACCACCACCGACCTCTCCACCGGCCAGCGCAAGCGCCTGGCCCTGGTCAATGCCTGGCTGGAGGAACGCCCCGTGCTGGTGTTCGACGAATGGGCCGCCGACCAGGACCCGACCTTCCGCCGGATCTTCTACACCGAGCTGCTGCCGGACCTCAAACGCCTGGGCAAGACCATCATCGTGATCTCCCACGATGACCGCTATTTCGATGTCGCGGACCAGTTGGTGCGCATGGAAGGCGGTCGGGTGGTCACCGAGCTGACGCCTGCCTGAACACACCCCTTACCTGTGGGAGCGGGCTTGCCCGCGATGGGGCCATCACATTCAACATTGATGCTGACTGATCCACCGCTATCGCGGGCAAGCCCGCTCCCACAGGTTTTCGCGAACTATTTGAATCTTCGAAAAATTATTTTTCCGGTTTCTTTCCGGTTTCCTGTCAGCGCTCCGTCTTAATAATCATTCCTATTAACAAAAACTCTGCACGACACTTTTCAGGAGCACAGGTAAGTAATGCGATCTCTTCCACGCCGCACACCTCTCGCGCTGGCTGTACAGCGCCCGTCTCTGCATAGAACCCTGTTGACCAGCGTCCTGCTGACCGCCACCTTGCTGGGGAGCTCGATGGCCAATGCAGCACCTGTAAAAGTGAGTATTGCCGTGCAGCCGCTGTCCAGCGCGCTGACCGAATTGGGCATGCAGACCAACCTGCAAATCCTCTACAGCCCGGATCAAGTGGCCGGCATCAAGTCCCGCGCCGTGTCCGGTTCGCTGGAGCCGTCGGCGGCCCTGGCCGAGATGCTCAAGGGCACCGGCATTTCGTTCCAGATCAATGGCAACAGCGTCACGCTGATTTCCGGCGGCGGTTCGAGCCTGCAACTGGGTGCGACCACCATTTCCGGCCAGGCCCTGGGCCTGACCACCGAAGACACCGGTTCCTACACCACCGGCGCCACCACCACCGCCACCAAGCTGCCGCTGACCATCCGCGAAACCCCGCAATCGGTCACCGTGGTGACCCGTCAGCAAATGGATGATCGCGGTGTCACCAGCGTCGCCGATGCGTTGCGCAACACCCCCGGCGTCACGGTTCAGAAGTACGACAGTGACCGTACCGAGTTTTCCGCCCGTGGTTTTGCCATCACCAACTTTCAGTACGATGGCGTCAACATTCCCTACGACGGTGTTTACGGTGAAAACCCGAACAACAGCGATGACGCAGCCAGCCTCGACCATATCGAAGTCATCAAAGGCGCGACCGGCCTGATGACCGGTGCCGGTGACCCCGCCGCCACCGTCAACCTGATCCGCAAGAAACCGACCAAGGATTTCAAGGCCTCGATCAGCGGTACCGTCGGTTCCTGGGACAACTACCGCACCGAAGGCGACATCTCCGGTTCGCTCAATGATACCGGCAGTGTGCGCGGCCGCTTCGTCGGCGCCTTGCAGGATAAAGACTCATACATCGATCACTACAGCCAGAAGAAAGACCTGTACTACGGCATCCTCGAAGCCGACCTGACCGACGATACCCTGCTGACCCTGGGTGTCGACAAATCCAGCGCGACGCCACGTGGCAGTTCCTGGACCGGTAACTCGCCGTATTTCTCCGACGGTGGCCGCACCGATTTCACACGTAGTTTCAACCCGGGTGCCGACTGGAGCCGTCGTGATTTCGACAGCATCACGTACTTCGCGTCCCTGGAACAAGCGCTGGCCAATGGCTGGAAATTCAAGGCCAGCTTCGACCAGAAAACCACCGATCATGACACCCAACTGGCCTCGGCCAGCGGCGGTTACCCGAACCGCGAAACGGGCGAAGGCATGTTCTTTTACTGGGGGCGCTGGGAAGGCCATCGCGTACAGAACACGGCTGACGTGAACGTGTCTGGCCCCTTCACCCTGGGCGGTCGCGAACATGAACTGGTGGCAGGCTTCATGACCTCCCATTCCCGTCAGACCGGTGCGACTTACGACTCCACCGCCTTCGGCGAAGTGACGGGTAACATCTTTGACTGGGAAGGCCACCTGGCGAAGCAAGACTTCCCGAAAAACGGCAAGTACGAGCGTACCCAGAGCCAGAACGGCGCGTACCTGGCCACGCGCCTGCGCCCGACTGACGACTTGTCCTTCATCCTCGGCGGCCGTGTAAGCACCTACAAGTACGACGAGGACTACACCTACTACCCGGGCTCCGGCTTCGCCGACACCGAAGCCGGCTACAAGGAACATGGCGTCGTCACGCCTTACGCCGGTGTGGTGTATGACCTGGACGATACCTACTCGGTCTACGCCAGCTACACCAGCATCTACCAGCCACAAATCTACAAGGACGCCAGCGGCAAGACCCTCGAGCCGGTTGAAGGTGACAGCTACGAAACCGGCATCAAGGCGGCCTACTTCGAAGGCAAGTTGAACGCTAGCCTGGCCTTGTTCCAGATCGAGCAGGACAACGTCGCCCAGTACGTCACCACCGACACCGATACCGGTCAGGACGTCTACAAGGCAATCTCCGGGGCCAAAACCAAGGGTGTGGAACTGGAACTGGCCGGTGAACTGGCGCAAGGCTGGAACTTGTCCGCTGGCTACACCTACGCCCGTACCCGCGATCAGGACCATCAACGCATCTTCGGCTTCCCGCTGGCCACCAGCAAACCGGAACACGTGGTACGCACCTTCACCACCTACCGCCTGCCCGGCGCACTGGATCAGTTCACCGTCGGTGGCGGTGTCAGCTGGCAGAGCGCGTTTTACGGCCAGAGCTTCAGCCCGAACGTGGGTAATGGCGAAGGCGGCAGCACCATGCTCAAGCAAGGCGGCTACACCCTCGTCGACCTGATGACCCGTTATCAGTACGACGAACACCTGAGCTTCACCGCCAACGCCTACAACGTCTTCGACAAGAAGTACCTGACGGGCCTGGGCAACTTCGGCACCACCTTCTACGGCGAGCCGCGTAACTTCCAGCTGACTGCGAAATACGATTTCTGAGCGGTAAGCTGAAATGAAAAATGCCCGTATCGAGAGATGCGGGCATTTTTTTGTCTGTGGGATTTTTGGTGATTGTCAGTCAGTCTTCGCGAGCAGGCTCGCTCCCACAAGGTTATCACTGTTCCTGTGGGAGCGAGCCTGCTCGCGAAGGCGATTGACGAGCCACCATAAGACCAAACTCCAGGCACAAAAAAACCGCCACACCTTATCCAGTAATGGCGGTTCTGTTATTTCAGATCACAACCTTGATTGCACCCACCCCGCCACTTGCGCATGAATCCCTTCCACCTCACTCAACAACCCCGCCATCCGCAAAAAGTCATGGGTCATGCCCGGTTGTTCCAGCAAGGTCACCTCATTCCCCGCCACCCGCAGGCGCTCGGCATAGGCCAGGCCTTCGTCGTGCAACGGGTCGTGCCCGGCCAGGTACACCAGCGCCGGTGCCATGCCTGACAGGTCGTCGGCCAGCAGCGGCGAGCAGCGCCACTCGGCCAAATCCGCAGGCGTGCGTCCGTAGTGGGCGTAGAACCAGTCCAGGGTCGGGGTTTCCAGCAGGTAGCCTTCGGCAAAATCGCGGTGCGAAGCACGGTGAGTGGTGGCGTCGGTGACGGGGTATACCAGCAGTTGGGCTTTGGGTCTGAGCGCCAGTTCCTCGGATTCGCGCGCGGCGATCAGCGACAGCACCGTGGCCAGGGTCGCGCCGACGCTGTCTCCGGCCACTGCCACCCGCGTGGCGTCCAGGCCATGGGCCGCGCCTTCGCGCACCAGCCAGTTACCGGCATCGCAGGCATCTTGCACCGGCGTCGGGAATTTCCATTCCGGTGCCAGGCGGTAATCCACGGTCAGCAGGGCGAAGCCGCCCTGGGCTGCCAGTCGACGGCATAGCGCGTCATGGGAATCGAGGCTGCCGACCACGTAGCCGCCGCCATGGAAGTAGAGCATGACCGGTTGCAGCCCTTCGACTGCCTGGCCGTCGCGGTACAGACGCGCCGCCAGACTGTGGTCGTCCCGCGCGGCGATGGTGAAGTCTTCGCAGGCAATGTGCTCCAGCGGCACATCGAGAAACCCCGACGACGCTTCGAAGTCGATCCGCGCCTGTTGCGGGGTCTGTTCGTGCATCGCGCGACTCTTGCCGGTCAGGCGGCCGAACTCGGCGAGTTCGAGGAAAGCTTCAAGTTCTGGCAGTACGGCCATGGGGGAGTCCTTTTACACAAAGAGGTCATTAATCAATCTTGAAACCGGCATGAAACCTGTGGGAGCGAGCCTGCTCGCGAAAGCGGACTGCCAGCCAACATTGATGTCGACTGACAGGTCCTCTTCGCGAGCAGGCTCGCTCCCACAGGGGTTGTGTGGTTATGCAGTCACCAAGCGGCGCTCCAGCAAATCCTCCAGCTGATCCAGCAACTCATCACCCCGCAGCAACTCGTAGTGCCCACCGGTCAACTGACGATCCACCCCGTGATGCCCGACCTGCGCTTCGAACACCCGGCGTTCATCCTCGCGCCCGGCCACCCACCAGCGATGTGCCGCGACCTGCACTTTCGGCAGTTGCCGTTGGGTCAATGCCAGTTGCTTGAGTGATGAGCCGGTGGCAAAGATCTGTGTCAGCTCACTGGCGCCCAACGCCGCGTGGCCATTAGAAACGTGCATGGCCGCTTCGATCACCGCGGCGGCGCCTTCGCGTTCGTTCAGTCCGATGGCTTTAAGCGCAATCAACGCCTGTGCTTCTTCAGACGGTTGACCCAGGACAAACTTCAGGAAATCCGCCAAATCTTCACGCCAATCCCCCGCCTCCGCCGTGCCCGCCACATAGCTGTCCACCAGCCCGGCAAACGCCACCGTCTGCCCCTGGTTTTCCAGTTCGTGGGCGACCAGTTGCGTCAACGCGCCACCCAAGGACCAACCCAGCAGGTAATACGGGCCTTCAGGTTGATGTGAGCGAATCCGCTGCGTATAGGCCTGAGCCATTGACAGCAGCGATGCATCCTGCCATTGCGGATCGAGCAGCATCCGGCATTGCAGGCCGTACACCGTGCGCCGACCTTCCAGGCGACGGGCCAGTGGTTCGTAGTCGAACACCGTGCCGAAACCGGCGTGCAGGCAGAACAGCGCCGGCACGTTTGCCACCCGGCCATTCAAGGCCAGCAACGGGTCCGGCGCAGTCGAAGTCTCGGCAACCTGATAGCCACTCAGTTCAGCGATGCACGGTTTCTGCATCAGATCCCGCAGCTTCAATTCGAAGCCCAGATGCGACTGACTGCGCACCCGCGAGATGACTTTGAGTACTTGCAACGAGTCGCCACCGAGTTCGAAGAAGTTGTCGTCGATGCCCACTTGCGGCACGCCAAGCACGTCTTGCCAGATCGCGGTCAGCGCCTGTTCCAGTGCGTTACGCGGAGCGCGATAACCGCCGATGGCCCATTCCGGCTCCGGCAGCGCCCGACGATCAATCTTGCCGTTGGCCGACAGCGGGAAGCGCTCCAGCACCAGGATCCGCGCCGGCACCATGTAATCCGGCAACTGCGCTTGCAGTTCGGCCTTGAGTCGGCGGTCCAGTCCCGCCGTGCCCAATGCAACGACGTAACCGACAAGCTGCTTGCCGGTCGGCGTGTCGTGCACCACCACGGCAGCATCCTGCACTCCGGCACAGTCGCGCAGGCGCGCTTCGATCTCACCCAGTTCGATACGGAAACCCCGGATCTTCACTTGCTGGTCCAGTCGTCCGAGGTAGTCAATCAAGCCGCACTCACGCTGGCGCACCAGGTCGCCGGTGCGGTACATGCGGCCACCGGCCTCGAACGGATCGGGGATAAAACGCTCGGCGCTCATGCCCGGACGCTGGTGATAACCACGGGCCAGGCAGTCGCCGCCCAGGTACAACTCACCGCTGACACCCACCGGCAACGGATTAAGGTCGGCGTCGAGGATGTACAAGCCACGGCCCGCCACGCCTCGGCCAATCGGCGCGTAAGCCGCATCGCAGGTTTCGCTGACCTCGGCACGCCACAGCAGCGGCGTGACCACGGTTTCGGTCGGACCGTAACCGTTGACCAGACGCTGTGGACGCAGTGCACGCTTGACCTGTTCGAAACTGGCATCCGGCACCGCGTCGCCGCCGAAGCAGTACACCTGCACCGCCGGCGGATTGCCCAGGCGTTCGGCCACTTCGGCCATCTGTTGCAGGTACGCCGGCGGGAAGCAGGCGACGGTGATGCTGTGGCGATGCAACACCTCCAGGGTTTGCTCCGGGGTCCACAGGCTGTCTTCGCGAATCACCAGACTGCCACCGGCCAACAGCACACTGAGCCAACGCTCCTGGGCACCGTCGAAGGCGAACGACATGAAGTGCAGTTCGCGGCTTTGCGGGGCCAGTTCGTAGAGGTCGATGATGCCGCGGCAATGCCGGGCGATCGGCCCCCGCCCCACGGCCACGCCTTTCGGTTGACCGGTGGAACCGGAGGTGTAGATCAGGTAAGTCAGGTGCCCGGGCAGCGGTGCGGAATCCGGGCACTCGGCATTATCGGCAACAGTCAGCTGATCGAGCAGCAAACGCGGCGGACAGTCGGCCAGCGGCAGGCGCTCACCCAGATCGCTGTCGCAGAGCAACAGGCTGGCAGCCGAATCGCTGAGCATGTAGGCCAGTCGTTCAGCCGGATACGCCAGATCCAGCGGCAAGTACGCCGCACCGGCTTTAAGCACCGCGAGGAACGCCACGATGGTGCGCTCGGAGCGCGGCAACGCCACCGCCACCAGATTTTCCGCACCGATACCGCGAGCGATCAGCTGTTGCGCCAGACCATTGGCCTGAGCCTCAAGCTGTGCATAACTGACTTCGCGATCCTCACAGAACAAGGCGACTTTTTCCGGCTGCGCAATCACATGCCGGTTGAAGCTGTGCAGCAAATCCGCCTGGTCAGTGGACACTTGCGGCAGGCCCAAACGCGCCTCAGGCAAGCCAATGTTGCCCAGCAAGCGATCCGCATCTTCAGGCAGCGCCCGCAGCAGACCTTCAAGTTGCGCACGAATCCGCTCCACTTCCACATCGCTGAAGCGGTCACGCAGATACAGGTACTCAACTTCCAGGCCTTCGTCGTTGGCGCTGACCATCAAGTCCATCGGGAAGTTGGTCACACCGCCGCTGCCGACATCGGTAAAGCGCAGCTCGCCCTCTTCGCCGCCTTTCAAGGCGCGGTCCACCGGATGGTTCTCGAAGACGATGATGCTGTCAAACAGTCCCTGGCCACCCTGCCCGGCCCAGCGCTGGATATCCGAGAGCGGTGTGTGTTCGTAGTCGCGCACGCTCAGGTTGTAATCCTGCAGCTCGCGCAACCACTCGCCCAGCGGTTGTTGCGGGTCGAGGGTCTGGATCACCGGCAAGGTGTTGATGAACAGACCGAGCATTTCCTGGGCACCGGCCAGTCCCGTCGGACGCCCCGCCACCGTCGCGCCGAACGCCACGCTGCGTTGACCGCTGTGGCGTTGCAGCAGCAACAGCCAGGCACCTTGAACCAGCGTGTTAAGGGTCACACGCTGACGCTTGGCGAAGCTGTGCAGCTTGCGCGTCGCTTCGGCGTCAAGGTCGCTGTACATAACGCCGTGACCTACACCCGCGGCACCGGAGGCCTTGGCCAGAATGGTCGGTGCTTCCAGCAATGCCAGGCGCTCGCGCCAGAAGCCTTCGGCCTGCGCACCGTCCTGGCGTTGCAGCCAGGCGATGTAGTCGGCGTAACGACCGGTCAACGCCGGCAGGCTGTCGTGGTGGTACAGGCGCAGCATCTCGCCCAACAGGCGCGAAGCACTCCAGCCGTCCAGCAGCAGGTGATGGTAGATCCAGATCATCTGGTACCGCGCTTCACCCAGGCGTACCAGGATGAAGCGCATCAGCGGCGGACAGCTCAGGTCGAAGCCCTTGGCCTGTTCGGCGGCGGCCAGTTCGCTCAGCGCCTGTTCGGTGTCCGTGCGGTTACGCCAGTCGAGTTCTTCAATCGGCAACTCGACCTCGGCAAACACCGCCTGCAACGGGTCAGCCAAGCCATCGCGCCAGCGGAACGCCGCGCGCAGCACCTCATGACGCTCGATCAACACCTGCCAGGCCGCGCGGAAACGCGGCACCTGCAAACCTTCCACCTCGACGCTCAACTGGTTGACGTAGGGGTTGAGCTCCGGTGAATCGAGGCAGTGGAACAGCATGCCCTGCTGCATCGGCGACAGCGGATACAGGTCTTGCAGGCCTGCGCGCGCGGCCACGTCGACGTGCTGCACCAGCGCAAACGCTTCGACTTTCGGTGCTTCGACCAGCGCGTCTTCACGACTGTTGGCCACTGCCGCGAGGGCACGAATGGTCTGCTGCTCGAACAGTTGCTTGGGGCTGAACACCAGCCCGCGCTGCCCGGCACGGCTCACCGCTTGCAGCGAGATGATCGAATCGCCACCCAGCTCAAAGAAGTTCTCGGTGACCCCCACCGACTCCAGGCCCAGCAGTTCCTGCCAGATCTCCACCAACAGCGCTTCGGCGGGCGACGCGGCTGCCACCTGATCCTGACGCTGGCGAGTCGCTTCAGGTGCCGGCAAACCCTGACGATCCAGCTTGCCATTGGGCGTCAGCGGCAACGCCGCCAGGCACATCAGATGCGCGGGCAGCATGTGCGCCGGCAGACGGCTGCGCAGGTGCATCGTCAACGCGTCACGCAGTTCCTGCTCGTCAGCCAGCGGATCGCGTGGCACCACGTAGCCCACCAGTTGGCGGCCCGCCGGGCCTTCACGGTCGATCACAAAGGCTTCACGCACGCCTTGGTGTTCGACCAGGCAGGCTTCGATTTCGCCGAGTTCGATACGGAAGCCGCGAATCTTCACTTGCTGGTCGATACGCCCCAGGTACTCGACCACGCCATCGGCACGGAACCGTGCGAGGTCACCGCTGCGATACAGGCGACCGCCCGGCACGAACGGATCGGGCACGAAGCGTTCGGCAGTCAGGTCAGGACGCTGGTGGTAGCCACGGGCGACGCCTTCGCCGCCCAGGTACAATTCGCCCGCCACGCCGACCGGCAACGGCTGCAAGCCACCGTCGAGAATGTAGGCGCTGCGGTTGCCGACCGGCCGGCCGATGGGCATGAAGGCCGAGTCGAATTCGGTGTCTGGATACGCCAGCCAGATCAACGGCGTGATCACCGTTTCGGTCGGGCCATAACCATTGATCAGGCGCTTGGGCTGCAGCACGTGTTGCACTTCGTCAAACGCATGCTTGGCCATCCCCTCACCGCACGGGGTGTAGGAACGGATCGGCAGGTCACGCCCGGCTTCACCCATGAAATCGGCGATCTGCCCCAGGTAGGTCGGAGTGAAGCAGGCGATGGTGATGCCGTGTTTTTCGATCTCGGCGCAGGTGCGCTCCACGCTCCACAACTCGTCGTCACGGGGCATGACCGCCGAGCCGAACACCAGCGGTGTCAGCCAGCGCTCGTGGGCGCCGTCGAAGCTGATCGAGGCGAACTGCAGTTCGCGGTCGTCCGGGGTCATGCCGTACAACTCGCCAATTTTCACGCAGTGCATGGCCAGCGGGCCGTGGGCCACGCTGACGCCTTTGGGCCGGCCGGTGGAGCCCGAGGTGTAGATCAGGTAGGCGAGGTTTTCGCCGCAGGTCAGGTTGACCGGGTTGGTGTCCGCCATGGACGCCAAAGGCTCGCGGTCAATCTCCAGCACCGACAGCCCCTGTGGCAACGGCAGTTTTTCCCGCAGCCAGGATTGGCTGATCAGCAGTGAAATGCCGCTGTCTTCCATCAGGTAACGCAGGCGTTCCGCCGGGTAGGCCGGGTCCAGCGGCACGTAGGCGCCGCCGGCCTTGAGGATCGCCAGCAGGCCGACGATCATCGCAGGCGTTCGCTGCATCGCCAGGCCGACCCGCACTTCCGGGCCGACACCCAGTGCGCGCAGGCGATGGGCCAACTGGTTGGCGCGACGGTTGAGTTGGTCGAAGCTCAGTTCCAGGTCGTTGAAAATCAGTGCAGTGGCGTGCGGACGAATGTCGGCCTGGGCTTCGATCAACTGATGAACGCACAGTGGATTCTGCTCTGCGGTAAACGCCGGGTTCCATTCGATCAACTGTTGCGCACGTTCCGGTGCGGTCAGCAGGTCCAGCTCACTCAAGGCCGCCTGTGGCGCAGCGACCATGGCGGTCAGCAGCGCGGCCAGGTGTTCGCTCATCCGTGCAATCGCATCGCTGCTGAAGTGGCTGCACTGGTAGCTCCAGTTCAGGCTGAGCTGGCTTTCGGCGGTGGCCGCCAGGGTCAGCGGGAAGTTGGTGCGCTCGTGGTTCTGCGGGACCTGGAAGCTCAGGCCCGCCGGCGCGCCCTGTTGCAACGCCTCGGCCACCGGGAAGTTTTCGAACACCAGCAGGCTGTCGAACAGCGGCTCACCGGCGCGTCCGGCCCAGCGCTGAATGTCGCCCAGCGCGGTGAATTCGTGTTCACGCAATTCCAGGTTCTGCGCCTGCAAACGACTCAACCATTGCTCGACGCTTTCCACGGCGTCCGGGCTGCTGATCACCGGCAGGGTGTTGATGAACAGGCCGAGTTGGCTTTCGGCTCCCGGCAAGTCCACCGGGCGCCCCGCCACCGTCGCGCCGAACGCCACGCTGCGTTGACCGCTGTAGCGTTGCAGCAGCAGTGCCCAGGCACCTTGAACGAGGGTGTTGAGGGTGACTTTCTGCTGGCGGGCAAAGTCGCTGAAACGCTTGCTGGTGGCCACGTCGAAGGTTTGGTGATGGTCGGCGAATGCTGTGTCCGACGGGTTAGTGAGGCTCAGGCTCTCGGCCAGCAGCGTCGGGTTATCAAGGCTCGCCAGTTGCCCACGCCAGAACAGCTCGTCAGCCTCGGCATCCTGGCGTTGCAACCAGCCGATGTAGTCGGCGAAACGCCCGGTTGGCGCCGGCACGGTTTGCCCGGCATAACGTTGCAGCACTTCGCTTAACAGCAACGAATTACTCCAGCCATCGAGCAACAGGTGATGGTGGGTGTAGATCAGTTGCTGGCGTTCGTTGTCGAGGCGCACCAGGGTCAGGCGCATCAGCGGTGCGCGGGTCGAATCAAGCTGCAGACGTTCGCTGTCGATCAGTTGCGCCAGGGCTTGGGCCTGATCCGCGCGGCCACGCCAATCGAGGCAGGTCATCGGTAATTGCAGATGACGATGCACCAGTTGCACCGGCGCCTCGAAACCTTCAGGGAAGTGGAAACTGCTGCGCAGGATCGCGTGGCTGTCGAGCACCGCTCGCCAGGCGCGGCCCAGGCGTTCGGCGTCGAGGCCACGGGCTTCGACGCTGAGCTGGTTCACGTACGCGCCGGAATCCGCCTCGTACAAACTGTGGAACAACAGACCGGCCTGCATCGGCGACAGCGGGTACAGATCCTCGATCTGCGCAGGCTTCACCGGCAGGCCATCGAGTTGCGCCTGGCTCAAACGCGCCAGCGGGAAATCCGCCGGGGTCACGCCGCCCGCGCCGTCGCTCAGGCAGTGTTCGATCAGCGCCAGCAACTCGCTGCGGAAGTCCGCGGCCAGGGTTTCGATCTCTCGACGGTCGAAGCATTCGCGGCTGAAGGTCCAGTCCAGTTTCAGTTCGCCGCCATAGACTTGACCGTCCACCGACAGCCAATTCGGCAACGGTGCGTCCGCCGATTGCGCGGTGCCGCTGGACTCTTTTGCCGGCGTGAACAGTGCGTCTTCGGCAAAGCTCTGGTCGAACTGGCCGAGGTAGTTGAAGGTGACCCGCGCCTGTGGCAACGCGGCCAGCGCCGCTTGCGCCGTGGCATCGCCCAGGTAGCGCAACAGGCCGTAGCCCAGGCCCTTGCCGGGGATGTCGCGCAATTGCTGTTTGATCGCCTTGATCGAGCCATCCAGGTCGGCGGTCGGTGTCAGGCGCACCGGGAACAGGCTGGAGAACCAGCCGACGGTGCGGGTCAGGTCGATGTCGTCGAACAGCTCTTCACGGCCGTGGCCTTCGAGTTGAATCAGTGCCGATTGATCGCCGGTCCAGCGGCTGAGGGTGCGAGCCAGTGCGGTCAGCAGCAGGTCGTTGACCTGGGTGCGGTAGATCGCCGGGGCCTGCTGCAGCAGCTGGCGGGTTTGTTCGCGGTCCAGACCGATACTGACGCCTTGGCGTAAATGTCCGGCCTGACTGGCCTGGGCGTTGGCCGCTGGCAGTGAGTCACTGGCGCCGTCCAAGTGGCTTTGCCACCAGCTCAATTCATTAGTGGCAGTTTCGCAGCGTGCATAAGCGTCGAGCTTGTCGGCCCAGACCTGGAAGGCGCTGGTTTTCGGTGGCAGTTCCTGGCCTTGGTAGGCGGCCTGCAAATCTTCCAGCAACACCCGCCACGACACACCGTCCACCGCCAAGTGGTGAATCACCAGCAGTAAACGTTGCGAACCATCGGCCTGGGCGATCAACGCCACCCGCAGCAGCGGCCCGTCTTGCAGGCTGAGGCTGCGCTGGGCTTCATCGCACACCGACTCCAGCGAGGCATCACTGGCGACGCGGGCGGTCCAGAGCATGTCGATGACATCGGCACTGTCGGCGCCGACATAGCGGGCCGACCACTGGCCATCAACCTGACTGAAGCGCAAACGCAGCGCGTCGTGTTGCTTGAGCAGCCGTTGCAAGGCGCCTTGCAGGCGCGGCAGGTCAAGGGTTTCCCGTGGCACCAGCAACACCGCCTGGTTCCAGTGCGCGCGTTGCGGGATCGGCTCTTCGAAGAACCAGCGCTGGATCGGCGTGAGTTTTTGCACACCGTCCACCGGCCCTTGTTGCGCCAGCGGGGCGACTTGTTCTTTGACCACGCCAGCCAGTGCTTGCAAAGTCTGCTGCTGGAACAGGTCACGCGGTTGCAGGCTCAGGCCGGCACGGCGGGCGCGGCTGACCACCTGAATCGAGATGATCGAATCGCCGCCCAGTTCGAAGAAGTTGTCCTGACGGCCCACCTGTTCGACGCCCAACACGTCCTGCCAGATCTGCGCCAGCACCTGTTCATGAGCGCTGCGTGGTGCTTCGAAGACGCGTTGGCTGACCTGCACGGTGGGTGCCGGCAGCCGTTTGCGGTCCAGTTTGCCGTTGGGGCTCAGGGGCATCTGTTCGATCAGCACGGTCTGCGCCGGCACCATGTAGTCCGGCAGGCTGCCGAGCAGATGGCTTTTCAGGGTTTCGCGCCAGGCGCCCTGCTGAGCGGCATCCGTGGCGATCAACGCGCGATCCTGCGGCACGATGTAGGCCACCAGTTGCTTGCCGCCCGGGCCATCGAGGGCCAGCACCACGGCTTCCTGCACCTCGGCATGTTCTTGCAGACGGGCTTCGATTTCCCCCAGCTCGATGCGCAATCCGCGAATCTTCACCTGATGGTCGATGCGTCCGCAGTAGTCGATGGCGCCGTCGGCGCGATAGCGCGCCAGGTCACCGGTGCGGTACAGGCGTTCGCCGCTGCCGAACGGATCGACCACGAAACGCTCGGCGGTCAGCGCGCCACGGCGGTGGTAACCACGAGCAAGGCCGACCCCGCCCAGGTACAACTCGCCCACCGCGCCCAGCGGCAAGGGTTGCAGTTCGCTGTCGAGGATCAAGGTGCGCAGGTTGGCGATCGGGCGACCGATCGGCACGCTGTCGCGGCCCTCTTCCACACAGGTCCAGTGGGTGACGTCAATGGCCGCTTCGGTCGGGCCATAGAGGTTGTACAGATTGGCTTGCGGCAGAGCCCGCAGGGTCTGGCGTTGCAGCTCCATCGGCAATGCTTCGCCGCTGCAAATGATGCGGGTCAGCGAGGTGCAGGCCAGCGCTTCGTCGGAAGCGATGAAGGCCGAAAGCATCGACGGCACGAAGTGCAGCGTGGTGATCGCCTGTTCGACGATCAGTGCGGCGAGGCGTTGCGGATCGCGGTGCTCGCCCGGCGCGGCGATGACCAGGGTGGCGCCTTTCATCAACGGCCAGAAGAATTCCCAGACCGATACGTCGAAACTGAATGGCGTCTTTTGCAGCACACGGTCCGCAGGCTGCAAGTTATAGGCTTGTTGCATCCACTCCAGGCGGTTGTGCAGGGCCACATGGCGGTTGCCCGCGCCTTTCGGTTTGCCGGTGGAACCGGAGGTGTAAATCATGTAGGCGAGGTTTTCGGCAATCGCCAGATTAGAGGGGTCAGTGCCCGGCAGATCGCTCAACCAATCGGCATCGCTGTGCAAGCAAAGGGTGCGCACCGAGTCCGGCGTCGGCAATTGCGCCAGCAGATGTTGCTGGGTCAGCAACAGCGAAATGCCGCTGTCTTCGATCATGTAGCCCAGGCGGTCCAGCGGGTATTCCGGGTCCAGTGGCATGTAGGCGCCGCCGGCCTTGAGGATCGCCAACAGGCCGACCACCATCTCGAACGAACGGTCGCAGGCAATCCCCACGATCACTTCCGGGCCGACACCTTGGGCACGCAGGTGATGGGCCAGGCGATTGGCGCGAAGGTTCAGTTCGGCGTAGCTCAGGCTCCGGCCCTGAAACACCAGCGCGGTCGCTTCAGGGTTTTCCACCACACGCGCTTCGAAATGCCGCTGTACGCAGACTTCGCCCGGATAACGCGTTGCGGTGGCGTTGAGGTCGTCGAGGATGCGCAAGCGCTCATCGGCATCCAGCAGCGGCAGTTCCGCCAACGGGGTTTGCGGGTTGGCCAATACACCGGCCAACAGGTTGCGCCAGTGGCGAGCCAGATCCTCGATGCGCCCGGCGTCGAACAGGTCGGTGGCGTAGGTCAGGCTGGCGAACAGCTTGTCGCCCTCTTCCTGGGTGTCCAGTTGCAAGTCGAACTGGGTGGTGTGAGCCGTGGCGTTCAGCGCTTCGACTCGCAGCCCCGCGAGCAAGCCGCTGACCGCTGCCGGTCTCGCCTGCTGGTGGTTGAACATCACCTGGAACAGCGGGCTGTGGCTGAGGCTGCGTTCACCTTGCAGCGCCTGCACCAGGCGTTCGAACGGCAGGTCCTGATAATCCTGGGCATCCAGCGATGCGGTTCGGGTCTGCTCCAGCAGCTGGCTGAACGGCAGACGCCCGTCGAGTTCGGCGCGCATCACTTGGGTGTTGACGAAGAAGCCGATCAGGCCACGGGTTTCCGCGCGGTTGCGGTTGCCGATCGGCACGCCGATGCGCAGGTCGGACTGGCCGCTGTAGCGATAGAGCAAGGCCTGGAAGCTTGCCAGCAAGAGCATGAACGGGGTGACGCCGCGCTGTTTGGCCAGGCTCATCAGCCCGCGGGCCAATGTTGAGTCGAGGGCGAAATCCAGACGCGCGCCCTGCTGGCTCGGTTGCGCCGGACGCGCACGATCGGTCGGCAATTCCAGCAGCGGCTGCTCGTTACCGAGCTTTTCCCGCCACCAATCCAGTTGACGCTCCAGCTCCCCCGCTTCCATCCAGCGCCGCTGCCAGGCGGCATAGTCCGAATACTGGATCGGCAGTGCTTGCAGTTCAGCGCTCTGTCCCTGGCAATGGGCGGCGTAGAGCCGGGAAAACTCTTCGACCAGCACCCCCATCGACCAACCGTCGGTGACGATGTGGTGCAGGGTCAGCACCAGCACATGGTCCTCGGCGTCGAGCTGCAACAAACTCACGCGCAACAACGGCCCATGTTGCAGATCGAACGGCCGGGCAATCTCCGCTTCGACTGTTTTCATCGCCAGTTCGAAGCGCTGCGCCTCGGGCTCGGCGCGCAGATCGTGCTGTTCGATGGGCAGCGTGGTGAAGGTCGCCAGGGCTTGCCTCACCTGGCCGTCGTCCTCGACGAAACGGCTGCGCAGGCTCTGGTGCCGTTCCAGCAGCACGTCGAAACTCTGTTGCAGCGCCGCCAGATTCAGCGACCCGTGCAGACGCAACGCGGCAGGAATGTTGTAGGCGCTGCTCTGTGGGTCGAGCTGCCAGAGGAACCATTGGCGTTGCTGCGCGTAGGACAGTTCGAAAGTCGCTTGCGGCTCGGCGGCGGGCGGAATCGGCAGTTGGCCGAAACTGACGCCTTGCTCCTGCATGCGCTGCAAAAATTCGCGGCGTTTGTCCGCAGGCAGGCCGGCAAAGCGGGTGGCAATACGCTGGGCAGTGCTGTGTTCCATCAGTTGAACTCCATCTCGTCCAGAAGCGACTCAAGCGCATCCAGACGTGCATCGTTGTCAGTCGGGGTGTATTGCCCGGCCATGGCGGCATAAGCCTGAAGGTCGTTGCTTTCGAACAGCGCGCGCAGCGGCAGCTCGATCCCCAGTTCCAGTTCCACACGGGCACTGGCCTGGGCGGCGAGCAGTGAATGCCCGCCCAATTCAAAGAAGTTGTCGCGACGACCGATTTGCGCCACGCCCAGTACGTCAGCCCAGATCGCGGCCAGTTGCTGTTCGAGATGGCCTTCGGGGGCTTCGAACGGACGCTGCCAGTGCTCGACATCCGGCAGCGGCAAGGCCTTGCGGTCGAGCTTGCCGTTGCTGGTCAGCGGCAAGGCATCGAGCAGCAGCCAGTGGCTGGGCACCATGTAATCCGGCAGGTCAACCTTGAGCGCGGCGCGCAGGGTGTCGCGCCAGCCAATCGGGTCATGCGGGGTGTGTTCGGCGACGACGTAAGCGCATAGCTGCGGACCACCGTCACCGACATGCACGCTGATCACCGCCTGACGCACGCCCGGTTGCGCCAGCAGTGCGGCTTCGATCTCGCCCAGTTCGATACGGAAACCCCGGATCTTCACTTGCTGGTCGATCCGCCCGAGGTAGTCGATGCTGCCGTCGACACGCTGGCGCGCCAGGTCGCCGCTGCGATACAGGCGCTGGGAAGCGTCGAACGGGCTCGGTACGAAACGCTCGGCGGTCAGGCCGAAACGTCCGTGATAACCCCGCGCCAGGCCGGCACCGGCGATGTACAACTCGCCCGCCACGCCCACCGGCACCGGGTGCAACTGGCTGTCGAGCAAGTACCAGCGCAGGTCGCGGATCGGCAGGCCGATCGGGCTCTGCAACTGGCCGTCGAGGTCGGCCAGGCGGATCGCGCGATAGGTCACGTGAACCGTGGTTTCGGTGATGCCGTACATGTTCACCAGCGTTGGCTGCTGGTCGCCGAAGCGCTCGAACCATGGCCGCAGGCTCGCCACTTCCAATGCTTCACCGCCGAAAATCACCTGGCGCAACGCCAGGCTGCGCGGGCTGGCGCAGGCAATCGGCAACAGCTGGCGGAACGCGGTCGGGGTCTGGTTCAGTACCGTCACGCCTTCATCGCAGAGCAAGCGGTGGAATTCCTGCGGTTCGCGGCTGATGTAGTACGGCACGATCACCAGGCGCCCACCGGTGCACAGCGAACCGAACAGCTCCCACACCGAGAAATCGAAGGCGTAGGAATGGAACAGGGTCCAGACATCGTCCGCGCCGAAATTGAACTCAGCGGCGGTGGCGGTCAGCAAACGCCCGACGTTGCCATGGCTGAGCAGTGCGCCTTTTGGCCGACCGGTGGAACCGGAGGTGTAGATCACGTAGGCGAGGTTGTCCGGGGTTGCCAGGGTTGGCAGGTTGTCGCTGTTGTAGGCGTCCAGTTGCAACGACGAAAGGTCCAGCACTTGCACGCCGTCGCGGGCCGGCAAGCCATCGATCAAGTGTGACTGGGTCAACAGCAGCGCGATGCCGCTGTCGTCGATCATGTAGCTCAGGCGTTCGGCCGGGTATTGCGGGTCCAGCGGCACGTAGGCGCCACCGGCCTTGAGGATCGCCAGCAAACCCACCACCAGCGGCATCGCCCGCTCGGTGGCGATGCCCACGCGCACTTCCGGCCCGACGCCTTGTTCGCGCAGTTTGCGCGCCAGGCGGTTGGCCTGGGCGTTGAGCGCGGCGTAGGTCAGCTGTTCGCCTTCATAGGTCAGTGCGATGGCGTCCGGGCGTTGTTCAGCTTGAACTTCAAACAACTGATGCAAGGTTGGAGACGGCGGTTGTGCCTGGAACGCCGGGTTCCAGTGCTGGATCAGCTCATCGTATTGCGGCGTTTGCAGCAGCGGCAGTTCCGCCACGCGCTGCTGCGGATCGGCGACCACCGCGCGCAGCAGGTTCAGCCACTGTCCGGCGAAACGCTGCATCGAAGCTTCGTCGTACAAATCGGTGGCGTAGCTCAGGCTGGCGTCCAGTTCATCACCCTGCTCCTGGGTATCGAGCACCAGATCGAATTGCGCAGTGTGCTGCTGCCAGTGCAGGCGCTCGACCTGCAAGTCGGCCACGGCGCGTTCGACGCTGGCACCCAGTTGTTGCTGATGGTTGTAGAGCACTTGGAACAACGGACTGTGATTGAGGCTGCGATCCGGCTGCAAGGCGTCGACCAGTTGCTCGAACGGCAAGTCCTGATGGGCCTGCGCCGCCAATGCGCTGTGCTTGACCTGTTGCAGCAAGGTACTGAACGGTTGCTGCCCGTCGATCTCGGCGCGCAGCACCTGGGTGTTGATGAAGAAACCGATCAGGCCTTCGGTTTCGAGGCGCGAACGCCCGGCACTCGGCACACCGACGCTGATGCCCGACTGCCCACTCTGACGATGCAGCAAGGTCTGGAAACTCGCCAGCAACAGCATGAACAGCGTCACTTGCTGTTCTTGCGCACGCTGGCGCAACCCGGCGAGCAAGTCGCGATCGACCTGCAACAGCAGGCTGGCACCACGCTCGGTGCGGCGAGCCGGGCGACTCAGTTCACTCGGCAATTGCAGCGGTGCCTGGCTGCCATCCAGTTGCTCGCGCCACCAGGCCAATTGCCGTGCGCCCTCCCCGGCCTCCAGCCAGTCGCGCTGCCAACGGGCGTAGTCACTGTAGGCCACCGGCAGCGCTTTCAGGCGTTCGACACGACCATCAACGGCAGCCTGATACAACGCGCTGAACTCATCGATCATGACCTGCATCGACCAGCCATCGGCAGCGATGTGGTGCACGGTGAGCACCAGCACATGGTGCTCGGCGCTGACTTGCAACAGCAACATGCGCCACAGCGGGCCGTTGCGCAGGTCGAATGGCCGGGCGATTTCTTCGGCCACCGCGTGGTTGATCGAGGTCTCTTCGATGGGTTGCTCATTGAATTGCAATGGCAGTTCGAGGTGCACCAGCGGACGAGCCTGCTGACCGTCCTGTTCGAAGGTGGTGCGCAGGGTTTCGTGACGCGCCTGCAATTGCTCGAAGGCCTGGCGCAGCGCGTCGCGGTTCAACGAACCTTTGAGGCGTAGCGCCGCCGGAATGTTGTAGGCCGCGCTGTGCGGGTCCAGTTGCCAGAGAATCCATTGGCGTTGCTGGGCGTAGGACAGAATCCGCGACTGATCGTCCGACGCGCGTTGCAACAGCGGTTGCCCCGCGACGGTCGCCTGCGCTGCCCGCTCGGCAAATTCCGCCAGGTTCGCTGCCGAGAACAGACTGTTCACCGACAGTTCAAGCTGCAGTTGCTGGCGCACACGGGAAATCACTTGCAGCACCAGCAGCGAATGGCCGCCCAACTCGAAGAAGTTGTGATCGCGGCCGACGCTCTCGACCTGCAACACCTCCTGCCAGATCTGCGCCAGTTGCGTTTCCAGTCCTGCGGTCGGCGCCACGAAGTCACGTTGCGCATCAACCGCCTCAGCCCGTGGCAGGGCCTTGCGGTCGAGTTTGCCGTTGTTGTTGAGCGGCAACTTGTCCAGCAGGACCATGTGGCCGGGCACCATGTAGTCCGGCAGCGACTGGCGCAGGACGGCTTTGAGCCCTTCCAGATACTCCGCCTCGGACACCACCGCGTCGCTGGCCACGACGTACGCCACCAGTTGCGTGCCGTCCTGGGCGATGACGGCGGCTTCGCGGACTTCGTCCCGGGCTTGCAGGCAGGCTTCGATCTCGCCCATTTCGATGCGGAAACCGCGAATCTTCACCTGGTGGTCGATACGCCCGACGTATTCCAGATTGCCCTCATCGTTGTAACGCGCAAGGTCACCGCTGCGGTACAGCCGCGCGCCCGGTTCGCGGGCGAACGGGTCCGGCAGGAAACGTTCGGCGGTCAGTGCCGGACGGTCGAAGTAGCTTTGCGCCAGGCAGGCCGGTGCGCCGATGCACAACTCGCCGACGCCGTCGGCCGGCAGTAGCTGACCGGCAGCGTCCAGCACGTACAGCGCACGGCCAGGGATGGCGCGACCGATTGGAATGCCGAAAGCATCACTGGCATCGGCCAATTGGCATTCATGCACGCTGGACACCACCGTCGCTTCGGTCGGGCCGTAGGTGTTGAGCAGGCGCACATGACTCAGGCCGGCCTGATGCCACAGGCGCAGGCCTTCCACCGACATCGCTTCGCCGCCGACGTGCACCTGACGCAAATCGCCAAGGCTCGGCACTACACCGCCGGCACATTCACGGGCCAGCAGGAACCAGTAGGCGGCCGGCAAATCGGCCACGGTCACGCCCTGATCGACGATTTCCGCAGCCAGTCGACCGGCGTCCCACAGGTCATCGCCGCGCATGATCAACGCGGCGCCGACGCACAGTGCCGGAAAGCATTGTTCGACGAAGCCGTCGAAGCTGAAGGTGGCGAATTGCAAGACGCGGTCCGTGGGTGACAGCTTTGAGTAGTCGGCGGCGGTCTGGCAGAACTCGCGCAGGGCGGCGTGGGTGATGGCGACGCCTTTGGGTTGGCCGGTGGAGCCGGAGGTGTAGATGATGTAGGCCAGATCTTCGGCAGCTGGGAGACCGCTATCGCGAGCAAGCTGCGCTCCTACAGGGAGGGTGGTGTCTTCGAGGGTCAGGTGTGGCAGGTTTGATGACAGGTCTTGCAGCAGGCCGGATTCGTGCAGCAGTACGTCGAGACGGCTGTCTTCGATCATGTAGGTGAGGCGTTCGGCCGGGTATTTGGGGTCCAGCGGCACGTAGGCCGCGCCGCTTTTCAGTACCGCCAGCAGGCTGACGATCAGCTGCGGACCGCGACGCATGGCCAGGCCGACACGCTTGCCGGGGCCGGCGCCGTGGTCGATCAGGCGCTGGGCCAGGCGGTTGGCTTGTGCATTCAGTTGACCGTAGCTCAGAGAGTGGCCGTCGATCTTCAACGCCAAGGCGTCGGGCGTGGCTACGGCTTGCGCGGCGATTTGCTCGTGGGCCAAAAGCGTTGTGGATAACTCAACTGCAGGCGGTTGGCTGATCGCGAGCACTGCGTTCTTTCCATCGATGTCGAGCAGTTCCAGCGAGCCCAACGCCGCCTCCGGCGACGCCACCCATTGCGTCAGCAAGTGCTGCAAGTTCGCCGATAGCTGAGCGATCTGCCCGGCACTGAATCGCGCCGCGTCATAACTGAACTCCAGACCCAGGCCTTCGCCCAATTCGATGCCCAGGGTCAGCGGATAGTGAGTGCGCTCGTGATTGTGCAGGTTACCGAACGACAACCCGGCCGGTGCGCCCTGCTTCAGCACTTCGGCCACCGGGAAGTTTTCGAACACGAGCAGGCTGTCGAACAGTGCCGAGCCCTGCTGGCCCGCCCAACCCTGAATGTCGTACAGCGGCACGTGTTCGAACTCACGCATCGCCAGGTTCAGCCCTTGCAGTTCGCCCAGCCACTGGCTGACGGTCTGGTCCGGCTTGATGGCGCACACCAGGGGCAAGGTGTTGATGAACAGGCCAAGCTGTTCTTCGATTCCCGGCAACGGCGCCGAACGGCCGGCCACGGTGGCACCGAACACCACGCAATCCTGGCCGGTGTAGCGTTGCAGCAACAGGCTCCAGGCCGCTTGCAGCAGGGTGTTGAGGGTGACTTTCTGTTGACGGGCGAACTCGGCCAGACGCTGGGTCGCGCGGTTGTCGAGGGCGACGCGGTGTTCGCCATTGCCCTCGACGCCCACCGGTGGACGCAAGGCTTCGGCCAGCAGCGTCGGGGTTTGCAGCGGTGCCAGTGCGGCTTTCCAGAACTGCTCGCCAGCCTCCACCGATTGCTGCTGCAACCAGCCCAGGTAATCGCGATATTGCCCGGTGGGTGCCGGCAACGATTGCCCGGCGGCGTAGTGCTGGATCACTTCGGCCAGCAACTGCGCGTTGCTCCAGCCGTCCATCAAAATGTGGTGACTGGTGTAGATCAGGTGCCAGTCGTTGGCGCCCGTGCGAACGAGCTTCAGGCGGAACAGCGGCGCCGTCCCCAGCTCGAAACCTTTCGCGCGCTCAGCGTCGGCCAGTGCATCGGTGTCGGTCGCTTCCAGCACTTCAAGGGGCAGTTCGACCTGACGCGCAATCGCCTGATGCGCGGTGTCGAGACCTTGCCAGTGGAAGCTGCTGCGCAGGATGTCATGACGCTCGACCGCGGCCTGCCACGAGCGTGCGAAACGCTCGATGTCCAACCCGCCGATGTCCAGGCGCAACTGGCTGATGTACGCGCCGACCTGCGGCTCGTACAGGGTGTGGAAGAGCATGCCCTGTTGCATCGGCGACAGCGGATACAGGTCTTCAAGATGAGCAACGGCCAGTGGCAGTCCGTCGAGTTGGGCCTGATCGATACGCGCCAACGGGAAGTCCGATGGCGTGGCTTGTGGCGCTTGCAGAGCGCAGCAGTGATCGATCAGCGCAATCAATTCCCGGGCGTAATCGTCAGCCAGACGCTGGACGGTCGCGGTGTCGAACATCTCGCGACTGAAGCCCCAGCTCAGGGACAACTCACCGCCATAGACCTGGCCTTCAACCACCAGCCAGTTGCCCAGCGGTGCCGACGGATCCTGTGCGATGCCATTGCCTTCGGTGGATGGGGTGAACAACGCGCCGTCGTCGAACTGACGGTCAAACTGCCCCAGGTAGTTGAAGGTGATGCGCGGTTGCGGCAATGCCGCCAGTACGGCGCGGGTCTGCGCCGTGCCGAGATAGCGCAGCGCGCCGTAGCCCAGGCCTTTATCCGGGACGTTGCGCAGCTGTTCCTTGATGGATTTGATCGAAGCGCCGAGATCGGCAGCAGGTTTCAGGTTGACCGGGAACAGGCTGGTGAACCAACCCACGGTGCGCGTCAGGTCGACGTCGTCGAACAGGTCTTCGCGGCCATGGCCTTCGAGCTGGATCAGCGTGCTGCCCTGCCCGCTCCAGCGGCAAACGGCGCGCGCCAGTGCGGTCAGCAGCAGGTCGTTGACCTGGGTGCGGTAGGCCGCCGGGGCCGTTTGCAGCAGTTGGCGGGTCTGTTCGGCGCCGAGCTTGAGTTCGAGTTTGTGTTCGAAACGGTTTTCCAGTGCGCCGTTCGGGCGCTCACACGGCAGGTCGCCTGGTGCGTCTTGCAGTTGGGTCTGCCAGTGATCGAGGCTGCTTTCGAAAGCAGGAAGATGATCCTGCAAACGCGCGACCCAGCGCTGGTAGCCGCTGGTTTTCCCAGGCGCCACGCCACCGTTGTAGAACTGCTGAAGATCTTCCAGCAGCACGCGCCAGGACACACCGTCCACCGCCAAGTGGTGAACCACCAACAGCAGACGCTCGCTGCCGTCGGCCATGGCCACAAGCAGCGCACGCAGCAACGGGCCGTTTTGCAGGTCAAGACTGCGCTGGGCTTCGTCGCACAGAGCGTTAAGTTCTTCGACCGATTGTGCCTGACGCTGCCACAACACCGAATCAGTAGTCGGCGCGGCATACGCCTGTTGCCAGCCGTTCTCGGTTTGCTGATAGCGCAGACGCAAACTGTCGTGATGAGTCAGCACTTGCTCCAGGGCACGCTCCAGCGCCTCGACCTTCAACGACGCGCGCGGCACCAGCAGCAGCGACTGGTTCCAATGCTGACGCTCGGGGATGGCTTGCTCGAAGAACCACTGTTGCACCGGCGCCAGCGCCACCGCGCCACTGGCCGGGCCTTGCTCGATCAACGATTGCCCGCCGCTGCGGGCCGCCTGGGCCAGGCTGCGGATGGTCTGGTGCTGGAACAGGTCCTTGGGGCTCAACACGATCCCGGCCTGGCGAGCGCGGCTGACCACTTGCATCGAGACGATGGAGTCGCCGCCCAGCTCGAAGAAATTGTCTTCCAGACCGACGTTGTCGATGGCCAGCACGTCTTGCCAGATCGCCGCGAGGGACTTTTCCAGTTCGCTGCGTGGCGCCACGTGTTCGCGCTGTTGTGTGGTGCCATCAACCGCGGGCAGGGCCTTGCGGTCGAGCTTGCCGTTGGGGGTCAGCGGCAAGTGTTCGAGGAACAGCAGGAACGCCGGGACCATGTAGTCCGGCAAGTGCTGACGCAGGGCCGCTTTCAGGGATTCGCGCAGGGTCGTTTGCGCATCGATGTCATCCAGCAACGCCGGATCGTTCGGCACGAGGTAGGCCACCAGTTGCTGGCCATTGGCACCGTCCTGCGCCAGCACCGCCAGTTCACGGACCGCGTCCTGTTGCAACAATCGCGCTTCGATTTCGCCCAACTCGATACGGAAACCGCGCACCTTGACCTGATGGTCGATACGGCCGACGTATTGCAGAGCACCGTCGGCCTGATAACGGGTCAGGTCGCCGGTGCGGTACAGGCGCTCGCCGGTGCTGGAAAACGGGTTTGGCACGTATTTCTCGGCGGTCAGGCCCGGCCGTGCCAGATAACCACGGGTGATGCCGGCGCCGCTCAGGTACAGCTCGGCAGACACGCCCTGGGGCACCGGTTGCAGGTCGGCGTCCAGCAAATAACTGGCGGTGTGTTTGAGCGGGCGGCCGATATTGGCCCGGCCACCGGCCTCGCGACGGGTCCAGGTCGAATAGGTGGTGTCTTCCGACGGGCCGTACAGGTCATAGACGTGCTCGACGGTCGACTGCTGGTACAGCGCGTCCACCAGGCTCTGTTTCAGCGGCTCACCGGCCAGGTTGATGATGCGCACGCCCGGCGGAATCTGCCCGGCGCGTTGCAGGGCATTGATCGCCGAGGGCACGGTGTTGATCAGCCGAACCTGATCCCGAGCCGGCAGCAACGGCAGTTCCAGGGCGTTGCGGGCGATGATCACCGAGCCACCGTTGGCCAGGGTCACGAACAGCTCCCACACCGACAGGTCGAAGCACACCGAGGTCGAGGCCAGCACACCCTGAATGTCGTCGCGGCTGTACACCGATTGCGACCAGTCGATCAGCGCCAGCACGTTGCGATGGGCGATGGCCACGCCTTTGGGTTTGCCGGTGGAGCCGGAGGTGTAGATCACGTAGGCCAGGTTATCCGGCGTGACGCGGGTGACCGGGGCGCTGGCTGGATAATCGGTCAGCGAGAGGTTGTCCATCAGCAACACGCTGGTGTCGCCTGACACGGTCAAGGTCGCGGCAACGGATTGCTCGGTCAGCAGCACCAGAGCACGGCTGTCTTCGAGCATGTAGGCGACGCGTTCGGCCGGATAATCCGGGTCCAGCGGCACATAGGCGCCACCGGCCTTGAGTACCGCCAGCAAGGCAATCAGCAGTTGCTCGGAACGCGGCATGGCCACGCCGACCCGGACTTCCGGACCGACACCCAGTTCGATCAGCTTGCGCGCCAGACGATTGGCCTGCTGGTCGAGTTCGCTGTAGGTCAGCTGTTTGGAGGCGAAGGTTACCGCCAGTGCAATCGGGTTGACGGCGGCTTGCTGGCTGATCATCTGGTGAATGCACAGAGGCTGGGCGAAGTTGTCGTCGGCGCGGTTCCAGTCATGGACGATGCGCTGGTATTCAGCCTGTTCCAGCAGCGGCAGATCGCTGATGCGCTGCCGGGCATCGCTGACCATGCCCTGCAACAGGTGCGTCCAGTGTTGCGCCATGCGCGCGATGGTCGCGGCGTCGAACAGGTCGTTGGCGTAGGTCAGCGCGGCGTGCAGCTTGCCGCCCTTTTCGTACGTGTCCAGAGTCAGGTCGAATTGCGTGGTGCGCCCTTGCCATTCGATCGCACCCAGCGCCAAACCGGATTGGGTGGTGACCGTGGAAATGTCCGCGACCTGTGGCTGATGGTTGTACATCACCTGGAACAGCGGCGTGTGGCTGAGGCTGCGTTCCAGTTTCAAGGCTTCCACCAGACGCTCGAACGGCAGGTCCTGATGGGCCTGGGCACCGAGGGCGGTTTCCTTGATGCGGCGCAGTAATTCGTCGACCCGGGTCTGGCCGTCCAGTTGCGTACGCAGCACCTGGGTGTTGACGAAGAAACCGATCAGGCCTTCGATCTCGGCGCGGTTGCGGTTGGCGATCGGCACGCCGACGCGGATGTCGTTCTGTCCGGTGTAGCGGTGCAGCAGCACGTTGAAGGCACCGAGCAACAACATGAACAGGGTGATGTTGTGTTTCTGCGCGGTGGTCCGCAGTTGCTCGGCCAGTTGCCCGTCGACGGCGAATTCGTAGCGGGTGCCCCGATAGCTCGGCATCGCCGGGCGCGGATGATCGGTGGGCAGTTCCAGCACCGGATGCTCGTCGCCCAGTTGCGCCTGCCAATAGTCGAACTGACGTGCCTGCTCGCCGGCCTCCAGCCAGCGGCGCTGCCAGAGCGCGTAGTCGCTGTACTGGATCGGCAACGCCGCCAGTTGCGGTTGTGTGCCGGCATCAAAGGCGTCGTAGCAGCGGATGAATTCGTCGATCAGCACGTTCATCGACCAGCCGTCGGACACGATGTGGTGCAAGGTCAGCAGCAGGACGTGTTCCTGCTCGGCGAGTTTGAGCAAGGTCACGCGCAGCAGCGGACCGCTGCCCAGATCGAACGGCAGCACCGACTGCTGTTCGGCTGCTCGAGCGACTGCCAATTCACGTTCCGAGGCCAGTAGTGCGCTGAAATCCACATGATCGATCACCAGCGGTGCCGTGGCCGGCACTTGCAGCAGGCTGTCGTCGGCCTGACGGGCGAACACCGTGCGCAGGGTTTCGTGACGCGCCACCAGGCTGGCGAACGCCTGCTCCAGCGCCGGCAGGTTCAGGCGTCCGCTCAGGCGCACCGCGCCCGGCAGGTTGTAGGCGCCGCTTTGCGGGTCCAGTTGCCAAAGAAACCACATGCGTTGCTGGGCATACGACAGCGCCTGGCGATCCTCGGCCTCGACGCCGGCAGGAATCGGGAACCGGGCGAACTCCACGCCCTCCTTGTGCAAGGCCGCAAGGAACATCTGGCGCTTTTCCAGGGGCAACCCGATAAACCGGCGAGCAAGTTTCAAGGAGTCTTCAGCATTCATTTCTGGGTATCCGGATCAGTGGCGGGAAGCACAAAGGCACGTCGTCCCTATAAAACGAATGCAGGCCGGAAAAATTAGCGAATGAGAATAAGTATCAGGATGGGGTACAGCGCGGTGTGTGAGACGCCACAAACCACTGTGGGAGCGAGCCTGCTCGCTCCCACAGGGATTGAGTGATGTGGAAGTCAGCTGAGCGCCATCAGCCCATGCCGCCGATGATGAACCTCAAGCTGATCCTTGATCACCTTGAGCACCTTGGCCTCATGCTCATGGATGAAGAAATGCCCGCCGGCGAGCATGTCCACGGAGAAACTGCCACGGGTTTCCTTGCTCCAGCCGATCAGTTGTTCAGTGGTGGCCCGGTCGGTCTTGCCGCCAAGCACGTGCACCGGGCACTTGAGCAGTGGCCGCTGCAGCGGCTCGAAACGTCCGCACAACTGGAAATCGGCACGCAGGATCGGCAGTGTCAGGCTCATCAGCTCTTCGTTGGCCAGCACTTCTTCGCTGGTGCCGTTGAGCGTGCGCAGTTGCTCGATCAATTCGGCATCGGTCTTGGGCTCGGCAAAACCACGGTCGTAGTCGGCACGCAGGGTTGGCGCCGCAGTGCCGGAGGCGAACAGGGCTACCGGCTCAGGGCAACCGAGCGAGCGAAACGCATGGGCCATTTCACAAGCCAGCAACGCGCCGAGGCTGTGGCCGAACAGCGCATAAGGCGCCTTGAGCGTGTTCTTTTGTTCCTGCGCCAATTGCAGCGCCAGCCGCCGCATGTCGATGTGCAACGGCTCGCCATACCGTGCGCCCCGCCCCGGCAGCTCCACCGGTTGCACTTTCAGCCACTGCGGCAGTTTGCTCCGCCAACGGCTGTAGACCATGGCGCTCGCGCCCGAATAGGGCAGGCACAGCAATGTCAGCTGGGTCACCGGGCTTACCTCGAAAAGTTGTCTGCTAAGAGAACGGATGAGTGCCGAAGAGAATTAGTCGTACAGATAACCCTGTGGGAGCGAGCCTGCTCGCGAAGGCGGCGTGACATTCAACACATCAATTGACGGGAAGACCGCTTTCGCGAGCAGGCTCGCTCCCACAGTTAAATCATCATTTCAAATGGCGATAGCTTTGCACCGCTGAACCCAGTACGACTGCCCCGGCTGCAATCGCCACCCAAAACCCGCTGCGCGCCCCGAACGCATCCACCAGCCAGCCGGAACTGGCGGCGCCGATCGCCACGCCGATGCTCAATCCCGTGACCAGCCAGGTCAGGCCTTCGGTGAGCTTGGCCGGCGGCACGATCTGCTCCACCAGGGCCATCGCAACAATCAGGGTCGGGGCAAAAAACAATCCGGCGACGAACACCGCCAGCGACAACCCGAGAATGTTCACCGCCAGCAGCAGCGGCAAGGTCGTCACCGCCGTCGCCACCCCGCCGTAGAGAAACAGCCGTGGCAGCGGCACTTTCGAGCGCAGCGCACCGAAGGCCAGCCCGGCCAGGCACGAACCGATGGCATACACCGACAGCACAATACTTGCCGCCGCCGGCTGGCCCTGATGCTGGGCGAACGCGACGCTGACCACATCGATCACGCCGACGATGGTGCCCATGGCGACCATCAACAGCATCAGCCACTGGATGTCCACGGAACGGATGATCGAGCCGAAATGATGGGCTTCATGGGGATGTACCGCAGGTTCGGTGCTGCGTTGCAAGACAAACGCCGTGACGCCGATGGCCAGCATCAGCAACGCCGCCAACGGCCCTGCCTCGGGGAACGCCACCACACACAGGCCCACCGACAACGGCGGCCCGACGATAAAGCAGACTTCGTCCAGCACCGACTCCAGGGCATAGGCCGTTTGCAGTTGCGGCTGGCCGCGATACACCTCGGTCCAGCGCGCCCGCACCATCGCCGACATGCTCGGCATGCAACCGGCCAACGCAGCGAACACGAACAGCGTCCATTGCGGCGCCTGCAAACGGGTGCAAAGCAACACCAGCAACAACGCCCCGCCCCCGACCAGGGCCGACACCGGCAGAATCCGCCGCTGACCGAAACGGTCCACCAGCCGCGACACCTGCGGCGCACAAAACGCTGTGGCCAAGGCAAAAGTCGCCGCCACAGCCCCCGCCAGACCGTAGCCGCCCTGCAACTGCGAAAGCATGGTGATCAGGCCGATTCCGGTCATGGAAATCGGCATGCGCGCGATCATGCCAGCCAGCACGAAAGCTCGGCTGCCTGGGGCATTGAACAGCTCGCGGTAGGGATTTGCCATGGTGTCCGGCCTCGATAAGGGCGTGCAAATTGCCATAAGGCGGGTAGCGGGGAAAGGGCCGAATTGTTGGTTGAATGTGAAGGCCCCTTCGCGAGCAGGCTCGTTCCCACAATGGACGGTGTACACAGGCCCAATGTGGGAGCGAGCCTGCTCGCGAAGGGGCCGGAACAGTCACCACACAAGTGAACTCCAGCCCTTTAAAGCCAGTCAGCTACTTAGGTCCCTGCTTCCTGGAGTTTCACGACAATGGCTGATCACCCCGAACGCCAAAGCCCCATCGACGCCCACGGCATCATCGGCGACATGCGCAGTGCCGCGCTGGTCAATGACAAGGGCAGCGTGGATTTTTTCTGCTGGCCGGAATTCGACAACCCATCTATTTTCTGTTCGCTGCTCGACACCCCCGAGGCCGGTATTTTCCAGCTGTCCCCGGACTTGCCAGACGCTCGGCGCGAACAGATTTACCTGCCGGATACCAACGTGCTGCAAACCCGCTGGCTCAGCGACCGCGCCGTGGTCGAAATCACCGATCTGCTGC
Organism: Pseudomonas sp. Irchel 3A7; assembly: GCF_900187565.1. Taxonomy (GTDB): domain Bacteria; phylum Pseudomonadota; class Gammaproteobacteria; order Pseudomonadales; family Pseudomonadaceae; genus Aquipseudomonas. The sequence continues at coordinate 22,872 of NZ_FYED01000023.1, read as the reverse complement.
CCATCGGCGACAGCGAAGATGACTTGCCGGTGCTGATGCGCCGGGTGCGGGTCGTCAGTGGCCAGGCAACGTTCAACCTGCGCTGCGCCGTACGACATGACTATGCCCGCGCCCATACCCGCGCCCGCATCGACAAAAAAGACGTGGTCTTCGAAGCGGTCAATCAGCCGTCCCTGCGCTTGTCATCGGATCAAACCTTGAGTCTCGATGGCAGCGCCGCCGTCGCCGGATTCACCCTCGGGCAGGACCAGACCGCCGAGTTCCTGCTCGGCGCCATCGACGATCCGCGCTTCAAGGCAGGCGCCGCCGAATTGTGCCTGCAACGCACGCTGAAGTTCTGGCGCGACTGGATCGGCCAATCCAACTACCGCGGTCGCTGGCGGGAAATGGTCAACCGTTCGGCATTGGCGATGAAGCTACTGACCTCGCGCAAACACGGCGCGATCCTCGCCGCCGCGACGTTCGGCTTGCCGGAGACCGCCGGTGGCGAACGCAACTGGGATTACCGCTACACCTGGATCCGCGATGCCTCGTTCACCGTCTACGCCTTCATGCGCCTGGGCTTCGTCGATGAGGCCAATGCCTATATGCGCTGGTTGCGCGGACGGGTCAGCGACTGTCATGGCAAGCCAATGAAACTCAACATTCTCTACGGCATCGACGGCCGCCAGGAACTGCCGGAAATCGAACTCACGCACCTCGAAGGCCATGGCGGTGCGACACCGGTGCGTATCGGCAACCTGGCTTATGCGCAGGTCCAGCTCGACATCTTCGGCGAGCTGATGGACGCGGTGTACCTGGTCAACAAGTACGGCGAAGCCATTTCCCATGAGGGATGGAAACATGTGGTGGAGGTGGTCGATCAGGTGTGCGAAACCTGGCAGCAGGAAGACGTCGGGATCTGGGAAATGCGCGGTGAGCAACATCACTTTCTGCACTCGCGCCTGATGTGCTGGGTGGCGCTGGACCGCGCGATCCGTCTCGCTTCGAAACGCTCGTTACCCGCGCCGTTCGCCCGATGGGACCAGACCCGCCAGGCGATCTACACCGACATCTGGGACAATTTCTGGAACGAGGAGCGCGGGCATTTCGTCCAGCACATCGGCGGTACCGGCCTCGACGGTTCAATGTTGTTGATGCCGCTGGTGCGCTTTGTCAGCGCCAAGGATCCACGCTGGCTCGCGACGCTGGACGCTATCGAGAAAACCCTGGTGCGCGACGGCATGGTGTACCGCTACCGCAACGAACACACCCACATTGACGGCCTGCCCGGCACCGAAGGCGCATTCGCCGCGTGTTCCTTCTGGTACGTCGAATGCCTGGCCCGCGCCGGCCGGGTGGAAAAGGCCCATCTGGAGTTCGAGCAACTGCTGAGATATGCCAACCCGCTGGGGCTGTATGCCGAGGAATTCGACAGTCATGGACGGCACATGGGCAATACACCGCAGGCGCTGACGCATTTGGCGTTGATCAGTGCGGCGTGCTTTCTGGATCGGAAGTTGAGTGGAGTGAAGAATTACTGGCAGCCTTGAGTGTGCATCGCCGACACCTCCTATCACCTGTGGCGAAAGAACTTTTGTGGCGAGGGCGCTTGCTCCCGTTCGACTGCACAGCAGTCGCAAAACACTTTAGACACGGTGTACCTCACGGATCGCAATCATAGGGTTTGGGGCTGCTTCGCAACCCAACGGGAGCAAGCTCCCTCGCCACAAAAGCCCGCTTGCCGTAGATCCAAGGCGGGGCAAAGTCCTACATTTTTTAAACAAAACACCCGGAAATACCCGGTTGCCAGCCGTTACATCCCCCCCTAACATCGCGCTTCAACGGGCACAGCGGAGCTGTCCAACAAAACCCGAATTCAAGGAAAATGAATGACCCAGCGCATCCACCGCAGCATCGACCTCCCCCTGCGAACCGGCCTGAACCGCGACGAACTGTGGGACGCCCAAGACAAGGGCCTGATCAAATGCTGGGAAATCGGCCGCCAACGCGCCGCCCGTTTTCCCGATCTCGCCCAACAATGCCTCGCCGGTGAACTGCCGGTGCTGGGCTGGAAAGGTGGCGTCAGCCGTAGCCTGAAAAAACTCGAGAAGTACGGTTCCCTCAAATACCTCGCCCAATGGCAGGGCTTGCGTGGGGAGGATCTGGATGTGGATTTGGGTGAAGAGCGGGCGCTGACCTGCGCCCGCACGGGCATGGTGGTGACGTTTACCCCGGATCGGGCGAAGTACTTCAATCAGGTGGCGGAAGTCTAAGCTGTTGCTTCGAATTTATTCTGAAACCACCTGATACGGCCGGCTCAAGTCGTTACTGGCTCTGCTGCAACGCTGACCGAAAACCGCTCTCGATACGCTTGCGGCGTCACGCCCATGGCCCGCAGGAAACTGCGGCGCAGGGTTTCTTCGCTGCCGAATCCGCATTGCACGGCGACGCGTTTGATCGGCACGCCGGTATCGCTGAGCAGGCGCCTCGCCGTTTCGACGCGGATCAATTCGATGGCCCGGGCCGGGGTCTGGCCGGTGTCGGCGCGGTAGTGGCGCACGAAGCTGCGCTCGCTCATGCCGGCCTGCAGGGCCAGGGTGGGGATGCCGAGGTCCTTGGTGAGGTTTTCGCTGATCCAGGCATGAAGTTCGTCGAATCGGTTGCCTTCTTTCTGCAGGGACAGGGTCACGCTGAATTGCGACTGGCCCCCGGGCCGTTTGAGAAACACCACCAATTGCCGGGCGACTTCCAGGGCCATGTTGCGGCCAAGGTCGGCTTCGACCATTGCCAGCGCCAGGTCGATCCCGGCGGTCACCCCGGCCGAGGTCCAGACCGGACCGTCGTTGATGAAGATCGGATTGGGCTCGACCTGCAACTTCGGGTGTTGCTGCGCCAGCTGTTCGCAACGGGTCCAGTGGGTGACCACGCGCCGGCCATCGAGCCAACCGCTGGCCGCCAGCAAAAACGCCCCGGTGCACACCGATGCAACCCGTCGGCACTGCAACCCATGCTCGCGCACCCAGTTCACCAGTGACGGGTCGCCCGCCGCCGCGTAAACACCCCACCCCCCGGCGATGATCAAGGTGTCGCTGCCCTGCTCGGGCAAGGGCTCGGCCAATAGCGCCAAGCCCGCCGACGACATCACCGCCCCGCCACCGCTGGCAATCACCGATGGCGCATAAGGCGTGGGCACGCCTTGCTGGCGGGCGATGTCATTGGCCGAGGCGAATACCTGCAGCGGCCCGGTGACATCGAGCAGTTGCACATTGGCGAATGCGAGCACGTGAATGGTTTTCGGCATTTGGCGTAATTCGTGGGGTAATTGGCGTGTACGCCAAATCCTAAGCACCTACAGTGAAGTCGTCCACCACTTCAGGAGAAAAAACATCATGACCTTGCAGATCGGTTTTCTGTTGTTTCCACAGGTGCAGCAACTCGACCTCACCGGCCCTTATGACGTACTGGCCTCGTTGCCGGATGTGAAGGTGCATCTGATCTGGAAGGACCTGATGCCCATCACCGCCAGCACCGGCCTGCTGCTCAAACCGACCACGACCTTCGATGATTGCCCGCAGCTGGATGTGATCTGCGTGCCCGGTGGCAGCGGGGTCGGGCCGCTGATGGAAGATGACGAAACCCTGACGTTCCTCAAGACCCAGGCCGCGACGGCACGTTATGTCACCTCAGTGTGTACCGGGGCGCTGGTGCTCGGCGCGGCAGGCCTGCTCAAGGGCAAACGCGCCACCACCCACTGGGCCTATCACGAGTTGCTGGCACCTCTGGGGGCGACTCCCGTGAAGGACCGGGTGGTGCGCGATGGCAATCTGCTCACGGGGGGCGGGATCACTGCGGGCATCGATTTTGCCCTGACGCTGGCCGCCGAGCTGTTCGATCAGGACACCGCCGAGCTGGTGCAATTGCAACTGGAATACGCGCCGGCACCACCGTTCCAGGCCGGCAGCCCGGAAACGGCACCGGCCAGCGTGCTGGAGGAAGCTCGCCAACGCGCTGCGGGGTCGCTGACACTGCGAGCGCAAATCACCGAACGTGCTGCGGCGAAACTCGAACACTAATTCTCATTAATGTAGGAGCGAGCCTGCTCGCGATGGTCGTTAACGATAACGCGTACTGACTGGTTAAACGCTGCGCTCTTGAGTCCATCGCGAGCCAGGCTCGCTCCTACAGTATTTTTCGTCGCGCCGCATTTTTCATACGCCCATAAAAAAACCCGCCGAAGCGGGTTTTTCCAAGACCATTACGACTCCCTGTCGTCAGCATTCCGTGCAAATGGCCGATCATCCATGATCCTGAGCACTCCCTGTGCGTCAGTGGATGGGGCCAGAATACGCATCGGATCCAATCCGCAATAGACGACATAGCTAGCATCGCGTGTAAGACATTCGCTATAGCAGCCCTTCCGCAAACCCTTAGATGCTTTCAACATTAAGCCTGGAGGCCGCGAGTTGCGCGACCTGCAGCTGACCTTGCGCCGCCGTGCTTTCGCCATCCTCGAGAAACCAGGCTGCCGACAAACCGGCAAAAGCCAACACCCATTGCAGCAATCGGCGCCGCTCCAACCCGCCCGCCTCGGCCACGACTTCGATCTGTCGCTGGAATCGTTGCGGGTCCGTTGCGGTTGGCAAGTCGGGATTGCAGATCAGGTTGGCGTAATCGAAGCCACGCTCGCCGATCACCCGTTTGGGATCGATGGCCAGCCAGCCACGCGGACCGAAATCCAGGACATTGTCGTGATGCATGTCGCCATGCAACACCACCACGTCCTGCGGCTCGGCCAACAAGGCTTCGGCAGTCGTCAGGCTCAGGGAATAAAGACCGCCCTGCTGCTCAGCCGCCAGTCGCAGCGAGGCAAACCAGGGCGCCAGGGGAACCAGCGGCGGTGGCGGCGTCGGTCGCGGTGCATGCAAGTGCGCCAGCGCCGTACATAGAATACGACTGGCCTCGTCGTCCTGCCCGTTGAGCGCCATGCGCATCAGCGACCGCTGTCCCATGGCACGCTCGAGCAACAAAGCGTCGCCATGGTGCTCGTAAACCCGGGCAGCGCCGTGGCCGTTCCACCAGTTCATCAACAGATTGCCGAATTTTTCCTCGTCGTCGAAGGCAATCTTCAACATGGCCGGCACATCACCCCGGCGTACCGGCAGCAGGCGGCTGCCGGGCGTGAGGATGGGGGCACCTTCGGGCTTCAGTTCCCACCGTTGCAGCCACGGGTCGAATGTACTGTCGTCAGTCACTCTCACGCTCGCGGGCCTTGGCGCTTTCGACGAGAAAGTGTTCAAGCCTGCCCAGTTGCTCTTCCCAGCCACGGCTGTCCATGTAATACGCCTCCTTCTGGCGTATGTCTGGAATGTGCGCGAAACCCGACTCGGACACCTTGAGCAGCGTGCCATCCTCGTAGTCCGCCAGCTCGAATTTGACCAGCGTGGTCGGTTCCTGGGAATAGTCGATCTTCGGGTTCACCGCGTAGGGGTGCCAGCGAAACGAAAACAACTGCTGGGGTTCGACCCGCTCGACCAGCACATTCCACAACACATGTTCATAACCGGGATACGTGACCTGCCCCTGCGTCCACTCGCCGGCAATGAAACGCCGGCCTTCGAGCGCAACGCCAAACCATTGACCGAACGCCTCTGCATCGACCAATGCACGCCAGACATGGGAGCGCGGCGACTTGAGCATTATTTTGCGTTCAAAACTATTGGGTACTGGTTTCATACGTCACCTCCTGTACTGAACAACAGTAGGCCTGTAAGACCACATGTCCAGTGCGAAAGTTGTATGAATCGGGTGTCAGTTGTCGCAAGGGCGCTCTTTGCAGGGCCATTCGCTTCGCTACACTGCACCTCAATTGCCCTTTCACAGCGAGTTTCTTCCATGCATTCACGCTTTCTCTTGGCTCTGGCACCTTTTTTGTTCGCCCCCATGGCCCATGCCGTTGACTGCGACAACGCCACCGACCAGGCCACGATGAACCAATGTGCGTCGCAGCAACACGCGGCGGCGGACAAGGAGTTGAATGTGCTGTACCAGCAGATCACTTCGCGGCTCAAGGGCAATCCTGACAGCAAGAAACTGCTGGTGGGCGCGCAGCGTTCGTGGATTGCGTTCCGTGATGCCGAGTGCAAGTTTTCGGCGTCGGGCGTGGAAGGCGGGAGTGTTTATCCGCTGATCTACAGCAATTGCGTGACGGAACTGACCAAGGCGCGGGTGCAGACGTTCAAGACTTACTTGAAGTGCCAGGAGGGGGATTTGGGGTGTCCGGTGCCGGGGGTTTGAGTCTCTAGCGTCTGTCAGGGCCTCTTCGCGAGCAGGCTCGCTCCCACAGTTGACCGAGTTCTTTCAGTAAGAATGCGATCAAAATGTGGGAGCGAGCCTGCTCGCGAAGGCGTCTGTAATTACCGCACGAAAATCTGCGCCGTGGTGATCGCCATATCCCCGCCCGGCAACTTGATGCTGCCGATCTGTTTCAAGCTGTCGGCATCGAAGATCGCCACATCGTTGAACGTCCCGGCCAGGTAGATCTTGCTGCCGTCCTTGTTGAAGGAAATGCAGTAGTAGGAATGATCAAGCGTCGCCGCCTGCAGCATCTTTTTCTCCTTGATGTCGTACTTGGCCAGGCGATTGAGCACACCGAACATCAGGTTCGGGTCTTTCGGCGAGCGCATGCCGCTGAAGTAGATTTCGGTCAGGGGTCCGAAGTCGGTGGTTTCGGTCTTGCCGGTCTTCAAGTCAACGCTGAACAGGCCGTACAGGTATTCCGCCGTGGCCGGATCCTGTTTCTTGTCCTTGAACTTCGCGGTGGTGTAAAGCAGCGAGAAGTCATGGCGCCAGGTCTGCTGGTTCCACACGTAGAGCACATCCGGCGCGCTGTAGTTCGCACGTTTCCAGTGACGGCTGGGGATCAGCACGTCGAACTTGCCGGTCTGCACGTTGACCTTGTAAACGTCCGCCCCCGCCACGTACAGCGTGCCGTCGTCACCGCTCTGCATGATGGTCAGCTGCCGGGGCGCCGGGAAACTGCGCACCGGTTTGGCGTCCAGGCCGGCGTCGGTCGCGTACACATCGAGCCGCGGCGGCTGCACTTCGTAGCGATCATTGAGCTTCAAGGTCGGGTTGGCGACGGTGTACAACTCCTTGCCGTCGTGGCTGACGGTGAAGGCAAACATCGACTTGGCTTTCTCCCCCGGCTTCTGGGTGATGCTGGCGTGGAACACCTGTTTGCAGCTGTCCAGTTCGACGCCGTAGACATCCGCGTAGTGATTGTTCAACACGTAGGCAGTCTTGCGATCCGGCGACAGCTGCACGGTGCCGGGACCAAAGGCGTCCGGCATCTTGCAGGTCTTGAACAACGTGTCGGTGGCCAGGTCGATCACGTGCAGGTTGTTCGGGTAATTGGTGGTCACCATGTACTCGTGACCGCCTTGCAACGCAGTGTTTTCATCGGCCAGAACCGTGAGCGAACAGGTGCTCAGGACGGCGAAAGCGGCCAGGCCGCAGGCTTTGATACTGTGCATGCTGGAATCCTTCTTCTTGTCGAATCACTTGTCTTTCGGGAAGACAGTGCCGAGGTTTCGCCAGTTGTCGTTGGACGCCTGGGCATCCTTGTTCCAGTCCGGGTAGGTGCTCATCATGTCCGGCACCTGGGCCGGCCACCAGCAAGGGTCGGAGCAGCCGTACAAGTCGGCTTCCATCGGCTGGCACAGCGACGACACACCGCCGAACGCGTCGATTTCCCAACCCGGGTCGGTGGTCGAGGCGCAGCCCGCCACGGAACTCATCGCCACCACTTCTTCGATGCGGTTTTCATCCGCGGCCTGATCCAGCTTCAACGCTTTGTTATTGATTGCCTTGAGATGTTTCATATCAGTGAGCCTTGCGCGGAGTGATGTAGCTGCTGATGAACGCAGGGTTATGGGCCATGATCCTGGTGTAGACCTCGATACCGAAGTCGACCCAGTCACGCATCAGTTCGCAGTAGTGGTAGGTCGGGTGCGTCGGGTCGCCGTAGCGGGCGTAGCTTTCGTGGTAGCAGCCGCCGGAGCACAGGTTGCGGATCTGGCAGTCTTCGCAACCGGTGTTGGTGCGGTCCAGGCGTTGAGACAGAAAGTCGTTCAACTCCATCTGTTTCACCCCGCTGTGGACGTTGCCGAAGGTCGGCAGGCTCGAACCGGTAAAACGGTGGCACAGGTTCAACTCACCTTTGTGATCCACCGCCAGCATCTTCAGGCCCGCGCCGCACGGCAGGGCTTTTTTGTGGCCTTCGTGGATGTCGGTGATCAGCTGGTGCAGGTTGGAGAAACCGATGTTGCGGTGCTCCAGCGCGGCTTCCAGGTAGCGTCGACCGAGGGCCTTCATGTTGGCGAACACCTGCACCAGTTCATCGCTGGTCAGGTTGAAGCTGCTGATGTCGCCGGAGGTCACCGGGGCGAAACCGACCTCGGCAAAACCCAGTTCGTTGAACAGGTGATCCCAGATGGTTTCAACGTCGGTGACACCGGTGGTCAAGGTCACCCGCGCACCCACCGGACGACTGTTGTAGCGCGACAGCAGCATCTCGGCCTTGCGCCGCACCACATCGTAAGTGCCCTGCCCGCCCACCGTGATGCGGTTGCGGTCGTGCACGGTCTTCGGCCCGTCGATGCTCACCGACAAACCGAAGCGGTGGGCATTGAGATAGTCCACGGTTTCTTCGGTGAGCAGCGTGGCGTTGGTGGTCATGACGAACTCCACGAACTTGCCGGCCTCGGCAAAGCGCTTTTCACAGTAATCGACCATGTACTCGATCAACTTGCGATTGCTCAGCGGTTCGCCGCCGAAAAACACCACGGTGAAACGCTCTTCCTCCGGTGATTCCTTGAGCAGCATTTCCACCGAAGCGATGGCGGTTTCGACGTCCATTTTCTTGCCGGCCGATGGCTTGTCGAGGTCCTCCTTGTAGCAGTAGGTGCAGCTCAGGTTGCAGCCGGTGTTGACGTTCAACACCACGGTATTGATTGCCGTGCGTTCGACGCGCCTGGTGGCGATGTCCGGAGTCAGCGGCGAGCCGTCGCTGACCAGCTCCAGGGCCATCAGCTCGCGCAGGGTCTCGGTGACTTCTTCGCCGTTGAAGCGCGCGGCCAGGCGCTGGATCAGGTCGTCCGACGAACAGCCGGGGCCGCGCAAGGTATCAATGATGGTGCCCGTCAGTTCATCGCTGGCGAACAGCGAACTGCTGGGGATGTGGAACAGCATGCGGTCGGCATCGACCTGCACTTCGTGCAAGTTGCGTTCGACCAGATTCAAGATAGCGCCCATGGCAAACCTCCTGTGCAGGCCCCGCTTGGAGGGGCTTGCGGTCATTCCGAATAGTGTCTGGATCCGTTGAACGATCAAACAACTTATGGAATGGGTGGATTGTTCCAGCGTTGTACGGTCACGATCATGTGCCCTTCGCCGGTCAGGGATTTGCCTGCGTCGTCGACGGCGGCGATCACCTTGAGGTTGCCGGCATTGTTGGTGGACATTTTGCGTGCCGGGTTCGGCCCGGCGTCGCCCGGTGTGAACACGCCGGTGTCGGCCTGCATGGTGCCGGCAAACTTGACGTCTTCGTCTTCCCTGGCGCGGTCGTCGAAGGCTTCGACCTTCCATTGCGCCGGGAACACGCCGATGCGATACGGCTTGCCATCGGCGCCCTTGCCCCAGGCTTCGGCGTCGAAGCGGCCCTGGACTTTCGGCGTCGATCCCCCGCCCTCGCCGATCCGCGCCACCGAGAATTCCGGTACCACCTTGACCGAGGCGATCTTGTTGTAGATCGACAGGCTCGGCCCTTTCAGCGTGCCGACGGTGACCGCGCGCAGGCCCGGCTGAGCGTTGGCCGCGGCCTTGAGTTTGACCTTGATCCGCGCCGGACTCTGCTCGACGATTTCAACCACTTCAACGCCTTTGCCGAAGTTCGGCTTGCCGGTCAGGCCGCTGCCGATCAGGGTGACTTCGGTTTCGGAGCCCGCCTTCAGATAACCTGGTTGAACGGCCAACAAACGGCTGGAACCTTGTTTGGCTGCGACAAAATCCAGACCTCGCTCATCATGCTCGGCCTCGAACATGCGCCCCTGCATGGCGTTGCCCTGGGCGGCGAACACCTGGCGCATGGTCACGCCGTCGATGCTGACGTTGCCGCGCCATTCGTAACCTGTGTAGAGAATCGCGCTGCCATCACCGTTGAACGGCGTGCCGTCGGCGTATTGGCCCTTGACGCTGACCTTGAAGGTGTCGCTGCCGTCAGCGCTCACGCTCATCACACCAGCCAGCTCACCTTTGCCCGGCAGGTGACCACTGAAGCTCCAGTCCCCCACCAGCGCCTCACTTTTCGGCGCGGTACTCAGCCATTTTTTCCAGGCCGGATTGTCCAGCGGATAACGCTTGGCCAGCAACGGCACCATTTCTTTGCGGGCCAGATCGAACCAGTCGCGGTCGCGGGACAGTGCCTGATACTCCAGCGACGGCCATTGGCCGAGGTGGAAGTTCACCAGACGCTCCCATTCCTGGGCCGGACGGCGTTGCAAGGCGACCCGTGCCCCGGAGTGACAGCGACCGCACATCTGGCTGGTCTGGTCGTCGAACTGCTCGACGGTGTTCAGACGACGCTCCATGGCGTAGCGCACGCCGTCGGTCTCGCTCGGCGCCAGGCCCTGGGTGTCGGCCAGGTACTTGACCAGCGTCCGCCGGTCTTCGTCGCTGATCTGCAAACCGTGCATGGTCTGCATGCGGGCGATGCTCATCAGCCAGCCTTCCGGCGTCTTGCGCTGGTGGCTGATGCGGCTCAGGGCGTTATCGGCTTTAGGGGTGTGACAGCCCTGGCAAGTTTGCTGGAGGATGGTCTGGGCATCGCGGGCTGCCAGGCTGGGAGGCGAATGCAACGCTACGCAAGCCGCTACGGCCAGCAGGCTGGCGCTCATGCCTGATCGGAGTTTTCTCTTCATCAACGTCGAACCTCGCACGGTGCTTTCTTATTTTTGTGGCTTATCGTTTTTTTGGTTTCTGCCGTCGGCGTTGATCCGCTGACGGAGGCAAGAGAAACGTCTGCGATGAGCAATACACGGAGCGTGCCAGCTTGGCGATAAGCTTTTTAATCAATCACTTGCGTTGATTTGACTGCACAAAGCCATGCCTGGACGCACTCACTGGCGTCTAATATCGCGACAGCTGTTGCAGTCTGAGACAGCATAGATGTCCTGCCGCAACAGCTCATCGGCCGGCCATTGACGACCGGCAGCGGCAAGCGCGAAATGGTTGTTCACCGATTGCCAGGAAGGGGAAAAAAAATGGCAAGCATCACTGTCCTGGCGGGGGACTTTCTGCAGGGTGACGGAGATTACCGGGATGGCGTTTTTACCCTGAGAACGTCGCTGCACCCGTGGCCCGGCATTACGCTCCCGCTGTCGAAATTCAAAAACCTGGAAGTGGCCAACGAGGAATCGATCAACAACATCAAGGAAGCCATCGGCTTCGGCGTGGCGGGTGCCATGCTGCTCGGGCCGATCGGCGCATTCGCCGGCTTCATGTTGGCGGGCAAGGAAACCGAAGTGACTTTTCTGGCAACGCTCAAGGATGATCGCAAGTTGCTGGCTGCCGCAGATAGCAGCACGTTCGAGGAAATTTCGCGAAAAATGGCTTCATGAGGCGACAGGCGCAGGCCGCACCACCCTCGTGGTGCGGCTGACGCGGGCTCAGTGGTAGATCGTTGGCTGAACGCCTTTGTGCGCCTCGATCTGTTGCCGCATTTCCGCCACCAGCGTCGCGATCCCGTGGACGGTGTCCAGTTTCCACAGCGGAACATGGGTGGCGATCAGGTCCACCTGACCGGTCATGCAATCGCAGACCCGAATCGTCAGCGACTGATCCGGCGCCAGGCTGCAGGTGCATACCGAGGGTAGAAAACTGCGCTCTATGATGCTTTGAATTTCCAGGGGTGAAAGGTTCATCGCTGCCTCCCTTACGCCAGAAGTAATGCCGGGAAAATGATCCCTCACTTCACCCACCGAACGAAGAAATTCTATTCCTCGCCAATGGGGGTCTCAAGATGACGGGCGGGCTGTTCGTCGTCTCAACAGCTGTCGCGATTTGCGACAAATGCATCGCACCACCGAGTATCTCCGGCTTAGGTGCCCCCCCCGCCAGACAAGGGCTCACCTGCCCTTCCGGACACTTGGCACAGCCATTGCGAAGCTCCGTTCACACGAACAACAAGAGGCCTCGCCATGTCGCTCCCTAACCTGCTTCCCGCCACTTCGGCATTTATCCAGCGCGCCCCGCGCATGCTCATCGGCGGCGATTGGGTCGAGGCCGCCGACGGCCAGACCATGAGCCTGCACAACCCGGCCACAGGCGAGGTGCTGTGCGTGGTGCCACGGGCCACGCCGGAAGATGTCGACCGTGCGGTGCTTGCCGCTCGTCAGGCATTCGATGATTCCGCCTGGACCCGCACCCGCCCCCGCGAGCGGCAGAACCTGTTGTGGAAACTCGCCGACCTGATGCAACGCGATGCCGAGCTGCTGGCACAGCTGGAATGCCTGAACAACGGCAAGAGCGCCGCCGTTGCCCAGGTGATGGACGTACAGTTGTCCATCGACTTCCTGCGCTACATGGCCGGCTGGGCAACCAAGATCGAAGGCTCCACGGTCGATGTGTCGGCGCCGCTGATGCCCAACGACCAGTTCCACAGTTTCATCCGCCGCGAAGCGGTGGGTGTAGTCGGCGCCATCGTCGCCTGGAACTTCCCGCTGCTGCTGGCCTGCTGGAAACTCGGCCCGGCCCTGGCCACCGGTTGCACCGTGGTACTCAAACCCGCCGACGAAACGCCGCTGACCGCCCTCAAACTCGCCGAGCTTGTGCTGGAAGCGGGCTACCCCGAAGGGGTGTTCAACATGATCACCGGCACCGGCATCACCGCAGGTTCGGCCCTGACCCATAACCCGCTGGTGGACAAGCTGACCTTCACCGGCTCCACCGCCGTGGGCAAGCAGATCGGCAAGATCGCCATGGATTCGATGACCCGTGTCACCCTGGAACTGGGCGGCAAATCACCGACCATCGTCATGGCCGACGCCGACCTGCCAAGCGCCGCCGCCGGTGCCGCCAGCGCGATTTTCTTCAACCAGGGCCAGGTCTGCTGCGCCGGCTCGCGCCTGTATGTGCAACGCAAGCATTTCGACAATGTGGTGGCGGACATCAGCGACATCGCCAACGCCATGAAACTCGGCAACGGCCTGGACCCGAGCGTCGAGATGGGCCCCTTGATCTCCGCACGGCAACAGGAGCGGGTTTACGGCTACATCGAAAAAGGTCGGGAAAGCGGCGCGACCATCGCCTGCGGTGGCGAGCAGTTCGGGCCGGGCTTTTTCGTCAAGCCGACGGTCATCGTCGACGTCGATCAAAAACATTCGCTGGTGCAGGAAGAAATCTTCGGGCCGGTGCTGGTGGCGATTCCGTTCGATGACGAAGCCGAAGCGCTACGCTTGGCCAACGACAGCCCTTATGGCTTGGGCGCGAGCATCTGGTCCAATGACCTGGCGGCGGTGCACCGGATGATTCCACGGATCAAGTCCGGTTCGGTGTGGGTCAACTGCCACAGCGCCCTGGACCCGGCGCTGCCGTTCGGTGGCTACAAAATGTCCGGGGTCGGGAGAGAGATGGGGTATGCGGCGATCGAGCATTACACTGAATTGAAGTCGGTGTTGATAAAGCTCTGATTTGCGGCGTCAGTCAGGCCGCCATCGCGAGCAGGCTCGCTCCCACAAAGGAACGTATTCCCATGTGGGAGCGAGCCTGCTCGCGAAGAGGCCAGACCTGCCAATACAAGCCTCAGGGTTTGAAACCTTGAGCCAACAACCAACTGCGAACCATCCTCCCCTGCTCCACCGTCAACCCCGCCAACACCTGCTCCGCCGACTCACGGCACATCAACCGCCGCACCAACGGCGCCAACTCAACCCCCTGCACATGCCAGATCCCCAACGGCTGATCCGCCGTGATCACCACCTCGGCCTCATCGACAAACCCGTCACGCAGCACCGGCGCTCGCTCGATCCGTAAAGCATTGAAATCCGCCTCGGCATGGGCAATTTCTGCATCCGGCCATCGCCGTCGCACCTGCCAGAACGGCTGATCGGGCCAGCGCGCTTCATCGGCGTAAAAATCCCGGCCAATCCTTGCGAACCGCAGGAACAACTGCTCCACCCGTTGCTGATGAAAACGCCGGGCCAGTGCCGCTCGTTCGGGTTTGCACAACAGGGTGTTGATCACCGCCGGCGCCTGCAACGCCGAGGACAGGGATTGAAAGATGCCATTGCCTGACAGCGGGTCCACCGCCATCGCTGCATCGCCAACTCGAATCCAGTTATCACCGCATACCTGCGGACTCAGAATCGCCGTACTGCTGCGGGCGTGCAGCCGTAAATCAGCCTCGGGTTCGTCGCCGAAAAATGCCCGGGCCACCGCCGAGTCCTGACGCCGTTGCCGACAGTAGTCGAGCAGCTGCGCCTTGCCCGGCAACCCGGCACTGGACACGTCCACCGTCCATTGCCAATAGCACTGACCATCAGCCCGTCGCGCCATCCATGCCCAGCCGTCTTCCAGACTTTCCACGGCGCTGGCGGTGTTGCCCGGTGCGCCTTGCCAGCGATTGAGCAGGCTGACCGTCTCCGGTCCGCGCAGGCCTTTGCCGAGAGCGGGTGCCTGACGTCCACGGGCTTCCACCAGAAAGTCCGCGGCCAGCGCCTGGCGCCCGTCGATATCGATTCGATGGCCGCTCGCGGCTGACTGGACCGACAACACCCGGCCTTCGACCAGTTCAACGCCGGCAAGGCGCAAATCCTCGCGCAGGCCGCGATCGAAGGTCGGACGATCCAGCAGAAATTCGACGTTCTGCGCATGTTGCTGACCGTTCCAGTTGACCTGGCGTTGCGACGGTAACGCGGCTTCCGATAATGCGTGATGCAGACCGGCGCCGCGCAACGCCTCCAGCACCCGCAGGGAAACGCCCTCCAGCGCGGCAAAGCGGCGCCATTCGCTGACCAGCGTTACTGCATACCCCAGTCGCCGCAGCCCCAGGGCGACCGCTGCGCCCGCCGGCCCGGCGCCCAGAATCACAATCGACGTCATGGCAAGAAGCGCCGTTCAGGGCCGCGATAACGGGCGTTATGTCGCAAATACTCGATGACCTGCTCGTTGCTCGCCTCGGGTTGCTCCACCAGAAACGCCGCAATATGCCCGCTCAATGCCGCGCAACCGAGACTGGCGCCGGACTGCCCGGGATAGGTACCGTGCACGCATGCAGCGAAATCCGCCTGGGCACTGTTGAGCCATGACCATTCGAGTTCGGCACAGCGCGCGTCGCCGGTGACCCGCAGCACCTGTGGATAATTCGCCGGGAACACCCCTTCGCCCTGCGCCGGGCTGGATGCGCACAGCAACACGCCGCGCGCCACCGCCGCCGCGCAGGCAGCCCGCAACAAGCTGCGATCCTGCCGTAAACCGAGACTCAAATTGATCAAGCGCACATTCTGCGCCACCAGCCAGTCGATCGCCGTGGCGATCTGCAAGGCGCTGGTGACGCCACGCTGGTCAAATACCTGGGCCACGCAAAACAGCGCCGACGGCGCGCGCCGGCCGATGGCTTCGATCACCGCGCTGCCGTGACCCAGTGGATCATCGCGCAAGTCGCTTTCGGCCAGACCGTCCTCCACCAGGGAAAAGCGACGTCCGCCGATCACCTGCACCCGCTGCGCCGCCGAGTGGCCGCTGTCCACCACTCCAATGCGTAGCCCAGGTTTTTCATACAGCTCAGGCTTCATGCAGCACCGTTTTCGAAATCAATACACCGTCGAGCAACTCAAATCGCAGGTCGGCATCGGCCAGGGTCGAGGGGCGATGGCTGATCAGGATGCGCGTGCGCCCGGCAAACAGGCGGTCGATGGCCTCGATCACTTCTCGCTCGGTGGCTTCATCCACCGCCGAGGTGGCTTCGTCGAGCACCAGAATCAACGGGTCCTGCAACAGCGCGCGGGCAATGGCGATGCGTTGTTTTTGCCCGCCGGACAACTGCTGGCCGCGCTCGCCCAACGGGCTGTCGAGGCCTTCGGGCAACGAAGCGATCAAGCTGTCGAGCTGCGCCAGCCGCGCCACTTCGGCAATCGCTTCGCGGCTGGCGTCCGGCATCGCATAGGCCAGGTTGTCGGCGAGGCTGCCGCGAAACAACACGATGTCCTGACTGACCACGGCGATGCGCCGACGCAACTGGAACAGGTCCAGCTCCCGCACATCCACTTCGCCCAGCAGCACCCGCCCTGACTGCGGGTCGTGATGGCGTTGCAGCAGGTCGATCAAAGTCGATTTGCCGACGCCGGAGCCGCCGCTCAAGGCGACTTTCAATCCGTAGGGAATGCGTGCCTCGATACCGCGCAGGGTGGTCGAGCGACCGGGATGGCTGAAGTGCACATCGTCGAAACGCAGCTCACCCGAGCCCGGCATCGGCTTCGGCGCGGCGGGTGTGAGTACGGTGGGTTCTTCACCGCGCAACTCCATCACCCGACCGAGGCTGACGGTCATGCGCTGAACAGCCACATAGAGCCCAAGCAGACTCTGCACCGGCCCCACGGCCATGCCCAGGTAAGTGGAAAACGCAATCAGCGCACCCAGTTGCCAGGTGCCCTGCACCACCCAATAGCCGCCGATCAGAAACGCACAGGCCCGGGACAGCGAGGTCAAGGTGCCCGGCACGGCCTGGGTGAAAAACTCGGTGACTTGCAGGCGCAGCAACTGGCTCATATAGCCTTGCCCCAGGGTTTCCAGGCGCCGCGCTTCGCGCTGTTGCTGGCCGGCGGACTGGATGAACTTCATCACCGGCAGCGTCTCGACCATGAACGACGACATGTCCGCCGAGCGTTCACGCAACTGCCGCACATCGCGCTCGACCTTGCGTCGCATCCAGCGCAACCAGAGCACGTCGAGGGGAATCAGCACCAACGCCAGCAGCGACAGTTTCCAGGACAAGGTCAGCAACATCGCCACGGCCACCACCAGGCCAATCACGCTGGACACCGCCGAGAACAGCGAATCCACGGCAAAGCGCTGGATTTCCGCCACATCGCCATCGAGACGCGACATCAGATCGCCGATTCGCCGTTGCCCGTAGAAGCTCGGCGACAGGGTCTGCAAATGCCGATAGAGGTCATCGCGCAGGGCAAACAGCATGCGCCCGGACAACCGTGTGTGCAGGTAACGATTGATCCCTGACAGCGCCGTGCCCAACAGCCCCGCGACGATCATCAGGCCGGCGATCAGCACCAGCATCGAAAAGTCGCGTGCCAGCAGGCCATCGTCGATCAGCAGCTTGGTCAGCCACGGCTGCACCAGCACCAGGGCTGACGCACAAACCGACAGCCCCAGCAGCCCGGCAATCGCCAGCCGATGGGGCCGCACAAAGCTGTAGAGCCAGCGCAACGCTGCTTGCAGGGCTTCGGGGTTCTGGCTGTCGATCAGCCGAACGATCAGGCGCTGCATCACGAACGCAACTGTTTGAGCTTGCGATACAGGGTCGCACGGCTGATGCCCAGGGCGTCGGCGGCGGCCGAGACATTACCCTGATGCGTGTCCAGGGACTGGCGGATCATCTCCAGTTCGTTTTCACGGATGCTGCCGGCCTGGGGACGTTCAGTCGCGGTCAACTCGTCAAGCATGCTGTCAGGCAAGTGATCGAGCGTCAGGACGGTTTCCCCCGGTTCGCGCATGGCCAGGGCGGTGCGCAAGACCATCTCCAACTGGCGGATGTTGCCTGGCCAATGGTAGTTGCCGAGCAGACGGCTCAAGTCGTCATGAAGCACCACCGTCGGTGCGTCGAGGCGGGCCAGCAGACGGCTGACCAGCGCACCGAAATCTTCGCGCTCGCGCAGGGCCGGGAGCATCACGCTGATGCCGTTGACTCGGTAGAACAGATCTTCGCGGAAGTGTTTTTCTTCCACAAGACGCTTGAGGTCACGGTGGGTGGCGCAGATCAGGGCGACGTCGATGTCCTGCTCTTCGCCGGCGCCCAGCGGCGCGACCTTACGGTCCTGCAACACCCGCAGCAGCCGTGCTTGCAGGGCCAGCGGCATGTCGCCGATTTCATCGAGAAACAGCGTGCCGCCGTGGGCCTGTTGCAAGCGACCGACCATGCCGCCTCGGCGCGAGCCGGTGAATGCGCCTTCGCGGTAGCCGAACAGTTCGGACTCGATCAGGCCTTCGGGGATGGCCGCGCAGTTCACTGCGACGAAGGGTTTATCGCAGCGACTGCCGGCCATGTGCAGGGCACGGGCGATGACTTCCTTGCCGGTACCGGTTTCGCCCAGCAGCAATACCGGTAACTGGTTGGCCAGGCCTTGGCGGGCCATGCGCAGGGCACGGGCATAACGGGCGTTGCTACCCGCCAGGGAGTCGAGGTCCGGTTGTGCCTTGGTGGTTTTTGCCGGGGTCCGCGGTGGGCTGCTGACGTTGATCGAACGTTGCGGCGCGCGCAGGGTTTTGTAGAAAAATTCGCCCTTGGCGGTCTGCAAACTGCCGGCGCCGCCCTGATGCAGCCGCGCCAACAATTGCAGGCCATCGACACCGAGAAACTCTTCGCAGCGCCGACCGACCAGCGCCGAACGCTCGGCATGCAGCAACTGGCAGGCCTGGGCACTGACGGCAAGGATTTGTCCGCCGAGGCTCACCGCCAGCAGGCCCTGCCAGGGGGATTCGAGGTACTGGCGACGGCTGTGGAACGCCAGGACAATTTCGTCCGGGTAACTGGCGTTGAACACCCGGCTTTCGATCTGACTGACCGCCATGGCCAACAGCGCCGTGCTGTCGTGGGCACGGCCCAGGGGGCCTTCGCGGGTCAAATCGAGTACGCCGAGGATGTCGCCTTGCGGGCAATGGATCGGTACCGAGGTGCAGGAAAAATCACTGAGGCGATCCAGGTAATGTTCGCCGCAATCGATCAGGGTCGGCCGGGCTTCCACCAACGCGGTGCCGAGGGCGTTGGTGCCGCGGGCGGCTTCGCTCCAGCAGGCACCCAGGGTAATGTCTTGCAGGCCGCTGCCCTTGAGACGGTCGGCACGACCTTCGACGGCAAGGATGGTGGCGTCGGAGTTGGCGAGGATGATCAAGCCTTCCTTGCCCTGGCGTTCGGCCAGGTAGTCGATGGCCGGTAGTGCGGCGTCGATCAGCAGGCGATTGCTCGACAGCAGCACGTCCAGGTTGGCACTCGACTCCAGTGCCAGCTCGTGCTTGGCATTGAAATGCACGCCATGGCTGAGGCTGCGTCGCCACGAGGCATCGATTTCCGCCCGCAGGACGCCGTTCGGCACTTCGCCTTCCAGATGCAGCTTCTCCCGGGCCAGCCGGGCTTCGCGGTGCAATTTGGGGGAGTTTGTTTTTATTAGCGTCATCAAGCGCTCCGGGTCGTCCGCCCTGCGCCTTCAAACATCGGCGCCCTGCCGCAATCTTTACGTTAACGTCAGGGCTATGGCAAGTGCCTTACGGCGCTTGTGTTCCGGCAGATGGACCGCGTACTCGTTGTTCGCGAGCAGGCTCGCGAAGCCTCGAAGGTTTAGACGTGAGGATCGCCCGGCTTGCCTGGGGCTGCGTATTGCGGCTTCAAGTGCCCGTCCTGATCAAGTAACCAGGCGTCCATGATCTGCCGCACCACGGGACCTGCAACGCGTCCGCCGGCTTCGCCATTCTCGATCATCACCGAGATCACGATCTTCGGGTGTTCGGCCGGGGCGAAACCGACAAACAAGGCATTATCGCGGTTGCGCTCGCGGGTCTTCTCGCGGTTGTAACGCTCGCCCTGCTTGATCGCCACCACTTGCGCGGTACCGCTCTTGCCGGCAATACGGTATTGCGCCCCCGCCGCTGCCGCCCGGGCAATCCCGCGGGCATCGTGCATCACCATCTGCATGCCGTGGTTGACCTGCTCCCAGTCGCGCGGATCCTTGAGCAGAATGTTCGGCATCGGATGCTCGTCCACCGGTGCGACACCATCCACGGTCCGGGCCAGATGCGGACGGTTCCACACACCTTTGTTGGCGATCAGTGCGGTGGCCTGGGCCAGTTGCAGCGGCGTGACCTGCATGTAGCCTTGGCCGATGCCAAGGATCACCGTCTCACCCGGGAACCATGCCTGACGGCGTGTGGCGCGCTTCCAGGCCTGGGATGGCATCAGACCTGGCGACTCTTCGTACATGTCCAGGGAGACTTTCTCACCCAGACCAAACATCGCCATGTAGTCGTGCAGGCGATCGATCCCCAATTTGTGGGCCAGGTCATAGAAGTAGGTGTCGTTGGAACGCATGATCGCCGCGTCCATGTCCACCCAACCGTCACCGCTGTGGTTCCAGTTGCGATACTTGTGATCAAAATCCGGGAGTTGGTAATAGCCCGGATCGAACACCCGGGTCTGTGGTGTGACAACGCCAGCGTCGAGACCGGCAATCGCCACTTCTGGCTTGATGGTCGAACCGGGCGCATAAAGGCCGCGCAGCACACGGTTAAACAGCGGCCGGTCGATCGAATCGTGCAGTGCCGCGTATTCCTTGAAGCTGATGCCGGTGACGAACAGATTCGGGTCGAAGCTCGGTTTGCTGACCATCGCCAACACTTCGCCGGTCGACGGATCGAGCGCGACCACCGAGCCACGACGATCGCCCAGGGCCTGCTCGGCGGCTTGCTGAAGCCTGACGTCGAGGCTCAGTACGATGTTTTTGCCAGGAATCGGATCGGTATGCTTGAGCACTCGCAGCACGCGCCCCTGGGCGTTGGTTTCGACTTCCTCGTAACCGACATGGCCGTGCAGCTGCGACTCGTAGAATTTCTCGATCCCGGTCTTGCCGATGGATTGAGTGCCGCGGTACTCGACCGAATCCAGGGCCTTGGATTCTTTTTCGTTGATGCGTCCAACGTAGCCGATCGAATGAGCAAAGTGCTCGCCCAACGGATAGTGGCGCACGAACTGCGGCTCGACATCGATGCCCGGCAACCTGAACTCGTTGACCGCCAGCACCGCAATCTGTTCTTCAGTCAGCTCGTAGAACAGCGTCACCGGCACAAACGGATGCCGTGCCTGCTTCATGGCCTTGTCGAACAGCGCTCGATCCTCAGGCGGCAGGTGCAATAAGTTGACGACCTCGTCCAGCTCTTCTTTCACATCCGAAGTGCGTTCGCGGGTGATGGTCAGGTTGTAGCTTGGCTGATTGTCCGCGAGAACCACACCATTGCGGTCATAGATCAAGCCGCGGGTGGGAGTGATCGGCAGGACGTGAACGCGGTTGTTTTCGGAAATCGTGGAGTGATAGTCGAATTCGACCACCTGCAGGACGTACATGCGCACCACCAGCGCACAGGTGATGGCGACGACGAACAAGGCACAGGCCATCAGCCTTTTGTTGACCAGGCGCGTCTCTTTTTCGTGGTCCTTGATCGGTATCGGTTCGGGCATTTCCAGAGCAACTCTTTGAAAAAGACGTGCCGATCCATGGGCGTCAAATCAGTCCTTAAAAAACGAGCTGCACCATATCAAATACCGCTTGTTCACTTTGGTTCGATTCCACCAATCGCGGTCGTGAAAGGGTGAAGAGTTTTTCATCTTGGCGGCGGACTCGTGCGTTTCACTCAAGATTGATATTCCCATTCATGCGTTTTTCTTGCTGATGCTGCTGTTGATACTGGGTACATGTCAGTGGTTTTTTTTGGAGTCTTTACATGCATCCACGCTTTCAACGGTTACTCGGGTCTAACGATTTTTCCATCGGACTGGAACTGCCCCTGGATAATGATTGGTCCAGCGATGGTCAGCGGCGACGGATTACCGAGGACCGCCCTTTTGGTGTGCCGGACCTGAAACAGCACGCCGCCATGGCCCGGCTGGCCGATCGGTCCGGGTTTCGCGCGCTGTGGGTTCGCGACGTGCCGGTTTACGACCCCCACTTCGGCGATGCTGCACAGGTGTTCGAAACCTTTTCTTACCTGGGTTACCTGGCCGGCATTACCGATAACATCATGCTCGGTACCGCAGCGGTTGTACTCCCGCTGCGGCAACCCTGGTTGACACTCAAGTCAGCCAGCAGTGTCGATGAATTGAGTGATGGACGCCTGCTGCTAGGCGTGGCCAGCGGTGACCGCCCGATGGAATATCCGTTGTTTGGCGTGGATTACGATCAGCGTGGCGAAATCTTCCGCGATACCGTGGAATTGCTGCGCAGCCAGGGCGTTGACCGTTTGCCCGAAGGTGCGCGTCTGCTTCCAGAACGCGAACAGTCAGCTCCGTTACTGGTGGCGGGTCTTGGTCAGCAATCGCCAGCGTGGATTGGCCAACACATGGACGGTTGGCTCGCTTACCCCGGTACGCCGGATGAGCACCGTCGGCGAGTAGGACTGTGGCGTGAAGTTGGTGGCAATAAACCCTACATCAGCTTTGTTCATCTGGATCTGGCAGCCAATCCCCACGCACCGATGCGTCGTGTTCGCTTCGGTGGCAGCTGTGGACGTCTGGCATTGATCGATGAACTGCTGGCCTTGCGTGAGGCAGGCGTACAACATGTCGGCCTGCATGTGCGACGCAGCGAACGACCGGTCGCGGAGATTATTGAGGAGATCGCAGAACACGTGCTGCCGAAGTTTCATTGATGGATGCTGCGGGACCAGGGATGGCCCTCAAGCTGTCCCTTTTTTCGCGCCACTTTCCTGCGGACAAAACAAAACCCCTACCTGCATACGCAGATAGGGGTTTCGGAATTTAATCTTGACGATGACCTACTCTCACATGGGGAAACCCCACACTACCATCGGCGATGCATCGTTTCACTTCTGAGTTCGGGA
>NZ_FYED01000029.1 GCF_900187565.1 Pseudomonas sp. Irchel 3A7 | reverse complement strand
TAGATACCGTCTTGTCCCTCATCGGGCAAGCGCAAAATTCGGGTCAAATGGCTGGCCCGATTTAAGAACGGCGTAGACAAAATGTAGGAGCTTGCGCATTGCTGCACAGATGATCTGTTTGGGGGCCTTGCCATTGGCCTTCAAGCGATCCTTCATGGCGATGATCGCCTTGTTGTGCTTCAGAGCAACCAAGCCAGGCATGTATAGACCCGCTCGAACGCGAGCCGATCCGATCCTCGAAATCACTGTTCTGCCTTTGAGCTTTCCCGAGTCCTGCAGTTTTGGGTTCAACCCTGCGGCAGCGACCAGTTTGCGAGGATCATCATATTTACGCAGGTCGCCCAGCTCGGCCAGCAACCGCTCAAGGGTTTTCTGCCCGATACCGTCGATGGTCACGATCAAGTCGCGCATTTGGCGCATGTCCGGGTCATCGTCGATGTGCTTTTTGATTGCTTTGTGAGTCTCGGCAATCTCTTTCTCGATGTGGCGCAGCACAGAGTTGATCGAGTTTTTGACCTTCTCGTCGGACACGTCCAGCCGATTGAGCTCCATTTGCTCCATTTCCTGCAAATCATCCAGCCGACGCACCATCGCCTTTAGCTGGCGGTATTTCAGCGGCTCCGGTGCCCATTGCTGAAGCTTTTCAGCCTTTTCCCGAGCAAAGTCAGCGATCAGTTTGGCGTCACTTTTATCGGTTTTGATCCGGCGTAACTCGCTGTCGGCGTAAGCGTGGGTCGTAACCGGATTTACGACGCAGACCCGGTAACCCTTGTTGTAGACGAACTCGGCAAGTTCCAGGTGATAGACGCTGGTGGCTTCCATCACGATCAAGGCTGTAGGCTCGACTTGCTTGTTCAACCAGGCATCAAACTCTTTGAAACCTTTTGAGTCATTAGCCAGCTTGGCCTTGGTTTTGTGCTTGCCATTAGGCAGATGAGTGGCGATATCAAAGGTGTTTTTAGCGACATCGACACCAACGAAATTGGACATGACCGTCTCTCCATTGATCAGTTTTCGATCATCACTGCACTCTGTCCAACCTTGCGAATGCGGGCTCTCGCCAGAGACGGGCCCAAGATACCGTTCGAACTATACGAGTGAGTGTGGAGGGCTGGAGCACGATCTACATCACAGGCAAAAAGCCTAAGGAGCTGCACGGCTTCCAAGTCCCTCCCTCGATGATCAGTCGAGAACTATCGCTCCTGATGGAGCGATAGTCGAGATACAAGGAGCTGCCG
>NZ_FYED01000026.1 GCF_900187565.1 Pseudomonas sp. Irchel 3A7 | reverse complement strand
GGCCCCCAAACAGATCATCTGTGCAGCAATGCGCAAGCTCCTACATTTTGTCTACGCCGTTCTTAAATCGGGCCAGCCATTTGACCCGAATTTTGCGCTTGCCCGATGAGGGACAAGACGGTATCTATATGGATTGATGTACATCCTGTAGGAGCTGCCGAAGGCTGCGATCTTTTTTGCCCGCGAAAAACACACAGGCACAAAAAAGCCCCGCTTTTGAGGGCGGGGCTTTTTACTAAAGCAAGTACAAGTTAGATAACTTGAACTTCTTCAGCTTGCATGCCTTTCTGACCGCGGGTAGCGATGAAAGAAACCTGTTGGCCTTCTTTCAGGCTTTTGAAGCCGTCGGATTGGATAGCTTTGAAGTGAACGAACAGGTCGTCACCGGATTGTGGAGTGATGAAGCCGAAGCCTTTTTCATCGTTGAACCACTTAACGGTACCGGTTTGGCGATTAGACATGGTGTAACTCCTTGAACAAAGATAACTGCGACTCAGGAAGAACCCTGGCCGAGACTGAGTGCAAAGAGCAGGAAAAATTCTTGTAGATGGTTGGATCGAAATTCAACATATCGTGTAGAGATTCTCAGTGACACAAGCAGCACAGTGGCGCCACCTTAACCCTTTTTCCGGAACGTGCCAATGCTTCTTGCGAAGGTTTCTCGGTTTTCATGATCGACGGTGCACCGTATTGTTTCGAAGGTCCGTAAATTCAGGGTGATCGTCGAGAATTGTGCCGAGCACTTTGAACCCGGCGGCGCGCACCGGTAAGATGCCGGACAGTTTTTTCCACCTCGCTATTCAGGACACCGCCATGAGCATCAAATCGGACAAGTGGATTCGCCGCATGGCGCAGGAACACGGCATGATCGAGCCGTTCGTCGAGCGCCAGATGCGCGGCAGCGACGATAGCCGTGTGATCTCCTACGGTGTGTCGAGTTACGGCTACGACGTTCGTTGCACCAATCATTTCAAGGTGTTCACCAACATCAATTCGGCCATCGTCGATCCGAAAAACTTCGATGCCGGCAGCTTCGTCGACATCCACAGCGACGTCTGCATCATCCCGCCGAACTCCTTCGCCCTGGCCAGCACCGTCGAATACTTCCGCATACCGCGCAACGTATTGACCATTTGCCTGGGCAAGAGCACCTACGCTCGCTGCGGTATCATCGTCAACGTCACCCCGCTTGAGCCGGAGTGGGAAGGTCACGTGACCCTGGAATTCTCGAACACCACCAACCTGCCGGCGAAGATCTACGCCAACGAAGGCGTGGCGCAGATGCTGTTCCTTGAGTCTGACGAAGAGTGCGAAGTTTCCTACAAGGACCGTGGCGGCAAGTACCAGGGCCAGCGCGGCGTGACCCTGCCGCGGACCTGAGTCAACCGTCTGACAAACCGTGGGAATTCTTGAGCGGGCGTACACTCTATGAAGTGTACTGCCCGATCCGCGCAAGGCGGATCGGGCCTTCGCTCAGGAGTGCTATATGAAGATCGACCCGAAGATAAGTGCCGAACTGGCAAGGCTTGAGCCCAATCAGGTTGGCGTTCTGGCCTGGTCCTTGTTGGCACACCCGCCGATCAGCATGGCAGGGGGCATCCCTGGCCAACCTGATCCCGATACCCCCAATGAACAACCCACCGAACCTGGTGAGCCCACCCTGCCGGATGAGCCGCCTCCCGCGCCTGTGGCTTGATCACAGGATCATTGTTGGAGCGAGCTTCGCGGTGGGCGCAACGGCAACGCATTTATTCACGTACCCTTGTGACCGTTGACGTTCCTCACGTAGCCCGCTCCTACGGGGTGACCGGCCAAATTTCATTGTCACCGATGACGAAGATCCGACAGTTCTCGTCCTGCTCGACCGGGTAGCCACCGGTAAACGCACCGAAAGCCGGCAGCAGGCTGACATCGGTTCCCAGTCGGAAACATGCCAGCCGCAGGCTCTGACGACCTCTGCCATGTAGCCGATAGACCGGATGCACATGACCGGCGAGTACATGGCGGGTCGGATGCCGGGCCGGTTCATGTTGCAGGGCGAACGGCCCGAGCACCAAGGGCTCAGGCACTACGCGAATATTCAGCGCGGCTGGCGGGTCGCCAGCGCTTTTGTCGTGATTGCCGCGGATCAGCGTCATGGCAAGGTCGCGGTGCCGCGCTCGCCAATGGGCTAATGCCTCCAGAGTGGCCGGTGCGTGGGAGCCTCGGCCGTGGAGAAAATCGCCGAGAAAAATCAGCTGCCGACAGGGCAGGGTGTTCAGTACGATGTCCAGCATGGCGATATTTTTCCGGGTGGTTCCTTGGGGAACGGGTTGGCCGAGACTTCGGTAAGCGGCGGCCTTGCCGAAGTGCGCGTCTGCGATGAGTAACGCTTGTTGCGTCGGCCAGTAGATGGCCTTTTCCGGCAGCAACCAGAGCTCCTCACCAGCCAGGAGTACCGGGTACGGTGTGCTCATTGGGCGTTCCCAATGTCGGCGGATTGCTCCAGATCGCTGACCATGCGCCTGATGCGATCGGCGAGTTTTTCCGAACTCATGCTTTCGCGCATGCGTTCCACCAGCAGCGGAAAACCGAGCGGTGTAGGACGCTTGACCAAGTGCATGTCCAGTTTCATCCGGTTGATGCGCTCCAGTGTCAGTTCAAGGCGACGAATATCCAGCTCTTGCCGTAATACCTCTTCCCCGGCTTGAGCCAGCAACAGGTTGTCGGCGTCATATTGTTTGAAAACTTCATAGAACAGACCACTGGAGGCCTGAACCTGACGGGTACTTTTCGGCGCACCGGGATAGCCGGCGAAAACCAGCCCGGCAATCCGCGCGATTTCCCGAAAACGTCGCAAGGCAAGTTCTCCCGCATTCAGGCTGGCCAGCACGTCGTTCAAAAGATGATCTGCACTGAATAACGCGCTATCAAGTCGCTGCATCCAATCGACAGGTGTGGCACTGAGCAATTCCAGGCCGTAATCATTGACCGCAATCGATAGTGTCAGCGGTTGTCGCCGGCTGATTCTCCATGCCAGCAGACTGGCCAGCCCCAAATGCACCTGGCGTCCGGCGAAGGGGTAGAGGAAGAGGTGCCAGCCTTCGCGGGACTTCAGTGTTTCAGCCAACAGACTGTTCTCGGTTGGCAACCCGGACCACTGTTGCTGCACCTCCAGCAGCGGACGCAACGCCTGCATTTCGGGCCCTATGAACTGGCCGCCTGCTGCCGCCGAGAACCGCGCGACCACTGCATGGGCCAACTCGCTGGACAACGGCATGCGCCCGCCATTCCAACGCGGCACCGCGGCTTTTTTCACGGTGCTGCGCTTGACGTAGGCGGTCATGTTCTCCACCCGCACCAGCTCCAGCAATCGGCCGGCAAAGAGAAAACCATCGCCAGGCCTGAGACGGGCGATGAAGTTTTCTTCGACACTGCCCAATTGCTTGCCACCGCCGCCCTTGCTCCAGAACTTCAGCTGGATGCTCGCATTGCTGACGATGGTGCCGATGCTCATGCGATGCCGCCGGGCCAGTCGCGCATCAGGTACCCGCCAGACACCCTGTTCATCAGGTTCGACCCGGCGATAGTCGGGATATGCTGTCAGAGAAAGTCCGCCGTGACGCACGAAAGCCAACGCCCAAGCCCAGTCTGCCGGGGAGAGGTCGCGATAAGCCCAGGCGCTGCGCACTTCTTCATACAGCTCATCAGGTACAAATCCGCCTCCCAGTGCAATGCTAACCAGATGTTGCACCAGGACATCCAATGGCTTGCGGGGCGAAAAGCGTGATTCGATGCGACGTTGCGCCACCGCATCCTGTGCCGCTGCGGCTTCGATCAATTCAAGGCTGTGGGTCGGCACCAGCGAGACCCGTGACACCCGCCCCGGTGCGTGACCGGAGCGCCCTGCACGCTGCATCAGCCGCGCCACGCCCTTGGCGGAGCCGATTTGCAGTACCCGCTCCACCGGCAGGAAGTCCACCCCCAGATCAAGGCTGGAGGTGCAAACCACCGCTTTGAGCTGACCGTCCTTGAGTGCGCGTTCGACCCAGTCACGTGTGTCGCGGGACAGTGAGCTGTGATGCAACGCGATCACTCCGGCCCAGTCCGGTCGAGCGTCGAGCAAGGCTTGATACCAGATCTCCGATTGCGCACGAGTGTTGGTGAACACCAGGCTGCTGGAACTGGATTCGATCTCGGCGACGACTTGCGGCAGCATCTTCAAGCCAATGTGCCCAGCCCAGGGAAAGCGTTCAAGGTTGGGCGGCAGCAGCGTGTCGACCTGCAATGTCTTGGTGGTTTGGCCTTGAACGCTGATACCGCCGCCCTGTGGGATCAATACTTGCTCGGCATGGGGTTGATTGCCCAGCGTCGCGGAAACACCCCAGACGATCAATTCAGGGTGCCAACGTCGCAAGCGGGCCAATGCCAGTTGCAACTGCACACCGCGCTTATTGCCAAGCAGTTCGTGCCATTCATCAACGACCACCATGCGCAGGGTAGCGAGCGCGGTTTGCGCGTCGGCGCGGGCGAGCATCAGGGTCAGGCTTTCCGGGGTGGTAATGAGGGTAGTTGGCAGTCGACGAGTTTGGCGCGCCCGTTCGCTGTTGCCGGTGTCGCCGGTGCGCAGGCCGACAGTCCAGGGAATCTGCAAGTCGTGTAGCGGCGCTTCCAGCGCCCGAGCGGTGTCAGCGGCAAGGGCGCGCATGGGGGTTATCCACAACACTGCCAGCGGTTCGGCGATGGGATTGCGCTTGCGGGGTTTTTCAACCCGAGACGTGTAACGAGCAAAACGATTGAGCGCGGCAAACCAGACGGCGTAAGTTTTACCGGCGCCGGTGCTGGCGTTCAGTAAACCGGACTGGCCTTGTTTTACCGCTGCCCACACCTGTTTCTGAAAGACGAACGGCTTCCAGCCGCGAGCGATGAACCAGTGTTTTGCGTAGTCTGGGGAGGTACCCATGCGGGCGTGTGCGCTCTGAAAGTGTTCTTTCAGTGACCGCAGTGCGAGTGAACAAGTTTAATCGCGGTAGGTTTTGAATTCTTGAACGACACCCAAAGCCTGTAGGAGCGAAGCTTGCTCGCGAAGGTGTGTCAGTCGACACCGTGGTGCCTGACACACCTTCGCGAGCAAGCTTCGCTCCTACAGGGGGACGGGGCGGTTACTTGAGGTTACCGCTCAGGAATTGCTTCAGGCGTTCACTCTTCGGATTGCCCAGCACGTCTTCCGGTGCGCCTTCTTCTTCCACCAGGCCTTGGTGCAGAAACAGCACCTGGCTCGATACTTTGCGTGCGAAGCTCATTTCGTGGGTGACCATGATCATGGTCCGGCCTTCTTCGGCGAGGCCCTGGATCACCTTGAGCACTTCGCCCACCAGCTCCGGGTCGAGCGCCGAGGTCGGTTCGTCGAACAGCATGACTTCCGGTTCCATGGCCAGCGCCCGGGCAATCGCCACGCGTTGCTGCTGACCGCCGGAGAGGAACGCCGGGTACTGATCGGCCACCCGTGCCGGCAACCCGACCTTGTCCAGATAGCGGCGGGCACGGTCTTCGGCTTCCTGCTTGCTGCAGCCCAACACCCGGCGCGGGGCCATGGTGATGTTTTCCAGCACGGTCATGTGGCTCCACAGGTTGAAGTGCTGGAACACCATGGCCAGACGGGTGCGGATCCTTTGCAGTTCATCGGGATCGGCGACATGCATGCCATGGCGATCCTTGGCCATGCGAATCGCCTGGCCGTCGAGGCTCATGGCGCCGTCGTTGGGCTGTTCGAGAAAGTTGATGCAACGCAGAAAGGTACTTTTGCCCGAGCCGCTGGCGCCGATCAGGCTGATGACGTCGCCGGTGTTGGCCTTGAGCGAAACGCCTTTGAGCACCTCATGATCGCCATAGCTTTTATGCAGGCCTTCAATGGTCAGTTTGTACATGGAACAAGCATCCTCAAGGCGAAAGTAGGTAGCCGCTGCGATAGGCTTCGGCGCCCGCGACGTGGGCGATCACCATGCCGGCGGTGGCCATGCGGCGCAGCGAACGGGCGTACATCAACCCGGCGGCGGTGCAATGGACCGGTGTGACACGGTCGGAGATCGGGTCAATGATTTCGGCGATCAGTTGCCCGGCTTCCAGGTATTCCCCCGGCAGTGCGGTGAACACCAGCAGGCCGCCGGCCGGCGTGGCCACAGGTTCGACACCGGCCAGCGGCGTGGCCGGGTAGGGCAGGTCGGGCAGGGGCGCCGGTTCGCCGGCAATCGCACCGAAGTGAATCAGGTAGTCGATGATCGCCTGGCAGTCGAGGCTGGCCAGTGGGTGATTGACGTCGCCCTGGCCACGCAGTTCGACGGTGACCGAAAAACTGCCCAGTGGAATATCGAAGTGCTCGCCGAAGCGCTCCTTCAATTGCCACCAGAGCAGGGTGAAGCATTCGTCGAACGACTGACCGCCGGAATCGGTGGCCAGCAGGCTGGCTTCGGAACCGATGTAGCGCGCCAGCGGCTCGACCTGCGGCCAGGCTTCGGGCGTGGTGTACAGGTGCGCGACCGCTTCGAAATCGCAATGCAGGTCCAGCACCATGTCGGCATCGCAGGCCAGCCGCTGCAGGGTCAGGCGCTGGGATTGCAACTGGGTGCTGGCGGTCTGGCGTGCCAGTGCTTGACGCAGGCTGTTGCGGATCAGATGGAGGTTGCGTTGCGGATTTTCGCCGAGTTGACCTTCGATGTCGTTGCCGACCTCTTCGCTCAAGTCGACGAACCAGCGGTTGAAGTTCTGCCCGCTTTCCAGCTCGTAGCGGCCCAGCGGTACATCCATCAGCACTTGTTCCAGGCCGACCGGGTTGGCGACCGGTACCAGGACAATTTCGCTGCGCAGGCAGCCGGCGGCTTCCAGCTCCGCCAGGCGTTGCTTGAGGTGCCAGGCCACCAGCATGCCGGGCATTTCATCGGCGTGCAGGGACGACTGGATGTAGATCTTGCCTCGGGCCGAGGTCGGGCCGAAGTGGAAGCTGTGGATCTGGCGTGCGGTCCCCGGCAGGGGAGACTGCAGGTCATGAATCTGGTGGCGCATCTCTTGTTTCCTGAAGCAGTGTTGAGCCCTAGTGGGTCGGCCCGAGGAAGGCCAGCCATCGGCGTTCGGCAAGACGGAACAGGCCGACCAGCGCAAAGGTGACGGTCAGGTAGATCAGCGCGGCGATGCCGAACGACTGGAAGGTCAGGAAGGTTGCCGAGTTGGCATCCCGCGCGACTTTCAGCACATCAGGGATGGTCGCGGTGAACGCCACGGTGGTCGAATGCAGCATCAGAATCACTTCGTTGCTGTAATACGGCAACGAGCGACGCAGGGCCGAAGGCATGATCACGTAGGCATACAACTTCCAGCCGGTCAGGCCGTAGGCCTTGGCCGCTTCGACTTCACCGTGGGCCATGCTGCGGATCGCCCCGGCGAAAATCTCCGTGGTGTAGGCGCAGGTGTTCAGGGCGAAGGCCAGGATGGTGCAATTCATCGCATCGCGGAAAAAGCTGTCGAGCAGCGGTTGCTCACGCACCGAGGCCAGGCTGTAGATCCCGGTGTAGCAGATCAGCAGCTGGATATACAGCGGCGTGCCACGGAACAGGTAGGTGTAGAACTGCACCGGCCAGCGAATCAGGACGTTCGGTGAAACCCGGGCGATGGACAGCGGAATCGATACGATGAAGCCGATGAAAATCGAAGCGCTCAGCAGCCACAGGGTCATGGCCAGGCCGGTGATGTTCTGACCGTCGGTGTAAAGGAAGGCTCTCCAGTATTCCTGCAGGAGTTCGATCATCGTACGGCCTCCCGTGTACCGGCAGCGTAGCGGCGTTCGAGCCAGCGCAGAATGATGTTGGAGGCACTGGTGATCACCAGGTAGATCAGGGCGGCGAGTACCAGGAAGTAGAACAGTTGATAGCTGCTTTTACCCGCATCCTGGGCGGCCTTGACCAGGTCGGCCAGGCCAATGATCGACACCAGCGCGGTTGCCTTGAGCATGACCATCCAGTTGTTGCCGATACCCGGCAAGGCAAAGCGCATCATTTGCGGGAACACCACGATGCGGAACCGCTGGCCGCGTTTGAGTCCGTAGGCGGTGGCCGCTTCGACCTGGCCGCGAGGCACTGAGAGGATGGCCCCACGGAAGGTTTCGGTGAAGTACGCGCCATAGATGAAGCCCAGGGTAAGTACGCCGGCGCTGAACGGGTCAATCTCGATGTATTCCCATTCCATGTAGTCGGTGAGCGATGTCAGCCAGGTTTGCAGGCTGTAGAAGATCAGCAGCATCAGTACCAGATCCGGCACCCCGCGAATCAGCGTGGTGTAGCACTGGGCAGGCAGGCGCAGCAATTTGACTTTCGACAGTTTGGCACTGGCGCCGAGCAGACCGAGCAACACGGCCACCAGCAGCGACATCGCCGATAATTTGATGGTCATCCAGGTGCCTTGCATCAGCAACGGACCGAAGCCCTGGAGGCTGAAGGCTGAGAGCCCCAGATTTTGCAGGAGGTTTTCGAACATAAATCAGCAACCTGATCGGATGAAAAAAGCGCCCATCGCGAGATGGGCGCCGGGCATTATTTGCCGCTGTACAGATTCAGATCGCCAAAGTGTTTCTTCTGAATGGTGGCGTAGGTGCCATCATCGTGTAACGCTTTGATACCTTTATCCAAAAGCGCTTTCAGCTCGGTGTTACCTTTCTTAATACCGATCGCCGTCTTGGATGGCAGCAGTTCGCTGTCGACCGGTTGGCTGACTTCGTAGCCTTCGCCTTTTGGCGACTTCAGAAAGCCCAGTTCGGCTTGCAGCATGTCCTGGATCGCGGCATCGAGACGACCGGAAGTCAGGTCCGAATACACCTGGTCCTGGTTCTGATAGGCCTGGGTTTTCACGCCCGCCTTGTCCAGCACGGCTTTGGCATAGGCTTCCTGGATGGTGCCTTGCTCGTAGCCTACGGTCTTGCCCTTCAGCGAGGCGACGTCTGCGGTCAGGCCGGAACCTTTCTTGAACACGTAGGCGGTTGGGCCGGAGAACAGTTCGCTGGAGAAGTCGATGACTTTTTCGCGGGCCGGGGTGACGGTCATCGAAGAGATCACGCCGTCGAATTTATTGGCCTTGAGGCCCGGAATCATGCCGTCGAAATCGCTTTCGACCCATTTGCACTTGACCTTCAGCTCGGCGCAGATTGCGTTGCCCAGATCGATGTCGAAGCCCACCAGGCTGCCGTCGGCCGCTTTCGACTCGAACGGTGCGTAGGAAGGGTCAACGCCGAAACGCAATTCCTTGTATTCCTTTGCCAGCGCAGAGCCAGCAGCGACGCACAATGCCAGTGCAGAAAGGGTCAGCAATGCTTTTTTCATTATTCAATCCCTAAGAACCAATATGAGCGCTTGTGGCGCAGAATTATTGTTACTGGTAAGCGTAAGACCTAATGAAAGTAGCAATTTCCGAACCAGAGTGCCGAACAAGCGTTTAAAAGGTTTTCGGGAAATTGCCGGATGGGATTAGTGCACGAAAACGGGCGCGGTGGAAAGCCTGCACTGATATGGATCAGGCAGTCGCAAATCCCTGTGGCGAGGGAGCTTGCTTGTGGCGAGGGGATTTATCCCCGTTGGACTGCGAAGCAGTCCCAGCCTTTGTGACCACACTGAGATTTGGGGGTTGCTGCGCAACCCAACGGGGATAAATCCCCTCGCCACAGATAACCCCACGCCACAAGGGCTCGTCAGCCGAGCAAATTTTGCAAGGTCGCCAGGTTGTCCGCTTCCTCGACGGTTTTATCCTGCCGCCAGCGCAACATCCGCGGAAACCTCACCGCAATCCCGCTCTTGTGCCGCTTGGACAAGGCAATCCCCTCGAACCCCAGTTCAAACACCAGGCTCGGTTTGACGCTGATCACCGGGCCGAACTTCTCCACCGTGGTCTTGCGCACAATATTGTCGACCTGGCGCATCTCTTCATCGGTCAGCCCCGAATAAGCCTTGGCGAACGGCACCAGCGCGCGTGCGCTGGCGTCGGGCGGGCCGTCCCACACGGCGAAGGTGTAATCGCTGTAAAGACTGGCCCGGCGTCCGTGACCGCGTTGCGCATAAATGAGCACTGCGTCGACACTGAACGGGTCGACTTTCCATTTCCACCAGACGCCCACATCCTTGGTCCGGCCAACGCCATAGAGTGCATCACGGGCCTTGAGCATCATGCCTTCGACCCCCAGTCGGCGAGACGCTTCGCGTTGCCGGGCGAGGTCGAACCAGTCATCGCCGGTGAGCAACGGCGAAGCGAGCAACACCGGGTGGTTGCTGTGGGCGATGACCTGTTCCAGTTGCGCGCGACGCCGGGCCTGCGGCTGGTTGCGCCAGTCTTCGCCGGCCCATTCCAGCAAGTCGTAGGCGAGGATGACCACTGGCACATCGCTCAGGATCTTTTTACTCAGGGTTTTGCGGCCGATCCGTTGCTGCAGCAAGGCGAAAGGTTGCACGGCGGGTGATGACGGCGATTGAGGGTTGAAGGCGTCCTCGGTTCCAGGGTGATCGGCTTTCCAGGCCACGATTTCCCCGTCGATCACCGTACCATCGGGCAGGCAGTGGACCAGGCTCTCCAGTTCGGGAAAACGCTCGGTGACCAATTCTTCACCCCGCGACCAGATCCACAGTCGCCCGGCGCGCTTGACCACTTGGGCGCGGATGCCATCCCATTTCCATTCCACTTGCCAATGGCTGGCCGGGCCGAGCAGTGCTTCGAATTGTTCGACCGGTTGCGCCAAGGCATGGGCGAGAAAAAACGGATACGGCTGGCCACCGCGCTGGGCATGCTCGTCGGTTGATTCTGTGGCGATCAACTTCAAGTAACTGGCCGCGCTCGGACGGTTGGACAGGTCGGTGTAACCCACCAGGCGTTGCGCCACGCGTTTGCTGTCCAGATGAGCCATGGCGGCGAGTGCGCGGGTTACCAGCAACTTGGAGACGCCGACGCGGAAACTGCCGGTGATCAATTTGATGCAGAGCATCAGGCTGGCGCGGTCCAGTTGCGACCAGAGCCTGGGGAGCTGTTCGGCCAGCACCTCGGGCGATTCGCCGCGCAATGGCAGCAGTTTGTCTTCAATCCATACCGCCAGTCCGTCAGTGGACGTGTGCGGCGCTTCGGGCAGCACCAGCGATATGGTTTCCGCCAGATCGCCCACGGCCTGATAACTCTCGTCGAACAACCACGGCGACAGGCCTGAATACGCCACCGCCAGTTCCCGCAGGATGCGCACCGGGACCAACTGCCTGGGCCTTCCTCCGGACAGAAAATACACCGCCCATGCGGCATCTTCCGGGGCGGCCTGGGAAAAGTACTGTTGCATGGCCGCCAGTTTGGCGTTGCTCGATGTCGTGGCATCGAGTTCGGCGTACAACTCGGCGAAAGCCCTCATGGCAGTACCTCGACGTGCTCGGGTTCAGTGGTTTGAGGTTCTTCTTCGTCATCGCCGTACTCGGTATTGAAACTTTGGGCGTCGAGGCCTTTTTCGCGCAGGTGGCGCACCAGCACCGCGACAGAGCCGTGGGTGACCATCACCCGTTCGGCACCGGTCTGCTCGATGGCCCAGAGCAGGCCGGGCCAGTCAGCGTGATCGGACAGCACGAAACCACGATCCACGCCGCGCCGCCGACGGGTACCGCGCAGACGCATCCAGCCGCTGGCGAAACCGTCGCTGTAATCGCCGAAGCGGCGCATCCAGGTACTGCCGCCAGCCGAGGGTGGGGCGATGACCAGCGCCTTGCGCATGATCGGGTCACTCTTTTTGACGTCGCCGGCATACAGCGTCGGCGGCAGGTAGACGCCGCTCTCGCGATAAACACGGTTCAGTGGCTCAACCGCACCATGGGCCAGGATCGGGCCGAGGCTGGCGTCGATGCCGTGGAGGATGCGCTGGGCCTTGCCGAAGGCGTAGCAGAACAGCACGCTGGTCTTGTCTTCGCCAGCATTGGCTTGCCACCACTGATTGATTTCGGCGAAGACCTGCGCCTGGGGTTGCCAGCGATAGATCGGCAGGCCGAAGGTCGATTCGGTGATAAACGTGTGGCAACGCACCGGCTCGAACGGCGCGCAGGTACCGTCGGGCTCGATTTTGTAATCACCGGAAGCGACCCAGACTTCACCGCCGTATTCCAGGCGTATCTGGGCCGAGCCGAGTACGTGGCCGGCGGGGTGAAAGCTCAAGGTGACGCCGTGGTGCAGCAAGCGTTGGCCATAGGGCAGCGTTTGCAGATTGATGTCCTGTCCCAATCGCGCGCGCAGAATCCCTTCGCCGGGCGTCGCCGCCAGATAATGCCGGTTACCGCTGCGCGCATGGTCGCCATGGGCGTGGGTGATGACCGAACGCTCGACCGGGCGCCACGGGTCGATATAGAAATCCCCCGCGGGACAGTACAAACCTTCGGGACGCGCGATAACAAGATCCATGTTGTTGCCCAACTGGAGGCACTTGTTAGCTATGAGGTTCGCGCGAGGCGAGAAGTTCTATCGATTTTTTCGAGGATGAACATCAAATCAATGTGGGAGCGAGCCTGCTCGCGAAAGCGGTGTGTCAGTCACTTTAAATGTTGACTGGCTTGGCCCCTTCGAGAGCAGGTTCGCACCCACAGAGATAGGCGGCGATATTTATTTACCCGGTGTCAGGGTCAATCGCTTGGTTCCGTATACCCGGTCAAAGTTCTGCGGTTGCATCGGCAAGCTCATGTATTGCCCCTTGACCCATGGGTCGATGCTGTTCAGGTAGTTCGGGCTGGCCGGGTTGCCGGACTGGCCGGTGGCGAGCTGGCCTGTCAGCGGTTCGGCTTGGCCGAAGTCGACGATAAAGCGCATGGCCGGTACCAGCGTGGTATTGAAATCCTGGCCCCAGGCGAACGCGGCGGTGTTGAGCGTGGTGTGATCGCCGCCGGCCGGCAGCGGACCGCGCACGGTCTGGCCACTGCTGTTCTTCCATTCGTAGCGGTGCAGTTTGCCCCACTGCCAGGCCTTGTGATCGCCGCCCAACTGACTGTCGCCGGCGCTGATCGCCGCGGCCAGGCTGCGTGCGAGGATGGCCGGCTTGTCTTCCTTCTGCGCGGTGCGCGCGTCATCCCAGAATGGACTGTCCTCGCGCCCCAGCAAGTGATCGGCCTGTGCGGCGTATGACAACTTGCCATTGGCGATGAAGGCTTTCCACGCCGGGCCACTTTCCGGCCCCAGTTCGTCGAGGAAGATCTGTTTGGTGCTTTCTTGCAGGAACAGCTCGTAGATTGCCGCGTCGGCAGAGGTCGGGCTGAGTTTGCCGTCGAACGCCATCAACCGGGTATAGGCTTCGTGCGCCTTGCCGCGATCGGCAACCGGCAGCGCTTCGATGGCCTGCTTGAGCGGTTGAGCCATGCCTGGCGCTTCGAACATCTTTTTCAGTTTGGCGGCGAATGTGGTGGTCTGGTCGTACTGCATGGCAATCAGGCTGCGGGTGTCATGTTTACCCGCGCCGGCCAGTTCGGCCAGGCGTTCGCCACGTTCAGGCGCCGACCAGGAATTGGACAGTTGCATGCCATAGCCATGGGGAATGACCCGCTGATTGGCGGTGCCGAGCCAGCCTTGCGCCGGGTCCTGATCGTAGGGGTGCAGCATCGGGTCGGCGTAACCGTCCCAATCGTAGCGTCCTTCCCAGCCCGGTGAGGGCAGCAGACCTTCGCCTTCGCGGCGGTTCGGGTAGCGGCCGGTGACCTGCCAACCGATATTGCTGGCGTCGGCAAACACCAGGTTCAAGGCGATGGCGCGGATCTCGCGGCTGGCATCCGAGGCCTTCTCGACGTTCTGTGCACGGGACAGGTCAAAAAACGCGTCCAGGGTTTTGTCGTCGGTGAAGTTCGGCGTCTGCAGGGCCAGGCCGAAACCGCTGCCCTGGGCCAGACCCTGGGCGCTGTTGAGCAGCGGGCCATGGCGGGTTTCGTACACCGCTTCGCGAATCGGCCGCTGGCCTTTGACGAAATAGGTTTCGTTGCGCACGATCGCAGGCGTCCATTTGCCATTGGATTCATAGGCAAGGCCATTGCCCTGGCGTTTGATTTTCTCCAGGAACAGGTCCTGGTTGTCGCCCATGACCGTGGTCATGCTCCACGCCACTTTGCCGTTGAACCCGCCCAGCACCATCGGCAAGCCGGCGATGGTCACACCGGAGGCCTGGTACTTCGGTGCGCGAATCTGTACGTAGCTGAACAACGACGGCACGCCCATCGGGCCATGACTGTCGCTGGCCAACAGGCTTTTACCGCTGCGGCTGCGTTGCG
The DNA here is from genome assembly GCF_900187565.1 of Pseudomonas sp. Irchel 3A7. Taxonomy (GTDB): domain Bacteria; phylum Pseudomonadota; class Gammaproteobacteria; order Pseudomonadales; family Pseudomonadaceae; genus Aquipseudomonas. The sequence goes on along the minus strand of NZ_FYED01000026.1, from coordinate 1,057 downwards.
GGGCAATGGCCCAGTTGTTCGAGGAAGTGGCGCCCAGCAGATTCAGGTCAGAGAGTTGTCCTGTGGCTTTGCTGATCTCCACCAGGCCCGGTAGTTGTCCGTTGAGCTTTAAGCCTTGCAGCTTTTCGCTTTCGGCCAACGGCAGTTTTTCGTCAGGCGCTGAAGGCGTCAGCCACGGCAACTTGTCGGTGGTCACCGTTTGGGCCAGCACCAGCGTGGAAATCTCTTCGGGCAGGTTGGCCGACTGGCTGAAGTTCAGCAGGCAGAAAATCAGCGCCGAATCTTCCGGCTTCCAGTATTCAGGCTTGTAACCGCTGGCGGTGAGGTCGGCCGGCAGTTTGTCGCGGTAGCGGAACAGGTAAGCATTTACCCCGCGGGCGTAGACTTCAAAGAAGCGCTTGAGGCGTGGCGAAGACGCCTTGTACAACTCAGCGGCGCTTTTCTTCAGGTTGACTGCACGCATGTAGCGGTCGGCATCCAGCAGGTCCGAACCGTGCATTTCGGCCAGGCGCCCCTGGGCCAGCAAACGCAGCGTAACCATTTGCGTGATGCGGTCGCTGGCGTGCACGTAACCGAGGGTAAACAGCGCATCGTGGAACGTGCTGCTTTCGATCAACGGCATGCCCATGGCATTGCGGCGCACCGAAACGTTCTGTGCCAGCCCCTTTAACGGTTGTACGCCCACTGTGGGCGGCAGGGTGTCCTGGGCATTGAAGCTCTGACAACCGGTCAGGCTTAAAACCCCCGCCACTGCTGCGGCAACGCCGAACCGGGGTAGAAAATGTGTAAGGGCTGGCGAGGCCATGGCAAAGCTCCTGCGGGGGTGGTAGCGCAATAAAGTCGCTACGTTAGTGAGCAGGAGGGGGCGGCGCAAGCGGAGGAAGATCTTATTTCAGCATTTGTCCGAGAATCCAAAAAGATCGCAGCCTTCGGCAGCTCCTTGTATCTCGACTATCGCTCCATCAGGAGCGATAGTTCTCGACTGATCATCGAGGGAGGGACTTGGAAGCCGTGCAGCTCCTTAGGCTTTTTGCCTGTGATGTAGATCGTGCTCCAG
>NZ_FYED01000027.1 GCF_900187565.1 Pseudomonas sp. Irchel 3A7 | reverse complement strand
CGAAAGCTCTTAACCAACCGCTCTTTAACAACTGAATCAAGCAATTCGTGTGGGTGCTTGTGGTATCAGACTGCTAGTCAACAGATTATCAGCATCACAAGTTACTCCGCGAGAAATCAAAGATGTAACCAACGATTGCTGAGCCAAGTTTAGGGTTTTCTCAAAACCCAAAGATGTTTGAACTGAAGAGTTTGATCATGGCTCAGATTGAACGCTGGCGGCAGGCCTAACACATGCAAGTCGAGCGGATGAAGAGAGCTTGCTCTCTGATTCAGCGGCGGACGGGTGAGTAATGCCTAGGAATCTGCCTGGTAGTGGGGGACAACGTTTCGAAAGGAACGCTAATACCGCATACGTCCTACGGGAGAAAGCAGGGGACCTTCGGGCCTTGCGCTATCAGATGAGCCTAGGTCGGATTAGCTAGTTGGTGAGGTAATGGCTCACCAAGGCGACGATCCGTAACTGGTCTGAGAGGATGATCAGTCACACTGGAACTGAGACACGGTCCAGACTCCTACGGGAGGCAGCAGTGGGGAATATTGGACAATGGGCGAAAGCCTGATCCAGCCATGCCGCGTGTGTGAAGAAGGTCTTCGGATTGTAAAGCACTTTAAGTTGGGAGGAAGGGTTGTAGATTAATACTCTGCAATTTTGACGTTACCGACAGAATAAGCACCGGCTAACTCTGTGCCAGCAGCCGCGGTAATACAGAGGGTGCAAGCGTTAATCGGAATTACTGGGCGTAAAGCGCGCGTAGGTGGTTTGTTAAGTTGGATGTGAAAGCCCCGGGCTCAACCTGGGAACTGCATTCAAAACTGACAAGCTAGAGTATGGTAGAGGGTGGTGGAATTTCCTGTGTAGCGGTGAAATGCGTAGATATAGGAAGGAACACCAGTGGCGAAGGCGACCACCTGGACTGATACTGACACTGAGGTGCGAAAGCGTGGGGAGCAAACAGGATTAGATACCCTGGTAGTCCACGCCGTAAACGATGTCAACTAGCCGTTGGGAGCCTTGAGCTCTTAGTGGCGCAGCTAACGCATTAAGTTGACCGCCTGGGGAGTACGGCCGCAAGGTTAAAACTCAAATGAATTGACGGGGGCCCGCACAAGCGGTGGAGCATGTGGTTTAATTCGAAGCAACGCGAAGAACCTTACCAGGCCTTGACATCCAATGAACTTTCCAGAGATGGATTGGTGCCTTCGGGAACATTGAGACAGGTGCTGCATGGCTGTCGTCAGCTCGTGTCGTGAGATGTTGGGTTAAGTCCCGTAACGAGCGCAACCCTTGTCCTTAGTTACCAGCACGTTATGGTGGGCACTCTAAGGAGACTGCCGGTGACAAACCGGAGGAAGGTGGGGATGACGTCAAGTCATCATGGCCCTTACGGCCTGGGCTACACACGTGCTACAATGGTCGGTACAGAGGGTTGCCAAGCCGCGAGGTGGAGCTAATCCCATAAAACCGATCGTAGTCCGGATCGCAGTCTGCAACTCGACTGCGTGAAGTCGGAATCGCTAGTAATCGCGAATCAGAATGTCGCGGTGAATACGTTCCCGGGCCTTGTACACACCGCCCGTCACACCATGGGAGTGGGTTGCACCAGAAGTAGCTAGTCTAACCTTCGGGAGGACGGTTACCACGGTGTGATTCATGACTGGGGTGAAGTCGTAACAAGGTAGCCGTAGGGGAACCTGCGGCTGGATCACCTCCTTAATCGACGACTCAGCTGCACCATGAGCTCCCACACGAATTGCTTGATTCATTGAAGAAGACGATAGAAGCAGCCCGAAATTGGGTCTGTAGCTCAGTTGGTTAGAGCGCACCCCTGATAAGGGTGAGGTCGGCAGTTCGAATCTGCCCAGACCCACCAATTTTGTGTGGGAAACGCCTGTAGAAATACGGGGCCATAGCTCAGCTGGGAGAGCGCCTGCCTTGCACGCAGGAGGTCAGCGGTTCGATCCCGCTTGGCTCCACCACTACTGCTTCTGACGTATAAAGCTTAGAAATGAGCATTCCATCGAACGATGGTGAATGTTGATTTCTAGTCTTTGACTGGATCGTTCTTTAAAAATTTGGGTATGTGATAGAAAGATAGACTGAACGTTACTTTCACTGGTAACGGATCAGGCTAAGGTAAAATTTGTGAGTTGCTCTTAGAGCAATGCGAATTTTCGGCGAATGTCGTCTTCACAGTATAACCAGATTGCTTGGGGTTATATGGTCAAGTGAAGAAGCGCATACGGTGGATGCCTTGGCAGTCAGAGGCGATGAAAGACGTGGTAGCCTGCGAAAAGCTTCGGGGAGTCGGCAAACAGACTTTGATCCGGAGATGTCTGAATGGGGGAACCCAGCCATCATAAGATGGTTATCTTGTACTGAATACATAGGTGCAAGAGGCGAACCAGGGGAACTGAAACATCTAAGTACCCTGAGGAAAAGAAATCAACCGAGATTCCCTTAGTAGTGGCGAGCGAACGGGGACTAGCCCTTAAGTGGCTTTGAGATTAGCGGAACGCTCTGGAAAGTGCGGCCATAGTGGGTGATAGCCCTGTACGCGAAAATCTCTTGGTCATGAAATCGAGTAGGACGGAGCACGAGAAACTTTGTCTGAATATGGGGGGACCATCCTCCAAGGCTAAATACTACTGACTGACCGATAGTGAACTAGTACCGTGAGGGAAAGGCGAAAAGAACCCCGGAGAGGGGAGTGAAATAGATCCTGAAACCGTATGCGTACAAGCAGTGGGAGCCTACTTTGTTAGGTGACTGCGTACCTTTTGTATAATGGGTCAGCGACTTATTTTCAGTGGCGAGCTTAACCGAATAGGGGAGGCGTAGCGAAAGCGAGTCTTAATAGGGCGTCTAGTCGCTGGGAATAGACCCGAAACCGGGCGATCTATCCATGGGCAGGTTGAAGGTTAGGTAACACTGACTGGAGGACCGAACCGACTACCGTTGAAAAGTTAGCGGATGACCTGTGGATCGGAGTGAAAGGCTAATCAAGCTCGGAGATAGCTGGTTCTCCTCGAAAGCTATTTAGGTAGCGCCTCATGTATCACTGTAGGGGGTAGAGCACTGTTTCGGCTAGGGGGTCATCCCGACTTACCAAACCGATGCAAACTCCGAATACCTACAAGTGCCGAGCATGGGAGACACACGGCGGGTGCTAACGTCCGTCGTGAAAAGGGAAACAACCCAGACCGTCAGCTAAGGTCCCAAAGTTATGGTTAAGTGGGAAACGATGTGGGAAGGCTTAGACAGCTAGGAGGTTGGCTTAGAAGCAGCCACCCTTTAAAGAAAGCGTAATAGCTCACTAGTCGAGTCGGCCTGCGCGGAAGATGTAACGGGGCTCAAACCATACACCGAAGCTACGGGTATCATCTTCGGATGATGCGGTAGAGGAGCGTTCTGTAAGCCTGTGAAGGTGAGTTGAGAAGCTTGCTGGAGGTATCAGAAGTGCGAATGCTGACATGAGTAACGACAATGGGTGTGAAAAACACCCACGCCGAAAGACCAAGGTTTCCTGCGCAACGTTAATCGACGCAGGGTTAGTCGGTCCCTAAGGCGAGGCTGAAAAGCGTAGTCGATGGAAAACAGGTTAATATTCCTGTACTTCTGGTTATTGCGATGGAGGGACGGAGAAGGCTAGGCCAGCTTGGCGTTGGTTGTCCAAGTTTAAGGTGGTAGGCTGAAATCTTAGGTAAATCCGGGGTTTCAAGGCCGAGAGCTGATGACGAGTTACCCTTTGGGTGACGAAGTGGTTGATGCCATGCTTCCAAGAAAAGCTTCTAAGCTTCAGATAACCAGGAACCGTACCCCAAACCGACACAGGTGGTTGGGTAGAGAATACCAAGGCGCTTGAGAGAACTCGGGTGAAGGAACTAGGCAAAATGGCACCGTAACTTCGGGAGAAGGTGCGCCGGTGAGGGTGAAGCACTTGCTGCGTAAGCCCACGCCGGTCGAAGATACCAGGCCGCTGCGACTGTTTATTAAAAACACAGCACTCTGCAAACACGAAAGTGGACGTATAGGGTGTGACGCCTGCCCGGTGCCGGAAGGTTAATTGATGGGGTTAGCTAACGCGAAGCTCTTGATCGAAGCCCCGGTAAACGGCGGCCGTAACTATAACGGTCCTAAGGTAGCGAAATTCCTTGTCGGGTAAGTTCCGACCTGCACGAATGGCGTAACGATGGCGGCGCTGTCTCCACCCGAGACTCAGTGAAATTGAAATCGCTGTGAAGATGCAGTGTATCCGCGGCTAGACGGAAAGACCCCGTGAACCTTTACTATAGCTTTGCACTGGACTTTGAATTTGCTTGTGTAGGATAGGTGGGAGGCTTTGAAGCGTGGACGCCAGTTCGCGTGGAGCCATCCTTGAAATACCACCCTGGCAACTTTGAGGTTCTAACTCAGGTCCGTTATCCGGATCGAGGACAGTGTATGGTGGGTAGTTTGACTGGGGCGGTCTCCTCCTAAAGAGTAACGGAGGAGTACGAAGGTGCGCTCAGACCGGTCGGAAATCGGTCGTAGAGTATAAAGGCAAAAGCGCGCTTGACTGCGAGACAGACACGTCGAGCAGGTACGAAAGTAGGTCTTAGTGATCCGGTGGTTCTGTATGGAAGGGCCATCGCTCAACGGATAAAAGGTACTCCGGGGATAACAGGCTGATACCGCCCAAGAGTTCATATCGACGGCGGTGTTTGGCACCTCGATGTCGGCTCATCACATCCTGGGGCTGAAGCCGGTCCCAAGGGTATGGCTGTTCGCCATTTAAAGTGGTACGCGAGCTGGGTTTAGAACGTCGTGAGACAGTTCGGTCCCTATCTGCCGTGGACGTTTGAGATTTGAGAGGGGCTGCTCCTAGTACGAGAGGACCGGAGTGGACGAACCTCTGGTGTTCCGGTTGTCACGCCAGTGGCATTGCCGGGTAGCTATGTTCGGAATAGATAACCGCTGAAAGCATCTAAGCGGGAAACTAGCCTCAAGATGAGATCTCACTGGAGCCTTGAGCTCCCTGAAGGGCCGTCGAAGACTACGACGTTGATAGGTCGGGTGTGTAAGCGCTGTGAGGCGTTGAGCTAACCGATACTAATTGCCCGTGAGGCTTGACCATATAACACCCAAGCAATTTGATACTCCGAGTTGAAAAGACGAAAGAGACCAGATTGCGGTGTGTGAAGACGCAATGAACCGAAAGTTCGCAAACACACAAACTATCGCATACCCAATTCGCTGGAACGTCGTTAGACGCGTCAGCTCAAGAATTTCTTGACGACCATAGAGCATTGGAACCACCTGATCCCATCCCGAACTCAGAAGTGAAACGATGCATCGCCGATGGTAGTGTGGGGTTTCCCCATGTGAGAGTAGGTCATCGTCAAGATTAAATTCCGAAACCCCTATCTGCGTATGCAGGTAGGGGTTTTGTTTT